>CAXXQT010000005.1:0-1981809 GCA_963674575.2 Thermoguttaceae bacterium
TGCCCTTGTAGATTGAGAAGGGGGCGTCAGAGGCGTTGCCGGTCGTGCTCCAACTGACGAAGACCTCGTAGTATTTGTCGGAATCCAGGCCGGTGAACTGCCAGACGGCCGTTTCCGAACCATCTCCGCCCGAAGCGGAGATGCCTGTGCCGCTGGTGGACCAATTGGCTGTCGCCGTGAACGTGCCGGCGTCGTTGTTGGTGTCGCTATTGTCAATTGTCGCGCCGGTCGTGTCGGCCGCCGGCAGGATTGTCTGGGTCAAGCGGTTCAGGGCGTCGTAGACGTACTCGGTCCGCCGGCCCAGTTCGTCGGTCTCGGCGGTCAGGCTTCCGGAAGTGCTGTCGTACTCATACTCGATCGAGGCCTCCAGGTCTCCGCCGCTGTCGTAGGTGATGGTGATCAACTGGCCCTTCGAGTCGTACTCGTAGGCGGTGACCGTTCCGGCCGTGTCGGTGACCGTCTCGACGAGGCCCACGAGAGTGCCGTCGCTGGCATCGGTGTAGGTGTAGGTCGTGACGAGGTCGTCCGTCTCGCTGCTGGTCGTGTCGTCCTCGCCGACGATCACGCGCTCGCTGAGCACGTTGCCGGTAGTGGCGTCGATCGTGTACTTGGTGACGCAGCCGGCTTCGTCCGTGTACTGGGTCGGAATGTTCCAGGTGGCGTCATAGACCCACTGGAGCGTGGAACCGTCGGGGAGCGTCACGAGAGTGAGGTTGCCGGCAGCATCGTATTCGTATTCGGTGACAGAGGCCTCTTCGCTGCCTTCGCCGTCCGGATCGGGCGTGGTAATCGAGGTCACCTGGCCGGACGAATTCCGCTCGTACTCGGTCGTCTCGCCCGCGCCGTCCACCACGGTGAGGGGGAATCCCCAGCGGTCGACCGCCGTCGTCGTCGTGACGCCGCCGATAGTGGTGGTCACCTGGATGTCGTCGGAGGCAATCAAGTCCGCAAGATTCGTCTCGCTCAAGCCCACGCCACCGGTTGTGTCGACCTGAGCCGCCGAGTACCAGGACTCGTACGTGTCGACCGAACCGTCCGAATAGGTGATGCTCGCCAGACGGAAGGCATGATCGTAGGCATAGGTCTCTTCGCTGCCGTCCGGATAGGTGATGGACGAGAGAAGACCGGTCGTGCTATCGTACCCGAGAATCGTGACGGGCGAGGACAAGGTGTCAGTATCGCCGTCGGGATCGGTCTTCTCGATCTGCGTGATCCGCCCCTCCGAGTCGACCGTGTAGGTTGAAACGACGCCGTCGGAGCGGGTGAGGCTGCTGATGTAGCCACCGTTATAGGCAAGGGTTGTGGTTTCGCCGGAGGGCTCGGTGATCGTCGTCAGTTGCCCGTCCACGTACGTGTAGGTGGTTTGGTTGCCCGCCCAGTCGGTGGTCGAAACGAGCTGGCCGTCCGAGTTGAACTCGTCGACGGTCCCGTCTTTGGCCGTGAGCGTGAAGCCGGTGTCCCAGTCGCCACTAAGCGTGTAGTCGCTCGTGTCGTGGAAGTCCTCGCGAGTCCATTCGCTGCCCGACCAACTGAACTGTTGCAGTCCGGAACGCAGGACAACAACGTCATCCAGATCCGTTTCGATCTCGTCGGCATCGTAGCGAATCAGGCTTGCGACTCCGAACATGAACCAGCCGGTGGCCACGGAGCTGTCGAGCGTGTTAATAACCTTCTTGTCGCCGCAGACTGTGATCGGATCGGCCTCGGTGCCGCCCGAGTAGTACTGGGTGATTTCGATTGTCCAGTCGTAGATGCCCGTGTCCAGCTCGGACACATCGACGGGCAGGGCAAAGGCGTATTCCGTATCGTCCACGGCCTCGGAGCCATCGTACCAGACTGTTTCCGAGACCTCGCCGTTGAAGTCAACGAGTTCCACCTTGACCTTATCGAGCGTTGCGGCGCCGCTGGTTGTTTCCAGCGTGTGGTAGGCGACGACCGTGTCCTCACCCGATGCGAAAGTCGAGTAGTAGGTGAGGTTCGAGTCAGCGTTCTCGAGTCCCAGGTTCCCTGTATCCTCATCGACGTCCCGATCGGCACTGACCATGGCTCGCAGGGGTTCGCATTCACATTCACAAAGAGACGAGCAGGTGCACGGCTTGAGATCCGGGGTGTTGTTGATTGGATCGGCAATGGCCACCGACGCTTCAGCTCTTCCGGTGCTGACCTGGTAGCCTGACCCGGAATCGATCCGCATGTAGGCGAATTCTTTGGATTCGATCAGTTCATCGTAGAGCGGGACGACCGTGAAGGCGGCGCTGGTCGCATTGGCAGCGATGGTGACTGAGCCGGTGTAGTTGCTGCCATTGGCCTGAAGTGTTACAGCGTTTCCGCTGCTGTCCTTGAGAGTGTAGTCCTGAGCGTCGCCCGCGGGGTAGGCAGGTCGGCTCTTGTCGGCAATGACGAGGGTAAAGCTGACCGTGACGGGTGACGATTGTGCTTTGCTCAGCCTGATCTCGAACGTTCCCGCATCCGTCGCCGTAGCCGTGCCCGTGGCCGGCTCTGTAGCTTGTGCATCGGTTGCAGTCACGCTAACGGTGGGGGTGGTCCCTGTCTCGTCGTCGGTGATCGAGACGTCCACGTGGTCGTAGGTGCTGTTGACCGAGTAGGCGTCGCTGCTCTCGATCGCCAGCCTGAAACTCTCCACGTCTTCGTTGATCGAATCGTCGGTCGTGTCGACGCACAGGTCTACATAGCTGCTGCCGTCGGGGATCGTGATGCTGTTGCCGGTGATCGTGTTGCCCGAGGAATCCGTCAGCACATAGTCGGAATACGTGCCCCCGCGAACGGGTGAACCGGTCAATGAAGCGATCGAGAAATTGACATTCAGGTTTCCGCTGGTGGAGTCCCGCTCAAAGCGAATCGTTCCGCTGTCACCCTCGGTGACTCCCAACTCGTGGTCGCCATCCGCGAGGTCGTAAACCCAGATGCCCGTGACACCGTCGTCGAAGCCTTCGTCGTCGATGATGGTGACCGTAGCGTTCGACGGGCTGCCTTGTTCAACGTCTCCGAAGCCCCAGCAATCGATTTCTGGATCGATAGCGGCCCAGCAGCCACTATTGTAGCCCAGGGTGACCCAGCCGTTACTCGAATCTGCATCATGGTATGAGGTGAGGGATATTGTGCCTACGTCGCCACTGACCGTCCCGGTGACGGTGGAGCCGTTGTAGTAGAAGTCACTGATATTGCTACCAGCGGATAGACTGAATGCGGCTGAGCTGCTGGTGACATCGAATGTGATGTCGGCTGAGAAATCGTCCCATCCCGTTTCTTCCCCCGAGAACTCGATCGTGTAGGTGCTCTGGCCGCCGTTTTCCGGAATGGGGCTGTTGTCACGAGTGATCGAGGCGGTGACAGACAGCATCTGACGCACTTCCAGCGGCTCCAGCGATAGGGCGCGTCTGCGAAGTCCCTGAGGTCGTTTTGAGGATGTCTTTCGCATTCCCGCAACGGCATTTCCGAGCATCTTACGAAGGCTATTGATCCTGGTCATCGTTCCCTGGTGCTCCTGCTTTGGCGATGCGGACGCGCGTTCAGCTTCTGAACGGCGCCGTACAATCAACGAATCGCGTAAATGGCTTGTTCAAAGAAGGTTTCGTATTCGCGGACGACCGCGTCGTTCTCGAAAAGGGGGTCGCTCTGTTCTCGGATCCTGTGACGCATTTCCCTCGAAAAATCCGGCTCTCGGCCAAGACGGACGGCCAGATCGACGTATTGCTGCTCGCTCGTAGCGACCAGCTCCAAAAGGTCCATTCGACGATACAGGCCCAGGGCGTAGCGTTGCACCATGAGCCTTCCCGGCATGGTGACAACAGGCACCCCCAGGCCCAACGCGTCGTAGCCGGTATATGAAGTGCTGTAGTTCGGCGCGTCGAGAACTGCGGTAGCCAGACTCAAGAGCCGGTAATATTCCCGCGGCCTTTGGCTCGGCAGAAGGTGGAGACGTTTGGACAGTGTTTGTCCCAGGCGGTCTTCGAGACGATGACGGAGCCTCTCTCCCACTTGCGGATGCCGGCCCGAAAGCAACACGACGTGCCCGCTCGTGTCGCGTTCAAGGACACGGCGGACGATACGGTCGAAGGAGGGCAGAAGCTTGATAACGCGCTGGGGGCAGAAGTAGACTGCGCCGGAAGCTGGCAGCCCGAAATCGGCACGCGACGCGGGAGCTGCAAGTTGCGGACGGCGCTGCCACGAGTTCAACCCTTCAAACTGCACCAGCGATTCCGAATAGTCCTCCGAGGCCTCCTCGCCGCGTTCAAACAAGCGGGACGAAATGCCGAAATCGATGTTCGCGTTTCCCGTCGTTCCGTGCATGCCGCTACCAATGGTCTGGATTGGGGCCAACGGCAGGAACGGAAGGAAGTAGTTCATCTTGTTGGTGCCGGAGTGGCGATGGGCTACGACGTCACACTCCGCATTCCGGATTGTGGAAAATGCGCCCGGCAGGTCGCCAGGAAAACCGATCCAGCGGATGTCATCGCTGCGTACCTTCTCGCGGCAGACTCCCTCGATCGAATTGGCCACCAACCCCACCACCTCGAAGCGGGATCGGTCCAACCGCTCCATGATCCCCCCGTAACCGCGGGAGAAACCGCCCTCCTGCCCGCGAGTGCAAAGGAATCCCACGCGGATCTTCCCACGACGCAAGCACTTGGGACGTCCTTGCGGGAAATGGGGAGCGAAGAGCCTTGCGAACTTCTCCTTCAAACGCCTGCTGCATGCGCCATGGTGCGCAAGCTGAAACGATGGCACAAAGCCGTCTTCAAGAGCCAACCGCCAGTCCATGGGCGGAGGATCCGCCAGGACTTCGTCGAGTTGCCGCTCCAGGTTGTCTCGATACTCCGAGATTTCCGCTTCCGCCTGAAAGACCATCGGACATAGGCTCAAATGCCGCAGTCGCCACATCGGTCGGTCCGGCCGGAGCGAAGCGGCCTTCTCGAAGCAGGCCTTTGCCTTTTCCGTCTCGTCCAAGCCCTCATACGCGCGGCCCAAACTCAGATGCGTCTGGGCAGTTCGAGGATTGCGGGCAACAACCCGCTGGTACGCGTCCGCGGCCTCCTCGAACCGCTTCAATTCCGTGAGAAGAGCGCCTTCGAGAACAAGGAGTTCCTCACGTGCCGGAGCCACGGAGGCGGCGTCCCGACAGAGACGCAGAGCTTCTTCGTAATCGCCCTTCTCCCGATAGAGGGCAGCAAGATGCCGCAACGCGTCGACGTGACGGGGCGCCAGCCGCAGCGCGTAACGAAGCGAACGTTCGGCATCCTGGTGCAATCCCAACTCGGATTGCACCAAGCCCAGATTCGACCAGGCATCTGGATAGGCATCTTGGAGTGAGATTGCTTTTTCGAACGCGTGCCGGGCTTCCGTGAACTCGCCCAGGTCCTTAAGGATTGCGCCGAGGTTGTTCCAGTAGGCTGCTCTGATATCGCACAAAGCCAACGCTTTCTGGACGTGATCCAGCGCGCCCCGCAAGTCGCGCCGAGAGAAAAGCACCATACCCAAGAGGTGCCATGCCCCTGCATGACGGGGGGCATCCCGGAGCAAGTCGCGGTAGATGGCCTCCGCTTCATCGACGGCCCCTGTCTGATGAAGTGCCACTGCCTTGCGAAACCGATCCTTCAGAGTTGCCCCCAACAACCTGCGCGTCCTTCGTGCGAGCCTGCCTTTAAATTGTAATCGAAAATTACACTAACAGGCTCGCCCGCATGAACCCGCACCAGTGTCTCTGCCGCGAGGCAGTAGAGCAGATTGATACGGAGGCGTCAAGAGAATTGAAGAATAGGTTTTGGATAACCTCACATGAATCGCTGTTGAGACTTGTCGGGAAGCAACTCGATCGTTGTGCGGCCGTCCATCATATTTGTCACCAGTTGCGTGATGGGACAGTTTGTCCTCTTTGGAGTGCCGTTATGCACCTCGGAGGAGGTGGTAACGCAATACGAGAGAGTCAAATCGATATCACGAAAGACGGTGATTGACGTGAGCGTCCTAAATAATATCTCCTCCGCCAATATCCGCTCCTTTCTTGAAAGAACTCCTCCGGCCTCGCGTGCTACCGTAACACCCAGTAGGCCGGATCCTGAGGGCCGGCCTGGGTTCTAGTGACTTGGCCGGCCCTCTGTCTTTCTTGCGGGTGCGTGCGGATGGATATCGAAGAACGGATCGACACGGCGGCGGAATCGCTGCTGGAGCAGGCGGGGACGACGAAGGTCCGGACGGCCGGGGGTGAGGTGGTGGAGATGGACGCAGGGGCCGGGCTGGAGGCCTTGAAGGCGATCGAGGCCCGGGCGGCCAGGCGGAAGGGGAGGCGGCGGACGATCACTTCGATCAATCTCGGGGGCGTCCGCTGATGCCCATGTGGTCGACGTTCTCCAGTGCGATTGCCCGGACGCTCGGGGCGTTTTCCTACGCCGCGGCCGAACCGGGGCGGCGGCGGACGCCCGCGCCTACGACCAAGAGCGAGGACAAAATCCTCGACACGGCCCAGCGGCGGATCGTGATTGAGGACGCCCGCGATCTGCGCCGCAACTACTCCGTAGCGGCCTGGGCGATTCGGCGACACTTGGACTACGTGGCCACGTTCCTCTTCCAGTGCCGAACGAAGGACAAGGGGCTCAACGCGGCCGTCGAGGCGTTCATGACCAGCGCCGGTACGGCCGATCGGTGGGACGTGACGGGCCGGCATTCCTTCCGACGCATGACCCGCCTGGCCGAGGCCCATTCGGTGGTCGACGGCGACGTGGGCTGGCATCTGCTTCGAAGTGGCATGGTTCAGGGGATCGAGGGGGAGCGGATCCGCACGCCCGTCAGTGGCTCGCCGGCGGGAATCGACAGGGACGAGCTCATCCACGGCGTGCAGATCAACGGCGCTGGCAGAGGGATCGGGTACTGCGTGAACCGCCGCTCCAAAATGGGCGGGTGGGAGTTCGAACGGATGGTTTCCGCGCGGCATCTCTTTCTGCACGGCAACTTTGAGCGATACGACATGGTCCGCGGAATATCTCCGCTAACGGCCGCGCTCAACAGCTTTCGCGACACCTACGAGGCCTTCGACTACGCCCTGGCCAAGGCCAAGGTCTGCCAGCTTTTTGGTTTGGCCTTCAAGCGGAACGGGGGTGAAGAACTTGAAGAGCTGAACCACGGCGGCTACGAGACGGAAGACACGGCAGCGGACGAGACGAGCGACTCCGACGAAACCGACGAGCCCCGTTATAACGTCGACATCAGCCAGGGCTCACCAGTGATCGACCTGGACCCGGGCGACGAGGTCGACATTCTCGAAAGCCGGACGCCGTCGACCGAGTTTCAGCAGTTCATGACCATGATCATCATGGCCGCTCTGAAGTCGCTCGACATCCCCTACTGTTTCTACAACGAAGCCCACACGAACTACTCCGGCGCCCGGCAGGCCTGGCTCCAATACGAACACGCCGCCGGCGAGAAGCGGGCGAACCTCCAGGAGTTTTTGGAGCGAGTTGTTCGCTGGCGGCTGGCCGTCGCCGTGTTGGCTGGGGACCTGATCCTGCCGCGGCGAGTCTCGGTTGCCGATCTTCCGCTCCGCTTCATCCCGCTGGGCGTTCCTTGGATCGATCCACTCAAAGAGGTGATGGCCGACGCTCGCGCGGTGGAGAACAAGCTCACAAGCCGACAGCGGGTGTGCTTCCGCGGCGGCCGCGACTGGTTCGAAGTGGCTGACGAGCTGGCCGAGGAAGAGGCGTACATGCGTGGGAAACTCTCTGAAACTACGGCCGCATAAGGTGCAAGCCATGAAGAAGACCATCGAAAAAGTGCCGGCCGAGGCGCTCAAGTTCCATTTTGGCGACGAGGCGTCCGCCTGCGAGTTCGCCGACGCCGGCGACGACGGGAAGGTGCCCATCAAGATCAAGGCCCGGAGCCGCGAGCCGATTGCCCATTGGTATTGGGGGCGAGTGATTCACGACATGTCCGGGATGCGGACCAACAAGAAGCGGGTTCCCCTGGACTACTGCCACCGCGAGGACGAGATCCTCGGCGCCCTGGACACGTTTGACACCGAAGCCGGCGATCTACAAACCGCCGGCTTTCTCGACGCCGAAGACGAGCGGGCGGCTGAGATCGTCCGCAAAGGGAAGAAAGGCGTACCCTACGAGGCCTCGATCTTCTTCGACCGGCGAACCGTGGAGGCCGAGCGGCTCGGTGAGCGTGAGTCGGCTACCGTCAACGGCGTGACGGTCCGCGGACCGGTCACCATCATCCGCAAGTGGACGCTCCGCGGCGTGGCCGTCTGCCCCTACGGCTACGACCCCAAAACATCGACGCGTTTTTCTGACAATGGCGGCGACGTCGACGTGACGTTGCTCTCTCACGATCCCGACGAAGGAGGTTCGACCATGCCCGTCGACCAGCAAAACCAAGACCCCGGCCAGTTGTCCGAAAAGGGCGGCGCCGATCCCCAGCCCGAAGGCCACGAGAATCCCGTGCAGCTTGTCGGCATGTTTGGCCGGCTGCTTGGTCGGATGGTCAAGTTCAGCCAGTCGAGCGAGGACACCCCCGCGGATCCGCCGCCCAAGCCGACCGAACTGAGCGATACTCCCGCCGAAAAACCGGCCGACGAGCCTGGCGAGAAGCCCGGCAAGTTGTCCACTGGCGAGGGCGAAGGGGCGCCCGCCAATCCGCCCGAGGCCTCCACCGAGCTGGGCGCGGGCTCGGAGCCCGAGGCGCCGGCCGAGAAGAAGGCCCCGGGCCAGGTGTTCATCGATCGGTTCGGACTGGAGCAGGGCGCCGTCTACTTCGCCCAGGGACTCTCGATGGAAGAGGCCACGTTCCAGCACAACAAGACGCTGGAGAAGAAGGTCGACGAGCTGACGGCCCGGATCGAAGGGGCCAACCTGGGCAGCGAGGCCCCGGTGACCTTTTCCGGTGCTACTTCGAAGTCGAACGGCAAGGAAGAAAAGGCTTCCGGCGATGATGCCCTCGACGCGTTCTGCGCCAACACGAACCTGCCCGGCCAACGTAGCTGACCTCCGAGGCGATCCCGGCCACCAGTTTTCACGACCACCTACACCGACGGATCCGGTCGATTGAAAGGAAACCACGATGGCGATTCCCACTCTCCTCGACGTCATGAAACGCAACGCCGGCGACGCGGCCGTTGGGCTCATCGACGAAACGACGAAGAACACCCCTGAGGTTCGCCTTGGGGCCGCCCGCACGATCTCGGGCACGAGTTACGACACGACGGTCCGCATCTCCTTGCCGGTGGCAGGCTTCCGCGGCGTCAACGAAGGCGTCGTGGCCAGTAAGAGTGAATACGCTAACCGCACGGTTGGCACGTTCCTTCTGAATCCCCGCTGGGAATGTGATAAAGCGCTGGCGGACGCGAACGAAGATGGGCCACTGTCCTATGTTTTTGAGGAGGCAGAAGCCATCACCTCGGCTGCCTTCCAGGCCCTTGGCAAGCAATTTTACTACGGTTCCCAGTATGGGGGGCAGGCGAAAGGACACCCGGGTTTGCGGGACTTCGTCGACTCGGAAATGATCCTCGACGCGAAAGGAACCACCGAAGAAGGTTGCACGACCGTATGGGCCGTTCGCTTCGGCCGGAAGGACGTGCGGTGGGTCCTGGGAAAGAACGGCGAGGTCAAGACGGGCGATCCCTGGATCGAATCGCTCCTGGACAAGAACGGCAACAAGTACACCGGCTACGTCCAAGAAATCCTGGCCCGGGTGGGCCTGCAGGTCGGTTCCCGGTTCAGCATCGGCTGCATCAAGAACCTGACGGCCGAAGACGGCAAGGGACTGGACGACGATCTGATGTACGACCTGATCGAGGCCTTCAAGCAGCCGCCCGACATGTTCTTCATGACCAAGCGGAGCCGAAAGCAACTCCGCTCGAGCCGAACCGCCACGAACGCCACCGGCGCCCCGGCTCCGCTGCCGACCGAAGTCGAAGGCATCCCGATCGTCCGCACCGACTCGCTCCTCGACACCGAGAACCCTTGGTAGGCGGTAGGACCGCCAGCCGGTTCGAGCTACCGCTCGGCTGAGATAGGTCGCTCCCGTTGGTCGCTCGTCGACCGTGAAGCAACAAACCCTGGATCTGGCCGTCCTCTTTCATTCCGTAATCCACTGAGGTTTCCCCATGAACAACCCTCAAAGAATGCTCCGCGACCTGGAGCTGCAGGTCACCAAGAGCCTGCCCAACGGCGCCGGCACCGAGTACTCCGACTCGATCGACCTGGGCGATACCAGCACCAGCGTCTTTGTCGCCGACTGCGAACTGCTGATCGAGGCCCCCGAGCTGGCCACGACCGTTCTCGGCGACGGCGCCACGATGACCTACGACGTGGAGCACTCGGACGATGACGAGACGTTCGAGACGCTTGCCGACACTGTCCTGGTCCAGACCGGCGCCGATGGCGAGGGCGCCGATGCCGACGAGGCCCGGCTGCGTCTGCCGTCGACCGTCAAGCAGTACGTTCGCGTGGCCGCCACCAACAGCGCAGCGGCCGACGCGAGCGGCAGCACCGTGACCGTCGGCCTCGTTTTTTAGTTCGAGCTACCGCTCGGCTGAAGTGGCACGCTCCCGTTGGTCGCTTCTCGTTTGGGGTCCTTCTTCGTGTCCAGCATTGTCGATCGAGCCATGGCCGTGGGCCAGCGGCAACTCAGGCGGCTTGCCGCCGGGCCCGCGTGCTACGTTCGCCTGGCGGGCGGCGATCGGATGCCGATCACCGCCCGAAAGGCCTTCGTGCGCGACGAGCAGATTGGCGAGATGAACGTGCCGGTCCGGATCGAGCGGTGGCGGTTCACCTTCGACGCGGCGAGCCTGGTGGCCGACGGCCAGGTCGTTCGGCCGCAGGAGGGCGACGAGATCCACGTGATCGTTGGCACGGAGACGATCGTCTACCGTGCCACGCCGGCCGGCGACGGAAAGCCGTGCTGGGGCTGGAACGACTCGGCGGAGCAGGAGCTGTTTGTGGACACGGTCAACTACGACGAGGGCTGATTATGGCCGCCAGGATTACGCTGATCGCCAACGCCGTCCGAGACTCGCTCAACGCAGAGGATGGATTCTCCCAGGAATTCACCGCCGAGGTGCGGTACCGGCGGGAGAAGACCGTGGCCGAGCTGGGCACGCTCGACGTGGGCGTGTTCCGGTTCAGCGAGTCGCCCACGCCGGAGGAAGACGCCTCCGGCGATCGGGGCGGCGACGAGATCGAGTACACGATCGAGGTCGCCGTCCGGAAGAAGGCGAAGACGGACGAGGAGATCGAGGCCCTGGTGGAGCTGTGCGAGGATATCCGCTCCTTCCTGGCCAGGCGGTATCTCGACACGGTCGCCGGCGACGTCGTCGGAAGCGGCGCCGGACTGGACCCAATCTACGACGAAGAGCACCTGAAGAAGGGAATCTTCTTCGGCCTGGTGACGGCCACGTTTCGAGGGTTTGAGGAATGACCCGTGATTGGAATGGGAGCGAAAGCGAAATTCGACGACCGCAAGCTGCGGGGCCGGGTGAAGGACGCCAACTTCCGAAACCTGGGCCACGCCGCGGGCGTGATTCGCAAGGCCGCGCGGCGGAGCATCCACAAACGCAAGAAGGCGTCGACGCCCGGCCAACCGCCCCACACGCAGACCAGGAACCTGCCCCACGCCGTGTTGTATGCGGTGACGCGGGATCGGGAGTTTGCCGTGGTGGGGCCGTCGAGCCATTTTGGGCGGCGGATCCACAAGGTGGCGGCCCTGCACGAGTTCAGCGGGTTCGTGGGCAACTACCGAAACCCGCGACGGCGGATCCGGAAACTCGGCGGGGCCGGCGAAATTGTCTTGTTCACGAAGCGGAGGCGAAAGCACGGCCGGTTCGTCCGTTTGGGCAACACGACCAAACTCGCCAAGGGAACACTTCGCGGCAACGTCTACGTGACATACGCGAAGCTCCGGACGGCCAGCCAGGTGCGACGAGCGAACCGGATCAATGAGGAGTTGTATGGCCCGCTGAAGGCCCGGGCCAACTATCCCAAGCGCCCGTTCATGGGCCCGGCCTTGAAACGAGTGGCGCCACAGCTCCCCGAGCACTGGCGCGGAACCATGTTGCATTAGGAGCTAACGGCCATGACGATGACCGGCGATAACGTCGACGGACGCAAGTGCAAACTCTACTACCTCACCACGGGAACTCGGGAGGCCTGGCCTGCATCCGGCAGCCCGTCCGACCTGGTCGAGATCACCAATATCAAGGGTGACCTGACGCTGCCTTTGAACCGCAGTTCGTCCGAAGACAGCGATCGCGGCGACGACTACGAGAAGGTAAGCGTCGGGCGGATCCAGAACGAGATCAATTTCCAACTGCTGGTGTCGAAGAAGACCGCCGCGATTGCGGCAATCGACGCCTTCCTCACGGCCAACCTGGCCGGCGAACCGATCGTGCTTGCCACCCTGAGTGGCGATAAGGACACGACCGGCATCATCGGCGTCTATGGCGACTACGCCGTGACGAAGTTCGAGGAGAAGCAGCCGGGCAACGCGGGCCGGCGTTACTGGGACGTTTCGGTTCAGCCGGCCGCCGGCTACGACGACCCGGAGCCCGTGGAAGTCGTCGGCGAGTGATCATCCGCCGCCGTCGACCGATTCTTCGCCAAGCCCCTTCAACAAGGACACTGAACCATGCAACGTTTCACTGACAGACACGGCACCGAATGGTGCGTGCTCGTGACCGACCAGGCGATTGAAGACCTGAAGACCAACGCCAAGCTCGACCTGACCGTGCTCGGCATGCCCGCCGGCGAGGCGATCGAGCAGCGAATGACGCAGGATGCGTCGCTGGTGGTGGTGAGCCTGCTGGCGATGTGCAAGGGCCAGCGGCTCACTCGCGAGATCTCGCAGGACCAGTTTGGCGCCCGTGTGGAGGCCGTCTACCCGGCCGCCCGCGACGCCCTGCTCAATGCCCTCTTCCAGTGGGCGAAGAATCCGGCCGTCAAGGCACGCTTCCGCCGTGCCGCCAGGATGATCCGAGCCGAGGCTGCCCGCGTGAACGAAGAGCCCGCGGCCAAGCCGGATCCGAAACCCAAATCGGAACCGGCCCCGGCCAAGAAGTAACCGTCCCTTCCTCCGCTTTCCGCTTTCCCCTTTCCGCTTTTGAGAACCATGCAGACCTTTGAAGATGCCACGGGCCGGAAGTGGACGATCTCGATCGATCCGATCAACGTCGACCTGGTCCGTTCGAAGCACGACGTCGACCTGTTCGAGGTTGGCGCCGTCGCCAGCCAAGACGATCCCCGCAACTCGGTCGAATGGCAGCTCGCGGGTAACCCCCTGTTGCTGTGCCGCGTGCTGTTCGATCTGGTCAGTGAAGGGCCGGCCGACGAGACATTCGAGTCCTTCGCCCGCCAGATCAAGGGCGACGCGCTCTATGCGGCTCGTGATGCGTTGTGGAGTGAAATAGTAAATTTTACCCCAGACCCGAACGAGCGACGGGTCAGGCAGACGATGCAGGAGAATCTGAAGGTCCTGACGGCCAGGGGGATGGACAGGATCTTCCAGATGCTCAAGAGTCCGGACCTCGCTCGGCGGTTCGAAGAGGAGCTGAATCGACTCGACGATTCGTTTGGCAGCTTGCTGGCCGAATTGGGATCCACCCAAGAGGATTCACCGCCCGTCAGCTCGCCCTGATGGACGAGTCCCGGACCCGGGCCCAGTGGAACCACACGTCGCACGTGCTGGCCTGGATCCAGAACAGCGTTGCCTCGGAGGGGAACCTGGTTTCGCCCGCCGAGTTGAACCCGTATGCCGAAGAGGACACGCCGGAGGCGGCCCCCCCCGGCATGACCCTCACCCCGCAAGTTCTGCGGTGCATGGTCAAAGCCCTGAGGATGAAGAATGCCAAGCGCAGGTGACATCATGGCCGGCCGGGCGTTCGTGTTGCTCTACGCCCACGACACGCCTTTGTACCGCGGTCTGAAGATGGCGGAGCGGCGGGTGCAGCAGTTCGCCTACAACGCCAACCGGATCGGCCGGTCCATGCTGACGATGGCGACGGCCGCCGGGGCCCCGCTTGCGTTTGCCGCGCGAACCTTCGCCAACTTCCAGGACGTGATGAAGGAGGTGCAGGCCGTTACCGGGGCAACCGGCCAGGAGTTCGACACGCTCTACGAGAAGGCCAAGAGGCTCGGTTCCACCACCTCCTTCACGGCCAGCCAGGTGGCCGAAGGCATGGCCAACCTGGGCCGCCAGGGTTTCAAACCGGACGAGATCGACGCCGCGATCCCCTCGGTGTTGAACCTGGCCCGGGCGACGAAAACGGAGCTGGCCGCGGCCGCGACGATCGCCGCCGGCACGCTCCGAGCTCTGGGCATGGAAGCGAAGGAAATGCCGCGAGTGGCCGACGTGCTCACGGCGACGGCGAACAACTCGTCGCAAACGCTCGAAGAGCTGGGCGACACGATGAAGTACGCCGCGCCGATCGCCGACGAGATGGGCCTCTCGATCGAGCAGACGGCCAAGGCGGTTGGCGTGCTGGCCAATATGCAGATCAAGGGCACGATGGCCGGCACGGCGCTGCGCAAGATCATGGGTTCACTGGCCAGTACGGACGTCCAAGAGAAGCTCCGCAAGGTGCATGTCGAGGCCCTGAACGCCGACAGGAGCCTGCGGCCCCTGGGCGACGTGATGGTGGAGTTGGGCCAGGCCATGGCCCGGATGACCAACGCCGAGCGAATCTCCTTCGCCCAGGATCTGTTTGGGGAGCGAGCCTACGGGGCGGCCCTCAAACTGAGCAAGGGCGGCTTTGAGGACCTGGCCGCGGCCATCGACACCGCGGGCGGATCGGCCGAGCGGACGGCCGCACTGATGGACTCCGGGCTCGGCGGGACAATCCGCCGGCTGCTGTCGGCCGCCGAGGGCGTGCAGATCGCCGTGGGCGAGGCCCTGGCCGAATCACTTGGGAAAGCCGGCGATCATGTGACTGAGTTGCTCGGGAAGTTCCAGCAATGGGTCAAGGAGAACCGGGAGACGGTGGTGACGGTTGCGAAGATCGTGGCCGGCCTGGCGGCCTTCGGTGCGGCCGCGATCGCCGTGGGGTCCGTGGCCGGCTCGATTGCGGCGACAATCAACCTGGTTGCCATGGCCATCGGTGGATTGTCGACGGCCATGGCATTCATGGCCGCCAATCCGCTCGTGGTTCTTGCCGCCGGCTTCGTCACGGCAGCCGGCGCGATCGCCTATTTCGAGTCGTCCGCCCAGCGGCTTCCAAGCGTCATGGGCGAAGTCCGCGAGAAGGCGGACGAAATGCGGGCGGCAGATAAAAAGCTGTTCGCCGAGCTGACGACGCTCGCTTCCCAACAGGGACTCTCAAATGCCGAAATGGGGAGAGCGGCGACCATTACCAACGACCTGCAAGCTCGCTACGGAGATCTTGGCATTGTAATCGACAGGACCACCGGCAAGATCCACGGAATGGCCACGGCCCAAGATCGGCTGAACAAAGAGATGCGGAAGCGAGCTGTGAGTCAGATGCGTGCTGAATTGCAGGCGGCCGAATCCGAACTCACCAAGCAGGAGGCTGATAGGGCCGGAGAATCGCCAACCAAAGGCGAAGTCTTCAACCCGCGGAAGTTCGTCCGCGATTTTAGCCGGATGTTCATGAGCGACGAGGAAATGATTCGAGCCGACGCCGTGGAACGTGACAAGATCGCGGCGGCGCGAGCCCACATCGAATACCTGCGTGAGGAAATCAAGCAGTTACAGAGCGGCGTCGATTTCGTAGGTGAAAGCTCGGTTAAGCCAGCAGGAGGCACGGCAACCACTGGTTTGCGTCCGATTATTCCGGACGACCCAAAGGCGATCGAGGAAATGCAGAAGATGCGCGAACGCATGCAGAAGTCGCTCGCCAACGACAAGCTCGCGCTGATCGACGACGAGCATCGCAGGCGGCTTGCGCAAATCGACGCGGAATATGGAGAGGAAATCAAGGCGCTGATCAAGCTGCGCGATTCGAAGAAGGGGCTGAGCGACAACGAAATCCGATCAATGACCGAGGCCACGAAAGCGATCGTGGATGCACGCCAGCAGGCGATCGCCGCAGAGAACCACAAGCATGACAGCCAAAAGCGGTTCGAATCTGACCGTGCCGACGACGAACTAAAGAGAATCAAGATTGAGACAGAGGCGATTGAAAAAACCGCGAAACTGCGGGCCGCCGGTGCCCCCAACTTGAAACGCCAGGTCCGACAGATCGAAGCGGAAAAGACGGTCACACTCATCGAGCTCGACCGACAGCGTGAGCTCAGGAATGCGGACATCACCGGTGATGACAAGACCAAGATCAACGAGGTCTATGACGCGAGAAGGGAACTGGCAAAACGGCAACGCGAACAAGAACAGTTCGCCGATATTGCCCGAGGTCGCCGGCAGCTCCGCGACGCCGCCCTCGCGCCCACGGCCCAGGCCGGATCTTTGGAGGCCTACCAGGCCATGGCCCGCCACAACGACCCGGCGCTATCTGTCCAAAAAAACCAGCTCCGCAAGCTGCACGACATCGAACGCAACACGTCCGAGGCTGCCGAAAAGGCCGGAGTCACCGTGATCGAGGTGGGAATCGGAGATGACTGACATTCAGCGAGTTGCCACCCGCTACGGGGCGGGCCGAACAAGGGTCACCGCGAGGGAGAACGATGTTCCGCTCGTGACCCACGAGCTGACGCTCAACGTATCGACCGACGACGCGACGATCGGCACGGCCACCGTGGCCGCAGACGGCCGCGTGATTCAGCTCGGCGACTACTACACCGACGGCACGGACTACGACCCGACCAGCGTTTGCACGCAAATCGACGTGAGTCGGGACCCGGTGTGCGAGAAGAACATGCGGGTGAAGGCCTCGTTTTCCAACGAGGAGCCCGAACTCGAGGTAAATCCGCTCGCCCAGGCCCCAGTCTGGCGGCCCTACTTCGAAACGATCGATTGGTACTTCCCTGCCGACCAACGTGGGCAGTACTACCGCAACACGGCCGGCGACTGGCTCGAAACGCCTCCGCCCACGAAGATGACCGTGATGGGGTTTCGGATCACCAGGAACGAAACCGCGTTCAACGTCTTCGCCTTGGCTTCCTGGATGGAGAGCGTCAACACGGATCTGTGGCATAGTTGCCCGGTCGGCTACGTACGCTTGAAGACGATCGAGCCCGGCGACGCCCAGACCGCCTACGGCGTGACCTACTACCCGATTACCTACAACGTGCAGATCCATCCCTTCGGCTGGCACCCGTGGTACACGCCCAGCATGGGCCGCCGATATCGGGATAGCAGCGGCAAGCTCCGGCTTCCTTCGGCCGAAGGTGTTTTCCAGAACCAGCCCATCCTGCTCGACGCCTCCGGCAACAAGCTGGCCGACGGTGCCGATCCGTACCTGCAGGCATTCTATCCGCTCAAAGAACGCCCCTTCTCCCCACTTGGCTTATAGAGGCCCCACCATGACCCTTGCTAGCGTTCCCATCGAGATCCGTGGCAACGATTGGATCTTCTACCCGACCGTGACCTTCGCCGGCGTAGTCGGCCTGCCAGACGACATCCTGGAGGCCAAGCACTGGAACGCCTCGGGCGATCCGCTCGAAGCGACCAACGTGGTCCACCAGTCGCCCCTTCGCTACGCCCAGCCCCACGGGTCCGACGTCGTCGCCGCGACCGAGTACTTGTTCGAGGCCCGGAAGGTGACCGACGTCCTGGACGTGGTCGTCGTGGTCGACACGCCGCCCACCGACGACTATGAGATCACGGTCGACGTCCAGAAGTACAGCAGCTCCGCCTGGTCGTCGATCCTCAGCAGCGGCGCCGAGACGATCGACAGTTCTGCCTCGGCCGACACGCCCACGAGCGTCACCCTCAGTGGCGTGGCCGGCGTGACCGAGCTGGCCGCCGGCGAGCTACTCCGCGTGGTCGTGACCGCGAGCGGTACCAGCGGCACGCAAGCCCAGGGCCTCTTGGTCCAGACCCGGGTGCATGAGCAGCCCAAATGATCGGCGAGGTCCCGCGGTGGCGAATCCCAGAATCTACGGGCCGGCTGCCCGGCGGCGAATCGATCGCACCGTCATGCGCGACGAGGCCCGCATCGACGGCCGCGACCTCCCAGGCCCGCCCGCCGGCGATGGGCCGCTCCCGCGGACGTTCCGGCGGTTCACGCTGACCTCCACGCTCTCGGCCGACGGGGCCGGCGACGTGCAAGCGGCGGTGCTCTGGGAAGACGGAACAGCGGACGTCGTCAAAGCTCCGGACAAGAACGCGTGGGGCCTGATCGGAGAAACCGGCGAGGCCGCCGCCGTCTGCAACGATGACGACGAAGTCGAGTGGCGGGTGACCTGGAATCCTGGCCGGCCGGTCTACCTGGCCACAGTGGGCTCCTCTGCGATCGCCGGCGACACGGTGACCGTGACGGCCGACTTGGAAGGAAGCGGCGTGGCCACCTCTGCCACGCTCACCGGTCCGCCGGTCTTCAGCGGTGGCGAGGTGCTGCTCTGGAATGAACGGGGGGAATGGATCGCGGCGGCCCTCGGTCGCACGTATCGCCGCTTCACGTTGACCGCCACGCTCGACGCGGGCAGCTCGGCTGCCGTCGAGTGGGACGACGAGACCACCGGCACGGTCTACGATCGCGACACGTGCTGCTGGGGACTGATCGGGGAGACAGGCGAGGCCGTTCTCGCAGTGAACCAGGCGGAGGACGGTGTCGAGTGGCAGGTGTCGAAGAACCCGGGCCAGGCCGTCTACGAGGCGACCACGACCGCCTACATTTCAGACTCCGCCACGACGGCGAGCGTAACGATCACGATCGAATCGGCCGCCCGCACACTCACGGTCGACGTGCCCTCGGGGGCCATCTCGACCGATAAGCAGTACCCAAACAGCGCCACGGTCTTTGTGGCGCACAGCCGAGGCGACTGGAAGATCGTGTCCTTCGTCGCGTGCGAGGAGGACGCCGCGTGATTCGACGGCCGCCGAAAATCGACGCCTACCCGCTTCCCGAGTTATGGATCCCTGGCCCGCGGAAGGCGGCCCCGACCGACAACAGGCGATTCCTGCAGCGGATGGGATGCCCCAAGGATTGCGGATGCGGCGGTGACGAGTGCCAATGGCCTCCGTACACGGGGACTTGCCCCACGTATCTGCAAGTGGACGTCGAGGGCACGATTGCGGGCGACACTTGCACCGACGCCGAATGCGCCGCCATGGACGGAACCTACACGGTGGAACGCGTTACGTCATGGGACAGCAGCGTCATCGGGTACAATACCGATTACGTTTTTTACGCTTGTTCTCCCCGCATCATGTGGCGACTTACCGGCATTAACACGCTACTATGCACGGGTTTCGAAAATCACTATTTCCGGGAGTTGTGGGTCATTTTGCAATGCTGCAACGGTCACGCGGTCTATGACGACGGATACGGCTTTCTTGTGTATTACTACGAAAACTCGGCCTACCCCATACCCCTGATCACTACTTCGTTCGCGGCACTGCCTGGACGGCCGAACTTTGACGCGTTTACATCTGTAACAGCCGACCCTGTCTCAGACGACGACTCCCCGGCGGAAACCCTGATCAGCGGCTATTGTGCCGATTGTACGGCAACCATTACGATCCCATGATAAGCCCCTGCCTCGATAGAATCGCCGAGGGCGTCTACCGTTGCCGCAACCTCGGTCTGGTGATCCGATCCACCAAAAGGCGGATCGTGTGCTGCTGCCACATGCCGCGGATCCTGGAAATTATCCCGCAGCCGGCTTGCCCCATGGGAATGGTCCTGACCCGCCTGACGCCCACCGGCGTCGATCGCCTCGGACGCTGTCGCGCCGCCGGCTGCGGTTTGATGCACAAGGTCGACGGCCACACCACCTGCGTCGCCCTCGGCGGCAAGAAATGCGGCTGGCTCACCCGCTGGGCCGCCTGTCTCAACGGCCAGACCCCCTTCCCCAACGGGACGGCCGATTGTCCGCATTGGAAGCCGCTATCCGGAGAGGGCAGCGAACAACGCGACCAGCCACGGTAGCAAGACCGCCGCCAGGATGCATAGGCATCTTTCGGCGACTATCGCGATAGCGGATAGTGGCGGAAATGACACAATCTGGCACCATCAGCGAGTGGCAAGAGGCGTTCGTGACGCCGCGCAACATACTTGTGCACAATGCGTTACGGCTATTGTGCGTTTCGCGAAATTGCCCCAGATTCGACTAACCCGGATTTTTTTTGACGATCCCCCCGTTAGAATTGAAGGATTATCCCGCAATCACAGATCCTGGACGGTCCGCAACATCCCCGGGGATGCCCACGGAACGTCCCTTCCCGCACAAGCGACTTCCAGCAGCAACTCACTTCCAGAACAAGGCTTGCGCCACATGACCAAGGTGTCCACACCGCAGTCCCACACTAGCCCCTCCTCCCACTCGCTCCACCAGCTCGCGCAACGGCAAATCGTTGTTCTCGACGGTGCCATGGGCACGATGATCCAGCGATTGGGCTTGGGGGAAGCCGATTTCCGCGGAAATATTCTGGAATCGCACGGCTCGCCCCTCCTCGGCTGCAACGACCTGCTTTCGTGGACTTGCCCGGACAGAATCACCGAAATCCACCGCCAGTTTCTGGACGCGGGCGCCCACATCGTCTCCACCAATACCTTCAACGCCAACCGCATCTCCCTGGCCGACTACCACCTGGAAGACTACGTCCGCCAGATCAACGAGGCCGCCGTCCGTTGCGCCCGCAACGCCATTGAGTCTGCTTCTCCAGACCGCGAGCGCTTCGTCGCCGGCTCCATCGGCCCCACCAACCGCACCGCCTCCCTCTCGCCCGACGTCAACGATCCCGGTTACCGGGCCGTCACCTTCGACGACCTCGTCGAAATCTACTCCGAGCAGATCGAGGCACTCCTCGATGCCGGCGTCGACCTGCTCCTGCCCGAAACCACCTTCGACACGCTCAACCTGAAGGCCTGCCTGTTCGCCGTCGAGGAATGCTTCGATCGTCGCAGCACGCGCATCCCGGTCATCGCCTCGGTCACCATCACCGACCTGAGCGGGCGAACCCTGTCGGGGCAGACTCTGGCGGCCTTTGTCACCTCGATCGGCCATGCCAGCCTGTTCGGAGTGACGATCAACTGTGCCCTCGGTCCCGAACTGATGCGGCCCCACGTGGAAGAGCTAGCGACAATCTGCCCTTCGCGGACCGGTTGCTATCCCAACGCGGGCCTGCCCAACGAGTTCGGCCAGTACGACGAAACTCCCGCTCAGATGGCCCGCGTTCTAGGCGATTTCGCCGCCAACGGCTGGCTCAACTTCGTGGGTGGGTGCTGCGGCACCACGCCCGACCATATCCGCGCCATCGCTGAAGCGGTGGCCGAACATCCCCCGCGGGAACTCCCTCATTTGGAACCGCACTCCCATTACAGCGGTTTGGAGCCCCTCGTCCTGACTCCGGATAGCAACTTCACCATGATCGGCGAGCGGACCAACGTCTCGGGTTCGCGCCGGTTCGCCCGCCTCATTCGGGAAGAGAAATTCGAAGAGGCCCTCACCATCGCCCGCCAGCAGGTCGAGGGCGGCGCGAATGTGATCGATGTGAACGTGGACGACGGCCTGCTGGACGGCGAGGCGGTCATGCCGCAATTTCTGAACCTGCTAGCCTCCGAGCCCGAGATCTCGCGGGTCCCGATCATGATCGACAGCTCGAAATGGTCGGTCCTGGAAGCGGGCCTCAAATGCGTCCAGGGCAAGGGAATCGTCAACTCCATCAGTCTCAAGGAAGGGGAAGAGGAGTTCCTGCACCACGCCCGGCTCGTGCGGCGCTACGGGGCGTCCTGCGTGGTCATGATGTTCGACGAGGAGGGCCAGGCCGTCACCATCGAACACAAGGTCAGCATCGCCCGCCGCGTCTACCACCTGCTCACCGAGAAAGTGGGCATGCCCGGCGAAGACATCATCTTCGACCCCAACATCCTCTCCGTCGCCACCGGAATCGAGGAACACAACGAATACGCGGTGAACTTCATCGAAGCCACCCGCCAGATCAAGCAACTCTTTCCCGAGGTGCGCATATCCGGCGGACTGAGCAACGTCTCCTTCGCCTTCCGCGGCAACGAACCGGTCCGCCGGGCCATGCACGCCGCGTTCCTCTACCACGCCATCGGCGCCGGGCTCGACATGGCCATCGTCAACGCCGGCCAACTCGACGTCTACGAAGAAGTTGAGCCGGAACTTCGAGAACGCGTCGAAGACGTGCTCCTCAATCGTCGCCCCGACGCCACCGAGCGGCTCGTCGAATTGGCCGAGCAGGTCAAGGACTCGCAGTCCGACGATGCCGTTCAGCAGGAAGCCTGGCGAGAAGGTTCCCTTGAGGAACGGCTCAGCCACGCCCTGGTCAAGGGAATCGTCGACCACATCGACGCTGACGTGGAAGAAGCCCGGCAGCAGTATCCTTCCGGCTTGTCGATCATCGAAGGCCCGCTCATGGACGGCATGAAGATCGTCGGCGAACTGTTCGGCGAGGGCAAGATGTTTCTGCCTCAGGTCGTGAAGAGCGCCCGGGTGATGAAGAAGGCCGTGGCCTACCTCATGCCCTTCATGGAAGAAGAAAAGAAGGCCTCGGGAACGGCTGGCAGCGCACGGGGCACGATCATCATGGCCACCGTCAAGGGCGACGTTCACGACATCGGCAAAAACATCGTCGGCGTCGTGCTGGCCTGCAATAATTATGAGATCGTCGACCTGGGCGTCATGGTGCCCTGCGACAAAATCCTCGATGCCGCTGCTGAGCACGGAGCCGACATGATCGGCCTCAGTGGCCTGATCACGCCGAGCCTCGACGAAATGGTCCACGTCGCCCGGGAGATGCAGCGACGCGAGATGACCATGCCGCTGCTGATCGGCGGCGCGACGACCAGCGCCAAGCACACGGCCGTCAAGATCGCCCCCGTCTACAACCACGTGACCGTTCACGTTCCCGACGCCTCCAAGAGCGTGGGCGTCGTCGACCGGCTCGTCGATCCCAAACGCCGGGCCGACTTCGACGTCGAAAATCGTCGCGTCCAGAAGCAGCTCGTCGAATCGTTCGAGCAGCGTCAGCAGCGAAACCTCGTGCCCTATGCTGAGGCCTTCGCCCGGCGGATGACCACCGATTGGTCGTCTGTAGACATTCCCACGCCGTCCTTCACCGGCGCGCGGGTCCTTCGCGATTTTCCCCTGGCCGACCTGGTCCCCTTCATCGACTGGACGCCCTTCTTTTCCGCCTGGGAACTTCGCGGACGCTATCCCAAGATCTTTGACGATCCCCAACGGGGAGCGGAGGCGAAAAAACTCTTCGACGACGCTCAGCGGCTTCTGGAGCGGATCGTCGACGAGAAGCTCATCTCCGCTGCAGCGGTCTACGGCTTCTGGCCCGCCGCTTCCGACGGCGACGACGTGCTCCTCTATGCCGACGCGGACCGCCGAGAAGAGATCGCCCGATTCCACATGCTCCGCCAGCAGTGGGAGCGGAAGGACCAGGACTGTTTCCGATCCCTGGCCGACTACATCGCCCCCATCGACAGCGGCCGGACGGACTACCTGGGCCTGTTCGCCGTTACGGCCGGCATCGGCGCCGCCGACCTGGCCGCACGGTTCGAGGTGGACTACGACGACTACCAGTCGATCATGACCAAGGCCCTGGCCGACCGCCTGGCCGAGGCCTTTGCCGAGCGGCTCCACAAGACGGCTCGCGACGATTGGGGCTACGGCCAAGACGAACAACTCGACAAGGACGACCTGATCCGCGAGAAGTACCGCGGCATCCGCCCGGCCCCCGGCTATCCCTCCCAGCCCGACCACACCGAGAAGCAAACCCTCTTTCGGCTGCTCGACGTTCCCGCGGCCACCGGCATCCATCTGACCGAGACCCTGGCGATGGACCCTGCCGCCTCCGTGTGCGGCCTCTACTTCGCCCACCCCGCCGCCCGCTACTTCTCCGTCGACCGCATCACCCGCGACCAGGTGGAAGACTACGCCCGGCGGAAAGGGATGAGCCTGAGCGAAGCGGAACGGCATTTGGCGCCCAATTTGGGGTATGATCCGGAATCATCACATTGACACCGGGGTCAATGGAGGTCCTGATCTCGCGAACGATTTTCGGCCCACCAACGGGCACACGCCAGCAACTGATCCCTTGCCGGGTCAGTGATGATGACGATGTACTTCATGTTCGCGAAGGAAAGCCGAGCTCCTGCCGAATATGAGCGTCCGCTTCCTCAAGAGATGACTCGCGCCCCTCGGCAGCAGCTTCTAGGCCCTGCCGCAGCTTGATTCGCTTCTTGAACCGGCCCTCTCGGACGAAACCGAGCGACTCGTACAGGCCGATCGCCCTGGCGTTCGTCGACCTGACCCGGAGCTCGATCTTCTCGACTTCTGCGGATTCTCGAGTCCAGTCGATCGCGTAGTTCATCAGCCTCTTGCCGTAGCCTTGTCCGGTGTGGCTCGGGTGAACCACGAGCGTAAGCTGCACCACGTGCCTGGTGGCGAGGAGGCCGAGCGGTTCCAGGATCAGATGTCCGACCAACTGCCCCTCCGATTCGGCGACCACGTAGAGTCCACTCGCCTGCAACTGCTTGATCTTGCTGCGGAAGGCGCTGACGGGAATCTCATACGGCCTGGCGGCGAGCAAGCCCTCTTCGGAGGCTGCGGTTTCGTACTGGGCCTGTGCGATTTGTTCGGCATCGTTTTCTTGTGCGCGACGAATGAGCATTGGAACTACACGACAACACCGCTATTCGTGATTACGTCTCGAACTTCCAACGGATTCCAACGGAAATGCCGGACAACCGCCCGAAGTCACGACATGGAAGAACCGCGGAAGTCCGAATAGCTGACACCACAGACAGTTGAATTGTTCGTTGTATTGCCGGATTAACGAGTCGGATACCCGGTAGACGCGATAGAGGCTGTCACTCCAGCTTGAGCATTCTTCGCGCTGCGTGCCACCCCACAACATAATGCTCCTGCGATCATGCGATTCGTATTTCAGTGGATCGATTTCCTCGAACGGGATTCCTGAACGGAGTCGCCTGGAAAGCTCACGGACAGCCCCAGCAGTTGCTTCAATGCCTGCCAACTGCTCATCCGCGACGCTACCGGTCTCTTTGTAAAAGACGTTCGTCGCCAACCGGACAGGAGTTATCCATTCGGCGAATTCGAAGAACCCGTCTTTGCGAAGGACGAATGCGATCCGATGGATGTCTGCCGAAACCGGCATCGCGCGAGCGACAAAAAGTTCTTCGTCGCCCAGAAGCGGAGGTGTTGAGGAGTTCTCTTTCAAACGACGGGAGCGGCTCATCGGCAGCAGTCTCGCTTCGTGATCTTCGAATCCAGCAGAGCGATCATCTCGTAAATGAATCGCCGTTGTTCCTCGTTGAACGGCACGCGATGGCCGAGGGTCTTGTCGGCCCATGCCCGGGCGCTGCCGCCGTCCTGATCAAACTCCAGGGACATGGCCGTCCAATCGCAGACCATCTCGATGAGGTCCACCCCCGACATGTCGTTTGGATCCGCGTGGCAGTCCGGGTGGTGACGGTTCACGCTCATGTGATGCTCGACAGCAGCAATGTGCTCCTTGGTACGGTGTTCGTAGAACGCGACCATTTCTGCAGAGGGCTTTGGAAGTGTCATTCAGTCTTGATACCCCTCCGTGTCAAAGTGCAGCCCGATCCACTCCCGCCAGAGTCTGGCATTCTCGCTCGCGGTCTCGAGGCAACTCCGCGGCCCGGATACGAACGGAGCCAACTGCCAGTCTTCGGCGCCCACGCAGCCCAGCAGGGTCAGGCGGTCAATATAGTCCTCATAGTCACGCCCCAGCCAGAACCCGTGAATGGTATCGTCACCTTCGTGGCTCAGATACACAACCGGCTGCTCGTCGTCCGATCGGACGTCAATGACGATCATGTCGCCGTTGCCGACTTCAAGGACAGGGAACTTGTCTTGCCAGGGAACGTCAAACCAATCGTCGGGATTGGAGAATATCCCCAGGCACTCTCGGTAGGTCGCGTCGAGCGATACCAGGTCCTCCAGATTCCAGCGGCATTCACCGGCCCATATCTCCCGCAACACGTCTGGGAGGGTCGCTCCTATCTCCTTCGACACCTCCCATTCGACAGCAACCGCCCTCGAGTACCCCAGAAGCACTTTGCGAAAACTCGCCGGAATCCCCCGCCCGATCGCCTTTTCGACCGATTCGACTTCCGCCAGATCGGCAGGCGGAGCTATCTCGACACGCGGGGGCCCATCGCGGCCGCTGTCCCAGCGCCCCGTAGCGCCCCGCCGTTTGCAGGCGATTCGAATCGCTTCCCAACGGCCCGGCCAGTCCGCAATCCCCATTCGCAAACTCCTTCCTCGCATCATGCCAAGTTCACACCACCCACGCCCCATTCCCTTCAGCCGCGTTCCGCCGCACCAACACTCGCTTTTCGTGCCTTCTCGCGCTCACCGCCCGGCCATGGCCGACAGGACGCCCATGGCGGTGCCGAATCCGCTGTCGCGAAGCAGGACGCCATCGATGTCGTCCTGCGAGAGATAGTTCATTGCCGTTTTGCCGTCGACCGGTGCAGCGAGCACAACGCGGGTGTCTGCAATGTCTCGGGATCGGAGGTGCTCGCGAACCCGTCTGGCAGACGCCTGAGCCACCTGGGGCGTCGGCAGAAACTCGTGCGTAATGGCAAGGATGATCTGGTCGGCCGCAAGCGGGACGCCGTCAAGGACGAGGGCCAGATCCGTTGACGGCTCCACGCACAGGATGATCTTCAAGCCGGCCGACAGGGCCGCGGCGGCGGCATCCGCATTCTCCAGCAGCACCCACGTGGCAGCGCTGCCCGCCAGGGCCTGAAAATCCCCGTCCGACGGTGGTGATGCCGCACCGACAAAAACCGTCCCCATCGACGTCACGTCGGTTTCGTCCGTGATCACATCGACCAGGTCCGGGGACGCCATGAGAATCGTGTCGATCGGCCATTCATCGTCAATGTTCATCTCCAGCCCATAGGCGTCGCACTTGACGCTGTACTCCGGGCCGTATTCGCTTTCACTAAGACGCATGGTGTAGGCCACTACGGGCCGACGTGCGGGATTCATGGTTCCTCCTCCTCGTCGTCAAAAAGACTCTCCAGGTCCTCGCGCGTGTAGAACTGGATGCCGACCAGGGCGCCCTCGTGGGCCTTCGCGATTCCGGCGATCTTCTTGGCCGCCGCGTTCAGTTCCACCTCGTTGTTGCGCCCCTCAACGAACACGCATGTCCCGAAGTTCCCCTCGTCGTCGGGCTCATCGAAATCCTCGCGGTCATCATACCCGCCGGCGGCCAACGCCGACGCAATCGCTTCCATCGACTCCAGGGTCGGACAGCTCACGAGGAAGGTCCAGGGAAGGTTTGCATTGTCTTCCAGGCCGCAGTCCGTCATGTGACGCAGCCGCCAGCCCGCATCGTCCGGCTCCAGCCAACCGAACAGTTCTTCCATATCCATCGGCTCGAAGAAGTTGACGCCCTCGTACGTCAAGTCACGCTCGTCGGCTAGCTTCTGCATCCGCTGGGCGATTTCCTTGACGTCCTCGGCCGTCAGTGCGGCGTTGCGAATGATCGACAGCATTGGATCACCGAGTGTGACGCCATCTGCGCTCACCTCCTCGACATGTTCCTGCAGTCGGACGATGAACTCGCCTTCCAACTCTTCGGCAACCCGCTCCAAAGCAGCCAGATCAGGCGAGCGAAGGAAGAAGTTCCATTCTTTCTCGTCTTCGAGTTCGTGATTGAGGTTGTTGACCATGTGATCGAAAAGCGCGTCAATGTCGAACGCCAGATCGGTATCGTCTTGCATGCTCATGCTCCCATTCGCAGTTTCTGCCAATGTGGCTTGCGGGCTTCCCCCACACGAAGAAGCCTATCTTCTTAACTCCCAACGGGAGTTGGAAAACCGGCCGGATCCGCTTTGCCCATTTCTCTCTCTTCATGCCAGGCGATCTCGGTGATCGCTGGCTCCTTCACCAGCACATCGTGAACATCGACCAGCAAACGCGTCAACTCACTCTTCGCCGCGGAGCTAAACCACTGGAACCACGCAAACGAACCGTGGTGAAAATGGACAAGCCAAGTTCCCTCGTCCCACGAACTCAGGCCAATCCAGAACTTCTTCTGATCTCGCCGAGCGAAGAACACCACGCCCCAGTCTTCCTGACAGCACCTCTCATCAAGATCCAAGCCCGAAACACGCCTCAACAGTGTGGCAAACCACTGCGCCCCGCGCACCGCCAGAACGCCGCCGCCATCTTCCTCATCGCCGACAAACTCGGCAGGGTGTCGGAATGTCACGTTCGTGCGCATCTCTTGGAGGCTCATGGCAAAGCTGACAGGACGGCGTCAAACAGCGTTTCGCTTTATCCCGCCCTGGTTCAGCGATCTGTTGGCTGCCTTCCCTGGTAATGATATTGTGTCAGATCGTCCTGTGTGAGCATAGTCCTAAGACTCGCACTTCTTTTCTCTTGGGTGTTCCACCAAATCGATAATCTCTTGGACTCGCTGCATCGTGATCCCGCTGCGCTGGTCGATCGCCAGGGGATGGTCCGAATCCTCGAGTTCGATGTAGGGTCTGACCCCGTCGTCCCGAAGATGAACCACGGTCTTCATGTGAAGCGTATTCGGATAACCAGGCAAAACCGTGCAGAGCCATCCGAAGAAAGGACCGATGTGGCTCCGCTTCGCGGTGCTGTAGTGGTCCTGCCAGATGAAGAAGTTCTCTTCTTTGAGCGACACCCAGACTCCCCACTCCATGTGGTCTCCCGTACCAGTCACGGGAATCTCCAGGCAGCCTCGCACGAAGAAAAACCGATCCGCGATCACACAGCTATCCGACGTGAGGAACACATCCTCCGCCCGCTTCGCCTCGGGTACGTCCCAGTATGGATCAGGCCGATCGGCTCCATAGCAAGGAAGCCCCTCATGGATCTTGCCGCATGTGACGCAAGTGAACTGCATCTTATGAGCCCGATTGAAGGTCTGCTGCACCCGGAAGATGCTCTCCACTGTCCGGCATTATTCTATCGGTTCCGTTGCACCCGGAACAGGCTGCCCATCTCGATCGTAGTAGATCGGGCGACTGGCAGAGACGAAGAGGTTGTCTTCTGGTGAGTACACAAAGACATATTTGCTTTTGATCGTGCCATCCTGCCGCAAGAAGTAGCCGATCCCGCCTGACTTCTTGTCATAGGTCTCGGTCGCGATTTCAGTGCCGTCGGGCTTGAACCACGTGGCGCGGTAGATCAGGCCGCGGAAATACCACTCGCGGATCATAAGTGAGCCGTCATCGTATAAATACTCGCGCTGGCCGGTGCCATGGGGAAAGCCGTTCTCGTCTTCGTGGTAGGTGCCTGGGATCGCATCCCAGTAGACGATCAGGCAAACAACCATGGCAATCGCCACGACGGCAATCAACACAACGTCAAAGCGGCGTCGCAAGGCCAGTCTCCTTTCCGGCGTCTGGGAGTCGAACCGAAAGAACCCGCGTCCGCCTGATTTACCCGTCGGCTACGACTCGTCTTCGTCTCGTTGCCATACCCCGATCAATCCCACCATAACGTGAACACCTTCATGCCGTGCGTCGGATCAGGTGCGGCCGCCGGTTTCTTGCCGGTATTGCACGACCAGTCATTCCCCATCTCCGTCGGCTTGAGCGGCGCCGACCATTCCGCAACCTCCTCCTCGAAAGCACTCGTCAGCATGATCTTGGCAATCACTTCATTCCGTCGAGCAAGTGCGGCCGAGTCCGGTTTCACGATTCTCTCCTATTCCCCTTCACACTCCTCAACCACGTCCACCCGAATGCGGGTTTCTTCCGGGGTTTCGTCACACTCCGTAACTTCGTAAATCTGCGAAGTCTCTAACGGTTGCGTCTTCGCCAATTCTTCCTGCTTCTTCGCGTGCTCAAGAATCGCACGGAGCATCGCGTCCTTGTCTTCCATCCTCAAAGCGTCCCACAACCACGCGTCCGGGGCCTCCGCCCAGTCAGGGTCGGCCCTGAAACGCTGCCCAATACGCCCCCAGTCAGCAAGAAACAAGAAAATCCTCGCGGCGCCGCCACTCGGGTCGCCGGCGACCACGTCACCGTCCTTGAATCCACCGTGGAATTCGATGCGCACCGTCTTCACGAAGCCACCCCGACACCTGGCACGTTTCTGTCCGAGCCCACCAACGGCCCTTCCTGGGGCAGTCTAGCCAAAGCCCTCCCCTCACGCAACCTCCCCACATTTCATCTCCTCACACTCAAGGAAACCGGCCCCGCCACCGCTCGCCTGCCACGCCAACCTTTTCGTGCCTTTTCGTGCCTTTTCGTGCCTTTTGTCGCCGTTCCCGCCGTCACATTTCCACCTCGCGAAGAACAAGGTCTTCCGGGAACTCGTCGCCCGCGAAGAACCGCTTGAAAATCTCAATGGCGTCCCAATGGCGAAACACTTCGTTTTCCCGAACGTGCACAATCCCCTCGCTCATCTGGATGGTCGTCATCGTGTCAGATGCGTCGGAACGCCCGAGGACGTAATGGGTGTATCCCCCGCCGTGATACCTTCGCAGTTCGACCGTACACCGCTCTTTCGAGCCGCCGCATTGGAGGTAGTCCCCTTCCGGAGATTCCAGAATATAGAACGAATTGCTCTCGGGATTGAGATAATTGAACGCCTGCGGAAACATGTACTCGGGTGGGAGGGGGATCTTCTCTCTGCACTCACATGAAAACTTCCATGAACTCATTGTGTCCTCACTTCTAATTCACCGCAGCTCTGAACCGCCTTCCCTTACGGCAACCGAATCGACATCGACCTTGGTCCTCGCCCGTCCGGGATATCGAAGCGTTTCCGGACAGGCGATGACTCGTCCACGCCTTCGAGCTGATATTCGACTACGAGAAAGGTCGGCTCGTTGTATCTGGCGGGTTCGCGCCAGGTCGCGTCGCGACCGCAGTACGGAACATCAATCACCGTCTGCCCATCGTCGGTGAGCCTTAAGCGACGAAACCTGTATTCGTACACACCGGGATGATCCAGGGCCTCTTGTGCCTCTTCCTCCGTCCAGAAGGTCGCCAAGAGAACCGACTCGCGGTCGATCGCCCGGGATTCCTCCACACAAACGGCAAGTGCGAAGTGACCGTCGAAAACCGCTTCCACCGGCGGCACGAGCAGGGCAACGAGGATGACGCCAACCAAGGCAACGATTGCCCATTCAAGTTTCGTCAGGTTTCGGAGCTTCATAATCGGTGACCTCTGCGCTGCAAAATCAGGAAATGCCCCGCAAAGCTTGCCCTCCCAACTCCCCTACCTTTTCGTGCCTCTTCGTGTTCTTCGTGGCCATTCTCGCTCTCTGACTCGTCAAAAATCAAAGTCGAACTTCACCTTCCCGATCCGCAAATCCGCAAGCTCCGTCTTCCGGCTGGCCAGAACGTCGCCCTCGGGTGAATGAGCGACGGCGAATCCGGTAATCGCCCTCTCAGCGTACGGAACAGCAAACGCCACACAGTTCCTGAATTCCCGAACGATATTCCATTTCAAGGTCCCGCTCGGCGAGCGGTGACCTACTTGTTCAACGGGCTGATGCCCACCCCTCTACCGCAGACGAGCAAGGCTCTTGTACACGCAAGCAGGCCCTGAATCAACAAGCACCTTCGCATTATAGCAGTCGAACAGGCCGATATTGCACACCGTCTTTCGATACGTCCAGACAGACTCGTATCCCTCAGAGAAACGCCCGTTGTACACAACCCGTCCCCAGGCATTTCGTTGAAGCTCAAAGGCCGTCTCCAGACGGGATTCACGCTCCGGCGCACCCCCATGAGCCATGTCGTAGGCAAACACGACTCTCGGAGGATCCTCCAGCGGGTATATGCGAACGCATCCGAACAGCATCTCCTCTCCCAGCTCGACATTCGCAAGAGATTCCACCGGGCTGGAAAAGTCGTTCCATTCCCCATAGCACAAGCGATGATACAGGCCCGCCGATCCGCAATTGCCCCGACTCGCGTCAGACAGCACCACGTTCTCCGGCACCGCATTCCGCAACGTCGCACGAGGCGCCCCCCGCGACGCCTTCGTCCACTCCGTGCAGATTTCCTGAATGACGAGCAGTGCCATTGCTTCTCAACAGTCACGCTATCGTGCCAGCCGCTGTCCGTACAAGCGAAAATCCTTCTCCTCGAAGCAGCAGAACGTCACCGTCTCGGGCAGTTCGTTCGAGTCGAGCCACTGGGCAACCGACGCCACGGCAATCTCGCAGGCCAGCGTTTATGGCTTGAACCGAACCAGAACATAGGCCCCAAGGCATTGCTCTGCGTCGTATTTCTTCGCTCCCTCAACCGTGAAGAACTTCTCCAACTCGTCGAACGGAACATCTTCCGATAGGAACCATATCCTCTCATCGGCAAACAGCGCGTGGAATCCCCCGCGGTGGCGACTGGAAATTCCCTTTCCATCCAAACCGTTGATAACCCGGGGCATGGCGCCAATATCCAGATCCCCGGGCGCCATCCAGTGGAGCCCAGAGTCGCGAACTTCCACAACCAGAATCGTATCCCCGTCGAGGTCTTCAAGCGACTTCGGAACCTCGTCCCCGTCGCCGAGTGGTGTCCCCGGGCCGGTGATTGCCATCATGAAGGTATCCGTGTTGTAATCCCGAGGAAATTCCCACCCCACAAGCGCGTCATAGCAGAACTGCCAGGGATAGTCGGCCATCTGCTTGTTTGCCGGATCGCTCCATGGCAGCGACGGATCCCAATCCCCGCCCCCATTGAAGAACCAATTGTCGCGGTACGTCGCAACTTCGGCCCGCCAACTGTAGAGCGCCCGCCCGCTTCCGTTCGGCGTGCCGAGAATTGCCCATTTCTCCAACCGGGTGGAGGCGTCTGCTGCTTCGCGTCGAACGGGAAAAGGAAGGTGCCCGTGACGTTCGTCGTAGTATTTCAGGCTCCACCCCGTGCACATGAACGAGTCGCGGGTCATTCGCACGCGTTTGGCCTCTTGCATCGCGCGACTAATCCCCAAACAAACCCCAAGAACCAAGGCGATCGCCGTGACCATGCAGAATAGGCCGAGGATGGAGAATTGGAAGCGATTTTTCTGCTCGGGACCCGCCTCGGCAGACCCGTTACCGTCTGCGACCATCTTGGCACCTACTCATCATAGAACCCGTCAAGCACCGACAGATCCGTCCCGGCCGTGAAATCGCTCTCCGCCGCGTGGAGCCGAAAGACCTTTGACTTCGGATCCCAATACACCGTTCCCAGGCAATGGATGAAGCCTGCCTGCCCGTCCTGCTCGTCCAGGTCGTAGAAGATCGCACGCATGCCTTCGAAGAGCTCAATCCCCTGGCTCGCAAGGTCCTTGCGGGTGTAGTAGTTGTCGAGCGACGCCCCATTGAAGTCCGTATTAATGCGTGGCAAAGGCATGTTTTCTAGCTTCAAGATGATTTGCGTGAGCGAAAGAACGCCAACCGACCATCCACAAGGCCGCAAGTTCAGCCATACAAGCCAACCTCGTACTCCTCCCAATGAACCACGGCCCCGCTCTCCGGATCAACCTCAACCGTGAAATCCGACGCACCAGCCCTGATGCGCCCCCACACCAAGGTGACATTGCAATACGGAACCAACGCCGCCCGTCGCTCCCGGAGCCGCTCCGCCCACTCCGGACCACGGGGCTCCAGTCGAATCTGCTCATCAAGGAATTCGATATACGTCTCGTCGAAGCAGTGCCCCTGAACCGCGATCGCCGCTTCCGCCTGCTCGCGCACTCCGACGGGAAGCTCTGCGTTCGCTCGAACTGCTTCAATGAACACCTTCTTCGCATTCATGAGCGTGTCTTGCCGCCTGACGCGTCTCAAACCAAACACCACCGGCAGCGAATCAATCGCCACATACGTTCCATCGTCTGCCAACCCATCGTAGTGATGATGATACCCAACCGGCGAGTCGGATAGCTGGTCCTCTTCCGGAAAACCGAGAAACGAGAGGAACTGCTCCAGCAGGGTCGGCGCCACTGTAAAAACCACGCTCTGCCCGTCAAAACTCACACGATTTGGCGGAACGCCCGGGCGAACAACGACATCTCTGACAGTCGTCGTCCCCGTACTTCGAACCGACACCTCCAATTCCAAGCCCGAGTCAACCGCCCATCGCACAACCTCGGCGAAGTGCGCATAGTCCTCCCGAAAACCCTCAACAAACAACTCCCGTTCGGCATCGTCACATGCGACCTGCAGCATAAGCGTCTACAATCTCCCCACGTCCGTTCCTGAGTCCCCTATACGCCATTGCTGAGGATGCTTCTCAGGATGGAATCGCTCAACGTTGACGCCAACATCGCTTCAAGCACATCCCAACTTGCAGCGTTCGTTTGCGAACCACGTCGGATCGTGCCATCCTCCGCCCGTTCCTCGACGACAATACTCCCCGAACTCTCCTTGCGAAGACGAAACGCACGTGTGGAACGCTCACTGCTGAAGCCAATCGCTTCCTCGACCTCCAACCCGAGCGTCTCGCGGGCATCGTTCTTGCCACCGCGGAACAGAGAACGCACCTGAATCCAATCCGTGTCCACCTGCCCACGGGAATCCCAATTGTCTCTCACATGGCGGAGTATCTCCATACGAAATGAAGCGAGGTTGTCCAACTGCGTCAATTCAGACTGATTCGTGCCGATGCAAATCAGCACGTCTGCGCCCCGTTCGCCTCGCCCGCAACCTAACAGCGTCGAGAAGAACGCGGAAGCCAGCACAAGTGCGAGAACGGACCTTTTCATCGTGCCACCAAGCCAACCAATTTCAGTTGATTTCCTGCGCCGCCATTTACGCGGTTTGAAACGCAAACGACCCCGCTCCGACAAAACAACCAAGTCGTCAATTGCCCCACACGAATCATACCCGGCGGTTTCTGATTTGTCACGCACTTTCGCACCCGCATGCCGCTCCGTTAGCCGGACTCAAAGGAAGAAAGGTGAGCTCTTGTTCGGCTCGGTGGCGTGGGAATAGAACGTAACAAACTCCTCCACGAATTCGCCGATCCCCTCGAATTCTACAGTGATCTCTGCAGAACCATGCTCCCATTTCGCAATCGCGCCGGATCGCAGGGCCAAAAACCTGTTGCCGCAGGGCGTGCTGAAGAACGGCAGCGATCCCAGAAACGACCTGTCGTTGCCCCACAGAAAGGGCTCATCCGCCTCCGACAAGACCCGCAATTCCGCTGCTGGCGCGAAACCGCTGTCCTGACGCAGGAATCCTTCCGACTCGTAGGAACGAAAACCGATTCGTATGCCGGAAAACGCGTCGAGCAGCACAGCCAGATCTTCGCCAAACTCCCCCACGACCTCCGGCACTTTCTGCGGCTCCGCGAAGAAGTAGACGTGAACATCACTCTTCAGAAGCACCCACTCCGAGTTCGGACACCATTCATCCGGCAGTACGTAAATCGAGGCTGGCTGCAGCGTGGAGAAGAACCCCGCCACCGGCCCGGTAAGTGCGTTGACCGGTTCCCATCGAGACGAGAGGGCGTCGAACACCTGCTCCGGCCGCAGGCTCGCGAACGAGCGTGTCCACGGCGACAGGCTGGGGGCCACGTCGGGCTCTATCGGAAGCAGGTACTCCAGTCCGAGCGGCCCTGGGGAGAAGAGGTCATTGGGATATTCGATGATTCGATCAGATGGCATACTCCCCTCGCGCCCCCTCTCCTTCATCGCCGATGAAATCAATCGTGACCACCCGCGGACGATTGCCGCAATACCGACAACGCACGTCATAACGACCATCACCGCGACCAGTCCCGCAGACAAACATTACAGGAAACTCGGCATTGCCCACCGGCATGAACTCCCACGCTTTATTCATGAAATTGGCACGATCGAAGCTGTTGTTGGTTTGAACATAGAATTGCATAAAAGGATATCGCGCGTATTCGGGAATTGACCTGAGATAGTCTTCAATCTCTTGCTCGAGCGACTTGGAAACAGCCCCAACCACCTCGGCTCGCACCACGTTGACCTGAGTCGTCTTCAGCTTGAATCGCCTCGTGAGTTCCCGAAGTACCGTCTTATCGCGAGCAGTGGATATCACGCCAATTCGATCCAGCCCGGTCTCCGTCCAGTATTCCCGGATGTCAGCCCTATCTGCAACAATGACTTTAGCAGAATCGATCGCAAGTTCTCCGACCTTACAGGAAACATCGCACTGTGAGTCATCACCAATGCTCATTGCGAGCCCCACGACATTGGCGGAGCCGGAAGGATAGCGCCACAACCTGGCGGAAATGGAAACCTCTGCAGCGTCAATATCCGGAATCTCCACCGACGGCATGTCCTGCGGATCACCAATCGCCAGCACGCCTGAGTGAATTCGGAGAGTACCCAGGCGACGTTCGACGGTCGTCGGCGTCCCGCCCGACGCACGAGCATTCAACGCGTCGACAAGTTCAAAGAATCGCCGTCGCTCGTCATCCTGGCGATGCGAAAAAGCACGTTTCAGCCATTCGAACATGCTGCAAGCCTCAAGTGCACGTGAAACTAACTGACGCCAACCGTTAACCCCTATTCCCAATTGCACCCCAAATCGCCATTCGCCTGCCCCGCCGCCCATCTCCCCGTATCAAACGCCCAAATGAAGAACAAAGAACTCGCCCTCTGTTTCCACAATCCGCCTGGCATAACCGGCGAGCTGCCGCAATTTGGCCACAAACTCATCGCGATCAACTTCGAGCCTATCGTAGTTGCCCTCGCTCGGCGCATCTCCATCGCACCAGGTCCAGCCGCCCGTCAGCGCCAACTTTGGGGGACCGCAGGCCAACAACCCGGCCCACCCGTCGAAGATCGCCGCAGCAGCGGGCGCGCCCTCCGTGTGAATCACCGTCGGCCCCCAGAAGCATAACCCACGATGAGCTTCGTCCTTCGCCGGATTGTAGGTCGGGATCCACTCCAGAGTGTCTGCAAGATAGCGGAGCAGATCGTCTTCAATCCGAATGGCTCGCGGATCGTTGATGAAGTTCATGTACTCCGAGAAACTGTGCTCGGCGGTGGAAAGCAGCAGGAAGTCGTGGTATGGACCGGACATAAGGCTCGTTATCAGCTGAAACTGATCCTCTTCCTGGATCGTGTACCCATAGTACGACGCACCAACGAAACTGGTTCCTTCCAGGACTGCCCCTTCGAGATCCATTGCCTCGACCGCTGCGAGTTCGAACGATGCCCCGGTGAGGTCGGCACGTCGAAAGTCGGCGCACTTCACGTTGCATTCACGGAAGCTGGTCTTCCGCAGGCTGGCCCCCTCGAAGTTGGCGCTGTGGAACCAAGACAACTTCTCGAAGGACGCGCCGTCCAATGTGACGCCCGAAAGATCCGCATCGCACAGATCGGTTTCCGGGAAATGTCGCTCCCCATCCGCGTAACGGCGGAGCAACTCCTGCCGGCTCTCGGGCGGTTGGTAGTCCTCAAGCTTCTCAGTCATAAGTACCTCGCAACTCCTCGCCTTCCGCCTCAGAAATCACAGCACGCACGCGAGCGTCTACCCCGCCGATCTCGGGTGCCTCTTATCCACCTGCACCATCACAGATTCGTTCAGCCACTGAAGCTGAAACGCCCCGTCTTCCTGCTCGTAAACCTCCCCCGACTTCATCTGAACGGTCTGCTCGCCCACGACAAGAGTAATTTCGCTGAGTATTCTCGACTCGAAAAGTGCATATCCGACACTTTCAACAACTCCGACCGGAAGATATGGTAACTCAACCCAGCGGTAGATTGAATGCTCTTCGGATTGCCATGGTTGGATGACGGACACGGGGGAAGCAAATAGTCCAAAATCACAGTCGTCTTGATAGGTGGCAAAGCGATAGACGTCGCCTTTCCCTGTCTCACAATACAGCTCGATCATCTGAAGCCACGGGGTGCGTTCGTCATCCCATAACTCCCCACCGGGCCGATCTTCCGTGAGCGACATTTCAGTTCCAACCCATCGCGAAATGGAACTTCCCTGAAACCCGCGCAGATCATCGATTCGGTCTTGGAGCCAGGATGTCATGTCTTCTTCTGCCAGACCTCATTCCTCAGACACGATCTTCGTGGCGCCGCGCTGCGCGGGCTTGTGGGCTGATTGTAGCATCATTTCCCCCAAATTCGCACCTGGGGCTATTCGCGTACCGCCCGCTGCGCGGGCTTCTCGCTGCTCACAGCGCCAGCACAAACCTCACCCCCACGGCCAACGCGTCCCTCTCAACCCCTGACGGCGAAGCGACGTATTGCACGTCCGGCTGCAGAACCGCCCCCGGACGCAGCGCCACCTTGTAGTAGCACTCGATCACCGTCTCCCGGTTCGTGCCGCCCCCGTTGAGCCGGCAGGCGGCCACACCGGCCCCGAGCCCGTCGTCGTCCCGCCCCGGAAGAAGGCCGTGGTAGACCAGGCCGGCCCCAAGATACTCGGGGAACTCGACCAGGTCGTCCGGGTAGACTTTGCTGTATTGAAGAAACCCGCCGAGGCCTTGCTCGTCGTCCTCGTCGAGCGGGTTTTCACGCCAGAAGATCTGCTCGGCGTCGAAGTAGAATCCCCAGCCCTGGCCCACGCGATCGCCCGACGGCAACTCGCCCGCCGAGCGGTAGAGGAGCCCGCCGTCGATCGTGCCCGGCAGGAGGTCGTCCGCCAACTCGTAGCGGTATTCGAGTTCGCCGGCCGAGAGGGTGATATCTGTTCCCGAGAATCCCCAGTTCCGCCCGTCGGGGATCCCGTCCCAGATGCCGAACTTGAACTGCCAGTCGTCGGTCAGGTCGGCCAGGACCACAGCGGCTGCGCTCGAGTCCGGGTAGGTGGGCACGGCCAGGTTGGGCGAGATGCCGAATCCCGACTGGATGAAATCGCCCGCCATATCGACCACGAGGAACTCGGCGTTCAGATCCTGCTTGCCGAGTCGCAGGTGGACGTTGTCGTTCAGCAAATGGAACTCCCACCAGTATTCGCCCACCTGGATCCGATCCTCGAAGGAATCGATATTGCTCACCACGAGCGAGTCACCGATGAAGTCCCGGGTAAGGCCCTGGCCGTGGCGGCATTGGCCAACGATGAAGAACTCGCCGCTGAAGGGCAGCCCGAGTTTCTCGAAATCGGCGATCAGGGCCAGGTCGAGCAGCCCTTGATAGCGGGTGGCATTGCGTGTGTCGATCCCGCCACGGACGTTGCTGAAGACCTCACCCCAATAGACCGGTTCAAAGCAGATGCCGCAGTCGCGGTCAACGAAAGGTCCGAACAACCGTTCTGTTTCGTCGGGGATCTCTCCCATCCGAAGCGATTCTTCCAGGTCGTGTCCAATCGCAGACGGATTGCTCCGTGTGGGGGTCGTGTGGGGAGGCAGCGTGGCGACCGATTCTGTTTGCTGGGCAAGAGCACTCGGTGTTGCGCCGACAACCGCAAACCACGCGGCGCAACAGACCGCAAGCGTCCGGATCAAGCGTCCCGGGAGACCTTTGCTCCATGAAGTCCAGCAATCCAACGGCACCGGCAACCTCACCTGTTCCATATAGCGAGAACAAATCACTGCAGAAACAAAACGAAGAATCAAAGCACGGACAGCCCTTTCAACCATCCTCACCTCAACACTCTTCAAACTTCACTCTTCTCCCTTCAGTCCGCCCGTCAACATCAAGCCGTCCAGTTCGACCGCTCGCTCCCACAATTCCCGCAAGGCCTGGAGATACTCCAGATTGGCGGAGAAGTAGGTTCGCTGTGCCGTGAGCAGCTGGAGGTAGTCGAATTCTCCCTGGCGATAGCCGGATCCGATCAGTTCCAGCGATTCCCTCGCGTTGTCCAGAACGTTCGCCCGAAACAACTGGACCTGGCGATTGGCGTTCGAATAGCCCTCGAAGGACTCGGCGAAGCGGTTGAACAGTTCCAGTTCCAGCCGATCGACCTCCCGGCTCGCCGTCACGAGTTCGGCCTGGGCGGCCACAATGTTCCCCTGGTTGCGATCATAGATCATCAAGGGAATCGACACGCCCGCATCGGCAACCGTCTCCTCCGCCGCACCGTCGAACTTGACGCCCGCTTCAACGCTCAGATTGCCTCGCCGCTCGGCGCACTCGAGTGCCACCTTGCACCGAGCCTGGCGTATCTTCGAACGCGCTTCCGCCAGTTCCGGACTCCCCGACAACAGCCGGGCAAGTCCTTCGTCCCACGTGACTGTCGGTAGGTCGCGAATAAGATCTCCCGCCAGCGGCGCCGACTCCATTTCGGGACAACCCACCACGGCGGCAAGCTGATACCACGCCGTCCGATGACGGTTCTGCGCCATGAACAGGCTTACTTTGGCCCGCTCCGCCTCGATTTTCGCCTGGAGCACTTCCGCCTTGCCCACCTCCTGGGCCTCGCGGAGCCGCGTCGTCACCTCCACGCCTTCCTTGCCCACACGCACCAGATCCCGGTTGATGCTGACCATCTCCTGGGCCAGGAGGACCTCGTAGAATCGGGAGCGGACGGCATTCAGGACCCGCCATCTCTGTGTCTCGAGGCCGAACCGAGCGGCCGCCACTCCGTGTCCTGCCGCCGACTGGGCCAGTTGCAGCTTCCCTCCGGTGACGATTTCCTGGGACACAACACTCCCCTGGAGCCCCGACTTGCCCTCGGAGCCGATCTCCTCGCCTGAGTAGCCCACTTCTGGATTCGGATAGAGCCCCGCCTGCAGGTAGCGCCCCTGGGCCGCCCGAATGGCCGACTGGGCTTGAGCCAAGGTGGGGTTATGTTGTTGCGCAAGGTTTTGGAGATCGGCGAGCGTCAGGGCGCTTGCAGCGGCTTGCGTCTTCTCCACGCTCCCCGAGCCCACCGGATCGGGTACGGTGACCGGGGGAAGCGGGATCGGTGCATCGCCTCGCGACTGAATTGCCACCATTTGCCGCCGGGCCAATCGGACCCCCGGTTCTTCTCCCAAGGCAAGGTTAGAGGCCAACCCGCCCAAGGAGAATGTGCAAGCGGCCAGCAGGATTGTCCGATTTGCTATTCTCATTGCGGGAAATCTCCGAGAGCCATTACGTACGTACCATGACCGTTGTATCGGACGTTCCGCAACTACCCAGCAGATGGGTCGCACCGGGAAGGTTCCAATCGCCGACTTTTTCTGTTGTCCGGTCCGAACAACCCTCACAGACGTCGCTACTCCGACCGTTTCCCCCGAGCAATCCAACCAGCCGCCAGGACCAAACCAGGCGGAATTCTCCACCTTTTTCACCAAATCCCCACGACCCTTCCGATCCCCTCGCCAATTGACAACCGGCACCACACGGATAGGATGGGACGTTGCGGCAGATCGAATAAGCCCTGACGGACAGCGGACTTCCGACTCCTGCGTCGCTCTCACGCTCCGCCGTGATGAGCCCGCGGTACCCATCCCACCCTGTCGCGAGGCTGCCGGCCCACCACCACGGAACCCTCCCCTCGAGTGTCCCGATTTTGGAGCCGCGATCACAACCACGGGCTGTGTACGCCGATGCCCGTGGGAAACTCACTCGTTTTGTTAGGGCCTTTTAGATACGGAGCCCCCCCGAATGACCCAGATTGAGCAGGCACGTGCCGGAAACCTGACTCCCCAGATGGAACAGGTGGCGCAGGACGAGCAGCTCGCCCCCGAACTCGTTCGCGACGAGGTTGCCCGCGGAAGAATGGTCATTCCCGCAAACCGAGTCCACGTGGAGAAGGGCCTCCACTCCATGGGCATCGGCACGGCGGTTCGCACCAAGATCAACGCCAACCTGGGCAACTCTCCGCTCACGAGCGACGCCGCCTGCGAACTGGCCAAGGTCGAGTGCGCCATCCACTACGGCGCAGATACCGTCATGGACCTCTCCACGGGCGAACAGATCGATGAAATCCGCCAGCGGATCATCGACGCCGTCAAAGTTCCTGTCGGCACCGTCCCCCTCTACCAAATGTGCGAGCAACTCGACGACATCGTCGACATGAAGCCCCAGGACTTCCTCGACATCGTCGAGCACCAGGCTCGCCAGGGGGTCGACTACATGACGATCCACTGCGCCCTGCTGAGCGAGCATCTCCCGCTCACGGAAAAACGCCTGACCGGGATCGTCAGCCGCGGCGGCTCATTGACGGCCAAATGGATGGCCGCCCACGGGGAAGAAAATCCCTTCTACACCCATTTCGATCAGCTCTGCGAGATCATGCGCGACTACGACGTGACCTGGAGCCTCGGCGACGGCTTGCGTCCCGGGTCGGTCCATGATGCGAGCGACGAGGCCCAGTTCGCCGAACTTGCCGTGATGGGCGACCTTACCCTGCGAGCCTGGGAGTTGGGCTGCCAGGTCATGATCGAAGGTCCGGGTCACATCCCCATGGACCAGATCGAGATGAATATCCGCCGCCAGATGGAAATCTGCCACGAGGCCCCCTTCTACGTCCTCGGCCCGATCGTCACGGACGTCGCCCCGGGCTACGACCATATCACCAGTGCCATCGGCGGCGCCATGGCTGCCTGGTACGGGGCCGCCATGCTCTGCTATGTCACCCCAAAGGAGCATTTGGGGCTGCCTAACATGGAGGATGTCCACCAGGGCGTGATCGCCTACAAGATCGCCGCCCATTCCGCCGACGTGGCCCGACGCCGCCCGGGGGCCCAGGATCGCGACAACGCCCTGTCCAAGGCCCGCTTCGAGTTCAACTGGGACGAGCAGTTCCGCCTCTCCCTCGACCCCGAGACGGCCCGCCGGATGCACGAAGAGACCCTCGTCGAAAGCGCGGACGGCGAGCACCGCTACTGCAGTATGTGCGGCCCCAAGTTCTGCTCCATGAAGACCACGGGCGATGTCCGCCAGATGAAGCGGCAGGAGCCCGCTGGTTGACGGCGATAGTCCCGGCAGGTGAAAATATGGGGACCTGAACTTCGCAGAAGCGAGGCCTCCGTCCCCGTCCAAGAAGTGACGAGACGCTGGTGAATGTCGAATGAGGAAAATCAGATGACGAAAGAAGCTCGAACGCCCGAATGACGAACGCCGTACGGGACTCGGTATTCGGACTTTCGTGATTTGTTCTTCTTTCGACAATTGAGTTTCGACATTCGGCCTTTCAACGTTTCCTTCCCCTTTGCCTCCCACCCCCCAAGGACCCCCCATGTTCCGCACCCTCCTAGCCGCTGCCGTTCTATTCGCATTCAGTTGCCAGCTTCACGGGGAAGAGAAGAAATCCGAAGCCGAAGAAGGATTCGTCTCCCTCTTCGACGGAAAGACCCTCAAAGGCTGGGTGGGCGACACGAAAGGGTACATCGTCGAAGACGGGAAACTCGTCTGTGCTCCCGGCGGCAAGCTGATGACGGACAAAGACTACTCCGATTTCGTGTTCCGCTTTGAATTCAACGTGCCCCCCGGAGGCAACAACGGCGTCGGCATCCGCGCGCCCGTCAGCGGCAATTCCGCCTACAACGGCATGGAAATCCAGATCCTCGACGACACCCACGAGAAATACAAGGGCTGGCTCAAGGACTACCAGCACCACGGCTCGATCTACGGCGTCGTGCCGGCGAAGACGGGCTTCCGCAAACCGGCGGGCGAATGGAACAGCGAAGAGATCATGGCCGACGGTTCCCGCATCAAGGTGACCCTCAACGGCCACGTGATCGTCGACGCCGACCTCGACAAGATCGAGAAGGCCGCGGACGGCAAGGAACACCCGGGCCTCCACAACAAGACGGGCCGCATCGGTTTCCTCGGCCACGGCGATCGGGTCGAATTCCGCAACATCCGCATCAAGGAAATCAAGAAGTAAGGGGCGGCGCAACAACAAGCGTCGTTGTTCGCTGGAGCGAACAAATGCCTCTTCGCGGGAGCAAAAAGCGACTATTCACGACACTCATTCCCGCCCCGATCCTATAAGCCAGCGCGACCCATGCTCCTTGGAATCGAAATCGGCGGCACGAAGTTGCAATTGGCAATTGGCCCCGGGGGCGGCGCCCCTTTCGTTGACCTGCGCCGGCTGGACGTCGATCCCGCAGCCGGCGCCGAGGGGGTCCTTCGCCAGATCGCCCAGTGCGGCGCCGAACTGTTGGCCCAACACTCGGCCCGGGCCATCGGAGTCGGCTTCGGCGGTCCCGTCGATGCGAGCGCCGGAACCACCATCACGAGCCACCAGGTGGAAGGTTGGAACGACTTTCCCCTGGTGGACTGGTGTCGCGATACCTTCGACCTGCCCGCCGCTCTGGTCAACGATTCCGACTCGGCCGGACTTGCCGAAGCCCGGTTCGGGGCTGGACAGGGGGGCCGCGTCGTTTTCTACAGCAACGTGGGAAGCGGCATTGGCGGCGCCTTCGTGATCGACGGCCAGCTCTTCTGCGGAGGCAGCGGCGTGGCCTCCGAACTGGGCCACCTGCGTCCGGGCCTGCATTGCTCCACCCCCGACCAAACCGTCGAGTCCATGGCCAGCGGGTGGGCCATCGCCGCTGCGGCCCGCAGCCGTGTGGCCGAACGTCCCGAAACGCCTGAAGCCCGCGATCTGCTCGATCGATGTCAGGGCCAACTGCCCCGGCTCACCACCATCCAGGTGGCCGACGCCGCTGCCGCGGGCAACCAACTCGCTTGCCTCGTCTTTCGGGAGGCCTGTGATGCCTACGGCTGGGCCCTCGCCCAGATGATCACCCTTCTCGCCCCAAACGTGGTCGTTCTCGGGGGAGGTGTGTCCCTGATCGGCGAAGCTCTGTTTTTCGGTCCCGTGCGTCAGGCCGTCGAACGTTTCGTCTTTCCGACCCACTTGAGAACCTACGAGATTCGCCCCGCCGCTTTGGGCGAGGAAGTCGTCCTCCACGGCGCTATGGCGATGGCCCAGCCCTGATTTTTCGGCAGGCGGACAAAAAAGAACCAGTTAGACCCACGATGGGTGGAATGGATGGCCGGTGAGAGCGGGCAACGTCTTCATCGCAGAAGGGGATGTGAGGACCGTCACCCAGGGTGGCGCTTGGCGGCTGCGCCGCTGGCGCTGTCCTGGGCTGTGTTGTGTCGACCGCTTCGCGGTGAAGAATGATTGCTCTGGAACTGACCGGAGGGCGCCGCGTCTTTCCTCGGCGTTTGACCGGCCTGGCTCGCTTCTGGCTCACGCCGATTTCTTCAATCCGACCGTCTGATTCAGCTTGTTGTAGAGAGTCTTCAGGCTGATTCCCAGTTCGTCGGCCACCTTGGGCTTGTTCCCGTCGTGGCGTTCGAGAGAGGCTTCGATCGCGTGGAGTTCCAATTCTCGGAGCGTGCACGGCTCCGAAAGGGTTGGCGCTGCCGGCGCGGTTGTGCGGCTTCCGAAGCGACTGGGGAGGTGCTCGGGCTGGATGGGCAGTTCGTCGGCCAGGATCATGGCGTGTTCGACCACATTGGCCAACTCACGCACGTTGCCAGGCCACGAGTGCGAGCGGAGGGCCTGGAGCGTTTCTGGCGAGAAAACGACTGTGTTTTCGGTGATCCCGGAGCGGTAGCGCGCGGCCAGATGCCGGGCGAGCATGGCGATGTCGTCGGCCCGATCCCGGAGCGGCGGAAGGTGGATTTCGAAGGTGTTGATCCGATACCAGAGGTCCTCGCGAAAATCCTCGGTTTCGACCATCTCGTCCAGGTGGCGGTGGGTGGCGCACACAACCCGCACGTCGCAGTTGAAGGGTTCGTTTTCGCCCACCCGTCGGATCTCGCCGCTTTCGAGGAAGCGGAGGAGCTTGGCCTGCATGGCCTTGGGCAGCTCGCCGATCTCGTCGAGGAACAGGGTGCCGCCGTCGGCCACCTCGAACAGTCCGACCCGGTTTTCGTCGGCGCCGGTGAAGGCTCCCTTGCGATGGCCGAACAGCTCGCTTTCGATGAGGTTTTCCGGGAGGGCCCCGCAGTTGATGGGCACGAAGGGGCGGTCGGCCCGGAGGCTCTGGTCGTGGAGGGCCCGGGCGACCAGTTCCTTGCCCGTGCCCGTCTCGCCAAGGATGAGGATCGTGGAGTCGGTGGGCGCTACCTTGTCGAGGAGGCGGCGGACGCCGTTCATGCCGCGGGAGTCGCCCACGAGATCCGAGCGGCCTTCGAGCCGTTCGAGACGCTGCTTCAGGGCGAGGTACTTCTTGGTGAGTTCCCGTTTTGCCGCGACCCGCCCGAGGACGGCCTTGAGTTCGATCAGTTTGCAGGGCTTGGTGAGGTAGTCGAACGCACCGTAGCGGAGGGCGGCCACGGCCGATTCCAGCGAACTCTTGCCGGTCAGAACGATGGCGTCCGTCTCGGGGCTCATCTCCTTGGCCTTGGCGATGACCTCGATCCCGGTCAGGCCGGGCATGTCGAGATCGACCAGGATGCAATCGTAGGTGTTCCGCTCGAGCGCAGCGGCGGCCTTCTCCCCGTCAGGGCAAACGGTTACCTCGTGGCCCATTCTGGGCAGTTCCAGCCGCATCAACTCCTGGAGCGATTGCTCGTCGTCGGCAAACAGGAGTTTGAGGGCGGAACCGGCGCTGCGGCGTTCCGATTTCTTGGCTTCGCGGGTGGCATCGGCCATGGAGCTTGTCCTTCCGTGGATCATGCGGCTCGGTTTTTGTCTTCCTGGACCAGGGGGAGGCGGACCCGGAGGGTGGCGCCCCGGCCGGGACCTTGGCTGTGGGCGTCGATCTCGCCACCGTGATCGGAGACGATCCGGTGCGTGATGGAAAGGCCCAAGCCAGTTCCTTGTCCGACGGTGCGGCGGGTGAAGAAGGGCTCGAAGAGGTGTTCGAGGACGTCTTCGGTCATGCCGCATCCGTTGTCGGTGAATGTCAGTTCCGCCCAGCCGTCGCGTCGCGTCAGGTCGATTCGCACCACGCCCGTGTCCTCTTCGACACAATCGAGGGCGTTGGTGAGGAGGTTGAGCACCACCTGCTTGAGTTCCTGGGAGTTGACCGATGCGAGGATTCCGTCGGCGGAACGAAATTCGATCTTCTTCTGTTGGTATTTGCCGATGTGGCGGACCATTTCGATCACGCCCGCCACCACGTCGCTGAGGACGGTCGTTTGCCGCTTGGCGGGGCCGACGCGGGAGAAATCGAGGAGTTTCTCGGTGATTTCCTTGCAGCGGAAGGCCTCGGCCTGAATCATTTGGAGGTACTTCTGCATGACAGGGTCCGCTTCCCGGCCATCGAGCGAGTCTTCCACAAGGCGACTTTCGAGAGACTCGGAGCACATGGCGATGGAGGCCAGCGGGTTGTTGATTTCGTGGGCCACGCCTGCCGCCAGGAATCCGACGCCGGCCAAGCGTTCGCTCCGGACCACCTGCCGCGTTCGTTCGCGGACCTGGCGATCGAGGTCGTCGCGGATGTCCTGGAAACGCTGGGTCATGTCGTTCATGGCTTCAGCGAGCTCGGCCATTTCGTCTTCGCTCCGGAGATGGATACGATAATTGAAATCTCCGGCAGCAACCCATCTCGAGCCTTCGATCAGCAGTCGCAGGGGCGTGAAGATCCAGCAGTAGAAGAGGTTGATGAAGAGGCCGAAGCTCGTGGCCGCCACGACAACCGCGATCCAACTCCCCACGATCATTGTGCGATACTGATTGCGTTCGGCATCGGCGAACCCGGTGAAGCGATCGTAGAGGAAGGTGGGGAGCTTGTCGGTGAGGTGCTGGAGTTCGAGCAGATTCTTGCTGAGCCGATCGACTGGGACCCCATCAAGGGGCCAATTGCCGTTCTCTTGAATACGGAGCACCTCTTCCAGGGCCGCACCGATTTCGGAGACGGTTTCCAGCTCTTGCCGGTTGTCGCCGATGCCGGAACCGACGCCCATGTGCTTCTCCAGCTTGTCGCGGTACTTGGCGAGGGTGGCCTCCAACTCTTCCAGACCGTCCTGGAACTGCTCCCGAACGAGAAAGGTCCCAACGGGGTCGGCCTGGAAATCCGTTTCCGGGAAGCGGCTGGCGCGCCGGCCCTGCAACTCCGCGACGAGGATTCGCAGATGGGCCACGTCGCCGCTCAACTGGTTGGCGAGGGGGAGTTCTTCGGAACGCCAACTGAGTCCCTTGACGATCGTGCGATAGCGGTTGGTGCTGAAGATTCCACTGCCGGCAAGAACTACCACGCAGAGTGACAGAAGTCCCAGGCTTACCAGGAACTTAACGCGGATGGGCCATTTCGATAGCAAGGGCGACCTCCTTGTCGCTCACTCGATCGACATTGCGGGAACGGATGTGCCATGCGGGAACGGCAGTGCTGAAGTGTATCAGCAGCCCTCCTACGCGACAAGAAAGGATGGGTGGTCTGCGTAGGCTGCGCCGGGCTGTAGCCTGACTCTCTGGGTCGGGGCTTGAAACGTCAAAGGGCCGGCGATTTTCGGATCGCGTGCTTCGTCGGTTGGTTGTGGCTTCGTGAAGTGGCAGTTGGCTGAGTGTGCAAGTCACCGCTCGGAGACCAAGGCTACAGCGGTGAGTCACGGCTCGGAGAGCCATGCTACCCCTTCACAAAAGCTTCTATACGGTCGAAGGCCGCCTGAAGGTTCGCCATGCTGGTGGCAAAGGAGGCTCGTGCGTAGCCTTCGGCGCCGAAGGCGGAGCCCATGACCATGGCCACTTTCTTCTGGGAGAGAAGTTCGAGGCACCAGTCGGTGGAGTTGTCGACGCGGCGTCCGCCGTAGTCGCGTCCGAGGTGCTCGTTGATGTTGATGAAGGCGTAGAAGGCGCCGGCCATGTTGGCACAGCTCAAGCCCGGAATTTCGGTGATCCGTTGCTGGACGAATTCTCGTCGCTTGGCAAACTCGGCCAGCATCTCCGCAACACACTCCTGGGGGCCCTTGAGGGCGGCGATGGAGGCGTATTGGCTGACGCTGCACGGGCAGGAGGTTTCCTGGCTCTGGAGACTTCCCATCGCCTTGGCCACATTTGCGGGGGCCATGGCCCATCCGATTCGCCATCCGGTCATGGCGTAGGTCTTGCTCACGCCGTTGACGATGACGCAACGGTCCTGCAGCCCCTCACGAACGGTGGGAAAACTCGCGAAGCGGTTGTCGCCGTAAATGAGATGCTCGTAGATTTCGTCGGCCACGACGACCAGGTCCTTTTCGAGGACCACGTCGGCCAGCGCCCCGAGATCCTCCGGCGAATACATGCTACCCGTCGGATTGGAGGGGCTGCAGAGAAGGAGCACCTTGGTCTTGTCGGTGATTGCGCCGCGAAGGGCCTCGGCCGAGAGGCGGAAGTCGTCTTCCTGGCTCGTTTGGACGATGACGGGCACGGCGCCGGTGAGCTTGACGATTTCGGCGTAGCTGACCCAGTAAGGGGCCGGGATGATGACTTCGTCGCCGGGGTCGAGCAGGACGGTGAACACGTTGTGAAGCGAGTGCTTCGCGCCGTTGGAGACTACTACCTGGGTGGGGTCGTAGGTCAGCCCGTGTGCCGCTTCGTAGGCTTCGACAATCGCCTTCTTGAGTTCCGGAATGCCGCCGGCCTGCGTGTAGTGGGTGTGGCCGGCCTCCATGGCCTCCAAGGCCGCCTGACGGATGTGCAGCGGGGTGTCGAAATCGGGTTCGCCCAGACTCAGGTCGTAAACCGTCTCGCCCTGGGCCTTCAACTCCTTGGCTTTCGTGGCCATGGCGATGGTGGCAGAGGGTTCCAATGCTTGAACAATGCGGGAAATGCTCAAGGACATGACGGCGGACTCCATGGTTGATCGCTTCAGGGGAGAGGGGAAATGCCGGTCAGCTGGGGAGGGAGACCCGCGAATTGAGGCAAGGCCTCCACACGACAGGGCTACCGCCTCCCGGCGAGGTGAGCGGAGGCGATTGCGAATTGGACAATCATAGTTGGTTCGAGGTTCTCTTCCAAGTGGGGTGGAGAGGTTTGAGGCTTGTTCCGCCCCATTTTCCTCGACATTTTTGTGGGGACCTCTGCCGTTGGCCACTGCCCGGCCTTTTTCTGCCGGCTCGTCCTACTTGGGCAGGGCGAATTGTCCCGACGTCAGAAGATTTTGCAATACGGAAGCCATCACCTCCGAGTAGCCCGGCTCCTGCTTCCGGATCACGCGAACCTTGCCCTTCCCGCTCTGGAAGTCGGCCTGGAACAGCGGGGAGCCAGGAAAGGGAACGTGGAAGGATACGGTTTGTTGCGATCCATCGGCGAACTCGATCTCCAGTCGGTGCTGGCCCGGGGCCCAAAAGGAGAAAATGGCGACGTGGGAGTCCGTGTCAGGGAACAGTGTCACAAGCCAGCGGTCGGGATTGGGAGCATCCAGCCAGACTCCCTCGCGGGGTCCCGTGAGCCGGACCTTGCGGACCTCCTTACCGCCGGGCAGCCCGGTGACGCGGACGGCACAGTCGGGTTCGCCGTCGGGATCCCAGGTCTTCTTGCCGATTCGATCGAGCTCTTGTCCCAGGTAGGTGGCCGAGGGGCCCGTTTTCGTCGAGTGGGCGGGTGCCTTTTCCAGGGTGAGCGTGACAGGTTGCATTTGATAGCAGTTGACGGGAGCCGCTCCAGGGGCCGGAGGTTCGGGCAGGGCCTCGTAGCCCTTTTCCGTCTTGTAGATCTTCCGTCCTGCCAGGTCGACAAAGGAGGGCGTACACCACATGTTCCGCGGACCCTTGGGCGGTGGATAATCGCCGGCGAGGAAGGGAATCGGCGGGGCGGTGGAGCGATTGAGGGCGTAGGCGAAGAAGGCCCGGAGCGGGGCGGGGGCCGGCCCGAGGATCGTCGGCTGGTTCACGACGAAATAAGTGAAGTAGCCCTCGCGTCCGAAACAGGGGTACCACTCGATGGGCAGGTCGGAGAGGAGGATTCGTTGGTAGGCCTTCTGGTCAAGGCGGACGTTCCACTCTTCCTGGAAGCCGTCGGGACCGGTGCCCGCGTTGATGTAGAGGGCGCGGACTTTCTCGCGGAGCAGGTCGGGTTGGCGATTGTAGGCGGCTGCCACGTCGACGAGGCTGCCCACGGTGAAGATGCAGACCTTTTCCTCCGACTCGCGAAGCACGGAGAGGATCAGGTTCACTCCGCCCTGGCTGGCTTCCGGCTGGTCGGTGCCGGGGTCGTCGACGGATTTCAGGGCGTGTTCGAGCCCGGTGACGCAACGGAGTGAGCGGCCGGTGAGGTGCTTCATCTGCTCGAGGGCAACCAGCCCCGGCTTCTTGCCGTCCTTCTGATAACTCCGCTTCTGGCCGATGTTGGCCATGTCGATGATGACGCCCTTCACGTCGAGTTCCGGCAGGGCGTGGAGGGTTGCCAAATCGTAGTGGTCGTCCGGATCGTCGTGGGGGTGGTAGAGATCGGTCGAGTAGATGACGGGAACGGCGGCGGTTGCCAAATTGACGATGGAGAAGACAACGAGCAGGGCAGGAAGCAGGCGGGACATGGTTCCTCCTCGAGGGCTGGCCGGAGCGGTGACGCGTGCTGTGGATTGTAGCACGCTGATCGGGCCGTGTCCGGGACCTACTGGGAGAGGAGGTTGAGTTTGACGAGTTTCTCGCGGCACTCGTCGCGTTCGCGGCAACGCTGGAGTTTGGCCCAGGCTTCGGGCTGGGCGGCGAGGAAATCGGCTTCCGTGGCCGGCACTTTGCCGGCCGAGGCCAGCTGGGAGATCACGTGGCGATCGAGGCGGGTCAACTCCATCGCCTCGAAGCGGTAGTCTTGGAAGGCCTCCCAGCACAAGGGGAAGAGGGGGCGAACGATCTGCTCCCCGATGGCCGTGGCGTACTGGCGGATCTCCCACTGGGCATGTTCTTCCATCCGGAGGTGGAGAAAGTGCAGCAGGTTATGGAGATCGATCTTCCAGTAGGCCTCCGTGTAGGTTGAGAGGGGCAGGTCCTTGCGGGCCTGTTCGCGGGCGACGCCGAGTTCCAGGCGACGCTGGTAGGTCTGCCTGGCGAGTTGCTGCAGTTCCGTCTCGCCGGCCGTAAGCTCGACGCCCACGTCGGTGTCGAGTTGCCCGTCGCTCCCCTGGCGGTTTGACGTGGCCTGGGTTCGCCAATTCTCGGCGGTTGTCGCCTGGGTGGCATCAATGGCAATGGAGTAACGCGTGCTGTATTCGTTGACCGAGGCCGTCCGATGGCGGATCCATTGACGCCAGCAATCCATGGGGACGCGCACGAGCAACTTGACTTCCGCCATTTCGAAGGGCGTGGTGTGGCGATGACGCATGAGATAGCGGATCAGCGTGCGGTCATCGGAAACGCGTTGCGTTCCATCGCCGTAACTCACGCGGGCCGCCTGGACGATGGAGGAGTCGTCGCCCATCGCATCCACCAAGCAAACGAAGCCGTCGTTAAGAACGGGGAATTTCTTCCATCGCAATTCGGAGATCGTGGCGGCACAATTGGGCGAGTTGGGCGTGGTCATCCGTGAAGGGGGCTCGATCGAGTGGCGAGGGGCGGTCCGGCTGCGAGGCAGCACAAGCCCCCATTTTAGCGAACTGAAGCCAGCCAGCCAGGGCCGCCGGATGGAAGAACAGCGAAGTCAATAGTAGCTCTCACGCTCCGCCGTGAGGAGCGTCTGAACGTCGAGCGGGCCTTGAATTGGCCAGATTCTCTCTGTTTCATGGTCCCGCTCGGCGAGCGATGACCTACTTGTTCGACGGGCTGCCTGGCCCTTCAGGAATCCTTGGCCATCAGTTCCTTGAGCAGATCGGCCACCATGGACGGATTGTCGGCCTTATGCAGATGGTCGATCCGTTTCTGGGTGACCCCCAGATTCTGCAGGGTCGATTCCACGCGGGTCCAGGTCCGTTCACGAGCCTTCCCCTCCGCCAGGTAGAGGTCGGTCACCTGCTCCCCCAATCGTTGGAGCATGATGGCGTCCTTGTTGTCGTAGTAATTCTTGATGACCCGTTGCTGATAAGCGGAGCGTTTTCCCATGGTCGATTACTGTCAGTGCCAGGAGTGATCGGGGTGAGATTGGGGGCAAAAGGAGCCCTCGTGGACTAATCGGAGCACGAGGGAGGCCGTCTTGAGCCAACCAGTACTGAGAATTGTTCCGAAAAGCCAGTTAGTATCCAGCGGAGGGGACCGTCTGTTCTTGTGGAAATAATGGGGAATGGGAGTGTTCTCTTCTGATCCCCAGTCTAGCCAGGGGGGATATGGGGACGAAGGGGGGGCTGTACCATTTTGGCTCCACTGGGGACGCATGAAAAATGGGGCAGCCCCCGGCTGGCCGATTGACGGATGGGCCGCTACGATTCGAGACATGCATCGCCGACGGGAGCACCATCGACTTATTTCGGGATCTCGTGTGACTGCGCTGGGGACTCTCGCCAGCCGCGTCCTGGGGATGCTGCGCGACGCGGCCATGGCCGCCCTGTTTGGGCTGGCTGGGGGGGGCGTGATGGACGCCTTTGTTCTGGCCTTTCGGATCCCGAATCTCTTTCGACGTTTGTTTGGAGAAGGGGTCCTGGCCGCAAGTTACCTACCCGTGCTTGCCGCCACCCTGGAGAAGGACCAGCAGGATGCATGGAAACTGGCCTCGGTGGTCTTCATGCGGCTGGCGATGGTGCTGCTCGGGGTGGTCGTTGTGGGCGAGTTGATCTTGGGGGGGCTGGCCGTGGCGGCCCCCGATTTCGCCGAGGTTCAAACGTTCGTCTCGCTGGCGGCGATCATGCTGCCCTACACGTTTCTGATCTGCCTGACCGCCCAGGTGGCGGCCACGTTGCACGCCCTCGGCCACTTCGCGCTGCCCGCCTTGGTTCCGACCATTCTGAATATCTGTTGGCTCAGCGGGGTTCTCTTCGTCGCTCCCCATTTTTCGTCCGACAAGGCCGCCCAGGCTCGCGTCGTGGCCTTTGCCATCGTGTTGGCCGGAGTGCTCCAGCTTGCGGTCCAGGTTCCCACCCTTCGGCGACTTGGGTTCCGATTCAACTATGATCCCGAGGCCGTTCGAGAGGGGCTCGGGCAGGTGATGCGAGCCATGGGACCGATGGTGCTGGGCCTGATGGTCACCCAGATCAACACCCTCATGGACAGCCTGATCGCCTGGTTCCTTGCTGCCCCCGAGGGGGTCCACACGATCGGCTGGCTCGGGAACCTGCCTTACCCCATGCAGCAGGGGGCCGTGGCGGCTCTGTATTACGGCGAGCGGCTCTATCAGTTTCCCTTGGGGGTTCTCGGCATTGCGGTGGCGACGGCCATCTTTCCCCTCCTCAGTCGCCATGCCGCTCGCAACGACCGCGAGAGCCTGGGGGAAGACCTCACGCTGGGGCTCCGACTGGTGATGTTTCTTGGGATTCCCGCGGCCATCGGACTGGTGCTGCTGGCCGAGCCGCTGGCGAGGCTTCTTTACGAACGGCGCGAGTTCACCGTGGATGACACGGCAAGAACTGCCCGGGTCATCGTCTGCTATGCCATTGGCGTGTGGGCCTACTGTGCCCTGCCGGTGCTGGTTCGAGGCTTCTACGCCCTGGGAGATCGTATGACGCCGGTGCGCGTGGGGGTGTCGGTCGTAGCCGTGAATTTCTGTCTCAACGTGACCTTGATCTGGCCCCTGGCTGAGTCGGGCCTGGCTTTGGCCACAACGATCGGTGCAAGTCTTCAGGTGGTCGCCTTGGCAACCGTTTTTTCGCGGCGCAACACGGCGTTGAACTGGCCCTCCCTCGTGTCCACCATTCTGCGGGCCCTGCTGGCCAGCCTGGCTATGGCTGCGGCCTGTCTGGCAACGGCGAAACTGATGCCGCGGGTGGAATTCCTGTCGAGCCTGTGGGAGGTACTGGTACCGTTTAGCGGGGCCGTGGCTACCTACCTGGTAGTGGCTTGGGTTCTCCGCTTCCCGGAGCTAAGTCTTTTGTTTACCAGGTCTTCCGACTCGACGGCGGGCGAGGATTCTTAGCAGCTCCCTTCCAGGACCATCACCGCCAGAGCGATCAAAGGGGACAGGTCCATGTTTTCGGGCGACGCGTGTTCGCCAAAGCACCTTGCCGACCGAAAAATGGACCAGTCCCCCTGACCTAGCAGATCCCTTCCATATTCCACCCATGTCGGGTAGAGTAACTTGCCTGCCCGGAACTCCGCCACGGTCCTCTATCCAACCTTTGTGTTGCACCCAAGCCGTGAAACAGATCATCGCCGTCGTCAAACCCTACCTGGTCGAGAAGGTGCTTGAGGCCCTGAAGCATGCGCCCCTGGAGGCGTGTTGCGTTTCAGAGGTCAAGGGCTACGGGCGGCAGAAGTCCTATCTGGACGCCTACAAGGGCAGCGAATACTCTTTGGCGTTCCTCCCCAAGGTCGAGATCACCGTTTGGGTCGACTCGCTCCGGGTCGACGAGGTGGTCCGCACGATTGTGAACGTGGCCCGGACAGGACGCATGGGCGACGGCAAGATCCTGGTCCTTCCCGCCTTTCCTTATGTCGGCCAGGAGGTCGACCTGGCTGACCGGTCGGGGAAGTAGCAAGGTTGGAGTCCAGCCTTCAGGCTGTCCTTGGATGAAGGGAGGTCGCCACGTAGTGGCGCAATGTGAATGGCCATGGCGACCTATTGGCTTTCAGTATCGAAGATCCGATCAAAGACCTCGCGGGTGCTCTTCAGGTAGCGTTCGAAATCGACCAGCAGGGCTCCGCCGCTCGGCCAGCGGAGGAGATGGGAGAGCTTGGTCAGCTCCGTGGGATCCTCGGGCAGCTTGCTCTGGTCGGTCCGGTTCATCAGACGCAGGCGGCCCTCAAGGATCCGCAGGAAGCGGTAGCTGTCGGTGAGGATGGTCGCGTCTTCGTCGGCCAACAGGCCGGCGCGGCGAAGGGCGCGGAGGCCCTTGAGGGTCGTGGGCGTACGAATGGTATCGGTGTTGTTGCCGTGTTTCAGTTGGAGCATCTGCACGAGGAACTCGATGTCGACGATTCCTCCCGCCCCGCGTTTCAGATTGGCGCCGGTGGCCGTGTCCTGAAGCCGGAGCCGCATCTGGCGAATGCCCTCGGTGTCGGCGGCCGACCAGGAGTGGTCAAAGGCGGCGCGGGCCACGGCCTCGGAGACGACTTGGGCCATTTCTTCGGACACGCACACGGGCCGGGCCTTGCAGAGGGCCTGGCGTTCCCAGAGTTGGCCGTCGCCTTCGGCGAAGTAGCGGGAGAATTCCGCGAGCGATGTGGCCAGCGTGCCGCTGCGGCCCGTGGGTCTCAGGCGTGCGTCGACCTCGTAGAGCCGGCCGTACGCGCTCAGGCGACTGGCGGTCTTGATGACCCGCTGTCCCAATTCGCCGAAGAAATGCTGGTTCGTCGTCGTTTCTTTGCGACTGCTGAACTCGGTGTGTTTTGTGTGGCCTTCCGATTCGTAAAGGAATACGATGTCCAGATCGCTGTGATAATTCAACTCCCGGCCGCCGAATTTGCCCATGGCCAGGATCGCCATTTCGCACCGCTGCCCCTGGCGGGGACCCGATCCGAGGACCGGCTGGCCGAACTTCCCGGCGAGTTTCTCGTATTCCCGCGTCACGATCTGTTCGAGGCAGGCCTCGGCGATGTCGGAGAGCGTGCCGGTGATCGCGGAAATGTCTTCCTTGCCGAGGACATCGCGCACTCCCACTCGCAATTGCTGATCGTTCTTGAAACTGTGAAGGACCGGGTCCAGATCCTCGGCGTGATAGGCCAGTTGGGAGACCGTGTCGCGCAGGTCGTCGATGGAGGGAAGGCGATCGAGGACGAGGCTGTCCATCAGGCCGTCGATCATTCCCGGATTGCTGGTCAGGATTCCGCAAAGGTAGGGGGCGTAGGCGCAGAGCCGCACGTAAAGACGAAGCGACGGAGGGTTGAAACTGAAGAGCTCCCACAAAACACCTTTGCCCCCCAGGGAGTCGCCCACCTTGTCGAGGTTGACGAGCGTGGAGTCCGGATCGGGGGTGGTGGCGATGGCGGCCAGGAGTTCCGGGGCGATGGAGGCCAGGAAGTGGCGGCAGCGCCGCGTGGAGAGGAAACGGAGCTTCTCTTCCCCGAGGGCCATCAGGTTGCGATAGGCCTGGTTGACGTCGCGGAAGGGGTACTTCCCCAGCACCTCGGCGATTCGCTCAGCGGGCGGGTCGGGGTCGAGAACCAGGTCGATTTCGGCCGCCGTTTCGGCGTCGTCGGCAAAGGCGTCGTGGAGCAGGTGGTCGAGGATTCGGCGGTTGACCTCGGTGCAGCTTTCGTAGTCGGTTTCGAAGGCATTGAGGGCCGGTTGGGATTTCACCTCGGTATAGCCCATGCGGAGGGCCAGTTTCCGCGTTTCGGGCGGATCGTCCGGAGCCGAGTGGGTCTGCAAGTCGAACATGATCTGGAGGCGATGTTCGATTTTGCGAAGGAAGGCGTAGTTCTCCGCGAGCAGGGAGCCTTCCAGATCGGTGAGGCACCCGACCTCGGTGAGGCGTGCGATGGCTTCCAGGGTGTTGCCGGTCCGGATTTTCGGCGTGTCGGCGCCGTTGAGCAATTGAAGGAACTGGATCACGAACTCGATGTCGCGGATTCCGCCGTGGCCGCATTTCACGTCCCGGGTCCCGGCCTCTTCACTTTGGGCTCGGCGTTCGATTCGTCGCTTGAGGGCGCGTATGCCGTTGATGTCGGCCGTGCTCAGATAACGCCGATAGATCCACGGCTGCATCTGGTCGAGGAAGTCTTCCCCCAGATTGATGTCGCCGGCCACGGCTCGGGCCTTGATAAAAGCCTGGCGTTCCCAGGTGCGGCCCCGAAGGTCGTAGTAGCGGAGGGCGTTTTCGACGCTAATGCTCATGGGGCCCCGCTCGCCCTCCGGACGGAGTCGGAGATCGACCCGGTAGGCGGCGCCGAGTTGCGAAGCGTCGGTCAGCAGGTGAACGAACTCGCGCGCCAATTGCTCGAAGAACTCGCGGTTGGTGACGGTGCGCCGCCCCTCGGTCTTGCCGTCCACGTCGTAGAGAAACATCAAGTCGATGTCGCTCGAGTAGTTCAGCTCGTTTCCGCCGAGTTTGCCCAGTGCCAGGACGACGAAGCGGGCACGTCGCCCTTCTTCGCCCCGGGGAGCGCCCCGCCGCTCGATGGTTTTCTGCCAGGCGGCGCGGAGGGCCGCTTCCTGGATGGCGTCGGCCAGGTAGGAGATTTGGGTGGTCACCGTCTTGAGCGGCTGCTCCCGAATGATGTCGCCGTAGGCGATCCGCAGAGTCTCCCGCCGTTTGAAGCGGCGCAATGCCCGAAGGATCGACGGTTCATGATCCAGGGCGTCCACCTCGCTGACGATGTCGTCGACCAACCGCACGCGAGAGACAGGTTCACCCTCGGTGAGACGCAGAAGATCGTAGGCCTCAGGGTCGGTGGCCAGGTAGTCGGCCAAGTGCTGGCTCGTGGCCAGGATTTGCAGGAGCGTGGCCAGCGACTCCGGATCCCGTTCAAACAGCGCGCCCAGCGACAGGGGATTCCTCGCCTCGCTCACGAAGCGGTCGAGGTTGTTCATGGCCATGTCGGGGTCGGCACAGAGAGGCAGACGAATCTGCAACTGATCGCAAATCGAGGCGAGCAGATCGAGCGTGATCCCACCCGTGGCCATATGCACGAGATTGCTATGGCCCCGTTTGAGGTCCACCAGTTTCAGTCCCTTGAGCCACGGCTCGGCCTGTGTGAAATCGTCGAGGTAGCTTCGTAGACGGTCGAGTTCCATGGGGGTCCTATTCGGAGCGCGAGGCTGCCCAAAGAGCGCGAGAGCAATGCCCTGATACCGCTAAGATAACGGATCTTCGCCGGCTCCTCCAAGAGGGGGGGGGTCTCGCAGGCACTTTGCCATCCGCTCCACGTCCTGCCCTATCGTGCAGCCCCCGGGCAATTCTGTCAACTGAATCCCTAGTTCATCAGTCGTGGATTGTACTGTCTCGGACCCCCTTGGTACTTCGTGAAAACCCCGTCCTGGACTGGTTTTTGGGCGTAGATGTAGACGTGCCGGGCGGTCGGGTCCCAGAGAACCAGTTCTTCCCGGCCGTCGCCGCACAGATTGGCCGGGATGGCGTGGTAGAAGCCCATCCTGTGGATTTTGTTTCCATTCGGGGGGGGCAGGTCCGGAAGGCTGGGGCCGGTCTTTTCCTGGAGATCCCAGAGCCAGCCCCCGTTGTAGAGCAGGGCCGGTTGGTCGGGCCCGTTCCAGTAAACGGGTTCCATACCCACGTTGGTGGGTGAGAAATTGATTTGAAGGCGATCCACAATCGGCTCGGAGGCCGAACTGCTCACCACGAGCAGATCGGTAGTGTGCCCCTTGTGACGCAGGACCAGTTCCGGGCCCGGCAGGTCGCCGCGGAAGTTGGCCACGCGAACCTCCTGGCCATGGGGCACCTCATCACCCCCCAGGGCAAGCACGGCCTTTCCCTCAGCATCCATCACGTGGCCAAAGCCCGAGCAGATTGCCCGCATCTTGCCGTGGTCCCACGGAGCGATCACGACCGAGTCCATATTGCGGCCCAGTTGTTTTTCCCAAAGCGGCGTGCCGTCGTCGTCCAGAAGGAAGTACCCGCCGTTCACTTCGTCTCGGCCATCGCCGTCGATGTCGCCCACCGACGGAGTGTAGGCGGGGCACTGCGAGTACTTGACCCAGGGGCTCCTGTACGTCCAGAGCACGGCGAGGTCATGGTCGAGGGCCACATAGGTGTCTCCCAGCTTGACCACAAGATCATGTGGCCGCCCCTCTCCGTGGAAATCGGCCAGCAACAGCCGCTGGTGGACCCAATTCGAGCCCCCGGGGTCTTTCATGCGGGCACGGGTGATTTCCTTGGGGGCGGTCTCCCGGAGGACTCGACCGGTCCGACCGTCGCGGATTTGAACGACCACATCGGCAAGAGATCGCCAGTCGGCCTGGACGTCTTGGGAAGCGCGGTGCCAGAAGCACACCACGTCGTCCGCTCCGTCACCCGTGAAATCGGCGACGGCCACCGACATGGGACGCGAGGGATGGTTGCCGCCCTGCCCTGCCTGCCACAGGACGCTGCCGTCGAGGTGAAACGCCCCGAGAAAGCAAGGCTTCATTCCACCCATGTGAGCGCCGGAGGGCGCCCCGTGGTTGCAGCGATAAACGAGCAGATCGCACTGGCCGTCGCCGTCAAGATCGCCGATCCGCAGATCGCCCCCGAAGGTGTGGCCTTTGCGAGTTGTGAGGAAGGCCTCGGGGATCGCCACCTTGCGCCATAGCAGGGCGTCTTCTCGTGGCGGAGCGTCTTTCGGCGGAGCAGCCGCCAGGATGCCGTTTGCGACCGAGAGAATGAGAAGGAAAACAACGACTCGGTACGCGAGGGAAATGGTCATGGGGTGGAACCGGGGAGCTGACCGAAGAGGGTGAACGAGTTGGCGGCGTTTATCTTGACCGGCAGAATCTGGCCGGTCAAGTTGTTCGCCCCCTCGAATACCACGATCCGATCACACGTCGTCCGTCCGGTCAATTGCACCGTTTCCGCGTCGGGCTCCTGCTTGAGTGCCGCTTTACTCGGTCCTTCCACGAGCACTTCGACTGTCTGACCCACAAAGGGATCGTTTTCCTCCTGGCTGATCGCGTTTTGGATGGCGAGCAATTCGTTGTTCCGCCGCCGTTTGACGTCCTCCGGAACGTCGTCCTCGAAAAGCTCGACGGCCTTCGTTCCGATCCGCGGGCTGTATTTGAAGATGAAGCTGTTCTTGAATCGCCCGAACCGAACCAGGTCGACTGTCTGCTGGTAATCCTCTTCCGTTTCGCCGCAGAAGCCGACGATGAAGTCGCTCGTGACGGCGGCGCCCGGCACGGTGGCTCGAATCCGCTCGAGCATGTCGCGATAGGATTCGACCGTGTAGCCCCGCTTCATCCGCTTGAGCTGGCTGTTGGAACCGCTCTGGGCGGGAACGTGCAGGTAGGGTGAGACCTTGTCCAGATCGCGAACAGCCTGGAGCAGCGCGTCGTCCATGTGGCGAGGGTAGTTCGTGACGAACTTGATTCGCCGGATTCCCTCGATGCTGTCGAGTCGCTCCAGGAGGTCGGCCAACCGCACCTGGCGGCCGCCCTCGTCGTATTCGTAGCTGTTGACCGTTTGTCCCAGAAGCGTCACTTCCAGGCAGCCCTGGTCGGCCAACTGGGCCACCTCGGCCTCGATCTCGGCAGCCGGACGGCTTTGTTCCGGTCCGCGAACGCTGGGCACGATGCAGTAGGTGCAGAACTTGTCGCAGCCGAACATGATCCGCACCATTGCCTGGTGACGCGAGTGGCGAGCCTCGGCCATTCGCATGGGATCGAACTGTTCGAAGCTGTCTTCCACTTCGCCTCGGGCACGGCCTCGGCGGTCGAGACTGATCTCCAGGAGAGGCTCGCGAGCCTGGCCAATCTGGTCGAGAAGTGCCGGGATCTGGCCGATCTGTCCCGGTCCGACGACCAGGTCCACATGGGGGGCCCGTTTGAAGATCCCCGCACGGTCCTTCTGGGCCATGCAGCCGATCACGCCGATGACTTTGTCGGGGCGCCGGTCCTTCACGTGTTTGAGGCGTCCCAAGGCGCTGTAAACCTTGTCTTCGGCATGTTGCCGCACGCTGCACGTGTTGAAGAGGATGACGTCGGCCTCGCGGCGGTTGTCGACGGCCTCGTATCCCGCGGCCAGGAGGCTGGCGGCCACGAGTTCGCTGTCCAGGACGTTCATCTGGCAGCCGACGGTCTCAATATAGAAACGCTTGGGCATAGTTGCTCTTCGGCAGGCGGACAAAAAGAATCTACCAGTTCGATCCACAAAATGTGCGATGGAGGGGCGCCGTCAGAGCCGCGGCCGAATCCCGCGGGAAGGCGAAGAAACGAGGCTCGGCGCTCAGGCGGCCTGGCGCTTGGGAGGCGCGGCCTCCTCGCTGTCTCGGGCGGGCCGCTGCTGCTCCATCTGCGTCCGAAATTGTTCCAATAACTGTTCGCGCCGCCGCGTCATCAACCGTGCCAGCCCAAAGGTGGCGACGTAACCGGCCACCACCATTAGCGCGATGTCCCACGTTTCCATCGTTCCGTCCTCTCGCCTTTTTGGCAAGGCCCCCTGGTAAAAGTCATCGGAAGGAGATGATACCACGAACGAGGGGAACTCGCCGAGTCCAGTTTTTCCCCCTCGGGCCGGGGGGGGGGGGGGGCGGGGGGCAATTCAGCGATCGCATCGAATCCTGAATACAGGAAATGTCAATAGAAAGAGCACCACGGAGGACATAGAGGACATGGAGAAGAACTGAGCCGGATTCGTCGGTCAGGCGTTGTCGCTGCCCAATTCCCGCAGCAACTCGAGGGTGAAGAGTCCTGTGCTGTGGCCGTCGCTGAAGGTGATCTTGTAGGCGTAGTTGCCGGCGGGCTCCATGGCCGTGATCGTGACGGCGGCGCCGCTCGATTCGGGCACCTTGCCCTGAGCGGCTGCCCGGGTGCGCTCGCTGTTGCAGGTGGCGCAGGGGCAGTGTTGGCGGAGTTGGATGGGATCGTACAGAACCGACTTGCCGTCGCTCCATTCGATCCGCAGGAGGTTTCCTTCGAGGGCCAGGCGGCTGGGTTGGGGGGTCATGGGAGGTATTGGGGGAACAGAGGGGACTCAAAGTGAAAACGAATGGCGGCGGAGACAAGGCTGAAGACCGAAGACCGAAGGCTGAAGGACCGAAAAACAGGGACTTTCGGCGCATCCAGGTCGGCTTTCCACTCCAGTCAACCTGGCATCAGAAACCTACAGCCTACAGTCTTCAGTCTCCTGCCCTAGCCCAGCATTTCAGGGAGTCTGCAGCTCTCGAAAGCGTCGTCCGGATATAGGATACTTCCCCAAGTTTATCACATTCGCTTCACATGGCGATACATGGGCAGGTGGCGGTAGTAAACCTGGAGGGTGATGAGGGCCATGGCGGTGGAATACAAGCGACCACCGCGAGCCCCCTGATCCGTGCCGTTGGGGTCCCAACTGCCGACCTTGTGCCCGCTCTTCTCCTGGGTGCGGATCAAGTGCTCGCGCATGCGATGGTTCCAAAGGTCGAAGTTGGGGCCCTCCAGGTGATGCAGAACCTGGGTGGCGTAGTAGTAATAGTAGATTTCGCCGAGCTTGTTGCTCGATTCGGGCGGCATGTGCTGCATGAGGTACTTGCTGCCCGCCACAAGATTCGGCTCGTCTTTCGGCCATCCCAGGTATTGTTGTGTGAGGAGGCCGGCGGCCGTCAGGGCGCGTCGTTCGTCCTGGCCGGGCATGTACGCGTAGCGGGAGAACTTCAAATCCTCGGGGCCCACGGCGCAGGTCTCCGTGAAGCGTCCGGCTCGCGTCAGGGGCAGCTTTCTCACATCAATGCCGGCCAGCTGGGCGCTTCGAATGGCCAGGAAGACCCATCCGGTCACGGACATGTCGCCGGCCTGCCCCGGGTTGTAACGCCACCCGCCCTCGGAGTGTTGGGCGTTGAGGAGATATTTGAGGGCGAGTTGGGCGTGGATCTTCAGTCGGTTGTCTCCTGATAGTCCGTAGGCTTCGCAGAAGGCGATCGTGCCGATGGCATGGGCATACATGCTGCCGCCGAGGTGTCCGTCCTTCTTGTCGTTGCTGTGGATTTGGTGTTGGGCCAGAAAAACAAGGCCTTTCTCAACGACTTTGTGGTAAGAAGCGAGTTCGGCCGGTTCCTTAGGCGAACGGTTGTGAGTAACGCCTGCCCCGAGGAAGGGCAGCACGCCGAAGGCAGTTCCCGCGGTGACGCATTCGTCGACACCGCTCTCGGATTCCCCCTGGCAATCGCAATTCGGGATGCCTTTTGCGTATTCATGGAGGGGCCAACTGCCGTCGGGTTGCTGATGGGCCGCCAGCCACTTGAGGCCGCGCATCACGGCGGCCTCCGATTCGGCAGTGCCGCCATAGAAATCGAGCAAGGCTTGTTTGCTCTCGGTGGTCAAACGCCCGCCGATCGATCCACGCCGCAACAGGGGCGCGATCTCGGGATTGGCCGTCACACCTGGAGGAAGATAGCTATCGTCTTCGTTGCCGATCCGGATCACGATCGGGCCGGCGCTGGTCAGGTGACTTGCCTTGGAAACGACACGCGAGGAGCGGACGCGACGCTCCAGGTTCGGCTCCGCCATCAACTCCAGCGTAGCGCTCGTCCCGTCTGCGGCGACCTCGACCTGTTTGGCCGTCACGCCCTTTGGCAGACTGTCGGCCTGGAGTTGGATGGGACCCTTGTAGCTTCCCCGCTCGATGGGAACGGTCACTCGCTGCGTTTGGCCGGGCTCGATCTGCACCACCTGGAAGGGCTTGATGGTGTAGGGCTTGCGTTCTACTTTGAGTGGCAGTTCCGTGGCGATCATGCGGCCGTACAGGGTGGTGGCGATGCGAAGTTCCAGATCGCTGTCGGGGGCGTCACCCGCGGCCGAGATTTCGAGCTTGGTCGTGTCCTTGGCGACCAAAGGGGGAATCAACTTGCAGGCAACCTTTGCCGGGGCTCCTTCAACGCGAAGCGTGACGGGGTCCCGGAAGCCATTGCGGTTGAGTTTCACGTCCACGGATCGGTTCGTGCCCGGTTGGAGCAGGACGGCCGTCAGGGGCGCCAGGGTGGGCAAATTCAACTTGGGGACGTGGAGATTGAGCTTGCCGGTGGCAGTTTGCTCTCCGACGGCGACGGTGACCTCGACGGTGCCATCGAGCGAGGCGTCGCCCAGGGACTGGGCAGCCTTGACGGTCATTTCTCCGGCCGAGGCGTCTTCGGGGATGGAGGGGGCGTCCACCGTGATGCCTTTCGGAGTGGCGCCCACTTTGATTTCGACCGGGCCCCGGTTGTCGTTCCGCTGAACCTCGAGTTCCACCTTGGCCTGGGAGCCGGGCATAAGGTTGAGGGGCTTCAAGTCGGCGAGGGTGATCGGTTTGGGAGGCGGGGGAGGCGGTTCTGGTTCCGGTTTCGGTTGTTCGGCGACGGGCGGTTCCGAACTTCCGCATCCCGGGAGACCAACGACGAAGCAAGACGACACGAGAATCAGCAGAACTGCCAGTACTCGCATGGCGCAACCCCCTTCGGTTTGAGACAGCCAAGATGAGCGAAGCCGGGTCCTTCGAGTCGGAGCCCGGGGGAGTCTCTGCCGCGATTGTCTCTAGCCCCCAGGGGCCAAGTCAACGACTTTCCCGAGAAACCCGATAAGAATTCGCGGATCGTTCACGGGAGAGGGGGAGGGCTGTTTCTGCCCAGCAGAATCCGGACTAGTGAGCCGGCATGGACGAGATTTGCCCGTGCGGAAGGACGGACCGGCCTGCTTCGCTTGGCTTCTGCCGCTGGGCAGCGGGGCGTGCCTGCATGGCTTGATTCAAGAAGCGACTGGTTCGACGCTGATAGGAAGCCGTATCCACCCCAATGGCTTCTCCGTGCCGTGCCCCGGGAACCACCCAGAGCTGGCACTGGCCGCCGACTCGGGATGCAAAGGAGCGGATGGATTCGAGGGGAACGTCGACGTCATTGCGTCCGTGGATCAGCAAGACGGGAACTCGCACGCTCGGAGCGATTGACCTGGGGTCGATCGCTTCACGAGTCCGCCGGCAGAAGACTCGCTTGATCCATCGACTCCAGGCGGCCCACGGAGAATCGCTGTGGTTTCCCGGTAAGTCCCCGGGGTAGGGCTGGAGGCTGTCCAGGATAAGGCCTCGAACAGCGGGTTCCAGCGGCGCGGCACAGAAGGCCACGGCCGCTCCCTTCCCGACGCCGATCACCGCCGCCTTTGCGGGAGGCTCGGGGCCTTGGAGGTTCTTCGAATCTGGGGCGGGGCCATGCTGGCTCTGAGAGGTTCTGGCAAGGGCTGTTCGGACGGCGGCACGCAAGTCGGCAATGTCGGATTCTGTGACTTCGAAGGCGACGTCCCAGTTGCACTGGGCATGATTTCGTCCGTGGCGGCGATAATCGAAAGTGAATACATCGAAGCCCTCGGATCGGAGGAACTCGACGTAGGGGAGAGCGTTCCAGCGATCCCCGTTCAACTCATGGCTGTAGACGATGGTCCCCCGGCATTGATCGGTCAGGCTGCCAAGGAAGGTGCCGGCCAGTTCCGTCCCGTCCTCGGTCTGGAAATGGATCTCCTCGCCATCTTCGATGGGCTCACGCCAGTGGGTGGGCAACCAGGGGCGACGTCGATAGGAATCCGCGGCAACCGGGACGCGCAGCACACGAGCCACCACGTGCAGGACGAGGGTGAGAACGAGGAGTGTCAGAAGTAGCCCAACCATGCTACCCACGAAGATACCGTCGCAGAAAGAGGGAGAATTCGATCGAAAAGCGTTCCGGATTGTTCGTCAGATGTGGTTCACCAACAACGCAACGCAGGAGTGATCGTCCCACGACTCCAGGCAAGAGAAACTCTGGCCCCCAGGGGGAAAAGAGGAAGTGTCGGGGCCTCAACCTCGTCCAACGAGGTGAGAACACCGACACGGTCTTCAGGAGATCTATTTTAGCCGCGTTAGCAGCCACGCCGACCCCACGACCGAGCGGATCGGCCGGTTTGGCTGGGGGAGGCGGCCATGAAAACCAGCCCATCGTGTGCAAATCTCCCATCTGAAGCACTGGTTTCCTCCGGTCAGGATGCCCGCCTATTGCCGCAACGTGTTGGTTTGAAGGCGTTTAGTGATTCTCGTGCTGTCAGGGGGCGGGAAGCGACGGCTTTGGCGAAGAAAACGGTCGTGAGGGTCGAAATCTTCTGGGGAACTAGTTGCTGTGGCGGGGTGGTGTATGCATTACATGGGTGGCACGCTTAGAGCGAAGCGATGGGCGTGGTGATTGACCATCCACGCCCATCGCGTCGCTCTGAGCGTGCCACCCACTATGCAATGCTCATTGCTCTCCCTGCTGACCGTAGGCCTTGATGGCGGCGTTCATGAACACGCCCTGGGCCTTGGCTCCGTCGCCGGGGAAACCAGCGTGCTGAACGAGCCACACGCGGATCAGCCCATGGCGGGTGTCGGCCACCGTGTTGGTCGAGTAGGCCCCGCCGTGGCCGAACGTCGTGTTGCTGACCGAGAGGCCGAAGCCATAGCTGTTCGAGAGGTTCGCCGGTGTCTGGCGGCTGGTCATCTGGCGGACAGCCTCTTCGGACAGGCAGCGCCGGCCGTCGAGCTGGCCGCCGTTGAGGAGCATCTGGTAGTAGCGTGCCAGGTCGTGGGCCGTGGCGAAAAGGCCGCCGGCCGGCATGGGGAAGCGGTGGAGCCGGTCGCTGAGGGGATAGAACAACTGGCTGATCGTCGTTTCTTCCAGTCCCTTCTTGCCGGGGCCCGGCTTGTAGGACTTGGCGATTCGAGCCACTTGCTCCTCAGTGGGCCAGAAGGTGGTGTCGTTCATGCCGAGGGGGCGAAAGAGCCGCTCGGCGAGGAATTCTTCGTAGGGCTGGCCCGAGACGACCTCGATGATGCGGGCGGCCGTGTTGATGCCGGCGTTGCTATATTGGTACTTGCTGTCCGGCTCGAACTCGAGGGGCGTCATGGCGTAGCTGCGGACCCGGGCGCACAACGGATACAGATCCAGGGTCGGTTCTTCAATGCCCGACTTGAAGGGCAGGCCGCTCGTGTGCGTCAACACATTCTTGACCGTGATCGGGTGCTTTGGACGACGTAGGAGGACATGGGCGTCGTCCCTTTCGGCAATGACCATCTGACCCTTGAACTCGGGCAGATATTTTTCGACCGGATCGTCCACGTTCACCTTGCCTTCATCGACGAGCATCATCAGGCCGGCGCAGGTCATCGACTTGGACTGGGAGGCGATCCAGAACATCGTGTCGGCCTGCATCGGCTTCTCGTCGGCCATGTCGGCCCAGCCGACCGTCTCGGTCGAGAGGATCTTGTCCTTGTCGGCCACGAGCATGACCGCCCCGGCAAGCTCCTGGCGATCGACAAAGGGCTGAACCTGTTCGGCGAGCTTCGCGGGCGCCGCGGCATGGAGGCAGGGAAGGCCGGCGCCGGCGAAAGCGAGAAGAAAGAGGATCGACGTGAAGGAGGAGGTTTTTCTGGGCATGGTCATCTTTTACGAACCTCTGAGGGGGCTTGTTCGACAGTCGGTACTATCTGACTCGCGTCAGCAAGTGAACCGCAGAATATCGAACAAGGAATGTCGAGGCAAGAAGGGGGGGCTCAGCAACTCGGCCCGCGACATGGCTGCGAAGGCATTTGCCGGACAACGTTGCGGGCGGCTACAATTGCGGCAGCGAATCGGCGGATATCGGCGTTTGTTGCTTTGGCACTTCTGGAGATTCTCGATCATGAAACGATGCATGCTGGCGATTCTCGCGGTTCTGGCCATCCTGGCGACCGTCTCGGCTGACGATCGCAGGCCGAACGTGTTGTTCCTGGCCGTCGATGATCTGAACGACTGGATCGGACCGAACGGCGAAGGGGGAAACTCGCAAGCCCTCACGCCGAACCTGGATCGGCTCGTCACGCGAGGTGTGTATTTCACCAACGCGCACACGGCCGTGCCGGTGTGCATGGCGTCGCGGCTTGCGCTGATGAGCGGGATTCGCGCGTCGACTTCCGGACACTATGCCAACCACGCGATCGCCAAAGAGTCGGTGCTGCGGGAGGCCACGATGCTCCCGGCCTATCTGCGACAGCACGGCTACAAGACGATGGGCGGCGGCAAGCTGTATCATCACGGCACCGACTCGAAAACCGGCTCGTCCGACTGGGATGAAGTGAAGCCCATTTACGAGATGAGCAAGGAGTGGCGCCAGCGGGGTCACAACTACGGGCAGAATTTCTTCCAGCCTTTTCCAAAGGGCGGCAGCCAGATTATTCAGAAATACGGCAAGACGCCGGGGTACTCCCTTTGCGGCGGTCCCCTCGATCGATCCGATATGCCGCGAGGCATCATGCCGGACGAGGAACTTGCCGACTGGGCCATCGAGCGGCTCAAGGAGCAGCACCAAAAGCCCTTCTTTCTCGCGGTTGGCTTTGCCCGGCCTCACGTGCCCTACACGGCGCCGCGGAAGTACTTCGACCTGTACGAAGCCGCGAGCCTGAAGATTCCCTTCGTGCCGGACGACGAATTCAACGACATTCCGCTGATGGGCAAGGTGATGGCCCTGTGCATGCTGCCCGGCGGAGACCACTGGTTTGTCACCCACAAGATGGGGCCGGGCTACTGGCGGGATCTGGTCCACGCCTACCTGGCTTGCGTGAGCTTTGCCGACGACCAGATCGGACGGGTGCTGAGGGCCCTGGAGGAGAGCCCTTACGGCGGCAACACGATCGTCGTGCTCTGGTCGGATCACGGGCAGCACCTGGGCGAGAAGAAGCATTGGCGGAAGATGTGTTTGTGGGAGGAATCGACCCGAGTCCCGCTTGTTTGGGTTCTGCCGGACGGACGTCAGGCCGGCGCAAGATGCCAGCGGCCCGTGAGTCTGCTGGACGTGTACCCGACCCTCGTGGACCTGCTCGATTTGCCGCCGGTTCCGGCCCACGAAGGAATGAGCCTCGTGCCATGGCTGAACGATCCGACAACCCCGCGGGAGCAACCGGCGGTCACCACCTGGCACTACAACAACCACAGCATACGGAGCGAGCGGTATCACTACATTCGCTATCGGGACGGCGCCGAAGAGCTTTACGATCATGTCACGGACCCGGGCGAGCACGTCAATCTGGCCGGCAGGCCGGAGATGGCCGAAGTGCTTGCGGCACACCGCAAGTGGCTTCCTAAGGAGAATGTGAACCTCTCGACGACGCCGCTGATCGATGCCTTCGGACAGCGGTACCAGGCCTGGTCGGAAGACGAGGGCGAGATTCCGGAGTGGTTGAGGTAGGTTGGCTCTCCCGAGCTCTCCCGAGTCGACCCCGGCCGAGTCAGCGGCGTCCAGTCATCACATGGCGGGCAGCAAGGTGAGTCGGACTTTGGTGGGAATGGGGGGATCGGTGATGATTCGATGGTCGGCTCGGGAGAGCCAACCTACGGGAGTGCTTGCTCATTCATCGAGAGGCGGATAGGATAGCGGCGTTCCAGGCGGTATGCACTGGTTGGAGGAGGCCATGAAGACTGCGACGCAATTTGCCACCATCCTTCTTCTTGTGGCGTTTGGCGGCTCTTGTAACGTCGATCCGATCGTAACAAAAGTCCATAACGCTGTTGGGACTCTTCCTGATTTTCCGAAGATCGACGTTACTGAGCCGGAGCGTTTTCTCAACGACCTCATGCTCTGCCCCTTCTGGAAAGTCGAGAGGGCGCGAAACGGTTCCTTCGTCGCCAGGCCACGAAGCCTTGGGCCGCGTTGGCCCTCTGACGGAGAGCGGGTGTTTCTTTTTGACGTCATGGCCCGTGAAGACAAGAGCCTGCCGAAAGACTACAGGATCTACAACGCAGGACTAGGAGGCCACGAGACCTTTTCCTCCTTCGGCGTCACTGTCGTCTTTGAGAAATCGGATCTCACCAACTCCACGCTCGGAGAGGCTGGACAGGATACTTCCCTCGGCGTGTATGACTCCTATCACACCAAGATTGGATCGAACTCTTCTTCGAGTCTCGTTATCAAGCTCAGCACGCAGCATGACATTTATGTGTTCCTGCGAGAGCATGGGGCGGATCCGAAGAGAACGGCGACCTTTGCAACCGTGACGCCTGTCATGCAGGAATTGGCAAGGATCGCAGGCAGTTCGAAGACCTATCGTACGGAAGAGCGTTACTCGGCGTTCTTCAACCTGTTCTTCACTCCTCCGCTGGAAGATCAGAAGATCAAACGGTTGCCTGAGAGCCAAGGCCGAGACACTTTCTGCGGCTACTTCCGGTCCAAACCGGACACAAGCTATGCTGGCGTGAACATCAAGATATCCCAACCCGTTTACTGCCAGGGCGAGGGGACTCGCAGAAGCTCCCGTTTGCAGAAAGCCGAGTACCTCGGCGCTCCGTATCATGAAGGGGATCTGATGTTCTTCCTGATCGAAGACAATGCGGTTTTCGTTTCAGACGAATACATTCAGAACTTCGGCTGGTACAGCGGGAATGAGAGTTTCGAGGGCGCCCTCGAGGTGCTGAACGACAGGGACACGGTTCTCCTTACTGCCAATGACAAGTTCACAGGATGGGAGCGATAGGCTAGGTTTAACCTACGGGAGGCGTTGTGGCGGCGGCCTTGGGAGGGGGCCTCTGCCGGTAAACGTTGGGAAGCCGAAACGCAATCTCCTCCAACTTTGCAGCCCTGGTTCAAGCTGCTTTGAGGTGGGACGTCCTCGATCGTTTGGCGGACGGCACGGCGGAGCGTGCCTGCTACTTTGCAGAGGGTGTGGCGGCGGCAAGTGCCTTTCCCGGATGGGGGGGCGAGCCTATAATCTCAGGGTTATGGCCGTTGTTGAGATCGAATCGCTGGCGAAATCGTATCGTGTGTATCAGAAGGCGGAGGGGCTGCTGGCGTCGGTGGCAGGCCTGTTTCACCGAAGGTATCGCACGGTCGAGGCCGTGCGCGGGATCGATCTGGCGGTGGAGGCGGGCGAGTTCGTGGCCTTTCTGGGGCCCAATGGAGCGGGGAAGACGACCACCCTCAAGCTGCTTTCGGGGGTGATCAATCCCACCTCGGGGATGGCCCGGGTCCTGGGACACGTGCCCTGGCGGCGGGAGAACGCCTATCGACGCCGCTTTGCCCTGGTGATGGGCCAGAAGAACCAACTCTGGTGGGACCTGCCGGCGGCCGAGTCGTTTCGCCTCCACCAGCAGATCTATCGGATCGAGCCCGACGAGTTCGATCGGACCCGGGACGAACTGACCGACATGCTTTCGATCCGCGGGCTGCTTTCCCAGCCGGTTCGGGAACTGTCGCTCGGGGAGCGGATGAAGATGGAGTTGACGGCGGCCCTGCTCCACTCGCCCGAGGTGCTGTTTCTCGACGAACCGACGATCGGCCTGGACGTGGTGGCCCAGTACAACATCCAGGATTTTTTGAAGCATTACCAGCAGGAGCGGGGGATCACGACCCTGCTGACGAGCCACTACATGAAGGACGTGGCCGCCCTGTGCCGCCGGGTGGTGATCATCGCCCACGGGCGGATCATGTTCGACGGTTCGCTCAGCCAGATTGTCGACCGGTTCGGCGGGCACAAGGTGGTGACCCTGCTGTTTGCCAATGGGCATATCCCCGGCGACCTGGGCGTCTATGGCGAAGTGATTCTGGAAGAGCCGCCCCGGGCGAAGGTGCGGGTCGAACGGACTGCCGTGGCCAAGACCCTCGCCCAGATCCTCCAGCAACATCCGGTGGAGGACGTGAGCGTGGAGGATCCGCCGCTGGAAGAGGTGATTGCCGAGATGTTCTCCCAGGTGAACGAGGCCGCCGAACAGGACGATGCCGAGCAACTTGCCGGATCGGAGGGATAATCCGAGCCTTCCCCGGTTTTGAACCTTCGTATTTCTGATTTCGAATTTGTTTCGTATTTCGCATTTCGTATTTTCCCCCATGTATGCACGCCCAGCCATCTGGTGGACGATTCTCCGCATCAGCCTCGAAGAGCGGCTGGTTTACCGGGGAGATTTTGCGCTGGGAACGTTGATGCGGTTCCTGCCGATCCTGACGCAGGTTTTTCTGTGGTGGGCCGTGTTCACGGCGGCGAGCAGCGGCGGGGCGGTCGATCAGACGCGGATCGTGGGCTACTCGTACCACGACTTCGTGGCCTACTACCTGCTGACGATGATCAGTCGGGCCTTTTCGAGCATGCCGGGGCTGGCCTCGGGGATCGCCCGGGATATTCGCGACGGGACGGTCAAGAAGTATCTGATTCAGCCGATCGACATGCTTTCGTTTCTGCTGCTGAATCGGATGGGCCACAAGCTGGTCTACTACACGGTGGCGGCGCTGCCGTTCGCGCTGGTGTTTTTTCTTTGCCGGGGCTTCTTTCCGGGCGGATGGCCGGAGCCGCAGATCATGGCGGCCTACGTCGCTTCGCTGCTGATGGCCTTTCTGCTCGGGTTCTTCCTGGAGGCGACGATCGGCATGATCGGTTTCTGGTTCCTGGAAGTGAGTTCGCTCCTGTTCGTCTACATGCTGTTCAACTTCTTTTTCTCGGGCCACATGTTTCCCCTCGACATGCTGCCCGGCTATTGGAGCACGGTGGTGAAGGTGATCCCGCTTCAGTACCTGGCCTATTTCCCGGCCGCCGTTTTTCTGGGCAAGGTGCAGGGCCCGGAACTGGTCGTGGGGCTGTGTATTCAGTTGGCGTGGGTCGTGTTTTTCATCGCTCTGAGCCGGGTGGCCTTTCGGCGGGGCGTCCGCCGCTACAGCGGATACGGAGGTTAGGCTTTGGCAGATTTCAACCGAGGCCACCGAAAAGGGGACAGGTCCAATTTGCCGGAACGGCCCGCTGGGTGCTGCGCACCAATTGCACCAGTCCCCTTTTCGGCAAAACGGCCCTCCTATCTCCGCGTGCTGCTGATCTTCGCCAGGAACAGCCTGGTGCGCGACATGACGTTTCGGGGGAACTTCCTGATCGAGATGATCTCGTCGATGGCGTGGATCTTCATGAACCTGGGGTTCTACATCCTCGTCTTTCAGCACACGCCGCAGCTTGGCGACGTGAACAACTGGGGCGAGTACAGCTTTGCCTGGGGGAAGTACGAGTTCTTTTTGTTTCTGTCGACGACCTTGCTCATCAACAGCCTCGTGCAGACGCTGTTCATGGCGAACGCGTCGGAATTCAGCGAGATGATCCGCACAGGTACACTCGACTTCGCCCTGCTCAAACCGATCGACACCCAGTTCCTGATTTCGTTGCAGCGGATCCAGTGGTCGTCGCTGGGGAATTTTGGAGTTGGGCTGGGCCTGGCCGTTTATTCGCTCGTTCGGATCGGCCGCGTGCCCACGCCGTGGCAGGTCCTGCTGTTCGCCCTTTTTGTGGCTTGCGGCGTGGCGATCATGTATAGCCTGATGATCGCCCTGGCGGCCACGAGCATCTGGCTGGGGCGGAACCAGTCGCTCTACAATTTCTGGTTCTACATCACGAATTTTTCCCGCTATCCCATGGAAATCTACCACGGGGCCTACGGAACGCCGCTGCGGCTGTTCTTCACGTTCATCATTCCGGTGCTGGTCGTGGTGAATGTGCCGGCGCGGTTCCTGGTTCGGCCGCTGGTTCCGCAAACGCCAGGCGATCTGCTGCTGCCCGTATTTGCCGTGGCGGCCACCCTGGCTAGCCTGGCCGGCAGCCGCTGGGTTTTCAACCGCTCCCTGTTGGGGTACCGTAGTGCAAGTAGTTGAAGGCAGATGCCAGACGTCCTGCCGGTTGTAGAACGCCGTTGGCGTACGGAGAATTGGCCGGTCCCGGGACCCAGGGTGGCGCGGCGAAGCCGCTGACCCTGGGCTGTGGAGTTGAACCGCTTCGCGGTAGAAGAACCAGCATCGTCATTAACGTGCCAGACGGTGCGTCAAGGCGCACCCAGCATGACTACGAATATGTTTGTCCAGGTGCGTCAAGACGCACCCTACGAAAGCTCATCATGTTCAATCTCGCTTATAGTTCCAACGCGTACATGAATTTCTCCGTCGAGGAGACCATTCGACGGATTGCCGAACTCGGATTCGCCGGGCTGGAATTGCTAGCCGACGTGCCCCACGCGTGGCCGGCCGGATTGCTCGAGGAGCGTAAGCGGGCGATTCGCGATTGCCTGGCCGAGAGCGGGCTGCGGATTTCGAACATCAACGGGTTCATGATGAATGCCGTGGCCGATCCGCGGCAGCCTTATTGGTATCCGTCGTGGATCGAGCCGGACGCCCACTATCGGGCCATTCGGCGGGAGCACACGAAGCGGGCCCTGCGTCTGGCGGCCGAACTGGGGGCCCCGGGGATTCAGACGGAGCCGGGCGGGCCGCTCAACCCGGACCAGACTTGGCACCAGGCCGCCGACGTGTTCTACGAGGAGTTCATGCCGTGTGTGGCTGTGGCCGAACAGCAGGGCGTCGACCTGCTCATCGAACCGGAGCCGGGGCTTATGATCGAGACTTTTGAGCAGTACCTGGAATTCGTAGATCGGGTGGATTCGCCGGCCGTGGGGCTGAACTTCGACATCGGGCATGCCTACTGCGTCGGCCAGGAGCCGGAGGATTGGATTCCGCGCATGGCGGAGCACACGCGGCACTATCACATCGAGGACATCGCCGCCACGCGGGTCCACGCCCACAAGGTGCCGGGTGAGGGCGCGATCGATTTCGAACTGGTGCTGCGGGCCATCTTGGAGACGGATTACGAGGGGTGGGTCACGGTGGAACTCTATCCCTACATCGACAACCCCGACGATGCCGGCCGCCAGGCCAAGGCCTACCTGGAACGCACCTTGCAGAGAATCGAGGCATCGTGAGCACGACAGAAGAGAGAGCGCCGAGCGGTACGCTGAGGGACTGGCTCCAATTGGTGCGGCTGCCCAATCTGTTCACGGCCGCGGCCGACGGTGCGGCGGGATTCCTGTTTACGCACGCTGCGCTAACGGCAAGCGATGGCTTGCCCATGGCACTCCTTATCGGGACTTCCGTTCTGCTCTATGCAGGCGGTGTCGTGCTGAACGACGTGTTCGACTACGCACTCGACTGCCGGGAACGTCCCGAGCGGCCCCTGCCCTCAGGGCGGATCAGCAGAATGGCCGCGGCTCGATTGGGCTGGGGGCTGCTGGTGGCCGGGATCGGGCTGGCGGCAGCGGCGTCGGCTGTGGGAGGCGACCTGCGTCCCGTGCTGATTGCCGCGGTGCTGGCGTTGGTGATCGTGGCCTATGACGGGCTGCTCAAGAAGACGCCTTTGGGCCCGGTCGCGATGGGAAGCTGTCGGGGGTTGAACCTACTGTTGGGAATGAGTCTTTCGACAGTCGCGTGGCAATCGCCCCATTACCTGATTGCGGGCGCCCTGACGGTCTACGTGGCGGGGGTGACGTGGTTTGCGAGAACCGAGGCGGAACAGAGTCGACGCGGGCAGTTGCTGGCTTCGGCGGTGACGATCCTTGCAGGGCTACTCCTTCTGGAGCCGCTTCCTCGCTGGTCGGAGGACACGGTCGCACTTCTCGTGGCCGAACCCAGTCGCTGGACGGTGCTGCTGACGGCCCTGGGCGGGTTGATTGCTCTTCGGCTGATTCGCGCCATCGCCGATCCTTCACCGCCCATGGTGCAGGCGGCCGTGCGGCACTGCATCCTGTCGCTGATCGTTCTCGACGGAGCAATCTGCTTCGTCACCCAGGGCCTGGCCCCGGCGGCAGCGATCGTGCTTCTGCTGATTCCGGCCACGTTCGCCGGGAAGTGGATTGCGTCGACTTGAGGGAGTTGGAGTCCAGCCTTTAGGCTGTCTTCCACACGCTAAAGGGTGGACTCCAACAGACTTCTGTTTCGCAAGAGCCGGGCTACGGTGGTTAATCAACGGGTCGCGTAACACGCTTTGAGGTGGGGAATTCAAGAGCCCGGCTATTGCGCGTCAGCCCGGCTGCTTTGGTTGCGCTGCAAACAGGCACGGCAGCTTCAGGAACCGCCTGATTTGCAGCCGGGCTTTTGACGTCAGCCGAGATTGAGCCAAGAGCCGGGCTAGCTCCGCAACCTCAACGGTCAGGCGGCCTGATCTGAGGTGGTTGATTCAAGAGCCCGGCTATGTCAGGGATTGTCAAACGCCTTGGCTGCTTTGAGGCCCTTGCGGCCGACGGTGTCGACGAGGCTGGGATAGCCGGGACCTCCGGCGGCCAGGTAGCCGTTGCTCCGGCCGTCTGCTTCGGGGCTCACCCAGAACGAGTAGAGCGAGCCGTCGGTGAGGTGGAAACGGAAACGGACGGGTTTGCCGGCCAGGTCAGCCAGGCTGGCGCCGTCGCTCCATGCGACTTCCGTGAGGGTGCTGTCGGCGCTGGCGGGCTGGCACTTTTCGGCGGTGAAGCCTTTCAGCGGCTGCCCGTTTGCGTCCAGCACTTCGGCGACCAGCTTGCCCTTGGGGCAGTCCACATTGACGAACAGGTGGTTGCCCGTGAACTGGACGGGACGCGTTGTGAGCGTGGCCCCTTTGGGGCCGGCCTCCATGGAGGCGAAGCCGTCGCGGCGGAGGAAGGCGATTCCTGTGCTACCGCGATCGTACATGCCGTTCTTCATCCAGTGGGGATCGAGCCGGGTGGAGTCGCCCTGGAAGCCGATGTAGTAGAACCAGAGCTTGTCGCCGTGCACGGTGCACAGGCCGCCCACGGACTGGACGTAGCCCCGATCCCAGACATCTTTGCGCGAGGCCGGGATGAAGGCCTCGCGATCGGGACGATCCCAGTGGAACCCGTCGCGGCTGTAGGCGAGGTTCAGTTCGGTGATTTTGGGCAGGCCGGTCTTCTCGCACTCGCCATTGGGCGGGCCCAGGTGGATCTGGTAGATGCCGAGCATGATGCTTTCGTAGGCGACAGCGTCGAGGTTATAGAGTTGGGCGGGTTGGCCCACTTCGGGATCGGGCGGATCGAGCCGATCGGCGCCGGTCCAGAAGACGGGCGTCTGGTCGTCGGCATATTGGGTGAAGTCGTGCCATTGGGAGCCCGCGAGGAAATCATCGGCTTCCCAGTAGTGGCGGCTCCGGCCGCGAACGCCCGAGCGGAGGCTGTAGACCCATTTCTTGCGGAAGGGATTGTAGAACATGGTGCTCCGGTCGCCCGTGATGCCGCTGTCGATCGGCTCCGTCCAATGGACGCCGTCCGCGGAGACCATGCACTTACCCGGCAGGTTGCCGCCCGGGGGACGCATGTAGATCTTCCACTGCTGGTCGGGATTGTTGCCCTCGTAGTCGGGGAAGACGGTCCAGGAGTCGGGGGTGAGGGCCGGATCGAGGATGCGGTTCGTGCTGGGCTCGTTGTCCAACTCGGGGCGATCCCAGTGGAGCCCGTCGCGGCTCGTGGCGTAGCAGATCGTGTGGATCCAACCCGCCTCGTACCACATGCGGAAGCGGCCAAGGTCCGGATCCCACCAGACGCCGCCGCTCTTGGGGCAGGCGATGGCGTTCTGGTCGCCGTGGAGTTCCAATTCGGTTTCCGGTTTCAGGACCGGGTTGCCTTCGTATTTCCGGGCCTTGTGGAAGACTCGCTGCATGTCGGTCGATTCGATGAGGAAGTCGTCGACGAACAACTGGCGGCCCAGGTCGATCGAGATCACCTTGGGCGGATAGTCGAGGTAGGGAACCTCCATGGGTTCGCGGTCGGCCGGATCGAGATGGCGAGGCGGCCAGACCTTGGGCAGGCGGACGCCGTTGTAGAGCAGTTCCCCGTCGTTTTCCGGCCAGGGCTTGGGCGGGGCGGCGGGAGCGGGGCGCCAGCGGGTCATCTTGGTCGGGCCGACGAGGACGGCCCACTTGGCCAGGCGGCATTCGTCGCCCTCTTTCAACTGCTTCTGATAGATGCGGACCAGGTCGTATTCGGCCTCGCCGAAGAGCTGGTAGAGCCTGCCTGTATCGATCCGCGTGAAGCCGGATTCTTCGATCGCCTTGTAAACGGTGGCTGCCCGAGGATTCTTGGGATCGGGGGTGATGAGCGTCACCACGCCCGGCTTGGTGCAGCGGAAGGCGGTTTGCTCCATGACGTGTCGGGCGAAGGGTTGGCCGAGGAGGAAGTCGGGGGCCTCTTTGAGGGTGTAGGGGCGATTGGTGTAGAGTTTGACGCCGATCTGGAAGGTGGCGGTTTCGAAGTGTGTGAACAGTTCGACCTCGGCCGGCGGACCTTCCAGGGGTGTTGAGCGGGTTTCGACGCCGACGGCGGGATTGGTCAGCGTCATGGCCAGGACGAAGATCGCCATGCAGCGTGTTATGGTAGATATCATCAAAGAGGTTCTCCTCCCGTAGCAAAAGTGTTTCTTTACCTACGCCGAAGGCGTTAAACTCCCCAGCCCGGCGTCGCGCAGCGCACGCTGGGTATGTGAAGCGAGGTGTTTCATGTACCCCGAAGGGGTACGACAACGTCGGTTGTCGGCGTCAATCCCATGGTTTCCAAATGGACGATCATGCGCTGGCACATCTTGTTGTACCCCGTTGGGGTATAGACATTTTGTGCTGGGCGTTTCCCGGCGTGCGCTGCGCGACGCCGGGCTGTGGAACACAACTCCTTCGGAGTAAACGGTGGGATACCACCGGTACGAGGCATGGCAAACGGCGGCAGGGATGCCACCGCTACTCAGGCATCGGGATTGCCGCTCCATAGTAAACGCAGCGGTGGCGGTTGTCGTCGAAGGCGAAATGGAGGTAGCGGCCGTCGGGGCTGATGAAGCCGTCGGGGTAGTTGAGACGCCCGCCCTTGTCGACGGACTCGGGAACGAGCACGCGCCGGTAGGGCCAGGTCTTCAGCCCGTTGAAGCTGATCCAGAGCGAGAGCGGACTGCGGTGCTTGGGGTTGGGATTGTGGAGGATCGCGACGCGATCGCCGCCCAGGCTGTAGAGCGTTGCCTTGGAGCCCGGGTTGGGGATGTCCGTTTTTCGAGCGAATTCGGGCCAGGTCCGCCCGCCGTCTTTCGACTCGGCGTAGTACAAGACGCCGCCCAGTCCGTCGGCGCGGATGATCATGGCGATCGTGCCGTCGGCCAGCTCCACAATGTTGGCCTCGGCCCAGCAATGGTGGTTTTCGTTTTCCGTCAACCGGATGTTGCCAAAGACTTCCCAGGTCTTGCCTCCGTCGGAACTGGCGATGACGCCGTTTCGCGAATCGCGGGGCGTGTGGATGAAGCGGCCCTTGCTGATCTTGTGCCCTTCCTCGTCGCAATGGGTGTACCATTGGTAGGGCATGAGGATCCGCCCGTCGCGGGTCGTAATGTGGTTGCGAATGAAGGAGCGATCGGCCAGCTTGCCCGGGGCCGGCTCCAGGGGCGACCAAGTGCGGCAGCCGTCCGTGCTGCGGGCGAAGTAGGTCTTCCAGTCGCCGAACCCGCCGTTATGGACCGCCACGACCAGCATGCAGTGGTCGGGGAAAACGGAAAGCTCGCACGGGCAGAGGGCCTTGTTGGGATCCTTGGATTTGACGCCGAAATCGATCGGTTCCATGGGCGACCAGGTCTTGCCCTGGTCCGTGCTCCGTCCGATCAACACGCGGTTGGCCGGCATGGGCTCCGTGTCGCCGTCGCCGAGCATGACGAGGACCCAACTGCCGTCGGGCAGTTGACGGAGCGTCGTGTCGCACACGAGTTTGTTGGGCGACTTGCCATCGAAGACCACGCACGTGCGATCCTCGTGGGCGTCGACCTCCTCGATCTTGAACCGCACGGAAACGACGGAGTGCTTGCGCTTGTCCTTCCAGTACTTGAGATAGGTGGTGGCCACGAAGGTTCCGTCGGGTAGCAGTTCCAGGCCCGGGTATCCGCAGTCGGTGCCGGCATAGTTGTGGAGCAGCTTGATCCGGTATTGTCCTTCCCGCTGGTGGAGGATGTCGTCGTAGGTGCCAACCCAACCGACGAAATGTCCCCGGGTCGGGCTCTTCGGGGCCATGTCGCGAAAGACGATCACGAGCCGGCCGTCGGCGGCGTAGCGGGCCTGGTGACGATCGCCCGTCAGGGCGCCCTGCATCCGCTTGGGCTCCGACCACGTCTGGCCTTCATCGTCGGAGACCATGAAGAGGGAGTTGATTTCTCGCGTGTTTTCTCGCATCAGACAGAGCAGTTGTTTGCCGTTGGGGGAACGGATGATGCAGGGTTCGCAGGGCTTGCGGTCGGGAATGTCGCAGGTCACGCGAACCGGGCCCCAGGTGAGGCCGCCGTCGGTCGAGATGCTCTGGACGACGTTGTTCGACAGCCGGTTGGGATCGTTTGCACGGCGGGCGTTCGTGGCGGCCAGGAGCTTCTTGCCGCCCTCGATGGGCACGATCGTGCACCAGGGCATGACCGACTTCTCCATCTGGAGGCCTTCGATGGTTTTCATGTCGGTCCACGTTTTGCCGTCGTCTTCCGAATAGCCGGAAACGAGCCCGGCGCCGAGTTGGGCGAAGACGAACAGCCGGGCTTTCCCCTCAGGATCGACGAGCCGGTAGATGGCCGGGCAGTTTTTCACCTTGTGCCAACTGTCGGGAACCGGCAGCAGTTCGCTCCACGTCTTGCCGCCGTCGTCGCTTCGCTTCATGGGCCCGCACTCGCCACCGTGGTTGTAGGTCCATACGGCGAACATGGTCTTGCCGTCGGGCAGGAGCACCGTCGTCGGGTGCCCTTGATAGACGGTTTCTGTTCCCGCCGCGATCACAACCTGGCGATCGGCCTGCTGGGACAGATCGACCAGCGGGATGGTGAAGGAAGGGGAGATGGCCGGCTCGTCGGCCGAGAGAAACGAAGCCGAACCGGCGGCAAGCAGACCGACGGTGAGGCACGTGAACATGATGCGTTTCATGGTTGCCTTTTTTCTGATATCCTACTCAAAGTGAAAACGAATGATGGTGGGGAGAAGGCTGAAGACCGAAGGCCTAAGGCTGAAGGACGGCAAAACAAGGGGCTACGAGAGTCCCGTCTTTTTCACTTTGAGAAACTAACCGATCCGATCGATGGCTTCAAGTCTTTCGGATCGGGCGACAGGAGAACCGCAAAGTCATGAAGGAAGGGGACAGGTCCATGTTTTCGGGCAACGCGTGTTCGCGAAAGTACCTTGCTGGCCGAAAAATGGACCAGTCCCCACGTAAATTGCCTGCTTGACTCCGCATCATGTCGAAAGCACGACGCAATCCGCTCGCCTTGATCGGCCCAGGTATCCTGGTCGCCGCCACCGGGGTTGGCGCCGGGGATCTTGCCGCGGCCTCGTTTGCCGGCGGCCAACTCGGCTTGGCCATCCTGTGGGCCGTTCTGCTCGGGGCCTTTTTCAAGTTCGTCCTCAACGAGGGACTTGCCCGGTGGCAACTGGCGACGGGGACGACGCCGCTTCAGGGCTGGGCGGCCCATTTTGGCAAGCCGGTCCGATGGGCGTTTCTCGCGTATCTTGTCATTTGGAGTTTCCTGGTCGGCGCCATGTTGATGAGCGCCGCCGGGGTGACGAGCCTGGCGATCTATGCCCCGCTCGCCGATCATGGAGCCAACAAGATCCTCTACGGAATCGCTCACAGCATTCTCGCCCTGGTCTTTATTCGCTTCGGCGGGTATCGCCTGTTTCAGCGGGTGATGAATGTTTGTATTGCCTTGATGTTTGCCATCGTCGTGGTGACGGCCGTCGCGTTGCGCCCGCCGATTGGTGAATTGGTGCGGGGCCTCTTCTGGCCGGCCATTCCGGATACTCCGGGAAGCGTCACGTGGACCGTTGCCTTGATCGGCGGCGTGGGGGGCACGCTGACGATTCTCTGTTACGGATATTGGATTCGCGAGGAAGGCAGATACGGCTCTGAAGATCTGGCCATCTGCCGGATCGACCTGGCGATCGGATACGGCATGACCGCCTTGTTCGGCCTGGCCATGGTGGTGATCGGCTCATCCCTGGGGCCGATGAAAGGCGGGGGAGCCACGTTGGTTGTCGGGATCGCGGGAGAGCTCGAAGAAGCGCTGGGGCCAACGTGCAAGTGGGCCTTTCTCCTGGGGGCATGGGGGGCTGTGTTCAGCAGTCTCCTCGGGGTCTGGCAGAGCGTGCCGTACCTGTTCGCCGATTTCTGGTCGCTGAACCGGAGTGGTTCCGCCCGGGAGGGCGAAGGGGCGATCGACACTCGATCCGGTCCATACCAAATCTACTTGCACGGCATCGCCCTCGTGCCGATCCTGGGCCTTGCGGCCATGGATTTCAGGACCGTCACCAAAACCTACGCGGTCGTCGGGGCGTTGTTTGTTCCCATGCTGGCCGGGGCGCTCCTGGTGCTGAACGGTCGTGCGGAATGGGTTGGGGCGAAACACAAGAACCGCATTGGGACGTCGCTGATCCTGGTCGCAACGTTGGGGTTCTTTCTATTGGCAGGGCTCTTGTCGATTCGGGCCAGGTTCTTCGGATAGCCGCGGGGCAAGAGGCTGGCCGAGCCATGGGGACTGGTCCATTTTTCGGTCAGCAAGGCTCTTTGGCGATCATGCGCCGCCCGAAAACATGGACCTGTCCCCTTCCCTCACCAGGTTCGCCGCCCTGGGCAACCAACTGTGATGTGTCGCGATCACTCATCGACAGGCTGATCTTCGGCTTGCAACTCCGGCCGGTGTTTCTCGACAAACGCTTGAACGGACGGGCCCGCTATCCTGTCCACTTCTTCTCCGTTCTTGCAGAACATGAGCGTCGGAATCTGCTGGACGCCAAAGGCATTCGCGGTCTCGCGCTTCTTGTCGAGATTTACATCGAAAATCGGAATACCCTCTTCCTGCAACTCGCGAACTTTGGGCCACGCCTTCTGGCACGGCTTGCACCAATCCGCGTTGAAAAACAGCAGCATTGCCTGTTTGGCTCCCGCTTCTCCGACAAGCTCCTTCAAGACGGCGCGGCGATCCAATGAGGACGTGTGATCCTCCGCGGGGGGAGCGGGGACATCTTGAGTTGTCTCCGCGGTGGCGATGCGGAGAATCGCTCTTCGCATTTCGCACTGCCCGGCGGCATCGTTAACAGTGACCCAGCAACGGGCGTTCTCCGTCGGGGCCACGCAGAGACAATTCACGACGTAACGGCCCGTCGCATCCGCCTTCACGCTCTGATTCTGCCAGGTAAATAGATTTCCCTCACGCTGGTATGCCCGAGACACCTGCTGAGGTTTGAAGGCGTCATCCAAGTCGATGGAGATCGATAGACCGGTCAGGCGTTGCTTCTTCGGGCTGCGTACCTCCAGGATCAGCCAAACGCTCTCGCCTGCCGTGGCAACATCGGTTCGCGTAGGCGAATCGTAGGTGGGCGAGAAATAGGTGTCGATCTCGAGTGGCTCCTCCGTCCGGAGCGTGGGCGGCATTTGCTTGTTGGCACTTGTTGTTTTTGCCGCATCTCCTGCTTCGCCCACATCAACAGGGTCCCACTTCAGATTCGGGTCAAGCAGTTCGTTCACGCGACGCTGGATGATCTCGTTCTTTCTTTGCTCGCGTTCGCCGATCTGGCTCTCGATCACGTCGAGTCGTCGGCGGAAGGCGGCCAGTTCGCCGCGTTGAAGCTGTTGACGGGCCTTGAAGGCCTTCGCAACGAGGCTCTTGAGGGTCTCCTTGATCGTTTCTGCGTCCTTCGAACCCGGCGTCAGGGGCGTCTGGCGATATTTTCCGGCCAGCCGTTCCGTGTACGTTTCCAACCGCTCATACGTCTCCCGCAAGGTTGAGAGTTCATCCGGTGTCGGCCCGGATGAAAACCCTATGGGCGGGGGCGCATAGCGCGGCGCCGTGGCATTCGACGCCATGCGGGGATTGGCGCTGGCGGCTGCCGAAACGTCCTCCGCTGTCGTTGCGTCGCCCGTATTCACCTTGGCCGGCATCACCGTGATCGGAGGCCATGTTGCACGCACCTCGAAGTAGTTGCCATGGGCCTCCGCCAGGCGGTCGTGCAGTTCGCGTGCCGTGAGGCCACTTGCCCACACCCGGCCAAGTCGTTCCAGCGTGATCGTGCCATCGGGCTGGACTGTGAATGTACGATCCCACATCGGATCGCCCTGACTTCCGAAGCAGAGTTGGTCGCCGATCTTGATGCGGTAGGGGGCCTTCGACAAGTTCACTTGACTGTTGAGCCGCTCTACTTCCTTCTTCGCATTGGCGGCCGACACGATGTAGACGTGCGTGATCAGCCAGTGCTGACGGTCAGGCTCCCGGTTAGCTCTCAAGGCAAGTATGACCCGTGGATCGTCGCCCAGTTTGGGGTCCTCCTTCTTCACCTTTGCCGGCCCTGAAACAACGCACGCCTGGTTGTTCATGACGGCCACCATTTCGATGCGGAGCGACGCGACCTCGACATCCGCTCGTAACTTCGCTATGAATTCCTGCGTGCCATACCTCCTATTTGTGCTGGAAGTGAGCGCTGCCGCATGCTCCTGCTTGTCGGCAAGCACGGATGCCAGGTAGTACACGGCCACCGTTTGGGGATCGGTGAACATGGGCAGCGGAGCATCCCAGGCCGAGTCCGGCACGTCCGAAACAGCCCGAAGCGGCTCGCCGCTCGGTGCGTCTTGCTTCGGCTCATCTTGCTTCGGCTCATCTTGCTTCGGCTCATCTTGCTTCGGCGCGGGGGCCGGCGGCGGCGAGTCCTCCTGGCCCAGGCTGTAGGGTAGCGGCAGCAGGATGGTCAGAAGCAAGGCAATCCGTGCATGTCGTTTCATGACGTTCTCTCCTTTTCGTGAGAAGAGGCCGCGGCCTCCTCTATTTCTCGTCCACCGCCGTACCGCCCCAGTCGCGGGCGGCACGCTCCTCAAACGTACGAAGGTCGGAGTCCAATTTCTGGCAGTTCTGCTTGACGGTGTCGTGCCATGCTGCGGGCGAAGGCTGGTCTTCAGGCTCAGCATTTGCGGACGGCGGCGAAGTCACGTCCGGTCGCACTTGCGCTGGAGCCGCTTGAGCGTCTGGAGATTGGTTTTTGGGGAGGACGACCTTGACCGTGTTCCCTTGCGGCTTTGTCCGGCCGGGCAGGTTGGAAGTCGGCCAGAACACCACTGCGCACAGTCCGACCGCAACAGTGACGATCGCGCACGTTGCCGCCAACCATCGACCGAAAATCGAGACGACGCCGCGTTTGCGAGATGACGACTCAAGCGACATTGGCAACGGCACGACTGTCGGTTGCTGAAGGTGGGCGAGGCATTGTTCCAGAAGTTCGGCAATCTCGCCCGCCGACTGGTAGCGATCGTCGGGCTGCTTGGCCATGAGCCGGTCGATAACCCGGCAGAGCCACTGGGGAATGTCCGGGTTGATTTCGCGGATCGGCCTGGGGGCTTCGTCGGTGATTCGCCGCAGGACGCCGTAACTCGTTTCGGCGCGGAACGGGGCCCGGGCGGTACACGCGGCGTAGAGCATGCTGCCCAGGCTGAACAGGTCGCTCCGCCGATCGATCGCTTCGCCCCGGGCCTGTTCGGGCGACATGTATTGGGGAGTTCCGGCAATCACGCCCGAGCGGGTCAGGCTGGCGTCGTCGGCGGCACGGGCCAGGCCGAAGTCCGTAATCAGTACCCGCTCGACGCCCTCCGACAGGAGGATGTTGGCCGGCTTGATGTCGCGATGGACGAGCCCCTGGGCGTGGGCGGCGGCCAGTCCGGACGCTGTCTGCATCCCCACACGCAGCACCTCGGCCGTCGAAAGGGGGCCCGAATCGTCGAGCCGCCGCTGGAGGGAAGTCCCACGCACATAAGGCGTGACCAGGTAGGGCAGGTTGTCGGCTTCGGCCACGCCGTAGATTTCGATGACGTTGTCGTGAACCACGGCCGCGGCGGCTCTGGCCTCGCGAGAGAATCTCGCCCGGGCCGCACCGCTGCCGGCCAGGATCGGATTGAGAGTCTTGATCGCCACGCAACGGTCCAGCGAGGGATCGAGGGCTTTCAGGACGACTCCCATTCCCCCCGATCCGACAACGCCCATGATCTCGTAGTTGCCGAGGCGACTCAGCATCTGCGGATTGTCGGTTGGGGCAAGGTGATCGAGGACCTGCTGCACCATCAGGTTCCGTGCCGGGGAATCGGCCGGAAGCGTTTGCTCCGAGAGGGGTTCCAGTTCGTATGGGGAGTCCGACAGGTATTCTTCCGCCTGGTCCCACCAGTTCTTGTCGACCACGTCCGACTCGAGCCGCTCCGAACACGCCGCGCACCCGCTGAGATGCTCGGTGAACTCGGCCAGGTCTGCGTCGGACATTTCGTGGCGCAGAAACCGAGCGATTCGTTCAGCGTCGCAGTGCTTCGAACCGGTGTTCATGTCGGCAAACCCTCAGTTCTCGGGCGGCTGATGTGTTTTTGAGTCATGTTCGGTGACCTTGTCGCGCGTCAGATGTGTTTCTGATTCATGTTCCGCGACCTTATCTCGCAGACGCTGGATCACGCGGCTTCGTGCAACGTAGACGGCCCCGACCGATTTTCCCAGTTCGTCTGCCACCTCGGGGATGGACCTGCCTTCCACGGCCGACAGCCAGAAGGCCAGCCACGTGCTTTCCTCGAACTCGTCCCGGGCCCCTCTAGCCGCCCAGCGAAAGACTTCGCGTTGATACTCACGCTCCAGTTCCAACTCTGCGTCGTCGGCCCTGCTGTCGGAACTGTCCTGCAAACGCAGTTGGGCCGACGTACCCCCCTCGGCAGGCATAGGATCGGCGGCACGCAGTTGATCGATCACCGCATTTTTGGCGACGGTGTGGAGCCAGGTGCGAAACCTGGCCCGCCGGGGACTGGCCTGCCACTGCTCGATCGCTCGCGAAACGGAGAGCAATACCCGCTGCGCCATATCCTGGGCGTCCGCGTCCTGGAGTCCTTTCCGCCGCCCGATCCGATACACGAGGGGCCGGTAGATCGCGGTGAACTGGCGCCAGGCTTCGCAATCGGCCAGGTCGGCAAGACGCACGAGCAAGCTGTCGCGTGTTTCCGGAATCTGATTCAATGGCGCTCCTCCTATTCCTTTCAACGGAGCAATCGGGCGGACCTTTCAGCGTTTTGAGAAAAATCGTCCCACCGCTCGACTGGCCTATTCTCCCGAATTTGCCTTGATGATCCCAGTGGTCTGTCAAGCTTCGGATTTGAGGATGCCGGAATGTTGGAGTCCACGCTCTAGCGTGCAGAAGACAGCCTAATTGGGCAGGGCCGCCCTGGCGAATGTCGGTCAGCGCAAGTCCCACGAGAGCGTTCGTTAAACCAGCTACCTTAGGCGAGGTCGTTCGCTGCCTGCAGGCCGCTTTGGGATGCCTGCAATCCTCGCCTGCGGCAGCGGGTTAAACGAGTCTGGCGTCGGATTGTTTGAATTGGGTGAGAGTGAAGACTGTGTAATGACAGCTGTGGGTGTCGAAAATGTCGCCGCCCTGCCCTGTCGGCGATCGTGGACGCGTCGACTTGGCCCGCCCCGCAGGCTAGACTGGAGGGCTGGCGGCAGTCGAACCGATGGGGAGTGGACGGGAGACGCATGTGGCAGTCGGGCTGGGCGAAGGCAGCGATCTGGTGGACGAACTCCGCGAGGGCGGCGAAGAGGCCGTGGCTGAGTTGTTCGCCCATTACCGCGGCAAGTTGTTGCGGATGGTCGCGCTTCGTCTCGACGATCGCCTGTTGAGCAAGGTCGATTGCGAGGACATTCTTCAAGAGGCGTTCGTGACGGCCTCTCGCCGAGTGGGCGACTACCTGGATCGGCCCACCGTTCCGGTCTTCGTCTGGCTCCGACAGGTGACGACCCAGATTCTGATCGACACCCATCGCCGCTATTTATGCACCCAGCGACGGGATGTCCGCCAGGAGGTGACCCGTTGCCGTGTCGAGGGCGCTGAGAGCGGCTCGGTCTGCGTGGTCAGCCGCCTGGCCGACAGTCTCACGTCGCCGAGCCAGCACGCGGTTCGGCAGGAATCCCTGGGCGACATGCGGGCGGCCCTCGATCAGCTTTCCGAGATGGATCGGGAGGTGCTCGTTCTGCGCCATCTGGAGGAACTGGGCAACAACGAAGTGGCGGAGATCCTCGGGATCGACAAATACGCAGCCAGCAAACGCTACCTCCGGGCCCTGACGCGGTTGCGCGGGGCCATGGCGGACAGGGAAGGGTGAAGGGGCTTTGGCGGCAAGGGCCCTTGGGCTTGTCCTTACCCTCAAATACGAAGGGTATCAACGTGGCCACAATAGGGCCGTTTACGGTCCTTTTCCGCCGCAGGCGGTCCTAGGCCCGTGCTTTAGCACGGGTCCGTGAGGCACGACAGTTCTCCCTCTCGTCCCTGCCGCCGCCTCCGGCGGCGGCAGGGACGAGAGGGAGAGCGAGAGGCCGGCCAGTCGACCCGCCGTAAACGGCGGGCCTAATACCGCCTACGGCGAGGAACGACCATGAATGGCCGTAAATTGAACGCGAATACTCCCGCTGACTTGTGCGAAAGAACAAGGCTCTTGAGAATAGCTTAAGAACAACTCCGCCATTTCGAGTTATGGCGGGACAACAGTGAACAGTCAACAGAGAAAACAGAGCAGAGAGACTCGTTTGCCTCCTGTTCCTGCCAATTCTCGGTTGTCGGCATGTGTTTGCCAACTCTGCTTATCATTCACATAGGAACGGCTATTCCGAAGCACGCGTGAACGTCATGATCGACTCGGCCCAAGATCGCGATCCCCTGGAGCTGTTGGCGGATGAATTTGTCGCCCGGCTGCGGGACGGCGAGCGGCCTTCCATCTCCCAATATGTGCGCCAGTATCCGCAGTACGCCGACGAGATCGAGGAGTTGTTCCCGACCGTTGCCGCCATGGAGCAGTATCGCTGTCAGGAGGAGAGCCAGCGGCGAACCGGCTTGCGGGCGGGCAGTTCGGGGATTCCGGAATTCCTGGGAGACTTCCACGTGATTCGCGAGATCGGGCGGGGCGGCATGGGGATCGTCTACGAGGCCGAGCAGAAGTCGCTGGCTCGCCGGGTGGCCCTCAAGGTGCTTCCGAAGCACGCCCTGCTTCAGGAGAAGGACCGGCTTCGTTTTGAGCGGGAAGCCCAGATGGCCGCCGCCCTGCATCACACGCACATCGTTCCCGTTTTCGGAACGGGCGAGTGCGACGGGCTTCATTATTATGCCATGCCCCTGATTCGCGGAGTGGGGCTCGACGAGGTGATCCGCGGGCTGCGCGACGGTGGCGGCCCCCCTGCCCTGCCCTCGGATCACTGGTCTCGCGTGGCCCGAATCGGCATCCAGGCCGCGGAGGCCCTCGACTACGCCCATGAGCAGGGAACCCTGCACCGCGACGTCAAGCCGAGCAATCTGCTCCTCGACGAGAAGGATAACCTCTCGGTTGCCGACTTCGGCCTGGCGCGAGCCGTTGAGTCGACCGAGGTGAGTCGCAGCGGCGAAGTGGTCGGCACGCTCCGCTATATGGCGCCCGAACAACTGGAAGGCCGGGCCGAAGCGAGGAGCGATCTGTACTCCCTCGGCCTGTCGCTCTACGAATTGGCGACGCTACAGCCCGCCTTCGGAGAATCGGCTGCGCGGCTTCGATCCGTTTCGGGAAGAGACCCCGTGCAGCCCACGCGACCTCGGAAACTCAATCCGGCAATTCCTCGCGACCTGGAAACGATCCTTCTCAAGTGCCTCGAACCGGAGCCGCAGCGGCGCTATCGCGATGCGGGGGCCTTGGGCGACGACTTGCAGCGATTTCTCGAAGGCCGCCCGATTCGCGCTCGGCACGTCACCTGGATGGAACGTTTCGCGCGTTGGTGCCGGCGCAACCCGGCCCTGGCCGGCGTGTCGGCCCTGGCGGCGTCGCTTCTGATTGCGGTGGCCGTGACGGCCGGCGTGGCCCATCTGCGAACGCGGAAGGCCTATGCGGAAACGACCGCGGCCCTGCACCGCGCCGAAGCTTCTTCGCTTGTCGCTTTGGAAGCTCTTGACGACATCTATCTCCAGCTATCGCCTGATCGGATTTGGATCCAGTCGGGCGTGGATGCTCGGGGCGAGGTCTGTGTTTGCCTGGGTCTTCGTTCGGGCGGGGGCGGCATTGATTCGCAGGGTCGGACGGCCATGCAACTCCACGCTTCGGAAGAGACGGCCGCGGTGCTCAAGGGTCTTCTGGTCTGCTACGACCGGTTGGCGGAGCAGGCGAGCGACGACACCCGCGTGCAGCTTCAGGCGGCGATCGCCTGCCGCCGAATCGGCGATATCCGCCAACTCCTCGGCCAACTGGCCGAGGCGAAAGGGGAATACGATCGGGCGCTCGAAAAACTGGCCGCCATCGAGCCAACGGTTGATGAACGAGTCCAGGTCGCGCTGGAGCGAGCGCGAACGTACAACGGTCTGGGAAACACGGAATCGGCCAGGCTGGATGCGACCGCGGCCTACGAGGCTCATCGCCAGGCTCTGAAGGTTCTTCAGGAAGCTGGTCCGCTCAGCGATCTTTCGGCCGATTGCCGATACGAGGCTGCCCGGACCTTGTACTTCCTGGCCAACAAAGCGACATTCGATCTGGGAAATCGCCGAGGGGAGAACGAACCGGACGACACGCAGGGTCCGAAGCGTCCCTACAACAGCCGGCAGTGCCGCGAGGCCGCCACGACGCTCCTCGAAGATCTTTCGGCCCGGAACCCGAACCTGCCGGACTACCGGTTCCTGTTGGCCCTGTGTCTGCGGCCGGTGGGAACGACGGTTATCAGCGAGGCGGATGCCGCCGACCGGCGGCGGGCCATTTCCATCCTGGAAGAACTGAAGGACCTCCATCCCGACGTCCTCGAATACCGCTACGAGCTGGCCGCCACCTATGCGTGGATCCATGTGGGCTTCTTTCCTTGGCAACAGCCGGTGGCCGAACCGTACGCGAGATCGAGCCTGGAAATGGCCCTGGTCGAGCTGCGTTGGCTCACGGAGCACAACCCGTCCATTCCCCAGTACGCTGTCTCGACCGCCCTGATTCTCGCCAAGCTCGGCCAACTTCACGACCGGGCGGGACAGTCGCGGCGTGCCCTCTCGTTTTTCCGCCAGGCTCTCCAGTCTCAGGAAGACGCCGTCCGCCGCTTCCCCGAGCTGCCCCTTCATCACCAGGTCTTGCAGGAGTACATGCGGCTCAAACTGGCCCAGACGCTCCTGCACGCCGGAGAGGCCGCGGACAACCCCGACGCGGATGCCGAGCCTCGCCGTCTTCTGGAGGCCTGTCTTGCCAACCTGGATCAACTGGCGAAACGCCCCGAGCTTGTCGACCGCCGGCTGGCGGAGGCGACGGTATCGATGGCTGGCCAGACGCTTCAGGGAATGCCCGCAAGCGAATAGACCGTTGGAGTCCAGGCTTCAGCCTCCTGCATTTGAGCGACGAGCCATTCTCGTAGCCCGTGCATTTCATGAGTCGACCGAAGCAATGCGAATGCCACCGCTGCGAAGCATCATGCAAGCCGGCCGGAGCAATGCGGATCGGTGAGTTGGAGGCCGGAATATGGTGGGCCGACGTTCGCCCGTCGACGCTGCGAGCCGGCGCCGGGATAGGAAACGTGGGATTCGGGAAGGACTGGCGGATGTGGTTCACTTTGGCCCACCCTACGTGGCTGAACCAATGCGCCCAGTGAATCACGACGCTTGCTGGTCCGGTTGTCTGCCATGCGGTAAACTCATGGATAGGAAGAACACTGAACAAGTCGTGAAGAGGCCTCCATGACACGTTATTACTGGCTGACTGCTCTATTACTTGTCCTCCTCCCCTCCGCCCTCCCCGCCGATTCCCCTCGCGTTCTTTTCGATCGCTCTCAGATTCCGGAACTTCGCCGGCGGGTGGCTCGGCCGGAGTTTGAAGCGATCTGGAAACGCATCCTGAAGGATGCGGAGGACTACTGCGATCCGAAGTCGCCGCGTTACGCCGATCCTGCGAACCCCTACTCACTCGGTGAAAAGAGCGAGTACGTGAGCCAGCGGCGCCACGACGCCGTGGCCGTGCACAAGGTGGGGCGGATGCTGACCCAGCGGATGGAGGCTTTGGGAATCGCCTACCAACTCACAGGCCGGGAGGAATTCGGCAGGCACGGGGCGAAGTTGCTCCTGGCGACGGTCGAAAAGTACCCGATCACCAACCCGGTCATCTCCAAGGGCTTTGCGGGCGGACGAGGCGACGCGATGCGCGGCCTGGCCATGGGCTACGACCTCCTTTCGGACAGGCTCGATGACCAGCAGCGACGTGTGGTGGCGGAGGCCTGTGCCGACTACCTGGACTTCTTTGTCAAGGAATTCAACAATCCCAAGACGTGGTGGTACAAGATCCACAACTACAACGGGGTGAACGGCGGTTCGGCCGGTTGCCTGGCCCTGGCCCTGGCCGATGTCTATCCGGATCGTGCTGACGCTTGGATCGCCGAGTGCGTCAAGATCATCAATCGCTGGCTGAGCAGCGGATTCGACGAAGACGGCGCCTATCTGGAAGGCGTTAGCTATTCCGGCTACGGCCTGTCGAACACGGTGCTCTTCGGCCACGCCCTGGCCCGGGCCGGCAAGGGAGATCTTTTCTCTCATCCGATCTTCGAGAAGCTTCCGCAGTTCTACGCCCTGTCGCTCCTGCCGGGAGAGAGCGTGTTCGACGCAAGAAACGATTCGTCCTACAGCGGACTGAATGTTTCGTCCCTCGGTCTGGCAACGGCCCTGAAGAGCGGGCTTTACCAATGGCTCTGGGAAACCACGGGGACGGAGCAGACGTTTCTGCGGTTTATCTGGGCGAACCAGGTGACGCCCGTCGATCCGGCGGCCGCGGGTGTGCCCGCCGCGATGCATTTTCGCGGGCGCGGCCTGTGCGTCTGGCGTACCGGTTGGACCGAGGATGACGTGATGTTCTCCATTGAGGCCGGTCCCTATTATCCGGTAACGCACAACCAGGCCGACAAGGGCCACTTCACGCTCTATGGTTTGGGACGCCGCTGGGCGACCGATCCGGGCTATGCCAACGAGCATGAACCGGAGGGCCGGGGGCAGACGCTGGGCCATAGCTGCGTGCTGATCGACGGCAAGGGGCAGGCCCTTTCGGGGGCCGGGCTCGGGACGAACGGCTCGATCGAACGCTTCGAGAACAACGATCGCTTCGGCTACGCCTTGGCCGATTGTACGGAGGCGTACAACCGGAACAACAAGGGAGTGGCCGGCGCGGTGGTGGAGCGGGCTCGGCGGCACGCATTCTTCGTTTACCCTCGCGACGGCGCTCCCGCCTACGCGGTGGTGATGGATGACATCCGCAAGGACGACCAGGTTCACAGATACACCTGGCAGATGATGCTGCCGAAGAACACGGGCATCCACATGGACGGCAATTGCGCGAAACTCTTGCCCTTCGAAACCTCGGGCAGCGGGTATGTGGACACGCCGGTGGATCTGCCCGACGGAGTTCGCGGAGGGAGTTGCCTCGTGGATCTGCCAATAGAAGAGGCGGGTGAGTATCGGCTGTGGGCCCGCGTGCGCGCCTTGAAGGCCAAACTTGGCCAGACCGATTCGTTTTTCATGCAGGTGGATGGCGGAAAACGCATTGCCTGGCACATGCCCGGTCGTGCGGATTGGACCTGGGGCGAGGTCTGCGACGGCGTGGGCGGCGAGCCGGCAGCCTTTGCTCTCCAGCCGGGAAAACACCGACTTTCCATCCAGATGCGGGAGTCCGGGGCCCAGATCGACTGCCTTTGGCTGACACGTGATCCCCAGGCCAAGCCTCCGTTCTACGCGGTCTCTTCCGCGGAAGGACGACTGATCGAAGCGGAGTCGGGCAGGCTTGCCGGTGCGATGCGGATGGTGCCGGCAGCGCCGGCCCTGCCACGGCTTGTGGTGCATCTGGATGCTGTCAGCGAACCGCGTTTTACCACCGACGTGTTCGAGCCGGAAGATTACCACGGCCCAGCCCAGTTTCCCCGCCTGCGATCCACGGTTCCGTGTCTGGAACCCCGATTCCTTGCCGTCCTGCTGCCGCTGCCGCCGGGGGCGGAAGAGCCGGAGGTGAGTTTCGAGACGGAGGATGATGTGCGGTTGGTCCGGATTGCCTGGCCGGGACACGAGGACGTGATCGCGTGGCCGCCGGGTGAGGCTTTGCCCAAGATGGTAGATTGATCCAAGTGAAAAGGACGAGGCGTTCGGGAGTTGCGGACTCCCTGAAATGTCGGGCAAGGGCTGGAGACTGAAGACTGTAGGCTGTAGGTTTTTGATGCGAGGTCGATTCCATGCGAAGTGTGATTTTCTGCGCGGCGATCCTGGGATTCGCATCGAGCGGTCTGGCCCAGCCAGGAACGGGGGCCGTGACCACGCAGCGCCCGAACGTCTTGATCATGGTCGCCGACGACCTGGGATTCTCGGACCTGAACTGCTACGGCGCCGACATCATCTCGACGCCCAATCTGACGGCGTTGGCGAACAGCGGGTTGCGTTTCACCCAGTTCTACTCGGCGGGACGAGGTTGTCCGAGCCGGGCGTCGCTGCTGACGGGGCTCTACGCCCACCAGGCCGACATGGGCCACATGACGATCGACTTCAAGGTCCGCGGCTACCGGGGGAACCTGAATCGCGAGTGCGCCACGATTGCCGAACGTCTCGGTTCGGCGGGCTACCAGACCTTCATGGCCGGCAAGTGGCACCTGACCATGCACGCCGACGAGCGCGCTCCCCAGTACGCGTGGCCCCGGCAGCGAGGATTCGACCGGTTTTTCGGCACGATTCTCGGCGCGGGGAGTTACTTCGACCCGGCGACTCTTTCGCGAGGCAACGATTTCGTCGGACAGAAAGAGAACGCCGATTTCTATTACACCGAGGCAATCGCCCAGGAATCGGTTGCCATGCTCGACAAGGCGGTAGACAACCCGGCCCCGTTCTTCCTTTACGTGTCGTTCACGGCACCCCACTGGCCGCTCCAGGCAAGGCCCACGTTGCTCAAATCGTATCGGGGACGCTTTGCCATGGGCTGGGACGAGTTGCGGGCCAGACGCTACCAGAGAATGATCGATATGGGCATCATTCATCGGCACTGGAAACTGTCCCCTCGCGATCCGCGGGTTCTCTCGTGGTTGGAGGTTCCTTTCAAGGACTGGCACCAGCGCCGCATGGAGGCCTATGCGGCCCAGGTGGAATCGATGGATCAAGCCGTGGGGCGGATTCTCGAAAAGGTGAAGCAACTGGGGCGGGACCAGAACACGCTCGTCCTGTTCCTGTCGGACAACGGCGCCAGCGGCGAAGAAGTCTTGGCCGATTGGGCCGGACCCCATATTCCCGAAAAGGCCCGCAACGGCGTTGCCGTTCAGGTGGGCAACGATCCCCAGATCATGCCGGGCGATGAAACCACGTATCAGAGCTATGGCGTTCCCTGGGCGAACGTGAGCAATACGCCGTTTCGCGCCTACAAGGGCTCGTGCTATGAGGGCGGCATCGCGGTTCCGCTCATTGTGCGCTGGCCGGCCGTGGTCCAACCGCGTCTGGCGACGGGCGATGTCACACGCGAGATCGCGCACGTGATCGACGTGGCTTCCACATGCTACGACGTTGCGGGAGTGCCCTATCCGAAGTCACACGAGGGACGGGCCATTCAGCCCCTGGAAGGTACCAGTCTGCTGCCGGCTTTTCTCGGCAAGGAAATGCCGCTCCGGCCTCTCTTCTTCGAACATGAAGGAAACTGTGCAGCCCGCTACGGGCGGTGGAAGATCGTTGCGGCAAACCAGGCTCCCTGGGAGCTTTATGACATGAATGCCGATCGAACGGAAACTGCCGACCTGGCGGAATCGAACGCCGAGGTCGTTAAAAAGATGGTATCCTTGTACGAAACGTGGGCGGACCGTGTTGGGGTCCAGCCCTGGAATACGGGCCAGTAGGTTCTGCGGCGGGGCTCCGTCGGGACACGTCGATCGGGATTTCGTTCGTCTTGCGTTCGTCTTGCGTTCGTCTTGCGTTCTCCTGCGGACGCTGCGTAGAATGCCCGCACTCCGAGGCAATTTGGGGATTGTCCACGTCTGTATCGGGCAGTTTGGGGGCATTCCGTGGTTGAAGAAAACGAACTTCTGACCCTGTTGGTCGCCTTGGCCGTCGTCGTGTTCGTCGTGGTCAACCGGGCTGGCCTCACGGCCCTTCCCCGTTCCAACCTCTCCATGGCCGCGTTCTTTTCTCTGGCGGCGGGGCTGACGTTCACGGTTCTGGAAGGACTGATGTGGCGTGATGGCTTCAACGTCCTGGAGCATGCCTGTTATGCGGCAAGCTCCATTCTCCTGGCCGTTTGGGTGTGGCTGATCCTTCGAGAGGAGATGCGATGCTCGAAACCGTGATTGTGAGCCTCGCCTGGTTGTCGATTGTCGCTCCCATTGTAGCGCTGGGGCTGTTGTGCGTTTGCCGAAAGGCGATCCTGGGACGCGACGCGGGTTGGCTCTTGGCCTTGCTCCTGGTGCTTTCGGCGCTCCACGGGGTCAGCAACCTCGGCGAATGGACCTCCACCGCTCATTCCACCAAGCCGTTGGAGGATTTCTTCCTCTTGCTTCTGCCCGCCGTCTGGGGCACCTTTTTCTATGTTTTCCTGCGAGAGCATAGCCGCGCCGAATTGCATCGTAGCGAAGCGAGATATCGCTCGCTGACCGACGACGTCCTCGACACGACCTCCGCCGGCATTTTCATTCTCGACGCGAGCCGCCACGTTGTCTGGATCAACCAGGCCGTGGAGGATTATTTCCAGTTGAAGCGGTTGGAGATCGTCGGTCGCGACTATTCCCGCTTGATTGAAGATCGGCTCAAACACATGGTCGAGGATCCCCATGGCTGGGCCTCGGAAATGCTCGGCGCATGGAATTGCACCGAACCGGTGGAGTTGGAGTGTCATATTCTTGCCGGCCAATCGAGGCAGGAGCGATGGTTGGAATGTCGCATCCAGCCGATCCGATCGGGATTGTACGAAGGCGGACGGATTGAGCATTTCTACGATATCACCGAACGAAAGAACGCGGCAGCCCAACGTGAACGCCTTTTCCAGGTTCTCGAGGCGCAGAAAGCGGAGTTGGAACGTTTCGTCTACACCATCTCTCACGATCTCAAGACGCCTCTCATCACGATCAAAGGGTTTCTCGGAGTTGCTGAGGAGAACCTGTCGGCTGGAGAGACCGACGAAGTCCGGTCCGATCTGGATCGGGTCGAAACGGCAGCCACGCGAATGCAGAGGCTTCTGGATGAGTTGCTCGAACTGGCGCGAGTCGGCCGGGAGACTACGCCGCCGAGCCCCGTCGACCTGAGCGTGGTCATCGCCGAGGCGTTGGAACTTCTCCAGCCGACTATCCGCAGTCGCGGCGTGACGGTGAAGGTCCATGATGGAGCCCCCAGGGTGTGGGGAAACCACACGCGACTGGTCGAGGTCTTTCAGAATCTCATCGACAATTCGATCAAGTATTTTGGGGATCAGACGTCACCCTGTATCGAAATCGACGCCAGGACGAGAGAGGAAGAGGCGGTTTGCTTCGTCCGCGACAATGGGCTCGGAATCGACTCTGCTTACCGGATCCGGGTCTTCGAGTTATTCGAGCAACTCGATCCGGAATGCGAGGGGACTGGAATCGGGCTGGCCATTGTCAAACGGATCGTCGAGACCCACGGGGGGCGAATCTGGGTGGAGTCGAAGGGACGGAACCGGGGCGCCACGTTCTGGTTCACCCTGCCGATTCAACCGGCAGGGGTCGACCTGCCGGAGCAGGTAATACCGGATTCCCCCTATGCACAAAAACTGGCAGATGCGTGATTCCGGACCTGGTTGAGTTGGAGAAAAGTGCCCCCTGCCGTTTGCGTATCCCATTTTCAGCCCGGTTGGTCTTCGGTGAGCTCGACCAGCACCCCTTGGGTGTGCTGGTCTGCGCTGGCAAGATACTCACCGATCGTGTCGCCGTGTCGCCACACGTCGGGCATGAACGTTTCCTGGAGATACCGCCGGAGTATTTGCTTCTGGTCCCGCGTCAGGCCTGACGGGCCAACGATCTTTTCGAGGATTTGATTGTCGCCCCGCGCGATGGCTGGCAGGGCCCAACGGGGAGTCAACTCGTGCGTTACAATCCCGGTCAGATACATGGCGTCGGTCGTTCTCGTGACGCGAAGTTCGACGAGACGAAACACGCCTTGGGACGGGATCTGTTCCGTGTTGCGTTTGGCACTAATCAGGCCGGCGGGGGTTTTCAGTTGCCAGCCCTCGCCTTCCCACACCGCGATGATTCGCTGCCGATCGCAGATGACATATTTGTTGGGCGATTTGAGCTCCGTCACGGGATCGGCGATGGCGGTTACCTTGGCGAGGCCCTCTGCTTCGTCCTGCGGGCCCACCGCGATCGAAGACGGCTCCGTTTCGTCAGGTTTGGCGACCTCACTTGCCAAATCAGTCTGGGACTGCGTGAGGGCCTGAATCAGGACGGGATGTTTGCACTTTGGGCAGTTCCTCGTCTGGCCGACCAGTTTTTCTTTTGCATTCAGCTTGCTCTGACAGTTCGGGCAAGTGATTTGTAACATGATGAATCCTCGGTTCGGTCCCCAATCGGAGATGTCCCTGCCCCCATTAGGCACCATATCAAATCCCCAAGGTCCCTACAACAAAACGTGCCGTATTGTCGCTCGAACGAGGGGGCGCAGATTGCCTCTCAATGTCTGGTAGCCTGGATGAACCTACCATTTCTACCACTAATGGGGAAGCACTCCTGGGGGCCGGTGAGCGATGGCACTGGGGGCGGAAGCGATTGCGGGAGATGCCTCGTTCACATAAAATAGGTCAACTATTAGGCCATTCTTGCTTATTCCGCGTTCACCAGTTCGGTTTTTCACGGGTGTTTGAAACGGCCGAAGCGATTTGGTGGAAGGTATTCGATTTGGCGGAACCGGGGGGCTGGGTCGCTTTGTTAACGATCCTGGCCCGGAGGCGGCGGCCTCGCCGAAGATGGTCTATCCCATTCGACATACCCCTTACCGGCTCTCTGTCGCGAGCGCTGCCGGGAGGACGGCGTTGCCGTCCCCGACGGTGTCGATGTGTATGAGAGATCGTTCCTACGTTGGATCCTCCTGTCGGTCCTGTTCGTCCTATTGCCGGAGCTTGAATCGTCGTGCCACTGGATCGCCTGCCAGGGACCTTTTTCGGTCCCACCACGCTCGTTGAGTTAGTTCGCCATCGAGCCAAACACCAACGGGACGACATCGCCTTCACCTACCTCGTTGACGGTGAAGACGAGGCCGTCGAGATGACCAATGGAGAACTCGACCGCCGCGCGAGAGCCATTGGGGCCTGGCTCGAATCGCACAATCTCGGCGGGGAACGAGCCCTGTTGCTGTATCCCCCCGGACTGGAGTTCATTACCGCCTTCTTCGGGTGCCTCTACGCCGGCGTCGTGGCGGTCCCCGTCTATCCCCCGCGTCGTAATCGCTCCCTCGAACGCATTCAGTCCATTGCCGACGATGCCGAGGCCAAGGTTGCCCTCACCACCGACTCCGTCCTGGAACGGGTCGAGACGCTTATCGATGAAACACCGCACCTGAAAGAACTGGCTTGGGTGGCAACGTCCCATTTGGAGGACGAGACGGCCGAGGGCTGGGAGATGCCCGATATTCATGCCGATACGTTGGCATTCCTCCAGTATACCTCGGGTTCGACGGGGACCCCGAAGGGGGTGATGCTCGATCATGCCAATCTCGTCCATAATTCCGCCCTGATTTCCCACGGATTCGAGCATTCACGAAGCGGCAAGGGCGTTTACTGGTTGCCCAGCTACCACGATATGGGCCTTATCGGCGGCATACTACAGCCACTCTACGTGGGATGTCCGCATGTCTTCATGTCTCCCATGTCGTTTCTGCAGCGTCCGTTCCGTTGGTTGAAGGCGATCACCAAGCACCGCGGAACGACCAGCGGAGGGCCGAATTTCGCCTACGACTTGTGCCTTCGCAAGATCACCGACGAGCAAGTCCAGGAACTCGACCTGAGCACCTGGGAAGTGGCTTTCAACGGGGCCGAACCGGTTCGCGCGGAAACGATTGACGCCTTCTCGAAGAAATTCGCTCCCTGTGGATTTCGGCGCGAGGCCTTCTATCCTTGCTTCGGGCTGGCTGAGGCTACCTTGATTGTGACCGGAGGTTGGGCCAAGAAGCCGCCGGTCATTCGGACTTTTGATGCCCAGGGACTTGGGGAGCACCAAGCCAAAGTCGTTCCCGCCAGCTCGCCTCAGGGCAAGACGCTCGTTGGCTGCGGACAGAGTCTGCCCGATCAACGTGTGGTTGTGACCGACCCGGAGACACGGGTTCCCAAACCCGACGGCGAAATCGGTGAGGTCTGGGTTGCTGGTCCGAGTGTGGCCCTCGGGTATTGGCGCCGCCCGGATGTGACGGACGAGATTTTCAAGGCCAGGCTGTTCGAGAGCGGCGAAGGGCCCTTCCTGCGTACCGGCGATCTCGGCTTCACCCACGAAGGCGAACTGTTCATCACCGGTCGCATCAAGGACCTGATTATCCTCCATGGGGTGAATATCTATCCACAAGACGTTGAACAGACGATTCAGGAGAGTCACGAGAGGCTTCGTGCGGATAGCGGTGGGGTGTTTCTGGCCGAGGTGGATGGTCAGGAGAGGCTTGTGGTCGTTCAGGAAGTTGAACGGCATCGTACGGCCAAACTGGATGAGATTGTTGCGGCCATTCGCCGCAGTGTTTCCCGCGAGCATGAACTCGGCCTGGATGCCGTCGTCCTGGTCAAGGCGGGTAGCGTTCCCAAGACCACCAGCGGCAAGATCCAGCGTCACGCCTGTCGCAACGGCTATCTTCAGGGGACGCTTGCCGCGGTTGCTCGCTGGGAGGTTGGCCAGACCCTTGAAATCGTCGAGCCCGTCAAGGCCCGATCGCGTCCTGCCGTTCAGCCGAAACCGGCTGCTCCCGTGACGGTTGCCAAAGCTGCCCCTGCTGGGCGGAACGGCAAGAAACCGGCCGAAAAGAAACCTCCCAAGCAGCTTGCACGCCGGGAGGGAGCCGGAAAGACGGTCGAAGATATCGTGCTCGAAGAGGTCCGACGGGTCGCCCGGGAACGAGCGGACGGGATGGGAATCGATACGCCCATCACCGAACTTGGCATGGATTCCCTGGAGCGAATGGAAATCGTTGCCTCCCTGGAAGAGCGTTTTGGGGGACGTTTTCCGGAAGAAGTCCTGGCCGAGTTGATCACGGCTCGGCAGGTCGTCGAGGCCGTTCGCCTCTATCTGGGGGGCGAGGTGCGAGAGGCGCCCGTTCGTCCCGAGGGATATGAGCCACCCGAGGAAGCCTATCGCTTCGAGAAATTCCCCGAGTACGGAAAACTCCGAGAGGGGCTCGATTTGCTCGAATCAACCGGCCTCTCTCCCTATTTCAACGTTCACGAGAGCGTCACCACTGATACGACGATTATCCAGGGACGGGAACTGATCAACTTTTCCAGCTACAACTACATTGGGATGTCGGGTGACCCGGTGGTGGTGGCTGCGGCCCAGAAAGCGTGCCAACGTTATGGAACGAGCGTCTCGGCCAGCCGTCTCGTGTCGGGCGAAAAGGACCTGCACGTCGATTTGGAGCGAGCCATCAGCGAACTGGTCGGCGCCGAGGATGCGATCGTCTACGTGGGGGGGCATGCAACCAACGAGAGCACGATCGGACATCTGTTTGGGCCCGGCGACCTGATCCTTCACGACGCCCTTTCCCACAATAGTATCCTCCAGGGCGGAATTATGTCCGGGGCGAGACGACGCCCCTTCCCGCACAACGATTGGCAAGCGGCCGATGAGATCCTGCAGAAGTTTCGACACGAGTATCGACGTGTTCTGCTCGTGGTCGAAGGCGTCTACAGCATGGATGGAGACATTCCGGAACTCCCCAAGTTCATCGAGGTCAAACGTCGCCACAAGGCCATCTTGATGGTCGACGAAGCTCATTCGATGGGGGTGCTTGGCGCCTCGGGGCGAGGAATCTGCGAGCATTTTGGGGTGCCGTCTACCGATGTGGATCTCCTGATGGGCACGCTGAGCAAGTCCTTCGGCAGTTGCGGCGGCTACATCGCGGGCTGCAAGGCGCTTGTCGAGTACCTCAAGTACACGTCTCCGGGGTTCGTGTACAGTGTGGGCTTGTCGCCGCCGAATACGGCCGCGGCGCTCGCGTCGATCCGCTTGCTCCAGGCCGAGCCCGAGAGGGCGGAACGGCTTCGCGAGCGTGCCCGCCTTTTCCTGGAGCTCGCCAGCAGTCGTGGAATCAATACGGGAATGAGCAAGGATTCGCCGGTTGTGCCCGTTATTCTCGGCAATTCCATGCATGCGTTGCAGCTCTCAAAGGCCCTGTTCGATCGCGGGATCAATGTCCAGCCGATTCTCTACCCGGCCGTCGAAGAGAGTGCCGCAAGATTGCGGTTCTTCATCACATCTCTCCATAGCGAGGAGCAGATACGATTTACGGTCGACACGATTGTCGAGGAGTTGGAGAAGATCAATCCCGCCCATCTGGCGGGGGCCGCTTCAGGAGAAATCCCGGCCTGACCGCCTGCGGTGGCCGAGGGTGGCTATCCTGGCCGAGGGTGATCGACGTTCTCGCTCGATCCCCCGAATGGTCTGTCATCGAATCGGCCGATCGCGTGCTAAACGCGCGGTCGTGGCGAAGATATACTCGAAGAAAGAGGCAACGCTGTTAGAGTTGGTTTGAGGCGGATTCGGGGTCCTGTCTGCTTCTGCTTCGCGTTCCTCATGAGAAGCTGCGTATTTTTTGAGGCCCCGTCCTGCCGCTCGAAAGGACCTTTGTGCTGATTTTTCGAGTGCATCGGGAAATGTGTGTTGTCCGAATCACGACGAAACGGTAATAATGTGGTCAGTCAAGGAGTTACTCCGATAGGATGAGATTCCTGGTCCCGGGACGCCTCGGGAGCATCAAGCTGCAACAGACGGACTAGTTTGTGGCGGAGGACGGTTTCGAGTCGGAAACGGCGAGAGCCTGTCTTATGGCGATGATGGGCCAGGGTCGGTTGACACTTCACGGTTCTTAACCCAAGGGGGTTTAGATTGCTTACGGAACAACAGATCAATCAGAGTTGGCGAAGACTGTTCCATGGCGGACAGTTCGACGAGGCAACCTTCGAGAAAGCCCAAAGTCTTCTTGACGAGTTGCGGCCTGAGAGTCCCCTTCGGCACCGCCTGGGGACCGAACTCGAAGAACTTCGCAGGATGAAGCTTCAGGAGCAGAGCTGAGAGAAGTCCGCCGTGTGGGAGCGGCGGGGCCGGACGAAACATCGGGGCGCCACACACTTGTCCGGCTCCACCACGACTCCACAAAAAAACGCCGCGAGGTTTTCTCGCGGCGTTTCGTGTTTCTTGACGTCCAGGAGATCGGGGGCCAGAATCAGTAGTTCATCTGGACACCGAAGTTGAAACCGTGGATGAACACGTCCTGGCGATTGTCGCTCAGGTCCAGGCCCATGTCCGGTACGCGGTACACGTTCAGGTTCGAGCCCCGAGCGATGCCGTCGATCCACATTCCCGTCCAACCGCCGCGAACCGAGATGCCCCGAGTGAGCTGGTACTGGAGGTTGACTCGCAGTTCGACGATCGGGCTCCACTCGCTCTCGTGGGCTCCGTGGGTGAAGGTGGTCTTCGACATCAACAGCGGGCGACCCTGAAGTTCCGAAGGTTCCGCGTCGAGATCTGACGTGTAGATCTCACCTGCAGTCCAGCGGGAGGCCAATGTTCCCTTCTGGTAGATGTTCTGGCTGTTGAAACCGGCCACAAACCGCCCCGAGGTGTCCAGAGTCCAGCGTTCGCTCGTCTTGAACCATCGCAGGGCAACCTGGGGACCGACGATATGGTTGTCGGCACTCGTCTGCCAGTAGCTGTCGGCCAGGCTGGCACCGGGGGTCCAGTAGGGAACTCGCTCTTCCGGATCCTGGTCATCTCCCGATTCTTCGCCCGGGATCCGGTTGCTGGCGTTCACCCAGAACAGGTCGTTGAACTCAAGGTATCGGGCACCGGCGTAGAATTCGAAGAATCCGCCGTGCTGCTGGGGATGGGTGCGGTAGGAGTACATGAGCTCCACACCCCACGTCTCGCTCCGGTTTTGCACGATCACGTCGTCGAAGACAACCGGAAGATCGCGAAGGACGGCGGGAAGGGCCTCGTCGACGTCCACTCCGTAGAGGTAGATCTGTTCGTTCGCATCGGTGTCATCGGGCCAGGCCACGCCGACCGGCCAGAGGTAGTAGCCCTGCAGCAATCGCCGGTTGTAAGCGCCCTGGGGCGGATCGTCCCAGATCATGCTGACGCCGTTTGCCACGATGTCATTTGAGTTGTTGGCTTTCAAACGGAGGGTTCCTAACATCCAGCCGTGGTGATCCCAGCGATCCCCGATTTCGAATCGCTCACCACTCTGCCACTGCTGGGTGAAGGTGCTTGTGTCGAGGCTGTTGACCTGAACGACACTGTCCGTTACGTCAGGGCCATAGTAGGCCGTGCGCCCGGCACTCGGATAGCCGATGACCGCCGCGTCCGGGGCGGAAATCGACCAGTGGAGAAGGTCGAAGGAGAAGAAGAATCCCTCCTTCGCACGTACGCCTCCACCATAGCTACTGTATTCCGCCGGGGCGAACAGTTGTACGTCCTGCAACCCTTGGCCTGAAACAGGCAAAGCGAGCAGGAATACGCCCGTGAAGGCGGCCATCCACGTTGTTGTTCGATTGAGCGACATGATCGTTGACCCAAAATGGTGTCTTGCTTTGATCCCCTGCACCGCACAGATCGATGCCGCGCGCATCTCTGTGCAACTCCGGTCATGACGATGGTATCGGACACGCCAGTCGCGCTAGTTGAGTAAGACTGGTAAGCCCTGAGCGATTTTCCACCTTTCTGGGTCGTAGCGGACGTATCGGCAATCGGATAGTGAAAATAGGGGGAATAGGGCGGCTGTTCTGCCGGATCTCTGAGGCATTCCAAGCTCTCGCCTCCCCCCTTTCGCGGGTGGTAACGGGAATATCCCAAACACTTTCCTGGCGGTAACTTGGCGTTGTTGGCTGCCTGGGCAGCAGCTTATTACCAGGCACGGACCGGCAGTCTTGGTCGGACGGGATCGCCTGTCCAGTGGACTGTCCCGCACGATGGCCTGTCCTAGGCGGTGCGTGGGGGGAGAGGCCGTTGAATCATGCCTCAGAGATGGCGACAACGAGCCCTGCACTGGGGGAGCCTCATTCGACGCTCCGGGGGCTTCAGGAGCCATTCTGTCGCGTCACCGGGGCTGTGCGAGGCCAGCAAGCACTTTGGCTGGCCGGAGCACATTGAAGGCACTGTGTCGTGGGCGTGGACGGTCAAATCATCACACGCATCGCTTCGCTAGGGGACGCTCCGGGCTGGGTAACCCGGAGCGTGTCGTCACCTATTCTCCTTGCGCAGCTTCGCCTCCGGATGTTTCCTCTGTATTGCCCGGCGGTGTGGCAAAGGGCGCAAAAAACAGCCCAGGAAACCCTGGGCTGTGCTGGTTATCTGAGAGGACCGAGCGGAAGGACTAGCCGTCGATCCAGCCGTCGTCGAGCAGGAGGAAGTCGACCGTGTCGGAGACGTCCTTCGTGTCGGTTCCGGTGGAACGGTAGGTCTTGACCTGGTCGAAGGCAAAGGCCTCGTACAGGAGGTCCATGTCGTCGCCGTCCACCGAGTACATCTTGGCCGATTCGTCGGTCACGACCAGGTGGTCGTCGCCTTCCGTGTCGCGAAGCTTGGCGATGTCGCCCGTGCCTGGGGTGCTCGTGGCTTCCACCTTCTCGAACTTTCGAGCGGTGATCTCGAAGTCGTCGCCGCTGAAGATCGCCTTTTGCGACGTGCCCCAGAAGATTTCCTTGTCATCGCTGTCGTAGAACCGGGCGATGTCGTTGCCACCGGCGGTCGAGTAGGTCAAGACCCTCTCGAACATCTCGGTGGTCACGTCGTAATCCGCCTCGGTGCTATACATGCGGGCCGAGGTAGGCGTTCCCACGAACTTGTCCACCGAACTGGTATCGAAGATCCTCGCGTAGTCGTCGTCGCCACCGCCATCGGCGATCGCATTGACTTCACTGAAGTTCTTGGCTCGGACGTAGAAGCCCGCCCCGAACATTTTCGAGATGCCGTCACGGTGCTTGAACTTGTCGTTGCCTGCGGAATCGTGCAGTTCGGCGGTGTCCGATCCGCCCGTCGAGTAGCCGTGAGCCCAGCGGAATCCCTTGGCCCGGTGCGTGAAGCCGTCGCCTTCCATTCGCACATACTCGGGGGTGCCCATGAAGGTCTCGTTGCCGGCCGTATCATACAGCTTGGCAACGTCGTCTCCCCCGTTCGTGGAGTAGGCGTAGACCGTCTCGAAGTTGAAGGCGGCATTCGAGTATCCCGGACCGGACATGACGGTGTTGTCGACCTTCATGACCACGGTGTCGGTTCCGGCCGAATCGCGGAGTTCCGCCACGTCGGCGCCTCCCTTGCCATCGACGGTCACGTCTTCGACGTCACTGAGGTTGATGGTATAGCCGGTGCCTTCGAAGGTGATCTCGCTCGGAGCGGCGTAGAGGTTGTCGACTCCGCTCGTTCCGGTCAGGGTAACGATGTCGTCGCCGCCCATGCCGTCGAAGTTGATCGTCGTGATTGTCGAGGCCACGGTCTGTTCGACACCGTTCAGGATGACGGTCCAGCTCGAAGGCGTCGAGCCGGCGACGAACGAGAAGGTATCTTCGCCCGGCGTGCCGTACAGGTTGAGCACCGTGTCGTCTGTGGCCGCGGTCAGCGGCGGATCGATGACGCGGGCGTAGATGTCGATGCCGTCCACGGGGATGTGGATCGCCGAGTTGTCGGGATCTTCCACGTAGTCGCCGTCCGACATGCCCTGCCACACGACCACGTAGTGGCCGTCGGCATCCATGGACACGTCCGAGTGACGCTGGTCTTCGGCGATGATGGCGTTCACGCGGAACTCGCCGAGGGGCTGCGTTTCGCCGGAAACCACGAAGAGCGAACCGTCCGCGTTATACATCTTGGCGAAGATTCCGTAGAGTTCGCCCTGGTCGCCTTCCTGGTCGAAGCTCGACCAGGTGACCACGAAATCGCCGTCGGAGTCCATCCCCACGGACGGCTCGAACTGGTAGCCCGTGGTGAAGTCGTTCACCTGGAACTCGTTGCTCAGGGCGGCGCCCGTGCTGCTGTAGCGGCGAGCGTAGATGCCGTAGCCGCCGAAGGCGTCCTGGCCGAAGCTCTGCCAGGCGATCACGAAGTTACCCGCGTCGTCCATGGCGATGCGAGCCTTCTCCTGCTTGTCGGTCTCGTACTGGTTGACCTGGAACTCGCTGCCCACCTTGGCGCCGGAGGCGTTGAACCGCTGGGCGAACACGCCCATGGAGCCGTTGTCCTGTTCGGCCGCGGCCCAGGTGATGGCGAAGTCGCCGTCCTCGTCCATGGCCACGTCGGGATCGGCCTGGTTGTTGGCGGTCGTCGCATTGACGAGGATCTCGTCGGTCGTGGCCTTGCCGTTGAGGGCGAAGCGGCGAGCGATGACGCCGCCCTGGTCCTGGCTGAGCCACGTGACGACGAACTCGCCGCTGTTGTTCATGGCCACGGCCGGATCGGACTGGGTTCCGTCCTGGGTCATGTTGACCGAGAGCTGGTCGCCGTTGGGATTGCCGTAGGCGTCGAAGACCCGCGCGAAGATCCCGTAGTTGTCGTACTCGTCGGCGGCGTATTCGGCTTTGTTTTCGCCTTCGCCTTCGCCTTCCCAGACCACGACGAAATTGCCGTATTCGTCGATGGCCACGTCGGGATTGCTCTGGGGGCCGTCGGTGTAGCTCGTCACGAGGATCTCGCCGGTGAGCGGCTCGCCGTAGCGGTCGAACATGCGGGCGTAGACGTTCGTGTAGATGATCTCCTGGTCGGCGAGGTCGACGATGGGTTCGCCGTCGTCGTCGAGGGCGGGATCGTTGTCGCTGGTCCAGACGACCACGTAGGTTCCGTCGGGGGCGCGGGCCACGGCCGGTTCCGTATCGTCCTGCGGGGTCGCTTCGTCGTCGTCGTCGTCCACGCCGTCGTTCGTCGTGTCGTTGACGACCTCGTCCGAATCGTCCAGGCCGGGAGTGCCCGGATCGGGCAGGGCGCCGGTCGAACTGGCCACGGTGAAGGTGACGCTGTAGGGGCTTCCTTCGGTTCCGTCGTAGTCACCGTCGAGGCGGTTTTCGAAGATGTCCTCGATCGAATCGCGGATCGTGAGCACGTAGGTTCCGTAGGCCAGCGGCTGGGCGCCGGAAACGTCCGGCTGGTCGTCCATGGTCAGGACCGCTTCGTACTTGTTCGTCGCGTCGTTCAGAATGAACTGAATCTGGTAGACGCCGTCGGGAATCACTTCTCCGTCCCGCGTCAGGACCCAGTTGTTCGGATTGAGGACGCTTTCCGATCCGGCGTCGTCGTTGAACGTGCTGAGGTTCTCGCCGAAGTAGATCGCCAGGGCGCTGACCTCGGTGTCGAAGGTCGTTCCGTTGATGAGGCGTGCCATTTCGGCCGTGCCGTCGTCGACGACCATGGCCTGGATTCCGGTCACCGTGGGGCCGGCGGTGTCGTCCTGGAGGACGATCCGCTGGCCGTACACGCTCTGCGCGCTCTCGGCCCCGGCGCCGCTCCACACGATCATGTAGTCGCCCGCGTCGTCCATGGCGATGCTGGGATAACGCTGGTCGCCCGAGGTGGTCGAGTTCACGGTGAACTCGCCGCCCACCTCGCCGTTGGTGCCGTAGGCGGTCGCATTGGCCAGCGTGATCTTGTCGTTGCTGGCGTAACGCTGGGCCAGGATGTCGAAGCCGGCGGGCGTGTTGCTTTCCCAGGTGATCACGAAATCACCGTCTGCGTCGGCGGCAACTCGCGAGTACTGCTGTTCGCCGGCCGTGCTCGTGTTGACCTGGAACACCTCGCCGACGGGAGCCGCGGCGGCGTCGTACCGTGCGGCGTAGATGCCGTCGGTATCCTGAGCGCCCACTCCGCTGCCGGTGGTGGCAAGATCGGGAGCGTCGTTCGTCCACGTGATCACGAAGTCGCCGTCCGCGTCGACAGCCACCGACGACCACATCTGGTCGTTCGTCTGGTTGTCCGCGAGCACCGTCACGCCGTCGAGCGGGTCGATGGTGTTGGCGTTGACGAGGAATTCCGAACTCGTCGATTGGGCGATCGCGTCGATCCAGTCGGCGAAGGCGGAGATTCGGGTGTAGAGACCCACGTCACCGTAGCTGATGTTGGTGGGAATGTCGTCGGAGTCGGCACTCACGTACTCGGAGCCGCCGCTGACCACGCCGGCAATGACGCCGTTGATCAGGGCCGGGCCGCCCGAGTCGCCGTGGGCCGGATCCGCTTCGCGGATTCCCAGTCCCAGGTCGTGGTAGCCAATCGCCATTCCGAGGGCGTCGTTTTCAGGCAGGCCGCTATCGAAGTCATAGACAAGGACCTTGCCCGATGGGAGGTCGATCGTGCCGCCGCCATTCAGGTAGAAGTTGCCCAGGTCGATGCCGTTGAGCGACTCGCCGTAAGCCTCGAATTCGTTGTAGCCGATGCGTTTTGCTTCATCGGTGATCGTGAGGTCTTCGAGTCCCTGGCCCGCGGCTCCGTAGCCGACGATCGTGAATTCCTGCCCCAGTTCGTTGGAACCGCGGTAGATGTCGTACCGGTCGGCCTCGATGGGAGCTTCTTCCGGCAGGACGATGATGGCGAGGTCGTTGCCGTCGTAGATGTCGCCGGTCCACTCCTGGTGCATGTAGATCACGCTGGCCGTCATGACGACGCGGCCCGAATCCGGCAGATCGAAGTACACTTCCACGCTGGTCAGCGGGGTGCCGGTGCCGGTGCCGTCGTCGACGACGTGGGCTGCGGTGACAATGTGGCGCCCCGTGTAGAGCAACGCCCCTGAGCCGTAGCCTCCGCCCGGCATCACCACCTGCACGACTCCGTCGTAGCCCGTGCCTTCGGGAACGATGTGGTTCATCGGATCGTCGGTCGTGACCACTCGTGCCGTGCCGGGGTTCAACTGCGAAATGCCGTTGGTGCTGTAGAGCGTGCCGTCCAGGTCGAGGAAGGCGTCGTTGCTCACGAACTGCTTCGCGTAGATGTTGCTCTCGTTGGCCGCGTCGCCGTCCTGGCCGTAGCTTGTCCAGGAGATGACGAACGTGCCGTCCGAGTCCATGCCGATGCTGGGCCAAACCTGGTTGTTGTCCGTCGTGTCGTTGACGAGGAACTCGCCCGTGTCGCCTTCGGCCAGGGTCGTGGCCTTGATGCGGGCCCCGGAATCGCCGGTGATCACGCTGTCGACCACGGTGATTTGCGGTTGGTCGTTCAGCCCCTCGCGACCGAGGAAGCGGATGCCCAGGTTGTTCAGGTCGATGGCTTCGACCTCGACGTCCAGGCCGATCGCCTGCAGTTCGGCTTCCACCGTTTCCGCGACGGCGAAGGGGTTGCCGCTGTAGGTGATGGCGCCGGTCACGGCGCCCTGGAAGCTGAGTTTGAAGGTGCCCACCGGATCGCCGGTGAAGGTGACGATCTGGTACTCGTGGGTGCCGCCGATGAATTCGCCTTCGGCGCTGAACCGCTGGGCATAGATGCCGTAGCCGGATTCGTCTTCGTCTTGTCCGACACTCTGCCAGGTGATCACGAAGTCGCCGTCCACGTCCATGGCCACGCTGCTGTAGCGTTGGACGTCGTCCGTTTCGGAGTTGACCAGGAAGGCGTCGCCGAGCGGGTTGCCGGCCGAATCGAAGCGTCGGGCGTAGATGTCCCAGCTCGTTTCCGAGTCCTGCTGCGACCAGGTGACGACGAAGTCGCCGTCGCCGTCCATGGCCACCGAGGCGTAGTCCGCCGTCTCGTTCGAGGTGACGAGAACGTCGTCGAGCGTCTCGTAGCTCGACACGCGCTCGTTGTCCTCTTCCGTCCAGGTCACGTGGGTGATCTGGGCGTAGATGCCGGTTTGGCCGGAAATCTCGCTGGTCCAGACCGTGACCGTATCGCCGTCGGCGTCGCTGGCCACCGCCTGGGTCCCGTAAGGCGCGGTGAACTCGGCGTTCGAGCCCTGGCTGATCAGTTCCTCGCCCAGGCCCGTGGCGGTCGAGAGGTTCAACAGGTTGAAGGTCCACGAGATCGAGGCCCCGTCGGGATTCGCGCCGGTGGCTCCGAGCGGGTTGCCGACCTTGTCCTCGACCGAGTTGAGCACGGTCAGTTCGTACTGGCCGTCCTCGAGGGCTTCCACGCCGGAGGCGCTTCCGTTGGCGTCGAGGGTCAGGACCGCTTCCCACTTGTTCGTCTCGGGATTGAGAGCGAACTCGATGTCGGTGATCACGTTGCTCAGGAGCGTTCCGTCGTGCACGAGGCGGTAGTTCGAGACGTTCGTCACGCTGGCCGAACCGGTGGTGGACATTTCTTCGTCGAAGACGACGACCAACTGGGTCAGCGGACCGGTGATCTGATCGCCGTCGGAGATCGACAGGCCGCTCGGGGCGACCAGGTCGCTGACGATCGGGCCGATCGTGTCGGCGCTCTGGTTGTAGCGGCGGACGAAGATGCCCTGCTGGTCGCCCACGCCCCGGCCGCTCCAGGCCACGACATAATCGCCGTCCGGCTCCATGCCGATCGAGGCGAACTGCTGGACGCCGCCCTCGGTGATGTTGACCCGAGACTGGACGCTGGTGGCGACGGAGGTGGAGTTGTAGTGGCGGACCCACACACCCTCCTGGTCCTCGTCGCTGTAAAGCGCGCCGTTGTTCGGATCGAGCGGATCGGGCTCGGCCCCGTTGCCGTTGAAGACGATCGAGAAGTCGCCGTCGGCGTCGATGCCCACCGAGGGATTGACCTGCTGGCCCGTGAACTGGGCCATGTTCACCTGGTCGCTGCCGGTGGCGGCGCCGGTGGCGTCGAACTGCTGATAGAAGACGTCGTAGTCCGTGCCGGTGTAGCTTTCCCAGACGATGATGAAGCCGTCCTGGTCGTCCACGGCGACCTGCGGGTTGCGGGCCACACGCTCGGTGTCGGCGCCGCCGGCGCCGACGCCCGTGTCCGCGGCGAACTCGGTGGCAAGGGGGTTGCCGTCCGCGTCGAACTGGCGGGCCGCGATGACCGTGTCGGTGACGACGCCGTTCTGCTGGGTCGTGACCACTTCCCAACTCACCACGAAGGCGCCCGTGGCGCCGCTCATGCCGACCGAGGGGTTGATCTCGAAGCTGCCGTCCGCGGGCGGGCTGATGCCCGGCAGGCTCTGGCCGTTGATCAGGAACTCGTTGCCCCGAGCCTGGCCGTCCTTGTTGTACAACTGGCCGTAGATGTCGTTCGAGTAGCCGATCTCCTTGCCACCGGTGGCCCACACGACCACGAAGTTCCCCGCGTTGTCCATGGCCACCGAGGGGTTGACCTGGTCCAACTGGGTCGTCGTGTTCACGCGGAATTCCACGTCGTCCAGCGGCGTGCCGACCGAGCTGAAGCGGCGTGCGTAGACGTCGTAGCTGCCGTCGACGCTCGAATTCTCGCTCTGCCACACGACCACCAGGTCGCCATCGGCGTCGATGGCCACGGCCGGATTGGTCTGATCGCCGATCGTGATCGTGTTGACCAGGATCTCGTCGGTGAGGGGCTCGTCTTCGCGATTGTAGAGTCGCATGTAGACGCCTGCGCCCGTGCCGTCGGTGGGATCGTCGGCGCCGTAGCGGATCCAGACGACGGCGTAGTCGCCGTCATGGTCGACGGCCAGGGTCGCGCTGGAGGTTTCGCGAGCTGTTCCCGTGCCGAGAGCCTCGGAGAACACGTCTCGGTAGACGGTTTCGTCGTTGACGCGATACTCGGCACCCACGCTGGCGCCGGTCGAACTGTTCGAGACGTTGAAGGAGAACTGGTAGCCCGGCTGGGTCGTGGTGGTGGGGTTCGAGCCCGGAACGCCGTCGCGATCGCCGTCCAGGGCGTTGACGTTGTCGGTGATCACCGAACTTGCCGTGAGCAGGTACTCGCCGGCGGCCAGCGGAACGGCGCTGGAGGCGAGGGTGATTTCCGCCTCGTACTTGCGAGTGGCCGCGTTGAAGTGGAAGTCGACGCTCTCGATGGCGCCGGTCAGTTCGGCTCCGTTCCGCTCCAAGGCCCAATTCGAGACTTCCTCGACGCTCGACATGCCCTTGAGCGACATCGATTCGCCGAACACGACGACCAGCGTGTCGGTGGTGGTGGCAATCACGTCGCCCTCGAGCAGACGGGTGCCGTCCGTGAGCTGAACGTCGGTGACGATCGGCGGATCGTTGTCCTGGAGGATGAGGGTCGAATTGCTGGCCAGGACGTAAACGTCGGTCTGGCCGTCGATGTTGTTGCCCGCATCGTCGCGGCTGACGCCGGTGAAGGCCACGTAGTAGTTGCCCACACCGTCGCTTGCCACGGACGGAATGGCCTGATCGCCTTCGGTGGTCATGTTGACGCGGCTTTCGGAACCGATCCGGTCTCCCGTCGCCTCGAATCGCTGGAGGAAGACGCCGGAGCCGGAAAGGTCCTCATGCTCGGTCTGATTTCCGAACCCGCTCCAGGTGACGACGAATTCTCCCTGGTGATCCATGGCCACCGAGGAGTAGGTCTGATTGCCGACCGAGGTCGTGTTGACGCGGAATTCGGTTTCGGCGACGGCACTGCGTTCGAAGATCAGGGTCCACTGCTCGAGGAGTCCCGAGCGGTCGTTGCCGTTCGTGTCCTCCACGCGCAGGGTCCACAGGCCGTTGACGTTTTCGCCGTTGAAGGTGGCGAGACTGCCCGTCGGCTGGAACGTGCCGGCGAAGGGCGGGACGGCTCCGTTGTCCGCGTCGGTGATGGCCACCGTGGCGGCGTCGTCGAACAGGGTGCCCGAGAAGTCGGAACCCGTTGGCAGGCTGCCGTTCAGGTAGTTGCTGGGAACGTTGGTGAACAGCTCGACCTCGGTTCCGTCCGGGCTGACCAGGGTCACCGTGAGATCGGAAGGATAGTCGTGGCTGAGTTCAATCTGAACGTTCACATCGGTGATGATCGCGTTGCTCGACACGTTCAGCGTGGCCTCGGCCGTACCCGTGTCCGGAACGGCCATGGCCGGGCTGCTCGACACGTAGAGGGTCGAGTCGGAGCGGTTGAACAGTCGTCCGTAGACGCCCCATCCGCTGCCGTCCTGGCCCGAGGCGGACCAGGTGACGACGTACTGGTCGCCGGCGAGGTTCATCGAGATGTCGGGATAACGCTGGTCGCCGGCGAGGGTCTGGTTGGCAACCACTTCGCCGCCGAGGGGGCCGCCCACGGCCGTTCCGTCGGAGTAGAAGTCGCGGACGATGATGTCGTCGCTGATGCCGTTCTGGTCGCTCGTCCACGCGACGGTGAAGTTGCCTTCGCCGTCCATGGCCACGTTGGAGAACTGCTGGTTGCCGGCTTCGGTGACGTTCACCTGGAACTCGGTGCCCATGGACTGGCCGAAGGAGTCGTAACGGCGAGCGTAAACGCCGTAGCCGGAGCCCAGTTGGCCGTTGTCTTCCTGTCCGTAGCTGGACCAGGTGATGACGAAGTCGCCTTCCACGTCCATGGCCACGTTGGACCACTTCTGGGAATCGGATGTGTAGGCATTGACCCGGAACGCGTCGGTGACCTCGGTGGCCGCGTCCGATCCGCCCTTGAAGATGATGTTGCCGATCTCGTCCACACCGGCCACTTCGCCCAGCGAATTGAAACGTCGGGCGTAAACATCGGCGTCGCCGTCGCGGTAGTTCGTCCAGGTGACGACGAAGTCGCCGTCGGCGTCGATGGCCACGGTGGCGTTCGACTGGGTGTCCTGGGCGAAGTCCTCAAAGCCCGGCAGGACGTTGGAACTGGGCGTGACGGGCAGGACCGGGAACGCGTCTTCGACCACGAGCGGCTCGTTGTCGGCGCCGAGGATGGGCTCGCCCGTCTGGTTGTCCACGATGGGCAGATCAGCCGGGGTGCCGTCGGCGTCGTAGAGGCGGTAGAAGATCTTCTCCAGGTCGCTCTGGGCGGCGTCGGTGGCCGTCCACACGACGACATACTGTCCATCGGCGTCGGCGGCGATGGCGCCGGGAGACTCGGGATCGGTGTGTCCGTTGCTCAGGAGGCTTCCCGTCGACGAATCGCCCGTGACCGGTTCATCCTTCCGCTCGGTCGTCTGGATGGTGAAGCTCCGTTGGAAGTCGGCGCCCTCGGGGAGGTAGCCCGTGTGGTAGAGCGTGTTGCCGGCCGTGTCGCGCAGACCGCTGTTGCCCGCGCTGGTCGAGGAGCCGTCCACGGCCGCCAGGGCCTGGAAGGTGTACGTGCCGTCACGCAAGGGCTGGGCCCCCGCAACGTCGGAATCGCCGTCGAGGGTGATGACCGCTTCCCACTTGTTGGACGGAATCGGATCGAGGTCGTAGGCCTCTCCCGTGAGGGGATCGGTTTGCCCGGCCAACTCGGCGGCCTTGCTCAGGCCGAAGGCCACGTTGATCACGCCGTCCTCCACTTCGACGCCGTTGGCCGAGAGGATGAAGTTCGCCGTGTTGAGGATGCTGTCGGCGTCCGCAGCGGGGTCTCCGGAGAGCATCTGCTCGTCGAAGGTGATTACGACGTACTGCATTTCGGTTTGCAGGACGGCGGCGTCTTCCAGCGAATCGCCTTCTCCCGACGCCCAGTCGGTGACGCGAGGTCCGGCCGTATCGGTTTCTTCGTCGAAACGGCGGTAGTAGATGTTGGTGTTCGCCGTGCCGGTATCGCTGGTCACGTATCCGGCGTTACGGTAGTTTTCGATCTGGGTGTACAGGGTCACAAAGTCCCCGTCCGGTTCCATGCCGATCGACGCGAGGGTCTGCTGCGTGCCGGCGGTGCCGTAGGTCTCGCCTTCGATGGTCGGGCCCACGGCCGGGCCGTCCACCCAGTCGATCGTGACGTTGCCGTTGGCGTCGACCGAGAAACCACCGCGTTCGGTCGCGCTGGCGATGATCTCGACCTCGAAGGCCGTATCGTGGGCGGAACCCTGGAACTCGATCTCGTAGAGGATGTTTCGGAAGCCGTTGACGAGATAGACGCCGCCGTTGACTTCGTCGTACATCGTTTCATCGATGGCGTCGATGTCCCAGTCGCTGGCGGTTCGATCGAAGATCTCATCGGGCTCCACTTCGCGGAGGTCGATGGTGCCTTCCTCTTCCTGCCAGGCCGAACCGAGAAGGGTCATTCCTTCGAGGGCCGTTTCGATGTTCTGGCGGGTTCCCTCGATGTTCAGGGGCTGGCCCATGCCGTTCGAGGCGATGTCGACGATGGCCGTTTCCACTTCACCCGTTTCCACGTTCGTGACCTGAATGGTGAACGTGCCTCGCTCCGCCTGGTACCAGCGGCTGTCCGACACGCTGTACTGCATGGGGACTTCGAGGTAATAGCGCTGGTTTTCGCCGTCGCGATAGGAGTTGACGACGCTGTCGGAGTAGAGAGGTGCAATCTGCGAGCTGAGGGTCGGATCCGTATCCCACTGGGAGAGCAGAATGCCGTTCGCCTCGCCGCGGAGTTGGCCGACGGTGGATTCCAGGATGGCGCGGAGCCGTCCCAGTTCGGCCTCGGTCGCTCCCAGTTCCGTGGCGCGGAACAGGACCTGGTCGATGGCCCCGTCCACGTCGCCGTTGCTGCCGAGCATGTTGGTGATCATGCCGACCGGGACGCCTTCCTGGCCGCGTTCGTACACGTCGAACGGATCGAAGTAGATCCAGAGGTCCTCGTTCTTCGCCTGGCCCATGATGTCGCTGAAGTAGCCGGCGACCATTTCCACGTTGACCGAAACGTCCGGGCCGAATCCCTCGTAAATGATGGAGAGATCGCCGTCGGCGTCGATGGCGGGCTGGGCCGTGGACTGATCGTAGGGCCAGAGGGTCGACTCGGTGAGATCCGTGGTCGAACTGTTGACGCGGAACTCGGAGCGGATCTCGACGGCGGAGTTGTTCGGCTGGCCCGTGCTGTCATAGAGCGCGAACTGGCGGGCATGCACGCCCAGATTGGTCGTGCCCGCGTCCGTATCGAACATCCCCTGCCAGGTGATGATGTAGTTGTCGTCGTCGTCGAAGGCGGCCATGGAACTGCCGCCGGTGCCGACGCTGAACTCGCCCACGATCTGGTTGCCCGTCGAGTCGAACACCTTGGCGCGGACGTCCGCCGTGTAGTTCTGCCCCATGGCATACTCGACATCGCCCGTCGAACTCCAGGTGATGATGAAGTTGCCCGTGTTGCTCAGGGCGACGTGCGGCGCGAACTGGATGTCCGTCGTTTCGGCGTTCACCTGGAACTCGTTGCCCACACGCTGGCCGTCCTGGTTGAACCGCTGCACGGAAATCTGGTTGAAGTAGCTGAGCAACTGTCCGCCGTTGGCCCAGGCCACGACGAAGTTGCCCGACTCGTCCATGGCCACCGTGGGGTCGAACTGCGGGTTCGAGGTGTCCTGGTTCACGGCGATCGTGTACATGTCGACGTCCATGTCGACGGTCGTCACGGTCGCGGCCAGCGGGGTCACGTCGGCCACATACTCCAAGGTGGGCTGATCCACGCCCGCGCTGTCGCCGCCGAAGTAGACTTCCAGGCGATAACGTCCGGTGGTGGCCGTTGCCACCCGGACCACCGACACGCCTTCGAGGCCCTTGTCGGCCAGGGCTTCCTCGATGTTCTGGGCCGTGGTGACCAGGTCGGTGCTGTCGAAGGCGATTGACTCGGTGATGACGTCGTCGAGTTGCAGGCGGAACGTGCCCGTCAGCTCGGCGTACGGATCGTCGGCGTCGAAGATCAGGCGTTGCACGTCCTCGGCTTCCGGGTTGACGATGGCACGCACGCCGGTCGAGGTGCCGTAGATGTCAATCACTTCACCCGGCACATCCGCGGTGGTGATCCCGAAGGGGCTGTAGCGTTTGGCGAAGATGTCGCTTACGCTTCCGGAGGTCGTCGTGCCCGAGACTTCGCTCTCCCAGACGATCACGAAGTCGCCGTCGGCGTCCATGGCGACCGAGGGACTGGTCTGGTTGTAGGCGGTTTCCTCTTCCGGATTGACCCGGAACTCGTTGCTCGTTTCCTTGCGCGTCGTGATGGCGTCGGAGGGGACGGAAACCGTCTGGTTTGCGTCGTTCTTGGCGTTGCTCACGACCAGTTCCGGGTGGTTCTGCTTGCCGGAACTGCCGACGAAGGTAATGTCGAACTCGGTGAGGCTCAGGGTCCCCTCTGCCGTGACAACGGGCGTCACGTCGACCTCCAGGTCGTAGGACGAGATCCACCAGGGCTGCTCGTAGGGCGACTCGCTGTCGGAGGTCGTTCCCGAGGTTGCCTGGTCGACGGTCGACGAATCCACCGGGCCCACCGAGGCGTAGGTCTCCGTGGCGCCCATGATGGCGTCGGCGATGTTCTGGGCCGTTTGCAGCGGGTTGTCTTCCGAGACGCGGATGCCTTCGAACACGATCGCTTCGCGGAGCGTGGTGACGGACACGGCGGGAAGGTAGGCCTGGACCAGCTGGAAGGACTCGACGGAGATCTCGGAAACGTCCTGTCCGGCCGTAGCGTCGGCGAACACGATCGAATAATCGCGAGGGTTGATGGCGCTGACCGTCACTCCGGCAAGCTCGCCGCCGAGGGAGCGGAGAGCCGCCTGGATGGTCGCGGCGTTTGCTTCCATCGCGTCTTCGGTGAACTCGCGGACCGTGACCGTTTCCGTGACTCCCGGATCGTCGCCGATCGTGCCGTCGCCCGTCAGGTCGTAGCCGAGCACGAAGGAGCCGGTGATTCGTCCGACTTCGTCCTCGTCCGTGTCGGGGTCGTCGCTGGTGAAGGGCTGGACGCCCGCGGTGATCGACAGCATCTGGATCTCGGGCGCGGCGTATTCGAGGGTGAACGTGCCCAGGGTGCTCGTGAGGCCGTCGTTGTCCTCGGCCAACTGGGTGGGCAGGGTCAGACGCTGCACTTCATCGGTGAAGTAGCGGGCGTAGATGTTGGCGTCGGTCGGGTTGCCGCTGTTGTCGACGCCGTCGTAGCGGGTCCACGCGACGACGAAGTCGCCGTCGTTGTCGACGGCCAGAGACTGGCCCGCCGTGGTGTACTGCAGTTCCGAATACTCCTGGTTGACCAGGATCGCATCGATGTCCACCGGGGTCGCCTGGCCGTCGGTTTCCGCCGGAGGATCGGGATCTTCGGTGGGTTCCGGTTCTTCGATTTGCACGACGAAGCTGGCCGAGAAGTCATCGCCGGTCGGCATCAGGCCGGTCCGGTAGAGGGTGTTGCCGGTGGCGTCGCGGAGGCCGCTGCGGAATCCGGAAACGGCGGCCAGGGCCTGGATCGTGTAGCTCGCGTCTTCCAGGGGTTGCAGGCCGCTGGCGGTCAGGTCGCCGTCGAAGGTCAGGATGGCTTCGTACTTGTTGCTTTCGTCGGGATTGAACTCGTAGAGTTCGCCCGTGAGCGAATCGACGGTGCCCGACAGTTGGGAGGCCATGTTGAGTCCGTACTCGACGCGGACAATGGCGCCCGAGACCTCGATCCCCGCACGCAGGAGGGCGTAGTTCTCCACGTTCGTGACGCTGTCGTCGCCCGACTGCAGCATGTCCTCGTCGAAGGTCAGAACCAGGTAGTGGACCTCGTTCCCTTCGCCTTCGAAGATGTAGCCGTTGTCGAGGCTGTTGCCGAACTCGTCGGCCCAGTCGCTCACGGTGGGGCCGGCCGTGTCGGTGGCCTCGTTGTAGCGGCGAGCGAAGATGCCGTGGGTGTCGCCCACGCCCACGCCCGTCCAGACGACGACCGCATCGCCGTCGGGCTCCATGGCGATCGTGGCCTGCGACTGGGTGCCGGCCGAGGTCCGGTTCACGCGTTGCTCGACCGAGACCTCCTGGTTCGCGGCGTTGTATTGAATCATGAACACGCCGGAATCGTCTTCGTCGACCTGGAGGTCCGGATCGTTCGGGTAGAGCGGATCGACCGTACCGCCCGCACCGTTGAACACGATGGCGAAGTCGCCGTCGGCGTCCACGGCGATGGACGGGTTGACCTGGTGTCCCGTGAACAGGGCCGAGTTGACCTGGGCCGACGTGGTCGAACCGTCCGAGTGGAATTCCTGGTAGTAGACGTCGTAGCCGTCCAGGGCGTTGCCGGAGTAGGATTCCCAGACCACCATGTACTCGCCCTGGTCGTTCATCGACAACTGGGCATTGCGTGCCACGCGGTAGCTGTCGCCGCCGCCCGAGCCAACGCCCGTGTCCAGGCGGAACTCGCCCGTCGAATTCAGGCTGGAATCGAACACGTTGCCGGCGATGACGGTGTTGGTCGCCACGCCGTTCTGCTGCGCCGTCACCACTTCCCAGGCGATGATGAAGTCGCCGGTCGTGCCGGCCATGGCGATGGTCGGGTTGATTTCGAAGCGACCCGGCGGGAAGGCGGTTGCTCCGGGCAGATCGTTCGAATTGACCCGGAACTCGGTGCCGATGGCCTCTCCGAAACGATCGTAACGTTGGGCGTAGACGTCGTTGAAGTAGCTGAAGTCCTGGCCGGAGGTGGCCCAAACGATAATGAAGGCGCCCCGATCGTCCATGGCGACGGCCGGATTGAGCTGGTTGTCCGTCGTCGTCGAGTTGACGAGGAATTCGTCGCCGAGGGCGCGGCCCATGGCGTCGTAGCGTCGGGCGTATATGTCCCAGCTTCCGTCCAGGCTGGAGTTCTCGCACTCCCACACGATCACGAAGTCGCCGTCCGAGTCCATCGCGATCGAGGCGTTTCGCTGGTGTCCCTCAATCGTCTGGTTGACCTGGATTTCTTCGGTCAGGGCGTTGTTCTCGCGATCGTAGAGCCGCACGTAAACGCCGCCCGAGTTGGGATCGGTCGGATCGTCCAGGCCGTAAGTCGTCCACACCACGGCGAAGTCGCCGTCGTTGTCGACGGCCACGCTGTGGTTGCTTTCCTCCTGGCCCTGGCCGAGTCCGGCGGGCTCGGAAACGCGCTGCTCGTAGGCAACCGTGTCATCCTCGTTGATGCGGAATTCCGGGCCGAGTATGGCGCCCGAGGACGAAATGGAGAAGGTGTGCTCGAAGCCGCCGAGACCGATGGTGATGGGCTGCGAGCCCGGCACGCCGTCAAAGTCGCCGTCGAGGTAGTTGCCCGGCGTGACGTCGTTGCTGTCCGAGTCGGGATCCACGTAGCGGGCCGTGTCGGTGATCAGGTCGCGGACCGTGAGCACGTATTCGCCTTCGTCGAGGCCCGGGGTGCCGAAGTTCACGCCGTTGCCGTCGAGGTAGATGGTGGCCTCGTACTTGTTCGTGAGCGGGTTCAAGCCGAAGTCCACGCTCAAGATGGCGCCCACGATCTCCTGGTCGTTCCTGACCAGGGCCCAGTTGTCCGGGTTGAGAACGCTGTTCAGGCCGCTGTCGCCGCCCAGCACGGACAGGTCCTCGTTGAAGGACACGGTCAGTTGGGTGACTTCTCCCGCGGCGCCGGCGATCACGCTGCCGTTGAAGATCCTCTGGGTTCCATAGTAGACGTCGGTGACGATCGGGCCGTCGTTGTCGGTCTGGGGGAAGTTGTTGATGCTGTCGTACTTGTAGATCGCCGTCGTCCCCGGCAGCGTGCCTTCGCCCGTCCAGGCGATGACGAAGTTGCCGCGGGCGTCCATGCCGATTGACGAAATCCACTGGTCGCCTTCGGTGTCCAGGTTCACCTGGGTCTGGCTGCCGATTCGCGTGCCACCGCGATCGTAGCGTTGGTAGTACACGCCGTGCCCGTCCGGGTCCTGGCCGTCTTCGCCCTGGCCGCTCCAGGTGACCGTGAAGTTGCCGTAGGTATCCATGGCCACCGAGGAGAACATCTGGTGGCCCTCGGTCGTCGAGTTGACGCGGAAGGAGGAGGGATACTGGTTCGTGTCTTCCGTGATGTCGAGGTTCCAGGAGCCGATTGATTCGGAGATCGGCTCGATCCAGCCCGTCAGCCCGTTGCCCGGGTTGCGGTCGATGACCGTGAGGGTCCATGCCCCCTGGGCATCCATCCCGTCGAAGGAGGCCAGCACGTCCTGGGGCACGTAGGTTCCGGTGTAAGGAGGAACCGCGCCGCTGTCCGTGTCGGTGATGCGGATGCTCGACGGGGCCTCGTCATCGAGAAACGTGGCGAACATGTCCGGCACTGTCTCGTCCGGCACGCTGCCGTCGATGAGCGAGGGTCGCGGCAGGCTGTCGAACAGGGTGATCGTCACGTTGCCGTGGGTCAGCGTGACCTGGAGGTCTTCCAGGTTCGCGTGGTTCCACTCGCCGAGTTGGACGTTCACGTCCGCAATCGTGAAGCTGTCGCTCACGTTGATCGTGAACGAGTGGGTGGCGTGGATCAGGTGGTAGAGCGGGTCGATGTAGCGTTGCGGCTGGGGCGAGGAAAGCTCGGCCCACACCGACGTGCCGCTGATGTCGGCGGCCGTATCCGTCCAGGTGACCACGTACGACAGGCCGTCGAAACGCATGGCCACGTCGGGGTAACGCTGGTGACCGGCCTCGTAGTCGTTCACCCGGCGTTCGCCGCTCAGGGGGCCCGCCTTCGCCGAACCGTCCGCATTGAACTCGCGGACGATGATGTCGTCGTCCGTCCCGTTCTGATCGCTTGTCCAGGCGATCACGAAGTCGCCCGCGGCGGCCATGGCGATGCTCGGCGTCTGCTGGTCGCCGGCCGTGGTCACGTTCACCGCGAATTCCGGGGCCAGGGCTCGTCCTTCCGAGTCGTAGCGGCGAGCGTAGACGCCGTAGCCCGATCCCAGTTCGCCGTTCAGTTCCTGGGCGTAGCTGGTCCAGGTGATCACGAAATCGCCGTCCTTGTCCATGGCCACGTCCGACCATTTCTGGGTGTCGTCCGTGTAGTCGTTCACCAGGAAGGCGTCGCCCACCCCATCGGTGAGGGCCACGACCTGGGCGCCCGTGTTTGCGTCTTCCGTCATCACGATGGCCCGCGCGGGGAAGGTGCGGGCGTAGATGTTGGCGTCGCCGTCGCGGTAGTTCGTCCAGGTGATCACGAAGTCGCCGTCGGGATCGATGGCCACGCTGGCGTTTCGCTGGATGTCGTCGGCGAACTCGGTGCCGCTCGTCACGGGCAGAACCGGGGCGGCGTCGAGGAGGGTGCCGATGACCGTGCCCGAGGCGTTCACGAGCGGGAGGTCGGCGGGCGTTCCGTCGGCGTCGAACAGTCGCCAGTACACGCGATCATGGCCCACCGAACTGTCGTAGGCCGTCCAGACGACGACCTCGTCGCCGTCGGAATCCACGGCCACCGCGTTCGGCGATTCGGGCTGGAGGGTGCCGCTCGAACGGTTCGAGGCGCCCACGGTCTCGTCCACTTCCACGTCCGGTTGGTCCACCGCGACTTTGAAGGTGCGGCTGAGGCTTCGGCCGCTGGGGATGGTGCCGTTGGAAGCAAGGGCATTGCCGGCCACGTCCTGGATGCGAGCGTCGGCCCGGATGGTGAACTCGCCGATGCCGAGCGCTGGATCGCCGGCGTTGTTGATGCCGTTGGCGTCCAGGGTCAGCACGACCTCGTACTTGTTCGTGGGAATGTCCGACAGGTCGTAACGCTCGCCCATGCCGCCGTTCGAGTCGCCCACGCCGTCGTAGGTGCCGGCCAGTTCCGAGGCCTTGTTCAACCCGTACTCCACGTTCACCACGGCGCCGACGATTTGGACGCCGTCCAGCCAGAGGCTCCAGTTGTTGAGATCGTAGACGCTGTTCGGATTCTCGTCCGGGTCATCCGAACACAGGGCTTCATCGAAGGTGAGGATGATATGGCGCACGGCCCCATCGATGGTGTCGCCATCGTTCAGGCGGTTCCCGTCGTGATCGATCAGGTCGGTCACGTTCGGGCCGGCCGTATCCGTGCTCTCGTCGAATCGCCGGTAGTAGATGTTCTGGTTCGCCGAACCGGTTGCATAAGAATAGCCCCAGTCCGAATCGTAGGTGTACTCCTCCTGCTGCAGCCAGACCATGGTGAAGTCGCCGTCGGGCTCGATGTCCATGGAGGAGTAGGTTTGCAACGTGCCCGCGTCCGCCGCCTGGTATTCCGCCAGGTCGAGGAAGTCCTCGTCGTCGGGGTTGAGGTTGTTGGCCGTGATGGTCATTCCCAGGATGCTGTCGTGGACCTCGCCCTGGAAGGTGATCTCATAGACGGCGTTTTCGGCCAGGGTCGTCAGGTCCCAGGGATAGGCCCACGGCTGGGAACCGTCGGAGAGGGTCACCGTGCGGTCCAGGATCTCCTGCGTGCTTACGGTACGCACGTACACTGGCCCATCGTAATCATTGGTGTTGTCGGGATAGTTCGTGCCGGTGCGCGTGGCGCCTCGCAAGGCGGACTCGATGGCCGCGCGGGTCTGTCCCACGTTCAGCGTGCCGCTGAAAACCGGCGAGATCTGAACGGTTTCGCTGCCGTAGGATTGATTCCAGATCCGCACGGTGAAGTTGCCGCCCGTCGAAGCCCTGTCGATCAGGAGGATGTACTTCTGGTTGTGGCCGTCCCGCTCGGCGTTGGCGATGTTGTCGCTGTAGAGAATCGTGCCGGAACTGGAGTTCGCGTCGTACTGGCTGTAGAGGATGCCGTTCGCTTCGCCGCGAAGGAGTCCCGCCTGCTCGTCCAGGAAGGCCCGAATTCGTCCGAGCTGTTCCAGGGTCGCGCCCGCGTTGGCCGCATCGATGAGGGTCAGTTCGATCCCCAGGTCGATGTCGCTTTCCGAATAGAAATAGGTGGGCAAGAACTGCAGGAGGTCGGCGTTGGCCGGATCCGCCAGGGCTTCCTGGTAGTAGTAGTAGCTCAGGTACGTGTATTCTTCCTGGACGTCCGGGCCAAAGCCTTCGTAGGCGATCGTCAGGTCGCCGTCGGCGTCCAGCCCCGGTGTTGCGAGCCCCTGATAGAAGGGCCAGAAGGGCGTCCGACTGGAGTTGTAGCTGGCCCCGTTGGCGGCGAAGGTGGAAATGAGCTGCGACCCGCTCACGTTTCCGTTGGAATCGTAGAGCTGGTACATCCGCCCGTAGGCGCCTTCGGAATTCTGACCCGTGTTGTCCGAGTCGCTGTAGGAGTCCCAGGTGATGACGAACTCGCGGGTGTCGGTCTTGTCGAAGGCCGCCCTGGGGCTATTTGAGCCGCCGGGGGAGAACTGCGACATGATCACGTTGCCGTCCGCGTCATAGACGATTGCCCGCACGGAGGACACGTAGCCCCCGGCCAGCTTGCTGAGATAGTCCTCGTCGTTGGTGTTGACCCAGGTGATGAGCACGTCGCCATCCCAACTGACAGCTACGTAGGGGTCGAAGTTGATCGTCGTGTCTTCCACGTTGACGAGGAATTCCACGCCCGCTCCCGCGTCCACCGTGTCGTCAACGAGGGCGAGACCGTAGTCGCGATCGAAACTCCGGGCGCGCACGCTGTTGAAATAGCTCAGGTCCTGGGCGCCGCTCGCCCAGGCGATCGTGAAGTTACCCGCGTCGTCCATGCCCACCGACGGATCGCCCTGCATGCCGGGCGTATTCGTGTTGACCTGGAACGTCTCGCCCACGGCCATGATGCCCGGTACGTATTCCAGCGAGTCGGAAACCAGGTTGCCCACGGCGCTGAACTGCCGTGCAAAGATGTCGGAGATGCTCGTCGCGCTAGCAACTTCGCTTTCCCAGACAATGACGAAATCGCCGTCGGCGTCCATGGCCACGGCCGCATTCGTCTGGTCGTACACGTCCGGCAGCGGCGTGTAGGGGCTGTCGGGTTCCTCGGGGTTCACGCGGAACTCGGGGCTCGGTTCCTTGATCGTGACGACCTCGCCCTCGTTGGCGATGTCGACCACGGTTCCCACGTCGGTGAAGGCCGAAACGAAAACCAGCTCCGGATGGTCTTTCTTGCCCGCGGCTCCTTCGACCGAACCCAACGAGCCGTCGAAAGTGAGTTCGAATTCGGTGAGGCTTTCACGCCACTCGCCGATCTGGTTGCCCTCGTCGTCGAACCACGGTTCCATCTCTTCCGTGTCGCCGTCGCCGTCCAGGTCGTAGTAGTCCGGAAGGGCCTCGTCGTAGATGCCGTCGCCGTCCACGTCGTAGATGTCGGGAACCGCCTCTTCCGTGTCGCCGTCGCCGTCCAGGTCGTCCATGTCGGGCATGTAGGAGACATACTCTTTCACCGGCAGCACACTCACGCCGGGAACGGCCTCGCGCATGCTGTCGGGGACCTCATAAGGCGCCAAGGGGTCCGAGGAGATCCGCTGCAACGTCTGGAATTCGATCGGGCCGACGAAGAACTCCGTCGTGGTCATGCGGAAGTTCTCTTCGATCGAGGTGGCCGTGTCGTTGGCGTCGTCCGGCGAAACGACGATCGGGCCGATCACGACCGGTTCGCGGAGCGCTTCCACCTGCACCGCGGGCAGGAACCCGCTCGTGAAACTCGTCCCCTCAACGGTGATCATCGGCTGGTCGTCCCCAAGGGAGAAGTCGCCGAAGTGGATCTCGAATTCGGTCGGCGAAACGGGCTCGACCGTCACGTCCGCCAGGGCCCCGCCCAGACCCTGAAGGGCGGTCTGCAACTCCTGGGCCGTCGTGGCCACGGGGTTGGTTTCGTTGAAGAAGATGGTGGCCGTCTCGTTGCTGCCGATGTCGCCGCTGCCGTTCACGTCGAAGCCGAGGGTGATGCCGCCGGCGATGTTCGACTGATACCCGCCGATGTAGCCGCCGGCGTCGCTGTAGGTCGGCTCGTAGGTGGCCGAGATCGAGATCTGCTGGATCTCGTTTCCACCGTACTTGATGTAGAACTCGCCGTACTGGCCGTCCACGTTGTTCTCGGTCAGCTCATCGGGGATCGAAATCCGCTGCACTTCGTCGGTGAAGTAGCGGGCGTAGATGTTGGCGTCCCGAATGATCTCGCCCGTGGTCGGGTCGGTGATGTAGTTGCCGTTCTCGTCCAGCACCTCGTCGTAGCGAGCCCAGGTCACGACGAAATCCCCGTCGTCGTCCATGGCCATCGACTGGGCGTTGTCCCAGCGATAGGTGGTCATCGAGATTTCGTCCTCGCTGACCGTCTGGTTGACCTGGATGTCTGTGTAGTCGGCGGCCGACACGCTCAGAAGCTGGCGTTCTTCGAGGGGATCCAGCGTCAGGTGACGTTGTTTCTGGTGCTGCGCTCCCGAACCCCACCGCGACCTGCGGGCCATGCGGTCTTGAATACGCTCGAATCGAGAGGAGATGCTGTTTAGCGTGGGCATTCTGAAAATCGACATAGTCTCATGTTCCTCAAAACTGGGTTCAGGAGTCCAAAAGCGAACTGCTCTCAGACCGCACTCCCGCATCCTGATCTGCCGATGGCAATCGGGGAGCCCCGTTCTGATCGATGTCAGCCTGGTTCGTAATAAGGGCGTCGCGGATCCCTGCGGCGTCCTTCGTGGAAGAAGTTTCGGTCGGCGTTTCGACCGCGTGTTCGCGGCTTGGACGCAACCAATAGGAAGAATCCGGATTCGTCACGGCATCCCGGACGGCCGGCTTGTCGAGGTTCAAGATCGTTCCCCGTCGGATTCCCGGCAGGAACAACACGTCGTAAAGCTCTTCACAGCCCGAGGCGAACTCGAACTGGCCTGCCACTTTGCCCGTGCGGAGGTCGACAGCCGCGATCCCGCACGTGAGTTGAGCGACGCGCTCCTGGATGGGGAGCCCGCCAAAAAGGTGTTTCTCGCGAATCTTGCACATGCCGATCACCGCGTAGGGACCGGCGAAGCAAAGCCCTCGCACGTAGCCGGAAAGACGGCAGACCACGTCGCGTCGGCCCGACGCCGGATCGGCGACGATCAATTCCCCCGCCCCGGAATTCAGCACCCAGAGATTGCCGTTGTGCCAGCGCGGCGAGTGGGGCATGGCGAGACCGTCGAGAATGATCTCGTCGCTGTCCACGTCGACGACGACGCCGCCCGTGGCCTTGTTCGCACGCCAGGCGCCGGGCTCGTCCGTCGTTCCCAGGGCCGTCACGTACTTCGGCTTGCCGTCCACCAGCGCCACCCCGTTCAAATGGCAGCGGTCTTCCGGCACCAGGTCGCTCACGAACTTGGGACGCCACACCGGTTCGAAGTTGTAGTCGTGGCTGGGTCGGGCCAGGCAGGAGAAGCGGGTGTTGACGAAAAGAAGATCGTCGCCCTGGAAGACGACGTCGTGGGTGTGGAGATCGCCCGTGAAATAGCTCGTCCGCGGCAGAAAGAGTCCGTCGTACTTGCCCGGCTGGTCTTCAAGATAGTCGCGGGCCAGAAGGGGGGCATTGGCGAAGATGCCAATCCAGTTTCGCGTGGCGAGGGCCAGGCGGTTGCCCTGAAGCGCCATGCCCAGCGGCTTGTCAAACTCACGCATCAGCAACGTCGTCTGACTGCCGTCCGAACCGATCAAAGCCACCTTGCCCGCTTGATACGTTGACACGACCAATGAGCCGCCCGTCTGCGCAAGCCAAGCGTGAAAGTCCGGGGAGACCGAACAAGTGATCTGATCCGACAAACTCGTTTCGGTGGGTTGTGTCATAAATCCTTGATCCGTGTGCCGCGATTGTTCAGAAGTCCGTGCTTCCTGCAACGCACTTACGATGCCATGTTGGCATTAACCTCTCAAACCTTTGCGAGACCCTGTTGACGCCGCCTTGCTGAAACGCTCCATGCCGCTTGTATCAAAGACTTTAAGTACGCACCGCCGTGTGAACACACGCGAGTGGACCCTCTCCCGCCACCGATAGGTCCCGGTCCCGGATGGCCCGCTATGGTCAGCGCGTGTTGCATATGGGGAAGTTGTGTGGTGAAGAAAGGAAACAAGCTGATGCGAGAAGAAAGCGTGACAAACCGTTCCCAAAATCCCTCTAATAACCCAGATGGACCATTTCATCATGATTAGGCCCAAATGGTGCGTCAAGTTCTTTCCTCCTTTACCTCCGTTGCCAAAACCCTTCATACCAACGTGGATAGGATTATGACGCCCTTGACGGTTTGCGTTCATGTTCCAGCCAGCTCGCCGCAAGACCCCTGAGTGGGACGATCCCCGTTTGATGCCCTGCCGTCCTGGGTCAACGGTCCGAGCATGTCCTGCGGACGAACAGTGGATTGGACGGTCGCCGCCCCCAACCGGTTCCACGAAAAGCGACGATTGAGAGGAATGTTCCGGGCATTTGGGCATCCAACCACTCCGGGAAATAGTCATTTTGGCGGGTGTGTATTGCGTGTTAAGTGGGTGTATGTAGCTCGTTCGGGTGGTTTTCTCTAGGTCTGTGCTGTCGGTGTGTTGGGGGTCTGCCTGCAGGGGGGCACACTCAGAGCGAAACGATGGGCGTGGTGATTTGACCGTCCACGCCCATCGCTTCGCTCTGAGCGTGCCACCCACGACAATCGGTGCGATCCTTGGGGGGGCCTTTCCGGGGAGAATGGCGGAACGTGCCCGCACAAGGTAGGCTTAGGTGATCCAGGGGCTGCCCCGATTTCCACATGGCGCAGTGAAATCGGAAGGACGGCACCCTTTCCCTCCCTGCCGAAGCGAAAATGGGACTGGGTCCCACTCATTCCCTGACGCCTGACAAGACCCTCTTGTGGAGGGGGTATTGGAGATGAAAGCAATGTCGCTTTTCTACCGGTCCCGGTTTTTTCCGGCCTTCGGGATGCTTCTTGTCCTGCTCGCCCAGCCGGTTTGTGCGGACGCACCCAAGGAAGAGAAGGCCGAGCTTGAATTCACGCGACTCAACCGCGACGATGGTGGGGAGTCGCTGGCGCTGGAAGCGGCCATTATCCGCTATGCCCCCGTAGATTCCGAGAAGACGGGGCCGATCGTCGATCTCGTTTCGGCCGTCCATGTGGCCGAGGGGGCCTATTATGAGGAGTTGAATCGCCGCTTCCGGCAGTACGACGCAGTTCTGTACGAGTTGGTGGCCCCGGAAGGAACGGTCGTTCCCAAAGGGGGGCCGAAGGGTAACAAGTCGGCCGTCTCCATGCTGCAGACCACGATGACCCAGGTTCTGAAACTCCAGTTCCAGCTGAACTGCGTGGACTACACGGCCAAGAACTTCGTCCACGCCGACATGACGCCCAGGCAGTTTTCCGAATCGATGCGCAACCGGGGGGAAAGCGTCTTCAAGGTGTTCATGCGCATGCTGGGGCACGCCATGTCGGAGCAGGCCGGCAGCAGCGGGGGAAGCGATCTCCGCCTCCTTTTTGCCCTTTTCGACAAGAATCGGGCCCTGGCCCTGAAGCGGGTCCTGGCCGAGGAATTCGAGAACATGGAAGACTCGGTGAGCATTCTGAGCGGGCCCGACGGTTCCACGCTGATCACGGAGCGAAACAAGGTCGCCCTGGAGGTGCTGAAGAAGCAGATCGAGGCGGGGCAGAAGAAGATTGCGATTTTCTACGGCGCCGGCCACATGGCCGACATTGGGGAGCGTCTCGAGGCCGATTTTGGGCTGGCGCCTCAGGAAACGACCTGGTTGGTCGCCTGGGATCTGAAGGGGGAGGAAAAGACGGCGTCCGAGCCCGCGGAAACCAAGCCTTCTCACGTCGACTGAGACAAAGTGGTGGGTATATCCCTTGTGCCACCCACGATTGATCTGGCTGACTCAAGAATATCTCGTCGTCAGTCCCCCCTCAGGCTGGGTGTGTTGGCGAGTCTCCAAATGGTGAACACGCAGTCGCGCTCTGTCCGCGCCAACCCCTGCCGAGATTTCGTCTTACGGGAATTCGGCCTTCTCGCTATGATTCCTCCGTTTGAGGAGTCAGGATGCTGTTTCGCCATAGTGGACAACGCGACAATCGACGCCGACGGGTGCTCAACGAGGCCCGACTGGGGGAATCCATGTCCAGATACCGAAGTTCCCTGCGCAGCGGCGATCTCCGGAACGAGGCCCTGTTTGCTCGCCGTTCGACCAATTACGGGACGGCCGAATTTCTCGACGAGCAATGGCGTCTGACCGATCTGGTTCCCTTGCGACGGAGCACCTATCTGGTAATTCTCCTCGCCGCCACGGCGATGATTGTTGGCTTGGAGGCGCTCTACTCGGTCTCCGGCCAGATGAATGCGATGACGACCGATGGACGCGTGGCTGCCTTTGACCTGGACGGCGAGGGGAGTCTGGCCGTCTGGTTTTCCTCGACCACGCTGCTGTTTGCCGCGGGGGCCGCTCTCCTGGTTTATTCGGTTCGTCGATTTCGACGCGACGATTACCACGGCCGGTACCGCGTCTGGATTTGGGCTGCCCTGGCTTTTCTCGTGATGGCCGTCGACGAAACGGCAAGCCTGCACGAGGGCTTCAAGGAGATGATGACCTGGCTTACCGGGAATCGAGTGTTCGGCGACGGTTCGTTCTGGTGGGTGCTCGCCTACTTCTTCCTGCTTGGCAGCATCGGTTCCCGTCTTCTTGTCGACATGCGGGAGTGCCGCACGTCGGTTCTTGTTCTTCTGGCTTCGGCCGCGTGTTTCGTTGTGGCAGTGGCGGCACAACTCGGGCTGATCCTTCCCGAAAGCGGCGAGCGGGGCATCATGCTGGAAGAAGGCGCTGAAATGTTCGGCGACGTGTTCCTGTTTCTTGCCATGCTCCTTCACGCGCGGCACGTCGTTCTCGACGCCGAAGGTCTCCTTTCTGCTCGCAGGAGGACGTCTCTCAGTCGAAGGGACTATGACTACGAGGAAGAGTTGGCCGAGACGGAGGGGTGGGTCACGGTGGACGAGGACGAGATCACGGTCCATCCGCCCCACGGTGCCCGTCGCCTTGAGCGGGCCCGCGCGAGCCAGTTCGTTCATTCCGACCCTGTCGTTGATGAACTTATCTCGCCCGTGAGTCGCAAGCTGACCAAGCAAGAGAAGAAGGCTCTGCGGCGCAAGCTGGAGAGGGCTCGGCGAGAACGCGAGGGTCTCTGAGGCGCTGCTTGACTTGGGGTTTGGGGGGGGGGGCACTGGCCGCTTGTCAGCCAGTGCTGACAAACCGCTTCAAGGCACGTCATTCATGGGCGTGTCACCCGGCGAACGGCACGGTGTCATTGAAGTGCGGCGCGGTTCTTGCCGTCGGGCTCGACTGAAACGCCATTGACACGCATCGGGCATATCCTCTATCGTCGCGGCCCGATTCCAGGCGTGGAGCTGTTTTCGCTGCCACCTATCGTCCTTCCGGGGCGCGGAGTTACCCCGCGCAGACAGACAAGATATCGCCATGGTTCTGTTGCGTCGTGAAAACAACTGCAGGAGGGTTTGGCAGGCCGTCATGGTCGCCCTTCTGGTTGCCACGCTGTCGATTTCGGTGGTCGGCTGCGCCTCGACCAAGATGGCCGAGCTGCGTTCCGTTCCACGGAGTCCCCTGTCGGAACGATTGAAGCTCACCTCGAAAAAGGGACCCCAGGCCAGCGGTCGCACTCGGCAATTTCTTCGGGTAAACGATCTGGAGGACGATCGCGACGACCCCAAGGCGTTGTTGAAGAAGATCCAGACGGTCATTGAGCAAGAGCCGAGCGATTCCCACGTTTATGCCTTTGCGGAACTGGCCTTCATCGAGGCCGAGAAGGTGAAGGAGAGCAATCCGGAACTTGCCCTGGACCTCTATGGCGCCTCGGTCTTTCATGCCTACCAGTACCTGTTCGACAAGCGTTTCCTGGCCCATCGCAATCCCTACGATCCGCGGTTCCGCGGAGCTTGCGAGCTCTACAACGGCGCGTTGGAAGGCGCCCTGCGTCTGATCTGCGCCGATCAGGGCCTCAAGCCGGGAGAAACCTATCCGATCGAGACGCCGAGCGGATCGTGGTACCTGAAATGCGCGATTCGCAGCAGCCGCTGGAGCGCCGAGGATTTCGACCGCTTCGAATTCGTGTCCGACTACGAGATCACGGGTCTGAAGAATCACTACCAGAATTATGGGCTGGGTGTTCCTCTCATTGCGGTTCGCCGCCGTCATGAAGGCGAGTCGCCCGCCGCCAAGTATTATCCTGACGGCCTGAGCTTTCCTGTCACCGCTTTCGTTCGTCCGATTCCCGTGGGCAACCAGGACTGCTGTGACGTGACGGCGCAGCATACCGGTATTATCGAACTTCACGACCCGATCGCCGTGTCCGATCTTGCCGTTGGGAACGTGCGTGTCCCGATTGAATCGGACCTGACCACGCCCGTGGCCTATTTTCTGAACGATGCCAATTTGAATCGGCTTGCAACGGTCGGTTTGCTCACGCCGGAGAAGCTTCTTGATCTCCGCCCCAATAGCGAGGAGCGGATCATGGGGCTCTACATGGTGCAGCCCTACGAGCGGGGCAAGATCCCCGTCCTCCTGGTGCACGGCCTCTGGTCCAGCCCGATGACCTGGATGGAGATGTTCAACGATCTCCGCAGCGTGCCGGAGATTCGGGAGAACTACCAGTTCTGGTTCTATTTGTACCCCACGGCCCAGCCCTTCTGGATTAGTGCCGGCCAACTGCGGGAAGATCTGGTGAAGATTCGCACCACCCTCGATCCGCAGCACAAGGAGCGTTCCCTGGACCAGATGGTGCTGGTTGGGCACAGCATGGGCGGGCTGGTCTCGCGTCTACAGACGATCGAAAGTCAGGACGATTTCTGGCACCTTGTCAGCGACGAGCCCTTCGCGCGGATCAAGGCCGACCCGGAAGCTCGCGAGCGTCTGGAGAAGAGCCTGTTCTTCCACCCGAATCCGTCGATCCGCCGCGTGATCACGATTGGAACGCCGCACCGCGGAAGCGAGATGTCGAACGACCTGACGCAGTGGCTGTCAAACAAGTTGATCCGCCTGCCCGACATGCTCGACCTCACGAAAGGCGGCGTGATCCGCGAGAACAAGGAGATCATCCGCGACGACCAGCTGTTGCGGATCGAGACGAGCATCGATTCCCTGGCTCCCGACTCACCGTTCTTCCCCGTCATGCTTGCCAGCCATCGCGCCCCTTGGGTCCGCTACCACAACATCGTGGGCGTGCTGCCCGACAAGGGTTGGGCCGGCTATTTCGCCCAGGGAGGCGACGGCGTCGTGGCCTACGACAGCGCCAAGATGGACGACGTGATCAGCGAAGTCACTGTCCCTGCCATGCACAGCGAGATTCACGCTCATCCTAGGGCCGTTCTCGAGGTTCGCCGGATTCTGCTGGAGCACCTTCGCTCGGTTCATTCCCAGGGCGAAATGAACGCGGTTCGGATGGCGGCGGCTCCCGGGTCGGGCGATTCGACCGGGCCCCAGGCGGCCGCTGCTGTTTCCCCAATCGCCGTCCCCGTGGTTCGATGAGGTTTGGAAGATGGATTGCCGGAAAGACGCGAACCTGGAGTTCTGCAATTGCACCTACGAGCCCTGTTCGCGAAAAGGCGTTTGTTGTCAGTGTCTTCAGTATCATCTTAAGATGCGCCAATTGCCTGGTTGCTGCTTCCCGGATTCCGCTGAAAAGACCTACGATCGGTCTTTCGAGCACTTCGCCCGGCTGGTCATGAGCAACAACATATAGTCAGCCAGGCCGGTCGAGGGTCCGGGCGAGCGGATCCCAGGGAGCTTTCCCGCGCGCCCCGTGGACACGCGTTGTCGGTGATGGGTGGTTCGGCAGCCAGTCCTGCGCTTGGGTCGGCAATCGCATGGGGGGCCTCGGCCTCTTCTTCGTCCTGGGGCTGCTCAAGCGCATCAAGTAGTTCGCCTCGCATGATCTTCACGTCGCCGCCGGCCTGAATCCCCAGCTTGACTCGGTCGCCCTTGACCTGTAGGACCATGACGCGGATTCCCTCGCCAATGACAATCTCTTCGTCCATCTTTCTTGACAGTACCAACATGGCCAATTCCTTTCCGGCTTGCTGATGGCGTGCACGCGTCGGTGCGCAGCTTTCACGCCGACTTCTATCTTTTGTGGAGCGGTCGCGGCAAGGCTCGCGTCGTCCTGCCGATTCCCGTTTGCGATGAGGCCCGAACTCAGTCGGACGGTCGCAAGAGGTTGCATTTCCCGTGCCAAACAGCTTCGGTTGTCTGGTGGATCGATCGGAACTTGTTCAGTGACAATGAGTTCCGGCGATGAGGGGGGCGGCCGGGGTACTGTACGGATTTACAATTTTACAATTTCCGTTTGCCGAATCAGGTTCGACGTGCCCGTCGGGTGAGCTCGTCGCGAAGCAAGGCAGCCCGCTCGTATTCCTCGGCAGCCACCGCGTCGGCCAACTGCTCCGAGAGGGTCCGGGTCACCTGGTATTGGTCGCGGAGCCAATCTTGGAGTTCCCGAAGCTGCGTCGTGAATTGGTTTGTGGACGGCGCGGCGTCGATCGATTCATCGAGGTTGTGGATCCTCTCCAGTCCTCGGTTGATTTCTTCAATGGCCGCCTCAACGCCTCCTGCTTCGAGATGGGCCAACGCTGCTGCCTGCGTGCGATGGAAAAGTACGAGTTTTCGTTGCCGTGCGTGTTCCCCTTTTGGGACCTCGGAGTCCCGGCGTCTCTCCACGAAGTCGAGAAGGCTCAGGGTGTGGTCGGCGTCGGCGACGGCGCGGTGGAACTCGCGTACGGCCAGCCAGCAGATCCGCCGGTGGTAGTACTGGGAAAACTCCCGGTCGATCTCCTCAAGTTGCTGGTCGTCCAGTTTGCCCGGCTCGCCGTTGTGGAAGGCTTCCTGGAGCAGCCAGTCCAGGTAGGTTTCCGCACCTCCCGGCCTGGTTCCGTCGGGACGCCCCGTGGTTTCCATCTGCAGGACACCCAGATCGACTCGCATCTGGAGTACGTCGCGTCCGTCTGACGCGCGCACAACCCGAGCACTCACCGTGTGCGTCTGAAATGGCCAATCCTGGAGGATGTCGTCAAGGTCGCGGGCGGTTGGCATGGGCGGGGCAGCGAGGGTTGGGGAGCTTACTCGTTGGGGAACGAGCGTCGTTGGCGTTTCTTGTCGCTCTGGCGCCGCTTGTCCTCGAGACGCCGGCGGTTCGCGCCGGCAGAAGGCTTTGTCTTCTTTCGCGGAGTCTTAACGACTGTGGCCTCGGCGAGCATCGCTCGCAGTTTCTCCAGGCAGTCGGCCACGTTGCGTCCCTGGTCGCGAAACCGCGAACTCGACAGGAAAACTTGGCCGTCCTGATTGATTCGGCTCGCGTTTTTCTTAAGAAATCGCTCGCGAACGGCATCCGGAAGACTCGTCGTGGTCGTTACGTTCCAGTGGAGGGTCGCCTTGGAATTGACCTTGTTGACATTCTGGCCGCCCGGTCCGGGACTTCGCGCAAAAGTGAAACGAAACTCCCGCAGGGGGACTTGAATCCTCTTGTTGACAATCAGCATGGGGGGCAATTCTCTGAGGCGGGGCTTGCAAAAATCGGAGATCAACCTGCGTCAGGGGAGGTCAACTGCGCGAAGGCCTCTTGGGCGTGTGTCATCAAGTCGTGGTAGTCGAGGGGCTCGATTTCCTCCCCGATCAGTTCGACGTCAAAATCCCCATCGTATCCGGCGTCAAGGAAGGCGTGGACGATTTCGCTGAGGGGGATGACGCCCTCACCCAGGCGGCACCGCGACTGTTCGACGGTTGGGGGCTCGCGCCCGTCCCCCAGTTGAACGAGCGCTACCCGATCGGCGAAGTCGGAGATTTTCGCGGCACAATCCTCTTCGAATCCCAGGTGGTAGGCGTCGTAGAGCAGCCTGACGGCGTTGTTGTCGACGGCATCGCATAGCTCGAGGACGTCGTTCACCCCGGTCAGGAACGTGAACTCCTTCGCGCAGCCTGGGTGCATGGGTTCGATGGCCAGGTTGATTCCCAGTTCTTCCGCAGCCGGGGCCAGTTCCTGGAGTGCCTGCTTCATCAGGCGGCGCGCGTGATTCGCCGTGTGGCCGGCCCGAGCGCCGCTGTAGACGACCAGACAATCGGTTCGGAGCCGCTGGGCTGCCCGAAGAGCCTCCATGGCATCGTCTACGGAGGCTTGGAAGCTCCGTCCGTCTGAGCCCGTGAAGCCGCCGGCCCAGGATAAATGAGACACGGCGAGTCCGGATTGTTCGAGGAGTTCCGCTGCCTTCTGCTCTCCGCAATCTGAGAGTTTGTGTCGCCATACTCCGATTGCGGGGATTCCTGCCCTGGCATAGTGGAGGACATCCTCTTCAAACGACCACCGGAAGGTCGTCGTTTCACTTAGCGACAGTCGGACCATCCGCATGTGCTCCCAACGAATTAATAACCTTGGGCTGGGGGGGCGTCAAATTGCAGAAACAATCCCCCCCAAACGTATTGTATCTCATGTTGTCCGTGTGCCGTTGGTTTGTCGGAGGCCGGCGCCAATCGGTGCTGTGCGTCCAGGTTCCATGTTTTGCCCAACTTTTCTGGGTGATTTCTCTCGACGCTTATTAGCGGAGGCACCCCAGTTGGGGATTGTCTCGTAGTATGCGAAATGCAGCGAGACCTGTAAAGGAATTGTGAATAATTGGCGTCTCGATCGGGGGGGCGCCCGATTTGTTGGAGCCTCAAATTGGACAGCGCCGCTATGGTCAATGTCGGTGAACCGCAAGTTTTCGGATCGGCTCTAAATGATCTTGACCGCTTGGCCCCAACGGTGCGACACTACCGCCCCATGCGAATCCTCACCCGATATGTCCTTGCCGAGTTGACGAAGATCTTTGTGCTGGGCCTGTTTGCGCTCACGCCGGTGATGTTGATCGCCCTGATTTCACAGTTGGCTTTGCGTCACAGCCTGCCTCCCGCTCAGATCCTGCAATTGGTTCCCTATTTTGTCCCCTTTGCCCTGAGTGTGGCGATTCCGGTAACGCTTTTGTTGGCAACCACAAGCGTCTATGCCCGCATGTCGGGGTCCAACGAGGTCATCGCCCTGAAAGCCCAGGGAATTTCTCCGTGGTTCATTATCTGGCCCGCCGTCGTCGTGGCCTTCTCCCTCAGTCTGGCTACGGTCTGGCTCACCGACATTGCTGTTTCCTGGGGACGAAATGGGGCCCAGCAGACCATCGTCGATTCGGTGGACGTGATCATCTACAACATCCTTCGAACGCAGAAGAACTACAGCTCTCCCAAGTTCTCAATCAACGTCAAACGCGTTGAAGGAGAGCGGCTGATTCTTCCGACGATTTCGGTGAAAGGCAAAGGGGAGAAGCCGAATTTCACCATCGCGGCCGCCGAAGCAACCTTGTCTTGCGATCGGGAACGGGATGTTCTCATCGTGGAATTCTTCGATGCCTACCTGGATGTGGAGGGGCAAGGCAACCAGGGAGTGAGTATTCCTTACACTTCGTTCGAAGTTCCGCTTCGCCAGGCCAGCAACGTGGAAGATCGATCGAGCGTGCCCTCCAACATTCCGCTTGGCCAGATGGCCGAGGAAGAAGCCCGGCAGCGGGAACGCATCGAGGATCAACGCAGGGAACTGGCGGTTCGCGCTTCCTTCGAGATGCTCTACGGCGATTTCGAGCAACTGACCGGCCCGGAGTGGAAGACACGCATCGACGCGACGAGGGGCCTTAGCAGTCGCCTCTATCGACTGCAAACGGAGCCGCATCGCCGCTGGTCCGCCGGATTCAGTTGTTTCTGCTTTCTCTGGATCGGGGCGCCCATGGCGATCCGGCTTCGCAATCGCGACGCTCTCACCAGCTTCTTTCTCTGCTTTCTGCCGATCCTCGGGGTCTACTACCCCCTGATGATGTACGGAATCGACGGCGCCAAGAACGGCACGATTCCCCCGTTCGCCGTGTGGATCGGAAACCTGCTTCTGCTTGCCTGGGGAGCCTATTTGCTCCGCAAAGTGATCCGGTACTGAGCGTGACACGGACGAGAAACGCAACCATGTCCCACAAAACTCAGGCCGTTCTTCTTACCGCCATTCTTGCTGCGGCTTGTCTTGTCCAAGCGGTTGCCATCGCACGAGCCGTCGTTCCCAGTCTGGATGCGGTCCGCTTCGTGAATACTGCCCGAGCGATTGGACAGTCCGGCTTGCTTGTCGCACTCCGAGAGCGAACCGATCCGCCCCTGTTTCCGGTCGCCGTCTGGGCGACCCACTCGACACTTGTTGCCCTGGTCGGTGACTGTCGTGAAGCCTGGGCATTTAGCGTTCAACTGGCGGCGGCGATCCCGCTGGTCTTGCTTCCGATCCCGGTCTTCCTGCTTGCGCGGCGTCTCGTCGGGCCCCAGGTCGCCCTGTTGGGAAGCGTTCTCTTCATGGCCCTTCCCGAACTGGTCCGGCTCGGAGCCGACGGCCTCAGCGATAGCACCCATCTTTTCTGGCTTTCGACGGCCTTTGCTCTCTTAGCTTCCCACCTTCTCTCCGACGGACTGCCCGTCCACAAGATGGGCTCGGCCTTGCTGGCGGGGGGGGCGACGGCCTTGGGCGTGCTCACACGCTCCGAGGCTGTCCTGATCGCGGTCGCCTTCGGAGCGGTCGTGCTCGGCCGTGGAATCCGGCGTCGGAAAATGCCGTGGCGTTCGGTGCTTCCCTATGCGGCGGGGTTGTTCGCGATTCTGGGGCCCTGCACGGCGACCCTCGCCTTGCCGTCGGGGGAAACGGCTGCGAGCCCCGTGTTTTCCCGCAGCCTGGACTTGACTTTGCCGAAGGGGGAAACGCCGTCCTTCGCCCCCAAGGACCCCACCAAGAGCATCCGCCGACGTGGTATCGTGGGGGCAGTTGTCCAACTTGCCGAGGAGCTTCCCAAGACGTTCGGGTATCTGCCCGGGATCCTTGCCCTGGTCGGGCTGGCCGTCCTGCTGCGCCGCCCCATGACGGAAGCCGACTTGCTGCTCCGTGTGTTTTCCTTCCTGCTCCTTGGCGCCGTGTCTTTTCATACGGCTCGCGAGGGATATCTGGCCGCACGCCACCTCCTTCCCCTGGCGGTGGTCGCCGCCGCCTGTTTCGGGACGGGGGCCCAGGTCGTGGTCAATTGGAGCAGCGGCGCTCGGGATTTGCGTATTTCACCCCAAAGGGCGCGATGGGCTTTCGGCTTGACGCTGCTTCTCGTCCTCGGCTGCACGTGCTATGCGGTCCGGCCCCTTCATCAGAGCCGAGCCGGCCACCGAGCCGCCGCGGAATGGCTTGCCCGACACGGCCGGGCTGACGACCGCGTGGTCGACACCCGGGGGTGGACCGGGCTGTATTCGGGCCTGCCCACGATTTTCTACGGCGACGCCCGCTCCGAGTTCCTGCAACCTCACTTGCGTTATGTGGTGGTTGAGGCTTCCGAATTGGCCCACGACAGCCGCCGCTGTCGGACGATTCGATGCCTTCTGGGCACGGGGGGAACGCTCGCGGCCTCGTTTCCGTCGTCGGCAACCGGTTGCCAATCTCCGCCAAGGGTTCTGGTTTACCAATGGGACCGAATGGACCTCTCAGCGAAAGGGCGGGGGCAAGACGTTGCCGAGACGAAACTCGACGAAGCCAGCCCGCCGGTCCCCTCGTCTTCTCCTTTCCCAATTCGTTTAGCATCCACTGGCCTGAAGAACGTTCCTCGCCCTGAGAGCCGATAACCATGTGGCACAACACGACTCGATTCATTCGCTCTGCCAAGCACGCCTTCGAATTCCCGGGACCGGTTCACGAATTCGGGCTTGCCACCCGCGACACTCCGCTTACGTCCGTGGAACGTCTCGCTCCCGAGGGCCAGGGGAGCGGCGGCGAGTCTTCGAGCGGTGGCCTGCAAGTTCAGCCGCTCGACGAGTTGGCCCAACTTCCTCACCGCGACGGCTCTGTCGGCACCGTTGCATGTCTCAACATTTTCCAGCATGTGACGGACCCGGTCGCCATCGCCGACGAGATGATTCGGATCCTGGCGCCCGGAGGGATCTTCCTCTGCTGCAGTTGCGCGGGCAGTTGTCCCGCTCCCCACGTGGATCTGCTCTGGCGTCCTGCTCCGCACGCCTTCCAACGGCTTCTGGCCCCCCTTGAGGCGACCCTCATCGGATGGCAAGGACGCGAGGGAGATCCTCATAGTATCTACGCTCTTGGCTGCAAGTCTCCCGTGGGGGCGGAGTTCCTCGCCGGCGCCAGTCGGTTTCTCAAGCATTTTCGCGAGACGCTTGCTCGGCAGCAGCAGGCGATCCCCTGGCTCGCGAGAGCCCGCGAGTGGTTCGCTCGAGTTTCGGGACGGCCCACCAGTGGGCGAGGGCGAACGGACTACTATCATTCCCAATTCTTCATGCACGCTCCGGTTGACGCCCAATTTCAGCAGGAGATGCTTGCCGGCTGCCTGCAGTTCGACAAGACCGGCACGCGTCTCGATCTCACGCGGTGATGTTCCGGAGAGCTTCCTGTGATTTGCGAACTCGTTCTCTTGGGGTATCTTCCCTGTTCTAGGACGCGCCGTCCAGTCGGATCGACCGTCACAATCGAACCGCTTGACTCGGAATGACGCTTCCATTTGGACCGCCCTATCTGCTTTCGGGCGCACGGGGAAGGAGGCGAGCTACGTTTTACATTGCAGGGACTTCACTTCACCGTATTACGGGTGGAAAGGGCAATGTTACCGAGCTTGATAAGTACTCCGACCGCTGTTGGCCGTGTTTTTCGGCAGGCAAAATCCTCGCGGCGCGGGAGCGTTTCGAGATGCAAGTCTCGACGAAGACGGGGAGCCTCCGTCGTTGAAGTCGCCTTCGTGATGCCGGTTTTCTTGCTCTTCATCTTTTTCATCATGCAGTTCGGCCATGCCTACATGGTGCGGAACATGCTCAGCGGGGCATGCCGAAATGCCGCTCGTTACGGATCCACCTCCGGCGTGACTACGGATGCGACTTGCGACATGGCTTTGCAGGTCCTGTCTCCCGTGGCGTCCGCAGACGACATCGACCTGATTGTCAAGGACGCGCCCATGCTCGACTCGGGTGGAGAAGTTCCCACCTCGGCCGACGAATGCAACGCCCTGTCCGATATCGAACTGAGCACGGCCGAGCCGCGCCAGCCTTTCCTCGTCCGTGCCCAAGTCCGCTATGGCGATGTTGCGTTCATTGTTATGCCCGGGTTCGCGGATCTGCAGATCACCGGCCAATCGGTGACGCGACACGAGTAGCTCCTATGTTCCTGTTCAGTGCCAGCACGCGTCCTTTTGAGATTCCGTCGAGGCCCACCATGTTCTGCGACTTCACTTCCCCGCGAAAACGTTGGCAAGAGCGCCGAGGGGCGGCCGTCGTCGAGTTCGCCGTCGCCGCTCCTCTTCTGGTGATTATGGTTTTCGGCATGGTCGAAGCGAGCCGCCTCTACGAAATGCAGAACCAACTCCTCATGGCGGCACGCGAGGGCGCTCGCCTCGCGGCCATGGACCGGGAGGGCATCCTGGATCCCGGCGAGTCCCTCAACGACAAGATGATCTCCGACGTTCGCAAGTACCTCACGGCCGCCGGACTTCCCGGCGACGAGGCCGAGATCACCATCGAGGACCTGGACAACCCGGGAACCACGATCGACCTCCTGGATTCTGACAACGATTTGGCTTTGTTCCAGTTGAGTGTAAGTCTTCCGTATTCGTCGGTCCGCTCCGCGTGGGCTCCGAATCCGGCCCAGTTTGATCTGGTAGGCACGGCCGTCTTCCGCAACGCGGTCTCCGTCATGGTCGAGTGATTGTGGAGAGCCGAAGAACCAACTCCCGAGGCGTGGGCATTCCTGGCTAGAATGCCCCGGCCCGCGGAGAGTTGCTTCTTCGACCCGTCCTCGATTGGGCCGCAACGTGTTTGCTTCCTCCGAAAGGGTAGAACTGATGACACCGAGAGATTTCTGCCGAGGGTTGTTCACATTTCGAGGGAGGGACGTGCGGAAACACCGCAAGGGTATCGTCCTTGTCCTCACGTGCCTGCTGGCTCCGGTCCTGTTCGGATTCCTCGCCTATGCCGTGGATACCGGCCTGATGACGTCGACCCAGACCCGCATGCAAAACGCTGCGGATGCAGCCGCCCTGGCGGCGTCTCAAGAAATCCGCGCCGCGATTGCCGCGGCCTCCGCAGGGGATGGCGACGCCGAAATTGACGCCAATTCGATCGCCGTTGCCGAGGCCCGAGCGATGGCCGTCCGCGTGGCGGCCGCCAACGGCGTCTACATCGATCCTGATCGCGACGTGATCTTCGGCAGACGCTCCTTTGATGAGGGCACCAACAGCTGGCCCGTCCAGTGGAACCAAGCACCCTACAATGTCGTCCGCGTTGAGGTCCACCGCGACAACACGGACTCGTCGGCTCCCGACGCCAAGCTCCCCCTGAACTTCGGCACTTTCCTGGGCAAGCCGGCGGTCTCCCTGGCGACCGGGGCCAGCGCCTTCGTCGAGGCTCGCGACCTCGTCCTCGTCCTCGACTACTCCGGGTCCATGAGCTACGACAGCCGCCTGAGCGCCAGGTACTCGCTCGGCACGGAGAACGTCATCGACAACCTGAAGGACATCTTCACCGCCCTGGACGTGGATACGGGCGAACTGACCGCCGAACCCCAATACCTCACCGTGGAAGGCCAGGAGGCCAGCGGCGCCATTCCCCACATCAGCGTGACCTTCAAGTACGACTCGATCTACACCGAATCGACCAAGGATCTCTCCAACGTTGTGGTCGAGTACGCCAACGGATACGTCGAGAAATTCGACAATCTCAACCAGGGCACAACCGGCGAGTTCTCCGGAAGCGGAGCCAATGCAGGGCAGCAAATCGTCCGCTGTTGGATCAAGTCCGGGAGCAACGCGAGCGGTGACGGCCCCGGCTACGGCGAACGCTTCGAAGACACAATCTCTGCCGTGAAGACCGCTTTCAATCTCTACGATACGCCCTATCCGTTCCCGAGCGGCAGTTGGGACAGTTTCATCAGTCACGCTCGCAGCGACTACGATGTGCGTTCGTCGGGGCTCTTGTACACCTACGGCGGGCCCACCTTCGCCAATTATCTCCTCGAGAATAAGCTCTCTTACTCCCAGACCCCCGCCCTGTGGAAGACGCCCGAGTATCCCTTCCACGCCATGAAGAACGGCGTGACCCTGCTCCTGGATTTCCTCAACACGCTGGATTTCGGCGACGAGGTGGGCATCATCAGCTACGGGAGCTATGCACGCTGGGAGACGACTCTCGATTACGATGGTTACAACATTGACCTCGGCAGCGATCCGATCACGTCCGATTACACGGATCTTGACCTGATCCAAAGGCACCGTCAGGCCGCGCATTACAGCAACACGACCGCCATGGGTGATGGGATTCTGAAAGCTCGCGAACTGCTCCAGCAGTACTCGCGATACGGTTCCCGTCCCACCGTGCTGGTCATCACCGACGGAAATGCCAACGTAGTGCCTTACGGTTGGAGCCTGCCCGCCGACTGGGATTGGGACAAATTGACCGACTATGACGGGGATGGGCATGCCGACTACACGACCTCCGACACGCGGAAGCAATACGCCTTCTACGAAGCCGTTGAAGGCATGGACCTGGGTTACACGTTCCACACGATGACCGTGGGAGCCGGCGCCGATCGCTCTCTGATGAAGGCGATTTCCTTTGCCGGCGAAGGCGTGTGGATCGACGTTCCCGGCGGCAGCACGGTGGAGGCCATGCAGGAACAGATGCTCGATGCGTTCAGCGACATCGCCGGACGCGTGCCTCCGCCGACCCTTGTCTATGACGAGTAGGAGGCTCTTGAAGAGTAGGCTAGCCGAATTCCATATTCCCTGGGACCCTTTAGCAGACCACAGAGCCCCCAGGTTCGTCGCGGGCGGACCTGGGGGCCGCGTCGTTGTAGGATTCAGGGGTCAGGGTTCAGGAAGCAGGGTTCAGGAAGCAGGGGCTGGGGCTTGCACAAGAAGTGGATGTTGTTGCCCCCCGAGATTGCTGTCGGGAGTTGCTGGGGGACATGGCTGCATATTGCAACGAGCAGCGCAGAAGAACACATCCTCATGGGCTCAGATTTCCGAGCCCCCCTGAACCCTGCCTCCTGAACCCTTGCCCCTCGTTCACCCACACGTCGATCCGCGGCGTCTTGTGATGGTAGGGCTTGGCGAGGATATCCAGGTCCCCGTCGCCGTCGAAGTCGCCCAGCAGACCCTCGTGGATCCCCTGCCCTGTTGAAACGGTCTGCTGCCGGAAATTCCCACGACCGTCGCCGTACCAGACGAGCAACCGCGCCTTGTTTCCCGCCCCCGGGGAACCCATCTCGCCGATGAAAATGTCGTCGTGCCCGTCCCCGTTGATGTCACGGATTTCGCAGGTGTGCCCGTGAACGACGTGGCCCAATGAGTGGGCCTTCCAGGCAGCCCCCTCCCACGCATACCACTTCGCTTCACCGTCCGTATCGCCGGGCGAGAACACGATTTCCGGCCGGCCGCCCTCGACCAACTGGCCGCCGGCACACTGAGTGAACCGCATTTCATCGTCAACAACATGCGGTCTGAACCGACCGGGGCTCAGTCGCTCGAACCAACGTCCTCCGCCTACCAGGTCGAGCGTGCCATTGAGGTTCACATCGATTGGCCGGGAAGGAAATCCCTCGTGTTCCTGGCCTGACTCCCAACGATAGATCACCTGGGACTCCCACGGCCCGGAGTCCCTGGGCGACTCGGGAAGTTCGTACCACAGCAGGCTCTTCGCCCTCTGGTTCCAGGACACCAGTTCCACGCGACCGTCGTTGTCGAAGTCGGCGGCTGTCTGGTCGTGGTGCTTCCGCTGCCCCGAATTCTTGATCTCGCGCCGCTTCCAGGGGTGATTGAAATCGGGACACGGATTCTCCCACCACCAGATATGGTCCCCGCTGGCGTCCTGGCCCAGGACCAAGTCGAGATCTCCGTCAGCGTCAATGTCGCAGGCCGCTCCTCCGGCCTCGGGCTTCAAGGGCAAAGCCTCGATCACCCGTTTTTGCCAACCCTTGGGTTTCAACGTATACCAGACCACCGAAGGCGTCTTCGTTCGTTCGCCTACAACGAAGTCGTCGGCCCCGTCGCCGTCGATATCGAACACCACGCAGCACGTCTGCTGGTCGCCCTCGTTCGGCGCCGGCAATTCACCCGTGGTGCTCGAAACCCGCTTCCAGGAAACGGGTTCTTCGGCCCCAGCCGCAAGGCAGCAGAACGCCGGAATCAGGGCCACGGCGCCTATTGAGATAAGAAGCCCTCGCATCATGGCATTTCGCCTCCCGCATGAAGGAATCTGTACTTCTTGCGGTTACGATACCAACCGCTCCGGCGGTGTCAAGCAAACGGGGGCTTCGGGCAACTCGTGATTATTGGAGTTCCAGTACCAGGTAGAGTTGAGGCGTTTCGGCGGACGTTGCCTTGCCGGCGTCTTGAGCCACGTGGGCCGACGACGAAGCGATATAAGTCAAACCGCCTGCCAGTACCGGTTTTCCCAAGGGGACGCTCAGCGTAGTTCCCAATTCCTGGGTGTCGATGGCCAGGCGATCCACGGACGGCGCCATCGGTTCGAACGGCGATTGTTCAGCCGGTGTCGCAGGGGCCGGCGAGTTGCCGAGAGATGTGAGGGTCGAATGCAGATCGACGATTGCCCGGTCTTCTCCTGGAACGAGCGTGGGACGGATCTGCAGGAGCACACCCAGGTTCGGCGTTGCGACGACCGGCTGGTAGCCGACCGCCCTGCCCTGCCCTCCCAGTTGGGTTGCGAACAGGCCTGCCCCGCCGGGAAGCGAAGCATACTGTCGCTCCAAGGGACTGTCCACGCTGCCCACGACCGGCACGAAGCTGGTGACCACATTTCGCCGCGTGCCGCTGGTCAGGTAAACCAATTGGCCGGTGAAGCAGTTCGTTCGCCCTCGAATGCTTGTCGGACGGCGCGTGAACTCGTCGAGCTTTGCCCGATCGACCTGACGTTCTGTTGCCTGGTCCGGTGGAATCAACTGGTCCAACTCGTCGGAATCGAGCAGCAGCCACCGGGCGTCGATCGCAACAGTCCTCTGTTTGCCCTGACCGTTTCGGAGCTGATCCAGCAGGCTTTGGATTTCGTCGTGGATGGCTTGAGTCTGGCGGATCACAAGAGACGTTCCCAGGTGCTGCACCTGTCCGTCCCCATCGTTCCCTGCCCACGATTCGGGAGCGATCACTTGGATCAGCACGCGTTCCAGATCTTCGATCGTGATTCTCGTGGAACGGAGGCCGGCCCCTGCGTTGGATGGGCCGATCCCTCCGTCCATCATGCCGCCCATGCCGCCGGCTCCCGGCATTCCCCGGCCACCCGTCGAACCGAACGGAGAAGTGCCGCTCAGCGATCCGGGGGGATGATCGGGCACGTCCAGGATCAGGTCGCTCACCTCGTAAGTGAGAATCACCATGTCCTCTGATGATGCTGGGGCCGGCGTGGAAACACCGTACGAGCCAGTTTCGGGTTCCGCTCCTGCCAGACTTGCCGGCAAGGCAGTGGCCAGAACCGCGACAAGCCCATAAGTCCACAGGCGAAGTTTCGAGTCACACATAGGAGCACCTCTTCTCAATAGGCAGCAGTCTTGTCCAAAAGAAAGCATCATCCCTGCCGGCCGTACACGAGCCACCATCCCTGGGCTCGATAAAGAGGGCCCAGCAACCGCGGGGCCTGTAACGCAAACTGACGAAAACGCTGGGCCGACGCGTCCGAACGTCGGTACAACGCAATCCACGCCTCGTCTCGACCGACCTGCTTCTCCGGATCGGTCACCCACTCAATCAGGTCCTCGCTAACGTCCGGATCGTCTGCCTCAGCGAGGACCAACGCCGCGGCAAGCCGGACCGTCTTGTTCTCGTTGCCAAGACAGGCCAGAAGGGAAGCACGAACCTCTTTCGAGGAACCGCGTACCACCTCGGCCCTCAGATTCCGATCGTGAACCAGCATGGAGCACAGCTCCGGCGAGATCGTTTCGCCACTCAGCAGGATCTGGCGGCAAAGGGCGGCGCGGAGACCGTGAGTGGCGGCGCCGATCGCCAACCTCTGAAGCGTTGCGGTTCCTCCGATTTGCTGGATCGTGTCGAGGGCGTCCTCGCGAAACTCGGCGTGTTGTGCCAGGCGAAGCAGGGCGGGCAATGAGCGGTCTGTTCCGCAGGCCGCCAGAAGACGGCAGGCCGGGCGGGTCTCGCCGCCGCTCGCTGTTTCGAGACGGCCCAGCAATTCCCGTTCGAGGGGCTCTCGTTTCAGCCCGGGGGTCCTCACGAGGTTTGCGACGTCCGCGTTCGGATTGGCAGTCAGTTGTTCGAGCAAGGCTGTCATGGCATCTGCGGTGGACGTTCTTCTGCGAGGAGGCGACGTTCTCGCCGCCAGGATGAACCGTTCGTAGGTCGTGGCGGCCCGCACGGTCGGAGCCTTGGCCGGTGCCGGCGATTCGTTTTCGACGACGGACTTTCCCAGGATCTCCTCTTGCGGCGATATTGTCGGCACCTGCTCTGATTTATCGGGGTGGCGAGGCTCAACCCGGCACACATCGTCCGGTCCGGGACCTCGGTATTGGGAAATGACCACGAACGCCGCGAGAGCCGCCCCGAGGACCGCGCCCGTGGTGGCCAGATGCCGACGCCGTCTTTGGGTACGCACCCGGCGGTGCCAGAATGCCTCGAGCCGGGTTACCTGATCCGGCAAGGCATTGCGATCCAGGGCCGCGTGGATATGCTGGTCCAGGTCGTCAGGGTTCATGTTAGAAGGAGAATCGGTCATAGTCGTTGAACGTGTTGGTAATCCAAGCCAAGGGCCTTGGCGATGCGTTTTCTCGCAAGGTGGACGCACGCGTGTACGTTGCCTTCCGTTGTCTGCAGGATCTGGGCGACCTCACGCACGGGAAGTCCTTCCCCAAGGGCCAGAAGGGCGACTTCACGTTGACGTTCCGGAAGACCTTCAATTGACGCCCGTATCCGGCAGTGCAATTCACTCGCTTCGGCGTTTTCGTCCGGGCGGGATTCGGTGGAGGCGAGATCGTCTGCGATCATGGGAGCGGAATCCCGTTTTCGGCGACGCCGGTCGCGATCCACATTGACCACGATCTGAAGCATCCAGGTCGAGAAAGATGCATCCGCCCGGTAACTGCGCCAGCGCTTGAGAATCCGGCACAAGGCTTCTTGAACGACGTCTTCCGCCGTTGTGGCGTCTCCTGTTAGACGCCGCGCAAACCGCAGCGTTCGAGGCAGGTGCTCGACCACCAATCGATCCACGGTCTTTCTGTCGATTGGATTTGCCATCTCCCTCCGCACCTCGTCCATTCCACCAGTTTGGACGCAAGAGACCGGCGCAATCTAAAAGAAAAAATCCAGCAATTCTGTGAAGGAGCGAGCGCGTCTCGCTTGCCCCCCCCTCCCCTCCCCCCCCACTAGGGAGAAACACCTTTACGTGCCGGTAGGTCGTACTGCTACCACAGTAGACGTTCGGCAAGAGCGGCGACTCGAATCAGGTTGAGACAGGAAACAGATGAGCGAGATTCGAGCACGGTGCCCATTGGAACAGCGAAGCACAAACTTGGGCTCCGGTTCTCTTACACAAAGACGTGAGTCGGTCTCTCGCCTACTTGAGGTGTTCCACGAATTGCTCGACGGACTCACATCTGATCGCCTCGGTCGCCAGGTGCAGGAGACGCTCGCCATCGGCGATACCCCCAACGGCCTGGCGGACGGTCTCCGGAACGGACTCGAACCGTGTCGCGAGGATGTCGAGGATGGAATTCCGCCGTTCCTCAATTCGCCCTTCCTCGCGGCCCTCCGCTCGTCCTTCTTCTTTCCACTTTTCAATCAAGGCGCTCATGGTATCTTCTCCTGATTTCCCGAGCGGTTCGATCGCCGCCAAGAATTCCTGGTCTGTCAGTTGCCTCGCGCTCTGAAGAACATAGCTCATGATGACCGACAAAGTGTTCTGAGTCTCTGGACGATCCAAAACTGCCGCCAAGCGACGCACACCGTCATGCAACGCTCGGCTGATTCCACTGCCGAAAACTGATTGCATGACCGAGAGGACCGCGAATAGTCGCGGATCGTCTTTCGGCAATTCGTCCTCCGAAACCTGCATCAGGTCGATCAGGAGGCAACGATAGTCCGGCAAGAATCCCTCGACGCCGTCCATTGGGTGGACAAGCCGGCCGAGTTCTGTCGGTGCTTGGAATCTCGTACGCCCGTGATGCAGGATCATGGGGACGTGCTGCTCAACGGAACTGTATATGCCAGATCGCTATAGGAGCGGCGGAGTTCTTCGTCCACGTAGGAGCCCTGCTCCAGAGCGAGTTCTTCCAGGTTGATCTGCTCCAAAACTCTCTCAGGGAGGTAGTGGCGAAAGAACGCCCTTGCGATGGCCAACTCCTGAAAGCACTTGGCCACAAACTCATCATGGTTGGCTTGGATCGGGCTTGTGTCCGTCATGGGATCAAAACCTGGGGACAACGTATCCCACCCATTTTATCGCTCGGGCCACGCCCGGACAACACTCACGTTTCCCCCCCTCGACGCACATTTTGCGGTTTCCGGGGGGATCGATGCAACGCCGGAAGTCCTTGGCTACTGAGAAGTAACAGCACAGCCAACGGCTCGTTCCAGCGACGCCAAGGCCTGCTGGCTGAGGGCCAGATGGCGGTGACGTTCGATGCGGTAACGCAAGAGGGTGCGATAGACGTCAATCCACTGCTGGAAGCCGGCGCGGTCGACACGGTACGATTCGAGGACAAGGCCCAGAGTCTCTTCAGCACGGGGGACAATTTCCGATTCCAGGATCTTCCGCGTCTGGTCGTGCTCGCGGAATTGGGCGGAGAGACTTTCGATTTCCGTCTGGTGCCGGTCGCGAACGGATTCGTAGCGGCGCACCGTGGCGCATAGCTTGTTCTCGGCCTCACGAACCGCGGCATCCAATCTGCCGCGGTAGATAGGCAGATTGATCCCCACGCCGAGCGAGAAGGCGTCGCGGCCGTTGGCGACGGGGCTGAGCCCTTCTTCGCCCATTTCGTACCAGTTGACCGCGGCCGTTACGTCGGGCCAATACTCCTGGCGTGCCAGGTCAACTGACGCTCGATCACGGGCAACCTCCCGGTTCGATGCCGCGTAGGCCGGCTGGCAGGTGTCTGCCAGGCCGATCAGTGTTTGCACTTTGCCGCTGACGTTTCCTGCGGGAAGGGAGTCGAGTGCTGCGAGCGGTGTTTTTGCCGGCAAGTGGAGAACGCCGGCGAGTTGAGCCTGGGCTCGACATTTCGACTGCTCGAGGGCAACCAGATCGATCTTCAGTCGGGAGAGTTCCATCTGGGCCTGAAGTACGGTCTCCAGTCCCACCTTGCCCGAACCGGTTTCGTACTTCGTCCGGGCGACGGCGATCACATCCTCGAGCGGCTTCTGCAATTGCCGCGTTTCGCTCTCGGCTCTTTGGGCAAAGTAGAGATCGAAATAGGCCCGCTTCACCTCCTCCACGACCTTGAGTTCCGTGGAGGCTACACGGCTGTAGGCTGCCATGGCATCGTAGTAGGCCACCTGGCTTCGCAGGGCACGCTTGCCAAACCATGGGAATTTCTGCGAGAGACTGAGGGCGACCTGCTGGGGGCCGGCGGCCGTCTGGATCTCTTCGAGAAAGGTCGTGCTCATCAGCATCGGATCGGGGAGCGATCGGACCTGCGGCACACGGGCGCCGAGTGCCTGGGCCGTGAGCCGTGCGGCACGGACCTCAGGGTTGTGAGCTAGGGCGTGGGCCACCAAAACTTCCACGGCCACCGGTCCGCTCAGGGTGGAAGGAACGCCGATCGACTGGACTGGCGGAAGAGGAGCCGGTCTGAGCGACTGCCCAAGAGTCGGGACCGCGAGCCCCGCAAGGAGACACAGAGCCATGGCCACACGGCTTGTCGTGACGAAGTGTCTCACTTGTTGGCCCTTTCTCACCGAATCGGCGCTCAGAACACGCAGAATATGCGGCTTTCCTATCTTCGGCGGAATCCGAACCACCCCTCCTGCCCTCCCAATAGGGCCGGCAAACCTTGTCGGACCCGTTCAACCCGATGAGTCCTGGCGTCAAATTGATTGCCTGTTCTGACACGTTCAAGAGGTTGCCCGGCACGCTACCCCCTCCGTGCGGACTAGATCTTTTTGCCACGGTTCGCAGATTTCTATAATTGACAATGTCCGGAGCTTGACGCTCGTATCAGGCTCTCTTGTTCGTTGACGCAGGGACAGAATGGCTCGTTTCTCCAGGCTCACATCCCGACTCTTCATTTGGCTGACGGTGGTTGCCATGCCGCTGCAGCCGAGCCCGGGCGGTGAGTGCGCCTGCGTGCAGGGCAAACGAGAAGCCGTCCCTCCCTCTCACGGATGTCAGGGCTGCAATGCCCGGTCAACCTGCTCCAAGATGACTGCGGCAGTTTGCGAGCCGAACGTTGCCTGCTCCTCATGCCGTTGCGGCATGGTTCCCGGCCGTGACGGCTGTTGCCATTGCGGACCGGGCTGCCATTGTGCCGAAAGCCGCAGAGAACCGGTTGCGCCCGTCGCCCCGGTTCCGGAAAACGAGCGCCACGAGACTCAGAGCAAGGTCCTGTTTGCTTCGACGCTCTCCTTGACTAGCACTTGCGTTCACGTCGCTCCCACCTCCCTGCCCGCCGAGTCCGACTCGGTTTTCTGTCTGTCGGGAGCGCAGGTCTGCGTGACCCTCTGCCGGCTCATATTCTGATCCACCTCGCCGGAGGAGAAATGCGCGCTCACCGTGCGCTTTGAGCGAAGGCAAGCTCGCAATTCTCCATCTCTCGTGGGCATGGTTGCGCCATGCCCGTCTTCAAGTCATGAGATAGCCCGCGGGGCGAATGGCCGCGGCGCGGATTGGCGAGGTGATGTATGCGCATATCCGTTTGGTTCCAACACGCCCGGGCTTGGGCCGCCGTGTTGATGAAGCCCGCGTTGTTTCTGGTCGCGGGTCTATTGCTGATCGTTGCCCTGGGGCTTGCCCAGAGGCTCGGCTGGGTTCACGCGGCCGGCTCCGCGCCTGCGACGCACCAGGCCAACGAGCCAAAGCACCCCCAACTCTACATCTGCCCGATGATGTGTACGCCTCCACTGAGCGAACCGGGTCGATGTCCCGTCTGCGGCATGGAACTGGTGCCGCTCGTGGAAGACCAGGCACAGAGTGATACCCATTCGATTCAGATCGACCCGGCCTCCCGGCGAGTGGCCAACATCCAAACGGTGCAGGTGCGATCGGCGTCTGTGTCTCGCACGATCAGAACGATTGGGGAACTGGCCTACGACGAAGGTCGACTCAAGACGCTCGCCGCCTACGTCAACGGCAGGCTCGATCGGCTCTACGTCGACTACACCGGCGCCGTTGTCAATCAGGGAGACGTGTTGGCCAAGTTATACTCTCCGCAACTCTACACGGCCCAGGCGGAACTCCTGGCTGCCCAACGCAGCACTCGCTTGGCCCCTGCCGGCGCCGATTCCCACGACCTTGCCGAAAGTGCCCGACGCAAACTCCTTGACCTGGGGATGACCGAGCGACAAATCTCCATGTTGGAGGAAACGAAGCAACCCACAACGCGAATCGACCTGGTTGCACCCATTCAGGGCACCGTGATCACCAGGTTGGCGTCTGAAGGCGACTACGTGAAGACCGGCCAGGCGATCTGCCGACTCGCAGATCTGTCGACCGTCTGGCTTATGCTGGAACTGTTTCCGGAAGACGCTGCCGCCGTCCACTACGGTCAGCATGTGAGCGCCGAGGTGCAGTCGCTGCCCGGCCGCGAGTTCTCCGGGCGTGTCGCCTTCGTCGATCCCACGGTCGACCCAAAAACCCGCACCGTCGGCGTTCGCGTGGTCGTTGCCAATGAAGACGGACTACTCAAGGTGGGTGACTACGCCACCGCCCGCATCCATGTGCCCGTCACCAAACCGAATGATGCGGAGGTCCCGATCTACGATCCCGAACTGGCGGGCAAGTGGATCAGTCCTCGCCATCCCCACGTGGTGGAAGATGGGCCGGGCAAGTGCCCCGTCTGCGGAATCGATCTCGTGGCGGCCTCCAAGTTCGGCTTTGCCGACAAACCCGTCTCCGCCCAGAAACAGCTTGTTGTTCCCCGCAATGCCGTGCTCGCGGCGGGCGACAACAGCGTCGTCTATGTGGAAACAGAACCCGGACGTTTCGGACTGCGCCGAGTGGAACTTGGCCCTCGTGTCGGCAGCGACGTTGTGATTGTCAGCGGTCTTGCCGAAGGCGAAACGGTGGCCACCAACGGCAATTTCCTGATCGACTCCCAGATGCAGTTGTCCGGAAAACCGTCGCTGATCGATCCGGAAAAGGCCCAGCCGAAGAAGGAACCCAACCCCCTGGAGGCCCCGGAAGTGCCTCCCCTTGGGCCGATCGAAACGATCGACGCCCTTTCTGAGTCGATGCCGTCCCCTGAAGGCGAACTCCCTGGTCTTCCTCCGATCGGACCTATCCAGCCGCTTGCTCCTGTTGAAAAGGAGCCGGCACCATGATCAAGGCCATCCTCGATTTCTGTCTCCGGGAGCGACTGGTCGTTTTGCTCGCCTGCGTGGCTGTCTTCGGCTACGGCTGGTACTGCACGCAGGAAGTGCCGATCGACGCGATTCCCAACGTGGGCGAGAACCAGGTGATCGTTCTCACCGAGTGGATGGGCCGGTCTCCCAAGGACATCGAAGACCAGATCACCTACCCGCTCTCCGTGGCCCTGCAGGCCGTGCCGGGCGCCAAGAACGTTCGCGGCAAGAGCATGTTCGGCTTCAGCTTCGTCCAGGTAACCTTTGGGGACGACGTGGACTTCTACTGGGCACGCTCCCGAGTTGCCGAGCAGTTGACCACCGCCGCCGGCAGCCTGCCGGACGGCGTGATCCCGGCCCTGGCTCCCGATGCCACGGCCCTCGGACAGATCTACTACTACGTCCTCGTGCCACCGAAAGGAATGGACCTGGCCGAATTGCGGAGCCGGCAGGATTTCTTCATCAAGTACGCCCTCCAATCGGTCGACGGCGTTGCCGAAGTCGCTTCGATTGGCGGATACGTGAAGCAGTACCAGGTCGAGGTCGATCCCGACAAGCTCCGCTTTCACGGTATTCCCCTGAGCCGGGTGATCGATGCTGTCAAGGCCTCCAATATCGACGTGGGCGCCAAAACCGTGGAATCGGGCGGCATGGAGTTCCTTGTTCGGGGAAAGGGCTTTCTCGGGGCTGGCAAGACGCCTGAGGAGACGGTTCGCCAAATCGAACAAACGGTCGTGCTCACCCGCGACGGCGTGCCCGTCCGTGTGGGTGACGTCGCCCAGGTTCAGATCGGGCCCGCCTTCCGACGGGGGGCCCTCGACTACAACGGTAGCGAAGCGGTCGGGGGAGTCGTCGTCATGCGCCACGGCGAGAATCCCCGGGCGGTGATTGACCGGGTCAAGCAGAAGATTACCTCGCTCGAACCGGAACTCGGCGGCATCCAAATCCGCGGTGTCTACGACCGTACGATCCTGGTCGACGAAACGGTGGCCACCCTCACCGATGTCCTGATTACGGAAACGGCCATTACCATCGCCGTGATGGTTCTTTTCCTGCTCCACGTTCGAGCGAGTCTCGTCATCGCCGTCACCCTGCCCACGGCCGTGCTCATGGCGTTCATTGCTATGAAAACGTTTCATGTCGACGCGAACATTATGTCTCTGGCGGGGATCGCCATTGCCATCGGAACCATGGTCGACATGGGCATCATCGTCCTCGAGAACATCTACGGCGGACTGGCGGACTGGGAGCAACAGGGACGACCTGGCGGCAGCGAAGGCCGTCTCTCCGTAATCCGCAACCAGGCGGCCGAAGTCGTTCCCGCCGTGATGACCGCCGTGAGCACCACCATCGTGAGCTTCCTGCCCGTGTTCTTTCTCACCGGGCGGGACCACCGGCTCTTCGCACCCCTTGCGTGGACCAAGACCTTTGCCCTGGCGGCCAGCCTGATCGTGGCTGTCACCGTGGTCCCCATGTTGTGCCGCGTGTTCTTGCGAAGCACAAGGATCTCGCGCGGCAGGACCTTTGCGTCGGGCCTTGCCCTGGGCGGCCTGGCTGCGGGGCTCGCGTATTTTGTGTGGGGGGACCATTGGTATGTTTGGCTCGGCCTGGACAAAACGTTGGCCGCGATCCTCGCGGGACTGGTTGGATTCTCGCTGGGATGGTGGATCTGTCGCGAGACGATTCGGCCGCTGGAAGCCAACCCGGTAAGCCGCTTCGTTCACTTCCTCTATGCAGGACGGCTACGCCTCGCCCTGGCCCACAAAGTAGCCCTGCTTTCGATCCCCGCGTGCATCCTCGTCGTTGGGGTAGGGGCCTGGATCGGGCTGCCGACCGTACTGCGGCCCGTGGAAAAAGTGTTTCTCACCCTGGGCGCTGACCTGAACGATGTGCCGGGCTACGTGACGGCAAAACACACCTTCACCGGCCTGAAGACCGACGACTGGATCGCGCTGGACGAAGGAAGCTGGTTTTACATGCCCAGCCTCTACCCGGCCGCCAGTTTCAGCCAGGCCATGGAAGTGCTGCAGACCCAGGATGCCTTGATTCATGCCATTCCCGAGGTCGAAGACGTCCTCGGCAAGATCGGCCGCGTCGAATCGGCGCTGGATCCGGCCCCGGCCGCCATGATCGAAACCTACGTGATGCTCAAGCCCCGAGAACAATGGCGACCGGGCATGACGCCTCGCATGATCTGGGACGAAATCAACCAGGTTGCCACGCTCCCGGGGGTCACCCCCGCCTCGCCCCTCCAGCCCATCGAAGGCCGCGTGGTCATGCTGCAGAGTGGTATCAAGGCCTCCATGGCCGTGCGCATCTACGGAGGCGACCTGGCTGGCCTGGCGAAGGCCTCGCTCGCCGTGGCCAAACACCTGAAAGCTCAACGCCTGGTGAACGCCGGCACCGTTAATCCCGACATCGTCCTGGGCAAGCCCTACTACGAATTCGAGGTGGATCGCGAGGAGGCGGCCCGCTACGGCATGACGACCATGATGGTCAACCAGATCGTGGCGGCCGGCCTCGGTGGCGTCGATGTGACGACCACTGTCGAAGGCCGCCAACGCTACCCGATCCAGGTTCGCTACCGCCGCGATCTTCGGGAACAGATCGACGAACTGGGGGATGTGGCCGTCGTCACCGCCACGGGCGAGGTCGTTCCCCTCAAGCGACTTGCCCACGTGACGACCACTTGGGGCCCCGGCGCGATCAACAGCGAAGACGCCCGGCTTGTGGCCAACGTGGCCTTCTCGCCTTCGGGAGCCGCAGGCGATCTGGAAACCGTGTCGGCCGTGATGGACTCGCTCCGCCAGGCCCGGCTCGACGGAAGCCTCACCTTCCCTGAGGGCCATTTTGAACTGGAGCCGGTCGGCTCCTTCCAGAACCAGATCGAGGCGAACCAACGCCTCCTCTGGATCGTTCCCGTGGTCCTGTTGATCAACTTGCTGTTGCTCTATCTCGACTTCCGCAACCTGCCCATCGCCCTTCTCGTGTTCTCGGGAATTCCCGTTTCCTTTGCCGGGGGCATGATCGCTGTGGCCGTGATGGGCGTGGGGATCAATACGGCGGTCTGGGTGGGATTTATCGCCCTCTTTGGCATCGCCGTCGACGACGGCGTTGTTATGGCCACGTATATCCAGCAGGTTCTCCGTCGAACCAGAGTCGAAACGATCCCCGAATTGCGGACAGCCATCTACGAGGCCGGGCTGAAGCGGATCCGTCCCTGCGTGATGACGACCATGACGACCCTCGTGGCCCTCGTGCCCGTCATGATCTCGACCGGACGTGGCGCCGACGTTGCCCGGGCCATGGCCCTGCCCGTCTTCGGCGGCATGCTCGTCGAGCCGTTTACGTCGTTTATTGTTCCGACCCTCTACTGTGGCTACATGGAGTTCAAACTGCGTGTCGGACTGAAAGATGAACTCCTGTTGGCCTCCGAGAACGATTCAGCAAGTTAACCGCCTGTGCTTCTGTGTGAAGCAACGATTCCCAAGAAGGAGAGAAAGCGATGAAGAATTTCACGATGTTTTCCAGCGCGCTCGCAATCATTGCGGTTGCCAACGTGGTGTCCGCGGCAGAACCCGCCGACAAAGCGGAAGCAAAACTGACCGCCGACGAGATCCGAATCGAAGTGCAGGGCATTTGCCCGGTTTCCGGCCAAAAACTGGGGGCCCATGGCAAACCGGTCCAGGTGAAGATCGGCGAGGAACACGTGTTTCTCTGCTGCAAGGCCTGCACGTCCGGCAAGGTGAAACCCGAACATTGGGCGACTATCCATGCCAATCTGGCCAAGGCCCAGGGCATCTGCCCCGTGATGAAGAACGAGTTGCCCAAGGGCGCCAAGTGGACGGTCGTGGACGGCCGGATCATCTACGTTTGCTGCCCGCCGTGCATCAAGAAAATTGACGCCGATCCCAAAACCTACATCAAAGCGGTCGATGAGCTGTATCGCAAATCGCTTGAGAAGAAGAAATCGGACGACAAGCAGGAAGTGGCGAACAAGTAGCTCCTCGCCGACGGCACTCCCATCGCTTGCTTGACTCGGCTTGTAGCGACCATTATCCTGCCGGGCGCGAGGGGCGTTTCAGCGTCCGTACGCTCCAGCAGCGATCAATCGCACAAACCACTTGCGGTGGGAGGCCGTTATGGACATTCGATCCCGTCAGGTCGGAGATGATTCACCTTGCCGTGTCGCCGGTTGTGACTGGTCAGGCCGAAGAAAAACGTGGTGTTGTCGGGCTCTTGCGTGCCTCGTCCTGTCCTGCTCGACGCCGCCGGCCTTCGCGGGCGAAGCAACCGTCCGCGAGGTTCCCCTCACCATCCCGACCTATCAGCTCGGCGCCGAGGATCAGAATCCGGCGTTCCACAATCCCAAGGCCCTGGGCGCGGAAAAGAGCGGGGCCCCCGTCTACAACCAGAACGTGTATCCCTACCCGATGCAAACGGGGATCACCGGCGAGAAGGCGGATCAGACCTACAAGGCAGTCGTCCTGGAAAACGACTACATTCGCGTCATTGTCCTCCCCGAACTGGGCGGCCGGGTCTATGCGGCCCACGACAAGACGAACGGCGACTTCGACTTCATCTACCACAACCACGTGATCAAGCCTTCCCTGGTTGCCCTCCGTGGGGCGTGGATCTCCGGGGGTATCGAGTGGAACTTTCCCACTCGGGGTCACACGACGAACACCTTCTCGCCGGTGGCCCACAAGATTGTCGAGAACGCCGACGGGAGCGTTACCTGCTTTGTGGGAACGACCGAATGGGTGCGGCGGATGAAGTGGGCGGTGGCGATCACGGTCTTCCCGGATCGATCCTGCTTTCGCACGCGAATCCTGCTCGACAACCCCACGCTGACCGACAATCGGGCCTATTTCTGGGCCAATGCCGCCGCGCACGCCTGGCCTGACACCCGTGTCGTCTTTCCGCCCGCCGATCATACCTTTGCCGGCATGCGCCGCAATCCCGAGCCCTGGCCGATGAACCACGGTCGGGACGTGTCGTGGTATCGAAACACGCCCTTCGCTCACGATTACTTCTGCGGGGTGCCTGGCGACTTCCACGGCTGCTACAACTACGATCGCGACTGTGGCACCGTCCACACGGCCTCACGCTACGAGAGCCTGGGCCAGAAGTTCTGGACCTGGGGCACCGCCCCCAGCGGCACAATTTGGGAAGACCTGCTTACCGACGACGACGGCCAGTACATCGAACTCCAGGCGGGACGGCTGCCGACCCAGGGCGATACCTGGCTCTTCGAGCCCCACATGCACGAGCAATGGGACGAATTCTGGTATCCCGTCCAGGCCATGCACGGACTGGTCAAGGCCAACCGCCACACCGCCGTCAATCTGGAAGTGAAAAATGGCCGCGCCCTCGTGGCCATCAACACGACCCAAGAATACGCGGATGCCTCGGTTCGCCTCCTTGCTGACGGAAAGCAAATCTGGCAGACAAAACTCGACCTGAGCCCCGACAGGCCTTGGCGAGCGGAAAGCTCCGTGCCCAAGACGACCAAAACATGGCAGCTCGACCTGGTCGATGCATCGGGCCGGCCGATCCTGACCTATTCGACGAAGCCCGAGCCCATGCCGAAGCCCGATCTCGATCCGGATCTGCCCACCGACGAGTCCGCCTCGGCCGAAGAATTCTACCTTGCCGGCTACTACGCCTTGAAGCACTGGAAGGCCGAGCGAGCCGAAACGTTGTTCAAGAAGTCGCTCGAAAAGGACCCGGGTTTCACCGCCGCCCTCCGCGGGCTGGCGATCCTCCGCTACCAGGCGGGCGACTACGAGAAGGCCCGTGAACTGGCGAACAAGGCGCTGGACCGAAATGACGACGACGAGACGGCTCGCTACTACCGTGCGTTAAGCAAGATCCAACTCGGCATCGCCGAGCGGACCCGGGAGGACCTGTATCTCGTCGGACGCCGGGCCGCCTACCGCCACGTGGCGCCCTATGTGCTCGCCTCCCTGGCCGTGGCCGAAGGAAATCTTGCCGAGGCAGAAACGCTGCTTTGCCGCACTGCTATCCAAAACTCGGACGACCACCGCGCCCAGGTCATGCTGGCCGCGATTCTCCGCCGTTTGGATCGAAAGGACGAAGGGGCCGCTCTGTTGAAAGAACTGCTTGCTTCCGATCCCCTCGACGCCTCGGCCCTGGTGGAACGGATGCTCCTAACGGGCGAAGAGGTTGACGTGCCCCGGCTTGCCGAGGATCCCCAGGTCTGGATCGAGGCCGCCTGCGTCTACCTGGAAATGAACCTGCTCGACGACGCCACGGCCGTCCTGCAGCAATTCGCCGAACGTCCCGATTCTGCCGGCCATCCCTTTGTCCACTTCTACCTCGGATACCTCGCCGAGAAGAAAGGCCAACCGAATCAGGTCCGAGCTCACTACGATCGCGGCTTGGCCCTCGATGTCAAGAGCGTGTTCCCTTTCCGCAGCGAAAGTCTGGCCGTTCTTCAAACGGGGCTGCAACTCGAGCCCGACCAATGGAAACTCCACTACTACCTGGGCACCCTGCTCACCGCCAAGCGCCGCTGGCAGGAAGGACTCGAACAGTTCCAGGCGGCCGAGCGGTTCGATCCGAAATGTTCTGTCCTCTACGCCAATCTCGGCGCCATCTATGCCAACCGCCTGGGCGACTCAGAAAAAGCTCAGGCAGCCTTCGAAAAGGCCCTGGCCTGTGATCCGACCGACTATCACTACTACGTCGCCCTCGACTCGCTTTATGCCCTCTCAAAGGACCAGGCCCGTAGGGAACGTCTCTTCGCCAACGCGCCCGCGGAGGTGGAAAGCGATTTCCGCGTGCGATTCAGTCGCGCCGGCTATTACTACGACACGGGCCGCTACGACGACACCCTTGCCCTCCTCCGCAAAACGACCTTCACGCCCTGGGAGGGCGCTACGGCCGTTCACTCGCTTTACCAACAGACGCTCAACGCCCGAGCGGAGGAGCGGATGAAAGCCGATCAGTACGACGCCGCAATCGATGACCTCAAACTTGCCATGGAGTATCCCAAGAACCTCGGAGTCGGCCGCCCCCACAAGCCCGACTTCAGCCGCCAATACTACCACCTCGGTATGTGCTACCGGGCCATCCATCAAGATGATCTCGCCACCGAGGTCCTCACAAAAGCGGCCGACGCCTCCTCCACATCCCCCTGGCCCCAAAAAGCCCGCGAGGTCCTAAAGGATACCCGGTAGGTTCCGGCCGCCGCACGGAACCCTGATTATTCACTCGGTTTGTCCCTTCCCAAAGCTCTGCCATCCCAACCCGCAGCCAATCCGCGATGAAAACCACGCCCGCAACTCTCACCGTCCTTTTGCTTGCATTCCTCATCCCCTGCCCTGCCCTCGCCCTTGACTTCCCCGGCCCACCTCCGGGGAAAGCCCAAGCCTCGCTCGATGGCGGCAAACTCGTGATGGCCAACAACGCACTTGAGGCCGTGGTGAATCTCCGTGGGGAACACCTGGGACTGGCGGAAGTGACCGACCGTCTCGCCGGCACGGCCCACGCGCTGAACTCGCCGGAGGCCTTCACCATCGAACTTGCCGACGGAACCCATCTGCCTGCTTCCCAACTGAAGGCAGTCGGTGAACCTGTCTTGGAGCAAGTTCTGCCCAATCCCCAGGCCGTTCGCCTGGCTGAACGCTTCGCGGGCTGGAAAGCCTCGGCCCAGTTCACGGCCCTGGACGGCGCCGTGCAGATCCGCTGGGAAGTTTTCCTCCGCGACGGCTCGAACTATTTCCGCCAGCGACTTGTCTTGCAAGCGGTCGACAAGCCGCTTTCCCTTCGCAAGGTGACCATGATCGACGCGGGGGTGACGCCGGCCGCCGTTCAAGGCGAAGGCGTGGGCTCACCCGTTGTGGCCGAGAACCTGTTCCTGGCCTGCGAGTATCCCATGGCGGGCAACCGCGCCGAAAAGGGCCGAGCGGTTTGCGAAGTGCCTCGCCACCGCCCCTTGCAGCCGGGCCAGGCGTGGGCAGTCGAAGCCGTCGTCGGCGTCGTGCCCAAGGGGCAGTTCCGTCGCGGGTTCCTCTACTATTTGGAACGCGAACGGGCCAGACCCTATCAGCCCCTGTTTTATTACATTTCGTGGTTCGACATTGCCTATAACGATCGCAAGATGAACGAGGCCCTGTGCCTAAGGGTGATCGACGAATTTGGCCGGGAGACGGCTGCCAAGCGGGGCGTCAAGCCCGACATGTTCATCTTCGACGACGGCTGGGACGAGAACCGCACCCTGTGGCGCTTCCACGAGGGATTTCCCAGTGGGTTCAAGCCGCTTCAGAAGGCGGCCGCGAAGTACGGCGCGGTCCTTGGCACCTGGATCTCCCCCTGGGGCGGCTACGGCGGCGCCAAGAAGGCCCGCCTTGAGTATGGCAAGGACCAGGGCTTCGAAACATCCCACGGCGGCTTCTCCCTGGCCGGGCCAAACTACTTCGCCCGCTTTCGCGACGTCTGCCTGGAACACATCGAGCAATACGGCGTCCGCTATTTCAAATTCGACGGAATTGGCAAGGGATCGTCGGCCTCGGGCCCCGGCGAGGAGTTCGGGCCGGATATCGAAGCTATGCTCGACCTGATCACTCAGCTCCGCGAGCGTCAGCCGGACCTCTTCTTCAACACGACCGTCGGCACGTGGCCGTCGCCCTACTGGCTCTTCTACAGCGACTCGATCTGGCGCGGCGGCGGGGATCTCAGTTATCACGGCTCCGGCACTCGACGCCAGCAGTGGATCACCTATCGCGACGGCACGGCCTACCGTGTCCGGGTCTGCAAGGCGCCCCTCTACCCGCTCAACTCCATCAAGTCGCAAGGCGTCATGTACGCTCAACTCGGGCTGGCCGCTGAACTCTCGACCGACCTGGACGACCTCGTCGACGACATCCACATGGCGGCCGCCTCGGGCAGCCAACTCCAGGAGTTCTTCGTCACCCCAAGCAGGATGCCGGCTGAAGGCTGGGATGCCATGGCCGAGGCCATCTCCTGGCTTCGGGAAAACGTCGACGTGCTGGTCGACACCCATTGGATCGGCGGCGACCCGAACCAAGGCCAGATCTACGGCTACGCCTCCTGGTCGCCACGCAAGGGCATCCTCGTGCTGCGAAACCCGAGCGACAAGGCCAGTGAAATCGGTATCGACCTGAAGGTCAGTCTCGATTTGCCGCCAACTGCAGCCACTCGCTATCGGGTTGTGCCACGTTGGCAGCGCAGTTCCCGGTCGGAGTTCACGACGATTGGCACCGAGCCGTTCGCCGTTCAACTCCGTCCGTACGAGATGATCGTCTTCGAGGTATTCCCCGACGAAGAGACGTCGGAATAAACGGTAGCCTGGCTCTCCGAGCCGGGACTTGAGGCGTCACACGTCTTGAATACTGCGGAGATGATGCACTATTGGTGACGTGCAAGGGTGTGAAGTGGAACGCGTGTGACGTTGTCTTACACGGCTCAGAGAGCCATGCTACCCCGGCGTAGCCTGGCTCTCCGAGCCGGGACTTGAAGCGTCACACGCTTTGAACACTGCGGAGATGTTGCATTGTCGGAGACGTGCAAGCGTGTGAAGTGGAACATGTGTGACGTTGTCTTACACGGCTCAGAGAGCCATGCTACACGGCGGTAGCCTGGCTCTCCGAGCCGGGACTTGAAGCGTCACACGCTTTGAGCACTGCGGAGATGTTGTATTGTCGGGGACGTGCGAGCGTGTGAAGTGGAATGTGTGTGATATTGTCTTACACGGCTCAGAGAGCCATGCTACGGGGCGTCACTACCATTGCCTCCACATCCAGAATCTCGGCGATCTTCTCCAACGTTCCCGCATGATGCCCTACTCCGAGGGCAAAATGATGGGTCGGTCCCTCGGCAACCCAGCGCTTCAGGAACGTTCGCACGTCGGGCTCGAAGAATCCCCGGGTGTTCGTGTTGCCCGTGGGCGGGATCGGTCCGTGAACGCTCTGCCCTTCGGCGAGGATGAACTTGAACTTGCCGCCCGCCGTCACGTTCACGCTCATCATCGTCATGGGGCCTTCCTTGATCTTGAACTCCACGCTGGCCCCGCTCCCCGGCTTGCCATGATACTTCAGCAGGCTCCGCAGCACGGGCCGACCTTCCGCAATGTTGATGTGGTGGGGGCCGTCGTGGCCCACGAGCACGAACCCTTCACGGAAATCGATGGGGTGAAACTCGGCAAAACTGCCGCCGATGTCCAATCGGTCCATGATCATCATGGCGATGCACGTTTTCAGATCCGACTCGCCGCACATGGGAAATCCTGCGGCCGTCAGCAGCGAGTTGCCCACGATCAGGTTCGTCACCAGTTGCCGCAAGGTGCTGCCTTCCTCGCCCGCGTAGTAGTAGGCCAGCCCGTCCAGACGCTTCTCCTCCACGTACTTGTCCAGGGCCACGGCCACCCGGGCGGCGACTTGCAGATCGCCCTCGGTCAGCTTCGTGGTGATTGGGTCCGACACGGGATCGGGCGTGTCGAACAGGTTGAGGATCTCTTCCTTCTTCTGTTCGATTTCAGAGTCAACCACCGTCCGTTCCAGCCGCAGCAGGTCGTCGGCCTCGGTCTGCACGATGTGGCAGCCGAACGTCGCCGTCAGCGCCGCCTGGTCCGTCTGCATGTCGAGCATGTGCTCGATCGGGTGGCCGAAATGGCCGATCCTCGCTCGCTCCAGATCGTGCAGCACCTTGGCAATGCCGCACCACTCCTGGAGCTCCGCGTCGGCGATCGGGTCGTTTTCAAGCATCCCCAGGATGACCGGCGGCGCCTTCCGGCCCATCCGAACGGCCACGCCCGTGAATTCGGGCACCGAGCACAGGTCGTCGTTGCAAAGCTGCATGTAGGTCGACGCCTTCGAGTAGTCCAATCCCGGCAACGGCTGCAGGGCCACCAGCACGATCGGCACGTCGAGCCCCCGGGCGATCACGCCGAAGGTGGCCGACGTGGCGTAGGTCACCATGTCGCAGAACACCAGGTCCAGATCGGCCGCCTTGAGCTTCGGCAGCAGGGCGTAGGCCGACTCGGCATCGTCGACCATACCGAAGTCAACGACCTCCACGCCAAAGCCCTTCACCTTTTCCACGAGCACGGCCTGCTTGTTCGTCAACTCCTCCAGCAGCCCGTCGAACTGGGGCCAGTAGGCATGGAATCCCACGCCGAAAATGCCAACGCGAGCGGTAAGGGGCTTGCGACGAGGAATGCGCACACTGCTCATGGACGGTTCTCTGCTACGATTCAGTCGGTGAGTTGACGCCCCGCCCCCAGATCGTGCCAGCAAGGGCTTCCGAAGCGGGCGGGGAGAAAAAGAGGCTTGCAATAAGTCCCACGAAGAACGTGGGGAAGATCGTAAACGCTCCGTACCACCACGCAGGAATGCTGGTGGTGCAGTAGACGAGAAGGAACGCAATGAGTCCGGCCAACAGCCCCACCAGAACACCGGCCGAATTGGCTCTCGGCACGAACATTCCCAGGAGGAAGACCGCCATCAGGCCGCCGAGCATGGTCCCCGCCACCGTAAGAATAATGTCGATGACGTTCTTGCCGATCATCGGCGCCGCCAAGGCCGCACCGACGACCAGTACGCCCAATGCCACGGTCAGCAGCCGGCTCCCGCGGAGTGAAAGCTCCTTGCCGCCGAACCAGTCGTAGACCACGACCGACGCCACGCCGTTGATGCCGCTGTCGACGGTGCTCATGGCGGCTGCAAACAGTCCGGCCAGCATGAGCCCTACCAGGCCGATGCCGGCCGTGTAGGTCGAAACGAAATGGGGCAGAATCTGGTCTTCCGTTTCCAGGGTCGGCATCCCCGGTCCTCCCGGCTGCGTGTAAAACGCAAACAGGGCCACGCCCACGAGCAGGAACAGGAAGCCCAGCGCGGCATTGATGCCCGCGCTCAGCACAACCACGCCCCGAGCCTCTCGCAGCCCGCCCGTGCAGACATAACGTTGGATCATGTTCTGGGCCACCGCGTAACCGGGCAGATACATGAACAGCGAATAGGCGATTGCCGTGTAAACGGAGTTCTTGGCCGTGAAGTTCTCTTTTGCCAGCGGGTTTGCGTCGAGGTGGAACATGGTCCACCGACCGCCTGCTTCTCCGATATCCCACAGACCGGACCAGCCTCCGGCAATTCCCCCGACCGCCAGCACAAGCACAACGACCACCGCTGCTCCGAGAGTCACGGCCTGGAGCACGTCGGTCCAGATCACCGCCCGAAGACCGCCCACGGCCGTGTAGGCCGTCGCAAACACGCCCAGCCCGATCAGGGTGAGCACATACTGACTATCGTTGAGGTGCATCACGCTCTTCAGCGTCAACGCGATCGCGTAGAGCATGGCCCCCATCCAGCCCAGGGCATAGCCGCAATAGAGGAGCGACCCGAGACGCTGGACGACCGGATTGAATCGAAGTCGCAAGTAGTCGTAGCCGCTGCTCACACGCAGCCGACAGTAGAGCGGCACGAAGAAAAACCACAGGATCGGCGTAATCAGAAGCGGAATCAGGAGAATCGTCAGATAGAAACTAAAATCCTGAAAGGCCCCGCGCTGGGGCAGGCCCAGGAACGAGATCGAACTGAAACTCGTGGCGAACATCGAAACGCCCACGGCAAACCAGTTCATACTCCGCCCGCCGACGAAGTAGTCCTCGTTGTCGCGCTGCCCCCACATGCTCCACAGGGCAAGCCCCGATACGACGGCCAGATAAGCAAGGCACACGACCCAGTCGACCAGGTGCATGGAACTCATCGTTGCGCCGCTCCTTCAATAGACCCACCACGTCAAGAAATCGTTGCCTTCCATTCTCCCGAGCCTTCCTTTCAAACGCCAGACGCCTTTCGCCGCCTTTTGCGACAACTTCTTGACGAATTGCGTCATGGCAGAGACAAGGCTGAAGACTGAAGGCCGAAGGCTGAAGGACTGTTGGTAGCCCGTTGAGCAGTAGGTCACCGCTCGCCGAGCGGGACCTTGGAATGGAATATCGCTCGGCGATTCAGGAACCGTGCGGCGCCCGGTGCCTGCCCGCGCGGCTCGCGGCGCGTTTTTCAACGGGAGAGTCTGCGCTCTCGAAAGTTGCGTCCTTTCCACTTGGACTAGAATCGTGCTAACATAAAGCGTGCAAACGGTAAACTGATTCCCTGCTCTGTGAAACCTCAGCCCCGTTCCATGATTCGCGATGCCTTCCGCTACCTGCCGATCAGCCCCCGCACGAGGAGTTGGGGCCTGTTTGTGACGGGCGGGGGCCACATCGAGATTCCACCCTACGGAACGCACCCGCCCCAGGGACATCCGAACCTCTACGAATTCACGTGGCAGCGAGGCCGGGTCCTGCCCGAATACCAGGTTATCCTGCTGGCAGGCGGATCGGGTGTCTTCGAATCGGACGGCACGGAGCTTCGCACGCTTCAGGCCGGCCAGGTGGTCCTGCTTTTTCCCGGCGTTTGGCATCGCTATCGTCCCGATCACGAAACCGGCTGGAGTTCCTACTGGATCGGACTCGGTGGCCAATTCGTGGAGAATCTTGCCGAGCAGGGGTTCCTCTCGCCCGACCGGCCCGTCCTGGCGGTCCAGGACCTCGCTGTCTTGAGCAGTGCGTTCATGCGCTTCCACGACAACGTCACCCAGGACAGCGTCGACAATCCCCTCATGCTTTCGGCCCAGGCCGCGGAGATTCTCGCCCTGGTCTGTGCCCCGCAGGGAGACGACGCCGCCGAACCGTCCACGGAACCCTTTCAGGAGATCGTCCACGATCGCCTCGTGGCGGAGGCTTTGCGGATCATCTGGAGCAGCGACGATTCCGCCTTGAATGTTGCCGACGTGGCCGCCCTGCTGCCTGTCTCCCGTCGATCCCTGGAACGGCGCTTCCAGCAGGTCCTCGGACGCACCGTCCTGGGCGAGATCACCCGCTGCCGCGTGGAACGGGTCAAACGTCTTCTCGAAGAGACCGACATGCCGCTGAAGCAACTCGCCAAGCTCGTCGGCTTCTCCAGCCCCGAAACCCTCGCCAAAGCCTTCCAACGCCAACTCGGCCAAACCCCCACCGCCTACCGAAAATCAGTCAACAACTGACTGAATGGATCGTCGGGCAGGACACCACAGAGGACACGGAGGGCACAGAGAAAGGATGAGAATGAGGAAAATCAAATGACGAAACAAGTCCGAAGGCCTGAATGACGAAGGACGGTCTTGCAGGATACGACTCTTGCGTCTTAGGTCATTCTTCATTGGACTCGATCTTCCTCTGTGACCTCCGTGCCCTCTGTGGTAGTCCTCTTCCGGTTTCCCTTGCGAACTGCCCCAGCGATCAGTAAGAAAACGAACCTCGATATTATAGCGTCGTTCAGCGTTCGTTAGCGGTTTCGTTGCAGCCCCGTCACGCCGCCTCCAACTTCTTTCTCGCCGCTCGCGTCTTTTCCATCAACTCCGGCGTGTTCACCTTCTTGTCCCCTCGGAACCAGTTCTCCCACTTCCCCGTCGCTGCCGGCTTGCGGATTTCCAAGAACCGCTCCAGGGCCGACTCGGCGTCACGTAATCGCGTCGGCTCCTCTTCCGCTTCGATCACGGCCAGATAGAAAGCGTACAGTTCTCGCCACAACCGGGCCTGCATAAGCAGGTGCACGTCGTAGAACTTCCGCTCGCCGGGCGTCAGCTTGTCGGCTGGGTAGTCGGCGGCCAGCTGGTCGAGCCGTTCGACCACTCGCGGTAATTCCTCTTTCCAGTGCGCCCGCCGTTCGGGCGAAAGGACCTTGCTGACCCGTTGGCCTGCCTGGTAGCGCGCCAGCATCCGCCTCGCACTGGTGACCAGGGCGCCGTCCTGCATGATCCGGTCGTCGGCGATCGGCAGGAGACAGTCGAGCAACTTGGCGTAGGGGTCGTGCAGAACGGGCGGAGCGAATCGCTTCCAGAAGTCCGCCTCGGACCACGCCACGCCCTCGTTCATGATTTCCGTGGCCGCCTGGATCCCCAGCACGTGTTCGCGAACGTTGCACACGTTGATGATCCCGTAGGCCGTGTCGCCCTTGGCAATGACTTCGTTCAACTCGTGGCGAATCCGGTCGGGCCGCGAGCCTTGCAGCAAGTGGGGGCCCGTGTTCCAGAACCCGATGTGGTAGTAAACGCCGTAACGCCGGCCGTCCTGCCGCTTCGTGGTTTGGAAGTCGGCCTGCATCGTCTGCGTCGGACCATTGTCGGCAAACACGATTGTCACGCCCTTCGGGAAGCTCAACGCCCCCTGGCTCATGAGCTTGGAGCCTTCGTGCCAGAGCGTGCTCGTGGCTGGCGGCATGGGACGCGGATCGACACTCCGCACGATCTCCCATTGCTCGGCGATCGCCCGGGAGATCATCCGCCCGGCCTGGGCCTGATCGACCGACTTGTCGCTCAGCCAGATCGCCCGATCTCCTTTGCCGCGGAGTCCCAATTGCCAGACAACCTTGTCGCCAACAAGCTCGTACCACCGCTTCGCGAAGGCCCGCCACACTTCCCGCACCTGGTCCGGCTGGGAACCGTAGGCAAAGGCATACTCCTTGCCTCGTGCCTTCCAGTAGTTCTCAAATCCATAGTGGCTCACCCCTAGCGGCTCGATGTGGTGTTGCGTCACGTAGAGCCCCCGCTCGGCCGCTCGCTGCACCAACCGTGCCTCCGGTTCGTTCATCACGTCCACAAACGACGCTGGAATGACCTGGTTGCCGCCGGCCCGAAGCAAGGCCTCAAACACCCGATCGATCACGTCCAGGTGCGTCACCTGTCCGTAGAACGGGTAATCGATGTGACGCGTTCCCCCGCCCTCCTTCCACTCGGTCAGCAGGTCCTCGTCGTTGACGAACCACCCTCGATACCCGAACGCCGCCGGCTTGGATCGCACCGTCCCCGCCGGCACATCAAGCGTTTCCCGCGACTCCGGCTCAAGATCCTTGAAGTACCAGTAGGGATCCACACCGAGAAATTCGTGGGAAAAACGATAGACCCCGTAGATAACTCCCAACTCGTCGGCCCCGCGGATGCGGACCCTGCCGGCCTCCGTGTCGATGCGATAGCTTTCCGGCGCCCCCAGGCTCTCATCCAGCGAAACGACAACCTGCGCCGCGTCCGGGCTCACCATCCTCGGCTTCGCCCCAAGGACCTTCTCCAAGTCCGCCGCCAGGTCTTCCAACGTCAGCCGAACACCGGAGAGATCAACCGAGCAGCTAACCGCCACGCTGCCGCGGAGCGAAATCGCCGACGTTCCCTTGCCATCGGCGGCGAACGCATGAGTCGCCGAGAAGGTAAGCATCGCTATGAGGACACACCGGTCGAAAAGGCCCCTCACTGACCGAATCTGGTTGCTTTGCATTCTCGACGCTCCATACTCCATGTGGTTTGCTGAGCCCGTAGGGTGCGTCTCGACGTCAAGACGCACCCCACGGCGTCACGATCGCACTCCCTCTTGTGGCATAGCCACCCCGACGATTTTCCGGCGTTGTCAACTGGAATGGGAAACGGGATGCGGAAAATCATCAGATTCTATGAAAGAGTGGTTCTCCAGGTGCTATGAACGGTGTAGTGAACTTCTCACCAATAGCACACAGGAGAACCAACCATGTTGTACTTGGCAATCGACCAGCATCGCAAGCAGTTGACCGTGAATCTTCGGGACGATTCGGGCGAGATTCTCGTCCGCCGGCAGGTGAGCACTCGCTGGGATCGGGTGCGGGAGTTTTTCGCCTGGCTGCGGACGGAATCGGAGGCACAAGGTGGGTTTGTGACGATTCTGGAGGTTTGTGGGTTTAACCGGTGGCTTATGGAGATGCTCGTCGAGTACGGCTGCCAAGAGACGGTGTTGATTCAACCGACAGAACGATCTCCCCAAAAAACTGACCATCGCGACGCCAACGCATTGGGAGAGCTGTTGTGGGTCAATCGACATCGCTTGCTTGGCGGCAAGAAGCCGCAAGGAATTCGACGGATTCTGCCGCCCACGGAAGAGGATGCCGAAAACCGACAAGTGACCGAACTGCGAAGGCGTTTGGGAGCCCAGCAGACGAAGACGGTCAATAAGATCCGCCATATCCTTCGCAAGCACAACATCGAGCAGGAGTGCCCTACCAAGGGAATCGACACCAAGGCGGCCAAGAAGTGGCTGGCAGAGATGTCGTTGCCGACGATCGACCGGCTGGAGATGGACCAATTGCTCGACCAGTGGCGACTTTGGGAGGCTCAATTGGAAGAAGTCAACGTAACGATTGAGGCGAGACAGGAGAAGCATGAGACCGCGTGCCTGGTGGCGACCATGCCTGGTGCGGGAACTTACACCAGCTTGGCCCTGGCGTCGCGAATCGGCCCGATCGATCGTTTCCCAACGCCGGGCAGCCTGGCCAACTACTGGGGCTTGACGCCCGGTTGTCGCAATTCCGGCGAGACTGACCGCATGGGTTCGATCACAAAACGAGGCAGCAACATGGCCAGGTTCCTTCTGGGACAAATGGTCCTGCACACGCTGCGTAAAGACTCGTACATGAAGAACTGGTACAAGAAGATCAAGAAACGTCGAGGCTCGAAAATCGCACGCGTCGCTGTTATGCGGCGGCTGGTCACGATCCTCTGGCACATGCTCAAGCATCGACAGCCGTACGTGTGCGGCGGGCCTCCGGAAGTGAAGCGTATCCAATCCTTCTATCAACAATCGTCGTAAACAACCAGCCTCAGATCGGGCTCGACAGAAGGGGACCGTCCCTTCCACCTTCCCCATCACTCCGGCCCCAAGAGACGCGCCCGCGAGGGCCGAAGTGACGGTGAAGGCGGAAGGGACTCGCGGGACCCCTTGGACAAAACAACACCCTCTTTCACGAAGCGAGAACAGAGCGTCATGTGGTTGCATCGGTCCTGCTCGCAGAATCGGAGCAGGACCCTCGCCACGCAAGGCCAGCCTGAGGTAGCCCGTGGACTTGGCATACGTGCCAAGCGTTCATCTGATTGAGGCGGCCTGGCGTCGGCGAGACGGTCGAAAGGAGAATACTCAGTGTCGGATCCAAGTAATCCGAGCGTCTGCCGCCAATGGCAGCCGTGTTCACGAAGGGATGGGTTGGGGTGCCGCCGCGTATGAAAAGAACGGCGCGATAACCTCGAAAAAATGACCGTGACAACTAACCACAAACAACGCGACTCGAACGGAACCAAACCACAAGCGAAACCACGTCAAAAAGGCGTCACCACCGCCTTCGCGCTCAGAGTGCGCGAAAAAATGCACCGGAGAACCCTTGACAGATCAAACTCTTTCAGGGAGGGCTACCCGCTGATGTCGCTCAATCACTCGGCAGCAGATCACCAAGAACGGCCCGCTCCGCGACCACGATCACCGCGTCATAGACCGGCAGGGCGGGAAATACGCACCCGTCGCCCTCCGCATTCCAAAGGCTGTCGTCGATGTCGTACACGTTGCCCGAGACCAGGTCGACCCACACCGGATCCTCGAAACTGCCCTTGGCGATCTTCAATTCGAGGGGCTCCATTTCAGGCCGTTTTCCCGGCGTATCACTGCTTCGCCACACGGTGACGAGCAATCCACCCTTCTCGGACTGATAGCCGAACAAGGCGTATTTCGATTTCTCCCCGCCGCCGGTGAGCGTTGCTTCGAAGTCAGCAATTCGCGTGATCGTATTGTCGAATACGGCCGTGATGTGTTGCACCGCCCCATAGGCCTGCTTGGCATGGTGAATCGTGCGATCGGGGTTGATCTCCAGCAGGCCCTTCGAGTTGATCAGGACCTCCAGGTTCTCGTCCTTGTCGCGGAGGTCACTGTCGCCGCGAGTGCCCTTGCGGACGAGGTACGCCATCTCGCAGATTGCGAAGTAGGACGAGGGAATGTCGCGTCCCAGGTCACCCAGCAATCGCCGTGTGGCCCACTTGGCCTGCCGCAACTCGCTCCAGTCGTACTTCGACAAGGCCCCGAAGGACCCCCCTCGCGACGGCACCCCGTTCTCATCCTGGCGGATGATAATCTCGGGCGAGAAGGACTGGACGATCTTCTGCAACTGGGCCACCTTCCCGTAGCTGTCGTCCGGGTTGTACGAATAGGGATGGTAGACGACCTCGTTGCACAGCGAGAGCTTGTCGTGATCGCGAAGCCACGTGAGCATCTGCTCCACGAAAGTCGTATCGAAGGACCCGCCCGCTGGGAGCATGAACCGGGCATCCGGCTGGTGCTGACGAATCACCTGGGCCGTCCGGGCGGCAAATTCGGCGTAGATTTCAGCCCCCTTGCCTCGACCCGTATGGGGCTCGTTCCAGATCTCCCATTGGTCGACATACTCCTTGTAACGCTCGACCAACGCCGCCACGTAGGCATCCCACGCCGCCAGCGCCTCTGGCGAACTGGGAAGCCCGCAGCCCAGTCCCGTGCCGCCGCCACCCTCGTAGATCGGGTTTCCGTAGCAGACGCAGACCCACGGCTTGACTCCCTGGCTCACCATGTCGGGAATAATCTCATCGAGCCACACCCAGTCGTACTTGCCCTTTTCCTGTTCGGTCTTGGCCCAGCCCGACTGGATCCTCGCCTGCTTGGCGCCCAGCGGGCCAAGGTAGTTGCGCCAGTTGGCATAGATCGTGTAGTCCCGCCCCATCGTCTCGGCCCCAATGGACCAGTTCGACGACTCGATCTCCCGAGCATGCCGCGGCCGGATCTTGCCCAGGCACAGGAAACCCTCTCCCGGCGCCGTCGCCGCCCCGGTGGCAAAGGTCGGCCCTTCCTTTTCGGCGGCTCGCGACGCCGCGGTCCAAAGGAGAAAGGCCAAGCAGCCGGCCGCAAGCACGATAAGTTGTCGTAGTCGAATGCAGTTCACAGGTGGGTCTCCTTGTTCGTTAGTGTCGAGCCTTTAGGATGTTTTCTGCACGCTAAAGCGTGGACTCCAACAAATGGCCAGGTTCAACTCCGAATTTCAACAAAGGTATCACTGGTTTCTGATCTCGATCTCCCTACAAGCATCGTCCACCCTTGGCACCACGTTACCGCGGCACCCGTGGATCAAGGCTCCCCGAACGGACTGAAACTGCAACACACAATCTGCTTCCGGCGAACACTCCGCCCGCAGTCCAAAGACATCCAGATCCTCCACGTCGTCGCACACGATCGCCGGTCTCTGGTCGTCTTCTTCAAAGGACAGGTCGATGTTGTGGAGCCTAAGGTTCTTCGCGTGCCGGCAGAAGAACCCGTAGGCCGGCAGCGTGCCGAACATCTTGCCAGAAGGATAGGCGTCGATTCTCTCGGGAATTTCTCGCTCCGCGTCTTTCCCCTTGCCGCCGCCTTCAAACTCGATGCGGATGTTGTCGAGCGTCACGTTTTCCACCGGGAAACCGGGGATCCCCGTGATCGAACAACCCGTCTCGCTCACGCCGCTCGCCTGCACGCCGGTGATGATCACGTTTCGTAGCGAGCCCATGCCCGGCGGCGGCAACTCCGGAATAGGTCGGGCACGGTTGCCCAGACGAATGAAGATCGGCACCTTCACGTCCCGCATGGTGATGTTCGACACGCTGACCCGATCCAGCACGCCCCCATCGACCATCTCCACGGCAATGCCGCTGTAGCCCGTGTCGTGGACCACGCAGTTGCTGATCGCAATGTCTTCGAATCCGCCGTTCGACTCGGTTCCCATCTTCAGTGCGCTGGCCATACTGCTCAGAACACAGTTGGTGATCGTCACCCGCCGGCAGGGCCGCTCCGTAGTCGCCTTGAGCACGATTGCGTCGTCGCCAGTCACGATCCGGCAATCGGAAATCCGCACGTCCTGGCAACTGTCAACGTCGATTCCGTCCCGGTTCTCGCGGATCCTGGAATCGACCGTGATTCCGCTGATCGTCACGTTTTCGCAGGCCAGGTAATGGGAGAGCCACCGGGCCGAATTGTGAAACGTGAGGTTCTCCACACGCACGTTCCTGCAGTCGCTGAACCGCAGGATGTAGGGCCGACCCTTGTCGTCGTCTTTCCTGGCCGGGAAGTGTTCCCCCTGCCCGTCGATCACGCCGCGTCCCGATAGCCCGATGTTCTCCGCCCTCTCCGCGTAGATCAGGTACCGGGTGAACCGCTCGCGGTAGAGATAGATGATCTCCGGCGTGATGTCCGGATAGTCGGCAAGGTTCGTGCTGCCCAGCAGCGTCGTCCCGGCCTCGACGTGAAGCGTCACGTTGCTCTTCAGCCGGATTGTGCCCGACAGGAACGTTCCACCTTGCAGCCAAACCGTTCCGCCCCCCGCCTGGGCGCAGGCATCGACCGCCTTCTGGATCGCCACCGTATCCACCGTGGCCCCGTCCCCTACCGCCCCAAACGCCCGCACGTCGAACACGCCCGACGCCGCCGGCTGATCGGCGAAGGCAGGCCCCGTTCCCAAGAGAAACAATCCCGCAAGCACTAGCACCAATTTAGATCGACCACCAACCCCCTTCAGTCTCTCCATCTTCCTTTCCCCCATCTTCGTATCTCTCTTCTCGTGTTCTTTGTGGCCATTCTCTCCGCTTCTACATCCCGCTGCGCTCCAGAATCTGCAACATATTCCCATCCGGATCGACGAAGTTCCGCACCCGGCCGCCGCCGATCGCGTTCATCTCCTCACCCGTCCACTGCACGCCCTTTTCGTCCAGAACGGCCTGGGCCCTTTCGAAGTCGCTCACGCGGATGGCGATATGGGACCAGCCGGGAGTCCACGTCGTTCGCTCGGGCCGGGGCGTGTTGTCGCGGGGCATCACCTCCAGCAGCGTGCCGTCCTGCGCTCGGAGAATCCAGACCGGCTTGTCGTGCCGGAAGACCTTCTCATAGCCGAGTGTTTCCATATACCACTCAGACAAGGCGTCTACATCCTCGGCCGCCACGGCCGGATGATCGATTCCTAGGAAAACCGTTTCGTTCATTTCGTGTGTCCTTCCCGCTGCCATGAAAAAACGTTGCACTGGTGAAGCGACATCGGGTTGAGCCGGTAGGGCCCCTCATAACCCGTGTCGCGAAGCAGGTGGGCGATCAGGGCGATCGACAACGGATAAAACCATGATCCGAGCATGATGTGCGTGCGTTCCGGAGTGTCGTCTCGATGCTCGGCGCTCACCTGCGAGTGACCCGGCTTCCAAATCCAGTGGGGCCGGGGGCGCCACTCGTCTGGGCTGGTGCCGAGGCGGTGCAGCAGCCAGCCGCAACCGTCGGCCGACTCGTGCATCAGGGCATGTTCCAGATAACGCCGGGCCGCCTGGGTCAGATCTTCGCGTCGATAATCGGTCAGCGCACCCAGGTTCGCCATCATGTAGGCCCCGTCAAAGTCCGGGCAGTCCGAGCCGCCCGGCCAGTAGGAACCGTCCTGCAGTTGGCAGGCCAGCGTCGAGTCCAGGTTCCGCTCCAGCGCCCGCAAGGGCCACCCCTGGGCAAAGTAGATCGGTGTCACGTGGATCGTGCCGAACAGTCCGTTGGGGAGATCCGCGCCAAGCTGCGTGCCCCAGTAGCCCGTTTTGTCGTCGAGGAGTTCCTCCAGGGCCGGGAGCATCTCCCTTTCCAGGGCCGAATCGACCTGGTCGACATCGAACCAATCCCGGGCGGCCATCAGGGCCGTGGCGCAAGCCAGCACCTGGTTCCCCGCCGCCCACGAGTTGCCCCAGTCGTATTTCTTGACCCAGCGATTGAGCGCACCCGGTTCGAGAAGCGGTTCCAGAAACCGCAACGGATAGCGGGGCGGTCGGTCCAGGATCCGCAGCGCCCAAAGGTGCCCCCGGGTGTAGTGCCAGTGGGGTTCCATTGAATCGATCGCCGAATCGGCCGCTCCCTTGGCCATCCCCGCGCGGAAGGCCCCGTCTTCCGACTGGTCCTTGCAGATGTACTCGGCCCAGTCGTCACGATCCTCGTCCGAAAGCGAGTCCAACTCGCCGAACATGTCGAGAATGTGCAGCCCGTGGTAAGAGCCGTAAAAGCTCTCATCCCCGCTAGGCTCCTTGCGATACAGCCACGGCTTTTCGCCGAGTTTCATCGACTCGACGAAGCGCAAAGCGCTCGCCTTTACGCGCTCGTAGCCGGTCGTGGCGGTTTCGAAAAGCGGAACGGTCATGACGCCTCCTTGTCCTTGACGAATCGAAAACCTTCCGAGCCTTCCTCCAAACGCCACGCAGCTTCCCGTGCCTCGCCCCGCAGAACCAATCGAAGCGGCTGCTCATCGCAAACGGTCAGCTCCCATCGTTGACCACGGTAGCCAAGCCGATGGATTGCACCATCCTGCTCCGCCGACCAGTGATCGATCAGCCCGTAGTCGTCGACGGCGATTGCGTGAACGGCCACCCGCTCGGTCTTCGCTTCCGGCTCGATCCAGCGATAGATCATCCCGCTCCCTGATCGGCCTTCGCCCAGTGGAGCCGGCTCGGGGTGGTAGGCATCGTGCATGAAGGCGTAGACCGGCCCGTTGAGCCGCCCGTCTGCCTGGTGTGCGAGCTTCAATCCGGCCAGTCCCCGACGCATGACGAGCGTCTGGCCATCGCGAACGTCGAATTCCGAGGCCCCGTCTCGGTTGTTCAACAGCCAGTTCCAAACCGTTCGCACGGGCTGAGTCGCCCGGATCAGGTCGACGACGAACAGGGCGTTCGGTCCTGCCTGAATCCAAACGCGGGTGAACCGCTCGAGCGGCGGCCCGTAGAGCGAACCGGCTTCCGAAACCACGGCCGTCACTTCGTCGATCCGCTCCAGCAGCAGCAACCGCCCCCTCGACGCCACCGGTGGGCTCACCTGCCCCTCCGAGATGAGTCGCCGGGGCGCAATGTTGGCCTGTTCGAGCAAGCTGGATTTCGCCAGATCCTCTTGCAGCCCCAGGGCGTCCTGGTCGAGCAAAAACGTGCACGTGTTGTGCGTCTGCGTCGCTGATTCCAGCCCGTGGATCAGGTTGCGATAACAACTGTGCCCCGAATCGGCAAGCAAACGCTGCTGATTATGGGCGAGAATGAAGCTGTTTAGGTCCCCGTGCAGGTGTCCTGGGCCGTAGAGCGGATCGCTTCCCGCCTGGACGGCCAGCACCGTTCGAGCCTTCCAATCGTCTCGAATCAACACGTTTCCATTGGAATACCTTGCCACGAGCGGAAGTCCCGCCTGCTCCGGCGAGACGGATTCTGCGGATCGAGCGAGAAAAGGAAGCGTCAGAAATCCCCAGTCGTTGCGCAGCCCGAACGTGGCGATATTGTGGGGCCGCTGAGCGGGGACGGGAGCGTAGTAGGTCTCAAACAGCCATCGGGCGAGTCCCGCCTCGATCGGCATCGCCTCGCGGCAGCGAGCCGCCACCTGCAGGAGCACATCCCCTGAGGGGCGGAACGATCCTCCGCAGTCGTTGAAGTTCACGGCCCTCGCTCGCGGCTCCGCACCCCAGCCGGCCAGAGGCCGGGCGTAGAGCATGCTCTGGGCATACCAGGGCATGAGTCGCCCTTGCACTTCCGGTCCCGCCGGCTTCAACTCCGGGGTTGCGCCCGTGATCGACTCGTAAGACAGCATCAAGGCGAAGGCCAGGTAGTTCGAGTACTGGAGCGACTCGGCGTAGGACCCGTCGGGCTGATAGGCCTGGGCGCCGATCAAGGTCTCGGCGGTTGCCTCTTCGAGTGCGGGTCGATCGCCCGTCACGGCGGCGGCCGCCGCGACGCCGGCGACCAGTACCGATCGCCAGTTGGCCAGGTGCGTGTTGCGAGCCAGCCAGCGCCGGCAGAGCACGAGCCCCTTCTCGTGCAAGGCCTCCAGAACTTCTTCTCGCTCGCCATCGGAGAAGACGTCCGGTGCAAGATCCACGGCCGCTGCCAGGGCCCAGCAAAGGTGGGCTGTTTCCAGGTGGCCGATCGCCGGCTCGGTGGCATGGTCCCGATACCATGGGCCGACCCAGTCCGACACGGGACGCTGGGCGATCGACAGGGCCACGTCCCGAATCCAGGCCGCCAGTCGCTGCGACGGCTCCAAGGCGTGCATCATGGCCGCATCGGAGACATATTCCGCCGCCGGATACCACCAATCGGCATCCTCGCCCTGTTCCAAGAGTCCGGGCGAGCCGGCCCGCCGCGCCGTCCGCGATGCCAACGCTGTCCAGAATCGGCCAGTCAGCAAGTCCCCGTCCTCTTTCGCGGCAAGAACAGCCCGGCGGTCTTCATCGCTCAGATAAATGCTCATGGTCGTGTCTGTTGTTTTGCACGGAATGTCGCGCTTTCGGCGTAGTTCGCTGGTGATTGGTTTTTCAGGCTAAAGCCTGGACTCCAACGTCCTGAACCCTGAACCCTGATAACTCCGATGGGCCATTCCAAAACCGCGGCGACGGTTTCCTACGGGCGGAAAACGATTGAAGCGGCAAGAAGTCTGGCATCGGCTCTAAAAATACCCTCCTCTTGCGACAACTTCTGTCGGCTTCACGCCGCTCTCGACCCAGTCCTTGATGGTGACTTCCTTGTTGACAACCTGCTCGGCCGCCAACAGCACGTCGTAGGCGATCTCCGCCGGAACGGAGACGATGCCGTCGATGTCTGCGAAGATCCAGTCGCCAGGCCGCACGACCACCTCGCCCATCAGGATGGGCTTCTGGTAGTGGTACATGCGGAACCGGCCAAGCATGCCGGTGCTGCACGCGTATTGGTTAAAGATGGGAAAATCCTGGGCCAGGATCGCGTCCGTGTCGCGGATGCCGTTGACGATGGCGCCGCGGCACCCGGCCCTCACGGCGGCCATGGTCATCACCTCGCCCCACTGGGCCGTGATCCGGTCGCCCGTGCAGTCCCACACGACGACCGAATCCTCGTGCAGGGCTTCGAGCATCTGGGCCCGCATCTCGAACTCGCCGTCCGTGGTGATGTCGGGCCCGCCCTTCACGGTGAACGCTTGCCCGGCGATCTTCATTCCGTCCCGGAGCGGCGAAAACTCCGCCGGCAGCGAACTGGCGTGCATCTTGTACTTGAACCGCAAGACGTCGTTTACGGCGCCCGTGAACAACTTCAAATAGCGCTCGCGCATCTCGGCGATGCCGATGGGCGGCCCGGTCGGCGAACCGTTTTGGGTACTGTCACTCATGCTTAACCACTCGAAGTGAAAAAACTGAATTTCACAGAGGCTGTAGGCTGGAGACGGTAGGCTCTCGACGCAACATTGACTCGCAGGGATTGCTGGTTCTCACGCACCGAGAACTCACGTCTTTTTCCCACCCTCCGGCCTACAGCCTCCAGTCTCCAGCCTCCCATCACTTCTTCAGAAAGGCGATATTGTCGAAATTGATTTCCCGGATCAGCACGTGCTCCGGCTGGCCCAGGACGAACAGCATCACGTCGGCCACCTCCTCGGCCTTGAGAAACTTCTCTCGCGGCACCTGCCGGTCCCCCCAGTAGTCCGTGTCCACCGGCCCCGGGTTCAAATCGGTCACGCGAATGCCATCGCCCAGCACCTGGTCGGCCAGCCCGCTGCTGAAGCCCCGGGCGCCGAACTTGGAGGCGCAGTAGAGCGGCGCCCCCGGGTTCGTCCGCTGCCCGCCCATGGAGATCACCGTCATGATGTGGCCCGCCTTTTTCGGACGCATCACCTTGAGGGCCTCCCGGGTGCAGAGAAACACGCCCTTCACGTTCGTGTCGAACATCAACTCGAACTTCTCCAGGGCCGTGTCCGACAGATCCGGCGTGGGAACGCCGAGCCCCGCGTTGTTCACGAGAATGTCGACCGTCCCGAACTGCTCCAGGCACGCCGCGAAGGCCGCTTGCACGTCGGCTTCCACGCGAACGTCGCCGCAGAACGTCTTGAGCGAGTCCGACGCCGCCTCCTGCTGGAGACTCTCCAATCGCTCGGCGGTTCGGGTCATGGCAAACACCTTCGCCCCGGACGCCACCAGTTTCAACGCGGCCGCCCGGCCGATCCCGCTGCCCGCTCCCGTAATGAAACAGACCTTTCCTTGAATCGTGCTCATGAATTCTCCTCATTCTTTCCCGTGCTACGCAGCGCCGACAGGCACGTGACGCCTCCGCAGACGATGCAAACGCCGCCGGCGATCGTGCCGACGGTCCCACTGTATTGAAAAATGCTGATCAGACTGACGGCCACGTACAACACCCCGACCATGATAAACGATCCGCCAAACAGAAGCGTCAGCCGCTTCCGGACGGCCGGACTGACCGTGGGAATCTGCTCTGGCCGAAGGGGCGTGCGAAGCTTCTCGAAGAACTTCGCGACGGCTTCCTTCTTCGCCGTCGAGGGATCGTGGATCAGTCCGGAGACCGCAAACACGCCCACGCTCACCACGATGGTCACAAGCGTGGCCGCTTCCCAACTGAGCGCCGGAAGCGTCGAGTTTTCCAGGCCAAGCGAGTCCGTCAACCATGACTGAAGGTTGAGAGCCAATGCCAGAAGCGTTCCCACCGCGATACTGAGAATCAGCGAAAGCGACGTGGGATGCCGCAGAAGCAGGCCGAACAGCAGCGGCACGGCCAGGGGAATCGCAAGAATCGCCGTGAACAGCTTGTTCGCCTCGAAGGCTCCCCCCAGCCCTCCCACACACATGGCCCCCAGCGTGATCCCCAGGCCAATGGCCACGGTGAAACCGCGTCCTGCCCACAACAGGTGCTCTGGACTGGCGTCTGGTCTGACCAGGCGCTTGTAGATATCGTTGGTGATCACCCCCGCCATGACGTTGTATTCCGAGTTGAGCGACGACATGGTCGCCGAGAACATGGCCGCCAGCATCATCCCCAGCAGGCCGCTCGGAAGAAGGTGCGCCGCAATCGCCGAATAGGCTTCCTCGCTGTTTTCCAACCCCGGCACCACGATCCGGGCGGCCAGGGGCGGTAGGACGAACAGGATCGGCGTAACCAGGAACAGCACGCCGCTCAGCCAGGCCACCCGCCGTGCCGCTTGTTCGTCGCGAACGCAATACAGCCGCTGGATGAAGGCCCAGTTCGCGTTGTATTTGAACAGGATCATCACGTAGTAGGCCAGCAGATACAGCGGTAACCCCTTGGGCCCGTTGAAGAAATGCAGATGTTCCGGCACCGCCTCGGTGATCCCCGCCACACCACCGGCCTCCGAGAGCGAAAGGGGAACCAGAATCAGGCTGGAAAGCAGTAAGACGACGAACTGGATCGTATCGAGCACCGTGACTGCCCACAGCCCGCCGATCACCGTGTAGAAGGTGATGATCAATCCGGAAACGAGAATCGTCGTTTCCAGGCTCCAGGGAATCACGGTCGACAGGAAAAGGCCGATCGCATACATGCGGACCAGGTTGTCGAGCACCCGCATGACCAGGCCCGACCAGGAAAAGAACTGGCGTGCCCCGCCGCCAAATCGCACCTCCAGGTATTCCACCGGCGTCGTCAGTTCTGCCCGCCGCCACAGGGGAGCAAGAACCGTTGCGGCCAGAATACACGGCGGAACGGTACACCAGATGAGTGTCAGCGCCACCAGCCCGTGTTCGTAGGCAATCCCCGCGTAGGCCACGAAGATGAAGGTGCTGAACATGGACATGTAGTTGCTGATTCCGGCCACCGGCCAGGGAATCACGCCCCCGCCTTTGAAGTAGCTCGCCATGTCCTTGACGAACCACCCAAAGAACACGCCCACCCCGGCCATCAAGGCCAGGTAGATCCCGAACACCGTGTAATCGAGGGCCTGGAGGTGAATCATGTTTTACAATATAAAATTGCATGTTTATAATGGTGACGTCAGTATAGCCGCCCAAAAGGTCCCGTCAACAGTTTTTCAGCCCCCCCCCCAGCCCGGCTGCTTCACGTCGCCAAAACGGCTCGAGATAAATGACCTGTGACATCCCAAACGCAGCCGGGCTTTTGGTCCAACTTGCTCTTCCTCATCGCCTCCCCCATCCCACACCCCCATGATCCAAGTCATCCACCGAGCCCTCGATATCCTGGAACTCCTCGGCAGCCAGCCGGACAAGAGCTTCCCGCTCGGAGAAATCGCGCAACTGCTCGACCTCCATCGAGCAACGTGCAGCAACATCCTCAAGACGCTGGCCGAGCGGGGATACGTAGAGCGGCTGCCCAGTCGGGGCGGCTATCGGCTCGGCAGCCTCACTTCACCCTGGCAGGGACTTGCCGCCCACGACCGGGAACTCGCCGTCCTGGCCCGTCCCGTCCTTCAGGCCCTCTCCCAGGAGTTGAATGAAACAAGCCTCATCGGCGTCATTCGTGGGACTCGCCGCGTGACCCTCGAATGCGCCGCCAGCGATCGCGATCTCCAAGTGCGCAGCCGCCAAGTGCGAAGCGTCTATGAAACGGCTTCGGGAAGATTGTTGCTTGCCTACCTCCCGGCCGAGCAGCAGGCCGCTTTCATCCAGCGGGCTGGCCTGCCGGAAGAAACCGTCTGGCCGGAGGTCAAGTCAGCCGAAGACCTTCAGCGTGTCCTTGCCGGCATCCGCCGTCAGAAACTCGCTCGCAGCGACTCGGCCGAGCACGTTGTCGGCCTGGCCGTCCCCGTCTGGCAAGCAGGCCAGGTGGTCGCCAGCGTCAGCGTCTACCTTCCCCAGGTCCGCTTTACAGCCAAGGACCGCGGACAGATCATCGACGCCCTCCGAGAAGCCGGCGAAGAGATCACCCAACGACTCGCCCGTCAAAGCCCCGAATAGACATAAAAAAAGGGAACCGCCCTGCTCAATCGCAAGACGGCCCCCTTCAGTCATCTTTTCTAACCCGGGTCAAGCCTGCAACACGCCGACCCTACCCCTGCATCTTGCGGCAGATCGCGTCGGCCATCTCCTGGGTCCCCACGGCCGTCGGGTCGTCGCGGTCGGCCTTCATGTCGTAGGTCACGTCCTTGCCCTCGGCGATTACCGCGGCAACGGCCTGCTCCAGGCGGTCCGCCGCTTCCGTCTCCTTGAGATACCGCAGCATGAGCATGCCCGAGAGGATCAACGCCGTCGGGTTGACCTTGTTCATGCCCTTATACTTGGGCGCCGAACCGTGAGTCGCCTCAAACACGGCGCTGTCCCGCCCCATGTTCATGCCCGGCGCCACGCCCAGCCCGCCTACGATCCCCGCGGCCAGGTCGCTCAGGATGTCGCCGTACAGGTTCGGCAGCACGATCACGTCATAAAGCTCGGGCTTCTGGGCCAACTGCATGCACATGTTGTCCACGATCCGGTCTTCGAACTCGATGTCCGGGAACTCTTCGGCCACCTTCCGCGAGTGCTTCAGATAGAGCCCGTCCGTGTACTTCATGATGTTCGCCTTGTGGACCGTGGTCACCTTCTTGCGACCGTTGTCCCGGGCGTATTCGAAAGCACTGCGAACGATCTGCTCCGTGCCCGTGATGCTGATCGGCTTGATCGAGATGCCGGTTTCCTCGGGGCCGCTCTTGATCTTCCGGTCGGTGGAAACCTGGTTGATGTGCTCCACCAAGGCGGCCGTCTCGGGCTTGCCCTGCTCGAACTCGATGCCCGCGTAGAGGTCTTCCGTGTTCTCACGGACGATCACCAGGTCAATCGGCACGCTGCTGAAAAAGGTGCGGACGCCGGGATAGTACTTGCAGGGGCGGACGCAGGCGAAGAGGTCCAACTCCTGGCGAAGGTGAACGTTGATGCTGCGAAATCCGGTGCCCACCGGGGTGGTGATCGGGGCCTTCAGGGCGCAACGGGTGCGGCGGACGCTCTCCATCAACGCGTCGGGCAGCGGCGTACCCGTCCGCTCCATCACGTCGATGCCCGCCTCCTGCTCGTCCCAATTGATTTCGACGCCCGTCGCGTCCACGCATTTTCGGGCGGCTTCCGCCAGTTCGGGTCCCACACCGTCGCCAGTGATCAACGTTACGTCGTAAGCCATATTCTTCACCTGATTTCGCTTGATCCTTCACTACGGCCATAAGCCGCAAAACCATACCGGTCCCCTGCCCTTTCCCGCAGGCCTTCGCCTTTCCCAGGAAACGTCGTGGCTCCTGCACCGGCCACGGCAAGGCAACCGAACCGCCCAACCTAACACAAACCGTCCGAGGTGGTCAACGACTAGCTAGGCCGGGGGGTAGCCCCCTAACTTCGACCTTCACCCCCCCGACTTATCCGTGCCCTTCGTGTAGTCCGTGGTTCCTCTCCCTTCCTACCGCCCAATATCCCCCTCCAATGAGCCAATAGACCCATCTTCCCTCTCCATTAGCGTTCATTAGCGGTTCAAATTGTCCCCGTCCTCTATTCTGTCGAACAATGTCGATACGTTTTGCCGCACAACACCTTATAATTGAAAATGGGTGTTTTCGGGGCGTGCGTCCTCCTGGCGGGAACGAGCCAACTCGGCTCCCTCCGGGGAAACACAATGCCGCCCGAATCGTCTTATTTGTTGGACTCAAACTCTCTTCTCCTGATCCTCCCGCTACGCCGGAGGGAGACATCGTATGGCCAGTTCGACCGTCGTGCCTCCGCAGCCGCCCGCTCCCAAGCCGCCGACCGACCCGGCCGTCAGTGCCATCGACAAGCGGATTTGCCAGACCCGACGCCAGTTGAAGCTTAACGATTTCGCAACCGCGGCGATTGCTCTCATCGCCGGGGTGCTGGGATTTCTGCTGATGGCTGCCGTCGCCGACCACTGGCTGGTTTCAGGGGGGCTGGGATTCGGCACTCGCCTTGTCCTCTTTTTCGGACTGCTTGGCGGGGCCGGATGGTACTGCCTCCGTGCGATCCTTCCGCCGTTGATTTACAGGGTCAATCCGATCTTTGCTGCCCGGACCCTCGAGCAGGCCCGCCCCTCGCTCAAGAACGGCTTGATCAATCTGCTGCTGCTCCGCCGCGAATCAAACAGCGTCAATCAAAGCGTCCTCGCCAGACGGGTCATCGATGGTCTGCAAGCGACCACGGTCGGTGAACTCGAGCAGATTCCCGTCGAAGTGGCTGTCGACCGTAGCCACTTGATCCGGCGCGGCTACGTTTTCGTTGCCCTCGTTGCCCTGGCGGCGGTCTATCTGGTCATGTCGCCCAAGAGTCCCATGCCTTCTTTTGCTCGCGTGCTCTGGCCCTGGGCTCGTATTGCCGCGCCCAGCCGAGTCCAGATCGAGCAACTTGCGCCCGGCAATGCGACGGTCTTCCAGGGACGTTCGGTGGCCGTCTCCGCGGTCGTCGAAGGACTTCGAGACGGCGAGGAAGTGCTTCTCCGCTACAGCACGAACGACGGACAGATCGTCGATCAGGCCATCCCGATGACGCCCGGTGAGGGACACAATCGCTACCAATGCCAACTTCCGCCGAATAAGGCGGGCCTCCAGCAGTCCCTCCGCTATTGCGTGACGGCCGGCGATTGCACCACCTTCGAGTACCTGATCGAAATGGAGGTTCCTCCCACGATCGTGGTCGACACGGTTCGCTACATCTATCCCAAATACACGGGGCTCTCCGAACGCGTCGTCACCGACCTGGCCGACGTGCGGGCTATTGAGGGCACCCAGATCGCCGTGCAGGCCACGGCCAATCGGGAAATCGAGTGGGCCGGGATCGAACTCAGCGGCCAGGTGGGCCGACGCATTCCCATGCGTCTGGAGGGCAAACAGGCCCGCGGCCAGTTCAAACTCGAACTCGGACAGAATGACGAGTCGGCCCGCTGGTATCAACTCCGCTTCGCCGAGTCGGAATCGGGAGAAGGCCGCGAGAATATCGACCCCGTTCGCCATCGCATCGAGGTGCTCCCCGATCGTGCTCCCCAGCTCCGCTGGGTCGAGACGCCGGAAGAGAACGCCACCATACCGCTTGATGGTCTTGCCGAAATGAAGTTGGAGGCCTCGGACCCCGATTTTGCCCTTTCTCGAGTTGCTTTTTTGGCCCGGCGCGGCGGCCGCCCCCTTGCTATCCCCCTGCTGCTGGACCGAACGGATGCCGACCGGGGATATGAAGGCTCGTTCACTGCCACCTATCGCTTCGAGCCTGCCGAACTCGGGCTCCTGGTTGGAGACGAGGTGCAATACCAGGCCGTGGCCGAGGACAACAAGGAGCCCCAGCGCAATCGCTCGGAAACCGAACCTCGTTGGCTCAAGATCGGTCCGCCCGAGCAAAGCGACGACCAGTCGGCCGACAACACGGGGCAGGCCGGCAAAACGCCCGGGGAGCAGAAGCCGTCCCAGGATCAACCGGGCAACGCGACCCCGCAGAATTCCAACGATCCGGACCAAGGCGGCAATGCGGAACAAGGCGAGGAAGGGGCCGAGTCGGGAGATCCCAGTCAAGGTGGCCAGGAGAACTCCGAAGGCGCCGAGGCTGGTTCGCAGCAGTCCGACGAGAATCAAGGAGGCGAGGGCGGCTCACAGGGAGAGCAATCCGGCGAAAACGGCTCGGCGCCCGATCAGGAAGGGGCTCAGCAGGAGGGCTCTCAAGCGAATCAGGACGCGGAGGATCAGGAAGGCGATGAGGGCGAGCAAGGCGACCAGGCCGGCCAGGAAGGCGGCAAGCGGGAGCAGCCCGTCGATCCCGAGGCCGCCGGCGACGTCTTCGAAGAGATCCTCAAGCAGCGCGAAAAGGACATGCAGAAGGAAGGCGGTCAGTCCGAAGGCGAAGGCCAGTCGGACAGCGAGGGCCAACCGGGTGAGAACTCCGAATCGGACCCCAAACCGGGCGAAGATTCCAAGTCCGGCCAGGGCGAACCCGCCGGGGAGCCCCAAGCCGGAGAACAGTCCGACAACGCCAAGGAGCACGAAGGCGAGTCCGACGTTCCTCCCAATCGCACGGAACAGGGCGATCAGGGGGGCCAGGACGAGAGCCCGAAGAATCCCGAGGGAATGGACGATCAGGCGGGCCAACCCGACGGGACCTCGGCCTCTGAAAACCAAGGCCAGTCTCCCCAAACGGAAGACCGGAGCGACGCCAGCGGCGGAAAACCCAACGGCAAGCCTGGCAAGGGCGAGCCGTCCGAAGATGCAGAAACCGTCGACGGTGGCAAAGCCAAGCCCGAGGACCTTGAGAACGGTCAAGTCGACTCGGTAGAACGCCGACCCCATGACCCGGACAATACCGCCAAACCCGAGCACAGCCAAGATCCCCAACAAGGTCCGCCCGAAGCTGGAGATCCTGAAGCCGGACCGCCCCAACAGAAGCCCAAGGGCGACGCCTCGACCCCCATGCCCCAAGAGGCCAATCAGCCCAAGTCGGAGCAGCAAAGGGGCGGCACGCAGGATGTCACACAATCGAATCCCGATGCCACCTCGCCCAGCATCAGCAAGAAACAGTCGGACGAGACCCAACGCGAACCAGCCGAGGGCGATCGCTCCGGCGATGGCGCCGCCGGCGGCGGCCAGGATTCAGACAAGAAGGGACAGGGCACTCCCGGCAGTTCCACTCCCGACCAGGAGGGCGGCAGCCCTGGCGGCGAAAAAGGCGATGGCGAAACCGGAACCGGCGCCGGCGAAAACTCGCCCACTGAGAAGCCGACCGGCAACCAGGCCCCGCAGGAAGGCGGAAAGAGCGAGGGCCAGGACGGCTCGGAGGGCATGAAACCCGACCAGGGATCGTCTGACCAGAATCCCTCGCCGCGACCTGGTCAGTCATCGCCCGATCAGAACACCAGCAACAGCGGTTCGGGCGGCACGCCCGGCAGCGATCCGTCCCAGCGTCCCAAGGCCGATCCCCAGGAGCAGAAGCCTGGCAGCGGCACAGGTCCCACTCCGGGCGCCGGAGAGGGCGATGCACCGCCCGAGGATTTCGGCGAAGAGGCCGCCAACAAGGAGTATGCCGAGAAGGCCACCGACCTGGCCCTGGAGTATCTCGAGGACCAGATGAAAAAGAGCGAGCCGAACCAGGAACTGCTCGATCGACTCGGCTGGTCGCAACAGGATCTGGAACGATTCCTTCGCCGGTGGCAGCAGATGAAAGCTGACGCCAACGAATCCGGCAAGTCGGGTGAAGAGGCACGTCACGAACTCGACGACGAACTCAAGGCCCTGGGCCTGCGTCCTTCACGAACCTCGATCCAGGGCGGCGGCATACCCACCGATTCGCTTCGCCAGACCGAGTCCATCCGCACGGTTCCCCCCGCCGCCTGGCGCGAGCGCTTTCAGGAATACAACAAGTCCATCGGCTCGGGCCCCTGACCGCGTCATCCGTGGTTCATCTTCTTCCCTATCCCGTGACGGTCTCCCCATTCGAGGCACGTCCCCGGTGTTCCGAAGGCAAGAGGCCCTCCCTTGCCAGGAACGTGGCTCGCATGCGCTGTTCACTGGAGAAACCGGCCAGGTGGGTCACCACCTTGATGGGAAGATCGGTTTCTTCCAGCAGTCGCTTGGCACGGCTGAGTCGGCAGTCGTTGATCTCATCGAGAATCGACTGGCCCCGCACGGCCGCGAAACGCCGTTCCAATGTTCGCCGGTTGGCGCCCAGGGCGTGGGCGATCTTCGGGACGGTGATCGGGTAGTGGCTTCGGGTCCAGATGAAACTGACGGCCTGGGCCACGAGGGGGTCCGTCGGTTCGACCGTCTCGACGGTCGGCGGCGTTTTGGCCGGTTCCTCGCACATGGCCGCCTCGATCGATGTGGCTAGCAGCGACATGGCGTGGAGCGACAGTAGGAGCGAGTTCTGTGCCGGGTTCTGGTGAATATTGCCCAGGAGTCGATCAAAGGCCTTTAAGACCGTCGGCGGATCGTTCGCGATCCGGACCGCCGAGATTGCCTCGATGGGTCCGTGGTCCATGAAGCGGTGGGCCAGTTCTCCGTTGAAGGAAAGCCAACGCTCCGTCCAGCCCGTTCGGGGGTTTGGCTGGTAGCGGTGCCACACACCCGGGAAGAGGAACATGAGGGCGCCGCTGTCGACGCTCACGGTGCCCGTCTCGCGCGACTCAAACAGCCCCTCGCCCTCGGTCACGAGAAGAATTTGGAACTCGGGCAAGGTTCGCCCCAGCTGCCACCGAAAGTCGTAGGGACCCGGATGACCGGGAGGCGGATAGGGCTGTCCGGGATGGATGGTCACCTGCCCTGCCCCGGTCACATAGATTCCCCACGCAATCGCCTGGTCATCAACAGGCAGGTAATGATGAAAGCCGTTGTCGCACATGGCATCCCCGTCGTAATTCAAACGCCATCCCCCCAACCATTGCCCACAGTTATTGTCTCAGATACCCCCCTCTGGAGGCTTGTTGAACAGCTGTTTGTCCGGAAGTCGAATTGTCCGGGCGAGGCACTGGGTCAGGATACCGATCTCTGATTTTCGTGTCAAACCCTCGGTCCCGCGACGATCTGCCGTGGGCCTCGGCGTCCATCCGAGAACCTTCTCAGGCTCCCAAGGCTGGTCTGCTCTTGAGTGTCGCAAAATGATTGCACAATTTGCGAGCTATTTTTTCCTGGCAAGTGTTATTATATAAGCTGCTATTCACACGCTATTGCTGCTCCCTTTAGGGGGCGGGGATTATTCTGCCTGGGAGAGGCGGAGTTCCTCGTGGGTCGCAGGGCGACAACGGTCGACCTGTTCCGATGGGGAAGGTTCAAATCGTGGGGCTGGCGTCTGGTATCCCAAGCCGATATCTTCGCCGTAGTGAGCTCCCGTAATTTTCAAAGCACTGCCGTTCGGCAGGAACAGTTGTTGCGAGGTGTTTGGTTCTTATCCTTCTTACGAACTGGGAGATTCGTCACATGGTACACCGTCCCCGGAAAACGGGCTTCACGCTCGTGGAACTCTTGGTGGTCATTGCCATCATCGGCATTTTGATCGCCTTGCTGCTGCCGGCCGTTCAGGCCGCTCGAGAGGCCGCTCGCCGCTCGCAGTGCAGCAACAACATGAAACAGCTTGGACTCGCCACCCACAACTATCACGACACGTACAAGGTCTTCCCGCCGGGTGTTCTTGCGGCTCGTCTCAATGCCGGCATGTCCACTCATCCGAACAACATGTCCTGGATGCCTTTGCTGCTCCCGTTCATGGAGCAGGCGCCCCTCTACGATCAGTTGAAGCCCTACATAGTCTCGCGGTCCGCCTCAAGCTTCCCCAGCGACCTGATGAACACGGTAATTCCGGCTCTGTGTTGCCCCAGCGACCCGAATATGGGCAAGGTCACCACGGTTCACGGCACGGCGGATCCGCCGCCCGACAAAAACGACGGCTTCTGCGGCAACTACCTTCTTTGCAACGGCAGCCAGCAGGTGACCGAAGGAACCGGCGGCAACTCGTTCGATATGAACGGTATGTTCTACTACCTGTCGAAGACGCGGATGGCCTCCGTCACCGATGGAACCTCGAACACGGTCATGGCCGGCGAGGTCTGTGTTGTCCCGGAAACCAGTACGGCCCATCGCGACTGGCGCGGCCGCTACTATCGTGCCGACCATCTCAGCAGTATCTTCTCCACCTACCTTCCGCCGAACACCACCTCGGCCGACCTGTGTCGTACGTGTGAGGCGACGGAGCCCCTGTGGGCGCCATGCACCCAGAGTACCGCCACCCAGGCCATCTACGCCCGCAGTCGTCACCCGGGCGGCGCCCAGATCGGCCTGGCCGACGGCAGCGTTCGGTTTGTGAGTGAAACGGTCGACACGGCGGTCTGGCGAGCTGCCGGCACCCGTGAAGAAGGAGAATCGCTCGGCGACTTCTAGACGCCCGTCGTCACCTACGCATTTTCTTCTACAAAGTCTTCGAGGGTCGTTCCGTCAGGTTTCGACCCTCGGAGACGTTTTTTTAGCGAAAGGATCGATCGAGAATATGAATCACCGATTTGCATGGATTCTCTGTCTGTTTGTCGCCCTGGCAGCGATTGGCTGTGGCAAGAGCGGCCCCGCGAGCAGCCACGTGACAGGCACCGTGACGCTTGATGGCGAGGCGGTTAAGGAGGGCGAAGTGCTCTTCGTTCCTGCCGACGGTGGCGGCACGCCCTTTGCCTGCCCTATCGTGGATGGAAAGTTCGAGGGCGACGTCAGCCCCGGCGCCAAACGCGTCGAAATCACCGCGACTGCGGACACGGGTGAGACCGCCCCGGACGGCCTCCCCGAATACAAGAGCATCATCCCCGCCCAGTACAACACGGAGACGACGCTCACCGCCGATATTGCCGACGGCAGCAACGAACCGCTTGCGTTCGACCTCAAGTCCGACGGGAAGTAATCGAAAACCTTTAAGAACCGGAACAGAGCTTCGCGCGAGCCCTGTTCCGGTTTGCGGGGAAATCTTCCAGGGACGGGCTGGCTTCCAGTCGCCTTTCCTTGCCTCTTCTTTTTTGCCCCAGTACGGCCTCCTGCTTCGGTTTGTCCGAAGGCTTGGCCCGGGAAACCGGCCGGCAGAGAGGTCGCTCTTGATTGCTCGGGTCCGGTGGTCCCATTTTCGTACCCCTGCACTCACGCTACTGCTTAATGTGGTCGAGCTGTGTTGGTTGGTGTCGCAAAACAATATGCTGGCCAGCCCGCAATGCTGTGTTTCCCCCGGAATGTCAGGTGGGCTGTGGGCTGCCGGGTGGGGTAAGTCTTGTGTGTGAAAGATGTTCTGTTCGGATTCTGCTTCGTCGATAAGTTCGCTTGAAGGCCGGTCTTATCTTGCTGGGCTGTCGTAAAACAACTGCGGAAATTGCTTGTTTGCCGGCCGATATTTTTTATGATGAGTCATAGTCAAGTGTTGTCTCTAAAGGGGGGGCGACTTGGCAATCGCGGCGTTCGAACCCTCTCATCGACTTGTTGTCTAGACGACTTTTCTTTTCCTATCTCCACATTCACGCGAAGGGAGAGACCCATGAGAAGGCCTCGGTTCTCGAAGGCTGGCTTCACGCTGGTCGAATTGTTGGTGGTGATCGCCATCATTGGCATCCTGATTGCCCTGTTGTTGCCCGCGGTTCAGGCCGCGCGTGAGGCGGCTCGCCGCTCCCAATGCAGCAACAACATCAAACAGATCGGACTTGCGCTGCACAACTACGTGGACGTGCATAAAAAACTTCCGCCCTATGCGGTTTGGGGGCACGCAATCGGAACGCGTCCTGAGGCGCCGTATCATCACACTTGGCTGATGGCGATCATGCCCTTCATGGAGCAGCAGCCTCTCTACGATTCGGCGGACATGAACGCGCCGGCTTGGGGGCAGGATTTCACGGCCCAGAGGGTGGCGGGCCTTATGTGTCCGTCCGACAGCGGATTCACGGAGCCCTCCGAGACGCACGGGCTGTCGATCACGACCTATGCGGCGTGTGAAGGATGGGATTGGTGGAGCCAGGGAGTGATGTCGTCAAGTCACCCGGCGGCTGTGCAATTTCCTGAATTGGCCGGCTTGGAACTTATGGGTGTCTTCGACTCGAAGGGGGTCGGCAGCATCAACGGCAGCGCCACGCAGGTTCCGCGGTCCACGAGGTTCGCTGAAATCACCGATGGGACGTCGAACACCATCCTCGTCGCCGAAGTGAATTCCACCGGTTTCACCGGCGGAGCGCGATTGACCTGTGGCACGGGCGTTCCCAGGCCTCGGAGCAGTGGCGTTGCCCGTGCAGCGTTTGTGGCCATGACCGCCGGCGGCATCGGATCCCAGCCCGCAAACTACATGCGTCCGGATGGCTCGGCAGCTGTGCAGGATTCCTACTGGAAGACCGGTCCCTATATGCGCTATCCGTGCTTCTTGACCTACGGCGGGCCGAACAGCAACGAGCACTCGCCGTCAAGTCTGCACCCAGGCATCGTCCAAGTGCTCCTGGGCGACGGCTCGGTGCGCGGTATGAGCGAGACGATCAATTACGTGACGTACATGTACGCCACCTCCATGTCCGACTCGCAAGCGGTTCCCGAGTGGTGATCTTCAAGAAAGGATGTCCAGAATGCGATTGTTTCTTGCTATGGTAGTGTTGGGGGCGGGACTGTTTGTCTGTGGTTGCGGTGGCAGCGACACCTCCTACAAGGATCGGGATGTCGATGTGAACGCGCCGGAGAACGCCGCTCCCACGGACATTCAGGGTCCGGGGCAAGAGTAGTCCGCCGACAGGTTGGACGAAGCCGATTTCTAGGCCGTTGACCGTTCGCCTGAAAAACTCGTGATTGCGACCCGAAGGCCGGAAGGGCTATCCTCTTCCGGCCTTCGGGCTTTTCTTGCCGGATCCCCTCTATCGTGTTATGCGATGAGCGGGCTTGGGCCGCGCGCGTTACAATCGTGTGAATGTAATGCCATCGGTTGCTTCCTCTGCGGAAGCACGCTTCCTGTTTTCGATCAGGCCTCCCACCATGTCCGCCCCCCCAGTTCCCCGCTACCTCGCCACATTCCATCCCAAAGACGTGCCTCACTTCTTCACCGACGTTCTCGTCATCGGCGGGGGATTGGCCGGTCTGCGAACGGCCCTGGCCGTCGACCCGAACCTGACGGCCCTGGTCATTACCAAGGACGGCATGGGCCTGTCCAACAGCATGCAGGCCCAGGGCGGGATCGCCAGCGTGCTCGGGGAAGGCGACACCTTCGAGGAGCATGTGGCCGATACCCTGGAGGCCGGCGGGGCCCTTTGCGAGCGGGAGGTGGTCGAACGCATCGTCCGCGATGGCCCCGATCGGGTCCGCGAACTTGTCGGCTGGGGCACCAATTTCGACCGCGAGGACGATCGCCTCGCCCTGGCCCGCGAAGGCGGACACGGACGCCCTCGCGTGGCCCATGCCCTCGGAGACGCCACCGGCAAGGAGATCATGCGGGCCGTGGTTGCCAAGGCCGAGGCCGCTCAGAATATCTATGTCTGGCAAAACACCTTCACGATCGATCTGCTCACGCAAAACGGCGTGTGCCGCGGGGCCATCGTCTGGAACCACCGCCATGGAAAGACCCTGATCTGGGCCAAGCAGACGATCCTCTGCACCGGGGGCGCCGGCCAACTCTATCGCGAGACCACCAATCCCGACGTGGCCACGGGCGACGGAGCGGCCATGGCCTATCGCGCCGGCGCCGAAATTCGCGACGTGGAGTTTGTCCAGTTCCATCCCACTGTCCTCTACATCGCCGGAAGCAGCCGCTACCTGATCACCGAAGCCATGCGCGGCGAAGGCGCCTACCTCGTCGATCGCAAGGGCTACCGCTTCATGCCCGAATACGACGATCGTGCCGAATTGGCGCCCCGCGACGTGGTCAGTTGGTCGATCGTCAGCCAGATGGAGCGAACTCGTCATCCGAGCGTCTATCTCGAGCTGACCCACCTCGACCCCGATGTGGTCCGCAATCGGTTCCCGGGGATCGCCGCGATCTGCCAGAAATTCGGCATCGATATCACCAAGGATCGAATTCCCGTTCGCCCCGGCGCCCACTATATGATGGGCGGCGTGACGGTCGACAAGGATTGCCGGACCACGGTCCCCGGCCTCTGGGCCGCGGGCGAAGTCTCTTCCAGCGGCCTCCACGGCGCCAATCGATTGGCTTCCAACAGTCTTCTGGAGGCCCTTGTCCACGGTGTGGCGGCGGGCACGGCCGCATCCCGCGACGCCATGGATATGGACGACGACTTTCGCGTTCCCCATACCGTCGACAATCCGCGAACCCCGCCCAGCGACGAGAATCTCGACCTCGTCGACATTCGCAACTCCTTGAAAAGCCTCATGTGGCGCGACGTGGGGGTCCGACGCGACGCCGAAGGTCTTGAAGACGCCATGGAGAACATCCAGCAGTGGTCGAGCTATGTTCTCCGGGAGCAGTTCTTCGATCCCGGCGGTTGGGAACTCCAGAACATGCTGTGTCTTGCCCGACTGATGATCGAGGCCGCCCTGAAACGCCAGGAAACCCGCGGCTGCCACGTTCGCGTGGATTTTTCCCAGACGGACGAAGCGTGGTGCCACCACCAGGCGTTTTGCCAGGAGGGGTAGCGCCCTGTCGGGCTTGGGATTCCGGAGGCGGCACGCTGCATGACGAAGGCGTTTGTGGAACAAATCCAGAGAGCATCAACCGAGGAAAGGACCTCAAATGGCTCGGTATTTCCTTCGAGTGGTTGCGTGTCTTTCGGTGTTCCTGCTTTTCGGCAGCCCAGTTAGCCACGGGAGAGATTTCCCGGTCATGGTCCCGGAAATTGCCGGCCCCTGGCAGCAGATTGCGGGCGATCCGGATCTGGGCGAGTGGACGTCGCCCAACCAGCAGCCGGTGGATTTCGGCGTCTGGCAGGCGTCCGACGGAACGTGGCAACTGTGGTCCTGTATCCGCAAGACCAGGTGCGGCGGCAGCACGCGACTGTTCTACTGCTGGGAGGGAAACCGCCTGACCGACGCGAGCTGGCAGCCGAAGGGAATCGCCATGATTGCCGATCCGCAATTGGGAGAGACTCTTGGCGGACTCCAGGCCCCTCACGTCGTCCTCGAAGACGGCGTTTTCTCCATGTTCTACGGAGACTGGTGCAACATCTGCCTGGCCACAAGCCGCGACGGGAAGCAGTTCGCGCGACTGAAGAACGCAAGCGGCCGCCCCCAACTCTTCACGGAGGACAAGACGCCCGACGATTGGACCAACACCCGCGACGCGATGGTCCTGAAAGTCGGGCAGAAATGGCACTGCTACTACACGGCCTTTCCGAGCAGGAAAGGGGCCGTCTATTGCCGAACCTCCGACGATCTGCGGAACTGGGGCGAATCGGTAGTCGTGAGCCAGGGAGGCTCTTCCGGCGACAACGCGTTCTCGTCCGAGTGTCCTCATGTCGTGTTTCACGAACCGTCGGGCTACTATTATCTGTGGCGGACCCAACGGTACGGGCAGAACGCCCGGACCAGCGTTTTTCGTTCGAAAGATCCCCTCGATTTCGGCCCCGGCACCGATGACTGCTTGATTTCCCGCATGCCGGTCGCCGCACCCGAGATTATTCAAGTCGGAGACCGCTGGTACATGGCGGCCCTTCTCCCTTCGCTCAAGGGAATCCAGATCGCGCCGATGCGATGGGTGGCGGACGAGGGCTGGGTGCGCCCAGGCGTCGTTCAGGGCAAGGCGATCTTCGATTTCGACGATCCGAGCGAACGTGCCCGGTGGGAGAGAATCGAGGGTGACATTGACCCTGTCTTTACGACCTCGACGCGAAGCAACTTCCAGTCGCCGCAAAAACACTTCCTCGGTACCGCCGAGTCGGCGCGTCGTCCCGGCCATCCCGATGACCAACAGACAGGGGTCATCGTCTCGCCAGCCTTCGTCGTCGGCGCCGATCGCTACTTCCTTGTCGTCTCCGGGGGCGGCGACCGCGAGAAGACCTACGTGGCCGTGGTGACCGCCGCAGGCCAGGAGGAACTTGCCAGGGTAACGGGCTGCGGCAACTCGAACCGCCTGGAGCCCATTGCGATCGACCTGAGCGAACATCGCGGCAAGACAGTTCAACTCCGGATCGTCGACCGTGCCACGGCAGGTTGGGGACACATCAACCTGGGCGGCGTCTACGAAGACCGCGAGTGATTCGGGAGCCCGCTCCAGAGAGTTCGCTGGAGTGCAGGTGTTGCCGCAAATGCTTGACTCCGAACGTGTTAGCCTGCTATTCTACGGGCGTTCCGCCAAAGTCAACGGCTTGTCCCGTGTTGGAATGGGGACGGAACACGCCAGCCTTTCTTCAGCGATTTTCCGCGAATGTCCGAACCAGACACTCCCAAAGTCAGCGAACTGATTTGCGGCGCCCGCGACGGGGACGACCAGTGCCGGGACCAGCTCTTTGAGCGGTGCCGCACGTACTTGGGATTTGCGGCCCGAGCGCAGGTCGAGAGTTGGTTGCGGGTGAAGGTGGATGCCTCCGACCTGGTTCAGCAGACCATGCTGGAGGCTCATCGCGACTTCGCGAAATTCCAGGGGAGCACGGAGCAGGAATGGTTGGGATGGCTGCGTCGGATCCTTGCCCACAACGTGTCGGACTTCATCCGCCGCTACAAAGGAACGGCCAAGCGGCGTATCCAGAAGGAAGTGCCTTTTCGCGATCCGAATGTTTCGGGGATCGCCCCCGGAGCGCCGGAGCCCGCGGCCGCCGATCGCACGCCCAGCCAGGAGCTTGCTCTCCTCGACGACAGTCTGCGTGTCACCGAGGCGCTTGGTTCGCTTTCGTCCGACTACCAGGAGGTCATCGTTCTGCGGAATCTCGAGCGGTTGCCTTTCAATGAAGTGGCCGAGCGGATGAATCGGTCTCGCCCGGCAGTCCAGATGCTCTGGATGCGAGCCATTCGGAAGCTGCAGGAGACCCTTGGAGAGGACCAGACCGGCTGATTCCGCAATTCCTGTTTCGGATTGGGCTTCTCAATTTCGTATCACCCTCTTGTCTGCCGCCATGGTCGAACTTCCTCAAGATGTCGTCGAGTTCTCGGCCCTGGAAGAGTATTTGAACCGTCTGCAGGCGGGAGAGCAGCCGGATCGCGAGCAATTGCTGCGCGACTATCCCAATCTCGAGTCGGCCTTGCGATGCCTTGAGGTGCTCGACGCGATGGCACCGGAAGAGGAATTCTCCGAGGAGGCCGATGAACTGAGCCTCAGTTCGATCTTTTCGCAACTGCCCCGCGACTTCGGAGGCTTTGAACTCCTGGAGGAAATCGGCCGCGGGGGGATGGGGGTCGTCTACAAGGCTCGGCAGAAGGAACTCGACCGTACCGTGGCGGTCAAGATGATCCTTGACAGCTACCTTGCGTCGGAGGAACACATCCGGCGGTTCCACGAGGAGGCCAGGGCGGCGGCACGAGTCGAGCATTCGAACATCGTCCATATCCACGAGGTCGGGCAATGGAACGACCAGCACTACTTCGCGATGGAGTACATTGCCGGAGACAGCCTGGCTCAGAAGGTGGCCGACGGCAAGATCGATCCGGATCAGGCGGCCCTACTCGTCCAACGCGTGGCCCGGGCCGTGGATCACCTGCACCGTCAGGGGATCATCCATCGTGACCTCAAACCCTCCAACATCCTGATCGACGGGGACGGCGAACCGCATGTGACGGATTTCGGGCTAGCCAAGGTGTTTTGCCAGGAGGGCCCGGCCACCGCCACGGGAGTCATTGTTGGAACTCCCAGCTACATGGCCCCCGAACAGGCGACGGGTGAAACGGAGAAGCTCGGTCCGAGATCGGACGTCTACAGTTTGGGGGCAATTCTCTTCGAATTGCTCACTGGACGCCCGCCCTTCCAGGAGCAACGTCCTCTGGACACGGTCATGAAGGTTCTCTCCGGCGAACCGCCCTTGCCTCGCACATTGAACCGGAAGGTCCCCCGCCTGCTGGAACTCGTCTGCCTCAAGTGCCTTGCCAAGAGTCCCGAAGACCGCTACGAGTCAGCCGCCGCACTGGCCGACGAACTTGGACGCTACCTGAAGGGCGACGACCTCCAAGTCCGGCCCCCCAGTCTCCTTCAACGCATCCGCCGTTGGGGACGCCGTGAACCGGCGCTTGCCACAAGGCTCGGCGTCCTGGGGATCTTCTTCGTGGTCCAGTGGTGCAACTTCTTCGTGAAGATAGACGATCCCGCATTTGTCCGTTTCCACTGGCAAGCGTTGGCTCTGATGGGGCTGTGGACCATTTCCGCCGTCGCGTTCCAGCGACTCATGAGGAGCACCCGCAAGACAAGCCGGACCTGTTTCGTCTGGGGTACTCTCGACTCGCTCCTGTTCTTCACGCTGCTGCTGATCGCCGACGGCGTCGCCAGCCCGCTCGTGGTATGCTATCCCCTCCTTCTGGTTGCTTCGGGGCTGTGGATGCGAGTGCGCTTCGTGTGGTTCATGGGGGCCCTGGCGCTCGTGTCCTATTCGATTCACGTCCTCGACTTCTACACGCGACGCACCAATCTCCAGGCTGGGTTCGGCACGAACTTCGATCGCCACGTGATCTTCGTGGTCATGCTGTTTGGTGTCTCCTGGGGAGTTGCCTACCTCGTTCGCCGAATTCGGGTCTTGAGCACGTACTACGATCGAAGCGTGTGAGCGCCCTGTGGAGCCGCGCTTCTTTCACGGTGAGATTCAGTACAGTTAATTGCCTGTCCTGTCTGGTTTGCCTATCTTGTGTGGCTGGTTCCAGTGTTCTCGCCTTCGCGACAAGAACAACTGGCGGAATCGTCCAACTTCCCTAAACGGTGCTAACCGTTCCTACCGATACCCCAAGTGATGCAGTGTTGGACTGATACTTGCGCATCGAAACCCACCCCTCAGATGGGGTCGTTCGAGGACGCACGTTGACCTGCTCCTCCTTGGACGGGGGCTCGCCAACCGTTTTTGCAATCACAGGACAGTGAAATGCGACGCTCAATTTATTACTGGTCAGCCATCAGTTTGATGATCGTGGGATTTGCTTCGCTGGCAGTGGCCCAGCAGCCGGAGACGAGCAAGTCACCGACGCTCTTCGACATCCTGCAATCACGGTTGCGGGCCAGCGGGCTGACCACGGCCGAGCCCACCCCGCCCCAAGAGTCGTACTATCAGAAACCCACGGCGCAACGTCCGCACTTGGCGCCGCAAAACCCCACCGCCAAGGGGTCTCGGCTCCTGGTGGAGTCGGACCTCCCCGCTCCGAGGACGGCCCCATTGCCGATAGGAGCCGCCGAGACGCCGCAACAGACGCCGCAACAGGAATCCTCCGCGGCGAGCCGGATTCATCAGCGTCTCTCGGCTTTCCGCGACTCCCAGTTTGCAACCTCTCGTCCTTCCGGGAATGACGTTCCCTTGCAAAACACGCTTCGATCGGAGAACGAAAGCGAGCAACCCCTTTCACCAGATGGGTTCGCTGGAATTCCCACTCCGGCTCCTCCCGAACGTGAGGAACCGAGGATCGTGGGCGATGCCCTGCCGGGAGCCGACGCTCCCGCACCGCGATTGGCCACGCCTGCCCCCAAGTATGCCTCAGAGGCGATTCCCAAGGCTTCCCCGACGGTGCAAGACGCTCCGACGCCTGTCAAAGCGCCGAAACGCATCGTTTCGCATTCCACTCCTCGGCAGAAAAGATCTGTTTCCTCTTCCTCGCAAGTGCTGTTCACGCAACAGAGCCCAATCCTGAACGTCAAGACGGTGGGCCCTGAGCGGATCGACGTGGGACGGGAAGCAACTTTCAACGTGACCATCGAGAACCTCGGGGCGGCCGCGGCCGACGAGTTGATTCTGACGATTGATTTCCCCTCGTGGGCGGACCTGCTCGGCGCGGAGGTAAGCACCGGTGCGACCAGTTCCGAGGTGGCCGTCGACGGGACTCGCCTGTTCCGGTGGAAGATCGGTCAGTTGGGGGCCAAGGATGTGCAGACGGTCGCCTTGCACGTTGTGGCGAGGCAGAGCCAACCACTCAGCCTCGCGGTAAACTGGCAACACGCTCCGGTCGCCACTGCGGCAAGCATTGATGTGCTCCACCCCGATCTCCAACTCAACCTGGACGGTCCCAAGGAAGTCCTCTTCGGGAAGAAGAAGCTCTACCGTTTGGAGCTTGAGAACGCGGGAACTGGCGAGGCCAGAAACGTCAGTATCGCCCTGCTTCCTCTCGGGACGGGTCAGGAGACACCTGCCATTCAACCCATCGGCGATCTTGCCGCGGGCAAAAAGAAGACGCTCGAACTCGAACTTACGGCACGGAATGAGGGCGACCTGGTGATTCAGGTCGATGCCACTGCTGAAGGGAACGTGCAAGCCCATCTGTCCGAGAAGGTTCGCGTTCTCCGGCCGGCGCTGGCCGTTAATGTCGAGGCGCCGGAATTCCAGTTTGTGGGCCAGGAATTGACCTACCGGATCGTCGTGACAAACCCCGGAACGGCCCTGGCTAACAACGTGGAAATCCAGGCCGCCTTGCCGAAGACCGTGACTTACGTCTCCAGCACGAAAGAGGGTTTTGTCGAGGAGCAGGACGGGCAGATCCGTTGGGCCGTCGAAGGCCTGAATCCCCAGGAGAGCCGGACCCTGCTCGTCAAGTGCGTTGCGGCGGCCGCGGGAACCGAGGAGATGTTGGTTTCCTCTCGCGGGGCCGACAACCTCAGTGCCAGCGGCGAAGCTCGCGTGCAGATCGACGCCATCGCCGATCTTGCCCTCCAGGTCACCGATCCCTCCGGCCCGGTTGCGGTAGGAAGCGAGACGGCCTACCAGTTGAAGGTCGAGAACCGGGGCAGCAAGGCGGCCGACCACGTGGAAATCGTGGCCTACTTCTCCCACGGCATCGAGCCTCTTGGTGCGGAAGGCGGAAACTACCAGGTGGGCCCGGGGCAGATCGTCTTCGACGCCATCCCGTCCATCGCCGCCGGCCAGTCCAAGACCTTCTCCGTGAAAGCCCGGGCCGAGTCGTCCGGAAACCATATCATTCGGGCAGAGGTTTTCTGCAAACCACTTGGAACACGGCTCGTGGGAGAAGAAACCACGTACTTCTACAGCGACCGTACGAGCAACCCGGCCAAGGCCGGACCGCCTCAGCCGAGGATTGCCGAAGAAGGCGTCCTCACCGCCGATCAACGAGGGGCAGCTCCCGCTGAGACCAGAGAGCAGCCGATGGAGTAGTGCCGGGAAGCGGCCTCGGCCGCCTCCTGCCGCAATTGATCTGACAAACGGCGGAGTTTTCAGCTCCGCCGTTTGTATTGCGCCGCGGAAAGTCCCAAAGGAGGAGGAACTGCCGAATCGACGGCTGGACCAGCGACGAGTGATTCCAGCAGGGAACAGGTGCGAGCGGTAGCACCGAGCTGCGATTGGACGAGTCGCTGAGCGCGACCCCCCAACTGGCGTCGGAAGTCGGAATCCTCCAGGCAGCGACGAACGAAAGCAGCCATCTCCGCGCCGTCCTGGACGACGATAGCAGCGTCGCAAGCCAGCATGGCGGTCACGATGTCGCGAAAATTCCGCGTATTGGGGCCAAAACTGACGGCGGCGCCGTAGGCGGCCGGTTCGATCATATTCTGGCCGCCTCGCGGTCCCATGCTGCCACCCACGTAGGCGATCTCGGCGGTCCCCCACCAGGCCCCCAATTCTCCGATGACGTTCACCAGCAGGATGCGAGCTTCCTCGTCGATCGGTGCACAGTCCAATTCGGTCCGGCGCTGCCACCGGGCGCCCCGCCCGTCGAGCATTTCGGCAACCGACTCGAAACGGTCCGGGTGGCGCGGCACCAGGATCAAACGCAACTCGGGATGGGTGGACGCGAGTTGTTCGAAGGCGTCCAACGCGAGGGCTTCTTCCGGCTCCTGGGTGCTTCCCGCAAGAAATACGCAATCGTCGTCGGCAATACCCCAGAGGTTTCGAAGCCGGTTCGTGGCTTCGTTGGACCGATCGGTTTCGGCCCCGTCGTATTTCATCGAGCCGGTCACATGGAGCGTGCTCTCAACCGCTCCCAACTGACGAAACCGGCCGGCATAACTCTCGTCCTGGACCGCGAGAAGATCGATCTGGGCGAGAAGCCGCCTGACCACGGGCCGAATCCGGGTGTACCCCCGAGCGCTGTTCTCGCTGAGGCGGCCATTGACGACGGCCACGTTGGCGCCCGCGCGACGCGCCGCGGCCACCAGGTTTGGCCACAGTTCCAGTTCAGCCAGGATGAGTACGTTGGGACGAACGCGGCGCATGGCCGCCGCAACGGCCCAACTGAAATCGAGCGGACAATAAAAGACGGAAAGATCGGGATAACGTTTCTCTGCCAGGGCCATCCCCGTCATGGTCGTGGTGGAGAGCACGCATGTCCATTCGGGATGGCGACGGCGGATTTTCTCCAGAAGGGGACGGACCAGGTTCACTTCTCCGACGCTGACGGCATGAAACCACAGGCATGTGGCATCTCCGTCCCTGCGGGGAACCAGGCCGAGCAATTTGGCTCCATAGCCTTCGCGATACTTGCTCTTGCGGATGGCCTGCCAAAGGAGCCACGGAAAGGCCGCCACCAGCAGCACGAGGTAGACGAGGTTGAGGAGGTATCGCACCGGAGTCCTTTCCGAAAGAGGGTCGACCGACGGGGAGGCCGAGCGGTCTGCCTTTAAGCACGCTTTCGCATGCAGCACGCTTTGTATTTCTTTCCGCTTCCGCAGGGACACGGATCGTTGCGTCCCACCCGCGGGTCCCGATTCCGGATCGGCTCGCGTTTGTGGTCCGTTTGGGTGCCGTCGATGGCCGCCTGCTGTTGCTGGGCAATCTCGTCGGCGGCCGCGCCGCCGGCGTCTTCGTGGATTGCCGCCGTTTCCGTCCACGTGGAGCCTACGAAGCCCTCGTCGAGCTGTTCCATGCGGAAGATGAGGTCGGTGACACGTTCGCCGACGGCTCGCCACATGCCTTCGAACAGTTTCATGCCTTCCCGCTTGTACTCGACTTTCGGATCGACCTGGGCATATCCGCGAAGGCCGACGCTGGAGCGCAGATGATCCATCACGAGCAGGTGCTCTTTCCAGCCCGAGTCCAACAGTTGGAGCACAAGAGAGCGTTCCATCTTCCGCATTTCGGGGCGGAACTGGTCGTCAAGCAGTTCGGTAAGCCGCGTGTCGAATTCCGCGCGCGTCATGTCGGCAATGTCATCGGCGGTCCACTCGGAGTGCAGCGTCTTCTGGAGCCACTCGGCCAGGGACTGAAGATCGGCGTCGTTGCGTTCTCGGTCCAGTTGGGCGTCTTCATGCATTTCGTCGACGTGGAAGACCTCATCCATCCGGCGATAGGCCTCATCGATGACCTGTTTGGCCCGATCGGAGAAATGGCGGCTTTGCTCGACCAGCATCGCCTGAATCTCGTGACGCTGCTTGTTGCGAAGGTCGTCGATGGTGAGTTCGGTGCCAAAACGTTCGTCGGCCCAGGCAGCCAGTTTGTCGCGATCGTAGCGTTTGTGTCCTGCCGAATCCCGCAGGGTGAAATGGTAGAGCCCGGCCATGACGGGGAACTCCATCTCCTTGTCGTGATAGGCTTCCTCCGCTCGCTCACGAATCAACTGGGCGATCTGCGGGGAATCCGCACCTTCCACTTCCTCCATGTCGATGTCGAATCCGAACTTGAGCCGGACCCAGGCACAGGTCGTCTGGAGCCCGTAATCCGGGGTGAGAAACCTCGCGCCGTCGCTCAGGTCGATTCTGGAAATCGCCGCGTGAGCCTTCTCGATGAGGAACTCGGCCAGGTTCTCACGTCCCGTCCGTTTGAGGCTTGCACCGCTGGCCCCCACCTGCCAACGCATGGTGGCCATTTTGGCGAGGGCTTCCCAGTTCCATTCCCGCGGATCGACATCGTCCGGGAGGTTCTCTTCGATGGCATCGAGAACCTGGCCCTCGGCCAGACGCTCGGCCTGGTCCTTGGCATGCTGCTCGGCCAGGGAGATATCCATGTCGCGATAGTCCCGGGCGTCCAGTTCCGTGGAAAGCATCTTGCTCGCCCATGCGGCGAACGACTCGGCGCCATAGTCCTTGGCCAGGAATTCCGACAGGTGGTTTTCGATCTGCTGGTCGATCATCTCGAAGATCAACTTCTTGCACTGCACGCCGTCGAGAATCTGCTGCCGGTAGCCGTAGACTCGTTTCCGCTGCTCGTCCATGACCTCGTCGTATTCGAGCAGGTTTTTGCGAATCTCGAAGTTGCGTTCTTCGACCTTTTTCTGGGCTCCCTCGATCCGGCGCGAAACCATGCGACTCTCGATCGCCTGGCCTTGCTCCATCCCCAGGCGGGTGAGGATGCTCTTGACCCATTCGCCTGCGAAAATCCGCATCAGATCGTCTTCGAGAGACAGGAAGAACCGGCTGCTCCCGGGGTCGCCTTGGCGTCCGCAACGTCCGCGAAGTTGCAGGTCGATGCGTCGTGCCTCGTGGCGTTCCGAACCGATGATGTGAAGTCCGCCGATTTCGGCGACCGCGCGTCCTTCGGCCTTCATTCCCTCGCGCTGCTCGATTTCGTTGACGAGGTCGTCCCACTCGTTCTGGGGAACATCCAATCGGGTTGGATATTTCTCTTGCAGTTGCGCCCATGCCAGGGCCTCGGGGTTGCCGCCCAGGATGATGTCCGTACCACGACCGGCCATGTTCGTGGCAATGGTCACCGCCCCTTTGCGACCCGCCTGGGCGACAATTTCGGCCTCGTGTTGATGGTGTTTGGCGTTCAACACCTGGTGCTTGATCCCCTTGCGATCGAGCATGCTGGAAATCAGTTCGCTTCGCTCGATGGAAACGGTTCCCACCAGGATCGGGCGTCCCTTCTTTTCCACTTCTCGCAAGGCGGAACGGGAAACGTTCTCCACCTTCTTCTGGCCGCGAGGTTCAAAGTCGACCGTCTCCTCGCCTTCAGCGGCAAGCGATCCCCAGACTTCCTCGCCGTTGCGTTTGACGAGCACATCCCACTTGTGCATCCTCTCGATCTCGCTGACGATGGCTTCGTACTTCTCTTCCTCGGTGCGATAGATTACGTCCGGACGGTTGATCCGCTGAAGCACCCGGTTCGTCGGCATGGAAATCACGTCGAGTTGATAGATCTTCCAGAACTCCGACGCTTCGGTCATGGCCGTTCCGGTCATGCCGCCGATCTTGTTGTAGAGCTTGAAGAAGTTCTGCAGGGTGATGGTCGCCAGGGTCTGGTTCTCCTCCTTGACCTTCACGCCCTCCTTGGCCTCGACGGCCTGGTGAAGACCGTCGCTCCAGTTTCGACCCGGCATGAGTCGCCCGGTGAACTCGTCCACGATCACGATCTCACCGTTCTGGTTGACGTAGTTCACGTCGCGTTTGTAGAGATGGTGAGCCTTGAGCGAGTTGTCGATCAGGTGGGGCCACTCCATGTTACCCGCCGTGTAGAAACTCTCAACGCCGGCCAGTTCTTCCGCCTTGCGCACGCCGTCGTCGGTCAGGTGCGCCGAATGCTCCTTTTCGTTGACCTCGAAGTGCACGTCCCGTTTCAACTGCCGGGCGATCTGATCGGCCCTGCGGTAACGGCTCACGTCGTCCCGAGCCGGCCCGGAAATGATCAGCGGCGTCCGGGCTTCGTCGATCAGGATGTTGTCCACCTCGTCGACGATCGCGAAGTTCAGTGGGCCCTGGACCTGCTGGAGATGCATTGGATAGCGATGGTCGCCCCGAGCGGCGGGACGCATGTTGTCGCGCAGGTAGTCGAAACCGTATTCGTTGTTGGTGCCGTAGGTGATGTCGCACGCATACGCCTTCTGGCGTTCGTCGTTGGGCATGTTGCCCTGGATTGCCCCCACCGTCAGTCCGAGGGACATGTAGAGGGGCCCCATCCATTCCATGTCGCGTCGGGCCAGATAGTCGTTGACCGTGACGACGTGTACGCCCTTGCCTTCCAGGGCATTCAAGTAGGCGGGCAGCGTGGCGACCAGCGTTTTGCCTTCGCCGGTCACCATTTCGGCGATCGCCCCGCTGTGAAGCACCATTCCACCCATGAGTTGCACGTCATAGTGCCGCATTCCCATCACGCGGCGTCCCGCCTCCCGGCAGACGGCAAAGGCATCGATCAGGATGTCGTCCAGCGTTTCGCCGGCCGCAAGACGCTTCCGAAACTTGTCGGACTGGCTGCGCAACTCCGCATCCGTCATCTCTTGAAAATAGGCCTCGCGACCGTTGATGGCGTCCACTCGGGGCTGCAGGCGGCGAATATAGCGAGCATTCGAGGAACCGAAGATGCTCGTGACGAACCGCTCCACGCCACGGGTGAAGGAATCGGCGCCGGAAGACAGGATATCGAGTAAGCGTTCCAGAAATTCCATGATAGGTAAACGGGACTTCCTTGGGAGAAAGCGAACTGGCGCTCGAGCTGATTCACGTCAAACCGCCGAGTCTTGAGAATCCACGCACGGGGACGCCAGGCAGCCCATCGGCCTGCCTGCCTTGGCCCTTTGGGGCACTCCAGAGAAGGAACCCTTTGGGGGGGCACGAAGATCATTATTTTCGCACTTTATCTAATGGCCCACAATGGGTCAATAAGACGCGATCACCGGCAATCCACCCCATTGTGGGGCTGCCGGGTTGCTCGGGTCGGGTTCTCTTCCGGTATGCCTCTTCCTATATTGACATGTTTCTCCCCCAAACTCGCCCCCACTTCCCACGAGTCCCGCCGTGCCGCTTCGCACTTTCGACGAGTCCATCCGAGGCCAGTTCGTGTTTCTTGGGACCGGAACCTCCCACGGCGTGCCGGTGATCGGCTGCGGATGCGACACCTGCCGAAGCCCCGATCCACGCAACCAGCGAACTCGGTGCGCGGTGGCGCTAGGGCTTCCCGAGGGGAACCTGCTCATCGACTCGCCCCCTGAACTGAGGGTTCAGTTGCTCCGTGAGCGGATCGGGTTGATCCATGCGGTCGCGTTTACCCATGCTCACGCGGACCACCTGTTCGGACTGGACGATCTGCGGATCTTCCCCCGATACCTGGACCAGGAGTTGCCCATTTTCTGTCGCGACGAGGTAGAACAGCGGATCCGACGGAGCTTCGACTACGCCTTCGACCCGGCTGTCCAGGCCTATCCGGCCGGGGGAATTCCCAAGCTGGTTTTCCACACGCTCGACGGGCAGCCCTTTGACATTCTGGGGGCGCGGCTTGTGCCCATCCCCCTGGAGCATGGCTGCTACGATTGCCTGGGCTTCCGCATAGGGGACCTCGCCTATTGCACGGACGTGAAGACGATTCCAGCGAGCAGCCGCCAACTCCTGACCGGCCTGGACGTGCTCATCCTTGATTGTCTCCGTGACGAAGAACATGTGACCCACATGAACTTCGAGGAGGCGATGGCGGCCATCGCTTCGCTGCGTCCGAAACGAACCTATCTAACCCACCTCTCCCATGGGCTCGAACACGTGGCGACCACAAGACGCCTCCCCCCCGGCGTCGAATTGGCGTACGATGGATTGAGGTTTCCACTGTCTCTCTCCGGGAAATGACCATGTCGACACCAACCGAGCTAACAGAACATCTTAAGTCGTTTGGGCAAGAGCATCTTCTGCGATTCTGGGACGAGCTGGACGAGACGGCTCGCCAGTCGCTGGCCAAACAAATTGGCGGGATCGATTTTGCTCAGATTGCGGAACTGTTCGAACATCGCGGCCTGGAAGACGAACTCGCTGCCGTGGCAAGTCGGGCGGGCGAGCCTCCGGCAATTCGTCTGGGTGATGCCCAGAACCGATTCTCGCTGGAAGAGGCCCGCGAGCGGGGCGCCCAAGCCCTTGCCGACGGCAAGGTGGCCGTTCTCCTCGTAGCTGGTGGGCAGGGCACGCGACTCGGGTTTGAGCATCCCAAGGGCATGTACCCGATCGGACCCGTCTCCGGTTGTTCGATCTTTCAGATTCACGTCGAGAAGATTGTGGCCACGGCTCGGCGATACGGGGCCTCGGTGCCGTTCTACGTCATGGTCAGTCCGGCAACCGACCAGGAAACGCGGGACTTCTTCGCAGCTAACGATCGATTCGGGCTCGCCGAAGAAGACCTGCGGATTTTTTGCCAGGGCACAATGCCGGCCGTCGACGACGAGTTGGGAAAGGTCCTTCTGACCGACAAGGACCGGATCGCCCTGAGCCCAGACGGTCACGGCGGGACCCTGGCAGCCTTGGAGGTGAGCGGGGCCCTTGCCGAGATGACCGAACGGGGCATCGAGCAACTCTTCTATTTTCAGGTCGACAATCCCCTGGTCGACATCTGCTCGCCCGATTTGCTGGGCTTTCATTTGCTCGCCCAATCCGAGCTGACCAGTGAGGTTGTGGCCAAAAAGGCTCCCAAGGATCGGGTTGGAAACGTGGTCGAGGTGGACGGCCATCTGCGGGTCATCGAGTACAGTGATCTTCCCGACGAGGTGGCTGGGAAACGCCGGGAGGATGGTTCCCTGGCGATCTGGGCGGGCAGCATCGCCGTTCACGTGTTCGACGTGGCCTTCCTTTGCCGGATGGTTTCCAAGGCCGATGCCCTCCCCTTTCACATCGCCCATAAGAAGGTTGAATTCGTGGACGCCGCCGGCGCCAGCCACAAGCCGGAGACCCCCAACGCCTACAAGTTCGAGCGCTTCATTTTTGATCTTCTGCCATCGGCGGAAAACGCCCTGGTGGTCGAAGTCGATCCGCAACTTCACTTTGCCCCGCTCAAGAACGCCTCCGGGGCACCGGACGATACCCCGGAGGCGGTGCGGGCTCAGATGGTTGCCCTGCACCGGGACTGGCTGAAGCAAGCGGGCGTGGAGGTGGCCGAGGGGACTGCAGTCGAAATCAGCCCGTTGGTGGCTCTCGACGCTGACGAGTTGGTGGGCAAGGTGCAGTCGGGGACCGAGATTAACGAGGCCACATATCTCCGCCCGTAAGGGCTGCCCAGGGCTGAGGTAGGTCGTGGGTGGCACGCTCAGAGCGAAGCGATGGGCGTGATGATTGACCGTCCACGCCCATCGCTTCGCTCTGGGACGTGCCACCCATGAATTATCCGTGTTGGACGGACGGCCCCAAAAAAACGGCCGCTGCCGAAATCTTGCATTTCCGGCAGCGGCCGTGTTGTTTGATGACGATTCGAAGAAGGCCTTACTTCTCCACCGGCGGATCGAGCTTCAGATTCTCGAAGTCGCCGACCGAGTTCGGCTCCATTCCGGGGAAGGCGGGGGGCGTGGGCGCTTCTGCGCCTTCTTTCGGTTCCTCTTCCTTCTCCTTTTCCTTGACCAGCTTGTCGCGGCCGAGATGGATCTTCTTGTACTCAGCGTTGTCAATAACGTAGTACCAATCGGCGAACCGGGCATTCAGTTCCTTGACCCGTTTCTCGGCCTCCTTGAGCTTCTCCTCGTACTCTTCCTTTTTTCGATCGTTTTCCTTCTGAATCTGCGCTCGCTGCTTCTCGATCTCTTCGCGGGAAGGTTTTGGCTCTTCGGGCTTCTCCGCGTCAGCCTTTTCCGGTTCGGCCTTCGCCTCGTCGGCCTTCGCCTCGTCGGCCTTCGCCTCTTCCGCTTCGTCCCCCTCGGATTTCGGCTCCTCAGCCTTTTCCTCGGTGGGCTTTGCTTCTTCCGTTTTGGCATCCTCGGCCTTCGGCTCCTCGGGCTTTGGATCTTCCGAAGGCAGTTCGGGAAGCTCTTCGTACTTCGGCTGCTCGATCATGGTGCGATCGAGGTCGACCATCACGAAGAGGTACCGGTTGACCTTCGACTCGGAGGAGTTGTCCTCTTTCTTCTCCTCGGCAGCCTGGGCATCTGCCTCGTCGCTCGAGTCCATGCCGGCGATCTGACCGAAGCGGAGAACGTAGCGGACACCGTCCTTCATGGTCACGGAGATTTCGCCATCGTTGGAACGGAGGTCACGGTACTGGCGGGAGGGATTGTTGGGATCCTGGATGCCAACCACGTAGAAGCCGGCCTGGGCCAGGGAACTCGTGGCTTCGGCATCGTCGTTGATCGAACCGCTCTCTTTCAGCGATTCGCTCAACCCCTCGGGTTTGCGGTAGACGTCGACGATTTTGAGGTCGTCCACGGCGTTCTTGAGCGCGTTGAGGGTGTCCGTATTCAGTTCCTCGTTCTCCGCCAGTCCTTGCTCGGTCCAGCCGTTCTGAGAGTAGACGCTGGCGGTCAGCAGCTTCCAACGGGGGTCGCCGGTGTCGTTATGCTCAAGGCTGAGCCGTTCCCGTTCGGTGAGCGAACGCTGGAGGATGTCGATCGAGTAGTCGTTGATATCCACCCGGCGAATGTCCCAGCCGCTGGCCTTGAGCAGGTCGTCCTCGATCCAGTCTCCGAACTTGGTCGACAGTTTGCTCGTGTCGGCCTTCACCGTGTAGACGGGGTCCTGATCGATCACGCGGACGTAGCACAGTCCCGGTCGTTCTTCCACCTTCTTTCCGATGATGAGGCGGACCAGTTCCTTGTCGTTCTTGTCGCGCATCACGACGCGGGTTCCCACGCCTTCGGGATCACTCGTGTCTCCCTTGAGCGGGTCGATCACGCCGTAGAGTTTGTGCATATCTTGAAGGTTGGCGGCTTCGACGCCCGATTCATCCGGGTCAGAGGCCACGCCGAGCACTTTCAGCTCAATCCACTCGGCAGCCACATTGCCTAGCTGATCCTCGGCGTCGGCCGGGTAGTCGCTATGGGAGGGGATGACCCATGAACCGTCGATTTTAGCGACCTTGAAGGTGTTGGCGGTTGCCGTCTCCTTGTTGAACTTGACGACTTCGAGGCTTGTCGCGTCCAAGGGGTCCAGGAAATCGGGGAACAGCACCTTGCCGACCATGCCGGCGGGCGAGATCGGCTTGACGGACGGGGCCGTGATCACGGTGATCAGCGTGAGAACGGCGGCAATTGCCACGAAGATACCGGTTCGTTTCATTTCGTTCATCTTGTATGAAGCTCCTCGTTCAACCGGAAGTCAAACGGCTGGAAATCTCTCGTATTGGCGAAAGGGGGCCGCGAAAGGCCGGCCAGGCCGGTTTCATCCGCCCCCCGCTGCTTAGCGAAGTCGCGACCGGGACACCCCTTCTTTCTCCTGAATTCGCCGGGAGATGAAAACGAAGAAGGCGATCAACAGCGGAAGGATGGGCGGCAACGCCATGGCCCAGAACTTGCGAGTGTTCTGAACTCGTTCGATTTCCAGTTTTTTCTTGGTTTCGATCTTGTCCTTTTCGCGATCCCTTTCGGCATTCAGGCGTTTCTTCTCCGCTTCCAGGCGTTTCTGACCCGCCTCGTGGGCCATGGCGACCTGCTGGAGCACGGCCGTTGTGCCGATGTCGGTCTCTTGCATCTCCTTCTTCAACGCCTCGATCCGTTCTTCGAGCTTCTTCTGTTCTTTCTCGACGGCCTTCTCGGCGTCATCCTCGAGTTTCTTGATTTGCTGGTCCAGGCTCTTCCGGGAATCTTCGGTCGCCCGCTCGATGGCCGTCAAGGTCCGATGGACGGGGCGGCGTTTTCGAATCTCGATGAAGCGATTGTCGCCCACCAGCGAATCGAGGGCGTTGAGGACGAACGTCACGTTGTCGAAACGCAGGTCGATCCCTGCTTCCGGGTTGACTCCCTGCTCGCGAAGGAGGAAGAAAGGACGAGAAAGCATATCGATGTCGGTGACCACGATGACGTCGATCTTGGTGGTTTCCGGCTCCTTCGGCTCACCGTCCGTCTTCTCCTCGCCGTCTGCCTTTTCCTCGGCGGCATCTTCCGTTGCGGGAAGTTCGCCCTGGATTCTCGCGGCCATCGTGTAGGGGCGTCCGGTCGGCAGGAGCTTGCGGTCGGGATTGATGTCCATGCGGCCGAACATGGCCATGGGCGAAATATCGCTGGTCTCAACCGTTCCGGTCTTTGTCCCGGTTTCCACCAGGGAGGTGAAGGTCATTTCCGAGGCGTTGATCCCGTTCAAGGAGCCGGCGAAGACGAACAGGAGTTGCTGCAAGCCGGAGGTGACCGGGTCCGTCTCGCAGAAGGGCGTCGAGAGCCGGTCCTGGCCTTGATCGATGAAGACGAATTCCTTGAAGGGGATGCTGAGCTTGGGATAGGGCTCGTAGTCCTGCCAGATCACATCATCGGCATTGAACTTGATCCCGAGCATTTCCCAGAGACGGCCGATCTCTCCCTTGGGCTCGGCCTGTTGCCCCATCATCCTGGCCTGCATGCCTCCGGGCGGCTGCTTCGGTACGTTCGTGCCCGGCACGCCCGGCTCGAAGAGTGGGAAGGGGTCTTCAAACACGGCGGTTGGCTGGCCCGATCGGACTGCTGCGAGGAAGTTCTCCATCTTCTGCGGGTTGAGCGACGAGGGCTGCACGGCCAGCAGCACGTCGAATTTCTCTTCGATGGGAGCCGAAGGATCGACCTCGACGACTTCGTATTGTTTCTTCAGTTCATCAATGATTGGCCAGTTCGGAGTCGAACTCATCATTTGCGGATTCATGCCGCCGAACAGCGGGGCGTCGGTCTTCAAGACGCCGACCTTCTTGCGTTCCTGCTGGGTCACCGTGAGGAGGGACCGTACCAGTTCGTATTCGATCGGGACACCGCGGTCGATGAAGGGGAGGATGATCTTCTCCAGGCCGCGAGTGAAGGCCACGCCGAGGAAGATGTAATCATCGCCCATTTTCCCTCGTTCGTTTTTCAGGACCCGTCGCGGGGAAATGCCATAACGCTGCTCGGCCCGCTGGGCCTCTTCCGTAAATCGTTCCGTGGGGATGAGCCGGAGAATGACCTTGTTGCCCGCACGTGCCTTGATTTCCCGAAGCCGGTTGAGAATGTCCAGTCGCGTCTGGACGTACATTTCGGGCACCTCGGGGCTGATGAAGGCCTCGATCTGTACGGGCTGTTCCGTTTCGATGTCTCGCAGGAGCGACACCGTCTCGGGGGCCAGGGAGCTCAACTGTTCGCTCGTCACGTCGACACGAACATCGTGACGCCCGAGCAGGATGCTCAGGTTCAAGCCGATGATCAGCAGGGCCACGATCTGCACGGCGTAGAACCCCGTGTTGGAGGCGCTGGAAGCGCCGGTTCGCCAGTGGCGGGCACTGATGAAGACCACGCTCAGGTAGAGCATGACCACCACGATCGTGACGAAGTAGACCAGGTGCGAGAAACTGACCATTCCCCTGGTGAAGTCCGCAAGCTGTCCGCCGACGCTCCATTCCTTCAGGGGGCCGCCGATGTCCTTGGGCAGGATCGAATCGGCCCAGATCAGGAGGACCAGTGGGGTGTTGAAGGCCGCGCCGAGGATGTAGGCAAGCGTCAGGTTCGAGGTGGCGAAGGACGCGACCATCCCCACGGCGAGCATGGCGAGGCCGACGGTCCAGTAGCCGAAATAGGTGCCGAAGAACAGGCCCAGGTCGGGGCTGCCCAGGAAACTCAGCACGATCAGACTGCAAATCATCGAGAAGCCGAGCGAGACCGTGTAGATGGCCAGTGCCGCCAGGTACTTGCCCAGGACCACGTCGAAATCACTGGCGGGGATCGTGAGCAGAAGTTCATCCGTTCCCTGCCGACGTTCCTCCGCCCAGATGCCCATGGTGATCGTCGGTGCGAACACGAGCATGATGAAGGGGAAGAAGGAGCTCAACTGGTCGAGGTTGGCCAGGTTGCGGTTGAAAAACTCGTTGGGCCAGAAGGCGGCCATCGAACTGAGCAGCACGAAGGCACAAATGAACACGTAACCCGTTGGGCTCGTGAAATAGGCGAGGAAATTCCGCTTGAAGACGGCAAGCAAGACCTTGGTGTTCATGGATACTGCCTGGCTTATGTCTTTCGTGTTTAGAAGGAAGGAAACAGGAACGACGCCGCGAACGAGTTGCCGAAACGGGTTCGTTTCGGCGGATCGGCCGTCAGATGCTGGCACTCGTCAGTTCTCGGAATCGTTCGTCCATAGTCGCCTTCTCGGACGAGAAGGTCTGGACCGAATCGTCGAAGACCAGCCGGCCTTCGTTGATGAACAGGACGCGATCCGCCATGGCGTCCACTTCCTGGAGGATATGAGTCGAGAGCAGGACGGTCTTGCTCTGGCCCAGTTTTCGAATCGTTTCACGAACCTCGTGGATCTGGTTGGGATCGAGGCCGGCGGTGGGCTCGTCGAGGATCAGCACGTCGGGCTCGTGAAGCAGCACCTGAGCCATGCCGACACGCTGGCGATAGCCGCGGGAGAGCTTTCCAATGGGTTTTCCGATGACGCTCTGCAGGGCGCACTGTTCGATCACCAGGGAGATTCGTTGCCGGGCCTCTGCGCCGCTGTAGCCTCGAGCCTCGGCAAAGAACGAAAGCAGCCCGCGAGGAGTCATGTCCGGATAGAGCGGTCCGTTTTCGGGAAGGTAGCCCAGGCGTTTGGAGCCTTCGATGCGATCGGTCGACATGTCGTGTCCGGCGATCTTGGCGGTCCCTCCCGAGGCCGCAAGGTAGCCGGTCAGGAGTTTCATGGTCGTACTCTTGCCAGCCCCGTTCGGTCCCAGGAAGGCAACGACCTCGCCTTTTCGAATCGAGAACGTCACATCCTCAATGGCAGCAAAACTGCCATAGTACTTCGTAAGCCCCTGGGCTTCGATCATGGCGAGACCTTGCTGGTCACTCATCGCTCTTGCTCCACAAGTAGGAAAATCACAGTCCTATCAACCAGTTTACAACGAAAGGTGACAACCGGTGGGGTAAGCCCTACCGGTCGAGCTCCGCAGCTCGCGACGGCAGGGCGACACTGCCGCGCGGGAAAGAAACGCTCGGTGGGCTGGCAGACGCGGCGACCCCACGTCCGGCATGGTTAAACCACACATTATAGCCAGACCGATCGCAGATGCTACCGCTCCAGGGCGCTACGTTCGAGAAGTGAAAATGGTTCGCCCCTTCTCCGAGTTTTCGCTCGAGGAGACGAGCTTTCTGGGGAAAGAACGAGCCGCGCCCCAGGGAAAAGGGGGCGCGGGATGGCGGGGGAGGCCCGAATCAGGCATGGCCCTGCAGAGGGGTGTCTTTCGCTTCGGCCATCAGAAACAACTGCTGGCGCAAGGCCAGGATCTCGTCTTTCCTCGCTCGGAGGGCAGGGGGAAGCTGCTTCGGCTCGTACAGACTCGGATCAAGGAAGACCCGCGCGGCGTAGCGTACTCGATGGGCTTGCCCCAGGGATTTCAGGAGATTCCGACTGCTCCGATCCAGCTTGTGATGTTGGCACAGGCCGGCGAAGAGTCCGGCATGGCTGCTGGTGCGGCGTTTGTGGGCCGCGCGGTTCGCCAGAACCAGCCCCCCCACGACCACGGCAATGCCGACTCCGGCCACGAGAATCCAGACCAGGGCCTGGCTTGAGTCGGACGTGGATCGTGCCGCAAGAAGGGCCAACGCTTGGAAACTGAAATTCAATGTCATCGGAGCACCTCCTGTTGCACGCCGTCCTGGGCAACCTGTTCTTCCTCATTCTGAACCTGGGCCAGGGAATTCGTGATTCTCATCAGACTTGCCTCGGCGGCCTCCTGTACGATGACGCTCTTGTCGAGCAACGCATCGCGAAGGGCTTCCCAGGTGGGCATTGTGTCGCACTCGGCCAAGGCCTTGGCGGCGGCGATCCGCACCATGTGGTCGTCATCCGAAAGCCGTGCAATCAGTTCCTGCTCCACGTCTCGAACCATTCCCATTGCCGCGGCCGCCTGAACGGCCTTCCGCCGGCGTACGGGAGACAGCCCCTTCAACTCGGTTGCGAGTTCGCCCTTCGCCTTCAAGTCGATCTTCCGCACGAGATGCCCCGTTGTCGGCAGCAATTCCTCCGGCATCGTGTCGAAATTCGTCAGGAACTGGCGAAACGTGAACTCCGGCATAGCCTTGCCCAGAGCGGCCCGAACTTCTTCGTGGGGACAGTCGACCATCCGAATCATCAGCAGCATCGCATCGGGAACCTGCCTCGGACGCAGTTGGGGGAGTAGCGCCGCGAGCACTTCGGGGTCCTCGTCGGAAAGAGCTGAACGCACGAACTCCGTCGCCTTGGCATCGCGGAAGGTTGCGATCGCCTTGGCCGCCGCGCGTCTTCCACCCGGCTTGCCCTGAAGCAGCAGATAACCGAGGGTTTCGAGAATGTCCGCTCGTTTTGCTCCGGAATGGACCAGAATCGCCACCAGGCCTTCCTGCGTGGCGTCGTCCAGTTGCTCGAAGACGGGATGATTGGGTTTTGCCCAGGCGAACGTCTTGAACGTCGTGAGCGATTCGAGCACGGCCTTCGTGGGCTTGGGACGAATATACGACGCCAAGTTCTCGAGGAATTTGACGTCGTCGCGACTTGCCAGCACGTTTCGTGCGGTGTTCGGCATCTGCGGATCTTCGAGAAAACTAAGCAACAGTCGCAGAACGCCGCCGCGCTGGTTCGTCTTCATCGTTTCCACAAGGGGCGGATGGACGGTTTCTTCCGGTTGCTGCAAAATTCGTCGCAGGACGACACTTTGAGGCTTGGCCAGGATCAGAAAGGCCTCCAGCACCTCCTGACTCTGGTGGGTGGTGTAGCATCCGAGGGCTTCTTCCAGGGTCCCGGTCAAACGTTTCCGCAGCGTGTCGTAATCGCGATGCGTCTCGGGACGATCCTGACCGCTCAGTTCGAGATAGAAAGCGTCGGTAAGCTCGGCGATGAGCCGTGTTGCCGGCTGAAAGAGGGCCGAATTGGGCGTCTTGAGCACGGCGGTCAAAGCCGGCATGATGGTGTAGAGTCGAAAGGTGAGGACGGCGGCGAGGGCTTTCATGCACGTGGCCGTGTCGGCCGTCGTGAGGGCCTCTGTCACGACGCGCACCATTCGGTCGGGACGTTCTCCCACGATTTCCAGATCGGACTTGTCAAATTCGGGGAGCCTGGCAAAGACGGCGCGATGGCCGACCGGACTGCGCCGCTCCAGAAGGGCGCGAAGCGATTCCGCCCGAACGGTGTCAAACTTGGAATCCAGGCCCTGAATCAGAAGTTCGACCGCCGCCTCGTTCTCGGTCTTCTTCAGGTACTGGAAGGTTTTTTTCAATCCCGACTTCATGTGTTCCCTCGTGGTGTGGCCGAAAAAAGCGATCCATTGGCTTTTTTGATCGGTACGCCACCGAAGATGGCTTCCGGCCCCGCTCGGCAACCGGCGATCTGGTGCGACGCCTGGTCGGAGATGCCCGATCTAGGAAGTTGCTTCGTGTGACCCTGCCCCGCGCGATGAGCACTGCAAAGCAGATGCTCTTCAAAACATAGGTCACCAACGGGGGAGAGGCTGGCGTAGAACGGCATCCGACGCAGAAATCCGCCCTTTCGAGCAATCGCCCCCTCCCAGCGAAGCGCCAATCTCGTGGCTTGTACGGGACACGAGGGCTGTTTCCCTTAGGTCGGGGGGGTGGGGCACTCTCCCCGAGAGCATTGGCTGCCCACGGGATATAGGGAGCACGCCCCATTGGAGTACCGGGCGCAGGTCAGACGAGCCTTGAACCGGTGGGGGGCTCCGCTTCACGGTCACCGTGCAGCGCCCGGCCCGCATTTGTTCAGCGGATTCGCGCTGCTCTGCCATAGCTTCGCGGTGACGACCGATTCCCCTCTCGGTTCAACGCTCCCCGCCGGCGCCTTCCAGAACAATCTCAAAGCCGAGAGCTTCGATCATTTGATAGTCGGCCGTGGGCGGTTGGCCTTTGGTGGTGAGGTAGTCGCCCACAAACATGGAGTTCGCGGCATAAAGTCCCAGCGGCTGGAGCGGGCCCAAATGCACTTCGCGCCCTGCGGCCATGCGGAGCACGGTCTTCGGGTTCGTGAATCGGAACATGGCCAGGACCTTAAGGCAGTAGCGGGCGTTCAGCGGCTTGGGAGACGTTCCTTCGGCAAGGGCGGTCCCTTCGATGGGAAGCCAGAAATTGACCGGCAACGCGTCCACTTCAAATTCGGCCAGACGCATCGCCAGTTCGACCACGTCCTCGTCCGCTTCTCCCATCCCGACGATTCCGCCGGAGCAGATCTCCAACCCGGCGGCACGGACCGCGCGAAGGGTCTTGACGCGATCCTGATAGGTGTGAGTGCTGCAGATTCGTTCGTAGAATCGTTCGCTCGTATTCAGGTTGTGATTGATGCGGTTCACCCCGGCGGCCTTGAGCCGCTGGGCCTGTTCCGGCGTGAGGAGGCCGGGCGATACGCAGATTTTGAGTGCATGTTCCTCCTTGATTTGAGGCACGGTCTCCTCGACTCGAACCAATTCCTTTTCCAGGGGGCCTCGTCCGGCTGTCACGATGCAATAGGTGCCCGCTTCACGCTCGGCGGCGACCCGGGCGCCGTCTCGCAGTTCGTCTTCTTCAAGCAGGGGATACTTGTCGATTTGGGCCTTCGAACCCCGTGCCTGGCTGCAGTAGCCGCAGTCTTCCCCGCAGCGTCCGCTCTTGGCATTCACCAGGAAATTCAGGTGGACCCGGTTTCCGTGGGTGGCTCGACGCACTCGGTAGACGGCCGCAAGCAAGTCGAGCAATTCGTCGTCATCGCAGCGAAGAACGGCCAGTGCCTCGTCCGTCGTGACCCTCCCGCCGTCGAGTACCCGATCAGCAAGTGCGTTCCAATTGACAGGGGCGGCGGGGTCTTGGGGCGTGGTGTCGGTTATGGAAGCCATGGGAAAAACGCTCTTTGGGGAGGTGAAAATGCCGCTGCAATGGCAAGATGGCCCCTCGGGGACCGAAGCACCTATTGTAACGGGCTCGTTCGGGGCTTCGTAGGGCGGGGATGAACGTCTTGTCCCTTTGGGGGGGCGGCGATATATTCGAGGCTCTGTCCAGCTTGCCGGGCATCACACAGCTTTGCTAGGGAGAAGCGGCTATGCGAGAGTTCGAACCTGACGAAATGGCGCCGCCGGCTTCCGCCTCGGAGATCATGCGGAGTTGGTTTCGGGTGACCGCCGCTCTATTCGGGATGTTCCTGATTGTGATGGGGCTCTATTTCGCCAACGAACTCTTTCAGTTGGCCTATTCGGCGGCAACCGAACCGGACCGGTTCGGCCCCGTGGTGGAGAAATGGACGGACTTTCTGGGAGACGACGTCCCTCTTGTGGATGTGAACAACGGCCAGGTGACGGTCGAACCGAGGCTGTTCGCGTTCTTTGCCCTGGCAGCGGCGGGCCTGGTGATGCTCTTCGTGATCAGTTCCCTCATCACCACCGGTGCAAAGATCGTCTACTGGATGGGGACGGATCTGGATGCCGTGAAGCGGGTTCTCAGCAGTGTCTTTGGGCCTTCCGTGATCAAGGTCGTCAAGGAACCCAACGAAGCCCGTGCGAAGCCGTTTGATCACCCGAATCCCCAGGGACGCTAGAAGTATCCGGAAGGAAGTGAAGGAATGCATGGAGTTCACCAGGCGGCCGAGGCGATTCGTGAAGGGCGGATTCGCCCGACGGAACTGCTTGATAAGTGCCTGACGCGGATTCGAGACCACGATGGCGACGTGCGGGCGTGGGTTCTCGTCGATGAGGAAGCCGCGAGACGCGAGGCGGAGGCCATGACCGTTGAAGCTGCCGAGGGACGCTTGCGTGGCCCGCTCCACGGGATTCCGCTGGGGATCAAAGACATCATCGACGTGGCTGGCCTGCCGACCGAGGCGGGCTCGCCGCTCCGTCATGGCTGCGTGGCAGCGGAAGATGCTCCCGTCGTGGCGGGCTTGCGACGAGCCGGGGCACTCATTCTCGGCAAAACGGTAACCGTCGAGTTTGCGTGTTTCGACCCGCCGCCGACCAGCAACCCGTGGGACCCGTCGGGCCAGCGGACTCCCGGGGGGTCCAGCAGTGGCTCGGCCGCGGCCCTGGCCATGGGCATGTGTCTGGGCGCCCTTGGGACGCAGACCGGGGGCTCGCTGGTCCGCCCGTCCACCTACTGTGGGGTTGCCGCCTGCAAGCCGACCTTTGGCCGCGTGGATCGAACGGGAGTCGTCCCGGTGAGCTACCATTTCGACCATGTGGGCCCTATGGCCCCGAGGGTTCGCGATCTGGCGCTGCTGCTTGACGCCATGCCGCCCTCCGATGACTTCGTGCCGCCGCGGGCATCGAATATTCAAGGCGAGCGGAGCGAACGACTGCGGCTTGGGCTGGTGGAGACCTTCTTCATGACGGAAGCGGCATCGAATGTGCATGCAGCAGTGGGCCAAGCCCTGAAGCAGTTGGCCGACGGAGCCGAGATCGGGATTGTGGAGCCGACGGTCGACTTCGAGGCGATCCAAGAGGTCCATACGACGGTTATGGCGGCCGAGGCCGCCGCCTATCACCGCAAGGCTTTTACCTCCCATCGCGAGGCCTACGGGCCGATGATTGCGGGATTGCTGGATCAGGGACTTGCCACTTCCGCCGTGGACTACGCGGAGGCCTTGGGCCATCTCCACGAGTACCGCCGCCGCGTCCCGGCCATGATCGAGGGCTTCGACGCCCTGATCATGCCCGCGACTGACACGACGGCTCCCTCATGCGACACGACCGGTCCCAAGCGATTCCAGGCTCCCTGGAGTTGTTCCGGACTGCCGGTCGTTTCCTTGCCGTGCGGTCTGGCCGGCGACGGGATGCCCGTTGCCGTGCAGCTTGTGGGACGACACCACGAAGACACGCGACTTCTTGAAATCGCCGCATGGTGCGAAGAACGCATTGGATTCACCGCGAAGCCACTTCGATCAGGTTTTCGATAGCCTCCACGGTCGGATCGATGAGCAGGATCGATTGCGCGAGCTGCTTGACGTAGTAGGTCGGTACTCGCCCTCGTAAAATGACAAGGCCGTCATGAAACTCGCACTCCACATGGCGAAGGCTCATGTCGCCTTCGGTTCGAAGCCGTCGCTGGAGGAAAGCGGAATGATCCTCCGAACTCGGCGGGGTGGGGTACGAGAAGAGTTGGTTGCTCGGCATCTTGACCTCCGTGCGTCAACGAAACTCGGCACCCGGTCCCCTGAAATCGAAGGCCTTCAGGCTTCGGCGAGACTTGGCTTGCTCGATTCGCTTTCGTGCTTATGTTTCAGGAGTTCGACGCGGTGTACGGGTTCCTCGGGGGGGGCTTCAATTCCCAACCGGACACGCTTGCCGTGGATGGCCAGCACGACGATGTTCACGCCGCGGATCGGCAAGACAATTTGTTCGCCGATTTTTCGACTCAGAACCAACACTTGAGGACTCCTTTCCTGAATGAAGTTTGCCTACCGGGCTACGAGTTCGCGAGGCGGCAACCCGATCCGATAGGTCGTGTGGTCCCGACACGCTCGAAGGACGTTGGCGATTACCCGCTTGAGTTCCGCCAGATTTCGGCCCTTGGCGACGCAGGCCGTCGCTGCCATCGCTCGCTCGTCACGGACACAAACGTCGTCGAAAGCCGTGAACAGTATCACTCCAACGTCCGGGTGCTTTCGCGTGATTCGGCTCAAGGCCTCCAGGCCGTCCAGGCGGGACATGATCACGTCGAGGACGACCACGTCGGGGATAAACTGATCGGTGATCGTCACCGCTTCAAGACCATCGCGGGCGGTGAGAACTTCGTATCCTTCCTCCTCCAGCTCGCGTCGACACAGGAGCCGAATGGCCGGGTTGTCGTCGGCAATTAGAATGGTTGACATTTTGACCTCACGAAGATAAGAGTTTCCTCCCTCCCTTTCTCCTCTTCAGGGACATGGCCTGACCCTTCGCGCAACAAAAAAACGGGAATGGACACGCGCCGGAGACGCTCGGAAGTCACTCTTGGGCAACCGGGGTTGTCCACCAGTCAACGGGCAAAGCGTGTGCCACGGGTGGCAAACGGGGCAGGATCGACCTAAGTGGCAGCTAAGAAACCCTTTGGGGCAGAAAGGCGAAGGAACCGGTGCGCAAGGCACGGCTCCGTTTAAGTCAAGCACTGGTCAAGTTGTTCAATTTCTGACAATGCCTGTACTCTTTCACTGCAACGCGAATGAGCACTGCGACGTTGCAGCCGATAACGTCCGCAGAGGGATAGAGGTTCTTGTCCTGGGGAAGATCAGGAAACGGCTTGCCTTCTGTCGCACGCCGGGCTGCTGTTTCCATTCAGGAGCCCGGCGTCCTCAACGCTCGTCAGGCAATTCCGCGAGCTGTTTCGTAAGCCCCGATCTTCTCCTCCTGTTGGAGGGTGAGGGCAATGTCGTCCAGACCGTTCAGCAAGCAATGACGGCGGAAATCGTCGACCTGGAATTCGATCTTCAGGCCGGAGTCGTCCGTGATCGTTTTCGACTCCAGATCGACCGTGAGTTGGTAGCCTTCCTGGGCCGTGGCTCGGGTGAAGAGATCGTCAATCGTCGCTTCGTCGAGCACGATGGGCAGCATGCCGTTCTTGAAGCAGTTGTTGAAGAAGATGTCGGCGAAGCTTGACGCGAGGATCACCCGGAAGCCGTATTGCTCCAACGCCCAGGGGGCGTGCTCGCGGCTGGAACCGCAGCCGAAGTTGCTGCGGGTGACCAGAACGCTGGCCCCTTGATAGCGAGGCAGGTTCAATTCGAATTCGGGGTTGTCCGCGCCGTCGTCCAGGTAGCGCCAGTCGAAGAACAGGAACTCGCCGAAACCCGTTCGCTCGATCCGCTTGAGAAATTGCTTGGGAATGATCTGGTCCGTATCCACGTTGGAACGATCCATCAGAGCCGCCAAGCCGGTATGGGTTGTGAAAGCACGCATAGCTCACTCGCTTTTCAAGGTATCCATCATCAAAGCCCAAGGCCTTCCGTCTCTCTTCGCTCCTACTGGTATTTCCAGTCGCGGATGTCGACGAAATGGCCTGCGATCGCCGCCGCGGCGGCCATTTCAGGGGAAACGAGGTGGGTCCGCCCACCTTTGCCCTGGCGGCCTTCGAAGTTGCGATTGCTCGTGGCGGCACAGCGTTCGCCCGGTTCGAGCTTGTCGGGATTCATGGCCAGGCACATGCTGCACCCCGGCTCGCGCCACTCGAGGCCTGCGTCGGTGAAGATCTTGTCGAGGCCTTCTTCTTCCGCCTGTCGTTTCACGAGGCCGCTCCCGGGAACCACCATGGCATTGACGCCATCCGCCACAAGGTAACCCCGAACGACCTTGGCCGCTGTTCGCAGGTCTTCGATTCGTCCGTTCGTACAGGAGCCGATGAAGATCCGTGTTACCGGGATCGACTCGATCGGTGCGCCTGGCTGGAGGTCCATGTAGGCCAACGCGTTCTCGGCCGCCTTGCGCTCAACCTTGTCGCTGAACTGGGCGGGGTCGGGAACCGCGGACGTCACGCCGGCCACCTGGCCGGGATTCGTTCCCCACGTGACCTGGGGCTCGATGTCGGCGGCGTCGAAGACCTCCACCCGATCGTACTGGGCGCCCTCGTCCGACACGAGCGTCTTCCAATCGGCCACGGCTGCCTCGAAGTCCTTCGGGGCGTGAGGTCTCCCGCGGAGATACTCGAAGGTGGTTTCGTCCGGAGCAATCAGGCCCGCACGGGCCCCGGCTTCGATCGACATGTTGCAGACCGTCATGCGCTCTTCCATCGAGAGAGCACGAATGGCCTCGCCCGTGTACTCGATGCAGTAGCCGGTGCCGCCTTGGGGGGAGATCTTGCCGATCACGTAGAGGATCAAGTCCTTGGCGGTCACGCCCTCGCCGAGTCGACCGTTGACGCGAATCTCCAGCGTCTTGGGTTTGTATTGGAGGAGTGTCTGGGTGGCGAGCACGTGTTCCACTTCGCTCGTCCCGATGCCAAACGCCAGGGCCCCAAAGGCCCCATGGGTTGCCGTGTGGCTATCGCCGCAGACGATCGTCATGCCGGGTTGGGTGTGTCCTAACTCGGGCCCGATCACGTGGACGACGCCCTGGTTGACGTCGTTCAGGTCGTAGAACTGGATCCCGAACTCGCTGCAGTTTTCTCGGAGCGTGTCGATTTGCTGCTTCGAGACTGGGTCGATGATGGGCAGGGATCGGTCCGTCGTGGGTACGTTGTGGTCGGCGGTGGCCACGGTGCGTTCCGGACGCCGCACCTTTCGACCCGCAAGACGCAGCCCTTCGAAAGCCTGGGGGCTGGTGACCTCATGAACCAACTGAAGGTCGATGTAGAGAATCGTCTGTTTGCCCTCTTCCGCGAGCACAACGTGCCGCTCCCAGATCTTCTCAAACATCGTCCGCGGGGCATTCGACTGCTGCATCGGTCCAACCAGTTTCCTATCAGAGGTAACAATCGACAAGGCAAGAACTCAAGCCAACGGGGCCCAGCGGGTCGGCTGGAGCCACCGGGAGCACTGCCGGGTGTCGTGGAGAAATCGCCAATTATAACCCGCCAAGACGGCTCTGGCGACGCCCCCGGCGTGAACTCCATGAGAGTCGCGGAGTCCACCATGGTAGCCATCACGCTCCGTTGTGATGAGCCCCTGCTCGCCGGAAAATGCCTTTCCACACCTTGCGCGGGAGGGCGTCAACGTCCTGAACCTCTTCGTAGACGGCCCCCAAGGGGGAGAAGTTCGCGCTGGCTTGCCCTTGCCGCCTTGTTGCGGGGGCGACGAATCGCGGATCCCGATCGGTCCGCAATTGCGGGGTTCTGGGGAGTTACGCCGCCACCGAACTGCTATGCGGCTCGCCGACGGGATGTCCGGTTGGCCCAGATCCCGATTTCTTCGAGACCAATCTGGTCATAGGGGGCTATCTGGCCGGAACCGCAAGGCTTCTGGAGAAACACCTTCGACTGGTTGTGGAGCATGCGGGGGAAATAGAACCAGGCCCGCTCGAGCAACTCCGGCGACTGATCCCCAGAAACAACGACCAGATCGATTCCCTGGAGCGAATTGGCAATTCGGGCGACCCCGGAAAAGGCGTCTCCCGGGACGAGCCGAATGTGGGCCCCCATGCGAGAGAGTTTCTGGTGGGCCTCCTTGAGAGGGAGGCTGTTTTCTCCACCTCGGCTCTCAAATGGGTCCACTCCCGTATAGTGGATTTCGCGAGCGCTGCAACACCGTGAGGCCGTCTCGATCAGACGAAGCGATCGTTCGCCAGATCCGAGTCCAAGTTCCAGGATATGTCGTACGTGCCCCGTAACGATCTCCTGGTGGATTGGTCGGTCCTCAACCGGTTTCGACATGTGAAGAAGATGAAAAGCCCAGACTCGATCTTTGATTGACAACTTCACCCTCCATGGCGTCCGGGTTGTCTTAGAGCCGCTAACAAGACCTATGGCTGAGGGGCCGCCACGCCCGTGGGAGACACCCCAGTTCTGTCGGGGACTCCTGTTGCCTGTTCGATGGAGCGGCCCGAGTACAGCCGTCATCACCTACATCGGCATTGGAGACCGTCCGGTACAGGGAAAGCTCAAATCGTCTGACGAGGCTTGTCTGCGAAGTGGGTACCACTTGTTGGAGGGGGGCGGGGAACCGTGGGCTTGATGGTGTAACTGTCTGCTAAAAAGCCGGTTGTGACGAGTGTATCATCTGGGGGGCTCTGGTTGGGGGAGTGTGTGTGCCCAGCAGCCCATCTCCGCTGAGCCCCTCAGGCGGACGGTGTTGCTGGCCTCCTGAGTAGGAGAAGTAAGCTACATTGAGGTGTAGTTTCAGCTACCGTGTTGCGTACTCCGTCCGCAAGGGTTGTGCAGCACGCGAACGTATCGGTCGGGGGGCATTCGGCCAATGGAAACCAGCCAAACAAGACGCGCTTTCACGCTCATTGAAGTGTTGATTGTCGTCGTCATCATGGCCATTCTGGCTGCCACAGTCATACCGCGCCTTGGCTCAACGACGGACGATGCCAAGAAGAACGTTCTCAAGTCCACCACCCATTCCTTGCGGACACAGGTCGAAGTCTATAAGAACCACCACGGGGAATATCCGAGTCTTGAAGCCAACGGTCTTCCCCAACTGCTGACCACAACCGACGTGGCGGGAAACGAGGACCCAGACGGTCCCTTTGGCCCCTATTACGACACGGAGCTTCCTCCCAACCCGGTTGATCTTTGTGGCGATGTTTACGCAACCTCCTCCGATCCTCCGACGGGCCCGACCAGCGAGGGGAAAGGTTGGCAGTACAACCAGGCAACCGGCGGCATCTGGCCGAACAATCCAGGCCACTGGGAGGAGTAGGCCCATCGCTTTGCCGAGCCCGCAATCGTCGCTGATGCGCCTATTCTCCGCCCACGGGAGACCGACGCGGTGGTTCCGGGACAGGTTCTTCAAGGGCGTTTGGCTGCCCCAAACCCTGACGGTTGAACATCTTCGAGCAATTCTGCTCTAGTGCGCCCTGTCCGCATTCCGAAATAAACGATTAGGCAAAGTTTGCGGATTAGTGGATGTTTGCGGTCTGTGTTCGTCCGGCAAACTTGCTGAAATTACCCCTGCGCCGCCACCTTGGTGGGGTGTAGTTCACGACCACATTATCGAGTTTCCCCACGATGTTTCAACGTTCAAGACGACTGCGGCTGGAGCCTTTGGAGGATCGAAGGCTTCTGTCGGTTGCCTCCCTCGGCGATGCGTTCACCGCGAACACGGAGACGAGCGGTGACCAACTCACCTTCGGTCAGGCTCGCGCGGCCTCCGTTGCCAACGACGAGGACGGCAACTTCGTGGCGGTTTGGTCAGGTGAGTCGTCGGAGAGCGACGGCTTCGACGTCTTCGGGCAGTTGTTCGACTCGACGGGCTCGCCGGTCGGCGACGAGTTCCAGGTCAACGTGGCGACCACGTCGGAGCAGATCTTTCCCGCCGTTGCCATGGACGACGATGGGGACTTTGTCGTGACCTGGTCGAGTCTCTGGCAAGACAGCAGTTTGTATGGTGTCTACGCACGCTGCTACGATGCTTCGGGTACCGCCCAAGGCAGCGAGTTTCGGGTCAACACCACGACCGACAACAATCAGAACTTCTCCGCCGTGGCCATGGACGCAGACGGCGACTTCACGATTGCGTGGACATCAACGGATCAGGATGGCGACAAGACGGGCATTTACGCGAGGCGGTACAGTGCAGACGGCGCGGCAACGACCGAGGAGATCGCCGTCAACACGACCACGGACGGAAATCAACGCTACCCGGTGATCGGATCGGACAGCGTGGGCGGGACGATCGTGGTTTGGACGAGTGAGGGGCAGGACGGGTCGAGTGGAGGAATCTTCGCCCAGCGATTGGCCTCCGACGGAACGCTGGTTGGCGGCGAGTTTCAGGTCAACACGACCACGGAAGGGAATCAGCAGCTTCCGAGCGTTGCTGTTTCTCCGGGAGGCAATTTCCTCGTTTCCTGGCAGAGTTTCGACCTGACGGCGGGCGAGTGGATGGTCTATGTCCAGGCCTACGATGCGGACGGCGCGCCTGTTGGAACGGAAAACGTGGCCGACCCGGGACGTCATGTTTCAGCGGCAATCACCGACGTGGGCGACTTCGTCGTTGCCTGGGAGGGCGAGTCGTCTTCCGAGGCCGGACGCAAAGAGATCCATGTTCAACACTTCGATCCTCTGGGAAATGCCAACGGTGCAAAGACCGTCTATGGCTCAAGCGATGCCTCCCTGACGGCGCCGTCGATCGCCGTGCAGGGCGACGTGGCTGTGATTCTCTCCACGTCCACCGCAGACGACGGGCAAGGAAGCGACATTTACGGCCAACGTGTGCAGACCAGCCTGACCGAGATCTTCAATCAACCACCCGTCCTTACGCTGCCGTCCGATGTGACGGTGGAAGAAAACGAACCGATCGCGTTGACCGTGTCGGCCACGGACCCCGATGAACCGGCTCAAGACCTGACTTTTGTTCTGGTGGGGAATCCGCCCAGCGGGGCTGCGCTGGATGCCGTCACGGGACAATTCACCTGGACTCCAGACGAGTCGGCCGGCGATCAGGCCTTCGAGATCACGGTCCGGGTCACCGATTCGGGGTCTCCCCCCTTGAGCGATCAGGGAGTCTTCCACATCACCGTTGGCGAAGTCAATCACGCGCCCATCTTGGCGGCGATGGACGACGTGACGGTCGACGAGGGCAGCAACGTGGCGTTGGGATTTTCGGCGACGGACGACGATACGCCAGCCCAGACGCTGACCTACTCCATCGAGTCAGGAGCGCCGGCAGAGGCGACGATCGATGCCAACACCGGCCAGCTTTCGTGGACTCCGGACGAGGCGTATGGCGGAGGGCAATACACGATCACCGTAACGGTTGCGGATGACGGGACGCCCTCGTTGAGCGACTCCACTTCGGTCACGATCACCGTCAACGAAACCAATTCTCCTCCCGAAATCGTCGATCCCGGCGAGCAGGTTCTGGATCTCGGAGACACCCTGTCTCTGCTCCTCGAGGCCGATGATCCCGACGAACCAGCCAACACCGTGGCCTGGGCACTCGATACGGGGGCCCCTGCGGGGGCTGCAATCGACCCGGTCACAGGCCTGCTCACGTGGACTCCTACAATGGACGATGGGGTGGGGAGCCACACGATTTCCGTTCTCGTGACCGACGACGGTTCGCCAAACGAATCCGACTCGTTCGAAGTGGAAGTCGTCGTGGAAACGCCCATGCTGGACGCCCTTGCGGATCAGATCGTCGACGAGGAAACCGAACTGTCCGTGCAGTCCGTTCTAACGGCCCCTTATGACCAGGCCACGGGATTGACCTTCTCGCTTGACTCCGGGACGCCTGCTGGAGCGGCGATCGATGCCGATACGGGCTTGTTCACCTGGACGCCTACCGAACAGCAAGGGCCTGGAGAGTACACGGTGACCGTCCGCGTGACTGACGACGCGGATTCGGTCTACACGGACAGCGAGTCGTTCACGATCATGGTCGTGGAAGTCAACACGGCGCCCATCCTGGCCGCTATTTCGGATCAGACCGTGAGCGAAGGGGCGGCCGTGGAATTGACGGCCGTGGCTACCGATGCCGATTTGCCGGAGCAAACCCTCACCTTTTCGCTTGATGCCGGCGCGCCGACGGGGGCGACCATCGATCCAAGCACAGGCGAATTCTCGTGGACGACCGCTGAGGGCGACGCTCCGGGCGTGTATTCGATTACCGTGCGAGTCACGGATGACGGGCCGGGACTGCTCGATGCGGCCCAGTCCTTCAACGTCACCGTGGCTGACGGCAATTCCCCGCCCGTTCTCGCATCGATCGCCGACCAGACCGTTTCCGAAGGGGTCGAGGTGCAGTTCACGGCCGTTGCCACCGACGCCGATCTGCCGGCGCAGGCGCTTACCTTCTCACTCGACGCCGGTGCGCCTGCCGGAGCGAGTATCGATCCGGTTAGCGGCCAATTCACTTGGGCGACGACGGAAGCGGACGGCCCGGGCGAGTATCCGGTTACCGTGCGAGTGACGGACGACGGGCTGGGGACGCTCGATGCGACGCAATCGTTCACGATCACCGTGACTGAAATCAACACGGTCCCCGTTCTGGCCGCCATCTCGGACCAGACCGTGAGCGAAGGGGCGACCGTGGAATTGACGGCCGTGGCTACCGATGCCGACTTGCCGGGGCAAACGCTCACCTTTTCGCTTGATGCAGGGACGCCGACCGGTGCGACCATCGATCCGACCACGGGCGAATTCTCGTGGACGACCGCCGAGGGCGACGCGCCGGGCGTGTATTCGATTACCGTGCGAGTCACGGATGACGGGCCCGGACTGCTTGATGCGGCGCAATCCTTCACGATCACCGTGACGGAGGGCAACACGGCGCCGGTCCTTGAGCCCATTGCTGATCGGACGGTGAACGAAGGAACGACGGTCTCGTTTACGGCCGCGGCCACCGACGCCGATCTGCCGGCGCAGACGCTCACTTTCTCACTCGACGCCGGTGCGCCTGCGGGAGCGAGTATCGATCCGGTTAGCGGCCAGTTCACTTGGGCGACCACGGAAGCGGACGGCCCGGGGGTCCACTCGCTTACCGTACGAGTTACCGACGACGGAGCGGAACCGCTCGATGCGGTGCAGTCCTTCACGATCACCGTAACCGAGGGCAACACGGCGCCTGTTCTTGCCGCGATTGCCGACCAGACGGTGACCGAGGGCGAAACGGTTCAGTTTACGGCTGTTGCCAGTGACACGGATCTACCGGCGCAGACGCTCACCTTTTCGCTTGATGCCGGGGCGCCCACCGGGGCAACCATCAATCCGGCCACGGGCGAGTTCTCGTGGACGACCGCCGAGGGCGATGCGCCGGGCGTGTATTCGATCACGGTGCGAGTGAGCGATGACGGACCCGGACTGCTCGATGCGGCGCAATCCTTCGCGATTACTGTGACAGAAGGCAACACGGCGCCGGTTCTTGCCGCAATTGCCGATCAGACCGTGACTGAGGGCGAAACGGTTCAGTTCACGGCCGGTGCCAGCGACACGGACGTGCCGGCGCAGACGCTTACGTTTTCGCTCGGTGCCGGGGCTCCCGCCGGGGCGACGATCGATCCTCTTGCCGGCCGGTTCACGTGGGTCACAAGCGAAGCGGACGGTCCCGGCTTCTATTCGATCACGATTCGGGTGACGGACGACGGGCCTGGAACACTGGCCGCCTCACAATCGTTCACGATCACCGTTGAGGAAGCGAACACGGCTCCCGTCCTGGCTGCCATTGCCGATCGGACGATTACGGAGGGCTCAACGGTCCAATTTCAGGCCAACGCTACGGACGGTGATCTGCCCGCCCAGTCGCTCACGTTCTCGTTGGATTCCGGAGCACCGGCCGACGCCGCGATCGATCCGACCACAGGCTGGTTCACCTGGAGCACAACTGAAAGCGACGGGCCCGGGCTCTATTCCATCACGATTCGCGTTACGGACGACGGGCCCGGATTGCTTCACGATTCCGAAACCTTCACGATCACGGTGGACGAGGACAACGCGGCGCCGGTTCTTGCGGAAATCCCTGACCTGACGGTGACGGAAGGAACCGTTGTTGAATTCAACGCCACGGCCACGGATTCGGATCTGCCGGCTCAGACGCTCACCTATTCCCTCGGAGCGGGAGCACCGGCCGGCGCCAGCATCGATCCTGGCACGGGACAGTTCACATGGAGCACAACCGAGGCCGACGGGCCGGGATTCTATTCGATCACCGTCCGAGTTGCGGACAACGGACCGGCGTTCTTGGACGACACTCAGTCCTTTACGATTACGGTTAACGAGGGCAACAACGCGCCCGTTCTCGCCACGATTTCCGACCAGACCGTCACCGAGGGGGCCACCGTCCAGTTCACCGTGTCCGCCACGGACGGCGACGTGCCGACCCAGTCGCTCGCCTATTCGCTGGATGCGGGCGCACCGTCGGGGGCGAGCATCAACGCAAGCACAGGCCAGTTCACCTGGACCACGACCGAGGCGGACGGACCCGGCGCCTATCCGGTCACGGTTCGCGTGACGGACAATGGTTCGCCTGCCCTGAGCGACAGCCAGTCGTTCACCGTGACCGTCAACGAGAAGAACGCGTCGCCCATGCTCGCTGAGATGGCCGATCAGACGGTTACAGAAGGCGGCACCGTGCAGTTCACCGCTTTGGCCACGGATGGCGATGTGCCGGCCCAATCACTCACCTATTCGCTGGATTCGGGGGCGCCGTCGGGGGCGAGTATCAACCCAAGTACCGGCCGCTTCACCTGGACGACGACGGAAACGGACGGGCCCGGCGTCTATACGATCACGGTTCGCGTGACGGACGACGGCTTGCCGGCGCTGAGCGACAGCGAGTCGTTCACCGTAACCGTCAACGACAAGAACTCGGCACCCGTCCTTGCGGACATTGGAGATCAGACCGTGACCGAGGGGGCGACCGTTCAATTCACCGCCTCGGCCACGGATGGCGATGTGCCAACCCAGTCGCTCGCCTATTCGCTGGATCCGGGGGCTCCGGCGGGGGCGAGCATCAACGCGACCACCGGTTGGTTCACCTGGACGACGACGGGAGCGGACGGACCGGCCGTCTATACGATCACGGTTCGCGTGACGGATGACGGTTCGCCGTCATTGAGCGACAGCGAGTCGTTCACCGTAACCGTGAAGGACAAGAACGCGGCGCCTGTCCTTGCGGACATTGGAGACCAGACCGTGACCGAGGGGGCGACCGTTCAATTCACCGCCTCGGCCGCGGACAGCGACGTGCCGGCCCAATCGCTCACCTATTCGCTGGAGTCGGGGGCACCGTCAGGGGCGAGCATCAACGCGGCCACCGGCAAGTTCACCTGGACGACGACCGAAACGGACGGCCCGGGGACCTATACGATCACGGTTCGCGTGGCGGACGACGGTTCGCCGGCCTTGAGTGACAGCGAGTCGTTCACCGTGACCGTGAACGAAGGGAATGTGGCTCCTGTTCTGGCGGACATTGAAGACCAGACCGTGACCGAGGGGACGACCGTTCAGTTCACGGCCTCGGCCACGGATGGCGACGTGCCGGCCCAGTCGCTCAGCTATTCGCTGGATTCGGGCTCGCCGGCAGCGGCAAGTATCAACGCGAGCACCGGCAAGTTCACGTGGACGACAAACGAAGCAGACGCTCCCGGCGTTTACACGATCACCGTTCGCGCGACGGACAACGGTTCGCCGGCGCTGAGCGACACCGAGTCGTTTACGGTCACCGTCGAAAAAGAGTGGGCGACGGGCGGCGACATCGCCTTCAGCGGAAGTACGGCATTCGTGACCGGCACCAACGGCAACGACAAGGTCCGCATCGAACTTGGCGCTACCCACGTGGTTGCCATCAACGACCAGGTGTTTTCGGTCGATCCAAGCCGTTACACTGTCATCGAGATTGATACGGGAGAAGGCGATGACCAACTGACCCTGGTGGGAACCGCGTCGGACGAATCGGCGATCCTTCGGCCAGGATCGTTGCAGTTTACGGGCACGGATTGCCAGGTCACGGCAACGGGGACCGAAACCATACGCGCGGAGGGGGGAGGCGGAAACGACGTCGGGCGTTTCTACGGCACCGATGATGACGACCACCTGACCCTCGGGCCCAATTGGGGCCAGATGATCGGCACCGGTTTCTCTCTGCAACTGAGCGATTTCAGCGAATTGCACGGAATCGGCGGGCTGGAGGATCACGACACGGTCGAAATCTTCGACTCGTCCGGCGATGACATGTTCATTGGCAAGCCGGAATATTCGACGCTTACCGGCAACGGCTATTACCTGCGTGTTAAGTGGTTCGACGAGGTTGTGGCGAAGGCGACGGCGGGCGGGAGCGATGAGGCTCGCTTGGTTGACTCGGACTACGACGATCTGTTCGTCGCCAAGTCCACGGAAGCGTCGATGACGGGGCCCGGCTACTCCCTGCGGACCGAAGGTTTCGAGACCGTCCACGGCTACGCCCGATGCGGCGGCGACGACGTGGCGAAAATGTACGACTCGGCCGGGGACGACACGTTCAAGGCCACGCCGGAATACACCAAGATGATTGGCGAGAACTACTATCTTCGGGCGAAGTTCTTCGAGCAGGTGCTTGGCTATTCGACCGCTGGCGGCAACGACATCGCGCGGTTCTACGACTCGGCGGGCGACGACACCTACACCGGCGCGCCTACCTACGCATGGCTTTCAGGGGAAGGTTTTTTTCTTCGCGCGAAGGCCTTCGACCAATACCGCGTGCAAGCCAGCGAAGGCAACGACGTCGCGGTTCTGCACGATTCCGCCCTGGACGATCTGCTCACGGCGGGAGGAAACCGGGCGACGCTCTCGACGACTGACCAGGTGGAACTGCAGATGGTCATCGCCTTCGACCAGGTCACCGCCCAGTCCACCCACGACGACGACAGCGATGCCACCAACGTCGCCGCCCTGGATTTCCTGCTCACTCTGGAAGGCTCGTGGTAGATATCAGAGGTTTAAAGGGGACAGACGCAGGTATTGGCGAAACGAGAGGGTTTCGGCAGCGCTTTGGCCGTACCGCGAACCGCTGGACTGGCGCCGGGCTGAGTGCTGCTTCCCGTGCGGAAGTCAACTGAAATTCCCAGATGGTCCAGGATATGCACCTGTTCCCTTTATTTCTTCAGTCACGCAGCTCGGCGTCCCGATGCGGACGGTCTGGTGGCAACGTGGAGAACCCGCTCCACGGCATCACAAGTGTCGTCCATGTCGGCGTGTGAAAGGGTCGGATGGACCTGGAACATCAGGCTCGTTTCCCCGAGGCTCCGGGCGATGCGCAGACGTTGTGTCGGGGCGGAGACGCTGTGGGCGAAGGCTGCTTCGCGATAGATTTCCGGGCAGATCCCGCTGCCACAGGGAATGCCCTCTGCCTGAATCGCCCTGGCGATTCGATCTCGAGTCCAGCCCGGTTTCAGGTATTCGGGGCGAAGGAACACATAATACTTGTAGTAGGCGTGTCCCACGTGGGACGGCGCCGGCGTGATCCGGATCGCGGGAATCTCGGCGAATCGGGATTCCAGGTGGGTTGCCAAGGCACGCCTTTGGGCCAGCCAACGCGGCAAGCGGCGGAGGGCGAATCTTCCCAGAACGCCTTGCATTTCCGTCATTCGCCAATTGCTGCCCACGGAGGCATGCACCCACCTGAAAATAGTGGCGTCACCGCCGCGATTCATCGCTTCCCGGTCCTTGCCGTGATCTTTCACGCTCCAGGCAGCCCGCCAAATGTCTTCACGGTTCGTGACCACCATGCCTCCCTCGCCGCCCGTGGTGAGGATCTTGTCCTGACAGAAGGAGAAGGCCGCCACATCACCCAGCGATCCGACAGGACGCCCGCGGTAGGTGGCGCCATGGGCCTGGGCACAGTCTTCGATCACCGCCAGTCCATGGTGAATTGCCAGGCGAGTGATGTTCTCCATTTCGCACGGTCGCCCGGCCAGGTGAACGGCGATGATTGCTCTCGTGCGAGGGGTGAGGGCGGCCTCCAGGGTTTCGGCTGTCACGTTCTGGCTTTCCGGATCGACATCCGCGAACACGGGACGTGCCCCTCGCATGACGCAGCAACTCGCGGAGGCAACGAAACTCCGGCACGTGACGAGCACGTCGTCGCCGGGGCCGATCTCGAGGGCGGCCAGGGCCGCTTCCAGGGCGAGTGTTCCGTTGGCGACGGCTACGCCATGGCGGCAGCCGACCATGGCGGAGAATTCCTGCTCGAACTTGCGGGTCTCTTCGCCCGTCCAGTAGTTCACGCGCCCGCTTCTCAGAACGGCACTCACGGCCTCGATGTCCTCGTCGCCGAAAACCGGCCAGGGGGCCAGGGGCTTTTGGCGAAGGGGGGCGTTTCCGTCGATGGCCAGATTGCTAGCAATGTGCCGGTCGTCGTTCATCAAGCAGCTTTCTCGTGAGCAGGGAGCGTTTTGTCGTTTGTGGGGATCGGAAGGATGACTGGTTGTTGGAGGTCGGCAGTGGTTACGCGACCGTTTGGTTGCTCGGCTGCAGCCCGGATCACGGTTTCCAGTTTCTGGGCAAGCATATCGCGGTCAAATCGCTCGCGGGCCACCTGTCGCGCCGCGTTCCGCAGTGTGCGAGTGGCTTCCCGGTCGTTCAGGGCGGCGACAAGTTGTTGTGCCCCTTCTTCCAGGTCATGGGCCGGCAGCACCATGCCGCACCCGGTTTCGCGGATCATCTCCGCGAGCCAGCCCTCGTGATTGATCGCAATGGGACGCCCCGCGGCCAGGGCATCGAAGACCTTGTTGGCCGAATTCGCCCAGAGAGCCTGGCGGTCGATCACGGTTGACGTGGCAAAGTCGGCGGCCGATAGGACGGCCGGCATCTCTCGTTTGGGCAGCGACTTCAACATGAAGAAGTTGCGATTGAGGACGTTCAGTTCCTCCGCCGCCCGGTGAACCTTCTCTCGCTCGCGCCCGTCGCCAATCACGAGAAAGCGGACCTGGTCGTCGATCCTTGCCACCGCCGCGGCCAACCGGGCCAGGTAGTCGACTCCGTTGACCAGACCCAGCGTTCCCGTGTAGACCACCAGAGGGCGATCCTGCAACCAGGCGTACCGCTTCCGGAAACTTCGGCCCTGCTCGGCTGGCACGTCGAAGAGGTCGAGGTCGCTGCTGTTCGGGATGACCGACACGCAGTCTGCCGGATAGCCGGTTGCCACGACACCGCGCTTCATGTCGGGTGAGAGGGCCACGACGTGGCTGGATTGTCCATAGGCAAATCGCTCCAGGCGGCGAGCCAGGGCGATTGGCAGACGGTGTTTCAAAGCTCCCACCGCCACCGGCGTGTCAGGCCACAAGTCGCGGACCTCGAAGACCATGGGCGCACCCGTTCGCCGGCGCGAGTAGGCTGCTGGCAAGGCGATTGTCAGCGGGGTGCTCGAAGCAAAGATCACGTCGCATGGAAGCCCAGCGGCCTTGTGGCCCGAACGCCACGAGAAGTCCAGGAAGGACTGGATTCGCCGGGCAAAACTCATGTGATTTGAGTAGGCAACCGGGCACCAATGGACCCGAATGCCGGCTTCTTCGGTTTCCGACCACCCGTGGCCTTGGCCGGAGCGTTGTGCGGTAACCATGTGGACTTCGTGCCCGGCTTCCACCAAACGCCGCGCCATCTCGTAGGATCGCGTGCCACCCACCATGTCGGGGGTCGCAAAATGCTGGTGGAGGTAGACAATCCGCACAGAGTGGCCTCTCTCGTGAAGTGGATCTTCGCACGAGTGTTCGATGTGGGAGGCGGATGATACATGGGCCTCCCCTGAAGACTCAAGACCAGTTCGTGTACGTCGTTGGACGGGGGTGGTGGTAGTTGGTGTGTGGGGGTGGCCAGTCGCCTGAGTCGCTTCGCGATCTCACTGAACTCGATTTCCTAGGGGGAATGTCGGTTTTGGTCTGCCATTCGCGCGGAGTTGTTGTCCATCAGGGCCTCATGCCGGCATGCAGGCCTAGAGCTGCCGCAAAGTTATCCTTAGTTGCCTGATCGGCCATCAGGTCTGGGAGCGAGGGCACGGTTTGCTCAACGCCGATCAAGTTGTGTCTCTTTCGAGGCCGATCTCCAAATGGAGGCTTACCGGGTGGTTCTACGTGGGGGCTACCTGCTCGCGTGTTCTGAAATGTGGCAAGGGGCGACTTGGGTGCGGCTGGCCACATGATTCTATTGGGGGGGCGGGGCAGTGTCCAAAGCAGCGACCCTATCCAAATGTGCCGCCATATCTCTCTCGGCATTCCTGATCGTTTCGGCAAGTATCGTGTTTGCCCAGGACGGCCTGCCCGATCTGGAGCCCGCACCGCCACCCAACGAAAACCATGTTCCCGAAGACGAGTTGGGCGAGATCATGGATCTCGTCGACAAGCCCATCGAGAGCTTGACCCAGCAAAACGTCGTCGTTCCCGCCCTCGATGCCGAAGTCTCGACCGTTTCCCGAACGGAGAGCACGGTTGGCCGTTCGCCGGCGGCGGTCTTCGTGGTCACTAACGAGATGATTCGACGCTCGGGAGCCCGAACGATTCCCGACGTGCTCCGGCTCGTCCCGGGAGTCCAGGTTGCCCAGATCGATGCCAACAAGTGGGCCGTCACCATTCGAGGCTTCAACGGTCGCTACGCCAACAAGCTCCTGGTTCAGATCGATGGGCGAAGCGTCTACACGCCATTGTTTGCGGGGGTCTATTGGGAGGTTCAGGATGTCGTTCTTGAGGATGTGGAACGGATCGAAGTCATCCGCGGTCCCGGCGCAGTCGTCTGGGGCGCCAATGCCGTCAACGGAGTTGTGAACATCATTACCAAGTCCGCACGTGATACCCAGGGAAGCTTCGTTCAAGCGGGAAGCGGCACGGAAGAGCGGGGTTTCAGCACGGCTCGCACGGGCGGCAAAATAGGTCGGAACGCCTACTATCGGGTTTACGGAAAATGGTTCGAACGTGACCGCGGCGGTCCGCCGTCCGAGGACCCGCAAGATGAGTGGCGCCAAGGCCGAGCAGGCTTTCGCGTCGATTGGGAACCAAACACTTGCGATACGCTCACGTTCCAGGGAGATGTCTACGACGGCACAAGCGGCGCCCAGAATCGAGTACCGGATTCGACCAGCCCCTTTTGGGCGACCATCGACGACGATTTGGAGGTCCGCGGAGGCAACGCCCTGCTGCGTTGGAGCCGGACTATCGACGAAGAGACCGACTGGGCGCTGCAGTTCTACTACGATCGGACCTCGCGGGAAGCCATCGTGACCGATTTTCTGGAAGACCGAGACACGATCGACCTGGACTTTCAACACCATTTCCCCCTGGCCGAGGACCACTCTTTCATCTGGGGATTCGGCTATCGCAATACGAAAGACGCGATCAGGTCGGCTCCGTTCTACCTGGGGTTTTATCCAGCGAAAAGAGCCGATGACCTGTTCAGCTACTTCGTGCAGGACGAGATAACCCTGCGCGAAGACCTGTTCTACCTGACGGTCGGCTCCAAATTCGAGCATAATGACTATACCGGGTTTGAATTCCAACCCACCGTTCGGCTCTTGTGGACCCCCGACCCTCGCCATTCCGTATGGGCCGCTGTTTCCCGCGCCGTGCGAACGCCGTCACGCGGGGAGGACGATATTGAAATCACGGACCTGCCCGTGGCTGTAATCGGGGGAGTACCTGTTTTCCCTGTATTCTACGGGGATCGGGATTTCGAATCTGAGTCAGTCCTTGCCTACGAGGCGGGGATTCGAGGTCAACCAACCGATGCCTTCTACTGGGACGTTGCCGTCTTCTTCAATCAATACGAGGACCTTGTTGGCGCAATCCCCCAATCTGCCGTGCCGGGGCTAACGCCAGACGGGACCCCTGCCTTGTTCGTCCCGGGGTGGGTCGACAACGTCCTGAGCGGTGAGACGTACGGTATCGAACTGGCCACCACCTACGAGTTTTGCCCTCAATGGCGTCTTCAAGCTGCCTACACCTATCTCTACCTGGTTCTGCACGGCGAGCCCGGCGCAGAGCCCCTTGCTCTGCCGGGGGTCAACCCGCGAAACCAGTTCAACTTGATGCTCTCGGGCGATCTGCGCCGCGACCTGCACATCGACCTGATCGGACGCTACGTAGACAGCCAATCCGAGCCCTTCCTGCCAAATTACTTCGCCATGGATGTGCGGTTGTCGTGGCAAATGGCAGAAGATCTTGAGGTGTTTGTCGTCGGACGAAACCTCTTGGATCCCGGTCATTATGAGTATGCCCGCGACGCCCTCACCGGGGTCCTGGCTACCGAGGTGCAGCAAGAGGTCTACGGCGGCATAACGTGGCGATTCTGAGAGCGAGAGCATAGAAGTTCCTACCCGCAAGAACCGTGGTGTCCACCTTGCTTTCCCAGTCGAGAATCAGAACGCAAGCCCAGAGACGCGCCCAGGCGTTGCTGCGAAAGGTCTGCGCCTGCGTTCTCCACGCGGCGGCGATCCCGCTTCTCGCGTGCCTCTGCACGGTTCTCGTAGGAACTTCCCCCAAGCCCGTGCATGCCCAGGCCATCAACCGCGAGTCTTCGCTGAAAGCCGCTTTTCTCTACCAGTTCACCATGTACGTCCGCTGGCCTGACGAGGCCTTTGCAACCCCCAAGACTCCGTTCGTGTTCGGCATCGTGGGCGCCGATCGGGTTGGGCCCATCTTAAGGAAGATCGCCCAAGTGAAAGACGTCGATGGCCACCCGATCGAAGTGCGAAACTACTCGAAAGTCGAAGATATCCGCGACTGCCACCTGCTGTTTGTTCCCAGGTCGACTGAAAACGACCAACAAGCGGATCTCCTCAAACGCCTTCGCGGAAAGAACATCCTGATTGTAGGGGAGACGCAGGATTTTCTGGCATGGGGAGGTGTGATCAATTTCGCGATCGAACAGAATCGCATCAAAATCCGCATTTCCAAGTCGGCTTACGAACGCGAGAAGCTCGTTGTCAGCTCCAAACTCCTGCGCGTTGCCGCCGTGGTGGACTAAACTTCCTTAGCGTTCTACTGCGCCCCCCGTGCCCTATCGTGATGTTGCCCAAGAAAGAGCGGAACATTTTCTGATCGGGCGGCCCGTGGGATGCACTTCGCTGGGACACACTGTCAACTGAGATACGTATTTGGAACGTGCCGTATGTTCCGTGTGGCCGATTGGTCAATTCGTAAGAAGCTTGGTCTGTTAACTGCGTGCGGCGCCCTGGTTGCGCTGGCTCTCGCGGCGTCGGCGTTTGCGATCCACACCGTCCGGTCGATCCACGCCGGCAAGGAACAGCAACTCGTGGCTCTGGCCGATATCCTCGGCTCCAACGCCGCCACGGCACTCGAATTCCGCGACCGTGAAACGGCCGTCGAAGTGCTCGCTTCGCTCCGGTTGCAGCCGTCGATTGAATGCGCCGCTCTCTTCGACCCCGACAATCAACTGATCGCCAGCTACCCCAGTGGTCTTCCCGAGGAGGCCCTTCCCTCGGATCTTTTGCCGACCAGCAAAGCGATGCTCGTCGAACAGAACGTCGTCGTCATTCATGAGATCGTCCATGGCAGCGAACGGGTCGGCACCATCTACCTGAAATCCAATCTCGACGAAGTTAATGAACAATTGGCCAGGGCAGCGTGGATTATGGTCCTCGTCATGGCCGCGGCTCTGGCATTTTCCATGCTGCTCACGTCGCGCCTCCGTCGCGTCTTCGTCGCTCCCATCCAGGAACTGGCCGAGGCCATGGAACGTGTTTCCCAGGGAGGCGACTACTCACTCCAGGTGAAACCCAAGGGCCGCGACGAACTGGGGATCCTCTGCGAAGGCTTCAACGTGATGCTCGGCCGTATCGAGTCGGCCCACGAGGAACTGGAAGAACGCGTGGCCCGCCGCACCGCCGAACTCCAGATCGCCCTGCAGGACGCCGAGGCCGGCAACCGGGCCAAGAGCGAGTTCCTTGCCAACATGAGCCACGAGCTCCGTACTCCCATGACGGCCATCCTGGGGTTCGCGGAACTACTCGAAAGTGATTTCGACTCGCACGATACGGACGCCGGTGGAAGCGATCGCTTGGAGTCCGACACGACCCGGAGCTATCTCGAAACCATTTGCAGCAATGGACGCCATCTCCTCCATCTCGTCAACGGAATTCTCGATCTGTCAAAAATCGAGGCAGGCATGATGGAAATTCAAACCGCCGAGTGTTCGCTCCAGGATATTGTGGAAGATGTCGCTTCCGCACTCCGGATCCGAGCTCGTGGCAAAGGCTTGAACCTCTCGGCCGAATATGTGTATCCACTCCCCGCAACCATCCAAACCGATGCCATTCGGCTGAAGCAGATCCTCGTGAATCTCGTGGGGAATGCCGTGAAATTCACCGAACAGGGAAGCGTTCGCATCCTGGTAAGCTGTGAACGGATTGCCGACGACGATCATCGCGTCCACATAGCGGTCGCCGACACCGGAATTGGCATGTCTCCCGGCCAAGTCGACAAGATCTTCGAAGCGTTTGTCCAGGTGGATACCAGTCTCACCCGCCGCTTTGGCGGAACCGGACTCGGCCTGACAATCTCGAAGCGACTGGCCGCGATCCTTGGAGGATCGATCGAAGCAGGAAGTTTCCCGGGAAAGGGCAGCACCTTCACGCTCACCTTGGAACTTGGGGCCCTCGAAGGCGCTGCCATGCTCGATGGCCCTCCGGAGAACGCCAATGGCCACAACCTTGAGAAGCCGGATTCACCCAGGAAACGGATGCAACTCTCCGGCAAGGTCCTGCTTGCGGAAGACGGACCAGACAACCAACGCCTGCTCATGTTCCTGCTCAAGAAGGCCGGGCTCCAGGTCGACCTGGCGCAAAACGGCCTTGAGGCCTGTGAGAAAGCCCTGGAATCTCGCCGGAGTGAGGTCCCCTACGATCTCATCCTGATGGACATGCAGATGCCCGAAATGGACGGCTACTCGGCAAGCCGTAGCCTGCGGCAGCAGGACTGGAACGGGCCCATCGTGGCCTTGACGGCTCACGCCATGGACGGCGATCGCGAGAAATGCCTCGCCGCCGGTTGCGACGACTTCGCCACCAAACCGATTCAACGCGACACCCTCTTGACTCTGGTCGCTTGCCACCTCGAAGCAACGCGTGGACTTCCGGCGGACTCTACTTCAAGCCCAACTCTCGAAGCATGTACCAGTCGCGAATCCGGTCGGGAATGCGACTGACGGCCCACGCGGCCAGGCGAGTTCGAAAGCCAAGGGGATAGCGAGTCTTGGGACGCCGTGCCGTTAAGGCGTGGCGTATGGCGCGGACGACGCGAGCAGCCGCCATGCCGCGGTCGTCCATCTTCCGAGAGGCCTCCAGCATGCCTGCCACGTCGTCCCCATACAACGACTGGGCCTTCGGCGACAAGCGGTCGGGCTGGTGCTCCGGCGTCGATTCGAGTTTTCCCCAGATGGGGGTAGCCACCGCGTCGGGTTGAACCAGGCACACTTGGATGTCCCAGTGCCGCAACTCCATTCGGAGCGAATCGGTGATCGCCTCGAGGGCGTGTTTCGTTGCGGCGTATGGGCCCAAGTAGGGAGGAGCTGCGCGACCCGCGATCGATCCAATCGTGACGATCCGTCCGCAAGCCTTTCGGAGGAGGGGAAGCATGATTTGAGTAACGGCGACCGTGCCGAACACGTTCACCTCGAACTGCCGACGCAATTGCTCCGGGGCGACGAATTCCATCGGCGACGAAACCAGGATCCCCGCGTTGTTCACCAGGCCCGCGAGCCCACGAGCACCTTGCGTTTGGTGGATTCGTTCCGCCACCGCTTCAAGCTGGGATCGATTCGTCACATCGAGAAGGACAGGAGACAGGTTGCCTGCGGCCTCGGCGGCCAGGCGTTCCCCGTCCTCGGTTCGACGCACCCCGGCATAAACCTCGAAGCCACGGGCGGACAGGTCCAGGGCACAGGCGGCTCCGATCCCGCTCGAAGCGCCGGTGATCAAGAACGTTCGCCGCTCTTCGGACTTCTTGCCCATCGGGATTCCCATCGAGTCGCGGGGACGGGGAAATTACTCCCCTGAATTCCAGTACTCGTATCGGGCGATAAAATCTCCCCAGCGTTCGGTGATGCGATCCCGCATCTCGTCCGACAGCTTGTGGCGATTCACCTTGTAGCCCCGCATTCCGATTGCCCGCTCCTCAAGCGCCGGAAGGGCATTCTCGAAACCCTCGAGCCCTAACTGGTCGTAGATCGTCCGAACTTGAGCCACGGGGTCCTGGATGAGATCCTCGTAGCGGATTTCGCAGAAACAATCGGGATCGATTCGTTTCTTGCTGTCCTCGAACACCTCGTACATTCGCGCAAAGCGGTCAAGCACCTCTTCCTCGAGTCCCTCGTGCTTGGGCCATTGCAGCCCCTCGTCTTCCGACATCCGCTTCCAGGTGCGGACGGTGGACGGGAAGATCACGTAGGGATCGCGAACGATGTGGACGAATTTGGCCTTGGGAAACAGTTCGCGGAAGACGTCGATCCGCGCCGTGTGCAGAGGGGTCTTGAGCACGATCTGCCGTCCGTGGCCGGCTACGGTGACGCACTTCAGGAATTGGAGGAACGCCTCTTTCCATCGCTTCAAGTCGGTTTCCGGAACCTCACGCAGGTCGCCGTATTCCGCATCGATTTTCGGAATGTTCGGAAAGGCGAAGGACAGGTAAGGTGAGGGGAGCCCCATGTTACAGAGGGCGAATTCGTCCTCCTGCGGTCGTTCCCAACGGACCTCCATGTTGTCCATGGGCCGACGGGACGGCATGATGAACTTGAGCCACCAGGGGACCAGGTAGCGCGAGACCAGGAAGTGCTCGGGCGTGAAGCACGTGTAGGTGTTCGGAAACGTGAACTGCTGGTCGAGCACCAGGAGCTCGTGAAGCAGCGTCGTTCCCGAACGCCAGTGTCCGACAATGAAGATGGGATCGGGCTCGATTCTGGCCTCGCGAATCTTCTTGCCCCAGAACAGCTTCTGGGCGGCCGCCAGGGTGGAATTGATTGGCGTGATACCCGAAATGATCGCGGCCATGCTCCACCGCGTCGGGGAAACCGAGAACCTCTGCCGCGACAGCATCGAGAACCACGCTCGCATGGTCATGCCGTGCCACATCCGCGGATGCCAGGGCATGGCTCGCGAGCCGGTCTTCTCTGCGGATTGAGGTTTGCGCCGAGGTTGTACCATGGTCGACATCGTGTGTCCTCGCGGGATCGGATCGTGATCCCTTCTTCTGTTTCTAGTTATTCTGTTCCTCGCCGGAAACGTCGTAGAAAGTCGCGTTCTGCTCGGCCATGCGGCGGATGCGTTGAGGCGGTTCCATCCGGACGCCGAGAGAAGCCAATGGCTTGGCCAACTCCAGCATGCGTCGGGTTCCAACACGATCACACCAATACAGGGGGCCGCCTCGTGCGGGAGACATGCCCAGGCCGAGGATGACCCCCAGGTCGACCTCGGATGCCAGGACCGCCGCGTGCTCGTCGAGAATTCGAGCCCCTTCGAACACCATGGGCAGGAACAGCCTCAGGGCAATCTCCTCGTCCGTAACGGAATCTCTCTCCTTCGACCAGCAAGCCACGATCTTCGCAAGTTCGGGGTCGGTTTCTTGTTGGGCCGCGCCGTCTGCTTGGGATACGTAGCGGAAGAAGCCGGTGCCTGTCTTCCTGCCCAGTCGCGCGGCCTTAATCAACGCGACCAAGACGGGAGACACGGCGATTCGCTCTCCGTAGGCCCCGGCGAAAATCCAACCACAGTGGAATGCCGTGTCGAGGCCGATTTCATCCAAGAGCGTGAGCGGCCCCATCGGCATTCCAAATCGGGTCGCCACTTCCTCGATCCTTTCGGCTCGGACGCCCTCCACCAACAACTGCATCGCTTCGGCTACGTAAGGCATCATCATGCGATTGACGATGAAGCCCGTCCCATCGGGAGCCAACAGGACATCTCGTTCGAGGGCGACCGCCAGACTGATTGCCGCCGATCTCGTTGCCGGTCGCGTGCATTTCGTGAAGATCAATTCGACGGCAGGCCGTTGCGGCACCGGCAGGAAGAAGTGCATTCCGCAAAGCCGTTCCGGGGTCGCCAAGTCGCGGGCCAGACGACCGATAGGGATGGTCGACGTATTGCTTGCGAGAAGTCTCTCGGGCGGCATTCGCTGGTCCAGATCACACAGGACGGCCACTTTCTTGCCCTCGTCTTCCACCACGGACTCGATCACCGTGTCACAGGCGGTGATGGATTCAAGGTCTTCCGCGGTTTCTACGGTGCCGGTTGCGGAACCATAGTGTTTGCAGGCGGCTCCGGTGATTGCCTGCGGGGCACGAAGGGAGGCCTGCCGGTTCACGTCGATGATCCGAACGTGAAAACCTCGGGCCAAGGCGGCCGCTCCTATCGCAGTGCCCATTACTCCCGCTCCAACAATTCCCAACAAGGGGGCTGTCGGGGCTGAGAGAGAGGGAATATCGCTCGCCATCCGCTCGCGATTGGCCGCCAGCAAGCGCGCAACGTGATCCGTTGCGTCGCGACAAACAGCCAGATCCAGATCAAGCGAGCCAATCGTCGTCAATTTACCGTCTACCCCTATGCAAACAACTCATTTTACTGACTTGTTTGCCTTTTAGCTACTTTAACCATTTCGGACGATTTGCACAAACCGTCCCGTGACTATCATCGGTCGACATGCCGAGTCACAACGGTCCATTTTCTGAGAACCGCTGGAGAGGGGGGCTCGCTGGAGGGGGGGGGCTGCGATGCCTAGGCGTGAGGGTCTTGCTCGGCCATGGCGTGGGACACAAGGCCGCTGTGATCCCGGATGGCGGAACCAGAGGACCGCAGGCGGTGGCTGCCATGCAGATGGCATTCGGGGATGGAGAGCGACTCGCAATCCGATTGCTCTTCCCGACGCCGAATGACCGGTTCGGTGAGCATAGCCAGCACAAGGGCGCCGGTTGCCGGCCAGCATTTGTGCCGGTAGGAGACCGCGGTCATGGCAAAGAGAACCACGCAAGCGATCATTGCGGTTCGACCCACGTTTCGGTCCCGGGTGTCGAGACGGACCATTTGATAAGCAATACTGCCGCCGAGGCAGATCCCGGCGATGATTCCCACGAGTCCCAGGCTCAGGATCCACTCGATCGCCGAATTGTGGCAATTCTTGCGCAGCTCACTTTGATTGTTTTCTTCCAGAGACGGACTGTATTCCCCCACAACATTGTCGGCCATTCCGATTCCGGTTCCGCGCCAGAAGAAGTCAGGGTTCGCTTGCCAGGCCTCCAGGGCCGTTGCCCAGATGTCAGAGCGATTGGAGAAACTACCGACGGTTCTTTTGTCAGCGATTCGTTCCGTCAGTTTTTCCCAGGGCGTGGCGTGGCCCGCAGCCATCAGCGAGAGGACGATCAGGGAGCCTACTGCCGAGACGGCGACGAGGTCACGGAGTCGATCCCGAGTGAGCTGACGGGTGCCCCAGACGTAGAGGAGTCCCATTGCCGGCAGCCAGCCCGCGAAGGCGCCTCGCGAGGCGGTCATCATGCAACCGACCGAGAGCATGGCCATCAGGATCAGATAGATGTCGGGGAAGCCGGACTTGGGTTTCTTGCCGTTCTCGCAGCCTTTCAGATAGAGAATGAACGCGACAACGGATGCAAACGCCAACTGTCCGCCCACCTGATTGGGATTTCCCGTGCGCGACGATCCATCGCTGGCGACCAGGAAGCCGAATCTCCCCACGAGGCCGACAACGCTGTGTTCCACACGCGATTCGAACCAGATTGCGGCCAGCATGGCCGCCACGTTGGCCCAGACGTAGACCTTGGCGCAGAATTCCCAGGCTCGTTTCTCGACGATCAAGGCTGCGAGCGGGAGGGGCAGCGAAACCAAGGCGGCGATGAGGAGTCCGCGGAGCTTCTCCACGTTTCCGGGATAGAACAGACTGATCCACACCAGGCCGATGCAGAGGACCAGGGGCCAGCGACTGGCATACGATCGCCCCTTCCACCAGTAGATGCTGCCCATCAACACGGCGGGAAGCATCAACACGAGGTCGAAGAACGGGATCGGCTCGATGCCCACCGATTCCCAACCCTTCTGCAGCAGGATCCCGAAGGCCGATACAATGAACGCAATCGCCAGAACCGCACGTGCCACCGCTGCTACCCTCCCGCGGGCATGGCGAACTGCTGCCCGTCCCAAATCGAACACATCGCTTCTGCAAAATGGGAGATGCCGAAAACGCTCTCTCGTACCCTGGCTGCGGGGCCGTGAAAGGTCCGTGTCACTGCTCGCCCACCCAGCGGGCAGGAGATGCGCGAAGCCCAGGCTTCATCCGAGTCTTCCAAGGAGACCATTTCGATTCCCGGAAGTCGCTCGGCGATTTCCCGAATCGTCTGCAAGTTGCTGGCAACGACAGGAATCCCTGCGGCGCAGGCTTCAAGGACAACACCGGGCAGCCCTTCCCAAAGGGATGGGTAGACCATCACGTCCGCTGCCTGCAATAGACGGGGGACGTCCCTGCGCAGACCACAAAAATGCACTCTTTCGTCAATTCCCAACTCGTAGACTCGCTGCCGTATTGATTCTTCAATTTCCCGGCTTCCCTCGCCGACCACCAGCAGATGCGCATCTTTTCGATGCCGGGCAACGGCCGCAAAAATCTCGACAAGCCGGATGTGGTTCTTGGGGGCCACGATCCGGCCCACGTGGATGCATACGAACGCGTCGTGAGGGAGGGAAAGCTCGTCGAGGACTGCCTCGCGATCGCAGGGCACTTCGAACGGTCGGAGATCCAGGCCGTTGTATACGACTCGGCAGCGAGGATCGTCCCGCCAATCCTCTCGCCACGCCTTTCTCATGGCTTCCTCACTGACGGCGAGGACATCCGTTGCATAACGCTGGATCCAGCGTCGAAGAACCACGGCCTCGACCTTGCGACGCCAGGTCGTGCGAGGTCGTTCCCGGGAACTGCGGAAATGGGCCACTCGAACCGGCACCCCGCACCTCGCGGCCAGGCGGAGGATGTTGCCCGACTGGTAGTACATGTGCGAATGGACGGCGTCGAAACGTTCGCGCCGGAGCAGCTGAACGAATGGTCTCGAGAATTGACGGAGGCCGTACGGGATTTCGACCACGCGACCCCCGGCGGCTTCAACCTCCCCGCCGAAGCTTGCGACTACGCCGTCCAACGCCAGGAGCCACAACTCGTAGCGATCCGAATCCAGGTAGCGGAGTAGTTCAAGGGTCCGTATCGGCACGCCTCCCCACGCCAGCTTTCCGAGAACATGCAGGATTCTTGTTCGTTTACTCATGATTCTTCTTCGAGGTGTCGGCGTGTATTCTCCGCAGCACGGGAACGTCCGACTTTTGGTGCCACTATTCGTACATCCTCCCCGCCGTGGGAGCAGGGAAGGTCGACAATTCACTACGCAGCGGCCATTCCTTGGGAGGGTTCGTGGAGTCTCTTGAAAACACGTTCGTGCCAGGCGGCGAGCATGTAAAGCCGCCACAGGCGAGTACTTTGATCTCGCGTTCCATTCTGATGCCCGTCAACGAACTCCCGGATCGCATTGGCGGGAAACAAATCGTCCACAATTCCCTTGGGACGAAGCAACGCGCCCCGAAGGGGCTCGCGAAGTTCCTGACGGAACCAGGCCCCCAAGGGCACGGAAAAGCCCTTCTTGGGGCGTGTTACGAATTCCCTTCCCAACTCCCTTTCCAGGGCGGTTCGGAAGGGCAATTTGCCTCCACGTTTGTCGAGTCTCGTCCGGAGCGGCATTCGAGCGACGAGTTCGAAAAGCTTGTGATCAAGCAGCGGCGCACGCACTTCGAGTGAGGCCTGCATGCTGGTGCGATCCGATTTGACCATCAGGTCTTCAGGGATGTAGAGTTGGCGATCCATGGAGCACAAGCGATCCACGGGTTCTCCGCCTTCATCGGTCCAATTCGACGGGAGCAGACTTGTCCAACCCGCCCTTGCTTCCGGACGTATCTGCCGGCACAGGGCGGTGTCGCTGAACATGCGGCGGTAGCGTGCTTCGGCCCCAGGCACAATCAGGTCCAAAAGGGCTCGCCCGCGGGCACGCTCCGGCCAGATGGCCTGCCACGGCCCTGCCACGGCTCGCACGAGCGATGGAGGAATCCAATCGATGAATCGACCGATCTGCTGCATCAAACGGTAACGCGTGTATCCGGCAAGCAACTCATCGCCCCCGTCGCCTGACAAGGCAACCGTAACCTGCTGTCTGGCCATCTTGGCCACCAGGTATGTCGGTACGGCGCTCGAGTCCGCAAACGGTTCGTCGAACATCTCGGTGATGGTGTCGATCTCGGCCAGAAGGTCCTTCGCCGTGAGGACCTGCGTGTGCGGCTGCAGGCGGAATTTCCTGGCGGCCCGCTGGGCCCACGGCAGTTCGTCAAAACGGGGCTCGCTGAATCCGACCGAGAAACTCCGTACCGTTCCGGCAACCGATCGCGAGACCCCTGCCGCCACCACCGTGGAATCCAAACCTCCGGAAAGGAACACGCCCAAAGGAACGTCGCTCATCAAACGCAGGCGAATGGCATTCTGCAACTCTTCTTGAAACCGTTCCTGCCACTGGCTGTCGTCCTGCCCGGATTCCGGCTCGTAGCGTAGAGACCAGTAGCGTTGTGGCGTCGCTTCATCCGGTTGATCCAGCGGAACAAGCATGGCGTGGGCCGCTTGCATCTTGCACACGCCGTCGAATACGGTTCGCGGCGCCGGAATGAAGCCGTGGCTGAGGTAGTCGATCAAGGCGAAGCGGTTCACCCTTTCCGCCATCCCGGGCAGACATCGCAGGGCCTTGAGTTCTGACGCAAAGGCAATTCCGCCGCGGTCGGCCCGGTAATAGAGAGGCTTCTCGCCGAATCGGTCGCGCGCGAGAAAGAGTTCCCGTTTTCGAAGGTCGAGGATGCCAAATGCGAACATGCCTCGCAGCCGATTGACCAACTCCGTGCCCCATTGCTCGTAGCCGTGAGCGAGCACCTCCGTGTCGCTGTGATCCGTTCGGAACCGGTGTCCGCATGCCTGAAGCAGGTGGCGAAGGCTCTCGTGGTTGTAGATTTCCCCGTTGAACACGACCCAGATCGCGCCGTCTTCATTGCTCATCGGTTGCGCAGCCGAATCGGCCAGATCGATGATCGCCAGACGACGGTGACCGAGAAAGAAGTCGGGAACGGTTTCGCGGCAGGTGGCGCGAATCGTTGTTCCACAAGGGGCGGGGACGAAAACTGCCGAGCGGCGTACCAGGCTTCCCAACGCGGCTCCCGATCCGTCGGGGCCTCGGTGTCGCATGGAATGCGTCGCTTGGAGACAGTTGTCTGGATCGATGGGGCGATTCGGCGTGATGTGTCCGAAAATTCCGCACATAGTCGTTCGCGGCCTAAGCCGCCTCCTTTGCCGGAGCGGCCTCGCTGCGAGTGTGGGCGGAGAGATGAAGCCAAATGACGCCTGCCTCGAGGAGCACGACGATTCCCATGCTTGCGGCCATTGCCTCGGCCGCCCCGACCAGGCCACGCGTCTTGACGGCCCAGGGAAGGACTGCGGCGGCAACAAGCACTCCGACGCCCATGGCAAGGGTCTGGAACCAGAACTTGCGCATGGCCGCCATGGCGCGGCCCAGGGGGGCGGTCACATAGAGACACGTGGCGAAGAGACTCAAGGCCACCGCGAGCCTTGGCAACTCGGGGTCCGTTTGTCCCAGGAAGGCGGCAACGGATGGGCCCAGGAGAGCCGCAAGAGTCACACCGACGATTCCCATCCCGGCCACCAACGAGACGATCTGGACGAGAAGTCGCGAGAAGGCCGGCGTGTTGCCCTCCGCATGGTAGCGGGCCAATCGCGGGGCGATCACGTTTCCCAAGGCCGAAACGACCATCGTCCCAAGTGTGATCCAGTAGCCGATCATGGTGTAGACCGCCACAGCCTCGCTGCCCAGCAGAGACGCAATGGTGTATTTCGGGAGTTGGGGAACTACGGTGATCAGGAATGTGGCCACGGCCAACGGGAAGGAAAGGAGACCCAATCGTCTCAGCTTGGCCCAATCCAGCGGATGCCGCCACAGGTTGTCTTCCGATTTCGATGCGTCGCGCCGGTTCAGGGAGGCGTGGCACGGAATGTCCCAGCCGACAAGCGTCAGTGCCATGGCCAGGGGGAAGGCGGCTACCATCCATACCTCTCCACCGCCCAGGCAGTGAACGAGAAGCATCAGGGCCAGGCCGCTCAGGCCTTGGATGATCAGGCCAAGGGAGACTCGGTCCATTCGCTCCTGCTGTTGAAATCGGCCGCGAAAGATGTCGCTGATCCCTTCGATCAGCCGTGCGAGCGCCACCAGGGTGATCACGAGGGTGATTCTCATGTCGGCGCTCTGGCTAATCACGGCTCCGGCCACGAGAATCAGCCCCACCCCTGAAGCGACGAGCCGCACGGCAAGATAGTCGGCCAGGGCGAATTCGCGACGAGCGTCGGTGACCTGCGAGCCTCGCAGGCCCAGCAGGACGATCGCCCAGATCGGATTGCAGACGGCGATTGCGATCGCATAACGGCCGGCTGCCGCCAGCCCGCACGAGTAGGCCAGGAGCAGGAGCATCCCATAGCGAGCGGCCGAACGGATGAGGTTCCCGGCGAGAACCCAGGAGAAATTGAGACGCAACGAAAGCGGGTGAACCGGCGCACGGACAGCCTTCACGACCGCCGTGGGGGCGGTTGCCGCCGAATTCGGGCCAACCAGGCAACGCTCTGCCGCAAGTCTCAAGGTGTGGAGCCTCCATCTCCGGTCGGGGCGTCCGTGGGACGCTTGCTTCGTTCAGGGCCGTATCACGCCGCCCGACTCCGGATGCACGCATCGGGCGAACTCGTTTGCCAACGGTATCCGTAGGCCTTCATCAGCCAGCCAACGAGGCCCCAGCAGACGGCCTGCTCTCGCCAAGTCAACCGCTCAAGCCATTCCACATCCGGTTGCAGCCGGACGGCCCCCGACATGCGGAGCCGATTGCCGGCAATCGTGTGCCCCAACGCCATCGACTCGCCGTTTGCCACGGCCGCGGCGACTGTTTTCAAATCCACTTCCAGAAGATCGCCAATTCGCGTCAGTTCGACGCTTGGTTGGGCAATGAGGTCCTCGTAGCGAAGACGAATCGATTTCGACGCAGGCAGGCGGCGGCGCAATTGGCCGGTCAACAGGTTGGCCACGGACCAGATCTTCATCGTGCGGACGATGCTCTTTCCCGCGTCGTCCTTGGAAATCCCCGCTCGGTCGTTCTTCCGAAATCGCTTCTTGCCTGACCAGAGCACCCCGCGACAGTCCCGAACGAGGTGAACGAGACGCAGATCGACCCCTTCCACCATCGACAAGGCGAGCGCCCGGGCGGCCCCTTTGGACGAGTCGACAACGATCTGACTGCCGCTTACGTCGCGAATGGCCGCCAGCAGGCCGACTGTGAGTCGTGCGTACTCCAGATATTGGGGGTCGCCCCGTTTCAAGAGGCGTTGCACCAATGAGAACCGTGAACCCGACTCGATTCTGCGGACTGTTTGCTCATAGCCGGCCAGATCCACGGGGCCGACACGCTGTTCCCACACGCGACGGACTTTCGTCCAAAACGGACAGGTCCTGCCCGGTTCGCCGCACGCGCAGTAGCTTTCCTCCGACAACCAGGCATTCCGGACGATGTTTGTCGCCTCTCCTATACTTTCCATCTTCACGTGATTCCCGAGGAGCGTATCGAGAATCGTGGAGCCGCTGCGACCGCAGCCGGCGATATAGAGCACACGCAAAGGCGATTCGGGCGAGATCCCGTCTGTTCTGATTGGTGTCGGATGCAAATTTCGTCCTCCGTGACGAACCGAGGCTCGCGATCCTCGCGGCCCGGACACTGCTGCTGATATCAGGGCCGAAGTGTCTCAGAATTCCCAACTTGGGTCAAGAGCGCAGCCTGGGAAGACGCCGCCAGAGCACATTGTCAGTGGCCTGGATTTGCGAAGCGTCGTCGGCCGAGCGAAGCGATGGGCGTGGACGGTCGCTCACCACGCCCATCGCTTCGCTCTGAGCGTGTCACCCATGAAGAAATTCAGGAGCCCGTGGGCAGGGACGATACGAGTCTGGGAGAGGTGGGGGGGCTACGGTCTTGTTGCGACAAAACCCGGAAGCACCGCGTCCGTCGGTTTAGGCAGCGTGTTGTCGTGGAGAAGCACGCGAGAATTGCCCGCGAAATAGGTGGCAGAACTGTCGACCACCAGGTTGTAGGCCACGTCCTCCGGCAGGGCCTCAACGGCCGTCACCTTGCGCGGCCCTTCCAGGCACCGAACTCGCTGCCCCACCTCCAGTTCCTTTGCCATTCGCCATCCCGAGCCAACGACCCAGAAGGGGTGCCCTAGCGTGACGGTCACGGAATTGTCGCCCATCGACACCTTGCGCATCTCGCCCAGCCTGCGCACCGTCCGCTGCAACACGAGCCGATAATCAAGCTCGCCCGTGTCCGGGTCCTGAGCCAGGACCTTGTCGCCTGGCAGGATCTGCTCGATGGGGCGCGAACCGGTTTCGGTGGCCACGGGCGTGCCCGAAGCAAGGCAGGAGCAGGTGAGCGTTTGCCTCAGTGAATAGAACCAGCAGTATCGATGAGAGTGCCGCTCATAGGTCGGCTTTTCTCCTTCTCGTTCATATTCGGTGTAGTGATTCCACCAATCATGCCATTCTTCTGGCTCGGAATAGCGCTCACCTGTCAGCATATAGAGCGTTTTCGCAATTGACTCATTGCGGCGTGTCTTGGGCGTCTGGTTTTCGACATAATGCCCAGGCATGACGCCGACGGACTTCTGGTCGCTTGCGTCCACCTCGCGTCTTGTCCAGCTATTTGCGAACGGATGCCGCGGATTGTGATTCGACCATACGGATGCACGAGTGATGTACCGAGAGTTGTGACTTACCGTCTTGGTGTCGTATTCCGGGCCCTTTTGAATGGTCGTTGTTCGCCGATACCCGCCATTGCCGTAGGGATACTCCACATCAATTTCCAGCGGAGCAACGAGACCTGCGATCAGAATCGGAATGTAGTTGTACTTCGGTCGCTTTTTGAGCGCCTCGGCGGCGGCCACGCGGACTGCGCCGAACTCGCTGAATACGGCATGGCGAATCAGCGACTCCGTGGCGGCCTGGTTCGACTGCGCATCGAGAAAAGCGACCACGGCCAGGGCCGCCTTCTCGCTGTGGGCCGATACGATGTCTTCCAGGAGCGGCAATGCCTCCATGTCGGTAACTTCCTGGAGGTGTTCGGCTAGGTTCTCGTACGACGTCGCGTCGTCGCTGCGAAGTCCGGCCTTCCAGGAGGCGAACAGGGGCCGCCACTTCCTTTCCCGCCGCCGTTGTTCGTCATCTGCCCGGCGATAGGCGTCCACGTCTTCTTTCGGGACCCATTGGCCCTGGAACTTGACCATGCCAAGCCGGGCCATGACGGCGGGATCCCTGTCGCCTTGCCTCGTGGCAGCCTCTAGAAGATGAAACCGTTCCCGATCAGCCATCTCCTGGTCACGGCACCAATTGGCGAGCCGCAGCTTCGAATCGGCATCGTCGCCGCAAGTCTCGCGTCGCTGGACGTACTCCTGGAGCGTTTCGTCGCCCAATCGTTTTTGTTCCGCGGCCGAAACCGTCATCCATTCATCGCCGTCTCGCACTTGTCCGGCTAACCAGTGGACCTTCTCGTTCTCCGGTGCCCGGTCGAGCAACTGCTTGACCAGGGCGTCCCGCACGGTGTTCTGCCCGGAAATCTCCGCTGCGTAGGCCATTTCGACAAGAAGTTCCGCCGAGAGCGAGCAGTCCTTGCCCTCGGCTTGCAGCGACGGAGGACTGCCCAGAATTGCCGCCACCGCGAAAAGGACGGCTCCGCTCCACAACCTGCAACCGAGACGAGTCATGACATGTCTCCCCCTGGCATAAGCTGGTGATGACTAAACCCCTGATGGCAGCTTATCAGAAATGGCCACCCAGTCAAGCGATCAGTTGGCAGGCCCAGCTTGGCTCCGCGGGTCTTATCCAAAGAGGGGGCTGCAATCAATTGTGAAGGCGGCTTTGGGGCAATTCATTACGAGCAGAACAGGAGATTCAGGGGTACTGGGGGAGATGCCGGTGGACTGGCAAACTTGGTTCTTTGCCGATCTGCTCTGTCTTGCCCGCTTTCTGTTTCATGCCCTCGTTTGGGGCCCCCGAACCGGGAATGCGAAAAAAAATGAAAAAACGATCGATCCGATTCAAGTCGCCGCTCGTAAAGTTGGAAAAGCACGACTCGCGCTGCTTTGCAGCATCTTGAAAAAGCAGGGGTGTTGCCTTTCTGCATCACCTCCTGCCGCCACGGAATGGGGCTGTACGGCGACGTGTGCGAGTTGGCTTCTACCTTGTTCTCCCCTGTCCAGAAAAGCGTTCCTGCCCCTGATCCGCAACCTATAGTTGCGCGGGCCAAACGACCGGCTGAGCCGAGCGTTGCAGGGTGATTCCCGTTACGGCGTCAACCTCGCGCTCGTTCCTCGTCTTGTTTTTTGTTGCATGCGTACAGCCGGTTGTTGGCGCTCGTGAACACCCCTGTATCATGGGGCGGCATTCGCCGCTCGGTGCGGGATTGGTATCGGTCCACCATCTCATCAGGACGATCCGTCTGCGCACACAACCGAGGAGTGAACATTATGTTTTCGCCGCGCCGACGGTCTGACGCCTACCGCACAGCACGCTTTGAATCGGTCGAACCACGCGTCGTCCTGTCTGCCACTGCAACGAGCCAGCTTGCCGCCGACCAGATCGTCCAGTCTTCCTTTTCCAGTGCCTTCACTGCTAGCAATGATGATGCTTTCGACCTGATCGGCTTGACGGAGGCCCTGAGCAACTACGATTTCACCGGCGAAGGTCAGACGGTTGTCGTCATCGACTCGGGAGTGGCCTACGACCACCTCGCGCTGGGCGGCGGTCTCGGCGAGGGCTACACGGTGGTCGGCGGTTGGGATTTCACCGAAGAGAACGACGCCGATCCCTACGACGACGGTCCCTACGGTTCCCATGGTACGCACGTGGCTGGGATCATCGCCTCTGACGACGCGAATAACCCGGGGATCGCCTCCGGCGTGGATGTCGTGGCCCTCCGCGTTTTCAACGACGACGGGCAAACGCAACTCAGTTGGGTCGAAGACGCCCTGCAATGGGTCCATGACAACCTCGATTCCTTCGAGAACCCGATCACGACGGTCAACCTGTCGTTGGGCCTGTTCACCAACACGACCAGCGCCGCCGCGGAAGCGGTTCTCGAAGACGAACTGGCCCAGTTGGCCGCCGACGGCATCTTCATCACGGCCGCCGCCGGCAATGGCTACACGACCTTCCAGGCCGAAGGGCTCAGCTACCCGGCCTCGAGTTCCTACGTGACGGCCGTCGGTTCCGTCGATTCGTCGGGCAGCCTGAGCTACTTCACCCAGCGAGACAGTTCGGTGCTGCTGGCTCCCGGTCGGAGCGTGAACAGCACGGTTCCCGACTACGTGGGCAATCGCAACGGCGTCGACGACGATTTCGCCCAGTATTCCGGCACGAGCATGGCCTCGCCCTACGTGGCCGGCGCCGCGGTTCTCGTCCGCGAAGCCTACGAATTCATGGGGGAGACCGACGTCTCCGCCGAGACCATCTACCAGACACTCTACGATACGGCCGATTCCGTCTACGATTCCGAGACGGGCAATACCTACCGCCTGATCAACATCAACGCCGCCATCCAGTCCGTTCTCGGCGAGGACGACTACGGATCCACCGCCGCGACGGCGCATGAAATGGGGCGGGTTTCGAGCAGCGCGACGCTCAGCGGCTCGATCACGACGCTGGCCGATTGCGATTATTTCACGTTCACCGCGGCTTCGAGCGGGCAGGTTACCGTAACCGTCACGGCCACCGATCGGCTCGACGCCCACTTGACCGTCGTTTCCACCTCCACCGAGCAACTGAGCGATGAAACCGTCAGCTTCAACGTGGTGGCCGGCCAGGAGTACACCCTCTCGTTGGCGACGGCGGAAGGGCTGGGCCACTACACCCTGGAACTTGAGTTTGCAGGCAGTTCCAACTCGACTGCTTCGGCCGAGGCCGTATTGGTCGACCAACTCGAGCTGACCGCCCAGCGAATCTCGTCCTCGGTGACCACCTACGGTTTCACGGCCACCTATTCCGGGATCTTCACGGTCGAAGCCGATTTCCAGCACGCGCAAGGCGACGTCGACCTGGAACTGGTCAACGCTTCCGGCCAGCGCCTGGCGACGAGCACGTCCTCGACCGACGACGAGCGAATCGACGTGACGGTGTCGGCCGGCGAGACCGTCTATCTGCGGGTTGTTACGACCGACGGCTGGACGAATTCCGACGTCGACCTGCGGATCACCAATCTCGTGGCTCAGCAGGGCACGACCCTGATCGTTCATGGCACGAATGCCGCCGACTCGTTCGAGTTCGAAGCGGGAACGACCCACCTGGTGACGATCAACGGCACGGAGTACGAACTTAGCGGCGACGCGGTTACACGCGTCACCTTCGACGGCCAGGCCGGCTCGGATACGGCAATCCTTTACGGCACCAATGACTCTGACTCCGCCGTCCTCCGAGTCGGTTCGGCCGACCTTTCCGGTTCGGGCTACTCTGCCTCCGTTACCCGTACTGAATCGATTCGCATCGTGGGGCGTGGCGGGACCGATACGGCCTCTCTCAACGATTCGGCCGGCGACGATCGCTTCACGGCTTCGCCCGGCTACGCGTCCATGACGGGTAGCGGCTTCTCGCTGGTTGCCACGCAGTTCGAGGTGGTCCACGGCTACGCACGCAACGGCGGCGACGATGAGGCCACCTTGACGGACTCGAGCGGGGACGACGTTTTCGTGGGAACGCCGCTTTACGGCAAGATGATCGGCGAAGACTACATGGTCCGCGCCAAACTGTTCGAGACCGTCCACGCCTACGCCCGCAACGGGGGAACGGACCGCGCACGAATTATCGGTTCGGAATCCGCAGACTACGCCGTTTCCACCCCCGTCTACACGCGGGTCATCACGGACGAGAGCACGGTCCGGGTGAAGTTCTTCGACGAAGTGGACGTTTACGGCGACGGAGGCAGCGATCGGGTCTATCTGACGGATTCGGATGGCAACGATACCTTCACCGCCCGACCCGAGAGCGCCCTCCTGTCCGGCGACGACTACGCGAACACGTTTCGAGGTTTCAGCCAGGTTATCGCCACGGCGTCGAACGGCGGGACGGATACGGCCCTGTTCTACGATTCGGCGGGCGCCGATGCGTTCTTTGCCGACAGCGTCGAAGCCCGCATGTCCGGTACCGACTACGACAATCGAGCCCGCGGATTCGACCGAATCACGGCCAGGGCGACCGGCGGATACGACCAGGCGGCCCTCTACGACTCGGCCTTGTCCGACCAACTCTCGGCCTCGGGCGACATGGCCCAACTCCGCAACGCCGCCCTGGTCACCTGGGTCTACGACTTCGACCTGGTGCGGGCCGTCAGCGACACGGGCGGCAACGACACGTCGGAGATCGACGCCGTCGACTACATTCTGCAAGTGTCCGGGCCCTGGGCGGAGCAGTAGAGGGTGGAGGGCCCCCGCCGAGTGTGGCTTGGGGACGAGCTATCGGGAGGCCGAACACACCGTCCCGACTTCTTGAAAGCCCGGCTGAGGATAGGCCGGGAAGTCGCGGGATGGTATAATCCTGAGGAGGGGCAGGACAAGCTATCAAGGACCGTGAAATATGACTACAACCACACAGTACCCGCACCTGAAGATGGGTGGAGACGGGACGCCTCGAATCGGAGAAACTCGCTACAAGGTCATCCACTTGGCGGCCGAGCATTTCCAGCATGGGTGGACGGCCGAAGAGTTGCTGCGTCAGCATCCTGACCTGCGCCCGGAAGAGGTCTACTCGGCACTGACCTATTTTTACGACCATCGTGACGCGATGGTTGCTGAGATGAAGGGCTCAATGACGGCTGCGGATGACGGGCGTCGGGCACAGCCGTTCTCGCGGGAGGAACTGCTGCGTCGAAAGGCGGTCGAGGGAAGCTGACATGGCGGAGCCGTTGTACATGGACGTGCATGTTCCCTCAGCCGTGACCGAAGGACTCCGTCGTCGCGGTGTGGACGTGTTGACGTCACAAGAGGACGGCACACGGGAAGCCGACGACGAGGCGCTCCTGCAGCGGGCCACCGAACTGGGGCGCGCGTTGTTCACCCAAGACAACGACCTGCTGATGATCGCCTCTCAGTGGCAGCAACAGGCCCGTGAGTTCGGTGGTGTGATTTGCTCTCATCAGCTGGGCGCGGGGATCGGAAGCGTTGTCGAGGATTTGGAGTTGATTTCAGCCGGTTCTACCCAAGATGAACTCCGCAACCGTGTCATCTATCTTCCATTGCGGTAGCATTGTGGCACGGCCTCGGGCACGTAGGACTCAAGTCGACGTAGGGTGGCACCGCCCACCACGTTAACTACAGCCTACCGTCTCCGGCCCCTGGCCCATCATTTCAGAGAGTCCGCAGCTTTCGAAAGTCCCGTCCTTTTCACTTTGAGTCAGGTTGTGAAAGAGCGGAAAGGGGATGCCGTTGGCGGCGTCCTGTCTTGGCGAAGTGCTCGGAGTATTTCTACCCCTTCTTGACCACCCCGGGGTGTTCTCGGCGGTCGTCTCCACGGGGGCTTGAAACGGGGTTGAATTTCGCAATATATAAGGTGGGGTGCTGCAAAATCGGTTGGGGAGGGAGCGGCGGCGTAAGCGTTTGCCTGAGGGGCGTTTGCATCGATGCCTTGGGCAGCGAGGGCTGCCCCTCTCGCCTGGGGGCGCGTTGGAGGATTCCTTCGGATGAGGGGGGGCTGGGTAGGTCACCGCTCGTCGAGCGGGACCGGGAGTGGATGATCGCGGGAGGGCTCTTGTGGCAGAACTGCCCAGGTTGCAGGAACCTGGGCGGCGCGCGGGTCTGTTTCTCTCGCCTCGAAGACGCTCCTGGCCGCTACACTTCTTACGTGCCCCTGGTGCCACTGCGATCCGCCGGTGCTTCTTTGGGGGCGTGTGGTCACTTCTGCTGGCCACCAGGCGTGAGTTTGGCCTCGCTAAGCCGACGAACAGCCAACGACCGAATCTGGACATCTCGCCTGAGATCATCCTCGTTCAAGGGGGCCAGAACGCTCAGATGAAGCCCTTTTGACTTCTGCCCCATCCACTCAGCTCTCATGATTGCGTCGAACGTTTTCCAATCATCCCCGTTACCGGCAGTTTGTTGTGCCTCCTTGAGCTCGAGATCGTAGGCCTTGTTGCCATTTAGCCATATCTGAATACGCGGACCGATACTGACGATTCGGCAGTGATTCCATTCCCCCACTTGCTTCGAAAAATCCCTGGCGGGGCATTTTCTCCGGATTCCCGAAACGGTCTCACGAACAGCCGTTTCATCGAGAATGCTGCGGGTGTGTAATCGAATTGCAATGCCGGATATGCAACAGTCAACACTTGCTCCAAACGTTGACGCCCCATAACTGCCCGCCACGCCGATGTTACAGCCGACCGCAAGACCCGGATTCGCATACAGCGCAACGCCGGGACTACCGTTCTCCTTCCATTCAAAGACGACCTCACAATCCCCCGGGACTGCTTGAGGGAGGAGAAGCACGCCATCTCCATAATCGCTAATCGCCACACAATGGAACGCTTGTTCCGTAACTCGCCAGTTACCGCCTTGTTTCCAATTGGACAGATCCCCACCGTTGAACAACAGCATGGACTCCTGGCTGTTGTCATCCGCATTCAAATGCTGCAATTCATCCGCGTTCACATCAGTAACGAGAGTTAACAGCCCCAGGCACCAGCCAAGAATGCCCATAACACACTGACGATTGTACATCTGCCGAAGCCTCCCTGTATTCTTTGATCGGCGGGTGGCACTGTTCACACCACCTGTTGACGGCTGCTGTTTTTGCCAAAATGCCTTCTGTTTGTTTGCACCCAAACTGTGCCACTTCACCTCGGTGTGGTACTACTGGCGTCTCGCCTTGTCCTTGCCCGCAAGTCGACGGCCATTTATGGTCGTTGGCCGCCGCAGGCGGTATTAGGCCCGCCGTTTACGGCGGGTCGGCTAGCTGGTCTCCCGCGGTCCCTCTCGCCCCTGCCGCCGCCGGAGGCGGCGGCAGGGGCGAGACGGGGAGGTGTCGTGCCTTACGAACCCGTGCTAAAGTACGGGCCTAGGGCCGCCTGCGGCGGAAGAGGACCGTAAACGGCCCTGTTGGAATTGAGGCGAAGAGCCGGGCTAGCTCCGCAACCTCCGTGGTCAGGCTGGCCTGTGCGAGGCGGTTGATCCAAGAGCCCGGCTAGGCTAGGCTGGTTCACCAAGAGCCGGGCTAGTTTCGCAACCTCCGCGATCAGGTTGGCCTGATGTGAGGTGGTCGATCCAAGAGCCCGGCTGGTCTTCTGCTGCTGCTGCTACTTCTTCTCCACCACAAACGTTCGCGAGGCGTCCACTTTTCCGAAAAGCTCCTGGGTGTCGTAATGGATCGTGATGGTGAAGGTTGCCTGGTCGCCGTCCAATTCGAGGTCCGTCGGTACTCGCCACGAGTACCCGCAGGTCCCGTCTCATCCAAAGGGCATGGGGCCTTCGGCAATCTGTTTGCCCGAGGCATCGGTAATCGTTACCTGCGGATCGAGAGAGGCTTGTTGCTTGTAAGTCGATGTCTTGCCGTTGCCCAGGTCGACCGTCTTCTCCTCCATGCGCCCAGTGTGGTTCAGTCGGCGGATCATGATCGTCAGCTTGGGATCGATCAGCACGCCCTTGACGCTCACTTCGTCGCCCGGATGATAGGTCTGATCCTTGGCCGGGCTGGTGAACATCACCTCCGGCTTGTTCGAGAAGTCCCACACAAAGGGCTTGTCTTCCCGGATCTTGATCCCGTAAACCCAGGCGTCGCGATCGATTGCCATCCCCTTGCCGTCGCTATGGTAGTTCTCCGAGATGCTGAACCGGAGATCGCCGTACTCGATCGACACGTAGTCGGGGATGTAGTCGCCCACGGGAAGTCGGCACTCGGAGGCGGGTTCCAATGAACCGCCTCGACCTCCGGACAGGCGGCCTACCGGAACCGACACGTTTTCTTTCGTGTGAAGCGAACCTTGGATGGAGAGTTTTTCGATGTCCCGGTCACCCGCTCCGATTCTCAGCACGCCCATGGGGCCTTGATAACGCTCCACGATGAGCTTGTCGCCCAGGGGCGTCGTCGAGGTTGTGTAGTAGGTGTCGCCTGCCGGGCGCATGGCGCTCAACTGGTCGCCCCCCCACCAGGAACTCCGCGCGTTGGGATCGCTCGAAGACGTCAACAGGAGGCCGGTCGACGGCAGATCGTAGCGGCCGGTGATCATGTAACGCTGGGCCAGGATCGCCTTGTAGGCCTCCTTCCCGAGCTTGATGTCTCCGTGACGCACGGTTGCCGCGATGAATCCGACCGACGGATATTCGTCACCCTTATATTCCTGGACCTGCAATCGGGGGATGAGCCGGACCGGTCGCTTCCCGAGTTCCTCACCGAAGTCCACGGGAACCGAGATTTCGTCAAACACCACGCACTGCTGTATGCTCGAATACTGTAGCACCAGTCCCCCTGGCGGGGTCTTCTGCGGCGTGACAGGCGGGTCGTTCGTCAGGTCCAGGTCGCCGTTCAGATCGACGTAGAGCCGATCGTAGGTGTTCTTCAGTTCGGGAAGCTTCGGGGCTGCCGGCTTGTTGTTCGTTTTCAGCCCCAATGCGGCGCCGAGCGTGTCCAGGATGGACTCTTCCTTTTCCGGTTCCTTCGGTTCCGGCTTCTTCTCCGCAGGTTTCTCTCCCGTTTCATCGGCGACGAAATAGACGGCCGTTCCCGAGTCGCGCACCAGCGGATCGCTTCCCAGGCGAATGAACCCGTAAATCGGCTTCTTGGAACGCAGTTTCGGATAAGCCTTCACTTCGCTGAAGGGCTCTTTCTGATAGGCTGCGCGTCCTCCTCGCGTCAATTCACCGGACAAACGAGGGGAGAGATCCAACAGCTTCGACAGCGAGATCTCTTGCATGGGGAACACGGCCTTGGCTGCCGTATCTCCCGTCTTGCTTTCCTTGGGTTTCTCTTCCGCCCCTGCTGTGGGCGGCTCCAATGCCCCGGTTGCCAACAACACAACGAGCCAAATGAATCGGTACCCCACAGAATGGTCTCCTTGTTGAAACAGGATTTTCCATGCCACCACGAGCCGAGATTGTCGCAGGCAGTGCGGGTGGCATGCAAGCGTCCCCCCTTAGACGGGTGGCGGTCTTCGCAGATTCCCGCTTTGGAGCTATTGACGCTCCCCTGCCTGGAGGTGGAGAATCGTGGAGGCATGGCCGTGCGAACGTCATGCAACTACAGCGCTAAATATCCATGGATGAGCGAACACCATATTGGAAATCATGTGCCCCGATCGTAAGACTCGAGATCCGACGGAACTTGCAGCCAAGGCTAGCGAGGCCAGTGTCACTCATCAGGGCGGTGGGGAGGCCACACGCTCGCACGGCGACTCTGGTTCGTCCAACCTGACCGTACGGTGTCCCCATTGCCACGTGCCTGTGCAGATGGCGGAAGAGTGCCCGTTGAACGCCATGGAGTGCCCTTCCTGCGGAGCCCGGTTCAGCCTGGTCGCCGAAACCGACACATCCACCTATTTCGCTGACCCCCAGCGGGTTCTGGGCGGGTTTCAACTGCTCGAACGCGTCGGGGCCGGCAAGTTTGGCGTCGTCTGGAAGGCTCGTGATTCCACGCTCGACCGAATCGTGGCCATCAAAGTGCCCCGCAAGACGCAACTCGATGCCGCAGAAACCGAGCAGGTCTTTCGAGAGGCCAGGGCCTCCGCGCAGATCCAGCACCCAAACGTGGTCAGTGTTCACGAGGTGGGACGCGAGGGGGGCGCCCTGTTCATCGTCAGCGATTTTGTCCAGGGCATCACGTTGAGCGAGTGGATGTCGGACCAGCATCTGACCCCCACCGAAGCTGTGCGACTTTGTCTTGCCATTGCCGAGGCGCTTCACGCGGGCCATGAGGCCGGCGTGGTTCATCGCGACCTGAAGCCCGGCAATATCATCATGGATGTGCAGGGGACGCCCCACATCACGGACTTCGGACTGGCCCGGCGAGAGACGGGCGATGTTACGGTGACCGTGGACGGACAGGTTCTCGGCACGCCTGCGTACATGTCGCCCGAGCAGGCCCGCGGTCATAGTCATCGCGCCGATCGCCGAAGCGACGTGTATTCGTTGGGCGTGATTCTCTACGAACTCTTGACCGGAGAACGCCCTTTCCGCGGCACGCCCCAGATGATCCTCTATCAGGTTCAACGGGATGACCCGGTCGCTCCCAGCAAGCTCAACAGCCGAATTCCGAAAGATCTCGAAACCGTCTGTCTCAAGTGCCTGGAGAAAGACCCGGCCAAACGCTATGCCGATTCTCGGGAACTGGCCGACGATCTTGAGCGGTTTCTGGACGGACGGGAAATCAAGGCCAGGCCGGTTGGAACCATCGGCCGCGTGATTCGCTGGTATCTCCGCCATCCCCAGGCTGCCCAACTCGCGGCCGGCGGCTACGGGGTCGCATGCAGCGCCGTGCTTCTCCTCTGGGGGCTTACCGGGATTGTCGTGTATCTTCTCGGCATCCACCCTTCCGGGAACAGCGACGAGAACATCGTCCAGATCGTGTTGCTCATCGCACTGCTTTATCTTCCCATGCTTGGGGCGGGGATCCGCACGCTCAACAATCGCGTCGTCGGCCTCTACGCGGGCGCCGCATTGTGGACGATCGCAGCGGTCTTTTCCCTGTTGGGACTGTTTGCCGTTGCCTTCGATCCCGAGACTTTCGGAAGCCTGACTGTTCGCCTGCCCCTTTTCACGCTCCTCACATCGCTCGCATCGATTGCCCTCGTGCTCCACCTTGTAGCCGTTGTGGCACGCTTTGTTTTCGATGCGGAAAGCTGATGTCGCTCCCGAATGGCCTCCTTCACGCCCGCGTCTTGGCCCGATACCGTTGCGGAGAAAGCCCGGTGTGGTTCTTGAAGGCCGTGCTCATGTATTCCACGTGGCGGAATCCTGCCCGCTCCGCGATCGTGGGCATGGGCAGGTCGGTTTCGGTGAGCAGTTGCTTGACTCGGTCCGTGCGAGTTTTCGCGATCAGTTCATGAGGCGTAAAACCCAGAATTCGGCGAAAACGGCTTTCCAAGACTCGGCGCGTGAGGGGCACCACCGTGAGAATGTCGGCCACATTGATGCCGTCGCAGGCATGCTCTCGGATGAACCGTACGGCCGACGCAACTTCGGAATCGTCGATGGCCAACACGTCTGTCGACTGGCGGGTGGCGATTCCCAGGGGCGGCATCAGATGGGCCTGTTCGCCGATCGGCTCTCCGTTCATCATCCGGTCGAGCAGCGAGGCCGCACGGTAGCCCGCGCCGTGCGTGTTCGGCGTGACGCTCGAAAGCGGCGGCGATGCCAGGTTGCAGAGCACCTCGTCGTTGTCCACGCCGATCACGGCCACTTCTTCAGGCACCGCGATATCCGCTTCGCGGCACACGTCCAGGAGTTGCTGGGCCTTGATGTCGTAGCAGGCCATCACGCCCGACGGTTTGGGCAGACCACGCACCCAGGCCAGCAACTGGCGGTGCTCTTGGCTGGAGGGCACGGGATTATCCGGGTCGATGGTCGATTGGTACACGTGGCACGTTCCGCCCGCCTCGGTCACGAAATGCTCGAAATGCTCGCGCCGCCACCGCGACCAATTGAAGCGGGGATCGCCGCAGTAGCCGAAGTGGCGAAAACCACGCTCGATGAGATGCTCGGCGGCAAGCTGGGCGAAGACCCGATCGTCTGTTTCGACCCAGGGAATCCCCGGCACATGGCGCGCGGCGCTCACGTCGACCATGGGCACCCCCACCTTGGCAACGGCCGACGCAATCTGCCGATTTTCGATTCGGGCGATAATCCCGTCTCCTTGCCACCGCTGGAGCCAGCGCGGCGGAGCGTCGCCCCGTCCCTGCTCGGGCAGGTGGATCGACCACGGATCGTGCTCGCGCAAATACGCCATGATCCCGCGCAGCAGCCCGCGGGCATATTCATTCGAGGTCTCGATGAGCAAGGCTACGGAACGGCGTTTTTTCATCACCCCCGTCCAGAGAGAAAAGACATGGCGATCCTGGCAGGCTCCCAGGGCCTGAAAGCCTGCAAAATAGTTTAGATCAGGAGCTTGTTTTCGTCGAGTAGATACTTGATTTCACGGTCTTTTTCTGTGAAATACCTTAGATTTTGCGACCTGTTTTCTCATGGACTTCCCTCTGCGGTCCGGTAGGCTAAACTGGCCGAAGTTCTTTGGACCGAACGTTATGCTTCGGAATGACCTGCATTTCTGGATGGCAAAAGGGAGAAGCCAACATGTTCCAGCCCACGTCGCCCCGCCTCGTTGCTCTGTCGCTTCCGTTAGTGTTAATCCTGATGATGGCGTTGGCTCTGACGCCAACGGAATCCGCCCGGGGCGATCACGATTACAACGGCCCCTACACGGGGTCCAATCTCAACCGCGTCGCTTTTCCCATTGGCGGGATCGGCTCGGGCATGTACTGCCTCGAAGGGACCGGGGCCATCTCGCACATGTCGGTCCGCCATCAGATGGAATTCTTCAACGAGCCGTCGCTCTTCGCCGCCGTTTGTGTGAAAGGGAAGACCCCTGAGGCCAACGTGGCCCGCGTTGTCGAAGGCCCGATTCCCGATTGGAAATACTTCGGAGCTCCCCGCACCGGAAACGGCGCGGCGGGAACCACCTTTGGTCTGCCCCGTTTCCGCGAGTGCGAGTTCTCCTTCCGTTTCCCCTTCTGCACGGTGAAACTGGCCGATCAGGCCCTGCCGATCACCGTGGCTATTACGGGATTCAGCCCCTTTACTCCCGGCGATCCCGATTCGTCAAGCATGCCCGCCGGCTCGCTCGAGTACACGTTCACCAACCGCTCCGATCAGCCTGTGGATGCTGTTTTTTCGCTCAACACGCGCAACTTCATGGGCAAGGGGGGCTCCATTGACGCCATCGACGGAGGGTTCGTGCTCAAGGGACCCGATGGTGGTTCCTTTGCCTTCGTCGTTGACGGCGACCATGACGTGAGCGTGGATCACTGCTGGTTCCGAGGCGGGTGGTGGGATGCCCTCACGATCGCCTGGGACAACGTTCAGCAGGGTCGTGTCGTGTCGAATCCGCCGGTTGGCGGCGGCGAGCCCGGCGCTTCGCTCTTCGTGCCGGTCAAACTCGCACCGGGCCAGTCGAAGACGGTTCGCCTGCTCACCTGCTGGTATGTGGGCAACACCGACCTGAAGTACGGCAGTCGCACCTGCGGTGGCCCGGCCTTCCGCAAGTCGCCGTCGCACGGAACCGCCGAAGACGGCCAGCAAACCGTTTCGAAATTCCTCGGCCGGGGCCTGGCCAACACCTTCGATCCCGCCGGCGACGACTCGATCGGAACGCTTGTTTCCCCCGAATTCAAACTCGACAAGAAATACTTGCACCTGCTCGTGGGCGGCGGTTCCTTCAAGGGCAAGACCTGCGTCGACCTGGTCGTCGATGGAAAAACCGTTGCCTCGGCTACCGGCGAAAACAATGAACAACTCCGCTGGGTCACCTGGGAGTTGGCTCCCTGGCAAGGGAAAACGGCGACCGTGCAGATTGTGGACAAGGGAACCGGCGCCTGGGGGCACATCCTGGCCGACCAGATCATGCTTTCCGACAAGCCCCTCGACGGGCTGCTCGTGGGCGGAAGACTCGCCGAGGGGGCCCAGGTCGTCGTTCTCGCCGATTTCGAAGGCGAGGACTACGGCGACTGGAAGGCGACGGGGCAGGAATCGGAGTGCGGCGTCTGCTGCGCCGACGGCCAGTGCCCCGTCGTTCCCAAGACCTACACCCCCTGGTACACGATCACCTTCGAAGATGTTGACGATGTGGTTGCCACTTTCCAGAAGCGCTACGGCGAGTTGCGAGGTCGGAGCCAACTCTTCAGCGACACCTTCTACGATTCCAGCCTGCCGCCCGAGGTGCTCGAAGCGGTTGCGGCGAACCTGACCATTCTCAAGACCCCCACGGTACTTCGCCAGCACGATGGTCGTCTCTGGTGCTGGGAGGGCTGCTGTGACAGCCACGGTTGTTGCGCCGGTTCCTGCACGCACGTCTGGAACTACGCCCAGGCAATCAGCCATCTCTTCCCGTCCCTCGAACGGAGCCTCCGCCAGAACGAATTCTTCGAGGGCCAGACAGCCGAGGGACGCCAGGCCTTCCGCGGCAACCTGCCCATCTCGCCCGGCGGCGGCTCCTTCGACGCTTCCGACGGCCAACTGGGCGGCATCATGAAGGCTTACCGCGAATGGCGGATTTCCGGCGATCGGGAGTGGCTGGCCAAGTTCTGGCCCCGCATTCGCCAGAGCATGCAGTACATGATCGCCAAGTGGGATCCCCGCCACACGGGCCTGCTCGAAGAATCGCACCACAACACCTACGACATCAACTACTACGGCCCCGACGGGCACTGCGGTAGCTTCTACCTTGGCGCCCTGGCGGCCATGGTCCGCATGGGGCAGGAAATGGGCGACGACGTCTCCCTCTACCAGGAACTGCTCAAGAAGGGGGCCGAACGTATTCAGAAGGAACTGTACAACGGCGAGTACTTCATCCAGATCGTTCAGAAGGACGGCCTGGATCAGAATTTCAAGCCGATCGATCCGAAGGATCAAAGTCCCGCCTATCGAGCCACGGCCGAGAAGGTGAACGAGCAGGGACCGAAGTATCAATACGGCACGGGCTGCCTCTCGGACGGCGTGCTCGGCTTCTGGATGGCGAAGGTTTGCGGACTCGATGACGACCTGATTCCTGCCGATCAGGTTGCCAGCCACCTCGTTGCGGTCCACAAGTACAACCTGAAGGCCGACCTGTCGCAGCATGCCAATCCCCAGCGTCCCACCTTTGCTATGGGCGACGAGGGAGGGCTGCTCCTTTGCAGTTGGCCTCACGGCGGCAAACCGCTCCTGCCCTTTGTCTACAGCGACGAGGTGTGGACGGGAATCGAATACCAGGTGGCCGCTCACCTGATGATGGAAGGGGAAACGGGCGAGGGCCTCGATATCGTCCGCGCCTGCCGCGATCGCTACGACGGCGTCCGCCGAAATCCCTTTAACGAGTACGAGTGCGGCCACTGGTATGCCCGGGCCATGTCCAGCTTTTCGCTTCTCCAGGGCTTCTCCGGCGTTCGCTACGACGGGGTCGACAAGATCCTCCGCGTCGACTCGCCATCGGGCGACTTCCGCGCCCCCCTGTTTACCGCCAGCGGCTTCGGAACCGTCCAGCGAAAAGACGGCAAGGTCACCCTCCAAGTTCGCGCCGGTGAGATTCCCGTCTCGAAAATCGTCGTCGGTGGGGAGTGAGTCCTCGCTCAATGATTGTTCAAGGGTGCGAACGTCCCCTTGAATGCCCCTGCTGCGGATGACCGCCTGACGGCTCAGGCGGTCATTCGACGGGCGGCGGCGCATTCTCCGGATTTGCCTGTCGAGAATTGTCGGAAGCCATTCCCTCGGCATCTTCTTCAGCCGGTTGCTTCTTCAGGCTTGCACGGTATTCCTCGTATTTCTTGCGGTCGACGCCGGACAGAATCACGATCGCTTCAGAGGCCGTGCCTTCGCGAAGCTCGCGTTCCACGCCTTCGATCAACGCCTGCTCCATCTGGTGTTGGCGTTCCATTCGCTCGGACTCGTACACCCAGATCGTGATGACCAATACGGGTAGGGCAGGAAGAAAATAGGACCAGAGCCACGCTTTAAACAAGCCTGACCAAATAGACTCGTGTTTGGGAACGGAAGGTGCTGGCTCCGTCATGATCTGCAACTTTGTCACGTCGGTGTGCGTCTCTTCTAGATCACACGATGGCTTTCCAAGGCTATGGGCGGGGACCGAATCTGACCGGTGACGGGGCGGTTTTCGTCTGCCTCCCTCGTGTCGCTGGTGATCACCCCCCCTGCGCGATTCTCGCACCATTCTATCACAATTGGTGACAACACAAGCCCGGTTTTTCCGGGAAACGGTCCGCTCGCGTGTTCTTTCATAAAGCCCGCATCAATAGAATAGTTGTTTGGCGATTCCAACCGGCAGACAGGAAACAGGGAGACGCTAACGTGAGGCAACGTATCCACCGATTGGGAACCGCGGCGGCTGCCGCGTTGTGTGTTTGTGTGTTTGTGTCTTGGGGAGACACAGGCGAGACTAGGGCGAGCGAACCAGAAACGCTCGCTGTCCGTTCTTCCGCCCGTGAGCTCCCGATCGCGGCCATGGTCGACATCGTCGTGGTCGGCGGAAACGAGGGCGGGCTGGCGGCCGCCTGGAGAGCGGCTCAGGACGGCTCAAAGGTGTTGGTTCTCGCCGGCGAGTACTTCTTCAGCGACGAGACTGCCGCCAAGGCCCGCTACTGGATGGACGAGGACGAACGGCCCGAGTCCGATTTTGCCAAGGCGATGCTTGCAGGCCAGGAGGACACGCTGCCTCAACTCATCCCCGCCCAATACAAACGCACGCTCGACGACTTGCTGTTGAAAGCCGGCGTTTCCTTCTATTTCAACACGCGACCGGCGGGCGTGCTCGTGGACGAGGCGGGCGAGATCGCAGGCGTGGTGGTTGCCGACAAGGCCGGTGTTCAGGCGGTGGTTGCGAAGGTTGTCATCGATGCGACGCCGACGGCCGCCGTGGCCCGCATGGCTGGTGCCCAGGCAACGCCCTGGAATGTGGAGCAGACGCCGGTAAGCCGCACGGTCTTCAAGAAGGACGTGCCGGGAGGACGACGCATCGGCGACTTCTGCGAATACACCGTTACGGCTCCCATGCCCACGGGAAGCTGGCCCGAACGCTGCCGTGCCGAGGTCCTCCTGCGAGAGAACTTCAACGCCGTTGACGGCCGCCTTGCCCACGCCCACCAGATGCACATGGTGGAACCCGTGTCGATTGTGAGCGAAGCGGTCCGGACTCCCACAACGTGGACGGATGCCGCTGCCTGCGATCTTAATGCCTGCCGTCCTCGCGGAATCGGCCATCTGCTGGTGGTCAGCCAGTCCGCGGGCGTTTCACGCGAGATCGCCGAGCGGCTTACTCGCCCGATCCACCTGGCCAACCTGGGTGAGCGGATAGGTGTGGAGGCCCACGCGTTGGCCGCCGCGCGAGGCGCTGCCAAGGGGCTCAAGGTGCGTTGCGAGAAGGCATTGGCTCCGGTCGCCGGCGCAGACGTGGCAGAGATTCTGGTCGGGCCCCGCCGCTACCGCCGCAAGGATCTCGGTCGTATTCCGCAGGGCGAAACGTCCGTGCCGGTCTGGGGACGCTACGATGTGGTCGTCGTTGGCGGGGGAACCTCCGGCGTCCCGGCCGCCCTCGGTGCCGCCCGCATGGGGGCACGCGTGCTGATTTTGGAAATGCTCGGCCAGATCGGCGGAAACCGCGAGTTGGGAACGGCGGGCTACTGGAAAGGCTATCAGCACGGTTTCAATCAACCGAAGCAGCGAGCGGCCCAGTCCTTTGCCGAATTGCGCCAGGCCGGCGTCGACATCTGGTACAACACCCTCGCATGCGGCGCCGTGAAAGAGGCCGGTCGAGTCTCGGGCGTAGTTGTGGCCAGCCATCTCGGGCGAGGCGCCGTTCTGGGCAAGGTCGTGATCGACGCCACGGGCGACGCCGACGTTTGTGCGGCCGCCGGCGCCGAGTTCTCCTACGTCAATGACGGCGACCTGTGCATCCAGGAAGATTCCTTCCGGGCCCTCGGCTTGTATGCCAATATGCTCCCACTCGATCACGCCGACGTTCACAGCCTCACCATGCACCACGTGCTGGCTCGCAAGGCCGGCAAGCAGAACGTCTGGGACTTCTATCCCTTGGTTGGAATGCGGGAGACCCGACTGATTCACGGCGACCACGTGATCAACGTCCTTGATCAGATCATCGGGCGGACCTACGGCGACCTGATCTCGGTGGCCCAGTCGGCCTACGATCCGCATGGCTACCACAGTAGCGATTACGTCTACGCCGGCCTCATGCCGCCTACCAAGCACGAAACCAAGGAGGGATTTCTGACCTACATCCCGCTGCGGTCCCTTTTGCCGAAGGGATTGGAGGGGATTATGGTTGTGGGGCGGTCCCACTCGGTCACGCACGACGTGCAGGCATCGGTTCGCATGAACGCGGACCTGATCAACGAGGGCTACGCTGCGGGTTGCGTGGCTGCGAGGGCGATTGCCACGCGAAAGAGCCTCCGCGAGGTTGATCTGGGACCGATCCAGGACCACCTTGCCGAAATCGGCAATATCACCTCGGAGGACCGCGAGGCTCGATGTGTGGACACGCCCGATCCCACCGATGCCGAATTGGCGGCCGCCGTGGAGGATCTCGGCGACGAAGTCCAATTCGCCCAACTGCTGCGAGGTGGAACGCGGAGTGTGCCTCTTCTGCGGGCCTCGTTCCAATCGAAGCCGACCCTGGAAAAGGCGAAGGCTCTTTGCGTGCTGGGCGACCGTTTCGCGGTTGAATACCTGGTCCAGTGGCTCGACTCCCGGACCCTGGAAGGCGGTCAGGATTATCAGTGGGACGCCTTTCTCTCCGTTTCCGAGGCGGACTCGGTCATGTGGCTGCGGGGCGGACCGGAGACGAGCGAGCCGTTCCCGCCCTCGTCCGAAAACTCGACTACTGCATCGACGGGGCCGGTTGTTTCAGCGACATCCGGGCGGTGACGACCGCCCTGGGACGCATCGGGAGCCCCGACGCCGCGCCCGCCCTCCACCGATTCCTGAGCCAGGAAGGCGTTCGGGGCCACGTGGACGTGAAAGGCGATCCCCAGTCGCTTCACTCGGAGCAGTTCGTGAAGGCCTATGAGGAGCTTTACGGGGCCGCGGCCCTGCTGCGTTGCGGTGACCACGAGAACCTCGGACGGAGCATCCTGGAAGGCTATCTTGACGATTGGCGAGGCATTCTCGTTCGTTATGCGGGACACGTTTTGGAGGAGGTCGGCAGGGATGTCGAGTGAAAACGAGCGTGGTCGGGAACGGGACGAGGCAATCCGGCAATTTCAAGAAAGCCACGCGGAACTACAGGCGATCTACGACGCCGTTGGCGATGGACTGATTATCGTCGACGCCGAGACGGGCCACTGCCTTCGCGCGAATGCCCGAATGGCGGAGATGCTCGGCTATACCCTGGAGACTCTGCCGTTGGATGTTCGGGCCGTCCATCGCCCGGAGGACTTGCCGGAGATTGCCGAGAAGTTCCGTGCCCAGGTAGAAGGCCGTTTACCCTTCGCGGAGAATATCCCCTTTCTCCACAAGGACGGCAGCCTCGTCTATACGGACATCAGCGGCAGCCGCATGTCTTACAAGGGCCGCTCCTGCCTAATCTGCTTTGTGCGCAACGTCACGCAGCGCCGCCACGCCGAGGCGGCCCTCCGCGAAAGCGAGGAGAGATTTCGAGCGGTTTTCGACGAGGCTCCGGTCGGATTGGTCATTGGCGGGCCCGATCAAACCATCGCCTTGGCGAACAAGGCCTTGTGTGAAATGACGGGCTACGCACCGGAAGATCTGATCGGCAAGAAAGTCCAGGATTTCATTCACCCCGACGATTTGCACCTGAGCGCGGAACAGGTGAAGAAATTACTGGCCGGCGAGATTGACAGTTTCACCGTGGAGCGGCGTTACCTTGCCAAGGGAGGACGCCCGTTCTGGGCTCAGGCCACGACCGCCACGATTCGCGGGGGCAACGGCAAACTGGCCTTCGGGCTCGGTATTGTCCACAACATCGAGGAACGCAAGCGAGCTCGCGAGGCCCTCGAACGGGAACGCAAGACGCTCTGGCACATGCTCCGTTCCAGCGACCACGAGCGCCAGCTGATCGCCTACGACATTCACGACGGGCTGGCTCAGCAACTGGCCGCCGCCATCATGCAGTTCCAATCCTATGAGCATCTTAAAGGAAACGCGGAAGAAGACGCCAAGACAGCCTTCGAAGCCGGCTTGCAGATGCTGCGTCGCGCTCACAGTGAATCCCGCCGGCTGATCAGCGGCGTGCGGCCTCCTATTCTCGACGAATCCGGGATTGTGGCCGCCCTGGCCCACTTGGTTCACGACCAACCTCAGATCGACGCGCCGACGGTCGAGTTTGAAAGCCAGGTCCGCTTTGGCCGCCTGGAATCGGTGCTCGAAAACGCCATCTATCGCATCGCCCAGGAAGCCCTCGCCAACGCCTGCAAGCACAGTGGCAGCGAGCGGGTCCGCCTTGCCATCGACCAGGAGGACGACACGATTCGCCTGGTCGTGCAGGACTGGGGAATCGGGTTCGATCCCGACACCGTCGATGCCGGCCGCTTTGGGCTCGACGGAATCCGGGAACGAACCCGTTTGCTTGGTGGAGAGATTACGATCGAGAGTCAAGCGGGACAGGGAACAACCATCCAGGTCGTTCTCCCGCTGATGGCCCGAGGATAAGGGACTGCCCGATCTAAACGATCGCGGAATTCAGAAGCCCAACCCCGGTCCGTTCAGGGACGCGGTTCCCAGCGTGCCGTCGGTCACTTCGAACATGCTCGGGAACCGTTTGGCCCACTCGGCATTGGCGGCCGGGCAGTACTGACGCCCGTTGCCTTCGATGGCGGCCACCGTCGGAATACGCGCCGAGAGCGACGCGGAATGCAGGAAGGAGGCCCCCGGGCAGGTCAGGTCCTGAACGCAGAGGAACATGCCGTACTTCTGGGCCGCCGCTCCCATCAGCAACGCCTCGGTATGCCCCTTGCACGCCTTCAAAGCCACGCCCGAGTAGCCTAGCTCGCGGCTCAGGAGCAGGCATTCGAAGTCCACGAGCGACTCGTCGATCACGACGGGTTTGATCTTGGCCGCCTCGTGCATGCGGTTGTTCGGATTGGCTTTCAGGTCGCGGTGGGTCGGCTGCTCGATATACTGGAGCCGATCGAGGGCCTGGGGCGCTCGCTCGCCCACCTTGGCCAGGAAGTCGAGCACGTACTGCACGTTGGCGCATTTTTCGTTGAAGTCGGCCGAGTAGCACCACTCGCTGCAACCCCGCGCGGCCTGCGCCTCGGCGGACACGCGATCCACGGAGACGACCCGCTCCACGTCCCAGTCGAGATTGTCGCCGTTGAGCTTGATCTTCAGATGGGTCAAGCCGTCGGCGGCGATCCATTCGGGAAGTGTTTCCGGCAACCCGTCGTCGATCCGTTGGGCGATGTCGCCGTCGGTCAGGGGATCGAGGGCCCCGACGAGATGATAGAGCGGCATCGTCGGCTTGGGATCCCGCGACGTGTAGCGGTCGAGATACTCGCCGGCGAACTGGTCGGTCAGGTAGGAGGCAATGTCGCGATTGACGAATTCCGAGGAGAGCAGGTTGTAGGAGTTTTCTCCCAGCGTCTTGCCGTAGGCGTCGTGGATGGCGGCCTCCAGGGGACTGGCTGAGACGAGATGAGCCAGCCGAGGCATCGCTTCGATTCCCATCTCCGCCGTCACTTCGCCAGCCCTCGCCGCGTAGTCCGCCGATAGATCATGGGTGATCTCCAGGGGATGCCCAAGGCCCTCGTACCCGTTGGCTCCCTCGGCGAGATTCTGCCCCAGGGCAGTCATCGCTTGAAGCGTCTGTTCGCCCGTGGTGGTCGCAGTCGGCCAGGCCCAGATGTTCCCCATGGGCATGGAGCCGAACCCGGTTCCTCGCCGCCCGTCCCGGGTTTCCACCTCGGCGGTCACGTGAAGGAGCACCACGTCGTTGACCACCCGGCCGCCGAACTTGATTGGGGTCCGGTAGTTGAACTGCTCGGTCTCCGAAGAAACACGCACAAGGCGGATATCCGTTGCTTTCGACATGACGGCCTTCCTCGACATCCAGGGCGGACACGGTGGTTTGCGAAACGCGCCATGGTAGCCGATTCCCGCCGCTCAGGGCAAGACACTGCCAGAAATGCCAAGCGGAGCCGCGAATGAACGCCGCGGCTCCGCTTGCGATGAATCGAACGTGTGCCGACAGGGGTCGGCTAGACCAACTGTTTCCGCACGGCCCAAACGGCCGCCTGGGTGCGATCGGAAACGCCGATCTTCCGCAGAATGTGCTGCACGTGCTCTTTGACCGTTTCGTAGCTGATGTGGAGCGCCTGGGCAATCTCCTTGTTCGTCAGGCCGTAGGCCAACTGGCGAAGGACCTCGCTCTCGCGCTGGGTCAGCGGCACTTCGACGTCGGCGGCCAGTCGCGGCGTGGCCAGGGCGCCGGTCACCCGACGCAACTCGTCGCGGGTCCAGGCGCTTTCGCCGGCAGCGGCCGTTCGGATCGCGCCCAGCAACTCGTCTCGGGTGCAGCCCTTCAGCAGATAGCCGCTTGCCCCCAACGCCACGGACCGGGCGATGTAGGTCGGGTTGTCAAAGGTCGACAGCATCAGCACGGGCATGTCGGGCTTTTCGAGCTTGATTCGCCCCAACGCCGTCAGCCCGTCGCCCTTGGGCATACGAATATCGAGCAGGACGACGTCCAAATCCCCCTCCATGGCGAATTTGACGGCTTCTTCCCCCGTCCCGACTTCGGCAACGATTTCCACTTCCGTCCCGGAAAAGATGGTCCGCAGACCGCTCCGGACGACTTCGTGGTCGTCGGCAACCAAGATTCTAATTGTGCTCATTCGAAAACTCCGATCATGCGCTAAAAACGGGAATGTTGTTGGGCCAGAAGCCGCGCCCTTAAAAACCCGTGCATTACTCTGGACTGGCGAAGCGGGACCTTTTGACAAAAGGACTTCCAGAGGCCGCTTCGTGACATCTGGCGGGGGTCTTGGGGATTCCCCAACAAGTTCCCCTCCAAATGACCATTATTCTTACCCTAAACTTATCATAACAGAATTTCTCCAGGGGGGTAGCCCTCCTGTCAGAATTTGGGGAATTGGTCAATGCAGCTATCCTATTCCCCCTCACTATAGGAGGTTTGGGGGGAATATCAGGGCATTTCCCGTCTTTTCTGGCCGTCGCTTGTCAGCGTGGTATCCCCCCTGTTTAGAATCCCGTGGCCACTTGTTCGTTGTCGGAACAGCAATCTCCAGCCTAATTTGCGAATCGGCGCGCCGAAGACGATAATCCTCCCAAGGCACTTCAACGCCCGATCGGCGTGGGAATGCCGTGCTGTCCTCGCTGTCGTTGCATCCGCCAGCATCAGGGAGTGGTTATGTACCAGATCAAACGCCGAGACTTCCTCCGGACCACCGCCGCGGCCGCCCTCGGGGCCGGCTTGCCGTCTCTTGCTCGGTGCACGGCCAGCGAGAAGAAGAAGGACGGTCTCAACGTGCTTTTCCTGATGACGGACGAGCAGCATTGGCAATCCCTCAGCTCGACGGGAAACCCCTACATTGAGACCCCCAACATGGACCGCCTGGGGGCCGAGGGCGTCCGTTTCGACAACGCCACCTGCGTCACGCCCTACTGCTCCCCCTCCCGGGCCTCGATCATCACCGGGCTCTATCCCCACAGCCACGACATCCTCCTGAATGTCAGCCCGGGCAGGAATACTCAAGCCCCCCTGCCCCAGGATGCGTTTGCCAACACGGAAACGATGCTAAGTCGTCATGGCTATGCCACCGGCCACCGCGGCAAATGGCACCTGGGCGACAAGGGCGATTTCGATTGCTACCAGTCGATGGGCTACGCTGGGCCGAATCGGCAGTATCATGAAATGCTCAACGAGAAGCTGCCGGCCCGCAACTTCAAGGACCATCCCAGCCCCGGCAAATACCTGAATCGCCCTGTCGAGATGACGCCCCGGGTCGAGCAGGGCTATCGTGAGTTTCACGCCCAGCCCAACAACCGCCTGGCCTACATCTCGACCATCGGCAAGAGCCTGGTTCCCCCGGAACTGCTCCCCGAGACCCAGATCACCGACCAGGTCCTCGGCCTCATCGACGCCCATGCCGACGAGAACTTCATGATCACGGCCTCGTGGAGCCCGCCCCACGATCTGTGGGTGATTCCCGAGCCCTACTACAGCATGGTCGACCGCGATCGAGTCAAGCTCTCCGGCAGCTTCGACATGCCCGAATGGGACCGCAAGGGGCCCAGCAAGCGGCTGGGCGACCTCATGGGTCCCGAGGGAGTGCGTGAATATGCCGCCATCTACCACGGCATGGTCAAGTACATCGACGATCAACTCGGACGCGTCCTCACGCGGCTCGACGAGCGGGGCCTGGCCGACAACACGCTCGTGATCTTCACCAGCGACCACGGGGACATGGTGGGCGCCCACGGCTGCATCGGCAAGTCGATCTTCAGCTTCTACGACGACCTGGTCCGGATCCCACTTCTCATGCGGCTCCCCGGCCGGATCAAGCCGGGCACGACCGTCGACAAGCCGGTGAGCCAGATCGACTTGATGCCCACAATCATGGACTATGCCGGGCTGCCCGTGCCGGAGGGCATCCACGGCTCTTCCCTGTGCCCGTTGATCGAAGGTCGCGACGTTCCCTGGCGCGACTACGCCTTCTGCCAGCGAGCGAATCAGGGCCGTATGTTGCGGACGGCCCGCTACAAGTTCTTCCTCCGCAACAAGCCCGGCGTTGCCGCCCTCTACGGCATGCAGGAAGACCCTCATGAAGACCGCAACCTGGCAGGCGATCCGGCCCACAAAAAGACGGTGCGCGACCTTCACGAGCGGCTCCTCGCCATCATGCGAACCGATGGTGATCCCGAGTGGAAGCAATTTGTCCGCGATCCGTTGGGGTGAGTGTGAAGGTGGCCTGACGGTCCTTGGAGTGCGTGCGACTTGTCGCCGCTTTCCTTTTAGGCGGCATTGGGTGGCCGCTCCGCGGCACTGCGGATTGACACGGGATTCGGAGTCAATGGCGCATGGGGAGCATGGCAAGACCTTCGCGTCGAATACGAAACCGCGGTCGGAGGCCTCTTGTGGCTGCGCCACCCTGACGATTTTCCGGCTATGTCAACCGAAATGGGTGACGGAATGCGGAAAAATCATCAGGGCCACCCGGGATTGAAGGAAGCACTGTCAACAAGTAGACAGTGGCACACGGGTCTGACATATCACGGGTTGGCAGGGCCTCCCGGCCAATGGGGACTTCGCTTGTGTTCTTCAGGCATCGGCGGATACTATGTCGGTGGTGCTGCAACGAGGGTGCGGTGGATGAGAGCGTTTCTTTGTATTTGGAGCAAGTGGTGCAGCCATGCGTGAACTCGTGGCCAGGAAGAAGTTTATTTGTGGGGCTCTCTTTCTCGTTATCGGCCTGCAAGCCAGTGGCTGCGGCCACGGTGGTTCCAAGGGAGTTGCCGAGAGGGCGTCTGCCACCAAAGAGGCGCCGGTCAATGATCGGTGGTCTCAAGGTCCATATCGCTACTGGGCCCCGGATATTTTCTTCGACGACCCCAAGCTGCTCGATCTCTGCAATGCCATCGCCGACAAGGACTTCGATCGGATCGACCGGCTCGTGAAGATCGAAGGCGTGGATATCAACGCGACCGGGCGGAGAAACGTGACGCCGCTTTTCTGGGCATTCCCCATGGGGTATGTAGAAGCCTTTGTGAAACTCCCTCGCGACGAGAAGAACAGCCTTGTGAGCAGCGAGATTGCGCCCACTCAGCGAAAATACATGGGGGAGCACTCGCGGCTGATCGAGCATCTGCTGAAGCTGGGCGCCAACCCCAATATCAAGGCGGCGCTCGCCAATGTCGTGGTCGTGCGCAACGAGCCGAAACGCGTCTATCTGCCGGGGTACATTTTTGAATCCTCCCAGGAACTGGCCGTGACCCAAATCGCATCGCAACCACTCGGGCGCGCCAGGTTCAACTACTTTCCAATCGTTATGGCCAATGGGGGCGATCCGAAGCTCACCGACAAGAAGGGCATGCCCCTCATTTTCTATGCGTGCGACAGTCTTTACGGATCGACGGGCGGCAAGTCGTCGCCCGAGAATGTTGCCCTCCTGATCGACGCCGGAGTGGATCTTGAAACGCGAGATCCTAACGGACGCACGCCCATCCTCGTTGCAGCCACTGGGACGCATTTCCATGTGGTCTACATGCTGATCCATGCGGGCGCGGACTTTCTCGCACAGGAAGACTCCAGGGGGGAGGACGACCTGGCCAGGTTCGTGTGCAGACAGATGCGCGCCATTGAGAACATCCCGGAGATGCATCGAGAGTTCGAGGAGCGGGGCCTGAAATTCGCTCCCCGCCAGATCGATCCGTATTTCCTGGAGGTCGTGGGTTTCCTGGCACAAGAGAGCCTGCAGGAAGATGCCTATGCCCTGTGGAAGGACCGGATCGACCAACTCGTTGAGCAGGGCGAGGTGGTCTATGGTCAGCGCGATCCGTTCATCGACGAGTGGGTTGCGCGGGGTTCGTATCACGCAATCTTGGCAGCAGGGGATGATGACGGGGGCCGCATCCCGCAGTACGGACCCGTTCAGGCTGAAGGTCTCCGGCTGGTCACTCAGGCGGAGATGGAATCGCTGGCATCGAAGCGAGATCCCCTCGGGCCGGCGGCGGCGTGGATTCGCGTGGGCCGCGATCCCGCCTCGGCCAGGGAAGAGGCTGTTCGGCTTCAAGTCCAGTATGCCGCAAGGGCCATGGCAAGTCGCAAGAACTCCGAATGGACTCTGGCGCCTCCGGAGTTGTCGGCCAGGGAGATGGAACGGCTGGCAGAAATTGTCTCTGCCGTGGAATCCAGATCGAACGTTGACGTGGAAGTGGCCGTTGATCCCCGGGCGATCTATCAGATCCGCTCCCAGGCCCTTACGGATCTCTTCCCTGAGACCACATTTGTCGTGGTTCCGTGGCACACAAGGAAGCGTCCGACCAGTCACGCGTCGGTGGTCATGCCGATGTTCACGGCGTCCACCTTCGCGATCGAAAGCGATGACGGCCCGGCTGCCGAATTTCCGCACAGCGGGCACTACGAGCAGTTCGGCGCTTATCTGAAGGACCACCATGTGGTCATTCGTCACGACAAGGAAGCGGCCAAGATCTGGAAGGCATTCTGCGCGATCCACAACAAGCAATGGTTGAACCTCAGGTACCTGCACCTGAGGAACTCCTGGCGGTTCAACTCGCCCCAGAAGTTACAGGGCTGGAACAGAGAAGTTCCAGGTGAATTCGCAAGAATCGATCGCTACTACGAACTGGTTGTTGACCGGGAAGGATGCGTGCAAGAAGGGAAGCTGAAAATGGAGGAAATTCGATCTGCGCGAACCGGAACCGGGGGACCTTGATCCACGCGGAGACGCTTCGGCAATGCTCCGGAAGGGGACGCCCTTTTCGGATCCTCTTGTGGCAGAGCCACCCTGACGATTTTCCGGCTATGTCAGCCGAAATGGGGGACGGAATGCGGAAAAATCATCAGGGCTACCCACAAGAACAACATTTCCGGGAAGAGAAAGCGATGACAAGTCCTCGCACTCCAAGGATCGTGAAGAACCGTGACATCGGCATAGCCCTTAGGTATGATGTGATGATGCGGAGCAGCCGCCAAGTTGCGGCAAACCGTATCGCGATCCAGCAATGCCAAGAAGCGACCCATATAGAGGACACGCAATGAAAAAGATGCCACTGCTCCTGATCGCCTGCGTCCTGGTGGCGACTGCGGCAACCGTTCACGCTGCGGAGAAGCCCAACGTGGTCTTCATCCTGGCGGACGACATGGGCTACTCGGATCTGGGTTGCTACGGCGGCGAGATCGCCACGCCCAACCTGGACGGGCTGGCAGCCGACGGCCTGCGGTTCACCCAGTTCCACAACACGGCCCGTTGCTGGCCGACCCGCGGGGCTCTGATGACCGGCTATTACGCCCAGCAGATTCATCGCGACGCACTGCCGGGTTTGAGCGGCGGCGGTCACGGGACCCGTCAGAAATGGGCTCGGCTTCTGCCGGACTTTCTCAAGCCCGAGGGCTATCGCAATTACCACAGCGGAAAATGGCACATCGACGGCAAGGTTCTGCCCGGCGGCTTCGATCATTCGCTGGACATGCGGAATCAGGGCAACTTCTTCACGGCCAAGGGTAATACGATCGACGATGTTCCCGTGAAGCCGGCCGAGGACGAGTCGGGCTACTACGCCACGACCGCCGTCGTCGACCACGCCATCGGCTGCCTGAAGGAACACTCGGAAAAGTACGCCGAGCGTCCCTTCTTCCACTATGTGGCGTTCATCGCGCCCCATTTCCCGCTCCACGCCTTGCCGGAGGACATTGCCCGCTACCGCGACAAGTATCTTGAAGGGTGGGACGTGATGCGCGAGCGACGTTTTGCCCGGCAGAAGGAGATGGGGCTGGTCAACACGACGCTGTCGGCGTTGGAGCCCGACGTGGGCCCGCCGTATCATTTTCCTGACGCGTTGGAGAAGTTGGGCCCCGGCGAGATCAACCGTCCGCTGCCCTGGACGGACCTGACCGACGAGCAACGCCGGTTCCAGGCCACCAAGATGGCGATCCATGCCGCCATGGTCGACCGGATCGATCTTGAGGTCGGTCGCTTGATCGAGCAACTCAAAGCCATGGGCGTCTTTGAAAACACGCTGATCTTCTTCGCCTCCGACAACGGGGCCAGCGCCGAGATCATGGTCCGCCACGGCGGGCATGATCCGCAGGCCGCTCCCGGCAGCGCGGCCACCTATCTCTGCCTGGGACCGGGCTTCTCGAGTGCGTCGAATACGCCGTTTCGACGTCACAAGACCTGGGTTCACGAGGGCGGTATCAGCACGCCACTCGTGGTGCACTGGCCGGCCGGTATCAAGGCAAAGGGAGAACTGAGACACACCCCGGCTCACATTATCGACATTGTCCCCACCATTCTGGACGTTGTCGGAATTGAGAAACCGACGGAGTGGGACGGGGAGCCGATTCCGCCCGCCCCCGGCCACAGCCTCGTGCCTGCGTTCCAGAAGGACGTCCGAATCGATCGCGACATGCTGTGGTGGCTCCATGAAGGAAACCGCGCGATTCAGGTGGGCGATTGGAAACTGGTCGCGGCCAAGGGCGATCCGTGGGAACTGTACGACCTCCGAAGCGATCGGGCTGAATCCCACAATCTGGCTGCCGAGATGCCCGAGAAGGCCAAGGAGCTTGAAGCCCTGTGGAACAAGCAACTCCAGGCGACGATCGAACTGGCGGCCAAGACAGCGCCGAAGCCGAAGAAGGCTGCCGCGAAGAAGAAGGCCGCCAAAAAGTGAACGAGTTTGGCAGAAGAGAAGAGCACCACAGAGGACACGGAGGATACAGAGGAAGATGTAGTCCAATGAAGAATGTCGAAAGTCAAATGTCGAAAGAATGACGAATGTCCTAAGACGCGAATGTCGTATCCTGCATGACCTTCGTCATTCAGGCCTTTGGATTTGTTTCGTCATTTGATTTTCCTCATTCGTCATTTCTCTGCTACTCCGTTCTTCTCCGTTTGCTCCGTGGTGTCCCGAAGCCCCCGCCTCCCGGCGTTTCCAGAAGGAGGATATCGCCGGGACGGACGGTTGAGTGAGCGGAGGCGGGAAGGATCTCTTCCTGGCCGGTGTCTGAATGAACCAGGATTTGGCGTCCCGCCTGGCCGGGCTCTCCGCCTGCGAGGCCGAAGGGCAGATAGGCCCCTCGACGTTGGGACAGGATCGAGAGGTCGAGGGGCTTGAGGAACTCGATCCGGCGGACCGTGCCGTCGCCGCCTCGGTGAAGTCCTCGGCCCCCTGAACTGCGGCGGATCGAGAATTCGAGGAGCCGCACGGGAAAACGTTGTTCCATCACTTCCGGGTCGGTGAGCCGCGTGTTCGTCATGTGGGTGTGGACGGCGTCCGCCCCGTCGGCTTCGGGCGTGGCCCCGGCGCCGCCGCAGACCGTTTCGTAGTAGCCGAACGTGGCGTCGCCAAAAAGAACGTTGTTCATCGTGCCCTGGCTGGCGGCCGCCACGCCGAGGGCGCCGAGGAGCACGTCGACGACGCGCTGCGATGTCTCTACGTTGCCACCGACTACCGCGGCGCAACGGGCCGGATCGTCGTGGCGGGGCGGGTTGAGCATGCATTCGGGCAGGATGATCTCGACCGGCTCCAGCACGCCCTGGTTGAGGGGAATCTCGTCGTCGATGAGGCATCGCAGCACGTACATGACGGCGGCCGTCACGATGGCCCGATTGGCGTTGAAGTTCCCCGGCACCACGGGACCCGTTCCCGTGAAGTCGATGACCGCCCGATCGCCGTTGATCGTTACCGCGACCGAGACCGGGGACCCGTCGTCCATCGAATCGGTGAACGTGTGGCGGCCGTCGGGCAGTCGCTCCAATGCCCGACGCATCTTGCGGGCAGCGGCCTGCTGGATATGGCCCATGTAGGCCTCGACGACCGGGAGCGTGTAACGCTCGACCAGCCGGGCAAGATCTCGGGCGCCCTGATTGTTGGCGGCGATCTGGGCCGACACGTCGGCCAGGTTGTCGGCCACCGATCGCGACGGATGGGGACCGCCGCGCAGCAATTCTTCCAGGGAGTCCATCCTTGCTGCTCCTCGATCCACCACCTTGAAGTTGGCGATCAAGACGCCTTCCTCGGCCAGGTTGGTGGAGAAGGGCGGCATGGACCCGGGGACGATTCCGCCAATCTCCGCATGGTGGGCTCGGCTGGCCGTGAAGAAGAGGAGCCGGGAACCGCTCGAATCGAAGACGGGGGTGACGACGGTCACGTCGGGCAGGTGGGCGCCGCCCCGATAGGGATCGTTGGTCAGGAACGCGTCGCCCGGGGCGATCGATTCGTTTTCGGCCAGGATCGATCGCACCGTTTCGCCCATGGCGCCCAGGTGGACGGGGATGTGCGGGGCGTTGACGACCAGGTCTCCGCCGGCGGTGAACAGGGCGCAACTGAAATCGAGGCGTTCCTTCACGTTCACGCTGCTCGACGTGTTGCGCAGCGTAATCCCCATCTGCTCGGCAATGCCCGCAAACTGGTTGTTGAAGATCTCCAGAAGGATGGGATCGGCTTCGGTCGAAAGGGTGGCGGCCTCTGGGACGCCATGGTCGGTCAGGAGCAGTTCGCCGCGAGGGAGCACCTCGGCCTGCCAGCCGGGATCGATCAGCGTGGTCGAGAGGTTTTCGGTCACGATTGAAGGACCTGAGACGACATCGCCGGGGCGTAGGCTCTCTCGTGCGATGACGCCCGTCCTGGTGGGGCCGGCTTCAAACCACGTCTCGACGTGCCATTCGGGTTCAACTTGTCGGGCCACGGGGGTGACCGTGGCAGCGGGAGCGTGTGCCGTGTGCCCGGCCACTTCCACGCGAGCCGCCACGATTTCGAGGGCGCGGCCTTCGTGGCGATATCCATAGAGCCGCTCGTGCTGCTGCTCGTAGGCGGCGGAGTACGTTCCTGTCTGGGGCTGGGGAATCGTGAGCGAGGCGTCGAGGCCTTGGTAACGCAGGTCCAGGCTGCGGGTGATGGTGATCTGGGCCGCGGGGATTCCTTCGGCCAGGATCTCGTCTCGGGCGGAAGCAGCGAGCTGCTCGAACACGCCTTCCAGGTTTTTCACGGCGTCCGGGCTGTACGATTGATAGACGCCCTCGGCCCGGTGACGCACCACGTCGGCCATTCCGATCCCGTAGGCGCTGAGGATGCCGGCGTCGGGATGGTTCAGTATCCGGCGCATGCCGAGTTCCCGAGCGACGGCGCAGGCGTGCTGGCCCGCCGCTCCGCCGAAGGCCACGAGCGTGTAGTCCCGCGGATCGGCCCCCTTGGCAATGGAGATCGAGCGAATCGCTTGAACCATGTTGCCATTGGCCACAGTCAGCAACCCCTGCGCCAACTCGTGGAGGTTGTAACGCGTGCCGGTGGCCTCAGCCACTTCGTCGCGGAGCGCGGCCAGACGGCGCTCGACGGCGTCGTGGTCGAGGGGGAAAGGAAAGCGTTCGATGGCGATCTTGCCGAGGAAGAGGTTCAGGTCGGTCACGGCCAAGGGGCCGCCTCGCCCGTAGCAGGCCGGGCCCGGATCGGCGCCGGCGCTGTCGGGGCCGACGGCCAGTTTCACTCCGTCGAAATGGCAGATCGACCCACCGCCGGCGGCCACCGTTTCGATGGCCATCATGGGAGCCACGACACGGACGCCGGCCTTTTCTGTTTCGTATTCGAGGTCGAAACGCCCGTCGTAACGGGAGACGTCAGTGCTCGTGCCGCCCATGTCGAATCCGATGGCGTGCGAGAAGCCGGCCGCTTTGGCCACGGCGGCCAGACCGACCACGCCTCCGGCCGGACCGGAGAGGATCGAGTCCTTGCCCACGAACCGGTCGGCGTCGACCAGCCCGCCGGCCGAGGTGAGGATCTGCAGACGCGACTCGCCAAGCGGCTCGCGAAGGCTCTGGACGTAGCGGCGAAGGATCGGGTTGAGATAGGCGTCCATCACGGTCGTGTCGCCCCGAGGCACGATCCGCACCAGGGGAGCCACCTGCGACGACACGCTGATTTCCTCCATTCCCAATTCCTCCGCCACCTGGGCCACAAGCCGCTCGTGCTGGGGATTGGCGTAGGCGTTGAGCAGGCAAACGGCCAGGGAACGAATTCCAAGGGAAGGGAGACTCGCCAACGACCGGGCGATCTGGTCTCGGTGGGCGGGCCCCAAGACGGTTCCGTTGCTCCCTATCCGCTCGTCGATTTCCACGACCGTCTGGTAGAGAGGTTTCCGCTTGGCAATGGCCAGTTCGAACAAGCGGGGGCGGTTTTGGTAGCCGATTTCGAGGATGTCGCCGAAACCTCGCGTGGTGACCAATGCGGTTGCCGCTCCGCGGCGCGTGATCAGGGCGTTTGTGCCCCGTGTGGTGCCGAGTCGGACCGACATGAGCGGGAGCGGATCCCGGCGCCGGCAAGCCAGCAGGTAGCGAATGGCGATCAGGGGCGCCTCTTCATTCGAACTCAACTCGTACTGGACGGTCCCTTCGTCAGCGTCCGGCAGGTCGCGATCAAGAAAGAGCGTTCCGGAGCCCGCGTCGAAGTGTTCGACTTCCGCGTGAGCGATCGAATCGCCGTCGGGCGAGACTAGGCGGAGACTGTAGCCCGACCAGAAAGCGTCCGGGTCAGAGCAGCGGGAGGGATCGATGATCTGTCGCCGGTTGACGCCGAATCGGGCCCGTCCCTTGACAACTCCCGAACTGAGAAGCTTATGGCGCAGGAGTTTGCCCTGGGGCGAGCGGCCAAGGCAATCTGTGAACGTGCCTCCTACGTCGATCCAGAACTGCCACCGTTCTGCTTCCGCACCCCCATTCACCGTCACTTGCCTCCCAAGGCCATCACGTGCGACTTGGTTCGAAGGTACATGACGCCATTGGCCACGGCGGGGGTGCTGTGGGAGGCCTCCCCAAGGGTCACGCGACCCAACTCCTTGAATTCTCGGGACGCCGCAAGGACGACTACCTCGCCTTCGCGAGAGATGCAATAGAGTCGGCCGTTCACGCAAACGGGCGAACCGAAATATTCGCCACCGATTCGCTCTCGCCAAACGATTTCGCCGGTGGCGGTTTCCAGGCAGGTAACCACTCCCTTGTCGAACCAGGCGAAGAGCAGATCCCCGCAAGCGACCGGGGTGACGACGTAGGGGAGCGAGCCCTTCAGTTCATAGGCGACCTCAGCCTCCGATCCGGTGCTTGGATCGCCCGGGCGGACGGCGTACATCTGGCGTCCGATTCCGCCGGTGCCGGCGCTTCCGAAGACGAGGCCCGAGGCGACCAGGGGGGAGCCAACGACACGGTTCTTGAAGAGCGGCAACTCCCACAGGGTGTTGCCGGTTTCCGGATCGAGGCCGCTGAAGCCGTGGGCCCAACTGGTCACGATGAGTTGGGCTGGGCCGGATTTGGGAGTGAAGAGACATGGAGTTGCGTAGGCCGTCTTTTTGCTTCGACGCTTCACTTGCCAAACGGTGTCTCCGGTTTCGCGGCTCAAGGCGACGATCGAACTCTCTCCATCTTGGTCGTTGGGGACAATCACCATGTCCTTGTACAGCATGGGCGACGTCCCGAAGGCATGTTCTGCTGCGTAGGGGCCGAGATCGCGTTGCCACTGGAGGTCGCCGGTTGCCTGGTCCAGTTTCACGACCGCGAGTTGGTCGGGATTGGCCCAGAGGACGAAGACCGCCTTTTCGTCCAGGGCCGGTGTGCTGGCGGCATGGCAATTGAAAGGGTGATGTTTGTGAGGTTTGGATTCGAACCTCTTTTCCCAGAGCTTTGCACCGTCGGTTACCGAAAGGCAGTAAATCACCTGGGTCGCATCGTCTTCGATGGCGCTGGTGACAAACAGTCTTCCCTGACAAACAACGGGCGAAGAATAGCCGGCGCCGGACAGTTCGGTGGTCCAGCCATAGTCGGCCTCAGTCCATTGGGCTGGTATGGCGGCAGCCGAGGCGTGGCCCTCTCCATTGGGCCCGCGAAAACGTCCCCATTCCTGGGCGGCGGCTGCGTGTGCTAACAAAACGCTAACAATGCTGGCGGTGATGGTATGCCTGAATTGCATGTGTCTGTATTAACCCCATAGATTGCGTTGGGAGGGGTGGGTGTGCCGTTGGAGTTTCTCGCCACGATTGTAACCGCCTTCGACCGTTCGTGTCGAGTCAACTGCGGGGATACCCGTACCCGCTGAGAGGTAGTTGTCTTTTTGGGGAAACTGCTAGAATGAATCGACAACACTGGTCTGCAGGATTCGAACCTTGGAATGATATGGTGGTTGGCCCGTTTGGTTCCGAGATCGGCATTCTCGTCGTCGGCCATGGTTCACGCGATCCGGAGGGCAACGGTCCCGTCCTGGATGTTTGTCGCGGCGCCGAGGCCCGACTGGGGATGACCCCCGTACAGCCCTCCTTTCTGGAGTTCGCCACGCCCACGATCGAAAGTGGCCTGGCTGCACTCTATCGGCGCGGCGTGACGCGGGCAATCGTTGTCCCCCTGCAGTTGACGGCCGGACGCCATGTGCGGTTCGACATTCCGTGTGAAGTCGGACGGTGCCTGGCAAAAATGTCCGATATCCGAGTCGCCTTTTCGAGTCACATGGGATCTCATCCCGAAATCATGAATCTCAGCCGCATCCGTCTGGACGAGGCTCTCGATTGCTTGCCCGGAAGTGTGGCCCGGATGGAGCAGCTCCTTGTCGCTCGCGGGAGCCGAGACCCTCTCGTTCGTGGGGAGATTCTTCGGCTTGCGGCGTCGAAACGGACGACTGAGCAAAATGGCCCGTTCACGCCGTGTTTTCTTGGAATGGCTCAGCCTTCTTTCGAGACCGCGTTGCAGATCGCGCTTTCTCGCAAGCCGGATCGCATTGTCGTGCAGCCCCATCTCTTGTTTCCGGGCAGGCTCTACAGGCATATTTGCAAAAGGACTGAGGATCTGAACAGCGAATCCCCCCATGTGGGGTGGGCTACCGCTCGGCCCCTGGGTCCTGACGATCGTCTCATCGATTGTGTGTTGGACTTGGCGGCTAATGCCCTGGAGCGGGATTTCCGTCGCGAGCCGGCCGTCTTCAGCTGAGAGGGCCGAAGGGACGCTATATTCGGCAGAAACGTAATCTTGCAGCTCGGTGGTATTGTTTGGACCTAAAGGTCCAGGAATTTCTTTCCGGCAAGGGGGGTGAGCTGACAACTCCCTGGCCAGTTTCGCGTACTATGGAGTAATGGCCGGTTCAGTCGACCTTGTTCCGTTTTCTGATCGCCATTACCATTGCCTAGCATGAGGGTGCTGTGCAAGATGGGCAAGCTTGTTGCTCTCTCACGAGTACGTACCCTGTTCAACAGGCGCTCAGGTCCGGAAATTCCCCGGATGGGGTAAACGGAACTGACGCGCTTTTTCGTGTCATGAACGTAATGAAGAGGATTCCTGAATGACGTTGTGCAAATCGTCCCCTTGTCGGTATGGCCTCCTCGCGGCTGCCTGTCTGGGCCTCCTGCTTTCGGGAACCTGGTTTCAAGCGTCGGCCGACCCCGTGGGGCCCACCGCGACCGACTCGCAGATCACCAAGCTGGTCGCCTTCTATATTCAGGACCAGCACCTGTCGAAGCATGAGCTCGACGACGAGATCTCGAAGCGTTTTCTGGAGATGTTTCTGAAGACGCTCGACCCGATGAAGGTCTACTTCCTCCAGTCGGACATCGATCGCTTCGACAAGCAGCGGTTGAACCTGGACGATCAGATCCGGGATGGCAATATTCAATTCGCCTACGACGTTTTCAGGACCTTCCTGGAACGGATCGATCAGCGCGTGGTGTGGGCCGAAGAGTTCGTCGACGTGGCCCACGACTACACGATCGACGAGGAGATTCTCCGCGACCCGGATGCTGCCCACTACGCGGCTGACGACGCCGAGGCGCGGGAGCGCTGGCGCAAACGAATCAAGTTCGACCTGCTTCGACTTCGCGTGGACGAGGAGGAGATGACGGAGGAGGAGCAGAAGGAGAAGGTTCGCAGGCGCTATGTGAGCTTTGCCAAGCGGATGCACCAGACCGACCGCGACGAACTGTTGGAGATGTACCTGACGGCCCTGACCATGTCGTTCGATCCGCACACGAGCTACATGTCGCCGAATTCTTACGAAAACTTCCTGATTCAGATGCGACTTGAACTCGAGGGGATCGGGGCGGAATTGCGTTCCATCGACGGCTACACGGTGGTCAACAAGATCATTCCCAAGGGAGCGGCGGACCGGGAAGGCAGCCTCAAGGCGGAAGACCGGATTATCGGGGTCGGCCAGGGCGTCGACGGCGAAATCGAAGACGTGGTGGACATGAAACTGGGCGAGGTCGTCAAACGCATTCGCGGCGAAAGCAAGACGATTGTCCGCCTCGAGGTGACCGATGCCGACGGGCTGAATCGACGCGTGATCAGCATCACACGCGACAAGATCGAGCTCGTCGACAGTGAGGCCCAGGAGAAGATCTTCGAGCACGGCAAGAAACCTTCCGGAGAACCTTTCCGGATCGGAGTGATCGATCTTCCCAGCTTCTACCTCGATATGGACGGCGCCCGCGCGGGAGATCCGAACTTCCGAAGCACGACTCGCGACGTTCGGAAGATCCTCGAAAAATTCAACAAGGAAGGCGTGGACGCGGTGATCCTGGACCTTCGCCGCAACGGCGGCGGCTCCCTCCAGGAAGCGATCAACCTGACCGGGCTGTTCATCGAAGACGGACCGGTGGTGCAGGTCAAGGGCCCTGACGGGTATGTCCAGGCCTACGAGGACACCGACGACGGTATCCTCTGGAAAGGTCCGCTGGTTGTCATGACGAGCAAGTTCAGCGCCAGCGCGAGCGAAATCCTGGCGGGAGCGATTCAGGACTACGGTCGGGGGTTGATCATTGGCGACCAGTCCACTCATGGAAAAGGTACGGTTCAGAGCCTCATGGATCTGGGGGCACGCCTGTTCCAGGGGATGCGCAATCCGCCTCCTTACGGCGCCCTCAAGATCACCATGCAGCAGTTTTACCGCCCGAGTGGTCAAAGCACCCAGAACCGTGGCGTTGTGGCCGACATCGAGTTGCCCTCGCTGACGACCCACTTCGACGTGGGGGAATCAGACCTCGACTATGCAGTCGCCTTCGATGAGGTCAAACCGGCGCCGCACAAGAACTACGGGCAGGTCAACGACGCCATCCGGCAGCAGTTGCGGCTTCTCTCCACCAAACGGTGGGAGAAATCGGAGGATTTCCAACGGGTTCAGCGAAGTATCGAACGGTACCTCGAACAGAAGGATCGCAAGACGATCACTCTGAACGAAGAGAAGTTCCGCGCCGAACTCAAAGAGCTTGACGCCGACAAGGAGAAGCGGGAGGCCCTCGAGGACGTGGTCGACGGAAACGAGTCCGGGATCCAGAGCGAAATGTACCTGGATGAGGTCATTGCGATCACCGTGGATTACCTGAACCTGAAGCTTCTCGCTCAGACTCACTGATCTGGTCCAAGCCGATCTGTCTATCGCGGTGGTGTCGCGGCACCACCGTTTTGCATTGTCATTGACGTGCTAACCCGCCCGTAGGTTGGCTCTCCAGAGCCGACCAATGGAATCAACACCGGCTTCCGATTCCTGTAATCGATAGCGGCTGGCTCGGTGCGTCGTCCGGTGATTGAACGCCGCTGGCGGCGCGTGGGTCGACTCGGGAGAGTCAACCTACGAGTGTGTATGCCACCGCTACGGGCCGACCGCCAGTTCTTCCCGGTAGTCTTCTCCGTGACGCCCCGCAAGAAGAACGAGGCCTCCCACGGCGCCCATCATCAGGGCAGCGGTCCAGTAGGGAACGCTCGGCCAGACGTTGTAGAGCCACACGCCGAGCATCATCCCGGTGATCCGACCCATCGAACTGACGCTCTCGCTGGCGCCCAGGATGCCTCCTTGTTCGGCTGGGTCGGTTCGGCGGGAGATCAACGCCTGGACGGCGGGGAAGACAAAGGCGATGCCGCTCACTTCCACGGCCGAGGCGGCCATGAGCAGGAGGACGCCTCCTTGGCCCGTTTCTGCCATGGCGGCCAGCATGGCGAACCCCGTGACGGAAAGCGCCGTCCCGGTAAGGGCCAGCGATGTTTCGCTCACCGTATTCGCCAAACGCCGCACAAGGACGCCTTGCACCAGGCACTGGATCGTGCCGATGTAGGCAAAGACAAGAAAGACGCGTACGCTCACGAGCCAACGAGCATGATCGCTGAGGGGGGCTGCTTGGGCGGCTTCGTGGCTGCGGGATTTGAGAGTGTCGTTGATGAGCAGCGAGATCGTGCCCTCGAAGTTCGCCAAGGCGAACACGCTGACGAAGACCACGCCAAGGAGGATTGCGATGGAGGGGACGGAGACTGCGTCGATCAATGATGGAAGATCGAACTGGCGGTGTTCGCGCGGGGCCCGACCGGGGTCGAGCGATTCGGGGAGTTTGAAGATGGCGAATGCCAGAGCCAGGCCCGACAAGGCGGCCGCGGCATAGCCGGGCCACGGGCTGACGCCCGCATCGTGGGAGATGAAGATGGCCGCGGCGCCGATCAGCGGGCCGAGCGTGAATCCCAGGCCGAAGGCCGCTCCGATCAACGCCATTCCCCGGGCACGCTTCTCCGGGGTCGTCACGTCGGCAATGTAGGCCTGGGCCGTGGGAATGGTGGCTCCGGCGATTCCCGCGCCGATTCGGGCGACGAACATCCAGGTTAGGCTTCGCCAGGCGGACGCCAAGCCGAACAGGAAGTAGAACGTGGTGGAGCCGGCCAGGCTCAACAGCAAGATGGGGCGACGTCCGAACCGGTCCGAGAGACGCCCCCACACGGGAGCGAAGACAAACTGCATGATGGTGAAAGAGGCCATCAAGAGTCCCAGGGTCAGCCCTTTCTGGGCATCCGGCATCGAAGCCGTCAGTTCTCGCCCGTAGATCGGCAGGAGCGGCAGCACCAGGCCGAAGCCGAGGAGGTCAACGCAGACCGTGACGAAAACGAGCAGGAGGGCTGTCTTGTTGGAAGCTTGGGGCATGGGCGGGCTGTGGGGAACAAAGGGGGCGGGAATCACTTGGAGCCACGCCGTGGCGACGGTTAACGCGTTTCCCTTGGAGGCTCGCCACGGCGAAGTCGCATTCTACCCCGAAAGGAACCAGAAATTATCCACGGCACCCAGCGGTGGGGCAACCATCTTTCCGGGGGCCCGCGGCGACGTCGCCGATCTGCCGCCTTTTCAGCCGTCGAGAGACGTTGGCATCGCCAAAAGACTCTGTCTTCCCGCTCAAAGCAACGGATGCCAGTATGAACACGGCCGAGTGTGGTCGAAATGACTACGCCAGAGGCTGGCGAGCCGGCGAGTGTTGTTGTTTCATCTGCGAGGAATCGCCCTTTTGCAGAACGAGAAGCGACTTCGTGCGAGAGTTCTTCCTTTCTGCAACGGCCGCATCAACGAAGTGCGGATCTACGACCACGCCCTTTCTCGGGAAGAAGTGAAGGCAAACGCCAAGGCCGGGCCGGACGAAGAGATGGAATGACCATTCAAAAGAGGCCTGCGGCTCGATCGGCGTCTTTCCCGGAGTCTTTCTGACGCTTCAGTTGCCCCATCATGTAGATCACGGCGCGGAAGAACTCGCGTCCGGCGACGAGCATGTCGCCCTCGGTCACGGCGGCGGCCGCGGCATCGCGGTGCTGCTGGTAGGGGGGCCATTCAACTTGCCAGGTTTCCTTCTCGGCGGCCTCGTGGAGTTGATCCGTGAGATCTTTGGCCATGCCCACGAAGGCCATATCGGGCAGGCAGAGCGTCTGGCGGTAGGGACCTTTTCCCCTGGGGCGGCTGTCGAAGACGTGGGTTCCGGAACTGGTGTAGCGGTAGGCAAGCGTCCCGGCTCCGCCGATGGCTGCAATCAGCAGGCAGGCACTGGCCGGAATCAACTGCCCCATCATGCTGAACAGGCCTGCTCCGAGCACGAGCATTCCAAGCAAGGTCCACACCAGGGCGTGGATCGGGCGCGGTTGGGACCGGCCGTTTTCGAAAATGGGGTTCGTGCTACCGCCCTCGGCCACCCGTTGGGGGCCGGTGACTCGCGCCACGACGACGGTGATATTGTCCGGGCCGCCTCGCAGGTTGGCCAGGTGCACCAGGGCCTGCGTCGCCTCGTCGGGCGACAAGCAGGTCAGGATTTGACCGATTTCGGCATCGTTCACTCGCCCCGTCAGTCCGTCGCTGCACAGCAGAAAGGTATCGCCCGGCTGGATCGGGAAGGGGCCTTCGATATCGACTTGCACGTCGGGATTCGGGCCCATGGAACGTGTAATGACGTTGCGAGGGATGAAGGGCGGGATGTCCTCTTCATTCTCGGGAAGGTGGCCGGCCGCACGCATTTCCCAGACCAGGCTGTGGTCAAACGTCAATTGCTCCAGGCACTCGTCTCGCAGGCGGTAGACGCGACTGTCGCCGACGTGGGCCGCAACGGCTCCCTGCGGCAGAATCACCAGGGTGTCAACCGTGGTTCCCATTCCCCGGAAGCTCGGGTCGGCTTCGCCTCGGGCGTTGATGTGGCGATTGGCCTGCTTGACGGCCTCGAGCAGGGCGTCCGGAGGAGAGAGTTCGGGCAGCTTGTTGTAAGTGAGGGGGATAAAGTCGGTGGCCAGTTTGCTTGCCAATTCGCCGGCCGCGTGGGCTCCCATGCCGTCGGCAACGACAAAGACATGGCCCCGTGCGTTGAAACGCTCCTGGCTGGCGGCGAGGGCAACGGCCAGCGAGTCTTGGTTGTTCGCGCGGCGCATCCCCACGTCCGTAGCGGATGCCTGCTCGAGACAATGATCCCAGATGCCTGGTTGCCGATCCATGCTTGACGCCGAAGTTGGCATTTAAGGAGGGAATGCCCTGTTCCGATTCTGGCCCGAGGCCGAGAGAATACGAAGTTTATTCTAACCTTGAAATCCATATCCAACCAGACCGTTGCCCGCTCTGTAGAGGGGGGGGGCGGCGAGGTTCGCGATGGGCGATATGGCTTGACCGCCCTATTCCGGAGAATCGGACGACGCTGGTGGCGAGAATGTTCCGAAATCCCTTGGTTTTTCGAGATCGGACGTTGCTCACGGCAACCCCAAGAGCCCGGCTGCGAGTTCTAGCCGGGCTCTTCAATCCTCCAGTCCTTGGGAAGCGACCATCAGCAGCCGGGCTAGATGGGATAGCCCGGCTCTTCGCGGCTCCGGAGATCCCTGCAAGCGACTCGGGAAAATCGGGCGTTGCTTGAGGCAATCCCAAGAGCCCGGCTGCGAGTTCCAGCCGGGCTCTTCAGTCCTCCAGCCCTTGAGAAGTAGCCTTCAGCAGCCGGGCTAGATGGGATAGCCCGGCTCTTCGCGGCTCCGGAGATCCCTGCAAGCGACTCGGGAAAATCGGGCGTTGTCCGAGGCAATCTCAAGAGCCCGGCTGTGAGTTCTAGCCGGGCTCTTCAATCCTCCAGCCCTTGAGAAGTAGCCTTCAGCAGCCGGGCTAGATGGGATAGCCCGGCTCTTCGCGGCTCCGGAGATCCCTGCAAGCGACTCGGGAAAATCGGGCGTTGTCCGAGGCAATCTCAAGAGCCCGGCTGCGAGTTCTAGCCGGGCTCTTTCATCCTCCAGTCCTTGAGAAATAGCCTTCAGCAGCCGGGCTAGATGGGATAGCCCGGCTCTTCGCGGCTCCGGAGATCCCTGCAAGCGAATCGGGAAAATCGGGCGTTGTCCGAGGCAATCTCAAGAGCCCGGCTGTGAGTTCTAGCCGGGCTCTTCAATCCTCCAGCCCTTGAGAAGTAGCCTTCAGCAGCCGGGCTAGATGGGATAGCCCGGCTCTTCGCGGCTCCGGAGATCCCTGCAAGCGACTCGGGAAAATCGGGCGTTGTCCGAGGCAATCTCAAGAGCCCGGCTGCGAGTTCTAGCCGGGCTCTTTCATCCTCCAGTCCTTGAGAAATAGCCTTCAGCAGCCGGGCTAGATGGGATAGCCCGGCTCTTCGCGGCTCCGGAGATCCCTGCAAGCGAATCGGGAAAATCGGGCGTTGTCCGAGGCAATCTCAAGAGCCCGGCTGCGAGTTCTAGCCGGGCTCTTCAATCCTCCAGTCCTTGGGAAGCGACCTTCAGCAGCGGGGCTAGCCGGGATAGCCCGGAGATGAGGCCAAGTCGCTCTGAAATCCCCCATTTTTCGATATGGCCTCCCCTCGGCGGGATCTCTATACTCTCCCCACTATGGTCCTCAGAAGAACTTCATTTTGCTCGAACGTCCTGAAATCTAGCGCGAGACTGCTGGTGCCGGTCTTGTGCCTGGTGTGCCTGAGCGGCTGCGTTCGCCGTCGAATGACGATTCGCACGAATCCGCCGGGGGCCGTGGTGTATGTGGACGATTACCAGATCGGCACCACCCCGGTTTCGACCAATTTCGTCTACTACGGGACCCGGAAGCTGCGGATTGTCAAAGACGGTTACGAAACGCTCACGGTGGAGCAGCCCATTCCGGCCCCGTGGTACCAGGTTCCGCCTCTCGACTTCGTGTCGGAGACCCTGGTCCCCAAGGAGATCCGGGATCACAGGACTCTGAACTATCAACTGGTTCCTCAGCAGGTGGTGGCGCCTGACCAGTTGCGGGCCAGGGCTGAGGGCATGCGTGCCCGCGTGAGCGGAGCCGGGGTGTTGCCCGCCTCTGCCAATGTGATCCAGCCGCCGGCGAGCACCTACGGTTCTCCTGCCTATCCGGCGACTCAAGAGGCAATTCCCACTCCCGCGCCGAGTGGCTACAGCTACCCGCCGGCAACGAACTCGGGAGGGACGCCGATTCAGCCTCCGCCCTCGACCTTGCCCCCGTCGGTAGCGCCCCAGCTTCCGGGCGGTCAGCAAACATTGCCTCCGGGCGGCATTCCGATTCGCTGAGCGAATCTCCGATGTCGTGGGTGGGTGGCACACTCAGAGCGAAGCGATGGGCGTGGATGGTCAGATCATCCATCGTCAGCAATCCTGGCTGGCCTCTGGCGATGCAGACGCAAATGAGGGGGCGTTAAACCCTTGTCTGGTTTACGCTTAATTGACGGCCATTTATGGTCGTTGTCCGTTGTTTAGGCCCGTCGTTTACGGCGGATCGCTTGGCCTGTTCCGCGCCGTCCCTCTCGTCTCTGCCGCCGGAGGCGGCAGGGACGAGAGGGAGAGGTGTCGTTTCTTGCGAACCCGTGCTAAAGCACAGGCCTAGGACCGCCTGCGGCGGAAAAGGACCGTAAACGGCCCTGCTGTAGCCGCGTTGGCGCCGGGCAATTCGTGGGTGATGCTCCAGGCTCCGGTGAGAGCAGGCGATCGGCCAAGAATGCTCGGTGTCGAAGGCACAGTCAATCGAAACGTGAGGCAGTACTAGCGACGCAGGATCCCGACAGGCGGCAGGCTTTTCGATCCGTCTTCCGGCTTGATTGCGCCGCGGACACCCAGGAGTTCCGGGTGGCGGGCGATCTTGTCGGAGAAGATCCGTGCGTCGTTGACAATGGGACGCAATTCCTGGGTCAGCTCTTCGATGTTCTTCACGGCCCGGTTGACGCTGTGATAGAGTTCGGGATTGTGGACGAGCTGGCCGATCGTGCCCTTCGAATCGTTAAGGCTCTGGCTGAAGACGAGGACTTCGGTCATGAGTCGGTCGAGCTTGTCGACGCTTCCGTTCAGGCGGACGAGCGTCTCACCGCCCTGTTTGCCGAGGATCGCCGTGAATTCCTCGACATTGCTCAGGTTTTTGTCCACGAGGTCCATGGACTGGTTCATCCGCCCGATGGCGAGCCGGGTTTCCTGCATGAGCTCCGGCATTTGCTCCAGGGTTGCCTTCAGTTCTGCGCGGATTTGCGGATCGCCAATCAGGTCGTTGGCCGTGTCCGCCAGGCGGGTGATGGCGTCGGCTGTGAGGAAGGTCTTTTCTACAATCGCGTCGATTCGCTGCTTGCGCAAGAGCACCTCTTCTTCGCTGCCGATGAGCAGGTCCACCTTGTTGATGAACCCGCCGAGGCGATCGCTTGTCGCGCCGACGGAGTTGATCGCGTTGGACAGGTTCTGCTCCAGGTTTCCGACCACCTGAATCGGGTCCGGAGCGACGATCCCGTCGAGTCGGGTGTTGAGCTCGATCTCCTTTTTGGGGCCGTCCCAGTCGCGGATCTTGACGAACTCGAGGACAGAATCGCCGAAAAGCGTCCGGTTGATGCGGCATATTTCGTCGTCGAAGAGCTTTCGGTCGCGATCGATTTCCGCGATCACCAGGGCGCCGCCTTCGTCGAGCAGTTCAACCTTCACGACGCGCCCGATGCGGATTCCGCTTTTGCGGACCGGCGAAGCGTCGCTGACGCCGGGCGCTTCGGGGAAGACGATGGAGATGCGGTAATTGGGGCGCCAGAGCCTTTGGAGACTGAACGACGAATCCTTGTCGGCAAACGACAACGCCAACACGGTTGCTGCGAGGCTGGCGAAAAGAACCACCAAGCCGGTTCGCCATTGCATTACCCGGTCGTCCATGACCTCAGCTCCCGTTCTGTGTTCGAAGTTCCATGAGGCGTTCCCGTGCTTCGCCGCGAACGAATTGCGAAACGCGAGGATCCGGAGCCTGCTCGATCTCGCTCGGCGGGCCGTCGTAGAGCATCTGCGGTTCGTCGTCGCGGAGCCGCGCCAGGGGGTAGAGCATGACGACCCGGTCGGCCACTTTCTGGGCCGTTCGCATGTCGTGGGTGACCACGATGCCGGCCACCGGGTGGTGGCGGCGCGTGTTGAGGATCAACTCGTTGATCACGTCGCTCATGATCGGGTCGAGCCCCGTCGTGGGTTCATCGTAGAGCACTACCTCGGGTTCCATGGCAAGGGCTCGGGCCAGGCCGACCCGCTTTCGCATGCCACCCGATAGCTCTGCCGGTTTCTTCTGGACCACGCTTGCCGGTAGTCCCACTTCAGCCAGTCGCATGACAACGATTTCGCGAATCTCGTCTTCCGTGTAATCCGTGTGGCGTCGCAAGGGGAACGCCACGTTCTGGCCGATGGTCAGGCTGTCAAACAGGGCCGCCTGTTGGAAGACGAAGCCGAAACGAGTGCGGGTGGTTGCCAAATCGTCCTGTTTTAGGCTGGCAAGGTCGCGGCCATCGAAATAGACCGTTCCGCTCGTTGGGCGGACCAGGCCGATGATCGTCTTCAGGAGCACTGTCTTGCCGCAACCGCTTTCGCCGATGACCGCGAGGGTTTGCCCGCGGGGAACGTCCAGATTGATGCCGCGCAGCACCCGCTGTTGTCCGAAGCGGACGTGAAGATCGTCCAGTCGGATCAGTGGTTTCGAGGAATCGTTTGGTGGTGCGGAATAGAGCGACATGACGAAGGGTTTTGCCAAACCAAGGCCGATTTCAGACCAACGAGGCCCCGCCGGGCCAAATCAGGACGTAGACCTGCTCCAGGAGGATCGCCAGGAGGAGGTCCAGAAACAGGATCGCGACAAAGGAGAGCACGAAGGCGCTGGTGGCGGCCTTCCCAACCCCCTCGGCGCCCGGATCGCATGTGAAGCCGCGGTGGCATCCGATCAGGGCGATGGCGGCGCCGAAAAAGAGACTTTTGAAGAGCCCGCTAAACAGATCGAAGAGCCCGACGAACTGACGCGAGTTCTCCCAGTAGTGGTGCGAGTCGATGTCGAGCAACCCGATGCTGTAAAAGGCTCCGCCTACGACTCCCATGAAGTCGGCAGTGGTCGTTAGGGCCGGAATCAGGACCAGGCAGGCGAGGAATCGCGGCACGACCAGGTAGTGGATGGGGTTGGCGCCCATGGCTGAGAGGGCGTCGATCTGCTCGGTCACGCGCATGGTGCCCAGTTCGGCTGCCATGGCGCTGCCCACGCGCCCGGCGAGCATGGTGGCGGCCAGGACGGGCCCAAGTTCGCGAACGAGCGACATATTGATGACGGCCCCCATGCGAGTCTCCATGCCCAGCATGCGAAACTGGGCGTAGCTCTGCACGGCCAGCACCATGCCGATGAAGACTCCCGTCAGGGCCACGACGGGCAGGCTGAGCACTCCGATCTGGTAGCAGCTTGGAAGCAGCGTGCCGCGGTAGGGGCGGCGCATCACCAACCACCATAGGGTGGCCATGGTGAAGTTCGCCATGTCGCCCAGGGCGAGGATCATCGTGTTGACGATCTCGCCCAGGTCGGCAATCCAGTTGGCGACCCAGTTCATCAGCCGGGCGGAAAGCCCGTTGCCTTCAACCGGTTTCCAGGGGGTGGGAGCGGCGTCCGTTGCCATCGGGGGGCCTGGGGGGGCGATTAGGTGTCGTGTAACGTCTTGTGATAGCGATGCTTGCGCACGCGCGGCGTGATTGCGCACTTGCACGCACTACGTTAATTCGTCCGGGAAAGGTTGCCGCTTGAGAAAAGTTTGCGGGTAAAGCAAGTTGGGTGAGCTGGGCAGCAAGGGCATCTCCCGCGTCCAGCATTGCGGCGACTTCCGCCTGCGGCCGACATTTCAAACAGAGCCTGGGGCAGGGAGACGTTCTTGAACTTTGCGCTTTTTTCGCGTTTTGACCCTTTTGGCTCATAGGTGGGGTGTTTTGGGGCGGAAGCGAGTTGGAGCCGTTCTTTCACTGGAGCGGTGAGGACAGGAGATAGCAGGTTGTGAAAGAGCGGAAAGGGGATGCCGTTGGCGGTGTCCCATCTTGCCTGATTGCTTAGAGTATTTCTACCCCTTTATTGGCCACCCCCTGATCGAGTACGTAGGGTGGGCACGGCGGTGGGCACGGCCCACCGATTTGCAAGTTAACGTGGTGGGCCGTGCCTGCCCTACTTGCTTGGCGGTCGTCTCGGAGGGGCTTGAAACGGGGTTGAATTTCGCAACGTACAAGGTGGGGGGTTGCAAAAGCAGTTGGGGAGAGAGCGGCGGCGTAAGCGTTTGGCAGGGAGTTGTTTGCGCCAATGGCTTGGGTAGTGAGCGGCCTCCTTCTCGTCTGGGGGGCGCGTTGCAAAATCCTGTTGGATGAGGGAGGGCTGGGGCTATGCCCTTGAACGGCGAGGCAGATTTTCTGGGGTGGATGATCGCGGGAGACCTCTTGTGGCAGAGCCACCCAGGTTGCAAGAACCTGGGCTACCGGCAAATGAGTCGGATCGGAAGCCCGTCCGATGTCCGGGCTTACTCCAGAGAGCCCGCCTCCCGTTTTTTGGGTTAATAACCCGTATTATGTCCCCGGATTCATGTCCCCGGATTCCACCGGATTCCATGTCCCCGGATTCCTTCAGCAGGTAGTGTGGTCACTCCGACCGGCCATCGCCGCCCGCGCGTTCATTCTTCTGCGACTTCATTTCCTCCTCCAATGCCTCGCGGAGTCTGGCGGCGCGGTTGGCGATCAAATCGGCGTATTCCAGATCCTCTTTGGCCTCCTTGTCATGGCCGCGTTTGCGTTGGATCTCGGCACTGAGGCGGAGGATGCGTTCCATGGTGAGGCCCTTGTTGAGATTGCGGTGGCCGTAGTCGATCGTGCCTGCCCTAGCCAGGAGGATCTTGTTATAGGCGCCATCCCAGTCGCCTTTCTCCATCAACTGCCGTGCCTCGTGACGATCGCACCAGGACTTACACCAGCCCGCCAGAATGTCGTTCGGCTTGTCAGGAAGTAGCCCGCACACTTGTGCGTACAACCGGTCGGCCTCGTCGCGGTTGTTGTTTCGAAAGTAAATCTCCGCCAGCAGCGTGAGGGCACGCTCCTTCCCGAACCTAAATCGGTTGTCACTTGCATAAGGTTCGAAGGAGATGCCATATGACTTAACGTTTTGAATCTGCCACCCTGTTTCCTCGCCAAGTTCCATGAGTACGTTCGCACGCATGAGTTGTGCGAACAGACACTCAAGCTCATAACGGTCTTTGCTTGGCGCCCATGTTTTCAGAAATTGTCCTGCGTTCTGCGAGGCAGATCGCCAGCGTCGTCCCATTGTATCGACTTGAAGCAGAAAAAAGTCGGCAACAATGACCCCCCTGTCTCCCGACGCACCCATCTTGGCGAATATCTCCCTCGTCTCGCGCACTTCTGAGAGACTCTCGATTACTCGACTGACATTCGGGAATACAGATGAGGAGTTCGTATTCAGCTCTTCCGTGGCCCGGTTGAGCCGTTGGGTAGTGGCTCCGAAAAGGCGACGCTGCTCGTCCGGCATTGCTGCAATCACCCGGACTTCCATCAGATTGTGTCGGAAGAACTTCGTGTCTGGGTGGTTGTCACCGCGTACAGAGGCACTTAGTTGATACATGTTCGTTGAAAGGTCAACCATCCTGTTAGCATCGCCGGCTTCTATCGCCCGCTGCAACTGGTTGTGCCACTGCAAGAGACCACGTTCGGAAAGGGCATCGTCCCCGAGTGCTGCCGCGCAAGTGAACAGCCACAAGACGACGGCTAGACGTACCGATTGTAGCCACCAGAAAACCGCGTTTCGGCCCGTCTGCCGGCACGGCTCGATTGTCCCATTGATTAGCGGGGCAACACGCGACTGCATGAGCTATCTCCCGTCTTTGTGATTCACTTCTTCGCCAATTCTTGCATTCGGGGGCGGGTGGCACTGGCCACACCACCAGTCGGCGCCGCTTTTCCTGCCAAAACGCCTTCTAATCGCTTGCACCCAAACCGGTCCACTTCACCTGGGGCTGCCGCCACTGGCGTCTCGCTAGTGCCTTTTTATTACCGGGGTATTATTCTAACGGTCGTTCACCGCACAAACAAGCCGGATGGCACTCCGTGAATCTCGGGCAGAACCGGGTCGTCTACTCTCCCGCCGGACAGATGCCAACGGGCACTGGACCACCGCCAATCGGAGGCTGTCTTGGAGAGCTTTCGCCGGACGGGGTTCATGTGGATATAGTCGATGGACGCACAAACGGCCGCCTCCGTTTGGAGGTTGCGATCATAACCCGGCCCTTCCTGCCAGAAACGAAACGCCGTTTTACCGGGCCGCTCGCAAATCGTCAGTCGCTCCAAGAGTCTGCTCCGGGTTGCAATGAGTTTTTCCTTGATCCGCACCGAACACGATCGCTTGATGGAACCGAGCAAACGCGAAACTCGTTTCGGGTCCGACGATCCGTCCGTCGGATGGACCAGCAGATGAACGTGTTCGGGCATGAATACGAACGCGGCAAGGCGGCACTGTTCTGCGACGATGGCGACATCGATGGCGTCAGCCAGGAAGCCTCGCCAGGCATCATTCGTGAGCAACTTCCATCGATGGCAGCACGAGAAGGTCAGTTCGTGGAAATCGCCCGGTTCGTCGTAGTGCTTGACCCGTTTTCGATGAGGCTGCTTCTCGGGCATCGAAGACGCTCCTGGCTGCTACACACTTATACCGGCACCCCCAAAAGAGCACTGGCGAGACGCGCGAGACGCCAGTGGCACCATTGTCTTTGAAGTGGCACGTTTTGGGGGCAAGCGGATGGGACGCTTGCCGACGCTTTGGCAGGTAGTGTATTCAATTCGGTCGGCCAGTGCCATCCGCCGTCCCGTTGAGGCAACTGCCGATTTTCAGGTCCCGGTGGGTTTTCAATTGCATTTGCACGACGACGGGTCGCCACGTAGTGGCGTAATTTGAATAGCCAGGGGTGGCAACCCCTGGACTTGCCGGCAGACTACGGATGTGCCACGTAGTGGCACGACACGGGGCATTTGTGTGGTCACCAGCCCCTCGGTCGGTTGTGATGCCGCTACGCGGCATGGGGCGTGTGGGGACGATTCCAGGGGTTCCGCTGCGCTCCACCCCCTGGCTAATCACGTTTTGCCGCTACGCGGCAGGGGCGATAGAACCGGTTCGTCGGCGAGTTGAGCGGCTCGCAGAATCGATTACGATTATGAGTACGATTAAGATTAAGAACCAAACGCCGTGAACGGTTCCAAAGAAAAACGACGCCCGCGGAAGGCATGTCCGCGGGCGTCGTTTGTTATCGTTCCGTTGAGCCGAAGGAGTCTTATCCCTCGCTCGAACTCTCCTCGCCTTCCGCGGCGGCGGCGACGGGGGGTTGCTCCTTCTCGGCTTGGGTGGACGTGCCGACGAAGTCGAGGCGCTTCTTGTTGCCGACCTCCTTGACGGAGACGGTGATCGTGTCCTTGCCCTGGAATTCGCCCTTGAGGAGCTCTTCCGAGAGCGGATCCTCGATGAAGTTCTCGATCGCCCGACGCAACGGACGGGCGCCGTAGTCGAGGTTGGAGCCGCGCTTGATCAGGAAGCCCTTGGCTTCGTCGTCGAGGACCAGTTCCAGGCCCTTCTCGTGCAGACGCTCGCGGACCTTGCTCAGTTCCAGGTCGATCACTTCGCCCAGGTCGTCCTCGGTCAGGTGGCGGAAGACGATGACGTCGTTCACGCGGTTGAGGAACTCGGGGCGGAAGTGCTTCTCGATCTGTTCCTGGACGCGATCCTTCATGCTGTCGTAGGAGGCGTCGTCGTCGGGCTTCTGGAAGCCGAAGGCCGACTCGTTCTTGATCGCCTCGGCGCCGGCGTTGGTGGTCATGATGAGGATCGTGTTGCGGAAGTCGACGTTTCGGCCGAAGCTGTCCGTCAGGCGACCTTCTTCCATGACCTGCAGGAGCATATTGAAGCAGTCGGAGTGGGCCTTTTCGATTTCGTCGAGGAGCACCACCGAGTAGGGACGCCGGCGGATCTTCTCGGTGAGCTGGCCGCCCTCTTCGTAGCCCACGTAGCCCGGAGGGGCGCCGACCAGGCGGCTCACGTTGTGTTTCTCCATGTACTCGCTCATGTCGATCTGGATGAGGGCGTCCTCATCGCCGAACATGAACTCGGCCAGGGCCTTGGCCAGCAGGGTCTTGCCCACGCCGGTGGGGCCGGCGAAGATGAAGCAGCCCGTGGGACGCTTGGGATCCTGCAGACCGCTGCGGCTGCGGCGGACGGCCTTGGAGATCGACTTGATCGCCTCGTGCTGGCTGATGACCCGCTTGTGCAGCTCGTCTTCCATCTGCATCAGGCGCATCGAGTCTTCGGTCGTCATCCGCGTGAGCGGGATGCCGGTCATCTTGGAGATCACTTCGGCAATGACCTCTTCGTCGACGACGCCGTCCGTCTCGCGGGATTTCTCTCGCCACTGGTCGGTGATCTGGGTTTTCTTCTTGCGGAGCTTGTCGGCCTTGTCGCGGAGCGAGGCGGCCTTCTCGAAGTCCTGGTCGGCGACGGCCTCTTCCTTCTCCTTGTTGAGCCGTTCGACTTCCTCGTCGATCTCCTTGAGATCCGGCGGACGGGTCATGGACTTCAGATGGATTCGAGCCCCGGCCTCGTCGATCACGTCGATCGCCTTGTCGGGCAGGCAGCGTCCGGTGATGTAGCGATCGGAGAACTCGACGGCCGCCTCGACGGCGTCGTCGGTGATCTGGACGTGGTGGTGTTTCTCGTAGCGGTCTCGCAGACCCTTGAGGATCTCGACCGTTTCGCCCTTGCTGGACGGTTCCACCATGACGATCTGGAACCGGCGTTCCAGGGCGGCGTCCTTTTCGATGTACTTGCGGTACTCGTCGAGCGTGGTGGCTCCGATGCACTGGATCTCGCCGCGGGAAAGGGCCGGCTTGAGCACGTTGGACGCGTCGATGGCCCCTTCGGCGCCGCCGGCGCCCACCAGGGTGTGGAGTTCGTCGATGAAGAGGATCGTGTTCTTGGCGCGGCGGACCTCGTTCATGACCGCCTTGATGCGTTCCTCGAACTGGCCGCGGTACTTCGTGCCGGCCACCATCATGGCCAGGTCGAGCACGACGATGCGCCGTTCCATGAGCAGTTCGGGCACGTTGCCTTCCACCACTCGCTGGGCGAACCCTTCGACGATGGCGGTCTTGCCGACGCCCGCTTCGCCGAGCAGAACGGGATTGTTCTTGGTGCGGCGTCCGAGGATCTGCATGGTCCGCTCGATCTCTTTTTCGCGACCGATGACCGGATCGAGCTTGCCTTGCTTGGCCAGTTCGGTGAGGTCGCGTCCGAAGCTGTCGAGGGCCGGCGTCTTGGACTTGCCGCCGCGGGGCGACTCGCCGGAACCTCCGGAGGGGCCGCCGCTGGAACGCTCGGGGACCTCCCCGCCTTCCATGCCGTGGCCCAGCAGATTGAGAACCTCTTCACGGACCTCTTCGAGTTTGAGGCCGAGATTCATCAGCACCTGGGCAGCCACGCCTTCCTGCTCGCGGAGCAAGCCGAGAAGGATGTGTTCCGTGCCGACGTAGTTGTGGTTCAGGTTGCGAGCCTCTTCCATGGAGTACTCGATGACCTTCTTCGCCCTGGGCGTCTGGGGGAGCTTGCCCATGGTGACCATGTCGGGGCCGCTCTGAACGAGTTTCTCGACCTCGAGCCGGATCTTTCGAAGGTCGACGTCCAGGTTCTTCAGCACGTTGGCCGCCACTCCGCTGCCCTCTTTGATCAGGCCGAGGAGGATGTGCTCCGTGCCGATGTATTCGTGATTGAACCGTTGCGCCTCTTGGTTCGCCAGTTGCATGACCTTTCGGGCACGGTCTGTGAATCGTTCGTACATCTGAGCTTCTCTCTGCTACGTCTTACTCCGAGGCATGGTCAGGATCGGCAAGAAGCCCCCTCCGCTGAGGGAAACGCTGATCGCAAGCCACCGGTGTGGGGTTCGTCGTCTGGTTGTGGCTTGGGCCACCACTGCCGCGTGTGGGGAGTTCCAAGCTAATGAATCATATATCGCAAATAGGGCGCGTTTCGTGAAGGCCCTCAAGTTTCTTTTGTAGATTCGCAAAAAGGCTTAGGAATGGCTCAGAATTAGCTTCCGCAATTCCATTGTAGCCCTCACTCTCTGTTGTGACATTCCCGCGAAACACGGCAAAGTCATTTCTGAGGCGTCCCTTAGGCTGCCTGCTCAATCTCGATCTCATCCTGGGGGGGCTGGGCCGCCTCGTGGATCCGTTTTCGCTCCTGATGGATTTCGAGGAACCACTTGCGTGCGCCGTCCAAAAGTTCCAACCGATCCAATTGTTGCGATGCCTCCTCCAGGCGGCCCGTGTGGCGGCACAGGGTGGCATACATCAATCCTGCGTCTACGTCGCGGGGATTCCTGGCGAGAAGATCGACAAGGATCCGTTCGGCGCCAAACCAGTCCGCCCGCAGGTACAATTCCGTCGCGTCGCCAAACGTGGCTTCGACGGCAGCCTGTTCCTCGGGGCTCATCGTCCGCAATGTCCTCAGAGAAGCGACCGTCGCGCCTCCCCAATACAGTGCCGTTGCCAACCACAATCCATTACGAATATGGACACTGAACAGTTCCGGCCACCATAGGGTGGCCAAAATGAGGAGGTTGATCAATGCGGCAAAACCCATGGCCCAAACCAGGCCAAGCCAACTCCCTGTGGAGAGGATTGTCGGCAATCCAGGCCACAGATAAGTCACGTGAGGCATCCTGCCTGTCATGAGTCGTTCCTTCGGTACCCCAAAAGTTCTTAGAGCCGCTAACAAAACCACCGGTTGTGTGGCCCCTGGGGCCGTGGGAAACCAACCAGTTCTGTTAGGGCCTCTTAGCCTCTCAACCGAGGCCTCTTGCCGCGTTCAGGGTCGCCGCGGAGCGAAAACAGGCGATCCACACCCTTCCGCGGCCACCATCAACCACGCAATTGTAGCCCTCGATACGGGTTGAATCAAGGCAAGTAACGTCGCCCGTTCGGTTTAGGTCAAGGCGATAAATCGGGGAGTTCACGACCAAGGCTGAAGGCAGGAGACTGTAGGCTGAAGGTTGTGATGCGAGATCAACTGCCAAGGGGTGCCGGTTCCGATATGCCCGGTTTTGCCGTCCTCCAGTCTTCGGCCTCCAGCCTTATCGAACCGTCGCACGTTGCGAATTGTAGGGATATTTGCGAAAGTATCGAGATGAATATCCAGTGGACTGCTGCTTCTGAACGGGCCATCGCTGAAGCGAGGAATTGGTGCCTGAGCAATTCCGACGCCAACGTGGAAGCTCCGGCCGTCCTGATCGGCTTGCTTTCCGAGCAGGAGTGTCGTGCTGCCATTCTTCTTGGTCGCCATGACATTCAGCCGGCGACGGTTCAGGGCCGATGGCCTGCTCTCCAGCGAAGAAACACGCCTGGGGCTGCCGAAGACACCTCTCTGCCCTATGAGTATGAGCCCCATTCCCAGCCAATGGTTCCCCGGTTTTCGCCAGAAATACAGGCCGCGGTTGCCATTGCCAAGGATTTGCTTGCCGATCTTCCCCATCCGCTCTTAATTGCCACGGAACACCTGCTGCTTGGGTTGGTTGCGAGCCCGGAAGGGGTGGGGAGCTGGTTGCGGCAATGTGGACTTAACGCATCTGCATTGCGGGATGAAATCCTGGAACAGTATGGCCTGACTCCGCTTCCCGCGGAAATCGAGGACGAAGAGCCATTAGTCGCGGGGGGGGAAGGCGAGGTCTCGCAAGGCACATCTGAAAGCGAAGACGTCCGCACATCGTGTCCAGCCCAGAATGTTGAGCCGGCCGCAGGACAGTTCCAGGACGCCAACGTATGCCGTTTGCTCGACGCCTCGGCCAATCGCGCCCGGGAGGCCCTTCGTGTCGTCGAGGACTTCGTTCGCTTCTTCCTCGACGATCGACACTTGACCGAACGGCTCAAAATCATGCGGCATGATCTCACTTCCGTGCTGCGCGGCCTGGCAATGTCGGATCGCTTGGCCATGCGGGATACGCAAGCAGATGTGGGGACTACGATAACTACCCCGGCGGAACTGGTGCGTCGGGATCCTCGCGAAGTTCTGACGGCCAACTTCACCCGACTCCAGGAGTCGCTTCGTAGTCTGGAGGAGTTTGGTAAGGTAGGGGGCTTTGCCGCGGGGCAGGTTGAACAGCTTCGCTACGAGGCGTACACCCTTCACAAGGCCGTTCACGGAACGTTGGAGGCGCTGGAACGACTCGACGGGGCGAAACTGTACGTTCTCGTCGACGGTCGGTCGTCTGTGGACAGCTTTGAGAGACTTGTTTCCGAGCTGATCGATGCGGGAGTGGACGTCATCCAGTTGCGCGACAAGACACTTGGCGATCGCGAACTGCTGGATCGGGCTCGCCGGCTGCGAGAGTTGACGGTCGCAAGTGCAACGTTGTTTGTGATGAACGATCGGCCGGACCTGGCGGTGTTGTCTGGAGCCGACGGTGTTCATGTGGGGCAGGACGAGTTGACCGTGCGCGATGTGCGGCGAATCGTCGGCCCGCAGATGCTCGTCGGTGTGTCGACGCACGGGATCGAGCAGGCACGCCAGGCCGTTCTCGACGGGGCGAGCTATCTTGGGGTGGGGCCCATTTTTCCCTCCGGCACCAAGGACTTTGCCGACTTCCCCGGTCTGGAGTACGCCCGAAGCGTGGCCGCCGAAATCCGCCTGCCGGCGTTCGCGATCGGCGGGATCGATGGACGGAACGTCGACAAGGTGTTGGCTACGGGGATCGGTCGTGTGGCCGTTAGCGGCGCCGTGGCCACTGCGGCGGATCCGGCTGCGGCGGCTCGCGGGTTGCTTGCTCGATTAAAGGCAGCCCACTGATGATCCTTCACGTCGATATGGACGCGTTCTATGCCTCCGTGGAGCAGCGGGATCGTCCGGAGTTGAAGGGGCGGCCGGTGATCGTGGGCGGCACTCCCGAGGGGCGGGGCGTTGTTTCGGCAGCGAGCTATGAGGCGCGTCGTTTTGGCATCCACAGCGCGATGCCGGCTGCCACGGCGGTGCGATTGTGCCCCCACGGCGTCTTTCTGCGACCCCGTATTTCTCACTACGCCGAGGTTTCCCGCCAGATTCATGAGGTCTTCGATCGCTTCACGCCCCTGGTGGAGCCGCTTGCCCTGGACGAAGCCTTCCTGGACGTGCGAGGCAGTGTCGGCCTGTTCGGTTCCCCGATCGAAATCGCCCGAAAGATCAAGGACACCATTGTCCGGGAACTGGGCCTGGTGGCTTCCGTCGGGGTGGCTCCGAACAAGTTTCTGGCGAAGGTGGCCAGTGATCTGGAGAAGCCCGACGGGTTTGTGGTGGTCGAGAAGGGGACTGAACAAGATTTTCTTGACCCCTTGCCGGTTGGACGCTTGTGGGGCGTGGGACGCGTGTCGGGGCGAGCCTTCGAGCAATTGGGGATTCGCACGATTGGCCAACTGGCGCGGATGCCTCAGGAAACGCTTGCTTCCCGATTTGGTTCGGTGGGGGAACACCTTTGGCAGCTCGCCCATGGGCTTGACGATCGCCCGGTGGTGCCGGAGCATCAGGCCAAGTCGATTTCGCACGAGACGACCTTCGAACGGAACGTGGACGATCGCGAGATCTTGCGAGCGTGGCTGCTGGATTTGACCGACCAGGTCTCGCGTCGCGTACGCCGCCATGGGATACGGGGCAGAACGGTCCAGTTGAAGGTGCGGTTTGCCGATTTTCGGACAATCACGCGATCCCAATCCCTTCCGGAGCCGACCGACGTGACCGAGGAGCTCTGGAAGGCGGCCGGCCGGTTGTTCGACCTTCGTCTTCCGACGCCGCTGCCTCCCGTGCGGCTTCTCGGGATGGGAGTGAGCGGGCTGGAGCGGAGCGGGGAGGAGCAAGGACTCCTTTTCGACGGCGAAGAGCGGGAGAGGCAACGCCGTCTGGACGGTGTGACCGATCGGATTCGTGAGCGTTTCGGCGCCGACTCGATCGGGCGTGCGTCGACCGTCGAACAGCAGAAGACGGCGGACCCGTCCGGTCGATCTGGGCAATAGAGCGGATCGGGCAGGTGCCCATTGCAGGACAGGAAGGAACAAATCGTGAAATACGAAGTCGAGCAAAAACATCCGATACCAGGGTTTCAGGCCGTTGAGGCGGGGTTGGCCGTCCTGGGGGCGACCGTTGGACCGGCGATCGAGGAACTGGATCTGTATTTCGCCCATCCCGTTCGTGATTTTGCGAGTACGGACGAAGCGTTGCGAATTCGGCGGAAAGGCGGAAAGACGCTCATTACCTACAAGGGCCCGAAGATCGACCAGACGACCAAGACCCGTCAGGAAATCGAATTGCCTTTGGGAGAGGGTCCCGACACGCCGCAGCAATGGCGAGAACTGTTGGAGGTGCTGGGGTTCAAGGCGGTTGCCGAGGTCCGCAAACAGCGACGCAAGGTGGACCTGGCCTGGCAGGGGGCAGCGGTGGTGTTGACCCTGGACGATGTGCATCAGGTGGGTACTTTTGTTGAATTGGAGATCGAATCCGACGAAAATGGTGTCGAGCGGGCCAAGTCGCAATTGGCGGCGCTGGCCGACCACCTCGGGCTGGAAGGCTCGGAGCGGAGAAGCTATCTGGAGCTTCTGCTTGGCAAGTAGGGCAGGCGAACGGATTATTGGAAGACAACTTTGAGGAAGAACGAATGATGTCCCGAGTGATTTTTGGTCTGTCGCTGATGTGGTCGGTTGCGATTCTCTCTCCCGCGATTGGCGGAGAGCAGGCTCCCGTACCTCTCCCCCACGCCCATGCCCACAACGACTACTGTCACGAGCGTCCCCTGCTCGATGCTCTCGACCAGGGCTTCGGCAGCGTCGAGGCGGACATCTTCCTGGTCGACGGGCAGCTCCTGGTGGCGCACAACCGGCCGGACGTCAGGCCCGAGCGGACCCTGGAATCGCTCTACCTGGCGCCCCTCGCGGAGCGCGTTCACGCCAACGGAGGTCGCGTCTATCGGGACGGCCCGGTGGTGACTCTTCTGATCGATTTCAAGAACGACGGGGCAGCCACATGGCAGGTTCTCCATGAAACGCTCCAACGGCACAAAGAGATCTTCACGCGGGTGGAAGACGGGCGCGTTGTGGAGGGGGCGGTGACGGTCGTGATCAGCGGAGATCGCCCGCTGAAAGAGATCGAGGCCACGTCGCCTCGCTACGCTGGGATCGACGGGCGGCTGACCGATCTCGATTCGGATGCCCCGGCCCACCTGCTTCCGTTGATCAGCGATCACTGGGGTCGCCACTTCAAGTGGAGAGGCAAAGGCTCGATGTCGGAAGAAGAGCGGCAGAAGCTCCGCGACATTGTCGAGAAGGTTCACCGCAGGGGACGCCGCCTCCGCTTCTGGGCCACGCCCGACGTGGAGCCCATGTGGCGCGAGTTGTACGCGGCCGGAGTCGATCTGATCAACACGGACAATCTGGCCGGATTGGCCGAGTTCCTTCGCAAGCAAGACTGAAGACTAGAGGCCTTGATGCAAGATCGATTGTCGAGGTGGGAAGGGAAGAAGCCGGGCTGAACGGGCTCGTAGCGGTGGCATCCCTGCCGCCGTTTCTCGCAAGGAAACGAAAAGCCCGGCTTCGGTGGATGGCGAACCGGTGGCGGCGAAGTTTGCCGAGGTGGGGAGGGAAGAAGCCGGGCTGAGTGGCATCGTCGGTTCCCGTTCCCGTGGCGAACCGCTATAGTGAAGGGAATGGCTTCCGACGATTCCCGCCCTTCCGATTCCCGCCGCCCCGCTTCTTCGTGGCCCATCCACCCCGAGATCGAGCCGCGCGAAGGCCGCAACCTGCTGCTGCTTGCCCTGCAGCAGATCGTTTTTCGGATCGGCTGGATCTTCAAGACCGAGAGCGTGATCATGCCGGCCGTCCTGGACCAGGTGGCGGGGGCCGGCTGGATCCGCGGCTTGCTGCCCATCCTGAACCGCTTTGGCCAGAGCGTGCCGCCCGTCTTCGTGGCGCCGGTGTTGCAGCGAATGCCCCCGAAAGAAGTGGGCCTTCGCCGTGATTCCCCTGCTGATGAGCCTTCCCTTCTTTGTCTTGGCCGGGGTCTGGGCGGTCGGCGGATTTCAGCGTTCTGGCGAGGAGACGAGCCCCGGGCCGGTCTTGCTGTTCCTCTTTCTCTACCTCGTGTTCTTCGTGCTCAATGGGCTGTATCACCTTACCTTCGGCACGGTCCAGGGAAAGTTGATTCGTCCCACCCGCCGCGGCAACCTGCTCCGTCTTTCGACCTTTGGGGGCTCCATCCCGGCCGTGTTGATGGCCTGGTGGCTCCTGTCGCGTTGGCTCCGCCTGCCCGATGGCGGGTTTGGCTACACCTTTGCCTTCACCGGGGCATGCTTCTTCATTTCCGGGTTGTTCGTGTTTGTCCTGTTTGAACCGGCCGACGGCATCGAGAAGGCTTTGCTTCCGAAGCGGGACAGCCTGCGGACCCTCGTCGCGGCCATTCGGGAGGACGCCAACCTCCGCCGGCTGGTGACCGTGGCGGCCCTGTTCGGCACGACCTTGATTATCTTTCCCCACTACCAGGCCCTGGCCCGAGAGGAACTTGGGCTTTCCTGCGTGCATTTGATGGTCTGGGTGATCACCCAGAATGCCTCGGTGGGGCTGCTGAGCTTGCTGGTAGGACCGCTAGCGGACTGTAAGGGCAATCGCCTGACCCTGCAACTGCTGCTCTTCGGTTCGGCCATTGCCCCGGCCTACGCGATCGCCCTGCCCAGCGTGCGGGGCGGGGAGCACGTCTTCTGGCTCGTCTACGTTCTCCTGGCAACCATTCCCATGGCGCTTCGCGTGCTGGTCAACTACACGCTGGAAATCTGCGAGCCTGAGGAGCACGCCCGCTATCTGAGCACGGTCTGGCTGGGGCTGGCGATCCCGTTCTTTGCCAGCCCGTTGGTGGGTTGGTTGGCCGACGTGGCCGGTTTTCAGGCCGTTTTCCTTTCAACCGTCTGCCTGGTCGTCCTCGGGGGTCTCCTGAGCCTGGGGCTCACGGAGCCTCGGCACGCTGCCAGTCCGGATGACGCGGAGGCTGCGGAAGCCGCTGATCTGAGTGCGGAATGAGCCACGAAGCCACCTAAGAGGAAGAAAAGAACAAAGGAAGAAAAGAACATAAGAACAAGAGAAGAAAGGAAGTGTCCATCTTCGACGCGTTCTTGCCCGGTGGGAGCAGTTTCCTGATAATGGAAGGGGGCGGTGAACGTCCTCTTTCCTCACGGTGTGCTCGTTTGCGAGCAGCCTGCCTTCCCATGCCGACAAGCTTTGTGGATTACCCAAGCCATGAATACCTTCCGAATCCTCGTTGCGGAGATTGCCTTCCGCAAACTGAATTTCGTTCTCAGCCTGTCGGCCGTGACGGTGGCGGTTGCTCTCTTCGTGGCGGGGCCCATGCTTGTGGACGCCTACCAGAAGGAAACGGAAAAACTGGTGGCCCAATGGCAGACCAAGATCGACGAGTCGGAGGCCGGCGTGGAGGAGATCCGCGAGGGGATGCGCGAGGTGGAGAAGAAAACCGAGGCCCAGCTTGCCGAACTGAACGACACGACGCGGAAGGTGACGAAGGGGCTCGGTTTCAACCTGATGATCGTCCACCGGGACACGAACATGGCCGACTTCTGGGCCTCCGACTATGCCGCCAAGGACATGCCGGAGGAATATGTCGACCGGCTGGCCGGTGACTTCAACCTGACCCTGGTGACCCACATCGTGGCCACCCTTCAAGAGAAGATCGAGTGGGAGAACCGCAAGGTCCTGCTCGTGGGCTATGCCCCCGAGGCGACTCAATCGCACATGCGCAAGAAGGCGCCCATGGGCTACGTGGTGGAGCCGGGCAGCGTCTTTCTGGGCCACGAACTGGGAGTGGGCCGCAAGGTGGGCGACGTCGTGAAGATTCCCGTTCGCGGTTCCGACACGTCGAAGGAGTTTAAGATTGCGAGAATTCTGCCCGAGCAAGGGAGCAAGGACGACATTTCGATGGTCGTTCACCTGAGCGATGCCCAGGCCCTGCTCAACAAGCCCGGGCGGGTCAATCAGATCATGGCGCTCAACTGCCACTGCGCCGAGGCCGATCGGAGCAAGATTCGGACCCAGTTGCAGGAAGCGTTGCCGGAAGCGCGAGTGACGGAGTTTCAGACAAAACTCCTCGCCCGGGCCGAGCAACGCACGGCCGTGGCTGCCAGCAGCGCCCTGGTGCTCGGCGACATGGAGAAGAATCTCGAAATCCGCGAGAAGATTCTCGAAGAACGCAAGGTTCACTCGGCCGAAATGGCCGAGACACGAGGGCAGCTCGAAGGCCTTTTGATCACCCTTGCCAACGTGATCACGCCGCTGGTGCTTCTGGCCGCGACGATCTGGGTCGGATTGCTTGCCCTGACCAACGTGCGGGAACGACGCACCGAAATCGGCGTGCTCCGGGCCCTGGGCAAGGGGTCGGGGACCATCGTGGCCCTGTTCCTGGGCAAGGCCGTTCTGTTGGGACTGTTGGGTGGACTGATCGGCTTCGGCCTGGGCACGGTCGTTGGCCAGGTCTTGGGCGAGTCGGCGCTGCGTGTTCAGGCCGACTTCATCGCGCCCCGGTTGGACTTCTTCCTCTTTACGATCATCGGTGCTCCGCTCCTGGCGGCCGTGGCAAGTTATTTGCCCACGTTGTCGGCCGTCGTGCAGGACCCGGCCGTTGTGTTGCGCGAGCCGTGAGGCGGGAAGCGTATCTCTGTTTCGCAGAAGCCGGGCTACGGTGTTGACTCAACGGGTGGGGCGTCGCCGTGTGAGCTGGCCGATTCAAGAGCCCGGCTGTGATCTGAGTGCCGGGTCGACCATTCCGCCCAGATGCGGGCGAGAATTGTGCCGGTCAGCATGCAGCCGAAGGTGTAGAGGGCGGCCGGGAGGGCGATTCGCTTGTCGGCGAACAGTCCCATGGCCAGGGTCGTGCCCAGACCAGCGTTCTGCATGCCAATCTCCAGGGTCAGGGCCCGACGCATGCCTTGCGGAAGCTTCATGAGGGCCCCGCCTCCGTATCCGGCGGCGTATCCGGTGAGGTTGACCGTAATGAGGGCGGCGATCAGGACGGCGATCTGGCTCACGCTGACTTCGGACACGGCGTTGCGATTGGCGGCGACCACCACGGCGATGATCCAAAGTATCGTCAGGTTGGCAATGATCGCCCCGACCATCCTCGCCACAAATGCCCAAATTGGCCACACGCGCGAAAGGCAATGGCCGATCACCACGGGCAAGACAACCATCCAGCAAAGGTTGAAAAAGACCTTCTTCACCGGAAAATCTTCCACCATCTGTCCCAAGGCGAGCCACAGTACCCACGGCACCACCAGTGGCGAGAGGATTGTGGCCGACGTGGTGAGGCTCACCGAATAGCTCACATTCCCTCGGGCGATCATGGTGAGCACGTTCGACGCCATGGCGCCGGGAACGCAACCGACCATGACGATGCCGATCATCCAGGGGCCTTCCAGGCCGAAGAGTCGGCCGATTCCGTAGGCGAGCAGGGGCATCGATGAATACTGAATGGCCGTGCCGCCCAGCACGGTGGGCCAGCGGCGAAAAACCAGTGTCACTTCTTCCCTCGGGAGAAGCGAGCCGATGGCAAGCATGGTCACGGCGATCATGTATCCCAGCCAACCCTTGGTTGCCACGAAGGGATCGCCAGCGCTCTCGCCAAACCACGCGGGCCAGGAGTAGGCGATCCAGCACAACAGGACCAGCCAGACGAGGAGGTAGCGTTCCAGCAGGACTTGAAATCGGGGCGGGGCAGGTTTCTCGGGCATGTTCGTGAGCTTGGATTGTGGGTGCGAACTGGGCTGATAAGAAGCCCGGAAGAAGGGAGAAGAAGGAACACTAATCGACGCTGATCAACACTAATCTTCTCAAAGTGAAAAGGGTGGTTTCGGCTCATTCCTATCAGTGTTGATTAGTGGAGATTAGTGTTCTTTCTTTCTTTGGATGTTTTTATCAGCCCAGTATGGGGCTGCCATCGGGCTGCACAAGCCTACCACACGTCGGTCAGGCCAGGTATAGCACGCCCCTTAACTTATTTTCTACAAACGGTTTCCGCCAGAGCAAACTGCACTTTCTCCCCGTCGGAAGTTGTGAGATACTGCACCCTCGGCAAGCGACAAGGCCGATTTTCTTGTCTGTTGGGAGTGTGAAACGCTCGCGTGAGAGCGAGCGGCTGTTCCGGCTTTGGAAGGCCAGGGTTGGCCGGCATGGGAGATGGAGATGGAAGGCAGTCAAAGGCCGCTCAGGATCTTTTTCAGCGTGGGGGAGCCGAGCGGGGATATTCACGGGGCGAACTTGATTCGCCAGTTCAAGGCCCGGCAACCGGACATCGAGTGCGTGGGCTACGGCGGCCCGAAGATGGCCGAGGCGGGCTGCGACTTGCACACGGATCTCACGGCCCTGGCCGTCATGTGGCTGTTGCGCGTGATCGTGAACTTGCACAAATTCTGGGGACTCGTCAGTCGCGCCGACCGGTTTTTTTGCCACCATCGCCCCGACGCCGTCGTGTTGATCGACTATCCGGGCTTTAACTGGTGGATTGCCCGGCGAGCCAAGGTCCACGGGATTCCCGTGTTCTACTACACGCCGCCCCAGATCTGGGCCTGGGCCCAGTGGCGGATCAAGAAGATGAAACGCTTTGTAGACCATATCCTGGCCGCCCTGCCCTTCGAGGCCAAGTGGTTTCTGGAAAAGGGCTGCAATGCCACGTTCATCGGCCATCCCTATTTCGACGAGGTGGAGCGGGAACCGCTCGATGCGAAATTCCTGGATCAATACCGAGATCGCCCCGGCCCCCTGGTGACAATTCTGCCCGGCTCGCGGACCCAGGAGGTGGAGAAGAACCTGGCCGCCTTCCTGGACGCCGCCGTCAAAATCCGCCAGCAGGTGCCGGAGGTGCGATTCGCCGTCTCGCCCTTTCGCGAGAAGCACGCGGAGATGGTCCGCCAGATGCTGGAGCAACGGGGGATCGATGCCGAAGTCCACGTGGGCAAAACCCCGGAACTGATCCACCTGGCGACCTGCTGCATGGCTGTTTCGGGCTCGGTTTCGCTGGAACTGCTGTTTCACGCCAAGCCGACGGTGATTCAGTACAAGATCACCCGGCTGGAGTTCTTCGTGCAGAAGTTCTTCCGCAAGGTGAAGTACATCACGCTGGTCAACCTGCTCACGACGGACGAACTGTTTCCCAAGGATGTGACTCCCTACGACCCGGCCCAGCCGGATGCGGATCGGGTGTTGTTCCCCGAGTACCTGGCGTGGGATGACAAGTCATCCCAGGTGGCGGCGCACGTGGTCGAGTGGGTTACGGACGACGGAGCCCGACGCCGCCGCGTGGCAGAACTGGAGAAACTGCGCGACGAGGTCGGTCACGGCGGAGCGGCGGCCCATGCCGCGGAGTACATTCTTGGCACGTTGCAAGGCACAGAGATTCGGCCTCCGCGGCCCCATTTTCTGCCGGAAGCGGCCCGGAGCGCCGTTTCCCCGTAGGTAGATTTTCCCAGAGCTTGTTGTTACCCACAAATGGACGGCCATTTATGGTCGTTGCCCGCCGCAGGCGCTACTAGGCCCGTCGTTTACGGCGGGTCGCGCAGATTGGCGTCCCTCGCCTCGCTGCCGCCGCCGGAGGCGGCGGCAGCGAGGCGAGGGACAGGTGGTCGTGCCTCGCGGACCCGTGCTGAAGCACGGGCCTAATACCGCCTTCGGCGGAAATGGACCGTAAACGGCCCTGTTACGGCTGTGCTGATATGATTTGCCTCTCTGCCCAAGGGCAAGCTTGGAAGAGCCAACCTATGATGCGTTAAATGCTACAATTATGTATGATTCTCCCTTGACTGCATCCAGGAGTGGGTTTCGTGCTACTTGGTGAACCACCACGCTCGCAATACGATCTGAATTTTCAACTCTTTGGGATCCCGGTGCGGGTTCACCCGTGGTTCTGGCTGATCGCGGTCATGCTGGGGATCCGTGGCAACCCGGGCGGCCCTGAACTTTTCCTCTGGGTCGTGGCGGTTTTCGTATCGATCCTGGTGCATGAAATGGGCCATGCCCTGGTCATGCGCTGCTTCGGAATATGGCCCTGGATCACGCTTTACAGTTTTGGCGGGCTGGCTTCGTACAATCCGGGCGAGGCCCGGCGCGTGGGATGGTTCGGCCAGGTGCTCATTTCCTTTGCCGGGCCAGCCTCCCAGTTCGTGCTGGCGGCAGCGGTTATCGTGGGGGTTAAGGCCGCCGGCCAACACGTGGATGCATTCCCGCCGCGACTGGTTCTTTTGCTGGGGTATCTCGTTGCCGTCAGTATTGGCTGGGGCGTGCTGAACCTGATCCCGGTCTATCCGCTGGACGGCGGACAAATCGCCCGGGAGATCTGTGTCGCGGCCAGTCCCCGCCACGGCATCCGCGTGTCGCTGAGCCTGTCGGTCATCGCAGGCGCCATTGTCGCCGGGCTTGCTCTGGCTTACACGGAGGTCTTCCTCGCATTGCTGTTCGGGCTGCTCGCCTACGGCAGTTACACAACGCTGCAGGCCTACCGCAATCAACGAGGCTGGTAGGCAGGCGGGGTGTGACTCCGGGCTTCCTTGTTGCGGAAGCGTACTCTATTGTCATAACGCGGCAGGTCGGTCATGGTGTTAAATGGCCACTCCGCGGTCGCGCCGGGGCGTGGGCGGAAATAATTCTTTAAGAAAACTTGCGCGAAGATGCCGATAGGAAAGGAAACGTCGCGCGAGGTGGCTGTGTTTTTCTCACGCGACAGAGAGGAGCCGGGTGATGGATTTCGGCTCCCACCTAACCCGGATCTCTAGGACGGAGACAAAACCATGCCGAAGAAGAAAGTTGCCAAGAAGAAGGCCGTGAAGAAGGTGGCGAAAAAGAAGGTCGCCAAGAAGAAAGTGGCCAAGAAGGCTGTCAAAAAGGTCGCGAAGAAGAAAGTGGCCAAGAAGAAGGTAGCCAAGAAGAAAGCTGCCAAGAAGGCAACGAAGAAGAAAGCCGCGCCGAAGAAGAAGGTTGCCAAGAAAGTAGCCAAGAAGAAAGCGGCTCCGAAAAAGGGCACGAAGAAGGCCTGCAAGAGTCGCTGCCGCAAATGACAAGCCCGTCAGGCCTTCGGGCCGAGACGCTCTGAAAAATCAACAAGCCGCCGGATTAACGTCCGGCGGCTTGCCTGATATCTTGGGCCTCAGGACTGGAGATCGTCGATCTTCAGCCGAGCACGGAGAGCGAGGGCATGGGCGGATTCTCCCGCCGTCCCGCCACGATGTTTCGCACGAGGTTCGTGCAGAGGTTCTCCAGGTAGGGGGCGACGGTCTCGTCGTCGAAGCACGAAGCCAGGGCGCCTTCGTCGCCGCGGATTCTCACCTGCATGTTGATCGGGATCTCGCCGAGGAAGGGCACGTTCAGTTCCGCGGCCCTTGCCTTGGCGCCTCCGGACCCGAAGATCTCGTGGCGGCTGTCGCAGTTGGGACAGACGAAGTGGCTCATGTTCTCGACCATGCCGAGCACGTTGATATTCACCTTGCGGAACATGGCGATCGCCTTGGTCGCGTCGAGCAGGGCCACGTCCTGGGGCGTGCAGACGACGACGGAGCCCGTCAAGGGAAGAAGCTGTGAGAGGGTGATCGCGATGTCGCCCGTTCCCGGCGGCATGTCGATGATCAGGTAGTCGAGTTCGCCCCACTGGGTGTCGCGGAGGAACTGGGTGATCACTCCGTGAAGCATGGGACCTCGCCATATCACGGCCTCGCCGGCCGGCACCAGCAGGCCCATGGAGAGAACCTTGAGCCCCTCAACCTCGACGGGCTGGATCTTCTCCTCAACCATCAGGGGACGCTGATCCGTGCCGAGCAGGTGGGGAATGCTGGGACCGTACACGTCGGCATCCATGAGGCCGACCTTCGCTCCCGCTCGTGCCAGGCCCATGGCCACCGTGGCGGCCACCGTGCTCTTGCCCACGCCGCCTTTGCCGGAACCAACGGCGATGACTGCTTTCGCGGCCAGACCCACCTCGCCGAGCTTCTGGGGCGGACGCTCATGTTCGCCAAGATCCACGTCGACTTCCGCCAGTTGCGGCAGACGCGTCTTGATGTGTTCGATCAGGTCCGCACGAGTCTGCTTCCACAGCGGGGCGCTGAACGTGGTCAGGCCGAGGGTGAGGGCAAGCTTGTCGCCGTCGAGCTTCAGGTCGCGAACCTGCTGGAGCGTGACGATGCCGCGTCCGGCTTCGGGATCGGTGAATTCGTTGAGGATCTGCTCAACCGATTGCTGGGTCAAAGGGGCATCCGCCACTTTCCTGGCTCCTTCGGTGTTTCTGGTGAAGTAAATTCTAACTCAAAGTGAAAACGGGTGGGGAAGAGACTGAAGGCTGGAGGCTGAAGACTGAAGGACATTAAGACGGGGACGGTCCGTGCATAAGAACCGGCTCTCTTTGGCAGTTGATCTTGCACCACATACTACAGCCTTCAGTCTACAGTCTTCATTCTTGACCTCAACGGCGAGGCGGCCAGGGCAATTCCTGCCAGATACGCTGCTTCGTGGTCCGTTCTGGTTCCGGAACGTTCGCAAAATGGCGGTGGACAATGTCCATTACCGGGCCGAGCTCGCGCGGCGACGTGCAGAGCCAGGCAAATCCCGATTCCAGAAGTCTCCAACGCAATGGCTCGGCAGTTCGGTTGGCAACCGCGACGAGACGGGCAGTGGCATGATCGCGTCGGACGCGGGTTGCCAGGCGATTGGCCTCGCCGAGCGAGGACGAGCCCACCTGGACGATGACCAGGGAGGCCGGACTGGCAGCAAGCATCTCGCGACAGGCCTGGAAGGTCCGGACCCCGTACACGCGGGGCCCATCTGAGGCCGTGTGACGCTTCAAATGACGAGCCCAGGCTCCATCCTTCTCCCACACGATCAAGCGGGCCGGTTCGGCGCAGGCCAGTTGAGGGGCGTCGCTGCTTTCGAGGGTCTCATTCATCCTAGGTACGCGACATGGGATTGGCAAGGCCCGTACACGTAGGTTGACTCTCCCGAGTCGACCCCGGACGCGACGAGCGGCGTTGAATTATGGCAGGGCACGGGGTACGGCGGGTTGTGCTTTTCTGGGAACTGAATCTCCGTGACAATTCGATGGGCCCAACTGTAGGGTGCGTCTTGACGCACGAAGCAGCGTCAACGAGGTTTTCAATCGGTCGTCAAGACGCACCCTACGTGCTAGCGGAACATCGATGACGGTTCGCTTGTCGGCTCTGGAGAGCCAACCTACGGGGCGTCTTCCGTTTCCTCCTCAATAAGTCCCAATTGAAACAGCCGGCGGTAGAGACGAGGGCGATTCAGGCCGAGCAGGGAGGCGGCCTTGGTCTTGTTGCCCTTCGCCTGCTGCATGGCCCGCTGGACCAGCTCCCGTTCGATTTCCGCCAGGTACTCGTCCAGTTGGATGGTGGTTTCCTTCGGTCGGGGTCTCGCGGCCGCCTCGAGGGCCTGGTGAATTCTTTCGGGAATGTCGGCAGGACGCAATTCCGGACCGTCGGCACAAGCGTGGGCCTCGGCGATCACAGAAGCGAGTTCGTCCACATTGCCGGGCCACGTGTAGCCGGCGAGCATGTCGAGCGTTTCTGAAGCCGGGCCGGCGATCTGCTTTCCGCCCTCGGCGTTGATCTCCTCAACAAAGGCCTGGACAAGCAGCCCCAGATCTCCGATCCGCTCGGCAAGTGGCGAAAGCTCGATCTCCACGGTGCTCAAGCCGAGGGCGAGTTTCGGATGGTATTCGTTTCGGCGGGCCAGCTCGACGAGGCGGCAGGTCGACGTGGCGATGGTACGGAGGGGAAAGGGACGGTCGAAGAGGATGCAGGCCAACTCGCCTTGCGCCTCCGGTCCAATCGTCTCGGCGCCGTTGAGGAGCAGCGTGTTGCCTCCGGGGCACTCGCTGGTTGAATCCTGGGCTGCCAGGGCGATGGCCGTTGAGCGAACCAGATCGCCGCCAAGGACGGCGCAATCGAGGGGAACCACTGCAGCTGTCTGTTCGGAATCCTGGCCAAAGTGGATCGTGCGCGCCAGGCGTTCCTTCCCGCTCCCCTTCGGGCCGACGATGGTGACGGTTGATCTCGTTGCGGAAGCCACGGCTGCCTGGGCCCGGGCACGCCGGATGGCGGGGCTTGTGCCCACGAGCCGGTCGAGGGCGAATTCGGCCGCATGTTCCTGGTGGAATCGCCGGAGTTGTTCGTGTAGCAGTTCGCTCTCGCTGGGTGGTGCTTCGTCCCGGCCCGGTGGCTGCCTGTAGTCGTCGGGGAGATCGATGTCGTCGACCAGGGCAATTACGGCCACGAGTTCCGTCACGTCGCCCAGGGGCAGAAAGGTGGCTTGCCGCCGGCGAACCTGACGGTGTTCATCGGAGAGGACGACCACGCTCGTGCAGCGTTTGCCCGTAAACGCAGCCGGCGGCGGGCACAAGGCGGTTGCCAGGGTATCGGGCCCCGTGGCGCTGGTCGCCGTGTGGTAGGCACAACGCCGTCCGAGCAACTCCTCGGCAACTGCTCCGAGCCAACGGCGAAAGGCCGTGTTCGCGAAGACGATCCTCCGATCTTCATCGAGGATGTAGAGGGGCTGCGACGCCGCATCAAGCAGTCGCCCCAGAGGGGCCGTCCGGTTTCTCGCCCGAGCCATGGCTGCCGGTTGCTAAGGGTGAGGAAGTGGGAGTCCAGGCTTGGGGCCTGCCTACGGAATGGCTGATATGAGAAATCACTTCGGTATTTCGAGTTGTGGGGGCTGCGGTGAACAGGAGTCAACGGAGAGAACAGAGTAGAAAGGCTCTGTTCTCTTTGTCTGCTCCCACAAGAAAGTGCTCCAGATTGGCTCCAGGTAGAATCAACCTGGAAATCCCATCGGCCAGTTTCTCGCAGTGGAAGTTGATGACCAATTCAAGTGGAATATCGATCATTTTCGTTTAGCTGAACAACAAAGATCTGTGAATAGGGAGGATTTTCTCACACGCCTTCACTTCGACAGACAACCAGACGCCGACCAGCGGATCGAATCGGGGTGGATCTCCACGGTGAAGGTGCTTGTGCCGAATGACCCCTTCGTCTCGATATCCTCTCGAAACAGAGAGGACTGAGGAAACGGAGAAATCACCTCTGTTAACTCGGTTGCCTCCTGTTCCTGTGAATTTCCGGCCGTCTGGGTATGCTGCCACATATGGCTATCATCCACTTCGGAATCAGGAAGTTATTCTTGAGTCGTCCCTAAAGCCTGATCCGTCTGCGCCGGTTGAGTGGTCTTCGGGGCAGCCGAGTTGGCGGCGTCGTACCATGGGCTGGGATACAACCCGATCGCCAGAACGAGCAGAACACAAATTGCGGCCGCCGTCAACGGCGCCGTCTGCCTCGTGCGGGAGGGCACGCGGCCCAAGGGCATGCGAAAGAAGAGAACCCCCACGATTCGCAAGTAGTAGGCCGCGGCGATGGCTGCATTGATCGCCCCCAGAATCGCCAGGGCCACAAACCAGGTTCGGACACCCGGGGCCGCCCCGTGCACGCCGAGGGCGCCCGCAAACAGGGCCAGCTTGCCCCAGAAACCGGCCAGGGGCGGAATGCCGGCCAGGCTGAACATGAACGCGGCCAGCATCCACGCCAGCATGCGCTGTCGCGACTCCTCGCTCCAGGCCAGGCCGGCGAGCCCCTCCACGTGGTCAAGCGGTTGCTCGGCAGTGCCCAGGCAGTTGAGAGCCGCAAAGGTTCCCAAGGTGGCCACGGCATAAAGAAGCAGGTAGAACAGCAAGGCGGCGTTTCCGTCGAAAGTCCTGGCGCCTCCTGCACTGGTGGCCAGGGCCACTGCCAGGCCGATGAGCATGTATCCGGCGTGGGCGATCGACGAATACGCGAGCAGCCGGCGGAGATTTTCCTGCCAGAGGGCCAGCACGTTGCCCGTCGTCATGGTCAGCACTGCCAGGGCCAGCGCGATTCGCCACGAATGGGACGGGACCCCCTCGGCGGCCACGACGATCAGGCGGATGAGGACAAGGAACCCCGCCAGTTTCGGCGCCACCGAGAGCAGGGCCGCATTGGAATTGGTCGTCCCCTGGTACACGTCCGGGGCGTAGAAATGGAAGGGAACGGCCGCGATCTTGAAACTGAGCCCGGCGAACAGGAAGACGATGGAAAGTGTGGCGGCGGCTGCCAGGGGACCAATGCCTTCGACAAGCCTGGCGTGAATCACCTTGAGATCCGTCGAACCCGCCGAACCATAGAGGAAGCACAGACCAAACAACAGGATCGCCGAGGCAAGGATGCTCAGGTAGAAATACTTGGCCGCCGATTCTCGACCCTCGATCGTGCGCCGCCCCACGAAAAGAACGATGTAGGTCGGAATCGAGATCAACTCGAGGCCCAGGAAGATCAGGATCAACTCCCCCGCCGCCGCGACGAGCATCATTCCCGAAACAATCAACAGCAACGATCCGACCAGTTCGGACCCGTCGGGATCGGCTGAGGGCCGCCACGAGACCAGGACGAGAAGGGCGCCCAGGCCCAAGGCGAGCCAACGAGCCCACATGGCCAGGCCGTCGAGCATGAGCGGGTTGGCGGACGCCAGCGGCGCGGTTGTAGCAAGGCACCCGGCGGCGAGAACAAGTCCGGCCAGGCCGACCCACGACCAGGACGCGCGCGGCGCGGCAAAGGCCCCGCCGAGGTAGACGATCACGGCCGTCACCACGACGAGAATCTCGGGACCAAGTTGCCGGATGACCTCACTCGTCACGTCCGTCGTCTCCTCGTGCCAGCGGTTCGGAATGGGGAACAAGCCCTTCAATACGAGGATGCGTTTCAGCCTCGGAAGTCTGCATGACGCCTTCGGTCAAGCGATCCAGGGTGGGCCTCATCCGGTCCAGGAAGAACGATGGCTGCAGGCCGATCCAGAAGATCAACACGACCAGCGGAACGAGCGAGGCGATTTCCCGTCCGGAAAGATCCTGGATGGGGGCCTCGGAATCGCCGTCGTGTTCGATCTCCGGTTCGCGTACCGGACCGAAAAACACCCGCTGGTACAGCCAGAGCATGTACCAGGCCCCCAGCACCACGCCGAACACGGCCAGGACGGAGGCCGCCTGGTACACGAAGGCAGGGCCGACCAGATGTTGCGCCCAGGCCCGCTGAAAGGCGCCGACCAGAATGAGCAATTCGCCCGCAAAGCCGTTCATTCCCGGCAACCCGATGCTCGAAAGGGTCATCAGGAGCATGAAGAACGACAGTACGGGAAGTCGTCGGGCCAGTCCGCCGTAGGCCTTGATTTCGCGAGTGTGGTAGCGTTCGTAGAGCATGCCGACCAGGGCGAAGAGTCCCCCTGTCGACAGGCCGTGGTTGATCATTTGCAAGACGCCGCCGTCGATCCCCGTCCGGTTCAAGGCAAAGATCCCCAGCATGCAAAAGCCCAGGTGGCTCACGCTGGAATAGGCAATCAGTCGCTTGATGTCGGATTGGGCCAGGGCCACCAGGGCGCCGTAAAGGATCCCGGCCACCGAAAGCCCCAACATCCAGGGCATGCAGATCACCGTGGCGTCGGGCAGCAGGGGTAGACTCAGGCGGACGAAGCCGTAGGTGCCGATTTTCAGCAACACGCCGGCCAGCAACACGCTTCCCGCCGTAGGGGCTTCCACGTGGGCCAGGGGCAGCCACGTGTGGAGCGGGAACAAAGGTACCTTGATCGCAAACCCGATGAACAACGCGCTGAACACCAGCAGCTGCAACGGCACCGGCATGGGGTGCTTGATCAGCCCGATCGTCAACTCGGGAATCGAAAACGTCATCCGCCCTGCCTGCTCGAAGTTCCACCACACCACGGCCAGCAGGCCGAGAAAGGTCAGCACGCTTCCCGCCAAGGTGAAGAGGAAGAACTTGATCGCCGCGTAACGCCGCTCCGTGCTTCCCCAGATTCCGATGAGGAAGAACAGCGGGATCAAGGTGGCTTCAAAGAACACGTAGAACAGGATGATATCCCGAGCGCAGAACACGCCCATCATTCCGGTCTGCAGGACCAGCAGCAAGGCATAGTAGGCCCGGCAATAACGATTCACCGCCTTCCAACTGACCGCGATTGCCAGGATCATCAGCAGGGCGGTCAGGCCGAAGAGCCAGAGGCTCAGCCCGTCCAGACCCAGGCTGAAGCGGATGTCGACCTGTCCGGCCGTATCGCCGAACCACAGGGCCGTCTCCGACACCGCGAACTCGTCGCCCCCCGCCGGGAATTTGGCCACCAGGAGCAGGGAAAGCACGAGCGTCACCATGGCCGTGGCCAGTGCGATCCACCGGCTGGCCGCCTGCTCCGCCTCGGTCCGGCGAGGCGCCAACAGCGCAATCGCCACCGCTCCCACAGCAGGAAGGAAAACGGCGATTCGCAAAAGGTCGGACATAGGAGGCTGTAGGCTAGAGACTGTAGGCTGTAGGAAGACGATGGAAGACTTGTTTACAGATATCGGTTAGTATTGTCAGGCAATGCTGATTTCTCACTCCTGAACCCTGAACCCTGACTACACCATCCACCCCCAACCCATGAGGACGGCGGCCAGGAGGACGATCAGGCCGAGGACCATTCCGACAGCGTAGAACGGGACCAGCCCGTTCTGCAAAGGTCGGAGGGCGGCGCCGATGGTCGGTGGGGCTCGCCCGATCAGGTTCACGGTTCGATCGATCACGTTTCGGTCAATCCAGTAGCTCGCCGCTGCGACTCCCAAGAGGGGCCACACGAAGAGCATCTGGTAAATCTCGTCGAAGAAGAACTTCCGCTTCGAAAGCTGATATAGTCCAACCGCCTCGGCGGCCTTGTGGGTCCCGTCGGCAATCGGATGGCGAGCCGGCCAGTAGAAGGCGGCCGCCAGGCCGATCCCGGCCAGGGCAATGACGGCGCTGGTGGCCATGATCTGCCAATGGAATCCTTCGTGAATGTGTTCGTGGGTGTGACGGCTCAGATAGGCAATCGACGGCGTTTGGCCCAGGAAATCGGCAAACCCGTGGGTTACCTCGAAGTAGATGCCGACGATGGCTGAGCAAACGGCAAGCACGATCAGGGGAACCGTCATGGAGCGGGGCGATTCGTGGGCGTGGTGCCCCGCTTCGCTCGGGATCAACTCCGGCCCATAGAAGGTGCAGAAGAAGGCGCGGAAGGTATAAAAGGCCGTGAGCAGCGCGGTAAACGCGGCCGCCATATACAACGCGGCGTAGAATCCGCCTTGCTTCTCCTGGATCGCCGCCAGGATCAGGTCCTTGCTGAAAAAGCCCGACAGGAGCGGGAACCCGGCCAGGGTGAGGCAGCCGACGAAAAAGGTGAGATGGGTGACGGGCATGATCCGCTTGAGCCCGCCGAAGCGGCGTATGTCGATCACGCCTCCCATGGCGTGCATCACGCTGCCCGCTCCGAGGAACAGCAGGGCCTTGAAGAAGGCGTGGGTGAACAGGTGGAACATGCCGGCCGTGATGCCGAGGACCGTGCCGGCCCCCAGGCCAAGGAACATGTAGCCCAACTGGCTCACCGTGGAATAGGCGAGAATCCGCTTCAGGTCGGTTTGGGTCAGGGCGACGAGGCCCGCCATCAGGGCCGTGAATCCGCCGATGAAGGCGACGGTCATCTGGGCATCGACGGACGCATGGAATAAGGGCGTGCACCGGGCCACCATGTAAACGCCGGCCGTCACCATCGTGGCGGCGTGGATCAACGCGCTCACGGGCGTGGGGCCTTCCATCGCGTCGGGCAACCAGATGTGCAGCGGGAACTGGGCGCTCTTGCCGCACGCCCCCAGCATCAGCAGCAGGCAGATGGCCGTGGCCACGCCGCCGCCCACGTAGGCCGCCGGGCCCTGCGCAAGCCGCTGGGCGCCGAACAGGCCCTGGACGACACTGCCATCCATCGCGGTTGAGAGGCCCTGGACGACGCTGCCATCCGCCGCCAGCGTGTCGTGGAAGTTCAACGTCCCATAGGTGGTCCAGAGCAGGAACAGGCCCAAGGCGAATCCGAAGTCGCCGATACGGTTGACCAAGAAAGCCTTCTTGCCGGCCGCGGCGGCCGACGGTTTCTCGTACCAGAATCCGATCAGCAGATAGCTGCAAAGGCCCACGGCCTCCCAGAACACGTAGAGCAGGACGAAATTGCTCACCGAGACGAGCATGGTCATCGAGAACACGAACAGCCCGATATAGCTGAAGAATCGCCAATAACCGCGATCCTCGTGCATGTAGCCGATCGAATAGATCGCCACCAACAGCGACACGAAAGTGACCATCGATAGCATGATCGCCGTCAGTGGATCAGCCCGGAGGGTGATGTCGATCCGGAAATCTCGGGAGGCGGTTTTGGTACCTGTTTTCTGCTGGTAGGCCCCGTCCACGACCGCCCATTTCCAAAGGGTTACCACCTTTTCGTAGCCGGGCGCCCCTTCTGTATGGGCGTGAGCGTCACCCGCCTCTTGCGTCGCAGAATGATCCTCTGCGGCGGGGAGCCCACCACGGACGGCAAAGACCAACGCCGCGGCGGCGACGAACGAGCCGGCGATTCCCACCACGATCGGCCAATGGCTGTTGGAGCGTAGTATCCGTGGCCCGAGCGCAGCGGTCACCGCGGCCCCTGCCAGGGGCAGGAGCGGGATCAGAACCAGCAGCGTCGGGATCCAGCTTTCCATGAAATGATCAAACCTTGCTTCGATAATCGGTGGCGCCGGGGTCGGCCTTTGGTTCGATCCCTGCCCGCGTCAGGTGCGGCCAGGCGGGCTTGCCGTCCGCCGGTGGCTCGGGAATCTCTTCGTCCACGAAACCGGGCTGATTCGACTCTCGCAAATGGTGCCAGAGGGCGATATCCAGCTTGCCCGAGGCTCGAAACAGCATCAGGATCAAGGCCAGGGCGATCGCTGCCTCGCAAGCGGCGACGGTAATGATGAACACGACAAACATCTGCCCGCTCAGGTCGTTGTGATAACGGGACCAGGCCACGAAGCACACCGAAATTCCCTGCAACATCATCTCGGCCGCCAGGAACATGACGATCGTGTTCCGGCGACTCAAGAACCCGATCACCCCGATGCCGAAAAGAATGGCACCGACGACCAGGTAGTTGTTGAGCAGGGCGAGTTCGGGGTTCATGACACGGGATAGTGGATAGTGGATAGTTGATAGTGGTTAGTGAAGGGGTTAGTGAAGGGGTTAGTGAAGGGGTTAGTGAAGGGGTTAGTGAAGGGGTTAGTGAAGGGGTTAGTGAAGGGGTTAGTGAAGGGGTTAGTGAAGGGGTTAGTGAAGGGGTTAGTGAAGGGGTTAGTGAAGGGGTTAGTGAAGGGGTTAGTGAAGGGGTTAGTGAAGGGGTTAGTGAAGGGGTTAGTGAAGGGGTTAGTGAAGGGGTTAGTGAAGGGGTTAGTGAAGGGGTTAGTGAAGGGGTTAGTCAGGCGGTGGTGATGTTGGTTGTTCTTTTTCTGGGGCTGCGGGCTTTCCGCCGGCCACAATAGCGGCGGCCCCGATGAGGGCGGCCAGGAGGAGCACGCCGCCCACCTGCACGGCGATCAGGTGGGGGCCGAACATCTCTTGGCCCAGGGCCATGACATGATTCTCGTGGAGCACGCCCTCGGCAAGCTCGGCCTGGGTGGGCGGCGCTGACGCAGGACTTGCCGACTGCTCGGCCATGATGCTCCCGACGGCCGTGCTCAGGATTCCGATCAGCACGACACCGCCGACGGCCGACAGCAGCCCTTCCCAACTGATCCGATCGTAGGACGCTCGTCCCGAAGGTTCCGCGAGCATAAGCACGAACAGGAACGTCACCAGGATCGCGCCCGCATAGACCACAACGGTGGCCACGGCCAGGAACTGGGCGCCCTGCAGGAGGAAGAGGCCGGCCGTGCCAAGGAGGGTCATGGCGAACCAGACCGCGCAGTACAACGGATTCCGAAGGGACACCGCCGCGGTTGCGGAAACGATCGTCACGCCCGCCAGCAGGTAGAACATCCCTTGAAGCGTGATTCCTTCCAGCCCCGGCAATCGCGACATGATCAACCCCAGGGCAGCCGCGGCCAACGCCGCCCCGACCAGCCGACCGCGCACGCTCGGACGAGGCAGCAGGAGCCACATTCCCAGGGCTCCCAGCACGACGGCCGGCACGATCGCTGCCAGGGACTGGTTCAACGGGACTCCTCCCCTTCCTCACGCATCTGAGCCGACTTCATCGGCTCGGCGTCCTTCGTCTGATCGTAAACGCTCAGCAGTTTTTCCTTGTCGAAGATCATCTCTTCGCGGCTCTTGCCCGTCAGGTCGTACAGGCTCGTCAATTCGATGGCATCCACCGGACATGCTTCCTCGCACATCCCGCAGAAGATACATCGAAGCTCGTCGATTGAGAAGCTCTGCGGGTATTTCTCCCGGTCGGGCCAGGGGCTTTCGGCCGCCACAATGTCGATGCAATGGGCCGGGCACGCGGTGGAACACAGGAAGCAGGCGACGCATTTCACCCGCCCCTGCTCGTCCCGATTCAGGCGATGCACGCCCCGGTAACCCAGCGGATCAGGAATCTCGTGCCGCTCCTCAGGGGCCTGCACGGTCATCTTGCGGCCTACGAGGTGTTTCAGCGTGGTCGTGACCCCGCCGGCCAGCAGCGGCAGATACGACTTGCCCGCCAAACCGAGCTTCGGTTCCTCGACCCAGTGGATGTTCTTGTCGTCGGGATTCATGGCGACAGGGCCTCCTTCTCGTCCAGGTCGGCGGCCACGGGGCCAAGTCGGGGGCGGTTGTCCGGTTCGGCGGGAACCAGCACGGTTGTGAGGAACCAGGCGACCACGAGAACCAGCCAGCCCCAGATCGCCATGGCAATCCACTCGGCAGAGCCCGTGAAACGAGACCGGCCAAATTCGATCCAGAACGCCAACGCCACCACATTCACCAGTCCCAACGGCAGCATCACTTTCCAGGCAAGGTTCATGAGCTGGTCGAACCGAAAACGGGGCCAGCTCCAGCGGGCGATCATGAAGAACAGGACCACCACCATGAACTTGGCCAACAACACGCCGATGCGAACCAACGCCAGGCCAATGCCCGCGACCGGCTCGCTGCCGGTCACTCCCCAGAAATGCCAGCCACCCAGGAAGAGCAGCACGATCAGGAACGACGCCGTGATCATGTGGAGGTATTCGGCCACGAGGAACATCATGAGCTTGATGCCCGAGTATTCCGTGTGGAATCCGCCTACGAGTTCCTGCTCGGTCTCGGCCAGGTCGAAAGGCAACCGCCCTGCTTCGGCAAAGGCGGCGACCAGGAACACGGCGAACCCGAGCGGTTGGGTGAACACGTTCCACACGCCCGAGGTGGCCTGGGCCTGGACCATCGCGTCGAGCCGCAGCGAACCGCTGGCAAGCACCACGCCGAGGATCCCCAGGCCGAGCGGGATCTCGTAGGAGATCAGTTGGGCCGCACTCCGCAACCCGCCCAGGAAGGCGTACTTGTTGTTGCTCGCCCAACTGCCCAGCAACACCCCATAGACGGCGATGCTGCTGACTGCGAACACGTAAACAATGCCCACGTCCAATCCTGGCATCACGACCAGGGCGATCGGCGCCCAGCCTTCGATTCCCAGGTCCACGTAGCCGAAGGGAACGGCGGCAAACAGGACCAACGCCGCGACGAACATGACCATCGGGGCGAGCACGTAGAGCCATGCCTGGACGTGCCCGGGGACGAATTCCTCCTTGAAGATGAACTTCACGCCGTCGGCCAGGGGCTGGCCTAGTCCGAAGACGCGGATATTCGTCAACGGGATGCCGACCCGGTTGGGCCCGATGCGGTCCTGGACCCAGGCCGCCACGCGCCGCTCCAGCAGCACCAGGTAAGCGGCCGCGGTCATCAATCCACCGATGATGACGGCGATTTTGATCAGGGCTTCAAGGACGATCCACATGACGGAGACTGTAGGCTGAAGGCTGTAGGCTGAAGGCTGAAGGCTGTAGGCTGAAGGATGTAGGCTGAAGGATGTAGGCTGAAGGATGTAGGCTGAAGGATGTAGGCTGAAGGCTGAAGGTAATGCAGTTTAGGCGAGTTGGTTCAGGCGGAGGTCGATTCCGATTTCGGGGATGTCGCCCACGGCGGCGCTAAAGGCCGGGACGGCCCGGGCGAGTTCTTGCAGGACGACCGATGCATTGTAGAAGAGCCCTTCCCTGCCGGCCAGTTCCCAGAGCAGGCTGCCCTCCGGTTTCAGGCCGGCCGGTGGACGAATCGCCCAGGGGACCGACTGGAGTCGATGTTGGCGATTGGCATAGGAGCCGTCCCGCTCCGGGAAGGCGGCGGCGCCGATTTCAAAAGTTGCCCGGTCGGACAACGGCGTGGGAAACAGGTCTTGCACGATAAGCGTTTTGACGTTGTCGAACTTCGCGGCGGCGGCAGCATCGACCCATGGCTCGCGATATCCGCCGGAAACCCACACGCCGGCCAACTTGCCGGATTGCACCGTTTCGACAAATTCGTCAAAGCCGGTCACCTTTCCGGTGAAATGGGCCAGGATCGCTTCCACGCCCAGTCGGTTGGGGCACTTCTCGGCTGAGATCGTGAATCCCCCGGGGAACTTCTCGTCTTCGCCGACCGTCGGAACCGGACCCAGAGCCAGCAAGGCCTCGGCATCCAGGCCGCGGATCGTCAAGGCGAGCAGGTAGGCCTCCTCCACGGTAAGAAAAGGCGACAGCACGGCCCCCAATCGTCCGCCTGCGCCGACGAGCCCCTCGCGGATCCTGGCCGCGAGCGAGGCCGGCTCGATCGTTTCCGTCTTGCCACCCGCTCGACGCCGAGCGCCGACAAGGCGGTCCGGATCATGCACGTGGGGGTAGCCGTATCGGCCGTCGTTGCACATCCACCAGCGGTTCACCTCCGGATTCTCCCGGGGCTTGAGACGGTGGATGCGGTCCTGGTTCTCTTCCACCCAGATCGAGCAACCCGTGGCGCAGCCCGTGCACACGGCGCGATGCCGCTCCATGAACCACACACGCTGCTTGTAGAGGAAGTCTTTGTCGCCCAGGGCGCCCACGGGGCAGAGGTCGACCACGTTGCCGGACAGCTTGTTGTTGAGCGGAAAGCCCTCGAAGATGTCGATTTCTTCGTGGGCGCCGCGATCGCGAATCATGAGTTCGGCGGTCCCCGAGATCTCGCGAGTGAATCGCACGCAGCGGCTGCACATGATGCAGCGATCGGCGAAGAAGGTGACGTCGCCCAGGTCTCGCCGCCGGCTGGTGAAAGGCTTGATGTCGGCTCGCCGTCCCTCGGCCTGCCCGTACTTGAAGTAGTAGTCCTGCAAACGGCACTCGCCCGCCTTGTCGCAGATCGGACAATCGATGGGGTGGTTTACCAGCAGGGCCTCTTCCACGAGGGCCCGGGCGTGTTGCACCTTTTCGCTTTGGGTCACGATCACCGTGCCGTCGCGGACCTGGGTATTGCAGGCGGGGACCGGTTTGGGGCCCATGGTGATCTTGCCCGAAGCGTCTCGCGTGCCGACCTCGACCAGGCACATGCGGCAACTGCCCACGACCGACAAACCGGGATGCCAGCAGTAGTGCGGAATCTCCACGTCCGCCCGAGCGGCCGCCTGAATGGCGTTGAGCCGCTCGTCGTCGCGAATCTCAAGTTCGATTCCGTCTACAAGGATGGTGGCCATGAGGCTTCTGTCTTACGCTCCGGCTTGTCAGTGAACGGCAACCTGGTGCAGGGCCATGGCGGGACTTTCGTCGGCATAGCCCGTGGGATTCGTTTGTTGGATGTATTCTTCCAGTTCGCCCCGAAATTTGGCCAGGGCGGTCTTGATGGGCCAGGCGGCCCCGTCGGCCAGCCCGCAAATGGTCGTGCCTGGAATGATTCCGATGGAATCGCCAATTTCCCCGAGCAACTCCAGGTCCTTCAGTCGGCCTCGCCCGGCGCGGATCCGCTCGACCATCGTCAGGGCCCAGTGCGTGCCCTCGCGGCAGGGCGTGCATTGGCCGCAGCTCTCGTGGGCGAAGAACCGGCAACTGTTATAAAGGAAATCGATGATCGGATAGGTCTCATCCAGCACAACGGCGCCCGCCGTTCCCAAACCCAAGCAGCCTGCCCGACCCGGACCGTCGAAATCCAACAGCGTGTCCAATTGGTCGGCCGTGAGAAGGCCCGTGCTGAGGCCGCCGGGGACGACGGCCTTCACCTTGCGACCCTTCCACACGCCGCCGGCATAGCGATCGATCAGTTCCCGGCACGGCAGGCCGAGCGGCGCCTCGTAGACGCCGGGGCGATTCACGTGGCCGCTGACCTGGTAAAGCTTCGGACCATAACTGCCGGGGTCTCGGGGGTTGTCCGGATCCGAGGGCGTGCCGATCGACTTGAACCAATCCACGCCGCGCTCGAGGATCTGAACCACGCAGGCCATCGTCTCCACGTTGTTCACCACGGTGGGCTTGCGGAAGAGTCCTTCCACGGCCGGAAAGGGAGGCTTGATTCGCGGCCAGGCCCGCTTGCCTTCCAGGCTCTCGATCAGGCCCGTCTCCTCGCCGCAGATGTAAGCGGCCGCTCCCCGGTGGATCACGATGTCGAGGGAGAACTCGCTGCCGAGGATATTCTGGCCCAGGTAGCCCGCCGCATAGCATTCGTCAATCGCGCTTTGAAGCCTCTGGAGACTCTTCGGGTACTCGTATCGCAGGTAGATGTAAGCGGTCGACGCGCCGGTGGCGTAGCTGCTGAGGATCGTGCCTTCCAGAACCTGGTGCGGATCGTCTTCCATGAGCACGCGGTTGCAGAACGTGCCGGGCTCGCTCTCATCCGCATTCACGCAAAGGTAGACGGGGCCTGGATGATTCTCCGGCAGGAACGACCACTTCATCCCCGTGGGAAAACCCGCTCCGCCCCGTCCCCGGAGCTGGCTAGCCCGAATCGTGGTGACGACGTCGCCGGGCGACTTGTCCTTGAGCGTGCTCCGAAGGGCGCGATAACCTCCCGCCGCTTCATACGCCTTGAGCGTATGGCTCTCATCCTTTCCCACGTTTGCCAGGAGTACGGGTTGAAACTCGGCCACCGGTTATGGACTCTTATAGGATTTGAAAATGTCTATCAACGGTGAACAATTCGAAATCTCAGGCAGCCCCTCCCTAACCCTCCCCCTCGCTTCGCTGGGGAGGGAAGTGGCCCCTGTCTAACTCTCCCCCTCGCTGCTCTAAGGAGGGGATTTGCGGACGCCGTCAATGTAGGCGTCGATCTTCTCGGTTGTCAGGTTTCCAATCAACTCCTCGCCTGCCAGCATGGCCGGGGCGAAGTCGCAGGCTCCCAGGCATTCGGCGAACTCCAAGGAGAACAGGCCGTCCTCGGTGGTTTCACCCGGACGGATGCCCAGTTTCTCGCACAGATGCTCCAGCAGCTCCTCGCCGCCCCGGGCCGAGCAACTCAGCGATCGGCACACCCAGAGGCGAACCTTCCCGAGCGGCTTGCCCTGCTTGAAGAACCCGTAGAACGAAAGTGTATCCTGAACCTCGCTGGGGTGAAGCTCCAGCAGCTCGGCGATCTCGACCACGGCCTGTTTGGACACGTACCCCAATCGCTCCTGCACGAGGTGCAGCGCCGGCAGCACGACCGCTCGCAGATTCGGATACTTGGGAAAGTAAGCCCGAATGGCGTCGAGGAGGTCAGGGGGTAATGTGGATTGCGTCGTGGACATGTTCTCTTGGCAGCCTATCGATCCAACTCGGCGGCAATGACGTTCAAACTTCCCAGCACCGCGACCACATCGCTCAGGGTGTGGCCCCGAATCAGGTGTGGGAACATGGCGAAATGGATGAACGACGGTGGACGGCAACGCGCGCGGTAGGCCCGGTTGGAGCCGTCGCCAACCACGTAGAACCCCAACTCGCCGTTCGGCGCTTCAGTCGCCGAATAGGATTCCTCGCAGGGCACCTCGAATCCGCGGTTGCTCATTACCAGTTCAAATTGGGTGATCAGCCCTTCGATCGTCGTGTACACCATCTGCTTGTTCGGTAAAGCCGCCCGCTCATCCACGCCGACGGTCACCGGGCCCTGGGGCAGATTCTCGACGGCCTGTTCGATGATCTTGAGGCTTTCCCGCATTTCCGCCATGCGGACCAGGTAGCGAGCGTAGCAATCGCCGGCCTGGGCACAGCACACCTGGAAATCAAAATCCCCGTAGCTCAGATAGGGCTCGTCCTTCCGCAAGTCGCGGGTGACGCCGCTGGCCCGGGCGATCGGCCCCGTTGCGCTGCGGTTGATGGCTTCTTCCTTGGTCAGGATGCCGACGCCCTTCGTTCGGTCGACGAAGATCTTGTTGCGGTTCAGCAACCGCTCCATGTCGTCGAAGGCCTTGGGCAATTCGCCGATGACGTCGCGAATCATCTGAATTGCCTTCGGCGACGCGTCCCGCATTAGCCCGCCCACCCGGGTGTAGCTGTTGGTGAACCGGGCGCCGCATAGGGCCTCGAAAATGTCGTAGATCCGCTCGCGAGGATTGAAGGCGTAGAGGAAGTACGTGAACGCTCCCGTATCCAGTCCCATGGCCCCGTTGCACACGAGGTGATCGGAGATTCTCGCCAGTTCCGACACGATCACCCGCAGGTACTGGCAGCGTGGAGGCACCTCGATGCCCATCAGCTTCTCGACCGCCAGGTGCCAGGCCACGTTGTTGGCCATGGGCGAAATGTAGTTCATGCGGTCGGTGACGGTCACGTACTGATTGTAGTCGAGCCCTTCGCCAAGCTTCTCGAAACCCGAATGGAGATACCCGATGTCGGGCATGGCGTCCATGACCCGCTCGCCGTCCAACTTCAGCACGATGCGCAGGGTCGTGTGCGTCGCCGGATGCTGGGGACCGAAATTCATGGTCCACAGGTATTCCTGCGACTCGTCGTGCGCCAGGTTGCCGGGTTGGAGGACGCGCTCAAGTGGCATAATTGTCTCGATTCACCCCTCGGCTCGCGTAATGACCGGAAAATTGTGCCGCTCGCCGCGACCCTGCATGGGATAATCCTTCCGGAGCGGGTGGGCCGTGAATTCTTCCGGAAGAAGGATGCGTCGCAAATCGGGATGCCCTTCAAAGTAGATCCCGAAAAGATCCCACACCTCCCGCTCCAGCCAGTTCGCGCCCTCCCAGAGGGAGACGACCGACGAAACCGAGGGATTCGGCTCATCCACGAAGATCCGCACCGTGAGCCGCTCACCCGAGGCCGTGTTCAGGAGCAGGTAGACCAGCCCGAACCGCTTGGTAGCGCCTCGATAGACGAGGTAATCCACGCACGTCACGTCGATGAGCATGTCGAAGCCGCACTCCGTCTTGAGCATGGCAAGAGCGTCGTACGCCGCGCCTCTTGGCACGATCACGCGGGCTTCTCCCCGGAACTCGCTCGTTTCGACGGCAGGAAAGGACTCTGCCAGTCGCTGAAGGGTTGTGGCTGTGGTCATGGTCTGTGTTTCTCGACGTGACATCCGCAGTTCGGTAACCTCGTCGTCCCTCACGGTCGGAGGGCTCGTTTCGGCAACTGACGCTCGGGTTCGGCGAATTCCCGTCCGAACATGGTTCCCTCTTTCTGGATCTTCGCCTGCAAATCGATGATCGCCTGAATCAATTGCTCCGGACGGGGCGGGCAGCCGGGAACGTACATGTCGACAGGAATGAAACGGTCGATTCCCTGGACGACGCTGTAGGTGTCGAAAACGCCCCCCGTCGAGGCGCAGGCTCCCATCGAAATGCACCACTTGGGTTCGTGCATTTGCAGCCAGATCCGTTGCAGGACCGGCAGCATCTTCATGACCACGCGGCCCGCCACGATCATCAGGTCGCACTGGCGCGGACTGAAACGGAAGACCTCGGCCCCAAAGCGTGCCAGGTCGTGGCGGCTTGCGCCGGTGGCCATCAACTCGATGCCGCAACACGCGGTCGCAAACGGCATGGGCCACAGGCTGTTTTTCCGGCACCAACTGACCAGGTCATCGAGCTTGGTGATCACCACGTTGTCCGGGAGTTCTAACGCCAACGGAACACCCCCTTGCGCCAATCGTAGATGAATCCCAGTACGAGGAGCACCAGGAAGACCATGCCGCCGGCAAAGATCAGGGGCGGACGTCCGTCCAGGAATCCCGACATGGCGGCTTCCGCGGCCTCGTTTTGGCGGGTTCCGAAAACAACGGCCCACGGATAAAGGAAAAGCAACTCCACGTCGAACACCAGGAACGCAATGGCCAGCAAGTAGAAACGCACGTCGAATCGACGCCGCGTGTCGTGGATGGGGTCCATCCCGCTCTCGTAGGGCATCCGCTTGGTAGGCGAAGTTCTCCGAGGCCCAAACAGGTGGGCCAGCATGAGAAGCGCAACCGCGAGTCCCGTCAGGCACAGAAGAAACAGCACCAGCGGCAGCACAACCGTGTGCATGGAAGGGCTTTCTACAAAAAACGGGCTGTATCTACAGCCCCGACAAATGGCATCACTGTCAACCACGCGACCACTGCATCGACCGCATAACAACGACAGTGATTAGAGTTTACGATTGATCGAAAGCATTCTATTGGTGGGGTTTTGCGTGGTCAACCCGGACAGAACTGCCTCGAAGTACGGCCCTTCCCTTGAGCGGTGTTCTTTCTAAAACGGAGCTGCTCGAGGCTCGGTTGGACTTTTGGCAGAATGGGCGATTGGTGGCGTTGGGCGGTGCTCTTCCCTTCTTCTCCAGCAGAGTACGCGTCACAAGGGAGCAACTGTGGAGGAGGCCTGCCGAGAAGTTCAGATGAAGGAGTCGCGACTCGCGCGATTTGGGACAGGCGGGGTGGACAGCTAGGGCCATCAGCGCATAAGATTGCCCTTCGCAGGCGGGGCAGGGACCTGCGAAGGGCCGCTGGCTGAGGATTACTCCTCAAGCCGTTAAGAATTATCGTCCGTAAGATACGTTATCTCAACCCCACTTTCGAGGCAATTCCGTTGAGCGGTGCGATGACGCCAAGTTACGAGAAATGCCGGTTGGTCACGTTGTGAAAAAACTCCTCCCATTCACATGTTTTTGACAGACAAATGTCTCCTAAATCGATCTCGCCTGTGGTTTACCTCAAAGAACTTGTGGCGGTTCCGAGCCAGAACCCGATGGGGCGTTCCGATCCAGGTGAGGGATTCGGTGAGGCAGCTTTGACCGATTGTCTGGAATCGATCTTTGAGCGTTTTAAGATCTCCTGCTTTCGTCAGGTCGTTCATCCGGGGAGATCCAATATCCTTGCCAGATTGGACGGAGACGCGGGGGCGCCGGTTGTTCTTTTCGAGGCTCACCAGGACACCGTTCCGGTAGACGGAATGACGATCGACCCCTGGGATCCGCGCGAAGAAGATGGACGGATCTACGGCCGCGGTTCTTGCGACGTGAAGGGCGGGATGGCCGCCATGCTTGCGGTCCTTGCGCGATTGCGGCTGCGGCGTCCCGAGCGATGTCCAACCGTGGTGATGGCCTGCAGCGTGAATGAGGAGCACGGCTTCAGCGGTGTCGAAGCTATGAAAGGGCTGCTGCGCGGCGGGCAGTCGGATCTGGTTCCCGTCCGGCCCGACGTGGCCATCGTCGCGGAACCCACGCTGCTCCAAACCGTCGTGGCTCACAAGGGAGCGGTGCGCTGGCGCCTGCACGTGCGAGGGAAGGCCGCTCACAGCGCGACCCCCGACCAAGGCGTCAATGCCATCTACCAAATGGCCCGTGTTCTAAACGCCCTGGAAACCTACCAACGCGACGCGCTTCCGGAACTGGGGGCTCATCCCCTTTGTGGTCCCGCCACCTTGAGCGTTGGCGTGATTCATGGCGGGATCAGCGTCAACACCGTCCCGGATGAGTGCATTATCGAAATCGACCGGCGTCTCATGCCGGAGGAGACTCCTGAGGGGGCGCAGAAACGCCTGCTCGATTATCTGGCCAAGACAGTGGGGGCGGACGCCTTTGAATTGGAACCGGCCTTCATGACGGCGGAACCGCTCTCCGACGAGGCCAACGGGGCCTTGGCGGCCCAGTTGGGCGAGGCGATCCAGGCAGTGACGGGCGAGTGGCAAACGGTGGGGGTCCCGTATGCGACGGACGCCCCCTACATTGCCCGGCTCGGAATTCCCACCGTCGTGTTCGGGCCAGGCTCGATCCAGCAGGCTCACACGCGCGACGAGTGGATCGCCGTGGAGCAGTTGGAATCCGCGACCGAAGTGCTCTACCGCTTCATCGAACGCTCTGCAGAGACTTGCGCTGAGTGACATTGGCCAACGGGACGTCCAAGAAATACAAGAGCCCCGAACGATCCGGCCCCCCCGAGCCCGGTTCGTTCAGGGCATTCTTGTTTCGGCTATCGATTAACCGTTCCGGCGTTCCGCCTCGGACCAGCCGTTTTCATGCCTTCCGAGGTCGCTCGTGCGTCTGTCAGAAAACGTCGAGGATGAAGTGGTGGCCGGAATGGTATTTTCTCGCCTGCGGGTAGTAGTTGTGCCAGCGGCTGTTGTAGACCGGGATCCGCATCTCGGGCGGATAGCGATAGTACATGTCTTCGCTGCTGCGGTAGTAGTCGGTGCTCCAGAAATTCTGGGGATAGTAGACGTACGGATAGTGATAGAAGCGGTTCCAGTCCTGGGTGCTGTACGTTCTTCCCCACTGGCGTCCGAAGGCCTGTTGGGCCTGGGCCTGAGAATCGCTCAGGGCGAGCCAGGCGGCCGCCACGAAAACCAACGCGAGTACGGTTCGACGGATCATCGATTTTCCCCCTCCACCCGAAGGTGCAGTCTACTGTTCTCTCTAAGGTCGTGGGCGATCCAGCCCGAGGTACGCGGGATGGGGCACAGAACCGCTCGAAGGAGCCTTAGCACAACGGGCAGGTTTCCACCGGGTTGTTGCTGGACACTGCCAATGGCATGATCACCGGCTCTAGAGAATCCATCGGCACGCCTTCCAGGCCGTATTGAGGGAATATCCGACACACCCGGCACATTCCGCACGACCGGCCCCCGCAAAGTCGTCCCAGCCTCGCCAGTGTTACGGAGAGGGGCGTTGAACCCCGGCGCAGACAGCCGAAAGCCCACTGCGGAAATCGGGAAAGGCCAACTCCACCCCGAATGTCTCCAGGAGCTTGCCGTTTTGCACCCGTTTACTGTCTCTGGCCGCCTCGGCGCCCCGCGAGCCGGGCTCGGGGGGACGAAACTCCGGTTCCGAGAGGCCCAGTTGTCTCGCCATTTCGCGGTAGAACTCTCGGTGTGTCGTGGGATGCCCGTCCGAGACCAGGTACAATTCGGGTGTGTTGCCTTCAGACTCGGCTGCGAGGATCACGCGAACCGCGTCCTCCACGTGAATCAGGTTCAGGTACGCCTGATCCGGGGCGGCCACCGGTCGCTCGGCAAGCACGTCGGCCAGTTTGGGGAGCCGGCCGGGCCCATAAATTCCCGCCAGTCGCAAGATCACGGCGCGGCTCCCGAGATCGTGGGCTTGGAGAACTTGCTCGGCCTCCAGGCCGCAGAAGCCCGCTTCGCGTCGGGGACGACAGGGCGTCGTCTCGTTGACCCAGCGGCCTCCGTGACCTCCCATAACCCCGGTCGAACTGATCAGCACCAAACGCTCCGGGCGTCCAGGCAGCGCGCCGAGAACATTGCCCAGGCCATCCACGACCACGGTTCTTCGAGGCACCGGTCCGCTCCGGTCATAGCCGACGGCGTAAAGGACCGTTTGGGCTTGGGGCAGGTGTTCCAGCGACCTCCGGTCCGTCACGTCGGCCACGATCGGCACTAAGCCTTCGGCCTGAAGGGCCCGAGCCCGGTCCTGGCTCCGCGTGACGACCGCGACCTGCCGCCCCTGGGCGAGCCATTCTCGTGCCACTCGCAGTCCCACATAGCCGCAACCGATCACCAGGTTCGTCATGGGCCGTCGTCCAGGGCGCCGGGGCTTTCGGGGGTGTTGCCGTCGGATTCGAGAAACGCGGAAAGCATGATTTGGGCCGCCAGCATGTCCAGACGCGCCTTGCGGCGCTTCTTGGTCATCTTGGCGCCCATCAACGCTTCCTCCGCCTGATGACTTGTGAACCGTTCGTCAAAGAAGCGGACGGGCAGCCCTGTGATTTCGCCAAGCCACTGGCCGAATCGCCGCGCTTCCTGCGACTTCTCGCTCTCCCGCCCGTCCAGATGGATTGGAAGACCGACGACGAACAGGCGGATCGCTTCCTCGTCGACAAGCCGTCGAAAACGCTGCTCGTCCTGCTTCTTGCCGCGGCGAGTGTAGTTCTCGTAAGGGCTCGCAAGTCGGCGCTGCGGATCACTCACGGCAATGCCGATCCGCACGGTTCCAAAATCGATTCCCGCCACGCGTCCAGGAACGCTTGTCGGGAGACGGCCGGTGTCCGTCATCTTCGCTTCCTGTCAGCGCTGGGTGGTTCCCTGGCCTGCTTCCTGCGATGACGCGTATCGCCAGGTCACACGGGGAGACGACGATTTTTCGCCTTGGTGCGCCATTTGGGGCGGCGGTTCGCTTCCCGGAATCGGTTGGCGTTGGTCGGCCGCCACGAAGTGGCCCTCGTCCAGAAACCTGCGCACATAGCCAAAGGTTCGCGGATCGTTGGCGATGAACTCGTGGATCATCGGAACGAGTACAAAATCACGTGCTCCTGCCAAACGCGTGGTTACCACCGCGATGCGGCCATCGTCGTCGCCTGGAAGGAACGGGCTGAACCCTCCACGCCCCGTTCCGCCAGCAACGATTCCGAACGGGCACGGCGGCGCGATCAGGTCGCTTTCCAGCGGCGACCATTCGGTTCCCAACTGGCGACCCGGTTTTCCCAGGATTGCCTTGAAGGCCGAGTTGTCCGACCATCGGGTGGCGGTGAGCGAGCCGTGGTTCGGGGGAGCGATCATGACCACACGACCCAATCGGGGGTCCTGTCGGCCATACTTCTTCTGGACGTCGGCGAGGTAGTGCCGAATAACGATGTTCCCCATGCTGTGGCCCACGAAGTTCAACTCGGAGACTTCCGGCAGTCCTTCCACGACACGAGCCAGAGCCTCGGCGTGGTCGGCCATGGGCTGACGCGTGCTCGGATACTCCACGTTGATGATCGTGTAGTCACTCTTCTCCTCAAGGTATTCCGCGAGCAGACGCATTGTCCACCGCGTGGCCACTAACCCGTGGAGGATGATGACTGCACGGCCTCGCATGGGCTCGAGATGCTGTTCCAACTTGATCCGCTCGAGTTTTGCTCGGCATTGTCCAAAGGTGCCTTCCATATGGGAGAACTCGTTCGGACCAAGGAGGCGATATTTTTCCTGGCCGACGCGACGTTGAATCCGCCAGTCGTGAAAGATGTGGACATCTCCCCAGAACTGGGAGCCCCCGAGCGTGGGCTTGGGGATGGTGTTGTTGAGCGAGGTCAGAAAGGAGGAATGGCTCGTTTCCAGGGGAGCCGGATCCTCGGCCGAGGCGGAAGCCGGGAATGTCAGGATCAGGAGTACCGCGATCGAGCGTCCCTTATCGATCATGGTGACCTCTCGAGCATTGGGATGGGGAAAGGATTAATCATACAGGGCCCCCATATGGGGCCAAGGGCAATTGTATCGCCGAGAAAGACTGTCTGAAATGCGTAAATTGCCCTGCCGTCCTTGAAAATGAGCATCGGCAAGCGAATCCTGCTGGGGAGAGGATTCCTTGAGAATCAACCCGGAGGGGGGGGCGACGCAGGCAAGACCATGCAAAAAGCCGGATTTTCCCCGATGCCCCAACTGATACAGGTTTTCCCTGCGGAGGTTGGAGCGATCGGAAACCCGGCTTCCAGTTTGCTTTCAGGTGGGATGGACGGAAGATCACACAAGCGCGTCGCTCGACACGAGGAGGTTATCGCTCGCAGAGCCGTCGATGGTCGGAACGGTCACGATCGGATTCTCTGTTCCGGTTGCTTGTGTTTCGGAGGTTTGCTCCTCTTGGGAGGCGTGGGCCTCGACCGCCGATTGCTTGGCATAACCGAGCTTTCGGATCACTTCGAGGATCTCGCTGCAGGTCGGGAACATGCGCCCGCTGGAACGTTTGTAGTCGTCCAACGCGCTCATGAATTCGACCTCGTCGTCCGAGTAGTCGCGCTCGCATGTGGTCGGATCGATCTGGCGACGACGGGTGACTTTCTCGCGACGCTCGATCTTGCGGCATTCGGTGCCGGCGGGTTTCGAGTCGCTGCGGCGCTCGCCTCGCCGCCGGTCCATGACCACCTCGGTCTCGCCTGCCGACGTCTTTTTGGCAGCCCTCTTGGACGTGGCGGTTGCGGCTCGCTTTTTCGAGGTGGAACGGCCCGTTGTCTTCGACGCGCTCTTGGCGGCGGCTTTGGCCGTGGTTTTCTTGGTGGAACGGGGCGATTCCTTCGCGGTGGTCGATTTCCTGCGGTTGGTTTTCTGAGCGGTCGTCGTTTTCTTCGTCGTCTTCGCCACGGAGGTTCCCTTTCGGTTGCACGCGAGACACGCAGTCCTTTCCTGTCTCGTTCGCCGGGAGGCTCGTGCTGCTTTCTCGTCTTCTGTTTCCCCGGGACTGCTTCCGAAGGCAGTCCTGACTTGTGTGGTAAATGGGATCGGTTAGGAAGACGGGGGAAATTGATGGGCGAGGGGAAATGTGGAGTCCGGGTGATTGTTCCGGATTGCACGGATTGTCCGGTTCGCGCAAAGACGGGGGTCGTCGTGGCTCCTCAGGGCAAAGGGAGGAACGAAATCCATTGGGGGGGATGCCCAAGAAATGCAAAACGCCGGGGGGCGAGGGGCCTTCCCCGGCGGATGTTCTCATTCTGCAGTGGAGACGGGAGCTACCTCCCGGCGGAAATTGACGCAGGCTGAGGCCTGCTCAGCGGCGTGCGTTGAAAAACTTCTTGAGCATTTCCGCGGCAGCGTCCTGGGTGGTCTGGCCACCTTCGGCACGGCGGGCCTTCTCCTTCTCGGCCTCGGAGACATCCCGTTTCACTCCACCCGCGGACTCCTCGGGGTCCGGGTCCTTCTGGGGGCCGTCCATGACTGTCGCTTCCCCGGAAGACTGTTGGGCGATTGTCGACATGTCGATGGTTTGCGTGTCGGTCTTCGCGGAAATCTCCTCGTCGCCAAACCACTGGCTGATGTCCAGATCGTCGTCGACCTTGACCGTGTCCTTGCCGGCTGGCTTCGCCTTGCTTTCCGACGGAGCTTTCGCCTTCGGTGCGGTTTCCGTGGCTGTTTCGGCGTCGGTGCCGACGGAAGTGGCGGGCTTGGGCTTTTCGGGCATTCCGGTGATCTGGACGTCAAAATCAAGCTGGCCGACCACCAAGCGGTCTCCTGGAGCCAAATCGCATTCGGGCGAAACCTGATTGCCGTTGACAAAGGTGCCGTTCTTGCTGCCAAAATCGCGAACCTTAACGTTGTCCTCGGCGACGAGAATGACGCAGTGATGGCGGCTCACAAGGTCGCTGCCGGGACGCAGATGGCAATCTTCGGCGCGTCCGATGAAGAATTTCGGTCCCTTGATGGGAATCTCGCGCCCGGCGTGCCTGCCGTTGGTGACTACCAATTTTACTTCCATTTCGTGTGCCAGTCTTCCGAAGTAGCGAGTGCCTGGTGGACGACGTCTTGCCCGTAGGGTGTGTAAACCGATACTGGGCGTGTCCCCTCGGCTGATTGGGTTTGGGTCTCTCACTCAACCAGAGTCTCGTCTGATGACTCAAACGAGACTCAGGTTGCCTCCTCTTTTATCCGATCGACTCACGGACCTCCTGGCAGATATCGCGCAATTCACGCACCGAGACGTCTTCGAGTCGTTTACCGCGGTTGTCGAGTTGTTCGTTGATTTTGATCGCCGTTTCCTGCATGAGTTTGTGGGTGTCATCGCTCCCCCCGACCAGCGAGAAGTTCTTCCCGTTGGTCAAGCGGACGTGACCATCGTCATTGTCCAGTCCCACGCCCAACATGGCGGCCTGTTTCTTGGGCTGATTTGTCGCTCTCACTCGTACTTCCTCAACCAGAAGGTAAGCCGGAAATCCGCCTGCGTGAAAGCCCCGATGGAAAAGCAAAACCATCCAAGCTGAGGATGCCTTCGCTTCGTACGCTATCCACCGCATGGGGGGGCATGCGTCCATGCCCTTCACGAGCCGTCCGCAAAACTGCTCGTCCTGTTCCTCGAAGTTCCGCAAACCACTGGAGTCCAGGACTACTTACTTCTTCGGCGAATCAGGGTCGCTTTCCCCATCTTTCGGCTTCTCGGCGGTATCAGGAACGCCCGGCTGGTCGAGGGATGTGGCCCGCCGCAAGGGTAGCATTCCTAACACGGTTCCGCTCGAATCCTCCTGTCCCATCCAATCGCTTAGGTCGAACTGGCCGAGAGCTGCATTGTCCGGGGAGGGGGACGCTTTCCCCTGCCCCTCCGCACCCGCGCGTCGCTTGCCACCGGACAGATCAATGTCGAACTCAAGCTGGCCTACCCGAAGGCGGTCGCCGTCGTGCAACTCCTGCTCGCCCATGATCTGTTCGTCATTGACGAAGGTGCCATTCTTGCTTCCGAAATCTCGGACCGAGATGAAACTCTCTTCCACAAGAATGACGCAATGGTAGCGACTTATGACGTCGCTCCTGGGGCGCAACTGGCAATCATCCGCTCGGCCGATGAGAAATCTCGGCCCGGTTACCGGGATTTCCTGCCCGATGTTCTTTCCGTTCGCGACAACCAGTTTCACTTCCATTGCCCAGAAACGCTCAACCAGAGGACCTTGATCGAATTGATTGGAATGATGAATAAGTGCCCAACGCAAGCATCCTCTGTTGGACGGGGCAATTGTGAGTGACGGTCATACAGCCGTCCGCAAACGTTTGACCACGGGAGCCGACTCAAGATCAGATCGATTGGCTCCTGGGGTTGAACCGGGAGAAACTCGAAACACTGTGGAATTTACGAAGATGGATGAGGATTGCAATATGTCCCCCCCATTCATACTGCCCTCGTGGTCCACCCATATTGGAGGAGGTGACCCAAACGATTTGGAGGGAAGCTTCGGAGGAGGGACGTAACCCGCCAGCCCATGATGGTACCAGCAATCCGGCCTTTGGTCAAAAGAATTTCGTACCAGGAAGTCCCACACCATTCGAATAGGCTCCCCCCAGTCAGTCCCGGCTCTTCATCGTCCACGATGGGTGCCCGTATTTGTTCGCCGCGATCGTCGCCACACCTTCTTCTTCCGGTTTGGCGAGGGCGTCTTCGAACCAGCGGAATCTCAGAACGTCGGCAAGCCGCTGCTGCCACGCGACCATCAATTCGGGGAGCTTCACGTTGACCCCCGACACGTCACACAAGCCTGCCAGCTCAGGGGCCGCCACAGAGCGACGCAGGAGGATGCTGCCGTGTTGGAGGATGGCGTTGGCGGCACGGCGTTGGGCACTGCCGACAATCTTGACTCCGGCCAGAACGATGTCGCCGGGTGATCGACGTTGGAAGCAGAGGAAGTCCCCCGACTTCCCCTCGGGCCCCTCCTCATCGCCGTGGAGCCGAGCTTCGATCTCCCACTCTGCCAAAACGTCGATCAAAGTCCGATGAACCGCTTCGTAGGTCCATTGCCGTCGTCGTCCCAGGGGATGGGCGAGTGGGACGGTCATGCTGTAGGTCAATTCGCAGTCGTGGAGGATTGCACCGCCGCCGCTCGCTCGTCGAACGACCGGGCAGTCGCGACTGGCGGCATGGGCCTCTCGCTCACCGTACTGCTGGAAGTAGCCAAGCGAGAGCGTCGGCTCCTCCCACTGGTAGAATCGCCAACAGCAGCGGCCCATTTCCGAAGTCCACTGGAGGAGGTGCTCGTCGACCGCCATGTTCCATGTGCCAGCACTGGGCGGATCGGAAAAAAGGCGGCACTCGCTTTCAGCAGCGTTGGACATCGGCATCCATCCGAGGGAGATTTGTTAGGCCCTCAAAGGTACTGCGCTTTGAGCGTGCCACCCATGAATAAGTCTCGTTTCTTCACCCTGAGCATGGGCTAAGACGGCGGCGTCCATTTGAGAATCGGCTGCCGGGCCGCCCGCACCTCGTCCGGACGGCTTATGGACGTGCTGTGGGGAGCGTCGTGGAGCAGATCGTGGTCCTCCTCCGTCACCCGAAACAGGGCCTCGGCAAAGGCGTCCAGGGTCGAGCGAGATTCCGACTCGGTCGGTTCCACCATCAGGGCTTCACGAACAATCAACGGGAAATAAACGGTGGGCGCGTGAAAACCGTGATCCAGGAGCCGCTTGCCGATGTCCATGGCGGTCACACCCCGATCGTGCTTCAGCTTCTGGGCGGAAGCGACGAATTCGTGCATGCAACGGTCGCCTTGGGGGACCGGCAGGAAATGCTTGACCCGGCTCAGCAGGTAATTGGCATTGAGAACCGCATTCTCGGAAACGCGGCGAAGCCCGTCCGGGCCGTGGGTCCGCAAGTAGCAATAGGTGCGAATCAGAACGCCCGTGTTTCCAAAAAAGCTCCGGACGCGACCGATCGACTTCGGGCGATTGAAGTCCAGCGTGAATTGGTCGCCGTCCTTCTTGACGAGCGGGGCGGGCAGATAAGGAGCGAGTGTTTCCGTTACCGCGATCGGGCCGGCACCCGGGCCGCCGCCCCCGTGGGGACCGCTGAAGGTCTTGTGGGGGTTGTAGTGCATCATGTCGGCGCCGAAATCGCCCGGCCTGGTCACGCCCAGGATGGCGTTCATGTTGGCCCCGTCGAGATAGACCAAGCCCCCCGCGTCATGCACTCTCCGGCAGATTTCGCCGATATTTCGCTCGAAGATCCCCAGCGTATTGGGGTTGGTGATCATGAACACGGCCGTCTGTTCATTGAGTTTCGACGTCAGGTCGTCCAGGTCGACCAGGCCGTCCGGAGTGCTCTTCACCTCGATCGTCCGGAAACCGGCCATGGCGGCGCTGGCCGGATTGGTGCCGTGGGCCCCGTCGGGGATGAGGACGACCTTGCGAGCCGGATCGGTGTCCCGGAAGTAGGCGGCAGCGACGAAGAGCGCCGTCATCTCACCGTGGGCTCCGGCTGCCGGCTGGAGGCTGACCGCCGGGAGGCCTGAGATCTCGGCAAGCATCTCCTGCAGTGAGTGAAGGATCGCCAGCATCCCCTGGATCGTCTCTTGCCGCTGGTACGGGTGGATTCCCAGGAGACCCGGCAAGGAAGACAGGGTCTCGTTCCGCTTGGGGTTGTACTTCATCGTGCACGACCCGAGCGGATAGAAATGGGTGTCGACGGACATGTTCTGTGTCGACAGATTCACGAAATGGCGGACGATCTCCGGTTCCGTCAGCTCTGGCAGGGCCGGAGCCGTATCCGCGATGGCATCGGCGGGCAGTAATTGCTCGACCGGGGCGGATGGCACGTCGCACGGAGGCATTTGCACCGCGCAGCTTCCCGGCCGGGATTGATCGAACAGCAGTTCCGTCGCCTGTTGGTTTTGCATCGAGCATCAACTCCCACGGAAATCGGGGGAAAGAGAATTAGGCCATCACGGACCGGATAATCTCGGTCATCCGATCGATTTCGGTCTTGGTGCGTTTTTCGGTTACGGCCACGAGGAGGCAGTCTTCCAGGTCGGGGTACCAGCAGCCAAGGGGCACGCCCGCCATGATCCCCTGGGTCGAGGCCGCCGAGAGCAGGGCGTCCATCTTCCCGTTGGGCACTCGGAGAACGAATTCCTTGAAGGTTGGGGCATCGAACGCCGGCTGGAGCATGCCCTCCTGGGTCCACTGCTCCGCGGCGTAGCGAGCCTTCTTCAGGCAGAGTTCCGCCGTGTCGCGGAGCCCCTTGGGGCCCATCGCCGAAAGGTAGACCGTGGCTCGCAGGGCCATGAGGCCCTGATTCGTGCAGATGTTGCTCGTGGCTTTCTCGCGGCGAATGTGCTGCTCGCGAGTCTGGAGCGTCAGGACCCAGCAACGCCGTCCTCGCCGATCGACCGTTTCGCCGACGATCCGCCCCGGCATGCGTCGCAGGAATTTCTCGCTGCAGGCCAGGATTCCCAGGTAGGGGCCGCCGAAACTCATGGGCATGCCGAGGGGCTGGCCCTCGGCCACGACGATGTCGGCGCCGGAGTCGCCCGGACGCTTGAGCAGACCCAGGCTGATCGGATCGGCGATGACAATCAGCGAAGCTCCCTTGGCATGAGCCACGGCCGCCAGTTTCTGGATGTCTTCAAGGCAACCGAAGAAGTTGGGGTGCTGGACGAGAACGCAGGCCGTTTGATCGTCGAGGGCCCCGTCCAGTTCCTCCGGCGTGATCGTTCCGCCGGAGACACCGACGGTGACGAGCTCCGTTTCCAGGTTCGCGAGATAGGTTTCGAGAACCTGCCGGTATTCGGGGTGAACGGTCGAGGTTGCCACCACCTTGGCGTGGCGACGGTTCACGTTGCAGGCCATCAGAACCGCTTCCGCGGCGGCGCCGGCTCCGTCGTAAACGCTTGCGTTGGAGACATCCATCCCCGTCAGTTGGGTGATGAGGGTCTGGTACTCGAAGAACGCCTTGAGGTTGCCTTGGCTCGCCTCCGCCTGGTAGGGCGTGTACGCGGTATAGAACTCGCTCCGCGAGGCGACGAAGTCGACCACCGAGGGGATGAAGTGGTCGTAGCTCCCGGCCCCCAGGAAACACACGGATTCAGAGGCCGGTTGATTCCCGGCAGCCAACTGGCCAACATGGGTGGCCAGCTCCAATTCACCCATGGCGGCGGGCAGATCCAGCGGGCGACCAAGATGAAGGTCCGCGGGAATCATCTCAAACAGGGCGTCGATCGAATCGACGCCGATCGCTTCGAGCATCCCTTGACGATCTTCATCGGTGTTGGGAATGTAGGGCATGAACAGAGCCTTTCAGGGGACTTCGGGGTATCTCAGTTTAGAGCCCCTAACAGAACTGGGGAGTCTCCCACGGGTGGGGAGGGCCCCCGGCCATAGGTTTTGTTAGCAGCTCTTACTCGTCCCCGCTCTCCTCTTCGCATTGCTTCTGGTAGGCGCCATAGTCCATCAGCTTGGACAGGGCGGTTTCGTCGGTCATCCGGATTTTCACGAACCAGCCGTTCGTGTAGGGATCGTCGGACAACTCTTCGAGCCGGTCGGCCAACTCGTTGTTCACTTCGGTGATCTCGCCATCCACGGGGCTGTAGATGTCGCTCACCGCTTTGACTGACTCGATTTCGCCGAACGGCTCACCCGCGCTGACGTTTCGCCCTACCTGGGGCAGGTCGACGAAGACCAGGTCGGTGAGGGCCTCCAGGGCGAAGGCCGTCAGTCCCACGGTCGCAACCTTGGCGCCGGATGCGTCCGACTCGACTGCCACCCATTCGTGGGTCTTGGAATAAAGCAATGCTTCGGGCGTCACTTCCTATTTCCTTTCGCTTCTTGAGGCTCGAGTGTCGGGCGTCTGCCCGGACGCTCATTTCTTCTTCCGGTGATAGAACGGAAGGTCAACCACTTGGGCCGGTTCCTTGCGACCACGCACGTCGACGAGAAGCTCGGTCCCCGGTTGGCTGAATTCGGGCGGAACATATCCCATAGCGATCGGAGTCTTGAGCGTCGGCGAGACCGTGCCGCTCGTGGTGATTCCGACTTGTTCCTCACCAACGTAGATATCGCAATGCTCGCGGGCCGGTCGGCGACCGCCGAGTTGGAGTCCGACTCGTGTGCGATGCAGCGGTTGTTTCTCAATTTCAACGAGCGCGTCCCGTCCCGGGAAATCGTAGCCCACCAGGTGGCAGGCAAAACCGAGTCCGGCCTCGAAGGGGTTGGTCTTCTCGCACAACTCGTGGCCGTAGAGGGGCATCCCCGCCTCGAGACGCAGGGTATCGCGAGCCCCGAGACCCGTGGGCTTGATTCCCATGGTCTCGCCCATTTCGGCCAGAACTTCCCAAACCGCCAAGGCGATCGGCGCTCCCAGGGCCAGTTCGAAACCGTCTTCACCCGTGTAGCCCGTCCGGCTGATAATTCCGCCTTGGCGTTGGGCGGCCGGATGGAGCAGGCGGATTTGGGCCCCGCGATAGTACCTCATCGAACGAAGATCAACGTCGATCAAGGGCTGAAGCAGGTCCACGGACCGAGGCCCCTGGATGGCAAACATGGCCCAGAGGTGAGTCACGTCCGTGAAGAGGACTTCCTGGCCCGGCGCCTCGGCCCTCTCACGCGGGAGGTGGGCATGGACCCAGTCGACAATCTTCTGGCGATTCGACGCGTTGACAACCACAACGTAATACGGTTGTCCCTGGGCGTTGTGGTAGTACCCGACCAACACGTCGTCCAGGATCCCTCCCGCGTCGTTCGTCACCAGGGAGTAGCGAATTTGGCCGAGGGTCATATCCGCCACGCGACGGGTCAGGAGTTCGGCCAGGAAGACGGCGGCCCCGGGGCCCTCAAACCGAAGTCGCCCCATGTGGGAAATGTCCGCGATACCCCCTGTATTTCGGATGCCCTCATGTTCCTGGATGATCGACGAGTACTGGACCGGCATTGCCCACCCGGCAAAGTCAACCATCCGCGCCCCGTGGTCCTTGTGCCATTGAAAAAGCGGCGTCTTCTGGATCGGACCTTCCGAAGCGTCCATCATTCTCTCCGAGGGGGGGCATGAAATGCGACAGAACAAACGGGAAAACCCAAATTGTAACGATTCGCATAGCAGAAAACAGGGGGCGCTGTCCGTCGGCGGGCCGTTCCTGGGGCCTGTGGAGCGGCCGAAAAATGACTTTCGCCTGCCCACGGTAGCCGCCAAACCCTGTCGTAATGTTGCCCCAAAAAAGTCAGCAAATTATGGGCCGGCTGTCTCCAGGTTCCATCCTCGTTCACCGCGAACGGTACTCGGATGCTCTCTCTTCTCCATCTCGACTCTGATAGCTGAGAAGGGGGAATAAGACCCAGAGCTGAGGGGCAAGAAAGAAAAATGAGCGGCGCCGCAAACGAGCAACCGGCGAAAGCAAGTTGCGGTTCCCTCTTGGGGCAATGGAAACCGCGGCTATCAAAGTGTGGTCACCCGCCTCAAACGATTGAGAAGACAAACCAAGTGTGTGGGCGAAGAGGTTTGGCAAGTCCACTCGTGAGATGCGGCACCGCTCTACTGGATACTCTGGCAGGTTAGATCATCACCCCCGGAGTGTCAAGTAATACTATTGTCCTGGGGTTTTCTTAATTTGGACCTTCGTGCTCGCATCGCTGAACTCGATAGAATGTCGAAAAAACAGGGCTGAAAGCTGTAATCTCGACTGGCGTAGACATGGAGTCAACACCGCAAAGGTGACTTACCAAGGACGTTCGCGATTGAAATCGAGACGCTCGCTCAATTGCGACGGGCGGCGTAATTAATTCAAAGTGAAAAGGACGGGACTTTCGAGACCTGCGTACTCCCTGAAATGCTGGGCTAGGGCTGAAGACTGAAGGCTGTAAGTTTCTCGTGCGAGGTCGACTGGTGTGGAAAGCCGATTTCCACTCGCCGAAATTCCCTGCTTTTCAGTGCCTCAGTCTTCGGCCTTCAGTCTTCAGCCTTGCCTCTTCCAAGCGTTGAAATTCAGCGACTGGCGTCATCTTTTTTCGCTAGGAATGAAATGGCTTACCCGTATCCTCCCATGCCGAAGAACAGCTGTTTCTTTAGGAACCGGTAGACCCAGTAGTCTTCCGGAATTTCTTCACCGGGGAGGTGATGGCTGGACCGGGCTTGGGAGGAGCGAAGTTCCCCATAGGCGTCGCGCCCACTCGTGTCGGCTGCTCCGGAATTCTCCAGGAAATCCGCGAGTTCGTGGGGGTATTCCAGAATCACGCAGCCTTTGGTCCTTTGGTCGACAAATTCCTGAAACCCCCGCAAGAGCCGGCTTTCGTTGATCGTGCGAAACACGTCGCCCTCGTGATCGTCGATCCGCTCACAGGCAAAGGAAATGGGCGGACAAGGTTCGATCGATCCACCGGGACCGATATGAAATCCCAAGCCCTTGGCCGCCGGACACACGGCCTCGCCCTCCGCATTCCAATAGGTGTCAATGAGGATGATCGGGTGGGTGCGCCGCAAGCGAAGCAAACGGCGGCGCAACTCGATCATCTGTTCTTTCTCAACACAAAACTCCGGTGAGGGATCTGCCCCCACCGGACGGAACACATAGTACCAGAGGTACATGGCGCCGCAGTCGATGAACTCTCGAACGTATTGGTCGGCCAGAACGCTTTCGTAATTCTGTCCCGTGACCGTGGTGGCCACGCCGAAAAGAACCTTGTGTCGCGCAAGTCGCTGCAGGCCTTCCATCGCCTTGCGGTAAACCCCCTTCCCTCGCCTCGCGTCGTTTTCCGCTTCCGGCCCGTCGATACTCACCAGGACGGTCACGTTTCCCAGTCGGCGAATTCGCTGAACGTTCTCTTCATCGAGGAACATCCCGTTCGTGATGATCTGGAAATAGCATTCCGGATGACGCTGGATGATGTTCCAGATTCCCGGGTACATCATGGGCTCGCCGCCCAGGAGCGTATAGAAATAGGCTTTCTGTTTCTTGCCGGCCGCGATGACCGAATCCACGTCGTCTTCCGAAAGGCTCAAGCCGCCCCCGGTCGCATCGATCCAGCAACCATGGCATCGAAGGTTGCACGCATTGGTTAGCGCCAGAAAAAGAAACGGAGGAAAAAGTTCTCCGCGACGGACCCGCCGGCGGTGTGCGGCCATGGCCCGATTTCCCTTGTAGACCCAGAGCCAAGCGGCCTTGGCAGCGAGGCGAGGCGAAACTCGGGTGGCGGCACGATAAGCAAGACGAAGCAGCATGGTTTTCTATCCGTGCACTGCAGGGTGGGGTTATGAAGGGAGGTGCGCCGACGTGTCGGAAGACAGGTCATTATATAGACTCCGCCCGGCCGATCACCTGAAAGGGCGTACTTCCCGTCGGACGATGGCGTTTCGGAGGGCCGTTCGGTCACCCTCGCTGGGGTGGTCCGCAAGGACCAGGACGCTGCGAGGTTTGACAAACAACGGCGACTCAAGCCAACATGGCAGTCTCATAATCGTCATCGAAAGGGTGTAGCACTTCAGCCTGAAGTAGCTGGAAAGTCCGGTAGGCGACAGAAGACTGACAGGTACGAAAACCGCTTCGCGATGACAGATGCTTTTACCAAGTCGTTTCAGTTTGCCCGCCTTCCGGCTGCATGTTCCATTCCTTCAGATGGCTGAATGGATACGAAAGGGTCAATATGGTCGATGCCCGACGCCTTCGCGCCGCCTACGAGAAAGTCCGCGCCGATCTGCTGGCCGAACGACTTCCCCGCGGCCATTGGGAGGGGCGACTCTGTAGCTCGGCCCTTTCCACTGCCACGGCCGTGAGTGCCCTTTCCTGTGTCCTCCGAGCCAACGAGTCCTCCTTCGCCCACGAACTCCGCACGCTCGTCGATCGGGGCCTTGCCTACGTGGCAGGAATTCAGAACGCGGACGGGGGCTGGGGGGATACGGACAAGAGTCTTTCCAATATCGCGACCACGATGCTCGTTCGGGCGGCGATCCATCTGGCGGATCGGACCGCCGATTTTGAGCCGGCGCTCCAAGCAGCCGAGGGCTATTTGGATGCTCAGGGCCATATCGACGGCCTGAAACGTCGCTACGGACGGGACAAGACCTTCGCGGTCCCGATTCTGGCGAACTGCGCGCTGGCGGGCCTGGTTCCTTGGAAGGCCGTCTCACCCCTTCCCTTCGAACTGGCTTGTTTTCCTCCCGAGTTCTACCGATTCCTGCGGCTTCCCGTCGTCAGCTATGCCGTGCCGGCCCTCGTGGCCATCGGTCAGGGTCGCTACTTCCACGCCCCGCCGAGGAATCCGCTGACCCGGATGGTGCGCTCCCTGGCGGTGAACCGGGCCTTGAAGGTTGCGGAACGAATGCAGCCGCAGAGCGGCGGTTATCTGGAGGCGGCGCCGCTGACCAGTTTCGTCGTCATGAGCCTGGCAAGCACGGGCCGCAGCGATCACGCGATCGTCCGACGCGGCGTTCAGTTCCTGATCGACTCGGTTCGCGAGGACGGCTCCTGGCCCATCGATACGAACCTTGCCACGTGGGTCACCACCCTTTCGATCAATGCCCTTAATGACGGGGCTACTCCGCCGGTTGGCATGGGGTGTCTCGACTGGCTGTTGAGCTGCCAGCACCGGGTTCGCCATCCGTTCACGAATGCCGACCCCGGCGGCTGGGGCTGGACGGATCTGAGCGGCGCCGTGCCCGACGCAGACGATACACCCGGGGCCCTGTTGGCTCTGACGCAGCTTGTTGACGCTGCTGGTGACGACCAGGCGGACGGCATTCGCGAGGCGGCTCGGATCGGGGTCGAGTGGTTGCTCGGGCTGCAGAACCGCAACGGCGGATGGCCCACCTTCTGTCGCGGCTGGGGAAAGTTGCCCTTCGATCGGAGCAGCACGGACCTGACGGCCCACGCCCTTCGCGCCCTCTTCGCCTGGTCCGATTGCGAACCAAGCCGAATTGAAGAAGCGATCCAACGTGGTTTTACGTTCTTGCATCGGCAGCAACGGTCCGACGGCAGCTGGACACCGCTCTGGTTTGGCAATCAATACCGTGAAGACGAGGAGAACCCCGTCTACGGCACGGCACGGGTCCTGTTGGCCTACCGTGATCTGGCTCGAATCGATACCGAGCCCGCGAGGCGGGGTTTGAGTTTCCTGGTCGATCAGCAGCGGGATGACGGGGGCTGGGGGGCGGCTTCCTGCGGGAAGGTGTCCTCCGTGGAGGAGACGGCCGTGGCCCTGGAGGCCCTGCTCGCGTCCGACGCCGATGTGTCAACGCAACCCGTGATCCAGAAGGGACTTGAGTGGCTGGTGTCGGCCGTGGAGCAAGATCGGTATCGAGAATCGACGCCGATTGGTTTTTACTTCGCCCGGCTATGGTATTATGAGAGGTTGTATCCCGTCGTGTTTACGGCGTCGGCTTTACGGCAAGCGTTGGCGGATGATCCAACAGAAGCCCCTGCCAAGTCGACCTGATTGGCAACGCTGGGATGCTACTGCCGGCCCTTTCCGTTGCGGACGATGTCGCCCCAACGAAGACGACCGGTTCCCCACCTCAGTTCCCCCCTTGGCATAGAACGACCCCGAGCGAGACACAACGGTGGCCATCGTTCCTTCCCCTGACGAATCTGCCCTTCGCGACGGCGACCTTACGCCGGCAGACGTTCATGGGGGAACTGCGCACTTGAAACAGGTCCCTCAACCGCTCGAATTGCGAGAGAGGATACGTGCGGCCCTTGAGGCCAGAGTCGCTAGTCTCGATCGCACCGAGCCTCTGGTGCGGCATCGGATCGACGCCTACGCACGCGAGGTGCTTTCCCAACTGGACCTCTCCGAGGCCTACCTGGGCTGGACCATGGTGGTTCTGTCCAGCGCCTACTGGCGCGACCGGATCGAGGCCACGCCTTACGAGCGACGCTTGCTCCTTCTGCCGCACTGCATGCGGAACGAAGAAGTCTGCCCGGCGGGCTACAACGAATTCGGACTCCTTTGCCAGGATTGCGGCGGCTGCGCGTTGACCCAATGGCGAGCCCTTGCCCGCGAGAAGGGCTACCAGGTTCTGATCGCCGAAGGCTCGCCGATCGTCCTCCAATTGATCCTGCAGGGCAAGGCCGACGCCGTGTTGGGGATCGGTTGTCTCAACTCGCTCGAAAAGGCCCTCGACAAGATCCTCATGACTGGTCTGCCGGCTATGGCCGTGCCCCTGCACTCATCCACATGCCACAACACGGCGACCGACGAGGCGTGGGCCCTCGAAATGATCGACACGCCCTATCGGCCTGGCGATCATCCGGCCAAGAGCCAGGTGCATTTGTTGCGTGCCGCCGCCGGCATGTTCGATGGGGAGAACCTGGCCCGCCTGCTTCCCGCAGACCGGACAAACGGGGAAGCGGCGACCTTGGCGAATGCTCCTCTCGATTCCCTGCCGCCCATTGCCGCCACCGAACTTCTGGCCCGAGAGTTTCTGGCTCGGGGCGGCAAGTACTTCCGCCCCTTCATTACCCTGGCGGCCTACGATGCCTTGACCGGCGGCCACGGATGGGGACCCAACGGACAGGAGTACGCCGCCGGCCTCCCGGATGCGGTGAAACGCGTCGCCCTGGCGATCGAACTGTTCCACAAGGCGTCCCTTGTCCACGACGACATCGAAGACGACGACGCCTTCCGCTATGGCCGGGAGACAATCCATCGCCAGCACGGCACTGCCATGGCCATCAACGTGGGCGATTACCTGATTGGTCTTGGCTACCGATTGGTGGCCTCCGAACGAGGCGAACTCGGCGCGGCAACCGCGGCCGACATCCTGGCCGTTCTCGGCCAGGCCCACACCCGGCTCTGCGAGGGACAAGGCGCCGAACTCACCTGGCGCGCGGCGCCGAACAAGAGATTGAGCCCCTTGGATGCCCTGAAGATCTACGCCCTCAAGACCGCCCCCGCGTTCGAAGCCGCGCTGCTGGCCGGCATCCGTCTGGCCGGTCCCGCCGACGGCTACCACGAAGTTGCCGCCCGATTCGCCCGCCAACTGGGTGTGGCCTTCCAGATTCGCAACGACCTCGATGATTGGACGGTCGACCCAACCAACAAGCACCGGCAGGGAACGGATGTTCTCGGTGGGCGTCCGACCCTCCTTTGGGCCCTGGCCCTGGAGGCCGCGGGCGAAGGCGAACTGCCCAGCCTGACGCCGGCTTCGGAAGAGGAATCGAACGACGATCAGCGTTTGATTCGCAGAATCCACGATCTGTATTGCCAAACCGGCGCCTTTTCCAAGGCCCGGCGACTCGTCCAGAAACACGCCGATCGGGCCCGCGAAGTTGCTGATTCCGTCCAGCCCGACACCCTCCGCCGATTACTCCACTATTTTGTCGACACGATCCTCGGCTATTGACGCTCCACGCTCCGTCGGAGGGCCTCAGCGGAGGCGAGGCTGAAGACTGAAGGCCGAAGACTGAAGGACGGCGAAACGGAGGCTTCTGTCGCATCGAAATTGGCTTTCCACGACAACCGATCTTGCATCAGAAACCTACAGCCTACAGTCTTCAGCCTCCAGCCCTTGCCCAGCATTTCAGGGAGTTTCCAGCTCTCGGAAGTCCCGTCCTTTTCACTTTAAGTTCAGGAAACAATGAACACCCTCCCCCCAGTCAAGGCTGTTCATCTCGTTTCCGGGGCCGGGGGGATGTACTGCGGCAGTTGCCTTCACGGAAGTTCGCTGGCCAAGGCGCTCTTCGAGGCGGGTCACGACGTGATGCTCGTGCCCCTCTATACGCCGGTCCGAACCGATGAGAAAGCGGTTCCCCAGCAGCAGCTCGCTTTCGGCGGGCTCAACGTGTTCCTGCAGCAGAAGCTCGCCCTGTTTCGCAAGACGCCTGCTTTCGTGGACCGGCTCCTCGATCGGCCCGGACTCGTTCGCTGGATGAGTCGCTTCGGCGGCAAGACCGACGCCTCCCAACTCGGGGCCCTCACGGTTTCAATGCTCCGCGGCCGGGCCGGGTATCAAGCCAAGGAACTCGACAAGTTGCTCGAACTCCTGGCAGGTTTGCCCAAGTTTGACGTTCTCCATCTCTCCAACGTGCTTCTGGCAGGGCTGGCCGAGCCGATCCGGACGCAGTTGGATGTGCCTGTGGTGGCAAGTCTGACGGGAGAGGATGTCTTTCTGGAAAAGTTGCCCGAGCCGTATGCGAGCGAGGCGCAAGCGGAGTTGCGACGCTCCGTGGTGCACCTCGATGGGCTTGTTGCGACCAACCAGTACTTTGCTGGACGCATGGCCGAATATCTGGACGTGCCACGGGAAGCCATCCACGTGGTGCCGCTCGGGATTTGCCTGGCGGGGCATGGCGAAGCAATGGTGGAAGACGATGCTACGTTTGCCGATTTCCGCATCGGCTATTTCTCTCGAATCTGCCATGACAAAGGCCTCCACCTGCTGGCCGAGGCTTTCGCGATTGTTGCTCGTGAGAGGCCGAATCTTGACTTTGCTCTGGATGCCGCCGGCTATCTTGGAGCGGAAGATCGGGCATATTTGCGAGGTGTGCAGCGGTCGTTGGCGGCAGCTGGCCTTCATGGTCGATTTCGCTACGAGGGGGCCCCGGATCGGGCCGGCAAGATCGCCTTCCTCCAATCGGTCGACGTAGTGTGCCTTCCAGCCGTATTTCCCGAGAGCAAAGGGATGGTGGCCCTCGAGGCCTGGGCGAATGCCAGGCCGGTGGTGGCGCCGCGGGCGGGCGCGTTTCCGGAACTCGTGGCCGACACCGGCGCCGGGCTCCTCTTCGAGCCAGGCGACGCCGAGTCTCTCGCCCTATCGATTCTCGAATTGGCCCACGACCGTGAGCGGGCCGCGGAAATGGGACGCCGCGGGCTTGAAGCTGTTCGGGATCGGTACCATGATCGCCTGTTGGCCGAGAGAACGGCGGCTTTCTATCACGCTTTGCTAACTCGATCCGAACGGGAGTCGGGATAATGTCGTACCTTGGAAATCTTACCCTTCGCCTGGCTGCCGGGGCCATGCAACTGCCGGAGGAGTTCCGCATGCGCCACTCCTCCTTCCTGGCGGCGGCGCAACGCGACGACGGCGGTTTTGCCGGCCGGCAGGGCGATAGCGATCTCTACTACACGGGGTTTGCCGTTCGTGGCCTGATTCTGCTGGGGGCCCTTTCCGAAGAGGCGGCCGAGCGAACGGCCGCCTTCCTGGAGGCACGAGCCGATCGGGATCTGCCGCCTGTTGATTTCCTGTCGCTCATCTTCGCGTCGGTCCTCCTCGAGATCAGCTATGGCCTCGACGTCTTCGGCCGAGTCAATCTCGATCGCGTCGAAGTGATTCGAAAGAACCTTCAACCGCTCCGTCGCGACGACGGCGGCTTCGCCAAGACCCCCAAGAGCGGTCGAAGTTCCACCTACCAGTCGTTTCTGTCCGTCGCCTGCCTGGAACTGGTCGGCGCCGAGATCGACCGTCGCGATCGCCTCGTGGAAATGGTCCGCTCCCGACGCCGCGAGGACGGCGGCTATGTGGAACTCGACGCAATCACTCGGAGCGGAACGAATCCGACCGCCGCCGCCGTCGGATTGCTGCGATTGCTCGAAAACGGCGATTCTCCGGCATTTCACGGCGCCGAAATGGAAGACACGGCCCGCTTTCTCGCGTCCCTTCAGGCCGCTGACGGGGGGCTTCGTGCGAACACGCTCATTCCGATGAGCGACCTGCTCAGCACCTGCACGGGCCTGATCGCATTGACCGATCTGGACGGCCTGGGCGCGGTGAAACTCGACGACGCCGAACGGTTCGTCCACTCGATGGAGGCTCCGGAAGGCGGCTTTCGCGGCGGACCGTGGGACTCGGAGGTCGACACGGAATACACGTTCTACGGCATTGCCACCAAGGCCCTGCTGGCCTCGATCGAGTTGTGAAGGGGGAGCATTGTAGCCATCACGCTCCGCCGTGATGAGCCCCCGAACGTGAAGAAAAGCTGGTCGCGCGCTCCGACCGTACCTCCCGAACTTCGCTGTTCTCCTGGGCTGGGGCGTTGACAACTCCCAATTCGCGGCGGGGTCCGCTACGATGAACGAAGGAAACCGTTGCATGCCTTGCCGCCATTCGCAGAGTGATGACCGATGGCCCAATTGATCGTCGATAACGTGACCAAGGAATTCCCCACACGCGACGATCCGCTCGTCGTGCTTCAGGGAATTTCCTTTCAACTCCAGTCCGGTGGAAACCTGGCCGTGATCGGCCCGAGCGGGTCGGGAAAAACCACGCTCCTCAACCTGCTCGGGGCCCTGGAGCGGCCCACGTCGGGATCGATCACCCTCGACGGGCGCGATCCGTCTGGCTTGTCGGAGAAGGATGCGGCCGCCTTCCGCAGTGAAACGATCGGCTTCGTCTTCCAGGACCACCACCTCCTGCCCCAGTGCTCCGTGCTGGAAAACGTCCTCGTGCCCACGATTGCCGCCGGGCAGACGCAACCCGAAGACGTCGAACACGCACGCCATCTTCTCGATCGGGTCGGCTTGAGCGATCGCCTGGACCATCGCCCCGCGGAACTGTCCGGCGGGCAACGACAGCGGACGGCGATCGCCCGGGCCCTCGTTCGCCGCCCGGCCCTCGTTCTGGCCGACGAGCCGACGGGCAATCTCGATCGGACCACGGCGGGCCAGGTTGCCGACCTCCTGCTCGAACTTCAGGCCGATGAAAACACCATGCTGATCGTGGTGACCCACAGCACCACGCTGGCCGAACGGATGCAGAGACGCAAACTGCTCGACAACGGACGCTTGCAGGAGGCGGACTGAGTCATGTCCAAACTCCAATTCGTTTTCGCTTCGCTCGTTCACTACGGCCGGACCAATCTGGCGGTTGCCTTTGGGGTCATGGCGGCGACCGCCGTGTTGACCGGGGCGCTGCTCGTCGGCGATTCCATGCAGGGAAGCCTTCGCGACCTGACGCTCGACCGGCTGGGACGGATCGATCAGGCCGTCGTCAGCCAGACATTTTTTGACGCCCAGCTTTGCGACAAGACAGAAGGCTCTAGTGATTTTCAGAAGTACTTCGACGCCGCCGTTCCGGCGATTGTGCTTGACGCGAGCTTCGAAAACACGGCTCTCGATCCGCCCCGACGCGCCAATCGCGTGACATTGATTGGTTGCGACGAGCGCATCTCGGCCCTTGGCCCCGGCGGGCCGGCAGAGCCCATTGCGAGCGGCCAGATCGTGATCAACCGCGAACTGGCCAAGGACCTCAAGCTGGAGGACGAGGGGGCGGACATCATGCTGCGCCTGCCCCGCATCACCTCGATCCCCGCCGACAGCCCCCTCGGACGCAAGGATGAAACGATCGAAAGCTCCCGCGTGAAGGTGGCCGAGATCATCCCCTCCGAAGGTCTCGGGCGATTCAACATGCGTCCCGGCCAGGCCGTGCCCACGGTGGCCTTTGTGCCCCTGGCCTGGCTTCAGGACCGTTTGGAGCAGGCTGGCAAGGTCAACGCAATCTTCGTGACCGGTCTGGACCCGTCGCAGGCGGCCCCGCTTGAGGCCGACGCCGTGCTCCCGGCCGTCCTGGCTCCCCAACCGGCCGACCTGGGTCTTTCCATTGCGGAGACGAAACTCGGCTACTTCAACGTGACCAGTCGGCAGATGATGCTCTCGGTGCCGGTGGAGTCGGAGCTGCTTCGCACCATCGGGGATCGCACCGTTCAGCCGGCACTGACTTATCTTGCCAACGCCGTCGCCGTTGGCGATCGCGAGGTCCCCTATTCGACCGTCGCGGCCGTGGACTTTTCGGATTCGCCGCCCCTGGGCCCCTTCGCCGATCCGGACGGCAAGTCCCTTGCCCCGCTTGGTGACGGCGAAATCTGCCTTAATTCGTGGGCGGCCCAAGACCTGAAGGCCAAGGTGGGCGACGTGGTTCGCGTTCGCTACTTTCGGCCGGAGAGCACCGACGGAGCGATCGAAGAGACAGAAGTCGAACTGAAGCTGGCGGCCATCGCCCAGCTTGCAGGAGCCGCCGCCGATCCAGGGTTCACTCCCGAAGTGGAAGGCGTTACCGATCAGCTTTCGATCAACGATTGGGACCCCCCCTTCCCTTTCGACGCCCGCGCCATTCGCGATCAGGACGAAACCTATTGGGACGAGCATCGGGCGACTCCCAAGGCCTTCGTGTCCCTGGCGACCGGCCGAAAACTGTGGGGCAGCCGGTTCGGAGAAACAACGAGCCTACGCGTGGTTCCCAAGGAGGGAGAATCGCTCGAACAGTTCACCTCGAGCCTCTCGCTCAAGCCTGAGGTCTTCGGCTTCCGCTTCCAGCCGCTCAAGCGTCAGGGGCTTGCCGCTTCGAAGGGGGCGACCCCGTTCGATGTCCTCTTCCTGGCCTTCAGCTTCTTCGTGATTATTGCGGCCGTGATGCTGGTGCTGCTCCTGTTCCGCTTGGGGATCGAACAACGGGCCGAGTCGATCGGCCTGCTCCAGGCCGTGGGATTGAACCGCCGGACGATCGCCGGACTCCTGGCCATGGAAGGCCTGGTGGTGGCCGCTTTGGCAGCGGCCGCGGGCATCGGTCTGGGCGTGGGCTATGCGGCCTTGATGCTGCTGGGCCTGCGAACCTTGTGGCTGGCCGCCGTGGTCACGCCTTTCCTCATCCTTCACGTGGACGCTTCAAGTTTGCTCGTGGGCTATGCATGTGGGGTAGCCCTGTGCTTTGCGGCCATCCTGTGGGCCCTCTGGCGCTCCCGCCAAACCAGCATCGCCCGGCTCCTGGGCGGACAGTTCGACGACGAGGCGATCGGCTTCAAGAAACCGTGGGCCTGGACTCGCTGGCTCGCTCCGGCCATGATTCTCGTGGCGATCGCCGTTGCCGTAACCACCCGCGGGCTTCGCGAAGAAGTGCGGGCGGGGGCGTTTTTCGGGGCCGGGGCGCTGGTGCTGACGGCGGGGCTCCTTGCCATCCGCCGCCGACTCCGCGCCCAGGCCACGGGACCGGCCGTCGCGCCGGGGCGGGGAAACCTGTTGCGGCTCACCCTGCGAAACGCGGCCCGAAACCCCGGCCGCAGCACGTTGAGCATTGGCCTGATCGCCTCGACCTGCTTTCTGATCGTGGCCATCAGTGCCTTTCACTTCGATCCGGCATTGCAGAAGCCTCGCATCGACAGCGGCAACGGTGGTTTCGCTCTCGTGGCCGAGACGGATCAGCCCATCTACTACGATGTGAACTCGGACGACGGACGTTTCGACCTGGGCTTCTCCGACGACGATTCCGACTTGCTCGCCCAAACGACAACCTACGGCCTCCGTGTGCAGGCCGGCGATCACGCCACGTGCCTGAATCTCTACCAGCCGCGCCAGCCTCGCATCTTCGGCCTGCCCAAAGCGCTGATCGAGCGAGGCGGCTTCTCGTGGGCCTCCAGTGCCGCAAAAACTCCCGAGGAGAAGGCCAACCCCTGGCTCCTTCTCGGAAAGCCGGCCGAGGCCGACACGGACGGCACACCCTGCCTGCCCGTGGTGTTGGACATGAACACAGCGGTCTACGCACTCCACCTGACCAGCGGCGTGGGCCAGACCTACGACGTGACCGACGACCAGGGCCGCACCGTGCGTCTTCGCGTCGTGGGCCTGTTGAACAACTCCATCCTGCAGGGCAATCTGCTGATCACGGAAGAAGCCCTTCTAAAGCACTTCCCCCAGGTCACTGGAAGGCGTTTCTTCCTGATCGAGTCCGACGACGACCGGACCGACGCCGTCGAGGCCGCGTGGAATCGCACGCTCGGCGATTTCGGGCTGAAGGTGGAGACCTCCGGGGCTCGCCTGAGCGCGTTCCTGGCCATACAGAACACGTACCTTCTCACCTTCCAGAGCGTTGGCGGGCTGGGCCTGCTGCTGGGGACCTTCGGGCTGGCGGCCGTCCAGTTGCGAAACGTGCTCGAACGGCGTCGCGAGTTGGCCCTGCTCCGCGCAGTCGGCTTCCGCCGGTCGACTTTGGGGCTGACCGTTTTGCTGGAAAACGCACTGCTCCTCGGTGCCGGATTGGTGTGCGGCGTGGTAGCCGCCGCCGTTGCCCTCTTGCCTCACCTGATGGCCGGCCACGCGGCCGTCCCCGTCCAATCCCTCGCCCTCATGCTGCTGACGATCTTCGTCGTCGGCCTCCTCGCCTCCCTCTTCGCCGTGCGAGCCACCCTGCGAGCCCCCCTCGTCGCCGCCCTCCGCGGGCAATAGGGACGATTGCTGCGCGTTCCAACAGACCGTAGGGTGCGTCTTGAGGCGCCTCCCCCCTCAGAACGTAACGAAGTGGGCGTTCAACCGTTGATAATGTGGCGTCGACTTGGTGTTGGGGCCTGGTAGCCACTGGGAGAGTGTCACACAACCTCTCGGGCTTCGTCCCCCGGGTGGCAAACCCCGGTGCGCGCGCGGTGGTTATTGCTCGCCGAAACGCAGAGATCGACAGAGGGACGAGCATCAGGCAGCGGTTGCCTGTCACGACGCAAATGGCGTGACAATGGACCAACCAAAAGCTAGAATTCGACTTGCGACAATCGGCTGCCTGTGCGTTAGGCCTCGCATCTGCTGTCCACAGGCACGAACCTCCTTGCAACCCCGTTGTCACATTGAAGAGGGAACCAAATGAAACGGTTGATCGCAGGTGTATTGGTGGCAGTGGCCGCACTCGCGGGTGCGGTCCTTGCCGGCCCGCCGATTCCTGGCAAAGCCCCAAAGGTCGACATCGCCGAGGCGCTCAGATTGGTCGATGCCCATCTCAAGGCCCAGGATGTTGATGCCCATGCGGAGCAGTTCATCGTCTCTGCCGTGCTGATGCATCGAGACAATTCGAACGACAAGACCCCCAAGGCAATGGGCTTTTACTGGGACATCAAGTGGAAACTGAAGTTGCCTGGCCGGGGAGACAAGGCGAAGCTCAAGAAGATACTTCGCCATGAAGTCGATATGGCCGGCAAGGTTTATGACAGATCATAGAAGTGTTTTGTCATTTTAGTGCCAGGACACTCCCCATTTGCTTGCGCCCAAACCGTTTCGCTTCATATCGGCCTGATGCCAATGACATGCCATCTTCTCGATGTGGCGCTACTCTTGACATAGGGCGCAGATTGCCGCGGTTGCCGCAAGCAATGCATATCCGAGTGCCGCCATGACGAATGACACGATTCCTCTCCACGCGGCCCTCTTATCACGCCGCGTTGCAGTGATCGAGCACGATATGCCAACAACGACAAGCAACACATGCGCGGCAAGTGCTGTCGCTCCGAACCACTCGATACCTGGGTTCCTGCGATACGCGATCTGTGAGGACCACGCGTCTGCCGACACGCACAGGTATCCGAGCACAGTCGCCTGCGATAGGACGAACACGCTCTGTAGCATCACACTGAGTCGCCAAGTGGCTTCACTTCGCACGGCATCAGCCCTCAAGCTCTGATTCGCGTGGGGGGGAAGGCAAGTGCCCGCTTCAAAAGTCCGGGCTGCCCGCGATAGTCGTGGCCATTCTCCAAGAGAACTCCGCGTCTACCCCACTCGCCGCTCGTCCTCCGCGTTCACTCTCGAACCACCAAATTCCCGATGCTCGAGAATCTGCCGAATGACGTACATGTCCTGGGAGATTCCCTTGAGTTTCGTCCAGAAAGCGCACCAGGCGATGGAGACAATCGCAACGCCCATAAAGAACGCTGCTGAAAGCGCCGGCCAGAAAGGCCACCCATCCTGAACCGCGATCAACAGGACCAACAGCGAAATGACGGACCCGCAAATGCAGACTGCCACCACGATTCGCATGGCGAGCAAAACGAACTCGCCTGCCGCATCAGGACGCTCCAATTCAATCTCTTCTCTTCGCATAACGCCCATGAACCCCTGAGAGGTTCTCTCCCACCGTGAACAAGTGATCGAACACAGATTCAATATAGGTAGAGCATAAGAAGGGGGCCCTTCGCGGTCAACTCGCGCTGCTGATCGCCGTGGGATGGCACCAGTCGTGCCGCTGCAGGACCCCATAGAAGTCCTTGGCCGCTTTGGCGACGGCCCGGGAGAAATCCTCCTTCTTGTCCTTGTAGCGGAAGGAAAACTCGGCGACCAGCGGTCTCCCCTTGCGACTGCTGGACCAGAGAATCAGAGCGACCTCGGCGTCTTCCGAATCGAATTCGATGCTCGGGCCCGTGAGAACCCGTTCGAACGCCCTGACTCCATTCACTGCCACAAGCTTGGTGTCGCCCGGGCAATTGAACCCGTCCAGCCGCAGGTCTGTCAAGACCGGGAAGAGTTCAGCCGCTTGGCAAAGCGATTTCGGCATCTTGCCGAATCGGGGCTTGTTGCCGTCAGCGAACGTCAAGGTGGTCGAGTGCGAGAAGCGACTTCGAAATGGGGCGGCGATATCTTCTTCGAGTTTCTCCTTGCAGTGGTCGTCGTTGCAGTGGTCGTCGTTGCAGTCGAGATCCTCGGCAGGGGACAGATCGACTCCCGCAGCAAGATACCGGTCGGGAGAGCGGCACTTGAGCGTGTATTGGAGCGACTCTTCCTCTCGGTTCTCCCGAACCCGGAGAACCAGGCCATTGCGTCGGAGAGTGACATCGGGCGTGTCAAGAAACAGGACCTCTCGCTTCTTGGTGGAGTCGAAGCAGCCCTTCCCCTTAAACGCGATCGTCTTGCCCAGGTCCGTCAGTTCTTTCCAGAAGAGTTCGGCCGCTTCCTTCCGAGCGGCAAACGCCTGGTGATCCAGCATCACCTTGTATTCCCGTGATACGACCTTCATGAGAGTCCTCCCGAGGAATTGGATCGAGGAAACTCGCCGGGCCGACTACAGGAAGACCTCTTCCATGGCCCCGGCCAGCCGCTTCCACTGGCTGTCTGCTTTCTGCTTAGCTGGTGAGGACCACAAGGAAAGTGGTACCACAGACCATGCCATCATCAAGGCATTATTCAAGCATCAGCCCGCATAGAAGAAAACCGTGAGATCATGCTGGCGCTGAAATCACTGCTTTCGCCGCGGCGAGATGTTGTTGAGAATTCGTCTCGTTTTCGTCTTGACCGAGACATCGCGTCGGCTACAATCGTCAATTGAAACAGTTAAAATTGTCTTTTTTGGCCGCGCCCCATGGCGTGACAAACGGGAAGCGAATCTGCCCTGGAAGAAAGACAAAACGCTCACGTCGGAGACCCAGCTTGCTGAGGTGCTGATCTGGAGAGAGGCCGCCCTGAAAGCAGAACATCTATCTGCACGGCAACAGGGCCAGTGAGTCCGACACGAAGTCGCTGATCATCATGCAAGGAGGACGAACATGTTGGTGTTAAGTCGCAAGAAGGGAGAGCGGGTCCTGATCGGTAAGGACATCTACGTGAAGGTCGTTGACGTTCGCGGCGATCGGGTGAAACTCGGCTTCGAGGGGCCCGCGGAAGTTCCCATTCATCGGGAAGAGCTGGCCGTTCAGATGGCCACGGAAGCCCTCTTCAACCAGTGCGCCCTGGTCCCGCAGTAATCGGCCTTTTCTGCCGCCTTCTTCAGGTTCCCCGCCGGGAACCGAACCATTCAATCTGACGCCGGGGGCAGAACTGCAGGCCATTGGCAACGCAGTACGGCTCCAGCCAGCCCGCCTTTTCTTTCAGCGGGCCGAGTTCCGTCCCCTGCGGCATGAGCATGACCCGCCCGCGATCAATCTCCGGAAACTCCTCCAGGTATCGTTCCACCTCGTCGCAGTCCTCGCTGCGATCGATGACGAACTTGAACTGGTACTCGTAGCGATCCACCAGTTGGCGAATCACTTCCGGAACGTGCCGTGTCCGATCGTGCCGATCGGCCCATCGGGCGTTCTCCTCGCGAGACGGGCAGGAACTGCTGGTCTTGGGACTGATCGACATCAGGTGACATTCGACCGGAAGGAAGAGCGTCCCGGCCGTCTCGATCGTGACGTGCTTGCCGAGCTGCTGAAGCCGCTTGCACAGCGGCAGCATCTCGGCAAACAGCATCGGTTCCCCACCCGTGACGACCACGTGGTCGCAAGAGAAGCTCTCCACCTTCGCCACGAGTTCGTCGATTGGCCAGTCTTCCCCTTCCGGACGCCACGAGGCGTATGGCGTGTCGCAGTACCAGCAGCGCAGATTGCAGCCGCTCGCCCGCACGAACACGCTTGCCGTTCCCGTCAGGAAACCTTCTCCCTGGATGGACTCGTAGATTTCGGCAATTCGCATCGAGGCTTCACTTCGCTTGGTGAGCCGTGCGGCCCGGGATTGCTGGTGAGCGGGAAAAACAGTCATGGCTGGTAGAAAATCGGATCCACGAGTCCCGCGTCGGCAAATCCCTTGCGGCGAAGCTGGCAGGCATCGCAACGACCGCAACTTACGCCCTCGCTGCTCGGGTCGTAGCATGTGTGGGTCAGGGCGTAGTCGACCTCCAACTCCGTCCCGCGGCAGATGATCTCCGCCTTGCTCAGGCGGATCAGCGGGGCATGAACGGCAAAGTGGAGCGTTCCCTCCACGCCCGCCTTGGTGGCCAGGTTGGCCGTCCGCTCGAAGGCCTTGATGAACTCGGGGCGGCAGTCGGGATAGCCGCTGTAATCGACGGCGTTGACGCCGATGAACAGGTCGGCTGCTCCTACCGCCTCGGCAAAGGCCAGGGCCATGGAGAGCATGACCGTATTGCGGGCCGGCACGTAGGTGACCGGGATCCCCTGCCCCATCTCCGCGTCGCCCCGATCCTTGGGCACGTCGATCTCGGCCGTCAGGGCGCTGGCGCCAAAAGCCGACAGGTCGATCCGCAGAATCTCGTGCCGCACGACGCCCAAGGCGGCAGCCACGCGTCTGGCGGCTTCGAGTTCGAACCGGTGGCGCTGCCCGTAGTCGACGGTCAGGGCGCAGACCTCGAACCCCTCGCTCTGGGCGATTGCAGCGGTGGTGGCGGAATCGAGCCCTCCCGAGAGGAGGACAATGGCGGGCTTCGGCATGGGACGGCTCACCCGAGTCCAGGGGTTTCCCAAAACCCTCTATCATGCCAAAATATTGGGTTTCCGAAAAGGAGCCATGCCGTGACCGACGATTTTCGCCAGATCCTCGAAACCTTCGAAAACCAGTACCCTGACCGGGATTACGAGATCGAAATCGTGGCCCCCGAGTTCACGTCCGTGTGTCCCAAGACGGGCCAGCCCGACTTCGGCACCATGACGATCCGCTACGTCCCCGACCAGAAGTGCGTGGAGCTGAAGAGCCTGAAGTTCTACCTTCAACGCTACCGAAACGAGGGGATTTTCTACGAGAACGTGACCAACCGGATCCTGGAGGACCTGGTGGCTGCCATCGAGCCCCGTCGAATCACCCTCGAAGCCGCCTTTACCGCCCGGGGCGGAATCACAACCACGGTGACGGCCAAGTTCGAGAAGAAAGCGAGGGGCTGAAAGCGGAAAGCTGGGGGGGCGTTTTTCGGCTCTTCGATGTTCGGGTTTTGCGGCAGACGGGATATAATGGGGCGGAGTCGCCAGTCTGCCCTTTGCGAGGCGCCTGTTGGCCACCGTTTGTGTCCATGGTGTCGAAGACAATCCGGTTTTTGCCTGGAGTTCGGAAGGTACGTCCCATGTCACCCGATCCTCAGTCTCTTCTGAACGCCGCTCTTCAACTGTCTCAAGAAGATCGCTGGACTCTTGTGTCGCGGCTTCTTGAGTCGATGCCGGCGGAGGTCTCAACGCTTGCAGCAGACGACCCGGACCTCGTTGCTGAATTGGACCGACGCTTTGCCAATCCAGAGGGGGCAGTCCCCTGGTCGGAGCTTCAGGCAGAAGAGTGATGGCCAAGATTGACATCTTCTTTCATAGGCTGGCCGCTGGTGAATATCGATCGGCACGCAAATGGTATCTGGAGTGATCGCCAGGCGCCGCCGAACGATTTCGTGATGCCGTGGCAGGAGCCGTTGAGCGAATCAGCCGCGATTACGAAGCCTTGCCTCGATTGGGGAAGAAGTACCGGTGGGCCCGAGTTGACGGATTCCCGTATATGCTTGTCACGAGAATGCAGGCTGACGGTGGAATCATGATCGTTGCGGTTGCCCATACGAGTCGACGGCCGAAGTACTGGCGGAATCGACGTTGAATGGCCGTTGCGAAGAGACAATGCTTCAGAAGAACGTTATCATGCGACGATGCTAGCAGAGTATTGAGGGGAAGGTGGGAGAAGTGGAACCGACGGACGAACTGAATCCGTATCGCTCTCCGGAGCAGACCGAGTACGACGATGCCGAGCCGGAGTTGCCTCCGCTGCCGAGCTATCGCCCGGAGAAGGACCGAGTGCTCTGGGCATTGTTGATTGTCTGGGCGATCGGCGGTGCCTTGGCGGTGTTTGTTGCCGAGGATCTTTCTCGAATCGTTGACGTCGCTGCGGGGATCGCCACCGTGATCCTGATTCTGCGATGGTGTGACTACGATCGGCAGGAGAGAGCGATCAACCGATGGCCGTTCTTTGGAGTGATGATGATCCTATGCCCGGGGCCGGCGTTGGTTCTCCCCATCTACTTTTTGAGGACGCGAGGGCTTCGCGGATTGTGGTCGACCGCCAAGGCGTTTGGGTTCTTCGTTCTGATGGTTACTGTTGCCGCGCTCGGCATGTTGGGTGCGAGCGTGTTGATGTGGGAATGAGTCCCAGGATCACTTCTCCTCTTTCGGTCCGCGCAGCAGTTCGATAATCTCCCGTCCTGCCTCCTCTACCGACTTGTTCGTCACGTCGATACGCCGCCAGCGGTGCTTTGTGCACAGTCGCCGAGCGAGTTGGACTTCCTTCTGGGACTGGGCGAACGAGGCGTAGCTTTCTACCGGGATTCCCTCCTGGTCGGCGCGAATGCGGCGCAGTTCGGCAAGCCGTTCGGGTTGAACGATCAGACAGAAGACTTTTTCAGAAGGGACGGCCAGAAGCGCCTCGGGCGGTTCCATCTCGGGGATCAGCGGCACGTTGGCGGCGAACCAGCCACGGTAGGCCAGGTAGAGCATGGTGGGCGTCTTCATCGAGCGGGAGACTCCCACCAGCACCACCTCGGCCCGGTTGAGTTCTTCCATCCGGTGCCCGTCGTCGTGGCGGAAGGCAAAGTCGACGGCCTCGATTTCCCGCGACCGGGTTTCCAACCGTTCCTCGAACAGGCCGGGCATCTCCTGGGGAGTGAGGCTTAGCACGGTTGCCAACCGTTCGAGGAGGGGACCGAGCATGTCGAGGGCCTCCACGTTGCATCGCCTTGCCTGGTCAAACATCGTCTTGCGCAGCTCGTCGGAGACCAGGGTGTGGAGGATCAAGGAAGGCCCTGCCGAGGCCTCTTCGACCACCCCAGTCACCTGATCTGCGGTGCGGACGTTCGGTCGACGCTCGATCCGTACGTCGGCGCCGGCAAATTGAACAAGGGCGGCCTGAACGACTCGTTCGGCCGTGCCGCCCGTGGCATCGGAAACGATGAAAAGGGTCGGCTTCATAGGAGGCTGGAGGCTGAAGGGTGGTGATTGGCAGGGTGGGCCGGATTTGCGGTCTCCCTGCTCGTGGGAGGCCACAGACCTCACTTGTCGCGGAGGCGGACGGTGGGGGAGTCTCCGTATTCGATGGCGACGGGCATGCCGTCGCGAACGATGGAGAGTCGGGCGGCCTCGGTGACGAGCTCGTTGATTGAGCTGTTGGCCGGCGTGGCGAGCAGGCCGCGGTCGTCAATCTCGGCCAGGCATTTCTGGCGGGCTGCCAGGGCGGCGCCGCCTTCCAGCCCCTCGCCGGCAGCATTCGTAGTCATCGCGGCCAGGGCCAGGGCCTCGATCGACTCGAAACCGTAGCCGACCGGCTTGAGGCCAGGGCCCTCGTAGGGCACGAGCCGGAAATAGTCGGGGCTGACGAAGCGGAAATGGGCCCCGCTGCTGTCATCGACGTAGCCCTGCTGGACGCCGCGATACTGGTCGTCATGTTTGAGGACGGCCCCGCAGTCGTCTCCCTCGCAATAGAGGACGAGGCACTGGTCATTCATGCCGGCACCCTTGTCGGGATAGCCCAGTCCGTCCGTCACGCTCAGGACGGCGCCGTTTTCCCACACCACGCGGCCCGCGGCCCACATGTAGCCCACGTTGCCGTTGGGGAAGGTGCCCTCCACGCCGCGAACGGAGACTTCGACGGGCTTAAGGCCCGTGATGAAGTAGACCAGGTCCACGTAGTGGCAGCCCACGTAGGTGAAGGGGTCGCTGTTCTCCCGGGTGAACCAATTCTGGAAGTTGGAGTGCCGGTAGTAATACGGTTCGATCATCTTCGCTTCACCGGCGCGCACCGCGCCGAAACGGCCGGCACGGTAGAGACGCCGGGCGTCGAGGGACCGGCGGTCGAACCGCTTGTGGTATTCCACGCCCACGAAGAGGCCCTTTTCCCGAGCCAAACGTTCGATCTCAACCGATTTGGCGTAGGTGGGCACCAGCGGCTTGACGGCCAGGACGTGCTGGTTGCACTCCAAGGCCGCGTGGATCACCTGGCCATGAACGTGGTCGGGAACGGCCACCACGACCAGGTTTCGCGGCGGCAGGGCAGCGATCACTTCGCGGTAGAGGTCGGGAAGCATCGTGTCGTCGGGCGCATCGAGCGGCGGGTGGGCCTCGAAACTCTGGCCGGGGAAACCCTGTTTCAGGTTCTCCGACTCGGCCAGGGCTCGTAGCGGGGCCGGATTCAAGGCGCAGACCTTGATGGTCCCCACCAACCCGACACGCTGCAACTGGTAGAGTGAGGGCAGGATCTGGTCGTGGGTGATCATGCCGCCGCCGACCACGACGACTTCGAGCGGTTCTTGGGAGCGGATCATTGGCATGCCTCCTGAACGGCTTCTTCGAGGACGGCGATGCTCTCACGGAGCGGTTCTTCGGTGATGTTCAGCGGCGGCGAGACTTTGACAGAGGCTCCGGCGTAGCCGACCGGGGCGAACATGAGCAGCCCCTTTTCGACGCAGCGACGGACGATATCGGCCGCGCGGGGCGAATTGGGCTCGATCCCGCCGGGATGGACGATGTGGAGCGAGGCCACCAGGCCCTTGCCGTGGACCATTCCGATGTGTTGAGGAAAGCGCTCCCAGATCGCTCGAAGGGCCGGCTGGAGAATCTCGCCCATCTTTTGTGAGTTCTCGACGAGGTCCTCTTCTTCGATGACTTCGAGGCAGGCCAGCGACGCGGCCGCACAGACGGGGTTGCCCGTGTGGGTCGAGGTCATTGAGCCCGGGGGGTAGAGGTCCATGATTGCCCCACGTCCGATCACGGCCGAGAGGGGCATGCCGCCGGAGATCCCCTTGCCGCAGCAGATCAGGTCGGGAACCGTGTCGTAGTGTTCGAATCCCCAGTACTTGCCGGTTCGGCCGAAGCCCGCCTGAACCTCGTCGCAGATCAGCAGGGCCTGGTGCTGGTCGCACCAGGCTCGCATGGCCTGCATGTATTCGGGGGGCGTGAAACTGGCATTGCCTCCCTGGTAGGTCTCGGTCATCACGCCAGCGACGCGTCCGGGATCTACTCCCTGCTCTTCAAGGGCCCTGAGGAATCCGTCGAAGCTGGTGTCTTCATGGCGGAACCCGTCGGGGAAGGGAACCTGGACCATGTCGCAATCGAGATTCACGATCCATGACTTGAGGCTCGGAATCCCCCCAGCCATCTGGGAGCCCATGGTGCGTCCGTGGAAGGCGTTGTGGAAGGTAACGATGGTGATCTTGTCGTCGCGAATCTGGTGGCCGTGCGTTCGCGCCAGTTTGATGGCGCACTCAACTGCCTCCGAGCCGGTCGTAAGGAGGAAGACCTTGTCGAGACCTTCGGGGGCAACCTGGGCGAGCCGCTGGGCCAGGTTGGCGCGGACTTCCGAAGGAAAGCAGTAGTTGTGGGTCAGGCCGTGCTGAATCTGGTCGACCATGGCCTGGCAGATCTTGGGATGGCTATGGCCGGCGTTCGTCACGAGAACGCCTGAAGACCAGTCGAGCCACATGTTGCCCCACCGGTCGTGGACCTGAAAGCCCTCGGCGTGGTCCCAGACCACGGGGGGCTGGCCGCTCATCGAGCGGGGTTCGAACTGGCGAAGACGCTCGAGGATCGGGACGGACTCGGGGACCGGAATGTCGGTGACGATTCGGCGATACGGCGTTTCCACGTTCGGGACCTTGCGAGGGGTAAGGTCTTGTCCCATTTCAGCTCCCATGTGATTCTCCTAACGAAAATCGGTCCGCCCGGTGGGTCGAAGCGGACGCAGGTCTCGTTCTCAGCTCGGCGAAGGAGTGCCGCCACGGATGCCAACGCCAGCGCAATAAAAAAACTCCACCACAGGCCGGCCCGGTATTTCGGGGAATCGGTCCCATGAGGAGCACTCTCGGAGCCGATCCCAAAACCATCCTTGCTGCGATCATTCTCCGCCCCGGGGGGAGGCCATCGCGGTGGTTTTGAGAGAGGCCCTTGGTTGCCGGCAGTGCCGCTACGGATGCCGGCGAGCGTTCGAATTGTGGAAGCAGGGGGGATGACGCCCGCCCGCTGCTTCAATCTGTGCGATTATAGCCGCTGCCGGCCGAGTCGCAAGGCCGGGCCCTCCCTATGGCCCCCTTGCAACCAACCTTCCGGAAGCCCAAAATACGACATTGCCGATCGATTACTCCTTTCCTTGAGTTCCTTTGCGGAAGAAACGGACCCTGCCATGGCCGACAAGCCCCGAGTGATTCTTACCGGATTTGCCGACGAAGCAGCGAACAACAAACTGGCGGTGGAACAATTTGCCGCCTTTGCCGCGCTGGGGCTCCAGTATTACAGCATCCGCTTCATCGACCTCGGCGACGGCGTGAAGAACGTGATGCAGCTCACCAAGGCCGACATCCGCAAGGTGCGCCAGTTGCAGAATGAGTACGGGTTGAACGTCTCTTCGATCGGGTCGCCGATCGGCAAAGTGAAGCTGGAAGACGTCGACGACGGCACGTCGAACAAGTTCGTCCCCTTCAAGAAATACCTCAGCCAGGACGTCAAGAAGGTTTGTGAACTGGCCCATGCCTTTGAGACGAAGTTGATTCGGGGATTCTCTTTCTACCACCCGAAGGGCTCCGATCCCAAGGACCACCTGTCGAAGGCGGTGGACCAATTGGGGCAGATTGCAGAAGCCTGCCACCGTTCGGACCTGACGTTTGGTCTGGAAGTCGAGGCCAATCTGATCGGGGCCGACGGGCACACCCTTGCCGAGATCTATCGCCAGGTGAACCATCCGGCGATGGTCCTGATTTTCGACGGCGCCAACATCGTCGTTCAGGGCTACACCCAGGAAGAGGTCTACGAGCAGTATCTGGCCATGAAGCCCGGCCTCGGCTGGCTCCATATCAAGGACTATCTGCGTCCGAAGGTGGATAAGAAGGGCGGCCACTTTGACGAGGACAAGATGGCGGGCTTCGTGCCGTCCGACCGCGGTTACAGCGGCCACGAGGCGATTATGCGCGACTTCGCCACGATAATTCCCAAGCTGGAACGCAGCCTCAAGCGACGGGGCGTGCCCGGTGTGTTCGTCGACCTCGAACCCCATGTGAAGGGCGGAGGCCAGTTCGGTGGCTTCAGCGGTCCGGATGGCATGGGCGTGGCCCTCCGCTGCTTCGCGAAGGTGCTCGACTACGTGGGAGTCGACTACCACCTCCGTGATTTCGACGACATCCGCGCTGCACGCGGATTCTGAACGGCCTGCGGACTGTTCGCGGAATACGTCGATGGATCGTTGATACTCGACCGGGGCCGGGCTTGTCTTGCAGAAGGCTGGAAAGAGGCCGTCTTGGGTCAGGCCGGCTCTTCCTCGGTCGAGGCATCAGGATCCTGGACCGGATCAGGAATCTCGGCAAGCGAGCCGTTGCCCGGGACGCTAATGCCTGATTCCTCCACGCCGGGGTCAGCCAGCGCCGAGGTTGCGTCTTCCGTCTGAGTGGGTTCCGAGTTCCTTACTGACTTGCGACCACTTCGGAAATAGGCGTACCCCGCCAGCATGGCGTACTGCACGCCCCAGAAGATCGCAATCAGGACGACCGCCAGGCCCATGTAGTAGTACGTGTTGTTGCCCGGAGTGGCTTTCCAGCGATAGAATAGGAATGCGGATGTCGCCAAGGCCACGACGACCACGGACAACTTGGTATTGACCGATTTCAACAGCCGGGATCGGGCATGGGTGTCGAGTGCCGACTGGGCCGACAGGTTGGCAAGTTCTCGCAAGGTGACAAGGTCTTCGGCCCTCTCGGGCGCAACGGCGCGGGGGCCCGTTGGATTGGCCGGGGCGTCGGATGAAGGGGATTCCGGTGTGAGTTCTTCCTGGGAGCTGTCTTGGCACGGGGGGCTGCTCGCAGGGCTTTGGCCCTCCTCCTGGCGAGGGTCGGCCGCTTGTTGCGAGTGGGTCGTAGACCTGGAACTGGGGCCACTCTGGTTCACTCTTGCCAACAAGCCTGCCATATACTGCTCAATGGACACATCGTCGTTTGCATCGCTGTCTGCGGCGTTTGTTGCTGGGCGTTCTTCCCGGGGAGGACGCACGAAGGAGTCAGCGATCACGGGATCGGCAAGGAGGATCTCCGAGACGCTTGGTCGGACGTTTCCGGCTTCCTCGCGCATGACGATCGGAGGTTCTTCCTGTTCTGGATCTTCCTCTCGCTGAAGGTCTCGCAGTCCAGTCAGTTCGCTTAGCGGTTGGGTCTGGGATGGTGAAACGCCTTCCAACTGCCTGAACAGATCGTGGGAACGGTTTGAGCGGCCGTCCGCGTTCGCGTCTGACAGGTCGTCCAGAAAGCCGAGTCCTTCCGAGTTGGAAGAGTCGGGGCTCCCATTCGAGGCGTAAGGGACTGTTTCCCGCCGGGCAATGCGTTCGTCCAGTTCACGCTCTCGGGCATCCAGCTGTTCGGCCCGAGCGGCAAGTTTGTTCTCTGCTTCAGCCTGCAACGCCTCCCAATCTGTCCGGCTGGCATCCAACGCCTCTTTCTGCGCATCGAGTTGCCCGGCTCTCTGCTCGATTTGCCGTTGGGCTTCAAGCTGAGCGGTTTCCCATTTCTGTTGCTCCTCGGCGAAGCCCTGCCGTTCCGCCCTGAGTTCGGCGGCCTCCTGGGCAATCCTCTCCGATTCCTCTTTCAGTTGGTTGCGATCTTCTTCCAGTTCCGTGGAGATTTGTTCGCTGGATGCGAACTCGGCCTCCGCGGCCTCGCGCTCCTTCGCAACGGCTTTCCGCATCGAGTCGAGTTCCGCGCGGGTGGCTGCCAGCTCTTCTTGCTGACGTTCCAGGTCCGAGGCTTCGCGGGTCGCGGCCTGGGTCCGCTCCAACGCGAGCTGCTCGGTAAGTTGTTCGTAGCGCCGGCGGTCAGCTTCGGCGGCCTCGCGTTCCTTGCCGACCGCTTCCCGCATCGAGTCGAGTTCCGCGCGAGCGGCTGCAAGCTCCTCTCGCTGTCGTTCCAGGTCTGAAACTTCGCGGGTGACGTTCTCGGACTGCTGCTCAGCCTGGGCCCGCTCTTGTGCGAGCTGCTCGGTGAGCTGTTCGTAACGTTGGCGGTTGGCGTCTGCGGCCTCGCGTTCCTTGGTCACGGCTTCCCGCATCGAGTCCAGCTCAGCGCGAGCGGTCGTCAACTCTTCTCGCTGACGTTCCAGATCCGAGATCTCACGGGTCACGGTCTCGGACCGCTGCTCAGCCTGGGCCCGCTCCTGGGCGAGTTGCTCGGCGAGCTCTTCATAACGTTGGCGATCGGCTTCGGCGGCCTCACACTGCTTGGTCGCGGCTTCCCGCATTGAGTCGAGTTCCGCACGGGTGGCCGCAAACTCTTCTCGCTGACGTTCCAGGTCCGAGGCCTCGCGGGTGACGGTCTCGGCCTGTTGTTCGGCCTGGGATCGCTGCTGTGCAAGTTGTCCGGCCAGTTCTTCGTAACGTTGACGATCTGCTTCGGCGGCCTCGCGCTGCTTGTCCACGTCTTCCTGCATCGAGTCGAGTTTTGCGCGAGCGGCCGCAAGCTCCTCCCACTGACGCTCCAGGTCCGAGGCCTCGCGGCTGACGGTCTCGGACCGCTGCACGGTCTGAGTCCGTTCCTGGCGAAGTTGCTCGGTGAGCTGTTCGTAGCGTTGGCGATCGGCTTCGGCGGCTTTCTGCGTCGAGTCGAGCTCTGCACGCGCGGCCGTCAACTCTTCTTGCTGACGTTTCAGGTCCGAGGCCTCGCGAGTGATGGTCTCGGCTTGCTGTTCGGCCTGGGCTCGCTCCTGGTGGAGTTGCTTGGTGAGCTCTTCGTAGCGTTGGCGGTCCGCTTCTGCGGCCTCGCGTTCCCTGTCAACGGTTTCTCGCATCGAGTCGAGTTTTGCGCGAGCGGCCGCAAGTTCCTCCCACCGACGTTCCAGGTCCGACGTCTCGCGGGTCACCGTTTCGGCGTGAGTCCGCTCCTGTGCGAGTTGCTTGGTGAGGCTTTCGCATTTTTGGCGGTCGGCCTGCAGCTCTATACGCGCAGCCTCAAGCTCTTGGGTTTGCCGATCGAATTCGGCCTGTTGTGTTTGCAGGGCACATTCGGACTGGTCATGCTCCTGATGCCATCGCTGACGGGCGGCCTCGAAGTTCGCCTGTTCCTCCCGAAGAAATGCCTGGGCCTCCTTGAGCAGCGTTTGCTCAGTAGGCGGCATCTGTCCGTCGTCTTGAAGACTGGTGTCTCCCTCGGCGGGGAGGGGGGCTTCCTCCTTAAGGGGCTGGTTTTCGTGTAGCTCGCCTGTGAGCTGTTTGATTTGGAGGTTTGCCTGGCGGAGTCGCTGCAGAATTTTTCCGGTTCTTTTTCGGGCGAGGTCCTTGGCAGCGCGGAGATGCTCGACTAGACTATCGCCTTTTCCTACCCTATCGGAGCCTCCTGCGGAGAGAGAGTCTTCTGGTGAACCCAATGGGGCCGAGGGTGTCCCTGGTTCAAGGACCTCAAATTCGACGGGCCCGATGGAGAGCCGATCTCCTGCATGGAGCGGTGCGTCAGTGAAACTGGCGCCGTTAAGCCGTGTGTCTGCCGCCCAGCGCCGAACGATAGTGTGCGCTGCCTTCCGAATGAGGATGCAATGGAGAGGCTGCACACCTACAGCACGAATTCGCAGGGTGCAATGTTCACCTGACCCGATCGTGCATTTTGGGCTCTTAAGGCGGATGATTTGTCCTTCCCGTTGTGTACTGCAAATGCGCAGCACGAGCGGCCCAGGAGGCGATGTCCTGTCGGACATTGTCCGCCGGCGCGGGGTTTTGAGGGCCTCCACCATAGTATTTCCTTCCTCGACACGTAAATTTCGAGATCCGGCGAGGGGCACCGGGAACGGTATTTCCCCAGGGAAATGTGACCCGGAGTCACTAAACCTCTCGGTGGATTTAGCTTACGCCCAACGGCCGGTCAACGTGCGGGATGCGGCTGGAGGCCGGTCCTTCCGAGAATGACGAAAAAGGGCTGTATATCTTTGCCGGTTTTGTCGATTATCCGATAGCAACGTTCAACCAACCGGGCGACCTCTCCCGTGCGGGAAGTTCTCGGTTGGGGCCTCAACGAACGGATTCAAAAGTGTCCGATTCTGAGGGGCCGCTTTCGAAACGGGGGTGGGACCTTCTGGGCCCCTCCCTGTGTCGGGGGAATTGAGCGCAACGTGGGCGTTGTTACGGTTTTATGAAAACAACTTTCCCCAGACGGGTTTTATTTCGGTCGTTCCTGGTTTTTTGGGAACCCCCGAGCCCGTTTGGCGTACTATATTTTGGTTGCGGATGCGGGAGATAAATCGGCTTCTCCCAACTCCGCTATCTTGTCATTTGGTGAAGGTCCAACAGAGATGAGGGGTTCGAAATCGGCTTGCCGAGGGGTGCGTCCCGTCGGAGAACCAATGCCAGGATCGAGCACCGAGGTGTTCAGCCATGAAGAATCGCAAAGAAGCCATGTCGAGCATGCGACAGATTCTGATCAAGCGCCGCGACGCATTGCGCCAAGCGCTCGCCGGTGATCTGAGCATGTTGAAGGAGATGCGTTCCGACGTGTCGGGCGACGTCGTGGATTGGGCGCTCGATTCCGTCCAGGACGAAATCAATTCTCAGTTGGCGGAAGTGGAAAGCCGCGAATTGGCTCGAATTGAGAATGCCCTGGAGCGGATGCGCGACGGACAATACGGAGCATGCGAGGCGTGCGGGACGAATATCCCCATGGCACGTCTTAATGCCCTGCCCTACGCCACGCTTTGCATCAAGTGCCAACGCGAGGCGGAACGGGACGGTGGATACGGCGGAGGTCCGGTCGATTGGGCTCGTTTGGTCGACGTGAGCGGCGGCGATGCCGACGTTTCGATCAACGACATCGAACTGGACGTTTCCTGATCCACTTCCCTTGCTGAAGTCGTGGAAAGAGACACCATGGCGAGAAGCGTGCACCCATCGCCGGTTCGGGCTCGCGGACCGGCGTTTCTATTTCTTGTGTTGGCGACGCTGGTTTCCTCGGTGTCGTTCGTATCGGCCCAGTCGGTTTTTGAGGTGGCCGCCGAACGCCATGGGCCGGTTGATTCCCAGAAAAGGGAGGAACTCCTGCGCGAATTGCGAGCCCACGCTGCGGTGCTGGAGGCCCAGTCGGGCGTGGTCAAGGCGGTTGTGAAACTGGTCGGTCCCGCAGTCGTCCATATTGAAGCGGACGTGGCCGACCAGACCGTCCCCATGCATGGTCGGAAGCGTTTTCGCGAAGAAGCCGGTTCAGGCGTGATCGTCCGTATCGGTGGAGCCTTTTACGTGCTGACGAACCGCCATGTGGTCAACGGGGCCGAGATCGATAAGATCGAGGTGACCCTCGCGGACGGACGTCCCCTTCAGCCGACACGCGTCTGGAACGAAGCGCAGACGGACGTCGCTGTGTTGAAGATCGACGCCCCGGATCTTGTGGCCGCCGAATTGGGGGATAGCGATGCCCTTGAAATCGGCGATTTCGTGCTCGCCATGGGCAGCCCCTTTGGCTTGAGCCACTCGGTCACGTTTGGGATCGTCAGCGCCAAGGGGCGTCGCGATCTGGAATTGGGCTCGTCCGGTCTGGAGTTTCAGGACTTCCTGCAGACCGATGCGGCTATCAATCCCGGCAACAGCGGCGGTCCGCTGGTCAATCTTCGCGGGGAAGTGGTCGGCATCAACACCGCCATTGCCAGCAATTCGGGAGGCAGCGAAGGAATCGGGTTCGCGATCCCGATTCGCATGTTCATGTTCACGGCCCGACAACTTGTCGAAAACGGCAAGGTCCGACGGGCCTATCTGGGAGTTACGCTGCGGCACGATTTCGATGCCGCCACGGCCGCTTCGCTCGGGCTCCCCTCGCCATTTGGGGCGCAGGTAACCGACGTGCTGGGCAATTCTCCTGCCGCCGACGCAGGGATTCAGAAAGACGATGTCGTCCTTCAGTTCAACAACGTCACGATCGAAGACGATGACCACTTGATCAACGTTGTCAAGCTCACCGAGATCGGGCGCGAGGTTCCTCTTGTCGTTTTCCGCAACCGCGAGCCAAAGACATTGCAGGTGCGCCTTGCGGAATTGCAGACGCGAACTGACCCCTGATTCGCTGCTATCACCGGCCTTGCCCGTTTACCGGGTCGAACACCAGGGGATGGTCCGACGCGGGGTTGTCCACCCGAACGGCGATCTTGCCACTGAGGAGATCGTCGAAGAGGTTGCCGACGAGTTCGGCCCGCCAGCCGAGGGAGAGAGACGGGGGCTGTCCGTGGCGACGGATTCCCGTGCGGAAGTTGATCAGGTCGCGCACGTCGTTTGGCCCGCCCACAAGGGATGGGGCGAGTTGCGATTCTCTTGCCACGCTTCCCAGGGCGGAAAAAAGGAACTGGCCGAGTACGGACAGTTGGGGTTTCGATTCGGCAGCGGTCTTGGTCGGCCATTCCGTCTCGGGGATCTCCAAGGCTTGCGCAATGCACTCGGCGATCTCCGGAATCATCCGAACAAGGTTCCTTCGCTCAAAACCCCGTACCGCACGGATCCGTTTGGGGTCAGAAGTCTGCCGTTTGGCCAGTTCGACGAGCAGATCGTCACGAAGCACCCGGCGAGCCGGTGTGTTGCGCCGCTCCGCTTCCGCCTCGCGCCAGCGCCAAAGTTCGCGGGCAAGGGCCAGACTTCGTCGATCCATGCCCGAACTGCCCGATAGGCGACGCCATCGCTCTTGCTGGATCGATCGTTCCACTTCGTCCTGCCAGCGTTCCATTTCCTCGCGGAGCCAAACGTCACGATCCAAGGCTTCAAGTCGGTCATGGAGGTAGTCGGCGATTTCTCGAAGGTGCCGAACGTCATCAAGGGCATACTGAATCTGTCGGTCGCTCAAGGGCCGGCGGCGCCAGTCGGTACGTGTCTCGTGCTTCTTCGAACGCTCTCCCACCACCTTGAGGATCAGGTTGCGCAGGCCGATCGGGTACTCGATTCCAATCAACCCTGCGGCCACCTGCGTGTCGAGAAGGTGCTTGGGACGTTGGTGGACGGAACGGAGACAGAACTCCAAATCTCCACGTCCAGCATGGACAATCGTCTCGTGGTTCCCTTCGGCAAGGACTTTCCAGAACGGTGTGGGATCCTCGATGGCGATCGTGTCGATCAAGGCCATTCCATCGGGGTAGGCCACCTGGACGAGACACAATTCAGGTCGATAGCTGTCTTCCGACACGAATTCCGTGTCCATGGCGATCCATTCGACCTCGAAGAGACGCTGGCAGAAGTCGAGCAGTTCGCTCTGGGTGGTGATCGTCAGATGGGACACGTGATAGGGCCCGAATGCACAGGGACACGCTTGATTGATGGTGTTCGCGCAGCGCAGCTGGCACATGCGTAAACGACGGGTACCCGACTAACCCACTTTCGGGGGATCGCTGCCGAAACCCTGATAATAATTGTTCGGGGAGCGTTTGAACAGGTGGGCGTCTTGGATAGTCGATGCTCGATATGAAGAAAGAAAGGCGGCGACCAATGCTGGTCGCCGCCTTTGGTGGTTTCTGGGATCCCTTCGCCGGGACTACATGAAAATCAGGGTAGTCACGATGAAGAGCGGCAGGAGGATCGCAAAACTATACAACATGTAGCCGAAGAAACTCGGCATCTTGACGTCGGACTTCTCGGCAATGGCCTTGACCATGAAATTCGGCCCGTTGCCGATGTAGGTCATGGCCCCCATGAACACGGCACCGAGGCTGATGGCCACCAGCAGGTGCTGGGCAACGCCGGCAACCGCATCACGGGCGAGTTCGGGGCTTGCCGAAGTGAGGGCCTTGGCCGTCTCGAAGAACACGACATAGGTGGGGGCGTTGTCGAGAACGGACGACAGACTGCCCGTGGCCCAGAAGAAGTGCATCGGGCTGTGCAAGCCCAGTTCCGACCCTTGTGCGTTCAAAATCTGGAGTGGCGCCTGCATGCAGATGAAGATGCCGAAGAACAGTGCGGCGACTTCGATGATGGCATGGTAGTTGAAATTGTTGGCCTTCCGAACGGCAGCGCTTCCCAGAAGGAGCGACATGGCGACGAGGGCAATCTGGACGATCTCGCGGGCATACATCCAGGGATCCCAGCCCAAGATCGGCTTACCCGGGGCAAGCAGGGCGACTCCGAGGACCACGCCGATCAGCAGGGGCACGTTGGGCCACAGGCCGGAGAACTGGAGCTTCCGCACCTGGGTTTCGTCCCGGGCGATGTCGGTCATTTCCTCCTTGGGATAGGAAACGAAGTAATCCCAGAGGAAGTAGATGGCCAGCAGACAGCCGTTCACAAACAGCCACTCAGGCCAAAGGGCGAAGGTCCACATGAAGGGAACGTTTCGCAGATAGCCGAGGAAAAGGGGGGGGTCACCGATCGGCAAGAGGCAGCCGCCGCAGTTACAGACCACGAAGATGAAGAACACAACCGTGTGGACCTTGAACTTTCGTTCGCGGTTCGTCTCCAGCAGGGGGCGAATCAGGAGCATGGCGGCCCCGGTCGTCCCGATGAAACTGGCGAGCAGGCCGCCCACGGCAATGAACGCGGTATTGGTTTTCGGATGGGCCGGCAGGTCGCCCTCGATGCGAATGCCGCCGCTGATCGTGTAGAGACTGAAAAGAAGGACGATGAACGGGATGTACTCGCCCAAGATGGCGTTGTTCAGCACGGTGGTTGCAAGGCCCAATCCGCCTTCGCCGGCCTCCACGACGGCATGGCCGGGCCAGTGGGCTTCAATGGCCGAGTCGTGGAGCAAGAAGTAGTAGCCGAGGGTGATGATGCCGAGAATGGCGGCCACGATAAAACGGTTCTTGTTGCTCTCCCACCAATGCTCCGTCCATGGAAGCAGCGGCAGCACGGCGATCGCTCCGAGGAGCAGTGCGAAGGGAATCACCGTCCAAAGCGGCGGTGGCGAAATGCTTGCTCCTCCGTGACTGCCGTGTGCGGCGGCTTCGTCATGTTCCTCCTCTGACCCCTCGTGGCCTTTCTCGTGATCTGCTTCATGGCCGTGGTCTGCTGCGGCGGCGTGGTCCCCACCCTCGTGGGCATGTCCGCCGGCTTGCTCCGTCCACTTCTGCGGCAATCCCATCACCACAAGAAGGAGGTAGACAGCAATCACGCCAAAAATGGCGACAATCAACGGCTTGTCGGAGCCGTGGCCCGCATGGGAATCTGACATCTCTCCGTTCCGCATCCTTTCTCAACTGTGCCTGGCACATGGTCATTGATCGGTAAGAAGTGCCCCAACCGCTCGAGCCCGGGGCCGAGCGAAATGGCTGAGACTAGCCGACCTTTCGGTCCGAGGTGGCGTCAGACCGGGGACGTCACGCTGAGTTGCCCCTGGCGGGGAAGACCGAAGCTGTATCAAACCGGCTAGCAGACCCAATTTCCTTGTGAAAATCAAGGGTATCACCCCGAAAAGGGGAACACTTCCCGCGCTCAACCATAGGTCACCGTTTTGACAACTGCTCACTGTTGGCGGGAACGGGCTGCCCCGAACGTGCGGTTTACGCCACTTCGCCGGGTTCTCATGGTCAAGACTGGCTGCTTGGCATGCCTCCGCCGTGTTAGGCAGCCGGACAAAAAGAATCTACCAGTCAGACCTACCAGGATAGAAAGAAGCCGCCGCCGTTGGAAAGAGGGAAACGCGTAGTTGCTGGTGAGGAGAGACTCTTTCCAACGGCGGCGGCTTCTTTCTATCCTGGAAGCGGCGTTGGAGTCTGCGAAACTGGTCTGCCCATGATTCGGGATTGAGATTATCCTTTCTGGTCGACGGGGAGAGTTCGTTTGCGGTCCCATGGAGGGGGATGCCATGCTGACTGACGATTTCGTAGCCACGATCAGAGATGCGGCAGAAAAGCTGCGAGGCCGACAGAAGCGAGCCTTTCAGGCAAAGGTTTCCGTGGACTATCTGGGCGGTAGTGCACGGCGAGCGGAAACCGTCTTCGGTTGGGGGCGAGAGGCCGTTCAGAAGGGGCTTCTGGAAAGGCAGGGGACGGCTGCGATCTCCGAGATCTCTGTCGATCGGTCCATCAAGGCCCTCGGCCGGCCCAAGACAGAGGATCGGCTGCCTCAACTGGAAGCAGATATCCGTTCTCTGGTAGATCCACAAATCTCTGGTAGATCCACAAAGTCAAGCCGATCCCAAGTTTCAGTCCGCTTCTGCGTACACGCGCATGACCGCCGCGAGTGTGCGACAAGCGTTGATCAAACGCATGGGCTACAAGCCCCGGGACCTTCCAGGAAAACGCACGCTACGTCGCATTTTGGAAATGCACTGGAACGGAACACTGCTCGACACGGTCGAGAAGACGCTCGGGTGGGCCAAAACGATGACCTGGAAAGGGATTCAACCCGTGGTGCGGCTCTTAGACCGCGTTTACGAAACGGGAATCCGGTTAACTCGGGCAGCTCTCAGGCCGTATCAGCAGCGTCTGCGTCGTAGTGAACCCCTTCCCAAATGGAGCATCGCCATCCAACCACAACCGCCCACTGCGGCGGCTTACGATTGATGCCCACGGCGTTTCACCACGATCCTCTCGAAGGGGCGCAGCCGATGCGTCACGTGTCGGCCACGACGCCCAAAGACGCTGCTGGAAATGGGGCATTTCGGCATGCAATTGGGCCAACGGCGATCACGCTAACCGGCCATTCAACCTCTCTTCCTCGCCGTTGACCCAATTGCACGCCAAATGCCCACATTTGTAGGTCTGACTGGTAGATTCTTTTTGTCCGGCTGCCTTAAAGCATTGTGCGGATAACGGGTGGGGAATGAGAAGTTGGGGTGTTTGCGTAGACGGGCGATGCTGCTGGCTGCAACGAACCGTAGCTCATAGAGGGGGAATTGGCCGATTTGCTTGACATTTCTTTGCATGACCCGAATACTAAGCACAACAGGCCTCCTCACACCACCTCTTGGTACGATCCAATCGTGCCATCAAAAGCAGTCATTCAGCTCATCAAAAGAACAAGGAGAGGCAGTGCTTTGAGGATCACGCGGTGGATTGCCGTGCGAAGGATATTGCCTGGAACCTGGCGGCGACTCCGTCGGACAGGTGAGAGTGTTTGATTCGGGAAGGAGTGTTGTCGTGCCGAGATCCGTGTTGGAGGCGATCAAGATCGGGTTGTGGGATTTTGAGCCTACGGAGGTCCCGCCTGGGGAGTATGACCGAACGGATGCGATGCCTGGAACCAAGGCGAAACTGTCGGTTCTGGCGGATCGGGTTCGAAGTGGCCTGCCCCTTTGGCACCCGGAAGATCGGGACGAACTGGATGAAGTGTGCAACGCCGACGAATCCTACGTGCCGAACAATCCCCGCTAGGATCTTCCTGACGCAGTATTTGTTTCACTTCAGATAGTGATTCAGAAACACTTTGCAACTTCGTGGCTGCCACCCCGTTTCCCTGGGACGCTTCCTGAAAAGCGCGGCGAAGTTGTCCCTGACTCATTCTTTAGAGGGGGCTGCGGGCGTCAGGCCCAGTGTGTGCAGTACCCACCGCGTGCGAAGAGCGGCATCAAACTCGGTGATCTCTTTTCTACGCTCGGGCGAGGCCTGTTCTTTCCAGACGGCAATCTGTTGCGTCAAGATTTCGAGCAGGACAACCTCCGAGGAGAGATCTTCCTTTTCTTCTCCCGTTCCCGGTTGAAGCGCAGCGAGGTTCTTCCACTTGCTCACCTCGGAGATCGTCTCGTCGAGATAGCTCAACCGGTCGGAATTGCTCATCGTCGAATACGCGTCGACCCGCTCGGCATACCACGTCTCGATGAGGGTGAGAATGTTGGTCCAGAGTCGATCTTCGTAACGCGGTTCCAATTCCTGGCGAAGCGAGACCATGTCCAAGTCGTCGCGAAGTTCCTCTTGAAATCGCGCGATCAGGATGTTCCGTGTCTTGAGCGGCTCATCGCGCAGGTCCCGCAATATGAGCCAACGCAGGAGCCCGTCACGGTTAGCTGTGGCGGGATCGGGCAGGCGGATGCTAGTTGCCCAGTAGGCACCGAGCAGCAGAAGGACCACCGCGAGGCAGCCCGTCCATAGGACCGCTTTGCGGGCTGCCTGAAATTTCGGGGGAGAGCTTTGCTTTAGGGTCATTTGTTAGGGCGTTCCTGGGATTGCGTGATTATACCGCATCGCTCAACTGGCTGTTGGTGGATTCACCAGAAATGTCTCCGCTTTGTCCGCCAATACACGGGGGACGGCCGAATAACCCGAAGCCTCGGCCGTGTCTCTTCATGGTCCTGGTTCCGTTGGGGGCATTCGGTACCCCGCCTTCTTCTGCGGTCGTCGAGACTGTTGTTTGATTCGGTTGAACGCACCGGATCTTTGCTCGCCGGTTGTCGTGGGTCGGAGGATTGACGAGAAGGAGAGAACATGGCAGGCTACCGGTTAGTTTGGGAGGGGGATGCGGCAACCAGAAGGTTGAAGGCTTGCCCCGATCCTGCCATGTTTACTGAATTTACAGGGAATTGAGCCATGCCGTGGGCTGCTCTCCTTCTTGCCAATGCCCTTCTCGCCCAGACGCCAGCTATTTCTGCCCCTCAGGAGAACGTTGGTACGCTGGCATTGCCCCCGATGGGACCAGCCGGTGCGACAGACGGATCGGGGGAGAATGGTTCTCTTATGGGAGGATACGGTGCGCCCGCTGGTGCGGCGCCGAGTCCACCGTCGTCCAGCGGCGGGCAGTTTGATTACATGGGCAGCGGGCTACCGCCTGCCGGGGGGGCGACGCCCGCTGCTCCGGCTGAACCGTCGCCAGGGTCTCCTGCCGCATCGTCTCAGGCCCCGCGGAGTTCGCCCGACAATCCATTGGACAACAACATCCTGAGGGCCTTGAATTTCCGTGAGGATCTGAAAGAGGGGGCGGCCACCGTTCCGGCAGCGCCGTCAGAGCCGGGGACTTCTCATGAGAGCAGGCCGGTCGCTCCCGCTTATGATGCGTCAGCGCCGCCTGCCCAATCTGCGTGGCAACCTTCCGGCCCTGCCGCCACGACCGCACGAAAAACGCCGGAGGAGATGCTTGAAGAGGTTATGACGCTTCCCGTCAACACGGCCGTGGTCGGGCGTTCCGTGGCGCTCCTGGACGTGCTTGGCCGGGTCAGCGATCGCGACAAGCGTCTGGGAATCGCCCATGCCTACTGGCGACTCGTGGCAGCCTTGGGGGAGTACCGCTGTTGCTGGGACGAGGCCCGGCAAATCCAGTCGTTTGGTAGGGACGCGATCGAGCCTGGCCTGCTTGCATCGGCTCAGCAGGCCGCAGACCGCGAGTTGACGGCCGCTGAACTGGCAGTTCTCAATTCCCAATATGCGCTTGCCGAGGCAGCGGGGCTCGATGCATCCGGCCAACTGCCTCTGCCGGGTGATCGGCCCCATTTGGGAACCTACTACACCCACTTCGACGAGATCTATGCCGATCAAACCGCACCCGGACAGACCCGCCTGCTGCATCGCACCTTGCCGCTGGAGCACAAGTTGATCGGAGTGCGAGGTGAGGCGGTGCAGGCGGCGGAGAATGCGTTTCAGGCGGTCGACCAGGCCTATTACAATCGACTTGCGGATGGCGCCGATGTTCTGGCGGCCCTCCGCGAGATCACAACCCAGCGCCGGGCATGGATTGACGCCGTCGCCGCTTACAATCATTCCATTGCCGAATATGCCCTGACGATTGTAGGCCCGGAAACTTCGGGACGCAGCCTCGTTGGGCTACTGATCAAGGTGGCCAGCGCATCGCCGCCAGTCGCGGACGAATCCCCCGTGCCCGGCGTGCCCACGTTGGCGCCTCGCGAACCGGTTGCGGACGCGATGCCGGCGCCCGCTCTGCCTCCGTCTCCTCGGCTCTCAGCGGGGATCTCTGATTCCGCCGTAACCCCGGCAACCGCGGAAGAACCTCTCGCCGAGAGCTCTGAACTCACGCAGGACTGGACCGTGTTGTCGGCAGCAGGAGAGGAGCCTGCTCAGGAACGTGCGGAAGTCGCTCCATCGGAGGAGCCGACTGGGGCTGAGAATCAGGAACCTCGCGAAACGTTCCCTTCCCCGACGTTATCCAGCGCCGACGAAACGCTCGACCCTCCTTCATCGCCTGGTGAAGATTCCAAAGCCATTCCTGAGCAGGCGGTCGCGGTCGACGGGACGGATTCCCAGGACCCTGACGTTGCGGCGGAACAGTCCGAGTTCGGGACGACGGGGGCGGCGGGGCCGTCCTTTCCCGACACGCGAGATATGGTGGTCCAAACGAGTCCCCTGGTGGCCGTGGATGATGAGGGGACGCCTGCGATCCGCCAGACCGTCAATCGGCAATTGGGGCCGGCTCCTTCTGGAAGCCAGGTACGTCTTTACGGCAACCTGGTCGGGCTGGAGCCCGGCGTTCAGGCAAAGCGTTTGATCGCGGATTGGCACCACGGTGGGGTTGAGGAAAACGCTCGCGGCGCGCAAAGCGTCGATTTGGAATCCTGCCTGGAGGGTATTCCTGCCACACAGCGGCACGCCGTGATCGAGGCCTTTTGGGAAGCTTCCCATGGTGTGGCCGAATTGGAAATCTGCCGCAGGCATGCACAATTGCTCGACGGACTGGTCAACGCGGTGACGCTTGGGCAAGCTGGTACGAGCGATGCGATGGCACGGTTGCGGCTGGCACAACTTGATGCCGAGGCGAGGGGCCTGGAGGCCGAGACGCGACTCCTGGCGACTCGTTATGAGTTGACGAAACGTTGCGGTCGCCCGCTCACCGAGGCTTGGCTTGTTCCGACGACTCTACCCCTTACGGGCAACTATCATTTGGGCTTCGATTCGCCGCCACGGCAATTCGTGCAATCGTGGCCTCTGAAGAGGCTGGCGACGGTCATTCCCGCCCTCAGTCGGAGTCTCAAGGATCGCGCCGTTGCAGTTGTGGAAGCAGACGCCCGACGTGTTGAAGCCGTGAATGCGTATCAGGCGAGATCGATTCGATTTGACCGCGTGCTGGCGGCCGTGGATCAGGAGACCGAGGAGAGCCTGGAATTCCTGCGTCTCGTGTCGGCCTACAACCAGTCGACGGCCGAATACGCGACCCTCGTCGTTCCCAAGTCGCTCCCCGTCAAGGATTTCGTGGGCACTCTGGTGCTTCGTTGAATCGGTCGGTGGGCCGGTTACATTGCCTGACGCTTGCGATCCAATCGCTTCTGGAATCGCGTTTGATCGATGACCGCACGGACGTGCTTGCCCTGGGCCACGAGCTCTTGGCTGTCGCGGGCCTCGAAATCGAGCAGGATCTTGTTGCCCTCAACGGCCGTGATTGTGGCACGGGCGACGAGCGTGTCTCCCGGTGGCGTCGCGGCAAGGTGCTGGAACTCGAATCCCATCCCTACGGAGGCCTCGTTCGCGTCGAGATGGGGAAGGATGGCTTCGTAGGCCGCCGTTTCCATGGCATAGAGGACCCATGGCGTCGACATGACGGCGGGCGCGCCGGGCTTGCGATGGCTGACCAGGTTCTCGCTGACAACGCGGTGGCGATACTCGCCGGTAATTCCGGGGACGAGAGTTTTCTTCATGAAGAGGGTTCAGGGTTCAGGGTTCAGGGTTCAGGGTTCAGGGTTCAGGGTTCAGGGTTCAGGGTTCAGGGTTCAGGGTTCAGGAAGCAGGGTTCAGGAAGCAGGGTTCAGGAAGCAGGGTTCAGGAAGCAGGGTTCAGGAAGCAGGGTTCAGGAAGCAGGGTTCAGGAAGCAGAATCCCGAACCCTGCTTCCTTAACCTGCCCCCTGCTTTCTCCCAGTATAGCTCCCGGTAGCGAGAGGGGGAATTGAGGTGGGGTCGTGTAGCGGTTATGGTAGTGCCTGTTGCGATTAACAATTCTGATGCGTTCCGACCGGCGCACGCGCCGTTTGTGGGGAACCATGGAACGAGACATCGTTGGGACATGGCATTTCATGGTTTGCTCCCGTCATTGCGTCTGGTTGCTCGTCTTTGTCTGGCTGGGGTGGGAAACGCCGGTTGCCGGGCAGGCACCGTCCTCCCCGGGTCCGCGGCCTGGTGTCCAGATGGGCGCCTCTATCGGCTTTCGCCGCTATCGCCCGGGGACTTGGGGAGTGGTGGCAGTTACCGCCTCGAATCCGACAGATCAAGATGCCGAACTGTTCGCCGCTACGTATATCGCCGGGGAAGCGACGCTTCAGTACGGGCGGAAGATCTGGGTGCCGGCCCACTCCATTCTGCGTTCTACCTGTCCGATTCACATTCCTGGTTCGCTCCCGTCCAATGCGGATCATGTGGAACTCGTCTCCGTCCCGGTTGCTACACTTCCTGACGCCGAGGCTTCTTCGCGGTCTTATGCGACAGCCATGGCCGGATCGAAGCCGCTGATCGTTATGCAGGAAAGACTGGCCGTGGGGATCATTGGCGACTTCGACCGGTTGCCGCTTCCCGAAGAGAAATTGCCACACTACACATGGCCCGAGGCGAGTTCCCCCTCGGCGGACGATCCCGTCTTTGATCTCGTGCGAGCCGCGTGCCGGAGCCAGGATCTGTCGCCTCGCGTATCCACGGTCAATGCACGGGACCTTCCTGCCGATCGGGCGGGCCTGGATGCTCTGGACGTGATCGTTGTCTCCACCAACAACTTGGCTGAGGACGCCGACGCATCGGCCCTTCTTCGGGATTGGACGCTTGGTGGCGGCACGCTCTGGGTCATGCTCGATCAAATGGAACAGGAGTCGGTTTCGGCGATCCTGGGTGACACGTTCACCTCGACGATCGTGGATCGCGTGGGCCTGACAGAACTGGAAATTGAGGATGTGCGGACCAAGATCGAACGACAGGAGAGCACGCCTCTGGAGTTCGACGAGGCGGTTTCCCTGGCACGGGTCGTTCCGCGAGACGCAATCGTTACCGATACAGTGGCCGGTTGGCCGGCGGCGTTCCGTCAGCCGTTCGGCCTGGGGAGAGTGTTTTTCACGACTCTCGGCCCGTCGGCCTGGTTCGGTCCGGCAGGGCCGGACGGCGCGCCGTCGGAGGGCAGATCAAACGGGCAAACCGACGTTGCGAGACGCCCCTTGAGCCGACTTGCCGGCGAGTGTCTTGCACCTCGAAGGCCGGATCCGATTGAACTTGAGAAGGTGAAACCGCTCCTGGCGAAGGAGATCGGCTACCGGATTTTGAGCAAGGGGGCGGTGGCCGCGATTCTCGCCGGTTTTTGCCTTCTGCTCTGCATCGCGGGAGCCGTGTTTTGGAGGTCGGGACGCCTCGACCGAGTGCTCTGGGCGGCGCCGCTCGCAGCCGCTGCCGCGAGCGCGGTCTTTCTGGGCGTGGCGACGACCGCGAGAAACTCCGTGCCCCCCTGCGTTGCCGTGTGGCAGAATCTTCGCCTGGAACCAGGGCTCACCACCGGACGGACTTCCGGACTGCTCTCCCTCTATAATCCGGACGTGGGCCAAGGCGAAATGGGGGCGACTCGCGGTGGCCTGTTCCTGCCGGATATGGCTGCCATGGAGGGGCGACGCCGGCGAATCGTATGGACCGACGAAGGGGCGTGGCAATGGGAAGATCTCGAGCTTCCACCGGGCATCCGCACCGCGCCGCTGCAACGAATCAACCATTTCGACACCACCGTGGATTGCCGGGCTCGATTCGGGCCGTCGGGGCTGACGGGGACCTTCGGTCCGGCTCCGTTCCATGACCTTTCCGATGCGGTCATCTCCGTTCCTCGGCGCCCGCTCCTTGCGACCAAGATTCTTGCCGGCGGCACGCTCAGTGCCACGAGCAAGGACGTGCTGGCGCCGGGCGAGTTCGTGGCCGACACCTGGCTGTCGGACGTCCAGCAGCGCAGGGTTGATGTTTACCGGATGCTGCTCAAAAAACGCGTTGGTTTGGAGCAGGATACGCGGGCCATGCTGTACGCCTGGGCCGATCCACTCGAAATGGGATTCGTCTTTCCCCAAACTGATCGTCTGGGAGACGCTTTGATTTCCTGTCCCTTGCGGTTCGAACCCTCCAGTCCGGGCGCCGCGGTGACCGTGCCGGCATCGTTCCTCACCTATCGAGGAGTGGACGGTCCCGACGGCTCCCGTTCCGCAGCGTACAACACGTTCACCGACGAATGGGCCGACTCGCAACTGGCGCTATGCCAGTGGTTGCGGTTCCAGGTGCCGGAGTCCGTCCTGCCCCTGGAGGTGAGTCAGGCCACCTTCTCGTTTACGATACGGGCGCCCTCAAGGCCCGTTGACGTGATGGCCGTAGGTGACGGGGAGCCGGTTGCCGTCAGGCATCTTTCCCATCCGATCGGGACGTACGAGGTGATCTTGGATCGTCCCCAGTGGCTGCAACTGGACGAGGAAGGCGGGCTGAGGATCGGCATTCGCGTGGGGGCGGAAGAAGCGGGCGAGTCCACCGACATGATGAAGCAGGCGCCGTGGAAGGTGGAAACCGTTCAGATGGGCGTGGTAGGCAAGGTTCTCGGAGATTGAGCATGAACGACCAACCCTCGGCCGTTGTCGTGAAAGACCTGACCAAAGTTTACGGTCAGTTCACGGCCTTGGACCGGCTATCCTTCGAACTCGAGCAGGGTCGAATTCTCGGCCTGATCGGCCCCAATGGGGCGGGGAAGACCACGGCAATCAAAATCCTTGTCGGACTGGCCCGGGCCTCGGGGGGCTCGGCCAGTATCGCGGGGCACGACTGCCTTCGACAACCCAAACGGATCAAACGCCTCGTGGGCTACATGCCCGACGTATTTGGTTCCTACGACAATATGCGCGTGTGGGAATACCTCGACTTCTTCGGGGCCGCTTTCGGCATCCGCAGGTCGCGACGCCGGGGCCGCATCGACGAGGTCATGGAAATGACCGGCTCGACGTACATGCGTGACCGTTACGTGGAAAGTCTCAGCCACGGGATGAAGCAGCGGATCGGGATCGCGCGCACCCTGCTGCACGATCCGAGCGTGTTGATTCTCGACGAGCCGGCCAACGGACTGGATCCCCAGGCCCGAATCGAAATGCGTCAAATCCTGCTGCGGCTCGCGGAACTCGGCAAGACCTTGATCGTTTCCAGCCACATTCTCCCCGAACTTGCGCGGATTTGCGATGTGGTGGCGATCCTCAATCACGGCAAGCTGGAGGCCTTCGGTCCGGTCGATGGAATCATGCGCACCATTTTCCAGAAGCGCACCATTGAGGTCCAACTGGACGACGAACAGGGCGTCGCGGGAGCTGCCCGCCTGGTGCGGGAATCGATTGAACCTGACGCGGAAGTCTCCGAGTCGCCCTCGGAAGCGGTCGTTCGTTTTCAGACGGCGAAGCCGGAAAGCGAGATGGGCGGGCTCCTGGCGAGCCTGGTGGCGGCACAAATTCCCGTCACCCAGTTTCGCGAGATCCCTGCCGATCTCGAGGACGCGTTTCTTTCCGTCACTCAGAATGCGAAGCAGGCCGCGTCGTAAGGCTACGGAGAACTTATGGGACATGCGATCATCGAACGCGAATTGATCAGCACACTTCGGACGCTGCGGGCATTGGTCCTGCTCGTGACCGTGGCGATAGCGTTCTCGCTGCTCGTCGTCATCCGTTGGCCGAGCAATGCCACGGTCGAACTCTCGGGCGCCCAGGCCCAGGAAGTTTTTCGGCTTTTCGCCTACGGATTGCTCGCCATCCTCGTCTTGATGATTCCCGCCTTTCCGGCCACTTCGGTTGTGCGGGAGAAGAACAAGGGCACGCTGGCGCTTCTGCTGAACTCGCCCATGTCTCCCGCGTCGATCTATTTGGGCAAGGCCATGGGGATGCTGGGATTCGTCCTGCTGCTGCTGATCATGAGCGTGCCTGCCGCCACGGCGGCGTACGCCATGGGAGGCATCTCCTGGTTTCGTCAGATTCTTCCCCTTTACGGCATCCTGGTCCTCGTTCTCGTTCAATATACGACGCTTGCCCTGTTGATCAGCAGTTGGACCAACACCACCGACGCCGCCTTGCGAACCACCTATGCTGCGGTCATGCTGGCGGCGGTTGTTTCCCTGGGGCCCCATTTCTTTCTCCAAGGTCAGCCCGGGTTGCTGCCCATCCTGGCCGACTGGCTCCGCTGTGTGTCGCCCGTGCCCGTCGTGATGGAACTGGTCGGACACGGGGATGCGGGAACCTTCGGACTGGCCACCACCGAAACCCTGAAACGCTTCCTGCTGTTTGCGGGAGGATCGTCGCTGGGCTTCGCCGGGATCACGATTTTCCGACTGAATGCGTTTCTCCTCGATCGACCTCGCCCCCAGGGCGTCGTTACCGACGAGCGTTCCACGGCTCAGAGGTGGGCCCGACGCTTCGTGTTTTTGGTCGATCCCCATCGGCGCAAGAGCGGGATTGGGCTGCTGGTCAATCCCATCATGGTCAAGGAGTTCCGGACGCGCCGCTTCGGACGCATTCACTGGCTGCTGCGGCTTGTGTCCGTGGCAGCCTTGGCCTCGCTCATGTTGACGTATGCGGCTACGACGGGGACGATCGATTGGGGAGTGGAAACGATCGGCGGCATTATGGTCGTTCTCCAGGTGGCTCTGCTGCTTGTTCTGGCTCCAAGCCTCGCCGCCAACCTGATCAGTGCCGAGCGGGAGAGTGGCGGCTGGGAACTCCTGATGATGACCCCCATGTCGGCCGTCTCGATCCTCTTCGGCAAGTTGCTGAGCGTGCTGCTCACCCTCCTGTTGATTATGCTCGCCACGCTGCCGGGCTACCTGGTGATGATCTGGATCCATCCGCCCCTTCGGTGGCAGGTCTGGCAGGTTCTGGTCTGTCTGGGATGGATGGCCCTGTTCGCCATGCTGCTTTCTGCCGCTGTCAGCAGCCTTTGCCGACGCACGGCCGTGGCCACGACCGTCTCCTACGCGCTGCTGGGCGTCGTCTGCGTCGGGACGATGTTGGCCTGGCTCGGTGCGGGGACGGCGTTTGGGCACGGGATCGTCGAATCCGTCCTGCAAATCAACCCGATGGCGGCGGCCTTGACCATTATCGAAGCGCCGGGGTTCACGACCTATCATCTCGTGCCCGCCAATTGGTGGTGGATGGGCGGCATGTGTGCTGCCTGCACGCTCGTGGTCCTCGTCCAAACGTGGCGGCTCACCCGACCCAGTTGAACACCAAGCCGGCCCCAGGATGTTCCAAGTGATCCGATCTTTCGTCCGAGTTGTGAACACGTTCCAGATTCTGGCACCTTCGGTTGCCCTTGCGACCCTGCTGGGGCTCGCCGTTGCGGCGATCTGGCCTGTTTCGGCCAGCGCGGTCGAGACGCCCTGGGTCATGTACGAGGATCCCGTTCTTCAGAAACGCCAGATCGAGAACGGCTTTCCTCCCAATCTGGTGGAGTGTTGGCTTCAGGCGATGGCGAGACCCGAACGGGAGATGAAGCGTCGAGCGGCCCTCGCGGTCATCCGGGGAGCCGCCAAGGGCGTGCCTGGCCTAAAGGCAACCGTTGGGCCCCTTTGCGAAATCCTGAGCGATTCCGATCAGGATCACGTCGTGCACCTGACCGCCGCTCGCGCACTGGTTGCCACGGACGCGAAGGATGCCGCTCCCGCCCTCATTGAAGCCACGAGCCCCGACGACCTCGAAATGGCCGAGGTCGTCGAATCCGCCCTCGCTCGGTGGAAGGAAACCGGTCTTCGGGATCGCTGGCGGGAACGACTCGATGGCGAGATCGGGCTGCGCCGGATGCACATATTGGCCATCCGCGGGCTGGTGGCACTGAACGAGACCGACGCCGTTGTCCGTCTACGCGAGCTTGCGTTGGATTCCCGCACACCTCTCAACGTGCGGCTTGAAGCGGCCGACGCCCTGGGCGTCTTGCAGGACACAGGCCTGCTGGAAGAGGCACAGCGTTTGAGCGGGAATCGGACGACGGCGGGCCTGGTCGATCGGCTGGTTGCTGCACGGATGATCGCCGCCCATCGTGGAAGCGATACGGAAGCGTTTTTGCTGGAAGCCGCCGCCGACCCGGAGCCGTCCGTTGCTGCCGTGGCCCTGCGGAACCTGTTCCAGATCGATCCCCGCCTGATTCTGCCGATTGTGGAGGAGGTCGTGGGCTCGAAGGACGCAAACGTTCGGCGTTGGGGAGCCAAGGTGTTGGTGGCATGTCCGTCGGACGAGTCCATTACGGTTCTGACACCGTTGCTTGACGATCGTGACCCGCTGCTCCGACGCGATGTCTGCGACTGGCTCTTGAAACTGGCCGAGACGCCTGAACTTCGGGAGAAGGTGATCGGCGAAGGGCGGCGAGTTCTCGCAGCCGACAGTTGGCGCGGCCAGGAACAGGCGACCCTGCTCCTGGCGACCCTGGAAGACAAGACGATCGCGGATCGGCTTGTCGAGATTCTTAACGTGACCCGGCGCGAGGCCAATGTGGCCGCGGCCTGGGGGCTCTGCGAACTGGCGGTTCCCGATACGGCGGAACCCGTGTTTGCATTCGTTGAGAAGACGACGGAGAGCTGGTTGGCCGGAGAACCCCAGGAAGAAGGCTTGGATCGGCAAATCGCCTTGTTGTGTCAGACCCTCGGCGTGCTGAAGCATTCCCCGGCAGACGAGGTTCTGCGCAAATACATTCCGAAGGGGAGTCCGCTTGGAGAGAAGAGTCGCGGGGCGGCACTGTGGGCCCTGGGCCATCTCCATGCGGGACAAGTGGACGAGGTTCTGGCCGACCAGTTCGAGAAGCGTCTCCTCGATGCGTTCCATCCCCAGATTCCGGAGTGCTGGCTGGTTTCCCGCATGGCCGCGGTCGGGCTGGGCCGGATGAAGGCGACCAAGAACATTTCTGCATTGCGAAGTGGCCTGGACAGAGCCTCGATCTCCACCGACGTCGGCTACGCCTCCGCCTGGGCCCTGTGGCAGATCGCAGGTGAGGAAATCCCCGCCGTCACTCCCGTCCTCAACATGGACCAGGATTGGTTTCTCACTCCCGCGTGGGAACGTTGATCGCCGAGTTTCTGCCCGTGACGAACTCCCCATCTAGCGACTCCCATTGTCCACTCGGCTCGCCACCGCCCCTTCGGATCGGCCCGCTCACGGTCGACCCGCCCCTTCTGCAAGCGCCGATGGCGAAGTTCACGAACTTCCCTTTCCGCCAGATTCTGCGTCGCTACGGCGGCGTGGGGCTGACGGCGACCGAAATGGTCAGCGCTCGCAGTTTCCTGGAGATCGACTCGCGAAGCGGCTCCCTGCCCGAACGCCTTTGGGGCGTGAAAGAGGAAGCCCGACCGCTGGCCGTGCAGATCTGGGACAACGACCCGGCGGCGCTGGCCGATGTGGGACACCGCCTGGCCGAGGAATTCCAGGTCAGCGTGGTCGACATCAACTTCGGTTGCCCTGTCAAACGGGTTACCTGCAACGCCGAGAGCGGTTCCTACCTGCTCCGCTATCCGGACCGGGTTGGGGAAATTGTCCGCCGCGTGGCGGAGGCCTGCCGTCCGACGCCGGTGACGGCCAAGATTCGTCTCGGCCCCTCCGAGGAGATGATCAATGCCGGAGAGGTGGCCGAGGCCGTGGAAGCAGGCGGCGGGGCCGCCCTTACGGTTCACGGTCGAACGGCACGGCAGATGTTTCGGGGGTCGGCCGACTGGGATCGAATCGCCGCGGTCAAGGAGCATCTCCGGCAGATTCCCCTGATCGGCAACGGGGACCTGCGGACCCCCGAGGCCGTCGTACACGCCTTCAAAACATGGCCCGTCGACGGCGTTATGATCGGGCGCGCCATGTTGGGGCGGCCGTGGCTCTTTGTCCAGGCCGCCGCTGCCCTGGCCGGACAGCCTGTTCCGCCTGCACCTTCGCTCGAACAGCAGAAGGCCCAACTGGTGGACCACTACCACCAGGTTGTGGCCCGTTTTGGAGTCGGCAAGGGCACGGTCATGATGCGCCGTTTCGCTTGCTGCTACGCGCAAGGTTGCCCCGGGGCTCGGACCTTTCGCGACAAGGTCGCGAGAGTCTCAACTCCCGCGGAGTTTACCAGTGTCATTCAGGAACATTTTCCCCAGCGTCCGGCCGAGGGAAGTTCCTGACCACGGTTCCGCCACGAGACGCCGGAAATAGGGTGCGGGCTCCGATGGCAAAGCCTGTCTCCCGCTCCTGGCCTCGATCTACGGAGCTTCGCCGCCCCAGATTTGCAGCGAACTGGCTCGGCAAATGCCCGCCTTACCCGGGGTGGGGAAATCAACATTCCGGCCGGCCTGGTCCATCTTGCCGAGCCGCACCAACGCGGGATCGCCGGGATACCGATCACGATTGAGCTTGCCGATGGTGCGCCATCGTTCCACCCCGTGTCGCATTCCGTGCAGATACTCGAGGAAGATTTCCTCGTCTTCCAGGCGGATGCGAACGTGTTGGGGCTTGCCGCCAGTGGCCGGGCCGAAGTAAACCTGCCGGCCGTCGTCGTAGCCGAATCGACGGTCTTCTGCCCGGAGGTGGATGCGAAGGAATCGTCCGTTGCTCCAGACCAGGCCGAGCCCGATTCCCCAAGTCTGGCCCCGGTCGGTGCGGGAATCCAAAATGCATTGAACCAGCGTCGTTTCCTGCGGTAGCGCACGTTCGACGAAGGCGCACGTATTCGCGGTCGTTCCGATCACCAGGACTCCGTCTTCGAGCCCAAGTGAACCGCCCTCGCGTTCGGAAAGCACGGTTCGCCAACCATCGGTAAGACTCTTGGCGACAAAGGTCTCTTCAAGCAACAACTTCCGTGTCTCGTAGGCGTTGGCGGCCTGGACGGTTGCGAGTTTGCGGGGCGTCTCGTCGAGGATCAACATCCAGCCTTGGCCTGGATCAATCGGTAACGGTTCGTCCGGTGCGAACAGGTCTTCGGCCTGGAGGTTTTGGATCGCGGGGGCATACAGGTTTGCTTTGTCAGAGTCGAGCCCCAGGGCTTTCCAGTCGATTGTCAGGGGGCAATCCGCGGTCTCCTTGGCCCAACTGGCAACGCAGACCAGGGCCGCATCGTCCTTGCGATAGACGGTTGCCAGAATATCTTCACGGCCGGTGGACACGGGACACGCTGGGTCCCAGTAGCCGAGCATTTCGGAATCGGCGATGCCGAAGTCATCCCATAGTTTCCAGATCGGCTTCGGATTTCCGCTCCAGGGCAGCCGGTTGGTCATACCGTAGAGCATCCCGCGCCAGGGATTGCCGCCCCCTTGGAGCATCTCGCCCATCAGGCCAAAGGGGATGCCCGCGATTTCAACCATCCAGTGATCGGGCGGTTCATCGTAATTGCGTCCCTCGCCGATCCAAAGGCTGTCGAGGTAGGGCAGATGCTCCAGGTAGAGGTTCAGGCAGTTGGCATAGCCGGCTTGGGCATTCAGGTGGTTCCAGGAATGCAGATCCAACAGGGCGCCGGGCCGCTCGCGATCGAGCACGCGGCGGACCCGTTTCATGATCTCGCGATCGTAGCCGATCTCGTCAAGGTAGAGTCCGTCGATCTTCAGGTTCCGAGCCAGGTAGCCGAGCCCTTCGATGTAGTAATTGTGCCAGCGGGACAGGCCGGTCTGGCTGATCGACGCGCACCAGGTGCCATCGGGGAAGGGATGATGCCAGGCCGGCGAATAGTCCTTCGCCAGATGCTCGTGAAGCCAGGCGTAGCCCCCGCCCGGACCGGGGGGAAAGATTTCCCCGTCCAGGCTCCGCAAGGCCCATAATTCGGCCACATGATTCGACAACTCCCGTATCGTGTAGTAGAGCTTGACTTTCAGACCCAACTTGTGCGCCTCGTCAACATAGGGCCCAAGTTTGTTCTCCGTCAGAAATGGGTAGTTGATGAACGGGTTGAGGTCGTTTCCGTGATGAATGTTGATGATGCGAGCGCCCTGGTCGGTCACGTCCTGGGGTTTGGGAACGCCGCTGTGGTAATAGCGCTGCGTCCAATGGGCCTTCGGATCGAGTGGCTTGAGGGGCGTGATGAGCAGGCCAAAATCGAAACGGAGTTCCTCTCCCGCCTTCATGGTGCGGGGGCCGCCGAAGGCACGAAACACGACGCGATCATCGTCTTCGGTGATCGTGCAACCGCCCTGCCCTGCGTTCTCCCAGGCCTTCGGCATGAGCAGTGGACGGTGACGGTAATGGATGTTGACCAGGGGCCAGCGGTAGTTCGGCCCCTTGAGCTTGCACTGCAAGCCGCCGTCGACGTTGCCCAACCAGAGGGAATCCTGGTGGCGGGCCGGATCCCATGTCCATTGGAAACTCTCCGGCCGGATGCCGCCCTTCTGACCCATGCCCATCATGTACTTGGCAAAGCGGCGCCGCAACGGAATCTCCAGGCGGCAGTCCTTCAGATCGGCGGGCTGGTCGGCCCGGAGGGCAAGCTGATAGTTGGTGTAGCCGTCGAATTCCATCTTCGCCGTACAGCGAAGCGTTAAGCCGCCGCCGGTGCTCGTCGATTCCCAAGTGACGGCGGCCGCGTTTTGCGAAGTGACTTCCGGCTGGCTGGACTTCCAGGCGACGACGCCCTCTTGCGTCTGAACTTCGAACTCGACGGGACTGGCCAGCATCTCGTTTGTCCCGGCCGTGATCGATTCGGGAAGCCCCGTGGCGTTTGCCGTGAGACTCCGTCCCAAACATCGGACCGTGGGGCCGTCCACCTCCAGGGGCGTGTATGGTGCGGTCACGGTATCGTCCAGGCCGACCGTCGAATTGAGCCAGCGAAGACGACTCATCCGCCACAGTTCGGAGTCCCCGCGATCCTCGAGCATCGTGTCCTCGATCGTCAACGAAAGGGACACCGTCTGGGACGGGCCGCCGCGAGATCCGATCCTGACCATGCCCTGGACCGTGCCGGGTGCCTGATCTTTCGGAACATCCACCCCGAACCACAACGCCTGGACCTGCCCGGCGGGGACGGACACCTTCTTGTCGAACGGTCGGCCCAGCCAATCGCTGCCATGGGTGTTGAAGCAGCACGTGGACAGACCGCTCAATTCCATCTCAACTTGAAGGTCCTCCAAGGGGCCTTGCGAGGTGAACACGCCGATTTGGAACACGTAGAACTCGTTGCGCTGCGCCGTGCCGGAAAACGTGTTCGACGGTCCCCGCCGGATCCACAAGACAGGCAAGTCGTCGAGCATACGGATCGGCCGCGTGCGGTCCTCCGGGAACAGCAGGAACGGTTCTTCGCCATGTTCCGCCAGCAAGGCCTCTCGTTCGGCGTCCGTGGCGACCAGTTCCATCGGATCGCGCCGGTCGAACTCCGTACGGGATTGGAAGTCGATGACTTCCGCCTCGGGGAGACCCTGCCAGTTGGATTGGTGACGCTGGCGCCAGGTCGGATCGGCAGTCGCCTCGGGCTTCGGGTAGTGCGTCGTGGGAAACGCCCCGCCTCGGATCGTAAACGGCATGAAATAGGCGTCGTACTCGCCGGCCGCAGCTGCCTGGAAGATCAACGTTCCGCTCTCGCGCGAAATGCTGATCGGAACGACGTTCCTTACCCGCTCTTGGGTGGCCGCATTGATGACGAAGACCGCCTTCTCGGCAGCATCGCGATCCCGCCGCCGCCACGGAAGCTGTACCGAGACGGCGTCGGCGGGAGTCGCCACGTGCATACGGGCTCGGTGATTTCCTAAGGCCGGATCCCAAGGTCTGTCGGGAATGGAACACGGCGGCTCGGCTGCGGTTGCGAGAATCGCGAGAAGACAATTCAGGGAGGCGGCAAGGGGAGTTGTCATGGTTGATGTTGCAGTGCCTCTCTTGGGGGTTGCTGAGGTCGTGTGGCGTCGCGGCTGCATGTCGTTCCGACAGGATACCCAGCCCATCCCGCCTACGCAATCGCCAGGGTCGCATGCTGTCCTACGCCAATTTCAGAATGTCCGGGCGTCCCGAGAGACGCGCCGTAAGGACACGTCCGATAAAGATCTGGGAACCTTGGGCGGTTGGAGCGACTCGGTCGTGGACCTGGATTTCGATCCTCGTGTCGCTCGTGCCTGCCTCCTCCGCTTGTTGCCGAACGAGCATTTGCAGCTCGGCAAGGGCGTGTTCGTGCGCGTCCTGGAAGTCGTCTAATACCGGGGCATCCGGCAAGCCTGCCACGACGTATCCGCCCGTGTCGGACGGCGAAATCTCGACCGACTTCTGAACGACTACACGACTGGTGATGGCCCCGATCGCATTGGCCACGTCGGCATGTTCCGGGATGATTGCCTCGGTTCCCAGCAAGTGGGCGGCCTCGGGGAGATACATGTGGATGGGAGCGCCGATTCCCACGATCGGGTGTTTCAGGTCGATGCGCACTTGGAAGTCGCGGTTGCCCTCGTGCAACCAGTTCTTGATCAGGGCGGTTGTCGATTCTGACTGCTCGAAGTCGTGATCGTGCCCAATTTCGCCGAGGTGCTTTCGGAGAAGTTCCATCGCCAGACGATGAACGATTTCCTGGTGTACCTGTTCCGCGAATTCACCGACCGATTGGTCGGCAAGACGACAAAACAACTCGGCGAAGCGACGGGCCGCCTCCGAGTTCCACAACTCGAGTCGCCCCGTTGCATGCAGAAGGTCGGTTGGCGTGAGCGAGGATCTCTGGATCAGACGCTGCTGTTCGAGCGATTCCAACGGCAGGAACGTCCAATGGCGGGCGTCAAGCTCAATGGCCAACTGTTCCACACTGCGGGCGCCTTGGGCCAGGGCATCCAGGAGCCGTTGCTCCTGGCTCGTCAGTTTCGCGGTCTGGTTGCCATCGGTTGCGAGCAATAGCGTCATGCCTTCGGTGGAGTTGTGGAAGCGATCCAGGTGTGCCTCCAGCCAGTCAAGAGCAGCGTGGCCGTCATGATCCAAGCCGAGGGCCCACGCGACTGGGACGACGCGAAGCGGGCCGATCGCCGGCTTTCCATCGGCCTGTCGCGTGATCAGGCTGTCGCCGCCAAGGCCCAGCGTCCGCAGGTCGAGGGCGCCCACGTGGGTCGCCCAGCCACCGACGGAAGCCCCTTGCTCGCAGGTGCGGACGGCCCCGTTGCGAATCGTTGCGGTGTCCGTCGTGGTTCCGCCCATGTCGACGACCATGGCGTTTTCCTGATGGGCCAGATAGCTGGCTCCCGCGACACTCGCCGCGGGGCCGGAGAGAATCGTCTCGATCGGATGCCGGCGCGCCACGGCAAGACTCATGAGCGATCCATCGCTGCGCACTACCATCCGGGGCGCCTCGACCCGCCGTTCTCGCAGGACGCGGTCCACGTCGTGGAGGAAGGATTCCAGGATGGGGATGATGCTTGCGTTGAGCGCGGCGGTTACTGCCCGAATTCGGTAGTTGCCCTGTTGGGAAAGCTCGTGGGCGCAGGTGACGAAGTGTCCGGTCTCCGCTTCGAGGATCTCCTTGACTTGCTGTTCATGGGCCGGGTTGACGTGGCTGGCATAGCCGGAGACGGCGAAGGCCCCGACCTGTTCCTGTTGGAGCATTCTCCTGGCCTCGGTCCTGACGAGGTCGACATCGACGGGCTCGATTTCCCGACCGTCGATTTCCAGTTGGCCTCGAAGAACGCCGATCGGACGGTAGACGATGTGGGAAGGCTTGAACAGGCCGTACGGAGGGAGAATCAGCAATCCCACCTTTTGCCCGCGGTTTTCCACAATGGCGTTGGTCGCCAAGGTCGTGGAGACGGAAACCAAATCCACGTCGAGAGGAGGCTCCAGGTTGAGAGCGTCCAGGGCTTTGCCGATTCCAACTGAGAAGTCCCACTTGGTGGTGCGCGATTTCGCCTTGGCCAGCACGGCGCCATCCTCGAAATCGTAGAGCACGACGTCCGTATAGGTCCCCCCGGCGTCGATTCCGAGTCCTCGTTTGACCTGCGAAGCGGGCTCGCTCGCTCCGTTTGGCGCCCCTTCGAAGACGAGGGTGCAGTCGTTGGAGGACGCGGATGCGCGGGCTTCCCAGATGGGCACAGCTTGCAGTAAGTGATGGATGGGCTCGTGGGTCGTCACGTGGTGCGGCGGAACGTAGAGGACGTGGTCGGTGGAATGGCGGGCCGTGACAAGTTCCGTCAACAGGTCGTGCGTTCCGGCAAGCTCCTCGTATTTCCAACCGAACTCTTTTGCCATGGCCTGCGCCAGATCCGCATACTTGCGTCGCTGGCCGAGGCCGGTGTCGATATAGGCGGCTCGTTGGTAATTGCGCTGCCAACTCGTGAGAAAATCGCGTATTGCCTCGGCGTTTTCTTCTCCGAATTGGCGAATAAGTTGGGGGAGCGTGTAACACTCCGGTCCGCACTGGATTGGCTGGTCGGAAGAAGCGTCGGGGTGGGCCTTTTCGTCAACCCAACCGGCCGAGATGTAGTAGGTTCCGGGAAAGCGGGCGAACTGCTCTTGATAGGCGGCGTCGGAACCAAGGAACAGGGCGATGCAATCGTTTACGCGAGGAATGGTCAAAGGGATATTTCTGGCATGAAGGCCGATCGTGCCCATGCCGCAGACCCCGTAACCGACAATGATGCGCTCACCGTGGAAACTGGCCGACACGCGATCGATGCGCTGCTGGAGTTCCGCCCGCAATTCCCGGGGGCGCGTGTGGAGCCCGCCCGGCAGGAATTCCATGCTGCAAGGCACTCCAAGCTGCCTGGTCAGATGGGAAATGTCGGTTGCCAGAACGCCACAGGCGATGATGTGGATCTGCTGGCCGGAGAATTCTTCGTTCATCGATGCAAGCCTGCGGTCTCTGGAGGTGGTAAGGCAATGCAGTATCTTATTATGCCATCCTCAGTCCAAGGGCAAACGCGAGTTCAGGAAAGGACGTGATGCGTCATTCGGCCTTCTTTCGCAGGGTTCGGAGATGCGGCAATCGCACCGGCTTGTTGTGGGGGTAACGTGTGGCGAGGAAGGAGGTTGGCGTTGGTCGTGCTTCGCAGGGGGCCTCGTTTGCCCGGTCTCGGAACATTGATTCGAAACGGTCCTTCGGGGCTCGCCGGGCCGAAACGGCGTCCGGAACTGCTTGGCAGATGGCTTCAACCAAGAATCCTGCGAAAAATCGAAGGTTCGAACCGATTTCGGGCAACCGAAAACCTTCTGCCCGTTGACTCTTCGGCGCAGACAATCATATTCAGAAGTATTCCCGCTCGGTGCACAGGCTGATCGATGGCCGACATTAGCACCGTCAGGAGATGGATCACGTATTGGAACACATGGTTTGGAAAGTGAATATGGCAGTGCGAGAATATGGGCGATTTGTTTGTGAATTTCTGTTGCACCCCGGCTGCGTGGGGGCAATAGCCCCCAGTACTCGGCGGTTGGCGCGTCGCATGACGCATTGGATCGACTGGAGTTCCGTGGACACGGTTGTCGAGTATGGCCCCGGCACGGGGGTGTTCACGGAGCAGATTCTGCGGGTGAAGCGGCCCGAGTCCGAGTTTTTCGCGGTCGAATTGAATTCTCAGTTCGCCACGACCTTGGCGACACGATTTCCCGAGGTGACCGTTTTCGAGGAAAGTGTTGCCAATATCGAGCAACTCTGCCAGCGACAGGGGGTCTCAGAGGTTGACGCGGTTGTCTGTGGGCTGCCTTGGGCCACATTCTCCGATCGCAATCAGACCGCCTACCTGGACGCGATGATGCGGGTCCTGAAGCCCGGGGGCTATTTTGCGACGTTTGCTTACCTGCAGGGAATGGCGCTTCCCGCAGCTCACCGATTTCGAAAGCGACTTCAGGACTACTTTGGCGAGGTCCGTGTCAGCCCTACCGTCTGGTTGAACTTCCCACCGGCATTCACCTACGAATGTCGGCGCTGAGGCTGGCGTCGAGGCTTTTTCTTGTGTGCGAGGACCGGGTGGGTGGACTCCGCTCAAGCCTCGTTTCCCGGAAGGCGACGCAAGGACGAAAGGTCGCGAAGTCGAATTCCGACAAATCGTAGCCACACGGCGATTGGACGACCCAGGGCGAAATAGCAGAAGACCAGCGGCAACATCAATTCATGCACCGAGATCATGGCCACCGCCAGGAAAACGAGGCGCACCATGCCGAGGAAGGTCCGCCGACCGTGCGTCAATTGGCTGAAGACATGCGGATAGCGGATTCTGGACACCATCAGCCATGCCAGGGCGATCGAAAGGAAAGGCAGTGCGTATCGGGTGAAGATGAGGAACTGCTCGCCCAGGAACTGGGAGGTTTGGGATGCGTCGTCTGCGGCCAATTCGTGCAGGGCTGGTAAGGCCACCGCGAACGACGCAAAAACCCCTGCCGCCGCAGGGGTCGGCAGCCCCCGGAACCAGTCGTGCGCATCGTCGGCCTCGGTCTCGACATTAAACCGGGCCAGTCGCAGCAGGCCGCAGAGCATGAACAGAACGCCAATCCCCCACAAGAACCGGAGCAGGAAGACATTGGTGAGGCTCAGCATGATGAAGACGGGAGCCACCGTGAACGTGATGGCGTCGCAGAGGCTGTCCAGTTCCGCCCCAAACCGGCTGGTCTGCTTCAGCAGGCGTGCCACGTAACCGTCCAACGCATCGAACGCCATGCCGACGAAGATGAACACGCCTGCGTAGAAGATCGCCGTCGTGTCTCCGAGTTGCTCCCGACCAATGGTGGCCATTGCAATGCTGCCCAGGCCGCAGACCCCGTTCCCGAGGGTCAACGCTGTTGGTACGACAACAAGATCGAATTTCTTGATCGAGACGGCCATCTTACGAACTCCGAAATGAACCTCAACCGCGCGGGCGGCGTTGGTTGCTCATGAACCTTGAACCGCTGTTTCTTCTGTTTCTTCCGGAGCCGGCACTTGGTCGACCGGAGAGTACTTCGCCACGACGGTCGAACCGGCACTCACCTTCTGCCCAACCGAAACGAGAATTTCCAGCCCGGCTTCCTTGGGAATAATCAACTCCGTGCGTGAGCCCAGTTTGATCATGCCGAACGCTTCTCCGCGGTCCAATGGGTCGCCCGGCGCAATCCAGCATACGATGCGCCGGGCAATCGCGCCGGCGATTTGCCGGATGACGAAACGGCGGTTCGGAAAGGCGGTTTCTTCGAGACGGACTTCCATCCGCTCATTTTCTCGCGCCGATGCTGGCCGGATTGCATTCAGAAATTTTCCCCGGCGGTAGCTGATTCCGAGCACGGTCGCCTCCATCGAGGCGCGGTTTACGTGGACGTCGAAGATCGAGAGGAAGATGCCGACCAGCACGGCCGGCTTTCCGATGAAATCGTCGTCCACTTCCTCCACGCAGGCGATGTGACCGTCGGCGGGGGACACCACCGCACCCGGGTCACGAGGAGCAACTCGAGTCGGGTCCCGAAAGAACCAGACGATGCCTAGTGTGGGTAGCGCGGAGACAATCGCCAACGGCCAGTACGCCAGTGCAAGAACAACCGTCAGAAGGAGCAGCGAACCGCCAAGAATAATCAACTCGGCCAATCCCACACGCACGAAGGGCAAACGGTCTCGCCAGCGAAAAGGATCGTTTTTGGCAGACCAGCGGTAGCCGCCCTGATTTCGATAGAACTTCACGTCCCGCGGATCGAGTACTTCGTGGGGGCAGGCGTTTTCTGAACCCTCCCGTTTGGCGAGCATATCGGCCACATAGCGTGGACGAAACGTCTTCAGGTACCACCGTCTCCAATACCCCCACGCGAGTTCAATTCTCATGCACGTCCCGCCGCCCGGCTGGATAGATTTGATTTCGGGAGGCATTGCTTCGATACGGGATGATACGTCTTCTGTCGTCATTCTCTCGGTCGTTCGCATGAGGTTTGGCGGGATTCGGCTGAAACCCAGTGTATTCCATCTTCCACGGCTGGCCAACGGTCGCCGGCGGTCAAGACAAGGTTTCCGCCAACGGCTTTGCCGTCTCTCCCGACCCTATCGCTAGACTTTGCCACCCAAAGAGCTGCCGCTATCTCACGGTAGGGCTTGCCACCCGCCAAGATGTTCCGCGAGAAACCCTGGATAGTTATTCATCGGCCGGCGAGCCGTCTTGCCTCTTGTCGGACAGATCAATCTCCGTGGGGGATCCGTCCGGATTCCTGACCTGGTCCTCTCGGGGGGGGCTTTGAGGGCCCTTCATTTTGCGGCGATAGAGGACCACGGCGTAATAGGTGGCAACATAGCTCGGTACGGCCAAAGTGGCGGCCACAATGAGACTGCCGACCCAAAGAGGCAGGATCGCGTGCCACGTCAAAGACCACCAGGTGGTGGCCCATTCGAGCCAGCCTCCGGTAACCGTGGCCATCTTGCTGAAATCAGGCGGAGGCACATCACTGGACAGGATCCACCGGCCCACATAGTAGTTGGGCAGGTAAATCGGGACGAAGGTTAGGGGACTGGAAATCCACACAAAGGGAACGCCGACGATCTTGTTTGCTCCCAGGAGCCATGCCAAGGCAACCGACAGGGCCATCTGGAACCCTACCGTCGGTGTCCACGCCACGAAAATGCCAATTGCCACGCCCAACGCGATACGATGCGGCGTGTCATCCGCATGCACGACACGGTGGACGAAGAAATCCACAAGACGCTCGCGGACAAACCGATGTGGCATTAGTTGTCTTTCCAGGAAAATCGTTCCGACGTGGCCGCGACACAGTCACCAGGTGGGTTTAGCTTGCGAAGATCTGCGCGTGCAGGAAACACGTCGCCTCTAAAACTCTACTATCCAGTCACGTGTTTCAGTTCTGCCTCACCCAAAGAACGAGTTTCGGACAAAGGATGGGCTGGTGATGACGTGGGGACCCCATGGGCCGCATTGCTGTGTCGTGCAGGTCAGCGGTTCGAGATCAGCTGATCTGAGAGACTCGCCGAAGCGCACCCCCTGCTTCGGATGCTCCCGAGTGACGTGAATCCACACACAACTTTCGTCCCTCCGACGCCTCTGCCGCACCGAGAGCAACCAGAGGTCCGCGCGAATGGTTGTGCCATGCACGGCTTGTCTCGAAACCTGCACCACGAGCGGGACGCCAGCCGATTTAACGACCGGCTTTGTGGGCGCCTTCATGCTCCAAAACCGATATATTCTACGCCGTATCCCTTTGCGATGAAAGGACTTCCGCGCCAGTATTGGCGTTCTGTTCATGGGGAACGCCGCAGGAAGGGCCTGTTCATCGCGTTTTCGGCTTCGAAGACGTGGGCTTTGGTAATCATAAGATTATGTCGGGCTATTGTTTACGTCGCGTGGCACGGCGTGCGTTACTCACCTGGATTCATGCGACGGTGCCGAACCGTCCGAGCCCGCGTCTTCTTGCCTTTTGAACCTCCCCCCCTCTATTGTCGAGTGATTGAGCCAACGCTATACTCGTTGGAGTACTAAGTCCCCGTAGCACAATTGGATAGCGCGTCGGCCTCCGGAGCCGAAGGTTACAGGTTCGAATCCTGTCGGGGATACTGCTAGAAAGGGCTTTGGGAACGATCCCGAAGCCCTTTTCTCGTAATGAGATACGCCGCAAAGCGTAGACGTCTTTAGGCTTGCGCCAACTCTTCGCCCGGCTCTTCCCGTCCACCGCTTCGCGGCAAATCGATGCAGATCGTGCAACTACGCGGCGAGGTTTGGGGCACCGCTGGCGGCACCTCGGCACCACTGTGGGCACCTCGACGATGCCCATCGGCTGGCATTGAAGTATAGGTCCGGTTGGGAAATCCACCAAGGTCGGGCGGACTTCGGCCAAGGCTGCAATTGCCGGTACGGCTTTCGCACTGACATGGGGGCTATCACGCAAGCTCCGACAGCCCAGAACCGAAGGCTGCTGCTTTGAATCGTGTCGGGGTGTTGCTACTCGAACCCTAATCCGATTAGACTGACGGCAATTACCTTGTCGAAAAGGCAGATACGTTCTTTGGGAGGCTTCGAATGGATTGACCGGTCGACGCATGCACGGGCCGCCATTCCACTTACGGCATGGTGCATTCCACACCCGCCTGCTTCGCGACCCGCCCGCTTCGGTCCACCCCCGCATATATGGATTGACTGTTGTCAAAGTGAGGTTGCAGTGGTGCAGAAGTTTGGCGGCCGAAGCGTTTTGCCTGTACCAGATCACGCTAGCGAGGACTATAGACGCCGATGGGATGATCTGACTACAACTCATGCTCCCTTTAGTCTGACAGACGCCTTCTTGGACGACGAGACGCTATCGTGCCCCGACCTTCACGATGTGTCGTGGGCTGGATTATACCCGCTGGCCGGCCTAACGCTCGCGGCAATGGTCGGCAAGCCTCTTCACCCGACCCCAGCACGATCAACGGGAGCCTCCCTGTCGACAGATCCAATCCGCAACGAGTTTCTTCGCGCCCGTGAATTGGCTACACAGAGTTTCGCTCGTTTCCTCGTACATTGGGGGCTCCAGCCCATATTGGCCTTTCCCACCGCCACGGAACTAGGCAAGACGACGGCGGATCCTGACGCCAGACTTCTTGGATTGCATCTACTAAGCTCTCTTCTTAGTGCTGAGGCCTACATTTGTCGCTGGTCGACAAATACAGCCGTTCAAGAAAGTGAGGCCATTCAATCGCATCCCGTTCTCTCTCGAAACGTTGACCTGATCTGCTCCGAGCTGCTAGCCAACGCCTTTGACCATGGATGGAAACCGTCAACAGAAGTAACTGTGGCGTCGTTGCCCCGCATCGAATCCGTTATTGCTCGCATGCGTGCACCATCCGATGCGTTTTGGGTAGAGTTGCTGCGAAAGCTACGCGAAGTGGGTGCTGCAATTCACACCTCGGAGCCATCGAATCCGAGCGGCCGAGAAGAAGAGATCACCTCACTTCTGGAGGCGATGAATCACCTTCTAACTCAAGGGCCAATAGAGGACCTTGCGCGATATTCAGGATGCAGTCAGCAAAGGCTAGAAGCGCTGCAAACACAGGCCGGCAACGACATGGTGCTGTACAATCGCCTGGTATTGGAGGCTATCGCGCCGGAGTCGTTCTTGTTGCCTCGCCCGTTCATTATGGCCAAGCTGTGTCGTCCAGAATCGGCTTGGCGTGCATTGCGGTCACACGATGTGTTCGAGCATCTTACATCTTGTGAGTATGAAGTGTGTCAATTGTCCGTACGAGATGACATCTGTTTCCTCGAACTAGCTATTGCGGATCCTGGTTCTGGATTTTGGGGGAATAGCGTCTTGCGCCAATCATACGAGACTGCGATCGGCCGTCCCCCGAAGACGGAGGCAGAATTGATACAATATGCCCTGCGTCCTGATGTCTCCACGAAACTCGTTGACAATTCTTCAGAGCAACAGTGGTTAGACTATCTCGATCCAGACCTTGAGGTCGACCTCGACAAGTTACGTCCCGTAGTCCACGGACTTTCGGAGGTTGCTTTGGCAATACGACACTACGGTGGATACTGGCGTATTCATTCGAACAACACAGTAGTGTCGATGGAGTTCAGTTCTGGTGCGAACGGCCAACCGCTCGGACGAGTAGGGAAAAGACTACCGGGCTGCTTGCACAGCATCCTGATACCAATGCTCGACGAGGAGCGACTGAGCAGGTTCTACTTCTCAAGTGTGCCGATTCCGTCAAGGAGTTGTACGGTACTGGATGCAGCTGAACATCTCTATTCGCCATCTGAGAACGCTCGTCCAGAACCTGATTTGTGGCGCCGCCAAGTGGGGAAGTTCTGCAACGCACTTCTTCGAACTGCACTAAGCAGGCCGGATTCAGCGATACTCCTGAATCTAAGTGCATTCGATTCTCTTCCAGTGGATTTGTTTTATCCCGCGCTCGCCCGCGTGGCGGATGTGATGCATCGGACACGTGATTCGACAGCGATCATGCTTTGTGGTGTGAATGATGCGACGATGTCTGTCATCGGAAGATCTGTTGCCTGGCGTCAGTTCTTGGACCAGCGGATTATTCCCTGTATCTCGTTCACTCCATATGTTCAGAGGCAAGGCGAATATATCGTCCGAGTCTACTGCTCCAACCACCTTCAGCCGATAGCGTCAACATTGGCCCAAGTACTACGTCCGGACGATCTGGAAGGGGCTCTCCGCAGTTCGTTTGATGATGAGACTCAATGGCAACTCTGCCAAGAGGTCGCGGCTGGGAATCCGGGGTTGCTGCATATCGTGGATGCGTGGGAAGAGAAGGCGCTGCGTGGCCGCGTCAATGCCGAATTCGCAGATATGGACTCCAAGCGACTGCTTCTTGGCACTCGTGCCTCATCCGTTGCCCGTGAATTCGTTGTGCGAAATAGTGCAGCAGCAAGCAGGCAGCACTCTCTGTACCGCTTGGGGGATCATTGCGCCGGCTACGTACACGTTTCTTTTCTGTGGGCAGACAAGGCGTTTCGCGGGGCAGTGCTGAGTTGGCTGCCGCTAGCTCTCGGCGCGTTCGACCACAACATCGGTGAGGATCACGGCGCAGACCTTCAACTCGTGGTGTAGTGGTTCAGCGTAACGTTGAGTTTTGGCGTGCTGGAATTAGCTATGTTGAGGAAGGTCTGAAGGCAGTGTTTTCTTAATTGGGGGACGCTGTCCCCCAAGCCCCCTGGGATTTATCGCATTGGGCCAGAAGCGAGAGTTCTGGGGAAGGGAAGCGGCGCGGCATTGGGCCGCCCGGCCTCGCTTCTGGGTCTGGCTCGGCGCTCGGGTCGGTTCCCACCGTTGCCCTATCCTCCGTCCAGGCGTCTTCAGTATAGCACGAATTCTCGGCCCGTTGTCGTGCTCGGTTGTCTTGCCGCTTGCAGCGTGCTTCTTCGAGCTTCCGGTCCCGCTCGGCAAAGATCGCATCTTCACGTCCGGACAGCTTGTCGACAGGGGTGACATACCCGATCGCGCTGTGCAGTCGGACTTCGTTGTATTCCTGGACGAATCGTGCGACGATCCGCCGGGCGTCCGCCAGATTCAACGGCGTGCCGGGGCGAATGCAATCCGACTTGATCGTGCGGTGATAGCGTTCGATCTTGCCGTTGCTTTGGGGATAGTACGGGCTGGTTCGCACGTGCTTCATGCCGCAGAGCTTGACGAACTGCTTGAAGTCCTTGGAGACGAACTGGGGACCGTTGTCGCTGATGATTCGCGGTCGCTCGCCCGGGAACTTCTCCCGAGCACGCTGGACGATCGCTTCCACGTCGATCTCCTCCATCTTCTCGCGGATCTCCCAGTGAATCAGGTAGCGGCTGTAACCGTCCAGGATGCTCGTCATGAAGTAGAAGGTTCCGGCGATGTTGAGGTAGGACACGTCCACATGCCAGTGGCGATGGGGCCCATCGGGCTGCTGGAATCCCTTGCCCTTGCCGGAGGGTTTGCTTGCGTGACGCTTCAGTACGCCCGCGGCTTTCAAGACGCGATAGACGCTCGAAGCGCTCACGGCCACCACGTTCGCATCGAGCATCATGTAGGTCAGCCGACGATAGCCGTCAAGCGGATGTTCCCAGTGGAAGTCCAGGATGGCCTGTTTCTCCCAATCCTCCAGCCAATGGTCGCGAGGAATCCGCCCGTTGTGCTCGTTGGCCTTGCCGTAACGTTGCTTCCACTTGTAGAACGTGCCTTCGGGCACGCCCAGCCAGCGCAGCACTTGCTTCGTTGAGACGTCCGACCGTTCCTTCCAGTAGTCCACGTAGTCGACCACGCTGTCGCGTATTTCGTGGGGAACCCACACTCCGTTCAGAGTTCCCCAAGTTCTTTTTTTAACTGGACGTGCTCCTCCAGCAGTTCCGCGACCACTTCGTTCTTCTTCTGCAGCTTCTCTTCCAGTCGCCGAATCTTCTCCTCCTGAGCGTCACGCTGCCGCCGCTGGTTCGCCTTGTTCGGCTTTCGCTCGAAGAGAACCTCGGCCCCCTCGAAAAGTTGCCGCTGCCAGGTGTAATATTGGGTGGCGTGGATCTCGCATTCGTCGCACAGATCGGACACCGGCACCTTCTCCAAAAGATGCCGCCGAACAATCGACACCTTCTGTTCCGCTGGAATATTCCGCTTTTTCGACATCGAGCTTCTCCTTTAGGTCTGTGCTAAACTCTAGCACATTTCTTAAGCTCAACGTCGAACTGAGGCAAAACAGTGGCTGTGCTACATCCTGCGATCGAGCTGGCACACGCCTTGAGACAACTACCTACATTCTCGAAGGCGGACATAATTGAGGTACGCAGACGGAGTGAATTGCGGTGGGACGCGGACGTGCTGTGGGCGGCCACTCGCGCAAAGCACGTCATCTGTCTTACAGACGCAATTGATAGTGGCGAGACAATCGAGCGGGTACTGACTGCCTTGCAGTGTCTTGGCGTGTCCCCCAAAGGGATCATTAGTCTGATACATGTGCGGTCCGACGATAACGACTGGCGGCCGTCTGTTCCCGTATTCGCCTTTACCGAATTCAGAAAGACTGATCTGCTTCCTAAGGGGCCCGGGTAATGGACCGATTCATTGACGCGGATTCGCAGGTCACGGCCCCATGGGCTGAGTTGGCATCCGAATGGCTGCTTAGTGATCGCACGTGCGACTTGGTTGACAGTGGCGCGATATCTATCGGGCATTCGGTATTTGGCGAGCTTCATCATGTGGTTGCGTTGGTCCTGCGAGATCTGTCGGCCGGCTTCCACGAGATTATCGCGAAGGACATATCCAAGCACTGTCAGCGGTTTCTGGGGGGGCCGCCGGATTTCGTGCTCTTTCCCGGTTACTCCACAATCTCCTATTTTCTTGAGAATCTGTCCGAGATCCCATCAGATCAATGGATAGTCCTTACACCCGCGTTTCGTTCATACGGGCGTTTCCAACTGCGTTTGGAGATGTCCGGCGAACAGAACCGGCGAATAAGAAGCCGTGCTCCGCTTCGCATGCTCTTTCTGGATGATAGTCGAAGTTCTGGGGCCACAGAGCGGGAAGCACTTGATGCATTCGTGCGCACTCGAGTACCTGTGAGGAAGTATGTTCCGGTTCGCGAGTCCCATCCCGACAAATGGCTTTCCTACTGCATACTGCGCCGAGGAATTAGATGGACGCCACGCGAGCCAATTACAAAAGGTCGCCTGCACGGAAAAAGCAGTCCCCTTCAGGCTCCGCAGCCACGGTCAAGGCCGATCATCAAGGCAGAATCGAGTTACTTCTGTGAAATCGGGCCGGAGGCAAGCACAACAGCCACCTGCCCCTTCGTTGATGCATCCCGGCTGGTAAACGCAGCTATTGCATGGGTGTCGAACTGCCGCCCGCAAATCGGCGACGCTCTGATGCAGGTGCAAGACCAGGTGAAGCCAAGGCAGTTGACACACCGTGGGCCAACGGAGCGACTATTGAAACCTGCTGGCGCCAAGAGTTTTCTGCACTTGTGCTCTCTTGATCTTCCTCGTGCGGCACGCAGAATTCACAACGCGGCGGATCTCGACCGCAATCAACTTCAAGCTGGCCTCCTTTTCGCATCCCTGAACTACACAGACATAACGAGCTATTTGTCTCACAGTCGCCTTTTCGAGTTGTTTTCCGCCGCGGCTCTACTGACGGTGGACGACTCTCGTTATGATGCCACTATCTTGCTCACTTCAATCGCTGTGCTGCCGACGAGCATCATCGCCGAGTTAACGTATTCTGTACTGTCTGCACTCGTCCAAGCAGGAAGCCCAGATACTGCGAGTGCTCTTCTTGCATTGACCTTCTTGTCATTTGACACGCTCGCACACAACCGAGGGCACGCACCAGTCACAGGCGACAGACTGGTCAATGATGCGCTACAGTCAGCTGTCCAATCATCAGGGGATGCGAGTGCGGACGAAGTTGAAATAATTCGGAGATTGCGATCCGAGCAGGTTGTTGCAGTGAATAGTACACTTCATTCGTTGGATTCCCCTGATCGACGCAAGAATGATGTAGCCGGACTCGTTCTGCGAGATATGCTGGCGATTGGATCTGGGCCAGGAATTGAAAACGTTGTGATTGTTGCTCGAAAACTGGCAAGCCTTCTATATCCAGGCGACCACGGGTTCTTTCTGGCGAGCCAACTGGAGAATCTTGACTCCGGCGGCGATCATATGGCAATCCGGACAATGCTACAAGCCGTAAGCCTTTCAAGAGCATTCGCCGCACATCTCCATGTCGACGTAGACGATCTGCTTGATGATGCAGAGCGAGACATCGCTGAGCTTCGTTCCGACTCATCAACTCAGAGAAACGCAAGGCTGCGTCAAATCGGCATGGAGCTTCGTTCAAGTCTATGGCAAATTGTGTTTAATCCGTTTTGCTGTTCTGGGAAGACTTGGGCCGCCCAGCTTGATCGGGCACGTGACAACGCGAAGCTGAACCTACCGACTACGGATCCAAAGAGCGTGGCGGCAGCGGACCCTCGCGAGTCGCCCGGTACTGCACGGAACGCGGGATCCGCGTCTACAACATCACGGGCAGCACGACCTGGGATTGGATGCGATGGGCGTGCGAAACAGGCCGCGGGGCGGCGATCGGCGCCGGCCGGGCCCATTTCCAGACGCTCGTTGGGTATGACCCTGAGAGCGAAACCTGGTACGTCTGCAACAACAACTCGCCCGGGCAGATCGACGCCTACAGCGAGTCGGCCTTCCGACGGCTGCATCTTTCCAGCGGCCAATGGGTAGTCGTCCTGGACTACCCGCCCCATCCGGCACGTCCGGAATATCGGAAGTGGTGGTAGGAGACTCCGGCACTCCGGGTGAGTCTTCCACGGGCATGGATGCACACTCAAAGTACTTCCAGTCAACTCCTTTTGAGGACAACCAGAATGAAGCGTGTTTCTGCTATTGCGCTGTTGTGTCTCTTGGCCGGCGTGGCGCACGGTCAGTCGCTCGAGGTCAACCAGGCCGAGATCATCGTGTCCTTCCGGCAAGCCTGCATGAGTCTTTTGATGGCGTCTGGTATCGTTGGCTGTCGAGGCGAGGTTTTGTGGAGGATGGCCAATGGGTGCGAGGAAGAAACGCGGGCTGCCGGTGGAGCTTGAGAACGTTCGACGCCGGTTCGAAGCTTGGCGTCGGGGGCGAACGGCACGAACACGGATTCCGAGTTCGTTGTGGGCGGCGGCGGTGAAGGTAGCCGAGAGGCACGGGGTTCACCGGACGGCGAAGGCGCTACGAATTGACTACTACGGCTTGAAGAAGCGAGTCGAAGAGAGAGGGGCCGGTGGCGTGTCGGCGGGAGAAGGCACGGCGACCTTTGTGGAACTGGCCAACCCCTTGTCGTCAGGTTTCGTCGAGTGCCTTGTGGAGTTGGAGGATGACAGCGGGGCGAAGATGCGTGTGCACCTGAAGGGTGCCGAGGCTCCAGACTTGGTTGCGTTGAGCCGGAGCTTCCGGGGCGTCCCATCATGATCCAGATTACGCCTCAGATGCGGATGCTGGTGGCAATCGAGCCGGCCGACTTCCGCAAGGGGATCGACGGTTTGGCTCGGCTCTGCCAGGAAATGCTCCAGCAGGACCCGTTCTGCGGCTGGGTCTTCGTGTTTCGCAACCGGCAGGCAACCGCGATCAAGGCATTGATCTACGACGGCCAGGGATTTTGGCTCTGCCACAAGCGTCTTTCGAGCGGGCGGTTTCCCTGGTGGCCAAGTGGGCGGAATTCGGCGGAAGTCGCCACAACGCTGACTGCCCATCAGTTACAGGTGCTTCTTTCGGCGGGTGATCCGACCAGGACGCGCACGGCCCCGATGTGGCGCGCGGTTGGGCCGGGAGACTGATGGCTCGGCAGCAGAAATCGCCCTTATGCGTCAGGGGCGTTCGTGTTATCTTGCGGCCTGTGAGCGAGAGTGTCGAATCGAGGTTGCGTCGTCAGGGACGACAACGTGACGGTCATTCCACCGACTCGTCGCCGCATCGGAGGCAGGGATGCCATGAAGCGGACGGAACCGAAGGTCATCGAATTGAACACGAGCAAGCTGGAGGAGATTCTAGCGCGAGTCGAGGCAAACCGGGCAACGGCCGAAGACCACGAGACGATTCGGACCTTGTCTCACTCGTACGTCCACCTCGTTGCATTGTTGAAAGACAAGAACACCAAGATCAGCCGTCTGCGAAAGCTGCTCTTCGGCGCGAGCACCGAGAAGACCTCGAGCGTACTTGGCGACAAGGCCAAGGAAGCGACGCCTTCCGCTGGGGACGACGATAGCTCCACCCCCTCGGACGAGACCGCCGCAGAAGAAGGCTCCAGGCCGCCGCCGCGAGGTCACGGTCGCAACGGGGCCGACGACTATCCGGGCGCGGAAGAGATTCAGGCTCCGCACGAGTCGCTTCAGCCGGGCGATCCCTGCCCGGAGTGCGGCAAGGGGACGCTCTACGAGCAGAACCAACCGGGAGTGCTGATCCGACTCGTGGGCCAGGCTCCCGTGGGGGCCAAGGTTTTCCGGCTTCAGCGGTTGCGTTGCGGCCTCTGCGGCAAGGTCTTCACGGCCGAACCTCCCGAGGGCCTGGGGGCCGAGAAATACGATGCCACGGTCTCCAGTATGATCGGCCTGTTGAAATACGGCACGGGGTGCCCCTTCAACCGCCTGGAAGGCCTGCAGGGGAGTCTGGGAATTCCCTTGCCGGCCTCGACTCAATGGGAGATTGTTGACGCTGGGGCCCAGCTTATCGAGCCGGCCTATGTCGAGTTGATTCGGCAGGCGGCTCAGGGGGAGGTGCTCTACAACGACGACACGACCGTCCGGATCCTGGAACGGATGGGAAAGCGTGGACAGCAAGCCGCCCTGGCCGAAATCTTCGGCCAGGGCGCTGACGAAAAGAAGGGACCAGCTCGCCGAGGCTTGTTCACCTCGGGGATCGTGTCCACGGGCGAAGGTCACCAGATCGCCCTGTTCTTCAGTGGCCGCAAGCACGCCGGAGAGAACCTCTCGGAGGTTCTGACGGAACGTGCCAAAACTCTCGATCCGCCGATCCAGATGTGCGACGCCTTGTCGCGGAATCTACCGGCCGAGCTGGAGACAATCGTCGCCAACTGTCTGGCCCACGGCCGGCGGCAGTTTGTGGATGTGGTGGACCGCTTTCCTGATCAATGCCGCTATGTCCTGGAATCACTGAAGGTCGTCTATCGCAACGACGCCATCGCGAAGAACAAGAGGCTGTCGCCGGAAGCACGCCTTCAGTTCCATCAGGCCGAAAGTGGTCCGGTGATGGAGGATCTCCACACTTGGCTCGCCTGGCAGTTCGAAGCTCATTTGGTTGAGCCCAACTCGGCCCTCGGCAAGGCGATTTCGTACATGCTCCGGCACTGGGAGAAGCTGACGCTCTTCCTCCGCAAGGCCGGGGCTCCACTGGACAACAACATCTGCGAACGGGCCCTGAAGAAGGCCATTCTCCATCGCAAGAACGCCCTGTTCTATAAGACGGAGAACGGAGCCCGCGTGGGTGACATCTTCATGAGCCTGATCTACACCTGCCAACTCTACGGGGCCAACCCGTTCGACTACCTGGCTGAACTTCAGCGACACGCCGCGGTCCTGGCTGCCAGCCCGCAGGACTGGATGCCCTGGAACTATCGAGCAGCGTGCGACGCCGTCTCTGCATGATCTTGGGCCGGCACTCTCGCCTGGCCCCTGGCAAACGATTGTCCCTTCGGTCTAAACTGCTATACTCGCGTCGATGCTCATGCCCCGCTCCCTTCGATGCATGGAGAACGACGATGGCTCGGCAAGCTATCGAGATCGAGTTCACCGCGGAAGAACGCGCCCTCATCCTAAAGTATGGTTATCCCTTCGAAGGGATCGAAACGTCCCTCAAGGCTTGCCAATGCAGCGAGGAAATCGAGGCCATCGCGATCGACTCCTTCGAGTTGGAGCGGCTGATCGGCGATCTAAGCATCTCCATCAACGATATGAAAGGCGGCTCCGTGCAGCATGACCTGCTCGAACTGTGCGACCGCCTGGAAGCCGCCGAACGCTACGGCAACGGCCGATTCGACCGGATCTGAGCCCTCCGGGCCCCACCGGCCGGAAAATCAGAAATCGCAGGCTTGCCGGAAAGACACAGATCATCCGGCTGGGCGACATGGTCCAGCGCGTTGATGGCTATCGCTACGGCCAGGCGGCCGAGGATGCCGTGGTCGAGGCGATGCAACCGCCGGCCAGCGACGCCGACAAGTGGTTCATCTCGGTGATCGTCAGCAAGAGCTGCACGGCATGTCAGCGGTTGAAGGCCGATTGGGCCAACGATCCGGCGCTGTTGGCCTTGGCCGACCCGAGCGATCCAAAGCGATCGTGGGCGCACTACAACGTCTACTACCATGAGGACAAGTCGCAGGCCTGGCGTTGGGAAGACATCACCATCACGGCCTACCCGACGATCCTCGTTCAGCCGCCGCGCAGCCAGGCCTATGGTGACCCGGCAACGGTCGTCTACCAGGGAACCTACGACGGAAATCCCCGCACCCTGGCGACCGACATGGCCCGGGCGATTCGCCGATACGTGGCGAAGCAGGCCGATGCGGACGGGATCTCCCAGACCGCGGGCGTTACACCGCCGTGGCAACCGGCGCCGGTCGACGAACCCGTTCCCGACTCCAGCCGGCGTCTGATTCCGCCGCTTGTGCCGGAGGACGTCTCGGTTCAGGTCGAGTTCCCTTGGAAGGCGATCCTGACGCTGCTGACCGCCGGCTTCTCGATTCCCGCGATCGGCGCCCTGGTGGTCTGGCTTCTGGTCTACATCCGTGCCCAGCGGAAGGAGGCAAACAAGCCGCTGCTGATGGAGGACGAAACCTTCCAGAAGCTGATCGACGCACTGGAGCGGTTGACAACGGCCGAGGAACCCAAGGCGGCCACGAGGACGCGCAAACGCGCCACTTCCACCAAGCGATGATGGTTGGCCTAGCCCCGCTGTACGCATTTCTTCTGACGCGAACCCAAGGATTCTCTCATGCTTGCGAGACTTATTCATTCCGGCAACCTGCTCGACTACACGCCTGCCAGCGACGTCGCGGCTGGCGACATCGTGGTCCAAGGCGAGTTGGTGGGCGTGGCAAACCTCGACATTCCCGCCGGCAAACAAGGCGCCCTGGCCGTCGTCGGCGTCTTCGACGTTCCCAAGGCAACCGGCGTCAGCACCGCCATCGCCGCGGGCGCGAGCGTCTATTGGGACGAGGCCGAGCAGGTCGCCAAGACCGACGACGAGACCGGCGCCAACAAGCTCATCGGCAAGACGGTCTCGGCCGCCGATGACGACGACGCAACCGTCCGCGTCCGGCTCAGCCAGTAGTTGGATTGCCATGACGGACCTTCTGCAGCAAGCGGCCGAGTGGCTCGGGGCACAACAGGCCAAGCATCTGGCCCGACTGGTTCAGTACCGGCGCGGTGACACGACGCTTGACCTGTTGGCCACCGTGGGCCGGACCGTGTTCGAGGTCGAGTCGGGCACGGGTGTACTCGAACGGATCGAGTCTCGCGACTTCCTGATCGCCGCAGTCGACCTGGCCTTCGATGGCCAAGTGACCGTGCCACAACCTGGCGATCAGGTTCTCGAAACCGTCGGACCGACGACGCTCGTTTACGAGGTGATGGCGCCGGGCAAGGAACCGGCCTGGCGATACGCGGGACCCTATCGTGTGACACTGCGGGTACATACCAAGGAAGTCGGGAGCAACTGATGGCAGTCATCGCGGACATTGCGGATGCGGTAGCCACCGAGCTGAATGCAGGTGGTTTCAGTCAACCAATTGCGGCAACGCGATGCTACCTGCCCAAGTTCGACCTGGCCGAGATGAAGGACCTGCACGTGACCGTTGTGCCGCGAGGTGTGGCGGTCACCGCAGGCACCCGCAACCACAACCAGCACGATTACCAGATCGACATTGCCGTTCAGAAGAAGCTCACCACGGGTGACAACAACGAGATCGATACCTTGATGGGACTGGTCGACGAGATCGCCGACCATTTCCGACAGAAGCGGCTGGACACCCTTCGGGCGGCCGTGTGGGTGAAGACGCAGAACGAGCCCATCTACGCCCAGGAACACCTCGACCAACTGCGGCAATTCACCAGCGTACTGACACTGACATTTCGGATGATGCGGTGATCGGACTTCGGGTGAGTGAGGCGAAGGGCCTGTTCTTCGATTCGAAGAGGGTCCAGTCGGCAACAACGAAGGCCGAGCGGCGAGTCCTGTCACGATTCGGGGCCTACGTCCGCCGGTCCGCTCGATCGAGTATCCGCCGGCGGAAACGAACCTCGGCGCCGGGCCAACCGCCCAGCAGTCATACGGGCTTGTTGAAGCGATTCATCTTCTTCGCTTACGAGCCCCGACGACGTTCGGTCGTGATCGGCCCGGTCCGGTTGAATCAGAAGTCAGGTGAGGCGTTGCCGGCTTTGGAACACGGCGGATCGGTGCGGATTGTGTCAAGGAGAGGCGGACGTCGCCGACGACGAATGGTGACCATCAGGCCGCGTCCCTTCATGGGCCCGGCATTTGAGCGTGAGAAACCGGGGCTGCCTGCCATGTGGCGGGACAGTATTCGATAGAAATGAGGATTGTGATCAATGGCAGCAGGCGACTATCGCATCGGTCTTGAGGGCGTGTTCTTTCACGGCGCCGCCGGCACGACCGCGGCAACCGAGGCAGACAACGTTCGCAATGTGAACCTCAACCTCTCAAAGCGGACAGCCGAGGCCCTCAGGCGTGGCAAGAAGTGGGTCGCGAAGAAACCGATCGCCACGGAAGCCTCGCTGGAATTTGAGATCTTTGACATCGAGGGGGATGCCTTTCTGGCGGCGATTCGCGATGCGTTCATGGGCGATAACCGCATCGCCCTCCACCCAACCGACGCGGCCAGCGGTGAAGGTCTTGATGCGGACTACTACATCACGAACTTCAGCCGAAGCGAGTCGAACGAAGAGTTCATCACCTACAGCGTGACCGCCGAGCCGACCGACGAGGTTCGAGACCCGGCGTGGGCGTAGGCGTGAAGGCGGGGAGCGGAAGGCTGAAAGCGAACAGTAGGAGTGAGTGATGGCGCAGTTTCGGGATGCCAAGGGTGATGTGTGGAACGTGGTGGTCAACGGGGGCACGATCAAGCGGGCGCTCGATCTGTTGAAGGTCGACATTGGTGATCCGCTCGCGGGCAAACCGCCGACGCTCACACGGTTCGATACGGACATTGCCTTCAAGGTTGATCTCTTGTTTGTCGTGTGTCTGCCCGAGGCGGACAGCCGAGGCATTGCCGACGCGGAGTTCGCCGAGCGGCTCGAGGGCGATGCGCTCTATGCCGCCTCGGAAGCCTTCCTGGAGGCCCTCGCGGATTTTTTCCAGAAGCTCCGGCGGACGCACGTGGTGCGCGCGATCGAGCGCCAACGTCAGATCGTCGCACGGGGCGTGGAGATGGCCGACCGGACAATCGCGAGCCCCGAGTTCGGCCAGCGGATCGACAGCGAACTGGCGGCACTTGGCGAATCCTTTGCGAGCTTGCTGCAATCGCCTCAGTCCGACCCGAAGAGTACACCCTGAGGGAACTGATGTGGATGGCCCAAGCCCGTGACAGGGCCCTGTGGGGCCACACCTTCGCACTTCTCGCGCAGCTCTATAACGCCAATCGAGATCCGAAACGAACCCGCCCGATCGATCCTCTCCAGTTCTTTCCCTGGGATAAGCAAGTCCAGGAGCCAGCCCCGCCACCCACTGAAAGCGATCTAAAGATGCTCCGGCGTGCCTTCCCCGGCAAGCGGCGCACCAAACGCAGATCGCAGTGACTCTTCCGCTTTCCGCTCTCCCCTTTCCGCTTTCGCGCCATGCCTTCTTCCCGTTCCATCAAAGCCGGTGCGGCCTATGTCGAGCTCTTTGCCGACCAGAGTCGGCTCGTGCGCGGGCTGCGCCTGGCCGAGAACCGGCTCAAAACGTTCGGGCAGAAGGTGTCGCACATCGGCCAGAGGATGCTCCTGCTCTCCGGAGCCATGGCCACTCCACTGGCCTTCGCCACGCGAACCTTCGCGGACTTCGAAGACCAGATGCTCGCCGTCAAGGCGGTCACCGGCGCCGTGGGCGACGAGTTCGACCGACTCTATGGCCAGGCCAAGACGCTCGGGCGAACCACGTCGTTCACCGCGGCCGATGTCGCGGGCGGAATGTTGAGCCTGGGGCGTGCGGGATTCGATTCTTCGGAAATCGAGAATGCCATCCCCGGTGTTCTGAACCTGGCCCGGGCAACGGGAACCGATCTGGCACTATCGGCCGACATCGCGGCGGGAACACTGCGGGCATTCGCGCTGGAAGCCGGCCAAATGGGGCGCGTTACCGACGTGCTCGTCGCCACCGCCAACAACTCGGCGCAGACCCTCGAAGATCTGGGGGAGAGCATGAAATACGTCGCCCCGATCGCCGAGGAGTACGGCCTGTCGTTGGAACAGACGGCCAAGGCGGTCGGCGCTTTGGCAAATATGCAGATCAAGGGCTCGATGGCGGGCACGAGCATGCGGCAGATCATGCTGCGGCTGGCCGACCCGGCCGTTCAAAAGCAGCTTCGGGCCTTCGGCGTCGAGGCGCTCGACTCCGCCAAGAATCTCCGCCCGGTCGGCGACATCCTCCTGGACCTGGGCCAGGCCATGCAGGGCATGACCAACGCCGAGCGGATTTCACTGGGCAAGAACCTGTTCGATCAACGGGCGGCGGGCTCTGCCCTGAAGCTTGCCAAGAGTGACTTCCCCGCCCTGGCCGATGCGATCGATAATGCCGGTGGCGTTGCCGAAAAGACGGCCAAGACGATGGACTCGGGGCTGGGCGGCGCATTCCGGCGGCTCATGTCCGCGCTGGAAGGAATCCAGATCGCCGTGGGCGAGGCTCTTTCGAAGGCGCTTGGTGGCGTCATGGACAAGGTCGCCACCTTTGCCGTACGGATTGCGGAACTGATTGCAGCCAACCGAGAGTGGATTATCGGCATGGCCACCACCATCGCGGCCGTGGCGGCTGTCGGTGGTGCCCTGGTGGTCCTGGGGATCGCGGGGCAGGCGGCTGCGTTCATCTTCGGCGGCATTGCCTCCATTCTCGCCGCTGTTGGCACCGCGTTCGGGTTGGTCACCGCCCTCATCGGCGCACTCCTGACACCCGTCGGCGCCTTGTCCGCCGCCGTGATCGCGTTGGCGGGCTACCTGCTCACGGCATCCGGCGCGGGTGGTGAAGCCATTCGATGGCTGGGCGAGAAGTTCGCCGAGCTTCGTGACGTGGCGGCGAAGGCGTTCAAGGGGATCGGCGACGCCCTGGCCGCGGGTGACCTGGCACTGGCCGGCAAGATCCTCTGGCTGGCCCTCAAGGTCGAGTGGACCAAGGGCGTCAATGCCCTGCGCGAGATCTGGATCGGATTCAAAGAGATCTTCATGAGCTCATGGACCGATGCGGTCTACGGGCTGGCCAAGATCTTCACCCGAGGTGTGGCTCTACTCGAAGAGGTTTGGACCAAGTTTTCAGCCACGGTCGTGGACAAGTGGAAGGCGGCCGAGCAGACCCTCGCCGAAGGCATTGCCTACGTCATCGCCAAAGCCCAAGGGCTCGATCCCGAGGATGTGATCAATAACGTCCGCGACGACTATGGCCGCCAGCGCGAGTCGCGCCAACAGGAAACACAGTCGCGACTTGATGAGATCGACACTCAGCGCCAGGGCACGCTCGACGTCTTGGAGGAGGATCGCAAGCGGGAGCACACCCAGCGGCAGGAGCAGTACGGCGCCGATCTCGGGGCCCAGCAGAAGGAACTCGATGAGCTGATTCGTCAGCGCGATCAGGCGATTGCTGACGCATCACGAGCCGCTCAGGAATCCCCAAGCGACGATGGGCGTCTGGCCAAGCTTCGCGAGCAGATCGAGGTGGCCGTCACAGGGCTCAATCTTGAACCCATTTCGGCGGGCGGCAGCTCGGTTGCCGGCACGTTCTCGGCCTTCGCTGCCGCGCGATTCGGAGGCGATACGACCGCCGATCGAACGGCAAAGGCAACGGAAGAGACGGCCCGCAACACGCAAAGACTGGAAGAGCGAAGCCGCATGAATCGGGGGATCCCTGTCATATGAGCTATTCGGTCGAACTGGTTGGAAGTCGCGAAGGGACACAGGGCCCTAATCCGTCGCTCATCCTACGCTTCGCCGTCTTTGGCACCGACGACGACTACCAGGTTCGCGCCCTGGTCAATGCCGCATCGCCAGCCACCTACGACTCGCTGGTCAAACAACAGATCCACACCCACCAGGAGGGCGAGGGCGTCTGGTTCGGCGATGTCGAGTATGGGGCGGCCCAGATGGGAATGCCCGGTACGGCCGAGTGGTCCTTCGAGATCGGCGGCTCGGCCACGCAGCATGTCACCCAAAGCCTCGCGACGGCTGGCAAGCACGCTGCCGACGGAACGCCGCCCGACTTCAAGGGCGCCATTGGCGTTCGCAGCGACGGGAACGGTCTGGCTGTGGACGGGATCGACATCGACCTGACCACGTTTGCCTGGAGCGAGACACATCACCTGGCCTACACAGCGGTGACGCCCGCCTACATCACCACGCTCTACAGCCTGCGAGGCAAGGTCAACGCCTCGGCCTGGCGGATCTTCGAGCGAGGCGAAGTCAGGCTCGTTTCGATCACCGGAAGCGCCCGGGGTGAGTGGACGGTGCCGATCACGTTCAGCTTCGAGGCCAGTCACAACGTGACGAACCTCGCGATCGGCGACATCACGGGCATCGACAAGGAAGGCTGGCATTATCTCTGGACGTTCTATGAGGACACTGAAGATGAAAACGCCCAGGCCCTGGTGAAGAACCCCAAGGCGGCCTACGTCGAGCAGGTCCACGAGTACGGCGATTTTGGTGCGTTGGGGCTTCCCGATCCTTGGCAGGCGTGAGACTCATGGCAAGAGAACAGATCAAGCTGAAGCCGTTTGAACCCACAATCGAGTGGTGGCGTCACTTCCTTGCAGCACACAAGTGCGAGGAATTGGCCCGACAGTTCGCCGACGATGGGTGTTGGAGCGATGTGAAGAAGGCATACAAGCTGGGGCAGATTCCAGATGCAGTTGCTGAGGCTGCGATCGAAGCGGTCGCCCAGTGTGACCGCAAGCACAGCTTCCTCGCCTTCACCGTGATGAGGATTATTGGGCCACGCGATGAATTGATCGACAAGATTGCCCAGTCCGAAAACGCCGAAGCCGCCTATGCCTATTGCCGCCAGTTTGGTGACGACTTGCGACTGCGTGCCATAGTGCGCGACAAGGGAGATGAGAAGACCGCGTTCTACTACTGCCGTGACGTGGCCAATGTCCCCGAAGTGGCCCGCGTCATTTTGAAAGGACGCAATGAGAGCATTAGACGCCGGTTCGCGCGGGAGGTTCGCTGATGGGCACAACGTTCACCGACGAACTCGGCGACCACGACGGCGACAACCCGGCGAATTGGTCGGCCGGGCTACCCAAGTCAACCTATACCGCCTACATCGAGGATGTCGAGGCGTGCAACTTCTCGCAAGGCTACCAATGCCTTTCGTTGATCGTCCGATACGGCTCGCCCACCATCACGTTTGGCGGTGGCCATTGGACCGTCACCGACGTCATGAGACTCCAGAGCTGTACGGTCATCGTCACCGACGATATGACCGTTGACGGTTCAGTCACACTGAGGTACCTCACCGACTCGGATCTTACCAAGTTGTCGGTGCGGTTCACGCAAGCGAGGGACCTGGCGATCATCGCCGGGGATGTGCCGATCAAGGAGGTCGTCTGGACTTCGGCGGGAACGTCCTACCATGCCGTCATCAGCGGTCTTGATTGCGACGTGCTCGACGTCGACGGGAACGTTCAGTTCGGCAGTGGTGCGGCAGTCAACAACCGAAGCAATCTGATCGTCCGACCGGGCGCCGTGATGGACACCGGAAGCGGCAACGTAATTCTCAGTGTCGAAGGTAACCTATCTGCTGGCGAGGGACCGTGCACTTGGCTTGCCGGCACGGGTGGCCTGCATTTCACAGGTTCGGGCGATCAGATTCTTGACGTTGCGGGCGTCGAAGGCGCGTTGGACCCCGTCTTCATCGCGAAGCCGGAGGGTCGCCTCATCCTGCAAAGCGATCTGAGTTGCGTCAGCCTCGATCATCAGTCGGGAACATTTGAACCGGATGGCAAATCGATCACCGCAACCGGCAACTGCTGGATCCGCCCAGGGGCCAAGTTAGCCGACGCGCTCGATGGCTCCGCATGGTCTGTGGGTGGCGATCTCGATTGGCAAGGCCAAGAGGGTGATCTGCTGTCGCTTCGGGGCACGAGCCCCTGGCTACTCAATGCCTTGGGCGCGACCAGTGTTCGCTTTGCGAATGCCGCCTTCTGTGATGCAAGTGGCGGGGGCGCAATCAACGCCCTGGACGGAACGAGCATCAACGGCGGTAACAATCTGAACTGGCGCTTCCCGCCGGTGCAACCGTTCGCGGTGCCCGCTGGTTGCGTTCAATCGTCCGGTACCCTGGCGGGAATCCCCGTCGTTCCCACGGCGGTAGCGGGCGAGACGTTTGTTGCGGTAGCCGAGGCGGGAATCCCTGTGGTCCCCACAGCCGTCGCCGGCGAAGCGTCTGTTGCAACAGCCAAGAAGGGAGTTGTCCATGCCTAACGCGGTTGATATTCGGGGCCAGGTGTTTCGGGACGGTTCGGCAACGCTGCTCGCGCGGGTTGTCGGAGGTGATGGCGCCCAACTGACGCAGGCCGACATCACGGCTGCCCAATACACCATCTACCTGCTCGACCACAACGACCCGAACGTGCAGGACGCTGTTGAAGGTCATGAAGACGTGGACGTGGCTCCGGTAGATCTGCTGTTCGACACGCCACAGCTCGATGCCCTCTGGACGGTCGATGCGGTGGGATACAACTTCTGCCACGTGCTCGACGTCTCGACCAATCCCGCCTTCCCCTTGGCGGGTCGCGCCTACCTGATTGTCTTCAAGCTGACCCCCACGGTCGGGCCGGTGATCCTGGTCCGCTTTCGCCTGACTGCCATCTGACGGAGACAGTATATATATGGATGGCGAGCTGTTTCCACTGAAGCCCGGTCAGCGTCTCGACGGGATACCTCACAAGGCCTGGAATGCCTTCGTCGAAGCAGCCCGCTATACGAAGGGCCAGAGGCAAAGTCTGGGGCGATCCGCGACGCGCGATGTGCCACAGACGGGAATAGTTCGCGTCAAGAACTGCTCGGGCGAGGATCGGGATCGGTTCGACGTGCTGGGGATCGACGAGGTTTTTCCGCAGCCGTCGGATAACCCGTCCGCCTTCAAGGCGGGGCCCGTTCTGCATGGTGTCACGCCCAACAAGGAGAAGCATTGCGGCCGGTTCGTCATTCTCTTGGAGCCGGTGAAGAGTGACGGAATCGTCTCTGCCTGCATTGCCGGCTTGACTGTCGCCCGAATCAACATCGAGGAAGACGAGGACTGGATCCAGTCAGCGGACATTGCCGATGGTGAGGCCAGCGAGCTTAAGGCCAAGGTTCAGGGCTCGGCCAAGATCCTCTGGCGCGAGGAGGGTTCAGGCACGGTTTGGGCGGTCGTGCGGCTCTCCAACCATCAGCCCAATCACTACCTGGCCAAGGTCCCCCAGCGCGGCCTCGCTGACGCTCGGCCGCAACCAAAGTGATTGAAAAAGGCGTTCCGCCTTTTGTGAGGTAAATGTTTTTGTAACCGAAAACGTTTACCCAAAAGAGGAACGCCATGAACGCTCTTGTACCACAACATGCGGAACACGTCACGGGAGAATTGAGCGGTTGGGACCGGATTGTTCTTCGTGGCACCTTGCGGATGCTCACCTTTGTGGAGGGTATGATGGGTTATCTCAGTCGTGCGGGGGTTCTGTTGAAGAACTTCGGCGACCATGCCCAGGCCATGACGGCACGATTGATCGACGCCTCGCTGGCGGCGGCTCAAGAAACGGGGCGACCGGTGGAGTATCTTGCGTCGCCCAAAGATCGCAAGGACGAAATCGCCCGCGAGATCGCTATGAATGACGACGTGCAAGACGGGCTGATCTGCGTGTTGACTTGCGTCGAACCCTGCCAGACTTATGACATCTACCGCAACCGCGACAAGAAGAAACTCGAGTTGATATCTCGCACGCGCAAGTGCAAGTTTCTCTACCACTATTGGATCGACCCTCGATTCGGCTTCATGTCGGCCCGAATTCAGACTTGGTTTCCGTTTCCCATCCAGGTCTGTCTCAACGGTCGAGAGTGGCTTTCGCGACGGATGGATGAATCCGGCCTGCCGTACGAGCGGTACAAGAACGGCTTTCCGTGGATCGAGGATTTCGCCAAGGCTCAAACGATCATGGACCGGATGCACAAGACCAACTGGCCAAAGGTGCTCGATGCCGTGGCAAGAAGACTGAATCCCGCGCACGGGCGAATGTTCCGTTCCCAGGGAATGTCGTACTACTGGTCGGCTTTCCAGACGGAGTGGGCCACAGACATTGCCTTCACGTCCTCGGAAGCCTTGGCAAAGTTCTATCCACAACTTACCCGCGGAGCCATTGCCACCTTCGATAGCCGTGACGTCTTGCGGTTCTTGGGCAAACGTCCGGACCGCCGTTATCAGGGTGAGGTGATCAGCGACTACAAGGATCGACCGGAAGGCGTTCGCGTGAAACATCAGGCTTTCGGCAACTCCATCAAGGTATACGATAAAGGCGGTTCTCTTCTGCGAATCGAAACGACGATCAACAACCCCCACGCCTTTCAATCGTACCGTTCGACCGAAAACGACCCGAACGGCCCAAAATCGTGGCGTCCCATGCGCAGGGGCGTGGCCGATATGCATCGCCGCGCCGAGGTGTCTCAGCAGTCCAACGACCGTTATGCCGAAGCGCTGGCGTCGCTCGATACATCCACGCCGGTTGCTCAGTTGGCCGCCAAGGTGTGCCGTCCGACGCGAAAAGACGGTACACGTTACCGCGCCTTGCGGCCATGGTCCGAGCAGGACCGGAAACTCCTGGAAGCGATCAGCGACGGACAACTGGCCATCGAAGGATTCTGCAACCGCGATGTGGCTTCCCGCCTGTATCCCACGAAGTCCGACGACAAGACCCAACGTGCTCGCATTGCGTCGAAGGTCTCTTACCGTCTTCGTATCCTTCGAGCTCATGGTCTTATCCGAAAATCACCCCAACGCCGCCGTTACCACATGACAACCAAAGGCCGCCAAATCGTCACCGCCCTACTCCAAACACAACACGCTACGCTCCAACAACTTAACGCCACCGCTGCCTGATAACTTTGTCAAAAACTTAACGATCTTTGAGGTTAGTAGTACAAAGCGGTATCCCTCCGCGACGCGGATTACAAACGGGCTCAGCCGAGTGCGAGCTGTTCACCGTGGATGAAACGGGGCTTCTGGAACCGGTCCGGCGCCCAGGTGGTGAAATCGTCCGCGTTGACGTCCTCCATCACGGCACGCAACCGATCCGCGGGCCCGTCGACCCCACAGAACCCCAGTATCTCGGTGTGACCTTCGATGGCCACGACTCGTGGCTGCTCGATCCGCCCAAACAGACGCTACTATGCGTTCCCACGAAGCGAATCAAGTCCAAGTCATGGGGACCGGCGCGGGAGCTACGGTTCCTGGGTGGGTGTTGGACTCCGAGTGGATCGGTCGTCTCAGTCTACAACGTCTGCGACTATGCGCTCTTGGCAAGCCAGCAGATCATCGCCCATTTCCATGAAGACACGTCTGCCTACCTGTCGGTCGGTTGCCGTTGCTGCGACGGGAGTAGTTCGAGCAGCTCCAGTTCCTCCAGCGATTCCAGCATTTCTGTCAGTTCGGAGAGTGTATCGAACTCTTCGAGCAGCGGCACGTCCAGCAGTAGCAGTTCCTCGATCAGTTCCAGCAGCAGTTCGAGTATCTCCTCGTCTTCGAGTAGCCTATCGAGCAGTTCGTCGGTGAGCAGTTCCTCCAGCATCAGTTCATCGTCGCAGAGTTCTTCCAGCAGCGGATCGAGCAGCGATTCTGGTAGCAGCCAATCATCCAGCATCTCGTCGAGCGACTCGTCGGGGAGTGTGTCGGTTTCCGTCGGTGGGTCTGGCAGTTCATCGAGTAGTTCGTCGGCGTCGGCTTCGAGTGATTCAAGCGGATCAAGTGCGAGTGTCGATGGTTCGAGCCGTTCATCCGATTCCAGTTCTGACGAGTCGGACTCGTCCGAATCGGTTGACGGGTCGAGCAGTGTTCCCACTTCGATCGACGTGCCGTCCGGTGATTCCGGCTCGAGCGACTCGGAGGGAAGCGAGTCGGAATCCCTGTCCAGTCAGTCTGAAAGCGGGAGCGAATCCCGAGGCAGCGAATCCGACGGTCCTGGCAGCTCAGAGAGCGAGTCGGACGGGCGCAGTCATTCGGCGAGCTTCAGTGATGGTAGCATCGATCAGCCATCCGACAGCACGAGCGACATCGTTAGCGGAAGTGGATCGGTCAGTCACAGCGTCTCCGGAAGCGTGTCGCACAGCATCTCCGGATCGGACAGCCAAAGTGAATCGGATTCCCGCAGTGAATCGGCCAGCCAGAGCGAGGCGAGCAGCGACGAGCCATCCGACAGCACGATTGACCCGCCCAGCGGGTCCGTTAGCCACAGCCTTTCCGGCAGCCCGTCGCGCAGCGAATCCAGATCAGGCAGCCATTCGACGTCGGACAGCGTCAGCGTGCCCAGCACATCCGACTGGAATCCACCCAGCGAGCCCCCGGCGAGTGATGCCTCGTCCGACAGCGTGTCACGCGACACGTCCGATTCGGGCAGTCGCTCCGGCTCGGGAAGCACCTCGCAGAGCGACAGTCGACCAAGCACCTCGGACTCCAATCCGCCGAGCGAGCCGCCACCTGGTAGTTCCAGCAGCGGTTGTACGAGCACGTGGATCTGGTCGTGTGGTTGGGAACTTCTGGATTCCAACTGCGACGATCCCGAGCCGCCCGAAGGGACAGGCGACTACGACGGCGCCTTGATGGAGTCGGCCGCATGATCCATTGCCCGCACCTTGGTTTGGACAACCAGTGTCGCGTTGCCTCGCAGATGGCCGAGTGCACGGTCCGGGCGTCGGCCCGAGCCTGCGCCGCGTGCCAGGAGAACGACAATCCCCAAGCGGTCAACGTCGTGACGATCGGGATGGCGCTCGTCCAGCGGAAGCGGCTCGGCAAGTCGACCGACGAGCTGAAGCGGCTCGTCCGCCAGTATAAGGCCGAGGCCGAACCGCCGATCAGCTTTCGGATTGGCGACTACCGGCCGGGCCCGGGAAGTGAACTCAAGAAGATGCTCGCCTGGTTCGCCCGGCCGAGCGACTCGTGCAACTGCGAAACCCGCGCCGACACGATGAACGACTGGGGTGCGGAAGGTTGCCGGCAGAACCTCGACACGATCGTCGAGTGGTTGATGGAAGAAGCTCAGTTGAGAGGACTACCACATGGCAGATTCACCCGCGTCATCGCCCGCAGTCTCGTTATCACCGCCATCCGCCGGTTCGAACGAAAATTCCCCGACGGCGCACCCGAGCCAGGTGACGACGACGCTGAAATCGACTGAGATCGTTCAGCGTGCGTTCCTGGTCAATCTCGACCGCCGCGACGATCGGTTGCGGCAGTGGCTCGGCCAGTTGCCCAAGCCCTGGCCGTTCCCTGAGCCCGAGCGATTCCCCGCGATCGATGGGCGCCGCCTGGCGACACCGCCGCAATGGCGAGCGGGCAACGGGGCCTGGGGCTGCTACCGCTCCCATCTCCTGATCCTCGAGAAGTGCCTGCTCGAAGGCATCGATTCCTATGTCGTGTTCGAAGACGACGCAGGCTTCGCGGACGATTTTGCCGCGCGAGTCAGGCTCTTCGTCGACGAGCTTCCCGACGATTGGGGACTGGCGTACCTGGGCGGCCAGCATCTCTACGCGGGCAAGCATCCGCCGCAGAAGATCACCGAGCACGTCTACCGGCCCTACAACGTCAACCGCACGCATGCCTTCATGGTCCGCGGTCGGCCGGCGATGAAGACGCTCTACCGGCACCTGAACTGGAGCGACTGGCACAACAAGCACCATATCGACCACCACCTTGGCAGGCTGATTCAGCGCCGTTACCAGATGGTCGTGCAGGGCAAGCATGTCGAGAGCGAGTCGCTGCCCGTCTACACTCCCGATCGGTGGTTGGTCGGTCAGTTGCCCACCAAGTCTAACATCTGCGGCCGCAAGTGGAACGAGACACGGTTCTTCAATGACGCCCGCAATGCCGACCACAGCGACGTCCCGTTCTTTGCCGTACTCGGCCCGCATCGATCCGGAACGTCGTGCGTTGCCATGGTGATGCACCATCTGGGCGTCCACATGGGCAACGAACTCGGCGGCTACGAGGCGACCGGCGGCGGTGAGGCCGTGGGGCTTACGAAGATCTGCGAGAAGGCCATGCCGTTTCCGACGGTCGATCCCAAGATCGGCCACGGGAAGCTCACCCAGCAGCTCAAAAGCTGGGTTGTCGCCCGCAAGACGGAAGCGAATCGCGACCGGACCGTGGCCGGCGCGAAGTACCCGCACCTCTGCCGCTTCGCCGAGCACCTTCACGAAGGGCTCGGCAAATCGCTCCGAATCATCGCGGTCGACCGCCCCATCGAGGCCTCGATCCGATCCCTTCAAGATCGTAGCCGCCGGCACGAGGGTCAGTGGTTTGCGGCGGACGACACGGCGTGCGAGCGGCTGCAGCGCAGCCTGCTGGAACACCGGGAGCAGTTCATTGAGACGCACCCAAGCGTGCCTGTCCATCGGATCGACTTCTCCCAACTGACCGACGATCCGGCCGGCACGATCGCCCGGCTCATCGACTTCCTCGGTATCCAGCCCACCGAGGAAGAAGTCGAGTCGGCCATCACTCACGTCAATCCAAAGTTGTCACCGGGCGCTCAAAACCGGCCAGTTAGGGGCGCTTGAAAACCGGCCATCTTGAAAGGCGTCGATCTAGGCTTTCTGTCAGAACTCGAACTGACGGAGGCCTGGTGATGGCGAATCAACTCAAGATGGCTAAGATCAATGCAATTCTCACGTTACATCAACAGGGCTGGTCGAATCGACGGATTGCCGAGCAATTGGGCATCCATCGTGAGACCGTGGCCCGATATCTGGCACTGGACGCAAAACCGGCCGAAGCGCCCGCCGGGTCGGACTCTCAAAACCGGCCACAAGCGCCCCCCGGGTCCGAGGCCGAGGCGGTGGTGTCGCGGAGCGATTGCGAACCCTACCGGGAGGTGATCACCGACAAGCTCCAGCAGGGGCTATCGGCCCAGCGGATCTACCAGGATCTGCGTGAAGAGGTCGACGTGAGCTACTACAGCGTCCGCCGGTTCGTGGCCACCCTGAACGCCGGCCGATCGCTTCCCTTCCGACGTCTGGAGACCGGGCCGGGCGAAGAAGCCCAGGTCGACTTCGGCACTGGCGCCCGAGTTTACCGAGATGGCAGGTATCGGAAGACGCACGTTCTTCGCGTCGTGCTCAGCCATAGCCGCAAGGGCTACAGCGAGGTCGTCTACGGCCAGACCACGGAGGCCTTCATTCGTTGCCTGGAGAACGCCTTCTGGCATTTTGGCGGCGTGCCGCGAACGCTGGTGATCGACAATCTGCGAGCGGCCGTCAAGAAGGTCGACTGGTTCGAGCCGGAACTCAATCCCAAGGTCGACGCCTTCAGCCGTCACTACGGGACGGTGATCCTGCCCACTCGGCCGGCCATGCCGCGGCACAAGGGGAAGGTGGAACGCGGTGTCGACTATGTCCAGGAGAACGCCCTCAAAGGGCACAAGTTCGAGAGCCTCAGGCAGCAGAACGAGCATCTCCTCAACTGGGAGACGACGATTGCCGACACGCGGATTCACGGCACGACGCGTAAGCAGGTGGGCAAGTTGTTTCGCGAGGTGGAGAAAGAGGCACTCGAAGAGTTGCCGCTGGAACGGTTTCCTTTCTTTCACGAAGGGCAACGCTCGGTCCATCGCGACGGCCATGTCGAGGTCGACAAGTCGTACTACTCAGTTCCGCCGGAGTATGTGGGACGGCGCGTGTGGGTGCGGTGGGAAAGCCGGCTCGTACGGATCTTCAACCAACAGTGGAATCAAATCGCCGTCCATGCCAAGCAGGAGCCGGGCCGATTCAGCACCAATTCGAGCCATCTTTCTGAGAAGAAGATCTCGACGGTCGAGCAAGGAGCCACCCGGCTGTTGTCCAGGGCCGCGACGATCGGCGACCACACCGAAGCCTGGGCCACGGAGATGATCTCGCGTCGCGGAGTTCAGGGACTGCGAACGCTGCAAGGCCTGCTTGCCTTGTCGGACAAGCATACCGTCAAGGACCTTGAAAAGGCCTGCGAAATCGCCCACAGCTACGGGGCCTACCAGTTGTCCAACCTCCGCCGTTTGATCCTGAAAAACGCGGCAAAACAGGAACAATTGGAGTTTATGGACGAGCACCCGCTGATCCGCAGCATGGAGGTCTATGGCGAGTTGGTTCGCTCGGCCATTAAACGCCAGGCGGGAATCGAAGTGGCGGCCGAATGACGCCCATTTCGCCAACGCACTGTCGTTGGCAGATCGGTAACAAACCATGATCCCGAATGCCACCCAGCCTCCGCTCGGGCTCGACAAAAGGGGACCGCCCCTTACCACCTTCACTCCTCCCATCGACCCCAAGAGACGCGGGGCGAGGGCCGATGCGAGGAGCGAAGGCGGAAGGGGCTCAGCCAACTCCCTTGGGAAATCTTGGTTCAGGCTTGTTGCCCAAGGTTCGCTCGCAAGCGCAACACGACATCCCATTCTTTACCACCCTTTTCACGAAAGGACGACGATGAACGAAAACCTTCAATCCGCTCTCCGAAAGCTCCGGCTGTCGGGCTTGGCCCAGTCCCTGGAGATACGTCTCCAGGAAGCGGCCGGCCACAGCCTGAGCCATGCCGAGTTCCTAGAGTTGATCCTGCAAGACGAACTGGCGATCCGCGGCGAACGGCTCATTCAGCGCCGAGTCAAGGCGGCCGCCTTCCGCGAACTGAAGACGATCGATCAGTTCGACTTCGCCTTCAACCCTTCGATCAAGAAGCAACAGGTCTACGAGTTGGCTACGTGCCGCTTCATCCGCGAAGGCCGGGACGTTCTGTGGATGGGACCTCCGGGCGTAGGCAAGTCGTTTCTGGTTCAAGCCATCGGCTATCAGGCGATCAAGTCGGGCCTGCTCGTCTACTACCGATCTATCTTCGACGTGGTTCGCGACTTCTTGCAGGACGAGGCCTTCGACGGCGAAGAGAAGATCCTGAAACGATACCTCAAGCCGGATCTTCTGATCATCGACGATATGGGTATGAAGCAACTTCCGAAGCGAAGCGGTGAGTTCCTGTTCGAGATCATCATGCGACGTCACGAAGTGAAGAGCACCATGATGACGTCGAACCGGCCGCTGGAAGACTGGGGCAAACTCGTGGGCGACGTGCCGGCCGCCTCGGCCATTCTCGACCGCTTCCTGCACCACGCCGAGGTGATCGAGATCACCGGCCGGAGCTACCGTCTGCGGAAACAGGCAGGCGATCGCGTGGTGAAGAAGCCCGCGTCAAAATCGAAACAACCGGACCCGGCCGTCTGCGAGGAGGCTCCCGGCAAATGACCCCAAAACCGGCCACAAGCGCCCACCGGGTCCGGCGTCCAAAACCGGCCACCGTCTTGCTGAAACTCGACCGATGATGTCAAATCAACAACCTCAACCCGAAATTGGCCGGTTTTGAAGCGCCCATCCCTGGCCGGTTTTCAAGCGCCCGGTGACACAAAGCTTCGCAAGTTCGGGTGACCTTATGACGATCGAGCTGCGTGACATCACCTTCTGCATCAAGACGATTCACCGCCCCTGGGCCTGCCATCGGTTGGTGGAGTCGATCCGCAAACACGTTGACGATCCCAAGATCATCGTCGTGGACGACGGCCGCAAGCCGTTGCGGTTTTCGAGGAAGTATCCCCAGACGGCCAGGCACTGCCACGTCGTCAATCTTGCGCAGCACGACGTGGGCGTCGGCGTGGGCCGCAACACGGCGATCGACGCGGCCGAGACCGAGTGCATCTTCCTCTTCGACGACGACCACGTCGTCACACCGAAGTTGCACCTGGATCGCGTGTGCCGCAGATTCGCCAAGCACAAGATCGACATCCTGGGCGTCCGTCAGGGCGAAGGTGGGCGCCCCTTGCTCTTGAGCCCCTTGATGAAGGGGAAGCGGATCTGGATGTATCGGGGCGAGCATCGCCGCGAAGGGCCCCTGTGTTGGTGTGACATGTCGAGCAATGCCTTCCTGGCACGCCGCGAGACGATCGCCCATCTTCGCTGGGATCCGGCCCTCAAGACCTACGAACACTGGGAGTTCTTCTACCGAGCCAGCCGGGTGGAAGAACTCGCCGTTGCCGTCGCGACTGACTGCTTCATTCGCCACGACCACGTCAAGTCTCCGAACTACGGGGACCTGCGAGGGCGCGCTCACTTCCGGGCCATGGGACTTCGCAAACATGGCTTTCAATCGATGCGCTACCCGGGAGGGACGATTGTCCATGCATGATCGAGTTGCCTTCTGCATCAAGACGATCCATCGACCCCGGTGCTGTGCCGCGCTCATTCGTTCGATCTATGAGCATTACGGTGACCGTCGGCCGACGATCCACGTCCTGGACGACGGTCGGCCGGACCTGCGGTTCTCGAAGCACTGCCCTGGAGAAGCCTGCCTGGTCGATCGCCTCGTCGAGACAGAGTACGACATCGGCCTCTCCGCCGGACGCAACCGCCTCCTCGATCTCGGCGACACGCCCATCGTCGTGTTCGCCGACGATGATCACCTCGTCACAGAGCACACTCGCCTGGCAGATCTTGTCGCCAAACTCGACTGCTTCCACGATCTTGACCTGCTTGCCGCCAGGAGCGGCAAGGACGGAGCTCCGCGGTTGATGCACGTGAAGGATTCTGCCCTGCATATCCCCGAAGGTGCCTACCGCCGTCACAACTCCATCGCTCGTTGTCATTACGTCAGCAACTGTTTCGTCGCCTACCGCGACATTCTGCAGGCCATCGGCTGGAATGAGCAGCTCAAGGTCGAGGAACACTGGGACTTCTTCTGGCGGGCCAAGATCGCCGGCGTCAAAGTTGGCGTCGCCACCGACCACTCCTTCGACCACGTCCACGTCGACCCACCCGGCTACATCCGTCGGCGTCCTGAGTTCCTCGCAATTGGAAAGAAGAAACACGGCATCCGAAAGGTAGTCTGGCGATGATCGAACTCCCCGCCCTCGAATACCACCTTGCCCATACCTGTAACCTCTCCTGCGAGCAGTGCTCCCACTACTCCAACTTCCACCCCTCGGTCCCAATGCCCACCCCTGAGCAAGCAGCCGAAGAATACGCCCTTTGGTCCCATCGCCTCCGCCCACGCCGCTTCGCCCTCCTCGGCGGCGAACCGACGCTCAACCCGCGGCTCCTTGAGCACGTCTGCCTGGCCCGCGAGGCGTGGCCGGACTCAGATCTGATGCTCGTCAGCAACGGCCTCCTTCTGCACCGCCATCCTGACTTGCCCCGCGTGCTGGTCGACACCAACTGTCGTCTCGATGTGAGTCAGCACGGCACGGCCCCGCGGTACATGAAGGAGTTCCGAAAGATCAAGCAACTTCTGTGGCAGTGGCGTGACGAGTATCCGGCCGTCCAGATCAAGATTCGGCAGTCGCACCGAGGTTGGATGCGGCAGTATCGGGTCATGGATGGGATGCCCGTGCCGTTCGAGTCGGACCCGGAGGTGGCGTATGAGGTTTGCATGCAGAAGACGTGTACGCAGTTGTATCGGGGGCGGCTTTGGAAATGCCCGGCGTTGGCATACTTCTCACTGATGGAGAATAGGCTGAATTTGGAGGCAGCTTCCGAATGGCGGTTCTTCCGTGACTACGAGGGCTGCCCGCCCAGTGTGAGTGATGACCACGTCGAAGCGGTCCTCGCGACGAGAGCCATTTCGCAATGCGAGCTGTGCCCGAGCAGACTGTTCACAATCCAATATCCTGATCCGATCAGAGTGTGAGGATGCTATCCAAATCGTACCCACTGGCAGCAAATGCGCGGCCACACGCCATGGGGCAACGACTACTGGGGCGTGCCGTACGAGAATGAAAACAGACAGCGTCTCAGCGATGCACCTTAGCTGCGATTCAATCGTGCAATAATCTTGGTAATCAACTGTTCGGGTTCAGAGGCCTTCGTGAAGAGTTCATATGCGGCGTCCAAGACCTGCTGGATCAGTTCCCGTTCCTTCTTGGAGAATCTCTGGGTAGACAGCGCTACGGAGATGTCGGGCTTCGAGTCCTCGACCTTCTTGGCCAACTTCTCCAGCTTGGCTGCTTCCTTCTCTGCCTTGTCTCGAACCTCTTCTGGGACAGATGGTTTCTGTTGAAGCTTCTCGAGTTGTTCAAGCTGGCCTCGAACATCCGTTATGGCGCTCTTTTTCACAGCGTCACCAACGAAGCCCTTGTGTAGTGGTTCAGCGTAACGTTGAGTTTTGGCGTGCTGGAATTAGCTATGTTGAGGAAGGTCTGAAGGCAGTGTTTTCTTAATTGGGGGACGCTGTCCCCCAAGCCCCCTGGGATTTATCGCATTGGGCCAGAAGCGAGAGTTCTGGGGAAGGGAAGCGGCGCGGCATTGGGCCGCCCGGCCTCGCTTCTGGGTCTGGCTCGGCGCTCGGGTCGGTTCCCACCGTTGCCCTATCCTCCGTCCAGGCGTCTTCAGTATAGCACGAATTCTCGGCCCGTTGTCGTGCTCGGTTGTCTTGCCGCTTGCAGCGTGCTTCTTCGAGCTTCCGGTCCCGCTCGGCAAAGATCGCATCTTCACGTCCGGACAGCTTGTCGACAGGGGTGACATACCCGATCGCGCTGTGCAGTCGGACTTCGTTGTATTCCTGGACAAATCGTGCGACGATCCGCCGGGCGTCCGCCAGATTCAACGGCGTGCCGGGGCGAATGCAATCCGACTTGATCGTGCGGTGATAGCGTTCGATCTTGCCGTTGCTTTGGGGATAGTACGGGCTGGTTCGCACGTGCTTCATGCCGCAGAGCTTGACGAACTGCTTGAAGTCCTTGGAGACGAACTGGGGACCGTTGTCGCTGATGATTCGCGGTCGCTCGCCCGGGAACTTCTCCCGAGCACGCTGGACGATCGCTTCCACGTCGATCTCCTCCATCTTCTCGCGGATCTCCCAGTGAATCAGGTAGCGGCTGTAACCGTCCAGGATGCTCGTCATGAAGTAGAAGGTTCCGGCGATGTTGAGGTAGGACACGTCCACATGCCAGTGGCGATGGGGCCCATCGGGCTGCTGGAATCCCTTGCCCTTGCCGGAGGGTTTGCTTGCGTGACGCTTCAGTACGCCCGCGGCTTTCAAGACGCGATAGACGCTCGAAGCGCTCACGGCCACCACGTTCGCATCGAGCATCATGTAGGTCAGCCGACGATAGCCGTCAAGCGGATGTTCCCAGTGGAAGTCCAGGATGGCCTGTTTCTCCCAATCCTCCAGCCAATGGTCGCGAGGAATCCGCCCGTTGTGCTCGTTGGCCTTGCCGTAACGTTGCTTCCACTTGTAGAACGTGCCTTCGGGCACGCCCAGCCAGCGCAGCACTTGCTTCGTTGAGACGTCCGACCGTTCCTTCCAGTAGTCCACGTAGTCGACCACGCTGTCGCGTATTTCGTGGGGAACCCACACTCCGTTCAGAGTTCCCCAAGTTCTTTTTTTAACTGGACGTGCTCCTCCAGCAGTTCCGCGACCACTTCGTTCTTCTTCTGCAGCTTCTCTTCCAGTCGCCGAATCTTCTCCTCCTGAGCGTCACGCTGCCGCCGCTGGTTCGCCTTGTTCGGCTTTCGCTCGAAGAGAACCTCGGCCCCCTCGAAAAGTTGCCGCTGCCAGGTGTAATATTGGGTGGCGTGGATCTCGCATTCGTCGCACAGATCGGACACCGGCACCTTCTCCAAAAGATGCCGCCGAACAATCGACACCTTCTGTTCCGCTGGAATATTCCGCTTTTTCGACATCGAGCTTCTCCTTTAGGTCTGTGCTAAACTCTAGCACATTTCTTAAGCTCAACGTCGAACTGAGGCAAAACACTTGCGGGCCTGCCTTCCCACAGTCTTCAGCACTTCTTCGGCCTCGCGAAGTGGTTTCTGCATACGATTGAGGTCAGAGGTTTGGCGGATGTCCCGGCGAAGAGGCTCTCCTAACTCTCGCGTGATACCATCATAAAAGTCGCTTCGCAGTGAGCAGTCTTCGAAATCATCGCGACGCGCGTTCGGGACCAGTTCTGGATCGATGACGTGGACCTCTCCAATGTTGTATCCGTTGAATCGGGACTCTTTGAAACAACTGTCCAGAAGAGCCTTGCTACCCAGGAGAATGTTGCCGACACGAACCCGAAACGAATCAATGCCGGCGGAGGCACTAAGTTGGCCAAGGTTCTCCTTCCGTGGCGCTCTCCATCCTCTCGCGATGATCTTCCCCTGTCCGTCCCGAATATCAAATCTTTCAATCTCCGCGATCTCATCCGTCTTGCTGCCTCGTAGCGGTACGGTTTGCGTGTACGGCTTGCGGACGAGGTCGTCGTTCAGGAAGATCCGGTACGTGTTGTAGCTGGGAATTTCTTGAGTAAGCCACTTGTCGAGTTCATCACTCCCATAGAACTGCATGTGGTCAAACGGCACAGGAGCGATTTCGGCGAGGTATTGTCGAACCTTTACGATATCCAACAGGACGTTCTTCGCACACTGAACACCGATCATCTCGACTCGAAAGAAGCTGTCCGATACCTTCGACTTGGACCTTCGTGTCTCCAGTGTTGCACATTGCTCGACGAGTTCCCTCAACTCCATCCCGCGATAGTTCTTATTGAGAGGGGACAACATAGTACGTATGCTCTTGCAGTCCCACGTGCTCGTGGACTCTTTTAGCTCCCCTTTGGCCTTGGTCGCAAACACCAGCTTTTCACAATAGGCAACGCCACCAAGTCGTCCGATACCGCGAAAACCTCGCTGACGATTTCCGTGCTTCTCAGAATGGCCGACACTGTGGAGTGTCTTCTCTGCAACTGCTGCTGGCACACCGCAGCCCGTGTCCTCAATCGTCACCAGCTTCTCGGGAGGGTTGATCGTGATTCGAATCTCGCACTTGGACCCCCTGCGGCTGTCTTGCTTAACAGCTTCATCAATCGCATCCGCCGCGTTCTGAATGTACTCCCGATAGACACATAAGGGGTTGTCGTACATTCCTCCGGTAAGGCTGTCCAGAAGGAAACGTCCAATCACGAAATCGTTGTTTGCCATGGCGTGCGTCGTTTCTCAGTGCGTCGGCTGGTGGTATGAAGGGCGAGGGAAGGCGATTTTTATTAGACTTCTGAAGATCGGATGCTGTAGTATTAAGTGCCCTTTCTGAAGTCTCGTCATCATTCCGGTAAAACTCTTCGGCAAGAACTTGTAGTCCGTCGTCCCCACTTCGACACCATTGGTGCGACCATAGACGTTTGTGGCACAGTTGCCCTTAACTCTCGAGTGGATAGCGCTTCGGAATTGCTCTGCGGCGAACAAGACAACTCCAAGGGATCGCCCACGTTCTGTGATTTCAAGCAGGTCTCCAATGATCGGTGAACTCTTGACGCTCGTTGGCGCGTACTTGTTCAACTCATCGACGAAGATGACGATTCGTTCGGGGCAAACGCCATCGCCCTCTGTTTTAAGCTTGTAGACACTCCGAATGATGTCTCCGAACACCAGACACTTCTGCTGTTCTGGAATATTTGCGATGTCGACTACGTACGTCTTGCCAGCTTTGATGTGTGTCATCTCCTCGGCTAGGTGGATTTGTCGCTTGTCCGTGTTGCCAGATTTCGCATCCTGAAACACGCCGCCAACATCACTATTTACGATGGTCGTCAGTAGTCGCCTGAATCGACGCCACGACTGGACAGGGATCTGGCTGCCCTGTCCAGCCTGGCACCTATTCGACAATTCGGTCATCAGGCCTCGCCAATCTGAGACGCGGTCGAAGGCTGCCTCAGTCATGATGGCATTGCCGATAGCTTCCAGCGTGTAGTTCGTGTCATCCACATTGCTCATTAGTTTCTGTTTCTCAAATCGAGAAAGGGGTGTTTTTGCAGGTGAGAGAAGGTTGGGGTAGGCAAGAAAAAACGCATCGTTATCCTATTGAAAGCACAACCAATCAAGGAGAACAACGATGCGTGCAAAAGCCGAAGCCATTCTCGATTTTGGGTGGGGCATCGAGAAGGCGGATAACCAAACGGTACGCGATTATCGTAGCGAATACAAGATGCTCAGCGAGATTTTGGACAGTCACCCGGTGATCCTTGATCTGGTCCATGGCGATCTGGAACAACTCAGCCAGGCCACGTCGACGCGAGGCCGCAAGCCGATCTTCACCAGCGAGAACCTGTTTCGGGCGGTTTTGGTCATGCAGCGAGAAGGGCTCGACTACCGGCAGGCGTCGATTCGGATCGCCGAAAGCGAAACGCTGCAACGGTTCTGCCGCCTGCTGAAGAAACCGACCATCAACTTCACGCTGCTGAACAGGGCGTTCGGTGCGATCCAGTCTGAAACGTGGGAACGAATCAACCATGTTCTGGCCCTGAACGCTTGTGCCGAGGAGTCGGTTTCGCTCGACCATGTGCGGACCGATACGACAGTCACCGAGTGCAACATCCACTGGCCGACGGATGCGAGCCTTTTGTGGGACGTGTACCGCGTGGCCACGCGCGAGATGGCGGCCGGCCGTGACCTCAATCCTTTGAGTTGCCCCTGGCGATTCCACCCGAAGAAGGTCAAGAAGCTGTACTTGGATGTTAGCCGTTACTCGAAGAGCACGAGCAAGAAGCGGCTTCGCAAGGTGCAGCAAGACATGAAAACCATGATCGTTCGGGTCGAGAATATCCTGGAAAACGCGGAACAATTCGTCGCCTGGGCGGCGCGGTCGACATCTGTCGCACTGGCTGCGATTGGCCAAAAGCTGGCTGACCGTTTGCCCGTGATGCGTCAGGTGGCCCGAGTAGCACGCCGCCGCGTCTTCGACAAGGAGAAAGTGCCGAACGGCGACAAGGTCTTCAGCATCTTTGAGGCCCATACGGAGTTGATCAAGCGTGGCCGGCGAGGCAAGCCGGTCGAGTTCGGTCACAAGGTCCTGCTCACCCAGTCGAAAGAGAAGTTCATCACCGACTACGTCGTGCTGGAGAAGAATTGTACGGACGACAGGCTCCTGCCGTTAGTACTGGAACGCCACGAAGAGCGTTTTGGTCGACGGCCCGAATCGGTGGCCGCCGACAAAGGCTTCTGCCCGGACGAAGAGACCTACGAGGAGTTGGAGGAACAGGTCGAGTACCTGGGCGTACCGCGACGGACACAAGACTTTGGCCAATCGATGATGAGCGTGTGGCAGCAATGGCGAGCGGGAATTGAGGGGAGCATTTCGTGCTTAAAACGAGCATTTCGTTTGGCTCGTTGCTGTTTTCGCGGTTTTAAGAACTTCGTCTCGGCCGTCGGCAGCGCCGTGTTCTGCCACAACTTGACCATTCTGGCGAAAACTCCGGGAGGCTGACGACGTCGTGGTTACAACACCCTGATTTCAGCCGTGAATGCAAGGCAAGATATGCGCCCTCAGCCTCGGCAAGCACTACTTCATGCAAGAGACCGAATACCTCAACCCAACCGACCCGCCAGCCGTACACCATCCCGGCCGCCGACGGGCATCATCAACAGAAACTCATTAGGAGGTCGAGTTTGTCGCGGTCCTCCTTGTAGGTGTAAATATAGTTGCCGGCCTGCTCGCTCGCCAGCAAGTCCTGAACACGTTGTGCGTCACACCAGGTGTTCGCGTAGCCGCGAGACTCGTCATTCGTATACGGAAAGAAGTACTGAACATCTCCGAATGGCTTGGCTTCCAGCCCGCAATTGCCCCATTCCTGCTCAATGCTCTCTGGAAGGCCCTTCGCGTCTTCATCAATGTACAACAGGTCGTCACCTTTAACATTGAAGATGATGGTCGCGGTTCTTTCGGCTCCTGTTCCTTGCGAAATCGCCTGCAGAAGAAACATGGCGTAAGATGTCTTGGTCGCGAGTCCGGAGATTCCGGAGATGTTCAGATGAGCCCCCTCCGGTCCAAGGAGGAATCCCGAATCCAGGAAGACTGGAACGGTTAAGTTGTTCGATTGCCGCAGGAAGCCGGCGGGCACGCGTTTCTCTTCGGGTATTCCATCGATGCCGAGTGCCTGACGAATCTCCTCTTCCGTGGCAAAACGGACCGGAGCGCCATCCCGAAGTGGCATATAGACTTCCTTGTCATTGTTCATGACTCCGACCGTTGAGTACGTCGCACCTAGGCGAGGCGTCGTAGCCTCCTGGCTCACATCGCCGAAATCCGAAGAAACGTAGTTGGCAATGTGATTTGGGCTATCAGTCGTATGGTAAATGTCCCGAATGACGCCGACGGTGGTGCTGCGATCCGCATTTGGAACGGCAACAAGGTCAAAAGGAGCTACAACGACATCATCGTCCAGCCAGAATGTGAACTCGTCCGCCGACGTGGGTGACTTCTCCGTTGCGGACACCTTTCCAATGACTGTCATGCCTGTACCTTTCTTCTGAGTAGTGTCCGAAAGAAGTGGTCGCTGACGAACTTGCGTTTCTGAACCTGTTCCGTGAGATAGATCGGGTAAAGATGAGAAGCCCATCGAAAATCCACGCCGTAGGGACACACGGACCGCTCAAGCAAGACATAGGAGGAGATGAAGTCAACGACGTCGCTGGGGACTCCGTCCTCTCGTTCCGTTGGATCTACCAGCGCCTTCTCGATTTTCACAATGCCAGCAAATGGAAACCGCATCTTCTCACGAGGATGAATTCGCATGTACCAAAACGCATAGTCCACTTTCGATCTGTCGTCCTTCAGACGGAATGCAGTTGTACGATCTCCCACATTTTGCAGGTTCAACAAATGCGTTCCGATCTCTTTGTTCTTTCCGACCAGATTGCACAGGTGGAGATTAAAGCGTTTGGAGACACCGACGGCGTAGCGCAAGAACGCCCGGTTCGGGTCGTTCGCTCTCTGAAACTGCAACGCACCATCAACCAAGATCATGCTGTCATCAGAGATCTCCCGTGAGGCTGTCATCTCCTCAAGAAACTCAATTTCAAGAGCCTGCATTTCCATGTTGATGTGAGCTAAGGAGTCATCCTGAGGCTTGTCTTGATGCCTTACTTCGATGCATTTGGCCGTGATGGGCACGGTAGAAGACGACTGCTCAATGACTCGGCAAATCTCTTCTGCATCCTCGCGGTTCAGTCCATTGCCGCCGGTTGGCAAGAGAAGTAAGCTGCGACGTGCGTGCCGATAGAGGGAGACCCTACCCGTGTCCTTGTCCCGTTGAACAACAGCAGAGGATATCTGTCCTGCCAAGATGGGCACGACCGTTCCGGATGCGGTTGCCATATCACATAGGTAGTACGCTCGTCGGCATCCATCCAGAAAATAACGAAACGGTGTTGCGCAACGGCAGCGGACCAGGCCACGGCGTTGTTGAACATTGCTAATCTCGTCGGGGCAACGCTTCCCCTCAGCGAGGTTCCTCTTTGTAGCCGACGGCACGCGCACGTTCGCGTCCTGTGGCGTGTCCTCGAAGGAGTCCATCCCCGTGTCCCCAACAGGGAACGTTGCCGGATTGTACTTCCGCAAGAGTTCAATCAATGTCGTTCCCCGCTCGGACTTCATGGGTTCCTCCTTACACCAGAAACGGCTTCCACAGTCGTTTCAGGCGTTTTGAACGGGTTTTTTCATGCGCGTCATGGATTCTGTGTCGCTCCACTGCCGGAACGCTTGCAACTTCCAGGAACTCCCGCTTCTGTTTCTCAGTCGATTGGCGATAGAGTGTCCGCCATTCAGCCGCTTCTTTGTCTTCGTAACGATCACGTTGCAGGATGTAGTGTTCCGGCATAGCCGTGATTTCTTCGAAGTCTTCCGGCGATTCGCCAAAGGCTCGATAGAAGAGGTCTGCACGATGGCTAACCAGACCTTTAGTAACATTGAGAATGCACTGCAAGCCGCGAAGTTGCCGCCGATTCCAGTGAGGTGCGAGATACGAACGGTCCTGCTTGTCTAAAGGCGTGTATCGCATCGGAAACGACCATATCATTGTGCCGAGCCGTTCGTTCAATTCAACACAATGGCGAAGCCGTCGGTACAAATCTGATGGTTTGTCTTTGAAATTGTAGAGGACGTACGTCGATAAGTCCGTTAGCCCCTCATCTGCCAGGTATGTGACGGCGCGTTCGAAGAGCTTGCGCTGCGCAACATGGTCATAAGCCAAGCGGACTGGTTGCAGGCAGATCTTCGATAACAGTTTTGCTTTGCCGCGTGTAATGAGCCGGGCATCGATACCCTGATTAAAATCTACGACACGCTTCTTCCCGTTTCGCCTGGCTCCTCGTTCGAATCCAAGTTCGATCATGTCTTGGATGATCCGTTTGAGATCTTTCGATGCCAGGATGTTGTTATCCATCAAAACGAGGTCCTGTCGTTCCCCAAATCGTTCCGCGATTTCCGTCACGTATGCGCGAAGTCCGGTATACGGGACTGTAGTGGTTCAGCGTAACGTTGAGTTTTGGCGTGCTGGAATTAGCTATGTTGAGGAAGGTCTGAAGGCAGTGTTTTCTTAATTGGGGGACGCTGTCCCCCAAGCCCCCTGGGATTTATCGCATTGGGCCAGAAGCGAGAGTTCTGGGGAAGGGAAGCGGCGCGGCATTGGGCCGCCCGGCCTCGCTTCTGGGTCTGGCTCGGCGCTCGGGTCGGTTCCCACCGTTGCCCTATCCTCCGTCCAGGCGTCTTCAGTATAGCACGAATTCTCGGCCCGTTGTCGTGCTCGGTTGTCTTGCCGCTTGCAGCGTGCTTCTTCGAGCTTCCGGTCCCGCTCGGCAAAGATCGCATCTTCACGTCCGGACAGCTTGTCGACAGGGGTGACATACCCGATCGCGCTGTGCAGTCGGACTTCGTTGTATTCCTGGACGAATCGTGCGACGATCCGCCGGGCGTCCGCCAGATTCAACGGCGTGCCGGGGCGAATGCAATCCGACTTGATCGTGCGGTGATAGCGTTCGATCTTGCCGTTGCTTTGGGGATAGTACGGGCTGGTTCGCACGTGCTTCATGCCGCAGAGCTTGACGAACTGCTTGAAGTCCTTGGAGACGAACTGGGGACCGTTGTCGCTGATGATTCGCGGTCGCTCGCCCGGGAACTTCTCCCGAGCACGCTGGACGATCGCTTCCACGTCGATCTCCTCCATCTTCTCGCGGATCTCCCAGTGAATCAGGTAGCGGCTGTAACCGTCCAGGATGCTCGTCATGAAGTAGAAGGTTCCGGCGATGTTGAGGTAGGACACGTCCACATGCCAGTGGCGATGGGGCCCATCGGGCTGCTGGAATCCCTTGCCCTTGCCGGAGGGTTTGCTTGCGTGACGCTTCAGTACGCCCGCGGCTTTCAAGACGCGATAGACGCTCGAAGCGCTCACGGCCACCACGTTCGCATCGAGCATCATGTAGGTCAGCCGACGATAGCCGTCAAGCGGATGTTCCCAGTGGAAGTCCAGGATGGCCTGTTTCTCCCAATCCTCCAGCCAATGGTCGCGAGGAATCCGCCCGTTGTGCTCGTTGGCCTTGCCGTAACGTTGCTTCCACTTGTAGAACGTGCCTTCGGGCACGCCCAGCCAGCGCAGCACTTGCTTCGTTGAGACGTCCGACCGTTCCTTCCAGTAGTCCACGTAGTCGACCACGCTGTCGCGTATTTCGTGGGGAACCCACACTCCGTTCAGAGTTCCCCAAGTTCTTTTTTTAACTGGACGTGCTCCTCCAGCAGTTCCGCGACCACTTCGTTCTTCTTCTGCAGCTTCTCTTCCAGTCGCCGAATCTTCTCCTCCTGAGCGTCACGCTGCCGCCGCTGGTTCGCCTTGTTCGGCTTTCGCTCGAAGAGAACCTCGGCCCCCTCGAAAAGTTGCCGCTGCCAGGTGTAATATTGGGTGGCGTGGATCTCGCATTCGTCGCACAGATCGGACACCGGCACCTTCTCCAAAAGATGCCGCCGAACAATCGACACCTTCTGTTCCGCTGGAATATTCCGCTTTTTCGACATCGAGCTTCTCCTTTAGGTCTGTGCTAAACTCTAGCACATTTCTTAAGCTCAACGTCGAACTGAGGCAAAACAGGACGAACTGTGGTTCCAGTTGCGGAACGGCGCAGAACGGGCAGCGATTTACACATCCGCGCGTCGCATACCCAAAGTAAGCATCCCCCAATCCGTAGTCGTAATCCAGTTCTTCCAGCAAGCTGTAGTCAGGAACAAGGCAGTCGACCGTGGCGTCATCATCCCCTAGCCCAAGAAGGTTTGGACGGTTGATCTGCCCCTGGATTGGCCAAATGCCCGTCTCCTGAAAGACGGCATTTGGACAGAGGGTAGCATAGACTCCTCCAACAAAGATCCGGGTAAGGTCGTCGTCAACGACCGTCTTGTAGTGGAGGATTGTCTCGATGGTCTTCTTGTGATTGAAACTGAACAGGCTCGTAATGTAGACTCGATCCCAGTACCCCGCATCCTTGAGGTTGCCTCGCACGAGCCGCACTTTGTCCCCACGGCTCTTGTGATATGTGCCGATCTTGAGGAGGCCTAGGGGGGGGAACTTCGCTTTGTAATCAGGTTCTACGAGAAGTACTCGCAGAGGATTCCGAGCACGCGCTTTCGGACGACCATTAGTCTCGCTCAGCAGTCGTGCAATCAGCTCCACCTTTGTTCGACCGTGGTCATCGAGTCCGACCGCCCGGCATGCGGTCTTGAGTTCTTCGCGTTTCAGCGATTCCAGTAGCCTACGGGTCTCGATGGATCTCTTAGCAGCGATTGCTGTCACAATCTCGCCCTTTGGACTGCTGCTCAGACCCGAAATCTCGAATTCGCGTGCCAATTCGAGCAAACGCGCCCGAGTGATTGCTGCTACTATTTCTCGCCGTTTTCTCATGTATCCGTACTGTGTGGGTTGGTTGGGTGTAGTGACTATTTGGGTTTGCGATTCCTGTTGCCGACAGACCGCTCCGTCATCGTCAGCAGCTTCTCCAGGTCGCTCACCCTGTAAAGCCGGTAGTTGTTCACTGGATGTCGATATTCTGGGACCTTTCCGGTGCGCCCCCAGTTTCGGAGCGTGTTATGGTGAACACCGAGAAACTCGGCAGCCTCGGCAATCCGCATGTATTCGTCGAGCTTGGGCATTCTGTATCTCCTCAGCAGGCCCAGTGGGCTGCGAGCCAAGGCCGCATTGGGATGCACAACCTTAACAAACTCGAACATCGATGAGAAGCGTATCCCTGCTGTGCAAGCCCTGATTTGGCAAGAGTTTATGGCCCACTGGACTACCTGTCCGATAGGTAGAATCCAGGTTGAACCAGTTAGCCACTCCGACGTTTCGTGTCACGCCGTGGGCGGCCCGGACGACTTATCATGTTGTCCTTAATTGAGTTACGTTGATCGGCCTCTCGTAGTCCACGGGCTTGTTCTGCCCGCTCGACAAGCCTGAAACGCCCATGATCCAGACCATTTACCAACACGTTCCCAGGAGGAGGATGTGCATCCTCATGAGTGCTATAGGTCATTGGTCGGAATCTCCCTAGTTGCCACCGGAAGCCATAGACAGCACGATTCAGGCGAGCCCTGTCTACACAGAGCCAAATTTTCCCTTGAAGCAAGTCACGCCTCTTGCATTGCCAGCTCACGCATGTATACTAGTCCCCGGCTGGTAATTCAGCCTGGGACGCCTCCCGAACATTGAGGCGGCCTTCTCCATTGTTCGCCCAGGGGGCGGCCTGCCGGGTCACAGTATTGGCCCCTCGATTCTCAAGCCATTTTGGCTTTCTCCGGCGGTGCCTGAACCGCCTCCCCTGTTTCCTTGTTGCTCGGTGCTCGCATGATGTCACGTGCCCGCGATCGCCGTGCGCGCCCACGATTCATCCAACCTGAGAAGGAGCGAACAACATGCAGAACACACAACAAATCTCAGTAACGCACGATCGCCCGAACCGAACCATACCCAGAGCGCATCGGCTGAAGTCCATCTCGGTGATCGGTGGATTCCTGGACGGCGTCCGGTTGGATCTGGCCGACGGCCTGAATTGCATCATCGGCGCCCGTGGTACCGGCAAGACGACGACCCTGGAATTGCTCCGGTACGCGATCGCGGCCATGCCAAGCCGTGAAACCCACGGGAGCGAGTACAAGCGGATCGAGTCGCTCGTCCAACAGAACCTGGCCGGAGGTCGGGTGGAGGTGGAAGTCGAAACCAAGGACGGGCTCCACTACACGATCAGCCGGACCTGGGGCGAGGAACCGATCGTGATGACGGCGGACGGCACGCCGACGGCGATCTCGTTGGCCGGAAGCGGGATCTTCAAAGCCGACGTCTTCAGCCAGAACGAGGTGGAAGGCATCGCGGACCGGCCCGCGTCCCAATTGGCCCTGCTCGATAATTTCGAGGCCGAGGCGATCGCCCAGATCGACGCGGAAATCCGACAACTACAGTCGACACTCTCGGCCAACGCCAGCCAAATCATGCCGCTTCAGGACCAGTTGACGGCCCTGAGCGACGAGCTGAGCACGCTTCCCGGCGTCGAAGAGAAGCTCAAGAAGTTCTCCACCGCGGACAATGAGGATTCGACGGCGATCAATCGGGCCCATGCTCTGAAGGCACTGCGGGATCGGGAGCGTCGCGCCGTGGAGACCGCCACGGAGATTCTGCACGTGGCGGCCAGGGGACTGGCGACACTGAGCGGCCGGATCGGGCAGGAGGGGACGTCTCTCGTCGGCGCCGACATCGCCGCCGGCCCCAACGGCCCCCTGCTCCAGGAAATCACCAGTGGCCTGCTCGAGTGCGGCCGGGAGGTGGACCGGCTCGTAGAGCAAGCCCGATCCTGCATCGCTGGCCATCAGGAGGAACTCACGCAGCGTGCCACCGCCTTGGCTACGGTGCACAAGGAGCAGGAACTGGCGTTCCGTTCGGTGATCGAGCAGCACAAGCAGGCCCAGGGCGAGGCGGCCGAGCGGGCTCAACTGGAGCGACTACGGAACGACCTGCTTGCCAAAGGTAAGCGCACAGCCAACAGCATCTTGCCAAGCATGTTAGACTCGGAGTGATTTCGGTTTCCATTCACTTCGAGGAGGCGGATCGTGGCGCGACGAAGCAGCGAGGAGAAGCGGGCGTTCTGGCGGATGGTGGTTCAGATGCAGGAGGAGAGTGGGCTGTCGGTGCGGAGGTTCTGCGAGCAGGAAGGACTCGGCCAGGCCAGCTTCTTTGGGTGGCGACGGAAGTTCCGGGCAGAGGGAGCGGAACGTCGCGATGGCAGTGAGCATGGGGGCGAGTCGGTTCGGCTTGCGCCGGTGAAGGTGCTTGGCGAAGAAGGGAACTCTGCCGTGGAGATTGTCTCGCCGAGCGGCCTGGTCTTGCGTGTGGGCGACGAGGCGAACACGGAGAACGTGCGTCGTGTGCTGCAATTGATGCACGAAGTCGGGTGAGGCCATGTTTCATGTCCCTCGGCAGGTGAAGATTTTTGTGGCCCTCGATCCGGTCGACATGCGACGAGGTTTCGACGGCCTGTCGGCCCTCGTCCAAGAGACGCTCCAGCAGGACCCGCTAAGCGGCCACTTGTTCCTGTTTCGCAATCGCCGCCGCGACCGGGTGAAGCTGCTGTTCTGGGACGGCGACGGCTACGCCCTTTTCTACAAGCGGCTAGCTCGCGGCACCTTTGAGTTTCCCGTGCCGCAGGACCCTCAATCTCCGGCGATCGAACTCCGAGGTAGCGAACTATCGATGCTGCTCGACGGGATCGAACTCAAAGGCCGTCGGCGTCGGCCCCGGTATGAGCGACCGGCAGTACCGGCCTGAACTGACCGTCAAGCGGGGCTGTTTTGGATCAAGCTCGTAGGGTAGCCTGAGCAGTCGTGATCAACGATTCTTCAGGAGACGCCCCCATGGAATTGGGAAGCTTGGTCTGGTTCTCTTCACGCGAACATCCCTTTGCCGTGCGCGAGCGGCATTGTCTGGACCTGGAATGCTCTTGTACGGATGCCTGGCTGGCGTTCACCGAGGTTGACCTGGCGGGAAAGGAGTTGCGAGAGTCGCTCGCGTTCGAGATCCGGGTTGATCTTCGCACCGGACGCGAGCGTCGACCGCCCAAGCGTTCTCTGGAGATCCAGGCCCTGGTCCGCGAGTTTCTGGTCCGCTTTCCCTTCGAGCGGTTTGAGGAGATGCTCGACCGCCACGATCTGCAGCGAACGTCCCTGCAGAGACTCAAGGAGCACACGATCGATCCTTCAAGGCGGGGCGAGTTGATCTCTTACGCAGAAGTGACCTATGAGGAAGAGGACCTGGAGAGAGACGAGTGCCGATTCAGCTTCTTCTTCGCCCACGAGGGCCGCGACTATCTGATCGACGACCACTACTGCGTCAACCCGGCCTGCGACTGCCGCAAGGTCCACATCGGCTTCTTTGAGCAGATCGAGTCGGCCAAGAACAAGATCGACATCTGGCAACGGTTCCAGGCCGCGTTCACCCTCGACGGGCGGTTCAAGGAGATCACGCGCTGTGAGAAAAACTGGCCTGGCGCCGCGTCGGTCGCTCGGGCCTGGCGTGAGCACTTCGGCGACCGGTTCGAGATCTTCCGCGATCGCTATGAGCAGATCAAGGTGATCGGCCGACGCAGCATGCCGTCGGACGTGCCGGCGCCGCCTGCGGCCAAGGTCGTCACGTGTACTTACCAAGAGCCGCTTGGCGTCTCGTCGCCAGGAGCTCGTGTAGGGCGTAACGATCCATGCCCCTGCGGCAGTGGAAAGAAGTTCAAACGCTGCTGCGGTCGCCACTGAGCCGCTTGGAGAAAATCACAAGAAATGCTCGAACAGGGGTAACGCGATCTGACGCGATGGATTATCCTGCGTGCAGTCAACGGAAATCGACTGTAGCAGGAAGCCTTCATGTCGGCCAACCAGGACACTGCCGCTGCTTCACTCCCCGACGATGTGGCGTCGTGTCATGAGATGCTCCAAGGCCTTGCCCAGACTCTCCAGGAGCGGGACCGTCGCATCGCCGAGTTGGAAGCGGCCATGGACGCGTTGATTCGGCAGCGTTGCGACCCGAAGCGGGAACGCTATGTGGACCCGGATCAGCAACTCTTGTTCGATGAGCCGGGCGAGATCGCCGAGCCGCTGGAATCGTCAGACGAAGAAGATGGCAGGTCGACGGGCAAGAAGAAGCGAGGCGGCGGAAAGGGCCGGCGGCTTCTGGACGAGAACGTCCTGCGTGAAAAGCTGCAGCACAACCTGACGGATGAGCAAAAGGTGTGCCCCAAGTGCGGTGCCCCGCTGGTGATCGTGCTGGTCGACGGCCTGTTGCAGTGGGCCCACCGTCCGGCCGAGATTTACGGCATCCAGCACGTCCACGAAAAAGGCTTCTGTCAATGCTGCCACGAGCACGTGGTGGTGGCCGACAAGCCGCCGCAGATGATCGAGAAAGGGGCGGCCGACGCGAGCTTGCTGGCTCATCTGACAACAGCGAACAAGGGCGACCACCTGCCCACCTACCGCTACGAAGAGATCAGCCTTCGCAATGGCTGGTGGCTCCCTCGCAGCACACAGGTCGGCTGGCTGACGCAAACGGCCGTTACGGCCGTGATCCTCTACAGCTGGATGGCAAGCCGCGTGCTCGACGGAAAGCTCCTCGGGACGGACGCCACCGGCGTTCGGGTCCTGGAGCCTGGGGCGGGGCAAACGCAAAAGGGAACCGTCTGGGTCTACTGTGGGCAGCAGGAGGTCTGCCCCTATCTGGTTTACGAATACACCCGCAACGGCGACGGCGAGGCGCCGCGCCGCTTTCTGGACGGGTATGCGGGCTATCTGCAAGCGGATGCCGCATCGGTCTTCGACCAACTTTATCGTGGAGGGACCATCTTCGAAGTGGCCTGTGGGGCCCACATGCGACGCTACTTCTACAAGGCACGCCATTCGGCGCCGCTCGAGGCTCACCGTGCGCTGGTCTACTTCCGGCAGCTCTATATGCTGGAACGAGAGCTGGCCGATGCCTCGAACGACGAACGCTGCGCACTAAGACACGAGCGGGCCATGCCGATCCTCGACGAGTTCAAGGCGTGGCTCGACACTCTGACGCCCACGGTAGTTCCCAAGACGGAGATTGCCGCAGCCGTGACGTATGCGTTGAATCAATGGGACGCCTTCGTGCGTTACTGCGACCAGGGCTGGCTATTGATCGACAACACGCGAAGCGAGCGGGCTCTGCGCCCAATTGCCGTAGGCCGCAACAACTGGCTCTTCTTCGGAAGCGACAACGGCGGGCGAACAGGGGCCATTCTCTATTCGCTCGTCTGTTCGGCCAAGGCCAACCGGGTTCATCCCTACTTCTATCTCGAAGATGTCTATCGCCGCCTGCCGAAGATCCGCCAGCACGAATCGCTCTTGCCGCTACTTCGTGACGCTTGCGGACAAGTCGAACTGGCCGACGGCGCCCGACCGCGGATCGAACTGATGGACAGCCCGCTCGACTACCTTCGCATTCTCAAGAATCATCCACGCCCGCTGATCGAATGCATGCGTCACGACTCGCAGTTGGACCCAACTCTCGTCGCCGAACTGGACGCCTTGCTGCCCGATCGCTGGCTGGCCGAACATCCCGCCGCCCATCTCGAAATCAACCGCCGCACACGGATCGTCGGCGAAGCCGCATGAGCCATCCGCAGGCTCCAGCCCAACGCCCCCCCCGGCAACGGCTATGCAGTTCGCGGAACGCTTACTGCCAAAGAGCGTCTCCTCGTCGAAACGGCTGAGCGTCTACAGGATCTCCAAAGCGACCGGTTCGAGATGCTTGCCCAGCTTTCGGAACTGCGGGACGAGCGTTTTGCTATTCGAGAGGACGTGGTTCGCCGGATCAACGAGGCCCTTTCGCCGGCGATTCGCGTCCGCATCGTGCAGCACGGCAACGCGGAACGCTACCTCCGTCTCCTGGAAAACGGGCTTCGCGGGGCGCGTATCAAACACGGCATCGTCGCCCAGAAGCTCGCAGGTGCCCTTTGGCCGGCGGAACTGGCCGAGATTGCGCGGCAAGGAGACGCGGCCGCGTTGATCGACAAGGCGGAACTGAATGCAACGCAGGCCGAGAAGGTGATGGCCGCGCTTGGCGGATCGAAGATCCTCTTCGACCTGGAGACGGTCGACCTAATGGATCGGCCTCGGATTGAGCTCAAGGACGGCAGCACTTACAAGGATTCCCTGTCACTGTCGACTGGTCAGAAATGCACGTCGATCCTGCCCATTCTGCTTCTGGACAGCGAAAACCCGCTGCTCGTCGATCAGCCGGAGGACAACCTTGACAACGGGTTCATCTACGGCACGATCGTCGACAGTATCCGCAAGATCAAGATGCGGCGGCAACTGATCTTCGTCACCCACAACCCCAATGTACCCGTCCTCGGTGACGCCGAGGGCGTGTTCGTGCTCGCGTCGAACGGGGCGTCGTCCCGGGTTATCGGCGCCGGGTCGGTGGATGACTGCAAGTCCCACATCGTGTCGCTCCTGGAAGGCGGCGAAGATGCATTCCGAATGCGGGGAGAGAGGTACGCCAAATGATCGCCACCAAACTGAAATCAACCCAGTGGCCGGTGCGCCGGACGATGGTCAAGGATCTGGCCAAGCGAATCGGCCAAGAGGGCCCATCGGAAGAAACGATCGCCGCGCTGCGCGAGTTGGCGGGTGACCCGAAATGGGAAGTCCGCAAGGAAGTGGCTGACCACCTGCTACTCTTGCAAAACGGTGCGTTCCCGAAGCTTGCGGCGATGCTTGTCGATGACTCCAACGCCTTCGTACGTCGAGCGGTCCGTCGGGCTGTGGAACGAAAACAGCGTGGCGCTGAAGTGGAAGCTCAGAAGCGGCGAAGTCTCGACCACATCGAAACCGAATACTCTCGATTCGAAAAGCGTCACGGCAGCCAGGTCGCGGGACAGGCTCGTCGCATGGCGGAGCGGTTGTATGACCTTCTGGTCGGTGCCACGATCCACGACATGGGGAACATGGTCACGCCAATGGAATCGTCGATCGTCTCACTCCAGCAGAAACTCAACGATCACTGCCTTGAGGCGGGCGACCTGCAGAAGCATTTGCCGAGAATGCGACGTCGGGTTGAGTCACTCAATCGGATGTTGAAGGACATGAAGACCTACTCACAGTGTATCCCCAGTGCTCGGCATCGGGAGCGAGTCGGGACGATCATCGAGGAGGCGGCCAGCACGGCTCGTGATGCGCTGAACGCTTCCGGCCGGCTGCCCGACCAGGTCTGCCTGGAGATTGACGTGGCCAGGGGGCTCACGTTCGTCGTCGCCCGAGAGCACGCGCTACGTGCCATCTCGAATCTCATCAAGAACGCCTACGAAGCCTTCGCCGTCAGCCTTACCGAGTTCAAGCCGGGCACAATTCGTGTCATTGCCCGCCCAATCGATTCAGAACGGCTGGAGATCATCATCGAAGATGACGGCCAGGGACTCTCAAGGGCGGATCTGGCAGAGGTTCGGCGATTCGTGCCTGGAGGCACCACGAAGGCCGGTTACGGCACCGGCTTCGGCTTACCCACGGCCAAGCGGATGATTGAAGCCCACGGGGGCTCACTTTCCATCGATAGCCAAGACGGCCAAGGGACCGTCGTTACTGTCACCATGCCCATCACGACACCAGGAGAGAAACCGTGACGTTTCATGCACTCGTCGTGGATGACAATCAAGATGTTCTGGACGAAGTTCAGGATCGGCTGGATTCGATGGGCCATACTTGCGAGGTGGCCGAAACCCAGAACGATGCCAGAAGGCTGCTCGACCAGGGGAGGTTTTCGTACGGGCTATTCGATCTGGAAATTCCCCTGCGGTTTGGCAGCCCCACTCGCATTGGCAACGGAAAGAACCTCGTACGCGAGGTCCGGTCTACACAAGGCTTTCCAGTAATCGTGATGACCGCCCATGGCCGTGGTGACCACAAGCTCGCCGTGGAGGTCATGAAATTCGGTGCCAACGACTTTGTGCAGAAGCCGTTTTCGGAATCCGACCCGCCGCTGGAGCGAGTGATTGACGATGTCTTGCGAGGCGCCGGGCGCGACGAGATTTCCGCTATGCCGCCCTCGCTGACTCTTGGAGACTCAGAACCGCGCGGCTTCGCTGGTGGCGAACTGACCTTCTTCCCAACCCGAGTCGAGCTTTGCGGCGTGAAGATCTGTGGCGACGAAGACAGCAGCGTGACCCGCAAGATCCTGGATGTGCTCCATGGCGGACGAGCGTACAGCGGTGAGGAGCTGGCCGACATCATTGGCAGCGAAGGCGGTGCGCCGGCCGTGGCCGGTGCGATTCGGAACTTCCGCCAGCGAGTGCGTCGGACGCTCCTTGCTGAAGCTGGACTCGAGATCGATCCCGCCAGCGACCTGATCGTCAACGACCGACAGCATGGCTACCGGTTTTCGGACAAGCTCACGGTCGTCGGGTGCACGGGATTGCTCTCGGCGGACCGTGAGTCGTTGGATGCCTCGGAAGTGGTTGTGCAGGATGAACCCGACGAGGTGCCGGGGGATTCGCTATCGCAATGGATCCTCGATGAACTCGGGCGGGCCGGAAGACTTCGCAGAAGTCAGATCGTGTCGCGGACTGCTCGAAGTAGCTCGACGGTGCGGCGTGCATTGGCCGAGCTTCGCGATGAGGGGCGGATCGTGTTTGAGGGAAGTGCGAGGAGCGGGTATTGGCGGTTGGCTTAATCTGTCAGCTGCTTGTTGTCAACATGCGCCTGGGTATCCGTGCTTGTATCCGAAAGAATCCGAAATAGACCGCAGGAATGCTTGACTGGAGCCTATTGGCACACGATGATCATACGTAGCATTTGTTCGGCGGGAGTTTTTCCTGTAGCCGAGGTCACGATTCATCATCCTCGACCACCGCCTGGAGGCAGGGTTACCCCACTCTGCCGCCAACCCCTCTAGCCGGTCGCGTCCCACCCGCGGCCGGCTATCTTTTTCGATGCTCTGCGGGGAATCAAGAGATTGCTGGCGCGAGCTGAATGAACCCTGGAAGACGCCGGATCCGCGAAGGCGGGAGCAAGCGGGCAGATGTATCAGAAAGAGGGCGCTGACGAACCGCTCGGAGTACGGTTCGCCAACGCTGCAACGCCCTTGGACGTTGCGCCTCGAGGGGGGATTCGTGATGTACGTCAGATACGCGCGTGCGCCGCATTATCCCGGCGACTGCATGCTGACGTCGGTCACGTCAATATAATTCGCCCGTTGAACACCTGCACACGGCGGGAGACAGCGGCAGCATCAAATCAATACATATCGGCGCCACCGTAACCATTGCGCTTGTGCCCGTTGCGTTCGGGTTTCTCCGCGATAACGGCATCGCTGGTCAGCAGCAAGGTGGCCACACTGGCTGCGTTTTGGAGTGCGGTTCGCACAACCTTCGTTGGGTCGATGACGCCGGCGACAACCAGGTCCTCGTACTTGTCCGTCGCGGCGTTGTAGCCGTAGTGGCCTTCACCTTCGAGAATCTTCTCGCAGACGACACTGCCGTCTTTTCCACCATTCGAAGCAATCCAGTAGGTTGGGGCGCGGCACGCCCTGAGAACGAGGTTGTAGCCCATCGCTTCGTCCTGAGACAATTTCGGCCGTTTGCAGGTTGAGATAGATCGCAACAGCGCCACGCCGCCGCCAGGGAGAATGCCTTCCTCGATGGCAGCACGAGTCGCATGGACAGCGTCCTCGACACGGGCTTTCTTCTGTTTCATTTCCGCTTCCGTGTTGGCTCCCACCTTGATTCGGGCAACACCTCCCGAGAGTTTGGCAAGTCGCTCTTGGAGTTTCTCACGGTCGTAGTCGCTCTTGGTTTTCTCGATCTCGCGACGAATCTGCTCTGTACGGCCTTTGATATCGCCCGTCTTGCCGGCGCCTTCAATGATCGTGGTGCTGTCCTTGTCCACGATCACCTTCCTGGCACGACCAAGCGACTCTAACTTGACACTTTCGAGCTTGATGCCCAGGCTCTCGAAGATCGCCTGACCTCCGGTCAGAATGGCGAGGTCTTCCAGCATGGCCTTGCGGCGGTCGCCGTAGCCCGGTGCTTTGATCGCGGCACAACGGAGCGTGCCGCGAAGCTTGTTGACTACGAGTGTCGCCAAAGCTTCACCGTCCACATCTTCCGCGATGATCAGCAACGGTTCTCCGGCCTGGGAGATTGCTTCGAGAAGAGGCAACATGTCCTTGATGTTGGAGATCTTCTTTTCGTAAATGAGGATATACGGCTCATCGAAAACACATTCCATCTGGCTTGAGTCGGTCACGAAGTACGGTGAGATGTAGCCCTTGTCGAATTGCATTCCTTCGACCCAGTCGACTTCCGTCTCAAGGGCTTTTCCCTCGTCAACCAGCACGACTCCGTCTTTTCCCACCCTCTCCATGGCTTCTGCGATCAGGTCGCCGATCTCTTCGTCATTGTTGGCGGCGATCGCCGCAACCTGGGCCATTTTCTCTCGATCTTTGACTGGGATTGACATTTTCTTGAGCTTGTCGGTGATGTCAGCCACCGCCTTCTCGATTCCCTGTCGCAAGCCGACAGGCCTGACTCCAGAGGCCACTGCACGGAGGCCTTCATTGAAGATCGACTCGGCGAGCACCGTCGCGGTTGTGGTGCCGTCACCCGCCACGTCGCTGGTCTTGGAGGCAACTTCACGTACCATGCGTGCCCCAATGTTCTCATAGGGATCTTCCAGGTCGATCTCCTTCGCCACCGTCACACCGTCCTTGGTAACAGTTGGCGCCCCGTAGCTTCTCTGCAGAATCACGTTCCGCCCCCGTGGCCCGAGCGTGACTCTCACGGCCTTGGATAATTTTGAAACACCCTTCTTGATCTTGTCACGAGCATCCTGACCGAACGCAATCGTCTTGACAGCCATCGTTGTGGCCTCCCAATTCTATTTCTGATTGCTTGTGCTATTGATCCCGGACTGCCTTCGAGAGTCCATCCGAAAGACTGCGGGCCATCCATGCGGACGCCTCTGCGAGGCTCCACGTCTTCGGATAGACTCTCCGATAAGCCAGCCAGCCCGGCGCTTTCTCTAATCGTGGATAACGGCCAAGATGTCGTCCTCACGAAGGAGCAAGACCTCCTTGCCGTTCACTTCGATCTCCTCTCCGGAATAGCTGCTGAACAGGACCCGATCGCCGGACTTGACCGCAAGAGGAATGCGTTTCCCTTCCCTGTCCAGCTTGCCGTTGCCAACTCCAAGGACCTTGCCCCGCTTCGATTTCTTTTGCGCCTGATCGGGCAGGACAATACCGCCGGCGCTCTGCTGCTCCGATTCTTCGCGTTCGATGAGTACACGGTCGCCCAAGGGCTGAAGCCGGACAACTATGCCCTTTTTCCGTCGCGTGGTGGTAGTCATACTTCTTCACTCTCCTTTTGCCATCTCACAACCTGACAACACTCACTTGGGACCCCTCTAATGTGGCGTCAGAAAGTGAAGCGTTCTGTTGTAGCCTTGCCAACACCCTTCTTGGGACCGGGAATTCCGCCGCCCAGAGGATCGCCCCAGAAATCGCAGCGCTAGATACGACAGTGATGCTGGCCGAATATCTGTGACATACTCCGAGGGGGCCGGGGTCAGGAAGCCGTTGGGTTTTGCCCGACCCATCGCCAGATCTCAGGCCTCTACTTGTTCTTGTTGTCCGTTTTCTGCGCGGTTTGCGTTTTGCCTTCCTTTCGGTAATCACCGATGAGACCTTTCAAAGGGCAGACAGAAAATACTGGACATTTCTTGCAGCCAGCTAATAAAGCAATTGGACATAGGGTCATCGTATCTTCTCCTTTGTTGGCTGTTTGTGTACCGCAACCGGCGGAAGCAGGGCCAACTAATCACGGGTGCCGCGTTCCGTTGCGGCGGCTTCGATTCACGCTCACCGCGCGACCTCTTCCTTCATCGAACCTCAAACTCGGCATCGACGGCGTCTTCCTCCCGGTCACTGGACGCTGTGCCGCTAGACCAGTCGTTCGGCGGGGCTCCGGCCTCGGCGCGAGCACCTCCAGCCTCATCCTGCGCGTTGGCTGTGGCGTAGAGCGATCGGATTATCGCGTGCGAAGCTTGCTCCAACTGATGAATCGCCGCTTTGAGGGTGTCGACGTTTTCGCCTTTCGCTGCCGTACGGGTCTGCTCGATGGCCCTGGTCACGGCTTCCCTGTCGGGAGCACTGAGCTTGGCCTCATGTTCCTGGATGAGCTTTTCAAACTGCCAAGTCATCGAGTCGGCCTGGTTCCGAAGTTCCGCGAGTTGCCGCTTCTGCTTGTCCTCCTCGGCATGCACGTCGGCATCGTGACGACGACGTTCGATCTCCTCTTCCGACAGGCCGGCGCTCTGCTCGATGCGCACTGTCTGTTCCTTGCCCGTACCCAGGTCCTTGGCCGAGACTTGGAGAATGCCGTCGGCGTCTATGTCAAATTCGACTTCGATCTGCGGCAGGCCGCGCGGTGCAGGCGGGAGGCCATCCAGATTGAACTGGCCGAGCAGGCGATTGTCGGCCGCCATCTGCCGTTCCCCCTGAAAGACCCTCACGGTCACAGCCGTCTGATTGTCCTCGGCCGTACTGAAGACCTGCTTCCGCTCGGTTGGAACCGTCGCGTTACGATCGATCAGCTTGGTCATAATGCCGCCGACGGTCTCGATGCCCAGGGACAACGGCGTCACGTCCAACAGTAGAATGTCCTTGACTTGGCCGGCCAACACGCCACCCTGGATCGCCGCGCCGATGGCCACGACCTCGTCCGGGTTGACACCCTTGTGCGGCTCTCTGCCAAACATGTTCCGCACTAGATCCTGGACTTTGGGAATCCGCGTCGAGCCGCCCACCAGCACCACTTGATCGATTTCGTTGACGTTGAAATGTGCATCCTTCATCGCCTGGTTGACCGGCCCGCGGCAGCGCTCGATCAGGTGATCGACCAACTGCTCAAACTTGGACCGCTTCAGCGTCAGTTGCAGGTGCTTGGGACCCGTTGCGTCGGCCGTGATGAATGGCAGGTTGAGGTCGGTCGATTGCAGGGTGCTAAGTTCCTTCTTGGCCTTCTCGCAGGCTTCCTGGAGCCGTTGCAGGGCCATCGGATCCTTGCGCAGATCGATGCCGTGCTCCCGCTTGAACTCCTCGGCGGCGTAGTCGAGCAGCACGCGGTCGAAGTCGTCGCCGCCCAGATGCGTGTCACCATTGGTGCTGATGACGTGGAACACGCCTTCGGCCACATCCAAGACCGAGACGTCGAAGGTCCCGCCGCCGAGATCGAAGACCACGATCTTCTCGGTGGTCTTCCGATCCAGCCCGTAAGCCAACGAAGCCGCGGTCGGCTCGTTGATAATGCGCATGACTTCCAGACCGGCGATCTGTCCGGCATCCTTGGTAGCCTGCCGCTGCGCATCGTTGAAATATGCCGGGACGGTAATCACCGCCTTGTTGACTTTGTGGCCCAAGTACGCCTCGGCAGTCTCTTTGAGTTTTCGCAGGATCGCAGCGGAGATATCCGAAGGTGTGTATTGGCGCGTGTCGATCTGCACTTTGACGTACTCTTCGGGCCCCCCGACGACCTTATAGGGCACGATCTTCTCTTCGCTCGTCACTTCGTTGTGTCGGCGGCCCATAAACCGCTTGATCGAATTAACCGTCCGTTGCGGATTCACGACCGCTTGACGTTTCGCCAACTCGCCGACGAGCGTTTCGCCCTTATCGTTGAACGCCACGATGCTGGGCGTCAGCCGGTTTCCCTCTTGATTCGGGATCACCTTGGCTTCCCGCCCCTCCATCACAGCCACGGCCGAATAGGTCGTCCCCAAGTCGATCCCAATAATCTTTTCTCCCTGAGCCATTTGATCATCCTTTCTTTCCGCGGATATCTTGTCATCCGCCAATATGCAACCTTGGGCTACCACCTCGCCGGTCAGCGGCGTGTCCTCGTTCCCCGAGCCGGAGCTGCGTCCCTCGCCGCCGCCCTGTGCCCGGACGGGACGAGAACACCGGGGGGCTGTGCATCAGCAGCATTTGACATCGATCCGACGCGGTTTGACCTTTTCGCTCTTCGGCAAGTGCACAGTCACGACGCCGTTCTTCAATTCGGCGGAGATCTTCTCGGTGTCGATCACTTCGCCGACCGTAAAGGTACGGTGGAAATCGCCGATGCCGTATTCGCCGTGCAGGAACTTTATGTCGCAGTGGCGCGGACTGACTTTGCCGTGAATCGTCAGCACGGGGTTTTCAAAGCGAACCTCCAAATCCTCCGGCATGACGCCGGGCAGATCGCCGTACAGAATCATCTCGTCGTCGTTCTCCCAGATATCGAACCGCGGACTGTAGGTTGTTCCTGCGACTGTTCGTTCGACCGGGGCGACGTCGCTGTGGGTTTCTTCCGGGGCTAAGGTTGTTGACATGGTTTGCAACTCCACTTCCTTGAAAAATGTGTTCGAAAAAGACTGTTTCTCTTTCCCTATGAACCCGAGACTTGGCCGCTCTCAACCAGCCCTGCCGTCTGGAAAGGCTGCAATTGGGCGCGGCCCGTATCGGATTCAACTGGCTGTGACCTCGATCCGTCGAGCCTCGTCCTCCTTCCGCTTGGGCAACGTAATCGTCAATACACCGTGCTTGAATTCAGCCGTGACCTTGTCGCTGTCCACGTACTGAGGTAACTCACCCACCCGCGAGAAACTGCCATGGCCGCGCTCCTGGAGGTGCCACGAGCCGTTTTCCTGCTCGGGCTGCTTACGTTCACCCTTGATCGACAGCTTGTTGCCGCCGTTGACGAAGATCTCCAAGTCGGTTAGCTCAAGCTCGGGAAGCTCTGCTTCGACGTAGAAATTGTTGTCGTCCTCCCATAGGTTGAGCGGCGGATAGACGCTTTGGGAAAACCGCCGCGGGTCGGTCATCCCAGCAGGACGTAACCACTGTGCCATTTCCTGCTGCAGCCGCTTCATTCCCGGCCAGGCTGTGTCAAAAGGCTGCCATCGGGTTGTTAACATGTCTCTGCACCTTTCTGTGAAACGATCGTGTGTCCGGACCACTTCCGGCCACAAGAACAAAAAAAGCCGACGTGGCAGAGCACCTATGGGTGTTCTGCCACGTCGGCTTACTCGTCAACGACCCGCCCGGCAGGGCCGGGGTGATCTCCATCTAGTCATCCGACAATTTCGTTGTCAAAGCCGCAATCCATCGGATCGCAACTCCTCCACTGCCTCAATCGTACGCCGCTGTCTGGAAAATACAATGGCCTCGTTTGACTTTCTTGCTGTGATGGAGGGCTGGAATAATCATTATGCCGACGAAGGAGGTGACGACGGAAACCCACTTCGAGCCTTCGGCTATACTGTTTACGCCATGCTTGTCATTCTTAATTTGCAGCATTTGTCTCACCCTGTTCCTTCAGAGCACGCCGGCGGGTCCAGAACGGACTGCGGACTAGGTGTCGGAGGGGGAATCAATACTTGGCTTCTTGCGAGTTCCACCGCAACCGCCAAGTCTTTCATGGCCTCGGAGATTTGCGTAGCACATTCGCTGGCAGTCTTCAGATCCATTCTGTCTATCGTCTTCTGCCAAGTCCCGCCGGCTAAGAGAGTCTCGCAAATACCGTTGTACTTCTCCCACAAGGCCACCGGCCAGTCGCTACTGATTAGCGTTGCCTTACGGAACGCTTTGAAGCCTATGGCAAGCCGCTCTTGTGGAGTCCCAACGGTGCCCAACAGAATCTCGGCAGCTTGATTGATGCTCTGACATTGGTCCAGCATTGCGAAAGTCCCGGTTACTCGTTAGCGATGTCCTATAATTGATTTCGCTGCTGAGGTCTTCCTACGGGCCGGTCGGCCAAAAGGCCAAGACCAATCATTCCCGAAGCCTTGCTCGAACAACGTACTGGCGAAAAGGCCGAAAACGATACCCGTCCCTATCAGTAACAGTGTGTCGCCCGGAGCGACGACCACGGCAAACACTGCCCCCATCAGAAACCCTAGGGCAGCAAAAGGCACATGTTTAACGTAGTTTCCATTCATTTCCCTTCTCCTTCTGTGACGAGCTATTTCCAGTCGCCGCTGGTTCAGCCACGGCAAACTCCCGAGAAATGCTGGGCGACACTCCCTACGATCCCGTCCAAAACATGGTAGCAACCGCTCTTGACAACCTTGAGAGGAGCCAATCGAAAAAGACCGTCATTTTGTTGGAAGGCGATGCTTTGATAGCTCGCCTTACCTTGGGAGCCGACTTAGATTTCGTTGTGCTTGATGCGGCGACCTTTTTCTTCGACTCCTTTTCTCGTGCTGGATCGAGCGTCCATTCCACCTCCGGGATAGCAGACAGCAATCTCTCGAACGTGCGGTAACATTGCTGGGTGCCGTACGTCATATGGAAGGTGCAGCAAGAGGAGCCTTCCTCGTCAATCACAGGCTCACAACTCTGAAAAGCGAAGGATTGGCGGAGGCGATGCAGAAGCCAATTGGCATTCGTGATGCCATCAACTCGGACTTTACATGTGGCACCGAAAGGACTTAGCCACACCTGGAAGGTTTTCATCGTTCTACTCCAAGTGAAAGGCAGCCACCGAACGCTCGATCCCGCAAGCAAACAGTCACCGATGGAAAGGCCTTTCCTCACTTGCGCTCATGTCGTTCGGCTCGACATCTCATGGCTCCTTCGAACCACCCGAAAGGCGTCAGCGAGGGTGGAAATGTGACCCCCGTCTCACCAATCTGTTTATGGCTCGCCAAGCGTTTTCAGAAAGGGCTGCCATGAAGCCGTAAATATTCAAGGTACAGCTCCAAATCCAATTCAGCATGTTATTCTCCGTTCGGGAGTTTCGCTCGAACCATTGCAGATGCATGGCTCGCACCTACAAGTATTGTATCTGCAGCAGGGGGGATGACGACGGCAATTCGTCATAGATTGACGAAGTACCCGTATTCGGGGGGCAGCGCACTCATCTACGAGCTTGGGCTGGGCTGACGAGATGGGAATGGCTGAGCAAAGTTGCCAACGGTGCCGGGAGGATCAACTGTCGCTGAACGACGGATGCTGTACAGGATCTGCCAGATCAGCCCGATGGTCGGGGGTGAGGGCGACAGGCTTGCGGAGTAGCCGGTTCATTCAAAGACCGAATTGTGGGTGGTGGCGCATCGGACAAAGGTACAGCACTTGAAGAGATCCTTGAGCCGATCAGCACCAACGTAGGCGCAGGCCGACCTCAAGCCACCGGTGACCTCTTGCAGCACCCCAGCAGCCGGGCCTCGATACAGCACCTCGACGGACTTCCCCTCAGCGGCGCAGTAATCCTTCACGCCGCCGAGATGTTTCTCTTGCGCCTCACGACTAGACATGCCGTAGAACCTGAGCGACCTCTTCTTGCCATCGGCGATTACCCACTCGCCCTCGCACTCGTCGGTTCCAGCCAACATTCCTCCAAGCATCACGAAGTCGGCTCCCGCCCCAAATGCCTTGGCGACATCCCCCGGCATCCTGCATCCTCCATCGGCGCAGATGTGCCCCTTGTTTCCATGAGCGGCATCGGCGCACTCGATGATGGCAGATAGTTGAGGATACCCTACTCCCGTCATTTTCCTGGTCGTACACACGCTGCCTGGGCCAATACCGACTTTTACAATATCAACCCTGCCCTCGATCAGTAGTTCCTGCACCATCTCGGGGGTCGCCACGTTCCCCGCCATGATGGTTGCCTTGGGGCACAACTCACGCACCTGCTTGACCCGATCCACGAAGAACTTGGTGTATCCGTTGGCGGCATCGACGCAGAGCAGTCCTAGGCAGTCGCCCATCTTCTTGACGAACGCCGTAAGCTTGTCGAAGTCCTCGTCCCGGATGCCTAGCGTGTAAATGGTAGAGCGGCTCGCTGGACTGTCTGTGAAGAAGTCGACCAATTCCTCCACGGGGTAATACTTGTGCAGGCAGGTGAGCATGTTCTGGTCATGCAGGGCCGTCGCCATCCGCATCGTTCCCACGGTGTCGAAATTGGAGGCGATGATTGGGATGCCTGCCCAGCCTTGCCCCGAGGGGGTGGTCTGGAAACGATACTCTCGCTTCAGATCAATACTTGCCCTGCTGGGAGCAACCGATCTCTTTGGCCGGATCAACACGTCATCAAAGTCGAACTTTGGCTCAACCTCAATCCTCATCCCTACTACTCCTCACGTTCGGAATTCCATGACGGCCACTTCGTCGAGCTTGTAGCCGCTCTCACGCCGCGGATTACCATAGATGGCATGCTGAATCAGCCCTGTTGAGTCGGTCATGCGATCCAAGTGATCCAACGCGATCCGGTCAACAACATACATTTCCACCTTGGTGATCAGAGTTTTCCCATGAGCAGCAAGACGACAAGAACGATCAATACCAGGCCCAGTCCGCCACTCGGGCCATAACCCCAACTTCTGCTATGAGGCCAGGCGAGCAGCGTACCCAGCAACATCAGAATCAAGATCACGATTAGGGTAGTACCAGGCATGTCCGTCACTCCTTGCAGCGAACTTGGGAAGTGAACACCAGGATGCAAGTTACCCCCAAACGCGTCCTTTCCGCATCGCGCCTCCCAAGAAGGACAGCACCGCGAGACCAAGAAAGACGACGAAAAGGATCTTCGCCACTCCCACGAAGGAGCCGGCAATTCCTCCAAAGCCCATGACTGCCGCGATTAGTGCAATCAAAAGGCACGCTATGGCTAACTGTAACATGATCAGTTTCTCCAAAAGTAAGGGTTTTGTCCTGTATGGCAACTCGCCGACAGGGCCCGTGAACGTAAGGTTGTCGGGCAAGCTCTTTTGTCCTTTTGACTCAATTCCCGTGCAGCTATTTCGACACGTCGTACTCCATTAGTTGCCGACCCGCGCCGTGATATACTTCGTGAAACACGAACACCGCATTCGGCGAACGCTCAACTTGGCGGTACTCGCTTCGAAATCAACACAATATGTCCCGCGGCCAGTACACCGATCACGAAACCGACGATAAGTGTTCCAAACATGAGGGCCGCGTTCGGCATCGTCACCGCAAGAAACAGCAGGTTCGTTTCGACGGCTTGTGTGTTCTGTCAGACCACGATTATGACGATCAAGACAATGGCAGCAATGCCTACGATCTTCAATTTGTTGACGGTTACCTTCAACACGATTCACTCCAATTGCAGTTACGGTTCATACAACTGTGTTTCTGGTGGCGTTCACCGTGGCCTTCGCCGAGTGACTGCCGTTCAGGCGGTCGCCGGCACATTCCACCTCCTCCGGCGGGACGACGTATTGGTCGGGGATCACACTTGACGACATCACCCCGATGGAAAGTGATATCTTCATCAGGTCGTCGACCTGCATGTCCACGCGGTGTACGGAGTCGATGGCGGCGAAGACGGTGACGCCGGACATCGGCAGCGGGGACGTCGGCACATAAACGAGTTGGCACGCTTGGCCGTTGAATCGGTAGACTCGATCGGAAACGAGCAGCCCCAGGAATCCGCCGCTACCCTCACGTCCAAAGGAGCAGTAGACGACGCTCATGCCCTCCACGGTGTCGGTCGGCTTGCGTTGCAGCAGATCGACGACCTGCGCGACCGGTTTGTAGAGCAAGTTGACGAGCGGAATCCGTTCCATTGCGCCGCTGAACACGATTTCGAACCGCTTCTTCCCGACCCATTTCAGCAGGGCTCCCAGCAGCCAAATGACAAGCAAGACGGCCAACCAACCGAGGACGGACGCAACGGTCGGATCGGTGACAAATCGGAGTCCCATTTGGGACAGTGCCTTGCCGACAAAACTTTCCGGACCAAGCCACGCCTCGAGCACTCCTCCAGGGCAACGAAACGCACGAATCGCTGTTCCTGTCCAAGAAAGGCTTTGGCCGCCTCGGTTTGGATCACATGGATGCGCTCCGTGGCCGCGGCAACCTCGGCGGCAAGACGCTGAATGAGCTTTTCGGGCGACGAGGGCGGAGAAGACGCGATCTGGTTGGCAGTTTCCCCGTGTGGCTTTGCCGGCGACGTGGTTGACATCAACGTACTCCCGTTTTGAGGTGTTTGTTTACAGTGACTCGATAAGCGGCATCCTCGGGAACGAGCGTCAAATGGTAGGCAACGGGAATGCGAGGTGTTCGATCCTCTTGGCCCTGGAGCACGGCCTCCATCGTCCCCGCATGAAGGCTAGGCTCGTGGGGACCAGGCGCGTCAACCACCACAAGATTGAGGCCGCCACCCGGTCCGTCGGCCTGCTCCTGAAGGTAGAACTTTGTCAGAGGATATGGTGTGAGCGCGACTTGGCTCTTCGTACAGAATCTGTCATAGTGACCCTTGTCAGAAAACCCGTAAACTGCCAAGCACATGGTTCCCGACGGTAACGACGCGACTTCCGGGCCGAATCGCCGCTTCCCGTCCATCAACACGTAGTACGGAGTCTCGACGTAAGCTGAAGGCGTTGTCATAGTGGTTCCATTGTCGTTGTCGTTTGCTTCACCGTGTCTTCACTCGCCGTTGCCCGCGCCGACAAGAGCTTCCGCTCCGACTCTGGTTCCCTCGGCCGTCTCGTTGGCCTCGATCATGGCGTTGCGAATCTGGTCGCTCAGGCTGGAAAGGCTCCCCGGCGAATGGGGAATCAGGATGGTATTGGATCGTGACGAGCCGCCGATTTCCTTCAACGTGTCGAAGTACTGGGTCATGAGGACGAGGTTCATGACGTCCTTTGCCGTTGTGCCGGGCACGGATCTCTGGAACTCGTCCACCGAATCGCGCAGTCCCGCGACGATGGCCTGCCGCTGATCAGCAATGCCTCGCCCTTGCAAGGCCTTGCTTTGTGCGTCGCCCTCGGCGGCTTTGACTTTGAGGATTCGGTCCGCTTCGCCTTTCTCGGTCGCCGCCACCCGCATCCGCTGCGCTGCGTTGATTTCGTTCATCGACTGCTTCACCTTCGGATCCGGGTCGATATCGGTGACGAGCGCCTTGAGGATCCCGTAACCGAAGCCTTCCATCACCTGGGCCAGTTCGGCCTTGACGATGTCGGCGATGTCGTCCTTCTTCTCGAAGACGTCGTCGAGCTTGATCTTGGGTACCTGAGCCCGCACCACGTCGAAGACGTACGACGTGATCTGCCGGCGGGCGTCATCGAGCTTATAGAATGCGTCGTAGACCTTTTCCGGCAGGACGTAGAACTGCACGGCGACGACCATCTGGACGAACACGTTGTCCTCCGTCTTGGTTTCGATCTTCACATCCAGTTGCTGGACGCGCAGATTGATACGCCCGGCCACCTTCTCGAAGAAGGGGACCTTGACGTTGAGGCCCGGCCCGGCTTCCCTCACGAATTTGCCGAGCCGCTGCACGAGGGCAGTCGTGCGCTGCTGGACCGTGAAGAAGGTGGACATCAGCGCTGCGATCACCGCGATCAACAAGATCGCCGCGATAGCGATGCCGACCACTGCGTAAATGGGTACATTCTCGGGCATGGTCAAGTTCTCCGTATCAACAAGGTGGACTTAGGTGGTAAAATGCCGGCAGGTGCCGGCACAAGGTCTCAATCGTCGACGCTGGCCGGCGGTTTGGCTTTCGTTCCCTGGTGGGCAATTCTGTCGGATTTGCTTTCTCGTCCCGACAAGTGGTGTGTAGGTATTCATCCTGGAAACGACATTGGTCTTTTTGGAAAAATCCGTTCGACGTGTTCCGGTGCGACGAGTCCGGCCTCCAAGAGGAAACGGCAATATCTTGCAAAGGAAAAGAAATACTGCGGATCCAGTGCCTTTTCCAGCTCACTGATCGATGCGCCGCGGTCAATCAGGTTGCGGAGTGATTCGGTGACAAACATCACTTCGTATGCGCCAACGCGGCCCGATTCGCCGCAGGGAGGACAATCCTCGCAGTTCTTGCCGCGGAACAACGTACCAGACCAGTCCGCGTCAAGCACTCCCAAGACTTTGAGTCGTGCGATTACGGCGGCGTCCGAGGGCACAGGTTCGGTGCACCCCGGGCACAAACGCGGGAGAAGCTGTTGACTGATCACGCCCTTTAGTGCGCTTGCCAGCAGGTATGGCCGGACCTTCAAGTCCTGCAGTCTCACCAGCGTCTCCAATGCAGAGTAAGTGTGGAGTGAGGACAATACGAGGTGGCCCGTCATCGCCGCTTCCAGCGCCAAAGCTGCCGACTCCTCATCACGGATCTCGCCCACCAGAATCACGTCCGGATCCTGACGAACGATCGTGCGGAGAATATGAGGGAAGTCGAGATTCCGCTCGCGGTTGACTTGGATTTGTGTGGCGAAGTTGAGATTGTGTTCGACGGGATCCTCAATCGTAACAATGTTCGTTGTGTGGTTTTTGCCCTCGATGGCATTCAGAGCAGCGTAAAGCGTCGTCGTTTTGCCTGCCCCGGTCGGCCCGGTAACGAGAACGAGGCCGCTCGGACTTTGAAACATCTCTTCAACGAATGCGGCAACCGGATTCGACAGAACGAGATTGCCCAGATTCATGAAATCCGGGTTCGGCGCAACAACGCGCAGGACCAGTTTTTCGCCGCCGTAACAGGGTGTAACGGAAACACGAAACTCGATCCGCTGATCGTCCGTCCGAACCAAGAACCGGCCGTCCTGCGGCCCGCGAACGCTGGTGATGTCCAAGTCGGACATAACTTTAATGCGGGAGATCATTTGCAGGAAGTTCCTAAGCGGAATGTCCTCCCGGAGAGGAAACATCCTGCCGTCAACGCGCAGCCGAATCCGGCCACCTTCGTCGTGTGGTTCAATATGTACATCGCTTGCACCGGCGCGGATTGTGGCCGTGAGCAGCCCAGGCAGGACGTCGTCCTCACCCTTCTGAGCGATTGCGGTCGCGTCCCCGGAAGAAGTAATGTGCATGAGGCGGTCGAACGGCGTGTCCAGTCCTAAAACGGCTACGTCCGCACCCAGCAGTCGACTAGCGTGCCGCTGAAAATCATCCTCCGTGACGGCGACAAACTCGACGTGGAACTGACGAAGCACGTCCACAAGAAAAGCTCGCGATTGCAGATCACCAGGCCTGACCATGGCGACGGTGACCTGGCCGCCATCATTCTCCACCACGAGGCTTTGGCAAACACGCGAAATGCGAGGGGGCAGCAGTTGGCATGTCGATGGCAGATTCGGAAAGGAATCGAGCTCGGCGAAGAACACGACGCCGATTCTGTCGATACTTCGCGCGACGTGGCTGCCGAGGGATCGCCACATAGCCTTCGCGAACCCTGGTGAACCCTCAAATAGCTTGCCAATAGTCCGCTCGCTCAGGGCGATCACGCGGCCGGATTCCAGCGAGTCAATGACGACGGGGGCATGCTGTCCCGTCACCACTGGAACCACGCCGAAGTAGTCACCTGGCCCCAGACGGGCAAGTTCCTGCTTGAAATCCGCTTCATCTTGCTGCAGAGAAACGCGGAATTCCCCCGCAACGACGATAAATAGCTCGTTTTCCCGGCTGGTTGGTTCTGCCAGAACCTCGCCCCGGTCGCAGGTGCGAACTTCGGCCGCTTCCGCGATTTGCCGCAGCTGATCCTTCGACAGCGTGTGAAAAATCGGTACAGTGCGCACAAAGGCGACGATTTCTGTGGCGTTCATTTCTGTTGCATCAATGACTGTTGCGTCCATCAGAACCTCCAAGACTTCAGCGAAGGAGGCAGCCCCCTTTCTTGCGTGTCACCTAAAACGTTTCATATCACCACTCGCGGCGATTTCGCCCGCGTGGGCCTTCCGACGGAATCTCGCCATCAGTAAGCCGGGCCACCCTCGGATACCATTTTGGCGATCGCCTCATCCAGATCTGCTTGAGCGTCCTCCGCAGAAGCCTTCGTTGCTTTGGGGAAGGCGGCCTGGATTCGTCCGGTGCTGGCAGTCACTTCCGTCTTAGCCAGCTTTGCAACGCCATTCTGCTGAAATCCATGACAGTCATCCGCCGGCCGGATTCGTATCCCAAACTTTGAAGGCGTTAAGCGTAGTGCCATTGAGTTGCCTCTTTTCACACAAACAAGCCAAGGAACTGCAATGTCAAACATGTACATTCCGTTTCCAGCCGCCGAGCCGATTACTGGTTCGGGCGCATCACGAGCACTCGATTGTCGACATCCGCAACACCAGGCATCAGCCGGATCGCCTCCTGCAGAAGTTGTTTCAGGTAGTGGGTAGGGAGGCAGCCCGATAGGACAATCGTGCTTTCAATCAACTCAATCTGAATCAGGAAGGTCCGACCTCGAAAATGTGGGTGATGCTCCAATTGCTCCCGAATTGAGACCGCAAATGCAGCGTTCGCCGATTCGACGTCGCTCTGATTTGTGCCAATGGCTTGGATGATGTCCGAAGTGACGTTGCAATCGCCAAGGAGTTCATCGCCAAGGTCGGCTGTTGCCTTCCCGAGTTCGCTGGCCGGGCGATTTTCCGTGCCCAACTTGATCATGCGAATGATCTCCTTTGCTCCGCGTGTGCTGCGATATTGGCCACGTTTAGGGGCTGATGATCCGGTGTCCGTCGCCGCCTGTGCAAATATGTCCGTGTGGCTTTCTGTCTATGAACAGCCATCTTCTTGATCCTGTTGAGTGGCCCGAGAGGAAGAACCTGGTGCCGGTGATTCACTCTCCGGCACCTTGAGTACGAGCAAAGTCACGTCATCTGCTCTTGCAGCAGATTGGCAGTGAGCAGTCAAATCGTGCCGGATGGTGGCACATATCTCTTCAGCACTCGATCTTCCGCAAAGGCGAAGTTGATCCTTAAGCCTACCCACACCGTACTGCCTGCGTTCCTCATTGAATGCTTCCGCAATTCCGTCCGTGAAGAAAAGCAAGACATCCTCCTGCTCCAGATCGATCCTTGTCGTCGCATACTCCGTGCCTTCCCTTATGCCAAGCGGCAGGCCACCGCCAAGTTGCTCCACGGTATGTGCCGCGTCGGCGCGAAACCAAAGCGGGCCGGCATGGCCTGCAATGCTCACCTCGGCGTAGAGTCGCGAGGAATCAATCACACAGCACACAGCCGTGACAAAACTCTCCACACGCAGTCGCGTGAGGACTTCGTTCACTCTGGCAAGCACGGTCTCTGGGCATGGATCGGATTGCACGGCGGCCTGAACGGCCGTTGTCACAGCACACATGACCAGGGCAGCCTGCACGCCGTGCCCCATCGCATCTCCCACAAAAAGGAGTACTTTCCCGTCACCGAATGGAAGAATGTCGAGAATGTCGCCACCCACCTGGATTGCCGGCTCATATCGGAAGGCAATGTCCAAGCCGGGGATCTCGACGCCTCCGCGTGGGATCAGCGCTTGCTGTACGGACCGGGCCATTTCCAAGTCTCGTGTCATAGCAGCATTCTGTCTTTCCATGACTGCTTCATGCTTCGCCAATTCGCTGTATAGTCGGCCTTTCTCCACGCCGACGGTGAGTTGGGCGGCGATCTGCTCAAAGAAGCCAATGTGCAGTTGAGAATAGACGTCCTTCTTGGCACTGGAGAAGAACACGAAGCCCATAGGCCTGCCCTTCGAGGCCAGCGGGCAAGTCAGTGAGGACTGCATTCCCTCGCGGAGGATCAGTTGGGTGGCTTTCGAATCCGGATGTTCCGAAAGATATGCCTCAAGGTCGTTGATAATCCTAGCCTTGCCAGTCTCGGCGATTGTCTGCAGAGAAGAATCGGCTAATGGTGCTTTGTACCCCCGCGCAAGCAGCACTTGGCGATCCGATCTGGTCCAGTCTGCTACCACGAGCCCAGTCCCGTCTTCGATAAATGCCACGCCGATGCGGTTGTAAGGAATGACCTCTCTGAGTTCCTTGAAAAGAAAATTGAGGACCTCATCGAGAGTCAGCCCAAGGTTGATTTGCTCGACAATCTTACCGAGCTTCGCAAGTTCCTCCTCCCGATGACGAAGCCGCTGTACAAGGGACTGAGCGGCACGAACAAAGTCTTCATACTCCCTTTCGGCTTCCTGGCTTCGCGCGAACGCGGCCTGAGCGGAGACCAAGCCATTTTGAGACCAAGGTTGCCTCTCGGAATTGTCGGCTTTCTCGCCACTCGACAACATGACCTTCACTCTGCAGGCAAAAGGGGGCCGCCTGGCTTGCCTCTCGCCCGCCCTTCATCGAGGATTCGCTCCCACACTTCCGAACGATGGACAGGTACATCGGGATCGACCTCGAATCCCAGCTTCACGGTCGCGCCTTTGATCGCAAGAACCGTGACTTTCAGCAGACGTTGGAAATCGTCGGGCTCGCCAACGACCACCGCTTCTCCACTCTTCCTGGACAGCACTAACACGGCCAATCCCCCGTAGTATGCGACTGATCGGTTGATCCATTCCCTTTCCAGGCGTCCATGGAGATGCTGCCGGCGAGTTGGAATACCTGCACCATCGTGCCGGTCGTGAATGCGTGGACTATGGCACCGGTCGTCGTCTCCACTTCGGTAGCGGCTTCCCCCACCGCGACCCCGGTAATCCGTTTGATCTCCTCGCGCAACAAGTCGACAGAGTCCCGGAAGAGTTGTCGGTGATACTCCTGCACCTGGATCGCACCCTCGGCAGTGCGGGACAACGCCTTCTCGGCCGGCGACAGGGCCTCGTGCAGCGTGACGACCAGCGTGTCATCGCTCAGGGCCACCGTCACCGCCTTGGGGGCATAGCCTGTCCGCTGTTCCTGGAACACCCTGACTGCGCGGGCGACCTGCTCCGCCATCGTTGGATCAAGCTTGTTCATGGGACTGTTTCCTTGCTCTCGGTGAAGGAGTGTCTTCCGCCAGGAATGCCTCAAGCACGCCTTCTGCAGGGTTCGCGATGACATGACTGGTTACCCGTTCGCCCACTTGACCGGCCACGAGGGCGCCGGCTTCAACAGCGGCTCGCACGCTACCCACGTCGCCGCTGACGATCACAGTGACCAGGCCTCCACCAATTCCGATTCGCTTCACGACCTGGACATTCGCAGCTTTCACCATGGCGTCGGTCGCCGCCACCAAACCAATCAAGCCTCTCGTTTCCACCAATCCAATCGCAAGCATGACGTCACTTTCCCTCCTGCCCGAACCAAGACTAGGTGGCTTGCCCTTCGTGCGCGAACTGGGCGGCGGCCAGATTGACTTGGGCATCGAAGAGTTCCTGCTTTGGAACGACGGCGTTCACGATGTTCTGCACCTGCGACCGGGAGAAGTCCGCTTCCTGTTCGTTGGGATGTGATGCGATCACATTTATATAGAGCCGAAGGGCCCCAGGTAAGTCGCGTTCGGTGTAATGTGCGGCATACGCCGCCGCATATTGCCGGCTGGCCTCTGTTTGCCGACCAGCTTCTGTGGGGGCCATTGCATTTCTCATGTACATTGTTCCTCTCAAAGAATGGGACTCGTTGTATCAGCAGCATTTGACTTCGATCCGACGCGGTTTCACCTTTTCGCTCTTCGGCAAGTGCACGATCACGACGCCGTTCTTTAATTCGGCGGAGATCTTTTCGGTGTCGATCACTTCGCCAATTGTGAATGTACGGTGGAAATCGCCGATGCCGTACTCGCCGTGCAGCAACTTGATGTCGGTGTGGCGCGGATTGACTCTTCCGTGAATCGTTAGTACGGGGTTTTCAAAGCGAACGTCCAAATCTTCCGGCATGACACCCGGCAGATCGCCGTACAGAATCATTTCGTCGTCGTTTTCCCAGATATCGAACCGTGGACTATAAATAGGTCCAGCGAGTGTTGGTTCATCTGAGCCGACATCCTTGTATGTTTCTTCCCTGGTTAAGGTTGTTGACATGGTCTGTAACTCCACTTCGTTGAAAAAGGTGTGTTCGAAAAACGTCACTCTTTCACAATGAGCCCTGGACTTGCGCTGAGGTCCATCTCCGAGACTCAGCCGCTCTTACCCACGCGTGCCGTATTTCCCTCCGGAAAGCGGCTCGCTCGGCCGTATTGGAATCAACGGGGCTTGACCTCGATTCGTCGAGTCTGAGCTTCCTTCCGCTTCGGCAACGTGATCGTCAACACACCGTGCTCAAGAACGGCAGTGACCTTGTCGCTGTCCACATACTGAGGCAACTCGGCTTCCCGCGAAAAGCTGCCGTGGCGCTCCTGAAGGTGCCATATACCGTTTGCCTGATCGGGCTGCTTGCGATCGCCTTTGATCGACAACTGGTTGCCGCCATTGACGAAGATCTCCAGGTCGGTCAGCTCAAGCTCGGGAAGCTCCGATTCGACGTACAGGTTGTTGTCGTCCTCCCACAGGTTGAGCGGCGGATAGACGCTGTGGGCAAACCGCCGTGGATCGTTCATCTCGGCACTGCGAAGCCGCAGCTCCATTTCCTCCTGGAGCCGCTTCATTCCCGGCCACGTCGCGCCAAAAGGCGGCCATTGGGTCGTTAACATGTCTCTCAACCTCTCTGTGAAGGGACCGTTCGCTCGGACCACGTCCGGCGACAAGAACAAAAAAAGCCGACGTGGCAGAACACCCATAGGTGTTCGACCACGTCGGCTTACTCGTCAACGAGCCCCCCGGACAGGGTCGGGTTGCTCTCAATCTAGTCATCCGACAACTTGTTTGGCAAAGCCGCAATCCATCGGGAAGCGACTCTTCCACTGCTGTAATCGTATGCCGTTGAGCGGGGAATGCAATGGCACATCCTCCAGACTTGCGCATTTGGCGGAAATATCTTGGAGGGGGCGTTGCTTTCTCCGGAACCGCAGAAGCCAGGTGTTTGTCAGAGGTAAGGCGAGAAGAGGCGTGCGACCCCATCACGGAGTCGGATGGGCAGGCTTCGGCTGTCCATCTCTGCTGTACTGAGCGGCCGTGACTGCTGGATCTTGGATCGGGCCAAATTGGTCAGCCATGTCGCCAGTTCGCGGTCGTAGCACTCCACGTTGAACTCGAAGTTGAGCCGCAGGCTGCGCGAATCCCAGTTCGCGGAACCAAGAAGAGCCCAAAGTCCATCGACCGGCAGCAGTTTCGTGTGATCGAACGGTGGGTTACTCCTGGACCTCTTCCTTCGCCTGCGGGGATGACTCGGTCGCGGTGCTGACGGGCTCGTCGGCATCGCCGCGGACCTCTTCGGACGCGTCCTTCTCAGTGCTGCCTCCGACTGCTTCCTTCGTCTTGTCGCCGAACTCTTGCACGCTCTCCTTGGCCTCTTCGCCGTCCGCTTTGATTTTGTCTTGGTCCACCGTGAATGTCGCACTGGACTTCTGATCCGTGCTGTCCGACGATAGACGGAACCACCCGCGGTAGAACCCCAATGCGGCGATACCGACCAGGAGCACAACGACCACAATGAAAAAAGCTCTCATGGCGAATCCTTCCTCGTGTAATGCTGTAAAAAGGAGCCCCACCGAGTAATCCCAGTCCGGCTCGACAGTCGCCCAGAAGCCGCGACGCCAGGCATAGCGGGCCTGCTGCCAGACCCAACAGCCGGGCAGCCATGTTTGGTCGGCCGAAGATGCGGCAGTGTTCGGCCCAACTTCAAGGGTTGCAGGTTATCCCCAAATGCGTCCTCTCCGCATCCCGCCTCCCAGGAAGGACAGTACCGCGATAACGAGGAAAACGACGAAAAGGATTTTTGCCACTCCCACAAAAGAGCCGGCAATTCCTCCGAAGCCGAGGACTGCAGCAAGTAGTGCAATCACGAGGCACGCAATGGCTAACTGTAACATGGTCAGTTTCTCCCAAAAAAAGGCTTGGCCCGGTAGGTAACGTTTTGCCCGAGCTCGTGAACGTAAGGTTGTCGTGTGGAATCTCTTGTCTTCTTTATCCAATTCCCGCTGCGCCTGATTAGATACGTCGCAGTCGATTGAATTTACGCTATTTCCCTGGGTAGGCCTCGGCGTCCGACAAGAACAAAAAAGCCGACGTGGCGGAACACCCATAGGTGTTCCACCACGTCGGCTTACTCGTCAACGAGCCCTCCTGAACGGCAGGATTGCTCTTTATCTAGTCATCCGAGACTTCTTCTGGCAAAGCCGGAGTCCATCGTGACGCGACTCTTCCACTGCTGCAATCGTATGCCGTTGAGTGGGGAATGCAATGGCACATCCTCCAGCCTCGCGCATTTGGAGGAAATATCTTGGAGGGGGCGTTGCTTGCTCCGGAACCGCAGAAGCCAGGTGTTTGTCAGAGATAAGGCGAGAAGAGGCGCGCGACCCCATCGCGAAGTCGGATGGGCAGACTTCGGCCGTCCATCTCCGTTGTGCTGAGCAACCGTGACTGCTCGATCTTGGATCGGGCCAAATCGGTCAGCAACGTCGCCAATTGACGGTCGTAGCACTCCACATTGAATTCGAAATTGAGCCGCAGGCTGCGCGGATCCCAGTTCGCGGAGCCAAGAAGAGCCCAAAGTCCATCGACCAGCAGCAGTTTCGTGTGGTCGAATGGTGGCGGTGAGAACCACACACGACAACCACGTTCCAGTATTTGCCAGAGGAGGGCCATCGAGGCCCACTGCACCAACTTCAACTCGTTCTCTGCAGGCAGGACAATGTCGATCTGGACCCCTCGCAGGGCGGCCACGTTCAGAGCGGCAATCAACGACGCATCGGGTAAGAAGAACGGTGTGACGACAAGGATCGAAGATCGTGCACAGGCGATCGCGCCGAGGAGCGTGAGGCGCAACGTCTCGAAATCATCATCCGGTCCGTCCGGAATGCCACGTGCCAGGAAAGGGCCGTCCGGCTCGGCCGCCGAGAACCACGACTCGCCCTGCAGGAGCTCGCCGGTACAGAACGCCCAGTCGTCGGCGAACGCCTCCTGGAACTGGGCTACCACGGGTCCGGTGACACGAAAGTGCAGGTCCTGGACGGGATGGCGGGGGTTCCGGTCGAGACAGTTCTGTTCATGGATATTGATGCCGCCGGTAAAACCGATCCGACCGTCCACCACCAGGATCTTGCGGTGGTTTCTCAGGTTCGAGTATTGAACTCGCCAGGGGATCAGCGTTGGCAGGAACTGGGCGCAGGGAATCCCTGCCTGTCGGAGCACACGCGGCATCGGCCGCCAACTGTAGCGTGGCCCAACGTCGTCGATCAGCACCCGCACTTCGACCTGGCGATCTACAGCCCGTCGCAGCGCATTCAGAAAACGCCGGCCCGCGCCGTCATGTGCGAAGATGTATGTGCTCAACGCGACTGTAGTAGCCACTATTTGGCCTGACAGTAATTGCCCATTTTACGCGACTGCCTCGTAGTCAATCTCGAAGGTCACCCTCCCCCTGCCTGATCTTCTTTCGGTTCACCGTCGTCGCAGTGCTGGCGTTCCGATTCGTGTTCTCTCGTGGACGACAGGGCCAACCGCGGTAGAGTCCCAAGATGGCGCTGGTAATCAGGAGCAAGACGACCAAGAGTAGGGTATTCATAGTTGCTCTTTCGTCGTTTCCGCCACTTGAGCGTTATCCGGATCGTATTGACGAACCAGCCGGCCCAGCTCCTGAAGGGCGAACATCTGTCACACGCAAATGCGTGAGCAGTTGCCGCACCTCCTTGGGACTAACGCAGCAAAGAGCCTGGTTGGCAAGTTCCTGCACCGCGGGGCCGTCCAACTTGCGCAGGGCATAGCGCACCGAGGCCGCCCGCACGGGAGTCATGCTCAATTCGCGGACCCCCAGTCCGACCAATAGACAGGCAAAATCTGCCTCTCCTGCCGCCTCGCCACATACGCAGACAGGGCAGTTCTTGGCTCCGGCCGCGTCCACAACTCGTTTGATGGCCCGGAGCACCGTCGGGTGCCAGGGAGTACACTCGTCTGCCAAATCTGCCGCATCTCTGTCAGTTGCCAACATGTATTGGGTGAGATCGTTCGTACCGATCGACACGAAATCGGCTAGTTCCAGGATTTCTTCCAATGCGAAAAGGGCCGCTGGCGTTTCAATCATCGCCCCCAGGGGTGGTCTCCGTAACGCCCCAATTTCCTCGACCGCCTGATCCACGGCCGCCACGGCACGGGAAAGATCGTCGCCTCCAATCACCATCGGAAACAAGAGTCGCACATCCGCGGATTGTGCTACCCGAATGATCGCGCGAAGTTGGGCCTCCAAGAGGCGTTGCTCCGCCAGCGAGAATCGCAGGCCTCGAAGATGGCGACTGGGGTGTGGACCAAGTGCCAGCGAGGCCAGGAACGGTGGCAGCTTGTCGCCTCCCAGGTCGAACGTGCGAATCACCAGTGGTCGATCTCCCAAAGCCTTCGCCGTCTGCGCGTAGATTTCGTACTGCGTCTCAACGCTGGGAGGTTTGTGCGATTCCAGAAACATGAATTCCGTTCGAAACAACCCGACGCCCGAAAGGTCGTGGGGCCCGATCTGTTCGACCTCTTCGGGGCGACCGATATTGGCGAGCAGTGAGATTGTGATGCCATCTCCGGTGACGCACGGCAGCGTCTCGTCAGCCGCAATGGCGGCCATGGAGCGTTGGTAGTCTTCTCTCGAATTCGTGAACTCCGCCGTTTCCAAGGCGGAAGGAGCGATCGTCACCCTTCCCGCCTCGCCGTCCACGAGCAAATGTGCTCCTGCGTGGATCTGCGACGTGACGGAAAACAGTCCGCTGACGGCCGGAATCCCCAAGGACCGCGCCAGAATGGCGGTGTGGCCGTCTTTGCCCCCCAGTTCGGTGACGATCGCCACCAGACCCGCTTGAGATAGCTCGATCGTCTCCGACGGCAGCAACTCGCGAGCAACGATCACCGTCTGCGCCGGCAAGGGGGCACGCGGAAACTGCGGCGCACCGGTCAGGTGCCGCATCATCCGACGCCCCACGTCGCGAATATCCTGCTCCCGCTCGCGCAGGTAGTCGTTTTCGAGTTGACACATCTGTTCCACCGCCTCGCCGATCACGCTATCGAGCGACTGCTCGACGTTCACCAGCTCGCGTCCCATATACTGCTTGACTTTCGCCGCAATGTCATGCACCAGGTGCGTATGCGCCGCCAGCACTGCCGATGAGTCCGCATGGCTCGTCGACGTACCTGCCGACTGTTCGGCCTGCTGCAGTTCGCGGCGGGAGTGCGCCACGGCATCCTCCAGCTTGTTGTGTTCCGCCGCGATTTCGGAAGCCGATATGTCGCGGTCCGGAAATTCGAGCCGGTAATCCGTTTCGTAATCGTAGACGACGGCCACGCCTGCCGCGTAGCCGGGCGAAATGCCGATTCCCTCCAACCAATTCATCACGTTGCTCCTTGCCAGTCCATTGAGAAACCTGCTCGTTCATGCACATGTCACAGCAGCCTCGCCACGCGTCGGAAGTGATGACCGATGATGGCAAGCTCGATCGCTACGGGAAACAAGCGAGGCCGTCTGAGTAGTGCGGTGATGCAAAATTGCCAGTAGGCGAGACGCCCGCGGTGCCAGAATCCGAGCAGCCAGAGCGATTTCACGAAGGCCTGGACCTCCGTCCACGAGATTCCGAGCCGGGGCCCCTGCGGTTTGTGGTTCTCCAGGAAAGTGCGAATCCGCCGGTAGTAGTTGCGCGGTTGGTAGAGCTCCTTCATGAGTTCGCGATAACCGTTGACCAGAAATTCCCGGTCTAATCGCGGGCGAAAATTGAGCGCTGCCTGGGTGTTGTTTCCGGTGCTATCGGTCTCAATTCGTCCCTCGTTCTTCAGCCGATGGTAGAGCCGTGTTTCCGGCAGGGCAGTCAGGAGTCCTACCATGGCCGTGGCGACTCCGGAGCGTTGGATGAACTCGAACTGGCGGCGGAAGATATCCGCCGGGTCACTATCGAATCCCACGATGAATCCGCCCATGACCTCCAGGCCTGCCCGTTGCAGCGTCTTCACCGTCTCCACGAGGTCGCGGCTGCAGTTCTGCATCTTCCGGCATTCCTTGAGACTTTCAAGCGAGGGCGTCTCGAATCCAACAAAGACCTTCTTGAAGCCAGCGCTCACCATCAGGTCGCAGAGTTCTGTGTCGTCAGCCAGGTTGGCCGACGCCTCGGTCAGGAATCCCATCTTGGCGCCAGTCCGCGCTCGCCACTGGATGATTTCTCGCAGCAGTCCTTTCGCCTGTCGTTTATTGCCGATAAAGTTGTCATCGACGACAAATACCATGCTCTTCCACCCGCGCAGACGCAAGTCCTCCAACTCGGCAACCAGCTGCGTCGGTGTCTTGGTGCGAGGGACGCGCCCATTCATGATAATGATGTCGCAGAACTCGCAGTCGAACGGACAGCCCCGTGAGAATTGGACTGACATCGTGACATAGTCCCGCAGATCGATCAGATCCCAACGAGGCGACGGCACCCGAGTAATATCGGGACGACTCGACGCGGCATACGTATGTTGAACCGTTCCCTGTCGCATGTCTTCGATGACCTGTGGCATGATTTCTTCGGCCTCGCCCAACACGAAATGGTCGATATCCGGAAAGGCCTCATGGCCGGTAGTAAAGAGCGGCCCCCCGGCGATGATCGGCGTCCCCAAGTGTCGGCAGCGATTGACGATCTCTGATACGGAGGTCTTGTGCACGATCATCGCGCTAAGCATCACATAGTCCGCCCAGCGCAGGTCGTTGTCGGTAAGCCGATCCACGTTCTGGTCCACCAGTCTAACCTGCCACTCGGCGGGCAGAAGCGCACCAATTGTCAACAGGCCAAGGGGTGGAATGGATGCGCGTTTGGAGACGAAACGCAGCACATGTTTGAAACTCCAGAACGTTTCCGGTGTGGTCGGATAAACGAGCAGGATTTTCATGGCTTGGTACTCCAAAGATCAGCCTTCGCCGCCGGAGTCGCGATTGAAAGACTCAACGAGCAAGTCGCGTTCGCGATGACTGTGATCCCGAATCTGCTGAATCACATCTTGTAGGTCTTTGCCGATCGCGTCGAGCTTCGCACGATTGGTCGGCGACGCCCGGTCCAGCTGTAGGACCAGTATTCGGACTGCCGCACGAAATTGCTCGTGCTCACATTTCAGATCGTCCACCTGATCTGTCACTTCCGGATTCACGTGACAGACGGTATCCATGTAACCATCGAGCTCCTCTAAAGCGAACAGCCGCTCGAGATGCCGCTGGAACAACTCCGTGGCAAACCGCAGGCTGGACAGTTTTCTCGAAACGTCGTCACCCTCCACTGACCAGGCGATCACGACTTCCAACGCCTGAGTAACATGCATTAGCGAGTTGCTTTCCACCTTGGTCTGTTCCGCGATCACTTCGTAGTCCATATAGTCTTTCACTTCCGGCCTAATCTCGCCAAAACGCTCCGATTGGTCTACTGCTACTTCTCGCCATTCAGCTGGTAGCGACCCCTTCATTCGGACCGCGGCAGCGGCAGTGCCTCCAGGGCTTTCATCACGGACGATTCCAATGCATCGGTCAAGGCCCGAATTTCAGAAGCTGCCTGCTGAAATTTGTGTCCCATCTCATATCTGCATCGCAACGTCCTCGGCCGCGTCCCGGACTGTCCCAAACCGCCGAGCGTCTGGACCAAGCGACGATATCGCTGAATTTCTGAAGTGAGCAGGCAACCGGTTGCCAAGGGGTGTTCGAGATACGAGGTTATGGCAGCAAGGTTCCATTGCGCCGTTGGAACATCACCGCCGGTGAAGACAAACAGCCCGTACCAACTGGTCACCCCGGCCAGGATGCCACGGTTGGTTTGCAGTTCCAAGAGCATCGCCGCCAGCTCTTCACGATCGGTCCGCGCTAGGTCACCGACACGGGTGAGGGGCTGTTCTTGACAGTGAGAGTCCAGGGCCGCTTCCGTTGTCGCCGCAACCTCTGCCGACGGTTGGTCAAATGAGGGCATATTTGGCAGCTCCTTCTTTTGGGGCTTCCGGACTTGCTTCCAGAACCTCCGCACAATGAACCCGTACATCGGGATCGACTTCGAATCCCAATTGCACGTTCGCGCCGTTGATCTTCAGTACCGTGACTTTCAGCAGGCGATGGAATCCGTCAGCCCCTTCGATTACCACGGATTCGTCGCTCTTTCTCGACACGACCAGCATGGTTGAACCCCCCTTGTTCTGATTGATTTGTCCGACGCGTTCGCGTTCCAAACGCTGGCAGCGACCTCAGTGGCGACACCGTTCGCCGCCAAGAACAAAAAAAGCCGGCGTGGTCGAACACCCATAGGTGTTCGACCACGCCGGCTTACTCGTCAACGAGCCTCCCTGTATGGCAGGATTGCTCTTTATCTAGTCATCCGACAACTTCCAATCCGCGGAGCCGCGCCGCATTAGATCGGGAGCCCGCTTACCCATTCATTCTAGAGACCAAGCCTCGCAAAGCAAGGGGATTGGCGTCTTGGTCCCCCGTTGGTATCATGTTGCGCGGAACACGTGTGGGGGAGGAACGGCTCCTGTTGGGGCCTCAAGAAGTGGGCTTTTACCTGCAGACCCCCACCGTGGTGATCGCGTACGGAGTGGACGATGAAGACGCTGGGAGAACTCGAAGCTGCCATCTGCGAGGGAATTAGTCGCTTTGAGCAGGATTACATGGGCCGGGGCCCTAAAGATATTCATACCTACTTGCTCGGCGATCTAGTCGTCGTCCGTCTTCGGGGAGTTCTTACCGCGGCAGAACAGCATCTGGTGACGTCTCTGCCAGCCGAGAAAGGTCGCGACCTGCTCAAGGAGGTCCGCACTCATCTGACCGAGATGGCACGGCCGGTCATGGAGAAGATGGTCCAAGAGGTCACCGGCGTCAAGGTCGTGAGTCTGCACCACGACATCAGTACCCTCACCGGCGAGGAGATCGTTGTCTTCACGCTGGCCGAGAGGCCGAGTTTCCGTGAGGTCAAGAAGAAATAGCGGTTCTGACTCAGGCTGTATCGTTCACTGTGGTCTGACCTTCTCGGCCCACAAGTTCGTCCACGTAATACTGCCCCACTACTCCGGAAGCAGTTCGATTCTCAACTCACGCTGCCGCCAGGGCTCGTCACAGCTTTGACAGCGGTCGATTCCCGAACGATGCGTAGGAAAGATACGGGCCTGCGCACAAGCCAACCTGTTCGTGGGGCCACAGCCATTACGAAGGGCAAGATCATGAGCGGTCTCAAAAAGACAATCGGTGTACTCACCGGTGGTGGCGACGTTCCCGGCTTGAATCCAGCTATTCGGGCAATTACCTTGCGAGCACTTCACGAAGGATACCGGGTGCTCGGTATTCGCCGGGGCTGGGCAGGTTTAGTGGATCTTGTCCGCGATAAGGACGCGGACAACTCGCAGAATGTGCAGGTACTCACACAACACCTCGTCAATCGCGCTGCACGAACCGGTGGCACGCTCATCCACACTTCACGAACACGGCCGAGCCATTTGCCTGCTGCCTCGGTTCCACTCCACCTACGTGATCGGCACACAGCCGAGACAAATGACTTGACGCCGGAAGTCCTGGAGAATCTGGGGTTCCTCGAGATCGACTATCTAATAGCCATCGGGGGTGATGACACCTTGAGTTATGCGAAGCGAATACATGAGGAAGGAGTCGATGTGGTAGCCATCCCCAAGACGATGGATAATGACGTGCCGGGGACCGATTACTGCATCGGTTTCAGCACATGCGTGACCCGTACGCTCGAACTGACGCGCATGTTACGGACTACTGCGGGCTCCCATGAGCGGTTCTTGGTCATTGAGGTTTTCGGCCGCTATGCCGGGTTCACCGCCTTGCTGCCGACGATGGCTGGCGCAGCCGATCGTTGCATCATACCGGAACACCCGTTTGACATGGAACACCTCGCTGAACTACTCTCCGCTGATCGGCGCGACAACCCCAGCAAGTACGCAGTGGTTCTTGTGTCTCAAGGCGCGACCATCAGGGAGGATGCAAATATGTCGTTCAAGGACGAGGAAGAGGACCAGTACGGCCACAAGAAGCTCGGTGGAATCGGAGAAAAGGTCGCCGAACGTCTGAAGACGCTGTCACCGACGTACAATGGTGGTCGGCGAGTCAACATTGTTAACCAGCAGTTGGGCTACTTGGCACGATGCGGTGAGCCCGACGCCGTTGATTCGATCGTTCCCTTGGCCTACGGGAATCTGGCCCTTGAAAGCATCCTCTCTGGCACTACAGGAACGCTGGTATGTGTCAGAAACGGGCGTTACCAGACTGCTCCCTTGGAGGTGGTTACGGGCGAGAAGAAGGTCGTTGATGTGGCGAAGTTCTACTGCCCCAACCGACTGCGTCCCAAATACGAGAGCTTCTTGGGTAAGCCGCTGTTGATCATGGGGAGCACGGACTGAAGGCCATTTTTGCGGAACGCCGGAATCCAAAGCACGTACAGAAGTGGATGAGATAGCCGACTGCGGAAAGCCTTCTGCCTGGCGGTGATCGTGATTGGAGCAAATAGGGTAGAACAAGAGGTCGTCTACCGGGAGGAAGCCAACGCGGACCGCCGCTCCCTGCACCACAAACGTCAGCCGTGCCCAATTCCGTGGCTGTGGATGCCAGCCCCCTGGATGCCGATACTTCGTGTATCTTTGGCGAATTGTCGTTGTAGCCCCTCTTCAGCATATACAATTCTTGTAGGTGCGAAGGTCGACTCTTGCGAAAAGGGTGTGACGAAATCTCGCATGCCATGGCTTTTCAAGGAGTTCTGAGAGAACGCGGTGAGCCAAATGCTGTCAACCGAGAATGATAGATACGGCGCGAGAAGTATGGCGGATGCCATGAAGTGGGTTTCCGTCGTCACCTCCTTCATCGGCGTAATGACGATTCCAGCCCTCGGTGGCATCTGGATAGACAGCCTATTAGGGACCAAATGTCTTTTTGTGATTCTGGGCGTGGTCTGTGGCTTTGTTGGCGGAATGTACTGTCTATTGGATATGGTCAAGGCCAAAGCTGGGGAACCCCCATCTCGGTGAACGACTCCTGTTAAGGGATGCTCATATGCGGATAAGACCCACTCTTGCAGAACCTGCAAATGCCTTCCGGAGGGCCCGACCGCCGACGCGGGCCAAAACGACCGCTCCCAGAGCGGGCGTGGACGCGACGGTGGAATCTCCCCGAGCGTCCACGCTAACTGAACGCATGTGCCCCGACTACTAAACGAACGTCGAGCAAGCCGGCAAAACGGCGCGAGGGAACCAACGGTGATCCCGGTTCCCCAAAAGGGACGGATACACGTCAGTAGTCGAGTGGCGGCCTGGGGGCAGAAGAAACGCTTCAAAGGCGGACCATGCCAATTTGGCTTTGGCCAAGAGAAAAGCGGGGTCGGTGAATCGCAACAGCGGTTGCCGGGCCCGTTTTCGTTTAGTGGCTGAGTCTACTTCTTGGCGAAGACTCGATTAGCTGTCGCCGTAACGTCTTACGGCCACCAAGTCTTGGGAAGACCCCAGCTTCGCCTCCGGAGCCGAAGGGGACAGGACAGCGATGGTCACTAGACCATTGGTATGACGAGCAAGGCATCCGCCCGCAGTTGGGAAGTCCTCCGACACTGCCAGAGGCATTTGGGCAGTCGGCGGTTGGTGTTCTTGTTGGACCTTCTGCAATCAAAGCGGAAACCCGCCGGCAATACCGCGTTCGCCCGCTCGCTGAATTGCCGGACGTCCGGGGACGCTTCTACGCAATCTCCGTGGAGAGTAAACTGAAGCATCCTGCCGTTGTGGTGATTTCCGAAGCGGCAGGCGGGAAGTTGTTCACATGACCGTTTCGCTCAGCGGATCATGTCAGCATCGAGGATCTCGTGATCAGCCAACTCGTACACAACCTGCTTGTCATTCTGATCGCGGGATTGCTTGCCGGATTCGTCTGCAAGCGGCTCCAGCTTTCGATGCTGATCGGATACTTGCTCGCCGGCGCGATCATCGGCCATGGTGGCCTGGGGCTGGTTGGCGAGGAGATGAATGAAATCGAGTACCTTGCACGAGCCGGCGCGCTCCTTCTCCTTTTTGCCATCGGAATCGAGTTCTCGCTCGAGGAGCTTGCCCGCTTGGGTCGGTTCTTTTTCGTCGGCGGCACCGCTCAAATGCTACTCGTTGCTGCCCCGATCTGGCTAATGTGTGTGCTGTTCGGCATCTCTTGGAAGTCGGCATTGTTGATTGCGGCGGCAACGGCGCTCAGTTCGACCGTGCTCGTGTACCGGGCGCTGACTGAATGGGGAGAAACGGCCTCGTCACAAGGTCGGCGAGCCATCGGAGTTCTCCTGTTTCAAGACGCCGCTTTGGTACCGTTGATGTTGCTGGTTCCCCTCCTGGTTGGTAACAAGCAGGATCTGGGAGCGCTGGCCTACTTGCTGCTGGCCCTGAATTCCCTGCTGTTCGTCGCCGCGATCCCACTGCTACGCAGGGTGCTTGCGAGGTGGGCGGCGCCACTCTTGAGCGATTTGCAGAGCGTTGAACTGGTCATCCTGTTCGCTTTGATTATCCTCATCGGTTTCTGCCTGGGAGCGTACGTCGCGGGCCTGCCGCCAGCCCTGGGCGCCTTTGCTGCCGGCCTGGTCATGAACGGAAACCGACTGACGGGCCAAGTCGACGCCTTGATCCTGCCTTATCGTGAAACGTTCGGTGTCGTCTTCTTTGTGAGCCTGGGCACGCTCTTTGACGTGCGCGTCTTCATGGACAGCCCCGTGCTGCTCTGCGCTGGCCTTTTTGCAGTCCTGGTTCTCAAGTCTGGGGCGGCGGCCGTCGCCTTGCGTTTGACCCGACTGCCGTGGCACGCGGCGGTGGGCATGGGCATGGGCTTGGCACAGTTGGGTGAATTGTCCTTCGTCTTACTCGCGGAAGGCCAGCATGCGGGCCTCATCAGTGACCTCGACTATAGCCGGATGCTGTTTGTCGCGATGGGGACGCTCCTCCTCACACCCATGTTGCTGAAGTACGGGCTCCAGTGGAGTCGCCGTGGGCCTCAAGTGCCCCAAATGGCGAAAGAGGGCCTAGTCACCCTCCCCCCGGCACCCGAGGAGGCAATTGTTATCGGCCTTGGGCCCATGGGCCGGCAGGCTGTCTCTCAATTGGAGATCATGGGTATCGACGTCTGCCTAATCGATTTGAGCCCTGTGAATCTCCATGCGTATGCCCAGCAGGGCTTTCGTACAGTATCAGGCGATGGGAGCGATCCGGGCGTGCTCCTACGCGCCGACGCTCAACATGCGCGGCTTGCCATCGTCTGTGTCCCCAACGATCGCAGTGCACTGCAGATCGTGACGGTGCTATGCCAATTGAACCCAAGGTGTGTCGTCGTCGTGAGGTGCCGGTATCAGTCAAACAACGCCGCGTTGAAGAATGCCGGCGCAAACGCTGTGGTGACTGAGGAAGCGGAGGCATCACGGGCGTTGCTACGACTTCTGGAACGTATACGCGAACCGGAGAGCAAACAATCTTAGCCCACTTTTTGCTGGAAATGTCGGCGGCGGGCAGAAGTTGAGCCAGGATGGCGGCTGGAATTGATCCAGTTGCTTGCTGGGGTCTTGATAATGATCGAAGGCAAGTGGAGGATTTGGATTCCGAGACGTTGACAGAGTTCTGCAACGGCTGCGTAGATTCTCAGATTGTAGACCGCAGTCCGCTGGTCGAGTTGTGTGGCAGCGAACGCAACGGTGACGATGACAGCCAAGACGGACGGGGAGTACTTCATGTTACTATAATCCTCAGGATTACACGGGGCAGAGAGAAGTGACATCAAATGGTGCCCTTCTCACAACGTGCCTGGTGGCGGAAAAATCACCCTTGGGGTTGGTCAACGGCCAGTCAGGACAGAATAGGCCGATCGCGAGGGTTTTCGCAGTGCACGCCTCGTTATGGCTCCAATACCGGAAGCACCACGGTAATGTGTGTTCCGTTGCCCGGCGAACTGTTCACCATCGTGCATCCGCCAAACAGGTGGGCACGCTGGTGAAGCCCTTCCAACCCGAAACGGCCTTTCTCCACACTCATCGGGTCGAAGCCGATCCCCCAGTCCTCGATGTCTAAACGAATGGAGCCGTCTTGTTGCGTCAGGGCGACGCAGACCTTGTCGCTCTTGGAGTGACGCCAAGCGTTGACAAGTCCTTCTTGAACAATTCTGAATATGGCGGTCTCCAGTGGCGCCGCCAAACGATCAAACTGCACTTCATGCGAGAAGACGATATCGATGTCGTTGCGCTTGCGGTTCTCCAAGACGAGATGCTCGATAGCTGCCAACAGGCCAAACTCGTCGAGGACCTCTGGCCTCTGTCGATTCATCAGCTGCCGGGCTTCCCTGAGGCTATCGTCAAGCAGTAACACGGCGGTGCGAAATTCTTGCCCCACGACATCGGGACATCGTTCTCCAACAAGTCGCAATTGACCCTCGAGGTGCATCTTGGCTGCCGTCAGCGGTTGGATGAATCCATCGTGTATTTCATATGCCGCCAGCTTTCGGTCCCGTTCGTACAGGTCCAGAGATCGTCGCAGCTGCCCATTCGCTTCGGTCAATTCGTCGGTGCGCGATGCGACCAGTTCTTCAAGATGGTCTCGGTGCGCAGCGAGCTCTTGTTCTGCTTGCTTCACTACGGAAATGTCCGTCACGGCGGTGCGCAATTGAAAATCGTCAGCGTCCTGACTTGATGCGACAGTCGATTCCAGTTTGGCCCAGAATGGCTCGCCACCCCTCGCTCGGATCCGCAACTCGCACGTCTGCCGATGCCGGGAGTCCCGCAGCGCTCGGTAGTGCAAGTACAGCACGTCCTCATCTTCGGCAACCACAAAGGCGGAAAACCGCTGCTTAAGGAGCGACTCTCTGCCCACGCCCAGCATGTCCGCAAGGGTCAGATTCGCCTCGAAAATGAGCCCTTTCCGACTCAGGGTCGCGTAACCGACAGGTGCAAAATCATAAAGATCGGAATACCTGTCGCGTGAGACGATGATCTCATCCTGAGCTCGGCGAAGTTCCTCGTTCTGCAGTTCCAGTTCAATCTCGTGCGTTCGTAGCTCTTGCACCAGCTTGGAGACCGCTTCCGGCGATAGATCCGGCAGATGCTCGGCCTGAGGCCGCAGTCTGGCTTCGGCCTGCATCCGCAATTCGGCGAGACTCATCTTGCCGGATTCGTTTCCTGCCATACGCTCACCTTTGCTCCACAGGTATGGTGAAGCAGAAGGTGGAACCTCTTCCCATGCCTTCCGATTCGACCCAAATGCGTCCGCCATGTACTTCGACAATGCGTTTCACCAGCGACAGCCCCAAGCCCGATCCTTGAGCTTTTCGCTCCAGTTGGACAAATGGCGCGAAGACGGTGTCTTGATACTGTGGATCAATTCCTGCCCCATTGTCTCGGACGTAGCACACCTGGCCCTCCGCTTCCTGCCGCATCCCCACCTCGACGCATGGTTCAGGCTGTGCACCCCGATATTTGACAGCATTTTCAATGAGATTCTGCAGCACTTGCCCCAGTTGCATACGATCAGCATGGAAGATGGGCAAATCAGACGCAACTTCAACGTGTACACCCGCCTCGGAAATCATGCCACTGAGCGTCTCGAGCGTCTCACCCACTAAATCCGCCAGGACTACGTCTTCCGCAGGGCCGACGAGACGCCCAATCCGGGACAGCTCCAGTAACCCGTCCAACAGGTTTGCAGCTTTATCCGCCGCTGTGGACAATCGTTGCAGACAATCTGTCACCGACCCCAGATCTCCCGTGTTCAGATCCTCCTCAATCGCCCCCACGTAGCCCTTGATCGTAATCAAAGGACTCTTGAGATCGTGAGAGATTGTGTGAGCGAAGCAATCGAGTTCCGCGTTCTTGGCTTCCAACTCGGCAAACAGTCTCTCGCGCTCCTTCTCCACACGCTTGCGTTCGTCGATGCAGGTGAGGGCCAATTGTATCTGGCTCCCAACTCCTTCGACGTTGCGCACGGAAACGCCCTTCAGACTGGTCCAAGACGGACCACATGCCGTGCGCATTCGCACTTCGCACGATTCCCCCGCCTGGGACGCGAGCAGATCGCGGCGGTACTTGTAGTATACGTCCTGGTCGGCGTCGAAAATGGAGAAAGACAATGGCTGATTGACCAGATGCGTCCGTTCGACCCCCAACATTTCCGTCACGGTCAGGTTCGCTTCGAGAATGAGGCCCTTCTCACCGACGGTCAGGTATCCGACGGGCGCAAAGTCGTAGAGGTCCGAATACTTGTCGCGTGATTCGACAAGCTCTTCCTGGATGCGGCGGAGCTCCTCGTTCTGCGACTCCAGCTCGATCTGGTGCGTTTGGAGATCGTGAACCAGCTTGTGGACATCTTCAGAGGAGATGCCAGACGCGACTTGGTGATCGTCTGGAGTCTCGGCTTCGGCCTGCTTTCGCAAGTGAGCCAGTTCACCGGCCTCGGGTAGCTTGTGGCTCATTCGTCCGTTCTCCAAAGCCTGACTTCCGGTGCGCCTTCATGCGTTTCCACCTAAACCCTGAGGCGGGTTGCGTGGCACGCCAGACAATCACCACTTACAGCATACGGACCATCGGCTGTACCGTAACCCCCCCCGAGTGACTGCGGTGCAGGGACGATCTCGTAGTGGGGGCCGCGCAGATACCTCCTCGCTATCAGTTGGTGAGTGTAATGGGACGATGTTCCTACGTCCCCCCCTTCAGCCCAGCCATAGCCTTTGAAATGGTGGCCATGCCGATTGCCTTTCCTTCCTCATCTGTCAGCAAAGACAGCGTGAGTAGAACAGGGATCTTCTCGCCGGCTCTGCTCTGCCACAGACTCTCGATATTGCGTATGACTTCACCGCCCTTGCACCGTCTGAGCAGTTCATCGGCCTGCTCGTGACACTCAGACGGGACCAACTTCTTAAACGTTTCCCCGATGAGTTCCTCGCGCGTCCACCCGCAGACACGTTCCGTCTCGTCGTTCAAGTTGACAATCCTGCCCTCCATATCCTCGATCACGATCGGATCTGCGCCATCGAGGAACACGCGCGACATCATCCGTAGCTCCGCCTCCAACTCCCTACGAACCTGCCTCTCCAACTTCTTTCGTTGGGTGGTCTCATCGAAGGTGATCACGACTCCGTCGATCACGTTGCCCACGGTGCGATAAGGCCGAACCCGCATGATGAAACTGCGCTCATCCTCACTTTCCACCTCGGCTTCCCGCACTGCCAGATCCCTGAGGACCCGCTGGCCGCATTTGGAGAGGTCGGTATTCCTGAGGGTGGAAGCCAAATGCTTGATCGGGCGGCCGGAATCAGCGGCGGTCAGCGGGACGATCTCAGTCGCCTTGGGCGTGAAGCGGCGGACTCGCAGGTCGGTGTCCAGGAAGATGGTGGCTATCTCGGTTGCGTCCAGGAGGTTCTTCATGTCGTCGTTGGTCGTCGACAGTTCGTCGATTCGAGCCTGAAGCTCCGCATTGACAGTGGCCGATTCCTCGTTGAGCGATTGCAGTTCCTCTTTCGAGGTTTCCAACTCCTCATTCGTGCTCTGCAATTCCTCGTTGGTCGATTGGAGTTCCTCGTTGGTGGACTTCAGTTCTTCGTTGGATGTCTCCAACTCCTCAATGGTCGTTTGCAGACTCTCCCTGGTGTGCTGGAGTTCCCGTTCGATTTCTTCGGGGCGCTTGCCCTTACGTTTCGCGGAAGACTGTTTAGTCACCCGCTGTTCAGCTTTCGTGGGCGCCTCGGTCTCATCAAATACGACCATCATCAGGCCACGCATGGCGATCTGCTCTAGAATGGGCTTGACCGTCAGATTTAAGAACAGTTGGCCGCTGTTGTATTGTACGCGCAAGCCTCTGTAGGTCACTTCTTGCTTGTGAGTGGCAACCTGACGGATAGCAGTCGTCAGTTCCGCTTTCAGCCCGGAACGCGCCATCTCCACAATATTCATACTGGCCTTCCCCTCGGCAGGTTCCAGGAACCTGCCGGTGCGCCCGTGGATGTAGATGACGTTGCTGGCGTCGTTGATAATCGCACACGGCGGAGTATCGCTCTGCTGGAGAATCGTTTCGACAAGTTGCAGCGCACTGAGTTCTTCGGCTCTCTGCACGGTTTCCAGAACCTCTCGCTCTTGGGTTTCGCTGGTTGTCGGCGCCACAGGAACGTGTAACACCGGGTGAGTGGCTGTGGCAGAGGGCCGGCGGCGGTAGATCTTCCACTTCCTTTGGATCGAAGTGAAGAGGTCTGTGGCCTGCCCAATCGTCTCCGAAGAACCGAGAAAGAGGATGCCGTCGGGCTTCAGGCTGTAGTGGAATATGGGCAGCAGCTTCCTTTGCAGTTCCGTCCCCAAGTAGATCAGCAGGTTGCGGCAACAGAGCAGGTCCAACTTCGTGAAGGGCGGATCCTTAATGACGTTCTGAGGGGCAAATACCAACATCTCCCGAATCTGTTTCTTCACCCGGTACTGGCCGTCCTCCTCCTTGACGAAGAAGCGTTTGATCCGTTCGGGGCCCACGTCGACTGCAATGCTCTCCGGGTAGAGGCCGGCACGCGAGGTATCGATGGCGTCCTCGTCGATGTCGGTTCCGAATATCTGGACGTGAAAGTGCCGCCCGATTTGCTCCATATACTCGTGCAACAGGATGGCCACCGAATACGCTTCCTCGCCGCTGGAGCAGCCGGGCACCCAGACGCGTACCGCCTCATCATCCGGCTTGTCCCCCAGCAACTGTGGTAATGCCTGAGTCTGAAGGGCCTCGAATGCCTCCGGGTCTCTGAAGAAGCTGGTGACTCCGATCAGTAATTCCTTGAAAAGGATGCCCGCCTCTCGGTCGCTCTCGTGGAGGTAACGTACGTAATCCGAAATGCTGTCGATCTGATGGATGTTCATCCGTCGCTCGATGCGGCGGCAAATCGTATTCTTCTTGTAGAGCGAGAAATCGTGGTTGGTTCTGGTACGCAGGAGAACGAAGACTTTCTGCAACGCGCTGTCAACAGCTCCTTCGGCGGGGGCAACCTTGGGCGCAATTCTCTGCGTTGCGTGCTTGGTGTACCTGACCAACTGTTGGGGCATCTCTCTTGGTGGCAGCACATAATCTACCAACCCCGTGGCAATCGCGCTCCGGGGCATCCCGTCGTATTTTGCCGACTCCTCGTCCTGGACCATCACCATGCCAACTTCAGCCTTGATCGCCCTCACACCCAGAGTGCCATCCGTTCCCGTGCCGGAGAGGATAATGCATACCGCGTCGCGTTCCTCGTCTTGAGCCAGCGACCGGAAGAAGGAGTCGATCGGCAAGTTGGTTCCGCGCGGCTGGCTCAGCTCCATCAGGTTCAGCACGCCGTGCAGGATGGTCAGTTCCTTGTTGGGCGGGATGACGTAAACGTGGTTCGGTTCCACCCGCATTCCATCCCTGACCTGACAGACGGGCATCTTGGTTCGCTTCTGCAGCAGTTCTGGCAGGATACTGACGTGAGTCGGGTCCAGATGCACGACCAACACGAAGCCGATGCCCGCATCCGCGGGCATTTCTTCAAAGAACGCCTCCAGCGCCTCCAATCCGCCAGCGGAAGCTCCAATGCCGACGATTGGAAAGCTCGGCAAAGTTCCACTCGTTGGCTTCGCTTTTGGATTAGGCTCGGCCCTTTCGTCCACTTGCCCAGGCAGCTTGCCGGCCTTATCACCGCCGGCCTTCTTTGGGGCCTTGGTGGTTGCCTTCTTCTTGGCTATCCTCTTCTTCGGCCCATCCGAAACCTTCTTGACAGCGGCAGACTTCTTCTTCGTTGATCGGTTCGCTTTCTTGTCGGCCAATGTGCTGCCCTATTCGTAGCGAGTCTCTTGCGCTCTCTGCAACGCGCCGACAATCGGCCCGGAACCCTTATGTGCGTGCATTCCGAAGGTCTTCCAGCGTGGTAGAACGCCCTGAATCTCTCGACAACGTTGCGTGATTGTTCAGAGCCCCCCTCGAGCAGATTCCGGCCGATCTTCAGCTGCCATCCCGACCGACGTACATTGTACGGTCCGTGTAAAGAACGCAACAGCCCACGAGGGCCCCGGTCACGTGTGCCCGCATTCCATTCCCCTGAGTGACCAGGAAGTGATGCCGAGGCCACCCTTTGGACGATCGAGCCGCCATCAACGAAGTCTTAGCTGGTTGCTCTGCGGATGCAACAGGGTGGTGGATTCCGTGCTCAGGCGTATACTGATTCAACGCACATTCCCCATGCAATTGTCGGCCGCAGCACTGCGGGCCATTGTGAAAGAGTTTGTCACCCGCGACGGCACAGACCACGCTGCGATTGAACCTCGTATCGAGAAGGTGCTGTGCGAACTTCAATTCGGCCAAATTCAACTGCATTCTGATGACATAACTCGAACGCGCAACCTGCTGGCAACGGAAGAGAGGCGACCTACTGGCTCTCGGCATGAGTAGTTGCTTTCGACCACGTGGGGCCGGTGGCAGGCTATAGATGGCCTGCCGTTTACTCAACGGGCCTCGGACGCAACAAGAATGTGGCAGGACGCCGCGACGATACCACTTCACCGGTTGCCCGCTACGCTGCCTTCCGCTCGTACCACTTCAGCGCTCCGCCGAGCGATTCTTGAAACACAAGGTCATCACGGCGAAGTGATGGAACCTCTTCCGGCTCCACGCCCGTATCGACTTGCCCCGGCGTCCGGTACTTCAACCCGCGGTGCGTTCGCTTGGTGTGGTAGTAATCGACAAAAGTGTTGATGAGATGCCTCAGATGGCTCTCTCCAAAGACCAAGAACCGGTCGAGGCACTCCTCCTGTATTGTCCTTGCATAACGCTCCGCGATGGCATTCATATTGGGCCGCCGCGGTCCTATCCGCACAGGTTTTATGCCCTGGCTCTTGAGCATCTTCCGGAAGTCCCGCGTGAACTTCGTGTCCGCATCGTGAACGATGTACTTGGGCGGTTTTTCGAGTTCGCCGAAGAACACGCACAAATTGCGAGCCATCTGCTTCATCCATTCGTTGTTCGGATTCGGGGTCATTCCCAGGATGTGGACCTTTCGGGTTTCCAGGTGAATGAAGAACAAGACGTAATAGTCCACCCAGCCGCCCATGGTCAGCACCGGCTTGGTGAAGAAGTCGCAAGCCCAGAGCGTCGAGGCATGGCGGCGAAGGAAATTGGCCCACGTGTTGTCCGGGTTGCCGGGCGGCTCGGGCTTGAAGCCGTTGTCGCGCAAGATCCGGTTGATCGTGGTCCGACCAATTCTCTGGTATCCAAGCCGATACAACTCACCCTTGATTCGCCCGGCGCCCCACCCGGTCTCCTTGCGGATCTTGATGACCAGTTCCCGGATCTCTTCCGGCTTGCGATTCCCGCCCTGCGGGGTCTTCGGCTTGGCCAGCTTCACCTTCTCTTTCGCGCGAGCTTCTTCCTCGGCCTGCACCCAGCGTAGGAACGTGCGGGGGGTGACGATGGAGATCAGGCCTTTGATCTTGGGCCCGAGCGGTCTGCCGACCTTGAGCAGCTTGTCCCGCTCCGCTTCGGTCGTATCGATCTTCTTGGGCAGACGTTCCCGGAGAATCTGATTCTCGACCTTCAGGAATTCAACATACTTGGCCAACTCCGACTCGGTCGCATTGGCGATCAGTACCAGCAGCGGGTGCATGAGCCACTTCATGTTGCTATAATCCTCAGAATCGCACCGGGAAAGAAGAGTGACGTCAAATGGTACCCTTCTCACAGCGTGCCTGACTGGGGGAAGAACGCTCCCCTGCACCTATCTGAACCGCAAAGCCCGGTTACGAGGGTTTTGGCAAGGGCGGCCCCTTCGGCCGAGGCGAAGAGTGAGGCCAACGGTGGCAAAGGCCGCAACACGGGCCAACGAGCGGCCTCTGGTGGCCAATCTCGCCGCCCCTCTGGCGGACCAAAAGGTGCGACATCCAGTTGAGCCTGGAATTCACGGCAGAACTTCGCGATTCGGCGCCCGCTCTCAGCTCAAGCCGTTTGAAAAGTGGTGGTCGCGCTTCGATTCAGAATCGGGCGTCTCGCGCCCGTCGCAAACTGACAACACGCGCGTCCACCGCGCGTGACATCCCCAGAAAAACGGCCTCCGCGGGCCGAAATGACACAGCCGGCTATTCGGCAGATCGGTGCAATCTGTACAACTACGCGGCAGACTGGTGGTCACCACTGTGGGCACCCAAAAAATGCTGAGGGCCCCTAACTCTAGACGGGCTCAATAGATACGAACACCCTCGATCCGCCTCCGGAGCCGAAGGCCCCTGAACGACTGCTTCAGGGCACGTCACCACTCGCCACTGGATGTCTGGGAAAAATCTTCCGAAATTGATGCTATGTACACTTGTTCATACTTGGCCTATTCAGTAGACTCAAGCACACTTCGCTAGCACCGCTGGCAACTTGGATTAAACGCTTCACCGAAGCCGCTTGGTGCGGTGGAACCCGGATCGCCGGCTCCGTCATGCCGGTCCGTGAGGCTTCAGCGGCGTCTCTCGCCCAAATAATCCGCGCACCCTGGCCGCGACACTTCCTGCCTGACAGTGCGCTCGGCGTCTGCGCTATGGGAGCCTCAGCGTTCGCTTTGGAGGAACTCTTTGTGGGTACCAACGCAACCTCGCATCGGATCCGTAGTATTACTGTCATTGGCGGCTTTCTCGACGGGGCCCGGTTCGATCTGTCCGACGGCCTGAACTGCTTCATCGGCGCCCGGGGGACCGGGAAAACCACGGCGTTGGAGTTCGTTCGCTACGCCCTGGACGCCTTGCCTGTGCGCGAGCAACAGCCGGTCGAGCGGCGCCGGATCGAAGCGCTCGTCGAACGCAACCTGGCTGGCGGCCGGGTTGAGGTGACGATCGAGACCAAGGACGGGCTGTCCTATATTATTAGCCGATCTGCCGGGGAAGAGCCCATCGTGCTGACCGTTGATCGGCAACCGACGGACATTACCTTCAGGGGTGGGGGAGTGTTTCGCGCTGACATCTACAGCCAGAATGAAGTGGAGTGCATCGCCGACCGAACCACATCCCAACTGGTGCTGCTGGACAACTTTGAGGCCGAGCGGATCGCGGAGATCCAATCGCGACTCGACCATGTGCGGGCATCCCTCACGGCCAACGCCAACCAGATCATGCCGCTCCAGGCCCGGATTGCGGCCCTGGCCGACGAACTCGGGACACTGTCGGGAGTCGAGCAGCGGCTCGAGAAGTTTGCGGCGGCCGGCGGGCAGGACTGCGACTGCATCAACCGAGCCCACCACCTGAAGGCGATCCGCGATCGGGAGCGACGCACGATCGCCGCGGGCAACAAAGCGCTCGAGGATCTGGCCAATGACCTTTCGGCAGCGATAGGCAGCCTCGCCCACCAGGCGGCCGCCCTACAGGACAAGGATGTCGCTCGCGGTCCGAACGCGGCCGTTATCCAGGAGGCCTTGAAGCAGGTTACCCAGTGCGGCGAAGAGGTCGATCGCCTGCTCCAGGATGCCGAAAAGCGGATTGCCGCCGCCTGCCGTCAGGTGGCGGAGGCCGGTGGACGCCTGGTCGCTCGGCACAAGCAACAGGAAATGGAGTTCCGCGCCCTTATCGAAAAGCACCGCCAGGCCCAGGGGCAGGCGGCTGAACGGGCGCAGCTCGAACGGCGTCGAAACGACCTTCTGGGCAAGAACCGCCAGCGTCAGCAACTCGTAGACCAGCTCGCGGCCCTGGAATCTGCCCGTAAGACCATGCTCGAGCGGATTTCGGAACTGTGGGACGAGCGGTTTGCGGTCCGCGAGGGGGTGGCTCAACGCATCAATGCCCATTTGTATCCCTCAATTCGGGTGAGCATCTCCCAATACGGCAATCCGGAACGATACCAGAGGCTTCTGGAAGATGGGCTCAAAGGAGCGCGACTGAAGCACCTACTCGTTGCCCAGAAGCTGGCCACCGCGTTCTGGCCCGGGGATCTGGTGACCGTCCTGCGCCGGCGCGACGCCGGGGCGCTGATCGACAAGGCCGGATTGAATCCCGACCAGGCCGACAAAGTGGTGGCGTCCCTGTTCAACTCGCCGGTGCTCTTCTCTTTGGAAACGGTCGAGCTTCTGGACCTGCCATGCATCGAGCTGAAGGATGGCGAAACCTACAAGGATTCGCTGTCACTCTCCACGGGGCAGAAATGCACGGCCATCCTGCCGATCCTGCTGCTGGACAGTGACAATCCATTGCTGGTCGATCAGCCCGAGGACAATCTCGACAACCGGTTCATCTTTGAGGCGGTCGTCGACAGCATCCGCAAAGTGAAAACCCGCCGGCAGATGATCTTCGTCACCCACAACCCCAACATCCCCGTGCTGGGGGACGCAGAGCGGGTGTTCGTGCTGGATTCCAACGGTGCCAGTGCCCGGAAGGCCAACGAGGGAACGGTGGACCAGTGCAAGCTGGACATTGTAACCCTGTTGGAAGGCGGCGAGGACGCGTTCAAGGCCCGGAAGTGCAGGTACGCCTACTAGCATGACTGTCGACGTAAGCGACTCGACCTTCCGCGACGCATTGTCGCGGCTCCAGAGCGGCGCAACAGCGCTGCCCTGGCCCGAGCGCCGCGCTCTTGGCCTTGCCCTGGGTGAGGCCCTCGCGGCCGGAACGGCCACCGATGCAGCATTGGCCCTCACCCATCAACTGGCAGCCGATCCCAAGTGGGAAGTCCGCGGCACGATCGCCGATCTGCTCTCCGCGGTACCTGTTGACGATTTCGACCGGCTCGTCGCCCAACTGGCCGCCGACAGCAATACCTACGTACGTCGGTCCGTGGAGCGGGCCCTGGAACAACGCCGCAAGGACGACCGGGCCACGGGCCGCAAAAGGCGTTCTGCCGACCAGGTGAACCAGCACCTGCAGGCAATCGAATCCGAGTACGGCAAGGCGGCCGCCACCAAGGCCCTGCGGATGTGTGAGCGGTACAGCGAGCTGCTGGTCGGCTCCATGGTCCATGACCTTCGCAGTATTCTCACTCATTTGAAGATCAATTGCTACTCACTGATCGACGACGCTGCCGGGGAGTCGAAGGCTAAAGTGCGGCGAACGGGGGCACGCGTCCGAGACGACCTGGAATTCCTGGAAATGCCCATCCAGGACATGAACACCTTCACGCAACCCGTGCCCGTCGACAGGCATCGCGAGCGGCTGGCGGTCGTGGTGGCCGACGCCTTGGACATGGCCCGTGACAACGTGCGCAAGGCGAAGCTGGATCCGACCCCCGTGACCGTCCAGGTCGACGTTCCCGGGTCGATCGTGGTGGAAATCGCCAGGCACCAGATCGTCATGGCCCTGGTAAACGTCCTGAAAAACGCGCTGGAGGCATTCGTTGTGCCCGGCGGCGCGCTCGGCGAAGGGCGGATCGAGGTAACTGCCGCCCTGGCTGGCGCCGACGTCAAGATTGTCGTTCGCGACAACGGCCAGGGAATGTCCAGCGAAGAAGCCCGGGGGCCGTTGCTGTTCACGCCCGGTCGTCGCAACAAGACCAAAAGGCAAAGCACCGGGTACGGACTGCCGATTGCCGCCCGCAATCTTACGACCCACGGCGGCACATTGGCACTGGAAACTCAAGAAGACGAAGGTACCATGGTGACAATGACGTTGCCGCTGGCCTGCAACTGAGAGATAGCAGCATGACCCCCAAAGCGTTGGTTGTTGAGGACGACGAGAGGATCATCGACTCGATTGAGGACGCCCTCTTCTCCATCGGGCACGAGCACGACTGGGCGACCAACCAGCATGATGCCCAGCTGCGGCTCAAGCAGTCGGAATACGACTACGTGCTGCTCGACCTGCAGATCCCCGCCAAGCCGAACCGGGGCGGGGCCAACAGGGAGTTCGGCTGCAATCTACTCCGGGACATCCAGCGGATCAAGGGCCGACGCCGAACGCCGGTGATCGTCATGACGGCCTACAGTTCCGACTGCCTGGATCTGAGCACGGAACTTCAGGCCAACGGCGCCTCGGAGTTCATCGCCAAGCCGTTTTCGAGCAAGGGACGCACGCTGGCCAGCGTCATCCGAAAGGTCCTTGGTGACCAGACTCCGAAGCGGTTCGCTCAATTTGGCGAAACCCGCCAAGAACGCGTGTCCTCCTTCGAACGGGGCGAATTGGTGTTCTTCCCAACCCGAGTCGAGCTTTGCGGCGTAAAGATATGCGGCGATGAAGATCGCGGCAGTATTCGCAAGATTCTGGACGTGCTCCATGGCGGCCGGGCGTACAGTGGCGAGGAGCTGGCAGAAACGATCGGCAGCGAAGGCGGTGCGCCGGCCGTGGCTGGTGCGATCCGGAACTTTCGCCAGCGCGTATGTCGGGTACTTCGTGCTGAAGCCGGGGTACAGATCGACCCGGCAAGCGACCTGATCGTCAACGACCGGCAGCATGGGTATCGGTTTTCGGACAAGCTCACGGTGCTCGAGCGCACGGGGTTGCTCTCCGTCGACTGCGAAGCGTCAGACGCCACGGGGATAGCGACGCTGGACGAGCCCGGCGAGGCGCCGGGCGATTCGCTTTCCCAATGGATCCTCGACGAACTCGGTCGGGCTGGAAGGCTTCGCAGAAGTCAGATCACGGCGAGGACAGGTCGAAGTAGCTCGACGTTACGGCGGGCGCTGGCGGAGCTACGCGACGCCGGGCAGATCGTGTTTGAGGGGAGTGCGAGGGCGGGGCATTGGCGGTTGATGTAGCGGCGATCGGGAGGACGCAGAATTGTCAGACGCTGCACATCCAGACCACTTGTATGGATAACAGGATGTTATCAAGAGCCACACATACAGACCCGATGCACGGGTAACAGGGAATTGTCGAGAGAATCGCTTCGAGCCTTTGAGGCACCGCGTTTCCCGTCTTCGAAGCCGAGGTTGCGAGATTAACTGCTCCTTCCCTCGGCCAGGTTCATGAAAGGCTCGGTGGCACGTTCTATGTTTTGCTCGTCAGGATTTCCTCAAAGAACCGCTCATGCTCCCTTACGGCGTCTACGTCATTGAAAATGATGTCACTCACACTCGCGAGCTTCGCTCGCATGGCGGCGCGGTGGCCTGTGTCCGTCCCTAGACGTAGCGCCTTCTGCACGTAGTCCTCGCGAGACACGGCGACCAGATCCTCAAATCCCATCTTCCGATAGAACGCGTAGGCGACGCGACCGACGATGAATTCTCCTGGCAGGGTCACGGTTGGCTGGTTGAACGAGAAAACGTCGTACGAACTACTGCCTGCCCCGAAATGTATGGGGTCAAGCACCACGTCGGCCAGTTGCAGAAGCCGGCAATAGTCTTCGAACGACTGCCACGGCAGAAACTCAATCTGATTGGCGACGTCAGGTATTGTATCAGAGAAACGACCACGAAGAAGCTTCGCAGGATGTTCAAAGCGTCCCGCCAGCAACACGACCCTTCCGTTCCGATCACTGCGAAGAATCTCCCCGAGGAGTGGATCGAATTCTGGATGGACCTTCATCGGGTTCTGGAAACATACGTACAGATTATGATTATCCGACAGGCCGAAATGGGCCCGAGACACGGGCGAGGGCGCCGACAATCGGTCCTGGCACATCAGCAACGTCCGACTACGCCACAGGCGCTCGGCGTAATGTTCCTGGGCTTCCGGCTTCTCCATCAGGTCGCTCGTGAAGAAGTAGTCGACGGCCGGATTGCCCGAGGTGACCTGGCATCCGTGTGAAGTGCACTGTCGAGGTGCAAGTCGCGCGAAAGGAAGGAAATAATTCAACGAGTCGCTACAGATTTCCCAATGGTAAATCAGGTCGCATCGTGTATCTCGTATTGTCCGCACCGCCTCTGGGAGAGCATTTGGAAAACCCACGTACTTGAAATCTGAACGACCGATCCGTTTCTGAAGAATGTCGACGATATCGCTTGATGCAAGAATGACGATCTCGAATCGGCGGCAATCAAGTTGCTGGAGAATGCCCGTCATGCAGCGAAGGAAGACCCCCTCGTGGCGTGCAGTAACGACGACCCCGATTCGCCAACGTCCGCACAACCCACTGCCCGGCGGCTCAGGCTGGGCCTGGAAGTAGTGTTGATAGTAACGGGCAAACCTCTCCTTCAACGGGCGGTTGTTGCGGCCATGGTAGGAATAGGAGAGGTTCGGAAAGGCCGCGACCGCGGACAGTTCGTCCCATTCGGCGGGCGGTGGATTCTCGCAGAACTCGTCGAGTACGTCGCACAGGGCCATTCGGAACTCGTCGATTTCTTCTGTGCTCCGAAAGACGGCCGGGCAGGAGGAGAGGGACTTCAAACGCCAAAGCGGCTTGTCCGGTTGCCGCCGAACGGCTGTTTCCATCCTTGCCCGGCCTTCCGCGGTACGGTCGTGGTCATGATAGAAGACCCCTAAACGGAAGCTCGCTGCCGGCAGGTCCGGCGCTCGTTCGATCGCCCATAAGTATTGTGCCTCAGCGCCTTCAAGATCTTCCGCCGAAGCCAGAAGATCAGCGAACTTGACCGCCAGGAGCGGATCTGGATTCATCTCGACCGCGTGCCGATAAAGTTGGACGGCTTCGTTCTTTTTGTTGTTATGCAGCAGAAACCGAGCGAAACGCTCCAGTGTGTCGCGATGGAAGGGCTCGACCTGGAGTGCCATCTGGAAGCTCTCGGCTGCAAGAGGCCGATGGCCAAGGAGCCCCAGCACGAGACCGAGATTGCTGTAGGCGTCTGCGTATTGGGGCTTGATCTGCAGTGCACGATGGAAGCAGGCAATGGCTTCGGCATACCGGCCCAGCATCTGAAGTGTTGCGCCGTAGTTGTTGAAGTAGATTGCCTTTGTCGGGTCGCTCTCAATGGCGCGAGAAATCAGCTCGCGCGCCGTTTCAACTTGCCCCAATTGCTGGCAGACGACACCAAGCAGGTGCATCGCCCCAGCATGAGCGGGTTGGTTACGCAGCAAATGGCGGTAGATCTGTTCCGCCTCCCATGTCCTCCCATTTTGGTGAGCTCGGACAGCATCTTCAAAAGTGGCCTTCTCCGGAACCGGCGGAATCGAGTCCGGCGAACAGATCGAATATTCTGGACAGCCCGATTTTCCAAGGAGCGTCGCTCTTCCCCAGCCAAGGATGCGGAATCCATCCGCTAGTGCCTCGGTGACGACGAGCGTCCCTTTTCCACCATGATCGACGTCGGTCCCGTCAATCAGCACGAGACTCTGTTCGTGCAGCTTGTCCCGTGCGGCCTGGTAGGCGCTGTGGTGCTGCTCCTTGTAGCCCGCTGTTGTCGTCGACCAACCGTTGAGGTAGAGCAGGTCAATGGGCCGATCAAGACCCTCCAACGCCGCAATCGCTTCAGAATTCCCGCCGCGGGTCCGATTGGAGCCGACCGGAAACGCGAGCAGGTCGACGCCTGCCTGCCGTCGAAGGTCATTCGCGGATTCCGGGGATGTCACGACTGCAACCACCTGAGTTCCACGTTGCCGCCTCAGGATCTCAATTGCCTCACTTGTTGGACTATCGTCTTCTAGCTGCATGGGCCCTTGCTCTGATCTTCGAAGCCAATACTCACGCGTGGTATCGGTATTCACACGGGGAACAACCGGGCAGGATCAGTCGCTGGGCGGTTCCGGCACTTTCGGAGGTAGATACGCCCCGATCGGTACGCGTCGTCGCATGACCGGCTTGGGATTGCCGCCACCGCTGCGCGGATCGTCGTTGGCCTTAATCGTTATCACAGCCATGGCCTGACCCCGCTCGACGACATATTGCCCCTTGAGCGGCGGGAGGATCTGTAACGTAATCTTCTGGTCGTCCTCCCAAACGGAGTCGTCGACGGCCTTGACTGTGACCGTGGTGGTGGCGCTACCCGACTGAAAGGCGAATGAGCCGGAAATCGTGAAGTCCTGGGCCTCGGTGGCTGTTCCCCCCACGAAGCAACCAACCGAAAGCTCCTTTTCCAGCGGGCCGGTGCGGCTGAGTTGGATAGTGACGGTATTCGTCGGTCCTGATTCCGTGACCCACTCGCGACTCGCCCGGAGGCTGACCCAGTTCTCTTTGGTTCGGTCGTATCGTCCGTCCTGGATCGTTACGGTCGCTTGGTTGGCCCCCTCGAGGAGCCAATACCCGTCTCCCGGCTGGAGTACGAGAGTCACCGTTTCATCTTGTTCACCGGTGCCGTCGTCTACCGGAGCGACAAAGAGCCGAACAAGATGCTCACCCGCGGCAAACGAGATCTGCCCGCTCTTGAGCCCGGTGTAGTCGCTCGGGGCGGCTGTAGAACTCGGCGCGATCTTGTAGGCGATCGTCAAGGGGGCTTTGAGGTTGCCCTGGCGGAGAACGGCGAAGCAGCCCGTGTCCGGATCCTCTTCGATGGCCTTGGGGCCGACCGCCCGAATGATCACGGTTTGATCGTCGGCGTCGTCGATCGTTACCACGGCCTCAGCGACCGTTTCATCGATCCGATAGGCTGTTCCATCGGTCAGGGTGAGTTTCAGGGCCTCGTCACCTTCCACGACACCGTCGGCCGTTCCGAGAACCTCAATGACGACGGTGTCCTTGCCTGCCGGGATGACCACGGATCGGTCAATCTCCACACCGCCGCTGCTCAGGCGGAAATCAGCGGAAGTCGCCGGTTTCTCACCTTCTCCCGCCGTCGTGAAGTTGACCACCAGGCTCGATTCGGTCGGCCCGTGACGCCAAACCTTCAGTTGCGCCGCCTTAGGCTTTCCCTCGGTTGTCCGACGTTCCGTCGCAATGACGCTCAACGAGGCCGTTTCATCGTCAAATATCGATACGGCGGCGACACGATGCTCAGGAGCGATCGAGTAGGCGCCGTTGGGCAACACCGAGAGGAACACCGTTTCATCACCGGCATCGACGATCGCATCGTCGTAGGGAGTCACTCGGACCTCGGCGGTGCTCTGGTTGGCGGCCATTGTGACGCGGTCGGGAAGCGTCGCGTAGTCGTTGCCGATTCCGGGCGTGGCCGTGCCACCGACTGCCAGGTCGATCGTCATTTCCTGATCGATCTTGCCCTCGCGCACGATGAGAAATCGGCCCGAATTCGAACGGACCTCGGAGGCCTCCGGATCGCTGGCGACTACTCCGACACGGGTACGAGTCGTATCGAGCTTCACGTCGATCCGCGTGGTCGCCGTTTCCCGGCCGTCGGTTACCTGGACCTGAATCGTGTGCCAATCACGCTCGAAAAAGTCGAGTTTCGTCCCATCGGCAACCCTCACGCGTCCGGCAGCGTCGACTGCGAAGGCCCCCTCGGTACTTTGTTTGGGAATCGAGTATTCAAGAGTCTGTTCCGGATCTGCGTCGGTCGCGGTAATCACTCCCACCACCGTGCCGATAGGGCTCCGCTCAAGAACACGGAAGCCAACGGGACCGGCCGGAAAGGCGGGGGCATGGTTTGGCATGCGGGCACGATCTCGGACAAGAGGCTCATCCTTTGCGGCATGCGCAGCACCGGAGACCAGGGCGAGGATAGCCCAAGCAGCAATCGCACGCGGAGTATTGGGGGGCATGAGGTGTTCCTTGGTCAAGTCGCGTGCCAACGCCTGAGAAACGATTGGCGCCGAAATTGCGGACGTTTCTCCCCGCCGCAATTCGCCATGGGAGCCCAGGGAACTCAGTGGCAACCATAAGCACGTATCAGGGGTGTTGGCTCACCGGCAGAAACTCTATTGTCGCCTGGAACGCAGACTAGATCAAGGACGAACGTATTGCGGCAAAGGTCGTCCGTGGGCAGCGACAACGCGTTTCTCACCCCCCAGCGACAGGACGTGACATTTTGCTCATTCGGCGATGCGGCGGGCCATCCACCCCATGAGGCGCAGCCTAATCGTTCGGTTTGGTTTGTGCGATAAGGTTCCGAATGCGATTGAGGTCCCAGATGACAACGTCCTCTGACACCTGTTTCGTCCAACGCGACAGCAGCATTTGGCCGCATTCGGAGAAAGTCAGCGAAACGTCGCTCTTCCTAGTGGGACCATCGGAATTGATGCAGTATTCGAACGTGACGTCCCCGGTCTTCAGGTCTCGAAGCCGCAGTTTTCGAGTCCTGTCATTGTCCTCTGCGGTGGTCGCGAAGAAGTCTCCATCGAACGAGACGGACGGATCTCGCACATTATGAATCGGAGTGAAGGCATCGAGCCATTGAGCCACCTTGCAGCCGTCGATTTGCCATGCCGACAGACGCGATTGATGATTTGGGTGTGCGATGAGTGCCACTTGGCCTATTTGTTGCAGCAGAATCCGCGTACCCTCTGTTGCAGAGGCTGCCGATTCCTCGCTCACAGTCGACCAACTGCATACGTCTCGCTTCTCGTCGATGCTCCAACAATGTACTTCGCCGTTTCCGTCCGTATACAGCAACTTCTCGCAGTCACATGTGAACGCAAACGACGCGACGGTTCGCAAGTCTCCTGCGGATTGCGACAGCAGAGAATCGGTTGACGACTTGCCTGTATCCGCGTCCCATGTCGTGACATCATACTCCCACATGCCGGATTCTGCCTTGCGACGAAGTACGACTGCGAACAATTGTGTCCCGTCCGGCGACAGACCCAGCGTGTGTAGTGTCCAGCAGTCCAACGAGACAAGATGACGAAGCGACACGCTCGGCACATCCCAAAGGGCAATTTCACACACGTCCGACCGCACCCCACCACGATTCAACACGGCCAGTGTCCGCGCGTCGTTTGAGAATACGCACGGCTTGTCGCCTGCGGCAATCTGCACCACGCCGCCGGATTGGCGGTTCCACAAGAGCATCCTAATACCGTTCGCAAGTACGATGCTCGAACCATCGGGCGACGGAATCACCTCCTTGAACGGCAAGTTCGGCGGTCCAACAGCCACTCCGCCCCGGTCTTCGTCGGTCCGACCTTGCAACACACTCGTGGATCGAAGTCTCTGACGAATCTCGTCGGCATAGATTCGATCAACCGCTCCAAAGGGAAGACACCGCCCCTTCGTGTCCTCCAACCGCCGCAGGACGATTGTCACAGGCGCACTTCGAAGGAAACCGGCAACGGGCCGGGCACGCAGGCCGATCGTGTCACGGGGCGCCTGAAAACCGGCCAGTGGGGGGCGCTTCAAAACCGGCCAGTGGTGATGGGTTGGTGGTTAGTTCTACACATGGGATCTGAGAGGGGTCAAGAGGGCGGATTAGCCGGGGGGCGCCTTGGCCGGTTTTGGATTCTCGGGAGGCTTGGCCGCGTTCTTCAGGCGGTAGCTATTGCCCTTGATTTGGATCAGCTCGGCGTGGTGGAGGAAGCGATCGAGGATGGCCGTGGCGCTGGGCACGTCGCCGATGAGCTTGCCCCAATCTTCCAACGGCCGGTTGGAGGTCATCATCGTGCTGCGTATCTCGTAGCGCCGCATGATGATCTCGAACAAGTACTCGCCGGAACGCTTGGGCAACTGCTTCATTCCCATATCGTCAATGATCAACAGATCGGGCTTCAGATAGCGGGCCAGGACCTTGTCTTCCCCGTCGAAGGCTTCGTCGTGAAGGAAGTCGCGGACCACGTCGAAGACCGACCTGTACAAGACGGTGAAGCCGCCTTTGATCACTTGCAGACCGATCGCCTGGACGAGGTGGGACTTGCCTGTGCCTGGCGGGCCGAGAAGCAGCACGTCGCGGCCCTCACGGAGGAAGCGTCCGCAGGCCAAGTCGTAGATCTGCTTCTGGTTGATCGACCGATTGAACGACCAGTCGAACTGGTCGAGCGTCTTCTGATCGCGGAACATGGCGGCCTTGGTGCGGCGTTCGATTAATCGGTCGCCGCGGACGAGCAGTTCGTCCTGGAGGATGAGTTCGAGGAACTCGGCGTGGGTCAACGGACGTTTCCCAATCGACCAGGTGACGGTTCTCTTCGTCGAGGCTGTCGAAGATGCGTCCCTTCAGGCCATTCTCTTGGACATAGTCGACGCCCCTCTCAACCTTGCCTTTGTGACGCGGCGTGTAGGGGCGGGTCGGGAGAATGACGACCCCGTAGTGCTCGCAGAACGATTCCAACTTCGGATTCAGCTCCGGATCGAACCAGTCCGCCTTCTTGACCGCCGCACGGAGGTTGTCGATGACCAGTACCTTGGGCACGCCGCCGAAGTGCCAGAAGGCATTCTCCAGGCAGCGGATGAAGTTCTCGGTCGTCTGCCGATAGACGACTTCGCTGTAGCCCTTGCGGCTGTGGCTCAGCACAATGCGGAAGACGTAGGGGCGCCGCTTACGACCGTCTTCCTGCCGGACGGGCGCCCCGGTGCCGAAGTCGACTTGCGCCTCCTCGCCCGGCTCGCACTCCAACCGCCGGAACGGCAACGGATGGGTTGCCCTCAGGCCGCGTACGAAACGACGGACGCTCCAGTAACTCGCCTGGAACTCCTGGTCCTCTCCGCTCAGATCCTGCCAGATCCGCTTGGCCGACAGGCCCAGATCGAGCATGGCCAGAATCTGCTCCCGAAAGGGCTCGCAATCGCTCTGCGAACCCGCTCCTGAATCCGGCGGATCGGGCTCCGACCCGGGGGGCGCCTTGGCCGGTTTTGGGGCGTCAGACCCGGAGGGCGCCGTGGCCGGTTTTGGCGCCCCGGCCGCCTGGATGTACTTCGAGGCCGTCTCGTGACGGATGCCCAGCTTCCGACCGATCCTCCGACAGGACCAGCCCTGTTGATGTAACGTAAGAATTGCCTTGATCTTAGCCATTTCGAGCCGATTCGCCATCTCAGAGTCTCCTCCAGCGTAAGTGCTGGATTCGACCCTAATCCGACGCTCTCAAAATGGCCGCTTTTCAGGCGCCCCTACCTGGCCGGTTTTGAGCGCCCCCTGACACAAACCGTTTTCTGCCGGAGCTACGCCCGAGAACAGGTGGTAGGCAATCGCGCCAAGAGAGAACACGTCCAGGTGTTCACCAAAATTTTCCTCGGTGGCCACAGCTTCCGGCGCCATGTAGGCGGTGCTCACACTCTCGACGAGTCGATCGACATGAGAGGTCGCAGTAATCTCACGCGAAACGCCGGATGTGGAACTGCCCACACGATAACCGATCTGCCAGTTGAACACCTGTATGCGGGGGTGCGGGTGATCGGGGTCCTTTACCAAGATGCTTTGCGGGCAGAGACCTCGATGAATAACCTTCTTCTCGTGTGCAAATCGAATGACCTCGGCAATCTGCTGAAGCAGTTCCAGGCGATCATCGACCGCCAGGTCTTTCCCCCGCTGAGCCAGATAATGGTCGAGCCGGATCGAGGCTGGGTCATGCTCGAATATGAGGGCCGGTCCGAGCTCATGCTCCGTAAACCCTTCACGGCGAAGGATACCCGGATGCTGAAGCATTTCGAGCAGTTCGGCCTCGCGCCGAGCCGCCCGTTCGATCGTCGACCACTGGTCCGCGCTGGCTCCAGCCTGGACATTATATATACGGACTCGGCGGCGCACGTTCTTCAGGGTCGTGTGCGTAGCCTGCCAGTCCTGGTAACCTGGTCCTTCATCGATGATATGGTTGAGAACGTAGTCACTCACTTTGCGACTGCGTTGGGATGGGCGGATGCCAGCTTGTTCGAGAGCCTGGGCAACCACCTTCGCTGTTGGGCGATCGTGCGTCCCCTTCGCGAACATCTCAAGTCCAGGACATTCGCGGCGTTTGATTGCAGCGAGGATGCCCAGTCGCGCAGGAGCGTCTCCGTCCTTTTCGCGGTCTCGCAGGCAGACGCGGTAGGCTGCGGTGCCCTGCAACTCATTTTGTAGACCGGGTGCGGAGCAGAAGACAAGCGGCTCAATGAAGGGAATCGATCCCTTACGCTTGCACACCTTCTGCCGCCCAAGCAGGGATCGCAGCTTCTTCGCTTTGGTGTTTGCCAGAATAAGCGGATTGTCGACGGTGAAGAGCTTGCCGTCGGAGTCCCAAGTCCAGGTTGCTGCATCGCCGAAAAGTCGCCCTGGACGGCTCTTGATTTCAATCAGAAACAGTCCTTGCGGCGAGAAGACAAGAAGGTCCACCTCGTTGATGCTGCCGTCGTCGGCAATGAACTCGAAGTTCGACCATGCCCGATAGGGCTCATGAGAAGGGAACTGCTGGCGCACGAACTCCAACGCATCCCGTTCCCAGGGATAACCCGATTCGGCCACCGTCGTCCAGTTCTTCGATTTGCCCATCGCCTTCCTCATGACATTGCTTGTCGAATCCTCATCCGATTCGCAACGTCTATCGCGTACTTCGCCTTCCTGCGGATAGCTTCGACCACCGACGCCTCGACTTGTTCGACAACCTGCTGCAATTCGTCTCGCTTGTAGAGACGATAGTTGTTGGCCGGGTGGCGGTACTCCGGGATCTTCCCTTCCGCGCCCCAGGCTCGGACCGTATTCGGCGACACACCCAAGAGCGCAGCCGCCTCCTTGACCCGAATGAAACCCTTCTCTCGCAACATGGCCGGCCCTGCCTCCGAGGGGAACAAGCTAATCATACAGCCGATAACCTTACCAATAGCTTCAGTAAGCTCACGGTCGTCGAACGCACGGGGTGCTTTCGGCCGAAAGTGATTCGCCGGATGTCTCGGAGGTAGCGACGCGGGACGAGCCTGACGAGGTGCCGGGTGATTCGCTCTCCCAATGGAGCCTCGACGAACTCGGGCGAGCTGGAAGACTTCGCAGAAGTCAGATCATCTCGCGGACCGGCCGGAGTAGCTCGACGGTGCGGCGGGCGTTGGCCGAACTTCGCGACGGGGGGCGGATCGTGTTTGAGGGAAGTACGAGGAGTGGGTATTGGCGGTTGGTGTAGCAGCTACGGGAGAATCGCCTCGACGATTTCCCACGTACCGACCGCCCAGCGTGGCCAGTGGCGTACGTCAATGCCACGCCCGCCTCAGCGTACATGTGTCCTGCGACGAAACCAGCGAACATGCCAACAAGGCCACCACCCACGGCAGCGGCCGCCCCTTACTGTGCGGCCCAGGCACCAGCCCAAAGCATGCCCATGATCGCGCTGGCTGGCACGTCAGTTCGCTGGCTTGGCCATCCACTTGCGAACCTTTTGGTTCGCCTGCGTGATGACGAGCAGTGTCAGGAAGACCGGAATTGTCAACGCCCCCCTGGCCAGGAGGCGCCAGTGCATGATTCTCAGCAGCTTGAGCACTACGCGGACTACATGCAGCGGACTGTGAAACCGCTTGTCGATCCGCTTGCGCAGGTTGGTGATGTGCTGGGACGAATAGCCGTCACTATAGATGAAGCCGTCGGCGTCAATGTGGTAGCCTGGCGTCTGCGCGACCAGTTCGGTCAGGCCCGAGTACGGCATGTTGCGCAAGCGGGAGACATGGATCAGGTCCACACCGATCGACCGGGCGAACGGCGCGATAGAGAGTATCTGCTCCTCGGTTTCGCCGATGTTACCCGCGATGAAATACGCGTTGATGATCATCTTCGACTTACGGAACACCTCGAACTGCTGGCGAACATGCTCAACGGTGAACCCCTTGCCCATTGACTTGAGCGTCGCGTCCTGCGTTGACTCGACTCCGATTAGCAGGGAGAGGAACCCGGCCTGCTCCATTTTGCGGATGACGTCCGGGCGACTGGCAAGCTCCAGCCGGGCGTTCACGATGTAGTGCTTGCGAATCCCCTTCGCGATCAGCAGGTCACATATCTCGACGACCCGGTCCGGCTGATACGTGAACAGGTCGTCAACGAAGAAGATCAGGTTGGCGTCGATTTGTTCAATCTCACGGACAATCGACGCAATCGACCGTGGCGCCCAGCGCCGTTTCACGCCCCACGGGTTGAGGGAGAAGCTGCAGAACTTGCAGTTGAACGGACAACCTCGCGACCCGGCAATCTTATCGATCGTGATCCCCGTGCTTACGCCCTTGCTGGTCAGGTAGTACGACCGCCGGCGCATGTCGCGGGCGGGCATCAGATCGTCGTCCAGCGGCGCGTTATCTCGAGGCGGATTGTGTACCACTTGACCTTCGTCCCCGCGGTGGGCCAGACCGGTAATCTCTGACCACGCACGCCCCTTGGCAAGCTCGACAATCGCCTGCTCGCCGTCGCCACAGACCACGGCGTCCACGTTCGGACACGCCTCCAGCCAGTAACGCGGATCCTCCGTTGCCGTCCGCCCTCCCACGATTGTCATCAGCCCCGGCGGCAACGCGTTGATGTCGTCGCGGATTAGCTCAAGATCCTTCCGCCAGTTGATGGAATAACAGATCAGGTCGGTGTCCGGTCTGAGAAACGGCAGCGCGCTGGGCGTGCGTTCATGACGGAAGTTGACCAGATCGAGTCGCTCAGCATACGGGCGCAGCGCGGCAGCGACGTACTCCAAGCCTAACGGCGGGAAGGACGTCAACGAACTGCGAGTGCGCTGATAGGGAAAGATGCACAGGACGTGGCGAAACATGGCTTGATCTCAAATTCACCGCGCAGACCCGTCGCAAGACGAAGACTCGAACGGACCACGGCTTGGGTGGGATTGTCGCTGGTTGGTCAGACGGAGGCAAGCCTAGTTTGCCTTTCCTCAGGCAGGTCCGTCGCCTCATGCCAGACCGCGAAACACAACGTTTCCTTCCGTGAAAACTCCTGTGGTTCAAGGAACGACCGCCGAATCCTCCCCCACCCCCCCGTCGACTCCATGTCACGGGGACAGTCCAGGACCGACCCCATCAACCGTTCGTCTAGCGACGCTATTCGCTGCAACCAGCCGGGGTATGGTAACTTGAGTCACCTGACAGAGGGTCGTTCGGCTACTGTATGAAGCCACCGGTTAGGTGAGTAGGCGGGGGGCCCACACCCGAACAGCCAAGATCGATGGCGTTGCCCGATCTTCTAGAGAGGGGGTCTCGCCCAAATTTTGACAACACAGCGGCGTTGGCTACCTGGAGCGTTGGACGCGTATGTCGCCCCGAGTAGGATACGGCTTCCGGCGGATCTGCTCGGCGATGGGCCACATGAGTAGGTTAGCGCTTCCAATAGTAGTCCGCCCCGATTGGCTTTCATCTCGATGACCTCCCTGATTATCCCAGCTGTCGCAACCTACCAAGCTCTTCCGTGAATCTGTCGACGATAAAACCGTGAGTTTGCCCATTAGGAAGATATTTGCGATTGGGGCAGACAGGATTCTTGTGTACGTTGGCTTCAGACTGCCATCGGCGTTCCTCCTTTCTATGTCAGCAGGCACTGGATAGATGCCAATCTGCCTCAATAACGTCGCCCTCCTTTGCGGAGAATTTACAGATGGAACTGCCTGCGCGTCAGCGCGGTGATGAGCAACTACATCCTGGTGAGATGATTCGCTTACGGATGCGGTTGCGAAACCTGGTGCCAGGAAATGACTTGACCACCGTGATCGCGTGCGCATTCGACCATCGCACAAGAATTCTGCCGTTTATTGGCAGCGATTTGCGTATCGTCCCCGCCGGCGTGCGAGCTATTGGCTCAGCAATGGCGGATGTCGGGCTCACGAAGACGCGCATTGTGCTCCAGCAATGGAACAAGAACTTCCGACCTTCGAGAATGCACCTCGATGGTCGAGTTCCCGACTTGTTCATGGTGTCTTCCATGCTCCTTCACTCGGCCGAGTGCGACCGAATGATCCAGGATGCGTGCCAAATCGACGACAAACGGCGACCCTTGATTGTCGTCGGTGGCCCCCGCGTTATTTATGAACCGTGGAAGGTCTTCAGCGACGATCCCCAGAAACCTTGGAGCGCCGATGTGGCGGTCACGGGGGAGGAGTACGTGCTGCTGAGTCTGCTGGAAGTCCTGCTGTCGATGCGAGCTGACAACGAATCCGTCCGGTCGACATTTCTCCGAGCGCGTGACAGCAACGCATTGGACGAAATACCGGGGCTGGTCTACAGCCGTTCCGAAACAACCGACGGCCCCATCGAAGAACTGGTGGATACCGGAATCCAACGTCTGTTGGCTGACCTCGACGAGTTGCCCAATCCCATTCTTGGATATCAGCTTCTTGAGACGCCCAGCGACAAATCGACACTCGGCTCCCACGCCCTACCCGAGAACCGCGTCCGCAAGCACTGCATCGCCTCATCGATCGTCTTGACCTCAGGCTGCAAATTCGGGTGTTCATACTGTCCTATCCCAGCCTACAACCAGCGGCAATACCGTGCAAAGAGCGGCGAGCGTGTGGCCGATGAGATGGAACAGATCGCGCATAGGTATGGTATCACCTATTTCTTCGGCACGGACGACAATTTCCTGAACGATTCGAATCGCGCGCTCGATATTGCGGAGGCATTGGCGAGAAGAACAAGAACCGGCAGACGGCCGTACTGCAAAATCCGATGGGCCACCGAAGCAACGATCCATGACACCATACGCATGCAGGAACATCTACCGGTCCTTCGCGAGTCTGGACTGAGGGCCTTGTGGCTGGGAGTGGAAGATATCTCAGGAGCTCTGGTGAGCAAGGGGCAGAGCGAAGACAAGACGTTCAAGGCGTTCCGCTTGTTGCGACAGAACGGCATCTACCCCGTCCCGATGATGATGCACCACGACTCGCAACCCTTGGTGACCTGGAAGAGCAATCACGGCCTGCTCAACCAATTACGAAAGCTACGCAAAGCAGGAGCACTGTACACGCAGGTGCTGATGCTCGCCCCATCACCGGGTTCGAAGTGGTACGAGGAAACGTACACATCAGGACTTGCGATTGAGAAAGTGAACGGAATACCACTCGAACCGTACGTTACGGATGGGAACTACGTCATTGCCTCGAAGGTGTCGCGACCATGGAGAAAGCAATTGAATCTGCTCGTGGCGTACACGTACTTCTTCAATCCCATTCGAATGCTCGTATCGCTCGTTCGTTCAAAATCGGCCATCCCCTATGCGGATGCCGAGACGCGCCCGCCCGAAGAAGTTCGCTACTACTCTCGCTGGAAAAAGGCACGTCGGTGGGCCTATCGCAAAGCTCGCGCCATATCCATTGACGCGGGTGTGCAGGTATTCGGCATGTACGGGCTGCTCCACACCTACCGCCGCACGCTGGGCTGGGCATGGCATCTGTTTCATGGCAAGATCGAGCGATGCTCCGAAACGCCCACCAGTCGAATCCCCATGCGAGATCCTCACGGCAACCCGGCAAGCCACGCGATTCCAGACACGCCACTTTCAGAGCAGATTTCAATCTTGCCCGACGGCCTCGCCCAGTCTACGCTGCGAAAAGTCGGGTAGCCTCGTCATCTGCCCAAGGGGGTGCCCTTGAGCCTGGTCAAACGGTTCGCGTTCTGCTGAAGCATGTAAATCTCAGTAGGTCATTGCGGGATCTCGGTCACCCAAACTCCCACCTCAAGGCTTGCGCCCGGAGGCCCAACGAAGGAACCGGCCACTGGCGGAACTGATTCGGGAAGTCTCGCTACTGCGACGGCGATGTGATCCGTTCCAACGACATTGCCAATGGTGGGGTCGAATCCCTTCCAGCCTGCCCCCGGCAGGAATACTTCGGTCCAGGCATGCGTTGCACCGAAATCGGTGTTGGACGTTGGAGTGCAGAGGTAGCCGCTTACGAATCGCGAAGCGAGCCCCAGGCGTCGTGCGGTTTCCATGAATAGATTCGCAAAGTCGCGACAGCTACCGGCGCCCCGAGCAAGTGTGTCTATCGCCGTCTGAACTCCCGACTCCTCCCGCGTTTGATACTTGAACGTCTGCTGGATTCGCGTGCAAAGGCGCTGCAGCAACGTGTAGGTCTGAATCCGTTCCGACGGTGTCCATGAGTTCGCCAACCATTCATCCAGCAGGTCACTCGCATTTGCCTCGCCGACTTCGATATACGGCCGCAGGACGACGTCGTCCTCTTTCCCGTAGGCAAATGGGTAGTCCTTGGCGTAGTCGGCCACCAGAAAATCAAGAGGGGACTGGTTGTACTGCTGGATGACAACTTCGCTTTCGATCAATAGCTGACTGGCAGCTGCCGCAAACGTCGCCGATGCAACGGAATTGTCCTCCACGTCACGGCGCCATCTCAAGGTGGCACGAGGCGTAATCCTGAGGGTTGAGGATTCGATTCGCAACTCGTGGCATTCTCTTGGACGCAGACGCAATGTGTGTGGCCCGAGACAAACATCGGCGCAGAAAGTGTAGCAAGTGCGATGGAGAATTCTATAGCGTTGCATTCTTCCTCCTATTCGCCCGCTTCGACGATGGGACATATCGGATTGGCGACCATAGCTGCGTTTTGGCAAGGCCCACGATGGTTAGCCAATCAGTTTGTTCAGGAGGGAGTCAAGGGAAACCATGGCAAAACGGGTGATCCTATCGGAGGTCGCGAACGGGAGATAGAGCTGCCCGGCGTGGATCATCGCCCCGCAGGTATAGGCCACGTTCGGCACGTAGCCGTCGCGCTCCTTTTCATTGGGCTTGATCAGCGGTTCTGCGAGACAGCCAATCACCTTCTGAGGATCGTTGAGGTCGAGCAACATGGCACCGATACAATAGGTACGCATTGGCCCGACACCGTGGGTCAGGAGCAGCCAACCTTCGGAGGTCTCCAGCGGTGAACCACAGTTGCCAATCTGAACAAACTCCCAAGGGGCGTATGGTACCTTGAGCAAATCGGCGGTCTCCCAGAAGTGGACGATATCGGAGACCATGATGTAGAGGTTCTCCCCGTCGATGCGGGAGCACATCATATAGTGGCCCCCCACCCGTCGCGGGAACAGTGCCATCCCCTTGTTCCTCGCGTTTGCGCCGTTGAGCGTATGCACGCCGATTCTGAGGAAGTCGCGAGTTTCGATCAATTGCGGCAACACATGGTAACCATCGAAGGCGGTGCAGGTACCGTAGTACGTGACCGCTCCGTCATCATCTACGAAGCGAACCATCCGCAGGTCCTCGATACCGTGGCTTTCATTGCTCGTCTGGGGGAAAATGACGACTTCCGACGCCTCCGCGTCCTTGGCCAACTCCAATTGGTAGTTTGAGCGCGCCAGCCAGCGAATATCCAGCAGTGCTTCTTCGATTTCGAATTTGTCGGACGCCGACGCCCGGACATCGCTAACCGCTTGATCCAGTTGGCTCGAGGTGAAGGAGTCGCCAAGGCAATCCAGCACCAAATTGGCCACGCTCTCGTAAACGCCGATGTCCTTGAGCTTCCGCAGGAATAGAGCTTTTTCGTATTGATTATCGGGAACGACACGGCCCGGCCTGCTGAAGCGCCGGCAAGGATCAATCTCAATCGTGTGATCGGCGCCGATGATTCCGGTTCGGAAGACGATCGACGATACATGCCCCTCGCCGGTCGCCCGAAGGCTCATGATGAACCGCACCGCACCGGCAGGAAGATTGCGCTGATCATGGTGAGGAACGATCGACGGATTGAACAAGGCCGCTGACTCGATCGAATACTCGGCAGTCAGATAGGCCCCGACGAGCAGGCCCTGGTTGGGCGTGAGATCGTCTGCCAGTCCGATCATGGCCATCGCCCTCCGATAGTTTTCATCCAGCACAACGGAGATGTCTCCGTGGCGGTCCCGAAATCTCAGGAAGACATCCTTCAGTAACCGCTCCACCTGTTGTTCATTTAAACCGATGACGCGTTCGATAACGTTGCGGATCCTCGTCTCGCCACCGGGGTCGAAAAAGCGGGTGATGACGCGTCGGATGTCGCTGGTGAAAGTGACCGGCAAACGCCGGACCCGCAATTCGGCGTGTCGGCGTTTTCGCTTGACGGCGGGCGGTACGCGGTCGGGGGTGCTGCTCAAAATGTTCTCCAATCATTCCGGCGCCGGTCCCGGCATTCCCATTCGCCGAAGCCAGCAGTAACGGGAAGCGACAGCCGACAAGAAGGTCTCATTCACGACGTAGGGAAGCCCGTAATCTTGGCAGGTGTTCTCCACCAGCGGCGCAATCGCCGGATAGTGGATGTGACAGATCCGCGGGAACAGGTGGTGCTCAATCTGAAAGTTCAGCCCCCCTATGAACCAGAAGATCGCGGTAGAACTCATCACCAGAGTTGAACTTCAACACATCGGACGTCGGACGTGGTCGTCGGTCCGGTGGAAATAGCGGATTTTTCTGTGTCATAGTCATGAGCGGGGTTACTCTTAGGGCCGATCCCAAAACCGTTGGCGATGCCGATATTCTCCGCCCTTGCGAGACCTTTGCGGCGGTTCTGGGATAGGTTTCTAATCGGATGGCGCCAATGTCTCTCGATTGACGGTCTGGGGTTGCGGGCAGGTACGAAGGAACTCCAACAGATCCGACTGCTTGGCGGTGGCCAGCGCCAGGCAGGTATCGGCTGCTCCGTAATAGAGCCGGATCTCGCCGGTTGTCCTGTCCACGGTCCAGCCGCAGGGAAAGACGACACCGTTGACATCGCCCTGTCGCTCGTAGGGTAGTTCGGGCGCAAGTATCCACTGGTCGGCGCGTCGAAGAACGCGGCGAGGATCGTCCAAATCGAGGAGAGCGAGTCCAAGTCGATAGAGACATCCACCTGCCGTTACTCGCACGCCGTGGTAGACGATCAGCCATCCCTCCGGTGTTTCCAATGGCGGTGGTCCCAAGCCAATCTTGTTCGCGTCCCACCAGGCCCCTCGCCTCGCGTGAAACAGGATATGATGGCCTCCCCAATGCAGCAGGTCGGGAGAGAATGAGATCCAAATGTGTGCCCCTGAGCTTCCGGCGGGAACCGGGCGATGAATCATCGCGTACCGATTCTTGAATCGGCAGGGAAAGACGGCCGCATCCTTGTTCTCAGGAGGCATGACCGGCCCGATCCGCGAGAACGTCGTGAAATCGGCGGTTTCTGCCAGGGACACCAATGGCCCACTGGGTGAATAAGCAGTATAGGCGATGATCCACTGGGCCCGGTCGTCGACCCAGGTCAGGCGGGGATCTTCCACGCCCCACGCCTCTTCCGAGTAGTGTGCCGGATCCGGTAGGAAACTCGGCCGGGGATCGATGTGCCAGTTTGACACACCATCGTTGCTCCGCGCTACGGTCAGATGGGAATGTCCACGGCGGTCCTCCACGCGGACGAGCAGCACGGTTTCATCGCCCCGCAGGCAAGCACCAGCGTTGAAGACTGTATGGGCCGGGTACGGCCATGCCCGGGCCGTCAGGATCGGGTTGGCGGTGTGGCGGTGAAACAGGTCCTGGGACGGTTTGCTCATTTTGCCTCTCCTGGTCGTATGGCGGCAATCTGGGCTGGCTGCGTCACGTTTCTGGACGTCCGAGGACACGGATCTTGTGGTGTGCCTTGGACCTGGTCGTTGACCATTTCCGCCCACAAGTAGGCGAGGGTGGATTCTGCGCCCCGGTTGCGATTGATACCGGAGGCTTGCAGCCCGTCATAGCAGGCACCGGACCGGACATCACCAAGCGGTTGCTTCAAACTGTTGCGGCCGTGAAACCAGCCGTGGGCACGCCGGAAGGCAGCCAGGTACTCTTGGGCACCAAGCAATTCCCATGCGGTCAGCGCGGCCTCCATCATCGTGACCGCTTCCACGGGCTGTTGGTCGTACCGCGCCTTCTCATGGCCCCGGGGGTACCAACCCTCGTTTCCGATCGGCCAGAAGACTCCCTGGACGGTCGTCTCCCGGTCGAGGAAGGCAAACGATGCCTGTGCAATGTCGAGGAAGTCCTCGGTTGGCCAACGTTTGGCGGCGACAAACAATGCCTGCGGCAATACGGCATTCGCATAGGTCATGCGCGATTCGAACCATTGCCAGTCCGGCCGCGCTGCCCGGTCGAAACACTCGGCAAGCCGTCGCGCCGCCGACCATGCCACGGTTTCCAGCGGCTCAATGTGTTCTGTGTCCATGCTCCAGAGATGTCCCCAAGCCAGAACCACGTAAGCTTGGGCCCGCAGGCTTCGCAGGTCGGCGAGGGTCGGTAACACCGTGTCAATCAGCTCTCGCGCAACCGCGCGATGGCCGCCAGGCAAACGACTACCCAGGACCTCCGCGAGAGCCCGAACGGCCTGCCCCTGGCAGTCACCACAGCCTTCCACATCGAGCCAACGACGCTCGTAACTAAGGAAATTATGGAATCCGTGCCCGACACCGCGAGCATATTCAAGAAAACACAGGTACGTGGTTATCCGTTTGAGCATCTCGTCTTCGCGGTGCCGATTCCACAGCGCGACGCATAATCGCAGAGCTCGAGCGTTGTCGTCGGTCGTGTAGCCGCTCTCACGTCGCGGGATGCCATAAATGGCATGCTGAATAAGCCCTGTTGAGTCGGTCAAGCGATCGAGGTGATCCAATGCGATCCGGTCGAATTGGTACATTACGGACCTCCCTGTATGAGCTGCGTGATCTCGCGTTCGTCGCCCGGCATTGTGGAGGCCCGCCGACGTTGCGGGGCGTTCATTGCTCGACTGGCTTCAACAACGTGGGCAAAGACCTCCAAGTAGAGGCGACCCACATTCGGCCAGAACATGGGCCGGGCGTATTGGTAGGCAAGATAACGCGTTTCCCGCTGAAATGCCGGGTCTGTCAGGAACCGCAAGGCAGCGTCGGCCAGGGCGTCGCTTTGGGCAAAGGGGACGAGCAGGCCTCTCCCGTCGGCCAGCACTTCTTCGGCGTAGAGATAGGGCGTGCTGACCACGGCGCCACCTGCCGCCAGGCCGTATGCCAAGGTACCACTGGCGATTTGGTCCTTTCCCGGATAGGGGGTGACGTACACATCGCAGGCCTGCAAATGGGCGAGGAGATCTTCGAGGCTGAGGAACTTGTTCACGAACCGCACGTGGACGCCCACTCCCAGAGACTGAGCCATTTTCGCCAGACTCTCGCGATAGACTTCCCCCTCCTGACGCTTGACCTGCGGATGGGTGGCGCCAACGATCAAGTAAATGGCCTTGGGACAGGCGGCAACGATTCGTGGCATGGACCTGATCATGTATTCCAGCCCTTTGCCTCGATTGATCAATCCAAAACTGCAGATGACTTGTCTTCCTGTCAATCCGAGCCGCATCTTGTGGGTGGGATCGCGATCGAAAGGGACGGTAGGCACTCCATGGGGAATCACCTGTACGTGGTGTCCTGAGACACCGTAAACATCCGCCAAGAGTCTCGCAGCCACCTTGGTCATGACCACGATTCCATGGCTATGACCCGCCAGGGTTCGGATCAGCCGCCGGGGCAATGGCTCCGGCTGGGTCAGGAGTGTGTGGAACGTCGTCACGATCGGCTTGTGGCACTGATGCACGAAGTCCAACACGCGACTCCCCCACTCACCGGGGTAGAGACCGAACTCGTGCTGCAAGCTCACCACGTCGCACGGGCCGTCGTTGGCCGTTTCCGCGGCGCGGTGGTACGCGTCAGAGCGGTTGTTGTCAATGACGTGGACCACGCGCGGATCGTTGTAGTCGAGCAACGATGTCTTCTGGATGGCGGCCAGGGAGGAAACCGGCGCGCCTGCCGCCATGTCGACTGCATCGGCAGAGTCCTTCGCGAAGGTTGCCAGGCCGCATTCCTCCGGCGGATAGGTTGACACAAAAAGTGGCCGTATGGTGTTCAATGGTCCCTCCTCTTGTTGATCCTGGCACGCAAGCTCTATGGCACACCGACTATCGTCCTTGCCACACTTCCTCGCCGAGCGTCTTGCGCTGTACTTCGCCGAAGTCGACAACTTCCGCGAAGACCTCCGCGTCATAGTCTGCATCGAACAGAACGTGAAGTGTCAGCACCACGCGAAAGATCTTGGTCGCCGTCGCGGCAATGAAATCTCCCGCCTGCGGTGTGCGTTTGACGTTACGATCGGCACTCGCCCAGGGGCCCGAATGCTTCTCGCGGTAGTGGATGCAGATTTTCATTTGTGACGACTGGTTGGCAAACTGAACCACGGATATTTCTCCTTCATGTGAGGTAGTCTTGTCTTGAATGATGAACACAGCGTGAAGTTACGGGGATGGCTTTCCATCCGGCTAGTCGCGTCGCACCTCCTCCGAAGTGAGGACGTACTGTTAGCGAAACCGAGTTCAGGCCCCCGTTGGCTTCTGCCCGAGCCACCGTCAGATCTCAGGCTCCGCTTTCTGCGAGGTTTGTGTTTCGCTCTCCTTTCGATAATCACCGATCAGGCCTTTCACAGGGCAGACAGAGAATGCTGGACATTTCTTGCAGCCAGCTACCAAGGCGATTGGACATAAGGTCATCACACTTCTCCTTTACTGGCACTTTGTACGCCGCAATTGGCGAAAATAGGGCCGCCTAACAAAGGCTGTCGCGTTCCGTTTCCCCGGGTTCGATTCCGCGTCGTTGTGGCAACACAACCGGGGTGGTCACTTCGCCAACCATCGGACTAGTGGGTCGCAGTCGATCCTTGAGCTCCTTTGTGCGATCGGGCGGAGGTCGTCTCACGTAGAGCTGGCCTGTGCGGAACGCTACGGCAATTGCAGGAGGTATCTCGGCTTCGGCGAGAACCACCTGGGCTTGACGGCTTGCCACCATGGCCTTCATCTCTTGCTGCTGTGCGACCGCCTCGGCGCGGCGCACCTCGGCTCGCGCCTGGGCCATTCGGACATCCGCGTTGGCCTGATCAGTCTGCAAACGCGCTCCGATGTTCTCACCGACACTCATGTCTGCGATATCGATCGAGACGATTTGGAAGGCGGTATTCGTGTCCAGGCCCCGTTCGAGTACACCTTTGGAAATGCGATCGGGCGTTTTCAACACATCCATGTGCGTTCGGGCGGATCCGATCGCGCTCACGATTCCCTGGCCAACGCGGGCAATGATCGTTTCTTCGGTGGCTCCCCCGATCAACTGCAGCAGATTCGTGCGGACTGTCACCCGTACGTGGATGCGGAGCTCGACGCCGTTTCTTGCGACTGCGCTCAGCGTGTTCTTGCCGCCAAGTTGAGGATCGGGGCAGTCGATCACCTTGGGCGAGACGCTGGTACGCACCGCGTCGAGCACATTTCGGCCGGCGAGATCAATTGCGGCCGCACGGTCGAAGTCCAGGTCGATGTCGGCACGATTAGCGGCGACAATGGCGCGAAGGACCCCCACGACGTCTCCCCCCGCGAGGAAATGGGCTTCCAAGCGAGCGGTGCTCATGCCGCGCTGGCGGTTGATATCCAGACCCGCCTGCGTACCCATGATTTTGGCGACGACGATCGTACCGGAATGGACCTGTCGAAAACTCATGCCGATCAGGCTCAGAAGGCTCACGTCCGCTCCGCACATATAGGCCTGAAGCCAAAGCACACCGTACTTCGTCAAGACCGCCACTAGCAAGAGAGCGAAGATCGCCATGACGACAATCCCGCCAATCAGCAGCCCGTGTTGGACGTCGAAGGCGGCAAATGAAGCACAGGGTGTTGGCATTTTCATCTCCTCGTTTCGTCGAGCTTGATGCGGCACACCTCTGCCGGCGGAACGACGTATCGGTCGGGGATCACACTTGACGACATCACCCCGATGGAAAGTGATATCTTCATCAGGTCGTCGACCTGCATGTCCACGCGGTGTACGGAGTCGACTGCGGCGAAGACGGTGACGCCGGACATCGGCAGCGGTGACGTCGGCACATAGACGAGTTGGCACACCTGGCCGTTGAATCGGTAGACTCGATCGGAAACGAGCAGTCCCAGGAATCCGCCGCTACCCTCCTGTCCGAAGGAGCAGTAGACGACGCTCATGCCCTCCACGGTGTCGGTTGGCTTGCGTTGCAGCAGATCGACGACCTGCGCGACCGGTTTGTAGAGCAAGTTGACGAGCGGAATCCGCTCCATTGCAGCACTGAACGCGATTTCGAACCGTTTCTTCCCGATCCATTTCAGCAGGGCTCCCAGCAGCCAAATGGCAAGCAGGACGGCAACCCAACCGAGAATGGACGCGACAGTCGGATCAGTGACAAGTTGGAGTCCCATCTGGGACAGTGCCTTGCCGACAAGACTCTCCGGTCCGAGCCACGCCTCGAGCACTCCTCCAACCCAGGCCATGATGCCAACCGTGATCACAATTGGGAGGACGGCAAACAGGCCAGCGACAAATGTGGAGAGGAACCCGGTTTTCCAAAGCCATCTCACCGCTCGTTTCATCACCGTCCTCCTTCGGCGAGTTGGTCACCGTCCATCTCAACGTGTCCAACGCAGAGGTTGACGCCTGCCGTGACGGCGCGATTCTCGACATACTCCGCCGGGGCCTTTTCGAACGCCTGCAACGATTCTTCTGTGTAGAAGTGGTAGGTGCGACCCTGGTGCTGCCACTTTCCTGCGGAAAAAGCTCTGGGAAATCGGATGTTCATCACGGGATCCGTTTCGAAACTCTGGTTCTGGTATTGTTCGGTGAAGTACATCTCGAAGAACGTTCGCGTGAACCCAACGAGCTTGTCGTCGATCCACGCAGCGATGGCGTCTTCGTCAGCGTCGTCGACAGGAATGACCAATTGGTCGTGGCTATCGAACTTGATGAAGATGGGAAGGACCTCCAGGCGATAATCCAAGATGGCGTTTTCGATCGCGCCGTCATGTCCGAGACGGAAAGACAGTTCGACCTTGCCTGAACACGCGTCGGAAGGGGGAACGGTGAGCGTGGTCGTTCTACCATGAAATCCACGGCCCTCAGGTCCGCGAAGTTCCAGGTTCACGTTCGATTTGATGCCTTGGAAGACATCGACCCTGGTAAAGGCCTCGATGCGCGGCTGCAGGATCGCGTGGATGCGCTCGGTCAGGGCAACGAAACGCAAGAATCGCTCTTCCTGTCCAAGAAAGGCTTTGGCCGCCTCCGTTTGGATCGCGTGGATGCGCTCCGTGGCCGCGGCAACTTCGGCGGCGAGACGCTGAATCAGCTTGTCGGGCGACGTGGGAGGAGAAGAGACAATGTGGTCGGCAGCCTCCGCAAGTGGCTTCATGGGAGAGGTTGGTGTCATCGACGTGTCCCCGTTTTCAGATTCTCGTTTACAGTGACTCGATAAGCGGTTGTTTCCGGATCGAACGTCAACTCGTACGCCGCAGTCACGTGAAGTGTCCGATCCTCTTGGCTCTGGAGTACGGCCTCCATCGTTCCCGCTCGAAGGCTAGGCTCGTGGGGGCCAGGCGAGTCAACCACCACGAGATTGAGGCCGTCGTCTGGCATAACGATTCCTTCTGAAACTGGCGGGAGACTCTGCGGTTCCCGCCTTCACTGTGTCTGCGTATTCGCTCCTCACCGAAATCGTTTCACATCGCCGCTGTTCCTCAACAGAACTAACTCGGCGAATCCTCCGTGGTGTGTGACCTAGGACTTGATCCCTTTGCGTTCCAGGCATCCATCGGAATTCTGCCGGCGAGTTGGAACACTTGGACCATCGTGCCGGTTGCAAACGCATGCACCGTGGCACCGGTTGTGGTTTCCACCTCGGCGGCGGATTCGCCAACCGCGACCCCGGTAATACGCTCGATCTCCTGCCGCAGTAGGTTCACCGAATCTCTGAAGAGCTGCCGATGATACTCCTGCACCTGTACGGCGCCCTCGGAAGTGCGAGACAACGCTTTCTCGGCGGGCGACAGGGCCTCGTGGAGCGTGACGACCAGAGTGTCGTCACTCAGCACAACCGTCACCGCCTTGGGCGGATAGCCCGACCGCCTCTCCTGGCAGACGCTGACTGCATGGGCGACCTGCTCCGCCATCGTTGGATCAAGCTTCTTCATGGGACTGTTTCCTCGCTCTCGGTGAAGAACTGCCGTCCGCCAGGAATGCCTCAAGCACGCCTTCTGCCGGGTTCGCGATGACATGGCTGCTCACCAGTTCACCCACCTGGGTGGCCACGCGGGCGCCGGTTTCAACGGCGGCTCGCACGCTGCCCACGTCGCCGCTGACGATCGCGGTGACCAGGCCTCCACCAATTCCGATTCGCTTCACGACCTGGACGTTCGCGGCTGTCACCATGGCGATCAGGCCCTTCGTTTCTACCAATCCAATCGCGACCATGCCGCTGAATGTCCTCGCGTTCGCATGTCCGAACCCACACTAGGTGGCTTGCCCGTCGTGCACAAAATGGGCGGCAGCCAGGTTGACTTGGACTTCGAACAGCTCTTGCTTTGGAACGACAGTGTTCACGATGTTCTGCACCTGTGCCCGGGAAAAGGTCGCCTCCTGTTCGTCGGGGTGCGATGCAATCAAATTCACATACATCCGCAGCGCCCCGGGCAAATCGCGTTCGGTGTAGTGGGCCGCATACGCTGCCGCATACTCTCGGCCAGCTTCTGTAAACTCGATTTCGTTCTTCATGTGCATGACTTCTTCCAAAGCAAGGATTGGTTACCGGGGCACCAGTTGACGTCGATCCGACGCGGTTGCACCTCTCTGGGAGATGACCTTTCGTCCGGACCAAGACCCGCGACAAACACAAAAAAAGCCGACGTGGTCGAACACGCATACGTGTTCGACCACGTCGGCTTACTCGTCAACGAACCCCCCGGACAGGGCCGGGCTGTTCTTCATCTAGCCATCCGACAACTTCGCCGCAAAAGCCACGATCCGTCGGACCGCGACTCCTCCACTGCTTGAATCATACGCCTCTGAACAGCAAATGCAATGGCCTTATCTGGCTTTCTTCGTACGATCGTCGTCATTTTCTTTCGAGTCGCCCGCCAAAAGACGGGGCCATCCCCTGTAGAGCCCCAAAACGGTGCTGGTTAGCAATAGCAGAACGATCAGAAGGAGGATTTTCATGATTGGCACCACTGTTTCTTTCGGCCGGATGCATGTCAGAGGTATGGCGAGAAAAGCCGTGCGACCCCGTCGCGAAGTTTTCTGGGCAGTCCGCGTCTGTCCACGTCGGCCAGGGTGAGCGGCTGCGACCGCTGAATTTTGGAACGTACCAAGTCAGTCAGCGACGTCGCCAATTTGCCATCGTAGCACTCCACGTTGAATTCGAAGTTGAGCCGCAGGCTGCGGGGGTCCCAGTTGGCGGAACCGAGAAGCGTCCACAATTCATCGACCAGCATCAACTTGGTATGATCGAACGGTGGTGGCGAGAGCCACACGCGGCAACCTCGCTGCAGTACTTGCCAGAGCAGGGCAGTCGAAGCCCACTGCACCAGTCTCAACTCGTTTTCTGCGGGCAGCACAAGGTCGACCTGGACGCCGCGCAGCGCGGCCACGTTCAGGGCGGCAATCAACGACGCATCCGGCAAGAAAAAGGGCGTGACGACGAGTATCGAAGAGCGTGCACAAGCGATCGCACCGAGGAGCGTGAGGCGTAGCTTCTCGAAGTCATCATCGGGCCCGTCCGGAATGCCGCGAGCCAGGACAGGGCCGTCCGACTCGATCGCCGAGAACCACGACTCGCCCGGCAGGAGTTCGCCGGTACAGAAAGCCCAGTCGTCGGCGAACGCCTCCTGGAACTGGGCTACCACTGGCCCGGTGACAAGAAAGTGCAAGTCCTGGACGGGACGGCGGGGGTGCCACTCGAGACAGTTCTGTTCATGGATATTGATGCCGCCGGTGAAACCGATCCGACCGTCCACCACTAGGATCTTACGGTGGTTTCGCAGATTTGAGTACTGAAAGCGCCAGGGGATCAGCGTGGGCAGGAACTGGGCGCAGGGAATCCCCGCTCTTCGAAGCACACGCGGCATGGGCCGCCAACTGTATCGTGCCCCCACGTCGTCGATCAGCACACGCACTTGGACCTGGCGATCTGCGGCCCGTCGCAGCGCATCCAGAAAACGCTGGCCCGTCCTGTCGTGCGCGAAGATGTATGTGCTCAGCGTGACCGATCGTGTGGCTGCCTCGATCGCGTCAAGCATGGCCGGGTAGGCCTGGTCTCCATTGACCAGCGGCGTAACGCGATTTCCCTGCAGCAAAGGGCGCCGCGTCACGTCGCGCACCAATCTGGTCAGGGGCTCCAACGCCGTGCCCGAGAGCGGGTGAGCTTGATCGGGAAGATCCACCTGGTGCTCGCCGCCTCTGAGGGGTGATCCCGGACGTGGGCAATCTGCACGCAAGGACCTCGCGCGTCGCTCAATCCGGTTAATGCCCAGCCAGGCGTAGAGCAAAACGCCGAGTATTGGGGCCAGCCAGATCACTCCCACCCAGCCGATCGCAGCGCGCGTGTCGCGTTTGGAGAGTACGGCGTGCCCGCTGGCGATCATAGAGAGGACCACGTTGAGCACTGTGACGACGTAGGGCCAGAACTCTCGAACCTCACCCATCGTGGCAAACAGCGGTTTCTCCATCACCTTCCTCAACTTCGGCAAGTCCCAGGTGAGATCGACTGCCCGTGTTTGATCTGGTCTTCGCAGCCTCCCAGAAACCTCACAGCAGCCTTGCCACGCGTCTGAAATGGTGACCGATGATCGCGAGTTCGATTGCCACGGGGAACAGGCGAGGACGTCTGAGCAGAGCGGTAATGCAGAATTGCCAATACGCGAGACGCCCACGGTGCCAAAACCCGAGCAGCCACAGGGACTTGAGAAATGCCTGGAATTCAGTCCACGAGACGCCAAATCGCGGTCCTTGCGGCTTGTGGTTCTCTAAGAAGGTGCGGATCCGCCGGTAGTAGTTGCGCGGTTGATAGAGCTCTTTCATAAGTTCGCGGTAACCGTTGACCAGAAACTCCCGATCTAATCGAGGTCGAAAGTTGAGCGTAGCCTGGGTGTTGTTTCCGGTACTATCCGTCTCGATTCGCCCCTCGTCCCTCAGGCGACGATACAGCCGCGTTTCGGGTAGCGCAGTCAGGAGTCCGACCATGGCCGTGACAACCCCGGAGCGTTGAATAAACTCGAACTGGCGTTGGAAGATGTCCGTCGGGTCACTGTCGAACCCAACAATGAACCCGCCCATCACCTCCAGGCCCGCGCGTTGCAGCGTCTTGACCGTCTCCACGAGGTCGCGGCTGCAATTCTGCATTTTTCGGCATTCCTTCAGACTCTCGAGCGAGGGGGTCTCAAAGCCGACGAAGACCTTCGTGAAGCCGGCTTGCACCATCAGGTCGCAGAGTTCGGCGTCGTCCGCCAAATTCGCCGATGCTTCCGTCATGAATCCCATCCCGGCGCCGGTTTGCGTTCTCCATTGGATCAGTTTTCGAAGCAGTGCCTTGGCTTTGCCTTTGTTGCCGATGAAATTGTCGTCGACGACAAAGACCGTGCCCTTCCAGCCACGTAAACGAAGTTCCTCCAACTCGGCAACCAGTTGAGTAGGCGCCTTGGTGCGCGGGACGCGCCCGTTCATGACGATGATGTCGCAGAACTCGCAATCGAACGGGCAGCCCCGTGAGAATTGGACCGCCATCGTGACGTACTTGCGCATGTCGACGAGGTCCCAGCGGGGCGACGGTACGCACGCGATGTCCGGCCGACTCGACGCGGCGTAGGTATGGAGAACTGTGCCCCGGCGCATGTCTTCGATGACCTGCGGCATGATTTCTTCGGCTTCGCCCAATACGAAATGGTCGATGTCCGGAAAAGCGGCATGGCCGGTGGTGAAGAGCGGTCCCCCGGCAATGATCGGCGTCCCAACGGCACGGCAACGATTAACGATCTCGGATACCGCAGACTTGTGCACGATCATAGCGCTGAGCATCACGTAGTCTGCCCATCGAAGGTCGGCGTCGGTCAGCCGTTCCACGTTCGCGTCGACCAGCCGCAGTTCCCATTCGGCGGGTAGCAGCGCAGCGACGGTCAACAGCCCCAGCGGCGGGAAGGCTGCGCGTTTGGAGACGAGACGCAGCACATGCTTGAAACTCCAGAACGTGTCCGGGTTGGATGGATAAACAAGCAAAACTTTCATGGCATGGTACTCCAAGACGGAACAGCGCTGGCCGCCGGGGTTGCGGTTGAAACAATCGAGGAGCAACTCGTAGTCGCGATTGGCATGCTCCCGAATCCGCTCATTCGGATTGCGGCCGTAACTCCTCCAGGGCTTTCGTCAGAGACGATTCCAGTGTATCGGTCAAGTCACTGATCTCAGACGCCGCTCGACGAAACTTGTTTCCTATGTCGTGCCTGCACCGAAGCGTCCTGGGACGCACTCCTGGCTGACCCAAGCCGCCAAGCGTCTGGATCAAGTCTCGATAACGCTGAATCTCTGAAGTGAGCAGGTGATTAGTTGCCGAGGGGCGTTCGAGATGCGAGGTCATGGCGGCAAGGTTCCATTGCGCCGTGGGAACATCACCTCCGGTGAAGACGAACAGGCCATACCAACTGGTCAGCCCCTTCAAGGTACTCCGGTTGGCTTGCAGTTCCACGAGCATCGCTGCGAGTTCTTCACGGTAGCCACACGGGGTGTCCGCGTTGGGCGTGCGCGGTTCCTGCCGACCGCCAGAATCCGGGGCTGCGTCTGTCGGCATCCGGTGGGCCGCCTTCGCTGTTCCGGCGATCTCTGTCGGCGGTTGCTCGGCGGGTTGGTCAAATGAGGGCATTATTGGCAACTCTTCCTTTTCGGAACATTGTTGATCTCCCCTCTTTTATGACCGAATTGCACAACGTGCTCCCTCTCCGCATATCGCCGAGTCTTCGTTGGCCACGCAGGCGCTTATCAGCCTTCCACAAACGAAAAAAGCCGACGTGGCGGAACACCCGAAGGTATTCGGCCACATCGGCTTACTCGTCAACGAGCCCTCCTGCGAGGCAGGATTGCTCTTTAGCTAGTCACCCGACAACTTCGAATCAACTTGCGGAGACACATCGCATTCGGTCGCGAGCCTCCTTACCCACTTATTGTAGAGATCGAATCTCTGAAAACAAGGGGATTGGCATCCAAGTCCCCCATTGGTATCATGCTTGGGTTGCCATAGGGGAGCCTTCGTCAGTGAACCCTACCCTGGCGATTACGCACGGAGTCACGATGAAGACACAAGGAGAACTCGAAGCCGCCATTTGCGAAGGAATCAGCCGCTTTGAGCAAGATTACATGGGGCGGGGCCCCAAGGACATCCGAACCTATCTGCTCGGCGACCTACTCGTCGTCCGTCTTCGAGGAGTTCTGACGGCTGCGGAACAGCATCTGGTCACGTCATTGCCGGCCGAAAAAGGACGCGACCTGCTCAAGCAAGTGCGCACCCATCTGGTCGAGACCGCACGACCCGTTATGGAAACAATGGTTCAGGAGGTTACCGGCGTTAAGGTATTGAGTCTGCACCACGACGTCAGCACCGTTACCGGTGAGGAGGTCGTCCTCTTCACGCTTGCTGAGAGGCCGGATTTCCGAGAGACCAAGAAAAGATAGGAACTCTGCTTCAAGCGGTCTCGCTCACTGTAATCTTGCCTTCTTGGGGACCGGCCAGTGCAACGCGTTCTCGAAGCAAAGCAGCAACAAACTCGTGACCTTCCTGCACGGCAATATCCTCTGCCGTTCGCCCTCTTCGAGTCCGGGTATTCGGCTCTGCACCCGATTCGAGTAGAGTTCTGATCACTTCGATGTGACCCCGCGCTGCGGCGCACATCAGCACGGTAAAATCCTCGTCACTCTTTGCATTTGGGTTCCCGCCTGAGTGAAGGAGTTTGTCAACCAGATCCAGCCGGCCGTCCTCGGCGGCCTGAATCAGTAGTTTCTCTCTTCTTCGTGGGAAGATCGACTTAAGTCTTCTCAGCATCGCATGTATCTCCAATCCGCTTCAGCGGTCCATAGCCCAATGCTGCCTTGCCTGAGCTCCGCTCCGCGTGCGAACACAAAGCGAAATGGCTTTCCTGATTCGGGTCGTATCGTTCAAGTCCCGTGATCATCTTCCTGCTGCGAGGCACAACCGACGCACAGAGCCGCATAGGGGATGACTTGCAGGCGGGCCTTGGGAATCAACGCGTTGCACACTTCACATCTGCCAAAGCTGCCTTCGTTGATCCGCTTCAATGCCGCGTCGATCTGGTCCAGGGCGTCCTTCTCGCTCTCTAGCAAGCTCAGCGTGAATTCCTGGTCAAAGTTGCTACTGCCGAGCTCTGCCATATCGTTCGGCATGCTGGTCGCTCTACTGAGATCCTTGTTGAGAGCATTATCTTCCATTTGCGTCATGTCGCCCTGGAGTCTTGCTCGCAGAGCGAGAAGTTCTTCTCGAAGAAGCGTGAAATCCGGTTTGGTCATAGCGTGGGATCCACAAAGCAAATATGTATCTTCTGGCGCGGGCCGCATACCACACGGGGACAGATTCAGACCGAAGAGCACAATCTGACAAGGGGCGGGTCACTTGTGAGTATTTCACCGGTATCCGATACCGTCAGATAGTAGGACAGCCCAATACGGGGCGCGATCGTTACGGCAAGGTTCCTTTCCGGCTCGGGCTGCTGCCAAATGTTGACACGGTACTTGCTGCCGTGGTGCCGAGAAACCTCCACGCGGTGCAGTCGTGGCGGCTTGCCGAGCTTGTCCAGCACTTGCGACTTGATCCGTTCCGTGTGGTCTGCCGCCTGAGGTTGTTTTGTTGTTGCAGCCTTGCCCTGGTTCGCGACGGCTTCGCTGACCTTTTCCATTATTTCCTCGCGGTTGTGGAAGGCGATGGCAAGCACCAGCCATCCATGGTGACCGTGCCGAAGAGAAGAGGTTTCAGTCCACCTTCCCGAGTTCGAATACAGGAAGGTTCAGTAGGTGGATACCGGGCATCCGGCATTGCACACACAAAGGAAAGCCGACGCAGTGGAACGCCCATGGCATTCAACCACGTCGGCTTACTCTTCAATGAACCCCCCGGCAGGCTCGGGTTGCTCTTCATCTAGTCATCCGACGCGACCATTGTACGGTACGTAGGACAAACGCAACACCCCCTCGGTTGGCCGCGAACCTGTTCCGCGGACACTTGAGGATAACTGAATCCCGGGCGCCCCCTCGGACCGTGAGACATTGGTGGATGTCTGGTGTGGCCGTATACTGGTTCAATGCACATTCCCCATGCGAAGTTGTCGGCCGTAGCACTGCGGGCCATTGTTGAAGAGTTTGTCACCCGCGACGGCACGGACCACTCTGCGATTGAACCGCGTATCGAGACGGTACTGCACGAACTTCAAGCTGGCCGAATTGAGCTGCATTTTGATGATGTAACTCGGACATGCAATCTCCTGGCAACGGTAGAGAGCCCATCTACTGAGCGTGGTCGGTAATCCGATCGTGGTCGACCGGGATTGCTTATCGTGTAACACGGCAAATAGAGACGCCCCCGATCCCGAATAGGATCAGGGGCGCCATGATGCATCCTGCGATACCGTTTCTGCCGAACTCACGCTAGCCCAGCTAGGCGGTTCGGACGTTTTCGGCGCGCGGACCCTTGGGGCCGCGGCCTTCGTCGTAGGTCACCGCTTGTCCGATCTGGAGCGCCTCGATGGCGACTCCCTCCACCGCACTGTGATGGAAGAAGATGTCGCCCCGGTCACCCTCGATGAAGCCGAAACCCTTGTCGGTGAGTACTTTCTTGATTGTTCCCTGCGGCATGGCAGCCACTCCTTCAAAACGAGATAGAAATTCCGGTCGACCATGCTTCGGTCAGCCCCTTGCGACATAGCGAAGCTGCGACCGGACAAGAAAAAGGTGGCAATCAACCGCAATCGGAAACAGATGCCCTCGAAAAGGCTGCTGACACACGAAAAGCAGTGCGTCGAAGAGGGACTCTTAGGAGATACCACAACGGTATCTTGGAGAGTTGGGGGCCCACATCTTCGCATTATCACCCCGTAACATTCAAATCATAGCATGCCTGGCGAGGAGTACAATAGGTAATATTGGACTACTATTGTCCGGTCATCGCGGCAGACCCCGTTCTTGTGAGCAGACATTCGCCATAAGAACCGTTTGCAGCAATTATTCGTTTGTTCGCAAATTGGGTTAACGGTTTTCCAACACTTGAGTTTCAACGTACTTCGATCGGCTGCAATCGCTGGAGAAGCTCTCGCACCTGTTGCGCCGTTCGACACTCAAGGGCCGAGGTAGCGACCTCGAACGCTTCGTAGCAACTGATCTTCCGCAGACAGTGTCGCACCGTGGCGGCTCGAGCCGGAGTCATGCTCAGCTCTCGGATACCCAACCCAGCCAGCAAACAGGCAAAATCGGGATCCGCTGCCTCTTCGCCGCACACGGAGACTGGACATTCCCGTTTGTCCGCGGCCTCAACGACCTGTTTGATCGCCCTAAGGACCGCAGGATGCATGGCGGTGCAATCGTCCGTCCCCTCGGCCAGATCTCGATCGACCGCGAGCATGTACTGCGTCAGGTCGTTGGTGCCCAGTGACACAAAATCCGCCAGTTCAAGGATCTCGTCCAACGCGTACAGTGCCGCTGGCGTTTCGATCATTGCTCCGATCGGAGGTCTTCGCAGCACACCAAGTTGGTCCGCCACACGTTCGACGGCCGCGATGGCTTGGGCAAAATCGTCACTGCCAATGACCATCGGAAACAGGATACGAACGTCCGACGTTTGTGCCACTTGCACGATGGCACGCAATTGGATGTCCAAGAGACTCCGCTCGGCCAGTGAGAATCGCAAACCTCGTAGATGAAGACTCGTGTGTTTTTCCGACCCCTCCAATAGAAGAAAAGGCGGTAGTTTGTCGCCCCCAAGATCGAACGTGCGAACGACAAGCGGACGGCCATTGAGACCTCGCGCCATGCGGTCGTACATCTCCAACTGCATTTGGAAATCTGGACGTTCCTTTGCTTCAAGATAGAGAAACTCGGTACGAAACAGCCCGACGCCCGTAAGGTTGTGCTCCGTGACCTGTTCGATCTCCTCTGGACGGCCCACGTTGGCGAGCAGTGAGATCTCGATGCCGTCGAGCGTAATGCAAGGCAGCTCCTCTTTGATCGCGATCGCATCGGCGCGCTCTTCGTGTTCTCTCTTTCGCTTCGCAAAACTGGCTTCATCCGACGCGGACGGCGCCATCAATACTCGACCCGCCTCGCCATCCACGAGTAGTCGAATGCCCGACTGAATCTGCGAGGTTGCGTTGGAGATTCCCGTTACCGCGGGAATACCTAAAGACCGGGCAACGATGGCCGTGTGGCTGAATCTTCCTCCGTGCTCCGAGACAATGCCAGCCAACCCCGATTTCGCGAGTTCGACCGCTTCCGACGGTAGAAGTTCGCGGGCTACAATGATTGATCCGGGCGGCAGATGCTCGCTGGTCCAAGTGGGAGAGCCGGCCAAGTGTCGCATCATCCGCTGTCCGACGTCGCGAACATCTTGTTCGCGTTCGCGAATGTACGCGTTCTCAAGCCCTTGAAAACGTTCGACGAACTGGCGGATGACCGAATCGAGTGCCTGTTCCACGTTAACAAGTTCCCGGGCGACGTGTTTCTTGACAAGCGACGCTATGTTCTTGGCCATTTCAGAATGCGCCGATAGCAGTGGCGCGAACTCAACCAGGCTCGGTTCTTTCAAGGCCGCCTGCTCGACCAAGTCCAGATCCTGACCCGTTCGCTCCAATGCGTCGTCGAGCCTTTTGCATTCCGATTCGATCGCCGACGTCGATATGTCACCGTGCGGCAACTCCAGACGGCGTTCGATCTCATAATCGTAGACAATGGCAACCCCACCTGCAAAACCAGGTGAGACAGGAATCCCTTCCAAGAGCGACATGCATTTACCTCTCGATCAAGTTCTTGGGATGGCTTCCTTGGCTTTGGCTCACTTGATGTAGTCGTCCAAGTCAAACCGCGGTAACACGACAGTGACGTTCGTGCCCGAGGTTTCGCCACTAGTAACCGAGATTGAACCACAGCATTGCTCCACCAGAAGTTTCACAACTGCGAATCCCACGTCCAGATTGGCAGTGCGAGCCGGAGCGGCACGATAGAAGAACTCCATCACGCCGTCAATTTCCTGGCTTGGTCTTCCCCGGCCATTATCCGTCAATTGCAGTTCGTACCCATCTGGCTTCGCACGCAACGACAATCCCACCCGAATCTCACCTTTCGCGGGGTCGGGAAAACGCAAGGCGTTAAAGACCAAGTTGTCCAGAATGTGTCGTAAACGGGCGGGAAACCAGACGATATGATCGGGTTCGAGGTCGAACCGCAGAACTGCATTACTGACGCCGTTCAATCTCTTCTGCCAGAGGAAAATCCTTTCGACCAGTGGTCGCAAGGCGACTGCTGTCACCTGATCACACGCCGGATGGTAGCCGGAAGGATCGTGCAGGTCGCGCAAGACTTCGCCGAAGTGTTGGCACGCCGAGGCAATTGCAGGGACAGGATCTGGCGGCTCCGCCGACAAAGCAGCATCCTCGCATAGCTGCGAGACCTGCTTGACGTGGTCACGAGCTTCCTGCTGCAAAAATTCTTCTTTTCTACGTAGCCGGTCGACTTCAAGCTCCAGATCTGCAGCGTAGATCATAACCGTTTGAAGTTGACTTACCATATTGGGCGAGTTGCTTTTGGTTTCGAGCATCTCCCATTTCTCCCTCAAGAACTGACATCGACTTGCGAGGATCCCGCAACTCAAGACGCGACCGAACGCCGATAGCGAATCCAAAGGGCACGGCGTGTTCGTGCTTGAGCTGCTTAAAACTCCAACGACGCGATCGCTGCAGGCGCCAACCCAATTGGCAGCCAAGAACCAGTGTACTGCAACTCGGTACGCAAGACGCCGATGTCCGCCGGTGCTTGTCCGTCGCTCCGCATCGCGTGTGGGCCGTTTGGGGGCGCTAGCGCATTACGAGCAGGGCGATTCGGCATCCTGCATCGCAGCGAACCCCGCCTCCGTAAGCGAGTAGCCGCCACGAAAGCTCTCGGCAGCCAACAGTCCCTTGTGGATCAATTGGGCCAGCGGTATGTTGAAGTTCTCGAGGTCAGAGCCACTAATACACAGCATTTTTCCCGGAGTCATCAAATACTCGCGGAAGTGAATCAGAACCGAGTGCTCTTCCACGGATAACAGTATGCCGTTCGAATCGTGCAAATCGTCTGATTCCCGGGTTTTTCCAGCGTGTATCATGAGCTACGAGTGCTTCACAGGTACTTGAGGGACCACCTGCCAGCCAAGGCGTTCCATGGTCATTCGGACGAGAATCGTGATCGATTGTTCGAATCGGTGTTTTCCTTGCGGATCGCTTGCCGCCAAGAAACTCTGGACCGCTGGCAAAGACTCGATGTCATGCACGATCGCGGTTATCGGTGCCTTTCTGTGGACCGTTTCTGATTCTTCCATGCGGTGCTGTTGATCGCTGCGGTTAAACAAAGCGAGAATGGCATCAAAGGGTAAATCAGCGTTCTCCAAAACGTCAGAAAACTCTCTTCCCTGACGGTCCCTGAGAAAATCTCGGCGGGTGATGTGTGCTGTTGGCATCGTTCATAACTCAGATATGCTGGATTGCCTGCAAATGGCGTCACAACCGGGCGAAGGCACTCTTAGAGCCGCTATCAAAACCACAGGCTGTGCACGTCTATGCCCGTGGGAAACTTACTCGTTTATTAGGGCCTCTTAGTTCTTCGAAGGCGGTATGAGTCGTTTAAGTCGTAGGCAGGGATCGAAACCAGAAGTCGTTCGAACTTGGGTTGGGTCATCCGAAAGCTATGGATGACCGAGAAGCTGACGGACGACGAATTCACGCCCTCGTGGAACGCTTCACTTGTCTTGAAAACGAAGAACTGACTGAGGCGTTCGAGAAGCCACAACGCATTCCTGAGTCCGTCGACTCTCAGCAGACAAGTCTCGCCCTTCGAACTGACGGAAACATCAAAGGCCTTCATGAAAGTCACCAAGTTTGGATGGGAAGGGAAATTCAGGTTCGTCTGACCCGTCGTTGAACGTCCGTTTCCAGCGCGCCGAACGTGGCCTCATGACGTTGGATCGTGAGCTGCAAAACCTGGAGCAGTCTCTTCGCGGTGAACAGATTGGTTACGATGCGCTGGTCTACTGTGATCGGTTCAGTCGGCGTCCCCATCGGTTGGGGGTTGAGGCCGAAATCGATGACTAATTCCTCGGGGGTGCCCGTTACGCGGCAGAAATTGGCGTAGCAGGCGATTGCCTTCGAATCATCAATCTGGACGTTGCCGGCCTGCGGATCGCCGCGGCTGACGCCTTCTGCGGTGGCTGGTTGGGTGGCGTTGATTTGACTCATGCTAGTGGCTCCTCGCCGTCTGATCAGGATAGTTCGTTTCCGTCGCTCGCCGGTCTTTCGTACAGATTCTTGACTTCTCCCGTCGGCGGCTCGTACTTGACTCGCGTCTGCTTAGGGGCCGCCTTGGCCTCCTTAGGAGCGACTTTCAACTGGTCGACGACCTGTCGGACACCGTCGATTCCCTGGGCGGCTCTCAACGCGGGACGGCGCTGCAGGTCGCGTTGGATCGTTCCCGACAGGGTCACCTGCCCGTTTCTGACAGATACGCGAACCGAGCAGCCCGCTCCGAGGGCTGCCCTGGTGAGACGCTGGTTGACCTTGTTGAGAAGAACTTTGTCTGGAACGACTTGTTTGCGCAGCACAGTCAGACCTCCAAAAGCCTGTTCAGGGCACGAAGAAAGCTTCGCGTAGGAGTCGACTGCGTCGCTGAGCGAGAATTCAGAGAAGGAGTGGATTTCCTAGGGGAAGTAGAATCCTCTGCTGTCCGAGTGGTGAATACCGCCGGAGGCGGCACAAAATCAACCTATCAACTCAACGTTTCAACGGGACGCTTGTTGTGCGGGTCGATTCGCTATTTCACTGCGCTCTCGCACGCTGCGAAACGGCATCCCGTCAGCCAATTCGTATCGTTCGGCACGAAGAAACCAAAAGGCCAGCCCCCCCGTGTTGTGATAAGCCCCCGGTGCTCCCGTTCCCTTCGTAACCGCGGCTCGGACGCCCAACGAGCCTTTCTTTCCCATCTTCTGCCATCCCCGCTTTTCCATGATGACACGAACGACAACCCCAACGGCCTGGCGTAGTCGCTTGGTGGCACGCGGGTGTTTTGTCGCCAGAAAATGGTCGACGTTTGGCTGTGCCTCCAATTCGCGGATTACCCCAGCCAAGGCGGGGCGATCGTGATGGATCTCCGCTTCCTCCATGCGGCGTTGCCGTTCGCCATCGCTAAAAAACGCCAGAACGTCGTCAAAGGGCTGCTCCGGATCGTCCAACACATCCGAAAACGTCCTCCCCTGGCGATCTTCAACAAACGCTTTCCGCGTGATGCGAACCGTGCGAGCCATGGCGATGGGGTTCCTGCTTCTGGGCTGGGATCGATAGCTAACGGGGATTCAAATTTTGAAAATACAACTTATGCAACTACAAATATTGTATCTTCAAACCGCCGTCTGGCAAGAGCAGAACATTTGCGAAGACGACAGGTTTCCAGCGGGGGGGAGATAACGCCTTCTGATGCTGCTTTCCTGCGCCAGCCCCCCCGAAATAGTCTGCCCTGTCCGGCATCCTCGCTGTGTGATACACTATAGAGTATTCGACGCAAGAGGCTCTCGGCCTCGGAAACTCTGCTTGGCTTCTCTTTTTCGAGTCGCTTGAAGGCGACTCCGCCGCGAAGTTCTGCTGAATCGCGGCTTGCTCGGCTACTTGCTGCTGGTGGGGCCACCGCGCTGATGCGTCTTTGTCCCTCGTCGATGGGCGGCTTTGGTTCGTGCGCGCTGGCAGTTTCCTCTTGGGAGTCAGAATGGATGAGGAGGACTTCATGGGACGAGACAACAACACTTTCGAGAAGATGCAACGCGAACGATTGAAGAAGCAGAAGGCCGAAGATAAGCGGGCGCGCCGAAGGAAGAAAAAGGAGATCGCTGCGGTGTCCGAGGAGACGCCGGGCGACGACCCTGAATCAGTTCGCGAAGACATGTGAACTCAGCACATTGGAAAGGAAAGTGGATTTGGCGAAGCATCGACATCGAATCTTTGAAATCTACGAAGACCGCGCAGAGGCGATAGGCGCCTTGACGCCGCAAACTGTGAAACCGGATGCGGTGGATGCAAACGGCCCGCTGCCATTGGACTTCCATCACTTGACCGTGTCGCGTTGGTCCTTCGTGACGCACGTGAAGTTCAAGGGCGCGATGGAGTTCCCGCGAGAATGCGAGGCGGAGCTTCGCGATGACTTCTCACAACTGGCGGATATCCTGGGCATTGACAGCAAGGTCTTGCTTGATTTTGCGGACGTGAAGTCATTGAGTCCCGCATGCATTGATGCGTTCGTCGTTTTCGATCGCAGGCTTCGCAACCGCGGCAGCAGAACGGTGTTGTGTTGCCTTGCCCCCGACACTCGCGCCAGCTTCTACCCTGCGCGCTGAAAGCGACATGACCCATGCTAACCGGAATGCCCACTGACCTAGTCGTGACGATTGGCATCGGGGTATTCTGCTCTGCGTACCTGTTCTTCTACTTGGTAAGGTACGTGCCTCTCTTTCGTTGCGCCCATTGCGGAAAACGTGGGCCTTTTCGGGCAGACCGCTGCTCGAATTGCGGCAATACTCTGCGTTGGTAATCGAGCCAATACAGCTCACCCTTGATTCAGCCCCCCCCCAACCGGTCTCCTTTCGGACCTTGGTGACCAGTTCCCGAATCTCTTCCGGCTTGCGGTTACCACCCTGCGGAGTCTTGAGCTTGGTCGGCTTCTCCTTCTCTTTGAGGCGGGATTCCTCCTCGGCCTGCACCCAGCGAAGGAATGTGCGGGGCGTGACGATGGAGATCAACTGCTTGACCTTGTGGCCCAAGGGCCTACCCACCTTGATGAGCTTGTCCCGCTCGGCCTCGGTCGTCTCGATTCTCTTGGGCAATCGATCCCGGAGGATCTGGTTTTCGACCTTGAGGAACTCCACATACTTGGCCAACTCCGCCTCGGTCGCGTTCGCGATTAGCGCGAGCAGCGGGTGCATGAACCACTTCATCATTGCTATAATCCTTGCCTTCGCTCCGGATAATCAAGGGTGACATCGAATGATACCCTTCTCAGAACGTCGCTACCGGCGGGAAAAGTGCCCCCCGAGGGTAACATGGTGCCCGGCAAGACGGAATCCACCGATCGCGAGGGATTTCGCACGTTGCGTCCCTGCCGCCGGGGCAGCCGGTGAGGCCAACGGTGGCAAACGACGCAACACGGCCCAACCAGTGGCCTCTGGCAGTCGAGGCTTTGTCCCCTCTGGTGAGCCAGAAGGTATGACATAGAGTTGAGCCTAGAATTCACGGCAAAAGCTCACACTTCGATGCACACTTTCGGCACGAGCCGTTTGAAAAGTCGCCTTCGCGCATCGATTCAGAAACGGATGGTTCAACGGACGTAGAATCGGCCCGATCGGTAGAACGCAAGGCCGGACCAATTGCCCGCGGAAGAGATGCGCGATTCCGCCCGCGCCCTATCTACTGCCAACCGCGGAAAGATGACATCGCCCAGGCAATACACGGTGACAACCGTTTCGGCCTGGATTTCTCGGGCGAAATGAGCGTCGCCAGAACGCCGAGTCTGGGCCATCCCGCACGATAGTCCGCCCCGCAGGCTCCCGCCTTCTGCGCGTGACATCGCCTAGATTTCGGCCTCCGCGGGCCGAACCGGATCCGTGGCCATTCGGCAAATCGGTGCAAATCGTACAAGTACGCGGCAGACTCGTGGTCACCACTGAGGGCACCTCAACGATGGCAGCTTGCCGTATCTCTTGGCGGGCTCAATAGATAGGAAAACCCTCGATCCGCCTCCGGAGCCGAAGGGATCAGGCCGAAACCAACAAAACGGGTTGGCATAGTCTTTCCTCCAGACAAACGTCCTGTGGGTACAATCTGGGCTTCCATTGCGGGCCAGCAATGCCCGCGCCTATTCGCCGGGTTGTTCCAATGTCAGAAGTCCAAGCCGATATGGCAAGAGGTGGTATGGCCCCCCGCTGTCCGAGGCACGACCCTGGAAAAGGAATCGCAAGCTCTCGGGATCGATCGTCGGAGTCTGGTCGTAGTTGTCACGGAGCAATTCTCCGTGACTAATGTCCCTCGTCCAAGGCTCCACGCCGTCCTCAAACGTGACGTTGTTGATCCCTGCGAAGGGCGTCTCCCATGAGTCGGCGTCGGCGAGCGGCGTCCACTCGCCGTCCAGATCGTCGGAGATCCAAGCACGGTAGTATCGTGCGGGGCTGAGGGCTTCGATCATGGTGAGATAGGTGTTCGTCCCCTTGATCTTGTAGGTCATGCTCCCTTCGAAGAGGTTGTTTCGATGGTCTTCGATGGCGATTTCGGGAGCGCTCATACCATTAGGGAAGTCCTCGATTCTGGTCCGGCTGCGATAGAAGCGGCCATCGTCCCCGGTGAAGAACAGATAGGCGTGCGTATCGTCACAGATGACGTGGTAGTCGATGGGAAGCCTCGGCGTGCTTCGGGGCATTCTTTCGAAGAAGTTCCGCGGCGCGGTCCATGTCTCCGGTTTGGTGATGTCGTCGGTCGTGCAGTACTGAGGCTGCTGCGATTGGAAGATCAGGTACCACTTCTTGTGAGGAGTGAAATAGAAGAGATGCGGGGCACAATGGTACCCCTTCAAACTCGGATTGACGTCGATATAGGTCAATCTGGCCTTGGGGGCGTCGGACCACTCCTTGAAGTTCAGGTACACCATGCTCCAGGTCCTGGCGGACGTCGAGTAGGCGGTCGCATAGATGTGCCACAGACCGTCGTAATGGACGACCGTCGGGTCTTTCACGGACACGATTGTGTGCGATTCGTCGGAAATTGGGCTGACAAGCACCCCCGAGGACTTCCATTTTAGGGGTGTGGCGATTGGCGGTTTGGGAGCTTTTGTGCTAACAGCATCGGTCGTGGCCGTCTCCGCAGAAGTGCTCGGTACGGCCGCAAAGAGGAGAAGCAGCACGCTCAAAACTGGTGCTAACATCGCCGAGAAATCGACACGGTCGCTCATTGCAGTTTCCTTTCATTGATCATGTCTGACGCTGTTCGCTGTTGATCGTGACGGTATCCGACTGCCTTCCATTGGAAACATGCGCCGCCCCTACGAGCCGGATTGGGCCCGGTGGCCGTTGCGGTCACAAGACCAGGGGCTTTGGGCTTTGTCGCAAGATAGCGGTGGTTCGTCAGCGACATCAACATCGTGTCGCCGCGCATCAGATTGACCCACTGGAAGGTCTCCGCGTCGACGGGCTCTGTGCTCCCGAGATCCTTGAGGACAACACTCTCCGGACTTGTCACCGAGACGATCTTGCCATTGCCGGCCTTGAACGCCACGCGCCCCAGGCCTAGGTCCATGACTTCGAACTTCGCGGTAGCTGGCGTGTCATCACTGGCCGGGAGACTGACCAGCCTCGATGATTCGAGATCAGCGGCCAGGAAGCTCCCATCGGCACCGCTCGTCAAGACGATGGTCTTCCCAATGGGAATCTCACGCTCGATGCCTCTAGCCCGCGGCTCGTCGACCGTGTAGTTATCGAAGTCGGCGTATCCGCCCGGTTGGCCCGACGTGTTGTAGTGGAACAAGCTGGGACGGACGCCCTGGAACGTGGTCAGCTGGAACGTCATCGTGAACGGATCGCCGAGCGGAGTGAACTCCTTGCCCTCGGCGCTCCAGCTGAAGACAGCCTGGTCCGTGTCGAAGTTACAGTGGACGCGTAGCCATAGATGTTCGGTTGGAGCAGTCGGGCAAACCACAGGCTCATTGGCCGGCACAGGATCGCGACGCCGGGGGCCGAACCTGCGCCCGCGTCTCGGGCTGCTATACGTCTTCAGTGTCGCCCCCTCGCCTGATTCAACTACGCCGATCCAGGCATATGGCGAGCTAAGAAGCGCAAGGCCTGCGGTATCTCCGGCGACCATTCCCGCCGTGTTCAACTCAACAGTCATGATCGATTCGGGACCGGGCGGCCGCTGACACAGGCTATTGCGGGCCGAGTAGAAGTCATCCGCGGGCAGCGAATGGAGGCGGAGCACGCCCGGCTTCTCCGTGAGGGACCACTTGCTGTCATCAGGCACGTGGTTCCATTGCCAATCGGAGACAAGCTCGCCGCTGTTGAAGTTGTCGTCATGAAAAAATGCCGGCTTGGGATCTTGAATATGCCCCGTGTCGGGCTTGATCCAGGTGTTGGGAGCCTTGCGGAGGTTGCCCGGCAGGCCGATGAGCGGAAAACCGCCGTCCCAGGTGATGGGAACGAGATTGACCATGCGGCCCGCACTGCCGTGGTCCGACATGATGATGCTCCACCATTGGCCGGAAGGCGTATCGACGATACCGCCCTGGTGAATCCACAGACCGCGATCGCTGGCGCTGGCCCTAGCAGGCGTCGCTGCAGTCACGCCGAGCGATTCGCCCTGGACCATGCGCGTCACCCTCCACGGACCGTCGATCGAGTCGGCGACGGCCACCATCTGGTCCACCGGACCGCCCGGGATTGCCGAAACATCGACGTACTTGCCATTGATCTTGTAGAGATGATGTCCCTCGCCCATTCTCTCGTTCAAATAGCGATTGGGGGCATCGGGAGCGAACGAGCGGAGGTCTGGCGAGAGCTCTTCGATCGGATAGGGACTGTGATTTCCGGAGATAATGTAGACCTTGCCGTCATCGTCGAAGAGGACGGACATGTCATGCCGTCCGGGCAACTGGTTGCGCTGCCAGGGGCCATGGGCGGACTTGGAGCGGAACACCTGGAGGCCGACTCCGTTCACATTTGACAAGACGTAGAACATTCCGTCGTGGTAACGAATGCAGAGGGCCCAGATCCCCCGGCCGTAGATATTGCCTCCTTCGAGCCGGAAGGCGGGACCGAGATCCAGCCGATCAATGCAATAGCTGGCCAGTTCCCAGTTGACCAGGTCTTTCGAATGCATGATCTGAAGGCCGGGGTTCATGTGCATCGTCGTGCCAGCCAGATAATAGTCGTCACCGACGCGAATCACGTCCGGGTCCTCGAACTCCTCATAGAACAGCGGATTTGAATAGGTCCCGTTGCCGTTGTCGGCCGTCCAGCGCCTTGCCGGAGAGTCCGATGCCGCCGGTTCGGCCGCGAGGACGCCTGCTGCCATGGCGGCCAGCACAGCGAGTGCTGGGATCTGTTGAATACACTGCATGGCAGTACTCCTCAAGCAGGCTACTTGTTCCATGTTGCTGGCTCGCTGAAGTCACGAGAAACGCTCAGCGGCGTCGTGAGAACCGAGGTGCAGTCGAGTCGCTTTCACAGCCGCATATTCAGTCTTGGAAGAGCAGTGGTGCAAACTCGCGCAGGCTGCGCCGCCAGCTCTGGAACTCGTGGGCCGTATCCGGGGAAACGTAGAAGACACTGTGGATACCAGCCTCTTTCAACGCCTCGACGTTCGCCTTTGGGTCTCCGCCGAAGCCGCGCCGGCCGCCTCGGCGATTGCGGGAGTCGATTTCGCGACTGCCATAGCTGACGAATACCAGCTTCACCTTCTCCTTGAACTTGGGCGTGTTATTGGCGTCATCCAGAGAGATCGAACCGCCGCTGAACAGCCCGATCTGCGAGAACTTGTCGAGGTTGGCCAGCGTGATCAGCCTCGTTTCCATTCCACCCATGGAGAGGCCGGCCATCGCGCGATGGGGCTGATCGTCGAGCGTACGGAAGTTGGCATCGATGTACGGAATCAACTCGTCAACAAGAACCGTCTGGAAGGGATCGATATCGAAGTTCCTGAGGCCTCCGAACCGGATCTCGTTGGTCATTCCGTACGTCATCACGATCAGGAAGGGCTTGATCTTCCCTTCGGCGATCAGGTTATCCATGATCAGGTTGGCGCGGCCCTGGTTGCTCCAGGCGGTTTCGTCCTCGCCCCAGCCGTGTTGCAGGTAGAGCACCGGATATCGCTTGTCCAGGTTCTTGTCGTATTCGGGTGGCGTGTAGACGAAGGCACGACGTTGCGTGTTCGTGCTCTTCGAGGGAAAGAGAATCTGCTGTACTCGGCCGTGGGGAACGTACTTCAGTGCATAGAAGTCCTGGTCCTGGGCGGGGATTTCAACACCGCTTTCCCAACGAGTGGAGCCGTAGAAGTTCAAGGTGCCGGGGTCGTTGAATGTCCCCCCGTCAATCGTGAGATGGTAATAGTGGAACCCCTCATCCAGCGGTCGCGTCGTGCCGACCCAAGCGCCGTCCTCACCCTTACTTAGCTGGGTACCGCGAAAGCTGACGCTGACGTTCTGGGCCTCAGACGCAACGATGCGAAATCGCACCCGGCCTTCAGAGTTGACCTGGGGATACTCCTGGCCGGGCTGATTCAACGACGAGGGCTGGAAATCCTCTACCACCGGCTCGGCCGCACCTTCCGAAGTGGTGTCTGCTCCGCTTTCTGGCAGAGGCTTCGAGCCGAAGACGCGCTGGGCGAAATGATAGAGGCTGTTCTTCCAGTGGACCGGATCGTGGCCGTTGCCGTCGACGTGCCAGATATGGGGGACGTCCTTTTCCTTGAGGTACGTGTGCACGCCCTGGCTGATGCGGAGCAAGCCGTCCTTATTCCCGCACGAGAGAAAGAGCAACTTGAGCTTGGCCTTGGCGGCAGCGGGATCAGGCAAGAGTTCAGTTGCCGGCTTCGTATTGGGCGCTGACGAAAACCCGCCGACCCAGGCGAAGGTGTCGAGGTGCGCCAACCCGAAATTCAGCGCCTGCCCGCCACCCATCGAGAGTCCGGCGATCGCGCGATGTTCCCGGTCCGCTTCGACGGAATAGCGCGACTCGATTGCCGGGATCACGTCATTCAGCAGGTCCTGCTCAAACGCGGCAAATGCGGGCGCTGATTCGAACACGTTCCCTTCGGCTCGATCGTTCTCCTGGGCGCGGCCGTTCGGCATGACAAGGATCATCGGCTTGGCTTTGCCGTCTGCGATCAGGTTGTCGAGCAAGACGTTCGGCCTGGCGAAACGCTGCCATTCCGTCTCGTCGCCACCAATGCCATGCAAGAGATACAGAACCGGATACTTCTTGTCTGCGTCATAGCCCGGCGGCGTGTAGACGTTCATTTTGCGCGTGGTGCCGACGGACTTCGATTCGTAAGGCACCATCTCCAGTTGGCCGTGTGGAACGCCCTCGCGCTCGGCATCGAAACCGGCGGGCGGATCAGGAAATGCAGCGACGTCGTCGGAGTTGAGCGTAATAGGACCACCGAACCCGCGCGGCCTCTGGGCAAAGGCCTCCGCTGCGGAAAGCGTCAGGACCACAAGTCCGGCTAGCAGAACCAGTGTAGACAGTTTCCGTCGAGTCATGGCGAGAGATCTCCTGGGGAGAGCAATGGAATACAATGGTTGAATGCGGCGCACAGCAATCCCGCATGCACCGCGACGTTCCGTGGACGCTGGCGCGAACTGGAATTCTCCAACGAATTGGCGTTTCTTCTTCTGCCCACGCGGCTTACGCGTTACGAGCGGAACGCCAGACGCCCACATCACAGCTCTGAACATCTTGGTCAAACCACGCGGTCTCTGTAAACAGTTCTGCGCAAAAGTGATACTTTTTTGCGCAACCCCTTGTTGCCAATGGGAAAGAACAGCAATTAGAGTCTCGCAATGCGGCACTGTACACGGACGAACGACGCTCTGATGCAGGGGAATTCGAGTTTCCGAGGAGTGCCGGGCCCGTGAGCCTGTGGTTTATCAGACATTAGAAAAGCAATTGAAAGAATCCAATGACGTCACGACTCGTATCTCGTGCGTTTGTTATCACGTTCGCGTTGATTCTCGCTTTGGCTACTTTCGTACAACGAGAGGCCAAAGCCGCCGATTGTCCGCGCGATCGTCGCTCTTTGAAGGAGGCCGTCGGCGATCGCTTCAAGATCGGGGTCGGCGTTGGGCACGACGTGCTGCAGGATCCGGAAGACGCCGCCTTGATCAAGCAGCACTTCGAGATTGTCACGCCGGAGAACTGCATGAAGCCGCAAGGCATCCATCCGGCCGAAGACAAATGGGCCTTTGAGTCTGCCGATCGTTTCGCCGACTTCGCTCGCGCTAATGGGCTTGAGATGGTCGGGCACTGCCTCGTGTGGGCCAAGGATGACCGGACAGATCCGTGGATGATGCAAGAAGATGGTGAACCGGTATCTCGCGATACAATGTTGCGGCGTATAGAGGCACACGTCGGAACGGTCGTCCGGCGGTACGCCGACGTAGCAACCATGTGGGATGTCGTGAACGAAGCGATCGGGGACGGCGAAGGCGATCTGCTGAGAGACTCCGTCTACTCGCGCACGACAGGTATGGACTTCATCGTTACCGCGTTTCGGACGGCTCGCGCGAACGATCCGGACGCGCTGCTGATCTACAACGACTACAATTGCCACAAGCCGGGCAAGCGGAAGAAACTGATCGAACTGCTCACTGAACTGAAGAGGCGGGGCGCCCCCTTCGACGCCTACGGCATGCAGGGCCATTTCGAGCTTGGCGACGATTCGATCCCCCAGCTTCGGGAAACGTTTGCAGATCTTCGAAGGCTTGGCGTTAAGGTCGCCGTTTCAGAACTCGATATTGATGTGGTCACCCGCGGACGCTGGTGGGCGGATGGCGGGAAGTATCGGGAAGAGCTGGCAACGTACGACCCGTACAAGGACGGCCTGCCGGAAGATATTCAGCAGAAACAGGTCGCGCAGTACGTGGAGATCTTCAAGCTGTTCGATGAGAACCGCGACATCATCGTTCGAGTCTCCTTCTGGAATTTGCACGACAGCCAGAGTTGGCTCAACAACTTCCCCTGGAAACGGGTCAACTATCCTCTGTTGTTCGACCGCCAACGCAATCCCAAACCTGTCTTTGACGCGGTGTTCGAATCGCTTCAGCCCCGCCAGTAGTCGAACAAGAAGTGCGACAGGGGCAGCGGGGAATCCCGCTCGCGAGAAGGCGTGTCATGTGTCGCTAAGGCCAGGCCCGCTAGTGAATCCGGGCGACAACTCATGAGTCAGGTCGGTCATTCCGACCGATGTCTGGTTGCCCCCCTACGCCGCCCCTTCCTCCGGAGCCTTCAGCTTCCGGATCGCATCGATCTGCTGGTTCTGGTCGACGTGAGTGTAGACTTCGCGGCCCGAAGGACCGGATAGTAACGCGTAAACACGAAGTCGTCGTCGGCCAGACCACCGTGGCAGGCGCTGCAACTTGCGACCTCTTGTGGACTTGCTGTCGGCTTCAACGGGTACTCGTGGCCAAAACTGAAGTACGCCCAGTGGCCCGGCTCGTCCGGAAATCGCACTGCATCCTTGATTGCCACTTCAAGTCCGCTAAACTCGCCCATGAAGTATCCCTTGCCACTGCTAGCCTGCTTCGTGCCAACGCTGAGCAGTTCCTTTACCACGACCGTGCCGTCTCGGAAACGTCATGTCTCTTCGTAGTGCCCGAACGACTCTGGGTCCATATACACCGAGTGAAATTTTGGAAACGCGGCATTGCCGTTGTTCATCTCGTTCGGTGTCAACGGCGTACCGATGTGGATCCACCTGCGATACCCTTCGGTCTCGGCGAAGCGTGGAATTCCTCGCCGCCAGCGGCTCATGCCTTCCTGCTGGGCTTGAAAGACGTCCATCAAGTCGAGCGGAAGTCCGCTGACAGGGCTGAGTTCGGGCGTGGCCTCCCACTCCCACCATCCGTTGTCGTGCTGGGCGACGCCCAATACGACCTCGCCACGCAATGACTCAGGGTCCGCTGTTGCCGCGCAGTATCCTGGTTGGGTGAACTGGTCGTTCCCCCAGTGGGCCGCCAAGTAGCCAGCTACAACGCCATGATCTGGTTGCTCGATGCACCAGTATTCCCGCCCAACTTGTGTCTTCAACATGGATGTCTCCCTTTCATGCGAAATTCGGTGCAGCCCGCCTTGCTGGTCAGGCGAGCGACTCCGCCATTGCCGCCCGGGGAATACTACGCACCGTGTATCTTGGCGTCAAGACTCTTGGCATAAAGACATAATTGGCTACACTACTAACATGGACACGGACCTTATTGATCTGCTCATTTCGCAGTGGCAACACGTTCGCCCGGACTTGGATGCCGGGCCGATGCGTATCTCCGGACGATTGCTTCGGCTTGCCAGGTCCATAGAGCGTCGAACAGAAGCCTCCCTGCGCCCGTTTGACTTAAGTCTGTGGCAGTTTGACGTGTTGGCAACCCTGCGCCGCCACGACCGCGATCTGTCTCCCGGTGAATTGCTCACTGCCACCATGCTCACATCGGGCGCCATGACTCACCGCCTCGACCGTCTGGAGAATTCGGGTTGGATTGAGCGAAGGGCCGACCCAAACGACCGTCGCGGCGTGAGAGTGCATCTCACCAAGAGCGGTCGCAAGTTGGTGGATCGAGCGATTGAAGCAAGGCTGGAGGAAGCGTCGCTGGTCGAGTCTGTGCTGAAGCCGAATGAGGCCGATACGCTCGCTCGGCTGCTGGCAAAACTGGATCGAGGACTGTCGACCGCCGAGTGACTCATTGGACGGTCTCCCTACAACCACGCACGCCACGTGCGCGTTGCCGAGCGAACCACGCGTCGGTGTGTTGGATGGATGCACTTGGCGAGATCATCGCATGCTCGAATCGGACCACCGGATCACCTTTGACAATCCTTCGAGGCCAATCTGGTGTCGCCAGTGCGGCGCGTCCGATCACGATCAGATCAGCATGCCCACCTCGGATTACGTCGTCGGCGAGGTCCGGATCGTGCAGCCCGCCGTTGGCGATCACTGGCAGTCCGGTGATGCGGCGAGCCATCGTAGTAAGCGGCTCTCGCTTGTCTGTACCCGACTCGCGGAAACCGCGGCCTTCGCCGGCCACGTGGATATAGCTCGCTCCAGCCTCGGCGAGTGCTACGAAAATCGTCTCGGCTTCAGACTTTCCGCCCCAGCGGTAGTTGAAGTCGTTGACTTTGGCCTCAGAAACGCGGACTCCAACCACGAAATCATCGGGGGATGAATCGCGAACCGCGGCAACTATCTCTGCCGGAAACCGAATTCGCGCCGACACTGACCCGCCGTACTCGTCATCGCGGCGATTCGTGTATTCGGTGATGAACTGGTCAAGCAGATAACCGTTCGCGGCGTGGATTTCGACGCCGTGGAATCGGCGCGTCGTGCGCGTCTTGCCGCCGCGACAAAGCCCTTGCGAACTTGAGTTAGGCCCGTCGCCGTCATGGCCGAAGGCAAGCGATAGGGACCGCTGCCTCCGTATTCTGGCATCATTTCGCCGAGCGGCAGAGCAGCCGACGGTGCGATGATGCGACCTGCTTCTTGCCTCTGCGACAATGCGCCAGCGTGCATCAGTTGCATGATGGCCAAGCTCCCGTGATCGGAGAGCCGTGCTTGTCGCGATTCAGCAAGTCGCCCACGTTCGTCCCGCTCCCGAGGGCTCCACGATCGACGGATCCCATCGCGTACGTGCTGGATTTCTTTCGGTGTCGGAATCAGTCTTTCGTTCACTTTCATCGCGTCTTCTCCTGTGAGTATGGCTTCGATCGGACATTCCGTCCCGTGGTCTATCATGCAGCAGCGATTTCAGACACTGGGGGGAAGTCGACATCCGTGCCTGCAACGTGGTTGAAGTAGTTTGTGAAGATGTTCAGGGCCACATGGGCGACGATCTCACCGATTTCACCGTCGGTATACCCAGCACGTCGAAGACGGTCGAGGTCCTCGTTACTGACCTGACCACGGTTTTCAACGAGCTGCCTTGCGAAACGAAGCGCGATGTCGACCTTGCTGTCAGGCGAGGCGGACTGACGTGCGTCCGTCAACTCGCTATCGCTCAGTCCGACTGATTTCCCGATGGCGCAGTGAGCGGCCACGCAATAGCCGCAGCCGTTGGCTTGCGATACAGTTAGAGCAACTTGCTCGCGAAGTCCGGGCAGCAGCCGACTGCCTTCGATCGCTTCGCCAAACGCGAGATAGCCGTTCAAGGCAGCGGGCGAGTTGGCCAACGTCCGGGCAAGGTTAGGGACCATGCCGAGCTTCTCGTTGACAGCGTCCAGCAGTTGTTTTGCCTTTCCGGTGGCCCGATCTGGTTCAATTGCTTTGATTCTTGGCATTTCGCTCTTCTCCTCATTCAGTTCGTGGTTTCAGTTGAGGTCAAATCGTCGACGGAAACGGATTGCGCGTTGACGCGTTTGCCGCCCTGCCTTGACCTTGTTCGCTGAAAGCAGGTGCAATAGCTGTGCCGAACTGATCGGAGTCTTGCAAGCTGTTTTGGGAAAGATGCTTGCGCCGATCGCTGCGACTTCTGGCAGCTACGATATTTCGTGACTTCACAGAATCTCGTCACGATCTTTCGCGATGCGTCGCCAACAATCGTTCGAAGGGGCGCTTCGCAAAGAGGCAGATCGCGTCAGCCTTGATCGAGACAAGACTGCCCTCTCGCGCCGGTTCTTCGTGCTGGTACTTGGACGTGATGGTGCGTTGCGGCCTCTCTACGCCAAGCCCTTAGCGTCAGCAATCGACGCCGTCTTCAGTTCGGCTTGGAGCGAATCGCAAACGAACTTCGTCACGCTGCCTTTCGTTCATACCACTTGAACGCCCCACCAAGGGACTCCCGAAGCACCAGGCTGTCAGGACCGAGTGATAGAACCTCGTCCGGCGTCTCGCCCGAATCGAGTTGGCCCGGCGTCTTGTACTCCAACCCACGGTGGCTCCGCTTCGCGTGGTAGTACTCGACGAAGGTCGTGATCAAGAGCCGCAAGTGGTCCTCGCCGAAAACAAGGAACCTGCTTAGGCACTCTTCTTTGATCGTCCTGACGAATCGCTCCGCGATGGCATTTTGATTGGGCCGCCGCGGCCCGATCCGCACCGGCTTGATCCCCTCGGATTTCAGGATCTTCCGGAAGTCGCGGGTGAATTTCGTATCCGCATCATGAATGATGTACTTGGGCGGCTTTTCCAGTTCGCCGAAGAACACACACAAGTTCCGAGCCATCTGCTTCATCCACTCGTTGTTCGGATTGGGCGTCATTCCCAGAATGTGGACCTTCCGTGTTTCCAGGTGAATGTGATGTAGGCCGGGGGGACTTCCCCCCCGGCCCCAACCCGAAACCGGACGTGCAAGTTTCCAAGCATCCGGCTTTCCAGATGACTCTACTCTCCCTTCCCATGGTGCTTCCGTCCATGGCACCACCAGCACAACGTTTGGACGTTGTCTGGATGGTTGGCCTGTTGGAAGTTGGCAAAGCGGTGGACAGGCTCAATATGATCTGCGTGCGATGTGTGGGCGGTGACGGTGACGCCACAGTCCCGACAGTGAAAGCCGTCGCGGACCAGTGCCTGCCATTTGAGGTCGGCTTGGCCTCGCCGACGCGTTTCGCTGAGGCGGAAGTCCGCTTCGAACTCGGCGTCGGTTAGGTTGATGCTGTGTCCGGGACGATACGGCCGGGGGCCACGATAGTCCAATGACATTTTGGTGTCGGTGAACGCTCACGAAAAAGAGCAACGAGAGATAGCAGCGATTTGCGTAGAGCATACAGATAAGCCATGTCGTCACTCCCCGAGTAGTTGATCGCTGAATGATTCCCATCTGCGGTTTTGGTACCTTGACGAGTTATTCGCCGTGATGACAAGGTTGGATGCCGCCCTCCAACCATTGTCCAGCCAGATAGCCGACAGAACTCACGATCGCGGCGAGCACGGTCCCCCAACAGAGGTCGACGATCGTCACGATCCAGGGCCAGTTCTTCACCGTTGCGTGGTTTGTCAGGTCGTAGGTCGCATAGGTAACCAGGCCGAAGAAGGATCCCAGCAGGATGGCCTTGCGTAACGAACCGGACTGAAGGCTGGGAGCGATGACGAACACCACCATGCCCGCCACAAACAGCAGATAGAAGGCAACTGCCGCCCACCAATTGGGCTGGTCGGCTAGCAGGAATCCCAGGTGCTTGCGATAGAATCCGCGGGCTACAAACGCCAGCCAAACAAAATCGATTGCGAGAAAGGCCAGCAACGACATCGAATAGAGTTTGAGGCAATAGATCATTGGTATTGGTCTCCATGGTCCGAGTGTGTGGCCTCACTTTTGGCTACCCGAAAGAGTGCGTCGCACTCCTCTTCCAGAATTCCACCTACGAGATGGCACTCTTCATGAAGACCTCATCTGTTGTTTTGTCGAACATGGGATCCACTCCGAGTCTTTCCGTACGGGGGCATCCATCTGTAAGCCGGGCACTCTGTTGTTCGACGGATGGCGGAGATCGGATTCAGCCTCGCCCAATGAAGGGGGGGGCAAAGCCAGACTCACTCAGTTTCTGTAAACTGCCCCATTGTCACGGGCGTCAGCGGCGTTAGGATTCCCAAAAGCGTTTTGGATGAATTCTGAGTGTCCGTCCCAGGGCGGCAGGGCCGCCAGCCAATGCTTCGAAATAGGAGTGAGCGAATGTCAGATACGCCGAAAGTCGCTGGGCGGCAGCCCGTTGCAGTCGAGTTGGAACAAGGAAAGAAGTACGCCTTCTGCACGTGCGGCTGCTCCTCGAAGCAGCCATTTTGCGACGGGTCCCACTCAGGGACATCGTTCACTCCACACGTCTTCACCGCTGAGAAGTCGGGGGAGGCCCATCTCTGCATGTGCAAGAGGACCGGGAATGTCCCGTTCTGTGATGGTACGCATGCCACCCTGGATGAGGCGGAATCCTAACCGACAGAATAGAATTCCATTCGACCTGGAAGGACCATCATGCCGGTAGCTTCAACAAACCCCGCCACCATTTCGGCAAATTCGCGGCTGCAGCCCGAACACATGCATTGCATGGAGGTCTGGGGGGGCAACACCGCGGTCGACAAGTGGTTCGATATGCCGGGGCTGACCGCGTGGGTCTACAGTCAACCCCACGGGACTTCTGCCGGCGGAGGGGATGTTTACTACCTTTCATCCTGTGCTTCGGGACGCATCACGCGAATTCTCTTGGCCGACGTGAGTGGCCATGGTGAGAAAGTCTCGCAGGTCGCGATCAGTCTGCGCGAGTTGATGCGCAGCCACGTTAACCTGGTTCGACAGAAGAGGTTCGTGCAGGCGGTTAATCGAGCGTTTACGGATGCCGATCATACCGGGAAGTTCGCGACGGCGATCATCGGTACGTACTTCGCTCCCGCACGTTCTTACGAATTCTGCAACGCAGGCCACCCGCCTCCGTTCCTGTATCGCGCCAGTACGAAGAGTTGGTCGATGCTCGACATCAAGGAGCAGGAGCGAGATAAACTGCCACCCAATTTCCCTCTCGGGATCGATGCCGCTACGGAGTACGAGCAGCAGTCCGTCAAGCTGAATTCGGGAGACGCGATCTTGAGCTACTCCGATGCACTCATTGAGTCGGTGCGACCGGATGGCGAACTGATCATGCCGGCCGGATTGCTGGAAATCGTGCAATCCATCGAGATGGTGCCCCCTGAAGCGTTCGTCAGCAAACTGATTGACGCGATTCGCGGCTTATCGCCAAACAACCTGACAGGTGACGACACAACAATCATCTTGTGCCAGGTGACCGAGTCCCGGGTCTCCCTGAGGGACAACCTGCTCGCCCCGATCCGATTGATGCGAAGGGCAACGGACAATACGATCCTGGCTGCCCGAGGCTGATCGGGATTGTCCCCGGAGCGTCCCCATGCGGCATGCCCTCTGACAGGACGTTCCCTCTAACACGAGCGTTTTCCGCTCGTCCAAGGCCGGAGTTACGAGCTCGCAGGCCGGATTTTCGTAGAGCGAGCTCCTCCGGCAGTTCTTCGTAAGCGACGGTGAAAACGCGACTTATGGCACCTGCGTGAATTTTGCCAAATTCGGCTGTTTTTTCTCTTGCCTTCTGCCGGGCCGCCCATAGTATCTCATGAACGTTTTGAACGAATTTCCTGGCCAGGGCGTTCTCAGCGTTTCCGTCTCGCAGAACCTTAAATTTCGAACAAGTCAAACAAGACAAGGAAAGTAACCATGTTCAAAATGATCTCCACTTCCGCTGCTGTGCTCGCCGTTGTCGCTCTTGCGTCTCAAAGCTCCGCGGGAACTTGCCAGGGTTCAAAGTATAAGCAGACCTCTGCGCAGGCAGCCTGCGACTCGGCTCAAGAGAGGACAGCCTACCGTCCCGTTCAGACCGACATCGTCGACACGGCGGCCGGTGCTGACGATTTCAAGACACTGGTTGCCGCCGTGAAGGCAGCCGGTCTGGTAGACGCTCTGAAGGGGAAAGGGCCCTTCACGGTGTTTGCTCCGACCGACGAGGCTTTCGCCAAGTTGCCGAAGGGTACAGTTGAAGCCTTGCTCAAGGACAAGGAGAAACTCGCCAAGATCCTGACTTACCACGTCGTCAAAGGAAACGTGACCTCCAAGGACGTGGCCAAGCTGAACTCGGCAGGTTCCCTGCAAGGGGCCTTCCTGCGCATCGACGCTTCGAAGGGTGTGCGTGTCAACGATGCGAAGGTCATTACGGCCGATCTGAGGGCGAGCAATGGAGTGATCCACGTAATCGACGCTGTGCTGCTGCCCCCGGCGGACATCGTCGACACAGCAGCCGGCGCCGACAGTTTCAAGACCCTGGTGACCGCCATTAAGGCAGCCGGATTGGCGGAAGCCTTGAAGGGCAAGGGGCCGTTCACGGTGTTCGCGCCGACGGACGAAGCGTTTGCAAAGCTCCCCGAAGGAACGATTCCGGCGTTGCTGAAAGACAAAGAGAAGCTCGCCGCGGTGCTCAGCTATCACGTGGTTCCCGGTTACGTGACGGGGGCGGACGCGATAAAGCTTAACGCAGCCAAGTCTCTTCAGGGAAGCGAATTGAAGATCAGCTCCGATGGTGGCGGCGTGCACATCAACGACGCCAAGGTTATCAAGGCCGACATCCTAACAGCCAATGGCGTCATCCACGTAGTTGATAGCGTGCTTCTGCCAAACTGAGAATAGGAAAGCAACGTGTTGTTCGATTGAAGGACTCTCAAAGATATTGGAACAGGGAAGTGCCTCGCAGTTGCTGGATCGAATCGTCACCTGAGATGACTCGGCAATAGCTGCGAGCGGTAGCAACGGCCCGCCACGCGGAGAAGAGGACTGACGCTCCCCATAGCACGGAGCGACAAACCCGTGGCGGGCCGACACGAGTCAGAAGGTTACCGAAAACGATTGCAGTCTCAGAAGGTACCCTCGCGAGCCGACCATCCTCTCCCCTCTTGATGGTCGGCGAACGGGGGTCTTCTCCATCACTGGCACTTCTTCACCTGTTGCGGCGGTCAGAAATATGATCAAATGGCGATTCGCCCACGATCATCATGGGACTCTGCGAAGCCTCTGCCGTACTTCACGATCGGCTGTCGTTCCGTCTTCTGCAGCGCCGCGGCGCGAAAACAGAGATCATGACACAACCTGGTTCGCTCATTTGTCTGACCGGCGGCACAGGATATATCGGAGGCCGGCTGCTGCCGCTGCTGGAGAGTCGAGGTGTTCGTGTTCGATGTCTCACACGACGTTCGGAGAGTCTGGAGAACCGTGTGTCTGATGTGACGCACGTAGCGCAGGCAGACGTACTCGATCGCGACTCTCTGAATTCGGCTTTGGAAGGCGTTGACACGGCCTATTATCTCGTCCACTCCATGGGGACGCATGGCGATTTCGAGGAAGACGACCGCAGAGGGGCAGCCAATTTCGCCTCCGCCGCGAAAAAGAATGGCATCCGGCGGATCATCTACTTGGGTGGGCTGGGAGAGTCAAAGGGGCAACTCTCTCCGCACCTGCGCAGTCGTCAGGAGGTGGGCGAGCTTCTGCGGACTTCTGAGGCCCAAGTCATCGAGTTCCGCGCTTCGGTGATCATCGGCTCGGGTAGCTTATCTTTCGAGTTGATTCGGGCGTTGGTAGAGCGGCTGCCCATGATGATATGCCCTCGATGGGTGGCAACACCGGCTCAGCCGATTGCCGTGGAAGACGTCCTCGCGTACCTCTTGGCCGGACTGGACTGGGACGGCACTGAGAGCCGCGTATTCGAGATTGGCGGACCGGACCAGGTCTCTTATGGAGACATCATGCGTGAATACGCCCGGCAGCGCGGACTCCGCCGGTTGATGATCTCCGTGCCCGTGCTGACACCTCGATTGTCCAGTCTCTGGTTGGGGCTGGTAACGCCGGTCTATGCGCGAGTCGGTCGAAAGCTGATCGAGGGTGTGCGCAACCCGACGCTTGTTCACGACACCTCGGCGCTCGACGAGTTTGACATGCGACCGCGAGGTCTCCGGGATGCGATCGAGCGCGCCTTGGTCAACGAGGACCATGAGCTGGCCGAGAGCCGGTGGTCTGATGCTCTGTCTTCCGGAAGTGAGCCAGCGAAGTGGGGCGGCGTTCGGTTTGGCAGCCGGATCGTGGATTCACGAGTTGCACGTGTCGATGTTCCTGCTCAAGCGGCATTTGATCCGATTCAGCGAATCGGTGGCCAGACCGGTTGGTACTTCGCAACGTGGCTTTGGCGCATTCGTGGGTGGCTCGATCTGCTCGTCGGGGGAGTGGGAATGCGCCGGGGACGCCGCCATCCGATTGAGTTGCGTGTTGGAGACGCTCTTGACTTCTGGCGTATTGAAGTGTTCGAGCCAGGCAGGCGTCTGCGATTGGCGGCCGAGATGCGTGTGCCTGGACGGGCGTGGTTGGAGTTCGAGGTCTCGGAGATCGGTGGGAAATCGGAGATTCGTCAGACAGCGATTTTTGATCCCGTAGGATTGCCCGGCATTGCTTACTGGTACGCGCTCTATCCGTTGCACCAACTGGTGTTCGCCCAAATGCTGAGGGGGATCGCGCGTTCCGCGAAGAAGGCCGGCCGACCGACTGAACCCGATGGCCACTAACTTGCCACTGCCTGATTCGGCCCCTGATCACTCTCCTTGCTTACCATCAGCATCGCCAGCGTGAGACGCTTTGGCCAATTCCTTTTCGAGAACGGAAATGATCTTAGGATCGTCCGGTTTGGTGCTGGAACCGAAGCGGGCTACGACAAATCCGTTCCGATCGAGGATGAACTTCTCAAAATTCCAGCCGATCTTCCCGGCGCCCTTCGGCTTCGTATTCACTGACGCCAGAAAGCGATACAAATCGCACGCGTTTTTGCCCTTCACCTCAACCTTCGCGAACATGTCGAATGTCACGCCGTAGTTCAGTTGACAGAACTGCTGGATCTCCTCGTCCGAACCGGGCTCTTGCCACAGGAACTGGTTGCAGGGGAATCCGAGGATCGCCAGCCCCTGCTCCGAGTACTCTTCGTGCAGTTCCTGGAGCTGTTGATACTGGGATGTATAACCACATTTGCTGGCCACATTCACGATCATCACCACCTTGCCGGAATAGCGCGCGAGGTCGACTTCTTCACCGCTGAGCGATTTCATCGTGAATCGGAGGGCCGTTTTCTCCTGCTTCTGGCCTTCGACCGTACTGCTGCATCCGCTTCCCGTAGTCATGATCAGTGCTCCGGTGATTATTGAGACGATTCTGAAGTTCATATGTCACGGTCCTGTTCTTGCGTTCCACCTGGTGGTGGGCGTCGAAACGCTCATTGTCTGGCACGACGGAAAGCGGCTTTTCCAAAACACCTTCGTTCTCGGGGCCGAATCAGATTCAACAAGGCTCTGCGACCGCCACGTTGATCGGCGGAGGGTTGGGGGATGGGAACCGCAGCGGCCGCCGCAAAGTCCGTTGCCAGTGAGACTTGCGACGCCGCGATACAGATCGCCGAATCCGATGTCATCGTTCTGACGAAGTTGTCAGAGGCCGTTCATGACGCATTCAACTCACTGCCCCCTTGAGTCGAGAGGCTGGTGCGATGGTGATTACAGAGCTGAATCCAAGGCAGGAAAGTGCCCCCACCGCCTGGGAGATCGAAGCCTTCTACGATGGGGCCTGCCCATTGTGTACGCGGGAAGTCAGTTTTCTTCGCCGTATCGACCGTCATGGGAAGATCCGCTTCACGAACATCGCGGCGGACGATTTTTGTGCCGACGACTACGGGATCGAATTGAACGAGTTTATGACCGAGATCCATGGACGACTGCCCAATGGCACGTGGGTCCGAGGAGTGGAGGTCTTTCGCAGACTGTACTCGGCGGTGGGGTGTGGACTGATCGTATGGGTCACTCGCTTGCCTCTGATCCGAGGTCTGTTGGATCGAGCCTATTCGATGTTTGCTCGCAACCGCCTTCGATGGACGGGGCGATGTTCGTCGAACACCAATTGCAGCTTCGAACCGAGAGGTGCGGAAAACTGCCAAGAAGACCGCGAAGGTTAGCCGGACGAATCCAATCGCGAGGCGTCGACGAAGAATCTGGGCAACTAAGGGAAGCTTAGCGGCTTTTCTGTCTGAAATCGAGGTGTGCGAATGCCTTGGGCGTTGCGCTCGTTGACGGGTAAGGTGAGTCGAGATAGGCTTGCGGTGGAGTGGGAGACGGACTTCCGCCCGCTGTTAACGTTCGCCCGCGCCCTTGGACTGCCACGAGACACCGTTTTGTGCCAGACGATCCTGCAACGTGTTGCGGCAGGGGATACTTCCGCTGTCGATGACTGCCTCGCTCAGTATGGAGCGTTGGTCTGGTCTCTCGCACGCCGCCACTCGGCCACTTATGCCGACGCCGAGGACGCGGTCCAGGAAGCTTTTCTGGGCATTTGGCAAGGAGCGGCGAAGTTCGATCCGGAGAAGGGTTCCGAGACCACGTTCATCACGATGATCGTTCGCAGACGCCTGATCGATCGCCATCGAAAACGTGGTCGTCAGGTGGAGACGGCGTCGCTGGAAAGCCAGCCAGTGGCGTTGCAGGAAAACCATACTGAACGAGTAGCTATTTCGGAAGAGGCCACCCTGGTGCGGAAACGCATGGCCTCGCTCCGCCCTGCCGAACGCCAAGTGCTCGAGTTGGCCATTTCCGAAGGCATGTCGCACAGCGAGATTGCCGAATCGACCAGCATGCCTCTGGGCACAGTTAAAACCCACGCGCGGCGTGGGCTGATCCGGCTGCGAGAGATGCTGGAAGCGGACTCCGTGACTCGTTTGACGGAGGCTAAAACATGACGACACCTTGGGAGCGAAGCCAAAAACGTCTGACGGACCTGCTTTCGGATCTCGCGGTTTTTGGACTCAATGCCGAAGAAGCGGTGGAGTTGCGAGGACTGCTACCGGATGGTTGGGACGATGGTTTTGATCTGTTGGACCAGACCGCGGCAGGTTGCTGCCTGGCAATGGGAATCGATGTGACGGCTCCCCTACCGTATGCCTTGCGAGAGCGAATCAGCGCGGATGCGAAACGGATGATGGGGTACGAACCGCGATAGACCGCAAAGGGACGATTTGTGCCGGAAAACACGAACAACGATCTTGCTGCAACCATTCTTCAGAATTCAGCGAGCGCCCTGGCCGGCTATGCGGCGGGGGATTTGCTCGAAACCAACGCGGCCTCCGGACAGGCATTCGGCGTCGACCCGTTCACGATGTGGCGTCACTGGTTGACGGGACGAGTTGAGGATCTGGCTGCCGCGGTCACCGTGGCTCGTCCTGAACTGTTTGTGGCCCAGATTCAATGGGGCAGAGCTGTCTTGGAAACGAGAGGGGTGGATCCCGCCTGCTTTCGGGCAGCGGTCCGATGCCTTCAACAGGTCGTCATGAAAGAGTTGCCTGCGGATGCCGGAGAGGTGGCGGCTCCCTATCTTGCCGCGGCCCTCGATCAATTCGACGGGCAGGCGGAGGAGGCGTGTTTCCGACTGAGCCCTGAAACACCGGCAGGGCAATTGGCGTCACGTTATCTTCTGGCAGTTCTCGAGGGAGACCGACGAAAGGCGCGAGAGACCGTGCTTGCAGTCGATTCTGAGCAGTTGTCGATTCCCCGGATCTACCTCGATGTAATTCTACCCGCCCAGGAGGAAATCGGGCGAATGTGGCTCGCGAATGAGATTTCCGTCGCCGAAGAACACTTCGCGACGGCGACAACGCGAGCTGTCATGGCGCAGTTGCTCGCAAAAGCACCGGTCCGCGAAGCCAATGGCAAGACCGTGTTGACGGCGGCCGTGGCCGGCAACCGACACGATATCGGGCTCCAGGCCGTAGGCGATTTCTTCGAGATGGACGGCTGGAAGGCAATCCAGTTGGGGGCGGATGTCCCGATAGGCGATCTGGTTGACGCCATCGAGCACTTCCAAGTCGATCTGCTGGCTCTCTCCGTCACTCTCGCGTCCCATTTTCCAAAACTGCAAGAGACGATCGGCGTCGTGCGAAATCGCGAGCAGGAAGAGCCAATCAAGATCCTCGTGGGGGGGCGAGCATTTGGGGGGTGCGCAGAAACGGCCGTTTGTCTGGGCGCCGATGCCTATGCGGCCGCCCCCCAAGCAGCCATCGCTGTGGCCGCCTCGCTCTTCGATCTCCCCCACGATCCGAGTCTCTTTTCGAGCGGTCCCAACTCGAAATAGCGGCAGCGTTTTTGAGCAGCACAACAATCGGTGCCGCTGCTTGAACCGCAAGCAACCGTCTTCTTCTCATTCGATTCTTGCGCCGCCCGGCAGGCGTTTGCTGCCTCCGGTTTGTCCATAGCAAAGCGAGGGGCGATCGCGGCAAGTTCCTCTTCTGCCCCATGATTTTGGCAATCTCTGAATCCGCGTCGACAAACCGGTCGTACCGTAAGGCATGGCGAGAGAGATGATTCAGTGTGTTCTCTCAGACACAGCCCGAAGGAGCTGAAAGATGAGTTCGGCGCTCACGATTGCATCCACGCCAAAGGAAGGCCACGAGACTGTCCATCCGGCTGCTTCGCAGGCAAGAACCGTTGCCCGACGAATTGCTTGGCGTCGTTTCCTGCCGTTTGTGGGGCTCGTGTGGGATCTTAAACCCGTGCCAAGCCACATCCTGACCGAAGGGCGGCGAAGCGACGCAAAAGCGCCCCCCGAGGAAACTCCGGTTGCCTTTCCAATTGGAGGTGACCGACCATGAAAATCGCTGTCATTGGTTCAGGAATCAGCGGGAACGTATGCGCCCGCTTGCTATCTCTTGAGCACGAGGTGCATCTCTTCGAAGCGGGTAGCTACCTTGGCGGCCACACCAACACCGTGCAGGTGGCGCCCTTTGGGGCGACGCTCCATGTCGACACGGGCTTCATGGTCTTCAACCATCGAACCTACCCGAACTTCGTGCAACTGCTGCGCCTGCTGGGCATACCGGAACGAGACTCCGACATGAGTTTCAGCGTTCGCTGTGAACGCACGGGATTGGAGTATCAGGGCAGTTCTCTGAACGGACTCTTTGCTCAACGCAGCAATCTGCTTCGACCAGCCTTCTACCGAATGTTGGGCGACATATTGCGATTCAACCGGAAATCGCTCGAGTTGCTGAAAAGTGACGACGATCAATTGACGATCGGCGAGTATCTTGAGCGGGAAGCGTATGGAAGACGGTTCATCGAGCATTACCTGATCCCGATGGGGGCCGCAATTTGGTCTTCACGTCCGCGCAAGTTCTACGAATTCCCGGCTCGTTTTCTCGTGGCCTTCCTTCATAACCACGGACTACTTCAGGTTCGTGGCCGACCGGTCTGGAAGACGATCCCCGGAGGGGCCCGACGTTACGTCGAGGCATTGGTAGATCCCCTTGGCGATCGCGTTCATCTCGATGCGCCCATCGAAAAGGTGAAAGCGGAAGAGGACATGGTCTGGTTGAAGCCGGCACACGGTCCCCAGGTAGCGTTCGATCACGTTGTCCTGGCCACACACGCTGACCAGACCCTGAGGATGATCGAGGATCCGACCGTGGCGGAGCAAGACGTCCTTGCCGCGTTTCCCTACCAGGAAAACGAATGCGTGCTCCATACCGATTCTGGTCTCCTGCCTCGTCGGCGTCGGGCGTGGGCCAGTTGGAACTACCACATTTCTGCCGACGATCGACAGCCGGTGGCTTTGACGTACGACGTGAACCGACTGCAGGGACTCGGCGCACCCCAGCCAGTCTGCGTGACCTTGAACGATGGCGGGAAGATCCGCAAAGAACACATTCTGCAGAAGATAACGTACCACCATCCGGTGTTCACGCCGGGCGCTATCGGCGCCCAACGCCGGCATGACGAAATCAACGGGAAGCGGCGCCTCTTTTTCTGCGGCGCCTACTGGGGCTACGGCTTCCATGAGGACGGGGTGAACAGTGCCCTGACTGTCTGCAAGCACTTTGGAATAGGCCTGGAACAATGGAAAGCTGCCTCTACGAAGGACGAGTTAGTCACGCTCGCCTCGGTGCAATAGAGCACCGGTTTCAGTACAGCTTCTTCATGCTGTACCTGGACCTCGAAGAATTGCCGTCGCTGGTCAAACGCCACTGGGCCTTGTCCTGCGCGAAGGTCGCGCCGGCGGCTTTCCGGCGTGAGGATCACTTTGGCGATACCGGCAAGCCACTTGACACAACCGTGCGCGACTTGGTCGAGTCCGAGACAGGAGATCGTCCGCAGGGCCCCATTCGTATGCTCACGCAGCTCCGCTACTGGGGATACTATTTCAGCCCCCTGAATCTCTTCTATTGCTTTGACGCGAAGGGGGAGGACGTGGAGGCAATTGTCGCCGAAGTGAGCAACACACCGTGGGGCGAGCGGCACTGCTACGTGCTTTGGGAGGGCAACCGTCAGTCACTGAGACCTTTTAGGTTTCGCCACCCCAAGACGTTTCACGTGTCGCCGTTCATGGGGATGGACGCCGAGTACCTCTGGAAACTCAACGTACCATCGGATCGACTGACCGTCGGGATCGAGAGTCGGCGAGACAGCCAGCCGGCCTTTCGTGCCGGCATGTCGCTCGAACGTCGCGAGATAACCGACCGACAACTGATGATGACCCTGTTGAGCTACCCGGTGGTCACGGCCAAGATCGTCGCCGCCATCTATTTTGAAGCACTCCGACTATGGTGGAAGAAATGTCCATACTTTCCGCACCCGAAAAAGTCCGACCGCTCCGCGCAGGCCATGAGCCGCTTGAACTGAACCGGAACGCGATCCACGCTCCAGCACCCAATATCGCAACACGCGTCTGCCGCCGTGTTGTTCACAACGTACTGAGGTCCATCCAACGCGGATCGCTCGAGGTCTCTGAGAACGGCCAGACTGAGACGTTTGGAACCATGTCCCGCGGAGAACCGTCGGCGAGAATCCACATTCGCGACCCACGGTTCTATTCCAGCGTTGCCTTGGGCGGCTCACTCGGAGCGGCCGAGGCCTACCTGGCCGGATACTGGGACACGGACGATCTGACAGCCACGCTTCGATTGTTCGTTCGCAACAGCGGTGCGGTCGGCAAGATCAACCGTGGATTGGCGATGATCGGATCGCCTGTTCGGAAGGCGATCAATCTGCTGAATCGCAATACGCGGGCAGGCAGTCGCCGGAATATCGCCGCCCACTACGATTTGGGAAACGACTTCTTCGAGCAGTTCCTTGACGAAACCATGGCCTATTCCTGCGGGATCTTCGAGCAGCCCGAATTCACTCTGCGCGACGCTTCGATAGCGAAGTTCGATCGGATCTGCCGGGCATTGCGACTGGGCCCCGCCGATCATCTCCTCGAAATCGGCACCGGCTGGGGAGGTTTCGCCATCCATGCGGCCAGACAATACGGTTGCCGGGTGACCACGACCACGATTTCGCGACAGCAGTTCGAGTATTCAAAGGCTCGCGTTCAACGTGCGGGAGTCCAGGACCGAATCGAGGTGCTGCTGGAGGACTACCGCGACCTGTCGGGAACCTACGACAAGCTGGTCTCAATTGAAATGATCGAAGCGGTCGGCCATGAGTTCCTGCCGACGTATTTTGCGAAGTGCTCGGATCTGCTCGCACCGGACGGAATGATGGCGCTTCAGGCGATCACCATTCCGGACCAGCGCTATGAGGCATATCGGAAGTCCACCGACTTCATTCAGAAGCACATTTTCCCGGGCGGCTGCCTGCCGTCACTGGGAGCAATCTGTGCGGCTTTGAGGTCAGGTACTGACTTGCGAATCTCGCATTTGCAGGATCTGGCGCCCCATTACGCCCGGACTCTGGCCGAGTGGCGCCGACGATTTCATGATCGAGCCGAACGAATCCGTTTCTTGGGTGCAGACGAATGGTTCATGAGAAGTTGGGATTACTACTTCAGCTACTGCGAAGCAGGATTCGCCGAGAGGCAGATCGGCGTTTCGCAGCTCGTGTTGAGCAAGCCCGACTGTCGTGCTGAACCGACCCTGTCCTATTTCGCATGACCAGAAAATGTTCCAGCCCGTCTACCAAATCCTGATCGGTGTGCTCTTCGTCGTGGGACTGATGAGCCTGCTTTGGTTCGTTCAGCGACGGACGAAGAACGCTGGAATCGTTGATGTGGCGTGGTCTGGAGCCGTTGGCGTGTTGGGCGTGTTCTTTGCCCTCACCTCCGCGGGGGATGTGAATCGAAGACTCCTCGCCGGTTCCCTCATCGGAATATGGTCTCTGCGTTTGACGGTGTATTTGTTTCGCCGAGTCGTTGGTCATCCCGAGGAGGGCAGGTACGAGACACTCCGCGCACGCTGGGGGGAAGACGCGGACATGCGGTTCTTCCGCTTCTACCAGATGCAGGCCGTCGCGGCATTGGCCTTCGCAACGCCCATCCTCGCGGTTGCTTGGAATCCGAGCCCTTTGAATCCGATTGCAGCGACAACGAGCCTCTGCATTTGGGGTTTGGGCATTGGCGGACTGTGGCTGGCAGACCGGCAGCTTGAACGCTTCAAGTCCAAACCGGAAAGCGCCGGCAGAACCTGCCGGACCGGGCTTTGGCGATACTCTCGGCATCCGAACTACTTCTTCGAGTGGATTCACTGGTGGGCCTACCTGCCGTTGGCCGCGTTCGCACCCTATTGGTGGGTTGCGTTGGCCATCCCGCTCCTTCTCCTGTACTTCGTCCTGTTTGTCACCGGCATTCCTCCGACTGAGGCCCAAGCCTTGGCGAGTCGCGGTGAAAATTACAGACGCTATCAACAAACGACCAGCGCGTTTGTCCCTTGGATTCCCAGAAAGGATGGTACGTAATGGTTGCTCTTGCATTAGCGGAACGCGGCCTTGTTCCTGATTGGATCGTTCGCCGAGGAATTCGTCGACTCCTGCGAAATCGCCTTCGACAGGAATCGAAGCGGGGCGGCGAAACAAGCTTAAGTCTGTCAAGGTTCGCCGAAGCACTCCGCTCGTCGCCCATCGCAATCGAGGCGGATTCCGCAAACGACCAGCACTACGAAGTGCCCGCCGAATTCTACGAGCGCGTTCTCGGGCCGCGACTGAAGTACAGTTGCGGCTATTGGCCCTCCGAGGACACAGCGCTCTCGGAATCCGAGGACTTGATGCTCGATCTCACCTGCCGGCGAGCCCAGCTCGAGGATGGCATGGACGTTCTTGAACTGGGGTGCGGCTGGGGATCGCTCTCGCTTTGGATCGCCGAAAATTACCCGAATTGCCGCGTCACCGCCGTATCAAACTCGCATAGCCAGCGGCAGTTCATCGAAGATCGCTGTCAAACGCTCGGTTTGCGGAACGTGGAGGTCCGCACGTGCAACATCGCCCAGCTCGAACTCGAAGAGAAATTCGATCGCGTGCTTTCCGTCGAGATGTTCGAGCACGTTCGGAATTACCAGTCGCTTTTGCGCAAGATCCGATCCTGGCTCGCACTTGAGGGCAAGCTGTTCGTTCATATCTTCTGTCACCGCGACTTGGCGTATGCATTTGAAGATCGCGGGACGTCTGACTGGATGAGCCGGCACTTCTTTACCGGCGGAATTATGCCCGCTGAGAACTTGCTCGCCCAATTCCAGGACGATATGCAACTGGAAGAGCAATGGCGTGTGCCCGGCCTCCACTACGCACGGACTTGCGAGGCTTGGCTCCAGAACCTCGACTGCCACCACGATCAGATTCTTGAAACGTTCGAGCAATCTGCTACGGTGGCCAGACCGGCAATTCAACTGCAACGCTGGCGAATGTTCTTTATGGCCTGTGCTGAACTTTTCCGCTATGGTGGTGGGGAAGAGTGGTTTGTAGGTCACTACCGCTTCAAAACGTGTTCCGTCTGAGAACCGTGATGATACGCGACTATCGCTGCGGTTCACGTTAGGACGATCCGGTAGGTCATGCACTTTGTAGCCGCACTCAGTGTGGGTCTTCAGCGGCAGAATCTGGCTGTTAATGCGGAAGCAGCCGATTCCGTTCTCGGCGCAGAACCGTATCCGGCTTGAAGTATATTGAGTGGAATGTCGCGTTCTTCCAGGTGGCCGCGTTTTGCTCGAGATCGTCCGGCTTTCCTGGGGCCCACGCCATCGGGTGTCGCTGCAAAGAACGATAGGCCTCTGCCTGTTCACGACCGAGCGCTTGAGCAAAGTCCGGGGCGAGCGGGGCCGGCGTCGGGTAGACATAGTCCGGCGGAAGCATCGTGCCGATCAACATCGGGTTCCACGTGGCCAGTTGCTTCTTGGCGTCTTCTGCGGAAACATCGCGACCATCCACTGTGAGAAAGCGGACCTTTTCCAGAGGTATCGTATGGGCCACGCCATCGCCGCACGGGAGCGTCTCCCAGTAGACCAACCGTCCCTCGTCACCCAACCGGGCCGGTGCCTGCACGGCCTGCGGAAACTCGGGAACCGCCGGGTCTTGGGCGGCTGCCAGACAGGGAAGGCAAGTCAGCAAAGCGGCAATAACGATCCGGAATCTCATGAAGGCACTCCTGGGAGAAGTACAGGGTGGTGTAGGGTTACCCGACACGGATTCCTGCTCAAACGCACATTCCCCGCTTTCGCACGCCCGAGAGGCAGCCTCGCCCGCGGCTCTGCCCCATTGGCCGCGGACGTTAGCGCACCACGGTAGTTGGGCGCGGGCTGCCCCTCAGATTGGGCTGGAACCAGAGATTGCCGGAGGTTGTCACGACTTTGCGGACGCAACGGATTACCGTGCATGTCGTACAGCCCCCAGGCATTTGCCTTCAAGCTGCCAACCGAGTGTGTCTTGCGTTCCCCGTTGGCATTGAACCACGCAAACTCATGCAGCGTGGCCTTGCTATTCCCGCAATACCAGGCCGTGTCGGTTCCCGTACGGCACTCATACTCCCATTGTGGCTCCGAGGGCAGCACAAACTCCATGCCCTCCTTCTCACACACCTCATTCGAGTTTTCCAGCAGTGGCTGAACGTCATCCCAACTCACGTATTCCACAGGGTGTGACGGGTTGCCATTGAACTTGGATGGGTTGTTCTCGATCACTGCCTCCCATTGGCCCTGGGTCAGTTCGTACTTGCCCAAGTAGAACGGCCGGCTGATCCTTACCCGGTGTTGCGGTGCTTCGCTTGGAATGAACTCGACGAGCGATTTGTCCCGTGCTTCCTTCGCTTCCTCCAGAAGCTGTGCCACCTCTTCTTCCGTCGAGCCCATCATGAACTCGCCCGGCGGGATCAAGACCATCGTCAGCTTCTCTCCGCCCGGCAGGTCGATCTCCCGCTCGACCGGCAGGCCCAGATAATTGGCCCAGGCTTGTTGGTGCTTATTCGCTTGGGCCTCGTCGAAGGGGGCGATGGCGGGAGGAGGAGCGTTGGCGGGCAAGAAGTCAGGCCATGTCGCAGCATCGTCCTCGTCTATCACGTCCCAAATCCGCAACTGATGCTCTCTGTCGGCCCCCCCGGACACAAGGAAGCTGCCGTCCGGGGCAAAATCAAGCCCCCGCACGTGATCGTGGTGTGCCTCAACGGTTTGTAACTCCGCCCAACTCCCCACCGCCCAGATCTTGATTGTTCCATCCCCACCGTCAATCGAACCGCCGGACGCCAGGAATCTCCCGTCGGGTGAGAACGCCAGAGTCCAGATGCCGTTTTGGCGCTGGCGTGGTGCGTGTCCAACGCCTGCTCAGGGGCCATGTAGTCGAGTGTACCCATTACCTGCCCGCTCTGGGTGAGCGATTTGGCGGCCGTCGATTCGTGCATCTCCCTCTCGAAGCGGGCCAGTCCCATATCGAGAATCTTGACCGTGCCCGACTTGTCCAGCAGCAGGTTCGCCGGCTTGATGTCGCGATGAACAACGCCCTGGTCGTGGGCGTATTGCAGCCCGGCCGCGGCCTGGGTGATGTAGTCGATGGCCTTGGCGACACTGACCGTGCCCTTGTTACGCACCAACTGCGACAGGTCGATGCCTTCCACCAATTCCATGACCAGGAAATGCACGCCGTCGGCCTCGTCGGCGTCATAGGCGGTGACGATGTTCGTGTGGTTCAACCTGGCGGCGGCAACAACCTCGCGATGAAACCGCTCGACCATCCGCTCCTGCCGCGAAATGTGAGACGGCAGAAGCTTGAGGGCGACCTCCCGCTTCATGCGCTTGTGCTGCGCTTTGTAGACGTGACCCATGCCGCCCTGGCCGATCTTGTCCAAGACGACGTAGTTGCCGACCACCATCCCCTTCGTTTTGCCCTGGAACACTGCCTGGGTCTGGAACCGGGTCAGTTTCCTGTGTCGATACAGAGCCTTGGCCAGATCCTCGGCCGTTTTGGGCTTTTCGTCGTCAGGCAGGCCCGATCGGAACTCGTCGATCTCAGCCTGGGTCATGAGCCGGCTTGCCACGAGCGTGCGAACGAACTTCTTCACGCCCGGATCTTTCTGGACCGAATCGGTTGCCGCCTTGCTGGCACGCTCCCGGTGGAACTGCAGCTCGACCGTCTCCAATTCTTGCTTGAGCGTCGACCGCTCCGCCTCGGGCACCTTGTCGAGGTAATCTTCAGGCCTGACCGTCGTGCCGGCTTTCAATGCCGTTTCGAACTCGTCGCAGATCCTGTCGATATTGCGGAGCCTGGAAACGGGAAGGGTATCATCCGGTTGTTTGTTCATGAGTTGCCCAAATGCCGGCTGGGAGGAGACGGTTGGAAGAGTCTGTTCCATGGTGGACGGCCGCCGATGGAAAGCTCTCCATGACACCATGTCGGCCGCTCAAGGCGAGACTTGGTTTCCATGCCAACGTGGGGTGTCGCTGTCCCCAGACACCAGTTTGTTCGCAACCATTGACCTACACAGGGGAAGGCCGCGCAGCGAAGTCTGAGAGCGTTCTCCACAGATACTCGCAAACCGCGCAAGACCCCCGACATGCGGCCAATCAAATGTGAAACTGCACGGAATAGGCAAAACGATTCCCGTTGGCGCAGATACAACCTCAAATGCGAGATTGGCAGACCTTGTCACGACTTTTCTGAAGGAAACCGTAGTCGTCGGCCGTGAACACAAAGTGGCCTCGGCGGGCCGATTTCGTTCTTTTCAAGTGGCTTTGGGCCCAGAAGGGTGGGGCTCGCTCACCGTCACGCGAGCCGGCTTCCGCCGCCCAACAGCCGGAGCCGTTGGGCTGTCTGTTCGCGAACGCGGGCACCCGGACTCTCAGTATCTCACCGACCGGAAGGTGACCGATCATCTGCGGCGACAAAGGAGTCTCAAGCGTGGGGCCGGCGAAGTCCGGGGCGAATCGGCACTTGATTATGTGGACAATTCTGTAAGGTCGGGGCGAGGGATCGAACAGATTACCGACCGAGACCCGACTCCTGAATTCGCCGCTGTGTTTTCGGAAGAGGTCCAAATTAGGATGGACCAACTCGACGACGACGAATTGCGACAGGTTGCGCTGTCACAAATGCGAGGCGAATCGAACGAAGAGATCGCCCGCGAGCGCCGGTGTACCACGCGGACGATCGAACGGAAACTGGCGTTGATTCGGAAGATCTGGCAGGCGTAGCTTCTGTCTGGTCGCTACCAGTCGCCCTCTCATCATGCGGGCATTTCTATGCCTTCCCCACCTTACCAGCCATACCAATTAGTCAACACACGACGCGCTCGCTTGCGTTGGCCAGTGTAGTAGTAGTCATTGAAGTTGCATACGCGATTGAAAGGAGCATAGGTCGCAAAATGCTCCGCCAGACCGGCATACTCGGGGTAGGTCAACACACCCTCATTCGCCGATCCCCTCTCCATCTGCTCGGCTTGCTTAATAAGATCCCCCCCACACCGAGGCCTCGGCCCGTGGAGAGTTCATTGTGGCGATGGAAATCACGAGCCCTGCGAACAGCGACACGACAAAACACTTGTGCATCTTTCTTCTCCCATATCAAAACGTCGCTGACGGTGGGAAAAGTGCCCCCCGAAGGTGACTTGGTGCCGGACAGGCTGGAATCCACCGATCGCGAGGGTTTTCGCACGGGCGTCCCCTTCTATCAGGTCGAAGGGTGAGACTAACGGTGGTAAAGGACGCGACACGGGCCAACCAGTGGCCTCTCGTGGCCAATCCCGCCGCCCCTCTGGCGGGCCAGAAGGCGTGACATCCAGTTGAGTCTGGATTTCAGGGGAAAGATGCCCGATCGAGCGTGCTCTCTCGGGCCACACCGTTCCTGAAGTGGCAGTTGCGCATCGATTCAGAATCGGGCGTCTCGCGCCCGTCGCAAACTGACAACACGCGCGTCCACGTGCGACCGAATCTCGCTCTCATCGACCCGAATCACGCCCTCCAACTTCGCGTCCCTTTCCTTAGTGTTACAATCGATCATGGTAGCCCTTTCGTTCTGGTAGTGATGAAGTCAGACAACTCCTTACTACCAAATAAAGGGCTACCTTCAAAATGTGCGCAACAATCTAGACGTTATCGGAGCCAAAGGGACAGAACAAAGCGAAGATAGCGTCCGACTGGTGCAAGGGCACCCACAACGATTGTTGGTACGATAAGGTCGACTGCGCCAACGTCGAGGCTGATCTCGTTCTGCCACTCGCAAACGAACGAAATGTTCGATTGGCAATCTCTCAACGAGGCGAACCGATTCTACTGCACGCAACGACATCCCGAAATTGGCAATCATCGATGGGAAGGAATAGCGAAGGCAAAATAGGTTTGCGCCGCCTTCGACGAATATCACTTGAACACTTCACTGAGGACCACGCGAAGTGCAAGCTGTCACGGTCGGACGACGGAACCTCTTTCCTGAATCGATCTGCCCTGAGTTCTGTACTCCAGTCATCGGTGGCCGTGCTTTATGCACCAGTTGAAGAAACGCCAAATTCCACACATTCCGGCCCCGTGTACGGATAACAGGATGTTATCCCGAGGGGCGTATTGCGACAGAGAGCTGCAGAAGGCAGCGACAGAACTCGACTATGGGATTTCCTCCCACATCTCGGGATCGTAGATCAGTTCGAAATCGATTGGCTCTTGCTTCCCGATTGTGTCTTCACTACCATCCTTGGGTCGTTTAGTTTGCCGAGTCATCGTCGCTGCGGCCGGTGGTGCTGGAAGACACCTGTGTGCCGGTGGATAGTCCATAAGCGAGTGTGACGAGCGAGTCCTGCATGCCCTGGTAAGGTTCGCTGGGCGAGTAGACGTCGTATCCAAAGTCTACGTCGACATCGTCGTCCGTGCCGAAGATCCCATCGGGGCCCAGACCGAAGGTGGCTGAATAATTGCCGCCCGTATCGGTCAACACGTCCCGTTGGTTGTCGTTCCAGGTATGCCAATTGCCGAAAAGGTGCCCTGCTTCGTGGCTGGCGATATTGCCGATTGCCCGGCCGACCAAGTCGATCATATCGGCGGATGGATCGATGGCCACGGCGTTCAGCGATGCCGTGTTCCAGGATGCCGGATCGGGGTCGGTGAGCATGTCGAGCAGAACGACGGCGGTCTCTTCCGTATCGAAATTGCCCACGTCGATCGAACTGGCCATCCCGACCGTGTTGATTCCGAATTCCTCTACCGTGCCGCCGATGACAACACGGGTGACGTTAGCATTTCCGTACTGTTCACCATCATCGCGGCTATTGAGAATCACGATATCGAATTCACCGGGATTCCCGCTCGCGTCGAAATCGCCGTTGAGCCCCGATTCGCGAATACTCAGCGAGAGATTCTCTGTGACAGTGGCCACGATGGCGTCAATGACCGCATCCAGGTCCTGATCGGGCTCGAGTCCCAGGTCCGAAAGAAACTCAGCAAGAGGAGATAGTCCGCGAACGTCGCCGTCTTCGCGGAATTCGGACGTATCAACGGAGGCCCCGTCGAAATCGAGGAAGAGAATCTGGCAAGTTCCGACCGGTTCACTCTCCAATGTTGGCCGGAAAACCTGCAGATCGAGTTGGTATTCTCCCGTGCCCTCGGAAACGCGGACATAGTAGACTCCCGCTGTGGCCACGACCCACGAGACGGAAGCCCCCCCATCGCCGACCAGGGGCGACTCGGCAGGGTAGTTCCAGCCTGCGTCGTAGGCGGAGCGAATCAGGTTGACACCGCGACCATCGAGCAGCGTCACCCGTTCTGCGTCGCCACTGATGCGAGCGCTGAACACATCCCCTGCATCCAACTCGAGCCGGAAGCAGTCGCACGAATCCGTGCCGGATAGATCGCTTTCAATCCTGATCGCCTCGCTTTCGAGCGTCTCGAAGCCAAGCGGCAAGGCGGTTGCCGTGGTGATGGTGTCGTTGGTCTCTGCATCGGCGAGGATGAGCGGATCGAAGGTCTGGTCGTCGTCCGCAAGAACGGCGCCGGAAGTCGACGTCGCGTCGTTGCAGGCCGTTTGGCTCGTGCTGCATGGTCCCACCAAGGCCGTGTCCGTGTTTGGGGCGACCACGTCCTGTTGGGGGGGCGCCAGCGATGTGTCTTGGTCGTCGGCATCGGAGCCAGCATCTTCTTCGACGCCGGCGTCAAGACCCGTGAAGCCGCGGACCAGAACCTCGCCATCGGGAACGGAATCGCTAAGTGTCGCCGTGTCACGTCCCCCGGCTCGGCTGGTGACAATCAGATTCGTGAAGCCATAGACAATGAGGTCGTACTTCGGGGTGATCAGCCGTCTCTGGGAGTCTTTCGCAGAAAACCGGTCATTGCCCGAGCTATCGAACATGCGTGCGACGCCAAGGTCTCCACTGTTGTACGCCTCGACGACTTCGAAGAACTTGGCTCGCGTGAAACTGGCGGGGCCGTACAGCTTGGCATAACCGGCTTCGGCATCCGACTTGAACTTGGATGCGCCTCCCGGGCTGTAAAGCACGGCCGTATCGACGCCGCCTGCCTTGGCATACCCGTGGCATGTTTCGAAGTCATGGACCGTCATGTCGAATCCCGGTCCCGTCATGGTTGTCAGCCCGGGACGCGATTCGTATTGGTCGTTGCCCGTGGAGTCGTACAGGGAGGCCGTGTCGGAACCGCCGCCGCCGAAGGCCTCGTAACAGGTCACGTTGTAGACGGATACGCGCCAACCCTCGCCGGTCATTGTCGCGCTATCGGGCGTGAGATTCACTTCCTCATCGCCCGTCGAACCGATCAGCGTGACCTTGTCTCCTGCATCCCCTTCGAAGCTGGCGACAAGGTTGTCGAAGTCGCGGAAGGGATAGGTGATTCCCTGGATCGATACGTCCAGGCTTGTCGTGGCGTCGAACACAACGTCATCGGCATCGTCCGTCCCGTAAACCGTGACGCTGGCGTCGCGGCGGTCCACGAGATTCAACAGTCGCAGATTGGCATTCGTCGCCGTGCCGGCCACCTCGAGGAGATAGGTGCGATCGTCGTCCGCCGACAGGTCGAGACGCTGCACGCCGTCCACATCGACGGAATAGATCGTTTCGCCCGATTGCACGTCCGTCAACTTGAGCTGGAGCGTGCCGGAATCCGCAGCATTGCCAATCACGGTCATGTAGGCTGTATGGGCCGCTTGCAGTTGAAACGATAGAGTCCCGTTGGTCAGATCGAGATCGGCGACCTCCTGATGCAGAACGGTTCCCAGATCGGTCGCCGAGGCGGATTCGCCGAAATCGATCGACGTTCCGGCTTGACCATAGCCGTTGGAACTTCCGTCGCTTGAAGTTGTCGGAAAGACCGTATGCTCGGCCAGCCGCGGGTCGACCACGTATTCGGGAACGGTCACGCTTTGTGCCCAATCGGCCGACGCGTCGCGAGCCACAGCCAGGGAGTAGACGCCGTCCGTGCCGGTGACGCGGAGATAATAGGTCCCTGAGACGCTGGCGGTCACCTGGTCGATTGCTTGCTGCACGCCGGCGTCTGCGACGCCGCTGGCGACGACGTTCAACCGGGCGTCAAGCACGTCGATTTGGATCGACGCGTCCGAGTCGGCAACGGCCGCGACGGTCTGCCCGGCCGCCAGATTAAACTGATACCACTCCTCGGTCGCAACCTTGTCGCTCACCACCAGATTGTCGAAGGCAATCGACTCGTCGCCCGTTCCTTCGGTGCCCACGGGAGCATAGTACTGGAACCGGATCCTGGTGAGATTCGAAAGCGTGATCCCAGCTGCCTCCGCGGCAGCGCTCAGGTCGATCGAATAGTGGACCCATTCTCCAACCGTCTGCAGCTGAGCGTTCCAGACCGGATACCACGTCAATTCGTCGTTGCTGATCGCGATCCCCGTCGCATTCGCTTCGTCGGTGAATGCTCCGGAGAACGAAGTGAAGCGGACGTCCGCGTCCGACACCCGGAAGTCGAACTCCAGGGTGATCGCGTTCGCTGTTTCGACGTTGTAGGGAATTCCGCGAGACCAGTTCGCTTCGTAGTATCCGGCGATGTCCTCCGTCTGCGATGCGCTTTCGTAGTACCCCGCGGGGAAGCTGAGGACTCCGTCTCCATAGCCGAGTCTCGGACGGGGAAGTTCACCGCGATTGGCGTCCACCCACCAACCGTTCAGCAGGAAGTCCGTTTCCGGCTCCTCGCCCCCGCCCGGAGTGAAATCCTCCTCGGTCACGAAAGTCGTCGAACAAGCAAGGCTCCCGCGGACCGTCGCCGCCTGGCCGCCGTCCGCAATGTCGAAGAAGACCGAGTCGAGAGCGACCGCGGACGCCGCACTGTCGTTCGCGTCCTCATCGTCCGCCGTGTCGACCACCGATGCCGGGTCGACAATCGCGTTCAAGTGCAGCGTGCCTTCGTACTCGCCCTGGGCGCCGTCGGCTCCGCTTATGGACAGCGTATACGTTCCGGCGCTGGCGGCCGTGTACTCGATCGCGACGAATTGGCCCACGGGGGCGGTCCCGGAAGCGACCTGCGACCCGTCCGGTCCGGTGAGGCTGACAGTGCCCGTCAGGTCGTCATCCATCAGGAGCAGGGCGGTCATTCTCTGTCCGGCCTCGAGCTGCACCTGCCACGAGTCGGTTTGGCCCGGGCTGTCCAGTTCACCGAGAAAACGCGTTTTATTAAGCAGCCCGTCGGAGAGCAACGCGTCGGCAAAACTGACGGTCACGTTCGTGGAGAGGGCTTCCAACGCCGTGCCTTGGATGTCCGTTACGGCGCCGGCGGCAACCTGCACGTTCCAGGTTCCCGATGTCAGGACTCGGGGTTGGACGCGAATCGTGCGGGAGTTGAACACCCGAACCGACTCGGCGGGCGCTCCGTTGACCAGGAGATCTTCCGCGTCGACCGAATTGACCGTCAGGTCGTCGCTAAACGTGATGTCCAGCGTCGGCACGGTTCCCACGGTTTCCGCCCCGGCCGTCACGCCCACAATCTCGAAGGGCGTCGAATCGTCCGCGGCTTGCGCGTCGCGCGTAATCACCAGGCTGTAGGGCCATTCCGGCGTGGTCACGACCGCTCCCGCCCGCACGTGGTACTTGTCGGCCGCGCCATCGGTCGTCATGTTGCGGAAACCCCCGATGGTCACAGCGCCGTCCGCGTCAACCTCGCCCGTGGCGAGGAGGTTGCCGGCGTCGTCGTAGATTTCCAGAATGCTCTCGGCCGGCATTCCTTCCGCGGCCATGGCCAGGTTGGCCGTCTCGCCGTCTTCCAAGGAGAACTCGTACCAGTCGCCGATCGGATCAGCCGAGGTGACCAGAATGGCGTCCCACCCGCGTCCAACCTCGGGCAGAAGGCGATCCGATATGTAGCCGCAGACGGCCTCTGGGTGGACGAACCAGTCCACCTGCTGGAAATGGAATTCATACTGCGAGGCAAGCGCCTCGCCGTTCTGTTCGGCGATGTCGGCGAGATTGAAGCTGTAGTAGACCCATTCGCCCTTTTGTTGTTCCGGTGGTATCCACTTGTAGCGATCACCCGCGTCCCCGTCGACATCATCAATAATGATGCCGTCGTCCTGGTTACTGCTCCAACTTTCGTACCAGTTGAGCGACTGGCCGGCGCCTTCCCATGAGGCATGCCAGAAGGAGAGGATCGGATTGTCGATTTCCGAGACATCCACCGTCCATATGGCGCCGCCCCTGCCGCCGTGCATCATCAGGGCGCTGTCGCCGTCGACCGACCCCCATTCATCCGACACGAAGGCGATCGATTCGTCAGCCATCCGCCACGAGTCGTCCACTTCGAGCGAATCGAAGCTCTCTCCGATCGCGTGAAGCGATCCGTAAACGACGATCTGATCTCCCTGGTCGTCCAACGGAAGGAACCGACTATCGAGGTTTTCGACGGTTTCTTCGTCCAACGCCTGGTCCTCGCGAACGGCGTTCAGCAGCACGCGGATCTGATATTCGCCCGCACTGCCGTCAACGCCTCGCACGGCAACCGAGTAGACGCCGGATTCTGTGACGGGGACGTTTTGCAGGGAGACTGCTTCGCCGGCGCTCGTGGCCGTCGCACTGGCATAAACAGAGCCATCGGGTCTCAGGAGTTCGATTGTCGCCCGAAGATCCGAATCGGGCTCCAGCGAAACGGAAGCGGTGTTTCCGGCAACCGCGCTGACCGCATAGGTGTCGGCCGAATTGGCGGAAACCATCCCCAGGGCCGATCCGGCGGATGCGTCTGCCGCGGCCGGTCCGATTGACTCCATGCTGAGCGGGACTTCGTCCACATAGGTTCCGAACTGGATCTCGATATCGCCGCCATCCAGTCCGTGGCCAACCGTGTCGCGAAACGCTTCCGCCCCACTCACCAGCGTAAGCGTGTACGAGTCATCGGGAAGATTGTCGTAGACGAGAGAGAGCTTTGACGATTCCGCGTTGTAACTGAAGGCGTCCGGGGTGTACGATCCCGTGCGAATGCCGACAAGCTGGACGTCGCCGGCGTCGAGAACCGATGCCAGCAACGTCTCGTTGAACTGGAGTTCCACTTCCAGATCGCCCGATTCCACAATGTCGCCGCTGGTGAGCGAAGCGCCAACCAGGTGTGGGCTGACCAGGTCGGGCCGGAACGTGGACGTCGTCGCGGGAATGGCCGGGCCGTCGATGTCGGTGATTGCTCCTGCCGCGATCGTGGCCGTGTAGGTCTTCTCCGTAATTCCCGTCGGCAAGGTGAATTCGATGGTTCTTCCATCCACCAGGCGAACGCTGGTAGCGGCCTGGCCATCGATCTTAAGATCTGACGCGTCCAAGGAACTAGCGAGCACGTCGTGGCTGACTTCGACCTGGAAGGTGGTTGGGTCCTGGATCAACTCCCCGTCAGCCGGCGTCGATCCGGTCACAACGAAATCCCCCGTGACCTCGAAGTCCGGATCGCGCAGGACCGAGAGCTGATAGTCGCTGCTGCTTCCCGTCACCTTCACATAATAGGTGTTCGGCTTGGAGTCGGTGGTCGAGTCGGTGTACGGCTGGATCATGCCGTCGCCCGAGGCTGTCGCGGAAGACGTCGTTATCAGGTTGAGATTGCTGTCGTAGAGTTCGACGGTCGGCGAACCGATGTTCTCTCCCGCGTAGCCGATCGCCGCGGCCTGCCCGTCCTCAAGGGTGAACTGATACCAGTCCGCGTTCGGCGTTGCAGTGATGCAAATGGCGTCTTAGTTTCTGTTTCTCAAATCGAGAAAGGGGTGTTTTTGCAGGTGAGAGAAGGTTGGGGTAGGCAAGAAAAAACGCATCGTTATCCTATTGAAAGCACAACCAATCAAGGAGAACAACGATGCGTGCAAAAGCCGAAGCCATTCTCGATTTTGGGTGGGGCATCGAGAAGGCGGATAACCAAACGGTACGCGATTATCGTAGCGAATACAAGATGCTCAGCGAGATTTTGGACAGTCACCCGGTGATCCTTGATCTGGTCCATGGCGATCTGGAACAACTCAGCCAGGCCACGTCGACGCGAGGCCGCAAGCCGATCTTCACCAGCGAGAACCTGTTTCGGGCGGTTTTGGTCATGCAGCGAGAAGGGCTCGACTACCGGCAGGCGTCGATTCGGATCGCCGAAAGCGAAACGCTGCAACGGTTCTGCCGCCTGCTGAAGAAACCGACCATCAACTTCACGCTGCTGAACAGGGCGTTCGGTGCGATCCAGTCTGAAACGTGGGAACGAATCAACCATGTTCTGGCCCTGAACGCTTGTGCCGAGGAGTCGGTTTCGCTCGACCATGTGCGGACCGATACGACAGTCACCGAGTGCAACATCCACTGGCCGACGGATGCGAGCCTTTTGTGGGACGTGTACCGCGTGGCCACGCGCGAGATGGCGGCCGGCCGTGACCTCAATCCTTTGAGTTGCCCCTGGCGATTCCACCCGAAGAAGGTCAAGAAGCTGTACTTGGATGTTAGCCGTTACTCGAAGAGCACGAGCAAGAAGCGGCTTCGCAAGGTGCAGCAAGACATGAAAACCATGATCGTTCGGGTCGAGAATATCCTGGAAAACGCGGAACAATTCGTCGCCTGGGCGGCGCGGTCGACATCTGTCGCACTGGCTGCGATTGGCCAAAAGCTGGCTGACCGTTTGCCCGTGATGCGTCAGGTGGCCCGAGTAGCACGCCGCCGCGTCTTCGACAAGGAGAAAGTGCCGAACGGCGACAAGGTCTTCAGCATCTTTGAGGCCCATACGGAGTTGATCAAGCGTGGCCGGCGAGGCAAGCCGGTCGAGTTCGGTCACAAGGTCCTGCTCACCCAGTCGAAAGAGAAGTTCATCACCGACTACGTTGTGCTGGAGAAGAACTGTACGGACGACAGGCTCCTGCCGTTAGTACTGGAACGCCACGAAGAGCGTTTTGGTCGACGGCCCGAATCGGTGGCCGCCGACAAAGGCTTCTGCCCGGACGAAGAGACCTACGAGGAGTTGGAGGAACAGGTCGAGTACCTGGGCGTACCGCGACGGACACAAGACTTTGGCCAATCGATGATGAGCGTGTGGCAGCAATGGCGAGCGGGAATTGAGGGGAGCATTTCGTGCTTAAAACGAGCATTTCGTTTGGCTCGTTGCTGTTTTCGCGGTTTTAAGAACTTCGTCTCGGCCGTCGGCAGCGCCGTGTTCTGCCACAACTTGACCATTCTGGCGAAAACTCCGGGAGGCTGACGACGTCGTGGTTACAACACCCTGATTTCAGCCGTGAATGCAAGGCAAGATATGCGCCCTCAGCCTCGGCAAGCACTACTTCATGCAAGAGACCGAATACCTCAACCCAACCGACCCGCCAGCCGTACACCATCCCGGCCGCCGACGGGCATCATCAACAGAAACGTCTTAGGCCGTGCCGTCATACTCGCCCCCCGCGGCAGGTGCGTGACGCTGGAATTTGATCTGCAGTTCCTGGTCAAGGCTCAGGCCGGCGTCTTCGGCCGTCTCGGCCAGGTCGACCGAGTATTCGGTCCAAGGAGCGTCGGGGTCTTTTGACTTACGGACGTCGCTGGCTGCATACCAATGGTAGCCGTCGTTGCTGATGAACACTCCATGTTGCGTGCTGTCTCGGCCTTCGAAGGGTTCTCCGAAATACCAATGCCAGTAGTCCGACTGCTCGACCTGAAAAGTCAACACGGGATTGTCCAGCCCGGAAAGATCGACGTTCCAGATGGCCGACTGCGGGAACTCGAGAGGGTAGGGTTCGCCCTTCCAATGGAGCAGCATGGCCAGATCGCCTTCGGCGGCGCCATGCACATCCGTGACCTCGGTTGTCGCCTGCGGCGGCGTGTCGAGCTGCCAGCGCTGATCGAGCACGCCGGATTCGAAGCCCTCGAAATAGCCCGGCAAGGTGCCGGCCACCGAGGCAACCTCCGCCGTTCCGCTGCCCAAGTTCATGAATTCGGTGTCCAGGTTCTGGGCCGTGGCAGGCGTGTCATTTGTCGCCAGGTCGAGCCACTCCGATTCGAGAGTCGAATTCAGCAGCATCTTCACGCCGTAGCTGCCAACCGTGCCCGCGGCGCCGGATACGGTGACCGTGTAGGTTCCGGTCGAAGGGGCCGTGATGGCCTCAAGGCCAGCCTGCCCCGCAGCCGCAGCCGCCGTGCTGGAACCAAGAGATGCACCGCCTGGTGTCAGAAGCTCAATGTGAGGGCGCAATGCGACATCGCCATCGGCCAGAATCGCGAGAGTCTGGCCCTCCTGCAAGTCGATTGTGAGTTGGTCCACCTCCCCCGCTGCGCTGATTGAATCCGCAACGTATTGTTCGGCAACGAAGTCCGAGTCGGAATGCCCCGGCACATAGCCCACCGCATTCGGAGCCGCCGTGAGCAACTGACGCTGCTCCAACGGCTCAAACAGGGGACGGCGCGGCGCCGTCGAATGGCCGTTTCCTGATCTGCCGCGACCTCTTGTCTTGATGGCGTCCACCAGCCGACGCCCCCAGACGTTCTCCCCATCTCTCAAGCGGAACAGACTCTTCATCACAGCCATCTCCTCGTCTCGATGTTGCCTGAATGATCTCTTCACATTGACTTAAGACTTCCAATGTCACTGGTTGCATCCAAGCATGTCTCAAGTTGCTGCGCATCAGGGCGGAAAGATCCCTACGGCGCTCCGTTGAAGCGTCCAAGCGCCGAATCCCTTCGAAAAGACCAGCCTTTCCGGCATGGTGCGTGAGTTGATGTCCGCAATGCTGCACGAACTTCACCCACCGCGCAATCCAACCCACAGGGACAGACGCCCTTTCTGAGTTGGAAGGAGCTAGGTTTGCTCCCTATCTAACCAGACCGGTCGCATCAGGCTTTGTCACGCCGAATATCAGGGCTTCTTGGCTGTCAGGAAGACCTGTGGTAAATACTGGGTGAAACGCGAGGCGGTAGGGACCTTGGGGTCGGGCTCTGGCGGGCAGTCGTCTCGAACATCGGTTCGGGGCCGTCTGCTTCATCCAACCGATGCCGGGATTTGCCATCGTCCCCAGAATGTTCGGCCTCCGCGGGCATTTAAAAATTCGGCAAATCAGTGCAGATCGTACAACTACGCGGCAAACTGTCGGTCACCACTGAGGGCACCTAAAAGCTGCCATCGATTCGTATCTCCAAGCGGGCTCAATAGATACGGAACCCCTTGTTCCGCCTCCGGAGCCGAAGGGCCCTGGACATGGCCCGTGACAACGTACGGAAGGCGAAACTGGATCCGGCCCCAGTGACGGTCCAGGTCGACGTTCCCGACTCGATCGTCGTGGAAATCGCCAGGCACCAGATTGTAATGGCCCTGGTGAACGTCCTGAAGAACGCGTTTGAGGCATTCGTTGTGCCCGGTGGCACGCTCGGCGAAGGGCGGATCGAGATAACCGCCGCCCTGGCCGGCGCCCACGTCAAAATCGTCGTTCGGGACAACGGCCAGGGAATGTCCAGCGAAGAAGCTCGGGGCCCATTGTTGCTCACGCCCGGGCGCCGCAACAAGACGAAGAAGCACAGCACTGGGTACGGACTGCCGATTGCCGCCCGCAATCTCACGGCCCACGGCGGCACATTGGCACTGGAGAGCGAAGAAGACGAAGGTACGACGGTAACAATGACGTTGCCACTGGCTAGCAGCTGAGACACGACAGCATGACCCCAAAGCGTTGGTCATCGAGGACGACGACAGAATTGTCGAATCGATTGAAGATGCCCTTTTCTCCATTGGACACGAGCACGGCTGGGCGACCAACCAGCACGACGCCTAGTTGCGGCTCAAGGAGTCGGCGTACGACTACGTGCTGCTCGACCTGCAGATTCCAGCCAAGCCGAACCGAGGTGGAGCCAGCAGGGAGTTCGGCTGCAATCTGCTCCGGAACATCCAGCGGATCAATTGCCGGCATCGGGCGCCGGTGATCGTCATGACCGCGTACAGTTCCGACTGTCTGGACCTGACCACGGAGCTTCACGCCAACGGCGCCTCGGAGTTCATCGCCAAGCCGTTTTCTAACAAGGGACGCACACTGGCCAGCGTCATCCGGAAAGTCCTTGGCGACCAGGCCCCGAGACGGTCACCGCCAACGGGCGATAGCCCCCCAAGAAGCGTCACCGCCTTCGAACGGGGCGAATTGATATTCTCCCCGACCCGAGTCGAGCTTTGTGGCGTGAAGGTCTGCGGCGCCGAACATAGCACCGTTGTCCGCAAGATCCTCGACGTGCTCAGCAGCGGCAGGGCGTACAGTGGCGAGGAGCTTGCCAATATCATCGGCACCGAAGGCGGGGCGCCGGTCGTGGCGGGTGCGATCCGGACCTTCCGAATGCGGGTCCGGCGGACGCTTCTTACCGAAGCCGGCGTCGAGATCGACCCGGCGATCGACCTGATCGTCAACGACCGCCAGCATGGCTACCGGTTTTCGGATAAGCTCACGCTCGTCGAACGTACGGGGATACTCCCGACAGATCGGGAGTCGCCGGATGTCTCGGAGGTAGCGACGTGGGACGAGGCTGACGAGGTGCCGGGTGATTCGCTTTCCCAGTGGATCCTTGATGAACTCGGGCGGGCCAAAAGACTTCGCCGAAGTCAGATCGTGTCGCGGACCGGTCGAAGTAACTCGACGGTACGGCGGGCGCTGGCTGAACTTCGCGATGAGGGGCGGATCGTGTTTGAGGGAAGTGCCAGGAGCGGGTATTGGCGGCTGGTATGATTCAGCGGATTCCAGTCAGTCGATTTCCTGATCTTGGCGCTTTGACCTCCGACTATCATACTAACCACTGCCGGAAGCGGTGACTGTTCTGTATCTGTGGGAGTGCCACCCAGGACGCCCCCGGCTTACTTTTTTCCTCGTCATGGGAAGATCGCAGGTTCATGCATGGGGATTGTGGAAGCGTCGCTGACGATCGCTGGTGGCCTTGTGCTGCTGGTAGGCGGAGGCGAGTTGCTGGTGCGAGGAGCGACGGCGCTCGCAGCGGCTGCTCGTGTACCGCCCTTGGTCATCGGCTTGACCGTCGTTGCCTTCGGCACGAGCGCACCAGAGTTGGCGGTTGGCATTCAGGCGGCGCTGGCCGGCCAGGGAGACCTCGTGGTCGGTAATGTCGTGGGGAGCAATATCTGCAACGTGCTGCTCATCCTCGGCCTCTCAGCAGTCATTACGCCTCTGGTAGTCTCTTGGCGGTTGATCCGTTTCGACGTGCCGCTGATGATCGCTGCTTCACTGCTCCTGCTCGGGCTGGCCTGCGACGGAAAGCTCGGGCGGATCGATGCGGTCGTTCTCTTTGTCTGTCTCGTGGCGTACCTTGTCTGGACCGCCCTCGGCGCGCGAAGCGAATCCGTTGCGGGGGAACCCAACCCGGACATCTCTGCGACGGGGGCGATGACAAGGCCGCTCTGGGCGATCCTCGGAGGCCTTTTCTTGGTCGCCTTGGGGCTGCTTCTGCTCACTTTCGGTTCCCACTTGCTGGTCAGCGGCAGCGTGGCGTTGGCTCGGTTGGCTAACGTTAGTGAACTCATTATTGGGCTTACCATTGTGGCCATTGGTACCTCTCTGCCAGAGCTGGCCACTTCAGTTCTGGCGGCCTTTCGAGGCCAGCGCGACATCGCCGTCGGCAATATCGTTGGCAGCAATCTCTTCAACATCCTGGGGATTCTCGGCGTTTCCGGGCTGGTTTCAGGAGAGCCGATTAAGGTCTCCGCAACGGCCCTGCGATTCGACATCCCGGTGATGACGGTTGTCGCCCTGGCCTGCCTGCCCGTGTTCTTCACGGGCCGAAGGATCGCTCGGTGGGAGGGAGCCCTGTTCCTGGCCTACTACGCAGCCTACGTGACGCTGCTAATACTCTATGCCATGGGCAGTAGTTCGGTCCGCACCTTTGGTCTGGTCATGATTCTGTTTGTAATTCCCCTGACCTGTGTTACGTTGCTCGTGTCGGTGGTCCGAGACGGACGAGATCGAGTGGGGGAGTGAACAGTCTGCATCGCCTATCTGCGACCTTCACGGCGATCACCGCATCCAACCTCATGCTTCCTTGGCGGGGATGCACATGAGAGCTTACCCTTGAGGTCGCAGTGTGGAATAGTCCTGATTTCGTTGGCCTTATCGTCACCGTTTCGTACAAGGAAGCGCCAATTCGCGACGGGACCGTCCGCTACGGGAATACACGTGGTTTTCGGTCGTTTACAGATCCAGCAGACCGCGACTATAATTGGGAAATCGACTTGACAGCGTACGAGAATCTGGAATCTGGCCCGTGTCACTCAAGTTCTTTGATAATCTGCAGACGCGAGTCACTTTGGTATTCCTGCTCGTGTCCCTGGTTCCATTGGTCACAGTGAGCATTGTTGCCCTACGCACGGCCAACCGGGTTGTTGAAGACATCGTACTGAATCAGTTGGAAAATGTTGCCACAGAAAAGCAAGTCCTTCTCGAACGCTGGATCATGGAGCGAAAGGCCGACCTGGAGGTCCTTGCTAGCTCAAGCATCGTGCGGGATGTTGATACCGACCAACTCGGCCCCTTTTTTCAATTGGTTCAGGAACAGTATGAGGTATACCGGCGATTCCTGATTGCCGACTCGAAAGGCGAGATTCTCTACGATAGTTCCGGGACTTCCGATGCGTCATGCACAAATGAAACGTGGTACCAACACGCGATCGGTGGGGAGCCAAATATGTCGACGGTCGAATTGGACGCGGCCGGAAGAGAATCCGTGTTTCGCCTCGCCACGCCCATCCGGGACACGAGCGGACGGCCCCAGGGTGTCCTGTGCGCTACGGTAAGTACGCAAGCTATCCTTGAGCGAGTGCTGCGTGTGCAATTGGGCGAATCTGGCGAATGCTACCTCGTCGACAAAAGCGGAGTGTTCCTTGCTCACAAGAACCCGCGGCGAATCCTCAACGAAAGCATCGCCCAATCTGGCAGCTTCACGCATATCTTCGGCGATACCGACCGACAGCCAATCTACAAGGATTACCGTGGGATTCTTGTTCTCGGCGCGTCGCGTTCGCTAGACGGACTCGATTGGCACCTTGTTGTGGAACAGGACAGAGACGAGGCGTTCAAGGATTCGGATCGGTTGCAACGCAACATCTACATCGTGGTTGGCTTGACCATCGTGGGCGCTGTTTGTCTATCGACGCTGCTGGCATGGTACGTGGCATCCCCAATTCGATTCCTGAGTGAGGCGGCGCGTACGCTCGCTCGCGGAGAGTTCGAAAATGCCATACTTGACACGCGAACCACGCGACGGGACGAAATTGGGGCCTTGTATGTCGCCTTCGGACACATGGCGGATCAACTGAAAGAACGCCATACTTTGCTGGAGACCCGCGTGGGCCTGACTGAGGCGGAACTACAAAAGGTCACTGCTGAATTGAAGGGGACTTTGGAGTTGGCTGCACGATCGGAGCGACTTGCGTCGCTGGGACACCTGGCGTCGGGCGTTGCGCATGAGATCCGCACGCCACTGACTTCATTGAAGTTGTTCCTGCAGTCCGTCCAGGAGAACATCACGTTTTCGCCCGACGATCGCGAGGATTACCAGATCGCGATGCGCCAAGTTGGCCGAATCGAGAAGACCATTAACCGTTTCCTCGAATTTGCTCGGCCTCAAGAGCCTATCGTTACCGAATTCGACTTCGCCCAGCTGGCCGAGGAAGTGTTAGAGGTGATCCGACCGCGGGCCAGTCATCAGGAGGTCGAAATTCAGGAGTGTCTTACGAGTGAACCGGCCTGGATCAAAGGGGATGCGCATCAGTTGAGTGAAGTTCTCGTCAGTCTTCTGGTCAACGCACTTGACGTCATGCCCGATGGCGGCGAGTTGACGTTCTCCATCGACATTGAGGGAAAGTCAGCTAATTCACAGGTCCCTTCCTGGATCGTGGTCAAGGTGTCCGATACCGGACCGGGGATCCGGCAACAAGATCTCCAACGCGTATTTGAACCGTTTTTCACCACCAAGGCGACTGGCTCCGGCCTAGGCTTGGCTATCCTCAAAGGCACTGTCGAGTCCCATGGCGGCTCTGTCCATGTCGACACGCATTTGCGTGACGGCACAACATTTTATGTTCGCCTGCCGGCGTTATCTCCAGAAAAGACCGTAGAGCATGAGCAAGATCCTGATTGTCGATAACGACGAGGGCCTGATCCACTTCCTCAGTCGGCTGTTTGTCAAGCAGGGCCATGAGGTTGTGTCCTGCATCGATGGGATTTCGGGACTGAACCGAGCCAAATCAGCGTCTTTCGATCTGATCCTGTTGGACTACAAGATGCCCGGCTTGAACGGCCTCGAGACCCTGGCAGAGATCAAGAATGCGCAGATCAGAACGCCGGTGATCGTGATGACTGCCTATGGCACCACGGAAACAGCAATCGAAGCGATGAAGCTCGGCGCCTATGACTATCTCCTGAAACCATTCGACAGCGAGAGCTTGAAGCGACTGGCTGCCGACGCCCTGCAAGTCAATCGCCTCATGAAAGAAATTGTCGATCTGCCGAACACGATAACCGAGATCGTTTCACCGAAGAGCGGCCTCGTAAGAATCGTGGGTGTCAGTTCTCAAATGCAGGCGGTCTTCAAACTAATTGGCCAGGTAGCTGAGCAAGACGTCGGCGTATTGATTACTGGCGAAAGCGGCACGGGGAAGGAACTGGTTGCAAGGGCAATTTACCATCACAGCCACCGAAAAGACGGGCCCTTCATGGCGGTGAATTGCGCTGCCGTCCCAGACACATTGTTTGAAAGCGAACTCTTTGGGTACGAGCGGGGAGCCTTCACCGGCGCTTATCGCACCTACGTAGGCAAGTTTGAACGTTGCGATGGGGGCACTCTATTCTTTGACGAAATCGGCGACATGTCGTTGACCACCCAAGCCAAGTTGTTGCGAGTACTCCAGGAGGGGGAATTTGAACGATTGGGCGGCACTGACACAATCAAAACCCATGTCCGTATACTTGCCGCTACGAACAAAGACCTGGAAACGGAAATCGACGAGGGACGTTTCAGGAAAGACCTCTACTATCGGCTGAAAGTGATCTGGATCAAGATGCCTCCATTGCGCGAACGACCGGACGACATTCCGCCGTTGGTGCACTATTTCGTCGGCCGGTTCGCTGAAGAATACGGCAAATCTGTACATTATGTGGCTGATCAGACGATTCACAAACTCCAGGCTCACGCTTGGCCGGGAAACGTTCGTGAGTTAGAAAACCGGCTGCGGCGCGCCGTCTTGATGTGCAAAGGAGGAGACGTGCTGCTCGCGGAGCATCTGCAATTTGAGGCAGATCAGGAAAACGAACTCCAGTCGGTTGCCCAGATAAATCCAAACGCCAGCTTGCAGCAACGCGTCGCAGAGCTTGTATCGGAGTTGCTTCAGTTCGCGGGGGGGCAATGCGTTCATGCTAATGTGCTGGACCTGGTTGAGGAGACACTCATTGCCAGAGCATTGGAGGAATGCGCGTACAATCAGGTCCATACCGCTCGCCTGTTAGGCATCAGTCGGAACACATTGCGTCACCGAATCAAGAAATACGGCCTTGATCCGCCGGTGGAGTGATTCTCTTGCTGGTGCCTGGGCACCATCAGTGTCCAAACCTTGAACAGCCCCTCTAAACTGTGCTGCCAAAAGAGGTTAGCCGGTTTCGCTCCTCTTTCAAGCCCCAGTCGGATGCCCTTGTGACAGCACCCGACAATTCCCCGTCTCGACTCGAAACCACGGCGTTGGGTGGCGCATCTTGTTTGCTGGCGGTGGGTTACGGCTGGCGGTGCGATGTTTGCTGCCTTTGGCATCACTCTTGCTTCTAAGTCGCGGCGATCATTTCTACGGGACGATGCGCGTGGCTTACGCGCACTGTTCGGTTGGCATCACAAACGCGTGAGCCGTTCCTCGCGGGAACTGCCACCCAGCGTCAAGTAGCCGCACGAGTTCATGAAGGTTGCGTCGGATGAGATGAGCGGGGAAGAGCCGTTCCCGGCGGCGCAGTCCCCGTGGGACGTGGAAGAGTGCTTGCAAACAAGGGAGACGTAGATGCGCAGTGTATTTCCAACGCCTGACGATGCCCGCCTGAGGGAGCTTTTCAGTACGGATGATCGCGCCGTCGAGAACGCGCTGAAGAACCTTCGGTACGTTGTTGCATCGGTGAATGGTGATGCCCAGAAGGTCTGGGCCGACATGTGGAACGAGCTTCGGCCCGGCTTCACTCCCGGCGGAATGGTATTGCCGGAAATGAGCGAGGGCTTTACGCCGTCCTGCGGATGGGCCGAGTTCATGGAGAAGATGTGGCTGCTGAAGCACTATCTGGACTACATCCAGCGTTTTTGCAGCGCGTCGGCCACAAGTTGAGTAACTAAGAAGTCAACACCAAGAAGAGAGACAAGAAAGTGACGTACGAAGCGACAGAACGTGCAGAACCCCTGAGTGCTGTGGACAAGTTCATGGAAACCGTCGTGCGGAAGAATCCGGGCGAAACGGAGTTCCACCAGGCCGCTCATGAGGTTCTTGATTCGATCATTCCCGTCGTGGAATCAGAACCGAAATACCAGGACGCCAAAATCCTGGAGCGTTTGTTGGAGCCCGAAAGGGTGCTGATGTTTCGCGTTCCGTGGGTGGACGATCTGGGGGAAGTGCAGGTCAATCGAGGGTTTCGGATTGAGATGAACAGCGCGATTGGCCCCTACAAGGGCGGGCTCCGCTTTCACCCGACCGTCAATCTCGGCGTATTGAAGTTCCTGGCGTTCGAGCAGGTTTTCAAGAACGCGCTGACGACCTTGCCGATGGGAGGCGGCAAAGGCGGCTCCGATTTCGATCCGAAGGGGAAGAGCGACCTGGAAGTCATGCGATTCTGCCAGGCCTTCATGAGTGAGCTGTTTCGCCACATCGGGCCCGATACGGACGTTCCGGCCGGCGATATCGGCGTCGGCGGACGGGAGATCGGCTATCTGTTCGGCCAATACAAGAAGCTGACCAACCGTTTCTGCGGTGTGCTGACGGGAAAGGGGCTCACTTACGGCGGCTCGTTGATTCGTCCCGAAGCGACCGGTTACGGCTCCGTCTATTTCGCCGAAGACATGCTCGCCACCCGCAAAGAGACCTTCAAGGGCAAGGTCGCCACCGTATCCGGATCAGGAAACGTGGCGCAATACACGGTCGAGAAACTCATTCAGCTTGGAGCCAAGGTGGTTACCTTGTCGGATTCCAGCGGAACCATCTACGACAAGAACGGGGTCGATGAGGAGAAACTGGCCTGGGTCATGGGGCTGAAGAACGTTCGGCGAGGTCGGATCCGCGAGTACGCCGAGCACTTCGAAGGGGCCGAATTCTACGAGAATCAGAGGCCGTGGAGCGTCAAATGCGATTTGGCCTTCCCCAGCGCAACGCAGAACGAGATCGACAAGGACGACGCGGAGGCCCTCGTCAAGAACGGTTGCTTCTGCGTGTCGGAAGGCGCCAACATGCCGTCCACCCCGGAGGCCGTTGAGGTCTTTCTGGACGCCGAGATTCTCTATGGTCCGGGCAAAGCGGCGAATGCCGGAGGCGTGGCTGTTTCGGGACTGGAGATGGCCCAAAACAGGTCCGGTGTGCAATACACCCGTGATGAAGTGGACCAGAAGCTCAGAGCCATCATGCGTTCGATTCACGAGAACTGCGTCCGCTACGGCAAGAACGGCGACGTCACGAACTACGTTCAGGGGGCGAACATCGCGGGCTTCGTGAAAGTGGCCGACGCCATGCTGCAGCAGGGTGTCGTCTAAGTGCGATCTCTATTTCACCGGTATTCGTTGGATTGACACCGGGCGGATAACGCATGGGGACTCGGGGGCGTCTTTCGCCCTCGGCGTCTCCGTCGCGTTGTCGACCCGTCACCTTTTCCCGTCTATCCGTATTGCCTGCATTCTCGTGTTGAAACAGCCAGAATCGATTGCGCCGTCGCCGAAGGCCGCTCGCCGGGTTGGAACGCAGGAGGCCTTAGCCTCCTTGCGGCAGCACCTTGCAGCCCAACGCGACGCCTACCCAAAGCAGCTCATTGTCTCGTCCGGAACGTGCGGCGAGTCTCGCGGGGCCCTTGAGGTTGCCAGTGCATTGCGTGAGGAACTCGCGCGTTGTGGACTTGCCGATCACGTGCTTTTCCGAGCAACGGGATGCCATGGGTTCTGCGACCAGGAGCCGATGGTCCTTGTCCAGCCGGGCAACGTCCTCTACTGCCATGTCGATCCGGAAGACGCGGCCGAGATTGTTGCGAAGACGGTTGTTCGCGGCGAAGTGGTCGACCGTTTGTCCTATGTGGATCCCGGTTCAGGCGAAAAGCTGCGCAGCAAGACGTCGGTTCCTTTTTATGCCGCCCAGGACCGGCCGCTGTTGGGGCAAAACCAGAAAATCGACCCCACTTCGATCGACGACGCCATCGCCAACGGCGCGTATTCGGCGTTTGCCCAGGTTCTTGCGACGGGCGACCCTGCGTTCGTGATTGAGGAAATCACACGATCCGGTCTGCGGCGACACGCGGGCGACGGTTGCGAGGTCGGCCTGAATTGGGAGGCTTTTCGCTCTCAAACGTATCGCGAGGACAAATACGTCGTGTGCTGTGTCGACGAAGGGGACCCTGCGGCGCATATCGATCGCACGATCCTTGAAGGGAACCCCCACGCCGTATTGGAGGGGATGATCATCGCCGCCTATGTCACCGGCGCGAGCGCCGGGCTGATTCGCCTCAGCACCGAACATCGTCTTGCTTTGCAGCACGCATGGCTTGCCGTCGACAAGGCTCGCGAATACGGATTTCTGGGAAACGACCTGCTCGGCTCCGGCTTTTCTTTCGACATTGATATTACACAGAAGAGCCTCGCTCCGGTCGGCGGCGAATCGGCGCACTCGTCGGTACGCACATTTCGGAGTAAGAAGCCAATCCCTCGCGAGGCCTCCCGACTCTATGACTGTGCAGAGACGTGGGCTCGCGTTCCCGGGATTGTCAATCATGGGGCTTCGTGGTTCGCGGATTTGGGCTTTGGGGACAGTAGCGGCACCAAGGTATTTTCGCTCTCCGGACCGGTTCGCAACAAGGGGCTTGTCGAAGTTCCCATGGGGATGTCCCTGCGGACCTTGGTGCTCGATATCGGGCGAGGAATTCGCAATGGAAGCAAAGTGAAAGCGGTCCAGACAGGCGGGCCATGTGGGGGCTGCCTGCCCCGGCGCAAGTTCAACGTGAGCGTCGATCATGACTCGCTTGCCAAGGCGGGTTCGATGGTTGGGTCCGGCAGGATCGTTGTGATGGGGCGCGAGACCTGCATGGTGGATGTCGCCAAGCGATCTCTTGAAGCCCGGCAGCAGGAGTCATGCGGCAAGTGTGCGGCCTGCCGTGAAATCATCGCGGCGATGGTCGAGATTCTCACCGCAATTGTGGAAGGGCAAGGACGCACGGAGCACTTGGAGCAACTTCGAAAGCTTGCCCAAACGTGCTCCGGGGCTTCGGCGTGCCCTTCGGGAAAGGCCGCTTCCAAGCCGGTTCTTTCCACGCTGAATTACTTCCGAAAGGAGTACGAGGCTCATATCCGCGACGGTCGGTGTCCTGCGGGAGTGTGCCGCGATTGTGCTCGATGAACGATTCTGGAGATGTAGTGATTCGATGTCTAGAGTACTGAAGAAAACCGAGTTGGTTCCGGGGATTTGGCAAATCGAAGTGGAGACTCCACGGATCGCGGAGAAGGCTCTGCCCGGGCACTTCGTCGTGGTGATGGCCGACGCCTTCAGCGAACGAGTTCCGCTGACGATCGCGGATTTCGATCGCGAGGCCGGGACGATTACGCTGGTGCTGATGGTCGTGGGAGCAAGTTCGTTGAAATTGTCCCGGCTCCGAGAGGGGGACGATTTCTACGCCGTCATCGGTCCCTTGGGCCACCCTTCGGCGATCAGGCCCGTGGAGCGGGTCGTCATGGTCGCCGGCGGCGTGGGGACGGCGCCGATCTTCCCGATTGCTCGCGCCTATCACGAACAGGGGGTCGAGGTTGTCGCGATCCAGGGGGCTCGCTCCGCCGATCTCTTGTTCTGGACCGATCGTCTGGCCTCCGTCAGCGCCGAGCATGTCGTTGCAACCGACGACGGATCGGCGGGGCGCAAGGGGCTTGTGACGGAACCGCTTGCCGAGGTTCTCGCGGCCGATTCGCCGAAGAGAATCGGCTGCGTCTACGCCATTGGGCCGACTCCCATGATGAAGTTCTGCGCGAAGACGACCGAGCCGTTTGAAACGCCTACGATTGTCAGCTTGAATTCGATCATGGTCGACGGAACCGGAATGTGCGGCGGTTGTCGAGTGACCGTGGGGGAGCAGACTCTCTTCACCTGCGTCGATGGGCCTGAATTCGACGGCCACCAGGTGGACTGGGACTCGCTGATGTCGCGGCAAAAGACATACCATGTTCAAGAAGGAATCGCATTCGAACGAATGCTCGAAGCCCACAGCAACTCGTAAGGAAGGGCGTGTCTGGCGTGAAAACGAAAAGATCTCAGAAAGCCGGCCGGGTCGCCATGCCCGAACAGGCTCCCGAGGCGCGGATCGAGAACTTCGACGAGGTTCCCTTGGGATACACGGACGAACAGGCCCGAACCGAGGCGATGCGATGCCTTCAGTGCAAAACTCCGGCTTGTTGCGAGGGCTGCCCCGTGCAAGTCGACATCCCGGCTTTCATTCGTTTGATTGCCGAGGGAAAGACGCTGGAGGCGGCGGCCAAGATCAAGGAAAGCAATTGCCTGCCGGCCGCGTGCGGACGGGTCTGCCCCCAGGAGAACCAATGCGAGGGGCTCTGTGTTCTGGGGAAAAAAGGCGAGCCCGTGGCAATCGGCAACTTGGAACGCTATGCGGCCCAATATGCCAGCGATTACGCTGCCCGGCACGGCGTCGACGGGCCGGTGAAGCGGCCGGCGTCGACGGGCAAGCGGGTCGCCGTCGTTGGAGCCGGACCGGCCGGATTGACGGTCGCAGGCGACTTGATCCTCCAGGGGCACCAGGTGACCGTTTTCGAGGCGTTCCACAAGGCGGGCGGCGTTCTAAGCTACGGCATCCCCGAGTTTCGCCTGCCCAAACGCATCGTGCAGGAGGAAGTGGAGCAGCTTGCCCGGCTTGGCGTGCGATTCGAACTGAACCATGTGATTGGCAAGGCGACTTCCGTTCATGAGTTGCTCGGAAAGGAAGGCTTTGACGCCGTTTTCCTCGGCGTTGGAGCCGGATTGCCTTCCGTGATGGGCATCCCGGGCGAGAACCTTGGCGGAGTCTACCTGGCGAACGAATACCTCACACGCGTCAACCTGATGCGGGCGTACGATTTCCCCCGCTACGACACGCCGATCGTTCGAGGCCGGAACGTATGCGTGATTGGAGGCGGCAATGTGGCCATGGACGCCGCTCGCACGGCGCGGCGACTGGGGTCGGAACGCGTGTCCATCATCTACCGTCGCTCGATGGAGGAGCTTCCCGCCCGGGCCGAGGAAATTCACCACGCTCGCGAGGAAGGAATCGCCTTCAAGACCCTTTGCTCCCCGCTGGAGTATCTGGGAGATGAGCACGGAATGGTCAAGCAAGCGCGATGCCAGGTCATGGAACTGGGCGAGCCCGATGATTCAGGACGTCGCCGGCCTGTGCCCGTCGACGGCAAAGAGGTCGCGATCGAGACCGACCTGGTCATCATCGCAATCGGTGGCAACGCCAATCCGATCGTCACGAAGCAGACGGAAGGCCTTGCCCTCAATCAACACGACTATATCGCGGTCAATGAGAACGGGGCGACAAGCTGCCCTGGAATCTGGGCGGGCGGCGACATCGTCACCGGCAGCGCGACCGTGATCTTGGCCATGGGAGCCGGTCGAACCGCGGCTCAAGACATTCACCAGTATCTGTGCGATGGAAACCCGTCGACTGCTCGATGCGCAGACACCGCATAGCCATCCGGAGGTTTACGATGCCACGCGATGCAATTCGGAAAGCGTTCCGACAACACGGATGCCATGCCTATCAAGCGGACTTCGCGGCCGATTTCCTTTCCGAAGGGGCGGCGCCGCACCACCTGCTCTTGACTCCCAGCGGTCTGGGCAAGGTCCGCAGTGTGAGTCTTGTTGCCGGCAGGATGGTCGAGGAGGGAAACGCCCGCCGCATTCTCGTTGTCGTCCCCGGAGCCTTTGCCAGACTCTGGCAGGCTCAGTTGGAGACGCATGTAGCGGGGATTCCCGTCAAGTTCTTGCATACTCAAGCCTTTCAGGAAGCTCAAAACGACAAAGCACCTGAAGGACTGCCATGGCCGGAGACGATCGTGGCTGTTGTCCCTGGGGATGCGGCGGTCAAGGCTCCCCTGGCGCCGGCGCTCCTTTCCGTCCAGTGGGACCTCGTCGTTGTCGCCGAAACGCGGGCTCGGCTCGAATGCCTGGTGTCGAAACTCTACGAGCAACTGCTTCTTCGGAACGCCGTCGGGCGATCAATCGTGATTGCCGAGCGGGCGCTTCCGTGGACCAAAGACCCGATCGGGGTGGCCGCCGAGGGGCCGGAAACTGCCCGCCTGGAGTTCCGAGTCACCGACTGGTTTGAAAACCTCGCCGAGCCGGAAAGTCGAAGTGCGCCGGAATCGCCGGTCTCCTGGATCGTGCGCGACTACTGCCGCAACGACGCGGAGGTGCGGTTCTTCAGATTGATTCAGGGGCAGCTCCGGAAACTGCGCGAGAGCCGAAGCCCGTTCCATTTCCATACGAACGTGCTGTTGCGTCAGGCGGCGTCCAGCCCCCTCGCGGCCGAACGCACTCTCGATACGATCCACCGGAAGTTCAGCCGGCGCCTTCTGCACTCGTCTGTCTGCCGCCCGAACGGACTGTACGGCGACCCGGCGGAACTGGAGGATCTCTCGAACCCAAGCTACACCCCCGCGACCCGGGCTTCTTATCTTGATTTTCTTCGCAATGCTTGCGATGCACTGGAGTCTATCCCGGTCGACACAAAGCTCGCCTGCTTCTTACAACTCATTGAGGAACTGTCTCAAGAGGAGCCAGGGAAGATCTGTGTGCTTGCCGCATACGGAGACACCCTGGCCTATTTGCGAAAGCCCTTGCTCTCCGTTCGAGTGGTGTCTCGCATAGTCAGCCGGAGCTTCAAGTGTGCGGAGCGTCAACGGTTGATGAAAGAGTTCGTCGAAGGGGGAGATGTGTTGCTGGCCACCGTCGGGGCTTTGGGGCGAGAAAGCGATCTGAGCCGTGTGAAGCATGTTGTGCTCTACGATGTTGCAATGACCCCGCATCAGCTGGAGCAGATCCAGAGCCGGTTCCGGCGAGCCAATCGTGCCCGCTGCTGCCGCATGTATGCTCTGCGAGACAACTCTGGTATTCACATCGATCCGCTGTTTATAGAAGCGGACGAGCCGGATGCGATGAGCGTGCCGGGCCTTGCAGCGGCGATGACGCACGCCTAGGCGAACAAGGCGATTGGCCGCTGCTGGCCACCGAAAAAACTCTTCGATTGACCGTTTCACGCCGCTTCCCACGCACTGCTGGCTCTGCTAGCTTTGTTAATACTATTTGCAGGTCAGCTAATAACGGACGTGCGACTCAGCGAGGGCTCTCTGGCTGCCAAGCTCTCGAGCAGGACGTAAGTGACGTTACGGCAATGCGTTGCGTCTTTCTGCTTATGATTATCAACGTGCAATAGCAAAGTCTGATCCAGGGAGGTTTGTCTTGGACTATCGAGCATTCGTCGAGGAGAAGGTTTCCGAGATCCGCAAGGCAGTCGGAGACGGAATTGCCATTAATGCGCTAAGTGGCGGAGTGGACAGTTCCGTCGTCACAGTGCTTGGGCACCGGGCCCTGGGGGACCGGCTCAAAACCGTCTTTATCGACAGCGCCCTCATGAGGCAGGGCGAAGCGCAGTTTGTTCACGATGCGTTCGCCGACATGTGCATCCCCGTCGACATAGTCGATGCCCGAGCCGACTTCCTCGGCGCACTGGCGGGGCTCACAGACCCCGAAGAGAAACGCAACGCGGTTACGAACACCTTCTACCGGACGGTCTTCGGGAACCTCGTCCGCGAGAGCGGGGCGACGTTTCTCCTCCACGGAACGATTCTCACCGATATTGAGGAAACAGTTGCCGGCATCAAACGCCAGCACAACATCCTCACCCAACTGGGAATCGACCCACAAGAGGAATTCGGGTACCAGGTCCTGGAACCACTTGCCGAGTTGCGGAAGGACGGTGTCCGCAGCGTGGCCGGTGTGCTCGGGCTGCCGCGGAAGATTTGCGAGCGCATCCCGTTTCCAGGCCCGGCTCTGGCAACCCGGGTTGTGGGCGAAGTCACGCAACCGCGTCTCGACCTCGTTCGTGCTGCGACCGTCATCGTCGAGGAGGAACTGGCCCCAACAAAAGCGTTTCAGTACTTCGCCGTTCTTCTTGAAGACAAAGCGACCGGAATCCGTGACGGTGGGCGCGAGTTCGGGCACATCATCGTCGTTCGCTGCATCCACAGTGTCGACGCACGAGAGGCAACCGTCGTCGAGTTGCCCTGGGAAACCTTGCACCGGGTCTGCCAGCGGATTGTCGCGATCGAAGGCGTGAATCGCTGCCTCTACGACCTCACTCCCAAACCTCCCGCAACCATCGAGTACATCTGACGGCAGGCGGAACAACATTTCAATCTCAGCGGCCAACGACCGCCGCAAGCGGGTTCTTCCGCGATGCGACAACGCAGACTGGTCGGCGGCCCTGGCGTCCAAGGAGCCAGCTACTGTGCCCAAACGCGATGACATCCACAAAGTTATGATCATTGGTTCCGGTCCGATCGTCATTGGTCAGGCCTGTGAATTCGACTACTCAGGAACGCAGGCGTGCAAGGCCCTCCGCAGCCTTGGATATCAAATCGTGCTGGCCAACTCCAACCCGGCGACGATTATGACCGATCCGGGCATGGCCGACGTCACCTATGTGGAACCGCTCAATCTCTCCTCACTGAGCGATATCGTCGCGCGCGAGAAACCCGACGCCCTGCTGCCCAACCTGGGCGGCCAGTCGGGGCTGAACCTCTCCTCCGAGCTTCATCAGGCGGGTGTCTTGGACGAGCACGGTGTTCGCGTGATCGGTGTCCAGGTCGACGCCATTCAGCGAGGCGAGGACCGCGAGGCCTTCAAGGCGACCATGGACAGCCTCGGTATTGAAATGCCGCGAAGCGAGATCGCCCACACCCTGAAAGAGGCCGAGGCAATCGCGGAAGAAATCGGCCTGCCCTGCGTGATTCGGCCGGCCTACACCATGGGCGGGACCGGCGGTGGACTCGTTTACAACATGGAAGAGTTCCGCACCGTTGTTGAACGTGGTCTCGCGGCCAGTTTCGTCACCCAGGTGCTTGTCGAAGAGTCGGTCCTCGGCTGGGAAGAACTCGAACTCGAGGTTGTCCGCGATGCAAAGAACCAGATGATCACCGTCTGTTTCATCGAGAATGTCGACGCCATGGGCGTCCACACGGGCGACTCCTATTGCACCGCCCCTATGCTCACCATCGATAACGAATTGCAGCAGAGGCTCCAGAAACACTCCTACGACATCGTCGAAGCGATCCAGGTGATCGGTGGAACGAATATTCAGTTTGCCCACGACCCGGAGAGCGGACGAGTCGTCGTCATTGAAATCAATCCGCGGACCTCCCGTTCCTCGGCGCTGGCCTCCAAGGCGACCGGTTTTCCGATCGCCTACGTTTCCTCGCTCTTGGCAGGCGGGCTGACCATGGACGAAATCCCCTATTGGCGCGATGGGACGCTCGAAAAGTACACTCCCTCCGGCGACTATGTGGTCGTCAAGTTCGCTCGCTGGGCCTTCGAGAAGTTCGAAGGGCTCGTCGACAAACTCGGCACGCAAATGCGGGCCGTTGGCGAAGTCATGAGCCTCGGAAAGACCTACAAGGAAGCCTTTCAAAAATCGATTCGATCCCTGGAAATCGGCCGTTATGGACTGGGCTTTGCCAAGGATTTCAATCAGAAATCACTGGCCGAACTCATGGACATGCTGGCCGAGCCGTCCTCCGAACGCCAGTTCATCATGTATGAAGCCCTCCGCAAGGGCGCCGCCGTCCAGGAACTCCACGAGCGAACCTACATCAAGGCCTGGTTCATCGAACAAATGAAGGAACTGGTGGAACTGGAGGAACGACTCCTTGCCCAAAAGGACAATCTCCCTGATGAACTTCTGATCCAGGCAAAGAAGGACGGATTTGCCGATCGCTATCTCGCGAAGCTACTGGGGATTCAGGAAAGCAAGATCCGTGCCCGCCGCAAGGCGCTTGGCGTTGCCGAAGGCTGGCACGCCGTTCCCGTGAGCGGGGTTGAGAACGCCGCCTATTACTACTCCACCTACAATGCCCCCGACGCAACGGAAGTGTCGCCCAATCGCAAAGTGATGGTTCTTGGCGGGGGGCCCAACCGAATCGGGCAGGGCATTGAGTTCGACTACTGTTGTGTCCACGCCGCATTCGCGTTGCGCGACGCCGGCCTCGAGTCCATCATGGTCAACTGCAACCCGGAGACGGTTTCCACCGACTATGACACCTCAAACAAGCTTTACTTTGAACCCCTCACGGTTGAAGACGTGCTCAGCATCTATGAGAAAGAGCAGCCGGAGGGCGTGATCGTCCAGTTCGGCGGGCAGACGCCCTTGAACATCGCGGCCGAGCTGGCCGATGCAGGCGTGAAGATTCTCGGAACTTCACCGGACGCCATCGAACTCGCTGAGGACCGAGATCGCTTCCGGCAAATCATGCGCAAACTGGGGATACCGCAGCCTGATTCGGGAATGGCCAGCACCCTGGAGGAAGCCCTCAAAATCGCCAAGGAGATCGGCTACCCGCTGATGGTTCGACCGTCCTTTGTACTGGGCGGTCGGGCCATGGAAGTCGTACACGACGAGGAAATGTTGCGGCGATACGTAACGGTGGCCGTCGATGTGACTCCCGAGCGTCCCATCCTGATCGACAAGTTCCTCGAAAACGCGATCGAGGTCGAGGCCGACGCCATCGCCGACGGTGAAGACGCCTTCGTCCCGGCGATCATGGAGCACATCGAATTGGCCGGTGTTCATTCGGGCGACTCGGCCTGCGTGATCCCGCCGATCAGCCTCGCTCCCAAGCACATTGACACCATCTACCAGTACAATCGCAAGATCGCTATCGAGTTGGGCGTGGTCGGGCTGATGAACATCCAATATGCGATCTACCAGGACACGGTCTACATCCTCGAAGCGAATCCCCGCGCCAGCCGCACCGTGCCACTGGTTTCCAAGGTCTGCAACATCCCCATGGCCCGCATTGCCACCCAAGTCATGCTCGGCAAGAAGCTGTCGGAGATGGGCCTCGGCCGCAAGGCGATCCCGCACTTCGGCGTCAAGGAGGCGGTCTTCCCCTTCAACATGTACCACGAAGTCGATCCCCTGCTCGGCCCCGAGATGCGCAGCACCGGCGAAGTTCTCGGCATGGCGAATTCCTTCGGCCTCGCCTTCTACAAGGCCCAGGAAGCGACCGGCACGCCGCTTCCCCTGGAGGGAACCGTGCTGATCACCGTTGCCGATCGCGACAAGTCGGCCGTTCAGGAAGTCGCCCGCCGCTTCCATGAATTGGGATTCAAGATCCTCTCCACGACCGGCACCCAAGCCTTTCTCAGCGAACAAGGCATCCCCGCCGAATCGATTGCCAAGATGCGTGAGGGTCGGCCGAATATAGCGGACGCGTTAATTGACGGCCAGATCCAGCTCGTGGTCAACACCCCTCGCGGCAAGGCCAGTAAGGCCGACGACGCCTACATCCGCCAAACGGCCATCCGCTGCAAAGTCCCCTATATCACCACCCTTGCCGCCGCCGTCGCCGCCGCCAAAGGCATCGACGCTTGCCGCAAAGGTCGCGGTCACGCCAAGAGCTTGCAAGAGTACCATGGAGATATCGTGTAGCGCGTTTCATGCGGTCAACCCCAGAGTACGATGGGAAGTTGATACTTAACGCCCCTGCACCATACGGTGCATAAACCACTTCATCACTGTTATGATCTTTGCCTTCGCACTGGATGATCAAGGGTGACATCCCCAAGAAAACAGCCTCCGCGGGCCGTCGCTGCCGAGCCTGAACTGGTCCTTGCAGACGAACTGACGGGCAATCTCAATTGGCGCAACACCGAGGCGTTTGCTGAGTTCCTGACTGAGGAGAACGGGGTATGATCTTCCTGTTTTCGAGAATTATCTTCCACGGGGGAATGCTCTCATGCGCGTCTGCTCAGGATCGATTGTCTTTGTGGGGCTGATCGTCGCCAACACGATTTGCCTCGCAGAAGCAAGCGAGAACGAACGTCTTTGGTTTACTCATCCAGGTGAGCATTGGAACTCGCAGGCGCTTCATCTTGGCAACGGTTACCTTGGCGGCTCGTTCTACGGCGGAGTCAAGGAGGAGCGGATCAACGTGGCCGAGAAGTCCATGTGGACGGGTGGCCCTGGCGAAAACCCAGACTACAACTATGGGATTCGTCCGGGCGGCAGAGACCATGTGAAGGAGATTCGGGAGGCGATTGTTGCCGGGGACGTCGCCACTTCGGACCAGCTTGCCCGAAAGTACTTCACCGGCGACTATCGAGATTCGGTGCCTTTTCGATGGTCGGCAACCTTCGCTTGACTTTTGACGACTATGACGGGACATGCACAGAATACGTCCGCGATCTCGACCTGTCCCAATCACTCGCTCGTGTAAGCTATCGAATCGGTGATCGAGAGTACCGGCGGGAGTACTTCTGCTCCTATCCGGATCGCGTTCTGGTTCTGAGGCTGACCAGCAGCACGCCGGGGGCGTTCAACTTCGTACTGCACCACGATCTGACGCAGACGGAGAGCACTGCCGAGGCCAACGGCAAGGAACTCCAGATCCGAGGCGTGATCAATGGCAATCGGCGGAAGTACCGTGTGGGAATCCGGGTGCTGAACGAAGGCGGAGAGGTTGCCGCCCAAGAGACTCAGCTTGCCGTGAAGGGGGCCGACACTGTCACGATCCTCTATGCCGCCGCGACCGAATACCTTCCTGAACCGCCAATGTATGGGGGAGGTGATCCTGATGCGTTGGTTCAAGGCTGGCTGAAAGAAGCCGCAGAGAGAGGCTACGAGGGCCTGAAGAAGCGGCAAACCCGTGGTCACCACTGGGGGCACCGCAACGACGCCAGCTTGCCGTATCTCTTGACGTCTTCAGTAGATACGAACACCCTCGATCCGCCTCCGGAGCCGAATGACCGCGGAGATGCTGCCAATCGTCGCATGAGTTCGCCTCGTTCCAATTTGCCCCCTTTAGGCTGTTTTGCGGGAGATGTTCAAGAAATCACTTGAACCATGCCCGGGAAGCGGTAATATGTACAGGCGTACATGTTCCCGCTTCCCGGTGAGGTCCATGTGATGGCTCATTTGAATAGGCTCCGGCGCCACAACCAGTGTGTGGTGATTAGGGCACTTCGACAGCCAGTTGTTTTCGGCTCCATCCACATCGATAGCAGACGGGTCGTCACCGTACATACTTCGTCGTGGCAGGAGTACTGGGATGGATGTGAATCACTAACCCAGAGTCTGGCTCCACTGCAGAAGATATGGACGGAGTTCATTCAACATGGGTATATCTCCACATACCGAATGGGCTATGTCCATGCGTACTTCCGCTTATTGGAGCAGGCTTTGGCCGCGTTCTGCCGCGAAGAAATCGATTCGCGTATCCTGGCAAAGGTCGTTGAATTCGAGACGTTTGCCATGTCGTTCGATCGGCTGTGCAAAGTCGAAGAGTTCGGTAGCTGAAATGTGAAAGGAAAGGCGTTTGCATGGACTATGATATTGAGAAAGGCATGGATCTTGCCGGCCGGGTCCATCCGAAGTACATGCCGGTCTTTGAGAACCTGCAGGAGGCAGAGCGTGCGGCTGTTGCTCTCTACTTCCTGCCGCACAAGTCCCAGAAAGCCCTGCTGGAAGTTACGCGGCCACGAGTGGTCAAGTGGTACTGCCCGTTCGCCGATCAACGGGAGTTTCCCTCCGGGCATCGCTACTGCATCAACGTGTACACAGGCTGTGAACACGCGTGCCAGTACTGCTACGCAGCGGGCTACATCGACGCGCAGCCGAACTGCAAACGCGACTTCCGAAAGGCGTTGATCAAGGATCTGGACGCACTCGATGCCTACGACGTCCCGCCCGCACCGGTTCATCTTTCCAACAGTACGGATCCGCTCCAGTCATTGGAGGAGGAGTATCGAGACACGCTTTTTGTGCTGGAAGAACTGGCCGAGAGAAGACGCCGTTTCACCACCGTCACCGTGCTAACCAAGAACCCGGCCATGCTGACGGATCACCGCTATGTATCCGTCCTGCAGCGTCTGAACAAGCTATCGGCAGACCATCCGAGGCGAGCCTGGTTCGACAAGCACGCTCGTCCGGCATTGCGGCTGGAGTGCTCGCTGGCTTTTTGTGGCGATGAGCATCGACGACTCCTCGATCCTGCAGCTCCGAGCGTTGGAGATCGGGTGGCGGCACTTCGGTCTCTCTGCGGTGAAGGTGTTCCTGTTCTCCTACGCATTGATCCGCTCTTCCCACGAGACCCCCTGCCCGGCGGGCGCCGAATGGAGCACTTCGGCCTGCCCGACGTTCAGCCGCTGGCGGACTTGGAGTGGTTGATCGAACTGGGCTGCGAACTCGGATGTGGGCACTTGGTCTATTCGGTTGCCAAGATTACCCGACGACGGGCGGGTGATCTTCGACCGGTGATGGTTAAGATGAAACGAGTCTATGAGCATCTGGCTGGCGCAGAGTCACTCGTGTTTCGCGGCGGATCGTGGCGGCTGCCGCAGACGGTTGCCGGAGAAGCCGTCGTGCAACCATTCCTGGATCTCTGCCGACAACAGTCGATCCCTGCGTTGGCGTGCAAAGCCAACCTGATTTCGACGCCTTAACGTTGCCCCCCTACAACACACAGTTGCACCGCCCCATACTCTCTCCCATCCCGAGCTTACTGAACATCATTGGATCTTCCAGGCAGAGCCCGATATCAACTGTCTCGTCGTGCCGTCGAATTATCCGCACAAGATGCCGGTAGACATCCTCCCGGAGGTCAGGAGGGAATCGGATGCGTCCGTCGCCCATTCGATCGCGATCGAGTTGCTCAGAGATCGGGTTGTCGAGGCCGAGTTTCTGTTCTGTAAGACGCATCGCCTGGGGATAGGAACAGATCGATCCAAGGGTGATGCGTTCGAGCCGGACACGCCGAAGCAAGGTTGCGAAGAAGTGCTCGTAGATCTCCCTCCAACCCGAAACGGGAATGATCGGCATAACGACCGCCCGAACGGGATAGGCCGCCCTGCTCACCGTCTCCATTGCAGTGAGTCGTTGCTCCAAAGAAGGTGTCTTCTTCTCGAACGTCTCGATGATCGTGGCCGGGTTGATCGTCCACGAGAGTATGGCGTGGCCACGATGGTCGAGATCCAAGAGGTTCTCGACGTCCACGCTCTTGGTCAGCATGGTGAACCTCGCAGTCGGGTGATTGGCGAAGAAGGGAATGATCTGTCGCGAGTAGCCGGTCAGCGGATCGAGAGCCAGCCCGTCCTGGAGCTTTCCGAGATAGAACGCGGTCGGCTGCCCGAGCCGCCTGGCCACCCGGTCGACGTCAGCGAGTATCTCGGGCAAGTTGAGGAAGATCTTGACGGTGGGCGAAAACCGAACGCCCTGCGTTCCTGCCAGATAGCAGTAGGCACAATCGTACGGACAGGAACCGTAGGGCGAAAAATGCCAGAAGTTAGGACAAGAGTTGTCTTCCTCCGTGCTCTGTCGAACCGCGCTCTTGTGCTCGGCCAGCACCAAGGTCCGTTTTCCCTCCTCCTGCATTCCCCGCAGATCACCGCTTGTCATTTTGACGCGGTTGTGAGGTGTGTCGAAATCCTCGACCACTTCCGCTTCGGGATAGACAGCGCAAATGCGCTCGGCAAGACGTCGCCTGGTCGCCGTTGTGTTGCTCCCCTTGGCCAAGACAATTCGTGATGGTGTGAAGCCGTCCACCTTGCGAGGGTGGTATCGATCCAGTTTCCCGTCTGAGAACAGGCTTCGCTGAAGGGACGTCATCGGACCACCTGTCGCCGTGTGCTTGCGGGGTGTGCATGTGTATACTACGCTTGTGCTGCGTTGCAGTCAACACGTTTCTTGGCCAGTCAGGCATAAATCTGGTTCATCCGACCGAAACGTGCGCAGGTGCAAGCTGTTGCATCGAAACAGGTTTCGACGCAGACTTTACGGGAACAAGGGAAGCCAGAGAAGAGGCACCGGTACTCCGCGGCAGAGTACCGGTGCCTCTTCTCTGATCAGCCTCGGCTCGATTCGGCGCTGGTCGGGCGAGCGCATTCTTGAATCGGATGAACCATAAATCTGAGGCCCAGAGGGGCCTATAGGGGGGCGTCAGTAGGCGATCCGATCGATGACGATGAACCGAGCGAGAGCACCAACAACAGAGACTATCTGCGTCAATCGAAAATCGCAGGTGCTGAGTCCGTCCACACTTGCATGCTTGGAAGGAGTCGCCACCGTCAACCTCACGCAGGGTTGTGCCCACTGCTGCGCCTACTGCTATTCGCGCGGGTATTCCAACTACCCGGGCGACAACCGGATCGAGATCTTCGCGAACACCGTGGAGAAACTGCGGAGAGAGCTGCGGCGCAGACGCAAACTGCCGCGTGCGGTGTACTTCAGCCCGTCGAGCGACTTGTTTCAACCAGTGCCGGAACTGCACGAACTTGCATTCGAGGTGTTGTGCATACTACTCCGGGCGCGCATTCGTGTATCGTTCTTGACCAAAGGCGTTATCCCGCCAGCTTGCTCTTTCTTCGCCCGGCCGTTACCAAGGCGTTGCGATCGAGCGATCTGAATCAAATGGCCCAAAACCGTTTGTTTGCCGCATTCGAGTCTCGCGTGCGGTTGCCGATACACCCCAGGAAGAGCTGCGTGTTCGCGTTGCCCGCTGCGACCCGCACGGAAATCCTGGAACGCCTTCGCACCGCTGCATCGGCCTATGACATCACGGTGCGAACATGTGCGTGCAAGAATCCTGACATTGCGAGCGGGACATGCCGAATTGCCGGGCGGGTCGGCAAGCCGCCGAGGTCGGGGCAGATGGACTTGTTCGACTGACCAGGAGGGGGCCCGCAGATCTGCGACCGACATGATATGACAGGAAATAGACAAGGCTTTTCTTGTTGCGAAGCCGACGAGAAAAGCCTCTTGGACGGAGTGCTGTGCCGCGGGAGGATCCTTGCCACCGTAGACCGGGATATGTGGATCCGCGGTTTCTTCAGTCCCCCCAGATCGCCGCAGTCCTCGTCCTGACACTGCCCAAACGCCTCGAATGAACTGGCTGGACCTGATATCTTGGCAGGACTAGGAAGGTGGGCTAATAGGGGTTGCGCGATGAGGTTTCAGGATGTCACGGACATCGGACGAGTCCCTGATGCTGGCAGTCGTCGGAGGCGACGTGGCAGCTTTTGAGCAGCTCGTCCTGCGACATCAAGAGGCCGTCTGGCGGACGGCGTACCGGATGGTGGGCGATCGGCAGGCAGCCGAAGATCTTGCCCAGGAAACGTTTCTGCGGATCTTCCAGGCGGCTGACCGCTACCGGCCGACAGCGGCGTACCGCACGTATCTTTACCGGATTGTTGTCCGCGTTTGTCTGGACTACCTGAAGAAGAAGCGGCCGCACCCTGGAGTGGATGTTGTCCGGGTTTCTGCGCCGGCGCTTTCCGTCGAGGAGCAGACGGAGCTTGGTGAACGGGCCGACCAGGTGGAGCAGGCAATCGCCGGTCTGCCTCCGAAACAGCGGTCGGCGGTGGTGCTCCGCTATTACGAGGGGTTAGGTAGCGCAGAGATCGCCGACGCCATGAAGACGACGGCAAAGGCCGTCGAACGACTGCTGGCCCGAGGACGAAGTAGGTTACAGCAGCGGCTGGGTCAACTGCTCGAACAGGACTGACCTCCACCGATGGACCTTTCCAGGCGGGGCTTTGGATGGCTATCCCGGGTCGCCCCGGGATTTCTTGTTTTTTTGCGGGGGTTTCCCGATGCTGGTTCGTTTGTTCTTGTGTAAGAGGAAAATGCCATGCGATGCCATGAAGTTCAGCAGAATCTCGAGCTCTTAATCCGGCAAGAGCTCAAGCCTCCGGTCCGGGAACGCATCGAAGCCCACCTGAGCGGCTGTGAAAGGTGTCGGGAGGAACTCTCGCGGCTGCGGCGGCTGGAGGAGCTGTTGGCTGCGGCCCCATCGCCTCCCGTGCCCAATGGGTTTGCGGAAAGGACGGTCGAGAGGGTGAGACGCGAGGTCGTGGGGGGCTACGCCGATTTCTCCGCCCGGCGCCGCATCCGCAACCGACTCGGCCGCCGCGTGCGAATCGCTGCGGGCGCAGCCGCGGCGTTGGCGGGCGGACTCCTGCTGGGCGGCTACCTGGGCGCCCAAACGTGGGGCAGTGGTCCGCCGGCCGCGATCGAACAGACCGATCCGCTGGCCGGTTCGGGATTGGGACAGCTCGTCGAGCCGGGACGCGACTCGCTTGCCCAGACGTATCTGGCGATGACCACCGGGCGCGACAGTTAAGGAGCATCGGCATGTGGAGAAGAGCAATATTCTACCCGATCCTCGCCTCGCTGGGCCTCAACGTGGCATTCGTGGGTGTTTGGATCGCCCATGCGTGGCCGGCAGCACGCCCCGTAGACCAGCCGCAGCCGGAGTCGGCGATCTGGTGCCCTCTGCACCGCGCCCTGCAGGTGAGTCCGCGACAGTGGGCCGAGATTGAGCCGCGTTTGCGGGAGTTTCAGACAGCGGTGGGAGAGCTCTGCAGTCAGACCGACGTGATGCGATCGGAGGTCATCGACCTGATCGCTGCCAAGGCACCAGACCTGGATGCGATCCAGGCGAAACAAGAGGAGATCCTCGCAACGAAGCGGCAGATTCAGCGGCTGGTGGTGGAGCATCTGCTGGCGGAGAGAGAGGTCCTCACACCCGAGCAACAACGGCAGCTTTTCACGATGCTCCGCGAAAGGACCAGCTGCGTCTCCGATCCGCCCATGTCGGGACGGCTGCGCGCCGGGCTCGGCCAGGTGCTGCAACATCGCGACGCGACTTTACCGAACGACGTGAACTGATGACTCGCCCCGCTACGCAAGAGGCATGATGAGCACCACTTCCACCAACCACAGCGCGCTTCGCGACCGGACTGCCAACCCAGCCACAGCGAATGGAGGCACCATGTCTCCCATGCAGGGAGCGGCTGCCTCCGCAGCATCGTCCGCACGTCGTGCCGCGGCGCGGCGGAGGCGAAAACGGCGTCGGCGAATCGTTTTCCTGCTGCTTCTTGTGGGGGCCCTTGCCGGCACGATCTGGTGGTTGCGGCCGCCCGGAATGGCCACCGATGTCGATCCGGTGCTGGCGAGTGAGGCTGTGGTGCGGCGCGACTTCGCCTCGTCGGTGCTGGCCACCGGAGCGGTACAGCCGCAGATCGGAGCTGAGGTCCGCGTGGGGGCGCGGATCTCGGGAAAGGTCGAACGCCTGCTGGCCAACATCGGCGACACGGTAGCCAAGGGGCAGGTCGTGGCAGAGCTGGAGAAGGCCGATCTGCAAGCGGTCGTGGCTCAGCGCCAGGCCGAGCTGAATCTCGCTGAGGCGAAGCTCGCAGCCGTCGAGTCATTGCTTCCCCGAGAGATCGAGAAGGCCCGCCTTGAGGTGGAGGAGAACCAAGCCACGCTGACGCTCACCGAAAAGATCCTGGAACGGATCCGCAGGCTCCGCACAGGAGACGCCGTCTCCGAGGAAGAGGTCGATCAGGCCGAAGAACGCCACACGGTTGCCAGCAGCCGTGTTGCTGCCAGCCGCAAGGCCCTCGAACTGGCCGAGACCCGTTACACGGAGGACTTGCGACAAGCGAAGGCTGAAGTCGAGCGTTCCCGCTTCGCGTTGAAGAATGCCCAGGTACAACTCTCGTACGCCACGATCGTCGCGCCCATCCGGGGCGTGATCGCCTTGGTGTCAACGGAAGAAGGCGAAACCGTGGCCGCCGGGATGCAGGCCCCGACGTTTGTCACCATCATCGACCTGCAACGGTTGCAGGTCGACGCCTACGTTGATGAGGTCGACATCGGCAAGGTCAAGGTTGGCCAGCAGGGGGTGTTCACCGTCGACGCTTTCCCGGGGACGGAGTTCGAGGGGACCGTCTCGGCGATCTATCCGAAAGCGGTGATCCAAGACAACGTCGTCAACTACGATGTCGTACTCGACATCCAAACGCCGTACCACGGCCGGCTGCGGCCCGAGATGACTGCCAGCGTAACTGTCTTCCTCGATCGGCGGCAGGATGTGCTGGCGGTGCCGTCGAAGGCTGTCCAGCGTGAGCACGGAAAGACGATCGTGTACGTGCTTGAGGCTGGCGGGGTCAAGTCGCGTGAAATCAAGGTCGGTTGGCGCGACGGCCGTTGGATCGAGGTCGTCCGCGGACTCGAGGAGGGCGAGACGGTTCTCGTCGAGCCGCCCCAGAAGGACTCCCAGAAGGACCGGGAACTACTATGATCGAGTTGAAAAATATCGAGAAAACCTTCGGCACTGGCAGCGTGACGACGCCGGTGCTCAAAGGGATCAGCTTCCGCATCGAGCGGGGCGAATACGTGGCCATCATGGGCGCATCGGGCACCGGTAAATCAACGTTGATGAACGTGCTGGGGTGCCTCGACAAGCCCACCGCCGGGCAGTACCGGCTCGACGGCGTCGACGTGGTGAACCTCGACGACGAGGAGCTGTCGCACCTGCGGAACGACAAGATCGGCTTCGTCTTCCAGCAGTTCCACTTGCTGGGACGGACGACGGCGCTGCGTAACGTGATGCTGCCGCTGATCTACGCCCAGGAGTACCCCGAAGACGCGGAAGACCGAGCCGACGCGGCCTTGGTGGCGGTCGGCCTGGAAGACCGCATGACGTACCAGCCGAGCGAGCTGTCCGGCGGCCAACAGCAGCGTGTGGCCATCGCCCGGGCGCTGGTGACCGACCCCGAAATGATCCTGGCCGACGAGCCGACCGGCAACCTCGACAGCCGAAGCGGCCTGGAGGTGCTGGCGATCTTCAAGCGGCTGCATCGCCAAGGACGGACGATCGTGCTGGTGACCCATTCCGCGGAAACCGCCGAACACGCGGACAGGGTCATCGTTCTCAAGGACGGCCTGATTGCCGAGGACCGTCGCATCGAGCAGCCGCGGGATGCGGAAGAGGAGAAGGCTCGCAGTCAGCAGGAGGAGACGGTCACATGAGGATACTACGCAACGCTGGGGAGGGGCTTCATTCGCTGGGGCTGAACAAGCTCCGCACATTTTTCATGATGGCCGGAACGATTGTCGGCGTGGCGGCCTTGGTGGTCATCATGGCCATTGGCAAGGGGACCGAGCGGAAAGTGATGAAACGCGTGCAAAACTTCGGTCCCCGGGCAATGATGCTGATCGCGGGCGGTGGCAAGGACTTGCCCCCACCCGATATGACGGTTACCACCCTCGAACTCGACGATGCTGAAGCGATTCGCAATCAGATTGAAGGTCTGGAAGTCGTCGCGCCCCAAGCATGGCGGTTCAACATGGACCTCAAACACGAGAACTACCAGACGCAGGCGGTCGTGTGGGGCGTCGAGCCGCAGTGGCACGACGCCTGGAACTGGCCGGCGGTCGAGGGCGAAGGAATTACCTCGGACGACGTCGCCACGTTGGCGAGAGTGTGCGTCATCGGTTCGGCTGTCAAACGCGATCTGTTCGGCAACCAGAACCCGATCGACAAGGAGCTCTACTGCAACAAGGTACGGCTGACCGTTAAGGGCGTGCTGGAACATCGCGGAGTGGCCGGCATGGGCGGCGTCAAGGAGTTCGATAATCGCATCATCATTCCCATCACCACGGCGATGCGGCGGGTGATGAACGTCGACCACGTCGGCGCCATCCGCATCATCACGAAGGACGCCGCACTGATGCCCCGGCAGGTCGAGCAGATCCGTGCGTTGATCCACGATCGGCACCACATCACCCCGCCGCAGGAAGACGACTTCCGCATCGTCTCGCCGATAGTCATCGCCGAAATGGTCCGTGGCACGTCGGGGACCATCTCGATGCTGCTGGTGGCGCTGGCGGCGCTGAGTCTTGTTGTGGGCGGGGTGGTGCTAATGAACATCCTCCTGATCTCCGTGACCGAGCGGACCGGCGAGATCGGGCTCCGCCGTGCCCTGGGGGCGACGCGGCGCGACATCTTCGCCCAGTTTCTCACTGAGTCCCTTGCCGTAACGCTGATCGGAATGATCGTCGGCAGCTTGGTGGGCTATGGGGTCAGCGTCCTTTTGCCCCGGTTTACGCCGATCATGGCGATCACCTCGTGGGAGCCGCTGCTGCTGGCCCTGGCGTTCGCCCTATTGGTTGGAACATTCTTCGGCGTCCAACCAGCACAACGGGCGGCGCGGTTGCGGCCGGTCGAGGCTCTGCGGTGACAAGGTGACAACATGAAGCTGTCTCGCAACATCGCACTCTCCTGCGAAATCCTCATCGCCCACAAACTTCGCACCTTGCTGAGCGTCACAGGGATCGTCGTGGGCATCGCCACTGTCGTGCTGATGGTGTCCGCCGGGCGGGGAGCGGAGAAGAAGATTCTCGATCGCATCCGGAACATGGGCACGAACCTGATCGTGGTCAACGCCGGCCAGACGCGGATCGTCGCCGGTCGGCAGCGACAGACCTCGATCGTCACCACCCTGGAAACCGACAACGCTCGGGCAATCGCCGCCGAGTGCCCGTCGGTCAAGCTGGCAGCTCCGGCCGTTACGAAGAAGCTCTCCACTCGCTGGGAGGACGAGAACGCCAATACGAACGTCATCGGCATCACGTCCGAGGGGTTCCGCATTCGCAATATTGCCATTGCCACGGGGCGATTGTTTGACGCTGAGGAAGACCGGGCTCGCCGGCGTGTGGCGGTGTTGGGGCCCACGGCCGCGGCGAATCTCTTCGGACGAGCGGATCCGGTTGGGCTCCAGATCCGCATCGGCCGAGTACCGTTCGAGGTAATCGGGCTGACTGAGTCAAAAGGGATGGACACCAACGGCGTCGACCAGGACGACCTGATCCTCGTTCCCCTCGGCTCGGCCATGCGGCGACTGTTCAACGTAGATCACATCGACACGATCTACGTCGAAGCCAAGAGCGCCGAGGAGCTCGACCAGGCTGAGACCGAAATCCGCCAGCTTCTGCGCCGACAGCACCGCCTGCGCGACAAGCCGGACGACTTCACCATTCAAAACCAGGCCACGCTGCTGGCCGCCGAGCGGGAGGCGGCCCAGTCGATGACCCTTCTGATTGGCAGCGTGGCGGCCATTTCACTCCTGGTCGGCGGGATAGGCATCCTTGCCGTGATGCTCATCGCCGTGCGGGAACGCACGCCGGAGATCGGACTGCGGCGCGCCCTTGGGGCAACTCGCCGGGACATCCGGATCCAGTTCCTTCTCGAGTCGGGCCTGCTGGCCGGTTCGGGAGGCGTGATCGGCGTCGTGGGTGGGGTCGCTGCGGCGGTTGCGGTCTCGCAATTCGGATACTGGGAGACGATCATCTCGTGGCCAGCCGCCCTGGCGGGATTTGGTTTCTCTGTGACCGTGGGACTGGTCTTCGGCATCTACCCGGCCGTCCGGGCCGCGGTTTTGGAGCCGATTGAGGCATTGCGGGCAGAATGAGACCCTCGTTACGCCGCTGGGGTAAACTTGTGCGTTGAGGTCGAGGCAGGTCGAAAGCCCCTGCTGAGGAAGAATTGTCCGCATTGCGCGACTGGGACTCGTAGCGGATTTCAAAATCAGACCTTATCCTGCTACGCCGCCCCCCTCGTCCGGTGCCTTCACCTTCCGAATCGCATCAACCTGCTCGTTCTGGTGGACGTGGCTAGTGTCCTGAGTTAGAAATTCGCCAGCTAACCTTTTCTTGTTTTGGCTCGGGTGTTAAACTGCCGTGCAACACAAACAAGGAGGTGCTGCATGGCGGGCGGAAGACCTAAAGAACCGTTGATTCTGACGGATGAAGAACGAGACCAACTTGAGCGATGGGCTCGACGGCCGAAGACGTCGCAGCGTTTGGCGCAGAGGTCGAAGATTGTGTTGGCGTGTGCCGAAGGCGAGGACAACTCCGTGGTAGCCGAGACGTTGGATGTGTCCAAGGCAACGGTCGGCAAATGGAGAAAGCGATTCCTCGCCAGGCGACTTGACGGCCTGGTCGATGAACCTCGCCCTGGTACTCCGCGAACCATAACCGATGCCGATGTTGAGCGAGTCGTCACGAAGACCCTGGAGACCAAGCCAAAGAACGCAACACATTGGAGCACGCGAAGCATGGCCGAGGCCACCGGCATGAGCCAAACCGCGATCGTTCGCATCTGGCATGCCTTTGGGCTGCAACCACACCGCACCAAGACGTTCAAACTTTCCGAAGACCCGTTGTTCATTGAGAAAGTTCGCGATGTCGTTGGCTTGTACATGAATCCGCCGGAGCACGCGATCGTGTTGAGTATCGACGAAAAGAGCCAAGTGCAGGCGTTGGATCGAACTCAACCGCTGCTGCCGATGGAACCGTGGCAGGTGGAACGGCACACGCACGACTACGCGCGTCACGGCACCACGTCGTTGTTCGCCGCCTTGAACTGCCGGACCGGCGAAGTGATCGGCCGTTGTCATCAGCGCCATCGGCATCAGGAGTTCCTGAGCTTTCTCAAACACGTCGACCAGACGATCGAGAAAGGCCCCAATACGGAAGTTCATCTGGTCATGGACAACTACGCTACCCACAAGACACCGGCCGTTCGACGTTGGCTTACCAAGCACCCGGAATACCATGTCCACTTCACTCCCACCAGCGCATCGTGGTTGAATCAGGTGGAGAGGTTCTTCGCCGCGATCACCGAGAAGTGCATCCGTCGCAGTGCCTACCGCAGCGTGATCGCACTGAAGAAGGCAATTATGAACTATCTTCACGAACACAACAAAAACCCTAAGCCTTTCGTCTGGGTTGCCAGTGCCGACCTGATCCTCGAACGCGTAAAGAACGTATGTGCACGAATTTCTAACTCAGGACACTAGCGCTCGATAGGTCAACGCGTTAGCTCCAGCTTGAATTCGTTGTTGCCTTCCTTGACTTCAAGCTCGTTCTCGGGCAGTTCGACGCCGCGCAGGGCCGCAGCGTCCTCTTCGCCCTGGGGAGTCACGGCCACTCGATGACGCCCGATGACCGCTCCGTCGCCCTGTTCATACGTACTCAAGACAAAGTGCCCGTCGGAACCGATGGCCCCGGTCGCCGGTTTGCCGGGCAACTTCTCTTCCGAGGTGGCGATCGGCGTGAATCCGACGAACCCCGAGGTGACGGGTGTCCCGTTGAGTGTTGCGGTGCCTTCGCCCGGCGCGACGGGCTTTCCTCCGCCGCAACCGGCAAGTAGAACGGACAGAGCGAATAAACCTATTAAAAAGCCAAACCTGGGTGGCAAATGCATCTCGTTTATCCTCCAACCTGGGCAATGAATTGGGGTCGTCCGGCCTGGCACATCTCGGAAACGGCGCGGACAGTCAGTGATTGGCAACTAGTCCGTGAAGGAGGCCGTCTCTTCGCCGGCTCGTGTGGCCAAGGCCTGATAGGTGGAATAATCGATGGTTTCCGAAATGAACCGGACCGAAGCATCGGCCACGGTGAACTACGCCCCGCCGGGATGGCGGCTGGAAGCCCCGTCGCGGTCACCGCTGTTCATGTGGCTTCGCGGGTTCAAACCGGCCAGGAACAAGCATTGATCGCGATCCGTTTGGGGGCCGGCCCAGATGGGATACATCGTGTCCCATTGCGCGACGCCGCTCACGCCCACAAGTCCCGGCGCCAGGTCGACGTTTTCAACTTCACCAAGCATGTAGGTGTTGGCCGTTCCGTCCGTGATCGCCGCGAACTTCGTGGGAGCCATCTTCGACGTGGTGATATCGAAGAAGATCCTGATCTCCTTGTCCTGAAGTCTGTTGCTGTAGTTGTCGCCCGGAACGCCTGCCACAGAACCGCCGCCACGCGCTCCACGATAGTTCGATCGAGCGCAGCCGCCGCCCGTCGGATCGATGTCGTCCATCGTCGACGACGGGCATTGAAAGCCGGAAAGGACCGTGTCGTGGGCGCCGGCCACACAGGTGGAGTTTCCCGCTCCAAGCGTCGGGTCGACGGCTTCATACAGAGCTTGCTGCTCCATGAACGGCAGGATCAACGCGCCCCAGCCGTAGGATTGAGGGTCGAAAATCCCGGGAGGAAGCCTCTTGTGAACGTCGTGGCTGCTTGAGATTGTTACCGCACTGGGAGCGGCGTGCGGCCTCACGAGCGGCTTGAACTGCCGGCAGAAGCAGGGCGATGAGAATACCGATAATGGCGATCACAACCAGCAGCTCAACCAGCGTGAAACCTGCCGGCGATTGAGGCGGAAGATGCCTGGAACGAAAACGCGATCTAGTCATGGTATCACCTCGCGATGGAACTAATGAACAGAGCCGTATTTGCGGAGGTTCGTGGAATCCTGAATGGTTCAAGAGTTGGGAGCGGATTATTCCGAGCGCCGTTGCCAAGCCTTCCTTAAGTACGCGGAAGGAAAGGGGCATTCGGTCCACGTCTATTGTCCTCGTGGGCGGCGCCGCATCACTGGCGTGCGGCAGTCGGAGCAGCACGGGTTGATTTATGAAGACGCAGTTGCTCCTTGGATCGCGTCGCTGCCGAAGCCGGTCGGCATTATGGCGTGCGACGACGTTCGTGGGCATCAGGTACTGAATGCTTGCTGCGAAGTTCAGGTGGCGGTGCCGGAGGAAGTCGCGGTGATCGGTGTCGACAATTACGACGTCCTGTGCGTGCTCTCGACGCCACCGCTTTCCAGCATCGATCAGAACACACGGAGGATTGCCCGCCGAGCCGCCACGATCCTGGAGGAACTGATGGATGGAAAGCGGGCGTCAGAGGAGACGGAGTTGGTCGAGCCAGCCCGGTTGACCACTCGCCAATCGAGCGACGTGCTTGCCATTGATGACCCCGATATCGTCCAGACGCTGCGTTTCATCCGGCAGCACGCTGCCCTGGGAATCAGGGTAACCGATGTGGCCGTTTGTGTAGGCGGCCAGGAACGTGAATTCAAAGGGCGAACGTTCCTTGATCCGCAAGCCGATCTCGGCAAAGGGCTCGCCGGGAAACGTGAGAAGCACGAAGTTGCCGATCCGTATGCCCTGGATTTCTGCAAGAATGGGCTCAGTATCCGCCTTTTCACGCTGTTTCTGCAGGATCGCCAGGTTCGCTCGCAATTGAATCAGCCGTTCCATCTGCGCAACCGACTCCAGGTATTTGTCGATACGTTGCCGTTGACTGGAGAAAGCACCCGTATCGGGGATCCGGAACGGCCATCTTGGTGCCTCGATGATTGAACCAGGCCGCCACGACCCCCACCTTGATTCGTGGCTCCAAAGGCATCCAGAACATGGTCGCCATCCCTCCCAGGGACATTCCCCACATGCCGATCCGATCGCCGTCGATCCTGGGATCCGTGACGACCTCATCGAGTAACCGGTATAACCCGATCCGTGACACGAACGACCGGGAGATGCGGACGACCTTCGTGGCAGTCGATCTCGATGATCACAGGATCGCCAGGAGTTTCGCCGATGTCGACTTGTGGCTTTGCACATGGTAAGCCACGTAGCGAATCCTGGCGGGGTCAATCCGCGGTTGCTTCCGTCACACGGAAATCTCTTTCAACTCCCAACCCTTGCGGAAGTGGGGTTTGATGAATTCGTTGGCTTTCTCGTTGTTGGTGAAACGCAGACTCTTGCTGTCCCACAGAAGCTTCTCATGCGGGAATCGCCAACTGATGGCGCCGAGCAACATCCATTCTGTGTAGGGACCTGCGATGCCGAAGTTCGAACATGCCGGCTGGCCGCCCTTGCAGGCTCGGATCCAATCTCGGAAGTGCCCCGGTGAACGCTCGATAACCTGCGGCGGTTTCTCGAAGGTCTTCATTTTGGCTTCCGGAATCAGGCGGACGCTCTCACCGCGGCCACCGGTGCCCATGAACCCCTTGGTGCCGACGAAGATCTCGTTGGCCCCTTTGACGTCCTCTCGGGTCAGCCCCTCCGGTACCTTGAACTCCTTGACCATGCTGCCTTCGTACCAGTAGAGTGTCAGCGGCGGCATTTCTCCCGACGGCACGTACTTGTTCGGGCGTTTGGGAAACTCGAACTTGCACGCGTAGCTCGGGTAGGTGACGGGATTCACGCCCTCGACTGCAATGCACTCGACGCTGGTGGGGTTGCCCAATTGCAGCGCCCAATTGGCCGGGCCCAACATGTGGATGCCCCAGTCGCCAATCATCTGCGTGCCGTAATCCAAGAATCCCCGCCAGTGGATCGGATGAATCTTGGAACTATACGTATGCTCCGCAGCACGACCTGTCCAGAGGTTCCAGTCGAGCGTTGCCGGCACGTCCTCGACCGGCGGCCACTGCGTCACGCCTCGTGAGAAGCCACCGCCGCTCATCGAGTGGACTTCCTTGATGTCGCCGAGGTCGCCCCTCCAAATGATCTCGCAGGCCATCCGCGTTGCCTCCGAGGAATATCCCTGATTGCCCATTTGAGTGGCCACGCCATATTTCTTTGCCGCGTCGGTCAACAGGCGGGCTTCCCAGACGCTCTGGGTCAGTGGCTTCTGGCAATGGACTGACAAGCCTCGTTCCATGGCCCAGAGCGACACGCTGGCGTGCATGTGATCGGGGATGGTGACGGTGATTGCGTTGAGGTTCTTGTGCTCCGCGTCCAGCATTTCGCGGAAATCGCGGTACCGCTTGGCCTTGGGGTACTTCGCTGCGGCCTTGTTCAAGAAGTTCTCGTCCACATCGCAGAGCGCATAGGTATTCTCGCTGCTTACGTTTCTGACGTCGTTGGCTCCCTGCATCCCGCCAACACCAACACTGCCTATATTCAGCTTCTCGCTGGGCGCCGGTTGGCCCGATTGTGCCAGCACGTGTCGCGGTACAATCGAAAAGGTGGTGGCTACAGCCGCAGTGGCCACAAACTGGCGCCGCGTCGTGCTGGTCTTTGTTTTGCCTGATTCGCTCATATCGATTCTCCTGGTCGCGTGGTTCTTCGTTTGCCGTGACACCCCAAGCTCCTGAACGGTGGAATGTACACGATACCACAAGACGCATCGGAAATCACGAATTCGGGGCAGATTCGGGAGGCATATGTTCTACACATTGCCTCTCGATCTTACTCTTCTTCCGCCCAGAGAATGCCAGGGCTGTTGTGACGGTAGCCGATCGCAAAACCTCGTCCGAGGGGGTCCACTGCGATCGGGTCATTCTCGTTGGTTCGAGGGTCGGCGAATTCCTGCGCGTCACCGTCAAACCCGAGAAGGGTCAGTTTTCGCGAATGGGATTGAGCATGAGCGTTGCTTCCAATCAACCATCCGCGATCAACGCTGAACCCGTGGAACTCCAATGCTCGTGTCGAGACAGCCGCCCTTTCGTCAAGAGACTCTGCATCGCGGATCGTGTAATGGCCCGTGACGTGTGAAGGCTGGCGGACGAAGCAGCCGATCCAGTTGCCGCCTGGACCGGCCACGGGATAACCAGGAGCCTGCCGGTCGTCCTGGAATCCTTTGACCAGGCCTTCAGCTCCAATCGAGTAGCGAGTCAGTTTGCCATGAGCGACGGCAAAAAGGTGTTTCTTTCCGGCGACGGCGCCAGTCCAGACGTCAGGCAAGGTGAAGGCCTTGTTGTCGGGGTGGTTCAGGGAGCCGATTCCGAGTGAGGAAACGCCGAACAGAACGTCGGAACCGGCCGAGGGCAGAAGTCTCAAAAATTCGCCTGGCAAGATCACGCGACTGACGATCATACTGTCCGGGTCAACAACGGCCACGCAACGAGAAGGGCCATCCAGGCCAACAGCGAGAGCGTCACCGCAGGGTACCATTCCCAGGCCGAATGCAGGGCTTGGCCTGCGCGGGCCGGTCGACTTGCATTGAAAGTCCGGGAATTGCAGTTGCGTATAGCGGCTGAAATCGGGAGCCACGAATCTCCGGAGGACGCCGTGATTGCTCAGTGCGAAGAGGTACTTGCCGTCCGCTGACCAGGCCAGGGAAACGGCAGGGATCTCACCACGCTCGATTGCAAACACCCGGCGGTACGCCAGGGGGCAAGTCCAAGGGTATCGTCGCTTCGGGAACTCGTTTTCGTGGGTAGTAGGCCTAAGTCGCGTCAACCAGTCGTGTCCCTTCGCGGAATTGAAGGGGATGGACGTCAATTCGACGTGGTAAAGCCTGCTCTCGATGAAGACGAGGGCCTCGCCCCCGTTCGGTGATATCAGGATGTGCCGCCCGGTCTTCGGATTGTCGTAGGAAATCTTGGTGAACGGCTTACCCTTTTCATTGTAAGCCACTAACGACCGGGGGGACGCCGGTGCCCAGTAGTATTCGGTTTGGGGATCGAACGCGACAGGGGCACGGGCTCCAACGAAACACTTCTTTTCTGGCAGATTCTGTGCCGCAACAATGGCGACGCCGGACCCCATCGCCAGGCCGATCCGGTCCGAACAATCCGAAACGAAGACGCTTGCGTGGTCCTCCATTGGCGAACTGGTGAGGACCTCGGCCTCCTGAATCTCCTGGCCGTCGACGTTGAATCGCCAGGTATGTCGTTGTGAGCTGAAATAGAGGTTCTTTCCGTCCGGAGTCATGTGCCCCCGGGCAAACAGATTGGACGAAAGTTTGACGCGGGTAAACGATCGATGATGCAAATCCTCGTTGCCCGAAGGCAACGCCATGCCGCAGGTGGAGACGACACGTCCGGTGTCCGTGTCGACAACCCGAACAACACGCTCGTCGCCGGACGACGCCAAATACAGGAAACGGGTTTCGCGACATGCCGCCATGGCGGACGACGCAGGAACTGAGAAGACCTTGACGACATTCAATGTGTCCGGGTCAACGATCACAACGACTTCCCCTCGAACATCGACGTGTACCGTCGCGGGGCCGAGGAACGCGTGCCGCGTCCCTAGCAAAGCCAAACCGTTCTTGCACCGCGCCATGCAAATGAAATTCGTCGTGCCCGCCAGTTGCTCCGGATCGCTACGCAGATCGAGCCGTTGTTTGACGGTAAACGTCGGGACGTGCAATCTCACGACTTCGGCCGGATCGTATCGTAGAACGCACAGCCACTCGCCGTTGGTCGACCAGTCATAGTCTCCTGTCTGCGACGGAAGGCGTGCCTCGACCGACCTGGTCCCCTGATGTTCGGAGCGTTTGACCTCCAGAGGGCTGTCCGTTTCGGTGGCCCTGCGCGCGGCGTACGGGTTCTCCAGGACCTGGCAATCGCCCGTGTTGCAGAAAGCGAATAGGGCAGCGCAGAGCGTCGCGAAGGATCCCACTCCTGCCAACGATCGCCCTTTCGCGATGGAAACGAATGTCAGTGCAGCCCTGCCCAATGAATCCCGCCTCGCCTCGAACTGCATGCGATCACCTTTTCCATCTCGGTCGTCCGGCATCGATAAGAGGGTAATCATCTTAGCAACCTCAGTTCTCGGTGAAAAGAACCAAGACTGTGCGATAGCCTGCGGCGAGCGAGACGTCGTTGGGATTCCAGGTCCGGAGCCGCGAGAGGAATCGCATCGTTTGCCCGCGGGGCCTTGACAATGCCGGCCAATTCCTTCCCAATGCTGAAGTCTTCCTCGCTCGGAATCTATTCCTGAACATGGCAAGTGAGTTCACAAGAGCACGCCCTGGCGGCAAAGGCAGAAGGATGGATTGGACGAAACTCGCAGTACTTGGCTTGATTGCCATTCGGACGGCGTGCGTTGCATACGCTGACGGGCATGAAGGCGACCCGGGGAACGCGCAGATCCTCGTTGAACAGTACTTGCACGCAGCACGGCTGGATCAGCCGCGCGACCCTCAAGCCGCCCAGACATCCCCTGGCACTGGCCACCTGTTTCGGTCGGCGGATGAGACGGCCGTGCTCCGCCAGATCCGCGAACGCACGCTCGACGAACGCCTGGAAATCCTCGACGGTATCGTGGAGGCGGCGAATGTCCATCCCGCGGTCGTTGCTCGGGTAGAGGATGTTACCCACGCCGTCGTGGCCTTGAATTCGGAAACGCGACGACGAGTCATTGAAGCGGTCGTTCGGCCCCGGTGCGAGGACGGCACGCCGGACGGAGAGCAGGCTGCGGCCGTGAGGGCAGGAGTCTTCTTGCAGGTTGGAGATGATATCCCAGGTTTCGCGCAGATTGCGGTGACTCGGTTGCTGGAGCCGGGGCCGGTGGAGGAGCGGGAGTTCCAAACCGGGCTTGGGCGTAACCTGCTCCTCCTGTTTCAACAGTTTCCCAGCGGGCCGTTTGCCGATCAGTTCCCCTATTGGAACGCGCTGCTCAGCGACGGCCGAGTTGACGCTGCTGTGTTGCGCCAGTTCGACGCGTTACTTTTGGATCGCCTCTCGCGGGCTGATCCCGACCATCCCGTGTCTGAATATGGGAACCTGCTGACGTGGTTTGTCGATCACCGACGAGTACGCTATCCGCCGGGGGCAGGGAACGCGGCATCAGTTGATCAGGCAGAAAAGGAACAAGCGGTTGTCGCGTATTTGTGCAGCGCAATCAGCCAGAACCCGGATTCAGGCATCGCATGCTTCAAAGGAGAGCTGGCGGCGCTGAGAATGGAGCAACTGGCAACGTTATATCCCGTTCTCCTGGAGCACCTTCCCGACAAGCTGTGCCGAGAACTGGCTGTGGACGAGATGGAGACCTTCCTTAACACGCTTGCCGCCGATGCCACAACGGAAATGGCGAATGGCGAGGGGATGGAAGCGAGCGTGAAGGTTCAAACGCGAATCCCCAAGTTATACCTGGCCGACAGCCACCTGGAGTCCGGCGAACGCCGGCGTCTGGCCGAGGCGATTCTCGACCGAATGAAATCGTGCCGAGACAGCAAGCTTCGTGCCCTGCTGGGAGCCCTCACTCATGTCGCCGGAACGCTTTCCTGCACAGAGGTCATCGGGGTGTTTGAGATGATCTCGCCGTCCCCGTTCGACGCGGAGAAGAAGCCGTTGGCCGTATCGGAGCATTCGTACCGCAGCTTTGGGGAAGCGGTATCCGCCGAGATAGCGGACGAGGTCGCGCGGTGGCTGCTCGAACAGATTCAGACCAATGAGGACTCGCGCAGACGTTACGCCGCGGCTCTTTCTACCGTTGTGGAACATTGCCGCCCGGAGACCGTCGTTTCCATCGCGGGCTCTTTCATCGAGCAGTGCCCGTTGGCGGTTTCGAATGACGTATGGACAGCCGTTCTCGCGGTTGGAAAAGCCGTTCCTCCCGATGAGGCTACGGTCTTCGCCAAGAAACTCGTTGCGGCGGCCCAAGACGAACCGGAGGCCGCGATCGCCGCATCGAAATTGCGGCTCGCGGGTGCGCTGACTGGGGCTGACTCGCAGGTGCGCTACGAGGCCTTCGAGATGATCCTGCGGAAGATAGATAATCCGGAGGGCGGGAGAGGCTCGACGTACGCCGGCAGTCCGAGGGGCCATCTGCTCGCGGGTGCCTACTCACCCGCAATTCAGACCGTTCTTTCGGACCTGCCACCTGAAACCCGGCAGAAGGCTTTCCAAGCGATCTTGGACGCCTCCCCTACTGTGTTTGCCACCCCCGAATCGTTTGTCCTGGCCGAGGGGTTGATTGCGATGGCGCAGGACATGTCGGCGGACGAAGCAACGGCGGCTTTCGAGTGGCTTGTCCGTCTCGCGGTAGGCAACCCGCAGCAGAACCAACGGACACTCAATTGCGTGCGGGCCTTCCTGGCGAAACGCACGTCCGAGGAGAGTCCCCAACTGATCGGATTATTGTTGCCGTCGATCATTCGGGGGAACTTTGACGACAAACGCAGGTCGACGACCACCTCAGGCGTCTTGCTCGTACTCGAGGCGGCGGCACAAGGACTCTCCTCGGCGGGAGCTTGTGAGGCGACCAGGCAGATGCTCGAACTGACGGAGAAGTATGGAACTCGCTCGTTGATCCGCTTGTTCGAACCATTTCTTCGACGTGCTGCGCCCGCGGAAGGAGAACTCCTGGCAGCCGACCTTGTGGCGCGCATGCGCCAGGCGGAAGGACCGAACCACAAGGTGCTGCTTGGGCGATGTGTTGCGCGGCTCGGCGGCGCGTCGCAGGAATCGCGTGCGGCTGCCGCCGACACGTTGATTGAGCTTGTAACGAGGTATGTTGACGAGGAGTTGAATTCCAAGCGAGACTTGCGTCAGAAATGCCCGTTTAGGGACGTGTGCGTCCCGTTGGAGGAACTGCTTCCAAAATTGACGGAACCGTGGGCAGCCCCCCGGCGGGATCGGCTGGTGAAGCTGCTCTGCCGAATCGTCTACAAGTCCGACCAGCTACCGGAAGCCCCCAAGTTGACGAAGCTTCGTGGCACGCGAGAAGAACTGGGGAATGGTGTTGCCGAACTTCTGGGGGCGACGAAGGACGAACTGTCCCCCGAGATGATGCGTGCAGTTCTCTATTGCGCTGCTTCGCTCGCCATCGAGACGCATCCCGCGAGTTACGAGAAAACGGCTGACGCGCTTCGTAGGTGTCCAGGTACGCTACCGCCCGGTGACGGATACCGGCTTGTCAGAGCATGCGTTGGAGATCTTGCGAGAAGTTCATCACGTGAGCGTTGTACGGATCTCATTGCCGCCAAGCTGGCCGCCTCAGACGTCGCGCCAGTGTACCAGGTTGCATGGAGTGCGTATTGCCAATCGCGCGATTGCTTTACGCTCTGCCTCAAGTCGCTTGCACAGCGTTTTCCCGCGGAATCCGCCTGGTCGGCGATCCGGGAAGTTCTTCGGGAATATCGCGCTGAATCACAGGAATACCGCCGCCGGTATCTGCAGGAACTGGTCGTTGTTCTCGCAACCCGGTTGCCGGATTCGCAGCGCCGCCAGGTCGAGGCGATTGCCGGGCAGGAGGGGGTCTCATTGCAGGCCGCTCCGGGGAAGGCAAGATCGAGCCGATCGCCTCGGCAAGCGAAAGAGCAACCCATGCTTTCTTTGGAGGATCTTGTCAATGGAGAACCGCAGGCCCATCGGCTCTACTCGTTCCTGAACCAGCGAGCCGGGCTTCCCCTCGGGGATCGTCTCGAATTGGTCCGACAACTTGATGCCAAGGCGATCTTGACATTGCCAATGGGGCAATCACTTGAACCGTACGTGCGGCGCTGGTTCTCCCGAGAGTTGCCTCCCGACGCTGCCGTGTCGGTTGTGCAGGAACTGGCCGAACCCGATTGTGTCGGCCTGAAGCAACGGTTGTTGACAGCGGCTTTGGCGGCATACCATGACCGCGAGTTTCAGAGCGACCTGTGGGAGTTGGCCGATTGTTTCTCAGCGGAAGATTAGGGCCGAACGGTAATCCGTCTTGTTTTGTTCAGGCCAGGACCGGAATCGCGGCTACCAGTCCACGACCACCAGAGGTGATTCGAATGACGATTAGACGACACGGATGCACGGCGGCTATTGCCGCAGCAATCCTGCTCTCGGCCGTTTGCTCAACGGTCGCACGCACCGAGGCGTCCGACGACGTGCGAACGTGGACGGATTCTTCAGGACGCCATAAGACGCAAGGGTCCTTGTTGTAGTAGAGTTCGACCGCGTCCGGTGGCTTCGGTATTTCGATGAATTGCACCAACTTCCCTTGCGGGGTGAATTCGAACAACGAAGCTCTGGATGTTGTCGGAAACGAGGTCAGGAGGTTCCCGGGAGTCAATGGTGGTATCTTTCCAGACGCCGGTTCATGGGTGGGGGGATCGTCGGCAGGTGACTGGAATGCCGCCTCCAGCCGCCGCATGTCGAGGTCGTAGTAGACGACCTCCTGGTTCCCCCATCCCAGAAAACGTCCGCCGCCGGGGTGCGGCAGAAGCGCGTACGCAGTAGCTCGTGTCCCCGTGAAGCTGCCGGTTTGCGTTCCGTCTGCATCGAACACACACATCACGCCTTTCCGATCGAGAAAACAGATCGCCCCGGATCGTGGGGAAATTGCCGCAGCGCCGATCTCTCTTCTTCCGGCGTCGAGTTCGTGAGACGCCTTCTCGTCCAGACCATACACGACGAAGGACCAGGGCTTTGGTTTACGGCAAACGACGCCGCGTTCGCCCATGAAGCACGGGAACCCCTTGAATGTCTTCTCGTAGATCAGATCTTCGCCGTCGATGCGAAATCGGTGAAACTGGCCTTGCGAATAGTGGCCGGCCAGATAGAGGTGGCGACCCTTCCGGGTCAGGTAAGGGGTCCCGAAACCCTGATTGAAATCGGCGGGGCCGAGCCGAAAGATCAAGGGACCCTCTTTCTTGATTTGGTGCAGAACACGTCCCCGTTCAAAATCCAACATGAAAAACGAAATCGAGACACCCGTAGATCGCGCCGGCGGACTGGCTTCAACGCGCGCTTCGGCGAAGCCGATATCGGTTTCGGACCCGGATTCGGTCCGGTGTATCGCGCCACCCATGTGTTTCCCTTCCCGAACTTCTTGATCCAAGGGGTCTGGAGCCTGAACGCGTCGGAGGGGGCACGCTTCTCAAGATCCAGCGTTATTGCTCCCGGCAACGAGTCGACCGGCGGTTTTTCCGGGACGGGCGTGAGCGGAGTCGCACGCTCAAATGACGACTTCTCTTCAGGGTATATACTCAGCTTGGGATCATTCACGCGACAACACGGATCGCTGATTACCATGACAAACTCGTAGACAACTTGTTGGATGTCGCCCGACTGGAAGCCGAGCTGAAAACAGGCAAGCTGTGGTTCGAGAAGGCCCATGAAACTCTCGGCTGGCGAGACCGGGTACCGCTGTTCCGGCGTGTTGGGGCGACCATCTCCACCGCAATAGCCGACAACCTCTCCGAAAGGAGTTGCCACAATCGCCAGAGTTATCGCTGGCGCCTCCGTGCAACGGACTTTGATCGACTTCACTTGCCCCGCTTCGTCGCGGTCAATGTCGGTAAGAGTCCCGGCCTCAACAAAGGCCGCGAATGCCGAGGGCCTGACGGTTCGATCTGTCTCATAACCGATCAGATACACCGGCATCTCGGGGGTCAAGTCCGGAGCCGTCTCCAGATCCAAAGGTGGTGGAAGCTGGTCTGCGGGAGCGCTGAGCACACAGAACGGGCCCCCAACAAATCCCGAAACCCGTTCAGCGCGAACCGACTTCCGCTCGCTGCCGTCGTTCCACAAGACGAAGAAATCCGGCCCGACGGTAACTTGCCCCCCCCTTTGAATAGGCGTCGTTCAGTTCCTGTGAGTGCCTTGCGACAACAAGCGACCGTCTACCCTCCCGGTGGAAAACGGCACCGGGAACGCCATGAACCTGGCCATTGAAATGAACAGCGACCAGGACCATGGATTGTCCGATTGCCTGCCGGGAGGCATCGGAGGATACGGTCTCCCTGCCAGTAGAACTGCCTGCTGGCGGTAATTCCGTTGTCGACAGAGTCTGTGCCACGCACAAGGGAGGACAAACGAAACTCAACAAAGCTGCTGCACTGGCAAGGAGCATCGTCGCCGCACACGATGGCAGCATCCTGAGAATCCCACCCATGAAAACCTCGATTTCGTTGTGAAATGACCCCAGTGGACGTTTCTTGCAGATCCAGATATCGGAAAGCCATGCTGTTTTGAGGCACGAAGGAGCTGACGCCAGTCCCACGAGGCACACAGTACAACATCTCCCCAGGGGCACTCACCCTGGTAATGGCCGTATCTTAACCGGTGCCGGTAGAACTCGTCCACCATGCCCCCGTCCGCTGGGCCAATAGAGATAGCGCAGGTGCGTTTCCGCCCTGACTCCGTTCAGGACTTCTTCGCCGTTTGCGCGAAGACCTCGCTGATAACGCGTTCTGTCTTCCGGCTCTCGCACTTGGGACACTTCACTTGTTTGTGTCCGTGTTCCGCGAAGGTCTCCTTGATCGCGAATGTCTTCCCGCAGTCCCTGCACTTGTACTCGTAATAGGGCATGGCACACCTCCCCAACTTCGATGCTCAACCATCCAACGAGTGGGCCGAATGCCCAATCACTCGGAGAATGTCCTCGCCTTCCATGATCATAGATGTGCTAACCGGTTGTGGCAACGATTTCTACCTCAACCGGGGCATGCCGCCACCGCTTGCCGCCCATCTTCCGTGCCCGCGCAAAATGATGCAACGTCAATCCGAAGCAACTCTTAGTGCGTCGCTTCAAAGAACACCCATTCGGAGACTTGATCTTCTTCCAGGAGCACCGCGAGTTTTTCTTCCATCAGTGTCCTGCCAGACATGACGCTCGACGGATTGCTGCCGTGATCGACGCTGTCATCAGCGCGGGGGCCGGCGGCGGGCTGCTCAATGCCGCTTTGCTTCGCGGCAGAAACCTACTGCCTACAGTCTTCATCCCTAGCCCAGCATTTCAGGGAGTCCGCAGCTCTCGAAAGTCCCGTTCTTTTCACTTCGAGCTGTTCAACATGGAAAGCCCTTCCCCTCATCCGGGCCATTTTCCGGATTTCCTCTACTGACGCGTTGCAATTGGCAACCCGACCGAGCCCTCTTGATTAGATGGCCCGGTTTGGTAAATGATGAGTGTAGGCCTTGTTGCGTGGGTCTTGATCTTCGGGGGGAGGTCATGAATCGTCAGCCGTATCGACGTCCGCCACGCTGGTAGAGCCCAAAGCCTAGTTCGTTTTGGGTGCGATTCTGGAGACGAAGCCGACGACGGATGCAAATACAGAAGCACCGACTCGTTGAGGTCGAGGTCAACGGTCTGGAGCACCTTCGGCAGTCCCTGAAAGACGGGGACGGCGTGCTGATCACTCCCAACCATGCCAGCCATGCCGACGCGTTCGCCATCTACGATCTGGCGGAGCGGCTTCGCATGCTCTTCTACGTGATGATCGCCTGGCAGAATTTCGTCCGGGACGGTCGTTTGCGAGCATTCGGGGATCGAGAAAGGCCACTGTAACACTTGGCGAGCCGATTACGGTACCGAGCAGTCGCGAGGAGCGTCTCTCTGCTACAGAGTCGACCGGGCTGTTGGAGACGAATGTGCAGAAACTACTGACCGGCCGATTACCCCGTTGGCGCGAAGCAGGCAGGCATGCGGGATGACGCGTCACCCAGAGACCCCGGCACGAAATTCCGCTTTCTTCCCGCGCGGCCACTTGGCATAATGGAGGCTGCGCCCCGCTTTCCGGGGGGCGATTCGCTTTCCCTCCATGCATATCGTCCGCACGCCAATTGCCCACAGCCCCGCTGGGAGACTTGCCATGTCACGTTCCACCCGCCGTGGATTCCTCAAGCGAACGGGCCTCGCGACTGCCGCCGCTGTCGCGTCGCCCTATATCATCCCGCGAAACGTTCTCGGCCAAGACGGTTCGACGGCGGCCCCCAACGACAAGATCGTCATGGCGGCCATCGGTACCGGAAGCCGATCCCCTTCCGATACAGGCGCGCTCGCCCGATTCCCCGACGTCGAATTCGCCGCCGTATGCGATGTGGCCCTGGACCGGGCCCAGAAGAACGCCAAGCGACTCGGCATCGACGAGAAGGGCGTCTACCAGGACTACCGTCCCTTGCTGGAGCGAACGGACGTCGACGCGGTGGTCATCGCGAGCCCCGACCATTGGCACGCCCTGCACTCGATCGACGCCGCCCTCTCCGGCAAGGACGTCTACGTCGAGAAGTGCATGACGCTGACCGTCGCCGAGGGCCGCGCCATGGTCAACGCCATCCGCAAGAACGACCGTGTGCTCCAGGTGGGCAGCCAGCAGCGTTCCAGCGCCAACTTCCGCCGCGCGTGCATGCTGGTCCGCAACGGGTACATTGGCAAGGTGACCAAGGTGATTGGCGTCAACTTCGCCGGGCCGTGGGAGTGCAATCTGCCGGGACAACCGGTGCCGAAAGACCTCGATTGGGACCAGTGGATGGGGCAAGTCGAGCCGAAGCCCTACAACGACAACATCCGCATCAGCCGCTCGCGGCCGGGTTGGCTCTCGATCCGTGACTTCTGCGGCGGCGAGATCTGCGGCTGGGGCGCCCATGACCTCGATCAAGTCCAATGGGCGCTCGGCATGGACGACGCCGGCCCGACCGAAGTCTGGGTCGAAGGCCAGCCTTACAAGCCCTGGATCGCCGACGAGAACTCGAAGTACGGTCGGTTCTTCGGCGACAAGGGGGCCGTTATCCACATGATGTACCCCGGAGGTATTCACCTCGAACTCTCGGAAGACGCCAATCCCAACGGCGGCGCTTTGTTCATCGGCGACAAAGGGCAGATCCGCATCGACCGCGGGCGGTTCGAGGTCAGCAACCCCGAGTGGAAGACGATCCCGCTGGAGGACATGCCGATCCAACTCTATCAATCCCGCAACCACTATCGCAATTTCACGGACTGCATCAAGCAGCGCAAGCGGTGCGTGTGCGACGTCGAGATCGGACACCGCTCGGCCACTGTGTGCCACCTCGGCAATATCGCCCGCTGGGTCAGCCAGAAGACCCAAACGGTCGGCGAGAAGCTGACCTGGGACCCGGTCACCGAGACGTTCAAGGACAACGACCTGGCCAACTCGATGCTCGAGCGTCCGATGCGGAAGGGATTTGAATTGCCGAAGGTGTGATGACCCATGCCGTTAGCGGGGCCGCTTGCGGCCCGCTGGCGGTCGGACGGCACCAAGAGCCTCTCCAAAAACCACAGAACATGCCTCCCACGGGCGGAAACCGCCTGCATCGGCGACGGTTTTCGGATCGGCTCTGAGAGTATCACTTGTCGTCTTCGGCGTCCTCGTCCGCAGCGAGTTCCAGGTTCCAGAGCCGGACTCCGAAATCATCGCCGGGCAGCATCTTCTTGGCATTGCCCTGCCCCCCTCCCGCCGACAGACCGAGCCGTCCGTCGGGGGAGAAGGCAACGCTCCGGATCCAGTTCCGGTGGCCTTGGAAGAGAGCCAGCCGGCGACCCGACTCGACGTCCCAGAGCCGAACCTGCTTGTTGTAGCCGCACGAGAGGATCCGCCGGCCGTCACTGGAGAAAACGGCGCAGGTAACGCCGTGCGGATGGGCCTCGATTCGCCGAACCCGCTCGCCGGTCTCCAGGTTCCAGATGCAGATCGGCGACTCGCGAAGGACAGACACGGGAGCGCTGATTCCCGCCATGGCTTGGCTGCCGTCCGGCGAGAACGCCACGCTCTCAGCAATGCCTTCGAGCTCAAAACGACGGATTTCTTCGCCGGACTTCAGATCCCACAGACGCATCATCTTGTCACGGCCACCAGACAGAACTCGCTTGGAATCCGGACTGACCGCGAGGGACCTGATCTGGCCATCGTGCTTTCCGAAGTTGCGAAGGCGTTTGCCGGATGCGACATCCCAGGCGATCAGCGTATGTGCCGGGCCGACCGACACCACGGTTCGGCCGTCGGGCGAGATAGCTATGGGGCAGGTGAAATCGCTGGCTCCTTCGAAGCGCCGCGTCAATTTACCCGTGTCAACGTTCCACATCACCACGAAGCCACCGATACCACAGGCGATGATCTCGTGCCCGTCGGGCGTGAATACGAGTTGCCCCACGTCGCCCGCCCGGCGGTCTGGGCCGCGCTCGACAGAGTCGGACACGAAGGCCCTCACGTCGATCCTCCGAATTTCCTTTCCCGTTTCGACGTCCCAAAGGCGAATCGTGCCGTCGCCCTTGGGCCAACCACTGCCCGAAGCGATCCGCTTGCCGTCGGGCGAAAAGGCGGCGGTTCTCACGGGCCCCCCGTGCCCTTCGAGAACCCGCACGAGTTGTGGTGCGAATAGGGTGAGCAGACGCCCATCGCCGGGGGCGGTTGCGACGCCCTCCGGGGCCGAGAGGGTTGGCTTCGAGCCGAAGCACAGTTTCAGTTCGCCCTCCTCCAAAACGTAGGACGCGTGGAGCATCCCGTTTCCTGTGACGAGCGAGATCCGTTTCGGTGTCTTCGTCAGATCCAGTTGATAGGTGCCTCCGAGGCTCGACGTTCCTTCGAGCAATTCGTACTCGTCGCCATGAATCACCAGTCGCATCGTGTGCGGCTGCTCGTAAGGTTTGCCGTCGCGCCGGTGTGCGACGGAGACCCAGGTCCCTTGAAGCAGTTTCTGAGCGGCTTTCACCTCCTCACCAGCGGCCGGGCCACTTGCTTCCGTCTGCGAATCGGCTTCGGCACATGTCGCGGCCGGCTGGCCCAGGACGCTCCCGAGCAACAAGAAGCACGCAACCCTGAAAAAGACACACCGGTGTCCCCACATCTCAGATCCCCCAATTAGCCGCGGAACGGGAATATCCGCCCGCGTCCCCGGTCATTCCCCACCGCGGGCGACATTGCCTCGGATTGTAACGCGGTGGCTTTGGCGACGCAACGATTCTGCCGCAGGGCAGCGATGAGTGCCGTCTTCTCTGCATTGGCCAGTCGGGGCTGGTCCTGCTTGCCAACTCTCATTCAGGCTTTAGCAGTGCGCACTGTTGCGGCTTCTCGATCCGCTCGAGCACGAAGAGGAGACGTCCGTCGCCCGGGGCCGTGAGGAATTCGCTCGGTCGACGCTCGCTGACACTCCCCATGCAGATCATCAACGTTTCGCCCTCGATCCAGTAGATGCCCCTTTGCTGCCTCAGAAGACCCGTCTTGCGGTCGAACCAGTTGAAACACCGCGGATCACCATCGGCAAGGGCGTATCGAGATAACGCGGGGTCGTCAGGCGGGCCATCGGTCTGGGATAGGCCATCCAAACCTGCGCCCGGGCGTCCATGCGATCGCCAGGGGCGTTGAGGTTGATGTAGAGCTTGTTGAAAGCTGGCGGAAGCCTTTCTCCCGACTTCTCTCGCTTGAATTCCGCCAACGCCTGTTTGTTGCCGCTGAGATACACGCCCCAGTCTTCGAACCGTTCAACCGGCATGAATGCGGCCGAAGTCTTGTAGGTGTAGGGGCAGAGGCACGAGGCACTGCCCTCAGGTGAGAGAACCAGCCCGCCCGCGGGCAGAAGGCTGATCCAACAGGACGGTCGCAGTTCGGGCAGCCAGAACGATCCGCTGTCGCGTCCGACTTCCTGAAAACCGATGGACGCCGAACGATACGCGACGAGGCTCTTGCCGGCGGCCATCGTGCCGCAGAAGTTCTGGCCTTTCACGTCAAAGCGTTCTTCGCGTCCGGTCAGGGGGTTGCGATGCAGCAGTTTCTCTTCGCCGGTTCGCAGGTCAAAGGCCCAGGGCAGGAACAGCGTGTCGCCGATGACGAACGTGTGGCGGATGATCGCCTTGCGCCCGTTCCCGCTCACACCGGCGTATTCCGCCTTCTCCCACAGCAGCGTGCCGTCGAGGGCGGAATACGCTGCCACCCCGCTGTCGCCTTCCTGTACGTCGTGTTCGATTGGATTGGGATAAGTCACGAGCACGTCGTCTTTGAGGATCAACGCCTTGTGCTCGATACGGATGCCCGGCCTTTCCCAAAGCAATCGGCCCGTTGCCAGGTCGACGACCTTCAGCACGCAGACCCCTGACGTGTCGCCCCGCCGCCTCGTCTGCTGATACAAACGCTCGTCGGTGCGGTCGAGGTAGTAAACGCGTTCTTCATTGGCGACGATGGCCAGAGGCGACACGGCCCGATCCACCTTCCGGTGCCAGGCCAGCCGTCCGCTCGACTTGCGGAAGGCGAACAGGTACCGTGCCTGCTGTGCCGCGCTGAAGTAGGGCTGGGAAGGCATCGTTTCGTAGAGGACTTCGTTGGCGAGGGAGCCAAGGATGAAATCGCCGGTGACGCCGAGATACTCCCACACGATGCGTGTCTTCGCCGAATCCGCATAGGCTGCAGCGGCTTCCGTAAGTACCGCCCGATGTTCTGCCGCGAGAGGGAACTCGTATACGGCTCGGGTTGCACCGGTCCGGGCATCGAGACGCAGGCATTTCGTGCCCTGGATGCAATAGACGGAGTCCTTGTCGGCGACGATATTGCCGCCCCGATTGGCAGCGGGCACGCGGGCCACGTTTTCCAGATGGCGATTCCACATCTCCCGGCCGTTGTAGGCGTCGACGGCAAACACGTCATGCTGGCCCTGGATGAACAGGTTGCCGTGGGAGAAGATCGGCACGGGGGCACGCGAGTGCCGCGTGAAGATGCGAGCGGGGCCGGGGCCGCCCCACCACAACATGCCGAGCGGCAGTCGCGCCAGGGCGTCTTCCGACGAACCCGTGCGGCCGATGTTGGCATAAGCATGGGTCCACTGCCCGGCTCCCGGCAAGACACCGCGGGTGACGAGGAGACCAATGAGCGAGTCCGTCATCTCCTCTTCAGGGATGCCGTTCGCAGCCAACCACGCGCGGGTAGCGGCTGCGGACTTGGCCCCACGCAACTGGACTGCAAGGCCGCCGTAGGGACGCAGCACTCGATACAGTTCGGCACCGTTCATCTTGCCGGTTGAGCTGCCCAGACAATCGCCCCAGACAAGGAGATTGGCCCAGTACGGATTGTAAGGGAGTTGCTCGAAGCCGCCCGCGTGCACACTAACGCGAAGACCGAGCAACCCCGCGCGGTCCAGCATTTCCCGAACCGTGTCGGCCCTCTCGGCGTCTGGTTCGAGGCAGTAGATTGTCAGCTCTGTTTGCCGGGCCAGTTCGCAGAGCAGTTGCCCGTTGCCGGCCCCGAGGACGAGCGCGTAGCCCGACCGGATTTCTGCCGTATCGACGACTTCCTTCGCCAATGCTGTCGATTCCGCGGTTGTCACGGGCATTTCCGGTTGGTGAACAACCGCCTTCGGATTCCCCTGCCCCTTTCTCCCGAAAACGTAGATCTTGCCCGAGGTCGAACTCACGACGATGTGTCCGTCGGCCGCGCAGATGCTGCGAGCATCGCCTTCAATGTTGTGTTGCCAGAGGATCTCGCCGGAGGCGAAGTCGATTCCGGACACCCGGTCGCGCCCACCGGCCAGAACGGTGTTGCCGGCTTGCAATAGGGTGAACACATATCCCACGTCGGCTTCCCATTTGCTGTATGGCAGGGGACTCATCCACAGGGGGAAGGGGGGAACCTTGGGCTCCGACCAGGCGTAGTCCTGGCCATGGGGGAGGACGTTGACGTCCTCTTTCAGCTTCTTGCCGTCTTTCCAGTATTGGGCGTAGGCTTCGAGCAGTTCGGAGATACTCACTCGGATCACGGAGCCGTCCGCGGCATCAAGGCAGTAGATGAAGACCCCGTCGCGCGACCACATGCCCGCGGTCAAGTAGATCTTCCCGGCTTCGACGAGCACGCCTGAACGGAGCGGCCAGTGCGAGATCATTTGCTCGTTGCCCAGCAGTTTGCCGTTGCTGGGGCCGCCGCGGAATTTCCACAGGAGGGACCCGTCGCCCGCGTCGAGCGCATACAGGTATCCGTCGTCGGAGGCCACGTAGGCACGCCCGGAGTCGACGGCGGGGGCAAACCGGGCCGGGCCTTCCGTGTAGAAGTGCCAACGCTGCTCGCCCGACGCCAGGTCAACCGCCCGCACCGCGTGGTCGGCCGAGGAGCCGAAGATCATCAGCCCGTCCGACACGGTTACCTGGGTAGCGTAGTCGAAGTCGATGTACTGCAATTCGCGGTTGGGCTCTTTCCAGGCGGGACGCGGCGGGTGCCTTTCCGTGTACGTCCACAGCAAGTCGGGCGTCCTCGGCACGGAAGCGTCCGTGTAGCCGCTTCGCTGGTTGTTGCCGTGGTGGACGGAACTCTCTGCGAGCGCAAGTGCCGGGGAAAACAGGATTCCCCATAACACAACGGACAGGAGGTGAGCGGACTTAGTGAATACCACGCGAGGACTCTTTGGGGGTTACGCTAGCGAACAACGCAATCAGGCCCCTTCGGTGGGCTTGTTTTCTGGACCGATGTCCGGCCGGCAGCCGTACCAGGCCATGCCGGATGTTGCCAGCAGGAGCATCGCCGTGAAGACGCCGAGGGTGATCTGCTGGGTCTTCGCGAAGGCCGTGACGATGGCCATGAAGACGCCGAGCATACCGAGCGAGGCGGCCACAATCTGGGCCGGAAGCCGTGAGACGACCCCGCTGACAGGCTTGTCGGAGTGCTCGTCGCAGGCGGCCTGCATTCGCAGCCAACCCGGGTCGACCCCGCGGAGACGCGACAGGAGTTCTACCACGATCAGCACAACCAAGGGAAGTGCAAGCCCCAGCAGCGCGTCGACGAGTCGGGGATTGGCCTTCAGCCATTCGACGGAACTTGCCAGCCAGACGGACGTCGCCTCGGACGAGAGTCGCTCGTAAAGGCCGGGCCCGCACTTCACCAGGATCGCAATAGGACCGCAGACAAGCAGCGTGGCCCAGACGGACCAGGGGCCCACGTGTCGCGAATAGACCCCCCACACGGCCGGCAGCATCAACGGCCCGAGCAGCGAGGTTACCAACACGAGAACAACCTCTTCGGCACCGCCCACGTAGGGCACCGCCAGGGCGATCCCAACGACGAGCGCCCCATAGGCAAGCGTTGCCAGTCGGCCCACCAGAACCAGCCGGCGTTCCGACGCGTCGGGATCGAACAGCGGGCGGTAGACATCGCAGGCAAACACGCCCGCAAACACGTTCAGGAGCGAGCTGACCATGCTGGCGGTGGCCGAAAACATGGCTGCCACCGTGATTCCCAGCATCCCGGCCGGCAGAACCCTGCTGCAGATGAGCATGTAGGCCTCCTCGGGATCGGCGTCCGGGGCAAGGATGCGATAGGCCATCGCCGGCAACATCCAGAACACGGGGCTGACGATGTAGAGCCAGCCCATCAGGTACGCCACCTTCCGGGCGTCGCGTTCCGTGGGCACGCAAATATACCGTTGCACAAACGCCCAATCGGCCGCATAACGGAAGAAACTGATCCAAAACCAGAAGAACAGAAAGGTGTAGCTGTACTCGGCAACCGCCGGCGAGAAAAACCCTTCCGGGGCTTCGTGCCACAGGCGATCGAGGCCGCCAACCTCGCAGATCGACAACGGCACGGCCAACAGGACAACCAGGCACAAGAGAAGGCACTGGATCACGTCGGTCATCAGGACGGCCCATAATCCCCCGGCCATGGTGTAGGTAATGACGATCGTCCCCCACAGGACGATGCCCCAGGTGACCGAGAGATTGCCCGTCTGCGGATCGCGAAATGGATTTCCCTCGCCAAGTGGAACGAGCACCGAGAGCATCACGGCCAACGCGTAGAGCCCCACGCCCAGCCCAATTCCGCGATAGACCATACCGATCCACGTGTAGGCCTGGACGACCGGCTCGTTGAAGCGGATGCGGAAGAACTCGGTGGGCGTGGTGATGCCGATGCGGTGCCATCGTGAGGCCACCGTGGCGCCGGCCAGCACCGTGCTCATGCCGATCACCATCAGTATGGAGACTGCAACCACTCCGAGGCGGAAGGCAATGCCTCCCCACACCACGAACGTTCCGGCCGAGAAGATCGTCATGAAGCCGGACAGGCCGGAGATCCACCAGGGCGACTGCCTGCCCGCAGCGAACATGTCGGCCGAGTCCTTGACCCGCGTGCTGAAGATGGCCCCGATCACCAACATCCAGGCCATGAAGCCGACGAGCACGAGATAGTCGATAAAGGTCATACGTGGAGAGCCCTCGGTAACACGCCTTGGCCAGGACATGGACACCGATTCGGCTTGCATGCTCCTTGCCGGTGAATATCATAGCGCCAGCCGCACGGCCTTTGCGAAGGCGGGCCGCACGCGACGTTAGCGCCCATGATATTGCAGGATATCAGCCTCAGCAACGAATCCGGCGAAAGCTATAATCGAAAGACGGAAAAACTCATGGACGGGCCGTCCCCGCCTGCGGTAACCTGAAGATGACCTGCTCGGGAGCGACGTCTTTTCTGCTTCCGGCACCCGATCCCCACGCTCGCGTCGTATCATGTCCAAGTCCAACGGGAAAACAAGGTCCAGGCGAACGCCGCAACCTCGCCCGAACGCCCCTCGCAAGGCGCCACGCGTGGCGCTGGTCGTAGAAACCTCCCAGTCCTTCGGCAGAGAACTGCTCCGCGGGGTCACCCGATACATCCGTGAACACGATCCTTGGTCCGTGTTCTTCGTCGACCGGGCCGTGTGCGACGGGGTGCCGAAGTGGCTCAAGAAGTGGTCCGGCGACGGGGTCATCTCACGGATTTCAGCCCCGGACGTCAGAGAATTCGTGTCCGAGAGAGGCATGCCACTTGTGGACCTGAACGAACAACTACGCGGGGTGGGGGTGCCGGAGGAAGTAGCCGTCGTCGGCGTGGGAAATGACGACGTCGCCTGTGAATTGGCCAGTCCGCCGCTGTCCAGCGTCGTGCTAAACGCCTTTCAGATGGGACACGAAGCGGCCACTGTGCTGGATCTCCTGATGAAGGGACAGCAAGTCGACGATACGGAGAGACTCCTTCCGCCGCTGGACGTGGTGACCCGCCAGTCGAGCGATGTGACCGCCGTGACCGACCGGGTCGTGTCCGATGCCGTGCAATTCATCAACGAACATGCCTGCGACGGAATCAAGGTGACGGATGTCCTGCGCCACGTTCTGGTTTCGCGGAGTGTCTTGCAGGAACGTTTCCAAAAGGCGCTGGATCGATCCATCCATGGAATGATCGTCGACGTGCGCATCAAGCGAGTCAAGGAATTGCTGGCGAAGACGGAACTACCCCTGGTCGAGATCGCCCTTCGCACGGGATTCAAACATGTGGAGTATCTGCACACCACTTTCAAACGAGAAACGGACTGGACTCCGGCCACGTTTCGCGAGCAATACGGCCGGAAACCTCAGCGTCCGTTTCAGATCGAGACGTGAACCATCGCGGAGTTAGCGAATGAGCAAGCAGCCGCTGGAGCATCAAGTCCACCATGCCGACTTCTGCGTCGTGGGCGGAGGCCTGTCGGGCATGTGCGCGGCAATCGCCGCGGCACGGCGAGGCCTGCGCGTCGTCTTGATGCACGACCGGCCTATGCCCGGTGGCAATGCTTCGCCCGAGATCCGCATGTGGGTCTGGGGCGCCCGGGGAGAGAACAACCGCGAGACCGGGATCATCGAGGAGATCCTGCTGGAGAACCGGTATCGCAATCCCCTGCGAAACTACTCGCTCTGGGGCACCGTCCTTTACCAGGCCGTGCGTTTTCAGAAGAACCTCACGCTGCTGCTGAATTGCTCGTGCAACGACCTGCAGATGGACGGCAACCGCATCTGTTCCGTAACGGGCTGGCAGACCACCACGCAGCGGTGGCATACTGTCGAGGCCTCGCTGTTTGCCGACTGCTCGGGCGACAGCATCCTCGCGCCGCTGTCCGGCGCGGCATTTCGCGTCGGCCGTGAGGCGGCTGGCGAGTTCGGCGAATCGATTGCACCGGCCGAGGCCAGCCGCGACGTCATGGGAATGAGCCTCCTGATCCAGGCCCGGGAAACCGGCTCCCCCCAGGCGTTCATTCCGCCGCCCTGGGCCGCCGAGTATGCCAGCGACGCCGACCTGCCCTCTCGGGACCATGACCTGGCAAATGAACAATGGATGTGGAACAACTTCTGGTGGATCGAAGCAGGTGGCGACCGCGATACGATCCGGGACACCGAAGCACTCCGCGACGAACTGCTGGCATGTGCCCTGGGAGTCTGGGACCACGTCAAGAATCGCGGAGATCATAACGCCGACAATTGGACGCTCGACTGGCTGGGCTTCCTGCCAGGCAAACGCGAGAGTCGACGTTACGAAGGCGACTACATGATCAACGAAAACGACGTGCGAGCCGGCGGCCCGTTCGCTGACGTCGTGGCCTATGCCGGCTGGCCCATGGACGATCACCAGCCCGCCGGCATCCATTACAAGGGCAAACCGTCGACCCTCTACGACACGCCGTCACCCTGGGGAATTCCCTATCGGTCCCTCTATTCCCGCAACGTGTCGAATCTGCTGTTTGCCGGACGCAATATCAGCGCCAGCCACGTTGCCTTCAGTTCCACGCGGGTGATGGCAACCTGCGCGATCCTCGGACAGGCAGTCGGCACGGCGGCTGCGCTCGCTGTCGATAACAGCACAACGCCTCGGCACGTTGGCGAAAACCACGTTGGCCAACTTCAGCAAGCGTTGCTCGAAGACGACGCCTACCTGCCCGGCATCCGACGCGAGATCCCGCGACTGACCCGCGAGGCTGAACTCACGGCTTCCCACGGCGATCCTGAGCCGATTCGCAATGGCGTAGACCGGCCGGTGGGCCAGTCGCCGAACGGATGGTCCGGTTCGGGCGATTGCTGGCTTCAGTACACCTTCTCGCAAGCCCAACGAATAGGCCGCCTGCGCTTCGTTTTCGACAGCGACCTGAATCGTCCGGACACGGCGATGCTCTGCAAGTACCCGCTTGAATCAGAGCCGGCTTCTGTCCCCGCGACTTTGATTCGCGCCTTCCGGGTGGAGGCGTTGAACGCCGCGGGACAATGGAAGACCGTCTTCCGGGAGACGAACAACTACCAGAGACTGGTTCGCGTTGCGATCGACGTTGAAACGCAAGCCCTGCGGTTCGTGCCCGAGGCAACCTGGGGGGCTTCAGAAAGTAACGTCTTCGCCTGGGATGTCGAGGCCGGGCAGACCAAGTGAACGCTCTGGTTCCGCCGGGGAAGGTCTGTTAATCATGAAGATCAATAAACACCTTCATGCACTCTCCCGCCTGATTGATGATGTAGTGATAGGCTGAGAGATAGTCGTTGAAGGGAAAGTGCTTCGTTTCCAGGGGATCGGTGCATACGCCGCCCTTGTCGAGAAGCTCAACGGCGCGGACGTAATCCTCGTGTTTGTACATGAGGGTCCCGATCAGGTTCAACTCCCGGTCTCCGACCACGGCCATGTCGATGCGGGGTTTTTCGGGATAAACGCCCACGGCGACAATCGTGCCGCCCTTGGCGATATGTTCCACGGCGGCCGAGATCGTGTCTTCCGCCCCCACACACTCCAACGCCACGTCGAACCCGTCCTGCCCCCAAACGCGTTGTGACGCTTCGGCAAGCGTTTCTTCCTTGGCATTGGACGTGTTCGCGAGACCGCAAGCCCGGGCGATCTCGAGCCGGTAGTCGCTCAGGTCGGTGATGAGCACGTTGGCGCCGGCCGACTGGGCCACCTGGGCCACCAGGTTTCCGATCGGCCCCGCACCGAGGACAGCAACGTTGACGCCCGACACGTTCCCGGCCCGCCCCACGGCGTGCACGGCCACGGCCAGAGGTTCGACGAATGCACCCTGCTCGAAGGTGAATTCCTCGGGCAGCGGCACGACCAACGCGGCCTTGGTCACGAACAGATCCTGCGCGCAACCCGGGGCCTGAAAGCCCTGGACCTTCAGGGAGTCGCATATGTTGTAATCGCCACGCCGGCACGGACGGCACTGGCCACAGGCAATCTGCGGACGAGCCGTTACCTTCATGCCCGGACTTAAACGCTCAACTCCCTCGCCGATCGCTTCGATCACGCCCGAGTATTCGTGTCCCTGGACAACGGGATATTTCGTGAATACGTGCATGCCGTGATAAACATGCATGTCGGAACCGCACACGCCGATCCGGTGAACCCGGAGCAAGACCTCCCCCGGCCCCGGTGACGGTTCGGCCACGTCACGAAATTCAATCACACCCGGTTGGGTCATAACGGCCTGACGCATGTTGACGTCCTCGTCCTGTCGCACGAAACCAAGCCATTCACGATGCACGCCACAATGGTCGCTGCAAGGATATGGCTGTTGCTTGGAATGTGGCTGCAAGCTTAGCAGGTGCCGGGCAATGCATCAATGAGATTCTGGAGTTCTGGACTAAGGCTTTCAGCGGACCGTTCCGCGATTCGTTTCTGAGATTCACCTCGATTGTGCTAGAATGTCCTTGTTGCCCCGGCTGAGCCCGCGTGCCGGCGGCAACCGATCCCGACAAACTCAGGATGAAGCCCGACGTGCCAGTCCTTGTGAAGTGCGTGAAACGCGGGGCATCAGAGACAACTCACACTCCGAAGGACAAAACATGAAGGCGAAACGACCCTCCTCGATCGTGGTCTCTCTGGTCGTTGTACTGCTCGGCGAAGTTGCCGGAACGGTTGCTGGTCCGCCGGCGCAACACTTTCATGAGTGGGCGAGTGCGCCACCGATGGGATGGAATAGTTGGGATATCTTCGGCACGACCGTGACGGAACGGCAAACCAAGGAGCAGGCCGATGCGATGGCGGAGAAGTTGTTGCCCTCCGGATACGATGTTCTGACGGTGGACATCCAGTGGTATGAACCTGAGTCCCAATCACATGTATACAAGGCTGGGGCTCGGCTGCAAATGGACGGATACGGCCGCCTGATGCCGGCCGTCAGGAAGTTCCCTTCCGCGGAAGATGGCAAGGGCTTCAAGCCGCTGGCCGATTACGTCCACGGCAAAGGCCTTCGTTTCGGCATCCACATCATGCGAGGCATTCCTCGCCAGGCGGTCGACCGGAACACCCCGGTTCTGGGGACAGAACTGCGCGCACGCGATATTGCCGTCACCGACTCCACGTGCCCCTGGAATCCGGACATGTATGGAGTCGACGCCACCAGGCCGGGTGGCCAGGCTTACTATGACTCGATCATTGGGCTCTATGCGTCATGGGGCGTCGACTATATCAAGTGCGACGACATATCGCGTCCGTACAACGATGTGCAGAAAGCGGAAATCGAGGCCCTGCGAAAGGCGATCGACAAGTGTGGCCGTCCGATCGTGCTGAGTCTTTCCCCGGGCGCCACGCCGATTGACGCCGGCCCCCATGTCTCGCAGCACGCCAATCTGTGGCGCATTACGGACGACTTCTGGGACCGCTGGGGGCTGCTGCGTGCCATGTTCGAACGGTTGCACGCATGGGAGCCCTATCGGCGCCCCGGTGCGTGGCCCGATGCCGACATGTTGCCCATGGGGACCATCGAGTTCGGTCGCAAAACTGCTTTCACGAAAGACGAGCAGTACACGCTCATGAGTCTTTGGGCGATTGCACGCTCGCCGCTCATGATCGACGGTCAGGAAGTGAAAGGGATCGGAACTCACGCAAATTCGACCATCATCTATGATATTCCGAAAGGGTACGAGACGTTTTCGACCAAAGGTGTCGTGACCAACAAGGGATCGGTCGAATTCGGTGTATTAGTCAGCAAAAGTGATCAGGCTGCTTCAGAGGTCAGCACGGTGAGCGTTGACTTCAAGAAGATCGGCATCGAGGGCAGAGCCTCGGTACGCGATCTCTGGACGCACGAGAAACTTGGCGAATTCGACGAGGTATTCGGCCGAGAACTGCCGCTCCACGGCGCCGGACTCTACCGCATCACTCCCTTGCGCTGATTTGGCGAAACGGGCGTTACGGCTCGATCGAACATCCGGGTCGCTCCAATTCCAGGCCCACCGACCGGTGGACAGAAAACACTGGAATTTCCCGGTCAATCTGCCAGAATGGTGTTCTGGCAATTACGCCCGTCCGCTCTCTTGGAATGGAGCAATGTCCATGCGAGTCACTCACCCGATCGCTTCTGGTCTTGTCGTGTTCTCGTTGTTCGGGAGCATCTGCCACGCCCAGCATTCGGACGATCCGTTCGCCTCGCCCCCAGGGGCAACCAGCGACGCGGGCTGGGGCTCCGACCGCTCCGAGGGAGGATGGCACGGAACGGTTGCGACCATCGGGGAGAATGATTGCATCACCTCGGGCGGGATCGGCTGCCCCGTGATCGTCGCGGGGTCGAAGGTGTTCTCGACGGAAAACTTCGCCCTCCTTTCCACGCTGGATGTCGACTACCGGAGCAACACGCTTGCGGCTCTCTCGGCCGACGGCAGCTACTTCGCCGTGGCTGCCAAGTCTCATAACCACGACGACACGGCCGTTCTCGTCTTCGACGTGGCAACCGGCAAGAAAGTCAGCGAGATCCCGGGCCGCGAAGATTCGATCCTCGACATCCTGTTGATTGCGAGGAACAAGTACGTGGTTACGGCGGGACGTTCCGATCCGGTGGTTCGAGTCTGGAGTGCCGAGACGGGCGAGATGGTGAGAGAATTCCCGATCGGCGAGAACGTACGCCTCGATCAGGGAAACGTCGCCTTCACCTCGGACGCGGCCTACATGGCCGTCGTCGCCGACAAACAGCTCAATGTTCTTCAGACAGCCACCTCGGAGATTGTGGCGACTATGGAGCCTCCCAGTTCGGCCGAGGGGGAGGAGACGGAGAGACGCGTTTCGTCGAACGATCACGTGTTCATCTATGCGTGGATTCAGGATTTGAAGTTCTCTCCCGACGGAAAGGAGCTCGCGGCCGTCTCGACCCACCGCGGGACTCGGGTCCTCTGCTGGAGCCAGAACGGCAAGCTGACCCTCAACCAGACCTTCTTGCCGGTGCAAAGCAACGCATTCTGGGAGAACGATCTGCAATGGCTTCCCGACGGCAGTTCCTGGCTGATTGACGGCAATCTGGTGGATCGCTCCGGCGGGGACGTTCTGTTGGCGGCCGAGAAGCCTTTTGCGGAGGATGTCATCCTGTTCGTACACGACCAGAACACGCTCCTCGGGCGGCTTGGCAGCAAGCCCAACCAGTTGAGCAGATGCCAGATTCCTTGGGAGGAGATCCAGCGCAGTCGCAAGGCCATGGAGGAGAAGAGCCCCGCCTACATCGCCCCCTACGCGCCCGTGGATGTCAGATTCGACCTCTCAAACGCGGAAGGGCCTGCCGGGGAAGTCGAGAAGAAACTCGGCGAGGCGATCAGAAATCGACTGGCCCGGAGCAGGATCGACTGCCAGCCGGGCTCGGCCAACTATCTCCAATTGACGTTCTCGGAATCGGAAGGGGAAACACTGGCGATCGTCGAGCGCCGGGGAATCTGGGACCGCCGCGGCAAGCAGACGGGAGAGACCGCGACCGAAATGAACGGGGTACTGATCATCGAGTTCTGCGTTGAGGGAAGGCTGGAGCCCCTTTGGCGAGAGACACTGAGGGGGTCCTCCTCACGTAGTATCGAAGGGGAAATCAACCAGCAGTCGATTCGCGAAAGCATGCTCTCCATGCTCGCCATCCAACTTAGCAAAATGCACTTCCCTTACTTCATGCCTAAAGACGAGAACTTGACGCCCCTGCCCGTGATGCTCAAGTAGCTGGACAATAGAACCACACCTCCCACCCGGGTCACAACTGCGATCAGCCCACTTCCTTCACCACAAACGGCTCGCGATAGCTCGCCCGATGCAAGAGGCGGTTGGCCTGGTCAGCCTGGGGCCCTGTGAATCGCTCGGCGTCGGGATCGAAGGACAGGGTGGGGCCCACGGTCAGCTTGCTGCGAGGGGACTCGATTCCGAGATCGTCGAGATGGCCGAGCATGCGGTCGATCGTGCCCTTGGTTTCCGGCGTCGCCTCGGTGACCATGGCGTCGAACCGGTCTGCGCCCGTTGAACCGAGTAGGTACGACACGTTGCCTTGCAAGGCCAGCCCGCAGGAGGTGTGCCCCACTTCGACTGGGCAGGTGAGTTTCTCGCGGGAGCCGGCTCGTACGGCGTCGATGAAATTGACCGGGTGGAGCTTGCCCTCCTTCTCTTTCTGCTGCTCCACAACCTTGCCCTGCCGATCGCGAACCTCCACGTGGTTGGCGCCAAGAATCGTCGCATTTTCGCATTCCACGACGAACCCGTGCTGCAACCCCAGGTACTTACCGGCTTGGCGGGCCCCCGGCTTCTCCGCCAGGTTGTGGACCTCGACGATGATCGGCGCCGGCTCGTAATCGTAATACGCCACCAGCGTGTTCGGCGTCTGTCCGGCGTCGTTCCAATAGAGACGGCCACCCACAGCTGCTACGGCCGGGGCAAGCTTCTCCTGGCCAAGGGCCCAGCGGGCCAGGTCGAGCATGTGGCAACCGTTGTTGGCCAGCTCGCCGTTCCCCGTCTCCCACACCCAGTGCCAATCGTAGTGCAGCTCGTTGCGATAGATTGGGCTCATCGGCGCCGGCCCGGCCCAGAGGTTGTAGTCCACCTCGTGCGGAATCGGCATGGGCTCCGTCCGCCGGCCGATCGACTCCCGAAACTTCCTGGTGACAACCCGGACACGCACGACCCGGCCGAACTCGCCGCCCCGGATCCGCTCCATGATCGCCCGGATGATCGGGAACGAACGGCGATGGGTGCCGCACTGGACGATCCGGTCGTATTTCTTGGCCGCCCGAACCATCTGCTGCGATTCCCACAGGCTGTAGGCCAGGGGTTTCTCGGCGTAGACATGCTTGCCCGCCTCGCAGGCCCAGGTCGCGGCCAGGGCGTGCCAGTGGTTGGGCGTGGCGCTGACCACGGCGTCGACGGAATCATCTTCAATGACACGGCGCAGGTCGGTTACCACCTTGGCACTGTCGGTCCCGGTCACATCGGCCACTTGCTTGGCCTTTTCGGCCGCCCGGTTGGCGTCGGGATCGCAGACCGCCACAATCCGCACGTCGGGAATTCTGGCGAACTGCGGAATGAGTTGCCCACCCCGCCAGCCGGCCCCGAGGAGGCCGATCCGGATCGCGTCGTTCGGCCCGGCGGCCCGACTTTTCGAGGAGAGAATCGCGGCGGCCGATGCAGCCAGGAAGGATCGTCGCGTCGTTTTCATCAGAAGGCCTCTCGCGGAGTGTGGCTACCTACTTCTGCTTCTCCAGCTTGGTGAAGAAGTCGCGGAAAATCGGATCGCGGTGAATGAAGTCGACCGAGCGGATGAAGTGGCGCGAATCGTCGAAACTGAACGTGTAGTTGTCGGTCACGATCGGACTGTGGACCAGGTTCGACGGGAGCCACCCGGCGTTGATCACCCAAGCCACGGCGGTCATGTCCCAGAGCACCTTCGACCAGGCATAGTGGTCCTTGTGGTAGTCCTTGAAGATCTCCAGGAGGTAGTCGCCGATGGCGCCGCGCCCTGCCACGTAGGTCTCCATCTCGGGAACGGTTGTCCTGAACTGGGTCACCACGGGCGTGCAGGGGAGTTGAACGACAGGCACGCCGCAGTCGAAGAGCACGCGCGAGGCGTTCAGATCCTGGCGGTAGTTGAACTCCCGTTGATGATGCCAGTTCAGGCCATTTCCACCGAGCCAGACCACGACGATGTTCTTGATGATCGAGGGCTCCAGGAGGATCGCGCTGCTCACGTTCGTGATGGCGCCCACGGCGACCACGTAGAGCGGATCTTCCGGGCTGCTCTTTTTCGCCCGCTCGATCAGGTCCACCACGGCCGGGCTCCGCTCCGGTTTCTTCACGTCGACGAGGTAGTCAGTGCTGCCCTTGAACACGAACCCTTCGGGCGACCTGTCGAGCCGGCTCAGCAGGCGAAGGATCTCTTCGTAGCTCTTTTCCATCCCGTCGCCAGGACCCGACGAACGGCTGTTGTGGAACGGGGCGGCGTAGAGAGCCTGCACATCCAGTTCGGGGGAGATCAGGGCGTAGACGACAGCGAACTGGTCGTCGATCTCGTTGTAGGTGTCCGTATCGAGCACCATCCGCACCGGCTTCTTGGTCGGCGGCGCGAGCATCTTGATCCGCTGGCCTTCGGAAATCGGGGGATACTTTTGGGCAAGGGCGGGCGAGGCCGCGAGGGCAAGGGCCAAAATGGCGGTGCAAGCGAGCTGCGTCTTCATCGGGGGCCTTTCATGACGGGAACGAGGGCACTAATCCAAGTGCCCACGATACGCGAAAATCCGGGCCCCCGCAAGCATTGAGTCCGCTGCCCGGCTATTCCGCTTCAGCCCGGCTGCTCAGAGGGTTCCCACGGCGCGCTGGAGTCGCAGCGTGCTCAGAATCGCGTCGTAGAGAGCGTTGTGGTAGTTGTTGTAGCTCAGCGTTCGCAATGTCTCGGCGTCGAGCACTTCCGTGTTCGTCCCTTCGCCCTGCTGATAGCGATTCCGGGCCACCCGCAGGTTCTCTTCTGACTGCTGGATCGCCTTGCTCGTCACGTCAATCCGGCTCCGGGCCTCCTGTTCGTCGAGCCACGCCTTGCGAACCTCCAGGCGGATCAGCGAGGCGGCGTTCGTCCTCAGTCGGGTCACCGCATTCGCCTTTTGCTGGACGGAATTGCTCCGGGACCGGGCGATACCGCCGTCGTAGGGCATCCATTCCAGGGCCAGGCTCACCGACCCGTAGCCCTCCGGTGCAATATGCTCGTTTTCGAGATAGGTGTAACCGCCTGCCACGCCCAGTTGGGGCCGATTGGCCGCACGAAGCCCCTCCGCCTGGCAGCGGAGGGCATTGATCTGGGCCGACAGCCGTGCCAGTTCGGGACGCGTTGCCAGGGCCCGGGCGGTAAGCTCATCGAGGCTCTCGTGGGACGGATAAACCTCCAGTTCGTCCAGTTCGACCGCCCCATCGAGCGGTCGGCGCATCAATCGATTGTAGGCTGCTCCGGCCAGGTCCACGCCGTTCCTGGCCCGCAGCGTCTTCTGGCTCGCGTCGGCCAGCGCGACCTGGGCGGCAAGCTGGTCGCTCGGGGCGGCCAGCCCCTGCTCCAGGAGACTTGTGACCACCCGCACATGGGTTTGCAGGCTCGTCACGTTGGCCTGGGCCACCTTCATCGCCTGGCGCGCTCGCAGAACGGTGACATAGGCGTCGGCTACGTCGAGCTTGATGTCGAGTCGGGTGCGGACTTCTTCCTTTTCGGCAGCCGCCACCTGCGACGCGGCGGCACTGACCGTATGGCTGATCTGTCCGCCCGTGTACAGCGGCATGGTCACCATGGTCGAGCTTGCCACGAACTTGTCTTCGAGCATCGGCATGGAAAGCCCGCCCAGTCCCGGGATGCTTGCTTGGAATTCGGGAGTGGCTGAAAGCCAGGTGTAGCCCGTGGCGTTGGCGACTTTGGGGCGGCCAAGCGCTCTGGCGGCCGAGTGGTCCCAGCGGGCCGATTCCGTCTCCAGTTCACTAGCCTGGAGGCGTTCATCCACCGCCAAGGCGATGCTCCACGCCTCGTCCAACGTTTCTGCCGACGCGGTCCAACCGTTCAGGATCACTGTGGCCGCGGCCATCGTGATCGCCAGGCAACGAGAGAGGGCAACTATCTTCTGCATTTCACTGACCGGAGTATTTACAGAAAGTGGGTGGCGCTGACAAGCTCCGCGATTGGCGGAGAATCAGGACTATTCCTAAGGATCGGAGAATACGGTGCAGGTACGACAACCAACTTCACCGGTATATCGCAACCTCCCTAGCTTTCCTTGCTTCGCGAGTTGAGGAGTTCGTATCCGGGGCCTTTGGGCACTCGGTCAATTCACGTAACATCTTGCGTCAAATAATCTTGAGGAACAAAACCGCCTCTTGATGGCGTCTGGGAGGAGGACGATCCTTGGCAAGTTGAAGCCACCGTCGCCCGCCTCATGTGGTCGTGACGTTCTTCGGATGCATGTCACCCGGCCCAGATTAACGCTTGCCTCGAACGAACGTTCGTTCTATTATTGAGTAGAATCGGTTCACGCTACGACCGCCCTTTGGGAGAAGATCCGAAATGTCCAACGCAGAAACTCCCGCTGACACCAAACTCGCGCTGATTCTGGCGGCCGGGGAACTGTTTGCCGATCGCGGCCTGGAGGGCGTGAGCATACGGGATATTGTCGGCAAGGCCGGCGCCACCCTGTCTTCGGTCAATTACCATTTCGGGTCCAAATCCGGACTGTATCTCCAGGCAATTCGCTATGCGCTTCAACGCCATATCAATGTGGAAGATACGCTGACGCAGTTGGAGAAGACAAGCCCTTCCAACTCCCTGGAAATGGCAGAGGTCGTCTATGGGCTCGTCCATCGTTTCTTTCGAACCTATCTTGCGCCGGAGCACCCGCGATGGTATGAGCGTCTGATCAATCGGGCCGTCGTCGACGGACGCGACGACGTTTCACTCGCCATTGCCGAGGTGCTGCGACCGGCCGACGAAATGCTCCACCGGCTTCTCCTGCAGCACGTTCCCAATCTGGGCGAGAACGACGCCGGACTGTGGCGGATGTGCCTTAGCGGACAAATCCACTACTTCCTGATGGCTCGCGGCGTGATCAATCAGTTGCTGAACCGCACGGAAGACGAGTACGACGAGGAGTTCATCGAGAACGCAGCGGCCTACGTCGCCCGCAACATGGTGCTCGTCCTGGGCTTGCCCTTGCCCGCCAGCGTCGCCCCGCTTTCCTGCCCAGACAACATGTGAGGCCCTCGATCATGACACGCAATCCTCCACAAAAGTCTTCACGAACCACCGTGTTGAAGATCGCCGGTTGGGCCGCCGGCGCGGTTGCCCTGCTGGGCGTTGCCGCCGGGGCTCTCTTCCTGCACGGAAAGCAACCGGCGGACGCCGGCGACTCGCAGACACTGGCCGTTCGTCCCGTGCGCGTGGTGGAAGTGGAGCCGATGGGCCCCGTTCAGAACCGGGAGTTTCCCGGCGTGACCAAGGAACGGCAAGAGTCGAAACTGGCGTTTCGAGTGAGCGGTCCGCTTCTTGCGTTCGATGTGAACGTGGGCCAGCGACTGGCCGAGGGCGACGTGATCGCCCAAATCGATCCTCGCGATTTCGAGCTGGCCGTCGCCCGTGCGGAAGCCGGAATGGCGGAAGCGAAAGCGGGCTTGAAGGCCATGCGCGACGGGGCGAGGTCTGAGGACATCGCGGCCCTGGAAGCCAAGCTCGGCGGGGCCAAGTCAAAACTGAACGAAGCCCGGATCTTCCGCGATCGCTTCCAGGCCCTTGTGCAAGACGGCTCGGTGGCCAGGGCGAAACTCGACAACGCCTCGGCGTCTTTCGACGTGGCCCAAGCGGAAGTGCATGCGGCCGAAAAACAGCTTGAAAAGGCCATGAAGGGGGCGAGGGAGGAAGAGATCGAGGGAATGGAGGCCAAGATTGCGGGCTTGAAGGTCCAACTGGCTGCCGCCCGAAACGCCTTGAACGACACCACACTCCGTGCCCCCTTTGCCGGAGACGTGTCTCAGAAGTATGTGGAGAATCACGAAACCGTTGCCGCGGGTCATCCCATTGTCAGCCTGCTGGATTGCTCCTCGATCGACGTGACAGCGGGAATTCCGGAAGACGTGGTGATCCAGCAGGATCGTTTTCGCAGCTTTGCCTGCCAACTGGACGCCTACCCGGACCGCTGGTTTGAGGCGACGCTCAAGGAGATCGGCCCTTCCATTCAGCACGGCAAACTGACCTACCCGCTGACGGTCACGCTCCGCTTGCCGGCGGATCTGTTCGTGCGTCCCGGCATGACCGCTCGCGTGCGCATCGAAATCGCCCAGGGCGCGTCCAATTCAGGCGGATTCCGCTTGCCGCCTGTTGCGACGGTGCTTGGCGACGACGGCGAACCCTCGGTTTGGGTCGTCGATTCTGCGAAAGACACCGTCTACCGCCAGGTCGTGACAACCGGAAAGCTGGCAAACGACGGCATCGAAATCACCGGCGGTTTGCACAGCGGACAATTGGTGGTTACGGCCGGCGCCCCGCTGCTCTATGAAGGTCAACGAGTCCGAATAGAACGCCCCCGCGGCGAGCTTGGCGGACAGGCGGCCCCGAAAGGCAAGACGCCATGAGCCTCGTGGAATTCATCATCAAGCGGCGAGCCGTCGTCGTCTTCGCCACCTTGTTCCTGATTGTGGGCGGCCTCTGGTCGTACTTCCGCCTGGGCAAACTCGAAGATCCCGAGTTTGCGGTGAAGACGGCCGTGATCGTCACGCGCTATCCCGGGGCCTCGCCCGCCGAAGTCGAAGAGCAGGTGACCGACGTCGTCGAGAAGGCCGTTCAGCAACTCGACGCTCTCGACGTCGTCCATTCTCTCTCCCGCGCCGGGCTTTCGATTGTCCATGCCGACATGAAAAAGTCCTATCGGGAAGATCGCCTGCCCCAGGTGTGGGACGAACTTCGCCGCAAGGTGAACGACGCCCAATCGAAGCTGCCGCCCGGCGCCGGTCCCTCCCAGGTGCGCGACGATTTCGGCGACGTCTACGGCATTGTGCTGGCTCTGACCGGCGAGGGCTATTCCTACGCGGACCTCAAACACTACGCCGACATCCTTCAGCGGGAACTGCTGCTCGTCGACGACGTTTCCCGGGTCGAGCTGTGGGGCGAGCAGCGCGAGGTGGTCAACGTCGAGATCTCCCGCTCCCAGTTGGCCGAGCTGAAGGTCCATCCCCAGATGGTCCTCGAAACGCTCCAGAAACACAACACGGTGGTGGATGCGGGCGCCTTGGACGTGGGAGAAGAACGTATTCGCGTCGCGCCGAGCGGCAAGTTTGCCACGGTCGACGAAATCGGCGACCTCGTCGTGCGCGGCACTCCGACGGACCCGATGACGTTGGGTACGCCCTCCACCGACATGGTCCTGCTCCGCGACGTGGCCACCATCCGTCGCGGCTACTTGGATCCGCCGTTGACCATGATGCGAATGAACGGGAAGCCGGCCATCGGCCTGGCCATCTCCACCGTCAGCGGCGGCAACGTGGTGAAACTGGGCCAGGCCGTTCATCAGCGACTCGACCAACTCCTCGCCGACTTTCCCGTAGGGCTCGAGGTCGAAACGGTCGCCTTCCAGGCCGACAACGTTCAACAGTCCATCAACGGATTCGTGCTCAACCTGATCGAATCGGTGGCCATTGTGATCGCCGTGCTGCTGCTGACGATGGGAATGCGGAGCGGCCTGCTTATCGGCAGCGGGCTGGTGCTCACGATCCTCGGAACGCTGATCGTGCTGTTGCTCATTGGCGTCGACTTGCAGCGGACGTCGTTGGGGGCGTTCATCATCGCCATGGGGATGCTCGTCGACAACGCCATTGTCGTGGTGGAGGGCATTCTCGTACGGCTCCAGAAAAACGAACCGCGGATGCAGGCGTTGACCCGTCCCGTGGCCGACACGGCCTGGCCGCTGTTGGGGGCCACACTCGTGGCGGTTTTGGCCTTCTTGCCCGTCTACCTGTCGCAGGACAACACGGGCGAATACTGCGAAAGCCTGTTCCTCGTGGTCGGCATCGCCTTGATGATCAGTTGGCTTCTGGCAATGACCCAGACCCCGGTCTTCTGCGACATGTTCCTGAAAGTCAAGCCGGGTAAGGAGGGAACGGATCCCTACGCCGGCCGGGCCTACCGGGCCTACGCGAGTTTGCTGAAGACAGCCCTGCACCACCGCGTTGCTTCGATGGTCTCCATGGTCGTCCTGCTGATCGCGGCGCTCGCAGGGTTTGGACTGGTGGACCAGATCTTCTTCCCCGATGCCACGCGGCCCCAGTTCATGGTCGACTACTGGCTGCCCGAGGGCAGCCGCATCCAGAAGGTGGCGGAAGATCTGGAAACGGTCGAAAAGCACCTTCTCGAGCAACCCGGCGTGGTGAGCGTGGCCACCTTCCTCGGTTCCGGTCCACCGCGTTTTTACCTGCCCTATGAACCGGAACTGCCCAACCAGTCCTACGGGCACCTGGTGATCAACGTAGAGAAACCGAGCGATATCGATCGGCTGTTCGCGGCGACCGAAGCCTATTTGAAGGAGAATTTCCCACAGGCGGAGCCGCGGGTGCGCCGCTACTGCCTGGGGCCGTCGGTTCCCTTCGAAGTCGAAGCCCGTTTCAGCGGCCCCGACGCCGAAGTGCTTCACGACCTGGCCCGGCAGGCGGAAACGCTCATGCGGGCGGATGCCAACACCAAGGACGTCCGCGACGACTGGCGCCAGCCCGTGAAAACCTGTGTGCCGGTCTACTCGCAGGCGCGAGGACGCCGAACGTTCACGTCCCGATCCGGAATGGCGATTTCGCTGCGCCAGGCCACGAGCGGCATGCCCGTGGGCTACTACCGCGAAGGCGACGAGTTGCTGCCCATCTTCATCAAGTCGCCCAAGGCGGAACGAGAAGATATTGCCAACCTGGAAAACGCCCCCGTTTGGGGCCATGCCTACAACAGCGTTCCCCTCCGTCAAGTGGTCAGCGACATTGAAGTGCGTTGGGAAGACCCGATCCGCCGGCGCCGCGACCGTCGCCCCACGATCACCGTCCAGTGCGATCCCCGGGGCGAGCTGACCACCACTGTTTTCGATCGGCTGCGCCCACAGATTGAGGCCATCGAGTTGCCCCCGGGCTACGAACTTGAGTGGGGCGGCATGCACGAGGATTCCACCGAGGCCCAATCGATGGTCCTCTCCAAGCTCCCCGCGGCCGCCATCCTGATGGCGTTGATCGTGGTGGCTCTCTTCAACTCTTTCCGCCAGCCGTTGATCATCCTTCTCGTGCTGCCCTTGTCCATCATCGGCATCACCGCCGGACTCCTGCTCACCGGCCAGCCTTTCGGCTTCATGGCCCTCCTGGGCGCCATGAGCCTCTTCGGCATGTTGATCAAGAACGCCGTCGTCCTTCTCGACCAGATCGACATGGAGATTCGCGAGGGCAAGCCCGCCTACGATGCCGTGGTCGACTCTTCCGTCAGCCGCATGCGCCCCGTCACGATGGCCTCGCTGACCACCGTGGTCGGCATGTTTCCGCTGCTGACGGACCCGCTGTTCAACACGATGGCCATCACGATCATGTTCGGCTTGAGCTTCGCCACCGTGCTGACCCTGCTGATTGTGCCCGTGCTCTATGTGATCCTGTTCCGGATTCAGCCGGAAGACAGCGTCTGAGCGGACGGCGTGACAATCCGGCGTCCGTCTGGTAGACTTCACCCCGTGGTAATCGACCGCCTGCGCGTCGTTTGTGGTAGTGCGCCGGTCCGGCGTAATCGATCAAGGCGGTCTTCAGCAAGATCGGGTGGGAGTCGGCAAATGAAACGCATTTTCTTCCTCTCGAGCGTGGTAGTGCTGGCCACTGCAGGCGTCGCATACGCACTTCTCTCCGACCACCTGCGGGGCGGCGCCGCTCTCGAGTCACCGTCGGCCAGCCAGTTCCCTTCCAAGAACAAACAGTGGGTCTACCGTTTTCAGCCACCCAGCGATTGGAAGACGGAGTGCCGATACGGACTGGAGATTCGCCGCACTTCGAAGCCGGCCTACCCCGCCGGCGCCTCGGTGGCGTTCATGGCGACGGGCGACGACTGGACCTCGAAAGACGACGCCGAGGCCGTGCTCGCAACCGGCCAGGTTCCCGATTCAGGGCAAGGCGACGGACTGTTTGCCATTCAGGTTTTGGACGTTCGCGATTTCGGCCTGACCGAAACCACCAGTCCACTCCGCCTCTACAGCAGTGTTCGAATGTCAGGCATGACGTCCAGGATCACCGACGCCAAGGACTTTCTACTGGGCGACCTCCAGGCCAAGCTCGTCAAGAAGACCTGCGACTGGCACGGGCGAGAACTCTGCCCTCTCCAGTTCCAGACAGGCGACGAAACTCGCATCTACCAATACGACGTCGTGCTCGTTGCCGTCCCGAAATCTGAGCCCCCGTGATTGTTCAAGCGAAGTTGGACGCCGGAGCCGTCCAGCCTGATTGGGAGTGTTTTCGCAGCGTAATCACGACGGCGCGCGAGGCTATGATTGCTCGCTCCAAACGTAACGAAAGTGTAACAGCCCGCTCGAAAGTGATACATTCTGAACCATCCTGCGTTAGAATCACCGGAAAGGTATTCACCTGGGGTGGTTCTTTTTCGCAGGAGCCAGGCTATGTCCGTCTATCTTCGAGTTCCCACAATCACCGTTATGCTCGGCCTGTGGTGCGCGTTCTGTGCGGGAGCTGTCGCAGAGGATGACCAAGACGCTGCCAACTGCTGGCGGATCGAGTTGGCCGAAAAACTGGAAGAACTCTCCGGAAAACCGTGTCTCATGACGCTGCATGACTTCGCTCGTGGCAGCGCCGACCTCGGGTTAGGGCCATTTCTGCAGCCCGTGGAAGGGTGGGCTACACCGATCGTCCGGTTTGCCCCCAAGGAAGACCCGGCTCGAATCTGGGGAAGCGCCTTTCATGGTGAACTCGGTTGGAACGACCGTTTTCGGCTTGTCTACGTACAACACCAGTTCGGCAGCGAGGATGCCGAAGAATGGCGAGGCGAACTACAACTCCACCCCGGACGCAAAGCTGAGTTCGGGGTCTGTGGCCTGCCGCCGACAGAACTTGCTGCCCACACGCCGTATCTGCAACTCCATTTCAATCCGCAAGCGCCGAAAAGAGAATACCGGCAATGGCCCTCGTTCGTGCTGACCATCTTCACCGACACGGGCGAGTGCTTCTACCATCGTTTCGAGAAGCAGAGTGACGCCGAGCCCGCCGTGCGGCTTCGCCGTCTGTTGCCGCCGGTTGAACTCGAGGCCCTGCAGCAGTGGCTCCGAAATACGGCGCCCTGGTGCGTGACCTATGACCGATATAATCCTGCGGTGTGGCCTCGCCAGACGCTCGGTTGGCTTAGTTTTCGCACTCCCAAGGCGATCGGGCAGATGCCGCTCCCTTTGGATCTCGCCGGGCCCCTTCTCGGTATGCTCCATGAACTGGACGCCGAATTCTGGGATGCGAAGACCGGAGCATCACTTCCGAACGATGTGTCGGACTGGTCGACGAGACTGGAACTTCGGCCGTGGCTCCCGGCGGAAGAGCCTAAATCGCTCGGGCGTCCAGTTCCTGGCGGAATCGAGTATGCCTTCACGATCGAGGGAAGCGAACACCAGCACATGGCCTGGGCGGAGATGTGCCTCATGCGTCCCCGCCACCCTGAGAGCAAACCCAAGTTCTACTTCTCCGACGGGCGGCTCCGGCCCGGATGGCAAGCCGAAGTGATCCGCCCTTGGACGGCAGCCTATGTGAGGCTGACGGAAGAGGAGTATGGCATCGCCGTGAACACCTCGCATCTGTTCCCCGCGGTGATTGAGGATCCGCACGAGTTCCACCGCCAGTACCGGTATCTTCCGCCGCCTCCTCCGACACGCGCCCAGGTGTACTGCTGCATGGACGGCAAGGCGAAACGGATCTTCAACGAGCCGGTCTACCGAGTGAATCCGGAGTTCGTGGATCGTTGGGAGAAGATAGACCGGCTTCCCTGCACGCTCGCCCGACACCGGCTGGAACTTCGCGGCCCCGTGCTCAGCAACTACCGGGACATGAAGCGAGAGCAGAAGCCGGCCCTTGTGGAACTTCGGGTCTACGATCAAGGCCGACAGGCCTTTCGCAAGTTCCAGTTCCAGCCCCCTGTCCCGGCGGAACAGGCTGCGCAGGCGATTGACGAGGCAACCGAGACGGTCTCTAGGCCGCTTCGGAGATGACGGGCTCACTCTTGAATCGGGTGGACCCTTTCTTGCTGCCTTCTCTCCTAGGGCCCCCCATCTCTTCCCTCCGCGCCCCCGCGTCTCCGCGCGAGCGTCCTTCTGAACCAACGGCAAGCGTCCCTGCGTCTCACCCCCGCAAACGCCACCCGAAACGGCGGAGGCTCCAACGCAGCATCAAGCCGGGCGGCCAGAAGGGCATCTCGAATTCTCGTGTTTGACGAAGACGTCTGTGCATCCCGGCGAAAAGGGGGATCAGAACGAGCACGTACGAGCCGAAGAGCCAGAACGCGGCGCCGCCTTCGGTCAGAGCGACGAGAAGCAATCCGAAGACGTCGCCGGTCAAAAGGGGGATGGTCAGGCAGAGCAGGCCCGCGGGCAGCAGGTAAGTTTGGGAAGGGACGTTGGCATGAGACGGGAAGAACCTCGCTCGCGCAAGGGGCATCCAGAAGGCAAAGGGCATTGCCAGAATGGTCCCGGCTGTCAGAAACCACCGTTCGACCGGACCGGCGGCAAAGGAGTGGGACAGATCTCGCCATGAAGGGACGGAAAGGGCCGCCGCGGCCGCGAAAATAAGCAGAAACGTCGCCTTCTGTCTTGTCATCGGTTGTCCATGCTGAGGGGGGGCTGTCGGGCTCTGCATCCGGTCCGCGTTCGGGTCGGAACCTCCATGCTCCGGCGGGGTTCAAGCCGGGAATCGGTCCTTTGCCAATTGTGGTGATTTCCACGCTTGGCGATGGTACGATAGTCGAAGTCTGCGGGCGCCGTTTCGCCGTGCAAGGCGAGGCGTCTGGGGATTCTGTTCGCGGGGGAGGCCCCCGAAGGAGGAGCGTCCATGTTCAAGAAGTGCTTCGTTGGTTTCGTACCGATCTTGGTGTTGGCGATCGCAATGCCGATTATGGCCCAGGAGAAGGGCAAAGGAAAGCAAGGCCAGAAGAAGGCTCCGCAAGCCAAGGCGAGGGCAGCGAACGTCCTTCCCGCCCGCTTGCTCGAAGGCCTGGAATTGACGGACGACCAGAAGGCCAAGCTCAAAGAAATCGAGAAGGAGATGAAAGCCCCCTTGCAGGAAGTCCGCAAGGTCATGAACGATCTGCTCACCGACGAGCAGAAGCAGGCCCGCAAGGAAGCCATGATGAAGGCGAAGAAGGACGGCCTCAAACCGCAAGAGGTCCAGAAGGCCGTTCAAGAGGCCCTGAAACTGACGGACGAGCAGAAGGAGAAGGCGGCCAAGATCAAGGTGAAGCAGGCCGAGATTCAGAAGCAGATCCGCGACAAGGTTCTCGAAGTCCTCACGCCCGAACAACGCAAGGCCGTTGAAGAGAAGATGAAGAAGGCTCGCGGAAAGCGACCTGAAGGAGCGAAGAAAGGCGACGGCGTCAAGAAGGGCAAAGGGAAGAAAGCGGAAAAATAGAAATTGAGGCGTGCTGTAGCCTCGATTTCCAAGACCGGAGAAGTTCCAGGAGCGTGTTCCCATGCCGGACCACGCTCCTTTTTCCTTTTCTTGCCCGCCAGCGCTTTCTTCACGCTTTTCCGTGGCTTACACTGATTCGACACACACGCAACGCGCGCCCCTGAAAAATCGCCCCAGAAGCAACCGAGGACTGCCATGCGAACCAACCGACGGAGTTTTCTCACTTCGACCGCCGCTGCCATCACTGCCGCCACGATCGTCCCCCGCCACGTCCTGGGCGGACCCAAGTTCGTGCCGCCCAGCGAAAAGGTGAACGTTGCGCTGGTCGGGGCCGGCGGCCAGGGGCGCCACAATATCCGCAGCCTGTTCCGCGAAGACGATGTCCAGGTGATCGCCGTGGCCGATCCGATCACCAGCGAAGATATGAGCCCCTTCTATTACAAGGGCATGGCAGGCCGCGAGCCCGTCCGCGAAGAGATCGAAAAGACCTACGCCGACAAGACGCCCAATTTCCGCTGCGCGACCTACGAGGACTTCCGCGTCATGCTGGAGAAGGAAAAGGCGGTCGACGCCGTACTCTGCGCCACCCCGGACCATGTCCACGCCTACGTCTCGATCCTGTGCATGAGGGCGGGCAAGCACACCTTCTGCGAAAAACCCCTCACCCACAACATCTGGGAGGCCCGCCAGGTCGCCAAGGTCGCCAAGGAGACGGGCGTGGCGACCCAGATGGGCAACATCGGTCACTCGAAGGACGGCATTCGGGAAACGTGCGAGTGGATCTGGGACGGCGCCATCGGCACCGTCCGCGAGGTCCATGCCTGGGTGGGCGCCAGTCGCTGGAACAAGGACCTGACGGGCATCCCCACCGACACCCCGCCCGTGCCCGAGGGCATCAACTGGGACCTCTGGATCGGTCCCCGGGAAATGCGTCCCTATAGCCCGGCCTACACGCCCGTTTCCTGGCGGGACTTCTGGGCCTTCGGCGGCGGCGGGCTCGGCGACTTCGGCTGCCACGACATGGACTCCGCCTGCTGGGCCCTGGATCTGGCTGCCCCGACCACCGTCGAGGCCCTCCCGGCCGGCAACATGAACGCCGACATCGCCCCCCACGGCGAGATCTGCTACTACGAGTTCGGCCCGCGGGGCGACAAGCCGCCCGTCACGCTCACCTGGTACGACGGAGGCCTCAAGCCGCCTTCACCCGAAGAACTGCCGCCGGGAGTGCCCCTGCCCAGCCGGGGCGTGTTGTTCGTCGGCGACAAGGGCAAGATGGTCTGCGGCGGCGCCGGCGGCTCGCCTCGCCTTCTTCCCTACGAGAAAACGCGCGACTACAAGAGGCCGGAACCCACGATCCCCCGGTCCAAGGGCCACCACCGCGACTGGGTCGACGCCTGCAAGGGAAACGGCCCCGCCAGCGCCAATTTCGAATACGGCGCCCGCCTCACCGAAATCGTCCTCCTCGGCATCCTCTCCTTGCGAACCCACAAGAAGATCTATTGGGACGCCGAGAAGATGGAAGCCACCGGTGTCGCCGAAGCCGAAGCGATCATCAAAGAGCCCTGCCGCCCCGGCTGGGAAATTGGCTGACCGAGTCAAAGAAAGTAGCCATCACGCTCCGTCGTGATGAGCCCAGAGGCAAAGCCACAGCCCGGTGTGCCACTGCTTGCTTGCAAGCAGTGCTGTGTCATGACCATGGTCTGAAAATACCACGCCCAGAGTAGCCACCAAAAGGCACAAAGAAACCCAGCGCGGCCTCGCTGACGCTCGGCCGCAACCAAAGTGATTGAAAAAGGCGTTCCGCCTTTTGTGAGGTAAATGTTTTTGTAACCGAAAACGTTTACCCAAAAGAGGAACGCCATGAACGCTCTTGTACCACAACATGCGGAACACGTCACGGGAGAATTGAGCGGTTGGGACCGGATTGTTCTTCGTGGCACCTTGCGGATGCTCACCTTTGTGGAGGGTATGATGGGTTATCTCAGTCGTGCGGGGGTTCTGTTGAAGAACTTCGGCGACCATGCCCAGGCCATGACGGCACGATTGATCGACGCCTCGCTGGCGGCGGCTCAAGAAACGGGGCGACCGGTGGAGTATCTTGCGTCGCCCAAAGATCGCAAGGACGAAATCGCCCGCGAGATCGCTATGAATGACGACGTGCAAGACGGGCTGATCTGCGTGTTGACTTGCGTCGAACCCTGCCAGACTTATGACATCTACCGCAACCGCGACAAGAAGAAACTCGAGTTGATATCTCGCACGCGCAAGTGCAAGTTTCTCTACCACTATTGGATCGACCCTCGATTCGGCTTCATGTCGGCCCGAATTCAGACTTGGTTTCCGTTTCCCATCCAGGTCTGTCTCAACGGTCGAGAGTGGCTTTCGCGACGGATGGATGAATCCGGCCTGCCGTACGAGCGGTACAAGAACGGCTTTCCGTGGATCGAGGATTTCGCCAAGGCTCAAACGATCATGGACCGGATGCACAAGACCAACTGGCCAAAGGTGCTCGATGCCGTGGCAAGAAGACTGAATCCCGCGCACGGGCGAATGTTCCGTTCCCAGGGAATGTCGTACTACTGGTCGGCTTTCCAGACGGAGTGGGCCACAGACATTGCCTTCACGTCCTCGGAAGCCTTGGCAAAGTTCTATCCACAACTTACCCGCGGAGCCATTGCCACCTTCGATAGCCGTGACGTCTTGCGGTTCTTGGGCAAACGTCCGGACCGCCGTTATCAGGGTGAGGTGATCAGCGACTACAAGGATCGACCGGAAGGCGTTCGCGTGAAACATCAGGCTTTCGGCAACTCCATCAAGGTATACGATAAAGGCGGTTCTCTTCTGCGAATCGAAACGACGATCAACAACCCCCACGCCTTTCAATCGTACCGTTCGACCGAAAACGACCCGAACGGCCCAAAATCGTGGCGTCCCATGCGCAGGGGCGTGGCCGATATGCATCGCCGCGCCGAGGTGTCTCAGCAGTCCAACGACCGTTATGCCGAAGCGCTGGCGTCGCTCGATACATCCACGCCGGTTGCTCAGTTGGCCGCCAAGGTGTGCCGTCCGACGCGAAAAGACGGTACACGTTACCGCGCCTTGCGGCCATGGTCCGAGCAGGACCGGAAACTCCTGGAAGCGATCAGCGACGGACAACTGGCCATCGAAGGATTCTGCAACCGCGATGTGGCTTCCCGCCTGTATCCCACGAAGTCCGACGACAAGACCCAACGTGCTCGCATTGCGTCGAAGGTCTCTTACCGTCTTCGTATCCTTCGAGCTCATGGTCTTATCCGAAAATCACCCCAACGCCGCCGTTACCACATGACAACCAAAGGCCGCCAAATCGTCACCGCCCTACTCCAAACACAACACGCTACGCTCCAACAACTTAACGCCACCGCTGCCTGATAACTTTGTCAAAAACTTAACGATCTTTGAGGTTAGTAGTACAAAAAGTCTGCCGGGCACACTTGAAAGCTCTCGTCTTGTCTTTTCGTGTTTCTTCGTGTTTTTTGTGGCTATTCCCTGCCTTTCGCACAGATTGAGCAATCGTAGGGTGCGTCTTGACGCACGTGCCATTGCCGTGGTTCTTGACGTGTTTTGGAGAAACGGAATGGTTGACATCCTGGATTTGTGTAGATCTGAAAGATTCCTTGCAGGTGGGGCGCTCGTACGAGACAAGAACTACGAGTTTCCCACAAAGCGTCCCTGGGCGCGGCAAGTGACGAGTGTTCATGAGTACTTGCGTGCAATTGAACGCGATCCCGCAGATGACGCGAGGGAAACGTCGTGGCATATTCTGGAGGAGAGATATCTCGCGGGATTGATGGAGATAGCGGCCAAAGTCGGCACCCTGGGGTGTGGGCCGACACTGGAAGATATCAAACAGCGGCGTTCGGAACTCAGCAACTTCCTTGCCTCTTAACGGATCTGCCGTTGCCGCATGTCGGACTGGACGGGGCTGAAAAGAGGCTTGTGCCGTTTGAGGGTGTTGAGCAGACGACTGCCAGCACGGCGTTCATCGCAACGATGCGTGATGGCTGCTATTCTTGGAGTGGGGTGACGTCCCAGTCCCGATCCACGGCGATTGTGTCGGACCCCACGCCCAAATCCTCCCGCCATGGCATCCCGTCCTCACCCGCAATCCCCCCGAGAAACCCGCCCCAGCGTCCAAGAACTACATTGACGAAAGTACACTATCTTCGATAATCAGTCGGTGTCCACGGCCACAGCAAAAAGACTCCCCCCCCAAAACGAGCCAAAGGGGTCTAAAAAAACACGGGCGATTTTGGGAAAGTTCGGAAAGTTGGCTCCTGTTCCCCATAGCCTCCCAGGAAACTCCATGATGCAAGATACCCGTTTCGGTCGAGGCCTCGCCCTTTTCCTGACGCTCACGGCTCTCTTGACCTGCGCTGCGGCGCAGGGCGCGGACCTCTACGTCGCCCCCGCCGGCAACGATTCCTGGTCGGGCACGCTTGCCGAGCCGAACGCCGCCGGGACCGACGGCCCTTTCGCCAGCCTCACGCGGGCTCGCGACGAGGTCCGCAAGCAAGGTGGCCAGGATGGACCGAAGGAGCCCGTTACGGTCTGGCTCCGTGAAGGCGTCTACAGCCTGCCCGAGACATTCCAACTGGACGCCGCCGACTCAGGCTCGGCCCAGGCTCCGATCGTCTACCGGGCCTACGAAGGAGAACGGGCGGTCATCACGGGCGGACGGCCCATTACCGGATTCTCGCCCTATCGCGGCAAGATCCTCAAGGCCGACGTGAAGGCCCAGGGGCTTGAGGGCGTCAACTTCCGGCAACTCTTCTACGCCGGCGCCCGCCAGCCGCTGGCCCGCTATCCCAACTTCGATCCCGAAAATCCCTACGGGGGTGGCTGGGCCTATGCCGACGGCAAGCCGGTCCCCATGTATCAGGAGATCCCGGGCGAGGACAAGCATTCGCTCAAGTACAAGGAGAGCGACGCCCGGCGGTGGGCCCGGCCCGAGGACGGCGAGGTCTTCGTCTTTCCTCGCTACAACTGGTGGAACAACCTCGTTCGCATCAAGAGCGTGGATCCGGAAACACGAACGATCACGCTCGCCGGCAACTGCTCCTATCCGATCCGTCCGACCGATCGCTACTACGTGCTGGGCATGTTCGAGGAACTGGACGCCCCCGGCGAATGGTATCTCGACCGCACGGAAGGCACGCTCTACTTCTGGCCGCCCGACGATGCGGCTCCCGAAGACGTCACAGCCTACGCGCCGGCCGTGCGAACCCTGCTCGACATGACCGACACACGCCACGTGACCTTCCGCGGGCTCACCTTCGAGTGCTGCTCGAAAACGGCGATCGTGCTCAAGAACACGGACGATTGCCTCATCGCGGGCTGCACCGTTCGCGGCGTGGGCGACTACGGAGGCTCCGGCGTCTCCGTCAATGGCGGCGCGAACAACGGCGTCATGGGCTGCGACATCTACGACGTGGGCCGGGATGCGGTTTCGATCGGCGGCGGCGATCGAACGACCCTCACGCCGGCCGGCAACTTCGCCGACAACAACTATCTCCACCACATGGGCGTCTACTACAAGCAGGGCGTCGGCGTTTCCCTTCGCGGTTGCGGCAACCGGGCCTCCCACAACCTGATCCACGACGGGCCTCGCTGGGGCATCGGCTTCGGCGGCAACAACCTGCTCATCGAGTACAACCACATCCGCCACGTCAATCTCGAAACGGCCGATACCGGGGCCGTCTACACGGGCGGACGCGACTGGCTCGGCTCCCGTGGGACCGTGATCCGCTACAACTACTTCCACGACATCCTCGGCTACGGCCAGGAGCACGGCCGCTGGATTTCGCCCCACTACGCCTGGGGCGTCTATCTCGACGACAACACGGGCGGCGTCGACGTGATCGGCAATATCGTCGGACGCTGCGTCCGCGGCCTCATCCACCTGCACAACGGCCGCGACAACCTTATCGAGAACAACATCTTCTTCGACGGCAAGCTCCAGCAAATGGAATGCAACGGCTGGACGGGGAACAGCAGTACTTGGCGGCGCCACCTGCCGACGATGATCAAGGGCTACGAGTCGGTGAAAGACCAGCCCGCGTGGAAGTCGATGCGGAACATGGACACCCATCCGACCGATGCCGTCCTGCCCGACGGCAAGATTATGTCAGGCAACAAGTACTTCCGAAACATCATCTACTACCACGATCCCGAAGCACGCTATGTGAAGTTCCGCAACTTTTCCTTCGACCACAACGAGTGCGACTACAACCTCATCTGGCATTTCGGGCAGCCGATCCTGACAGGCGAGTACCTGCCCGGCAAGGATCTGTCGAAGAACTTGGTCCCCAACGGCGACTTTGAAGAGGGCGCGCTCGGCAAGATGCCCGATCACTGGCGTTGGCAGATATACCCTTCCACCAAGGCGAAGGCGGAATCGGTGGAAGACACAGCGACCGGCGCCCGAGCCCTGCAAATCGCCGCCGCCTTTAACGAACAGAAACCTCGGGACAACTACCCGATCGTCGTGGGCGACGAACTGGAGCTTCCCCTGGGCCGCGGCTATCGGCTCAAGGCCCGGATGAAGGCCACCGAGAAGGAGGCCCGGGCCAAGCTCATGATGCAGTCCTACGTGGCCGGCGCTTACTTCTGGGCCAGTTCGCCCAGCGAGGTCCGTCCGGCAGCCGACTGGCAGGAGGTGGAGTTCACCTTCAAGACGCCGTCGCCCGGCCAGTCCGGCTACCACGAGAAGATGAAGAACTTCCGCGTTCGCATCGATTTTCCGGACAAGTCCGGCGATTTGTTCGTCGACGCCGTTCGGCTTACGGAAACGGAGGTCCTCGATGAGTGGCAATCCTGGCAGGCCCAGGGAATGGATCGCCATTCGTTGATTGCCGATCCCCTCTTCGTCGACCCCGAGCACGACGATTATCGTCTCAAGCCCGGCTCGCCCGCCTTCAAGCTTGGTTTCAAACCGATCCCGGTGGACCAGATCGGCCCCTACAAAAACGAACTGCGGGCAACCTGGCCCATCGTGGAGGCAGAAGGCGCCCGCGAGAAGCCGCTGGTGAGCGAGTAGCAAAGAACGAACTGCGTCCCCTTTTCTGCTACAGCGTCCAGGGCTCGCGGTAGGGACGGGAGAGCATGACGCTGGCTTCATCGTCTCCGTCAATCTGCTCCCGGGCCGGATCCCAGGCGATCTTGCGGCCGAGCCGGATGGAGATGTTGCCCAGATGGCAGAGCGTGGCGGAGCGGTGGCCGATCTCGATGTCGGCTACCGGCTTTTGGCCCAAGGCGATGCAGTCGAGCCAGTCGCCAAAATGGTTCTTCTTGCGATAGGATTGTGCGTTGCGATTCAATGGACGATCAAACGCCGGGCGTTTTCAATGAGCAGCACCTCGGACTCTGGGCCCGTGATCAGGTTCGCCAGTCGCCAGGCGTCTGCCATCTTGGTAAGGACCGTCACGTACGTGCCGGCGAGTTGCTCGGCCACCTTCGGCCCGGTGACCAGAATCACCTTGGCGTTCTTCTCGACGATGGGGCGGGCGAGGATATTCGCGCCGTGGGCCCCCAGGCTGAACTGCTTGCGGTCGCATACGTCGCGCACGACCTCTGCCGGCGTCTTTTCCTTCAACCAGTGAACAAAGGTCTCCTCCGCCCCAAGCCCCTCCGGACATTGGCCGCAGAGAATGATGACGCCGTTCCGCTTGACCGCTTCGATGGCCGGGATAATGGCCTTTTTGGCCTGGACGAGATCGCAATCGTACGGATAGCCCCCGGCCGACGAGATGACGATATCGGCCCGCTTGGCTCGAACCCGGTAGATGCGTTCGGAAAGGGAACACGCCCGTTCGTGGGCCTTCACGGGGTGCCCTGCAATGACCCGCATGACTTCGTCGTTCGGACCGCTGAGCGAATAGAGGATGAAGTGCAGAGGCAGCTTGGCGGCGAATTCGGCCGCGTCGTCGCTGATCGGATTGCCATGGAGGCGTCCGATCTTGGCGTCGTCTTGGGTCAGGTAGAAGTGATTGTTGTCGATCGACTTGTGATGGGCCAGGCCGGGCATGAGCAGTTTCCGGCCGCCCGACCAGCCCGCCAGGTAGGACGGTTCGATGATGCCGCATCCCAGGACCACGTCGTGTTGGAACACGGCCCGATTCACGCGGATCGCCGTGCCTCGCTTTGTTTTGCCCTTGGTGACCATCCGCCGGGAATCGAAGGGGTCATGTTGTTCCAAACGAAAACGGTTGAGAATGTCCGTGCCGAAATGAGATTTCAATTCTGCCGGCGTCATCTGGCGGTGCCGCCCCGTGGCCACGATGATGGTCGGCTCGACGCCGCAAGATTCACACACCTCGAGCATGGGGCCGAGCATGGGCCGGGGCGAAGGTCGCGTGTGGTCAACCGTTACGACGAGCGCCGTCTTCTTGCCCTCAAGCAACTCCGCCAGGGGCGGCGACTCGTAGGGCCGTTTCAAGGCATTGCGGACGGCCCGGTCCACGTCAGCCACTTCCTTGACCTCCTTCGGGGCCAGTTGGCCGACGACACGTTGCGGGGCGATCTGGATCGCGAGTTGCTTCTTGCCATAACTGACGGTGTATTTCATGGCTTCCTCCGCTGCGCTGTCGTTAGGATCGCAACTGGCGGGGTTCCAAATGACCTTGCACGATTCCTGGAGATCGTGTGCCACTGCTCGGCCACACGCCGCAGAATCCCTGAATCCTCAAAGACACGTGCTCCCGGCGTGTGGACAAGCAGTGTCGAACAGGGCGGCACTTCCTGGAATCTCGCCAGTTCATTTAGAGTGTACGCAATTCGGTCGCGCCGTGCCATCTGCCCAGGGCAAGATGGCGTCGGTGACAAGCAGTTTCGGCAGGCTAAACCGAGACGCAGCCAGTTTCCCTCCGCGCCTCTGTGCCTCCGTGAGAGATCATCCCTGCATTGCCTGGTCCGGCTTGACGGTCAGCACGACTTTACCAAGGTTCTCTCGACGCTGGAGAATGGCGTGGGCCTCTTCGGCCTCGGTGATGGGAAGCGTCTTGTAGATCACCGGCTTGACGGCGCCGGAGGAGAAGGACGGCCACAGGAGTTTTTCGAGGTCGGCGAGGATTTGGGCCTTCATTTCGGTCGAGCGGCTTCGCAGTGTGCTGCCGATCAATTTGAGGCCCCGTCGGAAGAAGGTGTTCATGTCGATTTCGGTCATCGCCCCACCGAGGGTGGCGATGGCGATCCAGCGCCCGCCGAGCGCCATCTTGCCAATGCACTGGCCGAGGCCCGGGCCGCAGATGCAGTCCAGGGCGATGTCGACGGGATGTTGGTCCATGGCGTCACCCAGGTTGTCCACCGTTCGGTTGACGACGAAGTCGGCGTCGAGCTGACGGACGAACTCGGCCTTTTCTTCTGTGCTCACCGTGGTCATCACCTTGCCGCCCAAGGTCTTGACCAGTTGAATCGCCGCGATGCCCAGGCCACTCGCCCCGGCCTGGATGAGAACGGTCTCGCCCGCCTTCAGGCCGCCTTCGAGGCACAGGTTCAGGTAAGAAGTGGCAAAGGCCTCCGGGATCGCGGCCGCTTCGACCATCGAGAGGCCCGTGGGAACCGGCAGAACCATGTCGGCGGGAACGGCGACCTGCTGGGCATAGCCGCCGCCGCCAAGGAGGGCGCAAACCTGGTCGCCCACCTTCCAGCGGCAGTCTTCCCCGGCCTCGGCGACCACGCCGGCCACCTCGAGCCCCATCCACTCGGGCCAACCGGGCGGGGGCGGGTAGTTGCCTTCGCGCTGGAGCAGGTCCGCCCGATTCAAGGCGGTGGCATGGATGTCGATGAGAACCTCGCCGACCTTCCGGACCGGATCGGGAACTTCTTGCCAGGCAAGACTTTGATCTTCGTGGATCAATACGGCATACATGCTTGTTTTCCTTACGGCGCTGCGGCGCACGTTCTGAACAAATGTCGGTCGGGCTGGATAGGTGGACGCGGATCCTGAAAGGCCGATTCAGGGGGCCGTATCCTCCACGGGATGAGGCGACTTGAGGAAAAAGGTCGCGATCGCCGCGAAGACCAACAGGGCAGCAGAGCAGTAGTAGGCGAAGCTGAAACTGCCGGTGGCGTCGTAGACCCAGCCGGCCAGACGCGACAGCAAGAATCCGCCGAAGCCCCAGGCCGTGAACATGAGCCCGTAGTTCACTCCAAAGCTCTTCAAGCCGTAGTACTCCTTCGTCACCGGGGGAAACAACGCCAGGTTTGCGCCGTAGTTGGCCCCGATGAGGGCGGAGACGAGCCCGAGGATGGTCCCGTTGGCGAGCGGCGAGTCCGCCGTGGTTTGCGATAACAGGAGAATAAGGACGGCCTGCGAAACAAACGAGGCGACCATCGTAACCGTTCGGCCGAGCTTGTCATAAGCAAAACCGGCGACGATGCGGCCTACTCCGTTTCCGACGGCGAGGACAGCGACGAGGACGAACCCGAGTTCCAGTCCTGCCTGGACCGAGGCAATCTTGGCGAGCATGGAGATGATCATCAGACCCGCTCCCGCCCCGCAGGCGTACATGAACCAGAGCACGTAGAACTGCCACGTTCGGAGCATCTGGCTGGGAGGATAGTCCTTCTTCTTAGGCGCCGAGCCGACCGGTTGGGGTGGCGTGCCTGGCGGGACGTAGCCTGCCGGCGGCGCCTTGAGAATCTGCGCCAGTCCCGACACAACCAACAGAAACGCCACGCCCAGGATCATCACCGCCTGGGCGAGTCCGAAACGTCCGATCAGCCACTTGGTCAGCGGCGCGGCGTAAACGGGCGCCAGACCGAATCCGGAAACAACGATGCCGACAATCAGGCCGGTCTTGGCGGGTGGGAACCACTTGATGGCGGGCGGCGTTGCGGCCGCATAGGCGAAGGCGATGCCTGAGCCCGTCAGTATGCCGAACCCCAGGACGTATCCCGCCGGTGTCGTGGTAAAACTGGCCAGAATCATCCCCGCGCCGACGAGAATTCCGCCGATCGTGGCCACCAGTCGCGGGCCCAGCTTGTCTTGCATCTGGCCGGCCAGAACCATCATCAGGCTGATCACCAGGCAACTGATCGCGAAAGGCATCGACTTGTCCGACTGCGACCAACCCCACGCGTCGGGAACGCTATTGCTGATAACGCTCCAACTGTACATGATCGCCAGGGCCAGGTTGATGCCCAGGCCCGCCAAGGTGACGCGCCAACCGTGGTTTGGAGGTGTTTCGATGTTGGGATTGGTCTGAGTCATCCTGGTTCTTCAATTTCCTTGAGGGGGCAATCAGGCAGGAACTGGGCGCCGTACGGTTCCTTGCAGGCGAGTCGTCTGTTGGAGTCCAGCCTTCAGGCTGTCTTCCACACGCTCAAGGGTGGACTCCAACACTTTGGCCGATCGGCCTTCCTACACGCTTTCGGGTACCACGAAGTCTCCCCGGTACGACCGACCGAGCAGCGCGTTCGCCTCCGGCGCTCCCGGGAACGTCTCGGTCTGGGCGTCGAACGCCAACTTGCGTCCGAGGCGGCAGGGGGTTTGGGCCAGGTCTACGGAACCGGTGGCTGCGAGGTGGCGTTTCATGTCCTCGAAGGTCTCGCGGAACATCGTGTCGCCGTCGAAGTTCTTCGTCAGCGTGTCGAAGGGCAGGTCCTTGCCAAGGCGGTAGGAAATGTTGCCCAGGTGCGCCAGCAAGGCGGTTCGATGCCCTTCGAGGATGTCGGCGGTCAGGTCTTCCCGCTTCCGGCTGCGGACGCAGTCGATGAAGTTCTGCATGTGACGGGGCCCCTGCTCGGGAACGCCGGATCGGGGAGCATCCGCGATCGGCAGCCCGTCGCTCTTGCCCTTGGGGAAGAATTTGCCGTCTCGGACCACGCCCTCGTCCGTGTAGAATTCGTTCGTGATCTTCCAGTGGTCGTCGTCGACCAGCCCGCGGACCTCGAACAACACGTTGACGTCGCCGTAATCGAACATCGTCAAGTACGTGTTCGGCGTTTGGCCCTGGTCCTTATAGCCGAAACGCCCGCCGAGAGTGACGACGCTCTTCGGGGCGGCGTCAAGCGGCAGGGCCCAGCGGCAGACGTCGAGTTGGTGGGAGCCCATGTTTCCGATTTCGCCGTTGCCGAAATCCCACATCCAGTGCCAGTTGTAGTGGACGAGGTTTCGGTTGTAGGCCTGCGACGGCGCCGGGCCCAGCCAGAGATCGAAGTCCACTTCCTGGGGCGGCTCCTGCGGCCCTTTGAAGCCGATGCTGGCTCTCGACCGGCTGGCGTAGCCGTAGGAAACGAGCAGCTTGCCGTATTTCCCGTCGCGAACGTCCTCGGTCAACCGGGCCCACTGCGGATCGCTGCGCCGCTGCGTGCCGTGCTGGACGAGCCGGTCGTACTTCCTCGCCGCCTCGACGAGTTTGCGGCCTTCGAAGATGTTGTGGCTGCAGGGCTTCTCGACATAAACATCCTTGCCCGCCTGGCACGCCCACACCCCCATCAACGCATGCCAATGATTGGGAGTGACGATCGAAACGGCGTCGAGTTGCTTATCGTCCAGGGCCTGGCGAATGTCTTGGACGCAGGCCGGGGTGTTGCCCGCCGCATCCTTCACGATCTTGCTGCGGGATTCAAACAGCCGGCTGTCGGGATCGACCAGGTAGGCAACCTCGACGTCCTTCATTCCACCGAAACCGGTCATGTGGCTTCGGCCCCGCCCGTTGATCCCGGCCACGGCGACTCGGACCCGGTTGTTGGCCCCCAACACTCGGCCCGAGGCCTTGGTGCCTGAAATGGCGAAGGGCAGAGCGGCCCCGGCGGCGAGGGTGCGTTTCAGGAAGTCGCGACGGTTTTGCGATGACATGGGTTGCCTCTTTGCTTATGCCTTCAGCCCGCGCAGCGGGCGGCACAATGTAGCCACGGGCGTAAGCCCGTGGAGTGCCACGCGAATCGATATCTACAGCCCGCGCAGCGTGGCGACACAACTGGCGGGCCACGAGTGCTTTCGTATCGCCACGCTGCGCGGGCTTCTCCTTGATTGGCACGCCTTCTCCCCACAGGCTCACGCCTGGGGCTATCTACGTACCGCCCGCTGCGCGGGCTCGGTTACACAACTTCCTCGACCACCCAGGGCTTGCGATACTGTCGCTTGAACAGCTCCATCGCCTCGGAATCGTCCTGAATGTGCTCGGTCTTGGGGTCGATGAGCAGCTTGCGGCCGCCGAGGCGGCAACTGATGTTGGCGTAGTGGACCATGAGCAGGCTGCGGTGGCCTTCCTCAATGTCGGCGTTGGGCCGAGTGTGCTTCCTGACGGATTCGACGAAGTTCGCCTTGTGGTCCGGGTCGGGGAACCGGCCGTACATCTCGTCCTTGACCACCGGTTGGCGATTCTTGGTGCGGACGAAGACCTGCCACCCGCCCCCCATTCGGCCCACGCACATCATGCCCTTTTCCCCGTAGAGTTCGATTCGGGTGGCGTTCTGGGGCCAATAGGGCATGATGTCGCTGTTGCGGAGTACGGAGTCGTTCCTGAGCATGTAGGGCGTGAACTCGGTCTGCTCGTAGGTGACCATCATGTCGGGATACTCGAAGACCGCCAATTGGGTGTCGGGGGTCTCGGCGTCGCCTTCGCTGTAGCGCTTGCCCATGCAGTAGACGCTGGTCGGATAATCGACGCCGCAGAGCCAGCGGGCCAGGTCGATCTGGTGAATGCCCTGGTAGGACATCTGTCCGCCGCCGTAGTTCCACAGCTTGCGCCACCGGGTGTGGATCGCCGGGTTGTACTTGCGGGCCGGGGCCGGGCCGTTCCACATTTCCCAATCCAACGAGGCGGGCGGCTCCACATCGGGGCCCCACTTGAAGTTGGGCTCGCCGGTCTGTTCGAAGATTCGGCAGAGGTGGATCTTGCCAAGCTTGCCCTCTTCGAGATACTTCTTGGCTGCGAAATTGTAGGGGGCGCTGCGGTTCTGCGTGCCGATCTGAACGATGCGGTCATACTTCCGGGCGGCATTCACCGCCTGGCGGCCTTCCCAGGGATTGTGGCTCTGGGGTTTCTCGCAATACACGTCCTTGCCGGCCTGGCAGCAGAGGATCGTCGCCAGCGAGTGCCAGTGGGGCGGGGTGGCGATCACGGCAGCGTCCACGGAGTCGTCGTCGAGCATCTCGCGGAAGTCCTGGAGGCACTTGGGCCGCTTGCCGCCCTGGCTCTTGGCGTATTCCTTGGCTCGCGGCTCGTGCAACGCGGCATTCACGTCGCAGATGTAGGCGATCTCGCAATCGCCCCGCTCCAGAAAGCCCCTGGCCAACGAGTGGCCCCGGCCCCCGCCCACACCGACCATGGCCAGCACCAGCCGGTCGTTGGCCGGGGTGGCCCGGACGGATCGCGGATCGGCCAGCACGGTAACACCGGCGGCCAGGCCAAGGGTCGCCTTTTGAGTACGGTCGAGAAAACTGCGCCGGTTGATTTCGGACATGGAAGTGCCGCCTTTGCGTGCAGGGGGTTGGCTCTTCAGGTTCACCCCACAGCATAGCCTGTCCGGCGACGGTCCGCCAACATAAAGAATCGTGACAAAGTTTTACGTGAAAAGTGCAGATTCATTGGATGCTCGACTCTACTCTTCGGCCGCAGTCCCTTCGGAAGCCGGCTCGTCGACGGGCAGTTCAAAGCAGGCAGCCTCCTTGGCATTCCGAACGAGGAGTAGATGTCCGTAGAGGCAAGGATTGTTCCAGGTTATGTCGTCCAGGGCCGTGAAACGGCCCCGTTCTTTGGGCTCGGCCGGCGTTGCCTCGACCAGCGCCACGTCGCCCGATTCCGCCTGCACCAGCAAGAGCGGGCTAACTTCCAGGATCTGGCCGTGACCGTAGCGGCCTTTTTTCCACTGCCGATTGCCCGTCTCCGAGTCGACGCATTCGACGACCCCGTCCGACAGGCCGTAGATGCAGCCGTCGCGCACGACCACGTTGGTGAACTTGGTCCGCAAGGACCGCCTGGTTCGCCATACTTCGCTTGCCTGGAACTGCCCCCCTCCGGTCTCCTCCACATGGAGCACGAGCGAGCCGCCTCCGTATCCCTTCGAGAGCAGGACCCGACCCTGGCCGAGCGCGACGGGCTGGGAAACATTCGGCATCGACGTGCTTCCCCCGGGCCAGTCATAATTCCACAGTTGGGTCCCTGTCGTCGGATCGTGGGCGGAAACATTGTCTTCATTGACGGACAGGATCTGCCGCACGCCGTCCAATGTGGCCAGCATGGGCGAAGAATAGCTGACTTGACGATCTCCCGCCTCCCAGACCAGTTCACCCGTGTCCTTCTGGAATGCGGCCAGCGATATGCAAGGTCCGCCGCCGGGGCCGCCGGCCGAGACGACGACCAGGTCGTCAACGATCAGGGGAGAGGACGAACGCCCCCAGGCAACCCCTTTTTCGTCTTCGCCCGGTTGCACGCCGTATCGCGCAAGCAGGTCGTCGCTCCACAGAACGGTGCCATTGGCGCCGCCCAGACATTGGAGAACGCCTGTGGCCCCCAAGGTGTAGACCTTGCCCTCGTGGATTGTGGGCGTGCTCCGCGGTCCCACTCCGCCGGCGAGCGTAGCATGGCGAGCCTTGACACTCTGGGTCCAGACGGGCTCGCCTGTGTCTACCTTGTAGCAAGTGACCATTTCCAGATCGCCTCGTTGCTCCTGCGTCACGGCAAAACCGTTCACCGCCACGAAGGACGACCAACCTGCTCCAATCGGCCGTCGCCAGAGTTCCCGTGGCTTGTTTGTCGCCCAATCCCGAGAGAGCTTGATTCCGCGGACCGTTCCATCACGATTCGGGCCGAGGAACTGGGGAAAGTCGTTTGGCGTTGTCGTGAGCAGATCGGCGCCTTCACGCAACGTGTCGGGCTCGGGAATCTGAAGTAACTCATCGGGAGGCGGCGTCCAGCGAAAGGCGAAGATGGGGTCCAGATCGCCGCTGACGTGATCGACCTTGAACAAGACGCCCAGTACGGCAATCGTCGCGATCAAGCCGGCCAGCACGCCCAGACGTGTGCGGACTCGATAGCCGCTGAAAAACAAAAACCACGCAAGGAGCACCACGACGATGAGAAAACCGCCCAGGAACGTCAGGACATTGCTTACGCCGCGGTCCTGAATGACACCGCTGAGTCTCGCCCCGACCACGGCCAGCGGCAAGAAGACCACCACAGAAGCGAGCTTGGCAGACGGCAGCAAGCGCCGACGCGGTTTTGCCCGCGGCGATTGCGAGTCATCGACGGACGGTTGTTCTTCCGGCATGGTCAGTTCCTGTTATGCACGGGTATGAGTTAAGACGGTACGCCGGCCGACATTGCTTGGGAACAACTTGAAGCAAGAACGGGCTTCGTTCATTCCGCGTTCTTCGGTTCTTCCGCCTCAAATCCAAGTTCCCGCGCCTTGTCGAAGTCGGCTTTCGCCTTGGCCTCGTCTCCTATTTCTTGGTAGCTGGTGCCGCGTTCGTGGTAGAGTAGGCCATTTCCGGGCTCAAGGCGGATAGCCTCTGAGAAGTCGGCAATGGCCTTGTCGAAGTCGACTCTTGCTTTGGCCTCGTCCCCTATCTTCTTGTAGGCGATACCCCGCTCGTAGAAGACCACCAGCTCGCCTTCGGGGTCAAGATGGATGGCCTCGGAGAAGTCGGCAATGGCCTTGTCGAAGTCGCCCTTGGCTGCATATTCCTTGCCTCGAAACAAATAGGCGCCTGGCCTTTCTGGCTGAAGCTGCGTAGCCTTGGTGTAATCCGCGATGGCTTCGTCGTGGCAACCGTTTCTCCCGTGGCAAAAGGCTCGGCCCAGGTAGGGGGTTGCGTCGTCGGGATCGAGCCGAATGGCTTCGCTGAAATCGGCGCTGGCTTTGTCGAACTCTCTCTGACGCCAATAGGCGAGCCCTCGATCCGTGTGAAGCCCAGCGACGCCGGGCTCGATCCGGATGGCGTGCGAATAGTCAGCAATGGCAAGGTCCTCGTTGCCCTTCTCTGAGTAAATCGAGGCGCGGGACAAATAACACGAAGTGGCTTCGTTGGGGGAAGACTCGATTGCTTTGGTGTAGTCTGCAAGAGCCTTGTCGAGGTCGCCAAGCTCCCTATAAACGCCCCCTCGGAACCGGTGCGCGTCCACATCGTCGGGACAGAGCGAAATGGCTGCGGAATAATCAGCAATTGCCTTATTGAGGTTGTTCTTCTGCTGATAGGCGATCGCTCGCCCCATGCAAGCGAAATAGTCATTTCCTGCAAGGGAAATGGCCTTGGAATAGTCGGCGATGGCCTTGTCGAAGTCGTGACTTAAGCGATAGGCATCGCCTCGCCCCACGTAGGCCTCGGCGCGAATCGGGTTGGCCTGGATTGCCTTGGTGAAATCCGCAATGGCTTGACTGTAACGCCGATTGTTGACATGGATGGAAGCCCGATCGTACGGATCAACAGCCGGTTGGCTGCTTTTTGGACTGCATCCGGAAAGAAGGACGATATACAAGGCAGCCAGAAGCCACGCGATCTTTGTGTTCATTGAATACGCCTGCAGACACCACCGTACCAGAAACCGAAGGAACCGTCGTGATATGGACAATGGCCCACGATTGCATGTCCCTGTTCGAACCACCTAACGTCGCTCGTCCTAACGCGAGACTACTTCTCTTACTCAAACTGAAAACACCATGGCTCTGAATGGCCACGAAAAGGCACAAAGACACACGAAAAGTCTGTTGGGCACACTTGAAAGCTCTCGTTTCATCTTTTTGTGTCTCTTCGTGTTTTTTGTGGCTATTCCCTGCCTTTCGCACAGATTGTGTGCTCAGTCTGAGTTCTTTTAGCGTTGCGCCGGCGCTCCGCCCACCGACTGCGACTCCGGCGCGGCATAACGCTCGCGATACTGACGCGGCGTGTGCCCCGTGGCCTGACGAATTCGCGTGGTCATGTGCTGCACCGAACAGAACCCCGACTGGTTGGCGATCTGCCGGAAAGTCAGGTCGCTGGAGACCAAGAGCTGCTTGGCCCGCTCAAGGCGAACCCGTTGGATTTCATCATGGACCGTCCGTCCCAGCACGGCCTTGAACCGCCGGCGAAGGGTGGCGTTCGTCGAAGTGAGGGCCGCGCTCACGTCGTCCAGTCCGATCCGCTCACTAGCGTGCTCGCGGATGAATTGCAGAGCGGCGGCCACGTCGCGATCGTCGACGGCAAGAATCTCGGTGGAACCGCGAGCCACAATCCCGACCGGCGACACGGACCGCTTCCCGGGCGTCACCGACTCGCCGCTGATCCACTGATCCAGCAGAGCGGCCGCCTCGTAGCCCGTCTGCTGTGCGCCCTGGTCGACGCTCGTCAGCGAGGGATCCGTAAACGGGCAGATGGCCTCCTCGTTGTCGACGCCCACGACGGCCACGTCTTCCGGCACCCGCAGTCCCGCCATTCGGCACGCTTCCAGGATCTGCAGGGCTCGCGAATCGTTGCAGGCCATCAGCCCCAGGGGGCGGGGCAGGCTGGTGAGCCACTGGGCGAGCTCTTCATAGAGTCTCTCCCAGGTATCGGACGCCGTATCCGGCACGTTGTGGACCGCGCAGTGGTGGCCGGCGTCGAGGATCGCCTGCTGAAAGGCCTGCTCTCGCTTTCCGGAACAGCCGTTGACGGGCGTGGGACTGTAGCCGCAATAGGCGAAATGCACGAAGCCCCGCTCCAGCAGATGATCGGCGGCCAGTTGTGCCACGGCCGTGTTGTCCGTCCCCACGTAGGGAATGGCCATGTCCGGCCGGAACCAGCCATAACCTCCGCCGACGCCCACCAGCGGCACCGACAGACGCAGCAAGTCGGGACCGTTCGGATCGTCGAACCCCACGATGACGCCGTCCCATCGGCCCGTGAGCATCGATTCCAGCGAGCTGCTGCTGCGACTCTCAGGAAGGCAGACATTCCAGTGGCCTCGCTGATGCGCATAGGCCATCACGCCGCTGACCACCTTGCGCATGGCCGCACGTCCCACCTCCAGAAAGACCCCCACGGATCGCGGCTGATTCGAGTTCGAACACTTCATCCAAGGCTCTTTCGTCAGCAAGCCGGGATTCCCTCCGGGGAACGTCCCCGACGACTCATTACCATGGTCCCCCTGTGAAAGACGCCTGTCAAGCGTTTCGGAAGGCCGGCAGAAGGACTGCAAGGTCACGGGAACTGGCCCATTTTTCGGTCGGTAAGGCATTTTGGCGAACAAGCGTCGCCCGAAAACATGGACCTGTCCCCTTCCGCTCCGCCGCTCGATGACATGACCGGGGCAATCCCCTTTTCACAACGAAAGCGTGTTTTGGCGGCGTCACATCCACCGTACCGCGAAAACTGGGCCAGCCCCCCACGAATCGACACGTCAGCACTCGTACCGACTTGCTTCGGCCCCCCCGCCTCGAATACATTATTTGAGGTCAAGTTGCACATAGTAGCCATCACGCTCCGCCGTGATGAGCCCCGATAGTAGCCGTGACGAGCCCCGGGGTGCCACTGGCTGCTTGCCAGCCAGTGCCAATGCTTCCAACCCTCTGCCAATCCCAGAATTCCGCTCCATAAGTACCAAAACGCCAGAAACCACCGGCACAACGGGAGACGAGATCATGTCGACACAACAACCCATCACACGACGACGAATGCTCAAGACGGCGGCGGTTGGAGCTTCCGGTGTCCTGGCGGCCGGTGCCCTCCAGCGGATGGCACGTGGCGAAGACCCCGCCGCCGTCCCGGCAGACCCGAGGATTCAAGGTCCCTTCCTGATTCTCTCAACGCCCTTCACCTCCTCGGGCGCGGTCGACTTCGACGCCCTGGCCCGCTCGGCCTGCTATATGGAATGGTGCGGCTGCCCGGGCATGATCTGGCCCCAGTCGGGCGACAGCGTCGACCTGCTCACCATGGACGAGAAACTCCAGGGCATGGAAGTCCTCGCCAAGACGTCGCGCAACTTCCGCACCACGGCCCTGTGCCTCGGCGTGCAGGGCAACGACACGGACGAGATGCTGGTCTACGCCAAGCATGCCGAGAAGTTGGCCCCGGCCGCGATGATCTCCCGACCTCCCGACTCGGGCAAGACCCAGGACGACATGCTTCAGTACTGGCGAGCCCTGGCCGCCGTCACCAAGCGGCCCGTCTTCAACCAGACCACGGGCGGCGTCGCCTACAAGGGGCCGAGCCCCTCGCCGGAAACCCTGATCCAGCTCGCCAAGGAGTTCCCCAACTTCGGCTATGTCAAAGAGGAGGCCGGCTCGGTCATTTCCCGAATGCGGGCGCTGGTGGCCGCCAAGCCGCCGATCCGTCGCGTCTTCGGCGCCCGGGGCGGCTACGGCTGGCTCTACGAATTGCATCTCGGGGCGGAAGGCCTGATCACCGAACGGGCCATCTATGCCGACGTGCTCACCCGAGTCTGGGAACTGCACAAAAGCGGTTCCGATCCCGACGCCCTGCGCGACGCCTACAGCAAATTCCTCCTCATGGCCAACCTCAGCAAGACCCACCCCGGCGACCTTCGCGGCTACCAGTTGTATCTCTGGAAGAAACGCGGCGTCTTCGACACGACGGTCTCCCGCCACTACGGGCCGGGCCGAAGCTTTCCGAAGAAGCCCATCTTCTCCGAGCTGCAATTAACCCCCGAGGAAATCGCCGAGATCGACTTCCGCTTCGAAGCCCTCAAGCCCTACCAAAAGCCCGGCGCCCCCGTCCTGGTTCCTCCCGCAGGGTAATTACTCAGACGTAGGGTGCGTCTTGACGCACGGGCGTTTGCGTGTGGCCATCGCGTGTCGAGACGCACCCTACAAGTACTGCATCCCCTCTTCGGGCCTCGATCGCCAAGGGCTGGAATCAGCTCGTTCTGCCGGGGCTCCTCGTGGGAGTCTGGGTTGCGTTCTTGGGGGATATTTCTTGAACTTTCCGAACTTCCCCAACTTTCCACTTTTTTATTTTGACCCTTTTGGCTCATTGGTGGGGTGCTATGGGGTGAAATGGTGAGGGGCGGTCTCTTCACCGGTGAGGGTGACGGCGGTAGGTGGATTGTCAAAGAAGGGGGCTTTTGGTGGAGTGTACAGAAGTATACCATTCGTTAGTGGCGGTGTGAAGGGGAAAATTGGCCGGGGGGGGCTTATTTTGAGCAGGGCGAGCCCGCGGGCGGTGGCACTGGCAGACCGGAGTGAGTACACTACCAGCCGAACCGTCGGCAGGCGTCCCATCCGCTTGCGCCCGAGACGCCACTGCCACGGAACCCAATTGAAGTGGAGCGGTTTGGGGGCAAGCGAATGGAAGGCGTTTTGGCAGAGACGGCGGCGTTGACAGTGCCACTCGCCCGCATGGTCAACTTCAATAGAGACGCATTTCGGACACGTATCGCTGCATACACCATTCTGGCACGGCAATTGTTATGACGCACCCTTCTCCAGAAAAGACCGTCGCTAGTGCCCGTGAAAGGAATGAGTTGGATTTGCTCTTGCTCGGTAGAGGCGGATACCAATGCTTCGACGTGTGGTCGAGTTCCCCGTACAATACGGATTTGGCGCTACTATTGGACATCCTGTACCGATTCATCGAAGATGACGAAAGACAACGAATCAGGGACGAACTGCTTTGCGCCATCAACATGATTGTGGGCACCTACGAGGGCCTGATTCCAGTCGCAGGGTGCATTCTGTTCGAATCTGGAAGACGATCGGATGAACGCTCCACACTCGGCTTGCCGCTAGAGAGCATTGCGGCAGAACTCCGACAGAGCATAAGGCTCTTCCGCGTCCGATTGGAAATAGACAGAACGGGTGCCGGTGCCGAATGGCCAGACGGGCTGCTCGGTGACTTGCGGCGATTAAGCGAGAATACCGAGCGAGTTGGCGGACCACCCTTCTGTGAATAGGTCTCGCGAGTGGCCCAGGTTCTTGCAACCAGTGGGCGAAGCCCAAGAGGTTGCGTGAAGCCGACGCAGTGGCTAGTAGGCTCCTATGCCAACTCGACGCCGGATTAGCGACGACCGGTTGTACGCCCACTTCGCTACGTTCTCTGTCTGCCTTGGCAACAACAGGCATTCGCTTCGCTCGCGCCCACCCCTCAAGACGTGTCCCGCCGGAAGTCCTGCCTCTCTCTTACGCCGGGCAGCGTTTGCTAGAAGGGGGGCGTACTCTACCTGCAGAAGCGTCGACTGGCCTCCTGTCGGTCTGCGTCACCTGAACGAACAAAGCGTCTCGCTGCAGTTCCGTAGGGTGGGCCAGAACGGACTGGATGAATACCCATTGGCGTCGGCACGCATCATCCAATGCAAGAATGCGTGGCAAGGCGGGAACCGAGTGACGGCCCACCATCGGCGACGTCCCATTTCAAACGAGCCGCATTCCCGCGGCGATGCGCCCCAACAGCAATGGAAAACCGATCACGGTGGGCTGTGCTGGCGTGTTGATTGTGCAACGGCGTTTGGGAATGGAAGCGATTCGCGCCGACGCGGACCTTTCCTGGACTGGTCCGCGTTGCCCACCCTACGCTCCGGGCCGACGACGTGAACGAGTCCTACTCGTCCTACGCCACCGCCGCCGGGGCGGCCTACCTCTGCATGGGCGGCGGCGTGGCCGAGGCCAACGACACCTACCACGGCGGCGCGCCCGACGACAGCGTCGAGGACGATGACGACGCGGACGAGCTGCCCAGCGTCTTCACGCCCGAAGATCGCGGGTGGCCCTGCTCGACTGCGACAAGCAACCGCCGTGCGCCGGTGCTTGCTTGCGAAACGGTCTGCCCGTCCCCATTTGCCTGCAGCTGACTCGGCCTGGCGACCAATGCTGCTGGCCACGAGCAGGAAAACGGCTTTGGGATGGGGACAGGCAGACTGCCTGGTTGGTCTTGTTACTTGTTGAAACCCTTGTGGTTCATGAACTCCCAAATGCGTCCCATCCAGGTGTAGCTGCCCGTGCCCGGAGCGGCCTTCCTCTGGAAGCAGTGACTACGCGTGGCGAGCGTGTGGAGATCGGACTGGATCCCCATCCGGCGAAGCTGCTCCCAGCATTTCACCGAATTCATCGCCGCCCAGCCGTCCGCGTCGCCGTGGATGAACAGGATCGGGCACGTCGCGAGGTCGAAGGAGAACTCGGGCACGAGCCGCGCGTCGTCCTCGTTGCCGCCCTGCGCATTCGGGGATTCCGCGCCGTCGGTGAGCGCGTACGCCGGATAGATCGCGACCGCCCACTGGACGTTGCAGGGAAGCTTGTCGAGGTCGTCGATCGGCCAATAGGAACGGCGCCGCGAACTGGTCGCGCCCATGAGCGTCAGGTGACCGCCGGCCGAGGAACCCATGATGCCGATGCGTTGGGGGTCGAGCCCCTTCGCCGCGGCCTGGCTGCGGACGATTCGGACGGCTCGCTGCAGATCCTGCCACGCGGTCGTGTGCTTGGCCAACCCGCCCTGCGGACGGGGCGTGCGGTATTTCATGGTCACGACCGTCATGCCCTTTTCGTTCAGGTAACGCCGCGCCGGCGCGACTTCGAACCCGTCCGGAGCGTTGCCCATGTAGCTGCCGCCCGAATAGATGATCTGGATCGCCTTCGTCTTGAGGTCCTTCGGCATGTGCCACTCGAGATAAGGCTGGCACTGCTTCGTTTGCACGTCCGGCATCTTGCCTTCCGGCCAGACCGGCTCCTTGCTGTATTCGCCCCTCGCATCGTCGTTCGGATAGCGGGCCATCAGATCGACTTCCGCACCGAGACGCCCGTCAAAATTCATCTGGCGGAGGTACTCGGCGACACGGTCGAGCCAGTGGTCGTAGGCGGTGCCGTCCTCGCCCTTGCTCGAGTCGCCCATGAAACCGTGGGGACGGTCGGCGAAGAGATGGATCTCGGCCGGGATTTTCATCCTGCGGAGCTGGCGGTAGATCTGCGTGGAACCGTTCGGCGAATAGATGTCCACCCCGCCGTGGAAGAGCACCATGGGACACGTCTTCGCGTCGAACTTGAATACGTCGGAGAGCTTGACGTCGATCGCGTCGCCGTCGCGCGTATTGGGGCCGGTGAGTCCATCCGTGAGCGCGTAGGCGGTGTAGATCGGCACGGCCCAGTTCACGTGGCACGGAAGCTGGTCGAGTTCGTCGACCGGCCCGTATGCCGGTGTGAGCGAGCTCGTCGCGAGCAGGACCGTCAGGTGCGAGCCCGCGGAGAACCCGAACGCGCCGATCTTCTCCGGGTCGAATCCTCGTTTCTTCGCATCGTTGCGGACGAGACGGACGGCGCGTTGTCCATCCTCCCACGCGGTCTGGTAGATCGGCAACCCTTCCGGACGCGGGGTACGGTAGGTGAGGCTCGCGCAAACGAACCCCAGTTCGGTGAGTTTCTTCGCGACCCGGTCAATCCACACCCCGTCGCAGCACCTCTGATAACCACCCCCTGAAATGAGCAACATGCATCCGCCGTTTTTCTCCGCCGGCGCCTCGTACCAGTCGAGATACGGCATCGCATGGTCTGCCGCACTGAATCCAGGAGCCTTGACCTCTTCGGTGGTCGCCGCGATCTGACTGGCCTGGAAATCCGGGATCTTTCCTTCTGGCCACAGCGCGACCCGCTCCCCGGCGAACGCCTCTGCGGCGATGAGCAACCAGAAACAAAGAACTAGCATTCTCTTCATCGTATCGTTTCCTTCATTTTTTCGGTGACCGCCATGGCGCTCCAGTAATTCGCCTCGCCGCCGGTCTTTGTTGGTTTCACCAAGAGTCGTATCATATCAGATTATTCTCTCCGCAACATCCACCAAGGTCGCTGGTAGATTCAGAACAGAATCTCGAAATCGACGGCGCCGCGCGACGTTGCCTCCACGTCCACATAGACGGAATCAGCCACGCTTACGGTCTTGAAAGCGGTCTTGGAGCCGTCGACCAGGACTGCAGTACAGGTCTTTCCCTTCGGCAACAGGATATGCGCCTTCACGAGATTGGCGGGGCTGCGCAGATGATAGCGCATGCCCGTCTCCGTGAGCACATAGCGGCAGTCCACCGTCTTGTGTGCCGCCTCGTAGCCCGTCAGATAGCGTAGCTCCGTGTACGGCGTCACCGGCCACCGCGGAGCAAAGCGTATCACCTGATAGCCAGTATCGAGATCCTGAATGCCGGCCAGTCCCTCGTCAATCGCACTGAGGATCGCCGCCGCCCCCCAGGCGCTCGGGCCGCGGCCCTGTGGCTCACCCGTGATCGGATGGTAAAGGAAAAAAATCTTGCCGTCGTCTCGAGCCACCATGTTCTCGATTCGCGAGAGGATATCCCATCCGTACTCCTCATACCCGTTCTCGAACGCGCCTCGGGCGAGTTCACCCGCCGTGAACGGACAGAGCGCGCCGTTTACGTAGGTGCCCGCTGCATGCGACTTGTTCGCACCGAAGCCCGGTTCGTACGGAGGATCGATCGTAAACCACTCACTGAACCCTTTCGTGGTGGCGCGGCGGGCGATGTACTCCTCGATGATGGATCGGTTTTCCTCCAACGAGAGAAGCCCTCGATTGAGAACGTAGGCATCGGACATCGAGAGCCGTTCACTCTCGTGCGCGTCGAAATCCTCCGTGCCGTCCACGGGTAGCTGATGCCGGAAGAACTTCCCGTTCCACAGGTGCTTCATCATATTGGCCTTGAGGGCCGCCGCCCGGGTGCGCCACTGCTTCGCCTTCGCATGGTTGCCGAAGCGGTCGTTGATCCACGCCAACTGTGTCATCGCCTGCCACACACCGGAGTTGTCGCCGTGCATGATCGCCATCGGCGTCTTCCCAGGTTCGATGCGGCGGTTGTGGCCGGCATCAGGCATATACGTGAAATCCCACGTGTCGATCGTGTACGCGCGTTTCACAAGTCCGTGCTCGGAGTCCCAACGCTTCTTGTCGGAGGTCACGTAATCGATGGCCTTCTCCAACTTCGGCAGCGCCCTGGCGAGCCATTCGTCATCGCCGGTCACGCGCCAGCACCGGAGGCACCCCTCCACCATCAGGTACTCGATGTCAGCCTCGACCTCCAGACGCACCAGCGATTGATTGTCTTCCGGGTAGAACACGCGGCAGTCCTCGTTCACAAAGGACCAATGCCGGTCGTCCATCTGCTTCACCAACTCATAGAACATGCCGTCCGCGCGCTGCGTGTCGAGAATGAAGTCGAGGAAGCTCCTGAGGTCGTATTCCCAGTGGCAGTAGCCCTTCATCTGATGGACGTGGTCGCGTATCCAGTTGAGCTGACACATAATCGTACGGTTGTCGACGAAGATGAGCCGCCGGTCCGCCCACACCACCTTGCGGAGGTTCCACAGCAGATTGCCGAGCTTCGGGTCTCGTGTCGTCAGCACGCCCGGAAATGCGAGTTCCCAGTTGTTGTAGGTGCCGCACTTGTTCTTCCCGCACTGCATCCGCGGCAACGGATTCTCGAACATAATAGTCCGTCCAACATTGATTTCGAGCTCCTTCGGCTCAGCGCCAACACAGACATTCAGCCAGGCGGCGAGAACCACGGTCGTCAGCGATACTCGGCAGGCAAGTTTCATAACCCCTCAGTCCTGGGTGCATCTGGATCGTAGAATTCATAAGGAGTCGACTCATGGAAGGGTCGATACGGCAAATCGTAACCGGGAATTCTCTTGATGCAAACCATTGATGGCGGGGGTGGCGGGGTCAGCTCTGTGGCGGGGTAGCGGGGTCAGGTCGCAAGGTCAGCTCGAACCATTGGACCGTTGGCTCCGAAGTAGGACAACGCATTGACGCAAACGACTTCCTGGCAAACGCTTATGCCGCCCTTCTCTCACCAACTGATTTTGCAACGCCCCACCTTATACGTTGCGAAAGTCAACCGCGTTTCAAGCACGTAGGGTGCGTCTTGACGCACCAAGAATAAAACAACCAGGAACAAGAGGTGCGTCAAGACGCACCCTACACCCGTCGTGCGTCAAGACGCACCCTACGATTGCCAATCCATCAAGCCTTGTCTTCACCGGCGAGGACCAATGGTTCTCGCTGCGCCCCGCTCGCTTCCACCGCCGGCCCCTCCAGCCGGTCCACTTGCGTCAAGTCGCCGATCGATCGCAGCAATGCCTCTTCCTGCGTTTCGGCCCCGCTCGCCTGCCGCTTGCCCTGGGTGTTCCACCGCAGCACCCGATTGAAAATCCGCGTCGCCATGGGCATCAGCCCGAGGCGAATGATGGCGACCCAAAGGGGATCGACCCGCGACCAGGCCACGTTGTAGGCGATCCGCTTGAGCGTTCCCGGAAGGCCCACGGAGCGGCGGAGGATTGATCCGTAGGTCCCGAAATCGCGGTAGGCCTGCTTGTGGCCCGCTTCGAGCTGCTCGGGGGACATCCCCAGGGGGCGGAACACGGCGTGGTCCGTGTCGTAGTAGTCCCACTGGCGATGAAGGAGTCTCCCCTCCGCATCAAGCCGGTCGAAGGCTCGGGTCCCCGGCAGCGGCGTGAGGATATGAAAGGTGGCCGTGAGGATCTTGTTCTCGATGGCGAACTCGACGGTCCGGTCGAACACGTCGGGCCGGTCGCAATCGAAACCGAAAACGAAGCTCCCGTTGATCATGATCCCGGCCTCGTGAAAACGCCGGCAGGCCGCGGCGTAGTCGGTAGCTACGTTCACCTTCTTGTTGTTGCCCCGCATGTTCTCCGGCGAGATCGACTCGAAGCCGACGAACAGGCTGCGGCAACCGGCCTCGTAGGCCTCTTCGAGGTAGCCGGGGTCGCGCGTCACATCCAGGGAGGCGGCCGCCTGCCAGACGATCCCCGAACCGCGAAGCACCTGGAACATGGCCCGGGCGTGACGGCGATTGGCCAGCAGGTTGTCGTCGAGAAAGAAAACCAGGCCGTCGTCGATCGTCGCCAATTCCTCCTCGATCTGCGCCATGGGACGCTGTTCGTAGTAGGTGGGCCCCCAGAAGCTCGACTTGTAGCAGAAGTCGCAACTGTGGGGACAGCCCCGCGAGGTGACCATGGTGTGGCGGATCAGGTATCCGTGGCGGTTCATCAGGTCTCGTCGCGGGAGCGGGGCCAGGGCGGCCGAGCCCTGGCTTCGTCCACGATAGACCTTCTGGAGCCTTCCCCGCTTGAAGTCGTCGAGAACGTCCGCCCAAACCGTTTCCGCGGGCCCGAGAACGATCGCATCCGCGTGAGGAGCCGCTTCGTCGGGCATGCTCGTCGGATGGAGCCCTCCAAGAACCGCTTTGGCGCCGCGGCCACGCCAAAGACGAGCCAACTCATAGGCGCGATTGGCAGAGGAAATGTAGGTCTGAATGCCGACCAGGTCCACGTCGACACCGACTTCAGAAGACTCGATGTGTTCGTCGCGAACAAGGATCTCCCATTCGTCCTCCGGGGTGAGCCCGGCAATCGTCAGAAGGCTCAGAGGGGGAAACCGGGAGTACTTGACCAGGCGGAACTTGTAGTCCTGGCGTTGCTGCAAAGCCGGCAGGATGAGCAGAAGTCGCTTTCTCATGATCGCTCTCTCATAAAGTACTTTGTGCCACAAAGCATATTCACAAAAAAATTTGGCTCGGGTGGGCGCCGCGTTGTTCATCCGGATTCGTCGTCCATTTCATCTCCCTGGTCGATGATCTGTCGCAAGGTTTTCAAGTAGCGTTGAAAGGCTTTGCGACCCTTGGGACTGAGTCGCATGGTGGTCAACGGGCGACGGCCCTGAAAGCTCTTTTCAACCTTGATGTAGCCTGCTTCGTCAAGGGTTCGCGAATGGGCGCTGAGGTTTCCGTCGGTGAGGGAGAGCATCTTCTTCAACTCCCCAAAACTGAGTTCCGGGGCCACGGCCAGGGCCGAAACGATGGCCAGCCGCGTCCGTTCGTGGATCAGCGCGTCGATGTCGTCGGGTTTGAAGGGCTCGGTCATACGTCGAGGCCCTGTTTCTGTTTCCGCAGGATATAGATTCCGAAGAGGATATGGAGCAGGCCGAACGACAGGGCCGCCGAGACCACGCCATAATCCTGAAAGGCAGCGAGAGCGACAATTCCCATGACCAGAAAGACTAGGCCCAGAACTCGGGGAGCACGGATGGAAAACAGCCCCGCCGTATAGACCCCGGTGCCATAGAGCATCATCCACACGGGCACAATGTACTGGATCTCTTCTCGGCGCGGATCCATGGGGATGAGGAATTTGACCGTCAGCACCATGGCCACCAGGATGCTCGGCGTGAGCGAGAACGTGGCCACCCGAGCCGAACGAATCGTGGGCGACATTCCCTGCCTCTTGGCGGCACGAGCCGTGAGAATCGTTTCCAGAAGCACGCCCGATGCACCGATGCAGAACCACATGACGCAGAACGCGGCCTGCTGCGGGATGGGGATGTCGAGCATGGCCGCGAAGTCGAGGGACCGGATCATTCCGTAGCTGACGGCACACCCGGCGAGGACCAGCAGTCCGCCGATCACGGCCGCCGTGCCGGGCAGAAGGGTCCAGAGCGTCGCCCGCTCCATGATCCGCTGAATCTCCTCCATCCGCCCCTGGGCTTCCGCGCGATCCATGATCCCGACCTCCGGTCTGTACTTTGTGCCGCAAAGTAGTTTATCGGAATCGAGCAAGCGTGTCAATCAAAGAATTCCAGGGGAAGCAGCGGATCACGGCGAGGCAAATTCTCCCTCCCACTCGAACCAACTCACCGTCATCCAATCCCCGCCAACATTTTCCAGCGTGAGCCGGCGCCGGCCTGGCGGGATGCGGAACGAGAACACCTTGTCGTATTCGCGAGCGCCGCCGTCGTTCTTGTGATCCAGATCCGGCAAATCAACGGTCTGCTCCACCTTGCCGTCAACGGAGTACTGCAGCTTTGCCCCAAGCGTGGCAACCGCCCGCACCTTCACACGCAACTCGCCCTTGGCGGTGGCATCGACCAGAAACGTCGGGGGATTTCTCAGGTGCGTGTGCAGCATGCCCTGAAGATAACCATTCAACTCGGCGCCGTGTTCCACGATCCCATCGGCCTGCACCTGAAACGCCGATCGCGCCGGGCGGGACCACCGCATGACCGGCACGATGCGCATCGGGTCGCGCAAGCGGCTCACGTCGGGGGCCTTGGCAAATTCCAGAATTACGACCGAGTACGCATCCAAATCCGGCAGAGTCACTTCAAGATGATCTCCGACAAGTCCACACGACGCCGAACGTGTGCCGTCCCAATCGGGCGAGACAACCGACACCTTCTCAGGCAGTTCCCCGATCGGAACGCGGATCGTGACGTCCTGCATCCGGCGCAGTTCTCCGCCGTCGGCATTGCGATTGATAACGTGAAGCAGCAGCGACGACGGTTCATCAAGCTGCCATGCCGCCAAGGTGAGATTCGGCGCATCCGATGCAAGAGCGTCCGAGCCGGCATAGCGCCCACGCAGGTATAGATCGCGATGCCGTTGATAGAAGGCGGCCTGCTGCTGAATGACATGGAGCGTGCCGTCTCTTTGAGCATCGCACCCGAAGGGCCCCAGGACGGGAAACGCGAAGAACGCGCCCGCCGCATAGATCTCCGCACCGCGAACCCGCATCCAGATTTCGCGATCCGACGGTGGCGCCGCCAGGAACGGGAAGGGCGGATCGCCGAAGCCCCAGTCGTGAAACAGCACGACTGGCACGCGCCGACCGGCCGTGCCGCGCCCCTGCTTGACCGTGGAACGCCAAGTGGAAAGCTGGCTCTCACTTAGGTCGATGTGCCCATCGTGCATCGCCCAGTCGCCCCACACGCCCAAGACCTGCAGGTCGACATATTTGGCAATTCCGTTGGCGCTGATGTACACGGTCCGCCCCTTCTCGCCGGCATAGGCCCGAATTCGATCTGTGAGCCATCGCCATGCCCGATCGTCGCGCCAGGTGCGGAACTGAGCCCAAGATTCAGCCAACGGGTTGCCCGCTGACATGGGCGTCTCGAACAGCCCTTTCTTTCGCATAAAAGCACGGTAGTCAAAGGAGCCGATCGTGCTGTCGGGACAAACCTCCTCGTCAGCCAGATCGATCCCGAGCTTATCGTGCCATTTCCGATCGTCGCTCGACCAACCTTGCGTGAGCGGGCAGTGACTCAACAGATACTCGCGGAAGTCGCGGAGCGAATGGTCGTCGTATCCCTCCATGCCGCTCAACGCGGCCGTGTGCTCATCCATGAACAGGTAATCGGCTCCGCCATCGATCTGTTCGCGACACCAACGGAAGAGGTATTCCAGATAGGCCTGGCTCGACAACGAACCGTGGCGGATCCCGGGCTCATCCCAGGCGTCGATCAACTGTCCCGCCGGCCCGCGGGTTGCCATATCGAGCAACTGGTCACGGGATAGGCCGTTCTCTTGGTCGTAGAGCGCGCTGCACGTGATCCCGCCTCCAAAGAGGGCGCCCAACTCGTGAACCTGTGGCGGGAAGCCTGTCCACCGATCGGTCCGCGGAGCTTCTGCCCATTTGAACCACCCGCGAATCAGGCAGTCGGATCCGATCTTCTTGGCCACGTTGACCGCGTAGCTCGACGCTGTGTACTCGTTGATGGTGAAGACAACCGCGTCCTCAATATGGCGAATCGGTTCGGTGCGTCGCAAGTCTGCGGGGAAATCCTGGAGTTTCTCGAGCCACACTCTCGGCACTGGCTGCGAGATAGCCTGGAAACTACGAGCCACCTGCTCTCCCGAGCTCACCAGTCCCTCAACACGGCGAGCGAGACTCGACGCGTCCCCATTCGACAGAGGCGCAAGCCATGCCCAACGGACGTCGTTCGCCGAGGCCGCCTTCGAGTATCCGCCATAGAGATAGAGGCTGCTCGGCGTGTGCCGCTGGATAAACGCGCAGGTCTCCGACCATCGCCGGGCATAATCAACGAACACAACCGCCAGGCCCATATTCCGCCACTGGCATGAAACAGCGATCGCGGGCCGATCGGCGCACAGCTTTGCCACCGTGTCGCCCTTCTGCTCCCACGGGGATACTCCGGCATAGGCAGGACACGGATCGAGGTCGACAAGACGTCCCGAACGCATATCGCCGTCGGGGCCCCAGAACAGGTATCGATCCCAGTCGTCCGGCGCGAGTCGAATCCTTGGAGGACACCAGAAATGGCCGCTCATGGCAGACTCGGACGACGAAAGGCGAGTTCCAATCAACATCCCCTCGTCGAGACAGACGAGATGCAGATCGAGAATCGTCTTCGTATCCGGCCGAAGCACGGCCTGCTGGCCAACGGCCACATAGTCGGCCTTCTCCTCGATCGCCCAGGTCGCACGCTGCCCGCGAATCGGATGCTCGCCACCATCGAACAGGGCGAGGGTCGAATCGCTTTCCTTTTCGGCAACGTTGTACCACTCACCGTCGGCCGTTTTGAGTTGAAACGTGAATCCCGCCATTTCGGGCGTGAAGGCCACCCGATAGTCGGCCCCCGTGACGACGACGCGTCCGGCTTCTCGGGAAACCGCCGGCGCCGCATGGGCGGCGGAAGGTAACGCCAGGCAAATCAGGAAGGCCGGCAGCAGAGTGACAATCCATCGGCAAGTGTGGCTGATTTGGACAAGGGAAACACGATTCGTGGGTGAAGTCTTCATCGCTGGGATTTCCGATTTGGGCCGGTCCTGAAGCCGCTCGACGTCTACTTTCTCCCTATCTTAGCATTGAGTTTCGCCCGCATCTATCCGACGAACACTCCGGTATTTTGGCGAACCTCGTCAACCTGTCTGGTGTCTTCAGCGACGACCCCATTCTGAAGGCAAACACAATGAGGACAGCTCGGGTTATCGCGGTCGACCGGGATCTCTACACGGTCCGGCCAACTGGCGGCGACGATATCCAGGCCAGGCTATCAGGACGGTTTCGGCACGAAGCCGAGGACGCGACGGACCTCCCCTGCGCGGGTGACAGGGTGGCTGTCGAGATCTCTACCGAAGCCGCCGTGATTCACGAGGTCTTACCGCGAGACACCATTCTCCGCCGGAAGCGACCCGGGAAAAGCTCCGACTTCCAACTGATCGCGGCAAACATCGACGTTGCCTTCATCGTCCAGGGCTGCCACTTTGATTTCAACGTCCGGCGATTGAACCGCTACCTGGTGGTCTGTCGAGACGGCGGGATCCGCCCTGTGATCGTTCTCTCGAAGACGGATCTCGTCAGCGAGGAAGAATTGGCGGGCATGGTCGAGAGCATCCGGGACGCCGGGATCAATGCGGAGATACTGTGCATCTCGAATGTGACCGGCGACGGGTTGAACCAATTGACCAAGATGCTCGAGCCGGGGCTGACCTACTGCCTCCTCGGCTCCTCGGGGGTAGGAAAGACAACCCTGATCAATCGCTTGCTCGGCACGGACTACGAGACCCGGGCATGCTCGGCCACGGGGGAGGGAATCCACACGACAACTCGGCGCCAGTTGATCGAGATTGAGAACGGCGCGTACCTCGTGGACACGCCGGGCATGAGGGAACTGGGGATCCTGGATGCCGACGACGGAATCTCGGAGAGCTTCCCGGATATCGTTGATCGAGCGACTGAATGCCGGTTTTCCGACTGTACGCACACTCATGAACCCGGCTGTGCGGTTCGCGGCTCGGTGGACGAGGGCGACCTGGCCAGTTACCACAAACTGATCCGAGAGAGCGAGCGGAACGCCCAGAAGTACCATGAGCGGAGGCAGGCCGATCGAGAGTTCAGCAAGCACTGCAAGGCGATCATGAAGCACAAGAACCGTGAAGCGTAGAATGCGTGTGGCGTATCGGCGCCTCTTGATGCAATAGTCGCACGTCATGTGTCGGAATCTGAAGACCTCGGAAATCCGGGGCCAACGGCTGAATCGGGAGAGCGGCTTTTCTCGAGATTTTGCGTTTATCACCGCGCTCACGGCCGGCGTGTGCTATGCTCGTGATGGGGGGTGAGCTTTCGCGAAGTCGCTTTGCGACACGCACTGGAGGCCAAGATCGGTCAGCCAGCGCGACGCTCGGTCGGCGCTCTCTATCCGGTTGGAAGCAAGTGGAACACTGATTGGTGCGGCCCAATCAGCGTGATTATTACTTACCCTGACGCAACACACCCATGACCGCTCCGCTCCCACAAATTGCCAACCCGTACGCTTCACCCGCGACGGTGGACTGGACGTCTGGTGCCGACGCGGTGTTGTCGAATACAACTGCCGATCCACGAGCACGTCGCATCAACGCCGAAGTAAGTCTCAAACAGAACATGCTTTGTCTGGTCGGGATGTTCTCCCTCCTTGCTGTCGTCTCAGATTTCGATGTCTTGATCACCGCCGCGCCCGAACCAGACTATGTCCGCACCGCAATGGAGATCGTGTTCACTTTTCTTGCCACCGCGAGCATTGTCGTCAACTTTGGCGTACGGCGATTTGCCTCGTGGACGCGGCTTCCTCTCACACTTCTGGCATTCATGTCGTTGCCACTCGTACCCGTAGGGAGCGTCTTCGGCTTACTGATTCTCAAGACACTCCACCTTGGTAAAACGCCGAGGCTACTAACACAGGAATACGAACAGATCGTCCGCGCTACGCCGCACCTGAACCAGCGCACGAGCTTTCTGACGTGGTTTGGAGTCATCTTGTTGATCATTCTGGCAATCTCCATCGTGTACCTTGCTCAAATACCTGCGGAGCTTCGTCATCCGCGATAGAGCGTGTCGAGCAACGAGTGGTATCGGGGAGCGCATTACAGCCGACGATCCTTTGGGGGTGGCAAGTACGGGGTGAGTGTGCTGCCAACTACACGCCGTCGAGGGGCCTTCCCCGTCACGGTGACGGCTTGGGAACCTTGCGTACCGAAATGGATGAGCAGGTGTTTGGTTACTTCAGGCGGTACCAGGGCAAACGTTGCAACGGCACGTCAATCTCAACGGTCGTCGGTCCGGTGACAGTAGAACCGTCGTCGCCCTGCCACGTGCCTTGAGGAAAGACCACGGTGCGCTTGCGTGCATTTCTTTCCACGACGGGGGCTACGAGGATCTTCTCACCCAGCAGGAACTGGTCCTTAATTCGTGCATATCCTTGATGCGGATATTCATACTCCAACGGTCGGACCAGCGGTTCGCCGGTTTTTGACGAGGCCTTGGCCATGGTCAGAATCTCCTGACCCATGCGTTCGTGCAGTCGGGCCATGTCGCGACAGATGGACATGTTCTCTTGGCTGAGCACGCGCCAGGGCGCCACCGAGAACTGCATCATGGGCATAAGCGCCGAGCACTGCGCCGAGCGCACGATCAGTTCTTGGTCGAGCGGCTTGTCCGGATTGTCGTAGAAGTAGGAGTACTCGCCGCCGCCGATCATGTCGGGGCATAGGTAGGCATAGCCCATCAACCCCAGAGCCAGGGCGTCCGGAATGAGCTTCTGTAAGTCGCCCCAGTTGTGGCCCTTGTCGCGCAGTCGCTGGGCCAGGGGCTGACCGGCCATCTTCCAGCAGGCCCGGTATTCGTTGAGTTTGAAGGGCAAGCCCAATGCGGCCCAGCGTTCAGAAAATGCATTCGGCGAAATGTCCTCATGGGCCTTGATGTTCCCCTCTCGATAGGCAGAGGCATCCCCTGCATCGAGTTTGAAGCCGTTTACGCCGTACTCGTCGACCAGATAGGCCAGACGTTCCTGGAAGTATTTGACCGCTTCCGGATTCGTCAGGTCGAGCGAGGCACTGTAGCCGTTCCACCATCGCTGCATGTAGGTGCCGCCCCGTTTGTCCTTGAGAAAGTAGCCCTTGCGGTTGAGCCTGCGGAAGGTCTCGCTGTCAGGGCTGAAATAGGGGCAGATCCACAGCATGACCGGGAAGCCCTGGTCGTGCAGCGTGCTGATCATGTCCTTGGGGTTGGAGAAGCGTCCGGGATGAAACTCCCAGATGCCGTAGTCCTCCTGCCAGTTGTCGTCGATCATCAGCACCCCGGCTGGAAAGTCGTGGGAAAGGATGTCGCGGGCGTACTTGCGGATGCGGTCCTCTCGCTGATCGTAGATCAACTCGATCCAGGTGTTGTATTGGGGCCTGGTGAAGAGACGCTCGTCTGGCGTTTCTCCGGTGCTGGGGAAGTAGGTGCGGCTCACATGGCCGAAAGCCTCGCGGAGCGTCTGCCCGTGCTGGCCGATCTGGATTGTGCCGTTTCGAGATGTTACCGTAAGGACACGATCCTTGAATGCAAACTTGAAGGGGGCCTCGCACCAGACGTAGCGTCCCTGGTCAGAGATCAGCAGCGGTTGGGCTTGGTTGCCCTTGGTGTCGCCACACAAGTCCCGTTCAAACTCCGTCGCCCCAAAGGGCATGGCCCGCCCGTCCGTGACACAGCCGCCCCAGAACTGCTCGCCCTCCATGAGTGTGACAACCTGGGTATCGGCCGAGGCGGTGAGTTGAAGTAGGCCGATTACGAGCAATACACCTGCTCTCTGCATTGCACTGTGCCTTTCTGTTCGGTGATCATTGAGATTTTACGGATTTGACACGCAAGCGGCCATTTCGTCACCCCGCGTCTGGATACCGACTGTGTATGGCAGGAGATCGTTGGTGTCAATGGCCGTTCCTGTAACCGTAGTTCTACACGGACCTGGAATTACAGGGGGACTTTGTCAGAACGCTTTGCTTGATCGGGATCTTCTCGCTTCTTGTTGTCGCTACAGATTTCGAAGCCTTCACCGCTCATTCGGCGCCGGCATGACCCTGGCGGCGGGAGCGAAGCAGCCGAACAACCACGGGCGTCAGCCAGACGAGAAGGGCGACGCAGCCCAGGCCGGCCGCCATGGGACGAGAGAAGAACGCCTCCCACGGATTGGCGGAGTTTGAAAGGGTCTGGATGAACCGTTCTTCGAGGGGGCCGCCGAGAATGATCCCGAGCACAACGGGGCCGAGGGGGATCTCGCGACGCTCGAGGACGAAGCCCAACACGCCCATGACCAGCATGACGCCCACGTCGAAATAGCTGCCGTTGATTGCGTAGGAGCCGATCACGCAGAAGAGCAGAATGATGGGAAGCAGGGTCTTGCGAGGAATCCTGACCACGTACCCGCCCGCCTTGATGGCGAGGAAGCCGATCGGGATCAGGACCAGGTTGGCGAGGAAGAAGATCAGGAAGATGCTGTAGACGAGGGCCGCCTGCTTCTCGAAAATCTCGGGGCCGGGCTTGATGTTCTTCATCAGCAGGACGCCGATCACGATGGCCGTCACCGAGTCGCCGGGGATTCCAAAAACGAGGGCAGGAACCCAGGCCCCGGCCAGGGAGGCGCTGTTTGCGCTTGTGGCGTCGCCAATCCCTTCCGTCGAGCCCTTTCCGTATTCGTCGGGAGCCTTGGAGAAACGTTTCGAAGCGGCGATTGAGACCCACGCCCCGATGTCGGCTCCCGCTCCGGGCAACATGCCCACCAGGGAACCGATCGTTCCCGATCGCAGCGCATGCCACTTCCGACGCCAGAGGAACGGGACGGCCAGTGAGAACACCGAGCCGAACGACTCACCGAGCCATTGGCCCCAGGAGCGGCTTTGTGTGCCGGTTGATGCCTGCGAGTTCTCGGGCGTGGTCGCCGAGGCGTCGTAGTTCAAGATGTTCCGAAAAACCTCGGACACACCAAACAGCCCGATCATGGCGGGGATGAAATTGATGCCCTGGAAGAGTTCCGCCTGCCCGAAGGTGAATCGCGCCTGCGTATGGACGGCGCTCAGACCGACCGTCGAAAACAGCAGGCCGAGAATCAGGGCGAGACCGGCCTTGAGCATCGAACCGCGGGAAACGATCACGGCGCAGCTCAGGCCGAGCAGGTAGAGCCAGAAATATTCGGCCACGGTGAACCAGGTGGCCACATTGGCCAACTGGGGCGCGAAGAACATGAGGATCAGGGTGCCGAAGAACCCGCCGGCCACGCTGAAGGTAAGGCAGATTCCCAAGGCTTCCTGGGAACGGCCCGCGCGGGTGAGGGTGTAGGCGTCATCGGCGTAGGCCGCGGAGGAAGGCGTGCCGGGGATTCGCAGCAGCGTATTGGGAATGTCGCCGGCAAAGATCGCGCACGCTTCGAGCGTCACCACGGCCGCCAGGGCCGAGATGGGGTCCATGAAGAAGGTGACCGGGACGATGAGGGCCACGGCCATCGTGGCCGTCAGGCCGGGTACCGCCCCCATAAACACGCCATAGGCCGCCGCGCCGATGATAATCAGCAGCACGTGGGGGTCGCCCATGACTTGGGAGAATGCCTGCAGAACCGATTCGCTCATGTCACCATCCCAACCAGCCTCGGGGAAGAGGAACCCGCAAGGCGATCGCAAACAACTGGTAGGTTACGGCCACGACAGCCACACCGACGGGCACGCTGACGAACCAGCGATTGCCGAGCCGAAACAGAAGCAGCACGAGCAACACGCCGGCCGTGAGCACAAAGCCCACCGTTTCCGCCAGCACCAGGTAGGCCGCCACCCAGAGGGCGATTTCGGCAAGTCGGATCAGGTCGCGTGAGGAGAGCGGGCTGGTGTCGGTGGAACGTTTCAACTGCCCCGTGGCGATCAAGGCCAGGAGGATGACGCCGCCCAACGCAGCTAGCACGCCGGGGAAGAACATCGGTCCAAACCGCGACTTCTGCATGGACTGCATGGCCGGACTGGTGAGTAGCTTTCCTAACTGCTCGTCGACCGAGGCCATGGTGGCCGCAAATTCGTCGGGGGGCTGCCAGGTCACGTTGAACCCGGCGTCACGCATGAAGCCGCGAAACTGATCGCTCCCGGCCACCTTCTCCAAGGCGGTTGCCAGGCGGTCGCGGATTTCGGCCGGGCAGCCCTTGGGCAGGCAGATGCCTCGCCAGGCCGTGAAGGTCCAGTCGACGCCTTGCTCCTTGAAGGTGGGCACATCCCGGTACTGCTCGATCCGCTCGTCGGCCATCACGCCCAAGCAGCGGATCCGCCCGGAATCGAGCAGGGCCTGGGCCTCGGGCAGGCTGCAGCACGCCACGTCGACGCCGCCGGCGATCAGCTCCTGCAGAGACGGGGCCGAGCCGTTGATCGAAACCCAGATGGCATTGCCGGGATCGATTCCCTCGTGATCGAGCCAGCCGGCGAATCCCAGGTGCCAACTGCCGCCCTGGGCCGTTCCCGACGCCTTCACTTCACCGGGATTTGCGAGGATCGCGTCTTCGAGTTCCGCCAGTTCCTTCCAGGGAGCGTCCTGGCGAACGAACACGGCGGTCGCATCCCGATTGAGCAGGCCGACCGGTTCGTAGTCGCTGTAGGAGATATTGGTCAGGCCGCGCCAGTGGAGCATATTGATCTCTACCGTGACCATGGTGATCGTGTAGCCGTCGGGCCGGGCGAGCGCGCCGCGGGTGTGGCCCGTCACACCGGCTCCCCCTGTGGCGTTGACCACGTTGACCGGAACGCCAAGTTCCTGTTCCAGCAGTGTGGCCACCTGACGCGACGTGCGATCCGTGCCGCCGCCAGCCGACCAGGGACAGACCAACACAATCGGCCCGTTGGGATAGCCTTCCGTCGCCCGGCAGCCACCGCATCCAACCGCAACCGCAAGAGCGGCGAGGAGCAGGAATCGGCGACTGGCTGAGTTCATTGGTGACTCGCGGGGCAGAGATTTTGCGCACGGAAAACCCGTATGATGTCCCCCCGTTTCGGGAAAGTCAAGTCAGACGGCAACGCCAACCACGCGGGGCGGCTATGTGGGGGGCGACCGATACGGGTTGCCGTCGTCGAGCGTCGTCGCGTTCGCTGGGAATGCCGATCCGGCGTCGAATGCGTCTCCGAGCGAACAGCCCGGACGAGGACGGAATCCGTGTTTGCAGAGGTAGACAAGAATCGACGGCCACAGCAGCAGCATGAGGATTGCCCAGGTGACCTTCGTGTTCGGGTTCGGGAAGTCTCGTTTGTAGAGATCGCGGATGACGATCACAAGGAGTGGAATCCCCAGGAACATCCCGAGGAAGTGAAACGGAAGGACGTAGAAGAAGCAGTGCTCCATCCTGCCCGTTGCCGCCAGGCTGAAGAAGCACACCAGATAGAGAACGATGTACGTCCAGTAGAAGATGACGAACGTCTTTTCGGCGTGGTCCATGGTTTCACAGGGGGGCGACATGGTGGACGGGAGAGGTTTGGGCGGACTTGATTTTCCGGGCCTGGCGAGTTCCGTCGCCATTTTGAAGGTTCGTGCAAGGGGCCCCAATCTTGGACGCTCACGGTTAGTTTGGCAACTTCCAATCGGCAAGACCGGCCTAACCCGAACGGATTCCCTATTTTTTCGCGCGGCCAATTGTTTAGCGTTCAGGTGCTGCTTAAGAAGTGCCGATCGGGGGGTAATAGAAAGAAGACGGATCTCATCAGAACCGCTGTGAAATTCGTCGGCGACCAGCCCTGTTTTCCCTCCAACGCGGGGGTGGTTTCCGGTTGGTTCGGTGGTCCCGCCCGTCTTCCGTTGTGCCGGTGAGTCGCCTCCTGAAACGACTTGTCGGCTTGCCCAGCCAAGATAGCGCCGGATCGAAGGCATCAATTTGCCTTCTGCCCCTCCCGAAGTGATCCAGCCGAGGAAAGAATGAGCCGCTGCCAGCCCCTCCTGAGCGACCAGGTCGTGACCGCCTTGGAAAGAAACCCGTACCTAGCAAGGCGGAACCTTCGATTCGAAACCAGCGAAGGTCGGATCACGCTTCGAGGCGTGGTCCGCTCTTACTACCAGAAGCAAATGGCTCAGGAAGCGCTCCGCGAAGTAGACGGCATCGAAGAGATCTACAACGAACTGGAAGTGATGGTGGGTTAAGCCGGACAAGGCGTTTGCTGCTTTGTCAGGGTGTCTCGCTTCCCGCTGGTTTGCTGACCTTGGCTGTCTGCGCGAAGACCTGTCCTGGAACCACTATCGTGGTTGCGTGGGACGGGAGGCCATCAGGGCTTCGTTGCGATTGTAGTAGTTGGGCATCTCATGGCCCAAGCCGTGCATCTCGAGGACTCGCTGGTTCATCGGCGACAGCCCACAGACTCGCATCACACCGTCATGCTCCAGAATCTTCTTCTGCAGGAGCACGAGTTGTCCCAGCAGGAAGCTGTGCATGAGGGGGACATCGTCCAACTCAAGGGCCAGCCGATAAACGAAGTGTTGGCAGAGCTGGTCCCACACGAGTTCCGCCAGGGGCGGATCCTCGCCGCGGAAATCCTTGGGGACACGGACCTTCACAAACAGCCAATCGGGTCCTCGCTCGACGTCCAGTTGCCATTGGGTAGTAGCGGTTGCAGGCATTCCATTCCACCCCAGATGTGAAGAGACCGCAACAAATGAATTGAGTCACCGACGAGAGCGACGCAATCATCGATTTTGTTGTCGGCTTGTGAAAAGAGCAGCGTCCGGCGTGAGGACGCACGTTTCTCCTATCGTATCGCATGGAACCGACAACGCAACCACCCGAAAGGATGCAACAGTCCAAATCTGTCAAGGAAGGTCCAGACTGCAACTGCAATGACAGCAACGCTTTCGCTCGACACGCTCGTGAAAGACGGCAAGCCGCGGGATATGGGTATTTATTCCTCCCACGCAACCGTTCGAGCAACCGGTGAACACTACTCAAACAGCGTTCCCTGGCTGCCGGTCGCCACGTCGCCAGGCTGGATGCCCAGGTGGGAGAACCCGGTAGCGGTCAGACGCCGCCCCCGCGGCGTGCGTACCATGAGTTCCGAACGCAACAGGAACGGTTCCACCTCGTCAATCAGCGTATCGGGGGCCAAGTTCATCGTGTGCGCCACGGCCTCCACACCCACGGGGCCTCCCGCGAACACCCTTGCGATTGTGCCCAGGTACTTCCGATCCTGAGGGTCAAGCCCGAGGCCGTCAATTCCCAGCATATCCAGGCCTTTTTGGGCCGTTTCCAGGGAAATCGTCCCGTCAGCCTTCGCTAAAGCATAGTCCCGGACCCAGCGAAGGCGGTTGTTCGCCAAACGCGGCGTGCCTCGGCTTCGGACCGCGATTTCTGTGGCAGCATCCGGGGAGGTCTCGACCTGGAGCTTGCCGGCGTTGCGCGTGATGATCCGGGCGAGTTCCTCGATGGTGTAGAAATCCAGGTGCTCCCGCATCTGAAAACGATCTCTCAGCGGCGCCGAGATCAAACCGGTGCGAGTCGTGGCTCCGATTAAGGTGAACGGCTTGAGCTGGATGTTGAGCGTTCTGGCGTTCACTCCCTCACCCAGCGTCAGGTCGATTCGATAATCCTCCATGGCCGGATAAAGGAACTCCTCGACCGCCTTCTGCATTCGATGGATCTCGTCAATGAAGAGGACGGATCCCTCTTCGGCATTCGTCAGATAGGGCACAAGATCTTTTGGGGCCTTCAAAGTGGCCCCAGAGGCAATCTGGCAACTGACACCCAGATCGCGCGGAATACACGTGGCAAATGTCGTCTTTCCCAGACCCGGTGGACCGTCGAACAGAATGTGCCCCAGGGCTTCCTCCCGCTTGGTCGCCGCCTGGACCGCGATCTGGACCCTCGCATAGACCTCCTGCTGGCCCACCATTTCGTCCATGTGCTGCGGACGAAGGGCCCGGTCGTCGTCACCGGAAGGAGCGGGAGGTTGGAGAATCGGTTCGCGTGTCATAGGGCTATTGGGAGGAGCCGTTGGCTGGTGAACGGGTGTTGACTATCCCAGAAGCAGTATAGCAGATGGAGACCGCATCGATGAAGGCCCGTTTACGAGCCCGCTAGGGCGGCGAGCAGCATGAGCACCAGCAAAACAGCGATGCAGACGCCGGCGCCGACCAGGAACATCTTGGCGAGCGAGGTGGGCGCCTGGCCGGCGGCCTTGCCTGTCTGGCCGTTGACGAGGAATCGGTAGAGCTTGTCCTGATAGCGGTAGGCCATGATCCAGACGGGCAGCAACATGGGCTCGCTTGACATCGATTCAACGCGCACGTTGGCGTGGATATTTCGCGATTTGCCGGGAACGTAGTGGCGATCGACGGTTTGCGTCACGCGGTTGTCGATCGCCTGGCGGGCGATGGGGCGGGCGTATTTCCGTTGCAGGTTGAAGCGTTCGACCGTCACATTGTCGAGATCGACCTCGTCAGGGGGCACTCCCTGGCTGAGATCAAAGGGGTGGATCGAGGCCGTTTCTCCCGCCGTGAGGGCGCCGCTGGCTCCGATCAACAGACCCGAATACTCCTCGCGGTGCTCCCCCGACAAGGGGCACCAGTCGCCCCTCGCCCCCGAGGGCGTGTCGCTCGTGTCGGCCGTCCAAAAACTGTGGGTCTTCGCCTGGAAGACCCAGTAGGGCACGTAGACGGGGGCCATCTCAACAATCGCGGCCTGGGCCGCCAGATTGCCGGGACGCCAGAAGCCGCGTCCAAGCCACTCGCGCATGATCGACTCGGCCTGGTTGCGATCGGTTTGAAAGGGAACGACCCGCCGGGGCGCCAGGGTCTTTTCGTCCTGCTTCTTCTGCATATCCTCCGAGCCGCAGAAGGGGCAGCGGAGTGCTTGCGCCTTGGCATCGTAGCTCATTGATGCACCGCAGCCCGAACACTGGAAGTTGCAGGTGGTCTTCCGGGCCGTGTCCTCCCGCGCCGCATCACGCTGCTCGCCCTTCGGAGCCTCCGTCCCGCAATTCGCGCAGAAGAGGTCCTCTTCATCGATGAGACTTCCACACACTTCACATTTGGCAAGCAGGTCGGACATGGCGGGAGTTGTCAGGGTTCAGGGTTCAGGAAGTTGGATGATGAGGTATGGGTCTCAAGCAGTCACTCCCTCCCCAGCGCTTCTTGCGAGCGAGGGGGAGGGGGATTGCGATTCACGGTTGAGGATGCCCATGCCATTATCAACGGCAGCCGGGCTTTTCGGGTTCACGTTTCAGCCCGGCTGCTGAAACTGACCAGCAGCACTGATTCTCGCCATCCAGCGAGCGTACGAATGGCAGCCGGGCTTTTCGATCATCGTATCATCTCCCCCTCAAAGAAAACCTATTGCGATGCCCATCCCATGGCGATGCCGATCAGAATCATGAGCAGCACGACCAGGCCGATCCCTGCCAGCAGGCCGCCGATCTTCTTCCAGGAAAGAGGCTTCTTGCCGAAGGCCTTCCCGGTCTGCCCATTAAGAAGAAATCGATAAACCTTGCCGTGGTGGCGATAACTGAGCAGATAGACCGGCAGGAGGATCAGGTCCGAATTGACGTCAGAGAACGTCGCTTCCACACGCAGTTCGCGGTGCGTGTCGCCGGGCAGGAAGGCGGCCACGTTTTGCTCTTCCCGACGAGTGAACTCGGCGCGGCATAAACGCTCGGCCTCGTCGCGTTCGACCGTGTATTCCTCGTTCGTCCAACCGGCCAAGAACCGCGGTTCGTAACGCTTCAGTGCGGCCAGGTGGAAGGGTTTGATCTTGTCGGCCCAGCTCTGATCCAGTCCGCGACTGCCCGACACCAGATAGAAGCTGTAATACTGGTGATGGCATCCGGAAAGAGGCCACCACTCGGTTTCCTGGACTCGCCGCGTCTTGGTAACCGTCTTGCCGTTTTCACGGGTTGTGTAGGTTTCCGTGCGATACCAATGTTCCCCGATGGTTGCACTCCAGCGGCTTTCGGCGAGCATCGAAAAGGACCAGAAGGGAAGGTAGACGCCGGCCATCTTGCCTTCGATCTGGGCCATTTTCAGGTCGCTGGGCCGGAACCAGTTGTTCTGCCCAAGCCACTGGCGAAAGCTCTCAAGGGCTTTTTCGCGAGTGACTGCAAAGCCGATGACGAACTCCGGGGCCTGACGTCCCGTTTGGTCCTTCGAAAACTCCACCACGTAGTTCGAGTCGCAGAAGGCACACGTGTAGCTTCGGCAATCGGGATCGACGGCCACCTCGGCCCCGCAACTCTCGCAACGGAAGTGCTTGTGCAGGACCGAAGTTTCCGCAAGAGCGACTTCGACGAGTTGCTCCGTTCCACAGTGAATGCAGAAGCGGTCGTCTTTCTCCACAGGCGCCCCGCAAGCCGGGCAAGGCAACACGTCCACAACGGGGGTTGCTTCGTCAAGGGCCGCCGAGGAGTCCATCACTTCAGCCATCTGTCCGTCTCCGGTGTTTCTTCTTCGATGCCGTGGCAGGAACGGCTTTCCCTTCTCCACGCGGGATCGTCGGAGCCGTCAATCGTTTTGACTGCTGCGATAGATGGCTTCGAGAAGAGCTTGCGTGTCCTTGTATTTTTTCTTGGTGTCGAGAGCCGTGTCGAGCAGATGGCGAGCATCGCTCTCGCTGTGGCCCAGGCTCAAGAGCACCTCGTACGTCTCCGAAATGACATCCGGTTGGACGAACTCCCCGCCCTTCTCTTCGCGAGCCACCATGAGGGCGAACTTGGGCACCTTCCGCCGCAGCTTCGCGATGATCCGATCCGCCGTCGCCGGCCCGATGCCGGGCATGGCTGACAGGGCCTTACCGTCCTGATCCTCAATCGCCGCGGCCACTTCACGCACCGGACGGATCATCGCCCGGAGGGCCTTCCGGGCCCCAACACCATCTACGGAACAAAAGAGCTCGAAAAACTCCCGCTCCGCCTCCGTCAAAAAACCGATCAGTCGAGGCGTAAGCCGCCCCTGCATCGGGTTGCCTTCAAGATACTGAATCGTGTGGAGGCTGACGCTCTTGTTCATCTCACCCTGCAGTTGGCGTCGTGAAAACTCCGGGATCAGCACCTCGTATTCGAAGGCGTCCACTTGGAGGGTGAGGCGGTCATCCTGAAGGCGGACCAGTTTTCCGGTAATCTTGGTGATCAAAACTTAGGTTCCTGAGGTTCTTCGCAGGGAATCCGAGAACATTGGGGGGCGTGGCAAAGGACGCCCCGGGTTACCGAGGCGCGTCTTTAAGATAATGGTGACAGATGGCGATGGCCAGGGCATCCGCCACGTCGGCCGGTTCAGGAAGGGAGGGAAGTCGCAATTCCTGCTGGATCGCACGCTGAACCTGGGCTTTGGAGGCACGCCCCGAGCCGGTGAGGATCTTCTTCACCTGGGTGGCTGAGTAGTGGAAGATCGGGATCCCCGCCTGGGCGGCCGCGAGACAGATGACGCCCCGTGCATGGCCCATGAGGATCGCCGTTCGGGGGCGTTCGTAGTGGGAGTAGAGTTCCTCGATGGCCACGCCTTCGGGAGAGAACGCCGCGATCACCTCCGCGACGCCTCGATGGATTTTCTCCAGGCGGGGGCCGATATCCCCCCGGCCACCGCCGCGGACCACACCGGCCTCGCAGAGCGTCACCTTTCCGCCGCCCGTCTCCAGCACGCCGTAACCGGTTATATTCAAGCCAGGATCGATTCCCAGGATCCGTCCTTGCGGAGTCGTCATGCTCGCGTCCAGTCGGTGCCGCCCGGGCGATCTTCCAGGGTGACTCCCAGTTCCGTGAGGGAATTGCGAATTCGATCGGCCGTGGCGAAGTCCTTGCTCTTGCGGGCTTCGGCGCGGAGGTCGATGAGAAGTTGCATGAGTCCGGCCGTCAACTGGTCGTCGCCGCCGGCCTTCTCTTCCGGGGCCTTGCGGAAGATGCCGAGGATACTGGCCAGTTCTCGCAGGGTCTTGGCGCCCTGGGTAAGCGAAGCCAGCTTGCTCGCGTCCCGCTTCTTCGGATCCTCGAGTTTTTCATCCTCGACGAACTTGTTGAGCCGTCGCACCAATTCGAAGAGGACCCCGGTGGCTCCGCCCGTGTTGAAATCGTCGTCCATCGATTCGAGGAACCGGTTGCGATGGTCGGCCACTTCCTTGAGAAGGGCGTCGCTGCCAGCGGCGATTTCGCCCTCCGCACGGACCCGTGGAGCGTCGAGGGTGTAGAAGCTCTCTTCGGTGACTCGTTCGTAGCGTTTGAAGAAACGGTAGAAGGCCTCCAGCCCGGCTCCCACGGATTGGATCCGCTCCTCGCTGAAGTCGATGGGACGGCGGTAGTGGGTGGCCAGGAGGAAGAAGCGGATCGTTTCGGCTTCGAACTCCTTGAGCATGTCGCGGAAAGCGCTGGCGCCCTTGGACTTGCTGATCTTGCCCGCCTCCTGGGCGGCATCGTCAGTCTCGGCCTCGCGGGTTTTGCGTCCGCCGACCTTGCCCACCTCGCTGGACGCCTGCATGAGGCCGTTGTGCATCCAGTACTTGGCCATGGCCTTGCCGTGCCGGCACTCGCTTTGGGCGATCTCGTTCTCGTGGTGGGGGAAGACCAGGTCCAGCCCGCCCCCGTGAATGTCGAAGGTCTCTCCCAGAATCCGCCCGCTCATGACGGAGCACTCGATGTGCCAGCCCGGGCGTCCAGGGCCCCAGGGGCTTTTCCAGGAGGGTTCGCCGGGCTTGGCGCTCTTCCAGAGAGCGAAGTCGGCCTGGGATCGCTTCCGGTCGGCCGTCTCGCCGCCTTCGCCCTGCATCGAATCGACCGTGCGATGGCTCAGCTTGCCGTACTCGGGGTCTTTCGCAACATCGAAGTACACGTCGCCTTCCGACTCGTAGGCAAAGCCCTTGGCGACGAGGTCCTGCGTAAACTTGATGATCTCATCCATGTTCTCCGTGGCTTTGGGGAACTGGTCGACGGAATCGACGCCCATGGCTTCGAGATTGGCCATGTAGTCGGCCGTCATTTCGCTGGCCAGGGCCGCCATGGTCATGCCGCGGTTGTTCGACTCGGCAATGAGTTTGTCGTCCACGTCGGTGACGTTGATCACCAGGGTGACGTCGTAGTCGTTGTAGGCGAGATAGCGTTTGATCGTGTCGAAGATGACCGGGCCGACCATGTGGCCAATGTGGCTGGGCTTGTAAACGGTGGGCCCGCAGAGATAGATCCCGACCTTGCCTTCCTGGACGGGCTGGAATTCTTCCTTGGTCTTCGTCAACGTGTTGTAAACGCGAATCATGGCGTGGCCTGTTGAAGGTGCAAGTACGGGGTCGAAGTTGAAATGCGAACGGGCGTGGTCGAGTGTTTTACTTCTAACGAACGCTGTGTCGAAACGTTGGAGCGGGGGTTAACTTGGGGAGGCGACCAGGAGCACGACCACCTGGGCCTGTATGGCTTCGCGCCGTCCCACGGCATCAAGGCCTTCACCGGTTTTGGCTTTTACTCCCACCTGTTCGGGGGCGATTGCCAGGAGCTCGGCAATGCGGGACTGGATCGCTTGTTTGTGGGGCGACAGTTTGGGCTGTTCGGCGAACACGATGCAGTCGAGGTTCGCAATGCTCCAGCCGGCATCCTGGGCCTTTCCCCAGGCAACCGCCAGCATCTCGGCCGAGTCACGGTCCCGATTGGCCGGGTTGGTGTTCGGAAACAGCTCGCCGATATCTCCCAGGGCCGCGGCCCCGAGGAGGGCGTCGGTTACGGCATGCAAGAGCACGTCGGCGTCGCTGTGGCCGACCATTTGCCGATCGTGGTCGATGGCCACCCCACCAATTCGCAGGGGTCCGCCGGGTTCGAGGCAGTGGGTATCGTGTCCCATTCCAACCCGAATCCTGGCTCCATCCATCACTGATCCGCCCTCATTGCTCAGCATTCTACTCGCCGGAGGTTGCCCATACTGTTGACTCAGTAAACGGCGGATTATATCCCAAACCCCCCGAGTGGACAATGTGAGATGGGCGGGAGCTGGATTCGAGGAAGACACGTTTGCTCGATTCAATCGCCGCCGAGGAACTTCCGAAATCCCCTGTTCTCTTTCATCTGCTCTGCCAGGATGGCATAACCCTCGGCATTCGGATGGCTCAAATCGGCGTAGGTCCGGCTCGGAAGGACTTCGGCAACCACGCAAGGAATCCCCTGCTCCTTGTGCCAGGCGGCCGCAGCAACCTTCCGCTGCTGGTAGGCCGCCAGCCCTTCTTCCGTGAGCATGTGCTCATTCAGCGGCCCGATCATCACCAAAACACGATTGTCCCGCTGCTGCAGTCGCTGGACGGTCTGCCGAAAGAACCGCCATTGCAGCGAGCTCTCCAGCGGCACCCACTCCGGATTGACTTTCCGCAGCCCCTTTTCATCCCAGGCCCGTGCGTCCGGTTCCGGCGACGGCGGTTCGTCCGCCGACGGTAGCGAGAGCGTCACTTGGTCGAGTGGATTCTCGTAGGGATGCTCGAAACTCCACGTTGCCAGATCGTCGCTGCCAAAGTAGGCGATGCGAACGTGATCCGCCCAACCCAGGAATCGGAAATGCCGAGCGACCACGATCCCCAACCGTTCCGAAAGCGTTGCTCGATAGCAGGGTATGTTCACCGTGAACTGCGGCGCCAGGGCCGGATGATTGAAGGGCGTCTCCTTGTCCGAGGTCAGGTCGTGGCGCGGAGAACTCATCCATAGCAGGTTGCAGTTCAAGAGGACCCGTTTATTGCTGATGGCGTTGCCGTAACATTCGATCAGTCCCGCCAGGGCCACCGGATGGATGCCGTCAACACCCAGGTTGACGAAGCGGTGCTCGTCGCCGGCGTTGAGGTCGGCGTTGAGATAGTGGGAGAGCGTTTCGTGGCTGTCGACATAATGGCCCCAGATGACCGAATCGCCCACCAGAACCGTCTCATCGCCCCGGCAGACCTCGCGGCTGGTTCGCCGATAGTTCCAATAGTCGTTCCCCAGCCGGTAGGGAATACGGTAGTCGGCCTCGAGATCCAACGGTTCGATCTTCTGCCACGCCAACGGGATCAGCCAGAATGCCAGCACGATCAACACGCCTGCCAGCAGCCATCCCCGCGGCGAAAGCCGCACGTCATTCGCCGCAAACCGATCGTCGGGAGCGTCCTGGATCACCGAATGGCTCGTGTTGGATTGTTCGCTGGTTGCCATATTGCTGCTTACGTTGCGTCTTCCTCACGCCTTAGAACCGGAAATAAATAAACTCCTGATTTCCCGACGTCACCACCGCCGCCATGTAGACGACCATGCCGACGACCAATGCGACGCGGACGGGCCCCGCGCTGACCACCTTGCGAAATTTCGATTCATAGACGTACTGGTACAGCCAGATCGACATCACCAGCCCCGCCAGTAACAGCGGAAAGACCGGATCGGCCAGGCCGCTCGAAAAAATCCGGCCGAGGATCATCCAGGCATCGCCCGTGCTCTGAGCCCGAAAGAACACCCAGGCCAGCATGACCACCGAAAAGGTGAGCGCTTGCTTGGCGATCGTCGGCACCCGGTCCCGATAGACGGCCGTTTGTTCGAGCGATCGGGTGAGCACCCGGCCGGCGGCATGGATTGCCCCCCAGAGCACAAAGGTCCACATGGCCCCGTGCCACAGCCCGGAGATCACCATGGTCAGAACCATGTTCACATAGGTTCGCGTTTCGCCGTGCCGATTGCCGCCCAGGGGGATATAGACGTAGTCGCGAAACCACGTCGACAGGCTGATGTGCCAACGTCGCCAGAAATCCCCCAGCCCCGTGGCCAGGTACGGATTGTTGAAGTTGAGCATCAGCCGGACGCCCATCATCCGCCCGATGCCCCGGGCCATGTCGGTGTAGCCGCTGAAGTCGAAGTAGATCTGCCACGCGAACGCGAAGGTCGCCAGCAGCAGGGCCGGCGAGCGGTACTCCTCCGGCGCCGAATAGACCGGGTCGACGTACATGGCCAGGTAGTCGGCCAGGGCGACCTTCTTGAACAGCCCCACGACGAAAAGCGACAGCCCGTCCGCCACGTCCTCGCGGCTGATCCGCGGCGCCCGCTGCAACTGGGGCAGCAGGTGGCTGGCCCGCTCGATCGGCCCGGCCACGAGCTGCGGAAACAGCGAGACGAACGTGGCGTAGCGGATAAAACTTCGTTCCAGTTCCACCTGCCCCCGGTAGAAATCGATCGTGTAGCTCATCGACTGGAACACGTAGAACGAGATGCCCACCGGCAACAGGTAGCTGAAATCAGGCACATGATAGTGAAGGTGCAGTGACGACAGCACGGCGTTAAGGCCGTCGCTCAGAAAGCAGACGTTCGGATCGCTCAACGCGTAGGGGAGATCGAATCGCTCGGCCAGGGCGTTCACGTTGTCGACCACGAACCGGCCGTACTTGAAAAATCCCAGCAGTCCCAGGTTGTTGACGATGCTCAGCGCAAGCCACGGCTTTTTCCATCGGGTGGCCGCCATGGCCCGCACGGCCAAGTAGTCCACCGTGGTGGACCAGAGAATCAGCAGCAGGTAGACCGGGTTCCACCAACCGTAGAACACGTAAGACGCCGCCAGCAACCAGGGCGCCCGGAGTCGCGTTCCTTTGACCAGCAAATAGACCGGGTAGAAGGTGAGAAAGAAGACCAGAAAAACCCAGGTGTGGAACAACATAGAAGGTGCGTGCCGGTCGTGGCCTTAATCTTGATCCTAGTCTTGATCTTAACCGCAGTTACGCTCTGATCTGTTGAAAACGCCTGACATGACGCAACCATTTCTGTTGCACTATTCTCGTGTCGCCGCGCTGCGCGAAGCACTCCACGCACCGTATTTCACGGGCTTACGTACCTTGTCCTTGTCCACAAATCGACGGCCATTTATGGTCGTTCCCCGCCGTAGGCGGTATTAGGCCCGTCGTTTACGATGGGTCGACTAGCCTGCCTCGCCACCCTTCTCTTTCGTCCCTGCCGCCGCCGGAGGCGGCGGCAGGGACGAAAGCGGGAGGTGTTGTGCCTCACGGACCCGTGCTAAAGCACGGGCCTAATACCGCCTGCGGCGGAAAAGGACCGTAAACGGTCCTGTTGCGGCTACGTTAGTATCGTTTGTGCCGAGTGCCTCACTCCAGCATCGTCCGCACGTGGGCTTCCACCGACGCCGCCAGCCCCTCCAGATCATAGCCTCCTTCGAGAACGGAAACCAGACGGCCGCGGCAATGCTCGTCCGCAATTTGCTTGACGATCGCCGTCATTTGGGCAAAGCCCTTGGTGCTGACCCGCATCTTCCCCAGAAGATCGCCCTGGTGGGCATCGAACCCGGCCGAAACGAACACGAAGTCGGGGCGAAACTGCCGAGCCGCCGGAACGAGCTTCTGCGAAAACGCCTCCAGAAACTCGGCGTCGCCGCTGCCGGCCGGCAAAGGCACGTTGAGAGTCGAGCCAATTCCCTTCCCCGCCCCTCGCTCATCGGCACTGCCTGAACCAGGATAGAACGGGTACTGGTGGATGCCGAAATAAAGGACGTTCGGATTCTCGTAGAAGATGTCTTGCGTGCCGTTGCCGTGGTGCACGTCCCAATCGACGATCAGCACCCGTTCCAGCTTATGCTTTTCCCGGACATAGCGGGCGGCGATGGCCACGTTGTTGAGCAGGCAGAATCCCATCGACTTGTCCTGGGTGGCATGGTGCCCCGGTGGGCGAACGGCGCAGAAAGCGTTGCGAACCTCGCCCGCCATGACAGCGTCGACCGCCGCCAGAACTCCGCCGGCGGCCAGCAGAGCAATCTCGTACGACGACTCCGAGATCGGTGTGTCGCGAGTGCCCGCAAATCGCTGCCCCTTTCCGTATAACTGGCGAAGCTCTGCGAGGTGCTGTGGCGTGTGGACCGCCGTCAACCACTCTTCCTCGGCCGGACGGGGCTTGATACGAACCAGTTTCTCCATCAACCCGTCGGCCTGGAGCCGAGCGACAATCGCCTCCAGCCTCTCCGGTCGTTCGACATGTCCTTCGCCCGTGATGTGCCGCAGGTAGGCATCGTCGTAGACCAATCCCGTGGCCTTCGGCTTTGTGCTCTCGGCCCCCAGAGTTGCCGTGATAATCGCCACACTTGAAAGCGGCAGGCCGGGCGTCCCCATGGCCGAGGCCGCTGTCTCTGTGCTTTCAGCCGCCGGGGCCACTTCCGGGGCCTTCCGCACACAGCGAAAGCCGATCGCGTCCCGGGCGAAGCACGCATCCGAGAAACCCGGCTCCTCCCCGATCCGAAACGCCGACGTACACGACTCGGCACTGGCGCCCCAGTGGCCGCCTCGCAAAACGTTCTTTTCCCCCTCGGCCGGACCTCGCGGATTCTCCGCGGGACTGCTCGCGTAGTAGTCCGGAGCGTAGAAATCGTTGCACCACTCGGCCACGTTGCCGTGCATGTCGTAGAGGCCCCAGGCGTTGGGCCCTTTGCGTCCCACTTCGTGGGTCTTCTTGTTTGCGTTGGCCGCGTACCAGGCGTACTGTCCCAGGCTGCCCGGATCAGAACCGAAGTTGTAAGCTGCCTCGCTACCCGCCCGGCACGCGTATTCCCACTCGGCCTCCGTAGGCAGGCGGTACCCGTCGGCCTCAAAATCGCACTCGCCAAACTCGTTGTAGCACGCCTTGAGACCCTCTGCCTCGGAACGCATGTTGCAGTACAAGGCCGCCTTGCCCCAGCCCACCATCTCGGAGGGCAGGTCGGGCCCCTTGAAGTGCGAACCGTTGATCGGGTCCATCTTCCCGTAGACTGCCTGCGTCACCTCGTAGCGGTCCATGAGAAAGGCGTCGATCTGTACCTCATGGGCCGGCCCCTGGTCCGCGACGCCGCCATCGGTCCCCATCACGAACCGCCCCGCCGGAATCAACACCATCTCCACACCACCGTCGGTGACGACAACCTCCGGCGCCGGACCGGAAGCCGACGCCGGTGCAGAACGGTCCACCTTCTGGCATCCGGCTGTAAGAAAGGCGGCCAGAAGTACACAACCCATAATGGGTTGAGCCCGCATTCGAATCCAACTCGCAAACACGCGTCTCATGGCTATTCCTTGGGAAGCGGAATCCAGTCGGGTTCCTTGTTGCAGTTGCCGTCCGAGGTGATCGGGATCCAGCGATCCTTCTTCGTGGCGTCGGCCACTCCGATGTTCCAGCCCTTCGCCTTGGCGCCCACCACTTCGGGAATCGTACCCAGAATCTTGCGATCCGGCCCGCGGCTGAAGGCGATGTACTTCCCACAGGGAGACCAGTCCACATGGTAGATCTTCATCGGTTTCTCGCTGCTCACCACGTCGCGGGCGTTGACAGCCTTGGGAACGTCGCCGGAAAAATCAAGGTCGGCAATGCGAAGCACCCAGTCGCTCGCGCCCCAGGCGACGTGCTTTCCGTCGGGGCTAATGTCGGGGCGGCAGCCTGGCAGGCCCAGGTCGTAGACTCCCTGGCCGTCCGCTTCGATCGCCAGGATCGCATGCTTGTAACCCATGCCTGCGTGGACCGTCGAGATGAACCACTTGCCGTCGGGCGACCAGCAGGGGTTGTAGAGGTGCATCAGATCGTGATTCGGATGCTGCCGGTGCTCGCCGGTCGCCAGGTCGTAGAAGAAAATCCCCTTCGTCGCATAGTCGGTATACGTGAACTGGTCCACTTCGCCTTTCAGGTAGGCAATTGTCGTGGAATCCGACTTCCAGCACGGTTGCCGGGCGTTCTTCGCCACAAGCTTCCGGTCCGTGCCGTCCAGGTTCATTACATACACGTTGCGAATCTTGTCGGCCCCGATTCCTTCGTCGCACACAAAGCAGATCTTCGTGCCGTCCGGCGACGCATGAGGATACAACTCATTCTGGTCCGGCGTCTTCGTCAGATTGACCATGTCCGAACCGTCCGCTCGGATCGTGAACAGCTCCCAGTTCCCGTCCTGCCAGGTCTCGTAGACGATCCTCGGCGAGACTTGCTTCAACTCTTCGGCCAACTCCGCGCCGGCTCCCGACAAGGGCCACGCCAGGAGAAACAAAGTGAGCAACCAAAGACGCATCCTCTTGCACGATGGGGCATTCATCACGGATGACTCCACAGGGCGATGGTTCGTAAGGAAACACGCACAAAGCCTACCTGCCGGGCGGGGGCGTTTCGCACTGGAGCTGACTCCTTCGCATGCGGCTTCCCCCCGCAGGGTAGTGTTGTAACCGCAAGCATACCCGCCCGGCAAGCCGCTGAGTAGCGCGTGGCAGCCCCCCCCGGTGTTGACGTAAACCCTTGTCGCGAGAGATTCTGCCGATCTCCCCCCGAAACCCACTTGCTTTTGCGGGGTTGTAGGGAACGCAGCCTGCCTTCCCATCCAATGGGCCAAGGGGTCAATCGATTTCGCCCCCCGGGCTAGCGGGTGGGCTCGTCCTTCGGCAGGCACTGTGTGGGAACATTGGAAGGAACGACACACGCGTGTTTGGGGCACGCACCAAAGTAGCCATCACGCTCCGCCGTGATGAGCCCACGACCTGACAGTAGCCATCACGCTCCGCCATGATGAGCCCCCGGGCCTGACAACAGCCAGCGCGCTCCACCGTGAAAGTTGCCTTGGAGAAACCGGGAAGACTCCTCGTCGCCCAACTTGCAGTCGCCATCCCGTCCAATTTCTATCCCGGCCATCGTTCAACGAGTCGATGAGGAGGGAGAATCATGAAGCTCGCAACCCAACGCAGAGGCTGTGTATTGGCGTGGGCCGGAGTCATGGAAACGTTGCTCCTGACCTGCCTTGCCATTCCAGCCCCTGCCCAAGCCCAGCATTCGCCGGTCACCTATGAGAAGAAGGCCACGTGGGCCGAAACCATGACCGACCTGCGGGAACAGGCCGCCCTCGCGCTCGATTGAACCAGCCACCGTTCGGCCAGGGCCCCTTCGGGCGGGGACCCTTCGGATTCGGTCCCGAACGGGCGCAAGCTCCCCCCGCCGATCCCCTCGTTGCCGTCTGGGCCCAGATGGAGCAAGATTTCCCGCTCGAATGCGATTGGATGCTCCAGGACCTGGCAGCCTGCGGCTACCCATGCACCGATCCCGCTCGCCCCGCCCAATATCCGCTGCGCTGGCTTGGGCCCTGGGCCGACAAGAACCTGGAAAAGACACTCATCCTGCATGCCGTCAATGAATTGGGCGATCAGGGCAAGAGATTTCAAACCGAACTGGAGAACCTCGACCGGCCCGAGACACAGCCCTATTCCGCCGCCTGGCTGGAGTTGTACGCCAGGGGCTGCCACGTGCGACGCGAGCAGCGACTTGGCGCTCTGGAAGAAAGGTGTCCTGCCTTCATCTTCACAAAACACTTCAACATGGGCGGCTCTCACTACGCTTTCACGGAAGGCCTTTCCGACGCTCAATCGGAACGCCACTTCATCCCCGGGGCCGCTCTTTGCCGTTGCGAGATCGATGAGGGCGTCCTCACCGTGCATACGCTTCTGGACGATCCGAAGGGCGTCATCCGCGATCCGGATGTCTCCTATGACGGGAAGCGAGTGCTTTTTTCCTGGAAGAAGTCCGATCGACGCGACGATTACCACCTCTACGAAATGGACCTGGCCTCAGGCGACGTGTGCCAGTTGATCGCCCCTGTCCGCCCCACGCCGCCGGTGCGAGTGGACCGGTACGGCCAACAGGGCGAACTGTGGCAATATCCCTATCCGCTGAGCGAAACCGAGTTCCTCGTAAGTTGCAGCCCCTGGGGCGAGTCGCGAGAACCCCTGCGATTCGGCCTCTACTACACAACCATCGACGGCCGGCGCGAATTGCTGGTCAGCGATCCCGACAACTCCTGCAACCAGCCCGTTCCCCTGCAACGGCCGACTCCCCACGTTCGCCCCTTCACGCTCAATTTCGCGAAGGACTCCGGATCCTACTACGTCCAGGACGTCTATGCGGGTCCCGGTCTGAAGGGGATTGCTCGCGGAACGGCCAGGAAGCTGCGTGTCGTCGGCCTCGACTTCCGCGCCGCTGCGATCGGCGGAAACCACAACCGCGGCGAGGCCGGGATGGCCTACGTCTGCACGCCCATCTCCATCGCCCAGGGAAGCTGGCAAGCGAAAACCGTGCATGGCGAAACCCCGATTGAGAACGACGGCTCGGCGTTCTTCAAGGCCCCGGCCCGAACGCCTCTCTATTTCCAGGTCGTCGACCAGGAGGGATGCGTCATCCAGACGATGCGCAGTTGGACAGTGCTCCAGCCCGGCGAAAACGCGTCCTGCGTGGGCTGCCACGAGCAGAAGGACGAGAGTCCTCGCCCGCTTGCCGTTTCCGAAGCGATGCGCCGGGGCCCCAAGCCGCTGGAACCGTTCTACGGCCCGCCCCGCGGCTTCAGCTTCGCTCGCGAGATCCAACCGATCCTGGACCGCCATTGCACCCGCTGCCACTACGACCAGAGCGACCTTCCTTGGCGTGACAACGGCGTTGCCAAAGCTCCGTCGGCCAAGGAAGACGACTCGAAAATCGCCTTCAGTCTCCTTCCCGACACGACCACCGATTGGGCCGCTCGGCGCCGGTTCAGCGACGGCTACCTGGCTTTGACCGGGGCCGTCTGGGGATACGACAACTCGCTCGAAGGCCGATCGCGAGCCATGGTCAACTGGATTTCTCCGCAGTCCGGCCCGCCCATGCGGCAGCCCTACTCCTCTGGTTCCGCGACGAGCGAATTGATGACGCTCCTGAAAGAAGGCCACAAGGGCGTTCAACTGGATCGCGAGGACATCGAGAAAATCGCCTGCTGGATCGATCTGGTGGTCCCCTATTGCGGCGACTACCAGGAAGCCAACGCCTGGAGTCCCTTCGAAAGAGCCCGCTACAACTATTTCCTCGCCAAGCGCCAGCGCATGAAGGTCCTCGAAGCCGAGAACATTCGCAAGCTCATTGAAAGCCCAAAGTAGCAGGCACGCTCCGCCGTGCCGTCCGCCAAGTTGCCAAGAAAGACACGAACGCTTCAGTCGCGTTGTTTTTCGATAGGGCAGAATCGGCTGCTGTCGGCCACTTACACGCTGCTCCACACGAGGCCTGCTCGCTGCAACGGGCAGGCCCTTTGATCTGCTTGGCTGCGGCACGGCGGAGCGTGCCTGCTACTTTGACGCCATCTCACCGATCCGCATCGCTCTGGTCGACTGAACGACGTCGATCAACTGGCACGCTCTGGCACCACCCTCCCATCTACTCCTTCCACAAATCCGCCAGCGCCGCGAGCGATCGCTCGACCACGATCTGGCCCCCTTCGGGACCGATGCGGCTGCTTTGGATCACGGCCCCGTAGCCTCCGTAGCCCACGGCCCGCTCGCTGGGCAGATAGCCGCCCGAGTTGCAGGCGAGTTGCACGATGAACGTCTGGATCGCCGGACTCCGGGCCTTGATCCGGATGCCGTAGTCCGTGTACAGTTCGAAGTGATTTGTGGCAATTGCCACGTCCCCCAGGCGAAGGACGTGCAACTCCATCTCCTGCACGCCTTCCGTGCCGGCCTGCTGGGCCTCGTAGCGATCGACCACGCGCTGGTGCCAACCATAGTTCCACATTTGGGCTGGATTGCCCGCGTACTTGGCGGCCTGCTGCCTCGCGTCGGCTACCTCGGCCTCGGTCACCTTGCGGAAAGGCAAAGTGAGCTCTTCCACGCGATGACGCAACACCACGTCGCTGCGGACGTCCTTGCTGGCCCCTTCGTAGGCCTCTTCCCAGCCGCGCACGATCCGCCGTGCCAACTCTTCCAGACGTGTCAGGCCTCGGAGCTTGTACATGCGTTGATCGGCGGCCTTGCCATAAAGCGGCCGAGGGCTTTGGTCGCCTGCCGCCCCGATCCACCCGAGCACAAGCAGATCCTTGCCGTATTTCTCTCGCAGCGTCTCGCGCACCGGGTGCCAGAAGTCGGCGTGAATCGCCAGTCCGCCCTCGCCCTGCTGGGCCGGGCATGCCACGTTGATGGCCGTTGCGATCAGGCGGTCCTGCTCGTCCCAGAAGAAGAGCACGTCGAGATTGTGGTCCTCGTAGCCCTCAATGGCACGGAAGTCCTTCGTGTTGGTTGCGCCGTACATTTTCGCCGTGCCGTTGGCATACACGGCCCGACGATTCTGCGCGATCACCGCCTGGCCCTGCCCCCATGCGACCTTGCCTGGTCGGCGATTTTGCCAGCTCTCGACAATCACATCCGCAATCCGGTCGGTCATGAACTCCACGTACTCGGCCGGTTTCATGACGCTGTCTCCGTCCGGCACTGCGTACTTGCCCTCCTGCGTGACCGGGCCATTGTGCGTGTGCGTGGCATTGGCCATGAGCTTCTCGACATCAAAGTCGGGCGCCCGCGTTTTTACCTTTTCCCGGATCTTGTCGAGAATACCGTCGCGGATGGCCACCAGGTCGCACGAGACGAGGATCGCCTGGTCCAGCACCTTGTCGCCGTTGCGCGATTCCAATGCCAGGGCCGTGGCTGTTACCGGGGATTCCACCCTGTCCGACATTCGCAGGTTCCGATGCCCGTCCAACGCTACCGATTTGTCCGGCGTGATGCTTGTCGTGGCTCCGCCGACATACAACTCGGCCCCCGACAGGGCGCCCGATGCCAGCGCAATCACAAGGAAACAGGCTGCAAGGTATCTCATGGCGATCTCCTCCCCAGAAAAGTGCATTTCGATCTTCTGCCCGGCCCAGTCTAATGCCGTCCTCGGGACGAAGCAACTTCCGCGTTGAGCTGGGGTGCAGGTCTTCCGGCCCGCTTTCCGATGCCCAAAGAGCATTGCGTACCGTTCGAGCCAACGCCGGCTCTTGGGGCATCGATCCGAAACGGGTCGGGATTATCGGTTTTTCCGTCGGCGGGCACCTGGCCTCTACGGCTGGCACCCACTTCGACGGCGGCGATCCAAACGCAACCGACCCGGTCCAGCGGGAAAGCTGCCGCCCGGACTTCGTCATCCTCGTCTACCCGGTCGTGTCGATGGGGCCTCTGACCCACGGCGGCTCGAAGAAGAACCTGCTGGGGCCCGATCCCACGCCGAAATTGACGGAACGGTTCTCCAACGAACTGCACGTCACCGATCGCACCCCGCCCATGTTCCTCGCCCACGCCCTGGACGACACGGTCGTTCCGCCCGCCCACGGCAGCATGCTGCACGAGGCCCTCAAGGACCATAAGATCGCCACCGAGTATCTGGAACTTTCCAGCGGTGGTCACGGCCTCAATCGCTACCAGGGCCCGATGTGGGATGCCTGGCAAGTCCGCTCCCTTCAGTGGCTCGCGGAACAGAAGATGATCCCAAAAGCCGACGCTGTCTCGCGCAAGGATCCGTAGTCGTGCAGAGCCTCGCAGTCATCCCCTAGAATGAGCACCCGACGCCTAGCATCAGCGTGTCGTCGGGGGAGTAGTCGGCCGTGTCGATGTCGAACTCGACCTTTCGCCCGAACACGTACCCGATTTCGGCGAAGCCCTTGATGCCGGAATCGGTTTTCCGTTCCATGCCCAGAATGAAGCGGAAATCGCGGAACGTCATTTCGTCGTCGAAACCGAGCGGACGCTCAACGGCATAGGTGCCGCCTCCGAGTTGACCGGCCAGGTAAATCCAGTCCTCGGTGTTGCGGAACGGGGCATCGAACCAACTCACACGCTTCGATATCCGCGGGCGGGGGAAGGTGAGGTCGAGCCGAGTGGTTTCGTTGGGAGTCCAGATCAGGCCCGCGATCGGCAGGACGTTGATATCGGAACGATTCAGGTAGACCACACCGAGGGTCACCTTGGTCTCCGGTGTCCAGTCGTAGGTGGCCATGCCGAGTCCGGTGACGCGAACGGCATTCTTGGTGGCCTCCATGTCGGACGCAGATTCCGGGGTGACCCCAATCATGGTGGTGAGCCGGTCCGAGATGGGCTTCCTCCACATGATGCCGAGCGAGGCGCGACACAGCTTGTCTGGAACGAGGAATTCAGCGGACGGATCCACGAAGGAAACACCGATATTGGGCGACACGATCAATGGCGAGCCGAAAACGGGGAACGGCACGACTACCGAGGTTCGCGCTTTCAGTTCGCTGATTCCGAGTCCGTGCGAGCCGCCGCCGGCAAGCCAGTTCGCCGTAAACGACGTTTCTCTTACCAGCTTGCGCCATCCCGGGCTCGACTGAGTGGGGGCAAACGGATCGATCGGTTCCCGGACTGTCTCGGGATACGGTATCTGTGCAGGATCAGAATTCGTGGCGACTGGCTGGACCAACGTACTGTTCGACGTCCCGTTGTACCACGGGGAATCGAATGGAAGCACAGGTTGAGCCACGGAAGGTCCATCCTGTGCGCCGGCTGAGGCCGCGACAGCTTCCAAGGCAAGCAAGACAATTGAGCTGCACTTCAGCGCCTTCGTTATCCATGTACGAGTATCCGAAAGCTCCGTTCGGATTGGCAGCGTATATCGCATGAGCCTCCTACTCCGTTTCCGTCGTTCGCCTGCGGCGTGTCTCGTCAAGTTTGAGGATCTCGCAAGTCCGAGTCTTACAGGCGGTTGCGGCATTTCGGCATCCGGAAGTCCGCGGTTCTCGAATCGCTTGCACAAAACGAAACGGACGCGTCCGTTTTGTTGGTGGAAATACTATCGACATGTTCGCAACGTGACAAGAGCGGAAATTTCTGAGGCCGACCCGTTCGACGCCCGGTTTTCTGTGTCCGGACCGTTTTCGTGGGCCGAAAGAACGCCAGCATAAGAGGCAAGGGCCTATTGTCCCCGCAAACGCCGCCAGAGCGTTGCCGAACTGATGCCGAGAATCCTGGCCGCCTTCGTCCGGTTTCCTCCAACCGACTCGAGCACGGCCTGGATGTGCCGCTGTTCCACGTCTCGTAGCGATTGGCCGCCCTCGGACGGCGCGTGTTGCGAGGATGCAAGAGTCTGCGCGACCGTCGCCGGCAGATCCTCAGGACGGATCACTCCTTCTTGGCACAACACGGCGGCACGTTCCAGGACGTTTTCCAGTTCACGAACATTGCCGGGCCACGTGTAAGAAAGGAGGCAGTCCAGGGCCGTAGAATCCAGGCGAAGTTGCTCCATCCCCAGTCTCGTGGCCGTCTTCGCGACCAGGTGCCTGGCGAGCGACACGATGTCTTCCCGCCGATCGCGCAGCGGGGGCACGTCGATCTCGATCACCCCCAACCGGTAGTAGAGATCTTCCCGGAATTGGCCCTCCCGGACCGCTCGCTTGATGTCCTTGTTGCTCGCCGCAATCACGCGGATGTCCACCTTCCGCGGCCGATTCTCGCCGAGACGAACGACCTCGTGCTCCTGCAGGACCCGCAGCAGTTTCGTCTGCATGGCGGGCGATACGTCGCCGATCTCGTCCAGAAACACGGTGCCGTCGTTGGCTTCTTCAAACAGCCCCTGCCGGTCGTGCGACGCCCCTGTAAACGCTCCGCTCGTATGGCCGAACAGTTCGCTCTCCAGTAGCGCTTCGGGCAGCGCCCCGCAATTGACGGCGAGAAACGGCCCCTCCCGGCGCGGAGACGACCGGTGAATATACCGGGCCAGCACTTCTTTCCCCGTCCCGCTTTCGCCCGTGATGATCACCGACGAATCGTGACGCGCCACGCGCGAGGCAAACTCGATCACCTGCCGATAAGCCGTGCTGTGGACCTCGACGGGGCTTACGCCGGCCACCTTCTCCAGGCTGGCAATGTGGCGGCGCTGCCGGGCGATCTCCTTCATCTTCTCCTTCAGTTCCTCGCTCAGTCGCACTACGTGCCCCTGAATGTCGTCGGCGCGGAAGTACGATACGTAAGGCTCGATCTCCTCGCCCCAGGACGACCGATCCCGTCCCACGGCCGAGCACACGCGGTCTCCCTTGGCGCGGCACTTGTCCTCCACAAAGAAGACCTCCAGCCCGGTGCAGAACGATGCGTACCCGCTCGCGTAGCCCGTCATTGTCCAGCAGACGGCCTCGGTGGACGGCCCCAGGGCCAGCTGCTGTTCATCCGCCTCGGCCGAATCGTGCCAGGTGATTTCCATGTGAAATCGTCCGGCCTCCGGTTCGATGTCGAGGCTCTTCACGGTCACACGCGATACTCCCTGCAAGGAGTGCATCCGCGGCCCCGCTCGGAGCCAATCCTCAAGACTGTCCCAGTGGAAGATCCGCTTCATGGCGGCCGCGTCGGCTCGTCCCCAGAAGTTGCCAAAGCGAGTCAGCAGGCGGCGAGCCTGTTCCACTCCCACTGTCGCGACCAGGTCCTTGCGCAACTGGGCCATTGCGTCCGACGAGTGCAGAACCAGGCGTCGACCGTGCAAATCGAACCGCCCCTCCGACAGATCCAGCAACTCCGCCAGCGTCAGTTCTTCTGCTTTCATGGCACCGCCAATTCATTCAATTTGAAATGCGCGCGTTTCATATTGAAATGTTCAGGCGATCCCGTCAAGCCATTTTTTCGATGCCTGGTGACGAAGGCGGGCTCTTGTTACTACCCACCTCATCTTGGGTATTCAGGCCTGTTGGACACCAATCCTAGCCGGACTTCAGCGAAACCACACCCCGCTTCCCGCCGCCAAGAAAGCCCATCCCCCAGCCCATTTGGCACACGAACTGCAAGGCCCCTAGAACAGACCACGAGGAACCGGCGTTCCATCTTTCTCGGCCCCGCCCCAAAAAGAAGAGATTTCCTATGTACACCCTGCTGGCTGACAAAACCCGCGGGCTCGAAGAGCAGGCGTTGGACTTCACTCAGCAGTTGATCCGCACGCCGAGTCCCTCACTCGCAGAACACGAAGTGGCTCGCCTCGTTCAGCAGCGCATGGAGTCCCTCGGTTACGAGAAGGTGTTCGTCGACGACTTCGGCAACGTGATCGGCGTGCTGACCGGTCGTGAAGGGCAACCGACAGTGCTGCTGTGTTCGCACATGGACACGGCCGACAATCAGCCCGATGCCTGGGACGAGTCACCCTACAGTGGCGAAGTTCGCGACGGGATCCTGTACGGATTGGGCGCATCCGACTGCAAGGCCGGCCTGGCCGCCCAGATCTATGCGGGGGCCGTACTGCGGCGAGCCATGCTGCCGCTTCGAGGCAACGTGGTGGTGGCCGCTACCGTGTCCGAGGAACGCGGCGGGAGTCCCGGCCTGCGTTACCTGATGCAGCAGACCCTTCCGTCCATGGATCTGAGGCCTGATTTCGCCATCCTGAGCGAACCGACCGGCCTGAGCGTCTATTACGGCCACGACGGATCGGCCGTCTTCGAGGTGCTTATCGAGGGCTCCGATCAATTCCAGGTAGGTGACGCCACCACCGCTGTATTTGAGACCTTCCGCAATCACTACCGCGCGGCAGCAAGCCCGGGCGAACTCGAATTCCAAACCCTGAAGGCGCCGCGTTTTCAGCAGGACTCCGGTACGGCATTCGGAATGATCAACGTCTCTCGCCGATTGCCCGATACCGAAACCGTTCAAGGGGCGATCGAGCAACTCAAGCAGGAAGCCCGGGCAGCAGCTGCTTCCGTTGCCCGCGTGGCCGTGAACGTCAAACTGCGCAAAGAAGAACGCCAACTCTACACCAAACGCACCACGATCCTCGAACAACGCGTCGAGCCCTGGTCCCTGGATCCCTACCACCCCTTGATCGCACGAGCCCGCCACGCCCTGGGGGCGGCGGGCTGTGAAGTCTCCTGCGGCAAGTTCCAGCTTCCGCGTCTGGGCATGGGAACGGCCGGCGGAGTGCTCGTCAGTGAGTTCAACGTACCTGCCATCGCCTTTGGGCCCGGCGCCGAGGCGACCTGCCATGTGCCCAATGAATCGGTGCCGGTGGACTTGGTCAGCCAGGCCATCTACGGCACGGCCGCCATCGCTCATAGCCTCGTCGGCGTACCCGTCTGCGGCTGGACGTTGGACGAAATCTAACTCCATTCTCGCGTCTCCAGCCTCCAGGCTACAGCCTCCAGTCTCCAATGAACGTCCTGGTCTTCAACTGCGGCAGCTCGTCGCTCAAGTATCGCCTGATCGCCATGCCCGGCGAAACACAACTGTCGGGCGGCGAAGCTCAGCGAATCGGACCCCCGACCGCCAAGCCCTCGTGTCTGGTGCTGCACCGCGATGGCCAGCCACCTGAATCCCGCGTCATCCCCATGCGGGATCATGCCGAGGCCCTCCAGCAGGTCGTGACGGTGCTGCAGGAAACGGGGGCCATGCCCGACGTGATTGGCCATCGCTTCGTCAACGGCGGCCCCAACGTGACCGACCACTCGTTCGTTGACGATGCCGTCCTGGCCGAACTCATCGCCCACCAGGACCTCGCCCCGATTCACAACCCACCCGCCATCGCCACCATTCAGGCCTGCCGCACGATGTTTCCCGGCCTGCCCCAGGTGGTCATTTCCGACACCGCTTATCACCGGACCATCCCGCTCCATGCCCGAACCTACGCGCTCCCCGAAGTCGTCCGTCAGAAAATGGGCATTCGCAAATACGGCTACCACGGAATCAGCCACCAATACGTGGTCACGGAAACGTCGCGTCTGATGAACGTTCCCCTCGACCGCTTCCGAGCCGTGAGCTGCCACCTGGGAAGCGGGGGCGCCAGCCTGTGCGCCGTCGTGAACGGCCAGTCGATCGACAATACCATGGGGTACTCGCCGTTGCAGGGTCTCATCATGAGCACTCGCTGCGGCGACCTGGATCCCGGCTTCACCCTCCGGCTCCTGGCCCATGCGGTGGGTGATCGCGGCGCCGTTGAAGGAAGGCTTAACAAGAAGAGCGGCGTGCTTGGGCTGTCGGGAAGATCGGCCGACATCCGCGATGCCCTTGATTCGACCGGCGACGATTCGCAGAACGGACGCGACCGAATGACGGCCCAGGTCTATCTGTGGCGTCTCAAGAAATATCTCGGGGCGTATATGGCCCTCGTGGGGCGTCCCCATGCCGTCATCTTCACCGACACGATCGGCGAAACGGTGCCCCGGGTCCGTGAAACCGTGTGTTCCGCCATGGACGCCTTTGGGGTCATCCTCGATCCCCGGCGCAACGCGTCCAACGATCCCCTGCCCCTCGACGTCGCCGCGCCTGACAGCCCGGTGCGCGTGTGGGCCGTTGCCACCAACGAAGAAATTTCCATCGCTCGCTCCGTGTATGAGGTCGCATGCGAATCCTGACACTCGACCCCACTCTCCGCCGCCTGACGATCCACGCTTTCCGCGATGGAGCCGACGTGCCCATGCGCCAACCGCAGGAGAAGGAAGGCGGCGACCTGTTCCCTGAATTTGAGAAGGACCTCGAACAGGCCGGCATGTTGCCGCTGGATGCCATTGCCGTCCGGGGGCTGTTTGGAGGAGAACGATTCGCCGAGTCCGTGTTTGTTTCCGACTCCGTATTGGCCGATCTTGCAGTCTTGGCCCCGCAATCCCCGCTGCACGTCCCTCGCCTGGTTCAGTTGGCCGAGGTCGTTCGGCAGAGATTCCCTGAAACTCCCGTCGTTCTGGGCTTTGAGACGGCTTTCTTTGTGCCGCTTCCTGAACGAGAACGCCACTACGGTCTGGACCCGGAATTGGCCCACTTCCATTCGCTTCGGCGATTCGGCTTTCACGGGATCTTCCACGAGGCCGCCTGCCTGGAGGCCGTTCGAACGATGGGCTCGCCCCAGGCCAGTCTCCTGTCCATCTGCCTGGAACCGCGGCCCGAATTGGCCGCCTGCCGCGGTCGCCGCCCGGTGATGGTGACGGGCGGCAGCACGCCCATCGAAGGGCTGCCCGGCGAAACCTCCTGTGGAGACCTCGATCCGAGTGTGACTCTCAAACTAGCCGACGCCGACAGCCTGGGCCCGGAAGGAACCAGCCGAGTTCTGACCCGCGAAAGCGGACTGCGGGGACTCGCCGGACGCAGCGTGACGTTGGCTGAGGTGCTCGAAAGCCCCAACGACGATCTGCAATTGGCCCGAGAGGTGTTTCTTCACGCCCTGCTCCGTGCCGCCGGCGCAGGAGTTGCCGCCCTCGGTGGACTCGACGCGATCGTCTATTCGGGCCGCTACGCGAGTTCGGCCTCAGCACTGCACCAGTGGCTCAACGGACGACTCAATCAGGCGCTCGGGCACAACACGTCCTGCTTGATCCACGAGCACACTTTGCCGCAACACCTGCGCAATATCGCCTACGTCATGGTCCGCGAGAAGGACGCAACCGCCGCTCCCGTTTGAACGCCGTCAGTCTTGAGGCTCGCTGACGGCGGTTGGAAAATCCGCTGCCGCCGTGATGAGCCCCGTTCACTCGCCGGCCTGGTAGCCCAACGACTGCCGAAGCGACTCCAATTCCATCGCCGCGTAAACTCGGCGTTTCTCCTGGAAATAGTCGAACTCGACCTTCTCCGCGTCGGTCCACGTGTTGTGCTGCGTGTAGGATCCGCAGAACGGAACGAGCAGATCGAGCCAGCAGGCGAACGTCCGCTTCTCGTTCTCGCGGACCTGAACGTCGTAGTGCCCCGGTTCAAAACAGTCCATGATCTTGCTCTTGCTCGCCCCCGTGTGATAGGGCGGAAGCATCACGGCTCGACTGCGAGGCTTCAGCCACGTCATCCACGAATTCTTGTCCGGATTGCCCGAGGTGGTGATGGTCACGTAGGATTGCGTATAGGCACGCTTCGGATTCACCTGCCCGGCGCCGATTAGCTTGATTGTCTCCGGTCGAGCCGGCTCGCCCGTCAGGCTGATCTTGCTCTCTTCGAGCTTTTCCGCATTGTGGCAGCGGACACAATGACGATCGAAGATCGGCTGGATCTCCTCAACGAAGCTGAACCCGTCCACCGGCGCATCGTCGTCGAGCGAACGGGTTGCGTTCACTCCCAAGTAGTTCTCCACGCTGTCGAGCCACGACTGCGACTCGAGCCGCTTGACCAGCGGGTGCTCCTTGCCTGCGAAGGGCTTGAGCTTCTGGGGCGGCTTGGAAAGCGCCAGGGTCGTCTTCAAGGCCGTCGGCGGTTGGGCCCCGGCGTCGGTCTTGTTCTCGTGGCAGCCGAGGCACGAGAGCCGCTCGCCGTTTTGGAGCGTCGACCAGCTCCGCATCGTCTGAACCGTGTATCCCTTCGCATCGAGCACCTGGAAATAGACCGGTGCATGGGCGGGCACCTCGAAGCTGCAACTCCCGTCGGCTTCGATGTCGACCTCGCCCAGCACGTGCTTCACGTCCCAACTGCCGCTGTTGAGCGAGATCGGCGTTTGGCACAGCCCGGTCTCGCACTCGCCACCGTTCTGCCCGTAGCCCATCCGGGCAACGCGATACTCTAATGCCACGACTCGAATCTTCTTGGCTGTCCCCCGTGGCACGCCCGCAAGCCCAGGTCCCAGATAGACGTCCTGAATCGTGAAGATCCCGTTGTTGTCGTGCCGGTTGGTGACCGACGCCCGCACCGGCGGCGGCCTGCGAACCATCACCGGAACGACCTGCCCCGTCCCCTGCCAGTCATCGAACGCCAGAAGCTCGCGCACTCCGTCGGCCTTCATGTAGTAGACACCCAGCGGAGGATTGAAAGGCCCGTAGGGCGGCAGGTACCCCTCCGGGCAGAACGAGCACAGGTAGTTCTCCTCGTCCAGCGCGTAGGGATGCGAATACTGCGGACCGACCTGGCCGAAAATGTCGATTTTAAAATCCAGGTAAGGCCGGGCCGGGTCCGGCGGCTCGGGCAGGATGAAGTCGGCGGGCTCCCGGCCGGGACTGCCGTTGAGCCGCGTGTTCACAAACTCGATGCCCTCTCCCGCCTGAATTCCACCGCAGCGATCGATCAGCCCGAGCTTTCCCTTGTAGATCGAATGGTGCCCGGCGATCAGGGCGATCGCCTTGGACGATCCTGGAATGCCGCGGGCGTGAATAATCGCTGCCGGAAACATGCTGTTGTTCCCGTAGTATTCCATCTGGGCCGTGCCGTCCGGGTTCATGGCGATGAGCGGGTGGTTGAACAGCGCGCTCCGGTCGTTGTATTCCCAGCGGGTGAACACGACCCGACCGTCCTCTAATACCTGTGGGTTGTTCGTCATGAGCTGGTCGAAGGTCAGGCGGCGAATATTGCCGCCGTCCGCATCGCAGCTGTAGATGTTCCCGCCCGCGCGGTACCAGCAATCGCTGATGTGCACGTCACGGGTCGACGTGAACACGATCCGCCCATCGGGCAGGAACGCCGGCTCGCAGTCGGCGACCGGCAGGGGCTTGCCGTCTTTCAGCAAGGGAAAGGTGATCTGCGTCACCCGCCGCGTCGCCATATCCATCGTGTAGAGATAGTAGGAGTCGCTCTCGAAGTTGTCTCGCATGGAGAACACGATCGTACGAGCGTCCCAGGAGAGGTTCGGATAGCAGATCGTCCCCTCCGGCTTTTCCAGGAGAACCTCGTGCTTGACGCTGCCGTCTTGCTGTAAGGTCCCCAGGCAGAGCTGCCCGCCCCTCTTGAAGGCGGGCGTGTAGTCGCGGATCTGCTCGTCGGGAATGTCGTACTTCCCGGCAAGCCCCTGCATGCATCCGAAAACAAAGTGCTTGGCGTAGATGAACTGGCAAGCCTGCGCCCGCACAAACGCCAGCCGCGTCCTCCGCCTCGCCGTACAAGCGTCCAGATACAGCGACCGCCACCGCGGATCGGACGCCGCCGCTTTTTCCTCGGCCAACTGATCCAATCGCTTCCGCAGACGACTCAGGCCCGGCTCGTCACCGGCGACCTCAGCCAGGACCTTCTCCACCATCGAACGCTCTCTTGCCGCGTCCTTGTCCGACGTGAACACCCGGGCAATGTCGAGCCCGGCATCCTGATAGAGCCAGTCCCGCTCCAGGCGGTGGCGAGGAAACGCCACGTCCGCCGGATTCTTGACCGGATAGTCATCAGGTCGGGCGTCGTAGCAGGCGATTTCCGCAATCTGGATGTTCAGATTTCTCCCGTCGCCCGCCGTCGGAAGCCCCACCTTCTGACACCACGGAATCTGAGCCTGATGCATCCACGGTCCGGGATAACGCTTCTGATACGAGTCGTGGACGCAAACCTTCACGTACCGCGTCCTGACCGGTTCCCATTCCACAAAGGCCGAATTGGAATTCGACGTGGCCGGCAGTTCCTGCTTCTCGGCAAGGAGCTTGATCGCTTCCCGTCCTTGTGCGTCGCCGCAGGCGAAGAGGCTCACGTTCTTCGCCAGCACGTAGACCCAGGCGTTGCGTGCGACGAAACGAATGCCCGAAACCGTCCGTTCCGCCCCCAGGTCCAATACGAACGTCGCCGTCACCGGCGGCGCCGCCTTGGGCGGCCAGACCGCCGTGCTGCTGCCCGTGCGACTGTCGTCGAGAAGGCAGGCATAGCTACCCAGGTCGCCGTCGATCATCCTCTCCGCCGCATACCGCCCCGGCGGAGTCGCGTAACACTCCGCCTCGGTCCATACGGCCACCGGTCGAAACTCCGCCGCCGAAAGCGAACCGACCGACAGAATCAACAGCAACAGAAACGGTACGAGCTTCGTGTTCCGCATTCTCTTTTCCCCCAGCCGGCGCCCGGCCGAATGCACGTTCATTCTCCATAATCTCGTCGAACCGTATCCGCCGGCACACACGCCATGGAAACGGGCGCGTAGTTGCACGTGCAGCCCCCGGTAAGATTCGGGATGTTCAAGACGCCGTTGGCCGGGTAGAGGTTATTGTTCGTTCCGCAACCGGGACGAATCCCCAAGACCGGTGTGATCTTCCCTTCGTCCAAATCGACCCAGGCTGAATTGCCGCGATAACGTATTGCTAGCAAATGCGTGCTGGCCCGCGTTCCCGTGCACCCACGTCGGAACCAGTTCACCGGTTTACCGACAGGAGAGCCCGAGGGGATCTCAAAGATCCGCAAGGAATCGTCGCTGCCTGTGAGCAGCTTGTTGCCGGCAAGGTATCCCGGCAGCCCTGTTTCAGGCAAACCGTTCCCCTTAACCACCAGACGCGGACGCGGTGCCTCGGAATCGCCTGCCACAGGTTCACCATCCCCGCCGCGATAGAAACCGGTTGGAGTGACCACGAGATCCAGCGGCACGCTGTAACGCAGTCGGGCCCCGCCTGGCCGCTGCCAGACGACTTCACCCGCGGCGAGGCTCAGCGCGAACGTCTTGCCGTCGCTCGTCTCGTCCTCCCCACGCTTTGGATCCGTCACTTCGCCGCAGAACACCTTGCCCCCGCCCACGGCAAGGCTCAACTCGTCGCGGCCCGCCTCGTATTGCCACAGAAGCTCGCCCGTGCGCCGTTGGACGCACAACACGTGCTTCCCGCTGCTGCCGACCAGGTAGGCCCCACAAACGCGGAGATTCGCCCACGGCTTTGTCAAACCCTCCGGAAGCTTGATCTCTCCCGCCGACTCACCCGTAGCCGGATCGAATACCAGGCACGTTGTGCCTTGGCTCACGTAGACCGCATCCTCGACCACCACCAGTTGTGCCGTCGCCAGCAGACTCGGTTTGGGGCCCCACTGCCGATGTCGCGCGTAGCGGACCGCCTCTCGGGCGAACGGGTCGGTCAGCGGTTTCTCACCCAGGGGAACTTCAATCTCCCAGAACTTACGACCCGTGTACACGTCTGACGCCCGCAACACGCCCTCCTCAAGCAACATCAGCCGACCCTGAACGATGCGAACCAGGTTCTGCTGTGGGTACTTGTGCCAACGCTGCGACGCATCAAACCACAACACGGCCGTTGGCGATCGAACCTCGTCTTCCGACGCCCCGCCACACGCCGCGTTGGCCTCTTTGTGCGACCAGTCCGCCGCCCCCGGCAGGGCCCCCGACCGGGCCAACAGCACGAATCCACCCGCCTCCCGGACCGTTGCTCCGGGAAACGCGTCGCCCTGAACAAGCCCCTCGATTCGGCTACGATCCGCCAGCGGACCGGAGGCAACCGCCACGCCGCCGTACGGTCGCAACGTGTGGAAAACCGCCTTCGCAAGCGATTCCTCCCCCGCCTGCTCCAGCACGGCAGGCGTCTCCGACACCACGAGACTCGCCAGGAACGGCGAGAACGGATACGTGATCGGGTCGCCGACCAACACGCTGGCTCGCGTTCCGTAAAGTCCCATCCTGTTGAGCCGTTTGCGAATCGCGGCAACCTTGTCCGGATCGGCATCCACCGCAACCACGTGCAACTCTGACTGCCGAACGAGTTCTTCGATCAAGCGGCCACGGTCGACTCCCAAAACCAGGCCATACCCGTCTCGCACGCCGGTGGTCTCGAGAATCGCCTTCGCACGTTCCGTCCATTCGTCCGGTTCGAGCGTTGGGCTCACAGACCCCGTGTGCACCACCGGCTTCCCGGCCTGTTTTGCCGAAAAGGCCAGGATGCTGCCCTTATCGGTCACGACGAACAGCTTCTCGTCGGCCGCCAGCATCCGATGGGGCGTTCCTTCGATTTCCTCATGCCAGACGACCTTCGGCTCCGGCCCCGAGATGTCGATCGCTTCGATCGCGCCCGGGCCCCCGGTATAGAGCCGGCTGCCCGCCTTGATATGGACCTTGAGCTTCGAAGGCAGCTTCCAGATCCGTCGAAAGTCGGCTCCGATCATGTCGGGCACTTCGTCGTGCGTGCGATGGGCCGGACGATTCTCTTTTGTCCACTCGTGCAGCGTATAGGACGTCAAGTCGCGTGCCAGAATGCCCTGGTCGGTCTCGTAGGCCACCTCGGGCGTCATCACCGGCTGGCGAAAACTGTCGAGTTCCCGCTGATTGGACCGCTCGATGTCCAGTCGCGTCCAACCGCCCGGATAGAGCATGGGCTTGTAGTCCGACTGGCCGGGCTTGGTCTTGTCCAGCCGTTCCTCACTGGGCCGCGTGATGTCATACAGGTCGCCACCGTGGCTGAGGTACTTGCCAACCCCCGCCACGAACCAGCATCCCTTGGGCAATCCCAGCCGCCCCCCCCAACCCATCGTGTACGTTTGCAGCTTCCCCGTTTTCAACTCCAGGAAAGCAGGCAATTGCGCCCCGCACGGAACCACCAGTCGCTCGCCGATGATGGCCAGGTATCCTTGGGGCGTCAGCCCGGCATAATGGCCGACCCCGTGGTCCCAGTTGCTCTTGGGAATATGGCTGCCGTCCATGTTCGACCAGACGGCCTGTCCGGACTTCGCGTCGACTCCGTGAACGAACACGCCTTCCGTCGGCCACAGACCGGCCGCAAAATACACCACACCATCCGCCAGAACCGGGCCGCCCCGAGCCGGCCACAGGGACACCATTCGCCCGTGGCCGATCACCTTCCGGTCCGCTCTCCCCTCGGGAAGCCCGCGGAACTTCCAACGCAGGCTTCCGTCACTCGCGCCCACGCAATACAAGTAACCGTCGTCCGAAACGAAATAGACCTTGTCCTCCCACGCCACCGGCGCGAAACGCACCGGCCCCTCTGCAAAGAACCGCCAACGCTCTTCGCCTGTTGCCGTGTCCAACGCTGTCACACTGTCGTTGACCATCGACGGCACGAACATCGTCCGGCCAAGCACGACCGGTTCGTAACTCGCGTCGTATCCAAGCCTCAGTTCAAGAGGAAAGGCCGGTCGCGGAGCGGGAAGCTCCCTCGTCCAACAGAGCTGAAGGTCGCCAGGCAACTCGTCCGGCGAAGCCGCCGTGCGACCTACATCATAGCGAAACTGGGGCCAGTCGCGGGCTTCCGATGCGATAGAGATAAGGCAAAGGGCAATGAACGAAGCGAAGGGGATTATTCGTGTCATCGATTTCCTGTCGGTCGTGGGATCGGTCGCGCTGCGACTGGGGGGAGGGAGCGGCTGTTTCCAGCTCGCCATGCAGGTGGGCAGTCCAAAGGCCTTCCGGCATCGGTCTATGACCCGCATTATCCAACTTCGAGGAATCCGTTGCAAGCGAGCCAGCTGAACTAAGGCCGTTCCTTTATCAGCACCGGAGACCTACCGATCGGAACCCCTCGGATTTCCACATTTCCGCCGCTCACACTCGTCTCAACACCCTCAACACGCTTCCCCGTCACCAGGTCGATAGCCGTCGCGCTGCGCGGCAGACTCGCATCTGCAGCCACGAGTCGCGCCGTGCCTTCAGGCAGGGGCAGATCTCCAAACGGTTCACACCAGAAGACCACACACGGCTGCTCGCTCTGCCGATCCCGGAAGCAATAGGTCCGAGCCGTGCAGGGGCAGACGCGATATTCGATCGTGACGTCTTTCCGCATGGGGGCTCCGTCCGGCACTCCGACGAACACGCGGACCTCGCCGGGATGCTGGGTCGCCATCCACGTGCCGATATTCGCTTCGCTGTCGCTCCATCGCCGTTTTGCCAACGGTTTGCCGCCGACCAGGATGCGAATCTCTGATTCATGGAGCGTCCCACATCGAATCCGGGTGAAATAGCGGTCCGCATGCTGCGACTTCTCATTGACGATCGACGACCGCCAGTGCGGATCTCGAAGCGCCCGGGCGACAAGGGGCAAACCTTGCACTTGCACATCGCCCTCGACTGGTTCCAACTGCGTGCAGAAGATCCCTTCCGCCTTGTCCAGGGCCGCTGCCAGGTCGTCTTCTTTGCCGGCCATCGCCTCTTCAACGAGCCGCCAGAATTCCGGTCGCCCCCTGCCGAACCGGTCGCTCACAAACTGCCGCACCAGGTCGCCGGCATCGGCAAACTGCGACACGAGACAACTGTCCGGTTGCAGACGCAACCACCGTGCGTCGGTCAACACCAGCGAGTGGTCCGTGATGGGCAACTCCTCGAAGAGCAGCCCGCCATCCTCTTGCTTCGCCGTATTTACTCGCCGCACGCTGCCGTCGATCATGTCGACCACCACGGGCGCGGAAAACGAGTCGGCAGGCACGCCAGCCCGCAGACGACACGTCGACTTCACTCGCTGGAGCGGCGGTCGTGGCACCAGCGAGTAGGGTACAAACCACGCTCCGTCGTCCCGACGTTGAAAGACATAGGCCCGGGCGTCGACAAATTGGGAGTACGCGCCCACCTGCATCTTCTCGATTCGGACCTCCCCATTCTCGGCGGGGTGAACCTCGACCCGTCCGTGCGTTGCGCCCGTGGGACGAAAGGCGTGAGGATAACGCCGGCACACGACATTCGCCCCCGCCTTTGCCGGAACGGGTGTGGTCCGACTGACCGACTCAACTTCTTCGCCGTGCTCGTCCAGCCAGACCAAGCGTACGTCGATCGACGTGCCCTCGGTCTCCGCCTCCAACCGCACATCCACGTTGACTCCAAACGGCACAGGAAATGGCGAACTCGCGTATCGCTCGCCCGCCTGCACGATCCGCGGATCACTTTCCTCCGCCAGCAGCACGGGGGCTTCCGGGCACTCCACCTCCGCCGGCACGTCGGTACGCTCCAGATGCTCGTCCAGAATTGCCGCCACGTTCTGAATGGCGAAGAACTTCATGGTCGGCGTGCCGTCGACCCGCAGCAGGGCCCCGGGATGGTCCAGGAGCGGTCCCGCCTTGAAAAGCTGCCAGAATGAGGCCGGGTAACCAAGCCACTGCTCCAGGAAGAACCGTCGGGCCACGTGCCGGGCCTGCTGGAAATCGGTGATCCCGCCCCGCACCTCGGCAAACGTCACATTCGGCGTTGCCTGCACCTCGCTCTGCCACACATCCAGGTCGGGGTTGTATGAGCGGATCAGTTTCCGAAACCGCTCCAACGCTTCGCCATGCTCCAACCCGTTCCTCCCGTCTTCCGGACGGGACCGCGGAGTGTGAATGCCCACGTAGTCGACCCACTTGCCCATCCCGGTGTCCATCATTTCCTTGCCATAATCGAGCGGGTAGCCCACCAGCCCGCCGCTGATGATCACGGCCTCGGGCTGCTCGGCCCGGATGGCTTCGGCGAAGGCGCACACCATCTGTCCGAATTCGGTCGCGTTGGGATGATCCGACCAGAACTTGGCGATGTTCGGCTCGTTGCCGATTTCCCAGTGGCGCACGATGGGCTTCAATTCCGCCACCGTCTCGCGGACTTGCTGCAATCGCTTCGCCAACTCGTCGCCCGTCAGCAAGCCATGCACGCCAAAGAGGCCGTGCAATCGAAAGCGGTGCTTCAACAAAGCCTTGCGCACGCTTTCGCCGTACGGCGACTCCAGGTCCAACGGCAGCCGTGCCGCCCACTTCACCCCGGCGGCGGCCAGTCGGTCGATGTCCTTCTCCGTCAAGTCGCCCACACCCGGGTGCAAGTTGACGCCCACGATCGAGTCCTCAATCTCGTCCACGTGCCGGGGCGCCAGGTACCCCAATCGCTCGCCCTGCGTTGCCTCGGGCCCTTGTGCGACGGGCGCCGCAATCGGGTCCGAAACCCACAGGTCATCCAGGGCAATCTCGTACCCGCAATGGGGCGCGAGGCGAACGCCCACCATGGCAATCCTCGCCAGGTTCGGATTCTCGTGCCTGTCGAGCGACTTCGCCCGGGTGAGATCCAGGGTGAAACGCCGCCACTCGGTTGTGTCCAGCCGCCCGATCTCCCAGAACATGAGCCGGCCCGCTTGATCGAGAACCTTGAAATACACCGGCCGGCGGCTTCCGTCGCCCCGCACCCAAAGATGCACCTTCTGCCACCGCGACAGATCCCACGTTCCGTCAGGGCACCGCTTTTCCAGCCACTGGGCGTGGGGGTCCACGCCCCGGTCCGTAACGACCAACGCCTCCGGGCCGATCTTGGCCTCCGTCGTCGTGGCCAGTTCACAAGTCCCTTCGCCGCTGATATTCCTGCCGATCCGCCAGTTAGCCACATTGTCGAATCCGTCCAGCAAGCGCCGTTCAGCAGCCTCGGCCAAACTTGCGGCCAAGGCGATCAGGATCAGGATGCCAGCGACAGTCATTTTCATGGGATGCGTCCTCAATGCTCGGCCGAGAAGGGCAGCTCGGTTTCATTCGGAAACCATTCAGTCTATCCTTGATTCGAAACGCAACACAAGTCGCCAGAACGACGCGTGTGGCGTGGGCCGAGTTGAGATGGAACATTCCCGACAGTTTTGTGTGGGATTCAGCTCCTGAGCTGTCCGGCGACCTGCAAAACTGCGAGGCAGTTGACAGACGCTTGCTGCTTGTGTACGATTTCGCCGAACGTTCGGATGTTTCACGTCTTGGTGGTACCCCGCCGTCCTTCCTTCTCACGCTTCAGAAGTGCGTCTTCCATGAAGTACGACCTCGCGCTCGACGAGCGCCGAATGCTCGGAATCGTGCGCTTTCATGGTCCAAGTTCCTATCAGGATCATTGTGATGCTCGCGATGCGCTCGCCGAACTGGTCCGAGCGCACGGGGCCCATCGGGTCCTCGTGGATGTGTCCGATTCAGTCTTTCCGGACGTGTCCGTGGTCGAACAATACGCCTTTGCCGAGTCTCTGGCTTCTGTCTTCGAGCCCAAAACTCGCATCGCCGTTATTGTCACGGAATCGAGCCAACTGGATTTCACGTTTCCTGAGAACGTGGCATTCAATCGCGGCGTGCTGCTCAAGACCTTTGCGGACGAATCGCAAGCCGATGCATGGCTCTTCGAAGACTCGAACTGAATTGCCACGCTTGCTTGCTGCCACGCTCGGATCGCTACTCCCCTGAGGCGGTCGTTGCCGAGTTGGCCTGAAGAACGGCCTGGATTGCCTCGCGCACCTGCTCTTCGTACTCGCGTCCTCCGCCGACGAACAGCCTGGCCACATTCCCGTCGGCGTCGACGATCACCGTTTGGGGAATGGCAACGGCCGCGTACTGTTGCGCCACCGCGCCCGTTTGATCGAGCAGCACCGTCGTTTCGAGCTTCAGACGGTCGAGAATGGCGTGGACCGCCTCGGGCGTCTCTTGTAGATTCACTGCCGCCAGGAGCACGCCCGGATCCTGTAATTCCTGGATGGTGCGACAAAGTCGGGGAAGCGTGTCGACACACGGTCCGCACCAACTCGCCCAGAATTCCAAGACGACGACCTTTCCCCGGTGGTCCCGAAGTCGAAACTCGGAGCCGTCCAGCGATTTCAAGACGAAGTCGGGAGCGGGCTCGCCCACCAACGCGGATTCCGTTCCGGGCGTGGAGTCTTCGCCATCCGCGAACTTCGGCAGGCGAGCATCTCGGAGTTTCCAACGTTGATAGGGCAAGTCGGCAGCCACCTCCTCAATGGCTCCGCCGATCGCCAGTTGATCCACTTCGTCGAGGTCGACGCGGCACACTCCCAGAACGTCGCTCGTGCCTTCGAGGAACTTGTCGCTGAGTTGTTCCGCGCCGAAGGTGAAGCGGAGCCCATCGCTGCGGAGCGTTTGGACACGCAGTCTCTCAACCGCGCCTTCTTGCTTGGGGGCGACCAAGGGGGGATCCCCCGCACTTTCTCCGAGCCAGATGATTCGTGTCACCTGGTCTCGCGGGATTTTGCGCGCGTCGAGACGCACCTCGACGGTAAGCGTTTCCTCGTCCATTTCCAGCAGACGTCCACGCAGATAATCGCCATGAACCGAGCGGATCAGATGGGTCGGCGGATTGTCCTTCTGCATCCGCGGAAGCGTAACCAGTCGGTTGCGGCTGGATGGGACCACCTTGGTTGCCACACTCCGATTCTCCAACTCGACGGCCTTGATCTTGTCGTGACTGGCAAACGTGGCCTCAAAACTCGGCGAGTGAAAGGTAACTCCCCGCTCGTCGATCCGCTCCACTTTGCAGGGAATGGCATCCCCGGTGCGCAGGTAGAGGCAGGGGTCGGGGCGTGCGGTTGGGGGGGGGAGCGCCGGAACGGGCCGATTCGGTGAATTGCCGCCGAAGGCGCCGGCTAACACCCCAATAACACCGCCCCCCCCTGCAACAACCTGGACGCGTTGCGGTTGGGCATTGCGTGCCGTCCGAGGCTGAGGTGCGCTCGGGGGGGGAGAACGGTAGATGACCTTGGCGGCGGCATCGGCGCCAAAGGAACTGGCGTTCTTGCTGCCGAGAGGTTGCCAGGCCAGACAGGAGCCACCCGACTGCGGATCGCCCGGGGCGAGCCGTCCCTCGATGCTCACGTTTTCCATCACCAGCCGCCCCACCTGACCGTCCGCGTTCAACGAGGGCTTGTCTTCGAGCAGCGAGTGTAGCGTTTTCAATTCGCCCACGGGGACTATGAGAGGCTCCACCACGCCCGGACTGTTCAGCCACAGGCGATTGTCCGTGAGTTTGTGGAAGACGCCGCGAATGCGAGTGCCGTCCTGAAGGATTGCGCGGACCTCGCTTGACGGCTGCACGTCGGAAAGAGGCAAAGCGACGCAGGCCACCTGGTCTCGGTGAATCCGCATGGGCTGATCGCCCCGGGCGAGCAGGAATTCGCCGGTTTCGGGATTGAATTCCTGAAGCTTCCCGTAGACAACCGAACCGTCGGTACGCTGAACGCGTGGTTTGTCGGACTCGGCGTCGTGTGGCAGAGCGCCGTTCCAATGCATCACGCGAAGCAATTCGAGACGCAGTTTCCCGCGGTGATTGGCCAGCCGAATGCACGACTGCGGCTCGGACTTCGATTCCGGCACGGACAAATCCGCCAGGAGCTTGCCTGCCGGCGAAAACACGGCGGCGCGATTGTGCTGCTGATCCAGATAGACGATGAGATGGCAACGGCCGGGGCCTGTGGTGATCTTCCCGAGCGAAGCCAGGTCGGCTTCTGTCTCGGCTTCTCGCAGCAGCACCAACTCATCGTCCCAGACCTCCAGACGAAAGGCCTGTTCGTAGCCGTGGGGGCCGGCGCCCATGGCAAATACGAAATCGGGCTGCCCCTCCCACGAGAGTTCAAATTCAATGCTTGCCTGGACGGGGAGGTCGAAGTTCCTTGCTAACAGCGCCCCGGTCTTTTCGGTGCTGAGGAAGTCGGCCTCCTGACGCCAGGCGCCGTGGGGATGCTCGCGCTCCCATTCCTGCAAGCCATTGGGGCCCTTGTAGACGGTTTCGTCCTCCGGCCCCTTCGCCGGTCCTCCCACAGGGCCCAGGTAGACGAGATCGGCCCCGTCATTCCAACGGGAGATGCACCGAACCAGCTTCCGCTGCAAGTGGAGCACTCCAAAGCACGCCGTTTCGACGCGCACTTCTTCCTCCGTCAGGCCCAGAAGTGAACCGAACACGATGTCGCCGCCACTGAGTTCGAAGGAGTAGTCTCCGGTCGCCTTCAGCTCCTCGGCCTGCAACGGGAAGTGCACCATGCTGACGGCGGCAAGATCGAAGTCGAAAGGGGCCGTAAAGGCGTCGTTTTGCCAACGCAGGATATTGGGTTGATCGCAGTCGCAAAAACGGCCGGCAATGCGATCGCCTCCCTCCAGTTGCAGTGTGCCGGACGGACCGGGCATGGGAGGTTCTGCGGCAGCCAAGGTGCCGCCACTGCCGAGCGAGGCGCCCAGGAGGGCCAGCAGCCACAACAAGCGAGTTCTTCTCATGTTCGATCCTATCGCTCGTAAATCGGCAGTAAGCGGTAATTCAATGCCAAGGCCAGCAGCGACATGGATGTGCCCAGCGACGTTCCGAATTGGCTTGGAAAACTGCCGTCATCCCGTTGCGCCGCCTTCAATTTTCGGATCAGGAGCCGATTCCACTTTTCCCAGGATTCCACGTCGCCCTGGAACAGGGCTTGGGATTGGTAGTAGAGCGTGTATTCGGCATAGGGGGAGCTCGTTTGTTCCCCGTGGTCGCGAACGTATCTGAGGGTCGCTTTGTATTGCGACAGGTCTTTTCGGTGGGCGAGGGCGTAGACAAGCGTCGCGATGGAACTCCTCGCGAGGGACGCACCCGATCCGATTCCGGAATAGCCCACCTGCCCGCCCCCTGCGGTCATGCTCTTATAGTACGAAATGGCCTTGTCGATGGCCGTGTCAGGCACCTCGATGCCCGCATTCCGGGCGGCTAGCAGCCCCACCAGAACGGCTCCGCTCACGGAAGTGTCGGCATCGTTCGCGTCGGGAGAATAACGCCACGCCCCGTTCGGGTTCTTCTTCTGCGAGGTGACTGCCGTGCGGACGGCCAGTTCGAGAGCCTCGCCGATGGAGCGCCGCGTGGATGTCTCGCCTGCGGCCCACAGGTCCGATTCATCGACCGCTCCATAGGCTTCCGCCAGCCCGAGCATGGCGAAGCCGTGGTGATACATGCTGCTGCCCATGTAGCCCGTGCTGGCGTTCTGCGACGAAATGATGCTCCGCAGCGCCTTGCGTACCTGGTTTCTGTAGATTCCGTAGTTGGGATCCTCGCCCGAGGCAAGGAACACCATGAGGCACAGTCCGGTGACGCCCGGGCCTTGCTGGCCGCCCGTCCAATCGCCCCGTTCCGTTTGCGTGTTCGCCAGGTACTGAAGACCGCGATCATACATCTCGCGCACATCGCGAGGGACCGCTTCTCCATAATGGGCAAAGGGAGCCTGGGCAAGAGCGGTCGTCGCCCACAAAACAAGGCCGAGGCATGCGCATGGTGCGTGCAAGCAGGTGGACGTTGGTTTGCGAACTTGAGCCGCTTTGGGAACGTGCCGCTCATTCATCTGTGAACTCCCTTGCGTTTCACGGCTGGAATCCATTGCGTTTCAGATTGGCGCCCATCGCCTCTGCCGTTCTCAGCAGTCGGCGGATCGCTTTCCATTGAGCACGGTCGAAAATCTTCTCGAGCTTCTCTTCGTCGATCGTGGCGGCCTGGTAGAAAACCTCGTAGACGACCTGCTGCCCGAAGGAACGGGGCGGTTCGGTTTCCTCCAGCAGCACCTGCGTGAACTGCTCACGCTGCTCTTCGCGAAGCGGCACTCCCTGTTCCAACGTGACCAGGGCGAACGCGATCTTCGCCTCGTAGGCGAACCTGCGTCGCTCTCGCTGCCGGCCCTCGTACAGCTCGGCCTGCTTGCCAGTGAGCGTGGTCTTGATCGTCTTGCTCAACAAGGAGTCGTCGCCAAAGAACGAACCCCGGAGCTTCGTCTGAAGCGGCTGGACCGCCTGTACGATCTCGTTGAGCTTCTGCTGGTCATCTTTGAGTTTGTCGAATTTCGAGCGAACCTCGTCGGCCTGGCGAAAGAACCGCTTGATGTCGCCCCTCGCCGCCAACTCGAGCTTCTTCCGTTGGGCGTCCGAAAGGTCGTAAGATTGGCTTATCGAATCCAAACGCATCGAAGCGCGAGACAGCAAGGTTTGTCGGATCTGTGCCGGACTCTGTCCGCCGAGCACCCATTGATCGAAGGGCGGCAGTTGGAAGTGATTGACGACCGGCTGGTTGACCGGCTCCTCAACGGCGTCCCAGTCGTCCTGCGCCCTGGCGAGCTGGCCAACAGGCAGGGCGATCATGACGCCGATAAACACGGCAAGGGCCAGTGCACATTTCCCGCCGGTTCGCCAAACACGCCGCTGCCGTCGGTGATCGGCCGCCTGTCGGGATACGGCGGTGTTTCGTCTACTGGGCATGTGCCTCCCCTTCCCACACGATCTCATCCTCCTCGATCACCGCGATCGGCTGAGCTGCAAAGCTGCCCAAGCCGAGACGCACATTTCTCTTGGGAAGCCGCGTCCACACTTCCTGTTGCTCCTGGGTCAGCACCCGAACAAGACACTGCTGCGGAATCTGCGGTGTGGACTGGATATTGTGCTGCATCAGTTCGATCCACTGATCCCAGTTGCTCTGGTAGTTCTCGGTGAGGACTTCGAGCAACTTGGATCGCTGCTCACTCGTGAATCGCAGTTCGTCATCGAGGGCGACGATCAGATTCATGACCACCGCACGTTTTCGGCGAGCCGCGCGGTCCTGGGATTCCTTCTCGTACCGCTTGAGTTGTTTGGGGCTCAGTTTGTCTTTCAAGATCGGGGCAACTTCTTTCTGGATCAGCGACTCAGGCCGAGGAACCGACTGAGTCCCGGCTCGCACCCTGCGTTGCTGAACGCCGTTCATGGCCACGGCGTACTCGCGAACGGCGCGTCGGAACCGGGCATTCGCATCGGTGGCGATGGCGTCATATTGCTCCCGGTCGACGCCGCACACGCCCTGGATAAATGCCAGCTCCGCTTGTAGAAGCGGCTTCATCCTGGACGTGTATTGCCGTTCCAGGGCCAGTACTTGCGGATCGGCGGCATCGAGCTGTTCCGTGAGGATGTCGAGAATCGACTGGCCTTCGGCGGCAGGCACCGCGCGCGCTCCGGGAGCGGCGGCGGCCGGCAGGGGCTTTTTCTTGGCAGGGGCGGCCTCGGCATAGCCTCGTGGAAGTTCGACCTTCTTCTGGCCCAGGCATAGCGTGGCCGAAAGGAACCAGCACAGCAGGGCTCCCGAAATGGGCAGACATCGGATGGCGGCAGGAAGCCCCCTGGCGACCAGCGTCTGGCCTTTGGAAAATCGCAGGCGTCGTCTCGCGGCACTCCGTTGGCGTTGCCATGGCATGTCTATTCTCCTCCCGCTGGTTGTTGCTGTTCAAAGCGGTTGAAGTACTCATCCAGACCGGCTCGAAACTCCTCCGGAAGGGTGCGTCCCGATTCGCCTGTCGCCTGGCCCACGTTGCGTGCCTCGCGAACTTCCTTGTCGTTGGCGCCGACGCCGAGCAGGGCGAGGGCGGAATCCATCGTGTCGCCCGTGCCGCCGGCGCCGGGACTGGAGCCGCCTCCTCCGCCGCCATTGGGGTTGATGCGGCGCGATTGGAGCAGCAGTTCGATAATCTCCGTTTCCACGCCGATGGCGGGGCGTCCCGTCTCGGGCCGGGCAAGGATCTCCGTGGCCTCGTCCATGATTGTGGCAACCGTATCGAGAAGTCGGATTTCCTTGGCGAACAGCCCTTCTCCATCGGGCAAGTTCCGGATGTCCTGGCCAACGGCGACGGTCCGTTGCTGCAACTCGCTTTGAGTGTCCGCCAGCTTCTTGGCTCGCTTTTCGTATTCCTCGCTCGCTAGAGCCGCCTTGGCCTGTTCGGCAACCCGGGTCTCCTCACGCAAGTTCATCTCCCCTTCGAGAATCTGCAGAACCTCGCGAATGATCGAGGGCGGCAGGCTCGCCCCCGAACCGGAGCAGCGGCACGTTCCGCTGCAGGCCGGGTCGACCAGGTCTTCGGCCCACCGATCCATGGTGTCCCACCAGTATTCACATTGAGCGATCGACAAGCCGGGCTCGCTCGACATTTCGTCGCCCAGCTCGCGCAGGCTGGCGACCACCTCCTCCGACTTCATTTCCTCAAGAACGGTTTGGAACTTGAGGAACCGGCGACGCTCGAAATAGGCCTGCATGTCATCCATGATGTAAGAAACACTCTGGCTGCTCTTCGCTTCTACCTCGGAGAGTTCCGCAAAGACCTCGCGCTGCTTGGCGTCGATGTTCGACGGACGGCGTCCGAACGCGTCTTCCAACTGGTCGCTGATGCAGCCGGCAACGCGATATTGCTCGCGCGAGGCCGCTTTCAGCCGTTTGACGAGCGTGCTTCCTTCGAGATTCGCAAGGATGTTGTTCAATTCGTTGAGGATCTTCTCGAACTCGGCCAGCAACTCCTGCTGTTGGGCAACGGCCTCTTGCATCTTCTCGCCGGCAGGAGACGGGGGCGGGCTGTCCTTGGGCCCGCCGCCGATGAGCGTGGTTGTCGGCAGACGCAGCCCGGAGTTGGACGGTGGTTTCGGCGGCCCGGGCTCTTTCGGTTTGTTGTCGGGCGGCTGGAGCGAGGATTCCGTGTCAGAGATCTTGGGAGTTGGGGGCGGGGGCGTCTTGTTCTCCTCGGCGTTTTTCGAGGGCGCCTCGGCGGCTGCGGCTCGATCCTTCCCTGCTTTCGGCCCTGCCGCCGCTGGCTTCTGCCCCGAGGCGGCCCGTGCCTGGGAGGCCTCTTTCAAGAGGTCCGCCACGGACGGCATCCGATTGGCTGAAATATCCTTGAGAATCTGCAGCATCTCGGCCCAACGCTCCAAGTGGCCCACATCGAACTCGGGATTGCGCATGGCCTGGCGAATCAGTTCCTCGCCCGCTTGCGCGAGATTCGTCAGACGCCGGCTATTCGCCCGCTCGGCCGACGCCTGGCTTTCGATCCGGCGCCGTGTTTCGGGTTGGTCGAGTTCTTCCGGCGAAAGATCTCGCAACTCCTTGTTCGTCTCGTGCAATTGCATCTCGCGATCGCGAACCTCGAGCGACAAGCGATGCCACTTGTTGAGCTGTTCGGTCATCCAGATGGCATGCTGTTCAGGGCTGAGCACGTAGAGGACGTAAGTCGGCGAATAGACGCGCTCGCGTCCGGGGAAGTAATCCTCGGCGAAGACCCGCAACTCGATCGGTTGGGGAGAGATGCCCGCCGACCGAGCCGAAAAAGCGCCAGTGATGTCAAGGAAGTCTTGCTCGACGCCGCCTGCAGCCAGGATCTGCTCGCCTTCAGCGGGCTCGTCAATGACCGTGCCCTCCAGGGGCCGCCACTCGAGACCGATTTGCTTGATTCCGAAATCATCTTGCCCCTTCACGCGAAAGTTGATTTGTTCCGAGTCGAGCACAACCTTCGATCGAGGCATGTCTTCGCAGGCCAAAGTGGGCGCCTCGTCATCGCGAGCCGTCACCGAGAGGGTAAACGGCTGCTTGCCGGCCAGCCCGAATTCATCCTGCCAGCGAAACTCGACGTCGCGGGAGGTTTCGATTTCCAACAGCGGGCTTCGGATGACCGATGCCTCGGGGGTCTGGGGGCGACCGTCCACCTTGGCAGCGGCCAAGGCACGACTGGCGGTGGCGACGAAGCTGGCCCGGCTTCCTTTCACGAGAGAGACGCTGCCGCCTCGAACGTCCTTGGAAAGCGGTTCCGGTCGGCCCAGATATTCCGGCAAGGTCACGTCGGCGGAGATCGCCGTCAATTCGGGGCGTAGCATGGGGGTGATTCGCGTCACCTGTTTCGAATCGCCAATGCTCACCTGCAACCAGCCGTCGGAGATCTGGGCCGGCAGTTCGAAGCGATAGGCTCCCTCCACGAGGCTCGCTTGCACGGCCGGTTGGTTGCCTATCCGAGCCTGCCCGGACGCGGGCTGCCAGCGAGAGTCGCTCGCCAACCGTACGGCAACCTGGAAGGGCTCCCCGTGAGGAACGACGATCTCGTCCGGCAAGGTCTCCAATGCGGCGAAGGTGTAGCGAGGGGTGCTCGACCAGGGCGTCAGGAAACGAGCCCACGCGTTCGACGCTGCCGCGGGATAACACATGCCCAGCAGAATCGCCACAGAAAGGGCGGCGGCCGCAAACCAGCCCCACAACCGGTGACGCGACGTGGGAGCGGCGTGAGAAAGGTCCCGGTTCTCGGTGTCCTTTGCCACGTGCTGAATCGCCGCCTCGCAAAGAGCACGCGAGCGTTTCTGTTCGCCCGCACTGTGGGTAAGCTCGATGATGCCCAGCAACTGGTCCCCAAGCCTGGGAAGCTTTCGGCTGAGCAGTCGCGCGAGTTGCTCGAGATGGCGCCGACGCCACACCCAGTGATGAAGATAGAATGGCACGACGGCGCAACCGCCAAAACCGGCGATCCACAGCAGCAGCCGCAGCCAGCGGGGCGTGTCCCAAAGTCGATCCAAGGCGAACAGGCAAAGAAACGCGACAAGCACCGAACAGGCAGCCGCGGCCAAAGCCTCGACCATTTTGATCGTCCACACCCGGCGACGGAAGCCGTATAACTGGGCTTCCAACGCAATCGGCAACGGCAACGTCTCCGGTCGTTGTGCCACGCTCATGATTTCAGCCCTGCTTTTGCGGTCAAGTTCTGATCTTGGGATTTGTTAGACTCCACCTGTTGGTGTCCAGCCTTCAGGCTGCCTTTTTGCACGCTCAAGCGTGGACTCCAACGGCCCAACACACCGCATTAAATCAATCCGATTGCCTTACGTCCGATCCAGAATACGGTCATCAAGAGGATCAACAGCCCTGCCACGACAGGGTGACTCCAAAGCTGAACTCGTCGCACCGAAGGAGTCGGTTCCGGCAGGCTGGCCAAGGCCGAGACCACTTCGTCCGGCCTGGCCACTTCAAACACCTGGCCTCGCGTCACCTGGGCGATCTCCTCCAGAACCTCCGGTCGGGCGGGCCGTCCGATCTTCTCGGCCGTGTCGCCCTGAACGAAAAACGATGTTTCCAAGGTCGCGCCCGTTTCCCGGCAGGCGAGAACGACCTGGTGCTTGCCGGGCTCCTTCGCGGTGAATCGCGAGGTGAAGGCGCCCCACGGTTCGCCGGATGAAACGAAGCCGACCGATTCGGCGGCTCCGGAAGGCGCCGTGATTCGAGCGGTCACGTCGCCCTGCTGGAGCGGCTCGCCACTCTGGGCCATGACATTGGCATTCAGCGTCAACGTGCCGTCGATCCGTGGTTGGTCCGGCGAATAGTACAGACGCATCGATTCGCCCTTGGCCATGTTCCGCTGGTAAGCCATCCAACGCACGACCTGGCCCCAGAATCGGTAGTGGTATTTGTCCTCGACGCCCTTGCGCCATCGCCAGGCGCCGTCGGTTCCCATGAACAGGACCTTGCCCGCGCCGTAGGTGCGGGTCACCAGCAACGGCAGCCGGCCGTACTCGTTCTCAATGTCTTTGTGAACGGCCAGCACCTCACAGCCGGCCCGGGCCCGCACGACCGGGGCGTACCACTGGAACCCCGGCAGCCCCTCCCAAACTTCCTGGTTTTCTTCCTCGGTGTCGGCCAGTTTGGTCAACAGGCTGCGCCGGCCGAGGTCGGTCAAGGCGAAATGGCTGGGGGTGCGCGTTCCCCATCCGCCGGGCTTCAACTCGTCGACCACGACGGGAAGGAGTTCGGCAAGATCGGTTTCCTGCAACGAGAGTTGACGGCCCTGGCTGCCCGGCATGAAGACCACGCCGCTGGCCTGATGTTCGACCAGGCCTTTGAGCCACTCACATTGCTCGGCCGTGAGTTGTCCGTCCTCCAGGCCCACATCGCCGAGAAACACGACATCGTACTGAGAGAGTTGGTCGAGCCCCGACGGGAACTGCTTGATATAGTCCTTGTTGCCGCCGCCGACCTTGCTCAGGCCGGGATGGAAAAGCAGGCACGACACCTCCACACCGGGATCGCGCGAAAGGGCGTTGCGGAGATACCGATACTCCCAACGGGGCACCGACTCGACCACGAGCACGCGGAGTTTTTCCTGGCGAATCGAGATTGGGACGGAGAGAAGGTTGTTGTCCGGCCTGATCTCGTCGCTATGGCGAGAGACATCCAGGGTCAGGGTCACGTCGCCGATCTCCTGCGGTTTCCAGGCGAGCCAGGAGTGAGTCCGGCCCATGGCCGCGACGCGGACGTTCTTGGTGACTTCATCTCCCTCCGACGTGCGCAACGTGGCCGTGGCCACGTAGTCGCGTGGAAGGGAGCTTTCCAGGGTGAAAGGAATTCGCACCGACTTGCCCGCCACGCCGAAGGTGGGCGCATCCAAACTGAGCAATTCCACGTCGGGCAGACGGGTGGGCTGCCCCACCGGGACCGCCAACACCGGCACGCCCCGAAGTCGCAGGCGGGTCGCTGCCTGAACGGGCGGTTGGCCCTCGTTCCAATCGCCATCGGAAACGAGCACCGCTCCCACCAGATTCTTGAACTTCCCTGACAGTTCGGCCAATGGCCCGTAGAGATCCGTGCCGGGAGCGTCGGCGCCGGAAAAGGGTTGGATGACCACGTTCACCTTTTCTTCGAGGGGCTTCCAGAACGACGGCTCGGTGAGAGCCGCGATCGCCTCGCGCCGTGAGGCGGACGCGGGCCCCGACGCCTTCGTGGTGGCGTCCCGGGTCTCCATGCTGCGCGACGCGTCGCACAGCACGGCAATCGTGGGCTTTTCCTCAGGCCGAAACTCCTGAACGAATTCGGGCTGGTTGAGCATCAGAACGCCGAGCGTGACGAACACAAGACGCAGGATTTCCAGAACCCCCATCCAACGCTGGTAACCGCTCCGCCGCCAGGCGGCAAAGCACAGGCCCGCGGTGGCGAGCACGAGAATCACCGACAGGGCCAGTGACCAGGAGGTCCATTGGAACGTGATTGCGTGAGTCGTATTCATGTCGGGGCCCCCTCCCTTCGACGCAGCTTCGGCAGGCAGAGAGCGGCCTCGCATACCATGGCCGCGATCATCCCGATCAGGAACAGTCGCCAAATCTCCTGAACGAGCGATTTGAGGCTGCCGGCGCGATCGTCCACCCGGGAGAAGTCGAGGCCGCCAAACAGCCCGGCCACCCTTGCCTCGTCCAGCACCGCCGCCTCATCCTCGCCCACGGCACGATTAACGGCCATGAGCCGGTCCTTGGCCGCAAAAGTGCCTTGATGGAAGGGATACTCCGTGGACAGGGCCGTCTCGGCGCCGGACAGACGTTCCCAGCCGGTTGGAACGCCGGCGGGCGGCGGCCCGGCAGTCAACGAGCGCGTGTTGCCGAGTACCTCGGCCCCCGAAGCGATCGCCCGCTGCACGGCCACGTAGAGCACGATCCCGTCGGCCGCCAGCGAAGAATCGGACGGCGCCGGAGTGGTTGCCCAGAAGTAGACGCCGCCCTGATCGGTGGTCGCACGGGCCAGCAGGGGCACACCGTCTCGCAAACTGGCCAGAGCTGTCGATTTGCCTGACATTGTGCAGTAGCGCCGCACGTGCAGGTCGCCTACGGGCAGCGATTCGCCGCTCATGGCATTTGCCAGCAGCCCTTGATCGCCTCGCCACGACTGGATGGGCAACTCTTCGCCATCGTCGACCCAGGATGCCCACTGCACACCGAACAACGTCTCGTCACCTGGCGTGTGAGGCGGCAGGAATACGGCCTGGCCGCCACGCTCGATAAAGGCCCGGACCAGTTCGGCATCCTCCTGCTGGGGCAACCTCGCCTGCCAGATCAGGAGCGAGACCTGTTCCCAGGGTACGCTTGCCAGTTGCTGGACAGGGACGACCTCGGCCGCGAATTCAGCGCTGGGGCTCGGCGGAATCGTTGCCGCCAGTTCCAGGGGCCAAACGGCTTGCGGCTGGTCGGTCACAATGATCGTCTTCCGCATGAGCGGTTGGTCAAAAACGAAGTAGAACGCGTTGTCCGCCGGATTCGAGTCGGCCTGGATCGAAACACGCCCCCAACCTCGCTCGTGGTCGCCTTCTAACGGTATGCGATAGTCTTTCAACTCGTACTTGGAACCGACCATGTCCACGGCAAGCTCGGAACGGGCCCCCTCGATGTCGAATTGCAGGGGGATCGTCGCCTTGCCGTCTGCCTTCCCGCGGGAGAGCGCCAGCGACACCAGCAATTCCGATCGCTCGTCGGTTTGCTGGCGGCGAATATCGGTCACGCGCACGGTAACGTTATCGGTGGCCGCATCGGGATAGGCGAGCAGATGAAAACGAACTCCCTGTGGCAATTCCGTGAAACTCTCGCGAAGCGAATCCCACCGTCCACTGTCCACTCGCCAGTCGTTCTCGCGAAGGTCGGAGCAGATCCAGATTTCCGTCCGGCCTGTCTGATTCGCCTTGATGTAGTCGTGGGCCGCTTCCAGCATGGCGGGCAGATCGGCCTCGGCGCTGGTCGGCTCGGCATACGGCAGATCGAGCAGTGATTTGGGCGACGTCAGTTCGCGAGGCTGATTCGTGGTGCTTTCGATGAGGACCCACCGCGACGACCCCAAGGTCTCAAGTGTTTCGGCCAGTTGACGGCGTCCTGTTTCCAGTTTCGAGGCGCCCGCGCCCGTCGCCCGCTGGCTCATGCTCGGGGATCGATCGAGCAGGATAATCGTCGTGTCGGCGCGGCCTCCCGCAGCCAGGCCTAGCCAGCCGCTGGCGAGCGGCCGCCCTACGGCAAAGATGAGTGCTGCCACGGCAAGCGTGCGTGCCAGAAGGATCAACCATTGACGCAGCCGGGCGTAGCCGCGCGACATGCGATTGGCGGCCAGGAGAAACATCATCGCCGCCCAATTGGTCGTCTGGTAGCGGCGTTGGTTGATCAGATGGATCAGGATCGGCAGGCCGATCAAGGGCAACGCGGCGAGCATGAACGGCTGGAGAAAAGTCATCGCACCCCTCTCGCACGTGTCCTTCCGACCAGAAACCGCATCAAGACTTTCTCGTAGTCCTCATCGATGCTCACGCGGTGGTAGTCGACCGCCGATTCGAGGACGAGCTCCCGGATTTCGTTCAGATACTGCCCCAGGGCCTTGTGATATCGCTCGGAGATCTCGTTGGGCTCCACAAACACCGACGGCCCGCCCTCCATGTCCAGAAACCGCATGGGCCGGTAGAACTCGAAGTTCAACTCGCGCGGATCGAGAAGATGGAAGGCCGCCACATCGTGTTTCCGAAACCGCAAATGCTCGAAACAGCCTCGCAACTGTTCTGGCTCGACGAACAAGTCGGAGACGATCACGATCAACGCCCGCTGCTCGATCGTTTCGGCCAATTCGTGCAGCACGGGAACCAACTGGGTCGGCCCTTCGGGGGTCGTCTTGTCGAGCACGTCGAAGACGTGCATCAGGTGCGCCGGGTTTCGCCGGGGCGGAACGTTCTGAACCACCCCCTCGGCAACGCAACACAGCCCCACGGCATCGCCCTGTTGGGCCGCCAGGTAGCTGAGAGTCCCCGAGACCCGCCGCGCGTACTCGATCTTGGTGACCCCGTCCGATCCGTAATCCATGGAACCGCTGGTATCGAGAACGAGGCAGCATCGCAGGTTCGTGTCGGCCTCGAACTCCTTGATGTAGAACCGGTCGGATCGCCCGTAAGCTCGCCAGTCCATCCGACGCAAATCGTCGCCGGGTACGTATTTGCGATACTCGGCGAACTCCACGCTGGCTCCACGATGGGGACTGGGATGACGCCCCGAAACGTTGCCCTGCATGGGCCAGCGAGCGCACAGGGGCACCGCGGCCAGACGAGCAATCACCTGGGGATCGAGGAAGCTGCGAGGTTGGCTGTCGGGAAACATCGGCTAGGCTTCCGATTCCGATTCTTGCACCAGACGCAGAACGATATCCTTGGCTCCAACCCCTTCAGCCTGCGCGGCGAAGGTCGTGATCACCCGGTGGGCCAGCACGGGAGCGGCCACTTCCTGAATATCCTCCAGCCGCACCATGTAGCTACCCAGTAGCGCCGCACGGGCTTTCCCGCCCAGAATCAAGTTCTGCACGGCGCGGGGGCCGGCGCCCCAGGCCACCAGCGGTTTGAGCCACGAGGGCGACGACTCGTCCTTGGGACGGGTCCGCCGCACGAGCTTGGCGGCATAGGTGTAGATGTGGTCCGGGACCGGCACCCGCCGAACCAGGGCCTGGTGTCGGATGATGTCCTCACCGGTCAGCAGATGGTCCAACTCGGGAAGGTCTTCCCCTGTGGTCGTGCGGGCAATCTCAACTTCTTCCTCTTCCGACGGATAATCGAACTCGATCAGGAACATGAAGCGATCCAATTGCGCCTCGGGCAACGGATAAGTTCCTTCCTGCTCGATCGGGTTCTGGGTTGCCAGCACGAGGAACGGCGGGACGAGTTGGAAGGTCTTTCCCAAGGCGGTGACCTTGTATTCCTGCATGGCTTCCAACATGGCCGCCTGGGTCTTGGGAGGAGCCCGGTTGATCTCGTCGGCCAGCACGATGTTGGCGAACACGGGCCCGTGGACGAATTCGAAATCCCGGCGTCCGCCGCCCGACTCCTGCAAAATGTCAGTCCCCGTGATGTCCATGGGCATCAAGTCCGGAGTGAACTGGATGCGGCTGAACTTGAGCGACATGGTCTCCGCCACCTTGCTCACCAGCAAGGTCTTGGCCAGCCCCGGCACCCCCATCAGCAAGGCGTGCCCTCGTGCGAAGAGGCAGATCGACAGTCGCTCGACCACTTCGTTGTGTCCGACGATTACCCGGCCAAGCTCTTGCCGCAGCCGATCGTACACATCCCGCAGATGGTCGATGGCCTGCACATCGTGGTCGCTAAGCTGTTTCTCGGTTAGCGCTGCCGTATCAGCCATGCTTCTATCCCCATGGTTGGCGTATGGCACTTTCGTACTGGCATGTCCGTGTCACTGCCGCAATCCCGTATCCCGTACGAAGGCACGTCAGTAGTTGTTCACGGGCTTTCCGTCCGATTTCGTAAAGAGCAAATTGAGCGTCTCGGGATCAACCATCTCCGAGATGAAACGCACACTGCCGTCGCACAGGGCCGCCTGAAAGCCGCCTCGACGCAATCCGACCAACCCTTTCACGGGATTTTCCTTGTCGGGGGCGTAGTCGCCAGGACGTGTCCACGTGATGGCCAGGTCGTCGGAGGCCTCCACGATCATCATCGTATTCGACGTCCCGTCTGTAATGTCGGCAAATCGTGTCCCAGTGGGAAATCTCTGTGGCTCCCCTTCGGCGGGGCGAACAAAAACGCCGTCGGCCCCCCCCAAGCCCAGGTAATTCGTCATGCCCGGTTTACACTTGGACCCCGGAGCCTTGTAGGCGCTCGGCATCCGCTCGATGAGTTTCTTGTTGTGCGGGCTGTCCCACGGCTCGTCGAGATGGAACTCCTCGTAGAGACCCGACTGTTCAATAAACGGCAGGATGTGGACCCGCCAGCTCAGAAGCGGATGCCCTTCCTTGTCGGCATTGTATCCGGCAGGGAACGCCCGGTAGGTGTCGTGGAAGTTGTGCATCGCAATGGCAAGCTGCTTGAGATTGTTCATCGACTGGGCTCGCCGAGACGCCTTTCTCGCCGAGCCAATGGCCGGCAAGAGCGATGCCGCGGCCATCGGAACGGCGGTCTCGATGGCTGCTCCCGGCAGGGGCCGCCGGCTAACGATCGCCAGGCCCTCCTCGGTGCGGCTCACCGCCAAATAACTCGGCGTGAGGTGCTTCGTAATGACGTCGGAAGGGGGCAGAGTGGAGGTGTCCATTGATGACGCCATCGGCCCCATCGCTTGCCTGATCAGTATCGGCGCCATGGGCAGCAAGGCTTCGGCTACCTTTCGCGTATCCGCGTAGGCCATCGCCAGGGTGGTTGCCTTGGGGTCAAAAAACGGCGCCACATCCGGTTGCTCGACAAGTGTAGGAACGTCTTCCTTGGCCGACAAAATCTGTTTGATTGCGTCTGGAAACGCCGTGACAAGGAGCTGATCTTCGGTCAAGCACCAACTGGGAACCAGCGGCACCCCCGTCTGGTTCAAGTCCAGGGAGTGAATGTCGTGCCCGTCGACCGTTTCCGTCGTAAGGGCCGGGCCGCCAAACTGCTCGAAGGACGCTTTTGCCTGGGCAATCACGGTCTTCTGGAATTGCTCCAGTTTCTCACGATTGCGGACTTCGACCGCCAGGGTCCACCCGACGTCCACTGCTCGGGGGCCGGGCTGGACGAAGAGTTTCCACGTATCGCCGAAAGAGCCAACCAGGTCCTTCTGAATGTCGCTCCCGAAGAACTCGCCCGCCTGTGTCAACTCCCGGCGAATTTCGTCAGCTGCTCTGGGCTCCATCTGCTGGACCAGGTCGATCCAGAACTGAAGCAGCCAGGAGGGATCGAGCTTGAAGGTCACGGCGAGGGGAGAGTCCTGGGCCACCGCCTTCAAATCTTCGGATTTCAGCGGTTCCGAGTCGATCCACTTGAGCAGACCCCGTCCCGCTCCCTCGACCGTCAGCATTGATCGGGTGAGCATGCCGGTGTCGTCCAGGCCGGAAACCGTTGTGAAATTCCGGATCTGATCCAATCCCAATGCAGCGACCATCTGCTCCACCTCGGGCTCACCACTCTCCTTAACGATCAACTGGACGATTCGTTTCACGTCAAGGTGTGCCATCGAGGAGAAGCGGGGGACCGCCAGATTCGTCCGCGCGGTGGTCAACCACTGGGGGGCTTCACCGCGAGCGCGCTCGATCAGTCCTTCAATGGCACCCTCGCCCACACCAAATAGCAGGTATTCGCCCGCCGCCCCCCACGTGATAGCCGGAAAATCGTCGTCTATTTGAATCTGGGAATACGTCCGATTTCCAATTTGAACGGAACTGGCGCCCCCGTCAGTCAACTTCTGAAGCTTCTTCAGCAGACCTTCCGCCTCGGTCAGATCTTCACCCATAAGCACCAGGGCCCCTGCCTCGATGATCGGTCCGTCGCGGTCTTCCTCGAAGCGGATATCACTCAGAAACACCGCGCCTGGCTTACTCTGGATCAACTCCAAGAGCCGACTGCCGTCTCTCACGGCTTGTTCTTGGCCTCCCGATGCGACCCGCGCGAGTTGCAGCAGGCGGCCGCGAGCTTCGGTCATGAACTGGCTGACCTCGGGTTCGGCAAGAAGCTGCTCCACCTGGTTGCCGCTGGTCTTGTCGGGAGTGGCCGTGCCGGCCCAGGACGCGTAGAAAATGCACTCTGCCGGCGCCACCTTCGCCGCCAGAGGGGCTTCCGCAGCGGGCGGCACACCTTGCGGCACGCCTGCCAGCGGCAGGCCGGAACCTCCTCCCAGGAGAATGAGCAAGAGGATTTCCAACGGGTTTGGGCCGACGATCGCATTCATCTTCGATCTCCCGACAAGAACGTGGCGAGAATTCCCTCAGGCTGCCAATCAAATGCGAGCCAGATTTCCTGACAAGCGAAGGAGGGGTAGGAAAGAAGAGCTCTCGGTCGAGGGGATGCCCCAAGCCGAAACCACCTCACCAAGACACAATCCCCCTATTTCCCCGACACCGCCAGCAGGCCGCGCAGCAGCGCCTGCCCCCAAGATTGTGGCACCGGGACGGGGCGCTTGTCAACCCAGCGGTTGTGGGGGAAACCTCGTTGTTTTGTCGGGATTGTCGCCGGCCCAGGAGGCTCGCTGAAGTCGCCTACACGACCGGGCCAAAATGCTCGCCCCATTTGGTGGCGAGCTCTTGGCCGAGGGAGGCGAGTTTCTCGCGGTCGTCGGCAGAAAGAGGCTGGCTGTTGCGGACCATCTCGATGTTCTGTCGAACCTGCTCCATGGTGTGGACGCCGAGATTCAAGGTGTTCACGCCGGGTACGCTCATGGCGTAGCGGACGGCCAGTTCGAGATGCTCCAAATCCAGTTCGGGCGGCGCTTTGGGATTCCCATAGGAACCGGCGCTCTTTCTGGCCCCTCCGAAGACCTTCATGGCCACGACGCCCACGTTTCTCTCCCGGGCGATCGGCAGGACGTTTTCCTCGAAGCCGTAGGTGTGGCGGTCGACGAAATTGATGACGGTCAACAGCACGTCGACCTCGCCGGTTTCCAGTAATTGGCCGAACAATCCCGGCTTGTGGTGTCCAGAGATTCCCAGGAAACGGAACTTGCCCGCCTGCTTTTGCTTGACAAGCCACGAAAAGACGCCGTCCGCTTCCATGGCCTTCGGAACATCGTGGCTGCCCACGCTGTGGTAGTAAACCAGGTCGATATTGTCGGTCTTGAGCAAGCGAAGCGACTCGGTCAAGGACTTTTCTGCTTCCTCGACCGTATCCGCCATGACCTTCGAGGCAAGGAAGACGTCCTTGCGACGCTTCCCCAGGGCCAGGCCAATGCCTTCCTCGGACTGTTTGTAGCCCGGCGCCGTGTCGATGGACGTGATTCCCTGGTCAACGGCGTAGTTGATGATCTTGGCAATTTCGCTCGGGGGAATGGCGGGAGACAATCCGCAAGGCGCCGTGCCGAGGGTCATGGCGGTCACTTTCACGCCGGTTCGCCCAAGAACCCGAAGCGGGAGCGGACCCGACACTGCCGCCGGTGCCTCGTCGGCCGTGCCCTGACCCCCCGCTCCAAGCAGCATTCCGCCGGCCAGCAAACCACTCCGGTGAACGAATGTGCGACGGGAAAGGTTCGTGCCTTTTTCGTGGGACATTTCAAAATCTCCTCGCAGACGGCGGATTGGGCATCGGGAAGCTGACGGATTCTACCGGAAGGGGCTTGTGGAGGAAACAACGCGTCCGGTCGGGGTAGCCCACTCAACCGGGGTAATTGACATCCCATTCAAAAGCCTCTACACTTGTAGAGACATGAAAATCCAGGGGAATGATAGTGAGCAGTTCATCCACCGAATTGGGACGTGCCGAATGGGCCGTGATGGAAGCGTTATGGAAACGCGGGCACAGCACGGCCACGGAGCTGCAGCATGATTTGGACGAGGTCCATCACTGGGCCTACAGCACCGTCAAGACCATGCTCGATCGCTTGGTTTCGAAAGGGTTTGTTGAAGCCAAACGTCAGGGAAACGTTTATCAGTACACGCCGAAGGTGCATCGGCGCAGCGTGGTGGCTCGGGCTGTTGATGACCTGTTCGACCGGGTTCTCGCCGGCTCGCTGACGCCCATGCTTGATCGATTGATTGAGAGCCGTCGCCTGAGTCCCACAGAAATCGACGGTCTGCGCGAGATGCTCGACCAGTACTCGGACGAACCGGAGAAAGATCGATGAACCCGAGCGCCTCCGCTTGGTTAAGCGACATTGCCGGCGCGTGGTCATGTTGGATGTTTGGCATGGCCTGGATCGTCGCCGTGCTGGTTGGCGTTCTTGCCCTGGTCACCTCGCTTCTCAAGAGGCGTTCTGCCGGACTGCTCTATGCTTTGTGGTTGATTGTTCTGGTGCGTCTGGTGCTTCCGCCCGACTTTGCATTTCCCACGGGTTGGGGCTGGTGGATTCGGGGGGCTCCCTCCGTTGCCTCGTTCAGCGATGAGTCGCCTGTCTCGGTGCCCGTGCCGGCCGTCGAGCCCGTGGGCGAGTCGCTTCCTGTTCCCAAGGCAACCGAGATTGCGCCGGCCACGTCATCGACGATACCGTACCGGGTAATTCTCATGATCGCCTGGGTGGGAATCGTGGCTGCCCGTTGCGGCATGCTCCTGACGGTCTGGCTTCAGGTTCATGTCTGGGTGTCGCGGGCCCATCTCATTCTCGATCCGGAGTTGCTTGCCCTGATGGAAGAGTGCCGCGAGCGTGTGGGCGTTCGCCGGAGGGTGGAGTTGCGGAATTCGGAGGCCTGTTCCACGCCGCTGGTGGTCGGCGTTTGGCGTCCCGTCCTGCTGCTGCCTGCGGCCGTCCTTGAGCGGCTCAGTCTGGAACAATTGCGCAGCGTCTTGATTCACGAGCTCCACCATGTCCGGCGTTGGGACGGACTGGTGAACCTGGCGCAGGGCCTTCTGGGGGCAATCTACTTCTTCCACCCGGCCGTGTGGTGGGCCAACCGGCGAATTCGCCAACTTCGCGAGGATGCCTGTGACGAACGGACCGTGGCCGTCATGGAGGGCAATCGCAAACCTTATGGCGAGGCGATCTTTCGCGTGGCGGAGATCCTTGGCTACTCGGCCCCGCCCTTGACGCTTGGAGTGCTCGATTCAACCTCCCCACTTGCCGATCGCCTGCGGCGGATCCTGGATCCGCGGCTACCTCTTGAAACAGGCCGAAACTGGCAGTCGGCGTTGATTCTGATCATTACGATGGCCATCCTCCTGCCCGCCGGCGCCAGGCCCCCGGTCTCCGTGGCAGAAGGTCCGACCGATCGGCGGATTGTGGCCGAAGCCTTCGCAGACAGCCCGGTGAACGCGATTCGGGAGAATCGTCTTCCCCGCCCGCGTGATGCCTCCTCTGACCCGGAGCAAGAGTTCGCCCCCGAGTTGACCGAGCCTGAGTCGGAGTTCAAATCGGAATCGCCCGAATCAGGATCCGCAGTGTCGGAACCTGGGGCGATGGAACCGAGCCCGGTACGGCCTCCATCGGAACCAACTGAACCCCAGCCAACTCCGGCTGAGGGAGTCGTGGAGCCCGAGAAACTCTCGCACCAAGCCCCAGCCGCGATCAACGAACTCGTGGGCGATCTGTCGGCGCCCAGGCGTCGCGCGGCCGCTGTGGAAACGTTGCTTGCCCTGGGCTCCGAGGTTGAGCCAGCCCTGTTGGCTGCCTTGCGAGGGGCCGACAGGGCCACACGCGAGGCCATCTACGACATCCTGATGCAGGTGGGAACCTCCCGAAGCCTCGTGCCCCTGCACCACCAACTCCTGGTGCGCAACGAACTGGAGGAGCGACGAGTGCGGCAGGCCCTCGACGTGATTTACCGTCGCCTGGAACTCCCGGCGATCCGCGTCGAGCCCACCCCCAACTCGACGCGAGTATATGAACCGGAAGAGGAAGACGAATGGGACGACGGGTTCTGAACCCGATTTCCCAATGCGGTGGGATGGTTTGAAAGACGACGGAGGAAATGGTGGTAAGGTGGTGAGTTCGATGTTGGAAACGCGCAGGGTCGAACCGGATCCCGTTTGATGGGAGAGAGATCATGGCAAGTGCCAATTGGTTGTCGCTTGGGGGAGTCGGAAGGGGGGTGGTCGCCTTCCTTGTCGTTTCGGCTGGAATGTCTGCGCGAGCCGAGTCGCCCGGTAAACTGCGCTATCTTGCTGCGGAAGAGCGGACGGTGGCCTACCGCATCGAGATCACGGCGGATCGAGATGACTGCGTCGAAACCCTGGAAGGAGTTGTGACCTACCAGATCAAGCCTGGCCAACACGAACTGATCCAGGTGGACTACTCGGGCGGTCTGAGCAAGTCGACGAAGGCGAAACCGTCCCAAAGCTCTTCCCGTTTCGGGATGCCCCGTTTTGGGCCACGCATGTTTGGTCCGTCTCGTGCCCTCAGCCCCTTTTCTCGTCCGGCCTTTCGGGGCTTGACCAAGACGAAGAGCCAATTGACGCTTACTCCTCTCGGTGAAATTCAGAGCATGGAGGGTGACTCACAACTTCCGTACTTGCTGGGAAACGCCTCGCTCCTGATTTTTGAAGCCCTGCCGGAGGCGGAAAAGGAATCGTGGTCCGTTACTTCCGGGATATCGATCACCGAGGAAGATGGACGACGCGGCCTGCCCTATCGGATGCCCTTCGAGACGGAAAGCCCGAAGCGAAGGACCACCGGCTCGGAGGTCGTTACCTACCAGACGCGAAGTGTCGAGGGGCCGCTCCTCACGGTCGACAAGACCTATCGCCTCGATTCGCCGGCCGTGAACGAGAGGGTCTCCGGTTTCGAGATCAACGGGCTCGGCGCCTGGGTCTTCAATCGGGAACTCGGGGTCCCCGAATCACTCGACCTGAAGCAGAAACTCGTGATTTCCCGAAAGAACACCACGACCACGATTCCCATGACGCTCACCTACCGGCGCCTGTCCGAATCGGAGTTGAAGGTGCACCAGGAAGAGGAGAAGCGGAAGCAGGAGGAGACCCAGAAGCGTCTGGCCGAAATGAAGGAGAAACAGGCCAACACGCCTCTCACGGCCAAGGAGATTGAGAAGGTCCTTGCGAATCTCGAATCGGACAACGTCTCAAGCGTTCTCATGGCTCTCCAAACGCTCCAGAACAAGAATCCCAACAAGCCCGATCCCCGGATCGCGTTGGCGGTTGATTCGCTCCGCAATCACGAGAACACGTTTGTGCAACAGAGGGTCGAGAAGGTGGCCGAGAAATGGCCCTTGCCCGAGGGGGTGCTGTCGGTTACCGACCTGAAACGGACTTGGAGCGACAGTACGGGAGCCTTCACGGTCGAAGCCGAGTTTCTCGGTCTCGAAGATGGCACGGTTCGCCTCAAGCGAGATGACGGCAAGGTGTTGGAGGTCCCTCTGGATCGTCTGAGCGAGGCGGATCAGAAGACGGCCCGGGAACTGGCCGAGGCAGCCAGGCCCGTAATCGATAATCCCTTCGACTAAAGCAATTCAGGGCGGCAGGAGAATAGCTTCCCGTTTCGTCTTCCGACGCCACGGAAACGAAAGGAAGTGGTGGGCATTCCCGGGAAGCTATTCTCTCGCCGCCCTGAATTGTCGGCGATCGTGTCAATTCGATCGCCCTCCTACTTCACCCGATAGCCGATCTTCGCAAGTACGTCGCGCACACGTTCCAGTTGGGCGCCCTGGATCTCCAGGACGTCCTCCTTCACCGCGCCGCCGGCACCGCATGCCGCCTTGAGTTGCTTGAGCAACCAGGGCAAGTCCGAGTCGGCCAGCCCCCGTACGACCGTGACCGACTTCCCCCGCTTGCGTTTCTCCACAACCAGTCTGGCGGTCTGCTTTTCGGGCGGCTTCCGATGCTGGGGCAGCGGTTCACACGTGCATTCTTCCTCCAACTGGTCACAACGTTCGCAGCGGGGAGGGCGGTCGAATGGCGTTCCTTCAAATAGTCGCATGAGCGGACCTTTCGATTACGAACCGCCAACGATCATACCGCGGCGGTGCCGTTCCGGCAATTCGGGCCCGGAACTCGCGAGGACCGTGCCTGCGAATCGTGAGGGCCGGACAGGCAATAGCTGGTTTCCCGTGAGTGCCGATGCTAGGATTGACGTTCGATTTCCATTCACCCCGTTCTCTCAACCGATATCGCTGAGGGAGTTTTTTCATGGTCAAACGTATCTTGTTCCTGCTGCTGGTTGTGGCCATCACGCTGCCACTTCGCGTCGGAGCGGCCGAGAAGTTGAATGTTCTGTTCATCGCGTCGGACGACATGCGTCCCGAACTCAGCTGTTACGGCGCCACCCAGGTTTACAGCCCCAATTTCGATCGTTTGGCCGCTCGGGGAACCACCTTCCTGCGGGCCTATTGCCAGCAGGCCGTCTGTTCGCCTTCCCGCTCCAGCCTGATGACCGGACTGAGGCCGGACACGATCCGCATCTGGGATTTGGCGACCCATTTTCGCGACAACGTGCCCGATGTGGTCACGCTTGCCCAGCAGTTCAAGAACCACGGCTACCACACGGAACGGCTCGGAAAAATCTACCACACGGGCCACGGGAACCACGACGACAAGTTCTCCTGGTCTCGCAACGTCAGCTATCCGGGTTCCCCTCGTTACGGACCGGAAGGCAATTCGCATATCAAGCGGCTCATTGCCGAGGCCAAGGCCAAGGGAATCGACGTGAAGGACAATCGCCTTCGCCCGCGGGGGTTGCCCTGGGAGGCCCCCGATGTGGCCGACAACAAGTTGGCGGACGGCAAGATCGCCGACAACGCGATCAAGCTCATGAACGAGCTGAAGGACCAGCCGTTCTTCCTTGCCGTGGGATTTCTCAACCCGCACCTTCCCTTCGTAGCGCCCAAGAAATACTGGGACCTCTACGACCGCGACGCGATCCGGCTGGCCGACAATCCCTACGCCCCGAAGGGCGCCCCGAAATTCGCGATGACCAGTTGGGGCGAGCTGCGCAAGTATTACGGGATCCCCGCCAAAGGCCCCCTCACCGACGACCAGGCCCGCAGCATGATCCACGGCTACTACGCCGCGATCAGCTACGTGGATGCCCAGGTCGGACGCCTGCTCGACGAACTCGACCGGCTTGGCCTGGCCGAAAACACGATCATCGTCTTCTGGGGCGATCACGGATGGAAACTGGGCGAGCACGGCGGGTGGTGCAAGCACACGAATTTCGAGCTCGACGCCCACGCTCCACTGCTCATCAGCGCCCCGGGGCAGAAGGCCGCCGGCGCCAAGACGAAGGCCCTGGTAGAGTTCGTTGACATCTACCCGACCTTGTGCGATCTGGCCGGTCTGCCGATTCCCGAGTCGCTCGAAGGCTTCAGCGCGGCCCCGCTGCTCGACGATCCCGATCGGCCGTGGAAGACGGCCGCTTTCAGCCAGTACCCACGCAGCCCGGAGAAGAACAAGAAACTGATGGGCTACTCCATGCGGACCGACCGCTATCGCTTCACACGCTGGCAACTCCAGAACCGTCCGGACACGGTTGTGGCCGTTGAACTCTATGACCACCAGACCGATCCTGCAGAGAACGTCAACCTTGCCAACGATCCGGCCCATTCGGAGCTTGTAAAACGACTTACGGAGCAGTACTTGAAGGGTTGGCGCGGGGCGTTGCCGGGGAAGTGAGCGATGAATTCCAAGTCTCGCATTCGGGCTGCCATGGCCCATGAACCCGTCGATCGCGTGCCGGTGATGTGCCAGTTGGCGATTGGCCACTATCTGCTCAATACCGACGTGAAGCCGGCGGAATTGTGGTTTACCAGCGAGGGGTTCGCCCGAGCGCTGGTTGAACTGGCGGATCGGTATCGTTTCGACGGCGTGTTGATCAATCTGCCGGGAAACGACCCGAACTGGATGCGCTGGGTTGAACGAATTGAAACAGCTGACGACGGGGGGCAGACCGTGTGGTTCATCACCGGCGACCACGCCCGGTGCCCGGCCGACGACAATGTGCATCACGTTCCCAAGACGCCGCGACGACTTCCGACGATCGATATGGTCGATCTCGAGCGGATCTACTACGACGATCCCCACGGACTGGGCGGCTTGAAGTACCCCTTCTACTTCGGCCTCGAATCGTACGAAGTGGATCGCGAGGACTACTGGCCAGAGTACTTCTTTCGGACAATTGACCTGGTCCTCGCCCAGGTCGGTGATCGGCTTTCCGTTCACAGCGAGCTGTTCTCGCCCTTCACCCAGTTCATGGAGTTGTTCGGCTATCAGCAGGCCCTCATGTATCTGCTGGACGAACCGGACCGGGTGAAGGCAATCCTGGCGGCCTACACGGAAGGAGCGGCCGATCTGGGCGTCCGTCAGGCTCGACGCGGCGTGGAAGCCGTGCTGATTTCCTCGGCCTTTGCCGGGGGAGGATTCATTTCGCCGCGTCAATACGAAGAGTTTGTGTTGCCCTACGAGGCAGAGCTGGTTCGGCGAGTGAAGACGGAAGACGTCCTCGTTTACACGCACACGTGCGGCGACATTGGCGACCGGCTCGAACAGATGGCCGACACGGGGATCGACGGGATCGACACGCTCGATCCGCCCCCGCTGGGCAGCGTCGATCTGGCGGACGCCAAGAGGCGAATCGGCGATCGGGTCTTTTTCAAGGGCAACATGGATCCGGTTCACACGCTTCTACAGGGCACACCCGAGCGGGTCTACGAAGACGCGATGAGGCGTCTGACGGCGGGTTCGGTGGGAAGCGGGTTTGTTCTTTCGAGTGCGTGCTCTGTATCGCCGCGGGTGGCTCCGGAGAATCTTGCCATGTTGGTCAAGGCTTCCGAGGATTTCGCGGCCAATCGCGCGGGACGGGAGCGGAAGTGACGCGCCGGCGGGAACCGGCACGCATTTCACGCGGCAAGGTTCTACGGAGAACCGCTGTCTACGCCTTTTGCAGAACGGCCTGGATCGTTCCGGCGGTCGAAGAAGGAACGAGAACGACATCCGTTCGGGTGCGGGGACCTAGCCGGTCCAACAGACAGATATTTCCTGATTGGTCGAACACGTCGTAGCCGTATTCCTTGGCGAGCTTGGACATTTCGGACGCTGTGGGCCCGGACACCTCGCACAACAAGATCGCTCCGTTCTGCAAGACGTGCTTGGCGCCTGCCAGCACTTGGATTTCATAGCCTTCGACATCAATCTTGACCAAAGGTGGTTTCTCACCCCCAGTGCGCGGCACGATGTCGTCGAGGGTGACAACGTCCACCGAGTTGTCCTCGTCAGTCGAGGCATTCGCGTCCACCACTTTGGCAATGGAACTGCATTGAGGGTCGACCTGGAACTGCACACGTCCCGGGCTCTCGCCAACGGCCGCTTGGATGACATTCTCATCGGGCATGCCGTTAAGCTGCATGCTCTCTCGGATCAACCCGCAGAGATTGGTGTTCGGGTCCACGGAAACCACCGGGTAGGGCTCGGTGGCATGCGTGAGGACCAGCAGGGAGAAGTACCCGAGATTCGCGCCCACATCCGTGAATGAAGAGCTGTGTTGTATCAGGTTCTTCACCATGCGTGCTTCGTGGGGCGAGTATTCATGTTCAAACAGAATGGAGGCTGCTGCCTGGTCATTCAGCGGAATGGCGATTCGGAACCCCTCTTTGGTCAGAACCGTGGTTGTCTCGTCTTTCGTGAACACGTGGCGAAACAGGAACCGATTCAGCCGGTTTCGGATCACGATCGACGGATGGCGTCCCAGCACTTTCACGGCTCCGAGGGCCGTGAGGAGGTGATTGAGAGGAGCATAGAGACGATAGGCCAGCGGCAATTGCTGCGCATGAGAATCGTCTGCATTGGGTGTGGCGTTCATTCAGAACCCCTATCGTTGCTTATCGAATCGTTATGGGGAGGACCAGATGCCAGTTTCGAGACGGGACAGCCCCTGAAGTGTCGCTTCTCCCACTATACAGGGGGGCAGCTTCAGGCTGGACTGGTCCGGTGACAATCGGGGTGGGTGTCTATTGTCCCCGATCGTCCATTCCTGGCCAGTGATGTTACGAGGAAGGGTGAGGTTGGCTACCTCTTGTGGGTGGTTTCGTTCGGCTTTGTTCTTGTGTAGGTTTTCTAAATTGCCTCGTTTGTGAAATACTACGTCAGGATTGGCAGGTTGGCAGCCTATAGGTTAATGGAACGGCGCAATCTCTATGAGGCATCTCTACATTCGTTCCTGTTCTCTGGAGGAGATTGAAATGAGATTCTTCAAGATGGGGGCCACTATTCTGCTGGCCCTGTTCCTTGGCTCAGTTCCTCTTCAAGCGGCCGTTGACTCCCAGTTGTCCGCTGTGCCAGGGGATCTGGCGTGGCACGTGGACGGGGCTGCCAAGACGCTTTCCTGGGACGCCGACTACGATTGGTGGTACGGATGCTCGCCCACCTCAACCGGCATGTTGCTGGCGTACTACGATGTTAAGGGGTACGGAGGTCTGAGTTACAGCAATCTCGTTCCCGGTGCGGATGCGGAAGAGAGCACGTTTGGAACTTCGGTCTACGCGGCCAATGCCATGATCGCCAGTTCGGGCCATATCGACGACTTTTATTCTGCCGGATACGGCGGCAGCGGTGACGATGACTATGCGGGTCGTGCCTTCGATTGTCTCGCCGATTTCATGGGAACCAGCCAGGATTCCGCGGGAAATAGCAATGGAGGGACGACGTTCTACTACTACACGAGCGGAGCGGCCATTTCCTGGGCAGACATCGAAACCTATGGGATTCAAAGCACGAGCGGTATGTACGGAATCCTCGAGTACCTTGAGTATGCCGGCTACACGGTGGAGTCGCTCTACAACCAGTACATCGACAGCCTGGGACTGACTTACGGCTTCACTTTCGACCAATACAAGGCGGAGATCGATGCCGGGCGGGGCGTATTGATTCACGTCCAAGGCCATACGATGTACGGTTACGGCTACGATGAAGACACCGGTGAGATTCTTCTCCACGACACGTGGACTGAATCGGATTCTCTCCGGATGGTCTGGGGGGGCACCTACTCCGGTCTGCAGATGTTCGGCGTGACTGTTGTCGAACTGGCGGGCGGCGATGCGGTTCCCGAACCGGCCAGCCTGGTCGTTTGGGCGTTGTTGGGCAGTTTGGCGATCGGGCGACGCCGCCGACGTCGAAGACGCTGACGCCGGGATAGTGCTATGTGGGACCAAGATTCTGGCTGCCGGTGGCTGCTTGACAGCCAGTGGCAGCACGTTGCCTCACGGCATGACCCCAATCGGTAAACGTGGCTGAGCACTAGGCTCTGTTTGAAAAGTCTGCCGCAGGCCCGAGAGCGAGCGAACGAGCCAGTCCGCAAGGCGTCCGAAGCAGGCATATTGGGCATATGTCGATGTAGGACAACGCAGCGGATGGCTCGTGTAGCCGCTCGAAGCCCACCACCTTGAGTTTTGAAGCAGAGCCTAGCTCGCCGCCGACCTGCTCCGGGGCCAGAAGCGTAAGGCCCGGTCCAGGTAGTCACGGACACCTTCTGCCAGGTTACGTTTCTCCTGATCGTTCAGCAAAAAGGAACCGGTTACGGCTTCAAGGGCGACGACCGCGAGAACGAGCGTGGCGAGCCAGGGGCCGAGGCAGACGGCGACAGGCAGGGCAATGGCGACCCACGTGGACCGCTCGAGTTTCAGGCCAAGGTGGGTGCAGAAGAAGAACAGGATGGCAAGGGCCACGACGTTGGCCGAGGCGGTTGCCAGGACGGCGCCGAGGAGCCCCATGCGGGGCAGCAGGAGCATGTTGAGGCACACGTTCAGGATCACGCCGGTCAACAGGGCCATGGTGGCAGTGTAGGCCTTTTCGCAGCACCAGACGTAGTTTTGAAGGAGCGCGAAGAGGGCGAACCAGCAGCAGTAGGCGAGCGTCCAGGGCAGGATCGTCATGGCCCCCTCGAATTTCCCCTGGAAGGCCACGCCGAAGAGCAGCGGCGCGCCGTAGAGAATCGCCAGGGACGCGGCCGTAAGGCCGAAACCGAAGATCTTCAGCAGCATCTGCATCTGGGCGTTGACCCGATCGCGTCTGCCCGTTTCCCAGTCGTGGGAGAGGTGGGGCGTGATGATCGATGCGGCCATGGCCACCACCGACACGAGCAGCAGGGGTACCACGCGGCAACTGTGGTACAGGCCAACCTGGCTCAAGGCCTCGGCGGGGGAGAAGGTGGAGAAGTGGACGATCATGTAACGGTCGGCCACATCGAACATGGCGCCCATGAAGTTGGCCAGGGAAACCCATCCCACGAAGGGCAGAATTTTCTTCCAGACGGTCAGCGGTTCGGAGGCGTCGTTTGTTTCCGGCTGGGCAGGCCAGGTCCGACGCACCGCCACGGTTCCCAGGGCGACACATGCGGCGGCGGCCGTCCCGAAGGCGATGACCACGGAACCGGCATCGCATCGCCAGGCACTCAGGAGCACGACGCCCACGAAAGCGAACAGCAGGCTGTTGATTAACTGGATGATGGCGAGGAGCCGAGCATTGCGCAGCGCCCCGAAGAGGTCGAGGAAGTAGTGATAGCCGATGATTGCGGCCAATGCGAGGGCCATGAGGACGACGAGCCCGGTTCGGTCGGAGGTGCCGAAGACGAGAGTGGAAATCCAGGGCCTCGCGAGCAGGATGAACGCGACCGAAGCCGTGCCGAGGGTGACGTAGACGGCGGTCGTGCGTCCCAGGAATCGGCGCAGGAGTCCCTGTTGCCGGTAGTGTACCACATAACGTCGGAAGGAACTCGACAAGGCGAGCACGCTGAGGGGCGCGGCCAGCATCAGGAAGCCGAAGGCCATGTCCCACTCGCCGAGTTGCTGGGGATCGAGCCAGCGGCAGAAGAGGATGGAGCGCACAAAGCCCACCGACCGTTGCACGATCGTGAACGTGAGGAGAATGAGGATGCCGTCGGCGAGCGTTTCCGACGCCCGCGCCGGGGCTGGTTCTTGTTGCTTGTCCATCGTCCCTGTATTTTTCGGGTATCTCTGCCGCTGGGGCGTTGTTCTCTCAGACCGTGCATTCGGCGGCCGGGGGGGCGCTTTCGATTCGCATGGGGGCAGGGCGAAAGCGGAGCGTCTTGCTCATCCGGGGATCGATCGTCACCCGGTTCTTCAGGCGGATCATCCCGCTGTCGGCGTGGATCCGCTGGAGGTGGAAGGGATCGTCGCCTGGGAAGTTGTAACCGCCGTAGGCGCTGCACACGGCGTCGAATCCGGCATCGCGTGCGATTTGAAAGGCTGCCGAACTGATATTGACGTATTGGCCGTAGGGGAAGGCGAAGTAGCGGACCTTCCGCTGGATCAGGTCTTCCAGGCGGCGAGTTGCGTCGACGATCTCGTGGCGGAGGGTGCGGGGGTCGCGAATGCGGCCGAGGTCGGCATGGGATGCCGTGTGGGCCCCGATTTCGATCCCCGAGGCCGCCATGGCACGCAGCTGCTCGACCGTGTTCGGTGCGCATCCGTCGGACTCGAAGGGGCGCCCGGTCGCGACGTGGTCAACGGCGACGAAGTAGGTGCACGGCACGCGATGTTTGACGAGAAACGGAATGGCCTGCAGGCAGTTGTCGGCATGTCCGTCGTCGAAGGTGACGCTGACGGCAGGTCGTTTTGAGGGGATGCCCGGTTGCGAGATCCTGTGTTGGGCCTCCCCGAGTGAGAGGATTTCAAAGTGGTGGCGAAGCCAGTGGATCTGACGCTCGAAGTCGCGATTCGACACCGTCCATGAATTGGCGACGTCATCGGCCACTCGGTGGAAGAAGACGATCGGCACCGGCGCCCTCCCGGCCTTCATGGCCGAGCGGTTGTGGACGGTTCGCAGCGGCCACGTGCCATAATAGTAGGCGTGGAGCAGGAGCGATCGGCGCCAGGAGAATCGTTCGATGTGCATTGTTTCGTTCGATTGGGGCAAGGTTGGGCCGGCGGGACTGGCCGCCGGCTGAGCGGTGTCAACGCATACTCAGGGTTTCCAGGGTCTCTTTGAGCCATTGCTTGGCATCCTGCCCCGCCTGCCAGATTCCGTGGCGGAGGCGTGCGGCCGTTCGGCAGGCAACGATTCGCAGTTCCAGGGAGGGGTGGAACTGAGCCCGCCATTGTCTCTTGTAGGGCTCGTTGCCGCGCAGCAGGTCGAAGGCTTCATATCCCTGTTCGATGGCCTGCTTGAAGGTGAGCAGAGTGGCAATCTGGCCCGGCGAGATCGCCATGTCTTGTGGCGAAATTCCGCCCTGATAGCAATACGCGATACGGTCGCCGAGCAGATGGTATTCTGCGGCGATGGGACGTCCTTCGAATTCGACCCAGTGCAGTCCGAGGCGGGAGTCGGCGAGGAGTTTGGGCAGGACGTCTTGCTGGAAGCCGCAATAGCGTGGCGAGGCGAAACACCCGGGTTCGCCCAGCATATTGCGTCGCCTCTGATGAAGATCGATGAGGATTTCCTGGGCGGTTTCAAGTTGGTCCTTGTCTTGGACCGTGTGGAGGACGGCCTCGCCCGAATCCACGTAGCGCCGCTGCATGCGGCGGATTTTCTTGCGTCGTTCCTTCGACAGGGTCCGGAGATACTCTTCCCACGTGGCGGGAAAGGGGGCCCGCCAGCAGCCGCGTCCGGTGCGGCTGTGGAGTTGGCACCCGCGTTCCTTCATGAGCCTTGCCAGGGCGGCAGGCATCGGATCGTCCCAGTCGGTGCTTGCCATTTCGACGACGTCCCACTGGTCTTCGCCGCCGGCCGAAAGGAGCCATTCGGTCAGGGCGATGGCGACCGCGTGCTCTTTTCCCGCCTGATGGAGGATCGTTCCGTACTCGGAACAGACCTCGCCATCTCCGAGGAGACGCAAGGTTTGCCCGTGCAATCGGGTTTGGGTGCGATACCAGGGAGCGATTCCTATAAGTTCCGCGCCGTCAAAGACGCCAAGCACGCAAAGCTGACCAAGGGGCGAGTAGTGCCGCCACCATGTGGCAAGCCAGGCCCACGTGCGAAAGGGAACGTCCATGGCAAGGCGATCCCACGCGACCGCGTGAGGTTCCAGGTCTTCGAGGCATGAAAAACGGACGACTTCCATCGACGTCCTCGGGGGAGCGAGTTCTTGGAGGTAGAAAACAAAGGTCGTATCAAATCTCCGTCACAGGCGAGCAAAGGCAAGTGCTTTCTGGCGTTTTGAGCATCCAACAAACCCCAGGGATCGCGGGGTAAACCACGTGCCGTGATGGGAGACGTTCTTCCGCTCTTTCCCCGCCGGATGTGCCGGTCTGCCGGATCGCGCCGATCGAGGCGAATGCCGGGGGTGACGACGTTGTGTTTCTGCAACGTGCGACCTGCCGCAATTCCAGACAATCGGCAAAGGTGCCGAAGGGAGGCTGAATTGAATGCCATACTTTCTAGAGCCTTCCTGAATCCTCTTGTCGATGCTTGCGGACGCCGCCTGCGAGCTACGAGGGGCAGATTGAAGGCGCGAGGTCCTGACTGCGCGGAGTTTCATCAGGAATTCGGTGCGGTGATCCGTGTTGGCGTCTGGAGACTATCATGCACGACAACCAATCCCTCCACGTGGAACCGAGGGAGTTTATTGCGTGGCTTTACGCTTACCGATGGCGTTGGTTCGTTCCGTTGGCAACTGTCGTCGGAGTGGCGATCGCGTTTGCTTTTCTGAAGCCGGCTGAGTGGGACGCATCTCAAGCGCTGACGATTCGCAACGAGGCCGCCAACAACGACGACGGCCCCGGTAAGTTCGGGCACTCGGAAGAACGGCGCACGGCCCAGGAGACGGTTCTCGAGTTGGCGAAGAGCCGCGTTGTGCTTGCCGCCGCCCTCGCATCGGCCGGCCCCCCTGCAAAACGCAAGGAGGCATCGGTCCCCTGGCCCAGCGAGAGGGAAGTGGACGATTTCAGGGAGAGCGTCACGCTCACGCCGCCGAAGGGCGCGGAGCTAGGTCGCACGGAAGTTTTCTATCTGACCGTTCGGAACCAGGATCGACAACGCGCCGTCAAGCTCGTGGAGGCCGTCCGCCAACAATTGGAACAGCGTTACCAACAGGTGCGCGACGCCACGGCGAAGAGCATGTCGGTCGAACTGAAACGGGCCGTCGAGATGGCTCGGGAGAATCTGGCGGAGGCCACGAAACGCGTGGCGGCCACCGAGGCCGAGGTCGGCGAGGACCTGGGCGACCTCCGCATGCTTCACCAATCGATCTCGGGAGAGACCTCCCTGCAGCGAACCGCCACGGATATCCGCAACGAACTGCGCCAGGTCCAGAATTCTCGGCACTCGACCGAGGCCTTGATCGGCTTGCTCAAGGAGGCCCAAAAGGACCCACAGCGTCTGGTGGCCACGCCGAATCGACTGATCGAGTCCCAGCCGGGGCTGCGCCAATTGAAACAAGGGCTTGTCGAGGCCCAGTTGAGAACCGCGAGTCTGCTCGGGCAGATGTCGGAGGCCCATCCCGCCGTGATCGCGGCACGGGAATCGGAGCAAGAAGTCCGTCGCAACATCCACGCCGAACTTGCCGAGGCGATCTCGGGACTGGAACTGGAACTGAAACTCCAGGGCTCTCAGGAAGAAACGCTCGACGTTCGACTTGCCGACCTCGACAAACGGCTTGCCAAACTGGCCTCGCTTCGTGCTGCCTACGGCTCCAGCCTGGCAGAGGTTGCCAATCGTGCCGAACTGCTGCGGCAGGCGGAAGACGACCTGGCCCAAGCGGAGGCGTCCCAGGCGGGGGCCGACGCGGCCAGCCTCATCGGACGTCTCGACGACCCAACGGTGGGCACGCTTCCCGCGGGACCCGGTCGTAAGACGATCGTGGCGGTGGGGATCGTGGCGGGGCTCCTGTTGGGCTTTGGGCTCCTCGTTCTGACGACCCCCATGCCTGGAAACGAGTGGGAAGAGGACGCCGGCAGTCCCGAAGTGGTTGTTGTCGTTGAATCGCCGAGTTCCCCGCCGGTTTCGTCAGGGGAGGACGGGGAGACACTTCCCTCGCCACCACGGCGAGAGGCAGCGAAATCGAAGACGCCTCCCTGGCAGACTCCATCGCTCGAAACGGAACTTCTGGATTCCGTTCGGGAGGACCTGCGGATGCCCGAACGGGATCTATGCGAGAGCGAAGATTCCGGCATGACCTTGAAAGACGCCCTGAAGCGTGTCGGTTCCGTGTAGGGGCCCGCACTGAAGATCGCTTCCTTTTCAGGAAAGGCCGCTATTGGGGAGGCTGCTGGCCTTCCCCTTTTTCCGTGAGAGGTGGTTGAGAACGTAATGGTACCTGACCTGGCATTTCTCGCGCTGGCTGCGGCCGTGTGGACCGTGGTGCTGTTCCGCCGCGGCGGCCTGGTGGTGAGTTGCCTGGTCGTTCTCGCGGCCGGCGTTTGCCTGGGACCGTTCTTTTTCCACCAATCCGTGGGGCCGATTCAGATCTCCCTTGACCGGCTGCTTTGGGCCGCCTTGATCGCCTACTACCCCATTGCCCGCGCCACGGGGGCGGCGGTGGTGCGCCCCTTGACTCGTGCGGACCTGTTCCTCGGCGGCTTCTACCTGGCGGTCGTGGCGAGTGTTGTGGCCTTCGACTATCGCCACGCCGACTCGCGGCCTCTTTCTCAATTGTTGTTCTACCATCTCCTGCCGCTGGGGATTTACTGGGTTGCGCGGCACGGGGTCTACACGAAAAGAACGGTCACGGGGATGCTTGTGGCGCTGGCCGTGTTCGGGGTCTACCTGGGAGCAACGGCGATTGCGGAAACGCAAGGCTTCGCCTGGCTCGTGTTTCCTCGCTATATAGCGGCGGCCGACAACCCGGCGTTTCTCGGGCGGGCTCGCGGGCCATTGATGAATCCCTCGGGGGCGGGGGTTCTGCTCGGGCTTTGCCTGGGCGCCACCGCGGTCCTTTGGCTGAACGTGGGCCGAATCGGTAAGGCGGTCTTGAGCGCCGCGGCGATCCTGTTGTTTGCGGGCGTGTATTGCACGTTGACGCGGACGGCTTGGATGGGGGCGGGGCTTGGCCTGTTGGTCGTGGCCGGGCTGGCCATGCCTCGCCGGTTGAGGTGGCCCTGCGTGGCCGCATGCTTTCTCATGGTGGCGGGCTTGGGGGCGTCACAATGGGACCAATTTCTGAACTTCCAACGCGAAAAGGAGCAGGCCGCCAGCGATACGGCCGATTCCGTCAAGCTCCGACCGATTCTGGCCATGGTGGCCTGGAAGATGTTTGTGGACCGACCCTTGACCGGGTGTGGATTCGGCCATTACCCGGAAGCCCACAACCTGTATCTCAGCGAGCGTCCGTGGGGGCTCCCGCTGGAGAAGGCCGAACCCTATATCCAACACAATGTGCTGCTCAACTACCTGGCGGAACTGGGGCTCGTTGGGGCGGGGCTGTTTGTGATCGTTGTCGGGTTGTGGCTGCGCGACGCACGTTTTCTGTGGAAGGACCGCGACGGGCCGTTGTGGACGCGGCAGTACGCCCTTCTTTTCCTGGCGTTTTTCGCAAACTATTTCGTCAACGGCATGTTTCACGACGTGACGCTCATGCCGATGATCAACATGATCTTGTACTTCCTGGCAGGAGCGCTGATTGCGATCCGCCAGGATTGCGAAGACAGGGGCCGGGAGCCCGGACTGCCGCAGGCTGGTTTGGCTTCCGCTGCTGGGTGAAGGGTTGTCGGACGCCTATTTGGCGACTTCTTTCTGTAAGCGTTTTTCCGCAGCGTCGACGAAGGGCAGCAACTCCTCGCGGTCGATGATTTCGCGGGCAGCTTCGGGCGAGAACCACTCGCGCTGACGCCATGACTCGTCCCACGCATCGTCGGTACGGGTGACCTTCATGACGAACATGGTGCAGAGGAGATCGGAGCCCCATTTTCGATAGCGGTAGGAGCCGATCGATTTTCCAACGATCTTACCGACCAGGCCCGCCTCTTCCATCGATTCCTTGAGGGCGGTTTCCTGGGGAGTCTCGCCGGGATCGATGATTCCTTTGGGGAATCCCCAACGCCCCTTGCGTGTGGTGATGAGGCAGAGTTCGAGTTCTTCCTTCCGAAAGCGGTAGGGAACACAACCGGCTTGCAGGATGTCGTCTTCTTTCTTTGCCATAGTGGGGGCATTCTATCGAGCGATGCTTTTTTTGAAAAGACGACCCTGTCGGAACAAGGCCCTGCCGCTCGCGCGGAGTCTCTTTTCACGTTCTGGCGAAACAGGTATGATGGGGGATTCGATGTCCGCACGAACCGGCTGCCCTGAAGCCGGGGCGAAGGGCAACTCGTTTGACGCCCCCCACGTTGTGACAACCGTTTATCCTCTTTTTCTTCCGGGATGTGTGAAGCATTCCTGGCCCCGCCATGAAGACCGACGAACTCCGTGAGAAGTACCTTGATTTCTTCGAATCGAAGGGTTGCGTGCGGCGTCCCAGTGACGTGCTCGTTCCCCGTTGGGATCCGTCTGTTTTATTCACGCCCGCGGGGATGAACCAGTTCAAGGACCATTTTCTTGGACGATGCAAACTTGATTTCACCCGGGCGACAACGTGCCAAAAATGTCTTCGCACGGGCGACATCGACAACGTGGGGCGGACCGCGTATCACCACACGTTCTTCGAAATGCTCGGGAACTTCAGCTTCGGCGATTACTTCAAACGGGACGCGATCCACTGGGCCTGGGAATTCCTGACGGACAAGAAATGGCTCGGCCTGAATCCGAAGCAGCTCTCGGCCACAGTCTACCTCGACGACGACGAGGCGGCCGCCATCTGGCTTGATGAGATCAAGCTGCCCGCGAGCCGGCTGCAGCGTCTCGACGAGGATGAGAATTTCTGGCCGGCCCGGGCCCCCAGCCAAGGCCCCGATGGCGTGTGTGGTCCGTGCAGCGAGATCTACTTCCACACGGAGCATGGGGAAGTCGAGATCTGGAATCTCGTGTTCACCCAATTCAATCGCGTGGGATCTCCTCCCGACAACCTGCGTCCCTTGCCGAGCAAGAACATCGACACCGGCATGGGCCTGGAACGGACCGCAGCGACCCTCCAGGGGGTGGACACGAACTACCACATCGATATCCTCCGCCCCCTCGTCGAGGCCGCCGGGGAGGTGTGCGGGGCGGAATACGATCCGACGAGCGAATCGGGCCGTCGAATGCGACGGATTGCCGACCACGTGCGGGCGTGCGCCTTCGCCGTCCACGAAAACGTCTACCCGGGTCCGAACAAAGAGAAGTATGTGATCAAGCGTCTGCTTCGCCGGGCCGTGCTCGACGGGCACCAGATGGGCGTTCGCGAGCCCTTCCTCCACAAGTTGGTGCCCGTTGTGGCCGATCTCATGAAGCAGCCCTATCCGGAACTGAGCGATACCATCGAACGCGTGTCCCAGGTGATCGAAGGGGAAGAGTCGAATTTCCTCGGGACGATCGACGGCGGGCTGGCCCGGATCGAGAAAGTGTTCGGCCAGATGAAATCGGCGGATCGCGGCGTGGTTTCCGGAGCCGAAGCGGCCGAAATGTATCAGACCTACGGGGTGCCGCCGGAACTGTTCGAGGCGATGGCCGCCGAACACAATTTCACCTTTGACTGGGACGGCTACCAGGCCGAAATGGTCAAGCACGGAGAGATCTCAGGCACGTCCGAAAAAGGGGCCCTGTTCCAGACCGGCCCGCTGGAAGCGCTCAAGAAGGCTGTTCATACGACCGAGTTCGTCGGCTACGATGTTGAAGAAGTCGAGGCGACGGTTGGGGGAATCATCGCCGGGGGCAAACTCTGCGACCAGGCGGACGATGTGGAACATGCCCAGCCCATCACGGTGGTCTTGAACAAGACGCCGTTCTATGGCGAGAAGGGCGGCCAGGTGGGCGATACCGGTGAACTCGTGGGAGTTGGTGTCCGATTCGAGGTGACGGATACGCAAGTCGACGGCGATTTGATTCTCCACCGGGGGCATCTTCGGGAAGGAGAGCTTTCCCTGAACAGCAAGATGACGGCTCGCGTAGACAACGCTCGCCGCCAGGCGATCCGCCGAGCTCACTCGGCGACCCACCTCCTGCACCACGCCCTCCGCAAGCATCTCGGCCAACACGCCGAGCAGCAGGGGTCGAAAGTGGATGCCGACTGGCTGCGTTTCGATTTCACGAATCCGAAGGCCGTTCCGGCTGATACGCTGGCCGCCATCGAGATGGAAGTGAATGCCTGCGTGACCCAAGGCGACGACGTGGCCTGCGAGAACATGACGCTGCCGGAAGCCCGTGATGCGGGAGCTGTCATGCTGTTTGGCGAAAAGTACCCGGACGTGGTTCGCGTTGTTTCCATGGGCAACTACAGCAAGGAACTCTGCGGGGGAACGCACCTGACAAGCACGGGTCAGGTCGGCCTGTTCAAGATCATCGGCGAAGAGAGCGTGTCGGCAGGTACGCGCCGGATCACGGCGTTGACCGGCGCCGGGGCCGTGGCCCATGTTCAGAAGAACGAGGCGATTCTGGCCCAACTTGCGTCGGGTCTGAAGGTTCCGGCTGCCGATTTGCCTGGTCGCGTCGAGTCCATGACCAAGGAAATCCGCGAGTTGAAGAAGAAGGCCGCGGCGGGAGCGGCCTCCGGCACGCTTTCGGTCGACAAACTGCTGGGCGACGCCGTGGAGATTGCAGGCGCCAAGGTGATCGCGGCCGAGGTGCCGGGGGCGGATCCGAACGCGCTGCGTCAGTTGATCGATCAGTTGCGACGCAAGGCCTCGCCCGTGGCTGTGATGCTGGCGAGCAAGCAGGGCGACAAGAAGGTGATGCTTGTTGCGGGGTTGAGCCGCGACCTCGTCGCGAAGGGGGGCGATGCCGTGGCGTGGGTCAAAGCTGCTGCGGTCAAGGTTCAGGGCGGCGGCGGCGGTCGTCCGGATATGGCCCAGGCAGGCGGCAAAAAGCCCGAAGGAATTCCCGAAGCCCTCGCCGAGGCGAAGAAGGCGGCCGAAAGTCTATTGGGCTAGCCCGGTTTGTCCAAAGGCGCCCGGTAATGGCTGGGTGGCAGCGATGATTTTCCGGAGTGGACGGGCCACTTCTTGAGGTGTGAGTCGGAAAATCGTCGGTGTTGCGAAGCAACCATAGCAAGCCGCGGAGCATTCCCTCTTGCGGCTTCGCCGCCCGGACATTTCCCCCGCATCCCCAAACAACCGGCACATGCTGTGTCAAACGTGGCTGGTACTGGCCGCGACAGGCTGCTCTTTTTGCACACAAAACGCTCTGCTTCCCCGACTATTGCGGCAATTGTGGGCTTGGTTCCCCTCTGAAGTGGTGGCTGGCCCGCCGCAATGCTGTTTAGCGCGGCAATTGACCGGACAAAGAGTCCAGTAAACCGTTGCACGGCGCTGTTCGAGAAACAACAATGGAATCCGCGGGCCTTGCCCTGCGGCTCCGATTGGGGGGGCCACAAGGCACACCGCACACCTACCAAGATCTAACCATCCTGCCTAGATCTGCCCTGCCGAGATTGGGGGAAATGCGAGGGAGAGCGGACCATGAACGAGGGCGCTCGCACATCCAGCGAGTTGGATGGGCGACTCGTGCCACGGTATCCGGTGTCCTTCCCTTTCCAACTTCCCGTAATGCATATCCAACCCCGGGACCATGAGTGTTTTTCCGGGGGTTAGAAGATCTAAGTCGAACTCAGCCCAGCTTTGAGGTAACTCGAGATGAGAACAAGGGCGCTTCCGCTTTCGCTTCTTCTCCTGCTGGTAGCTTCCTGGACGCCCCTGCATGGGGCGGAATCCCCTCTGTATGCCGAATACGCTGCCGCCGAGAAGGCTGCTGCGGACAGACGTGCCGCGGTGGGCCAAGCCAAGGTGAAGGCGGAGGCCGATCCGGAAACGAAGGCAAGGTTGGAATACGAAGCGGCGAGAAAGGCGTCCCAAGAGGCGGAAGCGGCGGTCGTGCCGTTGAGAGCCGCCATGCAGAAAGCCGACAAGGCCTACGCGGACGCGAAAAAGACGGCGAACGACAAACGCAAGAAAGCCACCGACACGCAGAACCTGGCGAGCGAGCCGGGCGTGAAGATGCTGAAGCAGGCCGAAGATGCCGTGCCCGCCGCCATCAAGGCGTTGGAAGAGGCGACCGCCGCGAAGCCCCCTCTCGATAAGGCATTGGCGGAAGCCAAAGCCGCCGCGGCCCCTTTGCAGCAGGCGTATGATGTCGCCGAGAAAGCGGCCAAGGCGGCTGAGGCCGCGGCCAAGATCGCACGCGACGCCGCCAACAAACTTGCCAATGAGGCCAAGACGGCGGCGACACAAGCCGAGGCAAAACAACGCGGGGCTGACGCCGCCAAGGCGACCCTGGGTCGCGCCCAAAAAGGCACGCTGGCTGCGCAGGAACGAGCCAAGGCCGCTGCTGAGAAGTTGGCGGAAATGCAAGCCCAAGAGAAGTCGGCCAAGGAGGCCCTGGCCAGCGCAGCGAAGCAGGTGACCGAAGCTGCTTCGGCCTTGGAGGCTGTCGAAAAGGCCGCCCAGGCCGCCGAGGCCAAGGCCAAGCAACTCGCCGCCGATGAGGCGAAGTCGGCGGAAGAAAAGAAACAGGCCTCGGACGACGCCGCCGGCAAGCGGAAAGCAGTGGACGAGGCCAAAGCAGCCCTGGCCAAGGTCCAGGCCACGCAGAAAGCGGCGCAGAAGGCGGCCGACAACGCAGCCCAGAAAGTGGCGAGACTGAACGCCCAGAAGAACCTGGCCGATGCTGCGGCGGCCAATGCCAAGAACCAGATAGCCGCCGCAACGGAGGCCCTGGCCGCAGCCGAGAAGGCGGCCCAAGATGCGGCCAAGATTGCGGCCGAAAAACAGAAACTGGTGGACCAGGCTGCCGCCAAACGCAAAGCGGCGTCCGATACGGCGGCCGCCCTGAAGCCCGTGCAACAGGCCGAGCAAAAGGCCCAGGCCAATGCCAAGGCCGCCGCCCAGAAAGTGGCCGAAACGCAGGCCAAGAAGAAGTCGGCCGACGACGCCCTGGCCAAGGCCAAGCAGCAGGTTGCGGCAGCAACTGAGGCGTCCAAGTCCGCGGAGAAGCCTGACGAAGCGAAGGCCGCCCTCGACAAGGCCCAGCAAGCGGAAAAGGCTGCCCAAGAGGAGGTGGCGTCCGCCGGCCAGAAGTTGGCGGAAACGGAGGGTCAGAAGAAGTCGGCCGACGAGGCCCTGGCCAAGGCCAAGAAGGGATTGGAAGCGGCCGTAGCCGCTCACAAGGCAGCCCAGGAAGCGGCCAAGGAAATTCTCGCTCTTGATGCGGCAAACCAAAAGGCGACCGCGGATGCGACCGCCAAACGCAAGGCGGCTAACGACGCCAAGGCCGCCCTGGCTCCCAAGGCCAAGACGCTTGAGCAAGCCACGATCAAGGCAAACGACGCGGCGCAGAACCTGAAGCGAGCCGAAAGCCGAAAGAAATCGTCCGAAGATGGCCTGGTGAACCTCAAGAAACGGATTGCGTCGGCCAAGGAAACTCACGTGGCCGACGCGAAGGCCGCCGACGAAGCCGAAGCAACGGCCGCCCCGTTGAAAGTCGAAGCCGATAAGACACGGGCGGCCTACCTGGCCGCCAGCGACGTGGCCGACAAGAAACGAGTCCTGGCCCAACAGGCCAAGGACAAGTGGTACCGGCTGGTCGCTGCCCGGGAGGTGGCGGGCATCATGGAGACTTCCGATCCGCCCAAGCCCGCCAACGGAATCGACAAGTGCGTGTTCGCAAAGCTCCAGTCGCTGGGGATCCAACCAACACTCTGCTCCGACGCCGTGTTCATCCGCCGGGCCTTCCTGGACCTGACGGGCAAGCTGCCCTCGGCCCAGCGTGCCAAGGCGTTTATCGAGAGTACGGATCCGAACAAACGGGTTGCTCTGATCGACGAATTGCTCGAACAGTCGGCTCACTTCGACTATTGGGCCATGAGATGGAGCGACATTCTCAGGGTCAAGGCCGAGTTTCCCGTCAAGGTCTGGCCCAACGCGGCCCAGGCCTATTACCGCTGGATCTGGGAATCAATCGCCCAAAACAAACCCTACGACCAGTTCGTTCGCGAGTTGCTGACGTCCAGCGGAAGCAATTTCCGCGTGGGCCCTGTCAATTTCTACCGGGCCATTCAGAACAAGACCCCGGAAGGGATTGCCGCGGCCGTGGGACTGGCGCTCATGGGCACCCGGACCCACACATGGTCGGAAGAACGCCGAACTGGGATGGCACAGTTCTTCACGCAAGTGGGCTACAAGCCCACGAGCGAGTGGAAGGAAGAGATCATCTTCTGGGATCCTCTTCACAGCACCTCCGTGGAAGGTTGTACGGCGCCGGGGATCGATGCCGTTGCCAAGTCGGTCACGGTTACGAACCAGGTTCCCCAGAACCTGCCCGAACCGCTCCGCCCGAATGGTCCGCTGGAAGCCGTTTTCCCGGACGGCACCAAGGTCACGATCCCGCCGGACCGCGATCCCCGGGAGGTTTTTGCCGAGTGGCTGCTTCGCCCGGAGAATCCGTGGTTTGCCAAGGCCATCGTCAATCGAACCTGGGCCTGGGCCATGGGACGGGGCATTATCGAGGAGGCCGACGACATCCGGGACGACAATCCGCCCAGCAATCCCGAACTTCTGGCTTACCTGGAGAAGGAACTGGTTTCCAGTGGCTACGATCTGAACCACTTGAAACGCCTGATCTTCACCTCGACCACGTACCAGTTCTCTCCGATCATGAAGTCCGACAACCCGGAAGCCGCCGCCAACTTCGCCAACTACCGGATGCGGCGTGTGGAGGCCGAGGTGCTGATCGACGCGTTGAACGAGATCACCGGCAGTTCCGACCTGTACACGAGTGCCGTGCCGGAGCCTTTTACCTACATCCCGAAAGATTACTCTGCCGTAGAGTTGGCCGACGGAAGTATCGGCAGTTCTTTCCTGACTTTGTTCGGGCGCTCTGCTCGGGCCACGGGGATGGAAAACGAACGGGTCAACCAGCTTGCCTCGCCCCAATGGCTCTACATGCTGAATTCGGGCGAAGTGCAGAACAAGCTTCAGGGCGGGAAGAAGCTTGCGGCCCTTGTTTCCTCGGGCGGCAAGCCGAACGAAATGGCTGAGAAGCTCTACCTGACAGTCCTTTCGCGGCTCCCAACGGATGCCGACGTGAAAGCGGTGGAGGAATATGCGAAGATGGGAGTGGCGAAAGGGCGTGATGTTTGGATCGATTTGACCTGGGCGTTGGTCAATAGCCCGGAGTTCCTGCTGCGGCATTGACCGGCGTTCACAGCGGCCGAGCAGTCGCCGCCAGCTTTCAACCTTGAACGACACCATGATGGTGCGATATGACGCGAAACGGTCGGTTTCCTGACGCGACAACCCAAAAGGGAAAAGGAGAACGGAAATCATGAGTGCCACCCGCAATGAAGACAATCAGAAGCACCTGTCGCGGCGCGAGGCCGTCAGACGCGGTGTCCTGGGCACGGCCGGCATGATCGCGGCCGGAGGTTTGGGCTCCCGAGCCGGCGCCGCCGAGGCCGAGAAGACGCCCGAGCAAATCGCCGCCGAGTTGAAGGCGAAGCGAGACGAAGCGGCCAAAGCCAAGGCCAAAAGCAAGGGCAAGATCAAGTCGGTGATCCAGATCTTCCTGTGGGGCGGCATGTCGCAGAACGACGCCTGGGATCCGAAACCCGGCACGGGCTACGACTACCTGGGCGAGTTCGACAAGTTCATCCCCACCAATGTCAAGGGCATCCAACTCGGTGCCTTGTTCCCCTACCTGGCCAAGCAGGCGGACAAGTACTCCCTGATCCGCAGTATGACCCACGGCATCAACGGGCACGAGACGGCTGCCTACCTGATGCAAACCGGGCACAAGCCGGGCGGACGCTTGGCTTACCCGAGCGTGGGCGCCATCTTCACCTACTTCAAGAGAGAGCAGTACAAGGGTCTGCTTCCTCCCTATATCGTCATGCTTCGAGCCGCAGGCCGGTTCTCCGAGGAGGGGTTCCTGGGCCCCGCCTACAAACCCTTTGCCACCGGCGGCGATCCGAACGCCGACCGCTTCGAAGTGCAGGGGATCGTCAACCGCGGAATCAACGACGCTCGCCAGAAGGCTCGCCGGGAACTGGTCGACAAGATCAATCTTCTTGGCTACGGGCTGTCGGATGTTCCCGAGATGGCCGAGGCTGAAGCGGCCAAGCAGAAGGCCTATGGGCTGATCCTCGGCAAGGGAAAGGAAGTCTTCAACCTTGCCAACGAGCCCAGCGCCCTGCGGGACCGTTACGGGCGAAACACGTTCGGCCAGGAATGCCTGGCGGCCCGCCGCATGGTCGAGGCCGGCGTGCCCTACGTTACCATCAGTTTCCCCGGCGGTTGGGACACCCACGCCAATCATTTCCCGACGATGAAGCGGCAATGCCCCATGCTCGACCAGGGCCTGGCGACGTTGCTGGCCGATCTGAGCGAGCGCGGTTTGCTCGACAGCACGCTCGTCTGGTGCACCGGCGAATTTGGCCGAACGGTCAAGGTGGCCTGGGAACCGCCCTGGAACGGCGGACGCCACCACTGGGGGCATGTGTTCACCGTGTTGGTCGCTGGCGGCGGATTCCAGGGCGGACGAACGCTCGGCGAGTCCGACGAAAAGGGCGCGTATGTCAAGGAGAGGCCCGTGTATCCGGCAGACCTCTTGGGCACGTTCTACCTGCTGGCCGGCATCGATGCCAACGCCAAACTGCCCCATCCTCTGGGCTTTGACGCCCGTGTGTTGGATGCAGAAAACGAAGGGATGAAATCGGCGGGGCTCGTAGAAGAGCTCCTTTGACGCAAAACACGTCACGGTGGAGGTCAGCCGCTCCGAGCCGATTTCCGCCTGGCGAATCGTCCTGGCGTGACGCGCGGCAAGGGAGATTCCCGCGCGACGAGAAACTCCGGCAAACGCTGTTGCGATGGCTCGCCAGGGTCCCCGCCGCGTTGCCCAAGCCCGCTGGTCGGGCGATTGGTGCTACATCTTTCCAATTGGAGCAGCTCATGAGTGGTTTCAAGAAGCTTTCGATCCTGGGGCTGGCCATCCTCTTGGCCGCGGCATCGTCCGCTTACGCGCAGAACCAGTACATTGGCTACGTCTATCCCGCGGGAGGCCAACAGGACAGCACCTTTTCGATCCGCTTGGGCGGTCAGGGACTGCTCCACGCTTCCGGTCTTCTGGTGAGCGGCGAGGGGGTGGAGGTTAGGCTGGTCGACTACTACCGCGTGATGAACAACCAGGAACTCGGCTTGCTTCGGAAGCAACTCAGGGAACTGAAGAAGAAGGAAGCGACGGTCAGCGACGGCATGGTCGCCAAGATGGCCTTCTTCGAGTTTCCCGCGCGAGTGGAACCTCCCAAGGTCGAGGGCGTGATCTGTCCGGCGTGCGGCCTGCTCAACCCGGCTGGCTCGACCGTTTGCAGCGCCTGCAATGCGAGGCTCGATCCCACGAAGGCCGAGAAACCGACCGAGAAAACGGAAGAACCGAAGTCGGAGAAAGACGCGGCCAAGCAGAAACTGATCGAGCACATTGAACGCCGATTTGCCGAAGATGAACGCAATCCGGCCGTTCGCGCCCATACGGAGCTCGTGTTTGCCGAGGTCACGATTGACGCGGACGCAAAACCCGGACGGCGAGAGATTCGTGTCGTCACGAAACGCGGCATCTCCAACGCCTTGCCTTTTTACGTGGGCCAGACTCCGGAAATCGCCCGCAAACCCATGAAGACCTGCAACAAGCCCGTGCTCGGCAAGGAGCATCTGGCGCAGCGCAAGCGGCCGGAAGACGAAGAGGAAGTCAGCATTACGCTGCCGTGCACGATGAACGGCCAAGTCGCTGCCGGCGAGGTGAACCGCTACCGTTTTGAGGCCGTCAAGGGCCAGCCTCTGGTGATTTGTGCCAAGGCACGACACCTGGTGCCCTACGTTGCGGACGGTGTGCCCGGCTGGTTCCAGGCCGTTCTGCGGATCCACGACGCCGAGGGCAACGAGGTGGCCTACAACGACGATTTCCGCTTCGATCCGGACCCGGTGCTCTATTTCGAGCCTCCGGCCGACGGCGAGTATGTGCTCTCGATCAACGAGGCGCTCTTCCGAGGCCGCGAGAGCTTCACCTATCGAATCACCATCGGCGAGTTGCCGTTTGTGACCAGCATCTTCCCCTTGGGGGGTCGCGTGGGCGAACCGGTCAAGCTCGAAATGGAAGGTTGGAATCTGGACCAGTGCACCTTGTCGCCTCCTCCAAAAGACGCCCCCGCAGGCACGCATCTGATCGCTGCCTCCAACGGCGAGTATGTTTCGAACTACGTGAAGTTCGCCCTGGGGACGCTGCCGGAGTGTTTGGATCAGGAATCGAACGACGAGCCGTCGAAGGCCCAGAAGGTGACGCTTCCCATCGTGGTGAACGGCCGAGCCGATCGCCCGGGCGATTGGGACGTTTTTGAGGTGGAAGGAAAGGCGGGCGAAACGATCGTGGCGGAAGTGCACGCCCGCCGACTTGGCTCTCCCTATGACTCGTTCGTCAAGGTGACCGGCGCGGACGGGAAAGTGATCGCCATGAACGACGATCATTACGACGCCGCCTCGGGGCTGAACACGGACCACGCCGATTCCTACGTGATGGCCAAGCTGCCCGCCGACGGGAAGTACTACGTTCATCTCGGCGACACACGCCGTCATTCGGGCAAGGCTTATGCGTATCGCTTGCGGATCAGCCGACCGCAGCCTGATTTCGAGTTGCGCGTGATCCCATCGCGACTCGTCCTTCGCAGCAAGGCGGCCGCCTCGGTGACCGTGTTTGCTTTGCGCAAGGATGGATACACCGGCCCGATCACGGTTCAGTTCAAGGATCTGCCGGAAGGTCTCCAATCAGCGGCGGCCACCGTGCCGGCGAACAAGGAGACGGCCAAGCTCACCGTGAAGACCACGCTCACGGAGACGGAAACGCCGCTGAACCTCACCGTCGTGGGGACGGCGAAGGTGGGCGAAAAAGAGGTCGTCCATGCGGCCGTGCCGGCTGAAGACAGAATGCAGGCCTTCCTGTGGCGGCATCTACTGCCCGCGGAGGACCTGCCGCTTGTGGTCTACAATCCTTCCTACAAGCCGATGGACGAGCGAGTCCGGCCGCCCATCCGCGACGAGGATCGCCCCAAGGCGGCCACCCGCAATCTGCGCCAGTCGCAAGTGGATTGGTACATGCGTCAGATCGAGGCCCTCTATCAGCAGTGGTTCCTTACCGACGACTTCGCAAATCGCGAGATCGCCGACATTGAATCCCGCCTGATCAAGTAGCGGTCTCGGCGGCGATCGATTGGCTCAACGGTGTTTCTGTAGACAGTTCAAGATGCCGCGGGCGCGCACGGTGCGCCTGCGAACGGCAGCCGGCTCCGTTTCTTGCCGTATCCCTCGGAGGATGGACCAGGATGAGAATCATTCCGATGTTTCTGATCGTTGCCCTTTGGGCTTCCTTTGCGCAAGGAGCAGTTGCGGAAGGGGAGAATCTGCTGATCAACGGCGCCTTTGACGCCGAACAGGTAAATTTCCCTGAGTTTTGGAGTCCCACCCCCATGAAGAACGTGGTCTACGACCGCGTGGGGGGCCCTGAGGGCAAGAAACCATCGGTGATTCTCAAGGGGGATCCTCCTGTGACCGGCACGGTGAGTCTTCGGCAGCAGGGCATGACCCTGGTGGCGGGAGAAACCTACAAACTCAGTGCGTACATGAAGACAAAGGGCTTCACGAGTCGTCACGGCGGCTTGATCATTCACAACAGCGGCTGGACGAAGGCCGTGGGCATCACTGGGCTGCCCGCCGATTCCGACTGGACCTTCTACGAAAAAACGTTCACCCTGGTTCCGTCGAAGAACAGTGAATACGGCCTGGCCATGTATGCCAGTGGGCTGAAGGGCGAGATTCATCTTGCCGACGTTCACCTGGAGGCCGTCAGCCAGGCGGCTCGCGAAGGCTCCACCTCGCAAATGGCGATCGTGGCGGCCCCCAGACTGGTTCCCTTGCACCCGTTGCTGAACAAGATCCCCCGCGACAAGCCGGAGTTGAGCCTGCAACTGTTCGGGCTTCTGCCGGAGAAGCGCGATGCCTACGAATGTGTTGCCACGGTCAGCGGGAACCGGACCGCTGGACAGACGATTCCGCTCGGCGCAGACGGGCGCATGGTCGTCCGTCTGGCTGGGCTCCCCAGCGGCGATTGTTCTCTGAAGACGCTGATTCGCCACGGGCAGACGAAGGCAACGCTTCTCGAAGACGAATTTCCGATCACGATTGTCGATCTTCCCACGATCGACCGGAGCGGCATTCGACAACTGAACAACCTGGTTGCGGAACTCCTGAACGAGCCCGTCGAAGACCATCCTGCCGGGCAGACCTTCCGATTCGTTAATCCGCGTGACGGCTGGGTCTTCGTGGCCTTTGCCTCCGATTCTCCAGGCAGCGACCTGGCGGTGAAAATCGACGACGGGGAGCCGATCGTCACGGCCGCCACCGACCGGTTGGAGGCGTTTCGCCACATCGGCATGGGTGAGCATTGCGTAACCGTCACTGGCAAGGCCGAAGGACGCTTGGTGGTGCGGTCGATCGCGGAGATTTTCGACTATCCACCCTGCACGAATTCCTACGTCAAAGAAAATGGCAGCTATGGCTGGGACTTCATGAAGCAGCACATCCTGCCGGCCGTGACCACGCTCAACGGCGGGAAACTGCCCGGCGACGCGCTGCCCGAAGCGAAGGCCCTGGGACTGAAGTGGCTGGCCAACTTCGGCGTCGCCCCCGTGGGAGATCCGGCGGAGTTGCGCCAACGCATGGAGAAGCACGGGGGCATGACCCTGCCGCAATACGACGGGATCACCTGCGACGAACTGTTTTTTGGCCGAGCCAGCATCGGCAATTACAGTCAGGCCCTCCGGTTGCTGCACAATCCGGAGAATCGCCTGGTCTATACGTGGATTGTGGGCAAGCCCAGCATTCGCTCGCTCCACACGGAGTTCATCTCCACGTGTCTGAACGCTTCTGGCGGACGGGGGCGGCTGTTGTTTGAGGCCTATTGCCATCCCCAGGAGGATGAAGCGGCTGCCGCGGCCTATCTCGACAACATGATCGGCGAGACCATGCGCCGCTTCAACGCCTACTATCCTGACGCGGCGGCGGGAACGGGCATCATCTTCGGCAACTTCAACCAGATCCCGATCATCTCCCTGGAACACAATCCGGCCGTCGACTTCAAGTACTTCCTCGACATGCAGGTCAACCTGATCGCTAACAGTCCGGATTTCAAGGACCTGGCCACGACGGGCTATTGGGGGACCTATTACGGCGACGAGGAGTTGGCACGCTGGTCCTTCAAGCTGATGCGACACTACGCCGTGGAAGGAAAGACGGAGATGCTCTCGGAGCACTACGGTTTCAAGTACAAGCCCGGCTTCGTTGCCAATGGCGATTTTGCCGATGAACTGAAAGGCTGGACCGTTGCTCCGGGCGCGGAAGGCTCGGTCCACCCAGACACGGTTGCCGGGTTTGGCAAGAAGAGCGAGGGACGTTGGGGCGGCGGCAGCGCCGGCGACACATTCTGCGTCCTTGCCCGCCAGCCCGACAAGGCGAACCGGATCAGCCAGACGGTCGAGGGGCTGGAAGCCGGGCGGGCCTACTGCCTCCAGTTCGTCACGGCCGACCTCAAAGACGTGACGAAGAAGAACTACAATCCCCGTCGCTATGGGATCGAGGCGGACCTTGAAGGCGTGGAGGTCCTTGGCGACAAGAGTTTCGTCCACATCGACCGCCGCAATACGGGCAAGTACAAGAACAACCACGATGTGGCCAAGATCAACCTGAATCGCATCGTGTTCCGCGCCAAGTCTCCCACGCTGGTCGTCGCGTTTCACGACGAAAAGGCTGCTGCCGGGGAAGAGCTCCTCATCAACTTCGTTCAGCTCAAACCGTATTTGGAATGAGCCCAAAGTAGCAGGCACGCTCCGCTGTGCGCCGTAGGGTGGGCCAGAACGGCCCAGCGGAAATCGCGTTGAAGCGGTGAAGTAATAGCCAGTGCGAATACTCGTGGCAAACCAGTACGCAAGTGCCGGCCCACCGTCGGCGGTCTTCCACTTCAATGACGTTGCATTCCCGGGAGCGATGCGGCCAATTCGGAAGTGAGAACCGGAACATGGTGGGCCGCGTTCGCGTATCGCTTGGGCATCGCCGTTCAGAAATGGACGACGTCTTAACACCACAAACGCCCACGGGGGTGGTTCACTTGGCCCCACCCTACAGCTCCAACAAAAAGGACGCCTATTCTTCCGTTAGGTTCAGAGGCGAATCCTGCGGTAGTTCAAGATATTTGACGATGCCCTTCTGCCAGTAATGGACTTTGAGCTTCAGGGTCTTCTCTGGCGCGGCATTGGCGAACAACTGGGCATAAGGGCCGAGGGGCGTGATGAGGCGGTTGTGAAACTTCGCCTGCACCTTCTCGGTCACGTCGGCTTGCGAGGTTGTGTGGGGCACGTTGGTATATGCCCGGATTTTCAGGGCGGTTGCGTCGCAACTGTGGGCTCCGGCGTTGTGGAGGACGAAGTCGACGTGCCGACCAACCTTGCCGGATGGTAAGCGCACGACGAACTCAGTTGTGCCGCACTTGCCGATCGTATGATCTCTTGTGTTGAGGACGCCGAGGACGTCGTGGTGTGTGTCGTCGTTCCAGCGGATGACACGCAGTTCGACGCCGTTGCCCAGATTTGAGAACAGGGTGCCGCACAGCGTTACTTCCTCCTTCTTCTGCACATTAGCCGAGGGCGTCCACCGAAAGATGTTGTAGCATGCCGTGTCGGAGATCGGATGCGTGTAGAGGAATTCGTTCCGCTCGTCGCCGGCGAGCACGTGGTCGAACATGCCCTCGGTGTAATGATCTCGCCAGGGCTGCTCCTGATGGTCGCTGGGGGCATAGTCGGAGACGAATCCGAGCTCGTCGGCCTGGTTTTCCAGGCCGTAGGCGTATCCTAGGGGCGAGCCAAAGGCCTTGAACCGGGAGTTAAGGGGCTTCACGTCCGCTGCGTCTGCCGTAGAAAGCAGGCCGCCATTGCGGCAATTGAAACACGCCCACTTGCCCCCGCTGGCATCGGGGAACTCCGCCGCCAGGCCCGTCTTGCCGCCCGGATTGACGTAGTCGGCCGCCAGGTCCGCGACGATGTCGCCGCGGATCTCGAACATGCCCTCCAAATCTCCCGTGGCTTTCGGGCCGTAGAACGCCGTGACGATGTGGGCGTTGGCAAACTCGTTCCGGCGCGAGACGATCTCGTCGTCGGCCAGGCGGATTGGGGACGTGTCCGCCAGGTCCGGCACGCGAAAATACACGTCCTGGCCGCTGGGATCGATGAACTCGGTCAAGGTCACATCAACCATTTCGCCACTGCGATCCTGATTCAGCCATGCCTTGGCGAGCACTTTCAAGCCCCCGGGACGAATGGAATCGTCGGCGACCGGTTCGCCGATCGAGGCCGGGTCGATGACCAGATTCCGCGGCTCGGGGCACTTGGCAAGCAGCTCTGCGTTGTGGCCCTTTCCGATGCAATACACGATCGGTCCGCGCAGAAGCGCGACGCGTCCGTCCTGGACGGCCCGGCCTCGAAGGAATCGCCACTTCATGGGCATGGAGATTCGCACTTTGTCGCCGTCCTTCCACATCCGATTCAGGACGTAGCAGCCCTGTTTCTGGGCCAGTGGGTCGATGGTCACAGGAGACTCATCGTTCACCTGAACCGCGATTTGCTCGCACCAGCGGGGTGTGCGGAACTGGAATGGAAACGCGGCCGGAGCCGAGCTCGAGAAGGTCAGTTTCACGTCGCCGTCGTTCGGGTAAGCTGTCTTCTGCAGAATCGTGACAGGTTGTCCGTTCACGTCGAACGTCTTTTTCGAGTCGGTGAAAAGGTTCAACGCAATTCCGCCTTGGGGCGTGCGGTAATAGACCTTCTGCGCGAGTTCCGCCACGGCACGGCGATAGTTTCCGCAGCAGCAGAAGTAGTCGCGAGTATCGTACTTCCGGTCGCCGGTGAAGGGCGTGAAATAGCGAATCCAGCGTCCGTCGGGCGAGTTGGCCGCCATCAGGGCGTTGTACATCGTTCGTTCGATCAGGTCGCCGTAGCGCATGTCGCCTTCGAGCCGCATGAGGCTGTCGATCCAACGCAGCATATAGGCGGTGACGCATGATTCCCCGATCGCTCCCTGCCCGTTCTGGTTGTAGGTGAAGTGCTCCCCCTCGGAGCAGGAGCCGGTGACGAGCATGCCGCCCTCGCCCTTCTTGAGCAGCTCGTTTCGCATGAAGCGGCTCATGCTCAGGAGGTTGTCCTCGGCCGTCAGGCGGTAGAGTTCGGTCTGGGCGTAGCACCGAGCGAGCATGACGTAGACGTGGCACGGGCGGTGGCTGAAATCCTGCTCCCAGGTCCGCAACGAGGCGAGTTGGATCTCGCCGCGGTTGTTTCCGTGGGGCACGTCGGCGGCGAAGTCCAGGTAACGCTTGTCTCCCGTCACACGATAGAGTTCCAGCATTCCTTCCGGGAGTCCCGCCGTGCAGATCAGGCCCGCGTCGTAGCACGGATGCTCAGGGGTGGGGAAGGTCTTGAGAATGTAGTCAGCCATGACCCGGGCATCGGCCAGGGACTCGGGATTGCCGGTGCAGCGGTAATTGCGGACGAAGGCCAGGTTGATGTATTCCTGTTCGTGGAGGATCCAGTTGACGTGGTCCTGGCGGTTTTCGGGTTCCACGTTCCAGAATCCGAGATATCCATCCCCGTCGCGGGACTTGACCAGTTCGTCGATGATGTACTGGGTGCGATCGGCAACTTTCGGGTCGCCGGTGTAGGCGGAGAAGAGGCTGCCGGCGTCGAAGACCTTGCCGATGCCGTAGTAGACGTGGCTCCGATCGCCGCGGTCCGTACGGTGGCGGAAGTGATCCAGCCACTTGCCGTCGAGATCGACCACCATGTAGTTCTGATAGATCAGGTTCGTGATGCGGCGATCGATTTCTCCCCCCAACTCCTTTTGATTGAGCGTCACGCGGCAGAGCTTGTCCTGGACGCGGGGCTTGACCACATCGCACGGCTGACTGAAGTCAACCGCGTGCAGCTGGGCAGACAGGAGCAGGATACCGACCAGCGTGAAAGACGTTGTTTTCATCGTGGAATTCCTGGAGAAGCCAATCCGGTTATCTGGGCTCAAGCGGAGGGGAGCCCAATTTCAACGGCGCCTATTGTAGCGGGGGCCGGAGCTGGCGTGCAAAGGGCGGTTGGCTCGCGTCAGTGATGTTCCGTGCACAAGCAATGGAAGTCCGGCGCCACGAATCGCCCCCTTCGATGAAAGCCTGGAGGCTTACGGCAGCGGTGACATCATCGAATTGCTCTCTCCGGAGGACATGTCCGACTCCGTGCCGTTCCCGGACTTTCGGCCCGCATGCCGGATCGCTCGCCCCAAGGCTCGGCCACTCATCGGCGCAGGCCAACGAGTCAACTCGGGCGCGTTGTACGTCTTCAGAAATCCGTCATAAAAGAGCGGATCTTCCTGGGGAAGCACGAACGCCTTGTGGGCTTTCCCCGACTCGTCCACATAACTGAAGTAGACCCGCCCGAACAGGCCGTCCATCCGTTTGCTCGCAAACGCGATCCAACGCCCGTTGGATGACCAGCAATGCCATGAATCGCTCAGGGGGCTATTCACCGCCAGCCGGTGGTGGTCCCCCGTTTCAATACTCAGCAGATACAGATCGCTCGATTCCTGATAGACAGGAAAACTGCCGTAGTCCGACATGCAGAAAAGCACCCACTTCCCGTCGGGGGAGACCCGGGGTTCCGTGATGCTGAGACCTGTCTCCTCCGAAGAAAGGGCCTTCTCCAACTCGCCCCACTGATCCGTGTCGGGATCGTAAGCGATCCGCATCAGGTCGTACCGCACCTGGTTGTATTCTTCCTGAGACTTGACATCGGCTGCGCAGAAATAGACCGTACGCCCGTCCGGCGACCACGTCGGAAACGTTTCCAGTCGATCGGGCCTCGCAATCTCCGGCGTTGTGGATACCCGCTCCGAATTCACATGGTACAAGGCAAGATCCGACTCGGAATCGAAGACGTCCCGAACGTCGCCAACCGCATGAAACGACTGGGAGATGTCGTTGGCCGAGTAGATCAGCAACTCTCCGTCAGGATGCCATGAGGAATAGACGGCCATGCTCTTCCCTACGCGACCAACGTCCGCGTCACTCGACTTGGCAATGGCACGGGTGTCTACCTTCTTGAACGCGCCTTCGTTCAACACAGCCGTCCCGCTGTAGGTGATTCCGTCGGTGGATCCGCGAGTTTGCAGGACCATCCGGTCCGGATGATTGGGCGCGAACGTGTGGCAATTGACGCATGCCTTCCCGAAGGATCTGTTTTCCACAAGGGGCGTCTCGTCGTAATTGCGAACGTCGCGCTGAAAGATGTTCACCTCGCGGTAGCCCGTGTGGATTGGGCGGATGAGCCGGTAGAAGAGATAGCTGTCGATCTCAGACTCCGCGATCGTGTTCACGATGGGGCGGAACTGCTTCCATGCCCCTTCGGCGTCTCGCACGCACACGTCGATGGTCAACGGCTCGCCGCGATTGACATCCAGCAGACGCCGCCAGGATCGCAAAGGGATGATGACTCGCGAATTCCGCGTGTGCGCATGGATGGCCTCCCCATGCGCTGCGTGAATTCGAACGACCCATTCCGTCCCCGGCTCCTGCACGCTGAAATTGAGCGGAGCGATGTTCGGCGGGATCGTCACGTCGGAGTAGTCCGGATAGAGGGCGGCAAAAGCGGCCTGCACATCGTCATGGGATTCCCGTTCCACCGCGATGAACCCTGAAAGTCGCTGCCACGTCGCCGGGCGGACCGATCGTGCGCCGGGGTTTTCGGTTCTTTCTCCGCCCTTGCGCATTACCGTGCGGAGAGCCACGGCTTCCCGCACGTGCCGAGGCAATTCGGCGTAGCCATATTCGGCAAATCGATCGAGCTTCGCCGCGATCGCGTCCAGTTGCCGATTCAGCAGATAGTGCGCCATCAGATAGTCGAAAGCCATCTTGTTGTGAGGCGACGCGTTCAGGAGCCCCACCAGCAGCTTCTCCGTGTTGTTCGCATCGCCCATAGAATCGCTCCGAACCATCATCGCTCGCTTCTGCGCCACTCCTTCAACCTCGGTGAAGCCGTCCGCCGAGTCGAGTTCCGAAAGCATCTGACGTGCCCATTCGCGATGCAAGAGGCTGCGGTTAAGCACGAGGAGAAACTGCCTCGCCAGCGTCGGCTTCCCCTTGAGGATGAAGATACAGGCCAGGCGTTTCAGCACCTCCGGCCTGTTGCCGTTCTGCTCCAGCACCTCGAATGCCATTTGCTCGGATTCGTTGATGCGTCCCAGGTCGAAGAAGATCTCGCTGCATTGCCTGGGGGTCAGTCGCGAGGTCGTGTCGATGTCTGCATAGATCAGGGTCAATGTGGGCGTCTGCAACAACTGGGGATACTCGAACATCCGATCGAGAAGTTGCCCTTTGTGGAAAAGCGCGCGGTTGATGCAGTAGATCGTCTGCGGATCGTAGGCCCTCGCGTCGTCGCAGGGAATCGCTTCTGCCCAGAGGAGCACATCATCCCAGCGTTCTTGTCCAGAGGCGCACTCGACCTCCAGGAGGAACCGCTTGGTCGCGTCGAAGGCAAGCAGGTCGGCAAGAACAATCAAGAGCAGCACGGCGAGCGGAACCGCCAGGCGAACGGTCCAGGCCGGAAACGGACGTTTCTTCGCGACCGTGTCCGGTTGCGGAGCAGCATCGGTTGGCGCAGAGGGCTCCTCTGCCTCACTCTCGCGGCGCCGTCTTGTCATTACTGCGAGAACCACGGGGAGTGCCGCCGCCAGAGAAAGGATCACGGCCGCCTTGGTTGGCGACGAAGGGAGACCTAACCAGTCCTTGTCCTTCGCCAGCAGCAGACCGCGAAAAGCGTCGTGCGGCAGCAGGTCGTAGGGCCACCAACTGGCCGCGTAGGGAACGGCGGCTGCACACAGCGCCCATGTCGCGGCCAACGGCCTATTTCGCTGGACTCGCCATTCATACACGGCGCAAAGACACGCAAAAACGGAATAGAGCCCCGCTGCGGCAAGATAGATTACCAAGGTCGCGACAGTGAATCCTGCCAGCCGAAATCCCAGGGGACGATCTCCCAACCGCACGTAGAAACTTGCGCCGCCCAAAGCCACGCAAAGCCCCACGCACAGTTCCACCGGATGGACATATTGGCCGGCAAGCATGAGGATCGCCAGCCCCGGCAGAAGATGGGCGAACTCGCCGCCCCTTTCGGTAATCGCTGTAATCAGTCCACGCGTCAGCCAGCAAATCAGCCCGACCATCACGGCAATCACCAGCGATCCAAGCCAGTCCCACGTACACAGAGGCGACAGAAATGCAGCTGCATAGGCGACCAGTCCTCCCGGACGACTCGCCATTTCGTAGAAGAAACGAGAATCAAACAGAAAGACCTGCGGAGTCTGCAAGTAGAACAGCTCAGGACGAATACGCAGATGGATGTAGTAGTAGATGAGCCCGAACAGAAGTCCCGATTGCAGCAAGAGAAGCTGGATTCGCAAACCTCGACTCTGCATGGCCCGTTGCCTTCGTTTCAATCCGCTTCCGCATCGCCGCGGCATGGTCAAACGTACCGCAAACCATCAATCATAAGTCATTGCAGGAACGGCGGCTATAACGGGTATGTCAGGATTCTATGGCATCGTCAGTTCGTGGCAGGGTTAACTGCCAGTTAATAATTGTGCCACAGACGGCGATTGTTCAGACAGGCCAGGGCCATGACTGCTTCGTCGCTGGTTGGGCCCGGACAGGAAAGCCGTGTATCTGGACGGCCGACGAACAAGCGTAAGGGGAAACGGCTCTATTGGGAGGGGTGCGGCTCGGCTTGTGGAGGAGGTTGAAGTTGATTCCTGCCCTTCGAGCTTGAAGATTGATCCGTTGGAGTCGGATTCACCCTGTTGGAGGAAACACGAGGAATCCTCCGTTGGTGCGACCGATTCACCATCGCATCTCTTCGTGACGGGGGAAATCTTCTATATTGCGCAGACGGGATGTCAGAGCGGCGCGGCCCGCGACAACGGCCTGGTAACACTCGGAGACTGTCTTGCAGGGGCGGATCCAGGCGGAGATGAGCGATCTCTCAGACACCCGCTCGACATCGAACGCCCAGAGTACGGCCATGAGGGGCCAGAGGAATAACTCACCCGGCTTGACTGAGTTTGGCACTAACGGCGAAGGAGACTCCATGCCGAATCGGCCTTCAGCAGCGGAGACGATCGTTCCCGCAAGAACGGAACGGAAGCCTTGGTGCTCATAAATGTGCTCCAAACACTTGCGATAGAAGACGAAGCACGGGTTCGATGGCTCAAGACTTGCACAACCGAGAAACCCTCCTCGCCGGGTCAGTTCCGCTACCGCCCGCAACGACGCGACGTCGGAAACATGGTTGTAGCGGTCAGTTCCGAGGCCAATGCTGACGAGGATCTTCGCCTTTAGATGATCGAGGCCGGCCACCGTTGTGACCGACACGGCGTCCTCGATCGGATCGCCCAGGCCTTCCTCGTCGCCGGCCATGAGCGAATCCGATCCGCCGTCGACGATCACGAGAGCATCCACGGAGTGTTCCCGAATGAGCCCTTCATAAAGCCGAGTCAACAAAGGGACCGTGAACGCTCGGGCGTAGTAAGCGTAAACGAAATGGGGAGCCGACTCGGGGTACTGGGAATCGAGAAACGAGCAGACGTGGACCTCGGGGCCATAGTACGGGTCGGCGGTGGTCTCGGCAGTGACCCGTTTCACAACCACGTCCGATTCGCTGAAGACGATTTCCGTCTCGCCAGTGATCTTCTCCGGATCGCCGAACGAATAGCTTCCGATGACGATCGATTTGCCGAGCTGCCGCAGTTGCGGATAGAGTGTGAGACTGTGCACGAAGTCGAACCCACCGCCACAGCCGCAAAGCATGACCGTTTTGATGGAGGGGGCCGAGAGCCGTCGGAGAAAGGTAGGTAGTAGAATCAAGGAGTCAGTCTGTGACATCGTGCTCGTCCTCCCTGCTTCGACGCGTGTTTCACATTTCCCGGAGCACGGCAATGCCGAGGGGAATCAAGGCCGCGGCAAGAATCGCGACCAGGATCAGAAAGCCGAGCCAGGAAGGTATGTGAGTATTGCCGATTGTGTCAACGACTCGATCGAAGGCATTGGGCTCGGTTCTTACGAGACCTCGGAAGCCAAAATAGAGAGCCACGCAGGCAGCACACAGGTACCAGCCGTTCGTGCTCCAACGGCGCCAGAAAAGATCGCGGGCAATTTCGAAACGCAGCTTTTCCGCACTCTCATCCAGGGGAGATAACTCGAACCCTTCCACGTAACGAGGGGGCAGCGCCTTAGTCGGCATCTTCGGAGCGAACAGGTATCCCGCGCAGAAGTAGATCATCATGCCGAGAAAGAGAACCAGGCCAGCCGTCGGGCTCATGTCATGACTTCGCCGCTTCTCGCGATCCGCATCGCTGCGTGGCTCGCGGTCATCTCCATTGGGAATGGGGGCTGTTGTTTTCGGGACCATTTATGGCACCCTTCACTGTGTCGTCAGGCGAGCCTTGGGCTGGCATGCTTCGCCCCATGCGCTGGGTCTCCTGCCTGTAGAATAACACTGCTACTTCAGGGGTCAATCGAGGCCGAACGGTGGGGTGGGCGATCGTTCTGCATTCGACGCCGATAAGGGGGCATCTCCGTTGAAGGTAAGTGAAACCAAAGATAGACGATGGAAGAACAGCTGTTTCTATGTCTCCCGTGACATTGTCACGATGAAACAGCAAGCGACAAATCTCAAATGGGGGTTGGAGCACCCGAGGAAGAGCCCAGGGGAAGCACAGGCCGTTGTGCCGCGGATGCTCCAACCATTCCCCATCCTCACTGGTAGCGATGCTCTCCATTGAGTAGCAGATCGATACCAGGACCACCGAAGAGCCAGTCTTCGCCCTCTTCTCCATCAAGATCGTCGTTTCCCATTTGACCGAAGAGCCAGTCGTTACCCAGGCCGCCGTAGAGGGAATCGTCGCCTCGGCCGCCAAACAGGAAATCAGTTCCAGCTCCGCCAAACAGCGTGTCGTCCGCATTGCCCCCCATCAACAAGTCGTCTCCATCACCTCCGTCGAAGACAACGGCAACTGCCAATTGCGGCGCCAGAATCGTGTCGTGGCCGTCAAGCCCATAGGCGTAGACGGTGGCGTCCGGCCCCAGGGCATCGAAGGTGAACGACTGGGAATTGACACGCACGCCAATGCGGTCGTGCCACACGCGGTAGAACAGGATGCAGTCGTTTCCATTCGTGCCCCCCGCATAGAGGTTCCCGTCGATCACCGCAACGGTCTGGATGTCCGTCTCGAAGGAGGTAGCCGGACCGACATCGCCGTCCTGATCGGTGGCGGTGGCAACGATGTTCCTGATTCCCGTCGACTGGTAGACGTGTTCCACAACGACGCCGCTGGCGGCCCCAACAACCGTGTGGATCGGCGAGCCGTCGGCCCAGTCAATCGTATAGGTCATCGGGGCGGCCTGATCGGCAGGCGAGGCGTCGACGGCCGACAGCGTGTAGCTGAGTGGTTGGCCGGGCACGGCCAACGCCGGACCGCCAACGCTCGCTTCCGGCGGCGTGGTCACGTCGGCAACATCAATGGTCACGATCGCGGAGTGCGACTGGGACATCAGACTTGTTTCGGTTTCCTGCAAATGGGCAAAGACAAGCTCGGAAAGCAACTCGTGAGTCGATGTCGTCGGATGAACGGGGTCCCAGAACACGTAGGTGTCTGTCTCCGGATCGTAGTCAGTTGATTCGACCGCGGCGTCCGTCCAGTTGGTGAATCCATAGCTCTCTGCGTTGCCGATGATCTCCTGGAGTGTGGTGGACATGTCCATGCGAATGAGATTGAGCCCCGGCAGCCCGTCCAGGTAATCTAAAGTCTGATCCAAGTAGTAATTGAAGGCTCCCGCAAGGGCCGAGATGTCGTCTGCGTATTCCGTTGATAGCGCCCAAGGCGTCAGCCCGAGATTCACCATATTGGGAACCATGACGTGCTGGGCCCCCATCGCGTGGAGCGTTCCGACGGCTGTGCCGATATTGATCATTGCCTGGGTGATCGCGCTGGCAGGATCAGCGCCTTCCATCCACAGGTCGTTGGGGCCGACCCACAGCGTGTAGAGAGCATCCGGATCAGCGACAAAGGACGTATCGGCTTGGAACCAGGCGAGTTCCTGGGTCAAGCCGGGAAGGCCCGGACCATTCTCGTTGAGATCGCCGGACGTGGCGCCGGCCACGGCGTAGTTGTTCGCGAGGGTGGATTCGAGGTTTATGTGGGGCGCCAGGTACTCCAGCCAGACGGGGCCATTGGAGAACCTCCCCTCGAAGTAGTACGGCGGGATGTTTTCCTCGCCGACGATTTGACGCAACCTTCCCACATCCGAAAGGCTGTCGCCGAAGCTGATGATGTCCGTGAAGCCGTGAGCAACCGTGTAGGTGAACGTATCCGTCCCCGTATCGCCGGTCGGCAGGGCACTCAGCGTATCCGACGTTTGGGGGTCGTAGGCAAAGGAACCGTCCGGCTCCATGGTAAGCGTGGCGCCTGAGCCGAGCTCGATCGCCACGCCTGCCTCCAGGGTCTGACCGTTCACTTCGGTCACGATCAGCGGGATGCCGGTCTGGCCCGAGGCATCCGCTCCGCTGCCCGTATCGTCGACAATCACATTGCCTTCGAGCACGGTATCTTCATTCGTGCCGTAGTAGTTCTCCACGGCGACCGGCGGGCCGAAATCGAACGCCGACGTGCCATTGAGAGCCAGCCGGGGCTCCAGTTGCTCAACGGCCGGACGATGACGCCGACTTGGTCGAGTGTTCATGATCGAACCCGAGGTTAGCCGGACTCGTTGCCGGCCGGCAGCCGGAAGACAAGAACGTCGCATCGCAACTCTCCTTCTACTTGGTGCCAGAGGTTAAGATCTCAAAGTGAAAAGGACGGGACTTGCGAGAGCAGCAGACTCCCTGAAATGCTGGGCTAGGGTTGGAGACTGTACGCCGTAGGTTCCTGACACGAGGTCGATTGAGGTGAAAAGCCGATTTCGATGCTCCGAAAGGCCCTGGTTTGCAGTCCTTCAGCCTCAGGTCTTCGGTCTTCAGCCTTGTCCCCACCGTCATCCGTTTTCCCTTTGAGTTACTTCAAACGGCCGTCTTGATTGCCCGGTTGTGTTGAAACTCGTTCGAGTTCGAGCCATCGTCGAACGTCATCACGATCCTCGGCGAGCCGCAGGGGACGGGCGTCGATCTGATGACCGTAGCAGATCACGAGTCGGTTGCCGTTGAGTTCATAGAGTCCGCACTTGGACCAGATTGTCCGCCCCTTGGCAAGATAGTCGAAGCCTCCTGGCTGCATTTGCGGATAAAGTCGGAACTCATACTCGTGTTGGGCAGTGTTCGACATCATCTGAATGATCTTGTTATCCTCGATGCGGAAGACAATCCCTTCCGTATTTGGCACTGGCTTGCCGTGTTCCACACATTTCACAATCTTCCAGACGCCTTGAATGGCGATGGCATCCGTGCGTTCCGGCGACCGAGCACTCGAATCGGAACTGGAGGAGGGCAAGTCGTCGCTCACTACGACATGCTCAGCGGGAATCACGGTATGCACAGCCAAGGGCTGCACGATCGACTTGTCGCTCGCGCTGACCTCCAACTCCACATGGGTCGAGAGCGTGATGCGATCCAGGCTGAGCTCCATCTGTGCTCCGCGCAGCCAGTTCAGAAACGGATGGCAGTACTCTTTGGGGACTCGCTCCTCCGAGAAGACGGAGTCGCACTGCCAGGCGGTGCTCTCCCAGCGAAGCGACTCGCCGTTATCCTCCAACCGATACTTGCCCTTGAGCGGACAGACGATTTGGCCCTGGAGGAATTCCTCGGCGGCACGCCGAGCTTCATCCGGCGCGAGCCGGAATTGGTTCATCATCTGATACATCTGCCGAACGTTCAGGGCGGAGATACGCCGCGCGTGCATATAGCACAACGCGTGAATCGCGGGACCCAGGTCCGAAGCGGCCAGGTCGCCCAGTCGGAAGCGGACCTGCGCCGAACGATCGGCTGGCTCCAACTGCAACTGCGGCGTCACTTCTTCGAGGATGTGTTTGCTCTGCGCCCACGCAAGCCAGTGGTCGTTCCAGGTTCGTCGATGTTTCAGAATCGCGGGGAATCCCCTGTCGACATACGAGTATCCGTCAGGGTCGGCTGGCTTGGAATGCCGGTCGCCCGTGACGTCGACCCACGGATTCCCGGGCACTTTGGCTCCGGCGTACGTGGGATAGTCCTTTCCGGCGAGCGCGAGTGGGGCTAGCGGTAGCGTGTGAACCTGACCATCATGGATCGCGGATGGTGCAGGGAAATCCCGCAAGCCCGCAAATAGCCGCGGATGTCGCGCACGAATGCCCGGCACGTAGGAACCAACGCTCCGGAGCCTGGCTTCGACACGCATCAAGTCGCCCGGCGCCGTGGACAATTGGAGTCGGTCGGGAGAATCCAACTGCGAGGCGAGCCGCTCGTAGTTTTCACGAGCGTAAGGTGTAATGCGAACGTCCAACGTAACTCGCTCGCGCCCGTTCTTCCCGACGGAGTGATGCCTTATGCCGATCGACACAGGGTCCATCCTCCGCCACTGACGCCGATAGTTGGCAGCGAACCGTTGATAGGCGATGACTTCGCTGTGGGTCGCGTTCGGTACTTCCACGTCGGGAATCGGCAGAAAGGTCCCAAGTGCGCCACGCAGGGAGTCGTAGACAACGCCATCTCGAATCACGGGCTTGCTGCCATCCGGGCGTTTGAGGAAATCAACAGGCAAGAAGCCCGCTTCCATCAGCGTCTCGACACGCTCGCTCTGCGCTCCCTCTGCTCGCGCGGCCATTTGCGCCAGATAAACCTGCTTCCAGTCGCGGATGGCCCAAGCTCGCCGGGTCATTTCAATACGATAGTGTGGGCCCACAATCAAGCGGAAGAACGGGTCCGACAAGTAGATGAAGACCGCGTCATTTCTCGCCAACGGCATGACCGTGCGTGCATACTGAAACTCACGCAAGGACCCCAGGGAACCGCGCCCCTTCTCGATCTCAAAGAACCGCTTCGCAACGTGCGACGAGGTCGTCAGCAGGCAGTACTTTCCGTCGGTGGCATAGTATGAGCGGACTCGATGGTCCCGAGTTGAAAGGAAACTCGCCTGGTTGGCTCCGAAATAGATGTTCTCCTCCGTCGTGCCGGGAACCTGTTGCAGGGTCTTCTCGCGTTGGCGGCGGATGCGATCATCGAAGGCTGACGCATCTTTGACTTCGAACAGGACTCCCAACGCGGCTCCGTCCTGAAAGAGGATGTCGGTGCCGATGAGGGCCATGTCCGAAATGAGATAGTCCACCCCGTCTCGCATCGCGGCTCCGGGAGAGAACGCCAGTTGCTGCTCGATCTTGGACCGGAGTTGGTGATCCACCGCTTCGGTGGAGATGAGGTCGTTGAAACTTCCTCCCCAGTCCATCACAAGAGTCCGCAACCAAAGGTATCCCTCCATGTTGCGGCATCTCAGATAGAAACACTCCTCGGGAACCCGATGGGCAATGGCCTCGATGGGCGTCACGTGGGATTGTCCACTCACTCGAATCGGCGGAAGGGGCATAGACGGCGGAAGAGGGAGGTTTGCCTGTTCGGATCTGTCTGCGTTCGCCAGGGTCGTATCCAGTTGAAAAGCGATGCGGATGGACTCGGTGCCGAAGAGCAACCCCAGGAAACGATCAAAGCCGAAGACCAGATTTCCTGTCGGCTGGGACCTGACAAGGGGATTGCCGGAGCCAGGCGATTGGTCGCTCTGGGGCGGGGGACCGGCGAGGAAACGTACGACCGGCTTCATCAGCAACTGCAATACCAAAGGTGCCGTAAAAGACTCCACATGTTGGGAGTCCGAGAGATCCAGGCGTCGAGCAAGCATGCTCGTCAGATAGTCATGAACGACCTGCGGCCTGCGGTACTGTCCGGAAAAGAGCGGTGACCGCTTCTTGAAGGTCCGCCACCACGCGATCATCAAAGCCGTCCGGGCTTTTGGATCATCTGCGGGCGCAACGCTGCCCGGGTATGTCGTGTCGGCCTCCAGTTCGACCGAGATCGGCTCGCTTCCCTGAAACAAGAAGTAACATTCATAGTGATCGACTTTCGATCGAGGTTCGCCGGCTGATCGGGAGTAGTTGACCTTGAAGGCTGGATACAGTACCCGACGACCCGTCAACTGAATGAACTGGTCCGGATACCATGTCGGCATGCGGTCGTCAGGGAAATCGACCGTGATTCTCGCCACCCCGAACGGCTCTCCGGTGTACGCAATCACTTCGACGCCAGTCTCCTGCGCAAGCACCGGCGGGGCGGGAGCCGGTGGCTGCCCATCGCCGGACGATTTCTGTTCCTTGGCTGGCAAGGGAGAATGGGACGGAACCCGGAGGGGCTTATCGGGTGGCACATCCGGGACCGCTTCTTCCTCGTTTCCCTCAGCGGGCGTGAGACTCTCCAAAGTCCGTTCTTCATTGCTGGGTGAAGCCAACGGGTCCGCGCCCCCGCTACCAAAAAGAACAGCCAGGCCGATGATCCCACAGACGGCAACAAGCCACGGACGTAGCCTGACTGGCTTCAAGGTTGGGGAACCACCCGGTTCTGCGGGGGGGGAGGACGCTGGAGGCCTGGAGGAATGTTCGACCGCCGTCATCTCGCGTGTTTTGGCACACATCCATCTGCCCTTTCAAAATGGACATTTCCAAACGGGGAGAGAGGAATGATCTGAGAGGGTCTAAAAGGTAAACCGACATCCGCGTCTGCAACCCGCCAAGGCCCGCCGGGACGGCCTCTCATCGAGGGCATCAGGCCTGTTTCGGACGCGGAGGGAGCGTGTAACGCTTTCGGCGTAAGAAGGGGTAGGGGAGCCTGGATGCGCAGGCATTCCCCCACTTCAGGGGCCGTTTGTGCCGGATGGAACGAGGGAATCGGCCAGGCCGGAATTCCAGTCAGCCTTTTGACCGGATCGGGAACAATCGGCGAGGCGATGTTCCCGAAGAAACCCATAGCACCATTCCATGCGCGGACCTACGTGAGAAAACAACGGGGCAAGATCTGCAATGCCGGGCACAGCGAATCTCGGTGTCCCTTCGGGGGATGTGGCCCACTTCATGGACGGCCCTTCGACGATGGACACCCCACACCCACCAACGACGCCTTTTCGAAAGAACCCCGCGATCGATCTTCGGGAAGTGACTTCGCGCCGCCTGCTCAACGCGTTCGTGAGGTTTCCCTGGCAGATCTACGCCAACGACCCCGTGTGGGTCCCGCCCCTGCTTCACGACGTGAAGGAGTTTCTCAATCCGCGAAAGCACCCCTTCTATCGGCATGGTCAGGCCGCCCAGTTCCTGGCCTATCGCGACGGCAAGGTGGCGGGGCGGATTCTGGTGAGCGACGACCCGCCTCGAGTTGCCGAAACCGGCGAGAACCGGGGTTGCTTCGGGATGTTCGAATCAATCGACGATGTGGACGTGGCGCGGCACTTGATCGAGGCGGCCTCCGACTGGCTGCGCGCTCGGGGCCGAACGTGGATGCTGGGCCCCATCGACTACTCGAACAACTATCCGTGCGGGTTGCTGGTCGACGGTTTTGAGACGCCGCCACGCTACATGATGAACCACCACCCGCCCTATTATGCCAACTTGCTGACATCGAGCGGGCTGAAGAAGTCGAAGGACCTGTTTGCCTGGTGGTTTGTCGACCCGAACAACATTCTTTCCAAGTGGCGGCGGTTGGCCGAGCGAGCGGCCCGGCGCGAGGCGGTCACAATACGCACCTTCAACCGCCGCGATTTCGCCAACGAGGTCCGTCGCTGCCAGAAAGTGTATCACGGGACCCAACAGGACTCCTGGGCCTACACCCGCCTTACCGAGCCCGAGTTCGAGTATATGGCCAAGCGGATGGCCCAGTTTGGAATCTCCGACCAGGTCCTGCTGGCGGAAGTGGACGGCAAACCGGTCGGCTTTTCGATCACCTTGCCGGACATCAACGAAGCCATCAAGCCCCTGGACGGGCGGCTCACCCGATTTGGACTGCCCATCGGCGTCGCGCGTTTGGCCCTGGGAATTCGCCGGATCAAGACCGCCCGGATGCTTGTTCTGTGCGTGCTTGACGGCTATCGCCACCGCGGCATCGGCGAGTTGCTGGTGCTCAACACGCTGGAATACGGCAAGCACACGATCGGCTACACGGGCGCCGAACTCGGATGGACCGAGGAGGGGAACGATGCGATCGATCACGTGATCCAGCGGGTCGGCGCGACCCGGTACAAGACGTATCGGGTTTATGAGAAGGCGTTGGGGTGACTGACTTGGCGTGATTCGCGCAGAAGACTACTCGTCCAACACGGCGCTCATCACGACGGAGCGTGACGGCAATTATTCTCGGGATGGTGTGACCTTCCAGTCCCGATCTACGGCGATCCTGTCGGAGCCGGCATCACGAGTCACTTCTATTTGGAGGCCGCCAGCGGTTTCCTTCCAGGACACGGAGCGAACGGTTGGCGACACGTCGGCGGAGGTGGGTTCCAGGACGACGGCGAAGCGGGCGGAGGGGCCGCGGCGAGTGACGCGGACGAGCGGGATGCGATCGACCACTGATGCTCCCACGCCGTCGCCCGTCAGTAGCTCGGTGGCCGGTGCGGCGTCGAAGGTGAGGGTGTTGGTCACATTCCCGGTGGAAAACGTGACCCGGGCGGCCGCATCGGTGGTTCCGATTCGTGCGTTGTCTACGTATTCCATTCCCGGGAACTTCGAGTCGTCGGGTTCCACTGGTTCGCCCGGCATACTGCATTCGGCCAGCTTTCCGCGATTGTGGTAGAACCAGTCAAACCGCTGCGGGCCGTCGGCCTGGAGATCGTCGAACACGAGCAGATAGTCCGCGGTCTGCATGAGAAGTCGCGTGTGGAGCACGCCCGGGTAGCCGTCGGAACACTGGGCGATCGCCACGGTCCTGACGGGCGTGGAATCGAACTGAAGGAGTTCTGCCGCGGCCGGGGCCTGGGACTTGCCGTCGACAAGGACCGTATTGTGGGAGATCGTGGCCTTGTACCAGTTGCGGTGGATCGGCAGCCGGTAGGCCTGGCTCCGTGCCCGCCCGGGATCGACGCCCAGTTCCGTCCCATAACCGAAAAAGACAAAGCTCAGCTTGTCGAGATGGCCGTGAAAACCGCCGTAGGGGGCAAAGGTCATCACAGAGACGAGCCCCTTGGGGCCGCCGGTTCGGGTGACGACATGCCCTGCGGAACTGAAGACGCGAGATGGGAGCGGTGGAATCTCAACCGCCTCGCCGATCGTTCTCCCCAGCAGAAGGGAATCCCAGGTGGCTGACTTGCTCAGATAGGGCAGCATGGCGGGGTCGCGGTAGGCATGGTAGGCGAATTCCAGCGCCCGGGCGATGCTGCCCTTGCTTGCGCCGGTGTCGTCGCCGAAACGGGGCAGCCGGCCGTCTGGCATGACGTACTCGACGGGCAGGGTGAACATGTTCTTGAGCCGCGGGTGGTTCCAGAGATCGATGTCGAGGCGGCGCGAGTACTCGGCCAGGTGAATCATGGCACTGAGCGTGTAGAAGTGATATCCCCAACTGTTCTCATACCACATCCCGTCGTCGGAAACGGAGACGGTCATCTGATCGATGAAGCCGTTGCCCGGATCGGCGATGGCACGCTCGACCCACGATCGGTCTCCCAGAACGGCGCCGGCCGAGAGCATGGCGGCATTGTGCCAGGTCTGCCAGTTGCTCTTGCCCGAGCGGTTTTTGCCGATGTTCTCCAGCATGGGAGTGAGCAGCCCGTCGCAAATGGCCTTGCGCTCGTCGTCCGTGAGCGCGTCGCTTCCGGCGATCAGGTCGTAGGCCGGGGCGATCGAGCCGGCCATGGCGCTGGCCTCGGTGAGGGTCTGTTCGTAGAGATGGCCGCCGGATCGACTGCGTTTCGAACGGCTGGCCGAGTGGTAGGGGTACTTCCGATAGCGTTCGGCGTATCCAAGCAGGACCTGGGCGGCGAAGGCGGCGTACTTGTCCTCGCCCGTCACGGCATAGGCCCAGGCGGCCGATCTCGCGCCGTGGAGGTTGCGACTGTGGATGCGGGAGAAGATGACGTCATCGTAGGGCTCGCCCGAATAGACCTTCGAGCACTTGGGGCACTTGTGATGGGTCGCGTCCACGGTCTTCAACGCGATCTGGCAGTCGTCGCACTGATACCACTGATTGTGCTGGCCGCCGCGAGGGGGAAACTCCACGGGACGCTTCAGGGCGGCGTCGGCCTCTTTGACGATTTCGGCGACGACGTGCCGGGCATCCTTGTCGGTCCCTTCGTAAGCTGCCCGGAGTCGGTCCAGTTCCGCGCCCGTGGCGGCGATTCGAGGGTAGGGCCGTTGGCTGATGTCGGGGACGGTAGGCGGTACGTACTCGGCCGAGTTGCCGAGGGAAGCGGTCAGCAACAGCACGAGAGTGAGGGCGGCAGTGCGCATGGGGGCGGGACCGTTTGGGTGGGCGGGAAGGAAGTGGGAGAATGTATCTTGGTCGATCGACGCCGCGGATTCAAGAGAGTGCGGCGTCCGGCACCTACGGGGCGATGGCTTCGACGACGCTTTCCCAGAGTTCTCGACCACTGACGCTGTTGGTCATGATGACCAGGCCGGTCCCGGCGGCGGGGTCGAACTGGCTGTAGCAGCGGAAGCCGGTGCCGTTGGCGCCGGCGTGGTAGATCCGCGGTCCCGATTCGGTCTGATCGATGGCCCAGCCGAGGCCCCAGGAGACCTTGTCGGAGGCCGCCGCAACGGTTCGCTTGATGGGCTCCCGGCCGGTAGCCTCGATGGTTGGCGTGAACATGGCGGCAAGAGACGACTGGCTGAGCGACTGGGGGCCGCTGCGGTCGCGATTGAGTATCTCTAACAGGTACTTGGCGTATTCGTAGGCCGTGCAGTAGAGCGAGTAGCCCGCATTCGGCTGGTTGAAATGGCGGCGATTCGGTTTGGGTTTGCCATCGGCATCGTGGCCGGCGGCCGCCAGGGTCTCGAAGCGATTCTGCCACCGGTAGCTGCTGACGGTGATGCCGCAGGGACCGAGAAGTTCACGCTGGACGTAGTCTTCCCAGGGCGTGCCGGTCATGTGCTCGACGACCCGCTGCAAGTACCGGTACCCTTCCCCCGAATAGCCGAACTTGGTTCCCGGCTCGAACTCGACGGAAAGGGGACCCGTTGATTGCGATCCGCCTTTGCGCCAATTGGGAAACCCGGTGGTGTGCGACAGGGCCATGCGGGCGGTGATCTTCTTGTGCAGCGACTCGTCGGGAAGATAGGGCTCGTCCAGATACTCCACGAGCGGCCTGTCCAGATCGAGCTTTCCCCCTTCGACGAGTTTGAGGGCCAGATAGGCCAAGGGCGTCTTGCTCATCGAGCAGGCCTCGAAGACCGTGTCGCGGTCCACCTTCTCCGGCGAGCCGGCCCGTCGGACTCCGTAGTGACGGTCCCATGCAATGCGGCGGTTCTCGATGCCCACGATCGAGACGCCCGGCACGTGATGGGCGGCCATTTGCGCCGGAACGAGCTTGTCGAGCAGGGCGGCGTGGGGACAGACGTTGGGGTTTGCCTCACGACTGCCGTCGGCGCCGAGAACATTGGCGGCGATGGCGAGGACGCTGCAGATCAGGGATGCGAAGATCAGGCGGTGTGGCATGGTGCGATGGTATTGGTGGAAGAGTGATGCTCGTCGGGCGGTCCTGAGGGGCAAACGACGGGTACGGGCGTCGGCGTTTCAGGGGCTAGTGTACTCGGACCCATGCGCTCGTGCCAGCCGCGAGCCCAGGTAGGTCGCTGCTCGCCGAGCAGCACCTGTGAGCAATTTCCCATTTCGTTCCCCTTCTGCGAAGTGGTTCCCTTCAATGGGAAATCGGTCCCGATACGAGGTCGTGTTCGGCGAACACGGACCTACCTGAGGTCGCTGCTCGCCGAGCGGGACCTGGTGTAGTGTTCGCCGGCTTTTGAACCGGTACGGGATGACACCATTGGATGGGGGATTTGCCAAGAAATCGGAACAAGTTCTTGCAGGCCTACGAAATTGTCACATGGCTTTGGGATAGAAGAACGGCCCTTGTTCTGCGTCGGGAAGCCCGTCTCAAGCCGCTCATCGGGATTCGTCAAAACTCCTTTGGCGATAGGCCATAGCGTTGCGGTCGCGACCGCTCGAAGACCCAGGAACGCATCAGGAAGACGTTCATGGCGGGCGGCTACACTTTTGTCGTTTTGCTCAACTAAAGGCTTGACCTGTTTGGATAAGACAAAGAAATTATCCGCACCGATCCGCAGATCGTGACCTTGTGACCTACCGTTTGGAAGACGTTATGCGTTCGCAGCCCCAAACGGCGGGACGCCGCGATCATTCTTCAGAGCGAAACTCCTCTCGCAATGCCAACGGCATGCAACTCTGAAGAGCACGCGGTGTCCGATCGGACCACGACAGAATTCTCGGTCGCGGGTTGGGGGGACAAGACGGCGCGGCGCATCGACGGCAGGGCAGCCCTTCGGAAGAACGGCCTGACGCGACAAGCAGCGTTGTTCTGGTCTTGAGAATCGCCACCGAAACGGCAACGGGAGATACCATGTCCACCTTTGTGCATCGCGATGTGAACGTGCCTGAGAAGCTGCGAGGAATCATCAACTACATGACGGGCGTGGAACGCTATCGGGAAGAGCTTTCCAACCTCGGCAGCCAATGGGATCTGCTTACCATTCTGGGGCAGATGAGCGGCACCGGCACCGACATGACCGGCACGCGTGAAGGTTTCCAGAGCCTCACCTCCGAACTGCTGGGACAACTCGGCCTGGAAACGCTGAAGAAGACCGCCCAGGACATTGGCGCCAAGGCCCAGGTCGTCGTCGATATCGTCATCCGCAATCTCTTCGAACGCACGGCCGATATTGGGTTTTTGGCCACGGACGACGATGTGCGCGAGTTCCTGCGATCCCTCGATCAGGAGGCGGAAACACAGCAGGCCCAGGCGACGCGACAGAAGCTGCTGGGCAGCATCGTGAATCGTTTTCAGGAATATGTCGCCAAGTACTCCGTCTATTTTGATATCGTCCTGCTGGACACGCAAAGCAACGTGCTTGCCCGCCTGGACGACTCCCAAACCGTCGAACGTTCGGAGGACGCCTTCCTGTCGGACGCGTTGACGACCAGCCAGGAATACGTCGAGGTCTTCCAGAAGACCGACCTCCTGCCCGGCGCCGGCGATTGCCTGATCTACGCCTACCGCGTCACCGAGAGCAACGACACGAGTTCCAAGCCCCTCGGCGTGCTGGCCCTGTGCTTCCGCTTCCAGAATGAAATGGAAGGCGTCTTCAAGAAACTGAGCAACGAGGAAGACTGGTCGATCCTGACCCTTCTGGACAAGGACGGCAACGTGATCGCCAGTTCCGACCGCGACCACGTGCAGATCGGAGCCAAGATGGAACTGGCGCTGGGAGCCGATTATCGGGTTGTGCGTTTTGCGGGACGCGAATACCTGGCGAAAACGTGCGAAACCAACGGCTACGAGGGATTCTTCGGCCTGGGATGGCTCGGCCACGTCATGCTGCCCCTGGAACATGCCTTCGAGCAATCGGGCAGTCGCGATCTGGGGCAGCGCGTGGAAGAGAAAATCCTCAACGCCGTCATGAGCGACCCCCGTCTCTTCTCCGAAGACCTGCGGAGCATTCCCGTTCAGGCCGATCGGATCCAGGCGGAACTCGAACGCACCGTGTGGAACGGCAACGTGCGCGAATCCGACGCCCAGTCCAAAGTGCTCCTCTGGAACATCTCCGATGCCGGAGCTCGTACGAAATCGGTCTTCGAGAAGTCGATCGGAAACCTGCACGAAACCGTTGTTTCGGCTATTCTCGACGACGTCGAGTTTCAGGCGGCCCTGGCCGTGGACATCATGGATCGGAACCTCTACGAAAGGGCCAACGATTGCCGATGGTGGGCCCTGACTTCGGCCTTTCGCAGAATCCTCGCCCAGCCGTCGACCTCCGAAGAAGACGTTGAGATGATCAGCGACATCCTGGAGTATATCAACGGCCTCTATACGGTATACACGAACCTCTTTGTCTACGACAAGGGTGGCATGATCCTCGCCGTTTCGAACAAGGGCGATGCCCATATCGTGGGCAGCACCCTGAGCCGATCGTGGATTTCCGACACGCTGAGTATTCGGGACAGCCAGAAATACAGCGTCTCACCCTTCGAGGCCACCGACCTCTATGCGGGAAGGCATACCTACATCTACGGCGCTTCGATCACCGATATCAATGACCCGAGCAAGGTGCTCGGCGGGATCGGAATCGTCTTCGACAGCGAACCGCAATTTGCGGCCATGCTGGAAGACTCGCTGCCGCGGGATGACAGCGGCGCAGTCAGCACCGGCTGTTTCGGCGTGTTCACCGACCGCGAACGCACGATCCTGAGTTCGACCGACAACAGCCACCAGGTTGGCGAATTGCTGGACATCGGACCGGAGTTCTTTACCCTGGACAACGGCGAAAAGACCTCACGCATCATCGAATACCACGGACAGTATTACGCGGTCGGCGCGTGTACGAGTTCCGGCTACCGCGAATTCAAGATCGACGACAGCTATGTGAACGACGTGATCGGTCTCGTCTTCGTGCCCCTTGCCGAGATCCGTGCGCAGCAGGTCAAGGCCTCGCGGAGGCGCGAGGTGGGCATGAACGTGGCTCACACGCGCAGCGGTGGGAACAACAGCCTCGAGGTTGCCACCTTCTATATGGGGCCCAAGTGGCTGGGTATCGATGCAGAAAAGGTCGTGGAAGCCATACGCTTCGAGGGGGTCACCACCGTTCCCGGGGCGCCGTCGCTCTTGCGTGGCAAAGTGCTCTACGAAGAAGAGATCGTGCCCGTCATTGAAATCTACACCGAAACCGGCATGGAATATCCGGCCGACGAAACCGAACTGCAAATCGTGATTGTCAGTTATGAGGATGAAGAAGGCAGCAAACGTCGGATCGGGATCCTCGTCGACGCCCTGGGAGAGATTCCCGAGATCGATCGTAGCCGCGTGGATGATTCCCATTCCATCTTCGACGGAAAGGGATACATTGAGAGCATCATCAAGCCCGAAGCGGGGGCTGCGAAGAGCGAGATGCTCGTCGTGCTCAGTCCCGAAGGGCTCCTGCAGCATCTGGGGCGACAGATGGGAACACAAAGGGCAAGCCAGGCTCCTCGACCTCTGGCTACGCCTTTGGCGCCTAGCGACGAAGGTCTGCGCCAGCCCATGTCGGTGTGACCAGCGGGCTATGGAACGTGCCCCTAATCACTCCCCCCCACGGGAATTACGCTACGGTTGCTTGCGTTCTCCTGAAAAATGCCCTACAAGTAACGGCATGTGCCCTGTTGAACCTTCTTGATATGAGGACTTCGCAATGGTTGGTCATGCTGAGGCGAGGAGGGGGGGCTTGTGTGCTGTAGGGGGACGCCGTTTGGTCGTAGGGGTCCTTCTTCTACTGCCATTTCTGTCGGTGTCCGCTGCAGATGGGGCGAAGGGGGAACCCAAGCCGTTAGCGAAACCGCACCCCTACTTGGTTACGACCCCGCCGTTGACCGAAGAGGATTTTCAGGTTTTTGTCGCGATGCGCAAGCCCTGTACGATCGAGACAAACGGGAAAGGGCTGACTGAATTCGCCGAGGAACTTTCCAAGCTGGCCAAGGTTGAGGTGAAGGTCGACGCCGACGAGCTTCGCCGAGCGAAACCGAGGGCAATCGACCCAAACGTTCCTGTCACGGCAAAATACGAGGGCGTACCTCTGCAAACCATCCTCTGGAAAACCCTCCCGCCCCTGGGCCTCGACTATCGCGTTAAGAATGGCCAACTGATCATCACAAGCCGGGCCAAATGCACACGTCACCTGGTCACCTGGAAATACCCGGTGTCCGACCTGTGTGTGAGCCGGGGGCAGTTCGATGATTTAGTTCGTCAGGTTCACGCCATGATGCCCCGCGAGGCATGGGATAATCTGGGCGGCTACGCCTCGCTCGTGACGGACACAGCGAATCGTTGCTTTACAGTCAGTCACACCCAGTCAAACCAGGATCACATACTCGATTTCCTGGTGCAGAAACGCCGAAAATAGCTGCGTCCCCGTTTTGAGTCGCACTTCGGCGGAAGGCGGTAGCTGCTGTAGCCCCTCGTTTCCCGGGCGATCACGATATGCGATAATGAGCGGCTTTCCCTGTTACAAGAGCCGCCACTTACCGAATCCATTCCGCTCATGGGACGCCGCGCACTTCGCAAGATCGATCCGAAACTTGACCTGTCCAGTTATCTGCTGACCTTCGAGGACCTGCCCAACCCGTGGGACTCGTCGGCCTTGTTCGGACGGACAGCCCCCCTGGAGGTGGAGGTAGGCAGTGGCAAGGGGCTCTTCATGCGGACGGCGGCGGAGGCGTGCCCCCACATCGACTTCCTGGGAATCGAAGTGGCCCAGAAGTACGCCGCCTTTGCGGCCGCGGGCCTGGCAAAACGGGACCTGACGAACGGCAAGATGGTGGCGGGCGACGGGCTTCGTGTCTTTGCCGAGTTGCTCCCGGCGGATTGTCTCCAGGCCGTGCACGTCTATTTCCCCGACCCGTGGTGGAAGGCCCGGCACAAGAAGCGGCGGGTGCTGAACGATGCGTTCCTGCGCAACGTCCATCGGACTCTCCGGCCTGGCGGCTCCCTCCATTTCTGGACGGACGTGGAGGAGTATTTTCAGACGACTCTCGAATTGCTTCGCGAGTTGGACCTGCTGGAAGGCCCGATTGAGGTTGCCGAGCCGGTCAGCCAACACGACATGGACTATCGGACCCACTTCGAACGCCGCACGCGGCAGCATGGGGAAGCGGTGTACCGGGCGGAATTTCGCAAGAAGGAAACCGATCCTCGTTAGTTTGTCGTGAATCAGGCAATTCTCGCCGCCTGCATTCGGCGGATCCTGCCGGTTGGGGGTTCCGGGGAGATCGGTTGCCGACAGTTTCTGCGATTAGGAAGTTGTTTGCTGCGAAGACGTTACGCCTTGCGTGTGGAGCTTTGCGCAACGATTGGCCTGCCGTTTGCTACCCGCTGTTCCTAATTCGTTCGGTCAATTGGGGGGCCGCACGCAAGAAAGGAGTGGATGGAATGCAGATTTCAGGGTTGTCGGGGAGCTACGCCGATTCGGGAACCGTGGCACGCCGAAGTGAGCTTCTGGCGGCCGCGACGGGCAAATCGACGGAGAAGGCCTCGTCGCTGGCAAACTCGACGGAGGGGACCACGGATCAACTGGTTGCCGTGGTTTCTCAATACGACATCACCGATATCTCGCCCCGGGACTTTTCCGAAATGCTTCGGGAACTGAGGGATTCGGGAGCGATTACCGAGAGCGAATATGGGGAACTGGCCCAGATTCGCCTCGATATGGACGCCGAGGGACTCGATTCGGACGAGTCGTTGAACCTCCTGGACTTCTATGAAACGGCCGTGAATCGCGCACGCCAGGATGAGGACTCGGAAGAAACCTCCGTCAACTTCGAAGCCATGGAGCGTCGTCTGGATTGGCTCCAAAAGGTTGCCATTCTGGAGGAGACGCCCGACGCGGCAGGAATCAACACGCTGGTTTAGCAGCCCGTTGAACAAGTAGGTCACCGCTCGCCGAGCGGGACCTTGAAATGGCAAACCGCTCGACAGTTCAGGAACCGTGCGGCGCCCGGTACCTACCAGCGCGGCTCGCGCCGCGTTTTTCAACGGGCTGCTAGCCCTCGCTGCATCTAGGAACTGGAACGGATCGCCGATGAGGCAGTCGATCGGGGCTGCCTCTACGGCGAACGTCATAGGAAGAACCTCGCGATGAAGTGGAGTCCGACCGAGGATGCCGAAATGACCCAGAGGGCAAATACCGCGACCGTTGCCCAGTAACTGATAGGCTCGCCGGTCCGCGTAAGGCGTTGCCCGCCCATGAAACACTCGCCAGTCTTCAAGGCCCTTTGGAGGAAGTAGCCGAAGAAACACGCTGCCAGGATCAGCATCAGGACGATCGCGATTTAAAGCGTAATGACCATCCAATCGTGCTCCCCGCTTCACGGGTGAAACAGAGCAGTAGGGTGTGTCTTGACGCAACGATTCCAACTCAGAATCAGAAGTGGAGCATCGCTCGGCAATTCGGGAACCGTGCGGCGCCCGGTGCCTGCCAGTGCGGCATGCGCCGCGTTTTTTAATGGGCCGTCAACGCATAGGCTTTGTGCGTCAAGACGCACCCTACGGCATTTTCACACTTCATACTTCACCCTTACCTTTTTACCACCACATCCCGTCGTCGCGACTCGGGCGTCACCTGCAGGGATTTGATCTGCCCGTTCTTGTAGACGACTTCGACGATTGTCTTCTTCGGGGCGTGGAGTTTGAAGGAGACGTCCCAATCCTTGGGCCAGGCGGGCAGGACGAAGATCCGGTCACCGTCGGTTTGCAGGGCCATGGCCTGGAACGTCTTCATCAGCACGCCGCCGTGGTCCTGGTCGGGGACCCAGTCGTAGTTGGGGCCCCAGAAGGCCGGGAACCGCGAGTTCTTGTCCTTCATGCGTGCCCGGGCGACGAGATTCGTTCTCGCGTCCTCGGCCAGTCCCAGGTAGGCCATGAAGATGTCGTCCTGACGCCAACCAAAGTGACCGCGGTTTTCCCGGTGCTTGAGGGCCTCGAGCGCCAGGTCGATATTGGATCTGCCCAGGGCCAGCAGGCGGAAGGGAAACACGGCGTAGAGTTCCGGATTCTCGATGTTCCGCTTGTTTTCAAATCGTTCGGCCGCGGCCAGCATCCGCACACCGTCGACCTCGCGTGTTGGCAGGGCGGGCAGCTTGGCCCGCAGTGTTTTCCAGAAGGTTCGTTCGTCTTGGGAAGTAAGGGCTTCCGGCAGGGCCAGAAGCCGTTCGGTCAAGGCGTGCAGGCCCGCCAACTCCGGCATGGGGTTCGTGCAGTCCCACCAGGTTTCGAGCGATTGCGACGGATACATGACCAGCTTGCCGTCGTCGCCCACGTCGTAATGTTGATCGAAGAAGGTGAGAACCTCGTGGGCGGCGGGCAGAAGCGTTTCGTGTAGCATCTCCGCGTCGAGCGTGTGCTCGTAGTAGTCGAGCATCATCCAGACGAGTTCCGGTCCGGAGACCCATTCCCACTTGTGCCACCCGCTGGTCTGCAGCTTGTCGTCGCCCCGCTCTTCGAAGGGCGTCCAGCCGTAGGTTTCGGGAAACACGTCGCCCCAGAACATGATGCACTCCGGATAGTAGGCGCCGTCGTGGCCGAAGTAGCGGTGGGTGCGGTATTTCATGAGCGGCAGCAGGTCCCGGCCGTACATCCGGAACAGGGGCTCCATCATTTCGAAGTCGCCCGAGGTACACATGCTGATGTAGGGCAGGCGCGTGTTCTGCCACCAATAGCCCGGCCCCCAGCGGCGATAGTCCGCATCGCCCGGCTTGTCCGCGTAGGGTACCGTGAAGATGGAGCCGTTGAATTTGATCGGGTAACGGCCGCGACCGGCGCAGGCGTCGATGAACCGCTGGAGCGTGTAGGCCCGGGTGACTACCGTCGCATCGTCACCGGCGACGCTGGAGGTGCTTGCCACGCACTTCCCGTCGAGCCACAGTTGCAGTCCCCCGCTCGATGCGTCCACCACGGCCGCCACGTGCCGCCATTGGCCCGGCTCCAGGCAGTCCTTTGCCGAGAGCGTGTCCCTGCCCACAATCAGACGCAGGCATCCGCCCGGCCAGGTGTCGAAAAGGAAGCCGTCGGGGCCGCCGGGGGTGACCTTGTCGACGATCCGCCCGCCGCCGTCGTTCTCGTCCAATCGAATCCAGGCTTCCATGGTGAGCGAGCCGGTCAGATCGGCTGTGCCGGCGTCGAGATTGGGCGTCTGGAATTCAGTCCACGAACCGATCAGCCCGTCCGCTTTGTCGAGGGGCTTGTCCCGCGGGCTGGCAGCGAGGGCGGCGATCTCCTTTTCGCTCAACGCCCGCTGGAACAGGCTGATCCGCCCGAACTGGCCATGAAATCGGCTCCCGCCGTGCTGGTCCCGCCCGTGGATCAGCGGGTGGTCGTTGGCGGGAATCATGGCCTGCACCGCGGCTTCGCTGTTGCGCGTCGCGTAGATCCAGCTTCGATTCCAGAACTGCTCCCACCAGGCCCGATGGGCCGAGAGCCGGTCGGAGAACGGGACCTTTTCCACTTCGCCGATCAGTCCGTCCATGCCGGCGAGCCACTCATCGGGAGAAGCAGGATGCTCTGTCAGCACGAAGATGTTGAATCGGTGTTTCTGACTGCAGGGCGACTCAAGACGCAGGTCGTCGATCCGCTTCCCGTTCTCTGCGGTAACCACGGCCCCGAAGGTGCGGTGCAGGAGCGGGTCGGGCCGCTCGAAACCGTCGAGCCCCTGGGTCTTCGCCGCCATGGCGGGGCCGACGGACTTCTTGTTGTGGTGGTACCAGCCGATGCGGTTGTTTTGGTCGGTCAGGACCACGTCGGGCTCCACGATCGTCGGAGCGTGCATTTTGGACGGGAGCGATCGGTCGAGGTTGACGTCGCTCACCTCGATGTCCGGTAGCTCATAAGGCTCTGTCCGCCAAAGCTCGATCGAGGCCGTGGCCGTCAGCGGCTTGGCTCCTTCCGCCACGCACTCCACGACTGGGCGATTGGCGTCGACCCACAGACGCACGACGGTCGCTCCATCTCCCTTGCCGTAGCGGACAACCATCGCCCCTTCCCGCAGGGAAAGGGTCTGCAGGAACGGTGCCCCGTCTGCCAACGGCGACGGTTCGAAGTGAACGCGGACTTTGCCCACCTTGAGCAGCCGCGCGTTGTCGCCCCAGGCGTCGGTTTTCGAGATGTAGAAGAGCAGATCGCCGCTGGGCTCGACCCAGGCGTTCAGCGCGATATCGCCGTTGCCCAGGGGCATCGAGCCGGAGGCGTTCTCGCTCGGCGAGTCCCACACGATGTTGCAGGAATCGAGCTGGACCGGTTCGCCAGACCACGCGAGGCCTGCTCGAGAAGCAAGAAGGGCTACGAGGACCGTCAGGGACAACAAGGGGCGGAAAGGGAGGGGCTCTTTCACGTTGAGGTCCTCAATTCGGGTGGCAGTGAAAAGGAAAACCGATGGTTAACGCTGAGATGAAGAAGGGGACGCAAGTAGTTGTGCCTTTCCGGGCAATTCGGCAGAACTGTTCTGCCGAATCTGCGGAAGGCGGTCCTGGCAGTTGTTGGCGACGGACCGTTGTCGAACGGCAGCGTCAGGCTCCGTTCCGGCAACGTAAATAGACAGGTATCGTGCAAGGCCTTCTGGCTCAACTTCCAAGCTCCCACCTATGAAGCACCTTGGAGAGCTTTTCCGCTACTTCCCCGCGAGCGTCGAAGCGATCGTATCCCCGCAGGAGCAGGTTGTCGTAGCCTGTTTCCGCATGGCGGGCATGGGCGATGACGGCGAGGCGAACAGCCTGTTCGTGGAAGGCCTTTGCCGCCGCGCTGCGTCCCACCCGGCCGCTGTATTTTCGGCATGCATGTTCCGCAATCCGCTGCTCCCGTCCCTTGGGGCAATGGGGATAAACTTCGCGAATGCGGGCGGCAAATTGGGCGACGAACTCCTCGTCGAGTTCGGCTCGGCGCTCGGTGGCCCGGGCACGCCGTTCTTTGCGCTGGTCGGCATCTGCCTCGCATTCCGCCTCTGCCTTTTCGAGAGCCTCCTCCTCAACGAGCAAGCCTTGACGCTCGTAGCGTTTCCTCGCGTGGCTCCATTTCAAGACGACTGCCCAGAGTTCGGAATGCTTCTTTGCCCGACGGGTCAAAGCGGCGTCACCCGAGGGCAGATAGGCCAGGTGGTCCAGATCGGCGCAAGCGAGGCAAGCGGCCTTCTTCTCGCCGTAGAGCATGATCCAAGCGTGATGGCCCAGTTCCTCGCCGCATTCGTCGCAGGTCACTTCGCGGCTGGCAATGAAGACCTTCAAGTCGTTCTTGGCGTCGTTTGGCGGCTTGGCCGACACGTTTCTACCTCTCAGCATCCGGATCTTGCGGAATTCGCAATTCCCGCCGCAGTTCCCATTGCACTTCTGCGGCGATCTGCACACCATTGTATTCGCCCCGTGAATCGTGCCAAGAACCGTTTCTGAACCCGGAGTCCCAAAGATGCGCATCTACTCGGCCCGAATCGCCGCGGCAGCGGCTATCTGGATCGCCGTTTCCGCCTACGTCTCGACGGTTTCCGCCCGAAATCTTGTGGAGGACGGGCGGAGCGACTACCGCATTGTGCTTAGCCCGAATGCCAGCCCGTCGGAGCGGTTTGCGGCCGAGGAGCTTCGAGGGGCCTGCAAGGCATGCACGGGCGTGGAATTGCCGATCGTGAGCGAACGCCCGACGGACGGTTCACCCGTGATCGTGCTGGGCTGCGGTCCAGTGGCAGAGTCACTCGGCGTGGATCCGCGAGACGCCGATTTGGGCGAACAAGGCTGTGTGTTGCGGACGATTGGGCAGCACGTGGTGATCGCGGGAACGCCGGCGGCGGGAACGCTCTACGGCGTCTACGATTTTCTGGAAACATGCCTCAAGGTGCGGTGGTACGCCCCCGGCGTGACCAGGACTCCGCAAGCCGCCGACGTCCGCTTGCCGGAACTGGATCGGCTAGTTACCCCGGCTTTCGCCTGGCGTCACACGAGCTATGCGTGGCCGGGCAAGGATGCGGCCTTCCTCGCCCGGCAGCGGGATAACGCCGGCGGCGGGGACGCGGATCATTCCTTCGGGATTCAATACGCCTTCGACGGCACCTGTCACAGCTATTTTCGTTACGCCTCGCCCGATGCCCTGTTCGACGAGCATCCCGAGTACTTTTCGGAAATCGGTGGCGCGAGACAGCGCAGCGACACGCAACTCTGCCTGACCAACCCGAAACTGCTCGACCTGGTCACGGAGAAGATGCTTGCGCGGATGGCGGCCATGCCCGGCGTCCGCCAGCACAACTTCTCCCAGATGGACTGGTACAACTACTGCGAGTGTCCCCGGTGCCGCGAGATGAACGAGCGATTGGGAACCACGGGCGGGACCCAGTTCTGGTTCGTCAACGAACTGGCCAAGCGAACCTCGAAGATCTATCCCGACAAGCTCATCGGCACGCTGGCCTACACCTTCACGGAAGAGCCGCCGAAGGGGCTGAAGATGCACCCCAATGTGGCCGTCTGGCTTTGCCACATGTATCCCTCGTGCCAGAGCCATCCGATCGCGACGTGTCCGAGAAACGCCGATTTCCACCGCCGCGCTGTGGCATGGTCGAAGCTCTGCTCGCACCTCTACATCTGGCACTACGTGGTCGACTTTGCCCACTACTACAATCCCTTCCCGAACTTTCGGGCTATGGCCGCCGACATGCGGTTCTATCACGAGATCGGGGCCGAGGGCATCTTTCTGCAGGGCATGGGGCATGGCGGCGGGGGAGGCGAGTTCAGCCGTCTCAGACCCTATTACGGGCTTAAGCTGCTGTGGAACCCGGATCAAGATCCCGACGCGATCCTGGGGGATTTTCTCGAAGGCTACTACGGTCCGGCGGCCGAACCGATTGGACGCTATGTCAAAATGCTCCACGACAAGGTGGATCGGGACAACGTCCACATGCATCTCTACACGAACCCGGCCCAGGGCTATTTGCCCGACGAAGTGGTCGCCCGCGGGCAAGAGCTCTTTAACGAGGCGGAGAAGCTGGTCGAAAGCGATCCGGAGCTTCTGGAGCGAGTGCGGGTTGCCCGCATGCCGCTCACCTACGCGCGGATCTTCCCCCGTAACGGCTACACGCTGAAAGGCAGCCTGCTCCGCTTCCAGGGCGATATCGCCTCGCTCGCTGAGGCCGGGGCGTTCGTTCAGCGGATGCAAGCCCACGGATTTCAGACGATTCGGGAATGGGGCGGAGATCCAAAGCAGCTTCTCATGTGGTCGATGGCCGGCAACACTCCCCTGCCCTATCAGCATATTGAGAACAAGCACCTGGTCGTGGACATCGTGCCCCTTTTCGGCGGACGTGCCTTGCGAATTCGGGACAAGCAGTCAGGCCAGTGTGTCACGTCCTACAACGTGCCGAGCAGCCTCTATTTCCCGTTCTCCGGCGGCGAAGAGACGCGGCTTGGAACGGCCCTTCAGGCCCCGGCCGGCAGTTCCCTGGCCCAGTTCAAGGTGGCGGAGAAGACCGACCGATCGATCACCTTGGAAGCAGAGAGCCTGGGCCTGAAACTCCGCCGCGTTCTGACTCTCGCCGCCGACAAACCTGAATTGACGGTGACGGCCGAGTTCCTCAACGCCACGGACAAGCCCAAGCCGCTCCTGGCCCGAAGTCACCTGGAATTGGATCTGGGCGAGTTGATGGAAACGCGAATCTCTTTCACCAACAAGGCCGGCGAATCAATCGAGCGAACGATGGACCCCATCGTGGCCGGGCTTCGCGAAGGAGAGTTCTACCGCGATCAGAGCACGCCTGCCGGCTCCTGGACCTTCACCGGAAGCAAGGGCCTCCGGGTCACCCAGTCCTTCGATCCCGAGCAGATCGACTTCAGCTGGTTGTACGCCTATCCGACGGAACTAAACGAATTGGAGGTTGAGGTCGTCGCCCAGCCGGCGACGCTCAAGCCGGGTGAAGAGAAGAGTTTCACGCATCGGATCGAGGTGGGAAGGGAAACAAGCGAATCGCCGTGAGTGCGCGTGTGTGCCCGGCTCCGGCAGTGACTTGTTGCTCCCTCAACGGACCTGTTAGAATCGAGCGATCCAAGCCACGGAAACTCGGAAGGCCGCCAAGCTATGAGATCGGTCAGTATCCTCAATCACGTTCTCGGGCCCGTGATGAGAGGCCCCTCCAGTTCGCATACGGCGGGCGCGTTTCACATCGGATGCATGGCTCGCTCGATTCTGGGAGGCACGCCGCGTCGGGCCGTGTTGGCCTTTGACTCGGCCAGCTCCTACTCCGTTACCTACGCCGCCCAAGGAGCGGACCGCGGATTTGCCATGGGGCTGATGGGCCGGCCGCTCACCGATGAATCGTTTTTCACCGCCCTCGGCGATGCACGGGACGCCGGCATGGAAATCGAATTCCAAATTCGTACGCTGGCCAACCCGGACCATCCCAATACGGTGGAACTGGATCTGACGGCGGCCGACGGCTCGGCATTGCGCCTGGTGGCACGGTCCATCGGCGGTGGAGAAGTGGAGCTTACCAGCGTGGATGACCGCCCGGTTCTGTTCAATGGCTCGGCCTACGAGACGCTGGTGGAAGTCGGCGCCGAAAAGGCGGATGCCGCGCGTGCATTGATGATGGGTGATGGCCAGGTCTTGGAAGATCCCGTTGCCTCGTCCACGGGCGACCTTGTGCGGCTGACGGCCTCCCGCAAGGTGACCCTTCCTGAGAGCTTCCGTGATGAACTCGAGGGGCTGGACGGCGGCGCACGAGTATGGGAGTCGGCGCCGGTCTACTTGGTTCAGAGCGGTGAGCCGCTCTTCACTTCTGCCGCGGAGATGGTCCACGTCGCCCACGATCGCGGTCTGTCTCTGGGCCAAGTGGCGCTCGCTTGTGAGGCCCAACTGCTGGGCATGAGCGAGGCCGAAGTGCTGAAGGAGACGTTGCGTCGCTACGACATCATGGCCCGGTCCGTGGAGCGTGGATTGGAGTCGAACTTCACCGGCATGCAACTGCTGTCCCCGTGTGCCGGGGCGGTTTTCCAAGCGGAGGCCGAGGGGCGTCTTTCCGTGCGGAGCCTGCACACGCGGGCTGCGGCCCGGGCGATGGCCGTCATGCACGTGGATGCCGCAATGGGAGTGGTGTGCGCCGCACCGACCGGCGGCTCCGCCGGAGTTATCCCCGGTACTCTGGTGACGTTGGCGGAAGAGCGTTCATTGACCAGGGAGCAGCTTGGCCGGGCCCTGCTGGCCGCGGGGGCGATCGGCCGGATCCTGGCGATCCGAGGGACCTTTGCCGCCGAGGTTGCAGGGTGCCAAGTGGAGATCGGAGCGTCCGGGGCGATGGCGGCCGCTGCTGTCGTCGACGCCGTGGGCGGCGCCGCGCAATTGGCCTGCGATGCAGCCGCGATTGCGTTTCAGAACACCATGGGGAGCGTTTGCGACCTTCTCCATGGGATGGTTGAGATCCCCTGTCACACTCGCAACGCCACGGCTGCCGCCAGTGCCTTTGTCAATGCGGACCTTGTGCTCGGCGGTTATCCCAATTTAATCCCGCTCGACGAAACGATCGACGCGGTTTACGCCGTGGGGCTCGCCATGCCCCCGGAATTGCGGTGCACCTCGCGAGGAGGCCTTGCCGTTACGCCATCAGCCAAGGCTTTACGGGGCGGCCGATGAATGACTTTCCGGTTTTTCTTGGACAACATCACGACGGAGCGCGATGGCTACTATGCAAAGGACCGACTGCCAATGACGATGAACACCAAACCATTGCTCTATCTTTCTGCCGAAGACGTGCGCCGCGCGCTGCCCATGGCCGACGCGATTTCCGCGATGCGAGAAGCGTTCACCGAGTTGTCGAGGGGGCAGGTGACGTTGCCCACCCGCGGGTGTCTGGAAACGTCGGACGGCCATGGCAATGCCCTGGTCATGCCGTGTTATTCGACTGCGTTGGGGATGTTCGCCGTGAAAACGGTTACGACCTTTCGCGACAACCCCGGGCGAGGGCTGCCGACCGTTCAGGCGTTGGTCATTCTGACGGACGGCACGACGGGGACGCATTTGGCGGTGATGGACGGCACGAGCCTCACGGCGCTCCGCACCGGCGCCGCGTCCGGGCTGGCCACGGATATCCTGGCCCCAACGGATGCCGCGGCGGTGGCCGTGTTTGGCGCCGGCGTGCAGGCACGCACTCAACTGGAGGCGGTGTGCTGTGTGCGCAAGATCGGCAGGGCATCGGTCTATGACATGGACCCGACGGCCGCGGATCGGTTTGCCGCCGAGATGGCGAGCCAACTCGGTGTGCCGGTCGAGCGTGCCGACACCTCCGCGAGGAACCTGGCCGATGCGGATGTGGTTTGCACTGCGACCTCCTCCTCGAGCCCGGTGTTTGCGGCCGATGAGTTGTCACTGCCAGTGCATATCAGCGCCGTTGGCGCCTATCAGCCGGAAACGGCGGAGATCCCCGCCGACGTTGTTTGTCGAGCTCGCGTGGTCGTGGACCACCACGCATCGGCACTTGAAGAGGCCGGAGACTTGATCGGGCCTCTGAATCAAGGGCTGATTCCGCCTTCGCACATCAGCACGGAATTGGGCGAGATCCTGTTGGGCCGGGGGCCGGGCCGGCCCCCTGGCTGCGAAGTGACCTTGTTCAAGTCCGTCGGTGTGGCGGTCCAGGATTTGTACGCCGCGGCGAAGGCTCTTGAGAACGCCCGGCAGCTTGGCTTGGGCGTGAAGTTGCGGTAATGAAGGTCTACTTCGGACAAATCTACATTGAGCCCCGTATCGAGTATCCGTTTTCTGGGGGTGAACATGGCCTTCGGCCAAAACATGCGTGCCGAAGGCACAGTGGCATGGCCCAGAGTTTGTCTACATTTCCCAGTCGCGTCAATATATGCGCCTGTCCCCTTTTTATCTTTCGACCATTTGAAGGGCAGATTGCGGCAGCCAGGCGTCGCGGCCGTCGGAGAGGCGGACGAGGCTCCACTGGTCGCGGGTTTCCAGGACCTGCACTTCGGCGCCGCCGGGGAGCGGCTGGGGGAAGCGGGGGGAGGCGCCGGCCGAATCGGCGCTTCTGGCCACGACTTCGGGCAAGGTGACGACGGCGTCGTTGTGCCGGGCTTCCACGATCAGGAACACGAGTGCGGCGAGCAGGACGAGCCAGGCCAGGCCGGGCAGGATTGCCAGGTTTCGCAGCAGGGGCTGCCGCCATCGGATCGAAACGGCTACCAGGGCCGCGGTCAGCAGGAAGGCCAGGCCGGCGAGCGTTTGTAGTTCTGCCGGGGAAAGACGCCCTGTCCAGGCGAAGAAGGTGTCGAGCAGTCCGCCTTCCTCGGGACGGGGGACCCAGTCGGGAAGTAGCGTGCGGGCGTGGGCCAGGTTCTGCCGTGCCCGGTGGTGATCCGGATCGAGCAGCAGGGCCCGGCGATAGGCCAGGATGGCAGGTCCGAGATGCTTCGCCCCCATGGCCGCATTACCCAGGTTCACGTAGAGGTCGGCGTTGCGGATGCCGTCGCTGGGGTCGTCGGGATCGCCCTCGGCCAGACGTGCGAAGAGCAGTTCGGCACGGCGAAAGCGTTCCAGTCGCACGTCGAGGTCGGAGGAGTCGAGGGCGGCGCGATACTCCTGGACGGCTTCGTCCAGCAGTTGCTCCGGTTCGGCGGCCGAGACGGAGACGCCGAGCAACGTGACCAGAAGACATGCGAGACTGGAAGCGAAACGGATCATGCGGTGAACTGGTGGGCGAGGGTCTTGGCTTGTTCGATCAAGGAGGGGTCCAGCGTGCCGGCGTCGGACAGGTCCGGCGCGAAGACGATCGATTCGCAGGCGGCGATGACGGCCTGGGCTTCGGCCCGGGCGACGTCCGGTCGCTCGGCCACGAGGCAGCGCAAGGCCTCGGCAATTTCGGCTGCGGCCTCCTTCTGGGGCAAACGTGCCGCGTGGGCGATCTTGTCGCGTTGGACGCGGACCGTCTTCCGCCGGGCCAGGATGACCGGGTCGATGTCGTGGCGGCGTCGCTCGAAGGCGGCCGCGATCACCAACGCAAAACCTCCGCCGTAGAGGGCCAGTTGCCAGAGCAGCGTCCTTCTCCAGTCCCCTTCGTCGCGGAGGACGACGCCCGCGAGCGGCTCGATGGCAAGGTCTGCCCCGCTCAGCGAAAAGGCCGGCGTTTTCGGCGAGAGGGACGCCACTTGGGCGGGCTCGCCTTCCGGTTCGCCCGGTTGTGGCGAGGTGGGAGAAGCGGACTGGGCCGAGCCTGTGACCACGTCGCTTGCCGAAACGACCTGGGCGGGCATCACCCGCAACGCGATCGGCTTGGAGTGGGCCGTCCGGTACATCTCCGTTTGGGGATCGAACCAGGAGTAGGCGAGCTTGGGGATCTCAATCACCGAGTCGTCGGTTACGCGGACGGAAACCTGGAACTGCTTGACGCCGTCGGCCATCTTGCCGGGTGTCTCGCCTTCCGGGAGCCGGAACTGGCCGGGGTTCAGTCCGCCATCGGCGGAAAGGGGCGGCAGGCTGGCTGTGTCGAGATTGCCCTTGCCTCGCAGGGCGATCGTCAGGCCGATTGGGTCGCCTGCTCGAACCACCGTCCGATCGGCTGCCACCTCGATCGAGAACCCTTCGCCGACGGCCCCGGCGAAACTCTCCGGGCGTCCTTCCTGGGGGAACGGTTTGACGATGAGTGTTTGAGGTTTGCCGATCACGCGGTACAGGGCGGGCGGTTGGGACGAACCGCCGAAGAATTCGTCGAGCAGCGAGTTGCCGAAGGCGGAACGACCCGATTCACGCCGCCCGCCGGACGAGTGTGTTCTTTTCATGAGGGTGGCCGTGATGGGAGCCAGGTCGAACTGGCCGATCCGGTTCGGAATCAGCGTCCGTGTGGCGGTGATCACGAGGACCTCCTGCCCGTCGCGCTGCTGACGCCGTACATCGGCTGCCAGGGGCATCGGGCCGTCTTCGGTTTCAATCGTCATACGCACCTGGCCCCGTCGAGCGGGTGGAGGCGGGCCAAAGCGGAAGAGGTCGAAGATGGGCGAGTGGACGCTGATGTCCCGCACATCGCTCACGTCACCGGAGTAAGTCCACTGGATCTGGACGGGGACTCGCTGGTCGGGATAGATATTGCCCTCGGGCAAGACCAGGCGAATCTGGGAGTCCGGGTCCTCGGGGATCGCCTCGAAGGTCATCGAAATGGCCTGAACGCGGGCCTCTTTGGCCCCCTGGCGAAGCACGAAGGGGCCGATCGTGTACTCGCCCGGCTGATCCGAAGTCACAACGAAGTTGATCGTGTAGGTCACCGCGGCGTAACGCGTGATTCGGCCGTTGATATTGCTGTGGCCGCTGATGACTCTCGGATTGCCCGTCACGGTACGGGTCCGCAGGCCTTCGGGGATCTGCTCAGCTTCGACGGTGGGTTCAGGGCCCTGTTCGAAACCTTCGACGGTGAAGCGAATGACGGCAGGTTGCCCGATAAAGCACGGTGGCCGCTGCTTGGCTACCCGAACCTGGATGTCCTCGCCACGGGCCTGGGCTGCGAAGCTGATGGCCACGAGCAGAGCGATTTGAAGCCTTGCCACCTTCACCAATCCTTCTCTACGGGTTCCCGTTGGAATTGCCCCCGCCGTTCCTGCTCACGGCGGCGTTGGGCCTCGCGGTCGCGGATCGCCTGGAGAAGGCGCGCCGGGTCGGTGCCCATTTCACTCTTCTCCTTCTCGTCCTGCTTGCCTTCGTCTTGCTGTTGTTCTTGTTGCTGATCCTGTTGCTGTTGGTTGTTCTGCTGATTCTGCTGGTCGGGTTGCGGTGGTTGGAGCAGGGCCAGGGCCTCCGCCAGCTTGGCCAGGGCCTGGTCCTGGTGCTTTCTCGCACGGTCGACGATTGGTTTCTTGAAGGCCAGGTTCTCCTCGGCTGATTCCATCTCTACGCCGCCTTCAGCGACCAGCTTTGCCGCCTTGCCGAACTGCTGCTGAATTTGCTGAAGCTGGGCAAGCTGCTTGGGATCCACGTTCTGGCCGGGGGCCGCGCCGGGCGGCTGTTGCTGAGCCTGTTGGGCCAGGGCGTCGGCAATCTCGCCGGTGATTGTACGCAGTTCCTGCTGCCGTGTGGAGAGCGGCCCGACCTTCTTAACGACTTCTTCCTCGTCCTTGAGGGGCGCTGCCTGTTCCGTTTCGTCGTTCAACTGGGCTTGCCGCTGGGCCGTCTCTCGCAGGTGCTCCACGATGGAGAAGAACAGCCGTCGCAAGGACTGGAGGTGCTCCACGGCCTGGTCCACGTGCACACGGGATGCGTCGAAGGCCTCCTGATTGATCTTCCTGGCCGATGAGACAACCGCCTCTGACACATCGGGGGAAGGAGATTCCGAGGACTCGCCCGAATCCTCGGCGGCGATTGATTCGCCGAGGGATTTCGAGGCGTCGGCCATTGCGGCCTGAGCCTGTTTGATCAATTCGGTCGCCAGTTCGAGTTGTTGGCGTTGAGCCTCGGCCTGTTGGGCGGCGGGATCTTGCTGACCGGAAGAACTCGCATCCGGGGTGTTCTCCGTCGCCGGTGGTAGGGCAGCCAATTCCCGGTCGATAAGCGTGGCGATCCGGACGCCTCGATCCGAGTTCGCAGTCTGAACAGCCTTGGCAACCTCCAGGGCGGCGACTTGCTGCTCGACCGGAATGGCTTTTGGCGGGGCAGTCTGCTCTGGTTCGGGCTTTTCAGCGGTGTCAAGTTGCGGCGTATCTTTCTCGTCGACTTTCGCCTCTTCACTGACTTCCACTTCCTCGTCGGGTTGCGGTGCGTCTTGCTTGTCGCCTTCCGCTTCCGTGTCAACTTCCGTTTTCTCGTCGGCCTTGGGCTCGCTTGGCGGCTCGGGCTTGGTTTCGGGAGCCGGTTCCGGCTCTGTGGGCAGCAGGCTGGCCAGGAGCGCCTGGATCTGCTTCTCCCGCGAGTAAGCCAGTTCGATCAGGCCTCGAAGTTCGAGGAAGCGCTCGCGTGCGTCGCGGAGGGCGTTGATCGCTTCGAGTTGATGCTGGAGGGCAGGATCGTACTGTTCGCCGGTCAAGCTCTGGCCCGCCGCCTCAAAGGCCTCCTTGCCGCGGTTCAGGTGGGGCATGGCGGCGCGAACCATGGCCAGGAAGCGGTCGGCCTGAGCGCGTTCCTCCTGCTGCTGCGGAGTGGGAGGGCCCGCGGGGCGGTCCGCCTGATGATCGAGGGCGGCTTGAAGCTGGCCGGCCAGTTCACTCACCCGCTGCGTAAGGGAGAGCTGCTCTTCCTCCAGGTATTCGGCGGTCAACCAGGCGGGGGCGGCGTCGGTCTGCGTGTCCGGCATCAGCGAGGGACGATCGGCTGCCGCCTTGTTCGACGTAAGTTGAGCGGTCGCCGCGGCGTCGGCGAGGACGACGTCGAGCACCTCCACCGGATTACGCAACTGGTCCCTTGCCCGCTTCAATTCGTCCAGGGCCGCGGCGGCACGGCGGAAGGCACGATCGGCCTGACGTTGTCGCATCTGGCTGCGGGCCTGGCCCATCCGTTGCTCGGCCTGGCTGGCGTATTGAAGCACGGCGCCAAGCTGGGCGGCGCGGACCTGGTCTTGCGGAGACTTCTCCTGGTCCGACTTGTCGTCGAGGGCCTCGAGTTCTTCGTGAACCGAAGCGGAAAGAGCCTGGCTGTCGGAGAGCAACTTCCGCTGCGCAACGGCCAGTTGGCGAAAATCGCCCTGGAAGCGATCGACCGCGTTCGGATCGGGATTGTCCGCAACCCGCTCGACGACCTGCCGGGCGCCGCCGACCAGGGTTCGTTGCTGGGCGATCAGGGCGTCGAGACGCTGGGCGAGATCGCGCTGCTCGGTCTTCTTGAGCGAATCGGCCAGTTCCAGAATTCGGCGGAGCACGATTTCGAGGTTGTAGCGGGCGTCCGAGTGATCCGGCCGGAGCCGAACGGCGTCGCGGAACCAGTCGGCCCCGCGGCGGAGGTGGGCCAGGGCCTCTTCGGGCTTTTCGCCCAGGACCGCATCGGCCCGCTTCACCTCGACCCAGCCCATGTTGTAGGTGGCGCGGAATCGCACGTCGCCATCGGTTCCCGAGTTGCGCCGGGCCTCGATCAGATAGCGCTCGGCACGATCCACGTCGTTGTCCAGGAAGGCGAGGGCCTCATTGTAGAGATCCCGTGGATCGCGGCCTTCGAGATCCTCCTGAGGCTTCGCCTTGGCAATATCTGCCGGTCCCCCTTCGCTCACGGTTTCGGGAGCGGCAGGCGGTTCTGCGTCGTCCGGAGCCTGGGCTCGTAGCGGCGTGGAAACGGCCAAAGCGATTAGCAACGCGGCGGCGCCGACCTTCGACGCGGTTGAGGGAGCAGTCTCGGCGACGCGACGCTGTATTTCCGAGCGGGCCGAACCGCTGCCGACCGCGATGGATGCAACGAGCAGGACGAGGCCGACCAGGACGGCCCATTGAAATCCTTCCCGCCGGATGGCCCGGCCCCGGGCGTCGAACTGGCCCCGGACGAGCGGGGCGATGTGGGCATCGTAGATCGATTTCAAGTCGAGGGCCCCCGTTCCGGCCGGGATGTAGGCCCCTTCGGTTTCCAGGGCGATTTTCCGGAGCGTTTCGCCATCCAATCGCGAGACGACCGGCGCCCCGCCGCTGTCGGTGACGACCGTCCGGACGCCGGTCTGGGGATCGGTGTATTGAATCTCGCTCCCCGCCTCGTCGCCGAAGCCGATCGTGAGAACCTTCACGCCCCGTTCGGCCGCTTCCTTGGCGGCGTCGAGGGGGTGGGAATCGTGGTCTTCCCCGTCGGTGATCAATACGATGAGTCGTGAAACGTCGCTTTCCGTGCGAAAGCCGTCGATGGCTTTTCGGATCGGCTCTTCCAGGCGTGTTCCGCCTCGTCCCACGCTGTCAGGACCTGCCCCGTCGAGAACGAGGCGGAAGAAACCGAAATCCGGAGTGAGGGGACAAAGCACGGTGGCTCGTCCGGCGAAGCCGATCAGCCCAACCTCGTCGCCCTGCAGGTAGCTGAGAAGATCGGTCAATTCCGCTTTCGCCCGGTCAAGCCGGTTGGGGGCCGTGTCTTCAGCCAGCATGGATTTGCTCACGTCGAGGCAGACCATGATCTGGGCGCCCACGCGGGGAGTCTCCTGGTAGGTCAGGCCCCATTGGGGACGCATCAGCGCCACGGTCAGGGCGAGCCCCGCCAGCCCGAGCAGGGCGATGCTTAGCCAACGCCGCGTTCTCGACAGGCGGTGAACCAGCCGCGTCTGCATGACGACCGACACGAGACGGGAAAGGGCGTCTCCGCGACGCCAATCGAGCCAGAACAGGAGCACGACCATGGCGGCAACGCCCCACACGGCGTGGATCCAGTTCGGGTTGGCGAAGCGGAAGTCGGACATTGGCGAGGCTGTAGGCTGGAGACTGTAGGCTGGAGGTTAGGGGAGGGAGCGGAAGATGGTGGCGTTCGTGAAGGCGGCAAGGCCCACCATGATAAGGGCAGCGATTACGAAGGAAAGGTAGTGTTCCGTGTATTGGAGGTACTGGACCTCGCTGATCTTGGTACGCTCCAGCTGATCGATCTCCTCGTAGATCTCTTCGAGCCCCTCGCGATCGGTTGCGCGGAAGTAGCGACCGCCGGTCTTGTCGGCAATTCTTTGAAGAGTCACTTCATCAATCTCGACATAGGTTCGCCGGAACACTTGTCGCCCCGTGAACGCGTCGATCGCGGGAAAAGGGGCCAGTCCGTCGGTGCCGGCGCCGATGCTGTAGACCTTGATGTTCTGGCTGGCCGCCAGTTCAGCCGCCTGTTCGGGATCGATGGAGCCGGTGTTGTTCACGCCGTCGGTCAGGAGGATGGCGACCTTGGTCTGGGCCTTACTTCGGCGGAGCCGTTCCACGGCCAGGGCCAGGCCGTCGCCGAGGGCCGTTCCATCTTCGCTGCGGCGACTGACAATTTCCAGGTCGCGAACCATGGTCACGAGGTTGCCATGGTCGAGCGTGAGAGGGCAGAGGCTGTCGGCGTAGCCGGCGAAGGCGATCAGGCCCACCAGGTCGTCGGGACGTCCCTGGCCGGCCTCGCCGCCCAGGACAAACTCTTCGAAGACATCCTTCACCACAGCAAGCCGGTCCATGCTTGTGTCGTCCCGAACGAGGTCGCGAGCCTGCATGGAACCGGAGCGATCGACGACCATCATGATCGCGATGCCTTCGCGGCTGACCTTGGTTTCTGCATCGGGGGTCCGCGGTCCAGCCAGGGCGACGGCCAGCGACGCGACGGCCAACGCCATGAGAAGAGCCGGCAATCGGGAAAGGCGAGCCCTCCAGGTCCGCCGCCCTCGATCCACCAGGTTCAGCGAGGAATAGCGCACGACGGAGGAAGCTCGCGACGCCAGCCAGAGTACGAACGGCGCCGCCAGGGCGGCAAGCAGAAACAGCGGATCTCGGAATTCCCAGGTATTCATTACGTGACGTCACTCACCTCGGCATCGTCGCCCACGTCGAGCATGGGGGCATTCTCCCGCGTTTCCTCGAGAAACCGCCGGGCTGCCACGACCGAACTTTCCACATCCTCGTCCGTCGGCTGAACGCCGGCGAACTTGACCAGGTCGGCCTGACGCAGGAATTCCCGCAACAGGGCCTGGTGATCTCGCGACAGATCCGGCGACTCGCCAACGGCCGCCAGAAACTCCTCGGTCGTCAATTCCGGCGCTCGAAGGTCGAAACGGTCCTCCAGGTAGCGACGAACAATCCATGACAGTTCTACGTAAAACGCGTCGACTTGTTCCCTGCCCGGACGGGCCCGGGCCAGGAGACGTTCCAGCCGAGCCCGGGCGATCTCATAGGCGCTCCGTCGCCGCGCACGACGCCGCCATGCCACGATTGCCTTGGCGACTAAGGGGACAGCCGCCGCGAACAAGACCACTCCGACCACGGCCCAGGGCCAACGGGGAGGCGTGGGCGGCTCGCGAGGGGCCAACTCGCCCAGGGGGGGCTTCAATTCGGCCTCGGCGTTCTTGGGAACGACGGATTGGACTTCGAAAGGAATCCGCTCGGTGAGCAGTTCATAGGCGTCGTAGCCCTCGGGCGCCTCGCGCTCGCCCGGACGGCGATCGACGTATTCGATCAGGATCGGCGGAATGGCCTGCCCTCCCGACGACGGCGGCTCAAGCCGATACTTCTGCTCGGCCACGGTGCGTCCTTCGTCGTCGATCGACTGGCGGGGCACGAAATCGACGATGGAGAACCGCTCCAAGGCCTCCCCGAACTCGGGCATGAGCAGTTCCACGTCCTTCTCCGCAACGACCTTGATGGTGAGCGTGACCGTGTCGCCGATTAGCGGCTGCTTGGGCTCCAGACGGATCGTGGCCTTCACTGGCCCGGACTGCATTTCCTTTTCGATCGCTTCGTCCGCCCGCGCAGCGGTAGCCAACAACAGGAGTGGGAGCAGCCACAGCCGTTGCAGGTGTCTTGCCTGTTGTGCGCGGTGATGAAACATGAAATGGGCGTGGGGTGGTTCTTGTTTTGGTGGCCGGGATGCCACTGGTACGGGGGTGGTCAGTGTCGCATGCGGCGTTCACGCATGCGGAAGAACTTGACGAGGGGCTCGACCACGGAGCCGGAAGCGTCAATGTGGATGAAATCGATTTTCGAACTCTGGAACTCGTGGCGGAGTTGGTCCACCCGGTCGGCGGCCTGGACAGCGATTTGTTGCCGGAAGGCGCGGGAACCCGTGTCGTACTGGGCAATCCGTCCGGTTTCCGCGTCGGAAAGGGTTACGAGCCCCACGTTGGACACTTCCAACTCGCGAGGATCGGTGATCAGCACGGCGATCACATCGTGTTTTCGGTTGGCGCTCTGCAGGGCTTTCAGATAGCCTTCATCGAGGAAATCGCTCACGATGAAGCAGACGGTCTTCCGCGAGGTGACCGACATGAGGAACTCCATGGCGCCGGCCACATCGGTGGCCTGCCGACCGCTGCGCCACCAGGCACGGCGGCGTCCGAAGGGCAGCCAACGGCGGCGCGGTCTGCGGGCGGCCGCTTCCTCTTCGGGGGCCACTGTGGCGCCGTGGGCCAGCACTTCGCGAACGACTCGGAGCGAGTGTTTCTGGCCCTTGCGTGCAGGAATATACTGCTCGATTCCGCCATGAAAGAGGGTGAGCCCCACCTTGTCGTCGTTGTGGGTCGCCGAGAAGGCCAGCAGGGCACACAGTTCCGCAGTTGCCTCCCGCTTGCTGCGGCCCGCCGAGCCGAAATCCTGCGATGCGGAAACGTCGGCCATGAGCATGAGCGTGAGTTGACGCTCTTCGACGAATCGCTTGACGAAGGGCGCGCCGGCTCGAGCCGTGACGTTCCAGTCGATGATCCGCACGTCGTCGCCCGGCACGTAGGGACGCACCTCCTCGAATTCGATGCCGCGGCCCTTGAAGACCGACACGTACTGTCCGGCCAACACGTCGGCCACCTGGCGACCGGTGTGGATCTGGATCTCGCGAACGCGTTGGATGACCTCTCGGGCGAGCATGCTGAATGCTTGGATTCTGACGCAGGGGCGGTGGGACGGTTTTTCGGAGACGCAGGGCGCTACGCGTGGTTCAGGGGACCGGCACGTTGTCGAGGATGGTTCGAATCAGTGCGTCGGCGTCCTTCCCTTCGGCTTCCGCCTCGTAGGTGAGAATCACCCGGTGGCGGAGGACGTCGGGGGCCATGGTCTTCACGTCGTGGGGCGTGGCGTAGCCCCGATTTTGAAGGAAGGCGTGGGCCTTGCCGGCCTTGAGCAGGTAGATCGACGCCCGGGGGCTGGCCCCCGTTTCGATCATTCCGTCGAGGCCTCGAACTCCGCAGGACGAGGGATCGCGCGTGGCACGCACAAGGTCAACCACGTAGTCGCGGACCTTCTCGTCGACCCAGACCTTGTCGACCACCTGCCGGGCTTCGAGAAGATCCTCGGGGGTGGTTACCGGGTTGGCTTCCGGAATGGGCTTGCCGCCGCCCATGCGATCGACGATTTTTCGCTCTTCTTCGCGCGACGGGTAATCCACCAGCACCTTGAGCATGAAGCGGTCCACCTGGGCTTCGGGCAGCGGGTAGGTTCCCTCCTGCTCGATGGGGTTCTGGGTGGCCATGACCAGGAAAGGGTCCTCCATGCGGAAAGTTTCCTTGCCGATCGTGGCCTGGCGCTCCTGCATGGCCTCCAAAAGGGCCGCCTGGACCTTGGCGGGGGCGCGGTTGATCTCGTCGGCGAGGATCAAATTGGAGAAGATGGGCCCCTTCTTGACGCTGTAGGTGGCTTCCTTGGGATTAAAAATCTCGGTTCCGATCACGTCGGCGGGAAGCATGTCGGGGGTGAACTGAATCCGGGAGAAACCCGTGCGGATCGCCTGGGCCAAGCTGCGAACGGCCAGGGTTTTGGCCAATCCGGGCACGCCTTCCAGGAGGATATGTCCGCCCGTGAGAAGGCCCACCAGCAGACGCTGGATCATGGCTTCCTGCCCCACGAGGACGCGGCCCACCTCGTCGATAAGTTCGGTGCATTTTTGGGCATATTGGGCAATCTGATCGTCGATTTGTCCTTGGCTCATGATTCTGAGGCTCTGTCTCGATTTCCGCCGTTATGATTGGGATTTCCGCCTGCCTTTGGTTTCGCAAAGGGGCCGGGGAATGTCAAGGGCTCTTGGGGGAGCGACTTCTGGGGGAGCCCACTGCAATTGTGAAAAACGCAGGATACAATTGATTGTAGAGCAGACCTCGCAAAAATGCGCCTGCAACGGCCGACGCGAGGCCTGAGGTTTTCTGCTTGTCCACGGAGATCGTCCGTTCCATGCCCATTTACGAATACGAACATGACGGGAAATGCGGTGAGGGGTGCCCGCCGCGATTCGAGGTTCTTCAGGGGATGAACGACCCCCGTGCTCGACCACTGCCCCGAGTGCGGGGAGGCCTGTCATCGCGTGTTTTCTTCTTTTGCGACAATCCGGAACGAGCAGGCCATTCTCCGCCCAAAGAACCTGGAACGGTTGGGCTTCACCCAGTTCAAGCGAGCCGGCGACGGCTACTACGAGAAAACCTGCGGCAAAGGTCCGCGCGTGATCCGCGGGGATAAGAAGTAGGGCCACGAACCGGACGGAAGACCGGGTAGGGTGGGCGCGAGTGAACCACATCCACCAGACCTTCCCGAATCACCCGCTCTCCATTTCGATGCCGGCATGCAATATCAGCCAACGAACGTAAGCCCACCGTGTTCCGGCCTCCATCTCACCGATCGGCATTGCTCCGGTTGACTCAAACGATGCGCCCGCGATGAAATGGGCACTGGCCCGGGACAGTGCCATGAAATGGGACGTCGCTTATGGTGGGCCGGCGCTCGCCTCCTGGCTGTGCCCGCGTTTCGGAGTTGGGCCTGGCTTTGGCTAGGCAACGTCGAACAAGTGATTCGCTCTGGCGCCACCCTACGATTCGTCGGCAACGGCGGAATGCCGGTGTTACGTGGCCCAGGTGTCTCGTAGCGTGCGGTGGCGAAGGCGGTTGGCTTCGTCGTCATCGACGAACTCTTCCTTGACCGGGTCGATCGTCAACTTGCGTCCGAGTTGCCAGGCGATGGCTGCCGCATGACAGGCGATGTGGGACCGTCGCATGACCTGCTCGTTGGCCGCTGTTCGTCCGCGAGTCTTCACGCAGTCGAGGAAGTTCCGCACGTGCGTGGTCGGCGCCGTGCCCACGATCGTGGGGGCGGGAAGCTTGTTCCGGAGCCGGCCCGGCGAAACGGCAATCCGGCCTGTGTCGCCGGTCTCCACCCAGCCCTTGTCGCCTTCGTAGCGGACCGGGCAGGTTCCCAGGCCCATCCAGCGGCTGCGACGCAGGATCAGTTTCACCCCGTCGGCATAGCGGCACTCGATCGCGTTGTCGTCCGGTAGATCGATCGGCTCGTAGGTAACCGGCATCGTGTCGTCGGCCTGCTTGGCCCATTGGCAGAGGTCGAGCGTGTGGGCGCCCCAGTCGAGCAGCTTGGCCCCCGAGTCGAAGTCGTGGTGGCCGCGCCACGCCCCGTCCACGTAGGCCCGGTTGTAAGGTCGCCAGGGCGCCGGACCGAGCCACATATTCCAGTCGATCTCGTCGCGGGACGGTTCGGGCTGGGCGGGGAGCCAGTCGTTCCGGTCTTGGAGACGGTAGATCGAGGCGTGCAGCGTGTGCAGGGTGCCCAGTTGGCCGGAATGAGCGAGGTGGGCCGCGTGGATGAAGTTCGAGATGCTCCGCCGCTGGGTTCCCGCTTGGAACACGCGCGCCGTTCGCGTGATCGTGTCCGCGAGTCGTTGGCAAAGGTCGATGGAGATGGCACACGGTTTTTCGGAGTAGATGTCCTTGCCCGCCTCAGCGGCCATCATGGAAACCAACGAGTGCCAACGGTCACCGGTGGCGATGAGCACGGCGTCGATGTCGTCGCGATCGAGCAACTCGCGGAAGTCGCGATAGGTCGAGCAGGCCAAGTCGCCGTTCTGCTTGTCAGCCATCTCCTTGACGGCCGCCCGGCGATCGGCTCGAACGTCGGCAATGGCCACAAACTGTACGTCGGGTTGCGGGAGAAAGGACTGGAGGACGTAGCCGCCGCGGTTGCGGATCCCGATTCCGCCAAGGATGATCCGTTCACTCGGCGCGACGGCCCGGCCAAGGCCCAGGGCCGAGCCGGGAACGAAGGCCGGTACTGCTGCCGCCGCCAGGAGAAACCGTCGTCGCGAAACCGTGAAGTCCGACCTCAATGCCATGACTTATCCTCTTTTCTTCTTCCCGCTTTTCTTGTTCCCGCCTGCAGCTTGCCCCGTCCGCACGATCACGATCAGGCCGTGGAGGGCAATGAGGTATGTCAGAGGCAGCCCTACGAAGCCCACGAAGGTGGTGATGTAGACCAGCACCCAAATGCCCTGGTAAAATGTGGAGAGGGCCTGCTCGTCGACCTTGGCGATGGCCGACGCCTCGACGGCCAGGTGCATCCCGGCCAGGGCAATGGCCCAAAACACGATCGTGGCAACGCACAGGAAAACAAACCGACCCGTCGTGCCGACGGCTTTCTCCGCCCAACTGACAGGATTTTTGAACACTCGGGGCACGTGGCCTTCCTCCGTCAAAACAAGCCCGCCCTTCCGCTTGTCCTGTCAGTTTATCGCCAGTGGGGATTGGAATGCAAGTTTTGTGCAGTGGACAAGTCGAGGGGGCTGAGAGTGCTCGAAGGCGCGCCCAATCCGCAGGACCAGCCCGCGTTTTGCGACAATTCTTCGAGGCCGCCTGGCCCTGTGTCTATCCTGTATTATTCAACGAGTGGCCTTCGAATGAACCGCGGTCCATGCCTCTGAATGCGACACTCCTCCAGAGGGGCGGGGCCCCATGGAGACACGAACCTCGTTATAATCGACGTCCACGAGGAAAACGCTCTTGTCGAGGCGTCGGAGAAGCACCGTGTCGGACTACGACGGTTTCTATCATTACCTGCCGGTCACCGACGCGGACATGCAGTTCGGGTTCTATGTGACCGGTGGGGGACGCGGAGTCATTCACCCGCATGAGCCCTATCCGCCAAGGCGGCATCCCGGCATCTACCAGTTTTCATGGCGCAGCGGGCGAGAACTGCCCGAGTTCCAACTGATTCTGCTTACGGAAGGCCACGGCCAGTTTGACTCGGAGGCCACGGGGCTTGTGGAATTTGAAGAGAACACGCTCCTGGTACTCTTTCCCGGGGTTTGGCACCGGTATCGGCCACGTCCGTCGTGTGGATGGCGCGAACGCTGGATCTCGATTCACGGCGAGTTCACCCATCGCCTCCAGGAACAGCGTCTTCTCCGTCCGGACCAGCCGAACCTTCCGTTGGAGGATCCATCGGTTACCATCGCTGTTTTCGACCGCTTATTGGAACGCCTGCACGACTCTCCAACGCGGCATTCACCACGCCTTTGTGTCGATGCCCTGGAACTGCTCGCGATTGCCGTGGAACAGACCGGCGAGAGCCAGTCAAGTCAAGCGGCGGAATCGTCCTGTTCCGAGCTTGTGAATGACAAGTTGGTGTGCCAGGCACTGGACATCATCTGGACGCACAGCGACCGGCCCCTTTCCGTCGACCAGTTGGCGGCCAGGCTGCCCACGACGCGGCGGACCCTCGAACGCCGCTTCAACGCGGCACTGGGACACACCGTGTTGGACGAAATCAATCACTGTCGCTTGTCCCGGGCACAACGGTTGCTGGTCGATACGAATCTTCCCGTGAAGGCGATTGCCTTCCTGGCCGGTTTTGGCGATCCCGAGCGGATGAGGCGGCTGATGGTGAAGCAGGAAGGATGCTCTCCCAGCGAATACCGCGTGCGGTCCCGTGCGGGGCCATGAAGCTCGTTGGGAGCGTCAGAGCGAGGATTCAGATAGCAGAAATCAAGTCGATCAACTCAGACTCGCAAGGAGTTCTTCAACATGTGTAGCAGCAAGAGAATGCGTGGCGCGATCCTTCTGGCGGTCGCAGTCCTTGTGGCAGGGGCATCCGTCACGCGGGCCGAAACACCGGAGAGTTTTGCCGACCTCGATCGGCAATTTCGCGAATTGCCCATGGAGACGCGTCGGATGACCGGTCCGCTGTACTGGCTTCATGGCGACGAGAGCCAGGCGAAGCTTGAAGAGTATGTGGGCAAGATCGTCGAGGGAGGCAACGGCTGCTTTACGGCCGAGTCGCGTCCCCACAACGACTGGCTTGGAGAGGGCTGGTATCGCGATCTTCAAATCTGCTTGGATGCGGCCAAACGCAACAACTTAAAGATGTGGATCTTCGACGAGCGGTGGTGGCCCAGCCAGATGATCGGGGGCAAGGTCCCTGCCGAGTATGGCACGAAGCTGCTGCACGGCGAGCAGAAAACGGTGGAGGGGCCGACGCGGCTCCGGATCGCGGACTTGGGTGGGCTGCATTTTGTCGCGGCGATTGCCGGCAAGGTCGACGACGAGGGAAAAGTCGACGGTGCAACGCTGGTCGACCTGCCGTTGGCGGCAAACGGGAACCGTCTCGAATGGAATGTACCGGAAGGCCAGTGGAGCGTCATGACGTTCCGTTGGGAACACGCTGGGGCGCAAGGCCATCAGAAGAAGTGGGTTTCCGTGGACGGGGCGAGCCGCGACTGCGTGGAGTGGTTTCTCAAGACCGTCTACCAGCCCCACTTCGATCGTTTCGGCGACGATTTCGGCAAGACAATTGTCGGCTATTTCTACGATGAACCGGAAACCCAGGGCGACTGGGGAACGGAGGTGATTCCGGAACTGAAACGGCGCGGAGTGGACTGGAAAGCCGCGCTGGTTGCCAAGCAGTTTCAGCTGCAGGATCCCGAGCAACAGACCGCGGCCGCCTACCAGTACCAGGACGCCTTCGCGGAGGCCTGGGGCCGGACCATGTATGGTGGGATGAGCGAGTGGTGTCGCGAGCACGGCGTGTTGTCCATCGGCCATTTCATGGAGCATGGGCGACTCTACCTGCAGCCCACCTACTGCGCCGGGAACATGTTCCAATTGCAGAAGTACAGCGACATGGGGGCCATCGATCTGGTTTGCCAGCAGATGTATCCCGGTCAGCGCCCGATCAGCATCTATCAGACGCCCAAGCTGGCCAGCTCGATCTCGCACGTCTACGCCAAGCAGGACGATCTGGCCATGTGCGAGATCTTTGGAGCTTACGGTCAGACCGTGACCTATCCCGAAATGAAATGGCTGGCGGACCACCATCAGGTGCGGGGGGTGAACTTCATGATTCCCCACTCCTTCAATCCCCGTTCGCCCTACGATCGCGACTGTCCGCCCTACTTTTTCAATAATGGCTACGAGCCCCGCTGGCCCCTCTACCGCGTGTGGACCGACTACACCAACCGCCTCAGCGCACTGCTCACGGGCGGTCGGCATGTCTGCCCCGTGGCCTTGCTGTATCTGGGAAACAGCTATCACGCCGGCAAATCGATCCTGCCCGAGAACCTCACCAGCGCTCTTCAAGACGCGCTGTTTGACTGCGACTGGGTCCCCTACGACGCCTTCCAGGACGCTACCCGAATCGACGCGCGACAACTGGCGTTGCATCAGGAACGCTATCGCGTGCTGGTTCTTCCCGCGGCTGAAGTGGTGCCCTACGAAGTGCTGGCGAAGGCCCTCGCGTTCTACAAGGCGGGCGGAATCGTCGTTGCCTACGGGATGCTGCCTTCTCGCTCGGCGACGATGGGCAAGAGCCAAGTGGACATGGCTCGCCTGTGCAACGCAATTTTCGGAGCGGATCCGCATCAGGGGCTGAGCGTGTGTCAAACCAACGCCTCGGGCGGCCGGTCGTATTATCTGCCCGGGGAGCCAACGCCTGCGCAACTACAGCAGGTGTTGACGGAAGACGCCGGCGTTCATCCGACCCTGGAAGTTCTGGACGGGGAGACTGACGGCTGGCTGCACGTGCTCCATCGCGTCAAGGCCGGTCGCGACGTGTTCCTTGTTGCCAACCAGCAGCACGAGGGCGAAGCCAAGACGTTCCGCTTGCGAGTTCACGCTTCCGGCGTTCCGGAATTGTGGGACGCCATGCGCAACCAGATCAACGCGGTGCCGTTCAGAAGCGTCGCCAACGACGTCGTGGAACTGGACCTGGACCTGCAACCGCTGGAAAGCGTCTTGCTGGTGTTCGCTCCCGAGGCGAGGAAGTTGCCCGCCCGCATCACCTCTGCGACGCAATTGGTCCGTGAACCGTTGCCGGTCGAGCGGCTTGAAACGCCCGCCTCCATGATCGTTCCCAGCGGACCTGCCGGAAAGGAGGAAGAGGTTTCACCTCTCGCGGAGAGTCATTGGGTCTGGTATCCGGAGGCGAAGGGTTACCGGGCCGCGGCGCCGGGCACAAACTATTTCCGAAAAGTGGTGACGTTGTCCCCCGGTGAGGCTGTGGCGGAGGCGAAGTTGTGCCTGACGGCCGACAACTCTTTTGTCGCATACGTCAACGGAACCCGAGTGGGCAGCGGAGACAACTGGAAGCAGTCCTACACGTTTGATATTGGCAAGGTCCTCCAGCCGGGCAAGAACGTGCTGGCTGTGGCTGCCACCAACGGTGCGGATGCTCCGAACCCTGCGGGCCTGATCGCCAGTTATCGCTGGACGGCCGACAGTGGCAAGATCGGGGGCGGTTCCATTGACGATTCCTGGAAAGCCGCCGCCGATCCTGCCGAGGGCTGGTTGGAAGCCAGTTTCGACGACAGCAAATGGGAGCCCGCCCTTCGGCAGGTCGCCTATGGCGGCGCTCCGTGGGGCCCCGTGACCGACCGGGCCGCCCCCACGACTTCACCCGTCACTTCGGATCCCTTCCTGGGGCGCGTGGAAGTGCCGAAGTCCTGGTTCCAGCCGGGCCTGAGGATCTGCCTGGAGGCCGACGAAATCACGCCCGAAGCAGCGGCGGCGATCACGGTCAATGGTCGTCGCGCCGGAGGTTTCATCGGCGAGCCGTTCCGCCTGGAAATCGGCCGGGTGCTGAAGGCTGGCGAGAACAGCATTGCCATCGAGCCGTTCGCTCCCAGGGCGGTCCGCCTCACTTTGTATCGGGATTGAAGACGGGCCGGCTCCTTGAAGACGAAGAACCGGAAAGCACAGGAAACGCAGGGATACTTGCATGGCGATATTTGAGCCAATCAAGCCGCCGCGGCGTCCGCGGATCGGGGTCTACTCGATCGGGCACGCGCACTACTGGGATCAGTTCGACGGCTTGCTCGATCGCCTGCTGGGCTATCAGCGATTCATCGAACAGCGTATGAGTTGCTGGGGCGACGTGGTGAGCGGTGGCATGGTCGACGGGGAAGCCAAGGCCCGCGAGACCGCCGAGCGATTCCATGCGGCCAACGTGGACCTGATTTTCTGCTATGCGGCCACCTACGCAATGAGCGGGTCCCACGTGCATATCGCCAAGTCCTGTCAACGGCCCGTGGTTGTGTTGAACCTGCAGCCCGCCGCGGCCATGGACTACGCTCGCACCACTACGGGCGAGTGGCTGGCGCACTGTGTTGGCTGTTCTGTCCCGGAGATCGCCAACGCCTTCGTTCGCTCGGGGATTGATTTCCACGTGGTGAGCGGGCTGTTGGGGCTGGACCACACGCCGGAAATTTCCCTGACCGACGAGAACACGGCCCAGCATCCGGAAGCCCTTGCCGCATGGAACGAGATCCGGCAATGGATTGATGCGGCGGCGGTCACTCGCACGCTGCGGGAAGGGCGGATGGGCTTTCTGGGCCATACCTATCCCGGCATGCTCGACATGTACAGCGATTTCACGATGGTCACCGCCCAGACGGGAATGCACGTGGAAGTCCTGGAAATGTGCGACCTGGCCGCCATCGCCGAATCGGTGACCGGGGCGGAGGTGCAGGCGAAGCTGGAGGAAGTCCATGCCATGTTCGAACTGAGCGAGGACTCGCCCGCGGATCCCCTGGCGAAGAAGCCTCGCCCGGAGCAACTGGATGCCGCCTGCCGAGTGGCCGTGGCCCAGGAACGCCTGGTGCGAGAGTTCGACCTGGATGCCTTAACGTACTACTACCGCGGCCGAGCGGGCAATTCCTATGAATGTCTGCAAGAGGCCTTCATCCTGGGGCACTCGCTGCTCACGGCGCGTGGAATCCCTTGCAGCGGTGAAGGCGACATGAAAACCGCCGTGGCCATGAAGATCTGCGACATCCTGGGCGTGGGCGGCAGCTACAGCGAAATCGTGGCGGCCGACTATCAGCGGGGAACGCTCCTTCTCGGCCACGACGGCCCGTTCCATATCGCCATCGCCGACGGCAGGCCGATCCTGCGTGGGATGGGCCTTTACCACGGCAAGTGGGGGACGGGCGTCAGTGTCGAAGCCACGGTGCGCAAGGGACCGGTGACCCTGCTGAACGTGACCCAAGACGGGGCCGGCCGGTTGAAGGCGATCGTCAATCAGGGCGAGACCATGGAAGCGCCAATTCTCCGGATTGGCAACACCATGACCCACGTACGCTTTGCCCTGGGCCCCACCGAGTTCATGAACGCCTGGTTTGCCATGGCGCCCACGCACCACGGCGCCATGAGCGTGGGCCACAACCGTCCCGTGTTCGAGAAGGTGACCACGCTCCTGAACTGGCCCTGCGAATCCGTCTCTTGACCGACCGTCACTGAGGTTTTTCAACGATCACGTATTGCGTTTTCTCGCCGATGCGGATGGGCAGGTAGTACACGCCCTCGCTGTGGAAGTATGTCGTGCCCTTTGCCTCGATCGTAGTGACCTCCTGCGGAAGCGTTTCGACCAGGGCCCCGACGGGCGGCTTGGCGACGACGTATTGAGGAGCGGTTGTAGCAGGGACGGGCGCTTGCGCCGTTACGGTCGTTGACACTGTGGGTGACGTTGCCGTGGACGTAGCCGCTGCGACGGGCGCCGGGGTTTGAATGACTTCGACCGGGGCTTTCTCGACGTAGTAGGTCGACCCTTCACGATAGTAGACTTGCCCGTTGATGATCACCCGATCGGTGGACGGGGGGAGGGCTGTCACCGTGACTCCCCAGGGAGGAGCCACTTCGACGTAGATCCAGCGCCCGTCTTGCCAGATGGGGCGGTAATAGGTGTAGCCGTAGCGATAGTAGGTCGCCTCGCCCACGGTGATCGTCACATATCCCCGAGGGGGTTCAAGCAGGTACCGGATGGCCCGGCTCAGGCTGGGGCCGGGCACCGGGGGCGGCGCGGAAGCGACCCGCGGGGCCGGTCTCGGGTTGTAGCTGGGCCGGGGGGCGGGGGCGTGGTAGCTCGGCCCTCGCGAACCGGGGCCTGGTCCGTGGCCCCGTCCTTGGGCGTTTGCTCCAATGGGCTGGAATGCCGCGCACGCGGCGATCACGAAGACTGCGAGAAACAGGCTTCGGCTACCGACTTTGACCACCACCTCAAGACTCCTTTCTTGAACAGACATACAACGACCGAATGCGGTCGAGGGCTCTCTTCTCTTTATTTGCTAACAGACGCAGCCGGGAGACAGGTTGCCGGGGCCGTATGCGCCGAAAAGAAGCCGAGCTTCGGGCATCATCGGCGAATCGAGGCCTGAACGCGATAGCGCTGGCGTCCAGGAATGTTGCTCGGGCGTCTTCGCTTTACGAGACTCAGAACCGCAGCCGGTCGGGAACGAGGTCGCGGATGCGTCCCATGAAGCCGGGGGACTCCTCTTTCTCATCGGTCTTTTCTTCGGGAGCCGGCGACGTCGGTTGCGGCGAGCGAGCGATAGAGGGGGCCAAAGTCTCGACGGGAGGCACATACTCAAGCAGGAACCGCGGCCAGTAGCTTTCGAGGATGCGAAGGCATTGGGTAACCTGATTGTCGGCGAGGGTTGCGCGAGCCGGATAGACGGTCTTGACGAGGAACTTGTGCTCTGTTTCGGTGAAAGCGGGATCTTCCAGGACGACGTCGTCGAGCCAGATTTCTCCCGGTCCCGCCAATTGGAAATGGACTTGCAGGGTGCCGAGTGCTTCCGCGGGTACGTCGCGCACTCTCAAGCCGACGTTACTCCATTCCTCGCCGATTTGCGGACTGGAGGCGGACTGCGAAAACACGCGCCCACGGCAATCGCCGAAGACGCCGATCCGAAGCGACGGAGGGGCCTGGCCTTTTGGGCAGCGAGCCCATACCTTGACGTCGAGGCGACCCGTTTTCGGGGCGGGAAAGGGAATGCTTACCACCGAGATTGGTTCGCCCGTACTGCGAAGCCGAAGAGAGGCGTTTCCGCTGTGGGCTGTGGTGGTGTCGAGTTGGACGTTTGCTTCGGTGTCGGGGCGGGATCTCCAGCCGGAAATCTGGTCGGCCGGAAGCGAATCCTGCTCGAATCCCGGGTTTTCCACGCCGCCCCATTGGCGAGGCCCCCCGAGGGCGATGCGACGAGCTTCCAGTTCCGAGACTCGCTGTTCCAACTCGCGATCGATCTCGGGGGAATAGGTCGCCGACGCGCCCAGCACGGTTACCTGCTGGGACGGCAGGCGGGCTCCGATTGCGTCGTAGGGAGCGAGTTGGACCTCCCAATAGCAGCCGCCATCCCTGTCGCGTTGAAGGGGCGAGACCTGACGGGTCCCGGTCAATTCTTCCAATCGACAGCCGGCGGGCGAGCGGAGGCGAATCTTCGCGGAGACGGGGAATCCCGCCTGGTTGACGACCAAAAGGTAGGTCGCATCTGCCTGGCTGAGGTAGCGAACCGCAAGGGGCTCACTTGCGGTGGGCGCTTCCACCGTCCGAAATCGACTTGCGGGAAGTCGGCGGTAGAGCGAGATCAAATCTCGGAGGGAGTCTTCCTGCCCCAGAGCCATCCGCAGACTTCCAACCACGGTAATCGTCGGATCGAAATGGGCAAGAGTCTGAACTAGCCGTCGGCGATTCTGGGCGCCGGACGGGACCGGCTGCGTGGTGAGCAGCGTGTGGCCCCCCTGGAACGGGCTGAGTTGGTCAAAGGAAGGCAAGGGGACGGGCTGCGGTTGGTGGTAGAACAAGGCCCCCGTGGCCCCGAAGTCGGCGGCAAGATCTTCCGCCTTGCGCATGCTCTCCAGTTCCAGTTGCACCGCCTGGTTGGCCAACGAGGTCCAGGGAAGGACCGTTTCGCTGAACAGCAGCGTGGGGCCTGCCGAGTCCGAGTAGCGGGCCGGGTCGATTCCCACCTGCATCATGGTCCGTTCAAGGGTGGCGCGTCGAAATAGTTTCGGACGAAGTTGCTGCCGCATCGCTTCACCTTCAAACATACGCGCCCCAGAGAGGTAGAGACGCATGTCCGGGCGACAAGCCGTCAGCTCCCGATGGGCGCGGCGGTAAAACGCGGCCACCTGTTCCGCTCGCCAGTCGAGCCAGACCGACTCCAGTTGCGGAGCAGCCAATTGGCGGAAACGCTCCTCAAAACGACTTGGCCCTTCGCCGGCTAGTTTGACCTGGGTGGCGTCCTGGAAACGGCGCATCGTGTAGTCGTCCAGTCCCCATGCCCAATCTTTCGAGGTGGCGGGCAATTGAGCGTATCCGTCGGACGACAATTGGATGGAGATACCGGCGAACGATGGGTGGTGTCCGTAACGCTCGACCAGTTCCCGAAGGACTTCCAGCATGGCCTCCTGGACCTGTGGGTGGAGGACGTTGTAGTAAGGAGCACGCCCCTGGTAGGAGCGGTAGACCTGGGGCCAGCTGCGACCGTCTCGTCCCACCCACACCATTCCCTGCGCTTCCGGCCCACCCTGACGAATCGCCGCTTCGAGACGAGGTAAGGGCGTTGCAAACTCCACGGCAGGGATCAGCTTGAGCCTCTCCCTGTCGAAGAGGCGGAACAACATTTCCAGGCCATCCTTGCGGACGGGGTCCTGGCCTGTCTTCAGGTGAGCTCCCGTGTCGTAACGCGTGTTCGGTTCCAGCAGCTCACTTGGATAGATTGTGCCGCCGTCCGCGAGAACTGACAGGATGAGCCCGGAGTATCCGACATGGTTGAGGTATTCGACGAGCCGGGTCCCGCCCTGGTAGAAGGTTTTCCAGTTGTCCATTCCCAAGGGGCTGGGGGCCTCAAAAACCTCCTCGGCCGAGAACGACTCGGGGAACAGGGGACGATCGAGGTAGGCGGCGAAGGTCCTCGTTGATGGGCTGCCCGCTGGATAGGCTCTGGGCAGATGGCCCGCAATCCTCGAAACCTGAATTCTGCCGTAAAAGGCGGGGGCTGTGTCGCGTCGATTCGTGATCAGGACGATGGGCGTCTTGGTTTTTGGCCAGAAGACGACTCGATGATGACGCCACTGGGCGGGCTGATTGCCGCCCACCACTTCCTCGAACTGGTCCACTCCCGTGTCGAGGTTTGCCAACTGGGAGGCTCCCTGCTTGTTCGCCTCCACAACACTCACGCCAAACGTCTGGGAACGGTCGCTCGGGTAGCGGATTTCGAGCAGATGCGGTGTGCCTGGCTCCTTGATCGGGATCGTGTAGGCTTCCCAACTTAAGTCGCCGCTGCCCTCGTTGGGGGCGAGTCGAACGAGCGAACCGAGCGAATGCTCAACCACTTCCGAACGCTTGTTGCCCAGAGGACCGTTCCACAACCGCTTGAGACGAGGGAACTGCGGAAGGTTCGAGAAACGCTTCCACCAATCGGGATGGGTGGGATCGATTTCCTCGACCGGCTTTAAGAGATTCAGTTCGCGAAGCGTTCCGGTCGGGATGTTCGGGCGCTGGTGATTGAGAACGACAAACTCGATTGTCCGGCTTGCCTGGTTCTTCGAGCCCATCAGCGGCGTATCGACGGCCTGGGGCAGAGGGAGCCATCCTGGCTGGGTGGCCGTGATCGTTAGTTGATAGATTCCTTCCTCGACATTGAGGGGGACTTGCCAGCGAAGCATCTCCCCGTCAGCGGTCGTGGTCTGCTCCGATTCCCAGATCGGTTTGACTTCCGACTGCCAGACCGCCCTCTCGGCATAGGGGTTCTTAAGTTGGGCGACAAATCGGACCTTCTCGGAGGCGGCAATGTTGAGACCCGTGGGGTCGAGCCGGAACGAGAGATCATCGCCCGGAGCGAAAACCATGCAGCGGCTGTCGAGGTGGATGGGCAGAAGATCTCCCGGGGCACGTTCGACCAGGAGACGATTTCCTTGTTGATCGAGCGGGACTGCAGACGAACCCGTCAAGATCTCGTTCAGTGAGATCTCAATTGGCTCGGGCGACGGTTGATCGCCCACGGCCGTCAGTTGGATGATGAGTTTCGCGTCGCGCAAGGCGCGAACCGAAAGATCGACGGCGTCGTATTTGCGAGGACTCCGTTGAAAGACTTTGAGCTCGCCTTTGTCGATCCACATCGAACCGGGCTCATCGGCTTCCATTCCGAGCGGTTCTGGATTTTCGATGGCCCCCTCACTGACCCGAACCGACCCGTACCACTGGCGAGACGTTCCCCACCAGGACATTCGCAGCCGGAACTCGCCGGCCGCCAGCAGAGTGCTATGCCCGCTGAAGATAAGCGCAAACACCCAACACACAGCGGCTCGCGTGAGGACGCGAGGTGCGGAAGCGTGAGGGTGCGACGTTTTCGGACGTCCCTGTCCGATCATTTGGGCATCTCGCCGACAGTTCGACGTCGAGCAGAGCATTGCGGCCGTGGCCGCTCTTCGATCCATGGACTGCTTGCGGAAACTCGACGTACAAAGGACCGCGATGGAAGGGCAGATTATAGCCGAGAAGGGGGCCCGATCACCAGTCCGAAATCGGCGTCTCTTGGCTTTGCCTGTCTTGCCTGGTTTTCCTGGCTTAGACGGCCATTTGTTGGAGTTCAGCCTTTAGACTGTCATTTGTTGGTGTCCAGCCTTCTGGCTGTCTTCTGCACGCTGAAGCGTGGACTCCAACACTCCCAACTCCGAAGCCTGACCGAACAGGGCTATTGCAGTCCGAAGCGAAGGACGTCATCCAACGGGGGCAGGTCTCCCATCGCAGCGGTGGGAAGTTGACGTACATACTCGTCCAGTGCCGTCGAGAGTTGGTCAGCCACGTCGCTGTGGCGGTCAGCCACGTCGTTAACTTCCCAGCGGTCATCCGGCTTGGCAAACAGTCGCGGGGGAGAACCTTCGTTAAGCAACCACCCGAGCGTACGCAAGGCACGGCGTCCGTCCGTTCCCGCGAGCCCGACGCGGTCGCGCCACGGCGGCTGTTCGTCGCGAATCCACGGCATTAAGTCTGCCGTGGCAAGCCTGGACGGCGCGGCGGTGTCTGTCAGAAGACTCGTCCAAGTGGGATAGAGGTCGGCCGGTTGGGCCAGGGTCTGGCAGCGCCCGGCCGCTGCGGCAAGGTCAGGCAGGCGGACCATGAGGGGGACATGAACCAGTTCGCCGTCCAACCGATCGTCGATGGGGCCCACATGGCCGTGCTCCCCCAGGGCAAGGCCTCGAAGGCCCAACAAGAACGTTGCGGTTTCGTTGGCCATTCCTGCGTCGGCAAGGGCATCATCCAGAATACCCACGCAAAGGTCCAGAAGAGTAACCTGTCCGGCATAGGCCTGGCTGATCCCCAGCAGCAGATCCGGGTCCTCGTTTTCCGCCAACGGACGAAATGGGACTTCCGCCTCGGTCGGCGGATCCGGATCGTCTGCCTCGGCGTACCGGCTTCGCATCTTCCAGGGCGCGTCCCAGACTCGCCCCAGGCTTGAAAGGTGGCACCACAGGAAGAACGGGCCGTCCAGCGACTCCAGTTTCTGGATGATCTCGGCAAAAACCCTGCCCAGGTGCGTGGCCTCAATCGACGAGGCGGGCTCGGTATTTCGAGGTTCGGGTAACAGGAGCCGTTCCACGAAGGCATCCGCCCCCGGCAGCGACGCCACGGCCGGATCGTCTGTTGCCAGCACGGTTCGGATGCCTTGCTCGCCCAAGACGGCAGCCAGGGACGCGGCGCCGGGTGGCGAGAGTTCGGGGGGCTCCAGGGCATGTCGCCCGAGCCAGCAACTGCGATAGAGCGACTCGACCTTGAGGGAGTCGGCGTGGAACTGGTCGAACACGAAGCCGTCGGCGGCCAGACGGTCCAGGGCCGGCGTTTCGACCCACGTACTCCCGTAGGCCCCCACAAATCCGGCATGGAGCCGGTCAATACACAAGCAAATTCCGTTCATCTCGTTGATTGTATCGGTGAGTTTCCCATGGCGGAAGTCGCGGTCAATCGCGTTTTGCTCTGGGGACAATCTCAATCGGTCCCAGGTTCGTTTCGCCAAGCACCCGCTCCCCTTCAGAGCGGCTTGTGTCGATCAGCACGGCGAAAACCTCGCACGGACCGGCAGGAAGTCCGGAAAGGCGAGCCGGGTAGAGGTCTTCGATCACCGCTGCCGGATCCACAAGGGAAAGAGGCACGGTCCAGTCGGCCCCATCGTGGCGAGTGTACCAGGGGGTCCCTCGACGCGGCGTTTCTCCCTTGGGGCGGAGATGAAAGGCCAGCATCACATCCCGTTTCACGGGTTCAGCCACTCGCCACCAGGTGGTAAGTTGCAGAATGCCGCCTTCCTCGGCCTGGGCCGGCACGCGACAGGCGACCAATTCAACGCCCGACGCCAACTCGACGGGCGGGGCCAGCTTCTTTGCGTCGGCGGGAATCTCGCGATTCAGAAAGGCCGTGTCCAGGGCAGGCGGAATCGTCTCTCCCTTCGCGGGAAGGGTGACGCAGGTCTGCGTCGCGTCGACTGCCTTGCGGGGCGTGCTTTTCGGCTTCGCGATGTGCACCACGCCCATGGGACGACCCTCGAGGTCCTCCTCGATTGCCAGATTCGTTCCCAGGGCTGAGCACAACTCGCCCATTTCCGAAAGGATCTCAGCGGCCTCCTCGCAACCAGCGCGAGCCGTGTGCCCGTTCAGGGCTTCCACGGGAAGAACCTCAATCTTGTGGACGCCGTTCTTCGACAGCTGCAAGCGAAACAAGGCGCTCTGGCGCCCTTCCGGCTTCAGTTTGCAATCGAAGAGCAGATTTCCCATGTCGTAAACGACCGGCTTGCCGTCGATAAGTTCGATCCCCTGGAGCCGATGGGCCGAATGGCCGAGAATCGCGTCGACGCCGTGCTCCAAGGCGATCCTCGCCATCTTGCGATGGACGGGCTGCGTTTCCCGGACCCAGTTCTGGCCCCAGTGAATGGTGAGTACCAGCAAATCGCAGCGCCCGTCGGCCCAGCGGGCAATCCGGTCGACCTTCGCCGTGAAGTCCGCCAGGTTTCCTTCCTCGGATGCGTAGCTGGCTCCCGGACGGTCGTTCCCGGCAACGTAACACGCCTTGGTGCTGTCCATGCCGGCGAAGGCCACTCGCAACGGGCCAATCTGCACGACATGGGGTGTTTCTGCCTCTGCCATGTTGCTGCCGATCCCCACGCACACAAGTCCTGCCGTATTGCACCAGCCAACCGTGTCGGCAACGCTCGCCGGGCCGTAATCGCCTCCGTGGTTATTCGCGCCTGTTACCACGTCGATCCCTGCCGACGTCAGGCACTGAAGCATCTCGGGCCGCGCTCGGTAGAAGAAGGGGCAGTGTTCGCCCTTTTCCGCGGGAGTTCCTCTTCTGGAAACACAGCACTCCAGGTTGCAGAGCGCGGCGTCGGCCGACCCAAGAACGCTCTCGACTCCGTCCAGCGGCCAGGCGTAGCTCTGGCGGCTTACCATGTCGTGTTCCCAGCGGGCGAGAACCGTATCGCCGCCGCCGACGAGGGTGGCACTTCCGGGAACTTCTTCGTCTGCCGTCTTGCGGTACACGCGGGCGACCGCCTTGGTGTACTTGCTGTGGCGAAGATCGAGAGTTTTCAACTCCAGATGATAGAGAACCGACTCCTTCGATCGGCTGGTGATGCAGACAGGCACGACGACGATATCGGCGGCCACCTCGGCAGGCACGTTGCCCACCTCGCCGTTGGCCAGAATCCAATACTCGCCGCTTCCCGGCCCGTCTGTTTTCATCCAGCGATCGAATTGCACCTCGTCTACGACCTTGTCGGCCAGTGTTTTGGCGATCTGCGTCTTCAACGCTTCATGGATCGAAGGGCTTTCTGCTCCGAGGCCCGCCAGGGTCTGGTCGGTGATGGGCATGACGACGATGGCTGGCTTTTCCTCGGGGCCCAGGGAAGCTTTGAATCGGCTTGCTACGTCCGGGACAAGGCTGGCCCAGATCTCGGCGGCCGAGTCGGTCGTCGTGCCGGTCTTTGTTTTGGCGCCTTTCGCGGCCCGTTGGAACTTGCCTTCGCCTGCCGGGACGAGCCGCGACTCGTTGTCGCGGAACCAGTCCCGGAATTCGGCCAGGTTCTGGCTCTCCTTCAGAATCGTCTCCGCGAGTTCCGAGGTAGCGCAAAGATCACGGACCGCGCGAGTTCGTCGTTCGTCGGTTTGCGGAAGCGTTCCAGCCCGACGCAAGCAGGCATTGCGTCCCGCCACGGCGAGGGCACGAAGCATCTTGGTCTGGTTTTCCGGGGGGGCTTCGTGCCAATGAACCAAGGCGCATTCCAGCAGGTCCGGGTCGGGCTGTTCCCCGGTGCCATCGAGAAACCAGGCTCGGGCTGCTTCGACCTTGCCTTCCGGTTGGAAGTCGAACCAACGGGTGCGGTGGCTTTCGCGGACTCGCGATTTTTCGCCGCGGATGTGGGCCTTGGCCCGGTAGTCCCAACCGAGGGTATCCTCCTCGCCGCCAGCCTGTTGGCACCACACGAGGGCATCGACATAGATCCGGCCGAAATGGCTCCGCTTTCCGCGGATCGGGTTGCCGTCGCGGGAGCAGTCGGCCGGAAACCAGCCGAATCCGTCCAGAAAGACCTCGGTCCAGCGGTGGTAGACCGTGTCGGTGGTGGGTAGTTCGCGATGGCCGTTCGAGGACCCACCCACGCAACGAGTCGGCAGTCCCGCCAGGCGACAAAGCCCCGACAAGACATAGTTGTATTCGCTGCACGAGCCGGTTCCGCGGGTAAGCACCGTCTCGGCCGGGTCCCAGGCGTCGTCGCGAACGTACCGAATCGAGCTTGCCACATGGTCGTGGATACGGACGAGTTTCTCATAGTCCGACGTCGCTCCTTCCACCAGCGAGGCCGAAACGCTGCGCATCATCGCCGAGTCCATCGAGTAGTTGGTCTCGGCCTGAAGATAACGCTCCCTTTCCTCTGCCGTGAGGGTGGGGGCGTTCTTTCTGGGCGTCGATTCCGCGGGATTCCAGCGGAGGTTCTTCAGCGTGACGCCCACTACGTAGCCCAGGTCCACATAGACGCCGGGCTCAAGTCGATCCAACCGGTAGTGAACCAGCCGCTGGCCATGATGGTCCGTGAAGATCCGCTGCTGCTCGGGGCGCTGGGGAAGCTCAACGTAGTGGATGATCTGCCGAGGTGTTTTGCGGGGGAGGGGAACGTAGACGTCGATTTCCGTGGCCGGCTTGTCCGAGCGGTTGATTAATCGATAGTCGTAGCGAACGGTCCGACGAACTGCATCCCAAGTCGTGCAGACGCCGTTGTCGCGGAGATCCTCGGCTGGTTCCTGGGCCGCCAGGAAGCTTGTCGCCAGGTGAATCGTCAGAGTCAGCATCAACAGTCGTACGCCACGAGTCATTATTTCCACTCCTGAATGGCTGCCAGGGCCTCTTGAACATGTCGATCCGCGGTCATTTGCGCGTTGAATATTAACCGGACGATCCCCTCGCGATCGATGACGTAAGTTACTCGCCCCGGCAGGAATCCCATGGTCTTCGGTACGCTGAAAGTCTCTCTGAGGGAGCCGTCGCTGTCGCTCACCAGGATGAAGGGCAGCCCGTGGCTGCTGGCAAAGCTGCGGTGGCGATCGAGCGAGTCGGCGCTGACGCCGATCACGACGGCCCCGGCGTCGGTGAACTGCTCGTAGGCGTCGCGAAAGGCGCACGCTTCACGCGTGCAGATCGGCGTGCCGTCCTTCGGATAGAAGAAGAGCACGACCACGTTCTTGTCGCGGTAATCGCTCAGGCGAAACTCCTGGCCCTCATGGCCCGTGGCCGTGAAGTCAGGAGCCCGGTCGCCGACAGACACGCTCATGGGGCATCCTTTTCGAGAGGTGCGAGGCTGGGCCCAAAGTGGGATGACGCTACAATCAATCGCAGTTGGTGAACATGCGAGCCAATTGCGCATGTGTTCCAACTCAAGACTCAAAAGCTCGCCCCATTCTACGCCAGGCGGTCGGGAGAAATCCACCAGGGCGGTTTGGAAATGGGGCTACGCGGTACGAATACGCTCCAGGAACTGCTCGTTGGAGTCGAATCTCGCAATCCGGTCCACCAGTTTTTCCATGGCTTCCGCGGGGCGCATCCCCGAGAGGGCCCGGCGGAGTCGTGTTACGCTCTCGAGCGTTTCCTGCGTCAGGAGCCGCTCCTCGTGCCGCGTGCCCGAGCGGGCCATGTCGATGGCCGGCCAGATCCGGCGATCGGCCAGCTTGCGATCCAGGACGATCTCCAGGTTTCCCGTCCCCTTAAACTCCTGGAAGATGACCTCGTCGCCCATGCTGCCCGTGTCGATCAGGGCGGTTGCCAGGATGGTCAACGAGCCCCCTTCTGCGAACTGGCGGGCGGCTGCGAACAGTTTCTTGGGCACGTCCAAAGCTCGGATGTTGATTCCACCCGTCGTCAGCGGCTGCCCGGGCCGGGCGCATTTGTTGAAGGCCCTTGCAATGCGAGTCAGCGAATCGATCAGCAGGAAGACATTCTCGCCTGCCTCGGCCAGTCGTTGGCAGCGTTGGACGACCAGTTGTGTGAGTCGCACGTGGTTCTCAACATCTTCGTCCAGCGTGCTGGCCACAACTTCGCCGTGTATGCTACTGCGAAAATCGGTTACTTCTTCGGGGCGTTCGTCGATCAGCAGCACGACTTGACGCACGTTCGGGTGATTCTCGGCCACGCCGTGGCTGATGTGTTCGAGGAGTGTCGTCTTGCCGGTCTTGGGCGGCGCTACGATCAAGCCCCGCTGGCCGAGGCCCACAGGAGTAAGCAGATCCATGATTCGTGTAGTGACGGGTAGGCGGTCGGTCTCAAGTCGAAGACGCCGGCAGGGGCTCACCGGCGTGCGGGCCTCGAAGTCAGGCTGGTTGGCGTAGTCCTCCGGGGCCCGGTTGCAGATACTCGTGATCTCGACGAGGCGCGGGCCGCGACCATTTTGCGAAGGGGTCACGCGTCCGTGCAGTTCCGCGCCTTCCCGAATTCCGAACCTGGAGAGGAGTCCGGCTGGAACGTAGGGATCTCTCGCTTGTCGGGCATAGTTGGCCGCCGGGTCGCGGAGAAATCCGTAACCCGTCGGGTGAAGTTCAAGGACACCTTCCGTGCGAACCGCATCGCCTTGGGGACCTCGCGAGGGTGATGTGTGCTTGTCGAACGGTGTTTCGTTGGCCCGTCTTCTTTTCGGGGAGGGGCCGGATACGGCTGGTATGAGGGGATTGGAGGTCACGGAATGGGGGGCTGGTTTGGCATAGGACATTTCTGGCTCCTGTCGAAAAGAGGTTCCGAGAAGTCCTCTCCATGCTCCGAAGCCGTTGCCGTGCTGCGTCGACCGAGCCTAATGAAAGGGGCGATGCAAGGGAGGACGGAGAGAGGAATGGGGCCTCCCAAGGAGGTCCGCGGGTTCGACCCAATCGATCGGGTCGCGCGAGAATCGCAAGAGTGCTCGGCTACCGGGCCGAGCGGGGTATCAGTCGAAAGTGTTCAGGTTTGCCCGGAATAACCTCGGCAGGCTTGGCGTCGGGTATCGCCACGAGGGAGTCGTGCCAGTCGAAGTTGTTCTCTGGCGGATCTTCAAGCGGAGGGCATGGGACTCGAACCCACAACCCCGGAACGGGGCACCTCATTTCCAGTGAGGCCGCTAGCCATTCGCTTACCCTCCGGGTCGGAAAGTGACGAGCCGAACTGGGCCGCAAGGGCCTTGTTGTCCGGTGTCTTCCTTTCTTAATCGACCAATTGTGCGCCGCTGATGAGTTCGATGAACTCCTGATTTGACTTGAATTTGGCCAGTTTCGACGTCAATTGTTCCATCGCGTCGACCGGGTGCATGGACGACAGGGTGCGACGGAGCATGGTGACAGAGCGCAGGACTTCGGGCGGCAGGAGTTTCTCCTCCCGTCGCGTTCCGGACTGGCTGATGTCGATGGATGGCCAGACTCGCCGATCGGCCAGTTTGCGGTCGAGGACGAGTTCCATGTTGCCCGTCCCTTTAAACTCCTGGAAGATCAGTTCGTCCATCCGGCTTCCCGTATCGACCAGGGCGGTTCCGACGATCGTCAGGGACCCCCCCTCTTCGAACAGGCGTGCTGTGGCGAAGAGCTTCTTCGGGATGTCCATGGCCTTGATGTCGATGCCGCCGCTCATGGTTCGGCCTGTATTGCCGACCCACTTGTTGAAGGCACGGGCCAATCGCGTGATCGAGTCCATCAGGAGGAACACGTCTTTGCCCATCTCGGCAAGTCGCTCACAACGCCGCACGATCAGTTGGGCGAGGCGGACGTGGCTTTCGATGTCTCGGTCGAGACTGCTGGCCACAACCTCTCCGTTGACTGCTCGGCGGAAGTCGGTAACCTCTTCCGGACGTTCGTCGATTAGGAGGACCACCAGTTTAATGTCAGGGTGATTCTGCGAAATCGCCTGGCTGATGTGCTGAAGCAGGACGGTCTTGCCTGTTCGGGGCGGGGCCACGATCAGGGCTCGCTGGCCCTTGCCCAGCGGCGTCAGGAGGTCCATGACCCGCGTGGTCATGGGCATGGGGCCCGTTTCAAGTTTGAGCCAGTTCTCCGGAGTGATCGGCGTCAGTTGGTCGAAAGTCTTGACGTCGCGATAGTCTTCGGGCTTCATGCCGTCGACATCGCTGATTTCCTTTAGGCGTGGGCCCTGCTGCTTCCGTCCCGGCTGAACCAGGCCAGTCAGTGCGACGCCTTCCCGGAGTCCGAACTTGTCGATCATGCTTCCGGGTACGAACGGATCGGAAAGTTGGCGAACGTAATTCGCGTCAGGATCCCGGAGAAAGCCGTATCCGTTGGGATGCATCTCGAGGACGCCGCCCCCGGGGGTGGCTTCTCCGCCTCCTTCGCCGGCGGTTTCACGCTGGCCGATCGGCTGCTCCCGGTTGGAAGGCCTGGATCGATGTCGCTGATTTCCGCCACCGCTCTTTCCGCGGGGCCGACTTTTCTTCTTTTTTCCCATTGTTACCACCTAAACGCACACAACGATGGGCCCAGCGCAAAGGATGGGCGCAAGCTCGGGATAATACCCAAGATCACAGAACAGGTTTTCGGCGAACGCGCCGAACTCCCTTTGCCAAGAGATCAATTCTCGTCGTGGAACGAAAATCGCATTCCCACACGACCGACCAACCATAATCCATGGGATTGGTCGTCAGCCACGACACCGGGGCCTACGCACTCCTTGGACCTATGACCTACGGTGGTCCACCCTTAAGGTGGATACAGAACGAGGGTGTTCCAGCAAGGAACAAACCGAAAACAAGTCTCCGGTCCCCCGCCCAAATCCGTTTCCTCTGGGGGGATGGCCCCGAGATGTTCAATTAGACTTAGGGCCAATAGCAGCTACCTGACTGGTAGAACTCCAACTATGGCCATCTTATCGATGTCAGAATCTGTGTCAACCTTTGACTCGGCCAATTTGCAGCAAACGCACGAACTTTTTTCGGTTTTTCGCCGCAAACGCCTCGCCCGGATAGCTGAGAAACAGACTCTGCTGTTTACCGCTGGCGTTTGGCTCAGACTGGGCTCATCCAATACCCTGTCCCGCAAAGGGGTGGGAAGCGGCTTGAGCTTGCCAGAAATGGAAACACTGCCTTTCATATACACTATTTTTCGCCTTCAGGCAACCGAGGGACCCCAGTTTTTGCGATTGGCCAAAATCCGCAAAATCGGAGCGCTCCGCAAACTTACCCTGGCTTCTCTTACCCGTCAGGTCCGATAAGGAACCAGCGGCTTGTACCTTCCAACCGCTTCGTGCGAGGTGCGCTCCCCTTGGAGCACTCGCGCCTTCGCGGCGAAACCTAATCGGCAAACCTCTGACTCTTCTCCGTACGTTCAAAGAGGACCGGCAGATATGCACGTTAAGTTTGGGGCATTGGCTATCGGATTCGCGCTCTGCCTGGCCACTGGTGTTTCCCATGGCGCCTCGGCCGTGCAGTGGCAACCATCGTTGGAACGCGCGAAGATCCTGGCGGCCCATTCCAATCGCTTGGTTCTCGTCCATTTCTGGGGAAATGGCTGTCCGCCATGTGCGTGGATGGAACGGGAGGTCTTCACGCGGCCCGAGGTGGGCCAGGCGGTTGATCAGGCTTTTGTCGCCGTGAAGATCAACAAGAGCCAACTTCCGGGGACGGCCAGCCAATTCGGCGTTGTTGCCGTGCCCACAGACGTCATTATTACGCCACAGGGACAAATCCTTGAGAAATTCCAGGGCAGCGCTCCTCCCGCCCAGTTTATCAATCGGCTGACCCAAGTTGCGCAGCGTAATATGCCTGCAGTTCGGGGGCCTGCGACGCAGGCCTACGCTTCGCAGATGCCAGCGGCAAACGGCCAAGGCGGTTATCCCCCGCCAGTGCCGCCTACGCAGCCTCAACTCAATAGTGGCTATTCGGTTGGCGCCCCGGCGAACAGTTTCGCGTCGTCCACCCCTCCCCAACCGCAGTTGCCTGCAGTGGGGGACCAGAATCTCGCCCAGGCGGCGCCTCGCTACTCGGATCAGTACAATGGGGGGAACGGATACGCTCAAGGGCTTGCCTCAAATCAGGCTGGCCTGGCACCGCAGGGAATGAGCCCGCCGGTTAGCGCCACGACGCGACCCGGACTGCCGCCGAGTTCACCCACAGCCTATCCTGCTAATCCGCAGATGCCGCAAGCCGGGGCCATGGCCAACCAGGCGATTCCGCCGATGCAACAGGGCGGTCAGCCCGCCAACCCGGCCGGCATGGGCGGGAACCCGCCTCTTGCTCTGGAGGGGTTCTGCCCCGTCAGCCTCGAAAGAACGATGCGATCGGACAATCCCCAGTGGATTCGTGGGGATGCCCGTTGGGGCGCCCAGCACGAGGGGCGAACCTACCTTTTTGCCGGGCCCGATGAGCAGAAGGCCTTCTTCGATAATCCGAATTTCTATGCCCCCGTGCTGTCGGGAAATGACGCCGTGTTTCAGGTGGAGCGGGGTCAGCAGATCCGAGGTCTTCGTGAATTCGGGGCACGCTGGAAAGATCACGTGTATCTGTTTAGCAGCAAGGAGAGTTTCGAGAAGTTCCAGGCCAATCCCACATTTTATGAGAGCCGGGTTCTGGGGACGCAGCAGGCCGTGGCGGGGCCCGCGGGCCAGCTGCCCTCCGCAAACGCTGACGCGGCCATGAACCAAGGCTACGGATATCGGTAGCTGCCAGTTGACGAGCCTGGCGAAGTGGCCCGGATTTGGGACAACGTCCGCTTCGGAAGGGTGGAGATTTCGCAGAAAATCAAAAGCGTTGCACGGGACCGGTTTCTGGGGGGGAACCGGTCCTGTTGCCTTTCTTGACGGCCCTTCTACTTCCCTTCGATGATCTTCGTCAATCGGGCAATCTGTGCCCGGGCCCCTTCCAGGTTCGGGTTGAGACGAAGGGCGCGGCGGAAGCTCTCCAAGGCGGAGATATGATCGCCGAGGTGGAGGTAAGCCTGACCCATTCCGGAAGCGGCCGCGAAATGGTAGGGATTGATTTCGAGGGCCTGGTGGCAGTCGTTGATCGACGGCTCATATTCACCGAGGGCGAAGCGGGCAACGGCCCGTTGGTTCCAGGCTTCGGCAAACCAGGGCGCTTCCTGGATCAGTCGGGTGGCTCGCTCCGAGGCCTGGCGGTACTGCTGGGCCGTATTCAGACGAATGGCGACCGCCAATTCCTGGCAGTGTTCCTGGGTACCCGCGCGATTCCAGAGGTTGCGGATACCATTCTCCGCGAGCATGCGGACCGTGCGGTCGTCGTCCACCAAGGCTCGTCCCATGGCATGGTTGGCCTCGTAGTTGCCCAGGAAACCCAATGCCAGGACGGCGCTGCGACGGACGTCGGGGCTCCCATGGTTTGCGAGGCGTTCCAGCGTGCCCTGGGTGTACGCTTGAGAGACCTTGCGAATGAAAGCCGCGGAATCCTGGCTGGCCAGGTACTGTTGGTAAAGCAGGGTCAGGAAGGGGAGACGAGTGGCATCGCTCACCGAAATACTCCTTGGCGATCAACACGGGCCCGCGCGAGGGGGTGGTTCGGAAGGAAACCACCTAGAGTTCGATTGTAATCAAAACCGGTTCGCATCACCACGAAAAAAACCAACACCGTCCCCTAAAGACGCCTTTCCTTGGCTGTGGCGGCGATGGAAAATGGTCATAGGGGGCGAATTGTGCCAGAGTCTCGGTTTGGGATTTCTGCGCGTGGCGTGTGCGTGTTTGTGATCGTTCGGCGGCGGGTTTGAATTGCTTTGGACCTCTCTTTCTCGGAGTTTCCGGTGCCCAAACATTGTGGATTGCCGTTGCGTGTTGGTGTCGTGGTCCTGCTGGGATTCGGCGGGGCTGTTTTGGGGGCCGCCGACAACGGGATGACCTGGCTCACGGACGCCGCATTTCGCCGGCGTTTGAACCAACAGGAGAGCGTGTTGTGGGCCAACAGCCCCTTACGAGCGTCGCTGCTGAGATTCGCCGAGGTACAGCGGGTTGCCCTGCTCATCGATCGCCGTGTCGATCCCGATCAGGAATTGGATCTGGCCCTGCAGGATGTGCCGGTTGTCGGGATTATCCGGGAAGCAGGCGCGAGCCGGAATCTGAGCGTGAGCGTTCTTGGCAGCGTCGTCTACCTTGGCCCAGCGGCGAGTGCCGGGCGTCTCAGAACCGTGGCGGAACTGCGGCGCGAGGAAATTGCGGAGTTGGGCAGCGCCGTCAACCGCAAGTTTGTGGAGAAGGCATCCCTCGCCTGGGAGGACGTTGCCTCGCCGAGAGAGGTTCTAGGCCGGCTTGCCGCGGAGAACGGGCTCAAGATGATCAACCTTGAGAAGGTGCCGCATGATCTGTGGCCTGCCTACCAGTTGCCTCCCATGTCCTTGACGGATCGCCTGACCTTGATTCTGCACCAGTTTGATATGACGTACCAGGTGGCTCCTGACGGACGCCGTGTTGCCGTGGGACCGTTGCCGGAGACCGTGGCCCTTGTGCGAGACTACCCGGGCGGTTCAACGCCGGAGGAACTCGTGGAGCAGTGGCGGGCGGCAACAACCGGTTGCGAATTCCGTGTCGTTGGAGATCGCGTCTATGTTCGGGGCCTGGTGGAAGCGCACGAGGCGATCGAGGCGTTGCGAAATCCCAAGAGGCACGCCAGCGCCGGCGAGACGCGGAAGCCGGGCCCTCCGGCAAGAAAGGTCTTCACGGCCGACGTACCGAATCGCCCCCTGGGAAAGGTGCTCGATCACTTTGCTCTTCAGTTGGGCCTGGAGTTGCAGATCGACCGTGCCAGTCTGCACAAAGCAGGCATTTCCCTGGATCAACTGATCACCTTCCGCGTGGAAGAAGCTACCCTGGATGAACTCCTTCAGGCGGTCCTCGACCCGGTTGGTTGCTCTTACGAACGCCAGGGAAAGATCCTCCGCGTCAAGGCGGAAACCTCGCCTTAGCTCTCCGGAGAATTTCGGCTCTTCTGCGAGCCCCAAAAAAACACGAAGGACAGAGGGGGGCTCTGTCCTTCGCGTGTGTGGGGATTGGCTGGGTCGAAGGGAGAAGGGCTCAGCAGCCGTGCTTCTCCAGTTTCTCGCGGAGTGTGTCGGCCGTGAACGGCTTGACGAGGTAGTCGGACACGCCTGCCTGGATTGCCTGCATGACCCGGCCTTTTTCCGCTTCCGTCGTGATCATGATGATCGGCACATTCGCATCTTGTTGGCGAATCTCCTGAATCACTTCGAGGCCCGTCTTGCCGGGCATGTTCCAGTCCGTCAGCACCATCTCGAATTCACCCGGCTTGAAAAGCGCGACTGCTTCGGTGCCGTCGGCGGCTTCGGTAGCATCGGTCACACCCACTGCCTGAAGCGAGCGGAGAATGATCTTGCGCATCGTGCTGGAGTCGTCGGCTACAAGAACTCGTGTACTCATCGGTTATCCCTCATGATATCTGGGGTGGTGTGGTCGGTTGGAGACCGGTTCCGTTGCTTGTCCGGGAGATTCCTTGTGGCAAGCGTAGCTTTCAAACGGGGCCTGTCAAATCGTTGTCCGGTTTGGACGATTCTGATGGTTTTGGCAACAGCGGCAGGCTGCCGCCGGGAGTTGGACGCAACGACCATGTGGTTAAAACGGTATAGGGAGAGGTGTTGCCACAGGGTTTTGGGCGAAATGTCGGAAGTGAGGTTGCTTTTGGCAAACAAACGTAACCTATAGTTGGCGTGACAACCCGGCCGAGCAAGGGGCATGATCGACGCCCCCGCTTGCTGACCTGCAATCGTGACGATCGGCCATCCCCCCTGGACACTCCCGCACTGATTCGGAAACTTTGCTATGACAACCACCAGCTCCTCCTGGTCCGGCGTTCCTGTCCCAGTCGTCGTTGGCGGAAACCTCGAACAGGTCTCGGATGCGCAGATGGCTGCCTACGCCGACCTGATATATCGACGGACGGGGATCCATGTGTCGCCCCAGAAGAAGACGCTTCTTTCGAACCGCCTCCGACGCCGGCTGCGCAACACCGGGATCGGCAGTTTCGAGGAGTACTTCAAACATCTGAAGAAGCTGCGTCCGAATGATCCGGAGTGGGACGCCTTTCTTCAGGAAATCACAACCCACGAGACCTATCTGTTCCGCGACGAGGGCCAATGGGACTGGTTTCGCGAAACCTTCCTGTCGGACTTCATGTCGAAGGTGCGATCCAAGCGTCTGCCCAAGCGGCTCCGCGTATGGTCGGCCGCGTGCAGCACCGGAGACGAGGCCATGACGGTGGCCACGTGCGTTGCCGCCACACTTCCACAACTCAGTTCCTGGAAGGTCGAGATTGTCGGGACGGACATCGGTGTTGGTGCCGTCGAACAGGCTCGCAGTGCCGTTTTCGGAGAACGCGCCATGCGGCTCGTTCCTGAGAAACTCCGTCAGAGGTTCTTCCAGCAAGCCAAAGATGCCAAGATCTGGCAGGCGAAGCCGGCGCTTACGGCGATGACGGCTTTTCGGCAGCACAACCTAATGGAGCCGCTCCGCGAACGCCCCTTCGACATCACGTTCCTGAAGAACGTCCTGATCTATTTCGATACGGCCTCCAAAATGAAGGTCCTGCAGAATGTGAAGGCCGTGATTCCTCCGGGAGGCCTTCTCGTGGCTGGGGCCGCGGAAGGGGTGAGTGATATGCTCAAGGATTTCGTAAGGATTCAGCCCTGGCTTTATCAACGTCCGGAGTAATCATTCGGACGGGGATCACGCGGGGAATGTGAGAAAGACTTTAGGGAACAAGCCGAAGGCCTTCTTCGGCCAGGCCTGACGGAATGAGGGTAGAAATGAGCGATTCGGAAACCGTAGCTCGAGACGAATTCTTCGAGAGTCTTCTGGGCGACTTTCTCGATGAATCGGGGCAATTGCTGGACCGGCTCAACGAGAATCTGTTGCAGTTGGATGACTGGGTCCGTTCACTCGACGAGGATCACCACGAGCGCTGTGACGAAGACCTGATGAACGATATGTTTCGTTCCGCTCACAGCCTCAAGGGGCTGTCGGCGATGCTCGGATTAGCCGACATCAACGACCTCACGCACAAGGTGGAAAATGTCTTTGACGCTGCCCGCAAGGACGAACTGATTATTTCCGGGGACTGCGTGGAACTGATGTTCCAGGCAATCGACCGGCTCGTCGCCATGGTCGATGCCCTCAAGGATCCCGAGTCGGAGGCGGTCAGTTGCAGCGAAGTGATTCAGGGGATCAGCAACCTGCTTCAGCAGGCGGGCGTCGAACGCAAGAAGTCGAGCCAGGCCGACGCCGAGAAGGCCCTGGCAGACCTAGAAAACGCCGCGGAAGCCCTGGCGGCTTGCGATGAATGCCAAAGCGTTCCGGAGGCGACGACTCCAGAAGAAGTGCCACAAACGACCGTCGCGGAAGAAGACGTTCCTCGTGGGACCAGTCCGAGTGAACCGACCGTCGAAGAGTTCGTCGATCCCTTTGCGGACATCGAAAACGAGGCGGAAATCTCCACGAAGTACCTGGGGATCTTCATTGACGAGACCGAGATGGCCCTCGACAGCCTGACGGAAACGCTGCTTGCCCTGGAAGGGGGAGGCGACCGCGAGTCGATCTCGACGCTTCTCGTCACGTCCCATCGGATCAAGGGGTCCGCGGCGTCGATCGGCTTGAACCGTGCGGCGAAGCTGGCGCACCTGATGGAAGACCAACTCCAGTTCCTTTCCGACACCAACGGAGCGTTGTCGCCCGAGTTGACCGACGCGATGCTGCGCGCCACGGACGGGTTGCGGTCCTTCCTCGATCATCTCAAGGCGGGCACCGTGGGCGCCGATAATTTCAGCGTTCTCGCTTCCGGGCTGCTCGCCGCCCAGAAGTCGGGCGTCGTTTCTGTGGAGCCCACGCCGGTCGAGGCGAAAGAAGCATCGCCGTCCGAACCGGACGTCGCCAGCGTCCCGCAGGCCCCGCCTCTTCAGGTGGACGACTCCTTGCGACAGAAGGGCTGGTCGAAGGCCGCGGAGAGCAGCCAAGGCTTTATCGGTCGCATTCGACTGCAGCCCAAGCTGCCTCTGGTTGGGCTCAAGGCGCAATTGATCTACGAGAAACTCGGCCACATGGGGAACGTGTGCTACTTCGACCCCGAGGTTGAGCTGCTGGACGACCTGGAAACGATCGAGATGATCGAGTTTGGGGTGGTCACCGAACAGACGGCGGACCAACTGCAGCGGCAACTGCAAATCGCAGGTGTCGAAGAGGTGGTTTGCGAGGCCATGGGGGTTACATCCCCGGTGGAAGACAAGACGCCTGGGGCTTCGGCCAGCCCGCCGTCCGAGAAGACGGCTGCGGCTCCCGTCCGTGAGGTTTCGCCAAAACGTGCCCAGACGGCGCCCACGGCGGCCAACAAGACCCCCGCACCGCCATCCAAACCGGCCGCTGCTCCGCAACGTAAAGAACGCTCGCCGGAGCCCACCGCGAGCAATCGGCCGACCGAGACACTTCGCGTCGATATCGACCGCCTCGACCAGTTGATGAACCTGGCCGGGCAGCTTGTGATCAGCAAGGCACGCTTTTCCCAGATCGGCGACAGCCTGAAGGCCTGCGTCGGGGGAAAACAGTCGCTTCAAACGATGAATTCCGTGTTCAGCTCTCTCAATCGAATTGCCTCCGCCTCGATCGATGCGGCGGGCGAGAAGACGCAGTTGCTGGCCGAATTCGACGCGATCCGCAGCCAGGCGCGGAGGATCCAAACGGAGTTGGAATCGATTCGGCGAGATGTGGAGGCGGTCCAGCAGATTCGGGGCAACATCAACGATCTCGGAGAAGCGATCCACCAACTGGGGCGCGTTTCCGACGGGATCCAGCAGAGCGTCATGGATACGCGGATGGTCCCGATTGGACCGCTCTTCACCCGCTTCAAACGCGTGGTCCGCGACATCACGCGGGTCAACGGGAAATCCGTCCGCCTGATCATCAGCGGTGAAAAGACGGAACTCGACAAGCGGATGATCGACGAACTGGGCGATCCGCTGATTCACATGGTTCGCAACTCGGTGGACCACGGCGTGGAACTCCCCGAGGATCGGGAAGCGCTCGGAAAGCCTCGCGAAGGCACGGTGACGCTGGACGCGTTCCATCGCGGCAACAGCATCTACATTCAGGTGACCGACGACGGAAAGGGACTGGATCCCGACCGGATTCTGCGAAAGGCCCTGGACAAGGGCATCATCTCCGAGGCGGATGCCGAGAAGATGACCCCGCACCAGATCTACCAACTGATCTGGGAGCCGGGCTTGAGCACCGCGGATAAGGTGACCGAGGTTTCCGGACGAGGCATGGGCATGGACATCGTCAAGTCGAAGATCGAGGACATCAACGGAACGGTCGATCTCGACAGCACCCCCGGCCAGGGCACGCGACTTACGATCAAGCTTCCCCTCACCCTGGCAATCCTGCCGAGCCTGATGGTGGAAGTGGAAGGCGACATCTTCGCCATGCCCATGGAATCGATCGTCGAGATCGTGCGGGTCAGCCGCAAGGAGTTGACGACGGTTCAGGGTCTCTGGACCGCACGGATTCGCGGACGCGTCATTTCGCTCGTCAGCCTCGACGAGGTGCTTTCGTGGAATCGTCCTGCCGCGCCCGCGTCTTTCGAGGGAGAAACAACCCTGGTGATCGTCGGCGAAGCCGGGCAGGAAATCGGACTTGCCGTGGATCGGGTCCTTGGCGAGGAAGACGTGGTCATCAAGTCGATGGCCGAGAACTATCAGAACGTTGCCGGAATCGCCGGAGCGAGCATTTTGGGCGACGGACGCGTGTCCCTCATCCTCGATACGTCCGCGCTGATTGACATGTCGAGTCGTCAAGCGGTCAGCAGTTGATCCGCACAGGAGAATGGAAATGAGAAACCCAACGATTTCGCGCCAACACGACTTGGAGGTCCTGCGTCAGTTGCTGGCCTCGGCCACCCATGACGCTTCGGCGGCCATGTGCAGGTGGACCGACGGTCTGATCACGCTCTCCCTCGACGAAGTCCGCGAGATTCCTCTCGAGATGGTCTGCGGCGAACTGTGCATCGACGACGACCTGTTGACGATGGTGGTCCTCAGCCTGGAAGGCGAACTGGGCGGCGAGATGATCCTCACCTTTGACGAGGAGAACGGCCGGCAACTCGCCGCTTCCTTGTTGGGACGCGAAGTCAACGAAGACTCGGAGTGGAATGAACTGGAGAAGTCGGCGCTTACGGAAACCGGGAACATCCTGGCGTGTGCCTACATGAACGCCGTCACGCGACTGATCGATCACGAACTGGTCCCCTCAGCGCCCTACTTCGTTCAGGACTTCGGCGCCAGCGTGTTGCAGCAGGCCCTCATGGCCCAGGCGCTCACCCATGACACGGTTCTGATCTGTCGAACCAAGTTCCATCGAGAGGGAGAACAGTTGAACTGGCATGTGCTGTTCGTGCCGACGGATGGTCTCCGACACAGGATGGGCCAGACGCTCCATGCGAATGTGTGACCCCCCCTTCCGAACGGACCTCGGAATACGAACCTAACTCAATCATGGGATAACGGACGGATGACTTCCTGCACAACAACACAACCCTCGCAGAAACAGAATGTGGGAATGGGTCAGATCGCCGTTGCCAAGGCGCCGGGACTCTTGAGTTCCGTCCTCGGTTCCTGCGTCGGATTGGCTCTCTATCATCCCCGGCTGAAGACGGGCGCTCTGGCACACATCGTTCTCCCAACCGCCTGCGGAAGAGGAGCCCTCCCCGGCAAGTTCGCGGATACCGCTCTCCCGCATATGCTCGCCGAGTTTTCCAAAATCGGCATTCCCCGCGAGGGCCTGGTCGCCAAGATTGCCGGCGGCGCTTGCATGTTCGGCGTCTCCGGCCCGCTGCAAATCGGCGACAACAACATCGAAGCCGTTCAGAATATCCTGGCTCAGGAGAACATCCGCATCTTGGCCAGGGATGTGGGGGGGCAGAAAGGACGGCGAGTCACGTTGGACTGCTCGACCGGTGAACTGCTCGTCGAAATCGCCGGCACGAGCAAAAAGAAGCTTTGACGAACGACCAGCCAGTTTTCGAACCGAACACGAATCGAAAAGCCCCCGCGAAGGCATAAGAAGAGGACGTCGCACCAGCGATCGGAGGAGCCAGACATGACCAGGAGACTACTCGTCACCGACGATGCCATCATTATTCGTGAAATGATCAAGGACGCGGCCATGGAGGCCGGATGGGAGATCGCCGGCGAGGCCACCAACGGCCAGGAGGCGATCGATCAGTACGCCGCCCTGCGCCCGGATGCGTGTACGCTTGACCTTGTCATGCCCCAATACGACGGGCTTCACGGTTTGCGCGGCATTCTCGAAGTCGACCCCAAGGCGCGGGTCTGCGTCGTCAGCGCCCTCGATCAAAAACACGTTCTCAAGGAGGCGTTTCAGATCGGCGCCGCCGACTTCATCGTCAAACCCTTTGACCGGCAGTTTCTGATCGAAACCCTCAATAAGCTGGTTGTGTCGGAGGGCAGCGTCACCTGACCAAGCCATCAACCGGTCAGCATCCTGGTCAATTCGTCACGGATCTGTTGCTCGATCGTCCCCTTGAACATCAAGGCCGCCATCGGAAGATCGGCGGCCACTTGCACTTGGGAGGGTTCCGAAGTCACGGAACCGGAGATCTTCTGGCCCATCACGCGGAATGCGAATCGAAGACCGTGCGGTTCCCAGGATTCCTCCAAATCGCTGATGTGGCTTCCGAACTGGTCCTTGACGGTATGAAACCGTTCCTGAAGACGACGCGTGGCCTCTTCCTGACCCAGATCGTGGGCAATCGCAATATTCGTTTTCGGCATGACTTCTCGGCAACCTTGTACTAATACTTTCCCGTAGCGGTGGCATCCCTGCCGCCGTCTTGACTCACGCACGCCCGTTGGTGTCCTGCCTTTAGGCTGTCTGTCATACACGCTGAAGCGTGGACTCCAACATTCCGGCGTCCAAACTTCGACACACGACAAAGCACTAGCCGAGCAGTTTGGCTCGAAGGTCCGTCAGAAGCTTCGCGCCGCCTCCGATCTCGGCCTTCTGCCGCGCAGGGTCTTCCGGGATCTCCCGTTCGATGGTCAGCGGGCCTTCGTAGCCAATCTCTTTCAACTTGGCCAGGAAGTTTTCCATTCCCACGGCCCCTTCGCCGAGAGGCATTTCCGCGCCCCAGGTGTCGCCCGGTTTGTCGGACCAGTTGGCGTCCTTGCAGTGGACCGAGCGGACGAACTTGCCCACCTTGCCGAGGGCCTCGATGGGTTCGCCCGACCCGTAAAGGATCATGTTGGCCGGATCGAAATTCACGAACAAGTTGTCCCGATCCACGGCCGCAATGAACTGAAGCAGGTCCTCGGCCGATTCCTGCCCTGTTTCCAGGTGGAAATTCTGCCCGTTCGCTTTGCAGTGGTCGCAGATCTCCTGGGTGACGGCGACGACCTGATCGAACAACCCTTCCGCGGCGTCGTGGGGAATGAAGCCCAGATGGAGTCCCACCGTGTCGACGCCCAGCAACTTGGCGAAGTCGGCGATCTCCTTGAACTCCTGGACTCGCTCGGCACGAGTTTCGGCGGGAACCAGGCCCACGGTCTTGGCCGTCGTGGGGATGTCGGCATAGCTCTCACCCTCGAAACCACCGAAAACGACCGTGATTCGGATCCCGAGTCCTTCCAGCCGCTTCACGAAGGCCTCGGCGTTCTCTGGCGTCCGAGTTTCCTTCTTGGGGGCATGGAGTTGAATTGTCGGAATTCCAAGCTCGTGAACGACTTCCAGCTTGACGCCCAGGCCCGCATCAATGCTCGCAAACACTCCAATCGGCCACTTTTCCACGGCTATCTCCTTCGAGTAGGAAGGTCACGATCCAAGGTCGCACAATTGCTCTCTACAGGGGGGTAGAATAGCGGAACGCCAGGAAACAATCAACCCACGTAGGTTGACTCTCCCGAGTCGACCCACGCGCCGCCAACGGTGTTCAACCATGGGATAACGCACCGAACCGGCCGTTGTCGATTTGCAGAATTAGGAAGCCAGTGATAACGCAATGGTCGGCCCTGGAGAGCCAACCTACATAAAAAAAGAGCACGGGAAGAAGGCCCGTGCTCTCTTGATTCTCTGCTTGTGCAAGTCGCTTACGACTTGTTCGCCGGTACGCTCGGTTTGACGTTCTCAGGCGTTTCGTCGCTGTCCATGTCGAACCACTCCTCCTTGAAGTTGATTCGCCCGGCGCCGGCGGCGGCCATGTTGGTGGTCAGGGCGATCACGGCGTCGCCCATGGCGACCTTCGGATGGCAGTGGGGCAGCGGACCGTCGTCCTTGGCCTCCGGATTCTCCTGGATGCAGTAGACCCAGTGCTCGATCTCTTCCGTATAGCCGCGGCTGATGTCGCCGGCCGTGGCGTGGAATCCGACCGCGGCCGAAACTTCCTGTTCCTCGGCCGCCGGTTTGTCGCCCGGTTTCAGGATTTCCAGCGCCGGGGCACCGATGTCGCCAGTCACGACCGTCTTGTCGTCCACATTGTGGGTCTGGAAGAGCATGGCTTCCTTCTCGCGTTCGAGCAGGAGTGTGCCCTTCGTGCCGAAGACCGTCTCACCGTATCCGCCAAAGCCGTTGCCGTTGACGGAGGCGTAGGCAACGGTGAGCTTCTTCCGCTTGCCGAGTTCGTCTTTCGGATCGTAGTCGTCCAGGGCGTACTCGAACATGCAGAACACGTGATCGTCCACATCGCGATCGAGGGGGAACACGGCGCGGCTGCCGGCCGCCGAAACGCTCAGCGGGTGCTGCTTCTTGCCGCCGTACATGGCGGCGATGAAGATGCTGGCCGCGTCGAGCTGGTGGCTGCCAAGCTCGGCCATCAGCCCGCCGCCGGTACGGTCCCACAAACGCCAGCGGATCAGTTCCTCGCCGGCGGGACGGTTATACACAACCTGTCCTGAGCCGTCCTTGATCTGGCGGCCCTTGTAGCCGAACTTCTCCACTTGGTCGGTGATCAGCTTGTCGGCCAGTTGGGCTTTCTTCTGGGTCACCTTGATCGTCCAGAGGCTTTTTTCTGCGCCCAGGGCGGCGATCTTCTTGGTGTCCTTTTTCTTTTCCGCGTCGGCGAGGGCCTTCTCGATCTTGGCCAGTTTTTCCTCCCAGGCTTTGAGCTCGCCCACGAGCTTTCCGGCTTGTTCATCATTCGGCTTGAACTCGGGGGGCATGGGCTGCTGCCAACTGTCGCTGCCGGGCAGGTTGCCGCGGTGCCACTGGGCGCGGATGTAGTGAAGGTCGCCGAGCAGGCCTTGGCTGATCGCGTGGACGGCGTTGTCGTAGAGAATGTTGTAGTGGCGCTGGTGGCCCGTGGCCAGGTGCTTGCCGGTGGCCTGGGCCACGCGGCCCATGTCCTTGCACTCGTGAACGCTGTGGCCCATGAGCTTTTCGGTGAGCACGTGCTTGCCGGCCTTCATGGCGGCGATAGCGGCCGGAGCGTGCAGGTGGAGCGGCAGGGCGATGATCACCGCCTCCACGTCCTTGTCCTTCAGCAGTTCCTCGTAGGGGCCGTAGACCTTGACGTGCTTCTTGGCCTCGTCCTCGGTCTTCCAGCCGTATTTGGCCATCAGTCCGCAACGAACCGCGTTGGCCGTGGGGCTGTAGTGATCGCCGTTAAAGGCCCGCCAGACGTTGTAGGGGCGGATGTCGGCGATCGCCACGACCTCGACGAAATTGGGATTGAGAGCTCCGAGGAGCACGCTGCCCTCATCGCCGGTGCCGATCACACCGACGCGCAAGGGTCGGGCGACTTTTTCGCCGTAGCCGTAGTAGTAGGGGCCCAGCCCGTTGCCGGAACTGATCCCTTTCTGGATACCTTTTTGCAGGAAACTCCGCCGGACGAGCGAACTGCCGATCGCCGAACGAAAGTTCTCCTTACCAATCTCTTTGGATTCGGGAGTTAAATCCATCGTGACTTGCCTTTGGGTCTATATCGTTGTGTTCTGTTCTACGCCGTAGGCCGGGCCTTCCCGGATCTCCTCACACTCAAGAGGAATACCGCGAAACATCCGGCTTCACGCCCTCGGGCGTGTCATCGTCGTCGGGCTCGAACCACGACTCCTTGAAGTCGATTCGCCGGCCTTCTTGCGCCGCGATGTTGGTCGTCAGGGCGATGACGGCATCGGCCATGGCCACCTTGGGATAGCAGCGGGGCTGGATATCGGGATTCGAGTTGTTGGGGTTCACCCGGATGCACCAGGCCCAGTGCTCGATCTCTTCCTGGTAGCCGCGGCTCACGTTGGAGGGGCCGGAGGCATCCGCCGCCTTCTGGGCGGCGCCGCTCGCCTGGGTGTCGAGGGCGGCCGCTGCGGCCGAGGCTTTCACCTTGCTGGCGCTCTCGTCGCGGTAGACCGTCTTGTCGGTTTCTCGCGCGAGAATCAGGGTGCCCTTCTTGCCATAGACGATCTCGCCGTAGCCGCCGTAGCCGTTGCCGTTGATCGAGGCGTATTGTACGCCGACCCGCCTGCGGTTCTCGGGACTCTTCGGATCCGGATTGTAGTCCGGCAGGGGGAACTCGTAGATGCAGCACACGTGGTCGTCGGCCTCGCGGTCGAGCCCAAAGATCGGACGGTTCGAAGCACACATGACGCTGATCGGGTGTTGCTTCTCGCCGTTGTGCATGGCCGAGATGAAGATGCTCGCCGCGTCCAACTGGTGGCTGCCGAGTTCGGCCATCAGGCCGCCGCCTGTTCGCTCCCACAGTCGCCAGCGGATGAGTTCCTCGGCCGCAGGACGTTCGTAGACTTCCTTGCCGGCCTTGAACTTGGTCGTCTCGTAGCCGAACTCCTCGGCAGTGGTCTTGAGCACGTAGTCTTCAAGCTGCATTTCCCGTTGGGCCACCTTGATCGCCCACTTGTCGATGTCGCGACCCCGGGCTTTTCCCAACTCCCTCTTCCAGCTAACCAATTCCTTGGCCAGTTTGGCGGCCTGGGGATCGCTGGGTTTCAGGTCTTCCGGCATCGGCATCTGCCAGCTATCCGAACCGGGCATGTTGCCGCGGTGCCACTGGGCGCGGATGTAGTGGATGTCGCCGATCATGCCCCGGCGAATCTCGTCCATCGCCTCCTCGTAGAGGATGTTGTAGTGGCGCTGATGGCCCGTGGCCAGGTGTTTGTGGGTCGTGGCGGCCACGCGGCACATCTCCTTGCACTCGTGGACGCTGTGGCCCATGAGTTTCTCGGTGAGCACGTGCAAACCCGCCTGCATGGCGGCAATCGCCGCGGGAGCGTGCAAGTGCAGCGGCAAGGCGATGATGACCGCCTCGATCCCGTCGGCCTTGGCATTGGCGATCAGGTCCTGGTACTGGGTGTAGACCTTCACATGCCGTTTGGCTTCGGCCTCCGTCTGCCAGCCGTAGACGCTCATCAGACCCTTGCGCGCCGCGAGGGCGGCCGGGCTGGAGTGGTCGCCGTGGAAGGCTCGCCACTGGTTGTAGGGGCGGATGTCGGCGATGGCCTTCACTTCCACGTACTCGGGATTGATGGCGCCCATGAGCACGCTGCCTTCGTCGCCCGTGCCGAGCACACCCACGCGGACCGGGTTGCCTTGCGCGGCTCCGTAGCCGAAGTAGAAGGCTCCCATGCTTCCGGCCGCCACGGCGCCGCCTACGACGCCGCCCTTGATGAAGTCACGGCGATTGAAATCTCCCCGTGGCGATCCGGCCGGTTTTTCGTCAAGACTAGGACTCATATTTCAAATACCTTGTTGAGTTTCTGGATCCGATTTCAAACACGCTTGAGCCGACAACGGCACGGAAAACCAGCCGTGCGTGTCAACGCCGGCCTGTCAGTTCAGTTTGGCCAGGGCCGGAATCTTCGCCTCCAGGGGGCGACCGATCCAATGATAAAGGAAGTGGTCCAGTCCGGCCCAACGTCCGACCGGTAGCGCCGCCAGCATGAAAATGGCGACCATCTCCACGAAGTTCTTGTCGACCACCAGGGCATGTCCCACCACGGCCGGGGCGTGGGGGAAGATCGTTGGCCACGGCGGTTGGGTCATCAGCACCGAGATCAGGAAGGCTCCGCCGCCCAGGCACGCCAGGCGATTGCAGAAGCCGAGCAACATGCACAGCCCGATGGCCGTCAGCGCGTAGGTGACCGCCTTGTCGAGGAAGTCGGTTCGCGACTTGACAAACGGCAGCGGAATCGGCAGTTTCTCCGGCGCGGTAACCACCTGGGGCACAGCCGCTCGCGCCTTCTGCTCGTCATCAAGACTGTTATAGAAGGCCATGCACATCTCGTCGCCCATGGCGTCCAGGTCCTTCATCCAGCCGTTGACCTCGCCGCGAAGTTTCATCTGCTCATCCCAGATCCGCTCCTTCTCGTGAGCCGCTCCGTTCACGCCCGACTTCTTTCGGGCGATGAAGCGATCCAACGAGCCAAAGTGGGCCTTGATGTCTTCCTCATTGTTCGTCATGAACTCTGCGAGGGACTCTTTGTATTGTTCGAACTTCTCCTCAACCGCCTTCTTCTGCTCGTCGGTCAGACGTTTGGCGAAATTCTCCTTCGTCTCCGTCCAGGCGGCCAGGTAGACCGGGCTGGTAACCCACTCTTCCTGCCCCTTTTCTGGATTCTCCAACGGCGCCATCGCCAGGCGGTCGCGCCCGTCCAGGTCGGGAACCATGGCGTAGAACAGCGGTGCGAAGGGACCCTTCGACATCGTCAGGAACGGCGTTGCCGAGAATTCGTCCGAGTTCGTGATTTTCCACACTCCTTCGTAGAAGAAGTGCCATCCGATGGTCAGTCTCAACGCCACCAGGAGCACAACGGCCACGATGCCGATTTGATACTTCTTGCCGTTCAGGGGAAACCTCCTCTCACTGTCGTGCAGGATGCAGGTCGGTGAATAGATTAGGGCGTGCGAGCATATAGGTGGGGACGCTCCGCTATCCGCAATCCACGGCGAGCAAAATCGAGATTCGACGAATCTGCCGGGGTCGCTGGCGGAAAGAGGACGGATGCCGGTCGCACACGTGGTGGGTAACTACTCGGTTCGCAACTCGTCCTAATTCCAACAATTCTAATCACCGTCACGCAATCCCGCCAGCGTTCACGTCGCTTCAAGTTGCCTTAACTGCCGGCGAGGCTGTTTGTTACAGGAAAGGCTGTTGAAAAAACACGTCGGCACCTATCCCCTCGGCAGGACTTCGGTCTCTCGTCTGCTGTGGGGGTAAACCGCATCACACAAGCGGCGAGGGGAGATGCCTCGCTGAATCCCACGAACCCTTGCTCTTGCCGCCAAATCGTTCACAATAGTTGTCTTTTCCCGGACTTGGGGCCTGCCGCAACCAGAGGCAGCCCTCTAATTTCCATTGTATCTTGAGTTAGAGCGATGCGCATCGTCCTTTGCTATCCCGTCGAGTCTCACCATCTTGACCTGATCCGAGCCGCTGCCCCCTCGGACGCTGAAATCGTGGATGCGGGCCAAGAGCGGATTCCGGAAGAATTGTTCCACGCGGATATCTTCTGCGGACACGCCAAGGTCCCCGTCGACTGGGACGGCGTGGTTGAGGCCGGACGCCTTCAATGGATTCAATCCTCCGCTGCGGGAATGGACCACTGTCTCGTTCCCTCGGTGATCGCCTCGGAAATCCCGGTGACAAGCGCCTCGGCGGTCCTCGCCGATCAGGTTGCCGAGCACACCATTGCCCTGCTGACGGGGTGGTGCCGCAGCCTTCCGGTGTACTTTCGGGCCCAGCAGATCAAGGAATTTGTGCGGAGGCCCACCCGCGATCTCACTCGGAGCACGGTGGGCATTGTCGGCTTCGGCGGTGTGGGGCGACGGGTTGCCGAACTGCTTCAGCCCTTCAAAACCCGGACCATTGCCACCGACCTTTTCCCCGCCGATCAGCCCGACACGATCGAGACACTTTGGCCGGCGGACCGCCTTGACGACCTGCTGGAGGCGTCTGATTTCGTGGTCCTCTGCCTGCCGCTGAACGAGATGACCCGGGGGATCTTCGATGGCAGCAAGCTGGACCGGATGCAGCCTCACGCGGTTCTGGCCAACATGGCCCGGGGCCCGCTTGTGATCACCGAGGATCTAGTGGATCGACTCGAAAACGGGCGAATTGCCGGCGCCGTGATGGACGTGACCGAGCCGGAGCCACTTCCCGTCGAATCCCGGCTTTGGGATCTGTCGAACGTGATCGTCACCCCCCATGTTGCCGGGCAGAGCAGTTGGCGGATCGACAATATGACGAAGCTATTCTGTGAAAACCTCCGACGCTGGCAGGCCGGTGAGCCCCTGATCAACTTCCTGACGGACAAAAGCCTCGGATTTCCAGTGCGCGGCGCCGGCTACCCCCTCTGGACGGATGTGGTCTAGAGAGGTAAATCCGAAATCCGAATCTCGAAATCCGAAACAAGCACGAAACTCGAATGATCGAAACGGTGGACCGGGATCTCCTCCGGTAGCAGGCTGCTCCCCGTTTTGGTCATTGGAATTTGGAAAATTCGATGTTGTTTCGGATTTCGGATTTCGAAATTCGGATTTACACTCGGATTTCTCTTGCTCCCCATGCTCCTCTTCCTTGTTTGGCCAACGTGTCTTACAATTCTCCCAGACTAAGGAACCCTTGGCACGGAATGCTGGACGGCTTTGAGGAACCCCAATGACGACGACCACTTTTCCGGAGGGGAGCCCCACCCGGACCCTGGGCGGCTCGGCCACTTCGGCTTGTTCTGAGGAACTGCTTTCCCGTTATCGTACGATCATCGAGGAGAAGCGGCTTAGTTGGACCGAACACCACCGATTGCTCCGGCCCCTTGGCTCGGGTGGTCAAGGCGTCGTCTATCTGAGTGAACGCCGGGGCACGGACCGCTTCACGCTGCCTGTGGCCATCAAGGTCTTCTCCCCCGAACGCTACGAAGACGAGCGATCCTACAACGAGGCCATGGGGCGGATGGCGACCATTGCCGCCCGCGTGGCCCAGATTCAGCAGGACAACCTGCTCGACGTTCACAACTGGGTGGACCGCCGCTGCATCCGCATGATGGAGATGGAATGGGTCGACGGTTACGACCTTGGCCATCTGCTTCGCAACGACATGCTTGGGTGGCTCCAGGAGCGGGTAAGCGCCCGGCGTTGGAACTACATCAACCAGGTGATTGTCACCGGGGGGCCGGTCCAGCCCCGGGTCAAGCCGGGGGTGGCGATCGCCATCATTCGCGATTGCCTGGCTGCCCTGGCCGCCCTGCACCGGCAGGATATCGTTCACGGCGACATCAAGCCCTCGAACATCATGCTCAAGCGGACGGGCAACGCCAAGATTGTCGACATCGGTTCGGCCTTCTCCCTCGACGACATCCCCGCGCGGCGTGCTTGCACGCCGGCCTATGCCGCCCCGGAAGTCCTGGAAGGCGGTGAGTGCAACGCTCGCTCCGACCTGGCCAGCCTGGGCTACGTTCTCATCGAGATGCTCGCCGGCGTGCCGCCCTTCGATGGGCGGACGGGCTATCGCGAACTGCTCGAAGCCAAACGCTTCCTCGCCCAAAAGCTGCCCTACCTGCTCCCGGAAGAGGTCGTTTCCAGCGACCTGCTCATGGGCTTCCTCCGGCAACTGATCGCGCCCGATCCCATGCGGCGTTTCCCCAGCGCGGAAGCGGCCGACATCCTCCAGGACGGCGCCGCCGGCTTCCACCGCCAACTCGTCAAGGGCGATCTCGCCAGCGAATACGACCACGAGATGCGCATCTGGCTCGAAGAACTGGAAGATATGCCGTGAGGAGCGGTGAGCTATGAGCGGTGAGCTATGAGCGGTGAGCTATGAGCGGGTGGCAGCGATGATTTTCCGCAAACGGTTCTCCATTTCGGCCAAGCCATTCGGAAAACCGTCGGTGTTGCCTTGGCAACAAGAGGATCGTTGCACGGGTCAGAAGATCTACCACCGAGGTCGCAGAGACCATGCAGGCATTTCCGACAAGTCGAGCGCTCATCACGGCGGAGCGTGATGGCTACTTTTCTTGACGCTGCAATTCTCCTGCTGCCTACATGCCCACGCCCATCGCTCTCGCTCTGAGCGTGCCACCCTCTCCAAAGCTCACACCTAGTCCACAACTCACCGCTCAAAGCTCAAAGCTCCCAATACCCATACTCGAACACAAAGTCCACATCCTCGGCGTGGTCTTTCGTGTTCGTGCCGTGGTCTTCGCCGAGGCCGCCGTTGAAGCCGTAGCCGCCGACCTGCTCGAAGGCGGTGACCTCGTAGAGGAGACGGCTGGGAGAGGTCATGGTCGACCAAGTCTCGCCGTCCACGTAGGCGGCCGCCCAAACGTCGGTGCCGTCTTCCGACGAGTCGTAGAGCTTGGCGGCGTCGTAGTCGCCTCCCTGATCGGCAATCGAAGTCATGTGAGAGAAGCCCCGGGCGGTAATCGTGTACTCCTCGCCCCGTGCGACGCTGCTGGTCGGCCCGTTCATCATCATGATCTTGTGCGGCTTGGCGATGAGCACGTCCTTGCCGGCCGAGTCGTGCAGTTCCAGCCAGTCGTCGCCGCCGTCGGCTCGGGCCGTGAAGAACTCGCAGCCGGCAATCGTCACGTTGTAGGCCAAGGCGTCGTAGTCGGGACTCTCCTCGGCGGCAAGTTCCACGTTCTGGGCGACGCGAATGCCGTCCTTCATGGCCCAGACGACGTCCGCGTTATCCGAGGCCAACATCACGCCATAGTCCTCGCCGCCAAGGGTGTCGGCCGCGACGGTGTCGAAGAACTTGACGCGGTTGTAGAACGTGGAATTGAAGAGCCGGACGAAGTCGGGATAGGCTTTGATCCGATCGTAGTCCTCCGAGCCTTCGAGCGTGGCCGTGTCGTCGCCGCCATTCCGGGCGTAGGCGTGGGCATAGCGGAAGTTCGTTGCGGAAAGCAAATAAGGGTTGCCATCGGCCGTCGTCCCGCTGAGCTGCATTAGCTTTGGGGACGCGACCAACGTGTCGTCGCCTTGGGAGTCCTCCAACGACATGGTATCCTCGATACCTCCTCCGATTGCGTAGATCTGAGCCACGTTTTCCACGCTGAGGACGAAGCCGGTTCGGGTATCTGTCATCGACCCGCGGCCGGGTGAAAAGGTCGCCTCTCCATAAAATGTCCCAAACAGGAGGGCCTGGTCCTCGCTGCCTCCTCCGTCAAAGCCAACCGAGGTCGTCACGCCATCCTGGACCGTGTAACTGAAGCCATTAATGGTGACCTCGCTGAAGTCGAACTCAAACTCGTCTGCATCATCTGTGCCGTGGACGATGATCGTCGTGCCTGTCCAGGTAACGAGATTGCAGATCGTCAGGTCCACGTCCGTACTGGTACCTGCGATCAGCAAGGTGTACTGTTGGCCGCTGTTTAAAGAGTACGCGCCGGTGCTGGCGTGGTCGTCACCGGCACTGTCACCGGTAAACGTCCAGTCGTTCATTGCGTCATGTAAACGAAGCGTGACAGTCTGGCTGGCCGAAGGCAGTGCGGCATCCACGTCCAGGTATCCCGAGTACTTGGTGGTAAACGAATAGGCTCGGGGCCCTGACGAGAGGTCGAGGTCGGGCAGCTCAAGAAAGTCGACCACTCCCAGATCGACCGGCTCGGCAATTGCGATTACGTAGTCTTCGACTTCGCCGTCGTCAGCCGGTCCAGTCGCATCCAGGTTACCAATCGAGCTGAGGCGGAAGCGAGCGAAGGTCTCGCCTGTCGCGGCGTCAAAGGGGACGTCGAACTCCACCATATTGTCGCCCTCCACTACCGCAACCGAATCGGCGATCAGTTCATCGACGCCGCCGAAGGAGCCGTCGCCGTTGAAGTCGATCCAGGCATCGAGATAGGCCGCGGTCGTTACGTTCTGGACATTAACGGTCACGGTTGCGTCAAGCTGGCCGACCTGGAGCGTGCCGAAAGTCACGCCGTCTTCGTCGTCTGTGCCGTCGGCGTCGTCGCCATCCGCGGCGATCGAGGGAAGGCCGTCCGATTCGGCGTCCCGGGTGGCGCCCAAGGTCGGTCCGACGGCTTCGTGGTAGGCCGCATTGGCGGCGAGGGTGGTGCCGTAGTTGTCCGGTGCGTCGCCGAAATCGTATTCACCGGCGGCTCCAGCTACTTCCGGCGTGGGAGAAACGCTCAACAGGCGGCGATCTTCGAGGGGTTTCCACGGCCACCCGGCGACTGCGGCGGGGAGGCGACTTCTGTCTGCGTGAATTTGCAGAGAATGGGGCAGTTCGGAAAAGTCGCGAAAGACGCTCAGTCCAGTTCATGTTGCCTCTCCAATCGCTTGCGTCAGGAGCCCGATCCGACCGCCCGAGGGGCCGGAGGCTCGCACACCACCAAGAATCCACCACCAGGATGGGTCTCATTTAGGAAGAACGACCTAAATCCATTGTCATTGGGTATCGGCAAGATGTCAAAGGAGCGGCCTGTCTTTTCACGATTCTGCCGCTTCTGTGTAGGATGCTCCGCGTGGGAGGCTGGTTTCTGCCAAGCCGGGCTGGTAAAACCATGAGCGATCATCTTCCCTGCAAGGCCCCTGGATTGGAGTCGAATCATGTTCTGGATTTCTTGGGCTCGCGGCTTTTCGTTCCTGTTGGTGGTGCTCTCCTGTGGGGCCGTGACTTGTGGCGCCGAGCCCGGGCGGAAGCCGGATATTGTGCTGATCATGGCCGACAATCTCGGCAACGGAGATCTGTCATGCTACGGCTGCCCGGACATCCAGACGCCCAACATCGACCGTCTGGCGGAGCAGGGGGTGCGGTTTACGAATTTCTATTCCAACGGGCCGGAATGCTCACCCACCCGGACGGCCCTGCTCACGGGATGCTATCAGCAGCGCGTGCCGGGTCTTGAATGCGCCCTGGGGACGGGCAACGTGGGCCGCTACGACGACGCCATCGCCCTGGCCGAGAAGCACGAACTGGGGCTGCCGCCGGAAAAGTCGGTTCTCGGTCCGTTCTTAAAGCAGGCCGGCTACCACACGGTTGCCCTAGGCAAATGGCACCTGGGATATGAAAAGCACCTGCTGCCGCCGCACCACGGCTTCGACTACTTTCTGGCCTCGCTCGGAGGAACGATCGACTACTTCTATCACAACGAACCGACGGGCGAGCCCGTGCTCTACGAGAACCTCACGCGGGTCGATCGCGACGGCTATTTCACCGATCTGATCACCGACGGCGCCGTCAAGTTCCTGCGAAAGCAGCCCGCGGACAAGCCGATTTTCCTCTACCTGCCGTACACCGCACCGAGTGCGCCCTTTCAGCATCCCGACAAAAAGCCGGACCAGCCCAAGGTCTCGCACAAGTGGGATTCCAAGGACTGGCAGAAAGGCGATCGCGACACGTTGCGGCTGATCATTCAACGTCTGGATCAAGGGGTTGGCGAAGTCCTCCAAGCGCTTGAGGAGACAGGTCGGGCCGAGACCGCCCTGGTGATCTTCTGCAGCGACAACGGCGCCTATCCGATTGCCGCGAGCAATGCGCCGTTTCGCGGTTATGCGTCCGAGCTGTTCGAGGGCGGAATCCACGTGGCCTGCATGGCCCGTTGGCCCGGCCGGTTGCCCGTGGGCGTGGTGGACGATCAGCCCATTCTCACCTTCGACCTGACGGCCTCCATTCTGGCAGCCGCAGGGTGTACTCTTCCGGCGGACCGCCCGCTGGACGGAATCGACGTGCTGGGCCAGATCGCCGCCGGACGTCCGGCCGAGCCTCGCGTTCTATTCTGGCGTGCCCGACGGGCCGATCGAACCTGGCGTGCCGTCCGCGACGGGGATCTCAAGTACGTCTCCTTGCAGGACGGCGACACCTTCAACGAGTATGTGTTCGATCTTTCGAAAGATCCCAGGGAGAACAACAACCTGGCGACCGGCCGTCCTGAAGACACGGCGCGCCTAAAGAAGCGGTTGGCCGATTGGGAAGAGGAAGTGCGGCCGAGGTAGGGTCGTCTCGACGCACGTTAGTCAAGTTCCACTCGCGCAGCCTTCTTCAGCTTGTCGGCACGTTCGACTTTCTGGAACGCAAGCACGACCGATGAGGCCCCCTTTTCATCGTCGGCGGGTGGGACGGGATTTCGACCTTCATTGAAGGTCACCGCATACGCGGCCGTTCCCTTCTCGTCGCGTGACTCCCAGATCGTGACGATGGCGCTTTGGGAATTGATGCTCCACCTTCCGGGCTCCACGTCATTCTGTGGGGCGGCGCTCTTCTTCTGCTTTGGGGGTGCTTTTTTCTTCCCCATTGCACTGGTTCCTTCTTGTGACTCAGCCAAGAGGTGCGTCGAGACGCACCCTACGGTTTGTGCGAGGTCTGTCAATTGTGGGCATCCCCTGTTCCCCCGTCCAGAGTGCAGCCAGCCAGGCCTTTTTTCGAAGGCGAACCGAAAGTTGTGAGACAGGCAGGCTGTCCCATGAATTGGGGGGGGATTGCTGCCTTTGATCGGGTCTGGCCGGGTCCCCCTCCTCAAATAGCCTCGTTTCCGTTACCCTCACTCCATGGCTCCAAAATTCATCTTCGAAATGAACGGCGTCAGCAAGACCTTCGGTGAGAAGCTCGTGCTGCGTAACATCAACCTGTCCTTCTTCTACGGCGCGAAGATCGGCGTTGTGGGCGAGAATGGCGCCGGCAAGTCGACCCTGCTCAAGATCATGGCCGGGCTCGATGACGACATCGACGGCACCGCCACGATCGCCAAGGGGATGCGGGTACGCTACATCGCCCAGGAGCCGATTGTCGATCTGGACAAGACGGTCCGCGAGCACTTGCTCATGGCGGTCAAGCCGGTCCAGGACTTGATTGACCGCTTCAACGAGATCTCGGTCAAGATGGCGGATCCGGAAGAGGAGGCCAATTTCGACAAGCTCATGGAGCAGATGGGCTCGCTCCAGGAGGAAATCGACGCGGCCGACGGCTGGGAACTCGACCGGCTGATCGACATCGCTTCGGACGCGTTGGTTCTCCCGCCCGACGACACGCCTGTGAGGCTGCTCTCGGGGGGAGAGCGACGTCGGGTGGCCCTTTGCATGGCCTTGCTCGAGAAGCCCGACCTGCTCCTGCTCGACGAGCCGACGAACCATCTCGACGCCGAGACCGCCAAGTGGCTCGAACAGGCCCTGCGGGAATACCACGGCACGGTCATCGTGGCGACCCACGACCGCTACTTTCTCGACAACATCACCAAGTGGATCCTCGAGATCGAGAATGCTCGGGGCATCCCTTTCGAGGGCAACTATTCTTCCTGGCTCGAGCAGAAGGCGGAACGACTGCGACTTATCGAGAAGAAGGAGACGCAGCGTCAGAAGACCCTCCAGCGGGAACTGGACTGGATCCGCAATTCCCACGAAGGACGCAAGCAGAAGAACCAGGCTCGCATCAAATCCTACGAGCAACTGGCCGGCCAGCAGACCGTGGACAACAAGAGCGAGGTCCTCATTCAGATCGCACCGGGCAGCCGCCTTGGGGAACGGGTCCTGGAGGTGGAGCACCTGCGCAAGGGGTTTGAAGGCGACGGGCAGACGTTGACGCTGCTGGAGGATTGCTCCTTCAATGTTCCCCGCGGGGCGATTGTCGGCGTGATCGGGCCGAACGGAACGGGCAAGACGACGCTGTTCCGGATGATCGTGGGCGACGAGAAGCCCGACGCCGGCTCGATCGAACTGGGGCCCACCGTGGAGCTTTCTCACGTGGACCAGCACCGTGACGCGTTGGACGACAGCAAGACGATTTTTGAAGAGATCACCGACGGCAAGGACACGATCGAACTGGGCAAGGTGTCGATCAATTCGCGGGTTTACGTGGGACGGTTCAACTTTCGCGGCAGCCAGCAGCAGAAGAAGGTGGGTGAGTGCTCGGGCGGCGAGCGGAACCGCATCCACCTCGCCAAGCTGCTCCGCCGCGGGGGCAACTTCCTGCTGCTCGACGAGCCCACGAACGATCTCGACGTGGGGACCATGCGCGTGCTCGAACAGGGCCTGATCGATTTCCCCGGCTGTGCGATGGTCATCAGCCACGACCGGTTCTTCCTCGACCGCATCTGCACGCACCTGCTCGTCATGGAGTATGGCAAGACGACCTGGTTTGAGGGCAATTTTGCCGACTACGAAGAAATTGTCCTCGCCGAAGATCCGAGCCATGCCGGTCACCGCCGCAGCAAATACAAGCGGCTGACACTGCGGTAGTGTCACGAAGGATTGATCAGGAGGGAACAGAGACAACGGAGGCAAATTCTCTGTTTTCTCGGCCTACTTTGTGACCTGGAATCTCGACTGCACTATGGAGGCCATCTTGCGGTAGTGAATGATGCAACTCGGAGAGAGGCGCCCTCTTTCTGAAGGACGGATTGTCCCGCTTTGATCCGACGATTGATTTCTATCAGGACGTTTCCGAACGAGAACTCCTCCCTGTATACCAATTAAGAGAGTTGCCAAAACACACACAAGGATGCCTCTCTTCTTGTTGCTCCCCCGAAGACCGATACGGTGCGAGTGAACCAAGCAAACGGAGGCAACTGAGCACTTGCCCTCCGTTGCCTCTGTTAACTCCTGTTCAAAATCGACAGATACCCGGGAGCAACCGGGAGCGGACTGTTGACTTCCAACGCGGCAGGGCCTACAAACTGGGGCGTCGGCTGTCCCGACACAGGCTCGTGACGCCCTGCCCTGCTTCCCGCTTGCCCTGGAGGTCAAATCATGCACGCCAAATCCACCCGTCGCCAGTTTCTCGCTGCAGCTTCCGCCGGAGCGGCCATGAGCCTGACAGCCGCCAGCTATGCCAAGGTCGTGGGCGCCAACGAGCGGATCGCCCTCGGATTGATCGGCTGCGGAGGCCGAGGCTACAAAGCCCATATGCCGGGCGTCCACAAACACGACAAGGACCAGAACGTCGAATTCATCGCCGTGAGCGATCCGTGGCGTCCCCGGCGCGAGCGTGCCGCCGCCCAATGTCAGGAGTGGTACGGCCGGCCCGCTCGCCAGTTCGTCTCCTATCGCGAGATCCTCGATCTGAAAGACGTCGACGCGGTGATGATCGCCTCTTGCGACCACCACCACGCAATCCACCTGGAGGCGGCTGCCAAGGCCAAGAAGGACGCCTACTGCGAGAAACCGCTCGCCATGGACATGAAATCCCTCAACCGTTGTTGCGACGCGGTCAAGGAGAGCGGGATCGTTGCCCAGATGGGCACCCAGGTTCGCAGCTGGTCGACGAGCACCGGTTGTCGGGAACTGTTCCAGTCCGGAGCGATCGGCAAGGTGTCGAGGATCGAGCAGTGCCGCAACAGCACGAAGCCCTATTGGTACTCCTGGATGCAAAGGGCCGAGCCGATTCGGGAAGAGGACGTGGACTGGAAGGAGTTTCTCATGGACTGTCCCATGCGCCCCTTCGACGGCAAGCTTCTGACCGGTTGGTACGGCTATCGGGAATTCTCCGATGGTCCGATCGCCAACCTCGGTTGCCACTTCATCGATCTGTACAACTACATCGTCGGCACGACGCTTCCGGAGAGTTGCGTGGCCCAGGGCGGCACGTTCACCTGGGACGATGAGTATGGCTTTACCTGTCCCGACCAGGCCCAGGCGGTCTGGATTTATCCGGAAGGGCTCATGGTCAGCTACACGACCAATTTCGGCAACGGCGACGGCAGGGTGCTGAAGATCTACGGCGATGAGGGGACCATCGATCTCACGTCATGGCAAGCCCCAACCTATTCCGCCACCGGAGCGATCAAGCCGACCGAACTTCCCAAAGAGGCGACCCCGGTGCCGGCCGTCGAAACGCCCGATCATTTCCTCAACTGGCTGCAGTGTCTGCGGACCCGCGAGACGACCAACGCCCCCATCGAGGCCGGCTATCAGCATTGTGTGCCGGCCCTGATGGCCAAACTCGCCATGGACACGGGCCGCCGGCAGATCTATGACGCGGAGAAGCGGGAAATCCGAGAAGGTTGATCGGGTGGAAGTCGTGGGAGAGCTACGGTTTGAGCAGCTCGTCAGGGCTTCATGACAACATAGAGGGCGATTTTCCCCGCTGAAGCGGTGTCTTGCTCATCGATTGTGAATCCCCGTCGATCACTGTCTTCCCTCGGCTCTCCCTCGATCAACCAGTGGGCATCGACCGATTGCCCTGGTCGGGCGTATTGAATACTGCCGGAACTTGAGAAAGGGTCGTCTTGAAAGAACCGGCCGGTGTTGGCCGGGCGCGCTGTGTGGGCGGTTTCAGACGGGCGGGAACTCTTCTGCTAGAGGATTGCGGGTTTCTCTAAGTTGCCGTACTTGCCAGCTCGTGGTTCTCAGGGGGGCGGCTACGTCACCCATGCTGCGGTTCATCCTCCCCCGTCTTGACACGGCACGGCTTGCCCAGTCGACTAAAGAGTTTCAGCCGGTCGGCGTAGTCCCCGAGAGAGGGGACTGGCCAACGCGATCTCCCCGATCCTCCTGCAGCGGGCGATGCGCCGCCTCGGCCGGCGATGTGATTGTCTATGTTGAGTTACTAACCGCCGTGAGGGGGAGCTGCGAAGCGTTTTGCTGATCCCCCAATAGTGGCCCAATAGGAAGACCAAGGCCGTGCGAATATTCCTGGCATTCCGCGCGTTTTTTGCCGTGTTGTTCAGCCGCCAGACGGCCGAGCGTGTTGCTCCCGCCCTGCTCGGACAGACCCCCGAGGCCCCGAAACTGGAGGCCCCAAAGCCCGAGAAGGCGCCCCCGAAGCCCAAGAAGCCCAGCCGCAGCGAGGCGGTAACTCTGTTGGCGGCCTTGCAGCGAGAAGCTCGGTTCCTGGACTTCATCATGGAACCCCTCGACGGCTACACGGACGCGCAAGTGGGGGCGGCATCGCGGGATGTGCATCGTGAATGCGGAACGGTCGTTGAGAGGATGTTCGCCGTGAAGCCCTTGCTGACCGACGAGGAACAGAGCACCGTGGAGGTTCCCGCCGGATTCGATTCGGGCAAGTACCACCTGACCGGCAACGTGACCGGCGAGCCGCCCTTCAAGGGACAACTGATGCACCCGGGCTGGCAGGCCACCACGTGCGAGGTTCCCCAATGGGCGGGAAGCGACGAAGCCGCACGGGTGATTGCGCCGGCCGAGGTGGAATTGTCGTAGATGGAAAGCAGGCAGATTCTTTGCGTTTGCCTGCCTAAGGGAGTGACCAAACGATGAGTGCTGACTATGTTCTGGGAATCGATCTCGGAACCACCAATAGTGTGATTGCTTATTGCCCGTTGAATGAGGAGGAACCGCGGCTCGAATTGCTGCCGGTTCCGCAGCTCGTCGACACGGGAACGGTCGAGTCGCGCGACGCCTTGCCGTCGTTTCTCTATTTGGGGACGGACCATGACGCCGAGGGCGGTTCGCTCAACCTGCCATGGGCGGAGGGACGCAGCTTTGCCGTGGGCCAGCTGGCCCGACGCCAGGCGGCGGACCAGCCGGATCGGACCGTGGGAGCCGCCAAGAGTTGGCTTTGCCACAGTCGGATCGACCGGCATCAGGCCGTCTTGCCCTGGGGGGCTCCGGACGCGGTCCCCAAGGTTTCGCCGGTGTCGGCGACACAGCATTACCTGGAGCACCTGGTGGCCGCATGGCAGGCCGCCTTTCCCGATTCGCCCGTGGCCGAGCAGCAGGTCGTGCTGACCGTTCCGGCCTCGTTTGACGCCTCCGCCCGGGAATTGACTCGGGAGGCCGCCCTGGCGGCCGGGCTGCCCGAGGACTTTGTTCTATTGGAAGAGCCGCAGGCGGCCGTCTATTCCTGGCTGGCGACCACGGGCGATCACTGGCGAAAGACCATGGGCGTGGGTGACAAGCTGCTCGTCTGCGACGTCGGCGGCGGGACCACCGACCTGACGTTGGTCGGCGTTTCCGAAGAAGACGGTGAATTGACGCTTCAGCGACTGGCCGTCGGCAATCACCTGCTGGTTGGCGGCGACAACATGGATCTCGCCCTCGCCCACCACGTGGCTGAGCAGTTTGCCGAGCAAGGAGTGAAACTCGATCCGTGGCAATCGGTGTCGCTCTGGCACTCGTGCCGCAATGCCAAGGAGGCCCTGCTGGCCCCCGAGGGGCCCGAACGCCAGAGTATTTCCGTCCTCGGACGAGGGCGGAAGCTCATCGGTGGGACGGTTTCGGTTGAGGTGGAACGCCAGGCGGTTGCCTCGCTTCTGCTCGACGGTTTCTTTCCCCAATGCGAGATCTCGGAACGACCGGCGCGCAGGCGGGCGTCTGGTTTCCGAGAAATTGGTCTGCCTTTCGAGGCGGACACCGCGGTCACCCGCCACCTGGCGGCCTTCCTGCAAGCTCACGGCACGGAGGCCGGTCCCGTCCAGCCGACGAAGATCCTGTTCAATGGCGGCGTCTTCAAGTCCGGCGCCCTCCAAGAGCGGCTTCTCGACGTGTTGACTGGCTGGGCCGATAATGGACAGCGTCCGGTCATGCTCTCCGGGACCCAGGATCTCGACCACGCGGTGGCCCGAGGGGCGGCCTACTATGGTTGGGCCAAGGATCGGGGCGGCGTGCGGATCCGAGGTGGCACGGCCCGAAGTTATTATGTCGGAATCGAAACCTCGGGCCTGGCGATCCCCGGCGCGCCCCGTCCCATGAAGGCACTGTGCGTTGTGCCCATTGGCATGGAGGAGGGCACCCAGGCCGACGTGCCCAGCGACGAGATCGGGCTCGTGGTCGGAGAGTCGGCCCAATTTCGTTTCTTCAGTTCGTCCGTGCGGAAGCAGGACCAGCCCGGCGACCTGCTCGATCGTTGGGAGGACGAAGAGCTTTCCGAAACGGATTCGATGGAGGCCGAACTTCCCGCCGATGAGCAGATCGAGGACGACTATGTGCCCGTCCGGTTTCAGGCCCGGGTGACGGAACTCGGAATGCTGGAACTCTGGTGCGTCGGCACAAAATCTCCCGGACGGTGGAAACTTGAATTCAGCGTTCGCGAGGACGCGGAATAGCAATCCCTCCCGAGCGAGCGAGGGTGAGCTGTCTTTCCCCTCCCCAGCGAGCGTAGCGAGCGAGGGGGAGGGCTAGGGAGGGCTAGGGAGGGGTGGGATCTGCACTGGTGATCCATTTCATCCAGCAGCTTCCGTTGAAACGCTTCTGCGATACAGAGCGGCATGGTGATAGTAAAGAAACTATGAACGAATTGAAACGAGTTTGGCTGACACGACAGTTGGATGCCCTCCCCTTGTGTCGCCGCGCTGCGCGGGCTTCTCGGTTGCTTCGCTACTGCCTTTCCCCAGGCTCACGCCTGGGGCTACAATCGTATCGCACCGCTGCGCGGGCTCTTCCCGACAGCAAGCCCGCGCAGCGCGGCGAAACGTCTGTAGCCTCGTGGCGTAAGCCCGTGGATTGTGGCGCAGAACGCCCGCGTCCAAAGCCCGCGCAGCGTGGCGACACGAGACGGCGCAACAGAAAAGGTCGGGCCGTATCAGGTGTCTTCAATAGGCCACTCCGGCCCTCCCCCTCGCTTCGCTGGGGAAGGAGGATTCTGACGTGACTGCTCCGACTGAACAGACCGGTTCGTCTCGCTACGTGGTAGGCATCGACCTGGGCACGACCAATTCGGCCGTGACTTATGTCGACACGGCCGAAGATCCGTGGCGCGTGCGGACGTTTTCCGTGGCGCAGATCGTGGCGCCGGGCCAGGTGGAACGGCGGGAGACCCTTCCCTCGTTTCACTACGAACCCGCGACAGGGGAATTCGATGAGAAGGCGCTGAAACTTCCCTTCGATCCGGACGCCGGCGGGAGCACGGTCGGTTTTTTTGCTCGGGATCACGGCACTTTGGTTCCCGGCCGATTGGTCGTGTCGGCCAAGTCGTGGCTCTGTCATTCGGGGGTGGATCGCACCGCTCCCCTCTTGCCGTGGCATGGTGCGTCGGACGCCACGAAGTTCTCGCCCATCGAGGTTGCCGGCCGCTATCTGGCCCACGTGCGGGCTGCCTGGGACAAGGACTTTCCCAAACACCCGCTCGCCGAGCAGGATCTCGTGTTGACGCTGCCGGCGTCGTTCGACGAGGTGGCGCGCGAGCTGACGGTGAAGGCCGCTGCCCGCGCTGGGTTGCCACGCGTGGTCCTGATCGAAGAGCCCCAGGCTGCGTTTTATGCCTGGATCGACAGCCACCGCACCGATTGGCAGGAGTTGGTCAGCCCGGGCCAGAAGATCCTGGTTTGCGACGTTGGCGGTGGAACGAGCGACTTCACGCTGATCCGCGTTCGGGCCGAGGAGTCGGGGAAGGTCCGGTTTCATCGCGTGGCGGTCGGGGATCACCTGATCTTGGGCGGCGACAACCTGGACCTGGCCCTGGCCCATCATCTCGAAGGTCGTCTGGCGAAGGACGGCAAGTTGGAGCCGCGAGCCTGGGCGGCGCTCGTGCGAACGTGCCGCCAGGTGAAAGAAACACTGCTTGGCCCGAAGGCCCCCGAGACGACGACGGTCACCTTGCCGGGAAGCGGCTCGCGGCTGATCGGCGGCGCTCGGCAAACGCAAGTGACGCGTCAGGAAGTGTTGGAGTTGCTGGTCGACGGGTTCTTTCCCCGCGTGGGGCTCGACGAGCGTCCGACGCAACACCGCTCGGGCTTCCAGGAGTTCGGACTTCCCTATGCTCCGGATGCGGCGATTACCCGCTATCTTGCCGCGTTTCTGACGGCCCATCGTCACGTGGCTCTCGACGGCGTCGAACTGGCCGAAGGCCAGGACCCGGCCCGCCCCGACATTGTCCTCTTCAACGGGGGCGTGTTCGAATCGGACCTGCTCCAACAACGCCTTCTCGAGACGATCTGCCAGTGGTTCCGCACAGGTGAAGGTCAGCAGGCGTGGCAACCCGTTGTTCTCGATAACGAGCGGCTCGATCTGGCCGTGGCCCGCGGCGCCGCCTACTACGGCATGGTGCGGCGCGGACGAGGTGAACGCATCTCGGCGGGGCTGGCGCGAGCCTATTTCATGGGCGTGGAAGGCGACACCCCCAAGGCCGTCTGCCTCATGCCGGCCAGCAGCGAGGCCGGTGTGCAGATCGACGTGACCGAACAACCCTTCGACCTGGTCGTCTCCGAGCCCGTGGAGTTTCCTCTTTATGTTTCGAGCACCCGCCTGACGGACGCGGCCGGTGAAGTGATCGACGTGGATCGCGAACAGATGACGCCCTTGCCGCCGATCCGGACGGTGCTGCAAACGCGCAAAAAGACGTCAGCCGAAACCACGTCGGTCACGCTCCATGCGAAGCTCACCGAGATCGGAACCTTGGACCTGTGGTGCGCTCAGCGCGAAGGTTCAGGAAAGTGGCGTCTGCAGTTCGACATCCGTTCCGCAACCCAAACCGACATGGCGGCGCACCAGGCAGTGGCCGAGCAGCAAGGATTCGTGGAAGAGAGCGTGTGGAATGATGCGCAGGCCCTGCTCGAAGGCAGTTTTTCGCCGAAGGGGAAGGAGAAACCCGCCGGGCTGATGAAGCGGCTTGCCAGGACCCTCGAACTCAACAAGCGAGTCTGGCCGCCCTCGCTCTTGCGCCGAATCTGGGAAACGCTGTTCGATTTGGAGCGGGGACGACGCCGCAGCCAGGAACACGAGGCCCGCTGGCTCAACCTGTTGGGCTTTGCCCTTCGGCCCGGCTACGGCATGGCCATGGACGACTGGCGCGTGGCGGAGACCTGGCGGGTTCTTCAAGGAAACCTCGTTCACGGCACACCCATGTGCCGGGCCGAGTGGTGGATCCTCTGGCGCCGCATCGGGGCCGGGCTGACCGCCGGACAGCAACAGGCCCTGGTCGATCCGGTGCTCGGCTCAATTCGGGCCATGTTCCGCCAGGTGACCACCGGTAAGGGGCGAGGGAGCGAACTGAACGCGGGGTCCCACGAAGCGGCGGAAATCTGGCGGCTTCTCGGTTCGCTGGAACTCCTCCCCTGCCCCATCAAGATCGAATTGGGGCGGATGCTGATCGAACTGATCCCTCGGCGTAAGATGGAAACCGTTCGTTCGGCGGCCCTGTGGGCACTGGGACGTCTGGGGACCCGGGTACCCCTTTACGGGCCACTCAACTCCGTCGTGCCGGCGGACGATGCGGCCCCATGGCTTGAAGAACTGATCGCGCTCGGAATCGACGAGGCCATGGCCGACGTGGCCATGATGCAGATGGCTCGTCTTACGGGGGATCGCTATCGCGACCTATCCCAGCCGCTGCGCGACAAGACGGCTGCCCGGCTCGAGCGGCGCGGTGCGGCGGAACACTACGTGGAACTTGTCCGCCACGGCGGCCAACTCGGCGAGGAGGAACAGGCCGAGGTGTTCGGCGAAGCCCTGCCGATCGGGTTGCGCCTTCGGTGAATTCTCGCATTGCGTGACTTCGGAGGGCGCCCGGACGCGATCGTCACGATGGCTTCTTTTCGTCCGCGGGAGGCGGCGGTGGTTCGGGGTCGGCGGCGACGGGGTGATGGTGTCCCGCGTGCTTCAGCTGCGCGCCGGGCGATCTCTCCTGCCAACCGCCGATCGTGCTGTGCATCACGGCCATCTGGTCCACGACGCGCTGGACCCCGTTCACGCCGCTGGCCGCGTGGATGGCCGCTTTCCGCTGCAAGTCGAACTCGAGCTTGCCGGTGAGGGTGACGGTTCCGTTCTTGACCGACACGTGCACGTTGCAAGGCGGGCGAATCCCGCGGCGGGGCAACTGGGTGGTCACCTTCTGCTGAATCTGGCGATCGGGAACTTTCGGCTTCTGGAACATGACGTGTGCTCCTGAAGAAGCAAGGAAGGATAGATGAAGAACTTCCCGCGGCCTGCGAGTCCGCCGGGAAAGGCGGCAGGCGTCCATTCCCGAAGAGGGCGACATCCCCTTGAGAAATTCTAGGAAGCCGAAGTCCTTCTTCAAGATTGAGATGTCCCCTTGCGTGAGGGACCCCCGGAAGGCGTCGTGCCCTGTTCACGGGGAGTCCGATATCGCAACGTGTTGAATGAGACGGATGTGCGACAATTGCCTTCGGTTTCGGTGGCTCGAAAAGCAAGTTGGGTTTTGTACGAAGAATCTCGACGTACCGCCGGTGTGGGGAAGCGGGGCTTGAGTGTCCAATGGGGACGGACGCGAGAATCCCTGCCCGTCTGCGGATGGTCCGGAAGCGACACGACCATCGAAAGCAGCGGTGCCCGGACGCTTTCGATGGCCGTGGTGGCGGTTCGGCGGCAGGGATGCCAACGCTACGGGCGCTACTCCAATTCCCAATTGTCGACATTGTCGAGCATGAGGAAATCGATGGTCGCGGGGTCGGGGGCCCTGTCGGTGCCGGCGCTGTGATAGGCTTTGACGAAGTCGAAGCCATAGACTGCGTATAACAGATCCAGTTCGCCATCAACTACGGTGGAGAGGCTCGCCCAATCGTCGCCAGCTTGCACCACGTCGTCGCCGAACGTGTCGTGAAGCTTGGCCATATCGTAGCCTTCCGTTGCGTAGGCATGGACCGTTTCCCAACCGCGAAGGGTCATCTGGAAACCGGGCCCCCAGAACTGAGTCTTGTGGCTTCGGGCACGCATCGTGTCGTCGCCGTCGGAATCGTGGAGCGTTGCCTCGTCCTCCCCGCCGTAAGTCGAGTAGGCGAGCAATCGATCAAAGGCCTCCACGTTCACCGTGAAGCCGCCTCCCGTTTGCGTCAGGCTGTCTGGATAGGCGGTCAGCTGGTCGTTGTCGGTCGTATCCCAGACGCGGACGTAGTCGTCGTCGCCCTCGCTGAAAACACCGGAAACGGTTTCGAAGAACTTGGCGCGGGTGTAGTAGCCGTTGCCCCACATCTTGGCGTAGTCTTTTGCCAGATTGGCCTTGAACTTGTCGCTTCCTGACGTGTCGTTGAGGGTGCCCGTGTCGTTGCCCCCCATGCCATAGGCGTGGGTGGTTTCAACATTCTGGGTGGTGACGGCGAAGCCGCTGCCGCTGAGCGTGGCTCCGGCGGGGCTGGAGGCAAACACGTCTGCCCCGTCGCTGCCACGGAGGAAGGCCGTGTCGTCGCCGCCAAGACCGTCGAACACGATCGTTGTGGTTCCCTCCGGGATCTCTTGCGTCACGCCGTTGACGGTGACCGTCCAACTCTGGCCGTCGCTGCCGGAAGAGAAGAAGAACTCGTCATCGTCTTCGCTCCCCGGGATCTCGAATACGCCCGACTCCACATCGGTGGTGGCTGCAACGGGCGGATCGAAGTTACCCAACAGCGGCATGGCGTACTCGTCGCCAAACTGCACGTAGAGATCCGGGCCAAAGGGGACGGGCGTGAATTCAATCGCCGGAACGCCCAGATCCACGTTAGTCACGATTCGATCGAGAAGGCTGGCGCCGTCGGAAACGAGAATATACCACTCGCTTCCTTCTTCCGGCAGAACCCCGGATCGGTCGGGAGTCCACAGCCCGAGGTCGTCGTAACCGTCCTGGTCCACGTCGGCAGCGACGGGCAGCTCCCGCACGCCGATGAAGCCGAAGTAGAAGGTCACATCGATCGTGCCGTCCCAGCCGCGGAGCACCCCGCCGGCCAGGTCGATGAAGAACGTGTCGTCCTGCCAGGTCCCCAGGTCGTCGAAGCCGTCGCCATCGAAGTCGCCCACAATAGGAGCCCCGTGGAGTTCGCTCACGAGGGCCGAGGCGGCATCGAGGGAGAAATCGTGGTCCGTGTCGAAATACCACACGGAGCCGCCGGACGTGTCGGCCGTGTACAGACCGACTTCGTCGCCGTTCACGTCGTTGCCGTCGAATTCACCGGCCACCGGAAGTCCGTTCAACTGAAGGGCATCCACGACGTTCACGTCTGCCACGCCGTCGTTGTCCACGTCGACGATCCAGCGGAAACTGCCGGCCACGCGACCGTAGGCCGCCAGCTTGTCAAAGCCATCGGCCACGTCGCCCGCCTCTTCCGCAAAGTTGCCCACGAAAAGGTCGTCGCTCGTGAAACCGAAAGTGTAGATGATGTCACGGTTCGTGTAGTCGAGATTATTGTTGTCGAAGTAGGTGTTGCCGTTCGTGTCGACCCAGACGCTTCCGGCCGCATAGCTGGCCACCTCGGGGCGGCTGTCGATCGTGAAGCGGCCGACGAAATCCTCGCCCGGCACCCCGTCGCCCGTCGGGAAACTCGGCGATTCCTGGGGCTCCAGGGCATTGCTTTCGCCGTCGAGGGCGTTGAACGCCACGTCGGTGATACGATCGGAGATCGTCAGCGTGTAGCGATCGTCGGGGAGCGGTTCGGCGAAGTACAGCCGCACCGTGGTCATGCCCACGTCGCCGTCGACAGTCGAATCGATGAATTGGATCGACTCGATGGGGATGACGCCGTTGTAGTCGCCCACCAGCACGATGTTGCCCGGCGTGGTGGCCAGGATTTCGTTGACGGCGGGATAGACAAAGGGCGAGTCGCGATCAGGCTCGTCAACGAAGTCAATGTCGAGGCTGTACACGAGCGGCGTGGGGCCGCTCGTGGAGGGTTTCGGATCGAACAGGTCGTAGGCTGGGGCCGTGGTGATCGTGATCTCGTTGACCTGGGGGCCACGGGTGTCGATGAAGATGTCGAGCGATTCCGCGTCGGTCGGGTCGGCCACGTTGCCGGCCGGATCCTCGGCCAGGATGAAGATCGTCCGTGTTCCGTCCAGGGTTGGGAAATAGGCCGGGTCGTTCATGTCGATATTCGTCGTCATGTTCCACTGGCCGTTGGGGAGCTGGTTGGTACCGTCTTCCGGCACGGCCACCGTCTTGCCCAGCAGGAGATCCACGTCCAGTTCGAGCACGTCGTTGTCGTTCAGGTCGGCATAAACGTAGACGATCGTGTCGGCTTCGGCCGTTCCCCAGAAGGAAGGCGTCGTGTCCGACGTGATCCGGTCGACGAACGTGTCGGCCTGGTCCTCGATGCCCGTGTCGCTGTCGGGGTGAAGTCCGTCGTCGGCAACAACGGCGTCGCCGAACCAGGCGGGGGGGACGATCGTGTCGACCACGATCTCCAGCGAGTCGCTTCGCGTTCCATAAGCCGTCAGGTTGTCGAGCGTGAGAGGATCGTTGTCCGGATCGTCAGGGTCGACGATCTGCACCTTTGCCGAGATGAAATGGCTGCCGTCGGTGAGGGCATAGGACGTGGTGGCGCCGTTGGGATCGCCCGGGTCGATGGCGTCGGAACCGAAGTCGAATTCGTAGATTCCGTCGGGGACCCCGTCGCCGTCGACGTCGATCGCCCGGGCATAGCCGATCAGCACCTGGGGTTCTGCATCCGGTTGCTGGGGTTCGCCCTCGATGAACACCGCCACGCGATAGCCCGCGGTGGACGTGCTTTCGGTCTGGTCCGTATTGAAGGGAATCCGGATCGATTCGTCCGTCGGGCTGTCGGCCGAAGTGTTGCCCGGCAAATCATAGAGCAAGCTGGCGTCGTCCAGTCGGAAGCGGATCACCGGCGTGTTGTCGCGCGTCACGTCGTCGAACTGGGATCGACCCGTGTCGTGAGTTTCCACAAGGACTTGGCTCCCCGTGTCAGGAGCGGCCGACAAGGCGCCGGCGGCCACCGTGAAGGTTCGGGTGGCGGCGACGTAGTCGACGATTTCCGCCCTGCGCCCTGCCAGGTTTCCACTGTTGAAGTAGACGTACTTGGCCACGTAGAAGTCGTCGACGTCTGATAGCGTATCCGACGGGGCCACGGAGAACGTGTTGAGCACGGCGCCGGCGGACACCGTGCTGGAAGCGATGATGTCAGCCAGTTCAAGGTCGTAAGGCACCGGGGCCGCCTCGTTGACGATCGTCATGTCGTAGCCGTTCACGACCTGCTCGTCCTGGACGAACGGAGAGGCGTCCGTCTGCCCATACACGCGAACGTAATAGGTCTGGCCGGCCACGGCGGGGAGCCGCACCCGGGCATCGGCGTCGGCGTCGTAGAGGCCGAATCCCGAGGTGACAACGTCGCCCACGAGAATCCCATCGCCCGCGATCACCGTGCCCGTGGCGTCCACCACCTCAATACCAAGCTGGCCGCCTCCGGGGAAGAGGTCCGGACTGAAGATGCGGAACGAAATGGTCACGTCCAGCGTGCCCGTGCTTTGGGCCGTAACGGCGTACCAGTCCTGGTCGGCGGGGACCCCCGGATGTTCGTCCACGTTGGGGAAGATCGCCAGGTTCTGAAGATCGATCACGTCGGCGGTACCGAGGTAGGCGGCCGTCTGGTAGTACTCGTTTTCCTCGTAGAGGTCCGGTCCGAGAATGAGCAGATTGTCGCCGCTGGCCACGTTGGGCGACACGACTTCGACGTTCTCGTAGGAAATGTGGGGGCGCCGATCGCCCGACTGGTAGACCAGAATATTTCCCGCATCGCTGGTGCGGCTTTTCCCGACCACCACAAAGTCTGTCGCTGGCAACGCGGTCAGGTTGCCCCCCGCATCCAAGGCGGTGACGACCAGAGCATCGCTCGCCAGAGGTGATCCGCCCTGGACGTCCACGTACAGGCCATTCCCAACCGGGACCGCCGAGCCGGGCACCGAATCATCTGCCATTACCACGTGGAAGGTGTCATTGCCGTCGGAGCCCTTTACGGTGACGGCCTCGACAATGCCTGCTGTGCCGAAGGCCGCCGTTCCGTCATCGAGCGTCACGCTTCGCCAGGTTGCCACGGTCGGGGCCGGGAATCCGAAGCCAAGCACATCCAGCCCGACGCTTCGAGTGACGACGTTGACGGTGATCAGATCGCTGCCCGACGTGCCTTCCACCACGACGCGATCGGCCGTTCCTCCACCGGTCGGCCCACCCAGGCCAGTTCCTCCGCCCGTAATGACAAACTCGCTGGTTCCTTCCGGCGCATCGTCGAAGTAGAAGACGGTCGCGATCCCGTCGGCGGTGAACACGCCCGAGTCTTCGCTCAACGGTGCGTAGGTGATCGTGTCGTCCACGCGGGTGCCGGCCACATAGAGATCGCCGCCCTCCAGATCCAGCCTGGCCGTTTCAATTCCCAACAACTGGACGGCGGCGGGCAGACCATCCTGGTAGATCTCCTGAACGAGATCGCCTGTGGGCGTGGCGTCGAGTTCGACGATCACTTCGTCGGCCCCTGCCCCATCGCGGACGAAATTGAGCGTGTCGCTCCCGGAGGGGCCGTCGCCGCTGGCTGTCACGCTGATCAGGCTGGAAACCGCAATGCCTGCCGCCTCGATGTCGAGGATGTCGTCGCCTGCGAGTGTTTCGAGCACGAGATACTCAACGTCATTCCCGAAGGTTACTACCAGCAGCGTTTCCGAGACGTTTTCGTTCGTCTGGGCCGTGACCATCGTGCCCAGGCCGCCCGCGGTCAGGCGGAAGCGGTCGGCGGCGTCGCGTCCGGCGATTGTCAGGTGGTCCGATCGCAGGTCGTGCGCGACCACGTCAACTTGCTCGGCGCCCGTGAATGTGGTGCGGAAGCCGCCGTCGACCTGGGCCGCGCCTGCTCCGAAGGCTTCGCCCACTTCGACCACAATCCGTTCGTCGGTATCGGTTCCTTCGATAGTCAGAACGTCGGTCGCCCCGGTTGCAGTGACGGCAACGTCTTCGACGTTTGTGAAATCAACCGAGGGAAGTGGGGCGTTGGAGATTTGACCCTCATAGGCCGAGGCGCCCTGCGACACCGTGATGACCCCGCTTCCGGTGTAGACCAGCGTGTCGCTGGCGGTCGGGTTCCCACCATCGACTTCGATGCCGAGCAGGCCGAGCGGCGTGGACTGGCTGTTGAGACTGATCACATCGTCGCCGGCGAGGGCCTCGAGTCGCAAGAGGTCCTTGCCGGCGAATTCGATGGATTCGTAGGCGTCGATGGTCACCATGCCCCACGCGGCGTTGTTCGGGCTCTCCGTGTAGGAAATCGCGTTGTCGCCATTCGTGCCGTTTACGGTCAGTGTGACGGCAGGTACCAGATCGACGACCGGTTCCAGACCGGTGAACTCAATGGTCATGTCGGCGGAGTTCGAGTCGTAGAACAGTTGACCGGCGTCAACTTCCGGACCGACGCTGTAGGTGACGTCGCTCACGGTCACGCCGGCAAGCGGTGTCCCGAGAACGGTCAGGGTGTCGGCGCCGACGCCGCCCTCGTACAGCACGGGGATGTCGATCAGGTCGGTTCCCGCCACGTCGACCGTCAAGGTGTCGTCACCCGCCAGGGTGTCAACGGTCAAGCGGCTGATCTCGCCGGCCGCGAAAACGATCGTGTTTTCGTTGCCGGCCACGAGTGGGTCGCGGTCGACGGTCACCTCGACGTCGCTGCCGGAGCGGATCACGTCCACCGCATCGCTGTCGTCGGTGCCCAACGCGACAATCTCGTCGAAGTCGTCGCCGTCACCTTGGATCACGTAGTTCTGCCCTGCGTTGAGCGTGCTCACGTCGACCGTCAACGTGTCGTTGCCGTCTCCCGCCAAGCTGACGGTGATCGTGCCGAACCCCGGGCTTCCGAAGTTGCCGATGGCCTTTACGGGGGTTTGGTAGGTGCCCTCGATGCGGTCGCCAGAATATCCGCCCACCAGACGCATTTCGTCGCTTTGACCCGTGCCGGCAACCAGCAGTTCATCAAGCGTGTTGTCACCCTGGACCTGCACCAGTTCCAAGCCGGCCAGGGCTGGTCCGGAATAGGTCAGACGCCCGTTGCCGTCGCGCGCAATGGAGTATCCGTAGTCGGCAATTTCCGACGGATAGAGCGAAATCGCGTCGGCGATGTCTTCGTCACCGTGAATGATGAACCGGTCGCCGTTGACACCGGCGCTGCCTCCGTCCACCGTCAAAAAACTGAGTATGTCTTCATTCTCGCCCAGTTCCCAAGCGATCGAGTCGTCGCCGTCGAGGGAGAGAACCTCAACGGTGAAGAAGTTCTCTCCGAAAACCGAGATACGGCTTTGCGTTTCAGTGTGATGGCGGACCTCCACGACATTGCCCGCCAGATCCTCGACGACCATGTAGTCCGGTTGGTCTGTACCCAGCACCGTGAGCGAATTCAGTCCGTCAGTGGTGGCGTCCAGGGTTACCGACCCGTCGCCAAGGCCCTGGTACTCCACGGCAGGCAAAGTGATCCCGGGAAACGCGTCGAAGTACGAGTCGATGCGTCCGGCATCGAACGCCGCGCCGGGCGTGTGCGTGTAGTTCGTTCCATCGCCCGCCGGTCCGGTGACCGTCAGGTCGTCTTCGCCGCCGTGCCCGTGGATCGCAATTGTTTCGGTTTCGTCCAGTTGAGCCGTGCTGCCGTCGATGATGACCTCGGCTTCCTCGCTGCCGAGCATGTCGACGGCGATCGTGTTCGCGCCGATCGTGCCGTCGAACATCACCGTATCGCTGCCGTTTCCACCCTGGACGGTAACAAGAAGATCGTCCTGAATATTGGCATTTACGTTGATCGTATCGTCGCCGTCCCGGGCGTTGATCACCAGGCTGTCACCGTCGCCCTCGCTCACCATACTGGCGGGAATGATCACCTCTCCCCATCGCGTACTTACGGTGGGGTCGAAGTAGGTCGGATCCTGGGCGATGCCGATCGCATCCGCCGCATCCGAGCCCAGGACCGTGAACGTGTCGCCGACGCCTTGGGGATTCAACAAGACCGTGTTGGCGCCCGTGGTCGCCAGATCTTCCACCGTGACGGAGACGCCGCTGGTCGACGTGTTGAGTTGGACCGACTCGACGTCAAACACGCTTTCCCCGTGTGCGCCACGATCGACACGGAGTTGTCCGGTGATGTTCACAAAGGTGATCGCGTCCTCGGCTGAGTTCAGCCAGAGAAAATCTTCGCCCGTTCCACCGTCGACCTGATCGATTCCGTCTCCGGGAACAAGCGTATCTTCGTCCGCGCCACCCAGCAGGACGTCGGCGCCGTCGCCGCCATCGAGGACGTCGAGTCCGTCGCCACCCTCGATCCGGTCCCCCCGGGCGCCGCCCGTGAGGATGTCGTCGCCGTCGCCTCCCAGGAGCGTCACGCCGAGTGTGCTGACCGTAACTGCGTTGACGCGGTCGTTTCCTGCGCCGGTGTCGACCGTGAAACTAGCCAGACCCGTGGCCACGAGGTCGGAAGTGAAGGTGACCGTGTCGTTTTCAATAGCCAGGGCAGAGTCGTTGGCGGCCGTGTCGACCTTGAAGTTGGTTACGTTGGAGAAGGCAATCGACTCGAAAGCCACTCCGCCGCTGGCGCCGCTGACGCGGTTTTGGCCCGCGGCGGGACTGTCGACGGTGAGCACGTCGTTGCTGTTGGGCGTGACGAAGGTAAATTCGCTGAAACCGCCCACGACGACCGGTTCCAGGCCCGTGAAAGTAATCACGGAGCCATCCACTTCGACGACTCCGTCTCCGGTGGTGATCCCCGGCGTGTAGGAACCCACGTTGCCTCCAGACCCAATCACCGTAACTGCGTCGCCCGAGCCGGTGCAACCATCAAAAAAGAGCCCTCCTGACGGCACCGGATCGCCGTTCGTGAAGTCGACCGTAAGGGTGTCGTCGCCACCCCATCCCAGGAGGTTGAGCTCGCTGACCTGCGATTTCGGGGAACTGAATCGCAAGGTGCCGTTGATGCGGACCTCCAGGTACATACCCGTCGAATCCAACGACACGTTGAACGCGTCGTCCTGGTCGATGGAATCCTGGTCTCCGTTGAGCGTTATCTTGGAGTCGTCGTAGCGATTCAAGGCGACGGCCTCTTCGATAATCACCGTTCCTCCAGAATAGTCCTCCAACTCCCAGCGCTCATCGTCGGAGTTCCACGACACGCCGTAGTAGTGGAGATCGTTTGGCGCCGTGTAAGCGTTCGAGACACCCTTGTCGTCGTCCGAGTCGGTGATCCAGAGCCCCAAGTAATACTCTGGATCTTCGGGCGTGTAGGCTGCGTCGTAGTTGTAGCCCCAAACAGTGACTTCATGGCTGAATCCGTTGTGAATCCAGATACCCATGCCGGAACCGAGCTCGGTCTGGTCATGGATGAAGTTCATGATATTCGCGTCGGTGGACTCGACGTGAACATAGGTCGACGGATCGAAGCTCGTTTGCAGTGCGCCGCCGGCAACGTCCACATCGCCGCCATAGGTGCCGATTCCGTCGAACCACCAGGTCAAGGCGTTCTGGGTGTACTGGCCCACATCGAGCCAATGATTCTCGAAATAGTCGAGCATCTGGTCCGCCTTGTACATATCTTCGACAAGGCCCCAGCGAGTCCACTCGAGCATGTTCGATGCCGTTGCTGCCCAGCAGAGAAGGTCGTCTTCGGTAGACGTCGCGTCTTTCTCCGCGTCAGCCCACGTGCCATCGAAGTTGTCAAAAACTCGAACACGGGTCCCCGATTCGCTCGAATCGCCGGGAGCTGCGATTTCACCGTCAAAGCCGACGTCCGTGGGGCTGAGATTGGCCGGGAGTAGCATGGGCACCGTGGACAGAAGCGTTCGCTCTTCCAACGGCTCCAAGTGAATCGAGCGGTGAGCTAGAGAACGAATGGTGCGTCGAGCGATCGGAGTCGAGACGCGGTGTGATGTTCGACTGGCCAAAGAACGGCGAAAAAGACGTGCCCACATGATGCTACCCCCTAGCGTGCGAACTTATTCCCTGCGGCACACGCGGCGCGAGGCGGCCAAACGTGTCCGGAAGGACACATGATTGATGAGTGATTGAATCCCCAATTTTGACTGGCCAACAGTCTTTTAGTCAGTCAAAGGTGGGGTTGTCAATGACTTGGAAGAAAAAACGGATGCGCGTGCCTACGTAACATAGGAAGAATCATCGACGTCAAAATGCATCGATTGCATCAATTGTCTCCGTCCACAAAAGGGAGAACAGGTCCCCGATTTATGGGGTTACTTGATAAGAGGAGGTTTCGTGAGGCAATGACCAACTTCGGAAGTGGGGGGCGTCGTTGGTTGCCATTGGGTAGCCCATCCATCAATCGCCCTGTTTCGATACCCGAAAGAACAGGAGAAAGGTCCGGTTTTCTTTGGGGAAGAACGCCGGGAACGACAAGAGCCCTGCTCCTGGCAAATGCTCATCCGCCAACGGTCGGAAGGGAAAGCACAAAAAGCCGATGTGAAAAATGGCGTTTTGTCAGCGCGCAAAAAAAGAGCCACGTCGCACGACTGTTCGTGGACGTGACTCTTGGTGAACTCAAAAAATCTCAGTCGGAATGATCCCAGGCTGAGGACTGCGCTTGGTCAGAAGCGGACTTCGGCCCGTGCGACCAGCCCGTCGAAGGTCATTTGGTCGCCGAGACCAACATAGTTGTTGTTTTGGACGGCGGAAATGTACTCGTCGACCATGACGGTGTTGAACCACTTGCTGAACGTGTAGCCGCCGGTCAGACGGAAGCAACCGTTGCAGCTCACCCATCCAGCTCCCAGTTCGAGGTCGGCCATGGTGACCACCCGGCCCGCTTTCCAACTGGTGTTCGCCACGACCGTGTCGGTGGCGTCGGTCTGGGTGTACGAAGCCTGGAAATCGCCGGCAACCACGCTGGCAATCGCTTTGCCGTAGATCATCAAACCGGTATTGCAGGAGCGTTTCTCACCTTCGAGGCCAAATCGGATGCCGGCCCCGTCGAACGTGATGTCCGAAAGGACCTCTTCCACGCCGTTGTTTTCAAATCGAGTACCCAGGTTCTGGTTCAGGTGACCGTAGCGAACGCCGAGCAGGTAGTTCACCGAGTGAGTGCACGAATTGATGAACGTGTAGCGGTAGTCGATATCGGCCAGGTTGAAATCGATATCCAGATCACCGCTGGCCGTCAGGAAACTGCTGGTGGCGCTCGCGCTGGAGGGGTGAACGAGCAGCGACTGAATCACGTTGGTTACGTCGGTGCCGGTCGTCGCAAAGGTGTGGCTCTCGAAATGGGTGAATTCAGCACCCAGGCTCGAACACGGAGCCAAGTCCACGGAAAAGCCAACACTGAAACCGGGACTATAGTCCGGATCGAGAACGGCCATTGCGCCGACCGGAACGGGATTATTGGCCGGTGCGGACCCGATCGGGCCGTTGATAGGAACCGCAAAGGCGACATCGGTGTCGCGTGGGTTCAGATAAAGAAATTCTCCCCAAACGTGAATCCCGCGACAGCAGTACCCACAGCAGTCGGCCTCGCCACAGGTGTCGCACACCCCCTCGACGCAAGCCGTTCCGCAATCAGACTCGCATGAAGCGAGCTGTAATTCGGAGGTATCTCCGATTCCCGGGAAATAGGTTGCAAGCCGCGCCGTGAGCGTGGGTTTGGCGACGTCGGTCGACGGGGAAAAGTTGGGCTGGGGCAGGGAATCCGCCCCGAAGGCAGCGGTCGCCGCCAACCCGATTATCAACGCAAACGCTCCGCAATTTCTCATTTTTCTGCTCCCTGATGGGCCCCTTTGGCGAGCAGCGACATACCCTGATAAGGTGGGGTCCTGTCACCCTACGCTCCCCCTGTATCATCAGACTTATCGTTGCAATCGTTGCAACCGTTGCAGAAAAAAGAGTCTAGTCAGCAAACTCCTCCTATCTTCCCTGGGGGCTCCACCAGAAGGTCGATCCCCCCCCATAGACCTGTGGGCAGGCGTATTCGCCTCGTGGTAGTTGCGGTCAGCGATGCGCAAAGACCGTCGAAAGCTGGCAGAGGATTTTACCCGCACGGAGGCAAGGCGGGGCGTTGGCCAAAGGAAGCAGAATGCTTGGCGAAATCACCTCTCGTGAGGGGACGCCTGCGGAGAGGCCTGCAGGTGTGCTGTCGCGTGGAACATCGGCGCAGGAATTCGGCTACTTGCCAATGGCCTTGGAAAGCGGTTTCTTGAAATCCCCGATCGGTCCGAGTTGGGCAGGGCCACCTGGGGATACTTCCAGATTTGTCACCGGCAGCCTTAACTGCTTGCCCTGAAATTCGGTTTCGGGAAATCGCTCCTTTTCGAGCGTCGTTCCGATCTGACGAAAGAACGGGAAGAGATCCTCTCCCACGGCAATGCTCATGTCCTCGACCGTTTCGTTCCAACTGAGACGTTTTTCGGGCGTCTCTTGCCACCGCACCGACTGCACCCATCGCCATCGCGGATACCATGTGGGCCCGTAATGGTCATCGAGTTTCTGCCAGACCCACCAGATTTTGAGCCAATCTTTCCCCTTGCCCCACTTTTCACGAAACGCCTTCGCGTCCAAGGCCAGGTCCATCTGCGTCGCACCTTCGTCGATATCAAACAAACGGTTCAGATCCTTGACCGGATTGACACCCGTCCGTTGGACCATGATTTTGCCCTGGAACCATCCGGCATGGGCCTCACCCTGATTACCGTCCGGCCATTGCCCTGCCGACTTGCCCGACCCATTGACGGGCCCGCTCATTGTGTGTGCCAATTCGTGCGCGAAGATGGAAACGACGCCATCGGTGCTCAAGGAGATGATCCCCACCTCCTTCGGCTCGTAGGCGTTCACCGCCCAACCGCCGCCGGCCCCGGCGCACAGAATCAGATACATCGGATCGGTGGGCGGCGGCGACGGCAGCCAGGCCTCGATTTGGCGCCGCACCGCCGGCAGATCGTTCGTGACCGTGTCGATCAGTTCCTGCTTCTGGTTCTTGGCGTAGTAAACAACGATGTTGCCGACCCGCATTTCGGATTCAGGGTAGATGCCGCCGCCTCCACCCATCGGAGTCGGCAGTCGGCGCGACCCGCCCACGGGGGCACGACCGCCCGAGGCCCAGACGACCACGTTTGATAAGCGGTCTACTTTCTCCTTGCGGTTCTCCGGAGCGTCCTTCTTGGCGTCGAAATGGATTAACTCCGCCGAAGAAACGAGCACGATCCGGCCGCGGCCGATTTTGCGTCGAGCAATCAGGGGATTGCCATCCTCCCCGGCGAGGACAGTTTCCCATGGGGAACCGACCTGGAGTGCGGGGACACGTTTCCCGCCGTGTTTGTCGGCCTGCGGCGAAAAGGCGCCGTCGAAATCGCGGGCCAATTGGTTCAGGGGCCACTCGGCAAGCTTCTCCTTACCGTAAACCCTGCCTGGCGAGAGGATCACCAGACCGCCGCCCGCGGCGAGATATTTTCCCAAGGTTTCCTTCTCCACATCCAGATATCCCTGTGCATCGGGGCCGGACTGGTAGGTGATGACCACGTTCCAATCGGCATTTGGCCACCAGGCGAAGGGCCAACGTGATTCGACCGGGACGCGGACCCGGACGGGGGTACCCGGCACCAGCGAATTATCGAGAGTCGTTTGGCTTCCCGACGCGCGGAAACCGCATGCGTTGAGTTCTCGCGGCAGGTTCCAGAGGGTGTAGAAGTTGCAGGTGTGCGCCAAGTCGACCAACACGTTGATGCCGGTGTCGCCCCGGACTCGCTGCTCGCGGAGTGGGAACCGGGCGGACGTCTCCAGGCTCAGGGTAACGCCCTCGCGAGAAAGCCGCTCGATGTCGGTTTCAGTTTCCGCTGCTGAAAGGAACGAGGTGGTGAAAAGAAGGGTGAGCCCGACTGCGCATAGACGACGATGCATGGCAAAATCCTGATGGGGGGATGGGCGTGATGGGGCAACGAGAGGCGATCGAGAGCGTCTTGCCCGGTTGGAGGAAACGAGCCCCTGGCGCGCATGACAAAAAACCCCGCGAACCGTTTGGCTCGCGGGGTTTCTTTGTGTTAATCCGGCAACACCTACTCTCGCACTTGTAGTACTACCATCGGCTCCAAAAGCTTAACTACCGTGTTCGGGATGGGAACGGGTGTGACCTTTTGGATATGGTCGCCGGAAAGGGCCGGCGGTGAGCTTTCGCCCGATCCGCCGGTCGGTTGTGTTATTGAGTGACTCCATTGGCGTGATAGCGTCACGCGTTGGAGCGTTCGATACATGTGGCCAAGCATTCGTCCGTTAGTACCGGTTAGCTGAACACGTTACCGTGCTTACACATCCGGCCTATCAACCTGGTCGTCTTCCAGGGGACTCTCGCACATTGTGCTAACGAAACCTGATCTTGGAGAGGGCTTCACGCTTATATGCTTTCAGCGTTTATCCTTTCCGTAGTTAGCTACCCTGCCGTGCCGCTAGCGCGACAACAGGAACACCAGAGCTACGTCCTTCTAAATCCTCTCGTACTAAAGAAGAACCTCCGCAAGTTTCGTGCGCCCACACCAGATAGGGACCGACCTGTCTCACGACGGTCTGAACCCAGCTCACGTACCACTTTCATTGGCGAACAGCCAAACCCTTGGGAGCTTCTCCACCCCCAGGATGTGATGAGCCGACATCGAGGTGCCAAACCGCTCCGCCGCTATGGACGCTCGGGAGCGATAAGCCTGTTATCCCCGGAGTACCTTTTATCTGATGAGCGATGGCCCTTCCATACGGGACCACCGGATCACTAAGCCCTACTTTCGTATCTGCTCGACTTATGGGTCTCGCAGTTAAGCACCCTTCTACCTTTGCGCTCGACGCCTGATTGCCAACCAGGCTGAGGGTACCTTTGGACTCCTCCGTTACTCTTTGGGAGGAGACCGCCCCAGTCAAACTGCCCAACTGAAACTGTCCGCTGCCCGGATTCACGGGAATCAGCGTTAGAACTAAAACGTAGCCAGGGTGGTATTTCAAGGATGGCTCCACCGAAACTAGCGTTCCGGCTTCGACGCCTCCCACCTATCCTACACAAACTAAGCCTCAGCCCAATATCAGCCTGCAGTAAAGGTTCACGGGGTCTTTCCGTCTTGGTGCGGGTACGTGGCATCTTCACCACGACTACAATTTCACCGGGTCACTGGTTGAGACAGTGCTTCTGTCGTTACGCCTTTCATGCAGGTCGGAACTTACCCGACAAGGAACTTCGCTACCTTAGGACCGTCATAGTTACGGCCGCCGTTTACCGGGGCTTCGGTCGCCAGCTTCGCCCGAAGGCTAACTGTCTTCCTTAACCTACCGGCACCGGGCAGGCGTCAGACTCTATACATCCTCTTGCGAGTTAGCAGAGTCCTGTGTTTTTGATAAACAGTCGCAGAAGCCGATTTACTGTGGCCCCCCAAAGCGTGAACCTCAGGGGGCACCCCTTATCGCGAACTTACGGGGCCATTTTGCAGAGTTCCTTAACCAGTGTTCTCCCGAGCGCCTTAGACTTCTCGTCTCGCCTACCTGTGTCAGTTTTAGTACGGTCGCGGTAGCTTCAACCCTTAGAAGCTTTTCTTGGACGTCCCTCCTATGACTTCAGAATCATAAGTGTCCTCGAGTTCGTCGCTTGGATTACGCGGGCGGATTTTCCTATCCCGCCACCTTGCGACGCTCTACAGCCATTTCTAGTCGGCTGATCACATTTGGGACGCCGTCCCTCCATCGGTCCACTACCACGGCGCAGGAATATTAACCTGCTATCCATCGTCTACGCCTTTCGGCCTCGACTAAGGTACCGGCTAACCCTGGGCGGAATTACCTTCCCCAGGAAACCTTAGGCTTTCGGCGAGCAGGATTCTCACCTGCTTTATCGTTACTCATTCCGGCATAATCACCTGTAGACCCCAACATCGCTCCTTACGGTACGACTCGTATCTGATCTACAGCGCTCTCCTACCACGACGCTTACGCGTCATCCACTGCTTCGGTGCAAGACTTACTCCCGTTCATTATCGGCGCTCAATTGCTCGACCAGTAAGCTGTTACGCACTTTTTAAATGATGGCTGCTTCTAAGCCAACATCCTGGCTGTCACCGCAATTGAACTTCCTTAGTGACTAAGACTTGCTTCGGGACCTTAGCAGATGGTCTGGGTTGTTTCCCTCTCGACCGCGGAGCTTATCCCCCGCGGACTGACTCCCGAGATAGTCGCACTGGTATTCGGAGTTTGGTTCAGCAGGGTACCCGGGGAAGGGCCCCAAACCGATTCAGTATCTCTACCCCCAGTGCGTAGTGGCTCGAGGCTAGCCCAAAAGCTATTTCGGAGAGAACGAGCTATCTCCAGGTTTGATTAGACTTTCACTCCTCCCCACAAGTCATCCCCTCGGTTTTCAACCCAAGTGGGTTCGGTCCTCCACGCGATATAACTCGCGCTTCAACCTGCTCATGGGTAGTTCACCTGGTTTCGCGTCTACCACTTGCGACAAATTCGCCCTATTAAGACTCGGTTTCCCTATGGCTCCAGCCCGGAAGGCCTTAACCAAGCCGCAAACGGTAACTCGCCGGATCATTATGCAAAAGGCACGCCGTCACACATGAACCACCGAAGTGGTATAATCATAGTGCTCCGACCGCTTGTAGGCGTATGGTTTCAGGTTCTTATCCCTCCCCTAACAGGGGTTCTTTTCACCTTTCAGTCGCCCTACTTGGTTCACTATCGGTCGTCAGGGAGTATTTAGCCTTACGGGATGGTCCCCGTAGATTCAGTCGGGGTTCCACGTGACCCGACCTACTCAGGTACCCTTCGGGAGGTAACGACGATTTTGCCTACGGGGCTGTCACCCGCTATGGCCTGCCTTTCCAGTGCAGTTCGGCTACCGTGTTACTTTGTAACTCCCATGTGAAAGGCCCTACAACCCCGCAGGGAAAATCCCCGCGGTTTGGGCTATTTCCAGTTCGCTCGCCGCTACTACGGAAATCGAGTTTTCTTTCTTTTCCAACAGCTACTTAGATGTTTCAGTTCGCTGTGTTGCCGACGCACACCTATGAATTCAGTGTACGACAATTCGGGAATCCCGGGATCAACGCTCGTTTGTCAACTTCCCCAGGCATATCGCAGACTTCCACGCCCTTCATCGGCTCCTGACGCCAAGACATCCCCCATACGCCCTTAGTAGCTTGGCCACATGAATCCAACGCTCCAATTTCAAGTCGCTCGCAATGCGAGATAACCTTCGTTGAAGACATCCAACTCATCGTGATGCTACCAAGATCAGCACCAGGGAACGGTGCTGTTAAGTAACGATCCAAATCTTGCAATCTCGCGATCCCGCTGTCTGCAACAGCGGCACCGTTCGATCGCTCATTGGCGCTCTCACGTTATTAAGATGCCACTCAATTACACAACCAAATTGTCAAAGATCAATGAAGGCCTGCGAGCAACTTCCTCTTCAGCCTTCCCTGTCAAATAGACAGGGGTCGCATTCCTTTGAAAACGCGTCGGTCAGGAATGCGTCCCCTGTCTATCTCACGTTCGCTTGTGTGGCCGTTTGCCTCACCAGCGAAGAAACCAAGTTTAGCGAGTCGTGACTTCCTTGTCAAACGGTCGAAACCGAAAAAGCTGAAATTTTTTGGAAGTCGGTACAGGCCTTTTGGCTGTCCGCTTGGACCGTCCTTTTGGACTGTCCCCGGGACACGCTGTGTGTCCCACTGACAGAAGCCATTGTATCGGCTCACCGGTCCGCCGCAAGCCACCCCAAGATGTTTTTTTGAGGTTTTATTTTTCTCCATCCAAAACGCCGGATGAACTGCTTGCGACAAACTACCATTTCGGCATTTCGACCCCAACTTCTTCGGTCTTCTATTCGCGATCTTTTCGATCAGGAACTAGAGTAGAAAGGGGACGGACTTGCCGTGGCTAGAAGCGGGGGTGCTATGCGGATTACTTCGATTCCTCAGGTCTACCGGCATATCAATCGCTACCGGGAGATCGCCGCGGTCCTGAGTAAGTATGGGCTTGCCGGTTGGGTCGGACGCTTGGGGCCCGACTTCGCCAAGGACTTTCTCAAAGCCCCTGGCGGAGCCGCCATTGCTCGCCATGGCTGGGAGACGCGGCTCCGGATGGCCCTCAGTGAACTGGGGCCCACGTTCATCAAGCTCGGGCAGTTTCTCAGTACGCGCCCTGACCTGGTCGGGGTGGAACTGGCGGCGGAGTTGCAGTCCCTTCAGACGGAGGTGCCCGCCGATCCGCCCGAGGTCGTGCGGCGAATCCTGGAAGTGGAGTTCGGGTCGCCTGCTGAGGAGGTTTTCGAGGCCTTTGACGATCGGCCTATGGCGTCCGCGTCCATTGGGCAGGTTCATCGAGCTCGCTTGAAGTCAGGCGAGGAAGTGGTCGTCAAGGTGCAGCGGGCTGGCATTCAACGCAAGGTGGAAGTCGATCTCGATATCCTCGCCGGTTTGGCCCAGATGGCCGAGCGAATTCCGGAGTTCGAGAACTACCGTCCCAATGCCATGGCCGCCGAATTTCGCCGTATTTTCCGGCACGAACTCGATTTCACCCGCGAGGCTCGGAACATGCGGCAGTTCGCTCGCGAATTGCGGAGCGAGCCGTTTTTGCACATTCCCCGGTGTTATCCGGAATGGTCGACAAGTCGGGTTCTGACGATGGAGTACGTGGAGGGGATCAAACTCTCCGATACGGAACGACTTCGTGAGGCCGGTGTCGATCTCGATCTGATCGCCCGACGCGGGGCCGCCCTGTATCTCGAGATGATCTTCGGCAAGAGCTTCTATCATGCCGACCCGCACCCCGGGAACGCCTTGGTGCTGGACGGTGGTGTGATCGCACTGCTTGATTTCGGGATGGTCGGTCGAATCGATGAACGCCTTCACGAAGAGATCGAGGAAATGCTGCTTGCCATCGCCAATCAGGACGCCGAACACCTGACGGCGATCATTGTGCGAGTGGGGGCTGTGCCCAGCGGGTTGGATCGCGCTTCACTGAGCCTCGACGTGGCCGACTTCATTTCGCTCTACGCAAGCCAGACGCTCGACGATTTCGATCTAAGCGGAGCCTTGAACGACCTGACCGAGATGATTCGCAGTTACCAGATCAGCTTGCCGGCACGCGTTGCCATGCTGATCAAGGTGCTGGTCACTTTGGAAGGCACGGCCCAATTGCTCAGTCCTCGTTTCAGTCTCACGGAGGTCATGAAGCCCTACCGAAAGCGCATGATCCTGAAGCGTCTTTCGCCGGGCCGGAAGATCCGGAAGATGCGTCGCTTCTACGCCCAGTTGGAGCACCTGGTGGAGGTGCTGCCCAGGGGGCTCGCGGAGATCCTCGAGCAGGTTCAGAGCGGCAAGTTCGATGTGCATCTGGACCACCGCGGGCTGGAGCCGTCGGTGAACCGACTGGTGCTGGGAATGCTCGCCAGCGCCCTGTTTCTTGGCTCGTCACTTATGCTTAGTCGAAATGTGCCTCCTCTTGTGGGGGATTTGTGGCTTCTCAGCCGAATTCCCCTGCTGGAGACCATTTCGGTTCCCGGTGCGATCGGCGTCAGTTTGAGCGTGGCCCTGGGCCTGCGTCTCTGGCGCGCTATCAACAAATCGGGGCACCTGGATCGGCGGAAGTGATCGCCGCGGCGGCTCCGGCTGGCGGAGAGGCCTCAACTGGCGGCACGAGAGGCGGTGAGCCCGCTTCTTCGAGGGGGGGCTGCTTCTTCTTGGGTTGGCACGACTTCAGAACGTCTTGGATTCGAAGGTCCAGGGCTTCGAGCTGATCGAGAAGATCGTCGTGGCGAGCGTCCAACTCGGCGAGGGAGAGCGGGGCTTCAGGGGCGTTGGGCACGATAGGGCTCCAGAAGTGCGGGATAGTCGCCAGGCAACCCGTGCAAGCTGGGAGTCGTCCTTGGACGCAACCTCAGGCCTCGTTGATTGCCTGGTGTGGGGTGGGCTTCTCCTGGGGGGGGCAATGGTTGGCCCCTCGGATAGGAAATGCCAGAATCCCGCTCCGCCAGTGGGTCTCGGACCGGGGACGCGATACTCAAATCGGTTGTGCCGGGAGTGTCGATTCAGTAGAAGAAATCTCCAAAGTTAGGCTGGGGGAGCTTTTCCGGTTGTTTAGGTTGTGCGGGGGGCTTCCGTTGAATCGCCGTGTCTTTTGGGCGGGGTAAGGGAACGCTCCCTTTCCTCTTGCGATTTCCTGGGGCGACAGTTCGTTTTCCGGCCGATAATCAGTGGACACGACGAGATCCCGGTATGTGTGTCGCGGTCTTCTGTAGAGTAAGATTGTGGAGGGGCTTGGTCCGATCTGGTCGGGGAACGTTTTTTTCGGGTCTTACCCGGACATGGGTGGACAGCGATCCCCCCTCTGTGTAAAGTGACGGTTTCGCTCAGGCGGAGTGAAGCCATCCGAGGAATTTTGTCTGACAGGACAAACAACCATTTGAAGGAGGAGTGAGTGGTCAAACTGACTTTGCGGGAGAACGAGTCCATTCAAGAGGCGGTACGCCGCTTCCGTAAACTGGTGGAACGCAGCGGAATCAAGAAAGAGATGCGCCGCCGCGAATACTATGAGAAGCCGAGCGAAGTCAAACGCCGGGCTCGCCTGCGAGCTGAGCGTCGCTCTCGACGCAATCGCATGCTCCAGGGCATCTGACCTGACTGCGTCGTGATCCTGCCCTCCCCCTGCGGCAGGTGTCTGTTTTTCACGCCGGAGATCATTGCGCTCTCTGTGCGCGCTCACGTTCCTGTCTCAGTCTGGTGCGAAAGGTATTTGGGGGCCACATTGCCCGAACGGCCCCTCGGACGCCCTTTGGCTGCGGAAACTCGCGTCCAGGAACGGTGCCAAGAGGCCCTAACGGAACCAAGGAGACTGCCACGGGCGTGGCGGCCCCTCGCTCATCGTCTGGTAGTGGCTCTAAGTCTGGCGGCTGAGGCTGAAGATCGGCAAGAGGAGCGCCATGCCGATTCCGCCCACCACCACGCCCATGGCCGCGATCATGATCGGTTCGATCAGGCTGGTCGCCGTTTTGATGGCCATTTCCACTTCCCGGTCGTAGTAGGAACTGACTCGTTCGAGGACGTAGTCGAGCTTGCCGGTTTCCTCGCCGGAGGCGATCATCTGAATGAGAACCGGGGGAATCAGGGGCGTTCCCTGAAGGGATTCGCAAATCCGTTTTCCGGCCGTGACCTCTTCGCGGACGTTCTCCCAGAGCCGCTCATAGTGGTAGTTTCCGGCCACCTCGCCACACAGCTTGAGCGAATCGAGCATAGGGACCCCGCTGGCCAGCATCGTTCCCAGGGTTCGTATGCTGCGGCTGATTGTGACCTTTCGGAAGAGAGGTCCCAGGATGGGCAGGTGGATCTTCGTGGTGTCGAGCACTTGGCGACCGGCTTCGGTTTGGCGCCCGAAGAAATAGGCGACTCCCACGGCAATTGCCCCGGCCAGCCAGAAGTACCAGTTATCGAGCAGGATGTCGGACAGGCCCATCATGATCTTGGTGGGCGTGGGCAGTTCCGTGCCGCGGGAACGGAAGATCGGCGTGAATTTCGGCAGGATGTAGGTGAGCAGAAAAATGGTCACGCCGATGGCCATGACCAGCATCACCCCCGGGTAGGCCATGGCGGCACGGACTTTGCCGATCGTCTCGACCTCGGCCCGCATGTAGTCAGCGATCCGATCGAGCATGGTGCCCATGTTTCCTGAAGCTTCGCTGGCTTTCACCAGGGAAATGTAGGTCTTGTCGAAGAGTTTCGGGTGTTGGGAAAGGGCGTCGGAAAAGGACTCTCCTTCCTCGACCGCTTGTCGCAGTTCGCTCAGGACCTTGCGGAGTGAGGGATTGGCTTCCTGTTCTTCCATGCCCGCCAGGGCGGAGGACAAGGTGATTCCCGTGTCGACCATGATGGCCAACTGGGAGGTGGCGAAGATCAGGTCTTTCTTGGTGACGCGGCGGGGAAAGAGGTCTCCCAGGGCGTCTCCCTCCTCCTCGATTTCCAGGACCTGGAAGCCGTCGCGGCGAAGCTGTTGGCTGGCTTCCTCCGTGCTCAACGCCTGGATCGTCCCGTCCAGGACGTTGCCCAGCGGATCTCGGACGCGATAGGCATAGGTCATGAGGTGGCTCCTTATTCCGCGGTCCCGACCGTCGTTGTGGATTCGGTTCGGGCATCGCCGGCAACGTAGAAGATTTCCTCAACCGTGGTGATACCTTCTTTCACCTTCCGGAATCCGTCGTCCGCAAGGCTGGACATGCCGGAATTCCTCGCCAAAGTGCGGAGTCGTCCCAGGGTGCAGCTTGCCGCAATCGCGTCGCGCATCTCGTCGCTGACGAGCAGTAATTCGTGGACGCCGATCCGTCCGCGAAAGCCCGTATTTCGGCAGGCCTTGCAGCCGACCCCCTTGTGGAAGGCGTCGAACTGGTACCCCATCTTTTCCAGGGCTTTTCGTATCGTTCGTGGGGGATCGTAACTCTGGCGGCATTTCGGGCAGATGCGGCGGACGAGACGCTGGGCGAGGACGGCGTTCAGGGCCGCGCCGATCAGGTACGGCTCGACGCCCATGTTGATCATCCGCGTGACGGCCGAGCATGCGTCGTTCGTGTGAAGGGTGCTGAAGACCAGGTGCCCCGTCAGGGCCGCCTGGATCGCCGTGCGGGCTGTCTCGTCATCGCGGATTTCGCCCACCATGATCACGTCCGGGTCCTGACGCAGAAGCGTCCGGAGAGCCCGGGAGAAGGTCAGCCCGATCTTTTCCTGGACCTGGAACTGGTTGATCAGTGGAAGGTGATACTCGATCGGATCCTCGACGGTGCATACGTTGTTTTCCATCGAACTGATGGCGTTCAGGGCCCCGTAAAGGGTGGTCGATTTCCCACTTCCTGTCGGACCCGTGACGAGAAAGATCCCGTTGGGGGCCTTGATGCAGTCGTGAAACCGTCCCAGCAGCTCTTCGGCGAATCCCAGGTCTTCCAGGTTGAGGGAGACGCTTTTCGTGTCGAGGACACGGATGACTGTCTTCTCCCCCTTGTTCATGGGAAAGGTGCTCACGCGGAGGTCGACTTTGCGCCCTTCGAGCATGACGTGGACTCGTCCGTCTTGGGGCAGCCGGCGCTCGCTGATGTCCAGGCCGGCCATGATCTTGATTCGGCTTGTCACGGCTGGCAGGAGGTGCTGGGGGACTTCGAGTGATTTGTAAAGACGACCGTCGATGCGGTATCGAATTCGCAAACAACGCTCGCCCGGCTCGATGTGGATGTCGCTCGCACTTTCCTTGACGGCGTTGAAAATCAGGTAGTTCACGAGACGGATGACGGGGGAACGCCCGGCGATCTCCTCGATGTCGCCGATGTCCTCGATGGCCTCCTCGATCAGGGTGACGTCGGCGTCTTGGGAGTCTTCGATGATGTCGTCGATCACGAAGACCTTGGAGTTGGGCAACGACGTGATCAGCCGGCGGATATCGCGTGCCGTGGCGGCTACCACCTGAATGCGGTGCCCGGTGAGGGCCCCGATTTCATCGATCAGAAAGACGTTCGATGGCTCGGAAATTGCCACCGTGAGCACGTCATCGATCAGAAAGAGCGGCAGGACGAGATTGTTTTCGACATATTCTCGGGGGAGGACGTCCACGACCTTCGGGTCGTACATCCGTGCTTCGAGTTTCGCGTAGGGAACCCCATAAACACTCGCCAGACACTCAACGACCTGGTCTTCCGTGCATAACTCCTGCTCGACGATGACCTCGCCCAGGAGCTTGCTGCGCCCTCCTGCCTGCTGGTCGCTCAACGCGCCGAGCAGTTGCTCCTCGGTCAAGAAGCCCCTCGCGATCAGGACGTCGCCCAATCGTTGCGGGCCGGTCGTGGCAATTCCCATGGTTCTAATCCGGTTTCGGGGGGGCCTAGCGGAAGCTCTTGACGGCTTCGATGACGCTGTCGAAGACCTCCAGTTGCAGGTCGAGTCGCGTGATCTCGAGGATTTTGCGATTCGTGGCGTTGGTCGTGGCGATTTTCAGCATCCCCATCTCCTCTCGCAGATGGGCCTGGTTCTCGACGAGCGATTTCAGGCCGCTACTGTCGATGGACTCCGTGTTGTCCAGATCAAGGACGATCTTCCTCTGCTCCAGGCCTCCGACATACTTGGCGAATGGGGGGGCCTGATCTTCGTTCAGCTCTTCTGGCGTATGCACCACGACCACGTCGCCGAAGACTTCCGTTGGATAGTTCATGGAAAGGACTCGGGGGGCACTCGCGGCTCCTGACGGGCTGGTTGCCCGTCCCCTTGAAGGGGAGCCTTTGAGGTTTTGAAAGGACTGCTGGCGGGAAGGTAACGGGGCGGCCTCCCTGGCGATTTCCGCTCGATTTTCAGGTGGCAGTGGCTGGCTGAAGGACTTCGTCGATCGAACGGAGAAGGTCTCGGGGGCTGAAGGGCTTACTGATCACCCCTAGCACCTTGAGCTTGTCGGCCAGTTCAGTGTGGCTGAGTTCCAATCCCTTCGCGGTCAGCATGAAGAAGGGTAATTTTCGTGTCGCCTCGTGCTCTCGAGCGCGGGCGATCAGCCCCAGTCCGTCCAGCCGAGGCATTTGGCAGTCAGTAACGACCAGGTCGGGCATTTCCTGCTGGATCTGGGCCCAGCCCTCTTCGCCGTCGCTCGCGATCCGCACGTCGTACCCTGCACGCTTGAGTTTGAACTCGGCCGCGCGGAGGATGTGGATCTCGTCGTCACAGAGCAGGATTCGTTTTCCCATCGTTGTCACTCTCTCGGGGGTTCAGGACCACGACCATGCGTCTAGGCAAGTTGTCCGGCGACAGGCAATGCCGCCGTGAACTTGCTGCCCACGCCCAACTCGCTCTCCAAACTCAGCGTTCCTCCGTGAACGTCTTCGACAATGTGTTTCGCCAGGGGCAGGCCCAGTCCGGTTCCCTGGGCCATATTCTTGTCTTTCTTCACGCGGTAGAACTTCTCGAAAACGAGCCGGCTGTCTTCCTCGTTCAGGCCGACACCCGTGTCCTCTACCTCGTAGACGACCATGTTGTCCACCGCGCGGCTCCGAAGCGTGACTCGCCCGCCGTCGGGGGTGTACTTCACCGCGTTCGACAGCAGGTTGATCGCCGACTGGAGCAGCATGTCGCGATCGGCATGTACGCCCAGGTAGAGGGGGCTTAGCTCCACCGCCAAGGTGATCTGTTTCGCGTCAGCTGCCGGTTGAACGACCTGGCTCGCCTCTTCGAGAATCTCGTTGAGGGGGCGGTTTTTCTTGTTCACGCTGACGACCCCCGCCTCGATGCGGGCGAGATTGAGCAGGTTCTCCACAAGACGCTGAAGGCGATCGGCCTGGCTGTCGATCACGCCCAGGAACTCCTCCATGGTCTCCTCGTCGTCCGCCTCGCCGTCGGCGAGCAACTCGACGTACGCCTTGATTCCTGCCAGCGGGGTTTTCATCTCGTGGCTCACCGACGAGACGAATTCGGCATTCCGTTTCTGGAGGTTCTTCTCCCGGTCCACGTCTCGGAGCACGACCACGGTTCCATGGCCGGCGTCCTCCTGGGGCGAGACCCCTTCCCGGAACAGGGGGAGTCGGCAGGCCGTCGCGCGATACCAATGGGAAATGCCCGAGCTGTCCGGAATTTCGATTTCGTCGGTTCGGCGTCCCTTCGACTCGCGGTGGTTCGTTGTCAGAAGTAGATCGACAAGCCGTTGGCAGGTCAGGAGGCTGGCCACGGAGCGTTGCTCCGGGGAATCCGAATCGAGGGAGAACAGCGATTCGGCCGCCGGATTGGCCAGCGAGACTTCGTCGTAGCCGTTGATGATCAGAATCGGATCCCCCAGGTTCGCGAGGATCGCGCGCAGTCGGTCGGCCTCGTCCATCGCGCGGCGGGCTCGGATCTCCACGGCCGATCGCGTGGTTTCCAGTTCATGGACTCGTTCGCCCATCTCGGCCAGGTGTCGACGCACGTCGTCCGCGAGGGGCCCCCACGAACTCCGTTCAAGAACACGTGAAACGGAAACCGTAGACGGATCATTGAGGGTGAGCGAATCCGATTGGCTCAACTCGTCAAGGAAGCAACGGAAGGCGCCTTGGACCGGACGGTTCAGCCGGAGGCACAGGGCGGCCGTCACAAGGGAGACGATTCCCGCCACAGCAAAGACGGTTAGTCCTTGCGCCCGTGTGAGCGGCGCAAGAAAGAGTTGAGCGAACCAGGCAGTGGCGGAGGCCACTGACAAGACGAACGCTGGTACTGTGATGGCCGTGTCAACGCGGAAGGATTTCATGCCAAAGCTGCGACTTCACTCGATTTCCGACGACGTGCAATCACGCTTGAAGTGTCCCGACCGCGCTGCCACTGGCGACGCCGCGAAAAGCTACGCGAGCGCCGCCTCCCTTCCTGAGCGACGGTGGGATGACGAACGATTCGTCTGCGTGATGGGGATGTCGTCGGACCTATTCGCCGTCAGCGAGGCTCGGATCGAGTTCGGCTGCTCTCGCGAAGTGCGATTGGGCGGCCTCGGCGTCGCCGAGTTTCTCCGACACACACCCCATTAAAAAGTAGGACAGAGCAGACGAGTTGTCCAACGAAAGTGCTTGTTGCAACGCGACTTGGGAAGAGGCGTACTTCCCCGTTCGGTATAGGGCCGCCCCCAGTGTGCGGTGAAGCCCCGCACAAGAAGGATGGAAGGCGATTCCCAGCCGTGCAATCGATGCAGCCGTTTCAGGCTGATTCGCCTCCAGGGCGGCTACTGTCGCCGAGATCGGAATCTGCGGATCGTCCGGGGTGGCCACCAGTTGTTCTTCCAGTGCCGCAAGAGCGGCGACCGAATTTCTTGCACCCAGGGCCTCCTGAAAAGAGGTTGGGTTGTCCAGGTTCCCTTCGGCAGGTTCGACTTGTGCGGATGAGACGGGAAGATCGGAAACTTCCACCATTCCTGCCGGGAGATCCGAAACCTCCACCTCGACTGCGTCTTCAGGAGGCAAGGGGTGCGGCTCCGAGTCCGCAGGTTCGACCGATCCGTCGATGACTTCTGGGGTCTCGCGATCCACTGAGGGAGTCGGCTCTGGCGGGGCCGACGCTTCTGCCGGTGCCGGCGGAGCCGCCTGGGCCTCCGACGCGGAGGCCGTCCGTGAGGATTCCGCAACTTCCTCTTCGGCAGACGCGAACTCTTCGGGGACCGGGGGAGCGGCAGGATCGGTCGCCAGGGACGCCACCTCTGGTTCCTGGCGATCGGCTAAGGGCTGAAAGGCCTGCTCGACCGGAGGGGCGGCCTGCTCTGGGGCCTGCGGTTCGGTTGCCGGCTGAAAGGCTTGCTCGACCGGCGGGGCGGTGCCCTGCTCTGGGAGAGACGCGAGCGGTGGCGTGTAGTCAGCACGCTCAACGTCCGGAAGGACAAGCTGTTGGTCGGCGGCCACGGCGAACGCCGGCTCCGAAGGCGAATAGGTCGCCTGCGCCACGGCTCCGCCCGGCAACGGGGCCGATTCGGCCAGCTGCGCCCGTGGCTCTCGCTCTTCCTTGGGACGCGCGGCCAGTTCCTTGGTTCGGGTGATTTCCGAAAGTCTCTTGGCGGTCGCGTTGGACGGGTCATGGCTCAAGGCGATGGCGATCGAGCGATCGGCATCAATCAACTCGTCCTTGGCCAGGTGGACTTCGGCTTTCAGCAGCAGGGCATCCACGTGGCCCGGTTCCCGTTCCAGGATGTCGTCCAGGGCGGAAAGACAGGCGGTTCGGTCACCGAAACTCCACGCATCGCGAGCGAGTTGCATTTCGGCCTCGCTCCGCTTCATGCCGACGCTCTTGGCTACCTTGTCGCGCCGTTCGGCTTGGAGGGCCGCAAGGTCGTCCGCCGATTGCCACTTGGAGGAGCGGCACGCCGGGACGCCGAGAAGGCAGATGCCGACCACAAAGATGTTAAGTTTTGAGAAGAAGTTCATCGCCAACCCCCCGGTTTTGTGATGTTCTTGCTGATCGTCCCTTTGCCCGAGGGGGCAACAGGACGAAGGGATTTGTCGCTGTCATCTTTCAGGCCCTGGAGGACCCAGGGCGGGAGTGTTTCCTCGTCCAAGGACGTCGCGTCGGGAGCGGGCATCGCACCCGGTGCCACGAGCGTATGGCCGCCTACGGGCTCGTTCATCCAGATGTCGCTTCGCAGATCGATGGCGGCCCGATTTCCGGGATTGAAATGAACGGCCACCTCGGCATAACGCAACGCTCGCTGTTGATCTCCTTGAGCCCAAGCGTTCTGGGCCAGTCGGAAGTATTGGCGGGACAGGTGGTCCCGACTGAAGGGCGTACCCTTCTCGGCCATCACTTCGCGCCGGCGATGAAATTCGCAGGCTGCATGGGTCCCCTCCGCACACGTGTCCGGCTCGTGAACGATGTGCGGGGTCAGGAGGATGAGGATCTCTTCCCGCACCGTCGATTCGATCTGGCTCGAACGGAAAAGCGGCCCGACGACCGGGAGGCTCCCAAGTAGGGGAACCTGCGTCTTCCCGTTGGTCAGTTGCTCGCGAATCAGGCCGCCGATGATTACCGTGCAGCCGTCGCGGACCATCACGTTGGTCGTGACCTGGGTGACTTCCTTCTTGGGAATCGTGAATTCGGCGCTGACCTCCACTTCGCCCGTTGAAAGCTCCGGATGAATTTCCATGCGGATCATCCCGTCGGGGGAGATGAAGGGGCGGAGTCGCAGGATTGTTCCTGTATCAAGAAAGGCCACGCTCTGGGAGGTGCTGGTCTCGGTGACCGTCGAATTGATGTACCCGTCCGACTTGCCGATCTGGACTTCCGCACGGTGTTTGTTGAGCACAAGCACGCGCGGTGTGGCGATTACGTTCGTGTCCTGAACCGACTCGAGCGCTTTGATAAACTCGCTCATGTTGCTGTCGAGAAACGCAAACTCCAGGCCGCCGCTCTCCAGTTTGGTGGGCAGGGCATTGAGCGGGCTGCCGATGCCAAGGCGAACGTCGGAGTAGTTCTTCAGAAATTCGAAACTCACGCCCATACTCGTCTCGTCGTCGAGTTTGACGCTCAGGATCGTGGCTTCAATAGCCACTTGAAGGGGCTTCACGTCCACGTCGGCGATGATTTGGTCGATCTCGGTCAGCACGGCCGCATAATCCCGGACCAGGAGAACCTCTTCACCGGCGTAACTGTCGCCCCCCGCATTCGACTCGTCGGCCGCGATCCCCACTTCCGACGCGGAGGAGATGCTCACAAAACCCACCTTGTCGCTCAACAAGGGAGTGATCAGGGTCTGCAACTCCGTGGCGGTCGCATAGCTTGGGCGATAGACGCGCGTCCCGATCTGGTCGAGCGTCTTTTCCATTTCGAGGAAGTCTTCCGCCGTTCCCACATACAGGAAGCTTCCCTCCTGGCGGGCGAGAAAGCCCGTCGATTTCAGGATCGCGTCGAGGGCCTCCAGGGCGTCGACGTTCGTGAAGTTGGCGGTTACCGTTCCTTGAACGGAGTCGCTCACGATCGTGTTCAACCCCGACTGCTCGCTGATGGCTTCGACGACTTTCCGGAGGTCTTCGTTTTGGAAATGGATCTCGGAATACGAAGTCCCCGAGTCGCCGAGCTTGGTGACGGGTGGGGTCGCGGCGACCGCTTCCGCCTTGGGGGGCACGGCTTCGGAGGGTCTCGGTTGGGGCTTCGCCGCGGTGCGTTCGGGGCTCGGGAGGGGGGCCTCGGCTGCCGTCTCAGCTGGCGTTTCCGAGGAGGGCTCGTCAGCGGCTGTGGGCGGCGATTTTACCTGGGAAGCACTTCTCGCCTCGAACTGCGCCCGGAGGGCGTTCAAGGCGACCATCACCTCGGAGTTGTCCTGGGGGGCCTGAATCTGGTAGGTGATGGACGGGTGGGGGGTCGCAAAAACGGCGGAAGTGGCGATGTTAGCTTGAGATGGGGCTTCCTGGGAAGGGCTTGGCTGTTCCGTTTGGGGGACGACCGAGGGAGTTGCGCTCGCGGCCTCCTCATGGGGGCACGGCTCGGAAACCGTACCAGGCGATGGACTGGACTCTGCCGAGACTGCGGGAACGGAGGTCCCGTTGGGAAGTTGCGACGGCGGAGTCTGCAACGCGCCCAGGCAAACGGCCAGCCCCACCCCGACGAGTGTGACTGCCAGTAGCAGGCCAATGGGAGAGCGGCTCATGGTTGTCTTCCGTGACGTAAGCTGACGTGTTCTCTCGCAACGCGGGCATCCTGCCCGTGTTCTACTGCCTGTTGCGTGTGGCCAACTCGATGCGTCCCACACGCGACCGTTCAGGAACGCTCACAATGCGTTCGAGGGAGCGCCACGCGAGTGTGACCTTGTTCGGTTCGACTCGACGAAGTTCAAACTCCCATGTGACGCCCAGGTACTCAACCGGTACCGTGTCCCCCTCGCGATAGGCCCGCCCATCCAGGATGGCTACGCGACGACTCGGGGTGACAATCGTACTGGTCAACTGGGTATCGATGCCGTTCAGTGCCTGTTCCGGCCCCGTTTGTGGCTCCTCGACGATCTCATTCGTCGTTTCTGCGGCCTCTCTCACGGCAGGCGCCAGGCGAAAAGGATTTCGTATGGCGGCCAGTTCGGCCGACGCCGTCCAGGGCGATTCCTCACGCCATTGCTCCAACTCCCGCCATGTGGGACGCTTCTCCGGTGCCTCCTTGGTTTCCGGCGAATTTGTTTCCGCCACCGAGGAAATCCGTCCTTCAGGCTTGGGGACGCTTTGCGCTGCAGCCGGCACTTTCTCCTCGGCAGCGGTCAGGAAGGCGATCATCAGTGGCGCCCATGCATAGAACGCCAAGCCGATCAAACCGACCAGAACCGCGGCCTTTGCCGGGCTGTTCCGTGCCTCTCGCTTGATTCGTCGGACGATGCTCACAAGTCTATACCGGACTTCTCCAACCGAACGTCGATTGGGTCCGCCTCCTGGGTTATCGGTTTCCCGGAGAGATTTTCCTGATCGGAATCTTCCAGATTATCGGCAAAAATGTCCAGGCTTAGCTCGGCAACTGCAATCTCGTTATCTTGCCCAGTTGAACGAAGCTCGACGCTCCGCAGCCAGATAGGTTCTCGCATGTTCTCGATGGCCCCCAGCACGGCCGTCAGCCGGGCGAAGTCGCCCCGGCACTCGATTGAGACGGGAATGCGGAGAAACGTCTCGTAGGGCACAACACTTTGGGGTTCGAACCGTGTTGTTTCGGTCTCGGCCAGGCGGGTCAGGTTGTGGAGGCGTTCGAAAACCTCGGCGAGTTGATATTCAGACGGGGCGGCGCCTTCCCAGGCCTGGTTATAGGTGACGGTGGCGTCGAGTTGCTTCTGGGTGGCGTCGATGGCGGAAATCAGCGGGACGGCGCCGGCCGCCTGCCTCTCGGCCTCCGCCAGTTCCTCCTTCAATTCCGCAATCCGCTGGTTGTTGGGGAGATAGAAGGAGTAGGCGTAGGCGGCCAAGAGACCGCCCATGGCGAGCAACGCAAGCCAACTCCGTTTTCGGTTGGACGAAGAAGTCATGGCTGGTTGGTCTCCGTCACTGCGGGGGATTGGACGTTGGATTTGGCGACCTGCCGCGCTCGTCCGTCCGGACCATGGGGGAGCCCAAACCCTGGACGCACCGTGAGCCGGGCTTCAAAGCGGAATTTCGCGTCCGATTCACCGTCCGTCGCTTCCAGGGAATGGAGTTCAACCTTGTCGACCAGGGGTTCCCGGTTCAGACTGTCCAGGTAGCGGTGCAATTCGATTCCGTCGCTGGTGGTTCCCTTGAGGACAATCGCCGTGACTGCGTAATCGCATTCGTCCTGGAGTCGTCTCAGGTCCCGCGTGGCTGGTTTGAGGCTGGCGGTGTCCTCTTCCGATGTCTCGCCGGCTGCCTTCCTCGCCGTTTGAGAACGCTTCGCATCGCGGCGGAGCAGAATGCTGTTGTAGACGACAGCGTCCGGCAGGCTGTGCAGTGTTGCGGCCAGGAGCTGGGTCTTCGGCCACGGGTGATCCAGGTACGCCAGGAGTTCCGCCCTCGCTTCTGCGTCCGTGAGTTGCCGTCGCAAGTCGTCAAGTTGCGTCTGGCGGGCGTCCAGCAACTGGCGCTCCGGCTCGGTTTCGGTTACCTGTTGCTGGATCTGGTGCAGGGTCCGGGACTGGGCCATGGCTACCAGGACGACGATCCCGGCTGCTACGACAAGAGTGATCGCTTGCCACGAGCGTCCGTGACGTCGCGTGCGACGTCGCTTGAAATCGGCGGGTAGGAAATCGATGTCTTGCATGGTTTGGTCGATAGGTCTTCTGCCGTCTCCTGTTCAGGTCGTGTGGCGGAGAGCCAGGCCCGCGGCGATGTCCCATTGGCAGGATCGCTCTCCAAGACGCGGGGTTTCCAGGTCGCGAAAGGGCTCGCCCAGTTCGCAGGGCAAGTTGAGCCTCTGGCCGATCCAGTCTCGGAGCGTTTCGCATGCCTCGCCTCCGCCGAGGAGGATCTGGCAGACGGCCTGGCCTCGGAACGTCACGCTGTGGTAGCGCACACACATTCCCAGTTCATTCACCAGCCGTTCGAGTACGGGGCGGATTGACTCGGCCACGCCCCGGGTGATTTCTTCGTCCCGCTGGTCGGCTCGCCGATCGCCGTTGTGACGGCGCAACGCCGTGGCCTCGGAAAGGGACATTTGCAGGTGCCGTGCGACCGCTTCGTCGAGATGACGTCCACCGATATCCAGGTACTTTACGAACATCGGGTTCTGGCCCTCGGCAATGAGGACGACCGTGTTCGAGGCGCCCACGTTGACAAGCATGATCCGCCGTGAATGGTCGTCGGCTCGGCGGAATTGGCGACTGTAGCATCGCAGCAAGGCAGACGGCTCGTTGTCGATCGCGGTCGGAATCAGGCCCAGCCGGGTTGCCATTCCCAGGGCGTGGCTCACGACGGGACGATGGCATGCCATGACGATCACCTCGCGGCGGACCGCGTCGCCGTGGCGGACATCGCCCGCTTCTAGAAATCGCAACTCGGCCTCATCTCCCGGAAAGGGAAGACGCTCGGTCGCTTCCGCTCGGACGAGGCGCGCCAGTTCGGCGCCTTCGGCCTTCGGCACTCGCAGATTCTGGACAAAAAGATCGCCGGCCCGGAGGCAGAACACGGCCTCCTTGCCGCGGAAGCTGCGACCGGCGCGAGCTCGTTGGATCGCCTGGATGATCTGCTCGTCTCGTTCCTCCGCGTCCAGGGGACGCCCCGTCGGAAGGTCCCAGCGGGCTGCTTCACGCACGCGCGTCCCTTCCCGGTCAAACTGCATCAGTTTGACCGAACGGCTTCCCACGTCGATGCCGATCGGACTGGAGCGGTATTTGTCGAGCAAACGGATCATGGAGAATCTTGCTGCACAGGTGGATTCGGTTTCGGGCCAGGATTACAGTTCCGTTGGGGAGGCGACGTTTCTCTCTGGGAGGGCGTGGGCGCCGGGTGGTTCCACCGTGGCCAGCCCTGTCACGGCGTTGACCCGCACGCTGATCGTGTGGCTCGTCGAGTCGCTGCCCGCGCTGAGCCAAATTCGCGTGTCCAGTGAGCGCGACGTTTCGCCCAACGAACTGAACGTGACATCGGAAACGCTGGTTTGGGCCTCGCCCGAGGCGTTAATCGTGTAGATCGCTGCCAGGCGAACCTGGGGACCGAGACTGGGCAGGTCCGACAGGACGACCACGTACTGCCCGTCCGGAGTCGACGGATCGGCGAACGGGTTCTCGAGAACGTCGTCCAGGGCTGTGTTGGTCCCCACGTGTTCGATCTCGTATTGCCCAGCTTCCGTGTCGAAGGTGACGGCGAACTGGCTCCCGTAGGTGATGGCCTGGCTTCGGGCGTAGGCCAGATCGGCCGTGAGAATGCTTGCCGCCGAACGCAACTGCTCCGTGATGCTCGGATTGGCATTGGGGATCGCCATCCCGGCCAGGATTGCCATGATGGCTACAACGAGGAGCACCTCGATGAGCGTCAGGGCGTCGCGTTTCTGGCTTCGCATTCTCATGGCACGAAGGGCTGCTATTTCTTCCCGGATCGGGACGCGCTTGGGAAGGCGTCTCGGAGCAACTCGTTCTGGTCTTGGATCAACTGGTTCTGCGCTTTGAGCAGTTCGCGAATCGCCTTGAGCTCGTTGATTGTCTCAAGCCGTTGTTCGACGGCGCTGGCGAAAGGCGGCTTGGCCGGATTCGGGGTCCGTTGGGCTTCCGCCGGGACCCGATAAAAGCTTAGCACGCAACAGCATACGACAACGGCGACGAATGTGGGGGCCCAGCGACGGCGAGTTGTCATGGCAGACTCCTTTCGGTTTGACGCGAGCGGATCGGGGCAGAGGCAGTACAGTGCCACTAACCGCGAAGATCGGCAAGTCTTTCACAAAGATACGCGACCAACGGAAGCAGGGCATCAGCAACCGAGCGGCAACTCGCGTTGGTTGGCGGCCCGGCCGCCCCATGTAAGAGGATCGCACACGATTTAGCAAGAGGAGCGATTCTGCGACGGCCCCGCGCGGTCGTTCCGGAAGGCGCGCCGGCAGGACCCGCAAAAGCCTTACACACGCTACCGCACGCGCTGTTGCGAGCGAAGCTGGGCCAACATGGCCTTGACCCTTCCGGTGAGAGCAAGTTCGTTCGGAGTGTGGGCCAACAGGAGGGACTTCTCCAGCAAGGGGATCGCTTCGGGCTCGCGACCGACCGAACAGTAGGCGGTGGCCAGATTGAGGCAGTTGCCCATGGTTTCCTGGCTTCGCAGCGCCGCCTCGAAAGACTCGATTGCCTCCGGCACGCGGCCGGCGGACTGGAGCAGGATCCCCAGATTGGAATGGGCCGCGGCAAAGTCCGGGTCGGCGGCAATGGCTTGGCGGTAGTGGGCCTCGGCTTGTTGGATGTCGTTCATGTTTTCGAGCAGGCGTGCCAGGTTGTAGTGCGTCGTGGCGTCGTCCGGCCTCAACTTCAGCGTGGCGCGATACTGATGGATGGCCTCGTTGAATCGCCCAGAGTTTTCCAAAACGCGCGCCAGGTTGTAGTGAGCCCGGTAACGCATGAGTTCGTCATAGCAAACAGGGGAATCGCGCGGGTCGGGGGCAAGACGTGCGGCCTCTTTGAGGTGTTCGACTGCCTCCGAATTCCGCCCTCGTTCTGCGAGCAGCGTTCCTACGTTCAGTTGGGCCAGGGGGTCGTTGGGCTGGTGGTCGGCCACATCTTGCCAAAGCGAGAGTTCATCCTCATAGGCCCGCAGGTGCAGATGGGTCAAGCAGGCGAAGGTGAGTCCCAAGGCCATGATCTCTGCAGACAGTAGCGCCAGGGAGACACGGCGAACAGGCACTTTCCCGGCTCGCCGTGCGACGAGCTCCGTGAGACGCTGTTGCGCCCAATAGCCGGCGACGATCAGAAGGGGAACAAGGGCGGCCAAGGGAATGTACATGCGACGTTCCGCCGCCGTTTCGCCTACCAACGGGATGACCAACGTTGGCGACAACACGGCCACGACCCAAACTGCTACGAATCCGATGGCAGAACGACGCCAAACAAGCACGACAGTGGCGATTGCCAGGCTTCCGGCCGCCAAGAGCCAGGGCCAGGCTGTCGAAAGGGATTTCTCGTAGGGAATCTCGTAGTGGAGGAGTAGCGGCCAGGGCCAGACGGCGAGTTTCAGATACAGGAACAAAACCTTCGTCTGGGTGAACCACCACTCGAACGCGGTGAGCCCTTTGCCGAATCCGGCGCCCGGAGTCTTTGCTCCGTCGAGATTGAGAAGAATGACGGGGACCCATGCCAGGGCCAGGCCCATGTAGAGCGGCCACGATCGCCGCAGAGACCGGCGGAAGGAGCCGGTCAGGAAGGTTCGCTCGTAGAGCAGGACCATGGCGGGGGCCGAGGCCATCATTTCTTTGCACAGCATGCCCGACGTGCAGGCCATCGAAGCCAGAGCCAGATAGGCTGCCCGCCAAGCCGTTCGCTCTGCCGCCCAGTATCGGAGGCTGAGATAGAGCGTGGCCAGGTAGAACAGGCCCATCATCAGTTCCGTGCGTTGGGTCACGTAAAGGAGGGTCTCTGTGTGGACGGGATGGAGCGCCCAGACAAATGCCGAGGCGAACGCGAGCGGTCCGGCCACGGTGTCGAACTTCCCGTGGAAGTAGTCCAGTCGCAGTGTTTCGGCAACGAGGGCCCATAGCAGCAAGGCCGTTGCGAAATGAAGGACAAAATGAACGATGCGATACCCGAACGGATCGAGTCCGCCGAAGTGATAGTTGGCCGCCATTGCCAGGTTCACAAGCGGCCGACCGTGGGTTGGGGATGTGTCCGGAGGGTTCAGGGGGCCTCCCTCCCGGTCACTGTCCACAAGCGGCCAGAGTTGCTGAATGGACGGGTTCTCGACGATCGTTTCGAGGTCATCAAGGATGAACGGTCCGCTTGCCGCGGGCATATAGACCAGGAAAATGGCGGCGCCCAGGGTGAGGGTTGCCAGCAAGAGGACGATATTCTGCCGCATGCCCGATCCCGGACGAGGGACTTGAGCGATCGGCGTCTCGGGAGGATCGGGACGCTGGGAGTTCATTTTGCTCGAGGGGTTGGGGAAGGCGGCATCACCACGCGGCACGGACGGAGGACCCCGAAGAGACGAACGGGCGGCCTTTCTTGCCCCATTCGTGACAACAAATTCCACTCCCGATTTTCGCCTGGATGGCGTGGCAGAGCCGATTCTCGTCGCACGGCCTTCCGACGCGCCCCCTCGCTCGTAATAATGGAGTATAGTCTAGAAGTAGTGATCTGGGAGTCGGAACCGAAGCCCCGTCATCGGTTTTCACGCAAACCCTTGGGCCGAACCGCAAGATGGGTGATTTGTTCCACAGCGAAAAAGAGGCTGGTGCCCATTACGGCAAGGTTCTTCAGACGAAGACACCTCTCTATTACGAGCGATTCGATCGGGAGATGCTGGATAAGCGGCCCCTTGTGAGGGAATTGATCGCTCGGGTATTCGCGAAGCTCTTTTCCAAAGAAGTTGGCGATCTGCTGGACGTCGGTTGCGGCACCGGTCATTACTTCCCCTTGCTCAAACGGCACGCGAGGAACCTCACCGGCGTGGATATCTGCTCGCCCATGGTGGCGGAGGCCGAGGAACTGATTCGCGAAAAGGGCCTTGCCAACTGCTCGGTGGCCGAGGCATCCGCCCTGGATCTTCCCTTCGGCGACAACACGATGGATGTTGTCTTCTCGTGGGATTTCCTGCACCATGTTCCCGACGTTCCATGGGCCGTGTCGGAAATTGCTCGCGTGCTAAGGCCGGGCGGTCGCTACGTGGCCCTCGAGCCGAACCTGCTCAACCCCTCGATCACGTGGTACCATCTCCGCCGTCGCAGCGAGTGGCGACTCTTCCGGCAGAACCAGTTTCGCGTCCCTCGTCTTCTCCGAAAGCGGTTCGACGTTGACGTGAGTTACGACAACACGATCATCAGTTTTCTGGACGAGAGAACATGGTGGCTGTGGAAGTCGGTCGATCGGTTGACTTCCGTCTCGCCGTTTCATTGGCTTTCGTTCCGGTACATTCTGGATTGCCGGAAAGAAGGCTGAAGGCTGGAGCCTACCGCCTGGGCTTCCGTTCCTAGCTTGGCGTTTCGGGGAGTCTGCGGCGGTCGAAAGTTCCGTCTATTTCACATTGAGATCTCGATCAACTCCCAGCGGAGGCCGGGGGTCTCGGAGGCGTCCGATTCGCTGAAATCGTCCTCGTGCGGAACGAAGACGGTCTCGCCCTCGCGATACCAGTGATACCGAGCGTCGTCTCCCGCCTTGATCTGCACGGTCGGCGAGTAGAAAAGTTCTCGCACATAGCGGACCCAGACGGGAAAATAGACCAAGGAGGGGCCGGCATAGTACAGGTAATTGTCGTACTCGGTTTCCCAGTCCACATTGTCCCAATTCGTGTCCTCGCAGATGTCCAGATCCTCGGCGATCACGCGGCCGCTGACGGTCAGGACGCCTCGCGACGAGGCCGCGTTGACGTTCAAGTCGCCGAACACGGCCAACAACCCGTTGACCGTGCATGAAGCGCCGGAGCAGACCGTGAACTCTTTGCACGTGGCCGCGGGCATCCGGAGCGTGAGGGGCTCGTCGTCGTCGACGACGAGATCAGGAAGGGCCACTGGCTCGAAGACCACGTCCGTTCCCGTAATCTCAAGCTCTTCGCGGCAGAACAGGGTCCCGCGGACGGTGACACTGTCGGCCAGCGTCAAGTCCGAATCGGCGTAGTACAGGCCCAGGGGATTCTCCGCCGGCGAGTCGCCGAGCGTTTGATTGGTGATTGTCCCGGAGACTTCCGGGATCGCGTATTCCGGGCCGCCGGGGAAGAGACGGTAACTCTCCATTTCACTCGGTTTCGACCAGTCAGAGGCCGCCGTGTCGACCGCTTGGTCGGATGTCGAAACGGACAAGTAGGTGGTCAGGATTTGGCGGATGTAAGTGCTCTGCTGACTGGAGTCGTAGTCGATGGGGCCCGTGAACGGGCGGTAGTCGCCATAGTCGTAGTCGTCGTCCAGCCGCATGAGATTCAGATGGTAGAAGTAATTGGCCCAGGCATCTCCGTCGTCCGGGTAGTGGTGGCCGAGTTTCAACGCGCCTTGCAGGCGGACGGCGCCCTCGATCCGGGCGGGAAGATCGAAGATCGTATTGTTTTGCTCGGTCTGGAAGAACGTGTAGTCTTGCATCGTTTCCCAGTCCGAAGGTTCGTCGGGAAGGGCCCGCGGAATCAGCCGAGCGACGGCCCGAACCGTGTACTGGCTCAGGCGACTCGCGTTGGCGGGATCGGAGGCCGTTCCCGTTGCCACAAGGGTGACCCGGTAGGGAAGGTCGTCGTAATCGTCGTCGTCCGAAGTCAGTGTGTCGTCGCCGGCAACAAACTGGACCTGGAAGCTCACATGGCTGCTGAGCATCCGGCTGAGCGTTGTTCCCGTGCCTGTCCAATCGGGCGAGTGCATCTCGCGAAGGCCCACGCTGACGCCTGCCAGAGCTGCCTGGCGAGCGGAAACTCCGAGCGTCGCGTTTTCGCGGACACTCAGTGTGATGGTCTGGCTTCGCATGGCCGAATAGGAGCTAGCAAGGGCCACCGCGATCAGGAGCAAAACCACAAGGGCCACGATCGCGCGACGCCGCCTCACACGCCGGGGTCGGGTCCTTCGAGTCGGGGGCAAGTTCGTCATGGGTGAACCTCGAAGAAGCGGGACGCGGAGCCGAGGAACGGAATGGCCGTGTCATCCGAGGCTGGCACGCCTACGCTTGTCGAACCGGGCACAAGTTGCAGTTCCATCCGGACCCATGCCTGGCGGAGGCCCACGTTGTCGGAATAGATGCCCTGGGGCCAAGCCAGGGCTTTCCAGTCGCTGGTGCCGGCGTCGTAAGCGGCCAACTCGCTGTCGTCAGGCCGGTAGCGGACCTCGAAACGCACGACCCCGCGAGTCGAGTCGGCCAGGCTCGTCACCTGCGCCGTGCGAAGCATGTCGGTCAACACGGTGCGGACGCCGTCCGACGACGCCTTGGCTGCGGTCGCTGCTGAAAGCCAAGCAGCCGTGTCGCTGGGCGACGGCACGGTGGTTGTGTTGTCGGGGAAGGTGATCTCCAGCAGTTCGTTCGGCGCGTCCGGATTGGGACTGTAAATTCGCAACTCGTTGGCTCGGGGCAGACCGTCCGGATCGACCGGCGAGCCCTCCGGATGCCAGACGACCAGGATGTCCGGGAACCCCCAGCCGCCGACGGTTTCCGTGATCACCAGAACGCCAGGGAACTCGTCGCTTGTCGTGGCGCCGCGAACGCTGGCGGCGATTCGCTGCATGGCGACGCGTGCGTGCTGGGTGGCCGTGCCGTAGGTTTCGCCGTACAGGGCGCCTTCGTTCACCGCCTTCGCCATGGCTCCCAGCGAACCCATGACGATCACCATGATGGTCATGGCGACCACGAGTTCCAGGAGCGAGAATCCTGAACGGTGGCCGCGGCTAGAGCGGGGGCACATAGGACACCACCTGCCGAAGTTCGGCCAGAGTGCGAGGATCGCTGTCGGGGTCGTCACGCACAATCCGGACAACGACGGCGCGATAGTCGCTGGTCGACCCGGACGCGAGATTCCGGGTGAAATCGTCGGGATCGGCGTAGTAGACGTCGACCTCCTGCCGCCAGTTCTGGAAGTAGTCGTGAACGACCTGGAACTTCGGATGACGCAAGTCGCCGGTTCCGTCGCCCGTGCCGACGCTCGTGCCGTAGAGTTCCTCCGGCGGCGAAGCCCGCAGTCCGTTGTAGTCGTCGATGTCGTTATAACGCTCGCGTCCCGCTCCGCCCCTTTCCCAGCTTGAGGCGCCCATGGAGGTCTCGTAGGCGTTGCTGCCCACGGCGTGGTAACGCTGTCCTAGGATCTCGTCCATCAATTGTTGGGCCATCCCCAGCGCAAGAGCTTGCTGGAGGCTGTCGTCGGTGGTCTGCATAGCGCTGGATACGCCCCACAGCAAGGCCGAGCCGGCCACCGCCATGATCGTGATCGCCACCATCGCCTCCACCAGGCTGAAGCCCGAGCGGAATGCTCGACGAGGCGGAGTGCGGTCTGCAGGTCGATTGATTCTCATCGTGAGGATTGTGCCGGTTGAAACGAAACGGTCCCGGCATCCGAACAGGTGGCCCGGGCTAGCTAATCAAGGATAGGCGCGCACCAGGGGCTGGCAAATCGAACCAACCAGGTTTCGACCACCTGTGGAACGGATCGTCGAGAGGCTTGTCGGCACTGCTAAGCCGTTGCCCCGCAGAGGCTTACGCTACTCACGCAGGACTGGATTTGGAGCGGGACCCTTGGTAGGATACTCCCGGCGGCGGGCCAATTGCCTGGGATTCCGGGGCCGCGCCGCTTCCTCTTCGCAAGGAAAACGCTATGAAGCGTTGCGGAAACTGCGGCCACGAACTGAAGATGCGTTCCTTCCGGCCGCTTCTGAATGACTGCCCCTATTGCGGCCAGCACCGCTTCTCCAAGGCACATCAGACGAACGCAATGCGGGCGACCTACCTCCTGTATGGCGGGGCCGGTTGCGTCGCGCTGAAATTCTTCTGGCATGTGCCGTACTGGCTGTCCGTGCCTCTACTTCTCGGGCCGCTGGCCTTCTGGTTATGGCGGTACTACCGATTATTCCCGGAAGAAGACGGGATCGACGAAACGCCGGAAGAGGACCTGACCGACGAAACGGCGTGAGCGGCTTCCCCGCATATCACTCGGATTCGACCTGGCGAAGACAAAACAGGTGACGGTCCCCGCGAAGGTAGATTCGGCCGTCGGAAATCGCCGGCGAGGCGCGGCACTGCTCGCCGAGCGAATTCTCGCCCACCACCTCCAACTCTTTTCCCGGGCGAACAAGCGTCATCTGGCCGTCGTCGGCCAGAAAGAAAACGAGTCCCTTCGCCGTGATCAGCGACGCGCTGAAATGGTTGCCGAGCCTTTCCTGCCAGAGTCGCTCGCCCGTGGCCGCGTCAAAACAGTTGGCCGTGCCGCGATCGTCGGCCACGTACAGGTAACCGTCGATCACGGCCGGCGATGGCACGTAGCACCTGGCATTGGTCACGTGCCAGGCCACGTGCGTCTCGGTTACGTTCCCTTGCCCGTCCGGACGAATACCCATCACATGGTAGGTCGGAAACCCAGCCGCCAGGTAGAAGAGGCTCCCGTCGAAGACCATCGAAGCCACGTATTGCTCGGTTGGTCCGTCGATCTTCCAGTGCCGGGAGCCGTCGTTCGGGTCGAGGCTCACCACGCAGTGGCTGCCGGAAAACACCATCTGGGTCCGCCCAGCCGCTTCCCTGATCAGGGGAGGCGTGTAGCTCCGCGTTTTGTGTTCACGCGGCCGTTTCCAGACGGTTTCTCCTGTTGCCTTGTCGAGGGCGACAATATAGGAGTCGCCGTCGTGGTCGCCGTTGACGATCACCTTGTCTTGGAACAAAACAGGGCTGCTGCAGAAACCATGCACGCTGGCAAACGCGCCGGGCCGGACCAGCCAGCGCCGATTGCCCTCGAAGTCGTAGGCGGCCACGACCATCTGCCCCACCGTCATTGGCCGGGGCTTCGACGTGTTTCGCGACGGCACAGTCGTCGTTCCATCCACTTCCTGAAAGGCCACGTAGACAAGCTCGCCGTCGGTGGCCGGCGTGCTCGAAGCATGGCTGTTCAGCTTGTGCTTCGTTTCCAGTGGCGCGGTGAGCACGGCCCGCTGCCAGAGTTTTTCTCCGCTACGGCTGTCATAGCAAATCAGGATTCGCTCCTGTTGCTCTTCGAGACATGCCGCGAGGAAGAGCCGATCATTCCAGACGATCGGCGAGGCATGGCCGACGCCGGGGACTTCCGCTTTCCAGGCCACGTTCTTGCCCGACGGTCCGTCCCACGTCAGCGGAATCTCCGTGTCGAGGCTGGAACCGTCGCCTCGCGGACCCCGCCAGCCCGGCCAGTTTTCGGCCTGAGCAGGAACCGCTGCGAGAAGGCCTGCGAGCAGAATCCAAACAAATGGGCGGGAAAGGCTGCGAGTCATGGTGGGGCCTCCGTGAGGGAGCAGGTGAGGCAAGCGGACGGGTCAGTTCTTCTTCTTCTTCTTTTCCAAGGCCTGCCGCATCATGACTTCATAAAGGGTGAACTGGATGTCGAGGATCTGGTCAAACGTGACCGGGCACGCCCTCTCTCCGGCAATTCCGTGAGGACATTCGTGGGTGAAGGCCGTGGCCCCGCTCACGTGATACAGCGCACTGGTGAGGTTGAAAGACGCAGGAATCTCGCCGCTCTCCGGTTGCGTCTCGAAGACCCCGCCGTGGGGCAGCCCGCGTTCCTCCAGCAGGCCATTGTGGCAAAGGGCTAGTTCTCGCACCTGTTCCTGGACGTCGAGGGGGAGATAGGCAGGTCGCAGTACAGCCGGGGCGTTCTCATGGCTATGCAGCGAAACCACCATGTCCGCCCCTTCCTCCATGGCCACCTTGAGAATGGCCGGCGCCTCGGGGCCCATGGGGGCGAAGAACTCGTCGTGCATGGGGTTGATGCCACGATCGTTGAAGTAGCAGCCCAGCCACCCGATCTCCGGACCGGTGCGCGGATGCTGCCGCTTCGAGACGGGCCAGACCGCCACCGTGTCGTCGCTCCACGTGCCCTGACCCCAGAACTGGAATTCCAACTTCGTCATGCCCCGGCAGGCTCGCGGCTCGAATCGTGCAATTCCGTCGGGATTCCCCGCCGGCAGGATCAGCAGCCGGCACTGCTCGCCCAGTTTCTTCAGTTCCGGTTGGGCCTTCCCTCGCAGATCGCGGCCGGTCTCCATCACCTCGATCAGGTTGACCAGCCCGGTCAGGGCCTCCACTTCGTGTCCGTGAACGGGACCGACGAAGAAAACGACCGGCTTCTTTCTCGCCGCCTTGTCCAAGTACGCGGACAGATCGCGGCCTCCCACGGCCGAATTGAAGTTGGCCTTGTGCGAGACATTCTCCCGTTCGCCGAACGCCACCAGGTGCATGGGACGCCCGCCCGGCGAGGTGGCGATTTGGGTGACTTCCCCTCGCCCGAGATCGTTCCAGCGATCGGCCAGACCGGCCACATCGCCAATCCAGAAGTTGGGCAGGTCCTGCTGCGGTATCCGTGCTTTTGCCTCCTCGTAGGTGAGCTTCTGAGCGGAGACTGTGGTTGCCAGGGCAAGGAAAACGATCAGCGTGCCAGCGGTGTGGTTCATCATTGGGTCCTAGGATCGAGTCAACCGCGAAGAGATCATTGGTCGAACTGCATGCTCAATTCGCCGACCGTCTTGAAGATCAACGTACACGAGCGTCTGCCGTAACTCAGGCGGATCCCACGACGTGTTCCTTCTTGAATCGGTTTCACGTCATCGGCTTTCTCCAGGTGCTTGTCGCCGACCTGGATCACGTGGAGAAAGCAATCTTGTTCCCGCGGAGCCTCGGGAGCGACCTCCACTCGCCACTGGCCCATCATGGCCTTGTTCTCTTCCGTAAGGCCGTGATCGACGAGTTGCCAATTCTGTCCGGCCGCCCAGAACTCCTTGCCGGGGCCTCCGACCTTGGTGATCTTGGCGTCGGCCGGAAAGACCGTGCGGCAGAACATGCGCCCCCTGCCCTGCTCTGCTCGCACAACCTTGCCGTCAACCTCGGGCTCATGGGCCGTGTGCAGCAGCCACTCCTTGCGGTAGGCCGGATCGGTCGTCGTCACACGATCGAAGATCACGAAGCGGTCGGGCTTGAGGAACACAAGCTGCCGCGTTACCTCGGTGCACTTCTCCGGAAGATCGGGCTGGCCATCGCGTTTGACGGCCCCGTGCTGGTAGCAGGCCGTGGCGTCGCCGGCTACGTAAACATAATTGTCGTGAATCTCGAAGGCCTTCAGCACGGAACCGAGTTGGTGGTGCTGCCCGCCGTGGTTGCCCTCCACGGTGCCTCCCCAATAGCGTGCCGGCGGCTCGCCCGGCTGGTGGATGACCACGCAGTTGTGGGCCGCCGTCTGGGCGAAGTAGTTGGCCAGGTGTTGCCCATTGTCGAATTCCAGGTAGCGAGTCCCCGAGTCGAGGGCCAGGTGCCCGCGGTGGTAGATCACGAAGTTCAGGGCGTCGAAATGGCGGTGCTGGCTGAGGATTCCACCGCATGTGAACAGACAGTAGGTGTCGTCGGGCCCTGTCCCCGATCGCATGAAGACCTGGCCCATCGAGTCGAAGTGGAAAGCGCTGGGCATGTCCCGAGGATCGGCTGCCGGAGGCGAGGCGTCCTGTTTGGTGAGCAGGAAGGGGTAGATGAACCAGGAACGGGAGTAGCTTCGCCGGGGCAGTTTGTCTTGCAGATGCCGAGCCAACGCCGCTGCTTCAGGAATCTCGCTCCCGTAAAGGTGGCGGATGTTGGCCATGTGCGTGTAGAGTTGGCTTGTGGGCAGGCGATTGGTCGTGTGGGGCGTGTCGCCGTAGCCGAATTCGAGCGGGGCAGGTTCCGCCTCGATCCAATTCCAGATGATGTAGCGAGCCAGCCAGGCACTGTGCGGCCAGTCGGGCGCGATATTCTCACCCGTGGCGGAGAGCCACGTGTAGAAGTAGTTCTGTTCGGCCCAGGGATAGGCGCCGAAGATGTAGCCCAGCGTGGGCGAAGCCCCGCCGCCCGACTCGCCGCAGGCCCTCCGGCGATGCTGGAGCATCTTCAGGTTCTCGTCGTGCCCCCAAACGAGCCACTCGTCGACCCGATCTGCTTCGATCCCCGTCCCGAAGGCCGTGCAGCCGATGAACCACAGGCAGTTGCGCACCCCGTAGAAGCCGGTGTTGTAGCCCGACATGTTCTCCCGATAGATTGCCGGCCGGACCTTGATCACCCGATCGATCGCCGTGACCAGTCGCGACATCAGGTCTCGCCGCTGGGCCTCGTCCAGGTGGTTGTAGAGCCAGTCCCAAGCGAGCGTGGCATGGACGCGGCTTGTCGAGTACCAGTTGACCGACTTCTTCTCCTCGAAGCACTGGTCGTAATAGCGCAGGCTCGTGTCAAGACACTTTGTGGCCAGTTCTCGGTAACGATCCTCCTCCGTCACCAGGAACACGAAGGCGGCCCACGCCGCTTCCGGCCCCAGTTCCCGCGGTTCCGGATGGTCGACGTTTTCCAACTCCTTGGCCAGCCGATCCACGCGAGCCTTGATCGAGTCGTACCACTCCTTCTCTTCGTGAAGGGCCCGGTTGCGGATCGCCGGCCAGGTATCGGCATTGAAGAACAGTCGCGGGTGGTCGCTGCGAATCCTGCCGGTCCACGTCGGCGGCGCATCGGCTTGGGCAATCGAGACAATCGCCCCCAGAATCAAGCCAGCCAAGACGCTGCACGAGATCGACGCGTTTCGCTCACCTTGAATGCCCATTCCGTGATTCTCCCCGATTGCGCTCGAACTGATGCCCGGACTGGTGGCGGACTTCCCTCGCCGACCGGACTGGATTCCTTGGCCATCAGTATAGCCGACCGGACCCCGGGAAAGTCAATTTGGAGGGGACTGTCCCGCTCGTGTCATTGACCGGTGCAACGGACGGCGGTGGTTTCGGCCCCTACGGCAACAGCTTGTTCTGCAGGAATAAATGCTCGTTGCCCCGCCACGGCTTCGTGCAGATGTCGATGTCGCCGTCCCCATCCACATCCGCCGCCTTGGCCTCGTGGCAACGTTTCCCGGACAGAATCAGGTGCTCCCGCCACTTGCCGCCCTTGCCGTCGACATTGGTCCAGATGAAGCACTTGTACGACTCGGACGAGAGCGGGCCGCCGCCCGAGAAGACGTCGAGGTCGCCGTCGTTGTCGAAATCCGCAAGGGCCAGGGAGTGAAAATCCTGCCTTGTGTGCTCGGGCGAGATCTGGTGATAACGCCACGTGCGCCCCTGCCCCTCATTCTCCATCCAGAATACTCGCCCGTCCGTGCAGTCCGCTTCTGCCTCGACCACGTCGTTGTCGCCGTCCAGATCCATGTCGCAGACCCAGGTCTTCAGAGCCAGGCCGTAACGATCCGCGCGGTTTCCGCCTGCAGGGACGAGCGTCTCGTGCATCTTCCACTTGGTTCCGCGACCGTCTGTATTTTCAAACCACGCATTGCCCCGGACGATGTCGTTGTCGCCGTCGCCATCCAGATCTCCCACGCCGCGGGGATCAACGCCTCCGTGGATCCCTTCGCCAACCTCGTGGGCGATCCACTTCTTCGTCGGGGGATTGGGAATCGTGTACCAAACGACCGCAACATGCGCCTTGTCATTGCTGCACGCGACCACGTCGAGCCGACCGTCGCCGTCGATGTCGGCCGCCACGTTGTCATGACACGAGATTGCGCCATTCTCGTAGCACTGGAAGACTTCTGTGCGCGGCTTACCCGTGTTCCGGTACCACGCGGTCCCCGAGACCTGGTCGATCCAGCCGTCCCCGTCAATGTCGAATGCGCAGCCGCCCACGTCGGTCCGTGCCCCGTTGCCCATGTCGTGCTGCAACCACTTGTCGGGACCCTCGTATTCGAACCACCACATCTTGCCCGACTGTCCTACGATCCAGTCGAGATCCCCGTCTTTATCGATGTCGACCAGCGACGTTTGGCCCATCGAGCGACCCACCTTGGCGATCTCGTGACAGGAAAACTGCGGGAACTCGTCATCGGCTACCGCACTTGTCACGACGACCAAGATCGCAACGAAAGACGGCAGCAGAAATCCAGCTCTCAAACGCATTGTCATCTCCCCCATGTTGTCGGGTTGGTACTCAAAGTGAAAACGAATGACGGTGGAGGCAAGGCTGAAGGCCGAAGGACGGTGAAGTAGGGGCCTTCTTCGTCGCATTGCAATTGACTTGCCACGTCAAACAACCTCGCATCAGAAACCTTCAGCCTACAGTCTTCAGTCTCCAACCCTCGCCCCGCATTTCAGGGAGTCCGCAGTTCTCGAAAGTCCCGCCCTTTTCACTTTGAGATTGGCGTTTGTCTCGGTTGGCAACCTCAGCCAGGGGTTGCTGTCGGCAGGCACCCTGGCCCGAGCGGTTCGAAGCTCTTGTACGTGAGAATGAACTCCTGGTGCCCGAGGGCTTCCGAACAGGTCGCTTCGCCCGCGGCCGTGAAGGCGATTCGTTCGACAATCTCCCGGCCCACCTCGTCAAGCTCTGCGCTGCCCTCCAAAATCCGGCCGGCGTTCACGTCCATGTCGTCACCCATGCGGCGGAAGGTGTCTGGATTGGCGCAGATCTTCAGTACGGGCGAAATGGCCGAGCCGACCACGGAGCCGCGGCCGGTGGTGAACAGGGTCACGTGGGCCCCGGAGGCGATCATCTCCACGATCTCGGCGTTGTCGGAAATGTTGGGGAATCCGAAGCGAGGTTCGCCGTCGGGAACGACGTCCATCAGGTAGAGCCCGCCGCGGGGCGGAAGATCGCCCGGCTTGATCAGGCCGGAGATGGTCGACTTGCCGCTCTTGCTGTAGGCGCCCAGGGATTTTTCTTCGATCGTGGTCAGGCCGCCGTCGGCGTTGCCGGGGGCGAAACTGCTGTGGCCGAAGGTCGTGTAGTACCGGGCGGCCTTCTCGACCGAGGCGATGATCTCCTGTCCCAATGCCTCATTGGCGGCCCGCTGGGCCATGAAGTGCTCGCAGCCGATCAACTCGCCTGTCTCCTCGAAGATGACCGTGGCCCCCTGCTCGATCAGCAGATCGCTCGCCCGACCGACCGCCGGATTGGCCGTGAGCCCGCTCGTGGCGTCGGAGCCTCCGCAGATGACCCCCACGACCAGATCGCTCATTGCAAGCGGTTCGGTTGGCGGGGCGCTAATGGCCTGAAGCGTTTTGGAAACCCACTCGGTCCCTTCGCGAATCGACCCGGCCGTGCCGCCCGACTCCTGGATGACCACGGTGTGAACCGGCCGCCCGCTGGCCTCGATCGCCTGGGCCAGGCCGGCCCGGTCGAAACTCTCGCACCCGAGCGAAACGAGCAGCGCCGCCCCAACATTGGGATGCGTGGTCAAACGCTCCAGGAGCCGTTCCGCGTAGGCGTTGGGGAAACAGCCCGGGAAGCCGATCAGGTGGACTTCCTGGCCTCGGAACGCCCAGGCAATCTCCCGAGCCACATGATGGGCGCACTCGACAAGATACGCCACGACCACCACGTTGCGGATTCCCTTGCGACCGTCCGACCGAAGATAACCATTCATGCAGAATCCCTCCGTAGGATGACTCTCCAGAGTCGTCCCCGTAACATGACTCTCCGAGTCGTGACTTGCGAAACGACAACGTTTTCTAATCAGGAGAATTGTGACTCAACCGGCGGCGCAACTTCCACGGATCATGCAACGTCGTTGATTCCGCAAGTCTCGGCTCAGAGAGCCAAGCTACGAATGCGTCGTCGCCCCTCTGGCGAACGTGGGCAGGTAGTCACTCTTCAGGTTGTGGGTGTGCACGTAATCGCCTGGGGCGATGGGCCGGGTGGCCGAACCGATCGGAGCGCCGTACTTCAGCACTCTCTCGCCAACGGCGATGGCGCGGACCGCGATCTTGTGGCCGGTAGGCACGGTGGTCGGCACAACGACCGCCTTGCCGTCGATCTGGATCGTCTCACCGGCTTCGATGGTTGTCCGAGCGGCGCTCACGTTGTCGTCCGGGCCGAGTTGGAGGAGGCGGGGATCGTTCATCCGTAACCCAATTCTTGGAGTTCGTCTTCGTCCAGCCCGTGATGATGGGCCAATTCGTGGAGCACGGTGACGCGGATTTCCTCGAACAACCCGTCGTCCGTGACCCGGCCGTTGTTGTAGCGGGTGGCCGCCAGGATGCCTTCGCGATAGATGGTGACCACGTTGGGCAGGTTGCCCGAGTGCCACACGCTTTCCTCGGTGATCGGTATGCCGGTGAACAACCCGCAAAGTTGGTCTCGCCGGCGCACGCCGGTGGTGGCCATGACTTCCTGCGACGGATAGTCTTCCACGTGCAGAGGCACCCGCTCGATAAGCTCGTGAATGAAGTCCGGCAACCGATCGAGCACCTCTTCCAGCAGCCGGTCAAAACGATCACGTATCACCTGGTCCAAAGGTCTATCCTTCTGTAGCGGTGGCATCCTTGCCGCCGTTTATTGTGCTATTGAGTCACGGTCTCCGGCGGCAGGGATGCCGCCGCCACTCTGTCTACGGCGTCGCCATCAACACTTCCGCGTGGAGGTTGAGCGTATCGGGCAGGATCTGCACGTCGGCGTCCAACCCGCGGAACCAGTTCAGCGGTGGGGCGAGGAAGCCTTCCGGGGCGGGCGGGGGAGTCAGGCCTCGCGATTGTGCCCCCGTCAACGCCGGCGAAGTCCACCAGGTTAGCCCCCCGGCCGATTGCTCCAGGCCATACTCGCCGCCCAGCGGGCAGACCAGTTCGGCATTCAGTAGATCCTCCGCCACGTCGAGGCACTCCGGCAGGGGCACGCCCAGTTGCTGATTCAACTGGTGCATGAGCCGCAGGTTCCCTCGCGACGTTTCGGCCGTCCTGTCGTACCCAAGATCGTTGAGCAGCGGCGTGATCTTCGCCTGGGCCACGTCTCCCACACGCAGCCGGAACTGGGCCGGCTTTTCGGCTTCCACGTACTGAAGTTGCGGCGCCACGTTGGCAAGCACTTCCGGCTGAAAGGAGAAGAGCGTGAAGCTGCCGGCCGTAAGCCGCCATCCTCCCAGGGCGCTCTTGGCGTAGCCCCCCGGATCGGGTCTTGAAAACAGCCCCAGGTTCAACAGGGTCAAGGGGCCCAGCGGACCGTCAGCGCCCGCGTATCCGACAAGCAGTGTGCGAAGGATGCCGCTGGGCAGAAGGCTCCCGGAGCCTGCGCTCGGCGGGTTCACGTCCTGCAGACCGCCAAAAAGTCGTTGCTGCGCGAGCACTGCCTCGAAGGAAGCCAGATTCTCGGGAACCGCCGCAAACTGTCGGTTGTCGGCCTCGCCCACCTGGTATCGAATCCGCTCGAAATTCGATCGGGAAAGCGGCATCATCCGGGCGTCGACCACGACCTTCTCGAGTTTCTTCTCGGGCGCGGAACGCTGAATCCCGATCACCACCGGGTCCAGGTTGCCCCAATGGCTCTGATAATAGGCGAGGAAGCGGCGGTAATCGGCCGCCTCCGTGGCGGTCACGCTCTCCACGGGCACATCCAGAATCGGCAAAAACGAGCCACGCCTTCCCCGCAACGCGTCGTACACGTCTCCATTCTCCAGAACGGCCCGGCTTCCGTCGGGACGGATACCGAATTCTTCCGGCAAGAAGCCGTTCTCGACCAGGGTGTCGACCGAATCGTCAGGAAGCCCGTCGGCCCGGGCCGCAAGCCGCGCCAGCTTGACCAGTTCGATGTCGGCCACCGCCTGCAATCGCCGCCGCGTTTCAATTCGGTAGGCCGGGCTGATCAGGTTGTCGAAGAACGGCTCCGACATGTAGATGAATACGGTGTCCTCCCGCTCGACCGGAAGCTCGCTGCGAGCTTGGCGAAAGGCGGGCAATCCGCCCAGCGAGGTTGCTTCGTCCGCCCCGGTTTCCAGAAAACGCTCCATCAGACGTTCCGATCGCGTGACGAAGTGGAACATCCCGTCCACCGCGTAGAAGGAGCGGACCCGGCCGTCAGGCGTGGACAAGAGCGACACGTCGCGCCCGGCGATCTTCACCGTTTCTTCCGTTACCTCCTTGTCGACCTTGAGCCGTTCCGCCCTCTGCCGCTTGAAGTCGCCGCCCAGGAGCAGGTTGTTCTTCGCGTGGAATAGAAGCCCAAAACAGCCGCCGTCCTGAAAGTAGACGTCCGTGCCGATGATCGCCACATCTTCGATCACCGTCGGTCCGAACACGCGGGCCATGGCCGACTGTTCGAGAACGATCGTCTCCTCAATCCGCTTCGCCATCCCGTAATCCAGACCGCGCAGGGAAAGCAGGTTCTGGGCGTCGCCGCCCCACTTCTTCAAAGTGTCCTGCAGCCAGAGGAAGTTGGTGAACGCGCCGAATCGGATGTAAATGCACTCGGCCGGCACGTGCATGGCCATGGGCTCGATCTTCAAGTCGTCCGGCACGGGCGGAACGGTCGCCGAAACCGGGTCAAGCGGCGCCGGAAGTGGCTGGTCCGCCGGCTCCTGAAGGGCCGCGTCGCCAAGGATCCGCCGGCGCTCAAAGTCGGTCTTCACCTCTTCGGTGGCCAGCGACAAGCCGACACGCTCGTCCAGATCCGTCGAGAAGAGGCCGCTCTTGCGGGGCTCGCGGGGCAGTTCCAGCCCGTAACGTCGCGCAAGCGTCGCCGTCATGTAGTTCTGCACGATGGGTGGGTAGTCGTCCTTGTGCTCCAGCAGTCCCGGCTGGTCCGTGTAGGTTTCCCACCAATCGCTCAGGGTCCGCTGGAAAGCTCGACCGCTCGAACGCGGACGGACCGTCACCCGATCGGTGCGGGTGGACTGAATCGTCAGTTCGAGCGGCTCCGTTCCGCGGAAGAGAAAGTAGACGTTCGCCTTGGGCGGCTGGTCGAGCAATCCGCCAAGCAACTGGCCGACGCGGCCGGCGCGACCCGGCAACCGTTCGGAAACCATGCCCGGAATCTCCTTGACCAGCCCCGGAATCTCCCGCCGCTCAATCGCGGGGTAGAGAATCCGCCCGTTCCGTTCGGAGATCCCCAGTCCTTCCACGCCAAGGACGGGGGAATACTGATCTTCCGGGAGACGGACTTCGATCTTGCCCACGCCAAGCCCGTCGCCGAGATAGGCCTCGGCACGGTATTGGGCCTGCCCCACTTGGCTCATCACAAGCACCAGCAACACGGCCGCGCCGAGCCTCTTCGTTCCGAATCGCATCTCTGAAACCTCCCTGGGCGATCGTTGGAATCCGCGACCCCATTCTACCGCGAGTCCAACGCCAACCAAGGCCTCGCGTCGGCGCAATTTCTTTCGCGGGGCGGACTTCCCGATTTGCCCCCGGAGCCGATATGATGACAAAAGCGGCAGCCTGTTGAATAAGCCGGGCTCTTGAACGCTCCATCCTCCCAATGGATGACGCAACCTGTTCGGTGCCAAACGTAGCCCGGCTTCTGCGAAAGAGCGACTCGGCTATTGCCGAAGTGATTCCTTCTCGACCCCCCCCAAGGCCCCACCACGAGTGTCATGACCCCCGAAGCCCAACTTTCCTTTCCCCCCCTTTATGACTGGATTCGCCGCGTGGACGACCACGCCGAGGCAAGGATCGCCCTGCTCGATCGAGCAGCCGAGATTCTGGAGGGAGAGTGCGACGCTTCGCAGGCCGAACGGGAGGAATTGATCGAGAGAATCGAACGCTGGCGTTATCAGCACCTCAACGCGAGGGCGGCCGAACTCGAACCCGAGGACAAACGCCTCCTCAACACGATCGATCGGGCGGCCCGCCAACTCGCAGGACGCTGCCCTCTCCCGCCGCGGCGGACGAGACATTTGCTCCAGGACGAATCGCTCGTCACCGCCCGCATGGCCGAGGCGAGCGAGATGCTCGACGACGCCTATCCGCTCGACGATCTTGTCGCCCAGGCAACCGCCCTGACAATCGAGCGATTTGGCGACCCGACCTCCTCGGACACTCCCGGAGCCGGCCGGCGAATGCTCCTCTACGCGCCGCTCTATCTCTCGAACCATTGCATCAACCACTGCACCTATTGCGGCTTTCGCCATCCCCAGCAGATCGAACGGCTCCATTTGAACTTCGAGCAGGGAAAGGCCGAGGCCGACATCCTGATCGGTCGCGGGTTCCGCCACATCCTGGTTCTGGGCGGTGATTTTCCCCGTCTGACCACGCCCGAGTACTATGCCGAAACGATCCGCTACCTGTCGTCGCAAGGCGTGGCGGCGGCCGTGGAGATTGCCCCGCTGACAACGGCCGGCTACGCCAAACTCGTCGAAGCCGGCGCTTGCGGAGTCACGCTCTACCAGGAAACGTACGATCAAGAGCGCTACGCCGAATATCACCCTCGCGGGACCAAGGCCGCCTACGATTGGCGATTCGAAGGGCTTGACCGGGCGGCCGAGGCGGGCATGCGGCGACTCGGACTGGGCGTTCTTCTGGGACTGGCCGAACCACGCCAGGAGTTGGCGGCCATGATGCGCCATGCGGCCTACCTCTCCGCCCGCTATCCCGAGTGTACCGTGGCCTTCAGCCTCCCCCGCATCCACGACGCTCCCGGCGAATTTCGGACGCCCTTCCTGGTCGACGACGACCTGTTCATCCGCTTCTACTGCGTGCTCCGTCTGGCCTTTCCCGACGCCCCCCTGGTTCTCTCGACCCGGGAAGGAGCCGCCTTGCGGGACCGGCTGGCGACCATCTGCATCACCCAGATGTCGGCCGGCAGCAGCACCGCCCCCGGCGGCTACGAGCAAACCGAATGCGAAAACTCCCGTGAACAGTTTCCCATTACCGACCACCGCAGCGTCGAGGCCGTGGCCGGTTGGCTGGGCGACCACGCATTTCGTTTGACCTGGGAAATCGAATCACGTTAGACTGGGCGCGATTCGCTTGGCTATCATTCTCGCCCATAGCGCTATCGGTGGTCTGCTTTCTTGAGCCCATCGAATCGGGGCGTGGCGAGAGGAAAGGCCAATATTCACCGCCCAATTTCGAATAACGGAGTGGGCTGGAGTGGTTGCACTGCGGTTTGGTGGGGGAAGAGAACGTTGGCCGAGAATGTAGAACGGCTTCAAGAACCAACCCTCACCCCCATCGCCCGCGTCTCCCGACGCTTCGGCGTGGCCCACATGATGATCGCCGTGGGGTTGTTCGCGGTTCTGTTCAGCCTGCTGGAACTGTTCGACGTGCCGTCGTCGCCGCTGGCCGTGTTCGCCTACGTGCCCTGCGTCCTGTTCTGCGTGGCGATCCCCCTGGGGCAGGTCTTCCTCTACAAGGGGAGGCATCCCCGCCGCGCGTCCTGCCTGGTGGGAAGCCGGTTGCTGACCTTCATGGTCGTGGGCGCACTTGCCTGCGCGGCCGGGCCGGAGTTGTTACGCGATATCGCCCACGGCTGGTTCAGCGTCCGCGACTGGGCCGTTCTTCTTTTTCTGATGACGGCGCTGGGCTCCCTGGCGTACGGGGTCGGTCTTTTCCTCGGTTACGCGGTAGGCACAATCAGCGCCGGGGTTTTCCTGGTGGTCGATCGCCAATGGAACGCCGGAAAGCCGGCTGACGCAGAAACCGAGCAGCTGTCGCAAGAAGATTGCATCGAAGAAGACGACTTGGAGCATCCCACGGGCCGCTGGTGGCTGGACTGGATCGCCTGGTCGCCCTTGAAGTGGCTGTGGCGGGGGCGCCGTCGCCCCGTGCGGATGGCCCTTCTTATCGCCATCGTTGTCGGATGCCTGTTTTCCTTGGCCCTTCTATTCTTCGGACGACTCCTTTCCGGCCCGGCCTGGGATCGGGTTGCCGTGAGCGCACTTGTGGCCACCCCGATCATCGCACTGGTGCTTACCGTTTTGATTCAAGGGGTTTGGCGATCGATCGTTGATCCTGTCGCCAGCAACACGGAGACGAACATGACGAAACAACGGATGGCAGTTCAGGTGCGTCTCGGGTCTCCATTCAAGCCCGCCCCGCCGCCCAAGCGAGTGCCGATTGTGGGCGTGCCCCGCAATTTCGCCACGGGTCACCTGTTGGCCATGGTGACGCTCTTCGCCCTCATGTTCAGCCTTCTCTCTTACCAGGATGCCAACCCCGCCTGGTACGTTGCCTGGGGCCTGTTCATCACCGGGGTCATACTCGGCCAGATGTTTCTGTACGGCGGCAAGGAGCCTCGGCTCGCCTCGTGTATTGCCGGGGCGATTGCGGCCCCTATTTCGTTCGACGTGGCCTTCGCGATGCTGACCGATCCAGGACCCCGCTGGGGCGATGTCATTGGTGTTGCGTTTGGCTCAGCGATCCCGGCGGCCATTATCGGGGTCGGTCTCGGATACCTGACAGGAACCGTCTGCGCCGGGATCTTCCTGCTCTCCGAGCGGGCCTGGGACGCCGGCAAAATCGTGGAAGACGAGACGCGCGTCGCCAAAACCGTTTCGGAGGATGGGAAAGCACAGCAAGACGTCCCCGAAGAAGACGACCCCTGGAGCCGCGACTGAAACCCAGTGGGTTCCGGCAACCCAGTAGGTTCGGGGCGCCGCACGGAACCCTGAACGGCCGGTGCGCTCTAGTCCTTCAGAACGGGTCCCAAGGCCAGAGATCTTCCCATCTCCTGACAGAACGAACGCGAACTGGAATAACGGGGTTCCGTGCGGCGCCCGGAACCTACCGGGCTACGGTCCCTGCCGCCCTGTTGACTGGCCAAAACGGGGCAAACCACGATAGAATCGAGGGTTGGCGCGGCTCGCTGCTCGTGCAGTGGCGGCGTATGAACCAGATAGTTGCCAGATTCCGCGACGAGAGCGAGGCAGTTGTGTTTCAATTGGTGAGTCCCTTTGGCCCGGCCGGCGATCAGCCTCAGGCAATCGAGGCCCTGACGCGGGGGTTGCGCGAGAAGAAAAAATTCCAGACCCTCATGGGCGTGACGGGGTCCGGAAAGACCTTCACCATGGCCAATGTGATCCAGCAGACCCAGCGTCCGGCCCTCGTCCTGTCCCACAACAAGACCCTCTCGGCCCAACTCTATTCCGAATTCCGCGAGTTCTTTCCCCACAACGCCGTCGCCTATTTCGTCAGCTACTACGACTACTACCAACCGGAAGCCTATATTCCCCAGCGGGATATCTACATCGAGAAGGACGCCTCGATCAACGAGGAGATCGACCGGCTCCGATTGGCCGCCACCAGCGCCCTGATGAGCCGTCGCGATGTGATTATCGTGGCCAGCGTCTCCTGCATTTACGGCCTGGGCTCTCCCGACGACTACCGCGAAATGATGGTCGCTCTCCGCACCGGCCAGGAGGTGGAGCGGGACCGCATGCTTGCCCGGCTCGTCGATATCCAGTACGAGCGAAACGACGTGGCCTTCGAACGGGGCAAGTTCCGGGTCCGTGGCGATTGTGTCGAGGTTTTTCCGTCCTACGAAGAGTTCGGCGTCCGAATCGAATTCTGGGGCGACGAGGTCGAGCAACTCTCGGTGATCAATCCCACCAGTGGCGAGGTGATCAGCCGCCAGGAGGAACTCTTCATCTACCCCGCCAAGCACTTCGTGCTCCCTGACGAGCGAGTGAAGCACGCCGTCGAAGACATCCACAAGGAACTGGCCGACCGGCTTGACATCCTCCGGAAGCAGGGCAAGCTGCTGGAGGCTCAGCGACTCAGTGCCCGCACGCGCTTCGACCTGGAAATGCTCCAGGAGGTGGGCTACTGCCCGGGGATTGAGAACTACAGCCGACCCCTCTCCGGACGTCCACCCGGCTCACCCCCCGACACCCTCTACAGTTTCTTCCCCGACGATTTCCTGCTCTTTGTCGACGAATCGCACGTCACCGTGCCCCAGGTTCGGGCCATGTATGCGGGCGACCAGAGCCGCAAGTCGACCCTCGTCGAGCACGGATTCCGGCTGCCCAGCGCCCTGGACAATCGTCCCCTGAAATTCGAGGAATGGGAACAGCGGATCAACCAGGTTGTCTTCGTCTCGGCCACTCCGGGGCCCTACGAACTGGAGCAGTCCAAGGGCACCATTGTGGAGCAGGTCATCCGGCCCACCGGGCTTTTGGACCCGGTTGTCGAAGTCGTTCCCGCCCGGGGACAGGTCCCTCACCTCCTGGAACAGATTCGACAGCGAGCCGAAATCGGAGAACGTGTCCTGGTGACCACGTTGACCAAGCGGATGGCGGAAGACCTGGCCGACTATTTCGGCAAGCAGGACGTTCGCTGCAAATGGCTCCACAGCGAGTTGGACGCCTTCGAACGAGTTGAACTGTTGCGGGATCTCCGCCAGGGCCTTTTCGACGTGCTGGTCGGCGTCAACCTGCTTCGCGAGGGTCTGGACCTGCCCGAGGTGTCGCTCGTGGCGATCCTCGACGCAGACAAGGAGGGGTTCCTACGCAGCGAAACGTCGCTTATGCAGACCATCGGCCGGTCCGCGCGAAACGTGAACGCGAAGGTCATCCTCTATGCCGACAAGATGACCGATTCGATGCAGCGAGCCATCGAAGAGACCCGCCGTCGCCGGGCCGTGCAGCAGGCCTACAACGAGGAACATGGCATCACGCCCGAGACGATTCGCAAGAGCATCCGCGCTGGAATCGAGGCGGAAGCGGCAGCCCATGCGGAATCAAACGCGGCCGTGGGCCGGGACGACGACGCCCAGTACATCACAGAGGAGTATCTGAACGATTTGGAGCAGGAAATGCTCGCGGCGGCCGAGGCCTTGGAATTCGAGCGGGCGGCGGCCCTGCGCGACCGGATCGAGCAGATGCGAGGCCAAATCGGAAAGCGGACCGACGAGGCCGAAATCGACCACGCCACGCGATCTCATCGCGGTCGACGCCGCAAGAAGACCTCGGGAAAGCGTATCCCCAAGCCGGGGAAACCATAGTGCTGTGTCACGTCTCAATCGAGGGAGAGGCCATGGGTTGGTGTCCAGCCTTTAGGCTGTCTTCGGCACGCTAAATCGCGGACTCCAACCTTCCGGGGCCCCCAAGAAAATACCCAACGGCACGAACCTGGACAGTGAATCCGCGCCGTTGGGGAGCAAGCTTGATCGCAGAGGAACCTGTCGGGCTACTCGGCCGGCTTCTCGGCGGGGGCTTCCGCCGGAGCTTCGGCTTCACCTTCGGCGGGCGCTTCGGCTTCGCCTTCGGCCTCGTGCTCACCTTCCGTCGCGACGGGGGTGGTGGTCGTCTCGGTGCTGCTGCCACCATCGCCACCGGTGTCGCCACAACCTGTCAACACAACCGGAACGGCGCAGAGCGCCACGAGCAGCATGAGCAGAGAGAAGAACTTCTTCATCACTGTCACCTTTCCAAACAAAAATGTGGTTACTACTGGGGGACAGGACCGGCTCCTGTTCGCCCTACGAGACAGATGACCCACGAGCCCGGCCAATTATTCCATGCCGTTGACGAAATAATCACATTGCGGTTGGTTTCCCCTCCTTCGAGGCAAAAGTCGATGTCCGGCCCGTCTTCTTGATGGGGGGGCTCCTGTCGGATTGGGGGAGCTGCCTTTTCTGGTGATTGGTTTTCAGGTAATTTGAGACCCAGCAGACATTTTTTCCACGGCAGCAGGGAATAATGCCTGTTTTTGAGGTCTCTCACTTGGTGGGAAGCGTTGACATGGGCGGAGAGCAGGCACAAGTCGAAATCGCGCAACTGGTTCTCGATCATCATCGGGAGATCTACGCCTATGCCTATAGACTGTGCGGATCCGTAGCGGATGCCGAGGATTTGACCCAAACCGTTTTCCTGACTGCTCATCAGAAGCTGGGACAGTTGCGAGATGCCGAGAGTGCAAGAGGGTGGCTTTATGCAATTCTCCGAAGCCATTTCCTCAAACTTTGTCGCAAAAGAAAGCCCATCCCTGCCGCGAACCTGGAAGTGAATTTGGACGAATTGGCGGGGGCGGTGGAGGAACCGGTCGAAATCGATCGCGAACTCCTCCAGATTGCATTGGCCGAATTGCCAGTGGACCATCGAATGGTGTTGGTGATGTTTTACTTCGAGGAGTCCAGTTACCAGGAGATTGCTGAGCGACTCGAGATCCCCATGGGGACGGTCATGAGTCGTCTGGCACGGGCCAAGGCTCGCCTCCGCGCCCTGTTGAGTTCTCCTGCCTCGGAAGGATCGGTACCTGCCCACCTGATAGGAAGGCAAGGTTGACGCCATGGACGAAGCTCCCAAGTGGACCTCAGAACAACTGGAGTTGCTCGAAACGCTTCGCTCGAAGGACGAAGTCGCCCACAATCCTGCGCTCGCACCGCTCGCCGAGGCTCTTGAGAAAGACCCCGAGTTGGCCCAACGCCTGGATCGGATTCTCAAGTGGGACGCCCGCTTCACCGACGCAATCGGCGAGGTCGCCGTTCCATTCGGGCTGGCCGAGAAGATTCTGGGGAACCTGGAATGCTCCAACCAGCCTTCCCCACAGGTGGAAACGACTGTTCCCGAAAGGCGGCCTCGCTCTCGACGCCGTTGGATGCTGGCCGTGGCGGGAGTGGCGGCAGCGATCCTGGTGGTTGCCGTCGTGCTTCTTAATGGCCTTCCCTCCATGAGTCCCGAGACGCTCCTCTCCATGGCCCGGGATCGTTTTCTGGAAAACCAGGGGAACGGGCCGAACGGTACGGCCCTGGCAACCGAGAGTGCCCCCGAACGTTTTCCCTTCAGCCCGGATCTGAGACAGTTGCCGGGCACGCGATGGCGATCGGTGTCGGATTTCCGCTCTGCAGAGGCGCTGGCCTATGACATTCCCCTGGGGGTGGGGCAAAAGGCCACTCTTTACGCCGTTCGATGTCGTGCAAATGCTCCCCTTTCCTCCAGGCCGCCGGCATCGCCGTCCATGCGCACTCAGAATCTGGCCATTGCGGCCTGGCAAGGCAATGGCCTCGTCTATGTGGTCGTCGTTGAGGGGGGCGATCGCGCCTACCGCGCGATTCTCAAGTCCTTGCCCCAACGCTTGGCCTGAATCACACGGGCCTCTACGCTGCCTAGCTTCTCTGCCTTGCCTGTCTGCCGCACGCTTTGCGCATTCGTAAGATTCTTTCTAATCCCAACGCGGGATCGTAGCCGAATCCGGTTGTAAGTGCATCGGTTCTGGCAGTGCTGGCGTTCACGACGCCAAGCAGTGAGTCGATGCTGGAAAGGTTGTCAACGTGGGACGCGTCCTTCACGTGTCTCCTGTGTGGGTGGCGCTGTGTACTCGCCCACCACGTGGAATATTGGATGGGAATCAAGGGGAGAATCGATCCATGAAATGGCTGCCAATCGCAGGGGCGCTGCTGGTCGTGCTGATGGCGATGCCCACTCAGGCGCAAACACCGGCTGAGAGCGGGTCGACATTGCGGTTCAGTGGGGGAATCACTCCTGGTGAAGTCACGGCGACGCCGGAGATGTGGTTCTATCAACAGCAGATGAACCGCTGGGACGACCCGAAGGAAGCGGTCCGCAGAAAGGCCGAAATGCGTTCGGCCCAGAGGCAAGCTCGCTTGGCGTCGCGTCGTTGGTTTGGCGTTTCCCTGGCCCGCCCCATGACAAGCACGGCGGTCCTGAACGGCGAACACGCTGCCACCTGGACGGGTGGTAGTCCGCTCCACCCGTACCAGTGGTCCGGCGCGGCGCCGGTGGTCATCGTCGAGCGTTCGGACCGCTCGCGATCCACCTACTGAGATCCTGTCTCGCCTGGGACGGCTCGCGAGAGCGGCGAACGTCCCTGTCCTGGGACGCAACGAACCACTTGTCGGTGGAACCTCGCAGTCAAGTTGCTGCCGGGGCCGGAGTGGAAAGAGAAGAGCAACAACGGGCCGGTGTGCTTCCTGCGATGGAAGAACTCCGGCCTGTTGTCTTGTTGGGCCTCACGCCGCAACTGAGCTTTGCATCCCCGATTTGGCCGTGCTATGCTAATCCCTGGAATTGCGGATCTCTGAAGTTCCGAGCGAAGCACTGCTCGGGCGATCCGCGGTTTCCGCCGGTGGGAGACATTCCTCGTGGTGTCGATGTGTTCTTCGTGTGACGGCCTTGGTTTGCAAGCGACTTTCGCCTGACGACCTGCCCCCCCTGCCGTCACCCACCCACTGACTGCTGGAACGAATCCGGGCAAGCAATCCCCGCGCGGGAGACTTGTCCTGTCAGGAGATGGTTGTGACGCAATCGTCCGGAAAAACCAAGAAGTGGCTTCTCTTCGTCGTCAAGCTGGCGATTGTGGCGGTCGTGCTCTGGGCGGTGGGCGACACCCTTCGCAAGGGCGTTGAAACCTTGTGGAGGGACGGTTGGCGTCTCCGCTGGTCATGGATCGTCCTCGCCGGAGCCATCTACCTCTTGGGGCTCCTGCCGGCAGGGCTGTTCTGGTGGCGTGTCCTGTGGGTCCTTGGTCAGAAGACACGTTTTGTGGATACCATGCGGGCGTACTACATCGGTCACCTCGGCAAATACGTGCCCGGAAAGGCCATGGTGGTCGTCCTCCGGGCCGGTCTGCTTCAGCCCGGCGGGGCCAAGGTTTCCGTGGCTGCTGCGGCCGTGTTTTTCGAGACGCTCACCATGATGGCCGTCGGAGCCTTCTGGGCCGCCGCGATCCTGGCTGTCTTGTTTCGAGGCCACTGGATGCTCTGTGGTATGGCCATCGGGCTGATGCTGGCTGCCGGCATTCCCACCTTGCCGCCCTTGTTTCGACGTCTGGCCAAGCTGGCTCGCGTGGCCAAGTCGGACCCCGAAACCCAGAAGAAACTGGATGATATCGGATACGGCACACTGGCCGCCGGTTGGGTGATGATGACCCTCTGCTGGGGCCTGCTGGCCCTGAGCCTGTGGGCCACGCTCAAGGCCATGGGAATTGAGGGAATGGATTTCGTTGCCGACTTCCCTCGCTACCTCGCCTCGGTTTCGCTCGCCATGGTGGCGGGATTCCTGTCGCTTATCCCGGGCGGACTGTTCGTTCGCGATGGAATCCTCGCCGAACTGATCGAGCCCTATTTCGGGAAACTCGTCACGCCCCTGGCCGCCGACGTCACGGCCGGCCTTAGCGCCGTGCTGCTGCGAATCACCTGGCTGGTGGCGGAACTTGTGATATCGTGTATCTTGTACGTGGTTTTTCGGCCTCGCAAGCCAAGTGAATCGGAAGAATAGGCCTAGGAGACACGGCATGTTGTCCATCGTGATCCCTGTCTACAACGAAGAAGAAAGCCTCGAAAAACTCCATGCTCAGATCGACGAGGTCGGCAAGGCCAACGAGTACGATCTGGATGTCGTCTTCGTCGACGACGGGTCGACCGACGAATCGTGGGCGGTCGTCCAGTCGCTGGCGGAGAAGGACTCCCGGGTCCGGGCGATTCGCTTCCGCCGCAATTTCGGGAAGGCTGCCGCTCTGAATGCCGGCTTCGCGATGGCTCGGGGCGAGCGAGTCATGACCCTCGACGCCGACCTGCAGGATGACCCCGCCGAGATCCCCGCCTTCCTCGAGAAGATGGACGAAGGGTTCGACGTGGTTAGCGGCTGGAAGAAGCGACGCCACGACCCCTGGCACAAGGTCGGACCCTCCCGTGTGTTCAACTGGATGGTCAGCAAGCTCACCGGTGTGGAACTTCACGACCACAATTGCGGGATGAAATCCTACCGCCGCGAGATCTTCGACGAGGTGACGCTCTACGGCGAACTGCACCGTTTCGTGCCCGTGCTGGCCGCCGCGCGGGGCTTCCGGGTCAGCGAACGGGTGGTCCAGCACCGCGCCCGAGAGTTCGGCCAGTCCAAGTACGGGGTGACGCGGATCGTCAAGGGCTTCCTCGATTTGCTCACGGTCAAGTTCCTCACCGGCTTTGGGCAGCGTCCTCAACATATCCTCGGCACGATCGGCCTGCTCTCCTTCTTCCTCGGCGGATTCGGCATGCTTTACCTGGCGGTCTACTGGCTGGTCAGCCAACTCTGGCCGGGCCTGGAACTCATGCCGCTCCACCAGCGTCCCGCCGTGATCTACTCGGTGGGCCTGCTGCTCCTGGGAGCCCAGTTTATGACCGTCGGTTTCCTTGGGGAACTCGTGATCGCCTACAACCAGAAGAGCGAACGCAATTACTCGATTGCCGAAACGATCGAACCGAAGACGGATGCGAACGAGTAAGAGGTCCTAACAGATCTGGGCAGTCTCCCACGGGCATCGGCGAACACCGCCTGTGGTTTTGATAGCGGCTCGAAGAGCCGGCAGATTCGAGAGCGGAACCGATGAACGAGCAACCCAGTGACCAGCGAGCCGCACTGCGCAAAAGCGTTTACGCCCTGTTGATCGTGATCGGGGTCGGCGCGATCCTCGGGCGAATATTCGCCGTCGACGAGGTCTCGTCTTCCCGGTTGACGACCCAACTCCAGAAAGAAGCGCAGCGGCGTTATCAGGAGAAGAAGGCCGACCTCGAATCGCAAGGACTTCCGCCCGAGAAGATCGAGCGGGAATTGGCGAAAACGAGGGGCGCCCTGATGCGCTGGGCCGGAATCCACCGACCCTTCCTGAGCGCCAACGATCGCAGCCGCTGGTGCACGCTCCGCGCTCTGGTCGAACGTGATATGTGGGTGGCCGCCGAAGTGCAGACGGCCGACGGCAAGAAGCAGCTGCGCTGGGTCCCCTACGCCATCAACCGGGTTCTGGCCGAACCGGGCTGGGATACGATTGACATGGTGAAGCACTCGCTCCCGAAGCACGGACCAGGGGGCCAGGCCTTCCTCTACTCCAGCAAACCGCCCCTCCTGCCGACGCTCATGGCGGTTCCTTACTGGATCCTGCACAAGGTCACCGGCGCCACCCTGGGCACCCATCCTTATGCCATGGGCCGGACCTTGCTGGTGATCTACAACGTGCTACCGCTCCTGGTCTATTTCGTGCTCATCGCGCGGCTCATCGAACGCTTCGGCCAGTCCGATTGGGGGCGGATTTTCGTGATGGCCGCCGCCGTATTTGGAACGTTTCTCACCACCTTCAGTGTGACCCTCAATAATCACCTGCCAGGGGCGATCAGCGCCCTGATCGCTCTTTATGCCGCCGTGCGAATCTGGTTCGACGACGAGCGGCGACTTCGCTATTTCTTCACGGCCGGCCTGTTTGCCTCCTTCGTGGTCGCCTGCGAACTTCCCGGGCTGGCCTTCATGGGGGCCCTCGGCGCCGCGCTGCTTTGGAAGACGCCCAGGGAAACGCTCATCGCCGGTGTTCCGGCTGCCTTGCTCGTGGCTGTGGGCTTTTTCGGCACGAACTGGATCGCCCACCAGGACCTCCGGCCAGCCTACACCCACACCGAATGGTATGACTACGAATACCGACGTTCTCCTGACGACAAAAAACCCCGACCTTCCTATTGGCGAGATCGCCAGGGAGTCGATCAGGGCGAACCCTCCGAGTTCGTCTACGCCTTCCACGCGCTGGTCGGACACCACGGCATCTTCTCGCTCACGCCCGTCTGGATCCTGGCCCTCTTCGGCCTGGGGATCTGGCTGGTCAACCCGTCCGATCCACGCTTGCGGCAAATGGCCATCCTGATCGCCGCGGTCTCCTGCGTCTGTCTCTACTTCTATCTCTTCATGCAGCCCCAGGAGAATCGCAACTACGGCGGCATGACCGCCGGGCTGCGCTGGGCCTTCTGGTTCGCCCCGCTTTGGCTCGTGACCATGCTGCCAGCGGCGGATCGATGTGCCGAGCGGAAAGGACTGCGCGCCCTCGCCCTCGTTCTCCTGGCCCTCTCGGTGCTCTCGGTGAGCTACCCCACCTGGAACCCCTGGAGTCATCCCTGGCTCTTCAACTTCCTCAGCTATATCCACGGCGGATAGCCCGCGGGGTGAACTGCGCTTGCCACGGGGTGAACTGCGACAGGACTCCCGCCAATCCCCGCGGATCGCCACAAAGCCTTGCGGGAAGGGCCTTTCGGTGCTTGCTGCGCCGAACGCCAACCGCTAGAATCAGCACTCGGTTGGCCGGTCGTCGGCCCCGATCGCATTGTTCTTTCGGTCCGGAGGGATTGGTTCCATGGAAAAGAAAACGGTCCGCACGGGCATCGTCGGCTCGGGCTTTTCGTCCAGTTTCCATTTCGAAGCGCTGCAGAAGGTCTACGGCACCAACGTCGACGTGGTGGGCGTCTTCACGAAGGACGCCGATGGCGGGAAAACCTACGCCGACAAGCGTGGGATTCGGGCCTTCGAAAGCCTCAATGCCCTTCTCGACGAAGTCGATGCCGTTCACGTTTGTGTTCCTCCCATGGCCCACGAGCCTACAACCATCGCTGCTCTCGGACGCGACAAGTTCGTAATCTGCGAGAAGCCGTTTACGGGCTACTTCGGCGACGGTTCCGGAGATTTCCACTGGGACAAGGCCGACATGGAGGTGGCTCTCGACACGGCATTGGCGAGCGTGGACCGCATGCTCGAAGCCGAGCGGAACAGCAAGGGCAGGATTCTCTACGCCGAGAACTGGGTCTACGCCCCGTCGGTCCAGAAGGAACGGGAGATTCTCGAAAAGACGGGCGGCCAGATCCTGTGGATCCACGGGGAGGAGGCCCACAGCGGCTCCCACTCGGTCGACTATGCCTACACGGCCCGCTGCGGCGGCGGCGTCTTGATCGGCAAGGGCTGCCATCCGCTGACGGCCGCACTGTATCTGAAACGCGTCGAAGGTCGCACGCGGGACGGCAAACCCATCCGGCCCAAGACCGTGACCGCTCGAGCTCACGCGATCACCCGCACCCCGGGCTTCCGCGACGAAGGCCATATCCGCAAGGACTACTTCGACATCGACGACTTTGCCATGATGCACGTCGAGTTCGAAGACGGAACGATCGCCACGATTGTCACGAGCGACATCGTCCTCGGCGGCATCCACAACTGGTTGGAGGTCTGTGCCAACAACCACCGGACCGTCTGCAACATCAACCCGAACACGGCCATGCAGACCTACAACCCGGTCGAGGCCAATTTCGACGACGTCTACGTGGTCGAGAAGATCGGAACCAAGCAGGGTTGGGCCTGCACCTCGCCCGACGAGGATTGGTTTACCGGCTACCCCCAGGAGGTCGAGGCCTTCTATCGCACGATCGCTTACGGCGATCCCGTGGAGAGTGACAGCCTGCTCGGCGCCGACAGCATCTCGACCATCTACAGCGCCTATCTCTCGGCTCGCCGCAACGGCGCCGCTGTTGATGTCCGCGTGTATTGATCATTGTAGCCATCGTGTTCCGCCGTGATGAGCCCGAAGAAACACAATGAAAGACATAGCATGAGAACTTCGAATCAGCTTGCCGTTGCGATCGCTTGTTGGGTGATCGCTGCCGCCGTTGCGCCTTCAGCGGTCGATGCCGCCGAGCCGATCCTGGGCCTGCCGGGCGCCAGGGAACCGCTTCAGATTCGGATCGAAACTCCCAAAGGCCTCGGCCTCGCGCCGGGCACGCAAGCCACGCTTGTCGAGGCCGGCTATCCTGACAGCCGCCCTCTCGCCCAGGCCGTCTCCCTGGTGGGCCCGGACGGGCTGCCCGTTGCAGACCGCTCGGCCCTGATCGCCAACATCGCGCCGGGGCCTCGTGTGGACAAAGGACGCCGGTTCAAACTCAGCACGACGGAGAAGCCGAGCGAGACGCCTGGCGAAATGAAACTGGTCGAACTCAACGACAAGTCCATCCAGATCGCCGACGGCGACCAGCCGGTCCTGGTCTACAACCACGGCGTCATTACGAATGAGAAGGTTCCGCAGAAGGAGCACCGCCGGAGCCGCGCCTGCTACGTCCATCCCCTCTACGGCCTGAGCGGCGAAGTCCTCACCGACGATTTCCCTCGCGATCACTACCATCACCACGGCATCTTCTGGACGTGGCCCCACGTGAAGGTCGACGGCGTGGAGCACGACCTGTGGGCGGGCAGCACCATCCGCCCGCTGTTCGTCAAGTGGCTCGCCAAGGAATCGGGTCCCGCGGCCGCCGTCCTCGGGGTCGAGAACGGCTGGTTTGTGGGTGAGAAGAAGGTGATGATCGAACGCGTGTGGCTGCGCGTCTACCATGCTGCCGACGACGCCCGGGCGGTCGACATCGACGTCACGCTGATCCCCACCGATCAGCCGGTGACGCTCTGGGGAGCAGCGGGCAAGAGCTACGGAGGACTTACGATTCGCTTCCACCCGCCCGCAAAACGCGGTCCTGAAACGGTCATCACCACGCCCAGCGGCCCCACGGCCAAGGACCTGACGACCACGATCCTGCGATGGGCCGACTTCACCTCCAAGTTCGACGGCCGCGACTCGGCCAGCGGCGCCGCCATCTTCATCGCCCCGGACCATCCGGACTATCCGCCCGAGTGGCTCCTGCGACACTACGGCCCCCTTTGCGTGGGCTGGCCGGGAATCTATCCGGAAACGCTCGAACCCGGCAAGCCGGTGCGGATGAGCTACCGCGTGTGGATCCACAAGGACAAAGTGGGCGCCTCCGTGCTCACCCATGCCTACTCGGCCTACCTGGCCGGTTTGAAAGCGGACTGGACGGAGTGAGACTGACGGTCCAATCTCTTGCGGAAATAGACCAGATGCGTTTCAAACAGGTCGATCCGATTGCGGCAGCGATCATTGTACTAGCCGGGGCCGTCATGTTTGCCGGAGGCGCGATCGGTGCTTCTGCGGGCAGCTCTGGCCCTGGAGGAGCCTCAATGTATGCTGGGGCGATTGTTGGTTTGTTTGGCTTCAGTCGACTTCTCCTGCCCTCGAATTCTGACGACGGGAACCGATGGCCATGATCTCGGAAGCACGGCGTTTTCGCATGGGACTCTGGGCGGTGATGTTCTTCGTCTTGGCGATCTCCATGCCCGGCTGGTTCATCCAGATGCGACTGATCCAGAAACTGGGGCGCCTTGAGAAACGCATCACCGAACTGGAGATGCGAATGGAGGCTCCGCCCGCCGAGAACCTGCCAGTCACGGCCGAGTGAATTCCGGCCGTCCGGTTGGGGGCGCTAATCGAGCAGCACCACTCTGGTGAATGCCGGAGAACAGGAGTAAACGGAGAGAACAGAGTAGAGAGGCTCTGTTCTCTCCGTCTTCTCCCGCGGACAATGACACCGGATTGGCTTTGGGCAGGATCAATCTGGAGGTGTTATCGGCCAATTTCAGGTACTGGAAGTTGATGACCAGGCCAAGTGGTTTGTCGATCAGTTTCACGGAGCAGAGCAATTGAGTTTCTGCAAGCACCACTCGTAGATCGATTCGAACAGTCCAGGCTCCTTATCCTTGTGGGCTTCAATTGCCGCGTCGATTGCGTTGTGAGTAGCTCCCGTGGCCAGGGAGAACAGCAGATGCATGGCCAGTCCTCTCAAAACAGAGAGGACTGAGACAACGGAGAAATGACCTCCGTTGTCTTAGTTGCCTCCTGTTCCCTGCTGTCCGCATGTGCTGCCACGTCTGTTTGTCATTCACCGCGGAATTGCGGAGTTACTCTTGAGTCATTCCTGAACGCGCATGAAAAGGGGGCCGCCGAAGCGGCCCCACTCTCCCCCGTGCTCACCAGGCTGATCGAGCCTTAGTGCGACATGGCATCGATCAACATGTTCGTGTTGTTGGCAACCGGCATCAGCGGTGTGTAGGGGTCGTTGATTTCGCAGGTGGCGTCCCGGCCCGGGTACCAGACCAGGCGAAGGAACACGCCCCAACTCTCGCGTTCCTGGCCGGTCGTGCCGTTGTCTTTCGGGGCGACGTAGGTGAACGAGTTCTCCAGGGCCCAGCTTGTTCCGAGAGGAACCGTGCAGTCGGCGCCGAACACACCGTCGCCCTTGCCCGTGAAGCCGGCCCAGACCCGCCCGACTCCACCGCCCGTGAAGTAGCGACGGTAGAACAGGGAGTAGACGTCCATCGGGGCCAAGTCGACCTCGGTGATCACCTGGTCGACGAGGGGCAGCGTCATGCGGTCGTTGTTGACTCCGAATGAGCCGTAGAAGCCAAAGTCGTGAAGTCCGGGGCGGGCGAGGGAGAGTTCCGTGCGGATCTGACCCGTCGTGGCGTTGTCGCGATAGCTGTCTCGCATCAGGTCGTACACGACTCCCCACTGGAGACCGCCACAGGTGGCTCGGCGGAAGATGCCTGAGGTGAAGAAGACCTGGTCCCGGTGATCGCCGGAAAAGACGTCGATGACCTGGTCGCCCGTGAAGTTGCTGTGCACAACGCTCACGCCCAACTGGTAGCCGAGGCACCAGGGATCACCGAGGGGCGAGCCCCAGTTCACGCCGTAGTTGAATCCGAAGTTGCCGTTTCGTCCCAGATCGGTGGGGCCTTTGAAACCATGCACTCCGGCAAAGTAGTTCAGGTTCATGACCACGTGGGCCAACCCGGCTCCCAGGGCATCGCCGAACATGCCGCATTCGTAGCAATCGCCGCAGTCATTGCAGCCCATGGTCCCGCAAGCGGCGCCCATGCCGCAGGCCTGGCCCGATCCGCAACTGGTGCAATCGTCGCCGTAGACCGGAGGGCCCATCTCCATCGACATGTCTTCGCCGAGAATCGTTTCTGATTCGGTCGTGGATACGTTCTGAATCTTGGCGCCGAACTGGCCGGTGCGATAGGCCGACCAACTGGCCTGCCGTTGACCGCCAGAGGACGAGCCGTCTGCCAACACGCGGTCCTTCCATACGGTTCGCGAACTGCCGCTACTTGAAGTGGCCTCGGCAGCGGCCAGCGGCAGCGCTCCCAGGAGCATCATGCCCAAAGCAAGAGTGCTGACATTCCGTGTCAACCGTCTCATCTCAAACACCTCTATTCGGGGGGGTAATCTGGTGGCACCCGGACGGTTTCAGAGCTTGGGGAAGCACCGGTCACGATTGGTCGCACATTTCGTGACCTCTAAAACGTCCAGCAGCAGAATTATCGGAAACCCCGAATCGGAACTTTTGAAATAATCCGAAAAAACTACGGAATCAGAAAAGTGGCCGCACAGTGCGCAGTTTGCCGTCGCTACCGTGCTTCGATCTTCAACCCCTCCAGCCTGGTCCCGTCCGGCTTGCGGATCCGGAGGGCGAATTCCCACCCGCCGGCGTAGTCGGCTACCTTGAGCATGACCACGTTCCAGCCCTCGTTCAACGCGGCTGGCACGCGCTCCTGGCGAGGTTCCGGGGCGCTGGTTTTCCAGTTCGACGACAGTAGCTCCCCGTTGACCCACAGCTTCAAGGCGTCGTCGCTGCCCATCTCGATCAAGACGTCCTGCGCGACGGGCGAGTAGACGCGAGTGCGCACATACGCCGCACTATGATCGAGGCCTCCGAAGGTCTCTTCAAGATTGATTCGCCACTCGTGCATCCCTTTCGTGAGCGGCGTCCAGTCAAGGTCCTTCGCGTCCGCTTGTTCGGGAGGGAAGACAGTGTTGAAAATCGCCTGGCCGTCCTTGCCCTCCTCGTTGAAAGGCCCGGTCACCACCCACGTGAGAATGTGGTCCTTGTACTTGTCCAGGTCGTTCAGGACTTCCTGGGCCCGGTTATGTACGTCCTCGTGGTCGACCGTGGCGAGCACCTTGTCCAGGCTTTCGCGGGCGAGCTGCTCGTGGGAGGATCGCAGACGATAGGCGATCCGAAGCGCCGCCAAGCCCGCCGCCGCTTGCAGGGGCCGGTCTTCCAGATACTTCATGGCGACCTCAATCGCCTCGGGCGAGTCGGCGTGAAGTCCCAGGCTTTCCAGGACCCGTTTCCGATCGTTGACCGTGGTGACGTGTTTGAGAATGTCGAGATAGGCCGCGGTTGGATCGTCGGCCTCTTGCGCCAGGCGGATATAGCCTTTCAGAACGGCCTGTTGGTGGTCCGGATTCGACGTGGTGCGGATGAAGTCGCGAAGCACCGACATGCCCGAAGGGTCGGGCCATGCGGCTAGGGCGGCAACGGCCGCATCGAGCAGGGGCGGCTCACTCGACTTTGCTGTGGACTGGAGCTTGGCAAGCGCCTCGGGAGCCCCGCTCTTGCCAAGAAGGGCCAGCAAGGCCGCCTGCGATTCGGGTGACGAAGCCTCGTAGCAATCCAGCAGCGGCTTGGCTCGGGTGGACACGCTCGGGATTCGGTAGAACAGCTTGCCAATGGCCTCGATCAGAGCAGGCCGGTCTTCGTCGGCTGCCGGCTGAAGAAGCCGTGCCACCAGGGCCTCAAGGTCGTCCGGCCCGGCGAGCGTGCCCAGGGCTTCAATCGCCGCGCCGCGAACCTGGCTGTCCTGGTCCCCGGTGGCATCCAATAGCATGGGGCTCGCGCTGACGAGGCCGCGCTGGGCAAGAGCGCCGATCGCCTCCGCCCGGAGCGTGCCCTTCCCGCCGCTGGCCAGTTTCTTCAACGCGCCGCCCACCTCATCTCCCGGCAGCTTTGCCAGGCTGGCTCGGGCGATCTTCTGGGCGTCGCCGCTGTAGGCGGCGGCCGCCTCGGCCAGAGCTTCGAGTGACTCAGGATCGCCCGCCGTTCCCAACGCTTCCAACGCCGCGGCACGAACGGCCTCGTTCTCGCTCTTCGAAGCGGATGCGAGGGCGCCGGCTGCGGCCGGATCGCCCCGTTCTCCCAAGGCGCGGAGCAGAATCACCTGGTCGTCAGCGCCCAGCGTCGAGAGGGCCGCGGCGAACTGGCTGGTTGCCGCAGAACCCTTTACGAGCGGAATGAGCGAAAAGGCAAAGCGGCGCTGCCGGACGTCGTCCGATCGGAAGGCGGCCGCCAGCATCTCCGCCTGGCCCGACGGAGCCGTCATCACCATTCCGCGAAGGGCCCCGAAGCGGAGCGGTTCGGGCAGGGACGGCTCGCTGAACTGGCGATAGATCTCGAAGGCCGCCCCGGCATCCGTTGCAGCGAGGATCTCGGCCGCCTGCAGCAGGGCGTTGTCGATTTCAGGGAGCAACGCGGGCGAAGCGGTCGGCCGGACTTTCTTGAGAACCTCGACGGATTCACGGTCCGCCAGCCGTCCCAAAGCACGGGCCGCCGCCTTGGCCACCGCTGGATTGTTCGAACCGAGAAGCGGGATGCATTCCCTACCCGTCTTCCCATCGCGCCGGTCCGCCAATGCATTGAGGATTCCTATCTGAACGTCGCCCGATGTTTGCGACAGGGCATGACGGAGGGCGTCGGCCGCCTCCGGACCTTCCAGTCGCCCCAGGCAGTACACGGCCATGTGGGAGACCTCCGGGTCCTTCAGCAGGCTGGAAACGGCGGGTACGCATTGCGCCGTCCCAATCACCCGGAGCTGGCGGCAGAGGAACCGCTTGGCGTCGGCAGTCTTGGCTTCGGCCAGGGCGCCGGCCAGTTTCTTCTCGACCTCCGCTCGGAGCGGAGAGTCGGTCGGCAAGGTGAAGACGAACTTCTCCATCGCCGTCAGAAGATCCGAGGGCTGGCCCTGTTCGAAGGAGCTGAGCGTGACGAGCGTCTGGTCGAGCTTCTCGAGGGTGTCGTCGGCCTGGGCCTGAACGCCGAAGGGAATGGCAAGGGAGAAAAGGAACGCGGCTGTCAGGAGGATTCGCATAGGTGGGGCTCCGTGCGGAGTGGTTTGTCGGACCAGTGCGTTTGGGAATCGGGGTCAGGCCATGCTCCAGGGAGCGCGCTTCGGGCGGTCGAGCCAGCGGTTGGCCTCCACGTCGCCGATGATTTCTTCCTTCTCCGGGTCCCCACTTGAGCGGCCGACCGAGCCAATAGGACGATATTGGCAAGGTGGCACACCGTGGGCGGTTCGATGCGCCACTTCAATGTCGCGGAAGGGCAGTTCGCGACTTCGCACGCAATGGAGGAAGTCGCCAAAAATCCCGCCGCTGCCCTTGTAGTTTGGAATGTAAATGTCGGGCGGATCCTGCTTGACCTGGTTGCGATCTCCTTTCTCCGAAATCTCGCCCAACGGTCCCTCGGAAGTTGAGGATGCCGTCCCAGCCCTCCGCCGTGGTAGATCTTGACGCCGTTGGCGAACTTCACGGTCAGTTGCGGATGGTCGTCATCGGAGGCACAATCTCGGTCGGACCGGTCTTGTGGAGCCCCAGGGCGAACAATGCGCCGCCGAAAGTGTGGCAGCCCCAGTCGGTCGTGCTTGCCGCCGAGTAGTCGCGGAAGGGACGAAAACCGCCCGAATCAACTGCGGGTGGAACGGACGCCAGGGCGCCGGACCGAGCCAAAGGTCCCACGCAACATCGTCGGGGACCGGTTCCGGGGAAAGATAGCAAGGACCCGACGGGCCACCCACGTTCACCCATGCCTCCAGCGGCTCGCCGATTGCCCCGCCCCGGACCATGCGATGGAACCAGTTGTAGTCACCCCAAACTCGCTGGCTGCCGCCCGAGAAGACTCGCCCGTACCGTCGTGCCACCGTCACCCCATGCGGCCGTCCTTCGGCGATCGTCAGGCACTTCGGGCTTCTCGCAGTAGACGTCCTTGCCGCTCTTCATCGCCTCGATGGCGATAATCGCGTGCCAGTGGTCCGGTGTGCCGATGAGCACTGCGTCGATATCGTCGCGAGCGATAACCTCGCGAAAATCCGTGTACTTGCGGCAGTCCCGGTTGCCGTAACGCTGATCGACCATGTCCTTGGCAAGCTGGGCGTGGCCGCCAACCACGTCGCAGACCGCGAGCGTCTGGATCTGCGGGAACCCCAGGAAACCTCCCAAATCGCCTCGGCCCTGGCCTCCCATGCCGATCCCCGCAAAGGTGATCCGCTCGCTGGGGGGCACGGCGCCGTCGCGCCGAGTGCCGCTGCGGGGACGAAAACCGGAGCGGCCGTTGCGGAAAGTGCTGCCGCCTGAAGAAAACGCCGGCGCGGCATTCGAGTCTTTTTGGCGTGTCATGCCGATCTCCTTGTCTTGTCCGCCTGTGACGGCGACCTTGGGGTTGAGCTTCTGGATTTGGCGATGAACTTGTCGGCGGGATTTCGGTAGGCGTCCGTGAGCCAGTAGCGATTGCCCCTGGCGGTCGTGGAGATACCAGCGACGGGTCGGGGCGCTGGCGTCCCGGTCGATGCGAACGAGGGGTCGGCCAACGGTAACTTGACGAGTCTCCCCGCTCCGCGACGGACAAATGCACTCGATCACGTCGTCCTCCAGAATGCAGAGAAACGTCTCGTTCCGGCGGATTTTCCCGATTGCCAGCCAGAGAACCGTCACTCCCACGGCGATCTCGATGGCAAGAACGCCGAGGACCAATCAGCCGGCTCTCGGCCCACGCACTTCGTGGAAAGCGCAATTTGGAAGCAGCCGCCCACGATGGCGATCAGCCCGAACCAGAACAACAACGAGACGCCTTCGACCAGCGTACTCTTGGAATGCTTGAAACTTTGCATAGGTTAGAGATCGTTTCGGGAAGGTGGGAGAACCTCGCCCCGAGGATACCGCAGACAGGGCTGGGGACGCAAATGGGGGCCCGAAATCTCCAGGGGAACTGCGAAGTCACGGGGACTGGTCCATTTTTCGGTCAGCAAGGCATTTGGGCGAACACGCGCCGCCCGAAAACATGGACCTGTCCCGTTCCTGCATGACTTCGCTGAGATGTTCGTGATGAAGCCCGACGCGAGCACATGCGGCGGGCTCCGGTTCACCTGAACCGGGGGTGTCCGATTACCCCGGTCCGCTTGACGAAAAGCGCTTCGGTCGTGTATCAATACTAAATTCGGCACGACCCATTTTGCCGATCCTAGTACAGTCGTGCCCGTTCGTCGAAAATGCCGCTCCGAGGGAGGTGACCTCCGTGCAAGAGATACGTGAGCAATTTCTGGCCGATCTTGCGGCCGCCGATTCGGCTCAGGCCGTCGAGGACGTGCGAATCAAGTACCTCGGACGCAAGGGACTGATCACCACGCTGGCCAAGAACACCGACTTCAGCAAGCTCAGCGCGGATGAAAAACGCAATTTCGGTCAGCAGCTCAACGAACTGAAGAAGCTGGCGACCGAGAAACTGGCGGAAGCCGCCTCGCACGCCAAGTCCGGAGCCGCCTCGCCCAAGGGGCCTGCTCTCGATCTGACCTTGCCGGGAACCGGCCACTCCCTCGGCTCCCTCCACCCCATCACCCTCGTTCAGATGGAACTGGAAGACATTTTCCAGGGTATGGGCTTCATGGTCCTCTCCGGGCCGGACGTGGAAACGGAGTATTACAACTTCGACGCCGTCAACATCCCGAGCGATCATCCGGCTCGCGATATGCAGGATACGTTCTGGCTCAAGAACGGCATGTTGATGAAGACCCACACTTCCGCCAACCAGGTGCGAACTCTTGAACAGTTCGGCGCCCCGGTGCGGGCGATCTTCCCCGGACGCTGCTTCCGCTACGAGGCAATGGACCCCAGTCACGAAACCACCTTCTACCAGTGCGAGGGGCTCGTCGTTGATCGCGATATCTCCGTGGCGAACCTGATCGCCACCATGAAGGCTCTCCTTGGCGAGGTTTTCCACCGCGACGTGACCGTCCGTTTGCGCCCCGGCTTCTTCCCCTTCGTCGAACCCGGCTTCGAACTCGACTTGCAGTGCCTTCTCTGCGGAGGCAAGGGGTGTTCGACCTGCGGCGACGGCTGGATCGAATTGATCCCCTGCGGGCTGGTTCACCCCCGCGTTCTCGAGTTCGGCAACGTCGATACCACCCGCTACAGCGGATTCGCCTTCGGCCTCGGACTCACCCGACTGGCCATGATGAAATATGGCATTCAGGACATTCGTCGCCTCAATGCGGGCGATATCCGCTTCTGCAGCCAATTCCCCGCCGCCGTCTGACGGCCCCCCAACCTCCGTCCTACTGCCTCCAGTCTCCAGCCTACAGCCTCCTTTGGAGCTTTCCTCGTGAAGATCTCACTCGATTGGATTTCTGATTTCGTCGACCTTTCCGGGCTGGATCCCGAAACCATCGCCGACCGGCTCACCCTGGCGACCGCGGAAGTGGAAGGCTTTGAGGTTCTTCAGCGCTGCGTCGACGGCGTCCTCGTGGCCGAGGTGCTCTCGGTCGAGTCGATTGCCGGCAAAGACGAAGTCGCCGAGGGAAAATCGTTGGCCGTCGTCGAAGTGGATTGCGGCGCCGCGAAATATCAGACCGTGTGCGGCGCTCCCAACGTCCGCGCCGGGATGAAGGCGGCCTTCGCTCCCGCAGGCGTGGTCCTGGCCGGAGAAACGAAGATCGAAGCCACGGAACTTCGCGGGCACAAGAGCCAGGGCGTCCTCTGCTCTGCCGCGGAACTTGGCATGAGTCGCTGGCACGAAGGACTTCTCGAACTTCCTCGTGATCTGAAGCCCGGAACGGCCTTGGCCGATCTGATTCCCGCCGAGGACGTGTTGATCGAGATCGACAACAAGAGCCTGACTCATCGTCCGGACCTCTGGGGCCATTACGGATTCGCCCGGGAATTCGCGGCTGTTTTCGAACGCCCCCTCAAGCCGCTCCCCATGACCGACGTGTCGGCCTACGACAAGTTGCCCGCGTACCCGCTCACGGTCGAAGATTTCGAGAACTGCCCCTGCTACGGCTGCATCGAGTTCCAGTGCCAGGCGACCATTCCATCGCCCGTGGTGATGCAGCGGCGACTCCACGCCTTGGGCCAACGCACAATGAACCTGTCCGTGGATGTGACCAACTACGCCATGCTCGAACTGGGCCAGCCCACCCACGCCTTCGACGGCGATCGAATCACGGCGATTCGCGTGGCGCCCATGGGCAAGGAGGGCACTTTCACCACCCTGGACGGCCAGGAGCGGAAGATGCTGGCCGACGACCTGCTCATCTGGGACGCGGAAAAGCCCGTGGCCCTGGCCGGCGTGATGGGAGGCCTGAACAGCGAGGTGGCGGAGTCGACGACGAAACTCCTTCTCGAAAGCGCCAATTTCAAGGCCTCACGCGTCCGACGCACGTCCGTTCGCTTCGACCTGAGGACGGAAGCCGCCCAACGCTTCGAGAAAACCCAGCCTCCCGTCAACGTGAAGCGGGCCATCGCGAGAATCCTCTACCTGATCGACGAGGCCGGCGCCGACGTGAAGGTGACGAGCCGCATGACCGTGGCCGGCGATCCCAAGGAGGATTATCGCTCCGTGCAGTTGGCGCCTGGGAGTCTGGCGACGATGGCCGGGATGGCAATTCCCGACGAGGAAGTGTTGGGCATCCTTCGCCGCTTGGAGTTCCAGGCCGAGTTCGCCGCCGACGGCACGCTCAAGGTGGGCGTGCCGCCCCACCGCAGCGAAAAGGACATCGCGATTCCCCAGGATATCGCCGAAGAGGTGCTTCGTGTTTACGGCTATGGCAAGATCGAGCCGCGGATGCCAAAGATGCCGCTCAAGCCCCTGTTGGCGAACCAGGGCCTGCGAACCGAGCACAAGGCTCGCCGTCTTCTGGCCGCGGGACACCGTTTCGCCGAGGTTCATACCTACGGCTGGACGGACGACAACTGGATCGACAAGCTCGGTTTCAAACCGAAGAAGACCCTCGCCTTCGCCAATCCGATCGCGCAGCAATACAGCCGCCTCCGCACGACCCTCACGCCGAATCTGCTGGCTCTTGTCGATGTGAACCGGAAGCATCGCGACGCCTTCCGGCTCTTCGAACTGGGCCGGGTCTACGAGGCCACGAAGGATGGCTGCAATGAAGGCACCCGCCTGGGCGGGATCAGCTATCAGCAGTCGCCCCAGCCGCCCCTGGAGGAACACCTCCGTGGAATCAAAGGCGCCCTCGAGGACCTGGGGCGGATGATCGGCGGCAAGCCGCTCTCCTTCGTGGTGGCCGACGACGTCTCCTGCCCGTGGCAGACTCCTGGTTATTGGGTGGCGATCCAGTGCGACGGGCAGACCGTGGGTGGGCTGGGAGCCCTGCACGGAAAGGCCCTGGAGGTCGTCGCCCCGGACGGCGGTCAGGTCGTCTGGTTCGAGATCGACTTCGACCGGCTCGAAGGCCCCATCTTCCCGGTCGTTCAATACGAGGCCCCGCCCCGTTTCCCCGGATCCTGGCAGGATTTCTCGCTCGTCTGGGACCTGGGTCAGGGCTTCGCAGCCTTGGAGACCGTCCTGGCCGGGTTCGGCCATCCCCTCGTCACGGGACGGGAATTCGTCACCTCGTACAAGGGAAAGGGACTGCCCAAGGGCAAGGCCAGCTACTCGTACCGCTTCTGGATCGGCGCCGCCGATCACACCCTGACAAGCGACGAGATCGACGGCTTCCGCACCGAATTCCTCGCCTTCCTGGAGAAGAACAGCATCGTCCTCCGGTAGCGATCGGCCTGCCAACGGGCGGCGCAGCAACAATTGTCGTTGTTCGCTTTGCGAACAAGCCTCTTCGTGGAGCGAAGAGCGACTTTGGGTGGCACGCTCAGAGCGCGAGCGATGGGCGTGGCTGACGATCCGCAGCCATGAGCCCTGGCCAAGAAACAAAAGCCCCCGGCAGAGGAATGCTGCCGGGGGCTTGATTTTGGCTTCAGAAGGACCCGTCGATGTGCGGCGACGTCCGAAGAAGGTGTCTAGCCTTTCTTGAGTTCCACGGGCACGTCGTTGCTGCCTTCCTTGATCTCGACCTTGATGTCGGATTCCGCCTCGTTCCAGTACTTGTCAGGAACGTCGCCGTTGCCGGTCATGTACACGGCTTCGGGGCCTTGGGCACCTTCCGTGCCCTCACCATCGGCAGGAGGGAGTTCCGGCGCAAGGTAGATTGTATACGAGCCCACCGGGACCGGTGTGCCGATCTGGTACGTGCCGTCGGCGTTGATGTTAGCGGTGCCGCCCTGGCCCGTGCTGGAAAGGAATACGACCGAAGCGCCGGTGTAGGGTTCTCCGTCGAGGGTCACCTTTCGGAGACCGTGCCTGTGGGGACTCCTTTGTCGCAACCGAGCAGCGGAAGAAATGCACACCCAAGAATCAGGCACGCGATGAGAGAAGCGGGGTGGCCCCAACGCGATTTGGTCATTGCTAGTCTCCTTGACATTGTGGGATTGGCTCGTGGTGCCCGGCTGCCTCGACCTGGAATCGTTCGCAGAATTGGCGCCGAGCAAAGGCGGAAAGGCAAGGCGAAACCCGCCTCGCGGATGCGGCATTACCCGCATGCCGCGAGGTGGGAATGAGGTTTGTCTGCCGAGATGGCGCTCGGACGCTCGTTGATTACAGGGATTCGATGGGCAGGCCGTCGTAACGGCACGCCATTCGCTTCAGGTTGTCCAACTCCATCGTTTCCGTAGCGAAGTGGACGCTGCCGTCGCCCATGAGCAGGTTGGCTCCGCCTGGGTGCTGGGACGTGATCAGCGTGTTGTTGCGATACATGCCGTCGTTGGCCCCGGTTTGATAGATGTGGGCATTGATGCCGAATCGCACACACGTGGTTCCCGTTTGCCAGAGGTCGTTGCACGAGCCGCTCAGCACCGTGCGGGGATGACGGGAACCGTACCAGCCGCCATAGTAGTTCGATGTGCGGTTGTATTGCACTCCGGTCGTCGGGTGAACCGTATAGCCGGACTGCTCTGCCACAAGATACGTGTTGGACGTGCCGTCCAGGATCGCCGACATGTTGATCGTCTCATTGACCAGCAACGTGCCGTTCGCACACGACCAGCCGTGGCCGCAGTCGAAGGTGCCTCGCGACGTATCCGCCCCCGGAACCGGCCTGGCTGCTCCCTGGTTTCCCGCATAGGTGATGTTCATCGTCCGTTCCGTGTTCGACCAACTATGCGGATTGTCGAACTTGTCGAAAGCGGTCGACGGGCACCAGTACACGCTCAGGAACAGTTCATGCAGGACTTCGTTGTCAAGCAATGGATTGGTGCCGCCCGCCATGAAACTCGACGTGTACGTGAACGCCAGTTGATCGTGGATGGTCTGCTGTTCCAGGAACGGAAGAATGAGGGCGCGCCAATTCGAGCCATTCGAATACCAGGCCTCTCGAAGGTTGAACGACCCGTAAGGGAAAGTCTTGTACGTGTCGTGGTAGTTATGAAGCGCGAGGCCGATCTGCTTCATATTGTTCACGCACTGGGAACGTCGTGCTGCCTCGCGGGCCGCCTGTACGGCCGGCAACAGAAGTGCGACCAGGATTCCGATGATCGCAATGACAACAAGCAATTCTACGAGTGTAAAACCGCTGACATCTCGCCGCTTGGCCATGATTGACCCCCTCAACCTGAAAGAATGGAAATTGAAAAATTCCAACCAGGCCTCTTCGATGTCCCCCAACACGTCCGCGCTGCTCGATTGCTATCAGGCGTGTTAATTATGCGCGACTATTCTAGACGATGCAAAGGGCGTGTCAAGTAGAATGATTAGCCCAACCCCAAATTCCGCCAACTATTCTTGCGTGTTTGCTGCAGCGCCCCCCCCCATCCTTAAGAATCACATCCCTCGCCTCCCTCAACCTGTTGGGGCACCCGCAATCGAAAAAGGACGTGGCGAACCTCCCTTGATTCCCCGGTCAAGAAACAAAAAACTCCCAGCAGCCGAACGCTACTGGGAGCTTGGATTCAAGTTGAATGAACCTGGCGGCGTATGGTGGACATTTCTTCGCGGAGAACGACGTCCGGCCTTACTTCTTCAGTTCCACGGGAACGTCGTTGCTGCCCTCGGTGATCTCGACCTTGATGTCGGATTCCGCCTCGTTCCAGTACTTGTCAGGAACGTCACCGTTGCCGGTCATGTAGACGGCCTCGGGGCCCTGCGCTCCTTCCGTGCCTTCGCCGTCGGCAGCGGGAATTTCCGGCGCGAGGTAGACCGTGTAGGAGCCTACCGGGACAGGACTGACGATTTTGAACGTGCCGTCGGCATCAAGATTGGCCATGCCGCCCTGGCCCGTGCTGGAAAGAAATACGACGGATGCGCCCGTGTAGGGTTCTCCGTCCAGGGTCACCTTGCCGGAAACCGTGCCCGTGGGCACTCCTTTGTCGCAGCCGAGCAGCGGCAGAAACGCGCATCCAAGAATCAGCCACACGATGAGAGAAGCGGGGTGGTCCCAACGCGATTTGGTCATTAGTAGTCTCCTTGACATTGTGGGATTGGCTCGTGGGCTACAGGGCGTCGACGGGTTGTCCGTCGTAGCGGCAGGCCATTCGCTTGAGGTTCTCCAGTTCCATCGTCTCCGACGCGAAGTGGACACTCCCGTCGCCCATGAGCAGGTTGGCTCCGCCCGGGTGCTCCGAGGTGATCAGCGTGTTGTTGCGATACATGCCGTCGTTGGCCCCGGTTTGATAGATGTGGGCATTGATGCCGAATCGCACACACGTGGTGCCCGTCTGCCAGAGGTCGCTGCACGAACCGCTCATGACCGTGCGGGGGGTGACGGGAACCGTACCAACCACCGTAGTAGTTCGACGTGCGGTTGTATTGCACCTTGGTCGTCGGATGAACCGTGTAGCCGGACTGCTCCGCCACAAGATACGTGTTGGACGTGCCGTCCAGGATAGCTGCCATGTTGACCGTCTCATTGACCAACAACGTCCCGTTGGCGCAGGACCAGCCGTGACCACAGTCGTAAGTCCCGCGAGCCGTGTCCGCCCCGGGAACCGGTCTTGCCGCCCCCTGGTTTCCCGCGTAGGTGATGTTCATCGTCCTCTCGGAGTTATTCGCACCGCTCGGGTTGTCGAATTTATCGAAAGCGGTCGACGGGCACCAATACACGCTCAGGAACAACTCGTGCAGGATTTCGTTGCCCAGGAGTGGATTGGTGTTTGCTGCCATGAAACTCGACGAGTACGTGAACGCCAATTGATCGTGAATGGTCTGCTGTTCCAGGAACGGAAGAATCAGGGCTCGCCAGTTCGATCCGTTCGAAGGCCAGGTCTCTCGAAGATTGAAAGACCCGTAAGGGAACGTCTTGTACGTGTCGTGATAGTTATGAAGCGCGATGCCGATTTGCTTCATATTGTTCACGCACTGGGAACGTCGTGCCGCCTCGCGGGCCGCCTGCACGGCCGGAAGCAACAGTGCGACCAGGATCCCGATAATTGCAATGACAACGAGCAGTTCTACAAGAGTAAAACCGCCACTACCTCGTCGCTTGGTCATGGTTGACCCCCTGGAAGTGAAAAAATGGGAAATAAAAACTCTGGAGCAGGCGTTTTTCACGCCGCTGCATTTCTTTGCTATCGGGCAAGTTAATTATCTCAGGCTTATTTTCCATGCCTGTAGTGGCAATTGTCAAGACAAATGACTAGCTGGATGGGAGTTTTGGTGACTTTTCCCGAGAACACATCCGCAAGGTTGGCGAATTAGTCCGTCCTCGTTGCCCCCCCCTGCGATCTCGCAAGATCGCCTGCCACCCGGGGGCGAGAGAACCGACCATCTTCCGTTGCGACTAGGAGCCGCTTTCCAGTTCAAAGTCGACCTGGCCTGATTCCGAAACGTCTGCCGTCAATTCGCTCTCGGTGTTGTACTTTTTCGGAATGTACATCTCCTGCATGGGGACGGACTCGCCCGGATTGGATTCGTCCATCTTGCCGGGGACTTCTCGCATGGCGCGAATTTCCACTTTCTTCGCGCCCAGGGTGGAATCCATCTCGTAGGCGCCGTTGGTGATCTTGGCGGCGCAACTGCCGGCGTTTCCCGCGGCGTCCCGGAAGAGAATGTCGCCCTCGGGAATCGGCGTTCCGTCCAAGGAAACAGTGCCGGTGATCGTGACGGTTTTCGGACCGCTTTCACCGCATCCGGATGCGATGACCAGGGCGAAGGCAACGCAAAACGCTGCAAACAACTGAAACGATTTCATACGAAAGAAGCCTCTGATTCAATGTGGATAAGCAGATTTGTGGTAACGATGTACGCCTGTCGGTGGAGAGGGCGGCGCCGCAGCGGGTGGGTGGCGCGTTCAGAGCGAAGCGATGGACGTGGACGGCCAAATCGCCACACCCATCACTTCGCTTTGGGATGTGCCACCCATGAACAACGCGTCCTAGAACGCGGAAAGCGCTTCTCGCTGGTTTCGCGTCGACATGGCCTGGTACGTTTCCAACTCGACGGTATCGGACAGGAATTGCACGGACGCGTCCGCCAGAGCCACGTTGACGCCGCCGGGATGGTAGCTGCGGGCGTAGTTCCTCGCGTCGTTCGTGCCCCCGATGCTCGTACAGGGAGCGTTGGGCCATGACGTGTTTTTGCACTGGTAGATCTGGTCTGGAGCGCTTGTGTTCGGCGGCTCGAGCGTCGTGAAACCGTAGGCGCCCCAGCGCGCTCCGCCCCAATAACCTCCGGGCTCGCCCCATCCGTTGGTTGCGTTGCTTCGGCGGACGGCTTCGCTTGCCAGCAGCGTGTTCGAGGTTCCGTCGGTGATCGACGCGAAGTTCGAACTGGACGCATGGTAGGTGATCCCGCGCAGCTCAGCCGTCGGATCCATGATTTGGTCTCCTGTGCACATCACGTAGTTGCCTTGGAAACCGTAGCCGCCGTTTCGCAGGCCCCCGCTGCCGCCAAAGGCCGGCTTAGAACCGTCGCTGGGACACATGAGGGCAGCCAGTTGCGCATCCTTGACGTCTTCATCCGTATCCATGATCCACACCGGATCTTGTGCCTTGTACGCATCCTGCATGGCCGATTGCTCAATAAACGGGAGTATGCGCTGCATCCAGCAATCCCGTTTGCAGGTGGACATCGACGCACTGTTGAGATAGCCGGGGGGAAACACCTTGAACGTGTCGTGATAGTTGTGCATGGCCAACCCAAGCTGCTTCAGGTTGTTCGTGCACTGGGATCGCCTGGCCGCCTCGCGCGCCGCCTGGACGGCCGGCAGCAGCAGGGCGATCAGAATGCCGATGATCGCGATGACCACAAGAAGTTCGACGAGCGTGAAGGCTCGCTGTGAATGAGAACGGGGCATGGAAGGCTCCTCAAAGGAAAAGAAAAGGGAGAGAAAGGAATCGGAACGGGATAACGGCTTACTCGGCAGGTCCTGGAGATCACAAGGAGCAAGGCCACCAATGATCGCAAAATGCGCGGTGCTTCTGTCGAAAGAGAACTCTGGGGGGGGCGGCGGTAATATGTTTTTAACATTGCTGTTAGGAAAGTGCGGTGGCGTGGGGCAGTGGGTAAGTCACTTGGTCGGCTCATTCGTGTTGCGGCAAATGAGCCCAAAGAATGAAATCGAGATGGCTAGCGGCACGGCCGTTGCCAAACGCAGGCTTTTGATGATGGAGTGGAGATCCTAAGGTGCGGCGATACGTTTGTCAAATCTTGCGGGATAGAACCGCGGCTAGCAGGAACGCATTTCTCTGTTACTGTTCGGTAAGCGGCCGACCATAACATCACTCTAGGACTGGTGAATCGCTTGGTGGCGACTAACTAGGGCCCTGGTACAGCAACATCCGTGCCGAGCAGACGGCGAAATATTCATTCACGGAGGACAGACGTTGCCACACGTTGTGGCAGATTCCAAAGTCCGCCCTTCCCACTAGATTCATGAGGCCCCGTAACACGGCATCTGTGCTGGTTTTCGGCGAAAGAGCGGCGAAGAAACGACGCGAGATAAGCGAGAGATCGCGACAAAAATGTATTAATGACATGCAAAACTGTCACTTCCCGTGTCGCGTGAGAAATCATCTCGACGTGTGGCCGGTGCCACGGAAAGCAGCATTGTGCTGCTTTTCGTGGCATGATTGTCCGCATTTGTCGGCAGCGCGTTCGACGCTTTCGAAGTCTGCGTTCCTACGGACGCGTGAGCTGGAATCGCGCTTCCAGCACCTTGCGAATACGCTCGGCCGATTCCGTCAGGTGGGCTTTTGTGTAGGTGTCGAGCTGCACCTTGCCCGACAGGACCCGGCGGATTTTCGCTTCCAGACTCTCCAGTTCCAGATACGCCACGGCCTGGCAGTCGTCCGGGGCCGACGTGTTTCCCATGGCCAGACTTGCAAGTCGTTCGAGGTATCTCCGCTGAAGACTTCGCCGCAAGCTGGAGATCGCCGGTTTTCGATTGGTGAACTTCCCGCCTTTGAGATTCTCCGTTTCCTGGAAAATCGAACCGGTTAGCCGCTCCAGCAACTCGGCGGTCGTGAAGGCGTCGTCTCCCGCCGGAACCTTTAGTTCCGAGTCGAGGAGCCGATCGAGGGTGGTTGAGGAAAGGAGTTGGGATAGAATGTCGTCCTGCCAGCTCAGGATGATCTCATGGATGGGGTAGTCGGCCCGTGGAAGGTGCTCCACGCCCCAGTGGTTCCACTTCGACGGCGCCAGATGGTTGTACAGTTCCGGCGGGAAGTCGTAGGCATCGGGAGCGAAAACTTCCTTCTCGAGCAGGGTCAGGGCTTCCCGCTGTTTTTCCGGTTCCACCACGACGAAGGGCGCCCGGCCGTCGGGATCGCCTCGGTGGTCCCGGTGGGCATACAGCCCCCCGATGAATCGGGAGGCGAAGTACATGGCGCTCCCCTTCATCGAAAGCAGGATATTGAAGGCCCGGCGAACCTGTTGGTAGCCCTCCCCTTCCTTGGTCATCCGGTCAACCAGGTTGTCGAACAGGTTGTTGATGATCTTCGTGCGGTGCTGGGCGTAGGCGATCGGGTCCTTGCCCAGGTCAAAGCGATTGACGAGCGGATCGGGGTCGTAGCCGCGAACATCGCTGTCGGTGGCGTAGGCTAGGGCCGGCTCCGTGCAACGGGAGGCGATTTTCTTCAACGCGTCCGTCTCGCCGCTCGAAAACGGCTTGTAGCCGTATTCGATCACCCAGTAATCGTAGGGGCCGATCGTCTGGCTGAAGTAGTCTCCTTGCGGTTCGTCCTTGGCGGCATAGTTCACCGGCAGATAGTCCATCACCGACGCGGCCAGGCCCGTCTTGGCCGTCTTTTCCGGGTCGGCGATCTCTTCCAGGGTGAGGTAGCTGCTGGCCTTGAAGTTGTGACGCAGGCCCAGCGTGTGCCCCACCTCGTGCATGACGGTTTCTTTCAGGCCCTGGAGAATCATCCGGTTCAAATTGGCCTTCGCGTTTTCCCCACCCTCCGCTTCGAAGAGAATCGCTCCGAAGGCGAATTGGCCTGCCAGCCCGCGGCATTGGTCGCACGCCAGGGGATGGCTGCGATGCAGGTGGGGCATCAGGAGTTCCTGGGCCGACTGGCGGACGCCGCCGCGCGGATACACGCCGTCCGACTCGACCGGGGAATCGGGAGTGTAAGTGTCGTATTCCATCTGCCAGTACTGGAGGAAGTCGGCGTCGAAAATGATGTCTGCGTCGAGAATCTGGCCCGTCGTCGGATTTACACGGCTCGGCCCCATGGCGAAGCCGGCACTCGACGTGATCCAACGAAAGGTGTTGTAATTGACGTCCTCCGGTTCCCAGTCGGCGTTGTCCGGTTGCTGACGCACCTCGATGGCGTTGGCGAACCCTGCTTTCTCAAATGCCTTGTTCCACTCGAGAATCCCCTCCCGGATCGGCTTGCGGTACTTGAACGGCACCGTCTTCTCGATCCAGAAGATGATCGGCTTCTTCGGCGGCGAAAGCTCCGCCGACGAGTCGGCCTTCTGCAGGTCCCAACGATTGACGTAGCGAAGGAAACGGTCGTGCCCTGTGTTCTTCGAAAAGTCCTTCAACGCCGTCACGAAGTAACCCACCCGGTCGTCCGCCACCCGAGGCTTGTAGCCCGTCGAGGGCAAGCGACTGATCGAATAGTGGATGTTGATCGACACGCCGCGACTGTCGGCGACCGTGTCGAACTCGCGAGTTCCGTTCGACGAGTACGTGGCGGCCACCTCGATCTCCATGTTGTCTTCAAAGCCCTTCACCGATGCCCACGTCGACTTGTCTCGCGAGAACATGAACCCGCGCAGCACCTGCGAAATCTGGGGAAGGTCGCTCATCAGCACCGGTGACAGATCGACCACATAGGCTCCCGAGGAACTTTTCGTGGCGATCGGCAGGCTGAAAAGGACACTGTCCGTATACGCCAGCTTGACCGCCTCTTCCTCCGGGCTTCCCTTGGTCGCCTTGAAACGCACGTTGCGCCGCACGATCTGAATCCGATCGTCCACGTGACGAAACTGCCAGAGCCAGTCGTCCCCCATGCTCCAGGTCATCCCGCCGATCAGCGGCGTCTCGCCCATGCCCCGGGCGATGGAAATCAGGACGAGGTAGTCCTTGTTCAGGTTGCTGCTCGAAAGCTCCAAATAGAGCTTGGTGTCTTTCTGGTGGACCTTCAGCAAACCGCTCGTTGTGTCCGCCCCTTCGAGCACCTTGGAATAGGACGGATACGTGGTCGATTCGCTTCCCGCTGCTCGATCGCTCCCAATGGTGAGGGCCTTGCTCTCCTTTTCACCGGACGCTCGCGGAACTTCGGCGTTCGATTCGGCCGCCTCCTCGCCGTACGCCACCGTTTGAACTAGGGCTAGCAACGTGATGACAATCAGAGCGAAAAACGCGATTCTTGCCAGTTCCAGGCTCTTCATCGAACGACCTCGTGGTTCGGGGGGATCCGGTGACAGCCGACCGGCTGCCTTGTAAAGATACCCCTCGTTTCCTGTGTTGCCCAAACGCAACACGATGCCTTTCCCCGACATTTTGCCAGCGGCCGACTGGCTCATCCCGCATTTCTGCTTCAGCCATCCCGCTGAATCGCTATACTTGGCAGAATCCCTCTGAGCCTCCCGCCGCCCGCCTCCAACCACTCGCCCTCGTTGCCCCCCTCCGATGTCCGATTTCCTCGCCGTTCTCACTGCCTATCCACACCTGGGGCCGATCACGGCGGCCCATTCTTTGGGGGGGGCTGGTGGATTCAGTGGGGCGAGGTTCTGGAGAGTCGAGGCACCGCAGGGGAACTTCTGTCTCCGTCGCTGGCCCGTGGAGTACCCCCGAGAGGAAGACTTGGCCTTCATCCACGCGGTCTTGCGCCATGTGGCCCGCTCGGGATTCTCGGTTGCTGCCGTACCGATTGCCAACTGCTCGGGAAGGACTCATCTCGATCACTCGGGCTACCTCTGGGAGCTTGGCCCCTGGATGCCTGGTCAGGCGGACTTCAACGACCGTCCCACGGAGGTGCGGCTTGTGGCTGCCATGCAGTGCCTCGCCCAATTTCATCAGGCAACCGAGGACTTTGCTGAAGTGTCAAGTCGGCCGCCCCAACCCTCTCCGGCAGTCGTTCAGCGGCGGGGAATTCTCCGTGACTGGCTGACCGGACGCAGCCAGGACTTGGAGCGGGCTCTGGCCCGGACGGTGGACTGGCCCGAAATGACGTCTTGCGTGGAGAACCTGCTCCGGTTGTTCCCTCAATGGGCCCCTCCCATCGACGAGGCTCTGGCCCGGTTTGCTGAAATGCCCGTGAGGCTCCAGCCGTGCATTCGGGACGTGTGGCACGACCACCTTCTCTTCATGGGAGACGAGGTGACCGGACTCATCGACTTCGGCTCCATGGGGGTAGAAAGTGTCGCGTGCGATGTCGCCCGCCTCCTGGGAAGCCTTGCGGGAAATTCTGCTCCGCTTTGGCACGTCGGGATGGACGCTTACTGCCGAATCCGTGGTCTCTCAAGCGTGGAATTGGGCCTCATTCCGGCACTGGACGCAAGTGGCGTCCTTCTCGGAGCCTTGAACTGGGCAGCCTGGGTTATGTTGGAAAGGCGGGAGTTTGAGGAGCCGCAAGCTGTACTGCGGCGGATGGAGCTTCTGATCGGTCGCCTGGGGGCAACCACGCCCTTCTTCCCAGCCGGTAGGGGGATCCGACTGTAACCTTGTTGCCTGCACGCGCATCGAACACCAGAACAAACCAATTTAACCGCTCTGGCGGTGCACGTTCTGCCGTTTTGCCGTAATAATGAATCGGCCAGGAGTGATACCGCACCGGTGAAAACCGGCGTTCCAGACATCAACACGACACGAAACCCCCGCACGCCGTGAGTGGTTCCACGGAGGGAACATAATGACGATGAAACATAACCGCCCCGCACTGCTTTGGATTTTGCCCCTTGTTCTTGCGTTGACCGTCGCGTGGACTCAGCCCGCGTGGGCGCAGTTGGGCGGCTTCGGAAGCGATTCTGATTCCAAGGTTCAACTCTCCGCACAATTCACATCCGGTACCGGGAAGATCCCCCCTCGCCTGTTTGTGACCGCGAAAATCACCTCGGGTTGGCATATCTACTCGATTACCCAAGAGGGTGACGGACCAATTCGCTCAGAAGTCAGGTTGCCTGAAGGACAGGGCGTGACCCTGCTTGGACCCTTTCAGGTTCATCCTGCGCCAGACGCGAAGAGCGAGCCGCTCTTCGACAATCTGATTGTCGAGACGCACCACGGAACGGTTGTGTGGCACGCTCCGGTCCGCTTTGATCCAGGGGTGGACCCCGCCAAACTGACAATCCGCGGGAGCCTATGGGCTCAGGCATGTTCCGACACCGCCTGCATGCCGCCTCAGGATTTTGCCTTCACCGCGACGATGGGACCCGGAGAGAAAGTCCCAGCCGCACAATTGGGCTCGCCCCCTGCCTCACCTCCAGCCGCGCCCGCGGCCATGCCGCCGGCGTTGCCGAGCATGAAGTCTCCAGGTGGTAGTGCACAGCCTCTCGGGCCCCCAACTGAATCCGGCGAGCGCCCGCTGGTGCCACCCTCCCCGTTTTCTCCCATCCGGGAACCGCAAGTTCCTGAGGCTTCGACCGGCGACGTTACACCCCGCCCCGTCCCTCAGATGCCGGAAACGCACCAAACGCCGGAGGAGAAATCGGAGGGAGAGCTCAAGTGGCATCCCTATACCAATATGGAGGACTTCAGCGCCATTGTGGGCACGAAGGGCGTGGCCTTCGATCCGGAGCAGGTCTCGGCCAACCTCAAGAAACAGCACGAAGCGCGAACCTTGCCTTTCGTTCTGCTGGCCGCCTTTGTCGGTGGACTGATCTTGAATCTCATGCCCTGCGTTCTGCCCGTTATTGGGCTGAAGGTGCTTTCCTTCGTGACCCAGGCCGGTGAAAGCCGCGGTCGCGCGCTCATGCTCAACGTTGTTTACTCGGCCGGAATCATCGTGGTCTTCCTGCTTCTGGCGGGCCTCGCCGTGGGCCTGGGCCTCGGCTGGGGGCAACTCTTTACCTATGGCGCCTTCAACGTCGTGATGGCGTCCGTCGTATTCGCCATGGGGCTGAGCTTTCTGGGTGTTTGGGAGATTCCGATTCCCGGCTTTGTCGGCTCGGGGAAGTCCGCCGAGATCCAGCAGAAGGAAGGCCTGTCGGCCGCGTTCCTCAAGGGCGTCATCACGACCATCCTGGCGACTCCTTGCACGGGGCCCTTCATGGCCTCCGCCCTCACTTGGGCCGTTGCCCAACCGCCCGCAATCGTCTTCGCGGTCTTCCTGGCGATCGGCCTTGGCATGTCCAGCCCCTACCTGCTCATCGGCGCCTTCCCCGAGTTGATCCGTTTCCTGCCGAAGCCCGGAGCCTGGATGGATACCTTCAAGCAGATCATGGGCTTCTTCCTCCTCGGCACGGTCGTGTTTCTGCTGAGCTTCCTCGATTGGCCCCTCGTGGTTCCGACGGTCGGGCTCCTGTTCGCCATCTGGGCCGGACTCTGGTGGTTCAATCGCACGCCCGTGACGGCCGTGGCAAGCGAGAAATGGAGAGCCTGGCTGGAGACCACGGCCTTCGTTGGCCTCGCCTGGCTGTTGCTGTTTCCCGGTGTCAACGAGATCGTTCCCTCCAATTTCGGCATGTTGTCCTTCCACGGTCTGCACGACGAAATGGAGGAGCGCTTCGTCGCTCGTGTTGGCGACGTTGGGCCCGTCGGTCCCCTTGAATTGGACGGGCCCCGAACCGTGCTGGTCGATTTCACGGCCGACTGGTGTTTAACCTGCAAGGCCCTGGAGGCCAAGGTTTTGCACTCCCCGTCCGTCGTCGAGGCCTTCGAACGCGACAAGGTGGTGCTCCTGAAAGCCGACTACACGCGCCGGCCGCCCGAAGTGGAGAGATTCCTGGCCGTCCTCGGCAGCAAGCAGGTGCCGATCATTGCCGTGTTCTCGCCCGACGATCCCAACAACCCGATTGTCTTCCGCGACGGCTACACGCAGCAGATGATCCTCGACGCGCTCGACGAGTCCCGGCCTCGAAGCTGAGAAGCCGTAGCGTAGGTTGGCTCTCCAGAGCCGACCAATGAACCGTCGTTGACACCCCCTCGCGACAGACGGCCCTTGTCGGGGATGCGGGCCAAGCCGCGATTGGCGGTCGCTGGTGGTGCCTGGGGCGACTCAGGAGAGTCAACCTACCGATCGCTTCGCGTTTTCGCGGAACCGTTCAAACACCTCCTCCATTGCCGTGAATCTGAACCCTGTCATCTCCAAGAACTTGGCGGGGTTCAGCGACACGTCGCCGGGCCGCGCGTCGAGGAAATCAAGCTCGCCAGCCTCCACCTCCACAATCCGCTCGTAGCGGATGTCGAGCGCTGCGAGAAATTCGGCCAGCAACTCTGCCCGGCTGTAGGACTTGGGCTGGCACACATTCAGCAGCCCCGTCGCTCCACGCTGGAGAAGTTGAAGCACGGCCTCCGTCAGATCCCGGTCGTAGGTCGGACAGGTCCGCTGATTGGCAATACACCGGATCGTCTCTTCCCGATGAACCTGTCGGTACCACTCCGAAAGAAGCGTGTCGTCGGTCGGATCAGCCGAGAAGATCTTGCTGATTCGAACGATCAAAGCCTGCGGATACGTTGCCTGGATGTAGCTCTCCACGGCCGCCTTTTGCCTGCCGTATTCCGTGTTGGGCGAAGGTGGATCTGTCTCCAAGTAGTTGCCTTTGGGGCCGCTGTAAACGTAGTCCGTCGAGAAGAACACGGGTCGAACGTTGTTTTCCACTAACGTGTCCAGCAGCCGTTTGGTGCCGTCCACATTGACCCGGGCGGCTGCCTGAGGATCTCGCTTGCACTGGTCGATATTCGCCACGGCGCTCAGCACGAGTCCGTAACGGTAGCGGCTCAGGTCGAGTTTCTTCAGCGAGTTGGAATCGGTCAGGTCGCAATGAATCAGACCTGCTTCCGGATGGCCGTTGAACGTGCCGGAAACGTGCCGGCCGTCCTGTCTCATCCGTGCAAGCAAGCCTCGCCCAATTCTTCCCGAAGCACCGAACAGAATTGCGCTCGCTTGTGATACTGTGCTCATTATTCCGTCTCAGTTAATCTTTAAGATTTTTCCAAGGATCCCCGTTGACGAAATGAGTTCTTTCCCGAAGATAGAAAGCAACGAGGCTACTCGTTTCTGTTTGGGGGTAGCTAGTCTGATTCGAGACGATCGGACACTCTTTCAGGGTTTTGCGTTCACAAAAGGATAGTGTGAACGTGGTTTTTCCATTGTCGGGGTTTCTTGGTGATTAGAACGGTATCGCTTCGTGAGGAAGCAGAAGCTCTTATTTGTGCAGCCACCTACGGCGCAATCGCAGGAGCCGATTGCGAGTTCATCGACGGTGTGCTGGTCCTTCGTGGAACCGTCCGCAGTTTCTATTCGAAACAGTTGGCTCAGGAATCCGTGGGGCGGTTGCCCGGTGTGCGCGACGTCGTCAATGAGATCGAGGTGATCTCGGCGAGGTAGGCTGCGACCACACGGTTGGGGGGCCGGGGTACCATTGGCTGGTTGTCAGCCTGTGCCAATCCATTGTGTCAAGGCACGAGCTCTCCGCCAGGCTGGAGCAATGCGGTTCCGACTGTCTTGCTCTACGTTGCCCAGACGACGCCTTTTTTGCCTTCTTCCACACGCCCGATCAGCCAGTTCTCCAATCCCATATCGGAAAGTTGGTGACGAATGCTCTCGGCGTAGTAGGAACTGACGATTAAGGCCATCCCAACTCCCATGTTGAACACGCGGTCCATCTCGTCGGGTTCAACCTCGCCAAGTCGCTGGAGCCATGTGAACACCGGGGGAACTTCCCAGCTGCCCCGGTCGATTACTACGCGCACGCCCTTGGGCAGGATGCGCTCGATGTTCTCGTGCAGCCCTCCCCCCGTGATATGGGCGATGCCGTGGATCACCGATTTCACCCGGTAGTGGGTGAGGACTGCGCGAATCGGACGCACGTAGATTCGGGTGGGCGTGAGTAATGCCTCTCCAACCGTCGTTCCCAACTCCTCCACATGGTCACCTACCGTCAGGCCAGCCATCTCGAACACCACCTTGCGGACTAGGCTGAACCCGTTTGAGTGGACGCCGCTCGACGCGATTCCGATGACCTGATCGCCTGGCGCGATCGCGGTGCCGTCAATGACGGCAGCCTTGTCCACCGCACCCACACTGAATCCGGCCATGTCGTAGTCGTCGTCGCCGTATACGTCCGGCAGGATGGCCGTCTCTCCCCCAATCAGGGAGCAGTCGCTCTGCAGGCATCCCTCGGTAATTCCCTCGACGAGTTGCTCCAGCAGAGGTGGATCGTCCTTGGGCAACGCCACGTAGTCCAAGAAGAAGAGCGGTTCCGCCCCACAGCAGATGGCGTCGTTTACGCACATGGCCACCAGGTCGATTCCCACCGTATTGTGGACGCCCATCGCCGAAGCGACCTTGAGCTTTGTGCCCACACCGTCCGTACATGCGATGAGAACCGGGTTTTTGTAGCGTCGGGCAAACAACGCTCCGGGAAAATCGAGTTGGAACAGGCCCGCAAAACCGCCATCCAACTTCATCACTCGGGGGGTATGGGTCCTGGAGATCAGCCGGGGGAGCCTTGACATGGCGTCCGCGTATTTCTCCAAGTCCACCCCTGCGTCTTTATAAGTTGCTTTCGCCATTGACCTTCCTGAGATCGCTCGCCATGCCACGGTCCGCGGAGAGCCACCCCTTAACTGGGGGTGAAGTACGTTCAGAGAGTCCTCAACGCGGATAACCCGATGGTCCGGAAGTCCGTATTCTAAAGACAAGCCCTAGGAAAACCAACGGGTCAGAACGTCCGCGACGAGGCCCATATGGGTCCCTGACCAAAAAATAGAAAAACTCTTGAACCATCGCGTGGTTACCCCCGTAGAACCGGTATTGGACATGACAAGAACCTCTGGCGATCGCCGACACCCCTCCCGGTCGGTGGTTGTCGACCGTAACTTGCGGTCAAATCTCCCCTGGCGGATGGCGAGTTTCCCCCTTACTCGCCTCCGCCTTTTTTATTTGCCTGCCCTATTTTCTCCAGGCAGTAGAAATTCTTGACAGTCCCCCCGTGACTTGGCAGACTACCAACCTCTGTAAAGGGCTCTCTTGGCAGGTGACGACCCCGATTTTTGCGGGAAGATCATGTTCCGAGGATGACTTTGCCGATGATCCCGGAAAATAGTGGTAAGATGTCACGATTACGAAGAGAGTGACAGCCTCTCGATCGAAGAAGGAAGGAGAATGGTATGGGATGGAAAAGGCCGTTCTGCGCAGCAGCGGGCGCGATGGCAGTCGCCTTGCTGTTTGCGGTGAGCCAGATACTCGCGGCGGATCTTCCGCCAGCTCCCCCGCTTTCCACCTTGGCCCCCGTCGACGACTTGGTCGGTCAGGTCGAGTCGTGTGTGGAAGAGTTGGAATCTTGCGTGGAAAGCAAGGAAGAATACGAAGATTCGGCAGAGAAGCTTGAACGCTACTGCAATACGCTGGCCGTGATTGCCCTGACGATCGGCCTCCACGACCAGAACAGCAAGTTGAAACTGGCTGCTCCCGGTTTGGTGAAGGCCTCCCAGGAATTGGCGGCCGCAAAGGACTTCGCCAGCGCCAGAGCGGGCGTCGCCAGAGTGAAAGCGGCCATGTCGAGCTCCGGCAATCCTGCCGCACTCCGTTGGGCCAAGGTGGCCAGCCTCCATGCCTTGATGGAGCAGGTCCCGCTGGTCAACACGAGGTTGAAGAGGTATATGCGCCGTTTTGATCGAGGAGCTCCCATGATTGCGGGCTATTCGGCCTCCCTGGTGGCGATCGGTCAGGCAAGCATGGCAAACGCCGACGAAACGACCGCCCCCGACAAAGTCGCCGAGTGGTACAAGTACTGCCTTCACATGCGCGACGGCTCGGCGGCCCTGAATAAGGCCGCCCACGCCAAGGATGAGGAAGCGGCCAAGGCGGCTATGGCGATCTTGCAGCAGAGCTGTGACGACTGCCACGCCGTCTTCCACCACGAATGAGATTCGTCTGCCTGGAATCTTCTCGCGGCCGGTTTTCCCACGAACGCCGGCCGCGTTTTTCATGCGCGACCCCCGGGACCCGTTCCTCTCGGGGGCATGATGCAGGTTGGGGTTGCGAAAACCTGGCTGTTTAGCCGGTCTGGTCCTGTTCGCAAGGGCTTCCACCGGTTCCCTTTGCGCCAATTCTGCCGTATTCCCGACACGGAAGCACACGGCTCGATTTCTGCTCCGGGCCGGTCGAAGAATAGGATCTAGCTGGGACTAGCGAGCGAGCAGGCGTGCAAGGTCCGCGGTAACGTTCCCTCGTGGGGAAGCCGTCTTCCTCACAGAACTTATCGAGTCCGACTCGCCGATTACCTCACCACTCCCGGCTTGCGTTCCTTTCCATGTTTCGGTAACCGCTAGATTCCTTACTGTTTTACGCACCATGGCTTTCGATCTCAATCAGTGGTATCCGGGCAACGTCGCCTTTCCTGCTCCCAGGTCTGTCGAGCCCGCTTTCGTTTTTGAACGCTTGCCGAGCCTCAAGTTCACGCACCCGCTGCCTTACGGCGCCATCGTCCATGATGACGGCGTGCAGTTCGTCGTCGTGAGCCGTTCCGCAACGGCCATGCGCGTGCTCTTGTACAACGACGTAAACGATCCCGATCCGTACGAAATCATCGACTTCGATCGCGACCTGAATCGTTGGGGGGACATCTGGAGCGTTTTCGTCCCCGGCATGGGGCCGGGCCAACTCTATCATTTTCAAGCGGACGGTCCTTGGGATCCCGACGTGGGACATCGGTTCGACGGACGCGCCCGCCTGGTCGACCCGTACGCAAAAGCCTTGGCCGGTCGGTTCCTGCCCGCCACCGACGGGATCGTCCGCCCGCCCAAGTGCGTCGTGATCGACGACGAATTCGACTGGAAGGGCGACCGCCATCTTCGACGCGACCTTTCCGAAACGATCATCTACGAAACCCATGTCCGAGGCTATACCCGTTCCCGCTCGTCCCGCGTCAAGCACCCGGGGACCTACCTGGGGCTGATCGAAAAAATCCCCTACCTGCAATCGCTGGGGATCACGGCGATCGAACTGATGCCGGTTCACGAGTTTCCCATCAACGACTGCATCGGCCAGACGCCCGAACGCCCGAACTACTGGGGCTACGATTCCATGGGCTTTTTCGCGCCCCATCGCGGCTACGCCGTGAGCGACGAACCTGGGGCCCAGGTCCACGAATTCAAGGAGATGGTGCTGGCTATGCACCGAGCCGGCATCGAGGTCATCCTCGACGTGGTCTTCAATCACACCTGCGAAGGCAATGAGCACGGCCCGACCGTCAGTTTCAAAGGCCTGGAGAACCAGGTCTACTACATGCTCCAGGATGGCGGAAAGTACTACCGCAACTACTCGGGCTGCGGAAACACCGTCAACGGCAATCACCCGATCGTCCGCGAGATGATCTTCAATTGCCTCCGCCACTGGGTTCACAACTACCACATCGATGGCTTCCGCTTCGACCTGGCCTCGATCCTCAGTCGCGATCGGGCCGGCAACCTCGTCGCGAATCCGCCCGTCATCGAGGCCATCGCCGAGGATCCGCTTTTGGCCGACACCAAGATCATCGCCGAGGCCTGGGACGCCGCCGGCGGCTACCAGGTGGGTACCTTCGGCTGCCTCCGCTGGGCCGAGTGGAACGGGCGCTACCGCGACGACGTGCGCAAGTTCTGGCGCGGCGATCCGGGGATGACCGGCGCGATTGCCACCCGACTCGCCGGCTCCAGCGACCTTTACCAGCCGGGAGGGCGTCGCCCTGTCAACAGCATCAATTTCATCACCTCCCACGACGGTTTCACCCTCAACGATCTGGTCAGCTACAACGAGAAGCACAACGAGGCGAACTTCGAAGAGAACCGCGACGGCGACAACAACAACGAAAGTTGCAACTACGGCCACGAGGGGCCCACGCGAAAGCGAGCCGTCGAAGCCGTGCGCCGCCGACAGATTCGCAACTTCTTCGCCACCCTGCTCCTCAGCCAGGGCGTGCCGATGATTGTGGCCGGCGACGAGTTCCGTCGCACCCAGGGCGGCAACAACAACGCCTACTGCCAGGACAACCCCATCTCCTGGCTCGACTGGCGATTGTTGAAGAAGCACGCAGGCCTCGTGCGGTTCGTTCAGGGCCTGATCGCTTTCCGGCGATCCCAGCCCAGCGTGCGCCAGCCAAAATTTCTCACCGGTCAGCCCTTTCGGCCAGAAGGATTGCCCGATGTAAGCTGGTACTCGCCGAGCGGAAGCTATGTGGATTGGAGCGACGCATCGCGGAGCCTCACGTGCATTCTCGCCGCCGCCCCGCCGGCTCCGAACTCGACGAACCAGCACTATCATCTGATGATGTTCTGCCACGGCGGTCCCCACGATCAGGAATTCGTCATTCCCGACTCCGTTCGACATCTTCCCTGGCGGAAGTTCATCGACACCTCGGCCAGGGAACCCAACGACATCTTCCCGGCCCTCGACGGACCGGCCCCGCCGCCGGATGCCCGACACTTGCTCCCCGGCCACGCCATGGTTTGCTACGCCGCCCCCGATTGGACCTGACGATCCGCTAATATACGCCATCACGCTGCTTCGCGATGAGCCCCAGCGGTCGCCATGCACGCCACACGATGGGGACCTGCCTTGGTTGTCGCCTAGAAACGGTTGGATCCCTGCCAGTCCCCCGTCCGCCCTCCGGTGTTAGAATGAGAGGGCGGACGATCTCGGAACTTGCGCAGGACCACGGACATGAACATTCGACATGGCGCCCCGGCCCTTCTCCTTCTCCTTTTTGCCCTGGCAGATGTCCGCGGCCAGCAGTACGATCCTCTCGACTTGGGCGAGGCTTCGTCCGGTGACCCCGTCGACCTCGCCGCCCACGATAGCCGGCGCGATCGCGACGTGCCCCTCCGTGTCTACCTGCCGACTGAAAACAAGCCAGCTCCCGTTATCCTCTTCAGCCATGGGCTGGGAGGCAGCCGTGCCGGCGGCGCCTACCTGGGCGAGCATTGGTCGGCGCGGGGCTATGCGGTCGTGTCTCTTCAGCATCCCGGCAGCGACAGCTCCGTATGGAAGGACCAACCCCGACGCAAGCGAATGGCCGCTCTGGAAGGGGCCGCCTCGGGCCAGAACTTCCTTCTCCGCGTTCAGGACGTTTCTTCTGCTCTCGACCAACTCGCCGCCTGGAACAAGGAAGACGGCCACCCGGTGCACGGGCGGTTGGACATGGAACACGTGGGCATGTCGGGCCATTCCTTCGGCGCCGTGACGACCCAGTCCGTCAGCGGCCAGTCGGCCGGTTTCATGGGGGCCCGTTTCACCGACGATCGAATCGATGCCGCGATCGCCTTTAGCCCCAGCAGTCCCCGCCGCGGCGACCCCGCCAAGGCCTTCAGCACGGTAAAAATCCCCTGGATGCTCATGACCGGAACGAAGGACACCTCTCCCATCGGCAATTCCGACGTGCCCTCACGCCTGGCCGTCTATCCCAACCTGCCCCAGTCGATTGACAAGTACGAACTCGTCCTGCACGGCGCCGTCCACTCGGCCTTCACGGATCGCATGGCCCCGGGCGACGCCGACGACCACAACCCGAACCACCACCGCGCGATCCTCGCCCTCTCCACCGCCTTCTGGGATACCTACCTCCGCAGCGACCCCGCCGCCCGCCAATGGCTCCTCGGCTCCGGCCCGCAATCCGTTCTCGAAAAAGAGGATCGCTGGCAACGGAGCAGTGAGCAGTGAGCTATGAGCAGTGAGCGATGAGCAGTGAGCTATGAGCAGTGAGCTATGAGCAGTGAGCTATGAGCAGTGAGCTATGAGCAGCCGTCGTGTGCCACTGCTTGCTTGCCAAGCAGTGCAGCGCGTCAACCTCCGTGCCATTCGCTTGCACCCAAACCGCACCACCTCACCCGCGTTGGGCGCCACTGTCGTCTCGGCAGTACCTCATCGGCGAGTACGACTTTGACATGCGATACTCAGTTCACGTTGATCGGTCCGTGACTTGGGTTTGAGGGCTATTCAGGCAAATCTACGGTCATTTTAAAAACCGTATCCTGCGAATCGGTTTCAACGTGCAGAAAAACGGTGAACTGATTGGATGGCTCTTTCTTCATCAACGGCTTATGGCGAAGCGTCGTCGCTGCCGTGGCTGAGACCGGAACAGCAAATGTGTTCCCTCCCGTCTCGTCGCCTCCGACTAGATCCTCACCCGCAATCCCGATCTTAAAGCGTGAATGCGGAGACAGCAGCCAAGACGATAATTGGCGGCCTGTGCTATCCCGTAGTGTCACTTTAGCGGGCCTGGGATACGTGTGGGTGAGGTAGAGGTTGGGGTCACGTATTGTCCCGTCACTATTCCAGCTCGGGCCGGAAATATCGCATTCCATAGCAGGCCCTGAATAATACTGAATGCAACCTGTAGACGGCAGAACGCTCAATGCGAGCATGAGCATCGCCGAGGTAGCTTTGTTATGCCGAGGATAGTGATTTCTCATCGACGTAGTCTCCTGGCCTCGATCTGCGGGCGTCGCCGGTTGGCCAACTCCTTGCGTCATCGGGCGACCTTTGCCAGACGCATCGCTTGGCGGTCGAGAAAGTCGATGCACTGCCGAATATCGTCGGACGGATTGTCCGGATTGGTGTTGTACTCGATGCTGATCAGGACCGGTCCCTTCTTCACCCGGGCGGCGGTTTCAAGCATCTTCTCCATCTTGCCCACGCCCGTTCCAAGCGGCACGTCGTGCCCCGAGGCATTGAAGGCGTGCAGATCGTGAATCTCGAATCCCACAATCCGGTCCTTCAGAATTTCAACGCCCTCGGACGGATCGAGTTCGGAGCGAATCCAATGGCCCGTGTCGCTGAAGGCTCCGATGGCGGGTGAGAAGGGCTGGCATTGCTTGGCGACCAGTTCCGGATGCCAGGTGTTCGGCGAGTGTTTCTTGTCGTGACCGTGCAGGCCGACGATCATTCCATATTCCTGGGCCAGCTTGTCGAGCATGGGCAACCGTTCCGGAAGGGGCTCGCTGACGAAGTACTTGACGCCCAGCTTTTTGCTGTTTTCAAAGATAGTCCGGCAAGCCGCCTCGTCGGCGGGAAAACTGCCGTAATACAGGGCGATCAACTTCACGCCCGACACTTCCAGTTTTTCGCGGACCTTCTGCAGATCTTCTTCCGACATGGTCAGCGGATTCAGCTTCCCCGGCATGTCCTCGCTGATCTTCTGGAAGTTGAAGCCTTCGATCAGGTTGACTCCCAGGTCGGCGACCTTGTCGACCGCTTCGAAAAACGTGAACTTGCGGAAGGAGTAGGCCGCCACGCTGATTTGCCAGTCGAGTTTCGCCTCGGCCGCCCGAGCGGCCTTCCTTGCCTCGAAGGCGGGATTCACTTTCTGAGCAGTGCAAGTCGCCACGCCCAACGCACACAACAACGTTGCCAGAACGATTCGATGGATCATGAGCTTTCGTGTCCTGATTGAATTAGCGATTCCCACAGATGCCTGCCTAACCAGCCAACAATGTAACGGGCACGGAAGGCTCTTGACAACGCCTTGCTTGACGTCACGGGAGGTCCCGGGCCAAAATACGGACCGCGTGGAATTGAGCACGACAGGAATCCGAGAGAGCCCCCCCCGTCTATGAAGGACATGTCACCCACGTTACGAACCGCCTTTCTCTGCGGGGCAGTGTTTGCCCTGGCCAGTTGGAACGACTTGCAGGCTCGGGCCGCGGACTGGCCGGCCCACCGGGGCAACAGTCAGCGCAACGCGGTCACGGAGGAATGCCTCGAACTGCCCCTGTCGCCGGCCTGGGTCTATGAGCCTCGCTACGCTCCTGAGCCGGCGTGGCCGCCGCCGGCGAAGCAGGACTTCTGGCACGGCGAATGGAACCTGGCGCCACGCGTCGATTTCGACCGAGCCTATCACGTGGCCGTTGCGGGAGACTCGCTCTTCTACGGTTCGCCCGCCGATCACAGCGTCTACTGCCTGGATATCGGCACGGGAGCCGTACGCTGGACCTTCCATACCGAGGGACCCGTGCGGTTCGCACCGGTGGTTCGGGATGACAAGGTGTACTTCGGCTCTGATGACGGAAACGTCTATTGCCTGGAGACTGCCGCTGGCGAGCTGGTTTGGGAATATCGGCCCACGGAGGAAGATCGCCGTCTGCCGGGCAACGGCCACATGATCTCCATGTGGCCCATTCGCACGGGCCTGGTGATCGAAAACGGCGCCGTCTACGCGGGGGCCGGCTTGTTTCCGAATCAGAAGGTGTACCTGTTCGCGCTCGATGCGGACTCGGGAGAAGAAGTCTGGAAGCGGACGATCTCTCAACCGGCTCAGGGATACCTTGCCGCCGATGCCGGGGCCCTCTGGGTCCCCAGTGGTCGCACGGGATTCCTGGCCGTTGGGCTTCACGACGGCAAGGAACTCGACTTGCTCGATACCTTCGGCACCTACTTGGTGACCACACAGGGGCACGTGTTTTGCGAAAGCAGCCGCTACCAGCGGCACCTTCTGATCCGCGGCGCAGTGGCGAGCACGGACCATTTCGTCGCCGTCAAGGGAGAAAACGCCTATTTCCAGGGCCCGCGGGCTATCGCCGCACGGCCCCTGGCGTCCTACGTCGAACTGGCGATCGAGTTGGGAAGACAGCGGAACCGTCACAAGAAACTCTCGGACACGTTGAAGAAGGCTGGCAACCACGACGCGGCCCTGAAAGAGCAGGTCCTTGCTCTGCGGAAATCGATCGCCGACCTCGACGACGAAATGGAAAACAAGTGCCACCTGTGGCGTCGCAAGGACTCGTCTGCCTACTCGTTCCTTTTGGCGGGCGACACGCTCTTCTGCGGACGAGACGGGCGAGTGACTGCCGCTCAGGCCAGCGACGGCGCCGAAGCCTGGTCGGCCAACGTCGAAGGCCGAGCCTACGGGCTGGCTGTGGCGCAAGGGCGGCTGTTCGTATCGACCGATGTGGGACGAATCTACTGCTTCCAGCCCGGCGAGTCGCCTCCCTCGCGAGCAGTAACGCCTCCGGAGCCTGAAACTCCCTTTTCTGACGAGGATCTCGAAGCCGCCTATGCTGCTGCGGCCGAGACGATCCTCGACCATGTGCCGGATCGCAAGGGTTACGCCCTGGTACTCGATTGCGGCGAGGGACGCCTGGCCTGCGAACTCGCCAGGCGATCGGAGTTCAAGATTGTCGGCGTCGAGCCGGATGCACGCAAGGCGGCCCGCGCCCAGCAGGCCCTGGCCAACGCGGGGCTCCTCGGTCGCGTGACCGTCCATCACATTCCAAGCGGAGAGTTGCCCTATCCCAAGTACTTCGCGAACCTCGTCGTCTCGGACAAGGCGGTTGTCTCCGGCGAGTTGCCAACCAACTGGTCCGAGATCCAGCGGGTGCTACGCCCCTATGGAGGCGTGGCCATGCTCGGCGGCCCGCGATTGCCGCCGGTGATTGCTGAGGAATCGCTCCGTAAGGCGGCTGCCGAGGACGGCCGAGTCCTTTCCGATCGTGGCGTCTGGATAACGCTGCGCCGTGGTCCCCTGGCAGGGGCGGGCGAGTGGACCCATCAGTACGCCGATCCGGCCAACACGGCTGCCAGCGGCGACGAACTTATTCGCGGCAAGATGATGCCCCTCTGGTTCGGCGAGCCCGGGCCGCGCGACATGATCGACCGCCACAACCGCACGATGTCGCCCTTGTGGAAGGACGGGCGACTCTTCGTGCCGGCCAACGAGGAGGTGATTGCCCTGGATCCGTACAACGGTACGCGGCTCTGGGAGGCAGACGTGCCGGGGTCGCGCCGACTGGGCATCATGAAAGACGCGGCCTACATGGCCCTGGCCGAGGACCTTCTCTACGTTGCGGCCAGCGACACCTGCTGGGGGCTGGACGTCGCTACCGGTCGGCGGGAAATCGTGCTCCAAGTGCCGGCCTCCACCGTTGAGCAGCCTCGTTGGGGATATCTTGCCGTTGCCGACGATCAGGTCTTTGGCACCGTCCAGAAATCGGGAGCGTCGTTCAGGCGGCAGGGCAACATGTGCCCCATCCTGGAAGGCGACTTCCGCCAGATTATCGTGAGTGAGGGCCTTTTCAGCCTCGACCGCCACTCGGGTCAGCCCAGATGGAGCTATTCGGGAGTCATTCCCAACAGCGCCATCGCCTTGGGCGACGGCCGCATGGTTTTCCTGGAAGTGCGAGATGTCGACCCTGCCGTGAGAGGCCGCAACGGCCGAGTTCGCATTAACGAACTCTTCAACGCTCCCACCTTCCTCGTCGCCCTCGATAGGAAAACGGGCCGCAAGGACTGGGAAGTCCCCCTCCAACTCCCCTTCGAACACATTGTCTACGTCTGCTACTCCCCCGCCACGGACGCCGTTCTTGTCACGGGCACCTTCAATGGAAAGGTTGGTGCCGAAGACCACGTGTTTTACGGGCTCCGCACCTTCCGCGCCGACACCGGGGCCGCCCTCTGGCAGCAGGACATTCCCGCAGGAATCATCGACGGAACCCACGGCGAGCAATGGCAGCACCCGGTGATTCTCGAAAACGAGGTTCTCACCAAGTATTACGAATGCGATCTGCAAACCGGAACAGTCCTGCCCAGGCGGACGTTCCATTCCGGACACGGATGCGGAACCCTGTCGGGAGCACGATCTGTGATCTTTCTTCGTGGAGGAAACTCGCAGATGTTCGACATGGAAAGTGGAACGAGTTGCCCCGTCAACACGGTGAGTCGCCCGGGCTGCTTCATCAACATCATCCCCGCCGGAGGAATCCTCTCCCTCCCCGAGGCCAGTTCGGGCTGCACCTGCAGCTATCCGCTTCAGGCGTCCTTTGCCTATGTCCCCGCGGAGACTCCCTCTCAGGAGAACAAACCATGAAAACACGGTGCCTTTGCCGAATCGGTTTCTGTTTGACGTTCCTTCTCGCAACCGCTGCCGGCGCTGCGGAACCGACCTTCCAGGCCGGCTTTGCCGAACGGGACATCACCCCCGAGATCGGCATGGAAGCGCCGGGAGGATACGGAAAAGCCTACCACAAGTTGATCCACGATCCCTGCAAGGTGCGGGCGGCCGTGTTTGCCGAGGGGCCGGAGCGGGTGGCCGTCGTCGGGATCGACGCCCTTTTCATCCGGCGTCCGACCGTGCTCGCCATCCGCGAAGAAATCCAGAAGAAATGCGGAATCGCGCCGGAAGCGGTCATGATCGCGGCCTCCCATTCCCACGCTGCCGGACCGGTGGGGTTCTTCCTCCCCGGCGAATTCGACGACGCCCCGGCCCTGATCAAGTCGCTGGTCTACGAGAAGACCGTGACGGCAAATCCTGAGTACCTGGCCCGCGTGCAGCGCGAGATTGTCGCCGCCGTTGTGGCCGCCGATGCAGCCAAGGTCCCCGCTCGTGCGGCCGCCGGCTTCGGAGAGGACGATCGTGCTGCCTTCAACCGCCGCTTCCGCATGCGGCAAGGCATTTCGATGACCCATCCCGGCCAGGGCAATCCCGACATTATCGAACCCGCCGGACCGATCGATCCCCAGGTCGGCGTTCTGGGCGCATGGACGGGTGAGGGCAAGTTCCTCGGCTGCGTGGTCAACTTCGCTTGCCATGGAACCACCGGGCCGGGCGGCATTTCGGCCGACTGGATCTATTACCTTGAAAAGACAATTCGCGGCCTCATGGGCGACGAGGCCGTGGTCGTCTTTGCGCCCGGGATGGCCGGCGACGTGACGCAGGTCGACAATCGCAGCCCCTACCGGATCAAACAGTTCGGCGAGGTCTCGGCCCGCTACGTGGGCGGACGGGTTGGCGCCGAGGCGGTGAAGGCCCTGGTGGCCGTCGAACAATCCGCCGGTCCCCTCTCGCCGGTCGCCGCCGAAAACCGTGTGCTCAAGATCAAACGCCGTGCCCCGAGCCCAGAACACCTCGCTCACGCGTTGGAACTCGTGAAGCAGGACCCTGCCAAGGTAGGAGCCACCGAGTGGACCTTTGCCAAGGAAACGGTCGTCCTTGATGCACGGATCAAGAAGGAACCGGTTGTCGACGTGGAAGTGCAGGCCGTCCAGGTTGGACCGGTTGTCCTCCTGTCGTGCCCGGCCGAGTACTTCTGCCAATACGGACTCGACATTAAGGCCGGCAGCAAGTTCCCCTTCACCTTCCCCGTATCGCTGGCCAACGGCTGCGTCGGCTACGTCCCGACCGAAGAGGCCCTGGGCCCCAAGGGCGGCGGCTACGAGACTCGGCTCACCAGCTACAGCAACCTGGAACCGACCGCCGGACGACAGATCGCCGAGGCCCTCATCGGGCTGGCCTCCCATCACCAGCCCGGCGCCGTGCCGCTCCCGCCTCCGCTGCCGGAATTCAAGGGCAAGCCCTGGTCCTACGGGAGCCTCCCCCCGGAACTCGACTGACGCACCGGCCGCCCGACTTGTTGGAGTCCACGCTTTACCGTGCAAAACAGCCTAAAGGCTGGACTAAATGTCCTTGCACGATTCCAGGAGATCGTGTGCCACTGCTCGGCCACACGCCGAAGAATCCATGAATCCTCGGAGATACGTGCTCCCGGCGTGTGGACAAGCAGTGCCCAGTGCGACGGCATTTCTAGCAGTCACGCACGTTCATTTAGGCAAAACGTGGCGAAGCACCGACCGCATTCCGTCACGACTCCGGCGGGCCAACGCTCGCCTTCTGCAGCGCCTCGACCACCGCAAAGAACGCCGGCTTCGGCTTGCCCTGGCGGTCGAACAGGAGCGGATAGTCCGTCCGCCCGCGAATGGGAAAGTGGTTCAACCAGGAGTGGCCGTCGTAGACGCCCCAGAACGTGACCCGGCCGATGCAATCCTTGTGACGGACAAACATCGCAAACGCCTCTCGATAGCGCCCGGCCTGCTCCTGGGCCACACCGTCCGGCAGGCCCTGCGTGTAGGGATTCATGACCGAGTCTCGCCCCCGCATGCTTTCGGTCCGCGAGACGTCCGCGCCCCGATAATGGGTCGGCAGCACGCCCATATCAAGCTCGGTGATCATCACCTTGAGGCCCAGGGAAGCATACTGCTCGATCGATTCTTCGACTTCAGCAAGGGCAGGACCATCGATTCGCCAGTGGCATTGCATTCCCACCGCGTGGACGGGCACATCATCCGCGATGAGTGACTTGAATAGTTCCATCGCCTTGCGGCGCTTGCCCCGTCCTTCGATTCCGTAGTCATTGTAGATCAGGATTGCGTCGGGGTCGGCTTCGTGGGCTGCACGGAAGGCCTCGGCAATATAGTCCTCGCCAATTGCATCAAGCCAGGGCGACTTTCGCAGCAATTGTCCCGGCCCGTCACTGATCGCTTCATTCACTACGTCCCACTGCTTGACTCGCCCCTTGTAGTGCCCGACCACTGCGGCAATGTGGTTGCGCATCCGGGCAAGGGCCAGCTTGCGATCGGCCGGCTGGCCGTCCGGTCCCTGGAAGAACCACCGCGGTGTCTGCGAGTGCCAGACGAGGCAGTGCCCGATGGGCGTCGCGCCGCAGCTCTCTGCGAGTTCCACCAGCCGGTCCGCGCTGTCGAAGTTGAAACGCCCTTCCGCCGGCTGCAAAGCCATGGGCTTCATGCTGTTCTCAGGCGTCATCGCACTGAAGTGCCTGCTCGCGATTTCCACGTCCAGCGATTCGCGGTCGCGACGCCACCTTGGATAGTCTAAGGCGGTGCCGATTAAGAACGCCCCCTTGGCGGCCTCCTTGAGTGGCGTTACATCCCCTGCCGGACGATCCGACTCCGGAACGGCCTTCCACTTGAAGCACGCACCGCCTTTGCGGGCCGGGTTGGGCCCCGTGGCCGATGCGGTCACCGGGCCGGGAGTGTCGGGCTTGGTCGCCAGGTAGCGGTGATTTGTGAGGGACATGAGCATTGTATCCCCCCGCATCAAGTTGACCCATTGAAACGATTCCGCGTCACCCGGGCTGGCATCGCCAAGTTCCTTGAGCTCAACGTCCTCATCCGTCACAGAAATGAGCCTGCCATTGCCTGCTTTGAACGCCACGCGGCCCTTGCCGAGATCGATGACTTGAAAGGCCGCACCGGCCGGGGGCGTGTCGACAGCTGGAACATTGACCACAGCGTTGGATTCAAGGTCGGCAGCCAGAAAACTGCCGTCTGCGCCGCTGGTCAGAACGACCGTCTTCCCGACGGGAATCTCGCGTTCAAGGCCTCGCGCCCTCGGCTCGTCGACCCTGTAGTTGTCGAAGTCGACATAACCGCCGGGCTGAACGAGCGTGTTGTAGTGGAACAGGGCCGGACGAACACCCTGGAAGGTTGCCAACTGGAATCTCATCGTGAACCGCTCGCCCAGAGGCGTGAACTTCTTTCCGTCAGCACTCCAGGAGAAAACGGCTTGATCGTTGTCGAAGTTACAGTGAACACGCAGCCAAAGCTGCCCAGGGGGAGTGACGGAACTGACGACCGGAGCCTTAGGTTCACTTGCAGGCTCGCCTCGACGGTGCCGGTCGCGCCCTGTATTATCGTGCATCTGGAGCGTCGTGCCCTCTTCTGACTTCAGCACGCCGATCCAGGCATAGGGCACACTGAGCAGCGCCAGGCCTGCCGTGTCCCCCGCCACCATGCCTGACGTGTCCAGTTCAACCGTCATGATCGACTCGGGCCCCGGCGGCCTCTGGCAAAGGCTGTTGCGGGCAGAAAAGAAGTCGTTCGCGGGCAGGGAATGCAGGCGGAGCACGCCCGGCTTTTCCGTCAGCGACCACTTGCTATCGTCGGGCACATGGTTCCATTGCCAGTCGGAAAGAAGCACACCGCTGTTGAAGTCGTCGTCATGGAGGAACGCTGGCTCGGGATCCTGAACGTGACCTGTATCCGGCTTGACCCACGTGTTCGGGGCCTTGCGGAGGTTGCCAGGCAAGCCAATGAGGGGGAAATCGTTGTCCCATGTAATCGGTACCAGGGCAACCATTCGGCCCGCGCTGCCGTGGTCCGACATGATTACGCTCCACCATTCGCCCGAAGGAGTGTCGCACATTCCGCCCTGGTGCAGGGTCAGTCCGCGGTCGCGAACCGTGGCGTGGTCGATGGCCATGGTGGTTATGCCGAGCGATTCGCCCCGGACCATTCTCTCGACCGTCCAGGGACCATTGATGGAATCGGCGCGGGCGACCATCTGGTCAACCGTTCCGCCGGGAATCGCCGAGATGTCGTAGTACTTGCCGTTGATCTTGTACAAGTGGTGCCCCTCACCCATCCCCGGCGCATCCATTATGCGGCGTGAGCCGGGAACGATGGACCGCAGGTCCGGCGCGAGTTCTTCAATTGCATAAGGACTGTGATTGCCCGATACGAGATAGACCTTGCCGTCGTCGTCAAACAGCACCGACAGGTCGTGCCGGCCCGGCAGTTCGTTACGCTCCCACGGCCCCCCGGCCGACCTGGAACGAAAGACTTGCAGGCCCGCGCCGTTGACATTGGTGAAAACGTAGAACACGCCGTCGTGATGGCGAATGCACGGCGCCCAGATTCCTCGGCCGTAGATATTGCCCCCTTCGAGCCGGTAGGCGGGGCCAAGGTCCAATCGATCGGTGCAATAGCCGGCCAGTTTCCAGTTGACCAGGTCCTTCGAATGCATGATCTGAACCGCCGGGTTCATGTGCATCGTCGTGCCGGCAAGATAGTAGTCCTCGCCGACACGGATAATGTCGGGATCTTCGAACTCCTCGTAGAACAGGGGATTCGAATAGGTGCCGTTGCCGTTGTCAGCTGTCCAGTGTTTTGCAGCTCGGACGTTGTGGTGACCGAGCGGCTTGGCAAACGTCGCCTGTTCCTGCTCGGGATGGAATAGACGCTGCACGAAATGATAGAGGCTGTTCTTCCAGTGAACGGGGTCGTGCCCGTTGCCGTCCACGTGCCAGACGTGGGGCACTCCCTTTTCCTTGAGATGCGCATGCACGCCCTGGCTCACGCGGATCAAGCCGTCCTTGTTGCCGCACGAGAGCCACAGCAGATTAACCCTGGCCTTTGTGTCGGCGGGATCGGGCACGAGCTGGCTGGCCGGTTTCGTATTGGGGGCTGCCGAGAAGGCGCCAATCCAGGCAAAGCTATCGAGGTGCGCAAGCCCGAAGTTGAGCGACTGTCCGCCCCCCATGGATAGGCCGGCAATCGCTCGATGCTCCCGGTCCGCCCGCACCGAGTAGCGAGACTCGATCGACGGGATAACATCGCCCAGCAAGTCCTGCTCGAAGGCGGCAAACGCGGGTGCCGAGGCGAACACATTGCCTTCGGCCCGATCATTCTTTTGGGCTCGTCCGTTCGGCATGACGACGATCATGGGCTCGGCCTTTCCGTCGGCGATCAGGTTGTCGAGCACGATGTTCGGCTTGGCGAAACGCTGCCACTCCGTCTCATCGCCCCCGATGCCGTGCAACAGGTAGAGCACTGGGTACTTCTTCTCCTTTGTGAAGCCGGGTGGCGTGTACACCTGCATCTTTCGGGTTACGCCCACGGACCGCGACTCGTAAGAGATCGTTTCCAGCCGACCGTGCGCAATCTCCTGGCGTTCACCGTCGAAATCTGCTGGCGGCTCTGGTACTGCCGCAACGTCGTCGGCGTTGAGCTTGATCGGTCCGCCAAACCCACGAGGCTCCTGCGTGAACCCTTGCGAACTCGCCACAGCGAGCAGCAGAATTCCGCTCAATATGGCAACCGTCAAAGGAGCTCGTTGCGTCGTCATGTAGCTTCTCCAGGAAAGGGCATTTGGCCAGAGCAGCCCAAGGGGGTCGCGCCCGCGCAAAGATTCCGCGAGTGTTCCGATTCCTACCATCTTGCTCGCCCTCGGTCACGCCTGTAAACCGCTCTGCGCAAAAGTGATAGTTTTTTGCGCAACCCCTTGTTGTGGAATGAAAAAGAACCGAAATAGACTGGAGCAAAACGAGACTCCCCGAAAAGGACATCCCGTCAATGCAACGAAATGTGCACCCATCTCTGCTCCTCGTGACAACACTGCTTTTCTCCTTGCTGATCGGCATGACGATCGCCGCGGACGCGGACGAGCCAAGAGCGGCGGCCGTTCGCATCGGTAGTGACACCAAAGCGATCAGTCCCGACTTGTTCGGCATCTTCTTCGAAGACATCAACTACGCTGCCGATGGCGGGCTCTACGCCGAGTTGGTGCAGAATCGCTCTTTCGAGTACACCCGAGCCGACAACCAGGCCTGGAACAGCCTCACCGCCTGGGAACTGCTCCAACTTGGCGAGGCCGAGGCGTCCGTCACCGTCGACTCGGCAACGCCACTCAACGCCAACAACCCGCACTATGCCCTGTTGACCGTCGAGCAGGCCGGCGACGGCGCCGGCCTGGCCAATGAGGGCTTTGACGGAATTCCCATCAAGAAGGGCGGAATCTATGATGTGTCCCTGTTTGCCAAGGTGATTGCCGGGCAACCCGGTCCCATCCACATCCGCCTCGAAAACGCCGGCGGCAACCTGCTGGGCGAGACCGAAATCGCCAATCTTGCCGATGATTGGACGAAACATACGGCCTCGATCACCGCCCGCGACACCGACACCTCTGCCAAGCTCGTGCTATTTCTCTCGGGAACCGGAACGGTGGCCCTCGACATGGTGTCGCTCTTTCCCCAAAAGACCTTCCGCGATCGCCCGAACGGACTCCGCGCCGATCTGGCGCAGGTGATCGCCGATCTCCAACCCAAGTTCATACGCTTCCCCGGCGGCTGCCTGGCCCATGGCGACGGGTTGGAAAACATGTACCGCTGGAAAGACACGATCGGCCCCGTGGAACAACGCAAGGCCCAACGCAACATCTGGCGCTATCATCAAACGATGGGCCTCGGCTACTACGAGTGCTTCCAGTTCTGCGAAGACATTGGAGCCAAGCCGCTGCCGGTTGTCCCGGCCGGCGTGTGCTGCCAGAACTCGGGCCATTACTTGAACCTTGTACCCAGGGGTCAGCAGGGCCTTCCCCTGGAGGAAATGCCCGCCTACGTTCAGGAAGTTCTGGATCTCATCGAGTGGGCGAACGGTCCGGCCACCTCCACCTGGGGCGCCAAGCGTGCCGCGGCGGGACATCCGGAACCCTTCCACCTCGAATACCTGGGGGTGGGCAATGAGGACGAGATCACGCTGGCGTTCAAAGAGCGATTTCGCATGATTTACGAGGCCGTCGCCGCCGCCCACCCGGAGGTCACGGTCATTGGCACCACCGGCCCCTTCACGGCTGGCTACGACTACGAGGAAGGATGGAAATTCGCCCGGGAACTGAATCTGGCCATGGTCGACGAACATGGTTACCAATCGCCCGGCTGGTTCTGGCAGAATCTCGATCGCTACGACGCTTACGACCGGGCCAGCTGCCAGGTCTATCTGGGCGAGTATGCGGCCCACGACGTGGGCCGTGCCAACACCTTGCGATCGGCACTCTCCGAAGCGGCCTGCCTCACCAGCCTGGAACGCAATGGCGACCTCGTGCGTCTGTCGTCCTACGCGCCCTTGCTCTCCAAGCAACGCCGAACCCAGTGGCGTCCCGACATGATCTACTTCGACAACGTCTCGATTACGCCCTCGTTGAACTACTACGTCCAGCAACTCTTCAGCCTGAACGACGGCGACAAGTATCTGCCAACGACTGTTCAGATCGCCGAAAAGAAAGAGCATCGCACGACGACCGGCCTTCTTCTTGGCTCGTGGAACAGCCAGGCGAAGTTCGACGACGTGCGCGTCGCAACCGGCACGAACCAAACCCTGACCTGCTCCTTTGACCGAGATTCCGACCCCTGGAAAGAGCAGTCAGGACAATGGCAAGTTGCCGACGGGACCTATCGCCAAACTTCCTCCGCGCAGCCGGCCCTTTCCCGCTTCTCTTTTCCCCAACCGGAAGGCGACTACACAATCAAGCTTCGGGCGATGAAGACCGGCGGCGCGGAAGGGTTCCTGATTGGCTTTGCCGCCAACGATGACGACAACTACTATTGGTGGAACCTGGGCGGTTGGAACAATACCCAGCACGCCGTGGAAAGATCGGTTGACGGCACCCGTGGCATCTACGGCCGGACCGTTGACGGGACGATTGAGCCGAACCGCTGGTACGACATCCGCATCGAACTGGTCGACAAGCGGATCCGCTGCTACCTGGACGGCAAGCTCATTCACGATCTGCCATTCAGCGAAGGGGGCGGCGTCCCGGACCTGGCCGCTTCGACCGTCCGCGACACTGCCACCGGCGATGTCATCATCAAGCTGGTCAGCAAGGCCTCCGAGCCAATCCGGGCCACGTTGAATTCCTCTGCCCTGGGCGCGCTTGACAGCACTGCGACCAGAACCGTCCTCTCCGGCGCCCCCATGGCCGAGAACAAGTTCGGTCGCCCCCCGCAGGTTCTACCCGTGACCGACACAATTCGCCTTGCCAGCCCCCTGCAAATCGATCTGCCACCCCACTCCCTGACGGTCCTTCGCATTCCGCCGGAGAAACCGCAGTAGGCACAGGGTTGGCCAAAAGAGACAACCACAGAGGACACGGAGAAGAGGAGCAACAGAGAAATGGCGAATGAAGAAAATCAAATGACGAAACAAGTCCAAAGGCCTGAATGACGAAGGTTGTGCAGGTTACGACATTCGCGTCTTAGGTCATTCGTCATTCTTTCGACATTTGACTTTCGACGTTCTTCATTGGACTGGTTCTTCCTCTGTGTCCTCCGTGCCCTCTGTGGTGTTCCAATCTTCTTCGTGAATCGTCTTCTGTATGACACTTGGTTGCCACAGTTCCTGCGTTTGCACGACCTACTCCGCCTTCGTTGCCGCCACCGATTCGATCAACACGCCAACCGGGTCGGCTCCCTCGGCAGCACTTTGGAGGTGCAGATAGCTGATCCCGTTCCGCGTCGGGAACACGCCGGGAAGGTTGTGCCACTGGCTGTCCCCGACACGAAAACGAGCCTCGCCCTTTTCCCACCTGATTTCCAGATCGCCCCACTTATCGGGCTCCAGGCAGGGCGTCTCGTTGATGCGTCCCTCGCCGTCAACACGCATGACGTACTGGGCGAAGTGCGACACAACCGGGTCGATCGGGTTGAACCACCGGTCCACCAGGCAAATCTGCATCCCCTGAGAGCCTTTGGGCAGTCGTAGACGCACTTTCAGGCTGCCCGACTGCCAGCAGGGGAAGTTCCACACAGCCCCTTCCACGTCGCTCACGAGGCGAGGATCGGGATGACGGGCCACTTGCAGCACCTCCCGTGGTAGACCATCGGGATGAGGAACCAAGGAAGCGCCCGCCCGGCGATTGTAGGCGCAATGGCCGCTCACTCCACGGAAATTGCCCGCCACGCTCTTCAAGTACTGCTGCACTGACCACCCGCCCAGCCCCAACGAAAAATCATCCTCCCGGTGGTCTTCCAACAACCAGTCGGGATCGAAAATGATGAGTCGCCGACAGAACTCATGTTGCCCAAAGGCAAGGAGGATCTTTCCCTCCGGCAATTCGACCGCCTGCGACTGATGAATGCTCTTGTCGAGGGACCCGGCGTTGCCGCCCGAGCTGCGGTAGTCGCCGTCGTTGCGGTGATCGTTGAGATACAACTCGCGAAATCCTCGCCACGTCTTCCCGTCGTCCGCCGAGATGGCCCCATGGAGAACGTCCCGGTTCGTGAAGTAATCCTCGCTGCGGCCTGTCCGTTCCGAGGCGTTCAACCCCGGTTGCTTGTCGTGGTTCAATTCGGGGAGCGGCGTCGAGTTGTTCCACACCGACAGCAGCCGCCCGTCCTTCATACGGAACAGCAGGGGCATCGTGATCGTGGCGTAGAAGCGTGACGGGGCGGGCGTGGTCCACGTGTCACCCCCGTCTTCAGAAAACGCCTCGTAGTGGCAGTCCTGCGAGGTGCGAATCAGCATCCACAGCCGACCGTCAAGCAGTTCAACCACGGTCGGCTCACATCCGTAGTTCTGCCAACGGACTCCCTCGTGGGGCCATTCGATGCGGTGCGCCGGCGGACTGGGCAAGAGCACCTCGCGCCAGGTCGCCCCGTCGTCGTCTGAAAGCAGCACGCCCGGCTGCATCGTCCCGTCCGGGTTGCATTGAACCGGCTGGACCCATCGCTTCCGGCTTCGCAGCGGCATCGGAAGCCGTGGCATGAATCCCATGTGCTTGCCGGCGTGAACGTGGGTGAACGGGCCCTCCGGACCATCGGGGGACCGAATCGCGAACACTCCCCGATCTTCAATCGATTCCAGCACGGTGGTGGCCGCTGTGGCATGGTTTGCACGCCTGGTATTGCAGAGAACCGTGAGAAAATCACCCGACCACGGACTCTTCACCATGGCGGCAGCCGTTTCACCTTCGATGGGAACCTCGCGCCAGCTCAAACCGCAATCGCTGCTGGAAAGACGCACCGGCCAACCGCCGACGCCTTTCTTCGTGCCCCTGTAGCGGAAACCGTAATGGCGGATCTCGCCGTCAGGCATCACCATCAGGCCCCGGCACGCGTTTTGCGGCGGAACTCCCACAACCTTTGGGGCATGAATCCGCCGCAAGGCTTCAAGCGTGGCCGAATCGGGGTCCGCTACCCCGATTGACGGCAGGGCAACCAGTATTAACACGGAAGCGAGGATCCATCGCACGGCGTTTACTCCAAGGCAGAGGAATGAAGGAACAACAGACGCAATACGAGGCGGTCAATACAAGAGCATCGGCGATGTTACATAGACGGAACCTCGAATGTCCTTTCTCGACGGATTGTCGAGCAGAAACACGGAGTCCCACACCAGCGGATAGTGAATCACGTTGTCGGCAGCGCCGCCCCAATGCCCGCTCGACGTGTTCAGCGGCATTTCCACGTAACGCCAGCCCTTCCAATCGATGTGCTTGCCGGAAGGCTGCCAGGTCTGGCCGGTTGTGTCGCGAACCCGCAAGCGAGGGCTCGTGCCCTGGCCGTCGCCGTAGATCCAGAACGCGAACCCCGTCGGCTTGCCTTCAAGTTTACGAGCGGCGCCGCTGGGTGGGACCAAACGCAGAAACCTCCAGCCATCGCCAAAATGGTAATCGACGCGTACCACCGCAGCGTCGCTGCTAGGCAGAGCCTCGGGGGCGGCTGCAACTTCGGCCGACGCCTCAAAAGCGACCTTGGCATCGCCATCGCTGGCCGCACGGCAGGAAGTCAGTACCTCGTCCGGCAGAAAGACAAAACGCTTCACCGGCGACTCGACCATCAAGTTGCCCCTTCGATCCTCAATCCGCAGCCCCAACTGGCACTCGCCCATGGGGCGAGCCGCCAGCGGGAATTGCAGCCGGTGATTGACCTGTCCGGCCGCCAACGTGACGGTCTGCTCCAAACCGGCGGGCTCGATGCCACGGACCCCTACCAGGCGTGCCGTTCCTTCAAAAGGAACGTTCTCCAGGTTGTCGACCTCCACCGACACGGCCGCTCCCGGTCCAACCGCCAGGCCCGCGTGCAAGGCGTGGGCGGCCGGCGCATCCGCCGGAACCGCTTCTACAACGTCTGGCACAAGGTACTGGGGAGCATCGTCCACGGTCACTTCCAAGAAGCCGTTTGCCGCCGAGACGGCCGACAGTTCTTCGCCCGTGTGAGAGACTCGCTCGTAGCGGCAGTCACGCGACGGAATCTTGACCTTCACCGGCTCGCTGCCAGTCGTCCACACGGCCAGCCGCTGCTGAACGCCTTTCTCAAACAGCAACACATAACCAGCATGATCGCCTGCGGCAATCCGCTTGGTGAATCGGTAGCCAGCCAGCGTCGTCGTCAAGGTCCTCGCCGTCAGGTAGGCGGGCTTCGGGTCATAGACGGGCTGGCGATCCCGGTGCTCCTGGTGCTCCACCGTCCCGAAGTGGTGCTCCGGTTCCTTGGGGTCCCGCCCGTCGTCGTGCCAGTCGTACCAGATGGACACGGGAATCTCCTGCGACAGGTTCGTCAGCCACTGACGCGGCAACATCTTCCCTTGTTCGGCCACATCGAACCCGTTCCAGGCAGACGAATACCCCCATTCCCCGGAAATGATGGGGATCTGTTTGCCGGCCGGGGCGTATCGGGCGATCAGCTCTCGCAAGCGGTGATACTCGACGGCCGCCGTTTCCGGCCCCGAGTGCCGATAGGGATGGATGGAGACGGCATCCCACCACTCGAGCAGTCCGGCCTTGAAGCAGCCTTCCAGAAACTTCATGTCGATCGTCGAGGTCGCCGGCCCGATGATCGCCTCGCCCGGCGCCGCTTCTCGAATCGCCCCGCACGCCGCCAGGGCCATGGCCGTGTAGTCGTCCACCTTGGGCTCGGGCTTCCAGAAACCGCGGATGTTCGGTTCATTCCAGATCTCCCACAGGATCCCCTGCCCGCGGAAATGCACCGCGGCAGCCGCCGCCCAGCGAGCGTAGGCCTGCCGGCCTTCTTCCGTCGCGACCGATCGTTCCTTTTCGTAAAGCGAGTTACTATAATCCAGGATGAAGACGGCGCGGATCTGGTGCTTTTGCAGCGACGCCATCAGTCGTTCGTAGGCCGAGAAGTCGTAATCACCCTTCTCGCGTTCCGTGCGCGCCCAGCCAAAATCCATGCGGATCCAGCGGAAGCCCCCTGCGGCCAGCATTTCCATTTCGCCCGGGCGTGCGTCGGTGAAGTGGATGTTCACGCCCAGGCCGTCCATCGTCCCCGACGGCGGCAAGGCCGGATGGGGCTCGGCAGCTCGGGCAGATCCCGACACCGCGGCGAGCAGCAGGACCGTGAAGATGCATCGTGCTCTGCCGAAATTGGCATGCCGGCTTATAGTGCGATAGAGTTTCATGTCGTGACTCGGTTAAAAAATGAACCAGATTCTTCGGTGGGCGTTTGCGTCCCCTTGCCACACAACGCAGTCTCGATCATAACTCCTGACAGCCCGCGATTGAAGAACCGTCCACAATCCAGCCGTTTCGCCGCGAGATACAATCCGGCATTACCGCCCAGCACGAGAGGAAACCGACCGCAATGATCTCGACCCATTTCATCAAAACGGCCCTTTGCGGTCTCCTTGTCGGCGCCGCCTCCCTGTCGGCGTCGGCCGCGGACCACTACCGGATTCGCGGCGGGATTCCCAACAGCCAGTACTTCTTCCAGAACGATCGGGTCGGCAATCAGTATCTCTTCTTCATTGGCGACTCCGTTCTGGCCGGAACGGGGCTGAAAGACAAGAACCTCCGTTACTCGGCCCAAATGGTCAAGGGATTCAAGGAGTTCTTCCCCGAGGCGTCGCCCCACGAAACCCGCCACATCCAGCCCGGTGGAAGTTGGTTCGGCCTTTTCCGCTGCAGCCGCGGCCAGGCGGTCTTCGGCGAAGTCATCTGCAGCGGGCACCTGGCGATTCTCGATTTCGCCGCCGACGATCGAAACGCCCCTCTCGAACAGGTCAAGACGTCGATGGAAGGACTGGTCCGCCAAATCACCCGGTATCGCGCCACCCATAGCACGATCCTCGTCTACACCCTGACGCCCGAAATGCTCCAGGCCTACCAGGCCGGCCAGACGCCCGAGTACATCCAGGTGAGCGAACAGATCGCCGATCATTACAACCTGCCGAGCCTGAACCTGGCCAAGTACGCGGCCGACAAGATCCTGGCCGGAGACACCACCTTCGCCGAATTCTCCGCCGACGGGATCAATCCGACCGATGCTGGCGCCAGGATCTATGCGGAAGCCGTTGCCGCCTTCGTCGACGACCTGATGACCGCCTATCCCGTCCCGGAGAAGCCGGAGCGTCATACGCTGCCCGAGCCTCTCTTCACCGAAACCAACGACAACGGCCGAATCGTTGCCTACGAAGATCCCCAGGTGCAGCGTTCCGCCAACTGGCAGCCCGGCCAGGCCAGCCCCATCGGTCCCTTCCGCCACTTGCTTGTCTCGAATGAAGTGGGGGCAGAGCTTACGTTGAAATTCACCGGTTCGGAGATCGGAATCATCGACGTCGTCGACGCAGACAGTGCCGACTACGAATACGCAGTCGACGGCGCTTCCTTTCAGAAACTCGCCGCTCCGAAGGATGTTGCCGGCCCCGCCATGCGTCCCATATCGCTCGTCAAGGGCCTGGACCGCACCGCCGAACACGAACTGGTTCTCAAGGTCGCCTCACCCGGCACGGCCCGCCTCGGCGGCTTCCTTCTCAATGGCACCATCGCAAACGCCTACGCCGGCATGAGCACCCTCCAGCGTATAGACGCGATCTACGCCGCCATGGACCCGATCGACTACACGCCCCCGGCCGACCGATTCGCCAACATTCCCAAAACGATGGCCAAGCTGCGCGACGGCGGCGAACTGCGGATGGTCCTCCTGGGCGACAGCATCATGGGCAACACGTCCGCCTCGTCCTTCGAGCTGTTGCTGATGCGTGACTACCCCAAATGCAAGATCGTGAAGATCCCCTCCCTCCGTAGCTCGACGGGTTGCACTTACTACCAGGAAGAAAACCGCGTGGAGGACTATGTGCTACGGCACAAGCCGGATCTCCTCGTGATCGGCGGCATTTCCAACCGCGGCGACGCCGAGGCCGTCCGATCCGTGATCCAGCAGGTGCGAGTGAAGAAACCCGACACCGAGGTCCTCCTTCTCACCCCTGTTTTCGGCGTCGTTCGTGACGAGCACATCCGCACCTTCACGCCCCAGATCGACACGACGACGAGCAACTTCCGCTGGACCATGCAAAAGGTGGCGACCGAGGAAGGCTGCGCCTTCTTCGACATGACCGGCCCCTGGTGGAACTACATCGAGAACAGCGGCAAGACCTACGGCTGGTTCCAAGGCGACGCCGTCCACGCCAACGCCCGCGGCTGCCAGATCATCGGCCGGCTGCTGGAAACCTGGTTTAGTCAGCAGAAGCCGGGCTCTTGAATCCCCCAGCCCACTTGGCGAAGCGTCTGGACCGGCACCAATCGCTTGTACCCAAACCATGCCACCTCAGTTGTGTCGGTGCCACTTGGCGTCTCGCCAGTGCTTCAGGGATAGACCGTTCGGGGAGTGCCTTCTTTCCAGGAGTGTGTGCGATGTCTGAGGGCTAGCGTGCCCGGGACGGGAATCCGGCGACACGATACGGGTTATTGACGCCCTGGGAGAGCTTCAGTAGAGTTGCACGCAAGGTGAAGTTGGCGAGAGTCGTTGTGTCGGGAATGCCCCGCCATGTAACCCAACGGGGAAACCGTCTACGGCAGACGTTCTTCGATAAAAGGAGGCCACGATGGACGAGCCCACTGTTGAACAGCCGCGCGAAGACACGGCCGTGCAGCATTCAGACGCCGCCCCCGCCGAATTTCACAGGACCCGGCCGCACCGCGGCTCGCCGGAACTGGACACATTCCTGCAGGCGGTCGTTAGGAGCGGTGCTTCTGACCTGCACTTGAAATCCGGGCAGCCTCCTCGGGTTCGCATCAATGGAACGTTGCGAACCGTCGAACGCGAAGCGGCACCCGCCGAACTGTTCGAGGCGCGGGTCTTCGCCTTTCTGACCGAACCCGATCGGCAGCGGCTCGTTCGCGAAGGTTCCGTGGATCTGGCCTACGATCTGGAAGACGTGCGGTTTCGGCTGAACGTCTACAAACAGGAGTCCGGGATCTCCGTGGCCGCCAGGGTCGTGCCTCGCCAGATACCCACCTTCGACGAACTGCACTTGCCGCCCATCGTCGCGAAGATCGCCGCGATCGAACAAGGGCTGGTCCTGGTCTCGGGAGTCACCGGGAGCGGCAAGAGCACGACCATTGCCTCCATGCTCGAACAGATCAACCGCACTCAGCACAAGCACATCGTCACGATCGAGGAACCGATCGAATTCCTGCACAGCTCGAAGAAATGCCTGATCGATCAGCGCGAGGTGGGCATCAACGTGCCCGACTATCCGACGGCGCTTCGGGCGCTGCTGCGAGAAGATCCCGACGTGGTCCTGATCGGCGAGATGCGCGACGCCGACACGTTTCGGGCGGCGATCCAGGCCGCCGATACGGGGCACCTGGTGTTCGGAACCGTCCACGCCGCAACCGCCTCGCAGACCATCGGACGCGTCTTGAGCCTCTTTGACGATTCGGAGAAGCCGTCGATCCGCGAGTCGTTGGTGTTCACGCTCCGCGCAATCATCACGCAGAAACTGTTGCCGTCCTCCGCCGAAGACGTCGAGCGCGTCCCCGCCGTCGAAGTCCTTGTCTCCACGCCCATCGTGCGAAAGCTGATCGAGGAGAACCGTGATATCGAGTTGTCGGAAGTGATCCGCAGCGGCGACGCCGGAATGCTCGACTTCACGGAAAGCCTTTACACGCTGGTCCAACAGGAACTCATCGGTCGCGAGACGGGCCGCCAGGCGGCGCCAAGTCGCGAAGAGTTCGAAATGCGGCTTTCCGGCATCAAACCCAGCCAGCGATCGATCATTCACTGAGAAAGGGCCCGGCTTCGTAACCGTTCACGGCCTGAGTCGGTGAACCATCACCACGCAATTGCGCAAACGGGTATGGCTACGTGGTAGAAGGACGAGTAGCATGACCAAATACCCCGATCTCGATTACGACTTGGATAGCTTTGCTGGGGTGTTCCAGGACGACGAATTGTCTGGCCTGCAAGAGTACCTTCATCGTACTGGTTTGCCGCGAATCACTTTCGATCCCGTGTACATCGACTACCTCCGTGGATTTCACGGCGGCGCACCTCGGAAACGCTACTTCAAGACGGCACAAGGGACCCACCACGTCATAGAGCGATTCCTGAATTTCGCAAGTCCCAATGACCTGCTGTCTGAATACAATGTCAATGTGACATGGAGTGCCCTGTGTGATCGCCTCGGGGACGATTTGATGCCTTTTGCCGTGCTATTCGCTGGGGACTATTTGTGTTCTGATCACTCCGGCAGCGGAAGAGCGCATGTCGCCGTATGGTTTCACGAAGAGTCTCCTGTGGATTCGCCACACACCGAGCACGTTGCTGACTCGTTCGAGGCGTTCCTCGCGTTGCTTTCATCTCAAGACGCCGCCTCCGTCGGAAGTAGTCTCCCGGACGAGCTAGAGGATCGGATTTTTCGCCTTTGCTGCGACGGGAATGATTTTGTGCAGGATGAGGCGATTGCCATCTTCGACAACTCGGTTGAACGAGCTGTTGAGTGCTACCAGTCTGCCGCCGCACTGCTTCCCGAACCAAGACTCCAATGGACAATCGCTTTTGACGTCTTCTTTGGACTTGGAGAAGCCCGGTACGTTGCTGCAAGTTTCGCTCTCGCAATCGAGGCATTCGAACTTGCTCAGCGAGCGCCCAGATCGACATCGACGCCGTATCTGCCACTACGTCTCGGACAATGCTACTTTGAAATTGGCGACATGCGCCAAGCCGCGTTCTACCTACGGCAGGCCTTCCAGCAGCACGCTCGCCTCTTCGAAGATGTAGACAACAAGTACTTGGCATTTGTTCGCAATACCGGATTGGCCGATGGGGCAGGCTCGTAGGTGGGCCAGAACGGACTGGATGAATTCACGTTGGCGTCAGGACGCATCGTCCAATGCAACCACGCACTACACTCGGCGATCCCCAGCAGCCGGCGGCTCTTCCCGCCGGACGGGTTCGTCCTGCCAACAATACGCCCCCCCCGGCCAATTTCCCCCTTCACATCGCCGCCAATAGCATGTATACTGGTGTACACATACTAAAAAGCCCCGCTCTTTGACAATCCGCCTACCGCCGTCACCCCCACCGGTGGAAAAACAGCCCCTCATCCTTTCACCCCGCGACACCCCGCCAATGAGCCAAAAGGGTCAAAATAAAATGGCGGGAAGTTGGGAAAGTTCGGAAAGTTCAAGAAATTCCCCCCAAAGAAAGGTGATCGGGAGCACTGCGCACGTGGATGGCGCCGGACTCTTTTCCGCAGTGAGTCTTCCACGGCATAAACGGCATTCGGAAAAAGCCCACCGGCCGATGCAACCATCGGCGTGTTGTTCCTGCGGAACGCTCTCAACGCCGCCTACGGCGTTCCCTTCTTCCCTGGCCCGAACACCCGAAACTCCCAAATCGTCGGCGCAAAGCTCGCATCCAGGATGTGCAACCTCACGTACCGAGCTTGAATGGCCGGGAATTTCGCTTCAAACTTCTTCCCGGCCTTGTCGCCCGACATGGCCGTCTTCCAGGGCTCGTCGGGTGTCATGCGATACTCGATCTGGAACTTCGTGATCCGCGGCTCGAGTTCCGAGATCGTGATCCGATCGATCGTCTGTGTCCGGCGCAGGTCGACGCTGAGCCAGCACTCGCGGACCTCGTCGCCAGTCGCCCACCGGGTCTGAGGATCGTCGTCCACCGCTTTGTCGGCGCCGTAAATGGTGCCGCCACCGTGAATGTTGGAAGCCTCCGCCGGCTGGTGTGCCGCAAGCGATCCGGAAGCGGCCCGGACGGCCAACTCGCTGTAATACGCCCCGAAGCAGCAGATGGCCGGGCAGGCCGCCGCCTCGTCGATTACCAGCCGCAAAGCGTCCGCCGTCACCGCCGGGATGCGAACCAGGTTCCGCTGGCCGACGATCGTCCCCTGAGCCACGGTCTGCCACTGCCCCTCGGTCCTTGCCTCGACGTGATAACGCCGCACCCGCTCTCCCAGCGGGAGGTATTCCTGGACGTTGATCACGTTGACCGGCCGGGCCGCCCCCAGTTCGATCTCCACCGAACCGCTCGTCACGTTGTCATCGGTTGCCCAGTAGGTGTCCAGATTGCCGTCCGTCACGTTGGCGGCGGCGAACCGCGAATCATTCCCGCGAACGTTGCTCCCAACCGCGGCCAGCCCGGCACACACGTCGGTCTTGAAGATCTCGTCCAGGGCCGCACGGAATTCCGCCAGTCGCTCCACGTCGTATTTCGAGAATCGTCCCTCGCGGTCCGGCGGCACGTTCAAGAGCAGCACGCTGTTCCGGCCTACGGACTTGAAGTAGATGTCCAGCAGATGCTCCACGCTCTTGACCTTGTCGTCTTGCGAGGCGTGGTAGAACCAGCCGGGCCGGATCGACACGTCGCATTCGGCCGGATACCAGACCTTGCCGCACCACGTCGCCCTTGCCGTCCTGCCACTTGCTGGAGCGCACGCAGTGGTCCGTGTACTGGCTGGGCCACAAGCAGAATCCGTCGTGGTGCTTGGCCGTCAGGATCATCATGCCGAACCCCGCCGCCTTCGCCTCGCGCACCCACTGGCGGCAATTCAGGTCCGTGGGATTGAAAACGTCCGGATCTTCCGTGCCGTCGCCCCACTCCCGGTCGGTGAACGTATTCACGCCGAAGTGCAGAAACATGGTCATCTCCGCCCGCTGCCAGCGGAGTTGCTGCAGCGACGGTACCGGCAGCAGCGGCGTCGGCGGCTCGGCGGCTTCGATTGAGACACAGGTGAGAAGGACAAGGAAAAAGCAGGCAAAGATCATCCGATTCACGGTGCGTCTCCTGTATGGCAAGTTCGAGCCTTCGTTCCCCTAGTGTCCTGAGTTAGAAGTCCGTTGAATCGAGTTTCGTGCTTTTGCTCGGAAAAGGGCAGCCGAACAAATGCAGCGAATTAACAACTCAGGACACTAGGATACGCTAGGTGCCGAGCCAATGAAAGAACGAGGCCCAAGCGTCCAGATCCAGCAGTCGGAGCCAGCGACTTTTTGGGCACCCTCGGTCGATTTTCCCTCTCAACGTCTACTGGGCCAGGCGGATGGCACGAGGTACAATGGTTATGTCGCAATCTGGCGGAGGAATTGACAGGTGCCCACAAGAGGCGTGAACCATGGCAACCGTAAACCTTGACGACGCCAAGGCCCATCTCCACGAGATCATTTCCGGATTGAATCCTGGCGAGGAATTGACGATTCTTCAGGAAGGCGAGCCGGTGGCAATGCTAACCCGTGCCCGCCCGAACCGTTGGCCGTGCAAGGCCGGCAGCGCCAGAGACATAAGACATTGGATGGCTCCCGACTTTGACGCCCCGCTCGAAGACTTCCGGGAGTACATGGAATGACGAGCCTGTTGCTCGACACTCACACGATGCTGTGGTTTTTCTGGGATGATGCGCATTTGAGTGCCCATGCCAAGGAAGTCATCGAAGACCCCGACAATCGGAAGCTCGTTAGCATCGCAAGTTGCTGGGAAATCGCCATCAAGGTCGGACTGGGGAAACTGGCACTTGGCGAACCAAGCCGCTCGTTTCTGCCTCGCGAAATCGCACGCAATAACTTCGAACTTCTGCCTGTTACTCTGATCCATGCCACGATGGTCGAGGAATTGGCTGCACACCATCGAGACCCTTCTGATCGCCTGCTCATCACCCAGGCATTGGCCGAAAACCTGTCTCTGGTGACTGCTGACCGTATTTTTGATCAGTACGGCATCCGTCGGTTGTGGTAGCTGGTTGCCCAGTGCGATCGACGCCCTCGCGAGAGCCTTCCCCCCTTACCCGCCGGCTTCCCCACTTACATCAGACAACACTCCCGGAATGAGGTGCAATATGAAGAGGTGCTTGTCGCTGTGCGTTTTGTTGGCGTTAGTTTCGTCTGCCTGTGCCGATGTCGACTTGTACGTTGCCGCCGACGCGGCGGCCGGCGGCAACGGCAGCCGCCAGGCCCCCTTTCAGAACCTCACCCAGGCCCGCGACGCGATCCGCTCCCATCGCAAAGCCGGCGACCTGAAGAGCGACCAGCCCGTCACCGTCCATGTTGCCCCGGGCGTCTATCCTCTGCGGGCCTCGTTTGAATTGCGGGCCGAGGATAGCGGCGCCGCCGACGCCCCCGTAGTCTATCGGGCGGCCCGGGGCGGCCAAACGCGATTTCAGGGCGGCATCTCCCTCGATCCCGCGGGCTTCTCGCCCGTCACCGATTCCACAGTGCTCTCGCGGCTGGACCCGGCGATTCGCGACAAGGTCCGCGTCTGCGACCTGTCTGCCAAGGTGGAAGGCGGCTTCCCTGGGTTCAAAACGGCCTTTCGAGGCGCACCCGTCGCCCCGTGGCTGTATGTGAACGGCCAACCCATGACCCTGGCTCGCTGGCCCAATGTCACCGCCACCGAGGACGGCTGGGCCGGCTTCTCCAAGGCCGTCGACACGGGCCTGCCGCAACCGGACGCCGCGGACCCCTCGCTCCAGAAACTGCACCCGGGTTCCTTCGTGTTCGACGATCCCCGCCCGGCCCGCTGGAATCTGGACGAAGGCGTCTGGCTCCTCGGATACTGGACGCACGACTGGAGCGACGAAGTGCTTCGCGTCGGGGCGTACGACAAAGACACGAAGACCGTCACGCTGGCCGCCCCGCACTCCTACGGCATCAACGCCGGCACCTGGGGCGCCAAAACGCGTCGCTTCTTCGCCATGAATGCCTTGGAGGAACTCGACTCTCCAGGTGAGTGGTACCTGGACCGGCCGGGCAAACGGCTCTACTTCTACCCGAAGGAGGACCTCGCTGGCACGCAGATCGTCCTGGCAACCATGACCGAGCCGCTCGTTAAGGTCGACGGCGCGAAGTACGTGAAACTGGTGGGGCTGGATTTCGAGTACGGCCACGGCGACGGAATCACCGCCCGAAATACGGACCATTTCGAGATCGCCGGCTGCACGATCGCCAACCTGGCCGGCGGCGGGATCTCGCTTCAGGGCTCGGAGAGCACAGTTCGCTCCTGCGACCTCTACAATATCGGTCGGGGCGGCGTCTCCTTGAGCGGCGGCGATCGGAAGGCGCTCACACCGGCCCGAAACGTTGCCGAAAACAACCACATTCACCACTTCGGGATCTTCCAACGCACCTACGCCCCCGGCATCGGCGCGGGCGGCTGCGGGCAGATCGCCCGAAACAACTGCATCCACGACGCGCCCCACAACGCCGTCCTCTACAGCGGCAACGAGCACCTCTTCGAGCGGAACGACGTCTACCGCGTCGTCATGGAGACGGGCGACGCCGGCGCCTTCTACACGGGCCGGGACTGGACCAGCCGCGGCAACGTGCTCCGCAACAACTTCATCCACGACCTGGGCAGCGGCAACGCCGAACACGTCAACACCATGGGCATCTACCTGGACGATTGCGACTGTGGCGACACCCTCGAAGGCAACGTGTTCTACCGTGCCGGCCGCGCCCTCATGATAGGCGGCGGGCGGGACAATCCGGTTCTGGGCAATCTCGTGATCGACTGCCCGATCGGACTGCACATCGACTCTCGCGGCATGACCTGGAAGCAATGGAACAACCCGAACGACAACAGCTGGTGCCTGGAGGAGAAGGCCAAGCGTCTCAACTACCAAGAGCCGCCCTGGAGCACCAAGTATCCCCGCCTGGCTGCGATCATGAACGAGAGCCCGCGCGAGCCGCTCGGCAACTCGGTTCTCCGCAACGTGTTTGTCGACTGCAAGAACCAGGTCTGCAGCTTCGACGGCAACGTGAGGAAGTTGCTCGACAAGTTCGAGATCGCTGACAACTTAGCCGTGAACTCGACGGGAGCAGCCAAGGAAGCCGACATCAAGGGATTCGCAAACCTATCCGGCTCCGCCGACAAGCCAATCGGACCGGACGTTGACGACGCGTCGTCTCCCGAAGACGCCGTCTCGGCCTGGCAGGCGTGGCTCCAGAAGAAAATGCCCTCCTTCCAGAGAATCCCCATGGACAAGATCGGCCTCTACCAGGACGACTATCGCCGTGTCCTCCCGGACACGTCCCAGGGCCAGTGACCAATACTCCCTCCCCAGCGAGCTTGCGAGCGAGGGGGAGGGCTGGGGAGGGGCGTGGTGAACTAGTCACTCACCAGACTACTTCAGAGGGAGTAGCGGTGGCATCCTTGCCGCCGGTCCCGTTCCTCCACCCCCTTCGTCATTCTGCGGTTCCTTGTTCGATATTCTGCGGTTCATCGCTGCGGACGTCGGGGTTCGGAGTTAAGTTGACTGACGCTTCTTCCCCTCCCCGACCCTCCCCCTCGCTCGCAAGCTCGCTGGGGAGGGAGGTGCGGCGATCGATTCGGGCGACAAGCCAACCCACGATCCAATTTGAGCCCGCATGCAGCGGACACGCGACGACGGAAGTGAGCGCGATAAAGCCAATGATCTCACTCGTGCTACTATAAGTTGGGCCGATTGGACCGTGAATCTCCACAGCCAACTGAAACAGCGGGAGATCGAGGCACATACTGAGCACAAACGGCACAAAAAGGGCGTCCTTTGAATAGCATGCAAGAACGAATGCAGCCAACACGATAAACATCGCGAGAAGAAGGCATGTAAGTACAACGTACTTGACATAGCTCGATGGCCGAATGACCAGAATTGCGTTCCGATCCGATGGAAGTTCTTCATCAGGCCGTCTTTTGAGCCAGCCAGCCAACCATCTGGTCAAATGCCAGAGCAGCCTTGAGAGGACGACGACCACACTGAAAGCGATTCCCCACACGAAGCTAGTGACCACGACTAGCCAAATGTCCTTAAGGTGCATGCCATCGATGAACGGGAATGCAAGCCCCTGCACAATGAGTGCCACAGCCGTGCCTACGGGCAGTGCGACGAGCGGGCCGGTCCCGCGAAACGTCCAGTACAGGCCCGCGAACGTGAGCGAAGCCAAGAAAGTGAGCCCGATAGCCTTGGCAGCTTCGCCGGGCAGGTGGGCGGCGACACCAAAGCAGCTCACCAGGACAGCGGCGGCGAAGAATGTCCGGATCGTGAATTGTGCTCGCCGCAGGCGCGGTGCGGTGCTGGATGACGTGTCGGACATATCAGCCTACTCAACCTCCACAAACACTCCCTCGCCCGGCGGAAGGGTGAGGTTGTAGAATCCGTCGGCCCCGGGCTCGAGCACGACCCGCTCGCCCCGCGGCCAGGCGACGACGGTCGAGCCGGCCAGTTTCAGCTTGACGTAGGTCGTCTTGACCGCTTCCAGCTCGCTCATGTTGACCACGGTGAAGGCCGTGCCCGAGTCCTTCTTCTCGGCAAAACAGCCGATCAGCAGCGGGTCGTCGCATTGAACCTGTTGGATCGTGGGAAATTCCTGCACCGGGTTGCTGAAGCGCAGGTACGGCGTGGCGTCGGTGCAATTATGGGCCAGGGCGCCGAGGTTCTGGTAACGCACGAAGGCGTCGGAGATCCGGCGGATCTCCTTGAACACGACGGCCGCGTCGTACCAGGCGTTCGTCCGTTTTCCGTCGATCGTGATCAGGGAGGGACTTTCCGGTCGGTAGCCGGCGTAGGTCCAGCAGAGCAGGCCCTTGCAGCCGAACGACAGCATGCAGTAGGACTGCCAGCGGAACTCCGATTCGGTCGGCGTCCGTTTGCTGGGCACCCAGGCGAAGGTCTGGATACAGCACCAGAAGTCCTTGCGGTACTCGCGGGCGGAGGCGGCGATGATGTTGATCGATTCGCAATAGTCCTTGTAGGTCGTCCGCCCGCCGTCGCTCCAGTTGAGCGGGTAGATGTCGGTGCAGATATAGGGCGGGTCAAACTTCTCGCAGAACGAGTCGCAGTATTTCTTGAACAGGTCCGGATCGGAATCGTAGTACTTGATCGCGGCCGCCCCCGCCCCGTATTTCAACTGGGCTGCGTTGGCGTACATGGGCAGCAGGTTGATGTAGGGCAGCTTGCCGCCCGTCTCCCGATAATACGTGTTGCAGATTTCGGCAAGCTTGTCGTACTGGTCGGTTCCCGGCTCGTCGGTCACGTAGGTCCCCGCAAAACAGGGATGCTCATAATACTCCGCCGTGGCCACGGCCGCGTTCTTGTAGGCGCCGTCGCCGAGAATCAGCTCCACGCCGCAGCGGTCGCACTCGCGAAGCAGCGTCTGGCGGTAATCGGAGCCGGCCAGGGCGCCGTGGGCGATGATCCAGTCGAACCCGCCGGAACTGTACGTGCCGATAAAATCCTCGCCGAGGGCTTCCTGGCGGGGATTGACCCACGCCCCGATCCGGATCCGGTCGCGGGTGAGATACGCGTTGGTATAGGGCGACTCGATGGCGGTTCCCAACGCGGCCTGAATGGCCGCCTTGAGCACCACAGCCCCTTCCTCGCGAGTTGCCGGCTTCGCCTGAGCCGCCAGATCGATTCCGTACTTGCCCAAAGCCGCCACCGCCGTTTTCCACGAGTCGTCGGAAAGCGGATCGCCGGGCCGGAACTTCCCGTCCTTCACGTCGAGCAGGCCCCGCGCCACAACGAATTCGGCGGCCTGGCGTGCTTTCTCGTCCAAGGCAGAGGTGTCGGTGAGCGTCAGTTTCCGCTGAACCAGACGGTACTGGCCCGGCTTCTTCGCGACCAGCCATGTGAATCCGCGGCTGTTCGTCTCGCAGAGGGGAACAATCGATTCTCGGCCCGCGCCGTCCTTCGGACGGAAGACAACAACGGTTGTTTCCGACGGATGGTCGATCGCGGTGGACTGGAGCATGAAGTCGGCCTGATCGTAGCCGTCATAAAGGCAGCCGCCGGGCGCCACCACCCGCTGCAAGGGCGCCACGAACTGGGTCGGTTCGGAGTAGTCGGGCGCGTCGACGGCCGCGTCGAGAAACTGCCGGGCCTCGGCCTCGGTGGGGAAAAAACCGAGGCGGGAAACCTGGTAGACCGAGTCCGTATCGCTCGGATTGGTCGGGTCGAAGCGGAACGAGGTGATCGTGCCGGCCCAGTTCTTGTGGTCGAACGAGCGCATGTCGACGATGGCCGTCCGCCAGGTGTTGTTGCCGATTACGGGAAAGGAGCAGTAGCTCTCGTCCGAAAGACGGGTGAGCGTGTCGGTCGTGAAGAACAGGCCCGCCTGCTTCAACGTGGTCTTGTATTTGTAGCGAAGGGCGAAGAAGGGCCGCTCCGCCGCGGCAAAGGCCTCGTCCGGCCCCATGGGTACGCTTAGCGTGAGGTCGGTGCCCGTGGGAACGAGCTTGGTCAGCCCGACCTCGTGGTGAAGTTGCCCTTGGCCGAGCGAGATCAACTTCGCGTCCGGCCCGTTGTTGAAGACCCAGGCCGGTTCCCGTGCGAAGAGAAAGCCAGCCCACAAAACGAGGATCGTGGTGAGAACGGACGTCTTCATGATTCAGCATGCCTCTTGGATGTGTTCCAGTTTCGTTCTTCAAGCCTTTACGTCGCGATTGAGTATCGTCGATTCACCCGGGCGGTGCAATAACGGGTTGCTCCGTAGCGGTAAAATCGTGCAGTCGCCGAAAGCAAGACTCCACAGCAACCGCTGGATTTCCAAGCAGCTCGTGGCTAACATGGGGCGAAGTTGTCGCTCGCAGCGTGTGGCCGAACGGAGTCCAAATGGGAAGCATCGGTCTAAGGCACGGAAGCGAGACTGGAGGACTTCTGTTCTGCTGGACGCGGATCAAAAAAAGGGGAAATGCCGATGAGCAAACTGGCCCGAGGGATCGTTGGCGCCGTTGCGGTCGTGGCGATCGTCGCGGGAGTGATTTGCCTGGATCGAAGGGATGTGAGCCATACGGGGCTGGATGAGACACGCCAGTCGACTGCCCCTCCCGCGCCTGAGTCGTCGGCGAACGACGCCGCGACGAACGATGCCGGGCCGCAAACCGATTCCGTGCGTTCCGAGCCGCGACTGTCGGACGGGGACTTGCACCATCCCTTGCTTGCTGAAGCCGACGACGCGGTGTTGGCGACCGGTCGGGACGACGTGCGTTCGACGGCGGACGCTGCGCTGATCAGGACGATTCAGACGGCGGCTCTTTCTGCCGGCAAGGAAGGTGAGCGGGCCTTGCTGATCGTCGACTACCCGCTCGACGAAACCGTCTTTCCGCCGGAGATCGTCCCACCCACGTTCCTCTGGCACGAACCGAATGAGTCGGCCGACACGTGGCTGATCGAGGTAGCATTCGTCGATCAGTCGGCGCCAATCCAGGTACTCTCAACGGGCGACCCGCCGCCCGCCCGCCCGATCGACCCGGCGTGCATTGCGAAAAGTAACGAACTCTACAAGCCGACGCCGTACCAGGAGTCGTCGCGGAGTTGGACCCCGAACGTCGAAGTCTGGGAGGCAATCAAAAAGGGGACGGTTGGGCACACCGCGAGCGTGAGCATCGTCGGCTTCCGCGGCACGGCCCCCGCCGAGATCCTCTCCCGGGGCCGGATGACGATCTCGACCTCCGCCGACCCCGTGGGCGCCCCCATTTTCTATCGTGACGTGCCGCTGGCCCCGTCGCTGACGGAGAAGGGCGTGATCAAACCGTTGTCCGACGAGGCGGTGACGCTGATCGGTTGGCGACTGCGCGATATCTCGAAGACGGAGAGCCGGCTCCTGTTGAGCGGCGTGCCGACGTGCACGAACTGCCATTCGTTCTCCGCCGACGGCAAGACGGTGGGCATGGATCTGGATGGCCCAAACGGGGATAAGGGGTCCTACATCGTCTCGGCGGTCGCCAAAGAGACGAAGTTCGAGTCGCGCGACGTGATCAGTTGGAATTCGTTTCCGGACAAACCCCAGGGCCAGAAGACCGTCGGCTTTCTCTCGCGGGTCTCTCCCGACGGGCAGTACGTTGTTACGACCCTCAACGAGGCGGTGCACGTCTCCAATTTCATGGACTACCGTTTCTTGCAGGTCTTCTTTCCCACGCGAGGCATTCTGGGGTGGTACAACCGTTCGACGGGCGAGATCAAAGCCCTGCCCGGGGCCGACGATCCGAAATTCGTCCACTGTGACCCCGTCTGGACTCCGGATGGTTCGCAGCTCGTCTTCGCGCGGGCGGAGGCCAAAGATCCCTATCCCAAAGACGGAAAACTGGCGGCACGGGCCAACGACCCGGCCGAAACGCAGATCCAATATGATCTCTATCGCATGCCGTTCCAAAATGGTCAAGGAGGCCGCGCGGAGCCGATTGCCGGGGCTTCGGGCAACGGCATGAGCAACACCTTTCCCAAAGTCTCGCCCGACGGCAAGTGGATCGTGTTCGTCAAGTGCCGTAACGGTCAGCTCATGCGTCCCGACAGCACGCTTTGGATCGTTCCCACGAACGGCGGCACGGCCCGGCCGATGAAGTGCAACACCAGCCTGATGAACTCCTGGCACAGCTTTTCTCCCAACGGTCGGTGGCTTGTCTTCTCCTCGAAATGCAACCCCCCCTACACGCAGATGTTCTTGACGCACATCGACTCGGACGGAAACGACAGCCCGGCGGTCCTGGTTCCCAATTCCACCGCAGCCAATCGGGCCGTCAACATTCCCGAGTTCATCAATACTTCTTATGACGACCTGGTCCGAATTGACGTCCCAGCCTTGGAATACTACCGGCACGCCCTGCTCGGCTTGAGACTCAGAAAGGAAGGGAAACTCGGCGACGCGCTCGACGAATTCGAAACCGCCATCAAGCTGCAACCTGATTTCCAGCACGCCCACACCCAAGCGGCCGTCACGCTCATCATGCAAGGCAAACTGGACGAAGCGATGGCTCGGCTCAACGAGACGTTGGCGCTCGATCCCAACGACAGCCGGGCGCTCTGCACCGCGGGGATGGTCCTGGCGCAAGGCGGGCGACTGGACGAAGCCGTCGCGAGTTTGCAGAAAGCCATCGAAATCAACCCCTATTTCCGGGCGGCTCATACAACCCTGGCCCGAGTGTTCCAGGAGCAAGGCAAGTTGGCCAGGCAGGCGTGCCAGGTCACGAACTACAAGAGTCCGATCCTGTTGAACACATTGGCGTCCGCATACGCCGAGGCCGGCGATTTCTCGAAGGCCGTCGCCATGGCGACCAGAGCACTGAACGCAGCCGGCACTCGCGACCAGTCGCAAGTCGAGTTTCTCCGGAAAAGCCTGGAGAAGTTCCGAGCCGGAAAGCCTTGTCGCTTGCCGCCCGTCGAATCGCGGGACTGAGCGTCGCCTGCGGTCACGTCATCGTCCTCGGGCTCCGCGCGTCCTCGTCCTCGGGGGCACCCATGCCCCATGCCGACCCCATGCCCCATGCCATGCCGGCGTTGACCTCATGCCCCCCATGCCCCATGCCCTAGGGGTCGTCGGGCTGGGGGCACTGCTTGGCAAGCACGCAGTGGCATACGGCATTCGAAGGGCGGGGGCGATCGGTCGGCACCTGGGCAGGCGGAGTAGCCAGGAGCGATTCGACGAGGTCGTCGATGTCATCGGCGGTGTGGCGGGCGGTGGGGGTGAGGCGGAGAACGGATGTGCCCAGTTCGACGGCGGGGAAAATAACGGGCGCGGCCCAGATATGGTGTGTCTGACGCAGTTCGCCGGCCACGGCCAGTGCTTCGGCGCCGCGGTAGCGGACGGGTGTGATGGGTGAAGCGGTCCGGCCGATGTCGAATCCGCGGCTGACCAGCGCGTCTTGCAGACGCCACGCGTTCTTCCAAAGTTGTTGCCGGGCCTCGTCGGCTTGTTGAACCAGGTCCAGGGCGACGATGGTGGCCGCGACGACGGCAAGGGGCGGGGATTTTGTGAAGAGATAGGTGGGCGCGTTGAAGCGAAGGAACTTGATGATCGTTTCGTTTCCTGCGACGAAGCCGCCCATGGTTCCACAAGCCTTGCTGAAGGTTCCGGCGTGAAGATCCACGTGTTGCTCGACACCCTGGGCAGCGGCGGAACCGCGTCCCTGAGGGCCGAACACGCCGGTTCCATGGGCGTCGTCGACAATCAGGCGTGCCTGGTAGTGGTTCTTGAGTTCGACCAGTTCTGCCAGGGGCGCCAGATCGCCCTGCATGCTGTAGACGCCCTCGACGACGATGGCAACTGCACGCTCGTGACCAAGCCTGCGGAGTTGATATTCGAGGTGATCGACGTCGTTGTGCCGGAAATAGGCGATGCGAGCGCCCGAGATTTTGGCCCCGCAAACGAGCGACGCGTGGGCGCACTGATCGAGGAGCAGGACGTCGCTGGAATTGGCGAGTGCGGCGACCATCCCGATCATGGCCATGGAACCGGTGGCGAAGACCATTGCGTCTTCGCAGTGTTTGAACTGGGCGACATGACGTTCCAACTCCAAGTGGTCGGGCGTCGTGCCCGTCATGTGGCGTGCTCCCATGGGGGAGCAAATGCCGTGGCGTTGGACGACCTCGACGACGCGGGCTTTGATGTCGGGGTGCGTGGCGAGTCCCAGATAGTCGTTGGAGCTGAACTGCAGGTAGTCAACATCATCGACCGTGAATCGGGGACCGGCATTGTCGGGCGGCGACACGCCACCGAAGAGAGTCACGGCAAGATCGACTTCGCGAGGCGAGATGACTCGCGGGTCTGCTACGAAGTCGTAGCCTTTCTGGAGAATGTCTTTCGCCATTGCTTCGCACACCCCCGTCTAAACGTTGATGGGATGCCTACGAGAACATAATCAATAGCGTACCCAGGACGACTCGACAAGCAACTCCCGGCGCCGCGTTCCGCTTTTGCCCCCCGCAAGGATGTACCGCGAAGTCATTTGGCAACCCGTCGGCGGGGTTCACGCACATCTGCGGTGGTTTTTAGCCGTGATGTTGTCTGCGATCATTTCGCCAGGGCTGGTGTTCACAGTCTGTCAGCGCGCGCCAGCCGCCACAAGAGAGGAGCGGAGGCCCCCGGTCTGCCTCCTCGGCTTGAGGCCTGCGAAGCGGTTGGTATGCTTGTAGTGAACGGCGAGTTGGAGGAAGCGGGCACTTTCTGTTGCCCGGCTTTGGGTCTTCGAGCAGCCAATGGCGGGAAGCAACATGTCCGTCGATGTCCAGCCGGTTACGACGTACCGACAGAAGAAGCGCTTTCTGGAGTTTCCATGGGGCTTGTACCGGAGCGATCCGTTTTGGGTGCCGCCGTTGCGGGGCGAGCAGAAACAACTCGTTGGCTACGCGCGGCACCCGTTCTACGATCGGAATTCGATCCACACTTTTCTGGCGTATCGCGACGGCACCCCTTGCGGTCGGATTGCGGCGATCCACAACCAAACGTACATCGACACGCACAACGAGCGGCGAGGTTTCTTCGGTTTCTTTGAATGTGTCGACGATGCGGAAGTGGCGCACGGCTTGTTCGACGCCGCGCGGCGTTGGCTGGCGGATCGCGACATTGCGTGCCTGCGCGGTCCGGTCAGTCCCGGGCTGAATTACTCGGTCGGCACGTTGGTCGAGGGATTCGACACGTCGCCGACCTTCCTGATGCCTTACGGTCCGCGTTATTATCCGCAGTTGATCGAGAGCTACGGCTTTCGGAAGTCGCAGGATCTCTACGCGTATTACGGCGACATCGAGATGCTTCCGCAGAGCGTCGCGAAACTAGGTCCGATCGCGGACCAGATCATCGAGCGATACGGCATTCGTGTGCGCCGGTTGGACAAGAGAAGGCTGTACGACGAGGTGGCCGAGTTCATTTCCATCTACAACGCGTCGCTGGTCGGCACCTGGGGCTACGAGCCGATGTCGCCGCGCGAGGTGCGGCAGATGGCGTTGGGGCTGAAGCACATGCTGATTCCGGAAGTGACTGCGGCGGCTGAAATTGAAGGGCGTCTGGTGGGGGCGGCCTTTGCACTGCCCGACTACAACCCGCGAATCAAGGCCATCGACGGTCGGCTATTTCCGTTCGGGTTCGTGCGATTGCTGGCCAACAAGAAAGCGATCAAGAAGTATCGGCTGCTGGCTGCCAACGTGGTTCCGGAGTACCAGATGCAGGGCGTGGGCCTGGTGCTGCTGCGGGCGATGGTTCCAACGGCGTTGGACTGGGGACTGCAGGAAGTGGAGTTTTCTTGGGTCTCCGAGTCGAATCACCGGTCGCGAGGCAGCCTGGAGAAAGGCGGCGCTCGGCGGGTCAAGACGTACCGGGTGTACGACTTCGACGCGTGACGGACGGTTGATTGCTTGCGTGTCGAATCTATCGACGAGCCAAGGGCGTAGATTATTGCTGATCGAGTGCCGCCAGAATTGCGTCGGCGATTGCTTTCATTCCCGCGTCGCCGGGATGGGCAGCGACGCCGGCGTGGGTGAACTGGCGTTCGGATCGAGCGTAGTTTGACTCGTCAGAGCCGAGAGTGTGGATATCGACGAAGATGCCGCCGACGTCGTCGCAGACCTGGCGGAGGACCTTGTCCTTGGGTTCGTTGGCCCAGAAACAGCTTCGGACGAGGATCGTGGGATTGCCGGAGTTCTTGAGACCGTTGAGCAGTTTTTCAAGGCTTTCGGCGAACTTGCTGGAGGCTTCGGGCGAGGAGAGGGCGGGAACGTTTTCGCCGATAGCGACAATGATCAGGTCGGGAGCGAAGGCGTTGTATTGCTTCAGCATGCCGGGAACGTCGTAGTCGGCATACCCGCGTTCGAAGGCGGCGATGTTCTCGATCCGGATCTCGGGCGCCGGGCCCATTCGTTCGGTCAGGCCTTTGGTGACGAGGTGGACGAAGTCGTTTTCCTCGCTGCTGGCGGCCATTCCCCAGTTGCCGGACCAGTCGACGGCCTTGGACGGGCCGTGGCGGGTGATGCTGTTGCCGAGGAAAAGGACCTTGCGGTAGGGCCAGGCTCGCATGACGCGCACCGGGTGCGCCACGGGCCAGGTTGCGCGATCTTCCGACTGGATGAGGCCGATTTTGTCGGCAGGGATCTTCTGGAAGCCGAGTTTCCAGGCGGGGGAGTCGTCGCGGAGTTGGAAGTTGCCGGCCGACTCGTCGACGAAGCGCGGGTCTTCGTTGATGAGATTGTCTTCGACGGTGACGAGGGAGCGGATGTTGGTGGCGATGTCGTCCCACCAGTCGTCGGGGATCGGTTTTCCGGCGGCGACGCGGCGGAGGTCTTGGGCGTCGCCCTTCCAGAAGATGTTGCGGCGGACGATGTTGCCCTTGGGTTTCTTGGGTTCGTCGTCGAGGAGTTCTAGGAGCTTGGGGTAGCGGGTACTGAAGGGCGGTTCGGCGAATCGATCGCCGGCGATGGTGCCTTTTTCTTGGGCTTCCTTGATGCGGCCGTCGGCGTGGGGGCCGCACCAGCCGAGGGCCCGGGCGTCGATGTGCATGGCCTTGGGGCAGTCGACGAAGATGTTGTTCTGGACGAGGTTGTCGCGGCCGCCGCCGAGGAAGACCGGGCGGAGGACCTGGTGAAAGATGTTCCCCTCCACGACGGCGGAGGAGAAGAGGTCGTCGAGGTAGATGCCGTTGCAGGGGCCGCCGTGTTTGCCGTAGAGGTGGTGGAGGTAGTTGTTGCGGATGACGTGGCCGCGGAGGGTCCAGCTTCGTCCGGCGTAGATGGCGCCGCAATCGTGTGACTGGTGGCACACGTTGTGGATCTCGTTCATCTCGATGACGTGTTCATTGCCGCCGAAGACGATGGCCGAGTGGGGCGCGTCGTGGATCAGGTTGTGGGAGACGCGGTTGCCCACGCCGCTGATCATGACAGCGGGGCGATACATGCGGTCCCAGCGGGCGTAGCGGTGAATGTGGTTGTTCTCGGCGTAGTGTCCGCCGGGGACAAGCTCCTTTCGGTCGCCGCCGACGAGGTAGATTCCGCCGCCGCCGAGGCCGTACATTTCGCATCCGACGACGCCGCATTCTGTTCCGCCAAAGATGGTGACGCCGTGGTTGCCCAGGTTGCGGCAGGTGCAGGCGACGACGCGGCTGTGGTCGCAGTCTTCCATGGCGACGGCCGTGCCGCGGGTGGTTTCGAGGACGAGGCCGCGGATTGTCACGTGGGATGCGCCCTTCAAGACGAACAGACGCGGGGCCATGGATAGTTCGGCGGTGGCGTCTTCCACGGGGGCCGGCGGCCAGAAGTAGAGGATTCCGGTCTCGTGGTCGGCATACCATTCGCCGGGGCGATCGAGTTCGACGAGCATGTTGAAGCCGTAGAACCACTGGCCTTTGTGGTAGCCGTAGTAGTGGTAGGGCTTCTCGACGGAGATGACGCGGGACTCCGGATCGAGGGCTTCGATCTTGTGACGTTGCTCGGCCCAGTCGCGGCACCAACTTCCGCACACCCAGCCGTCCTTCTCTCCGACCCAGCGCTTCGGATAGTCGCCGCGGTAGCGGAAGACGCCTTCCACGCTGCTGGTGTGGCCGCGGACGTTTCGCTCGGTCTCGCCCAGGGTCTCTTCGATGATCAGGTCGTCTTCATTCGGGCCGCGGGCGATCTGCATGGGCTCGTCGTCAAAGAAGAGTTCCATGCGGGGCCGGACGTTCTTGCCGCGGCTGGCCTGGCTGGCTCCCATGGTGTACTCGCTCTGGACGTGCTTGCCGGCAAGCCAGGACTGGATTTTCCATTCGGCGTCGAGACCCAGGTCGCCGTAGTCGTCGATGCCGAGGGTTTTGAGGTTCGTCTGACGCACGTGATCGCGAGCGGCGGGGGTGAGGCGTTCGAGAACGGCGGGATCGGTTACGGGCTGCCAGTCGGTGATTTGGCGTCCGCCGCTGATGACAACGCGCTGATCCGGCTCGGCGCGGTAGATGATGGGGGCGTCGGCCGTGCCGGAATCCTCGGCGGTGAGTTCGATGGGGGAGGTGAGTTCGTAGCGGCCGGGACCGAGTTCGACGATGTAGCCGTCGCCGGGATCATGTGAAGCCTTGTGTTCGCGGATGGCATCGCGGGCGCGGGTGATGGAGGCGAGGGGGCCGTCTGTCTTTTCGGGGTTTGGTTCGGCGAGGCGGCCGGAGAAGGCGTCGTTGCCTGAGGGGGAAACGTAGAAGGTGGTGGGGTCGGCTGCGGCTGTGGAGGTGAGGAATAGGGCGGCGAGGAGAGTGGACAGGAGCAGGTGAGGAGAGGTTGTTGGTGTGCACGTGTTCGCGTGGCGAAGATGCCTCATCGTGTGTTCCTCAATAGGAAAGTGCGGAGGGTTGCTCGGTGTGCGAGGGATATGGGTGCATCTTGAGGGAGGGTGAGGCGGTTGTCAACAATCCACCCAGTAGGTGCCGGGCGCCGCACGGCACCCTGAGGCGGAGAATCGCTTGCCGAGTTCCCGGAGTTGGAGGCAGAAGACGGTTTGGCATCGCAAGAGCCGGGCTACGAGGAAGCACACGCATCATTCAAGAGACACGCCATCAACGCAAGCCGTTGAACAAAATGGCTTCCACCCCATACGAACGCCGGTCGTGCGCCAAGCGGGCCATGAATTGGCACGATTTCCTCTGCTTCAGGGTCCCGTGCGGCGCCCGGGACCTACTGGGGTTGTGTCACTGCAGTTCGACCCGCTTCCCTTGTTTTGCGGAGTGGCGGAGGGCGGCCATGAGGCGTTGGATGCGAATGCCCTGCTGGAGGCCGGGGGTAGCGGGTCGGTTTTCGGCGACGGCCTGGAGGAAGTTGGCGAGGCAAGCGACGTGGCCGCGGAGCCAGCCGGTTGCGGCCTTGGGGCTGGGGAAGGAGGAGGCGGGGGACTCGTAGCGCTGGCCCGTGTCGATGCGGGTCCAGCCGCGATTGCCTGTGGGCGGGTAGGGTGACGTGGCGTCGTAGTATTCGAGGAAGTGGGGCGCCATGAGGTTGAATCGCAGAGCGCCGCGGGTGCCGTGGATTTCCAGGCGGAGTTCGTCTTCCGTGCCGGTGGCAATCTTGGAGGCTTCGAGGATCCCGACACCGCCGTCGGCAAGATCGGCCATGACGAGGACGCAGTCTTCGGCGTCGACCTTGCCCCGCTTGTCCGGCTGGCCCGGCAGGGGCCGTTCGGGAAAGGCGATATGGGTGATTGCCTGGAAGGAGCGGAAGGGGCCGATGAGCCAGTCGAGGCAATCGAGGACGTGGGAGGCGATGTCGGCGATGACGCCACCCCCGCCGGCCGCGGTGAGTTTCCAGCGCAGGGGGGCGTCGGGGTTGGCGCTGCCGCTGTGCAGGTAGGCGCCGCGGAACTGGAGGACCTGGCCGATGAGGCCCTGGTCGATGAGGCCCTGGTCGATGAGCCGCTTGGCGTGGATCGTAGCGGGGAAGAAGCGGTTGTGAAAGGTCATCTGGGCGACGCCGTGATAGTCAGCCAGGGCGGCTTCGATCTCGTCGGCCTCTTCGCTGGTGTCGACCAGGGGCTTGTCGCAGAAGATGTGCTTCTGGTGGGCCATGGCCGAGAGGAGGGCTTCCTTGTGGGCGGCGTTGGGCGTGCAGATGTGAACGATGTCGATTTCGGGGTTCTCGGTCACTTCGCGGAAATCGGTGGTGGCGACGGAGGCGCCGGCAACCTGGCGGGCTTTTTCGGCCGTTTCCGGGCGGGAGGTGACGACGTGGGTGATCTCGGCCTCAAGGGGCACGGGATCGTAGAAGAAAGGGAGGTTTTTGTAGCCGTAGGCGTGGACTTTTCCGATGAAGCCGAAGCCGATGATTCCGACGCGCAGTGGTTTCATGATTCTTCCCGGTGATCAGGCAGATGGACGTTTTTCCAACACGGCCGCGATGAGGAGCGGCCAGGCGATGGTGGCGTCGCAGTGGATTTCGGCGAAGCGTCCGCCCTCGGCGGCGCTGACGAACTTGCCCCAGGAAACGCCCTCGCTGTAGGTGCAGCCGCTGAGCCCGCCCCAGTGGACCGGTTCGGGGCAGATCCGCACGCCGTAGTGGAAGCGGGGCACTTCGAAGGAGGTTCCCAGACGCATGTTGATGATATCGATGAAGGGGCCGACCTGCTGGGCCCAGTTGCGAGGCACGCCGCCGCCGATCGTGACGATACCGATCTTTTTGGCGGACAGGATCTTCTGGGCGTAGGAGTAGAGGTCGAGGAAGGGGTTGAAGGCCGGCAGGCTCGCAAAGAAGGCGGCCGGGTCGGCTTCGTGCTGCTTCGCTCCGCCCTCACTGAGGAAATAGGTGGCCACGTCGAGCCCGAGTTCGGAATCGGTGAAGGCGGGGATGTAGACGGGCACGTCCTTTTCGACGGCGCAGCCGAGGATGCTGGGCATCTGGCCCTGGGCGACGAGGCGGAGCCCGATCTGGCGGCACAGTTCGGAGGAGCAGGTTGGCTTGGACCAGTCCATGTCGGCTAACACGTCGCTGACGGTCTCCTGGGCCTTGCAGAGGTTGGCCTCCATCTCCAGGGTGTCGTAGACGCGGTTGTAGCCCCACTCGTAAAGTTGGGCGTCGTTGTGACGGGGGTCGTACTTGTAGTGAGTGCAGCCGATAGCCTCGCTCAGCCCGTGGGACATGATGGCCCCGGTGGTGATGACGGCGTCGGCCAGTCCGGACTCGATCATGTCGCAGAGGACGCGGCCCATCTTGGCGACGGTCATGGCGCCGGAGAGGGTGACGACGATCTTGCAGTCGTCATCGGCCGCCATTTCCTTGAGCACGTGGTAGGCCTCGCCCAGTTGGCGACCGGCGAAGGCCGTTTTGGACATCCGTTGGAGCAGATCGGCGAAGCCGTCCACGCTGCGTACGTCGAGCGACTCCAGGGGATCCAGGCCGTCGTCTCGACCATCTCGAAGAACGCGCATTGAAGAATCCTCTGGTGGCAGGATCGAAACTTCTGAATTTACCACAGGAGGGGAGGGTCGCCAAGCAAGGCGGCGGGGCTAACGTGGGGGGAAGTCGGCGGGCGGACGGAGGTTTTTTCTCACGGAGGCGCGGAGAGGAGATCAAGGGTTGCCGTCAATTGCATTTTTGGTTGCCCGTCTTGTGTCGGCGCGCTGCGCGGGCTGGGGGAGAGGGGGCGTGTGACAGAAACCACGGGCTTACGCGCCGTGGCTAGAGGTGTTTCGCCGCGCTGCGCGGGCTGGAGAACGCTGGCACTTCCCTTGGCACGTGGATTGTTCTAGGATACGTCCGTGCACTGGTACTGTCGCTTTCCGTTTCGCGAGAACGGGCCGTCCGAGGTGACCTCTCGGCGAGGCTAGAAGCGTTCGTTGGCGGAGCGAACGGCGACTTTTTGATCTCCTTTCCCTGTTGTTTTGCCGTGGCTGAATCCGACTTGAAGGACGAAATCCTGGAAGGGCTCAACCCCCAGCAGCGGGAAGCGGCCAGCCATGCCCGCGGGCCGCTGTTGATCATTGCGGGGGCCGGCACGGGAAAGACGGCGACTCTGGTCCACCGCGTGGCGCACCTGATTGCCCAGGGAACCGATCCGCGGCGGATCCTGCTGCTGACCTTCACCCGACGGGCGGCGGCCGAGATGTTGCGACGGGTTGAGGGGCTCCTCGTGCAACTGGAGGGCGCCGGTGCGGGCCGATCGAAATTCGGCGGCACCCGCGTGTGGGGGGGGACGTTTCATGCCATCTCCACGCGACTGCTTCGGCAGTATGGCAAGTCGATCGGGCTTCCGCCGGAGTTCTCGATCCACGATCGCAGCGATTCGGAAGATCTGCTCAACGTGGTTCGCACCGAGTTGGGGCTGGCCAAGACGGACAAGCGTTTCCCTCGCAAGGGAACGTGCATGAGCATCTACAGTCGCTGCGTGAACGCAAGGCAGCGGTTGGGGCCCGTGCTCAAGCAGTTCTTCCCGTGGTGCCAGGAGTGGGAAGACGAGTTGAAGAAGCTGTTCGACGGCTACGTGGATCGCAAGGAAGCGGCCGGTGTGCTCGACTACGACGACCTTCTGCTTTACTGGGACGCTTTGCTGGCCGATGAGGAAGCCGGCCCCAAGGTGCGCGAGCGCTTTGACTGCGTGCTCGTGGACGAATACCAGGACACGAACTCGTTGCAGGCTTCGATCCTCACGGGGCTTGCGCCGGACGGGCAAGGCGTGACGGTGGTGGGCGACGATGCCCAGTCGATCTATGCGTTTCGAGCCGCGACGGTCCGGAATATCCTGGACTTTCCCAAGCAGTTTCCCGACACGACCGTCGTCCGGCTCGAACAGAACTACCGCAGCACGCAACCCATCCTGGCGGCCACGAACGCCGTGATCGGGTTGGCGAAGGAGCGGTACAAGAAGGACCTTTGGTCGGATCGCGACCAGGGCGAGAAGCCGTTTCTCGTTACGTGCGAGAGCGAGGAGGATCAGACGGAGTATGTGATCCAGACGATCCTGGAGCATCGCGAGGCAGGGATCGACCTGCGTCGCCAGGCGGTGCTGTTTCGGGCGTCGCACCACAGCATCATGCTCGAAGCAGAGCTTTCTCGGCGGAACATCCCGTTCCACAAGTACGGGGGGTTGAAGTTCGTCGAAACGGCCCACGTGAAGGACCTGATGGCCTTTCTGCGACTGGCGGAGAATCCGCGCGACGTGGTTTCGGGAAGTCGTCTGCTGGTTCTCCTGCCGGGGATCGGGCCTTCGCGGGCGCGGGAACTGATGGAAATGCTGCTCGGATCGGGCGGCAGTTTCGCTCCCTGGCGCGAGTGGAAGCCGCCCGCGGCGGCCGCGGGGTACTGGACCAAAATGCTGGAAATGCTCAACAAGCTTGGAGATCGCGGTCTGGACCTGCCCGCCCAGGTGAACCTGGTCCGGCGCTTCTACGCCCCGATCCTGTTGGAGAAATACGACAACGCCGTGCCGAGGAATCGGGACCTGGAGCAGGTGGAGCAGATTGCCTCGCGCTACCGGGATCGGCAGACGATGCTGGCCGAGTTGACTCTGGATCCGCCCAGTTCGACGCAGGATCTGGCCGGTCCGCCCCTGCTGGACGACGACTATCTCGTGCTCAGCACGATCCACTCGGCCAAGGGCCTGGAGTGGGACGCGGTGTACGTGATTCATGCGGCCGACGGCAACATCCCGTCCGACATGGCGACGGGCACGCCGGAAGAGGTGGAAGAGGAGCGGCGACTTCTTTACGTGGCCCTCACCCGGGCGAAGAATTGGTTGCACGTGACCTGTCCGCTACGTTATTACTATTCACCGGGGCGCAGGAGCGACAGCCACGGCTACGCGCAGATGACCCGGTTTCTGCCGAAGGCGATTCGTTCCCATTTCCGGGAGACGGTGACGTCTCCTTTTGGCGAGGATGAGCCGGGCCAGGACGACGTGGAGACCGGGCTGACAAGTCGGGCGGTGCGGCGGCGGACGAAGGATCTGTGGTCGTGAACAAGTAGGTCACCGCTCGCCGGGCGATGCGCTATGGGCAGTTGCCTCACAGACACGAGGTGCTCGGTGATGGAATGCCAACTGTGAGGTCCCGCTCGGCGAGCGGTGACCTACCTGCGCGGCACGCGCCGGAAAGAGGTTTCGAGGATTAGCACCATGCAGAACAGATTATGCACCGCCAGGGCGATTCTCCTGGCACTCTTGGCTTTGATTGCCCAGCCGGTGGCGGCTTCGGCGGACGGACCGGCGCCCGTTGAGCTTGGAGTGACCGATCTTCTGGCGGCAGTTTCACCGACGGTCGGCTATGCCTGCGACGGTCAGGAGGAGGTGATGCTAGGCAACGGGTGGAACGGGATGGACGACGTTTCGGGCGTGTGGTTTGAGCCCGACTGCGCACCGGGCGCGGTCAGTGAGTTGTTCATCCACTGTCCCTACAAGACCGGCCCCGGGGTCGCTTTTGGCGAGTATCGGCTTCAGCTTCCGACCACGAATCGAATCCGCCTGGCGTTCAGGATCGCGCTGCGGTCCTCGGTGACCGGATCGGACGGCGTAACGTACCGCGTTCGGGCGGACGGCAAGGTGGTTTTCGAACAACATTGCACCTGGAAGGATTTTCGGTCCTTTGGGGCGGATCTCACGCCCTGGGCGGGCAAGCGGGTCTCGCTTCGATTGGAAGTCGATCCGGGCCCGCAGCGCGAGCCGCGCGAGGACTGGTCGCTGTGGCGAGATGTGCAGCTTCTTGCGGGCAACGATCGGGAACTGGCGGAGAGTCGGGCGCGGGAAGAAGCACGGCTGGCGAAGTTGCGGGAAGAGGCGGTTCAGCGGGGTTCTAAACTGGCCGAAGCAAGCCTGTTGTCGTTGTCGTCCCTCGACTCGGACTCGGCTCGGCCGGGAGTGCTGCATCCGGTGGAGAACGGCATGCAGCGCGACGGGGCCCAGTACGTGTTCACTTGTAAGGGCGACGAGACGATCGAGTATCGCTTCGACCCGAAGGCGGGGCTCCTTGGCGGATTGTCGGTGTCGGTCAATGGGCGGCAGCTTTCGCCCTCGCCGTTTAAGGGCGGCCCGCGAGTTGCGATGGCGGGGCGAGAATACGACGGCTCAAGCGGGCAGTTGAAGACGGAGCTACTCGAGGCCAACGCAGGCGACGGGCGGTTGGTTTGCCGCTACCGATACACGCACTCCCAATCGGGCGAATCGGCGGAATTGAAGGCCACCCTTTGGGCGACGGGCAAGTCGCTGGCGTTGGAGGTGGCTTCGGATGGAACGGCGATGGCGGGTTTCCAGGCGAAACCTTACGGCGGGCGCGAGGCGCCGACGGCCTTTGCGGTGGGTGGGGCGCCGCAATGGCGGGCCGAGGGGGTGTACGTGGCGACCGTGGCGGACGTGATGCGATCCGAGGCTTCCAATGTGGGCCGCGTGGGCACGCATTACTCGAAGCTGACCGACGGCGTCCGGAATCCCATGCACGACTTCTTCTATCTCACCGTGTCGAGCCGCTACGAGGAGACGCTCGCGAACGTGACGCACAAGCCCTCGCCGTTTCTGGACGACCTTTCCGGTCGCGTCGTGCTGGACGCGTGGCGGGGGGCGTTTGCCGACGACGAAACATGGCTTGGCGAGATGGCGTCTTACGGCGTGAACCACTTCCTCATCATTAAGCACGTGTGGCAGCGCGACGGCTACGATCGGACCTACCCGAATGTGATGCCGGCCAACGCGGCCCAGGGCGGGGACCGGGATCTGCGGAGCCTGTCGCTGGCGGCCCAGCGGATCGGGCATCGGTTCTGCGTCCACGAGAATTTTTACGACTACTATCCCAATGCGGAAGACTTTGTGCCGGAGCGCCGGGCCCTCGAATCCTCCGGCAAGCCGCAGCGAGGGTGGGATCGCGGGCCGGTGGTGGCAGCGTTTCTCAAACCCACGTGGCTGATGGACTACGCTCGCAAGTTCTCGCCGGAGGTCAAACGGCGCTATGATTGCGACGCCGCTTACCACGACATCATGCCGACCTGGCACGTCGATTTCGATGCCAAGGTGGCCGACGCTGGCAAGGTCCGCGTTACCCATGAAACCACTCGCGACCTTTGCGATTTCGATCGGATGCTGTTCGGCGGGCCGGTCGTCTTCGAGGCGGCTGATGCGAATATGGCCGGGGTATACGACGGCGGCTGCAACCACGGGACGGACACCTACAAGACGCCCGCGGCGGTTGCCTACGAGCTGCTCAAGGTCCATCCCAAGATGTCGAACCATGGCTTCGGGTACTACGAGCGCTGGCTGGAGTGGGGCTACAACGCGGGCTGGCAGAAGTACGTGATGACGGATCGCGAGCTGGACAAGTATCGCGCCTACCAGGTTGCCTTTGGACGGACCGGGTTCATCGGGCAGCAGTTGATGCTGTTTCCGCACGCGTTGGTGCGGGAATATCACCTGATGCAGGCCTTCGCCCGGGCTTATACGGGACGGCGTGCCGAGCGGATCGAATACCTCATGGACGGCCGGTGGGTCGACGCCGGAACGGCCGCACGGTACGGCGAGCTGAAGGCCCTGCACGTTGTCTATGAAGGCGGGCAGGACGTCTACGTGAACCTGGACGACGCGCCGCTTGCCGCAGACGGTTGCGAGCTTCCGCCGTTCGGAACGTTCACGACGGGCCCCAGGGCGACGGCCTGGACGGCCACGCGGGAGGGCCAGATCTGCGACTTCTCCCGTTACGGAAACGTGACCTATGTGGACGCGCGGAGCGACGTGTGGCGGGTGCCGAGCGACACGGCGCCGATCGAACCTTCGGTAGCCGACTTCCGCTACGATGGCGGCGATTCGTTCACCCTTTCCGTGAAGTGGAAGCCGAGCCGGGTGCTCGATCGTGACTACAGCGTCTTTTGGCATTTTCGCCGGGACGGACAGATCAAGATGCAGCGTGATTTTCGGCCGCCGCGGAAAACGAGCGAGTGGAAGGTGGGCGACGAGATCGTGACCGGCCCGCAGCGGGTTGGTCTCAAGGAGGATTCACCGAGCGGGGAGTATAGCGTCGTGGTGGGCCTCTACAGCAAACAGGGTCGGGCCGCACTGTTGGGCGATGCGGAGGAGTTGCAGATCGGTCGGTTGATCGTGACACGTGAAGGGGGAAAGACAACGGGGATCCGGTTGGAACCGACCGAGCCCGTCGGTCCTCCGGGCACGTTGCAGGAGCCCTATTTGGAAGGCATGAATGTCGTCCGGAAGGTGATCGATTTTGGTTCGCTGGCCACGAACGGCGCTCTGGTCGCGGTGAAGACAGACGACGGTCTGAAACTCACGCCTGTTCCGAAGGGTGAGGTGATGACCGTTGGAGTGCCCGGGCAGGTTCAGGTGGAGGCATTCCGCAGTGACGGGACGACGATCCCGGGCCCCGAGATTCGCCACGAGGGCGGGAAGAGCTGGTTTGAGACGTCGCCGGAGGCTGGGTCCTATTTGGTGAAGTCAAGGCAGGTCACCGCTTGCCGAGCGGGACCTGGAGTGGAGTTCGCTGGCGGTGAGGGGTGAACGACGGCGAGGAGAGTGACTGCGTGATTGGAAGGCACTGGCGAGACGCCAAGTGGCACACGAGCCGTGTGAAGTGGGACGGGTTGGGTGCAAGCGGATGGCAGGCGTGGCGACGCTTTGGAACCACCCAGGGTTGCGGGAACTGGAAAGACAGTCGGCGGTGTGGTACGCTCAATCGTGGTCGGCCGCGGCTTGGCTTCGTGTTTGCCCGACGCCGGTCCTGCCAATCTCCGACGACACCGCATCTGACAACACATTCAGGAAGAAACAACATGTTGGTTCGTTCCCTGGCCTTGATGGCCCTGCTGACAATTCTCACGACGATCACGGGCAGCGTTGACGCGGACGATTTTCGCGGCATGAGTTACGTTGACGACGGGACGATTCGCGTGGGGATCAATCTCGATATTGGCGGAGCGATCACCTACATTTCCCCGTCGGATTCTCAGGAGAACATCATCAACAGCCATGACTGGGGGCGGCAGGTCCAGATGTCGTTCTACTCGGGACCGACGCCGTTTGTTCCCAACGGCAAGGAGCCCAACCGGACGTGGCGTTTTCTGGGCTGGAATCCCATTCAGGCGGGCGACTGCTACGGCCATGGCTCGAAGGTGATTGACCACAAGAACGACGGCAAGACGCTGTATGTGAAGTGCATTCCCATGCAGTGGCCGCTGAACAACGAGCCAGGGGAGTGCACGTTTGAGACGTGGATTCAGCTGGAGGAGAATGCGGTTCGGGTCCGGAGCCAGATCAACAACGCTCGTGAGGACAAGACGCAGTATTTGGCTCGGGGCCAGGAACTGCCCGCGGTGTACACGAACGGCAATTACTACCGGCTGTTCACCTACGCCGGTAACAAGCCCTTTACGGACGGGGATCTGCGGCAGATCACCAAGGTTTGGCGAAGCGGGGCGCCGGACCAGGTGGAAGGTGGGCCGTGGGACCACTGGTACGCCACGGAGAACTGGGCGGCGTTGGTGCGCGACGACGATTTCGGCCTCGGCGTCTGGTCGCCGGGAACCTACACCTTTGTGGGCGGTTTCGCCGGTGAGCCGGGCAAGGGGGGCACGAAGGATGCGCCGACAGGCTATATCGCGCCGATCCGCCGCGAGATCCTCGACCACAATATCCAGTACGCCTATGAATACACTCTGATCGTGGGCAAGCTGGACGCCATCCGGCAGTATGTCCAGACGCACCGCCAGGGACAGGGGCTGCCCGACTACTCGTTTACGAAGGACCGCCAGAGTTGGACGCTCCGGGGCTGCTCGGATCAGGGCTGGCCGCTCGAAGGCGGGTGGACCGTGAAACTCGATAAGGGCAAGCCGCAGCTTCGCGGCCCGGACGCCTACTGGCTCGCCGAAGACGCGCCGACCGTGTATGTGCGGGCGGCCTTCGAGACCGGGCAGGACACGGCCGTGCTAGTCTGGGAAGGGTTGGACGGCCCGGGCGGCGAGTGCCGGTTCCCGGTTCAGGCGGACGGGCAGATGGGAACCTACAAGGTGGACCTATCGTCTGTGTCTGGCTACAAGGGTGCCTGCAGGCGGCTTGTGCTCCGGCCGATCGATGCGGGGAAGGAAGGGGCGACGGTTCGGTTGGAGTATGTTGGGGTGCGGGGGGCGGAGTAGGCTGGGGAGTGTTAGCCGGGCTCTTGGATCTTCCAGTTCTTGAGAGGCAACCGTCAGCAGCCGGGCTACGTGGATGAGCCGGGCTAACTTCCGTGACACTTTGGGTGGTCGATTGTCCATCGTCGAATGCACCTATCGTCCTTACCGATGCCGGCTTCCACGAACGCTTGATACCGACTACGCGCGAGCCACCATAGACCCGCATCGTCTGCCGGGCAGGAATGACGATTTGGGTCGGTGGACAGCGATGACGCGACAAACTCCTGCAACACGGTCTGCACGTTCGGCAATGTCCCTTCCCTGTATCTCACATACTCCCTATAGCTCGACCATGTCCAATCCTCTGGATAAGAAACGAGGCCAGCGGCTACCGGATTCAGGTGGATGTAACGTGTCAAGTGACGCAGGTACGCGTCTTCATCGACATGGATTGCCTGAAATCTGCCTTGAAAGAGGGGCCCCGTGCGTTTCCGTCGCAGATTGATGGCCTTCGCGTAGGATTGGCTGAAACTCTGCATTGCGTCCGACAGTTCGTCGGTCAGAAGCCGAACCAGGAAGTGATAGTGATTCGGCATGAGGCAATACGCCAAAGCGTCGGCAGTCTGGTGCAGATATTCCCGCCATTTCCGAAGGAAGAAAACGAAGTTCTCGCCCTCGAAGAAGATAGGTCCCTGGTCAATGCCACGATTGTAGACGTGATAGTGTTCCCCTGCCCGAAACTCCACGCTGCGGTACGGCATCGGAAGGCCTTGGTAAGTGTTGGGATAAGTGCTTCTTCCTACGCATAACGTATCTGTCTTGATCGAGCAATCCCCCGAAGGTGCGAAAATCCCCAAACGGTCGGCTTTCCACGAAGCAACGTCAAGAGCCCGGCTGCGAATTCTAGACGAACTCGTGGATCTTCCATTTCTTGAGAAGCAGCCTTCAGCAGCCGGGCTATCTGTGGTAGCCCGGCTCTTGGGGGCGTCGGAGGCCGTAGTCTCCCAAGGGGCGCGCAGAGGGACCTATTCGCACGAAGCAACGCGAAGAGCCCGGCTGCGAGTTCTAGCCGGGCTCTTGGATCTTCCAGTTCTTGAGAAGCAACCGTCAGCAGCCGGGCTAACTGCACTAGCCCGGCTCTTGCCATCGCCAGAAATCTGGCCGGGATCCTCGGGCCCTACTTCTTCCAAATATCCACCGGGACGGTGTTCTTTTGCGGTTGGCCGGGGGTGCTCCGGCCTTGGGTGACGTAGCGCTCGAGGAGTTCGGTCAGTTGTTTTACGACGTCGGGGTGTTCGTTCTGGAGGTTCTTTTCTTCGGTGACGTCGGCCTCCATGTCGTAGAGCTGCACCGCGGGCAGGCCCTGCTTGACGGCCTGGGGGTCGCGGGGGGCGCTCCAGCCGCCGCTGCCGGGGCAGAGTTCCAGTTTCCATCGGCCCTGGCGGATGGAGAACTTGCCGGCGATCGAGTGGTGCACGAGGGCTTCGCGAACGGGCGATTCTGCTTTGCCGAGCAGGATCGGCAGGAGGCTTACGCTGTCTTCGGCGGCCGTGTCGGGAACCTTGAAGCCGACCACATCGGCACAGGTGGCGTAGAAATCGACGAGGCTCACCAGTTGGTCGCTCGTGGAACCGGGCTTGATGTGTCCGGGCCAACGCACAATGAACGGCACACGGTGTCCGCCCTCCCAGATGTCCGCCTTGTGGCCGCGGAAGACGTAGCTGGGATCGTGTCCTTTCTTTCCGAGGGCCACAAAATCGGCCTGGGGCGAGCAGCCGTTGTCGCTGGTGAAAAAGACAAGGGTGTTGTCGGCCACGCCGCTCTTCTCGAGGGCGTCGAGCACCTTGCCGACACAGTCATCGGTCTGCATGACGAAGTCGGCGTAGGGATTGAGCCCGCTACGGCCCTGCCATTCGGGCGTGGGTACGATCGGCGTGTGGGGCGAGGCGTAAGGCAGATAGAGGAGGAACGGCTTGCCGGTCTTGGCCCGCTTGGTGATGTACTCGACGGCCTTACTCGTCAGGTCCGGAAGAACGTTCGTTGCATCGAAGTCGGGCGCCGCGGGGCCCCGTCGGGTCGTGCTCTTCTTGCCCAGCATCATCGGAAAGGCGTTGTCGATCGTGGGAATCGCGGTGACGCGATCGTTCTCGATGTAGGTGTAGGGGACCATGTCGAGAGAGGCGGAGATGCCGAAGTAGTAGTCGAAGCCAACGCTGTTGGGACCATTGGCGATGGGCTTGGAGAAGTCCACCTTCCAGCCTTCCGAGCCTTTTTCGATCACGTCCTTGTAGGCGTCCGTTTCGGGCTTCCGGGTCCAGTCCATGCCCAGGTGCCATTTGCCGATGCAGCCCGTGTAGTAGCCGTTCTGCCGGAGCATTCCCGCCACGGTGAGTCGACCGGGCTCGATGAGGCGTTCCGACATGCCGCCCAGGACGCTCTTCTGCAAACGGGACCGCCAGTTGTAGCGTCCTGTGACGACGCCGTATCGAGTGGGCGTGCATACGGAGGAGGTCGTGTGGGCGTCGGTGAAACGCATGCCCTGGGATGCCAGGCGGTCCACCCGCGGCGTGGCGATCTTGCACTCCGGGTTGTTGCAGGCCACGTCGCCATAGCCGAGGTCGTCGCAGAGGATGAAGACGATGTTGGGGGCCTTGCCGCTCTCGGCGCCGTTGGCCCGGGTGCAGGGCAGGCCCGCGCAGGCGACTAGCCAGGCAAACAAAGTCAACGCTTTTAGAGCCGATCCGAGAATTGTCGCAGATGCAGGCGGTTTCCGCCCGTGGGAGGCATATTCTGTGGTTTTCGGACAGGTTCTGAGTTTTCTCATCACAAACAAGCTCCTATGCAAACGATGATCGGCTTATTGCAGTTGTTGTCGAAGTTCTTCCGCGGTCAGCGCCTTGGGGTAAATGATAACCTCATCGATGAGCCCGCGATATGGTTTGTCGGACATGGTTTCGAGGACGGGGGAGCCTGCATCGGCTCCGATGGAAAGTCCGTCGTTGGGCGAGTCTTTCAGGCTGCGCATGAAGGGCAGCGAGGCGGTTTCCTTTCCGTCGACGAAGAGGCGGATTCGCTGGCGGTCGATCACGCCGGCCAGGTGGGTCCAACGGTCGAGGCAGGATTCGACGCCGTCGACGATCAGCAGATCGCCACTGCCGGTCCGCAGGCCGAAGGCGGGGACGCCCTTTTCGATGAAGAGCACGTAGCCGCGGCTCGCGCCGCCATGGGCGAGGACGATCCCGTCGGCCGAGGGTTTGACCCAGGTCTCGACGGTCCATTGCGTGCCGCCCGGGTTCAGGCTCTCGCTCTTGGCGACGGTAACGGCGCCCTTGCCATCGAAGGCGGCAGCCTGACCCGTCTTGCCGGGAGCCGCTGTGATCTTGATTGCTTTGCCGTCGTTTCCGCTGCCGGACTCGTCGGCCACTTTGCCGTCAGAAACGTTGTCAAAGGAAAAATGTAGTACGGGAGATTTGCCCCGGGGCTGCAACACGGCCCGGTCCGGCATGCGGTAGCCGGTTTCGTCCATGAGCCGCTTCAGTTCCGACTGCAACTGTGTGACCTTCTCGCCGTATTCCTTCTTGCCACTCAGATTCGTCATTTCGTAGCGATCGTCGCGAACATCATACAGTTCGGGGATATCGTCCAGGTCGGGATACTCGACGAGTTTCCAGTCGGGCGTGCGCACGCCGACCATGCGAGGAATTGCGGGTGTCAGGTCGACCCAGTACTCGTAGAGGAAGGATTGGCGCCAGGGCGCGTCCTTCTCGCGGAAGAGGGGCAGCACGGATTCGCCTTGCATGGTGGCGGCGCGGGGAACGCCGGCCAGGTCGAGAATCGTGGGGGCCACGTCGATGTTCAAAACCATCTGGTTGATGGTCGTTCCCGGGCGGACCAGGGGCGGGTAGCGCATAAGCAGGGGGATTCGGAGGGATTCTTCGTACATGAGGCGTTTGTCGCCGCGGCGATGCTCGCCGTGAAAATAGCCGTTATCGCCGGCGAAGAAGATGACGGTGTTGTCGAGTTGGCCCTGTGCTTGGAGGGTTTCGAGAACGCGACCGATGCCTTCGTCGACGGCCGACAGGGCGCGGTAGTAGTCAAGTTGCGTTTTGCGGCGGGGGTTCCACTCGGAGGGCGGAACGGAATCGGGAACCGGCTTGCGACCTCGGGTTCGCTTGGCGGCCCGGCCACGGACGAGGGCTTCACGCTGCCATCGGGGCTTGCCTTCAAAGGTGTCGTCAAAACTGACCGGCTTGGGAATTTCCGCATCTGCCAACAGGCCGCGATGGCGCTCGGCGGGAGTGAAGGGCCCGTGGACCGCCTTGTGAGACAGGTAGAGGCAGAAGGGTTGATCGCGGTCATGGTCCAGGAATTTCAGGGCGTAGTCCGTCAGAAGATCCGTCATGTAGCCCTGGGCCTTGAACTGGCGCCCGTTCTCGTTGAGTGGCGGGTTCTCGTAGACACCCTGTCCGGAGAAGCTCAGCCAGTAGTCGAAGCCCGGGCGGGGATCGGACGATTTGCCCATGTGCCACTTGCCGATGTAGGCCGTTTTATAGCCATTCTTCTGCAGCAGGAGCGGGAAGGACGGGGTCTGCTCGCTGTCGAATTCGAGGCCCCAGTTTCCGAAGACCCCGTGGGTGTGGGCATAGGCCCCGGTGAGGAACGACGCCCGCGAGGGCGAGCAGAGCGAGGTCGTGACGAAGGCGTTGGCGAACAGGGCCCCTTCATTTCGGAGGCGGTCCATGTTGGGGGTGGCCACGAAGGGATTGCCCATGCAACTCATGGCGTCCCATCGCTGATCGTCGGTGAGGATGAAGAGCACGTTTGGTCGTGGCTTTTCCCCGGCCGAGGCGGCGGAAAGAAACAGGGTGCCCCCACTGGTGAACAGCACGCCAAGGATTAGACAGAGGGAGAGGCGAGAATTCTTCATGATGCCCACGTGTGATTTCACGGCTTTTGGGAGCAAAAAACGGCACCGAGACGGACTCGTCGGCTCGTGCCCCCCTCACCAGTGTCGCCCAGCGATGGGCCACAAGCAAGGGGCGAGAGCTTGCAAGAGAACCGCAAAGTCCGGATAGCAACTCAAGACCCTCGGGCCCAGGAGTGGGCGAGGTGTCACCATGGAGGCATTGCCGACAAGACGGGCGCTCATCACGGCGGAGCGTGATGGCTACTATGTTCGACTTCGTGGATCTCCTGCAAGAACTTGCCAAATGTCCTTATCGGGGTTAGAAGTAGGAATGGATTGGCTCATCGACTTCCCTCCGTCTGTTTGAGGTTCCCCCCATGCGTCGCACCGTTTTTTTCCTTGCCGCGGGCATTCTCCTGGCCTTCTCTTCGCTCGCTTCCGCCGCTGACAAGCCGAATCTGATCTACATCATGGTGGACGATCTCGGCTACGGCGACCTTGGCTGCTACGGGCAGCAGCGGATCAAGACGCCGTGTTTGGACCAGATGGCGGCCGAGGGAATGCGTTTCACCGATCACTACGCCGGGAACACGGTTTGCGCTCCCTCGCGATGCAGCCTGATGACGGGCCTTCACCCGGGCCATGGCTACGTGCGGGGCAACAAGGAAATCAAGCCGATGGGCCAATTGCCGCTGCCCGAGGGCATGGTCACCGTGGCTCGCCTGCTCCAGGCCGACGGTTACCGGACGGCGTTGATCGGCAAATGGGGGCTGGGCGGTCCCGACTCGGTGGGCCACCCGAATCAGCAGGGGTTCGACTACTTTTTCGGTTACCTTTGTCAGCGTCATGCCCACAACTACTATCCGGAGTTTCTTTTCCGCAATAGCGAGCGAGTGCCGCTGAACAACAAGGTTGCCCAACCTCGCGAAGACGGGGCCGGCGTGGCAACCGAGCGCAACGACTATTCGCACGATTTCTTCGTGGCCGACGCTCTGCAGTTCCTGGAAGACAACAAGGACGGTCCCTTCTTCCTTTACCTGGCCATGACGATTCCCCATGCGAACAACGAGGCCGGCAAGAAGGGGATGGAGGTGCCATCGCTCGGCGACTACGCCGATCTCGACTGGCCGGAGGCCCAGAAAGGGCACGCGGCGATGATCAGCCGCATGGACGGCGACGTGGGGCTACTGCTTCTGCGTTTGAAGGAGCTCGGGATTGAGGACAAGACGCTGGTGCTGTTCACGAGCGACAACGGGCCCCATCGGGAAGGCGGCAACGATCCTGATTTCAACGACAGCAACGGTCCGCTTCGCGGCATCAAGAGGGATCTTTACGAGGGCGGCATCCGCGTGCCGCTGATCGCCCGGTGGCCGGGGCGGGTCAAGGCGGACACGACGACCGGTCACATTTCGGCCTTCTGGGACTTCCTGCCGACGGCGTGCGACCTGGCCGGGATCTCTGTCCCGAAGAACATCGACGGAATCAGCTATCTTCCCACGCTCCTGGGCCACACGGACGCCCAGAAGGAGCACGACTACCTGTACTGGGAATTCAAGAATCAGCGGGCGGTCCGCATGGGGAAATGGAAGGCGATCCAGAAGTCGCCCAAGGCCGCGGTCGAGCTGTATGATCTCGATACCGATCTGGGGGAGACGAAGGACGTGGCCGCGGCGCATCCGGACGTGGTGAAGAAGGTGGAGGCGGACTTCAAGGAAGCGCACGTGGCGAGTGAGAATTTTCCGTGTGCGTATGATTGAGTCGCCCGGCGATCGTCTCGCAACCTCAAATCATGCGTCCAGCGGCAAGGGAACTCGGCCGGTTGAAGCCATGCCGCTGCCCTAGGGTGACGACGAATAGTGAGGTGGTGAGATGGCCAAACGCCACAAATCAACGGAAATGACACCGAAGGCCGTGGCCGGCTACGACTCGTTGCTAACCGGGATCTCCGACCTGCTGGACGAAGCCCGGCGGACATCGGCCCGGACGGTCAACAGCATTCTTGCGGCGACCTATTGGGAGATCGGGCGGCGGATTGTCGAATTTGAGCAAGGAGGAAAGGCCCGGGCTGAGTATGGGGAAGAACTGGTGAAACGGCTGGGCGCGGACTTGAGCACGAAACACGGTCGCGGCTTCTCCTCGCGCAATCTCTTCCGAATGCGTGGCTTCTACCTTGCCTGGAACATATTGCCGACAGCGTCGGCAAAATTCGAGGCTTGGGCGAGACTGCCCTCAGAAATGGGGGGTGGCAACGAGATATTGCCGACACCGTCGGCAATGTCGACGGGGGGGACAATTGCGCAGACGCTGTCTGCGGAGTCGCAACTTGTGCCTTCTGCCGTTGCTTCTCCGGGCACTCTTAACGCTGTCTTCCCCCTCTCCTGGTCCCACTACGTCCGCTTGATGTCGGTCGAGAAGCCGCACGCCCGGGCGTTCTATGAGGCGGAGGCCATCCGGGGCGGGTGGTCGGTGCGCCAGCTCGACCGACAGATCAGCACCCAGTTCTTCGAGCGTACCTCGCAGTCGAAAAGGCGGGGGGCGATGCTGGCCCGGGGGCAGAAGGCCAAGCCCGAGGATGCCGTGACCGTGCAGGATGAGATTCGCGATCCTTACCTGCTGGAATTCCTGGATCTGAAGGACGAGTACAGCGAAAGCGAACTGGAAGACGCCCTGGTTCGCCACTTGGAGTGGTTCCTGTTGGAACTGGGGACCGGGTTCACGTTCGTCGCCCGGCAAAAGCGGATTCGGATCGGCGACGAGTGGTATCGCATTGACCTCTTGCTTTATCACCGCCGCTTGCGGTGCCTGGTGGTCATCGATCTGAAACTCGGCAAGTTCACGCACGCCGACGCGGGCCAGATGAACCTCTACCTCAACTATGCGCGGGAGCACATGATGGAGCCCGAAGAGAATGATCCGGTTGGCTTGATCCTGTGCAGCGGGAAGAACGACGCGGTGGTGCATTATGCCATGGGCGGCATCCAGGCCAAGGTGTTCGCCTCCCGATATTTGACGGCCCTGCCGGATCCCGAGACATTGAAACAGGAAATCCTGACGACACAACATGCGCTCGAAACGCGAGCGGCGATGAAAGGGCCAGAAGATCGCTAAGGTTCCGTGGAAACCGTGGCACGAACTCGTCAAGCTGCGCGACGATTTGTTTTCGGGCGATCTGCCGCTGCACCTGTTTGGTGCAGACGAGTTCTTCGCGCTGACGGTTCGCTTGCTGTGGAGCGGGGATAGTCGTCCGCCCTGGCTTCGAAGAACTCAGTTCGTTGGTTTCCAGACCCAGTTGCCGGACGTGTCGATATATCCCCATTTGCCGCCGAACACCTTTTGGTTGCGAGTGGCCCAGATTCCGACGGCAACGCGGCAAAGCCCGCTCTTGAAATCGTCGGCGTAATCGTATTGCGGCTTGATGACGACATTGCCCTGCTCATCAAGGAACCCGAAGCCGTGATCACGCAATCCCACGGCACGCAGTCCGTCTTTGATATCTTCTGCAACGAAATAGTAGATGGGAGGTGCGATGACCCTCCCGTGCAGATCGATGAGCCCGCAACCCTCATCCGTTGTGGTGATCAGTTGGCCTCTGCCCGCCAGTTGGAGTTGCTTGTATGTTCTGTCGAAGATCGGATTGCCTTCTAAGTCGATGAGTAGCATTTCGTCATCCTGGTTTCTGGCCAGGACCAATCCAACCGGTAGCGATTCGGGCGTTCCATAAACAGCGTCAAACGCATTTGGGCTCGGCTCGCGAGTGATAGAATAGTACTTGGGGGGCACAACCTCGGCGCCAAGCCGATTCACGATGCCCCAGAGGAGCCTGCCATCCCGTTTCCGTCTCCTGGCAACCAACGCAATTCCTTCGGCAAAAGGGGTCGCGTCGTCGTACGTTGGTTCGACAACGTAGTCGCCTCCGCAGTCGATGTATCCCCACTTGGATCCCACTGCCACCGGGGCCAAACCGTTCTGAAAACTCCATACGCGATCAAAACGCTGGGGAATGATCATTCTCCCCGCAAACGTTGAATAGCCCCACTTTCCCGACGCTTTGTCCTGTACGCTGACGAGTTCCAGGTCGAGCCTGTATTCCAGCCGCTCGGAGTTGCACCTGTTGCCCGTTCGGTCAATGGAGATCTTCTCGCCACTAAACTCCTCGACCTCGGCTTGCCCCCGTTTGAAACAAGACGCGTCCTTGTACTTCGGAGGGATTACGAACGTCCCGTCGATATCGGCATAGCCCCATTTGCCGTCAACTCGCAAAGGGACGAGTCCTTCGCGGAATCGCTTGGAGTCCTCAAACCCCCGGGCAACGATCTTGCCATCATCGCGCATGAGATGATTGCTGCCATCTTCGTCCACCCCCCACGCCAAGCCGTCAATGAATGCTCCAACTTCCCGGTACCGAGGTTCAATAATGAGGCCCCCATCTTGCCGGACAAAGCCTGCATGACCATCCTTCACAACAGGGCAGAAGCCGTTGAAGAAGACGGGAGATTCGATTAGATGCTGGTTCTCGTCCCATAAGTAGTCATCGCTCACCTCCGCCATGATTAGCTTGGCCGATCGCGGACGCCACTCCCAGAAATCGTGGGTTTTCGTCATCTCATACGCCGCCGGGATTACCAATTCTCCAGCGTGATTGATGAAACCCATCTTTCGGTTGACGATGACCGGGAAGACTCGCTGTTTCAAAGGGGCGGTGAACTCGGAGCCTCGGGGCCCCTCGTAGTCGGCCGCGTTGCCGCAGGCGGCGAGCGTGGTGAAGAACGCGGTTGCCGCGATGAAGATGCGTTGAAAGTTCATGATACTCGCTCGTGTTGAGTCTACAGCGCGGTTGTGTCATGGGTTGCCGCGTCCGCTCAGTCTTCCGGTTTCCAATCGCCGAATCGCACGCGTTTTGCTTTCATGCTCAGGGCGATCTCCGGCGTCACATCTGCGTCGGCAAAGTTGATCGATTCCAGGTGCTTGAGCTTGTTCAGGTGCAGAAGATCCTTCATGTCCTTTATGGAGAACGCATCCAGAGTCAATCGCCGCAGCGACGGCATTTCACGCACCAATTGTCGGGTCGCGCCCTTTTTGAAGCTGCAGAGCGTCAGCGTAAGATCTTCCACAGAAGGAGACATAAGCTGGCCGTACAGACTGTCTTCTGGAACCGGCAAAGTTATCCCGAACATGCCGAATTCTCTTAGTTGGACGTTCGTTACGGGGACGGCCGGACTGGCGTTCAGCTCTCCGTGGGAGTGATCGCCCAACAGCGCCGTGCGAATACAGGGCCCAAGGAAGGCGCCGACAAACTCCTGGTTCAGTGGGTTCTCGGTGATGAATCTCACTTCTTCAAGGGGCGAGTTGATTTCGAACGTTCCCGCCGGTGGAACGCTGCCGTCCATCAAGGTCCTCACCTTGAGTCGGTGCAGCGTCTTGATGTTCGCCAGGCGAACAAGGGCGTCCTCATCGAGTGAGTCCGCGTACGGCGATATCGACACGCTGTGCAGGTTGCCAAGAGTCTCGAGCGTCGCAACTTGCGCCATCCCAAAACGGTTTAGGTGTCGGGAGTGATGGTCGCCCATGTAGCAGATGCTCCCGCAGAGATCCATATCAAAGGAACACGGAAGTGCGGCGAAGGCGTCGATCTCGTGGAAGAGGGGGGATCGAATGGTGATCGAGCGGAGTTTCGTCGCTACGGTTGCGGGCAGTTTGCCGACACGGAGCAAGTCGTTTCGGTGTTCCCACAGCACCAGTTGCTCCAACGTGGGATGAGCCAGCAAGGCCTCGAAATCGTGGCTCACGAATGCACACCTTCGGAGACTGAGCGTCTGCAATGCCGGGAAACGTTGCAGACTCTGTGGATCGATCGTGCAGTCTTCCAGCGTCAGTTGCCGCAGGTTGCTCAGGCTCGAAAGGGCGTCCAGGTCAAGCTGGATTGTCCTGCCGAAGGGATTGCCGAGAATTGCCAGCGACTCAAGCTCCTCATGCTCGTTGAGCGCCTTGTGGTCGTCGGCCGTCAGCCTTTGCGTATACAACCAGAATCTGAGTCGCAAAGCTCGCACCTTGCACGGCGTCAAGAGCGACGGCAACATGCCCTCGAGGTTGCCCGAGATCTCCAGCGACTCGAGTTCGGTGTGCTCGGGAATCGCCCAATCTTCCGCGCCCGAGCAGTAGAGATTGTCGACGGAAAGGTGTTCCAAATGCCGGAACTTGAAACACTCGGGCCAGACCGCGGCCTTCATCGGCTGTGCTTCCGGGCGGAAACGACCTGCCATGTCAAAGCGTTCACCGCTGACGTGGAGTTCGCTTATTGAAGGACAGCGCTCGGCGAGAGCGTGAACGTCGCCCGGGCCCAGGGAGGAGGATTCAACAACAAGTCGTTCCAACGACGGCAAGGAGCCGAGGAATTCTTGCGCACCGGGTTCCAGAATCGCGTTGGCGCGGACCGCACGCACCGCGTACGTGTCGTCAGACCGCTCGCATTCGAAATCCCATCCCTTACTACGGAAATGCTGGAACTCGCTGATTGGCTGTTCGGCAGTCGGTGCTATTTGCGGGAGGGCTTTTGTCGGCTGTTCGGGTTTTGCCTTCTCCGTGTGCGTACGGTCGGCGACGGGCAACACGGGGCTTCCCAGGATAACGAGCAACCCCAACGCTCCGACCACGAGAACGACTGCGACGAGCGGAGAATAACGGCGATTGGTTGGCGACATCATCGGTCATGCTTTCTCAGGTGAGCTCACGGTCTCGCTATTGATTTGCGGACAAGGACTGTTTGCCGTTCGTCCCATGGCTGGGGAGGATTCTTTCCCTGCCCGCTTTCTGGATGGCGGAACGGGTCTTGTCGCTACTTCTGGCGACCGGCGTCATTTCCCCGGAAAGAACGCCATTCTGGCCAGCACTTCCGGTTCGAGCAAGCAGATGGCAGGTAATCGACGCATGAGGGCGCGAGCGAGTGCGCCTTCTGGGCGTCGACGTCCGGCTTTGCCTCTGACGCGGGGGGCTGGTCGTGCAGAATGGGCCTATGCGAGACGTCGTCGAACTGTCGCTGAGCCTGTGGGCAACGCTGTTTGACCCATTGCACTGCTTGCGAGCAAGCCGTGGCACACGCAGGGATGTATGTGGTGTCGCGTTGGGGGCTCTCGCAATTCCCTATTTTGACAATCTCGACAAAAAAGATCTAATCCGAGCAAGTTGGTGCTTGATTGATTTCGGGAAAAGAGCTAGACTGCGAGCGCGTCCTTTTGGGGGGCGCGTACCGGGGCTCGTGTGGGGGATCTTGGGCATCCTCTGACTCATCTTCAAGCCCCTGGTTACGGTTCTTTTGGGCCAGCAGGAAGTTTTCCGCTGCAGGATTGCCGGAGCTCGAGAACGAATGCGGTCGTTGGGGGATTCGCTGTCATGTTTCTCGCTGTGTGTCGTCACGCGCCGGCGTGATTTGCTGTAAGAAGCAAACTCGGAATAACGAATTCTCAACCGATTCGCACGAAGCCAGAACCTTGCCCTTCCGTGGAGAGGCGGCGGCGGGGCGTAGCCGACGGGGGAGAAAAGTGATGTCTGGGTTGCTCCGATTTCTTCAACGATCGTCGTCTAATCCTTCTCGCCGAAAGCGCTCGTGCTCGACCATGGCAGAGCGTCCGTCACGTCTGGTTCGCAGCCACCTCAGTCGGTTGGAACCGCTCGAAGAACGGACCCTGTTGAGCCTGGGCTGCGTCGGACCGGACCCGATGTATGTCGACGGGGAGTCCGACGTTCAATGCCAGTTGATCGCCAGCTCACCCACTCCGCCGACCGGGATTGAATATGAGGAGACCCTTGTCACGGTCACTCCCCAATCGGCCGTGATGCTTAGCCAGGTTCCCACGTCCACGTGGACCTATGGCTGTTCGGCGACGTCGGCGGGAATGATCTTCGGCTACTACGATCGGACCGGCTACTCGAACATGTACGCGGGGGCCAGCAACGGCGGAGTTGCGCCGCTGACCGACCTGGGCCAGGGGATCGGCAGCCCGATCGCCGGCTCTTGTTCGATCATCGCCACGGCGAACGGGTTCGATAGTCGCGTCACGGCCGGTCACGTGGACGACTACTGGATCGGTACGGGTTCCGCGGGGCCCGATCCTTGGGAAAGCGGCGGTGTGGAGCACACGTGGGGTGATTGTACGGCCGACTACATGGGCACCAACCAGTGGAAATGGGATTTCCGGAGCAATGACGGGGTCATCGATTTCAACCGAGACGGCTCGACGGCGCTGTTCTCGAACGAATCCGGCACGCCCCTTTACGACTACATTCCGCCTGCTTCGCAGGGGCTGCCGCAAACCGCCCTGTGCCATGGAATGCGGCTGTTCGCCGAGTCTCGCGGCTACAGCGTTGCCACCAACTACACGCAGAAGACCTACAACCTGTACGCCGACGGCTTCACATTTGCCGACCTCCAAACCGAGATTGACGCGGGCTATCCCGTCATGGTCCAGGTCGAAGACCACAGCATGGTGGGCGTCGGATACGACGCTGCCTCCAGCACCGTTTTTCTTCACGACACGTGGGACAACCTCGTTCACTCGATGGTTTGGGACAGCACTCCCGACTACAGTGGCATGGGGCTGGAAGCGGTCACGGTGATTCACCTGGACGAGCTCGATGCAGAGCTCGATTACGGTGACGCTCCCGACCCCACGTATCCGACGCTGGCCGCCTCGAACGGGGCCGCCCACGTCATTGCCGGCCCGTGGTTCGGCGATTCGACCGACAAGCCCGACGCGGATGCCGACGGGCAACCGGACGCCAGCGCCCTTGGGGACGACACGGACGGCAACGACGATGAAGACGGTATTGTTGTGCCGCCCATGCTGCCCGGCAACTCCAGCGCGGTAACGATCGAGGTGAGCGGGGTACCCGTGGGCGGCGCGGCGCAGATTGACGCCTGGATCGACTTCGACGGCAGCGGCACCTGGGAAGCCAGCGAGCACCTGAACAGCGGCGTTTCGATGACCGTGGGGGCGAACGGCACGATCGTGGTTCCCTTCAGCGTGCCCTCAACGGCGGTGGTGGGAAGCACATTCGGACGTTTCCGCATCAGCACCCAGGGCAGCCTGCTGCCGACGGGGGTTGCCTCCGACGGCGAGGTGGAGGACCACGAGGTCACCATTCTCGAACAGCCGGAGGGCACGAAGTGGATCCAGTGGCCCGATCTTTCGCCGAACGGCATCGACGTGCGCGTAACGAGCGATGCGTCGGATCCGATCACCCTTGCCGACGACTGGGAGTGCACGGAGGAGAGCCTTCTGACGGACGTGCATCTTTGGGGCTCGTGGCTCCACGACGAAGTGGGGGTGATCGAGACCGTTCATCTCAGCATTCACTCCGACGACCCGGTGGGGACGGGCGGCACGAATCCCGACAACCAGTATTCCGTGCCGGACCAACTCCTTTGGGAGATGGATTTTGACCGCACCGAGGTGGGCCTGAGCGCGTTCTACGAGGCGCCCAATGACGGCGAATACTGGTGGGATCCTTCCACGGAGACCTTGATTGCCGACGCCGACAACACGGTTTGGCAACTGGATATCGACATCGATCCGCTCGACGCCTTTCGGCAGACGGGCTCGGCTGAGGAGCCGACGATTTACTGGCTCGATGTGAGTGTGACGACCACGTCGGGCGACTTCGGATGGAAGACGCGCCAGTATCCCGATCACTTCATGGACGACGCCGTGTGGCAGGGTTCCGATCCGACGGTCTGGAAGGAAATGGTCTATCCGACCGGCCATCCCTATCTGGTGGACGGATCTTCGATCGATCTGGCCTTCATGCTGACTTTCCAGCCGGCTGAGGACAAGTGGGTTCAGTGGCCCGACACGACCACCAATGGCATCGACATCAAGGCCACCACGGCGGACGACGGTACGAGGATTGTCCTGGCCGACGATTGGGAGTGCACGGAACCGAGCCTTCTTACGGACGTTCATCTTTGGGGTTCGTGGCTGTATGACGACGTGGGGGTCATCGAGAACCTGCACCTGAGCGTTCACTCGGACGACCCCGTAGGCGAAGGCGGATCGGACCCGGACAACCAATACTCCATGCCGGACGAGTTGTTGTGGGAAATGGACTTCACGGCGGACGAGATCGTCATGTCGGAGTACTTCGTTCTGGCCGATATCGGCGAATACTGGTGGGACCCCACCGATCCCGATCCAGGAACGGCGCTGATCCCCAATGCCGACAGGACGATCTGGCAGGTCGACGTTGTGATCGACCCGGACAACGCGTTCCTGCAGGAAGGCACGCCGAACAATCCGACGGTTTACTGGCTCGACGTGAACGTCAAGACGACCCAGGGGACGGAGTTCGGCTGGAAGACCCGGGAGTATCCCGAGCACTACAATGACGACGCGGTGTGGCACCACGACGGGTTGGCTACTCCGTATTGGAACGAGATGCACTATCCGCAGGGACATCCGTATGAAGACGTGGTGCCGAACTCGATCGACATGGCCTTCATGCTGACCTTTGAGGCGCTTCCGAACGGACTGGACTGGGGCGATGCTCCCGACTCAGCGGCTGCGCTCGGTTATCCGACGTTGGCGGTCAACAACGGCGCCAATCACGTGATCACCGGTCCGTGGCTTGGCGACGACAACGACGGGCCTGATTCCGAACTGGATGGGCAGCCCGTCCCGGCCGGCCTTGGCGACGACCAGGACGGCAACGACGACGAAGACGGTGTGCTGATTCCTGTTCTGGTCCAGGGGCAGGCGGCGGTCGTCACGTTTGAGGTGAACGGCGTGGCTGCGGGAACGGCGGCCTGGGTCGACGGCTGGATCGATTTTGACGGGAGCAAGACGTGGGACGCTTCGGAACTGGTTGTGAGCGGCGCCTATGGCGACGGCACGCACAGCGTTGCGATCACGACACCTTCGACGGCCACGGTGGGCACTACCTATGCTCGTTTCCGCATCAACACGTCCGGGGCGTTGGCCCCGACCGGTTCGGCGGCGGACGGGGAAGTTGAAGACCACGAAGTTGCGATCGAGGAGGGCGACCGGAATCTCGATTGGGGCGACGCTCCGGACAGCGTGCTTGCCGCGGGGTACCCGACGCTCGCCGTGAACAACGGCGCGAGGCACTACATCACCGGCCCCTGGCTCGGCCCGGGGCCCGTGGCGGACAATCGAGACGCCGAATACGACGGCCAGCCGGACAGTTCCGCCCTCGGCGACGACAATGCGGCCAATGACGACGAGAATGGCATGAGTTTTTCCGTGCTGATCGCGGGAGAAACCGGCACGCTCACGATCGACGTGGCTGGCGGCGGGGGAATCGTGAACGGGTGGATCGACTTCAACGGCGACAAGGTGTGGGACGACACGGCGGGATCGGTTGAGTGTGTGCTGGGACCGGGGCTGACGATTGCGGGCGGCACCTACACGCTCAGCTTCCCTGTTCCTGCCGACGCTGTGGTCGGTCGGACCTACGCGCGGTTCCGCATCAATTCCTACGGCGACCTGCCGCCGACCGGCCCCGCTCAGGACGGCGAGGTCGAGGACTACGTGGTCACGATTCTCGACGAAGACACGCCGCTCGACCTCGGCGACGCGCCGGACGGAATCGGGACCTACACGTACCCGACGCTCAAGGTCTCGGACGGCGCCCGGCACTATCCGACCGGTCCCACCCTGGGCGCGACTCGCGACACCGAAGGCGACGGGCAGCCGGATCTGCCTGCCACGGGCGACGATCTCGCCGGAAGCGACGACGAAGACGGCGTCCTGAACTCCTCGACCTTTTCGCCGGGCTTGAAGGGCGCCTGGGTCGAAGTGGACGCTTCGGCGGCGTCGTATCTGAGCGTTTGGATCGACTACAATGGCAACGGAGTGTGGGAAACGAGCGAGAAGATCGGCGCCGACGTGCCTCTCACAGCCGGGATGAATCTGCTTCCCTTCGACATCCCCACAACTGCCGTGCCCGGATTGACCTATGCCCGTCTCCGCCTGACGAGCTACAACACGGGCGGGGCGCTGGCCCCGACCGGGCTGGCCTACGACGGCGAGGTGGAGGACTACCTCCTGGAGATCGACGACGTGCTCCACCTGTACGGCACGGACGACGACGACACGGTTGTGGTCACGACCGACGGAAGCAACTACACGGTCACGATCAACGGCGTCTCGGCGAGTTACTCCGCGGCCGTCTACAGTTCGATCGTCTTCGACGCGGATGGCGGCAACGATACGCTGGAGATCTACGATTGGACCGGAGACGACATCTTGGCCGTCGATCCAACCCAGGCGACCATGGACTGGGGCAGCGACGGCGTCGACTTCACCGGGTTCGGATTCGAGGTTGTCAGGGGGTTTGCGCCGAACGGCGGAACCGACGAGGCCACGCTGACGGGCACGACGGGATCCGACAAGTTTTACGGGCAAGAGACGCTTGCGTACGTACAAGACGCGGCCGGCACGAATTATCACTATTCCGCGAACGGCTTCGAGGAGGTGACGGGAGTCGGCGGAGGCGGAGATGACACCGCCTACTTGTACGGCAGCGCGGGCGACGACACGCTCGACATGAGCGTGGGGGCGGCGACGATGACCCGGGCCGGGTCTTCGACGACGGTGGCCAACGGCTTCGCCACCGTCAACGGGTACGCCGGCGCAGGCGGCACGGACACGGCGACGCTGACAGGGACGACGGCAACGGACCTGTTCACCGGGAAGGAAACGTACGCTTACATGCGCAACGTGGGCGGCACGGACTATTTCCTGTACGCCGACAAATTCAGTGAGGTGACGGCCTACGCCAACGGCGGTGTCGACGATGTGGCCTATCTGTACGGCAGCACGGGCGACGAGACGCTGGACATGAGCGTGGGGGCGGCGACGATGGCCCGGTCCGGGTCTTCGACGACGGTGGCGAACGGCTTCGACACCGTGAACGGATACGCCGTCGCGGGCGGCGCGGACACGGCGACGCTGACGGGGACGACGGCAACGGACCTGTTCACCGGGAAGGAAACGTACGCCTACATGCGAAACGTGGGCGGCGCCGACTATCTTCTGTACGCCGCCGGTTTCGATGAGGTGACGGGCTACGGCAACGGGGGAACCGATGACGCGGCCTATCTGTACGGCAGCACGAGCGACGACACGCTCGACTCGAGCGTGGGTACGGCGACCATGACCCGGAGCGGATCGGCGACGAGCGTGGCGAATGACTTTGCCAGGGTCAACGGCTACGCCGGCGCGGGCGGTACGGATACCGCCACGCTGACCGGCACGACGGGAACGGACAAGTTCTCCGCGAGCGAGACGTCCGCGTACATGCAAAACGTGGGTGGCGCCGCCTACTTCCTCTACGCTGCCGGTTTCGCTGAGGTCACGGCGTACGGCAACGGCGGCGTCGACGACGTGGCCTATCTGTACGGCAGCGCGGGGAATGACACGCTCGACTTGAACGTGGGCGCGTCGACTATGACCCGGACCGGATCGACGACGAGCGTGGCGAATGACTTTCCCTCCACCTACGGGTACGCCGGCACGAGCGGGACGGACACGGCGACGCTGACCGGCACGACCGGAGCGGACAGTTTCTATGGGAGAGAGACGATCGCTTACACGCGCAATGTGGGCGGCGCCGACTACTTCCTGTACGCTCGTGATTTCGGCGAGGTGACGGCCTACGGGGGCGGCGGCACCGACACGGCCTACCTGTGGGGCAGCACGAGCGACGACACGCTCGACGTCGGCGTGGGACTGGCGACGATGATCCGCTCCGGATCGACGACGACGGCGGCGCACGCCTTTGCCGATGTCTACGGCTTCCGAGTCGCAGGCGGCACGGACACGGCCAACCTGACGGGGTCCACGGGGAACGACGTCTTCTACGGCAGGGAGACCTACAGCATTCTGCGGGATGAGGCAAGCGCGGCGTTCTACTTCTACGTCGATGACTTCAGCACCGTGGAGGCTTTCGGCCACGGCGGCGACGACACGGCCTATCTGTACGGCAGCACGGGCGACGACACGCTCGACATGACCGTGGGCTTGTCGACCATGACCCGGACGGGATCGACGACGAGCGTGGCGAACGATTTTGACAGCGTCAACGGGTACGCGCTCGCGGGCGGCACGGACACGGCGACGCTGACCGGCACGACCGGAGCGGACCTGTTCTCGGGGAGAGAGACGTTTGCCTACATGCGAAACGAGGGCGGCTCTGACTACTTCCTCTATGCGGCCAGTTTCGACGAGGTTACGGCCCACAGCAACGGCGGCGCGGACGACAGGGCGTACCTGTATGACAGCGACGGCGATGATACGGTCACGTTTGCCCAGAACGATGCCAGTGCGGTGCTGAATCCGATTTCCAGTTCGACGGTCAATATCGACGTCTATGCGTTCGATCGCATTTACGCTTACGCAACGAACGGCGGAACGGATGTGGCCGACGTGGCTGGGACGACCGGCGCCGACACGTTCACCGGACGAGACGACTGGGGGACGCTCAACGACACCGCCGGGACGACCTACTACAACCACGTCCGCTACTTCGACGAGGTCTACGCGGAGGCCGGTGACACGGTCAGCGGGAACGACACGCTGGATGTGCCGGAATCGGGCGGAACGTGGGATGTGGATTACCTGTTCGATCCTGGCGATCCGCTGGATTGGTGATCGCGGATCCGGGTAGTGCATTCAAGCGACAATGGCTCGGCGAGACCTGCGAGGTTTCGCCGGGCCATTCTGGGGATGGGCCTCGATGCATTGGGGGCGGCGCGTGGGAGAGGGGCGGTGTTGTTGTGGGGTAACAGTCGGGCCGGAAGCCTCCCCCTCGCATCTCGCGGCGAGCAATGAATCTCGGATAAGGAAGAGCCGTAATTGCTTGCAGGGGAGCGTGTTTGGCGAGGCTGTACGTCAAGAAACGAAAATTGACGATCCGGATGTATGGCCCAGACATCCGGGGGAGTTGTGTCACTCGCGGCGGACAGTATTTGCGCGTACGGAAATTCGACCACGCATCTTGTACGGCTGAGCGGCTGCACCAATAATGGCGGTGTTTCGCCGCGTGTTGTCGTGGGAAGCGGCCACATGGAAAGAGCAGGGAATGTTTGGGGGGAGGGAAAGTCGTCTGGCGGTTTCTCATGCGACTGCGTGCGCCGGTCATTCTGATCCTCGCCCCGCGAGCACAATCTGGAGGTACGTTCGGAGGCAGCGACCATGTTCTACGATCGCGAGTGCGCGTCGTACAGAAGTCGAAAGTCGTCTCGCCGTGGATCTTCTTGCGACGCATCTCAGCGGCGCACACTGAGGGTTGAATCGTTGGAAGAGCGGCGGCTGTTGTCTGTCGTTTCCGGTGAGACCTCGATCGATGCTGGTGACCCCGGCACTGTCACCTATTACTACGTGAATGACGGATCGACGAGCAACGACGCATGGTGTACGGCAGCGGGGGACGATGCCAACGACGGCTTGACACCCGGCAGGCCGAAGGCGACGATCCGGGATGTAATCAACGACTACGATTTGGAGCCGGGCGATGTGGTGCGGATCGACACGGGGACCTACCTTCTAACCGCGAGCATCACCATAAGAAGCAGCGACCAGGGGGACAGCACGGCGCCCGTAACGTTCGAAGCGTCACCGTACGGAGTGACGCTGGATCGCGGGGATACGATATTCCCCACGTATATCTGGAACGTGGACCACGCCAACTACGTGACGATCACGACGGCCGAGAGCAGCACGCATCCCGCGGCGGCTCAGAGGTGGATGAAGGTGACCGGCGCCGACTGGGACGGCATCTTTGTCCACGGTTCGGCCCATGTGACGATCGATCGGCTGGAAATAAGTTCGAACTCGGAAATCGGCGTCCGTGGCCACGATACCGCGTATTTGGAAGTCACGAACAATGTGATACACGATAACGGCACTATGGGGGTCTACCTTTACTCCTGTAGCTCCGCCACTGTCGAAGGCAACACGAGTGCCTTCAATGGAGCCTACCAGCTTTATGTTTCTACCTGCTCGGCCACCGTGCGAAACAACATCTTGTGGGCGGATGGGAGCGGAAACCGCGCTGTTCATTTGAATTCCACCATCCCGTGTACGTTCGACTACAACCTGCTGTATGCCACCAGTGGAGCTTGGGTGAGCAACTACGGGAGCGCGCTGGCGCAATGGCAGTCGATCACGTGGCAGGATCTGAACAGTATCTCCGCGGATCCGTTGTTCGTCGACGCGGCCGGTGGGGATTTCCACTTGCAGAGCACGACGGGCAGCTATCACGATGGAGTCTGGACAGCGGACGCGGCCAGCAGCCCGGCCATCGACCGCGGCGACCCCAGTTCGGAGTTTGCGGAGGAACCGCTTCCCAACGGCAGAATTGTCAATTTGGGGGTCTACGGCAACAGCGAGCAGGGGTCGAAATCATCCCTCGACTACGGCGACGCGCCTTCGCCGTATCCCACGCTGCTCGCGGGCGACGGCGCCCGGCACGCGGCGACCGGTCCGATGCTCGGCGTGTGCCGCGACGCGGAACTGGACGGCCAGGCGAGTTTGCTTGCCGACGGCGACGACGCCAATGGCGAGGCCGACGAAGACGGCATCGTGGCCACCTCGTCGTTCGTACTCGGCATGACGGACGCCTCGGTGGACGTACTGGTTTCCGGCGACTCGTACGTGAACGTGTGGATCGACTTCAACGGCGATGGAACCTGGGACGCGAGCGAGCAGGTTGCCACGGATATGGCGCTCACGGCCGGCACGAACCACGTGACGTTTGCGGTTCCCGCCACGGCGGTGCGCGGAGTCACCTACGCGCGGCTTCGCCTGACGAGCTACGATACGGGCGGGACTCTGCTGCCGACAGGCTTGGCGAACGATGGTGAGGTGGAAGATCACCTCGTGGAGATCGAGGAAGTGCTGTACCTGTACGGGACCGCGGGCGACGACACGGTTATGGTGACTACCGACGGCAGCAACCACACGGTGACGATCAACGGCGCCAGCGACGTCTACTCGGCGGCCAGCTACAGTTCGATCGTCATCGACGGTGACGGCGGCAGCGACTGGCTGACGGTCTATGACTGGAGCGGAGACGACACGTTTGTCGTCGATTCCGACCAAGCGACCATGGACTGGGGCAGCGACGGAGTCGACATTGCCGCGTTCGGGTTCGAGACCGTCAAGGGCGTCGCAACCAACGGGGGAACCGACGCGGCTGCGCTGACCGGCACGAGCGGAGCCGACAAGTTCTATGGAAAGGAGATGCAGGCGGACATGTACGACGCGGCCGGTACGAATTATCGCTACACCGCGAGCGGCTTTGATACCGTGACAGGCGCGAGCGGAGGCGGCGGCGACACCGCCTATCTGTACGGAAGCACGCGCGACGACGCGCTCGACGTGACCGTGGGTTCGGCGACGATGAGCCGGTCCGGGTCGACGACGACGGCAGCCAGCGGCTTCGCCTACCTCAACGGCTACGCCGTCGCGGGCGGCGCGGACACGGCCACGATGACCGGTACGACGAGAACCGACCTGTTCACCGGGAAAGAGACGTACGCCTATATGCGAAACGTGGGTGGCGTCGACTACCTCCTGTACGCAGCCAGTTTCGGCAAGGTTACGGCTTACGGCGACGGCTTCGACACGGCCTATCTTTACGGCGGCATCAGCGACGACACGCTCGAAATGGGCATGAGTTCGTCGACGATGACCCGGTCCGGATCGACTGCAAGCACGGCGTTCGGCTTCGGCACCGTCAACGGCTACGGCGGCGCGGGCGGCACGGACACGGCGACGCTGACCGGCACGACAGGAGCGGACCTGTTCTCGGGGAGAGAGACGTTTGCGTACATGCGAAACGAGGGCGGCTCCGACTACTTCCTCTACGCGGCCAGTTTCGATGAGGTTACCGGTTACGGCAACGGCGGCACGGACGACGTGGCCTATCTGTACGGCAGCAGCGGCGATGACAGGTTGGACATGACCGTGGGCTTGTCGACCATGACCCGGACCGGGTCGACGTTGACGGTGGCCAACGACTTTGCCACCGTCAACGGCTACGCGGTTCCAGGCGGAAGCGACACGGTCACTCTGAGTGGCAGTACGGGAACGGACAAGTTCTACGGCAGAGAATCGCTTGCCTACATGCGAAACGTGGGCGGCGCCGACTACTTCCACTACGCTCAGGGGTTCAGCGAGATGACGGCGAACGGCAACGGCGGCGGCGACGTGGCCTGCCTGTATGGCAGCACGAGCGACGATACGCTCGAGTTGAACGTGGGTTCGGCGACGATGACCCGGTCCGGGTCGACGAGGAGCGTGGTCGACGGCTTCGCCAATATCCAAGGGTACGCCATCGCAGGCGGCACGGACACGGCGACACTGACCGGCACGACAGGGTCAGACCTTTTCTATGGGAAAGAGACGTACGCTTACATGAAAAACCTGGTCGGCACGCCGTACGTCCTGTACGCTGCCGGTTTCAGTGAGGTCACGGCTTACGGCAACAGTCCCTACCCCCACAACGACACGGCGTATCTGTACGGCAGTTCTAGGGACGACGCGCTTGACGTGACGATGGGCTCGGCGACGATGACCCGTTCGGGATCGACGACGAGCGTGGCGAACGACTTTCGCTCCGTCTATGGCATTGCAGTTGCGGGCGGCACGGACACGGCCAAGATAACCGGTTCCACCGGGGATGACGTTTTCCAGGCCAAGGAAACCTACAGCACCATGACGGCGAGGTTCTACTATTGCTACGCCGCCGATTTCGGCACCGTGGAGGCTTACGGCAACGGCGGGAACGACGAAGCCCGCCTGTACGACAGTGCCGGCGATGACAGTTTCAGTTTCAGCCAGAACGATGCCAGAGCGGTGCTGAATCCGCTTGCCGGGTCTGCGATCGAATTCGACGCCTACAACTTCAATCGCATCTATGCCTACGCGACGGGCGGGACGGACGTTGCTCAGTTGGCCGGCACAACCGGCGCCGACACGTTCATCGGCCAAGACGATTGGGGAGCCCTCGCCGACAGCGACTGGACGCACTACTACAACTTCGTCCGCTACTTCGACGAGGTCTACGCCGACGCGGGCGACACGACCAGCGGGAACGACACGCTGGATGTTCTGGAATCCGGCGGGACGTGGGACGTAAACTACCTGTTCGACCCCGGCGATCCGCTGAATTGGTGATCGCATGCAGGGTGGTCACCGCCCACCGATTCCCAAATTGACCTTCCAACGACGATGGCCCGGCGAGCCTCACGAGGTTTCGCCGGGCTATTTCTTGTGCGCGCTCTGCGGGGTCGCTCTGTGAGTGAGAACTCCGGGGCGTTCCGCTTGTGGCACTGACGGCACACCATCAGCCGCCATCGCCACGATCTGGTCGATTGTTTGTTTATCGTGACGAAAAACTCACCGAATCCTAGCGACGCCTTTATATCTTCCTGATATTCAGCGACTAGGGTGATTGGGTCGTTCGCAACGTGACGGGCTTGCCGTATTGGCTGGGGGCAGGTGGCTGACTCGGATGCCCCGTCGTTGCGGTAGTTCACTCCGCGCGTCACCCCTCCAAGAAGGAAATTGCGTGATGTTATTTGGAAGAAAGTCGCATTCCCCACCTGTCGCCGGTTCGAACGTGCGGGCAGGAAGGGCCTTTACTTTGGTAGAGCTGCTGGTAGTGATCGCTATCATCGGCGTTCTCATCGCCCTGTTGCTGCCGGCCGTTCAGGCGGCCCGCGAGTCGGCTCGCCGAACCCAATGTACGAACAACCTGAAGCAGATCGGCCTGGCATTCCACAATTTTCAGGACACCCACGGGCACCTTCCCCAGGGCTCCCGTGACGGCGATCATCGGAACGATTCCCTGACGGCCTGTTGCCGAGCCCAGACGCTTCACGGGTGGTGCTTCCTGTACCACATCCTGCCGTACATTGAGCAGCAGCCACTGTTCGATCTTGCCAGCGAAGCCGACGATCCAACGGAGGGGAGCAGTTCGTACAATTCGAAAGAGAACATTGTGGCGCAACAGTTTGTGCCCGGCTTCTACTGTCCGACACGGCGCGACCCCATCGCCTACGGAAGCGCTGAGTTCTATCGGGCCGACTATGTGGGGTGTGCGGGTGAATTCGGCCCCGTCGGGGGATCGAACTATGAGCGCGACGAGGGCTGGGGCGGTTTGCGGGGCATGGTTACCCAGACGGACCGCGAAAAGACCCGGATCGAACGAGTCCGCGACGGTTCCTCGAACACGATCATGGTGGGCGAAAAAGCGCTTCACCCCGAGGCATTCGGCACGGATGGCGGCGACAACGAGCGTTGGAGCAACAACGGCTGGGACACCGACATGCGGCGTTTCGGAGCGGGCAAGCTCAGTGACGGCACCACCTTCGGCATCCCGCCCATCAAGGACATGGAAGCCCCCCACGTGGTGAACGGTTCGTGGACAACCGTCACCGACAAGGGCGGGAACTCCTGGGGCCAATGGCATCCGTTCTTCGGATCGTCGCACGCGGGCGGATGCAATTTCTGCATGGGAGACGGCTCGGTGCGACTGATTTCATACAACGTCGACGACGAGCAGTTCCGGCGGCTCAGCATCACCAACGACAACCTGCCCGTCGAGGGCGACTGATCCATTCGGCTTTGTGACTGGCCGGAATTCGCAGCGAGGGCAGAGGGGCGATCCCCTCTCCGCCCTCGCTTGTTTGTTTCTTGTTCGGGTCGAAACAATCGACTCTGCAAGAGAAAGGGGCAACCGCTGCAAACCGGTTGCCCCTGAAGGTGTCGCTGCCATTTCTCAGCTTGGTTGCTGGAATCTCCCATTCAGCACAGCGTCTCGCCGATCAATCAAGGTTCGCAGAGCGCCCTACTGGGCGCCCTCCGCCTCGTCGATCGCCTGGTCTTCCGCCTCGACGGCCTGAAGGGTCTCGTCGTTCAGTTCCGGCGGGTCGGCAGCCCCCGAGCCGCAGCCAAGAGCCACGAAGGGCATCAGCAGCAGGAAGGCGAGGCAGAAGAGTCGTTTCATTGGTGGTTTCTCCATTTCATTTGGGGTAGTAACGGAAAGTGCGAGAAGCTATGGCAACGGACCAACGTCACGTTGCCGTACGTCTTGGTCAGGGCAGTTCGACAGTTTCATGGTCGTTGGTCAGGCTTGCGGCCCGGAACACGCGATCGTCAACATTGAAGGAAATAAGGTTCATCCGATTCAAGAATGCGCTCGCCCGACCAGCGCCGAATCGAGCCGAGGCTGATCAGAGAAGAGGCACCGGTACTCTGCCGCGGAGTACCGGTGCCTCTTCTCTGGCTCCCCTTGTTCCCGCAAAGTCTGCGTCGAAACCTGTTTCGATGCAACAGCTTGCACCTGCGCACGTTTCGGTCGGATGAACCAGAAATAAGGCGAACGGAAGCATCTGCCATGCAGAAGTTGGTTCCGCCCGGATGGGAGGAGCCGAAGAAGGGGTGCCATTGATTGCGAGTGCGCCCGCCCTTATCGGTCACGCCGGTCCAGGCACCGTTGACGAGATGAGGCGCCTCCATGTCGGGGATCGGCGGCAGGCCGTAGTTGGTCCCGTCGTCCCGGATTCCGGCGCCCCAGCGGATCACGCAGTTGTCCCAGCCCACGTTGTTCCAGCGTTCGTTGTCGCCCCCTTCAATCCCGAAAGCTTCCGGGTGCAACGCCTTTTCGCCAACCATGATCGTGTTGGAAGAGCCATCGCGGATCCGCTCGATTCGGGTCGTCTCGCGATCGGTCTGGATGACAACGCCCCGAATGCCCGTGCTCGGGTCTTTCTTGACGCTGCCGTCTCCCCGTTCGCCCGCGTTTCCGGCGTAGTCGGTGCGGTAGAAACCTCCGCTGCCGTATCCCTGTGGGTCGCGCCGCGTGGGGCAATAGAAAGTAATGACGGGCTGCTGACCGACGATGCTCTCCTTGGAATTGTAGGCTCCCGTCGCGGGAGGGTCGGGATCGTCCTCGTCGCTGGCCAGATCGTAGACGTTCGACTGTTCGAGAAAAGGCAGGATCTTGTAGCACCAGGTCCACCCGCGGCGCGTGTTGGCGCGGCAACAGAAATCGGCGGGCCCCTGAATTCGAGTGTCCCCGTCCCGGGCTCCCGTGGGGAGATGGCCGTTCGTGTCCTGGAAATTGTGGAAGGCCAGGCCGATCTGCTTCAGGTTGTTTGCGCACTGGGAGCGGCGAGCCGATTCGCGAGCAGCCTGGACGGCAGGCAGGAGCAAGGCGATCAACACGCCGATAATGGCGATCACGACCAGCAGTTCAACAAGCGTGAAAGCGAACGAGTTCGAAGGGGCTTCCTTTCGGCGCGATCTTTGTTCCGTGACGAACATCTCCACCTCTTTGAAACTGGCCTGTTTGTGTTCTGCGCAATTCGGGTTGCGATTCGCGTTGACATTCCGCGAAACCAAGCAACCTGCGGTTTGACGCTTGCGTGATGCCGCGTTTGACGTGGCGTGCGAGGGGCAGTGGCGGTATTCGCACGGGGTTATCGCATCTGCCGGAGCTTCGGGACGGCGGCTGACGAACCCGTCACGATACCTGGCGAATGTGAGCAGACTATTTGTATTGCGCGAGAACTGCGTCAGAAACGCTACACACAACGTGCTCGCAAACGATGATCGAGCGAGTGCAAAAATGCGCTCGAAGTCGCGGCGGATGCAATCTCCCTATAGCTGTTAGCGCGTTAGATTCTGGTGAAGTGTTAAGTTTCGGCGAATCTCCAGCCTTTTTGTGTTGCGCATCGAAAGGTCGCATGTATAACGGACCCTCAAGGTTTCACCGACCAAGCGCATCGTTACTTCCGCGCGAGTTTCGAGTGTTCACTACTTCTTGTGCAATTTGAGGGACTTGAAATGCTGTCTTTCTTCAGCCGTAATGCCGCCAAAAAGAAGCCCCGCCGGGATGCGAATCGCCGCGGTCGGCGCTGTTTGTCTTTGTCGTTGGAGCCCCTGGAGCACCGGCAATTGCTCTCGGTAACCGCGATGGCCGATAGCGAGACAATCCTGGGGGACTCAGGTTCCGTCGCCGTCGAGGTGCTCGCCAACGACATCGATACGGTCGACACTCGCGTGCAATCGATCAGCGCCGCCAACTTCACGGTCGATAGCAGTTCCGCGTGGTCCGTGACCGAAACCGGTGCCTCGCCCAACAACCTCACCACCACCACCACGAACACGGGCGATGTGGAGATCCAACTCGACGGCAGCGCGATTGCTTACGACTCGGGTGTGGTGCTGGCCACCGCACGGGAAAATGAGACCAGCGGCTACCGGGTCATCGAATCCTATTCCGGCAGTTCCGGGACCCAGACGTGGCTGAGCATTCAGATGCAGTCGGCGAATACCGAGGTCGACGTCGAATTCGGCGCCGCCTACTTCTCCTTCGCCGACGGCTGGATCGCCGGCCACGTCGACGGCTCCGGCACGCTCGTTTCCGGCAACGGCGTGACCGACACCGACATCGTCCAGACCGGCAGCGGTCTCTACGAGATGAGCATCCCCGGCGTGACCGATTCGGAGACGGAAGGCTATCTCTTCGTCCTCGGCGGATCGAACGAAGACAACTTCGCCTCCTCCCGCGCCCTGGGCGGCGACACCTGGGAAGTCTCCGTCCGCGACAACACAGCCGACCTCGTTTACGGCGAGGACGACGATTGGAGCTTCGTCTACATCCCCAGCAGCGCACCGAACCTGATCGCAGCCTCGGTCAATTCCGCCTACGACAACGTCACGAATCCCGTCTACGACTCGGTCGGCGACTTCACCCTCGTCAAGGAGAGCGACGGCCAGTGGCGTCTGACGATCACGGGCGCCGATCCCACCGAGGGCATGCTGCTTCTGAACAACACCGCCACCGGCACGATGGCCGGCGCGGAGGTGCCTGAAGACAACTTCTTCAGCTACCAGGCGGACGGCGACGACTTCATCATCCAGATTCGCGACCAGGCCGGCGGCCAGTTGGAAGATGCGGACTTCCAGTTCGCGTTCATCCCCTTCGACGACGCCACGATGGAGACGCCGCAGCCCACGACGACCCTGTCGGTCGCCTCCGTCGACGCCGTCACCGGCCCCAGCGGCCTCGCCCTTTCGATCAACGCCGACAACACGATCAGCATCGACACCTCAAGCGTCGTCGACGGAACGCTCACCGGCACGCTCACCGAGACCTTCACCTACACGGTGACCGACGGCACGAACACGGACACGGCGACGGTTACCGTGACCGTGGTTCCGGTGCCGAGCATCGAGCAGCAGATCCCGGACCAGGTCTTCAGCGAAAACGACACGGTCACGATCGACCTCACGACGATCTTCGCCCACAGCACCGACACGCTCACGTACACAACCAGCGATTCCGACATCGTCGAGGTGACCTTCAACGGCGACTCGATGGAACTGGCCTCCAAGAACGATTCCTTTGGCTACGACTACATCACGTTGACGGCCACCGACACGGCCGGGCAATCGGCCAGCATGACCTTTGAGGTCAACATCCTGCCCGACGTGACCGATACGGACGGACCGATCTCCGGCGAGGACACGGCGGAGACGGTGACCTTCCAGTCGGTCGACATCGACGTGCTCAGCAACGACTACCATCCGAACGGCGTGGCCTACGACGTGGCGGCGGCCAACGTGGACGTGCCCGTGGGCGCCACCTCCAACGCCGCTTCCGTTTGGACGATCGCCGAAACGGGATCGGGCGAGAATGAGATGGTCGTTTACAGTGCGGGCAACGTGGGCGACGTGGAAATCGGGCTCGTTTCGGGTGATTTGTATCTGTCCACGGGCGTGCTCCTTGGCACGGTTCGTGACAACACCTCGCCGTACATCACCGTCGATCCCTACAACGCCTGGAGCAGCTACGGCTTCTCCACCTCGGCAGGCAGCGACAGTGGCGAACGCAGCGCTCCGATTGCGGCTGCCTTCTTCTCCTTCGCCGAGGGATGGGTCAGCGGACAGGTAAGTTCAGCCGGCGTCTTGACCAACGGCGTTGGGGTGGCGCCTTCGAACATCACACGAATCCAGAACGGCCTGTTTACGGTTGAGATTCCCGGCGTGACGGACGCCACCGCGGACGGCTTCCTGTTCGGCGCCTGCGTGGGCAACGACGACAACGCTTATTCGGTTGTTCCGGTTTCCGGCACGAACACATGGCAATACCGGCAAACCGACAACGACAGCGATGGCTTCGAGAACGACGCCTGGAGTTTCGTCTACATTTCGGCCGACACCCCCGACCTGATCGCCGGCCGTTTCGACCCGGCCACCGACACCCTGTTGCAGGAGGTCGAGTCGGGGGGCACGTACACGCTCGTGCAGGAAGACGTGGGGGTGTATCGGCTCACGATCGACGGCGTGACGCCGACCGACGGGGCCTTGATGTTGTCGGCCACGGGCAGCGACGCCACCGAGGATTACCCGGACAACGTGGTCACCAGCTACGTGGCCGATGGAGACGACTTCCTGATCTACACGCGGCAGACCGGCGATTTCGCCCTGGTCGACGCCGAGTTCCAATTCGTGTACACACCGTTTGAAGATGCCCTCACGCTCAGCGGCGACGTCTCGTTCGACATCACCGCCTTCGACGCCACCAGTGTGGCGGGCGCCACGGTCACGCAGAACGCGGATGGCACCTTCAACTACGACCCGAGCACGAGTACCTCGCTCCAGGCCCTGGCCTTCGGCACGAGCACGACCGATACCTTCACGTACACGCTCACCGACGCCAACGGCAACTCGACGACCTCGACGGTGACCGTCACCGTGCGAGCCCCCGAGGTCGACGCGGTGGACGACACGGTTTCGCTGTCCGACGACGCTTCCATCAACGTGACCGCCAACGACACCTTCGGGCCCTTCCCGAGCTTGTCCGTCAGCGCGTTCAACGTGGCGATCAACTACGACAGCGTGAGCCAGGGCGACAACCAGGCCGATGCCTACATTGCCCTCGATTCCGAAGGCAACCAGCAGCGGACCACGGGCGCGGGTACGATCATCATCAACGAGTCCACGGACAACTGGGGCGACATCGATCTGTACCTGGACACCAACGGCGACGGGCTGGTGGAGGCGGACGGCGTCGTGGATCCGCGTCTCACCGGAAACGACGGCGTCGTGATCGCCACGATCAACGAGAATCGCTCGGAGATTCAAATGCAGGGAGGCGCCGCGTCGGTGGAAGCGGTCACCGAAAGCGGCAACATGTGGCTGGCCACCTCCTCGATTACCGCGGGCGATGAAGAGGCGGTTGGCGTATCGGCGGCGTTCTTCTCCTTCGACGACGGCTGGATCGGCGGCCACTACGACGTGGACACCGGGACCTGGGGCGTGGTCAACGGCGATCCCGTCAATGGGGATCCCACGGTGACGCAGACCGCCACCGGGCGGTGGATCGTCAGCATCCCGGGCGTGACCGACTCGACCAGCGAAGGAATGCTCTTCGTGATCGGCGGATCGAACGAGGACAACGTGGCCAGCGCCCTGCCCCTGGGCGGCGACTCCTGGGAGATTGCCCTCCGCGATAACGCCGCGGTCACCAGCGGCGGCGAAAACGACGACTGGAGCTTCGTTTACGTTCCGGCCTCGGCAACCGGCTTGATCGGCGGGCAGGTGATCGGCGATTCCACCGTGGCCAACCCGATGCGGTTCTCGATCGGCGAGTTCACCATCCAGCAGGAAGAGACCGGTCAATGGCGTCTGTCGGTCGACGGCTACTCCGCCGACGAAGGCATGCTCATCCTGCAATCGAGCGACTCCAGTTCCTCCGAGGCGGACCAGGTCAGCTTCACCTACGAAGTGGATGGCGACGACTTCATCATCCAGCAGCACCAGCTTCCCACCCCGGACGTGCTGGTCGACCTGGACTTCAACTTCCTGTTCATTCCCTACGACAACAGCATCAGCCAGGATACGGAGGACATGCCGGTGGTGGTCAACCAGGTCGGCACGAGCGCCGATCCGACCTCGGGCGTGAGCGAGCTGGGGGTGCCGCTGACCATCAACGCCGACAACACCATCTCCTACGACACGAGCGGCGCCCTCAAGGCCCTGGCCGAAGGCGAAACGGCCACCGACACGTTTGTGTATCAAATCGCCGATTCGACCGGCGAGACGACCGATACGGCCGTCGTGACGGTCGAGTGGGTCGGAGTCAACGATGCCCCCGAAGTGGTTGCTTCTCTCAGCGATCTCGTGTTCAACGAAGACGATCCCATGGTGAGCGTGGATCTCACGGGGCTGGTCACCGATGTCGACACCGGCGATAGCTTCACCTATTCCTTCGACAATCCGGACCCCGATCTGGTCTCGCTGGTGATCAATGGAGACAGCCTGGAGGTCACTCCCGTGGCGGACGCCTTCGGTTTCGTGCAGGTGAGCGTGATCGCCACCGACACGGCGGGGGCAACCGCCTCGACGACGCTCAACATCAGCGTGATGCCCACCCTGGGCGACGACGCCCCGACGGCCGTTGACGATACGGCGGAGACCCTGATCGACGCGACCGTGGTGATCCAGGCGATCGGCAACGACATTCATCCCGACGGCCTGGTCAGCGACGTTGCCGCGGCGGCCATCGACGTGCCCGGTGGAGCGGATGACGCGGGTTCCACCTGGACCGTGGTGGGCACGGGGTCGTATCCGAACACGATCGACATCCTCACCCAGCCGAACGCTGCGGACGTGGGAGTCGGGCTGAACGGGGCGACCCTGCTGCCGAGCGACGGTGTTCTTCTGGGCACCTCTCGCGACAATGAGTCTCCCTACAGTTCCGTGCAGCAGTGGTACTGGGAAGAGTACGAGACACTCGCCTTCGGCACGCAGACAGCCTTAGAAGGCGAGTCCGCCGAGCGGAGCGGCTCGTTGGCCGCCGCCTACTTCGCCTTCGACGACGGCTGGACGGCCGCCCGGGCGGATTCCTCGGGGGCCATGGAGGCGGGCTCGGGCATCACCCCGGCCGACATCACCCAAACTGCGACCGGGGTGTACGAAGTTACCGTGCCCGGCGTGACCGACGCTGCCACCGAGGGTTACCTGTTCTCCATCGGAACGACCAATAACTACGACATCACCCCCTCCACCGAGGCGCAGTCTTCGACCGGCACCTGGACCATCACCCAAACTTACAACGATGATGGAACGGCGGTCGACAACTCCTTCTCCTTCGTCTACATCCCCAACGACACGGCCAACCTGATTGCCGGACGCGTCGCTTCCGACGGCACGCTCGACAGCACCTTGCAGGCGGGCGGCGCGACCGTTGTCAAGGACGAAGGAACGACCGGTACCTACCGGATCACGCTTCCCGACGGGCTCACGTCCGACGACGGCGTGCTGCTTCTCAATTCCAGCGGAAGCTCGACGATTGCCTTGAGCTACGTGGCAGATGGGGACGACTTCCTCGTCTCGGCCCGGTCGATTCCGGATTTCGCTCTGGCCGATGCCCAGTTCGACTTCGTGTTCGTATCCTACGAGACGCCGCTCACGCCGAACCCGGCCGCCTCGTTGACTGTGACGGCCTTCGATGCCACCAGCACGCTGGGCGCTTCGGTGGTTCACAATGGCGACGGCACCTTCACCTACGATCCCACGGGGCTGACAGTGACCCCGGGCTCCACCGTGACCGACACGTTTACCTACACGATCGAGGACGGCAACGGCAACAGCTCGACGGCAACGGTCACGGTTACCGTCGACTCCCCGGGTTCCGATACGGTGGACGACAACTTCTCGCTCGCGGTCGACTCCAGCGCCTTGAACGTGCTGGCCAACGACACGCTGGGTGGCGAAACGGCCCAGACTGTCAGCGCCATCAACGTCGAGATCAACTACGACCAGGTGGACCAGGGGAACAACCAGGCTGACTCGTATATCGCGGTGGATAGCGAGGGCAACCAGGAGAAGAGCACGGGAGCCGGTACGCTCACGATCAACGAAGCCCAGGACAACTGGGGCGACATTAACCTCTACATCGACGTCAACGGCGACGGCTCGGTGCTTGAGACCCTGTACGGAACGGAAGGGGTCGTGCTGTCGACGATCACGGAGAACCGCACCGAGATCGCCGACCAAGGCGGCTACGCTTCGGTGGAGGCCTACACCGAAGGCGGATTGAACATGTGGCTGGCCACCGCCTCGATCACCGCCGGTGACGAGGAAGCCATCGGCGTGTCGGCCGCCTACTTCTCCTTCGAGGAGGGTTGGATCGGGGGCCATTACGACGAAGCCACGGGGACCTTCGCCGTGGTCAGCGGCGATCCGGTCGCCGGCGACCCGACCGTCACCCAGACCGACACGGGTCGCTGGACGATCACCATTCCGGGCGTGACCGACTCGACGACCGAAGGCATGGTGTTCGTGATCGGCGGATCGAACGAAGACAACTGGGCCAGCGCGATTCCGCTGGGCGGCGACTCCTGGGAGATCGCCCTCCGCGACAATGCCGCTACCACCAGCGGCGGCGAGAACGACGATTGGAGCTTCGTCTACATTCCGCGAAACGCGACCGGTCTGATCGGAGGCCAGGTGATTGGCGACGGCACGGCAGCGAACTCGCTGCGAGTCTCCGTCGGCGACTTCACCATCGATCGCCAGGATACCGGGGAATATATCTTGTCGATCGACGGCTACACGCCCGAAGACGGCATGCTCATTTTGCAGTCGTCCGACGCCGACTCGACGACCGCCGAGCACGTCCTGCTCAGCTACGAGGCAGCAGAGAATGGCACGGACTTCGTCATCCAGCAGCACCAGTTGCCCACGCCCGACACGCTTGTCGATCTGGATTTCAACTTCCTGTTCATCCCGTTTGACAACGCGATCTCGCTGGAAACGCCGCTCACGGTGGACCAGCTTGGAACGTCGGCGGATCCGACCTCGGGCTTCAGCGAGTTGGGTGCCTCGCTCTCGCTGAACGCCGACGGCACGGTGCAGTACGACGCGGGCGACCTGGTTGCTGCCCTGGCCGAGGGGGAAACGCTCGTGGACACCTTTGTGTACCAGGCCACCGACGGCACCAGCAGCGACACCAGCACGGCCACGGTGACCTTGGTCGGCGTCAATGACGCCCCCGAGCTGGTCAACCTGATTGCCGACCAGACGATGACGGAAGACGACCCGGCCCTGACTATTTCGCTGGCTTCGGTCTTCACCGACATTGACAACGGCGACACGATCACCTTGACGATCGAAAACGGCCGGCCGGACCTGGCCACGGCGGAACTCGTGGCGCCCGACAATGTCGACCTTGTCATCACGCCGGTGGCCGACGCCTTCGGCTCGGTGATTCCGATCACGGTGACGGCCACCGACAGCGCCGGGGCGCAGACTTCCACCACGTTCTACGTGACGATCTACTCGGCCGTGGACGGCCCGACCGCCGTGGCGGACGCGGGCGAGACCGATTCGGGCACGAGCATCACTGTCTCCGTGCTCGACAACGACTACCACGCCGACGAAGGAGCGTACGAGTTGGCGGCCGCCAATATCTACTCCGATTCGACGGCCACCGACAACGCCGGTTCCACCTGGACGGTGGAGCAGACCACCAGCCCCGCGATCACCGTCCAAAGTTCGCCCAACCTGGGCGACGTGCAGATCGGCATCGACGGCCAGGATCTGTACCCGGTTGACGGGGTCCTGCTCGCAACCGTCCGGGAAACCACCTCGCCTTACGCGACCGTGAACGCCTCCGAGGCCTTTGGCTCGTACTCGTTGTCGACGGATCTGGGCATCGGCGACGGGGAACACAACTCCTCGGTGGCGACGGCCTTGTTCCCGTTTGCCGACGGCTGGGTTTCCGGTCACGTGCTCGCCGACGGAACGCTGGCCGCCGGGGTTGACGTGTCTCCCTCCGACGTCACCAAGCTCGGAACGGGCTGGTACGAAATCGACATCCCTGGGGTCACCGATTCCTACTCGGAAGGGTTCCTGTTCGCCATCAGCGCTGCAAACGCCGACTACGCCTACGCGGCTTCGCCCATGGGCGGCAGCACGTGGCAGTTCCGTCAACTGGACAACGACGATGACGCCACGGGCTTCGTGGACAGCGACTGGAGCTTCGTCTACCTTCCCGCGGACCTGGACGGCCTGGTTGCAGGACGTTACACCCAGTACGAAGAGGGCGGATCCCTCGAACAGTCGGTCGGCTCCTTCACCTTGACGCCCAACGCGACGCTCGGCGAATACACTTTGAGCATTCCGGGAGTCACGCCCGAGGACGGTATTCTGTTGCTGATCTCCACCGGGACCGAGTACGTGGCTTCGGTTGGCGAGGAAATCCCCGACAACCGTGTGCTCAGCTACACGGCCAGCGGCAGCGACTTCATTATTAGCGGGCTTTCAACGGAAACGTTCGACGCAATCAATACGAGCTTCGCCTTTGCGTTCATTCCGTTCGAGTCAACTCTCAAGGTCAACGACTATGCCGCCTACAGCATCGTTTCCTTCGACGCCACCAGTGTCGCCGGAGCGACGATCACCGACAACGGCGATGGGACCTTCGGCTACGATCCGTCGACGAGCACCACGATCCAGGCTTTGGCTTCCGGCGAGACGTACGAGGACACCTTCACCTACACGCTGGAGGACGGCAACGGAGCCCAGTCGGTCGGAACGGTCACGGTCACGGTCACCGGGGAGGCCGACCTGGACTACGGCGACGCGCCTGAAAGCTACGCGACGCTGCTTGCCAGCGACGGTGCCCGTCACGTGGCGACGGGCCCGACGCTCGGGACGGCCCGGGACACGGAATTCGACGGCCAGCCGAGCACGCTCGCGGACGGCGACGATACCAATGGCACGGCCGACGAAGACGGCATTGTCGGTGCTTCGGCCTTCGCGCCCGGCATGGCCGTTGCCTGGGTCGAAGTGGTGGTCTCGGCCGACTCCTATGTGAACGCGTGGATCGACTTCAACGCGGATGGAACGTGGGACGCAAGCGAGCAGCTCGCCACGGACTTGATGCTGACGGCCGGCACGAACCACGTGACCTTCGCGGTCCCCGCGACCGCGGTTCCCGGGATCACCTACGCCCGGCTCCGCCTGACGAGCCACGACACGGGGGGGACCCTCTTGCCGACCGGCCTGGCCCAGGACGGCGAGGTGGAGGACTACATCGTCCAGATCGACGACGAACTCTACCTGTACGGAACGGAGGATGACGACACGGTCGTCGTCAGGACCGACGGCAGCGACTACACCGTCACGATCAACGGCGTCGCGGACGTCTACTCGATGGCCACCTACAGCTCGATCGTACTCGACGGCGCCGGCGGCACCGACTCGCTGGAGATCTACGACTGGACCGGCGACGACACGTTCGCCGTCGATCCCACCCAGGCAACCATGGACTGGGGCAGCGACGGTGTCGACTTCACCGGCCTCGGATTTGAGACGGCCAAGGGGTTCGCTCTGTACGGCGGAACCGACGAGGCCACGCTGACCGGCACGACCGGCGCCGACAAGTTCTACGGCAAAGCGACGCAGGCGTACATCTACGACGCGGCGGGCACGGACTATCGCTACACCGCGAGCGGCTTCGAGACCGCGACCGGCGTGAGCGGCGGCGGAGACGACACCGCGTATTTGTACGGCAGCACGGGCGACGACGCCCTGGACGTGACCGTGGGCGCGGCGACGATGACCCGGGCCGGGTCGACCACGAGCGTGGCGACCGATTTCGCCAACGTCAACGGCTACGGCGTTGCGGGCGGCACGGACGTGGCCACCGTCACCGGCACGACGGGAACCGACCTGTTCACCGCCAAGGAGACGTATGCCTACATGCGAAATGTGGGCGGAAGTGACTATCTGCTCTACGTGACCAGCTTCGGCGAAGTGACCGGCTACGGCGACGCAGACGACACGGCCTATCTGTACGGCGCCGCCACCGACGACACGCTCGAAATGAACGTGGCTTCGGCGACGATGACCCGGTCCGGATCGACCACGAGCGCGGCGAGCGGCTTCGGCGCCGTCAATGGCTACGCCGGCGCCGGCGGCACGGACACGGCCACCATGACCGGCTCGACGGGCACCGACCTGTTCTCCGCGACGGAGGACTATGGCTACATCCGAAACGTGGGCGGCACGACCGACTACTTCCTCTACGCCGCCAGTTTCAGTGAAGTGACGGCCAACGGCAACGGCGGCGTCGACGACGTGGCCTATCTCTACGGCAGCTCCAGCGACGACTCGCTCGAATTGAGCCCGAGTTCGTCGAGCATGATTCGCTCCGGATTGAGCACGAGCGTGGCCAACGACTTTGCCAACGCCTACGGCTACGCCGGCGCGGGCGGCACGGACACGGTCACCCTGACCGGCACGAGCGGAGAGGATCGTTTCTACGGGAGAGAGACCCTCGCCTACATGCGAAATGTGGGCGGAAGTGACTATTTCCTCTACGCACGCGATTTCGGCGAGATGACGGCCAACGCTGGCGGCGGCAGCGACGACGTGGCCTATCTGTGGGGCAGCACGGGCGACGACACGCTGGACATGGCCGCGGCCTTGTCGACGATGACCCGCTCCGGATCGACGACCACGGCGGTGGGCGACTTTGCCACCGTCTACGGCCTTGCGACCACGGGCGGCACCGACACGGCCAACCTGGTCGGCACCACCGGGGACGACGTCTTCTACAGCCGCCCGGCCTACAGCATCCTGCGGGATGCGGCCAGCGCGGTCTACCAGTTGTATGCCGGCGGCTTTAGCACCGTGGAGGCCCATGGAAACGGTGGCGCCGACGACATCGCCTATCTCTACGGCAGCACGGGTAGCGACACCCTCGACTTGACCGTGGGCTCGTCGACGATGACCCGGGCCGGATCGAGTACGGCCGTGGCCACGGACTTCGCCAACGTCAACGGCTACGCCGTCGCGGGCGGCACGGACACGGCCACGCTAACCGGCACGACCGGGGCGGACCTGTTCTCCGGGAAAGAGACGGTCGCCTACATGCGAGACGAGGCCGGGGCCGCCTATTCGCTTTACGCCGACAAGTTCAGCGAGGTGACGGCCTACGGGGGTGGCGGCGACGACACGGCCTATCTGTACGGCAGTGTCGGCAGCGACACGCTCACCATGAGTGTCGGCTTCTCGACGATGACCCGGGCCGGATCGACGTCGACCGTGGCCAACAACTTTGCCACCGTGAAGGGATACGCCGTCGAAGGCGGCACGGACACGGCGACGCTGACCGGCACGACCGGCGCCGATACGTTCACCGGCCAGGATGACTGGGGGATTCTCAAGGACAGCGCCGGGACGAGCTACTTCAACTACATTCGCTACTTCGACGAGGTCTACGCCGAGGCCGGCGACACGACCAGCGGCAACGACACCCTGGATGTGTCAGAAACCGCCGAAGTATGGGACGTGGACTACCTGTTCGACCCCGGCGATCTGCTGGATTGGTGATGGCAAGTAGCGTGGGCACCGCCCACCGATTCCCAAGTCAACTTTCGAGCGACCACGGCCCGGTGAGCCTTGCGAAGGTTCGCCGGGCCTATGCTTGCGCGGTCTGTAGGGGCGGTCTGTGCGCCAGAACTCCGGTTCCACTCAAGGGGCATCGCCAAGAAGATGACAGTGAATACCGCGGGTGTCATCAAAACGTTGGCGCGATCCCCTCTCTGGAAGATCAAGCGACGCCGTTGGTCATGGGCACTACAGAGCGGGGTATATCGGGTGATAAGTGTCGGGTGCCCTATTCCAGGTGCTGGGGTCAACCAAGTTGTGGTTTTTGTCAGGCAGGGCTGTCTATTTAGGCGGTGGCCATAATGTGTTGACTTCAGGGGCTCTGTCAAGTAGGCTCCAGCTACTGGAATTTGGGGTTGGCTGTCACTGGGGCGTGGCCAGCCGAATCAAGGGGACGCCTAACTGTGTGGGGGCGTAGATATGTCGATGTTGCAGCGTCGTGCGCGTTTGTTTTCAGACACTCTGCTATCAATGTTCAATCGGGAGGGGCGTTCGCCGAAGTGTCGCCCGCCGAAGCAGCGGCGAATGGCCGCAGAGCCACTGGAGGATCGGCGATTGCTGTCGATCGGCGCGTCGGCCAGCGACGCTGGTTTCGCGTCCGGCAATCTGCTTGTGGTTACCTTCCCCAGCGCGACCACGGACCGGATCAGCGAGTACACGCTGGAAGGCACGCTCGTTCAGAACATCGCGGTCACGCACGGCGGCGACGATCTGTTGCGCGATATCGAGGTTAGCGACGATCAACGGATTCAGGGATACGCAGGCACTTTCGAGCCAGTGCTGATGACGCTGGACCTGGCGGCGGGGACAAGCGAGGACCACACGCTTGCCGGGTGGAGCACGGCGAATGTCGAGCCGTATGGGGGCATCGCCACCTTGCGCGAGTTCACGTTCGCAACCGACATGTCGACCGCGTCGCCCGGAGAGGCGGACGGCATCGTCCGATTCGACACGACCGACTTTTCAGCGACACGATTTGCCGAGGGCGACGACTACATCGACGTGGCCATGGGACATGACGGACTTCTGTATGGTTTGGACCAGGATTTCTATGTTCATGCCTTCGATCCGTATGCACTCACGGAAGTGAAGAGCATGAGACTCGATGTAACGCACTTATACCGAGCCATTGCCGTTGACGCGGACGGGGACTTGTTCTGTGCCGCCTGGAACGGCAGCGCTTATCACTACGACCCGTCCGGCGACGTGATCAACAGCCTGGAAACCGGCGTGACGAATTTGAGCGACCTGGACCTTCGTTCGGACGGCGCGATCGCGATGACGGCTTGGCTTGGCCCGGTGAAGGTCACCGACACGTCCCTCACGAGCATCACCCATTCGTTTTCGGTGCCCGACGAGGGCTTCAATACGCCTTTCGTTGCATTTTCGGATCCACTGGAATTCACCACGTCGGATCTGAACGTGACGATTGTCGCGCAGGAAATGGAAGAAAACGGGGGATCCTCCGTCATCACGGTAACGCGAAACACGGAGCCCACGTCGGACCTGGTTGTGACCCTCTCGGCCGAACCGAGCGGCCAACTGTCGCTTCCGGCAACGGTGACGATCCCGGCCGGCCAGGTGTCCACGGCGTTCACGCTTTCGGCGGTTAACGATTCGGTCATCGACGACGACGCGACCGTGACGATCAGCGCTTCCGTGGCGGGGCATTCCGTCGGGGAGGATACGATCATCGTGCTGGATGACGACGGCGTGGATTACGGGGACGCTCCCGATACGGGTGTCGGCACGAGCAGGGGCAACTACAACACGCTGGCGTCCGACAGCGGCGCAAGCCATAGAACGACAGGCCCCAGACTGGGCACGAATCGAGACCACGAGAACGACGGACAGCCGACCGCCGGCGCCGACGGCGACGACGGCAGCGGCACGGTGGACGACGAAGACGGCGTGACTTTGCCGCTGCTGACGGCGTCGGGGGCCGGCTCGACAACGGCCAGCGTGGAGGTCGATCTGCAGAAGGCTGCTGCGACGGCCAACTATCTCGACGCGTGGATCGATTTCAATCAGGACGGAGATTGGAACGACGCGGGCGAGCAGGTCTTCACCAGCTATAACCTGGGCACGGCGAGCGGCGTGCAGACGCTCACGATCACCGTGCCCCAGGACACGGGCAGCAACATCGTTTACGGCAGCACCTACGCGCGCTTCCGACTCAGCTCCACGGGCGGACTCGCGCCCACGGGGGCAGCCAGCAACGGCGAGGTGGAGGATTACGTGGTCACCGTCGCTCCCTGGTTCGGGGCGCCTGCGGCGTTGAATAGCACCGCAGTGTCGGACAACCAGTGGGATCGGTATCCCGACATCGCGACCGACACATTCGGCAACCGGGTCGCCGTGTGGACCTCCAATAACAGTCTCGACGGGACGATTGGCACCGACTGCGACGTCTTCGTGTCATGTTCGACCGGAGTCAACGGGACCTGGACGGAAGCGGTTCCGCTGAACACGGACGCTGCCTCGGATTCCGGCCACGACTATCGCCCCCAAGTGACGACCGACGGGCAGGGGAATTGGGTCGTTGTGTGGCAGAGCGAGGACAGCCATGGCGAGACGATTGGCTCCGATCTTGACATTCTCGTCTCTCGTTCGAGCGACAATGGCGCCACCTGGACGGCGCCCGTTCCTTTGAACAGCAACGCCGCAACGGACACTGGCGGCGACGTTGAGCCCGAAGTCAGCACCGACGGTTCGGGAAATTGGCTCGCCGTTTGGATGTCCAATGAGAACCTGGACGGGGCCATTGGCACAGACTACGATATCCTGGCTGCACGTTCGACCGACGGCGGCGCCACCTGGACCGCGCCGGCGCCCTTGAACGGCGCCGCATCCGATTACCAGAGCGACTTGAGTCCGCAAGTCATCGCCGACGGAAACGGCAATTGGGTTGCCGTCTGGGAGTCGTATGACAACTTGGGTGCAACGATCGGATCGGACGGTGACATCCTGGTATCACGTTCGAGCGACGCCGGGGCAAGCTGGTCGGTTCAGGCTCCGTTGAACAACAATGCCGCATCCGACGTCTACACCGACTTGGACCCACAATTGGCTACAGACGGTGCGGGCAATTGGGTCGCCGTGTGGGGGTCCTACGAGCATTTGGGGGCGACGATCGGCACCGACGAGGATATCCTCGTGGCGAGTTCCTTCGACGGCGGCGTCACCTGGACCGACCCATCGCCCTTGAACTCCAATGCCGCCTCGGACTCGGAAGACGATTGGTACCCCCAAATCACAACCGACGGCAACGGCAATTGGATCACCGTCTGGGAGAGCCTGGACACTTTGGATGGCACGATCGGTTCTGACCGGGACATTCTTGCCTCCCGATCGGCGGACGCTGGAATGACCTGGACCGAGGTACAACCGCTGAACACAAACGGCGCCACGGATTCCGCCCAGGACTACAGCCCGCAAATAGCGACCGATGAGGCGGGCAACTGGGTTGCCGTGTGGAGATCCGAGAACAGCCTCGGCGGAACAATCGGCACGGATGCAGACATCCTCTTCGCCACCCTCTCGGAGGTCCTTTGGGACTGGGGCGACGCTCCCGACACAGACTCCGGCACGGGCGCCGGCAATTACAACACGCTGGCGACGGACAACGGACCCTGTCACGCCCTTGTGCCTGAACTGCGCATGGGAACGGCGATTGACGCCGACGACGGCTCGCTGCAGAACGGGGCCGCCGATGCGGACGACCTCGATCGACTGGCGAGCGACGACGAAGACGGACTGATCGATCCGGCAGCCGAGCTGCTGATCAGCACCGGGGCGCAGCCACCAGTCAACGTGCTCGTGACCAACACGACCGGCAGCGTTGCGACGTTGTTCGGCTGGATTGACTACAACGGCGACGGCGTGTTTGACAACGCCACGGAACGGGCCTCCACGGCGGTTGCTGACGGCACGGTGGGGGGCACGGTCACGTTGACCTTCCCGGAAGTTCCCGCCGGTTCCGCGTCGACAACTTACGCGAGGTTCCGTCTGAGTACCGATTCGGCCGCTCAAGATCCGACCGGATCGGCCGCGGACGGTGAGGTCGAAGACTACCAGGTATCGGTCTTGGGCTTCGACTTCGGGGATGCCCCAAGCTCGAGCCAGAGTGGACTGCCTAACAGCTATCCCACGCTTCTGGCGGATGACGGGGCACGCCACACGGAAACGGGTCCGACACTCGGAGCGAGTCGCGACACAGAAGGAGACGGCCAGCCGAGCACGCTTGCCGATGGCGACGATACCAACGGCACGGCGGACGAGGACGGCATCGTCGGTGCTTCGGCCTTCGCGCCGGGCATGGCCGACGCCTGGGTCGAAGTGTTGGTCTCGGCCGACTCCTATGTGAATGCGTGGATCGACTTCAACGCCGATGGAACGTGGGACGCGAGCGAGCAGCTTGCCACGGATCTGGCACTCACGGCCGGCACGAACCACGTGACCTTCCCGATTCCTGCCACCGCGGTTCCCGGGATCACCTACGCCCGGCTCCGCCTGACGAGCTACGACACGGGCGGGACCCTTTTGCCGACCGGCCTGGCCGACGACGGCGAGGTGGAAGACTACATCGTTCAGGTTGACGACGAACTCTACCTGTACGGAACCGAAGGTGACGACACGGTTGTTGTCAGGACCGACGGCAGCGATTACACCGTCACGATCAACGGCATCGCGGACGTCTACTCGATGGCCATCTACAGCTCGATCGTCCTCGACGGCGCCGGCGGCACCGACTCGCTGGAAATCTACGACTGGACCGGCGACGACACGTTCGCCGTCGATCCCACCCAGGCGACCATGGACTGGGGCAGCGACGGCGTCGACTTCACGGGCCTCGGATTCGAGACGGTCAGGGGTATCGCAGCCAACGGCGGAACCGACGAGGCGACGCTAACGGGCACGACCGGCGCCGACAAGTTCTATGGCAAAGAGACGCAGGCGTACGTCTACGACTTGGCGGGCACGGACTATCGCTACACCGCGAGCGGCTTCGGCACCGTGGCGGGGCTGAGCGGGGGCGGCAACGACACCGCCTATCTGTACGGCAGCACGGGCGACGACGCGTTCGACGTGACCGTGGGCGCGGCGACGATGACCCGCTCCGGATCGACCACGAGCGCAGCCAGCGGCTTCGCCTACATCAACGGCTACGCCATCGCAGGCGGCACGGACACGGCGACCATGACCGCCACGACGGGAACCGACCTCTTCACGGGGAAAGAGACGTACGCCTACATGCGGAATGTGGGCGGCTCCGATTACCTCCTGTACGTGACCGGTTTCGGCGAGGTGACGGCCGACGGCGACGTGGACGACACGGCCTATCTGTACGGCGGGGCGACCGACGACATACTCGACATGGGGATGGGGGGCTGGTGGGCGACGATGATCCGTTCGGGATCGACGAAGACCGCGGCCAACGGCTTCGGCACCGTCACCGGCTACGCCGGTGCAGGCGGCACGGACGCGGCGTGGATGACCGGCACGACGGGATCGGACCTGTTCTCGGGGAAGGAGTCGGGCGCCTATATGCGAAACGTGGGAGGCACGCCCTACTTCCTGTACGCTGGCAACTTTGGCGAGGTGACGGCCGACGGCAACGGCGGCGACGATCTGGCCTATCTGTACGGCAGCGCGAGTGACGACACGCTGGAATTAGGCGTGGGCTCGGCGATGATGACCCGTTCGGGGGCAGCGACGACCGTGGCGAACGACTTTGCCACCGCCTACGGGTATGCCGGCTCGGGCGGCACGGACACGGCGACGCTGACCGGCACGACCGGAGCGGATGCGTTCTACGGGAGAGAGTCGCTCGCTTACATGCGGAACGTAGGTGGCGGCGGCTACTTCCTCTACGTCCGCGATTTCAGCGAAGTGACGGCCAACGGCAACAGCGGCGATGACGTGGCCTATCTGTGGGGCAGTACGAGCGACGACACGTTCGACGTGACCGTGGGCTCGGCGTCGATGATCCGCTCCCAAACGACGACGACGGCGGCAAACGATTTTGCCACCCTCTACGGCTTCGCAACCTCGGGGGGCACGGACACGGCCAGCTTGACCGGTTCCACTGGGAATGATGTTTTCTACAGCCGCGAGAGTTACAGCATCCTGCGGGATGCGGCCAGCTCGGCCTACCAATTCTACGTCGGTGATTTCAGCACCGTGGAGGCCCATGGCAACGGCGGCGCGGGCGACATTGCCTATCTGTACGGCAGTACGAGTGACGACACGCTCGAGTTGACCGTGGGCTCGTCGTCGATGACGCGGGCCGGATCGACGACGGCTGTGGCCACCGACTTTGCCAACGTCAACGGCTACGCGGTCGCGGGCGGCACGGACACGGCGATACTGACCGGCACGACCGGATCCGACAAGTTCACCGGGAAAGAGACGTACGCGTACATGGAAAACGACGGCGGCGTCGACTACACCCTGTACGCCGACAAGTTCAGCGAGGTGACGGCCTACGGGGGTGGCGGCGACGACACGGCCTACCTGTACGGCAGCACGAGTGACGACACGCTCGATATGAGCGTGGGCCTGGCGACGATGACCCGGGCCGGATCGACCTGGACGGAGGTCAGCGACTTTGCCACCGTGAAGGGATACGCCGTTGAAGGCGGCATCGACATGGTGACGCTGATCGGTACGACCGGCGCCGACACGTTCACCGGGCAGGATGACTGGGGAATTTTCCACGATAGCGCCAGGGCGGACTACTACTTCCTCGTCCGCTACTTCGACGAGGTCTACGCCGAGGCAGGTGACACGGTCACCGGGAACGACACGTTGAATGTGCCGGAAACCGGCGGTGCATGGGATGTGGACTACCTGTTCGATCCGGGCAACCCGCTTGATTGGTGATGGCAAGTAGGGTGGACACCGCCGACCGATCCCCAAGTTGACGTTCAAGCGATGACGGCCCGGCGAGCCTTGCGAGGCTTGGCCGGGCCGTCTTCTCTATGCATGGCCAACTGCTGTTTGTTAGAGAATGAGCATTTCCCAAACGGTGCCGATCACGAAGGCGACCAACGTCGCTTTCAGGCAGACCTTGGCGCCACTTCGGTGCTTTCTCCACAGACATGCTGCGGCGATGAGCAGGGGTAGGATAATCAGGAAGGGGAGGAACTGGATGATGAGTGAGGGCAACACTTCCGGGGCTAGCCAATCGGTCCACCCGCCGGTCATTCTATAAGAAAACACCATGACATACCCCTGAATGCCTGGAGTTGCAGTATCCGCAATACGGTCCCCGCGGGATTATAGCTTTCCGGCGATGAGAGGCAATGAGGGATGGATTGGCGCAGGAGAACTGCAAAGTCACGGGGACTGGTCCATTTTTCGGTCAGCAAGGCGATTTGGCGAACATATGCTGCCCGAAAACACGGCCCCGCCCCCCCGGTCCACCACGGTTGCACGGCTCAGGATGCCCAGATGCCCTGGCTGGATCCATCTTCAATGAAGTCGTCGACGACAAGAACGCGCGGATTTCTTTCGAGCGAGTTAAGAAAGTACAGCATCTTGCCGTTCCAATACTCAGTTACGTGCCGGACATCCCATTTCGGGTGCTGCTTCAATTCGTGAATCAGCCGTTGCACAGCCATTGAGAGGTAGTTTTGCAGATTATCGAGAAGTGGAACCAGAAATGGGGTCTCGTGGCCGTTGTGAACAAGCAGATTCCTTGCCCGATAGATTCGTGCGATATGCCACTCGATACGTTCCTTTGATCGCATCAGCCTTTGTCGCAGCTTCCGGGGCTCGTGGAATGTCTCCCACAGTCGAAAGATGCGATATCGCAGCAGGGGATGCTCGGCAAACTTCAGAAGGTCACAGATGGGCTGGGAGTTTACCGGAGAAGCAAGCGTTCTCAGCATGTCGTGTGGTGATACGAATTGTTTGCTCGAGCGTGGGAAGCCAGTCCCGTAACTGAAATTGGATAATGCCACCCCAAGTTTCTGTGTCTCAATCGACAAGTATCGGACCGTGCGGCTGACATGCCGTGAAATGATGAGCGGAACAAGAAGAGCCAGAACACGTTCCAAAACGGTTTCCGACTCGTGTCCGCCAGAAAGTGTTTCGATTGCAGACCACAGATTAATCAGGCGAACACGTGAATCTGAGTTTGATGATGCCAACGAGAGCAATTCTATTGCGCCCAATAGGCGTTCATTCACATCGTGATCCGTAAGAAGCTCCAGACCCTCGCGAATGTCCAGATTCGCTCGTGAGCGAGGATGAAGCCTGCGAAACGCCTGCTCCGTTTGGTCAAATAGAAAATCAGTATTGTCAACTTGCACCAATGTGGTCGGGTGAACGTGCAACGTCTGCGCGTTCCGGTAGAGACTCACGAGTCCGGTTGCAATGCCCAGATGCTTTCGGCATACAGCAACTGCGTTGCGAACTGATGTAGCCGCAACGGCTCGTCGAACAAACATTGGACGGTTGCCATTCTCAGCAAACTTCGACAGATATGGATCGGGAACGGATGACCTGCCAATCGGAGAGAATCCGGCTTTTCGAAGTGTCGATTGAATCTCAGACGCTGTTCCTGTAATGGCAATTATGCACTTGTAAGTCCTTGTTCCCGCGGTGGAGAGGCCTATGATTTCGCGGAAGAGTTCAGATGGATGTGTGGCCGAGTCTTTGCGCAGAGGATCCCATACGTCGTTGTCTTCTTTGCCATGCTGAAAGGCAAGAGTTGCCAGACGCCGAAGCCCTATGTGGGCTTGCATCTTCTGCTTGGGCAAGCGACCTATTGCCTCGGTCGCGGATTCAATGACAGCTTCTTCGTATTGTTGTCTTTGTTCGGAAAGGATCTGACATCCAGTAAGAAGTCCCAGCGGTGTGCCGTTGTCGACGAGGTATTGGACACGCGCTCGGTACTCCGGAAGCTTCAAGAGGATCTCGTCCTCTTCCTCCATCGTGCGCGCTAATTCCTTCTGGATCTTCCCGACATGATTCTGGAAGCGATGGTCTCGTTGCCAGCGATCGCTGATATCAGCAAGCTCGCCTACTAACGACGCAACGTTGTGCAGACGTGGTTGATTGGAGTCGGGCGTATATGCGTGAAAGAGTTCGTGCCATGATGCAAGCAAGAAGGTCGTAGCGGTATGCTTTGAGAAGTCGGGCTTGTCAGGGGACCACATCTTCTGATCCAGTCTTTCCGGCTGACAAAAAAAGGCACCCCAAAGGTGCCTGTATTGTTAGGGCCGAGGGTGTGCAGGACGAAGTCTGACACACCGAGGGCCCATGATATCATCATTCCCTTTCAGTGTACAATAAACGTCAGATATGTCAAGCTTGGGGGGCAGTAGCAAGCATGGCGGGTTTTCACGCCGTGGGCCCCGGGAGGAGATTCAACAGAGCCCCACAACCGATGTGCCAGAAGGCCAAGATTCGAAAGCGCGAAGTTCGACACTCTGGCTCGCACATTCAACCGAGATTGCCGCGCACTTTGGCTATCCTGCAATCCACCCCTCCGCGGAATGCCCCTGAGCGTCCCTCAACGCCAGCAAGCGGTTCAGCCTGCTCCGTCCATCATTTCTGGGCTCTTTTTTATGGGCACGTGCGAATCGCTGCCTCCTCCGGAAGGCGCAGAGGCCAACTGCTCTTCGCTCACCGCACGAGTTGTAGCGACCAGGGGGGCATTTCAAGTGTTTGCACGCTGCCTTGCCACTGGAAGCGGACCTTGTGCGGGTCGGCGGTCGCATTCACGATGACGGCGGCTTCGGTGCCGTCCGGGGCGCGAAACGCGTTCAGCATGATGGGGGCCATGGGGGATCTTTCGCCCGGGGGTGGGAGCGGGGAGAGGAGTTTGGGCGGGTGGAGCATGGTGCCGAGCATCAGGTAGGGCTGGCCTTCGCCGTGGAAGAGCCGCACCCACTGCTCGACGAAGTCGTGCTCGGGCGGGGTGCCCGGCTTCAGGAGGGGCGCCCAGCGGCCGTCGATTTTCTCCTCCAACGTAACGTCGTCGACCCAGAGGCGGCAGGGACCGGTGGCTTGGATCATGATCCGGAGGAAGGTGGCGTCCGCCGGCATGGTGAATTCGGCGCTGCCTTCGGTCCAGTCGCCGGGAGCGGGAAACGGAACTCGCCAGGTGCCCTTGGAACCGAGTTTCGGTGTGAGGGCGGCCAGGTTGATCGCGCCGGGGTTGGCGAGGCTCTCCACCTTCATTCGGGCGCGGAGCCGGTAGGTGTGGCCGGGTTCGAGATGGCCGGGGCCGACGGAAACGTTCTGCGAAACCTGAACGATGTCGGAGTCGAGACCGTTTTCGAGTCGCAAACTGGACTCGCCCTGGAACTTCACGGAATCGTCGCGATAGCATCGGCCCTCGTACTTGGTCTCCTTCCACCCGCTCACCCGCTGCCAGCCGGTGGGCACGTCTTCCGTCCACTCTTCGAACTCGCCGTTGAGGAGGGCCGGGGACGGAGTGACGGGCCAATGGGGAACCCAGTGGGGAATTTGGCCGGTGACGGCGCAATAGGCCAGCATCTTCAGGTCGCCACGGGCCGGGTTGCTCTGAAAGACCGGCAGGTACTCGTGGTACAGATAGCCGAAGACGGAGGCGTGGGTCATTCCCGGCACCGACGTCCAACGCCGTGATTGGGCGTCGCGGTAGTCCTGAACAGCGATCAGGTGGTTGTACAGTTCCTGGGGTTCCTCAATGGAGAGGAGGGCCTCGGGCTGCACACGGCGGCACTCGGCGGCCAGGGACCGCAACTGGTCGGCGAAGGCTTCAGCGTCCCACACGCCCGGTCCCGGCGGATGGGCGTGCTCGGTGCTGAAACACGCGCCTTCGCCCGGGGCTCGCCCGCCCACGACCTGGTCGACCTGGACCATGTCGCAGCCCAACTGCATGAGGGTGACGCAGTTGCGATTGAACCATTGGCGGGTCCAGGCATCGCCGCGGCAGAGGACGGCGTTGCGTCCACCTCTGAGCCACGGCAGCTTGCGAACCAGCGGCGTGACGTCCCGTTGAAGGAGGGCGTGGGGCCGACCGGTGGCGTTGAAGTCGTCCCAGTCGTTCCACACGAAGGTGTCGTCGGGTTTCTTGTCGTACTCGACGTTCCAGTAGTAGCCGGAGGGCCAGGGGAAGGCATGCCCGTCGGCATTCCGCGCCGCGGCCACAACGCGTTTGAAGCCCTCTTCCGACGGATAGGGCGGGAAGTACTTCGGAGAGACCCAACTGCCGACCTGTTCCCAGCCCCAAAGGGCGACAATAAGCGGCATTTGGGGGAATCGCCTTTTCCAGTAGTCCTCCAGCCAGCCTTCCACTTGCTCGGGATGGCCCAATGAGTGGCGGCTGAACCGGATCATGGCGGGGCCAGACTTCATCCAGTCGGGAACGTCGGTGCGTTGGGCGTAAGGAACGGCACACCAGGGTTGCTGGACGGCCCACTGCTTGTAGAGATCCGCCCCGTCGCGCCAGTCGGCGGGTTCACCGGGAGTCTGGGCGGTGAACGTGGTGGTGCTGATCTCGTAGCCCAACTCGAACGGTTCCTGCATGGCATGGAAGCAACGCTGCTGCCAGGTCCAGCGGAGTCCCTCGGCCGTGCGGCGGACGTCGAGCGTTTTGGGAAAGCCTCGCGAGTCGCAGGTGTGGGAGAGGAAGCCAGCCCGGTCGCAGTAATAACAGCCGAACTGGGCGGCCAGCGGGCCTGGTTGGGCCAAAGCCAAGCCTTGACCGCTTTTCCACTTCGCCGGTTCGTGAAACACACCGCCCTTGGTCTGCCCGGGCACGAAGGCATCGGAGCCGCCATCGCCGGCCAGCGGTGTTTTGAGATTGAGGATGGGAAAATCAACCTGTTCCAGGACCACAGGGGCCTGGCCGGTGATTCGGAGTTTCCAGCGGACGTCGTCTCGGGCGGGGCCGGCCGAGGCCATGCACGTGACGGTCAGGTCGTGACCGCCGAGCCGTTCGAAGACGACTTCCACACCTTGTTCTGCGACCTTCCAGCGGATGTTCTGGGCGTCGCGGGCGGTGAGGCGTTCCAACTTGCCGGATTTGTCGCCCGGCCGGCTCCATTTGATGGCGAAAAGACCCTGCGCGGCAGGTCCGTTGACAAATTCCGTGCCCGTGACGTTATCAACCAGGGAGATCACGGCTCCCTGGCGGGTTCGGTCGAAAGTCACCGTCGACCGGGCCGTCTTCAAGGTTGCCTGATCGACCTCGGCGCCAAAGACGCTAACCGTGCATGCGCACAAGAACAGGGCGATTATCGTTTTCTGCATAGCCTGCAACTCCCAGCACCTGCATTACGAGGGACAGCGAACACGCTGAGTCTCGTACCCGAAGGGTGGCGTGTCAAGCGATCGCGGGAAATTGACAGGAACAGGAGTTAGCGAAGACAACCGAGGTAGGGTGCGTCTTGACGCACCAAGCAGCATAATCAACACGCCAAACCATGCGTCTCGACGTTCCAAGCAGCATGGTTGACGTGCCAATCAGTGCGTGAAGACGCACCCTACCCCACGACTCGAAACCGTGAAGTCATTTTCAGTTGTTCCTTTGGCGAAAGGAGCTGTGCGTCTTGACAATGCCCCGTGCGTAGCTCAAGCTCGTGGCAGCGGGGGCCGTTCTGCAGAGGATTCGCCGAAGTGCCGGATACCAGATTCCAGGAAAGGGTGATCGAGATGAGTGACCAATCAACGCGACGCGATTTTCTGCAGAAGTCGGTCATGACCGGCGCCGCCTTGGCGTTGCCGTCCATCGTGCCCGCCCACGTGCTCGGAAAGGACGGCGGCACGTCGCCCAGCGAGACCATTCCGTTCGGGGTGATTGGCATTGGCCCTCGATGCACCTACGACCTTACGGCCATCCTCGGTCTGAATGACGTGCGCTGTGTTACCATCGCCGACGTCCAGGCCAGCCGCCGAACTGCGGGCAAACGCATGGTCGACGAGCGTTACGGAAACACCGACTGCACCCTCGTGCGGGACTTCCGGGAAGTGCTCGACCGCAAGGACATCGACGCCGTGCTGATTGCGACAGGGGACCGCTGGCACGCCCCGGCCTCAATGATGGCAGCCGAAGCCGGAAAGGACGTCTACAGTGAAAAACCGTGCGGTTTGACGATCGATCTTTGCCAGCGCCTGGACGAAACGATCCGGCGGACGGGCCGGATCTTTCAGGCGGGCACCCAGCGTCGAAGCGTGCCGAATTTCCAGCAGGCCGTCAAGCTTGCCCATGACGGGAAACTGGGACGGCTCCACACGCTCTACGCGAGCATCTACACGCCCAGCATCCTCACCGAATGGCTGCCGGGCCAACCCACGCCCGAGCAGGACGTGGTCGACTGGAATCTGTGGCTCGGAGAGGCGCCGTGGCGCCCATACAACGCCAAGTACGTCAGCGGTGGTTGGCGAGGCTATTGGGATTTCGATTCCGGCGCCCGCCTGCTCGACTGGGGGGCGCACACCCTCGACCTCTGCCAATGGGCCAATCAATCGGACGACACCATGCCGATCGAGTATGAGCCCCTGGAAGACAAAATCATCTGCCGCTATGCCAACGGCGTGAAGCTCGTGTTCGATTTCCTGAAGGAGCCCTTCGGCAACCGTGATCCCCACTACATCACCCGACTTGGCACGTGCCCCGTGCGGTTCGAAGGAGACGAGGGCTCGGTCGAGACAGGCGACAACGGCGAGATCGTGGTCAAGCCCGCGTCGTTAGCGGGGGAACTTCCCGAGACCGCGAAGAAGAACCGCGGACTCGACGTTTCCGCTCACGCGAGGAATTTCTTCGACTGCGTGAAGAGCCGCAAGCCGACCGTCTGCAATTCGTCGGTGATGCGTCATTCCCACGTGGCCTGCCATGCAGCGGCGCTGTCGTGGATCCTGCAGCGGAAACTCAAATTCGATCCGAAGAAGGAAGCGTTCATCGACGATGCCGAAGCGAACGGCCTGCGGTCCCGACCGGCACGCGACCCGTGGAGCGTGGTTGGGTAAATGGGCTTTTGTGATTCCTGGAAATAGCGATTCGCTCGGCACTGCTTGTCCACACGCAGAACACGAAAAGGGCAGTGAGACGTGTTCTTGGCGTGTGGCCAAGCAGTGGCACACGGCTTCCTGGAAACGCGTCACCAGGGAATGACCGTGGCCGGTTCCTCACAACTCGCGAGTTGTCCCGTGGCACAAGTCGCTCGGCACTCCCTTGTGCCCGTCGCGGTCGACCGCCCGGACCCGGTAGTAATACGCGGTATGGGGCTTGAGGCCCTTGTCTTCATAGGGCACGGTCACATAGGGCCCGGGCTCCACTTTGGCAAGAAAGGTGTCGTCGCTCAACTTGAAATCAGGTCGATCGCCGCGATAGAGTTCGTAGTGAGACAGGTCCGGTTCCTGGTTCTGGCCCCACTGGAGATAGAGGACGTCGGGCTCGTCGCCCCGCCATGCCCTGGGATCGGAAATGAGGCCCGTGTAGAAGGAGCCGACCTTGGCGGGAGGCGAATCGCCTTGGGCAAGCGTGGTGGCCGAGACGGGATTCGACGCCGGGCCCTGGCTTGTGTCGGAACTGACGGCGGCCACGCGGTAGTGATAGGCCGTGCCGCACTTGAGCCAGTTGTCCGTGTATTGCGGCTCGCGCGTGGCGGCCAGGAAGTGGAAGTCATCGGCCGGGAAATCGGCGTCCTCGCCGCGATAGACCTGGTATTGGCAAGCCCCGGCGACAGGGGCCCACGCGAGTGTCACGCTCTTGTCCGTGTATTCGCCAATCGAAGGTTCTGGGACATGCAGGGCCTCACTCGGTTCTTCAATCCGCAGGGTGGCGAAGCCGAACGGCGCCAGCTTCACCGCGGCCTCGTCGAGGGCACTGCGATCTTCCTCCATGATGGAGCAACTCGTCAGCCGGGCGCCGTCACTGAAGCCGATCCGCACATTGACCTTGTCTGCAGCCTTGCCGCCCATTTCATGAAATCGCGCAATAACGCCGCGGCCCGGCGTTTCGCTAAGCTTCAAGGCCAGAAGTTCCACGTTGGCTGCATCGACGGAGAGGAAGCTGTGCGGGGCCGCGGGTAGATTGCCTTTCTGGGGCCCCGAAATGACCGTGCCCACAAGCGGAGTCAGCGTTCTTTCCGCAAACCGGGCCACGAGGTCGTCCTGCACACCGCCCTCGTGGCTCAAGATGCTGTAGCGAAAACGGAAACTCATGTCGGACGGGCCGGTCATGTAGGCATGGGCATAGAGCCAATCGTTGAGAACATAACTGTAGAGATGGCTCGTGGTGATCGGCTGGCCGAACTCCGTTTTGTTGGCGTGGATTTTGCCGCACTCGACGAGGCAACTGTCGTACTGGACCAGGGCGACACCGAACTGGTCATTGCCCACATCGGTCCAGTCCCGGGCCGCCATGTAGGCGTCGGTGCCGTGGCCGGTCTGGTCGTCGTGCGGTCGGGCGACGCAGCCGTTCAGGCCCACGCGGAACACGCCGCCGGGTACATGGAAGGGAAAGGCGTAATAGCCGAAGCGGTTCCAGCGGTCCTCGCTGGCCAGGTCGCACACGTGCCAAAGAACGTTCTCGATGTCGATCCGTTTCTCATGGATCGGCAAGGTCACACGTTGCTCGATAGCAGCGCCCGTCGTGTCGTCGTCGATCCAAGCAACAACCGTTTGCCTGAGGGGCGAGGTTCGCAGCTCAAATCGAGCGTGCTGCGGTGAGGAAAAGGTCTTATGAGCGTCGCGCGTGTAGACAAATTGATTGCACCGGCAGGGGGCCGCCGGGTCGAGCAACTGCCGGTTTAATTGTTTGTCGGAAATGGAGGCGATCGAACCGTCCGGGGCAAACGACACGCGGTAGAAGGAATTCTCCACGGTGGGAGGTTTGGAGAGCCGTTCTACGCTGGGGGATGTCGTTTCCGTCTTCACTAGAGGGAAGACGGCGTAGCCGAAGGGCGGGACTTCCGAAGCCTGGAACCGCAAGCGGCCGTTTTCGACGGTGGAGGGGGCAATCGTTCCATTCGGAGAGCGGACAGCACGGCGACCGGCCAGCCCCTCCGGCAGAACCACTTCCACGATTCCGCTGCGAGGCATGAGCGTGGGATTGAATACGACCACGGACAACGCGTCGGCGGGAACCTGAGCCGCTAGGGCCTTCAACGCTCGGGCGCATTCCTTCTGGGCCGTGCCCAATGCCCGCTGGAGCCAGTCCCGCTTCTGCATCCACGTGTCGTAGACGGGGCGTCCCTTGTAGTTGCTCACGCCGTAGCCGTGCTCGTCGTTGCAGATGAGGGCGTCCCAGGCCCTTCGCAGGGGGAGCGTGGGATAGATGAAATCGGGATCGGCCAGCCGGGCGAGGGTGGCCAGTTTCTCGGCAACGGGCAGCAGGCGATCGGCCTCGCGCTTTTTCTCCAGCATCGAGGGGGTCGACAGGGGATGCTGAGCCCAACCACCCGTGATGTCGCCGCGCAGCGTGGGGATCTTGTCACCAAAGCGGCTTTCCACCTGCCGGAACGGTTCGGTCAGGTCGCCCACGGTCCGCAGTTCCGGCCAGCGCCAGGCAGCGTTCCACTTTTTGCACAGTTCGGCCAGGCCAAGGCCGGGCACTTCGTTGTCGTCGTAGTTGGAGACCAGCCAGACGTCGTAAGGATAGCGGGACTCGAGCAGGGCGAGTTGCTTTGCCATCTTGGGCGCCACCTCTTCCGCCGTGGTGACGACCTTGCCTCGGCCCTCGCACGTTTGGATGCCAAAGTACTTGCCCGTACCGATGTAGTGGGGGTTGGCCCAGACGAGAATCCGGCTCTTCGAGTCGGGACCTTCCCAGTAGAAGAGATGGGGCAGCGGCGAATCCCAACCGACTTCGATCCGGGTGCCGCCCACCGTCTTCGGGTTCCAGGAGTTGGGCAGGAAGATCAGATTCTCGATTCCTGCATCCGCATAAGCCGTCACCAGCGGCCAGGTGATCCCGTTGTTGTCGATCATGAGCATCGTCTCGGCCGGCAGGTCCCAGCGTCTCCGCAACTGGCGTCGGTAGTAGCTGCTGCGGCACAGCTCTTCCACGCCGAAGACCTGCGTGTGGTTTCCCGAGTGGGAGGCTCCAATGTCGAAAATGCCGTGCTTGACGTAGCGGCTGACCAGTTCGTTGGCGGCCCGTTCCGATCGGTCCTGAGGATAGTTCAGCCACCACCAGAGCCCTTCCACCACGTAGCGGAAGCGGGAAGCGTCGGGCCAATCCGCCGTTTCTTCGGCTAACTGTTGGGCCTGATCCACGAAGCCGTCAGTCATGTACCGCTGCTTGTACTGCGAATCGTGGAGCCCGATATCGACGTGGGCCGACTTGAGGACGTAGAGGGTCCAGTGGCGAGGCGGCGTCCAGGTGAGTTTTGTTTCGGCAAGAGTCGTCTCACCGCCGGCCAGTTCCCAGCGGGTCTCGGCGCCCTGCTTGGGTTCGTCCAGCAGGACCGAAAGGGTGTTGGCGCCCTGGGCCAGCGGGCCGAGCGTCTTCTCGGCCAGTTGACGCTGGCCGGAAAACACGCGAAGCGCACAGGCCTCGATCGGCCCCGTGCACTGGATTGCCAGGTGAACTCGCTGCTGCGGGGGATCGTCGCGGGTGACGAGCGAGGTGGGAGTCACTTGCAGGGTGGTGACGGGGGAGGACGAAGTCGCGTCGGCGGCCGTAGCAGCGATTGAGGTTATGCTCCATACGAGGGCAACGGCGATTAACAAGTGGCGTATCATCGTGGGAGCTCTCATATACGTTCTGAATGGAACCGTGCGGTGACACAAGGCGCGACCAGACACCTGGGACCGGAAGCGGCTTCCCCTATGACGGAGACTGTCCGACCTGTTTGCGGTTCATTCAAATGGGGCGCTTCGTGATGGTTCGGGGTTCCGTGCGGCGCCCGGAACCTACTGGGTGACCGCTACCGGATATCGATTTCGTACCAAACGGTCTGGAATTCAGGCGCGATGGCAATCGTGCATCCGCCAGACGTATTAGCTGTGACAGCGACTTCCTTCTTGTGGTTTCCGGCGGGATCGAGAGCATAGCAGCGAACACTTTTCGCACTGACCGGCAACGAAATCGTGGCCGGGATGCCTTCCACGCAGAAGGGCCCCTCGCCCCAGTCGTCTTTGACGATGGTGATCGACGTGGGTGTGACCTGCTCGATCTCCATGCCCCGGTTCTGCGCCAGGCCGGTGGCGGTCAGGAGGATGCTGGCGGGCTGCTTTTTTTCACCGAAGCCAGTAGCATCGCGTGAAACGAGGGAGACGGTAGCCCAGTCGAGGCGTGTTTTCCCAACCGTGAGGCTCACGTCGCCCAGATCGATCGTTCGACCCTGCGGGAAGCCGGTGAAGAGCTTGGTGTTTGGCGTGTTGACGGTGAAGTAGCCGGCGTCGGGCTCTTGCATGTTCCAGGTCAGTTCGCCCGTGTCGCTCACAAACACCTTCTGGTCCGCGGGAATGGGCTGGACGCTTTCGGGGTCCGTCCCCTTTTTCCCGGAGAGATCGACGGACGTTTTGTGGAGGAGCGTCTGGCGGGAGTCGAAGCCGAGCGAGTTGATACTCGCTGCCACCGCCTTCGAAGCCGCCAGACGGTCGAAATAGGTTGGGTAGTCGACGGTCGCAACGATCGACTTCTTCGCTTCCTGCACGTCGCCACGGAGGTAGATGGCGGCGCAGGCCGGGAAATGGGCCAGCACGTCGGTTCGGTTGATCATGCTGAAGAAATAGGTCTGCCGCTGGGGTTGGAACCCGGTGCGATGATTGTAGGTATACTCGAATACGCCATCCCAGCCTTGCAGGCTTCCGTAGGCTCGCAACATAGGCTGCCCTTCGGCGCCGTAGAGGTTGGGGAAGGGATGGTTGTATTCGCTCACCGTGTAGGGCTTGCCCGAAACTCGCTGGGCGGCCAGGCCGCGGATGCAGGCCATCGAGTTGACCATGGAGTGGTTGCGAATCCGCCACTCGGGGCTCACCGGGCTCGGGTGGCACCAATAGGAGTGGTTGTCCACGTAGTCCAGTTCCGCCTGGACGAAGGGCGGGCTGTAGCCCAACTGGGTCCCCGAGATGACCGACTTGACGCCCAAGTCGTTCTTGAGGTAGTCGGACAGGCCGACCCAGTAGTTGTGTTCCGTATCGACGAGGAACTGGTAGAAATCGCGTACGGCCTCGGAAGGCGCATACCCGGCGAGCCCGACCACGGGGACGGACCCCGCTTCGAGGCTCGCGTCTTCGTTGAAAGCGCTGTCGGCGCCGCTCTGGAAGGAGAGATCGTCGAGTTCGTACGTGCCGGGTTTGAACCGCGTCAGTTGAAATTGGGCTTTGTCGGAATCGTCGCCGGCCGTGAAGGCATAGGAGAACCTCTTCCACTCGGGTCCCACCGAGAGCGTGTGATGCACGCCGAGGCTGCGCCAGCCGTTCACGGCGTCGGCCACGGCCATGCCGAGAATCACGCCGCTGTTTCCCTTCACTTGGCGCACGCGGAAGGAGAGCGTGTAGGGATGGCCCTTCTTGACGGAGAGCGAGCGAAACAGTTTTGGAAAGAACTGGTGGCCCTCCCGGGTCACGTCGATCTTGAACACGCCCCCCTCGGCCCCGCAGGTGGCTTCGGCCGATTCGACGGAGAAAATCCACTTCTTCCCGTCGGGGGAAACGGGCGAGTCGAAGGTTCCTTCAGGAATCTGCTCGTCGCTCAGGGGCGTGGCGACCCACTTCCAGGCCGCCTTGAGGGCTTCTGTCGAGTCGTACTTGTTCTTGAGCCACTCGTTCCATTGACGCCGAAACTCCGCGGCGTAAGGCTTGGGCAGGCGATCCATTGCCCCGGACAGGTAGCCGCGGAAGAGGGCGTTTTCGTTGTTCAGTTCCACCATGGCAACGCACGGGTCGGACGTGTAGGCCGTGCCTGTGTAGGGATTCACGTGGGCGAGCAGCTTTCTGGCGTACTCCTTCTGCAGTTCGATCATCCGGGGTTCGAAGTTGTCGAGGCCCTTGTCGGCCCAGGGGCGGCGGTCGGTGTCGGTGAATCCGTCTCGCTCGTCCCAGGTGCGTGCCACGTGGAGGTTGATGTTGACGTAGATCCCCCGCTTCTTGAAGGCGGCGATCATGTAGTCGAGCCGATCCAATTGGCCGGGATCGAGGTTGCGTTGGGTGGTTGGATCGTCGGCGATGATCCCTTGCAGTTTCTCTTCGCGGAAGTTCCCGTAGGGGGCGTCCATGTAGTGGAGGCGAACGCAGTTGATCCCGAAGCGAGCGAGCCGGGCGGCGAGTTGGTCGGCGTCGGCATGGGAGGGGAAGTTGGCCGGGCCGGTCAGGTTCGTCGCGTGGAGGCGGATCGGACCTGCATCGGTTGCGAAGCGGCCCTCCTCGGCGCGGACAAAGCCGTGCTTGCCGGCGGGGGCGTCGAGCAAATGGGCCATGCTCGTGGCGTTGTCGGGGGCGTCGTAGGAGATCACGAAGGGGAAGAGAGGCGGGAATTCTTCCTCCGCGGAAACCGCGACAGGAAGGCAACAAACGGCCGAGGCAAGCAGGACGGCGAGACGGGCGGGCATGGGAGTTTCTCCTTTCTCGCAAATCGTATCGAAGCGAGGTGGCATCTGTCAAAGCAGGGGCGTGATGACGCGGTAGGACTGCCAGCCTATCGGCGTCTCGCGCCGGGGTGAACGGTTATGGGGCAAGGCGGCTCCGGTTTGTGAAAAACTTCACAATCTTTGTGAAATAGTTTACATGGGAGTTGCGCTTCATGACTCGATGGTCAAGCACTAGGGCCACCCCTTCGGGGTTTCGCAATTCAATGGCCTCCATAACCCAGGGTTGCGCAACTGTTCGCTGCGCTCACGTCGCTCCACCCTGGGCTTGTTTAGGACCGTCCCTTCGGGACTAACATGGCAATCGCGACTCAATTGTCCGTGCCGAAGGCACAGGATCTCGTCGCCTCCCAAACTTGCGTCCCGACGGTCGCTATGCCAGAATCGGGGCCATAACGATTCGACCCTTGTGTCTTCTGACGAGGAAGAGACTGCCATGATACGCTGCATTTACCTCACCCCGCTCATGTTCCTGGCGGCATCGCTTGCCGTCGCCGATCCGCCGGCGTCCTCCAAGATTGATTTCGATCGCCTCGACTGCCGCTGGACCTTCGGCAACCACGAACCCATTTCCATGTATCGCCGGGCGGGCAAGCGGGTGACCGGCGGGATGGAAGGCGGCGCCTTGTGGCTGGAAGATTGGCACCACTGGTTCGACAGCGAGGATTGCCCCCGGCTCATGGAGAGCCTCGGCCTGAACATGCTCCACTGCCGATTCTACAAGGGGATGGGCTGGCAGTACGAATCGCAAGACTTTCCCAACGTGAAGCGTTTCGTGGAGAACTGCCACAAGCACAACATTCGCGTGCTGGCCTACGTGCAGTTTTCCACGCTCTACTACGAGATCATGTCGGCCGAGGTGCCCAACTTGGCCGATTGGGCTGCCGTCGACAGCAAAGGCAATAAAATCACCTATTACGGCAACGCTTACTATCGCTGGATGCCGTGCATCACCGCCCCCGGCTTCGAGCCTTATCTGAAGAAGGTCATCAAGATCGCTTTGCAGGAAGGCGGGTTCGACGGCATCATGTTCGACAACTGCGGGGCCCCGGCCTGCCATTGCGACCGCTGTGCGGCCTTGTTTCGCGAACACCTGGCCTCGATTCCCAATCCGGAAGAGCGATTTGGCATCCCCACGGTCGACCACGTGCTTCCTCCCGTGCGATCGGGGTTCGGCGAGGTTCAGGATCCCATCTACCAGGAGTGGATTCGTTTCCGCGCCAGTCGCCTGAGCGGTCTCTATCACCGTTTGTATGAGTATGCCAAGGCCTGCAAACCTTCGGCGATTGTGAGCGGCAACGTGGCCAACATCCGACGGTCCAACATGGCCTCCGGAACCGGCCTGATTCCGAGCGATCTGGCCGACTGTTTCGACATCTTCATCTCCCAGTCCGGGAACGCCCCGGGCGTGGTCGACGGCTGCGTGATCAACCGCGTTCGCGAAATGAAGCTGGCCGGCGCCCTCGGTGTGCCGATCCTGGCCCTGTGCGACAGCGACGCCGGCGGGGCACCCGAGAGTCAGACCAAGGGTGAAGCCCTCGCGCTGGTCGAAGACGCCGTCTTTGGCGGCATCCCCACGGATCGGACGGTCCTCAAGGTCGATCGCGAGATGGTCTCGCCCCGTCGGCTGGCGGCGCACCGCCGCATGCTCGAACGATTCAACGGGACCGTGCACGCCGGTCGCGAGGGCCTGGCGGCACCGAGTTACGAACCGGTGCGCATTCTCTACTCCCGCGAGTCGCTCATGCTCTCGGAGCAATCGGGCCGCGCCGTCCTCAGCGTTGAAGAGATTCTGATGCAGAGCCACGTACCCTTTGGGCTCCTGCCCTGTTCGAGCGATGTTCCCCTGGCGATCCCCGAGGATTGCGAGATGCTGCTCGTGTGCGATCAACGCTGTCTCTCCGATCGACAACTGGAAGAACTCGCGGCCTACGCCCGGGGCGGCGGCCGTGTGATCGTGACCGGCAAGTCGGGCGAGTACAACGAACTGTACCGGCAGCGAAGGAACAATCCGCTCGTCGAGGCCTTGAAAGACTGCTCGACGGCCCGGTGCCGCAGCCAGGCAGACGCGGCGCCGATCAAAGGCGCCGGTTGGACGATCAAGGTGGCGACGCCCAGCGACGGCGGCGAGCGTTTGATGAAGGACCTGGCCTCGCTCTGGACACCGCCCCTCCGCATCCAGGCACCGCCCACAGTCCTGACGGAAGTGAGGCAGAAGGACGGGAACGTCCATGTCCACCTGGTGAATTTCGCTCGTGAGCCGGTCGCGGCGGGGTCACGGATCGAACTGTCGAAGTCCGCCTTTCCTTCGGCGCGCTGCACGTTCGCTGCTCCCATGGAGAATGGAGCGGTCCGGGTGGGCGAGGTGAACGAAGGAGCGATTGAATTGCCCACGTTTTCGGACTATGCGGTGGTGACGATCGAGACGAAAGGTCCATCCAAATGAACGCACATTGGTCCCCCTCGAAAGTCCCTCCGAGAAATGGAAGAGTGCCAATGGACAATCGAACCGTGCTCTTGGGTTGCGTGGTAATGCTCGCGTTCACCTTGTCGACGCAGGCCGCCGATCCTCCCCGCTGGCTTGGCTTCAACACCTACACACCCAACGACGAGACGCTTCGGCAATTCACGAAGGCGGGCGTCAACACTGTCGTCTGCTTTCCCTCCAAGGTGTTGAGCAGCGTGGGGGTTCCGTACAACAACGCCTATCCGCCCATTTGGAACGGCCTGGGCGAGTACGATTTTGACAGCCTGGACCGGCAGGTGGCCGACAAGTTGGCGATCAACCCGAAGGCGAAGTTCATCTTCTTCCTCGACTTGAACACGCCCACGTGGTGGTGCCGTTTGCGCGGCGCCCGGAATCCGGACAGTTTCAACGAGTTGGGACGCGTGGCGGCCAGCGCCGTGTGGCGTCGCGACACCCGCGAATACCTCCAGGCCGTCTTGAAGCACCTTGAATCAAAGCACCACGACGTGATCATTGGCTACTTCCTGGCTTGCGGCTGCACGATCGAGTGGCAGGATCGATCTTTGGGCGAGGAGAGTACGAGCCGGCGTGCTGCCTGGCGGAAATGGATGACCGACCGGGGCCGGCCGGACCCCGTGGACATTCCGCCGCTGTCGGTTCGGGATCACGTCTCCCACGGGCCGTTCCGCGATCCGGTGGACGACGCGTTGGCGATCGATTATTGGCGATTTTCCAACGAACTGATCGGCGACACGATCCTGTACTATGCGGCCGCCACCCAGGAAGTGATCCAGCATCGCGTGCCGCTGGGGCTCTGCTACGGCTATGTGATGGAGCACGCGAGGAATCGGCTGCTCTACGAAGGGCACCTGGATTTCGACCGGGTCTATGCTTCAGAAGACCTGGACTGGTTCATCTCGCCGGGTTCCTACCACGATCGGCAGATCGGCGGGGGCAGCGGGTTCATGGTCCCCATCGACTCGATTCAGCACCACGGCAAGGGTTTCCTGATGAGCATGGACCATCGGACGCCCACCTCCCGGAGCGTGTTGCTGGGCAAGAAGATCCCGGGGCATGAGGCCGGCTTCACCGACGAGGCCGCCTGCATCGCCGGGCTGCGGCGCGAGTTCTCGCTGCGCTTGATCAGCGGGATCTCGACGTACTGGTTCGACCTCTTCGGCCACTGGTTCGATAACGACGCCACGCTCGCCGCGATCACCCAGATGCGCGAGATCTGGGATCGGCTGGCCCGGTCCCATGAAGAGTCGGTGGCGGAGGTGGCCGTGTTCGTCGACGCCGAGAGCATGTATTACCTCGACGGCCACGCTAGTATCTATGGCGAGCTGCTCTCCAAGCAGCGCTACGGCCTCTCCCGGATGGGCACGCCCTACGATTTGTACTCCTTCGGCGATTTGGCGACCGTGGACCTTGCTCGCTACAAGCTCGTCTTCTTCCCCAACCTGTTCGTGGTGGATGGGAAGCGGCGGGAGCTGTTGCGGGAGAAGGTGTTCAAGGACGGCCGAACCGTGCTCTGGGGCTACTCGCCGGGGATCATTGCCGATGGCAAATACGATCCAAGGCAGATGGAGGCGTTGACGGGCATTCCTTGGGAGGCCAAGGAATTGACGAGCCGCGAGATGGACGGTTGGCGTTCCGTCTATTCGCCGAAGCCAAACGTGCCGGCCGACATCCTGCGCCGTCTGGCTCGCGAGGCGGGCGTGCATATCTACTGGGAGTCGGAAGAACCGCTCTACGCCAACGATCGGCTGATCGCCCTGCACACCATCGAGGGCGGCCCACGAACGGTTGTGCTGCCGAAGAAGGTCCGCCGGGTTACCGAAGTCTTCAGCGGTCGCGTGGTGGCTGAAAACGCCGATCGGTTCGAAGACACGCTTCCGGTCCCCTCGACCATGCTCTACGAGTTGGAGGAGTGACCGACCGAGTCTTCTCCGGTTGTTCTCCTTCTGCCTCCAAGCCGTTGTTCTCATTGAGGTTACGCCCGACGGGCGACTTCGCACGAAAAAGAGTTCTTCCACGCCAAGAAACAGTGGTTGACAACTGTAGTCGATCCAGATACATTTGTCGTCGGTAAGGGGCGTCCCCCCTGATCCTCCCTTGCTCCCCCGGTAGGAGGCTTCATGCACGACGACAAACCTAAGGACCTTTCCGCCGCCGAGTGGAAGGTCATGAAAATCGTCTGGGAGCTCAAGAAGGCCGTGGCTCGCGAGATCTATGCCATTGCCGGTGAGCGGCACGACTGGACGGCGGGGACGGTTAAGACCCTGCTTAAACGTTTGTGCGACAAGGGCTACCTGCGGACGACCAAGGTAGGCAACGGTTTCGTCTACCGGCCTGCCCGATCGGCGATCTCCGTCCTTCGCGCCGCGGCCGACACGCTCTTGGGAAACGCTGTTCCCGAGGCTTCCGGCCCCCTGCTGGCCCACATGGTCGAGAAAAGCGCGCTCAGCGAGGAAGACCTTGACGTTCTTCAGAAGTTGATCGATGCGAAGAAGAAGGCATCCGGAGGGAAGACGTAGGTGTGTTGTTGGGTTGCAGGCTATGGCCGGCTGTTGGAGTCCAGGCTTTAGCCTGTTTTGAAGCGACCTTTACATGTATTTCAACAGGCTAAAGCCTGGACTCCAACGTCAGGGTCTTCAGCGGATGGTCATAGGCAACGCAATGTGTGAGGTGGGGAATCATGCTACTTGCAGCGATCGTGGATTGGAACGGTTGGGGGACGAGCTGGCTTACCTGGTTCTTCTCATCCCTTCTTGATGCGAGCCTCGTTCTCGTTGTTGCGGCCGCCATTTGGCTGGCGGTCCGGCGATTCTCGGCCGCGGCGCTCGGCTGCCTCTTATTCCTCCTGGTTCTCGTCAAGCTCGTCGTGCCGCTGGAGATCCCCGTTCCTGACGCCGTTGCGAACTGGAGTCCGCGTCGGATCGCACTGCAACGGCTGGCGGATGTCCGCAACAACACGGTGGAGGTCACGCCGGTTCCTGTTCCCGGTCCGCGGCCTGCAGTCGAGCCTGCCGCTCAACCTGTCAGGATCGAACCAGAGGCCGCGGTCGTGTCGGAAGCTGCCGCTGCAACGTTGGCTGACTTTGCCGCTGCAGCTCCAAGCTCGCCCGCCTCGGACATGGTTTTCATCCCTGAGTCTTTCGATTCACCGATCCCCTCTGCCACGTCACCGCCGACCATGCCGGTCGACACAACATCGCCTGTCGAGTCGGTGTCCTTGGCCCCGATTGCTGCGTCAACCGTGCCGTCCGCCGCCGCTTCGTGCGACGCCCCCGCGCGTTTATCGCTGCCGGCGCTGTTCATGCTTGCCTGGCTGGGGGTTGCCACGGGCTTGCTCGTCCGGTCCCTTTGGCGACACACGCGTTTTTGGCGTCAACTCCGCCGAGGTCGCGAGATCAACAGGGCGGACTTGCATGTCGATCTCCAAGAACTCGCTTGCAGAATGGGCATTCGACGCAGCATCCGAGTGATCGAGACGGACGCTCTGTCGTCTCCCGCGGTGTGCGGCATCCTCCGTCCGGTGATCGTCCTTCCCCGGGGACTGCTCGGTTCCATGGCGAAAATGCACCTGGAGTGGATTTTGCTTCACGAACTGGCCCACATCCGCCGCCACGACCTGGCAATCGTCTGGTTCCAGTGGCTCATGGCAATCGTCCACTTCCTCAACCCGGCCGTCTGGATCGCCAACCGCATGGTCAACCGGCTTCGCGAATACGCCTGCGACGACCTGGCCCTGGTACACGCGAAGGCGTCACGAATCGATTCGAGCGAAGCCTTCATGACCGTCGTTCGCCACGCGGCCAGCCGTCCCCTGGCCGTAAGCGGCGTTCCCGGCGTGTTCGACGAGTCGGCGCGGGCGTCGTGTTTCCGGCGGATGACGCGGCTACTGGATACGAAGCGGCGGTTGCGTGTGCGATTCAGCGTTGGCTCCGCGGCTGTCCTGGTCCTGGCGGTCGCCCTGGCGCTGCCGGGGCTCCGCCCTGCCGGCACGACCACCGCGGCTGAAACACCCAGTGAGCCCCAGAGTGCAGAGCCCGCCGAAACATCGGCCGCGCACCTGACTGGCGTAGTCGTTGACTCCGAGGGCCAAGCCGCGCCAGGCTGCACGGTGCAGTTCTACGACCACTCCACCACGCATCGCGAATGGCTCGCCCCCGCAACGACCGACGCTCAGGGGAAGTTCACCCTCCCCGTTGCCGACGAAAACCTCCTGAGCAACAGTTGCACCTGCGCGGTTCGCGCCGTCTCGCCTGACGGTCGACAAATGGCGTTGGAAAGGACCGGCAGCCGGTTCACCATGGCGCTGCTTCGCGACATGCTCAATCGTCCCCTGACACTGACGCTCATGCCCCTCCGCGAAACGGTGGTTGAGGTCCGCGACGGCTCGGGCCGGCCGGTTGCCGGGGCCACGGTCGAGGGCCTCGTCGATTTCGGCCAGATGCTGCCCTCGTTTACTGCCGACAAAACCGATGCCTCGGGCCAAACTCGGCTGGCAATCCCCGAAGGGGTACGAATCCGCGACGTCATCGCCCAGAAAAGCGGCGCGGGCCTCGATTACTTCGGCAACCACAGCCAAACGGCAGGGGCCCTGCTCGACTTCCTCAAGAACGAGGATCGGATCGCCGATCGCCTTCCGGACACCGTCAGGCTCGTCCTCGACGGCGCCGTCACCTATCGTGCCCAATTCAAGGATTCCACGGGCAAGCCAATCCCGGATCTCTACATTTCACCTGGAATCTTTCATAAACCGGGCAAGCCGCACTATCTAAACTCCAGTTATTCGCGAGCCTTCAGAGCCCTCACCAACGCTCAGGGCATCGCTGCCTTCGACTGGATACCTACCAAACTCGAGCAAGACAGGATCCACATCTCTCTCCACGACAGCCAGTATCCCAATCGGGAACGGCTGACGCTTCCGGTCAAATCCTCCGACGACAGTTCCGAAGCTGATATCGTTCTCGAACTGGCCGCTCCGGCGATCGTTACCGGCAAGATCAGCGATCCCGACGGGACGCCCCTTGCCGGCGTTGCCGTGACACAAGGCGCCTTTGCCGGGCTGACCGATGCCGGCGGCAACTACCGCGCTCAGGTCGCGCCAGCCTCCGAGGTCTACGGCAACGAGCGAACTCTCACGGTGTCTGCCCCAGGTTGGGCGAGATCCGCAATCCGGACAACCGCCCCCGGGCCCGGCGAGACGGCCGAAAACGTCGATGCCGTCCTTCATCGCGGCTCCGTCGTTACGATTCAAATCGTCGTCGACGAAGGCAAGACACCCTTTTCCCAAGCGTGCGAGCGCATCTGCCAACTCGGACGCCAGCCCCTGTCGGGGCCTGTCGTTACCGTGCGATCCAGCGGCGAGCAGACACCGCCCTTTTTCGATCGCATGACGCCAGACGACAAAGGACGCTGCCAAACCCGTCTGGCGCCCGGAACCTACGCCGTGACCGCTCAGGTTCCGTTCTTCCAGTTCGATCGGAAACCCATCGAGCTGGTTGTGCCGGAGAGCGGCGAACCGGAGCCGGTCACGATCCAGGCCAGTTCGATCGAAACGAAGGAGTGCCGCTTCCGGGTCGTCCGTTCCGATGCCTCTGATGTCGGCCTCGCCGGCGTCACGGTCTGGTTCAATCGCGACTTCGCTGCCGAACTCTACCATTGGCGTCAAGCCCAGACCGATGCTGAAGGCCGCGTTCGTGTTCTCCGTGTCGACAGCAAGGTGGGCTACTTCGCGTGCAGCGAAGACAGAAAATGGGCCGCCCTCGGCATGATCGGCTCGGACACCCCGGATGAGACCACTATCCGCCTGAAACCCGCCGCCCGTGTGAAAGGCCGCTTCGTCGATCGCCGCGGCAACCCGGTTACCGACGGGAGCGTTCGCATGGAAATCGATTCCTCTGGCGATCGCGATCTGGCAAACCTGTCGCTGGGGCAAGGACTGCCGGGCCAGGCAACGACCGTAGGCGACGGGGGCATCTTCGAATTGACCGGCGTTGTCACTGGGCTTGGCTACCGCATCTCTCTCACGAAACCGGTCGAGACCATCCACCTCTCCGGCGTCCGCAGCGTGCGCCTCGAGACCGTTGGAACCGAACGCATCAAGGTCAACGATTCCGGCTTTATCGACCTCGGCGACATCGAGTGCGAATACCAACCGGTCGAACCGCGCCCGGCGGAACAGGTTCCATCGGCTGCCCTGCCAACGCTCGATGCAGCCGCGGCCGAAAACGCGATCGCCGCGGCCCGTGCCGCTTCCGCCCCAAGTTTCCACGGAATCGTGACCGATCCCGAAGGGCAGCCTGCCGCAGGTGGCGAGGTCCGACTGATTGCCATCACCTCTCCGGGCACCATGGCCCCGGTCTACCGTTCGGAACCGGTCACGACCGACGCGGAGGGCCGTTACTCCATCTCCACGGGGCCCGTGCAGGACGGTGTCGCGGCGATCGGCCTCCGCGCGTGGTCCGCTGATGGCCGACAGATGGGCCATGTCGATCCGCGAATCCTCCGCAAGCTCTATTCGCGTCCGCTCAGCACGCTCTATTCGGTTACGCTCAGCAGACTCACGAAGGAGCCCGTTGACATTCAACTTGCGCCGGTCGTAGAGACCGTCGTTCACGTCCAGGACGAAGAGGGGCGCCCGATTCCGGAGGCGTCCGTTGAAGCTCGTGTTTCCAGCTCGTTGCCGCCCCTTGCGGCGACTGTCACCGATGCCGAGGGCAACACCATCCTTCGGTACCCCAAGGGAGCTGGCATCTATCGCATCGTGGCCCTCAAGTCGAAGCAGGGCCTGGATTGGTTTGAAAACCGGGCGTCGAACGGAGGCCCCTTCGAGGCCGCAGGACCATTGCCGGACCGTGTGGAAATCACCCTGGCCGACGCACGAACCCGTAGGATTCAACTCCTCGACACGGCCGGCCGAGCCCTGCAGGGGCTCACGGTCCGGCCCAACTACTTCAAGAAAGCGGATCGCAAATCGCCCGCCGTCTTCGAGTGGTCAAGTATCGCATCGGTCGTCACCGACGAGCAGGGAATCGCCACCTTCGACTGGCTTCCCGCCGATGCGTCGACCTTGGGCGGAGGCCCGACTCTCTCCTTCGAGCCCGTTTCCTTCATCTACTGCCTTGGCTACGGATTCCGCATTCCCTTCAACGCGTCCGAAAACGACCGCCTTTGTCAGATTGTCCTTGCGCCGTCCGCCGTTGTGTCTGGCCGAGTGACCAGGCCGGACGGCTCGCCTGCCGCTGGAGTGCGAATCTGTCCGGAAACACACGACAGCCAGAATCTGGTTTGCTTCACCGACGCCGACGGACGCTATTCCTTCCGCGTCATGCCCAACAAGTTCGAGGGTCCGCGACCGAACTCGATCGGCTCGTTCCTCGCCCCGCTCACCGTCGTGGTGTCGAACTTCTCTCGCGACAATCCCTGGGTTGCCAAGCCGCTTGGGCCTCTGTCCCTCACGGCCGGTGAGACCGTCGATGACGCCGACTTCCAGTTGGTCCGGGGTGCGCGGGTCACGGTTCGGCTGGTAATCGACGAGGACGCCACGACCTACAGCGATCTCTTGAAAGGCATCCAGGAGCATCAGCCCCCCGTTCGAGAGCGACCCCGGTTGATTCTGACCTTTCTCGAATCGCGGGAGGCTCTAGACCCCGCCGACGAGATCCGCATTTCGGACTACTTCGACAGGCTCTACAGGAAGAGCATCAACTTCGACGAGACGGGCAGCGTCTCTTTCAATCTTCCCCCGGGCTCTTTCCGCTTCCGTCCTTCTATTCCCTGCGTTAGTTTCGAATTGCCCGAGGGAATCGACCCCCAGGATATGCTGATTTCCGCCCGGCCCGAGACGGAGTTCATGCTATCCGAAGAAGACAAGGAACGCACCTTCGAGATCCGCGTTTTCACCGAAGTTGCCAAGCAGTACCGCCTGCGCGTGGTTCAAGCCGACAGCCCCGATACCACAGTCGCCGGCGCCGCGATCCAGGTCGAACCCGACACCCGAGCGGTCTACCGGCCCATTGAACTCACCACCGACGAGAACGGCGAAGCGACCCTTCGCCGCTCTACCCGCCCCCTCACCTTCCTGGCCTACAGTACTGATCGCAAGTTGGGCGCCTCGGAAGAATGGCTCAAGCTCGATTCGGAAAGCGACGTGGTCACCATTCCCATGCGTCCCACGCGAACGGCAACCGGCCGGTTCCTCGACAAGTCGGGCCAGCCCTTGAAGAAATGCAGGGTGGTTTGCTGCACCACGCGCACGATTCCGCTCTACTCCGAACGCGGCAAGTCGCGGCTGATGCTTTCCAGGGATCCGATCATCGAGACCACCACCGACGACGAAGGCCGCTTCACGGTCGAACACCTCATTCCCGGCGTGGGCTACGAAATCGGGGTTTGGGAGTATCTCGACGAGTACGAGCGAGCCATGCCGGTGGGAGACAAAAGAATCGAGATCCCCATCGACCCGTCTACCAGTCCCATCGACTGCGGCGACATTCGCGGACGGTATTGACCTGTTCGATGCATAGTTGCGAGCGAGTTCCTGCGGGGATACGATGGATCGGCGAACCGTCATTCGATCCCGTCGGAGCATTCGGCACACTATGCAACATACAAACGTTCTTGGCTTATTGGTGGGCTTGTTGGTCGTTGGCTTGGCTATAGGCAGCCAGGCAGAAGACCTGTCCTTACGTGAAAGCCCGCAAGGAACGGTGTTTGGCAACGAGCGGCTTGCTGTCCGGCTCGATCCGAAGACCGGCTGGCCGGGCGAGGTGCTTTCCGACGGTCGATGTGTCGTACAGGCCGCCGAAAGCCGTCAGCATTTCGACATCAAGCAGGACGAGAGCTGGGTGACCGGTGGTGGCGCGGCCATTGAGCCGGTGGACGTGAAACGAGTGTCGGCCGACACGATCTGCGTCCGCATGAAGGCCGGTGACTGGACGGTCGACGCCTATGTGCAGTTGTTCCCGGATCAGCGGATGCTGCGGCGCTGGTTCGAGATTGCATGGAATGGCGAGGCCGATACGAAGATCAAGGGGTTCTGGTTCCAGGCCGGGCAGACGACCTTGACGTCGGCCGGCAACTACCTGCTGCCGGCCGACTATCCGCCCCGGCGAGTGACCGCCGGTGAACTGGTTCCGGACCGCCGTGCCTCCAACGGCCGAAGTCCCTATCCGGTGATTGCCGATAGGGGCGACGGTTGGTCGGCGGTGTGGCTGGCCGACGAATCGCCGGACTACTCGGATCGCGGAAGTTCCGGCGTGGTCGAGGGGAAGGATTTCGTCCGGGTGACCCAGTCGTTCAACATGCAGGGACACGTCCGCCGCGGGAAGCCGCAGAAAGTGGGCGACGCCTGGCTGTGGCTGCAGCCGAACGATTCGGAACAGGCGCTGATGCGGATGGGCGAGTGGTTCCGCCAGGTCGGGCAAATGCCACCCGACAATCGTCCGGAATGGCTCAAGCGGGTGATTCTCTATTCGTTCCATCCCGGCGGCACGATCGGTTCCCAGTGCCGGGACCTGGGCGGATTTCAGGCCGCTACGAAGCTGTTGCCCCACATTCGCCGGCTCGGCTGCAACGCCATCTGGCTGATGCCGCTGGAAGACAAGTCGATCTACTGGCCCCGCGACTACTACAAGTTCCAAGACGGGCTGGGCACGGGCGAGGACTACAAGGCCCTCTCGGCCAAGGCCCACGCGTTGGGCATGCGGGTGTGGCAGGACTGCGTGCCCCATGGCGGCAGCAACGAGTTCCCCCGAGCCAAGGAGCACCCCGAGTGGCTTGCCCAGAACGAGGACGGCTCCACGCTCCACTACTGGTGCTTCGACTTCAACTGGCCCACGTGGATCGACTACATGAGCGACGTGGTCAGCTTCTACACCCGCGAGTACGGGCTGGACGGCTTCCGCATCGACGCTTGCGGCGGCAGCAAGATTCCCAACTGGAATCCCGCGATTCCCTACGCTCGGGCCAGCCTCTCCCAGGCTCAGGGTGGATTGGCGATGCAGCGGGCCTTGAGGCGGGCAGTGAAGGCCATTCGTCCCGACGGGGCCAACCTGGCCGAGGTCGGCGCGAGCATCCACGGAACGGTTAGTGATTCAACCTACGATTTCCGGCTCTGCTACCAGGTGCTCCACGACTTTCGCAAGGAGCCGGCCGACGTTTTCGGCCCGCGACTCCGGCGCTGGCTTCACGAGCAGCAGTGCGCCGAGGTGCCGGACCTCGTGCGAATGCGCCACCTGGAGAGCCACGACAGCCTCCGCTCGGCTCTGTGGTACGGCGCCGAGCCGCAGCGGGCCCTGCTGGCCTTGATCTCCTGGATCCATGGCATCCCCATGGTCTACCACGAGATCGAAGACGGCAACTTCGACGCCTATCGCAAGATCTTTCATGTGCGAAGCCACGTGACCGAGTTGAACGGCGGGAAGGCGGACTATCTTGCCGTGTCGGCTCCCGAGGGCGTCTTCGCCTGTCTGCGCTTTGGGCTTCTGCCCTCGCGCGAGTCGCCTGCCTGGGACGCCGACTACGAGTGGGACATTTCGCCGACCACGGCCGAGCGGGCGTCGATCGTGCAGGTAAACCTCGACGGGCGAACCGCTCAAGGCCAGGTCTCTCTGCCCGTGGGCTGCCTGCCCGAGTCGCTCCGCGGTTCGACGACCGTGCGTGACCTTGTCTCCGGCGCCAATTTGCCAATAACACGTGACGGCGACAACTGCCGGATCGACGTTGCGATGCCTCCTTTCGCCTACACCGTGCTGCGGTTCGCCAGCGAGCCGCTTCCCGGCCTGGAAGAGGAACGACGCGAGGTGAGGCGCCCTGAAAGGACGGCAAAGGAAACTCGAACGTTCGAGCTGACCACCGAGGCCGGCACGCTGCGGATCGATCCGTCCACAGGGCTGGCAACCGAGTTTGAACAAGACGGCATGCAACTGGCCGGGATCATGGATCTTGCCTTGCCGGCGGGACTTGTGCGATCGGGTGAGAACGCCGCTTGCCACACGTCTCCCAAGGGCGTGGAGGTGACCCGGCGATTCGGTTCGCACACGCTGCAAGTTCGCTACTTGCATTCGGCCGACGGCGGCGTGGAGGTGGAGGCCGTGTGGGAAGGCGAAACGCCGGAAGGAGCCGCCATTGTGGTTGACGTGCCGGGGGCCGCCACCTGGCAGGCACAATCGGCCGAAGGCTTCTTTGAATCGCCCTTTCGCGTTCGCCACCCGGACTGCGACGGTGTGGTCGGTTCAATCTATCGACTGCCGCAAGGAACGGCCGTTTTGTGGGACTCCCGTCACCATCCGTTCGGGCTTTCCCCGGATCGAGCCTGGGTCGGCGCCTTGCTGGCCGGCGGCAAACAAAGCCAGTTCAATTTCGACCCGAGTTGCCTGCCGGGCTCCGTACAACTGCTCGATCGCACGGGCGACCGCCAAGGTTTGAAGGTGCTGATCGCATGGCAAGCCGAGCGGGACGGGGCGAAGTTCGAGGCAAATGCCCTGCGTTTTCGCATCGGGCCCCAGCGCGACGGCGCCGCGAACGACAATGCGACGGGCGATGAACGTCTGCGATTGATCGGCGGGGGTTGGGAATTCGAGAATCCGCACTACCGCGCGCGGGTCGCCCGCACCGGCGCCCTGACCGGCTTGTGGCGGAAGGAAGCCACTGGCTGGCGGCAGATGCTTCGCAGCGGGGCTGCCTATACCGACAAGGGTTTCGGGGACGGTATCCGCTACGGACAGGAAAACGACGTGGAGGCGGCCATTCGGATCGAGCAGCACGGCGCGGACATCGTCATGCAATTCTGCGGCGAGATGCGCGGCTTCGGCCGCTTTGACAAGATGGCCCATCCGGTCCGCTTCTTTACTTCGTACACCTTCGGCGACAGCCCCGCGTTTCGATATGCCTGCGCCGTGGAGCCCCAGGAACCGTCCGTGGCCGACTACGCGTTTCTCTCCCTGCTGCTCAGAACCGCCGGTGGGCGGAAGGCCGCGTTTGCCGATTCGGAACGCCAGATCCTCTCGGGAGAGGGCAGCGGCGGCCGGGGCCGGTTCGCCCAACTCGCCCAAAGCAAGACCCCCGACCGAATGCCGACCGACGTCCGCCTCTCCGATGCGGAAGGACTTTTGCTGCGACTCGGCGACATGGCCTGGTTTGGCGCCCCGCCGCAGAACGTGTTCATGGACGGCGAGGACCTGCACCTGGCCTGGATGGACGGCAAGCCGCAGAACCGTTCCGTGGGGCAATGGAGCGGGCTGACGTGCTCGGTCGCCTGCGAGGACGTGGCGGTATCGGGAGATGAATCGCTGCCGCTTGTCCGCAACGACGCGGCGGGCTTGCTTCACAACGGCGACTTCGACCAATCCGACCAGGCGACGTTGGTTCTTCTCTTGTCCGGGGAAACGCTGCCGCGCACGGGCGGACAGGCCAATGCGTGGCAATTGCCGCCCGGGGTCGAATACGTGGAGGACAACGGGAACCGTTGCGTGCAGGTGGAGGGCGACGGGCAGTCCTACCGCCTCATCCGGCAGGCCGTGTCAAGTCAGGCCATGAAGCCCGGCTCCCGCTGGCGGCTGGCGGCTCGCATGAAAGGCGAGGGGATCGAGCGGGGCGACGTGAACTGGAAGACGGCCTGCTTGCGATGGAGTGTTTCGGTCGACGGACGCAGCAGCTACCATACGGTCAGCCTGCCGTGGGGCGACAGCCCGTGGGAAACGCGAGAAATCGTGCTCACCGTGCCGGAAAAGGCCGAGCGTGTGGCCATTGAAGCGGGGATGAACGGTAATCGCGGCGGCGTGTGGATCGACGACGTGCGGATCGAGAAGGTCGGCGAGTAACCGGGCGAAACGCTCGCTCCACGGTTTGACGACCGATCCGTCGCTAGATTCAATAGAGAGAAGCAGATGATCATGAACACGAGACCGGATCACCACAGAGGACACGGAGAAAGATAGAGAGAGATCTAATAGGGACGCTTTGTCAGGGCGGGAATTCCTCGCCTAATCACTCCTCTGTGTCCTCCGTGCTCTCTGTGGTGAGCTCTTCTCTTGTCCAATTCAAGCATCTTAGGCCACAACGACTTTCCTTGGGAACGACAACGAATGTGCAAAACCTCCTTCAGAACACTCAGCCTGCTTCTGGCATTCCTTCTTCTCGCGCAAGCCGCCACGGCCGCCGACAGCCAGGAGAACGAGCAACTTGCCGCCAAAATGGCCGAGGCCCATGACGCCCTTTGGGCTCGATTCTTCGAACCCAAAACGAGCCAGTTTTTCACAACCGATCCGGCGAAATTGCCCAGTCCGGAACGAATCCAAAAACTTGATCCGAACGACTGCGGTTACGGAACGGGGATGGACGATGTTCCGCTGTATGGCGGAATCCTGCTGGTGGCCATCTGCGATCAGTACGAAGTGACGGGCGACGAGACGTTGAAGAGCGACGCCCGCGACGTCTTCAAGGGCCTCCAGTTCTGCGCCACGGCCCACGGAATCCCGGGGTTCGTCGCTCGGGGCGTTTCTCCCGTCGACGGCAAGTCGATCTACATCACCTCGTCGCGCGATCAATTCACGCACCTGGTACACAGTTTCTGGCGCTACTATCACAGCCCCTTGTGCCCGGAAGAGGAGAAGCCATCGATTCGCGAGATTCTCCAGGCGGTGGCCGACCGGATGACCCGCAACGTGACGCCGGAGAACGACTACGATTTCCTTCGGGCCGACGGGAGTCGTGATCCGCGGGGGATCTGTCGGATGTGGAACGTGCGCACCCACGAGGCGGCCCGTCTTCCCATGTTCTACGCGGCCGCGTGGGACGTGGGCCGAAAGGAAGAACATTTTCGGCTCTATCGCAAATACCTGCCGGAGGCAATCGAGCAGTCCCTCGAACTGCCGAACCTCCCTGCGGCGGAAATCCGACGCTGGATTCCGCCCTATGCCGTGCTGCAGATGCAGTCGTCGCTCGAAGTGCTCTGCGACCTGGAACAGGACGCACAACAGAAGGCCCGGATCGAAAAGGCGATGCTGACCGTGGCCACCTTTGCCGCCGAGAAACGCATCTTCGTTTTGGCGAAGCGAACTCCCACGGTTCGCGAGACGGGAGAGACGGCCCTGGCCCATTTGATCTTCGGCCGGCCGCCGCTCTCGGAAAAGCAAGCAACGGAGCTTGCCGACGCGATCATGAAGGCGAAGTACGCCAGCGATCCGGCCGCCGCCTATTGCCTGATCGGCGCCTACTGGAAAGCCCGGCTGCGAGGCGCTTTCCAGCCCTGAAAGTGGTCCGGAGGAGACGGGAGGAGAATGGAGTAACTGAGAAATGACGAATGAGGAAAATCAAATGACGAAACAAATCCAAAGGCCTGAATGACGAAGGTTGCGCCGGATGCGGCATCTCGTGCTTAGATCATTCGTCATTCTTTCGACATTTGAATTTCGACTTTCTTCATTGTGCTACTTCTTCCTCTGTGTCCTCCGTGCCCTCTGTGGTGTTCGATTCTCTTCCCAAACTCATTGCGGGACTAACTGTTCAGCGAGGAGATATAATAGTCGAATCATGGAAGTGGGCGGAGAGGATAGAGTTTCTGTTCTCTCCGTTGACTCCTGTTCCGCGAAGCCCGAATAACTCGAAATGCCGAAGTTACTTTCCCAAGGAAGCATCCCATGAAAGCCCTCCTCCTGGCAGTGTTTTTCGCATCCGCGAGCGTTGCGAGCGCGGCGGAGAATCCGTCGGCGGCTTATATTCAGCGAACCATGAAGGCCCTGGACGAGTCGACGGCCGAGAATCCTGCCCACGTGCGGGTCATGTTCTACGGCCAGTCGATCACGGCCCAGTCCTGGACGAAGACCGTTCAGGCCAAGCTGACCGAGCGGTATCCCACGGTCGATTTCGAGTTCCGCAATGCGGCTATCGGCGGCTACACTTCGCCGGCCCTGATCCGCACGGCCGACCACGACCTGTACACGTGGTACCCCGACCTGCTGCTGTTCCACGTCTACGGGCCCATGGACAAGTACGAGGAGATCATCCGCCGGGTCCGCGAGCGAACTTCTGCCGAAATCGTGCTCTGGACGAGCCATTTGAATATCGTCTCGCGCGACAAGCCCGACGAGATCAACACGTCCCACGACGCCCGGGCCGAAGAGATCCGCGCTGTGGCCGCCCGGCACAACTGCATGCTCATCGATCTCCGCGAGAAGTGGCGGAAGCACCTGGCCGACAACCACCGGGTCGCCAAGGAATTCCTCAGGGACACGGTCCACCTCACGCCCGAGGGCTGCGATCTCTACGCCAGACTGATCGAAGAGGAGCTGCAACGAGTGCCGGAGCTGGGTGACGACCGGGTGGCCTCCGGCACGATCCGAACGGTTGCGTTGGATGATCCGGCGGTGACGCAAGACGCCAGCGGCAAGATCACGCTACGATTCGAAGGCAACCGAGTTATCGCCCTTTCCGACGGCAAGGGCGCCGCGACGGAAACGGCAAAGGTGCTCCTCGACGGCAAGCCCATGGACAGCGTGAAGGACGTTTGGGCGATCACCCGTCCCAGCAACGGCCCCGCGGGGATCTGGATGCCGGCGATCAATCACATCGGTTTCGAGCAGCCCCTTTACGAGGAAGACTGGACGCTCACCTGCCTTCCCGACTCGTCGCCCGACGGCAAGAAGATCCACTTCCGCGTGGAGGGCACGGTGACGGGCGCGGACGGCGAAGGCTGGAACACGGAACGCTTCGTTTCACCTTCGGGCCGCGTGGTCATCGAGCCGGGCGACTGGCGGATCGCCTGGACCCTGGGCTACCGGAAGGCAACGCTGCCCGAGGGATTCCAGGTGAAGTGGCATTCCTATCCCCTCTTCACCGGGCTCTACGAGTCCCAGCCCACGGGCACCCGCACGCGACTCGTGCAAGGCTGCACAAACGGGCCGCATACGCTCACGCTGCAGCCGGACGCGGGCAAGCTCGGAATCGCTCGTTTCGTGATTTACACACCGCCCAAATCGGAGAAATGACTTCTGCCGCCGTGGATAGTGTGCCTCTATGGCAAGTCGACGCTGGACTATCCCCTCTGGGGCCCGGGTGGCCCTGATGATTTTCCGCATTCCGTTGGCCATGTCTGTTGACCGAGTCGGAAAATCGTCAGGGCGGCGAAGCCGCAAGAGGCCCCGCTTTCCCATTTCCAACGAAGCGACAAGGTGCTGCGGCCGACGAAAAGGCACGTAAGATGGGCACCGCCCACCAATTCCGACATTAACGCGTTGGGCAATGTCCACCCTCCGCCTGCTGTCGGTCGCAGAATGCTACCAATTGCTCATCGTCAGCGACGGTCTTTGCCAGCCCTGGGCGAGGCAAACGGAGCTTGACGTGGAGGGCCACGGAACATCAAGGGATCGTCCAAGGAGCCAAGCCGGGCTGACCGCGAACCAGTCGATTCGCTTCGTCATCGCCGGGAAATTCTTCCTTGACAGGGTCCCAGGTCAGTCTTCTTCCTAGTTGGCAGGCGATGTAACCGAGTTGCACCATGGTGCTGGCCCGGTGGCCCACTTCGGCGTCTTCGAGTGTTTGGGAACGGGATCGCATGCATTCGATGAAATCAGTCTTCTCGTTTCTCAACGCAAACGGGAAATCCTCGTGCTTGACTTCGGCAGTCAGGATCGACTTCGGTTCCGCCTCGATCCGATTTGGTGCGCGCCATCCGCAAATCCACCCTTCAGTACCCTCGAACCGTACGTATCCTTCGCCGTCCGAGTAGTCTTTGCGGCCCACATAGTCCACCTCAACACCGTTCGCGTAGCGGTAACGAACGTGGAACTCCCCGAGAACGTTGTAGAGCTGGTCACTCGGCGGAAACTCGCCGCTGCCTTCCACTTCCACTGGCCCGGTTCGCTCCGTGTCATTGGCCCATTGGACAAGGTCGGCTGGATGGTGGCCCCAATTGCTGATTGCTCCGTCGCAATAGAGGCGATTGTTGTACCACCCCGGACGCCCGATCTTCCCGCAGGGATGCACGAGGTCTTCCACATAGGGACGCCGTTGGGCCGGGCCCTGCCACATCTCGTAGTCCAAAGCCTCAGGGACGGGCGCCGTCGCTTCGTTGGGCTTCGGAACCGGGTAAATGGGCACTGCGAAACGAATCCTCTTGATCTGGCCGATCTTGCCCGTCCGAACCAGGCTTGCCACCCGGAACAGCTCCGGTTCCGATCGCCAATTGCTGTCGATCCGGAAAACAACGTCGGACCTGGCCGCGGCGTCAGCCAACACCCTGCCGTGGGCAATTGCCAGTCCAATCGGCTTTTCGAGGGCAACGTCCTTGCCGGCTTTGATCGCGGCCAGCGCCATCGGAACATGCCAATGATCGGGCGTGCTGATCATCACCGCGTCAACATCCTTGCGGGCAAGCAACTCGCGGAAATCGGTCGTGCGAAACGTGTCTTTCAGAAGGCCAACATCCCAACGGTTCTTCTTTGCCACCGCCGCGATGTTGGGAACTTCCTCCACTCGCAATCGCCAGCGATCGACATCGCATAACGCGACCGTCTGACAATAGCCGGACCGCATGAAGACCGACATGTTTGCATGGATGGCCTGCCGGCCTACTCCGATGAAGCCTAGGCCGATGCGATCGCTGGGCGCGGCATGTCCGTCGAGGCCCAAGGCGGCTCCCGGTACGAACAGCGGGGCCGCGACCACGCCGGCCGTCCGGGCTAACCGACTCAGGAACCGCCGCCGCGTCGTTCCTCGCCCGGACGGCTGCGAGTTTGCATTTATGGAACGTGCCCTTGTGTTGTTCATGTTCAGTCTCCCTTTGAGCCTGGCCGTGATGCACCGTGAAGGACTCGAATCTTCAGGTTGCGATACCAGCAAGGATCTTCGTGGTCAGTCAGCAGGATGTGCCCTCTAATCTTCTCGCCAAAGCCAGGATACTCTCTGAACCGGGTCTTGGACACCCGATTCATGACTTCCGGGCTGCCGCATTCGTACTGGAGCACCTTCCGACCGTTCAGCCAGTGCTCGACGTGATTCCCTTGCACGACAAGACGCGAGCGATTCCACACACCCATCGGCTTGTTGGGCTTGTCAGTAGCAGGTTTCAGGACAAAACAGAAGGACGCGTTGGTCGTGTATTCGTTCAGCGCCCTCGTGTCGTCGATCATCTGGTATTCGTGACCCACCGGCGTTCCACGTTTCTCGGTGATGAAGTACTTCACACCGTTGTTCCCCTTGGCCATCAGCTTCCACTCCCAGGTGAGTTCGAAGTCCACATAGGTGTCAACGGTCATGATGTCGCCAGGCCTCTCGCCCGCCTGCTTGTGCAGCGTGCCGTTTTCCACGACCCATCCGCGCTGCGGAAAGGTGTTGGTCCCGTAACTGCGCCAGCCTTCGATCTTCTTTCCGTCGAAAAGGAGCTTCCAGCCAAGTTGCTTCTCCTCGGCAGAGAGTGTGTTGGGAGGCATGTCGGCATTCGCTGCCTTTCGCGAGGATGCCACCTGCGCATCAGAACCTAGTTGAGCCGAATGAAGCTCCGCCGAACGAGCCTGTACGCATGCAATGATCGCGAGCAAAACAGCAACTCGTCTTGTCCCTATCCAGTTTGCCGTCATATTAACCTCCTTGATTCTACGTTGTTTAAGTCGGTTGTGGTCGTGGGCTGCATTCCCTATCGCCCGGAGCGCAAGCAGCCCGGGCTCTCGCCCTGGCGTGCTCAACAGGCCGATCTGATTCGCTGGGTACGATCGCTTCCCAAGCCAATCGCCGTGCTGACCTGGTTTGTTGACTACGGGCGGGACCTCATCGACGCCTGCCGGGAGGCCGAGATTCTGGTGCCCGAAGAAGTCGCCGTGCTGGCCAGTGACGATGATCCGCTACTATGCAACGCCTGCCTGCCACCCCTTTCCGGCATTACGTCGAGTTCAGAGCAGAGCGGCTACCAGGCGGCCTCCCTGCTCGACCGGTTGATGCGCGGCAAGCGGCCTCCAAAACGACCAATCCTGATCGAGCCAACCTCGCTGGTATTGCGCCGTTCCACCGATACGCTGGCCATCGACAATCCGCACCTGGCCCAGGCCATCGCCTTTATACGCACCCACGCCGCCGAGCCGATACGTGTGACCGACATTCTGCAGCGCGTGCCTCTATCTCGCCGCCAGTTGGAGCAGGAGTTCCAGAGGGTCCTCGGTCGCTCACCAGCCCAGGAGATTCGCCGCGTTCACCTGCAGCGTGCCCAGCGCCTCCTTGCCGAAACGGACCTTGCCATTCCCGCCGTGGCATCCGCGTCAGGCTTCAACTCCCCGGAGCATTTCGCACGGACCTTCAAGGCCTACTTCGGCCGCTCTCCCCTGAAGCACCGAACGCAGACGCGAAGAAGTGAGCTATGAGAAGTGAGCTATGAGAAGTGAGCTATGAGAAGTGGGGGCTCCGTGGGAGTGGTTGTGTCGGCAGCGGCCCCGTGCTGAAGTACGGGGCTGCTGCGTTTGGTGGGCAAGAGGCACAGGTGTCGCTGGTGAGAGTCCAACGACGTGCACCAACCGGACGGGTCACTTCCGCGGAACCAAGTGCCCTCCGCCCGCAAGAGCATAGGTCTTCTCCTTGAGCCACGCGTTGGCCGGAAGGCTCGCGTCGTAGGTGACCTGGTGGCCGTTGCCTTCGATGTTGGGGATGGAGAGGTCGGTCACTCCCTCGATCTCGCCCAGGCCGGCAAGGGTGGAATCGGCGGTCACGATCCACTTGCTGCTGCTGTCCAGAGTCAGCGAGGCGCCGCGGACCGCACCGGAGAGAGTGCTTTCGTTCTTCAGGGTCGCAGCGATGGAACTGATCTCGTCGCACTCCAGGTCGCCCTTGAGGGCGGTTTTCTCCACGGTCAGTTCCGCGTTGCCGCCATTGCTGCCTTCCCGTCCCCAGCGGTCGGCCGCGGCCTTGCCGCGAAGAGTTACCGTCCTGACCACTGAAGCCGCGAGAACCGGAACCGCCGCGCCCGCTTGATCTTCCACGTCGGTTGCCTTGCCGGGCATCTTCACCCCGCGGACCTCGCCGCAGCCCAAGTTCATCGCCGTCCAGCTTGCCATCCCCGTTCTTGTCCAGCTTCGCCAAGGCCTGCTTCGCATTGGCGATTTCCTCGGCCGACAACTCACCGTCGCCATCTGTATCTAACGCGTTCTTAATCGCGTCGACGCGTGCGGCCTCGGAACGAGGTCCTCGCTCGTCGGGAGAAAAGGCCCTGCGTCCGTTTTGGAATTCGCCCCGCTGCGGGGGCTGGGCCGGGACAAGGCTGCAAGCAAACAGCAGTACAACTGAAGACACAAGAGTCGCGATCGTCCAGGATTTCATTGCGAGGCTCCAGATTGCGGGCTCGTGAGTAAAATCCCACACGTCCTGGAAAACCCCGGTGCGCGAGAATGGTTTCGCACGTGTTCGTTTTGCGCGTATCAATGCGCAGAAGCCCGACTGTTCCAATTCAGCCCGACTGTTCCAATTCAGCCCGGCTGCTACCGTTGGGTCCCGAGGAGACGTTGCAGCGACGGGAAGCGGTTGACTTGCAGGCGGGCTTTTGAGGACGGTGGTGGTTGGAACCAAGAGCCGGGCTAAAGGCTGGATTCCAACGGGTGCCTGCCGTTACTCAGAATGTGACGGGACACGAGCGAGGCTGGGGTCAGTTCTCTAAGAGGGCCTGCATTCTCGGTTCCCCGCGTTTCTTGAAGCTTCCAGCCCAGGTGTGTCGCGTGGGTTCCGGGAGAGTTTGGATGAGAGTGAGGTCGCGGGTCGAATTCTCCGGGGCGGGAGGCTCCTGGCGAGCGGCAGGGAGCAGTACGGGAGGGGCGTCGCTGTCGTCGCAGACGAAAGCCTCACCGGCAGCAGTGTCGGACTCATCGGGCAGGAGAATGGGCTCGCTGACTTCGGTCAGGACGTTGGCCATGTGGTGGTCCATCGCGTGAATCTGGCCAACCACCGCGTAGTAGCTGGCCTTCTGGGCGGTGAAGGGCGCGTCCCCGATTGAAACAAAATCCGGATTGCGCAGTGCAGGAACTGCGGTGTGCGGACGGGCCGGCAGGTCGCCCATGAGGGCCGAGGCCTGTTCGACGGTACTTTCTTGGGAAATAACAGGATCGGCAGTCAAATTGCCGGTGGGGGCGGAACTTGCCGGGAGTGGTCGGGGAATCGAGGTGGCCACAGGGCTTGGGGCCGATGTCGGGGCCAGCGTTGGGACGGACGGCTGGGACGCATGTCGCGCTCGTTTGACGGTTGGGGCCACGGGCGGATGCGACGCGATGGGCGCGAGCGTCTTCCGGGGTTCTGGGGGCGTCCAGATCGTCAAGCCGTTGGCGACCTGTTCCACTCCCTTTGCCTGGAACGCGAGTGCGATGACCGCATTCATCTGCCGCTCGTTTGCCACACGTCCTCGGAGCCAAGCGGTCCCGTCCTCGACCTTCACGCGGATATTGTAGGCTCGGAGCTGGCCGCTTGCTTCTAAGGCACCGGCGATCTGTTCGGCGATCTCTCGATCCTGAGGACCGGCAAGGGCCAGAGATGGCAGGATGACGATCGTGGCAAGCAAGAATGGCCGGAATCGCATGTGTTTCCCCGTTTTTTGCCCGCAGGCGTAGTCCAAGATGTTCAACAGGATCGCGCAAACTCATCACAGAACACGATCACGCGATAACTTGGGTATCGGCCGACACTTGCAAAGTTTAGGAGTCTTTTTCCGATTTTGTGGAATTTTCCGAATGCGGAGGTTTCTATTTGGTCGGTTCGGGGTGTCAGTCTCAACATGGACCGACCATGTGGTGAACACTATTGTTCGGCCCCACGGCAGGCAGAGCCGTAGATGGGCAGTGCCCACCACGTCGAAATGGAAACTGGTGGGCAGTGCCATCCTACTTGCTTGCGGCCTTTTGGGAATCAAATCTCGGGAACTTGATCTAGATCAAGTGGCGATTGGTTGCGAATGGCTAGAATGCGCTCTTGAAAGGAAAAGGCATTAAAAGCAGGTTGCCCTGGCATTAATGCTTGCCGACTCGTGTTTTTGCTTTCCTCGCATTCCGGTGCGGAACAGATTTCAAGTGAAGCCACACTGAAAGGCGGAGCAGGATGTGCGGGCCTTCCTTGACAAGCAACGTCGTTGTGGCATAATTCCGCCGCTCTTTCCTAAACGTGATCGCTACTTCCTCTTCTGCTCACGCAGCATCGAAGTACTTGACGCCATCGCGCATCGGTTACCGCCATGCCGCAGGAAAGCCAAGCAAATGCGAGCCGCCGGACAGGCCTTCTGGTCTGCGTTGCTTTCGTTTCGTTGGCGGTTCTTCTGGCGTTCGACCCGTTGCCGTTGCACAACCCGGTTGCTCTTCCAACTGTCGTTCCGGCTTGGGCCACGGATACTTCGACGGTGAGGCATCCCAGTGCGAAGCCGGAATATGAAGCGGGAGTCTACACATTCCGGTGTAGTGAATGTCATGACCTCTTCCCCCCGCCGGCCAAGAACACAACACGGACCGTGACGCAGCATCAGGAAGTGTTGTTGAAACACGGTATCAATACCTGGTGCTTGAGTTGCCATCATCCGACGAATCGTGATGCTTTCGTTGGCGATCGAGGCAAAGAGATTCCCTGGGACCAGCCCCAGTTGTTGTGTTCGAAATGCCATGGCCCGGTGTATCGCGATTGGCAACACGGCGCCCACGGGCGAACGAACGGTTCCTGGGACGAGTCGTCGGGCAAGCAGACTCGGCGGAAGTGCATTGAATGCCACGATCCGCACCAGCCGCCGTTTCCGCCCATGCACCCCGCCCCGGGTCCGAACACCTTGCGGATGGGGCCCCAGGGTGGCCCGCGCGACCACGACGTCCGCAATCCGCTCATGGTTTATGAACGCCTCGGGGCCGAGGCGACGCCCAGCGGGGAGAGCGAGGGGGGACACTGAGCCATGGCAGACGCACAGAAGCCCAAAGGCAACGAGCCGGATCGCAGCGTCACGCGGCGAAGTTTCTTTGTTCAGGGAGCGGCCGCCGTGGCGGGGGCCTCGGCCGTTGCGGCGGCTTTGTCGCCTCTGCGTCACCTCACCTCCAACGACCTGCCGACGATCCAGGAATTTCTCCAGAAGCACTACAAGGAGATGACCCCCGAAGACAAGGAGCAGGTTTTTGCCAGGATTCGCAAGGCCGTTTCGGAACGTTTTCACGTGGAGCCGAACCTGACCGATCCACCTGCCCTGGACGGCGTCGAGTTTGTTTACGGCCTGAATCTGAGCCGCTGCATTGGGTGTCGCAAATGCGTTCACGCCTGCGTGGCCGAGAACAATCAATCGCGGGCGCCGGAGATCCAGTACATCCGCGTGCTGGAGATGGAGAAGGGCAGCATCGATGTGGAGACGTCGGACCACCACTACGACGAACCCCAGGTGCCCAATCCCGACAAGTACTACATGCCTGTGCAGTGCCACCAGTGCGCCAAGCCGCCGTGCGTGAAGGTTTGTCCGGTTGAGGCAACGTGGCAGGAAGACGACGGGATCGTCGTGATCGACTACGACTGGTGCATCGGCTGCCGGTATTGCGAGGCCGCCTGTCCTTACTGGGCCCGCCGCTTCAACTTCGCCGAGCCGGAGATTCCTGCCGACAAGCTCAACCCGGACATGGCCTACCTTTCCAACCGGCCGAGGCAGAAGGGCGTGATGGAAAAGTGCACCTTCTGCCTGCACCGGACGCGGGTCGGGCTTCTGCCGGCGTGTCTCGAAGTCTGCCCCACGGGGTCGCGAAAGTTCGGCAACGTGCTGGATCCCGAGAGCGAGGTGGCCTACATTCTCAAGCACAAGCGGGTTTACGTGCTGAAGGAGGACGTGGGCACGCTGCCGCGTTTCTTCTACTACTTCGACGAGCGAGGCAGCCGCTATGCCGAGCCGATCGCGCCGGTCGACGTGGGAGGGGACGCATGAAGAAATACGCCACGTTCCTCTGGGACTGTTTTCGCCTGAGCTTCGTCGGCGGCTGGCGCTACCATCTCTGGATGACGATTCTCACGGCGTTCTCGCTCATCGGGCTTTACGCCTACTGTCAGCAGTTCGTTTATGGGCTGGTGACGACGGGGATGACAGACCATGTGTCGTGGGGACTGTACATTGCCAACTTCACCTACCTGGTGGGACTGGCGGCCGCGGCAGCCATGCTCGTCATTCCGGTCTACATCTATCGCAACATGCACCTGCATGACGTGGTCATCTTTGGCGAGTTGCTGGCCGTGGCGGTGATCATCATGTGCCTGCTGTTCGTGATGGCCGACCTGGGGCGGCCCGATCGGTTCATGCACCTTCTGTGGCGATTCAATTTCCCGATCTCGATGCTCACGTGGGACGTGATCGCGTTGAACGGCTACCTGGTTCTGAATCTGCACATCTGCGGATACCTGATCTACTGCGCCTATTGCGGACGGAAGCCGTCACCCCTGTTTTACGTTCCTTTCGTGTTTGTGGCGATTGTGTGGGCCATCAGCATTCACACGGTGACAGCCTTCCTCTGTTTTGCCTCAGTTCGACGTTGAGCTTAAGAAATGTGCTAGAGTTTAGCACAGACCTAAAGGAGAAGCTCGATGTCGAAAAAGCGGAATATTCCAGCGGAACAGAAGGTGTCGATTGTTCGGCGGCATCTTTTGGAGAAGGTGCCGGTGTCCGATCTGTGCGACGAATGCGAGATCCACGCCACCCAATATTACACCTGGCAGCGGCAACTTTTCGAGGGGGCCGAGGTTCTCTTCGAGCGAAAGCCGAACAAGGCGAACCAGCGGCGGCAGCGTGACGCTCAGGAGGAGAAGATTCGGCGACTGGAAGAGAAGCTGCAGAAGAAGAACGAAGTGGTCGCGGAACTGCTGGAGGAGCACGTCCAGTTAAAAAAAGAACTTGGGGAACTCTGAACGGAGTGTGGGTTCCCCACGAAATACGCGACAGCGTGGTCGACTACGTGGACTACTGGAAGGAACGGTCGGACGTCTCAACGAAGCAAGTGCTGCGCTGGCTGGGCGTGCCCGAAGGCACGTTCTACAAGTGGAAGCAACGTTACGGCAAGGCCAACGAGCACAACGGGCGGATTCCTCGCGACCATTGGCTGGAGGATTGGGAGAAACAGGCCATCCTGGACTTCCACTGGGAACATCCGCTTGACGGCTATCGTCGGCTGACCTACATGATGCTCGATGCGAACGTGGTGGCCGTGAGCGCTTCGAGCGTCTATCGCGTCTTGAAAGCCGCGGGCGTACTGAAGCGTCACGCAAGCAAACCCTCCGGCAAGGGCAAGGGATTCCAGCAGCCCGATGGGCCCCATCGCCACTGGCATGTGGACGTGTCCTACCTCAACATCGCCGGAACCTTCTACTTCATGACGAGCATCCTGGACGGTTACAGCCGCTACCTGATTCACTGGGAGATCCGCGAGAAGATGGAGGAGATCGACGTGGAAGCGATCGTCCAGCGTGCTCGGGAGAAGTTCCCGGGCGAGCGACCGCGAATCATCAGCGACAACGGTCCCCAGTTCGTCTCCAAGGACTTCAAGCAGTTCGTCAAGCTCTGCGGCATGAAGCACGTGCGAACCAGCCCGTACTATCCCCAAAGCAACGGCAAGATCGAACGCTATCACCGCACGATCAAGTCGGATTGCATTCGCCCCGGCACGCCGTTGAATCTGGCGGACGCCCGGCGGATCGTCGCACGATTTGTCCAGGAATACAACGAAGTCCGACTGCACAGCGCGATCGGGTATGTCACCCCTGTCGACAAGCTGTCCGGACGTGAAGATGCGATCTTTGCCGAGCGGGACCGGAAGCTCGAAGAAGCACGCTGCAAGCGGCAAGACAACCGAGCACGACAACGGGCCGAGAATTCGTGCTATACTGAAGACGCCTGGACGGAGGATAGGGCAACGGTGGGAACCGACCCGAGCGCCGAGCCAGACCCAGAAGCGAGGCCGGGCGGCCCAATGCCGCGCCGCTTCCCTTCCCCAGAACTCTCGCTTCTGGCCCAATGCGATAAATCCCAGGGGGCTTGGGGGACAGCGTCCCCCAATTAAGAAAACACTGCCTTCAGACCTTCCTCAACATAGCTAATTCGTTTCTGTTTCTCAAATCGAGAAAGGGGTGTTTTTGCAGGTGAGAGAAGGTTGGGGTAGGCAAGAAAAAACGCATCGTTATCCTATTGAAAGCACAACCAATCAAGGAGAACAACGATGCGTGCAAAAGCCGAAGCCATTCTCGATTTTGGGTGGGGCATCGAGAAGGCGGATAACCAAACGGTACGCGATTATCGTAGCGAATACAAGATGCTCAGCGAGATTTTGGACAGTCACCCGGTGATCCTTGATCTGGTCCATGGCGATCTGGAACAACTCAGCCAGGCCACGTCGACGCGAGGCCGCAAGCCGATCTTCACCAGCGAGAACCTGTTTCGGGCGGTTTTGGTCATGCAGCGAGAAGGGCTCGACTACCGGCAGGCGTCGATTCGGATCGCCGAAAGCGAAACGCTGCAACGGTTCTGCCGCCTGCTGAAGAAACCGACCATCAACTTCACGCTGCTGAACAGGGCGTTCGGTGCGATCCAGTCTGAAACGTGGGAACGAATCAACCATGTTCTGGCCCTGAACGCTTGTGCCGAGGAGTCGGTTTCGCTCGACCATGTGCGGACCGATACGACAGTCACCGAGTGCAACATCCACTGGCCGACGGATGCGAGCCTTTTGTGGGACGTGTACCGCGTGGCCACGCGCGAGATGGCGGCCGGCCGTGACCTCAATCCTTTGAGTTGCCCCTGGCGATTCCACCCGAAGAAGGTCAAGAAGCTGTACTTGGATGTTAGCCGTTACTCGAAGAGCACGAGCAAGAAGCGGCTTCGCAAGGTGCAGCAAGACATGAAAACCATGATCGTTCGGGTCGAGAATATCCTGGAAAACGCGGAACAATTCGTCGCCTGGGCGGCGCGGTCGACATCTGTCGCACTGGCTGCGATTGGCCAAAAGCTGGCTGACCGTTTGCCCGTGATGCGTCAGGTGGCCCGAGTAGCACGCCGCCGCGTCTTCGACAAGGAGAAAGTGCCGAACGGCGACAAGGTCTTCAGCATCTTTGAGGCCCATACGGAGTTGATCAAGCGTGGCCGGCGAGGCAAGCCGGTCGAGTTCGGTCACAAGGTCCTGCTCACCCAGTCGAAAGAGAAGTTCATCACCGACTACGTCGTGCTGGAGAAGAATTGTACGGACGACAGGCTCCTGCCGTTAGTACTGGAACGCCACGAAGAGCGTTTTGGTCGACGGCCCGAATCGGTGGCCGCCGACAAAGGCTTCTGCCCGGACGAAGAGACCTACGAGGAGTTGGAGGAACAGGTCGAGTACCTGGGCGTACCGCGACGGACACAAGACTTTGGCCAATCGATGATGAGCGTGTGGCAGCAATGGCGAGCGGGAATTGAGGGGAGCATTTCGTGCTTAAAACGAGCATTTCGTTTGGCTCGTTGCTGTTTTCGCGGTTTTAAGAACTTCGTCTCGGCCGTCGGCAGCGCCGTGTTCTGCCACAACTTGACCATTCTGGCGAAAACTCCGGGAGGCTGACGACGTCGTGGTTACAACACCCTGATTTCAGCCGTGAATGCAAGGCAAGATATGCGCCCTCAGCCTCGGCAAGCACTACTTCATGCAAGAGACCGAATACCTCAACCCAACCGACCCGCCAGCCGTACACCATCCCGGCCGCCGACGGGCATCATCAACAGAAACTAATTCCAGCACGCCAAAACTCAACGTTACGCTGAACCACTACACCTCTACGTGGGCCTTGGCGGGCGCCCCTTCTGGAATTCGGCGATCATCGCACCCCGTTTTCTGGCGAGCGCCTTTGCCGCCGGCCCGGCGTTTATCATCCTTACCTTGCAGATCGTGCGGCGTTATACGAATCACCACGTCAGCGACGACGCCCTGCTCACCCTGCGGCGGATCGTTCAGGTGGCGATGATCATCAACCTGTTCCTGCTTTCGTGCGAGCTGTTCACCGAGTTCTACACGGATTCGGCCCACGTAGCCTCGGCCCGCTACCTGTTCCTGGGGCTCCATGGGCGACACGCCCTGGTCCCCTGGATCTGGACGGCCATGGTGATGAACGTGGTGGCAACGGCGCTGCTGATCCTGCCGGCTTCGCGCGGATTGCGAGTCCTCAATATGGCCTGCCTCCTGGCGATCGTGGCGATCTGGATCGAGAAGGGCATGGGGCTGATCGTGCCGGCCTTCGTTCCCACTCCCTTGGGCGAGATCGTCGAGTACTTTCCCACGTCGCAGGAGTTGGCCATTTGCCTGGGGATCTGGGCCTTTGGGCTTCTTCTCTACACCATCTTCGTCCGCATTTCCGTGCCGGTTCTGGCGGGCGAACTGACCTACGAAAAACGAACTGCCAAAGCCAACGCAGAAGCCTCCGCTGCTTCGGGGGAGTGAAGGAGTGAGACTGCCATGAAACGTCATTTGCTCAATCGAATCCGGGTGGGGGCCCTCGTTCTTGGGAGTCTCGCAATCGTGGCGACGGCAGTCGTGCAAGCGCACGGCCAGGCGTTTGGGCTGCCGGCGGTGTCGGATGAAACGAAGGCCTGCGTCGAATGCCACAAGACGGAAAACGCTCCCATCTACCAGCAGTGGGGCAACAGCAAGCATTATCGGGCCAACGTGGGCTGCTACGAATGCCATGCGGCCGCCCAGGGCGAACCGGATGCCTATAACCATGAGGGCTACTGGATCGCGACGATCGTGTCGCCCAAGGATTGCAGCCGCTGCCACGTGCAGGAGGCGACCGAGTTTGCCCATTCCCATCATTCCAAGGGCGGGCGGATTCTCGGCTCCCTCGACAACACGCTCGCCGAAGTCATTGAAGGGAACCGGGGGCTGATCACGCCGGCGTTTCAGAACGGCAACAGCGCCGCGGCCGTGAATGGCTGCTGGCAATGCCACGGAAGCGAGGTCAAGGTTCTTCCCGGCGGCAAGCTCGACCCCGCCACGTGGCCCAACACGGGAATCGGGCGGATCAATCCGGACGGTTCGGAAGGTTCCTGCTCGGCCTGCCATAGCCGCCACTCCTTCTCGGCCTACCAGGCCCGGCATCCGGACAATTGCGGCAAGTGCCATCTCGGCCCCGATCATCCGCAGATGGAAATCTACTACGAATCGAAGCACGGGATCGCCTTCCGGGCTTTCAAGGACAAGCTCAATATGGACTCGGCCAAGTGGGTCGTGGGCGAAGACTACCACCTGGCCCCCACCTGCGCCACGTGCCACATGAGCGCCACGCCTTCGAAGGCGGCCACCAAGGATCGCGCGGCCCGGCCCGGCATGCCGGTGACCCACGACGTAGGCATGCGGATCAGTTGGAACAACCGTCCCACCATTTCGATTCGTCCGGAAGTGAGCGATCAGAAGATGGGGCTTCCCGGGGCCAACGTGAACTGGGAAACGCGGCGAGCGAACATGAAGAACGTGTGCATCAACTGCCACGAGCAGCAATGGGTCGACAACTTCTACGTCCAGTACGACGGGCTGATCGACCTCTACCACAAGAAGTTCGCCGAACCGGGTCTCGAACTCTACGGACTGGCCAAGCCGCTCATGCGCCCGGTGAATTTCTCGAATCAACTCGACTGGGTGTGGTTTGAATTATGGCACCACGAAGGGCGTCGGGCGAGGCATGGCGCTGCGATGATGGGGCCCGACTACACGCACTGGCACGGCACCTACGATCTGGCCAAGCACTTCTATTCGGAGATGATCCCTGACCTGGAGCATCTCGTGGAGCAAGGAGCCCGGTCGGGCGTGCCGGAGAAGGAGGCCGCGGCCGAGGCCCTCAAGGCGAGGCTGGATCGCCTGTTCGAGTCGCCCGAGCACCGCTGGTACGTGGGCGACATGGACCCGGCGGAAAAAGCCGAGCGGGAGCGGCGTCAGAAGGAATTCCAGGAGCGGTACGGGAAGTAGAAAGGTGGTGGACTACTTCGCCGCCCCGAATTCCTTGCGGATTTGGGCCACGGGGGCCTTCAAGAGATGCTCGTTGGGCGAGCCGTGAAGGGCGTGACAGGTTTGGCAGGGCTTGAGCGGTTGGATGAGTTCCTGATGGATCTCCTTGACCTCGGTGTCGGTGTGACAGGCCAGGCAAGATTCGGGAGCCAGGAGTTTCCCCACGACCGTCCGGTCCTTGTCTGTTTGCAGGTCGTGGCACTCGGCGGCGGGTGGCACTGGCGGACTGATACCGTTACACTACCCGCTGAAGCGTCGGTAGGCGTGCCTTCTGCTTGCACCCCAAATGTGCCACTTCAAAGACGATGGCGACACTGGCGCCGAACCGACGTGAAGGGGAACGGTTTGGGTACAAGCAAATCGAAGGCGTTTTGGCAGAAACAGGCTGTCTGACAGTGCCACTGCCACCCGCCCGTGCGCAGCAGAAGGTCGCTCAAACCCAGGGCTGGTGGGAGCGTTTTCTGTATGCGATCTCGCAGATCCCGCGACAACTTGGTCGCCCTGCCTGGTGAAGCGGACCTCAAGAATGGACAACCTGATAAGGCACAAGATCCAACACGGCACTGGCAGATCAGGGGGTTTATTGATGCAAGGAAAGCATCGTAGTTATTCGGAACCGGTCAAGGCCACCTTGGCCTTGCCTGCCGCGCGTCCGGAATCGACCGTGGAACTTATCGCATGAATTCGACAAGAAACATGTCCTGCTTGCTAACGTTTGTATGCGTCCTGTACAGCAGCACCGGATGCATCCCACCGACTCCGATTGAACAACGCGGCATAGCCTATAACGAGCCACAGGTTGGTACAACGACCATCATGCGCGGAGACTTTCACAGCCGGGAGGATACGTCCAAGTTCTTCAGCGAAACGGACGTGTGGTACGTGAACGTTCTGTTCAACGTTCAGTGCAGCGATAAACGATCCGATGAAGAACTGCTTCGGCTCAGTGTGTCGGTCGCAAGAAAGGAGCATCTTCGTGCGATTCGCCGAATGCACAGCGAATACGGCGGACGTGTGCCGGAATATGTGCAGTTTCTCATATATCGCGAGAATTCACCGGGTGCATTATGGACGGGCCTGTACACAACAGCAACGATTTCCCCTCTAAGCGATCTCTTCGACAAATCGATATCGCCTGAGAACTTTCTGAAGAGAGCGATTGTCCGCACACCGAAGGAGCCGATTCCGGGAGAATGGTACGTTGACATGGCCATCGAGCACTACAAGAATGGGCAGGCAGAGGAAGACGAGTCGCCAGAGTCCGAAGAAGCCCCGGATTCGGGAGCGGATTCAGAGTGAAGTGGCCCCCAAAAACTGGAGAGCCTGACAAGGCGGAATAGCCAGCCGAACACTGGCAGATCACGAGGTTCATTGATGCGAGGGGAGCATCGCAGTTTTGCGGCAGCGGTCAAGGCCACCTTGGCCTCGGCTGCCGCCGAAATCAACCGTGGAACCTATCGCATGAATCCGACAAGAAAGATGTCCTACTTGCTAACGTTTGTATGCGTCCTGTACGGCACCACCGGGTGTATCCCGCCGACTCCCCTCGGACACGAACAACGCAGCGCAACCCATAACGTACCGCAGGTTGGTGCAACGCCGATAATCTGCGAAGACTTCCACGCTCGCACCGATCTGTCTAAGGTCTATAGCAAAACGGACGTGTGGTACGTCAAAGTCGCGTTTTACGCTCAACACAACGACGCACGATCCGATGAAGAACTGCTTCGGCTTTCTGTATCGCGTGTACGAAACGAACTCCTTCGCGAAATCCGGCAAAAACATGGACGCCTTGGCGGACGTGTACCCGAATATGTGCAGTTTGTTATATATCGCGAGAATTCACCGGGTGCATTATGGACGGGCCTGTACACAACAGCAACGATTTCCCCTCTAAGCGATCTTTTCGACAAATCGATATCGCCTGAGGACTTTCTGAAGAGAGCGATTGTCCGCACACCGAAGGAGTCGATTCCGGGAGAATGGTATGTCGACATGGCCATCGACCACTACAAGAATGGGCAGGCGGCGGAAGACGAGTCACCAAAGTCCGAAGAAGCCCCGGATTCGGGAGCAAATTCAGAGGATTCACTCGGATTCGGGGTCGACTCTTCTAATTGACCACCGGCAGCGTCTCGGTTGGTGTCAACGCCCCGTTTCCTCCAGGTCCCGCTCGGTGAGCGGTGACCTACTGGCACCCGGTCTCTGCGGCTGGGCGTTAAACCGGGAATGGAAGGATGTTGCCAATTCCCGGATGGGCCCGAAGACTACTTCGCCGCCCCGAATTCCTTGCGGATTTGGGCCACGGGGGCCTTCAAGAGATGCTCGTTGGGCGAGCCGTGGAGGGCGTGGCAGGTTTGGCAGGGCTTGAGCGGCTGGATGAGTTCCTCGTGGATCTCCTTGACCTCGGTGTCGGTGTGACAGGCCAGGCAAGATTCGGGAGCCAGGAGTTTCCCCACGACCATTCGGTCCTTTTCCGTTTGCAGGTCGTGGCACTCGGCGCAGCGGTCTTTTTCGGCGCTCATGGTGTGGCTGCGGTAGATCTTCCAGTCGGAAGGGCCGTCGTGTTCCATTTCGTTCAGCGCCACGCAGAGTTGGACCTTGCGATCGCCGATCTTCACACGGTGCATGCCGGGGCTCAGATGGACGTGGCCCACGTGGATCGGGGCGTCGTAGGCGTCTTCCCACTGGATGGGACGTGAGTCGATTTCCAGAGGGGCCTTATCGCCTCGGTAGATCACATCGAAATGGCCGGAGAGAAGCACCGAATGGTTGGGCGGAGAAACGAGTTTGGGGGGTTCTTTGGCGGACGATTCGTCGGATTTCTTGGTTGCCGCAAGCAGATTCACACTCAGACCACCTAGCCCCACGGCCAGAAGCAGGGCCGAGAGAAGTGGCCAGTGTGGACGATGACGGTGCATGGTGGGCCCCCGCGTATTGCCAGTTTCAGGTGGCCGGACTGGATGCCGGTCGCGACTAACCCTCGAATCTAATGGCACGGGCGGCGCGAATCAAGGCGGAAAAGGCGGTTCGGTGGGGTCCGTGGTGCGCCGTTCGGGTGGTGTTGCGGGTGATATGTGTGTCGAGTGATCGCCGAGAACTGCTGCGTTTGGCTGCCCCATCCATTATGATTGAGCCACGACACGGAAACGCCCTTCAAGCCAACTTGACGTGGGAGAGTGGACATGAGACGGCAGGCGGCACGCCGGGGAAACGATGGATCGATTACGGCGACGTGGAGTCTCTGCATTCTGGCCGCGTGCGTCATTTCGCCGCTTGTTTCCCAAGCGTCGGAGACCGCCTCGCTCCCGGTTGAGGCCGACCAAAAGGCGCTTGAGGCGATGGTGGCCAAGAGCCCGGAGCGTGGAGCCGAGTTGCTCCGCGAATATGGGTGTCGCCAGTCTCCAGACGCTCAGGCCGTTGCGGCCGAGGTGCTTTGGCATTTGGCCCAGAAGCGGCAATTGACCAATCCGCTGGCCGAACTGGGGGCGGAATGGCTCGACGCCGAGGATCCCTTCGTTCGGGCCCTGGCCGAGTGGGCGCTCTCGATCAAGGTGGGCCTGGAAAACGGCGGGCAGGAGGCGCGGTGGCCCGGCGAGAATTCTCCGGCCTGGTTTCGGCGATGGGCTGGCCAGACACCGCAAGAGATGCTTGAGAACGACTACGCCCGGATGTTGATCTCCTGGGACGGGTATCGCAACAGCAAAACGATTGCCACGTCGGTTTCCGAGATTATCCGTCGTGGGCGGGGGGCTGCCGGGGAGATTCTGCCGTCGGCGTCTCCAGAGATCGCGGCCACAGTGAATGAACAACTGGAGGAACTGGAGCGAATCCGAGTCTCGCTGGCCCGATGCCTTGCCGAGGAACCGGCCAACCTGACCGCGGCTCGGCGATTGTGGATCTCGGCGCGGCAGGCAGCCCGACCAATCGTGTTGGCCAATCCGGCTCTGGATTTCGATTCCGTGCTGTTCGTGAAGCGTCATTCGGCCCATTCCCATCGAAATATCACGGGCTCGCAGTATCCGTGGGTCCACAAACCCGGTGGCGACATCGTTATTCAGAAGGGCTTTGAGGTGGGAAGCCCCGTACGCGGCGTCCTTGACGGCCGGCTCGGCCCGGGACACGTTCACGGTCTGGACTTGTGGTGGGATGGGGACCGGGTCGTATTCGGCTTTGCGTCCCAGAAGAACTGGCCGCCTTCTGAAGATGCCGTCCACGGGAATCGCGTGTTCGATCTGCGAGGGACTCAGCAGCCGACCCATCTCTACGAAATCGGTCTCGACGGCGACGGGCTGCGCCAGTTGACCGACGATCCCTACTGGAGCGACCTGGAGCCAACCTATTGCGCCAACGGCGACGTCGTTTTCGCGTCCGATCGATCGGGGAGGAGCTCCGAATGCGGTAATTTCAACGCCGATCACACGGTGATCAACCTCTACCGGGTGTCGGCCGACGGCGCCACCATCGAACGATTGAACGACAACAAGGACATCGACCGCTATCCGCACAGCCTCGACAACGGCCAGATCGCCTACACGCGTTGGGAATACCAGGAACGACACTTCCTCGAGGTGCACGCCCTGTGGACGATGCGTCCGGACGGCACGATGGCCGACGCCGTGTTCAACCAACACATCAAGGCTCCCTACGCGCTTCGGGACACGCGAAGCGTTCCCGCCAGTCGGCTGCTTGTGTCGATTGCCACGGGCCATCACACATTCGCCTACGGGCCCGTGGTGTTGGTCGATCCGTCGGCCGGTCCGAACTGGTCCGGGGGAATCCGGAGCGTGACCCCTCACAGCCTGCCGCAAGAGGGGCCTCCACCGGGCCCCGCGGTGGCCGAAGGGGGCGTGCCCGACCGCGGAGGGCTCTACCAGACGCCGTGGGCGTTGTCGGATCGCTGTTTTCTGGCTTCCTATTCGCATGCCCTTCCCGCCTCCAGCACGAGTGGCGGCGGCAACGCCACGGGGTTCTCGCTTTACGTGCTGGACGTTCACGGCAACAAGGAGTTGATCCACCGCGATCCGGTTCTCTCCTGTGCGTTTCCGATCCCACTGCGAAAACGTCAGCGACCGCCCGCGGTGCCCGAGGCGGAACCCGGCGCGACGGGCGTGTGTTATGTGCCCGACGTGGAGAAAGGTCTGGAGGGCGTGGAAAAGGGCACGGTCAGGTATCTGCGGATTTCGCAACGGGTGGGTTGGCCCTTGGACGACTCGATTGGAGCGATGCGTTGGATCCCCGGAAACGCGTGGACGAAGCAGTTCGGGTTTTGGGCCTGGGCGCCGGTTCGGGTGATTGGAACCGTGCCGGTGGAGGCAGACGGTTCGGCGCACTTTGAGCTGCCGGCCAATGAGGCCGTGTATTTTCAGGCGTTGGACAAGGACTTCATGGAGGTCCGCCGGATGCGAAGCCACGTGACCGTGCAACCCGGCGAGGTTCGAGGCTGTGTGGGCTGCCACGAGACCAGGGCGGTGACCCCGGCGGCTGATTGGCCCGTGCCGCTGGCCATGGGACGCGATCCAAGCGTCCCCTCGCCCCCAAGTTGGGGAGCAGATCGACTCCTGGGCTACGAGTGGCTGGTGCAACCCATTCTCGATCGCCATTGCACGCGGTGTCATGGAAGCCAAGAGCCGGACGGGGGCATTGATTTGACCGGCGCGTGCGAGGAGGACGGGCTGTTTCGGTCCTATCACAGTCTTTTCGGGCAGAAGACGGACGGAAGTCGGGGAAAGCCCTACGTTTCTGTCTCGAACCGATTCAGCGGCTCATCGGTGAGCGGAATCAAGGAGTTCGGATCTCACAAGAGTCGGCTAACAAGTGTCCTGCGCGAGGATACCCACACTTCGGAGGTCCAGCTCTCCGCAAACGAGTGGTCTGCCATGGTCACGTGGATCGACGCAAACGCGCCCTACCACGACACCTTCTACAATCGGCGACCGGCAGAGGGGCCGCCGACCCGAAATGTGGACCTCCGCTTCCCTGACGATCTGGCGAGCGACGAGACTCACTAAGTCTTGTGTCACAAATAAGTTGGGTCATTCTCTCGACTAATGGGGAACTTGATCGGGAAAATGGCCGTCTAATGGGCATCGGATTGCGTGGGTACCGCAAGGGATTGCCGATGGGCCAGATGGGCTATTTGGCCGAGAGTTACCCCCCACACATGTTAGTGGGAATGGACGGTAAGTTATGATAGGATGGAAGGTGCGGTTGTAACGGTGAGGTGGGGTCCTGCGTCTGCATGGGGAAGAGTGTTCCTTGATGCACGGTTGGACCACGACAGAATGCACGGTTGGGCCACGACAGGGCCACGCTGGGCTTTGCAGATCCTTTGCTGATTGCGACCTGCCGGAACAGTCTTTACGTCGCGAAGCATGCGGTTGCCGCAGGCGTCGCACATTAGGCGGGAGTGCCTCTGGGTAAGGCATCCTGCAAGCGGAATTCCCGAGCGTGGCCAGTCAGTTATGAAACGGATCCGAAGATTGCGCACGTTGGCGATGGAGTCGCTGGAGAACCGCCAAGTCTTGTCGGCAGACGTGGCCTCAGCAGCTGCGGCTTCCTTCGATCCCAGTGCGCTCGAGCAGGAGATGCTCGAACATCTCAATCGCATGCGGATGGCGCCGCAAGCGGAACTCGACGTTCTGTTCACCGATGTGGAATCGGCAACAGCGAGGGATCCTGACGCGGCCTTGGCGATGACGGTCTACCAGGACCCTTCTGCTGAGGAAATTGCCACGGACTGGGAGGCCCTCTCGGCGGTTGAGCCGCTCGCATGGAACCTGTCGCTCTACGATGCGGCTTCGGACCACAACACGCTGATGGTGCAGTACGACGAGCAGTCGCACCTGCTGCCCGGCGAGTTGTCTTTGGGGGATCGGCTTGCCGCGGCGGGATACGAAGGCTCCGCCGTGGGCGAGAACGTCTTCGCGTACATGAACACCGTGTTCCACGGCCATTCGGCCTTTGCCATCGACTGGGGTGTGCCGAACCGCAGCCACCGCGACAACCTGATGGCGTCGACCTATCGCGAGGTGGGAATCTCGATCGTGGCCGACGACGACGGGAACACGCAGGTTGGCCCCTACCTCGTAACCCAGGACTTTGGCGACGGCGCCAACTGGGAGGAATCCTATCTGTTGGGAGTCGTCTGGGACGACTTGAATGACAACGGATGGTACGACGCCGGCGAAGGCCTGAGCGACGTGGAGATCCTCATCGAGGGTACGGGAGGCACCTTCACGACCACCGGCTGGACGGCGGGCGGATACCAGATGTTCGTGCCCGAGGGCGCCTACACGGTGACGGCCTACGGCGGCGATCTCCCGACACCGATGGTCGTTCGCGATGTGATCATTGCCGATCAGAACGTGAAGGTCGACTTCGAGTACGATCCCTACCAGAATCTCGCCCCGGTGGTCGATCTGAACGGCCAGGCGGAGGCGGGGATCGATTTCCAGACGACTTTCTATGAGGGGTCGACGGCGATCCCGGTGGCCTCGATCAACAGCTTGCTGACGGATGACGACAGCGAAGAGCTGGTGTCGCTCACGGCCACGATCACCAATCTTCGTGAAGCAGGCGAGTACCTCGTGGCCGATACGACCGGAACTTCGATTTCGGCCGAATACAACGCCAACTTGGGAACGCTCACGCTTTCCGGAACGGCCAGCGTGGACGATTACAGCCAGGTGCTGGCCACGCTGAGCTACGGAAACGTGACGACGGGGCCCGACGAGACGACACGTGTCATTTCGGTCGAGGCTTCGGATGGAACGACCACGAGCACGGCGGCCGAGGCAACCGTGTTCGTGGTCCGAACGACGCTGCCCGAGCTGACAATCGACGATCCAGTCGTTGTGGAGAACGCCGACGGCGCCACCTGCCAGTTCACGATCCACATGTCGGACACGATGACCCGAACGGTCACGGTGGATTTTGCCACGGCTGACGGGTCGGCGACGGCTGGGGACGACTACGAAGCGGTGCAGCAGACCCTCGAGTTCGCTCCCGGTGAAACGGTCAAAACCGTGTCGGTTGCCCTGATCGACGACGAAGTGCCCGAGAGCGAGGAGGTTTTCTACGGCACGCTATCCAATGCCGACGGCGCGACCATTCCCACCGGCTCCGGCACGGCAACGATCGTCGACGACGACGTGGCGGTGAAACTGGGGGGAATCGACTTCCTGGGGATGCAAGGGCTCGACCTGACGGAGGAGTCGGCCACCTATCAGTTCACGACCACCCGCGACGGGATCTTGTCGGTCGAGGTGACCGGCGAGACGGACAGCGAGCTTTCCCTTGTCCTCTACGACGAGTACCGTTCGGCCGAGATCGTCGTGTCGGTGGTTTCGGTCGACGGAGTCGCTCGATTTGACCTGGCAGACGTTCTGGCCGACGAGACGTACTACCTGGAAGTCTCGGGAACGGAGTCTGATGCTGAACTGCTGATGGGGAACGTGGTTCAGAAGGACGGGCTAGCTATTTCGGTCGTGGGTACGGAGGGGGATGATGTGTTCACCTTCGAAGCGGGCGAGACCCTCCTGTTTTCGTTCAACGGGCTGTCCTATTCCTACGCCTGGGAGGATGCGGAGAGCGTTGCCTTTGAGGGTGGCGAGGGCGACGACCAGGCGAACCTGACGGGCGGCGAGGCCGACGATACGGCGAGCCTGCTGCCCGGGAGCGGCACGCTCTGGTCGGAAGACTACACGGTGACCCTGGCCGAAACGGCCACGATCGAGGTTGCCGGGGGCGAGGGAAACAACACGGCCAAATTCTTCGACTCCGAAGGCGACGATACGTTCATCGCATCCGGAGATGCGGGCGACTTGTCGGGCGAGGGGTTTGCCAATTCCGTTGCCGGATTCAATGCGGTCCACGGCTATGCGACCGGAGGCGGAGAGGATACGGCCCAGTTCGTGGGAACCGATGCCTACGAGGAGTTCGTCGGCAAACCGGACTACAGCAAGATCTTCTCCGATGCCTACTACCTGCGAGCCAAGTGTTTCGACCACGTGACGGTGATCGGAAACGGCGGCGACGATTTCGCCCGAATGTATGGCGACGACGGTGCCGAACACTTCGAAGGCGGCCCCCTGTATGGCGAGATGACCGGAGAGGGGCTGCATTATCGGGTGGACGGCTATGTGTCGGTGCACGGCTACTCGCGAGGAACGGGCGCCGACACGGCAACGCTTGTGGACTCGTCCGGCGACGACACGCTGGTGGTGGTGTCGAACTTTGCGAAGGTTCTCGGCGACGGCTACGTAACGCGGGCCAAGTTCTTCCCGAACGTGGAGATCGCCGGCACGGGAGAGGGCGAAGATTCGGCGCGTCTCTATGACTCGGAAGACGATGACCTGATTGTCATTGCGGAGGCTGGCAGCAGTGTCAGCCGTTCCGGGTACTTCTACGCCTTGAGCGGGTTCGACCAGGTTACGGCATACAAGCAGGAGGGCGGACAGGATACGGTTCGCTTCGAGGATTCGGCAGCGGACGACACGTTCACCGCGGAGCCGGGCGCCGCCATCCTGAGTGGCAACGGCTTCCTGGGACAGGCTTACGGGTTCAGCGAGGTGCTGGCGTACGCCACGGCCGGCGGAGCCGACACGGCCGTCTTCTACGACTCTGCGGGGGACGACCAGTTCTACTCCGATCCGAACGTCTCCTGGATACGAGGGACGGAGTACTTTGCCCGGGCCAAGTTCTTCGAGCAGGTCACGGTCTATTCGACCTCCGGCGGCTACGACACGGCCCGGTTCCTGGCGGGTGACAGCGACGCCACGTTCCTGGGGACGGCAACGGCGAGCACGATGGAGGAGGCGGGAGTTTCCCGCGAGGCGCAGGCCTTTGAAGCCGTTTTTGCGGAGGCGGGGAGCGGCGAGGACTCGGCCTCCTTCGAGGCGACGGGTCGTGACGACGACCTCTTCGAGTCGGGCGAGAATTGGGCTCGATTGAGCAACGACGTGCTTGGGATCGTGATCGAGGCGGCCGACTTCGAGGGAAATCTCCACCGACTTTGAGGACGGCGGCTCGGACGTCTAACAGCCCATCGGGCTGGTGGCGAACGCTGAATTGACCGCGTGTGGGGGGGCGTGTTAGGCTGAAACCCGTGGCGCAAGGCCGCAGCCGATCGCGCCGTCATCCGTCGCACTCTTTCCGGGAGTCCTCCCTTGAAACGCACTCATCACGTTCTTGTCGCTGTTCTTGCCGCGTTTCTTTTTGCCGGGCTGTTCTTCGGAGAAACAACCGGCCGAAACCCTCCAAGCCAGCTGATTCGGTTCCAGATGTCCCTGCGGCTGCGGAAGAGGCCGACACCGGCCGAAGTCCCCGAGGAGCCTGGCGGAACCAGAGGAGCCTGCCGAGGCAGCCGAGGCAGCCACTTCCGCGGCGGCCGCGGACGCCGCCGTCACCCCCGAGCAGTTAAAAGCGGCCTTGAAGGAGAAGAACCCGAAGTTTTCGGGCGAAGTGTTCACCCATGTGGAACCCCAGGGGATTGTCGTGGTCGGCGTCAACGATCCGGCCATCGAGGACATCAGTCCCCTGAAGGGGCTTCCCCTGGTGGTGCTCGACCTTCACGATTGCCACATCACGAACATCGACGCCCTGGCCGGAATGGCCATCCAGCGGATCGATCTGAGCAACACGGGGGTTACCGACTTCTCCGTGCTTTCGGGGATGCCGCTTGCCCACGCCTACTTCAACGGCTGCCGGATCAAGGCGGCACCGGCGTTGGCAGGGGCCCCGGCCGAGATCCTTGACTTCACCGACACGCCCCTGGAAGACTTGAGCGGTCTCAAGGGGGCCACAATCCAGAATCTCTATCTGGTCCACACCAAGGTGAAGGATCTTTCCCCCTTGAAGGACGCTCAGGTGCAGTCGATCTGGTTGAACGACGCGCCGGTGGAGGACTGTTCGCCTTTGGCCTATCTTCCGGTGGTGAGCGTGACGCTCGAGGGCACGAAGGTCTCGGACATCAGTTGCTTCAAGAGCCACCCGACGCTCCAGCGTCTACACATCGGAGAGACGGAGGTGACCGATCTGACGCCGGTGCAGTGGATGCCGGGCCTGACCCGTCTGATCTTCACGCCCAACCGCATCAAGACGGGAATCGAGTACGCCCGGCGTCTGCCAGCGCTTCGGGAGATCGGAACGGCTTTCGGTACGCCCGAGGACGAGGGAAAGAAGTGGTCCCCGGCCGAGTTCTGGGCGAAGTACGACGCGGGGGAGTTCGATTGAAGGGTAGCGAAATGGCTTGCTGGCGGAGGCGGACCTGATCGGATATCCTCAGATATCTGAAGTCCAGCAACGAGGTGATCCCCTTGGCCAAGATATCGTTGCACGCACTCGCGATTCTCCTCTTTTCCGAAATGTGCGCCGGAGCGTTAGCGGAATGGCCCGGAGCATCCGAACCGTGGAATACATGCCGATCTCGCGGGAGAATCTACGCCGATTGCGGATGCAACGTCAGCCGACTGATCCAAGGTTGGATCGAATTGAAGCGTGACGCGAAGACACACTTGTACTCCCGTGGCAAGACTTGGGACTACCACAACGAAGCGGCGGATCACTACTCGTCCCTCGTTCTTATGGCGTTCTACGTCGCTCCCGAGCACAACGAGCCCGGCGGCACGTTCCATGAGGCCATGGTGAGTTCTCGCAAGCTCTGTGCGACGCCCAGCGGAATTCCCACTCTCTACCATCTGAAAACCGGCAAGCATGCCATCTCGGGCGACGAGAAATATCGGCTCGCGGCCGAACAGATCGCCGACCCGCTGCTGCTCGATCCGGAGCATGCCATCACGCGTGTTCGCTATGGGGACCACGGCTGCGAACTCACGCCCGGGCTGACCGAACTGTTCGTCGTTGAGAGCAAGCTCCATCAAGCCAAGGCAGAAGAGTATCGCAAACCGCTGCAGCGTCTCCTCGACCGCATCCTCGCCGACGCCTCGCATCCCGAAACCGGGCTTTTCTGTGCAAAGGCGGGAGGCCACGGTAAATGGAGCCAGCCGCCAGACACCTGGGGCTACGTGCTGTTCGGTCACGAGAACTATGATCGAGCCTGCGGCAGCGATCGCTACCGCTCGGCAATCGAGAGGCCGCTACGGTGGCTGCTGGACAACCGAGCCGACTTTGATAAGCATCGAGAGACGCTTTGGCCCAGAGCAAGCAGTTCGGACGACTGGAGCGACTCTTACGAGAGCATGGTCGTTCTGTGGAATCGTTCTCCGCGAGTGGGCGACGGTTTTCAATGGCTCGACTGGGCCACCTTGCAGCACATCCATCGGCGCAAACCGACCGGCGAGTATGGTCCCTATACGGGCGGACATTTTGACGGCAGCACGGGCCGCACGTTGTGCATCCACATGATGCTGTGTTCTCAAGGCGTCCGCCACGTCCCCTTCCAACTGGGAGTTGGCGTCGGTGCCGTGCAACAAGGCGACGAACTCCTTCTGACGGTCCAGTCGGACTCGCCCTATCGCGGAGTGCTCCGCTTCGACGGCCCCCGTACGGAGTACCGGAACCTGACGATCGACTGGTGCCGTATCAACGAGATGCCGCAGTGGTACGTCGTTCGTCCAAAGGAGCAATACTCCCTGACCGTCGACGAGCAGCCGCCCCGAACCATCCAAGGTCGGGAACTCATCGCCGGCATGCCGATCGACGTGGCTCGCGGAGGAGCGGTGAGGATTCGCGTGCGGCAGATGCGAGACGAACATCCCACGGCAGTGGGTGACTCTTGAACGTGTTTCCGCGTTCCGCACGGTGATTCTGCCGGGCACCTGCTGCCTCGGGCCCTTGCGAACGCGTGCCCCCCACTTTCGCAGCTGTTCGCTGTCCCGACCAAGTAGCCCTGCAAGTGGTGAGGCCTGCCAGACGGCTTCCTCGATTTCAGTATCACTATGCCGGAACGAACCCCAGGTATGCCGCCGGATTCATGCCGCTCGCCTCGCGACTGGCCGTACGTTTCTGCCAATACCGATAATCATCAACTCTTGGAGGACTCTCCAACGTTCTACTTCGCTGACGGCGAAGCGACGGGGAATGCGAAGGCCATGCCTTCGATTTCCACGAGGAGGTCGGGGCGGCATACGTCGCCGATGGCGTAGATCGTGGGAAGTTCGCCGAGACGACGCTCGCACACCTCGCGGACGGTGGCGTAGTCTTCCTGGTACTTGATATAGACGCGTACGAGGGCCAGATGATCGAGGGTGGCGTCCAGCCCGTGGACTCCGTGGCTTTCGAGATTGGCCCCGCCGATCAGTGCGGCAATGTTGTCGAGCGTCTGGTCGGTCTGTTTTCCGGCGTCTCCCACGTGCTGGGTTTCGGAATTGGTGATGCTCGCGGTTCCGGAAACGAAGATCGTGGCGGAATCCTGTCCGGCGATGGCCATGGCACGAGCGAACTTGGGGCTTTTCAGTCCGTATTCGCACCCATAGTCGAAGGCCGAGGTCTGCTGGGGATTCTCCAGGGGGAGGATCTTGATTCCTTCCTTGTCGACGGCGATTCCGATGCAGCTCATGATGATGTTGCGGCCTTCGGTGCCGATTCCCGTGCTGGCGGGATAGACCGAGCCATTCAGCCCGGGGGGCGTGAAGGCCGTGAGAAATCGCATGCCACGGAAGAAGTCGGTTCGGGCGCGATTGAGTTCGATGTAGCGTTGCGTGTCGCCCTCGGGGCCGACGATGTCGCCCAGGTAGAGCCAGGTGCGAACCACGTTTTCAAAGGGCACGCCCTGATCGGCAAGTTGGCGTCGCATTCGCTCAAAGGCGTCGACGGAGCGATCGTAGACGGTTTCCGACGGGATACCGGGGACGACGTTCGCGCAGTGGATCCAGGTGATCCCATCGTGGCTCGTGACGACCATTTGGTCGTTGATTCGATTGATTTCCACGCCGCCGCCTTCGCGGCCGACCCCCAGGGCCTCGATGGACAGGAGCCTGCCATTGCAGGGAGGTTGGGGGATGTAAGAGGTGGCGGGCAACTCGTCTCCGTAGAAGTCCTTGATCACCCGCTGAATATCTTCGAGTTGGTCCAACTTTCGAAAGAAGACCGCCTGATGGACGATACTGCCGTGGGTGCCTTCTTCCGTCATCACATTGCGGATCGTCTGCAGGGCATCGCGGGCCTCGTCCTCCAACGAGCCGGTCTGCCTGGGGACAGCGGCAGCAAAAACGTGTCGTACCTCGTTCAATTCGACCACGCTGTAGCCGATGCCTTCACAGGACTTCTTCTGAATCATGTGTTCCCTCACAGGCGGGGCGCGATATTCACGCAGGGGGAGTGAATCAGTACGCAGGGATGAACGGGGGATGGGGGAAACCGTCCGTGATTCCGTTTTCTCCGAGGTGGGATGTGCTCATGTCGCCCACTGTTCACTCCAATCCCCGACTTCTCCCGGCGGAGAAGAAGAGCAGAAACAGTTGCCATGCAACCTGAGCCTAAGCCTAATCTAAGCTGGCCAGAATCCCCGCGTCAACTGTTGAGGGGGCAGGAGGCGAATTGTGGCGAAATAAAGGCATTTATAACAGGCGTGGCTGGCAAAATAATCCCTCAAAATCCCCGTATTCCCTCCCTTCTAACCCTCAAGGGCATCCGGGAACCGGACGTGCGAGAGAGGCAGGTTCAAGAAACGAAGAAAGCCCCTCGTATCGCAGGAACGAGGGGCCATCTGCAATTCGGATCACGAGACGTTGTGTTTCGCGTCGGTCAGCTTAGTGTCGCTGTTCGCTCCGCGAACCAACGCCTCTTCGCGGAGGCAAGAGCGACTTTGTGCGACGCCTATTCACCGACGTAGGGCAGGAGGGCCATGAAGCGAGCCCGCTTGATGGCGAGGGTCACCGCGTGCTGGCTGACGGCGGTGCAGCCGCTCTTACGGCGACCGATGATCTTGCCTTGCCGATTGGTCAATTTCTTGAGCAAGTCGAGGTCCTTGTAGTCGACATACATGGGGCGTGGGCGCTGCCCGTCGACGAAAATCGGGTCCTTCTTCTTGCCGCGTGTTTTGTTCGACGATCGACGCCGACTGGGACGGCGACCACCGCGTCCGCCACGACCTGAGGGTCCTGCCTTGGCCATAATCTTCGTTACCTATCGAGAATACGGAATACCAGTTGAAGCACGGAGGACGTGCCCGTCTATCTGAGAAACCCCTAAGTTTACTAAACATCGGCGAAAACGCAACCCATAGCCACGGTTTCGCGCATTTCGGCTTTGAAAAGGCCTATCCGTGCCGCCAGTTCGTGCAGCAATCCGCAAGGAGCGAGTTTCCCGCTCCGAATCATCCGGGGGGGACAAATGCAGGTTCTAACTATTGTCGTAGCAACGGGTTGCAGGCAACGGAGCGAGATTCGTGGCTTGCGACGCTCATGGCGGGAATGATACAGTGGGGCCTGTTGGAATACGCATCACGTTCGGCTCGTGCATCGTTGAAACGGTTCGTACGGCAGCGGTTGTCGCGGACCGCGATTGTTCTGGCCTGGATGAGAAGAGGCCTTACGCGTGAAAATCGTCCGATCCTTCGTTTCCAACAAGGTTTCCCTGCGTACCGCGTCGACCGGCCTCTTCTTCCTGTTGTTCTACGTCTACGTCTGGTGGATTGTCGATCCTCGGCTGGTTCACCACGCGGTTGGGATCCGGTCGCCCTACTACGGCCTGTCGTTCACCACGGGCTGGCCATTTCTGCAGGCCCACTTGCTTCGCCCGGGAGGGCTCGTCGAGTACGCGTCGCGATTCCTCGCCCCCTTTTTCGGCTGGCGTTGGCTGGGGAGCCTGATTGTGACGGGGCTTGCCTGGGCAACCTGGGCATCGGCGGGCGTCCTGACGCGAGAGGCGAAGCGGCCCCGAAGTCTCGTCCTCCGCCTGGGCCCGCCGCTGATCGTGCTGATGATCTATGCCAACTACAGTCAGCCACTACGGACAATTCTGGCCCTTCTGCTCGCGTTGACGTGCTTTGGACTCCACGCAAGCCGAGGTCCGCAGCAGACACGCAGGCGGCTTATCTCCGCCCTGGTGACGTTTGTTGCGATCTACTACGTGGCGGGTTCGGCGAGCCTGCTGTTTCCGGTTCTTGTGGCGACCCATGAGTTGGTGATTCGAAAACAGCCCCGGCTCGGCATGGCAACTTTGTTCGGGGGTCTGCTGGGGGGCGGACTTCTGGGCGTGGTGGTGTTCGGGCTGCCGGTTCGGGACGCTTACGGTGGATTCATGGCCCCGGTTACCGGCGTGGTCGCCTCGGACTGGGTGTACGTTCTCGTCCTGTTTGTCTGGTTTCCGGCTGTTCTGGCGGTTGCGGCCTGGCTCGGCCCGGAACGAGCGAATTCTCCGAAAGACACGTCCGTCCCCGTGGCGCGGCGAAAACGGTCGTCCCGGCGATCGAAGAACGTTCGCGGGTTCCGAATCAGGGAATCGAGTCGCCAAATCGGGGCGGCGGTTGTTCTCCTCGCGGTTGCAGTGACGGCGTGGCAGACGGTTGACCGGCGCGAGAAGGCCCTTCTGGAGACGGACTACTACTGCCAACGGCGGATGTGGTCCGAAGCCCTGCGGGCTGCGGAGAAAATGCCCTCGGACGAATACTACGCCCGATTCAATCGAAACGTGATGTTGGCTCTCTACCACACCGGGCGGCTTGGCGACGAGATGTTCTGTTTCCCGCAGAGTGCCGGCCATGACCTGTACGTCATCCCGCCAACGGAAGACGACGTGTTGAGTCATCTGCAAGTCGCGCGCCTTTTCCTGGATCTTGGTGAGATCAATCGGGCGGAACACCACGCGTGCGAGGCGCTCACGGGGACCGGCGAGTTACCGGGCATTCTGTGGCAGTTGGCGGTCATCAACATCGTCAAGGACCGTCCGGAAACGGCCAAGGTCTTTCTCAAGGCACTGGCGAGGAATCCATTTCAGCGGCGCCGCGCCCTGGAGAGGTTGCAAGAGCTTGATGAGGATCCCCGGCTGGAGGCCGATTCCCTGGTGAGCGGACTGCGCCGGGTCAAGCTGGAGCGAGACAGCGTGTCGTTCGGCATGAACGTGGAGATGATCCTGTTGCGACTGCTGGAAAGGAATCGGGAGAACAAGATGGCTTTCGATTTCCTGATGGCGCACTATCTGCGGTCCGGACGATCGGACCAGGTAATGGGAAACCTGCCCCATCTGAAGGATTTCGGTTACGAGGAGATTCCCCGGCACTTCCAGGAGGCGGCGGTTGTTTACGCGAACGAGACGGAAAACTGGACACTTGCCGAAGACTATGACATTGCCCCGGAATTCTTGGGCGAGGGAGTGATGTTAGATCAGATTCTCACGAGCAGAGCTGATCGGGACGGCGCCATGAAGGCGGCTGTCGAGGCCGGGCTGGGCAACTCGTACGTCTTCTTTCTTCTCTTCGGTCGATCGGGGTTGTCGCGATGAAGAAGCCACGCCGCCTCGTCTTGCTTGCTTTTGTCGTTGCCCTGTCGGCAGCGGCGTGGGGGGCAATCGGCCGACGCGTTCCGAATGTGGATCACGCGCTGCCAGTATCGCGGGCGCCCGCCATTCACCCGGACTATGCCGGTATCGTGCTTCCTCCCAACATTGCCCCGCTGAATTTCGCCATTCGCGAACCGGGAAGGCGGTTCTTCGTGCGTCTTCGGGGCGATGCCGGCGAGCCGATCGAGATTGTTTCCGCGTCGCCGAAGATCACGATTCCTCAAGGTCGCTGGCGATCTCTTCTGTCGGCAAACCGTGGGGCGAGCCTGCGGGTTGAGGTCTACGCCCAGGCGGACGGCCAATGGCGACATTACGCGCCGATTGTCAACTCGGTGGCCGAGGAGGAAATCGATTCGTTTCTTGCGTACCGCCGAATCGGCCCGGTCCACCGCAAGTGGACGAGCGTCGGGGTCTATCAGCGGGAGATGGGCAGCTATCGGGAGTCGGTGGTGCTCGACGGCATGTCGTTCGAAACGGGCTGTGTGAACTGCCACAGCTTTGCGGCCAATGATCCGAATCGCATGCTGATCGGCATCCGCAGCCCCAAGTATGGCAATGCCGCGATCCTGTCCGCCGACGACCGGTTGGAGAAGATCGGGGCGAAGTTCGGCTACACGGCCTGGCATCCCAGCGGGCGTCTGGCCGCCTATTCGGTCAATAACGTGTGGCAGTTCTTCCACTCGTCCGGCGCCGAGGTCCGCGACGTGATTGACATCGACGGGGCGCTCGCCTACTACCGGTTCGACACGGGCAAGACGGAACTCGTGCCTGGCGCGGCCGACAAGCAGCGTCTGGAAAGCTATCCCACCTGGTCGCCCGACGGACGCTTCCTGTACTACTGCAGCGCCCCCATGCTCTGGACGGACCTGAAGGAGATGCCGCCCAAAGAATATTCCGACGTCCGATATGACCTGATGAGGATTTCCTGCGATCCCGACCAGGATCAGTGGGGAGAACCGGAAACGGTTCTTTCCGCGGCGGAGACGGGTCTGAGCATCCTCCAGCCGCGCATCTCGCCGGACGGGCGTTTCCTGCTGTTCTGCATGTGCCGCTACGGTTGTTTTCCCGTCTACCAGCCGACGAGCGACCTCTACATGATGACGCTGGCCACAGGCGAGTACGTTCCGCTGGAGATCAACAGCGAGTTTTCCGAATCCTGGCATTCCTGGTCGAGCAACTCCCGGTGGATTGCTTTCAGCAGCCGGCGCGATACCGGGGGGTTCCTGACTCGTTGCTATCTGAGCTACGTCGACGATGCAGGCCAGGCGCACAAGCCGTTCGTTTTGCCGCAGGACGATCCGGAGTTTTACGACTCCTTTGTGGAGACCATCAGCGTACCGGAATTGATCGACGGCCCTATTCCGGTGACAGGCAAAGCCCTGACTCGCATCGTGAAGCGCGAGGCCGTCGTCGTCGATGCCATCACCGGTGCAACGAACCCGGTGGGCAACGTCGAGCTATGGCAGTCCGCCCGAGAGTGAGCCCCCGAGAGGTCCGCGTGGGACAAGTGGAAACCAATCGAGCCCCAACATGTTGAGAGGGAGAGTTGAAATGCCGTACCGAAGCAACGTCCGCCTGGCCGGTTTCATCCTGCTGTTGGCGACCTGCATGCTGGTCCGTTCCGAAGCGGCCTGGGGAGAGACGGCTCCGCGGAACGTCATCTTTGTTTTGAGCGACGATCATCGCTCCGACTTCATGGGATTCATGCCGGAGGCGCCGGACTTCCTGGAGACGCCGGCCATGGATCGCATGGCCCGGGAGGGAGCGCACCTCAAGAATGCGTTCGTGAGCACGTCGCTGTGTTCGCCCAGCCGGGCTTCCATCCTGACCGGGCAGTACATGCACCATCACCGGGTGGTCGACAACCAGCGGCCCGTGCCGCCGGGCACGACGTTCTTTCCCCAGTATCTACAGCGTGCCGGATACACCACGGCGTTCTTCGGGAAATGGCACATGGGGCACGAGTTGGACAATCCCCGTCCCGGTTTCGATTACTGGGCCGGCTTTCGCGGCCAGGGCGAGTACTTTGATCCCACCTTGAACGTGAACGGGAAAAGAAAGCAGTTCCAAGGCTATTCCACCGACATTCTCACCGGACTGGCCCTGGATTGGCTTCGCGAGGCACGTCCGGCGAACAGGCCGTTTTTTCTCTACCTGAGCTACAAGGCCGTTCATTATCCCTTCCAACCGGCCCCGCGACACAACGCTCGCTATACCGACAAGGCGATTGACTACCCGGAGACCATGGCCAACACGGAGCGGAACTATCGGACGCAACCCCATTGGGTCCGGGAGCGGCGTTACAGCATTCATGGGATCGACCACATGGAAACGGGGGCCTTTGACAAGGATCCGGTTCCGGATTTTGACGAGCTCTATCACAATTACTGCGAGGCGGTTCACGGGCTGGACGAAAACCTGGGCCGGCTGCTGGTCTACCTGGACGAGACGGGGCTGAGTCGCAACACGCTCGTGATCTACATGGGCGACAACGGGTTTGAATTGGGCGAGCACGGATTCTACGACAAGCGAGACGCCTTTGAAGAGTCGATGCGGGTTCCCATGCTGGCCTACGCACCGGGCCTGATTCCCGCCGGCACCAAGGTGTCGGAGATGGTCCAGAACATCGACGTGGCGGCCACCGTTCTGGAAGCGTGCGGCGTGCCTGTTCCGAAGCAGGCCGCTATGGACGGTCGGTCCTTTCTGTCGCTGCTCCTGGGAAAGACGGTTCCGTGGCGCGACCACATCCTGTACGAGTATCACTGGGAGTGGAACTTCCCGGCCACGCCGACGACCTTTGCCATCCGCACGGACCGTTACAAGTACGTGTTCTACCACGGCATGTGGGACGACAACGGCTTTTACGACCTGGAAACCGATCCTATCGAGCGGCACAACCTGATCCACGTGCCGGGCTATCAGGAACAGATCCAGGCGATGAAGCAGCAACTTTTCGGTGAACTGGAAGCATCCGGCGGGCTGGTTTTGCCCGTTCGGCCTCCGGCGGGTGAACGTCTCGATCAGCGAAAATTGCGCCGCTAGGCGATTTTGGCGGTCAGGCCAGGCCGCTTTCCGCGGTATAATGCGATTGGAACGTTGCTTTCGAAGCCTCGAAATGACCTCGGGGTTCCATGGCTTATCGGCAAGACGTCGCGAAATGCCGGACGGATGGGAGCGTGACCTCTCCCTGGCGGTTGCGGGCGGGCTTGCAAGGAGTGACTTCGTATGAGATCCGCGTCCATCCGTAACACCGTCGTCCTGTTCCTTGGAATGGCGATTGGGTTGCCTGCCGGCTATCTGGTTGCACGGACGCTGGCCCAGTCGCCGGTTGCCTCCACTCCGGATCATTCGGCAGAACTGGCTCAACTGCGTGCCGAGGTGGAGGAACTCAAGACGCAGATTGCCCCGGCGTCGGTGGACGAGCAGGTGACCCAGTTGCAGGGCATGGTGGCGGATATTCTCCTGCGAGGGGACGAGTTCTCGCTGCGGGCGGACTACGCCCGCACTGCCGACCGGCTCGACGGCTATAAGCCATCCGACTTTGCCCTGCGCGATGCCGACGAGGACGGAACAGACGATCTGGAGCAGGTGAAGCAGGCCTTGGCGGCGATTCTTTCGGGCGCGGCACGAGTTGGTAAAGCAGAAAAAGCCGACTCGGCCGGCAACGCCGAGTTTCTGGGCAACCTGGCCCTCACCGATTTCGCCTTGGCGAACCACAGCCACGCGAAGCTCGGTGACGTGCGCGTAGACGGCGCCCTGTCGGTGACCGGCAACACGGTTGTCTCGGGCGACGTACAGGTTTTCGGCGAGGTGATGGCGGTGGGCGGCGTGATTCCCGGCTCGGTCAATACGGATCCCAAGCCGGCTATCGCGGGCCTGATCCGCTACAACCGCCGCACGGGGGCGCTGGAGTATTGCGACGGGACCCGGTGGAACGAGGTTGCCGTGGTGAGCCAGCCGTGATTTTTTGTTGGCTGTCGGCTCCTGGTGATCGCCCGGTCCGACATGCCGGAGGAAGAATTCGATCGCGACGCCATCATGGCCCAGCTCGACGTCCAAACGTCGCGACTCCGGGCGGAAGTCGCCGCCTCGATCCACCGCAAGCGGGGTCCCTCTGCTCGCGTTTCATGTCGTGGGACCGACCTGGATGCCGGAAGGGATGTAGCCGGCAGAGCACCGTGGAGTGGCCTTTCCGAGCGGAACCATTAGACAACCCACTTTCATCCATCCCGAATCAGTGATCTTCCCCTTTATCTGCGACATCATTTCGGGGGGGCGGCAATCGAATCTATAGAAACTCACTTGCTTTTGCAGCTGCAAGGGGTTACGCTGCTCTACGTTAGACGGTGCTACCCGGGGTGAATTGGTAGTGCCTGGGGTGTCTTGGCGGTATCTAGGATGGTGTGGTGATCTCCAGTAAGTACGTCTGCCGCGGCGACGTACATCGCTCGATTATCCAAATCGTGGACGCTGCCTTCCTTCTCGTAAAAGGACCGTGTCAAAGTGTATGCACCATTGAGAATTGGCCGTTTTTCAGCGGCGATCAGCCTCGCGCTCGCGATCGTGCTCGGTTCGCTGGAATCGACGTACGCCGGAGTTTCGGGAGAATTGCTTGTCACCATGACGAACCCTTCGGGCGTCCCTAATTGGTCGCAGGGCTTTGGGACGGCGATCGCCGGAGTCGGAGACTACGTTGTCGTTGGCGTTCCCTACGACGATCCGGACGGCCTGGGAAATGCGGGTTCGCTGATGGTATTCGATGCGAGTACGGGCGATTTTCTTCAGCGGATCCTGAATCCGAATCCATTGAAGAACAATCATTTCGGCAAGGCAATTGCCGCGGTGAATGGCCAGATTCTAGCGGGCAGTCAGAAGGACTACTCCTACGGGACGGGCGGTCGCGTATACGCGGGTCGTGCCTTCCTATTTGATGTTGCTTCGGGGGATGCACTCCTGACGATTTCCAGTCCCGATCCATCGAGCCGGCAGTATTTCGGCAATGCGACAGCCGCCTTGGGAGACAATCTCCTGGTCGGCGAGTATCTGCACAGCCTTGGAAGCAACGTGACGGTCGTGGGATCGACCTACCTGTATGACGGGACCACGGGGGCCTTGTTGCGCGAGTACGCGAATCCTGATCCGCACCACCTGGATTGGTTCGGAACGTCCGTGGCGAGTATCGGGACGGAGATTGTCGTTGTCGGCGCACCCGGGTTCGACAATGGCCTGGGGACCAATGCGAATCTCGGTCGAGTGTACTTGTTTGACGTCGATTCCGGAGCCCTTCTGGCCACCCTGGACAACCCCACGCCGGATTCGACCCTCAGATTCGGTTCCAGCGTAACAGCCGTGGGAGACAACTTCGCCGTGTCGGGAATGGCGGGAGACAAGGTGTACCTCTACGACGGCAAGACCTTCGAACTTCTTCGGACGATTGACGATCCGGAATCCACGTCCTTCTCGGGGTTTGGCCGGAGTCTTGCCTGCCTGGGAGACGACCTTCTCGTGGGCGCATACGAATCCGAGAACGTCTACGTGTTTGACGGCGACACGGGCAGTCTGCTTCTGAGCCTCGACAACCCCGACCCGACGTACGAGTCCTTTGGCAAGAGCGTCAGCAGCCTGAACGGCAATATTCTCGTTGGCGCCAACGACGCGGCGTACGTGTTTCGTGGCCTTGTGCCGGAACCCGGATCGCTCGCCATGTGGGGCGGCTTGAGCATCTTCGGCCTGGCTGCCAGGCGACGGCGAAGGCGAGCGGCATAGCCAGCATTGCAACTGGTCGCTTGTTCGCGCCCGCCGAACCAGTGAGGGCCCCCTGTCTTGCGCTACGGGCCTGCAGGCAGACACAGTCGGATCAGCAGATCGTTGAGGGCTGCCCCGGCCGTTGGCCTATCAGGGCGGGAACTCGCTTCCTGGGCCCGGGGCGCATAGAAAAACCCCGCCAATCGTTGGACTGACGGGGGCTCGGGTCGAGAAGTGTTGTTGTTTCTTATGCTGCTCGTCTGCGTCGTCGGGCTGTTACGAGGCCCATCACGCCGAGGCCAGACCAGAGGATGATGGAGGTGGGTTCGGGAACGTCCGGGTTTGAGGCCTGGTCGACACCGTCCAGCCAGAGGCTCCAGTAGCCCTCGCCTTGGGCCCACCAGTTCTCAATTGGGATAGGCGTGTCGCCGTCAAACCTGAACCCCTGGGCCAGCGTGCTGCCGTTGGCGAAGTTGTCGTATGCGGCGACCGAGAAGATGTAGCTGCCGGCCGCGAGGGAGGCCAGTTCGATTCCGGAATCCCAGTAGGTCTGCCCGGGCTCTATGGAATCGTTATCATCGTTCTGCGAGATCAGATCGCCGTTTGCCTTCCAGAGCGCGGTGATCGGGTCGAAGTTATCACCCGACTGAAACGAATCGGTCCAGATCCGCACGTTGGTGGCGTCGGTGTCGATGGAGAAGTTGATGAAGACCACGTCGTTGTGGTTGTCGATCGACCCCTCGAAGTGGAACAGCGCGGCGTTGGCGGGCCCCGCCGAGGCGAGAACCGCCGCTAGAGCGAGAATCGGTAGCAGTGACCTCATTTTGGTTTCTCCGTAAGGCTGTGATAGAACTTCATCCGACCTCTAATTAGCTGTAGGCCGCCGCTCCCCGACTCCTGACATCAAGAACGAGAATCATGGCCAAATCCGTACTACCGACGGGACCGGTCAACCTAAATTGAATTATTGCCAGTCATAGCTGGCAAAACGAAACCCCGCCAACCGAGGGGCTGACGGGGCTCTATCCCGTGCCAGGCAACAAAACACGGGTGTTCCGAAAAAGGTGACCCCTGGCGTCCAACATCACCAGAGCCCACCCGAGGAACCGGCATCCTTGCCCCGGCCAAACTTGAACCCAAGGGGGCAGCCCCCCAAGGCCATGAGGACACACCCACCTTGGTCTGGCCGGGCATCGAGACGGGAGTCAGAGTCGCACCTGGTCGCTCTTCGCTCCGCGAAGAGGCGATTGTTCGCTCCAGCGAACAACGACATTGGCTCAGTGGCGAAGCATGCCCCTCACGGCGAGGTCCACGATGCTGTCCACGAATTCGCTGCGCGAGACGCCGTGCATGGCGGCAAGACCCGTGTAGTAGTGGAGGAACTTGAGCATTCCCAAGGCCAGCGGCAGGGTCTCCAGGTCCAGGTCTTCGCGAAGTTCGCCGTTGTCGACGCCCGACTGCAAGAGGGCCCGGAAGTCACGCATCACGTCGTCCATTTCCGAGTGGAGGGAGCCTTGCTGGTTAAGGCGGGCGACGACGCGAAACTCGGGATCTTCGGCCAGGATCTTGGCCATGAGCGGATAGTCTTCGAAGACCTGAAAACTCATCTTGAGAACGAGGCGGAGCCGCGCTTCAACGGTCGTATCCCGGGCGATGAGTTCGCGGAAGACGCCGGACACCTTGTGGTGAAGTTGCCGGGCAAGTTCGAAGAGAAGCTGGTCTTTGCTCTTGAAGTACAGGTAGAACGTCCCCTTGGCGATGCCCACCTCGCGGACGATGTCGTCGATCACGGTTCGCTTGTAGCCGTAGCGAGAGAACTGTTCGCGGGCGACATCCATGATCGCCTGACGTTGTACCTGCTTCTTTTCTTCAAGAGACGTTTGGGACATGCGTTTTATCGGGGGAATGACGGAGCGAATACGAAAATCGATGCAAGGAAATACGAAATGCGAATATCGAAATCCGAAACAAATTCAAAATCTGAAACACGAATGTCTTAAACGGAGGACGTGATAGAAGAGGTTTCTGTCATTGGAGGATTCAGGAATTCGTGCTTGTTTCGGATTTCGGATTTCCCGTTCAGAGTGTTGCACAATCGCGCACGGTATTCTAGGCGGCGTATTCCACCTCGGGTTCGTCTGATTCCGTGTCTTGCGGAGGGGACTCGATGTTCTCTTCTTCTGTCGGGAACAACAGCCGGGCGAGGCGGCGGAGGTCTTCGATGATGACGTAAAGGCTGGGAACCAACAGGAGCGTCAGAACCGTGGAGAACAGCACGCCGAAGGCCAGAGCGACGGCCATGGGGATCATGAATCTGGCCTGGAAACTCGTCTCGGACATGAGGGGCGTGAGCCCGAGGAACGTGGTGAGCGATGTGAGGATGATCGCGCGGAAGCGGCGCTGCCCGGCCTGACGCACGGCACGGCCAATGGACATGCCGTCGCGGACGTAGCGATTGATGGCGTCGATCAACACGAGGCTGTCGTTGACGACGACTCCCGCAAGGGCCACCAGGCCCAGGAAGGAGATGATGCTCACCGTCTCGCCGAGCAAGATGTGTCCGACCACGGCCCCGACGACGCCGAAGGGAATCGCAATGGCCACCAGCAAGGGTTGAACATAGGACTTGAAGGCCACTGCGATGAGCGCATACATGGCGAACAAGGCCACAGCGAATCCCAGGCCCAATTCCTTGATCACCCGCTGTTGGCCCTCCATGCCGCCTTCGAGCGCCCAGGACATGCCCGGATACTTCTCGGAAAGGCCGGCGAGGAAGCCGGGCGGCGTCTCGTCGGCTCCTTCGGCGGTAAGTTCGGCCATGATCGCGTCGGGATTTGGGGTGATCTCGCGTTGGAGCAAGGCGGTCACGTCGGCCATGCGTTTCCGTTCGCTTCGCTGGATGGAAGCCAGCCCCTGTCCGATCGAAACGCGAGCCACGCTCGAGAAGGGCGCGGCATCGCCCTCGGCGGTGCGAATTCGCATGTTTTCCAGGTCGGCAATGGAACGGCGTTCCTCGGGCGGGTAGCGGACGAGCACGCGAATATCATCGCGTCCCCGTTGGATCCGCTGGGCTTCGTCACCCCAGAAGGCCTGGCGGACCTGTCGGATTACGTCCCGTCTGCGAAGCCCCAGGGCCTCACCTTCGGGACGCGTGTCCAAGCTGATCTCGCCCTGCCGCGTTCCGAGGCTGTCGGAGATTTCGTACACGCCCGGATAGCCCCGGAGGATCTCCTTGAGTTCGCCGGCGGCCGCTTCCAAGTCGTCCAGGTTGTCGCTGGTGAGCCGGAGATGGATGTCCTTCTCATGTTCCCCGTCCGACGAATCGAAGGTAAGCCGCCGGACGCCGGGGACCGTTCCCACGAGTTTCCGCCAGCGGTCGGCGAGTTTGTCGGACGAAAGACCGCGGACGTCAAGGTTCTCGAATTCGATCGCCGCTTCGGCCAGGTGGGACCCGCCCGAAGCAACGGCCACTCCGCTGGGGTCCTTGGCCTGGGCAACCGGCTGGCTGCCCATGGCCACGAGGATGTGCTTGATCGCCTTGGGCTGGACGTCGCCGCCGTCGACCTCCTCGCGAAGCTGGCGAGCGGCAGCGTCGATTCGCTCGAGGATTGCGCGGGTCGCGTCAGCGGGGATGCCGTTGGGCATCTCCAGGGTGGCCACGGCAACATCACCGGGCATACGAGGGAAAAACGCCTTTTTCACATGTCCTCCCAGCACCAGCCCGACGACAAGAAGCATAGCCGTTACGAAAACGGCCAGGGTCAGGTAGCGCCAGCCGATGGCCACCTCGAGAATGGGCACGTAGACGCGGCGGATGAAGGCTTGGAGGACGTGATCGACGATCCGCTGCAAATGTGAGAAGAGCCAGAACAGCGGCCAGAAGGGCATGAGGAACCAAGGAGTCTTCTCGTGGGCCAGGTGGGCTGGAAGAATGACCAGGGATTCCAGGAGCGAGAAGAGAAGGCACGAGATGATCACAATGGGGATCACCTGCCACATTTTCCCGTCCACGCCCGAAATAGCGAACATGGGGAGAAAGAAGATGACCGACGTGAGCACGGCGAAGGTCACCGGCGTGGCCACTTGCTGCACGCCCGCCACGGCCCCCTCCTCCCCATGGAACCCATCAACCTGCTTCTGATGCACGGATTCGGCAACGACGATGGCGTCGTCGACGACGATTCCCAGGACGAGGATGAAGGCGGCCATGGAGATCATGTTGATTGACACGCCCGCATACCAGAGCACGGTGAACGTGCCAATGAACGACAAGGCCAGGCCGACGGCGACCCAGAAGGCCAGACGGAGATCGAGGAACAATCCGAGCGAGACGAAGACGAGCAACAGGCCGGTCAACCCGTTGCGAATCATGAGGTCTTCGCGATCACTGTAGATCTTGGAGGCGTCCATCCAAGTGCTGAGATGCACGCCGGCGGGCAGGCTCGCCCGTCGCTCCTCGATGAAATCGTAGACGGTCTTGGCCACATCGGGAACGTTTTCCCGGGCGGTGGCCTGCACGCTGAGCATAACGGCGGAGTGGTTGTCGAAACGAGCCCACTGCTCGTCCTCTTCGTAGCCGTCGACGATCTGGGCCACGTCCTTGAGGTAGACCCGCGTGCCGTCCGCCTCGGTGCGCAGGACGAGGTTTTCGAATTCCCGCTGTTCGTAGGCCTGCGCCTGGGTGCGAATACGGATGTCGCCGGCCTTGGAACGGATTGAGCCGGCGGGAAGATTCAGCGAGGAAGCGCGCACCGCCTGGGCCACGGCGTCGAAGGTGAGTCCATAACGCCGCAGGTCCTTTTCCGAGATGTGGATACCGATCTCGTAAGGTCGCACGCCGCCCAGCTTGACCTGGGTGATCCCCGGCAAGGTGAGCAGGTCCTCGCGAACGTCCTCGGCCAGAAGCCGCAGCGTCGTCTCGTCGGCCGTTTCACTGGAAAGGGCCACGGTGATCACGAGCAGACGGAGCGAAAGTTCCTCGATCACCGGCTCTTCGGCGTCGTCCGGGAAGGTGGTGATGGCGTCGACGCGGGTTTTCACGTCGTTCATCAAGGCGCGGGTGTCGGAGTCGGCGCGGACCTTCACGATCACCGTGCCCATCCCGTCGGCGGCCGTGGTTCGCAGTTCATCGACGCCGTTCAGATCGGCCACCGCCTCTTCGACCGGAAGGAGGATGCCCGTTTCGACTTCCTGGGGCGTGGAGCCCGGATAGGGCACGGAAACGGAGATCATGTCGAGGCTGACGATCGGGATAACCTCGCGGCGGATGCCGAAGATCAGCGCGAGGACGCCTCCCATCGCGATCATCGCCATCATCAGGTTGGCGGCGACGCTGTTTCTCGCAAACCATTCCAAAACGCGGTTCACGGCAATCTCCTTCAGCGCTCGGTTCGTTCCGGACGAGTGGCCAACTCGACCTGTTTGACCAGGTCAACGACTCCACCGATCTCATGGACGCCGCCGAGGGTCGGCTCGATTTCGCCCACGATTTGCACGGCCATTCCCGGAACTGGTCGTTCGAGGCGTGTGGCGCAGGCCACGGCGCCGTCTTCGATGTCGCCGACGGCGACGACCCAATCCCGCTCGCGACGCAAAGTCTTCACCTGTACCAACTCCAACCGGTTTTCGGAATTTACGAGGAAGACCTGGTCCGCGTAGTTGACGCAGGCCTCGGGGAGGACAATCGCATTCGGGGTGGGCGGGCAACGGATCATGGCGTCGACGAACATGCCCACGGCCAGGGGCTGGTCTCCCGTTTGCACGTTGGCGTAGGGTTGTGGGACCTGGGCGACGAGGTAGACCATGCGGCTGCGGGAATCGATGATGGCCTCGGTACGGACGATATTGCCCATCCATCGACGTTGCTGCCCCGCGAACTGGGCGTTCAACTCCACGGTCGGCCCGGTTCCCGGCGTCAGGCTTGTTCCGAGGGTCAGCCCAAGGTAGGCGAATTCGTCGCCCGTGATGGGCAAGCGGACTTCGACGGCGTCGGTGGCGAAGCAGGAGGCCAGCCTGGTTCCCACGGTCACGAATTGGCCCAGTTCAACCGAGGTCTCCAGGACGCAGCCATCGAAGGGAGCGATGATCTCCGTGTCGGAGACGGCGTTGCGTGTTTCGACCAGTTGGGCCTCCAGTTCCTCGACGGCGGCCGCTGCCATTTCGGTTGCGGCCGTCGCAGCCTGGACCGCGGCCTGGGTGGTCGCATCGTATTCGGTGAGGGACTGCTGGCGCCGGAGATCCTGCTGACGTTCGAGCAGCTTGGCCTTGGCCGAGCGAAGCGTCGCTTCCAACCGTTGAATCCGAACCTGGTGATCGCGGCGATCGATGCGGGCAAGCACCTCGCCTTTCTTGAAGAAGCCGCTTTCGTCAAAACAGTCGGCAACCCACTCCACCTGGCCCGCCACGCGAGCCGTGAGCGTCGTCGCCCGGCGAGGTTGGACGGTCCCCTGGCTGCGGATTGGGAAACAGACCGAGCGTTTCTCGAGACGAACGGCCTTGATTGCCGGGGCCGCCTCCACGATTTCCTGGTGGGCTGCCTTTGGCTTCGTGATGTAGAGCCAGTAACCCACGCCGGCGCCGGCCCCGAGCGTCACGATGGGGAGCAGTGTCTTGAGTGTCAGCATCACCGCTTGCCGCGAGCGCGCCATGGTGTACCTCTTGCCCGAATGGTTCCGTAGTCTCGTATCCCCGAAAGAACGGCGAACTGGTTGGGGAGGTCTGGGAATGGCCCCTCTGGGAGATGTCCAGTCACCACCTTAATGACCCAGATTGATCCTCGTAGTTCGCTCTACGCCCACAAATCTTGGCGATGAAATTGACCAAGACTAAAAATGACCAAATAGCCACTTTCAGTCATTATGTCTATTCTTTCGGATGTGGCAAGCCGAAAAATCAGCAAACTCTGCCTGTTTGTCAAGGCAGAGAATCAGCGCAAATCGTTCTTAGAAAACAATTTGATTCCGGTTAGAGCCGCTGGCGCGGGCTTGTCAGGCCCAGTCGAGGCCCTCGGGCAGGCGGTTGATATTCTCGCACCCCTCGGCAGTGACCACGACCACGTCCTCCACCCGAACGCCCCCCCAGATCGAGCCGATAGAGGCCCGGCTCGATGGTGACCACGTCGCCCACGAGCAGTTCGGGGCCTTTCAGATCGAGCAGGGGAGGCTCGTGAACGCTGAGGCCAAGTCCGTGGCCCGTTCCGTGGGTGAGGGAGCAGTAGTCGGCGGGGGCGTCTTCCGGGGGCAGGCCGTACGGAAACCCTGCCGCTTCCATGGCCGCGATCGTGGCCCGATGGACCTCTTCGCCCGTCACACCGGCTCGCACGGTGGCCTGGGCAGCGGCCTTGGCCTGGCACACCGCTTGGTGCATGACGGCCAGGGCTTCGGGCACCTGCCCGTTCACGACGGTTCGGGTGCAGTCGCCGTTGTAGAGCGTTTGGCGATTGCAGGGAAAGATGTCGATGATCACCGGCTCGCCGGTCCTGAGCGGGCCGGTTCCCAGGTTGTGGCAATCGGCCCCTTCGCGACCGCAGGCCACGATGGCGGGAACGTTGGCGTAGCCCTGGTCCAGGAGCCAGTGGTCGATAGCCGCGCGAACTCGCTCCGCGGTGAGCGTGGCCCCTTCGTGGATCAGCGTTCCGTCGGCTGCCACGTCGGCCCTGGCGACGAGTTGGCAGGCCATCTCCATGGCGCCCTCGGTCGTCGCCTGGGCTTCGCGGAGCCACGCGATTTCCTGCTCGTCCTTCGACCGGCGATCGAGTACGCCAAGGTCGGGATCATACTCGACGGCAATGCCGGCCTGACGGAGCATGTCCACGAACACGAAAGGTAGGGAGCGGTCAGCCCGCACGCACTCCACTCCGGCACGACGGGCACACTCGGCCGCGGCCTGGGCGGTGGCTGTCTCCCGGTCTCCGGAAAGCCCGCCTTCGGGTGGGAAGTCTGCAGGGCACGCAACCTGGTCGGCCTTGGCGTGCTTTCGGGCTCGCTCCATCTCAATGTCGCGGAGGATGAGGAGCCGGGTGACGCTGCCGCTCTCGTCCGGCAATTCGAGGTAGGCCGCCGGATCGCCAACGGAGAAGCGGATCTGTCGGTAGAGGGCGGCATTGGCTGCCGGGATGCCGGCCATCATGAGGGCTGTCTTCGAAGAAACGGCCATGGAGAACCTCCGTGTGATGTAGAAATGGCTTGAATTAAGAAACAGAGCACGGCTTCCGGCCAAGATCAGTGTTGATCAGTGTCGATTACTGTTCCTTCTTCTCCTTATGCCTACCTTGGTCCCGCGGGCAGATTCTCGTTCAGGTAGCGTGTCAGGAGCGCCCTCAGATGGAGCGTCGTTCCGGCCCCTTCGTGGATCGAATGGGAGCGGTTCGGATAGGCCATCATCGTAAAGGGTTTCTTGTGGCGGATCAATTCGTCGATCAGTTCCTCGGTGCCCTGGTAGTGGCAATTGTCGTCGCCCGTTCCGTGCACAACCAGCAGCTTGCCCTCCAATTGGTGGGCGTAGTTGATAGGCGACCCTTCCAGGTAGCCCTTCACATTGTCGCTCGGAAGCCCCATGTAGCGTTCCTGGTAGATCGTATCGTACAGACGCTGGTTGGGAACCGGGGCGACGGCCATCCCCAGGGCATAGAGGTCGGGAAACTTGAACACGGCGTTAAGGGTCATCGATCCGCCACCGCTCCAGCCCCAGATGCCGACCCGCTCGGCGTCGAGGTAGGGCCGATCCGCCAGGACCTTCTTGAGGGCCTCGGCCTGGTCCTTCGGGGCGAGAACTCCCACTTGGCGATAAACGCACTTGCGCCACTCGCGTCCCCGGGGGCAGTTCGCGCCGCGATTGTCGAAACTCATCACGAAATAGCCCTGCTGAGCCAGCATGACGTGCCAGAGATAGCTGGATCCGCCCCAACGGTCGGTTACGGTCTGCCCGGCCGGTTCCCCGTAGACATAGATCAGCAGCGGGTATTTCTTCTCCGGGTCGAACTTGGGCGGCTTGATGCAGTAGCCGTCAAGCTTCACGCCGGGCGCGACCTCCACCCGGAGAAACTCGACAGGCTCCCGATCGAGTTTCGCCAGTTTCTCCTCCAACTTCTCATTGTCGACCAGGACGCGGATCGACTTGTGTTCCGGCAAGGTAACCATCTCGGTCTTGGGAGGCCGGCCCATCTGCGAGCATGTGTGGATCGCCCATTTCCCGTTGGGCGAGATGCGGTAGTCGTGCCATCCCGGCTGGTCATCGGGGGTTATTCGTTTGAGGTTGGCCCCCGAGAGGGCCACGGCGTAGAGGTAACGCTGCGTGGCGTTGTCGGGCGAGGCCGTGTAGTAGGCGATCCGGCCCTCCTTCGATTCGTCCAGGTGAAGGAGGGCGATTGCGTCGTAGCCCAGGGGCGTCAACGAGCGAATCGGCCCCGCTGCAACGTTCACGAGGTACGCTCGCCGCCAATCGTCCCGTTCGCTGATCCACGTGAACTGCCGATTCTTGTCGAGCCAGAAGAGTTCGTCGTGAACGTCGACCCAGGCCTTGTCGCGTTCGACAAACAGCGTGTCGACCTTGCCTGTGGCGGCATCAGCGACCATGACATGGTTTTCATTCTGGAGCCGATTGAGCTGTTGCAGGAGCAGACGGGAGGTGTCGGGGATCCAGTCCATTCGCGCCAGGTAGTGATCGCGGCGATCGCCCGGAAGGTCCAGCCACTGCGTTTCGCCGCCTTTCGTGCTGACCACGCCGGCGCGGCAGATCGAGTTCACCTGGCCGGTCTTTGGGTAGGCAAAGGAGATCGTCTCGGGATACATGCCGCGGGTATCGTCGATCATCGTGAACTTGCGGACGCCGGACGTATCGATTTGCCAGTAGGCGATGAACTGGCCGTCATCGCTCCAGCGGAAGCCGTCGCGCAGTTGCAGTTCTTCCTCGTAGACCCAGTCGAAGGTGCCGTTGATCACGGTACCGTTGCCGTCGGAAGTGAGGGCGGTGATCTCGCCGCTGCGAAGGTCCTCCACATAGAGGTTGTTTTCGCGGACGTAGGCCGCCATGGGCCCGGCCGGCGAGAGCTTGGCGAACTGGAGCGACGATGGCGGCGCATCGCCGCCCATCTTGCGAAGTTCGTGGGACGATCGGTCGAGGACCCAGTAGTCGCCGCGGGTGTTTCGCCGCCACACACGCTTGGAATTCGTGTAGACGAGCAGGTAGTCGCCCGCCTTGCTGAAGGCATAGTCGTTGATTCGCAGGGGGCTCGATTCACCGGGGGGCGTGAGATCGGCTTGGGAAATCAGGACGTTCTTATCGCCCGAGGCTGCGTCGTGGCGAACGATGCTGGAACCTTCGACGGTCAGATAGGCGTCGCCGTCGTCGGCCCAGCGGGCGGAGACCCCCTTGGCATTGAACTCGCCGCTGGCAAAGATCCGCTCGAGGGTGAGCTTGGACGGATCGGGCTTGTCGGCGGACTCCTTTTCCCCGGCCTGGAGGAAAGGCGACGCAAGAACCAGGATCAACCAGGGCAGGATTCTCGGGGGTCGCATTCTTGGGGTGTCCATCGTGGAGTGCGGGATGCTGGAACTCGGCGTTTTCGGGCGTACGAAGTTCCATTCTAGTCGACCTCAGCGTTCGCTTCACCGAGATCGGACGAAAATGGCGCAGAATGCTCCCCCGGAGAACGGACTGAGCCCCGTCGGAAGGATCGTGTCCACAAGAAAGCTCGGGGCGAACGTGTGACGGCGATCAGGTTGGCGTTGACATTGCGCGAAGCGGCCCCCTAAAATGGGGCAGCTTGCTTGCCGCAAGCTATTGACGCCGCATGCTTTGCGGCAGTCCTACCCAACACCGTCTTTTCATCAACCAAGAGCTTTCGGTGGCTGAATGAGCACTGTGCAGCAAGAAACGTCCCCGACCGTATTCGGACATCCCGCGGGCCTGTTCACCCTTTTCTTCGCCGAGATGTGGGAGCGGTTTTCCTACTACGGCATGAGGGCGTTGCTTGTCTTCTACATGATCAAGGGTTTCCTGAGCTACGGCGACGGCGAAGCCTACGCAGTTTACGGAGCGTATACGGCGCTCGTCTACATGACGCCGTTTTTCGGAGGAATGCTCGCCGACCGCCTGCTGGGCGCGCGCAGGGCCGTCGTTGTGGGCGGGCTGTTGATGGCCGCCGGCCATCTTCTGATGACAATAGAAACACCCCTGGGGTTCTTTACGGCCCTGGCCTTGCTCATTTGCGGAAACGGCTTCTTCAAGCCGAACATCTCCACGATCGTTGGATCGCTCTACCCCGAAGGCAGCCACAAGCGGGACGGTGGGTTCACCATTTTCTATATGGGGATCAACCTCGGGGCTGCCATGTCGCCCCTGCTGTGCGGCTATATCGGGGAAACCTACGGCTGGCACTACGGGTTCGGCCTGGCCACGATCGGAATGCTCATCGGGGTCGCCGTGTTTGTCGCCCCGAACCTTGTCACCCAGGTCCTGATTTCCACGGGAGCCCTGGCTGCAGCTCTTGGCCTGCTCTTCTTCCGCCCCGATAGCGGTTTTGCAATGGCAACCAACGTGTTTGTGGCAGTATCCTTGGTGATCGCCGGGGTCGTTGCCGTGATCGCCCTGGAGCGGGGAGGACTTCCGAAATCCGCTGGAGGTGCGCCGGATCCGGAACGTCTCCATCGTCCCATCCTTGGCCCGATCACGGCGGAATGGCTTGTCTACATCGGAACCTTGGTTGCGATTGTTCTCTTCGCCCTGCTGGTTTCCGGGTTCGCCCTTGTCACCACCGACGGGAAGCCGGTCACGCTCATCCCTGACTCAACCATCAAGAGCCTGGAATCGGGAGGCGCCTTGATGTCGGTTGTGGCCGTTCTCGTGCAGGAGGCAAGTCGCCCGGCGGGCTTGATCCTCATCCTCTCGGGATTCGTCGCCTTTGCCTACCTGATTTACGAGACGTTCACTTTGTCAAAGATTCCGCGGGAGCGGATGTTCGTGGTTCTCGTGCTCACGTTCTTTTCCATGTTGTTCTGGTCGTTCTTCGAACAGGCGGGCAGTTCGGTGAACAACTTCACGGACCGGAATGTGGACCGCGTTGCCGAGGCCAGCCACATCACGGAAGCCGACGTGGGGCAGACGATCGAATTGCGCGTGCTCCCCGCCCCCAATGATCCTCGACTTCAGGGGCTGGCCCTGCTCAGCCAGGAACAGCTTGGCCACAAAAACGGCGACGAAGGGATGGCGGCCTTGATCGAAAAGGCGATCCGGAGCGAGGAAGCCGAGAAGAAAAAACTGAAACCGAAGGAAATCGATGACCTTGTTCAAGGAGTGACCTCCCAGGACGCCCTGACGATGACGGGGCTGACCTATCTGCGTTCCGCGGCGGGACGGGGCGGCACGGGGAGCGTTCCGTGGCTGGTTGTGGAAGAAAACCTCGGCATGGGCATTGGCGGCTCCGAGGTCCCGGCATCGATCTTCCAGTCGGTGAACCCGATCTACATCATCATTTTCGGACTCGTCTTCACGTCGCTTTGGGCCCTGCTCGACAAGGTCGGGCTCGACCCCAGCACGCCCGTCAAGTTCGCCCTTGGCCTGATCCAGCTCGGTCTGGGATTCGGTTCGTTTTGGTACGGGGCCCACACGGCCGATGCGCGGGGCATGGTTGTCTTGTCCTGGCTCCTCCTCGGCTACCTCTTCCAGACGACCGGCGAGTTGTGCCTGTCGCCGGTGGGCCTGTCGATGGTGACCAAGTTGTCGCCCAAGCGGCTCGTGAGCACGGTGATGGGGAGTTGGTTCCTGGCGACCGCCTTCTCGATGTTTCTGGCCGCGATCATTGCCCAGTTCACGGGAGTCTCGCACGGGGGCAACGGCGAGTCGGTCGGAATTCCAATCCCCCTGGAAACCGTCGCCATCTATGGCGGGGTGTTTGGCAAGATCGCGATCAGCGCCATCGCGTCGGGCTTGATCTGCATGGCCCTCGCGCCGCTGCTCAGCCGCTGGATGCACGAGGGAGTGGACGACGACGGCGAGCCCCTGCAAGCCACCCATCAGGGCGCCGAATAGATGTCCTTCGTCAACGCAGCCCTTCCACGCTGGGATTGTCGAGCAGTTCGCTGAACTCGCCGCCGATCTCGAAGCAGTAGGGACCGATGCGGCGGCAACGGGAGACGACGAAGATCCGCTGGAGCCCCCGCGGGAAAATGATCAGGGCCCGCTCCGGCGGATACATGGGCTCGCTGTGGAGGAATCCCATGCCGCAGCGCGACACGTTTTGCAGCTTGATCCGCATCCATTTGCGAGGACGGGGCAGGGACGGCAAACCGTCTTGATATTGAAGGACCGCGTCGACGCAGCATGGGATTCGCGGAAAACGCCGCTTGTCCTTGTCGAGATCGATGATCCCGGTTCCGCCGCGTTTGGCCCGCCCCGGTTCCGGGGGAACGACAATGCCGCATTCCACCTTCGCGATTGCTTCTGAAAACGTCATTCCTGCACCACCGATTTCAATGCCCTGACGAACTCGCCGTCGAATTCCCGGTTGATCCCGCCCTCAAGCACCTCCCAAACCTTGGCGGAAGGCAAGGCGGCGCGATAAGGTCGGGCCGACGCCATCGCGTCGTAAACATCCGCCACGGCGCAGATCCGCGCCCAGGGGTGGATTTCTTCCGCCACGAATCCAACCGGGTATCCACGACCGTCCCAGCGTTCGTGATGTTGATAGACCATCATCAGCTGGCCCCAGAGAAGATCGAGCCGATTACACAACTCGACAAACCCCAGTGCCGGATGCCGCTGGATCGTTGCTCGCTGCTCCGGCGAGAGAGGCTTCTGCTGATTCAGAAGGGCCGGCGCAATCTGACGCTTCCCGATGTCGTGGACCACGGCCCCGGCGGCCAGGGCCACGACCCCGTCCTGCAAACCGTAGCCCACTTCCCGAGCGATCAGGAGTGCCAACGCACTGACGTTCGTGGCATGGGTGAACGTGTAGTAGTCATGCTCCAGCAGCGCCAGAACTTCGCCGGCCGCCAGGTCCTCCGCGCAAAGGAGCTCTGCCAGCTCGTCGCCGTATTCCGCCGCAAAGGAGACCAGCTTTTCGGGATTGCGGTTTCCGAGAGCCGATTCGAAGGCTGACCGGTTGGCGATTTTGAGAACCTGAAACCTTCGCGGCGCCGGAACGTCGTGATTCTGCAAGACCGTTGTGACAAGGTAGTCCCGGTATGCCACGTGGTCGGCCACGCGAATGAAGAGGGTCGTCGTACCCTGGTCCGAGAGGCGATGGAAGTCGCCCGATTCGAGAGCCAGACGCCGTTGCCGGTAGAGGATGGGGGGGGCGGCCGGATCGACCCGGACAAAGAGGTCAAAAGGCAATTCGGTTGAGGCCGTGATCGTATCGACCGCGATGGGAAGGAAGCCAGAACGTTCCTTTTTCCCTGGTTTGCTTTCGGTTTCCGTCGCATTTGCCACTGCATGCGTCTCCTGCCCAAAGACTGGATGCAACAACTCTCCGTGGTTGGTATTGTCCCGTCGATAGCATATCGTGCCGTTGAGCGGTGCGGCATGAAAAATCATATTTAGGGCGATCTGTTCCGCCTGATCCATCTAGAAACATCCGGGTTTTGCGGGTTATCTGCTTCTGAAGAGGGGGTGATCTGCATGCGGATGGCGAGAACACGCACGAGCCGAAGAGGCAGCTACGCTCAGTAGAGGGGTACGAGAACCGGTGTGTTTGTGCCGTTGGAAAGCGGGGGATGGCTGTGAAGTGCGCAGAACGCTACGCGACGAGCCACTCGATTCCGGCAGTGGGTCAATATCATCGTGACGTTTGCGGGGGCATCGTCCTTAAGTCGTCCACGGTGTCGTTTCCCGCCCGGGCCTCTTCTGCTGCGAAGGATTGGGATCTGTCCTGGCCCAACGTCACAACTAGCGGCTTTGCCCGCGTCTTGTCGCAAATTGGACGGGGAGGACCGGGTTGGCTCCCTCTCGGTCCATGGGCGACCTGTGGGACCGCTTTCAGGGAAGCCGTAGGTGAGAAGCAGCATCGATCTGGATCTATATCAAGGTGGCCGAATCGCCGTGGCAGTTGTCCAACGTCTCTGGATCCAGAAAGTAGATGAGCAAGCATGCTTCGAAGCAATCCAGCAGATGATATCGACATCCAACATCATCATTTGCCCGCAAGGCTTCCATAACTCCCCTGATACCCGCGGAACTCTTCTCTTCGATGGCCGGGACGATGTTCTCGTAGAAGTGCTCGACGAATTGCTCTGCGTCGCTCCAGTTCTGCTCGCGCCTTTCATCGGACTCTCCGGTACACAACCACACGCGCGCGGCCTTTCTCCGGATCAGGGCATACGTTGCTGGCTTGCTGCGGTCCAACTTCCCGCGATTCAACTGGGCCGAATCCGTGGCCTGGTGCCGGAACTCCATGGCCGTCTGAAGCTGGTCATTAACATCGACCACCGCACACTCGATTGCATTCAGGACGCTGGGGGGAGCATTTCCCGGAACCGCTGCAAAGCAAGTCACATTCGGGTCTTCGACCTCCACGTGAATCTCATAGGCACCGTTGTGCCACTCCCGTCCGGTCAGAGATTCGTACAGCCTTTGTCGGGCTATTTTGTCGTTCAGCGTTGAGGTGAACTCGCACTTCGCAAAGCTGTCAAGAAACGCAGGCACCTTGTCAGGTGGGACGTTTGGTAGTACTACGGGAACGAGCCGAAACGTGCCGTCGTGCTTGATGCGACGGGTCAGAATCGCAGGGTATTCTGACGCCTGCCAATCCCCAAGACCGCTTGGACCGATAATTACCGCCGCCGCTTTGGCCCGCTGGATTGCGTTTTCCAACTGGGAGGCAACGACTCCGGCGTCAAGGTCCCTCCGATCATACCATACTTCCAGACCAAATCCTCTCAGGGTGAAATAGATGACTTCAACATCTCTTTGGTCGGCGCTGTTGTAGCAAATGAAGACGTCCTTGTCCGTTACCGGCTCTACGGTCACCTCAGGCTGAGAACCGCGAGTTTTCCCTTCCAGCGGGTCATTCCGTACACTGTCGCTGCCCATTCCGTCGGTCTCCGTACTTGCGTTAAGCCAAAGGTCCGCCTCACCCGGGCGTTACCGATCCCAACCCGTCTTACGGCGAACCTGACCGGTGGTTGCTAATTCGCGTTTCATTTGAATTCGAACGAATTGGCAACTCGGGCGCAACGACGAGCAATGCCTCAAATTCAGCTGCGTATTATCCACCCACGTCGTTGGCTGTCAAGCATGTTCTGGTTGACGCTCGCCTAGAAGAGCCGATCAAGGTTGAAAGCCACGCTCGCCGACAAGAAGAGCGGCGGGGTGACCTGCCGCTCGCTACGGTAGCACGTGCGGCCAGGGGAGTTCCTGGGGGAATAGGGCGGATACTGAAACCGGGACGTTTGTCAAGTTGGAGAGACTGAGCGATCCCCGATATAGGTCACGTCAATTCCCTTTCACGAGGCGTGAGTGGTGCGGTCTTGTCCAACGCGACAGATGCATATGCATTAATGACGGATGAAACTGGAGAAAAGGGCGAACGCCGCGAGCAGAGTCCCCGTCGGTCCTGTGGGACGGGATTCACGTCTCCGATCCAGCCCCTTTCACTCAATTGCGTGGCTGCATCGACCTCCCGCCCACCGAAGAACGGCCCGGAGAAAGACACGTCCCAGAAATAACGCGTAGCAAATACCGTGACACCGGGCGTCTAACCACTTGTTCACCGGCCCGTGATCTGCCAAGCTAGACGGCTTGCCGCAAGCAACCATCAAGGAGTGCAACCAGGCGATCCGGGTGGGCGAGTTGGCATCAGAAAAGGAGCAATCATGAGTGCGCTATACGAAGTCCATCTCCTCCACGAGGGCCGGGATGCGATCTGTTCCAAGCTGAAAACGGCACTTGAAGCGGAGATTCGATCGCTGGGTCTGGGGCCGGGACAGGCTTCAATCCATGTCAACGAGACGCCCCCGGACAACGCAGTGCAAGACGGCGTGTCACGCGTGGCCGTGTTCCTCGCGTCTGACGGGGAACCGTCGACGGAGGTAGCGGCTCGTGTCGACGAGTGGCTGGCCGTGCGAACCTTGGTCGTTCCGTTGGTCGACCCGGAGGCGAAGTTCCAACGGGTGGTCCCGGAGGCGGTGCAGGCGATCAATGCGCTGTTCTGGGACGGTGTTGATGCCCCCCCTCCTATGCTGGTCATGGATCTCCTACGCCGCGTGCGTCTGGCCGAAGCTGAACGGGCCGTCTTCATCAGCTACAAACGGGACGATTCACGCGGAGTGGCAGAGCAGTTGTGGGAAGCTCTGACCAAGCGCGGGTTCAAGGTCTTTCTCGACCAGTACTCCGTGGATCGCGGACTCGACTTCCAAAAAGAGCTGAAGTTGGAGCTGCGTGAGAAATCGATGGTGCTGCTGCTCGAGTCGGAGAACATCCGTGACTCGAAGTGGGTGAAGGAGGAGGTCGTCTATGCGATAGGCTACAAACTGGGATTGCTGTCGGCATGCTGGGAATCCGTGGCAGCCGACAAGACCCGGCGCGTACGCGAGGTGCCTGACGACTACCGGACCATTCTCAAACCGGATGAACTTCGCGGGACGGGAAAAGACGCCCTCCTGGAGGACGACAGGCTGGCGGAACTCCTCGACGAAGTGGAACAAACGCATGCAAAAGCAATGGCGCGGCGGCGCAAGGAGTTGGTGAACGGCTTTCTTCAGGAACTGGGGGCGGTCAATGTCGATTGGCATGACTTGTGGCGTCTGTCGATTCGAGGCAAGTCCACGGTGTACATGGAAGTAACGCCGCGACCAATCCGGCCAGACGACCTTTACAACTGCGAGCAAGAATGGAATAGGACCGACAGCAGTGTCCAAGAGGGCTACGTCCTGCACGCGGGCGCCGACTTCTCGTCGAACGAGCAAGACTATGTACAATGGATTGTGAACGGCAACCGGATCCGCGAACTCCACGGAACCGAAGTGCAGAAACTGGCCAGGAGGTTATAGCCATGACCGTCAACGGGAAGACTTCTAACGTGCGCGGAAAATGGGTATTTCTTTCGGCAAGCTACCCGAGTAGAAGACGCAATCCGGCCTATGCGGAAACGGCGGACGTACGAGCGATTTCGAATGCGGTTGTGGAATTGGTCCGCGCGGTATTCGACGTCGGCGGGTCGCTGGTGTTTGGAGGCCACCCGACCATCTCGCCGCTGGTCCTCCAGATCGCGGAATCCCAGCAAATCCCGCCCGGCGAGGGAGGCACGCCGCGTTTGCGGATTTACCAGTCGGCGGTCTTCGAGGATCGAGAGCCGGAGGCGTCGAAGCGGATTGGAGAACTGGGCATCGGCGAGCGAATCGAGACCCCCGCGGCAGACGGCGAATCACCGGTCTTTCATGGCGACGCGTTGGACCCGAAATCGGTCGCACAATCCCTGGAACGAATGCGGCGGCAGATGTTCGAAGATAATCGTCCCATTGGGGCGGTGTTCATCGGGGGCATGGAAGGCGTCGAAGACGAGTTTCGCATCGCGGCCGACTATCCGCGTGTGCGACGCTACCTGGTGGCAGCGCCCGGCGGTGCGGCAGGGCTGTTGGCGGATCGGGGCGAGCCCACAGGCCCCAGCGACGCGGCGGACGACCTGATCCAGGGCCTGCGCAAATCACAGCTCTATCCCTGGCTGATGCGATCGATCGTCAGCGACATGGGCCTTTAGCACGATCTGGAGCGGTGCCGTTTTGACGCTCTCCCTGCCGACCATCGATAGTCTGCTACCGAACCGGTTTGATACGTGACAGCATCTGCACGCCCCCCTGAACAAGAAACACCCCACAAAATGTGAACCTGAGCCGGATCCGCACGAAAATGTCCGAACTCCGGGCCCTGACTGCTTGTTCACTTGCCATTCGTCTGACAAACTGACGCAGCAAACAGACCGTTGCGTTCGAGCGGGCCGTCGCGTTTCGAGGATCGATCCCTGCGCCGACTCGTGGCCGTTTTCTCAAGCGGGTTGAACTCCATGTTGGCCCAGTTGCGCACCTTCGCCCTGGTCGGAATCGACGCCGTCTCCATTGAGGTCGAGGTCGATGTCTCCCCCAGCGGGCTGCCCAAGTCCGTTTTGGTAGGCCTCCCGGAGGCGGCCGTCAAGGAGTGCATTCACCGAGTCGATCGTGCGATTGTCAATTCGGGCTACATCCGCCCGGAGCACCGCATCGTCATTAATCTTGCTCCGGCCGAACTGCCCAAGCAGGCCGCCTCGTTCGATTTGCCCATCAGCCTTGGCATCCTGGCAGGCAGCGGCCAGTTCGAGTCGCCCCGCCTGTCAGAATATGCCGTGGTGGGGGAACTGGCCCTCGACGGCACGACGCGCCCCACCAAGGGCGCCCTGTCGATGGCCATCGCCGCGGCCGCGACCCCGGGAATCCGGGGTCTGCTCGTTCCCAGTGCCAGCGCGGCGGAGGCGGCGGTCGTAGAAGACGTCGACATTATCGCCGTGGCCAGCCTCGCTCAGGCCGTGGCTTTCCTCGCGGGCGAAATCGATATCGACCCCACGCCATCGAACCTGGACGACCTTTTCCGCCGTTTTGCTCGCTACGGCGAAGACTTCTCCGACGTCCGCGGACAGGAGATGGCCAAGCGAGCCCTCACCGTGGCGGCGGCCGGTGGGCATAATTTGCTGATGATTGGGCCGCCAGGCTCGGGCAAGACCATGCTCGCCAAGCGGATGTCGACCATTCTGCCGGACCTGACGCCGGACGAATCGATCGAGACGACGCGGATCTACAGTGCGGTGGGGCGACTGCAACCAGGACAGCCGCTGCTGGCGGTTCGTCCGTTCCGCTCGCCCCATCACACGATCAGCAACGCGGGCCTGGTGGGCGGCGGTTCGACGCCGTCGCCGGGTGAAATCTCTCTGGCCCACAACGGAGTTCTCTTCCTTGATGAACTGCCCGAGTTCAACCGCCAAACTCTCGAAGTGCTCCGTCAGCCCCTGGAGGACGGTATCGTCACGATCTCCCGAGCCCTGTCGGCCACGACCTTTCCGGCCTGTTTCATGTTGATCGCGGCCCTCAACCCGTGCCCCTGCGGTTACCGCAACGATCCGCGTCGCGATTGCCATTGCACGGCCCCCCAAATCGAGCGCTACATGGCCAAGATCTCCGGGCCGCTGCTTGACCGCATCGACATTCACATCGAAGTGCCGGCCGTTCCCTATCGGGAGTTGCAAAGCGAAACGCCCGGCACGTCGAGCGACGCGATCCGGACCCAGGTGGCGGACGCCCGGGGCGTGCAGGCGAGCCGGTTCAACGGCAGCCGCACCCGCTACAACGCCCACATGAGCCACAGGGAAACCCGCCGCAACTGCCGCCTCAGCCCCGAGAGCGACGACCTGCTCCGCAGTTCCGTGACCGAACTCGGCCTCTCCGCCCGAGCCCACGACAAGGTCCTCCGCGTCGCCCGCACCATCGCCGATCTGGACACCAGCGAATCGATCCAGTTGGAACACCTGAACGAGGCGATCAACTATCGGTTGCTGGATCGGAATTTGTGGACGTAGATGAGGGTGATCGAAGAGTCCGGGGGATTTTGCGGCTAATCCTGAAACGGAGTATGATGGGGCGGACGCCAGTTGTTACGGGACGTTCTTCGTGTCAAGACGGTGGTACCTGGGGCAGGACAGGAAACAGGGGTGAGATCCGATGGAAGTCGAAGAAGAGAAATGCGTCTGCCCTGCATGCCACGCGGACGTTGCCGAAGATGCGACCCAGTGTCCGGAATGTGGAGAGATGTTCCCGTCATTGGCGGATCGTCAAGGTTTGACCACGACGCCGGCGAGTTTTGACGCCCTCCGATCATGTGTCCTTCTTATTTCCATCGTCTTCACCGTTGTAGTGATGCTTGCGATGCTGGCGTCGCTCTTGGCCGGGAACTGAAAGGCAGCGGGCAAAGCCCCTCTGAGAAGATCATCCGAGGCAACAACTCATGATCAGCGACAGCCAGTGCCGCTCAGCCGACTCAACCCCGCGGCGATCCGATAATCGACATCCGCGGTCGATCGATGTTTCGCCAAGAATGCTGGCGATCCTGTTCCTGGTTGGAGTTCTGCAGCACTTGGCAATCGGACTGCTGCTTGGCGTCGGGCTGATGGTCAATCGCTCGCACACTCACCTGGGCTCCATTTCGTACTATGTCCTTTGGTCATCCGTTGGCGGACTGGTTGGTTTTGCCATTTCCCGAAAAGGAGTTCGTGCCAGTATGATCGGTCTGTTTGCCGGGCTGATCCTGGCAGAAATTCTGCGGCTTTAGTCACGACTGGGCGATTGATTGGGGGGCGGGCAAAACAGGCGAACATCGCAGACACTTGCACCCACAGGTTCCAACTTCTTGGCTCTTACAAAGCGGCATCCGCTATGGGCAAACGCCAGCTCAGTCTGACCTCCCTCTTGCTGCTTGGGGCAGGGCTACCTATTTGGCTCGCTCTTGTCTTCATTGTCCCTCGAAGCACTGGCTGGGGCAGCAGCCCGCTGCGGTTTCTGATGGCGCCGCTTGTCTTGACGGGAATGGCCGTTGCGTTCCACAGACTGTTTGGAACGCACCGTGATGGTTGGGCCATATCTGTTCTGCTCGCGGGTGTGATCGCGTGGAGTTCGCTTTGGGTTGTGTTCTGGTTGGCAAACGGTTGACAGCGGGCAGTGTGGTCGACATCCGCTGGAGACGGAGAATGCTCGAAACGCCAACCACATCGTACTGCGTGGGATCACAAGGAATCCGGACTGTCTGCCCCACGTTCGAAACGCCGGACGACGCGAAGAGCGTACCAGATGAGGAAAACGGGCGCCGAAGCGACCAGTCCCAACAAAGCGCCCATTACCCCGCCGGCCAGTCCCATGCAAAGCGAAAGAAACCCCCATTCGATGTTCCCCAGGTCTGCTCGTTTTGCTGCGGGGAAAGTAAGGAACGTGGCAAACACGCAGGCAGTCTCCATGATGCCCGGCAGAAGGGCGGCGATCCCGGCGGCGAGGACCGGTCTGCTCCCGCCCGAGGTCAGCAACACGCTCAAGGCGGCGAGCGGGGCGCAGATCACGGTGAGTAGGAGCATGGCTTCCCAATCCAGTCCGCTGGCAAGGAAGCCGGCAATTGCCGCAACGGCTGTGGCCAGGAGGAAGCGGAGGAATAAGCCGCGCGATGGTTGTGCCGGTGTGTCGGGGGGGATCTCCGGATCGAGTTGGGACAATGGTCGGCTCCTGGTCTGAGGATCCTTGGCGTTCACGACACGGCACTCCCTCACAGCCAAGCCGGGGGCTGCCAACAGCCGCGTTGAAGAACGCGGCGAGACACGGTTCTTGAATTGTCGAGCGATTTGCCATTTCAAGGTCCCGCTCGGCGAGCGGTGACCTACTTGTTCAACGGGCTGCCAACCTACCCATAGGGGGCAGTGCCTTCGGAGTATAGCGAGCCTGAAAGGGCGAGGCAATTGTTGGACTTCGGTGAGCCTTTTCCGCAAGGGCCTGCGGAACGTGCGGACTTCCCTATCCCTCCACAGCGTCATAAGTTAGAATCGATGGATTCGGAGGCGGCCAGGGGGCCTTGTCTGTGTGGGGCCCGGCGCCACGAGCAAACCGTCCGCAATTCTGCCACGCGTTCCATGAACCATATTCGCAATTTCTGCATTATTGCCCACATTGACCACGGCAAATCGACCCTGGCCGATCGGCTGATCCAGGCCTGCGACGCCGTTTCCCAACGGGAGTTCCGCGACCAGGTGCTCGACTCGATGGATATCGAGCGCGAGCGGGGGATCACGGTCAAAAGCAACTCGATTACCCTTTCCTACCGCGCCCCCGACGGAAAGGAATATCAACTCAACCTGATCGACACCCCGGGCCACGTCGATTTCTCCCACGAAGTGCGCCGCTCGCTCCTGGCCTGCGACGGGGCGTTGATCATCGTGGATGCCTCCCAGGGCGTGGAGGCCCAGACCGTGGCCAACCTCTACCTGGCCATGGACTACAACCTGGAATTGCTGGCGATCATCAACAAGATCGACCTGCCCGCCGCCGACGTGGAACGGGTCCGTGAAGAGATCGACCAGGACCTGGGGCTCGATCCCTTCGAGGCGATCCCCGTCTCGGCCAAGACCGGCCAGGGCATTCAAGACGTGCTCGCCGGAATCGTCGAGAAGCTGCCTCCTCCCACGGGCGACCCGGCGGCGCCACTGAAGGCGCTCGTCTTCGACGCCCAGTTCGATCGCTACCGTGGCGTGATCCTCCTCTGCCGCATCATGGAGGGCACGGTAAAGCCGGGCGACGACATCCACTTCATGCACTCGGGCTGGGACTACACGGTCGAGGAAGTGGGAATCAACCGGCTCAAGTTCTGCCCCACCAAGCAGCTCAGCGCCGGTGAAGTGGGCTATATCATCGCCGGAATCAAGAGCGTGCGGGAGATCGAGGTTGGCGATACGATCACCAACCTGGACCGTCCGGCCGCCGAGCCGATCCCCGGCTACAAGAAGGCGAAGCAGGTCGTTTTCTCGTCCATCTATCCGATCAACTCGGACGAGTACCGCGAGCTGGCGAAGGCCATGGACAAGCTGGCCATCAACGACGCCGCCCTCACCTACGAAAAAGACAGCTCCGCGGCCCTGGGCTTCGGCTTCCGCTGCGGATTCCTGGGCCTGCTGCACCTCGACGTCGTCCAGGAACGCCTGCAACGGGAGTTCGACGTTGGCCTGGTCATCTCGGCCCCCTCGGTCCTGTACCGCGTGGCCTTGAAGGACGGCACGGAGATCGAGGTCGACAACCCGGGCAACTGGCCCGATCCGATGAGGATCGACGGCGTGACGGAACCGTACATCAAGGCATCGATCCTCACGCCGGAGGAGTATGTCGGGTCGGTCATGGAACTGTGCCGCGAATATCGCTCCGTGAGCCAGGAGATGCAGTATCTTTCCGTGGGTCGCGTTGAGCTGATCAGCGTAATGCCCCTCGGCGAGGTGCTCTTTGATTTCTACGGGAAGTTGAAAACGGTCACACGAGGGTACGGCTCCTTCGACTACGAGACCACCGACTACCGCGAGACCGACGTGGTCAAGGTGGAGATCCTGATCAACGGGGAACCGGTCGACGCCCTGGCCTACCTGGTCCACCGCGAAAAGGCACGCCCCCGGGCGTTGCACTACTGCGAGCAACTGGCCGAGGCGATCCCCCGCCACCAGTTCAAGATCCCGATCCAGGGCGTCATCGGCGGCAAGATCATCGCCCGATCGACGATCCAGGCCTACCGCAAAGACGTGACCGCCAAGTGCTACGGCGGCGACATCACTCGAAAGAAGAAGCTCCTGGAGAAGCAGAAGAAGGGCAAGGCCAAGATGAAGCAGGTCGGCCAGGTCCAGATCCCGCAAAAGGCCTTCGTTTCGGTGTTGGCAGCCGATCGGAAGTAAGGGGCCGGTCCTGGGACGTCTCCCTCGGTTCGTGACGCAGAAATCCGGGTTGCGGCTCATGCGTGTCGCGGGTACTCTGAAGGGTGGTTTCGGGGCCTCCTTGGTCTGCCCTATCACGGCTTGAAAGTCCGGAAAACCCGTTCGTTCTTCTGAAATCGGCTCTGGCGAATATGGATCCCTCGACCGAACAGCGTCGGCCCTCGCAAGATGTCGCTGGTTCTACACCGCGCGAGCGGTTGGAACGTTTCGTCGCGTTGCAGAAGCGAGCCAGGCGACTCCTTCTTGCATCGCCTGAAGGTTACCAACAGTACTGGGAGCGCAACTTGCGCCAGCGCAGCATTCATGCTAGGTTCTGACGAGTCCCTGAACGTCTTTCAACTCCTGGCTCGCGCCGGCGTGGTGATGGGAGAGAATCGCCACGGACAGGTGTTTCATGCAGACCGTGTACATTGAAACCTCGATTGTCAGCCACGCCACGGCTCGCCCGTCCTCCGACCCGGCGACGGCAGCAATGCAGGATCAGGCGCGGCGATGGATGGCGGAGCAGCGGCCGAAGTACTCGGTAGTGACATCGCAACTTGTCATGACTGAGGCGGCCAGGGGGGATCCTGACGCCGCCCGTCGCCGCCTTGTCATGTTGGCCGATATTCCTATTCTAGGCGAAAACTTCCATGTTGGCTGGGTGGCGGACCAATTGATCGATCGCTCTCTCGTTCCCGTGGCAGCGCGAGTCGATGCCCTGCATCTAGCAATTGCGGCGCTTGCGGGTGTACAATATCTGTTGACGTTGAATTGTCGACACATTGCCAATGCAAGCGTGCTGCCGGGAATCTACCGGCTGCTCGATGATCTCGGGCTTTCCGGGTTGCTCGTCTGCACGCCAATGGAGTTTCTCGGAGGGGCATCCGATGCCTAAGAACCCCATCCTCGAAGAACTGTATGCGGTTCGGTCACAGATCCAGGCAGAACACGGTGATCATCTCTCTGCCTTTCTGCACAACGAGTTTGAACGCCTGAAGGCGGAAGGCCATCCCGTTGCTGAGGTTGAGCAGCGACAACCCCGATGTGTCGAAGCAGCCAAGGCGAGCGGATTGACCGACGAGAATCAATCGTCGCCGCTCTCTAACCGCTGACGTTCGACGAGGGACAAACGATGAACTCGGGACCACTCGCTCGCCCAAATGCATATTCTCCTTGCATGCAGTCCACGTCGCTCTGGGTGAACTCGTTCTAAAATGGCCTCTTCTTCCCCGCTGCCCATCGGCCTCTACGTCCACATCCCCTTCTGCGTGCGGAAATGCGCCTATTGTGACTTTCCTTCGTACGTGGACTGTCAGGCGAACATCCCTCGCTATGTGGAAACCATGATTCGCGAAATTGCGCGACGGGGCGCAGAAACCGGGCATCCGAGGGCGGACACGATCTTCCTCGGCGGGGGCACACCCTCACTCCTGGACCCGTCGCAGCTCACCCGCATCCTGGAGGCCCTGTTCGACGCCTTCCCAATCGAAGACGACGCCGAAATCACCTGCGAATGCAACCCGGGCACTCTCACGCCGGCTTTTGCGCACGCGTTTCGCAAAGCGGGCGGAAACCGGCTTTCCATGGGCGTCCAGGCACGGCAGACGCGCCTTCTGCGTCTCCTCGGAAGGATCCATGATTGGCAGGAAGTGATCGCGTCGGTGGACACGGCTCGCGAAGCGGGATTCGAGAATCTCAATCTGGACTTGATGTTCGGCCTGCCTTCGCAAACCTGTGGGGATTTTCGCGAGACCCTTGAGGACGCGATCGGGCTTTCTCCAACGCATCTGTCCTGCTACGGGCTGATTGTTGAAGAAGGAACGCCGATCAGTCGGGATATTGCGGCGGGAAAGCTGACTCTTCCCGATGAGGAAGCCGAACGGGCCATGTACGAGTTTGCCCGGCAGACGCTTGCGGAACACGGCTTTCAGCAATACGAAATCAGCAACTTCGCCCGCGAGGGCTACGCCTGCCGGCACAACCTCGGCTGCTGGACCCGCGTGCCTTACTTCGGTTTCGGCTCCGCGGCCCACAGCTTTTTCGACGAGTGTCGCACGAGGAATCCCTCCACGATCGACGCCTACCTGGCGAGCGAGCAGCCGCAGACGGAGCGGATCTCCAAGCAGGAAGCCCGGTTTGAGAGCATGATGCTCGGCCTGCGCATGACCCGCGGTGTGGAGGACGAGGACTTCACTCGGATGCATGACATGACCATTCGCGAGGCGTTCGGGGATAAGCTCGACAAGCCAATCGCCAACGGCCTGCTCGAGTGGCACGAAGGCTCGCTCAGGCTGACCCGCCTGGGCATGGACCTGCAGAACAGCGTGCTCGTCGACCTCATGTGAGCCGGCTCCCAAAATGCGAGCAATCGTCTCCCGTGCAAGGTAAGATGGAGACCACCGGCGGCCCCGAACCAGGGACGGGGGTCGCGCCGAGTTGCTTTGAGATCGTCCGTTCGGAATTCCCCATGCCAAGCCACGGAGTTTATGCGGTGATTCGAAACGCCTTGCCTATCTTCTTCCTCTTCGGATGTTCGCTCGCGGCCGCGCAATCAGCGTCGGCCCAGACCGCCCGCGTGGCCCTTTCGCCTGCGATGGTCGTCAACGAAACCGGCCAGGGCAACCCCGAGGCGATGGTCGACGAGCAGGACGCGGTGGCCGATCCGCCGTCGGGCGAGCCGGAAAATGCCTGGTCGGTCAACTCGAAGTTCTGGCACGAGAAGCGTTCCCTCGACGCCTACGTGGATCTTGGACGTGTACGGAACCTTTCCTCGCTCTGGATCTTCGACACCTTCAACAAGGGCCCGCTCACGATTTCGACGGGGGAGCTGGGCAGTTGGACGGTTGTCACAACCTACGAGACGGATCGCTACAAGAATTGGGTCGAAATTCCGCTGGAAGCGAACACCCGCTACCTGCGGTTCTCGCGGAGCAACGGGGCGAGTGTTTTTGCGGAGATCGCACTCTACGAATACACGCCCGAGGGCTATCGTGAGATGCAGGCCCGGAAGGCGGCCGAGGAGAAGGCCCGAATTCAGCGCGAGGTCGAACTGGCCGCAGCCCAGAAGGAAGCGCAAAACCGGCCGCTCGTCGACCTGGGCGCTCCCTATGGCAAACTCCCGCTCGTGGACGAGATTGTTTGCACCGAGACCGATCACCGTTTTGCCGAAGCCCCTGCGGGGGCGAGCCGCGTTGAAGAAATCCTCGGCAGCCCCTGCCGTGTGCTCAAGAAGACGCCCGACGAATCGGCCTGCTTCACCTACCGCATCGGGCGGATGAAACTGCTCGAGCCCGGACGCCGCTATCTGCTCACGGTCGAGTATCCCGAAGACGCCCCGCGGACGATCATCGTCATGAACGGCGGCTGCGAGACCTCCCGCGGGTTCCATACGGGCGCTACCTTCGGCGACGCCTTCCATCCGAAATACGTGAACAACAACAACGAGTCGATCGACGTGCCCCTCTCGGGCAAGTTCGAAACGTGGTTCAGCCTCTTCCGGCTGCACGATCGAACTCCCGACACGCGGTTCCTTCGTGGCGGGGGACCACGGACCCTCACGGCCGAGGACGGATTCACGGTTACGATCGCCCAGTTCTCGTCGCCAAATATCCCCCTGTCCCAGGGCGCGGCCGTGCGGCGTATCCGGCTGTTCGAGGTGCCGGAGTCGCTCGATTTGACCGCGTCCTACACGCCCGTGCCGGAAGGGCTGCCTCGGCGGCACCTGTTTTGGCGTGAGGAAATGGCGGACGGCGTCATTGCGGCGACGAAGGAGGAGGAGCGGGGGCTGGCCGAGCGGCTCCAGTGGTATCGCAACAAGGCCGACACGATGCGCTTCCTGGGCATGAACACGTACACGAAGGATCTGCTCGAATTCGGCGCCTGCCAGGCCTGGGATCCGACCGAGGGCGGCGGCAACCGATGGGTGTACTTCAATTCCGAGCAGAAGGACCTTTGGCGGCAGATCGTTGGGTTGATGGGCGAAGCGGGGTTCGACGTGCTGCCCTACTACGAATACTCGGGCAGCAAGGGACAGCAGGGCCTGGGCAACCAGCGGCGGGCCAAACCGCTCACCCGCGACGATGCCTACACCCACATCAGTTGGATCGAGTCGTCGAACGCCGACCTGACGGATCCCGACACCTACGCCGACTTCCAAAAAATGCTCGACCTGACGATCGTTCGGCACAAGGATCGAGCCCACTTCCTCGGCGCGTGGCTGCGTCCCCGGGCGCAACTGCCGATGAGCTTTGCCGACGTCACCCGGGCCCGGTTCGCCGCCGAGGCCAACGACGGCAAGGCCGTCACACGGAAGGAACTGATCGACGACAAGACGCTGCTCGCCCGGTACTACGAGTGGTGGTACGGCAAGCGTCGCGAGTTCCTCGCGGCCATGCGCGACCATCTCGTGGCGAAGGGCGTCAATCCGGAGGCCGTGGTTCTGTTCACGTCCTCCATGGGAGAGCCCGGGCCCTCTTTCCGCACGTGGGACAAGGTTTTCGTGACCGACGACGTGGCCCGTTGGGCCCGGTTGCTCCAGGATCCTGGCATTTCGCAGGGCCAGGACCTGCAGCCCCTCGATATCGCAAAGGTGCTTCGAGACGACCGGTACCTGGAGGCACTGACTGCGCCGCCGCTCACCTGGGGTGGATGGGAGGTGCAGCACTCCAGTCCGCCGGCTGATCCGCAGCACTACAAGGAGACGGACGGGGTGCTGATGACCCATTGTTTCAACAGGGCCTACACGGTGGGCTCGCCCGCCACCTTCGACGCCTTCCGCGGCTCGGCCGGCCTGGCGATCGTCCGCCATTACACGCTCAACGAGAACATGATGTTCGATTCTGACGACAAGGAACGGATCGGTTACTTCGTGGTCGACATGGAGCGCGCCGGCCCCTACTGCATGCTGGGCGAAGCCCGGGCGATGGCCTACGGAGATCCGAACTACATTGGCTATCTGTCGGGCAATAACTTCTCCCGCGGCTTCCCGCGATACGTCCGTGAGTTCAACACGGCCTACCTTTCCCTGCCGGCCCTGCCCAGTCACGTTCTGAAGGGAGTTTGCGCCGACCCGGAAGTCGTCGTTCGAGCCATTGAGACGCCTGGTCACGGCACGTACCTCGCTGTGGTCAACACGGGCCTGGCGGCAAAACCGTCCGTTCGCATCGCCTTGCCTTCCTCGGGTCAATTGACCAACGCCGCCAGCGGTGAGAAGATGGCGGTGGCAGACGGCGCCGCTACGTTGTCCCTTGGTCCCTGTGAGCTTCACGCGTTGCGTCTTAGCAAGTAATGCGCAAAATTCGTGGTGTGATCGGCCAGAGAAAACGGCCATCCGGCGGCAGGGATGCCACCGCTACGAAGAGTCGCAGGCACGTGCCGTCCGCCCATCTTCGGTCTGAGGTGGTGATAGGAGTATCGTCAGGTGGGAGTGAGCAGAGACAGCGACAGGTTCAAGAGCCAGCGCCGGCGGGTCGAGGACGTGACGATCGCTCACTACGAAACGCTGGCCGATGCTCGTCAGGACGCCGCGATTCTGGCGGAGCAGGGGATTCGGTCGGTGGTCGTCGGTGAGGAATCGAGGCAACGGACGGTGCGCCGTGCTGATCGGCTGCCGCCGATTCGTCTGCAGGTGCCTGCGGGCAAGGCCTTTGCGGCCAACCTGGTTTTTCGGGCGTTGGATCCTGATGACGCCGAACCGGCCGTGTCGGAGGAGACGCTGGAAGATGTGGCCTTTCCGTGCGAGGAGTGTGGGACGCTGATCGCCTTTCCGGGCGACCGGCGGGGGAAGGTGGAGACGTGCCCGCGGTGCGGCGCGTTTGTGGACGTGCCGAGGCGCTCTTATCGAGGACGTTCGCTTCCCGGCAAAGTCCCCGTCGCCAAGGAATCGCTCTGTCCGGCCTGCCAACAGCCGATGACGTCCATGGAAGCTCGCGGGGCTCGCTTGCACCTGTGCACGCCATGCGACGCCGTGTGGCTCGACGGGCGTTTGGTTCGCGGGCTGGGGCCGGTGGGCCGCAACTGGGATCCCGCCGAGGCGCTTCGTTCGCCCGACGCCGTGTTGGAAACCTCGCTGACGTGCCCCGAGTGCCGCCAGACCAGCCTGGTGTCGGTCGTCCGAGGCGGGCACACGCTTCACCTTTGTGCGATCTGCCACGGTGCGTTCGTGGACGCGGGGACGGTCCATGAATGCCTCGGTAGGCATTGCCCGGCCGCTGGCAAGGAAGCCCTGGTCACGGCGGTGACGGCCCTCGAGTTGTTGGGTTATCTGGCACACTTGCTGAGTGGCGGCTGAGGGTTGTTAGCAAGCGGAGTTGAGTGGACTCGGAGGCGGTTGACCGATCCTGAACTTTCCGAACTTTCCCAAAATCGCCCGCGCGAATTTTGACCCTTTTGGCTCATGGGTGGGGTGTTTCGTGGGAGTCACGAGTTGGAGGCGTTTTTTACAAGAGCGGTGACGACAGGAGAGAGTCAGGTTGTAAAAGAGCAGAATGGAGATGCCGTTGGGGGCGTCCCATCTTGACGGATTGCGTGGAGTATTTCTACCCCTTTCTTGGCCACCCCCTGATCGGGGCTTTGGAGTAGGCGTAGGATGGGCACCGCCCACCGTGTTAACTTGGGACTTGGTGGGCCGTGCCCACGCTACTTGCTTGGTGGTCGTCTCCCCGGGGGCTTGAAGCGGGAGTTGGAGTGGATGGTTGGGGGAGAGGTCTTGTGGCAGAGGGAGGCGGGTTGCAAGAGTCTGGAAGTCGGCGACATCTGCAAAACGCTGCGGATTTCCAGGTTCACGTTCTATCGATATGTGCGACTGTAATTGACCGAATCGGCAGTGGCGTCATTCGGTGGTTTGATAGGGCAGTCGAACGCTATTGCTCTGGAGACGGTTGTCCGCTGATCCTGCTGAATTATCGATCGTCCACCACACTGCACCGCGCTGTACAGCCCGCATTTTCGTCTTGGCTCCTGCGCACGTCCTCCCGATTGCACTCGTTCTCATTCCGGTTGCGTGCCTGGTCCTCCGCATGTGTTTACCGACGCGGTCATTCCTTCGACGCGAGAGGATGGTAGAATAGGCACGATCGAGAAAAATGCGTAGGGCATCGGCGGTTGATCCCCGCCGCGCTACTTGACGACATTATGTGCGGCCAGGCCATGTTGGCGACCGAGGTAAGCATGTCACTCCTTGCAGCTCCTTCAGGCGAAACGATTATCACAGCGTTCGCCATGATTGTCGCCGTCGCCGTCGTCGTCACCTTCACAATCACCCGCTGGTTGGTTCCACGCTGGCAGGCTGTATGCAGAAACGCGCCGCAACTTGGAGTGGACTTCGCTGATTCGGATTCCCGATGGCTCAGGGCTGGCATGCTCCTCGTCTCCAGTACGATTGCCGCGGCTGCAGTGGCCGGTGTGCTGACGGCCATGGGATCGCGGCAGGTACACGTCGCGTGGGTTTTCTGTTGGTTCGGCGGCATTGCCCTTGCGCGCTACTTCATGGGCGCTCGGGCCGCGGGGATGCTGTCGGGACTCGCGATGGGGGCGTGGGCGTTGGCCGCAACGGTACACGCGTATTTCCAGAATCCGGTACACCGTCTTGATCCTGCCTACGACGCATACTGCCTTGGGGTGTTGGTCTTCACTCTTGGGTTTGGGTCCGGCTACGCCCTGTCTGTGTTTATTGGCGGCATTCAGAGGTCCGCTCGTTGGCTTCGGCAACGGGCGGGCAGGCGCGAACTGCGATAAGCTCCAGCAGCATGGATCGTTCCCGCGACACCGCCGCGATCAACGGGGCCGGCAACCTGGCATCGGCGGGCGGTACTGTCTGCATCGTCTGTCGACGCGGCTGTCTATGCCAAAACGCCTTCCATTCGGTTACACCCAAACCGTTCCACTTCAGTTGGGTCCGGTGGCACTGGCGTCTCGGCAGTGTGTTTCTGTCACTCGGGTATTATCCTATCCGTCACTCAATGCCCAAACAAGCCGGATGGCACTCCGTGAATCCGCGGTAGAACAGCGTCGTCCACGCTTCCGCCGGACAGATACCAACGGGCACTGGGCCAACGCCAATCGGAGGCTGCTTCTCCGGCATTGTAGATGCTCCTGGCCGCTAGACCGTCCCGCCCGTCAGTTCACGCCCAAAGAAGCACTGGCGGGTCGCCAGTGGCACCATCGTCTTTGAAGAGGCACGTTTTGGGTGCAAGCGGATGGTGTGGCTCCCGACGGTTCGGCACGTAGCGTACGCACTCTAGGTGGACAGTGCCACCGGTCCGTTCATCGACTGTGTCTATATTGAACCCCGGCCGGCTTGTTCGGCCGCTGGGCGATGGACAGGATAATACGCGTGTGGTTGAAAGGCACTGGCAAGATGCCAGTGGCACCCAAGCGATTTGAAGTGGAGCGGTTTGGGTGCAAGCGGATGGGAGGCGGTTTGGGAGGCGTTTTGGGAGAAAAAGTGCCGCCCTGCCGAAGGCCTCTTGTTGCCAAGGCAACACCGAGCTTTTTCCGAATGTCGTCTATGAAATGGAAAACGCACTGCGGAAAAAAGCTCGGTGCCACCCGGAATGTCGACCATGCGTCTACTGGGGTGGGATGCCTGTCGTCGTTTGGCACTGCTTGGCAAGCAAGCAGTGGCACACGGTTGCGAGCTGCTTTTTCGACGGGCTGGCAATTCGCGATGCTACTTCGGCATGTTCTCGATGGCGTAGTTGATGTAGGTGGGGTTGTGAGGTTTCTGCCAGTCGTCGGTGGGGGGCATGCCGGGGCGGGTGCGATGCCTGGCCCACATTTCCATCACGAACTCCTCCTCCGTGTGGCCGTTGGTGGCCCAGTCGGCGATCTTCATGCCCGTGTCTGCTTGAAGGGCCTTCAGCGTTTCGGTTTCGTCCTCGTACATCCAGCGGTCGCAGTAGTCGAAGAAGGGATCCCAGTTCCAGTACTTCTCCGCTCGCATCAGACGCAACGCCAACGCCTGGGCGATCCAACCGCGAGTGGTGCAGCACCGACGATAACTCTCGCTCATCTTGTCGCCGTTGCGAGAGACGCCACTGCCGAGGCCGCCCCACTGCTTCGGCGGCCGGTGTTCATAAGGTCCCGAGCCGCGCCGTCCTTTGCCGGTCTTGCGGTCGATTCCGCGATGGCCGGTGAAAACGACCTTCGCCCCGGTCCAGGCGTCGCCGTAGGCGGTCTGTTCGTCCTCGCCAAAGCTGGCTTTGGGGTAGGACTTGTTGATGTTTGCCAGTTCGTCGTCGCCCAACAGAAGCCCCGCGAACACGATGGGGAGCTTTCGACCGCTGCCGTGCCCGCCAAAGGCCTCGTAGCCGGGGTGTCCGGCGCGGATGATGGCGCCCAGGTCGATCCCCACCTGAACGAAGTTCACCAAGAGCAGTTCTTTTTCTTCCGGCGTGTAGTCCGAGCACAGCATGAGGGCGACGTTGCCCACGACGCGCCCGTATTCCAGGCCGTACTGAGGCATGTTCTCCACCGGTTCCTCAAAGCCGAAGAAGCACGTCCCGACCCAGGGCCTTTGCGTGAAGCGGACGTAGCGATCGATGGGCGGCATGCTCTTCGTTCGCTTCACCGTCGGCAAAGACGCGCGATTCAGGTTCCTCGCCAGGTAAATGGTCTGTTTTCGATCGCAGAAGCCGGGGCGAAACGCGTCGGCCGGCTGGGGAGCGCCGAGACAGGTCAACACGGCTGCCGTACGAATGGGGCTGCTGTCGCCTTGGCCACGGCGGATCTTGTTTCGCAACTGCGCCGGAAGCTGCAGTCCCGCCGGCATGGAGATGGTAGAAACGAGGGAATCGCCCGGCTTCATCGCAGCGGGCAACTTCTGGATGAGTTTCGGACGGAAGAAGTTCTTCACCTCGCTATCGTAGGAAACATTCTGGCTGGCGGGCGGGTTGAGCATAAAACCGTTGCGGACGCGATCCTGCACCGGGCGTCTCAGATCTTCCCGGGTCATTTCGATTTCGGGTATCTCCGCCCCATAGAGCGGCCGGGGGGCAATTTGCTTGACGGTGACAGGCCCGACGACATACCAGTCGCCGTTGACAAACTGCCCCACGGGTGCGGTCTTCTCGAACGTCCAGGTGATGCCATATTGGGTGATGCTTTTCTTTTCCGGAAGATCTTCAAGGCGGGGAGCCACGGGAGCATCGGCTTGGGTGTAAATGGGCGTCGTCTGCCCGGAAGGACCCCAGGGGTTCGGTCCCTGGACTATTGGGGCGACCGGCCTGGGCTTGGGGACGTTTTTCACCGGCCCGCCCATACTTGCGGATACGTCGGTCATCCAGATCGTCTGGGCGTCTTCCTCTCCGCCAGCGTCGCCATAGAGCACGAGGGAAGAAAACCCATTCATTCCCACTTCGGTGGGATCCACACGAACGGGCTTGCCGTCCTTGAAGACCTTCAGGCCCTTCTCCGGATCGAAGTCGAACGTCCATTTCGACCACCCTGCCCGGGACCGCCCGCCCAGCCAGAACAACTTCTCGAACCACTTGGTTCCGTCCGAGGTCGTCGCGGTGTAGCCCTTATCTCCGCCAAGGTAACTCGCATAAAGGGCGCCCACCGCCAACACCCTTCCGTCGCCCTGCGCTACGCCCCACCTCGGACCGACACGATTCTCTTTCAGGCTTTTGGGGCAGGTCATGTCGTCGTAGACCCAGAGCTCCACCTTGCCGGAAAGGTCGGTTTCCGCCAGTTTGAGCGTCGCCTTGCTGCCGGGGCCAATCTTCAGCGAATCGCCCGTGTTTTGGCGGTGCTTGGTTGTGTCAATTGATACGTCGCCCTCAATCGTCCACTTCGCCAAGGGATCGTCGTCGGCAAAGGCCAGAGCCATCATCCCAAGAAGTACCCATGCGCAGGCCGCGAGTCCGGCCGATCGTCTCGTGTTCATTTTGCGGCTCCCCAGGAGAAAGGACTACGTGTCACACACCGCCCGGGAGACACAGAACCGTTCCGGGCAGGTCCCGTGTGTATTTCTTTACACGCCCTGATTGCGTGTGTCAATTATGGAAGGGTGAAGTTCAGCGGAATCCCGACCGATCGTTGGCGGCGACATGTTTGGAGCGGTTTTTGGGGAGCGGAATAGGCCGAGGGAGTGAAAGAGCTTGTCGTCTACTCCGTGAGGTCGCTCTTTAATCCGGGCAAATGCTGCGTGAGCTCCTGCACTGCTTGCTTGCTGACTTGCGTCTCGGTGACCAAGAGCAGCTTGAGGTTCTGCGAGTCGCGTAGCGACTTGAGGCCGACATCCGTCACGAACGTGTGTCTAAGATCGAGCCGCCGAAGACACGGTAATCGTTTCAGGCTGCTGAGAGATTCATCCGTGATTGCCGTATCCCGCAGGACCAACACTTCGAGAGGCGAGTGCGGCTTGCCGCACGGTGGTGAGTTGTGTCGCAGTGCCTGGCTGCATTTGACGTCCTCTTTAGCCAGAGCCTGACAAGGAGCCAAGCCGAATAGACTCCTCCGGCTATGCATAGAAAGCACGTGGCAACTTCACCGAGGAACGCTGGCATTTTTCCGTCGTCCTAGGGATACGGGCAAGTGGTTGCCATTTCGGGCCAGGGGCATGGGAGCGAACCTGACGATCATGTGGCAGAAGTGCCTGCTGGGAGCTTGCCCTGTTCGCAGGGGGGGTGTTTACCAGGTGACACACCAGCATCCGCAACGGACCAACCGCGGCACATGATATTGGATTCATCCCGCTGGAGAGTCTTGGCGGCCAAACCGGAATTTCTTCCAGTTTGTTCCGTTTCACACCGGGAATTGCGGATTTCGTGTTCCTGCAGGGAAGAGACTGCGTGCAGAACCACCGTGGTGCCCCGTCGGCAACATCGTGGAACTACTGGCAGAGATCGGGTTGGACAATCCAGCCCTCGCAGGCGTGTCGTGTGCGACTGCTTGCTTGCAAGCAGTGCTCATAGAGACACTCGTGATAGAACAAACGAATTGGTATCGCCAGCGCTGATGGACGATACCGTGAGGTAGGGGTCTATTGTCGTTCGGCACTGCTTGGCAAGCAAGCAGTGGGCCACGGCGGGCCGGAGTGAGAGTACTACCTGCTGAAGCGTCGGCGGGCCTCCTGTCAGGCTGCGGCGTCTGGACGTGCAGAGCGTCTCACCGCCAACAAACATCGCTCCAGGTCCCGCTCGGCGAGCGGTGACCTACTGGCGGCCGGCGCGCGGTGCGGCTTGTTTGTCCGCTGAGCGACGGATAGGATAATGGCTGGTGGTTAAAAGGCACTGGCGAGACGCCAAGTGGGACAGCGTCTCGCGCCCGCGGCAGAAGTTGTGGTGCATGCTGCGGCGAAGGAGATACTAGAGATGGTCTCTGCGGTTTTGCGTCGTTTGCATCTGAAGGCAGCCGTTTGCACCTTCGTTGCCCTTGCCGTTCTCGGCCCGTGCTCTTGGCTTGGATGGCGATGGTATTGCTTCGCAAGAGAGGAACGCATTATTGCGTCGATCGAGAGCCAAGGCGCGTCGGTTCAGCGGGGCAATCCGGACTCCTTTCGCGACAAAGTGGCGGTCTTCCTGCATGGACGGCGTTGCGTGAGCCTGCACATTTTTGGCGATCATGTGGATATGGGCCTTGCGAAGCAACTGCCCCCGCTGGCAGCGATTCATTTTGACGGATTCCTCTTCCCCGAAAAGCCACCACTTTCAATTACCGAAGAAGATGTACTCGCCATTTCAGAAATCGGGGAACTGGAGACACTTACGATGACCCGAGTGGAGGCTCCTCGCTCTCTCTGGAGTGCTTTGCCGCGTCTCCCGAATCTGACGTGGTTGATGGTAGAGGACGTGCAAGTCGAGGACGATGGCATTGCAGATATCGGCAAGGCGCGTGGCTTAACAATCCTTCGTCTGGACAATTGTGCCGTGACTGACCAGGGGCTGTCTTATCTGCGGGGACTTTCCCAAGTGGAGGTATTGGGGCTTCGTGAGTCGCACATCTCCGCGGTCGGACTGGGCCAATTGAAATACCTCCCGTCACTATCATCACTCGATCTGGCAGGATGCGGCCTTAATGACGAGTCCTTAAACGCGCTGGCTTCCTGCAGGGCACTCTCCAGCTTGGACGTTTCGGACAATCCGATAACGGACAAAGGGCTGGAAAAGCTGTCTCGGATGCCGAACTTGGGCTCCATCCGATTGAACAACACCAAGATCACTGACGCCGGATTGCGTGTCTTCGCGCGGCAGACCACCATTGGGCGCAACCTCACGGTAAAAGGCACGTCCGTGACCAAAGCCGGTGTCGCCAAGTTGCTTGCCGCAAACCCGTTGATGCACATCGAAGACGTACCGGGGCCCTAGGCGCGTCGAATTGAGAATTGGTGGGCGGTGGCCACCCTACCTGCTGCGCCAACGGGTGTTGCGGAGGCCTCTTGTTGCCAAGGCACCACCGAGCTTTTTCCGAATGCCGACAATGAAATGGGAAAAGCACTGCGGAAAAAAGCTCGGTGCCACCCGGGGGCAAGCGAATGGGAGGGTTGCCGTGCAAAGCGGTCGCGCCGGCAAACAGTCCCCGTCCCGGTTGCCGCCTAGAGTTCGACCCAATCGCCTGCGGCAGGGGCGGGGAAGTAACCCTCCTCGTCGGCCAACACGGGCGGCGGGCTGTCGTAGCTCAAGTCGTCCAGATAATCGCAGAACTGGAACTTGGAGGCGGTGACTTCGTCCCAGGTGACGATCCGGTTGGCGTGCGCGGCGGCCCGGCCCATCAGCGCCGCGTAGTCGGAGTAGACCGCCCGCTTCGCCTCGTTATGGGGCTTGTCGTTGCGGATGCTGTCGACGAAATGGATCCACTCGTAGTCCCACGGGCTGTGAGCATCGGGCGTGGGCGACCAGGCGATGTTGTCCTCGGAGATTTTCTGGTCCTTGAACATGTGGACCGTGGCCTTGTGCACGTTGCCGGAAAACTGTCCGGCCCGCTTCGAGCAATGCACGTACGTGGCGAATTCCCGCTGGCCATTCTGGGCGCGGCGGAACCCGCAAAAGGCCTTGCGCCCGTCGGCGAAGGTGAACTCCATCGAGTAGATGTCGTTGTTCTGGCCGTGATCGTCGCTCCCCACCTCGCGGGCGCCCATCCCGTGGCAGGAGACCGGCCAGGAGTCCATCAGCCAGCAGCACTCGTCGATCTGGTGGATCAGGTTGTCGACCATATGGCCTGAGCCGACCCAGTAAAGCTGGGCCTTGCCGAACTGGAGCTGATCGATGAGGTTATTCGATTTCTCGCCCTGGCTGCCCATCCAGCGACGGCCTGTCAAACGGTTGGCGCGAATGTAGGAGAGGTCGCCCATCTCGCCGCTGTTGATCTTGTCGATCAAGGCGGTGCGGGCCGGCGAGTGGCGGCACTGCAACCCGGCGGCGATCTTCACGCCCTTTCGCTCCGCCTCTTCGCCCGCCTGGAGCATCCGCTTCAGGCCGGCCGGATCGGGCGCGAAGGGCTTTTCCATGAACACGTTGATGCCCTTCTTCACGGCGTACTCGACGTGCAGCGGCCGGATATACGCCCGCGTGGTGCAGAGGGCCACGTCGCCCGGTTTAAGAACGTCGATCGCCTGCTTGTAGGCCTCGAATCCCACGAATTTTCGGTCCTGCGTCACGTCGATCTGGTCGGCGTATTCCTTGGCGAGTGACTTGAGACGCCCTTCGATCGACTTCTCGTGCAGGTCGGCCATCGCGTAGAGCTTGATGGGGCCCTGGTCGCGGGTTTTCAGGGCGTTGGCCACGGCGCCCGTGCCGCGACCGCCGCAACCGATCAGCGCCAAGCGGATCGTGTTGTCTTCCCCGGCGTGTACCGCAGGCGTGCTGCTACCAAGCACGGCCGCCCCCGCGGCTAATGCGCTGCTGCGTGTGAGGAATTGGCGGCGAGTCGGTTGCGAGACATCGTTGGGCTGGGTCATGTCGATCTCCTAGGTTGGACTTGAGACGAGCCTTCCCGGCACGAGTCTCGCCGCACGCTACGTTGCCTTCCCGTTTCGAGGAAGGCTTACAAAAACCGCACGTTGGCGACGGGAGTCCCCCGGGATCGCAAGGGCCGGTAAGCTTGTGTATGTATCCTAACGTAGCGAGCAGGCAAATCCAAGAACAGCGGTCGCCATGGTAGTGCTCGGCTCATCGACAGACCTGAGCAGGTCCCGCTCGGCGAGCGGTGACCTACTTGGGCTGTTCCCTACACCTCTTCGGGCAGTTCGTAGCCTTTGCGACGTGGGCGATCGAGGTGGCTGTTGGCTTCGTCGTCGCCGGGGAAGATCTCCTTCTCCGGATCCCACTGGAGTTTTCGTCCGACCCAGCGGGCGATGTTGCAGAGATGGCAGAGGGTGGTCGAGCGGTGTCCGATCTCGACGTCCGCCACGGGCTTCTCACGGGATTTGATGCACTCGAGCCAGTTCTCGGTGTGGTTGTCGCTCTTGTAGAGATGGAGGTCGTCGTCGCCGATCGGCGTCTTGGACAGTTCGGCCGGGTTCGAGGTAACGCGACCGCGGAAGATCTCGATCTTGCCCTCTTCGCCGACGAAGATGGCGCCGCCGGGGTTGCCGTTGTCGAGTTTGACGGTGATGCCGTTGGCGTAGCGGAAGAAGACCATGGGGCTGGAGCACATCTTTTCGCCACGTTCCCTGGATTCGGGCTTGCTGTAGGTGGGCGGATCGAACTTGGGGCCTTCCGTCCAGATTTCGACCGGCCCGGTTTCGTCCATGCCGAGGGCGCATTGGATCTGGTCGAGGCCGTGGGCGCCCCAGCCGGTCACTTCGCCGCCGGAATAGGGGCGGAAGGAGATCCAGCCGGGCTTGGCGCGGGGCGTGGCAAGATCCTTGTTGTAGGGCACCAGTTCATTGGGCCCGCACCACATGTCCCAGTCCAGTTCGGACGGGACGGGCTGGGGCGGCAGGGCACAGTTCCAGGGGCTGGGGTAGTTGTGGCCGATGACCATCTTGATCTTGCCGATGCGATTGTTGCGGATCAGCTCGCAACCGTAGCGGTTTTCTTTCTGAGATCGCTGCTGGCTGCCGGTCTGGAAGACGCGATTGTACTTGCGGACGGCCTGAACCATGAGACGTCCCTCGCGAATCGTGAGGGTCATGGGTTTTTCGGCGTAGACGTCCTTGCCAGCCTGGCAGGCGTGGATCGAGACCAGGGCCCGCCAGTGATCGGGGGTGGCGGTGACGATGGCGTCCACGTCTTTGCGATCGAGGAGTTCGTGGTAGTTTTTGTAGGCGGTGATGCCGAACTTCTCGGCCATCTTGCCAGCCGTTATCGAATTGACGTCGGCCACGGCGACCGCCTGGCCGTGCTTGGACTGGACGGCGTTCTGGTACACGCCGGCGCCGCGGCGACCGATGCCGATCCCGGCGATGCCGATGCGGTCGTTGGCGCCAAGGCGGTTTTCCGAGGCCAGCACGTCGCGGGGGATCAGGTAGGGAGCGGCAAGGGAGCCGGCCGTCAGTGCGGCTGTCTCCTTGAGAAATCGCCTTCGGCTTACGCGACTGGTCTGGTGACTGGCCATGATTCCCTCCGGTTAGACTTGGTGGGCGGGAGCTGATCCCGCCTTGCGTGATTGTCGTACTGTCCCTCCGCCCTATTATCGTCAGCCGCGATGGCCGGGAACAGAGCGAAGATGGGTTTTGCGGGGGGCAACGTGCGCATCGGGAGGGGCCAAATACGGCGTCCGGGCGCTGCTTCCCTATTTGGCGATGCAGTAGATTGCCTTGTCGGTGCGGAGCAGAATCTGCCCATCCGACACAATGGGACAGGCATTGGCGCGGCTGGAGTCGTCGCCCAGGGTGTTGAGGGCCAACTGCTTGAACTCGGGGCCGGCGGCCAGAACATAGGTCCCCTTGTCCTGGGAGAGGCCGAAAAGTTTGCCGTCGGCGGCCAGCACGGACGAGTAGATCAGGCCCGGACGCGGGTCGAGCCGTTCTTCGTACATAACCTCGCCGGTCTTGGCGTCGAGACAGAGGGCTACGCCCTTCTGCTCGTGGAACCAGTAGAGGTAACCGTCGAGGTAGACGGGCGAGGAGACGTTGGAGCCCTTGCGGGCGCGCCAAAGGACGTGGCTGTCGGTCACGTCGCCTCGGCCACCGGCGCGGACGGCAATGGCCGTGTTCTTCCGACCACCGATGGCGTAGACCACGTTGCCGTCGGCGATGACCGAGGGGCAGATGTAGCTGTCCGGAACGCCGTCGCAATTCCAGAGTTCCTTCCCGGTGACCGGATCGTAGGCGATGATTCGCTTGGGAGTGTTGAGCACGACTTCCGTTTTGCCGCCAGCGGCATCGACCAGGACGGGCGACGCCCAGCACTTGCGGATTCCGTCAACGCGCCAGACTTCCGCGCCGGTTGCCTTGTCGAGGGCAATCAGCGAGTCGCTTTCGATGCTGGCGTTGACGATCAGGAGGTTCCCATAGAGGACGGGCGAGGTGGCGGAGCCCCAGCCGTGGGTGCCGGAGCCGACGTCGGTGCGTCAGAGTTCGTTGCCGTCGAGATCGAAGCACAAGACACCGGAGATGCCGAAGAAGGCGTAGATGCACTTGCCGTCGGTGGTAAGGGTGCTGGAGGCGTAGCCGTGCTTCGTGTTGTTTCCGCCCTCGTAGTCGGATTCGGGCATTTTGGCCTTGAACGACTTGGTGCCCACGATCTTGCCGGAGGCCCGGTCGAGCCAGACGAGGTGTCGGACGAGGTCTTCCTTATTGCCCGGGTCGTCGATCGATTCGGCGTAGCCTGTGTAGCAGGTCAGGTAGATGCGATCGCCCAGGACGATGGGAGTCGATGTGCCAGGGCCGGGCAGATCCTGTTTCCAGACGATGTTGGTGTCACCGTCCCAGGTGGTGGGAAGGCCGGTCGCGTCGGACTTGCCCGTCCAGTCGCCGCGGAAGGCGAAGTTGTCGGCGGCAAAGGAGGAAGTGGATAAGAGAGTCAGCAGGCCAAGCAGGAGCAGGGAACCGAAGTGGCGACTTCGCATGGTCTGGGGTCCTTGATGGAAGAAAGCGAGGATTGATCTGCCCGAAACGACTTTGCAAGATATGTACGGTACGTGAAGCGAGCACGGAATGCAATTTCACCGCCCCCTTGGGGGGCGGGATACTCGGCTGTCTCAATTGCTGGTTGGGCAGAACAGATTGTCGCACTCCTTGATCTTTTGCAGGCTGCGTGCGACCATCGTAGCCGCTGATGGCCTTTTGGAGTGCGTGCGACCTGTCGCCGCTTTCGTTTCTCCAGGACGTTGAGACACGCTCGACCCTATTGCAAAAAGCCGTCTCGCAGGAAAGAAAGCGATGACGAGTCATACGCACTCCAAAGGGGGAGGCCATCTTTTCCGACGCTGAATTTCCCCCTCGAAAATTTGTTTTGCAACAGGGTGACCAAGACGATGCTCGAACGTTTCTTCCGGCTTCGCGAGAACGGAACGACGGCTGGGACGGAGGTCCTGGCCGGGTTGACGACGTTTCTCACCATGGCTTACATCATATTTTTGCAGCCCGCGGTGCTGACCGGAAGCTATTTCGAGGCTCCCAACGGAATGGACTACGGCGCCGTGATGACGGCCACGTGCATCGCGGCGGCCGTGGCGACGGCGATCATGGGGCTTTACGCCCGCTTGCCGATTGCCCAGGCGCCGGGGATGGGCGAGAATTTCATTTTTGCCCTGTCCGTGATTCCGGCGGCAGCGGCCGTGATCGACGTCCGAGTGACTGCTGGAACCCTGGAGTCCGGCGCCGTGGCGCCCTGGCAGGTTGCTTTGGGAGTGACGTTCATTGCCGGAGTCCTGTTTCTCCTCCTGTCGCTCCTGGGAATAAGGCAGGCGATTCTCGGCGTGATCAGCCCCAGCATGCGGAATGCGATCGCCGTGGGGATCGGGCTGTTCATCGCCTTCATTGGTTTCCAAGGGGCCAGCGTGATCGTGGCCGTGCCGGGCCAACTCGTCAAACTCAACCCCCAGGTGGCGACGCCGGACGTTCTCGTCTTCGCCTTCGGCCTTCTGCTGACGGCCGGTCTTTACGCCCGCGGCGTTCGCGGCTCGATCGTTCTGGGAATCCTGGCGACGACGCTTCTTTCCGCCGCACTCCAATGGCTGATTCCCCAGTTACCCGCGTGGATTTCCCAGTCGGAGTTGGTGAGCCATTCGAAACTGATGAACCTCTTCAAGCCGGCGTCGGCGGTCGTGTCGGCCCCGCCGTCGATGGCCCCCACGCTGATGAAGATGAATATTTCGTTGGCCCTGACGGCGCCCATGGCGCCTTTCATCCTCGTGTTCCTGTTCCTCGACTTGTTCGATACGCTGGGCACGCTGCTGGGCGTGAGCGAACAGGCTGGACTGGTCAAGGACGGCGAAATTCCGCGGGCCAAGCAGGCCCTGCTCTCGGACGCCGTGGGAACTGTCGTGGGCGCGAGCTGCGGAACGAGTACGGTCACGAGTTTTATTGAAAGCGCCGCGGGTGTGCAGCAGGGCGGACGGACGGGGCTAACGGCCCTGACGACGTCGTGCCTCTTCCTCGTGGCGTTGTTCTTCGCACCGCTGATTCAGATGGTGGGGAGCTACCCGTCGATCACGGCCCCGGCCCTTGTGCTCGTGGGGGCCATGATGATGCGGAACGTGACGAAGATCGAATGGGGCAACGAGGCCGAGGCGATCCCGGCTTTCATAACCTTCATTTCGATCCCGCTCACTTACTCGATCGCCGACGGGCTGGCCCTGGGCTTCATCTCCTACCCGATCGTCAAGTTCCTCTCCGGGCAGGCCAGGGACGTGAAGTGGCTGATGTACGTGCTGGCGGCCGTGCTCGCCGCTTACCTGATCGTGGTGCGGGGAATACTGGGAACCGGCTGAAAACGGAAAGCGGAAAGCGGGACCACTGATTGATGTGGCTGGACCTACTTGGGCAACTCGGCTTCGTAGCGGTCGTGGATTGCCGAAAGACGCTGGACGACGTCGGGATAGTCCTTGGCGACGTTGGTCATCTCGGTGATGTCGTCGGCAAGATTCACGAGGAACCGCTGGTCGGCCTTCGTCAGTTCGCCCTTGTGGCTGGTATCCTTCGGGTTGCCGAGCAGCTTCCACGAGCCCTCCCGAACGACCCACTGGGCTCGATTGCCGCGTCCGAGTCGCCAGTAGAAGGACTCGTGGGGACTCGGGGCGTCGTTGAGAATAACCTGCTTGAGGCTTTTTCCGTCGAGCCGAACCTTGGGAAGCGGGACGGAGCAGAAATCGGCGATTGTCGGGAGCCAGTCGCAGCCGACGGCCATCTGGTCGCGGGCGACGCCCTCGGGAATGGTGCCGGGCATGGAGACGATCGACGGGATCCGCAGCCCGCCCTCGAAGAGGCAGGCCTTGGCGCCGCGGTAGGGGCCGCAGAAGCCGCCGGAACCGAAGGTTCGCTCCTCGGTGGAATGGCCGTGATCCGACTGGAAGATGATCAGCGTCTTCTCGCGGAGCCCGAGCTGGTCAATCTTGGCGATCACCCGGCCGATCCGTTCGTCGAGGGTGGAGACGAAGGCGGCGTACTTGTCGCGTGGCGACGGCAGGTCCTTGTAGACCTCGCGCCACTTGGCTGCGCCCTGGAGCGGGTAATGGGGCACGTTGTTGGCCCAGTAGATGAAGAAGGGGCGATCGGCGTGTTTGTCGAGGAAGGCCTCGCACTCTTCGGCCATCAGGTCGGAGAAGTAGCGTCCGTCTTCCCAGATCTCCTGACCGTTGCGCCAAAGGTCGTGCCGGTTGGGGCCCTGCCAGTAGAAGAAATGCGAGTAGTTGTCGATGCAGCCGCCCATGTGGCCAAAGGAGTAATCGAAGCCCTGGCCGTTGGGCATGGTCTCTGGCGTGTAACCGAGGTGCCACTTGCCGATGTGCCCGGTTGCGTAGCCCGCCTCGTGCATCATGTCGGCAATGGTGACCTCATCGTGGGGCATCCCGGCCACGCCCTCGTGAGAACTGACGTTGCTCGGCACGCCGGCCCGCGGAGGGATGCGTCCGGTCATCAACCCGGCCCGGGACGACGAGCAGATCGCCGAGGGGGCGTACATCTGGGTGAAGCGAACGCCGCGACGGGCGAGGGCGTCCATGTTCGGCGTTTGCAGGTCCGCCGCGCCGTAGCAGCCGGCGTCGAGCGTGCCCTGGTCGTCCGTGTAGATGATGAGGACGTTGGGGCGATCGGCGGCTGCCAGAGGCAAGGCGAAGGCGGCGTGGGCCAGGGCGGCAAACAGAACGGCGGCAAGGAACCTGCGGCACGATTTCATGGCGGCACCTCCAGCGAGCGGGATGTTGGTTTCCGAAAGCCGCATGATAGCGGCCGAGCAGGTGTGCCGCAACGCACCGCCCCGGCGATCCGACGATGCTGGAACGGGCTGAGTGGCCCTGTTACACTGACGCTGCGTGCTGCTAAGGAATGACCCAGAACTAACTTCGGCATTTCGAGTTACGGGGAGATTTCAGTGAACAGGAGTCAACGGAGAGAACAGAGAGGACTGAGGAAACGAAGAAATCACCTCTGTTATCTTGGTTTCCTCCTGTTCCTGCCTATTTTGGGACGTCTGCATGTGCTGCGAAGTCCGCTTATCATTGACATCGGAATCTGGACGTTATTCTTAAGTCGTCCCTAAGACGCATTCCACCAAAGGATCGAAGAAATGAACTGCCGGAAGTTGTCTGCCGCGTTGGTTTGCCTTGTGCTTCTTCTCGAACTCGGCGCCCGCGCGGACGAATCCACCGGACGTTTGCGGGAACCCTGGAATCGGGCTTATACAGGAGCGGACGCCTCGGGCAAGCACGTCATGGGCTTGTGGACGTTCGACGGGGCGGAACCGCTCAAGGATGCGTCGGCCGGCGGCCACGATCTTTCGCTCCAGGGAGCCGAACTCGACGAGCATGGCCGGTTCGGCGGGGCCTTGCGTTCGGCGCCGGGTTGGCCCGTCGCGGATAAGGTCCATGCGGCACGCTGCGGCAGCGCGCCGGGGTTGTCGCCACCGGACGCTTTTACGATCGAGATGTGGATCTGTCCGGGACCGGAACTTGCCGGCGACTATCCGGAGTCGTTTCTGCTCGACAAGAAGTACGTGGCCGACACGGATTACCAACTCGTCCTCGGAGCCCCTGCGAAGGATGGCGGCCGGGTCCTGCGGGCCTGTCTTGGTTTCGGAACGCACTCGGCCACCTGGTATTCCGATCCGCTTCGCCTGGAAACGGGAGTGTGGACCCATCTGGCCTTCACCTACGATGGACAGGGAACGGGCGGGTTCTTCGTCGACGGCGTGGCTCGCGGCGGACGGTACAACGCGGGCTGCGGCGCCGTGGCCCCCGGGTCGCGCCCCCTTACGATCGGCGACCGAAACGGCAGCTACTACCACGGCTTTCCCGGACTGCTCGACCAGGTTCGCCTTTGCCGGGGCGTGCTTGAATTCCGACCGCTGAGGGTCGAGCGAGTTTCCGACCGGTCGTGCTTCGTGCGGATGGAAGCCGAGGTGTCGCAGGTCTACCGGCTGACCAACCTGTGCGAGGAGCCCCTTTCCGGAGCCTCGGCAACAGTTACTATCGACGGCCAGAGCATTCAAGAGCAGGCGATCCCGGCGATCGAGCCGGGGAAGTCCTTCGACTTGACGGTTGCGTTGGACCCGCGGCTTCGTCCGGCAAAATACTCGCTGGCCATTCAGGTGCAATCAGCTGGGCCGGAAGCGTTTGAGACAACGGAGCAGATGACCGTCCGGATTGTGCCGCGGCCCTTGCCGGAGCAGATGCCGGTGGTGATGTGGGGAGGAATCGCCCGGGATCTGGATCGGGCCAAGGAGATCGGCTTCACCCACGCGTTGGGCATTCCCAGCGATGTCGGGCGGATCCGGGAGGCCGGCAAACCCACCCAGGCGCTGGATGACGATCGGTTGAAGTCCGCACGAGCCACGCTCGACGAGGCGCTCGCAAAGGGGATCACGATGGTCGCCGGATTGTCGCCCGGGGCGGCCATGCGCAGCCGAGAGGAATTCCGCCGCATTGGTCGAGACGGCAAGCCCCTGAAGCGGGAAGACATCTGCGGGTTGTTTCCGGAAATTCAACAACTCTGCGAGAATGTGGGGGCGAGTGTGGCGAAGAGCTTTGGCGATCATCCGGCCTTTGGGGCGGCCATGATTCACACCGAGGTTCGCGACCACGCCAGCCCGTGCTTCCATGAACACGACCGCGAGGCCTATCGAAAGGCCTGCGGCGAGGAGATTCCCGCCGAGGTGAGCAGTCCCCGGGGCGTGGCCTGGGACAAACTGCCCGACTTTCCGAAGGATCGCGTCATCGACGACGATCACCCGATTCTGAAATACTATCGCTGGTATTGGAAACATGGCGACGGTTGGAACGACCTCAACTCGGCCGTGGTCCGGGGCTTGAAGACGGCCGGCCGCGACGATTTCTGGACCTGGCACGACCCGGCGGTCCGCGTGGCGAGCGTCTACGGTTCCGGGGGCGATGTGGACTATCTGTCGCAATGGACCTATTCCTATCCCGACCCCATTCGGATCGGCCTGGCGACGGACGAACTGCTGGCCATGGCGCGGGGCGGACCGAAAGGGCAGCAGGTCATGAAGATGACGCAGATCATCTGGTATCGCAGCCAGACGGCGCCGGAAACGCCGGCCGGCAAACCGGGCCCGGGCTACGTCGCCTCGTGGGAGCGCGAGCAGCCCGACGCCCCATTCATCACCATTGCGCCGATGCAACTTCGAGAGGCCTTCTGGACCAAGATCGCGCGGCCCATCAAGGGGATCATGTATCACGGCTGGCAGTCGCTCGTTTCCACCGATTCGCCGAGCGGCTACCGGTTTACCCATCCGGAAACGCAGAAGGAGTTGAAGCGGCTTGTGGAAACGATCGTTGAACCGTTGGGGCCGACGCTCCGGAGCGTGCCGCCCGCGGCCAGTGATGTTGCCTTCCTGGAATCGTTTTCGTCCGAGATGTTTGCACGACGTGGCACCTACGGGTGGTGCGGGAGTTGGGCGGGGGACGCCTACCACGTTCTGCTCTATGCCAAGCTGCAGCCCGAGGTCGTGTTTGACGAGACCATTGCCGGGCGCGGCCTGGAAGGGTTCCGGGTGCTGGTCATGCCCGACTGCGACGTGCTGACCCGGTCGGTCGTGGCCCGGATCCACCAGTTCCAGAAGGCGGGAGGCATCGTGGTGGGCGACGAACGGACGTGCCCCGCCATCCAGCCGGACATTCTTCTGCCCGTCCACAAACGGACCGGACGCAACGACGCCGACAAGGCCGCCCTGCAGCGAGTGGCGAGCGAACTGCGGGGGCAATTGGACGCCCGATATGAGCGGCGGCTGAACACCTCCAGCCCGGAGGTGATTCCCTATCTGCGGCGATACGAGAACACGGACTATGTGTTTCTCGTGAACGACCACCGGGAGTACGGCAACTACGTGGGCCATCATGGGCGGGTCATGGAAAACGGCCTGGCCGAGGACACGCAAGTTCGACTGAGGCGAACCGGGGGACACGTCTACGACCTCGTTCAGCACCTCGAGGTTGCCGCAAAGGTCGGGGAGGAAGGGCTGGAGTTGTCGATACGTCTGGCCCCGTGCGGGGGCGTCATGCTGATGGCGTGCGATCAGGCCATCGCCGGCGTGCGTCTTTCAGGGCCCGAATCGGTGGTGCCGGGCGACGGGGCCACTTGGACCGTGGAGGTGGTCGACGAATCGGGCAAGCCTCTGGATGCGATTGTGCCAGTCCAGGTGGTCCTTCGCGATCCATCGGGCCGGGCCGCGGAATTCAGCGGTTCCTACGCCGCCGCCAACGGGCGAGTGGAGGTTCGGTTCGACGTTGCCCCCAACGATACGCCCGGCCAGTGGCAGGTGGAGGCGATCGACCTGGCCTCGGGACAGAAAGCGCATGGGACGATGCGTGTGGAAGGTCCCAAGCCCTGGCCGCCCCGCGCCACCGACACCGAACCTGCCGTGAACGCCGTTCAGCCGAAGGGGTGAACCAAGATAGCCGGGCTCTTGAATTGGCCACTTCATAGCGGGTAGCCGGATCGTGAAGGTTGCGGAGGTAGCCCGGCTCTTGCGCTCTGTTGCCTGCGATTTCAAAAGCCCGGCTGCAAATCTGGCGGTCCATGTGGCTACGACCTTTCTTCGGGCCCAACGGTAGCAGCCGGGCTGAACCGGAATAGCCCGGCTCTTGCGCTCTGTTGCCAGCGATTTCAAAAGCCCGGCTGCAAATCTGGCGGTCCATGTGGCTACGACCTTTCTTCGGGCCCAACGGTAGCAGCCGGGCTGAACCGGAATAGCCCGGCTCTTGCGCTCTGTTGCCAGCGATTTCAAAAGCCCGGCTGCAAATCTGGCGGTCCATGTGGCTACGACCTTTCTTCGGGCCCAACGGTAGCAGCCGGGCTGAACCGGAATAGCCCGGCTCTTGTCCTCAATTGCCAACGACTTCAAAAGCCCGGCTGCAAACCTGGCGGTCCATGTCGCTACGACCTTTCTTCGAACTCCAACGGTAGCAGCCGGGCTGAACCGGGGCAGGCCAGCTCCTGTCGCCCCAACCCCCTGTCGCAAAACAAGCGTTGCCGACGCGTTCTGGTTGCCCCGCTTGCCCAATTGTGAGGGTTGGTGGCCCCGGCTCGCCCAGTCCCGCCCCCTGGGAGTCTTTCCGGCCGCCGAAGAGGGTTTCCACGGCGTTCTGGGCAGGTTACCATAACTCGATGGCCCGTCCTGCGCCCCGGGAAGAAATCCGATGAAACCATCACGCACGAATCGCCGCCGGTTCCTGAAGCAATCTGCCGCTGCTGTCGCAACAGCGACGGTCCCGCTGGTTGTGCCTCGGCGCGTGCTAGCGGGAGCGGGAGAGCCGGGGCCCAACGATCGGGTGAATTTTGGTTTCATCGGCTGCGGCCGGCAGACCTACTATCACAATATCCCCCTGTTCGTGCGAACGCCGGGTGTTCAGCCGGTGGCGATCTGCGACGTGGACTCGTGGCGGTTGGGGAAGGCCACGGAACGCATCAAGGAACAATACGATTCCGGAAAGGCCAAGGGCACGTTCTCCGGCGTGGACACCTACGGCGACTACCAGGAGCTTCTTGCCCGGGATGATCTGGACGCGGTGATGATCGCCACTCCGGATCACTGGCACGCGATCATGGCCCTCGACGCGATGAAGGCCGGCAAGGACGTGGCCCTCGAAAAGCCGATCACCCGCACCGTTCGCGAGGGGCAGAAGCTGATCGCGGCCGCCAAGGAGCACAAGCGGATCTTCCGGGTCGACAGCGAGTTTCGCAGCGGGAAGCCGGCCCACTGGGCCACGACGCTCGTTCGCAACGGCTACCTGGGCAAGGTCAAGCGGGTCATCGCCTGCGTGCCGGAAAGCGACGTTCCCTGCCCGGCGCAACCGGATATGCCGGTTCCCGAGGAACTCGACTACGAGCGTTGGCAAGGTCCCGCGCCGCGGGCTCCCTACACAGAGAAACGGGTCCATCCGCCCAAGGCGCTCACCCGCCCGGGCTGGATGCGGCACCTGTACTATTGCGACGGTATGATCACCAACTGGGGCACGCACCTGAACAACGGCGCCATGTGGGCCACCGACTTGGAACGAACCGGACCGGTGGAGATCGACGCGAAGGGCGTCTACCCGGGCCCCGACAGCTTCTGGAACGTGCTGCTCAGCTTCAACATCACCTATCGTTTCGCCGACGGGCTGGAGTGGATCTACAAGACCGAGAAGCCCTACTTCCGCATCGAGGGTGACGAGGGCTGGATCTATGCCGACTTCCGGAAGATGGACGCCCATCCAAAATCGCTCTTGACCTTGCAGCCTAAGGCGGACGACCGGCAATTCCGCTTCAAGAGCGAGAAGCAGGACTTCATCGACTGCGTGCGAAGCCGCGAGGAAACGCTCGAACCGCCCGAGGTGGGGCACCGTGTGACCTCGCTCGGCCTGTTGGGTCACATTTCGATCCGTCTGGGCCGCAAGTTGGCCTTCGACCCGGTCAAGGAGACGTTTGCCGACGACGAGGCCAACGCCTACCTGGACAAACCCATTCAAACCCCGAGGCACGCCTAGGCAGGAGCCTGAAGTCGGCTTCCCATCACGTTTCTTCCTACAGCCTCAAGCCTCTAGTCTACAGCCTCTACTTATCTGCGAGATCCGGCAGGAGAAAGGTATTTATTCATGGCAAACCCGATGCTCGGCGTGTTTTTTCACTGGCTTGGCGGCCTGGCATCCGCGAGCTTCTACATTCCCTATCTCGGCGTGAAGAAGTGGTCGTGGGAGACCTATTGGCTGGTGGGCGGTTTCTTCAGTTGGATCATTGCGCCTCTGGTGTTGGCGGGGATTCTTGTGCCCGACATGTTCGGCGTCCTCCAGGCCTCCTGGGAGACGAGTCCCAAGGCCGTGATTTGGGCCTACATCTTCGGGGCCATGTGGGGACTCGGTGGATTGACCTTCGGCCTGACGATGCGTTATCTGGGCATCGCCCTCGGCATGGCGGTTGCCCTGGGGTATTGCGCCGCCTTCGGGACCCTGATGCCGCCCATCTTCGCCGGCACGTTCGGCGAGATCATCAGCCAGTGGTCCGGCCAGGTGATCATGTTGGGTGTGGCGGTCTGCCTCGGCGGAATTGCCGTGACAGGCATGGCTGGAATGTCCAAAGAAGCGGAACTGAGCGACGAAGAGAAGAAGGCGGCGGTTCCCGAGTTCAGCTTCTTCAAGGGCATCCTTGTCGCCACCTTTTCCGGCATCATGAGCGCCGGAATGAGCTACGGCTTGACGGCGGGCGAACCCATCGCCGTGCTCGCCGAAGCCGGTCTCAACGACACAGGCGGGCTGATTCTCTGGCGGAAACTCCCGGTCCTGGTCGTGGTCCTCTGGGGCGGATTTACCACGAATTTCCTGTGGTGTGTGCTCCTGAACATCAAGAACCGCTCGGGCCACGAGTACCTGTCGCTAACGCGCAAGGTCGTGGCCGAGGTGAGCGCCGCTGAGGGCGTTTCCCAGTTCGACGCCGAAGACCTGGCTGGCCAGGCTGCTGTTGCGACGAATGAAACCGATCGCGTCCCCATGGGTCTGAACTACCTCTTGTGCGCCATTGCCGGCACCACCTGGTACATGCAGTTCTTCTTCTACAGCATGGGCGAAACGCAAATGGGGGTTTACACGTTCTCGAGTTGGACCCTCCACATGGCCAGCATCATTATCTTCAGCAGCCTCTGGGGAATCGTCCTCAAGGAATGGAAGGGCACCAGCTCCCGCACGCGGATTCGTCTCGCCGTGGGGCTCATCCTGCTGATCGGCTCGACGATCGTCGTCGGCTACGGGACCTACCTGAAAGGCTGACAACAGCACGATTGGGAAGACATCCTCCAGGGGACGTTCCCGATCTTCACGCGATGGCACGCGTGGGAGATCGGGGGCGTCCCCGTTGGCGTTTGGGGGCGGCCCAGGGGTTTCCTCTTGGCGCTGTGTCGAGTCTGGTGCAAAATGTGATCGCCCTCTCACATGGCTGGGGGGCAGACACTCATCGCAAGGAGGTGGCTCATGGCGACTTACGGGGTGGTGGACGGTGCAAACGCTCAGTGGTTCTTGGGGCTCGCGATCTTGAGTATCGGTGTCTTCTTGGCTGTTCTTGCGTCGCAGGTGGCTATCGCAGAGGACGAGCGTGCAGCGGCTCAGGAACGCGTATGTTGCGACGAGCTGACGTGGGTGATTCCGGACGGATTTGCCGACGACATTGTCGAATCCGCCCGCGAGTCGGTCCTGGCCGACTCGCCGAGTCCGAGGTTCCTGCTGCTGAAGGACTCGGTTGCAACGCTCCCCAAGAGCGAGCGGCCTATGACCCTGGACATTCTCCAGGAGTTTGTCGCTCCGGAGATGTTCATCGTTGACGAGCATCCGATGGATGCGGTTGTTCGCCTTGAGGCGTCTTTGGACGTTAACCCGTCGTTCTTCGCCAAGCTGGGCGTGAAGAGAGAAGTCTCTCTTCTCGACAACAACTACCCGACGCTCAAGTACACGGTCTATTTGCGAGGCAAGGATGGGAAGCAAGTCACACTCCGCCCGCCAAGTGATGGCCGCAACATCTATTACGTCTCTCCCAAGGGGCCGGGAACCAAGTCCTATTCCGTCCCGTGCGACGTCCGGCTTGGTTTGGGATTTGCGGAGATCCTGGCGAAACAGGTGTCGTCAGGCGAGCGTCCGGAAGGCCGTTACAGAATACCTCTCCAAGTCAAGTTCGAGATTGCCCCCTCAAACCATCGTCAACCTGGTCCGCTCGAACCTGGTGACGACAATATCTCCGCAGAGAAGGCATCGCCGGAGGCGCTTGAGCAGATGTTCTGGCAATACCTAGCGACGAGCAAACACCCGGGCCGAGATAGTGAGAATTTCAAATGGCATGCCCGCAATGTTCGCGCGTGGTCCGTGGCGCCAGGGCGAGCCTTCTCCTCGTTCCAACTTTGGTTCGATCTGAAGGCGGACGGAACGCTCGGCTACGACCGCAAGGAAATGACCAACTGGTGCGTCTATGTGCCCGAAGGGAAAATGGAGTTTCGCGACGTGGTGACGAGCGTGCCGCTCGTCCGCTGTTCGTGGACGGACCACGCGAAGGCGAAACGAGTCCTTCCGCTGCTATCGGTCGACACGCTCCGGACGGCGCCGGCCAGGTAGCATGGTTCTCTGAGCCGTGACTGGCGTAACCACCGGTCTTCCTCCTCACGAAGCGATGGGCGTGGACGGTCGGATCACCACGTCCATCGCTTTGCTCTGGGACGTGCCACCCGTGAGTAATCCGGGCCATATCGGAACTGGGGGGAGTGAGTGCCGGTTCGAGTCCCGACTCGGAGAGTCAGGCTACGAAGAAGTCAGGCTACGAGTGCGCCAAGTATCTTTGGGTGTGGGGGCAGGCGGCGATGCAGCGTCCGCAGATGGTGCCGTCGACGCCGATGGCGAGGGTCTGCCCTCGGGCTGCCTCGCAACAGGCATGGGCGTCGAAGAAGTCGTCACGAGTCATGCCGGGTTCCCAGGGGCGTCCGCTCGGGGCCCCGGCCGGGCAGATCGCCACGCAGGCCCGGCACGCGCCGCACTCGGAAGCGTCGGCAGGGGTTCCCGTGGGCAAGGGGGCATCGGTCAGCACGGTGCTGTAGCGGACGGCCGAGCCGAACTGCTTTGTGACCAGCAGGGCGCACTTGCCGATCCAGCCGACCCCGGCGAGGCGGGCGACCGTCTTGTGGGGCAAGGTCGTGGAGAGCGTTTTTAGATCGAGTTCCTCGTTGGAAACCGTGGCGTTGAGGCCGACTGCGCGAAATCCGGCCGCGACAAGCGATTCAGCGCAACATTGACACAGCTCGTTCAGCAGGGCGTTGACACGATCGTATTCGGCGGCGTATTCGGGAGTGGGACCGCTCGTGATCGCTGCAACGATGTCCCGTTTTAGGGGGACTCCGATGCAGACACCGCGGGGAAAGCCTCGGCACATGTCCGTCGGAAGGGGCGCGAGGTCGGCGCAGGCCACGATCTCCGCCCCTCGCTGGGTAAGCAGATGGCCAAGTGATTCGGCAAGAGCTTCTTGGGGCATGGAGTTTCCGTTTGAATGAACACTCCGGCAACGTGGGTTCTTCTCCGGAGATGGTAGTAGGCGAAGGACGGCGCAGGAAGCGCGGCGTCAAGAAAAGACACGGGCCGCGAGATCCCCCCAGGGCCCCCGCGGCCGTGCTGATGTCGCTTGCGATGGAAGGGGGCGGCCTGAAACGGCAAGGCCGGGCCCCGCTCGGTGCGCGAACAAATCTACTACTTCGAAGTCAACTCGAAGTCGACCGCTCCGCCGTCCTCGCTGATCGTTGCGGTCAGGGTGGTCTTGGCGTTGTATTGGGGCGGAATGAAGGACTCGGTCACATCGAAGGTTTCACTGTTGGGATCGCTGGGATCGCGTTTGTCCTGGCCCACGACGCGTTCGCCGATAATCGAGACCTTTTTTTCGCCGGGCGGCACCGCGGCCGTGTACTGGCCGCTAACGATTTTTCCGGCCGCCGAAGCGCCCTTGCCGTCTTTCGGGAGGAAGGAGATGGTTCCCGACTCGACGGGAGTCCCGTCGAAGGTCACCGTTCCGGTCACTTCAATCGTGCCGCCGTTGGAGCCACCACAGCCGCACAGGAGCAACGAGAAGCACACGAGGCATGCGGCCATGCCGGTCAAGAATCGCACCACTTGGACACCTTACCTTTCCTAGAAGTCATTGGATGTTCGGTCTTGGAAACGGGCGAAAGCAAGGGCCCGGGTGATCCCGGGTCCCTTGCCCGCAGAGATTGTCTAGCCGGTTACGGCAGCGTCTCCGATTCCTTGCCGCTGGCGGTGGAAGCCGCTCGCCAGGCCGCCAGATCGACGGTTTCGCTCACGAAGCGGACCGAGCCGTCGCAAAGGGACACGTTGACTCCGCCGGGGTGGAAGCTTCGCGGGGTGACCACCTGGTTGACGACCGACGCGTGATCGCCTCCGGCGTTCGTGTTGCAGATCCCCCGATCAGGGGCGCCCAGGTCGCTGTAGCACTTGCGGGCCATTTCATCGGGGCCGAGCGAGTTGGGCGAGGTGTAGGCGGTGAAGCCGCTGCCGCCGCCGTACATGGGCACGCCGTACCAACCGCCCCAGCCGGTGTCCTTGGGAACGATGACTTCCGAGAACATCAGGGTGTTGCTCGTTCCGTCATGAATGCTTGCCATCATGCTCTTCTCGTTGAGTCGGAACGGTCCGGCCCGACCTGTGAGCGTCCCCTTGTTCTGGTGCCCATAGTCGGTGTTCCCGAGATTGACCACGTAATTGGTTCGCTGGACGCGCCAGGTGGCGTTGGAGTCTTCCTGGACAATATGGGGGACGTCGGAGGGGCACACATGGGCGTTCAGCAGAGTCCCGCGGAGGTCCGAATTGTTGTTGTTGCCGACGATTGTGTTGAAGGTGATCGTATCAAAAAGGGGCTGCTGCTCGATGAAGGGCAACGTGAAGGAGTACCACGAATGGCAATCGTAGTTGGGATTGTTCGAGTCGAGGACGAGGGCTGCCGGAGGAAGCGCCTTGTACGTGTCGTGGTAGTTGTGCATCGCCAAAGCCAGTTGCTTCAGGTTGTTCGTGCACTGGGAGCGGCGAGCCGCTTCGCGAGCGGCCTGAACGGCCGGAAGCAGCAAGGCAATCAAGATTCCAATGATGGCAATCACGACCAGGAGTTCAACGAGAGTGAACCCTGTCCGCTTTGGGGAACTGGAGAGCACCATGAGGGTGTCCTTTCGAAAAAGAAGAATCGGGCAATAAGGAGGAATTTGAGGCAAAAAACGACACGGGAGCACCGAGAGACTGCCAAAACAGCCTGGACAACTCGTTCCCGTGGGATCACTCACGCTTGCCAAGGCGCACCAATCGCGCAGAACCGCCGGGCAGGCAAAATGCCGAGGGAACAAGTAGATGCTCTCTTCGTAATCCGAACACACGGTAAGCCATCCGGAGAAAAGCCGGGTGGGCACCGCGGTCACTGAACACCGCAGGCGGGTACAAGTTCCGATGCGTCTGCGGAGGCCTCTCAAATCTCTCTGTGCCGCTACTCTATATTTTACACCAATGGACGACAGATAACCATGGCGTTTCGTATCAAAGACTTGCCGTTTTGTGTACCGGGAACTTCACCGCGCCCAACATGGCCTCTAGGTAGCGGTGACGCCTGAGGTCCTGTGACGCTCGATCGCCCTGCAAAGGGTGAAACGATCGAGCGACGCAGGATTCCACGACCCACCATTTATTATTTCTCAATCATGAGAGAAAGGCCAGCATCAATATACTGGCCACCGCGAGTTTGGTGGCAATGAATGGCGATTGTGTTCTTTCCAGCCTTGAGTGCGCCGGCGGCGTCCTCATCAAGAGGGACGTTGACATAGCCAGTGGTGTAGTTGGTGAAGGAATTGATCTTCTGGCCGTTGAGATAGACCTCGGCATCTTCGTCGTGGTGGATATCGAGGCAAAGCTCACCGCCCGTCGGCAGTTCGTCGAGCGTGAAGGTGCGACGGATCCAGATGTCGGACGTGTTCCAGACAGTCCGCACCGCGGTGCCGGGGGTGCCTTCCGTGCCGAAGCCGGCGGGGCCGGTTTTCCAGCCTTCGGCGTCAAAATCAGGTTTGGTCCAATCGTCGGCCGGCTTCTCCGTGGTGTAGGCCCACTCTTGAGCCTGCTGCTGGCTGGTGGCCACCAGTCGCTTGAACGTGGGGGGCGGCAAGTAGAGCTTGTGGGCAGCCGCGGCGATGCGATCGAGGTCCATCTTGACGAGTTCACGATCATAAGTCATCAGACCGTTGACTTCGATTTCGACGTCGGTGGTCTGGGTATAGACGGCCGCGGAGAGGCCCTGGGCAATGAGGGGCCGCATGGCGGTCAGCAGGCCGACGTAGGCCTCGGTCAGTTCCTCGGAGTTCTTGTAGGACCGATATCCCCAGTTCTTCTCGGCCTGCCAGGTGTGGCCGCTGACGGGCAGTCCGAGGCCGCCGAACTCGCCAAGGACGACAACGCGGTCTTCTTCGGCCGGTCGTGTTCCGGGGCCGGGGTAGTTGTGCATGTCCGACACGGTTCCGCTGCCCCGGTCGTGCCAACCGCTGGATTCGTTGACGGGGCGAGTGGGGTCGTAGGCTTCGATCCACTTGACAACCTCGGGCGTATCGTGCTGGCCCCACCCTTCGTTGAAGGGAACCCACATGACGATGCAGGGGAAGTTGTGGAGGGCGTCGATCATCGCCTTCAGTTCGGCGAGGAAGTCGGTCTTGCTCTCGTCGTTGCGATCGGTGGCCCCGGCGGGCATGTCCTGCCAGACGAGCAGGCCCAACTTGTCGCACCAGTAGTACCAGCGGGCGCACTCGTACTTGACGTGCTTACGCGCCATGTTCATGCCGAACTTCTTGGTCATGACGATGTCGTACTTCATGGCCTCGTCGGTGGCAGGCGTGTAGAGCCCGTCCGGCCACCAGCCCTGGTCCAGGGGACCGTACTGGAAGAGAACCTCGCCATTGAGCACAAGGCGGTTCAGACCGTCCTTGTCCTTGGCGACCTCGATCTTTCGCATGCCGAAGTAGCTCTTCACCGAGTCGGTCGTTTCGCCGCCCTGCACGAGGTTGACCTGGAGGTCGTAGAGGTGGGGCGTGTCGGGGGTCCAGAGCTTGGGAGACGGGATGGCCAACTCCAGCGGGGAGCCGCTCTTGCCGGTCGTCTTGGCGACGACCTTCTCGCCGTCCAGGGCGACTAGTTCGACCTGGCTCTCGTCCGAGGCATTGACGGTTACGGAAACGACCTTGCGGTCGAGATCGGGCACGATCTTCAAGCAGTTGACATGGGCGGCGGGGACGGTTTCCAGCCAGACCGTTTGCCAGATTCCGGTGACGGCTGTGTACATGATGCCGCCGGGCTTGAGCACTTGCTTGCCGCGAGGCTGCCAGCCGGCATCGGTTGGATCCCAGACGGACACGATGATTTCGTTTTCGCCGTCGCGAAGCTGGTCGGTAATGTCGAGGGAGAAGGGATCGTAGCCGCCCGTGTGTTTGCCGACTTCCTTGCCGTTTACGGCGACGATGCACTGCCAATCGACGGCGCCGAAGTGGAGCAGGAGCCGCTGATCGCCAGCCACGGCGGGTTTCTCGAAGGTGTGCCGATACCAGAGCTTCTGGTCGGGCTGAACGGGTTTCATCACGCCGCTGAGAGCCGATTCCACGGGAAAGGGAACGAGGATCTTGCCGTCCCACTGCTCGGGCGTGGCGGCGTCTTTCGCCTGAATGGCGTACTGCCAGAGTCCATTCAAGTTGGTCCACTCGGGACGGACCATCTGGGGACGGGGATATTCGGCCCAGACGTTTTCCGGCGAGACGTCCTTGGCCCAGCGAGTCATGAGCGGGCCGTCGGCCGGCTGCCAGTCTTCGGCATCGACGGCGGCTGCCAGCAGCAAGAACGCCGCCAGGCAGGAAATAAGGGTACGACGAATCATGGGTTTTCTCCGATCAATGGGGTCGAGTTTTTGGTGGAACAGATTGCTCAAAGTGAAAACGGAAGACGATGGAGACAAGGCTATAGGCTGAAGACCGAAGGCTGAAGGGCTGGAAAACAAGGACTTTCGGTACATCGGAATCGGCTCAACTTGGCAATCGATCTCGCGTCACGACCTACAGCCTCCAGTCTCCAGCCTCTTGAGCGCACGAAGTTCGTTCAGGATGGCCACACCGTTGCTCGTGCCGATTCGCGTGGCTCCTGCGGCGAGGAAATCGACCACCTGCTGCAGGGTGCGAATTCCGCCCGAGGCTTTCACTTCGGCCTGGCCTGCCACGGCCTCGTGCATGAGGGCCACATCCGCGAGGGTTGCGCCTCCCGAGCCGAAGCCGGTCGAAGTCTTGACGAACTGGGCGCCCTGCTCCACGGCGATGCGGCAAACCTCGCGTTTCTGCTCGTCGGTGAGATAGCAGGTTTCGAGGATCACCTTGGAGACGACGGCGTGGGATTGGCACAGGGAAACCATGCACTGGATTTCCCGGGCGACCAGGTCCAGGTTTCCCGACTGAAGGGCGCGCACGTTGATGACCATGTCGATCTCGCCGACGCCCCTGGCGAGGGCATCCTGTATTTCGTACTCCTTGACGGCCACGGTGTTCTGGCCCAAGGGGAATCCGATCGCCGCGCCGACCCGCACCTTGGTGTCTTCGAGCAGTTTCGCGCAGGTTTCGACCTCGGCCGGGTTGATGGCCACCATGGCGAAGCCGTGGGTTCGGGCCTCGTCGCAGAGCCGTTCGATGTCGCAGGGCTTGCCAAAGGGCTTGAGGAAGGTGTGGTCGATCCGTGCCGCCAACGATTCAGGGGTAAGGGACACCGATGACTCGGCGTTCATATTGGATGACATGTCGAAGGTCTCGGTTGGTCTGCTCATGACTCTTGCCAGAATCCCAGCATGTGGTTGTAGATTCGATTGAATTCGTGCTGGACTTGCGTGTAGGCTTCGGCCGTGGCGTGGTCGGGATCGACCGTTTGCGTCGCCGTTCGCCTGGCGACGGCCTCAGCGGCCAGATCGGTTACGAGCCCAGCGGCTGCGGCGCCCAGGAGGGCGCAGCCTTTGATCCCGGCCTCCGGCTCGGGAGAAAGATGAACTGGCAGGCCGAGGACGGCCGCCTTGATTTCGTTCCATAGGGCGTTTCGTGTGCCGCCGCCGACGCTGAAGACGCTCTGGGCGTTCATTCCGAGGGAGCGGAACAAGCCCGCGTCCTTGCCAATTGCCAGGGCAACGCCTTCCATGACGGCGCGGATGAAATGGCGAGCTTCGTGTTCCAGGCGAACGCCGAAAAAGCCGCCCCGAGCGTGAACGTTCTCGCGTCGCCGTTCGCCCAGCATGTACGAGTAGAAGACGAGCCCGTCGCTTCCGGCGGGCACGGTTCTTGCCAGCTCGATCAGGCGGTCGTAGGGCACGTCGTCGGCAATGGAACTCATCAGGTCCTTGCACCACTTCATGCTGACGCCGCCGCAGTCAAGGATCGTGAAGGGGATCCAGCCGTCGACCACGTGGCGGCAATTCTGGATAGCCGGATCGATCAGCGCCTCGGCACTGTGGGAGGCCAACAAGGAACTGGTGCCGGTCACGTCGGCCAGGACGCCGTGGCCGACGATTCCGAAACCGAGCATGGAGACGGGGAAATCGCCTCCGCCCGCGGCCACGGGGGTACCCGCGGGGATCCCGGTGAGCCGGGAGGCCTCTTCCGTCACGTGGCCGATCACGGCATGGGACGGATGGATCGGGGCGAACTTGGCCAGATCAACCCCCACGACGTCTGCCAACCGGGGATCGTAGGCCTCGGTCTGGCAGTTGTAGACGTAGGTGCAGGCCGCCTCGGAAGGGTCTGCCGCGGCCACGCCGGTGAGGCGGTAGTTGATGAAGTCCTTGGGAACGAGGAAGAACTTCGTCCGCTCGTAGGCCTCGGGGTGGTTCTCCTTTTCCCACCGCACCTTGATGCCGGGCCAGGCGGGGTTCAGGGGATTGCCGGCCTGCTGCATCAGGGCGGTTTCGTCGTAGGCGGCACGAATCGCGTCGGCCTGGGGGGCACAGCGTTTGTCGCACCAGAGCTGCACCCAATCCGTGGTGATCTCTCCGGCGGCATCGATTCCAACAGGACCGTGCATCTGGCCGCAACAGGCCACGGCAGCGATGCTCGAAGGGTCGATGGCCGTTTCGGCCAGGACGTTGCGAGCCGCCTCGCAGGCTTCGTTCCACCAGGCGGCCGGTTGCTGCTGGGCCCAGCCGGGGTGGGGAGTGTCCGTGTCGTGGGGAATCTGCGCAATGCCGAGGATCTCGCCGCTCGCCGCGACCACGGCGGCACGCGTGCTTTGCGTTCCCACGTCAATTGCCAGGATCATCGCTTCAGCCATGGCTGAGTCTCAGTAGGTGAGGAGGGCCTTGATGACGGCGCCCGTCTTGACGGCATCGAGGGCGGCGTTGATGTCTTCGAGGGGAAACGTGTGGGTGATGAACTCATCGGCCGCCAGTTTCCCGTCGCGGATCCATTGGCAAAGGGGTTCCATGGCGGCTCGCTCCCGGCTGCGGGTGGGCCACTGGTGAACGAGGAGATTGAAGTTGTAGGGCCCGCGACCTTTTTCGACGGTAACGGCGTCGTCGGCGATGACTCCGTAGACGCCGATGGAGCCGCCCATCTTAACCAGGGGCAAGGCGGCATTGATGATCTTGCCGCTGCCGACGGCGTCGATGACCACGTCGTAGCGTCCGCCGTTGGCGGCAAGGAACGCTTCGCCGGTCACGTCCTCGGGGCTGAACACTTCGTCGGCGCCCATGGCCAGGGCTTTCTCCCGTTTGTGAGGCAGGGGATCGACGACGCCGACCGAACGGAGTCCGAGCAGTTTTCCGAACCTGGTGAAGCTCAACCCGACGGGGCCCGCGCCGAAGACGAGGATGTCCTGACCGGCTTGCAGGTTGAAATCTCCGAATCCGCCGTAGACCTCGCGCCACGTGCACAGAAGGACGGCTTCGGGTAAGGGGATGTCGTCGGGAACGGGGCGTTGGATCTCGTAGCATTCAAACCAGCCGTGGGCCTCGTCGGCCACGCCGTCGGCGACCATGGCGTCGTGGTCGTTGACGAGCACGTGCTCGCAGAAGCCGCCCCAGCCGCTGCCGTAGCCCGGTTCCTGGAAGTCGAAGACGAGTCCGCCGATGGCACGTTGGCCTTCGCGAAACGTACGGACCTTGTCGCCCACCGCTTCGACGATGCCGGCCGATTCGTGGCCGAGGATCAGGGGGTAGGAGTCGACGCCGGGAAAGTGGCCGGCGACGAGTTTTCCGTCGGTGGCGTTGCAGAGGCAGGCGGCTTCCGTCCGGACGAGGGCCTGGTAGGGCCCGGGGGTGGGCGAAGCCAGTTCGACGATTTCCACCTGGCCCGGTTGTTGAACGCTGACGGCTCTCATTCGCAGGGTCCCTTCCTGAAAGCGGGTTGGCAAGGTCCTAAAGTTCGGCACCGGAAAAACCAATCAACGCGACGATCGCGCCGCCAAGGGCACCGCCCAGCAGCACGCAGAAGAGTCGGGGAGCCGACTCGGCGATCAGGCCGAGGGAGTTGTCGGCCTGCTTGCGAGCATCGAAATAGCTGGCAACCCACATGCCGACGCCAACGGCCAGGCCCATGTCGACCCAGGGGGCCGCTCCGCGAAAGCCCTGGGCGATCAGGCCGAACTGTTGGATTCCGCCCTCGGGATGGTCGATGCAATTGGGAGCGATTCCGATGCCTGGCAGCTTGTGATTCAGAAGCCAGAAGGTGGCCACGATCACGCTGCCGCCGATCATTCCGCCGACGGCCCCGTAGGTCTCGACCAGTTTCGGCCAGCAGATGACGATGGCGAAGGCCACGCAAAACCCGCCGAAGATGGTGGTGATGACGCTTGCGTGATACAAGCCTAACGTTTCGTTGTAGGTCGATAACCACTCGGCCATGGTGTCACTCCTTGCTGCCGGAATCCGGCTCCGGGTCGTTGGGGGCGAAGGCCGGGTTGGTCTGCTTGACCGCCGCGGCGGCCAGTCCTCCCAAGGCCCCGCCCAGGGCGATGCACAGGACCGTGCCGACCGCCTGGGATGGTTGGGCGCCGAAGCGGACCATGGCCCAGGCCACGCCCGCAGCGGCGATGGGCCATCCCTGGTCGACCCAGATCTTGCCGGATGGGTTGTGGATGATGCCGAGCCAGTGGTTCATGAACCAGGCAATGCTGATGAGCATGACCGCGGCCAGCCAGCCGCCGGCAATGCCGTAGCTCTTCCACATTTCCGGCCAGATGCCGAACACGAGAGCCCCGACGATGGCGGAGCCGATCAAGGTGGACAGGTACTTCATCAGGGAGCCACCTCGATCCAGGCCAGCGTGAAGGGCTTGTCGTGGGTCGTGTTGACCTTGTCGGGGCCGGTGACAATGTCGAAGCACGAGAGGACGAGTTTGCCGTTCCAGAGGATCGGTTCGCCGGGCTGGTCGAGCCCGCCCTGGCTGCCATCGCAATCGGGGCTCTGGGCCAGGACCGTGATTTCTCCCTGGGGATCCACGCGGCAGACGGCGTTGTTGGAGAAGTCGGCCACGTAAATGTTGTCGCTGGAGTCGATGCAGATTCCATCGGTGGTACGCATCTTGGCCTCGGTCATGCGTTCGGCAAATTGCGGCGACGACATGGGCGTGGCCATGTCGGTCTTGGCGAAGACGCTTTTGCCGGCCACATTGCCGTCCTCGTCAAAGGTCACCTCGTGCAGGGCGCCGTCGCCGAAATTGCCGACGAAGAGGTTGCCCTTGCTGTCGAAGACCAGTCCATCGACGCCGTATTGGCAATCCGGATTTCTTGTGACGAAGCTGGTCAGGAGATTGGCGTCGTCGAGGGTGTTGGCCAATTGAATTCCCCGGTCCTCGGGTCGAAAGCGGTAGACGGCGCTGGTGAGAAGGCCGTCGGGCCGCTTGACCTTGGGCAACATGCTCACGGTGACGTAGACCCAGCCGTCGTGAACGCGAACCCCGTTGGGATGGCTGATTCCGGAAGCCACGACGGTCGTGTTCACGAGCTTGTCGTCGCGGATATGCAGGCGAAGGAGGCGCCCCTGGTTGAGTTCGCCCTGGTCGCCGTTGCCGGTCGGCCAGTTCTGGTTGTCACAAACGAAGAGGTCGCCATTCTCGGCAAAGGCAATCCCCATTGGGTATGCCTTTCCCGTCTCCGGGTGGGCGGGTACGTCGAACCATTTTGTCACCTGCCCGTCGGAAGAGACTCGGACGACGCATCCGGGATAGGAGTCATCTGCGAAATTGGGGCACGCCACCACCAGGTTCCCGGCTCCGTCGATGGCCATGCCATCAGGCGTTGGGCAGAAATCGGGCAAGGTGACCAGCAGTTTGGATGACGTCTGCGGCTGGGCGTGCAGGTTGCCGCAGAATGCCAGGACAGTAGTCAGGCACAAGGCAGCGTTTTTCGTTCCACACAGTTTCATGGCGATTCTCCGAGGGAAGCCGAGAACAGTATTCCCGAGGCAGGATGGCGGGGCATCTCACGGTTGGATGTCGGGGAGGTGATAGTATGCCCAAAACCGGGCCAACTGTGGGAGGGTTCCCCTCGTTGGGGTCGTTCCCTCGTTGACCACGTAGCCCTCACCCTTGTCCCTTGTACCACGCCGGACTAGACTAATCTATGTTCCTTTGTATTGTTTCCTTGTTGATTCGTGTACGCGAGCCGCCCGTCCCGTGACAACCAGGGGTTCTGCCGCATCCCGTCCGCACGTCTTGATGGCGTTGGGCTACTACGATCACCAGTTGCACCGAGGCGTGGTGCGTTACGCCCGGGAAGCCGGGTGGACTCTCGATACGTCGATGGCCCATTACGGGGTGCTTCCGGAGTACTGGAAGGGAGACGGGATTCTCACGCTCCTGCTTCCCCATCGGGAAGATGTTCTGGAGTTCATGCGTCGGCAGGTCGTCCCCGTGGTCGGCCTGAGCCTCGACGTGGAAGATGTGCGGGTCCCCAGGGTGTGCCTCGACAACGAGCGCGTGGGCGAACTGGCGGCCGAACACCTGCTGGAACGGGGGTTCGAGAACTTGGGGTTCTACAAGTTTTCGAACATCTGCGACGTGTGCGGCCGGGAACGGGGCTTCCGGCGGGCGGTGGAGAAGGCGGGCGCTCGTTACGTGGCACTCGACTGGCACGGGGCCTCCCCGAAGCAGCGTCGCTTGGGCTGGTATGCATGGCTGGAGTCCAAACTGCGGACCTTGCCGCTTCCGATTGGGATCATGGCCCAGAGCGACAACCGGGCGGCCCAGTTGATCAACACCTGCGAGGCGGCGGGCCTGGCCATTCCGGACGAGGTTGCCGTGGTGGGCGTGGACAACGACGAATACGCCTGCGAGTTTGCGCCGGTGCCAATTTCCAGCGTGGACAGCAACCGGGAGTCGTTGGCCTACGAGGGAGCCGCATTGCTGGGCAGGCTCATGGAAGGACAGTCCGCCCTCGGAGCACCGCTTGAGATCGCCCCTCGCGGCGTGGTTGTCCGCAAGAGCAGCGACATTCTTGCCGTTCCGCACAAGGCGGTCGCCAAGGCGCTTGGTTTCATCTGGGAGCATTTCCGCGATCCCATCGGGGTGGAGGATGTGGTCGCCCAAAGCTACATGAGCCGATGCGGGCTTTATCGAGCTTTTGAAAAGCACGTGGGCCGATCGATCGGCGCGGAACTCTCCCGCAAAAGGGTCGAATACGCCAAATCGCTTCTGGCCGAGTCGGACGAGAAGCTTCACCGCATCGCTCGGCTGAGCGGGTTCACGGGCGGTGAGCATTTCAGCCGGGCCTTCACCCGCATCGTGGGTCATACCCCGTCGGAATACCGCAACAGGACCCAGGCCCTGGGTGCCAGCGACTCTTGATTGGCATGGAACACTTCATGATTGAACATTCCTTGTTGGATATTCTGGGGGGCTGGAAGTAGACAAATTCGCAACGCCCAAATACGAAACGCCATTGTTTGTTGCAGGAACACCCGCCATACTTCTACAATGTTCTTCGGAGAGAATGGGCGATTGCGTTGTCCCCAGAGACGAGGTTGTGCAGGAATGAGATCTGGTTATCCGATTTTGCTGTTGCTGCTCGTAGGCCAGGCGTTGGGCGAGGATAAGCCCCTCCCGGAGGAGCCGACTTGGGCTGCCGCCATGACGGGCGCTCGGCAGAGCTTTCAGCCTTCCGCTTCCGACCGGGAGAAGACCACGGCCGCGGTGGTTCGGGACCTGTGGCAGCGTTTCCCGGAGATGGACTGGTTTCTTCAGGACAATCCCCATCGCGCCGCGGGTTCGGGACGCTTTGATCCGCAGCAGGAGTTCGCCTGGTACCTGGAGCCCTATCGCGACGCCTCCGAGGAAGAGGCAATGGTCCGTCGCGTGCTGGAGGAACTCAAGGACCCCGGCGAGTTGCAAACGCGGTTGGACGAACTGGTCAAGGGTAAGCTTCCTCCGAACGACCCCAAGTGGCTGGAGTTGTACGCCGAAGCCTGCCGGCAGCGGCGCACGCAGCGGCTTGCCTTGCTGCTGAAAGAGTCGCCAGAGATCGTGTTCGTCAAGCACTACACGCTTGGAGGCTCTCACTACGCTTATACCGAAGGCCAGTCGGATGCCCAGGCAGAACGGCATTTCAAACCGGGCTCGGCTCTGTGCCTCCTGCGCTATGACGGATCAGACGTTTCCGAAGAAACCCTGCTCGCCGATCCGGGCGGGGTGATTCGCGATCCCGATGTTTCTTACGACGGTCGCCGAATCCTCTTCGCCTGGAAGAAGTCAGACCGGGAAGATGATTACCACCTTTACGAGATGGACGTAGAGACCCGAAAGGTCCGCCAGCTCACGTTCGGACTTGGGGTGGCCGATTACGAAGGCATCTATCTTCCTGGCGGCGACATCATTTTCAACTCGACCCGTTGCGTGCAGATCGTCGACTGCTGGTGGACGGAGGTGAGCAATCTCTACCGTTGCAATGGCGACGGCGGGGCGATCCGGCGTCTCACCTTCGACCAGGTGCACGACAATTTGCCGACGGTGACCGAGGACAACCGGATTCTCTATACGCGCTGGGAGTACAACGATCGCGGGCAGATCTACCCGCAGCCCCTGATGCAGATGAACCCGGACGGCACGAACCAGTCGGATTTCTACGGGGGCAACTCGTGGTTTCCGACGACGATTCTTCACGCGCGCGGGATTCCCGGCACGCAGAAGGTGATCGCCGTGGCCGCGGGGCACCACACGCGTCAGACGGGCAAGTTGATCCTGCTCGATCCCGCGCGAGGCCGGCAGGAAAACGGCGGGGCGCAGTTGGTGGCCCCGGAGCGTGAAACACCGGCGGAGCGAATCGATCAATATGGGCAGAAGGGCGAGCTTTTCCAGTATCCCTATCCGCTCACGGAAAACGACTACCTGGTGACCTATCACCCGGCCGGCTGGGACTGGAATAGTTCGCTTGGCCCGCTGACCGGAGTGTACTTCATAACCCGCGACGGGCGTCGGGAACTCTTGGCAAAGGATGCGGACGTGCCCTGTTCCCAGCCCATACCGTTGCGTCCTCGCGAGGCTCGCCGCCCCCGCGCCAGCCTGGTGGACTACGGCAAGGACACGAGCACGTGCTACGTGCAGGACGTTTACATCGGTCCGGGCCTGGCCGGTGTGCCGCGCGGGACGATCAAGACTCTCCGCGTTGTGGCGATCGACTTTCGGATTGCCGGGATCGGTTCCAACCGAAACGGCGGTCCGGGCGGCGGAGCGTTGGTGAGCACGCCCATTGCGATCGGCAACGGGACGTGGGACCCCAAGATCATTCTCGGCGACGCGACGGTTTACGAAGATGGTTCGGTCTTCTTTTCGCTGCCGGCGCGGACGCCCGTTTATTTCCAACTCCTGGACGAACGGGGGCAGATGGTTCAAACCATGCGGAGTTGGACGACGCTTCAGCCCGGCGAGAATGCTTCGTGCGTGGGGTGCCACGAGCACAAGAACAGCACGCCGGCCGCCGGCCTGCCCTTGACCACGGCGGTCGACGCGGGCGTGGAACCCCTGCAACTTTTCTACGGCCCGCCGCGGGGCTTCAGTTTCCGGAAAGAGATTCAACCGATTCTCGACGCCAAGTGCGCAAGTTGCCATTCGGCAGGCGGAGATGAGCCCGTTCTGACCGGCGAGGTGGTCACCGACGAATTCGCCAGGCGTCATTGGAACCGGGCATACCTGAACCTGACCCACGCTCGCCCCGACAACGACCGAGGCTGCTGGCGAGGCCAGGCCGAGCACCCGTTGGTCAACTGGGTGAGTGCCCAGTCGGCCCCTCCCATGCTGACGCCCTATGCCGCGGGAGCCGCCACGAGCGGGTTGATTCGCCTGCTGACGGACGGTCACGAGGGAGTGCAGCTTTCTCGCGAGGAGATGGACAAGTTCTGCGCCTGGCTCGATCTTGGAGTGCCCTTCTGCGGTGATTACGTGGAATCCAACGCATGGAACTCCGAGGAACTTGCCAAGCACGAATACTACCGCGCCAAGCGGGAGAAAATGGGCCAGGAGGACGAAGCAACGCTCGACTCGTTGCGAAATGCCGGTCGCTGACGCACCTGGCGTCACGTGAGGCCAGAGCCTCTTCGATGTTATTGCCCACAAATCCGAACGGTATCAGCGCCGCCACAACAGGGCCGTTTACGGTCCTTCACCGCCGCAGGCGGTCCTAGTTGGACAGCGCCACTTTGGCCAATGTCGGGCAGCGCAAGTCCCAGCCGACCCGCCGTAAGCGACGGGCCTAGTACCGCCTGCGGCGGTGAAGGGGCATGAATGCCCCTGAGTTGCCCGCCAATAGCCAGCAGTGACGGACTTCTTCCTCTCCCCCCCTTTGTGGCTTCATCTCTGGGGACTCTCTCGCCAAGCGAACCGCGGTGGGCTATCCTCTTTGAAGTAGCAGGCCGGCGATCCGGCCAATCGTCATCCTGTGGCATCTCCTGTTTTCGCCTTGATTACACTGCGAGGCATCCTATGAGCCAATCACTTGACCGTCGTATCTTCCTGAAAGCCACCGGGGCCGCCGTTGCGGGAACTTGCCTCGGGACTGTTCCGAAAGCAATTGCGGAGAAGCCTGCCCAAACGGCGATTCCACGTTGGCGGGGCTTCAATCTCACCGACTTCTTCCAGGCCTTCGATCGCGGTGAACGCGGCGCCGGCATGGTCTCGGAGGACGACTTGAAGTGGATTCGCGATTGGGGCTTCGACTTCGTCCGCATGCCGATGGACTACTGGCTCTGGATCGATTCCGATTGGCGGACGACGCGTCGTCTTTCGCCCGACGACATGGAGAAGATCGACGAGCGGACGATGGAGAAGATCGACCGGACGGTGGAACTGGGCGGCAAGTACGGCCTGCACGTGAGCCTCAACTTCCACCGCGCCCCGGGCTACTGCATCAACAATCCGGACCGCGAGCCCTTCGTGCTGTGGAGCGACAAGCGAGCCGAGGACGCCTTCGTCTTCCACTGGGACCTGTTTGCGAAACGGTACCGGGACGTGCCAGCCAAGCAACTCAGCTTCAACCTCGTGAACGAGGCGCCGGGTGTTCGAGACGGGTACATGTCGGCCGAGGACTATCGCCGCGTCATGACACGGGCGACGGAGGCGATCCGTAAACAAACGCCGGATCGAACGATCATCATCGACGGGTTGAGCGTGGGCAACAAGGTCGTGGATAACATGATTCCGACCGGGGTGGCCCAGAGCGTACACGCCTACACACCCGCCGGCATCAGCCATTACCATGCAAGCTGGGTCGACAAGAAGATGAGTTTCCCCACACCCACATGGCCGCTTCGGAACAAGGACGGTTCCGTCAAGTGTGACCGAGCGAAGCTCGAAGCCCATTACGCGCCCTGGGCCGAACTGGCGAAACAGGGAATCGGCGTCCACTGCGGCGAGGCCGGGTGCTACAACAAGACCCCCTACGATGTCTTCCACGCCTGGCTCTCGGACGTGATGGACATTCTCAAGGGGCACGGGATCGGCTACGCCCTGTGGAACTTCCGCGGTTCCTTCGGCCTGGTCGATTCGGGCCGTACTGATATCGAGTACGAAGACTGGTACGGACACAAGCTGGACCGAAGGCTGCTAACCCTGCTTCAGAATGCATGATGCCTCTTTGCCTGGAAAGGCCCCTCCGATGCGAATCGCCGCTGCCGTGATCGGGTCGACGCTCTTGCTCGGCGCCGCGGTAACCCTCGTCGTGCAAACCCGCGCCGACGAGGTGATCTTTCGTGACGAGTCGCCATTCAACACGGTCATCGTGACCGAGGACGCGCAGGGGGTGCGCACCCTGCGGTTCGAAGAGCACGGGGCGCGGCAGAGTGTCGTCAAGGTTGGCGATCCCGACTACCTTGCATTGCCCTACGCCAAGGCGATGCACGTCGGACTGGCAATTCCCAAGGATCCCAAGCGAGTTCTTGTGGTGGGCCTGGGCGGCGGGACGATCCCGCAGTTTCTGCACCGCCATTTCCCTGACCTGGCGATCGACGTGGTCGAGCTCGACCCGATCGTCGCGCGTGTGGCCAAGGAATATTTTGGCTTTCGTGTCGACGACAAGATGCGAGTGTACGTCGAGGACGGACGCAAGTTCATCGAGCGGAGCGGCCCTGTTTACGACGTGATCTATTTGGACGCCTACAGTGCGGACAGCGTTCCTTACGCATTGACCACGAGCGAATTCCTGGAGGCCACCCGCAAGGCCCTGGCTCCCGGCGGCGTGGTGGCGGGTAACGTGTGGAGTTCCCGCTCGAACACGCTCTATCCGTCGATGATCCGCACCTACCAGCACGTGTTCGACCAGGTGGCAATCAACGACGTTCAAGGGGTAGGCAACCGCATCGTGGTGGCAACCACCGGAGGCAAGCCCCTCAGCAAGGCTCGGCTTGTCCAACTCGCTGCTGAACTTGCGACACGGGGGCGGTTCCCTTACGCTCTTGCGGAGATTGTGGAGGAGGGATATTCGCTCCTGAAAGAACCGTTCCCCGGGGGCGAAATTCTGCGTGATCGCGAGCGTGCACGGTTGAAGTGAGCGAAGTTGCCAATTCGACGAAGTCACATCAGCATTCCGGCTTTTGGACCAGCGGTCATTTCGAACGATTGTTCGAAATGACCGCGATGCCGATTCGCTGACTGGATGGTCATCCAGACAATTCCAAAGTGTCTCTCCATGGCAGGTCGGAGTAATTCAATCATTGAGACTGCCGTCCTCTTGAACGCCCCACCCCCTGTTCTCCTGGGGGTATCGTGTCATATAGAGAAGTTCAAAGTTTTTCTGTCCCGATTTGGAGAACGAGCGCCCTATACGCATAGCACGGGCCGGTCTTTCCTATTTCTAGGGGGGGTGCCAACCCCGGCCCGACAAGACGACGCCGTCCGGGAAACCGGACGGCGTTTCTTTTTGGCAGGAGATCACTGACGTCGGGCGAGCCGTTTTGCTTATCCTGTATTCCTAGGGGATGGGAAAACTCGTGATACATCAGGCATGCGACTTGGCGGAATCCATCGCTAGTCATTCTGCTAGGTTGCAACCATGTGTAGAAGGTGGGATGTTCTCATGAGGCGTCTCGCGATCGCCCTGGCCCACGGTTTGAGGCGCGCCGCCATGAAGCGAGGGAAAACCACGCGAGTCTTTTTTGTCACTTTTCAGATCGTTCATGGCCTTGTTAGCGGATATGCTGGGCGTGTTGCAAACGAATTCCCCACTGCGGTTGCCCTGACGGTACCGTCGGGCCCTGCGTAAGGGGGGCTAATTCGCCGCTCCTTATGCGGCCTTGCCACCAGAAACACTGTCTGCGCTATTCTTGGGGGGGGCCCTACGTTACCGGCCAAGAAGGTGGCCCCAGCACGGGCTCGACCAGTACACAGGAAGAAGAATGACCTCCGACATTCCGCTGCTCCTCGTCAACACCAACCGCATGACACCGCCGATCGCCCCGGTGGGGCTGGAATATGCTGCGGAAGCCGTCGCCCGATCCGGAATCCCCGTGGACGTGGTGGACCTGGCAATGAGCGAAGATCCCTACGGGGATTTGGAACGTCGATTGACGGAACTGCGCCCCACATTGGTGGGGCTTTCCTTTCGCAACGTGGACGACTGCTTCTGGCCTAGCGGCAAGTCGTTCCTGCCGGAATTGGAAGCCCAACTCAAGACGATTCGCGAGGCGACTGATGCTCCCGTCGTCCTGGGGGGCGTGGGATTCTCCATCTTCGCCGAGCCGATTGTCCGTCGGACGGGCGTGGAATTCGGGATTCTCGGAGACGGGGAGGTCGCCATTCCCAGATTGCTGGATGCGATTGCCGGAAACGCACGTTTCGAAGAAGTCCCGGGGCTCGTCTGGCGGAAGGGACAGCATCTCCGAAGCAATTCTCCCGCCTGGCCGCACGAACTCCACGTTCCCACGTCGCGATCGCTCATCGATCTGCCCACCTACTTCCAACGGGGAGGGCAGGTTGGAGTGGAGACCAAACGAGGCTGTGACCGGGCATGTATCTACTGTGCCGACCGACTGGCAAAAGGGACGCATTGCCGGCTACGGCCTCCGGAGGATGTTGCCGATGAATTTGAATCGCTGCTGAGACGGGGCATCGACGTGGTGCACCTCTGCGATGCCGAGTTCAACATTCCCGGCCAGCACGCCCAGGCGGTGTGTGAGGAACTTGCGCGGCGGGATCTCGGCTCGCAAGTTCGCTGGTATGCCTATCTTGCCGTTCTGCCCTTTGACGACGATCTGGCCAAGGCGATGAGGGCGGCCGGTTGCGTTGGCATCAACTTCACCGGCGATTCCGCCTCGGAGGCCATGCTGGCCACGTATCGCCAGCCCCATCGGGCAGCGGACCTGGAAAGGGCCGTCCGCCTTTGTCGGCAGCACGGGATTGCCGTCATGATCGACTTGCTGCTGGGCGGGCCCGGCGAGACACCGGAGACGGTGGCCGAGACAATTCAGTTCGTGGACCGGATCGCACCGGATTGCGTCGGCGCCGGACTTGGCGTGAGAATCTATCCCAACACGCCCGTGGCGGAGATGGCTGTCCGAGAGGGTTGGCTGACCCGTGCGGACGGGATCCGCCGGCGCTACGACGGGCCGTTGGATCTTCTGGAACCAACCTTCTTCATTTCGCCGGCTCTGGGCGAGACGCCGGCCTTGCTCGTCCGCGAGCTGATTGGCAGCAATCCGCGGTTCTTTCCCCCCGAACCGGAAACAGCGAGCAGCGAGGGCGCCGACGCCGTGGGCGACCACAACTACAACGACAACTCGATCCTGGTTGACGCGATTGCGGGCGGTGCCAGGGGGGCCTACTGGCATATCCTGCACCAGCTTCAAACGGGCGGGAAGGTGCCGGGATAATCGAAACAACCTGCACAACCAGAACGCCCTTCTGACAAAATCGTTCGTTTCCGCGCAGGCGTTCCAGAAGGCAACGCAGCCAGGGACCGTCGTGGAAGCAGGTCGCGTGGCCTCTGGGGCGGCGGGGGGCGAGTTTGCGGGAATCTCGCTTTTCTCTTCCCATCACCTGAAAAGACCGGTTGTCGCCGCACTTCTGCGCTGTTTCTCCGCCGCCTTGTCTCTGGGCGCGTGGGCGACTTTGCGGCCTGTTCCGAATTCGCTGCCTGGGCAATCCTGTCCGCTTTCGCTGTCGTTAGCTGTTGTCAAAAGCTGGCCGTCTGTTCCTATGTCCCTTATTTTTTCGGTGAAGCGCCCCCGACAAAGGGTATGTCGATTCTGCGGATACTCGAGTGAAATCATGTCAGGGGGAAGTAAAGATGCGAAGAAGTGGGAGATTCCTTTGTCCCGCAATCCTATTGAGCTTGGTTTGTTGCGGGTCAAGTCTGGCTGGCGAACTCACGCAATCCGGCCTGACCTATCCGTCGACTCTCCTGCAGACGGGTTATACGATCGAAAGTCGTCTGGCGTCCACGGGCGTCCTGATGCCAACCGCCGATCCGACCACGGCCAGTCCATCGGATGAGACGCCGGTTCCCGCCGCCGATACCGAGGCGGTCGTCGGGAGTTGCGGTTCGTCGTGCAGCCAAGCCTGCCGCTCCTGCTGCGGAAAGCGGTGCGGGCTGGGGGGTTGCTGCAATCTTGGCGAGCCCTGCTCGCTGTTCAAGGACTGCTACCTGTCCCGGTGCATGGGCATCAAGGTTGGCGGTTGGGTCCAACAGGGCTACACGACCAATGTGGGCCAGCCGTCGGACGGATTCAACGGGCCGGTCGCCCTGAACGACATTGACGACGGTTACCAACTCAACCAGGCCTGGCTGTATTTCGACAAGCAGGCCGTCACGAACGGTTGCGGAATCGCCCTCGGTGGCCATCTCGACCTGGTCTACGGCACGGACTGGCGATTTGGCATCAACCAGGGCCTCGAAGATCGTATGGCGTCGATCGGAAATGAGTATGGTCCCGTCATTCCCCAGGCTTATGTCGACTTTGCCTGGAACGACGTGACCGTTCGCATGGGACACTATGCCGGACTGCTCTGCTACGAGCAGGTTCCCTCGGTGCTCAACTTCTTCTACTCGCACAGCTACAGCATGGGCTACGCCGAGCCGCTCCTGGTCACCGGCGTCAACGTGAACTACAAGCTGGCCGATCAACTGACCCTCGACGCCGGCTTCCACCGCGGGGCCATGAAGTGGGAAGACAACAACAACGAGCTCGACTTCATGGGCGGCGTGACCTGGACCTCCTGCGACAAGGCAAGCAAGGTGCGTTTCATGGTCAACGCGGGGCCCCAGGACGATGCGGGCCAGGAAGATCAGTTCATCTACTCGTTGATCTGGGAACAGACCTTCTCGAAGCGTCTTCGCTACGCCCTGCAGAATGACTACGGATTCACGAACAACGCTGCCCTCAACGGCGGCAACGACGCCGAGTTCTACAGTCTTGTCAACTACGTCTACTACCAGATCAACCCCTGCTGGTCGGCGGGCATGCGACTGGAGTGGTTCCGCGACGACGACGGCACCCGCGTGGCCGGCGTGGGAAGCATCGGTCGCTACGGCTGGGCCAGCCCTCCGGGCTTCGCCGGTGACTTCACGGCCCTGAGCGTGGGCCTGAACTGGCGTCCCCATGCCAATATCCTGGTCCGTCCCGAAGCTCGCTGGGACTGGTACGACGGCCTGGCCAACGCCAACACGGGCCTGCGTCCCTTCGATGGCGGCACGCAAGACCAGCAGTTCCTGCTGGCAGCCGACCTGATCGTGACTTTCTAACAACGCGTATTTCTGACATCACCCCTGACCGCAACCCGGCAGGCCCCTAAAGGTCTGCCGGGTTCTTTTTGGTTTGGGGCCAGGCGTCTGCTCGAACGACGTTGCTTGCGGGGGGGACGCCATGTCGTTACCATGGCGCCGGAGGTACCTCTTGTAACTGCAAGCCTTGCAGCGAGACTCTACGCGGATTTTTCCCAAGGAGACTTTCAATCATGACTCGTCCCATTTCCCGTCGAGAGTTGCTTCGCCGCGCCGCGGCGACCGGCACTTCTGCACTCGTCCTGACCAACGGCATCCTGGCCCACGGGGCGTCGCCCAACGAGAAACTGGATGTGGCCGTGATCGGCCTCGGTGGACGGGGCAGTGCCAACCTTGGCGGAGTGGCGGGCGAGAACGTCGTCGCCCTCTGCGATGTGGATGACGAGCGTGCGGGAAAGGCCTACGAGAAGTTTCCGAAGGCGAAGAAGTACTATGATTTCCGACCCATGCTCGACGAGATGGAGAAGGAGATCGACGCGGTCGTGATCAGCACGCCGGACCACACCCATTTCCACCCCGCCATGATGGCCATGGAGCGGGGCAAGCACTGCTATTGCGAGAAGCCCATGGCCCACGCGGTTTCTGAAGTGCGGCAGATGACCGACATGGCGAAGAAGAAAGGGGTTGCCACCCAGCTCGGCGTGCAGCGGCACACGATCTTGAACATGCACCGGCTCGTCGAACTGATCAAGGCTGGCGTCATCGGCGAAGTGCGGGAGTGTCATGCCTGGATCGGTGGCGATCGAGGCATGCCGAAAATGCCCACGTCCTTCCCGCCGGTTCCTGCTCACTTGAAGTGGGACCTCTGGCTGGGCCCGGTCGCCGAGCGGCCCTACAGTCCGGACTACTGTCCCTACAACTGGCGATTCTGGTGGGACTTCGGCACGGGCGAAACCGGAAACTGGGGCTGCCACATTCTCGACATCCCCTATTGGGCCCTCGACCTCAAGTATTGCTCGAAGGTCAGCGCCACGGGCCCCGAAGTCGATCCCCAGCGAACGTCCAAGGCCATGTCGGTTCGCTACGAGTTTCCCGCTCGCGGCGATCTGCCGCCCGTGGTGCTCCATTGGTCTCACACGAAGAGCGCCCCCGCGATTCTCAAGGAGCGGGGAATCTCGCTCAAGGGCGCCAACAACCTCTTCATCGGCTCGAAGGGAATGCTCCTCTGCGGCTTCAGCAACCACGTGCTGCTGCCCGAGGAGAAGTTCGCTGACTACGAGCGGCCCGAGAAGTCGATTCCCGACTCGCCCGGCTTCCACAAGGAGTGGATTGCGGCCTGCAAGGGCGGCGAACCGGCAACCTGCAACTTCGACTATTCCGGACCGATGGCCGAAACGGTGCTGCTCGGAAACGTGGCCTATCGAACGGGGGACGCCTTCGACTGGAACGCCACCGAGTTGAAATCGGGTTGCGCGGCAGTCGACCAGTTGAATTTCCCGACCTACCGGAAGGGTTGGGAAAGGTAGCAGCACCGCTGCAGCTAGCCGGGCTCTTGGATCGTCCAGTTCTTGAGAGGCTACCTTTAGCAGCCGGGCTACGTGGGGTAGCCCGGCTCTTTGCAGCGTCGGAGACGGTAGCTTCCGAGCGAGCCCGCACAGGAACGCGTTTGCTCGAGGCAGCGTGTTCACTCGGTTCACAGGCACACCATCCAACGGGAGTCAACCAAAAGAGCCCGGCTGCGAATTCTAGCCGGGCTCTTGGATCGTCCAGTTCTTGAGAAGCCACCTTCAGCAGCCGGGCTAGGTGCGGTAGCCCAGCTCTTTGCAGCGTCGGAGACGGTAGTTTCCGAGCGAGCCCGCACAGGAACGCGTTTGTTCGAGGCAGCGTGAAGAGCCCGGCTGCGAATTCTAGCCGGGCTCTTGGATTGTCCAGTTCTTGAGAAGCTACCTTCAGCAGCCGGGCTAGGTGCGGTAGCCCGGCTCTTTGCAGCGTCGGAGACGGTAGCTTCCGAACGAGCCCCCACACGAACGCGTTTGCTCGATGCAGCGCGAAGAGCCCGGCTGCGAATTCTAACCGGGCTCTTGGATCTTCCAGTTCTTGAGAAGTTGCCTTTAGCAGCCGGGCTAGGTGCGGTAGCCCAGCTCTTTGCAGCGTCGGAGACGGTAGTTTCCGAGCGAGCCCGCACAGGAACGCGTTTGTTCGAGGCAGCGTGAAGAGCCCGGCTGCGAATTCTAGCCGGGCTCTTGGATTTTCCAGTTCTTGAGAAGCTACCTTCAGCAGCCGGGCTAGGTGCGGTAGCCCGGCTCTTTGCAGCGTCGGAGACGGTAGCTTCCGAACGAGCCCCCACACGAACGCGTTTGCTCGATGCAGCGTGAAGAGCCCGGCTGTGAATTCTAGCCGGGCTCTTGGATCGTCCAGTTCTTGAGAAGCCACCTTCAGCAGCCGGGCTAGGTGCGGTAGCCCGGCTCTTTTCGGTTGCAGGAAGTGTGTCCATGAGATTCATTCACGGCGACTTGAGTGGTCGATTGTCCACCGTCGAATGCACTTGTCGTCCTTGCCGATGCCGGCTTCCACGAACGTCTGATACCGACTCCGCGCAAGTCCCCACAGAGCCATGTTGTCTGGGGAGTGCGAATGATGGTCTGCCTCGCAGGACAGTGGTGATGCGACAAATTCCTGCAACACGGTTTGCACGGTCGGCAATGTCCCTTCGCGACGTCTCAAATATTCTCTATAGCTCGACCATGTCCAATCCTCTGGATAAGGAACAAGCCCTGCAGCTACCGGATTCAGGTGGATGTAACGCGTCAAGTGACGCAAGTACACGTCTTCGTCGACATGGATTGCCTGAAATCTGCCTTGAAAGAGGGGACCCGTGCGTTTCCGTTGCAGATTGATGGCCTTCGCATAAGACTGGCTGAAGCTCTGCATTGCATCTGACAGTTCGTCGGCCAGAAGCCGAAGCAGAAAGTGATAATGATTTGGCATAAGGCAATACGCCAGGACGTCGGCAGTCTGCTCCAGAAATCCCCGCCATTTTCGAAGGAAGAAGACGTAATTCTTGTCGTCGAAGAAGATAGGTTCCCGGTTAATGCCGCGATTGTAGACGTGATAGTGTTCCCCTGTTCGAAACTCCGCGTTACGGTACGGCATCGGGAGGCCTTGCTAGTGGCTGGAGTGAGTTCTTTAACCTACGCATAACGGATCTATCATGATCGGGCAATCCCCCGAAGGTGCGGTGTTGTGCCGCGGTAGATAAGCGTGAAGAGCCCGGCTGCGAATTCTAGCCGGGCTCTTGGATCTTCCAGTTCTTGAGAAGCCACCTTTAGCAGCCGGGCTAGGTGCGGTAGCCCGGCTCTTTGCGGCGTCGGAGACGGTAGTTTCAGAACGAGCCCCCACACGAACGCGTTTACTCGATGCAGCGTGAAGAGCCCGGCTGCTAATTCTAGCCGGGCTCTTGGATCTTCCAGTTCTTGAGAAGCCACCTTTAGCAGCCGGGCTACGTGGGGTAGCCCGGCTCTTTGCAGCGTCGGAGACGGTAGTTTCAGAGCGAGCCCCCACACGAACGCGTTTGCTCGAGGCAGCGCGAAGAGCCCGGCTGCGAATTTTAACCGGGCTCTTGGATTGTCCAGCTCTTGAGAAGCCGCCTCCAGCAGCCGGGCTAAGTTCGGTAGCCCGGCTCTTCGGAGCGTCAGAGATGGCAGTTTCTGAACGGGCCGCACAGGAACGTGTTTACTCGATACGACGCGAAGAGCCCGGCTGCGAATTCTAGCCGGGCTCTTGGATTGTCCAGTTCTTGAGAAGCCGCCTGCAGCAGCCGGGCTACTTGACCGGTTGCAGGGTCAGGCTGCGGAGGTTGATGGGCGACCAGGCCTTTGGGTCGGGCTTGATGGTGAGCTTGTAGGTGCCCGGCTTGTCCAGTTGGACCGTCCCCAGCGACTCGCTGCGGAACTTCTCGTAGTTGCCGGTCTTGGGGGCCTGGCAGTCTAGCTTGGCGTCGCCCACGGTCACCGTAAAGCGGCCCGCGCCGGGAGTGGCCAAGTCGGCAACCACGTCGAACTTGCCGGGCTTGCTGATCTTCAGGTTCCACGACGCCGTATCGGCGGACTTGAGCCAGTAGCCGATGTTCGGGGCGCCGTAGCGGGATTCGACCTTCAGTCCGCCCTGCAAGTCGGCGTCGCCCGCCGCCAGCAGGGTGCTTCCGTCATCGCCCTGGACGATGTAGTAGGGGATCGCTTCCGGGCGTCCTTTCACCTTGAGAACGAGAACGCTGGCAATCGGGTCGACGGGATCGCCCGACAGGTTCACGCAGATGCCGTCTTCGGCGTCCAAGGTGGCAGGGAAGGTACGACCCGCGTCGGCCAGCATGCAGCAGGAGACAGGTTCGTTCGCCACGGCGACGCGCAACTTGCCGTCCTGCGGCCAGTGGAAGACGTGGAGATACAGGGTGCTCGTGTCGTCGCCGGCCTTCGTGGTGATACGACCCCAGGCGGGCAGCCGGGTGGGGCAGGCCGTCGTGCCGTAGATCGCCTCGCCGTTGACCTTCATCCATTTGCCCACTTCTTTCAGGCGGTCGATCGACTCCTGGGGGATCGTACCGTCGGGCTTGGGACCGATGTTCAACAGGTAGTTGCCGCCCTTCGAGGCGATGTCGATCAGGTTGCGGACCAGGGTTTCGGTTGGCTTCCAGTTGTCGTCGTAGCTCTTGTATCCCCAGGTGCCGTTCATGGTCATGCAGGTTTCCCAGTCGCGGCCCTTGATTCCCGTGGCCGGGATGTGCTGCTCGGGCGTGTCCGTGTCGCCCGCATAGCCGCCGCCCAGACGGTTGTTGGTGATCAGGCCGGGGCGGAGTTTGATTAGCGGCTGAAGCAGGTCGGCACGCTCCTTGGTCATCAGGTGCGGCGTGTCCCACCAGAGGATGTCGGGCTGGTAGCGGGTGAGGATCTCGCGAGTCTGAGGCACGGCGATCTTCTTCAGGTAGTCGTCAAAGCTCCCCTTGTGGGCGTCGTCCCAGCCCTCGCCGTCCTTCATACCGGCCTTGGCGCCGCCAGGATGGGTCCAATCCTGGGCCTGCGAGTAGTAGAGTCCAAACTTGAGCCCGTGCTTGCGGGCGGCATCGCAAAGGGGGCCGATCAGGTCCTTGCCGTAGGGCGAGGCGTCGGCAATGTCCCAATCGGTGACCTCGGAGGGAAACAGAGCAAAGCCGTCGTGGTGTTTCGACGTGATGACGATGTAGCGCATTCCCGCCTCTTCGGCCAGGGCCGCCCAGGCGTCCGGATCGAACTTGACGGGGTTGAAGTCCTTCGCATAGCTGCGGTACTCGGCCACGGGGATCTCGGCCCTTCGCATGATCCATTCGCCGATTCCGGAGATCTGCTTGCCGTGGTAGGTTCCCGCCGGCACGGAATACACGCCCCAGTGGATGAACAGGCCAAAGCGGGCATCACGCCACCAGGCCATGCGAGCGTCCCGCTCGGCGGTCGTCTCGCCGGGGACCGAACCGGTCGGTTCGGCCGCCGTCAGGGGTAGTTGAAAGAGAAGGAGCAACGCGAGGGCAAGTAATACAGGGCGTTTCATGGCAGAGTTCCTGTGGTGAGGGCTACGCGGAAAACGGGAGAAACGTGTGTCCACGTTGGGTTGATTCCCCGGCGTGCAGATGGCTCCCGTCATGGGGGATACGGACGGGAACCATTAGCATAGGTTCCCGGACCGCCAGCGTCGAGAGCCTTGTTCACGGGGGACTGCCCCGATTTTCTCGGTGCAGGTGGGCTTCACGCCGCCAACAGGCGTCCTTCACCGAGAAAATGGGGCTGTACCCTTCGCCTCACCTCGTGGCGGAATGGAAGGGGACAGGTCCATGTTTTCGGCCAACGCGTGTTTGCCAAAGGGCCGCACTGGCCGAAAAATGGACCAGTCCCCGTGACGTTGCCAGCCCCCCGGACTGGCGTCCGTTCCGCTTGCCTTTCCGTCTTGGGGCGACTATCGTAAGCGGCACGCACTTCTGAGACCGGATTTGCTTGAACCGAGGATAAAAATGTTCGGAATTCACCCGCGGCAACTTGCGATTCTGACTGCCGTGTGCCTGCTCTTATCGACGGTCGTTCGCGCCGACGACAACGCCAACCAGACCGTTCGCCGTGCCCGCGAGGCAAGCAAAGCAGGCCGCTTCAGCGAGGCGGAGACGCTTCTTCGCGAGGCCATCGCCGATCCGGATGCCCCAATCGTCGACGCCCCGGCCGTGCAACTGGAAATCCTGCGGCGAATTCGCCTGGACTACTCGCTGACTTCCAAGCAGGTGCTCTCGCAACTGCGAGAGTCGATTCCTGATGCAGAGCAGAAGGATCTCGACGCGTGGCGCGACCAGGGTGTGCTGCAGCACCGCGTCATCGACGGCGAGGTGCGCTATTTCAACCGGGCCGTGGGCAACCTGTTCCGGGCGTGCCCTGCGGCCAAGGCCCGGTGCGTCAAACCGGTTGATACGAAGCGGACTTTCGATCTGCCCGCCCACCTGGCCCGGCTGCTGGCCGAGGCTGATGCAACGGGGGTCGTGGAAGTTCATCCCGTCCGCCACATCGTTCGCTACACGTTGAAGGTGAACGAAGGTCAAAGCCGGCTCAAGAAGGGGGCGAAAGTGCGCTGCTGGCTGCCGTTCCCGCAAGAGTACCGGCAACAGAAGCAAGTCACGTTGCTCTCGGCCGAGCCGACTCCGGTCGTTTCTCCGAAAGAGCAAGCTCAGCGAACCGTTTACTTTGAGCAGACGATCGAAGATCCCGCCGAGCCGCCCGAGTTCACTGTTGAGTTCGAATTCGTGACCTCCGCCTACGTGCCGAAGCTCGATCCATCCGAAGTGAAGCCCTACGATACAGAGAGTGAACTCTACCGCCGCTACACGGCCCAACGGGCTCCGCACATCGTCTTCACGCCCGAGATCAAGCAACTTGCGGCCGAGATCGTCGGCGACGAGTCGAATCCGCTCCGAAAAGCCCAGCGGATCTTTCGGTGGGGCTCCAAGGAGATCCGCTGGTGCGCGGAACAGGAATACAGCACGATCGAGAACCTGTCGGCCAAGGGGATTTCTGCCGGAGAGGGCGATTGCGGCGTGCAGGGGCTGGCCTTCATCACCCTGTGCCGTGCCGCGGGGGTTCCTGCCCGGTGGCAGTCGGGCTGGCAAAGCAAGCCCGACCGGGTGAACATGCACGACTGGTCCGAATTCTACGTGGAGCCCTGGGGCTGGCTGCCCGCCGATGCGTCCTACGGCTTGCAGAAGCACGACGACCCGCGCGTGCAGGAGTTCTACTGCGGGCACCTGGATCCTTATCGGCTGATCGTGAATCTCGACTACGGGCAGGAACTGTCTCCTCCCAAGCAGAGTTTTCGGAGCGAACCGGCCGATTTCCAGCGGGGCGAGATCGAGATCGACGGCCACAACCTGTACTTCGACGAGTGGGACTACGAGATCGACATCCGAACCGCTCCGCTTGACGGGAAGTTGGCGTCGGTGGAAGAGGCCCTCGACGCCGTGGTCCCCAAGCAGTTGAAGGCGGGCAACGTGGCCGGGGCCGTGATCGCCGTGGGACGGCGCAGGCCCACCGGTTACGAAACCTGGCAAAAGGCCTACGGACTCAAGCAGTTCCTGCCGGAACCGGCGCCCATGCCCGAGGACGCCATCTTCGACATGGCCTCCATGACCAAGCCCATCGCGACGGGCACGAGCATCATGCGGCTGGTCGAACAGGGGCAGGTATCGCTGGACGCCCCCGTGGCCACGTACCTTCCCGAGTTCGATACGAAGGACAAGAAGGCGGTGACGATTCGGCACCTGATGACGCACACTTCCGGAATGCCGCCGTATGTGGGCGCCGAGCCTCGCAAGAAGATGATCGAGAAAGACGGCTTCCCCTGTCCCGCGGCAATTCGCCAGTACATCCGCGAGATGCCCCTGGCCACCGAACCGGGAAAGACGGTCGTTTACAGTTGCCTTAACGCGATTCTTTGCGAGGAGGTCATCCGCGAGGTTTCCGGAAAGCCCCTGGATGAATTCTCGGCCGAGCAAGTGTTCAAGCCGCTGGGCATGGGCGACACGGGGTTCTGTCCCGGGCCGGCGCTTCTCGCCCGATGCGAGCTTACCACGCGTGAGGACTACGGCACGGGCCCCGACGGGTTCCTGCAGGGACAGGTTCACGATCCCCTGGCGGCCATGCAGGGCGGCGTGTCGGGCAATGCGGGGCTCTTCAGCACCGCGGCCGACCTGGCTCGCTTCGCCCAGATGCTCCTGAATGGAGGCGAACTCGACGGCGCCCGCATCCTCAAGAAGGAAACGATCGCCGACATGACCCGCATTCAGAACGAAGGCGCCCTCAGCAAGAGCGGTCGGCCGGACCGGCGGGGCCTGCTCTGGGACCTCTACGTTCCCGATCCCGGCGACAAGGGCGTGGACGCGATTTTTGCCTACGGTCACACGGGCTACACAGGCACGGCCATCCGGATCTATCCTGAAAAGGGCGTTTACATAATCGCCCTGACCAACCGAGTCCACCCCGACGACAAGAGTCGAGTGGGCGAGATCCGCCGCCGCGTGTGGGACGCCGTCGGGGCCGTGCTGATGGGAACGGAGCTTGCGAGGCCTTGAGAAGTCGGGGACGATCGTCAAGGTAGGGGTGATGACTGAAATTGCTCGTGCGGTGGATGGGAACTCGTGCAAAACTGGCTGACGATTGAATTGGTGTTTGGCTCTCTGTTGGTGACATCGTTCACCTTCGTGGGGCTGCTTGCGCTCTGGGCGGCCACGTCTTCTCGGCTGTGGTGGCTGCGAAGCGTTCTTGTGCTGGTGGTGATGTTGCCGTTGGTGAAGGTTCCGGCCTACGAGTTGTGGGCCTTGTTCTCTCTGCAGGCGTGTGTGATCATCCTGGGCGTCAGAGTGTGGCGTTGGTTCGTCTCGCGAGTTGGCCGTGATGGTACGACGGGTGACGAGGGGAGTGAATCCGGTCGCAGTCTTCCGTTTCAGTTCTCGCTGCGCACGCTGCTGGTGGTTCCATTGTTCGCCGCCGTTTTGCTGCCCTGCCTACGAATTCCCGAATCGGTATCTCGGGAAACGCTCGCGATAGTTCTGACGGTCGGAATCGACGGAGTCGGTGGCGGGTGCGCCGTGCTGCTTGGGGCGTGGATCTTCGCTGCACGGCGCAAGTGGATTGCCTGGCCGGCGGGACTGGCAATCATTGCTGCGGTTGCGTGCTTTCCGGCGTGGTTGGAGTGGCTGTTTGCGTGTGTCACGCACTTGCCCGACTGGCCACCCGAGACGCTGACCCCTTGGGTCTTTCGGGGAGCTCCGTTCCTTCCATATCCGGCGTTGGCGTGGTTTGTCATCCTGCCAGCGGTGACCATTACGACGTGGCTGTCGATTTGCCTCTGGATGGCGGGATGGAATGCCGTATCGGATGCAGGGGTTGTGCCCGGGCCGCTTTTCCGAAAGCGGTTGGCGTGCCGTGCCGTATTCATACTGCTATTGCTGACCGGTGCGTTTCCGCCGGTGGCACTCACATGGCGACTGCTGCATCCGCCTGGGATGCCAGTTTTACCTGCCCCACAACCCAATGGAGCTGACGCGGTCCTCGCCGCCGCGCGGTCGTTCGGCAGGAGTGACTTGCTGGATACCCTCTCCAAATCATGCACGACGGACGAGTTGGCTGCCGAGGTTGCCAGCTACGCTGACGCGTACGAACTTCTCCGCAAGGGGCTCAGCCAGGAAATCCAACTTCGTGATTGGACGGAGAGGCCGACAACGGACACCAACGAATCTCTTCGAGACCACTGGCTCCCGTTTGACGTCTCCAATCCCGCCTATGCCTTGGTTCGCGAGGCAGAACTCGCTCGGAAGCAGAAGCGGTACGGCGACGCGGCCCGAATCGCTGTCGAGTGTCTTCAATTGGCGCAGGCCATCACCCGAAACGGGATCGTGGACGATTGCGAGAGTTCGCTCCAGATGGAGGCCGCGGGCAACCGTGCCGTTTATGAGCTGTTGCCCTACCTGAACGCGGAACAGTGCCGGAAGAGCCTCGCCGTGCTGGCCGAAATTGACGCCAGCCGAGAACCCATTCGAGATGTCATCCGTCGCGATCGCATCTGGCGCGAGAACACCGGAAACTGGTTCCGCCAGCTTGTGACGTTGTTGGAGGCCGTTGCCTGTCTTGACTGGGACTACAAACCCTGCGTGGTTCTTCAGGAGAAGGCGGTCGCACGCCTGCTGATCCTGGAGTTGGCGCTGCGCGCCTACAAGCTGGATCACGGCGCGTCTCCCGACCAACTCGACCAGTTGACGCCTGAGATCCTGCCCGAGTTGCCTCGCGACCCGCTCGATCCCGAGGACGGCCCCTTTCGCTACGTCCGCACGGACAAAGGCATCGTTGTCTACAGCATCGGGCCGGACGGCTGCGATGACGGCGGCCTCGGGACCTCGCCACGGTCCAACTGGCTCGATCCCGAGAGCGTCGGCGATTTGAGACTGGACGTTTTCTTTCCCCCGAAGACGAGCGAAGAGGACGGTACGGCGAGTGACGAGTTGCCGAAGGAATAACGTTACGGCAGCCGCACGCCCTTCTCGTGAAGATTTCGCCGAAGGCCAGACATTTCGTCGGTTTACGGCACTACTTCCCCGCCCTCAGACGTACGAAATCCCCCGTAATCGCTGCCAAACACGCCGGAACGGCACCGTCGAGATTCTGAACCGCTCCGTGCCAATGGCCGTCTCCGTCGCGCCACAGGGCCAGGTCGACGGGCTGCTCCAGGTTGATCGACAGCCCGCCGCCTTCGAGGTGTTTCAGGCCGCATGCGGCAAGGGCGCGAAGTTGGCCTTTCTTGTCGAAACGCACGGCAAGGAGGCCCACGGCGTCGACATCGACGGAACCTCCTTCGAACTGGCAGCGTCCCTGGATTGGATCCCCTTGGAGGTCCTTCTCGGCGGCGATCTGGATCCATGTTCCGTCAATCAGGCGGCAGCGGCCGGACAGGCCGGGCAGGGCTTGGCTGCGGCCGCCCCAAGGAGCGCTCGATGCCAACGGGGCCTGGGTCGGAACGTGCGTGGTTTGAAGATGCGCGACGACCCGACGGGCAACGGCGGCGGCATCCGCAACCTCGGTCATCGCTGCCGGAAGCAAGCCGGAACCATCAAGAGGCTTCGCGTCGAAGTTGCACGTCCAGTCGCCCAAACGCGTGAGCATCGTCTGCTCGGGATTGACGCGGGAGAAGAACTCGCCGGTATCGGCGGACTCGAACTCCGGGTGAACCAGGACGACGGCGCGGTACCGCTGCGGTCCGTATTGGATCGCTCCGTCGGCCGACACCTTCAGGGAGCCGTCCGCAATCTCGCTCGTTGGGATCATGTCGACGGGGTAGCCGGCCCTCCAGATGTCAGTGGCCACATCCATCCCCGACTGGTCATAGGCAGGCCCCGCCCAGTTCATCAGGCTGGCATGGCCGAAGACCACCGCCACGGGCGAATCGATCGGCGTGTGGCTGATGAAGTTCAGCATGCGGACGCGACACTCGGCACGCATAATCTCAGGCGAGAGAAGCCGCTCGTAGCGCTGAAGCGGCGTTTCCTCGCGGGGAGGACCGCCGAAGGGTGGATGATAAACCTGGCGTCCGCCTGCAAGGGCATAGCGCCAGATATTGCGGTAGTAGGGCTCCATGGTCGGTGCGTAGTACTCGTTGTACCAGACGGCGCCGCCGCACTTCTTGGCCAAGGCCGTGCAGGCGAAGACCGGCGTAATCTCATCGGTTTGGGCGAGATCCCGCTTGACGGCCCACCAGTCCAGGCCGTTCTTCATGTACTCGTGCGGGCAAATCCGGGGATACCAAGTTGGGTGCTTGCCCACGTAGCTGTCGCTGCCGAGGGTTTCCTTCACGGCGTCGTAGTAGTCCCCTTCGATCTCCACGTTGCGCTGGAGATTCAGTCGCTGAAAGTGGTTGATTGCCCGCTGCCGTTCCGCCTTTCGCCCCCGCTGCTCGAAGGCCATGAGCAGGAAATCGTCGGCAAGGTCTCGCCCGCCGGTCGACCGGGCATAGGCCTTTGCGTAGGGCGGGGAATACCAGAAGGCCTGATGCTTGATGATCACGGGCACGCTTGTCGGGAATCCCCACTCGTCCTTGATCACGCCGGCGAGCGGCATGTCGGCGTATTGACGGATCAACTTCCGCTGATACTCCAGCACATGGGGCGAGAAGACATCGGGTGACAGGTGGGTGAAACAGGCCATCACGCAGGCCGTGGTTTGGCCTTCGGCCCCCGGGACGGCCACGCGAACGCCGTCTGCGTCTGCCGAAATCACTCGGCACTCGCCGGTGATGTCGCGGATCGTGTCCGGCAGGATCTCTCCATCGCGATCGTAAGCAAACACCTGGAGCAACCGCCCGGCCACGGAAATGTAGGGCGTGTCGTTGCCGGTCATGTGGTCGCTCGGCGTTTCCGGTTTGATCAGGCATTCCACCTCCTTGTCGGAAGACAACGCAACCTCCGCCAGTTTGACCATCTCCTGCAGCTCGTCCGGATAAGCTGCCTGGAACGGCTTGCGATCGAGGCGAACGCACAGATCCAGCGTGGGATCGAGCCCCTTTTCGCGGGCGTACTTGACCAGACCGGCCAGGTGATCGTGAACGGCCGGATCGCTGAGCGGATGGTCCAGGAGCCTGAGCGTCGTGTTGAACAGCCGGAAGGGGCTTCGCTCGGCGTAGAGGTCCACATAGGGCCGATAGCCGCCAGGCTCAAAATGTGCGTCCTTCAGACCCCAGAAGGCGATCTCGGGGGGGACGTCGGCCGGGAGGCGGGTGAAGGCGGAGGGAGGAACTGGTCGTTCGGCCGAACGGGAAGGCTGCGCGAGGAGTGTCAGGCAGGCCGCGGCGAGAATAGGTATCGTGCGCATCATGGCTAGTGAAGGTCTGTGAGGTGTGTGTTGTGGTGGGATAGGTTTGCGGGAGTGCTGTCTGTCCTGGTGGCTTGACCGCTGCGCGGTCCATCGTCAGCCGCAAGCCCGCGCAGCGCGGCGAAACGATTGTAGCCCCAGGCGTAAGCCTGGGGAGAGTCGATGGCGAAGCAAAGCGGAAGCCCGCGCAGCGTGGCGGCACGGCGAAAAGACTGGCAGGTAACCATCGTGTCGCCCGCTGCGCGGGCTTTGGGAAGTCTTTGGCATATCTTCCCCCAGGCTCACGCCTGGGGCTATTCATGTATCGCCGCGCTGCGCGGGCTTCTGCGTTTGGCTGTTTGGGGATCTGTTGACGTGGTGAGTTCTCTTGTGAGGCAGCCCCCTCCCCGCCCCTCCCCCTCGCTTCGCTGGGGAGGGAGATTTCGTGGTAGCCTCCCCGGCGCTGCGATGGGCGCGCCTTGCATGTCAACTTCTCTTTCGCGAACGGCCAAGATTGTTCTCGGCTCGGTATTGGCCCGGCGTCATCTGCAGCGCGCGGCGGAAAACGAGGCTGAAGTATTGTTCGTTCGTGTAGCCGGCCTGCCGGGCAACGACGCGGAGGGGATGATCGGTGCCGGAGAGCAGGCGTCGGGCTGTTTCAAGGCGAACTCGTTGGATTTCTTCGTGGGTCGTGTGTCCGAGGCAGCGGCGGAACTCGCGGTCCAATGTGGAACGCGACACGGCAACATGTCGCGCCACCTGGGCGACCGAGATCGCCGCGGCCGAGTTCTCGCGGATGAACCGCAACGCCTCGGTCACTGTCGGGTGAGGCGAGTTCATCACGTCTGTCGAACGCCTCGCCACCACGCCCTTGGGCGGAACCACCAGCCACTCGGATTTGAGCGGACGGCGGGACATCAATCGGTCCAGCAGTTCCGCTGCCCGGAGGCCGATTTCCAAGGTGTCGTGCTGCACGCTCGACAGGGGCGGGTTGCTCAATTCGCACATGAGCAGGTCGTTGTCGACGCCGAGGACGGCCACGTCCTCCGGAATCCTCCGTCCGCTCCGTCGGCAGGCCTCCACCACGTGCCGCGCCCGGGGATCGTCGCAACACATGATGCCCAGGGGCGCCGGTTGCTTGTCAAGCCAGGCGAGAAGTCCTTGCTGAAGGGCTTCCCAGTTGCGGGCGCTGCGATGGCGACCGCGGTAAACGGAGCAATTGTAGCCGGCCTCGTGGAGGGCATCAACAAAGGAGCGCTCCCGGTGGCGAGCCCACGAGTTGTAAGGCGTGGCGGGGATCCCGCAGAAGGCAAAGTGCTTCAGCCCGCAGTGGATCAAGTGCTCGGCTCCGATCCGCCCGTTCACCACGTCGTCGGTGGCCACGTAGGGAATCGGAAAGGGCAACTGGGTGGGAAAGGAATAGCCGCCGAGCCCCACGGCCGGCAGACCGGCCCGGGCCACCACGCGGGCCGTGTCGGGATCGTCCAGGTCGGCCAGGATTCCGTCGCCCAGCCACTGACCCGGACGGGGAATCCGCTCGTGGGGTTCGTCTTCGAGGTAGACGCTCCAGTTGTGATCGCCCGCGTACTGGGAGATCCCGGCGATGATCTGCCGATCGTAGTCCTTGTTGATTCGCATCAACAGGGCGACCTGGCGACTAATGGACATGCTTTCGGCTCACTTTGGGTGCGCAAATCACATGGCCGAAGGCCTATTCCCACCGTAGCCCTTGGGCTTATCCACAAATTCAGCGGCAGTATTTGGGCTCAATTGACGGCCATTTATGGTCGTTCCCCGCCGTAGGCGGTATTAGACCCGTCGTTTACGGCGGGTCGACTAGCTGGCTTCCCACCCTCTTTCTCGTCCCTGCCGCCGCCTCCGGCGGCGGCAGGGACGAGAAAGGTATTGTGTCTTACGGCCCCGTGCTGAAGCACGGGGCTAGGACCGCCTGCGGCGGAAAAGGACCGTAAACGGCCCTGTTATGGCTACGTTGATACCGGTTGTATTTGTGGATAAGGATGTTGCACCAGGCTGCGGTGAATACAGGCCTTCGGCCAAATTATCGGCGTCGACGGCACAATCTCTTCGCAGTGTGGATCAAGCTCGTTTCCCGTGTGCTCGCGACTGTCTTTTGCAACAGCGTGATGCCCAAATATTGTAATAAGGATTGCGTGATCTTGGAATGCAGGAGATTCCAGGAATCGCTACGATGGATCTGCGAATGTGACGCAATTCCCACTCGCGCTGAGTGCAGCAATACGCATCCCTCGTCTGGAAGGAGTGATTCGATGAGCGAGAAACTGGCGATCGACGGCGGCGCCCCCATCCTGACCCGCGACGACTATCAGAACTGGCCGGTGCTCACGGAAGATGATCGACGATTCGTCAACGACGTGCTCGATAGCGGCATCGTGGCCGGGGCAACCGGCCCCCAGGTGGTGGCCCTCGAGAAGGAATGGGCAGCTTTCACCGGCGCCAAGCACTGTCTGACCACGTGCAGCGGCACGGCGGCGCTCCACATGGGCTTGGCGGCCTGCGACGTGGGCCCAGGCGACGAGGTGCTCGTGCCTTCTTACACCTTCCTGGCCACGGCCTCCTGCGTGCTCCACCAGATGGCGATCCCCGTGTTCGTCGACATAGACCCGCGGACCTACACGATGGATCCGGCGAAGGTCGAGGCCGCCATCACCGAGCGGACGAAGGCGATCATCCCCGTCCATATCCAGGGCTGCCCGGCCGACATGGATCCGATCTTGGAGATTGCCCGCAAGCACAACCTCCACGTGATCGAAGACGCCTGCCAGGCCCACGGGGCCATGTACAAGGGCCGCATGTGCGGCACGCTGGGCGTGGTGGGGGCCTTCAGCCTCAACAATCTCAAGAACCTCTGCGGCGGCGAGGGCGGCCTCTACATCACCAACGACGAGGACATCCTCCGCAAGGGCGACCTGGTCCGCTACTTCGGCGACGAGTGCGACGAGAAGACTCTGCGGCAGAAGTACAACGCCTCGATCCTCGGTTACATGTATCGCAACCAGGAACTGCCGGCCGCCCTGGCCCGGGGCCAGCTTGCCCATCTCGACGAGTTGAACGCCACACGAATCGCCAATTCGGAATACCTTTCGAAAGAATTGGGCAAGATTCCGGGCGTGATCCCGCCTCTTTGCCCCGAGGACTGCAAGCACGTCTACTGGTTCTACGCCGTCAGGTTCGATCCCAAGGCCGCCGGAGTCGACGCCGAGCCCCGCCAATTCCGCATTGCCATCGAAAAGGCTCTCTGCAAGGAAGGCGTGCTGGTCGGCCAGTGGCAGACCATGCCGGTTCTGGCCCAGGACGTGTTCCAGAGCATGATCGGACTGGGCAAACGCTATCCTTGGGCGATCAACGAGGCCAAGGGCGTCACGTACAAGTACGACGTGAACGACTACCCCGTCGCCCAGATGCTCTGCGAGTCCTACACCAACCTCCACTCGATTCATCCGCCCAACGGGCGCGAACTGAACGAAAAGGTCGTGGCCGCCTTCCACAAGATCTTCGCCGACCTCGACACGGTCATGGCCCACGCCGACGACGACATCCAACCCGGATTCGACGGTCGGCTGTACGGGGTGGGGTGATAGCACGAAACATTCGGACGCTAGACATGGCGAAGAAAAAACGCAAGAGCCGGCCGGCAAAGCTTGCCGTCGACGTAGTGGAGGCACGGTCGTTCGTTCTCGTGGATGAGTACGGGAACGAGCGCGCCAGTCTTTCCTGTACCGGCGGAAGCGGCGACGGGCAGGGCGTTACCGTCGTCCACATCAACGACAGCCAGAGACGCCCTTGCCTCTCCGTTCAGGTGGACGAACAGGGCAATTCCAGCATCTGCCTGTTTACCAAGAACAACTCCCCGGGGGGGTCGATTGTCGTCGATTCCGCCCGAGGCAACGGGCTGGGTATCACCGACGGAGAGGGCAAGCCGTGCATCATGCTCGGAGTTCCCGGACCGGAGTCTCAGGATCCGCGTGCGCCGACGCCGGATATTTCCATAATCGACGAGCAGGGCCGCAGATTCTGGTCGGCCTTCGGAGGGGCCACGGAAACGGGTGAGCCCGCGGAAGGGGCGGACAGCGAGTGATCATCCTGCCGCCAAGTGGTGGCGTCATTTGAGTCGTTGCGAGGGGATGCGAGATTCTTCTCTTGTTGCTGCGCAACCCCGACGATTTTCCGGTTCTATCAGTGACCATGGATAACGTGGGACGGAAAATCATCGCGGCCACCCAGGCGGGACGTCATTCGCCCCGGGCTTCTTCCTTTTCGCTGGGGGCGGGCGCTCCGAGGTAGAAGCTCGTGTGGGCGGGCTGATTGTAGCCCACATTCTGCCAGGCAATGCTGAGGCGGTAGACCGGATCGTGCATGAGCGTCGGCAGGCGATAGGACGTGGGAATGGTCGTCGTGTAGATCCGCAGTTCCCGATTGTCTCGCGTTCGGCAGAGGAGTTCTTCGCGCCAGTCGCCGAGCAGGTCGGCACACAGGCACGGGTTGTTCTTCGAGCCATTGTTGCCCGAGCATCCTTCGGCCGTGAAAATCCGCTCTTCGCGACCGTTCGCGTAGTCCCATTTTCGGATCGTCGTGCCATCGAGCAACTCGCGGAGCAGGTCGCCGTCCCACCAGATGCCCATGTTGCACGACCGCGGCTTTGTCCAGGAGATCCGTTCCCCCTGGGCGCTGTAGAGGCCCCGTGAGTCGTTCGTCCAGCACTCGTGGCCGTAGTAGCGTGGGTCGATATCGATGGCCAGGCCCCGGCCCGGGTCGCGCAGCGGCAGGCTCCAAAGCACTTCTCCGGTTGCGGCGTCGCGGAGATTGGCGCCGTGGGGATGCCTGGGACGCTCGTGGATCGCAAAGACCTCCAGCCCAGGACGGGCCGGATCGAGGTCTGAAACGTGCAAGGCATCGCCGTGGCCGAAGCCGGTCGAGTAGAGCCCGCGGCCGTCGTGGTCGATGGTGCACGCGCCGTAGATGATCTCGTCGCAGCCGTCGCCGTCCACATCGGCCACCGAGAGGCTGTGGGCGCCCTGGCCCGCGTAGCCGGCGGCATCGAGTTGCGGATCGTCGGTGTCGAATGTCCAACGGTGGGTCAATTGGCCGTTGCGCCAGTCCCAGGCGACGATCACCGCACGGGTGTAGTAGCCGCGGCACATGATCAGGCTGGGTCGCACGCCGTCGAGATAGGCGACGCCGGCCAGGAAACGGTCGACCCGGTTGCCGTAGTCGTCGCCCCAGGCGGAAACGTCGCCGCGAGGAGGCAGGTAATCGGTCGTGGCCAGGGCACGCCCGGTTGCCCCATCGAAGATGGTGAGGTACTCCGGGCCTTCCAGAATGTAGCCATCGCGGTTGCGATGGTCGGCATCTCCGTCCCCCAGGACGTTGCCTTCGCCGTCGACGGTTCCGTCGGCCGTGCGGCAGGCCACTTCGGCACGACCGTCCCCGTCGAGATCGTAGACCATGAACGGATTGTAATGGGCGCCCTCGCGCATGTTGGTGCCGAGCCGGATTCGCCAAAGCATGCGGCCGTCGAGGTCGTAGGCTTCAAAAATCGGCTCGGTCGTGAAGCCCCGTTGGGAGTTGTCGCGACCGCGCCCCACCTGGTGGAGGACGATCTCGTAGTCTCCATCGCCGTCGAGGTCGCCCACCGACGCGTCGTTCGGTGAGTAACCGTCCGGAGTCTGGAGCGGAATCGTGAAGTATGGCCGAGGTTGCACGGCGACCGGCGTCGATTCGCTTTCCGCCCCGCCGTCGGCAGTCATGCGAACCGTGTACTTCGCGTCCTCGGTCGCTTGGCCGTCAAGGAAACAGGTTGGCGATCCGCTGTCGGACGTGAAGACGGTCTGACCATTGCGCTGAACAAGAAAGGACGCGTCGGGAGGATCGGTTGCCAGCAGACGCCAGGAAACGAAAATCGAGCCATCCGCACGGGCAACGGCGACGAGTCCCCGATCGAGGGTTTCGATTTGGCGTTTGGAGGCATCGTCCGCAAAAGCGGGGGCGACACGGAGAGCGGCGATCAGGGCCAGCGCGATCGCGACACGGTAGGGGAGAACTCGATTCACGTTTCGTTCCTGCGGCTTTGCGGAACACTTGCCGCTTGGTGCGAATCTATTGTGGGCTGGTACTCGGTCGCACTTGGAAACAGGGGAATGTCTTGAGGCAAGATGGTTGGCACTGGCCGGCAAGCAGCGAGTGGCATCCAAAACCCCAAGCTTGACGGAGCACTATTCGTTATCTGAACGGCGTTTCACAAGCGTTACGGCATTGCCGCTCGAGTTGTAGGAGACTTCGTCCATGAAGGATCGCATGAGCAGCACTCCTCGTCCGGCGGCCTTCTCCAGGTTGGCCGGATCGGTCGGGTCGGGCAATGATTCGGGATCGAAGCCAGGACCTTGGTCCTGAATGACGAACGACGCTTGTTTGCGGGAGAAAGTCGCCTCCATATGAATTCGACGTTCGCAATAGGGGGGCACCGCCCGTCGCTCTTGGAGAAGGGCGTAGTAAGCTTCGTCGTCCACCCCACGTAGTTCGGAGCCGACTTCGAGATTGCCATGGCAAAGGGCGTTGACGAGCGATTCTTCCAGGGCGATGCCGATCCGCATCCGATCCGACTCGTCCCAAAGTTCCAGCCGTTCGGCCAGTTCCAGGAGGTGCGCCACCAGGGGCGGGATCAACTTGTTGTCGTTGTCAATTTCGAACCGGCAGCGAGTTTCGGTCATGCAGCCCATCAGGCGACTGACGGTCTGCTCGTGACTGGCAATCTCGATAACCTGGTGAACGGTTTCAAGAAGCCGCTGGGAGAGGACTCGCTTGGGAACGTAGCTAGCTGCCCCCCTTTGGAGGGCCTGCAGGCAGATTTCCTCGTTTCCCGCCGAAGTCATCAGGATGACCGGGATCGCCGGATAAGTACTGCGAACCATGGAAACGAGATCAAGCCCATCCATCTCTGGCATGACCAGATCGGTCAGCACCAAGTCAGGCAACTGCTCCCGCATCTTGTCGAGGCCATCAGCTCCGTGCACTGCATATCGAATCGAGAGATTAGAATCTTTCTCCAGGAGACCACCCGCCAGTCGGCGATCGACGGCCGAATCGTCTACCACTAGAATACTCGTCATTCGTACTTGCTCCCGCATGACCCCGCCCGCATGAGGGAGGCCGCAATGCGTTAGTCTCAGGAGTTATTGCCTTTGAGATAGTCTAACAGAATCGGAGGCAGTTGTTCCATGAGGGCCTTGAGATTTGCGACCCCCTCGCTGGCCCTTTCTAAGTCTCCTGCGATTCCCATCTTCTCCAGGTCATAGGCAAGATCGAAGCCGCGTTGAAAACAGAAGTAGCGCATGGAAGCCTTGATGGTATGCGCTGCCCTGCGAAAAGCAGTCACATCCCCCTGGCGAAGGGTTTCTTCCAAAGCCGCCAGATTTAGGGGGGCCTCCTCCAAATAGGCATGGATCAACTCCGCCAAGAGCGAATGATCCCCACCCACAGTTGCCAGCGCCGCTTCGGGCTGGAATTCGATCCCGTCCCCGCGAAGTGCGGCTGAAGGATCGTTGTCGGTTTCAGACAAGGAATCCTCTCCTTCGTCGATCCCGCCGGCTTGAACATTCGGGATGGGGGGCGATTCGGGTTGCGGGGAACTTCCAATTTGCAGGACCCTTTGAATAACCTCGAAGAGGCGGCGCAAATGGATCGGCTTGGACACGTAGCCATCCATGCCAGCCGCCAGGCATCGCTCCTCGTCCCCCCGCATCGCATGGGCGGTCATCGCGATGATAGGCGTGCGAGATTCTCGTCGAGTTTCCTGTTCTCGGATGGCGCCCGTTGCCTCGAGCCCATCCATTTCCGGCATTTGGACATCCATGAGGATGATGTCGAATTGACCTGTTTCCCACTGCCGGAGCACTTCACGACCGGTGCCGACAATCACCGGCGAATGCCCGTAGCGTTCGAGGATGCCCCGGACGAGTTTCTGACCCATGAGGCTGTCCTCGGCCACGAGAATCCGCAGGGAAGGCAATTCGTGGGGGACGGGGCGATGAGAGGCCAGGGTGTCCGCCTCGTCGTGCGAGCCTCCGCCGCCCCGCGTCATGAGCAGGTTGAACAGTTCCGAGCGTTTCAGGGGTTTGCTCAGGTAGGCGGTCACGCCCATCTGTTCGCAACGCGCGATGTCGCCGGGACGGTCTTTCGACGTGAGCATCATGACCACATGGCCGGGGAGTTCCCCGTCGCGGATGATTTCCTCGGCCAGAGAGAATCCGTCGGGACTGGGCAGGGTCGAGTCGATGAGAACGATGTCGAAGGGCTGGCCATTCTGATTCGCTTCGCGGATGGCCGTGACGGCCTGCACCGCATTGGCAACCCCTGACGCAGACCCCCCCCAGCTCTCGAGAATCTCCAGGAGGACGTTACGGTTCGTTTCATTGTCGTCGACCACGAGCACAGGAACGTCTTTCACGGCGGCCGCAATCGCGGGTGTCGCTTCCTCCTCGATCGGTTCAAAGGGAAGGACGACATGGAAGCAGCTTCCTGATTGTTCCTCGCTTACAACCTCGATCGATCCGCCCATCAGTTCAACCAGTTTGTGGGTAATGGCCAAGCCCAGGCCCGTGCCCCCGAACTGCCGCGTCGTACTCGTGTCGGCCTGTTCAAAGGCGTCAAAGATCGCGGCAAGCTTCTCTTGGGCAATGCCGATTCCCGTATCGGTCACGCGCAGTTCAATCCACATCAGACGATCGTGGTCGGGGAGGCGGACGACGTCCAGCATGACCTCGCCCCGGTCGGTGAACTTGATCGCGTTGCCCACCAGGTTCACGAGGACCTGCCGCAGACGCGTGCTGTCGCCGATGACTCGGCGCGGCACGTCGGGGGCCACACGATGGACAAGTTCCAAGGACTTTTCGTGGGCGCGGACGGCCAGGAACTTCATCGTGCTGCCCAGCGCGTCGTGCAAGTCGAAGGGTTCGCTCTGGATGTCGAGCTTGCCCGCTTCGATCTTCGAGAAGTCGAGGATGTCGTTGATCACCGTGACCAAGGCCTCGCCCGATTCGCGCACCACGCTCAGATATTCCCGTTGCCGTGCCGACAAGCGATCGGCGAGGACGAGTTCCGTCATGCCAAGAATCGCGTTCATGGGCGTACGGATCTCGTGGCTCATATTGGCGAGGAAGGCGCTCTTGGCGCGGTTGGCGCTCTCGGCCGACTCCTTGGCCTGCTCCAAGGCGAATTCCGCTTCCTTCCTGGCGGTTACATCCCAGAAGATCGCCTGCGTACCGATGATCGACCCGGCCGCATCGTGCACGGGCGATTTCATCACGTGGACATAACGGGTGTTGCCGTCCTGTTGATTCTGTTCTTCCGTCTCGAACAACTGCCCGGTTTCCAGCACGACGCGATCGTCGGACTGGTACTTCTCCGCCAGATCCCGGGGATAGAAATCGAAATCGCTCTTCCCCACAATCTCGTCGAAGGGCTTCCCCAGCAACCGGCAAAAGGAACGGTTGGCGAAGGTGAACTGTCCCTTTCGGTCTTTCCGAAGCACGTGAACGGGGAGGTTCTCGACGAGGGAGGAATAAAGGGCTTCCGAGTCGCGCAATCCCTGATTGGCCGATCGCAATTCCGCCGTCCGCTTCACCACAAGCCGTTCGACCTTCTCGGCACGGCTGAGGATATCGTTGAGATAGAGGAGGAGAAGGGTCGTCACCAATACCGAGGCGATCACACTCACCAGGGGCAAGGGGCGCTGGAGCCTTTTCCGATAAGCCTCCGTCGGTGTGCATACAATGAACCACTCGCACCCGGGAATGTTCACGGGTGATCCCAGGCCCGGACACTCGCCCTCCAGCTCGCGAGGATCGGACATGGGCACGAACGGTGTTTCTCGCGATGGGGACGGGCAGATGTAGGTCCAGGAACTCCCCACAGGCTGGGTGTAGTCGAACACCTGAACGTCGATTCCCAGGTTGGAGGCAAACCCGATGGCTCGCTTCATCAACGATTCCAGGCGGAAAACCCCGACGTAGAACCCCGCCAGATTCTCTCGCCGGAGTTCTTCGGTATCGCGCCGTTTCTGCCGCTGGTACACGGGGGTGAAAGCAAACACGTTCTGCCCGCCCGACTCCTCCTTGTCGTGGAGATAGACGCTTGAGGCAATCGTCCGGTAGCCCGTATCACGAGCGGCGCACATGGCGGTGTGCAATTCCTGGATCTCGCCGACATCGCTTCCCTCCTTGAGGAAACGATAGTTGCTCGGAGCCAGGTATCTGACGATGAAACGGTCGTCGAGAACTTGCCGCGATTCAGAGTGAGTGTCACCCGAGTCTGCATCATCGGCCGTTTCTCGCTCCGCCCAGGCCAAGGCCGCGATCCCCGTTTGCTCACGGAGGAAGACGTCCGTGAAGTCGAGGAATTCGGATCGCTCCACGCGATGGGAGCCCCCATAGAAAGCTCCAAGAGCCTCGAGGGCGGCAAGATTGGTGGCCAGTTCCCGCTCGATGGCGCTGATTCGCAATTGTGCGTCAAAGCGGAATTGGGCGTCAATCCACTGAGATTCCTGGCGTTGGAGGGTGATGTACAGGGTAGCCGACACCGCGCAGCCCAAAAGGGCCACTGCCGCCAACGCCAGACGACGCGACCGCTTCGACCACTTCTGCTTCGTTGCGTCTCCCAGCTCGTCTTGCACGTGCGTCTCGATATGCGAGCCCCCCAAACGTCCGGGAATTCATACTAGCACGGGGACCACACGTGTCAAGAATGATCCCCCACTCGATGGTGGATCACCAGGGGCGGGTCAGGTTCCCGTAGATCTCCGGCCTCCTTTGGCGGGCATTCCGGCTTCGAGCCCGGGCATCTCGAAGCCGCCCCAGGTCCAACGTGGCCGTTACGTAATCCTCTTTGGCCTCCGGACACTCGGCCAGAATTTCCGTTGGCCATTGGGCGATCATCGTCCCTGCCCCATAGGCCTGATTTGTGCAGATCATGGAGACCTCGTTACAGAACATGGCCGTACGGACCATGAAGTCCTGGATCCGCCCGTGCCGCCCGTTGATCCAAACGATGATCTCGGCGCCGTTCAACGCAAGCAATCGAAAGGTCTCGGGAAAATAGCCGTCGTAGCAGGTCGCGATCCCTATCTTGGCGAAATCCAGGTCAAACACGGGAAAACCGTCGCCGCGCTGCATGACCCACTCCGGGTCGTTTTCAATCAGCCACTGGCGATCTCGATGGGAAGGCGGGCGGCTGTAGGGCGGCTCGCCTTCGTACTGATCCACGGCGGCGTGCGTTTTGCGGTACTTCCCAACAATTTGACCGTCTCGTCCGAAGAGCAGGGCCGTGTTCGCAAACTCCGCATCTTCCAGAAGCTCCCAGCATCCCACAATCACGTAGATCTCGTGCTGGGCTGCGGCGCGACCAATCCGCTCGGTTACTGGGGACGGCACCCGAATGCGTCCCAGGTGGTACTCAGGAAAGACGACCAGTTGCGCCCCGTCGGCTGCCGCCTTCTCGATGTATTTCAAGATCGCCTCGGCAGGGTCGTAGCCGCTCCGTGGGCGATACGATTTCGTGTAGCCCGTGATCTGCACGGCGGCCACCTTGACCCGATCCGGCAATTCGGCGCCGGCGGACGGCTGAGGCTCGGCAGAAATCAAGTGTGGCAGCGGGAAGAACAAAAGCAGAAGGAGCGGTAAGAGACGTCCGAGGCGTTGGACCTTCTCTTTTGGGACCAAGGTTCGTGACAGCATGACGCATACTCCCGCTCGGACTGGGGCCGCGAATCGCGAAGGAGGAGGGACTGCGAGGACATCATACTCCTCCGTGTCGGGGCGAACAAATGGTTCCTCGGGCACGACCTTGCAGTTGGGTTGCCCCTCTCCTATGATTCCAAACGCGTCCTGCCGCCAGATGGCAGGTCAATCCGTTTCCTGTCCAGCATATCCCCCGGAATAAGGCTTCATGAGCATGGACAAGAAGGAACAAGGGCCCCAGGCTTGTCCCGTCGCCATCGTCACGGGGGCCTCAGCCGGCCTCGGAGATGTCTATGCCCGAAAACTCGCGGAGCGAGGTTTTGACCTGATCGTGGTAGCGCGACGGGAAGATCGTCTCAACGCGTTGAAAGAGGAGTTGGAAGGCCGGTTTGGCATTACCGTCGAACCGGTTGTCGCCGATCTTGCCAACGAAGAGGCGGTGGCCAAGGTCGCGACGGGTCTTCGAGCCCGCAACAACATCGAACTTCTGGTCAACAATGCGGGTTTCGGGGTTCAGGGAACCTTTCACCAGGCCGATCTCGACAAGAACCTGGCGATGATCCGCGTTCATGTCTTCGCCACCGTGAGCCTAACTCATGCGGTCCTGCCCCAGATGGTGGCGAGGAACCGCGGTGGGGTGATCAATGTCTCGTCTCTGGCCAGTTTCCTGACCGCACCGGGGGCCGTTTCCTACTGCGCCACGAAGGCCTATCTCAATTCCTTCTCCAAGTCGGTCCAGGCCGAATTGCATGGAACGGACGTGCGGATCCAGGCTCTCTGCCCAGGCTTCACCTACACGGAATTCCACGACGTTCCCGATGCCGAGATGGATCGCAGCACGATCCCCCGATTCATGTGGATGCAGGCAGACCGGGTCGCAGAAATCTCCCTGCGGAGCCTGAAACGCGGCAAGGTCCTCTGTATTCCCGGCGTGGTCAATCGAATCCTTGCGTGGGTCATGCGTAGCCACCTCTTCGACCCGTTCATCCGCCGAGCCTACGGGAAACGGAAGAAGGGTTGTTGAAATCCCCGCCTCATGAGCGGAACTCGTTACCCAGACAAAAGTTAAGAAGAGAAGGCAGCAACCACAGAGAGCACGGAGGACACCGAGAAACATCTTGAGTACCAGCCAAAGCGTGGACTCAAGCAGCTTCGGGCCAGAGCGTGCTGGACTGCACCGCAAGCCCCGATTACCCGGCCTGCTAGACCATTTCCCTCCATTTTTCTCCGTGTCCTCTGTGCCCTCCGCGGTGCCCTATCCTTGTTTCCAAGTCGTTTGTTCGTGCCTGACGGGAGCAGTTCTTCCCGAAAAGCGCCTATTACCATTCCTAGCAGTCAAGATCGGACACAAAAGCTGAATTGGTCTCGGGGACCTGGGGGCTCCTGACAGCGACATACCCCGAATTGACCGTTTCCTCTCCGTGTGCTACAAATACGGGTTTGCTGAAAATGCCACAAGATTCCGATACGGAAGGAGATTTACGTGCCCAGTAGCGAACGACGGAGAGAACTGAAGCGTCGCCGCCATCGACGGAAGAAGATGGCCCAATTCAATCGCCAGTTGAAGTCGGCCAATACGTCGGAACGGGCCGCGATCGCCGACAAGATCCGCGGCCTGACGCCGGGAGCCGACGTCCTCATCGCCAGCCTCGGACTCGAAGAAGCCCAGTAGCGCTGACTCCCGGACGCGGCGCAAACGCCGCCCGAGTCCGGGATTCTCGCGAGGTTCCGGTAGCGGTGTCTGTTCCGCTACCGGAGGGCGTCTCTGCTGCTCATGCCGCCGGATTTCGGCATGTGAACTCGAATTCGGCGCCGTCGTGGTCCACTCGGACCACGCATCCTTCGGGCAACTCCTGCTTGAGCAGTTCCACGGCCAGCGGGTTCTGCACGGACTGTTGGATGACTCGCTTCAGGGGCCTTGCGCCAAAGGTGGGGTCGTAGCCCTTCTCCGCAATTGCGTCGAGCGCGGCCTCCGTGATCTCCAGCCGAACCGCGTGCTCCTCGAGTTGCGATTCCAGGTGCTTCACCTGCAAGGTCACGATCTTGCGAATCTCTTCCTTCCCGAGGGGATGGAAGAGGATCGTCTCGTCGATCCGATTGAGGAATTCCGGGAGGAACCGGGTTCCGAGGATCTCGTCGACGGCCTCGCGCATCTGCTCCTGGGAGCCGCCCTCACGCGTGATCTCCTGGATCAATTGGCTACCGATATTGGAAGTCATGACCAGGATCGTGTTCGTGAAATCGACGGTATGACCCTGGTTGTCCGTGAGCCGCCCGTCATCCAATACCTGCAAGAGGATATTGAACACGTCGCGGTGGGCCTTCTCGATCTCGTCCAGCAGGATGACCGAATAGGGGCGGCGGCGGACGGCCTCGGTCAGTCGCCCGCCTTCTTCGTAGCCCACGTAGCCCGGAGGCGCCCCGATCAGGCGGCTCACCGTGTGACGCTCCATGAACTCGCTCATATCGAGGCGGACCATGGCGTCCTCGTTGTCGAACATGATCTCGGCCAGGGCCTTGCACAGTTCGGTTTTGCCCACGCCCGTGGGGCCGAGGAAGAGGAAAGAACCGATCGGTCGCTTGGGATCCTGCAACCCCGCGCGACTTCGCCGGACCGCGTTGGCCACGGCCGTGACCGCTTCATCCTGTCCGACCAGGCGCTGATGCAGGCGTTCCTCCATCACGAGCAGTTTGGCACGTTCGGTTTCCATCATGCGGCTTACGGGGATCCGCGTCCAGGCGCTGACGACCTCGGCAATTTCCTCGGGGCCCACTTCCTGACGCAGCAATCGGCGCGTACCGTTGGCCTGCTGACCCGATTCCATCTGATCGAGTTGTTTTGCCAGGGCGTCGCGTTCTTTGGCCAGTTCCCCCAGACGCTGGTAGTCTTCTTCGGGAGGACGTTCGCCTCGCGAAGTCTTCTCCATGATTCCCGCTTCGAGAAGCCGATACTCGGGCTCGACGTCGGCCAATCTCTTTCGGACCTGGTGAACGTCGCCCAAGCCGCTCTTCTCCTTTTCCCATTCGGCTCGCAGCCCGTCGAGCTTGTTGCGCAGGTCCTGCATTTCCTTCTCGACTTCGGCTAACCGTTCCACGGCGTGCGGTTCGGTTTCCTCCGCCAGTTGGCGCTGGGCGAGTTCGAGATGCACAAGGCGTCGCTGGACCTCGTCGATCTCGGTGGGCACGCTTTCGAGTTCCATCGCCAGGCGGCTCGTGGCCTCGTCCATCAGGTCGATCGCCTTGTCGGGCAGGAATCGATCCGTGATATAGCGTTCCGAGAGTTGGGCCGCCGCCACGAGGGCCGAATCCTTGATCTTGACGCCCTTGTGATGGGCCTCATACCGGGGCTTGAGGCCTCGGAGGATCGCGATGGTGTCCTCGACGGTCGGTTCGCTCACCATGACGGGCTGGAAACGCCGCTCCAGGGCCGCGTCCTTCTCGATGTACTTACGATACTCGTCGAGGGTCGTGGCGCCCACGCAGCGGAGCATTCCGCGTGCCAGGGCCGGCTTGAGCAGGTTGGAAGCATCGCTTCCGCCCTCGGCGCTGCCGGCGCCGACCACGGTGTGCAACTCGTCGATGAACATGATCACGTTGCCCTCGGCGTCCTGGACCTCGCGAAGAACGGCCTTGAGACGTTCTTCGAATTCGCCGCGGTACTTGGTTCCGGCGATCAGGGCCCCAAGATCCAGGGCCACAACGCGCTTGTTTTTCAGGCTCTGGGGCACATCGCCTTCCACGATCCGCAGGGCCAGTCCCTCGGCGATCGCCGTCTTGCCGACCCCCGGTTCGCCGATGAGCACCGGGTTGTTCTTGGTTCGTCGAGACAGGACCTGGATCACTCGGCGGATCTCCTGGTCCCGGCCGATCACCGGATCGAGCTTGCCCCGCCGGGCCTGTTCGACCAGGTCGATGCCATATTTTTCGAGAGCCTGGAACTTGGCCTCGGGATTCTGGTCCGTCACGCGGGCGCTGCCGCGGATCCTCTTCAAGGCCTTGAGAATGTCGGCCTCTTCAATGGCGTTGAGGTCGAGCACTCGTTTCGCCTTGGACTCGACCTTCGCCAGGGCGAGGAAAAGGTGTTCTGTGGAGACGTATTCGTCTTTCATCTGGTCCGCTTCGGCCTGAGCGCCTTCGAGGACCTTGCCGAGTGTGGCGCCCGCCTGGGGAGCCGAGGGCCCGGAAACCTTGGGGAACCGGTCCAACTCGGTGTCGACGATGCCTTGAAGCTGCGTCGTGTTCGCACCGATCTGCTCGAGAATCGGCCCGACGACTCCGTCGCCCTCCTGCAGCAATGCCGCAAGCAGGTGAAGGGGGTCGATTTCCGGGCTGCCCTGGTCGCCGGCAAGCGATTGGGCCGCGGCCACCGCTTCCTGCGCCTTGATGGTGAGTTTGTCGAATCGAAAAGTCATGGTAGCCGCCTCCTTCCCTTGTTCGGTTGTACGCGTCTATTCAGAAGAACGGACTTTCGAGAGCTGCGAACTCCCTGAGATGTTGGGTTAGGGCTGGAGACTGCAGACTGTAGGCTGGAGGTTTCTGATGCGAGATCGATTGGTATGGAAAGCCGATCTCGATGCACCGAACGTCTCTGTTCTGGCTTCCTTCAGTCTTGTCTCCGCCGTCATTTGTTTTCACGTTGAGTATTTCATCTCCTGGCCTGTGCGCTTGCAAAAGGGGCCAGGACTCGTTCGCGCCGGATGCGGCGAAGAGAGTCCTGCCCCCTTGCGGGGAATCGCTCGCGTCCGGTCGTGCCGTGGATGGGGAGGACGGCACGACCGGGGCAGACGATTCACGACAGGTCAGTTGTCTTTGACCTCGAACTCGGCGTCGATCGCGTCGTCATCGCCGCCCGACGAATCGCCGGCTGCCGCTTCGGGCTCTGCTCCAGGAGCCGGGCCGGCCGCCCCCTGGGCACCGGCCTGTTCGTAAAGCACCTTGCTGAACGCATGCGAGGCCTGCTCCAACTCCTCCAGCGAAGACTTGATCTTGTCGGCATCGTCAGACTTCACGGCCTCGCGGGTCTTCTCGACGGCCTGGGTCATGGCCGTCTTATCGGCATCGCTAATCTTGTCCTCGTGCTCCTTCATGAGTTTTTCCAACTCGAAGCACATCGAATCGGCTCGGTTGCGCAGCTCCGCCAATTCACGCTTTTTCTTGTCCTCGGCGGCATGGGCCTCCGCGTCCTTCTGCATCGTCTCGATGTCGGTATCGGAAAGGCCTGAAGACTGCTCGATCCGGACCTTCTGCTCCTTCTGCGTGCCCAGGTCCTTGGCCGATACGTTCAGGATCCCGTTGGCATCCAGGTCGAAGCTGACTTCGATCTGCGGAACGCCGCGAGGTGCGGGCGGGATGCCTTCCAGATTGAACTGGGCAAGCAAGCGGTTGTCGGCCGCCATTTCCCGTTCACCTTGGAAGACCCGGACCGTCACCGCGGTCTGGCTGTCGTCAGCCGTACTGAAAATCTGCTTCTTCTCGGTCGGAATCGTCGTATTACGTTCCACGAGTTTCGTCATCACGCCGCCCAGGGTCTCGATTCCCAGGGACAGAGGGGTGACGTCCAGCAGGAGGATGTCCTGGACCTCGCCCGCGAGCACACCGCCCTGAATGGCGGCGCCGACCGCGACGACCTCGTCCGGATTGACGCCCTTGTGGGGCTCCTTGCCGAAGAGGGTCTTGACCATCTCCTGAACTTTCGGAATTCGGGTCGACCCGCCCACGAGAACCACTTCGTCGATCTCGCTCGGCGGCATCTTGGCGTCGGCCAGGGCCTTCTGAACCGGCTGGCGGCAGCGTTCAACCAGAGGATCGATCAGTTGCTCGAATTTCGAGCGGGAGATGTTCATCTGGAGGTGCTTGGGGCCGGTTGTGTCGACCGTAATAAACGGCAGGTTGATGTCGGTCGACTGGGCCGAACTCAGTTCCTTCTTCGCCTTCTCGCAGGCCTCCTGGAGACGCTGCAAGGCCATCGTGTCCTGGCGAAGATCGATTCCCTGCTCCTTCTTGAACTCGTCGGCGACGTGGTTGATCAACGCCTGGTCGATGTCGTCGCCACCAAGGTGGGTATCGCCGTTGGTACTGATGACCCGGAAGACGCCGTCCGCCACTTCGAGGATCGAAATGTCGAAGGTACCGCCGCCAAAGTCGAAGACGGCGATCTTTTCGGCCGCCTTCTTGTCGAGACCGTAGGCCAGCGACGCGGCGGTCGGCTCATTGATGATGCGTGCCACTTCCAGGCCGGCAATCTGTCCGGCGTCCTTGGTGGCCTGCCGTTGGGCATCGTTGAAGTAGGCCGGCACGGTGATCACGGCCTTGTTGACCTTGTGGCCCAGGTAGGCTTCGGCCGACTCTTTGAGCTTGCGAAGCGTCTTGGCCGAGATCTCCGGCGGGGTGTAATCCTTGTCGTCCACCTTGACCTTGACGTAATCCTCGGATCCGCCCACGACTCCGTAGGGGACCATCTTCTCTTCGGAGGCCACCTCGTTGTGGCGCCGCCCCATGAATCGTTTGACCGAGTAGATCGTCCGATGGGGGTTGGTGACGGCTTGGCGTCGCGCGGGCTCTCCCACCAGGGTGTCACCCTTGTCGGTGAACGCGACGACGCTGGGCGTTGTCCGGTTCCCTTCGGGATTGGGGATCACCTTGGCTTCTTTGCCTTCCATCACGGCCACGACGGAATTCGTTGTTCCCAGATCGATTCCGATAATCTTTTCGCCTTCAGCCATGGTCTGCTCCTTTCGGCGTATATGAGTTGCTCACTCGCAGGAGACGGAATCCGGAACAGGCCGGCGTCTCTTGAATGTTGAATTTCGTGGCTCACGCTCTGCAGCATCCGCAGAAGCACGAGCCATGAGACCCCAATCAAAGCAAAGGGCGTGCCGACACCGGGACCAGACACGGCGTGTTTTTGTAAGTCTAGTCGCAGAAGATGTTTGCGTCGACAGATCACGCGGCGTATTAAACGTCTGTTCACAGCAGATCGTGCCGGGCTGCCATTTTGACACAGGACTCCCCCCATATAATGGGGATCTGCCAGATTGGCAGCCACTCCTGCTCCTCGGGGATTCTCGGAGGCACGCCGTTGACAGGTTCTCTGAATCGACGGTACAAGGGGGGCTTCATCGTCACGAGCGCATAGCAATCCCTCTCCTCCCTGCTGGAAACCCGGAATGGCCAAGGCGAAAAAACGGGCTGGTCGGCCAAATGAATCAAAAGCCGCGAAGAAACGTTCCAAGAAGGCAGCCCGACCGAGCGTCAGCTGCGAAGACCTGTTGCACAAACTGGACGAGCAGGACGGCGAACTGGTCCGTCTTCTGAACCAACGCGCAAAAACGCTGGTCAAAATCGGAAAATGCCGGAAACGAGCCGGGCAAGCGACGCTCGTTTTTGCCGAAGAGGCGGAACGCATCAACAAGGCCGCATCCACGGGGCGCGGTCCCCTTCCTCACGAGGCGGTCCAGGCGGCCTTGCGCGAGGTGGTCAGCGGCTGCCGGTCCTTGGTCCGAGACCTGCGAGTCGCCTTCCTCGGGCCTCTCTACACCTACAGCCACCTGGCGGCGATTTCCCACTTCGGACAGTCGGTCGAACTGGCGCCCGTTGGGAACATTGCGGCCGTTTTCGAAGAGGTGAACCGGGGGCAGGCCGATTTCGGCCTGGTGCCGATTGAGAATTCAACGGATGGACGAATTACCGACACCCTGGAAATGTTCACCCGCCTGCCCGTTCGAATCTGCGGGGAGGTGGAATTGCCCATCCAACACTTTCTTCTGGGCAAGTGTTCGCGCAGCGAGATCCGGGAGGTCTACAGCAAGCAGCAGCCCTTGAGCCAATGCCGAAACTGGATCTCCCGCCACCTGGCGTCCGCTCGTTCCATCGAGGTGACCAGCACGGCCACGGCCGCGCAGCTGGCCTTGGAAAAACCCGGAGCCGCTGCCATCGCAAGCCTCCAGGCGGGCATGCACTACGGCTTGAACGTGATTGCCGAAAGGATCGAGGACAATCCGGACAATGCGACCCGGTTCGCCGTGATCGGCGACCACATTGCGGAGCCGACCGGAAACGATCGAACGGCCCTCCTCCTGCAAACGGAGCATCGGTTTGGCGCCCTGGCCGACGTGCTGGGGATCTTCAAGCGAAATCAACTCAACCTCACCTGGATCGAGTCGTTCCCCGTGCCGAATTCGCCTCGCGCCTATCTCTTCTTCATCGAAGTGGAAGGACACCAGACCGAGGACCCAGTCTGCCGATGCCTGAAGGCGCTCCAATCCAGGACGCTCCGCCTGGAAGTTCTGGGCTCGTTTCCCGCCTCAACTTGAATCGGAGAAGCTTGCTACTGCCGGTCCGCGGGAAAAGGCGGGCAATCCTCTTCATCGAACAGGACAAATCGCCCTCGTCCTGCAACCTTGGCCTGATACATGGCGCGGTCGGCCCCATGGATAACCTGCTCCAAGGTTGCCAATTCCCCTCCCCCAAGAACAATCCCTGCGCTTGCGCTCACCTGGATGCGGTGAGCTTCCACTTCCACGGGGGCACAAATCGAACCGAGCAATCGCTCGGTCGCCTTCGCCGCTGAGTCCCGGCAGTCGATCCCTTCCAGTAGCACGACAAATTCGTCGCCTCCATACCGAGCCACCGCATCGACGGGCCGCACTCCATGGAGAAGTCGCTGGGCGATTGCGTGAAGGACTCGGTCTCCCACGGCGTGGCCGAAGGTGTCGTTCACCCGCTTGAAATCGTCCAGGTCCAGAAACAGGACGGCGAAGTCGTTTCGTCCTGCCGTCAAGAACTCGGCAAACCGTCGCTCGAAGACGTCCCGATTCGGCAGGCCCGTCAAGGGATCTCGCCCGCTTGGTGGCGTCTCTTCGGGAACCGAAACGGAACGGAACAGAGCAATCGCAATCCAGTCGAAGGCGGTCCCAACGAGGCTCCATCGGACCGGAGTTGTCCGCCCGTCCCGATGGCAAGCCCGATCACTGCGGAAATCCACTTCCGGCTGGGGCCTCGGAATGTCACCATCTTCGAGAAGATCGGCCAGAACGAGCGCTGCCCACTCTTCCCCCTGATACCCGAAGAGTCGCTCGGCAGAACGGTTGGCCCGAACGATTCGACCTTCCCGACAATCCACGAAGCACAGGGCGTCCCGGGAGGCCTCGAGAATCTCGTACATCACCTTGGGCGAGGGAAAACGGCTTGAATCTGAAGGCGGTTGAGAGGCAGACGCCCTCCTTGCAATGGGGGGCGAGGCGGCTGCTTCGTCTCGAAATTGATGGGCTGGGTCCATAACTCGGCTCGTCTGTTATTCGCCGGGAACTTTGCCTTCCCACTTAAATGTCTTGGAGCCATCCAAAGTGCCGGGAAGATCGCGAGACCCGGAAGAACCGGCCTAACGGAGTATATCCGTTTGCCCTTCTCGCGTGGGCGGCAAGAATTGCCAGGCAACCGGGCCACCGTCAGTTTACACAACTTGCCGACGGAAGGCCGCCCGTTTTTGGAATAGACGCGTCCAACCTCCCAACCACTAACCATGTCTCGCTGGTCGTCAATCGCCATCTCAAACCATCGTGTCAATTGTGCCATGCCCAGCATAGGGCATGCGGGCTCCCCTCCTGGAGCCTGCAAGCCGGCTTCGTGAGGCAAACCCCAACCAGTCCCAGCAGGTTGCGAAAACTGCCTATTTTCCCTACAATAACATCCAGGGAGTGATAGAAGAGTACATCGTCGCCGCCGCCCGCTGCAATCCCTGCCGAGCTGAATGGCGGGGGTTCACACTCCCTGGGAGCCCGGCCATTACGGCCAAGACTGGCTCGCCCCCACCTTTTGCTTGCACTGCTCTCCGTGGAGAGATCTCGAAGCGACGGCCGTGCGAGTCAGTCGGTCTTCCTGCATTTGTTGATTCTGCATCCTCATGATCGCGCTCAAGCCCAAGTCGAGCTGGTCTCACTTCTTTCAATGGTCTCCTGAGAGTCGTCCTCGTGCCGTTTGGGAGCCAGGCGAGTTTCGCCGTTTGGTCCACCGTGAACGGATGCGTGCGGATCGAAACGGAGAGACCTTTTCTCTGGTCCTTATGGCCGTCCCGGCCACGGAGAAGGGCGCACCCTACCTGGCGAAGTTGACCAAGGTGCTGCACGCCCGTCTTCGAGCGACGGATGATGTGGGGCGAGTCGCGAGGGACCGTCTAGGGGTCCTTCTGCCCGACACCCCGGCGGCCGGCGCACGGACGGTCGTCGAACACGTCGCGAGGCTCCTTCCGAAAGGGATGCAGACTCCCGCCTGCGAAGTTTTTACCTATCCTTCCTTCCACGACCTGACGAACGAGCCGGAGGAGCGAAGACTCGACCGCAGCGAGGGCCTCTCGCCCGTTCATCGCGAACACGTTCGGGAAGGGGCCACGGCGGCTTCCGACAAGGTGCATCGCATGGAGGCCTTGTTTTCGATTCCGCTGCCGTTGTGGAAGCGGAGTCTCGACATCCTGGGCTCGGCGATCGGACTGGCTGTGCTGTCGCCGGTGCTGGCGCTGATCGCGGTTGCCGTCAAGGCGACTTCGCCTGGTCCCTTGTTCTTCAGGCAATTTCGCCGCGGCCAGGGAGGCCGGGCGTTCCTCCTCTACAAATTCCGATCGATGGTCGACGGTGCGGAGGAGATGCAGGAAGCCCTGCGGCACCGGAACGAGCAGGATGGCCCGGCTTTCAAGATGAAAGCCGATCCCCGCGTCACGCGAGTCGGAAGGTTCTTGCGTCGCACGGGGCTCGACGAGTTTCCCCAGTTGTGGAACGTTCTCAAAGGCGACATGACACTGGTTGGGCCCCGCCCGCTCCCGTGTCACGAATCGGACGCCTCGGAAACATGGCAGCAGCGGCGTCTCGATGTGAAGCCCGGGCTGACCTGCATCTGGCAGTCCCGAGGGCACAAGGAAGTGTCGTTTGCAGACTGGATGCGAATGGACATGCGCTACGTGAAACGCCAGCATCCTTGGCTCGATATCGTGCTTGTTGCCAGGACGGCCTGGATGGTCGTGCGTTTCAAGGCGTCGGGGTAAGTTGCGTGTGGTGCCCCGCGGAAAACGGGGACGGTGGACAACAAAATCACTTGGCCTGATACACAGGTGGAACCGCTATGAATCGCGATCGACAGGGTCGGCCCGAAATGACGTTTCGGGATGTTTGTCTCGCGGTGTTTCGCCACCGCAAGAAGGCCGCCGCGGCCTTCCTGCTCGTGATGACCGCCACGGTTCTCATCACGCTCATGATGCCCAAGGCCTATCTGTCGGAATCCAAGCTGTTCGTACGTCTGGGCCGCGAAAACGCCATGCTGGATCCGGCCGCCACCCTCGGCGAAAAGTCCGTCGTCGCCGTGCCCCTCTCACGGGAGGCCGAGATCAACTCGGTGGCCACCATGCTCGCCAGTCGGGCCGTCGTCGAACAGGCCGTCGACAAGATCGGACCCGAGTTGATCCTGGAAGGCCCACCGTCCGCCCCCTCCACGGAGACCGGCTCCCGCCTTCGCGAAGGGCTCGCCAAGGCCCTGGAGTCCCTGAAAGGGCTCGTGTCGTCGTCGGAACTGCCCCCGCGGGAAAGAGCCGTCGAACAACTCACCAAAGACCTCGGTATCGAACCTGTCCGCAACACGAACGTCGTCCTCGTGTCCTATGAAGCGTCCCAGCCCGAACTGGCTCAAAAGGTCGTCGCCTCGGTTGTCGACACGTACCTCGACCAACACGTTCGCCTGAACCGAACGAGCGGGGCCTACGAGTTCTTCTCGGAGCATACCAAGAGACTTCGGGACGAACTGGAACGCCTCGAAGAGCAGTTGCGCGATCTCAAAACCTCGACCGGGCTGGCCTCCGTAGGCCAACGGCGCGAGCAGATCGTCACGAGGATCGGGCGACTCGAAGACGACCTGCTCGGCGTCGAAGCCGCCAGGTCGGAAACCCAGGCGAAGGTCGATGCGTTGCGAGCCAAACTGGCGGCGCTTCCCAAGGAGCAGATCGTGGAGACCAACACGGGAATCGGCAATACCGGGACCGACCTGATCCGCGAGCGTTTCTTCGCCCTTCAAGTTCAGGAGAAGGAGGCAGCCACGATCTACACGGAGGAGCACCCGAAACTGAAAGCGATTCGCGAACAGTTGGCCGAGGCCGAGCGGATCCTCACCCAGCAGGAACCGACCCGGACCGAGGTGACCACCTCGCCGGACACGACCTATGAACAGACACGCCTGGCCCTGGTCGCCGAGGAACCCGCGTTGGAGTCCCTGGTGGCAAAATGCGCGACCCTGCAGTCCCAGTTGACAACCGAGCGGGCTTCGCTCGCGACATTGAATGCCAACGAAACTCGTATCGCCCAACTGCAACGCGAGACCGAGTTGCGTGAAGCCGAGTATCGCAAATATGCCACGAACCTGGAGGAAGCCCGCATCGACCAGGCCATGGAAACGCAGCGGATGTCGAACATCAGCGTCGTTCAGCCGGCAAGTCTCCAGCCCCGGGCGGTCCGTCCTCGCAAGGCGATGAATCTCGCCTTGGGATTCCTGGTGGCCGCCTGCGCCGCGTTCGGCGTGGCCCTGCTTGCGGAGTTCACCCGCCCACCGGAACCGCGGGACAAGGAAAAGGAGGACCACGCGCCCCGACCGAAACTCGCCACGGTCTCGCGACTGTCGCCCGGGTCATTCACGGCCGTCCGCAAGACCTGACCCGCGGTCCGATGGACCGCCATTGCACCAAAGACCTTTCTCGGCGGAAGCCAAGATGTCCCTCGCGATCGTCCAAGATCCAACTCGCACCGAGACGTCCGAACGGGTCGGCCACACCTTCTTCGGCTTGTTTCTGTTCAGTCTCGTCCTGATCTCGATCCCGGTCAAGAACTTCGCCTACGTGCTGCCCCCGCTGTACGTTGTGGCGATGCTGATCGGCTTCGATACCGTTTCGGGTGCCCGGACCCTGCTTGTGGCGGCGCTGGTGACCGCCGTTTCGTGCCTCTCCCTCTTCGTGGATACGCTCCGTGGTCAGGACACGAATCTGCCGGGCGTGTTCGTGGCGATCTTGACCTTCACTCCGCTCTTCCTCATGGCGGGACAGAGACTCCGCGAACCGATCGACGACGCGACCTTCACCCGAATTCGGAACCTTGTGGCCTGGTACGTCCTCGTCCAGTCGGCCATCGGCGTGGTTCAACTTGTGGCCAGCCGTAATCCGGATGCCGTGACAGGGACGCTCGGTCTGCTCGATTTCCGCTCCGGGGCGATCACGATCACGCAGCTCTACTTCGGCTTCCTCATGCTCGGAATGGTGTTGTTCCTCATGCTCGACCCGAGCACGTGGCTGTCGCGCGCGGCGATTGGGGCCGGACTGATCATCAGCGCCGTCAGCCAGTCGGGACACCAGTGCGCCTTCTTTCTGGCCGCCCTGGCCACTTTTGCCGTCCTTCAGTCGCGCCGGGTCGCGGCCGTCCTGGCGGCAGGAGCTGCGGTGGCCGTACTGGTCGTCGTGGTGTTGCTTTTCGATCCCGGCACCGTCGAGCGAGCCGGGCGGTGGTACGACCACACGGTCAGCAATCCCGATTCTCCGAAACGCCTGGCCCTGCACGGCGCGGCAACCATCCTCTCCGATCCGAAGAACCTGATTCTCGGAACGGGTCTCGGCCAGTTCTCCAGCCGGGCTGCCCTGATCACATCGGGCGAGTTTCTCCGTGTCGACCTCCCGGGCGCACTCGTCGCCCAGTCCGACTATTACCGCTACGGGCTGCTTCCCGGCCTGGACACGTTCGACAAGGTGGGCGAGGGCAGCGCGATCGCAAAGCCCTATTTCTCCGCATTGACACTCCCGGTGGAACTCGGTCTGCCGATCATCCTTGTCCTTGCGGCCATGACGCTCGCGAGCTTCGTCCGCTGTTTCCGGATGATGTATTCCAGCCGCTCGCGGGAAGCTCAGGCCGGCATGCTGGGATGTGCGGGTCTTTCCTTCCTTCTTCTGTGCTGCTGCGTGGAGAACTACCTCGAGTTCCCCCAAGCCATCTTCGTTCCCTATTTGCTCTACGTGCTGGGGCTCTCCTGGGCACGTCACGATCCCGAACCATCCGAAGCCCCAACCCGTTGATGTCCGTACCGACCTCCCACGTCGAACCTGTCGCCATTCCCGTCGAGCCGAATCAGGCCTGCGCGGATTGCTTCAACGCGTCGACGACGTGGAAGGCAGCGGCCAGCACGAAGTATCTGGGATTGATCGATCAGGCCGTGGTGAGCGGCACGCGGTTTCTCACGACGGTAGCGGTCGGACGCGTTTGCGGCGCCGACGAATTGGGAACCTACACACTCGCCTTCTCCCTCCTGCTGGCTTCCGTCAACGCCCAGGACGCTTTTGCCATGGGCCCCTTCGTCGTCTATGGAAGCCGCCAGGAAGGCCCGCGCAAGTCGGCGTATAGCGGGAGCGTTCTGGCCCAGGCCGTGCTCCTGGGACTGCTCGCCATCCTCGCCCTGGCCGGCGCCGCCGTTGCCTGTCACTGGGGTGGGTGGGGCGGCTCATTGCCGCCGACCATCGCTTTGTTAACGGGGGTCGTGCCCCTGGTTCTTCTGCAACAATTCGGACGGCGCTACGCGCTGGCCCAACTGGACGTGCGGACGGCCTTCCTCGTCGATGCCGCCACGGCCTCACTTCACCTGACCGGCCTGTTTCTGCTGGTCACCACGGCCAAGCTATCCGCGTTCAGCATCTTTGCGGTCAATGGTGTGGCCTGCTCGCTGCCCGGCGCCGTGTGGCTCTTCCGCAGTCGCCGCAACTTCACTTTCACGTGGGGCCAGTTCTCCGCAGACTTTCGGCAGAACTGGCGTTTTGGACGCTGGATGCTCGCCTCGCAACTCATGGCCGTGGTTGGCGCCTACGCCATGGGGTGGCTTCTCGCCCTGTTTCTCGGGCTTTCCGCCGCGGGAAACTACGCGGCGTGCGTCTCGATCGTCTGCCTTGCCAACCCGATCCTGCTGGGCCTGGGCAATGTGCTCGTCCCCGAAGCGGCCCACGCCTTTGCCGCCGAAGGATATCCGGGCGTGCGCTGCGTTTCCAGAAAGGCCCTGCTCCTGTTGGTCGGCATGACCGCCACCCTGGCCATTGCTCTTCTCTTCTTCGGTGGAAACATCCTCGCCTTGCTCTACGGTCAAGAGTTTGCGGTGTTCGGCCATGTCGTGGCCATTCTCGCCTTCGGCGCCGTGCTCAACGCCGTCAGCCTGGGAACCAATCCCGCCCTGCTCGCGACGGAGCGATCCGATCTCGCCTTCGCCGCGGGCCTGCTCGGGGTGAGTGTCTGTTGTGCCGTGGGGCTGCTGCTGATTACGTGGTGGGGCCTGGTTGGCGCCGCCTGCGGCGCCGTGGCCGGCAACGCCGCCGCCGCGACATTCATGGTCGTCAACCACGAACGCGTGACCCGCCCCGATCTCGCGGCACGGAGGGCTGTATGAAGATCCTCCTTTGCCACAACTACTATCAACTCCGCGGCGGTGAAGACCAGTGCTTCGAGGACGAAGCCGCATTGCTCGAATCCCACGGGCACGAGGTTCTACGCTACACGCGCCACAACGACGACATCGCCTCCATGGGCTCTCTCCAGGCAGCCCGGCAGACTCTCTGGTCTTCGCGGACCTATCGGGAGCTCCGTGTACTGCTTGCACGGCACCGCCCCGACGTCGTTCACTGCACGAACACCTTTCCGCTGATCTCGCCCGCGGCCTACTACGCGGCGCGTGCCGAAGGGGTCCCGGTCGTACAGGCCGTTCACAACTACCGGCTCCTGTGCCCCAAGGCCCAGTTCCTGCGCGACGATCGCGTTTGCGAAGACTGCCTGCACCGTCGCATTCCGTGGCCGGCCGTTCTCCACAAGTGCTACCGCGACAACCGCATGGCAAGCGTCGCCGTGTCGGCCCTCGTGGCCTGGCAACGCCTTTCCGGAATGACGCGGCGTCTGGTAACGCGGTTCTACACGCTCAGCGACTTCGCACGGAACAAGCTGATCGAAGGCGGACTGCCCGGCGACCGGATCGACGTCAAACCGAACTTCCTGTTCGACATGCCCGACATGGGAACGGGTCGTGGCGGCCACGCAGCCTTCGTGGGCCGACTTTCACCAGAAAAGGGCGTCTCCACGTTGCTGGCTGCGTGGGCAGCGCAAACCAACCTGCCTCCCTTGCGGATTGTCGGCGACGGCCCCCTGGCGGAGGACGTTCAGGCCGCCGCCGGGACCGATCCACGCATCGAATGGATCGGTCAGCAACCGCTCGCGAAGGTCTGCCGGATCCTGGCGGACGCGGCCTGCCTCGTCATGCCTTCGGTGTGTTACGAGACCTTTGGGCGAACGGTAATGGAGGCCTTCGCCGTCGGCACCCCCGCGGCCGTTTCGCGGTTGGGAGCGATGGCCGAACTGGTCGACGAAGGCCGTACGGGCACGACATTTGCCCCCGGCAACGCAGACGCGTTGGCGGACAGTGTCCTCGCTTTGCTTGCGGATTCGGAACGTCTTGCCGCCATGCGAACGGCTGCTCGTGCGGAATTCGAGCAACGATACACGGCGGAAGCCAACTACGGGATGCTGTGCGGCATCTATGGGCGAGCCACCGGATACCGGTTCGTGCCGGGCGAAATAGCACCGGCGACGGCACAATAGGACTTGCGGTCTTCATGGAAACACCCGAAACAACATCCTGGCCGCCCAAGCACGAGGTTCTCGGCGTCTCGATCAGCGCCACGACCTACGAAGAGGCGGTGGAAACGGTGATGCGAGCTGCGAAGCAGCGTGAACAGGCCGTGGTGTCGCTCCACGCTGTCCATGCCCTCGTGACCGCCAGCCGGGACGGGGGCCTCCGCGACGCCGTCAACCGTTTCGAGATGGTTGCCCCCGACGGGCAACCCGTCCGCTGGGCCTTGAACTGGCTCTACAGGACCGGTTTACAAGAACGCGTTTACGGACCGGAGTTGATGCTGCGGCTCTGCCGCCAGGCCGAGTCCCAGGGCGTGTCCATCTACCTGTATGGCAGTACGAAACCCGTTCTTGCGGCACTCCAAGCAGAGTTGGCCGAACGCTATCCGGACCTGAAGATCGCGGGTGGCGAATCGCCGCCTTTCCGCCCTCTCACCGAGGAGGAAGATCTTGCCGTGGTGGAGCGGATCAACAAGAGCGGGGCCGCGATTGTCTTCGTCGGCCTGGGAGCCCCCAAGCAAGACCTGTTTGCCCACGCGCACCGCGGCCGAGTCGCCGCCGTTCAGGTCTGCGTGGGAGCCGCCTTCGATTTCCACGCGGGCACTTTGAAAATGGCGCCGCCCTGGATGCAACGTGCCGGCCTCGAATGGGCTTACCGGCTTTTGCGAGAGCCACGACGTCTGTGGCGACGTTACCTCGTGACCAACTCGATCTTTGCGGCGAGGCTTGCGACGGCCCTGGCAAGAAAGACCTTCACGCGTTCGCAACGCCTGTCCGAACGACTTTCCAAGGAGGGGACGCCATGACGCGATCCGATCCCAAAGTTGGCCTTGGCCTTCCCGTCTACAACGGCGAAGAGTTCCTCACGGAAACGCTCGACTCGCTGCTTGCCCAGACCTTCAGTGACTTTGAACTCGTCATTTCCGACAACGCCTCGACCGACGGCACCCAGGCGATCTGCGAAGACTATGCCGAACGCGACCCGCGGATTCGCTACGTTCGCCATCCCGAGAATCGAGGCGCCGCCTGGAACTTCGGCGAGGCCTTTCGCCTTTCCCGCGGTGAGTATTTCAAGTGGTGTACCCACGACGATCTGTGCCTGCCCGAGTTCCTCGAAACGTGCGTCCGGATCCTGGACCAGAATCCGTCCGTAGCCTGGTGCATGACGGGGATCGAGGTGATCGATCGGTATGGCGGCTCCCTCGACGACGTGCCCGCCCCGAGCAGCGGAGCGGCGGAACCGATCGCGTTGGAAACGCTTTCTTCGGAGGGTGAAATGCCATTGAACGCCGATTTCGCCAGGCCCCGTCAGCGTTTTCTCAAGGTGCTTGTCGGGCAGCCGGCCTGCATGGACATCCACGGTCTGATGCGGGCGAGCGTGCTGGGCCAAACCGGCCTGTGGCGTCACTACCGCGGTTGCGAAAAGGTGGTGATGGCCGAGATGGCCGTTCTGGGGCGGGGCGTCGAAATCCCCCTTCCCCTGTTTCAATACCGCTTTCATTCGAACGCTTCCATCGCCCTGGCCGACTTCCGCGCCCAGCAGGCCTGGTGCGATCCGCGTCGCAACTGGCGATACGTCTTCCCGAGAATCACCCTCGTTGCCGATTTCGTTCGCACGGCCCTTCGCCATCCGATCGGCTTGACCCAACGCATACGCTGTCTCGGCGCCGTGGCGCAGTATCTCCTGCAACTAGGCAAATGGACGCAAGCGCTTCGACGCATGTTTGGCGGAACCGGCATGGATGCAGACAACCGCGAGCGGCTCCGGGAGATCGAAACGCGGGCGATTGGCAAGCGGAAGGCCATACTGGAAACCTCCGCGCCGCGCAGCACACACCCATGACGAAACGACGATGAACTCAGACTCGGAAACACCAATGACGATCCCCTTCGGCGGAGTCTTCCAGGGACGATCCGTTTTCGTCACCGGGCACACCGGCTTCAAGGGCTCTTGGCTCTGCCTTTGGCTCCAGCGGCTCGGCGCCAAGGTAACCGGCTACGCCCTCGATCCCCCCACGGAGCCGAACCACTTTTCCGCGGCGGATGTTGAGGCATGCCTGGAAAACCACCTCGTAGCGGACATTCGCGATGCAGCACGCCTGGCAGAGGCCATGCGAGAGGCCGATCCGGAGCTCGTCCTGCACCTGGCTGCCCAGTCCGTCGTCCGCACGAGTTATGAGAACCCGCGTGAGACCTTCGACGTGAACGTCATGGGCACGGTCAACGTGCTTGAGGCCGTTCGCGGCCTGGCTCGTCCCTGCGCCGTCGTTGCCGTTACAAGCGACAAGTGCTATGAAAACCGCGAGCAGGTCTGGGGATATCGGGAAGACGATCCCATGGGCGAACGGGATCCCTACGGCGGCAGCAAGGGAGCGGCCGAACTGGCGATCCGGTCCTATCGGCATTCGTTCTTCCCCCCGGATCGCTTGGCGGAGCATGGCGTGAAACTGGCCAGCGCAAGGGCGGGGAACGTCATCGGCGGCGGCGACTGGACGCCCCACGCCCTGCTCGTCGACGTGGTCGGCGCCCTTGCCGAGAACCGCACGGTGGAAATCCGCTCCCCGGGCGCCTTCCGGCCCTGGCAACATGTGCTCCAGGCCCTCAGCGGATACCTGACCCTGGCGGCCGCCTTGCTGGAATCGGACGATCCCAAGCTCGCCTCGGGTTGGAACATCGGCCCTGCCCCGGGAAGCGAGATTCCCGTCCGCGAAGTCGTCGAACTCGCAATCAACGAATGGGGAAGCGGAGACTGGCGCGACGTGAGTGCCGGCCACCATGTTCACGAGGCAGGCATCCTCCGCCTGGCCATCGACAAGGCCATGTGGGAACTCGGCTGGCGTCCCGGCTGGTCGACGCCAGAGGCCTTGCGGCAGACGGTCGCGTGGTATCAGGACTACGATGCCGGTCGGAGGCCGATGCGCGAGGTGAGCTTCGGGCAGATTGAACAGTACGAGGCCGTGCTGGCCCGACAGAAGCCTGCCGGCAAACCGGCGGAAAGGGTCTGCCAGCCATGAAGTTCACTGAAATCTCCCTGCGGGGAGCGTTCCTGATCGAAATGGAACCGAAGACCGACGATCGCGGATTCTTCGCCCGCTCGTGGTGCCGGGACGAGTTTTCCACCCGAGGACTGAACACGCAAATCGTGCAATGCAACGTGGGATTCAGCGATCGCGCGGGGACACTTCGCGGCATCCACTATCAGCAGGCTCCCCACGCGGAAGCCAAGGTGGTGCGCTGTACCCGCGGGGCGGTCTACGACGTGATGATCGACCTGCGCCCGGATTCCACCACGTTCGGAGAATGGCACGCGTGCGAGCTGAGCGTCGAGAATCGACTCATGATCTACATCCCTGAGGGCTTCGGGCACGGCTACCAGACGCTGGCCGACGAGACGGAGATCTTCTATCAGACTTCGGAGTTCTACCACCCTGAGTCCGCCGTGGGCGTTCGCTTCGACGATCCGGCCTTTTCGATCGACTGGCCCGTGCAGGTCACGGCCATTTCCGACACGGACCGGTCCTGGCCGGACTTCGCGTTTCCTCCGCGCGAGGGGAAAGGAGAAGACGCATGATCCTTGTTGATACGGCCCTGAAGAAACGGGAAGCGGAAGGCCGCCCCATTCGCGTCGGAATGATCGGCTCGGGCTATATCGGACGCGGAATCGCGAGACAGTTGCTGACCCCACCCCTCGGCATGCGTCTGGTGGCCATCGCCGGTCGCCGGGCAGGCGACTTGCTGGCCGAGGGAGGACATGCGGACGTTTGCCATGTCAGAACGGTCGGCGAACTTGAGGATGCTATTGCTGGCGACCGTCCCGCAGCCGCCGAAGACGGCGAGTTGCTCTGCCAGGCCGACAACATCGACGTGCTCCTGGAATGCACGGGCCACGTGGAGCGGGGCGCCCGACTTACCTTGAAGGCGATCGAACACGGCAAGCACGTGGTGCTGGTCAACGCGGAACTCGACGCAACCGTCGGGCCGATCCTCAAGGTCCGGGCCGAGAAGGCGGGAGTGGTGCTGTCCAACACCGACGGCGACGAGCCCGGGGTGGCGATGAATCTGTTCCGGTTCGTGGAGACAATCGGTTACCACCCCGTCATGGCCGGCAATATCAAGGGCTTCTACGATTGCCGGCGGAATCCGGACACGCAGGCCGAGTTCGCCCGAAAGGCGGGCCAGAATCCCCGGATGATCACGTCCTTCGCCGACGGTACGAAGCTCTCCATGGAGACAACGATTCTCGCGAATGCCACCGGCCTGCAGGTGGGAAAGCGAGGCATGTTCGGTCCGCGTTGTGCCCACGTGAAAGAGGTCATCGACCACTTCCGGCCCGAGGATCTGCTCCAGCAGGGCCTCGTCGAGTTCGTCCTTGGAGCGGAGCCTGGGAGCGGCGCCTTCGTCGTGGGCTACAACGACGAGCCGGCCAAGCAGGAATACATGCGCTATTTCAAGATGGGAGACGGACCTCTCTACGTTTTCTATCGACCGTTCCACCTGACGCACCTCGAAGCAGGGCTCACCGTGGCCCGAGCGGCCCTGTTTCACGATGCGGCCGTCACGCCCCTGGGCCCGCCCGTCTGCGACGTTCTCGCCATGGCCAAGCGCGATCTTGCCGAGGGGGAAACGCTCGACGGTATCGGCGGCTTCACGTGCTATGGAACGATCGAAAACGCCGAGCGAAGCCTGGCGGATGACTGCCTTCCCATGGGCCTGGCCGAGGGCTGTCGCCTTCGCCGGCCCGTGAAGCAGGACGAGCCCGTCCGCTACCGGGACGTGATCCTGCCCTCGGGACGGCTATGCGACCGGCTGCGAGAAGAGCAGAACGCTCATTTTGCCTGCGTCCGTGCGGAAGTGCCGCCCCCTGGGCGGCAATGAAGACTCCACGAAATCAGACAACTGGGTTGAAGCGGAATTGGAGACAACACGATGAAGGTGGTTCTGTTTTGCGGCGGCCAGGGCATGAGGCTGCGAGAATACTCGGAATCGGTTCCCAAACCGATGGTGAACATCGGGCCCCGCCCCATCCTCTGGCACCTGATGAAATACTACGCCCATTTCGGCCACAAGGACTTCATTCTGTGTCTGGGCTGGAAGGGCGACGTGATCAAGGATTACTTTCTGAACTACGACGAATGCGTGTCGAACAACTTCGTGCTCCGCACCGGGGGGCAGGTCGACTTGCTCGGCAGCGACATTCACGACTGGAACATCACCTTCGTCGACACGGGGCAAAGCTCGTGCATCGGGGAACGGCTCATGGCCGTCGAGCCCTACCTGGACAGCGACGAGATTTTCCTCGCCAATTACAGCGACGGGCTGAGCGACCTGCACTTGCCGAATCTGATCGACTACTTCCACTCCCGCGACTCGATCGCCACGTGCCTCGGCGTACGGCCGAACCAGAGTTTCCACCTCGTTGATACGGACGGGGACGGTCTCGTAACGGACCTCACCCCCGTGGCCCAGGCCGATCTGTGGATGAACGGCGGTTTCTTCGTCATGCGACGGGAAATCTTCCAATATATGGAAGAAGGCGAGGAACTGGTGCTCGCCCCCTTTCAGCGGCTCATGGCAATCCACAAGCTGAGCATCCTGCAATACGATGGGTTCTGGAGCTGCATGGATACCTACAAGGAGAAACAGCAGCTCGACGAAACCTACGCGGAAGGAAACGCTCCGTGGGAAGTGTGGAAGAAGACGCCCAAGAGGGTCGTTCCCTCCGTTCCGCAAGCCCGCCCCTATCGCGAGCGGCATCTTGCCAAGTGACGCGAAGCCTTTGTTAACTCCTGTTCAAAACTCAAAATGGACAGATACCATGCTTTCCCTATCGCTTGACGCCGCCAAATCCATTCTCTGCCTGGGGGCCCATGGGGATGACATCGAGATCGGCTGCGGCGGAACCCTGCTTGCCCTTCTCGACGCCCGGCCCGATCTGGAGATCACCTGGGTTGTCTTCGGAGCCCAGGGGGCGAGGGTCGACGAGGCTCGGCGGAGTGCCGAACGGATTCTGGGGCGGGATGCCGCCGATCGCATTCGCATCAAGGGGTTTCGCGACAGCTACTTCCCCTATCTGGGCGCAGAGGTGAAGGAATTCATGGAAGAGGTTCGCGACCGTGTCGCGCCCGACGTGATCTTCACCCATCACCGCCAGGACCTTCACCAGGACCATCGCCTGCTCGCGGAGCTTACGTGGTGCGCCTTCCGAAACCATCTGATTCTCGAGTACGAGATCCCCAAATACGACGGCGACCTCGGACGTCCCAACTGCTACTTTCCTCTCGCCGAGTCGGTCTGTCGCCGAAAAATCGATTGGATCCGCGAAGCCTTTCCATCCCAGCGAGACAAGCCCTGGTTCACGGAAGATACGTACTGGGCCCTGCTGCGCCTCCGCGGCGTCGAATGCCAGTCGCCGACACACTTCGCGGAGGCGTTTCACGGGCCGAAAATCACACTTGCTCCAGCAGGCGACTAATTGGCTGGAGGCCTGGACGCACGGTGCGCGCGGCGGTGGCGCAAAAACTCCCGTGCTGAGATCATTCCATCCGGATCAAAGCGTCAGGCAGGCAGCCAGGGCAAGCAGCACTCCCCAGATCCAGATGGGAACCGCCGGCTGACGCACGGCCTGATCCAGGCTGACCATGCGCAAGCATCGCGGGCAGGGACTTGGCCCCGTTCCCGCAATGTGAACGATCGGTTCGGAACAGAATGGGCACCGGTAGCGAAGCAAGGAGGCAATCATGGTGCGACTCACTTGGTCCCAGAGACACGAACTGGAAAAACACACGGTGAGAGTCCCTGGTGAATTCGACGAGCCTCTGCCGGCTTCCAAGCACGTCCGTTTCACCAAGGTCCATCATCTCAAGTATATCCCGTAAAACCTAGCCCGCATGAGGGGTATGGCTGATTCGGCGTCATCGGGTTGCAGCGGCTTCGCTGAGTTCTTATTCTGAAACCCTCATGATTGCGTGGGGGGTGAAGGAAAGGGAGATGGGAACATGCCGGCAGACTGCAAACCGCATTCGAAGAATCGTAGGCTCAAGCGTCGCCACTTCCTGGCCGGAGGCGCTGCTGCGGTGTCGACGGCCACCATGTTGCGAGCCAGCGAGCCAGTAAAGCGCAAATATCGCGTGGCCGTGATCGGACACACGGGACGCGGCAACTACGGCCATGGCCTGGATCAGGTCTGGCGCGACTTGCCGGAAACCGAACTCGTGGCCGTTGCCGACGCTGATTCCCGGGGCCTGGCTGCCGCTGTCGCGAGGCTCGGGAACGTGAAGGGTTATGCCGATTATCGGGAAATGCTCACCCAGACCAAACCCGATCTGGTTGCCGTGGCGCCCCGGTGGCTCGACCAGCACTGCGACATGGTCGTGGCTTCCGCCGAGGCCGGTGTGCGGGGAATCTATCTCGAGAAACCGATGTGCCGTGATCTGGTTGAGGCCGACGCCATGGTTGCGGCCTGCGAGAAAAGCGGAACGAAGTTGGCCATCGCGTTTCAGACCTGCTACAGCCAGAAACTGCCGGTCATCGAGAAGATTCTCGCCGACGGAATGCTCGGCGATGTCCTCGAAATCCGCGCTCGGGGCAAAGAGGATCAACGTGGCGGCGGCGAGGATCTCTGGGTTCTCGGGACGCACATGTTCAATCTCATCAACCATTTTACCGGTTCGCCCCAATGGTGTTTCGCGTCCGTCTACCAGGGCGGGCATCCGGTAACAGCGGCCGATGTTCACGACGGCCCGGAAGGGATCGGTCCCCTGGCCGGCGATTCCGTTCATGCCATGTTCCGCATGGAAAACGGAGTGACGGCCTACTTCGATTCCACCCGCAACGGTCGCGGAAATCCCACTCGCTTCGGTCTGCAGATCTTCGGCACCAAGGGCATCCTGCAGATGTTCAACACAGGCCACATTCCGGAAACCTACTACTTGCCCGATTCCTCCTGGTCGCCCGGACGCACGGGCGCGAAATGGGTCCCAGTAACCAGCGCCGGGCTGGACCAGCCGGAACCGCTTGCCAACCGGGGCCTGCACGGAGGAAACATCCTTGCCATACGCGATCTGATTGCGTCCATTGAAGAAGGACGCCAGCCCCGCACGAGCATCTATGCCGCGCGAACGGCAACGGAAATGATTGTCTCGGTCTTCGAATCCCATCGCCTCGGAAGACTGGTGACCATTCCTTTGACCAATCGCAAGAATCCATTGACCATGTTGGAGGCCAAGGAGTAGCCTGTTATTCTTGGGAGTATGACTTTATCCTGGGGGGATGCGTTTTGTCGGCCACTGCCGCCACGCCGGTACGTACTCGTCGTTCGAAGGCCTCGCAACGTCGATGGTGGGCTGTCGTAGCCGTAATGGTAATCATCCTACCCCTTCTCGGCAGGCTCCTTGAACCGGCAATGACCGTACCTGCGATCCTCGCCGCCGCAGCCCTGGTTGGCGCCATCGTGCTATCTCGTCTCCTCCAGACACCTGAGCCGAAGAAGCTTGTGCCGGTGGGACTTGCCGGGAACCTTGCCGTCCGGTTGAAGGGCCAGTCTCTCATAGTGGGGAGGCTCCCGTGCTGCGACGTGGAACTCCCTCTGCCGACGGTATCCTCCCACCACTGTCGGTTGGTTCATCGCGGCTCAAGGTGGTACATCGAGGATCTGGACAGCCGAAATGGCACGTTGGTCAACGGGAAACCGGTTCGCCGCGAGCGGCTGCGGGTGGGCAGTGAGATTCAGATCGGCGAATTCTCTTTCCGTGTCCAATAAGCCCCTTTCAACCGCAATCGTTGACGCAAGTGGTTTCATGGAATACCATTTACGCCAAGGGGCGGCCCGTCGCAAATCGTAAGTGGTTTCGTCTGTTGTAACAATGCATGGAGGAACCGCCCCCATGGGCCCTTCCTCCTCCCGACAACCAGAACCGCACGATTGGCGCACTAAAACGCAAAACGCCTACTCTTGAAAAGACCGCCGTGATGAACGCTTCTCAGAAATCTGTCCTCTCCCGTCGTGGTTTTGTTCGTGGCGCCGCCGCGGCCAGTCTTGGCGCCGCCCTGGCTGTCGCTCCGTCGACCTCGGCCCACGGATCCGAACCCGAATCGATCATCCCGCCCGAGGATTATCGAATCCAGTACGGCCGCGTGAAGCAGTCGGTCATGTCGTGGTGCTTCAAGCCGATTCCGCCCGAGGAGTTGATTGATGCCTGCCATCGGCTCGGCATGCACGCCATGGAAGGAATCGATTCGAAGTACTACCCGCTCATTCGCGAAAAGGGAATGGCGATCGCCCTGGTCAGCGGCGGGCACGGCTTCAAGAAGGGGCCCCTGGATCCCGAAAACCGTCAACTCTGCATCGACGGGTTGCGCCGAGCGATTCTCCTCGCCGCCGAGTTCGAGTCCCCGAACGTCATCACCTTCACCGGAATGCGCAAGTCCGGCGTTTCCGATGAGCAGGCCGACAAGAACTGCGTTGACGTCTGGAAAGAGGTGATTCCGCTGGCCGAAGAGAAGGGCGTCAATCTCTGCCTGGAGCACCTTAATTCGCGCGACGATTCCCACCCCATGAAGGGCCATCCCGGCTATTATGGCGACGACGTCGATCACTGTATCGACCTCGTCAAGCGAGTTGACTCGCCGCGCATGAAACTGCTGTTCGATATCTACCACGTCCAGATCATGAACGGCGACGTGATCCGGCGGATTCGCGAGTACATCGACTACATCGGCCACGTGCACACGGCCGGAGTACCCGGACGCTGCGAGATGGACGACACCCAGGAACTGAACTACCCCGCAATCCTTCGCGCCCTACTCGAAGCGGGCTACAAGGGTTACGTGGCCCAGGAGTTCATCCCGACCTGGGAAGACAAGCTCGGCGCCCTCCGCCACGGCGTGCGCGTCATGGATGTCTAATCGCTACGCTCCAAGATCCTCGCGCAGTTGCCGGAGAGCCTCTTGGGTTTCGGCGTGGGCGGTTGCGAGGTCGTCGAGATCGGCTCGCAACTGGGCTACCTGCGATCGAAGTTCCTCCAGTTGGGCCCCCGAATCGTCCGTTGACGGCGCGGACGGAACCGAAGCAGACACCCGAACTTGCGGCGGCGATTCCTCGGCGTGGGATGATCGGTCCGCTTCGTGCATGGTCGCTCCGGAGCCGTACTCGGCCCGGACCTTCTCCATTTCGGACGGCGTGAAGAGGGCGTGGCTGACAACGTGGCCCCGTCCCTCCGGGGTAAGCGACACAACCAGCCCCTTCTCCTTGAGGCTTTGAAGGATCGGCTGGAGGGCCCGCACGTCGGCGATCGGGTCCATCCTGGCGGCGCGGCCGCGTAGTTCGCCCACTGTCTGCGGACCCCGGAGCAGCAGTTCCGCCATCACCGACAGTTCGACCTTGTCGACGCCCAGCCAGTCGTAAAGATAGTGGCGGAATTTGTCAACGCGGCCGTAGCCCTCGATCTGGCCGATGGCTCCCAATTGCCGCAAACGGTCGAGGGACTCCTCCACGTCTTCCGGTTCCAATTGCATCGTCGGGAACCGGTTGCTCTTCTGGTTGCAACCGTTGGTGATCGAGTTGATTGTCATCGGATACGCCGAGGGCGTGGTCTTCGCCTTCTCAACCAAGACGCCGGCCACACGCCGGTCGATGCGCGAGAGAGGCGTCCATTGCGGCTTCGATTCCTGCTCCGTCCCAACGTGATTCTCATCTGACATGGGGATCCTCCTCTCGACGCTTCATATTGTTGGCGGCTCTAAGTATTCGAAAACCACAGACCATGCCTCCCACGGGCGGAAACCGCCTGCGTCTGCGACGGTTTTCGGATCGGCTCTAAGACATTTCTATAGCGTTTCGTCGCGCTTCTGTAAATCGCGCTCGGCAATCAAGGTGTTGACGATTCGGAAAAGCGCCGATACAAAGAGGAGTTTCCCATGCCGGAAGAGACCACAACAGGAGGCGCAGCTTTGGGAACGGAACACACGGTGGAAGGAATTCGCGTGGGGGCCGCGAAATATGGATTGGGTGTCTATGCGACGGCGGCCTTCGATGCGGATCAAACGATCGGCCGGGTCCATGGCGACATCATCTGCGACCCCGACTATTTTTCCGACTATTGCATCGACTTGTCGGAAAACTGCTCGTTGGAACCCGGAGCCCCGTTTCGCTATGTGAACCACAGTTGTTCCCCCAACTGCCAGCTTGTGCACTACGATGTGGAGAAAGAAGGCGAGATTGTGGGGGCCGAAATCTGGCTCGAAACGATTCGACCGATTGCCGAAAACGAACAGCTCACCATCGACTACGCCTGGCCTGCCGACGGGGCCATTCCGTGCGGTTGCGAAAGTCACAACTGCCGCGGCTGGATCGTGGCGGAAGAAGAACTTGACCAGCTTCCCCTCGCGGCCCCTGCGCCCGTGGCGGAAGAGCCCGTCGTCAATGCCGCTTGATCGGCCGCAGTTGCCCCTCGGCCAGAACGAATCGATGTCGAGCCGGGGGGGCGATGAAATCGACGGTCGCCGTCCGTTCGGCTCCGCTCCCGCTCAAAGCAGTCACCCGGCCCAGTCCGAATTGCGGGTGCCGAATGACCATGTCCTGGGTGAATTCGTCCGGGTCGACGGGCGGTTGCGGTGATTCCCCGGCAAGTTCGGCGGCCGTGGTCAAGCGTATTCCCGAAGGCACCGCGACCGTCGATCGCTTCATCAACGTGGCGGGCAGCGTGCCCGTCGCCGAACCGTAGACGCCCCCCGCTCCGACTCCCGATCGGTCTTCCACCTCCAGTTCGTCTTTCGGCAACTCCATCAGGAACTGGCTGGGGATGGTCATCTTCCGCTGGCCCCGGAAATCGCGTTTGTCGGCGCGGCTAATCTGGAGTTCCTCCTCGGCACGCGTGATCCCCACAAAGAGAAGGCGCCGCTCTTCCTCGAGCTGATCCAGCTTGTCGCGGCTCCGCTCGTGAGGCAGCAGCCCCTCTTCGGCCGCGATCAGAAAGACCACGGGAAACTCCAGGCCCTTGGAGGCGTGCAGGGTCATCAGCGTCACGCGGTCGCCTTCCGACTCCCAGTCGTCCGTATCGCCCACCAGGCTTGTTTCTTCCAGGAACTCGTCGAGGCGGGACTCGCCCGGGTGACGCTCGTCGAATTCCCGTGCGGCTGTCAGGAGTTCCTCGATGTTGGCAAGCCGCTGCAAGTCGTCCTCGTTCTCGGAACCCTCGAATTGCTTCTTGTAGCCCGTCTCCGACAGAACGTGTCCGATCATCTCTTCAACCGGCGAGTTGGCAACCGTAGCCAGTTTGTCGACCAGGTTCACGAACTTGGTCACGAGGCCCGCTGCTCGCTTGCTCAGCGAGGGAATATGGCGACACTCGCGGGCGGCTTCCAGGAGCGTCAACGCGTTGGCGATCGCAAAGTCGCTCAGGCGAGCGACGGTGGTTCGGCCGATCCCGCGGGTCGGCGTGTTGATCACGCGCAGCAACGTCTCGTCGTCCCGCGGATTGTAGAGGATCTGAAGATAGGCGAGCACGTCGCGAATCTCCTTGCGTTGGAAAAACTCGACGCCCTGAATGAGTTGGTAGGGCACCCCGTGTTCGCGGAAAGCCCGCTCCAACGGCAGAGACAAGGCGTTGACCCGGTAGAAAACGGCGAAATCCCGTGCCCGCCGCGTTCCCGATGCCAGGATCTCGGAGATCTGGAGGGCGATATCGCGGGCTTCCTCGACCTGGTCGGCATAGGTGACCACACGCACGGGACGCCCCTGGGGATTGTCGGTGAAGAGCCGTTTCTGCTTCCGTTTCACGTTGTGGGCGATCAGTTCGTCCGCCACACGGAGAATCGACTTGGTGCTGCGGTAATTCTGCTCCAGCCGAACGACGCGGACCTGGGGGTAGTCTTTTTCGAATTCGAGGATGTTCTTCAGATTGGCGCCCCGCCATCCGTAGATCGACTGGTCCGGGTCGCCCGTCACGGCCAGGTTGGGACACTCGATCGACAGGGCGCGGGCGATCGCGTATTGCACGAGGTTCGTGTCCTGGTATTCGTCGACCAGCACATAGCGATAACGCTGGTCCAGGCTCGACCGGAGTTCCGGGCTGTCCCGCAGGATGACGGCCACGTGGAGGAGCAAATCGTCGAAATCGACGGCGTTCGAATCGAGAAGCAGCTTGTGATAGATCGGATAGATCCGCTGGACCAGGGCCCCGAGCGGATGACCGGGACGCGGCTGGTAGTCGTCGGGCAAAATCAGTTGGTTCTTGGCCCAACTGATCGCCGAACGGAGTTGATCCGGCGTGAAAGGCGTGAGATCCACTTTTCCTCGCTGGATGGCGCGCCGCAGGACCCTGCCCGACGCATCGGCGTCGTAGATCGTGTAATTCTCCTCCAGACCGACCAGCGAGGCGTGTTGCCGCAACTGGCGAGCGGCAAAACGATGGTACGTGCTCACCCAAACGGTTTCGCCGGGAACGAGTCGCTCGACCCGTCCACGCATCTCCTCGGCCGCCTTGTTCGTGAACGTCAGCGCCAGGATTTCGCGAGCCGACACGCCGTGCTCGAGGAGCCAGGCAATCCGATGGGTGACCACGCGGGTCTTGCCGCTTCCCGGTCCGGCCAGGATCAGCAGGGGGCCATCGACGTGGGAAACGGCCTCCCGTTGAGCCGGATTCAAGCCGTCCAAAAGGTGTTCTGTCAAAATCGCATTCCCTTGCATCCAGTCCGGAATCAAAAAAGCGCCCGTGCGAAACGCAAGTATAACGAATCGCGGCAGAAGCTGAATGGAAACGCCGGAGCCCAAGCGCAAGAACGCACATCGAGTCCGATATCGGGGCAGCGAAGGGAGGTTGGGCCTCCGGGCGGGGTGTTGCGAATTCCGGCGGCCTGTCCAGGGCACCCCGTCGGCGGGGGCGCCCCTTCGCCACCGAATTACTACCCAAGACACCGCAAGCTGGCTATACTACGGGATCGTTGGGTGGGGAGGTTTCACCGTGACCGGATTTCGGACGACTTGGGAGGGACCCCATGGGAACGAAGATTCCCTTCGATGCGACGCAACGGCAACAGCAAGACAGGCTGGCCGCCCTGGAGATGAGTACGGCTGAACTCGGACTCAACGTGCGCATCACCAATTGCCTGGAAGATCGTGGAATCTATACCGTTCGGGACCTGCTTCGAAGCACGCCCGATAACCTTCTAAGCATCTCGAACTTTGGCGAGAAGACCCTCGAGGAAGTGTACAACGCGCTCGAGACGATCGGTTTCTATCGCGCGTCGAGAAGGCCGAGTGGGGGAGACTTTCCCAAACAACCCCGCTGAGGTTGGTGCCGTGTCCGCTTGCCTCCGCCGCTTGTGAAGCAGTGGGGGCCTGGGAAACGGACGTTGTTCCTGCGGGTTTGCCGCTCCAGTTGACATGCGGGAGTTGCCGATTTGGCACGCACTTTTCGCTATTTCGAGAAAAAACGCAGACACCGGCGGACGATCTCGCGCACGCTCGTTATCGTGGGCGAGATCCTCTTCTTCACCGTCTTTCTGCTCGGGGGGATCGGTGGGCTCGTCCTGCTCTACTTCACGGTTGTCGTTCCCCAATGGCAAGCGAACACCGAGTTCGTCGCCCATCGCTGCACCGTTCTCGACAAGCGAATCGGCGAAAAGGAGAGCGACGAGGGGACCCTGTATCGCCCCGAAATCCAGGTCGAGTACACCATCAACGAGGAACGATTCGTCGTCTGGACCTACGATATTTGGACCTTCGATCCGACCGGAGGCTACTCGTCGGGCAAGGAGGAAAAAGAGAGGATTCTCGAGGGGTTCCATCAGAGCGTCACGTATCCTTGCTGGTACGACCCGCAGGATTTCACCCGTGTCGTGCTCGTGCGGAATTCCAGGTGGTGGCTTGGGGTCCTGTTCATCCTCCCGATCGCATTCATCCTGATCGGTTCGGCCCGCCTCATTTACCTCCTGTTCTCCGTGGGCAAATCCGCCGAGCGTCGTTCGGCCTTTGTGCAGAAGGCTGCCAATCTGGCTACCTTCGACACCCCGACCAAACCCAATTCCGAATATCCCGCCATCCCGGGGGGCCTCACCCTCATCGACAGTCCGGGAACAACGCTGACCTACCGGCTTCCCATCTCTTCGACCCCCAACTGGATCATGGGCAGTATCGTTGTCGCCAGCCTGATCTGGAATGGCATTGTGGCCTGGCTGATGGTGATCGCCATTCGCGGACATCTCCGAGGGGAACACGACTGGTCGCTCACGCTTTTTGCGCTCAGTTTCGCCGTGGCCGGAGGGGTTCTGATCGTCTACGCCGTTCGCCACGCGATGGTGACGACGGGAATTGGCCCTACCTTCCTGGAGATTTCCGAGCAGCCTCTGCGTCCCGGCAGGGAATATCGCCTGTTTGTTTCCCAGACGGGACGGTTGCGGCTCCGACGGTTCGACATATCGCTGGTGTGCGAGGAGGAGGCGACCTTTCGACACGGGACGGACACCCGAAAGGAGTCGTGCCGTGTCTCCGAGCACCCCGTTTTCGAACGCGACGATTTCGAGGTCCTCCGAGGCGAGCCCTTTGAGGTCCATTGCGACCTGCGCCTTCCCGAAGACGTCATGCACTCCTTCAAGTCGGCCCACAACGAGATCAACTGGCGCTTCGTCGTCCGCGGAACCGTGTCCGGATGGCCCGACTTCGAGCGTTCTTTTCCCGTCCTGGTCTATCCCCACGAAAACGGCAACGGTGAAGCATGAGTGGACCTCGCATTGTGCTCCGCCTTGACGAAGACGGGCGGGTCTACCAGCCTGGCGATACGCTTGGCGGACAGTACCGCATGATGTCGATCGAACGCGACGACATCAAGGCGTTGGAACTTTCCGTCCTCTGGTACACGGAAGGAAAGGGCGACGAGGACATGGGAGTCCACCACTTCCAACGTTTGTCGACGGAAGATGGCGATTGGATCGATCCCCGCCGCCCCGGGACCTTCCACACCGTTTTGCCGAAGAGCCCCATGAGCTACGACGGGCGGATCGTCAAGGTGCGGTGGTGCATTCGGGTCCGCGTGTTTCTCAAGCGGGGGCGCGAAGTTGTAGGACAACGCCTGTTCCGCCTCGGAAACGTGCCGAAGGCATCCGGCCGAAAAACTCCCCCGAGTCCCGTCGTGGAGCAAGACGCAGAAACCTGACGCCATGGCTTTCGAGAACCCCTTCTCCACCCGGTTCGTCCGTCCGGGAGCCGTTGCCTACAAGCTCTCGCTGGGGCATGATCTGGCCGGCCTCGCCGTCCGATTCGAGACCATTGGCAGGGCCGGACAAATCGTCGGGCCCCATGGAAGCGGCAAGTCGACGCTCCTGGCGGACCTGATCCGCCTTTGGGAAAGCAAGGGCGAACGTGTCCTTCTTATCGAACTGCACGATGGCCAGCGGCGTCTGCCCACCCGCCTTCCCGACCTTGCTCGCACGGAAACTCCCACCCTCATAGCCGTCGACGGCTATGAACAACTATCGCGCGGCGCCGCGTGCGGCGTTCGCCGGTTCTGCCGTCGCCATCGCCTCGGGCTCGTTGTGACGACCCATTGCTCTATGGGACTTGCCGATCTCGTCCGCTGTGCCCCCAGCCTTTCACTCGTGACGCGTCTCGTCCGTGACCTCCTGGCCGACACAGAGAACCCGATCGCCGACGGGGACATTCGACGCTCCTTCCATCACCACGAAGGCAATGTCCGCGAAGTGCTCTTCGAAATGTACGACCTTTGCGAGGCCTCCAGCTAAATGACCTTGCACGATTCCAGGAATAGTAGCCATCACGCTCCGCCGTGATGAGCCCCGCCGTCGCCAGGCGGCCGTCTCCGGGAATCACGAAAGGTCATTTAGGTCAGCGACTATCCCCAATTGCCCGGAACATGGCCTGGACATTCTCCAGCGGCGTGCTGCCCTGGATGTTGTGGATGGTGTTGAACACGAATCCGCCGCCGTCGTTGAAAATCTCGATCCGCTCGCGGACCTCGCGGTAGACTTCATCCGGCGTCCCGAAGGGCAGGGTCTTCTGGGTGTCGACGCCGCCTCCCCAGAAGATGAGATCCTTGCCGAACTCGCGTTTCAGTTCCCGGGGGTCCATCTTGGCCGCCGAACACTGGACCGGATTGAGAATATCGAACCCGGCTTCGATCAGGTCCGGAAGGAGGTCCCACACGCTGCCGCAGGTGTGGATGAAGGTCTTCCAGTTGGTTTTTGCATGGATCCGCTCATTAACCCGGACATGGAAGGGCTTGAACAGGTCGCGATAGGAATTGAGCGAGCAGAATAACCCGCGCTGGGTTCCAAAATCCGTGCCGCTGACGACTGCCACCTGGATGGCATCGCCATAGATCTCGATGAGCGTGTCGAGATTCTGCAAAGCGAACTCGCACTGCCGCTCGAAGACGGCCTTCACGTAGTCGGGACGGGTGGCCGTGGAGATGTACCATTCCTGAACGTCGCGGATTCCTTTCGGATGCTTCAGGAACGGCGCGGGAACCAAGGCGATGTCGCCGAAGGCCGTGCCCGGCATTACGCCGACGGCCCCGAAGGCGGGTCTCGCCTCGAACCACGTGCGAGCCTGCCGGAAGTAGTCCACGTCGTCCTCGCTCAGCAGGCCGAATTCCTCGCAGTTGTCTTCGGGATCCAGCCGGGACTCGTCGATGGGCTGCTGCCGTACGATCGAGTCGAAGAAATATCCCCCCTTGGGCATCCGAACCGAGGCCGGCGCGGAGGTGTCGCCTTCCGGATAGCCAAGCAGGTCGCCAGTCGCTTCGTCGACGGTCGTGTTCAGGTTGTGCGGCACGAGCACTTCCGTCCCGTCGAACATGGTAAAGGGCTTCCAGCCGCGCTCGTCCGTCCCGATCAGGCTTGTCCGCCCCCCGCGTCCGATCACGTCGATGCCGAGAGCCGAGCGCAATTCGTCATCGATCTGGCCTAGCATCTGGTACGGTTCGGGGACCTTCACGCAGTAGTCGGAATCCCCGAGCACGGCCTGCCGCAGCCTGGAAACCACGGAAACGTGCATTCCGGAGACCCAGGTTCCGCCGATATCGACGCAAACGCGGTCCGGTTGCTCATGGTTAAGCGTGGTCTCGAGGCGTTCCTTTCCCGTCATGACGGCTCCCCCGTACGCGAGCGGTGGGTCAGTGGCCGGAGCACACGTCATGCCCCGTGCTGCCCGCATTTTGTCCGAATCGTCGGCGGAACGCCAGCCCCGGCCAAAGACGTCAGAAGAACCCTGGAGGTCGCGTCGTTCTTTTGTTATCCTGCCGCAAGGTCGGCTCGCGGTTGTGAACGTCGACCCCCAGGCAACACGAATCGCGGAGCCTTTTCATGCAATATCGCCGGTTTGGTAACACGGAAAAGGACGTTTCGGCGCTGGGGTTCGGGGCCATGCGTCTGCCCACTCGGGGGAGCGAGTCCGACATCGTCGAAGACGACGCCATCGAAATGATGCGGTTTGCGATCGACCACGGCGTGAACTACGTCGATACGGCCTACGTCTATCACGGCGGGCAAAGCGAAGTCGTGGTGGGAAAGGCTCTTGAAGACGAGTACCGCGAGAAGGTCTCGGTGGCCACCAAGTCGCCCGTCTTTCTGGCGGAGAAGAGCGATGATTTCGACCGATACCTTGACGAGCAGCTGGCGAGGCTCCAAACGGATCACATCGAGTTCTACCTGCTCCATTGCCTGCAGGAGCGGGTGTGGGCCAAGGTAAAGGAGCTTGGAGTACTTTCGTGGGCCGAGCGTGCCCAGGCCGACGGACGGATCGACCAGTTCGGCTTCTCCTTCCACGACACCTACGACGTGTTCCGCCAGATCGTCGACGACTATGACTGGTCGTTCTGCCAGATCCAGTACAACCTCGTCAACGAGGAGATCCAGGCGGGAACGGCGGGCCTGAAATATGCGGCCGAGAAGGGGCTGGCCGTCGTCGTCATGGAACCGCTCTTCGGCGGCACCCTCGCCAACCCGCCCCAGCCGGTCTGGGAAATCTGGCAGGAAAGCGACTACCGCCCCGCCGACCTGGCCCTCCGCTGGGTTTGGGACCACCCCGAAGTTTCCCTGGCACTCAGCGGCATGAACACGCTGGAGCAGGTGAAGCAGAACCTGGAAAGCGCCCACCGCTCCGGAACTGACTGCCTGGGCGAGGAAGAACGCCTGCTCCTCGAACGGGTCCGCGCGAAGTACGAAGAGCTATCGCCCATCCCCTGCACGAAATGCGGCTACTGCATGCCGTGTCCGAACGGCGTCAATATCCCCCAGAACTTCGAACTCTTCAACAGCGCCACCCTGTTCCAGGGCAACAGCCAGGTGCTGTGCCGCAACCTCTACCTGAGCCTGTCCGAGTCGGAGCGAGCCCAGGCGTGTCTCCAGTGCGGCACCTGTGAAGAACGCTGCCCCCAGGGACTCGAAATCGGCCGCCTCATGCAGGACGTGGCCGAACAATTTCGGTAAAAAAGCCCGAATGCGAAACCCAGCTGGGCTTTTGAAATCGCTGACAATTGAGGCCAAGAGCCGGGCTAGCTCCGCAACCTGCACGATCTGGCTATCCGCCATGAAGTGGCCAATTCAAGAGCCCGGCTATTCCGGTTCAGCCCGGCTATTCCGCTTCTTCAGAGCGTCCAGCCCTGACGATATTCGATCGCCAGCATGGCGTTGGCTTGGTCGCAGTTGGCAAATCGCATCTCGGGGCCGTTCCACTGAAGCTCCACCCCCGGATTGCGCATGGCGATGGCTCCCAGCAGGGCGAGCTCGGTAAGCGCCCCGCCGTAGTCGAAGTTCGACCCTGCCTGCCGACCCTCGCGGATGGCATCCGTCCAGTCGGCGTGGTGATTGCGAACGCGCGGCAGCGTCGGCTCGGGACGCTTGTAAGCCTTCATTTTCTCTTCGGGGAAGATCCGCAGCCCGTGGGCGCCGTGGCTCCCATAGCGGATCTTGCCCTTGGTGCCCACCACGTAGGCGCCCGGCGTGGGCACCTCCTGATCGGGTTCCAGGTCGTCGGGACGAGGCCGCTCCACGTCGCCTTCGTACCAATAGAGCGTCACGGGACCTCGTTTGCCCTTCGCCGGGAATTCGTACCGAACCTTGCTCCCCTTCGGGAACGTCTCGCGGTGCGCCACCGGGTCGTATTCGGTCACCTCGGCCTGAATGGTCGACGGGGCTCCCAGATCGAGGGCCCAGAAGACCGGGTCGAGCATGTGGCAGGCCCAGTCGCCGATCGATCCGGTCCCGAAGGCCGTCCAGAATCGCCACGTTCGAGGCGCGTAGAGCGGATGGTAGGGGCGGTAGGCCACTGGACCCAGCCAGAGGTCCCAGTCGAGCGTTTCCGGAACGGGGTGCTTCTCCTTGAGTTGCCCGAGCGAGTCGATCCGTGAATAGGCGCTGCCCCGCTTCCCGTAAAGGGCGTGGACCTCGGTTACGTCGCCGATCGCGCCGTCCCAGATCCACTCGCAGAACATGCGGATGTGGTCGTAGCTGTGCCCCTGGTTGCCCAATTGGGTAACGACCCCGGCCTCGCGGGCGGCGGTCTGCAACGCTCGCACTTCGGCCACCGTGTGGGCCAACGGCTTTTCGCAATAAACGTGCTTTTTCCGCCGAAGGGCGTCCATGGTCGCCACGGCATGGGTATGATCCGGCGTGGCGACGACAACGGCGTCGATGTCGTTTTCCACGGCGTCGAGCATCTTGCGGAAATCGCGGAACTGCTGCGCCTTCGGATACTCTTTAAAGGACTGCCTGGCCCGCTCCATGTCCACATCGCACAGGGCCACAACATTCTCGCCCTTCAGCCCGCCCAGGCTGGCCCGGGCTCGTCCGCCCGCGCCCACATAGGCCAGGTTCAACTTCTCGCTTGGCGGTCTCTGCCCGCTACCGGCCACCGCGATTCGCGGAACGATCGTGGCCGCAGCCACAGCCGACTTCAAGAACGTGCGTCGCAGGATCATTCGTCGTCTCCAATTGAGAAAGTACCTTTAAGAGCATCATCGTAACTCACGCAGAAGGCAATCGCAAAAGCGGCCCCTGTCCGAAGCCTGCCGTGGGGGGTGGCAAACCGTCTTCCCGGACGTTACCCTCTTGGTTGCGGTCCTGGAACCGAGGATGCCGCCCGTAATACCGGGCCAAATGCGTGTCTGGTGGAATACCTGCGACGTCGAAGAGGAGGTGTCGGGATGAAAACTCTCAGCACGTGGCGTCTCTTCCTGAAGACGACTACGACTCTCGCGTTGGCGCTCGTGCTGGCGGGCGCGTCCGACGCTCGCTCGGAATCCTACCGCGACCAGATCGAGGCCGACTGGCTCCAGCAGGCCGACGCGTGGCGAAAAGGCAAATACGGCGATCCGACGATCCCCACCACGGCCACCGATGCCGCCGGAGCCGTCGACGGGGTGAAGAACGGGCTCTACGCCTTCCATACCGGCCATCAGCCGGGCCCCTGGTGGCAGGTCGACCTTGGAACAGGCGTCAAGGTCGCACGAGTGGTGGTCTACAACCGCCTCGACTATGCCCCCGGCCTTCACAACGCCGACCATCTCAACCTGCTCACGTCGCTCGATGGCGAGCATTGGACCCTGCAGTACGAGAACCGCGAGCATTTTGGCGGAATCTCAGGAGCCGCTCCCCTCAAAATCGAGTTCTCGACGCCTTTGACCACTCGGTTCGTCCGTCTGCAGATCCCCAGCGCGGCGCCCATCTTCTTTCATCTCGACGAAGTGGAGATCTACGGCCCGGAAGACGCAACGAGGAACTTGGCCCTGAAGCGTCCAGCCAACCAGAGCAGCCTCAGCCAATGGTCCAAGGCCCGAGACTTGGGCCGACCGCCGGTCCCCATGGTCTTTCCGACGAGCGAGTGGCTCAGCCGCGCCCGGGCGATCGCCGCCGATGTGCAGGCGGCCGGCGCCGATGTGACAGGCCCCTTGGCGGATTTGGAAGAACTGGCCGAGACGATGCCGCCAGATCCGAAAGCGGGCACGGTGGCCGAGCGGCGCCAGCGCTACCTTGCCGTTCGACGGATCGTGCGACAGCTTGCCCTGGCCAATCCGCTGCTGGATTTCGACAAGCTCCTCTTCGTGAAACGCTTCACGCAAGAGACCTATCCCGACGTGTGCCTAAACCACATGCCCTGGGTCTCCCGGCCCGGAGGCGACCTGTGCGTGCTCACCTTCCAGGGGCAGGACGAGGCGCCGCTGGTCCAACCGATCCTTCAGGGGGCGCTCGGCCCCGGCCACGTCCACGGCATGGACCTCAACTGGGACGGCCGGCGGATCGTCTTCGGCTACGCCAAGGCGGCAACCGACGCGCCGCCCGAGGGCTGGCTCGACCGCCGAACCAATTTCGATCTGCGCCGCACCGTGGAGCCGATCCACCTGTTTGAAGTGGGCGTCGACGGGAACGGGCTGCGGCAGCTTACCGACGGCGAGTGGAGCGATCTCGATCCAACTTATGCGCCCAACGACGAGATCGTCTTCGTTTCCGAGCGTTGCGGAGCCTCGCTCCAGTGCAACGAGTACGACAAGGACGAAACCTCCTGCAACCTCTACGTGTGCCGCCCGGACGGCAGCGACATTCGCCACATGAGCGTTTCCAAGGACGGCGACTACCTGCCCCATACGTTGGCCGACGGCACCATCGGCTACACCCGCTGGGAATACCAGGAGCGAGGTTGGGCCAACATCCAAAGCATCTGGTTCATTCGTCCCGACGGTACCGGCGCCGACGCCCTCTTCAAGCAGCACCTGAACAATCCCTGGGCGATCGAGGATGCTCGCTCGATCCCTGATTCGGAAACGAGCCAACTGGCGGCAATCGCCTGTGGGCACCACACCCTGGCCGCCGGCCCGGTCGTCGTCGTCACGCCCAGCGTGGCCATGAACGACCCGGCCGCCATCCGCATCGTCACGCCGGGCGTGCATCCTCCCGAGGGCGGCATGTCGGGCACCGCGGTCGACGAGGGCGGGGTCGACGACCACGGCGGATTCTACATGCAGCCCTGGCCGCTCTCCGATCGCCACTTCCTTGTCAGCTATTGTTACGGCAGCCAAACGGACCCGACGGGCTACGCTCTGTATTTGATCGACGTGTTCGGGACGAAGGAGCTCCTCTACCGCTCCAGCGAAATCTCCTGTTTCCATCCGATGCCGCTTCGACCTCGGACGCGTCCTCCGATCCTGCCCGACACAACCGACCGCAGCCTGGACTACGCCGTCTGCTCCCTGGCCGACGTTACCCGAGGCGTCGACGGAATCGCGCCGGGCGAGGCGAAGTATCTGCGAATCGCCCATCGACTCCAATGGCCCTACGACAACACGCACGGCGGCAGTCGCTATGCGGAAAAAGCGAGCCCCAACAACTGGACGCCTGCGCGAATTCTCGGCACGGTCCCCATCGATGCGGATGGCAGCGCCTACCTCAAGGTGCCGGCTGACGTGCCCGTCTATTTCCAACTGCTCGATGCCGACGGCATGGAACTGCGCCGCATGCGTTCCTTCATCAGCTTCCAGCCCGGGGAATCTCGCGGCTGCGTCGGCTGCCACGAGACCCGCGCCGAGGCGCCCCTGGCGGTTCCCTTTCCGACGGCCACGATCCGCGACCCCGTCAGCCCCACGCCTCCGCCCTGGGGCGACCGGGCAATCAGCTTCTTGCGCGACGTGCAGCCCGTCTTCGACAAACACTGCGTCGGTTGCCACGGCGGGCTCAAGCCGGGCGGCGGACTCGACTTTTCCGGCGGTCTGACCGCCAGTCCTCCACGGGGACCGGGCTACGCCCAACCGATCGCCGGTTACGGCCACAATCGGGCCTTCGAGACGATCATCGCCAACAAGCTCGTGGCATGGTCGGAGGTGAACGGCGATGCTTCCATCACCCAGCCCCTCGCCCAAGGTTCCCGCAAGAGCCGCCTGGTTGAAGTGCTGCGCAGCGGCGCCTGTGCCGACCGGGTCAATCTTTCGGAAGACGACTGGACGCGTCTGGTCACCTGGATCGACGTGAACGCGCCTTACCACGACCGGTTCGTCAACAAGCGACTGCCCGAACCGGCCTACAGCCTGGCCGACGACGAGCAACTGCTCCAGAAGATCCAGGCAGTCCACGCCCGGCGCTGCGCCGGTTGCCACGAGACGCAAACGGTCACCCGCGCGGATTGGGTTGATCTGCGAGCCCCGGAGAAGAGCCTCTTCCTGGCCGCCCCGCTGACCGACGCGTGCAGCAAGACCTATGCAAACACGAGCGACCCCGACTACGTTGTCGTCCTCGGGCTCGTCCGCGAGGCCGTAGAACGCTCCTGGCGCCGTCCCCGCCGCGACTTGGCGGCGTTGGAACAGCCTGGTCGGTGAAATCAGGTTTCTGCCTAAATGCAATGGCCGAAGGCCTATGTCACCGTAGCCGAGGGCAACGCCACTCTACGCGTCATCCGACATTCTCATCATCTGGCCGCGTGCTCCCCGCGGGTTTGGTAGCCGCTGGTCGAGGACGGCAGCGACACTGGTTCGCCCTCCCAGTAGCCGTACTGGAAAACGAAATCGATTCCCTGTTCAAGCTCTTTCCGATTGGTTCCGTGGCCCGTGCCCTGCCCACCGTTGAAGCCGTAGCCGCCAACGTATTCGAATGCGAGTGCCGTGTACAACAAACGGGTCGGTGAGGTCATGGTGGACCACGTCTGGCCGTCTTCCAGTCCCGCAGCCCAAATGTCGGCGCCCAGTTCGCCCGAGTCGTAGAGCTTGGCCACATCTCCGTCGCCACCCTGATCGGCAACGGCCGTCGCATTTCGGAAGCCCCGGGCCGAGATCAGATACTCGGCTCCCCTCGCAACTCCATATCTGGGACCGTTCATCATCTCGATCTTGTGCGGTTTGGCAATCAGCACATCCTTCCCGGCCGAGTCGTGGAGTTCCAGCCAATCGTCGGACGCGTTGCCGCGGGCATAGGCGTTCTCCCATCCACTGGCAGTCACGTTGTAGGCCATCGTGGCAAACGCCGGTTGTTCTCCATCGACCAAGGCGACGTCATGGGCCACGCACAACTGGTCTTTCATGGCCCACACCACGTCGGCGCCGCTCGACGGGTTGACGACGGCCCTGTCGACACCCGAGCTCAAGTCGACGACGACGTTCTCGAAGAACTTGGTCCGGCGATAGTAGTCGGCCCCGATAACTTTGACAATTTGAGGATACACCTTGAGCAAATCGGCCTGATCGCTCCCGGTCAGATAGGCCGTATCGTAGCCGCCGGCTCTCGAATAGGCGTGGATTTCGGGGAAGTCCCTGGCAATCAGTGCGAAGGCGTTGCCGTCCAGCGTTCCGGACAGGGCCATCTCGGTGGGCGAGGCTCTCAGCACGTCGTCGCCCAAGGAGTCGGTCAATTCCGCCACGTCCGCCCCGCCGCCCCCCACCACGGTAACGCTGCGCAGATCGTAGGCTCGAATGCGAAAGCTTTGGTCTCTTGCCGCAAAACCGGTGTAGTCCGGATAGAGTGCGGCCACATCGTCGCCGGGAGTGCCGTGGAAGATCGCGGTGCCGTCGCCTTTTCCGTGGAAGCGAAACTCGCTCGCGTCGTCCAGACCGAACGTGTATTCGATCCCGTTGACTGACACGTTGAAGGCGTCGGTGACGGAAAACTCGAACGAATCGCGCTCGTCCGTTCCATAGATAACGGTCACCGTTGATCCGACCTCGACGACATTTGCTATTCGAACGTCGACATCTGGGTTCGTGCCGGAGATTACGATTGTATAGTCTTCGAAATAGGAAGAAGCCAGTCGATAGTCGATTCGAACGTAGCCGTCGCTGCCCGTGTCGGCGCCGAGCACCTCGCCCAAGGGACTGACCAGCTGAATGGACACGTCGCCCGCGTTCCCGTCAAAGGACGCATCAACGGTCAGAGTCCTGCCCGCTACGCTTCTCGTGGACAATTCACTTGCCGGTGTGAACTGATACGTCTTGTCTCCTTCGGAAAGATCCAGATCGGACAATTCGCGGAACAAGGTGTCGCCGAGTATTTCGAAATGCGTGTTTTGCTGCTCGTACCAGGCGACCTTGTCCTCTCCCACTGAGGCCAGAAGCATGTCCACATCACCGTCGCCGTCGATGTCCGTGCCGTAAACCGAGTTGCCGCCTGTAGCCGGTGTTTCCCGCTTTGTGAAGTTGCCTTGGCCGTCGTTCTCGAGCCAGGCGACCTCGGAGGAAGCTGCGTAAAATATGTCCGTGTCACCGTCCCCGTCCACGTCCGTGGGATACGACGAATACACCCATTCGCCCGGCAGGCCCTTGGCGGCTGCGAAATTCGCCTGTCCGTCGTTCTCATACCATGCCAGGTCTCTGTGATAATAGGAGCCTTGAACTGCAAGAACGTCCATGTCGCCGTCCCCGTCCAAGTCCGCAGCAAACACGGCCTTGGCTTCTACGTCCACATTCGTTACCAGGCGACGTGTGAAATGCCCTTTGCCGTCATTTTCGTACCAGGGGAGGCCACCATCTCCGCCCAAGGCTCCCACAACGTCCATGTCGCCGTCGCCGTCCAGATCGGCCGCGAATACGCCTTGGGCCTCAAACGCTGACGTGTCAAGCGAGTGCGCTGTGAAGCTCGCCGCCCCGTCGTTCTCATACCAGGCAATCGTGTTGTCTTCGGAGGACGCGGCGAGGACGTCCAGGTCGCCGTCGCCATCCATGTCTGCGGCAAACACAGATGTGGCTCCATCCGCCGAAGTGGAGATGGCATGGGCGATGAACCCTCCACTTCCATCGTTCTCGTACCAGGTGATCGTGTCGTCGTCGTACGACGCGGAAAGCACGTCCATATCGCCGTCTCCGTCCAGATCAGCGGCAAACACTGACCGGGCGTCATCTGCTGATGTTGTGATGTCATAGGCGGTGAAGTTCTCCTGGCCGTCATTCTCATACCAGGCGATCCTGTCATCTTCTCTGGACGCCGCGAGGACGTCCATGTCGCCGTCGGCGTCCATGTCGGCCGCAAACACCGAACAGGCGCCGTCGGCGCTCCCCGGCCACGTGTCGACCGCGTGTTCGACGAAGTTCTCCGCCCCGTCGTTCTCATACCAGGCGATCTTGTCGTCTCGACGCGACGCCGACAGCACGTCCATATCTCCGTCCGAGTCCACGTCGATGGCAAACACGGACTCTGCTAGATCGGCGGACGTCGAAATCACGTGCTCCGTGAAGTACCCGCGATTTTCGTACCACGATATCTTGTCGTCCCACCAAGATGCCGAGAGTATATCCATGTCGCCGTCAGAGTCCAGGTCTGCTACGAATACAGAAGCAACTCCGTCAGCAGACGTTGAGATCGAATGTGCAGCGAAACTCCCGTTTCCGAGATTCTGGTACCAGGTGACTTCGTCGTACCTCTGAGCTGCGCTGACGACGTCCAAGCGACCGTCGCCGTTTATGTCTGCGGCGAACACGGAATGCGCGCCCAACGCGGAATCCGTGATCGTATGGGATGTAAAATCTTCCAGGCCGTCATTTTCGTGAAATATTACGTAGCCGGAATACGCTGACAGTACGTCCATGTCGCCGTCGCCATCGACATCCGCTGCGAAAACCGATTTGACATTGTTCGAAGAATCAACCACTCGTGTCGTAAAACTGCCCTCTCCGTCGTTTTCGAACCAGAAGACCGAGTCGAAGTCGCCTGCGAGCACGTCTGTGTCACCATCCCCATCCACGTCGGCGGCAAACACCGTTTGCGGCCCTCTTACATCCGTCGAAACCGGCCGGATTGTGAAGTTCTGATTCCCATCGTTTTCAAACCAAATGACCCTGTTGTTCAAGTACTGATAGCTTGACGATGTCGTGTAGTCTATGAAGCGTATGTAGGACGTAGCAAGCACGTCCATGTCACCGTCGCCATCCAGGTCCGCGGCATAGACCGATAAGGCATTGGGGGCCGAACTAGTAATCGTGTGCGGCATGAAGTTGCCGTCGCCGTCATTCTCATACCATGCAATCGTGTCATCTCCGTCCGACGCCGACAGGACATCCGCGTCTCCGTCGCCGTCCATGTCCACCGAGAAGACTGCCCTTGGCTCAAAACGCTCTGCTGCAAGGGGCTCACACGCGACGAAGTTCCCATAGGTCGTTGGCGGGGCATCTACCTCAACAAGATAATCCTCCACCTCCCCGTCCGCCGCCGAACCCGTCGGCCCGAGATCCCCCGCAGTGCTGAGACGAAAGCGGGCGTAGGTCTCGCCCGACACGGCCCAACTCGGCACGTCGAACTCGATCACGTTGTCGCCCTGGACCACATCCACGGAGGCCGCAATCTTCTCTCCGGACCCGCCGAACGACCCGTCCTGGTTGAAATCGATCCAGGCATCCAGCTTGGCCCCGCTGGGCGCGTTCCGGACAACAACGGTGGCAGAGGCGTCGACTTGGCCTACGCAGATCAAGCCGAAGACCACGCCGTCTTCGTCGGTGCTGCCCGTGGTGTCGTCGCCGTTCGCCGCCGTTGTGGGCTGCCCATCCCCTTCGGCATCCCGCGTTGCCCCTAGCGTCGGTCCTGCGCACTCGTGCCGCGCCCCATCGGCCACCAGGGTCGTGCCGTAGTTGTCTGGGAGATCGCCGAAATCGGCCGTCCCAGCCACCGCCAACAACCGCCGATTCTCCAACGGCTCCAGGGCCGCCCGGCGAGTCTTCGGCCTGCTGACACGCTTGCCGTGAGGACCTGGAGACCCTGCGCTGCGAAGAAAGAGCCCCACCAGTCGATTTGCCCAGCTCATCATGCCGCCTCTCGGATTGCGCGTTCCAGAACATTCCACCCAGCCACCGCGGTCCCCCCCCTCAGGTGACTATCGAATAGGAGCAAGCACCTAATCCCATTCTGCTGACGTATCGGCAGAATGTCAAAAAACAGTCAGCAATTCTGGCGATCTGACCCGTGCGATCGACCTCAGCATCTCGAGGATGATCAATTCCAGCAATACCGGACAAAGCTATCCGCGAGCGTGCCGCCCCCCGCATGGTGAATCAGCTAACCCCAGGATCGGGTTCCCGGAGGCGGCGGCAGGGACAAGAGGGAAAGGCGTCATGCCTTACGTCCCCGTGCCAAAGCACGGGCCGAGGAGCGTCTGCGGCGGAACAGGACCGTAAACGGTTTTGCTGCGGCTACGTTCATCCCGTTCACGTTTGGGGGCAAGGACGTTCCCCCTAACCTCTGCCCCGCCTCACCGCCGCTCTTTTTCTCCGATAGGCTTGCTCCGCCTTTCGGTAATCGTTGGCATCCGAGCACGATCCGATGCCGACAAAAATCCCGACGACGATGAAGAGCACGCCGAAAAGAGGGAACATCGCTGGTGCGCCCCCGTGGCTTGTCGTCTTTATCCAGAAGATCCCGAAAACGACTGCCACGACCGCGCCGATCAGGCCACCGGCCCTGGACGGGACATGGCGACGACCATGTTTGTCGCTCACCATGTAGCTTTCCCGCTCCCGTTCCCATTGGCGGTCGAGATCTTCCAACTCCTGGCGGTATTTCAACTCGGCCACATCCTCGGCAATCTGTTCGGTGCGCTCGCTGATTTCTCCCAACTGCTCGGTGAAGGTGACGCTATCCGTGTGCTTGACGGCGAGTTGGCACGAACAGTGGTTGCAGGTCACGAACTTGGCTCCTGCCGGAACCTGCAAGGGGGCTCCGCAACTGTTGCAGGAAACGGTCGTCAACTCCATGATCCGCCTTTCGGGTCGAGAAGAAATTGCCTTCAAACTGGTGTGAACTCTAGCGACCGCGAGCCGCGCCGTCAATCGGCCTGTCGACGCTCGCCTCAGTTCGTCATTCGTCCCCAATGCGCCAATATTGCGCACAGACGGCGGGATTCCGAAGTGCTGGACAGAATTGCACTTATGTGCGATATTCTGGTTGTCGTCCGGTCGTTCTCAGCAACTCCTGCGAGGAGCCGTTGCCATGCCGATCCCCTTCACCTGTCCCCACTGCGGTTGTTTCACCAACGTCGACGATCAATACGCCGGCCAGAGCGGCCCGTGCGCCTCGTGTGGCCAGACCATCACCGTGCCGGCTGTCGGGGTGGGCTCTTCCGAAGTTGCCTCCCCTTCGCGCTCCTCGATGGGGCCCGGCAGCGTGCTTGCCATTGTGCTCGTCGTTCTCTTGGTGTGCGGCGGATTGGTCGTGCTGCTTCTGCCCGCCACCGAGTCCGCTCGCGAGGCGGCAAGACGCAGCCAGTGCACGAACAATCTCAAGCAGATCGCGTTGGCGATGCACAACTATCACGACACCTACAAGTGCTTTCCTGCCGCCGTGGTCGCCGACGAAGACGATGTGCCGTTGCATAGCTGGCGAGTTGCCATCCTGCCCTTCCTGGAACAGGCCCCTCTCTTCGACCTCTACAATTTCGATGAACCGTGGGACAGCGCGAGCAACCAGGCGCTGCGGGCGTCGCGGTCGAATTGCTACGTCTGCCCCTCGGATGCGAATCTCGGACCTGAAGAAACAAGCTACGTGATGATCGTGGGCAAGGGGACCGTGGGCGGGGAGCCCAATGAAACGGTGACGTTTGCGGACATCCTCGACGGAACATCGAACACGATCATGACAATCGAAGTGGCCGGGGCGGGAATCGGCTGGATGGAGCCTCGCGACATGACCGTCGACGAGGCGATTGCCTACATCACCAATCCCGAGGCGAGCGGTCTGAAGCACGTCCACCCGGGCGGAATCAACGCCGCGTTCGCCGACGGTTCCATCCATTTCATCTCGGAAACCACCGATCCGCAAACGCTCCGGAACCTGCTCACGCGAGACGACGGCCAGACGGTGAGTTTCTGAGATAATGCTGGCTGGGACTGATGGATATGCCAACCCCCTTCACCTGCCCCCACTGCGGCGTTTCTGCCCATGTCGACGACCAGGATGCGGGCCGAACGTGGGAGTGCGCCTCTTGTGGACGGACTGTGACGTCGCCGACGGTTGGCCATTCCTCTCCGGACGGATCTCATGCAGCAACCCCGACGCCACGTTCGGGCAGCTTTCTCTTGAAGGCCTTTCTCGTCGTGCTTGCCTGTGGCGGGCTCGCGATCCTGCTCCTGCCTTCTCCCGAGGCGCTCCGCGAAGCCTCGCGACGCCGCCAGTGCTGCAACAATCTCAAGCAGATCGCGTTGGCGATGCACGACTATCGCGAGGCATTCAAGTGCCTCCCGCCCGCGGCAATCACCGACGAGGACGGGCGACCCATGCAGAGCTGGCGGCTTGCCATCCTCGCTTTCGTGGAACAGGGCCCGCTCTGCGAACGCTACAATGCTGCCGAGCCGTGGGATAGTCCGAGCAACCAGACGCTGCTCGACGCCCGTCCCCGCTGCTACGCATGCCCCTCGGACACAGAACTCGGGCCCGCACGAACCAGCTACGCAATGATCGTCGGTGAGGGAACCGTCGGCGGCAAACCGAACGAGGTCGTCACGCTTGCAGACATCCCGGACGGCGCAATGAACACGATCTGCGTCATCGAAGTGGTCGGCGCCGGGCTCAAGTGGACCGAGCCTCGCGACATGACCGTCGACGAAGCGATTGCCTATATCACCCATCCCGAGGCAAGCGGCCTGAAGCACGCCCATCCGGGCGGAGTCAACGCCCTGTTTGCCGACGGTTCCGTCCATTTCATCCCGAAAACAATCGATCCCCAAACACTCCGAAATCTGCTGACGCGAGACGACGGGCAGAAGGTCGAACTTGACTTCTGACAACAGCCAAAGCGGACTGCCCCATGCCGATTCCCTTCACCTGTCCCCACTGCGGCGTTTCCTCCCATGTGGACGACCGATACGCCGGCCAGTCCGGTCCGTGTGGCTCGTGTGGCCGGACGATCACCGTTCCGCCGCTTGAGCCGTTTTCTGCGGACCGGGGTCGCCAATCGAAGAGGGCGAGATGGACATGGGTCACGACCGTTCTCTGGTTCCTTTTCTGCGCCGGAGTGGTCGCTTCGCTCCTCCCCGCTCCGGAAGGAGCTCGCGAAGCCTCAAGGCGGAGCCAGTGTATCCACAACCTCAAAGAGATTGGTTTCGCGTTGCACAACTACCACGACGACTACAAGAGCTTTCCCGCCGCCGTCAGCACTGGCGAAGACAATGTGCCGTGGCGAAGTTGGCGAGTTGCCATCCTGCCCTACGTGGAACAAGAGACGCTCTATGAGCAATACAATTCCGATGAGCCGTGGGACAGCCCGAGCAACCGGACACTGTTCGCCTCCCGCCCCTACTGCTACACCTGTCCCTCGGACGACAAGCTGGGCCCGAAAGAAACCAGCTACGTGATGATCGTCGGCAAGGGAACCGTGGGAGGGGAGCCCAATGAAGTGGTGACCTTAGCGGATATCACCGACGGAGCCTCGAACACGATCATGGCGATCGAATTGGCCGGGGCCGGGATTTGCTGGATGGAGCCTCGCGACATGACCGTCGACGAGGCGATTGCCTACATCACCAATCCGGAGGCAAACGGTCTGAAACACGCCCACCCCGGTGGAATCAACGCCCTGTTTGCCGACGGTTCCGTCCATTTCATCCCGGAAACCACCGATCCCCAAACGCTGCGAAACCTGCTGACGCGAGACGACGGACAGAAGCTCGAACTTGACTTCTGACAACTGCCAAAGCGGACTGCCTCCCATGCCAATCCCCTTCACCTGCCCCCACTGCGGTTCTTTCACAAACGTCGACGACCAGTACGCTGGCCAATCCGGCGCATGTGTCAATTGCGGGAAGCCGATCACGACGCCGGCCGCTGGAACACCCCGTCCGGGCAGCCAGACCCCTTCACAAAACGCCTCGGGCTGCAATGGCTGTTTCGTCGCTGCCCTGGTCGTCTTTGCCATCTGCAGTGTGATTGCCCTTCTCTTGCCGGCATTCGGTGGAGCGAGCATACACGCAAAACGCAGCCAATGCTCGAACTATCTCAAGCAGATCGCGCTGGCGATCCACAACTACCACGACACGTTCAAATGTCTCCCCTCGGCGGTGCTCACCGACGAAGACGGCCGGCCCATGCGAAGTTGGCGAGTTGCCATCGTTCCCTTTGTCGAAGAAGGCCCGCTTTACGAGCGATACAATTGTGACGAGCCGTGGGACAGCCCAAGCAACCGGACACTTTTAAGCGAACGGCCGTACTATTTCGCTTGCCCAGGCGACAGCATTCTACAGCCCCAAGAAACCAGCTACGTGATGATTGTGGGCGAAGGGACGGCCGGCGGTGAGCCGAATGAAGTCGTAACGTTCGAGGACATCACAGACGGTCCGGAGAACACAATCCTCGCCATCGAAGTGGTCGGCGCCGGAATCGACTGGACCGAGCCGCGTGACCTGACCGTGGACGAGGCCATCACCTATATCACCAATCCAGACGCCCGCGGTGTAGAACATGCCCACAGGGGTGGAGTCAACGTCGTGTTTATTGACGGTTCCGTTCACCAAATCCCAAGCACGATCGATCCGCAGACGCTCCGAAATCTGCTGACGAGAGACGACGGACTGCCCGTCGATTTCTGACGACATTCAAGCCGGACAAACATTCATGCCTCGTTGCCGCTGGTGCCAACGCGAAGTTCCTGCCGACGCAACCGTGTGTCCCCACGCGGCATGCCGGGGTGACAGGCCGCTTGCCGCGGGGCCGCCCACGAAGGTGTCGCCGCCTCCAGTGCCGGGAGCCAAGTCTGAACCGCCGATTCCGGGGCCGCCTGCCCTTCCCCCCATCCCGCCTCCACCACCCGCGCCTCCACCGCCGGGCTCTGTCCGGACAGGGAGCACTCCTCCTGGACCGCCTCCGCCGCCCCAAATGCCTTCCCGGGGCACCGACGAGCATGAGAGTCTCCAAGGGGAACTGAAACGTCTGCGGGCCCGGGTCTTCCTGCGCCGACGCCGAGGTCAACGTCTGGTCTTCGGGGCCCTCATCGCCCTGTTGACCGCCGTTGTCTGCCTGGCGGGCTACTGGGCCGGGACGGTGCTGCCCTTTGCAACGCTTCAGCAACTCCCGTCCGTTCAGCGGACGGCCGCCGAACCGGCCCGCCTCGTCTTCTCCTACCTGCCGAAGAGTCGAGGCAAAATCGCCTTCCGCCGCCGGGCCGACGATCGTGACAGCGAACTGTTCGACCAGGTTCTGTCCGGCGACGTTCGCACAGACCAATCATTTGAATGGCGAGCGGACGGCGTGCAGTCAGGTGACACCATCCAGGTCACCTACCGCGATGGCTTGGCGCTGCGTCATGCCGAAGTGCCCGTCCCCGAGCCCGTCGGTCCGACCGGCGCCGGCGCGACCCTGGAGGGCCAGATTGTCAACGCTGTGTCCAACAAACCGGTCCCCGGCGCCACGGTCCGCATGGCCGGAACCGATCGCCACGCCCTCAGCGACGACGACGGCTGGTTCCAACTGCACGACCTGCCCGCGGGCACGATTCCCTTGGAAGTGATCGCCGACGGCTTCACCGAGGAGCGATTCGAACGAACCGTGGAGGCAAACTCCTCCCAGGCAATTCGCGTCGTCCTGAGCCCGGGCCTGAAGGAAGGGCAACTTCGTCTCGTGCTCACCTGGAACAAGGAGCCTCGGGATCTCGACGCCCATCTGGAAGGTCCGCTGCCCGACGGGCAGCGCTTTCACGTCTACTATCAAGATCGCGGCGACTTGAAGAGCGGTGAGTTCGTCAATCTGGACGTGGATGACCTCGACGGCGAGGGCCCGGAGACGATCACCGTTCTCGGCGTGTTGCCGGGCGAATACCGCTACTACGTCCACGACTTCACCCACCGCCACGAGCCGGAGTCCGACGCCTTGGCCCACAGCGGAGCGGTGGTCAAGGTCTATCACGGGGGCCAGACCTATCGCTTCACGCCCGATGCCAATGGCACGGGCAACCGCTGGAACGTTTGCACGATCACCGTGACCCCGGACGGCGCCGTGGTCAGGAAGATCGATAATTTCGATCCGGCAGGAAGCGAGGAACTCGGACTCTATGCCAAGCGGACCCAGGCCAATCGGGCCCAATGGATCGGCGAGTACGGCGGAAGCCCCGAGAGCGAGGCGGCCGTCACCTCGGGCCTCGACTGGCTCGCCCGCCACCAGATGCCCGACGGCCATTGGGGACCCGAATGCCTCGGCACGGACGAGCGAAGCCAATGCGAGGCTCAGCACCGCTGCGACCGGGGAGGCGGGCAGTACGAAGCGGCCCAGACCGGCCTCGCCCTTCTGGCCTTCCAGGCGGGAGGGCACTACGCGTTCAACGACAACACCCATTCCGCCGCCGTGCGGAGCGGCCTCGATTGGCTGGTTGGGCAGCAGCGCCGAAGCGGCGCATTGGTCGGAAATCACCCCGCTGGCGGCAACCGGCAGTTTCACCAGTACTACATGTATGAACACGGGATCGCCGCCTTCGCCCTCGGCGAGGCCTGCGCCGTCGCAAAGGCGTCCGGTCGGCGTCCCGATCCCCGCTATCTTCAGGCCCTTCGCAAGGCGATGCTGTTTATCGAACGCATGCAGCATGACGACGGCGGTTGGCGCTATCGCCCGGACCCCAAGCTGCCCAGCGACACCTCGATCACCGGCTGGCAGGTCCTGGCAATCAAGACCGCCCGAGAGGCCGGAGTCCATGTGAGCGACGACTGTTTGAATCGAATCGGGCCGTTCTTCGAGGCCCATGCCAACGAAGCGACCGGCCAGACTCGCTACCAGGGAGGGAATACGTCCAGCGAGGCCACCACCGGGGTCGGAATGCTCGTCCGCCAGTTTCTTCTCGACCAGGCCGATTCTCCCATGGTTGACAAGGCCGCCGGTTTCCTCGCCGACCTGGCCGAGCGGCGTTGGAAAACGGGAGCGACGCAGCACAGCAATCGTGACTACTATCTGTGGTACAATTGCACGCTGGCCATGTTCCATGCCGGCGGGGAGCCCTGGCAACGTTGGAACCACGTTGTCCGCGACGCCCTCGTCCACCTCCAACGCGACGACGGCTGCGCCCGCGGAAGTTGGGATCCCACAAGTCGCTGGGGCAGCGAGGGGGGCCGCGTTTACTCGACCGCCCTGGCAACCCTCTGCCTGGAAGTCTACTATCGCTACAATCGAGAACAAACCCGGGAACCGCCGCCAACGGTCACCACGATCGAGACCCCGCGCCGCGAACCCGAACTGACCGAACGCCAGAAAAAGGAGTAGCAGTTGAAAAGCCGGGCTCTTTTATCCCCCATCGCATCCGCGTAGCGTATCCTGTTGAGCCACCAGTCTAGCCCGGCTTCTGCGAGACCAAAACAACGCGTCCACCTCGTTGCTCCCGGAATCCCAACGAGCGAGATCCCAGCCCCAGAACTCGAATGACCACCCCCAACGATCCCGACGCACTCCGCCGCGAGATGCAGCAGTTCCTCTACGCCGTTTCTCACGACCTGCAGGAACCCTTTCGCAAGGTCCGCACCTTCAGCCAGCGTCTGGAAACCAAGCTGGCCGACCGGCTTGACGAGCCGGCCCGAGTCGACCTGGAGCGAATCGTCAACGCCGCCAGCCGCGGCCAGGCCATGATCGAAGGCTTGCTGGTCCTGTCCCGTCTCGAAACCCAGGCCGCCGAGGTCGCAGAGGTCGACTTGAATGAGACCCTTGCTGCCGCTTGCGCGAACCTGGCGGAGCGAATTGCCGCCTTCGACGCCGTCGTGACCATCGATCCCCTTCCGACCGTGGAAGGCGATCCCGGTCAACTACGTTTGCTGTTCGAGGCGATGGTCGACAACGGCCTCAAGTTCCAGTCGGGCAACGAGGTCCCGTCCGTCCGCGTATTCGCTGAGGAAACCGAGTCTTTGGGTGACTGCCTTATCGTGGTGGAAGACAACGGCATCGGGCTCGACGAGCAGTACGCCGACCGCGTGTTCACCGTCTTTCAACGACTCCACCCCCGCGATGTCTACCCCGGCCTCGGACTCGGCCTGGCCTATTGCCAGAAGATCGTCGACCGCCACGGGGGAAGTATCTGCTACCAGAAGAACCCGGAACGCGGAACCCGCTTCTTCGTCACGCTCCCAAAAACGAGAAAACCATGACACGCCTGCTCTTGCTCACCGTTTGCGTTTTGGCCACGGCCACTTGCCGCGCTTCCGAGAAGCCCAACATCATCCTGTGCATGGCCGACGATCAGGGATGGGGCGATACGGGCTACAACGGCCATCCCTTTCTCAAAACGCCCCATCTCGACCAGATGGCCGCCGAAGGACTGCGATTCGATCGCTGGTATGCCGGGGCGCCCGTCTGTTCGCCCACGCGGGGAAGCTGTCTCACGGGACGCCACCCCTACCGCTACGGGATCTTCTTCGCCAACGTGGGGCACATGCTGCCCGAGGAAGCGACGCTCGCGGAACTGCTCAAGTCCCAAGGCTACAGGACGGGCCATTTCGGCAAGTGGCACCTCGGCACACTCACCAAGGAGATCCGCGACTCGAACCGCGGCGGGCCCCGCGGCGTCAAAGAGTACTCGCCGCCGTGGCTGAACGGTTTTGACGTTTGCTTCTCCACCGAAGCCAAAGTGCCTACCTACGACCCCATGAAGAAACCGGGCACGGACGAGCCGTACGGCACAGCCTACTGGAACGAAGAAGGAACTCGCGTGACCGAGAACCTCGAAGGGGACGACTCGCGAGTGATCATGGATCGTGTCGTGCCCTTTCTTCACGACAGCGCGGCCGCCAAGAGGCCCTTCTTCGCCGTCGTCTGGTTCCACGCTCCCCACTTGCCCGTCGTGGCAGGGCCGCGTCATCGGGCCATGTACGAAAACATCCCCGGCGCCAATCCCGACTATCACGGTTGCATCACCGCCCTGGACGAGCAGATGGGCAGGCTGCGTCAAGAGCTTGCCGCCCTGGGCGTGGCGGAGCACACCATGTTGTGGTACTGCGCCGACAACGGACCGGAGGGCAAGGTTGGCAAGGCCCCCGGCTCGGCGGGGCCGCTGCGCGGTCGCAAACGCAGCCTCTTCGAGGGCGGCGTCCGCGTGCCCGGCCTGCTCGTGTGGCCAGGGAAGGTCCGGACCCCGCGGATCGTTTCCGCACCCTGTTCCACCAGCGACTATGTGCCGACCATCCTCGACGTTCTCGGCCTTGAGCGAGCAGACCATCCAAAACCGTTGGACGGCGTCAGCTTGCTGCCCCTGATCGAAGGCCGGACCTCCGAGCGGCCTTGCCCGATCGGCTTCGAATCACGCAACCAGACGGCCCTGATCGACAATCAGTACAAGCTCGTCCGCAACGGAGACGACTGCGGGCAGGTTCCCGACGGCGCCGATGCCGTGGCGAAAAATCGCCCCATGCTGTTCGATATTCAGGCCGACCCCGGTGAGAAACACGATCTCGCCGCCGACCACCCGGAGATCGTCTCCGAAATGAACGCCACGCTCCAGTCGTGGCGTGCTTCCTGCAAGGCAAGCCTTGAAGGAGCCGACTATCGGCAAGGGGGGAACTAGTTGCAACGGTTCTACCGATTGCCATGCCGCAGCCCGGCAAACCGGCGGGTATGACGTATCCCCAGCCGCCGCGACGCGACCCCGTGGGCTATCCTTGTCGAGACTTCCCGGCTGTCCTTCCGTGGCAGCCGGAGCGGTCGCCGGTTGTCTCCGGCCCGCGAACGTCCTCGCTATGCCTCGAGTCCTGCGATGCCCTTGCCCATTCCTTCCGCTCAGCCCACGGCCTACGAGACCGCCTACCAGGTGCTCGGTCCTTCTGCCAACGGCATGGATCAGGAACGTCGAGCCGTCGAACGCTTGCCTTTTCGCTTCGTTCAGCGAATCGCCGCCTACGACGGTCAGGATCGCCTCCCGGACTTGCGGTTCTTTCCCGTTCAATGCCACGATATCTCCCGCCGCGGAATTGCCTTTCTGCTGCCCGGCCCACTCGATTTCACTCACCTGGTCGTTGAACTCGGCTCGGACGGTGAGCGAATGTACTTCGAAGCCGAGATGGTCAATTCCCGTCCCTTTACCGTGGCGGAGGCTCGCAAGGTCGGCCTCATCTTCGGTCATCTCGCATCGATGACCACCTCCTCCACGGCCACCCTCATCGGCTGCCGCTTCGAAAAACGCCTGGAATTTCCGACCGACTGAGCGCGGGCCCGGCGTATCTATCGAAAACGAGGACAGACTGCTATACTGCCGGCTTTCCCTGTGCCGAAATCCCGGACGCTCCATGGCCGACGCAAGCATCTCCCGCGAAGAGCTTCTCGAACGATACCTGGAACAGCTCCCCTTCGAGCCCTATCCAATCCAGGAAGACGCCCTCTACACCTGGTTTTCGGCCGACCAGGGGGTCCTCGTCTGCACGCCCACCGGCACCGGCAAGACCGTGATCGCCGAAGCGGCCATGTTCGAAGCCCTCCACACCGGCAAAACCGCCTACTACACCACCCCCCTGATCGCCCTCACGGAACAGAAATTCCGCGAGATGCAGGAGGCCGCCGTCCGTTGGGGATTCGAGCCCACCGACGTGGGACTCGTGACGGGCAACCGGCGCGAGAATCCCGACGCACGGATCCTCGTCGTGGTCGCCGAGATCCTCTTCAATCGCCTGCTGCACCGCGAAGCCTTCGATTTCGACGACGTGGCCGCCGTCGTCATGGACGAATTCCACAGCTTCGCCGACGCCGAGCGGGGAATCGTCTGGGAGTTCTCGCTCGGCCTGCTCCCCAAACACGTCCGCACGCTCCTGCTCTCGGCCACCGTGGGCAATGCCGTCGAGTTCAACGGCTGGCTGCGGCAATGTCACGAGCGCACGCTCCAACTCGTCCAGGGCGATCAACGCAAGGTGCCTCTGACCTTCCAGTGGGTGCCCGATAAACTGCTCAGCGAACAGATCGAGTGGATGGCCCAGGGCACGGAAGACCAGCGAACTACGCCCGCGTTGATCTTCTGCTTCAACCGGGAAGAGTGCTGGACCATCGCCGAACTGCTCAAAGGCAAGCACCTCATCGACGCGCCGCGGCAAAAGCAGCTAACCGAGGAGCTTCAACGCTACGATTGGACCCAGGGCGTCGGCCCGAAGCTCCGCCCCTTGCTCCAGCGAGGCGTCGGCGTCCACCATGCCGGAGTCCTGCCCAAGTATCGCCGCATCGTCGAGGACCTTTACCAGCACAAGCTGCTTTCGATCGCCACCTGTACGGAGACTCTTGCCGCCGGGATCAACCTGCCGGCCCGATCCGTCGTCCTGCCCAGCATCGTCAAGGGCCCGTCGGGAAAACGCAAATTGCTGGAGCCCAGCTCGGCCCACCAGATCTTCGGCCGTGCCGGCAGGCCCCAGTTCGACAGCCAGGGCTACGTCTTCGTCCTGGCCCACGAAGACGACGTAAAAATCCTTCGCTGGAAAGACAAGTTCGACCAGATCCCCGAAAACACGAAAGACCCCGGCCTGCTCAAGGCGAAGAAGCAGCTCAAGAAGAAGATGCCCAAACGCCGGGCCACCGAGCAGTATTGGACCGAAGAACAGTTCGACAAGCTGCGATCCGCCCCGGCCGGAAACCTCGCCAGCCGCGGGCCCCTGCCGTGGCGGATGCTCTCCTACATGCTCGAGGCCTCGCCCGAAGTGGATCGCGTCCGCGCCCTTGTTCAGAAACGCCTCATGGACCCCAAGCGGCTCCAACGTGCCAATCGCGACCTCGACCAGATGTTGCTCACCCTGTGGCGCGCCGGCTACGTGACCCTCGACCCCGAGCCGATCGAACACGACGACGCCGAGGAAGCGGCGCCCGAGACCAAACCCGAAGAATCGAGCAAACCCACCGAACTGTTCGGGATCCGCATCGACGAGTCGGGCCGGGAAATCCCCAAGTCGGAGCAGGACGACAAGGAGAAGAAGGAACCGGCCTACGAGGCCAAGTTCGCCCACCCCACGGAGCGTCTCGACCTGCTGCGGATGTTCCGCGGCGTGAATCCGCTCTACGGCGTGTTCCTGATCAACCAGTTGGGCATCGCGGATCGGGCGGAGCGAATCCAGGCCATGGAGAGTATCTTGGAACTGCCGCGATCGATCGGCCCGGCCGTCCGCGTCCCCCGCCAAGAGTTCCTTCCCCCGGGGCCCCTGGCCACCACGCGACTCGACGTGCAACTGCTTCAGCTTGGCCTGGCCACTCCCGAAGAATTGGTCGAACAGTCGCGCGATGACGACAAGCCGTACAATTCCATGGAAGAACGGGTCTGGGTGCTTGCCCTGGCCGACAAGCTGCGTCGGATGTTCGACTACGACTTCCCCGGCATCCGCGACGTTCGCACCTTCCCGGTCTGGGCGGTGGGCGAACTGCTGGAATTCGGCGGCGACTTCAACAAGTACATCACGAGCAAGCGTCTCCAGAAGCAGGAGGGCCTCCTCTTCCGCCACTTCCTGCGGATGATCCTGCTCCTGGCCGAATTCTCCTCCCTCACGCCCCCCGACGCCGACGAAGCCGAGTGGCGCGGCGATCTGCAGGAGATCTCCGCCCTCCTCGCCGAAAGCTGCCACCGCGTCGATCCCACCAGCACCGAAAAGACGCTGGAACAGGCGAAGGCGGAGAAAACCGATTTTGAGTGATCTCACCAAGGTGTGCCACTGCTTGCTCGCAAGCAGTGCCTATTATCACCTGCTCCAAGTCGGACGCTTCGGATAATCCAGTTGTGAAGCCAAGAGCCTGCCGTTATGGCACCTCCCGGTAGCCCGGTTTGTACGATACTCGACCGGTTGCCCTAATGGGGCTTCCCCTTCACGGCGCCCCACTCTCCCCGTCCGCCTTCTCCTTCGGCGCGCTGTGGTCCCGGTCGAGATACGTGTTGGCCCACGAGGACGTGTGTTCCAACTCGGCGTTGTAGAAGATGATGGGCATCTCGGCCATCGATTCGGACTGGCCGTAGTACTTCAGGCGATCGTAGACCCGGGCCCAGAAGCACTCTTTGTCGCCTGCCTCGCACTGCCCGTCGCACGAACCGCCGCACGGTCCGTTTCGTGATCCCTTCGAGCAACTGGCCAGGGGGCAGAGATACGCGCAGTCGGGCAGACTGCAATCGCCGCAGTCCTGGCACCCGTAGCCAAGTTGCTTGGCCTGGTGTTCCAGCCAATGGGCCATGCCGCCCATCCACTTCGAGTTGTCGATCCGCGAGTAGATCCCCCGCATCAGTCCCCAGAGTCCCTTGCCCCGGGTGAAGGCAACATCATGCACCGTGCGGGAGATACGGTAGCCAAGCGTCACCTGTTTGCTCTGCGGCGGATGTTTGAGCGATTCGAGGTACGCCGGATTGATCCGCGTCGGGTCGCCAAGCCCCGTGTCCGGGTCGTGGTCGAAGAGAAAGAACTCGCCCGGCCGGTCGTAGCGGATCTCCTTGAGAAACTCCCGCCAGTCGTCGGACCCAAAGGACTCGGCCAGGTCAATGATCTCGCCGAAGGTCTCGGGCTTGGCGATCCCACCCAGGTAGCCCGCGGCAAATCCCAGGCCCTTGAAAACGGCCAGTTGCTTGGCGGCCAGTTCACGGAAGAACCCCCGTCCCTTGTCCTCGCCCGCCGAATACTTCTCCACGTCTTCCAGGAGCGAGTCGCTCACGACGCACCCGGCCAGCTTTCCGCTGTGGAACATCTTGGCCACGGTCTTGGTCAGCAGATACACGTTCCCGACCACGGGCACGTCCATTCCCCGCGCCGCCAGCAGAAGCTTGATTTCGTTGAACTTCCGCATGTCGTAGCCGAGCTGCGGAATCACCCACTGGGCTCCGGCCTTGATCTTGCGCAGCAGCTTGAAGTATTGGGGCATCAGTTCCCGCTCGTGGAACTTGAAGGGCGAAACGGCGCACCCCAGGAAGAAATTGGTGGCCGGCAGCGTTTGCGGCTGCCCGCGACGACCGGGGATGACCAACCCCTCATTCATCGATTGCATGAGCCGCAACAGGCCCAGCGAGTCGAGATCGAAAACGCCTCTCGCGGCGCCTCCGAACCCCGTCGTGGGCAGGTCCCCGGTCAGAACCAGCACGTTCTCAAAGCCCATCGACGCGTAACGCCAGGCCGTCGACTCCAGCCCGTTGCGGTTCATGTCCTTGCACGTCAGGTGCAGGACAATCCGCTTCCGCTCCTCGGGCAGCAGCCCCGCCAGCCAGTCGGGCGGGATCATCGGCGTTCCGCCCGGGCTGTCCGTGATCGAAAGGTACCCGATCCGCCGATCGCCGAGCAACGCCTCGGCAAACTGCCGGACCGGGTTCGGCTCTTCCGGCGGCGTGAAGCCCCGGGTGGTTACCACTTCCGCCCCGTAGCAAAACTCGCTGGAGCAGAGAAGTTCACGGACCGCATGATTTGGTTCTACCGACACGACCGCATCCTCGCCAAGGGGCGGCGCACCAACGAGCGTGGTTGTTTGCCCTGCGAACAAACGGCTTCGCGGAACGAAAAGCAACCAGGCACGACAGTTGTTGCTGCCCCGATACCAAAGGAACACCAAGTGCCGATACTAGGTTATCGTTCCCGGGAAGAAGATGCCAGATCCACGCACACAATTTCCTGATCATTTCTGGCAAAAACGCAGCGGCCCGCAAAGGCCGGATGGGACCAGACCACGTGCCGGCGCCGCATGGTCAGCGTCGGCTCCAGAAGCTTCATCCGCGAATCCTCTTCGTACCCTTCCGCCGTAAGCCGGGCCAGAATCAGCTCGCCGTGTTCATTGAAGAGAAAGAAGCGATCGTCGCAGCGGATCAGGAACGCGTTCGACCACCGGGCCTCCCCTGTGGCGGCCAACGTCTCCCAAACCCGCTCTCCCTCGGCCAGTTCCAGGCACCGCAGCATGCCGTACCCCTCCACACCGAACAGGTGCCCGTCGAAGAACGCCGGCGTCGACATGAGACAGTGAAGCTTGTCCGTGTTTCGCGGCAATTCGCTCTCGCTCCATCCGCGCCAAAGCAGGTTCGCCTCGGGCCGATCGGCGGCCAGTTGCAGCATCCGGGGCCCCTGAAAGAAGGACGACACAAACAGCAGCCGGCGTTCGGGGTCGAAGATCGGCGTCGCCACCGAATGGGCCATCTTCGTTTCGTAGGGATGGCTCCAATAGACGTCGCCCGTTTCCGGATTCAGGGAGTGCACGCCCAGCGAGTCCCAGACGATGAGCTGCCTCGTCCCCCCGGCCTCGATCAGAATGGGAGAACTGTACCCGGGGTCGGACGCGTTGAGGCTTCGCCAGACTTCCTCGCCGGAGAGTCGATCGAGGGCGACCACACACGCCCCGTCCGCCCCGCCGGCGAGCAGAATGACTCGGTCGCCATTGATGAGCGGCGCGGCTGCCATCCCCCAGGGATTGATGGCGGTTCCAAAGTCCTTCACGTAATTCTTGGCCCAGAGGACCTTTCCGGACGAGGCCTCCAGGCAGAACAGGTCGCCCATGGCCCCCACCGAGTAGACCCGGCCGTCGAACACGGTGGGAGTCGCCCGGGGGCCGGAAGGGTAGCTGATTCGGTACCGGCACGGATACTGGTGCTGCCAGAGAACGTCGCCGCTGGGCTGGTCCAGGCACAGGATCCGTTCTCCGCCTTCCACGGGATCCTTCACGTCCCACTGGTTGACCGGCTCTCCCTGGCCCTTGGCCACGATCCGATCCAGAACGAACACCCGCCCTTCCGCCACGGCCGGTCCGGCAAAACCGCCTCCCACCGGCGCCCGCCAACGATAAACCGGTTCGGCAGGCAGCGTGCCGACGATCCCCGTCTCCCGCCACACGCCGTCCCGCTCAGGCCCCCGCCACTGAGGCCAATCGTCAGGCCTCGCTTGGGAAGCGAGCAGGCAAGTCAGAATCCACGCAAGGACGGCAGTTCTTCGGGTGATGAAGTTCATGGAAACGCGACCCCCGCTCATGCAATAATCGCCGGAAACTGGGACGGCTCCAGCCTACCCGATCGCGAACTCCCCATGCAACACTTCCGGACGAGTTCACTGCTCCAACGATTCCCGGTTGACTTCCGCCCGGATCGCCAACGTCTGGCCGTCGTCGACCACCTCGAAAAGGTGCAACCGTTCCGCAGCTCCACTGTTCGGCTGGTGAAGCGCCAGCATCAGCCGCCCGTCAAACGCCCGGAAGAGCATTCCGTGCCCGCCGTTTTCCTCGTAGATCGGCGTTTGCTTGACCCACGGCCCTTGGATCTTCCCCGATTCCGACTCCGTCACGAGCACACTGTATCCCCTGCCGGTCAGAAACGTCGACCAGATCATCATCAGCTTGCCGCTCTTCGCACTTCGATACAGAAAGCACCCGTCCGTCACCTTGCCGGTCTTGGCGCCCCTTCGGGCTCCCGACGCCTCGGAGGCCTTGAAGAGCAGCTTGGGATCGCCCACGGTGCCGGAAAGATCATCGGCAAGCCGCACCACGGCCATCGTGCCGTCGATCGTCTGAACCCATTCATGGCAGAAGACCATGTAGGGCGCGCCGTCCTCCACGTAGAGCGTGCCGTCCAGGGCCATCCAGTCCTTCGGCGTGTGCGGCCCCTGCTTGAGCCGCTCAAAAGGGCCGGTCGGCTTGTCCGCGCGAAACACATGCGTCCCCCGAACGTTCATCGTGGGCCAACTGGCACTCTCAACGGGCTTCTTCTCCGGAAGCTCTCGGCGCGAGGTCAAGGTGACGAACAGGTAGAACGCTCCCTCGAACTCGTGCACCTCCGGCGCCCAGACCATGATCACGTCCGTATCGGCAGGCAATGTCAGGACGGGCCGCGGCGGAAGCCAGTTCACCAGGTCCTTGCTCGCACAAACCTCCACGCCCTGAAACTCGCTTCCCGCCCGGTTGGCCGCCTGGGCATACAAGTAGTAGGTCTTCGTCTCCGCGTCCGCATAGATGAACGGATCTCGGACGCGGATCTCTTCGGTCTTCACCATGCCTTCCGCGGCTCGAACCGGACTGGAACCCAGGCTGACGAACAGAAGGGCGATCGTGGCGACAAACAGGCTCTTCATTGGGCTTTCTGAGGGATTTTTCTTACGTGAGCATTAAGTCGCTCTTCGCTCCGCGAAGAGGCGTTTCTTCGCGGCGTGAACAACGACCCCCGTTGCTACGCCGCCCCTAAGCTAAGCAGGACATGCGCGTTTCACCGACATGCCCGCAGCACCACTCTATCACAGTTGCACGGGCCATGGCAACGCACTGATTCCCTGCTAGAATACGATCTGCGAAGTGTTCCTGCATGTTAGGCTGCATCGCTGCCCATGTAATTGATGCACCTTGGCATATTCGGACCCGAAAGCGATTGCGAGTTGATCATTCAACGCGTTGGCAAGTGACGATGATGGACAGAGAATTCGCCAGTTACCTGGAAATGAACCGCATCGGTTGGGACCGCCGCGCCAGGGCGCACGTGGGCTCGGCGTTCTACGACGTCCAGGGATTCCTCGCCGGCCGCACCTCGCTCCGCGAGATCGAACTGGAGCAGCTCGAACCCGTAGCCGGTTGCCGTCTTCTCCACCTTCAATGCCATTTCGGCTTGGACACCCTTTCGTGGGCCCGCATGGGCGCCCAATGCACCGGCGTGGATCTCTCCCCCGTGGCCATCGAACTGGCCGAGGAACTCCGTCAGAAGGCGGGGCTTGACGTCCGATTCGTGTGCTCCGACGTTTACGCCTTTCAGCGGCCGGAGGCCGACCCCTACGACATCGTCTTCACCTCCTACGGAGCGATCTGCTGGCTCCCCGATCTCGATCGCTGGGCCCGCATGGTGTCCGAGAATCTGCGTCCGGGCGGAACCTTCTACATGGTCGAGTTCCACCCCGTCTACGACCTGCTCTCGGGCGATTCCTATTTCTCGTCCGACCTGCCCTACGTGGCCGTCGAGGAAACCTACACCGAGAACGGCGCCGACGCAACGGCCGAGTTGGCCACCTGGACCCATCCCCTATCCGACGTCTTCGACGCCCTCAAGCGTTCGGGCATCCGAATCGACCAGTTCCACGAGTTCCCCTTCAGCCCCTACAACTGCTTCCCCAACATGGAGCAGCGCGAACCGGGCCGGTTCTACATTCCCCATCGCCACCACGACATTCCCCTCACCTACAGCCTCAAAGGCCAAAAACCCCCATAGAGTGCGTCCACCTCTTCAATCCAGCCGGGCTCTTGGATTGCCCAGTCCTTGAGATACCCCCGTCAGCAGCCGGGCTACCTGGATTAGCCCGGCTGATGCTTCCGGCCTGATGGAGCATCGTCTGGAATGTCAGCGAGACGCGTGTTCACCGCGGGTGGTCGGCGTGCTGTCGGATTCCGGAAGCGACACCACCGCGCCTTCCCAATAACCGTACTGATAGGCGAAATCCACCGCCTCGGCAATCTCCTTCTCGTTGGTCCCGTGGCTGCTCCCCAATCCGCCGTTGAAGCCGTAGCCGCCCACGTACTCGAAGCCGATCGCCTCGTAGAGCAGACGCGTCGGCGACGTCATGCTCGACCATGTCTTCCCGTCCACGTAGGCGGCCGCCCAGACATCCACCCCGGACTCGTCCGAATCGTAGAGCTTGGCGAAGTCCCGCGTTCCGCCCTGGTCGGCAATGGCCGTCACATGCTGATAGCCGCGGACGGTGATCCGGTAGGCGTCGCCCCGTTCGTATCCGACGCGCACCCCGTTCATGATCTCCACCTTCTCCGGCCGCGCGATCAACACGTCATTCTCGGAGGAATCGTGGATCTCCACCCAATCGTTGCCCCCCTTTCCCCGAGCGACCACCCGCTCGCAGTTCGTGAAGGCCACGTCGTAGGCCAGCGACTCGAAGTCCGGCGTTTCTCCGTCGGCAACTTGCACGCCGTAGGCAATCTGCGTCAGGGCTTCCATCGTGTACAGGGCGTCGGCCCCGGACGACGGATTGACCACGGCCAGATCGTTCCCGCCCTGCAAGTCCACCTCCACATGCTCGAAGAACTTCGCCCGGTTGTAGGTGCCGCTCCCCAGCAACTTGACGACGTTCCGATACGTCTTCAGCGTCTCGGCAGCCGAAGTCCCCGTGAAGATGGCCGTGTCTTCCCCGCCTTGTCGGGCGTAGGCATGGGCCTCGGGAAAATCCTCCGCCGTGAGCGTGAAGACGGTGCCTTCTTCCCAGGGGCCTTGCAGGGTCATCCGGGTCGGGGTGACCGTGAGCGTGTCGTCTCCCTCGGAGTCGACGATCCCCACGCTGTCGTCCCCTCCGCCGCCGAGCGCCGTTATATTCGGCACGTCGAAAACGTCGACCCGGAACCCTCCGTCCACGCCAATCATGATGCTGCCGCCGCGATAGAGTCCAACCGATTCCGTCCCCGAACTCCCCGTGAGCGTCGCCGTGCCCGTCCCCTCCCCGTAGAAGTAGAAATTCGTCACGCTTCCGACCTCGAAGGCGTAGTCGATCCCGTTGACCGAGGCGTGCAAGCCGTCCGCTGCGGAGAATTCGAAGCAATCCTCGCCGGAACTGTAGACGTAGACGCTGGAGCCTGCGGCCCTGACGAGATTGGCGATCTGCACGTCCACGCTCGTGTTGGTCCCCGTCACCACGAGCCGATGGCTCGTGTCCTCATCACGGATCTCGTAGTCGATTCGCAGGTAACCGCTGCTTCCGCTGACCTGCTCCAGGACATTGCCCTGAATGTCGAGCAATTCCAGGGTCACGTCGCCCATGGCCGGATCGTAGGTTGCATCGATCGTCAGAATCCGGTCCTCGTACTTGGGGATGAAGAGAAAATCGGCTTCACCACTCGTCGCATCCACACCGAGCAACTCGGCGTAGTCCACCTGGCCCAGATCGACGACCGGAGGGTTGACCTGTTCATACAGTCCGATGCGAGAGCGGTATCGCGACACGGCAAGGACGTCCAGATCTCCGTCGTTGTCCATGTCCGCGGCAGTCGCCGCATAGGACGAGCCCAGGGAGCCGAGAATCTCCCGCATGGTGAAGTTCTGTAGTCCGTCATTCTCGTACCAGATCACACCGCCGGTGACGGTCTTCCCCAGCAGCACATCCAGGTCTCCGTCCCCGTCCAGGTCGGCGGGGAAGAGCGAGCGGACGTCCCCGGCTGCCGTGGTGATCGTGTGGGCCGTGAAGTTTTGCTGCCCGTCGTTTTCGTACCACATGATCGTGTGGTCATTTTTGCAGCCGAGCAGGATATCCATATCGCCGTCGCCGTCCAGATCCACGGGAACCACGGATTCGGGATCGCCGGCGTCCGTCATGAGCGTGTGGGGAGTGAAACTGCCGTATCCGTCATTCTCGTACCACGCAACGGTGCCGTCGTAGAGTCCGGCGGCGATATCCAGATCACCATCGCCGTCCACGTCTGCAACGGACAGATCACGTGCGATTTTCGTGGAGGTGATCAGCAGATGCTCGGTGAAGTTCTCGTCCCCGTCGTTCTCGTACCAGTAGACGTTGTGGTTCGACGCCGCTGCGAGGATGTCCACATCTCCGTCCCCGTCCAGGTCGCCGCCAGCCACGACGGCGCTGTCCCTGGCCCCGACCGAATGCGTGGTGAAGTTCCCCGCTCCGTCGTTCTCGTGCCAGGAGGCATCCAGTCCGACGGACGCGGAAACAACATCCATGTCGCCGTCGCCGTCCACGTCGATCACGGCTTGGTCGTAGGCATACGTGGCCTCCGCGGTGATCACGTGGGCGGCGAAAGTCCCGCTTCCCTCATTTTCGTACCAAGCGATCTTCCCGTCGTCGTTGGACGCGGAAACGACGTCCGTCAGGCCGTCGCCGTTCAGATCCACCGCAGAGATTGATCGCACGTCGCGTGCGAAGGGCGAGAATAGGTGGGCTGTGAATGTGTCGTCGCTCCTTTCGTACCACGCCACATGACCGCTGCTGCCGGCCGCGGAAAGCACATCCGGGGCGCCGTCTCCGTCCCAGTCCGCAGCAAACACGCAAGAGGCGCCCGAGACCTTGGAACTGACGACGTGCCGTGTGAATTTTCCCACCCCACTGTTTTTGTAGAAGAGAACCGTACTGTTGTCGGCCGACGCCGACAGTACGTCGAGATCCCCGTCGTTGTCGAGATCGGCTGCGTAAACGGACCGGGCGCCTTCTGCGTACGTGCAGAGATCCCTGGTCACAAAGGTCTGCGCCCCGAGGTTCCGGTACAAGGCAACGCGATTGTCTTCCGACGACGCCGAAAGTACGTCTATGTCGCCGTCGCCGTCCATGTCCGCCGCAAACACCGAACACGCCCCGTCGGCCGCTGTCGTGATCACGTGCTTGGTGAAATGCTCGTTCCCATCGTTTTCGTACCAGGCAACTTCGTCCGCGTCCGAGGCTGCCGAGAGCACATCCGTGTCCCCGTCGCCATCCATATCCGTAGCGAAGACCGACGCGGCGCCGTCTGCGCCGGTGGAAATGGCGTGCTCAATGAAAGCACCGGCGCCGTTGTTCTCGTACCAGGCAATCGTGTCGTCCTGCGCGGATGCGGAGAGCACGTCCACGTCCCCGTCGCCGTCCACATCGGCCGCATAGACAGAACTGGCCCCGTCGGCGTCCGACGTGATCAGATGGGCTGTGAACTGTCCGCTGCCGTCATTCTCGTACCAGGAGATCGTATCGCTGTCGCGGCCTGCCACAAGGACGTCGGTGTCCCCGTCCCCGTCAAGATCCGCGACCGCCAGGCTGCAGGGCTTCCCGTCCGTGTCTGTGAGCGTGTGGCTATCAAAGCCCTGCGATCCCCTGTTTTCGTACCACAGAACCGTGTCATTGGAAGAAAAGGCGGAAAGTACGTCCAGATCGCCGTCGCCGTCCAGGTCCGCTGCCGAGACGGCCTCGGCGCAAGAGCCCATGTCCGCAATCGCTTCGCCAGAGAGAAAGACCCCCGAAGTGGCAACCGCCTCGATCGAGCCGCTCACGCTCAGCAACTGTCGCTCCTCCAGCGACTCCACCCCCACCCGGCGCGTCCGCGGCCGGGCCATCTTCCTCGCACCAGCCGCCTTGCCACCAAGAAATACCCCGGCCAACCGCTTCCCCCAACTCTTCATGCTTGCCTCTCTTGCCGTTCCGAAATGTCTGGGGTAATTTCCAACGCTTGCCCACCCGTTGGTCCTAATAGGAGTCAATGACCCAGTTCCTATTCTTTTCCCATATCGGCGCCCTGTCAAAGCCCGCCCCACTTTTCACAGGGAACATCCGTGCGAATTGGGGAGATTACTCGCAAAATAGGAGCTATGAGCCGTGAGCAGTGAGCTATGAGCTGCGACTGGAGCGGTCAGAAAGATGACCGGGGGAGTTCACCGAGGCCAGAACGGGGGGTCACTACGTCACGGGTGGCACGCTCAGAGCGAAGCGATGGACGTGGTCGATGGGCCCCCCACGCGATGGGGCAGTTCAAGAGCCCGGCTGCGAAATTCAGCCGGGCTCTTGAATTGTCCAGTTCTTGAGAAACCCGCTTCAGCAGCCGGGCTACCTGAATTAGCCCGGCTGATGCTTCCGCCCCGACGGAGCATCGTCTGGCATTTAGCCACTCCGTGCGTCAAGAGGCACCCCACGCGTTGGGGAAGTTCAAGAGCCCGGCTGCGAAATTCAGCCGGGCTCTTGAATTGTCCAGTTCTTGAGAACCCCCCCCCTTCAGCAGCCGGGCTACCTGGATTAGCCCGGCTGATGCTTCCGGCCCGACGGAGCATCGTCTGGCATTTAGCCACTCCGTGCGTCAAGAGGCACCCCACGCGTTGGGGAAGTTCAAGAGCCCGGCTGCGAAATTCAGCCGGGCTCTTGAATTGTCCAGTTCTTGAGAAACCCGCTTCAGCAGCCGGGCTACCTGGATTAGCCCGGCTGATGCTTCCGGCGTGCCGGAGCATCGCCTGGAATGTCGCCACTCCGTGCGTCAAGACGCACCCTACGGTGTTTCCGCATGGGACGAGGCCTACTGCTCGTAGAGCGTCCCGTTGGCCTTGCCGATCACCTTCGGGTCCATCTTGTTGACCTTGCGATCGTAGGTCATCAGGCCGTTCACTTCGATCTCCACGTCAGAGATCTGGGTGTAGATGGCGGCCGCGAGGCCCTGTTTGATCATGGGCTTGAGCATTTCGATCTTCTCCAGGTAGGCCTTCGTCAGGGCCTCGGAGTTCTCGTAGCTGCGATAGCCCCAGTTGCCCTTGTCCAGCAGCGTGTGGCCTTCCAGGGGCAGGCCGAGCCCGCCAAACTCGCCGCAGACCGCGGCCTGGTAGGGATCGAGGCCGGGGAATTTCGGGTCGGGATACTGGTGCACGTCGAGGATGTCGCCCACGCCGAGGAAGTTGCCGCCGCTGGCGCTGTTGATCAGCCGATTCGGATCGAGCCGGCGAATGTGTTCCACAACAGCCTCCGTCTGGAACTGGCCCCAACTCTCGTTGAAGGGCACCCAGACGACGATCGACGGATGGTTGCCGAAGTCGACCACCAGTTGCGTCAGCTCCTGGTAGTAGTTCTGGCTCGACTCCGCCTTGCGGACCTGGTCGGGACCTTCAACCGTGTGGTCCCGCACCCACTTCACTCCGGGAGGACCGTCGCCGCTGGGCATGTCCTGCCACACGAGCAGCCCGAGCTTGTCGCACCAGTAATACCAGCGGGCCGGCTCGACCTTGACGTGCTTCCGGGTCATGTTGAACCCGAAGGCCTTCGTCATCTCCACGTCGTACTTGAGGGCCTCGTCCGTCGCGGCCGTGTAGAGCCCGTCAGGCCACCAGCCCTGATCGAGCGGACCGTATTGGAACAGCGGCTTGCCGTTGAGCATCATCCGGTACGCGCCGGCCTCGTCCTTGGCCAACTCGATCTTCTGCATGCCCGCATAGGACTCCACGGTGTCGACAACCTTGCCGCCCTGGAGCAGTTCGATCGTCAGGTCGTAGAGGAAGGGCGAATCGGGCGACCAGAGCTTGGCGTCGGCGATAGGCACGCTCACGGCGTGGCCCGTCCGGCCAGCGGCCTTGCCGGCCACGGCCGAACCGTCCTTGGCCACGATCTGCACGTCGGCCTCGTTCGAGCCGAAAACGGTCACCTCAAGTGCCGAGCCGTCCACGTCCGGCACGATCTTGAGCGAACGCACGTAGGTGGCGGGAACCGTTTCCAGCCAGGCGGTCTGCCAGATGCCCGTCACCGGCGTGTACCAGATGCCGTGCGGCTTGAGCACCTGCTTGCCGCGGGGCTGGTAGCCTTCGTTGCTGGGGTCCCAGACGGCCACGGCCAGTTCGTTCTCGCCGTCCTTCAGCGCGGGGGTGATGTTGATCGTAAACGGATCGTAGCCGCCCTTGTGCTCGCCCATGAACTTGCCGTTGACGAAAACGGTGGTCTTCCAGTCCACCGCTCCGAAGTGGAGGAGCACTCGCCCGCCGTCGGCCGGCGCCTTGGCGGAGAAGCTGCGGCGGTACCAGAGACGCTGCTGGGGGCTCACCCGCTTGCCCACGCCGCTCAGGGCCGACTCGATGCAATAGGGCACCAGGATCTTGCCGTCCCACTTCTCCGGCTTCTGGGCCTCGCGATCCACCACGGCGTAGTCCCACAGCCCGTTCAGGTTCGTCCAGGCGTCGCGGACCATCTGGGGGCGGGGATATTCGGGCAGGGCGTTGTCCGGCGAAACGTCCTTCGCCCAGGGAGTCATCAGCTTCGACTCGGCCGGTTTCCAGTCGTCGCCCCTGGCCGGAAGGGCAAGGATGCTTGCCGCGAGGCAACACGCCAGCAAGCAGAATCGTGTTCTCATCATCAGTGGTCTCCATTCAAAGCAGTCGTGACTAGTGTTAATCACCCGCACTGAGCATGCGATCTGTGCGAAAGGCACATAATAGCCACAAAAAATACGAAGAAACACAAAAACATGAAACGAGAGCTTTCAAGTGCGTCCAACAGGCTTTTTGTGCCTTTTTGTGGCTATTCTGACCATGGTGTTTTCAGTTTGAGTTAGTTATCGCCGATTCGTGTTCCCTTTCCTCTGCGGAACGGAGCCCGCACGCTTTCGTTTGGCAGCGGCCTGCCGCTTCAGCGCACTGGCCTGGTGTTCGAGGGCCTCTCGTTCCGTCTCAATTCCCAGATCTCCCTGGCTCTTCATCCAGGCTTGGAGCTGTGTTTTGAGCCGTTCGATGACCGGGGCGTATTGGGAATCTGCCGCCAGGTTGTTCATTTCCATCGGATCGGCCAGAACGTCGTAGAGTTCCCATTCGGGACGATTCTGGTAGTTCTCCGTGACCCACTTCGCCCGCTCGTCGCCGGCAGCCGCCGCTTCGAGCATCGACTGGAATTCCTTCGACTGGGTGCAGGCGTTCTGAAAGGGCTCGCCGGAGTTCAGATTCCAGATCAGCCGGAACTGCTGATCGCGAACCGAGCGGATCGGGTAGCACTCGTTGCCGTTGATGATCCCCCGGGTGGTCATGATGCCGAAGGTGACGTCCTTGTGGTGATCCGTCTTTCCCAGCAGAACGGGCAGGAAGCTCCGGCCGTCCAGGTTTGCCTTGGACGCCGCCCCGGCGGCGTCGAGAAAGGTGGGGGTGACGTCGCAATACTCCACCATCGCGTCCGTCTCGCTGCCAGGGGCCACGCGGCCGGGCCAGCGGACGATCATGGCCGAGGCGAGCCCCATCTCGTGGCAGGTCCACTTGGCAAAGGGCAGGCTGTTGCCCTGCTCGGAAACGACCATCACGAGCGTGTCATTCTGCAACTCGTGCTTGTCGAGCAGGTCCAGGATCTGTCCGACCTGGCCGTCGTAGTAGGTGATCTCGGCGAGATACTTGGAGAACTGCTCGCGGACGAAGGGGGTGTCGGCGATGTAGGGGGGCAGCTTGTTCTTTTCGGGCGGATAGGCTGACGGATCGCCCTTGTCCCAGGGCGTGTGGGGCTCGTTCGAACAGGCGAAGAGGCAGAAGGGAGTGCCGGCCGCCTTGCACTGCTCAAACAGCTCGTCGATCACGTCCATATCGGGGTTCTTCTTGCCCGAGTATTCGAAGGGGAAGACGTCGACCGGCGCGATATGCCGTTTGCCGGAAAGAGCCACGCGGTAGCCCAGGGGCTTCAGGTAGTGAACGATGCTCTTGGTGCCCGCCTTTGCGTAGGTGTGGTTGGGGTAGGCCCCGCTCTTGACCGGGTAGAGGCCGGTGTAGATGTTGTGTCGGGTCGGCGAGCACATGGGCGCCGACTGGAAACAGCGATTGAACTTCATGCCCTCCGTGGCCAGCCGATCGATATTCGGAGTTCGAGCCTGCCCGCCATAGCAGCCGATATCGCGGAAGGTGCAGTCGTCGGCAATGATGAAGACGAGGTTGGGCCGCTTCTCCGCGGCCGTCAGTTCATCCGATAGCATGGATGCGCCCACTGCCGCCAGGCAGAGAACTGCGAGATGTCGGTTCATCTGATTTGTCTCCCGTTGCCCAATTCAAGGCCGCCCCCGTTCGCCCAATGCGGGGGCGCAACATCCCTCTAAGGATGACCGTTGCGGAGAAAAAAGCAACGGTCATTCGTATTGTTTCCTTGCGGATTCGTGTATCGGCGCGAGGCTGAAGGCTGGAGACTGTAGGCTGGAGTGCTTGATGGAGGCTCGACTGCCTTGGGGAGCCGATTCCGACGTGCCGGCCCCCCTGTTCTGCCGTCCTTCGGTCTCGTCTCCACCGTCATCCGTTGTTGGAGTCCAGCCTTTAGGCTGTCTTCTGCCGCGCTGGTAGGTATCTGGCGCCGCACGGTTCCTGAATTGCCAAGCGACACTCCATTCCAAGATCCCGCTCGGCGAGCGGTGACCTACTTGTCGGGCGGGCTGCTATTTCTTGTCCTTGGGCTTGAATTCCGCACCCCTGTCGGGAGGCAGCGATTGGTGCCACTGAACAGCCGTCTTGGTGAGTCGAGCGACGAGTTCCGGATGGTCGGCCGCCACGTTGCGGGTTTCCTCCCGATCCTGAGCGAGATCGTAGAGTTGGGGGGTCGAACCGTCATACTCGCAGAGGAGTTTCCAAGAGCCTTCCCGAACGGCCAGATCGGGGAGATTTCCCTCGCCCTTGGCGCCGGGGCGGTCCGGAGGACGTCGGAAGAACAGCGGACCGCTTCGAGACGCTTCCGACTTGCCGAGCAGAATGTCGGGCAGGGCCTGGCCGTCGAAATTGGCGTCTTCCGGCGGCGTCGCTCCCGCGATCGTCAGCAGGGTCGGCACGAGATCCATTGCTGCCAGGACTGAGCCCTGATTGACCGTCCCCTTCTTGTCGGGCGCCACAAAGCCTGGGCCCCAAACCACCAGGGGCGAACGGACGCCGCCTTCGTAGAGCATGGTCTTCGTGCCGCGAAACGGCCCGGCCGAACCGGCGCCAGGCTCCGGACCGTTGTCGGAGCAGACCAGGAGCAGTGTGTTGTCTCGGAGGGTCTCGCTCTCGCGAATGTAATCGAACAGCACGCCCAGTTGTTCGTCGGCCGTATCGAGCACACCGGAGTAAAGGGTGTGCTTCTTGGCGTCGCCTCGTCTTGCTTTGGGGGGGAAGAAGGGCGAATGGACGTCGTCGGGCCACACGTTCACGTAGAACGGCTTGCCCTCCGCCTCCGCCTTCTTGATGAAGTCCAATGCCGCTGAGGTGAAACTGGCCGTGATCTTGGAGCGGTCTTCCCACTGGATGGGCCCCCGTCCCAGCAGATCCGAGCCGAGGGCGTGTTTGCGGGGCGGTTTGCCGTTGTAGGCGTAGCACAGGGGGAGAACCCGCGGGCCGAGCCCCTCGAAATTGGTCAGGGAGGCGTCGAAGCCGTACTCGGTGATCAGGGGCGCCTCGCCTACGTCGCGTTGGCCGCCCATGTGCCACTTGCCAAAGTGGCCCGTGGCGTAGCCGGCCTTCTTGAGCGAACGGGCCAGCATGGGCGCCTTCGGATCCAGCCACTGGGCCATCCCCCGTTGCTCGTTGAGTTCGCGCCGGGCCAGGTAGGAAGAAATCCGCCAGCGCTGCGGATACTGCCCGGTCGAAATGGCGGTCCGCGAGGGCGAACAAATCGGCGAAGCGACGTAGAACTGCTCGAATCGCACTCCCTCGCCGGCCAGGCGGTCGATGTTCTGCGTTTCTACCTCCGTGTTACCGAAGCAGGAAAAATCGCCCCAGCCCATGTCGTCGATGAAAACGAGCACGATGTTCGGGGCGCCATTTTGGCCAGACGCCTTGGTCGTTGTCTCATCGGCAGGCAGAACACGGCAGATCGTGCCGACAAGTGCGAGTGTTGCCGTTGCAAGCAGTAGTTTTCGGAGAAAGCGAGTCGGGGCGGCGTCCCCCTTGTTGGTTGACCGCAGCATCGAAATAACTCCGCGAAAGGGTGCGAGACTTGAATCGTCCGGTCCTGCAGGGACCGCAACGCCTTCAGTATCGGCGTCGAGCGGCGTCAGGTCAATGTTGGGGCTAGTCGTTACTTCATGGCAGTCGTCCGGCGGCAGGGATGCCACCGCTACGCGCCAGCCGTTTCCGGGGCCGTCGCTTTTGGCTGGCCCGGTCCAGGCCGATTGGCGTAGAGCAGCCAGTAGACCAGCGGAATGACGACCAGCGTGAAGACGGTGGACGTGAGGATGCCGAAGATGATCGCCCAGGCCAGGCCCGAGAAGATCGGGTCGAGGGTGATCACCCAGTTGCCGAGCAGGGTCGTGCCGGCGGTGAGCAGGATAGGCCGGGTTCGCACGGCAACGCTTTGCACTACCGCCTCGCGGAGCGAGAGCCCTTCGCTCGTGCCCTGGTTGATGAAGTCGATGAGCACCACCGAGTTGCGCACCACGATCCCTCCCAAGGCGATCATGCCGATCATGGCCGTGGCCGTGAAGAAGACCGGATTGGGATAGCCGCTCGGGCCGATGGGATGGTCGACGATAGCGTTCAGCAGCCAGAAGCCGGGCATGATGCCGATCATCGTCAGCGGAATGGCAAGCATGATCACGATCGGCAACATCCGTGAACCGGTCTGGAACATGAGGATCACGAAGATCCCCACCTGGGCCGCCGCAAAGGCGAGTCCCAGGTCGCGAAAGACGTCGAGGGTGATTTTCCACTCACCTTCGCCGGCCCAGTGGATTTCATAACCCGGGGGAATCGCCCAGGGATCGCCGCCGCCGGGCGCGAGCCACGTGCGCGACTTCCATGGGCGAGGCTCAGCGGGCGCGGGATCGGTTCCGTCTTCCTGCCGATCGATCTGCATGTCGAGAATGGCGTCGGCCGGCGGTCGTCCAGCCACCTCGGCGAAGACGTAGACCACGCGGCGGAGGTTCTTATGGTAGATGGTCTTGTCCTGGTAGATCGGCGTGCCGTCCGCATGGTGGTCGACAAACTGGCCCAGGGCTCCCACCTGCACCATCTGGCCTCCCTGGCCCTGGACGTAGAGATCCTCCAGGTCCTCGATTGCCGACCGATTCGCCCTGGCCACGCGCAGCTCGGCCCAAAGAGGATCCACTTCGCCCGGCGGATGGAGCACGGTCGCCGGCATCCCTTCCAGGGCGATTTGCAGGGTCTTGGCCACGTTTTCCTTGGAGATCCCAGAAAGGGCGGCCTTGGGCTGGTCGGTTTCAAATACCGTCTTCCGCTGATCGGCCTCTGCGCTGATGTCGACATCAACCAGCAGCGGCTCCCGGGCCATGCGAGCCTCCACCCGCTTGGCCACATCGATCTGCTGCAAGTAGGTGGCGTCGGCCGGGGCATAGATTTCGGCGGTAATCGTGGAAATGACCGGCGGGCCGGGCGGCACTTCAACCAGCTTGATGTTGGCTCCGCCTGCCTGGGCGATCGCTTCCAAGTCGTCTCGCACCCGGAGCAGCATCGTGTGGGACTGATCCACCCGCTGTTCCTTGGGGGCAAGGTTCACACGAATGTCGGCCACGTTCGAGCCGCGTCGCAGGAAGTAGTGACGCACCATGCCGTTGAAGTCCATGGGCGACGCCGTTCCCACGTAAAGCTGGTAATCGCGGACCTCGGCCACCGTGGCCAGGTAGTCGCCCAATTGACGTGAGACGGCCTCGGTCTTTTCGAGGGTGGTCCCCTCGGGCATGTCGACCACGATCTGGAACTCGTTCTTGTTGTCGTAGGGCAGCATCTTCAGGGGCACCACACGAAACGCCGGCAGCGCCATTGCGGCGAACAGGAGCAAGACAACCATGCCGAGTGTCAGCCAGGTCAACGCGCGGCTGTCGAGGATGCGTCCGAGGACGGCATTGCTGAGTCGATAGAGCGGAAGCTTTGTGACGTCGTATTCCTTGCCGCCCTTCTGGGCCAGTTTCCGCAAGGCGACCATGGCGATCCACGGGGTGATCACCACGGCCACAATCGTCGACACGGTCACCGTCAGGGGAACATTCAAGGCCATGGGGGCCATGTAGGGCCCCATCATGCCGGTGATGAACATGAGTGGGAGAAAGCTCGCGATGATGGCCAACGTGGAAAGGATCAGGGCCGGCTGCACCTCCTGAATGGCTCGCAGGACGGCCTCCTTTGCACTCCACTTGCGCATCTTCAGGTAACGTTCGATGTTCTCCACCCCGGTGATCGGGTCGTCGACCAAAAGGCCCAGGGCGAGGATCAGGGCGAAGAGGGTGACCCGGTTGATCGTGTAGCCGGTCAGCAGGTTGATGAACAGGGTGATGCTGTAGCAGACGGGGATCGCAAGGGCGATGACCAGGGCCGTCCGCCAACCCATCACCAGGCCGATCAGGCCAATCACGGTGAGCACGGCGATGCCCAGGCTCTTGATCAGATCGGTGACCTTGGCGTCCGCGGTCTCGCCGTAGTCGCGGGTGATGCGGTAGTGGACGCCGTCGGGAAGCATGCGGTCGACGGCCTGCGGGTCGGCCAACTCGCGCATTCGCCCGTCGACGGCGCCGGCCACCCACACGGCATTGGCCCCCTTGCGCTTGCCCACGGCCACGTGGACGGCTGGAAAGAGAGCCCCGGTAGCGGGGGCTGATTCGCTGGCGATCGTGGCGTCAGAAAGGTCCTTGCTGTCGTGGGGATTGTTGGCGGCAGGGCCAAAACCAATCCAGGTGTAGCTTTCGACTTCGGCCGGCCCGTCGAGCACATCGGCCACGTCTTTGAGATAGACGGGCCGGTTGTCGACCACGTTGACGACGAGGTCTTTCAATTCGTTGACATTGCGCAGGAACGCCCCGGCATCGACGACGAATTCCTCGTTCTGCTGCTCGAAGGCGCCGGCACGAACGTTGACATTGCTGGCCTGAAGTGCCTGGGCTACCTGGAGAGCCGAGGTGCTGTGTCCCGCAAGCCTCGCCGGCTGCAATTCGATGCGCACCCGCCGGGGCCGCCCGCCGATAACTTCAACGCGGTTCGTATTGTGAATCGCCTGGAACTCGTGCTGCAATTGCTCGGCAATCCGGCGCAACTGGTGGTCGCCGTAAACCTCGGGCCGATCGGACCAGAGCGTGACATTCACGATGGGAACGTCGTCGACCTCCACCGGCTTGACCACCCAGGCCTTCACGCTCGTCGGGACCTTGTCGGCATTGGACTGCACCTTGTTGTACAGCTTGACGAGCGAGTCCTCGCGATCCTCGCCCACGTAGAATCGAACGGTGACGATGCACTGTCCGGGAGACGACATGGAATAGAGGTACTCGACGCCGTCGATCTGGTTGAGCAGCTTCTCGAGGCGGAGCGTCACCTGCTGCTCGACCTCGTGGGCCGACAGACCGGGGGCGGAGACCATCACGTCGGCCATGGGGACGACGATCTGGGGTTCCTCTTCCCGCGGTGTGAGGATGAGCGAGACAACTCCCAGGACGACGGCCATCAGAATCAGGAGGATGGCCACGTCGCCGCGAAGAAAGAGTTCGACGATGCGCGTCAGCATCGGTTTTTTTTGCGATTCGCCTGTCATGGTTTCCCTCCCCGGCAGGTCAGTTCTCGGTTGGTGCGGGCGATCGGAGCAGCACGCGTTCGTTCGGTTCCAGGCCGCTGATCACCTCGATGCGGCCAGGAGCGCCAACCCGTCCTAGCTTGACCATCCGGCGTTCCAGGGTGTCGTCGTCGCGGACCACGTCGACAAAGGTCAATTGGCCGATGGTCTGCACGGCTCGCTGGTTCAGGCAAAGGAAGATTCGCTCGTCGACGGGAATCTGCAGCCGGCCGAGCATTCCCTCATAGGCGCCTTCGATCAACGGCAGACGAAGCTTGACCAGGACGGATCGGCTCGCGGCTTGAGCCTGGGGGACAATCTCGTCGACCACCGCTTCAAACGACTTGTCTTGGAGGGCGTCGATTCGGACCTGGAGGTGTTCACCGACGCGGATCTTGCCCGCCCGGCTTTCCGTCACCGGAACCTCCAGTCGCAGCGACGAAAGGTCGTAGAGCGTGAGGAGGGGGCGGCCGGGCGAAGCGATCTCGCCCGGTTCGGCCAGCGTGTCGACAACGGTGCCCGCCTGGGTCGCCTCGATCACGGTGTAATTGCGTCGGACCTTGGCCCGGGCAACCGCCTGGCGAGCCTGCTCCACCTGGGCCTGCGAGGTCTTCAAGCCCCGCTCGGCTTCATCGTATTGAGCCCGGGCAATGGCGTTCTGCTTGAGCAGTTCATCCATCCGATTGTATTGCTGTTGGGCCTCGCGCTGCATGGCGTCGGCCTTGGCCACGGCGGCCTCCGCCTCGCCAAGGGCCGTATCGAATTCGCTGGGATCCAGCCGAATGAGCACGTCGCCCACCTCGACCTTATCCCCGGCCTTCACGCGAATTTCGAGGATCCTGGCTGCCACCTGGGCCGACACATCGGTCCGGGCCGCCGCACGAAGGGTCCCGATCGCTTCAGTAATCTCGGGTTGCACCACCTTGTGGACCACGTCGGTTTCCGCTCCCTGCGGGAGGGTCCGGCGGATCTCTTCTCCCGTACGCCCGGGATCGATCTTCTCCGTGAACATCCCCGACAAGGCCGCGATAATAAGGACCAGCACAGCCAGCCCAACTACCGAGGGCAATATCACCTTGAAAACGACGGAAACAAGCGAGCTTAATTTCATGGCCCACCTCCCTGGTGGCGACAACCGATCGGCAAGAGGGTTGCAGCAATGCCGATCCCTGGGCAATCGATGTTTTGCAGTGGTTCTCTCACGCCTTCGCGGACTGGCCAGCCTCTACCGGCGCGGCGGCCACGCAGGGCTGGAGACCGAGACGCGCCAAGAACCATACCATGGGGCACCAGTTCGTAAAAGCCGACTGGAACATGTTCGCTCCGGCAAAGGCCGTCAAAAGCAGCCAGTAAGGGCTGACCCAATGGGCCAGGGCCACGCTCAGCAAAACCACCGTTCCGCCCGCGAGTCGAAGTCCTTGTTCGATCGTCATCTCTCCATCCTCCGTGCTACAAAGGTCGTTTGTTACGTGTTACCAGGTATTTGTCACTTGCCGGCTTCCGCATCACTTGGCGAATCCACTTCGTCTGGCGTGGCTTTCTGACCAGCGGGCACACGGCACGAATTACCGCAACATCCGCCGCTCATGCACGTCTCAATCCCCATGGCGGGGAGGATCCAGCGGTTCAATGCGATCCAGGCGACGAGAAACAGGGCAATGATCGACAGGTCGTTCATGGTTTTTCTCCTTCTGCCACGGGATGCAAGAGGCTCTTCGTGGCGACATGCAGGCGAGGTGAGCGCGCTCGGGTAGCGCAGTTCTTCACAAGGGGGAAACAAGCCGAGGGGGGAAACTTCGCGTTTGACGGCCTCCTGCCGTCATTCGAGTGTTGCGGCCGACCGACTGCTCAAGGGTGACAATCGGCCGTCGCGATCAGATGTTTGCGGCAGGAAACTTCTCTTTCCAGCGTTCCTTCAGGCATTTCGAGAGCTTCTCGTGGAATGCGTCGGGGAGTTCGTAGGGTTCTCCATCCTTGTAGAGCGTGATCGTCTTGCGGATGTTGTCGACCACGATCTGGCAGGGATTGCAGCCCTCCAGGTGCTTTTTGAACTCCTCGCAAATGGGCAGGTCGACGTTTCCGTCGACATACTCGTTCAAGGCCGCCATGAGTTCTTCGCACTTCATCTCAACAACCTCCTGAGAGGACATGGGTCGAGCCGCATTCGATTTTTGCAAGGCCCAGTGGGCCTTCATCAGGCGGCTCTAAACGGTTCGATGCGCGGAGGCCCCGATCGGTTACGCGCCACGCCCCACTGAGATTTCGAGCCTCCCTTCCGCGAAGAGACCCCCCCGACACCAGCCCGTGCCCCGCCAGATCTCCGTGCAGACTTAACTGGTTATAAGCGAAAGACTTGCACGCGACAAGACGGGGTCTGCCAGGGGTCTGCCAGGATCTCATGGCGTCGTTAATTCTCGGCGGAGTCAGCAGTTAGCCAATAATTCTGCCACAGGTGGCTATTGTCCAGGCAGGCCAGGGCCATGACCGCTTCGGCGTTAGTCGCATCCCAGCGTTTTGCGGAGCCTTTGACCCGCGCAGTGGTCGTCTTGCATTGGGCTTCGATTGGGCCGGAGCCAATCTGCCATCCGCGAGCAAGGAACTGGGGATAGCGAATGATTTCGCGACGCTCGGACATGTAGCCGAGAAGACGATCCACGGTGACACGGCTCGAGCCAGTCGCCTTCGAGCGGCAGTCGACGGCCATCTGCCAGGCCGACGAGTAGCCTTCGTGCTTCAGTTTGTGCAGCATCTGGTCCGCCCATGCCGAACCGTCGGCATCGTTTTCAACAAACACGTCGCGACGCGCGGCATGGACGTATTCTGAGAGGTGGTAGAAATCCAATCCGATGTGGTCAACCGTGCCGTGCAGTTCCAATTGATTGCGTATCCAAGGGGCGCCATCTACGTTGGCGATCCGTTCGTCGGCTTCATTCAGTCCGACCGACTTGGCGTCTCGTGCCATCAAACGTCCCGCCGCCTCGTGATTGCCTCGTGTGACCGACACATGGCAATGGGATTGCGTTTCGTCGTAATGGGCCACCAGACGAAACTCTTTCCAAGCATTGTCGGAGCCTCGCTTGGCTCGTGCGAGAGGCTTATGTTTTCGCCCGCTGCGACGCCGCCGGTCGCGAACCTTCTGTCGTCGTGTCTTCTTTTCCTCGTCCGTAACCAAGGGAACCTTGACGCCATCGCAACTCACGTAAACCCTGGTTTTTCCAGTGTCTACGCGACAATCTTTCGCACTCCAATCAGGCTGTAGCGATCCTTGCTCCAAGAGGCGGAGTACCGCCTTGCCTTCTCCTTCCACCAATTGACGAATAGTCTCGGCGTTACTCGTGAGTTGAGCGGCTCGCTTCAGATTCTCGGAAGTCTTTCTGAAACTGGCCGATGATTGGTTCAACCGGCAGATCAACTCCTTTGCTCCTTGACTGACCGTGCATTCGGCTGCGTCCAGTAAGCAGTCGGTCAGCGTTGACGCACCATCTTCACAACAATGCCATCGAGTTCGACGCAAGCGAATCCGCCCGTTGATCGTCAGGACTGTGTAACGCTGTTTTCCCTTATTGCGTTTCCGCTTCCCCGTCGTCGGGCTGACCGGAGGGGGGAAAAGCGGCTTCTGCCGCATCGATCTTCAACTGCATCGCCTGCTCGAACGTCTTCTGCCTGAACTCAGCAAACAGGTCACGAACCTTCTCCTCGCTGTCGCGAATGATCCGACCTGCCGGCGCGTCGTCGACGGCGTTCGCTACGCCCTCCATGAGTATCTCCAACTCGGCTCGCATCTGACGCTTCAATGCCTCTCGGTCCATCTGGGGCGTATCCATTGCTATCCTCTCCGGGGTAAAAATGATGACCGCGCCTCCCCAATGAGCACGCGTTCGCCCATTTTACCTAGCTCTCGCAATTAGCGCCAGGGGAAATTGGCAGACCCTCTGCCAGGATCTCATGGCGTCGTTAATTCTCGGCGGAGTCAGCAGTTAGCCAATAATTCTGCCACAGGTGGCTATTGTCCAGGCAGGCCAGGGCCATGACCGCTTCGGCGTTAGTCGCATCCCAGCGTTTTGCGGAGCCTTTGACCCGCGCAGTGGTCGTCTTGCATTGGGCTTCGATTGGGCCGGAGCCAATCTGCCATCCGCGAGCAAGGAACTGGGGATAGCGAATGATTTCGCGACGCTCGGACATGTAGCCGAGAAGACGATCCACGGTGACACGGCTCGAGCCAGTCGCCTTCGAGCGGCAGTCGACGGCCATCTGCCAGGCCGACGAGTAGCCTTCGTGCTTCAGTTTGTGCAGCATCTGGTCCGCCCATGCCGAACCGTCGGCATCGTTTTCAACAAACACGTCGCGACGCGCGGCATGGACGTATTCTGAGAGGTGGTAGAAATCCAATCCGATGTGGTCAACCGTGCCGTGCAGTTCCAATTGATTGCGTATCCAAGGGGCGCCATCTACGTTGGCGATCCGTTCGTCGGCTTCATTCAGTCCGACCGACTTGGCGTCTCGTGCCATCAAACGTCCCGCCGCCTCGTGATTGCCTCGTGTGACCGACACATGGCAATGGGATTGCGTTTCGTCGTAATGGGCCACCAGACGAAACTCTTTCCAAGCATTGTCGGAGCCTCGCTTGGCTCGTGCGAGAGGCTTATGTTTTCGCCCGCTGCGACGCCGCCGGTCGCGAACCTTCTGTCGTCGTGTCTTCTTTTCCTCGTCCGTAACCAAGGGAACCTTGACGCCATCGCAACTCACGTAAACCCTGGTTTTTCCAGTGTCTACGCGACAATCTTTCGCACTCCAATCAGGCTGTAGCGATCCTTGCTCCAAGAGGCGGAGTACCGCCTTGCCTTCTCCTTCCACCAATTGACGAATAGTCTCGGCGTTACTCGTGAGTTGAGCGGCTCGCTTCAGATTCTCGGAAGTCTTTCTGAAACTGGCCGATGATTGGTTCAACCGGCAGATCAACTCCTTTGCTCCTTGACTGACCGTGCATTCGGCTGCGTCCAGTAAGCAGTCGGTCAGCGTTGACGCACCATCTTCACAACAATGCCATCGAGTTCGACGCAAGCGAATCCGCCCGTTGATCGTCAGGACTGTGTAACGCTGTTTTCCCTTATTGCGTTTCCGCTTCCCCGTCGTCGGGCTGACCGGAGGGGGGAAAAGCGGCTTCTGCCGCATCGATCTTCAACTGCATCGCCTGCTCGAACGTCTTCTGCCTGAACTCAGCAAACAGGTCACGAACCTTCTCCTCGCTGTCGCGAATGATCCGACCTGCCGGCGCGTCGTCGACGGCGTTCGCTACGCCCTCCATGAGTATCTCCAACTCGGCTCGCATCTGACGCTTCAATGCCTCTCGGTCCATCTGGGGCGTATCCATTGCTATCCTCTCCGGGGTAAAAATGATGACCGCGCCTCCCCAATGAGCACGCGTTCGCCCATTTTACCTAGCTCTCGCAATTAGCGCCAGGGGAAATTGGCAGACCCACAAGACGCGTCCGGGAGGATTCATGCGTGACTGCCCGCGGCAACCGGCAGGGACGAATCCGGCGATTCGTCGCCCCCATTTTCGGTCCGAACCTGCTCACGAAGGTCTTCCACTTCGCGGAGCACGGCATTGAATTCTTCGGCAAACTCATACCAGAAGTCATCCTTGCGGAACTTGATGGGCGCCACATGGCGTCCCTTGGCCAATGCCCGCATTCCCTGTCGAAGGCGTGTCATGGGACCCGCAAAGCGGTTGCTGACGCGAATCATGTCCGCAATTGCCACGGGGAGCAGGATCAGCGAGGCCACAAAGGCCGGGCCATAGAAGAACCACATGTTTTCCAGGTGGAACGAAAGCGGACGGACCGGGCCGGTCAGAACCCGCCAACAGAGCAGCAGGAGAGCAATACTCAGCGTGCAAGCGACCCAGTAGATGACTGCCCGGGCCACCAGGGCGCCCTGAACCTCGGAATCGACAAAAAACTGGGTCCGTTTTGGATGTTTCGGTGGTTCGTGCGACATCGCTCCGCTCCCATGGGTACCTCAACGTAGCGGCTTCGACCACGCAGCACGCTATGTCGTGGCCATAAGCTCCAATAGTCAAATACCTTACCGAAACAAGCCGTGCATCAGAAAAACCGATTCTCCGGAACAGTCGGGCTCGTTGCGGCCTCGGAATGGGTGGATCGTTCCGAATGGAACGACCATTCGAGCGTCCTCCGTGCCGCTCCGCCCGTTGCCACCATCGCTCTCAAATGGCACGATTCTTGCCATTCCGGCCCGTTGCACCTAAATTAGTATGTGGGAGGGAGTTCCGAAGCAGACACCCCCTGCGAGTGAATGGAACGAGCGAGGTCTTCTATGCGGTTGGTGCGGGTCGTTGTTTTCTGCCTCGTCACTATGACGCTGCTGCCGACTGCCTCGGCGCAGACCTATCGGCACGCCGGAACCGAATTTGGGGCTGTCCGCCGCGTCCTGATTCCGGAAGAGAAGAATTGGCGGATCGGCGTTGCCGAGTTCCACCACCACGGACTCTTGCACAACGACGGAAAGAACATTCTGGTCCTCACCGTCGACCGGAAACCCACGGCGACCCGCGTGCTCCAGCAGGGCCCCGGCGATTTCTGCCGAGTCGCCTTCCAGCGACTTGGCGATCAACGGGAGTATCTGCTCTTCTACGGTGGCCAGCCGCCTCGATCGGAGGACGTGCCGAAATGGACCGTCCAGGACGGTCTGCTCCTGGAAACCCGCGAATACCGCCAGTGCAACCTCAACCGCTTTGAATCCGTCAAGGAAGCCTTCGACAGTTCCACTCCGATCGGGAGCGGATATGTCGATGCGGTCGGCCAGGGCAGCAATCCGTTCCGATTGACGCCCGGGCCCTTCTTGAGCCGCTACTCGGGAACTCTCCACATCACGTCGGGCGGGAAGTACGGCTTCCTCACCACTAGCGAGGATTGCAGTTTCCTCCTGGTCGATGGCGAAGTGGTCATTTCGGCGCCCGGTCGGCACGGACCTCAACGTCGGGCTCGCCCGGGCACGCGCGGGGAAATCCAACTCGAACAGGGCGACCACAAGTTCGAGTACTATCATGCGGCCACCGGGCCGAATGCGATGATGGTGGCCGCCTGGGAGCCGAACCCGAGCGGCAGCAAACCGGCGCCGAAGGCCATTCCACCGTCCGCGTTTCGCGCCGATTCGGTTGGCGAGGTCCTCGTCGGCCCCCCCGAGACCCAAAAAGAGAAGTTGCTACCCCATTTTGCCCTGGAGATCACCGGCAGCGTGCCCCTTCCGGAAAACCCCCAGCATCTGCTGGGCGCCCATTTCCAGAATCTCTCTCCACCGACCCTGCTCAGCAAATCGAAGATGCAGTGGGATTTTGGGGACGGCCAGACGAGCGATCAGCCCAGTCCCGACCACGTCTATCTCCGTCCGGGGCTCTACCCGGTGCGGCTGGCGATTCAGCGGGGCGTGAAGAAACTGGAGATTGCCTACACGGTCCAGGTCGATCAGCGGCAGGACCGTCCCAAGGATCGCCACGAATTGGATCTCTATCTCCCGATCCTCGAAACCTATGTTCCTGCGAAGCTCGACGCCGCGTCCCTCAAACAGTTGGTATTAGCCTACCTGTGGAAGGCCGAACTCGTTGTCAGCCCCAGAGAGGACGACAAGAAGGCCGCCGACGAACCGGACGAAGGCCAGCCCGCCGATCCCGCCGAAGAAACCCGTCAGCTGTTGGAGCGGGAGACCGCGGCTCGCGAGTTTCTCGTGCGTGCCGTCGATACGGCCAAGGCAGCTTTCCTCGACAATTCGGTTGCCACAGGGGACGAGCCCCTTTTCGAACTGGCCGAACTCGCCGCTCCCGTGGCTCGCGAGCAACTGGGCGATTCCCGCCTGGCCGGGCAAATCTGGCAAGCCGCCGCCCAGCGGATCAGCCGTCCCGAGATGCGAGCGGAGTGCCAATTGGCGGCTGCCGACATCGCCCTGAACGACCTGCTCCTTCCCGACTACGCCAAGGGCCTCCTGCAGCAAGCCGGCGCTGCGATCGGCAAGGCCGACGCCGGTGAGGCGGCGTCGCGACTTCATCGCATCTGGGGCGACTACTACGCCTTGACCGGCGACGGAGCCCAGGCCAGGAAGGAATACACCGAAGCGGATCGGCTCCGCACCACCGACCGCAGCCAAATCGAGCAGATCGCGTGGCGCGGCGCCCACAGTCGCTCAACCGAGCAGTTTCTCAAGAGCGGCCGCTTCGGCCAGGCGGCGCAGCAACTCCACGCCTGGCAGAACGAGTTTCCTTCGGAGAAACTCGAAGGCTACATGCACCTCCTGTTCGCACGTTACTGGGCCGGACGGGAGAACTACGCCGCCGCCATCGCTCAGGCCGATCAAATCCTGATCGTCAACCCCGATTCCCCCTACGCGGACCAGTTGCTGGCACTGGCCGCCCAATGCGAGGAGAAACGGGACCGGATCGACCGGGCCCTGGCAACCCTCCAATCACTGCTCAAGGACTATCCCGGAAGCCCCCTCGTGCCGGAAGTCCGAAGCGAACTGCAACGGCTTGAAGCACTGCCCAAGAAGTAAGGCATGCGAATAAATATTTAACGGTAGCGAGGTAGGAACCTATACAGCCGGGCTGTTAGATTCTACTTCTGGACTTCCTGAGAACTCCTTGCTCCCCCAACCTCCAGAGACAACGCCATGACCTTCTCGAAGCGATTCCTTTTCCCCCTTGCACTCACCGCCATGGCCGCCTTGCCTGCTTCCGTTCTTGCCGTCGACTTCATCGGCCACCGCGGAGCTTCCTACGATGCTCCGGAGAATACGGTCGCCTCGGTCCGCCTCGCCTTCGAGCAGGGGGCCGACGCCTCCGAAATCGACATCTACCTGACCAAGGACAAGCGGATCATCGCGCTGCACGACAGGACGACCAAGAAGACGACCGGCGTTGAATGGAAGCCCGGCGAGCGTACACTGGCAGAGCTGGCCACTCTCGATGCCGGTTCGTGGAAGGACAAAAAGTTCGCGGGAGAACCGATTCCCACCCTCGAAGCGATTCTCGACGTGATTCCTCCGGGAGGGAAACTGGTCATTGAGATCAAGTCGGGCCCCGAGATCCTCCCCTACCTGCAGAAGATCCTGGAGGCGTCGCCCAAGTATCCGGAACAGATCGTGATCATCGCCTTCGACTGGGACAACATCACGGGCGCCAAGCAGCGGTTTCCCAAGGTGCCCTGCTACTGGCTCTACGGCAAGACCCCCCATGTCGACAAGAAGACCGGCGCGGTCAGCGATCGCCCCAACGAACTCCTCGCGCGCACCAAGGCGGCCGGCCTTGACGGGCTCGATATCCACTTCGAGAGCGAAATCACCCCAGAATTCATCAGCCGGGTGAAGGATGCCGGCCAGGAACTGCTCGTCTGGACGGTGAACGACCCCGTCGCCGCCCGTCGCCTGGCCGACCTGGGGGTCGCCGGGATCACCACGGATCGGCCCGGTTGGCTCCGCGAACAAGTGGAAACCACCGGCCAATAGCGCCCGCTCGTGCCGAGCGAATCCTTTTCATCGCCAACCAAGGGGCGGCCGATGAATAACTTTCGCCTTTGCATAGTAGCCATCACGCTCCGTCGTGATGTTGCCCAAGAAAAACCAGAAAGTTATTCGTCGGCCGGCCCCAAGTCGGGCCGGCTGCTCCAGTAGAACGACCGGCCCGCCATGTTTTAGTATCGGGGCAGCAATAGGTGTCGCACAAACCCGCTCTTCGCTCCGCGAAGAGGCGTTTGTTCGCTCCAGCGATCAACGACACTTGTTGTTGCGCCGCCCCTTACGGGAGAATCTACCATGCGTCGCCGCCTGCCTCACCTCGTTCTGCTATCCGTTCTGTGGCTGCCGACTGCGGCAAGTTCCGCTGCGGACCTCACCGTCAACCTCAGCGGTTCGGAGAAGATCACCTACGTGGGGGCCTTCCAACGTTGGGACATGGACGGCAATCCCACGCGCCCGGTCAACCAGAAGGCGAAGATCGACCAGCCCGAGGTCGATGCCGTGGCGACACGGGCCGGCGAAGGCAAGTGGGTCTTCAAGAACCTCAAGCCGGGCAAATACGACCTGGTGTTGATGGGAGACAACCGTCTGCGAATCGAAGGCTGGGAGTACGCTCCTGTGCTTGAGTTCGACCCCTTCTTTTCTCCCACGGCCGGCGTGACAGACGAAGCGGTGCGGGACAATATCGTGGGCGACGTCCAGAAAGCCCGTCACTACGAGAACAAGGTCGTTCCCCTCCAGCTCGGCGGCGATTCAAAGAATGTCCGCGTTCTGGTCATGTTGATTCGCGACAAACAGACCAGCTACGAAGGCGATTTCCCGGGCGCCGCCACCATGCGTTTCGAGATCTGGCAATACGATTACCAGTACGGTGGATGGACGAAGAACCGCCGCACCCGGGTGATGCACCGAGTTCTGCTCCACCGAGATGACCTGCGCAAGTGGACCTGGCTCTGGGAACCCAAGCTCGGCGCCATCGAAGTTGGCTCGAAGGACGTGAGCCTGGATTACACGGTGCCGGGGCGTTCGGATCAGACGCTCAAGGGGTTGCGGCCGTATTGAGAGCCGGAACTACTCGGTCTTCTCCAAGAGATCGAACCTCCAGTTACCTTTGGCATTGCGCCGGCCGTCGAGTCGGAAGCGAGCGTTGAAGACGGCGGAGATTTGAAATCCGTCTGCGTCAGGGGCGACAGGCTCGTAGTCCTTCTCACCGCGCCGGTGGATCTGAAAGATTAGGTTCTCGCCCCGCGCGTCGGCAATCCAGTACTCGGCCACGCCCGCCTTGAAATACGCCTCCGGCAGGCGACGGGTGTCTTTGGCAACGGAATGATCGCTCACGATCTCGACGATCATGTCCGGCGCCCCTTCCACTTCGACGTAGCGTCCGGGTTCACCGCTCGCCTTGGGAACCAATCGAACGCGGCCCGACTCGGTGGCCTCGTGGGAAATGAAGACGACGTCCGGCTCGGCCGATAGATCGGCTTCCACGCTGGAGATCCGTGTGCTATCGGTCACCAGGTGGCCCAAGTTGGCTACCTTCACTCTCCCGGCAAGAACACGAATGATCTCCGTTTTGAGCGTTCCATGGCAGAAGAAATCTTCGGGCGACATATCCACCTCGATTCTTCCCGCGACATAGTCGATCCTGCCCCGCTCGGGAAAAGCATCCGAGAGGGCCCAGCGACGGAAATCCGCCAATGAGGCGAGATTGAGAGGGATTTCCAGGTCTTCTTCCAATAGAAGTGTCGTTGCCATTAGAATGTTTCTCGCAGCTCGGCGAAAGAAGAACACAGTTCGGTGGAAATCGCGTCGTTCCCCAGTGAATTGTAGCCCCGCCATTGGGGGCAGGCAATGTCGCGAGATCTCACTTTCCAATAGTTGGAGCAATGCCATGAGCCATGAAGTGAACCGTCGCCGGTTTATCGAATCAGCCGCCGTCATCAGCGGGGCGGCCGGCCTGAGCCGCGTTTGGGCTGCTGAGTCCGCCGGCGCCGAGCAGGATCCGCTCCATCCGATCGGGGAAGGCCAAGGAATCCACCCTGGGCGGGTTGTCTGGGTCCACGATCCCAAGGTCACCGACTGGAAAGGCCCCGGAGACGGCCGCTGGTACGACGAGGGCCGGACCAGCCAGGCCCGCGCCGACGCCATGATGGAGCAGGCCGTGTGCCGTCTCAGCGGCCAGTCCACCGTGGGCAAGGCGTGGAACGAGCTTTTCCGCCACCTGAATCAGAGCCGCGGCAAGGGCGACGTGGGATATCGCCCCGGCGAGCGGGTCGTGATCAAGCCCAACTGGGTCGGCATGATCTGGCGCGAGGGGGCCGTGAACCCGGAAACCTACACGTTCGTCAAACGCCAGGACTACATGAACACGAGCCCCCAGATGCTCATTGCCCTGCTGCGGCAACTGGTGGGCAGCGCCGGCGTGCCAGAAGAGAACATCGTGGTTGGCGACGGCCTGGCCTACCTTGTCCACGAATACTACGGGATCCTTCATGGAGCGTTCCCCCGAGTGACCTACGAGGACTTCGGAGGCAAGTTCGGCCGCACCAAGGTCCAGTCGTCGACCGTGCCCTTGTACTGGAGTTGCCGCCCGGCCAATGTGAGCACCGATTTCCTGCCCACGTCCTATGCGGAGGCCGAGTATCTCGTCAACTTCGCCAACCTGAAGGCCCATGGCGGGACTGGCGTGACGCTGTGCGCCAAGAACCATTTCGGCTCCCTCGTTCGCTGGCCGGTTCAGCAGGGCTACTTCGACATGCACGCCGACGCGTTCTCGAAGGCCACTCGCACCTATCGGAACCTGGTCGACCTGATGGGCCATGCCCACCTGGGCGGGAAGACGGTTCTCTACCTGCTCGATGGATTGTTCTCAGGCAAGCATCCCATGGACCCGGCCCCGCGCCGCTGGTCCATCGCGCCCTTCGAGGGCCAGTGGACGTCGAGCCTGCTCGCCTCCCAGGACCCCGTGGCGATCGATTCGGTGGGTTTTGATTTCCTTCACGCCGAATACGAGGATTTCCCTCGCCGCAGCGGAGTCGATGACTACTTGCACGAAGCGGCTCAGGCGAGCACGCCTCCCTCGGGCACCTTCTACGATCCCAACCACCCCACGCCCGTGAAGCGGTTGGAAAGCCTGGGCGTTCACGAGCATTGGAACAACCCGAAAGAAATGAAGTACTCCCGCAATCTTGGAACCGGGCAGGGAATCGAGTTGGTTCCGGCCAAAACGGCCTGATAGGTACACAATCGAATCATGAAAACAACGATCCCCCTTCTACTCGCCGTCTTCCTGATTGGCCAACTCGTCCGGGCTGATGAGACTTTCAGTGACGCAAAGCATCTCAACGTGCTCTTCATCGCTGTCGATGATCTGCGCCCTGAATTGGGCTGTTACGGCAACTCGACGATCCTCACCCCGAATATCGATCGCCTTGCCGCCGATTCGGTTACCTTCACCCGGGCCTATTGCCAGGAGGCCGTCTGCAATCCGTCGCGGGCGAGTTTGATGACGGGACTGCGCCCCGACACGCTCCGTGTTTGGGATCTCTACACGGACTTTCGCAAAACCTTGCCCCAGGCCGTCACCATCCCCCAGCATTTCATGCGCCACGGCTACTTCGCCACCGCCATTGGCAAGATCTACCACAACAACATCCCCGACCCGCCCTCGTGGAGCGAGGAGAAACTGCATATCGACGGCTGGCCCTTCGATCCCGACGCGGTGTATTTCAGCGATGAGAACCTCGCCTGGCTTGAGAACCGCAAGGCCGAGCTCGTCGCCGCAGGTACGCACAAGCGCCGGATCGACCGCTACGGGAAGTGGTATCTGAAGGCCACTGCGACCGAGTGCGTCGACTGCCCCGACAATGCCTACTACGACGGGGCGCAGACCGACGTGGCGATCGAAAAACTCGGCGAGCTTGCCAAGAAGAAGGAGCCGTTCTTCTTCGGCGTGGGCTACTATCGGCCCCACCTGCCGTTCAACGCGCCGAAGAAGTACTGGGACCTCTACGATCCAGACGCCATCCCGCCGGCCCCGAACCCGGCACTTCCCAAAGACGCCCCGCTCATGGCAATCAACACCATGCGGGAACTGATCGTTAGCTACCACGATTTCCACGACGCTCCGCGTCCCGACCAGGGCTCGCTCACCGAAGCCCAGGCCCGGCGACTCAAGCACGGCTACTACGCCAGCGTCAGCTATGTGGACGCCCAGATTGGCCGGCTCCTGGATCGCCTGAAGGAGCTTGGCCTGTGGGAGAACACGATCGTTGTGCTCTGGGGCGACCACGGCTGGAAACTTGGCGAACACAACAGTTGGTGCAAGATGACCAACTTCGAAATCGACGCCCACGTGCCGCTCATCATGCGTCTGCCCGAAGCCAAGGAAAACGGCAAATCGTGCGACCGGCTCGTCGAATTTGTCGACATCTACCCAAGCCTCTGCGAAGCCGCCGGACTGCCAATACCCTCGGACCTGGAAGGGTTGAGCTTTGTGCCTCTCCTGAAGGATCGCACTTCACCATGGAAATCGGCAGCCTTCACCCAGTTCCTGCGCGAGGGCAAGTGGGTCGCCCCCGACGGAATCGCCTACATGGGCCGAAGCATCCGAACCGATCGCTATCGCTACGTCCGCTGGCGCCGCAAGGACACGGGCGCACTGGCCGCGGAAGAACTCTACGACCACCAGGCCGACCCGCTTGAAACGGTCAACGTAGCCTCCCAGCCGGAAAACCGTTCCGTCGTGGCAGCCTTGGCGAACCAACTCGACGCCGGCTGGCGAAAATCCCTGCCAGAGCATAACCCCCAGTAGGTCCCGGGCGCCGCACGGGACCCTGAAGCGAAGGAAGGCCCGCCAATTCATGGCCCGCTCATCCGCTCGTTCAATTGAAATATGATAAAATCGACCAAGACCCCACAAAACCACCGATTCTGACACAAAGCCAAGGTCGTGAGACTTGATGGAACCAATGTGGAATGAGAAAGTCTGGAAGGTCATTGTCGACCAAAGCGGTGACGTAGAATTTGACTGGTACGCGCACGACCGCCTCGGCAACGTGGCAGCTTTTTCTTCGTTTGGAAGAGGAGCTATTCCAAACGCCGCCAAAACGTGTCGTGACTCGTACAACGAACTCTATGATTTGGTCGAGGCACTACCCGAAACGACGCAGGCAATTTTGGTGTATGATGGGGCAGGTTCGTACGACGAGTGGCTCAAGTATTCAAGGCAGGGATTGTTTGGCTACGATTATCAAGATGCCCATCGGAAGACGCCGCAGGGACAGTACGATTTGATCTCTTGCCCGCGGACTCCAATCCACATCGATAGCTTGTGCTTGTCGCCGCAAGTTCATCGAATTGTGCCTTTTGTCGACGTCCAGTTTGGCGACGAAGCAGTGGTCCCGTTTAGCTCGATACCCGAGTGACCGCGGATCGCCCGGGTTTTCGCAACCCGGGTGACGCCACCAGAAGAGCTCTCCAGCGATCATCCACTCCAGCGAATGGCCAACTTGGCGACCCGGCCTTGAGAATGAGACGTGATGAACATCGAACCGAGAGAATGGTCGAAGTACATTTGCGAACACAGCCGGAAGATGTTGAACGAGCTTGAAACGGAACACAGTATCCGCGTTCTCGAAGTCAACGGGTGGGGAACGCACGATCCAACATTCGAGTTGACTATGAGCCAGTCATTCGCCATGGATTTGCTTCACCCAGGCGAACCGCTTCGAGTCTTCTGCGACAGTGGTGAAGTCCATTGCACTAAGTGCCTGAACAGAGTTCGATTCAGAGAGATCCAGAAGTAGAACGGCATGGCAACCATCAACGGCATTGGGACGACTCGCTATGATTGGCGAGGGCGCACCGACGGGACTGCGGAAGCGACCGTGTGGTTTGTGGTCTTCTTCTTTCCGATCATCCCGCTGCGGCGAGAACATCTGCGCGTCACCGACAGCGGAATCCGACGAAGCGGTATTCTCGCAACACTTGGAGCCCTGGCGGGCGTTGGAGTCGGCTACCAAACAAGCCTGCAGGTCTTGGATACCGTGCCTCTTTCGCCGATTCCTATCTTGCGAACCTACTTCATGGGCTATGTCGTCGTGCCGTTGGTGACCTTTGTGCTTCCAGTGATGCTGATGGTTGCCGCGCTCATGACCTCGCGACGCTTCGGCATGGACCCCAATGCTGTGGTCAATGCAATCGCACCCGTTGTTGGAATCGGTGGAATACTGTGGATTGCTTGCGTCGTGGCTCGAATCCTCGATCGATCGGCAGGACGTTTCCACGTGGCACCGCTTTCGCAAGCCGCCGAACAACCGAATCAACGCGAGCCGGAATAAGGCCAGCCATCAATCATCCGACAACGCGGGTGGCGGGTGGCCCAGGTTCTTGCAACCTGGGTGGCTTTGCCACAAGAGCTCTCCCGCGAGCATCCACCCCAGTGAATCTGGCACGCCGACCAAGCGTCGTCAGCATGGGCATAAGTCACTCCAGGTCCCGCTCGGCGAGCGGTGACCTACCGGCCTCACTCCCGCACCAGCTTGAAAACCCGCAACATTGAGGGCGGCGGTGGATCGCCTGGATAGGGACGATCACGATTCGGCGGCCGTGTTTCCCACTGCATCAGGTAGCGGACGCCTTCCTCTTCCTGACCGAGATCGTTGGCCCGCCGAATCTGCATCCCGGGGAAACGGGATTCCACTCGCCCGAGACCAGACGGCAAACCCGGCTCACGGGGCGCTGGCCCGATCGGCTTCAGCGTTTCCGGATCCAATTGATACCGGCCGCCCCGTCGCTTCGCGTGTGACTGCGTCTGAACGAGCATGCCTTGATCGTTGACGGAAACCGATCCCACTCGGATCTCGAAGGTAATGCTGCCGCCGCCACCGAACTCCCAGTGATAGTCCCAGTCGGTCGTTTGAACGATATTCCACCCGTCGTCCTCACGTCGGGCGTTGTAGATCTGCGTGTGCCCCTGGGCGTCGTGCTTGTGGTAGCTGAGGATCACCCGGCCTTCCGCGTCGAAGCCGACCTTCGTGTTGCCGTTGATGATCCCGCCGCCCTGGGGCACTGGATCGACCACCTCGGCTGACGCCAGCGTGATCGGCAGCTTCAGCGGCGTGCCGTCGCTCTTCTCCCAATGGACGAGATCGGGGCTTCGGGCATAGCACAGATCGTGGTTCGTCGAACAGTCATAGGTCTCACGCCAGACCCAGCACACGTGGAACATTCCCCGCTCGTCCTGGATCGGCCCCATGAAATAGGCGTTCCGTTTGCCCTCGCCCGAGAACAGGGGCGTATCTAGGAGCCGGCTCCAACGCTTGCTCGCCGGGTCGTAGACGTTCCAGATCTGGTTGCCGTTTCCGCTCGATCCGTCGCGATACGTAAAGATCAACTCCCCCTTCGCCCCGGTCAGGAATCGGGGGTACGTGCAGCGGTCCTCCTGTTCGCCCACCATGGAGGGAACCAGTTCAAGGCTCGTCACGTCCCGCGGGCGAGTTGTCCGAAAGTAGATCAACGGCACGCAATGCATGTTGCCGCTCACGTGGAGCTGCCCCTCCGAGTCGAAGGCCATGGTCACGTAGTTGTGGCTGTCCCACTTGACGCTCGTAGGAAGAACCTTGCTCGTCCACTCAGACGACCCAAGCCGCCGCGAGGCCACCGTCAAACGACGCTGGGCGTCGTAGTAGGCCACGAACTGTTCGTCGCCGTCCGTCAGCAGCGCAAAGCCCACCGTGTGGCCCGACCAGACCGGGGCCACATCGACCGACTCGGCCAGTTTCCAGGGCTCGGGCGTCTCGGCCCCGCGGCTGGCAGGAATTGCGAGAAAAGCGAACAGAATCGGTAGAAAATACTTGGGGGGCAGATGCATGGCAGGGGGTGCGGGGAGGGAGTTGCGGGCAGGTTGGAATTCAGACTTTAGTCTGCACGCCCGGGCAACAAAATGCAACAAGTCCCAAGCCGGGACCTTCAAATGATCTAGCCGGGCTCTTCGAATAATCCACCTCAGACGCCGAGAGTTTGACCGTGCGGTGGCCACCGGTAGCCCGGCTCTTGGACTCGCGGCCGGACCCCTGCGAACAACCAGAAGCCCGGCTGCTGGCGGGATGCGGGCAGGAGAGCGGAGACGTCCCTGAGATACGACGTTGAGCAGCCGGGCTGGAACACTCTAGCCGGGCTCTTCGAATAATCCACCTCAGACGCCGAGAGTTTGACCGTGCGGTGGCCACCGGTAGCCCGGCTCTTGGACTCTCAACCGGATACCTGTGAAAGACCAAAAGCCCGGCTGCTGTCGGGATGCGGGCAGGAGAGCGGAAACGTTGCTGAGATACGATGTCGAGCAGCCGGGCTGGAACACTCTAGCCGGGCTCTTCGAATAATCCACCTCAGACGCCGAGAGTTTGACCGTGCGGTGGCCACCGGTAGCCCGGCTCTTGGACTCTCAACCGGATACCTGTGAAAGACCAAAAGCCCGGCTGCTGTCGGGATGCGGGCAGGAGAGCGGAAACGTTGCTGAGATACGATGTCGAGCAGCCGGGCTGGAATGGTCTAGTAGCCGGGCTCTTCGAATAATCCACCTCAGACGCCGAGAGCCTGTCCGTGCGGTGGCCACCGGTAGCCCGGCTCTTGGACTCTCGACCGGATACCTGGGAACAGTCAAAAGCCCGGCTGCTGTCGGGATGTGGGCAAGAGAGCGGAGGCGTCCCTGAGATACGACGTCAAGCAGCCGGGCTGAGACTCACTTCGCCCGTTTTTCGACAAAGGTCCGATACCTCTCTTCAACCGTCTCGTCACTCGGACTGGAGAGAATCTGCAACCGACTCACCGCTCGAACCGTCTCCCCTTTCGCGACGTCGCCGCCAAACAGGGAGAGATAGAGCGATCGATGATTGGCCACTCCGTCAGGCGGATCCTGGTTGTAGGGCGTGGCGATGGCAAAACAATCGTCGGCAGCGGCCATCACCACGGCCGTCAGCCCCGTTTCTTTGTGGCGCCGCAGGCCCACCGGTGCGGCCAGATAACGGGTGATGCACCATTCCACCGGATGGGGCGGCTGCTCCCAGCGACCGTCGAACACGGTGAGCACCGACTCGCGATCCCGCGGAAACAGCAGATAATTACCCTCCACGAGTGGATTGTGGTCCGCCCGGACGAAGAACGGCTTGCCAGGTGACCGCAGGGAGTGGATCACGTAGACCGAGGCATCGTAGCCTTCGCCAAAGTAGTTCGACAGAAAAACCTCGAAGCGGGGCAACTTCTCCTTGGCCGTTACGCTGGTCTCCACGTCGATCGCGTCGGCTTCGGCGAGCCGAAAGACGGCGGTCATTGTAAACGGATAGTCCTCTTCCGGCCGGAAGACCGCTTCGACGGCGCCGTCGGGCAGGAGCCGGGTTTCCGTGGGCCAATCCCGAGCCGCGTTGCCGTAGCGAGTAGCCGTGGTGAAGAGCCGGTAGTGGCTCATGAGGGACAGTTTCCGCTCGCCATAGGTGACCTCCTGCTCCGTAGGAACGTAGATCAGTTCGTCGATTCCCTGGTTCTTGCCGTCCAGCCGAAGACGACCGGCGAGAGTCCCCGTGTTGAAGGCATAGAAACCGTCGCCCTCCGCGTGAAATGCCCGGTCCGGCTCAGCGGCGGGGCAGACGGAGACTAAGGCAATAAGCATCCCCAGCGAAACGCGGACCATGGCACGTCCTCCGAACGAAGGTCAGTCCTGGTGGCGGACGGCCTTCCAGGTTCCGTCCGCCCCTTTCTCGAATTCAAACTCCCACGTAACGCTCGCTCCCCCCAATTCGGCATGGGTGAGCGAAGCCGTCATCGTCGCCTTGTCGCCGTCGACAGTAGGACCCGCCTTCACCTCCTTGATGGCCAAGGCCATGTTGTGGCTGTCGAGATAGGCCGCCACGGCCGCTTCGAAGGGCTTGGCATCCACCGCCGGAGCTTTCGGCTTTGCGCAGCCTGCCCACGTTAGCATGGCACACGCAACCGCTGCGACAATCAGGCTTCTCACGGCAGGCTCCTCTACAAAAGGCTGGAGGCCGGAGACTGTAGGCTGGAGTCTCCCCACGATGCCATCCTATCGCAATTACGGGCGGAAATCGTCGTCCGCGGTGATTGTCTCGGCGAATCGGGCAAGCAGGTCGGCGGCCCGATCGATGTCGTCCAGACAGATCATCTCGACGGGGCTGTGCATGTAGCGGTTCGGAATGCTGACCAGGCCTGCCGCCACCCCGGCACGGTTGATCTGGATCGCATTGGCGTCTGTGCCGGTCGGGCGTCCGTCGGCGGCAACCTGATGCGCGATTTCACCGTTCTTAGCAATGCCGAGCAGTCGGGAAACCACCTTGGGATTCATATTCGGGCCCCGATAAACGACCGGTCCCTTGCCCAAGCAGATGTCGCCCTGCTCCTTCTTCTCGATGGTCGGGCAGTCTGTGGCATGGGTCACGTCGACGGCGATGCCCACGTGCGGATCGACCCCAAAAGCACTGGTTCGGGCCCCGCGGAGGCCGACCTCTTCCTGGACGGTCGAAACGGCGTAGAGCGAGCAGTTGAGCTTGGAGGCGTCGACGCGGCGCAGGGCCTCCATCACGACCCAAAGTCCGCACTTGTCGTCCATGGCCGGGCAGACCACGCGGTTGTTGCGCATCTCCCGGTATTCGAGTTCGACGGTCACTGGATCGCCCACACGAACGAGACTCTCGGCTTCCGCTTTGTCTTTCGCACCGATATCGAGCCACAGGTCCTTGAGCTTGGGCACCTCCTTGCGTTCCTCTTCGGTGAGCAGGTGGATGGGTTTGCGGGCGATGATCGCCCGGACCGGACCATTGTCGGTCCAGACGGTGAGACGCTGCCCGATGAGCATCTGGGGATCCCACCCACCCAGGGAGAGTACGTAGAGGAAGCCCTCGTCATCGATGTACTGGACGATCAGGCCGATCTGGTCGCAGTGCCCCGCCAGCATGACCCGAAAGGGAGCTCCCGGGTTTCTGACAGCAATCAGGTTCCCGTGCAGGTCGGTGGTCACCTCGTCGGCGAAGGCGGAGGCGTGGGCGTGAACCTTCTTCTGGAGTTCTGCCTCAAACCCGGAAGGGCTCGGAGTTTCGAGGATTTGTTGGAAAAAGGTGAGGGCAGAAGATTCCATGAAGGAGGCCTTTCGGGACGGGACAGGCGAAGAAACAAAATCGGAAGATCAGCGGCCAAGCGGTCGATTCTTGAGGATTGACGCGGCTTCCGGCTTCCCCAGTATTACGATGTTTGCCCGTGGTTCAAGTCTCCCATCAGGCAGATGCCCGTCCCGACTGTTCCTCCGAATCCCGCCACTCCTTTCCGAATTGGCGAGTTTCAGCCATGTTCCCGGACGGGATGGGGTTCGGAGTTGGCCCGCATTAGGGGGATCGGCTTGACGAATCGGCCTAAAACCTCCTAGGATAAGGGGTTCTCGCAAATTTGTGGCGACTAATTGAGTTGGATCGACGATGGAAACAGTGAAAGTTGCAGTGGTTGGATTCGGCACGATCGGCTCCGGGGCCGTGAAATTGCTTCTCGAGCAGCCGGAACGCATGGCCCGTGCTACGGGTAAGAAGGTTGAACTGGCCTACGTGGTGGATCTCGACCTCACGAGCGACCGGGGAGTCAAGGTTCCCAAAGGCGTTCTCATCGACGACCTGGATGTGGTCCTCAAGGACAAGGAGATCCATACGGTCATCCAACTGATCGGCGGGACGGAGCCGGCCCGAACGATCATGCTGAAACTGCTCGAGAGCGGCAAGAATGTGGTCACGGCCAATAAGGCCCTCCTGGCCCATCACGGTCCCGAGTTGTTTGCAAAAGCGCGCGAACTGGGCCGATCCATCGCTTTCGAGGCGGCCGTGGCCGGCGGTATTCCCATCATCGCCGCGATCGGCCAGTCCCTGACGGCTAACCGCATTGAGTCGATCCACGCAATTCTCAACGGCACCAGCAATTTCATTCTCAGCCAGATGGAAGAGTTGGGGACGGACTACTCCGCCTCGGTGGCCGAGGCCCAACGATTAGGCTACGCCGAAGCCAACCCCGCCATGGACGTGGATGGCACGGATGCGGCCCAGAAGCTGGCGATTCTCTCCCACCTGGCCTTCGGGGCGACTCCGAATTGGCAAGAGATTCCGCGAGTGGGCATCGACACGGTGCAGACGGCCGACATCCGTTGTGCCAACGAGTTGGGCTACAGCATCAAGCTTCTGGCGGTGGCCCAACGGTCCGACGAAGGGCTCGAACTGCACGTTTCTCCCACTTTGACGAGACAACACACCCCGTTGGCCGAGGTCCGTGGGGCCTACAATGCCGTCCGGGTCGTGGGCGACGCAGTGGGAAGTTCGTTCTTCCACGGCTTGGGGGCAGGCCAGATGCCGACCGCCTCGGCCGTGATCGGCGACCTGATCGATACGATCGTGGGCCGCACGGCGATTACCTTCCAGACCCTCGCCCTTTGGTCGGAGAACCGCTCGGCCCCGGTGCCGGTCCGCGATCCCGGCAAGGTGTCCGACCGATTCTACCTGCGGATGTGCGTGGAAGACCGGCCGGGCGTGCTGGCCGAGATCGCCGGCATTCTTGGCAAGCACAACATCTCGATCGCGTCGGTGCTTCAGCACGAGCCGTCCGAGGCCGTGGACGGGTTTGTTCCGCTGGTCGTGATGACCCACGTGGCCCCGGCCGGCGCCTTGGATGACGCCCTGAAGACGATCGACGGCCTTCCTTGTGCGAAGCCGGGAACGGTGCGGATGCGAGTGCGAGATTAGTGCTCTGTCACGTTTGCAAATTCGGGTAGGTCTTGATGCAATGTGTTGGCACTGGCTGACAAGCAGCCAGTGGCACCCAAAATCCTAAGTACGGCAAAGCCCCAGGAATGAAATACGCAATTATCATCCCGGACGGATGTGCGGACGAACCCCAGGACAGCCTGGGCGGCAAGACCCATCTCGAGGCCGCCAGCGTTCCGGCCATGGACGCGGTGGCGGCCGAGGGCGTGATCGGCAGGTCGAGCAATGTGCCGGCCTGTTTGCCGCCGGGATCGGACGTGGCCAATCTGAGTCTGCTGGGCTACGACCCGCTGGCCCATTTCACGGGCAGAGCCCCGCTGGAGGCCGCCGCCCAGGGCATCGCCATGGGACCCAACGATTGGGCCGTCCGCTGCAATCTGGTCACCGTCCAGGACCAGATCATGAAGGACTTTACGGCCGATCACATCAGCACGGAGGAGGCGACCCAGCTTCTTCAGGCGGCGCAAGAACAGTTGGGAGCCGAAGGCATTGAGTTCTTTCCCGGCGTCAGCTATCGCAACTTGATGCTGCTGCGCACGAGTGATCCGAGCGGGCCTTTCTCGAAGGACACGCGCACGACGCCGCCTCACGACTTGACGGACAAGTCCGTCCTCAACGATTATCCCCGGGGCCCGGGTAGCGACCTGCTCAACCGGCTGATGAACGAGAGCATGGCGATTTTTGCCGACCACCCCGTCAACCAGGCACGTCTCGCTGCCGGCAAGCTGCCGGCCACGAACGTCTGGCTGTGGGGACTCGGACGGGTGCCGCAATTGACGCCCTTCCAAGAGCTTTACGGCCTGAAGGGGGCGATGATCACGGCCGTGGATCTTCTCCGCGGCATTGCGAGCCTTTTTGGTTGGAAGCGGATCGAGGTTCCCGGCGCAACGGGGTATACGGACACGGACTACGCCGCGAAGGGCCGCTACGCGATCGAGGCCCTCAACGACGTCGACCTCGTCTGTGTCCACATTGAAGCCACCGACGAAGCCTCTCACGAAGGCGACACGGCGGCGAAGATCAAGGCTCTGGAAGAGATCGACCGCCACGTGGTCGGCCCCGTTCACGAGGCCCTCAAGGCCCACGGCGAATACCGCTTGCTGGTCTCGCCCGATCATCCCACGCCCGTGCGAACGAAGACGCATTCCCACGGGTTTGTTCCCTGGGCGATCGCCGGCACGGGAATCGATCCCGACGGGGCGACGACCTACGACGATCCGACCGCCGGACGAAGCGAGTTGGCTTTCGACGAAGGCTGGAAGTTGATGGGATATTTTCTCGGCCGGTAGCACACTCCCACGTAGCCGAAGCCACAGGGCTTCGGACTGTCGAAGAATAGGTATCAAGGGTTCAAGACACGACCATGTCCATCATTGTTCAGAAATTTGGCGGCACCAGTGTTGCCGATAGCCAGAAGATCCTGTCCGCGGCGCGAAAGGCGATCCGCTCGAAAAACGAGGGAAACCAGGTGGTGATGGTCGTCAGCGCCATGGGCAAGAACACGGACATGCTCGTGGACCTGGCCGCCCAGATCACCGACGAACCGCCGGCTCGGGAGATGGACATGCTCCTGTCGACGGGCGAGCAGGTGACGGTCGCCCTGATGGCCATGGCGATCGACTCGCTGGGCCACGAAGCGATCAGCATGACGGGCGGACAACTCGGGATCCGCACGGACAGCACCCACACCAAGGCCCGAATCCAATCGATCGATTCGGCGAGGATTCACGAGGCCCTCGGCGGGGGCAAGGTTGTCATTGCCGCGGGTTTCCAGGGTGTGGACGAGTCTTCGAACATCACCACCCTCGGTCGCGGCGGGAGCGACACGACGGCCGTGGCCCTGGCGGCGGCCGTCGGCGGGGAGAGCTGCGAGATCTACACCGATGTGGACGGCATCTACACGACCGATCCCCGACTGGTTCCAGAGGCCCGGCGAGTCCCACGCATCAGCTATGACGAGATGCTCGAACTGGCCAGCCTGGGCGCCGGGGTGATGCACAACCGCTCGATCGAGTTCGCCAAGCGATTTGGCGTGCCCGTTCATGTTCGAAGCAGTTTCAGCGACGATTCGCCTGGCACGGTCATCAGCGTCCAGCCGGAATCGCTCAGCCGCGCGGTCTGCGGGGCGGCCCTCGTCAAGGACGAGGCCTGGGTCACCGTGCAGGGCGTTCCCGATCGCCCGGGGGCGGCTTCGACGATCTTCTCCAAGATTGCCGGGCGAAAGGTCGCCATGGACATGATCGTTCAGAACGTGGCGGCCGAGGGGCAGGCGGACATTTCGTTCAGTGTCTACCGGGATGATCTCGCGCGGACCCTGAAGGCCGTGGAAGAGGCCTGCAAGGAACTTGGAGCGGGCACCTACACGTGCGACGACAATGTCTCCAAGGTTTCCGTGGTCGGGCTGGGAATGGCCACCCAGACCGGCGTGGCCGAGACCATGTTCCGCACGCTCGCGGAAAAGGGGATTAACCTGCTGATGATCACCACGAGCGAGATCAAGATCTCCGCGTTGGTGGCGCGAGAGCACGGCGTGGAAGCGTTGCGAACCGTTCACGAGGCCTTCGCCCTGTCCGAAGAGCCGCAAGACGACGCCGGCGAAACGGCCGAAATGACCGGCATGGGGCAGCAGAACGACGATCTGGCCCGTTTGCACGGCATGGAAGACCTGATTATCGACGAGATTTCTCTCGACGTGTCGCAAGCCCGGGTCACCTTGTCCGGGGTCCCCGATACGCCGGGTCTGGCCGCCCAGGTGTTCGACGAGATTGCCGAAGGCGGGATCGTGGTCGACATGATCGTCCAGAGCATTGGGCGGGAAGGGCACGCCAACCTGAGCTTCACCATGGCCAAGGAGGATCTGAGCAAGAGTCTCGAAATCGCCACGACGTTGGCAGCCGGTTTCGGCGGGCCGACCCCGACCAGCAGCCCGGAAGTCGCCAAGCTTGCCGTGACGGGAATCGGCTTGCGGAGTCACACGTCGGTGGCTCAGCGGATGTTCCAGTCCCTGGCGGACAACGGAATCAATGTGGAAATGATCAGCACGAGCGAGGTCCGGATGAACGTCGTCGTGGACGGCCATCACGGGCACAAGGCCCTCGAGGTGCTTCAGAAGGAATTCCGAGAGGTGATGGCGTAAGGCCTTGCCATGCCTCCAGCCCGGCTGCTTGACGTCGGCGTCCCCGAAACGCCTTCACTCTTCAGTCTGCATTCTGCTGGCAGCCGGGCTTCTGATCGTGGCGTGTTCTTGAGGTGGATTACTGGCCCTGACGAGACGCGGGGTCCTGGCCTTCCCCTCAATGCAGCACCGGACACAGATCGAACCACTGGCGGCCTTGCTGCTCCATCCAGGCACTGGAGGTGGAAGGGCCCCAGTCGCCTTCGGCGTAGAGGCCGAGGGGCGGAGCGGCTGACGACTCCCAGATACGCTGGACGGGGTCGACGATTCCCCAGGCGAGCTCCACTTCATCGCTTCGGGAGAAGAGGCTGGCGTCGCCCTGCATGGCGTCGAGAAGAAGCCGTTGGTAGGCCTCGGGCATGTCGCCTGCGAACTGGGCGCGGAAGCGGAAATCGAGGTCGGTCATTCGCAGTTTCATGCCCGCGTCGGGCACCTTGGTCTGGAACTGGAGTTGGATCCCTTCGGCCGGCTGGATCTGCATGATGAGCCGATTGGCGTCGAAGGGGTTGACCGATTCGGCGTCGAACATGAGGTGAGGCGGCTGCCGGAACTGGATCACGATCTGGGTGGTCCGACAGGACGATGCCTTGAGGGAGCGCAGGTAGAAGGGCACGCCCTGCCAACGCCAGTTGTCGACACAGAGCCGCATGGCCCCGAAGGTGGCCGTATTGCTCCGGGGGTCGACGTTGGGCTCGTCGCGGTAGGAGCGGTACTGGCCGCGGACGGTGTTCTTGACCACATCCTCGTCGCTCATGGGGCGGACGGCGCGAAGGACTTTGACCTTTTCGTCGCGGACGGAGTCGGCCTCGAAGCGGGACGGAGCTTCCATGGCCGTGAGGGTGAACAACTGCATGAGATGGTTCTGGAACATGTCGCGGAGCACGCCGGCGGTTTCGTAAAAACCGGCGCGGTGCCCGATGGTCACTTCCTCGGCGGCCGTGATCTGCACGTGGTCGATGTAGTTGCGGTTCCAGACCGGCTCGAAGATCGTGTTGGCAAAGCGGAAAGCCAGGATGTTGCTGACCGTCTCCTTGCCCAGGTAGTGATCGATGCGGTAGACCTGGTGCTCTTCGAAGACCTCGTGGACGGCCTGGTTGAGACGCCGGGCCGAGGCCAGATCGGTGCCGAAGGGCTTTTCGATCACGATTCGACGGGGAGCGTGCGTTTCGTCGACCATGTTGGCGGCGCCGAGGTGGGCGACGGCAGGTTCGTAGAAGCGGGGCGCCGTGGAAAGATAGTAAACCCGCGTGGCAGGTTCGTCGCCCTCCGCCTCGTCCAGAAACGAGCGGAGGTGAGTGAAGCTTTCCCCGTTGCCGATATCGCCCGGCACGTAGAAGATCGAGAGGGCGAACTGTTGCCACTTGTCGGAGTCGAAACGGTCGCCCACGAATTCGGCGGTTGATTCGGCCAGTTGCTCGCGCCAGGCGTCGTGGCTGAACTCGGTCCGCGAGGTTCCCACGATCCGCGTCGGTTCGGGGAGTCGGCCCTTGCAGAACAGTTCGTAGAGGGCGGGGATCAACTTGCGACTGGTGAGGTCGCCCGAGGCACCGAAGATCACGATCGAATGGGCCATGGCAAATTCCGGCTGATTGGGAGGTGCTGGTTCCACGAATCAGCCGGAATTATAGGCGTCACTCAGAACCAGGAACAGGTGAATCCGCCGTCGACGTTGAAGGCGGCCCCGGTGATGTAGCTGCCGGCATTGGGGGCGAGGAGGAGAATGGCCGTGGCGACGAGTTCTTCGGGCTTGCCGTAGCGGCGCATGGGCGTGTTGCGCATGATGTTGTCGACGCGTTCTTCGTCGAGGAGCTTCTTGTTCTGCTCGGCGGGGAAGAACCCAGGGCAGATCGCGTTGCAGCGGATGCCCTGCTGGCCGAATTCCTGGGCGATGTTCTTGGTGAGATTGACCACGCCGGCCTTGGAGGCGGCATAGGCGAAGACGCGTGAGAGCGGCAAATGGGAGGTGACGCTGCCGATGTTGAGGATCGAGCCGCCGCCCGCCTTGAGCATCTCGGCGATGAAGACCTGGCAGGCTTCCATCATGCCCTTGAGGTTCACGGCGAAGATCTTGTCCCAGAGATCGGGATCGACATCGAGGAAGGAGGTTCCGGCGTTGATGCCGGCGCAGTTGACGAGCATGTCCACCCGGCCCGTCGGCTTGAGGGCTTCGGCCAGGAGGGCTTCGAGGGACGCCCGCGACGTGATGTTCACCTCGGCGGCCGAGGCCTTACCACCGATCTCTTCCAACTGGGCGACCCGTTTCTGACAGGCTTCGAGGTTCATGTCGGCGACGACGACATGGGCGCCGGCCTGGACCAGGCCCTTGCTCAGCGAGAAGCCCAACTCGCCAGCCCCGCCGATAACCACGGCCGTCTGGCCATCCAATCCAAACAATTGCGTGAGAAAATCGGCAGTCGCCATGTTATACCTCGCAGGAAAAAGTGCCGACCGGTACTTCGGGTGAGACGTACAGGGCCGGAGCAAAAACTGGTTTTGGGTGAATGAACGGAGAGGGGGCAGGCTAGGAGCCTGCCCCGTCCGTTTTGTAGTTTCTCAGGACACGCACTAATGGAGCGTATTACTCGGGCTGCTTCCGTTCGCGGATCCAATCGGTATGGAAGGGGCCTTCGCCCGGCTTGTCGACTCGCTTGTAGGTGTGGGCGCCGAAGTAGTCACGCTGGGCCTGGAGCAGGTTGGCCGGCAGACGCTCGGAGCGGTAGCTGTCGTAGTAGGCCAAGGCGGCGGAGAAAGCGGGCGCCGGAATCGCCAGTTCGACGGCGGTCTTGACGACGTTTCGCCAGGCCGCCTGGGCGTTTTCGACGGCTTCCTTGAAATAGGGAGCGAGGAGGAGGTTCTCCAGCTTGGGATCGGCGTCGAAGGCGTCCTTGATGCGTTCGAGGAACACGGCACGAATGATGCAGCCGCCCCGCCACAGCATGGCGATGGGGCCGAAGTTGAGGTCCCAGCCGTGCTGCTCCGCTGCCGCTTGCATCTGGACGTAGCCTTGGGCGTAGCTACAGATCTTCGACGCAAAAAGGGCCTGGCGAACCTGCTCGATGAATTCCTTCTTGTCGCCGCTATAGGTTCCCGAGGGGGCGCCCAGGGCCTTGCTGCCACGGACACGGGCGTCCTTGGCGGCGGAAATGCTGCGGGCATAAACGGCCGTCGTCACGAGCGTGCTGGGCACGCCCAGATCCAAGGCCAACTGGCTCATCCACTTGCCGGTGCCTTTGGCGCCGGCCGTGTCAAGGATCAGGTCGACCAGGTCGCTGCCGGTCTCGGAATCTTTGACGCTAAAGATGTCGCGGGTGATTTCGACGAGGTAGCTGTCGAGTTCGCCCTTGTTCCATTCGGCGAAGATGTCGTAGAGCTCGGCGTTCGACAGGCCGAGGGCCTGCTTGAGCATCCAATAGGCCTCGCAGATGAGCTGCATGTCGCCGTACTCGATGCCATTGTGGACCATCTTCACATAGTGACCAGCGCCGCGAAGCCCCACCCACTCGCAGCAGGGGATGTCGTCGTTCGGGCCCACCTTGGCAGAGATCGCTTGGAAGATCGGCTTCACGAGCGGCCAGGCTGCTTCGCTACCGCCGGGCATGATGCTCGGTCCGAAGCGGGCGCCCTCTTCGCCACCGGAGACGCCGGTGCCGATGTAGAGGAGGCCCTTGGACTCCACGTACTTGGTGCGGCGCTCGGTGTCGCGGAAATGGGTGTTTCCGCCGTCGATGATGACATCGCCGGGTTCCATGATCTTGAGGAGTTGCTCGATCACGGCATCGCCGGCGGCCACTTCGGGATAAAGCTCGTTGGCCGGGGCGGGAACGGCATCGCCCGACTTGATCATGAGCATGACCTTGCGGGGCTTTGCCAAGCTGTCGACGAGTTCCTGCAGGGAATGGGTGCCCACGATCTTGCGATTTTTGACGTCGTCGCGGTTGACGAAGTCATCGACCTTGCTGGTGGTGCGATTGAAAACGGCAACGGAGAAACCGTGGTCTTCCATGTTGAGGACCAGGTTCTCGCCCATCACGGCAAGGCCCATGAGGCCAATGTCACATTTCTCGGGCATCGTTATTTCCTGCAACAGAATTGGGTGAGAGGTATTGGCATGGCAGTCCCCACCAACGGGTTGCGCCAGATGCGGCGCGGGCCCCGGAAAGAAAGGGAACTACCTGGGATCTCGGAGCGAGTTAGCAAACCGCCATTCTAATGCTCATCCGAGAATCGGACAAGAAGGGGGAGGAGCCTCTCCCCGAGGAACCTCCGCTGTCGATAAACAGTTGCAGCGAAGCATGTTATAGCTATGCCGGACGGTCGCCAATCGATCTTTGTTGCATATTTCGGGGAATTCTGCGAGGAATTCTGTTGCGTCAATTGACTCCTCGCAGCAACAGAACTTCCTAAATACGCATTGGCAATTGTGGTGAGGCCGATCGGCAGCGAAAAAGGAGATTTGAGCCGTCAAGAACCGCGATGCCTGATTTGCAGGCTGAAGTTGTGGGCAGCCCCTCAAAGGCACTATGCCGTGGGCGTGAACGGTCAATCACCACGCCCGTCGCTTCGCTCCGAGCGTGCCACCCATGAAAAATCAGGCTTGGCCGCGACGGGGTCTGAGATTGGCCGCGTGATCGAAGTCAGCGCAATCTTGCGGTGCGTCCATAGGTGCCGATAAGGCGGATCAGGCTTCGCTTCACGCCGTGGGCGTTGTCGGGACGGGCAGCCTCGTTGGCAACAATCTGGGCCATGACACTGACGCCGCGGTAGCCCGCTTCGCGGCTTGCGTCGCCCAGATCGCGTCCCAAGGCTGCGACCTTCGACCAGTTCTCGCTGGCGGAAGCCTGGACCATAGCGTCGATGGGGGCCATCAACTGGTCGATGGATCGGACGACACGCCGATGATTGGCGGCCATACGAGCGGACAGTTCGCCGATGTTGGGGAAGGCAGGTTTGCTCATGGTGGGACCCCGTGTTATGGAGGGAGGGAGTCGGCCCGGCGGGGCCGACGGTGGGATGCGTCTGTCTGCACGGCCGAAGGCCGCGAGCAGACCACTCCGCATAGCAAAACTATAGACCACAAATAACGACCACGCCTTGCCTACTCGCCTCCCCATTCGATACAGCCGCTACAATTCGCGTCTCACCGTCTCACAGCTCATTGCTCCCCTGAAGTAGTTACGAAAGTGTCGATATTATACCGGTTTCTTACGGGTTTATCTTCGATGGCACATCTAGGCGAATACCCTACAACGGGTTAATCTGTCGAAAAATGGCATTCCGAAGATTGACACTGAATCTTGTCTTTGTTATTCCGAGGGACGAGACGGATGCTCGGTCGCGGATGATTGCACGCGACTTCCACTGAAGCCAGTCGGTGGCGTCCCCTTCTTTCTGGGCATACCACCCCTGGGGATCGCGGTTATCATTCCCGGGTAGCACCGTTGCCGGTTGCAGTGAAAGCCCACTTCTTATCTTTCGGTGGTCGCTGCGTGCCCGACAGTGCGGAGCGTCCTTGAGAGTTGCTCTTCGGAGTGGGCAGAGGTGCGAGCAGGCCTGCGAAGGCTGGGTTATGGTCTTAACCCGTATATGGGGGATGAGCGATGATCCATCAGGCCGTCCGATCGGACGAAGGCATCGGCGAGGGCTTTCTCGAAGAACTTCTAAGTCATCCGGAAGGGCACGACATTCTTGCGTGCATGCAGTGCGGGACGTGCAGCGGGAGCTGTCCGCTGGGTTTGGCGATGGAGTATCCGCCGCGGCGAATGATTCTCCAGGCGCGACGGCGTGATATGGCCCCGGTTCTCTCCAGCCCGTCCGTGTGGATGTGCGTGGGGTGCTACACGTGCACGCTACGGTGTCCGCGGGAGATCGACCTGACCGACACGCTGTGGCCGGCGGTACGGGACCGGGCCCTTCAGGAAGGCTTGCAACCGCCCGCGGAACTTCAGACGGCCCTTCAGAACCTGTACATGTACGGGAATGTGCTTGGCAAGTCTCCTCGGAAGCGACTCGAATGGGCCCGCGGTCTGGACGTTCCGCTGACAGATCTTTCGAAGGAGCGCGCGGCTGTCGAGGTTCTCTGGCTTGTCGGTTGCTATCCGTCATACTACCCCAGAAACCAGGTGGTCAGCCGCGAATTCGCCAGGATGATGACCTGCCTGGGCATTTCGTGGGGCGTTCTGGGAGTGAAGGAGAAATCGCTCGGGGATTGCGACCGATTGTTTGGGGAGGAAGGCCTTTTCGAGACCCTCGTGGAGACGAATAAGGAGCTTTTTGAGCGACAGAAGTTCAAGACGATCGTCTTGTTGGATCCACACAGCTACCGAGCGTTGGAAGTCTTCTATCCGCGTTACGACGCAGGGTTTCCGGCCCAGCATTACACGATGTTTCTGGCCGACCGCCTGGAACAACTGCGGCCCTTGCTGACCCGTCCTGTCCCGTGCCGTGTGACGTATCACGACAACTGCTGCGTGGGGCGGCGGTGTGGAAGTTACGAGCCGCCCCGAGCTTTGCTGGAAGCGATCCCGGGCGTGGAGGTGGTGGAAATGGAACGCAATCGGGAGAACGCGCTTTGTTGCGGCGGCGGAGGAGGTGGAATGTGGCTCGACGGCCACATTACGGAGCACGGTGGAAAGCGGCTGTCTGACGAGAGGATTCGCGAAGCGGCCGCCACAGGCGCCGATGTGCTCGCCGTGTCCTGCCCCTATGAACTCTCTCGGTTCGAAGATTCGGCGAAAGTAGCCGGCCTGGAAGACCGGATCGTCGTGCGCGACATCATCGAGCTGCTGGCTGAATCGATGGGCCTCGGTGAAAGGAGATAGACCATGAAGATCGCTGTTGTCCTGCGGCAGGTCCCGGACCCGATCGAGCCGCTGGAACTCATGCCAGACGAAAAAGCCTTGGATTATGGCGAGGCGGGTTTTCTGGTGAACGAGTCGGACGAGCACGCCTTGGAGCAGGCCTTGCTGTTGGCCGAGGATGGAACCGCAGAGGTGACGGTGCTAGCCTTCGACTTCGGGGACGTGGAGACGACGCTGTTTTCGGCAGCCGCGAAAGGTGTCGACCGAATCCTGACGATCCCCTGGGAAGAGCCGTTCCCGCCGGGGACCGATGTGGCCACCGCCCTGTTTGCCGACGCAATTCGCTCGGTCCGACCCGACTGCATCCTGATCGGTTGCCAGGCCCACGACGAGTTGGAAGGGGCGTTTGGGCCGCGACTGGCCGTGGAACTGGAGCTTCCCTACCTGGGTGTCGTTCGCGGCGTTCGCCAGACCGCGAAAGAAATGGTGCTGGAGGCGCACAAGGAATATCCCGGCGCTGCCAAGGCGCGGATGTCGGTTCAGCTTCCTGCGGTGCTGGGAATTCTGGCTGCCGATCAGCCCCCACGCTACGTTCCCGTGAGCCGGATTCGGGAAGCCATGAAGTCGGCCGAATTTGAAGAACTGGAACTGGAATCGGTGCCGCCGAGCGTTGCCGTGAGCGTGGCCCGATTGTCCTTTCCCCTGCGGGGCGACGGCGCCCGGATGCTTGAGGGAAATGAACGGGAGGTGGCGGAGCAGATCGCCGAGATCCTCGTGGAGAAAGGGGTGCTGACATGAGCGAACAAGATGTTCTCGTTGTGGCCGACCTGGAAGGAGACTCGATCAGCAACGGCACCTTGGAACTGATCGGGGCCGCTGGCCAGTGGACAGAAACCCACGGGGGTCAGGTCCTCGCGGCCCTGCTCAGTACGGACGGCGCCTCGCAGGCCATGCGTCTGGCCGCCGCCGATCGGATCCTGGCCGTCGACAATCCCGTGCTGGCCCATTACTGCCCGGGGCCATTTCTGGACGCCCTGAGCGAGATCGTTCGGCGCGAGGCTCCGCGGCTGGTACTGTTTGCCAGTTCCACGGTCGGGCTCGACCTGGCCCCCGGCCTGGCTGCCGTGCTGAAAACGCCCTGCCTGGGGAACTGCCGTGCCTTTGACGCGGAAGGCGATGCCGTGATGGCGACGTGCAGTTACTGCTCGGGCAAGCTGGTGGCGGAGCTTCAGGCGAAAGGCCGACCGGTCGTGTTGACCCTGCTCCCCGGGGCTTTCCATCCGGCAACTCGCATCGGGAAGGGAGAACTGGAACCGGTCGCCATGGAACTGGCCGAGGGAGCGATTCGCTTTGAGGAAATGATCCTTGCGGACCAGTCCGACGTGGACATCACCCAGCAGGACGTGCTTGTTTCCGTAGGACGCGGCATCCAGCAGGAAGACAACATGGAGCTCGCCCAGGAATTGGCCGAAGCGCTCGGCGGAGAACTGGCAGCGTCGCGCCCCATTGTCGACCAGGGATGGCTGGCGGCAACCCGGCAGGTCGGAAAATCGGGAATGATCGTCAAGCCTCGGCTCTACCTGGCCCTGGGGGTCAGCGGCGCCCCGGAACATGTGGAAGGAATGAGCGGTTCCGAATTGACCATCGCGGTCAACACGGATCCGGAAGCCCCGATCTTTGAAATCGCGGACTACGGAGTCGAGATGGACATGCTGGACCTGATGCCGGAATTGACGGAGGTGTTGAAGAGGAAGAGAGCGGTGAGCTATGAGCGGTGAGCTGTGAGGTTTGTTGTGGATGCTTTTCGAGATACTTTTTGGGGAGTTCCTCACTGGGCGGAGTTGGCTCAGTATGGCTTGGGGGGGCTGACTGTGCTCGTCCTGGTGTGGGGAACCTGGCGGCGCGTGGCCCGGTGGCGTCGCGGCCGTCCCGAACCGGATGCGACGGCGTGGCGGGAGCGGCTTCGCGTCCTCGTTCGGGACGGGTTGCTTCAGGGTCGGTTGGCGGACGATCCCCTTGCCTTGGCAACGCACCTGATGATCTTCTTCGGGATGGTCGTGCTTGCCCTGGGAACGGCGGTGGCCACCCTCGATTGGGACTTCTTCCACCTGTTTTTCGGATTCCAGGTCCTGCGAGGACCGCCCTATCTGCTCTTTGAGTTGATCCTTGACCTCTTCGGTGTCGCGCTGATCCTCGGGCTGGGCATGGCCCTCTGGCGCCGCTATGTGAGCCGACCGGACCGGCTCAAGGCGGAGGCGTCGCCCCGGGCGGCGTTCGATTCGCTCTACCTTCTCTCGATCCTGACGCTCGTTGCCGTGAGCGGGTTCGTGGCGGAGGCCTTGCGGATCGCGTCCGGAGAACATGCCGCGACGGGCTGGGCTCCCGTCGGCTACGCCGTGTCGTTGTTCTTTTCCGCCATGTCGAGCGAGACGATTCACGCCATCTATCCGGCTGTCTGGTGGGCCCATGCCGTGGCGGCGTTCGTGTTCCTCGCATCGATCCCGTTCTCGAAGGCATTTCATCTGTTCAGTTCGCCGCTGAACATCGCACTGCGTAGCCGACAGCCCGTCGGTCAATTGAGAGTGGTTGGCGAGTCCGGCGCCAGTCGAATCGGCGATTTCACCTGGCGTCAACTGCTGCAAATGGACGCATGCACGTCCTGTGGACGCTGCGAACAGTCGTGCCCGAGCCATCTTTCGGGCATGGCCCTGTCGCCCAGGAATCTCGTCCTGGCTCTCGACCGCGAGCTGGCTGCCGCCCGGCCCAACGGCGCGGCCGAGTTCGGAGGCCCCCTGTCCGCCCGCGTCACCGACCCGGACGCCCTGTGGGCCTGCTGCACCTGTCGGGCTTGCGAAGAACAATGCCCCGTGGGCGTGGAACAACCGCGGATGTTGATCGATCTAAGACGCCGGCAGGTCTACGACGGCCGCATCGACGAGGGCTTGCAGGACGTGCTGATGAACCTGTCCCGCTACGGAAACTCATTCGGCCAGTCGGCTCGCAAGAGGTCGGCCTGGACCAAGCAGGTTGATTTTGCGATCCCCGATGCGCGCAAGGAGCCCGTCGAGTACCTGTGGTTCGTGGGCGACTACGCTTCCTACGATCCCCGCGCGAGGGACGTGACCGTGAAGATCGCCCAGGTTTTCCACTCGGCAGGCCTCTCGTTCGGTATCTTGTACGACAAGGAACAGAATGCAGGAAACGACGTGCGGCGTGTGGGAGAAGAGGGACTGTTCGAACAGCTCCGCGACAAGAACGTCGCCCTTCTCGGGAAGGCAACCTTCCAGCGGGTGATCACGGCGGACCCGCACACCTACAACACGTTGAAGAACGAATACGCCGGCGCCGCGTGTCCGAGCCTTACCCCGGACGCCGTCCTTCACGTGAGCGAGCTTTTCGACTATTTGATCGAGGAAGAGCGACTGCCGGTGGACGAACCGCTGAACATGAGGGCCGCCTACCACGATCCCTGCTACCTGGGTCGCTACAACGGGGTCTACGAAGCGCCGCGGCGCGTTCTCAAGGCCCTCGGCGTCCACCTGGTGGAGATAGGCCGCAATCGGCAAAGCAGTTTCTGCTGTGGGGCGGGAGGCGGGCGGATCTGGCTGAAGGACACGTCCGGCGATGCCGAGCGTCCGGCGGAAATCCGTATCCGTGAGATTCTGCGGCTCGACGGCGTCGATACCCTCGTCGTCGCCTGTCCGAAGGATCTGGCCATGTTTCAGGACGCCGTGAAGACCCTGGGGGCGGAATCGCGGCTCCCCGTGGTCGATCTCGGCCAGCTCGTATGGCAAGCCACTTGTGCCCACAAGACGGTGGAGGCCCTCTCATGATCGCGCCAACGGCAGACGTTCGAATCGGTGTCTACGTGTGCCATTGCGGCAGCAATATTGCGGGCAAGATCGACGTCGAGCAGCTCGCCCACTTCGCGGCGTCCCTTCCCGGCGTTGTCCTTGCCCGAAACTACCGCTACCTGTGCTCCGATCCGGGCCAGGAGATGATCCGGCGCGACATCGCCGAACACGGACTCGACCGGGTCGTCGTGGCGGCTTGCAGTCCCCTGCTGCACGAGGCGACCTTCCGCAAGGCGGCCGAAGCGGCGGGAGTGAATCCGTTCCAGGTTCAGATCGCCAACATCCGCGAGCACGTGGCGTGGGTCACCGACGACAAGACCGCGGCGTTTCGCAAAGCGCGGGCACAAGTGGCCGGGGCCGTGCGACGGGTGGCGTTCCACGAATCGCTGGAGCGGAAATCCGTGGCCGTCAAACCATGCGTCCTCGTGGTCGGTGGAGGAATCGCAGGTATCCAAGCGGCCCTGACACTGGCCCAGGCAGGCAAGCGAGTTGTGCTCGTCGAACGGGAACCCAGCATCGGCGGGCACATGGCCATGTTCGACAAGACCTATCCCACCCTCGACTGCGCCGCCTGCATCCTCACCCCAAAGATGACCGCCGTGAAAGAGCATCCCAACATTCGCTTGCTCACCTTCTCCGAAGTGGAAGAGGTCACCGGCTCCGTGGGTAACTACCACGTGAAGGTTCGACGCCACGCGCGACACGTTCGGGAAGAGCTTTGCGTGGGCTGCCGCCAGTGCATCGACGCCTGCCTCTTCAAAACCCCGCAGTTTCCCAATGCCTTCGACCAGGGGCTGGCCAAGCGCAAGCCGATCTACATTCCCTTTCCGCAGGCAGTTCCGCCGGTTCCGGTGATCGACCCGGAAGCGTGCATCGAATTGAAGACGGGGCGCTGCAAGATGACCTGCCTGGACGCTTGTGCGGATCGCGGGGCCATCGACTTCCGCCAGGAGGAATGGCTCGAGGAGTTTGACGTGGGCGCGATCATCGTGGCCACAGGCTACCAGGCGTTCGATCCCCGCGTCATTGCTCACTACGGCTACGGCAGGTACCGCAACGTCTACACGAGTCTGGAAGTCGAACGCTTGCTGAATGCGGCCGGTCCCACGGAGGGCAAGGTTCTCCTTCGCGACGGGAGCGTGCCGCGGCGCGTGGGCGTGGTCCATTGCGTGGGCAGCCGCGACCACCACTACCATTCGTATTGCTCCCGCGTCTGCTGCATGGCCTCCTTGAAACTGGCCCATCTCGTGCAGGAGAAGACTGGGGCAGAACTCTTCGACTTCTACATCGACATGCGCACCCCGGGCAAGGGGTTCGAGGAGTTCTACGAGAGGGTGCAGCGGGAAGGCGTCAATTTCGTCCGCGGTAAAGTAGGTGACGTACACTGCCGGAAAGACGACGGCGATCCGTCACACGAGATTCTCACGGTGCAGGTGGACGACACGCTTCTCGACAAGGTGCGCACCTTCGATCTGGACATGTTGATCCTGGCCGTTGCCATGGAGCCCGACGCGGCGGCGGAACAGGTCCGGCGGCTCTTCGGCATGTCCTGTTCGGGGGAGGGCTTCTTTCTGGAGAAGCATCCCAAGCTGGCCCCCGTCAACACGGCTGCCGACGGCGTGTTCCTGGCCGGGGCGTGCCAGGGCCCCAAGGACATCCCCGACACGGTGGCCCAGGCGGGGGCGGCTGCGGCGGAGACGCTGGCCATGATCGACCACGGACGGATTGAATTGGAACCGAATACGGCGTGGATCGACGAAACGCTGTGTTCCGGATGCAAGACGTGCATCCCCCTTTGCCCCTACAACGCCATTCATCGGGACGAGGAGAAGCAGGTGGCCGTCATTGACGAAACGAGCTGCAAGGGCTGCGGCGTGTGCGTCGCGGCCTGTCCCTCGGGAGCCGCCTCGCAACACCTCTTCACGGATGACCAGATCTACGAAGAAATCGAAGGAGTCCTCTGCTATGTCTGATCCCGACATCGCCGGTCCGGACGGCTTCGAGCCGCGTATCGTCGCATTCTTCTGCAACTGGTGTACCTACACGGCCTCCGACCTGGCGGGAACCGCCCGAATGCGTTATGCCCCCAACACGCGGGTCGTGCGACTCATGTGCTCAGGACGTCTCGATCCGCAGTTCGTTCTGGCCGCCTTTCGACAGGGCGCCGACGGCGTGCTGATTGGAGGCTGTCATCCGGGCGACTGCCACTACCAGGAAGGCAATACGAAGTGCCTTCGGCGTTTCGAACTGCTCCGCCGCCTGGTCGACCAGATGGGCATCGAGCCCGAACGATTGCGGCTCGAGTGGATTTCGGCATCCGAAGGCGACAAATTGCGCGACGCAACTAACGCCATGGTCGCGACCCTTCGCCGCCTCGGGCCGCTTCACCTGGAACCCGTCCCCACGCCCCCTGCGAAAAGCAAAACTGAACACTTTGTGCCGGAACCCGCCGGCACCTACCCCGTAATGCTGGCTGATGAATAGGCCACACTGCCAAGGAGAATGACGCCATGAGCAAACCGAAAGTTGGTTTCTACTGGTGTGCCTCGTGCGGAGGATGCGAGGAGGCGGTCGTGGACCTGGCCGAGGCGATCCTGGATGTGGTCGAGGCGGTCGACATCGTTTTCTGGCCCTGCGCCATGGATTTCAAACGGGAGGACCTGGAAGCGATGGCCGATGGGGAAATGGCCGCCTGCTTCGTGAACGGGGCGATCCGCACGAGCGAGCAGCGGCAAATGGCGGAACTCTGCCGGCGAAAATCGCAATGCCTCGTGGCCTTCGGCACCTGCTCGCAGAGCGGCGGAGTGCCGGGCCTGGCAAACCTGTACTCCCTGGAATCTATTCTCGAAACGGCCTACCGCGACAAACACTTCAGCAACGTGAATCCGGAGGAAACTCGACCTCGCTCCCATATTGCGACGCCCGAAGGCGACATCGAACTGCCCACGCTGGACGAATCGGTCAAGGCGCTCGACCAGGTGGTCAACGTCGACTACTACCTCCCGGGCTGCGCCCCGCCGCCCCAGTTGATCGTCGAGGCCGTCAACGCCCTTGTGGAAGGTCGTTTGCCACCAAGAGGCGCGATTCTGGCCCCGAATATCGCCCAGTGCCGCGACTGCCCCCGAATCGACAGCAAGCCGGAAGAGAGCGTGATCCGCCAGTTCCACCGCCCCCACGAAATCGACATCGATCCGGAAACGTGCTTCCTGGTCCAGGGCCTGCTCTGCCTCGGCCCCGCAACACGGAGCGGCTGCGACCATGCGTGCATCAATGCCAACATGCCTTGCACCGGTTGCCTGGGCCCCCTGGACCGCGTCCGCGACTTCGGCGCCGCGGCGCTCTCGGCCACGGCTTCACTGCTGGATTTTGATCAGGAGGAGCAGATTGCAGCGGCCATGGACGGCGTGGTCGATCCGGCCGGAGCGTTCTATCGCTATAGTTTGCCCCACTCGATGCTCTTCCGGCGAGTGCTCCCCGAACGTACAGGAGAAAAGGTGTCATGACCAGCCATATCACCGTCGATCCGATCACGCGTCTGGAGGGCCACGGGAAGATCGACATCATCTTGAACGACGCCGGCGACGTGGATCACGCCTACTTCCAGGTTCCCGAGCTCCGGGGATTCGAGAAGTTCGCCGAGGGGCGTCCGGCGGAAGACATGCCCCAGATCACCTCGCGGATCTGCGGCGTGTGTCCCACGGCACACCATATCGCTTCGACGAAGGCCCTCGACGATCTCTACGGCGTGGAGCCCCCCCCGGCAGCCCGGGCAATTCGCGAACTGGTCTACAACGCGTTCATGTACGAGGACCATGCCCTGCACTTCTATTTCCTCGGCGGCCCCGACTTCGTCGTCGGCCCCGAGGCGCCGCGGGGACGACGCAACATCCTCGGGGTGCTTGGCAAGGTAGGCATCGACGTGGGTAAACGCGTGATCGCCATGCGCCGAATGGTGCGCGAAATGATCTCGGAAATCGCGGGCAAGGTGATCCATCCCGTGTTCGGGCTTCCCGGAGGCGTTGCGAGGCCGATTTCTCCCGAACGCCGGCCGGTCTACGTGGCGGTGGCGGATCAGGCGGTGGAATTCGCCGAGTTCTCGCTCCAGGTGTTTTCCGATCTCGTCCTGGGCAATCCCCAGTACGTCGACCTGATCCTCTCGAATGCCTACGCCCACAAGACCTACTACCTGGGCATGGTGGACGAAGCGAATAAGGTCAATTTCTACGACGGGCTCTTGCGCGTCGTCTCGCCGGGGGGCGGTCAGTACGAGAAGTTCCCGGCCCGGGACTACCTCCAGCACATCGCCGAACGGGTGGAGCCGTTCAGCTACGTCAAGTTCTGCTACCTGAAAGATGTGGGCTGGAACGGTTTCGTCGACGGCTCCCACAGCGGCGTGTTTGCCGTGGCGCCCCTGGCACGGCTGAACGTTGCCACGGGAATGCCCACGCCGAAGGCGCAGGCGGCCTACGCGCGCTACTGCGACGTTCTTGGCGGCACGCCGGTCCACCACACGCTTGCCACCCACTGGGCAAGGCTCATTGAAATGCTGGCGGCCGGCGAAATGATGCGTGACCTGGCCGGTTCTCCGATCCTGGTGGATCGGGAAGTCCGCAACTTTCCCACAAAGAAGCCGGAGGAAGGCGTCGGCGCTGTCGAAGCCCCACGCGGAACTTTGATCCACCACTACCGCACGGACTCGCGGGGAGTCATCACGGCCGCCAACCTGATTGTGGCCACGCAGAACAATGCAGCCCGCATTGCCATGTCGGTCGACAAGGCCGCCAAGAGCATGATCCATAACGGACACGTCAACGACGGGCTGCTCAACAAGGTGGAGATGGCGTTTCGCGCCTACGATCCCTGTCACGGTTGCGCATCCCACGCGTTGCCCGGCACCCCGGCGCTTCTGCTCCGAATACTCGATGGCCGGGGAAACCTGGTGAAAACGATTGCGAGAAACGACGGGGAGGAGGGTGGAATGTGAAGTTTGTCGGGAATCTTCGTCGAGAACTTAACGATCTTGGCTATAGGTAGTACAAGGAGAAGGAGGGTAAACCATGATTTCTCCTGAACTGCTCCGGCGTTACCCCTATTTCGCGCCGATCCACGAGTGGACGCTCAAGCGGATCGCCATGGTGTCGCACGAACGGATCTACATGCCTGGGGAGCACATCTTTGACGAGGGCGAACCGGCGGACTTCGTCTACCTGATCGTCCATGGCGAAGTCGAACTCCAGTACCTGCTGCCCACAGGAGAGCCCAGAACCACGGACATGATTCCGGCCGGAGAGTTGATTGGCTGGTCGGGCCTGGTCGATCCCCATCGGCGAGTGTCCCGCGCGATTGCCGATCGAGAGACGGAGATTGTCGCCATCGAGGCCGAGATGCTGCGGCTCTTGTGCGACGAGGACTCTTCCCTGGGTTACCGACTCATGGAGCAGGTCTGCAAGATCCTCTCCTCGCGGCTGGACGCAACACGCATGCAGTTGGCGGTCGTGTAAGAGCAGGGTCGAAAAGCCGGGCTCTTGAATCTCCCAGTCCTTGAGGACCAACCTCTAGGAACGGGACCACGTGAGCTAGCCCGGCTTCTGCGATACAGAAACGACTTTTCTGCCTCACGAACTATCGACTCGTCTTCGACCGCACGTAGGCCTGGTCGACCGCACTGAGGCCGGTCAGCGGCAGGGTGATCGTCTTTCCATCCGACTTGGTAAGCGTGACCTGGCCGTCCTGGAGATCAACGAATCGCGCTTCCGTGCGGTGCTGGCCAGACGCGTCGAGCCACGTTCGCATTTCATATGAGTCGGCGTTCGGTTCGGGGAGGCTCGGCACGCTGCCATTCTCAGTGAACGATCCTGCCCCGTGCTTCTGGCGGAGTTCTTCGGCCCGTCGTCTCATTTCCTCGGTTCGTCGCCGATGCTCTTCCTGCATTTCCTGGATGCGCCGGGAAATCGCAGCATCACGACGCAGTCCATCTCGTCGGTGTACGAGGCCACGATGAGGGGAAACACGGAAACCACCACGGCCCCTCGACAATCCCCTTCCTGAAGAGCGGACTTGACCATCACGCGATGCGAGTCGGCCATGCGCAGATAAGTCATCACGAGTTCGACCGTCGCCGAAAAGCCGTAGAGGTCCGGCCTCATCTCTCGCAACTTCTCGTGCGACAACGAGAATCCCCCCGGGTCCGATGCGTAGCTGTCGGCATCGCTCATGACACAATCCTCCCACGAAGCGCCCACACGCGTGAAGAAAAGCCCACCCAGAAAAGCACGCCTATTGTGGAGGATCAGCCAGTTGCCGGTCAAGCCCCACCGTCAGCCCATGGGGCCGGGAACTTCACGGCAGACGATTCCCGGCCCAAAATGCAGTCGCACAATCACACGTCGCAGAGCGCGACGGCCTGAGCCAGGCTGGTGAGGGCGTCGTCGCGTTTGGGAATGAATTCCTGTCCCACGTAGCCCTTGTAGCCGCTGTCGACAATGGCCTTCATCAGGGTCGGGTAGTCGAGGGTCTGCGTGTCGTCGATCTCGTTGCGTCCGGGAAGCCCGCCGGTGTGGTAGTGGCCCCAGCAATCGGCGTGTTCCTTGATGTCCTTGAGGGGATCTTCCTTCATCATTCCCGCGTGGTAGATGTCGTAGAGCACCTTGACGCGCGGCGAGCCAACCTGCTCGACCATCTTGACGTTCCAAGCCGTTGTGTCGGCCATGTAGTCCTTGTGGTTGATCGAGTTGAGAAACTCCAAGCAGATCGTGACCTTTTTCTTCTCCGCGTAGCCCGCCACCTTTTTCAGGCCGATCACGCAGTTCTTGAGGCCCTCCTCGTCGTCCATCCCTTTGCGATTGCCCGAGAAGGTGATGGCGTTGGGGAAACCGGCCTCGGCGCAGTCGTCAATGCTCTTGCGGATCTTGGCCAGGCACTCGTCGTGGTTCTCGATCCGGTTCAAGCCCTTGGCGATGCCGTGGCTGGGCGTCATGGCGCAAATCAGCCCGTGCTTCTTGAGCGTGGGCCAGTCCTTCGGGCCGACCAACTCGACCGACTTAAGGCCCAGGCCCGCGCAATAGGCGGCAAAGGCGTCGAGATCCATCTTGCTCTTTTTGAGGTAACCGTTGTAGCACCACAGGCACACGGACTGGTTGATCCGGCCCTTCAGTTCGGCGGCCGACGCGGGGATTGCCCAAGGCAACGCCGCTCCAAAAGCGGCCGTGCCGGCCAGGGCCTTGAGGGTCGAGCGGCGGGAGATCGCCTGGGAGAGCAGTGATTCGCTAATATCTCGCATGTTGGTTTCCTGGTTCAAAAGAGGGATCTGATGCGACGGTTTCCGTCTGGATACTGAGACTTCCATCCCACGATGCTATCCAGATTCATCCTCAGGTGCAACGACTTGGTCGGAACTCTCAGGACGGTTAGTTTCCGGGAGTCTCGTTGGTCAAGCAGAGGACGAAATCGCTCTTCAGGGGCGGCGAGAACGGCTCCGCCGAGCTACCGCCCAAAACGTCTCCACCGGCGATCGATTCACCAGTGAACGGGTTGTACCAGCGCACTTGAAGTCGGTGACCTCTTGCAGCCGACAGGTCCACCGTAAACCGGTTTCCCCCTTCGACATAGACGATGTACTGATTCGGCGGGGAGGCAAGGCATACGCCGGTCGATGAAAGTCGGCCCATGGGACGCATGCCTTCCAGGCGGACGTTTGACTTGTTGAAAAAACGCGCCAGGTGTCCTTCGTAATCCAGCACGGTCTCTCGCTCGGCCTCCTTGGCGGCCAGGATCGATCGGGGATCGAATCCCCAACTCGTGTCGTTCTGGAAGAGGACCCCCGCGCCGCCCAGTGCCGTTCCCCAGATCATTCGGACGACCCCCACGTGTCGAGCGGAATCGCCCGCATACTCCGGTACCGGTTCGGTGAACAGAATCGGCATGACCGGTGTGGTTCGAAATTGCTGTGCAAAGTGGTCGAAGAAGTGTCGCGCAGGGGGCGTGTCGTCCCATCGCGGCGTGTGCAGCGAAATAACATCCAGCTCGGATTCACCGCGAAAGTCGCTTCCTCTCACGTGGTCATCATTGATTGCCAAAGGGAGCGTTGTGCGGGCCCTGAAGAACCGCAAGAAATGCATCTGGAAGTCGTACAAGTCTTCCTGGTTGTACCATTCTCCTTCGTTGAACATCTCGAAAACGACGTTTGTTCGTCCGGTCGCGGCGTTAATCAGTCGGGCACAGAAACGTTCAAGATAGTATTGGTGTTTCTGTCGGCGCGACCATTCTGAGTCGAACTCGACAGGCATCTCTCGGCCGGAGTCGTGCAACTCAACGTACTGGCGCCGCGACTGCAGCGAGCCCCCATTGGCCCGGTTGAACGGATGGCCTGAGAACCTGGTCTTCGTCCAGCCGTCGTGAACCGTGATCACCACCACGATATCCTGCTTGTCGGCCAGGTCGAGGAACTCGCGCAGTCGCAAGAAATACGCTTCGTTGAATCGCGCAAGGTCGAAACGTCCCCGCTCCCTGACCCACGGCCAGATTTCAGGGGCGTCGTAGCCGATACGTTCGTCGGTCTCCTGATCGGTGATCGCGATGTACGACCAGAGCAGAACCGCGTTGATGCCCCGCCCGGCCAATGCGTCGAGATACGCCTTCTGATCGAAGTGCGTACCGAGTTCCATCCAGCCCTGCGTGATCGAATCTCCCGCCAGGAGCACGGGGGCTCCGCGAAACTCCAACCAGTGCGAGCCGGGTACAGCCCGGATCGGCAAAGCCCTGTCCACAGCATGTCCCGCTTCCTGTTCAGTCGCGGGATCAGGAATCGATCCGGTATCAGCCGCCACTGGCTGGGCGCCTGCCAGAGCAAACATGACGACCATCCAAGAGGAGAAACAGCCGTCGCTCCAACGCAGAGCCGTAGTTCTTCTGTTCCCTGACATTGAATCTTCTTGAGGAGATGAGGTTTCGGCACCGATTCAAGAGACCGGCGCGGGCATTTTTCATGTACGGTGACGGACATTATAGCCCGCGAACACCCCCAAGCGCAACGATGGGAGTTGTCGTAACAGGAGCCATTTCGGAAGGCAAGAACATCTGGCTTCGCAACATACTGTCAGTTAAGCAGTTACGAAGGCCAGCAAGCGGACGGAAGAGGGTCCGGCCGAAATGCGGCAAGCACCTACAACGGCGGGGCCATCTATTGCGACCAGGGCTCGGTGACGCTAACCAGTTCACAGGTCACCGGGAACATGGCCGGACGCAATGGCGGGGCCGTCTTCAGCGTCAATGCCATCTGACGGTCGCCAGTTCCACCATTGCGAGCAGCACGGTAGGCACGACCGCGGGCGGCAATTTCTCTGTTGGCGATCCAACCTACAGCATGCTGACCGACACGGCAGATTCGTTCTACCAGAACGTCCGAGGCTTCCGGAGCGTGACGGCGACCGGTTCCAGCAGCGACACGGCGGGCGACCGGGTCTACCTCTTCGATTCGGCTGGCGACGACATGCTGGACACGACGAATCTTGACTTCGAACCGAAACCCAGGGAAACCTGGCGACTTAGGCAATTCCGAGGTGCCGGGAGCATCCGTCGCCTCGCAAATGGGCCGGGGGGCCGGACTGGCTCCCTTCAGAGCCATGGCTGATATGCGTCCTTGTGCTCACAGTAGAAGCCCGGCGTCATTTGTGGTAGACTTCCCCATGCGTTGCCCCCCTTGTGTAAAGGGCGAGGTAGTGTGCGCTGCCTTTTCGGTTGCTTCGAAAGGGTGGGTTTGTTGCATGTTGGGTATCGCCTCGGGTGTTTTCGGTATCAATCGACACACGCGATGACGCCGTAAATCCCTTATTCAGCAACAGTTTGGATGGGTGGCCGAGTGGTCTAAGGCGGCAGTCTTGAAAACTGCTGACGTCGCAAGGCGTCCGGGGGTTCGAATCCTCTCCCATCCGTTTTCTGGCCTTCGTAACTCCTTGTCTGCAAGCAGGTTACGGCGGCCATTTTTCTTAGCTTCCGGGACGACAACTGATACGACAACTCTCGCCACTTTGGTTGGGGGTTTTCGCGGGCTATAATAGCCGTCGCCGCGCATGAAAAATGCCCCGCGACGGTCGCACGTCCGGGGCCGAAGCCAACACCCTTTTTGCTGAGGTCAAGGCGATGGCTCGCCACGATTCTACCCGGAAGAAGACGCTCGAGAAATGGCGTCGCTGGAAGCAACGCAATCGCGGCTTCCCTCTCACCCCCCACCCGAATGGCCAATGGTGCAAACGAATACGTGGCGTGATTCACTATTTCGGGCCTCTCGACGACAAGGAAGGCTCCCTGAATCTGTGGCTCGAAGAAAAGGACGATCTCCTGGCAGGACGCGAGCCCGCCAGTCGCCTCGAAGGGTATAGCCTGGGCGAGCTGTGCGACGAACACCTGGCCGATTGTGAAGAACGCGTCGAAGTCGGAAAGATGGCTCGTTGGTCGCTCAAGGACTTCACCCTTGCGAGGAGAATGATCGACGCTGCCGGAGTGGCGAACGTTCCCGTTGAGGCATTGAAGCCTCACCACTTCACGAAGATCCAGCAAGCTGTCGAGCGATCCGGGCTGCGTCCCAGAAGCCAACGAAATGCGATTCTCTCCACCAAGACCATTCTGAACTGGGGCGTGGAGATGCAGTTCTGCTCAATGCCGTCCACGGGCCCGCGTTTCAAGGCGCCGTCCCTTCCGGAAATCGAAGCTGATCAAGACAAGCATGGTGCGATGCGTTTCTTTGACCGCGATGCCCTTCTTCCAGCCATCCATCACGCTGACGAACGAATGCTGGTGGTGATCTTGCTCGGCGTTAACTGTGCGTTCTACCCCCAGGATTCTGAAACGATTACACTTGACCACCTCTTCCTGGATCACGAAATACCTCATCACGAGTTCCGCCGTGTGAAGACCGGCCGACGCCGTGTTGCCGTACTGTGGCCGGAGACTGTCGCCGCAATTCGCCAATACCTGGCCGTGCGTTCTCCCGAGGACCCTGCTGAGCGTCGACTCCTTCTGAATCAGTGGGGCAGGCCTTACAGCCAAGCGTCGGCGGGAAAAAGCCTTTCCCGGTTGTTTGATACGCTGCTTGCGAAATCGAGCGATAAGCTAGCCGGTGCCAGCCTCGGGAGTCTCCGTCACACGTGCGCGACCGTGATGGGGCTTGCTACCGATCAACCGATGATCGACCTGGTGATGGGGCACGTTGCTGGTGGCTCACAAGGCCGGAAGATGAATCTCCATCGTCGCATCTATACTCAAGCCAATCTTGGCGAACTCGACCGCCTGGAGGCAATCGCCGAGGTTGTTCGGCAGTGGCTGTACTACGGCCGAATCGGAAACACGCCGGATCGTCGAGCAGCGAAGCGAGACGAATCCGATGTCGTTTCCTTCCGCGCGGTCGGATAGGGGCGCGAATTTGTGTTCAGATTTGACCGCGGAAGCGTGTCTGATTAGTGTGGATTGCGGAGAGGATGCTTTGCCCCATACTTGAGGCTTCGCATTTGAACCGCCGGAACTGGCCGGCATGGCTTTTTGTCGGGGCTGAATAGGAACCTGCGCTCTTGTGGGCGGCTGGAGATAACTTCTTCCCAGCCCCATGGACGGTGTTGCAGGACGCGATCAAAGACGAAACGGTTTCACGGAATGGTCCATCTAACACACGCCCTGACCAACTCTCGCTCCACAACGCCCCAGCCTGTTCACGGCTCCGCTTCTGTGTGGAGCTTTGGCTCCCGTTCTCCTGGAACCCCCCGTTGACGACTATTTGTTATTTGGTAAACTCTAGCCTATTACCACATAACAAACACCCCGGGTCTGAGAGGGGGCAATATGTGCCTATCTAGAGAGACGCGAGATGCTATTCGCCTAGCTATGGAGAAGCAATCGCTAAGCCAGACTGCCCTTGCCGCAAAGCTTGGGGTGTCAGCGTCTTACGTCAACAACATCCTTGCCGGAAGGAACGCAATTTCAATGAAGATGGCAGACCGGATCGCCAAGGTGCTTGGAGGGCGGTTTAGGGTTGTGCTGGAAAAGAGATGACGGAAAACAATCGGCCCCATCGGTGTTGCGAGCACCGACGGGGTCTCACTGAATGCGGCAATGCCACACCAGCCATAACCTGCATTGTTGCACGGAATCTCCTTTTTGCAAGGAGGTCGTTCGGCGATGCGCTTCTGCCCTACTCCCCAACAAGCGGCGGACCTCCAGGCTGCAATTGCTGCAGCAGTGGCCGCTCATCTCCGTGGGGAGCCATGGGACTTTCAGTTCGAGTTGCCCGATTCTGCCGTCGACCGAAGAACCCAAGGTCTGGAGGTTGTATCGCCTCCATTCGTACGTTTTGCGGGGATCGAAACAAGGTTGCCGGGCAAACAGTTTCAACTACTGAAACTGGTCGTTGAACGCGGCGGGACGGTTTCTTTCACTGAGTGCGAAGAGGTCGTATGGTTTGGCGTTGAGGTCCGGGACGACACGGTAAGCCGGATGGTTCGCCCCGTCTCTGCTCACCTCGCAAACGCAGGTTTTCCATTCAGTCTGTCCGTTTCCGACGGGATGATCGTTTTGGAGAAACTCTAGAACGGACACGAAACGGACATAGAACGCTCACTGATGTCCATCTGATGTCCGCGACGCCCGCTATATTCGAGCGTCGTTGGCGATACGGCGGAACTGAACTTTCAGCCAGGGATATACCAACCAGAGAATACGAAACGTCCCTGGCTGGGAACGCTCGCACTGCTCCGTTAGGTCTCGTGCTAACGGGCGTCTCTCAATGGACAAAACGATGGAATTCCTGACGACGAAGCAGATTGCAGAACGGCTCAAGGTACGGGTCGAACATGTTTGCGACCTGATTAAGCGAGGCCGTTTGCGGGCATACAACATCGGCATCGGGCAACGTCAATGCACGTACCGGATCCACGAAGAGGACTTTCAGGCGTTTCTGGTCGAGTCCCAAACAGCTCCGACGGAAGTCACAGACAAACCACGAAGACGACGCCGACGCAGGTTGAGAGGCTAAATCGATGCATCGGTGTATGGAGGCCCTGCGAATCACGGGCGCGGCAGGCGGGATCACGATTCTGCTTGCCGTGTCGATCGGCGAATGCGGCGTCCCCCACGCCGCCGGCCTGGGCCGGGCGTCTCTGCCCCCCAATCGCAGCCCGGCCTGGGCCATCGCCGAGTTTTGTTCTCTTTTTGCGACGGATGGTCCGTCGTTGCCCGCGGGATTCAGTAGGAAGTGCCATTCCCGCGGGCGTCGTTCAATTGCGGATGGAGGTGATCGAGTCGTGGATTCTGTTGATACGTTGTTCTGCGCGGCCGTGCACTCGATGCTCGAACTGTTCGACCTGGTCGACTTGGACCGGGATCTCATTCGCGAGGAGATGGGCCTGGTCAAGGCCCGGTGGTCGGACGTTGTCGGCGCGGAGTTGGCGACGCCCCAGGACCTGGACGGGATCGAGAACGCCCTCGCGAAGGCAATGGGGATCGACTGAACCATCGGAGTCGGTTCCGGTGCAGCAAGGAAAGACCATGACGAACTACGCGAGCGGAACGACCGTTTCCAAAGATCGCAGTCTGGACGAGATCAAACGCACATTGGTCAGGTACGGGGCAGATGCCTTTCGACATTCCGAGGACTGGGCACACGGTTTGGCGGTCGTCGAGTTCGCCGCGCACGGGAGACACGTGCGGTTTTCCCTTCCCATGCCGAGCATGGAGGAGTTCACGAGAACGGAACGCGGTCGGACCCGCACGAGAGAGGCGGCTACCAAGTCCTGGGAGCAAGCATGCCGCCAACGATGGAGAGCTCTGGCCTTGGCGGTCAAAGCGAAATTAGAGGCCGTGGAAAGCGGGATAGCGACGTTTGAGCGTGAGTTCCTCGCCTATGTCGTCGATCCGGAATCACAACGAACCGTCGGCGAGGTCATGGCACCGCAGTTGGAGGCCTCATACGCAGGTGATCCGCGACCGCTCTTGCTCACGGACCAGAGGTAACTACTGAGCCCATAGGAGTTATGAAATGCCGGACTTGGCTTGGATTGGGGTGTGCCTGACGGGATGGGGCATCGTGAGCGCGTGCTGGCTTGTCGATCGCCGGCGGGCGGAGGTGTTCATGGATGCCCAGGGTAAGTTGATCGACGACCACGCGGCCAAACTGGAAAGGCTGCGGGAAAGGAACGCTGAACTGAAGCGTTCTCTCGATGCCCTCGACGACTGGGGCCGGCCGCTTGTGTTCGGCGACATGGCCCGGGATCCGCTGTGCGTCACCATTCGGCTCATCTCCGAGACGCGAATCTGCCTGACCGTGATCAAGGCGATGCCCATTCGCCGGCATCGGATCGAGGTTCGGCACGTCGCCTGGTCGCCCAGCCCGCTGACACGGTGGAAGGAGGCCGGCCTGTTGCTCTCGATCGGGAAGGCAGGCACGAAGGCGAAGATCGGGGTCGAACATCTGGAAATCATCACGGACGCCGTCCGTCGCTACAACGAATTGTTCCATCAATCGAAGGGAGTCGAAGATGCTGATCATGACCAGGAAGCCCGGGGAGAAGATCGTGATTCCGGCGCAGGATCTTCCGGAAGACGTGACGATCGAGGTCCTCGAAGTCCTCGGCAAGCATGTGCGGCTCGGGGCGCAAGCGCCCAAGAGCGTTGTGATTCATCGTCTTGAGGTACACGAACGTGGCAAAGGGAAGGAGGTGCCCGTGGAAGCACGCGACTCAGACACCCAGATATGACAGCCCCCGCCGGGCAAATTCGCCGAGTGGAGCAGTGGTAGCTCGCCGGGCTCATAACCCGGAGGTCGCGTGTTCGAGTCACGCCTCGGCCATTTGGAGCTTTGAGCGGTGAGCTGTGAGCCATGAGCTTGCTGTGACCGCGGATTTTCTTTCCCCCCAACTCTTCACCCAAGGAGGTCCCATGAAGAGTCTTTCGTATGGGCTGGCAGCATGCCTGTTGCTGGCGATCTTGGCACAAGCGAGGGCGGACGAACCGCTCGTGGACCTGGCCCCGCCTGGCACGTGCGACGGCGGCGTTTGCGTCACCACACCGACGGAAGGAGGCTGTGCCGGAGGCGTTTGTCGCCGGCCGGTCGCTTCGGCGGTGGCCACGGCCGGCCGAGCTCCGGCGACCGTCGTCCGACGCGTCGCTGCCCGGATCGGACGCCGTCCGCTCTTGCGGCGGCTGTTTTCCAGAAGGCACCAAGTCGGCTCCTGTCGGCGCTAGGTGCAACACTCACTCGCCGGGCCGTCCTTCTCCCGGATGGCCCGGCGAGCGGCGTTTCGTGACGACCCATTTCAAGTGAGGAACAACCGATGAACGAAAAGAAGCCGCCCAAGATCCTCAAGGTGTTCAAGAGCCCGCTGGACCTGTTCGCTTTCCTGCACGGCCAGGCCTTCAAACAAGTCGGCCTAATCGCCGAGACTCCGGCCGAACACCCGTCCGACTCGCTTCTTACGATCCCGATCACCTTGCACCTTGAGCCATGTGAGCAGAAGGCGCTCGTCTTCGCCCTCCAGGCAGCCACGTCGGCGGGGCTGCTCGATCCGGGCCAGTACGAGGACGTGAACACCGCCATCCGGCAGCTCTCCGTACAGCTCGACTCGGCCACGCGCACGGAGTTGAGCGACTCGGCGGCCCAGGCGGCAACGCGGCACAAGGAACGCCTGGCCCGCAAGCTCTTCAAGGCGGCCGAAGCGGCTCCGTCCCGCCAGTGAGGTGCGACGATGGGCAAACCGAGCAAGCGGAAGAAGAGGCTCCGGAAGTTCAAAGGGAAGGAGCCGGTGCCTTTCGTTTTGGACAAAGAGGTTGTCGAACTCCACCCGACCGAAAACGGCATCCTCGTCCTGTTCCGGGAGAAGGACCACCAAGGCGGCTTTGGAATCGCAGCCCGCAATGTGATCGCCGCCGCGAAGCAAGAACGTCCGCCGGGCTGGGTCCCGAGGGCCGGCGAGGCGGTCTTCGTGCTGCCCGAAGACACGGCTGGAAAACCGACCGCGGGGCGACGGCGGAAGGGGACGATCGCGGCCGTGATCGAGCGGGCCATTGACCTCTTCTTCAAGGTTCGCTTCTCAGGTCGGGCCAAGGACCAGTTTGTGCCCTACGAACGGCTTGTCCCGCGCGACGCGAAACTGCTGATTGAATGCGAAAGGATTCCCAAGGATGGCACCAAGAACTCAGAATCAGCTCCAACCCTCTTTTGACCCGTCGCGCGACATTGACGCCTACATGAGCGACAAAGGGAAGGCCTTGCGGCAGCGGGGTCTTCAGAAGCAGTCGATTCGACTCTACGAGCTGCTGTGCCGATTGTGCCCGCCGGGAGAGTCGCAGCTTGTCTACGACCAACAGGCGGACCTGGTGAGCGATCTGAAGCGTCTGGCCCCCGGCGAGAGCGGCCTGACCGAGGGCAGCGTCTCCCGCAAGCTGAACCGGCTGGCCAGTCTCGGATTCGCCGCCAAGTCCGGGGGCGGTCAATCGAACTGCCCGCTCGTCGTCGACCTGTACCTTCCCGACCTGGTTGCCCCGAAGCCGCCCCGCCCACGAAAGCCGGCCGTGGTCGTGAGCCCGTCAGACGAGCGGCAGGGCCAGTTCTTCGACGGCGGCGGGGCTTTCCGCCTGGTCGGAGCGGACGACGAGCCCCCAAAAGCGCAATCGATTGCAGTTTCAAAAGCGCAACCGCTTGCGCTTTCGGTCGGTGAAAGCGCAATCGCTTGCGCTTTTGAGCCGTCGCGACAAGAAGAACCCACCTCCAGTCCGCGCACACGCGTGCGGGCGCCCGCAGTCGACGACGAAGTCGACGACGATGACGAAGTCGAGTCGATAGAGGGTTTTTGTTTGGAGGAGACGAGTGGGAGCGTCGCCGGCAGGCGCACGCTCTCCCAGTCGAAACTCCTGCCAGTTCCAGAGAAGTTCGCCTCAGCCGTGGACGGCGTTGCTCGCGATCTTCGCAGGTTGAGGATGCAACGAATTCGCATCCCGGAACCAGAACGGCGAGATGTCGAAGCCGGCGTCCCCCACTACGAGAACCTCTCGCTCTTGCTTCGAGCACGCCTTACGGTCATGGCCGGTCGCCTGGACGAGGAATGGTATCTACACGGGATCGAGTACGTTCTGGAGTTCGCATCGGGTAGACGCGTTGATAACTGCTTCAAGCTCCTCACGAAGGATTGGGCCAGGACGTCCGATGCCATGTGCGCGCTCTCACCCTCCCGAATGGGGCTGCCGCCCGATTGGTACGATCTGGCCGCGCCCAAGATCCTCCCTTTCGACATGCTCCCCGAGCGACTTCAGAAGCGACGGGCTCGCCAAGACACGGAATCCAGGAAGTCAGGCAAGGACGTTGATTTGGCCGAAATTGATCGGCTGCATCGCAAGTCGGCCAAGCGCCGGGCGGAATTGGAGGAGGCAAGACGCGCAAAGAAACGCCCCGAGCGATCAGCAAACGGCGAGGAGCCGCAGCGGGAATAGACCGGCCGTCTGATACCCGGAGCTTTCGCGAAATCACGAACGGAGGATTCTTCATGATCAGGCTCACACGCGAACAATGGAAGGCCGAGGCGGAACGGCGATACGGGCCCCAAGCCCGTAATTGGCGGTTTCGGTGCCCTTCCCGCGGATACGTTCAGAGCGGCGAGGACTTTCTTGCCCTCGTCATGACGGCCGAAGAAGCGGTCGCGCGATTCGCGTTTTCGTGCATCGGGCGGTGGATGCCCGAGTGTCAGGAAGCCTTCACCGGTGGGCCAGGCCCGTGCGACTATGCGGGCGGGGGCCTGATTCGGATCGCGCCCGTCTGCGTGGTTACTGAAGGCGAAGAGGTGTTTTGCTTCGACTTTGCCGACGGACCGCTTGGCGAGACCCGTGAGCCGGCTCCGGCAGAAGGGGACTGACCAAGGAGACCGCATTAAACCCGGTCCTTTCGGCGGTGATCGCGATTCTGGGCCCCACGGTAATGATCTTGCGGCTTGAACGCCGCCGGCTGTTGCGCTCGGTCATGAGCAAGCAACGGTTAATCGCCGACCTTCGGAAGGCCGCCAGTCATTCAAAGCCCTGCCTAGTGCCAGGTGGATCGTCCGAATTCGGGCTTTGCTCGGGATAAGAAGACTTTGCCGCGAGATCCGCCCTCTCCCGTTGCAAACCTGTTCAAGCCCCCCTCAATCGGGTAATCTATCGAGATTACCCGATTAAGTTCTTGGGAAGGACAAAATGCCCACACTGGATTGGATAGGAAAATCCGCCGTGGTGAACCACCACCGCAAGGTGCCGTATCACCTCCTACGCTGTGACCAAAAACTGAGCGCCGGGGATGCGGATGCCGGAAACCTCTTGGTTCAGGGCGACAATCTCGTGGCGCTCAAAGCCCTGTTGCCCTACTACGCAGGGAAGGTGAAGTGCATCTACATAGACCCGCCATACAACACGGGAAACGAAGGTTGGGCTTACAACGACAACGTGAACAGTCCGGAGATCCGTCGTTGGTTGGGTGACGTTGTTGGAAAGGAAGGCGAAGACCTCAGCCGGCACGACAAGTGGCTTTGTATGATGTACCCGCGTCTGGCGTTGCTGCGTGATTTTCTTACTGAAGACGGAGTAGTCTTCATTAGTTTCTGTTGATGATGCCCGTCGGCGGCCGGGATGGTGTACGGCTGGCGGGTCGGTTGGGTTGAGGTATTCGGTCTCTTGCATGAAGTAGTGCTTGCCGAGGCTGAGGGCGCATATCTTGCCTTGCATTCACGGCTGAAATCAGGGTGTTGTAACCACGACGTCGTCAGCCTCCCGGAGTTTTCGCCAGAATGGTCAAGTTGTGGCAGAACACGGCGCTGCCGACGGCCGAGACGAAGTTCTTAAAACCGCGAAAACAGCAACGAGCCAAACGAAATGCTCGTTTTAAGCACGAAATGCTCCCCTCAATTCCCGCTCGCCATTGCTGCCACACGCTCATCATCGATTGGCCAAAGTCTTGTGTCCGTCGCGGTACGCCCAGGTACTCGACCTGTTCCTCCAACTCCTCGTAGGTCTCTTCGTCCGGGCAGAAGCCTTTGTCGGCGGCCACCGATTCGGGCCGTCGACCAAAACGCTCTTCGTGGCGTTCCAGTACTAACGGCAGGAGCCTGTCGTCCGTACAATTCTTCTCCAGCACGACGTAGTCGGTGATGAACTTCTCTTTCGACTGGGTGAGCAGGACCTTGTGACCGAACTCGACCGGCTTGCCTCGCCGGCCACGCTTGATCAACTCCGTATGGGCCTCAAAGATGCTGAAGACCTTGTCGCCGTTCGGCACTTTCTCCTTGTCGAAGACGCGGCGGCGTGCTACTCGGGCCACCTGACGCATCACGGGCAAACGGTCAGCCAGCTTTTGGCCAATCGCAGCCAGTGCGACAGATGTCGACCGCGCCGCCCAGGCGACGAATTGTTCCGCGTTTTCCAGGATATTCTCGACCCGAACGATCATGGTTTTCATGTCTTGCTGCACCTTGCGAAGCCGCTTCTTGCTCGTGCTCTTCGAGTAACGGCTAACATCCAAGTACAGCTTCTTGACCTTCTTCGGGTGGAATCGCCAGGGGCAACTCAAAGGATTGAGGTCACGGCCGGCCGCCATCTCGCGCGTGGCCACGCGGTACACGTCCCACAAAAGGCTCGCATCCGTCGGCCAGTGGATGTTGCACTCGGTGACTGTCGTATCGGTCCGCACATGGTCGAGCGAAACCGACTCCTCGGCACAAGCGTTCAGGGCCAGAACATGGTTGATTCGTTCCCACGTTTCAGACTGGATCGCACCGAACGCCCTGTTCAGCAGCGTGAAGTTGATGGTCGGTTTCTTCAGCAGGCGGCAGAACCGTTGCAGCGTTTCGCTTTCGGCGATCCGAATCGACGCCTGCCGGTAGTCGAGCCCTTCTCGCTGCATGACCAAAACCGCCCGAAACAGGTTCTCGCTGGTGAAGATCGGCTTGCGGCCTCGCGTCGACGTGGCCTGGCTGAGTTGTTCCAGATCGCCATGGACCAGATCAAGGATCACCGGGTGACTGTCCAAAATCTCGCTGAGCATCTTGTATTCGCTACGATAATCGCGTACCGTTTGGTTATCCGCCTTCTCGATGCCCCACCCAAAATCGAGAATGGCTTCGGCTTTTGCACGCATCGTTGTTCTCCTTGATTGGTTGTGCTTTCAATAGGATAACGATGCGTTTTTTCTTGCCTACCCCAACCTTCTCTCACCTGCAAAAACACCCCTTTCTCGATTTGAGAAACAGAAACTAATGAGTTTCTGTTGATGATGCCCGTCGGCGGCCGGGATGGTGTACGGCTGGCGGGTCGGTTGGGTTGAGGTATTCGGTCTCTTGCATGAAGTAGTGCTTGCCGAGGCTGAGGGCGCATATCTTGCCTTGCATTCACGGCTGAAATCAGGGTGTTGTAACCACGACGTCGTCAGCCTCCCGGAGTTTTCGCCAGAATGGTCAAGTTGTGGCAGAACACGGCGCTGCCGACGGCCGAGACGAAGTTCTTAAAACCGCGAAAACAGCAACGAGCCAAACGAAATGCTCGTTTTAAGCACGAAATGCTCCCCTCAATTCCCGCTCGCCATTGCTGCCACACGCTCATCATCGATTGGCCAAAGTCTTGTGTCCGTCGCGGTACGCCCAGGTACTCGACCTGTTCCTCCAACTCCTCGTAGGTCTCTTCGTCCGGGCAGAAGCCTTTGTCGGCGGCCACCGATTCGGGCCGTCGACCAAAACGCTCTTCGTGGCGTTCCAGTACTAACGGCAGGAGCCTGTCGTCCGTACAATTCTTCTCCAGCACGACGTAGTCGGTGATGAACTTCTCTTTCGACTGGGTGAGCAGGACCTTGTGACCGAACTCGACCGGCTTGCCTCGCCGGCCACGCTTGATCAACTCCGTATGGGCCTCAAAGATGCTGAAGACCTTGTCGCCGTTCGGCACTTTCTCCTTGTCGAAGACGCGGCGGCGTGCTACTCGGGCCACCTGACGCATCACGGGCAAACGGTCAGCCAGCTTTTGGCCAATCGCAGCCAGTGCGACAGATGTCGACCGCGCCGCCCAGGCGACGAATTGTTCCGCGTTTTCCAGGATATTCTCGACCCGAACGATCATGGTTTTCATGTCTTGCTGCACCTTGCGAAGCCGCTTCTTGCTCGTGCTCTTCGAGTAACGGCTAACATCCAAGTACAGCTTCTTGACCTTCTTCGGGTGGAATCGCCAGGGGCAACTCAAAGGATTGAGGTCACGGCCGGCCGCCATCTCGCGCGTGGCCACGCGGTACACGTCCCACAAAAGGCTCGCATCTGTCGGCCAGTGGATGTTGCACTCGGTGACTGTCGTATCGGTCCGCACATGGTCGAGCGAAACCGACTCCTCGGCACAAGCGTTCAGGGCCAGAACATGGTTGATTCGTTCCCACGTTTCAGACTGGATCGCACCGAACGCCCTGTTCAGCAGCGTGAAGTTGATGGTCGGTTTCTTCAGCAGGCGGCAGAACCGTTGCAGCGTTTCGCTTTCGGCGATCCGAATCGACGCCTGCCGGTAGTCGAGCCCTTCTCGCTGCATGACCAAAACCGCCCGAAACAGGTTCTCGCTGGTGAAGATCGGCTTGCGGCCTCGCGTCGACGTGGCCTGGCTGAGTTGTTCCAGATCGCCATGGACCAGATCAAGGATCACCGGGTGACTGTCCAAAATCTCGCTGAGCATCTTGTATTCGCTACGATAATCGCGTACCGTTTGGTTATCCGCCTTCTCGATGCCCCACCCAAAATCGAGAATGGCTTCGGCTTTTGCACGCATCGTTGTTCTCCTTGATTGGTTGTGCTTTCAATAGGATAACGATGCGTTTTTTCTTGCCTACCCCAACCTTCTCTCACCTGCAAAAACACCCCTTTCTCGATTTGAGAAACAGAAACTCATTAGTATTGATGACAACGAATCTGATCACCTTCGCCTGATAATGGATGAACTTTTTGGCCGAGCGAATCGGGTAGGCACCATCGTGTGGAAAAATGCCACAGACAACAATCCTACGCGAATTGTTCCGGAACACGAGTACATTCTGTGTTATGCAAAGCGGCTTTCTGTCACACCTGCCGTATGGAAAGCACAGTCGCTTGCTGTGAAGGCAAGGCTAATTGAAGTGGGCGATGAACTGATCGCGACCCATGACGATGACCATGCTTTACAGGCGGCCTATACGAAATGGTTCAGGGAGAACAAAGTTGGGCTATGGCCCTTCCAGGACTACAAGTTTATCGATCGGGAAGGCGTCTACACTGGAATGCGTAGCGTGCACAACCCTGGAAAAGAAGGCTATCGATATGATGTCCCACATCGTGTAACGGGCAAGCCATGCCAGCAACCCCTGATGGGCTATCGTTTTCCGAAGGAAACAATGGATAGGCTTCTGGCCGAAGACCGCATCCTGTTCGGGAAGGACGAAACGAAACTGATTGAACTGAAGGTGTATGCGAAGGACTACCGCGCAAAGTTGTCCAGCGTATTCGAGCTAGATGGCCGGAGAGGAACGAATGAGATTAAGGCAATCTTCCCTGAATCAAAGCGGCCGTTCAACTTCCCAAAGACGACAGGTTTGATAGAAGAACTGCTGGCGTTCACTACATCTGGCGAGGACTTGGTGCTTGACTCATTTGCCGGAAGCGGCACTACCGCGCACGCGCTAATGAATCTCAACGCCGCTGATGGCGGAAAGCGTCGTTTCGTCTGTGTCGAAATGGATGCCGGGATAAGCGAAAAGGTGACGGCCGAGCGCTTGCGGCGAGTCATTGATGGATACAAGAAGAAGCCTGGTCTTGGTGGCGGTTTTCGGTTTTGCAAACTCGGCAATCCCCTATTCGACGAATCGGGAACCATTCACGCTGACTTGAAGTTCGCTGATTTGGCCGCACATGTTTTCTTCACCGAGACGGGGACGCCGCTTCCCAAACGCTCAAACGGCCGATCCCCTCTATTGGGCGTGCATCAAGGAAAGGCGGTCTACCTGCTCTTCAACGGCATATTGGGGGATAAGCGGCCTGATGGCGGCAATGTACTGACACACGGCGTGGCCCAAGGCCTGTCCGAGCACCCCGATGGGAATGGCCCCCGCGTGGTATACGGCGAGGCGTGCCGTTTGGGAGCAAAATCGCTGGAGAAGTACTGCATTACGTTTCGGCAAGTTCCCTATGAACTACAGGTGGATTGACGCATGGCCAGTTTGGAACTAAAGGAATATCAGCGCGAATCACTTGGTGCCATCGCCTCGTTCTGCGATGCCGTGCTCGATGCTATTCGGCGCAAGGCCTTGCGGCCAGTACACGACGCCTATTACACCGAAACAGGGCGAGACTACATCGAAGCCCGGCAATTTCCAGGGGTGCCGTACGTCTGCCTGCGTGTGCCAACCGGAGGGGGCAAAACGTTAATCGCAGCCCATGCTGTGGGGGAAATTGCGAAGCACTTGGGGCACCAAGACCGCCCGTTATGCCTATGGGTGACTCCCTCAACGACGATTCGGGACCAGACTCTGAAGGGTTTGCGAGACCGCGACCACCCATACCGCGCCGCGTTACGTGAGGGCCTGGGCGGTGTGCCGATCGAAGTATTGACCATTGAGGAGGCACTTTCGGCCAATGCCGCGATGATCTCATCCAACGCGGTCATCGTGGTGACGACGATTCAGAGCTACCGAATTGATGATGAATCGAATCGCAAGGTCTACCAGGACAACGGCTACCTGATGGACCATTTCACCAATCTGCCGGAGTGGGTACGCCAACAACTCGCCGAGCCCAACGGTGGCAGCGGTGGGCGTGTATCGCTTTCCTTGGCAAACGTAATGAAGCTACGTGGCCCGATCGTCATCATGGATGAGGCTCACAATGCGCGAACGAGGACTTCCTTCGATTCACTGGCTCGCATGGGGCCTCTAGCGGTTCTGGAATTAACAGCAACACCGCAGCAGAACCATGACCCTAAGAAAGAAGAGTATGCCAGCAACGTCTTGCACGCGGTGTCGGCTTTGCAGCTCAAACGCGAAGGGATGATCAAGCTGCCCGTCGATCTGGAATCGCGAGAAGACTGGCTGGATGTGTTGGCGCTCGCGGTTGAGAAGCGAAAAGCACTAGCCGAACGTGCAACAGCATTTGGGCGTACCAGTGGACGGTTCATTCGGCCGATTGCCCTGATACAAGCTCAACCGAAGAGCAAGACACGCGACACACACACAGCCGGCAAGGTAAAGAAGGCCCTAATCGAACAGTTTGGTATACCGACAGAATGTGTTCGTATCGCCACGGGAGACAACGACGAGTTGGGGAACGAAGATCTAAACCGGCCGGGCTGCTGTGTTGAGTACATCATCACCGTCGACAAGTTGCGAGAAGGCTGGGATTGCCCGTTTGCCTATGTCCTCGGGTCAGTGGGCAACGTGGCGACGGCAACGGCCGTGGAACAGTTGCTAGGGCGCGTGTTGCGAATGCCGCAAGCCACACCAACCGGTGAAACGGAATTGGACCGTGCCTACGCGATTGTGCAGAGTGAAGATGTTGCGCGTACTGCGAGGAATCTGGCTGACAGCATGGTAAACCGCTGCGGGTTCGACCGCGTTTCGATGGAAGATGTCCTGCGCGTGCATCGCCAAACTGAGGGCCAAGGTTTACTGCCACTTACGACGATTCCGGTATCGACCCCACCGAGACCGGAAAAATTGCCGCCGCAAGTTAGCGGGAAGATTCGCTATGACGCCGAATCCAGCAGAATCAACGTACATCACAAGTTGACACGCGATGAGGCCCAGTCGCTACGAGACGCCTTTGAGTCAACTGTCGACCAAGCGGCGGTCGAAACTTACTGGCAGGAGGAGCGTGAAGTCGGAACGGCCCCGAAGTCGTTAAATGAATACGCTCGCCCTTTGTGCGTGCCGCAATTGGCGATACGCGACAAACAGCAATGGTTCCGCTTCGACCCCATCGAATTGGATGAGTTCACATGGGATCTAAATACGTGTGATCCCGAATTCGTTGAGGCCGAGTTTTCCGGCGAGCTCCATGTTGGAGACCATGTCCTTGTGGACGTGACAGGTGAAGGCGCGGTTCGAGTCGGCGGTGTTGAGGAAGTCATCGTCCGGCAGAAGTCATTCCTTCCTATGGATGACAGATGGGAGAAAGCCGAATTGGTCCGCTGGATTGACCGCGAATTACATCGCGGCGCAAAGTACGCGGGACTGACTGCAGCGGAATCCCAGGCTTGGCTCAATCGGGTCGTGGATCATTTGACGACGGAACGCGAAATTGAATTACCCATGCTCGTTCGCAAGCGGCATGAGTTAGGCGACTTGATACTGCACCGGATCACCGAGCACGGGCGAAAGCAGATTCGTAAGGGCGCAGAGCTGCTATTTGCTAGCGAGGCGGAACGGCGGCTGGAAACGACGTTTGAGATGGCGTTTGAGCTAGCAGAACAAGATTACGCGCCGTATCGCCAGTATACCGAAGGCCCGTTCAGCTATCAGAAGCACGCTTTCGACCTGATTGGTGCCATGGGAAACGAAGAAAGTCAGTGTGCGAAGAAGATTGACGACCACCCCAACGTTAAGCGGTGGATTCGGAATCTTGAGCATGCAAGCGCCGGCGGGTTCAGCCTGCCTCTGGCTCCCGGGAAGTTCTTCCCGGATTTCATTGCCGAATTGGTCGATGGACGTATTGCCATCGTGGAATACAAGGGTGGCCACTTGGCGGAGCAGAAGAAGGAGACGCACAAGGAGGACGTGGGAAATCTATGGGCTGCGAGATCCGACCGAAGTTGTGTATTCGTTCGCGTAGTGGATCGTGATTGGCCGAAGTTGGAAGAGGCATTAAACGCACTTACAACGGAGTGAGAGACACGCAGTACGTGACTCGGGCCGCATGGCAACTTCCGCCCTAGCCATTTCTTTGCCCATCTGCTTCACTTAAAGCACCGGCCGCGACGCGGACTCCTGAAAGCGCGATGCTACCAATGTCGCCCGCGTCGCGGCTGGGTTCTTTTTGAGGTGGTTGGATGGCTCGTGCGCGACAAGGCCGGCGGCTCTGCTTCAAGTGCGGGTGCAGCACGGTCAATAATCTGATGCTGGTCGAGTGGCTCCACGGATCGGGCAGGCGGACGTGGACGCTGCACCCGCCCGTGGCCGAGGGGGAGCCAACGCCGCCAGCGATTGAGGCCAAGCGGTGCCCGACGGGCGTGTCCTTCCGGCAAGCCTGCATGAGTCTTTTGATGGCGTCTGGTATCGTTGGCTGTCGAGGCGAGGTTTTGTGGAGGATGGCCAATGGGTGCGAGGAAGAAACGCGGGCTGCCGGTGGAGCTTGAGAACGTTCGACGCCGGTTCGAAGCTTGGCGTCGGGGGCGAACGGCACGAACACGGATTCCGAGTTCGTTGTGGGCGGCGGCGGTGAAGGTAGCCGAGAGGCACGGGGTTCACCGGACGGCGAAGGCGCTACGAATTGACTACTACGGCTTGAAGAAGCGAGTCGAAGAGAGAGGGGCCGGTGGCGTGTCGGCGGGAGAAGGCACGGCGACCTTTGTGGAACTGGCCAACCCCTTGTCGTCAGGTTTCGTCGAGTGCCTTGTGGAGTTGGAGGATGACAGCGGGGCGAAGATGCGTGTGCACCTGAAGGGTGCCGAGGCTCCAGACTTGGTTGCGTTGAGCCGGAGCTTCCGGGGCGTCCCATCATGATCCAGATTACGCCTCAGATGCGGATGCTGGTGGCAATCGAGCCGGCCGACTTCCGCAAGGGGATCGACGGTTTGGCTCGGCTCTGCCAGGAAATGCTCCAGCAGGACCCGTTCTGCGGCTGGGTCTTCGTGTTTCGCAACCGGCAGGCAACCGCGATCAAGGCATTGATCTACGACGGCCAGGGATTTTGGCTCTGCCACAAGCGTCTTTCGAGCGGGCGGTTTCCCTGGTGGCCAAGTGGGCGGAATTCGGCGGAAGCCGCCACAACGCTGACTGCCCATCAGTTACAGGTGCTTCTTTCGGCGGGTGATCCGACCAGGACGCGCACGGCCCCGATGTGGCGCGCGGTTGGGCCGGGAGACTGATGGCTCGGCAGCAGAAATCGCCCTTATGCGTCAGGGGCGTTCGTGTTATCTTGCGGCCTGTGAGCGAGAGTGTCGAATCGAGGTTGCGTCGTCAGGGACGACAACGTGACGGTCATTCCACCGACTCGTCGCCGCATCGGAGGCAGGGATGCCATGAAGCGGACGGAACCGAAGGTCATCGAATTGAACACGAGCAAGCTGGAGGAGATTCTAGCGCGAGTCGAGGCAAACCGGGCAACGGCCGAAGACCACGAGACGATTCGGACCTTGTCTCACTCGTACGTCCACCTCGTTGCATTGTTGAAAGACAAGAACACCAAGATCAGCCGTCTGCGAAAGCTGCTCTTCGGCGCGAGCACCGAGAAGACCTCGAGCGTACTTGGCGACAAGGCCAAGGAAGCGACGCCTTCCGCTGGGGACGACGATAGCTCCACCCCCTCGGACGAGACCGCCGCAGAAGAAGGCTCCAGACCGCCGCCGCGAGGCCACGGTCGCAACGGGGCCGACGACTATCCAGGTGCGGAAGAGATTCAGGTTCCGCACGAATCGCTTCAGCCGGGAGATTGCTGCCCGGAGTGTGGCAAGGGGACGCTCTACGAGCAGAACCAGCCGGGAGTGCTGATCCGACTCGTGGGCCAGGCTCCCGTGGGGGCCAAGGTTTTCCGGCTTCAGAGGTTGCGTTGCGGTCTCTGTGGCAAGGTCTTCACGGCCGAACCTCCCGAGGGCCTGGGGGCCGAGAAATACGATGCCACGGTCTCCAGTATGATCGGCCTGTTGAAATACGGTACGGGGTGCCCCTTCAACCGCCTGGAAGGCCTGCAGGGGAGTCTGGGAATTCCCTTGCCGGCCTCGACTCAATGGGAGATTGTTGACGCTGGGGCCCAGCTTATCGAGCCGGCCTATGTCGAGTTGATTCGGCAGGCGGCTCAGGGGGAGGTGCTCTACAACGACGACACGACCGTCCGGATCCTGGAACGGATGGGAAAGCGTGGACAGCAAGCCGCCCTGGCCGAAATCTTCGGCCAGGGCACTGACGAAAAGAAGGGACCAGCTCGCCGAGGCTTGTTCACCTCGGGGATCGTGTCCACGGGCGAAGGTCACCAGATCGCCCTGTTCTTCAGTGGCCGCAAGCACGCCGGAGAGAACCTCTCGGAGGTCCTGGCGGAACGTGCCAAAACTCTCGATCCGCCGATCCAGATGTGCGACGCCTTGTCGCGGAATCTACCGGCCGAGCTGGAGACAATCGTCGCCAACTGTCTGGCCCACGGCCGGCGGCAGTTTGTGGATGTGGTGGACCGCTTTCCTGATCAATGCCGCTATGTCCTGGAATCACTGAAGGTCGTCTATCGCAACGACGCCATCGCGAAGAACAAGAGGCTGTCGCCGGAAGCACGCCTTCAGTTCCATCAGGCCGAAAGTGGTCCGGTGATGGAGGATCTCCACGCTTGGCTCACCCGACAGTTCGAAGAGCGTCTGGTCGAGCCCAACTCGGCCCTCGGCAAGGCGATTTCGTACATGCTCCGGCACTGGGAGAAGCTGACGCTCTTCCTCCGCAAGGCCGGGGCTCCACTGGACAACAACATCTGCGAACGGGCCCTGAAGAAGGCCATTCTCCACCGCAAGAACGCCCTGTTCTATAAGACAGAGAACGGAGCCCGCGTGGGCGACATCTTCATGAGCCTGATCTACACCTGCCAGCTCTACGGGGCCAACCCGTTCGACTACCTGACCGAACTTCAGCGACACGCCGCGGTCCTGGCTGCCAGCCCGCAGGACTGGATGCCCTGGAACTATCGAGCAGCGTGCGACGCCGTCTCTGCATGATCTTGGGCCGGCACTCTCGCCTGGCCCCTGGCAAACGATTGTCCCTTCGGTCTAAACTGCTATACTCGCGTCGATGCTCATGCCCCGCTCCCTTCGATGCATGGAGAACGACGATGGCTCGCCAAGCTATCGAGATCGAGTTCACTGCGGAAGAACGCGCCCTCATCCTAAAGTATGGTTATCCCTTCGAAGGGATCGAAACGTCCCTCAAGGCTTGCCAAGACAGCGAGGAAATCGAGGCCATCACGATCGACTCCTTCGAGTTGGAGCGGCTGATCGGCGATCTAAGCATCTCCATCAACGATATGAAAGGCGGCTCCGTGCAGCATGACCTGCTCGAACTGTGCGACCGCCTGGAAGCCGCCGAACGCTACGGCAACGGCCGATTCGACCGGATCTGAGCCCTCCGGGACCCACCGGCCGAAAAATCAGAAATCGCAGGCTTGCCGGAAAGACACAAGCGACCGGCCGGCGGCAAACGCCTCCGGCACAGCCTCCTTCCGTCGGTGTGGCGACGCAGACGCCGCCGTCACACGTGCCAGGCGGGGCCAGGTCCACGAGCGGTTCGTCCGCCCTTGCTTGTGCCAGGATCGCCAGCAACAAGCATGCTGCCAGCCCGTACGAAAGACTCTTCATGGGACCTCCTTGGCTGAAGAGTTGGGGGGAAAGAAAATCCGCGGTCACAGCAAGCTCATGGCTCACAGCTCACCGCTCAAAGCTCCAAATGGCCGAGGCGTGACTCGAACACGCGACCTCCGGGTTATGAGCCCGGCGAGCTACCACTGCTCCACTCGGCGAATTTGCCCGGCGGGGGCTGTCATATCTGGGTGTCTGAGTCGCGTGCTTCCACGGGCACCTCCTTTCCTTTGCCGCGCTGGTGAACCTCAAGACGATGAATCACGACGCTCTTGGGGGCTTCCGGTTGGGATTCGCGAGCTCGTGCGATCTTCCTGGGAGCGACCCGTGTGTGTCGCTTGTCCCAGGCCACTCGCCAGAGCGCGAGCAAGTCCTTGCGTTTGGCGTTGACCGTCGAGCCAGCCACGCGTTGTGCATACCAGGCCATGAAGCTGGTAATCGTGTCCTTGTTCAAGTCCGCGATCGTCGGTGAGCGCTCGAGGAAGCGGGCATAGGCTCGAATTGAGTAGCAGATTGCAGAAACCGTGGAAGCCCGCAGATTGATGCGGTCTTCGACGTAGACGGTCTCCAGATAGCTCTGCAGCGTTGTCTGTGCAGTGATCTTCATTGGTGGTCTCGCTGGGGTTGAACTTACCAAACATGGCATGCGAATTGTGAGCGCAGCGATTCCATTCGCAAAATCGCATGATTTTGCTCCAATTTAGTTAGATCGCCCCCCAGACGTACCGGCGGCGCACGCGCAATCGGAAACGTACGGGGGCGAAAAGGGCTCGTGTAACCGGTTACACAACTCGGCAAAGACGCCAAGCCAACCGGCTGATTCGAGAAACCGGCTGTCAGCCACACGAACCTGGATAGACGGTCGAGGGATCAGCTCGACGCGGTGAAATCCAGAGTGGTTGAGTCGATCGTCGAATCAAATGTATAACGCGAGCCATTAAGAACGAAACGATCGAGAATTGCAAGTCTGTACGATCGTTCACATATGGACGGACGAGTTCCCAAGGGGGCAACTGTCCCCGGGATATTGTGGGTCAGCCTTCACTCAGCCGCTAGATTTTGTGGCAAGAAATATCACGGCGGCCGCGGGTGTTATACATTTGCGCCCCAAGCGAGGGCCAGAATCTTCCACGGCCGCCGTATACCCGCCGAGACTAAGGGTGATCTAAGTCCTCAGATCGGCGAGCGATCTTCGCGATCGAAATACACCCCACAGGGTTCGAACCTGTAACCTCCGGTTCCGTAGACCGGTGCTCTGTCCAGTTGAGCTAGGGGTGCGAAGGTCGTCGTTTGTTGGTGGGGAAGATCAGGTTGGAATGGTCTCCCCGAAGACGAGCTACCAGTTTAACAGAATTCCAAAGGCTCGCAAGGTGGGTGCCGCAATGAGGTTCAGGATCCTGGTCGAGGATGTGGAACGGCCCCTGATGCCAGCCAGCATAAGTAAAAGTTGCGTAATTCTTGCGTCTACCTTTCTTGTCGACCGAAGCGGGGCACAGCTTGCGTGTCAGGCAAAATCGAGGGGCTGCGCCGTGTGGGCTCGCTCTGATGGCGCCGTGAGATCCCGCCTGGACGCGGAGTAAGCCGAAAAGAGGGCCCAATCGAGGCGAAACGCGAAGTCCGCCCGAACGTTGTAGCCGTACTGCGAACGGGGGGAAAGCTAGCGGTTGCCCCCAGATTGGGCTGGCCACGCGGATGCGAAATCGCGTCAGCCATGCTAAGCTGGTCGTAATTACACGGGGCGACACACTCGCGACGTCCCCTAACGTTGCGACAAAAACTTGAGATGGATTCTGCATGAGCAACGACCGACTACCAACGATCATCCAAGGCGGGATGGGAATCGCGGTATCAGGATGGCGGCTTGCACGAGCGGTTTCAAAGACCGGACAACTCGGCGTCGTTTCCGGAACGGCCCTCGACACCGTCCTCGCCCGACGCCTTCAGTGCGGCGATCCGGGCGGACATGTCCGCCGAGCCCTCAGCCACTTCCCGGTCCCCGGCGTGGCCGAGCGGATTCTGGATCGCTACTACGTTGAGGGGGGCATCCCGGATGGCAAGTCCTATCGGGCCAATCCAAACCCCATGCTGCGGCCCAGTCGCCTGCTTGAGGACCTTCTCGTAGCCAGCAACTTCGTGGAGGTCTTTCTGGCCCGAGAGGGACACGACAACCCGGTCGGCATCAACTATTTAGAGAAGATCCAGACTCCAACCCTGCCGTCCATTTTCGGTGCCATGCTGGCAGGCGTTTCCTGGGTGCTCATGGGAGCGGGGATTCCGCGAACCATTCCGGGGATCCTGGATGGCTTTGCCGCGTGGGAGTCGGCCGAACTTGACGTCAATGTCTCCGGCGCCGGACGCCGCGACGATGTTGTGACCCGGTTCGACCCCTCCGCCTACTGCGATGGTCAGAAGTTGGCCATCTCGCGACCCCGTTTTGCCGCGATCATCTCGTCCCACACCCTTGCCACCATGTTGACCAAGAAGTCGACCGGGAAGGTGGACGGATTCATCGTCGAAGGCTTCTCGGCCGGCGGACACAACGCCCCTCCGCGGGGCAAGATGCAGCTCAGCGAGGACGGACAGCCGATCTACGGCGAACGAGACATCCCGAACATCGAAGCGATCGGCGCACTCGGGCTGCCCTTCTGGCTCGCCGGATCGTGCGCCCGGCCGGAACTGGTGGCCGATGCGGTCCAGCGAGGGGCCACCGGTGTCCAAGTGGGAACCGCCTTTGCCTATTGCGACGAATCCGACCTTGATCCCGACCTGAAGAGGCGCATCGTTGCGGCCAGCCGCGAGGGGAAAGCTCGGGTCTTCACCGATCCGGTCGCCTCTCCTGCAGGCTTCCCCTTCAAGGTCGTGCAAGTGGACGGTACCCTGTCCGACGAAGAGACCTACCAGCAGCGTCGCCGCGTCTGCGATCTGGGCTACCTCCGTCACGCCTACGAGAAGGAAGACGGAACCATCGGCTGGCGTTGTCCGGCCGAGCCGCAAGCGGATTACGTCCGCAAGGGCGGCGTTATTGAGGACACGAAGGGTCGCAAGTGCATCTGCAACGCCTTGATGGCCAACATCAGCATGGGGCAGCGGACACGCGACGGCCAGTTGGAAGGGGCCTTGGTCACCTCCGGCGATGAGGTGGCGGATGTGGCAAGGCTGCTTCCCGAGGGTGGCGAGTCCTACACTGCCGCCGACGTGGTCGATTACCTGCTGGCCGACTTGCCTGAGAAGCAAGGCGGCTACCGGGGACGCCCCCTCGCCGAAATGGACCGCGACGCCGCGGTGCAGGAACCGGCGGAATCGATCCAGTAGGCCGGCAGCAAGCCCAGCCGGGCTCTTGGATTCTCCAGTCCTTGCGACGCAACGTTCAGCAGCCGGGCTGCGTGGGGTAGCCCGGCTTTTGGTGGCGTCGGAGGCGTTCCTATTCCAGCGACCAACAAACGCGTCCCATTTCCACGAGTCAACCTAAAAGCCCGGCTGCGAAATCCAGCCGGGCTCTTGGGTTTTCCAGTCCCTGCGACGCAACGTTCAGCAGCCGGGCTGCGTGGGGTAGCCCGGCTTTTGGTGGCGTCGGAGGCGTTCCTATTCCAGCGACCAACAAACGCGTCCCATTTCCACGAGTCAACCAAAAAGCCCGGCTGCGAATTCCAGCCGGGCTCTTGGGTTTTCCAGTCCCTGCGATGCAACGTTCAGCAGCCGGGCTGAGTGGGCGGCAAGGATGCCACCGCTACTTGCGATCGCGGAGTTTTTCCAGCACGGATTGCGCCGCGGCCAGTTGCGATTCGAGATCGGCCAGGGCGTCGCGTTCCTTCTGGACAACCGCTTCCGGGGCTCGCTCCACGAAGTTGGCGTTGGCGAGTTTGCCCTTCTTGCCTGCCACGAGCTTCTCGAGCTTGCCAACTTCGTCTTCCTTACGGGTGATCTCGGCCTCCACGTCGATCAGGTCCGCCAGATCGACGAACACCTCGACACCGGTGAGAGTCACGTTGGCACTCAACGCCGGGGCCGCGATTTCGGGCCCCCAACCGGTCGCCCGGGCGGTGGCCAGGGAAAGGAAGTACGGCTCCAGGGGACGCACAAGGTCCGCATAGGAGGCTTCGCAGCGAACGGAGAACTCGATCTCCTTCTTCGGCGGCACGTTCTGACGACTGCGGATCTCCCGGACGGCCTTCAGCACATCCTGGAAACAGGCGAACTGGGCTTCGATCTGGTCGTCCTGCCGTTCCGTGTCGGCCTCAGGCCACGGTGCCACCATGATGCTTGGTGCAGCGTCGCACAAGGCGGCAATGCCTCGCTGCGGGGCGATCTTGCCGAGCATCTGCCAGACCTCTTCCGTCAGGAACGGGATCATCGGGTGGAGGAGCCGCAGGATCGTGTCGAGCGTGTGGGCCAGGACCCGCTGCGCGACTGGGCGCGACGTTTCCTCTTGCAGACGCGTCTTGACCATCTCGACAAAGAAGCTGCAGAACTCGTTCCAGGCGAAGTCGTAGACGGTTCGAGCCGCGTCGGCGTACTTGTAGGCGGCCAGGGCGTCGGTCACCTGGGCGGTTACGGTGGCCAGGCGGCTCAGGATCCAGCGATCTTCCACCGTAAGGTCCTCTTCGGGCACCGGGCCCGGCACGTAACCCTCCAGGTTCATCAGGGCGAAGCGCGAGGCGTTCCAGAGCTTGTTGCAGAAGTTGCGGGCGAACTCAAATCGCTCGCTCACCACCGGCCCGCGGGGCAAAGCCTTGTCTTCCGGCTTCTCGGCCCACTGGGTGGAGAATTCGCCGTCGCACTTCTTGCACTTCACGCGAGGCTGGACGCGGTTCTTCTTCGTTTGCTCGATCAGGGCCTGGCAGTGGGGGCACTCGAATTCGACGGGCATGCGCACGTCTTGCGACTCGGTCGTGATGTAGGCCAGTCCGAAACGCATCGAGTCGGCGCCGAACTTCTCCATCACGTCGATCGGATCGACGCCATTGCCCTTCGACTTCGACATGCCTTCGCCGTAGCCGTCGAGGATCTTCGGGTGGATGTACACGTCCGGGAAGGGCACCTCGCCGCAGTTGTGCAGCCCGGCCAAGACCATGCGAGCGACCCAGAGGGAAATGATGTCGCGGCTCGTGATCAGCACGCTCGTGGGATAGTAGTACTTGAGGGCCTCGTTCTCCTCCGGCCAGCCGAGGGTGGAATGGGGCCACAGGGCGGAGCTGAACCAGGTATCGAGCACGTCCTGCTCGCGTGTGAGGGTGTGACCTGGGACGGCGTCCTCGGCCAGGTCTTCTTCCTCGACGCAAATGAGCCACTGGTCCTGTTCTTCGTCGCGGTACCAGACCACGTCGTCCCGTCCGGCGAAGGCGGCCTCCAGTTCCTTCTCGGTTGCAGTGGCGCAGTACCAGATCGGAATCTGGTGTCCCCACCAGAGCTGGCGGCTGACCGGCCAATCCCGTTTTTCACGGAGCCAGTCCAGGTAGGTCTTTGTATATCGCTCGGGGATAATCCGCACGCGGTGGTCGGTCACGGCGTCCATGGCGGTCTGGGCAAGGTGATCCATTTTCACGAACCACTGGTCTGCCAGGTAGGGCTCAATGGGCGTCTTGGAGCGATCGGAATGGGCCAGTTCGATGATTCGGTCTTCCACCTCCATCATCAGACCCTGCTCTTCAAGGCTGGCCACAACGGCTTTGCGGGCATCGAGGATGGTCATTCCTTCGTAGGGACCCGCGTTGGCATTGAGCGTCCCTTCGGGATTGAGGATGTTGACCATGGGCAGGGCGCAGCGGAGGCCCACTTCGTAGTCATTCGGGTCGTGGGCGGGAGTGATCTTCACGCAGCCACTACCCAGCTCGGGCTTGGCCCACTCGTCGGCCACGAGGGGAATCTCGCGATTAACCAGGGGCAGCATGAGCTTGCGGCCCGCCTTGGCCATGTCCCGGAGTTGAATCAACAGGGGCAGATGGGTTTCGCGCCGCTTCTCGGCGGCGGCCAGTTCCTTCTCCAGGTCGGGCTTCTCCTTGGCCGGGGCCGAGGCGAGCCGGTCCTTGAGCCCGGCGATCACGCCCTCGAGGGTTGTTTCCGGATCGGGATGGACGGCCACGGCCGTATCGCCCAGCATCGTTTCCGGGCGGGTCGTCGCGATGGTCACGTGGGTTGGTTCGCCGGGCTCCAGATCGATCACCGGATAGCGGAAGTGCCAGAAATGGCCGGGCACGGTCTCGTGGAACACCTCGTCGTCGGCCACGGCCGTTTGCAGGTGCGTGTCCCAGTTGACGAGCCGATTGCCCCGATAGATCAGCTTCTCCTTGAAGAGGCTGAAGAAGGTGTGGCGCACGGCCCGGGCGCAAACCGGGTCAAGGGTGAACCGAGTCCGCTGCCAATCGCAACTGCAGCCCATCTCCTTCAATTGACCCAGAATCCGCTTCTCGTAGGCGTCCTTCCACTGCCAGATTCGGGCAACGAGCCCTTCCCGCCCCAGTTCATGGCGGGTCTTCTTCTCATCGAGAAAGAGGCGTTTCTCGACGACCGCCTGAGTGGCGATTCCCGCGTGGTCCGTTCCGGGCATCCAGAGCGTCTCAAAGCCCTGCATCCGTTTCTGGCGGATGAGGATGTCCTGGAGGGTGTTGTTCAGGGCGTGGCCCAAATGGAGGGCGCCGGTCACATTGGGCGGCGGAATGACGATCGTGTAGGGCTTGCGATCAGGATTCGGCTCGCTGTGGAAATAGCCCTGTTCCTCCCAGAACGGGTACCATTTTTCCTGGGCGGCGGCGTGATCGTATTGCTTGGGAAGATCGTTCAGAAAGCTGTCGTCGGCCATGGTTCTTTGTACTCGTGTCAGAAATCACTTAGCAACGCGACGAGGCATGCTTCGTCGCCCCCTTTGCCCTGGGGCAACGGTCTTATGGCTGCGTGATTCCGTTAAGTTCCTGTTTTTCGTCCTTGCAGAGCTTGTATTCGTAGCTGTCGACCAGCGCGATCCAGCTCGCCTCGATCACGTTTTCGCTGACGCCGACGGTGCCCCAAACGTCGTTCTCATCCCGGCTCTCGATGACCACACGCACCCCAGCCGCCGTGGCCGCTTCGGAGTTGATTACCCGCACTTTATAGTCGACCAGATGCATTTTTGCCAGGGCGGGAAAGGTGCCGTTAAGGGCCTTGCGGATGGCCGCGTCGAGGGCGTTGATAGGGCCGTCGCCTTCGGCCACCTCGTGGCGAATCTCGCCGGCCACGCGGAGCTTGACCGTCGCTTCGGTGGTGGTCCGTCCATCCCGCGTCGTTTCCACGTTCACGTGGTAATTGACCCGCTCGAAATGGGGCTGGAAAGTCTCCGCGCATTCCCGCACGAGCAGGTCGAAAGAGCCCTCGGCCGCCTCGAACTGGTATCCCGAATGCTCCTTCGAGACAACCTTGGCGAGAATCTTGTCCATGAGCTTCTTGTCGTGCTCGATGTTGTACTTGGTCGTCATGGCGACGATGTTGGAGCGGCCCGACAACTCGCTCACCAGGATCCGACGCTCATTGCCCACGGTCTCCGGGGCGATGTGTTCGTAGCTTCTCGTATCGCGGGCGATGGCGCTCACGTGCATCCCGCCCTTGTGGGCGAAGGCGCTCTTGCCGACGAAGGGCTGGTGGGACGGGAAATTCATGTTGACCGTTTCGTAAACGTAACGCGACAACTCCGTCAGGTGCTCGGCGGCTCCCGCCTTGAGCAGGTCGTAGCCCTTCTTCTTGATGGCCAGGTTGGCGATGGTGCTTACCAGGTCCGCATTCCCGCAACGCTCGCCAAAACCGTTGATCGTGCCTTGAATCTGGACCGCGCCGGCATCCACGGCCGCAAGCGAGTTGGCCACGGCCAGATCGCAGTCGTTGTGGCAGTGAATCCCCACATTGCACGGCAGGGCTTCCACGACCGCTTTAGTGATCTCGGCGATTTCTTCGGGCATGGTACCGCCATTCGTGTCGCAGAGGACCACGGTTGCAGCGCCCGCCTCGGCGGCCGCCCGCACCGCCTGGAGCGTATAGTCCGGGTCGGCCTTGTAGCCGTCGAAGAAATGTTCGGCGTCGAAAATCACCTCGCGGCCGGCTGCGTGGAGGAAGGCCACCGATTCAGCGATCATGGCGAGGTTCTCGTCGAGGGAGGCGCGGATGATGTCGGTCACCTGGTAGGACGACGACTTGCCCACCAGCGTGATCGTCTTCGCTCCCGAGTCGAGCAGGGTCTTCAGGCCGATGTCGTCTTCGGCCGCCGTACCCCGCCGCCGGGTCATCCCGAAGGCCGTCACCGTGGCATGCTTGAGGTCCAGGTCGGCCACCCGCTGGAAATACTCGAAGTCCTTCTCGTTCGAGCCGGGATATCCCCCCTCGACATAATCGAACCCGAGGCCGTCCAATCGTTTGGTCAGCAGCAGCTTGTCCTGAAGGGAGAAACTGATTCCCTCGGATTGGGCTCCATCGCGGAGGGTCGTATCGTAAATCTGAAGGCGACGCATGGGTTCCCTTTCCGTACCGGTGGCATCCCTGCCGCCGAAACGATCTACAGCACCAATTCCGGCGGCTGAAAGCCACCGCTACGGGTCAACAAAAAAACCCTCAGGCCTGTTCGGGCCTCAGGGCTGTCTTGGATCGGTTATGGTCCGGTCGAAGCCCCCTACGGCCCTCCGCTAGCAATAACCACAATAATGACACCCACGCTACGAACAGCGGGGGTCAACACGGCTCTTGCTGTGGGAAGACGCAGGAACATGATCCGGTCGCCGTTGGCGATAGTCGATAGTATAAACATTAAAGGCTACGCCCTTCCCGGGATCGTGTCAACCAGGGGCATAGTTCCAGCGAGGGGCAAGGATGCTTGCCTGTCAAATGAAAGGACACCACTAGGCGCTTCCGGGATCGCAAGTGGGTTGGAAGACGGTGGCTTGGCGGTCCACCACCCCCCCCACTCGGGCGAAATTGGGGCCGACTGCGAAATCAGCCGGGTTTTTGAATCTTCCAGTTCCTGGAAGGCGACCTTCAGCAGCCGGGCTGAGTGGGGTAGCCCGGCTGTTGAAAGTCTCAGTCACGTTCCATGTTCACGTAATCTGCTGGTTAGCTTCCCAACACGAGGAATGCGAAGAGCCCGGCTGCGAAATCAGCCAGGCTCTTGGATCTTCCTGGTCTTGAGATGGCGACCTTCAGCACCCGGGCTACGCGCGGCTGCCGATCTCTGCGCCGCCTCGATCACGCCGACTCCGCTTGCCAGTCCTCTTCGCCCTCTTCGTTGCCCTCGCCTTCGTCCTCGTCGTACTCTACGTACTCGTACTCGTATTCATACTCGTACTCGTCTGACTCCTCGTCCTCGCCTTCAGCCGCTTCATGGTCGTCGTCGGCGAATTCCTCCTCAGCCTCGTCGTATTCTCCCTCTTCGTCGTCCTCCCAGGCCTCTTCCGCTTCAGCGGCCTTCTCTCGGGCGTCGTCCTCTTCCCATGGGGCAGACTCCTTGCCGTCTTCCTCTTCGGCTTCATTCCCCTCGGCATCAGCGAAATCGGGAGTGGGAGCGGCCAGCGTGATCTTGCTCGCCCTGGCCGGTTTGGGAGGCGTGGAGGCCGACGCCGTCAGGGATGGGGTGCCGCCGCCTCGCATGGTCTCCCAGTCCTCGACGGACATGAGGATCTCCCGGGCCTGGCTGCCGTTGTAGGGGCCCACGATGCCGTCCTCTTCCATGTAGTCGATGAGTCGGGCGGCACGACCGTAGCCGATCCCGAGGGAGCGTTGGAGCAGGGAAACGCTGCCACGTCCTTCCCGAACAACAATGTCCACCGCGCCTTCATAAAGGTCGTCGCGTTTCGTGAGCGTGGGGGCGTCCGTCGCGTCCTCCGTCTTGAGTTGGACCAGTTCGCGGACGAATTGGGGCTCCGTGGTTGCCACGGCATCGATCACCTTGCCAATCTCGTCGTCGCTCAGATACGTCCCCTGGCCGCGAATCAAGGCGCTTGTGCCAGGGCGCAGGAAGAGCATGTCGCCATTGCCGAGAAGCTTGTCGGCGCCCATTTCGTCCAGCACGACGCGACTGTCCGTGCGGCTCGAAACCTCGAAGGCAATGCGGGCAGGCAGGTTCGACTTGATCAGGCCCGTGATCACATCGACGGTCGGCTTCTGGGTGGCCAGAACGAGATGGATTCCGACGGCACGACTCTTCTGGGCCAAACGGATGATGTGAGCCTCGACCTCCTTGGCGGCTGTCATCATCAAGTCCGCCATTTCGTCGGCCACAATGACGATGTACGGCATGTGCTTCGGAATCTCTTCCCACTCTTCGTCCGACTCGGGCTCGATCCGGTCGCGCAGTTCTTCCTCGCCCAATTGGTTGTAGACACTCAGGTGTCGCACGCCCGCACGAGCGAGCAGTTGGTAACGTTCCTCCATCTTCTCCACGGCCCAGGCAAGAATCGCCTCCGCCTTGCGCATGTCCGTCACGACGGGGTGCATCAGGTGGGGGATCTTCTTGTAAGGGCTCAGTTCGACCATCTTGGGATCGATCAAGAGCATGCGGACCTCGTCAGGACGGCGCGCCATGAGAATCGACACGATGATCGAGTTCAAGCACACGCTTTTGCCGGTTCCCGTTCGACCGGCAATAAGAAGGTGGGGAAGCGTCGAGAGATCGACGGCCAGGGAATGGCCCGAAACATCCTTGCCCAGGAAGATCGGGATCCGCATGGCCGTGGCCTTGCCGTTGGTTTCTTCGATCACTTCCCGAAGACGCACGAGTTGCCGATCCGTGTTGGGCACTTCGATTCCGACGGTGTTCTTTCCGGGAATCGGCGCCACAATGCGCACGCTGGGCACGCGCAGGGCGATGGCCAGATCGTCGGCAAGTCCCGTGATCTTGCTGAGCCGCAAGCCGGCTTCAAGCTCGACCTCGAACTGGGAAATGACCGGGCCCGTCTGGATCTCCACGACGCGCACGTTGAACCCGAAGTTGGAAAACGTCTTCTCGAGCAGTTTGGCCTGGCGTCGAACTTCTTTCTCGTGGCCCTCAAAGTTGAATGGTTCGCTTTCCAAGAGAAGGTCGATTGCGGGCAACTCGTAGTCGGCCGATCCGTCCGTGCTGGCAGCCGCCTCGATTTCCTCGATCATCTCGTCACGCCGCGACTTGCGAGGCTTTCGGATCCTTAAGGCGGACATCAACCCACCCTTCTTCGGCTCCTGACCTTCGTCCCCTTCCTCGTTGGCCACGTCTTCATCTCGTCCGGCAGTCGCGACGGGCAGTTCTTCCGCCTCGTCCTCTTCGCCGGGCGAGCCCGGCTTCATGATGGCCGGACCGTCCGTCGTAGCAAGCTCCTCTTCGTACTCCTCTTCATAGTATTCGTCCTCGTATTCCTCATCGTGATAACGGCGGGAACCAACCCGGCGCGTGGCGCCCCGACCGGCCCAGAGCATGGGCTGAAGCGATTTCCACAAGGGGACGGCGATCATCCATGCGAGCATGCGGAGCAAGACGTAGTCGGTCGCCAGAAACAGGCCCACGCAGACCGACGTGACAACGATAATATAGGCGCCCACACTCGCAAAGTGCATTTCGAGCAAACCGCGCCCGAGGGCGCCGAGATAGCCGCCCGCCCCAATGACAGGGCCGGGTGACAGGTTCGGGGCGGCAAGCTGGGCCAGGGTCGAGATCCCGACAAGGGCCAGCAGCCAACCCGCGAGTCGCAGCAGCAGATCGGTGATTTCGTGGCGGGCAAGGAGGACCGCCGTAAGGAATCCCAGCGAGCCGAGGACAAAGTAGGCTCCCAGGCCCACGGCGGTGAACATGGCATGGCTTACCAGGGCCCCGGACTGGCCGCACAGATTGGCCACCGTCTCGGAAGGCGGATAGACCAATTCGGTCGGCGGATCGGCCGGATCGTAGCTGAACAGCGCCGCGGCCATAAAGACCGTCAGGGCGAGCAGCCCGAGGGCGAGCAGATCGATTTTCAGGTCACGTTCGTCAAACATCGCAATGCGCTTCGGTTCTCGGCCGCAAGTTGGTCACAATCCCTGCGTCTTGGCCGTCCCAGGCGCATCCCTGACCTGGTCGCTGGAGTTACTCCAAAGCCTTCGTTCACAACCTGCACGCATCTTGCGCGCACGTCACGCGGTTGAGCCGTGGGCTCATCCCTTAGGAAGAATCGACCATCCCTGAAGCGTGACTGCAAGCGGGCTTCCGGCAGCCCTGTCCTTTGCCTTCCAGGCGTGACACGGGCGACCGGCAGACTGCTTACAGTCCGCACGACAAGACCAGCCAAATTAGGGAGAAAGAGAGAAAAGGAGGCACACGAGGCCGAATAATTACTACAACCCGAAATTCATGATGTCGGAAAATTCCGCTTCGTCTTCAACTCCCGCTCGCCCCGACCGGTGAGAATTCCGATCAGTCGCCCGTCGCGATCCACCGCCACGGTCTCCGTCTGGGGATCGATCTCCGGGGGACGCCGGATCGTCAGCCCGTTCTGGATTCGCCGAACGGCCTGGTCGTCCAAGGTGATCGTGGGCAGGTGGGAAACCGCCATGGCCGCCGGCAACAGCGCGTCGGACAGGTTGTCCCGGTTGAGGCCGTTGGGGTCCTGTGCCTCCTCGATCCGAAAAGGACCGATGGCCGTTCGTTCCAGGCTCGTCATCACAGCGCCCGTCCCCAGCGACTCGGCAAGGTCGCGTCCCAGGGATCGAACGTAAGTCCCGCTCCCGCACTCGATCGTCAAGCCGAGCCGCGGATATGCGTAGTCGTCCAATTCCAGGCGATAGACGACGACCTCGCGCGGCGACAGCTCCACCGCCTGGCCTTTCCGGGCCAGGGCGTAGGCACGTCGACCGGCAACCTTGAGCGCCGAATAGGCGGGCGGGCGTTGAAGGATTTTGCCGACGAAACGCGGAAGCGCGTTTCGAATGTCGTCTTCCTCCGGCACCCGAGGCGACTCCAACTCAACGACGGTTCCGTCCGAGTCCTCCGTGTCACTGGTGCAGCCAAGGCAAAACTCGGCCCGATAGGTCTTGGGCATCTGCTGGACGTATTCGATCAGGCGTGTGGCCGGCCCCACCGGAACAACGAGGACGCCGCGTGCCAGGGGATCCAGCGTGCCGGCATGGCCGATCTTCGTTTTTCGCCCTACGAGAGGTTGAACCTTGTTGACGGCGTCTCGCGACGTCCAGCCCGCCGGTTTGTTGAGATTCAGAATTCCGCTGACAGCCATCTTAGAGGTCCTGGCAGACCGCGTATCCTCACGCGATCACTCTGGAGTTTTGCTTCGAGTTCTGGCCCTAAACTCCAATGTAGCCAATAGATCCGACTTTTGTGAAGGCGTCCTCCGTCCCCCGTGGTGACTGGCAAGTCTTGCGATCGGGCGTTACCATGGAAAGTAGCCGGATACCCCGGCACGCCACACCGTCTTGCCTTCGGATGCCGCCATGACCAACCCGGAGAAAGAACCTCAGCCGGAACAGATGGGCCCGTACCGCATTTTGCGGACCCTGGGTCGCGGCGGGATGGGCGTCGTCTATCAGGGCGTCCATCTCGAGACGGGCGAGGCGGCGGCGGTCAAGGTTCTGGCCGCTGCTTTCACCGCCAACGAAGGGCTCCGCTTGCGTTTCGAGGGTGAGATTGAGACGCTTCGCAAGCTCAAGCATCCGCACATCGTCCGCCTCATCGGCCACGGAATCCAGGAGGGTCGGCTCTTCTATTCCATGGAATATGTCGACGGGCGGAGCCTCGAACAGGAACTTGTCGCTGGCCACCGTTTCAATTGGGCCGAAGCGGCCGACATCGGAATCGAGGTGTGCACCGCCCTGAAACACGCCCATGATCGAGGCGTCATCCACCGCGACATCAAGCCGGCGAATCTCCTCCTGGACACGACCGGGTCGGTCAAGCTCTCCGACTTCGGCATCGCCAAGCTCTTTGGCCAAGCCGGTCTCACGGCAGCCGGGAACGTTCTCGGAACCGCCGATTACATGGCCCCCGAGCAGGCCGATGCTCGTCCTGTCGGTCCCCGTGCCGACCTTTACAGTTTGGGGTGCGTGCTCTACACGCTTCTTGCCGGGCGTCCGCCCTTGGTTGCCGAGTCGTTTGTGGAAATGCTCCGCAAGCAGCGAACGGAGATTCCGCTGCCAATCCGCCGCTTCAATTCGGACGTCCCCGAGGAATTCGAGATCATCCTGCAGGAACTGCTTGCCAAAGAGCCCGCCAAGCGGATCCGCAATTCCACAATCCTGGCCAGACGCCTGGCCGCCATGGTGCACGGAATGGCGACCCAGGAGCGGGCCCTCGATACGGCGCAGACGAACGTCGTCCTCACTTCCGAGGATCGCGATTTCGCCCTCGCTCCCACCATCGGCAATACGCCCAAACCGTCCCAGGATGACCAGTCGACCGGCGATTCGATCGACGAACATCCGGACCCGGGCGAACCAACCCGCGCCGCCCCCCGGTCAGCCGTCGGGGTGTCGAGCGAGCCGACGGTTGTCAGCCCCGTCCAACGTGACCGGTCTTCGGCCGTCGTCGGCACGGATAGCGGGCGCGGACACTTCACGGCCGTTGACGCCGCCGAATTGGATCAAGTCGAAGAGGAACCTGAAACGCCTCCCTGGATCTCGATTCAAACCTGGGTCCTCACTGCCGCGATTCTTGCCATCGGTCTGGCTGTTTGGTACATGCTCCAACCCCCGTCGGCCGACAAACTTCACGAGCAAATCCGGGCCATGACCGCGGACATGTCGATCGAGTCCTATCGCACGGCACGGCCCAAGATCCGGAAATTCCTCGAATGCTACTCGGACGACCCCCGCTCCGAACGCCTCCGCGAAATCGAGACTTCTTTGGAACTGAGCGAAGACGAGACCCGCTTCGAACGCCTGACGGCGGGCCGCGCCGACCTGAACCGGCTCCTGCCGATCGAGCGTGCCTATCTCGAAGCCTTGAACTACGCGCGGGTCGAGCCCGAACTTGGCCAAGCCAAGCTTGAGGCCATGATTGCCCTTTACGACAATCGCCAGAATCCGGAAGACCCCTTCGACCTGAGCCGCCCCAATGAAAAGTACCTGGAACTGGCACGGCGGCGTCTCAAGCAGCTTACTCGGACCCTGGAATGGTCGACCGTGGACGATCTGCACCTGCTCCAGGGCCAACTCAACCGGGCCGACGATCTGGAAGGCACGGATCCCGAGCGGGCCACGAGAATGCGCGAGGCCCTCTTGACCCTTTATGGCAACAAACCGTGGGCGGCGCCCGCCGTGCAGCGGGCCCGGGAAGCCCTGGACCGAGACACCCCCGCGGTCCCGCCGCAACCGGCAACCGAGTGACCAACCCACCGAACCGTAACACGCCAACAACAACGAACGGAAAACGAGCGAAATGGATGACACGGGACATGGAGCGCAGGGCGGCTTCCCCACCACGCGTATGCGAAGGCTCCGATACCATCCGGGCGTCCGCGACCTGGTGCGTCAGGTGACGGTCAGCCCGGCCAACTTGATCCTGCCCCTGTTCGTCCGGCCAGGCCAGGGGCTTCGTCAGCCAATCAGCGCGATGCCCGGCCACGACCAGATCTCGCCCGACCTGCTCGCCGCGGAAGGCAAGGAGGTCGCCGACCTGGGCATTGGCGGCGTCATCCTTTTCGGGATCCCCGCTGTCAAGGACGCCACGGGAAGCGATGCCACCAGCGAGACGGGGATCGTAGCCGAGGCCGTTCGCCGCCTGAAGGATGCGGTGCCCGATCTGCTCGTCATCACCGACGTCTGCTTCTGCGAGTTCACCGACCACGGCCACTGCGGCGCCCTGGCCGAACGGGGCGGCCAACTGGACGTGGACAACGACGCCACCCTCGAGATGCTCGCCCGGCAGACCGTCGTTCATGCCGAGGCCGGCGCCGACATGGTCGCTCCCAGCGGGATGATGGACGGCATGATCGGCGCCATTCGCGGCGGCCTGGATTCGGCCGGCTTCGAACATCTTCCGATCATGAGCTACGCGGCCAAGTACGCCAGCGGCTTCTACGGTCCCTTCCGTGAGGCCGCCGAAAGCGCTCCCCAGTTCGGAGATCGGCGAACCTACCAGATGGACCCCGCCAGCGCCGTCGGGCAGGCCCTGCGCGAGGTGGAACTCGACCTGGCCGAAGGGGCCGACCTCGTCATGGTCAAGCCGGCCCTGGCCTATCTCGACGTGGTCCGGGCCGTGGCTCAACGCCACCCCGGCGTTCCCCTGGCGGCCTACAACGTCTCCGGCGAATACAGCATGGTCAAAGCCGCCGCCGAACGCGGCTGGATCGACGAACAAACCGTCGCCATGGAAAGCCTCCTCGCCATGCGCCGCGCCGGCGCCCAGATTCTCCTCACGTACTGGGCCAAGGACGTCGCTCGCTGGCAAAACGGGTGAGACGAGGCCTGTCTACACCGCGACAAGCGGGTGGCCCCGATCATTTTCCGCATCCCGTCCTCCACCCCAGTTGACAGTGCCGGAAAATGGTCGGGGTGGCTCTGCCACAAGAGGACGTGAGCCTCACCGGGCGCGTGACACTCGCCGTGAGGTGCAATACACCGCCTGCTGAAGCGTCGATGCCCGTGCCAGTCGCTTGCACTCAAACCGTGCCACTTCAGACGCGTTGCGTGCCACTGGCTGCTTGCCAGCCAGTGCCCAACGACAACACGCCGCGCATCTCACGAAACGCCCGTTGCGACCGTGGCCTTCAACGCTACACTGCGACAAATTCCTCCAACAGTTCCCCCGTCTGATCGGGCAGGCTGGGGAGAATGGGAGCGTCGAGCGACGCGCTCATGGGCCGCACGGCCACCGTGCGGACCCCGATGGGGGCAGACAGCACACGCGAGGGCTGAATCCGTCGGAGCAGCAGCAGGGCAAGGACCCGTCCGAGGGACGAGACACCGAACAGGATCAGGTAGGCAGTCGGTCCCGTCCCGAGGAGATAGAGGACGCAGCCGCCCAGCGCCGAGCCGACCACCCAGGTTGCGGAGTTGGCCAGGTTGTAGAAGGTGAGCACGCCGGTTCGCTCCTCTTCCGGGATCGACTCGAAGAACATGAGGAAGAACCCCAGTTCGTAGGCGCCCCAGGCCACTCCGGAGAAGGCCTGAATCAACAGCAGCCAAATGTAGTTGCTTGAGACGATCCACAAAGCGGCTGTGGGCGCGATCCCGATTCCCCCAATCCAGAGCAGTCGCATGGCGCCCAGCCGGTGGGCAAGGCCTCCCCAAAGCCGCAGCGTGAGCACCTTGGCCAGGTAGGCGGCAGCAATCAGGACCACGTAGCCGCTGTAGGACAGATGAAGCCAGCGGAACATGAAGGGAGTGAAATAGGGCCCGGCAAACTGGACGGCCCCCTGAACCATCACCAGGTAGAGCACCAATTGCCCGCTGCCGGCGTGGCGGATCTGGCCCCAAACCCGGCGTACGGAAACAGACGGCATGTTGACGCGCGAAGGGATGGGTTCGTCCTGCAACGCCAGAAGTCCCAGCGAGACGAGGCGGCAGATGCCGGCGCCGGCGAAGATTCCGGCAAACGCCAGCGGCGCCGCCCCGTGGGCATTGGCCCATTGGAGCGCAAACCCGGCGCCGACCAGCCCGGCCAGGACCATGAACTGGGACACGCGGGTGCGTCCCGCAAAGAACCGAGCGCGGACCGGGCGCGGCACGAGGGCGTCCATCCAGGTGTTCCAGGCCGGCCCCGTTGCCAGGCCGGTTCCCCAATACACGGCGGCCACCAGCAGGATGCCGGTCACCGAGATCCGGCCCGCCACCCCGGCCAGAACCAGGGGCCCAAAGCTCAACGCCTGGGCCAGCGCGCAGAGGGCCACCCAGCGCTTGTGCGAGCCCAGTCGCCGAATGGCCACCGGCGACAGGGTTTGAAGGATGCCGCCAGCCAGAAGGGGCACGCTCGCCACCAGTCCGGCCGTGATCTCGCCCAGTCCGACCGCCAAGGCGAAGGCCGGCAGGTAGGTTTCGCCGAGCCCCACCATTCCCCCAAAGGCGGCACCCTCGGCGTGCCCCGCCACGAGGTTCCTCCGAAGCCGGCTCGCTGCCCGGCGCCAACCTCCGCCGTTTTCCATTTGCGCGCCAACACGGCGCGGCTGGGGCCTGCGAAGTTTCGTTACAACGGGCCTGGGCGGAAAACCTACGGTAGACATGGCAGTGGACGTGATCGGGGCGCCAAGCCGCCGCGCGCATGGGGAATGCCCAGGAGCAGCGTGACGGAGGCAATCGAGGAGAGGGTGGGGAAGGAAGGCGTCGGGGTGCCGGTTGGAAGAGTTCGGTCTCGGTCCTCGCGGCGTCAAGACTCTCTATTCTTCGGCGGATCCGACAAAGCGCATTACAGCAAAAGCACGATTCTCCGTCAACGCCGTCCGGAGCAACAAAAACCCAAAATCAAAGGGGCGGCCGAAAGCATCGTACACAAAGGAATTCCTGCGGTACGCAGACACACGCCGCCTCCACCGACGAGGTGGCATCTGGCGTGCGGGCGTGGTATTCTTCCATCCGTCATTGCCTGCAACTGTGTCGCCAAACCATCGGCAACGGACGTGCCGCAACCAAATCCTGCCAAGTCGAGACGAAACCATGAACCGGCAAACCTCGCTGATACTGGCCGCGTTGCTGATCACCCCGTTGGCTGGCCTGGCCGCCGGCCAAACGGGAGCCCCAAAGGGTAAGCCCAACATCGTCGTCATCCTTTCCGATGACTACGGCTACGGCAGTGCCGGCTGCTATGGGGCCAACCCCGCGCTCGTGAGAACGCCGAACATCGACCGGCTCGCCGTCGAGGGCCGGCGGTTCACCGACGCCAACACGACCTCCTCCGTCTGCTCGCCCACGCGATACTGCGTGCTCACCGGACGCTACTGCTGGCGTACGCCGCTCAAAAGCGGGGTGCTCAGCACCTTCGCGCCGTTGCACATCGAAAGCACTCGGCTCAACATGGCGTCGCTGCTGAAGAAACACGGGTACTCGGCCGCCGCCGTCGGCAAGTGGCATCTCGGCTACGGCACGGCAACCGATTCCCCCGTTTGGCGAACCGACTACACGGCCGAGTTGACACCGGGACCGCTCGACATCGGTTTCGACTACCACTTCAGCGTCCCCAGCAATCACGGCGACCTGACGGGCGTCTTCGTCGAAAATCGCTTCGTCTACGGGCTTCGCTCGGGGAACTTCCCCGAAGGCACGAGGATCGCCGGGCCTGCGCCGGACGATGACGACTTCAAAGCCACTTACGAGGCCTCCGACACCGAAGGGGGAAGAGGGGCCGGACGCATTCTCGATCTGGATGCCCCGCGGCGCAAGAACGAACGCGTGATGGCCGTGCTCACCGACAAGGCGATCGGCTGGATCGAGCAGCAACCGAAGGACAGGCCCTTCTTCCTCTACTTCACCCCCGTCGCCGTCCACAACCCGGTCACACCGGACAAGGATCTGGCCGGCAAGAGCGCCGCCGGCCTCTATGGCGACTGGATTCACGAACTCGATCGCAGCGTGGGCCGCATTCTCGGCGTCCTCGACCGCCAAGGCATCGCCAAAGACACGCTCGTTATCTTCACCAGCGACAACGGCGGCGTGTTCCGTCCCCAGCGGACCGACAGCCCGCAAACCGAAGCCTTCAACGCCGGCCTTCGAGTCAACGGCGATCTGCGCGGCGGCAAGCACGACGTGTGGGAGGGCGGTTTCAAGGTGCCCTTCCTCGTTCGCTGGCCGGGCAAGACGCCCGCGGGCTCGGTGTGCGGCGAGATGATCAGCCTGGTCGACCTTCTCGCCACCACGGCCGAGATCGTCGGCGAAGAACTGCCCCCCGCCGCGACCGGCGCCGAGGACACCTGCAGCTTCCTTCCCGCCATGCTTGGCGATCCGTCCACGCCGATCCGCCACGACATGATCGTCCACAGTGCGGACGGCGTGTTCGCGATCCGCAAAGGCCCCTGGAAGTGGATCGAAGGCGTGCCCGTCGATTCGGTCAAACCCGGCGCCCGGAGGATCAACGCGGACCAGTATCGCCCGCAGCTTTTCAACACGAAGGAGGATCCCGGCGAGACAACCGATGTGAGTGCCGCCCACCCCGAACTCGTCAAGGAACTCAGCACGTTGCTGACCCGTTACCGCGACGGCGGATACAGCCGCGAGTTGCCGCCGGTCACGGTGAAGCCGAAGCCGTTTGTGGCGGAACTGCCGCCGCTCACGGGCCAGGTCGTCCTGAATGAGTCGCTTGAGCATACCCCGGCACGGCCCTGGGCCAGCCGAAGACGGGAACGAACTTCCTCGTTTTCGGTGAAACGGCGGGAATTCGAAAGGTGAGAGTTGCGAAGTGAACGCAGTCTTCCTGCCTCACTCCAACGTCGGATGCACGATCTTCCCTTCCGACTGGGCCTCGATGTTCTCATAGGCCCCGAAGAAATCGGAATTGCAGTCGAGCCAGAGCGTGATTCGATACAACTCGTCGGACGATAGCTCGACGCCTTCATGACCTTCTTCGAGCATGGGCAGCAGCTTCGACGCCAGGGCGCCGAATTTGCCCGGCGTCGAGCGGGGGCGTGTGAATACCTGGTCCGTGTAGAAAAAGGCGAACGGCTCCAGGTTCACGTAGGAAGTGAACCAGCGGCTTCGCTGCCTGGCAAAATCCCCGCGGCGAAGGTCGGGCTTGGTGGCGTCCTTCTCACCTCCGTGGCAGCTCGCGCAGTGCTGGTCGAGCACCGGCTGGACCAGCAGCGGGTAGCACAGCGGATTCGAGCCCAACACGTCCGGCTCGATCGCCGACGCCCGACGCTGCAGGGCCAGGGGATACTCGTCGTGGGGCCAATGCGGCGACTGTTGACGCAATTCGTGGCAGCCCTGGCACACCACTCCGCGACCGGCGTAGACGTGCGTGTCGGAACGCATCGACTGCACGGCCCGGCCCTTCGAATCGAGGGCCTGGAAACAAAGCGGCACACCCACGGGCGCTCGAAAGTAAGCACTACCGTCGACCTCGACGGGCACCGTGCCCAACACCCGCCGGGCGTTCTTCTGGCTCCCGTAGCCGATCCGCGGCTGGTTGGCCGAGGGTGTCGTCTTGGGCAGCAACTGCAATACCCGCAGGCCCTCGATCTGCGTGTCTTCCGGCATGGGAAGCAGGCTGTCGTAGACGTTGATCAGCGTCACCGGCGCCGTCGGCCGGTCCGGAGCAGCCGGGCGAAACACGCCTTCCAACTGGGGAGCTCCGTGGGACGTGTAGTGGGGCGTGATCGTCGGACGTTTCTGCGGCCGCAACGGAATCGGACTCAGACAGGGAACCTGCTTGTCGCGGTAAATCAGTTCCTTGTTGCCGAAGGCGTCCACCAGGTAGATCCCGTAATTGGCCTGGACGGCGTCGACCGCAGTGGCACGGTCGTCGTAAACACACAGGCAGAAGTGCTCGTCCAGGGGCCACGGCGTCGCGTAAATCGGTCCGCCGTCTTCCGACTGTGGGAAGGACACCTCGGGCGTCAGCCGCCGCACCTGCGAAAGAGCATCGTCGTCGACGATGCTCGCATCGATTTGAATCAACGTGCCGTAGGCCTGGCCGTGATGGGGCGCCGCCGTAGCGATGTACTTCGTCGAGAAGGGAATCGCGCGAAGGTCCATCTCGGCGCACGGCGACGATTCCGGGCTGCGGCGGTAGTTGCCGTGGACGGCTCGCGGATCGCGCCCGTCCGCCGAAATCACCCACGGATGGTGCGCCTGGATGTCGCCCCGGTCCACGTAGTCCCACCGCGTGTAAAGAATCCGTCCCGAGTGGTCCACGCTCGGCTGCCACTCGTTGGTTTCGTGCGGGCTGATGCAGGAAATGTCCTCGCCGTCCTCCAGCATCGTATGCAAGGTGTACGTGGGAACCGGCCGGCCATGGCACCGGCCGTAGCCGCCGCGACGCTCGGAAACGAAGGCGATCCGCCCATTGGGCAGCCAGCACGGATCGAAGTCGTTGAACGGTCCCCGCGTCAGTTGCCGTAGGCCGCTGCCGTCCACATTGACACGAAACACGGCGTAGGTGGTATCGTCCGTCCATCGATAACGATCGGGCTCCGCCTTCGTCCAGGCAAACAAAACGCTTTCCCCGTCGAAGGACAGGTCCGGAGAAAGAAATGCTCCCCGCGGCAACGACTTCTCGGCAAATGGCCCGTTCTCGCAGACAGATTCCGCGAGCAGATCCCGCCGTTGCGGTTCTCTCTCGGGGCCGAAGACACCTTTCAGCACGTACAAACCGCCGCCGGCAATGGCGTGGAACCCGAAGTATTGATCGCAGATGTTGTGGCCCACCGAGTAATGGCCGGGAAGCGGATAGCGACCGATGAACAGGAGTCGGTCGAAATCCAGAAGCGGATTCGTCCAGGCGATCTTCCGCCGCACGGTAAGGACCCGTCGGCACAACTCTTCCCGCTCCGCCTCGTCCTTGATCGGAATCTGCTGTGCCTGTTCCTGACACTTCTCGAAATCGCCTCGCAGGCGGGCAAGCACGGAAGAGTCGGCGTCTGTCCGTGTTTCCAGGTGCTCCAGAAGCCTTTCCGTCCTCCTCAAAAAGACGTCCAAGGCGTCGCGGTCTTGTTCGTGAAGCAAGGCCGCCGGATCGACAACCTCGTCGCGAACCCTGGTCCAGTAGTCGCGCCGCGCCGGGTCGGTGCGATAGGCGGCCAGTTCCCGTTCGACGGCCTCGATGCGAGCGGCCTGTTCGTCGATCCGGGAATAGCGAGTCGGATATCTTTCGATGCGAGGCATGGCTCCGTTGTATTCCAGCCACGCATCCGCCCAATCGGCGTGATCCAGGTGGGCTTCGGAGTACCTACCGGCCGACGTGACCACCAATTCCAGGCGACGGACCCCGTCCAGCTTAAGATCCACCTGCTTGGCGCCGTCGCGTCCCCGCACGAGGCCGCTCTTCCAAAGGACCTGCCCGTCGCCGTAGACCCGGAACTCCACCGTGCCGCTCTTGTCTCCCACACCATCGTCCACGCCGACGACAGCATGAAACCGGCTCGCGGCGCCACGTGTCTCGATGGCGATCCGGGAAGGCGGGTGAACGCCCACGCCGGTCCCATAGCGACGCCCTCCGATCGAGAGGGGCCGGCCCGCAATCGATCGGTTCTTGCCGATCGAGTTGTGCCCGCTCGCGATCCGGGCAAGATCGAGTTGATCCAGGCGAACAAGCTCACCAGCGGTCACGGGAACTGCGAAGATTAGCCAGACGAGTATAGCGAATCGGACTCCCACCCTTCACCTCCTCGTAATTCTGTCCTGGGACCGTTTCTTATAGCAGTCCCAAGGCCGCCACGCAAACGCTCCCGCCCCCTACTCCGAATAGCGTACACGCACCAACCGCAAGGCGTTCGTTCTCTCCCCCGTTGCCTCGTCCAGAAAATCCCTCGTGCCAAAGCCGACCAGCAGTACCCCCGGCTCAACCTCCACCACGTCCGTGTATCCGGAATAGGGCGTCGCGTCGATCAGCGTCTGGTCCGTCCACGTCCGACCGTTGTCGTGACTGAAAACGAGCATCGCTCCAGGCCGACCGTAGGTCATCGCCACCGAACCGTCTTCCAGAACGGCCAGGCTCGGATATGCCCCTTCCACCCCCGTCCGCTGCGGTACCGACCACGTCCGTCCTTCGTCGGCACTCACCGACCACATGATCGGGTTGTCGTGGCACTTGGGGTCCTTCTCGCTCCCCGTCCGCATCACGGCCAGCCATTGGCCGCTCGGCAGCCGGCGCATCGAGCCCTCGTTATACCCCTCGCTGCCGATCTGGTCGTAACCGATCGTCGTCAAATACGTCCACGTGGCGCCCCCGTCCTCCGATTCGCACACATAGCTCCGCGAATAGGGTCGACCGTGTCCGTAGGGGCAGAGCGCCGTATCGCTCTTGAACCAACCGGCCATCAAGGCCACCAGCGTTCCGTCTTTCCGCTCGATGATCGAACGCATGAACAGCGGCCCCTTGTGCATGCTGTGCCCCATGGCCGCCTTGGCTTCCGGCACAAAGACTCTCGCCCCATCCTTCTCAAACGCCCGATTTCCTCCCTTCAGGATCGACCGCTCGCACTCGTACCAGCCAGATTCTCCCTCGATCGGCAAACAACGATAGGCCAGCCCCACAACCGTTCCGTCCCCGAGTTGCCCGGCCCCGGCGCCGAATCCGTGTGTGCCCAACTGCCACGTCTGACCTTTGTCTGTAGAGACCTTGTTCTCGCCGAACAGCGTCCCGTCGCGCAACCTGAGAAACCGCCCGAAATGAGTGCCCTCACCGAATTGCCAAGAGTCCTCGACAACGACCTTCAACCGGTCTCGTGGATCCGGGATCTTGATGGCAAACGATCGGTAATCCACCGGCTTGGCGGCTCGCCCGATCAACTCGAACTGAAGATGATGGAGTCCCGGCCGCCATCCCTCCGTCGACACCGTAAACAACATGCATCCCTCGGCAGCGTCCTTGTCGCGAGGGCCATTGTCCGTCAACAGAGCCTCCTGGTCGCCCGCAAGATACGCCTTCTTCGACGCCGCATCGTAGACGAACCCGGGCAGCGTATCCGTCGACGCCGTGTAGTAGGGGTCGCCAACCCGCACACCTCGACACCCATCCCCCGTCACTTTTGCTGCAATCGTCACCCCTTGGCCGGCCACAACATGCGACGGTTCGACGTGAAACCCCGTTATGACGCAACCCCCTTTCAGCCTGCGATCGCCAAGATCTTCCACCAATACCCGCCCGTTGTGAACGTTCACGACCAGGTCATGGCGAGCTGCAACAAATACCCCGCCGGCAGGCCGGCGGCTTGCGAAGAAAGCCAGCGTCGTCGCTCCCTCCTTCCATTCCTTCGTGCTCACCGTGATCGCGAACGCCCCGTCGTTCGGGTCTTCGTCCACCGACCCGTTGTCCAATAGGAAATACTTGCCCTGCTCGGCCATGTACCACTTCCCGCTGGAATAGAGCGTCAAACCGGGAACCGGCTTTTCCCTCGGGACGTCCTCGGCCGTTCGCAAAAGGAAGCTGCCGAGGGGCACCCCTGTCGCCTTGGCCTTCGCACGAATCGTGAAAGACCCGCCGAGATCCAACTCCGTTGGTTCAACGGAGAACTCCTCGAACACGATCTTCGGCGCACGCTCTGCCCCAAGTGCCCCCACTCCCCAACAAGCACTTTCTCCAACAACAAGAAGCAGCCAGCACCGGAACAGTCGTCGACAGCTTGTCATCAATCCCTCCGCAACCGAAATCACACCCAGCAATCCCTGGTACCCTGTCAAGTTTCACTGTTGGGCCTGGGCAGCTACGTTGGAGTCCAGCCATTAGGCTGTCTTCTGCACACTAAAGCGTGGACGCCAACACTCTGGACCTGGCCGCATGCAATATAGCCGTTTCCGACTGCCGACAGCCAGTTCGGGAGCCAAATCGTACAGCAATATCGGCCCCCGACCTATTCGAAGAAGCAACCTGGCCCAGTAGGCAATTTGGTGAACCTCTCACCATTTCCGGGCAGTTCCTGCTGGCCGGATCCAAACCCCCAAGGAGGTGATCATGAAGACTGAAAATCCACGGATCCGCAATTTCCGCTGCGGCCTTGCGAGCGATCCGGTCGAGGAGTAGAATACGTCTCTTGGTGATTCGCTCATCTCCCCCAAAAGGGATGTTTCGAGCAATAGAATCGCCAATCCATTCTGGAATACCCAGAAATCGGGGTGTGGCGCAGCCTGGATAGCGCGTCTGACTGGGGGTCAGAAGGTCGCTGGTTCAAATCCAGTCACCCCGACTCATAAAGCCTTTCGTGACAATGAGTTACGAGAGGCTTCTTTCTTGCTTTGACGGGCCAAAATCGCCCGGTGCTATGCCGGTGCTAGGAATGGCAGAAAACCTGGAATTCCCCTTGCTCGCCGCGCACGCTACCGCGAACCACAAGTCGGCCGGTGCCGATCCGGCGAGGTAGCCGCAGTACAGTCTGCCACATGCTGACGCCGGCCATCGGGGAGTGAGTGAGCTCTAGCTCTGCATGTTGGCTACAGTCTCACAATGCGCTGCATTTGCTCCGCCCTCGGCTGCCTACGATGATGCGTTGCCTTTGCCAGCCTGTCCGCAGTCTTCGTGCAGTGCCCTGTGCTGTACCCACCCCCCTAATGCATGATATCCGACTGCGTTAAGTCTTCCTGCATCATCTAGGGCGGGACTTCTGTTCCGATGTGATTGGCACTCAGCAGAGGGGGAAGGTTCGCGATGCAAATAGCATGGCAGCCAACACTTAGGAGTATTTCGGAAAAACCACGAAAGGGCCAGGGACAGAATACGTTTATATTACCATTGCATAACGCGATCTTACTGCGCGGAGTCACGATGCGGTAGTTGAGGGCAATTGGATGGGATCAACGCACGAGAGCCCCGGAGCGGACTTGCCCCGAGAAGCGTCGATTTCGTCAGGCCTGAGCGAGCGTGTCGAGTTTGAAGCGTTTGTCGGCCGCGTTCAGAAACGGGTGTACGCCCTCCTACTGAGGCGTGTCGGAGACCGAGAAACAGCAAAGGACCTAACGCAAGACACATTTCTAAAAGCCTGGCAGAAGTGGCATACCTTCGTTCAACGTCAGCGTGACCTTCCTTGGATTTTCACAATTGCCAGAAACAATGCCGCTGATCACTTTCGACGCTCGAACACCGAGAAGCGTGGCGGTGAAAGGCAACACCCGGATGGAGATCGTTGCGAACCTGTAGATCACCGTGGGGGCACTCCGCTGGAACAGCTCATCATCGCGGAGAAGCGGGCTGCTGTTTGGTCCGCAATTGGACAGTTACCGGAGCGCCAACAAAAAATCATCATTATGCGTTGTGCGGGGTTGTCTTACGCCGAGATTGCCAAAGAAACTGGGCGAAGCAAATCAGCCATTGGCACAACCTTGGTACACATCCGAAAGAAGCTGAGGAAGATGGTGTCAGGCGACGCAGCATGTGCATGATGACGTCGGGCGAGGGATGACACAAGGGAGGTTACGCGTGATTCCATCAGACGAGTCCTTCAGTTGGAATGAGGATTGCGACGGCCACGACGTTCTTGGCCTATTCGACATCTCTGATGCTGACGTTGACTCGGGCTGGGAACAGTTTGCCAAAACTCATATCCTTCCAGACCGGCTGTTCAGCCTCGCAGTGGGCTTGCTGGAGCCCACTGCGGAAGATACTCAACATCTGGAGGCGTGCAACTCGTGCCGCACTGCATTGGCAGGATACAGGAAGTGCGATTCTCCAGCGTCAACGAGTTCGGATATATCCGAAGACGCCCCAGAGACGCGAAGTGTGCATGCCCCTTGTCTTGGTGACGAAGGAACGTCGTTGTCCTCGGAGGGTTCTTCCTTCTGCACAAAGGCGTTGCCGCCCACCCCCGAACTGATTCGGGAGCACCTGCGTGTGGAATCACCTGTCGTCTTTCCCGGCAAGCAAGTTGCTTTCGAGTCTTGGCAGTTCGGGCGAATAACGCAGATCGCCAGATCCAACCCAGTACTCGCGGAGAAGCTCGTCGACACAATCGCAGAGCATGCCACGAGCGTTCTGCTACCACGCTTGACCACGCATAATATCGTGTTGGTATGCTTTGGCCGTGCCATCCATCGCTGCGGAACCCGGATGGCCGCGATGCTGCAGGACTCGGGGCACGCATGTCCACATGTTGTCTTGGCTCACGACTATTACGATCCGCAGTTGATCTGTGATTCCCAAGAGTTACACGACGCACAGGTCATTGCGCTCGTCGCTGTGGTTCACTCAGGCTCCACTCTCGACAAGCTTATGTCACTCTGCAAAGCGGAGCACCCGCATAGTGTTATGGGGCTAGCATTGATAGGTCCGGGCGACGACCATTCGCTGTGCGCTCCATGGATGCCCGTGTGGGGCGAGCAGCGTGACAGTCGATTGTCGCTTGAGGATTTTCTGCGTGACGCGTCTGGTCAACAACGGCAACAGTTGAATCGCTTCGAGCCAAACGACGAGTGTGCCGTATCAAGGAAGGATACCGAAGCCGATCATGTGCTCTTTTCCAGGTGCTCTGATCAACCAGAGCCCGTCGATGACCAGTTGATTAACTGCATTCACGAGACGAACGCTGTGAAGTGTGATTATTCCATTGGGGGGCGGCGATATCCCTACGTCATAAACGTATTGGATCTGTTGAAGAGCGTCCCGTCACGTCGATACATCCTTGACCTCGCAACGCAAAAGCTATCCGACCTGCGTGACAAGCGGGTATGTCTGGTTTATCACTCGGGACGTTCTGCCCGAGCTGGCCGTGTTGCACGAGTTATCGGAACAGAGCTGGGCTGGCCAACGGTTCCCGTGGGGTCCCGAGGTGCAACTTTTGGGATGACGCAATCCCAATATCGCAAACTCAGATGTTACGATACCGCCATTGTCGTGGATGCGGCCGTTCGCACCGGAGACAGTATGTCAGCAATGGCGTATGCCCTTCGTGACAAGTCGTTGCAAACCACCACAAAGATCCTTGCGTTTTGTGTTCTTGATGCGTTGACGACCACCTCCCGTTCGGATCTATCGGAGGACTTGGGAATGGAGATACGGACTTTGTTCCAACTGCCGCTTGCACCCCCAACCGAAGAAGTGCGCCATTGGGCTAACAAGCAGAAAGCGATCCTCTGGAAACAGATGAATGAAAACGAGACGTTCGGCACGGGTGTTCGAGATGTCATCACGAGCTACTGCAAACCGACGCGGGCAAACCGAAGGAGCGGCGATGATAGACGATCTCCAGCTCAAACAAGAGCGTGTGTCGAGGATGCCGTATCGCATGCTCTATCACAGAAGGACGGTGCGAAGAGCATTAGCAGAGCCTGCCGCGAAGGCAGCGCAAAGGTCATACGTCATTTATCGGTCAATGAGGTCATCCACGATCGCACGGTTCAGGACCTTCTGGTTGGAATGATGTTCAAACCTGTGAAGCCCTGCTTCAAAGAAAACGCCGGAATTGCATTAGCCGCAGCCGGTAATTTTGATTGGATGACGTCCGATTGGCTCAAGTGTAACCGCCCTTTCCTCGCATCGCAGAGCGGTTCTTGGAGATCCATTGTTATGATCGCAATTCAGATGAGATTGGATGGCTATTCGAAAGAGCTGAAGCGATTCCGCGATGCGGCGGTTGAGTATCGAGGGCGGCACCTGTCCAAGACCGGTGACGGAGAACAAATCGAAGAATCGCAAATGATGCTGTTTGATGGTAGCGAAGTGAGTAGCCATCGAGCCGGTGGTCGCCCACGACAGACGCCAGGAGCAGAGAAACGATTGCGAGAAAGACTGGAGCTTTTCATTGAAGCGGCGAGTTAAGCCCCACTAGTCAGCCGGTGGCTTGACTCGCTGTTCTGCCTGCAACACGCACAATCTCGGTTCACATGCCTTAAGACGGTACCACTCCGGACGTCAGTTGGCCAGGCGAGCCGTCGCTGCACTTGACAGCGTCGGTCGACACGCGATTCAAACGCCGGACATCACAGCGTTTGTCGCCTCCCCACCCTCGTCGATTCATCCCCCCACGGACCGCGGCAGGGCTGCGGTTCTGGTGGACGCTTCGCACTGTGGCGGCCGCTTTGAAGTCGACGGTGCATGGACGCCGCCCGACGCGCTGACTTCCGAGATGTCTCGCACAGTGTCACCTTCCGGAACAGCCGGGCTTCTTTCTATGAAGTCTTGCGCATCCTGGAAGGGAAATTCGCCGAGCGCCGCGTCTTGCTCGCGACGATTTGCTCGGTTTTAGGACCTTTCCGCGATAATAGGCCGCGTCGAAGCCGCGGTGTCGGTATCACCGCTTCGCTTACGATATCGCGGGTTGAGTGTCGCTATTTCTTCCGAGTGTGTCTTTCCGTGCTGCGCACGACGTTCCCGGGATCGCCTCTGAAGGTGCATCCCAGTTCCCCTCGCGGAACTACGTTGGAGAGGCTCGATCGTCGGGCTCTATTTCCACATCGGTTTCCGCGTCTGTCGGAGCTTCCGTGGCCGGAAATGCGTTTCCCTGTCTTTGTCCCAAAACATGGCACGGGTTATTCACTCCCTCTCCCTTCTTCAGAGGAAGCCATTTCCTCAACTCCTTTGCGTCGCAAGTAAGACGAAGGTTTTTGGAGATTGAACCGATAGTTTTCATTCCAAATTGCGTTGACCATTGAGAGACGACGGCAAACCGAACGGACCAAGGCTGCCGATCGTCATCAGCGACATGCACGCCCACCGCTTGTAGCACCCTCCCATACGGTTCGGTGCACCGTCTGGCAACGTCATCAATCTCGATTCACGAAGGAGTATCCTTATGCACGACGACAGGCTACTCACGCCCGAGGAAGTGTCTACGAGGCTGCAGGTCAGGCAACAGACGCTGGCCGTCTGGCGAGTCCAGCGGATCGGCCCAGTCTACATAAAAGTTGGCCGCCTCGTTCGGTACCGCGGTTGCGATATCCAGGCGTTTCTCGATTCGAATAGCGTTAGGTGCGAACCTCCTGAGACGTAACTTCCTATATGAACGGTATTGTCGATTCCAGGTTTCTCGATCTCCATGTCGCAAAAGGAGCCCCCATGTCCAAAGCTGCCCCTAATTCCAGCAACCGTTCCAAACCCGCGCCAGAGCACGAAGTCCGCCATGGTCAGGTCGTGGCAACGGTCTTTCGACGCCAGACCAACAGCGGTTTCTCGTACCTCGATTTCACGCTTTCGCGCTGCTGGCGAAGCCAAAACAGCGCTAAAGAACAGAACGGCGCCGGTTTCTTCGCCGAAAACGAAAGCGACTTGATCGAGGCAATCAGGCAGGCGTCCGCGTGGATCCGCCAGGCGAATGCACCAAAGCGGGCCGACGATGAGCCGCTCCTGCCTGCGGCCAACAACACGGACGAATAGCGGTGTAAACGTTAGTCTTTCCCGAATATGGAGTCTTACAAATGAGCAGTTTCCAGGGCTTCCGACACATGTTGCTCCCCGGCGAGGATGGGACGATCGCGGGGCTCACCGACCGCGAGCGCCGGAATCGCGAGATCCGGGCGTTGGCGGCGATCGCCATCGACACGAGCCGCTCGATGGATGGCGACTCGCTCGCGGAAGCACGGGCGGGCATTGACGACATGCTCCGCCTTCTGCGCGAGAACCCGGTGGCGGCCGTGCGTACCGAGGTTTCACTTGCGACCTTTGGCGGCAAGGTCGTCACCACACCGTTCCATGATGCCGCCGGGGTGGAACCGCCGCCGCTGGCGGCGGACGGTACGACCCCCATGGCGGAAGCTGTGCTGGCCTCACTGCAGGCGATCGAGCAACGCCGCGCAGCGTTCGAGGCAAACGCGATCGACGTTCACAAAGGGCTGTTCGTCGCAGTCACTGACGGCCGAGCCACAAGTTCCAAAGAACTGCTCGCCGAAGCACGGGCGTACGTCCGCCGAATGGAGGAGTCGGGGAAAGCCGCCTGCCTATTCGTCGGGACGTCGACGGCCGACTTCGAGATACTGGAATACCTGTCAGTGCGACCTCCTCTCCGATTGCGGGACGGCAAGCACCGCGAGCTGCTCCAGTGGTGCGGCAGTTCGGTCCTCGCGATCAGTGTGTCGATGCCGGGTGATACGGTCCGCTTGCCCGACGCCGATGATTGGCTGGTCATGTGAATGAAGTTAACGGTCTTGCGACATCATTTTTCATGGAGAAACTACCATGTGTGGGGTTTATCGAACGGCTGACGGCGAGGCACTCGCCTTGGGAAAGCGGCTTGGAGGCGGCGGCGAATCCGACGTCCACGGGGTCACCGGAGATCCGAAGCGATGCGTGAAAATTTACCACAATCCGGACGAGGTCGACTGGCGGAAGACCGAGGCGATGGTAGGGCACATGCCCAGCTCACTCTCACGGCAACTGGCCTGGCCGCTGGGTATCGTGTTGGACGACGCCGGGAGGCCGGTTGGCGTATGGATGCGGCGAATTGTGGGGCAGCCGCTGATCACGGTGTACCAACCGGTGGAGACCACGAAACGCGCGACGCGGCGGCAGCGGCTCCGGCTGGCGATTCAGATCGCCGCTCTATTCGAGTCGCTCCATAGGCGAAACATCGTCGTTGGGGACGTGAACGAGGAGAATTTCCTCGTTGATGCGAGACGCCGCCACGTATTCGCCGTGGATTGCTGTAGCATGCAAATCCCCGACGTTACCAGCGGCGGCTATTTTCGATGCCGTGTCGGACGGGGCGAATACACAGCGCCCGAACTCATGGGGGTTGCGCTCGACTCGGTGGATCGGACCGCGGCGCACGACGCGTTCTCGCTCGCGGTCCTTCTATATCGACTGTTGAGTCCGGATGGCGCGCACCCCTTTGAATGCAACTGGCGCGGACGGGGCGATAAGCCGACCTTGCCGCAACGGATGAAGAAGGGCTGGTGGCCCCATGCGAAGGCTCGGGCGAAGAACTGCCTTCCGCCCGCCAATAGCTGCTTCGCGGCATTCCCGGCGGGGCTGCAGGAGTGTTTTCGGGGGACGTTTGATGCAGGCCACGCCGACCCGTCCGCGCGGACGACGCCGGACCAGTGGCTTCGTTCGCTCAGGCAAGTTCACGCGTGGCAACTTCCGCGGTCACCGCAAGGCGTACCACTCTGGCACGGGATCCTCGGTGACGCAGTTCGGTGGCGAGAACGTCTTCGGCCCTTGTGGGAAGGCGTTCGGCGAATGCTCCAACGGCCCGACGGAGACGCGAAAATGAACGTGTACCGGTTTGTGGGCGGGGCGTCGCTGGCGGCGGCGCTGTTCGGAATGCCCGTTTTGTACGTTCTATCGCACGGCCAGAATCGGGCGGCGCGGCCGAACGAAGCGACCGTCGAGACGGCGGCGGTGGATACGCCTGCTTCCGAGACGCCGACGCTTCCTCCGTACCGCCCCAATCGGCCATCGATGGTGGAGCAAGAGCCTCGGAGATACTACGGCGGTGAAATGACGCCCAAGTTGTTGCAGGGGCTGCTCGAATCGGCGGATATGCGTGCAGACCAGCGTCTTGAATAAGAAAACGAGCCCACCTATTTCAAGGAAATTTCGCATGTCATGTGAAAACACCGTCCACCCACGGCGACCGATCCGCCAGACAGCCTTTTTGTTATTGCCTTTTCTTTTGATATGTGGCTGCCAACCGCCGAAAGAAACACCCCCGGCGAGTATGTCGCCCGCAGCCGGGACGGCCGAGGACACGCCCGCCGCCGATCCGGTGCTGCAAGAGGCCGTTGAGTGCCGAAGACAATGTATCGAGTACGAACGGCAACTTCAACAGGTCTTCACGAAGTTGGAGGAAGCCTCCGGCCGCGTGAATACGTATCTGGATAGCGGCTTCCTCGACGGCCCCGCAGCGCAAGAGGAATTTTGCGAAGCGGCACGCACGCTACGGCTTCATGGCCAAGCGATCTTCGCCCTATACGAAGAGCACAACGCGCTGATAGACCAGTGCATAGAGGCGATGGAGGACGCTCCGGACACGTATCTTGCCGCCGCGTATCGCCTTAAACGCGAGGCCGAAATGAAGCGGTTCGAGGACACCCGCCGGGCCTATAACGACGTGGCTGAATGGTGGCGTCAGAGCAGCGTGCTAGTTCGCAAAAAACGAAGCCGCCTGCCGCTACGAAAACAACAGATCGCGCTGACCATGGATTACATCCGTGAAGTGGTCGGGTTCCTGGCGGACTTCGAGGCCAGCATTGTCGCGTTGCCCGGCAACGACGAAAAGGACATGCTCGGTGAGCTACTGACGCAGATCCAGCAGTTCGGTATCTACTTCAAGGCTCTGGACGTCGAGATCGTCCGAAGCACCCGGGCGATGCAGTTGGAACTGGACACTGAGGACGCCGCACCAAGTCCGGAACTTTCTTGCGTCAGGCGGCCAACCGAGATGCCTGTCGACGCAGCGGTCGACACGATTGAACCGCTCGTTGTCCTTTCGGTGCTCGGCAATTGTGCGATCTTTGCCATGCCGGCAGGGCAAACCCTGCTACCTGGGGATCAAGTCCAAATCGGCGCGGGCGAGACGTTTGAGGCGTACGCCGTTCTCACGGTGGGCGGCGATCTGGTCACCGTGCATGCGGTTGAGCGGAACGTGTTCCCCACGCTCGGAGCGACCGTCCAGGTTCCTCATCCGCGGTTGCCGGCAGTCGACACGATGGAATCGGATCCGGTCGACGACACTGATTCCGCCCCCAAGAAAGAGCCGCGTTTGAATCCGCCCGAGCCGTCAGACGATCACGACTGCGATGGCTGAACGCACACGCCAAGTCCACGGCACTGGTCCCGTGTACCGATGTCGTGGACACGGTCTCTTTCCGAACAGCAAAGAGCATCGTGATGACGAAGAAAACCGCAAATAGTCGCAACGTGTCCTTTCGGCTCCCGCCAGAGGAATTCGAGCGGCTGGAACTGGAGGCCCAAAAGGCGGGCGTTTCGCCGGGTCTGTTTGTGAAGGAACTGGTCGCAAAGCGGCTCGATTGTGCTGGCGGCGATCCGCTGGCGGAGCTGCTCCCGGCGATCCGGGCCGTCGGCGATTCGCTCCTGGAGCATCGCCGGCAGTTCGCGACGACGATCCCGCTCCTCCTATTCGATGCGGGCAACGTGGCGGATCACGAACGAGACGCCGTCGAGCGGTGGGTCAGCGAACATCTTGCCTCTCCCGATCCCCGCTAGAAACGAGGGTGAAGCACGCTCGTTCGGCAGCACTTATGCGAGGCGCACCATGTTATCGATCGGACTGCTGCGGCCAGGGCAGCACGATTACCATCGGCGGGACCCGAGCCGGTACTATGCCCGAAATGGCGTAGCCGATGGCCATTGGGGAGGCGCTGGGGCGCAAGCTCTGGGGCTCGTCGGCGCGGCAACGGTCGAGCAACTGCGGCAGCTTTTTGAAGGCTCGTCCCCGATCGAAGGACGGAATCTGGTGCAGAACGCCGGTAAACCCGATCGGCTTGCGGCGTACGATCTGACGTTCAGCGCCGTTAAGGACGTCAGTCTGCTCTACAGCTTGACCCCAAAGAACGAGCAAGATGCGATTCTCGACGCCCATCAACGGGGCGTTCGTGCGGCCCTCGGCTTCATCGAACGCGACGGCCTCTTTATTCGCACCGGGAAGGGCGGCGTGAAAGTTGATCGGGCCGACGCGATCTATGTGACATACGAGCATTTCCTCTCGCGGGCGAACGAACCGGCGCTGCACACCCATGCGCTCCTACTGAACACGGGTGTTTGGGAGGACGGCAAGACAGGGGCGCTCGACGGGCGGCACGTCCTGCGGATGAAGATGGCCGCCGGAGCGTTGTATCGGGCCGAGACGGCCTACCAACTGCAGCGGTGTTTGGGGATCGCCCTCGCCCGGGATGAGTCGTGGTATCGCATTCGCAATATGCCTCGTTCGCTCGTCGAGCGGTTTTCATCGCGCCGTCAAGCGATTTGCGAAGAACTCGCTCGCACGGGCAACTCCAGCGCGAAGGCGGCCGCCCACGCGAACTTGGCCACGCGTCAGAAAAAGCAGGCGGTTGATCCGGTGCGTCTGGCCGACGAGTTCCGAAGCGTTGCCGAGTCGCTGGGCTTCACGCCGGACGATGCGAAACGGCTCTGTCGTGGCCCGCGGCGAAGCGGCCCGGAGCCTTTCTGTACCGGCGAGGTGCGGCGCGCGGTCCGCGAGTTGACGTTGGCGGAGGGGCATTTTACGCGGACGCAGTTGGTGCGCGAAGTCGCCGAAGCGGTTCAAGTTCGAGGTGTACCGGCGTCAAGTATTTTGCGCGACGTCGACCACATGCTCGATGATCCTCGCCGGATCGTGCCGCTCGGCCTGCATCGCGGCGAAGCGAGGTACACGACGCCCGGCTTTCTGCGGATGGAACGTCAATTGCTGGAGACTGCCCACCAACTGACGCAGAAGCCGTCGAAGCATGCGAGCGATTTTCAGATTGGGCGGGCGAAGATCTTCAGCGGCAAGCGGCTCAATGCCGAGCAGGACGCGGCCTTGCGGCAGGTGACTCAAACCGACGGGCGGCTCCACGCGGTCGTCGGCATGGCGGGTGTCGGCAAGACGCGGATGCTCGACGCGGCATGTCGCGTCTGGAAGAGCCAAGGCTATGAGCCGATCGGTTTGAGCCTCTCCGGCAAGGCCGCCCGGGGTATCGAGGCGGCGACCGGCATGCCGAGCCGGACGATCGACAGCTTCCTCTTGGCCGAGCGCAAAGCCCTGTGGCGTGAAAACTCGCACGGCGGACGTTCCAAGGCCCCCCACGGGCCACGACTGACCAAGCGTTCCGTTGTCGTCGTGGACGAGGCGGGCATGGTCGACACGCGAAAGATGGCCGAATTGATGCGGCGGGTCAAAAAAGCGAACGGCCGGATCGTACTGGTCGGTGATCCCCGGCAGCTACAGCCGATTGAGGCCGGGAATCCCTACCAGGCGATCGTTACGCAGATCGTCGCGCCGGCCCAATTGAAGACGATCGTGCGCCAACAGGGTTGGGCGATGCAGGCGGTCCGGGACATGGCCGAGGGGGACGCCGACCTTGTGCTGAAGGCGTTCGAGAGCCGCGGGCTGCTCGACGTGCGTGAGACTCGCAAGGAAGCCATTGGCGCGATGGTCACCTCGTGGCGGGAGCAAGGCGGGGCTGCACGGCCCAAGTCGCATCTGATGCTCGCCAGCACGTTGGCGGAGGTGGACACCCTGAACCGAGCCGCCCAGTCACAGCGCAGGGAGTCGGGAAAGCTCGGGGTCTTGTCGGTCAAATGCAACGGCCAGACCATTTACGCCGGCGACCGCATCCTCGTCACGGAGAACTCGCTCCGCCACCGCGTTCGGAACGGGGACCTCGGGACGGTGCTGCTGGTCGAGCCGGTGACGAAGAACCTCGTCGTCCACCTGGATGCAGGTGGACTGGTCGCACTGCCGCTGCACGTCTTTCCAAATGTCGAGTTGGGCTACGCCGTGACGACGCACAAGGCACAGGGGATCACCGTCGATCAGAGCTACGTCCTCCTTGGCGGGCCGATGCAGGACCGCGAAATGTCCTACGTGCAGGTCTCGCGGGCAGCGGCGGAAACGCGTCTTTTCACCGACAAGATCGAGGCGGGCGAGAATCTCGCGGACCTCGTCCGGCAGATGAGCACGTCGCGCCAGAAGATCATGGCCCAGGAAATCCAGCGGCGGAACGACCGCGAGGCTGCGGTGAACTTGCCAGAGCCCAACGCCCCGTTGCACGAACCGGACCGAGAAATGAGTCTCTAGCAGCCTACCCATCGAAACACATCCCCGGGACCTGCCTCCTCCGATCCAAGGAACGCCCGCATGCAACGCCAATCCATGATTTGGGGAGGGCTCGCAGGCATGGCCCTCTTGTCCGCCCTGCTTTCAACGGCGATGTTCGCCGGCGGAACGTACTCGGCCGAGGCGACCGGCGAGCTGTTCGCGGCGCTCCTCTTGGGCCGCTTCGCCCTCGTGATGCTCGCGTACGGCGCGATGCTCGATCGCCAGGACCGTCGCGCGCCGGACGACATCGAGGTGACAGCGAAGCGACTCTACCAAATTGGCCTGATTCTGACCCTGTCCTTCTTCGTGAGTCTCGTCTTCGCCGTGATCATGTGTCCCGCACAAGAGCCATCACGATGGATCACCTTGCAACTCGAAGATGGGGGCATCCGACAGCTCGATGCGGGTTTGCTTGCCGCGATGCTCGGCGAGGCGACCATCTGGGGGTCGTATCTGTCATGGCTCAATCGTAAGAAGGAGCCCTTCTTTCGCGGGCGGCGCGTTCTTTCCCTCCGCGAGGCGCGCAAGGCGGCACGACGGGAGAAGCGGCATGGGGAGCCGACCTATCCGTTCGGCGGTGTCGAGTTGCCCGAGTCAATCGCCCATGGGCACATGATGTTCGTCGCGGCGACCGGCGGCGGCAAAACCGTCTCGATGCAGCCGCTCCTGCGGCGGGCGCTTGAGTCGATCAAGCCTGGCAGCGACCGCCGCGCGCTGATTTACGACGCGAAACGCGACATCGTCTCCCAAGTCGCCGGCATGCGGCTGGCGTGTCCCTATGAGATCCTCAACCCGTTCGATCTCCGGAGCGTCGCGTGGGACCTGGCGAGCGACTGTACGACGGTCGCCGTGGCGCGCACGATTCCCCCGTTGTTGGCACCGGCCACCCAACGCCAAGACGACGGCCATTTTTTCGATCAGGCGGTACACGACATCATGAGCAATGTGTTTATTGGGCTGCATCGGTCTGCGCCGAATCGCTGGACACTGCGCGACGTCCTGGCGATCATGTGCGATCGTCGCCGTCTCCGCGCGTTTCTGGAGCAGCACGTTCAGAATTCGGCATCAGGCCTCCTCTCCTACTTCGAGGAGCAACGGACCGCGCACAACGTCATGGCGAGCATCCGCGCCAGGCTAGGGCGTTACGAGCCGATCGCCGCCGCCTGGCACGGGGCGTCGCGGCGTTTCAGCATCCATGAATGGGCGCGGGGCGAGTCGATCCTGGTTCTCGGAAACGACGAATCGTGCCGCGAACCGATCGACACGGTCAACGCGGTCCTGTTCAACCGCATCGTCGAGGAGGTGCTCGCCCAGTCTGATTCGCAGAAACGTCGCACCTGGTTCTTTCTCGACGAGGTGGCCGACGCCGGGCGGCTGGCGAAGCTCAAGACGCTGCTTATCAAGGGACGATCCAAGGGGGCGACGGTTGTGCTCGGGTTCCAGGGTATCGAAGGAGTGCGGAACGTCTACGGCGATCACGAGGCGAATGAGCTTGTCGGACAATGCGGGAACATCGGCGTCATGCGGCTCGCGGAACCGGCAACGTCGCAATGGGCGGCCGACTTGTTTGGCGACTTCGAGATGGATGAAGAGCAGATCAGTCGAACGAGCGGCGGTTCGGGCAAGAGCACGACGACCTCGAAGCAGCGAAAAACGTATCGCTCGATACTTCCGTCCGAATGGCTTTCCATGTTCCAGATGAGCGATCGTCAGGGACTTGGGGGGTGCTATATCAGTCCGGCCATCGGTGCATGGTCGGCCGTGCTGACGAAGTCGCACGTTCTGCGGGATTTGACGCGGCCGTGTCCCGTGACAGAGGACTTCGTGCCCCGTCCACCGGAGGAGCAAATACTGCCGGAGTGGACCGAAACCGATGACGCCCGGTTCGGCATCGTGCTCCCGCCGGCGGCAGACACGCCGAGTACCCCTGCGCCGACGCTCCATGCGACTCCCACGTCGAATGCCCCTGCGCCGACTCCCACGCCGAACGCACCTGGCGCACGTTGGCTCCACGGCAAATGACTTGTTCCTGCAGATCGCTGAATTCCCTGCTTCGGCCGAAGCCATCATCGCCTCGCGCCCGGCGCGGCCGAAGGCCTCGGGAGGCGATGATGGTGCAGGCCGTCGAGGGGGACCCTCTGCTTTGGCTGGTGAATCGAAGCTGAGCCAAGAGAGTGCTCCCATGAGCGTCTTGCGGGAGCGAGTTTCGTTTCAGTGCTCGATCTCGCGCCCTTCCAGAAGGGCTTGAATCTGCTTCGGCTCGAATTGGTGAATCGTCGTGAGCGCTTCGTGTGCGAGCTTCCACATATCGGGCAGGTCCTCCGCCCCGAACTGAAACGGATTCCACCAGGCGTCGAGGGGGTACTCCGGAGAGCGGATCCAAGTGACGCGAAACGACACGTCGCGGCGATCGTCGGACAGGACCCCCCAAATAGTCCCGTGGACGGCCCCGCTCTTCATGCGGCAAATAATCTTCTCATTGGTCATAACAAATCCTCCATAACAGTGTTTGAGTCTGTTATGGAAGATTCTGCCCCGATGTTGCCAAAATACCTCGATCGATCAACGTTTCTTCTGTTTAACCCCCAGGTAGCGACGCATGGCCGTTTCGATCAGGTCGCTCAGGGACGAGCGGGCGTTCCACGACCATTGCCGATAGCTTTCGGCCAGATCGGGCGGCACGCGGACGGTCAGCTTTTCCTTTTTGACCTGTGGTGTTCGTTTTGCCGAGGCGAAGGGGCGCCCCTGTTTGGCGGGGGTAGCGGTCGGAGTCACCGCATCCTGCCGGGGCGATGTTTCGTGAGCTCGTGTGTCGTTGGGCGATGAGATCAGTCCGTCCAGCACACCGTGGATTCCATGCATAGGTGGTTTTTTCATCGGGCTGCCTCCAAAATGTGATCGGCTGCGTGGGCGTAGTCGTCCATCGCACGCGACCGGGTTAAGGTCAACAGCCGCTGCTCCGTCGTTGCGTAGAGCAGCTGCGCGTCGGTCCGCACGACGCCGAGCACCTCGTGATAGCGTCGAATCTCGGCTTCGATTGTTTTGGTGATGGAGCGTCTGGGCTGGCAATTCGTCAACAGCGTCCCGAGCATACGGAGGTCGGCGTTGACACGCCGCTGGATCTCCCGGACGGTCCAATCAAGATGTAGGAGGGCCTGCAGTTCGAACCCGCCCGGCTGCACGACGACCAGGAGCCGATCGGCCGCGACCAGGGCGTTCACCGACAGAACGCCGAGCGATGGCGGGCAGTCGATCAGCACGACCACGTCGTCGGGCAGCCGCGGCACGGTCTTTGCCAGCGCCGTCTTGAGGAACCATTCGCGGCCCAATTCGACGAGGAGTTCGGTCTCCAGTTTGGCCAGTTCGAGTGAGGCGGGCGAGACGGTCAAGTCGTCGGCCAGCCGGACGATCGGCAACTCGGCATGCTGCGAGATAGCATGATAGAGCCGATCGCTGGAATCGGTCGCGCCGAACGCCTGCGACAGATTCGCCTGGGGATCCAAGTCCACCAGATGGACCGGAACGCCCCGTCGCGAAAGAACGACGCCCAAGGCGGCGGTCGACGTGGTCTTCGCGGTCCCTCCCTTTTGATTAGCAATAGCAATAATTGTGTTCATGTTGTGATCCATAGCGCGAATCGGCGACGTTGTCAACCGCCTTTCCGCATCATGGTCGAAACGGGCGTTGCGCCAACGCCCGCCTTGTGCTATAGATCGAAGAAGCGATTCTGATCACCGGGAAACCGAGCAGGAAACCACCGGGAAACCGGACAGGGATCTACCGGGAAACCGGACAGGATTCGGGGGGCCAACTACCGGGAAACCGAACCGGTTTGAACCGGTGCGACATCGTAAAATACAGGCTGTCGGCCGGAACAAAGATCATGTTATAAAACTAAAGAAACAACATGCCGGCTGCTTTTTGGAAAAGAAAGGAATGAACCATGTAGAACATGCACCCACAACTTCGACTCCTCCGGACGGGCTATCCGGCGCGGGACGCGATGCCCTGAACCTTGTGGAGTTCCCCTTGGCGCTACTCTCCGACCGCGTGCGAGGCGATGCCAAGACCCTCACCTTCGAGGACTCGATCTGGGACAAGGGACAGCGCAGGCTGGTCGCGCGACGGCTTATCATCACCGCCTCCGACCGGTTCGGGCTGCCGACGGCCCTGGACGACGAAGTGATCCTCGGCCTGCTGCAACTGTCGCGGCAAGAGGATTTTGCGGACCGTCGCGTGCGATTCACACGCCGCTCGCTGATCCGCCTGTTGGGCTGGCGCGACGAAGGGAAGAGCTATCAACGGCTCGAAACGTCACTCAAACGATGGCTTGGCGTGACCCTCTACTACGAACGGGCCTGGTGGGACCCTCGCAACCAAGTCTGGGCCGACAAGCATTTTCATCTGCTCGACAACCTGCTCCTCTATCGGCGGAAAGCGGATTGCGAGGCGGTGGCCGCCGCTTCCTATTTCACATGGAACCAGGAAGTTTTCGAGAGTTTTGCGGCCGGAAGCCTCAAACAACTCGACATGGACCTGTACCGAAGCCTCACGCTGCCGACCTCCAAGCGGCTGTACCGCTTTCTCGACAAGCGGTTCTACTTCGCCTCAACAGTCACGTTCGACCTCAAAACATTCGCCTTCGAGCACGTCGGTCTGAGCCGGGCCTACGATTGCAGCCAGATCCGGCGACGGCTTCAACCGGCGATCGACGAGCTGGTCGCGGCCGGATTCCTCACCGCGGCGGACCGCGACAAGACGTTCCAGCGACTGCGACGGGGCGCCTGGCGTATCACGCTCCAACGCACGCGAGTCCCAAAACAACCCCTGGCGAGACGAGCGCCCCGCAGCGACCAAGAGCAATCGCTCGTCCAGCGCGGCGTGTCCGCGCCGATGGCTGCGAGGCTTGTGAAAAGCTGTCCGTCCGAGCGGATCGACGAAAAGGTCGCCATCTTCGACCAGCTGCGCCGTCGAAACGACCGCCGCGCTTCCCGCAACCCATCCGGTTATCTCGTGCAGTCGATCCTCGACGACTACGCAACACCGCCGTCACAGCCGTCCAAACCGCCGCGTCCGACGGCCGGTCCGCGTCAAACGGCCGTTCTGCGGCCGAGGATCGATTCTGAGGAAGAAAAACGTATTGCCAGCTACCTGGATAAGCTCACAGAAAACGAACGCGACGAGCTCGAAATGGCGGCCCACGCGAGGGCGACGCCGCTCCAGCTGGCCGGTCTCCGCCGCGCCGAAGGCGAAGGGCGTGCGGATCGGATCGACCACTATCGTCGCGCGATCCTGACAGCGCACGTACGTAAGCTGCTGAAATCAGTTGTCTCCTGAAATAAATGTGACTAAGGATCCGCATTCGTGCTACGCTCGGGCCTGTAGAACGTCGTTTGATCGTTCGACAAGATCGCCGTCTTAGGCCGCGTTTTCGCGGCCGAACGCATCCGCGTTAGTGACGGTCTTCCGCTCGAACGGTACACCCGGTAAACAGGGACTCACCACCCCTGCTAAGGGGACGGCGGAGAGCGAATCGCTTCGGCGTTCGTTACTCCAAGCCACCCGTCAGGTACCGTGTCGGTAGAGCGCAGTGCGCGGCGACGTGCTTGCTGTGCTCGACGGAGGCTCGCTGGAGTAAAACGAGGCGTGGGTCGCATTCGCGGCCCACTCGTCGACAATCCCAGCGTTCGATCCGATCGATGTCGATTCATGCCCGTTGATGGGGAAGGCGGGCGATGCAGACAGACTTCGCGCGTTGCATGTCAACCGTGAAGCCGTCCTGCTCGAAGCAGGTGAGTCGTTCTTGGAACGACAAATCCTCCCACGGGATTCGGGCGTAGGGAAAGGCAAGACCGAACGGTCCTGCCATCCCGCTCGTTTAACGTGCGCCGCTGTGGGGAGCCTTCCGTTGGCGACAACGGAAGCCGGGCCGATGATCAGGCTCGGGTACTTCGGAGAAAGGCCGAAGGCGTGAAGAGCTCAACCATGAAAGGGGCGAAAGCCCTTAGCGGTCAGTTGTTTGGGAGACGATGCCGAGATGGGCGTGCCGATGGCGTCGGCGCGCCGGTGAACAGCCCCGGCCGAGGGGTAACGGGAAGCTTCTGTATTCTGTCCCGAGAAATGCGAATGCGGCCTCCTGTTGGGCAAGTGCTTCTCTTGAAAAGAAGCGACCAGCGGGAGTGGGTGTCAGCAGCGGAGCGTTCGTTCCGAGTGGCTGGCGGCCCTTGCCGTCGTGAAACTATGCCGTGGCGGAAGCCCGGACATACGGCCGGTGGCCCGCGAGCTTGCGCTCGCTAGCCACGTGAACCAAACGACGAAGAGTAGGACTAATGCAGGAAGGAGTCCAGTCTCCGGGGTGGTGCCCGGCGCGTGGGAAGATCGCCCACGTACTTCAAACGCTGGACTCTGGGAGTGTGGCCTGAGTAGGAGTCGGCAGCGCCTCGGCGCTGCTGAGCGGACTTGCGGCAAGGCAGTCGCAAGCCGTTTCGCGTCGGGGGTGGTGCCCCGACGAGGACGAACGACGAAAGGGCTGACCGGCCATAAGGCATGGAACGTTCCATGTCGGGTCGGGCGGAAGATCGTGCGTCTTTGCCTTCTGGGCGAAGACGTGAGTGATGGAAGCTGACGTCGGGGAGAGTGCCCTTTCCGGGAGGAATGGGGCTATTCTTCTGCGTCATGCACTTGCCTTGCGCCGACTTGCATTCAGCGAGTTGACGGGGTGAGACGCGGTTTTGGCGGTGCGGAACGCCTATAAATTCGGCGCGGTCGTATAGGGAATACAGTGCGGGCGAAAGCCTCGTACGCCCTTCCGCGACCGCGCCGAATGCCGCACCATCGAGCGTTTCCATGAGATGGTTGTTGCGATTGGGACCATGGGATTGCGACCGGTCTGTCGCGGTTTCATGTTCCTGGTAGCTAAGGGCCCCGGGGCGGCCATTGCATCACGCGATGCAAGAACGCCCCCACTTTTGGGGTCGCTTGGAAAAACTACGCAGCGTATGCGCCGCCAAAGAAAAGGAAGACATGTCGAAGGAGTATCGTTATCGGACCACATCGTTGATCGGACTGATCCAGCAACTGGCGTGCTGCTATGCCCCCCACGGGTATTGGTTCTATGTGGCCGGGCGAGTGCCGGAGGGGAAGGACCCGCTGGCGATCGACGCGAAGCTCCTGGCAAAATATGGCGTTGCGAGGAGTCGTTCCTCGCGAGCACGACGCAAGCGGGCGGGTCTGGCGAACCTGCATTATCTCCGCCACGATCGAGTCTTCATTCTCCTGGCGACGCACGGTCGTCACCCGTTCTTTCAGTGCGAGGCGAACATCCGCGATCTCCGCCGGCAGGCGTTTCGCCATGGCGGCTACGCTGTCAGCTACAAACGTGGCCAATACCGCCGAAAGCAAGATCGTAGTAGTCGCGGTGTGCGAGACGACAAATATCACGTTCGCGTTCGGATCGACCGTGAGCGGTACGCCGAACTGAAGGCGTGGTTCCTTGACCTTGCACTCCGCCGCACGCCGGATCAACTGGCCGCCATGCTCTACAATCTGCCGTTCGAGCCGTACGCCCCGGTCCGTCAGCAACTACTGAATCTGCTGCGGCTGGTCAACAAGAAACGCAAAGCGGCAGGGCTCGCCAGCGTTCCGCCGACCTGCATTCGCTACCGGCGACGTATCGTCAAGCCATTCGATCCATTCCCGGAGTAGTCTCTATCTTCGCGCCGAATCCCCCCAGTCACGCGGACGTCCTCCCGTCCGACGGCGGATCCGTTGGGCCGTCTGGGAGGGATTCGCCTCTGCCCGTCGCCATCGGTGAAGCTAACGATCGTGGTCGAACCAACGTCGACGGCGGTGGTCGAGGGCCGTCTTGCGTCGGACGATTCGTATCAAAATCGCAAGCGCGATCGTGATCCCCCCGATCATCTGTTCAATGAAAAAGTCTGATTCTCTGCTCATGGACTGTCCTCCTAAAAGTCTCGGTTGTGGGGTACGCAACGAACGCCCAGCGTTCCAGGAGATCGCCTCCTGCCAGCCGAAGACAGCGTTCGGCAGGACACGCTCCGGCGTCGCCCACGTCCAACAAACACCGTTATGACCGGTTTGAACCGGCGTGTCGCATCGTGCTGCGCGTGTTGTCGTCCGTGCCCGCCTGCAGACACGGTAAACACTGGAATTCCAGGAGGTTAGATACGCGAAAGCCGTGACTGTAGACAGTGTGTGGACGGCGTCAACCTCTTACGACCAGCCGGGATGCGTCCGCGACGGGCGTCCGGCGCGAGCACCGCAGGATGCACAGGTGTGTCTGGAATGCAAGAGGGAAATTCTGTTTTTTTGACAGCGTTGCTGCGTTGCGGCTGGCGGCGTGCGGGATGACGCAGGGCGAAGCCTGCGGAAGGCGGGGCGGGGCCTCGGCGAAGGTTCGGCTCAGGACTTCTGCGCATAAGGCGCGCGGGTTGTCGGAAAGGGGGCGGTTGTGGGTGCAATCCACTTCAGGGAGGTTGCGGAAGTGTTGCGGCGAAGGTGTCGGGAACAGGTTCGGAAGACGAAGAAGAAGGCGGCCGGTGATCCTCAGCAAGGACCCTTGGCCGGAGGTCCAAGGGAGGATCGCGGCCGCCTCAGAAGGTCAGCTAAGCCAACGGTGGAGCACCCCGCACAGCACGGCGACGAGAAAGAAGTACAGCCCGCCGCTGGCCGCGAAATGCTCAAGAAAGGCTTGCGCGTCGTGGATAGTCATGATAATATTCTCCTCAAGGTTGATGCGCCCCGACAAAAGCCCGCCCAAGGAGCGGTGTCCTTGGGCGGGAAGCTGTTTTAGTCTTCATGGGGCAGCATGATTGTAAGGACCGGCTCCCCCTGGTCGCCCGGTCCGCAGATGGCCTTCAGCGTCACGTTTTGGAGACGCTTCGGACTGTTCCGTACTTTGAGCTGGAAGAGGATTCGGCTTTTCTCCCGATGCTGGCGCGCGGCAAAGTGAAACATGACAAGGATGTCCCAAAGTCGGCCCGTCTCGTCTTGACAGCCGCGAACGCATGCGGGGATCTCGACATACTCGGCCCAGACCGCGGCGGTCAGCGCTACGGGTATCGTGACGCCGGCCTCCTTGGCCAACTCCGAGACGTCGACCAACACGCCGTCGGCGATGGCTTGCTTTCTTGTGTACGCATAGATAATTTGATTTTCCATATGCCCCCTTTTAGTTAGTTTCTGTTGATGATGCCCGTCGGCGGCCGGGATGGTGTACGGCTGGCGGGTCGGTTGGGTTGAGGTATTCGGTCTCTTGCATGAAGTAGTGCTTGCCGAGGCTGAGGGCGCATATCTTGCCTTGCATTCACGGCTGAAATCAGGGTGTTGTAACCACGACGTCGTCAGCCTCCCGGAGTTTTCGCCAGAATGGTCAAGTTGTGGCAGAACACGGCGCTGCCGACGGCCGAGACGAAGTTCTTAAAACCGCGAAAACAGCAACGAGCCAAACGAAATGCTCGTTTTAAGCACGAAATGCTCCCCTCAATTCCCGCTCGCCATTGCTGCCACACGCTCATCATCGATTGGCCAAAGTCTTGTGTCCGTCGCGGTACGCCCAGGTACTCGACCTGTTCCTCCAACTCCTCGTAGGTCTCTTCGTCCGGGCAGAAGCCTTTGTCGGCGGCCACCGATTCGGGCCGTCGACCAAAACGCTCTTCGTGGCGTTCCAGTACTAACGGCAGGAGCCTGTCGTCCGTACAATTCTTCTCCAGCACGACGTAGTCGGTGATGAACTTCTCTTTCGACTGGGTGAGCAGGACCTTGTGACCGAACTCGACCGGCTTGCCTCGCCGGCCACGCTTGATCAACTCCGTATGGGCCTCAAAGATGCTGAAGACCTTGTCGCCGTTCGGCACTTTCTCCTTGTCGAAGACGCGGCGGCGTGCTACTCGGGCCACCTGACGCATCACGGGCAAACGGTCAGCCAGCTTTTGGCCAATCGCAGCCAGTGCGACAGATGTCGACCGCGCCGCCCAGGCGACGAATTGTTCTGCGTTTTCCAGGATATTCTCGACCCGAACGATCATGGTTTTCATGTCTTGCTGCACCTTGCGAAGCCGCTTCTTGCTCGTGCTCTTCGAGTAACGGCTAACATCCAAGTACAGCTTCTTGACCTTCTTCGGGTGGAATCGCCAGGGGCAACTCAAAGGATTGAGGTCACGGCCGGCCGCCATCTCGCGCGTGGCCACGCGGTACACGTCCCACAAAAGGCTCGCATCCGTCGGCCAGTGGATGTTGCACTCGGTGACTGTCGTATCGGTCCGCACATGGTCGAGCGAAACCGACTCCTCGGCACAAGCGTTCAGGGCCAGAACATGGTTGATTCGTTCCCACGTTTCAGACTGGATCGCACCGAACGCCCTGTTCAGCAGCGTGAAGTTGATGGTCGGTTTCTTCAGCAGGCGGCAGAACCGTTGCAGCGTTTCGCTTTCGGCGATCCGAATCGACGCCTGCCGGTAGTCGAGCCCTTCTCGCTGCATGACCAAAACCGCCCGAAACAGGTTCTCGCTGGTGAAGATCGGCTTGCGGCCTCGCGTCGACGTGGCCTGGCTGAGTTGTTCCAGATCGCCATGGACCAGATCAAGGATCACCGGGTGACTGTCCAAAATCTCGCTGAGCATCTTGTATTCGCTACGATAATCGCGTACCGTTTGGTTATCCGCCTTCTCGATGCCCCACCCAAAATCGAGAATGGCTTCGGCTTTTGCACGCATCGTTGTTCTCCTTGATTGGTTGTGCTTTCAATAGGATAACGATGCGTTTTTTCTTGCCTACCCCAACCTTCTCTCACCTGCAAAAACACCCCTTTCTCGATTTGAGAAACAGAAACTAGTTAGCTTTGGCATTTGCGCCGTTGGTCTTGTCCGGATGCTGCCTAAACTCCTCGTCGGGCAGCATGATGGTGATGACCGGAATAGCGGTGCCACTTGGTGAAGTGATAGCTTTCAGTTCCACGCAGCGCGAAGGTCCTGGCTGGGTCTTAACAAGTGTTTCGAACTCCAACCAATCACTCGTTGGGTCCTTGGACGCAGCAAGTCGGAACATCGCCAGAAGGTCCCAGAGCCGGTTCTCCTCGGTAAGTCGTTCCTCGATGTCGCCGAGATAGTCGGGCACTCGGATGTACTTCTCCCATACGGCAGCCGACACGGCAAGCGGCATGAGTATGCCGGCTTTCAACGCGGTGTTGGACACATCCATCAACGCACCATCTCGGATAGCGTCTGCTCGGGTATACTGATGTCACCGGGCGCTCAAAACCGGCCAGTTAGGGGCGCTTGAAAACCGGCCATCTTGAAAGGCGTCGATCTAGGCTTTCTGTCAGAACTCGAACTGACGGAGGCCTGGTGATGGCGAATCAACTCAAGATGGCTAAGATCAATGCAATTCTCACGTTACATCAACAGGGCTGGTCGAATCGACGGATTGCCGAGCAATTGGGCATCCATCGTGAGACCGTGGCCCGATATCTGGCACTGGACGCAAAACCGGCCGAAGCGCCCGCCGGGTCGGACTCTCAAAACCGGCCACAAGCGCCCCCCGGGTCCGAGGCCGAGGCGGTGGTGTCGCGGAGCGATTGCGAACCCTACCGGGAGGTGATCACCGACAAGCTCCAGCAGGGGCTATCGGCCCAGCGGATCTACCAGGATCTGCGTGAAGAGGTCGACGTGAGCTACTACAGCGTCCGCCGGTTCGTGGCCACCCTGAACGCCGGCCGATCGCTTCCCTTCCGACGTCTGGAGACCGGGCCGGGCGAAGAAGCCCAGGTCGACTTCGGCACTGGCGCCCGAGTTTACCGAGATGGCAGGTATCGGAAGACGCACGTTCTTCGCGTCGTGCTCAGCCATAGCCGCAAGGGCTACAGCGAGGTCGTCTACGGCCAGACCACGGAGGCCTTCATTCGTTGCCTGGAGAACGCCTTCTGGCATTTTGGCGGCGTGCCGCGAACGCTGGTGATCGACAATCTGCGAGCGGCCGTCAAGAAGGTCGACTGGTTCGAGCCGGAACTCAATCCCAAGGTCGACGCCTTCAGCCGTCACTACGGGACGGTGATCCTGCCCACTCGGCCGGCCATGCCGCGGCACAAGGGGAAGGTGGAACGCGGTGTCGACTATGTCCAGGAGAACGCCCTCAAAGGGCACAAGTTCGAGAGCCTCAGGCAGCAGAACGAGCATCTCCTCAACTGGGAGACGACGATTGCCGACACGCGGATTCACGGCACGACGCGTAAGCAGGTGGGCAAGTTGTTTCGCGAGGTGGAGAAAGAGGCACTCGAAGAGTTGCCGCTGGAACGGTTTCCTTTCTTTCACGAAGGGCAACGCTCGGTCCATCGCGACGGCCATGTCGAGGTCGACAAGTCGTACTACTCAGTTCCGCCGGAGTATGTGGGACGGCGCGTGTGGGTGCGGTGGGAAAGCCGGCTCGTACGGATCTTCAACCAACAGTGGAATCAAATCGCCGTCCATGCCAAGCAGGAGCCGGGCCGATTCAGCACCAATTCGAGCCATCTTTCTGAGAAGAAGATCTCGACGGTCGAGCAAGGAGCCACCCGGCTGTTGTCCAGGGCCGCGACGATCGGCGACCACACCGAAGCCTGGGCCACGGAGATGATCTCGCGTCGCGGAGTTCAGGGACTGCGAACGCTGCAAGGCCTGCTTGCCTTGTCGGACAAGCATACCGTCAAGGACCTTGAAAAGGCCTGCGAAATCGCCCACAGCTACGGGGCCTACCAGTTGTCCAACCTCCGCCGTTTGATCCTGAAAAACGCGGCAAAACAGGAACAATTGGAGTTTATGGACGAGCACCCGCTGATCCGCAGCATGGAGGTCTATGGCGAGTTGGTTCGCTCGGCCATTAAACGCCAGGCGGGAATCGAAGTGGCGGCCGAATGACGCCCATTTCGCCAACGCACTGTCGTTGGCAGATCGGTAACAAACCATGATCCCGAATGCCACCCAGCCTCCGCTCGGGCTCGACAAAAGGGGACCGCCCCTTACCACCTTCACTCCTCCCATCGACCCCAAGAGACGCGGGGCGAGGGCCGATGCGAGGAGCGAAGGCGGAAGGGGCTCAGCCAACTCCCTTGGGAAATCTTGGTTCAGGCTTGTTGCCCAAGGTTCGCTCGCAAGCGCAACACGACATCCCATTCTTTACCACCCTTTTCACGAAAGGACGACGATGAACGAAAACCTTCAATCCGCTCTCCGAAAGCTCCGGCTGTCGGGCTTGGCCCAGTCCCTGGAGATACGTCTCCAGGAAGCGGCCGGCCACAGCCTGAGCCATGCCGAGTTCCTAGAGTTGATCCTGCAAGACGAACTGGCGATCCGCGGCGAACGGCTCATTCAGCGCCGAGTCAAGGCGGCCGCCTTCCGCGAACTGAAGACGATCGATCAGTTCGACTTCGCCTTCAACCCTTCGATCAAGAAGCAACAGGTCTACGAGTTGGCTACGTGCCGCTTCATCCGCGAAGGCCGGGACGTTCTGTGGATGGGACCTCCGGGCGTAGGCAAGTCGTTTCTGGTTCAAGCCATCGGCTATCAGGCGATCAAGTCGGGCCTGCTCGTCTACTACCGATCTATCTTCGACGTGGTTCGCGACTTCTTGCAGGACGAGGCCTTCGACGGCGAAGAGAAGATCCTGAAACGATACCTCAAGCCGGATCTTCTGATCATCGACGATATGGGTATGAAGCAACTTCCGAAGCGAAGCGGTGAGTTCCTGTTCGAGATCATCATGCGACGTCACGAAGTGAAGAGCACCATGATGACGTCGAACCGGCCGCTGGAAGACTGGGGCAAACTCGTGGGCGACGTGCCGGCCGCCTCGGCCATTCTCGACCGCTTCCTGCACCACGCCGAGGTGATCGAGATCACCGGCCGGAGCTACCGTCTGCGGAAACAGGCAGGCGATCGCGTGGTGAAGAAGCCCGCGTCAAAATCGAAACAACCGGACCCGGCCGTCTGCGAGGAGGCTCCCGGCAAATGACCCCAAAACCGGCCACAAGCGCCCACCGGGTCCGGCGTCCAAAACCGGCCACCGTCTTGCTGAAACTCGACCGATGATGTCAAATCAACAACCTCAACCCGAAATTGGCCGGTTTTGAAGCGCCCATCCCTGGCCGGTTTTCAAGCGCCCGGTGACAATACTGATACAGTATTGTCATAATTCCCCCCTTATAGATGCGTGGCCGACATGGCGTTGTCATTCCCATCGCCGCGCAGCTCGCGCTGGCGAATCCATTCCCGGGCCAGTTCGACCGCCTCACGCAGCAATGCCAGGTCGCTTAACCCGTTGTAGGTGGACGCCTCACGCCACTCGTCGCCGTCTTTGTAATGCCGCGTGATGCTGACATTGTGCCAGACTCCGCTTGCGTTCTCGTTTTCCCATATGGCGACCCGCACGCTGCCGAGTCGTTTCTCAAAGGCTGGTTTGTTTTCCGTATTCATTGTTTTGTTCTCCAATCGTTTACATGTTTATTGTTTTGCCGCTGGATGACGACCCGTCATCAAACGTCAGCACTGAATGGCACTGAATATTTCGTAAGTCCTTGTGAGGAATTGATCTAACAAGAAACGGCCTGCCTTGCTACTAGGGTGTTGTCCAATCAGCCCAAGCAGTAAGGAGGCCGCTATGAGTGATTGTACTCGATGGTCGTTTCAGCAAAAGATCGATTGGTTCCGATGTCAGTTTGCCCAGCATGCCAGTCTGCCGTTTTCGGAGGTGCTGCCGGCGAAGATAATCGGTCTGGCTGTGACGCAGCTGTGCCTGCATTGCTATCACGGGGCGCTTTACAATCCGGTCACGGTGGTGTGGTTGTTTCTCAGTCAAGTGATCCACGCCAATCCGACGCTGGCCGTGACGGTCGAGAGCTTTCTCGCTTGGCGTCTTGGACAGGGAATGTCGCCTTGCTCGACCGATACCGGTGCCTATGCTCGGGCGAGGCGTCGGCTGCCCGAAAGTCTGCTGGTCTGGCTTGTGCGACACACCGGCCGAGCCACGGATCAGGCATCGCTCGTTCCATGGCGGTGGCTGGGCCGAACCGTCAAATTGTTCGACGGTTCGACGGTCTCGATGCCCGACACAGCAGCGAACCAAGCGGCCTATCCGCAGAGTCGCGCTCAAGCTCCCGGCGTGGGTTTTCCGCTGGCACGCATCGGAGTGTTGTTTTCCTTGTCCGTCGGAACCGTGCTGGACTTGGGAATCCGCCGCTGGGCGGGCAAGTTCCAGAGCGAGTTGGCCATGCTGCGCGACATGATTGCGGGGTTCGACGAAGGCGACGTCTTGCTGACCGATCGCTATCTTTGCTCGTACATGGAAATCGTCTTGCTGCAGCAACAGGGCGCCGATTTTGTGGGACGAATCCACGCACAACGGAAAGTCGATTTCCGTCGGGGCGAGCGGTTGGGACGTTGGGATCACATTGTCCAATGGGTCAGGCCAAGATGTCCCGAGTGGATGTCGCCCGAACAGTATGCCACGATCCCCGAGCGTCTTTCGATACGCGAGTTTCGCTACCGCCTCGTTCGTCCCGGTTATCGTGCACGCATGATTGTGATTGCCACGACACTGCTGAACAGCGAGCAGTATCATGTATCGGAAATCTCCGATTTGTATCGTCTTCGCTGGGACGTAGAAATCAATCTCCGTTCGCTCAAGACGACGATGAACATGGACGTGCTTCGCTGCCAGACTCCCGAGATGGTTCGCAAGGAGATCTGGGCTCATCTGCTGGCGTACAACCTGATCCGCACAGTGATCGCCCAAGCAGCCGCCAACACCGACAAACGCCCGCGGCAGATCAGTTTCACTCGCGCCATGAGAACCCTGGAGTCCTTTCGGTCGACCCTGGCACACACCACCACCGAGCGACTTCCTTCGATCTACACCGAAATGTTGAACGCTATTGCCTCTCATGAAATCGCCAATCGCTCAAATCGCCTCGAACCACGACATCGCAAACGCCGACCGAAGCCGTATCCTCTCATGACCAAACCCAGAACTGTCGCCCGAAAACAAGAAGGCAAAACGCGTTAACAAAATATCAGTGCCATTCACGTCAGCACTTATAGTGCCACAGGTGTGTCGGGCATCTTTCGACAAGAGATGTCGAAAGAGTCTTCCAGAGGCATTGGCCTCGCCAGGCGAGGAAGATCCCGCGCCTTCTGCGAAAGCTGCGAGAAAAGAAGATGAGGCCCGGTGGTGCAAGGGGAACCTCATTGTTTTTCGAACGGTTGATCGTCGACAGCGTTTAGAAGCTGTCGGCGTCCGCGTCCTGGTCGGCGGGGACGGTCTGGCCAACTCCGCCTTGGCTGTGCGAGAAGATCCAAAGATGTGTCATGTGGCACACCTTTTCGACAAGCGGTAGATCGTCCCGGCCAAAACTGGTCGAGTCCTTCCACTCGTCCTTCTCGGTCTTGTAGAGCCGCGTCAGCGTCACACCGTAACGGATGCCGCTGTCGGTCTCATTCTCCCACACAGCCGCCTTGATGCGGCCCAATCGGATCTCGTGGATAGGTTTCTTCGACGCCATAATGTCGTCCTTTCATTTCATTCTTGAGTGTTCTTGCTCGAGACCCCAACGTTCGCCTACGCGGCGAGCGTCAGCAGCGTCCCGACCTGTTGGTCGATCGCGTTTCGATCGCCCGCGTTCACCATCTTGCCGGAGAGTCGCGTCAGGGCATCGATCATCGAGAAGACCGTCAGTCGCCCTTGCTGTCGCGCGAGTTCCACGGCCTGCTTCGCCAGACGTTGCCCGACGCCCGTCTTGAGGACCGTCTTGAAAGCCTCGTCGGCGTCCTCGAACCGTTCCTGCATCGCACGTTTGACAACCTCGGCGAACCGATCGCGGCGGGCATCCCGCTTTGCCACGAGCTGGTGGATCGCATGACGGATGTCGTCTATGCCTCGATGGACGTTCGCCGTGTGCTTGCGCCTGACGTCGAACACCTCGACTGCGTCCCACACGATGTGGTTTTGGCATATCTGCTGAAACCAGAACGTCTGGATGCCGACGGTTCGACGTCCGACCTCCGAGTTCCATACGAAGAAGCCCGGAGCGAACGCTTCGCCGTCGATGTCGATCCAGCCCGTCGGGTCGATCAGGAAGCAGAACATGTCCTGCTCGCCGCCATACAACCCAGTCGCGCCGTTGAAGCCTTTCGGCGGGGCGTCAAAGCCGTCGGCCGTGTCGCGCACCAGTTCCAATAGCTCCGCGTCGTAGAGACGAGTGTAGCTGCCACCATGAACCGAGCGGACTTGCTCGTCGATGGTGTAGACCTGGAACGGTTTGCTTCCTCTCGGCAGAGTCTCGGTGAAGACTCGCGAAGCCGTATCCGCCGTAAGGCGATTGATCGTCCGCTTCTCGACGTTCGCCAAGCGGCAAAGCTGTCCGAAGCTCCAATCGTTCATCGGCAAGGATAGATCCGAGCCCTCAGCCAAGAACAACGTTTGCGAGTCGCGCGGTTGCGCTCGCAGTTGATGCGGCGAAACCCAAAGGACGTTCGACTGGTCCATCTTCCTTTGACAATGGTCCGACAGTGCGGCCAACGACGGAAATGTCTCGTCCGGCGTTCGCCTGAACAACTCTCGGCTTGCGGTTTGGAGATGTTGCATAACGCTATCCCTTTCTTCGAAGTGACGTATTTCATAAACAACCTTTGAGTCGCTCAAGAAGCCTGCGCCCTAGGGGCGACGAGGCTTCCCAAACGACAAGAAGACCTTGTTTGCACCACCGGTCCTCGCTGCTCGCATCGAAGGATGGAAAAGAAGCCGCGAGCGCGTGCGGCGGTCTCAGCGTCCAAAGGAGAGAAAGAACGCAAGAGACGAAGAATGCCCACCCGCCGACGCGAGGAGCGAAGACCGGAGTTTCGGACCGGCCTCATGAGAGGCCCGAACCGAGTCCTTCTACCCAGATAAGAATGTCAGCCCAAACGCTGTTTGAAAGACGTTATGCAACAAGAGGAGGGATGTGTTGCATAAAAAGTGCGTTGGCGGAAACGCCGGTCGGGCAGTCTTTCCGCAGAAGGATCAATGACTCGGTTTGAGAGGAATACTCACTGACTGCAGCCTCCAAGATGTCCAGTAGTTGAGGGTTTTGGGAGCCGTCCGAGCTTCATCGAAGCGTCGCCTTCTACTCAATCCGTCAGCCATCTTGCGACATGTCACAAGTTGTGTCGCAAGTTTGTCGCGAGTTTACAAAGCGTTGTTTAGCATGTACTTAAGGTGATTTGTCTCGCCCGAGCGGACCACGAGGCCTTTTGTCTCCAGATCGCTCAGGTCGCGTTGGAGTGTGCGGCGGCTGACGTCGGGAAACATCTGTTCGTAATCGCGGATTGTCAGCGAACCGGTTTCCAACAGACGGCCGAGGGCCTCAGATTGGCGAGGAGAGAGCTGGTGCTCTTTGGCCATGGCGTCCTGGCGAATCGCCTGGCTGCCGCGGGCTTTGACCTCGGCCAATTGGATGGCGAGGCCTTCGACGAAATATTCCAGCCAGCCGGTAAGATCCAACTCCCGCTCGCGGACCTGCTGGATCTCCCGATAGAACGCGGTCCGGTCGCGATCGTAGTACTCGCTGATTGTGAACAGTCGTTTGAAATCGTAGCCGGCACGATAGAGGCACAGGGTCGAGAGAAGCCGGGACGAGCGGCCGTTGCCGTCGACAAAGGGGTGAATGTGGACCAACTGAAACTGGGCGATCCCGCTGACGAGCACCGGGTGGACCTCCCCCTCACGGTCAAGCCACTCGACCAATTCGTGCATCAGGCCGGGCACATCGCCTGGCGGCGGGGGTGTGTAGATCACCTGGCCTGTGGCCGAGTTGACCACGTAGTTCTGCACGGCACGATACTGGCCGGGCGAGCCGCTTCCGCCGCGGACGCCCTCGACGAGCCGCCTGTGGATCTCGCGGATCAGCCCTTCAGTGACCGGCCCGCCCTGGTCCAGATATTCGGAAACGAACTGGAAGGCCGTGCGGTAGTTGAGCAACTCGCGAACGTCGTCGGGATCGGCGCCCTCGACCGACTCGCCGCCCAGGAGCCGCTCGGCCTGGTCGAGGGTCAGATGGGTGCCCTCGATGTGGGTCGTGTGATGGGCTTCGAGCAGCAGCGCACGCTGCCCCATCCGGCGGACCCAATCCTCGGACAGCGTGGCGGCTTCGAGAAACCCACGCGCCCGCTCGATGGCGGTCAGGCCGGTGGTGATGGCGTTGGTGATCGTGAATCGGGGATTGGGTACGGTCATGGTGTGTGGCCAAGACGCTCTGCTTATTTGAGCATCGTCTCCAACTCTTCCAGGTCTTTGGCGATTTCGCCTTCCCGTCTCTTCAGCCGTCGGAGAATGACCTTGGTACTGCTCCACGAGCATCTCCCGCAGCGACTTGTGGGCTTTGGAGGATCCGAACAACATCCCGTCGGGCACGACCACGGCACAGTGGCAGCCCTGCTTGTGCATCCCGCCAATTCCCTTGTGTTGACGCAAATGGGATTGTAGCCCTGGCATGTGGGTCGCTCAATCCCCCTCGGTCGATCAGGAGATCACGTCGAACGCGTTTCGCTCCCAATTGGGCTGGCGAACTGCCATCACCCGGCAGCCGGTGTTGCATGACAACGGTCAGGCCGTTCTGGGAGTTTTCCTGTCACCTGCCTTCGTCGTCCTTCAACCTCAGGGCTCGCCCCGCGGGCCGAAGGCCTCCAGGCCCTGAGGTTGATGGACGAAAGAAGGCGCATGACGGGAGCCTGCCTTTGTTGTTCGATTCCGACGGGCTCGTCGCCTGCAACGATTGAGTTTTCAGGCACCCGGGAGATTCTCCCCTGGTTCTGAACGTCAACGACCGGTCGTTCCGCCAGCAAAAAGATCGCCATCGAATCAAGCGGTTACCTTGGCCGAACGACTTTCTTTCAAACATTGTTTGATTTGCGATCGTGTTTTGTGCTACGCTCGTCTCGCGGCTCAAAAGAAGATTCACGGTCGATGTCGCGGCTGGAGGCGTATCTCGGATCGATGGTCCGGGACCTCGATTCCCCCGCGACGCCCGTGGGGCCGCTTGGTTTGTTGATCAGAAAGGTTTCGTTCTCGCAGCAGAGTAGTTTGACGCTGCGAAAACGAAGGGTTGGCCGTATCCTCGCCTCGCTCCTAATTCGCGGTACCCGAGAAGGTCTGCTCAAAAGGCCGGCTCATTGGGGACGCGCGCTTCGTCAATCCGCATGCGGCTATTGTGCTTCTTCCGTCGATGGTGCGGATTTTCCTATCCTGCGGGAGAATCCGGACGTGCAGGCGGAACGGTGCCTTCCAGTTCCGACGGAACCTATCAGGCGACGCCATGCATCGATAACTCGATCCGCGTGTGCAGTCGCTGGCGTTGCCCACAGTCCCAGAGTGCAACGGCCTTGGCCCCCACGGCCGTGGCGAGTTGTGAGCCGTCGGGATTGTAGGTCAGGCCGCTCAGGCTTTTGACGCCGTCCTGTCGGCGATTTGAATAATTGCGAGCCAGAGGGCCGCTGCATCGCCCCGTCGTCGATTCGGAACGACAATCATTAGTCAGAACGAGGCTCAGATGGTCTTGTTTCCCCCGCGTCCGCGTTCGTTGCCTTCTGGTTGGTGTTTTCAGCAACAATCTCGCAGTCAGGCAGGTTTCTTTTCAGTTCGGCGACGCCTTGCGGTGTGACCTGGGCGCCGCTGAGGTCGAGATGCCGCAGCCGCCGGAGGTGTTTCAGTTGCACGACACCCGTATCCGTGACCTTTGTGTCAGAGAGGTTTAGGTGGTCGAGCGATCGGATTTCAGCTAGGTATTTGAGGCCCGCGTCCGTGATTTGCGTGCGACTTAATTCCAACCATCTGATGTTCGATGATCGCAGCCCGGCTAAGGTCTGATCGCCGACAGACGTATTGTCCAGCCATAAGTTGTGTATGTTGCTGGCTTCGGCGATATACTTGACGGCGTTATCCGTGATCTGCGAATTGACTAGCTTCAATTGGTCCAGCTTGTGAAGGTTCGCAACATGGGCAACGCCGTCATCGCTGACACGAGAGCTTGTCAGATACAACTCTCTGAGTTCGCGATTCGTGCAGATCGCCTCCAATCCTTCGTCCGTGATGGGGCAACCGTGAAGGTAGAACACTTTGAGCGGGCCCTGCATATTTCGTAGGCCGGTTCCGGTGATTTGGGTATTGTCCAGCCATATTGCCAGCAGATGCGGAACCGACGCGAATGGAACGACGGTCACATCCGACACGTTTGTTCTTTCCAAATGGATGGATTCGAGATTCGGCAGCGTCGCCACGTCTCTTAGGTCCTGGTCGGACAACGTCGAGTCATGTAAACGTAGGTATTTGACAGACGATTCCTGCAGATATCGGCATTGCCCTTCCTTTAGGCTAGAGCCATCGAGGTTCAGGTCAATCAAATCTAGGTGACTGATTGCTTCCACCTGTCGGTCCGTCAGGGACGAGTAGGAAATATTGAGATTTCTTAACCTAGCCATGGAAGTCACGGCCGCCATACCTTGGTCGTCCAGTACGGCACGTTCGACCCACAGTACCTGGAGATTCGGCAACGTCGCCCACGCTTGAAGCACTTCGCTAGAAACGACGGAAGAACATCTGTTGGCGCTGAGATTTGTGAGCGTCGGTATGGCGGCAAGTTGCTTCAGAATGTCCTCTGTAACCGTTGAACCGTCACAACCAAAGTGGGCCAATCCTCGCAAATGTTCGAGGTTCGGGATGCCTGCGTGTCCAACCTTCCGATTTTCCCACAAATCGATCCTTGTAATCATAAATAGTGCGTTCGCGAGGTCGTTCGCCTGGTCCTTACGGATGAGGTTAATGTGCACCTGTGATTCACCGGACGGAGTTGTCGTCAGTACGGCTACATAGACTCCGTTTATGTCCTCCAGTATTTCGAGGAGATGCTTGAGCACCTCGCGATCAACAGGATGGACGACGTCCTCGTCGGCGAACAGCTCCGCATTCGGCAAGGCCGCGGCCAGTCGGGCGTAGCCGATCGGCGTGACCGACGTCCGGCGGAGGTCGATCTTCTTGAGCCGCGACATCTTCAGGAGAGGTTCGATCTGGGGATCGCCGATGTTCAGCCCGTGCAGATCGACGTTCACGATTGTCTCTTGGGCCGCCAGGTTCGCGATACGGTCGCTCGCTTCGTCGACGTTTTCCAGGCGAAACACGTCTTCGTTCGACGTAAAGCCTGGCAGAAGCTCTGCCGTGTCTTGACGCATCGAAGCAGGAGTGGTTGGCTGTGGCGGAGCAGAAGCGTCAGGCAACGGCGTGTCATCCATGTCATCTCGGACACCCACGACGATCGTCACCAGGAGAGTGAGGCTCAACAGGGCCAAGGCCGCGATGGCTGGGCGGCGACGAGCCCACCGAGCTAGCCGCACCGGTGGCATCAGGGGTCGGGCCGCCACCGCCTCGCCGCGCAAGTGCCGGTCGAGATCCGCAGCCAGATCCGCCGCAGTGGCGTAACGATCCTCCCTGGCATGCTTCAAACACCTCAAACAGATTGCTTCCAGATCACGAGGAACAGCGCGGTTCAGGCGTCGAGGCCGGATAGGCTTGAGCGTTTCAGCCGTTTTCGCAACCTGGTTGCTTTCGTCCCGAAAAGGACGATGCCCCGTGATCATTTCGTACAAAATCACGCCCAGCGAGTAGATGTCGGAACGGCGATCAACGTCGCTGGTACGACCGGCGGCCTGTTCGGGCGCCATATAGCTGGCAGTGCCCACCAGTTGGCCGGCGGGATACTCTTGCCCTTCCGACTTCGCCAGCCCGAAGTCGGCCACATAGGTGGCGTCGTCGGTGTCGTCGAGGAGGATGTTGGCTGGTTTGAGGTCGCGGTGTACGATTCCCATTTTGTGGGCATGATGCAGGGCTTCGGCCACACTGAGGCAGATCTCCGTGGCACGGCGGCACGAAAGTCGCTCGCCCTTGAGCTGCTCATGCAGGCTGCTGCCGGCAATGTACTCGCTGGCAATATACGCCGTGCCCGATTCCACTCCCGCATCGTAGACTTGAACCACCCCGGGGTGTTTGAGTCGCGCCACATTGCGGGCTTCCTCCATCAGCAGCGACCCGTCCTGGAGGGGAAGCCGCCCCACTCGCGGGATCTTCAACGCCACCAGCCGCTTGAGCACCCGATCGTGAGCCTTCCAAACCGTGCCGAATCCGCCTTTACCCAATTCCTCCAGGAGCTGGAATCGTTCGAAATGGGCACCGGCCTCAATGGTCCGGGATCGTTCGATTTCCGACTCGGCGCCCACTCCGCGTCTATGGCAGACGAGAGTCTCTGCCCGAGTGGGTAAGCCAGACGACGGTTCAACTCTCGTGCTCTGGGGATCGCCCGTGTCGTCGGCCAGTTCGAAGGCAGCCCGGATGCCGTCACCGTAGTGGGCGAACCGGGCCTCGTAGTCCGCCGGGCGCGGATCCTCACCCCGCTCTCGCCGGAGTTGCAGTTCCACCGCCAGCAACTCTTGAAAAAGAGTCGCCCGGCAGTTTTCAGCAACTTCGACCAGGTATTCCTCGAGCTTTGCGGGCTGATCGACACGCCAAGCAGCCTCGAATGCGTCGGCAATGCGATCGATCAGTCTTTCGATCGGGAGAATGTTCGAGGAATCGTACATCTAGAAGCGGTGGGCTGGAGGTGAACCGATGGCGCAAGGCAAGGCAGGCGGATGAACCAGAATTCTCTCTCGTTCGTCTACCCGAAGCAGAATGCGCGATTGTCTACTACTGTTACTCGCGATTCGTCCGCCAGATGTGACAACGGAGCAATGAGGTTTCAGCCATGAGTTGGCCATGAGCTGTCAGTGGGCACTCTCTTCTGGCTCCTGCTCCGTGTCCTCGGCTTGCCAGATCTCTCGAATCAGCAACAGTTTGCGCTGCACGGTCCGTCGCACGTAGCCAAGCCGCTGAGCAATCTCTTCGTGGCCGCAGCCTTCCAACTTGAGCTCGGCGATTTCCCTGAGGCGTGGATCCTCCAACCGGTCGAGCCGTTGTTGGCACAGGTCCGCCATTTCGGCGGCCACTTCGGGTCCCGGCTCCCGCCCCACGATCTGCTCGATTGCCCGGCACTGGTTGTTCCCCCCACCACAAGGGCCGATGGCAGACTCGCCCACTTCGCAGCCAGCCCCCCGCTTCAGGCAGGCCTGCTTGCGGTATAGGTCGGCCACGCGACGGTTGGTGAGCATAAGGAGCACTTGCCAGAGATCGTAGCGGTTGGCAAGTTGCGGGAAAGAACCGCGGCGGATTTGTTTGAAGAAGTTGGCCAGTGCCGTATGGGCCACGTCCTCCTCGTCCGCCATCCGCCCGGGCCTACCATTCATCTTCTTCCGGGCCTGATTGGCAAGCTGCCAGAGATAACGCCTATATAAGCGCTGAGCAGCCTCCTGGTCGTCAGACTGACGAACTTGCTCGATCCATTCGCTTACGGAGGCCAGTTCCTCCATTTGTGATCACTCCTCACGAGGGGGCGATACATCGAAAAGACGCCCCCGGCGAGGGGCTCACCATCTCCCATACTACCTCGGTAGGCGGGGGGAAACAAGCGAGGGTTATTTATGTCTGTCCGGCCAGTCGTAAATACCCTCATCCCCAGAAAATCGAAATGCGTGTCACATCAATGGCTCGATTCGCGAGTTATTTCATAGGCAAGTCGTTCGCCGCAGGAGGAGCAGGATTCCCCCAACGACACGTTTGGGGGAGACCCGCGGCGGACGACGTTGCCGACCAGCTAAGAGGATTGACCTCCCAGACGCCCCGTCGGATCAGGTAGTGCGATGAATCCCACAATCGAGTCAACTCGATTCGGCCAGTATTGTATCAACGTCTATCGTGTCAGCGGTCGCTACCTAGTTTGCGGACGGCAGATAAGGGACTTCCCCCCTCAAGTTGGCAGGCATGGCTGGCAAACCCAAAAAACTCCCCGGCCCGTGTTTCAGGGCCGGAGAGTTGAAGCGGGTCGGGTTTTGTCTCAGTTTGCCGTGATCGTCGGGCACCAGCGGTTACGACTGCTGGAAGATCGGCTTCTGACGCTTGGATTTCGGCTTCTGCTGAGGACGTTCCTTCCCCTGGCTGGCATCGTGCAATTCGGACTCCTGTCGGTAGGAAGTCGGGGTGGCCAGGAACGTGTCGATTTCATCGACTTCATCGACCACCGGCTTGTCTGCCCGGACATCGGAGAGGAACTCTTCAACCGTCTCGTTCGTTGCACGGCCCTTGGGCTTGTTCGACTCGGCGTCGGCCAGTTCGCGGAGGGTGCGAACGGGGTTGTCGGCAATCGCCTGGCTGTTGCCGGTCATCAACTCGTCGACCTGGGCCAGGAGCGTCTCCCCCTCGGTTGTCAACTCTCGGACCTTGAACAGCTCACGCTTGGTTGCCAAGGTTGCCAACTCCGATTTGCGTTGCCCGATCCGAACAGTCAACTCTTCCATCTTCTGCTCCGCTTCCGCTGCCACGTTCTCGATATCGGCGAGAGACTCGGAATAGCCCTCCGCCTCGGCAAGGAGCAGGCTCACTTGCCGCTTCACTTCTGCCTCCGTGTAGGCTTTTCCGCGGACTTCGATCGGGAAGCTATCGTTGACAAGGGCGTGCTGATACTCCGCCCGAAACTCCTCGGCCATCGCCTGGGCTTGGGCGGCCAGCGCCGACTGCTCTCGCGACGTATTCGAGAGCTCACCGAGCTCCGAGGCCAGTTGGCGGTGGCTGTCCTGCATTACCGCCAGGCCCTCTCGCGTTTCTTTCTCGGCGTGGCCGAAGAAGCCCTGGGGATCCGCACGGCGGTCCTCTTCGGACCAGCTCGTATACGACTTCCAGTGCGTCAAGGCCCACGTCCGCAGGTTCGGGCAATTCGTCCGGGCGAGAGATCCGGTCACAGCCACCAAAACAAGCAAACCAACCATTCGCTTCAACATAGCACGACTCCTCATGAAGGGGGTAGAACTTCTTTGAGACCTCGCTTGGGTCTCTTTTCTTGCCTTTCACGAGGAAGACCCAGGCGACGGGAGAGAATTGCGCGCCTGCGGTAAATACCGCATGGTCTTGGAAGCCACGACTTCAAGGACGTGGACCATTGATCGTCAAAGGCTCATTCAGCGGCGCCACGCTGAGACTCGCCCTCACGAGTCAGTCTGCCCTCGCAGGACCTTGCAGGCTCATCGCGATCCCGGGCCGAATGGTGACGGGCAATATTGACGGACGGGTCACAAAGACGCAAAAAAACTCCCCGGCCCGTTGTTTCAGGGCCGGAGAGTTGAAGCGGGTCAGGTTTTGTCTCAGTTTACCGTAATCGCCAGGGGGCAGCGGTTACGACTGCTGGAAGATCGGCTTCTGACCCTTTGATTTCGGCTTCTCCTGCGGGCGTTCCTTCCCCTGGCTGGCATCGTGCAATTGGGACTGTCCTCGGTAGGAAGTCGGGATGGTCAGGAATGCGTCGGTTTCGTCGACTTCATCGGCCACCGGCTGGTCGGCCTGGACGTCGGAGAGGAACTCTTCAACCGTTTCGTTCGTTGCACGGCCTTTGGGCTTGTTCTGCTCGGCGTCGGCCAGTTCGCGGACGGTGCGAACGGGGGTGTCGGCAATCGCTTGGCTGTTGCCGGTCATCAACTCGTCGACCTGGGCCAGGAGCGTCTCCCCCTCGGTTGTCAACTCTTGGACCTTGAACAGCTCACGCTTGGTTGCCAAGGTTGCCAACTGCGATTCGCTTTGCCCGATCCGAACAGCCAAGTCTTCCATCTTCCGCTCCGCTTCCGCTTGCATGTTCTCGATATCGGCGAGAGATTCAGAACAGCCCTCCGCCTCGGCAAGCAGCAGGCTCACTTGCCGTTTCACCTCTGCCTCCGTGTAGGCTTTTCCGCGGACTTCGATCGGAAAGCTATCGTTGACAAGGGCGTGCTGATACTCCGCCCGAAACTCCTCGGCCATCGTCTTGGCCTGTGCGGCCAGCGCCGTCTTCTCTCGCGATGCTTTCGCGAGTTCGCCGACCTTCGACGCCAATTCGCGGCGAGTTTTCTCCATCACCGCCAGGTCGTCTTGCGTTTTTCGCTCGGCGTAGGTGATGAAACCGACGGGATCGGCACGGCGGTCCTCTTCGGACCAAGCCGTGCGCGACTTCCACATCGTCAAGGCCCAGGTCCGGAGGGGGGGACAATTCGTCCAGGCGAGAGATCCGGTCACAGCCACCAGGACAAACAAACCGACCATTCGCTTCAACATAACACGACTCCTCATGAAGGGGGGGGTAAGGGTTTTTTGAGACCTCGCTTGGGTCTCTTTTCTTGCCTTTCACGAGGAAGACTCAGGCGACGGGAGAAAATTGCGCGTCTCCGGAAAATACCGCATGGTCTTGGAAACCACGACTTCAAGGACGTGGACAATTGATCGTCAAAGCTCATTCAGCGGCCCCGCCCTGAGACTCGCCCCCTGGCAGTACCTGGAGGCTCTGGCGATCCTAGCCCGAATGGGTGGTCGTAGCGGTATTGATGGACGGGCTGCAAAGACGCAAAAAAACTCCCCGGCCCGTTGTTTCAGGGCCGGAGAGTTGAAGCGGGTCAGATTTTGCTCGTCGGGGAGCAGCGGTTACGACTGCTGGAAGATCGGCTTCTGACACTTGGATTTCGGCTTCTGCTGAGGGCGTTCCTTCCCCCGGCTGGAAGTCGGAGTGGCCAGGAACGTGTCGATTTCATCGACTTCATCGACCACCGGCTTGTCTGCCCGGACGTCGGCGAGGAACTCTTCCACCGTCTCGTTCGTTGCACGGCCCTTGGGCTTACTCGACTCGGCGGCGGCCAGTTCGCGGATGGTGCGAACAGGGTTGTCGGCAATCGCCTGGCTGTTGCCGGTCATCAGCTCGTCGACCTGGCCCAGGAGCGTCTCCCCCTCGGTCGTCAACTCTCGGACTTTGAACAGCTCACGCTTGGTTGCCAAGGTTGCCAACTGCGATTCGGTCTGCTCGATCCGAACCGCCAACTCTTCCATCTTCCGCTCGGCTTCCGCTCGCACGTTCTCGATCTCGGCGAGGGATTCAGAATAGCCCTCCGCCTCGGCAAGGAGCAGGCTCACTTGCCGTTTCACCTCGGCCTCCGTGTAGGCTTTTCCGCGGACTTCGATCGGAAAGCTGTCGTTTGCGAGGGCGTCCTGATACTCCGCCCGAAACTCCTCGGCCATCGTCTGGGCCTGTGCCGCCAGCGCGGACTTCTCTCGCGAGGCTTTCGAGAGCTCACTGAGGTCCGATGCCAGCCGGCGTCGATTGTCCTGCATCACCGCCAGGTCCTTTTGGGTTTTTTTCTCGGCGTAGGTACTGAAACCGGCGGGATCCGCACGGCGGTCCTCTTCGGACCAGCCCGTATACGACTTCCAGTGCGTCAAGCCCCAGGTCCGCGGGGGGGGACACTTCGTCCAGGCGAGAGATCCGGTCACAGCCACCACAACAAGCAAACCAACCATTCGCTTCAACATAGCACGACTCCTCATGAAGGGGGGTGAGAGTTCTTAGGGGCCTTGTTCGGGCCCCTTTTCTTGCCTTTCACGAGGAAGATTCAGGCGAGGGGAGAGAATTGCGCTGAACCTGTTCGATTCGGTCAGGAGAACCGCATGCTAGGGCTGCCCGCGCGACACTCCCAGAATGGGGAAACTCTGGCCTTTGGCGAATACATCCACCAATTGCTCGCGACCGTAGAAGAGCTTGGTGAGGGCTGGAACGTTGTCCTGGGCATAACTGAGCCAGTCCCGGACCTGGACAAGGCCGTCATTGGCTTCGATGGGCCGCGACTTCAACGGTCCGCGATCCACGGCGCCGAGGCCGGCCAGCAAGGCGTAGCTTAGTGCTCCATGGCCCAGGTCGTGAATTTCCTCGGCATTCTGGGAGGCGGTGGCAGCGGCGATGACGTGGCAGCCCGTGGAGCGGCGGAATGTCTCGAAGGCCCGCTGAAATTCGAAGGGGTTCCTGGAAAGGCCGGCCACACCGACGGCCCCGCCAGACTGGCAGGTGTCGTAGACAACAACACGTTTCAGTGCGGGCACCTGGTTGATCCAGGTCTGCAGGACATCGCCAGGCAGCCCGTGCTTCTTGGCGTCCTCTTCCCAGCCTCCCTCGTCCTTGGTGGTGAACTCGTGAGGAAGGAAGAAGTAGCGTTGGCCGACCATCACCCCGTGGCCGGAAAGGGTCATAAGGAACACGTCCTGGGGCCGGGCGGCCTGGGCGATCTGCTCGATTGCGCCCTCGATGTTCTCGGAGGTGGCCTCGTCATCGATCAGGGTCTGTACGTGCACCCGGTCCTGGCCGTAGCAGTTCTTGCCACGTGTGCGAAACAGCTCGGCAAACGCCTCGGCGTCGGCCCCCGCATATTGGAGATTCACCGACTCGTCGGCGTACCGGCTCACGCCGATGGCCAGCAGGTAGAGTTCGGTTTCTTTGGTTGCCGTGGCCGGGCTGTAGGACAGACTGACCGCGGCGGGCTCGCTCTCCCAGGATCCGTCGACCGAAGCGCTCTGGACTTCGATTCGGTTCACACCATCGATCAGCGGCAGTTCGAACTTCCATCGCAGGTTCTCGCCTTCCCGAACAGGCTTGCTGTCGACGACCATTCGCGTGCCGTTCTGACTGACCCACGGCAACTTGATCCCACCGCCCTGGTCTTCGATCAGAGCGTCAACGACGGCAATGTTGTCGGTCGTCTCGCCGTGCCCCGGCGAAACAAGCTTGATCGTCGGTGGGAGCTTTTTGCCGATTTCGATATCCGGCAGCGGTCTCTCCCCTCGCATGATCGCCGCAAAAAGCCCCGGATAGTAGTAGTCCTGGAAGAACCGTTCAACCGGCACAACGTTCAAGCCGTCACCGATGCGATAACAAATGTCCTCGATTGCCTTGGGTGAGCCGTCAAACAACCCATCCGGCGTCGTGATCACAACGCCACCGCTGGTGAACGTCAATGTGAGAACGTGCGATCCGGTGTAGAGATCGCGATAGACTACCCGGTCATCGTAGGCCGATGTGATCAGAAGACCTGCCTCTGGATCGGCCTGGACGTCGAGAATCACCCCAAAATGATCCGCAAAGCGGGCAGTTTCCTTGCCCGTTGACGTATCCCACAACTGCACGATGGCCTTGTTTGACGTGGTCGCAATACGGTTGTCTCCCGGACAGTTCACAGCCCAGGGATGAAGGTCAGCCGAGATCGTCACCACTTCCTGCTTCCGCTTTCCCGAGCCAGCATCCCATAGAACGACTGACTCTTCCGTTGAGGAAGTCAGGATGCTTTGTCCATCCAGTTCCTGCTTCCGCTGTCCCGAGCCAGCATCCCAAAGAATCCCCGACCCTTCCTTTGAGCAAGTTAGCACGCTTTGTCCATCGGCACTGAAGGCTCCCCACTCCTGATCCGGAAATGTGTGAAGCTGCTGGCCCGACGCCGTATCCCAGAGAGTAATGGATCCCGGGTCGTCCATGAAAGGCCCCTGTGGAACACCAGTAATCACTTTGCTTCCATCCGGGCTAAAGGAAACACTCTCGACGATATGGTCATGTCCTTCAAACGTTCGTTGCTGCTGGCCTGTGGCAACGTCCCAAAGTATGGCCGTATCACGTGAACAGGAAAGGACCCGCCGACCCTCTGGACTGAAACAGACATCCCGCACCCCGCCGGGGTGGCCGCCAAGGGATCGTACGATTACCTTCCGCTGGGTATCCCAGATGTTAATCGTCGAGTCATCCCCGTCAGACAGAGTAAGCAACAACTGCCCATCCTCTGAGAAACCTAGCGGTGTCCCTGCGCCCGGCAGATTCGTGCAAGTGAGCCGATTCATATCCCAGAGAACCGCGCCCTCACCATACGGGCGACACATTTGGGTTTCGTACGCAATGAGACCGCCTCTGGAGCTTATGCAACCAACCCAGTAGAGCGGCATGAGACGTGGAAGTGATACCGCCAACCTGTGGGAAAATGAATCCCACACAGAGCAACCGAAGAGGTCGCTCGTGACGATATATGCACCTGAAGGACTAAAGGACGCGTCGCACCATCCCGATAGACGTGATCCTCGAAACGTATGAAGCTGCTCGCCGGTTGAAGCGTCCCAAAGGGTGGCTGAATTGTCGCCGTCTGCTGTGGTCAACAATGTGTTTGCGTCGGGACTGAGAACCGCCGACCTGAGCGTTCTTTGATCCATATCAAAGGTCCGCAATACCTGACGTTTGCTCGCATCCCAAAGGACCGCTGCTTTCCCGTCGTCGGAATCGGTAAGCACTTTGCTGCCGTCTGGGCTCAAGGAGGGACACATGAGGCGGCAATCAAAGGTCTGGAGTGTTTCGAGCGTCGCGGCGTCCCACAAAGTGGCAACGGGCGGGTATTTCTCGGTTACGCTTGGACCGTTATGTCCCCAGGTGGGAGAGCTGGTTAGAATGCGGAGACCGTTCTTGCTGAAGGCTGCATGACTTGCTTCGAAGACTTTCAATTGCCGTCCCGTAGCCACGTCATACAACACCATCGAGCGGTCCAACGGCAGGAGCAGTTGCTGCTCGTCTGGACTGAAGGCTACGCTATCCCACCCCGTCCCAAGCCGAGTCGTTTCGAAGGTCCGCAAACGGCGTTGCAAAGCAGAATCCCATAGAATTCCCTCGCCGTCGGCGCAGGTCATAATGTATTTCCCGTTTGGGCTCGGCTTGGCGAAGTCCGGAGAACCTGTATCCCCAAGATCGTGGAGTTTCCTGCCAGTTGTCACGTCCCAAATATCGGCACCCATCATCAATTGCGTGTCGTCGGAAAGAAACACCGTGGCACCGGGGTCAGGCGTGTTGGGCGTTGCCAGGAAGTCATTCGGCCGGAAGGATCGGAGCAGACGCCCCGTGATGATGTCATACAGCGCCGCATTTCCTTCGTAGGACAAGACTTTGCTCTCATCCGAAAAGAACTGAAGCGATGGCGTTCCGCATCCGGCCGTCACGCTGGGCACAACGAGTTCTGGAAGCTGATGACTCGGATCTCGTCGCGCCAACCGCACTTTGCGCCCGCCGCAAACACGGATCTTATGCTCCTCCTCCAGGCCGCTTGGAAATCGGAGTTTGTACGTGTGCGAATGGAACCCGTTTGGCTCTACAGGTTGATATTCAAACTCCCGCTGCGTGCCGTGGTCCGTGCCGTCGACTTCGACGGTCGATCCTTCCGGCAGGTTCAACTCGACGACACACGTGTCTTCGGGAACAACCTCGTCTGCCCCTTGGATGGGAAAAGGGGACAAAAGGCAGAAGGCAGCGATCGCCATGGAAAATCGGTACGTTGGAATCATGATATCGGTCTGTTCTGCAAAACATGCCTTTGCCGATGAGAATAGCGAAAGGCCGGGCTACGGCTCGTCGTACCGAACGTTGATCACGCCGATCAGCTCGCCGGGCACGAGTCCGCCTCCATACTTATTCACCTGCTGCCGATACTCGTTGCCCAGCTTCGTTCCCAGGGCACGCGGTTTGGTGGGCCGATAGAGGGCGGCCGTGATCAGGCCGATCTGGTCGGTGTAGCCCTTGCGGGCAGCGGCCGACTCGGGGGCGTCGGTGACGACGAACTCGTTGAACTTGCCGTCCTCGCCAACCTCCTGGTAGAAACCGCGGATGCAGTAAGTCGCGGGAGTGACGTTGCCGCCGCCATCGACCTTCGGCGGGTCGAGATACCAGGGCCGGGCTTCCGCCAGGTTGGTTCGCGGGGCAACGGTCAGCTCTCCCGCGCCGTCGCGCAATTCCACCGTCACCCCCTTTTGCGATGCCGTTCTGAGTTCAGGCAGCGTATTGAGCCCGTCGACCAGCAAACGAAGGAAAGCCCCGTCCTGGGCCGGAAAGCGGTTGTGGACCAAGATCCGATAGACCTCGCCCTGCTTCATGGGCACGAAGTAGTCGTTGCCCCGGACCATTCCTTCCCGCCGCTGAAACTCGCCGTCGGTATCCTTCACCCAGATTTCGATCCTGAAGGGGAAGCCCGGATCGATCTGCGGATGGGGCCGGGCGGCACCTTCGTCCAACGCGGCAATACGCTGCGCCATTGCAGCGTCGAGCGACGTTCCCGAGGCGGTTGACGGGACTTCAGGCTTCATTCGGACGCTGCGGCCGAGCATGGCCCATTCCGATTCGTTGAGAAAGCAGACGCCATTGGCCGAGCCGAGTTGGGAGGGCGATCCTGGTTTCTTCAGCTTGCAGCCAAGAGTGAACGTGGCGCCTGAGCGACTCGAGATTCGACCAATTGCGAGAATTGCAATGTCGACGCCTCCTACGCTGAGATCGCTGATTTCGGCCGTTTCAATATTCGTGGCATCGACGCGGCGCCGCGTCAGCTCCTGGTGGAGAGCCGGGCCGCTCATCACTTCGTAGTCTCCGTCGGCCAGTTGGGCCAGCTCGTCGGTGAGTTTGTTGGCAATGTAGGCCGGCAACGTCCCATAAGTGATTGCCAGCGTGGCCCCTCGTTCGTCCGAGGAGAATTCCGGGATGCCAACGGACGAGTACTTCTTCTGCCGCATCTGGGTGTCGATCTTCTCGGCCAAGTCCTTGATCAGGCGGACGAGCGAGATCGCCTTGGGAGCCAGGGCGAGCGGTTTGCCCGCCTCGCTGCCCCCGAGCAGGATGGGAGTCTGCTCGTAGCTGAGCGATTTGGCTGTCTTGCTCACGTTCCCCGTGACATAGTTGGTCAACTCGTCCATCGACACGCGGCCGTCGCCGTCGCTCTCGGCATGGCCCTTGGCGGCCTCGGCCAGCCAATAGGTGAACAGCGAGTGGCGCTTCCCGTCCCACAGGTAGCTTTGCTGCCAGCCTTCACAGCTTGCAAGGGTCGCGACATTGGCCAGTTTTCGCATTTCCACCTCGATCGCCTTGGCCGCGGTTCCCCCGCCTTCGAGGCTCTTGCCGGTGCCGGCGTGGCAGGCATCGAGCAGAAGCACCTTGCAGCGGGCCGGGCATCGCGAGAGCTGCTCCCGCAACCACTCGACGGGCACACCGCCGGGCACGGGATCGCGGGAATCGCAATTGAGCGATGCCAGGTAGAGCTTGCCCTCATCGTCGACGAATCCATGCCCGCTGAAGTAGAGGATCGCCGTGTCGGTTTCCTGCATCCCATCGACCCACTCTTCGATCGTCTTCATCAGGGCATCCCGGTGGGTCGTGGGCCCGATTTTCTCGATCGTATCGTTGACCGCCGTGTCGATGACGTGCTTCACCTCGAAGCCGCAGCGATCCGAAAGCGACTCGGCCAGGCGACGGACATCGTTGCCGACATACTTCAGAGCGGGGACCTTTTCGTATCCCTCCACGCCGATCAACAGGGCCTTGCCGCCGTGGGCTGCCAAGGCGGGACCTGCCATTACTGCCAGTAGGCAGAAAACGAGAGTACTCCGTATCATTCGTTGTTCTCCTTGTCACCGGCGTTCAGGATCGGGAAGTCGTCCGCCTGGCTCTTGAATTCAACGTATTGCTTCTTGCCCAGGCTGAGTTCGGTCAGTTTCGGTACGTTTTCCGACGCGAACTGGAACCAGTCGAGGGTGTGGACGAGTCCGTCCTCGGAAGCGGCATTGCGGTTCTGAAGCAGGCCGGAATCGGCCGCTCCCAGACCGGCCATCAGCGCGTAGGTCAATGCTCCGTGCCCCACGTCAGGCAGTTCCTGGGCATCTTCCGTCGAAGCCGCCGCGGCAATCACGTGGCAGCCCGAACGACGGGCCAGGGCTTCGAGCGTGCGTTCGTAGTTGCTGGCATTGCGGCTCACGGCGCTCCCCGATTGGCAGGTGTCGTAGATCAGGATGCGTTTCTGGGCCGCCACTGCCGAAATCCAGTCGTTCAGTTCATCTTCCGGCAGGCCCTGGTCACGGACCTTTTCGTCGAGCCAGTCGGTTCCGCCGGTGTATTCGTGGGGGATGAAGTAGTATCGCTGGCCCAGGGTCACGCCATGCCCGGCAAGGGTCAGCACGAACACGTCCTGTGGCTTCGCTTGCCCCGCCACCTTTTCGAGGGCCGCGTGAATTCCCGCCTTGGTGGCCTCGTGGTCGAGAACCGTCGACACATGGACTCGTCCGTGCCCGTAGAACGACTCGCCTCGCGTCTGGAAGATTCGGGCCAACGTCTCGGCATCGCTTCTGGCACACGCTAGGTCCGCCTGGCCGCCCTCGGCGTAGTCGCTGATCCCCACGGCCACCATATAGAGTTCAGGCCGTTCTTTGGGTTTCTCGCAGCGGAGCACAACCCGCCCCGGTTCGCTTTCGATGGCGCCGTTGGCTGCGGCACTGTGAACTTCGATCACGTTCTCGATGCCGGCGATCAGCGGAACCGTGAACCGCCAGCGGACCCGAGCATCGCCTTCAGCAACCGGACTCTGATCCACAAGGTACTCGCTGCCGTTGAGCTTCACACGCGGCTTCTCGATTCCCCCTCCCTGGTTCTCGATGAGGGCCTCCACCGTTGCGGACTCTTGTTCCGTCGCAATATTCGATTCAGGAGAGACGATCCGGATTGTCGGAGGCGGTTCAACTTTAACATTCGGCAGGGGCCGCTCACCGCGGAGAATGGCCTCCATGAGGCCGGGATAATAGAAGCCGTTAAAGAACTGGTCGACCGGCAGGACATTCAGACCGTTGCCGACCCGGTAGCAGACTTTGTTGCGGACGGCGGGGGGGCCGTCGAAGAGGCCTTCGGGGGTGGTCACAAGCCACTCATTATCCCCCTTGAGAATGGTGAATTGCAGCAAAGGCTCACCGGAGGAAACCGAGTCAAATCTCACAACTCCCTGCTGTGTCAGTACGGCAACCGTTTCTAGTTCGCTGTCAACTCCTATCAATCCTCGATACTGTCGCAGCACGTTGCCATTGTGCGCATCAACGATCCACGCATCATGATAGTTTCTGACAAACACGAATCGTCCTGCTTGGTCGCACTTGATTGAACTGCTATCCGGTCCACGTCCCAGGTCATCACTTCGCACTTCCAGGGAGCTTGACCACTGAAGCGTGCCCTGCGCCGTATTCCATGCACTAAGCAGTTCGTCGGAAAGGATGAACAAGACCTTGCCGGCATCACTTGGCGCAAGCGAAAGTGGCGAATCCAACTCGGTTGTCCAACCGCCGCAATGGGCACCAGTGCTCGCGTCCCAAACGCTCACGTTTCCGTCGCTACTCATAATCCCGACCGTACCGCCGTCCGGCGAAAAGGCGATCTGAGTAATCTGGTCTGAATCGTGCGGCAGTCTGCGGAGGACGCTACCGTCGCCCGGATTGCGGATCTCGACGGATCCCTCCGGATCGCGACAGGCGAGCAGTGTGGACGTACGGTTGAAGGCGGCAGGTAAGGAGTTATCCGGCAGCACGCACACCCGCACGTTGCGTGCGATGTCCCATAGTCCCCCAAGGGTAATCGCATATTCTCCGTTCGGAGAAAGGAGAACTGGATTGGTAACTTTCCCACAAGGTTTTGCAGGGACACATGTGAGATCCCAAGAGCTCGTGGAAGCGTCGCTTCGGGAGACAAGCCGATCACCGCGAGATGAATATAGGAGTTCTGACAAAGGGCTGCCACAGAAGCTCACCCAAACATCGCCGATCACGTTGGACATACCAAGACCGTCCGAATCTGATTGGATCTTGCTTGGGCAGTACGTAGGCGGGCCCAAATGGACCACTGTTGCGTCAGCCAGTCCCAAGGTGAATGCGTTGCTTGACGGATCGAAACCCGCAACAACGGGCACGACAGGCGGGGATCCGAGCGTCGTCACTTGTTTAAGCGTTGGGACCTCCAGGATATCTACGCGTCCCCCAGACTCGTAGGCGAAGCTTCCCACATAGAGCCTCTTGCCAACATGATCAAACCGGAGAGAGAGCGGGTCGAAATCCACTGGCGTGCATTCGCTCACTTTCCGACCGGAGGCAACGTCCCAAAGCGTAGTCTGGTCGCGGGCCCCTCCCACGGTTGCCAGCAGGCTCCCATCTGGTGAGAAACACGCATTCAGAAGCAAGCCGTCAACCGGCAGCGTCTTGGTGAGATGGCCATCTATTGCATCCCACAAGAGAACTTCTCCAGCGTACTTGTGAACTGTCGCAATTCGCTTCCCTGTGGGGCAATAGACGGCAAGTGTATAACCGCTGGCATCAACAAGTCCATAACCGACGACATCAGCAAGTGAAGCGATGGCATCAGGCGGAAGTTCGGATTCACTTTCCTTGCCAGGCGGAAGTTCGGATTCGCTCCTTCTGAAATGTTGAAGTGCCCGTCCAGATTCAAGATTCCAGAGAATCGCGGTTCCGTCGTAAGCCGCAGTGAGGGCCTTCTTGCCATCAGGAGAGAAACACACGCTTAGGACGCTGCGAGAATGGCCTCGCATCTGCCGGAGTTCTCTGCCTGACTTAGTGTTCCACAGACGTACAGTGTTATCACCTCCTCCCGTCAACACGTAGCGACCATCAACCGAAAACGCAATTGCCTTGATGCAACCATCGTGGCCCTCGAGATGGCAAACGAGTCGGTTTTCTGCTATCGAGATGATGACAGCGCCGTTGCCTCCGCCCAAGGCTGCGAACTGCTCGTCGTGGCTCAGGTCAACAGCCTCGACCGCACCGCATTCGGGCCAGTCTCGAGAACCATAAGAACGCAGCAGCCTGCCCTTGTCGAGGTTCCACAGCAGGGCTGAGCCGGGCTCCGCAGAGATCGCATACCGGCCGCCGTCGCCAACAGCAATCGATCCGACTGAAGAGCCATGTCCTAATTGAGGGACAATATGAAGCGCCCGAGCACTGTCGCCGGGATCCACTTTCGCTATCCGCACCCGTCGTCCGCCATGGGCGAGGATCTTGTGCCTGGAAATGGAACCGGACGGATAGCGGATCGCAAACTCGCATTGACGGACCCTGTTTCGCTCCAGCGGCGAAAACACAAACTCCCGCTGCTCGCCACAGTCCTTCCCGTCAACCTCAACCGTTGCCCCTTCCGGCAACGTGAGTTCCACGATGCATTCATCGTCGGGAATCAGTTCCTCCGCCAGGCACGGCGGAGCCATCGACAGGAGAACTGGAAGCACGAACAGGCCCGAAAATGTTTGGCGGTTGCAGATCATTCGAAAGTTCTCCGTCATTGGCATCGGCACGGCTGCCGGTCAATTGTCTTCCTTGTTTCTTGCCGGCAGGATCGGGAAGTCGCTTCGCCACGTGATGAACTCAGCGGCTTGCTGGGGGAAGCCGCTGAGTTCAGTCAGTTTGGGAACTTGCGTCTGGGCCAACCGCAAGCTGGTCAGACGCATTCTACTTCAACGTCACGTTCGCCGCCTCCGGCACCAGGACGGGCGTCTGTGCCCGTCCTGGATAATGCTCGCTCATATACTTGGGGACCTCCTTGCTCACGTACTCGTAGGCCTCCTGGAGTGTGAGCGAGTCGGACTCGATGATTCGCTGGACAAGGAAGCGGGTCATCACGCTCAGCTTACCGTCGCGGCTTTCGGCCGAGATCTCGTCGGACGCGGAAGAGGCGAGCACGGATGCGTCGTCCTGACCAATGTCCTTGATGCGTCGGAGTTCGCCGTCGAGGAAGTCGGCCGGGTTCGACGCGAAGCACCACGGGAGGTACTCGTTGCTGTCTTCTCCGGAAACCGCCGCCATGACTTCGTCGACACTCGAGCTGTGGCTGTCGCGTTTGGGAAGTTCTTTAAAGAGCCCCCCCTGAGAACCGGGAAGAGCCTTGGCGCCGGACACGTCGTCGCCAACGCCCTTGCTCCTTGACTGTCCGCCGCTGTGGCAAGCGTCGAGAATGACGGCAACGTGTCTCCCGTCCAGCGCCTGGATCCAGCGTCCCAGGGTGTCGTCCATCACGACCGTGTTTTCGAGGTCATCGGGCGAAGTGTCGTACGTCACCAGGAATTCGTCGAGGCCGTCCGGTTCGTTATCTTCGTCGCCCGTGTTCGCGCAACTAGCCCCGTGGCCTGACCAGTAGATGAACACGTCGTCTCCCGGCTTGGTGATTTCTTTAAGCTCTTCGAATGCCTTTTCCACGGCAGCAAGGGTGGCCTCCGAGTTGGTGAGGACCGCAACGGCGTCAAGGTTGCATTGCTCAACCATCACTTTCGCCATGACCTTCGCGTCGAGATGGCAAATATGCAAGTCGCTGATCCGCTCGTCCTTGTAGTCGCTGATACCGACAAAGATCCCAATGCGTTTCTTGCCGCGAGCGGCTTCGACGTCGGGGATTCCCTTGGCACGCGTTTCGATGTTGATACTATGCTCGGCCCACTGATCCGGCTTCTCTCGAAGTTCTGCCTCGACCCCCCTCGAAATGACCGTATCCAGATTGATGTCAGTGGCAGCACTCCTCGTTAGCAACTTGTTGTCGAAGGCGTCAGCGTTAAGTGGTTCTGGAGTTACGAGGGCAATCAGGGCTTCTTCGCCAAATGGCGGGGTGATTCTCAGGTTGAACCCGCAGTTCTGGTCCGGAACGGTGATGGTCTTGCCTGCCTCGATGCGGTTGTTTTGCTCGAACTTGTTGGGAAAGAGGCACTTTTCAGATCCGTCTGCCTGCTTGTAGAGCAAGTAGAGGTAGCCCGGGTTTTCTGAAACCACCTGGACTCCCATGCATTCGCCTTCGACAAATGTGGCGGCCGCTCGCGGACTGGGATTTCGGCCCTGATCGTCGAGCAGACAAACGTTGATTCGGACACAGAAACTCGGGTGGTCGTTTTGAATTCGCTGCTGGATAGCGATGCCGCGGGCTCTTGCGCCCGTGGCGATAGTCCTGCCCGGCAGGGCCGTGATAATTCGGCCATCCTCGGGTGAATCATTCGAAGACATGCCTTGCGCCAGTGTGACTGTCGGTGTGGTCAGAAGAAGGGCCAGGCCAACATAGAAAAGCGGTGTTTTCATCGGTTTGTGCTCCTTGGCTAGGATGGCAGTTCATTTCCCGAAGGAAGAGTCCTCAGCGAGCCGCAAATTGCGCGGCAGGATATTTGTTTACGGTTAAGGGCGGTTAAGGGTGTTCGAGGCCGTTTGTTCGGCGTCCAGCGACAAGGTGTCCATTTGGCGATCGCTCTTCCCCACGTTCTCCTAGGGCACAAGCTCGCATTCCATGCACGGGTAGCCCTCTTTCAGATAGGTAATCCGGGCGCCTTTTCCTCCGGTGTCGGCAAGTCCCACACCCAATCGGGTCCCCGATGACCGTAAGCGCGAGCGATAGGTGAAGAGACGGCCCGTTCGCTTGCCTCTGGTCACAAATTCTACGACGTTGGGTGAGCGATTGACGGCATCAACGCACTCCTGGCGAGTGCGGACCGGTTGGCCGTTGACTTCCACAATCACGTCGCCCACTTCAGGGTGAACTTTGCCGAGCGGGCCGACGACTTCGGGGGCCGCCCCACCCTTCACTCGCTCCAGGACCTTGTTGCGTGTGCAGGGCGAGCCCCATACGACTCCTGTCACGAGAGCCCCGCCGCCGGGCTGGTCGTCGAGATAGGCTCCAAATCGCGGGCTTCGCCTGCGGAGCGTGGTTTGCATGCGCCAAACCGTTCCGTCGCGGCTGTCGCGGATGGTGAACTCCATGGTGCCGACCGAGTTCCGCACCGCTCGATTGCAATCGTCCTCGCCGGCGATTGGGCGACTGTTGATCGTGAGGATCACGTCGCCACGGGTAAGGCTGAGAATGGGAGGAATGGGGCCGGGCCGCGGCTTGTTGTTGCGAGGCGATCGCGTGGGAAGCGACCAGACCCGAACGGCCTGGTGCGTGAGGCCTTGGCACTCCGCTCCGATGTTGCGATTGACATAGGAGATCAGGTCATTCCAATCTCGGCGTTCGTCGCCATGCGTCCAGACGAAACCCACAGGCACTCTGACCTTTCGGCTGGAAAACCGGGTTCGAGCCTCAACCTCAATCCCTCTGCCCGTGGGTTCACCGTCCTCATCGCGGTCATTTTCCAGCGATGCGATTGCCGCGGTGAAGAGGCCGCCGAATTCCTTCAGCGCAACCGCCTCTTCCGCTTCCGAAGAGGCATTGATATCGACAAGGCCTTGATGATTCAGGAACAATTCCTCGAATAGGGGAGATATTTCTAGCGGGGGCTCAAACGCGGGTTCGACTCCTGGCAATCCGCTGGAATCAAACCGCGTATTGCAGGCGTCCGAGATAAGCACTGCCAGTCTCGGTCCTTTACGCCGAAACGCGTCGAGAACGTCTTTCCGATAGAGAGCGGTACGGTTTGGCATCACCAGGTAATGCCCGCCTGAATCATAGGCTCCATGGCCGGACCAGTAGGCCACGATCGTGTCGGAGTGCCCCGCCGGGCAGTTCGCTATCGCATTGAGAACCGCCTTCCGCGGGTTTGGGGCAGTCTCGATGGCCGGTCCGCTCCACTTGGAGTATTCCGAATAGAAGACCAATTGCTCCGACGGTACGTGTACTGCGAAAGCCCGCTCCATTCTGTTCAAATCGATCTGGTCTGACTGGCCAATCTCAGGGTCGTCCATGTCGCCCGCGAGGAGAACGTAGATCTGCTGAGCACACGCGTTGTGCTCGAGTGTTGCACCGCAGGACACCACGAGGAATAGAACGAACATCCGCTGCCTGTTCTTCATCGATCGTGACTCCCAAGTGCCCCGATTTGCAGGGCTTGGTATTGAGACAATCATTCCTTGCCAGTCTTCTTCGAGGTTTTCGACTTGGACTTCTCCGCCGGTGCCTTTGTGTCGACGTAAAACGTGGTTACGTCTTGCGCGAAGGCGCCGAGGATTTCCTGTGGCGAGCGGCAGCCGATCTGCTCGGCCGAGAGTTGTTCAGCAGCGCTGAGCAATTCCTGGATCTGGTGCTGTTGGGTGGGGTGCCAGCGGAACGGAACAGGTGTGGCCTGTGCCTGAGCGGACTGGTCTGGCTGTTCTTGCCGCTCTGGTTGCTGGACTGGCTGCTCCTGCCGCGGCTTCCTGCGCTGCCTCTGGGCAGTCTGTTGAGGAGTTTGCGGCTGCATTCGGCCCTGCTGTTGCTGCGTCTGCGTCGGCAGCGGATCGAGCGAGCCGGAGAACGTGAGTGGTCGGCTCGTAACGACCGCTTTCACGCGGACGATCCCCGCCGGGCCGATGACCGGGAATCCGCCGGCCGCGTTCTTCGGTTTGATATCCAGGAGTTTGTCGGCAGGAATCCGGTTGTCTTCTCCGGCCGTCGGATAGAGCAGGGCCGGCGTGCCGGTCGAGTCGACCTGGAGCAAATAGAGGTAGCCGGCCTTCGAACTTTTGACTCGCACAAAGAAAGTCTCGCCAGGCCCGTAAGTGGAGCCGTCGAAGCGGTCGAGCATCACGTCGAATTCGAACGACGACGTCTTGTTGGCAACCAGGGCTGCAAGTTCCAGCGGCGAGACAACGATCGGGCCGGTGGGTGGTTCGACCACTTCTTGCTGGGCGTTCACGGACACGGCGCCCGGTCGGGACGCGGGCTCGGTTGCGTCTGCCGGATTGGCCGAAGGGCCGGCGGGCGGAGCTGTCGGTGTGGTCGGCGGAGTTGTCGGTGTGGATGGCGTGGACGGCGTGGACGACGTTGTCGGCGGAGCCGTGGGCAGGGCCGGCGAGCTGGTTGCCGAAGGGCTGTCGTCTGGAGTCGTTCCCGACGAAACAAGTTCCAGCACTTCGGGCCGGTGAATCTCGGGATTCGTAGCGACGGCCTTGTAGGGATACCAAGCGAAGTCGGGGTGATCCTTGCGGCTGGCGCCGACCCATTTGCTGCTGCCGGCCAGTACGTTGCCACCTCGCATCTTGAACGTAAATTGACAAGTCTGCTTGCGGATCTTGGTCCCTCGGTGGCTCGGGGAGACGGCGTCGTCGGCCATGAGCAGAGTCAGATCCGCGAGAAACAGGTCGTCTTCCGCGGGCTTGTACCGAATCACGTAGGCGTAGACCGGGTAGTTCCACACTTCTTTGCCCGCCTCCACGTCCACGATGAGTGGCACCTTCTGCTGTGCGATGTGCATCTGCAGCAATCGCCAGAGCCGATCGGGACTCAGGTCCTGGGGGTCCTCGCTGCCCTCGCCGTCGCCAAACCGATCGCCCCATGAGTTGGCCAGATCTTCCGTATGGCAGGCCGTGAGCAGACCCTTCTGATCGCCAACCGTAAGGGCGACGACGTCTTCGCCTGCCGGATAGCTACGTTTCTTGTTGGGTTCGCCCTCGAGTACCGAGGCGGCAGCCCATGCATGGCAGTATCCGAACCAGCGGGGCACGTTCGGGCCCGAGGGATTGTGCTGTTCTTCCCAATCGGCAGCCTGGTGGCCGGTGAGAGCGTCGTACTTGGCAAGGGGACCGACGAGTTCTCCTTCCTGGATCGGCCACCAGTATCCGGACCAAGGGCGGATCGTCGACTGGGCCTGTTCGACGGCACCGCTCCGATTCATCGCTTTGACGCCGTCGTCGTCTGGTGCGGCCGTTTCTGCGGGAGCAGTCGGGGCGGCGTTTTCCGCGGGCAGCGGCTGGCCGCTCCGCTTCGACCCAACGGCAACCAGCGTTGCCTTCGTGGTGCCATTGTCGGTGAAGACCGGCCAAGGCATATTGACGCCCCAGACCTGCTGCACTTTCTCGTCGGCGGTTGAGAGTTCCACTTCAACGAGCTCGCTGTTCCCGAAATCCTTGATCCCGCGTTCGTTGCGGAGGGACTTGATTTGTTCCTCGGAGGGCTGCTTGAACGTTTGCTGAATTTCGGTGGTGAAGCCGACCAGACCAATCGCCTTGATTCCGCCGGCGCCGGAAATCGTGTCGTACTGGAAAGTCTCCATTGCCTTCAGCCCCTCCTCAGGGAACTGCGGCAAGGCAATGGGAAGGATGGAGAGGGGGCCAATGATCGGGGCCGCCTGCATTCCCGGCTTGTAGCTCTCAGTCGCAGTCCTATAGCCCTGCGGGGTCCGCATTTGGGTCTGGATCTGACGAATAGAGGTCGTTTTCTGGTCCACCCAGACGGTCGTTTTCGGCTCGTCTTGGACGTGGCCGCCTTGAAGAGGCCGGACGGAAATCCGCAGGCAGGTCTGGCCCTGAATAGGCTCGACCCCGTCAACCTGGAATTGCCACTGGGCGGTGACAACTCGTTCCTGCCCCACGGCCACCTGTTGCTGGACCGACTCGGTCTGAACGGTCCACTCCTGCCCGATCTGCCACTGGGGTCGGAACTGCTGGGGCGGGTTGGGGGGCTGGGCGGCAAAGGCCGTCGAACCACACAGGAACAGGCAAACTGGCAAGATCAAGAGTCGTTTCATGGCATTTGGCTCCTCGTATGCGTCAAATCGTGACCGGTCGTCACGAAGAAGAGGCAGGGTCGCGAAAGAAATTGCGCGGAATTACCGTGCCTATGTTCGACACGGTTCGTTGTCTCCTCCTGCAAGACGAGACGCAGCCAATACCAGGAATTGCGCAGGCGTAAGCTGGCAATTCTAGCCTGATTACGGCTGACATACCACCCATGAGGGAACGGCGCCCCTTAATTCTTAGGGGAGGTAGACTCAACCGAATCAAGGAGACCATGCGATGTCAGCAACCAGAGGAACTCTGCGAGTCGAAAACCCTTCTGATCAATTACTCGCGATCTGTCCTCCCGATGTGACACAACCACGGTGAGTGAGGCAAGGACAAGCCAGCCTGGGTGATCGATTGGGCACCCAAAAGGGCCTCGCAAACGCCCCGTACCTCATTGCGTTCGAGCCGAGCCGGTAACTGTTCTGCGGAAGACCAATCGGTGCTTCTGTCGCCGGACGATGGAAAACAAGCTCAACGGGGAATTCTGGCAAACGGGTTGCTGCTGCCCCTCCCATAGGGTGCAAGGGGACGGTTTTGGGTATACTAAAGCATTGTGTACCGACTTATACCTTAACGACATCGCTGGAAATGGATGCCAGGCAGGTGCAGCGAAGCGCAATTTTCCCCTTGTGCAGTGGTCTTCCTATCAGCAACGGACTTCTAGGCATGAGTGACAAGCGAGTTTTCGAGATGTTTACCAATGATCAGCAATGGCTGGCCGACCAACCAGAGATGGACCCCTGGGATGAGGGGTGTCAGCGACTGGCGGTTATACTTGACGAGCGGCTGGCGGACTACTCAGCCAATGTTTGTTCCGACGTGATCGCCAAGGAACGCAACGAATGGCCACTCTATCTAGGTCGACTTTGGCAATGCCTTGGCTATCACTGGCAGCATGCTATTGAAGGGTCCTGCAACGGCCAGACAACTGCGAGTGGCGTGGTTGCACGGCTCCAGAAAGGCAAAGGCTATCGGAGGGGCGGCAAATTGGGGGGGGATCCGCTTCGCGACATGGTTCTCGCTGTCGCCATGGTTCAGAAAGACGAGCGGGCGCCGGTCGTTTTCACGGAAGACTACCAGGGGTTTGCCAAAGGCCTGGCCTGGAAAATAAACCGACGATTGACTGCTAATCCTGACGAATGGTGGTACGATCTGCTCGATCATTTGGCCGGCTACAGCAAGCCGAAAGCTCGTCTCGACCGTTTCCTTGGACGCTGTGGCCTGCAGAACTGGCTGGGCACGGTGGTCTGGAACTTCTTGCGGCGATGGGACCTGCCTGACGGAGGCTCGGACGGGCCGCCCATCGACATACCGGATCCGCCATCCCCCAAAACCGACGGCGAATCGCTTGAGCACTTCAAAGCTATTGTCCGCTTGGCGATTGAATCGCTTCGCAAGAAAGACCGCTTGCTTCTGGCCCTCGTTTACGTCGACCGCCTTCAGCAGAACGAGGCTGCCGCGGTCCTGGGCGTCCACCCGGGACAGGTTAGCCGGCGGCTCAAAAAGGTGCTCGACCATCTTGAAAAGACCATCAAGGAGTTGGCCGAGGAACGATTGAGCAAGGACGCCTGTGTCGGCATCTTTGAAGACCTGCGTGACAATCCTCAGGCGTTCGCTGAAATCCTCCGCGCGGCGATCGAGCAAGGAAGGGAACACGAATCATGAACGAATTCGAACGCCAAGAAACTCTGCGGAAGCTGTTTGCAAACGCGGTCAACTCGCCAATCGAGACCAGCGATCCTGATTCGAAACACATCATCGATGACGACGACCTGCTGCTCGATTGGTCCACGGGCGATCTGGCGAAAGAGCAGCACGAGGCGATTCTCGATCACTTGGCCGCTTGCCCATCCTGTCGCCAGGAGATTGCCAAGATGGTCCAAGCCGGAGCCCTTGTTCTGCCGGAAACGGACGATAGCCCGGAAACGGACGATAGCCCATTCGTCGAAACCACCATTCCACCGGGAGCACCGAGCCCGGATCGCCAACGTACCCCGGCAAGAAACGATCGCGGTCCGGTAGTCGCTTTGCTCGTAGTTGCGGCCGCTCTTCTGGTCGCGTTCATCTGGAGCAACAGTGGCGGAGGCGGGAGCGAAACAGGAAGAACGCTCGCCATGGTTCAGAAAGAACTCGATGCCGGCCGGTCGGTGGAGGCGTTCAACACACTGGATGAGCTACTCAATGCGGACACGTCTTTGTCGGGCGAAGAAAAGGCCAGGGCCATTCGCCTGCTCGAGGAGTCGGGCTACCGGACCGCTCGTGACCGGCTCGCGAACGAGGATTTCTCCGGGGTCTCACGTATTGAAGGTACGGTTGCTGAGCGGAGTGAACCTTCCGCCCGATTGCTCAATCTGCGAATCCAGGCCGAACGGGGTGAAACGAAGGAGCATTCCCTGTCAGGCAGAACGTCGCTGACCCGTGATTATGGTTATGAGCGTGATGGCCAACGGGTGATCAAGGATTTCACCTTCCCGCAGATCACGCCTACCATCAAACGGATCACAAAGGAACTGCGAGAGGCCGTTGCTCAGCATCCCGACTCCCTCGATCTGCGGCTGAATCTCGGTCAGTTCCTTCTGGAGCAGAGCGATTTTGCCCGAGCAGCCGAACAGTTCGCCGAAGCGGTGCGAATCGACCCGTCCAGTGCTCTCGCTGAGACAGGGCTGGGACTGGCGCTCTTTCGCCAGGACAAGCCCGAGACAATCGAAAAGGCCCTCCCGCATTTCCGCCGGGCCGTGGAACTGGAACCGGACAACCGGGAAACGAACGAGAACCTGGCAGTTTGCCTGATGCGGTTGGGAAGAACAGAAGGGGCAAGTGCGTATTTCAAGAAAGGCGAACGTTGAGCGAGAACGCGATTTGACAATCCTATTCGTCCAAGGCTGAAAAGTAACAGATGATGGTCGAGGAGCAACTTGTCATGACGAAGCGAGCAAGCTATGCGCGTCCGCTATTCAGCATCCTCTTCCTATGCGGAGCTGCCGCAATTCTGCTCGAGCCTGCCCGGTGCGCGGAGATCACAAGCCAGGAACTGATTCACGACGGTTCCGTCAATCCCCCTGGTTTTCGTCTTGATATCCGCTTGCTGCGACAACCTGGCGAGGATGCCATCACGGTGCGTGTAGACGGGTTCCGTTCGCGCACCACACCACAGGGACACGGCGCGTCAGAGCCTGCAAGAGCCGCAGAAGTGGCTTTCTCGGACAACTCAGGCAACTTCTCCATGGTGCGAACGTTAACGTTCGGCGACTCTTCCTTCTACTCATTCGTGGTTCCTTACGCGGCTCTCCAACTGGCGGAAGGAGATCACTTGATCTGGTTTCAGATCACTATTCAGAAGAACGGAAGAACGCTCAGCGCCGTTCCCACGAATGCGGTTGGAATCCACGTGGGCCACCAGGCGCGCCGCACCATGCAGCGTCTCAGAAGACTGCCCGAGGTGCGTGAAGATGAGACAGCATTGAAGGTCTTCGTGGCTGAGGAGGCGACGGATCCGTACATCAAGAGTTTCCCGGGGACAGGCGACGCTCTTTCGCATGATCTGACGGAGAGGGAAGCCGTTGCCACGGAAACCCATGTGTCGACAGTGACGATTCGAGAAGAAGTGGCAACGGAGATAGCCGGTGGATTTGGCCGGATTCCGGAGCAACCAGGAGATGAGCCTGCCTGTCATGAACCGCATGAACCATGGGAGTCGGAGTCTCAACAGGAATTGGACGTTCAATCACTGAAAGGTCCGTGGACCACCTTTAAAGAAGCCGATCCCAAGGATCGGCGAATCGTATACTTCGCAACCAATCGCGCGCCAGAGACGATGGATTGGCCGAAGAAGGCGGCCCGAACTTCCGAGCCTGAAGAATCCCCGTTCATGGAAACTGCGCCCAGCCGTCCGGAAGACAAGCCCGAGCAACGGCTTTCAGAGCAGATTCGGTACGGATGGTGTCAAGTCAATATTCCAGTCAAACGAGCGAAGTCAGATAAGTCCAGTATCTGGCGCGTTTTCGCCGCCCCGGATCCGACCAAGGACTATACCCTGGAGAACTTGCAACCGTTGGACAAAGCGGAATTTCGCCGCCAGGTCCGTTCGGGTGACCTGCTGCTCTATGTCCACGGGTTTCGCAACGAGTTCAGTGATGCGATTCTGCGAACGGCCCAATTGCGATACGACCTGGAGTTTCCCGGTCCGGCAGTCGCTTTCTGCTGGCCATCGGACGGCGCCCTGAACGAAGAAGTCTATACGAGCACGCACGCGTTGGCCGATGTGAGCGTAGGGGACCTGGCAGAAGTACTTGGGGTGCTCCTCTCCCAGCAAGACGATCCCAGCGGTCGCCGCATTCACATCATCGCCCACAGCATGGGAAATCGCGTCGTACTCGGCGCCATCTATCGCTTGTCCGCTCAGGGCCTTCTCGGCGAAAACGCAAAGGCCCTCGGAGAAGTGGTTCTTGCCGCGCCCGACGTCGGCCTGTTGACGTTTCACCAACAGGTTCCGTATGCAATCGCGGCCTCCCAGCGAACAACGCTCTATTTCTGTGAACGCGATGTGGCCTTGGGCATGTCGCAACGGATCAACTACTACGAGCCTGCCGGGCGCGTTCCTTACCTGTTCACAGGTCTCGATTCAATCGATGCCAACGTGGCCGACACCTCCTTCCTCTCCCACAGCTACTACGCGACCTCGAAGCAGATCCTGGCCGATATGAAGCTGATGATTCAACAGGACGCTGCCCCGGATGACCGCATGCCACCGCTGGCGGCCAAGCTGGAATTATTCGGCCGGCACTACTGGTCTTTTCAAAAGGGAACGGTAAGAGCAAAGGAGGGCGGCTCGTCTGCCAAGGAGTCGCAATTGCCTGTCGCCCCGAAAGCCGCTCCGGGAGCGTGAGACACTAGGTCGGACATCACGACCAGATGAATTGATCTGAACGAGGACGTTCGCGCCAGGCACTTGTCTGGCGAAACAAGTTGTGCATGCTTCCGTCCTCACCGTGACCGGCAGAACGCCGACTCTGTCTGGGGTGGAACGCTGGTTGAACGCTGAGCGGTCCTGCGGACCCGGCCGCCAAGGACGACGGCCCAGGGCTCCCGGTTGAGTTACCGTCTCTCACAATCGACGCGGGAGCCCACCCGCTGCGCGATCCGGCGTTTCCCTGGCCTGCTGCAGAATTCAACTGCGTCAAGCAACAAAAAAGGCGATGCAGCCGGGGAAGGCTTCTCATATCCGCTACTGGCCGGGAATCCAGATTCTTTTGGTTTCCGGCGCAATTGCCGCTGAGTAGTCGCGTCTTCCCTGCAGAACGCGGCCAAGGCGCAAAGACGCTTATTTATGCCTGCCGCGTCTGGCTTAAACTCCCTTCTCGGCAAGATCTCGCAAATGCGTGTCACACCCACGGCTCAGTTCGCGAGTTATCTTCTAGGCGATCTGTCTGCGAGGCAAACAAAAGGAAACACCAATGACCCAACGACTGATTTTCTGGCTTCTGGGCGCACTTCTCGCAATGCCTTTTGCAACGGACGGTCCCGCATTCATTTCGGACGGCGACACAAAGCCCGCCTTGCTGTCGGCGGCGCCCGATCAAGAGCCAGCCCCCGATGCTGATTCATGTTCGGCTTGAGAAAGCCTTGGCCGACTGCGCCAAGGCGATTCGTTGGCGTCCTCACCCCGGATCCATACGTCTTGCGCGGTCTCATCTACGCAAAGCACAGGCATTGGTACTCGAAGATCTCAGTGCGGCAATGCAGAGGCAAGATTGCTATGAAAACACGACGCAACTGGTTTGTCTTTTCGCTCTTAGGAGGAATTTACCAGGAAGTAGCTGCGATTGTGCAGACTCGCAGATACATGAAACGAGCATTCTGGGCGATGTGGTTTGTATTGCTGCTAGCGAGTATCCCTGCAATTGCCTTGCCGAACGTCTCGCTTGAAGAGTCGCAGCAAGTGAATTGGTTTCTCATCTGCTTTCAAGCCATGCTGTGTGTCGTTCTTGGCGGATCCGCGGTCTTTTCCGGTACTGTTTCGCGATATCTTCGTGCAAGAGGATGGGTCGCTCCACCGCATGCCCCTCACGTCGTGCCGTTTGTTCCGTCGCTGATTACGCTGTTGGCCTTTCCGCTCTATTTGCTCGCCATGACGGGGTTGTTCCTCCAAATAGGCTGTCTGGAGCCGCAAGTCTTCCCCTCGACGACACCCCTCGATATCCTCCTGATGGTTGTGGACAACATCTGTCGGTGTTCGCTGTTCTTCGACGGTTTTGAGATCTTTCATCTCAGGTTTGGACCAGAACCCATCGGTTGGGCCCCCGTTACCATCGTGTTTCTAACTCGCTTATTGCTTTCATTCGGCTTTGTTAAGTTGGGCTTCTCACTTCTTTCCGCCGCCTATTACAGAACACTAGGTTTCGAGGCATCTGACGACAAGCTCTCAAAAATCCACGGTGCGCTGCGAAAGAGCGACCTCGGCGAGCTTCGGTATCTTTGTCGAGGTGTCGGGCAAACGATGTCCGAGACGTTTGATGAATTGCGCCGCCGTGATGTCGAGGGCGGCGAGAACGCCGCGATCTCGAGAAAGTTGCTAGTCGTCATGAAGACGACCGCAGCACCGTATTTCGAACGTCTGGCCAGCGCGCTACCGCTTTCCAGCCCCCAGCGAAGTGAAATAGCGGCGTATGCGGAAACGCTTCGCGCCGAACCGGACTACGTAACGCCGACAAGATATCGCCCTTTGTTCTTTCGGTTCGAAGTGCCTCTCTTGCTGATCACACAGGCCGTGCTGTTGGTAATGAGCCTTGCGTTGGTTGGACAAATGACAATTCCTCTAGGGCACATCCAGGAGGTGGCTGATTCCTGGCGCAATCCACATTCCGCAAGTGGAATACTCCTGTTCGCAGCGGCCCTCTTGTCCACATGGCTCCCCTTTCTTGGGGGACGTCGCGTTTCACGCCTCGCAACTCGGTTTCTGGCAATCGCTCTCTTTGTTATCCAAGGCATGTTGGTTTTTGCAACACTGGCGGCCAACGAGGCGATTGCCATTCCATCACTGTTTCCAGAAATGCTCCAGGATACGTCTCTCTATCACGAATATGGCGAAATATGCACCATTTCCTTGTTCATCGTCTCGGTGGGAATGATGTGCTGCGGCGGTAGCCGAACGGTGGGGACGGTGCGTCGAGGAACTCGTCTGTTACTGTTTGCCATTCAGGTACTCGTACTTGGGGCGATGTTCAATTACACGGGCGATATTCCAGCGTCTGGGCTGGCGACGGAATGGAGCCTGTGGAGCGTGCAATTCCATGATGCGCTACCCTACCTTGGTCTTTTTGTGTTTCTGGGGCTCTCTGTTCTTATCGCATCCGCCTCGAGTGAAACGCCACACATAACGCTGAAAACCCCGTTACTTGTGCTTCTGTTTGCATTCCCTCTGCTCTTAGTTCTGTGCGTCTTGGTCCTTGGCGGAACACTTCCTACTACTGTAGTCGCGTTGCAGCAGTTGTTCGACTCGTGCGAGCACCCAGATTACGTGAGATGCGTCCTCTCTCTGATAGCAGCGTTGTTCTCTGGCGGCCTTCTCGTGTTTTCTCATTCATGGATCCGGTGGCTCACGAAACACGGCGTGTTTCACGTGTGCGTCTCGTCCGCATTGAGGAGACGAACGCTTGTCTGGAGTCTTGCCGCAACGGTGTTGTTCATACTGAGCACGTCAGCATTCCTCGAGTCAGTTCAGTCAGTATCGCCTGACGTGTTGACAAGGGCCAACGCTGACATCGGCGATGTTGACATGCGCGAGGCGTTCATTTTTGTGAGTGGCAACTTCCTGTTAACAGAGCCTCTTGTCGACTCCTACGAATTGTTCGGTCCGTATTGGGGAGCATCCCCTTCAAGGCTCACGCAAGCCGGTTGGTTGGGCGGAGCTTTGGTGTTGATGTTTCGAATCGTCCTTGACTTGTCGCTCATCGCGATGCTTGCACACATCATCCAGGTGTGGTGGAACCGGACGTTCAATGATTTGAACGTCGCGCCGAACACCGACCTGCAACTGCGGCTTGATGCGTTGAGCGAAGATGCAAGTGAGAATCCACTTCTGGAAGCCATCGTGTATGACCATTTCTTTTCGATACGAATGTTCTTCAGAAAACGGATCCCGCGATATTTTCACGATCCAGAACGGACAGCCGCCCTTGTGTCAACATCAATGTGCGATACGCACGTAAGGGACTACCTGGAGGTTCTTAGAGACAGGGGGAAGACGGACGTCCTTACGGCGATCACATCTGTTGACAAAATCCACGCCAACGTGAGTGTATTGGCTCGAGATAAGAATTACGCATTGGAAATCGCATGCCAGGAGGCTGCAATAGAAATATGTCGGCACTATGCGACCCCGTCTGCGCCGCCGCTATTCAAAACGGCTCTGGCTTCTCTATTGACCGAGCGTGCGACGACGCTGGTGCTTCAAGGGCGAGGAAAGGATGCCTTTGCACTATACGACGAGGCAATCGAGAGGTTTCACTCACTCCAGAATGAAGGAGCGATTGAAAAAGCGGATCCTCGTGCGGGAGGCGCTGAAATGGGGCGGGCCGCAGTTCTTCGCGCCCTAGGAGATGTCGGTGGTTCCGTTGAAACTCTTAACCGGCAAATCGCCGCAATGCCCAAGGACCTCGAAGATCCTGATATGCTTCGCTACAAAGCTATGCTCCTTGAACACAAGGGCATGTCATTGAGAAAACAGAACAACTTGACGGCGGCCCTCGAAGCCCTCAATGAGGCTGTGGCGATAATTGAAAGCCTGCCCGCCACAAAAAGGAACGAGGGCGATTTCGCAGTGGTGCTCTATCATGAGAGAGCGAATGTTCTCCTCCTTAAAACGGATTTGGAAGGTGCCAGAAAAGATCATCAATGTGCCATCACTATTCTCAAATACAGGGCGGAACGCGGACTTGATGTGCGAGCTCGTCTGGGCGATGAACTGTGTTCCATGGCGACCGTATTGGAGGACCAGCAGAGGCTCGAGGAGTCGCTCAATGCGAGCAACGAGGGAATCGCTCTGATTCACAATGCGCTAAGGGACGGTCAGAAGCATGTCCGCTCGCATTTGGCGATGTCGCTCATGAATCAGGGAAGAGTGAAATCCCATAGCGGGGAGTTCTCTGCTGCTCTTGATGATTGCACTCACGCAATTGATATCTGGCGTACCCTAATCGATGAGGGGAATACCGAGGTGATCTCGCCTATGGCCTTAGGATTGATCAATCGCGGGAACCTGTTTCTTAGACACAAACAACCGGAAGACGCCTTGGCGGACTATGACGAAGCGATAAGCATGTGCGAGGCGTTGCAGGAGCGCGCAAGTTCTGGGGAACTAGAAAAGCGGATTCGCACGGCCAAGAATGTGCGAAAAGAAGCCCTCTTGCTGCTACCAGACGACCATCCCCAACGACGTGAAATAGAAGCCGAACGCGATATCGATGATGTGCTTCGTGAAGCACATGACTTGGCAGAAAAGGGGGTGTTCCATGAAGCGATTCGTTTCTACGACAAAGCAATCGAACAGTTGAACGCAGCAATCAGCCAGGGGCACGCTGATTATCTGCCCGGCCTTGCGTTGGCGATCATGAACAAAGGAGTTTCGTATGCGAAGTGGCAAAAGCCTCACCTCGCCGCTCCTGAGTTTGAGCGATCGGTCAATGTATATCGTGAACTGAAAGATGGAAGTCAGTCGGACTTTCGCTCAGAGCTTGCATGCGCACTTGTCAATCTGGGAAAGGCCTGCGTGCAACTCCTGGAGGTCTCAAAGGTGGCAATGAAGGCGCTCGGGTTAGATGAAGTGTGCACAAATCGCGACGCAGACGCAGAGGTGTTTTTGACTGTCATGGAATCTACAAACGAGGCGATAGCCTTGTGCAACGACCTGAAGAGAGAGGGCCGCAACTATGACTCGGAAATTATTACTACGGTTAGAATGCTTCAGCAACGGGCCCGCGCGTGTCACTCCAGCTAACCAACTGTCACTCTAATGGAAATTGTGAAGCAATGACTCGATTCCTCACAACCACAACGGTTCTTCAGCTTCTCATTGTCAGCACGCGCTTGACGAGCTTCGCCGATGAGCCTATCTCGCCCGACGCCGCCAGCAGCGGTATTGCGATGAGGGAGCCTCGCAGTAGCACAGCTGAGCAGCCGCGTCTTCTCTGCAGAATGCGGCCAAGGGGCCGCGAAACGAGGACGCAATGGGAGCGACCGGTACCGCGCGGAGCCGCTCATCGCCAGATGTAGTTCATCTGTCGCTGCCGAGCGGGAAATATACATGAGTCCTTGCAGATACGAGGTGAGGGCACGGTCGAGTCGATTTCAGCAACGGAGAAAGCCACATGAAAGAAACGTGTTCGACGCAAAGCAACCTCCGATCAGGTGCGTTGGCCGTCTTCGTATGGGCAGCGATCGTCGGGCTGACCTCCTCCGCAGCGTTGTCGCAATCATCGTCTTCCCCACGTGGGATCGAGATCGAACCGGTCCTGAGCAGCGAGCGGGGCTCGTTTCGCACGCTTCTGATCGGGGTCAACGACTACGAACGCCTCAAGGACCTCAAGTACGGCGAGGCTGACATCAAGGCATTCCGTGACCACCTGACCGCGATGGGCTTCGGTCCCCAGGTCAAGTGCATGACAACCGACGCCGACGATGCATCCGACCGTCCGACCTATCGCAATATCAATGAACGGCTCTCCACCCTCTTCGCCGGTCTCGACAAAAACAGTGTCGTGATCATTGTCTTCTCGGGCCACGGCGCGTCGTTTCCCAAACGCGATGCCGGTAGTGGGGAGGAACGTGAGAGCGTCTTGTGTCCATTGGATGCCCGCGTTGCGGCCCCCTACGAAACGATGATCTCACGCAGTTCCCTCTACCAGCGGCTGGAGAAATGTCCGGCACGGTTCAAGTGGCTCCTGATCGACGCCTGCCGCGACCATCAGATTCTTCCAGACAACGCGAAGCAGGCCTTCGACGAAGCGGCCAGTGCGAAAGGCTTCGCCAAGACGCTCAGTGACACCACGAGGCTGCCGACGGCGACGATTCAGATGGTCAGTTGTATGCCGGGCGAGTGCTCCTACGAGGATCCGGCCCTGTCTCACGGGATTTTCATGAATTACATCATCGAGGCGTGTTCCGGCAAGGCGGACGAGGAATTACAGGGCAACCGTAACGGCCTTGTGAGCTTTCGCGAATTGAAGGACTATGTCTACCGTAAGACGAGTGAGCGTGCGTGGCAAGTCCATAATGCGGCGCAAACGCCTCAATTCTACGCCCCGCAGGAGCTGTCCGACTTCGACATCGTGCGGGTAAAGCCATCGCTAGAAACGCACATCGACGAACCCGCGGCGGTCCCTGCGTCGCCTCCTCCAACAATGCCGGCGCAGGACGCTCAGGTGAGGCTGGTCGGGGAAATGTTACCGTGGCCCTTCGACACAGCCGAAGCAAAACATCAGCAAGAGGAGGCGGCGCGGTCGATCGGCCAATCAGTCGAGATGACGAATGCGATTGGCATGAAGTTGCGTCTGATCCCCGCGGGCGAATTCTTGATGGGGAGCGACAAGTCGGCGGAGAAGTTGGCTGAGGAATATGGAACGAGCGCGAGCGAATTCATGGACGAGCATCCCCGGCACTGCGTGCGGATCACCAAACCGTTCTATTTCGGGACCTGCGAGGTGACGCAGGGGGAGTGGGAGAAGGTGATGGGCACGACACCGTGGAAGGGCAAGGGTTATGTTCGGGAGGGGGCGGACTACCCCGCGACGTGCGTGAGTTGGGACGACGCGGTCACGTTCTGCAAGAAGCTCTCGGAGAATGAGGGTGTGCGATACCATCTCCCAACGGAGGCCGAGTGGGAGTATTCGTGCCGCGCGGGGACGGCGACGGAGTACAACTTCGGCTCGGATGCTTCGGGGCTAGGAACTTATGCGTGGTATGACGAGAATGCGTCTGATGTGGGCGAGAACTACTATGCGCATCGAGTTGGCAAGAAAAGTCCAAACGCATGAGGACGTTGCGACATGCACGGCAATGTTTGGGAGTGGTGCCAGGACTGGTTCAACTCGGATTCCTACGGGCGTTCGCCATTGAACGATCCCACGGGGCCTTCGACAGGTTTGACCCGCATAATGCGCGGTGGCGCATGGGGTGAAGCGGCCGCAGGTTGCCGCTCGGCCGTTCGCCTCCACGAGGAGCCCGTGTTTCGCCATCCCATCTTGGGCTTCCGCGTTGTTCGCGAGGTTTCGCCGCGGTCCGGACGGGCTTCCTCTCGATAGAACAGTCCGCGTCCCAAGACCATCGCCTTCACGGGCCAAATGGCGGCCTTCGGCCTCTTGCGGAATTCAACTGCGTCAAGCAACAAAAACCGATGCGGCCGGGGCCCCTCATATCAGTCATTGGCGGGGAGTCACAGATTCTCTTGGATTCCGGCTCAATTCCCGCCGCGTAGCCGCGTCTTCCTTGCAGAACGCGGTCACGGGGCAAAGACGCTTATTTCTGTCTGCCCCGCCTGACTTAAACTTCCTTCTCGGCAAGATCTCGCAAGTGCGTGTCACATGAATGGCTCGATTCGCGAGTTATTTCCTAGGCGATCCGTTCGCGAGGCAAACAAAAGGAAATACCAATGACCCGACAACTCATCTTCTGGCTTCTAGCCGCACTTCTCGCAATTCCTTTCGCTGCGGCGACTCGCGCGGAGGAATGGAGCATTGAAATAGAAGGCGGCGTCACCTCCTTCGAAGCGGAATTTGTGCGAATGGACGGCGATGAAGCCATTCTCAAGAGGCCCGACGGCCGGGCCTATCGCGTGCCGTTGGATCGGCTGTCGGCGAAGGACCGGGGGCGCATCGCTGCCCGACTTCATCCAGACGAGGCACCGGCGAAGGCGACCAAGGCCGGCCCCGCGCCCTTCCGCCGTTGGACCGGCGCGGAACTCGAAGGCGCCTTCGTCGAGCAAACGAAGAGCGGCGATGTCGTTCTCCGTTCCGTCGAGGGCTGGTGCTACACGTTGCCGTCCGTCGCACTGAGCATCGGCGACAAGGAGCATATCCAGGAGCAACTGGCCCAGAAGGCGGCGGACGATTCCGCATCACTTTCGGACGACGACGCAAAGCCCGCCTTGCTGCCGGCTCGCCTGATCAAGAGCCAGCTCCCGATGCTGATTCACGTTCGGCTTCCTGGCAAGTCGAAGTTCGAAACATATTCTACTCCCGGAATCGCCGATTTGCCCGAATGCGAAGAGCGCTGGTTTGAGTTGTCCGGCATCAACAAGGACATGCGAGGTCTGGACGACGCCGCTAGCGACGCGAAGTTCATCGAGAACATTCGGGAATATCGAGCGGAACTCAAGCGTCTCGACATCAAGCGGGTTCGGCTCAGCTATTGTAATTGCCGGATCCTGAAGGCGGTCGACATGCCCGGCCTGCAGCAGTATCTCGACGAGGGGTTGCTGGAAAACGTCACCCATCTCAATATTTCCGACTACCGCTTTTCGCACAACGGCCTGAAGCAACTCCCCTCACTCCGAGGCCTCGCGTTGCTCCGCGGCCTCGGATCGCTCCAGGAAATTCGATTGAATGCCTTCGACGCCCTGGAAAGCATCACACCTCTTACCGCCCTCACGAATCTCGAGGTCGTGTCTCTTGCCGGATGCGACGCACTGACCGATCTATCGCCACTGGAAGAACTCCCGAACTTGCGCGAGTTGAATCTTCGTGGTTGCGATGGAATCGTGGACCTGTCGCCGCTTAGTCGCCTTCCGAATCTGGAATCCCTATACCTGGATCGCTGCTACAAGGCCGACTGGTCCACGTTGTCGGTCTCGAACTCGCTCGAGGACTTCACCGGCAGAGACAATCGCATGACCGATTTGGCGTTTCTCGAGGGAGCGTCTAGATTGAAAACACTTGACCTTGAGGAGTGTGAACGATTGTCAGACATCACCGCCTTGGGGAAGCTAACGGCGCTTGAAGAGGTGAGCCTGGAGCAGTGCAAGTCGTTGTCGTATATCAAACCTCTTGCCGGGCTGGCGAATCTCAAGCGTCTCGATATTTCCAGTTCCGGTGTCCGCGATATTACGCCGCTTCTGAAACTCAGGAGCCTCGAGTGGGCGGATGTATGCAACTGTTTTCCCAATGAGGAGGATGAGCGCCTGGAGCAAGCACTTCCGAACTGCGACTTTATTAGATAACGCCTTTCCTGGAACACCGCGTCCCGGTTCGTCTTCTCGTCAACACCCTTCCCGTCGCTTCCACGCATCCTGAGGTCCCAAATGATCCAACCTAGCTCGACAGCGATTTCCCTCCGCGCATCGGTTGCCATACTGAGTGTCGCGTTCCTGTTCTCGTTCGGGTGCGGCGTCGCAAACAGCGGCGCTTCCGAGATCCGCGATCAAGGTGATGCGGAACCTGCCGGCGACCAGACGCCGGATGCGTCGACCGAAAAAGCCGGCGCCGCGTCCGTCTCGGAGGAAACAACCCCACCGGTGGAAATTGCGGAATCTGACCAAGCTCCTGACGACGAGGCCTTGCCTTTTTCCGCTTTGGTCGAAGAACTCAAAGCCTCAGGCCCGCCGGCAGGAGTCGCAAGGCAGACGCCCCGCGAAACAGTCGACGCGAGCAAGCTTTCCAAGGACGAACTGCAAGATGCCGTCAATGCCGACATCCAAGCCTACGAAGAACGTTTCCTGGCGATGGGCGAGGCCGGGCCGTATCTCAAGGAAACCGTCTCCGCCCGCCTGGGCATTTGGCAAAAGGCGAGCGACATGGAAATGCCGGAGGGGCAGTTCCTGCTTGTCCAATGCCTCCTGACGGGCATCGGCGTTCCCGAAGATGAAGGAGCTGCTTTCGAGCTGTGCAGAAAAGCCGCCGAACAAGGACACCCATCCGCTCAGCACGGCCTTGCTCTCATGTACTTTGGGGGACACGGCGTTGACAAGGATCCGGAATCCGCACGGAATTGGTTCGTCAAGGCGGCCGAGCAGGGGCACACAAAAGCTCAATACAACCTGGGCGTGATGTTCCGCGACGGGATTGGCTGCGCTCAAGATGTAGGCAAAGCAATCGACTGGTTCAGAAAAGCCGCCGAAGGCGAAAGAGGCTACTTTGCCGCTCAATTCAATCTGGGCGCCATGTACTACGAGGGCCAAGGCGTCGAACAAGATGAAAAAGAAGCTCTCGCGTGGTTCATGAAGGGCGCTGAACAAGGCGACGACCGGGCCGCCTACAACATCGGCATCATTCATTTCAACAACGCAACGGAAGAAGACCTCAAGATCGCCTTCAAGTGCTTCCGTGCCGCTGCGGAGCGAGGTTATGCAGATGCCCAGTTCCAATTAGGAAAGATGTACGACAGTGGAACCGGAGTTTCGAAAGACCGCGACGAGGCCGCCAAGTGGTTTCTAAAAGCGGCTGAGCAAGGACATGCGCATGCGCAATGTTGCCTTTGTTTGTTCTACGATGTTCTTCCGGATGACGAAAACAAGACGAAGAGGTTCCAGTGGCTTCGTGACTCGGCCGAGAACAATTGCGCGATTGCTCAGCTTTTCTTGGGGACGCTCTACGAAAAAGGAATCAGTATTCCGAAAGACAACACCAAGGCCCTTCGGTGGTTTCGAAAAGCAGCCACTCAAGGAACCGACGCCATCGAGAGCGAGCTTGATGTGATTGTCCATATGCGCAAGTTTTCCGCGATCTCTAGGAACGTCTGGCAAACACACTGCAGGTCGCTATACATCTTGGGCACGGCGTACCATGACGGTCGAGGTGTCGAGAAGGACGACACCGAGGCTCTCAAGTGGTTCACCATGGCGATCGATTCCGGGACCGAAAAGACGCCAACGCCTGAGCAGCTCGAGAGTCTGATCGAGTGCGTGAAGGAAGAAGCCGACCGGGATGTGGCAAACGCCCAGTACTATCTCGGACTGCTCTATCAGCGCGGATACATTCCAGAGGACGAAGAAGAGGTCGCAAAGTGGTTTTCGAAAGCCGCAGAACAGGGACATGCCGAAGCTCAATACGGGTTAGGTGTATTGTATGAAGCCGGCGAAGGCGTCACGCAAGATGACAGCATCGCGGTCGAGTGGTATCGCAAGGCTGTTGATCAAGGAAATGTCAACGCCATGTGCAATCTCGGTTATATGTATGAAACTGGTCGGGGCCTTCCCGAAGCCCCGAACGAACTGCTGTACTCGTCCGTAGCGATCAGCTACTACCGGAAGGCCGCTGAACAGGGGTGTCCCCAAGCTCAAATCAATCTCGGCGTCGCTTACGAAAAAGGCAAAGGCGTGCCCCAAGATCGCCAAAAGGCGTTCGAATTGTATCTCCAGGCCGCTGAACAGGGGTACGCCCGAGGCCAGCTAATCGTGGGGAAGATGTATGCCGATGGCATAGGCGTCCGAAGAAATGGAGCAAGAGCCCTTGAATGGTATCGCAGAGCCGCAGCAAGGGGAAACAAGGAGGCCCAAAGAGAGCTTGACGCTCTTGCGATGGAGAGACTCCTGGGGCCCAATCCTCTTCTGCGCCGCATTCCTCTCGGTGGATCTGGCGGAGGATACGGCGGTGGATGGGGTGAGTCGGATGAGGATCGCCGAATCCGTCACCTGAGACAAGAGTACATTCGCAAGGCGAGTCGTTACGGCATCGGATACTAACCAAGGCGAGCTACGCATCGCGCATTCAAACTGACAGAAACAGACAACAGTCCTCGACTCATGGAGACCATCGGCTAATGAATCGATTCTTCACGACAATGGCCGTGCTTCAAGCCCTTGCACTGTGCTCCCCCTTGGTGACTGTCGCCGACGACTTCACCTTGCCCAAGCTCACTCAACGAGGGGGCGCCGATGCAATAGGAAGGTTCAGCCTGCCCAAGCCGAGTCAGACGCTCGAACACTACTCCAAGAGAATCCAGGACAACCCGGATGATGCTGAATCCTACGCGATGCGGGGGCTTCTCTACTTCCAAGAGCGTAAAGCGAAAAAGGCCATTGATGACTTTTCCAAAACGCTTGAGCTTTCACCGAAGCACCACCTAGCCAGGATCGGTCGAGCAATGCTCTACCACGAGATGGGCCGATACGAAGAGGCGATCCAAGACTGCACCAAGGCGATCGAGGCAGATCCTCTCGCCGCAGACGCTTACAACCAAAGAGGATTGGCGTACAGTGGGATGGGCAAGCTGGAGGAAGCACTCATCGAGTACAACAAGGCCTCCCAGATCGATCCCGCGTACGTCGCTCCCTATCAAAACCGAAGTTCATTGTACTTGCGTGTGGGAGATTCGCAGAAAGCGTTCGAGCAGGTCAACAGGGCACTTGCGCTCGATCCGACGCTCGCGAGGGCATACCACAACAGAGCGCTTGTCTGGAAACAGCAGGGGATCGTTATCGCCTTGTCAGGGGATGAGGAGGAAGCCAGAGGGTTGCTCAAGCAAGCAATAGCTGATCTTGATCAAGCGATTTTACTAGACCCAGAAAACGCGTGGCACTATTGCGCACGAGCGGCTGTCTATTCGCTTGTTGGCCCGTGTGAACAGGCGATCCTCGACTGCAACAAGGCGATCGAGTTGGATCCCAACAGTAGGGATGCTTTCCACAATCGAGCCGCTGCTCACGCTGAACTGGGACTTGTCGACAAAGCCCTGGCCGATTGCGCCGAGGCGATTCGTTTGCGGCCTGAACTCCCAGAAACCTACAGTTTGCGCGGCCTAATCTACGCGAATCACAATCATCCCCAGAAGGCATTGGCGGACTACAACAAGACGCTGGAGATCTCGCCGAACGACATCGGCACGCTCACTTCGCGAGCCACCCTTCACGAGGCGATGGGTAATACCGAGGCCGCAGCGAAGGATCGACGCAAGGTGCAGCAATTACAGAACGTGGCTCGATAAGTCTTCGCGGAAACACCTCTGAACGGTTCACTGCGTCGCCCCCAATTCACGGCAAGGCATCAGAATGCTCACGCTACGATCGCTAAATCACGCACTCATCCTCGTTGCCGTGGCGGCCGTCTTCGCGATGGCTGCTTCACCCGCCGACGCGCAAGTCTTTCGAAGGAAAGCAGCGCGTGCCAACCTGCCTGCGGCAAGCGGGCACACGATCCGCGTTTTCGACACAACGTGGCTCCAGTCCTATCACAAGCGTTGCAGCCGGCTTCACTCCCAAATGGAAAACCGCGAAATAGACGAAGATCTCACTGAACAACCCGACTCTGGCACCTGGAGCATCTCCGACGTCGATCCGGCGGCGATCTTGAACGGGTGCCGTCATCTTTCGGTTCGGCCGGGATGGACGCTGGAAGCTTATCTCTTTCGATATGGGGGAAACGGCAACGGATTTGTCGTCGGAGCACGGAAAGGGAAGAACATCCCATCGGCTAAGGAAATCCCCTCCTTGGAGGACCGGCCTTGGGAAGAGACCTGCGACGAACTTGACAACGTCTACGAATGCATGGCGGCCGTCGTGGGCGACCGTTCCCCCGAATCGTACTTGGAAGCTTCGATGGCGCATCGGGAGTTGCTTGAATTCGGCGCCCTGTGGCACGGCGTCTCTTGGCGAACCCACACGGTGCTCGATCGTTTCCCGCTTGCCGAGGAGAAGCCCGCGACTGGGCAGGACATCGACTCGCCGCTCTCGACCGTCAGGACGAAACCGGAAGAGTGGAAGTGGAAGGCGCCGAAACCGGAGCAGTGGAAGCCGACGGTTGAATTCGACGGGGACTGTGTGACCGTGACCTTTTACAGTTGGACTGCCCTTGCGACCCGCCAGGATGGCGAGACGATCGTCCGTCATCAGGATACGTATCTTGAAGGGTTTTATGTTCCGGTAAAAAGCTCGGAACGCGTGATCGCCGTAGGAGTCGGGGGCTTCTGCTTCTGAGACGCCGCGATTCAGGAACCTGCAGCAGTCCCGTCCTTTTCATGTTGTTTCTCTTGCTTTTTCCAGACAAGGACTCTCAATGGCACTTCGATTGATCGCACTGACCGTTACGCTTAACTACATCCTTCCGTGTCTATCGCACCCGAGCCTCGCCGATGAACCTCTCCTGGGCCAGGCTGGACAACAACGTTTCTCTGATGAGCAGTCCGTGGACTACAGCCTCCCCAAACCGGCCAAGTCGCTGGAAGCGTATTCCAAACAGATCGAGGGGAGACCGAATGACGCGGAAGCCTACGTCATGCGAGGGTTGCTCTATATCCAGAAGGGCGAAGGGGAAAACGCTTTTGCCGATTTATCCAAAGCGATTGAGCTTTCGCCCAAGCATCACCTCGCTTTGATCAGTCGAGCAATGCTGTATGAGGCAAGAGGCCAATACGAAAAGGCGATCGAAGACTGCTCGGAAGCAATCAAGGTCAATCCACTCCATCCCGCGGGCTACAACCAGAGAGGATTAGCCTATCGCGGACTGGGCAAGCTGGAAAAGGCGCTCGCCGACTACAACCAGGCCACGCTGATCGCGCCCGAATACGTAGTCGCCTATGCGAATCGCGCCACGCTCTTCTTCCTGGTCGGCGACCTGAAGCGAGCGTTCCAGGAGATCAACAAAGCGATCGCGCTTGATCCCACGTGCGCGATGGCCTATCACAGTCGGGGGCTCATCTGCCATCGTCAGGCCGCGTTCGTGAAAGAGGAAAAAGAGGCGATGCAACTGGCGGAGCAGGCAATCAGCGACTTCGATCAAGCAATTAGGCTCAAACCTGAGAACGCATCCTACTACGCCGCTCGTGGGGATCTCTATTCCAATCTGGGACAGCACCAACGTTCGCTCTCCGATTATGACAAGGCGGTCGAACTGAATCCCCGTAGCCGCGACGCCTACAACAACCGGGCCATTGCTCACGCGGAGCTTGGAAACGTCGAGAAAGCCCTGGCCGACTGCGGCAAGGCAATCCGCTTGCGCCCCGAACTTGCCGACACCTATGGTCTGCGCGGCCTGATCTATGCAAACCACAACCAGCCCGAGAAGGCGATGACCGACTACAACAAGGCCTTGGCAATCTCGCCGAACGACATCACGACACTCACGTGGCGAGCCAACCTCTACGAGTCGCTTGGCAACAACGAGGCCGCAGCGCAAGATCGACGCAAGGCACAGCAATTGCAGAACGCTGGAAGATAGTGCTTGGCGCCGCGTGTCAATTACGGCACGAAGGCTGTCCACAAATCGTAAGAAACTCCAAGTGACAACGAACGAGGCGTCACCTTCTCGCTGGAGCATTCCCGGAACACACTCCTCGATTCAAACCTCTCAACGACACAAAAACGGAGCGTCAGCATGTTCAGAAAAGCACTCATCTGCCTCATAGCTCTTGCCATCGTCCTTTCCGCATCACTCGCACACGCACGGAACTGGACGATCGCCACCCGAAACGGCACGATGCGTTTCGAGGCCGACCTGGTCGAACTCCAGGGCGACAAGGTGATCATCCAGGCCTCCGGCAAGAGGTACCAGGTTTCGTTCCGCACCCTTTCCGCCGCCGATCAGCAGTTCATTCGGTCGCAACAAGGCGGCAATGCCGCTCAGGCCGGCGCAGGCGCCGCGCCGGCCGCTTCGACGGAAGGCGAATCGCAGCGCAGCTTCACGCTGGATTTTGAGCGGGCCGACTCGGACGCCTCGCTATCCTTCGAGGTGATCGCCACGCCGGTCGTCGCCAAGGAGTGTGTCGCGGCGGCTCTTTCGCCAAACGGCAAGTATGCGGCTTGGATTGAGGGACAAGAACAAAAATACGATGGCAAAGAGAAAACGGTATACGCTGCCGTTCTGTATAACATTGAAACCGGCGAGAGCCAGACGCTCGGCACGGCGCCGTACAGTGGCTTTTCCGGTGTGGCATTCTCGAACGATTCCTCAATTCTCACTGCAACAACCCACGATCGGATTCTCCGCTATGCAATAAGGAACAACAAGGCCGAGCAACTTTCTGCGGTCGCGATGTCGAGCGTACTCGAAAATGTCAACGCCTCCTTGGGATCGAACAAGGATCTCCACAAAGCCTATGCCTTAGCGTGCGATGGCACATATATGGTACTTGGAAGCTTGTTCAAAGGGCTTTGCCTCTGCAAGACGGACGACGGATCGGTCGTCCACGGCTTGAAAGGCAAGGTCTCCGATTCCTACGATTTCTGGCTCTCCGGCGATTGTCGGACCTTGATTTACGAAATCGAAGAAGACGAACAACTCGGCGCAATGAACCTCGTGACCGGGAAGAACATTGAAAACGCCTTCGCCGGTTCATGGGAGGGCGTCGCCATATCGCCAAGCGGAAGATATGTCGTTTTGTCGGACTACGACTTGGTCAGCGTGTACGAATTCGATGAGGGCATTTATCGACTTGTTCATACTGTTCAAGCAGAAGAAGACCACAATGAATCTCGCGTTGCCGTTGGTGACGACGGCATCATCGCGTTTCCCTCTTGCGTTCTCAACGTCAATGACTCCCAAGGCGATTACTTTCCCATAAACTCAACAGTTCCGTTGAATGTGTCTCCGGCCAAGGATTACATGGTCGCCGCGTCTCGGCATTCGTCGGATCGCGTCTGCATTTACGCGTATCCGAGCGGGCAACGTCTCTACGAAATCCCAAAGTCGGAGGACACGCAATTCGATTCGTTCTCGCACATTTCCAGCGATGGCAAGACCGTCGTGGTTCGTCCCGCCTCGAAAGAGGGCGGGTCGCTGACGATTCTGAAGGCCGGCCACGGCGGAATCCGTTTCGGCAAGGCCGAACTGCCGTTTCCCGAAAACATGGACAAGGTGTTCCGCTTGGACTATGCCTTGGACGGTGACCGCCTGACGGTGATCGGCGGAATTGGCCGGAAGTCCCCGACGGCATCCCTGTCGCAATATAGCTTCCATAAAGACAACGGCACAGCAAGCCTATGCAAGACCTTTCTGCCGACGCTCAGCGTCGATAGCCGCGTGCGCAAGTTCTTTCTAGATAGCAACTACGCCCCCGAAATCATCGGGTCCCAGGACCAACGTGCCGTCTTTTTGATGCGGGAAAGGCTGCACAACACAGCACTCAACGCGGAAACGGCAGGGGTGGGGCGGAGTCTCAGTGATTCCTCATATGAGGTGTTATGGTTCCCCGAAAGTGGAAAGAGCGTAACCAGCCTCAACGTGTTCCAGTGGTTCAAAGCCAACCTGGAGGAGATACGCAAGAAGTCCCTGCGTCCTACCATTCAACCGTTCGGCGAGGGTTTCATAATCCAGCAGTCGTTCTGGGAAATAACTTCCAAGACCGCCAACGTCAAGACCGGTATATTCAAGCCCGGAGCGAAGATTGAAACGACCGACGACTATCCGGACACGTTCAAGGCTGACGGTATCGCCGTCAGTTCGAATGGGCGCTGGTTTGTCGCGATTGCAGCTAGCGGACTCGCCAAAGACTGTACCAGCGAGCTCGGTTCGCCTTGCCTAATTGTTCAAGATCGCTCACGTTCCAACAGCAAGCCGTTGCTCTACAAGACACATACGATGGTAACGAGCGACATCGCGTTCTTCGGCGAAAACGAAGAACTGCTTCGTCTCCGTTCACGCCACAAGGATCAAAGCGGTCGCGCGGCGGAGGTCATCGACCTGCGCCTTGGGAAGATGAAATGGAGGCAAGAAAGCCACTTCGTCATCGACGTCGCTCCCCAGTACGGCTTCTATGTCGTGGCGGAAGATTGGAACAAGCTGGTCGCCAAGAACATGGAAGACGATCAGGTGATCGCCAACATCGGCATGACCGATTCGCCCGTCACGGCGATGACCCTTTCGCACGCCTGCGACCGCCTCGCCGTGGCCACGAAAGAGAAAAAGGTGATCGTCTACGACCTGTCGTCTTTGGTCGACACGCGGCAAAACGCGTCGGCAGAAGAGACCGCCGCTCCCTGAAGAAGCGGGAACAGAAAACGCCATAACCAGCAGCCCGTTGACCAAGTAGGTCACCGCTCGCCGAGCGGGACCTCAAAACGGAACGTCGCCCAGCAATTCAGGAACCGTGCGGCCCCCAGTAGCTACGAGGACGCCGAACGGGGGCCTTTTCAACGGGCTGTCAGGCGTCCTGAGAGCGACCGGCTCGCCACGCTTGAGACTCGACCTGTCGCGTCCGCCGTTGGTCGGGCAGGTCCGGCCGCGTTTTGCCGACTTGAAGTCGACCCTTAGCAGACCTTTCAACGGAACACCATTCCATAACACAACGAGCTTGTCAAATGAAACCATTCTCCCTACGAAACGTAAGCCTCTACGCCTTCTGTTTTGTGTTTCTCTCGCCTCTGGTTCGCTATGGCTCCGGGAACGATGGCGATGTGAGCGCGTCAGACCAGGCCAACGCGAACATAGCGGTGCAAAAAGACACATCGCAGTCCAGCCCAGCCGCGCATCAGAAGTCGGCAGAGAGAACGCCAAAAGATGACTCGCCCGTATTGCCGTTCGACGCTCTCGTGGAAGAGCTTGAGGCCTCCTCCAACAAACCCGTAGAGCCGTCGGCCGAGTCGCCGTCTGAAGTGAAAGAGCTTCGCGTGCCCGACGACTTCAAAACGCTATCCGAGGCACTGGAACACGCGCAAGCCGGGCAAACGATCCTCATCCAGCCCGGCGTCCATTCCTTCAAGGAGACGCTTGTCATAGCGAAGGACGTCACCGTCAAAGGGGCCGCAGAAAGCCCGGAATCCGTGGTGCTGCAATGCAAAGATGGGACGGCGATTCGGATTGAGTCGCCTTCCGCAAGACTTGAGAATCTCTCCGTCCGAGCACTGGATGGTGACGGCGTGCGCATCGAAAGCGGCGCTTCTCAAGTTCTGAATTGTCACGTTCAAGCGAAAGGCAAGGACGACAAATCAGGACTGACGGAGGGGATCGGCATTGTGATCCGGGGGGAAGAGGCCCGACCGATTATCACAAGTTGCGTGATGACCAACTGCACGGGATACGGAATGGCGGCAGGAAAGGGAGCGTCTCCCAATGTGAAAGACTGCAAGGCCATCAAGAATGCCGAGTTCGGCTTTCTCGTTCACGACCAAGGCGCAGGAACGTTTACGAATTGCGACGCTTCTGGATCGCTGGCAGGATTCTGTGTTCTCACCGAAGGCGATCCCAAGGTTTCCGGTTGCCGTTTTCATGACAACGAAAACTGCGGTATCGGCGTTGCGGAGAACGGCAAGGGGCAGTTCGAGGAGTGTGAAGTTTTCAGCAACAAGTTGATCGGAGTGTTTGTCGCCGAGAAGAGCGATCCAACCGTGTCGAAATGTCACATTCACGACAATGCTGATGTCGGTGTCTTGGTTACGGACAAAGGGCGAGGGACGTTTCGTGGCAATGTTGTAAGCAATCATGCTACCAACAACTGGGACATCCAGGAGTCGGCTGGCGAAGTTGTTCGGGCGGACAACACAAGCGAGGCTCGCGAAGATGTTGCAAAGCACGATGCCCCGAAGGATGACGCCGGCGCAGAAGCGGAGCCATCCGAAGCCGTCGATGGCGACGCTGTTGCACAGGCCGACAATCCCGAAGCTCAAGAACGGCATATCGCCCAGGGACTTGAATTGTTCGGTGTCGACTTCTATCAACCGACGCTGACAATTCAGGAGTGCAACGAGAAAATCAAGGCGAATCCGCGAGACGGCTCTCTCTACATCATGCGCGGAGCGATCGCCCAGAATGCGGGCCGCCTTGATGAAGCACTGGCGGATTACGAGACGGCGATCAAGCTGGCGCCTCAGTCCGCCGACGGACTGAATCGGCGCGGGATCATTTGGATGGCCAAGGGAGAGTACAACAAGGCGATCGCGGACTTCTCCGCAGCGTTGCAGATCGACAATGAGCTTGAAGCGGTTCATAACAATCTCGGCCTCGCCTATCATGGCCTCGGCGAGCAGGGCAAGGCAATGGAAGAGTATGGCCGCGCATTGGAGCTTAACCCTGAATACGGGCTGTCCTATCAGAATCGCGGGGACGTCTATGCGGCGTTGGAGAAATCCGAAGAGGCCATGGACGATTACGCCCATGCCATCGCGATTCGGCCCAAATGTCCCTTGGCCTACAACAATCGCGCGCTCCTGCATGACGCCCTTGGGGAACATCAGAAAGCGATTGACGACTATGCGACGGCGATTGAACTGGCCCCTCATCTGGCGATCCTCTACAGCAATCGCTCCATATCCTACAAGGCTTTGGACAAGTTCGAGCTTGCCATGAAGGACTGCGAAAAGGCAATCGAACTGGATCGTTACTGCGCCGACGCATATGTCAATCGCGGGGCCCTTCTCTGTTCGAAGGAGCGTTTTGATGAAGCAATCGCCGATTTTGGCCGTGCCATCGCGATCGATCCGAAGATGGCAGTCGCTTATCGAGATCGCGGCCAGCTATTCGACAGTCGGGGAGAGCACGAAAAGGCCGTGGAAGACTGCACCAAGGCCATTGCAATCGACCCGGAATACCAGGCTGCCTATTTTGCCCGGGGCTGTGCCTACTGCAATCTTGCGAAGTATGAGCAGGCGATCGCGGATTTCAACAAGGCGATTGAGCTGAGCCCAACCGACGCCGGCTGTTTCTACAATCGGGGCATGGCTCGATACGGCCAAGGAAACGTGGGCGAGGCGATCAAGGACTTCGATAAGGCGATTGAAATCAAACCGGATTATGCGTCTGCCTTGAATAATCGCGGAAATGCCTATGAAGACCTGGAAGAATATGACGAGGCGCTTCACGATTTCAATCGAGCAATTGCAATCGATCCCAAGCTGGCGATCGCCTATAGCAATCGCGGACATACCTTGCAGCAGATGGGCGAATACAAGAACGCGTTTCTCGACTACAACCGAGCGATCGAGATCGATTCGCAATGTAATGCTGCTTACGTCAATCGCGGCGCCATCTTCGGAGCTACGGGTGAGTATCAACTTGCAATCGCTGACTTCAATCGTGCTTTGGAAATCGATCCCAAAGAGGCCATGGCCTATTACAATCGCGGCTTGATGCATGCCGCTATGGGAAACGCCAGAGACATGTTTCGCGATTACAACACCGCGATTCAGATCAACCCTCAGTATGCCGATGCACTGAACAACCGGGGCAACGCGTATGCGAAAATCGGGCAGTATGAAGAAGCCTTGCGTGACTTCAATACGGCGCTTTCGGTTACGCCGAAGGACGCATATCTCTATTTCAATCGCGCAGAAGTCTACCGAAAGACCGGCAGAAAGAAGGAAGCGATAAGCGACTACACTCGTGCCATCCAATGCGATCCGTCGCTCGCCCCTCCATACCACAACCGGGCGGTGCTGCTTCGTGAAATGGGAGACTATTCCAACGCCGCCAAGGATATGGAAATGTACAGGCGTCTATCGCAATGACCGGAAGTTCTGTCTCCATCTGTCTTGAGACGCTGTCAGGGGCCGCCTGAAAAACAACCAGTCTGAGACCGTCGGATTAGGGTCGAATCGAGCACTTGCGTTGGAGGAGACCCTGAGACGGCGAATCGGCATGGAATGGCGGAGTTCAAGCCGCTTCTTGTGTTCCATCAACATGCCTGGCCCTGCTCGCTTTCGACCTGTCGGCCAAGCGGATCCGCCAGGATCTGAACGGGGAAGAAACAAAGTTCCTGGCCGGCACACGGTGTCCTTCCGGCAAGCCTGCATGAGTCTTTTGATGGCGTCTGGTATCGTTGGCTGTCGAGGCGAGGTTTTGTGGAGGATGGCCAATGGGTGCGAGGAAGAAACGCGGGCTGCCGGTGGAGCTTGAGAACGTTCGACGCCGGTTCGAAGCTTGGCGTCGGGGGCGAACGGCACGAACACGGATTCCGAGTTCGTTGTGGGCGGCGGCGGTGAAGGTAGCCGAGAGGCACGGGGTTCACCGGACGGCGAAGGCGCTACGAATTGACTACTACGGCTTGAAGAAGCGAGTCGAAGAGAGAGGGGCCGGTGGCGTGTCGGCGGGAGAAGGCACGGCGACCTTTGTGGAACTGGCCAACCCCTTGTCGTCAGGTTTCGTCGAGTGCCTTGTGGAGTTGGAGGATGACAGCGGGGCGAAGATGCGTGTGCACCTGAAGGGTGCCGAGGCTCCAGACTTGGTTGCGTTGAGCCGGAGCTTCCGGGGCGTCCCATCATGATCCAGATTACGCCTCAGATGCGGATGCTGGTGGCAATCGAGCCGGCCGACTTCCGCAAGGGGATCGACGGTTTGGCTCGGCTCTGCCAGGAAATGCTCCAGCAGGACCCGTTCTGCGGCTGGGTCTTCGTGTTTCGCAACCGGCAGGCAACCGCGATCAAGGCATTGATCTACGACGGCCAGGGATTTTGGCTCTGCCACAAGCGTCTTTCGAGCGGGCGGTTTCCCTGGTGGCCAAGTGGGCGGAATTCGGCGGAAGCCGCCACAACGCTGACTGCCCATCAGTTACAGGTGCTTCTTTCGGCGGGTGATCCGACCAGGACGCGCACGGCCCCGATGTGGCGCGCGGTTGGGCCGGGAGACTGATGGCTCGGCAGCAGAAATCGCCCTTATGCGTCAGGGGCGTTCGTGTTATCTTGCGGCCTGTGAGCGAGAGTGTCGAATCGAGGTTGCGTCGTCAGGGATGACACGCGGCGGTCATTCCGCGGACTCGTTGCCGCATCACAGGCACGATGCCATGAAGCGGACAGAACCGAAGGTCATCGAATTGGACACGAACAAGCTGGAAGAGATTCTAAGGCGAGTCGAGGCAAACCGGGCAACGGCCGAAGACCACGAGACGATTCGGTGTCACCGGGCGCTCAAAACCGGCCAGTTAGGGGCGCTTGAAAACCGGCCATCTTGAAAGGCGTCGATCTAGGCTTTCTGTCAGAACTCGAACTGACGGAGGCCTGGTGATGGCGAATCAACTCAAGATGGCTAAGATCAATGCAATTCTCACGTTACATCAACAGGGCTGGTCGAATCGACGGATTGCCGAGCAATTGGGCATCCATCGTGAGACCGTGGCCCGATATCTGGCACTGGACGCAAAACCGGCCGAAGCGCCCGCCGGGTCGGACTCTCAAAACCGGCCACAAGCGCCCCCCGGGTCCGAGGCCGAGGCGGTGGTGTCGCGGAGCGATTGCGAACCCTACCGGGAGGTGATCACCGACAAGCTCCAGCAGGGGCTATCGGCCCAGCGGATCTACCAGGATCTGCGTGAAGAGGTCGACGTGAGCTACTACAGCGTCCGCCGGTTCGTGGCCACCCTGAACGCCGGCCGATCGCTTCCCTTCCGACGTCTGGAGACCGGGCCGGGCGAAGAAGCCCAGGTCGACTTCGGCACTGGCGCCCGAGTTTACCGAGATGGCAGGTATCGGAAGACGCACGTTCTTCGCGTCGTGCTCAGCCATAGCCGCAAGGGCTACAGCGAGGTCGTCTACGGCCAGACCACGGAGGCCTTCATTCGTTGCCTGGAGAACGCCTTCTGGCATTTTGGCGGCGTGCCGCGAACGCTGGTGATCGACAATCTGCGAGCGGCCGTCAAGAAGGTCGACTGGTTCGAGCCGGAACTCAATCCCAAGGTCGACGCCTTCAGCCGTCACTACGGGACGGTGATCCTGCCCACTCGGCCGGCCATGCCGCGGCACAAGGGGAAGGTGGAACGCGGTGTCGACTATGTCCAGGAGAACGCCCTCAAAGGGCACAAGTTCGAGAGCCTCAGGCAGCAGAACGAGCATCTCCTCAACTGGGAGACGACGATTGCCGACACGCGGATTCACGGCACGACGCGTAAGCAGGTGGGCAAGTTGTTTCGCGAGGTGGAGAAAGAGGCACTCGAAGAGTTGCCGCTGGAACGGTTTCCTTTCTTTCACGAAGGGCAACGCTCGGTCCATCGCGACGGCCATGTCGAGGTCGACAAGTCGTACTACTCAGTTCCGCCGGAGTATGTGGGACGGCGCGTGTGGGTGCGGTGGGAAAGCCGGCTCGTACGGATCTTCAACCAACAGTGGAATCAAATCGCCGTCCATGCCAAGCAGGAGCCGGGCCGATTCAGCACCAATTCGAGCCATCTTTCTGAGAAGAAGATCTCGACGGTCGAGCAAGGAGCCACCCGGCTGTTGTCCAGGGCCGCGACGATCGGCGACCACACCGAAGCCTGGGCCACGGAGATGATCTCGCGTCGCGGAGTTCAGGGACTGCGAACGCTGCAAGGCCTGCTTGCCTTGTCGGACAAGCATACCGTCAAGGACCTTGAAAAGGCCTGCGAAATCGCCCACAGCTACGGGGCCTACCAGTTGTCCAACCTCCGCCGTTTGATCCTGAAAAACGCGGCAAAACAGGAACAATTGGAGTTTATGGACGAGCACCCGCTGATCCGCAGCATGGAGGTCTATGGCGAGTTGGTTCGCTCGGCCATTAAACGCCAGGCGGGAATCGAAGTGGCGGCCGAATGACGCCCATTTCGCCAACGCACTGTCGTTGGCAGATCGGTAACAAACCATGATCCCGAATGCCACCCAGCCTCCGCTCGGGCTCGACAAAAGGGGACCGCCCCTTACCACCTTCACTCCTCCCATCGACCCCAAGAGACGCGGGGCGAGGGCCGATGCGAGGAGCGAAGGCGGAAGGGGCTCAGCCAACTCCCTTGGGAAATCTTGGTTCAGGCTTGTTGCCCAAGGTTCGCTCGCAAGCGCAACACGACATCCCATTCTTTACCACCCTTTTCACGAAAGGACGACGATGAACGAAAACCTTCAATCCGCTCTCCGAAAGCTCCGGCTGTCGGGCTTGGCCCAGTCCCTGGAGATACGTCTCCAGGAAGCGGCCGGCCACAGCCTGAGCCATGCCGAGTTCCTAGAGTTGATCCTGCAAGACGAACTGGCGATCCGCGGCGAACGGCTCATTCAGCGCCGAGTCAAGGCGGCCGCCTTCCGCGAACTGAAGACGATCGATCAGTTCGACTTCGCCTTCAACCCTTCGATCAAGAAGCAACAGGTCTACGAGTTGGCTACGTGCCGCTTCATCCGCGAAGGCCGGGACGTTCTGTGGATGGGACCTCCGGGCGTAGGCAAGTCGTTTCTGGTTCAAGCCATCGGCTATCAGGCGATCAAGTCGGGCCTGCTCGTCTACTACCGATCTATCTTCGACGTGGTTCGCGACTTCTTGCAGGACGAGGCCTTCGACGGCGAAGAGAAGATCCTGAAACGATACCTCAAGCCGGATCTTCTGATCATCGACGATATGGGTATGAAGCAACTTCCGAAGCGAAGCGGTGAGTTCCTGTTCGAGATCATCATGCGACGTCACGAAGTGAAGAGCACCATGATGACGTCGAACCGGCCGCTGGAAGACTGGGGCAAACTCGTGGGCGACGTGCCGGCCGCCTCGGCCATTCTCGACCGCTTCCTGCACCACGCCGAGGTGATCGAGATCACCGGCCGGAGCTACCGTCTGCGGAAACAGGCAGGCGATCGCGTGGTGAAGAAGCCCGCGTCAAAATCGAAACAACCGGACCCGGCCGTCTGCGAGGAGGCTCCCGGCAAATGACCCCAAAACCGGCCACAAGCGCCCACCGGGTCCGGCGTCCAAAACCGGCCACCGTCTTGCTGAAACTCGACCGATGATGTCAAATCAACAACCTCAACCCGAAATTGGCCGGTTTTGAAGCGCCCATCCCTGGCCGGTTTTCAAGCGCCCGGTGACAATTCGGACCTTGTCTCACTCGTACGTCCACCTCGTTGCATTGTTGAAAGACAAGAACACCAAGATCAGCCGTCTGCGAAAGCTGCTCTTCGGTGCGAGCACCGAGAAGACCTCGGCCGTGCTTGGCGACAAGGCCAAGGAAGCGACGCCTTCCGCTGGGGACGACGATAGCTCCGCCCCCTCGGACGAGACTGCCGTTGGGGAAGACTCCAGACCGCCGCCGCGAGGCCACGGTCGCAACGGGGCCGACGACTATCCAGGTGCGGAAGAGATTCAGGTTCCGCACGAATCGCTTCAGCCGGGAGATTGCTGCCCGGAGTGTGGCAAGGGGACGCTCTACGAGCAGAACCAGCCGGGAGTGCTGATCCGACTCGTGGGCCAGGCTCCCGTGGGGGCCAAGGTTTTCCGGCTTCAGCGGTTGCGTTGCGGCCTCTGCGGCAAGGTCTTCACGGCCGAACCTCCCGAGGGCCTGGGGGCCGAGAAATACGATGCCACGGTCTCCAGTATGATCGGCCTGTTGAAATACGGTACGGGGTGCCCCTTCAACCGCCTGGAAGGCCTGCAGGGGAGTCTGGGAATTCCCTTGCCGGCCTCGACTCAATGGGAGATTGTTGACGCTGGGGCCCAGCTTATCGAGCCGGCCTATGTCGAGTTGATTCGGCAGGCGGCTCAGGGGGAGGTGCTCTACAACGACGACACGACCGTCCGGATCCTGGAACGGATGGGAAAGCGTGGACAGCAAGCCGCCCTGGCCGAAATCTTCGGCCAGGGCGCTGACGAAAAGAAGGGACCAGCTCGCCGAGGCTTGTTCACCTCGGGGATCGTGTCCACGGGCGAAGGTCACCAGATCGCCCTGTTCTTCAGTGGCCGCAAGCACGCCGGAGAGAACCTCTCGGAGGTCCTGGCGGAACGTGCCAAAACTCTCGATCCGCCGATCCAGATGTGCGACGCCTTGTCGCGGAATCTACCGGCCGAGCTGGAGACAATCGTCGCCAACTGTCTGGCCCACGGCCGGCGGCAGTTTGTGGATGTGGTGGACCGCTTTCCTGATCAATGCCGCTATGTCCTGGAATCACTGAAGGTCGTCTATCGCAACGACGCCATCGCGAAGAACAAGAGGCTGTCGCCGGAAGCACGCCTTCAGTTCCATCAGGCCGAAAGTGGTCCGGTGATGGAGGATCTCCACGCTTGGCTCACCCGACAGTTCGAAGAGCGTCTGGTCGAGCCCAACTCGGCCCTCGGCAAGGCGATTTCGTACATGCTCCGGCACTGGGAGAAGCTGACGCTCTTCCTCCGCAAGGCCGGGGCTCCACTGGACAACAACATCTGCGAACGGGCCCTGAAGAAGGCCATTCTCCATCGCAAGAACGCCCTGTTCTATAAGACGGAGAACGGAGCCCGCGTGGGTGACATCTTCATGAGCCTGATCTACACCTGCCAACTCTACGGGGCCAACCCGTTCGACTACCTGGCTGAACTTCAGCGACACGCCGCGGCCCTGGCTGCCAGCCCGCAGGACTGGATGCCCTGGAACTATCGAGCAGCGTGCGACGCCGTCTCTGCATGATCTTGGGCCGGCACTCTCGCCTGGCCCCTGGCAAACGATTGTCCCTTCGGTCTAAACTGCTATACTCGCGTCGATGCTCATGCCCCGCTCCCTTCGATGCATGGAGAACGACGATGGCTCGGCAAGCTATCGAGATCGAGTTCACCGCGGAAGAACGCGCCCTCATCCTAAAGTATGGTTATCCCTTCGAAGGGATCGAAACGTCCCTCAAGGCTTGCCAATGCAGCGAGGAAATCGAGGCCATCGCGATCGACTCCTTCGAGTTGGAGCGGCTGATCGGCGATCTAAGCATCTCCATCAACGATATGAAAGGCGGCTCCGTGCAGCATGACCTGCTCGAACTGTGCGACCGCCTGGAAGCCGCCGAACGCTACGGCAACGGCCGATTCGACCGGATCTGAGCCCTCCGGGCCCCACCGGCCGGAAAATCAGAAATCGCAGGCTTGCCGGAAAGACACGGCACACGGCCTTGCCGGAAATCCCAGGTTCTTCTCGTTTCCGGCGCAATTGCCGCCCAGTAGCCGCGTCTTCCTTGCAGAACTCGGCCACGACGCCGCGAGGCCGCGAAAGCAGGACGCAAGCGGCCAAGGAACTTCGGGCTTACGAACTTCGCTCCAAGCTACGGGAATCAAAAGACCTGACAAGCGAGGCTCTTCTCGACAGCATGAAGGCGAAGAAACTGAGAGAATCTTCTGTAACTCAAACTGAAAAGCCAGCGATGCTAGCAGGCTGGAAAAACCGATGAAAACGGGTCTATCCTACATAGTTGTGTGCCCGAAAGGGCGCCTTCCCGACTTGAGCCGGGACGAGGCCATGGAGGATAGACCCAATGCCCAGGATCGGAAGATTTCCACCGTTTTGCAAGAGGTTCTTTCGGCGGGCCCGAAAAATGGTCGGCTCGTGCCATTTCGCCCACTTCTGGCGGGTGGTTGTCGCCTTGGCTGCGATGCACGGACGACGCAGTTTGCGGAAGATCGAGGCGGCATGCCGAAACCATCGCACCCGGCAGTCGGTGGGGTTCTTTCTGACTCACGCCCATTGGAACGCGCCGGAAGTCCTGGCCGAGACGGCCCTGGATACGCTCCGGCAGTTGGGCTGGAAGTCGGGCATGGCGGTCAACGTGGTCTTCGATGATACCCAGAAGCGAAAACGCGGCAAGTTGATGGACGCCGTTTCCAAGATCTTTCTCCATGCCGAAAAAGTGTACGCCCAAGGCCATACGATCCTGGGCTGCGCGATCATCTTTCGAGACGTCGTGATCCCTTATGCCGCCCGGTTGTGGGTGACGAAGTCGTTCGCCGACGCAACCCACAAGTCCTCGTACGAGGGCGAGTCGGTCGAGTACTGCAAGCTGACCGACATGGTCGGCGCGATCATCGAAGACTTGCCACTGACCGACGTAATGGTCTTGTTCGACTCCTATTATCTGTGCCCCGTGGTGACGCGGGCCTGCGAGTCGAAGAAGTATCACTACGTGGGCGTGGCCAAGAAGAACCGCAACTTCTTTCCCGATGGTCGCGACCGCGACAAGCGACGACTGGGCAAGTATGGCCCCAACGTATTGAAACGGGACGGACGCTGGACCTCCGTGGAAGGCAAGAGCTACCGTCTGGCCGAGCGTGTCGGCCGGCTTTCGAAATTGGGACGCGTGAAGTTGGTCTTCAGCCGACGCCCGCGCGAAAAGAGTTGGATTTGCATGGCCACCAACGCGACCCGTTGGGGAGCCAAACGTGTGTTGTCTCATTATCTGAATCGCTGGCCGATCGAAGTGCTATTCAAAGAGTCGAAGCAGTATCTGGGACTGGGCGACTACCAAGTGTTACGGTACCGGGGCATCGAACGCTACCTCTGCCTCGTGCTGATCGCTCACCTCCTGCTGACCCACCTGGCCGCCGCTGAGCCAGGTGCACAAGCTGACGACGCGACAAAACCGCTCGACCTCGGAAGCACGCCGAAACGACAGCAGATGCTACGAAGCAAGATATGGGACGACACGATCAACAACCTCGAAACCGGCTCCCGAAATCGACGAGCCGGAAAGAAACTCAAGCAACTTATCCTGCTTGAGACGTGATAGCATTTTCAGTTTGAGTTCTGTAACAAGAACCATATGTGATCTGAAGGACGACAAGCAATGAAGAGTCGAACGATTATCGAGTTTGTGCATGACGATAACATCTGGCAAACGATTGACGCGTGGGCCGCCAGAGCAAGATATCGCCCGAGGGCTTCAACGCCGAACGAACGCATCTATCAAAAAGGATGGGGATTCTGGGTTGCGCCGATGATGTTCCGTATCAGAACCGGCGACAGGCAAAAGGCCGTGATCGAAGCGTGGATCCGCGCCAACTTATTCGTGCGTTGTTTGTCGCTGTTCCTACTGCCCAGGGAGATGGGGATCGAATCGGGCGGCTTCAGGGGCGTGGCGCCTCGGAAGATCGCAAGAAAAGCACTGAACGAACTCATGCATCAACTGTCCCTGCCGGCAATTGCGTAAGCCATAGGAGGCGCCGAGAAGTGGCGTTTCCGGCCAACGTGAATTGAACACCACACACATCCTCGAAAATCCGGCGGAGTCTGATTGCGGCGAGAGCGGGGGTCTTGCCGCCTTCAAAGACCGACCGGATTGCTACGCGAGAAAAGAACCGTCATGGATACGAAGTGTCCCGAATGCGGATCTGTCTACAATCCATCGGAATACGATTTCCCGAACTGCCCGTATTGCGGGTATTGCGAAGACCTGCCTGAGCATTGGGACTGCCCAAGCATAGAAAGCAGCGCTTTTGATGGTAGAACGTGCGAGAATTGCGGAAGCAGCGACGGACCGTTTGAGCTATGCAATATTGAGATCACCAAAACGGGGGCCTTTTACCTCGCGTTTGGCGCGTCCGTGGAAACCGTTCGCACACATGTCGTTTTCAGGGCATGTCATCGTTGCAGGAACGATTTGCGCTATCTCCAATCGACTGCGACTTTGTTGGATATCGTTTCACTCGTCGTATTCTTGGCCCTATTGGGAACGTTCTTGTTGTCGGGAATGGCAATACTTGATGCCATGATGAGCGGCCCTTCTACAGAAGGACTTTTGCCATTCGCCATTTGTGGGTTCATTATTAGTGGACCACTTCTTCTTGCGCGATCGTCCCGCCGAATCAAGCACGTCGGAACGAACGGTATCCTGATGAAGCTGGCTACACGTTCCCTTGCACAACGTGTTCAGGAAGAGCTGCAAAATCTCCCGGCCCCCGCGTCCATGCCTCTTCTTGGCTCATACCGTATTGTATTCCATCAAGGGCCTCCCCCCTGATGATCGTTACAGGGCGTCGTATCAGTAGTGAACCCGAGTGCGTTTCAGAAACCTACTAGTGCAGTCAAGGATTTTGCGAAAATGAAAAACAACCGTCATGGCTATCAGTGGTTTGCCGTCAGTGTCTTGTTCGTCTTGCTTGTAGCCCCCGGCGCATGCGGGCGGATCAATAATCGTAGCGCGGCTGGACAGGAAAGCACAACCGGCTCGGGCGCGGCCGGCTCTTCGGAGGATGCGGTCGACCAACTCTATTTCCAGGAGCGCACGCCTGCCCATTATACTTATGAGTGTGAAGTGGAGAAGATCGACGGCGGCGAAATTGTAAAAGGCGATATCGATGATACTACTTTCATAAGAGGCGTAAGTGAAAGGGACTATGAATACAAGATCTATGCCCAGCGCTTTACAACCCGGAAAGGACGCACAAGGTCTGAAGTCAACCTGGTGAAGAATGGAAACCCAAACACGCAGTGGGTGTTGTCGTCGGAGGAGGCCGACACACTGATCAAGGTCATCGAGGGATTTGAGAAGGCGGTGTTTACCAAGCCGGAAGCGGAAGTGTCGGATCGTTGGATTAATGTCGCTTATGAAGGCATCGAATTCAGCAAGAATTCAAACGGAACTATTTGGATCGCAAACGAACGTTATTCAGCAGAAACACTGGTGAACACCGCTGAGAATAATCCATCGAAGTTTCCGGGATGTGAGTTTGAGGCATACAAAACCATTACGGAGCGGAGCGGAGCCGAAATACTGACGCAATTGAAGGACCTTCTACGCATGGCGATCAAGGACCTGAAGGCACTTGAAGCGACGCAGCCCTCGGTGAAGATGCCTTGAGTGTCAGGGCATGGTAACTGCCCGTTGAACAAGTAGGTCACCGCTCGCCGAGCGGGACCTTGAAATGGCAAACCGCTCGACAGTTCAGGAACCGTGCGGCGCCCGGTACCTACCAGCGCGGCTCGCGCCACGTTTTTCAACGGGCTGTTAAAGCTGTTTGTCTTTGGAAACAAGAACACGACACAAATGTATTTTGCCTCAGTCGGGCGTTGAGCTCTATAGCAAGGTATCAAGATGGTCAGGCCAGAAGCGGTGAATCGGCAACGCCTCTGCAATCGCAGATTCTTCTGATTTCCGGCGCAATTGCCGCCGAGTAGCCCCGTCTTCCTTGCAGAACGCGGCCAAGGGGACGAGAAACGAGCACCTTTCGGAGGAGATAGTACGACGGTTCGCCGCGGGAAGAGCAGGTTTCCTCCAAGGAGGTCACTTTTTGGGGGAAACCCGCGGCGGACACCTCCGACTGTGCCCCCCAAAGCATAGGAAGCGCCCTGCGTGCTGCGTGCCGACGTGTTTACGATCCATCGGATTACGAGTTCCCCATCTGCCCCAATTGTGGGTATTGAAAGGTCACTATGTCCGACAACATCAGAGCCGAAGACACCGCCAGGGGCAGCGACGCCCGAAAGCAACTCGAGGAGAAGCGAAAACGACAGCTCAAGCAAGACCGCAAAGACCGCAAAAAGGCCGAAAGAAAAAGAGCTCGGGAAAGAGCTCTGCAAAGAAGCGGCCTGCCGGCCAGATTTGACCCGGCCTACGCATTGCCCTTTGTGATTGCATCGTTGTTGCCGGTGTTGCTTTTCAATGGTGTGTCGGCAATTCCCGAATGCTTCTGGCCCGGTTCGATTCTGCCGCATCATGCCGCGACCCGCGTTGATATGTTCAGTTGGGTATTCATGGGCGCGTCGATCGTTCTGATGCTGCTCTTGGACTTTCTTCCGAGAGCGGTGGGCGCGGCTCTGGCCATTGCCTATGGCGTTGGCATGTTGGTTTATTACGCCATGGCGTATGGGCTGCACTCCATGCTCGAAGGCATAGCGTTTCCTTCCCGAATCATTCATGCTTGCGTCTTTCCGGGACTTGAATTGGATGCCAACATGACGCAGATCATTCCGGTCTCGACTTGGCTACTCTACGGCTCCATGGTTGGGGTGATGTTGTTTACGACCGCATGCAGCAGGTGGTTCTCCTCCTGGGAACTCAAGCCGCTCAGGTGGGTTCTCAGTATTCTCACGGCGGCGGCGGGGATGAGCATGTTGCTTTGGCTCTTCAGCCCGTCGAATGAACTCGGAGGAACCTCGCCCGTTAATTCTATTCTTGATGCGTGCAAGATCGTGTTTGGCCAGGCCGCTAACGATGCGACTTCCGGGTTCTCGACCGAGTATTCCCGGCAGGTAATCTCGACGAACATGACGGTTGCTGCCACCAACGTTGGTTACTTTCTGGCAATGATAGCGGCCGCGGTCATTGCTGCCTCATCGCCATTCACCCGAAACCTGCGTGAGAAAGCGGACTACGTCAATGACCGTCTCATGCAGATATATGGCGGCCTGATGCTCTTTGGTGTGGTCCAAAGCGGCATCTTCTATTCCTATTCGCTTCCAACCCACGACACGTCTCAGACGCTCATGATTGCCGGTTGGGGATTGGCGATCATCAAGAGCTCGTTGCTCTGGATCTATATGCCGCTGTTCTTCTGCCACGCACTAACCAACTTGATGAACCGGGTTCCACGACCATGAAGACTGAATGCCCTGATTTTCGCCAGCAGTATTGAACCATCAATGCGGGAGTCGTTCCCATGGGACTCTATGACCGTGATTACATGAGAGCGACGCCGGATCCTCCTTCGGTGAACGTATCATTCCGAAGCAACAGGACACATCGCCGAAGGGCTATTTGCCAGAAGACGCCACCACACGTCATGCTCTTTTACACGTGGCTGGTAACGCTCGTCTACTTGACGTGGCTCCTATGCGCACAAGGGTGGGAATGGCTTCGGCCTGTCGATTCACTCCTTGGACAATTCAGTCTTTCAAACAGGACATTGCCCTCGGAGAAATACTGGTCGCTCGTGCTCTATGCATTCAGCGAAACCAGGGTGGTGAGTGCGATCTTTCACCTTTCAGGAGTCGTTCTTTTCGGCATCCTCGTTGAGTATCTGTGCGGCTCCATTCGAACACTGCTTCTCACGGCGATCTCTGCGATTCTGGGGGCACTGGTTGTCGTGCTGGCCCCAGCCATCAATGCATCCATGCCCTCTTGCCATTTTCCGATCCCGGTGATTACTGATGGCGTGCTGGTCGAAGGCGCTTCCGCGATTGTTGCGTCTCTCTGCGTGGCGGCATGCGTCATCTCGCCAGGAGCGCGTTCTCCATGCATGTCGTCGAAGAATTGGTTCAATGCGTGCCTTTACCTGTTTGCCGCGATCTTCGTTTTCGAAAACGTGTTACATTCCGCGTGCCAGACAGTGCTTGTCATTACGGGAGGGCTTTGCGGACTCGTGTTCGGCACGTGGTGGCGGCTTCTTACGCCGCGCTATGCGAACAGCAGCGCGAACATGTATTCACCCGATCCATCATGGTGGCGGAGCATGGCGTGTCGCTGTATTGCCCCGTTAGTAATGGTCGTCTCGCTGTATGGCGGGTTTATCGCCGACGATGCACCGGCAAAGAACCTTTGTCGTAGCATTACGTCGAAGAGCCACACATGCCTTATCTGCAATCGGCCCGCCGTCGTCTCTCGTGTGTATTCAGAGGGTGACGGGCGAGGCATTCCCTATGAGGAGTATTTCTGTGAAAGGCACCCCCCGCCTCCGAAGATAATCGTCACTTTGCATCCAGCGATCGAAAAGTACTTCATGCCCTTTCTTGCGACGCTCTTCTGGATGTACGTGTTCTTGTTGTCTTTCGAGTGGCTGGATGCAAGCACGAATGTATCATCGGAAGAAATCATGGAGAAGATCAAGAAGACAGCAGCCGCATTGGGAATGGCGTGGCTCTGCACGCACGTCATGCTCCTTGCGCACTACAAATGGCCGCTCTGAGTGTGTCAGGGCCTGAAAAAGGGACGCCCTGTGCGCTTGAACGATCGGCATGAGCCCTTGCAGAGAAGGGACGAAGACCGGTGAACCAGCATAATGTGGACAAGACGGTTTAAACATCTTGGGCGGATTGGTATACACCCCACCGCGTTCGCCGTCCGAGCCCCTGAGACGGCGAATCGGCTTGGGATGGCTGAGTTGAAGGCAGTTCTTTCTGTTTCCGGCGCAATTCCCGCCGAATAGCCGCGTCTTCCTTTCAGAACGCGGCCAAGGAACCGTGAGCCCTTACTGACACCGTTGGTAACTTATTTGGAGAACGAATCATGAAGAAGGTACCCGTACTACAACATGTCATTGTGAGCGGAATATGTCTTCTCGTTATGTCGGTCGCGGCAGGATGCTCCGGGTCAGACTTGGCAACCAAGAACAAGGTGTTGGCAGCAAGCAACAAAGAAGACACTACGCTGGAGAATCAGGTCCTGACGGAGATTCAGCCAAGCAAGTCGAATCCGGTCCTCGGGCTATGGATGCGTGAAGGCGATGAGCACGCCAATATGGTCGTTCATGTCAAGGCGAACAAGAAAGGCGAGATATTTGGCGATCTGGTCTATGTGCCAGAGTATTCGGGAAAGTGGACGTTCGCCATCGGCAACACCAAAATGAAGGATTTCGAGGAGACTTCCGCGTCGGACCATGAATACACGTGCAAAGTGTCCTGGAAACAAAGAGGCACCGCCTGGAACGACGTGGACGGATATTACTACACCGATGAAATCGTCACGACATGGCACGTCTACACGGTGCGGGTATCTGACACGAAGATGTTCCTGCGCAGCAAGGAGGACGGCAGCCAACTGCAGAAATGGAATCGTGTCAACAGAGACGCATCTGACATGTCTTACGTCTATTACGGGAAAGGCAAATACGCCGCAGGGTACGAAGAGTTCGACAAGACCGCCGCATACTTCAGACTCGCCGCGCAACACGTGCCGGAGGAAGACGCCTATTTTTGCAACAACCTGGCCTGGTCCTTAGCGACTTCCGAACACGAGCAAATCAGGAATCCCGAGGAAGCGATCCGGATTGCGAAATACGCATGCAAGATCGACGCGTCGGCGAACAACCTGGACACGCTGGCAGCCGCGTACGCCGCCTGCGGTGATTATCACAATGCCGTAAAATATCAACGCCAAGCCGTCGGCAAACTGCCACCCGAACTTAACGCAATCGGGACGCTTTTCGCGACAATGGCGGGAAGAGATTATGATATCGAGGCAGAGTTGAAATCACGTCTCGCGGAATACCGGAAGAAACTAATGGTGGAAGATAGTGATCCGACTGAGGCCGCTCCTGGTGATTCTTTCTGACGACACTGTGCCCTATCCAGGAAGAAACTGAACCTTGCGATATCATGGAGTAAGTCAATGCGATCATACGTTGTTGTAATGCTCATTCTCGGACTGAGTCTCTTCTATGGATGTCAGCACACTTCGGGGCATTCGTCCGAACAAAGCGCCGAGGAGATGGTTGCCGAGGAGACGGGGAAAGACGGTCTCCCGGAAAGTGAGTTGATGACTGAGCTATCGGGCCAGTTGGCGGATGAACCATCGAAGGAAGTGGCGGACGAAGCCGGGAAGCAGCCGGCGGATGAAGGAAAGGAGCAGAAGAAGCAACAGCAACCGGCGCCCTCCGCCCATAAGGCCTCTACGGAAGCGAAGCGTCGTGCGGTGAGCGTCGAGCAATGCCTGGATTCCGGCGACCGGAGAAAGACGGAAAAAGCAATTACGGAATACCTGACCACCATTGCGGCCAAGTACATCTGGAAAGTCGCTCACGTCAGCGAGAATCCGATGAAAGCGGAAAAGGAGAAGAAGCAGGCTTACGGAGAACTGACCAATGATCTGCTGCTCCTCTTCAACGTGATCCGAGATTGCGACTCCGGGTTGACATGGAAGTTCCCCGTGATTGTCGACGGGCGGTTTGAGGAGACATGGAACGGAGGGGGAAGCAAATCGCCACTGATCAAATCCGATGGTCAATGGGGATTGTTGCTTGAACGTCATACGTGCAGGTCAGACACCTACACGGATCTGCCGATCGTGTTTGTTTATGAATTCGACCGTCGAGTCTCACGCGAAAGATCCGGGGATGGAAAAGGGCCGGAGGCGTTCAAGGCGGTCGCCGGGGTCGATATCGAGGGCGACTATCTTGAATCCCTTGGGGAGGGCGATGTGATTACTGTCGCAGCCGATTCCATCAGGTTTGACATTTCCAAGCAGTTTCTCACCCATCTCGAGACCCAATCGTCCAAAATCATCCTCGACAAGGAGATGCGTGAGATTCTCGACCGGCCATCCGAATCAGCCGTAGACGATTATTCGAAGCAAATGGCGTCGTTGATGCTCGTTATGGATCGTTTTCTTCCGCAGCAGCCGATTGTCGTTAGCTTCATACTGCAAGGGGCGAGGCCTCGCGAGGAGTTGATTCCGGTCGAAGAACGGGATCTGACGGACCTTACCGTGCTTCAACGCCTGCCCCATGCCGATCTTGTCCGACTCCTGAAGGACGGGACAATCCGCTTTAGCAAGGACAATCTGGCGCTCCATCGACGGCTTACGGATTCGGAACTGCTGGATGTCGTCACGAATTCGAAATCACCCGTGCTGCTGTCGGATACGTCCAGCGGGTCGCGTCAGACCAAGGCGCTCGCGAGAATTCCCGAATCGAACCTGGCGGATCTCGTGCGCAATAATAAAATCGTTGTCGACGCGGAAGTGGTGAAGCGGCTTCCGCCTTCCGAACTTGCGGATCTCCTGCGCGATAAGAAGATCGCTGTGAGCGTGGAAGTGGTGGAAAGGCTGCCGGATTCGGAACTCGCGTCTTTCATCATGAGCGATACGATTCCGATGGCAGACGCGTTGAAAACGCGCCTGCCCGCGGCGGATCTGAAAGGGCTGATTCTTGCCGCGAAGCTGGATGCGGACGAAACCGTAATCAAGAGGATTCCGACGGAGGACTTGCGCCCCCTCATTGAGGCGAAGCGTCTGAACGCGTTGCATTCAGCGGCGCTCGGCAGGTTGCCTTCGGAAGACATTATCTCCTCAAACTGAAAAGCCAGCGATGCTAGCAGGCTGGAAAAACCGATGAAAACGGGTCTATCCTACATAGTTGTGTGCCCGAAAGGGCGCCTTCCCGACTTGAGCCGGGACGAGGCCATGGAGGATAGACCCAATGCCCAGGATCGGAAGATTTCCACCGTTTTGCAAGAGGTTCTTTCGGCGGGCCCGAAAAATGGTCGGCTCGTGCCATTTCGCCCACTTCTGGCGGGTGGTTGTCGCCTTGGCTGCGATGCACGGACGACGCAGTTTGCGGAAGATCGAGGCGGCATGCCGAAACCATCGCACCCGGCAGTCGGTGGGGTTCTTTCTGACTCACGCCCATTGGAACGCGCCGGAAGTCCTGGCCGAGACGGCCCTGGATACGCTCCGGCAGTTGGGCTGGAAGTCGGGCATGGCGGTCAACGTGGTCTTCGATGATACCCAGAAGCGAAAACGCGGCAAGTTGATGGACGCCGTTTCCAAGATCTTTCTCCATGCCGAAAAAGTGTACGCCCAAGGCCATACGATCCTGGGCTGCGCGATCATCTTTCGAGACGTCGTGATCCCTTATGCCGCCCGGTTGTGGGTGACGAAGTCGTTCGCCGACGCAACCCACAAGTCCTCGTACGAGGGCGAGTCGGTCGAGTACTGCAAGCTGACCGACATGGTCGGCACGATCATCGAAGACTTGCCACTGACCGACGTAATGGTCTTGTTCGACTCCTATTATCTGTGCCCCGTGGTGACGCGGGCCTGCGAGTCGAAGAAGTATCACTACGTGGGCGTGGCCAAGAAGAACCGCAACTTCTTTCCCGATGGTCGCGACCGCGACAAGCGACGACTGGGCAAGTATGGCCCCAACGTATTGAAACGGGACGGACGCTGGACCTCCGTGGAAGGCAAGAGCTACCGTCTGGCCGAGCGTGTCGGCCGGCTTTCGAAATTGGGACGCGTGAAGTTGGTCTTCAGCCGACGCCCGCGCGAAAAGAGTTGGATTTGCATGGCCACCAACGCGACCCGTTGGGGAGCCAAACGTGTGTTGTCTCATTATCTGAATCGCTGGCCGATCGAAGTGCTATTCAAAGAGTCGAAGCAGTATCTGGGACTGGGCGACTACCAAGTGTTACGGTACCGGGGCATCGAACGCTACCTCTGCCTCGTGCTGATCGCTCACCTCCTGCTGACCCACCTGGCCGCCGCTGAGCCAGGTGCACAAGCTGACGACGCGACAAAACCGCTCGACCTCGGAAGCACGCCGAAACGACAGCAGATGCTACGAAGCAAGATATGGGACGACACGATCAACAACCTCGAAACCGGCTCCCGAAATCGACGAGCCGGAAAGAAACTCAAGCAACTTATCCTGCTTGAGACGTGATAGCATTTTCAGTTTGAGTTATCTCCCTGCTGAAGGACAAGGTCGTCGAACCATGCGTGGCGGTCTACAAAGAGCTTTCCAGGGACGAGATGAAACAACTGATTGAAGATGGGATCGTTCCCGTCGATCCCACCGCATTGCAGTATGTGGATATGGCGGACGTCGCGGAATTCTACGAAGCGAAGCGTTTTGAACTCAATGCCGAGTTCGCGAGGTGGCTTTCGATTCCTTACCTGAAGAAGGCGGCAGACGACGGCAACGTGGAAGCCATGTACCTGTTTGCCACGGAAAAAGTCCGCAATCCCGACGATAAGTACGATTACCTGAAGAAAGCGTCGGACCACGGACACGAGTTGGCTGCGAACGCGCTGAATGATCTGTCCACATATTCCGAGATGAGCCAAAGCAGGCTGGTCGCCCTTGCCGACAGGGGGGGAACGCTGGCCTGCTACTCGCTGGCGCTTCAATACGACAAGGAGGCGGATACCCGTGGTCTGGCCTTCTATTACTACTATCAGGCAAGCAAGGCTGGAGATCTGCCGGACGTTGAGAAGAAGTTCGCCGAGGACAAGTTGCGTCAAGGGGAATTCTCATTGTACGCGACTTCGCTGCCTTTGGACAAACTCCAGGAGATGGCTGCCGGCGAGAATGTGGATGCCGTGATCGAGATGGCAAACCGTTACGGAGATAAACGCGGCACTCTTGGGCACGACAAAGTAAAGGCCTTCGCACTCTACAGGAAGGCCTTCGATATGCTGAAAGCCAATCCGGAACGCAACACGCCTGACTGGAAGAGAAGACAGAGCATTGAAAGGGGAAGCGATAGCGTATTCCACGACAGGCAGTCGCCGGTGCTTCTGTTGGAAGAAGGGGACATGCATCCCCTGGTTCAGGGCTGTCTCGGTGGTCATTACCGTCGGAACTTCAAGTACGACAAGGCTTACGACTTCTACATGCGCGCTTGCAAAGCGGGCCATGGCGGTGCGTTCGACGCGCTTTACAATTCCCTGTTTGCTGCCCAATTGTCGAGGGAGAAGCTCGAGATCGCCGTAGAAAAGGACGGGAATCGGGTCGCAATGTACTATCTCGCGACAAAGCACCTGTTCGGAAAGAACAAGAGCGAAGAAGAGATTGAACGCGGTTTGCGGATGCTCTACATCTCGGGCAAACTCGGGTGGAAGAGTTCTTCCAGAGAATTGGCGAACTGCGAGAAGTACATTCGGGATCACCCGGGAGTGAAAGAGAGAATAGAAGCTCCCTTCGATCTGTCCGGGACTCCCGGACATCGGAATTAGAGCGGTCGACCAACATAGAAACGTACGTGCCAGCCCCCGGGGGACAGCAAGCATGACGCGCAAGCACGTATCGCATCAGAGTGTTCCGGTTGCTTACTACCGAGGACCTGATTTTCAGAGGCCGGTTCATGTAAGCCATTCAAGATCGGCTCGATACTGGCCGGCACAAGGGTTGGCCGGAAATCCCAGATTCTTCTGGTTTCCGGCGCAATTGCCACTGAGTAGTCGCGTCTTCCTTGCAGAACGCGGCCAAGGGGCTGCGAAACAGGAACGGTTCAGAGGAGAGGGAAGGACGGTTCGCCGCGGGAGGGGCAGGTTTCCTCCAAGGAGGTCACTTCTTGGGGGAAACCCCGCGGCGGACGCCTCCGAACTATGGAGATACGGGATGAGTTCGCAGAGCGATTCCGAGCCCTTTCGCGAGCAGATTCGGCCCTGCTCACAAGGCAGCGCATCGCTCTTGCGGCCCGAGATTTGAATCGAGTGTTCCGTCGACAATCGATTCGCTCTTCCTCGGTCCCTCATTCGGGAACATGTCGATTCGATCTCGCCGATATGACGGGGGAGGTTCGTGCTGCCATGGCCTACCTGGGGGGGCGCGGCGCGATTTCGTCTCGTGAGGCGACGCCTCAATACAAATTCTGGACGACGTGTCACATGAGGACGGGCAATCACGAGTAGTTAAGTGGGAGATGCGTGGAACTCAAGCGAGTCTCCTGTAGCCTCCGGCGCACCTAACCTGCTGCCAAACGGCAGGTTACGGTCGAGCGTATTTGCGATACAGGCTACGGCATTTTATGCCTGCGTCAGTTGTCTTAAACAATAGAGAGCGAGCACCATGGGCATTTTCTCCACATTTCGCAGCAAGACCACCAGTCGCCTCGGACATTCCAGCCACTTCATGTCGCCTAAGAAGCGAGGCCTCCGGTTTGAACCGCTCGAAGACCGGCGGATGCTGGCGATCATCACGGTCAACTCGCTCAGCGACGGTGCGATCGACCACACGGACGACGCAACGAACCTCACCCTCCGCGATGCGATCGCCCAGGCGGCCGACGAAACAACCAACCCTGGCGCCGACGAAATCGTTTTCGCCGATTCGCTCAGTCTTGAGACAACCCCCGGCACAATCACGCTCACCGAGGGCCAACTGACCATCGACTCGGATCTGACCATCGCCGGCCCCGGCGCCGACCAACTCACCGTGGACGGAAGCCAGAAGAGTCGGGTGTTCTACGTGACGGGCGAGTCAACGGAAGCAACACTGAACGGCCTGACGATCACGGGCGGGCAGACAACGGATTCCGGCAGTAACTCGGCACACTACGGTGGCGGGATCTACAACTACTCGGCCACGCTCACCGTGTCGGAGTCGACCATCAGCGGCAACTCGGCACACTACGGCGGCGGGATTCATAGCCGCTACGGCACACTCAAAGTAACAGAGTCGACCATCAGCGGAAACTCGGCACAGGAGAACGGCGGCGGAATCTACAACAACTCCGGCACACTCGCGGTGACGCAGTCGACCATCAGCGGGAATTCGGCAGATTCTGGCTCCGGCGGCGGGATTGGAAACTACTACCAGGCCGCCACACTCACAGTAACGGAGTCGACGATCAGCGAAAACTCGGCACACGACAGCGGCGGTGGGATTGACAACTTCAGTGGCCCAGTCACGCTGACTCAGTCGACGATCAGCGGAAACTCGGCACAGGACAACGGCGGCGGGATTTACGACAACTCCGGCACGCTCACCGTGACGCAGTCGACAATCAGCGGAAACTCGGCACAGGACAACGGCGGCGGGGTCTACAGCATCTACTGCGAACTTACCGTGACGCAGTCGACCGTCAGCGGAAATTCGGCAGATTCTGGCGCCGGCGGCGGGATTTACAACTACTCCTTCTCAGACGCACTCACCATAACGCAGTCAACGATCAGCGAAAACTCGGCGCAGTTCTCTGGCGGAGGAATCTACAACGACTACTCCGGCACGCTCACAGTAACGCAGTCGCTCATCAGCGGGAATTCGGCGGATTCCGGCTCGGGCGGCGGAATCTACAACGACTCCTACTCCGCCTCAGTAGTACAGTCGACCATCAGCGGGAACTCGGCAGAGGACTACGGCGGTGGGATTTACAACGTCTCCAACACGTTGACGATCAACAATACGATCGTGGCGCTCAACATGGATTCGTCTGGCATCGACATCTATGGCGCCTACGACGACAACAATGACTCCAGCCTGATTGGGGTTGATCCGCTGTTCATCGATCCTGATGGGGGCGACTATCGACTCCAGCCGAGCAGCCCGGCGATCAATGGAGGAGACAACTCGTTGTTGCCCGCGGATACGTACGATCTGGACGGCGACGGTGATGTCGCTGAACCGCTTCCGGTCGATCTGGACTGCAATCCTCGCGTTCTCGGCGAGTGTGTCAATATCGGGGCGTACGAATCGCCTGGCCTTGCCGTTCCGCAGGAGCACTATCTCGTCGGAGATGTTGACCTCTCGGTCGACATGTTGCCTGGAGCGACGCTCGTTGAACTGTCGTGCAGTTCGGGGGGAAACCGAGTGGATATTGGCTCGGGTATGGCGACTTCCAACAGCTTCACCTGGGATACGACAACCGTCGACGATGGCCCGGTAAGTCTTGCGGCGGAGTATTTCGACGACGACGGGGTGCTGATCGAAACGGTGAGCCAACGAGTCGTTGTTGCCAACAACGTCGACTTCGTGATTCACCGTACATCAATCACAGCCGACACAACCTGGGCCGCAGGCGTTCATGTCGTCACAGAGAACCTCGAAATTGCGGCAGGAGCGACCCTGACGATCGAGCCGGACGCCGTCATCAAGTTTCTTGATGGAACCTCATTGACGGTTGCCGACGGCGCATCGCTCGTCGCCAACGGCGCCGTCTTCACTCATATCGCGGACGACACGATCGGTGGCGACGCAAACCTTGATGGAAACGCGACTCTCCCGCAATCCGATCAGTATTCTATCGCCGGCGATGGCACAATCTCGCTCGGCGACAGCGAACTTCGCTATCTCACGCGAGAGTACTCGGGGACGCTGTCAACAAGCCAAATATGGCAGGGCCGCCAGGTGATTTGGCTGACCGGCGACGTGACCATTCCCTCCGGCGTGCAACTCGACATCCAGCCGGGCGCGATTATCAAGCTCGATCCGGGGGTGTCGATCACCGTCCAGTCGGGCGGCACGCTCAACGCGATCGGCACTTTGGCCAATCCGATCGTCTTCACTTCGACTCACGACGACGCTTACGGCGGTGACACGAATCAAAACGACGAAGAGACACAACCGCAGGCAGGTGACTGGCACCAGATCTTTGCAAACGGCGGCACGGTCCATTTCAATCATGTGCGTGTCTCCTACTGCAGCCAGTCAAACAACGAGGGCGGATTGTATGTGTCGTCCGGCGGCGCGATGACATTCGACAATAGCGTCATCTCTGAAACACAGTACGACGCGATGCGAAACAACGGCGGGATCTTCACCGCGACAAACTCGATCTTCACGGAGAGTTCGCTCGCATTGCGCCCGAGCAGCGGCACGTCGACGCTTACCAACTGTACGATCGCGAACGTTACGACGGCCGTGCGTGGCGGGGCGGGCACGTTTACCAATTGCGTGTTCGCAAATGTGGCGGATACGATCGAAGAATGGGGACCCAGCACCTTTCGGTACTGCGCCTTCTGGAACCGCGAGGATTTTGGCCCCCAATCAACAAACCAAGTCGGCACGAATGGTAACATCTGGGCCGATCCCATATTTCGCGACGCGGAGAACGGCGATTTCACGCTCTTGGCAGGCAGTCCGCTGATCGATGGGGGCGACGGAACCGTTGCCCCTGCGACCGATGCACTGGGCCGCGAGCGGTTCGACGATCCTTACGTGGTCGATACGGGGGTCGCGGATGCTGACGGTGCCTGTCCCGACATCGGCGCCTATGAGATGGTCGAGTCGGCGACGTCCGATCTTGACGTGACGGTCAACTGGCTGGAAGGGCCGAGCATGGCGACAGTCGGCGATACCGTCACACTACGCTGGCAGGTGACGAACATCGGCACCAAAGCGATCAGCGAGACGTGGCGCGACACGATTACGATGGTCTCCGACGCAGGACAAGAGATCACCGTCGGCGACGTCCAGCAGACCACGTCGATCGGAGTCGGCGAGTCCATCGAATGCACGGCGCAGATCACGATCCCTGCAATGAGCGAAGGCAACTGGCAATTCCAAGTGCAATTGAACGCCTATCGCGATGTATTTGAAGGCCAGAATATCTACAACAACGTCGCGCAGAGCGACGGGCAGTGCACCATTGCCGTGCCCGTATTATCGACCGCCGAAGGGGTCGCCAGTCAAACCGTTTCCGCCACACAATCGAGACTCTACAAGCTGACGCTGCCCGCCGGCCAGTCGTTGTTGGTTGCGGGCGAGTCGACCGAGCCGATTTCGATCATCGCCTCTAGCGGCTTCGCACCGACGGCAAATTCGTTTGACTGGCAAGCGTCTGGCTACGGCGATTGTCAGTATTCGCTGTCGATTCCGGAATCGACAGAAGAGCGGACGATGTATGTCCGCGTTTCGACGACTCGGTCCAATGCCGTGTTCAGCCTTTCCTGTGTATCCAACCCCTTTTCGCTTGACGCCGTTTCGACGGATGAGATATCGAACTCCGGGAGTTCGACGCTCACGGTCACCGGTTCCGGCTTCGAGCCCGGCATGATATTCAGGCTGCAAAAAGGGCCCACGACCCCGATCACCGGCGAACTGCTCGACGTCCCGTCGGCCAGTTCGGCATCGGTTCGCTTTGACATGACCGGCGCGGCGACCGGCGTCTACACGCTATCGGTCACCTCGGCAGACGGCTCTCGCACAGCGTCGTTGACCAATGCCGTGACGGTCGTTGACGGTGTCGGCGAGTCGCTCGAGGCTTGGCTTGAGATCCCCGATACTGTGCGAGAAGGTCGCGTCTACACGGGCTACGCCTGTTATGCCAACACGGGCGACGTCGACATTCTAGCCCCGAGTCTCTATGTCGAAAGCGATACGGATGTCCAATTCGCTGCCTCCTCCGAGGATCTGGATGACATGGTCACGTCGCTCGCGTTGCTCGGCGTGAGCCCGACCAGTCCGGCGGGCACCCTCAAGCCCGGCGAAAGTTCTCGCGTCGCGTTCTATTTCGTCGCCGGCAGCGAAACCAGCATCCAACTTCTGTCGCTCGCCAATGAAAACGGCGCCATCGGCCTGGAGCATTGGTCGACCTGGCAGGAATATCACGAAGCAATCGCCGACGCGGCCACGCGTTTGGGACGACGTGGCGACACCTCGTACGACTACAGCGACTGCCGCGAACTGGCAGTTCGTTTGGCGGACGCTCAACCGGTTGCGGCTGTCAGCGGCCATTTGCGCAACGCGGACACGGGCGAATCACTGGCGGACTATGTTATCACCGCAACCTCCGACGAGTCCGGCGAGTTTGTCGAAGTGGTTACCGATGAAAGCGGTTTCTTCTCGCTCCGGAATCTCGATGGAAACGCTTCGTACACGCTCGAAGCTGTTGGGCTTTGCGAACTGAGCACAACCAGCGTCACGTTTGCTGATCCGAACAACGACATCAACGATCTTACGATTGCGGCTTTGCCGATCGGAACGATCACGGGGACCATCCACAACACAAATGTCGCTTTCTCCGCAGCGGGAATCCTCGTCGGGGCTGTTGCTGAGGACGGAACCGAGTACACAACCGTCACCGACACATTCGGGTATTACGCGTTCGACGCCCTGCTGTCCGACGTGTACACCGTTATGGTCCAGACGGACGATTATCGATACGCCCTTCCGGCAACCGATATTGTGCTTGACGCCGTGAGCGACGACGTTGTTCTCGATTTCACGCTACAAGACGGGGCGTGTCTGACAGGGGTCGTCACCGATGCCACCACAGGTGATCCGATTGCCGATGTGGAGGTGAGTTGTTCGATCTCGGACGTGCCCGGCCTGGAGTACGTCGCGGTCAGCAACGAACTGGGCGAGTATTCAATCAATGGAGTTCCATTGGGTACTTGCAAGATCAACGCCTATGCCGAAGGGTGGCAACTTCCTCCCGAGCAAACGGTGGCAGCGTCGACCGCAGGCGACACGTACGTTTGCGACGTAGGCCTGTATGGAGCCGTGATCTTCTTCGCGCTACCCGCTGGCGGTGTGGCCCCGCTCTCGACGACCTTTGAAATCCCGAACGACTCCTACGCCGAGGGATACACATACGCCTGGGACTTCGACAGCGACGGCGTGATCGACAGCACCGAAGCCGAGCCGGACTGCGAGTATTCCGATCCCGGCGAATACACGGTCACCCTGGTCGTGACCGCGAACGGTGTTTCTGAAACGTACGTCGCAGTGGACTACATCGATGTTTGCGAACCGATCGAAACGGTGGTAAAAGACAAGGTCCTCGTTGTCGATGACGACGATGCCGTCACGATCGTCTCGGCCACCGAGACGGAACTTGTGATCCAGGTAACGGGTTCGCCGTCGGCCCCCATCGAGGTAGATACGATACTCGTCAGTGAATACGGCGAGGGACTTGCGCGGAAGATTGTCGGTGTTTCTCAGCAAGGCAATACGTACACGCTGGAAACGGTCGCCGCCGGAATCGGGGACATCTTTGAGTCTGTGCAAGTCTCGGGCGTCATGGAGCTTACCGATGAGGACATGATGGCGATGGGGTTCGAACTGGTGAGTATGGAATCGGGCACTCAAGACGTAGCGGCCGCTGCAAGCAAGGAAGGCTCTGTATGGAATTGGAGCGGAGAGGCGGGCATTGCCGTAACAACGTCGGCGTCGGTCAGCCCCACAATCGACTTCGAGTTGCGTTGGACGGACGATGACTTCTACTTCCGAGTTGTTCCACAAATGACCTTTGAACTCTCCGCTGACGTGGAGTTTTTCAGGGAGATCAAATACGAATTCGATGAGAGCATCGTGCTCTTCACGCTAAGCAAGACCTTTGTGTTTTGGGCAGGATGGGTGCCCGTCATTGTCCCGGTCAAAGTGCCTTTGTCCGTAGGAGTAGAGGGAAATATTTCTGGAAAACTTGCCGTCACCGAGAGTGCGTCTGTCGCCATCACGATTGGAGCGGGCGTGGAGTGTGAAGACGGGGAGTTCAATCCCATCCTGGTGGCTACGAAGCGTCACACCATCAGCCCGTGCGAAGGCGAGTTCACAGGTTCGGCGGAAGCGAAGGTTTACGGCAAAATCGAAGCTAAGGCGTCGCTCTACGGTGTTTCAAGCATTGTCGTCAACGCGAAACGCTTTCTTGGACTGAGTATCGACGTGTATCCGGAACTGGGGGCTTCCCTGAAGGCAGGTACGACCTACAAATTTGAAGCGAACATAGTCGATGTGGAAATCGAGGACTGGAAACTGAAATACGGGTACTCGATCTCTCACACCGACGATACGGTCCTCGCAGCATGGAACGCAGCCAAGGCCGAGTTTTCCGCGTCGCCGACATCCGGTGAAGCGCCCTTGATGGTCTCATTCAAAGACGAATCGGAACCGGGAGACGGCGGCGACATTAAATCCTGGAAATGGGATTTCGGTGATGGAACGACCTCGACAGAGCAGAACCCGACGCACACCTATGACGAGGAAGGGGAGTACGAGGTCACATTGACTATTGTGGGAAACTGGCTGACCTACGCGAAACCTGCGACAACAACGATCCATGTTGGCGAGAAACAAGAGGAAGATGAGAAGGAACCGGAGACGCCCCAGTCGTGCGATCCGAATGAAATCGCCGGCCCGGTCGGGTATGACACGCCGGTCTCGGATCACTGGATCCAGGACGGCCAGCAGATGACCTATACGATCTACTTCGAGAACCAGGCAACCGCAACCGGCGCCGCCCAAGAGATCTTCGTCAGTCATCAGTTGTCCGAGTCTCTCGATTGGTCAACATTCCAGGTGCAGGAGCTTGTCTTCAATAATCAGGTCGTGAGCGCCGTTGAAGGGAGGGCTGCTGGAAGCGTGACAGTCGATCAGGATGACGCCTCTTATCAGGTGATCATCGACACGTCGATCGACTATGCGACCGGTGAGGTCAAGTGGTATCTGCGGTCCTACGACGCAAACACATTCGATCATTGGCCGGCCGATCCCTACGCCGGATTCCTGCCGCCGAACGATGAGACCCATTGCGGCGAAGGACACATTACGTTCACGATCATGGCGAAAGACGATCTGCAGACTGGCGATACGATCTATTCGGAAGCGGAGATCATCTTCGACACAAACGACCCGATTGTGACCGATCCCTCGTGGACCAACACAATCGACGTGGACTCGCCGACAAGTTCGGTCGCTGCCCTGCCTGCTACGGTCGCCACGAGCAGTTTCACAGTTGCCTGGGCAGGCACAGACGTTGGCTCCGGCGTGGCTTCTTACGACGTGTATGTTGCGGAGAATAGCGGCCCGTGGACGCTCTGGCTCGACGACACGACCGGGACCTCGGCCCAATTCACGGGGCAATCGGAAAGCGTCTACTCTTTCTATTGCCTCGCCCAAGACCATGTGGGGCTGGTGGAAGACAAGTCGCCAACCGCGGAAGTCACCGTGCACGTGGTCATCGAGAACGTCTCTTCCATTCTCTACGTGGATGACGACTCAACCGCGATCGCTGCAAGCGGCGAGTCCTGGGCAAGCGCATTTGCCGATCTGCAAGACGCGCTGAACATGGCTTCCACACGCAATTCGGATGATGACGACACGAACAACGTTGCGGAGATTCGAGTTGCCGCAGGGGCTTACTATCCGAGCGAACGACTGTTCGAACTGAGCGATCCGCGCGCCGCCGTGTTCTCATTGCTGGATCAAGTGGCTCTTGTCGGCGGTTATGCCGGCCTGACTCCGGAGACGGGCGATTCTGCGGACACGCGCAGAGTTGACGCGTATATGACGACTCTCTCAGGCGACCTGGCACAGAATGACACGACAACCGACGCAAGTCGCTTTGATGACAACGCGTATTCGGTTGTCTGCGCAAACTGGGTCGACGGTGCAATCGTTGACGGATTCGTTATCGAAGGAGGAAATTCCGACCACTCGGACAGCAGGTTCCTGAACCGCGGCGGTGGTCTATGGGCTAACGGTTCAACGCTGGAAATCGCCAATGTGCTCTTTCAGGACAATCAAGCCAGCGTATCTGGTGGGGGAGCCCACCTGGAGGCATCGACCGTTCATCTGCAGTCAGTCGAGTTCTCGTACAACGAGGCTGGCGGTGGAGGCGGACTGTCCACGTATCGGGCCGAGGTCATGGCCGAGGACTGTACCTTCAGTCACAACGTTGCGACTTCGGCTGGCGGCGGATGGGCCAGCACGCTTGGAAGCATCATTGCTCAGGACATGGTATTTGCCTTGAATCAAGGAGGGATCTACGGCGGTGGGCTCAAGAGCAACGGAACCTCCGCTGAGTGGCTCAACGTGAAGTTCCTGGAAAATGAAGCAAGATTGGGGGCGGGGCTGTATCTGGACGGGGAAGGTGCCGCAACTCTGACCAACGCGATCTTCTTTGGGAATGGATTGGGCGAGATGGCCGGGAGTGAATCATGCCTGGCGGGCGGTGGTGTGTATGTCTACAAGACGGGGACAGTCTACCTGGTGAACAGCACCATAGCCGGCAACCACGCGAATTCCGGTGGAGGCGTCTTTGCCGTTGCCGACCAGGAGATGTCCGCTGAAGTGTCCTTCTCCAATTCGATTGTTGCCGCAAATTCTCAGGGAACGGGAGGGGATATTGCGGGACTTATGACGGCGCAACACAGTCTCGTTGGGGACGGGACCGGAATGTCCGGGACAAGCAACGGCGTCGACGGAAATCTGGTTGGAACAACGGGGAATCCCGTCGATCCACGGTTCGTCGATCTTGACAACGGTGATTTCCGGCTCCGAAGCAACAGCCCTGCCGTTGATGCTGGCGACAACGACCTCCTACCCACAGACACAACCGATCTTGACGCAGACGGCAATACAACCGAGCCGCTCCCAATGGATATCGACGGCAATACGAGAATCATGTACGAAACGGTTGATATCGGAGCGTTGGAACGCCAGATCGACACCTCTCCTCCAACCGCCGATGCAGGCGGCCCCTACACCGTCGTGGAAGGCTATGCCGTACAACTCGACGCCTCCGGCTCAACGGACCCCGATCTTCCCAACGACACGTTGACCTACGCTTGGGACTTCGACGGCGACGGCGAGTACGACGATGCGACCGGTGTCACTCCGACCTTCTCTGCGGCCGGGCTCAATGGACCGGCCACGGTGACAGTCGGCCTGCGGGTGACTGACGACGACGGGGCCAGCGACACGGCCACCGCTGACATCAACGTTACCGCGGATGCCAATGACACAACCCCTCCCGTAGCAGCGTTGACTTCGGCGCCAAATGTCACCGTGGCGGGGGCTACATTCTACGAGTTTCAGGTGACCTACACCGACGATATTGCAGTTGACATATCATCCATCGACAGCTTCGACCTGCTCGCTTGGGGACCTGGGCTTGGGGAGCGGCCCCAACTCGTTAGTATCGACCTCGCCTCGGACGGCTCGCCCTGCGTGGCTACCTACCGCATTACCCCACCCGGCGGCAGTTGGGACGCCTCCGACAATGGCACCTACTGGTTCGAAACATGGCAGGAATCGTATTCTGTGTGCGATACGGCCGGCAATAGCATTCCTGAGGAGACTTGGGTTGGCCAGTTCGTGGTTAATATTCCGACGCCAGGAGTGCGTGTGCAACCTTCGTCAGGTTTGACGGTATCGGAAGACGGGACGACAGCCACGTTCACGGTGGTGCTGGACAGTCCGCCGTCGGCGAACGTCCAGATTGCCGTCTCGTCGGGGGATTCATCGGAGGGCGTCGTTGACTCATCCTATCTGCTCTTCACCCAGGAGAATTGGGATACCCCGCAGTCGGTAACGGTCAGCGGTGTGGACGATGTGGAACGCGACGGGGATGTGGCATTCTCGATCTTGCTTGGTCCCGTTACGAGCGACGATTCCGACTATGCGGCGATCGATCCAATTGACGTGGCCGTGACAACTCTCGACGATGACCCGGCCATTGGGCCCGTTATCGATTTGGGAGTGGTGGACTATCGACAAATCGAGCTTGCCGGCCTGGCCTCGGGTGATCTCTACTACAGGCTCGAGACCACTCGTACCGGATTTCTGACCGTCGTGGCAGACGCGGAAGTGTCGGACAGCCTAACCATTGCTCTGTACAACAGCACATGGACGGAACCTCCACTGGCCACGATCTCGTTGGTGGAGGGCAGCGCCCGTATCGATTGGAACGTCAGTTCCGCAGAGACCTTCGGGTTACTCGTGACCGGAACGGCCAGCGGGAGCGAACTGACACTTGTCAACTTGGTGCAGCAAACAGGGACCGAGGTCACGGTTACCGGCACCCACCAGGAAGACGTCTTCGTCTTCGAACCGGGTGAATTGCGTAACATTACGATCAATGAGGTGACCTATAGCTTCGAGGATTCCGAAGCAGCCACGGTTTCTTTTCACGGCGGCGACGGTGCGGACGTCGCGAGGCTCTACGACACCTCCGGGAATGAAAGCCTTGAAGCTTGGCCCAATCGCGCGGAGTTGGTCAATGAGGCGGGCGATTCAATGTTGGACTACTCCGTCACTGTCGATGGCATTGAGAGCCTGCTGGCCTACGCGACTCGTGGCGGCTATGACGTAGCGACGATCCACGGCTCAGACGCCGCAGACAAGTTCAAGAGCTATGAGACTTCCGCACGCCTTCGGGCCAAAAGCAACAGCTATGCCTTGAGAGCCAAGGCGTTCGATGGAATCACCGCCGACGCCGGCGATGCTGGAAACGATTTGGCCGTGTTCAACGGCACGGCGGCGAACGAAAGGTTCGAATATGACGGGGGGGAGGATACGGCGACGATCATGGCTGCTGGCCGCGATCATTCGGCGATCGGCTTCGAGAATGTTGTCGCCCGGGCTGGGGGCGGCAACCAAGATCTGGCCTACTTCACGGATACGGGGACTGACGACGTCTTGTACTTCAAGAGCCACAAGACGGTGTTGGTGAACTCAGACGTGAAGATCACTGCCAGAGCCTTCGACGAGGCTTATGCCACGGCAAGTGAGGACGGATTTGACGTGGCGCGGATCTATGACACCGCCGCTGACGAATTCCTCCAGGTGAGCGGCGACACGGCAACGCTCTACCGGAAGAACGGCAGCGAACTGGACCTGATGTACGCCGCCATTGGTTTCGAGCGAGTCAAGGCCTACAGCACCGCGGGCGATGACTCGAAAGGCGTGCACGATCACACGCTTGAACTGCTCCTCTATGGCTGGGATGAATAAGCCCAACAAGGTATCAAATTGGTCAGCCTGCCAGCGCTGAATCAAGAACTCATCCGGGTTGGCGTGGCGGCCGTCTCGGCGATCGCTGCTTCATTCTCCGGGTCGTAAAGAACCCCATATCGTCATACTAACATCACACCTATCCTAGAGGACATTATGATGAGACAAGCCCGCAGTGTCGCCGTTCTTGTGTCGCTTGTTGTTGGCGCAAGTGTTTTGGGATACTCCATCCTGGGCGTTTCTGCTCCGCTAGACGGCGACTCCGGTCAAACCAAGGAAACAACGCCGTCGGCATCTGTTGACGACGCTTCCGAGTCAGCGGAGAGTATGGAGGAAGCGGGCGGGGCACCCTCGTCGACGACCCACGGACAAGACAACGCGAGCGATGTGTCTTCCCCTCCGACCCCGTCGAAAGCGGCCCGTCGCCGAATCGTGGACGTGAAGGAATGCGTCGATTCGGGGGACCGCTTGGCGACCGAGTCGGCGGTAGGCGACTATCTGGGCATGATCGCGTTCAAGTATATCCATACGCTGGCGAATCTGAGCCAGAACCCGATGCTGGCCGAGGAAGAGCAGGAGAAAGCGATCCACGTGCTGACAAGTGACCTTGAGCTTCTGACGTCGACGGTTTCCTCCAAAGCACGGAAGATAAGCTGGAGCTTTCCGGGCGTGATCAAGAACATGCGAACGTCCGCCTGGGAGACGTTGCCGCCGACTGCCTGGAATGGCTCGCAGGCTACCCCGATTGAAAAAACGGCGGACGGTAAGTGGGGACTCCGATTGGCTAGGTTTCACGCCCGGTCGGAAGGATACGCGGAGATTCCCATCGTCTTCGTCTATGAGTTTGATCGGCATGATGCGAAGCAAGGGACCGGGGCTTCGGAGGCCGAACCGTTTGTAGGCGTCGCTGGCATCGACATAGACAAGGCGTACCTTCAATCGTTGGGAAGCGACGTTGCGATCCCAATTGAAGCGAGCGGAGTCGAACTGCGAATCTCCAAAGATCTGTCGAAACACATTGTCGCTTCAGCGTTGAAGATCCTGCGAGACGAGGATATACGAAAGGCGTTGCAACGCCCCTCGGAGTCCTTCATGGACGAGTGGGCCAAGGGCGTCGCTAGCATGCTCCCCATCATCGAACAGATGATGCCATCGGAGCCCATTCTCATTACGTTCCGCCTTCGGGGGGCGCATCCTTCGAGAGGCGTGATTTCGCTCAAGAATCGCGACACATCGACCGTGGGGGTCGTCGGACGAATGACGACAGAAGACCTCACGACCTTGGCTCGTGGGGGAGATGGGAACGCAGCATTCGAACTTGGCTTTCGGAATTTCTACGGTGTAAGGAGCGTCGCACGTAGCGAAGAGGAAGCCCGAAAATGGTATCAGGCGGCCGCCGATGCGGGAAGCGTGCGCGGACAAATCGCCATTGACTGCCTCGACGCCAAGGCGACGATGGCGTCGGAACCGGAGGAAGATAGGAAAGTGGTTGCTACGACGGTCTGTTCCGTGACCCTGACGAACGCCCCCTTGGCGATGAAGTTTGGCCCGGCCAACGACTGGTTGCTCATCCTCACCGAAGGGCAGGTTGTCGCAGTTGATGCGACAAGCGGGAAGACTCTCATCCAAAACGATTGGCCGTACAAGACGATTCGCAGGGAGATGGCGCAAGCTGTGGCGAAGAACGGACCGATCACGGACGAAGAGGCTCACAAGTACGAAATCGAGTGCGAACTTCTTGGCGACGCCTTTCTGAAACTGCAAGGGCCCGCGCCGGAGCGATCTAGCTCCTATGGGCCGGCGCCGGTAAGGAATACTCGTTGCTATTCGTTGACATCGAACTGGAAGGACGAACTGCCGCTGGACTTTGTTGCGACGGATCCGACAGGACACAGGTATATCATCACATCCAGGCCGCCGGATACGCCCGAAACCGACTTGATTGGAACCTCAGGAGTCGGAACCCTCAAGAACTTTCCCGGGCAGAGAGATGGGTACTCGCTGGAGCGAGCGCACTTTCGCTTCACGGAGTTGGGAGCGCTAATCGTCCATTCGGAAACCGGCGGCTTAATCTGCGACGCCTGGGACGGTTCGACCGTGGCTGAGTACGGCAAGTACGACGACAGCCGCTTTCGGGAGCCCGGCGAGAACTTCTACGCGTCGCGCGACGGACGTTGGGTGGCCTCCGCTGGAGTCCTTTGGGATGCCTTGGAACGCAAAAAAGAACGCGACTTTAACCGCACAATCACAGGAGACTTCGAACCGGTAAGCATCACTGTGCGAAAAAAGGACATCCTGTACGCCGACGGCCAGGCGTTCTATACCTGTGTGCATGAGCACATCGTAAGCCGCGTTACAAAAGAGTTGTTTGAGAAAAAAGCATACGGATCGAGTTTCTCCACGACACCGGACGGGAACGCTCTACTCTGCTACTTCTCTTATCGCAATAGTAGGAGAGGCTCACTCGGCACGATTTGGGCCATCGCAGGGCACCAATGCAACGTGCCCCTTATTGAGGAACGTATCTTCATGCCGGGACTTCTTGAGGGGTCCATCGACAAGCAAGTGTTTGCTTCGCCTGTCTACAGCCCCAATGGAGAATGGGGCGTGCAGGCCATTCCCATCGCCCACCGCACCGGGGTCGATTCAAACGCAGTCCTTTTTGATTGCCATCCCTCCTACACAAGGCACTACTTCCGCCTTGAATGCGCATCGCCTCTTGCGATCAGCGGAGACGGAAAACTCCTGGCAGCTACGACTTCCAGCGGTGTGACAATCTGGCGAATCGAGGTCAAAACAGGCAAAGACGCTCTGGCGGAGTCACGGGACGGAGATCCTGACGCCAACGCAGCGGGGATGGAGAGCCCTCAATGACAATCCTGTTCTTTTCGAAGAGTCCAGAAGACTCTTGCCTCTCGAACTTCGAGGACCACGCGTTCACGCTGGATAGTGTCCGGTGGCCGAGTGTCGAGCACTCTTATCGGGCCCAGAAGGCATGCGTATCGAAATAGAAATCGACTGCACCGACCACGATCCCGCCTTTTGTATGTTCGCTGGATTTCGGCACATCCACGGTCTCGACGCCAGTTGGAAGACGTTCGTGCGTCTGGCTGCCACAATCTCCAGCGGGCAGGATCCAACCGATGCGACCTGGGCTGTCATTGACGAAGCGACTGCCAGACTACGACTGGATCCCGCACAGATCATGCTGCCATTAGGCGAATCATGGCCGGGCTACGCCAAGTTTCGGTGCGTGGAGGACCTTGCAATCGAGATATGGTACGCCGACACTGCCACTTTCTTTCTCGGTATCGACTTCTCCGAAGATCAGAAACACGTTGTTCGAAAGCTAGCCCGGTACATCTACGAGGCGTATGAGGGAGAGGTTAGCAGCGCGGCAATGGCAATGGCGACGATTGACGCAATGGAACGCAGCCCGTGATCGACCTGGTTGTAGACGGCGAGGTCCCTCCAGACGTGAAGTGGCGCAATTTTCCCCGTTGCTTTCATCTTCCTCATGAAAGGCAAGAAAGCACTCCACTTTGAAACTGAATAATCCTGAAAGAAGCGAACCCGGGGATTGCCTGGTTCACCGGACCGCGAAGGACAGCCCAGCGAAGGCGTTCCCCCATTCTGGGTATCTGCCTTCGGGGGCGCCGTCGAGCCAATCTCATCAAGGGAGTAGATCGCATGAGAAATAGGCGTTCGAAGCAAAGCAGCCCTCGATTGGGCGTGTTGGCCCTCTTCGTTTGGGCAGCGATCGTCGGGATGACCTCCTCCCCTGCGTTGTCGCAATCATCGTCTTCCGCTCGTGGGATCGAGATCGAACCGGTCCTGAGCAGCGAGCGGGGCTCGTTCCGCGCACTTCTGATCGGGGTCAACGACTATGAACAACTGAACGACCTCCAGTTCAGTGAGGCCGATGCGACCGCCCTGCGGGACAAACTCATGGCCATGCCGTTCGGCGCGAGCGTGCAATGCCTCACCACCGGCGCGGCCGCCGCCGATGAGCGCCCGACCTACCGCAATATCAATGAAAGGCTCGACGCGATGCTCAAGGGGCTGGACGAAGACAGTGTGGTCATCATTGCGTTCAGCGGGCACGGCGCGTCGTTTCCTCGCCCGAACGCGAAGGACGCGAAGGACAGCGAGAGCTTCTTTTGCCCGATGGACGCGCGGCTCGCCGATCCCTACCATACGATGATCTCGCGGAAATCAGTCTACGACCGTCTGGAGAAATGCCCCGCGCGGTTCAAGTTGCTGCTGATCGACGCCTGCCGCGACCACCAAGTCGCCCCGCCGGGCGAGAAAACAGCGTTCGACGAGGAAGCCAACGCCAAAGGCTTCGCCAAATCGCTCAGCGATCCGGCAGCCCTCCCCAAGGCGGCGGTCCAGGTCGTGAGTTGCATGAGCGGCGAACGCTCCTATGAGGATCCGGGGCTGAAGCATGGAATCTTCATGAACTACGTGCTGGAAGCCCTGTCGGGTAAGGCTGACACGACCTTCCGCGGCGACCGCAACGGGCGAGTTAGTTACCGCGAGTTCAAGGACTACGTCTATCGCGCCACCAGCGACCGCGCGTGGGCCAAATACAGTAAGGCCCAGACGCCCCAATTCTACGAACATTCGGAACTGTCCGACTTCGACGTCGTGCGGGTAACGCCGTCACTCGATACGCACATTGATGACCCCGCGACGGTCCCCGTGTTACCCCCTCTGGTGATGCCGCCGCAAGAGGCGTTGCCGATCCCCGTGGCATGGCCCTTCGACGCCGCCGAAGCGAAACGTCGCCAGGAGGCGGCAGCCCGGGCGATCGGCCAGCCGGTGGAACTGACCAGTTCGATCGGCATGAAGCTGCGTCTGATCCCCCCCGGGAAGTTTTCCATGGGCGATTCCGGCAGCGCTCACAGTTTTCCGAGCGCGGCGCCCGTCCATCAAGTGCAGATCACGAAGCCGTTTTACGTCGGCGCGTATGAAGTGACGCAAGCACAATATCAAAAAATCATGGGGCATAACCCTTCGAAGTTTCCGAACGCTTCGCTCCCGGTGGAGCAGGTTCTGTGGGACGAAGCGACCAGCTTTTGTCAAAAAGTCAGCAAACTGGAGGGCTGTACCTATCGCCTTCCCACGGAGGCGGAGTGGGAATACGCCTGTCGGGCGGGAACCGATACGATGTTCCACTTTGGGAACGAACTCAATGGGGAGCAAGCCAACTGCGACGGACGCCGCCCGTTCGGCACGGAGGCGGACGGACCGTTTCCTCAATCCACGGTTCCCGGTGGAACGTACGCACCGAACGCTTTCGGACTCTACGACATGCACGGCAACGTCTCCGAGTGGTGTTCGGATTTCGAATCGGAATATAGCGGCTCCGGTTCAAAGCCCGCACAAGATCCGACCGGACCCGCCTTCGGCAAGTATCACATTCTTCGAGGCGGCGGTTGGAGCACGCGGCCTCGCTCTTGTTATTCCGCATGCCGATCCAGCCAGAACTACTGCCTCGGCGCCGCCTCCAGAATTGACTTCATCGGCTTCCGCGTTGTTCGCGAGGTTTCGGCGCGGTCCAAGTCCGCTGCCTCTCCCCAGAACGGGCCGCGTTCCAAGAGCATCACCTTCACAGACCAAATGGAGGCCCTCGGCAAGGTCCCCGGCAACTGAATGAAGCTCGGGAAAACAACCGAGGACCATTTCGAAGTTGAGCGACAGGCCTGCTGGATCACCGGCGGTTTTGCGCTCCGAATCAACCTCTCGGCGGAGACGAAGAGCGGGGTCCGAATGACGCTCGTGGGCGCCGACGCCGGGTCCGATCTCGCGGTCCAAGGGGAGAAGATCGCCCAGTGGTCGGGGGTCGACAAATGGTCCTTCCTCCTGCCGAACGGAAAACCGATCCTCATCGTCATGATCAATGACAGGAGAGAATATGGGAGACTGTTTTATCCTCTTGCTTGACTACCATGTAGCGGCCCCCAAAGGGACTGATTAACAAGTGACCGAGGCATTCGCAGTACTTCTCGACCGTCTCGATGCGAATGTTCGGGCTAGTACCGTCCATGAATCGCAGGATCGTACCCCAATCACCGTTGGGGCAAGAAGGTCGTCGGAAACACTCATGGTGCCCTTGTCTTCACTCGTTGTCTTCCTGCTCATCCGAACGTTTTTCCTTCTGCAACGCGATCATCTTCCCCGTCGCCACGTCGAGCGACTGGCGAACTGGATCGACGCCCAGGCGAGCGTAGACGGCCGTTGCCTTCGAGCCGGGGGCATGGCCGAGTGACTTGCCAATGATTATTTCCGACGCGCCGGACAACGCCTGCCAGCTTCCCAGCGTCCGTCTCAGGTCATGGATCCGCAGATTCTCGAGGCCGGCGGCCTTGCAGATTCGCACCCACGCCTTGCGGACTTCCACCAGATGGCCGGCCTTGCCGGGGCCAGGAAATACCCAAGGCTGGTCCCCGTGGCTCTCCCGTCGCGTTCGGAGGATTGCCTGGGCCTGCTCAACCAAGGGCACGACCACCACCTCTCCGCTCTTCGTTTCGGGGATCCGCCACATTCCGTCGAGCGTGAGTTGATCCCATCGCATTTCCAGCAGGTTGGTCTTCCGGGCGCCGGTCAGGAGGGCCAACCAGAAATAGTCCCTGACCGTCTCGTCCTCAGTGGCCAGGGCGTCGAAGAACGCCGGCATTTCCTCGGGAGTGATGAATCGGTCCCGGGATTTCTCGGCAAATTTCCTGATTCCGGCCGTCGGATTCGATCCCTTCCAGCGGATCGGGCCGGTAGGCGACATGGCGAAGTTGAACATCGACCGCAGCAGGGCCAGCAGCCGGTTGGCTTGATACTTCCCGTTCTTCACTCCGATCTTGGAGTGGAGCGTTACGACTTCAGCGCTGTCAATCTCGGTCAGCCGCCGCTTGCCCCAAGGCTTCAGGAATTTGTTGTACTGGCGTTCATCCTCGCCCCAGGTCTTCTTGCGGAGCTTCGCGTCGGCAAGCCAGACGGCAAGCAGATCGTCGAGGGTCATTTCCGCTCGGGACGCCTTCCTTGTTGCCTGCGGATTCTTGCCCTCGGCCATCTCGCCCAGCTTCTTCTTCGCCTCCTTCCGGGCGGTCCCCACGGTAGTCTCTGGGAACACGCCGATCTTGTACCGGATCGGCTTCCCCTCGAACCACTTGTACACGTAGAAAGTCTTGGTCCCTCGCGGGGTGACCTGGAGACACAGCCCCCTGACCTTCTGATCGTGGTAAACGGCTCGCGATCCGGTGCTAGGCGGCGCTATGGATTCGAGGGCCTTCTTGTTGAAAAGCAGCCGACCTTCTGACTTGTCAGACGTCTTCACGGGTGTTTTGCCCAGATTTGGTGCTATGTTTGGTGCTATGTTTGGTGTCAAAATAGGTCAATTTTGGCATAGCACCGTCAACAAGAGGTTAGCCGTAATATATACCTTGGTCAATGGTTATGAACGCCAGCACATCTGACTAAATGACGCTTTTTCTTGACTGGGGGTCAGAAGGTCGCTGGTTCAAATCCAGTCACCCCGACTATTTTTGATTTTGAGCCCTTCGATGAAAAAATCGGCCTCCTCACCAGAATCTATGGGCGAATTCTGGTTCGGGTAAGGCTCCGAGGTTGTGATACAGGGTTGTTTCAACGGCTTCGTAGGTACGGAAGCCATATGATTTTCTGGTGGTCAGTTTTACTTTGTTGTTGAATCCCTCGACAACGCCGGACGAAAGGGCCCCCTTCGCTCGAAACCAATTGAGAATCAGCTCCCGATGGTTGCGTAAGGTGCGAGCTACTTTCTTCATCGGTTCGAGTTGGCTTCGCATTGTCCGGGTACACCATTCGTCAAGGAATTGTTCGGCCCAGCCAGGACTCACGTACTCCCAGAACTGTTGAAAATCTTCCCGCAGCAAGTGAGCACGCACGCTCTTGAGGTTGTACTTCATGAGTTCCGCCAGTTTGAGCGTCTGCTTTTCGGTCAAGTTCTCCCGCCTCTTCAACAGGCACCAGCGGGAATGCTTGAGGATCGGCTCGTAGCCGTCGGCCTTCATTTGCCTCGCCTCGCTCGCTCGAACTTCGTCGATGGCCTTGTTCATCTTCTGCATGATGTGGAATCGGTCGAGCACGTGAATCGCCTGACCTGCCTTTTTCGCAATCACCTTCAGGTACGGCTTCCACATGTCGCTGCAGACGAACCTCAGCTGGCTCGAACGCTCTTCTCCCAGCATCCGAAAGAACCCCAGGAAGGTCGTGGTTGTGCGATCCTTGCCGACCCATAACAGACGCTTCGAACCGTCGTCGATCTGATAGACCAAGGTCAAGTACTTGTGTCCCTTTTGCCACTGCACTTCGTCGACGCCGATCGCCTCGATCCCTTTCAGTTCCCGATGCGTTAGGCCCCATGAAACCGCGTGTTTTACCGAACGAAACACGTTCTGCCACGTTGTGTCGAATACGTCGGCGACTCCCTTCCACGAAAGCCGCTTGGCCCAACCAGCCAGGAACCAACGGTAAGTCGTTGTCAATTGGTTCTTGCCGTCGCACCAGGGCACTTGTTCCACCTTCACGCCGCAGTCCGGACAATCGACTCGACGCATGGTGTACACGAAATACACCGCGATTTGCCACAACGGCACGAACTCGAATCGACGCTCGGCCAAACGGTCGTAGCCTGGTGCGTGACAGCCGCAGCCTGAGCAAATCCCTCGGCTGTTGGCTCGGGGCTCGATCAGTACTTCGATCGCGGTCTTTGTTTCCGGGTCTGCCCATCGCACTTTCTTGTAGACGAAGGACTTGTAAGGCTCTACGAAATTGAGGATAGTCTTCAGTTGCACGGTCGTGGGACTCCGGGGGATATTGCTTCGCAACAACATCCATAACCGGAAATCTCGCGGCCGTGTACTTGTTTGTCTCCTTTTTCTCGTCGGCCGACGCTACAATGACTCGTGACCCGGGCGGAGGATAGGGCAACGGTGGCAACCGACCTGAGCGCCGACCCAGGGGCCAAGACCGAAGGTCGGCGGTCGATATCTCGGCCCCCCTCCTTCACCTACCTTCGGGATTGGCACCAAAGCGATAAATCCATCGGGACGAAGTCCCGATCCCTCTTCCACAAATCCACTCTTTTCACCCACTGATCCTGGCGAATAGCCAAAAATCGAAGGGCTTACTCTTTGGTAGATAGAGACTTACGTCGCCCAACTGACGGTTCAAACAAACGGTTTCGAGAATCTCGCGTTTTACGCCATTGTTTGAACCGCGCCAAACTTGTGCCGCGTTTTGCGTCCACTGGAAGATCCGCAGAGCGGCTTGTTGGTCCGCCAGAGTGGTGGCCTCGTGCTTGGCCAACGACTCTTCCACCAGGGCGATTTCGCCCTTCAATTCCGCGGACTTTCCTTGATACGCGGCCTCTTCAACGTCCCCTCCCAAGTAAACGTCCAAGAGACGTGCCTGCTTGTTCTTCAGTTCGGTCACCCGCTTCGTCAACATGGCCTTCTGCCGCGATTTAAATCCAATCGCGTCCGTGAACGCGGATGTAATGGCCTCGCGGAACCATGGCGCGATTTCCGGCGGCACCCGCATCTTGCGCAGATCGTCGTAGATCGCCTCTTCCAGAACCTCCGCTCGCCATCGGACCCGTGGATGATCTGCGCTCGGGGCGTTGTTGGCGCAACGGTAATAGAGATGTTCGCGCACGCTGCCATCAGCGAGTTTTCGGCGAACTCGCTCGCCGGTAATAGCCTGGCTGCAGTAGACGCATTGAAAGAGCCCACCGGCGAAGGCGTGTGTCGGATTGCCTGTTCGCCGATTCCGGCCATGGAGGACATCCTGACATAGCTGGAAGGTTCGACGGTCAATGAGCAGCCGGTATTTCCCCTGGAAGGTCTGACCGTTGCGGATTAGTTCTCCGATGTAGAACCGGTTGTTGAGGATGTGAGAAAGCGTCGTACGGTTGAATCGCGGCTGGCTTTTGCGATGGATGTGCCCTTCGCGAAACAACTGATCTGCAAGGCTCTCAAAGGTCTGATTGCCCCGGCTGTAGAGCTCGAAGATCCGAATCAGCGTCTGGCTCGCCTCCGGATGGGGTTGTACGGGCTCTTCCCGGTTCCCCTTCACGTTGATGTATCCGAACGGGGCCAGGCCCGTCGGCCAGCCCTGTCGGACCTTCTCATCCATGCCCTTGATGACCTCGCTCCGCAGGTTGTCGCTGTAGTACTGCGCAACGGCGGCCATCACGTTGAACGACAGTGCCCCGGCCGCGCCGGGCCCAAAGTCGTTCTCGACGAACGCCAGGGTTACGCCGTAGTCATCTTCAAGTGCCTGCAGCCGGACCGCGTCGCGCATGTTTCGGCAGACGCGGTCAAGCTTGTGAGCGAAGATGGCGTCTATCTTCTTGCGATTCGCATTCCTCTTGATCCAACGCAACATGTCGTTGAATGCTTTGCGGTCCGCTCCTCGTTTTGCCGACTCGGCGACGACAAACTCGCGGACGACGGTCCAGCCGAGTTTGGCCGCCTTGTCACGCATGGACCGCAACTGGGCATCAATGCTGTAACCTTCCTTCTGCTCGCGGGACGACACCCGCGCCCAAATCACGATGTTCACGCCTTTCTATCCTCCTTTGCTTGGATGAGCAATTCGCCGAATCTCCTGACGTTTGCCAGAATCTCCAAGGCCTCTTCCGTCGCAACAGGTCGGTCGTAAGTCCGTGACCAAACGTCGATCGTCTCGGCCAACAATTCATCGGAGATCCAGGCGGCCTTGATCGGTTGGTTTGAGGGACCAGACCGATCAGCAACAGACAGCTCATCCTGCCCCGAAAGTCCAGGCCTGTGGAATACGTTGTCCGCCCGTTTTTCGCCGTGCGTTGGGGCAGGGAAAATATGCCTTCTGCTTACTGCAACCATCCGTCCACCTCCGCCTCTTCGAGTCGCTCGCGAATGGTGCGAACCAACCGATCAACCGTATGCCAACCGCATTGCATCTGTTCCGCAATTTGCGACCTTGAGAGCCCCTGAGAGAGAAGCTCGCACACGGTCTGGCATCGTTCATCCAGACCGGCGACGACATCTTGCACGTCAAGACGGACGGGTAGCCGAACCGACTCGCCCCCATGCTCACTGCCATCGCGACGTTCCGCTCCCTCTGCCCGGAACTTCCGTCGCCACCCAAAGAAGCTGGCCTGGCCGAGTCCTTCCTGCTCGCAGAACCTCCGCACCGACAGCCCACTCTCCTCCTGCATCTGAACCACCATCCGCCAGAACGCCCGCTTCTCCTCGCTGCTTCGTCGCGCCACGATCCGCCTCCTCGAAGTGAATGGAAACCGAAATCACTCCGAGTCTAACATGCTTGGCAAGATGCTGTTGGCTGTGCGCTTACGGCCCAAGATCACGCAGAGACGGCGTCGCACGCTGCTCGATGGTTCCAGGGCATCCAGTCCTGCGGGCTGGCAGCCAGGGCCGCGGCGTGTCGCTGGAGTTCGGTCAGGTAGTCGAACGGATCGGCGCCGCAGAGCTGGCAGGTGTAGATCAGGCTCATGAAGATGTCACCCACGCGGGCTCCGTTCTCCGTCTTGTAGAACAGGGCGTTCTTGCGATGGAGAATGGCCTTCTTCAGGGCCCGTTCGCAGATGTTGTTGTCCAGTGGAGCCCCGGCCTTGCGGAGGAAGAGCGTCAGCTTCTCCCAGTGCCGGAGCATGTACGAAATCGCCTTGCCGAGGGCCGAGTTGGGCTCGACCAGACGCTCTTCGAACTGTCGGGTGAGCCAAGCGTGGAGATCCTCCATCACCGGACCACTTTCGGCCTGATGGAACTGAAGGCGTGCTTCCGGCGACAGCCTCTTGTTCTTCGCGATGGCGTCGTTGCGATAGACGACCTTCAGTGATTCCAGGACATAGCGGCATTGATCAGGAAAGCGGTCCACCACATCCACAAACTGCCGCCGGCCGTGGGCCAGACAGTTGGCGACGATTGTCTCCAGGTCGGCCGGTAGATTCCGCGACAAGGCGTCGCACATCTGGATCGGCGGATCGAGAGTTTTGGCACGTTCCGCCAGGACCTCCGAGAGGTTCTCTCCGGCGTGCTTGCGGCCACTGAAGAACAGGGCGATCTGGTGACCTTCGCCCGTGGACACGATCCCCGAGGTGAACAAGCCTCGGCGAGCTGGTCCCTTCTTTTCGTCAGCGCCCTGGCCGAAGATTTCGGCCAGGGCGGCTTGCTGTCCACGCTTTCCCATCCGTTCCAGGATCCGGACGGTCGTGTCGTCGTTGTAGAGCACCTCCCCCTGAGCCGCCTGCCGAATCAACTCGACATAGGCCGGCTCGATAAGCTGGGCCCCAGCGTCAACAATCTCCCATTGAGTCGAGGCAGGCAAGGGAATTCCCAGACTCCCCTGCAGGCCTTCCAGGCGGTTGAAGGGGCACCCCGTACCGTATTTCAACAGGCCGATCATACTGGAGACCGTGGCATCGTATTTCTCGGCCCCCAGGCCCTCGGGAGGTTCGGCCGTGAAGACCTTGCCGCAGAGGCCGCAACGCAACCGCTGAAGCCGGAAAACCTTGGCCCCCACGGGAGCCTGGCCCACGAGTCGGATCAGCACTCCCGGCTGGTTCTGCTCGTAGAGCGTCCCCTTGCCACACTCCGGGCAGCAATCTCCCGGCTGAAGCGATTCGTGCGGAACCTGAATCTCTTCCGCACCTGGATAGTCGTCGGCCCCGTTGCGACCGTGGCCTCGCGGCGGCGGTCTGGAGCCTTCTTCTGCGGCGGTCTCGTCCGAGGGGGTGGAGCTATCGTCGTCCCCAGCGGAAGGCGTCGCTTCCTTGGCCTTGTCGCCAAGTACGCTCGAGGTCTTCTCGGTGCTCGCGCCGAAGAGCAGCTTTCGCAGACGGCTGATCTTGGTGTTCTTGTCTTTCAACAATGCAACGAGGTGGACGTACGAGTGAGACAAGGTCCGAATCGTCTCGTGGTCTTCGGCCGTTGCCCGGTTTGCCTCGACTCGCGCTAGAATCTCCTCCAGCTTGCTCGTGTTCAATTCGATGACCTTCGGTTCCGTCCGCTTCATGGCATCCCTGCCTCCGATGCGGCGACGAGTCGGTGGAATGACCGTCACGTTGTCGTCCCTGACGACGCAACCTCGATTCGACACTCTCGCTCACAGGCCGCAAGATAACACGAACGCCCCTGACGCATAAGGGCGATTTCTGCTGCCGAGCCATCAGTCTCCCGGCCCAACCGCGCGCCACATCGGGGCCGTGCGCGTCCTGGTCGGATCACCCGCCGAAAGAAGCACCTGTAACTGATGGGCAGTCAGCGTTGTGGCGGCTTCCGCCGAATTCCGCCCACTTGGCCACCAGGGAAACCGCCCGCTCGAAAGACGCTTGTGGCAGAGCCAAAATCCCTGGCCGTCGTAGATCAATGCCTTGATCGCGGTTGCCTGCCGGTTGCGAAACACGAAGACCCAGCCGCAGAACGGGTCCTGCTGGAGCATTTCCTGGCAGAGCCGAGCCAAACCGTCGATCCCCTTGCGGAAGTCGGCCGGCTCGATTGCCACCAGCATCCGCATCTGAGGCGTAATCTGGATCATGATGGGACGCCCCGGAAGCTCCGGCTCAACGCAACCAAGTCTGGAGCCTCGGCACCCTTCAGGTGCACACGCATCTTCGCCCCGCTGTCATCCTCCAACTCCACAAGGCACTCGACGAAACCTGACGACAAGGGGTTGGCCAGTTCCACAAAGGTCGCCGTGCCTTCTCCCGCCGACACGCCACCGGCCCCTCTCTCTTCGACTCGCTTCTTCAAGCCGTAGTAGTCAATTCGTAGCGCCTTCGCCGTCCGGTGAACCCCGTGCCTCTCGGCTACCTTCACCGCCGCCGCCCACAACGAACTCGGAATCCGTGTTCGTGCCGTTCGCCCCCGACGCCAAGCTTCGAACCGGCGTCGAACGTTCTCAAGCTCCACCGGCAGCCCGCGTTTCTTCCTCGCACCCATTGGCCATCCTCCACAAAACCTCGCCTCGACAGCCAACGATACCAGACGCCATCAAAAGACTCATGCAGGCTTGCCGGAAGGACACGCTCGTTTACAGCCCTAATAATTCGCCACACTTCGTTCTCGGCAAGTTGTTTGTAGGCCTCCGCATTCTCCCTCGAAGAAAACGACTTCGTTTCAACATAATACAGGCCGTCAACAACAATATTGTACGCAGTCTGCCATGATTCGAAGTGATTCCTTTCGTGTTCCAGGGTCATCGCGGGTGTTATGTCTGGGTGATCCCGGAAGAAGCTGTCATTGTCTGGCAGCACCACCCTCGCCAACACCCCGCCGACAGCCGCCTCAATACTAAAGCAGCAGTCGCCGTGAGATTTGACTGTGAGCCTGCAGTCAAAAGCCCATGCGGTAACGCCAGGGTGAGTATGTAACCTCACACCTGAGCCGTCAAAATCCATGAACTGACGATAGTTGTAAATGTTCGCGTCAGGCTCATATTGCTTCAACTTATCAAGAATCTCTTTCGTGCGCAACCGCCAGTCCGACTCCTCGTATACGTTCGATCCAAGAAAGACCATCATGTATTTGTTCCCACACGGAAGGACCTCCAAGTCCGAACGAAACACTTGATCGAACTTATGGAACAAACTCTCATCAACGAACCCAGTGGGGTCAATCCATACCACTGGCCCATTCCCGACGTACCGATACAAATTCACATCCCCCGCCTCGAACCCAATCGGGTCCATGCTCAACCACCGCCCCGTCGTCGCGTCGTACCACCGGTTCAGGTTGTTTTGGAGGACCGTATCCGGATCGAACGGTCGGGCCGTGTAGAGGAAGAGGCTTTCGACGCCGGTGGCCGTGTCGCTGGTGATGTTGCCGTAGGCATCGTAGACGACGTGCTTGACGACAGAGACGGTCTGCGTCACTGGGTCGTAGACGACGATGTCGCGGACGGAGCCGAGGTGGTCGGTCAGGGCCCAGGCGACGTCGTCGGCCGTGCCGTCGTCGACGGTTTCGTCGGCAAGGAGGTCGTCGACGCTGCCGCCCCAGAGGTAGCGGTGGGCAAGGTCGGAATTGCCGGCATCGACCGTGCCGGTCTTCTGGAAGTCGAGGACGATCTGGCCGTTGTCGTGGACGAAGACCTGGGATTCTTCGATCGTGCCGTCTGCGTCGGTGTCGAGGGTCTTTCGGACCCATCGCTGGCCGTAGTCGTAGGTGTATTTAGTCCGACACTTTCGACCGCAAAAAAAATGAGCTGGGTGTGGCGCATTGTCTTGCGTTAGAAAGTTTGGCGATTGCGGCGTTTGAGTCGGGGCGGCGATGGCTTGCATCGTGTCTTCTGGGGGCAATACGGGCGGTGGGTGTTCCCTTCATCCATACCGTGACCATAACCGAATTGCAAAAGCAATGCAATCAGCCTACCGGAGCGATTCGAAGAGGGCGGCCTGATGGCCGGTCAGGTCGCCGTTCGGACTGCCGGGGGCGGCGCCCGGAGGCTGGGTGACAACGAGGTTCGCACCGGAGGGCGGCGACGAGGCGGATGGTCGATCGGAAGCCTCACACCGTCGAGGAGCGCTGCGATGGTTGGCGCCAATTCGCCGACGGGATGGTTGTCGGCGACTTCCTTCAAGTCGTGAGCCGTCGTATGCAGATAGATCTGCGTGCTGGTGATTTGGCGGTGACCGAGCAGGTCGCGAATCACCACGAGGTTCACATCGTGCTGCACCAGGTGCGTGGCGCAGGTGTGGCGAAGCGTGTGCGGCGTGACCCTTTGCCATCACCCGGAACACAAGCATCCACCCGGCGGCGGCACGTGGTGCAGCCAGGCCCTCTACCGCCTGTTTTCCGAAATCCGCCGGGAGGGCAAGGCGAGCGATCGCGATTTCGCCTTTGCCATCGAAGAGCCGGGCGAATTCTACCTGCCGCTCCTCGACACCTACCACGCCCGGGATCTCCACCAGGGCCGCTGGCCCCGCAGCGGCACCGGCGTGCTCGGCGTCCCCCTCTTCACCCACGTCTACCACGAATACCTCGCCGGCTACGGCAGCGAGGGCTGCTACGCTTCCGAGCGTCCAAGCCGCCTGGCAACCTATCAGATCGGCATGAACCTCGTCTGCGGCAAGATCCCGGCCGTCGCCCTCTGGAGCCGCTGGTGCGACCCGGAGAAGCTCGACCCGGTTCAACTCCGCCTCCTTCGCCAGCACATCCAGTTGTGGCGAGGCCCCGCCGGCGAGTTCCTCAATTTCGGCCGCCGCGTGGCCTCCCCCGACCTGGACGTGCCGCAGATGGAAATGACCTTCACCGAGAAAGACGGCAAAACCAAGCGTTCTCTGGCACTTCCCTCCGTCCTGCACACCACCTGGACGCTCCCGGACGGCCGAACCGGAACGATCTATGCGTGTGTTGACGCCACGCCGGTTGACTTGACACTGAACGGCCAGAAACAGACTCTCGAACCCGGTCAGGCGATCTTCCGCAAACAACCGTAGGTTGACTCTCCCGAGTCGACCACTCGCATCGTCGCTGACCTCCCATTTCCACAAAGCCTCAAACAAACGCACCACGCGGCGCGCATTGGCGAGCCCCATTCCTGGCATCTGGGTCGACTCGGGAGAGTCAACCTACGATACGGGCGTTCAACACAGCAGCAGCACGACGCATCCGATCGCACCGGCGGCAAACAGATAGTAAGTGGTCGGGATAAGGGTCTTGCGAATCAAGGCTCCCTCCCGACCCAGCAGGCCGACCGTGGCGGCGGCCGCGACGACGTTGTGAACGCAGATCATGTTCCCCGCCGCACCGCCCACCGCCTGCAGGGCAACGACAAAGAGCGGATCGAGGCCGATTTGCAGAGCCACGTCGAACTGAAACAGCGAGAACGTCATGTTGCTGATCGTGTTGCTGCCCGCCACAAAGGCGCCCATGGCGCCGATGACGGCCGCAAAAGCGGGCCACGCAGTGCCGGCCATGTGAGCCGCCGCCGTGGCCAGCTCTTGCGGCATGCTTTCCAGCCCCGCCGAATTCACGTTCGACTGGATGAAAATCCGCACCATCGGTACGGCGAAGATGATCGCAACGGCCGCCCCACGAATGGCTCGTCCCGATTCGGCCAAGGCCGCGCCAAACTGACGCTGCCTCATCCGATGCAACACCAGACACGAAAGCGAGGCGATCAGAAACACGGTCCCCGGCAGCGTCAACACGTTTAACTTTCCGGCAATCGTCGTCTGCGGATCCCCCGTATTCAGCAGTGTGGGCCGCCACGTAGTGGCGTCAATCCAACGCTCAACAGGCGGGCAGTACTTCTTCGACAGCGACAACGTGACCAGCAACAGCGCCACAATCACGTAAGGCGTCCAGGCGAGCCAAAGCGAAATCCTCCCTTCCGAAGCCACTTCCTCTTGGGGTGGGAAGTCACTCTTCCAGTCGGGATCCCAAGACGACTCGGGCGGAAAATCCCACGACTGCTTCGGCACGAACCAGCCCCGCCGCGCTGCCGTGACCGTCAACGCCAACGCCACAAGGCCTCCCAGCAACGAGGGAAACATCGGACCGAGAAACACCCCGAATAGCACGTAGGGCACGGTGAAGGCCAGACCCGAGAAGAGCGCGAAGGGCCAGATCGCCAGTCCTTCGCGCCAGGAGCGATTCTGACCGAAGAACCGGGTCAACAGGCAGACGACAAACAGCGGGATCAGCGTTCCGATCACCCCGTGAACGATCGCCACCCGGGCCCCGATCATCGCCAGCAACTGCTGGTAGCGGTCGTCCGCCGTTGCAGCGCTGAAGGCGGACGAATGCTCGGCGATGTAGTTGGCGACAAGCGACTGGTTCTCCAGCCCCTTGCTCACGCCCACGAGGATTGGCGTGCCGACGGCCCCGAAGGAAACCGGCGTGCTCTGAATGGTCAGGGCCGCCACAACCGCGGCCATGGGCGGGAAGCCGAGAATAACAAGCAGCGGACCGGCTACGGCCGCCGGCGTGCCGAATCCCGCCGCCCCCTCGATGAACGCCCCGAACGTCCACGCCACGATGATCGCCTGAACCCGGCGGTCCGGCGAAATATCGCGAAAACCGTTCCGGATCGTGGTGACGGCCCCGGAATGCTTCAGGACGAAGAGCAGCAGCAAAGCCCCCCAGACGATATACAGCAGCATTCCCGAGATGATCAGGCCTTCGCCGGTCGCCGCCACGATCCTCCCCGGTGCGACGCCCCAATAGCTATACGCCAGGATGGCCGTCAGAACGGCCGCGATCGGCATGGTCTGCTTGGCGGGCATCCGCCAGAAGACAAGCAGGGCAAACACAACCAGCAACGGGGTGACGGCAATGAGGGCATCCACGCGTTCTCTCTCCTCCCCACGGATTTCCAGAATAAGTCCGTAGACAGGATAACGTGTAGAGCAGCGGCGAGAAAGAGGCCGCTACCGGAACGGACGCCGTCGCACGAACAACGGCCAGGGTGATTTTCAGTCCTCGCCGTTCCGAAACGGCCGAAAACAGGGGCCGCGGAGTGTTGCTCCGCCGAGATGTCATGCCGCCTCGGCGTCGTCCTCTGCGTCAGCCTCGTACTCGTCCTCTTCGTAGAGTTCGTCGTACTCGTCCTCGTAGCGGTCATCCCAATCATCGGAGTTGCGGCGGCGAAGGATCTTGGACTTGGACGCCGTGTCGTCTTCTACCTCCTCCTCCGCGACGTCCTCCTCTTCGTCGTCGTACTCGTCGACTTCAACGTCCTCCTCGTCGTACTCATACTCCGCCTCTTCCTCTTCGGCCCAGGTTCCATCCGGGTCGTCGTCATCCTCTTCATACTCGTATTCGTCGTCCGCTTCGTCTTCCTCGGGCTCCATGGTTTCGTCGACCACCTCTTCCCACTCGCCCGTGATGTAGTCCTCCTCTTCTTCCGCGTCTTCCTCCTCCCACAGATCCTCAACTTCTTCGTCTTCTTCTTCCTCGGGCTCCTCCTCTTCGGGCTCGTCCTGGGCGAGTTCCTCGAAGGCCACAACCACCTCCTCTTCCTCGATTTCAACGACTTCCGGTTCTTCGACCGGCTCGGGCTCCTCCACAACTTCCGGAACTGGCGGCTCTTCCGCAACAGGGACCGGTTTCGCCTTGCGCTTGGCCGGCGTGGCCTTCGCTTTCTTCGGCGCCGGAAGGGCGGTTTCGACGCGAACCGACTCGGAGTGGGAAGGCAAAACGTCGACGGGCGTCTTGAGCGACTTGAAGAGTTTCTGGATGTGCTCGTGACAGGTGAAGACCAGGAGCTGATGCCCCGCGGCCGCGTAGTCTCGCATCACCTCTGCCGCTGCCTGGGCACGCTGCACGTCGAAGTTGACCAGAACGTCGTCGAGGATCAGGGGAAGCACGGCGCCCCGTCGCGCAAACCCGGCCGCCAGGGCAAGCCGCAGGCAGATGAAGAGTTGCTCCCGCGTGCCCTGGGAAAGGACATCCACCGATCGAGGTTCCCCGCGAGCGTCGTCGACGAGCAAAACGTCTTCGTCCAACGGCGTCCACACCCGCGTGTAGCGTCCCTGGGTCAGGCGTTCGAGGTAATCGGAGGCCTCCTGGAGCGTTTCCGGCTGGCGATCCCGCTGATAGCTCTCGCGAATCTCGGTCAGCGTGTGGCAGGCGGCGGCACGAACGCGCCAACGATGAAGCGACTCGGCCAACTGCTGCTCGACCATGTTCATTTCGAGTTGCTTCGCGCCGGGAGCGCGGTCGTCAGACAAAACGCGCAACTGTTCGCCAAGCCGTCCACGCTGCTCACACCTTTCCTGCAAGCGTTTTTCCACGCCGGTCAAAGCCGTGCGGAACTCCTCGCAGCGTGTGCGGAGGGTCTCGCCGGTCTGGCCTTCCAGGGCCTCGGCGATGACCTCCTCCGAGCAATAGGCGCCGATGGCGGCGGCGATTTCACGTTGAATGGCCGCACGGCTGGCCCGGAGCGACTCGATTTCAGCAAAGTGCGATGCGCGACGCCGGAATTCGGCCTCGTCGACCGTTCCCACAGCCCGAAACAGACGCCGACGCTGCGCCTTCAACTGCCGAGTGGACCGGCTGATTTTCTTCTTCTTTCGCCGCATCTTCCGGGCACGAACGCGCAACTCCCCAAGACGCTTCTGCTGGGCCTGCTGTTCGGCAAGAGCCCGGGCGAGAGCCTGCAGCCCGGCCGTGGGATCGTTGGGCGAAGCGTTCAGGCCAGCCTCGGCTACGACGCCGGCAACGCGTTGCTTAAGCGTCTCGAGTTCGCGGTTCCTCTGCTGCAATTCCTCGTGACGATGGTCCAGACGGCGACGAATATCGACGATCTCTTCGCTGCGTGTGATCAGGGATCGGATCTGCCCCGGCGCCAGATCGGCGGGCAACCCGGCGGTCACCAGGGCATTTCGCCAACGGTTCTTCGCCTGGGCCAAGGCTCGCTTGGCCTCGTCGAGACGCCGCGACGCCGACTCGGCCTCTTCCTGGGCGGATAGACGCTGGGCGTCGCGTCCGACAAAAGCCTCCAACTCGGCCATCTGCCGCTCGGCGTCTTTCAGTCGCTCCGCCACACTGCCGTCGCCGCGCGGCAACTCCCGATCGAGTTTGTCCCGCTCGCGATAGGCCTCCTCGATCTGCGAGGTAAGCATCGAGGCCTGTCGCCTCGCCGCCTTGAGGCGGCTCATCTGGTTCCGTTCCCAGAACGACTTGACCAGTTTCGCTCCCACGCCGCCTGCCACGACGTACAAAAGCAGGACCCAGAACCACAGTGAGTCCATGTAGAAACCGAGAAACGCGAACAGAGCGGTTCCGCCGACGAGCGCGGCCGCCAGGGCGACCGTGCCCCACATGGGCATAAGCTGGTTTTCGGCCAGATTGCGGCCCTGTTCGTTCAATTCCGCCTGGTTCTGCAGCATCTGGTCGACGCGTTGGTCGACCTGGACGCGTCGCCGCAGCCGTGCCACGGCGTCACCTTGTCGCTGGAGGGCAAGGCTCAGATCGTCGACTCCCCAACCGGCAAGTCCTGACTCGACCTTCTCGCTGAGTTCCAGGGCGCGCTCTTCGCTTTCGCCAAGGGCACGCTGGGCCTGTTCCAGGTCGTTGCGAGCCCGCTTCATCGCCCGGGCCGGGTGTCGCAGGACCTGCATCGTGTTGCCTGAAAGGGCCGGCACGCCTGCCTTGTCGTCGTCCCGAAGACCGAAATGGCGGCGCTCGTGGGCGAACTGCGATTCCAGCCCCTTGATCTCCGCTTCCAGTTCGGCCGTGCGGTCGCGCAGGGTCTTGATCCACGGCTCCTGCTCGCGAAGTGCTTCGATGCGAGGACCGAGGCGTTCAAGGGTTTCGTTCGGTTTGAGGGCTTGGGCCTCGCGGCACAGTTTCGTCCAGCGGCTTTTCCAGGACTTCGCAAGCTCGCGCCGATGGGCAAGACGCGATTCGAGAACCTCAAGTCGGTGGATTGCTCCCTCGGGAATGGAATCGGTGTCTCCAACCGCGGCCAGTTGCCGATCGGCCGACAACCGGTCGCGCCAACGGACCTGCACCGATTCGGCGATTTCGGCCACCCGCAACTCGTGGCGAAGCCGCCGCGCTTCCTCCTCCAATCGCGTGATCTCCCGCTCTGACCGCGTTTGCTCCGCGGCGAGCCGCCCGTAGTCGCGGCTCACGCGGCCAATCTCTTCCAGGTCGGCCCGCAACTGGTTGCGCCGTTCCAGAAGACGGCTTACCTCACAGGGACGCCCCGCGGCGTCCACGATGCGATTTCGTGCCTCCGCGAGGCTTTGCACGACTTCGGCCAGTGAGATGTTTCCAAGGCCCGTGCTCAGGTCGTAGAGCATCCGGGCGGCATCCGTATCGCTGAGAGTTCCAAGCTCCTGCAGTTCCCGGAGGCCCACGCAGAAGACGTGATTGAAGAGGTTCTCGTCGGCGCCGGATAGGAGCGTCTTGAGGACGTGTTCGCTTTGACGCGTGCCGTCAGGGTAGGTGACCGAGACCAGGTCGCCGCGGGCCGGTTCCTCCACGTTGTCGTGGCGCGAGACCACCAGCCGCCCTTCCGTGGTCTGCAGTCGCAACTGCCCGCCGGGGCGCCCGCCGAATGCCGGTGGCAGATACCGCCTGCGTTCGGGCGAAAAGCCGTAGAGCACCGAGCGAATGAACTGCATCAGCGTGGTCTTGCCGGCCTCGTTCGGGCCGTAAAACACATGCAGTCCTTCAGAAAGTCCGTCAATCTCCAAGCCGTGGAAGACGCCGAAACCATCGGCACGCAATCCGGTAATTCTCACGATACCGTATCCTCTGCGGTGAGCAAATCGACACCCAACATGGCCGCTTCGGCCAACACCCGTCCGCGTTCCTGCGGATCGGAAAGCAGCGCGGCCGCCGAGAGCGAACCGGCCAGGTAGCGTTCCGGGAGATACTCGGTCAGATCCAGAGGGGCGTCCCCGTCTTGTTCCAAACGGCGAATCACGTTCAGAAAATCGCCCCGAATCGTCTCTTCCTCGAACCAGATCGGAGGAACCTGAATCTTCGCCTCCGTTTCCAGCGTCAGGCTCCAGAGAGCCGGTGGGCCGGAACCGAATTCGCGCCGAAGGGTCTGGAGCAATTCCTCGGCGAGCGGGCCGCGGCGAAGCTGGGTGACGAGGGGCCCTGTGCCCTCAACCGTCCAGGAGATCATCTGATCGACTCCGGGAAGGGCCTGAGCCAGGGCCTGGACGCGCTGGCGAAGGGCTGCCTCCAAATCCTCCTGCGTGCTGCTATCCTGAACGGAAACAGACTCACTTTGCCAGCGAAAGTGGCTGGTCGCGATCTGAGTGGTGCGGATCGTCTTGCGCTCGTCGACATCGACGAGCGTGCATCCGAATTGCCCTGTGTCGGATGGGCTGCGTCCCTGGGGCGTGCCCGGGTCGTGGGCCATCTCCGGACCGCGGTAGAGAGTGGACCTTCGGTGCCGCCCACCCAGGGCCCAGTATTCGATTTCGCGGCGCTTGAGCTGTTGAGGATCGGCGCTGCCGTAGGCCACGGCCACGGTAAAAAGTCCCCCCGGTTCCCCGGAGAACTCGTTGGGCCGAAGACGCCTTCCTGAAATCCGGCTCGCCCCCACAAGTCGAACCACCGCATCGCCGTGGCGGTCGAACACGACCTCCTCCGGTTTTCCCATCGGGAAGACCACCACATTGTCTGGCAGGGTGGCGCCGGGCGGCCAGGCATCGGGGCTGTCGACCACGCCGCCTGCCCAGAACACGGGAATCTCCCGTTCGGCAAGCTTCTGGAACTGCTCGACGAGAAACAAGGGGCCACGGGGCCCTGTGCGTTTCGCGTCGATGACATCACCCGCAAGGATCAGGAAATCGACCTGCTCGGTACATGCCGCCTCGAACACTCGCTGGGCGGCGGCATAGGCCGAGTCGACAAAAAGATCGCGGAGATGTTCGGGAACGTGAGCAACCCCTTGGGGAACCTGCTCCAGGTGGAGATCGGCCGCGTGAATGAACCGAAACGCGCGGTTGGGCATGAGTGCCTCCTTGCCTCTTGCGCCGCGGAAAATGTAACACGTTTCTGCGTGGTAGTTTACAGTCCCATGTCGAATCACGCTACAGCGTTTTTTGACAGCCGCCGCCGTCGTCGCTGACAAACGCCCCTCAACGGCGTTCCTTCCACGAAGTCCGCCCCGTTTCAGGACGGACGGGGCAAACCGACGGATCATCCGCAACTCGTGTCCAGACAACAGGTTGTGAGCGCACCCGCGACGCTGGCACCGGTCGACTTCCCCCGCAACAATCTATACCTGCACGGGATCGCCGCCTTCTCGAACGCGGTCCATCTCAATCTGGAAAGCGTGAAGAAACTGCTCTTTTTCCGCCGGGATCCGCCAGGTTCCGACAACTTGAGTGATCAAGCGCGGCGTCTGCTGACGCCCGTTGTTCTGGTCGCCGTCTTCCCAAGACTGCTTCAATCGGGCCATCAGGGAGCGAGCCTCGTTCTCGTTCGCATCGGCGGCAATATGCCAGCAAACCGGGCCCGTCTTGAGGACCAGATCGGAGCTTCGAACGGTTGAGTGCAGCGTTTCATCGAGTTCCCCGATGATCCAGTCGTCTGCTTCCCCCGCCAACCGTACTTCGACGACCGACACCGACTGAAGACGGTTGCGGGCGAACTCGGCCCCGTCCAGGAAACGCTGCAGCAGGCCCAGGGAATCGGCCGTCGGTACGGCGAAGAAGAACGTGCTTCCCTGTCCAACCTGGCTGGTGACGGACAAGCGCCCGAAGTTCAGGGCGACCAATTCCTTGGCAATGTTCAGCCCCAGGCCCACGCCCTCCGTGCTGGCTCGGACGTTTGTGCCAACCTGCTGGAACCGCTCGAAGATGACCCGTAGTTTGTCGGGCTCGATACCTCGCCCGTCGTCGGTCACGCGAATGACGACCTGGGAGGAATTGCGATCCCAGTCGGCTCGAACGACGACCTGTCCGCCAAGTCCGACGAACTTGATGGCGTTGACGACGAGATTGACGATCACGCGTCCGATCTTCGCGGCGTCGCAATAAACGTCCGGAAGATGATCGGCCTCAGCGATCTCCAATTGAACGCGGCGAGCCGAAGCCTTTCGTTCAAGAATCGGACCGACGTGTTCGAAAATGTCGGCAATCGTGCACACCGCTCGCCGGACCGTCAGTCGACCGGCCTCCAACTTGCTGAGATCAAGCATGTCATTGACCATCGAAGTCAGGTCGCCGACGCAATCCGAGATGACTCCAAGGTGTTCTTTCTGCTCGTCGGTAACGGGGCCAGCCAGCCCCTCCCCAATGATGGCAGCAAACTCCTTGATCGCGCTCAGGGGGGTGCGGAAGTCGTGCGAGACGTTGTTCACGAACTCGTAGGCCGTCTGGTTGATGGCCGCCAATTGCTGGTTGCGCTCGTCCACCAACTCGTTGACCGCTTTGAGTCGCTGGTTCAAACGCCGGGTCGAATCCTGGGCCCGCTTGGCACGCAGGGCGGCCTCAACGCGTGCCACAAGCACGCGCACATTGAAGGGCTTCGTGACATAGTCGTGGGCCCCGTGATCGAGACCGCGGACGACGTCCTGGTCGTCATTCTTGGCCGTTACCAGGATCACAGGGATGTCGGCCAGGGTGGGAATCTCTTTCAATCGCTGGCAGACCTCAATGCCGTCCATGACAGGCATCATCACATCGAGGAGAATCGCGTCCGGCAATTCCGAGGCGGCGAGTTCGAGGGTCTCCTGCCCGTTGTTGGCTGACACGACGTCGTACCCATAATCCTCGAGATAATAGCGAAGAAGCGTGACGTTGTCGGGAATATCATCAACGACTAGTATCTTGGCCATGACCGATTTCCTGTTGCTAGATTCGGCGATGTTGCCTGCACGATGAAGGTCAGGAGGAAGACGCTTGAAGTTCCAATGGAGTGTCGCGCTGCCCCGCTGCGTCTTGCTGGTCGATGATTCTCGCCTGCAGGATCGCATCCGCAAGTTCACGGGCGTTTTGTGCACCGCGGACGAAAACCGTTCGACCCGTTTGGCGGAGTTTCTCCACTTCCGCTTTCTCAAGAGTGACGGCGCTGAGAATGATGATCGGCAAGTCACGATACAGCGGGTCCAACTGAACGTGTTCCAGGAATTCGAACCCGTCCATGATCGGCATCATCAGGTCCAGCAGAATCACGGAAGGCAGCTTGTCGGCAAGGCGTGTGATCGCCTCTCTCCCGTTCGTTGCCGAGCGGACATTCACCCCCATTTCCGTTAGCGCCCTGGTGAGGATTTCAACAACAAGCGGGTCGTCGTCAACGACCAGGGCGTTCGAGTCACCTTCAGGCAGCACGAGGTCGAGCGTCTTGCGCAGTTCTCTTATCTCCACGGGCTTCTGTAGGTAGTGACGACAGCCTGCGGAAATCGTCCTCGCCTCCAGGCTCCCGATCACTTCAACAACGATCGGAATCGATGCCAGGACGCGCTGATTGTGGACCTCGTGAGCGGCCTCCGTGGCCGTTTTTCCGTTCGATCCTGGCTCAAGCAGCAAAACGTCGGGATGCCATGCCCCAGCCTTCTCCCCCGCGGAATCGCAATCCTCGCTGAGGAGCACCTCGTGCCCCGCGTCCTCCAATCCATTCTGGAGAGTCTTCAGGGCGTCCCCGTCGTCATCGACACACAGGATCGTAACTCCGCCGGGATCCGCGTCCAGACGCGAGTTCTCCTCCAAGGGATCGACCGTGGGCTTGTCAAATGATGTCTTGAGAACTGGCGAAGGAAGCACTTCCTCCCGTCCTCGCTTCGCCTTGCGTGGCAGGGTGAGCGTGAACTCGCTGCCGACCCCGAATTCGCTGTCGACTTCGATCGTTCCCCCGTGCATTTGCGCGAATTGACGCGCGATGCTCAGCCCCAGTCCGGTCCCGGCCACAGGTCGCGCCGCACTGCCGTCCAACTGGACGAACTTCGTGAACAAACGCTCCATGTCGTCGGGGCGAATGCCGATTCCGGTGTCCCGGACCCGCACTTCCACGACCTCCTCGCCATCGCAACCGCACACTTCGTTGACGAGGATCGAAACCTTGCCCCGGTCGGTGTACTTGACCGCGTTCGAAACGAGGTTCGTTAGAATCTGCCCCACCTTGATCTGATCCGCCTCGATCGGAATCGTGTCCTGCGAGAATTCGGTTTCCAACTCCAGCGGTTTCGTGCCGACCAGTGACGCCATTCGCGCCGAGACGTCTCGGACAAGATCGGCAAGGTCGAAAGAAGAAGGCGTCAACTCCATTCGACCAGCCTCGATTTTCGAAAGATCCAGCACGCCGTTGAGCAGTTCCAGCAGATTCCGGGCGTTGCGATCGACGATCTGCAGCGACTCGATATCGCGAGGACCGAGGGCGTCCCCTTCGCGTTTGTTCAGAAGACGGTTCGTGAATCCCAAAATGGAATTCATGGGAGTCCGTAACTCGTGGGACATGTTGGCGAGAAACTCGCTCTTGGCCCGACTGGCCGATTCGGCAACCTGCTTGGCTTCCGCAAGAGCGTTGGCGTGAATCTGCAACTGGACCATGAGTTGGGTGCGTTCCTCGTCGATCCGGATCGTCTTCATTCGGATCGCGAGTTGCTGCAGGCGGGAATGTACCAGTTCAAGCTGCTCTTGAGTGAGCGGCTTGACAAGAGCGGCAACAAGTACGCCGACCGGGTGATTCTGAAATCGGATGGGCCAACCGACAATGCTGTGCACGTCGACGTCGGCCAAGCCTGCGTGAAGATGCATCCGCGTTGAATCAAAAGGCCCCGACAGAGTCATGGTCTCTCCCGTGGCCCTGACGGTCGCCGGAAGCCCCTCCGCCCCGAATTCGTCGCACTCCAGCAGATGGCAATCGACGCCAACCGCACAGCGGCAGACGAGGCTCGCGTCATCACTCCGTTCGCCGTAGACGGCAATCATCGGAACATCGATATCTCTCGCAAGAACCCCGAGCGCCGACTCGAGAACGCTGCCCGTGCCCATCTGGTTGAGCGCCGTGGAGAACTGCGCCGTGGCGGAGAGCCGTTTCTCGATCTCCCGCAATTCCTTGTTCTTTGTTTCCAGGCTCGCAACCAGTTCCTCCCGCTCCACGCCAAGTTGCACCAGTTCACGGTTCTTCGCGTCCGCGACCCCAGCCTGCTCGTGCATCTCGTCGATGATTCGGGACAGGTCTCGAAGCATGTGCTGGATCCCCGCGGCCAGTTCGTCAACCGGTTCGTCACCCACCACTCGAATCTTCTGACTCAAGTTTCCCTCCGCTGCGGCATTCACCACCGCAAGGAGTCCGCATACCTTTCTCCGCAGGTCCTCCTGCTGCAAATGCTCTCTCGACGCATGATCCTGGATCTCCGTCATCATGCGATCCATGCTCGCGACGGCCTGGTTCAACCGATGGGACAGTTGGCCGACTTCATCCGAACCAAGCAGTTCGCAACGCTGCGTGAGGTCGCCCGATACGACCGCGTCAGCGACAGCCAAGGCATTCCGGAGCGGGCGGCAGACATGGCGCCGCACGTACAGCACGGTCCCGGCGAATACCAGGAATCCGAGCAACCCCAAGGCGTATTGCGCGTTCAACAGGCCTGCCACCTGGGCGTTCGTGTCGTCCATTATTGCGCTGACGACGAGACCGGTTTGGCGGCGGCACTTACTCGCGGTTCGGCGGAAGTCCCGCAGGAGCGTCGGGAATGCGTCCGCGTCCGTGTCGGTTGCCCCAAGCCGTACGGCAAGTTGCCGAAATTGCGACCAGGCGTGCTCCAACGCATCCAACTCGTGACGGAGTCTGTCGCTCGACGCCTTCGGCAGAAAAACCACCCCCTGCTCAAATCCGGCAGTCCCTCCGTCTCGCATTGTAGCCAGAATCCGTTCAAACTCGTCGCACATGGCCTGCTGTGAACGGGGTCGAGCGCCGTTGCCGGTGCCCTTCAGCAACCGTTCCCCTCCACCCACGTCGGAGACCCAAATTGCCTGGTCGTTCGCGAAGCGTTCGATCAGCACGCGCTGTTGCCCCGCCAAATCCAGGCGAACCGTGCCCTCATCGTGGACTCGTCCCATCTGCCGCGTGATCAACATGATCCCGACAATACACGCCAGCATGGCGCCGACAAACAGGGCCATGCGCAAGCATAGGGGAAGGCCCTTTCGCGATGGAGTGGTCGGATTGGGATCCATTCGGCGTTTCCAAGGCAGCATTCACGTAACGCTTCGCACAGAATCAGTCGCGGAAGCAAGCGGCCGCACAGGCCACGCCAAGGACTGTACTGCCACCCCTGCGTTCCGGCCTGAGCGTGCGTTCCGCGCAAGTATAGGGCGCAATCACGTGGAGAACCCGGCATCCCTCCCGGGGGGCTTCGAGTCTTGCTTGCTGCACAAGATCGTAACGATTCTGAGGAATCGAGGGAACGTAACGAGAATGCAACTCCGGCGCGCGGATGCCCTCACTCAGTCGTCGGGGGTTGTCTCTCCCGGACGACCGTTCACGAACGTGTGAGGGCTTTGGTGCCGTCCGCCAAAGTCTCAGCCGAGATCAATGAAGAGACCAACGGCAGCTCGCAGTTTCTCGAATTCGATCGGCTTGGAGAGGTAGCCATCCGCGCCGAGATCTCGGAGTTGGCGGCGCATGTGCCCGTTTGGCTGCCCCGTGAGCACGAGAACCGGGATATGACGCGTTTCCGGCATGCTCTTCAAGCAGCCGACCACGTCCTCCCCGCCACCCAGCGGCATGACGAGATCGGTGATCACCAGATCGGGCTTCTCCCGAGCGGCAAGCCAGATGCCCTGCTCGCCGTGGAAGGCTCGAATCACGGTAATCCCGTACGCTTGGAACCGGCACTGGATGGCTTTGGAGATGTTCGGGTCATCGTCCACCGAGAGGATCTTCGCATGCCTCACTTCGAGAGTTGGATCGGCGACCGCGGCGGAGTGGCCTGAACTCGTGAGTTCGTTCATCGCAATACTCCTGGTGCTCGTGCGGAGTGCTTGAATCACCGGGAAACACGCATGAGAAGACGAGGGCGTGCTCCAGCACAGACGGTTCCGGGCACACCCGTCCAGTGGAAAGTCCGAACGGACCGTATGATCCACGCTGGGTGTTCCCGCTGTGCGAGTTAAGTATAGCTCACTTAATTCCCACACTGGCTCGCGCCACGTGCCCCCCACACCATTGGTGGATTGCTCGATGCCAAACCTACGAGAAGATCCGCTTCGAGCAGAATTCTCCGCATAATCGGATTGCCATTTCGCCCTCCCTGTCCTGTGAACTACGCTTTATGAGGCCGGACGTGGCACATACTGTTTGGCCGTGGCGTTCCACGGAACGCCACGGCCAAACAGCCTAATCTCGCGGGACTGTCGCCTGACCGAACGATTTGCCCTTCCGGACAGAGGACTTCCAGACCAAGAGGTTTGCAGACATGGAGTTCTTCCTTACGAAGCAGGTACGAGCGCCAAACGGCCGGCTCTCAAGGACCGTGTTTCTGATGATCACGTTGGGGCTTTGTGGTCTTGTGGCAATGCCAGGTTTGGCGTCCAACGGCGGCGTGGCAACTCCAACTGCCGAATTGACGGGAGCCATGCCAATCGTCCCCGCGGACGAGGAACGTGTGAGCGAAATCAACACGTTTCCCGTGTACGTCGTCGCCCTGATCGCGACGGCCCTCGTTTCCGCGGCGATGGGAATGATGGTCAGTTTGCGGATTCGCCGTCCGGCTCAGGAGAATGTGACTTCTCAGCCTGCCTCCGAGCCGCCTTCCACGTCCGTAGTGCCAACCACCCCGTCAGCGCCGCAAACCGAAGCACCGGCTCCAGCACACAGTTCTTCTACCCCGAGCAAGAAAAGCGGGCCAACCGTTCCGGAAGGATGCATTGAGACCAAGATCCTCTATGTCCATGACGATCCCAAAGGTTTCAAGGCACTCGAGAAGGAACTTCGACGCTATTGCATCGACCTGATCGGAACCAGCGACGCAGATACGGCCTACCTGGCTTGCTTCTCCCAGACCCCCAAGATGGTCCTCGTGGATGCTGTCCTGCCTGGAACAACTCCCGCACAAGTCTTCAAACGGCTGCGCCAACATCCGCTGTCCTCGGATTTCATCACGGCCGTCGTCGCGCAACAGGAATCTCGTGCAACGCTGCACGAACACCAGGCCCTGGAAGGCGTAAGGTGTCTGGAAAAACCTGTCGATGCGGAAGAACTCATGACAGAACTGACTCGCCGCACGGCAATTTGCGATCTCGCGCCCGACTGTATCAATCAGTCCACACGATACCTCGAAGCTGCGGACGAAAAAGCGGAGGTTGTGGCCGCCAACGCGGCGGTTCCCGAGCGAAATGCAGATAGGTCCGAGACGGACAGTCAGGCCGTTCAACGTGAAGCTCCAGCCTCTGACGGAGTTCCCGATGGTGAGAAGCCGCGCCGTCCGAAAGTCCTCTGTATTGATGACGATCCCCATGTTTCCCAGGCCATCATGATGCGACTGCGCCCCCTGGGAGTCGACGTGATCCGCGCCTTTGACGGAATGCAGGGCTTTTGGACCGGGTTGGACACGCGGCCCGACGTCATTATCACCGACCTGCGAATGCCCGACGGCGAGGGAAACTACATCCTCACTCGTTTCCAGGCCCACCCGCTTACGAAAGACGTCCCGGTGATTGTGCTTACCGGTGAGACCAATCCCGCGGTCCGCCGAATGATGCTGGCCATGGGAGTGTCGGCGTACTTCACGAAACCGTGGAACTTCGACGAACTTCGCCAGGAATTGGAACGTCACATCGACCTCTGCCCCGGCGACTCCAGCCCCCGTGTGGCCGTGACCACGTAAATGCACGCCGATCGTTCGGAACACGGGATAGTCCGCGTCCCGCAAAAGACCGCTACTTTTTCGGCCGCTTTGGGGCTTTGGCCTTTTTCGCGGCCTTCTTCCGCGTTGCCTTTTTCGTCTTGCCCGCAACGGACCCGCGGGAAGAGGCCTTCGGGGAGGCCTTCTTCTTGGACTCGGCGTTCTTGGCCGATAGGGCCGCCCGGGGATCCGACAGTCGGTCGAGTTGCGAGGCGAGCTTCACCGTATTGGCATAGTTGGGATTGTCCGCCTGGCCGGTTACCTCATAAAGAAAGCGACTCGGAATGGTGGGGCGGTCCTTGCCCCACTTCTTGCGGCTTAACGGCAGGGTGAGGGTCAGCCGGCGCTGGGCGCGGGTGATGCCCACGTAGCACAACCGCCGCTCCTCGTCGATTGTCTCGGCCATGGGATCGAGGGAACGGCGGTGCGGTAGGACACCTTCCTCCATGCCAACCATGTAGACTTCCTGGAACTCCAACCCCTTGGCCGCATGGAGCGTCATCAGCGCAACCGCGTCCTGTTGCAGTTGCTTCTCCTTGTCCGGACTCTCGTCGCTCCCCATGAGCGAAACCTCGTCCAGGAATTCCGCCAGGTTGGGATGTTCCGACCGCTGATCGTATGAAGCGGCGGCGTTGACCACGTCCTGGACCGACTCCCAACGCGATTCCTGCTCTTCGACGGTCGTGTAGATTCGGGTCAGTTCGTCGCGGTAGTGAATTTGTTCGACGAGGTCGCGCACCAACTCGGCCGTCGGGCGGCGCCGGATCTCACCGCGAAATTTCTCGATCATCGCAATGAACTTGGCGATGCCTTTTCGGGCAGCCGGCACGAGCCGATCCACAATCGCTGGATCCTCCAAGCCCTGCCACACGGTCCGTTTCTGGGCCACCGCTGTCTCGATGACTTTCGTAACCGACGTGTGGCCAATTCCTCGGGGGGGGAGATTGATGACCCGCAACAGGGAGACTTCATCCTTGGGGTTCTGCAGCACCTTGAGATAGGCCAGGATGTCGCGAACCTCCTTCCTGTCGTAGAACGACTGACCGCCGAGCAGCACGTAGGGCACGTTGGCTCGACGCAGCTCCTGCTCGAAGACTCGCGGCTGCTCGTTGGTGCGGAACAGGATCGCAATGTCGCGTGCCTTCTTCCCCTTGTCCTGAATACGGGAGAAGATGTCGGCCACCACCTGCTCGGCCTCCTCCTCGGCCGTCTCATATTGCAGAATTCGCGGTCGTTCGCCGCCGAGGGTCGCCCGGAGAATCTTGCCGTGACGATGTTGGTTGAAGGCGATCAGCGTGTTGGCCCAGGCAATAATCTCGTGGGTCGAGCGATAGTTCGTTTCCAGACGCACGACCTTCGCGTCGGGCCAGTCCTTTTTGAAACTGAGGATGTGGGTCACCTCGGCGCCACGCCACCCGTAAATCGACTGGTCGTCGTCACCCACAACGCACAGATTGCGGTGGGGCTCCGCCAGGGCTCGGACGATGCGGTATTGGCTACCGTTCGTATCCTGGTACTCGTCGACAAGCAGGTGGTCGAAGCGGGAAGCCTCCTCCGCTCGAACTTTCGGAAAACGCCGGAAAAGCTCTTCGGTCAGCAGGAGCAAGTCGTCGAAGTCAACGGCCCCGGCGGCTTTCAAGGCCGCCTGGTAACGGCGATAGGCGGCGGCCGCCAAATGCTCCCGATCGTTCTGCGCGGCATTCGCCGCCTCGGCGGGACGCAGGCAGGCCGTCTTCCAACCCCCAATGAAGAACAACAGGTCGCCGGGGCGCAGGGTGGCGTCGGCGGCCTTGATGTCGCGCAACACGTTTCGAGCGATGCTCTCCTGGTCGCCCCGATCGTAGATCGCAAACTGCTTGGGATAGCCGAGATGCTCGATCTGTCGGCGCAGAATCCGCACGCAAAGGCTGTGAAATGTCGACAGTTCCGGGCGGTCCTTCTTCCGCTTTCCCAATTCGGCCCGCACTCGCTGTTGCATCTCGGCGGCCGCCTTGTTCGTGAACGTGACCCCCAGAATCCGCGAGGGGCGCGTTCCCCGCTTGATCAGCTCGGCAATCCGCAACGTCACCACACGCGTTTTCCCCGTTCCCGCTCCGGCAAGCACCAAGAGCGGACCACGGGTGGTCTTGACGGCCTCTTTCTGGGCTGGATTGAGTTCCATCGGGATCCGGGGGGGCACGAAGCGAGCGGTTTGCGGTGCGGGGAATCTAGGATCGTAAGGCACTTGGCGGGGAGCGGAAAGGGGGTCGCCGTTCCTGTATCGTATCCGGTGGGGGAAGGATGGCGGGATAAGCGGACAAGGCCGATCTTGACGGCCCTAGCGAGGGGGCTCTATACTTCACAGTTTGCGGGCCGCCCCCGGCAATCGTCGAACGATCCTGAGCAGGTAAACCCAACAATGAAAAGTGAACGCCGACACGAACTCCAGCACAACGCCTTGCTGGAATGGCTGCTGGAAACCGGTGAGAAGATCAAGCCCTATGCCAACGCGATCCTGCTAGGTGTGGTTGTGGTTTTGGCCGGTTTTGTTGCCCTCAAGTGGATGTCCAGCCAATCGGCCAGTCGCGAAGCAACCGCTTGGGACCTCGTTTTCGCCGCCAGCGGTCAGGGCGACACGGCGGAGCTGGATCAGGTTGTCGAGGAATACGGCTCGACGACCGCAGCTCAATGGGCCGCCGTTCTTGCCGGGGATCTTCAATTGAGCGAGGGCTGCCGGGACCTGTTTACCACGAAGTCCACGGCCGCCGACCAGCTCAAGAAGGCCGAGGACAACTACGGGCTGGCTGTGAACTCCGAGAACCGTGCGGTTAAGCAGCGAGCAATCTACGGACTGGCAAGGACTTACGAAGCCAAGGCCGCGACCCAGCAATCGCCGGAATCCATCGACCAGGCGAAGGATAAATACGAGGAACTTGTCGGCATGGGGTCGGAGTGCCCCTTTGCCGAGGCCGCCCAGGCACGCTTGAACGCCCTGTCCCAGAAGTCGACCCTGGAGTTCTACGACGCGGTGGCTGCGTGGGAACCCCGGCCGGCCGCAGGCTCCACCCCCGGATTGGGGAATATGAATCTTCCCTTTGATCAATCCGGCCAAGGGCTGAATGTGGGCGGACAACCGAAGAATTTCTTCGGCGACGCCGCCGATAGAATCGACAAGGCCCTGGCCACCCCGTCCGAGGGCGAAACCGAAGGCGAGACGAAAGAGAATGCTGCAGAGGCCGACCAACCCGACGCGCCAGCCATGCCGCCCGCCGCGGCGGACGCGCCTGCCGAGGAAACGGAGAAGCCCGCAGAAGAACCAGCCAAGCCGACCGAATAGGCTTCGCTCGTCTTGTCTAGAGAACGTCCGCACGGCTTGTGCGGGCGGTGCGGCCGCGTTCCTTGTCTTCCCTGCCGCCGGAGGGGATGTCACCTCTAAGGGATGACTCAGAAATACCCTCGCAGTGTTCTTTGGGCAACATCACGGCGGAGCGTGATGGCTACAATGGAATCGCCGAAGCTATTTCTGAGTCATCCCTGACCATTGCTGGGACCCATCGCGACCATGCCGGAACGTCTCACTGATGAGCCCGTCGAATTGGTCGTGAAGCCGGAGCAGTCGGGCTGGCGGCTTGACGTATTTCTCGTTCACCACTTCCCCGACTACAGTCGTGTTCATCTGCGACGCATCATTTCTGCGGCTGGTGTGCAGATTGACGGAAGGGGTGGCAAGCCAAGTTACCGCCTCAAGCCGGGCCAGACGGTTCGTGCCATTCTGCCCGAGATTCCCAGGGAAGCCCCCTCGCCCGAGGACATCCCACTGGACGTCCTCTATGAGGACGACTGGTTGGCCGTGGTGAACAAGCCGCCCGCCATGGTCGTTCATCCGGCAAGAGGGAACTGGAGCGGCACCCTGGCCTCGGCGCTTCAGCATCGCTTTGCGGGCCAGCTCAGCTCGGTGGGCGGGCCCACCCGGCCCGGTATCGTCCATCGGCTCGATCGCGATACGAGCGGCGTGATCCTGGTGGCCAAGCACGATCTGGCCCACAGCAAGCTGGCCACCCTTTTCCAAGACCGCCAGATCGAAAAAGAATACTTCGCCCTTGTCCTCGGGGTCCCTGAACGGGATCGCGACGTCATCGATCAGCCTCTCGGCACGCACCCCACGCAGCGGGAGAAGATGGCCATTCGCCGGAATGATCCCGAAAGCAAACACGCGGAGACGTTCTACGAGGTCGAACATCGTTTCCAAGGCTATGCGGCCGTCAAGGCGTTGCCCAAAACCGGCAGGACCCATCAGATCCGCGTCCATCTATGCCACATCGGGCACCCAATTCTGTGCGATCGCCAATACGGCGGTCATTCCCAGATCACGCGGGGCGAGATCACCGGCCGCCGCGACGACGACACGGTCCTCCTCGCCCGCCAGGCCCTCCACGCGCGCCGATTGCGATTCCAGCACCCCGAATCTGGCGAAACGCTGGAAATCATCGCTCCACTACCGAAAGACATGACCACGCTGCTCGCCGAGTTGCAAACACAAGAGAAAATCCGAAATCCGAAATCCGAAATCCGAAACAAATCCGAATTTCCCAAGTTCCAATGACCAAAACCGTTTCGGTCATTTCGTATTCGAGTTTTGTGCTTGTTTCGGATTTCGTGATTCGTATTTCGGATTTCCTTGCGCTGTTTACTGCACCGGCAGTATCTGAACGGCGTCGATGCAGGCGTGCCCCTTCGCGTCTTTGACCGACACGACCACGGCGCCCTTGCGGTTGGATTCGAAGCGGAACGTGCCCAGGGAAATGCAGCCTCCGTCGAGCTTGGGACGTTCCCGCATGTTCACGACCAATTCCTCGACTCCACCCGCGTGCCGGACCTCCACGGGGACGTTGGTCGCCCGATTCTCGTGGTCGCGATAGGCCAGGCGGACCTCGTAGTTGCCGCTTTCCTTAACCTCGATCGGAAAGCGTGCCTGGGCGTTCGGGTCGGTTGAGTAGCGGTAGCCGAAACCGATGTAGCCCTCAAGCCCCGTGCCGGAACCCCAGTTGCCCGTCAGGGTGGCCTTCGTGTCGTCAACGACGATTCCGGGAAGCGACGAAGGAGCGATTCCCGCCTTGGGACCGTCCACGACGGCCACCGGCGGGACCGGACCGTCCATGTAGATGGCGCCGCCTGGCGTGTCGCGCCGGGCCACGCCAGGCAGTTCAAGCAGCTTCTTCAAGTCGTCCAGATACTGATCGTAGACCTGGCGGGGACCGCAGGAATTGGCCACGCAGATCGAAGCCGCCTTGCCGACCACTTCTCCCATCATGCCGCAGGTTTTCATGACGCGAACCGTTCCCAACGCCTCGTGGGTCACGCTGATGCAGCGTCCCGCCATGAACAGGTTGGGCACGTTCCGCGAATAGAAGCAGCGGTAGGGCACGGGGTAGCCGTTCGTCCGGTCCACGTGGTGCTGAAACTTGGCCACGGAAATGAACGGGTCTTCGGGATACTCTTCGGGGATGAACTCCTCGCGAGGATAGTGCAGGTCGATCGACCACGTGGAGGGAACGGTGGCGTCGGGATAGGCCTTCAGTTCCGTCACGTCCTCCTCGGTAAGGACCAGGTCGCCAAGCAGACGTCGTGACTCGCGGGGGCCGCCGATATAGGCCACCCAGGTGAGCATGGCCTTCTCATGCTCGGCCTTGCCGCCCCGGTTCTTCATGGCGTTCCAGGCCCCGAAGACGGCCCGGTGGTTCCAGTCCCGCATGTATTCGAGATCGTGGATCGGGTCCTTGTCGAAACCAGTCTCCCAGAACCAGGGCCCGGCGCCGCCGCTCTTCTGCCCGCCGCGCTTCCCGGGATAGGGAAAGTCGTTCATCTCCAGATCGAGGGCCCAGGGCACCTCCGGGAAGGGCTGAGACGCGTCGGTCTCGGCCCAACGCCACATGTTGCTCATGCCCATGTGGCCCTTCTCCGTCATGTCGTAGTCGGCGCCCGCCAGGTAGCCGATCGTGCCGTGACCCGTGCAGTCGGAAAAGAACTTGCCGACGAACCGTTTATGTTCGCCCGTCCGCGTGTCGAAGGCGACGATGGCCGCAATCCGCCCCTCCTCTTTCTCCACTTTGTAGGCATAGTGGTTCAGGAACAACGAGATATTCTTTTCCGCCGTGACCACTTCCGTCTTCAATTCGTCCTCGAACTCCTCCTTGGTTCCCGGCGATTCCTTGGGATTGGGGCTGAACTCTTCGATGATCTCGCCGATTCGCGGGAAGAGCCCGCGGCGGGTCTTGCCCTGGGGCCAGACGCGGATCTCGCTGCTGGAGTTGCCTCCCAGAACGGGCCGATCCTGGATCAACGCCACTTTGCAGCCCATGCGCGACGCCGAGATGGCCGTCCCGCATCCCGAGTAGCCGCCGCCCACCACGACCAGATCGAACTCCTTCGTGGCCACCGGTTCCTCGGGCAGGCCCAGCAATTGCTTGCGCCATGCCGCGTGGGGATCGTTCGTGTTCGGCGGCGTGTAGCCGGGGTCCTTGGCAAACAGAATGGCGTCGCAGCGCCCGCCGAATCCGGTCAGATCGCGCAGGGCCAGTTCAACCTGTTTCTTGTCGATCGTCACCTTTCCGCCCGCCTGCCAGTGCCACTCGGCTCCCTCGGCGCCAAAGGTCGCGTCAAGCGGTTTTCCGCCCACGAGCAGTTGAAACCGGCCAGGCGCTGCGGGGGCGTTCCAGCGAGCCACCCAATCCTTCGTGCGGACGTAAACGAGATACTCGCCCGTTTCGGGAAACGCGACCGTGGTTGAAGCGTCGGCCACGGGCTTGCCCAGGCCATGGGCCAACAGGTAGGGAGAGCCCATGATCTGGATGAACTGGGTGTCGAGTTTCCAACCGCCGGGTTGGGCAAAGCTCTCCGCCTCCACGTAGACGACGCCCGAGGGACGTTCCGCAGCCGGGAGGTTTGCGGCCAGGGACGCAAGGAGAATCAGACTGGCGACGAGACATCGTTCAGTGCGCATGGGAGCCTCAACAATCACGAGTTGGGGATTGGCCGGAGTTGGATGGTCTATTCTAGATGCCCCAGAGGGGCGGGGCAACACAGTCGATTTGGTGATCCAAACCACCCGTAGGGTGCGTCTCGACGCACCAAGCGGCATCAGCGACATGCCAATCGGCGCCCAGTCTAATCGGGTGGCCTGACGGGGACGAATCGATGAAGGCAGTTGACTTCGTCCTGAGGTTCCGCGACTACACACAGGCCCCACATAGCTCGCCCAGAACAACTACTTCGGCCCGAAATCGAAGCATCGCAAGGCCTTGCTGGCCAAGACGCGACATGGAAACCGGATCCGGTAGTAGCTCCTCAGGCTCGGGCCGACGAAGGCGGCCGTCCTGACGGTCGAGTTGGAGGCAGAGCCGGACGAGATCTAGGCAGAGTTGGCGGCCAGGCCGGATCGATTTCAGAGAGGGCGGTTGGGGTGGGGCGTGGTGTGAGGGAAAAAGTCGTGACTGGTGTTTGCGTTAAGGTGTGGACCGAGGTAAGCAAGAGGCTTGGCAGAAACGACCTCGGTGTGCCCCACCGAACGGACGTAGTCAACTGTCGTTCCCGGCATCGCGTGTGAACACCGAGGCAGGATATCAAGCTCCTCCATTCGTGACTCAGGACGGTCAGGCCGTGGCCATTTCGGGGGTTCCGTTCGTGACTCATGTGTTGTCGTCCTGCGTTGGTTCAGGCATCTGCTGGTTCAGTTGACGAAACGGCTCGGCGCGCCATCACCTTGATCCAGGAACGCCCGCGCCGGGTCCGGCGAAACTTCAGAGGTCGGGGCGACCTCCGCGCGTTGGTGATTTCACCTGCCGCTCACCAGAGGGGTCAACGCGACCCGACTCAACGTCGACCGCATAGAGCGTGTGGGCGTCTTTGCGAGCCGTGTAAAGCAGCCCGCCCACGGCGACAGGCTGCGTCAGTTGCCCGCCCAGCCTAAATCCCCACGCCGCCTCCATCGTGTCCGAAACGGCACCACGCACGGCACTGCTGCGACGGATAGGTGTGAGGCGTGTATCGCGTGTTGTAGCTACAACAAACCGACTTCGTACATAAACTTGTGGCCGCGTGTTGGCCACGATCTCCAGTTCACCGCAACGGTTGTATCCTCACGGTAGTAGGACCCTCACTTCGCTGAAGGTCGCGTCGCCGCGTCGGGAAACAGTTCGCAAGCCGATACGGCCCTGCGTGTGGGTCGGATCGGCCACTGAAATCTTGCGTTGGCCGTCCAGGTAACCCTGAATCGATGCGCCTTGCATCTCAAGCTTCATCAGGTGGGGAGCCTGGGCATCGATATCGATCGCTGCGCTGCCGATCTTGGACCAGTTGCCATTGGCACGCTTCCATAGATCCATTCCGCGATCGGTGAATTCCAGGTTGTAGTAGTTGTTCGCATCAACGTATCGGCCGATCAGGCACGGGATCGCATCCGTCGCTTTCACGCGAGCTTCCAGCGCGTAGTCTTTCCAGGACGGCTGGCCGCTCACCACAACACCACCTGCCCCTAGCTTCAGTCCGCCGCCAACTGATTCCTGTTTGCCAGTCACGGTCGTCCACTGCGTGTTGCCTATCGAGACAGACTTGGTCCCTCGAATTCCCGGCGTCGAGGGGACGGGATTTGGTGCCTGCACAACACCAGCTTTCGACTTGCGTGGCCGACTCACGATCGCTGACGCGGGGTCGACCGCGGGTAGCGATTCCGCCAGGCAGACGACGCGAAATCCGACGTTGAACACTCGCCGCCAAGACGGATAGGCTACCCGATACGCACTGCGACACCGACGCGGCGGGTCAAAGAAGGACCCGCCTCGCACGACCTTGCGTCCCGAACTTGTCGAGCTCGCGTCGTTGCCGCGTCGCGCGTAGGGTCCGTAGGTGCTGAGGGTCCATTCCGCGACGTTACCGTGCATATCGAACAGCCCCCAGGCATTGGGGCGATACGTTCCGACCGGAGCGGTTACCATTTTGCCGTCATCGAACCGATTGTCCGCGAGTCGCGCGCCCTCGATAACAAAGTGCGTCAGGCCGCCGGTCTTCTGTGATCCGATTCGTTGGGCGAACGAACCGTCGGCCATGTTCGCCCACTCGGAGAAGTCGGCGTCCGGGCCGCCATAGGACATAGGCAGCGAACTCCCGCTGCGACACGCCCACTCCCACTGCGACTCGGTGGGAAGCGTGAAGTCACGTCCGGTCCGGCCCGAAAGCCAGCGACAGAAATCGATCGCCCGTTCCCACGAGACACGTACGACCGGTTGTCGCGGCCCATCGAGGGGAGCTCCCTTGCCGTTGTCTCCCTTCGGATACCGCTTGATGTAGTAGCCACTCTCGTGCTGGGGATCGAAGCACCGATACTGCTCGTGCGTTACTTCGCACACCCCCATCCAGAATGACTGGTCGACCTCAGCGTGCGTGACCGGCCGTTCGTCGTCCGCCCCCGCCGCGTCCCCCATGGCGAAGCTGCCGCTGGGTATTCGGACCAGGCTCAGCATAACACCGCTGCCGAGGTCGACCGCCGCCTCAGTCTGTCCGGTCGCCTGCTGACGCTCGCGGGCCGTCTGGGCGTCGAACGGCCAGCCGACGATTTCGGGAATAGGTGCTTCGCTGACCGTCGACGCCGGCAGGGGCTCGACCGACATCGGCCGCGTCTCGGGGATGAACTCCGGGTCCACCTCAGAGCCACCGTACATCCGACGGAGCTCCATCCGCCGCTCGTGGGCTTTGCCCGGGATGGGCGAGAAGACGTCCGACCACGTGCCGTGGCACGGTGCATTGAGATCGATCCAGGTGGCAATCCGCTGCCACGACTCCGTATCCAACCGCACGCCGTGATGCCCACTACGGAGCATCTGAACCAACGGACTGGTGTCGGCATGGTACTCACCGGGAGTCAGCAGGCTGACATCATCCTCGATGCCAACTCGCCGGACGTAGGGCAGAAGAACGTCGTATGCGGGGGTGAAGCGTGCGCCCGGCCAATGCGGTTTCATTTCTGGATGGACCCGGGCGTGATAGCCGACAGGCCATGACTTCGTGGCCTCGACCATATTTTCCGATCTCAGGTCGATAGCCAACCCGTCCTGGCCGTTGTGGCAGCCGACACAGTACCTGTCGAGTACCGGTTGCACTTCCCGCGCAAAATCGAAACCGCGTGCCGGCCCATACCATTCATCAATACCGCGAGGCTGTCGAAGTGCGGCGGCAGCGTACTTGACTGCCCCCGACTCGCTTGGAGCTTCGTGACAGCCGACGCACGAAACCACTTCACCGGGCTGGGCCGCGAACCAACTCCGCATAAGTTGAACGGCCTTGCCCTCGGCATCCAACGGCTGCACCGCGATCGGTGTTCGGGCCGGGGCTCGAAAGATCGCCGAACCGTCTTGTTCCACTGGCACCGTGCCCAGGATTCGCATTGCCTCCCAGGGGCCTCCGTACCCGATCTTATCCGGTCCGGCCAGGTTGCGGTAACCGAAATGATACTCGAGCACACGAAGGTCCTTCACGGTCCCACGTGGTACGTCGGCCAACCCTGGGCCGGAATAGACGTCGTGAAGATACACAACCGCATCGTTACGTTTCAGATCGACTCGACTAGGGATCATGGGAGGGCGCTCGCGTCGGATCAGCGGTGTTGGCTCCATCAGCGCATAACCGGGCTCTTCGTGCAGCAGGACAAGGTTGTCGAACGCGTCGGCCAAGTAGATTCCACACTCTCCTCCTTTGGGCCAGCAAGCCACCAGGAAATACTTGCCGCTCAGTGGGAACGGATGCATGAACTTGGGCCAATCGTTCTTGGTCAGCGGATCCGCGATCGCGGGGCGGACGGGATCGCCCTGTCCGGAGATTCTTCGAATGATCCCTAGTTCTTCATGCCAGCCTTCAGCCGGATCCACGAGCACAAACTGGCCCATCCGCGGCTCGTGGTAGCCGGTCAAGATGCTAGCCAACCGTGTTCCGTTACCGGGCAATGCACGCGAGTAGTACAGCGCGTTGGGATACCACGAATTGCTGCCGTGAATCGCACGTTGGCCCGTCCCGTCGGGGTTCATGACCATCAATTGTCGCATGAAGACGTGATTGATTCCGGTGTAATCCCAGCGGTTGAACAAGACTTGCCCGTTGTTCAAAACCGTGGGATGCAAATTCAAGTCCTGATCGAAGCACAGTTGCCGCATGCCGCTCCCATCAGCTTCGATTCGGTACAAATGACAGGCGGGCATGGTGCCGTGAAAACAGGGAACCGATTGGTACGCAGCCGTGCAACTGAAGACGATCCCGCCATCGGGAAGATAGCACGCGTCGTAGCAGTCGACATCCTTCGGAGTCGGTGTCATTCGATGCAACGCCGAGCCGTCAACGTTCATCTCCCAAACCGCGAATTGCTGCAGGTTTGATTCAGAGAATAGCAGGCGTTTGCCGTCCCAATGCAAGTCGATCTCACCTATGTAGCCACCCTTGGAAGGTGAGCGAAGTGTCGTGAGCCGGCCGTTCGGGCGAACCGGCGAGAGTGTGGCGATCTGGTTGTCGAATCGTTTGCGAGTTAACTCCGAATTCGAACTGCCGTTGCTCGGGATTCCGGCGTCTTTAACATTCTTCGAGCCTACCTTCCGCTTGACCACCAGCAACTGATCGAAATCCAGCAGCGGGTTGTCAAGCAGAGCTCGGCTACGCAACTGCGCGAACTGCTGGGATATCTTGTCGCTGCGACCGCCCGATAGCCTTTGAAGGGAATCTAAATGCGTCAAATACGCATCACCGTGTGGATAACGTTCGCCGAACGTTTGCCTGAGGTCTTCGATCGCCGCTCGCAACGACTGAAACTCACGCAACTCTTGCCCGGTCGCCGACCGACAGATGCCAAGGCACGAGACCGTAATCGCAAGTGACGTGAGACATCGATATGCGAAGTGACGCTGCATCATTCAGCTCCTGGGTTCAAACGAAATCGATCCACGGCCGTCTCGCTCATGCCCATTCGCATGGAGATCGTCTCGGCTGCTCGCATAACACGAGGACCGAGCGCGGCAACAAACTCAGCCGCTGTGTAGTGCAACGTCAGCACTGCGATGCCAACACTGCCGACAACGCGATCCGTGTGGTCATAGATGGGTGCCGCAAAGCAGATCAGGCCGCGCACATACTCTTCGTCGTCCACGGCATAGCCATGCTGCCTCACCTTTTTGAGCTCTCGCTTCAGAGCGGCCCGACCGCAGATGGTTGCCGAAGTATTGCGTTCGAGACCAGCGCTCGAGAGACGTTCGAGAAGATCTCGTTCGGCGTGCGCCAAGAGCACCTTGCCAGGAGCCGAGCAATGCAGGTGATACCTTCCTCCGACACTTGCGCTTGTGCGAATGGCCTGCTTCCCATCCAAATGCTCCAAGTACAACACGCGATCTTCGTCCAGTACTCCCAGATAGCAGCTCTCGCGCGTCTCCTGCCAGAGCTGATGGAGCGGTTCGTGCGCCGACGTGCGCAGGTCCATGCGTCCTACAGGCTTGGAGAAATAGTGAAACGGCTGCAGGCTCACGCGGTACGTCGGCCCGTCTTCCTGGATAATCCATCCTTCGTCCACGAGCGTACGCAGCAGGCGAAAAGCCATGTTTTTGTTCGTGCCCAACGCCCGAACGATCTCTGTCAGGCTCATTGGCGCTTCGGATTCGCAGAGGCATTTCAACAGCGCGACGGTCTTCCGTGTTGCTGGCACCTCGTATGACGTCGTCTTCATGGGCGGCTCTGGTTATGCATATATAACGATGCTTTGCTTATATAACGATCATTCTAGAAGCGAAAAGCGGTAAGGTCAAGCAGTACTACGTCTGCGCCGTCTTTTGTGTGCGACAAGATAGAGCCAGCGCAGTGGCAGGTCCCGGGGCCTCTCAGACGCCATAGAATCGGTCACGCGCTACTCCCCTCTGTCTACCAATTCAGCTCGCAAGGAATTGCGTTCCACGTAGCGACAGGCCGTATAGAAATGCTCGTCATCTTGGACGGAAAATGACTTGAAACGACCTTGATAAGCGGGTTGTGAGCATCACGATCGATCCTCACGAGCCGAACCGTCTCTACCTGGGGACTGGCGGCAACGGAGTGTTTGTTGGTGAATGCAGCGTATTCCGAGAAGAGTCCGCTCAGTGAATGCCGACCACCGGAATGTGGCTCCGGCTTGATGGGGGCGATAGAATCGTTGCCGAAAGAAGCACTGTGGCCCCAGACGGGATATCTTTTACATCAGGCTCACCCACTGGCGGGGAATGCGCAACTGCGCCATGTGAAGCACACCTGGTGCGCGAATCAAATTGACTCAGGCCATTCCGCGAGCTTCGATCTTGGCTTCGATCGCGTAGTCAGAATGATACAGCCGAAGTCTCCCTTAATCACTCAGGTCAAAACGTCCTACGTCGCGAACGCGAATTAGCCGGATAACCGAGTTGGGCGTGTCCTGAGCGCGCAACCGGACGAGGCCAAAGTGCGTTCGGTCGCACCCGCTGAAGCGACCAAGGTACTTCGGCCAACCCGCCTCGGTCACATCGCCCGAAGCATGGCATCTCTAGCCTCCCCCCTGTCCCCTTCCGCCCCAGCCAATCTCTCGCCCATCTGCTCCACTATCAGCAGCGGCCGCGACGCGGAGTTCCGAAACCTGCGATGCTGCCACGTCGCGCGCGTCGCGGTCGTGGACGCTGCACGCGCCGGCGGCCGAGGGAGAGCCGACGCCGCCAGCGATCAAGGGCAAGCGGCGCCCGGCGGGGCGGCATGACTTCTCGCCCTTTTCCCTCGGCGCAATGGCACGTCCAAGAGTGCGGCCAATCTTTGTGGAGATAGAGGCGTCGTTGACGTGCCAATCGGTGCGTCAAGACGCACCGTACGGTCGTTTCGCAGAAGCCGGGCTACGGTGGGGGACTCGGCCGATTAGGCCGCGTGGGCCGAAATGGGATGTTCAAGAGCCCGGCTTGTCTTTGCGTGGGCTGTCAACCAACGGCTTTCTGCCCCGACGTCTCCGCCTTGTAGCCGAACCCAGTACGTGCCCGCAGGGCTCCGTAGTCTTCCATGGGTGATTTCCGCTCTTCCTGCTGGGGATTGAGCAGGTTCGAGATGAGCGTCTCGAAGACCAATGCCAGGAGCACTCCCGCCAACAGCAGTTCCCACAGACTCTCCCCTTTCCGCAATTTACGGAAGGTGCTCGACAGGTCCTCCGGATCGTCAGCAAAAACGATGGGCGTCCCGCCGAAGCGTTTTTCCATGTCCTCGTGGGCAAGCGTCTTGGGATCGACTTCATCGCTGTCGAGGTTCACCGAGTAGGCGATTGTGATCGGTCGGGTCGTATTGCGAGTTTGAAGGCTGTAAATGCCGACCGCGTGGGTGTCGCCAAAGGTGAACTCCTGGCCCGGGTGGCCTTCCGCCGGCTTGCTGTCCCGCCGGATGGTGGCTCCCGAAGGCAGGCAGACTTCGACGGAAACCGTTTGCAGTTCGTCGTTCAGCGGGAGAATCAAGGGCGACCCGGCCAGGGTCTGGTGGCGCGCCTGCTCGGCCCCTGCCAGGTCAAAAGTCAGTCGGGCAAGCAACGGCAGAAAGAGCGGGCGGACCGGAAGATTCGACCAGCCCACGTGGGCGCTCGTGCCCAGCAACGTGACACTTCCCCGCTCGACCGGCGCTTGGGCCAGCAGGGCCTCTCCATCGTCCAGTCGTGCCAGGACCCGGGCCCCCGGCGCCGCCGCCGTGTCCATCCGCAGGTGCTTGTAGATCAACACGGATTGATAGAGTGAAGCTGGCTGGAGCAGTGGCCGCATGGCGGGATGCTCCTTGTCGAGCAACGTGATATTCCAACTGTCGCGCCCGTCGCCGGGAGCCGGAAGCCGGACATCAACCAGCGGAGTGGGCAGCAGTTGTCCGCCAGCCCCTTCATTCATCCCGTTGTAGGTGGCCGGATCGACGTTGTCGCCCACAATCCAAACCAGATTCCCGCCGCCGGTCACGTAGCTGCGGAGTCGTTGGGCCGTGTCGGCATCGGGGGCCTCGAGGTTGACGCAGAAAAGGACCTTGTAGTTCGAGAGCGGTTCGGTGACCAGTTCGTCGGCCGTCAGCGTCGTGGTCCGGATGGCCCAACTGCCTCCGGATCGTGGCGGAGTGAGCGCCTGCTCGACGTAGAACGTGTCTTCCAAATAGGAGATTTCATGTCGCTTGGGCTTCACGATCGCCACGGGAATGCCCTGATCAACCTCCATGGAGAAGTAGCGTCCGTCGTCGTAGCGGGAACCGTCTTCCCCCACAAGCCGGACCTCCCCGCGATGCAGCCCGCCGCGTTTGAAGGTGAACTGAAAATCGTGTTTCACCTTTCCCTCGGGCGGAATTTCCAATTCGGGGCTGGTCGCTTCTCGACTACCGTCGACGTAGAGTTCCACAAGACGTTTCTCGGGAACGGACGAGGTATTGAACAATTCCACGGACGCGGCAATGGGAAGCCCCGCCACCGGAACGGCGGCACTCAGTTCCAGCCCGGTGACGGCCACGTTGGGTTTTGGGTTGCGATGACAGTCCACAAAGATCACCGGAATCTCCGCCGCTTTCTGCTCTTCCGGTGTCTTGGCGGCTGGGGGCGAATCGGACGCATTCCCGGGGGCTTCCTCGCCCGTGTCCTTGAGGCCTTCCCAACTCAACTGCTGCATGTCCGTGAGAACGAACACCTGCTTGTGCTTCGAGTCGGCCTGGAGGAGCAACTTCTTCGCTTCCTGAACCTTCAAGGCCAGGTCCGCCCGTTCGTAGCTCACCTCCACCTGGTCGAGCATTTGCAGGATCTTGTCCTGGGTCCGCTGAAGACGCCCCTGTTCGGCGAACTCGGGGCCGCCCGTGGTCAGCAGGGTGATCTGGTCGCCATCGGCCAGTTCGTTCAGGATCTGGCGAGTGGCCTCGCGGGCCGTTTCGAACCGGGGCCGGCCCTCGTCCACCATGCCCATGCTGGCCGAGTTATCCAGAATGACGGCCACGGCCGAGGCCCCGCTGCCCCAGAAGCTGCCTAGCGTCGTCAGCGTGGGTTCGGCCAGACCGACGGCTATGAGGATCAGCACCGCCACTCGCAGGAGCATGAGCAGCACGTCATGGATCCGCTTCCGTCGCCGGGTCTTCTCCGCGCTGATCCGCAGAAAGCGAAGCGTGCTGAAGGGCAGCTTTTTCGCCTGCTGGCGATTGATCATGTGCAACACGACCGGAATAGCCCCGGCGGCGGCAGCGAGCAAAAAGGCGGTAGAAACGAACGTCATAGCAGGGTGCGTTTGGCGATGTACTTGGAAAGCATGAAATCGTAGGGAACCGACGTATCGGTCATCACGTAGTCGATGTTCGACTCGGCGCAGGAGCGGCGATAGCCTTCGATGAAAGCGTTGATCTGCTCCCGGTAGGCGTCGCGAACGTACGCCGGGTCGATCTTGATCTTCTCGTCGGTCTCCAGGTCGTGGAACGCAATCGTATCGGTGAACGGAAACTCGACCTCGGCCTTGTCGAACACGTTGAAGACGATCACCTCGTGCTTGCGGTGGTGGAAGTGGTGCAGGGCCCGCATCACGTCGTCCGGTTCGTCGTAAAGGTCGCTGATGATCACGATGAGGCAGCGTTTCTTGAAACGGTTCGCCAGAAGGTGCAGGGTCGACGCAATGTCGGTTTCTTCGCCCGGCTCGAGGGCCTCGAGACGCTGCATCATCTCGTTGAAATGGCGGGGCGAGCTTCGGGCCGGCATGTCCAGGCCGATTTTCGTGTCGAAGGTCGTCAGGCCCACGGAATCCTGCTGGCGCGTCATCAGGTAGGCCAGGACGGCTGTCAGGTAGGAGCCGTATTGCAGCTTGGTGATCTTGCTGGCATGGCAGTAGCCCATGGAAGCCGACGTATCCAGCAGGATCTGGACCCGCATGTTCGTCTCTTCTTCATACTGCTTGATATAGAGACGATCCGTGCGGGCAAGCATCTTGTAGTCCAGGTGCCGGGGATCGTCGCCGGCCGTATATTCGCGATGCTCGGCAAATTCCACGCTGAACCCCTTGTAGGGGCTGGAATGCAGACCGGTGATCGAGCCCTCCACGACACCGCGGGCGACCATGGCAAGGTTCTTCATCCGGGCGAGCGCTTCGGGCTCCAGGTAGCGGTAACCGGTGCTCATCGCAACTGGAACCTCCGTCGCAGAACCCACTCGGTCGTCAGCACGCCGACGAAGAAAATCCACAGCGGCAAGGGCACGGCCAGCGGCGTTTCGAAACGGACTTGCCGCTTCCGCTCGCTCCGATCCAACTGGTCGATCAGGCTTCCCGCGGTGGTGATGTGGACGTAGCGTCCACCCGTCTCGTTGGCGATTTCTGCCAGGAGCTTCTCGTTGAGGTCGAGGTTCTCGAACTCCAGGTAAGGCCGGCCCACCTCGATCGAGAGCTTCTCCGACTCCAGCGTCCTCTCGCCGAGTTTTGTTTCCACAACGATCTCATATCCGCCGGCAAGGGCGGGCGTAAAGCGTCCTTCATAATGGCCGGCCGATCCTGCGGCGAGCGACAGGGGAACCTCAACGCTCCGCCCGTTGGGCGCGCGGATCTTCGCAATCACCTTGGCGTCCAACGCTCCTTCGCCCTTCTCGTCGCGGACGATCGCCGAAATCAACACTTCCTCGTCCGGTTCGTAGTATCCCTTGTCCGTGCTGCTCACCACGCTGGCCTCGGCCTCCACCTCCGTCGTGCGTCCGGCCGCCCAGCGGACCAGTTGCCCCCAGAATTGCAGGAACGGCGAGTCCTGATCCATGGCGACGGGGCCCTGTTGCCACTTCCGCGTCGTGTCGCCGCAGAAGACGGCGGTTCGCCCTTCATCAACCGGCTGGACAGCCAAAACCGGCATCTCCCCTTGCGTCGTTGTTTCCAAAGGGCAGGTGGCCAGAACGGTCGCCCCGGGCCGGACGCCGACAACGCGCGTGCAGCCATCCAACTCGGGAAGACCGTCCCGTTGGGCGGGGCCCGTGGTGGTCGGGAAAAACTCGGCTATGTTAGAGAAGATCTGGTGATGGTTGCCGTCAGGCGTCAGCTTGGGCAGGAAGGCATCGGTGACCTGCCCCGTCTCCCGATTTCCCAGAAGGACTGGCAGGATTTCCCCGATGGGCGTGCCCGCATAGCCGCCGGGTCCCAGGCTGTGGTAGCCGCCCAGCATGATCAGGCCGGCGCCTTCCCGGACCCGTTGGGCGATCAGCGATTGTTGCTCCGGTTTGATGTAGCTGCTGTCCAGGTCGCCCAGGATGAACACGTCGAAGGTGCTCACCTCCTCGGCCGACGTGGGAAGGGAGTCGAGTTCGAGCCCCTCGATGTTCGAACGCTTCAGAAACACGTTCGGCTTGGTCTGGACGAGGGCACAGAACTCCAAGTCCGGGTCCTTGGCCAGAAAACGCTGCACGATGGCGCCGTATTCCGTGCGGAGCGTTCCTTCCAGGTAGAGCACGCGGATCCCCGGCTCAACCACGATCGCCACGGCGCTCCGCTGGTTGTTCTCCTCGATTTTCTCCTCGGGAATGGGAGGAACGTGGACCGTGTAGACATGCCGTCCCAGGACCGTGGGGCGGAATTCGAACTCGACTTCCTGGGGGCCGGCTACCTCGTCGAGGGTTAACTCCACCTCGCCGATCGGTGTATCGTCCTCGTCGAGAATCACGCGAATCACGCGTCCCGCAAGGCCCACGCCCTCAACCCCTGCCGAAATGCGAGCCTTGTTGTTGAGCATGAGCGTGTCGGGGCAGTTCAACGAAACGACCTGAATGTCCCGGTAGGTCGTGTCGTTGCGCAGGCTCGCACCGACGCCGACACAATGAACCGGTACTCCCATCCGGGTCGCGATTTCCTCGGGATTGCGAGCCGAGTTGTGAACGCCGTCGCTGACCAGGAACACCGCCTCGATGTCCTTGCGGGGCACCACCCGGGCACCGGCAACCAGGGCTCGCGAGATCGACGTAGCCTTGCCTTCGGCCGTCAGCGTGGGAAGTTGCTTGGCGTCGGGCAGAAGCCTCGCCCGCTCGGAGAACTCGATCACGTGAAGGGAGAAGGCTTCCTGCAACTCCTCAACCCAATCACCCACTTGCTCTCGCGCCTGCTCGATTCGCGATTTCCCGCTTGAATCGTCGGCGATTCCCATGGAGGCCGAGGTGTCGACGAGGAACACTACGGAACGGCGTTCGGAAAGCTCCTTGGAACGGCTCAACACCGGGCGGAACAGGAGCAACACGATCGTCAGGATGGCCAGAATCCGCAGCGCAAGGAGAACCTGCCACTGGCGCGTCTTGAGCATTCGGAAGGCACGCCAATAGAAGACCGTCACCAGCACGATGGCCAGGACCGTCACCCACACCAGCGTGGAAATGCTGTGACCTTGTTGCAGCGTGAGGTTGAGCACGTGAGGTTCGCTACTTGCGTGTGGTTGTCCGACTCGGGGGGCTCGGCCGATAGGAACGGGCTTTCTTCTTGCCCTCCTCCACCGCCTCCTCGCCCAGCTTGATCAGTTTGACATAGGTCAGCGTTTTCAGCGTCGTGTTCACCTCGCCCTTTTGCCGCTTGTGGAGCAAGAATTTCTGCGGCTCCGCCTTGGGCTGATAACTTCGATTATCCTGAGCCTCATACAAGAAGGGCTTCACGTAGAACAACTCGGCCAGGGGCCCGGTGATCGTACGACCGTCGTGCAAGGTAACCGTGTACTCGCATTCCCGCGAGGGATACTCCTTGCCGGTGTAGTACTTCTCATCGAGGGCCAGTTCCTTGAACTTCCACTCCTTCTCCATCCACTCCTTGAGAACCTTGCACTCGATCTGCTTGACGACGCGCAGGGGAATCTCGCGCTGCCGCTTGGTGGCCTCGTCGTAGAGTTTCAGACGCTTGTCGCGCGTCATGTAGATATTGCCCACCAGGACCTTGCCGTCCGACAGTTCGAGGTAGCCGGGAACCGCATCGTCCCGCTCGGTCCGGACCGGGGCAAAGGGATTCAGGGCAGGCGGCTCCTGGGCGGTCGAAATAAGTCCCGTTCCCAAAAGCAGCCCAGCGCTGAGCAGCACCGGCCATGCCCCAAATTGCCTTCGTGTCGTTACTTCTGCCACAGCTTCTTCTCCGCCAAAGTAGGGGGCAGCACCTTCAGCCACCTGTATTCTTCCATTATTGCCCGAAACGCGGTACTCTCACAATCCAAAACCACTCTCGCGAGGGAGAAGCGACGCAGGAACGGGCTCTGCAAAGGCTATTTCATCATCGTTTCGTACACGATCGTGGCAAACTGGTCGAGCGTGAGTTGCCCCTCCTTCGGGATACCCGGCTCATGCTGCGGGGGCCTATAGCCGGCCTGTTGAAGCCAAGTGTAGAGTTCGGGCCAGCACAGTTTTTCCTGTTCTGCACCACCCGGCTTGGGCCACTCCTTGCCTTCGGCAGCCAGGATCCGTCCCAATTTTACCCACCCGTCCCGACGAGTGAGTTTCATCTCCGGCGTTGCCCGATAACCGGGATTCAGCGCCCGAGCGCCCAGCCACTGCATGGCCGCAAAGGCGGGATGGTCGAATGGTAGATCTTCGTAGAAGGTGATCACGCCCGCCTCTTCGACCAGCAACGCCTGCAATTGGGGCACAGGCACCGAACGAACGTCAACATCTTCTTCAATTGCCAGGTGGGCAGCGATCCCGGCCGCCTCTCCCAGCGACATGAACACAGGTTCCATCCGCAGGGCGTTGTACGCCACGTGGCTGCACGAGCAGGCCACCGGCGCCAGCAATCCGTCAATGCTCTTGGGCACGATCACTCCGTAGGGCACCTGGAAGGGGGCGTGGGCAACGTAGAAGTAGCCCTCGCGAACGCCCGGAAAGGCCGGATCGTACTTGTGGCAGCCGTGAGGATCGAAGGGCCACTCGATCACGCTGATCGACGTGGGCTGCACCGTCGTTCGCCCCAAGGGCGGCTTTGGCTTCCCGTCGTTCTCTGTGAGCATGGTCTCACCTTCGATCCGCCGTCCCTGGCGAACGTAAACCTGTCGGGGCACGTGCCCATGCTCGGGCCATTCATCCTTGCACCAACCCCATCGCCGGGCGTCTTCTCGCATCGCCGCCGGTACTTCCGGGTCATTCTGAAGGAGCCAGATGAGACCCACGTTGTGGCTCAGGTAGCGATCATAGATCTGCTCCCGTCGGGCCGGCGTCGCTGTGGGCCAGTCCCAATTGTCCTCCGCCAGGTCGAGCGATTCGCTCGGCACTCCCGTGTCGGGATGGGGATGGTCGCTGTTGAGCTCGAATTTCCGGTTGGGCATCGGGATGAGTTGGATGATCTGACCGAACCTGGTCGCTCTTCCCGAACGGATGTCGTCCAGCACAAAACGGTAGTCTTCACGGTCGAAAGCACTGGGCTTCTCGATAGGAACTCGGTCTTCGGGAACCTCAGTCACGTGGAACCGGAAACAGTAGGCCTCGGTCGCTCCGTCCGCCTCACCCGTCGAACCAGGCAGAGGCACTGTCGTTCCAAACCGCATGTAGATCTTGCCCGCATGGGCTTCCTGGAATTCGTCCCGTCCCTCGCGTCCCGTACGGAAAGGCGCGCCCGCCATGGCCGCCAGGTCGCCCTCGTAGGTTGCGTCCACAAACACCCGGCCCTCGACGCGGACAAGCTCGCCGGGCTGACCACGATCCTCGAGACTGACGGCCACGAGTCGCTCGTCTTCAACCACCGCCTGCTTCAACTCGTGATTCAGGCACAGTCGGATGCGTCCTTCCTGCTCCTCGATCATTTCATGGAAGATCTGCTCGGCCACGTGGGCCTCGTAACGGTAGCCGTCCTGGCACCGTCTCAGGTTGGGCCTGTCGGGATTCTCCTGGTCGAAGGCCGTAAAGTAATTTACGACGCGGCGTGTGAACTGGTAGAACAGCCCTCCCACGGCCTGCCGCTTGCCGATATCGGCATTGGTCAGTCCGTTGGAAACGATCCCGCCGATGTGGTCTTCGTATTCCACGAGAAGGACGGTTCGCCCCTGCCGGGCCGCCGCCACGGCCGACGCAATTCCTCCCGGCGTGGCCCCAACGACCACGACGTCCGTCTCGAGTCGTTCCGTCACAACACCGGTGGATGAGGCGATCAAACACACAAGCAAGGGAAGCGACATGACATTCCTTTCCGTCCGACAGGGCCAATCAAGAGCATGAATCCAGCAGGGCCCGCATTATAACGCGTCTCCCTCCCCATCGCAGCGTGGGGGAGTGGGGAGGGGCCGGAAGCGTCACTCGCCCTGTCTCCGAACAGTAGGTAGGTCACCGCTCGCCGAGCGGGACCTGGAGGGGAGCTCGCTGGCGGGCTCGTGGAGCATAGGGCCGTGGCAAGGCGTCGCTTATGCCCCTGATGGCAACTCGTGGTCGGCGTGCTTGGCTTTCCTTGGGTTGGATGATCGCGGGAGAACTCTTGGGCTTCGCCCCCAGGTTCGAAAACCTGGGGCAGCCCGTGATTGGGTCGCACTCGTCACGGCACAATCTCGATCTCGTACCAGACCGTCTTGTATTGCGGGCCGATCTTGAGAAGCGTCTTGTCTGATTGGCTTTGCACCGGGATCGTCGCCTTGCGGTTGCCTGATTCGTCGAGGGCGTAGAAGCGGAGGCTCTTGGAGTTGACCGGGAGGGTGAGTTCGGCGTCGATGCCTTCGCAGAGGACCGGGGCGTCGCCCCAGTTGTTGCCCAGGGTGATGCGGTCGTTGCCCAGGTCCTGGATCTGCGCCCCCGTGTTCTGCACGTCGCCCGTGGCGGCCAGGAGGATGCGCCCCGGAGAACGAAGGTCGGCTCCGTCGATGGCGGTCATGGTGATCGTAGCCCAATCACGCTTCGTTTGGCCAAGTTTCAAGAGGACGTCGCCCATGGTGAAGGTTCGCCCACGAGAGAAGCCGGTGAAGACCTTTGTTTTGGGCGTGTCGACGATGAAGAAGCCGGCATTCGCGTTCCAGAAATCCCAGTGGAGCTGGCCCGTGTCAGAGGTCCTTTCTGGGGACGACGCGATGGGCGTCGTTCCATGTAGGCTATCTGCGACAAGACGCAATGCCACGCCTCCCCCCATTGCAAAGTTCAGGCCGAATCCGATGTCTGGTTCTTCCGCGGTGAGGCTGTGCGCATCCAGTGTCCGATAGAGAATGTATCGTTCCTCGATCGCAGATATTCTTCCTTCGAACATCGTCCTGGCCTCGGCAGCGTCGCTGCGGAGAAAGAGGGCAGCGGCGGCGATGTGGTGGGCCATTTTGGCGGGGTCGCCCTTAATGTCGAAATGGCTTGTGATCTTGTGCGGTTCGAAGTCCTGGTTGTGCGAGTAGGCGAAGGAGAAGATTCCGTCCCATTTCTGGAAGCGGCCGAAGGCGGCGATCATGGGTAGGCCTTCGGCGGCGTAGGAGTTGGGGGCCGGGTGGTTGTACTGGCTCACCGTGTAGGGCTTGGCGGCGACGCGGCGACTGGCCAGACGAGGCAATGGACCGCCGTCGTCGGCATTGGTCAGGGCCAGATTGCGTACGAACCAGTTCTTGTCGTCCGAGGGCTGGCCGGGGAAGTTGGGAGGGTGGAAACAAAAGTGGGCGTCCAGATAATCCAGCCTGGCCTGGATCGTTACCGGGCTGCAGTTTAACTGGGTCCCTGAGACGGGCGACTTGAACTTCAGTTCGTCCTTGAGGAAGTGATCCATGCGGAGCCAATAGGCCTGTTCGGTGTCCCACAGGAAGGCGACGAAATCGCGGCAGGCCGTCTGGTGGAGATTGAGGTTGCCCCGGGTGACGACAGGCACGCTCGCGTTCTCCAGCTTGTGTTCTCGTTTGAGGCCCACCATTCCGCCCGACCGGAAGGAAAGGCCGGCAAACTCGTAGACGCCCGGCTGGAAATCGCTGAAGGTGATCAGCACGTCGGGGTCGTCATCCTGGGCAACGAAGGTCAGGCGGAAGGTTGTCCAGTCCGTTCCGGCTTCAATCCGGCTCGACAGTTGCAGCGGTTTCCACGGTGCGTGATTCATCATGCATTGGACGCTCAGTTTTCGCGGCTCGCCGGCGCGAACGAATCCGCTCAGTGTGTAAGGTTGATCCCTCCAGACGGACAACCTCGCATGCCAGAGTTGCGGGATCGACGACTCGACGCCCATTTGCTCGATGTCGAGACGCAATGCCCGCCGACCCTCGGGACCGTCATCGGTTGTGGAGACGTTGACCTTCGACTGGCTATCCAATTGGAGCGACCAGGCCTTGCCGATGCCCTGTTGGAAGTCAGGATCGGCCAACCGCTCCCCGCCCAATGGTGAGGGGCCGACGTACCACTCCAGTTTGAGCTTTTCGGTGGTGCCATACTTTTCGACGAGCCAGGCGTTCCAGAGCTTGCGGAGGGTGGTCGCGTAGGGGTCGGGGAGGTCGTCGAGATCGCCCCGGGTCCAGATGTCGCAGAGCGAGTCTTCGTTGCTGATCTCGACCATGGCGATGGCCGGCTCTTCGCAATAGGCCGTTTTGGTGTAGGGATTGACGTGGGTCAGCAGATCGCGAGCGTACTTCTTCTGCAGTTCGATCATCCGCGGTTCGAAGTTGCCAGTTCCCTTGTCGTATTGGGGCCGCTGATCGGCGAAGGGGAATCCTCCTTTGTCACCGAGCGTCCGCGAGACGTGCAGGTTGAGGTTCGTGTAGATGCCTTGCTGTTTGAGCTGGTAGATCAGATAGTCGAGCTTCTCGAGCTGTTCGGGATCGATGATCGTCTTGTCGGCGTTCTTGCCCCAGATCGCGCTGTTGTCCATGTCGTGCATGCGAACGCAGTTGATGCCGAACCTTGCCATGCGGGCGGCGACCTTTTCGGCATCCTCGTGGCTGGGAAAGCACGCGTCCGCGCAGAGGTTCGTCCCCCAGAAGCGGATGGGACCGGCCTCAGTGGCGAAACGGCCGTCGGCGGCGCGAACGAAGCCGCCGGCGCCCGCCGGTTTCGGCAGCCAGGCCGAGGCGTTGGTGACGTTGTCCGGCGCGTCGTAGGAGATGACGAACGGGAAGGGGTCGTGTTCGTCGGCGTTGAGGCGGGCCGTGGGTGGGAACGATAGCAGGGTTATTGATGCAAATAGCGTGAAGACTCGCATGAAGTTCTTCCTTGAGATTTGCGGGCGGGCAGCCGGATCGTGGTTCGGCGTGCCTCTGACGCAGTCCATTTCTTGTGCCGTTACACGGCGTGCCGCCCTGTGGCAATACTCACCCAGGACGACGCTTTGCAGCTTCGCCGCGTCGCTATGCCCTGGGCTGGCATGTGGTGGCCTTTCAGGCCTTGAGCCGGTGAGGCGTCGACCAGCCAGGGGGGCATACTAGCTAATGGGAGCTTTTTGTGCAACCTCTTGGGCTTCGCCCCCAGAGAGCGAGAACCTGGGGCAGCTTGCCGGCATGCGATGGGCTGCCCATTGTTGTTAGGCACTGTTTGCAAGCAAACAGTGGCACACGATCTCCTAGAATCGCGCAAGGTCGTTTAGACTTCGACGGAGTAGGACACTTGGCGCGGCGGGGCGACGGGGGCGATTGTTGCATGTAGCATGGCGTGCCTGAAGGCTTGGAACTTCTCGTCGCCTTGGTGTCTGCCGACAATGGTGGTGAAGGCGGGCCGGCAACCGTCGCCCACGTCGGCTACCACGCCGTGGGTAAGCTTCCAACTGTCGCCAACTGGGGGGATCAGGCTGTTGGGCGAGAAGAGAAAGAGCTCGACGTCGCCGGGAGGGATGTCGATCGTCGCGGTGTGCGGGGGCTCGTATACAGGCCGGAGCCCATCCCAGAACTGGGCCATGGGCAGGCCGTCGCTGCGGCGAAACAGGGTCATCAACACGTGGCGATCCAAGACAGCCGACTCCACGAATTCGCTCGCATCCATGGGGAAGTCCTTGAGGGTGCACAGCTCCGGCTCACCATGAAGAACGGCGGGCCGGGTCATGCCAAGGTAGGCCGCCATGAAATTGGAATACTTGTGATGGCACCCGGACCAACTCCCAAAGGTCTCCATGGTCAGGGTGGCGGGATCATAGGCAAAGCCTCGCCGGGAAAACTGTTGCTTGAGACCTTCCACCCAGTAGCGGGCATTATTGGAACTCCAGAGTTCATAAACGTTCCATTCGCCGTGGTTGCCCCGTTTGGCAAAGGCCCGGTTCATGTCGCCGGCAACCAAGACCATGGTCTTGTCGGATTTGTCCGAGGGATCCACGAAGCACCGATCGCCGAAGTGCTTTTTCGCGACGTCGACAAGCGGTTTGTCGCCCTTATTGCCTTGGACGATGCACACGGCCGTCGATTCATCAGCGGCCTTCTCCGCCAAAAGGGCATGCCACCGTTTGGCAATTTCCGGGGCCGGTCGAAGGAGTTTGTGGTAGGAATAGGTGACCGGGGGATGCATGAACAGGAGAAGTCGCTTGATTGGCTGGACTGGACGCTCGTCGTGTTTGTCGTTTTCCGGAGCGGACTTTTCGACGGCCGAGGCTGACGGAGACACCGTTGACGCACTCACCGCGAGGGCCGATGCGGCGGCCATGCTTCTGACAAAGGAACGGCGATCGAGATTGGTGTCTGTGTGTTTCATCGTGTTCTCCTGCTTGTTTGTCCCCTCTCGCGGCTTCAGCGCCCTGACGAGTTTCCGACACGGTCAACAACAATGGGAGACGGATTGCGGAAGATCATCATGTCAAATACAGCGTTCATCCGAAGTGCTCTTGGCCGACGAGCCAAAGGAACTTGTCGATGTCACGGAGGGACGCCTCTTGAAGGCCGTAGTGTTCTCGAAAGGAGAGAATGACTCGCTTGAAGTTGGCGTACTGCCACAAGCTCTGTCGTTGGAACTTTGCGAATCCGTCTTGCTTCCTGTAGGCCCAAAGCACTTCGTCGACGAAGCTGTCGTAGATAGGATAGGCTTCTGGATTGTGCCAAGCACAGTACTTGGTTGCAAACGAGTAGTTGTTTCGCGACTTTTCGCCGATTTGGACAACGCGGATTCTATCCACCGCATCAGAATTGCCGGTTGCCAAGAGTCCGTCGATCTGGGCTTCGAGGATGTGTTCCGCTACCGGATACGTCTTGTAGATCCACGTCCCGTAGAGCGAGTTGATCGTAACAACCTTGAGCAGGATGTCTTCCAGATCAGTGTTTGAAGGCAGCAATGTCACCAGTTTCCGAAGAGCGTTTTCGACGACACGCTCGCTCGTGTCGAACTGGCCGACACGTACGTTCAGCAGGTCCGTCGTCGGTGCGGGAAGTGTCATATCAAAGATCCTCCGTTCAGTGACGCGAGTCGGCCGACATCGTGCGTTCAGCAACTACTTCGCAATACTGTTCTTCTAATCGTCGCACGTGCCACCGTCCCTTGATGTTGTGTATCTCTGGCACAGGAGCACTTCTACATTCGGTCATCGCCAATCTGTCGCCGACTTGGCATGGGGGCATACTAGCCACTTCGAGCTTTCCAGGCAACCTCTTGGGCTTCGCCCCCAGGTTGGAGAACCTGGGGCAACCGCGCCGGCTGCCCCGAGCCCGGGATGGAGAGCTTGACCGAGCCAAGGAGGTCTCTTATTGGCAAGGCAACACCGAGGTTTGGTTGCCTCGGTCGATTTGGGCCACCTGCCAAGCGTCCCCTCTTGCGGCTTCGCCGCCCTGACGATTTTCCGACTCTGTCAACGGAAATGGGACACGGATTGCGGAAAAATCATCAGGGCCACCCGTGAGCGAAGCCCATCGCGGCACGGGAGTTGGCAAGACGTGGGCTATTCATGGTATAATCGAGACTCCATTTTCGGCGCGGCCGGTCCGCCCGGAAACCTGCCTCAACTCACCCCACCTCTGCCGTCCCACCCACGGAGGATCCCGTGTCACGAAGCAAGGTTCTTCTGGTTGTTCTAGTCGCCTTTGGTTGGACTGGTTTTCTTACCGCAGCGGACGTGATCGTTCAGTCCCAGGGATTCGATCGATCGGAGGCCGGTTTTCGGGCCATGGGCGATCGAGTATTGGCCCAAATGGGACGGAATCTTCTGGCACGGGCCCAGGTGCAGCCCTATCTGGACGGCCACCCGGCGCGGACGCGACTCCAGGCCCTCACCGACGGCGACGTGGGCCATTGCGGCCAGGAAGGTCGCGTCTTCCTCGACGGCCAGCCTTCCGTGCTGACCTACTACCTGGGCGAAGCGAAGACGATCACGCAACTCGGCGTGTTCTCTGGAAACGTTGACACGCGAGGGAATCAGGATTTCGAGATTCGCGTGGCCAACAACACTGCCCACCCCGGCAAGATGGCCGACTTTTCCAAGTCGCCCGTCTTCTCCACCGGTCCGGTTCTCGTGGGTCAGAACGGCGGCGGCTTCCACACGTCCTTTACCGCGAAGGACGGCAAGGCCCTCGTGCCGGAGAAGGTGGACTGGGTCGAGTTCCGCATTTGGCGCACCTACAACCTGCAGGCCGGCGCTCCCGCACACAGCCGCGACTCGATTGGTGCGACCGTGTGCCTTGAGCTGGAAGCCCTTGGCACCGAGGACGACGTGGTGCAGCCTTCCCCCGAAGAACTTGCGCGGCGGAAGCAACTCCGGGATGCCCCCAAGGCGCCCGAGCGCGTTGAGAAAGACACGTGGGAAGCCACGCTGATTGCCAACTTCGAGGCGTTGTTTGCGTGGGAGCAGTTGTACGACCGTCTGGCACTGCCGGAAGTGGGCGTCGAACTTGACTGCTGGTACACACTCGGTCCAATCCCCGGGCGAAGCAAACTGACTGAGCAGATCCGCAAGCAGGCCCGGATCGACTTGGCCGCGGAGTACACGGTCGACGACGGAACGCGTCTCACGTGGCAGAAGCACGCCGACTGGGCGGACGGGCAGGTGGCCGAAATTGAAAAGGTGGGGAAGGGGCAGGTCGTTTTCGTTTGCCGCGACGCGAGATTCCTCCGTCCGGTGGAGCGGGGCGATCTTACGTGGACGGTCATGGCCGACCGGGGCACGGGGACCATTTTGCCGGAGCGGAAACGCCTTTCCGTGCGTAGTCCGCTCGGCGCGTCTCCCGGCCCGTGGGAGACGACCCTGGGCGCTGGTCCTCGCCAGTTCCTTCTCGAGTTGAAAGGACAAGACGTCGGTCCCGCGAGGTTCTTCTTCCTGGCCCATCCGGGAACGGATATCAGCCGGGCGGGCAACAGCGCTCGCCGGGTTGCCGAGCGCAAGGCGGTTGTCGCCCATGCCAGGCAAGTCTTCGAATCCTCGGCCGACACGATGCAGTTCGACTGGGAAGTGCGCGACCAGGTTTGGACAGACCAGAATTCGCGCGATCCGTTCCTCTGGTTGCCCGGCCAGGTCGACGTCTATCTTCTTCCCCGATATCGAGCGGCCCTCCGTGATCGCCTCGGTCGACTCAAGGCCAGTTGCCAGGAGAACGAGGGCATTCGTGCCGAGGTTCTCGCCGCGCGGCGGGAACGCCTTACCGCCTGGGCCGATGCGATCCAATCGCAGGTTTCCGGGCAGAGGTCGCTGGACGAAGTTCGCACCGCCTACTATCGTGCGGCGGCGGTTGAGGACTTGATCGGTTTGGCGGCCCAATGCCGGTCGATGCAGCTCAGCGTGGCCGACCAACAGCGCACGTTTCCCGATCGATACGAAGGCGGGGCCGAGCGGTTGAAACGCGTCGAGGCAGTGCAGCAGCAACTCGACTCGGCATGGGAGGCCCTTCTGGCCGACGGTCCGCTGCCGCTGGAGACCCTCCGCCAATGCATGGTGGCTGTCAGCGATCAGGCCCGCGAGATTCTCGCGGTCAATCCGCTTCTCGACTTCGATCGCCTTCTGGTGGCCGAGGGCGGGGCGAGCTTTGCCTCGAATTGGGGCGGCGCCAACCGGATCGGCCAGCGGATCGTGACGATTTCGCCCACCGATCCCGAGGCCGAGCCGATGGTGGTGTATGACGGGGCCGTCAGCTCGATGGATCTTCACTGGGACGGCAAGCGGCTGCTCTTTTCCGACGGCCGCAACATCTTCGAGATCAACGTGGACGGAACCGGCCTGCGTCAGATCACGCCCGACGACGGGCTGATGCGTTACGATCCCTGTTACCTGCCCGACGGGAACATCGTGTTCGTTTCCAATGCCTGCTGGCAGGCCGTGCCCTGTACGGGCGGGTCGAACGTGGGCAACCTGCACCTGATGCACGCCGACGGCAGCGGCGAGCGTCGCATCACCTTCGACCAAGACCACGACTGGAATCCGACCGTGATGCACGACGGTCGGGTCCTTTATTCCCGCTGGGAATACGCCGATACGCCCCACTACTTCTCACGCTTGTTGTTCCGGATGAACCCCGACGGTTCGGGGCAGATGGAGTACTACGGCAGCAACTCCTACTGGCCGAATGCGACCTACTGGCCGCGGCCGATTCCGGGCCATCCTACGATGATCTCGTGCATCGTCTCGGGGCATCACGGCGTGTCGCGATCGGGCGAACTGCTGGTCCTCGATCCGGCTCGCGGTCGCCACGAGGCGGCCGGCGCGGTTCAGAAGATTCCCGGTTACGGCAAGCGAGTTGAGCCGACCATGATGGACCAGCTTGTCACGAACGTGTGGCCCAAGTTTGCCGCGCCCTATCCGCTGGCCGAGCCCGGCACAGACCGGGGCGCCGGCAAGTACTTCCTGGTTTGTCGCCAGAACAACGCCTGGAGCGACTGGCAGCTGTGCCTGGCCGACGTGTTCGACAACGTCACGCCCCTGCGCGACGGGCGTTACATGAGTCCGATTCCGCTTCGCAGCCGCCCCATGCCGCCGGTGGTGCCCTCCCATCTGAACCTGGAGAAGAAGGACGCCGTCGTCTACATGTCGGACATCTACCAGGGGCCGGGGCTGAAGGGTTTTCCTCGCGGGTCCATCAAGCAACTCCGCGTTGGGACTTACCATTATCGCTATTTCGGCAACGGCGACACGCGAGCGTCGTCCCTCGAGGGCGGCTGGGACGTGAAACGCATCCTGGGAACCGTTCCGGTGAACGAGGACGGCTCGGCGTTGTTCCGCGTGCCCGCCAACACGCCGATCTTCGTGCAACCGGTAGACGAGGAAGGCAAGGCCCAGCAGGTCATGCGAAGCTGGTTCACGGCCATGCCCGGGGAGGTGCTTTCGTGCGTGGGCTGCCACGAGCGGCAGAACAGCGCTGCCCCGTCGCAATACACGGCGGCGGCAAACGGTCAAATTCCCGCGAAGATCGAGCCGTGGCGCGGCCCGGTGCGAGGTTTCAGCTTCGAGCGGGAGATTCAGCCGATTCTCGATCGCCGCTGCGTGGGCTGCCACGATGGCGGTCCCTGCGAACGGGCGGATGGCGCCACGCTGGCCGTCGATTTGCGAGCCAAGCAGTTGCTGGAATCCCTGCCGGGCGCGAACGTGCCGCCGGAATACAGCCCCGCTTACCGAGCCCTGCAGAGCTACGTTCGGCGTCCGGGGTTTGAGTCCGACTACCACATGCCGAAGCCGGCCGAGTACGAGGCCGACACGAGCGTTCTGGTGCAGATGCTCAAGAAGGGGCACCACGGCGTGGACCTGACCACCGACGAGTGGCAACAGCTCTACACGTGGATCGACCTGAACGTGCCCTATCCGGCGAACTGGGCGGAGAGTCATCGGCCGCCGCAAGAGCGTCTTGTGGAAGACCGGCGCCGCTACAAGGCCCTTTACGCCGGAATCGAGGATCGCGACGAAGAGCCGCTTCCACTGCCTGCTGTCGGAGCGTTCGAGCCGCCTCAGACGCCGGCGGCCCCGCCCGCCCCGCTTGCCCTGGAAGGCTGGCCGCTGGCTGCCGACCGGGCGACGGCACTCCAGCAGGCGGCCGGTCCGGTCAAGAAGGAAATCGCCTTGACGGGCGATGTGACCATGTCGTTCACGTTGATCCCCGCCGGCCGGTTCGTGATGGGCTCGACCCGTGGGGCGGCCAACGAATGGCCCCAGTCCGCCGTGACGATCGATCGCCCGTTCTACATGGGAACGGTTGAGGTGACGAACGCCCAGTTTGCCCAGTTCGATGCGCAGCATAACAGCGGCGTGATCAACGAGCGTTGGAAAGACCGCTCGCGTCGGGGAACCGCCATTGATCAACCCGACGCTCCGGTCGTCCGCGTCACATGGCGTCAGGCCATGGAATTCTGCCGTTGGCTTTCCGCTCGCACGGGGCTCAACTGCACGCTGCCCACCGAGGCTCAATGGGAGTGGGCCTGCCGGGCGGGAACGGGCACCGATTTTTCCGTGGGCGATTATGCCGCCGGCATGCAGCCGTTCGCCAACATCGCCGATGAAGGCCTTGCCGGCTGGAACCACGGTCGAGCCGAGCGAGGTTATCGCGACGGTCAGAACTTCAGCGTCGCTGGCGGAAAGTTCGCTCCCAATCCGTGGGGCCTGCTCGATATGCACGGCAACGTGGCCGAGTGGTGCCGCACGAGCTATCGATCGTATCCCTACCGCGAGGGCGACGGGCGCAATGACTTGAACGATTTGGGGCCGAAGGTGGTTCGCGGCGGATCCTGGAACGATACCCTGCCCAGTGCGACCTCTTCCACCCGCTGGCGCTACGACGCCCACAAGCCGGTTTACAACGTGGGCTTCCGCGTTGTGATTGAAGACAATACGAAGCAGGTTGCCCAGGCAACCCAGTAGGTTCCGGGCGGTGCATTTATCGTTGCCCACAAATCGACTCGATCAAGACACGGCCATTTATGGTCGTTGGCCGCCGAAGGCGGTACTAGGCTCGTCGTTTACGGCGGGTTACGTTGCCGGACCTCGATTTTCTATCTTCCCTGCCGCCGCCGGAGGCGGCGGCAGGGAAGATAGAGGGGGTGTGCCTTACGAGCCCGTGCTAAAGCACGGGCCTAATACCGCCTTCGGCGGAAAAGGACCGTGAACGGCCCTGTTATGGCTGCGCCCATAACGGTCGGATTTGTCGGCAAGGACAAGGGCACCGCACGAGGCCCCGGAGTAAACCTGCGCATCCCCGCACACGAACGCGCAAAATCACCCCGTATCCGCCGGAAATACCCATGACCCAGCTCGGAGCAATCCTGGTAGTCTGCCTTGCCGCCGCCCCTGTCCCCGCAGTGGAAAGCGGGCTTGGAGTTTCCGGCCCGAGCTATCGGGCGCACCTGACGGGCGGTGGACTCGATTCGCTCGAAACGACGGGTGGGCACACGCTCGTCCGCCCGGGCGGGAATCCGGTGGGGGTCGTCGTGCATCGGGGGAAAACCGCGTGCGTCTCTTCCGACACAAGCGGCCCGGATCAGGCCGCTCCTGGCAAGCCGGCCACGCTTACGCATCGCAGGTTTGCCGGACTGGAGGACGCCGAGGCAACGACAAGCGTCTGTGTCGATGAGGCGTCAGGCGACCTGGTTCTCACGCAGTCCGTTTCCAATGCGGCGTCCGGCGTCTGGGGCGTCGAGTGGTCGATCGGGCAAATCCCTCTGGATTACTCGATCATCGTGCCGGGCTATTCGGGATTGTGTCTAACGCGTACGTCGGTGGCTCGACGTATGGACTTCGCCTACCCCAAGACGTGGGAGGCGCAACTCGTCGTGATTGAAGGCCCCGGCTACGGGTTCTACGTCTGGGCGGACGACCCGGCCGGTCGCTACAAGCGACTCACGGTCCAACGCGGCCGGGAGGGATGGCGGCTGACGTTCCGCACGGAGAACGACGCTCCTTTCGACGACTTGACCGAGTGCCGGTCGGTTCCGTGGCGGCTGAACACCTACGAAGGCGACTGGCGCGTGCCCGCCCGGCGCTATCGCGATTGGGCCGACGCGCATTTCCGGCCCGTCCCCATTGGCGAGCAGAAACCCGATTGGGTGCGTGACATGCGCACGATGGTCATCATGGGCATGGATCAGAAGCAGTTGGACTCGCTCGGGGCTCGTCTCGACCCGCAGCAGACGATCCTCTACGTGCCGAGCTGGCGAGCGGCCGGCTACGATCGGGACTACCCGACGTACGACAAGCCGCTGCCTCCGCTCAAGCCCTTCATCGACCGTGCCCACGCCCTGGGATTCCGCGTGATGCTCCACGTGAACTATTTTGGAGTCGATCCGAAGAATTCTCTGTACGCGCAGTTTGAACCGTATCAGCTTCGCGATTGTTTTGGCACGCACGAGCGCGGGTGGTGGCTGTGGACTCGGGTGGAACCGGAGATCCGCTTCGCCTACATCAATCCCGCTCTGAAGGCCTGGCGTGACCTGTTCACCGAGCGGATGGTCCAGCTCTGCAACGACTATCGCGTGGACGCGCTTCATCTCGATCAGACTCTCTGCATCGACAACGACCACAACGGCCGGATTGATGGCCTGACGATGCTCGAAGGCAATGTTGCCTTGCACCGCCAACTTCGCGAGGCGCTACCCGAGGTCGCCCTCAGCGGCGAGGGGCTGAACGAGGTGACCTATCGCTACGAGGCGTTTGCGCAGCGTCATGCCTTCGGGGTGAACCACTCGGAGGGCACGTGGGATCGCAGTCGTCTGGCCATGGCGCATCCGATCAGCTCCTACCTGTTCCGGCCTTACACGATCATCAACGGGTATCTTGGGTGTTCGCCGCCGTCGCGGGGCCAACTCTACGCCGCTTGGAACGAGGCCTACGAACACTGGGGGGTCATTCCGACGTTCAAGCCGCACGGCGTGAATCTGGCCGAGCCCAAGGGCTTCGCACGCCAGTTCTTCGACGAAGCCTCCTTCTGGCAAGAGAATCGGCTGGAGGTCGATCTCGATCGCCCATGGCCAGCCGATGTGGCCTTCCCCTTCCGCACGGCGGACGGGCGTCCCGTGGATCGCACGGCGGACGGCCGCATGAGCTGTGAAGGGAAGGTGATCTCGCAGACGGTCTCCGGTGTCAACACGCTCGAAACGGACGGCATGATCTCCAGTTGGCGAGCTTACGACCAAGATCGTCTTGTCGGTCTCGATCCGGAGCGATGGTATCCCGTTTTCGCTGACGAACGGCCGGACGACGCGTTCCACGTCAGTTCGCTGCCTGACGGGATGATCGCCCGCTCGATCGTGCCGCTCGATAACCTGGCACTCGTCCGGACGGAAAGCTCGCTCACGGTCGTTGCCGACCTGGTCGAACTGCTGGATACGGCGAAAGGCGGTTCGCGGCCTTACCATGGATCGGGTTACGAGATCGACGCCCCCTTTTCCGGCGACGACGGGGCGGTCTTTCAACGAGAAGCGAGCGATCGGCTGTTTGCCCATCCCCCGTGGAAAGCCAAGCAGACGAATCCGACTACGGGCAAAGAAGACGAGCATGGCACAGGCCAAGCTTTTGTGCGTTACAGGCTCGATCTGCCCAAGGCCACACGCTTGACTTTTCTGGCCGACGTGGCTCTTCGCGAGGGCGCGGTGGGGCAACCGAATAGCGATGGGGTGACGTTTCGTGTTTGTGTTCGCGACGGCGCGACCGAGAAACACGCCGAGATCCACCAGGCGACCAGCACCCCAGTGCCCCTCACACTCGACCTGACCGAACTGGCCGGGCGGCGAGTGGACCTGGAATTGGTGATCGATCCTGGGCCGAAGCGTTCTCCGAGTTTTGACTGGGCCCTCTGGATTGGGCCTCGAATCGAGCAGGACCAACGCCTTGGCGGGCGGTTGTCGGTTGGCGGCCCGGACACGTGGTCGATGGCGTTGGATGAGAACGGTTCACCTGCCCTCACAAGCCACGGGGCCACTTGCTCCGTGGAAACCTCTTTCCCGGGAACGGTCTTCTTCCTGCGTCAGAAAATACCTGGAATCTCGCTGCCTTGCGATCTTGTGTCTAGTGAACGGCACGTCTGCTTCCTGGATGAGACGGGCCAGCCGTGGGCTTCCCCCGCCACGGCGGGCGTTCATCCCGGCAGCGCTGCCGCGGGAGGCGAGACCCGTCGGGGTCTCTTCGCTCATCCGCCTGACGGCGGACGAACGGTCATTCTGATCCCCGTGGAATTGCCTGAGGAACCGGCAGAGTTCCGGGCGGCGGTGGGGCTGCGAGACGGTTCCAAGTCGACCGGGGTTCGGTTTATCATGGAGGCCAACGGACGGACGCTGGTCGACGAGACGGTCGTGCCGGGCCAGTGGCACGAAGTGAAGGCGGATCTTTCGCCCTGGCGAGGAAAGCCCGTGGTCCTGACGTTGACGACCGACTCGGTCGGGTCGTACTACTTTGATTGGGCTCACTGGGCCGAGCCCCGTTTGGAGACAATCAAGTGAGCCGGGATAGCCGGGCTCTTGAATTGACCACCTCTCATCCGGTAGTCTGATCGCTGAGGTTGGGGAAGTAGCCCGGCTCTTGTCCTCAATTATCACCGACCAGAAAAGCCCGGCTGCAGATCAGCCGGTTCACGTCACTGCGACGCCTCCTTGAAAATCAACGGTAGCAGCCGGGCTGAACTACTGAACCTGGATAGCCGGGCTCTTGAATGGACCACCTCTCATCCGGTAGTCTGATCGCTGAGGTTGGGGAAGTAGCCCGGCTCTTGCCTTCAACTGCGACCGACTCGAAAAGCCCGGCTGCAGATCGGTCGGTTCACGACGCTGCCGCGGTTGTTCGGAAATGAACGGGAGCAGCCGGGCTGAACATCAGAACGAGAGGAGTGGGACAATGCGAGTTTCTGCCGCGACGATTCTCTCATGGGCGATCCTGGTTGGAGTCTCAGTCTTCGGACCGTCGCTCGCGTCGGGCGCCGGCAAGGGCGCTGACCGTCCCAACATCCTCTGGCTCACCTGCGAGGATCTGAGTCCGCGGATCGGCTGCTACGGCGATGAATTTGCCACCACGCCCAACATCGACCGGCTGGCCCGGGAGGGGATTCGCTACACGAATGCCTTTGCCATGGCCAGCGTGTGCAGTCCGGCACGCTCCTGCCTGATCACGGGGATTTATCCGGTCACGCTGGGGACGCAGAGCCTGCGGAGCGTCGTTCCCATTCCCGAGTCCGTTCGCTGTTACAGCGAGATTCTGCGCAAGGCCGGCTACTACTGCACCAACAACGTTAAGGAAGACTATCAGTTCAAGACGCCGCCGACTGCCTGGGACGAGTCGAGCAAGACGGCCCATTGGCGGAAACGCCCGAAGGGGAAGCCCTTCTTCAGCGTTTTCAATTGCATGAGCACGCACCAGAGTCGCGTTCGTATGCGAGGCCAAGAGATCGCGGCGCAAACCAAGACTTTGCCAGACGCATTGCGTCACGATCCGTCGAAGGTCCCGGTCCCGCCGTACTATCCCGACACGCCGGAAGTCCGCCGTGACATGGCGAATCTCTATGACCTAGTCACGGTCATGGACCTCTGGGTGGGAGACTTTCTGAAACAGTTGGAGGAAGACGGCCTGGCCGACGATACGATCGTCTTTTTCTATTCGGACCACGGCACGGGCATGCCTCGCCACAAGCGGTGGCTTTACGACTCGGGGCTCCACGTTCCGCTGGTGGTGCGGTTTCCGGAAAAGTTCGCCCATCTTGCCCCCACGGCGCCGGGCCAGACGGTGGACCGATTCGTCAGTTTCGTGGATTTTGCGCCCACGGTGCTGAGCCTGGCCGACGTGAAGATCCCGGGCAACATGCAGGGCGGCGCGTTTCTGGGACACCGCACGGCGGAGGCTCGCCGGTGCGTGTTCGCCGTTCGGGATCGCGTCGACGAGGTGATCGAAGTCAGTCGTGCCATTCGTACCGATCGGTACAAGTACATCCGGAACTACATGCCGCACCGCCCGGTGATGCAGATCGGCGACTTCTCGGAACGGGGGCCCACACGGCAGGAAATCCGCCGCCTGGCCGGTGAGGGCAAGCTCAAGGGAACCAACGCGATCCTGACGAACCCAACCAAACCTGTGGAGGAACTCTACGACCTTCGAACTGACCCCCTTGAGCTGCACAACCTGGCGGCCGACTCGGCTCATGCGGAGGTTCTTACCGAGCTGCGCGCGCGTCTGCGAAGTTGGATGCTGGAGCGGCGCGATACGGGTTTCCTGCCGGAAGGCGAGATCTATTCCCGCTGTCTCCCCGGCCAGACTCCCTGCGAGATGGCGAAGCAGGATGCCCGTTACCCGGTCGCTCTCGTTCTCGAAACGGCAGAATTGGTGGGCCGTCCCGGGGCGGGGCCCGGCCTTGCGGCCGCCCTGGAATCGGAGGATTCGGCTGTGCGTTACTGGGGCGCCGTGGGGCTTCTCGCGATGAGCAAGGACGCGAATCGCTACCGTCCGCAGCTTCGGCAGGCGCTGAAGGATCCGTCGCCCTTCGTCCGCATCACGGCGTCGGAGGCCCTCGGGCACCTTGGCGAATTGAACGAAAGTCTGCCGGTTCTCGGCGAGACGCTGCTCGCCGACGACCCCTGGACCCGTCTCTATGCGGCTGTGAGCGTCAAGTACCTGGGCGCCAGCGCCGCCCCGCTTGTGCCCCAGGCCAAACAGGCCATGGAGCGCAAAGGTCATGTGGCCGACATGTTCACGGCCTGGGGACTTGAGCACTTCCTGTCCCTGTGTCCGTGAGGGGCGTCCCGCCTTCTCCAGATTCCCTGACGGGTCCTGACCGCCCAGGCGGCATGCGCCGCACCTGAGGCGTTCTTTTCGCAAACACGACTTCCCGAACGGTCCGTCCGCTCGATCATCGACTTGACCGGATGTGCGGATGCTGCGATCCGCCCGCGGGCGACTTTCCCTGGTTAGCCCAAGTCTAACATACAAATTCGTCGGTCTGGATCGATCTCTGAGTACCAGGAAGAGAAACCTGCGTGCCGCTCTCCTTGTTCAAGCGGGAATGGTGGGGCGGCGCTGAACGGGGTACAAGTTCTTCGCGCTTGCATTGGCCAGGAGGTGAATTTATGCAAGGAGAGTTTTACACATGGCTGGGTTGCGGCCTCGCCGTCCTGCTCTCTGCCGCGATTCCGGCAATGGCGGGCGACTTACAGCAATCGTACCTGATCTCCGACCCGGGCTACCCCGGCCCGGCGGCGACAGGACAACTGGTTTCCGCCAACATGTCGACCATGAACTTCGAGGCCCGGATTGCCGCCCTCGAAGCCGCGTTGGCGGAAAAGGACGAGGAAATCAAGTGGACCGACGTGTCCGGCCAGAAATGGAGCGGCAAAGTCGGCGGGCGCATCATGGGCGACACGGTGCTCTACCCGAATGTGGATCCGGCTCTCGAAGCGGTCGATCCGGGCAACATGTCGGAGAACTACTTTGAGTTCCGCCGTCTGCGAATCTTCCTCAGCGGCAAGGGATACGGCGTTTACGACTACAAGTTCCAGCTCGACTGGGAAAAGGGCAACGCCGCCGCCAAGGACCTCTACGTCGGCATTCACGACATTCCGGCGTTGGGCTATGTTCGTTTCGGTCATTTCAAGGGTCCGTCCGGCCTGGAGCAGTTGACCAGCGCCAAGTACATCACGTTCATGGAACGTTCCCTCACCGACGTGTTCACCATGGCTCGCAAGGTCGGCGTGGCCGCCTACAAAAACTCGGCCAACGACACCTTCCACGTTCACTACGGGGCCTTCTTCGACGACGTCGACGCCGAGGACATGTGCCGCGTGGATGACGCCCAGGGCGTGCGTCTTGGGGCCCGCGGCGTTTGGACCCCGGTCTACACGGCCAACGGCCGCGGCGTGGTCCATCTCGGCGCCAGCGTCCAGTACGCCGATGACGCGGACGACAGCGTTCGTTTTCGCAATCGCCCCGAAGTCCACCAAAACAACCGTTGGCTGGACACAGGCGCCTACGACGCGAGCGGCTTCAGCGTCTACAGCTTGGAACTGGCCGGCATTTACGGCCCCCTGTCGGTGCAAAGCGAACTGTACTATACGAACATCAACGGCATCAACGGCGGAGCCGACGCCGATGTGTACGGGGCCTACATCTACGGCAGTTGGTTCCTCACCGGCGAAGCTCGCAACTACGAAAACGACGCCAAGGCGTTCGGCCGCGTGAAGCCCCACACCAACTTCTGGATCGTTCCCACCTGCGACGGTCCCGCCGCCGGCTGGGGCGCCTGGGAATTGGCCACACGCTGGTCCTACGTGGACTACACCGATCCGGCCTTCGCGGGCGTGGATTCCGCCGGGCAGATGAACGACCTGACGGTCGGCCTCAACTGGCACTGGAACCCCTATACCCGCGTCATGTTCGAGTACATCCATCCCTGGGTCAACCGAAACGACATCGGCGTCGCCCAGGCCGACATCCTCGGCATGCGGATGCAGGTCGACTTCTGATCGTACAACTGACTGGGGAAGTCGCCGGGGGGCCGGCGTTGGCCCCCCGGCGACGGCTTTTACCGAAACCAATCGACCAAGAGCGTCGAATAGACGTTTGAGAGATCTAGGAGAAACTCAATGAGAATACTCGCCTCTCTTCTGACCGCTGCGAGCCTGGCTCTGGCGGCGCCCGCCTTTGCGGGCGGTCCTTGCAACGCCGGTGGCGGCGACCCGTGCTGCGGAGCGCCGAGTTGTTGCGCAGGTTGCGGATGCCACAAAGCGTGCCGGCAGGTCCGCTGCCAGATCATTTGCGACTACGAGGAAGTGGAAATCAAGTGCTGGGACGTCAAATGCGAAGACTACTGCCTTCCGATCCCGGTGCTGGGAAGCTGCCTGAACAAGTGCGGCAAGTCGTGCGATCCCTGCTGTGACACCGGCTGTGGCGTGGGTTGCGAAGTCGGCTGCGGCAGCAAGTGCGAGCCGGCCGTCACCTGCGGCGTCCCTCGCGTCAAGAAGAAGCTGATGCTTCGCACCATCAAGGTGAAGAAGCCCGTCTACAAGTGCGTCACGAAGTACCTTTGCGACTGCTGTGAAGCGGAAGCCGAAGCGGCGGCCCCCGAGCAGTCGGCCCCGGCGGCCTCGCCGGCGCCCAAGCCCGCTCCCCTTCCGCACGCCCCCAAGCAGGCCGTTCTGCCAATCGTGCCCCGTTTCTAAGCGAACGGCAACGGCAGGTCGCGTTGGGGGCCGGCCCTCCAACCGGATCGGTAAGACCCGGTTTGCCGACGGCCTCCAACGAGAACCTGCCCTAAGGGGCGGCGCCACAACAAATGTCGTTGTTCGCTCCGCGAGCGATCTCGGAGCAAGAAGCGGCCATTTGCGAGAGTTGTTCCTGCCCCGCTACGACGATCCCCCAAGTTAGTCGAGTGATTCCAAATGCGTATGGACAAGCTACCGCCGTGGCGCCGCCCGCCGAGACCCTAAGGCGGACCACGGTACGACGATCGAGCCCCTGATCCGACATTCACCCGGACTTCGGAATCCATGACCGAAGCCCGGGTGTTGTCGTTTCTTGGCGGATTGGCGAGGCAGGCGAGCGACCTTCCTAAGGGGGAGGCGTGCCCTGCCTGAAATTCGACCCCCTACGCGGCGGGGTGGAATTATTAGTGTCGCCATGTATTTTAGGGAGTATCGTGGCTGTCTAGATGGGCAAGGGGACGTGGGAAATGGATTAAGGAGCGTCTTGCATCGGGCGGCTCCCCCCACAAAGGAACAAGTCTTTCGAGTTGGCGGATTACACCAATGCTTTTCGGCGTGGCGTCGCGGATGCCGGAGTGTTCCGCCTACCCAACACCGTAGATTCAACATCAGAAGGAAAAGCGGAATGACAATCTGTGCAAAAGGACGGTTCGTATTCATCCGTGGAGCGATTGCGCTCGCAGCATGTGTTGGAGCTTTCATGATTCCGAAGACGGCCTCCGCCGCGGTCGACGCGACCGGCTACGTGGCCACCGTGAACGGCAGCAACGAGTTTGTGATCAGCGCCGACGGCACGCAGGTGGATTACAACCTGCAGCCCGATACGGAGTACAACTGGTACTACGAGGATGGCAGCCTCGTGACCTACACGCGCAACGGGGTTACCGCGAATCGCGACGGGATGAAGACGTTCGCGGCGACCGATGCGGCATTCGGAGAGACCATCGGGTCGCTCACGCTTCAATTCGACTACGCGACTTCTGATCTCACCAACTCCGACGGATACTCGTACATGAACTATCCGTCCATCAACATTTGCATCACGGACGGGGCGGGCACCTACGCCATCTGGTCCGCCACCAGCGGTGGAACAGGGTTCACCACCGAGACGTTGACGGATCGGGACGGTTGGGCGCAACTCACGCTGGACTGCTCGGCCTTTGCCGACGACTCGGTCTACGGCAAGATCAATGAGTGCACCGACACGAGTGTCTTGCTCAACGGCAAATTGAACAGCACCGACGTCCAGTGGAGCGACATTTCGGATTGGACGGTCGCCGGGTTCTACACCGAGCAGTTCGCTCCGACCGGAGACTGGGGCGCGTGGGGCGAGAATCTATGGTCGGACATCAGCGAAGCCGGCGACATCACCCCGGAGAACGAATACGGCATCGCCCTGATTTGGGGCGACACGGTCGGCAGCATGTACGGCGACTACGACAACAGCTACGTCGGCGCCGCCGCCGAGCGTTCCTACGGCTACAATGTGAAGGCGATCGACAATGTGCTTGTGAGCGCGGGCAACACCGACTATGCGATCTGCTTCACCGCCGACACCCTTCCCGCGTCGGACGTTCCCGAGCCGGGATCGATGCTCGTGTGGGCCATGGGATCCATGTGCGGACTGTTCGCCGTTCGCCGACGTCGGAAACAGCCGAAGGACGGGCGATTGGAAGGGAAATCGCGATTCAACGCGATTTGACTCGGCGAAAGAACGTGCTAGTGTTGACTGGGACAACGGAGGATTGTTTTCAGGCGAGCGTTCCAGACCGCGGCAATGCCGATGTCAGAACGATCGACTCTGAGTCATGGCTTCATCGTAGGGAATTGAAGCGGAATCGATGCCCGGCGGCATCAAAAAAATAGCGGGCCCCGCGGATCAGCCGCAGGGCGTCTGGTCGGACGAGTGAAACGACTCGTTCGTTGAAGGCGCCATCGCAACAGCATTCGTCGCGAAGACGACATTCGCTGCTGCGATGGCGCCTTTTTCTTTTTCTTGGCGAGTCCGGGTTGTGTTTTTGGACAAGGGAGACTCACGTGACAAGCAAATCGTTGTTCCCGGTGGTCGAGGTAATCGAAGAGAAATGCGTCAACTGTCATGCATGTATTGCGGCCTGTCCGGTCAAATTCTGCAATGACGGCAGCGGGAGCTATGTCCAGGTGAACGCCGACATGTGCATTGGATGTGGTGCCTGTATCGCCGCATGCACCCATGGGGCACGAATCGCTTGCGACGACACCGAACGCTTTCTCAGCGACCTTCGACAGGAGACGTCAATGGTGGCGATCGCGGCCCCTGCGGTGGCCGTGAGCTTTCCGGATCGCTATCTGCAGATCAATGGCTGGCTTAAGAAGATGGGAGTAGCCGCGTGTTTTGACGTCAGTTTTGGAGCAGAGTTGACGGTCAAATCGTATCTCGAACATGTGCAGAAAAACCATCCCAAGACGGTGATCGCCCAACCGTGCCCGGCGATCGTCACCTACATCGAGTTGTACCGCCCGGAACTGCTCCCGTACTTGGCTCCTGCCGACAGTCCGATGCTGCACACCATCAAGATGATTCGAGAGTTCTATCCGCAATATCGGGCCCACCGGGTGGTCGTATTGTCACCCTGCATTGCCAAGCGACGCGAGTTCGACGAAACGGGACACGGAGACTACAACGTGACGTTCGCATCGCTTTCCAAGCACTTCGAAGAGCAGCGAATTGAGCTGGATGACTACCCCGAAATGGAATATGACAATCCTCCCGCGGAACGTGCCGTGCTGTTTTCCACGCCGGGGGGCTTGATGCGAACCGCCATGCGCGAAGTGCCGGGGATCGAGGAGAAGGTCCGCAAGATTGAAGGCTGCCACACGATCTACCGATATCTGGATGAATTGCCGAAGATGATCGCAGAGGGCCGGGCGCCGTTGATCGTCGATTGCCTCAACTGCGAGTTGGGATGCAACGGCGGGCCGGGAACAACTTGTCAACACTCCGCCCAGGATGAAATCGAGTGGCTGGTCGAGGAGCGGAGCCGAGCCGCTCGAGACCGGTACGAGAAGGAAAACAGAATTCGGACTGAGGCGGAGGCTTGGGAGGCAGAGTCTCCCAAGCTGGGGCTCCTAAACCGATGGAAACGTCGGAGGTCGAGCGACAAACAACGCGATAACGAAACAACCGTTCGCGATGCCCTTCACGCGTATATTGATCGCCATTGGAAGCCGGCCTTGTACGATCGCAGCTACGTCGACCGTTCCTCGAATCTTGCTCTTCGACATCCCACGGATTCGGTAGTCGACGAGATCTATCGCGGGAGTCTGAAGAAGGAGGACGAGAGAGACGAACTCAATTGCGGAGCCTGTGGATACGGTTCCTGCCGGGGGATGGCGATCGCCCTTTACAACGGGCTAAGCCGCGTGGAGCATTGTGCCCTCTACAAGGAGAAAAAAGTCCGCGAGGAAGAAGCGCTCGTGCGCGAGTTGTCGGATCGCCAAGCCCGGGAATCCGAATGGCTTGCGGGACGGATCGAGCAGTTGCTCGGGGCCGTGAACGCCGCCGCCCAAGGCGACCTGACTCGAGAAGTCGTCGTTGAAGGCCAGGAGGCGATCGATGAATTGGCCTGCGGGATCCGCACCATGCTTAAGGATCTTTCCGTCATCATCAGGCAGGTGGCGGAAAGCGCCGAGCAGTTCAACGAAGGGGCGCGCGTGATCGCCGAAAGTTCGCAAACGCTTGCCGCCGGCGCCGAGGACCAGTCGACCAGTGTTGAGGCTGTCAGCGCCTCGGCGGAGCAGCTTTTGGCTTCCGTCCGTCAAGTCAGCGACAACGCCGTTGAAGCCAACGCCGCGGCGAGAAACACGAACGAACTGGCGGAACAGGGGACCCACGCGGTCGATCAGTCGATCAAGGCAATGGACTTGATCAAAACCAGTTCCGATCAGATCGCCGACATCATTCAGGTGATTTCCGAAATTGCCGGTCAAACGAACCTCCTGGCGTTGAATGCGGCGATTGAAGCCGCCAGGGCCGGGGAGCACGGAATGGGCTTTGCCGTTGTGGCTGACGAGGTCCGCAAATTGGCCGAACGTTCAAACGAAGCGGCCGGAGAAATCACCACGTTGATCAAGGAGTCGACTTTTCGCGTACAGGAAGGGACCCAGTTGAGCCACGATGTCGGCGACGCACTTCAGGCGATTGTGACGGGCGTCGAGGAAACCGTGACGAAGATCTCCGAAATCTCAAACGTCACGGCCCAGCAGTCGACCAATGCAACGGAAGTAGTGGACGCGATTCGGGGCATCACGCAAATCACGGAAGGGACCGCGGCGGGAAGTGAAGAGCTGGCGTCTTCCAGCGAGCAACTCGGCGTTCAGGCGGGCAGTCTCCGCAAGTTGGTCACGCGATTCACCGTCCGGTAGACGTCCTGCGAGACCGCGTCTGCCAACCGCGGAAAAACCCGGGAAAGGGGGCCATCTTGTGGAAATCAGTGACATCCCCTTTTGCGGCCAGCCTGTCCCCGTGCCTAATCCAAATACCTCCTGCGGGTGGCAAGGAATTTGGGAGGTTGGGTCCCGAGAGCCCTTTCACACACTCGATCGGGCGCCTTCCATCTGGTACTCTATTCTTGCGGCCTTGCTGCGCCGTTTCACGGAACGGTCCCGCCCGCGTCCCAACGACCGGCAGCTTCGGCTACGGTGAGAATCGATTCCCCCTGGAGGTGCCCCGATGTTCTCGTGTCTTGCCCTGATCGGAATGTGTGTGGCCGCCGCGCCGGATGTGGCGGAGAAGCCGAATATCGTCCTCGTCATGGCGGACGACCAGGGCTGGGGCGATATGGCGTACACCGGGCACGAAAGGGTGAAAACGCCGAACTTCGACCGAATGGCGGCCGAGACTCTGCGATTCGATCGCTACTATGCAGCCGCCCCGGTCTGCTCGCCCACGCGCGGCAGCGTGATGACCGGGCGGCATCCGAACCGGTTTGGCTGCTTCAAGTGGGGCTTCCCGCTGCGTCCCCAGGAGATCACCGTTGCCGAGGCCCTCAAGACGGCCGGCTACACGACAGGCCATTTTGGCAAATGGCACCTGGGCAGCGTCCGCAAGGGCAGTCCGGTCAATCCCGGGGCAAGCGGTTTCGACCACTGGCTCTCGGCCGAGAATTTCTACGACAACGACGCCATCCTGAGTCGCCAGGGCGTGGCGGTCCAGACCGAGGGCGAGAGTTCCATGCTGGCCGTCGATGCCGCGATCGACTTCATTCGCGAGGCCACGGCCGCCAAGAAACCGTTCCTGGCAGTCGTCTGGTTCGGCTCTCCCCACAGCCCTCACAGGGCGATTGACCAGGACCGCGAGCCCTACAAGGACATGCCCAAGCAGATGCAGAATTTCCTGGGCGAGATCACCGGAATGGACCGGGCCTTCGGGAAGCTGCGGGCGGAGATCAAGGACCTGGGGATCCGTGACAACACGATCCTGTGGTACACAAGCGACAACGGGGCCCTGCCGAAGGTCGGGTCGACCGGCGGATTCCGGGGGCACAAGGGGAGCATCTACGAGGGCGGGTTGCTGGTCCCGGCGATTCTGGAATGGCCGCTCGTCGTCAAGCAGCCCCGGGTAACCGACACCCGTTGCTTCTCTTCCGACATCTACCCCACCCTGCTCGACATCGTGGGAGTGAAGATGGAAGGCCAGACGCCGCTGGACGGCATCAGCCTGAAGCCGCTCATCGAGGGCGACAAGGAATTGCGGCCGCGCGGACTTGGATTCTGGGACCATCCCACCCGCGGAATCAGCACGCCGAGCGCCAAGTGGATGGCCGATCTGCTCGCGGCCCAGCAGGCGGGCAAGGAGCCAGACAATCCCGAGCGGCTTCGCCTCGAGGCCGGCGAGATCAAGCAGAAGTATCCGGAGGACTCGTTTCCCGGCCACTCGGCATGGATCGTCGGCGGCTGGAAACTGCACCGGATCGAAGGCAAAAACGGCCAAGTGAAGTGGGAACTCTACAACCTGGTCGACGACCGCGCCGAAACAAAGGACTTGGCCGATGAGCAACCGGAGCGGGTTGAGAAGATGAAGGACACGTTGGAAGCGTGGCTTCTGAGCGTTGTCCGCAGCCTGAACGGAGAGGATTATTGAAATGCGCAATTTCTGGACTTTCGCGGTAGCCTTGATCGTGTGTTCGTTCGCGGTGACGTCTGCTCGTGCCGCCGAGCGTGAAGATACCCTTCCCACGCCGCCGCAGGGCAAGACCTGGAAACTGGTCTGGCACGATGAATTCAACGGCACGGAACTTGACGAAACGAAATGGGAGGTTCCCGAGAATCGCCGGCGCGACGGCTTCTGGAGCCGGAAGGCGGTTTCGCTGGACGGGAAGGGCAACCTGGTGATCAGTGCGCTGAAGGACGGCGACAAGTTCCTGGACGCCTGTGTCCGCACCCGGGGCAAGTTTGAGCATGCCTTCGGCTACTACGTGGCCCGGATCAAGTTCCAGAAGGAAGAAGGCCACTGGAGCGCCTTCTGGATGTTCACGCCCAGTGTCGGCAAGATCGGCAACGAGGGACGCGACGGGACAGAAATCGACATCATGGAGAAGCCATCCCTCGACGACCAGATGAACCACGCCCTGCACTGGGACGGTTACGGCAAGGAGCACAAGTCGAAGGCCCACAAGTTCGCCGTGCCCGGCATCATGGAAGGCTATCACGATTTCGCCCTCTGGTGGACGCCGGAAGAATACGTGTTCTACGTGGACGGCAAGGAAACGTGGCGGACCAAGGCGGGCGGCGTTTGCCAGGTGCCGGTCTACCTGAAGTTGAGCGACGAGATCGGCGACTGGGCGGGCGACATCAAGAAGGCGAAACTGCCTGACGATTTCAAGACCGACTACGTGCGGGTCTACGACCTGATCGACAAGTAGCCGAGGCGACCGCCGGATGTGTCAAGATTGATTTGAGGACCGTCAAAAGGGTTGAAGACCTTGAGGACGACAAAAGGAGTTGGTTGCATTCTTCTGCTCGTTGCCTGCGTACCCATGTGCGGTGCGATGGCTGGCGAAGAGGACTTTCAAGCGACGATCCGGGCGGATTGGATCCGGCAGGAGGAGCGTCGGGGACGGACGATCGAGGATCCGCAAGCCGTCGCCGATGCGGCCGCTTCGGCCGGGCGTCTGCTTGTCGCGATGGGCGAGCAATTCGATTCGCCCGACCTCGAGGAGTTGCGTCAGGCATTGGAGGGCTGCCAGGGGCAACTCGGCTCCGTTGAGACCTTGTCGCCGGAAGCTCGGCGGGAACTGTACTTCCGCATTCGGGACATCACCCGCAGCCTCATGGCCAAGAATCCGCTCATGGCGGGACGGCCCATCGCCTTCGTCAAGCGGCGCCGCTTCATCTGCCAGATGCTCCACGAGTACATCGGATACTACTTCAACTACGACGGGCTTTACGGCGGCGGTGTGTTCGTGCTGGAAGAGCCGGGGCTTTCCGACAGGACGCGCGACTTGATCGCGGGCCGGCTCCCGAAGGGCAACTACGCGACCACGGCCGTGTCGTGCGACGGTCGCACGGTTTACTTCGCGTTTATTCCACGGGCCGATGTTCCGCGCGACTATCCGTCTACGGGCAGCCATAAGGGGATGCCGGCGGCAAAAGACGTGCCGGAGGAATTGAACTACTACACGCCGAACCGGGGCTGTTTTCAGATTTATGTGGTCGATGTCGATGGGAGTAACCTGCGCCAGTTGACTCACGGATGCGAGGACAATTTCAGCCCGTGCCCCATGCCGGACGGCACGGTGCTGTTCATGTCGAGCCGCCGAGGCGGATTCTGCCGCTGCGACAATCCCTATGAGCCCGTGCCAACCACGACGCTGCATTCCATGAACCCGGACGGTTCGAATCAGCGCACGCTTTCCTATCATGAGACGAACGAATGGCAACCGGCGCCGTTGAACGACGGGCGGATCGCCTACTGCCGCTGGGATTACGTGGACCGTTCGGCCGCCCATTTCCACGGCGTGTGGGCCTGCAATCCCGACGGCAGCAACCCGGTGGCCCTGTTCGGTAACTACACGAAGCGGGTCAGCGCGTGTTATCAGCCCCGGGCCATTCCGGGGTCGAACCGAATTGTCTTCGTGGCCGGCGCCCACCACGCCGATGTGGGAGGCTCGCTCGTGTTGCTGGACCCGGCCAGGGTTCACTTGAACGAACAGTCGGGGGAAGACGATTTCGACTGTCTTGAAGTGCTCACGCCGGAAGTGGTGTTTCCGGAGGCGCCGGACCAATGGCCTGGCAGCTTCTACCACAGCCCTTACCCGCTCTCGGAAGATTTCTATCTCGTGGCGTTCAGTTTCGAGCCGCTTTCGGGAATGGGGTCGGGGGTGCTCACGGACTCGAAGACCGGGCTCTACTATTTCGATCGCTTCGGCAACATGGAGTTGCTCTACCGGGACCCGGATGTCTCGTCGATGAATGCCATGCCGCTGGCCGCACCGGCTCCGCCCCGTACGCTGCCGAGCGTGCTCGATCCGACGTTGCACGACGAGGGCGAGTTCTTCCTGGCCGACGTGAAGTGGAGCACGCTGCCCATGCCGGCGGATCGTCCGATCCGAAGCCTGCGGGTGTTCCAACTCCTGCCCAAGTCGGAAACCCACATGGTCAACCGTCCGCGGATCGGCTACGCCAATGCGGAACCGGCGCGATCGCTTCTGGGAACCGTGCCCGTGGAGAAAGACGGGTCGGCCTATTTTCGCGTGCCTGCCGGCAAGCCGATCTGTTTCCAGGCGGTGGACGGCTCGGGGCGAGCTGTCCAGGGCATGCGGACCCTCACCTACGTCCAGCCGGGCGAGCGGCGAAGCTGCGTGGGCTGCCACGAGCCGTCCGGCACGGCGCCTCCGCGGCGCGACGCGATCGCGCTGCGGCGCCCGCCATCCGTCTTGCAGCCGGGACCGGACGGCACGGAGCCCATGAGTTACGTTCGACTCATCCAGCCCGTGCTGAACCGTTCGTGCGTCGGCTGCCATGACGGGTCCCCAGGGGAAGGCAAGAGCGACCTGGCCCTGACCGGAGAGCCTGTGGATACGTTCACACGCTCCTACGAGAGTTTGAGGTCGTTCATCCGGAAGTACGAATGGGGCGATGGGAGCATCAACCAAACCGTCACCGTTCCCGGGCGAATGGGAGCCGACGAGAGTCCGCTCTCGGCCGTCCTCGGCGACGAAACGCACCGCGGAATCGAGCTGCCCCAGGCGGATCGAGAGAAGTTCTTCCTCTGGATGGACGCCAACGCACCGTTTTACGGGGCCTACTCGCCCCAGGAGCAACTCGCCCAGCAACGGGGTGACGCCGTCCCGGTTCCTGCAATGCAGTAGGATCAATACCAGGGAGTTCGCGACACCAAGACCCTGCTCGAGCGCGTTCGCGAGAAGCTCACCGCGGAATACACAACTTGAAGCAAGCAACAAGGCAAACCACCATGAGACATCGGAAGACGACCATCCATTCCCTCCTCCCAGTTCTGTTGCTCGTGCTGGTCGCGTCCGCGGCGGGCGCCGACGAGGGCGGCCTGTCCCCGGCTGACATCAAGGGATTGCAGGACTCGTTCCAAATGGACGGGAGGACCCGCGCGGCCTACAACAGCGTGACCAACGGGGACATCAGGAACCTTGTGTTGAACCGCGACATCGTGCGTCAGAACGACAACCACTACTCCCACAAGATCAAGACCAAGGGAATCACGAATCAGAAGTCGAGTGGGCGCTGCTGGCTTTTCGCAAGCCTGAACGTCCTGCGGCCCGCAGTCATCGAGAAACACAAGCTCGATGGCTTCGAGTTTTCGCAAGCCTACGTGGCCTTCTGGGACAAGATGGAGAAAGCCAACTGCTTCCTCGAATACGCCATCGAACTTGGCGATCGCGACCCCCTCGATCGCGAGCTGAGCTTGCTCCTGGGCAAACCATTTCCCGACGGCGGCTGGTGGAGCCACACGGTCAACCTGATCGAGAAATACGGTGTGGTTCCCAAGGAGATCATGCCCGAGACGCACAGTTCGAGCAATACGCGGTCGATGAATGGGATCATCGGTCGCAAGTTGAAGCTCGATGCGATCAAGCTGCGCGAGATGAAGCTTGCCGGCAAATCGGTGGAGGAGATGCGATCCGCCAAGGGGAAGATGCTCGCCGAGGTCTATCGCATGCTCGTGGTGAACATGGGCGAACCGCCTCGCGAGTTCTCGTGGCGATATACCGACAAGGACAAGAACCTGAGCGAAGCCAAGACGTACACGCCGCAAACCTTCTATCGCGACTGGGTGGGCGTGAACTTGCGAGACTATTTCATTCTCTGCAACGACCCGTCGAACGACCTCGGAAAGCACTACCAGGTCCGCTACTCGCGAACGCTCTACGATCGAGAAGATCCCCATTACGTGAATGTGGACATCGACGTGCTCAAGCGTGCGGCGATCAAGTCGCTGCTGGACGACGAGCCGGTCTATTTCGGGGCCGACGTTGGGAACGACCAGGATCGCGAACACGGCATCATGGCCTTGGGCGTGTACGACTACGAGACGCTTTTCGACGTGGATCTCCAGATCGGCAAAGCGGAACGCTTGCTTGCCCTGGAGGGCGCCCCGGGCCATGCCATGGTCCTCACGGGGGTCGATCTTGACGGCGACAAGCCCGTCAAGTGGCTGGTGGAGAACAGTTGGGGCACGAGCAACGGCGACGGCGGCTACTGGAATCTCTACGATTCCTGCTTCGATGCGCACGTCTATGCGGTCGTCGTGAAGAAGAAGTATGTGCCTGAGGAAGTCCAGCGGATTCTCGACCAGCCTGCCACCGTCCTGCCTCCGTGGCATCCGATGATGGTCCTGTTCAAGTAGCGCTGTGGTTCGGTTTTCTCTGAGGCAGCAACAAACTCTCCAGGATCAAGGAGTTCGACGCATGGACATGAATCTGAGAACGGCGGTCCCTGTCGGGGCGCTCCTGGCACTTGCAATGACCTTCTCGCCGCTTGTCGCGCAAAAAGCGGGCGGCCAAAGCCCCTCGTTTCCAAAGGCGGAAGAGGTCTCGCAGCGGTGGCTTCCGCGTCATCCGCATCCCCGTGACGAGGCGGAGAAGCAGATCATTGCCGTCATGGACGACATGCAGGACAACCAGGCGCGCGGGATGGGCAACGTCCTGCCCGAGGACGGCCGGATGATGCGGATGCTTGCCGAATCGCTCCAAGCCAAGCATATCGTCGAACTCGGCACGGCCAACGGTTACTCGGCCATGTGGTTCTGCCTCGCTCTCCGCAGCACGGGAGGCAAGCTGACGACCCACGAGCTCGATCCGGATCGGATCGCATTGGCGAAGGAGAACTTCCGCCGGGCCGGGGTCGAGAAACTCCTGACCCTGGTTGAAGGCGACGCCCACGAGACCATCAAGAGCCTGAAGGGGCCGATCGACCTGGTGTTGCTCGACGCCGAAAAGGAAGGCTTCTGCGACTACCTGGAGAAGCTCCTTCCGCTCGTTCGCCAGGGAGGGTTGATCATCGCCCACGACTCGTCGGGCCAGGCACACATGATGGACGACTACTTCAAGGCAATCTCCGAGAATCAGGATCTGGAGAACGTGTTCATCGACGCCTCCAAGTGGGGAATGTGCATCACGCGGAAGATGCGGAAATAGAAAGTGGAGAGGCAGAACCATGAGAAGCTTGATTCGCGGCCAGTCCGCCTTGTGTCTTGTGCTGACCGCGTGCATGGGGGCGGTATTTTGCCGTCCGTCGTTTGCCGACGATCAGCGATGCAATGTTACGCCATGTCCCGCGGAGGCCTTTGAGAAGGGGGACGAGCCCTACACGATTACGGTTGACGGAAGTCACTTTTCGACACCCTATGGCTACAAGAGAGAAGCCAATGCCGAGCGGAAATATCCGCTCGTGGTGATCGGCCGATGGGGCGAAGGCAAAGGGTATTTCAACGATGAGGTTCGCAAGAAGTACCCCGCCTTCTATCTTGAATTTCAGTATTCGCACGACTCCGACGGCGCTCGCCTGGCGGACAGCATCGATGCCGCGCTCGCAAAAGGTCTGCGGATTGACGTTGGCAGAATCCTCTACACAGGCTTCTCGGCCGGGGGGTCAGGCTCTTTCAAGCTCATTCGAGGCATGGCAAGGAACGGCAAGTATTTCGCGGGCGTCAACCGTATTGCCGGTCAATCGGAAAGTGTCATGGAAGAATCGGCTACGGGCAAAACAACGCTTTGGCTTCATATTGGCCTGAAAGACGTTCCCAAGAGAGTCGAAGTGTCGCGCGACCTGTATCAGAATCTGAAGAACCACCCGGTCAATGCCGGCGCTGTTGAGACGCACGTGAGCGACACCATCGAGAATCCAAGCAAGCCGGGTGAAAAAGCGGAACGCAACATGTGGATTCTGACCAAGGACGGCGTTGAGGTCGTCCGGTATTCGGAATATCCCGGCCGCGGTCACGAAGCGTGGCTTGGATACGCGGACGCCTACCTGTTTGAGTGGATATTCGGGCGCGAGATAGACGCCAAGGCGTCGGAGAACAAACCCGAGTAGAACAGGGTCTCATCAGACGCCCCCTCTCGAATCATCACACACCGAATTGGAATCAGCCCCCCATGAAATCCGGCACGCCCGCCCGACCATTGCTTTTCTTCCTTTTGCTTTCATTGGGTTTTGCTCTGCTTTGGTTCGGCAGTCCATGCCGGGCGGCCGACCCGTCCGCCCCGGCGATTCTTACCGTTACGGATGAGGTTGCCGCGACGGGTATTGAGCCCATCGGGGCGAACCTGACGGGCATCGCCGGTGGAACCAACTTCGCCGTCAACAACCACGTGTGGAACAGCGGATTCGAGCCGGCCGTGTGGCGCAAGTTCGTTCGCGTCGAACGCTGCGGCGAGAACTGGTTCGAGTGGGACAGCCACGGCGGCCCGGGATACTGGAATCTTGCCTGGACCGGCCTGGGCAACGGCGCGAAGGTGCGGATCTACCGCATCGTCGATGAGAACGGGCAGCCCCTTTCCTTCCGCAACGGCGCGGACATGAACGATCCTTCGGACGCCGACCACGTGGTGCTCGTGGGCACGGACCAGGTGCCCATGCCGTCAGCGAAGTTCCCCGAAGGCGGTTATATTTCGAACGACGATCGCGACGGGGACAAGACCAACGACGCGCACCGCGTCTACCTGGCCAAGGGCGGACACGACCTGCACTACGGCGATTACGTCTACATGACGCTGAAAACGACGGGCACGGGCCCAGAAACGAGCCCCCCGGACCTGCGACGTCACTATCGAGGCACGAAGCCCTTCTTTTCCTGCTCCGGCAAGTGGGAAGGACGCCTGGTGCCGCACCCTGGCCAATTGCCCGACGAGTTCAAGGAGCCGGGCGAAACCTGTCTGCTGGCCGAGTTCGAAGATCCAGGCAGGATCGCCCTGGAACAATACGTCTACTATAAGTATGAACCGAAGGGCGAAGGTCAGTGGTACAGCCAGCTCCACCCGGGCGCCTCCTACCGCGTGGAGGTTTGGCTCCGGCAGGAGGGGCTGGGAAATGAAGGCCGCGTGAGATTCTGCTTCCGCAACCATCCGGGTTACGAGGCGGCCAGCCAGCCCGAGGCCCAGGCCTGGCAGATCACGGACCAATGGCGCAAGTTCACTTACGACTTTGTCGGCCCCGAGTATCCAACCGACAATCAGTCCCACATCTCCCACGGCCTGGAGTTCACCGGTCCCGGCAAGGTCTGGATCGACAACTTCGTCCTCTACCGCAACGACGCCAAGCACGACTTCCGACCGTTCACGCCCCACGAAGTCAGCTTTGACGAGTTCATGGCCTCCGTTCCCGAGAGCGGTCGCAAACCTGCTCTCAGACTGTACGGTCCCATCTACCATCCCAGCACCGTGGAAGCCCTCATGGGCGACTACGGAAACAGCAAGTGGGAGGTGTCGTGGAACATGGGATTCGGCAACGCGCCCCTCGCAACCCTGGCCCAGGGCATGGTCTGGGCATACAAGACGGGCGATTCAGCGGAAACCCGCGTCGTCCCCCACCTGACCTTCAACGAGGAATACGTCGAAGCCGATTGGAAAGCGATCGTCGAATACCTGGGAGTGCCTTACGATCCCAAGACGGACAGCCCCGAAAGCAAGCCGTACGCCTACCGGCGCTACGTCTATCGCGGCGAGAACGGAACTCCGTGGACCGACGAATTCCGCGAGATTCTCGTCGAGTACGGAAACGAAACCTGGCACAACGGAGCGGGCGGCTACGGCTGGGACGGCTGGGGCCGGCCTGGCTACGTGCATTTCGGCGGAACTGAATACGGCCTGTTCGCCCGTTACATGTTCGACGATCACGTGATGAAGATGCCCGAGTGGAAGCAATACCGGCTGGGAGAGAAGATCAAATTCACCCTCGGAGGCAACTACGAGACGAACCTCGACTCGCCCACCTCCTATGCCGAGCATGCGGCCAAGCAGAAGCCGTCGATCTCCTATGTGGGCCACGCCAACTATGTGGGACCGAAATGGGAGACGGGCGACAAGGCCGCCGCTTCGTCGTTTTCGCCCTATGGAATCCAGGAAACGCTCGTGAGTCGCATCACGGGGATCGGCAAGACGATCGATGGCGCCGCCGCTGCACGAGACGCCCTCAGGCAGCGCGGGATCGATTACGAACTCGTCGCCTACGAGGGCGGCCCCAGCGGTTACTGGCAGAACAAGGACAAGCCGGAGATCGACGAGCTCTACGGCAAATCCGTCGCCATGGGGCTGGCGGCCCTGGATGCCTGGTTGTACTCCAGCTACCGCGGATTCAAACACCAGTGCTATCTGGGCTTCTCCTCGGGCAAGTGGTGGAGTTCTCACACGCTGCCCGAAGCCGGCGGGTTCCGACCCCATGCCGGATGGCTGGCCCTTGAAATGCGCAATCGTTACGCTCGCGGCGACTCCATGCGAGCGATCCGCGTCGAATCCGTTCCCACCTACGAGCGCAACGAGCAGGAGATTCCCCTGCTCGGGGCCTATGCCTTGACCGGCGACCGGGTGTGCTCCCTCTTCCTTCTGAATCGCAAGATGGCCGGGGAACACGGGGGAGAGGATTTCGGTTCCGGCACGATCCCCGTCACGGTGAAGCTCCCCTTCGACTCGGTGAAGCGTCTGACGCTTTACCGGATCGCCCGAACGGACGGCTCCCCCGCCGACCCGCGCGACAACAACCTCGAATCGGGCAAGCTCACGATTCAGAGCGACGAACTGCCCGCTAGCGTCTTCGATCCGGTCTTCACGGTCAACGAAAACACCGGCGCCCTGCCCGAGGGTCTGCCGCCGGGAGGGATCTATTTGTACGTGTTCGAGCGGTAACGAGCGGTAACGAGCGACAGCGAGAGCCGTGGCGGCGTGTGAGAAAGAACGCGTTCCTGAGTCAGGGCAACTTGTTCAAACTCGGAGTTGCCCACGAAATCGGGGGAGCTCACGCGAGATTTGCGGCATCCGTGTCAATTGCTTGTGCCGACGGTTCGCATCGGTCACGATCCATAGGAATGGCCCTGTACGCTCCCGGGCCAAGCCGAAGCTCGAAACACCACGCCCCATGGGACTGATCACGAAGCTCTGTGAGTTCTTTCGCCGTGCCCGAGGTGGGGTGGTCGAGATTGAGCTGGCACCCTATCGAAGGCTGCTGTCGAGAATTGACGGGTACAACTTCCAGGACGTCGAGGCGGAGGAGTTGAAATCCAAATCGGCGGACCTGGCACGACGTGACGCCGAATGGATGGGCCCCGTCTATCGCTTTCTCGGCCTGTCGGTTGGATCCGTTCAGCAACAGACCGGCCTTGCGCGGAGGAAAGACGCCTACGCCTGTGACATCACGTACCTGACAGCGAAGCAGGCCGGCTTCGATTACCTTCGCGACCATCTTTGCACGGAGCCAGGCGACCTGTGCTGGTCGGCACGGCAAGCGTATCGGAGTCGGAGGAGCTTGCCACGGCCCTGTCCGAGGCGGGGGTGACGTGCGAAATCCTCAACGCCAAGAACGATGAGCGGGAAGCCCGGGTCGTGGCACGGGCGGCGATGCCTGGTGCGGTCACTATATCGACGAACATGGCCGGGCGTGGCACCGACATCCGGCTCGGCGGCGATCCGCCACAACAGCGTGATCGAGTGGTCGAGCTGCGACTCGGGGTCAACCGACTCGGGGTCGACTCGGGGTCAACGACTCGGGGGACTCGGGACTCGGGGTCGACTCGGACTCGGGGTCAACTCCGGACATCGGACACCTCGCGACAGAACATGGGGTGTTTCTTTTATTTGCGACCATAAAGTGGGGTTGTTCCGCCACCCTCTTGACGCCCGCCTGAACCCTCGCTAAGCCTTCGGCATGGCCAGGCCCGTCCGCGTCCAATTCGAAAACGCCGCCTACCACGTCACTGCACGCGGTAATGAGCGAAGGGAAATCTACCGCGATGCTGCCGACCGCCTACGCTTTCTTAAGACCCTCGAAGAGGCGATCGAGCGGTTCGGCATCGTCGTCCATGCTTACTGCCTGATGGCCAATCATTATCACCTGCTGCTCCAAACGCCCCGCGCCAACCTTTCCGACGCCGCGGGCTGGCTCCAGGCCACCTACAGTATCCGCTTCAACTGCCGCCATCGACGGAGCGGCCATCTCTTCCAAGGCCGCTTCAAGGCACACCTTGTCGAAGCCGACGCCTACGCGAGGCAACTTATCAAGTACATTCATCTCAATCCGGTCCGCCCGAAAGACAAACGCCGCCCAGTGCCGGCAACGGGACGCGTCGAGCTTTCCCGCTACCGGTGGAGCAGCCATCGCGTCTACGCCGGATTGGGTAGCGAGCAGCCGCCCGCATGGCTTTGCACCGAGTGGCTCAGCCATTTCGGGCGCACGCGAAAGGAGGCTCAGGCCGAGTATCGTCGCCAAGTGGCCGCGATGTTTGAGCAAGTTGCGGACTCACCCTGGAAGAAACTCCGCGGGGGACTTGTCCTCGGGACCGATGCGCTGTGGAATCGGGTATGCGGAATGATGGCCGAGGCGGAAGGCGAGGAGCAGATCCGCTGGTCGCGCCGCGCAGACGCGACGGCGATCGCCGAGCAGATCAACCGCCTCGCGGCCCAGCAGACCGATCGTCGCATCGCCATCTGGCTGAAGGTCCGCCACGGCGGCCAGCGAACGAGCGACGTGGCGAAAGAGTATGGTTACAGTGACAGCAGCGGAGCGTATCGAGTCGCCCAACGATTGGAACTCCAGGCAACAAAAGACCACCAGCTTGAGCACCAATTGAGCATGCTACGCAGACGATTGTCCGATGTCCGGAGTTGACCCCGTGCGCCCCGTGCGCCGTGCGCCCCGTGCGGCCGTGCGCTCGGGCATGTTTGCTGCATATCGTTTCTGCGTCTGGACGATGGTAACCTGTTCAGGATGATTGCAAGCGAAGTTTCCCAGTGTCGCGGTTCCAAGCCGTGGACCGATCTCCTGTCGGAACTGGTCGAACAACTTCTGCCGTCTGATTCGCTCGCGTCCCTCTGGCGTATCCTCAGGCCGAGGAGTCGACGGAAGCGTGTTGAAAGCACGTTCGACGGTTCGTTGCAGAACCGGTAAAAACTCATAGGCTACCGTCTCTCCAGCAAGATCACCGTCCGTGACACCGATGATGTTACTAGGAATCCCAATAGCAGGCGGGATGACGTTAATGATGACGCCAATACCGGCGCCAGTGACGTTAATAACCAGCCGTCTGACCCCGGAAATCTCCGGATTGACGTCAAAAAACCAAGATGACCGGCAGCAATGGCTCCTGAGCCAACTTCGCTCGACGGGCTCGATGCGGATGGATGAAGTGTTTCCGGGCTACGAGAAGCGATTTCGGCTCTCGAAGACCACCTTGGAGCGGGACCTGAATGGCTTACGGCGCCGCGGTGCCGTCCGTTTCGACGGGAAGAAGCGGACTGGTTGCTGGCGGTGCGTGTAGGTCGTCCGGCTCGTGCGTCATGGCCGCAAGTTCCAACGCACGAATGATTTGTGGTTCCGGCACCCCGAGAAATGGCCCGAGAATCTCGTCCCAATCCACGTCCTTTGGTTCAAACGGGCGACAGTCGCCCCGACTTGATAACACCTTTCGCAGCAATGAGTTACGAAATGCCATTTCGTATCCAAGCAGGGCTTTTGCCTCGCTTCCCCCATGGTTCACCCTCAGAAATCAATCTCGCGTCGTTGCCGGACGGGGCTATCCTCCTGCCGATCGGTGCTCATCCGGATGTAGCCCACGGCAGAACGTTTCTGTTTGTGCATGGCGCCCCTCCTTTCTATTTACGCTTCCTGACCAACTGGCGCAAGAGGTCCTTGTGCCCGGTAGAATGGGAGAACCGTGGCAAAAACTTGCGCAACTCACTTCGTGACCACGCACCGGAGGTGCAACATGCTCGTGCGACTTTCTTTCATTCTGGCATTTCTCGTCGCCACAACTTCCTTGGCTGTCCAGCCCGACTGGGAAAACGAGCTGGTGATCGGCAAGAACAAGGAAGCGGGGCACGCGACGCTGATCCCGTATGACAACGTAGAGGGTGCGTTGCGAGGAACACGCGATCATTCGGATTACGTTCAGTTGTTGAGCGGACAATGGAAGTTTCGTTGGTCGCCTAATCCTGATGCGAGGCCGATGGACTTCTACAAGCCGGAATACAGTGTCAAGAACTGGGATGAGATCGATGTGCCGTCCTCGTGGCAGACGCGGGGCTATGGCGTTCCGATCTATACCAATGTCACCTATCCTTTCAAAAAAGACTGGCCTCGTGTGACGGGGGAACCTCCTCAGGACTGGACGGCCTACAAGTACCGCGATCCCGTGGGGTCCTATCGGCGAGAATTTTCAATTCCGGCGGACTGGGATGGACGTGAGATCTTCATTCACTTCGAGGGCGTAAGCTCCGCGTTCTACCTCTGGGTCAACGGGCAGGAGGTCGGCTACAGCCAGGGCAGCATGACGCCGGCTGAGTTCGACATTACCAAATACGTGAGGCCCGGCAAGAACATCGTCGCCGCGGAGGTATACCGCTGGAGCGACGGCAGCTATCTCGAGGATCAGGATTTCTGGCGGCTCAGCGGCATCTTCCGCGACGTGTTTCTGGTTGCAACTCCGAAGGTCCATATCCGTGATTTCAAGGTGGAAACGGATCTGGACGAGAACTACGCGAACGCAGAGGTGACTGTCAGCGCAGAGATTGCGCACTACGGCGACGTCTCCGGTGAATTGACGTTGGAAGCGAGGATCGTCGAACTGGACGGCGCTGCCTTTGAGGGCTGTCAGACGGCCTCCATATCCTCCGATCCTCTCGCGAGTCCGAAACTGAAGCTCAAGGCTGTCGGGCCGCGTTTGTGGTCGGCGGAATCGCCAAACCTCTACCGCCTGCTGTTGACGCTGAAGAAGGGCGACGACGATGTGATCGAGGTCGTCACCTGCCGCATCGGCTTCCGCGAAGTGAAAATCGCCAACAGCCGGCTTTACGTCAACGGGAAGTCCGTGCTGCTGAAAGGCGCGAACCGTCACGAGCATGATCCCGACAACGGTCGCTACGTGGATGAGAAGTCCATGATGGCCGACATCCTGCTGTTCAAGCGTTTCAATCTTAACACCGTTCGCACCTGTCACTATCCCGATAATCCGCGCTGGTATGACCTTTGCGACGAGTACGGACTCTACGTGATCGACGAAGCGAATATTGAATCGCACGGCATGGGCTACGGCCAAGAATCGCTTGCCCATCAACCCAGTTGGGAGAAGGCGCACGTCGACCGCATGACGTCCATGGTGCAGCGAGACAAGAATCACCCGTCGGTCATCATTTGGTCGATGGGAAACGAGGCTGGGCCGGGCGAAAACTTCGACGCCTGTCGCGCAGCGGCGCTGGCACTCGATAAGACACGCCCAATCCACTACGAACGCTACAATCAGGCGGCGGATATCGACAGCTGCATGTACCCGAGTGTGGAGTGGCTGGAGAGTGTCGGCAGCAGCGACAGCGAGAAGCCCTTCATCATGTGTGAGTACGCCCATGCCATGGGAAACGCCGTCGGCAATCTGCAAGAGTACTGGGATGTGATCGAGAACAGCAAACGGCTGATCGGCGGATGCATCTGGGACTGGGTGGACCAGGGACTGCGCGTACGCGACCGTACGCCGGGCGAAACACTGGCCCTGGACGGTCGCCCTGGCCAGGGACTCCACGGCAAAGTGTTTGCCTCGCAGGTCAGAGAAACGCCGCTGCCGGCCAAGGGGTGGCACTTCGCCTATGGCCACGACTTCGGTGACAAGCCGCACAGCAACAATTTTTGTATCAACGGACTGATCTACCCCGATCACACCCCGTCGCCGAAACTGTGGGAGGTCAAGAAGGTCTATCAATACGTGTCGTTCGAAGATGCGAACCTTGCCGCCGGGAAAGTGAAGATCCGCAATAAGTACGCCTTCACGAACCTGGGCGAGTTCGAAGGCCGGTGGACGCTGCTCGAAAACGGCGTCGCAATCGAGGAGGGAGCCTTGCCCTCGCTGGACCTGGCGCCAGGTAAAGAGACAATCGTCACCGTGCCTTTCACGGCCCCCGTCGCGAAACCGGGTGCGGAGTATCGCCTGCAGTTGAAGCTGGTTCTGGCACGGGACATGTCTTGGGCGAAAAAAGGGCACGTGATTGCGTCGGAAGACCTGGCCGTTCCGTTGGATCGGATGCCTCCGCCTGTCATGGATCTGGCCGATATGAAAGACGTTGAACTTACCGAGCAAGATGACCGTGTAACGGTTGCCGGCGACGGTTTCAAGGTCGTTTTCAGCCGTGCGAGCGGCACGGTTCGTGAATTGGAATACGGCGACGCCGCCGTCATTGCGCAGAACTCGGGGCCCAGGTTGAACCTGTTTCGTGCACCCGTGGACAACGACAAGTGGGCCGCCGGCGGATGGTATGCCAACGGCCTGAATGCCATGGAGCCGAAAGTGGAGTCGTTCGAGGTGGATGCTTCGAACCCCAAAGCCGCACGCATCGCGGTGGCGACGCGCTACACCGGCGAACGCGGTTTCGCGTACATGCACCGGTGCACGTGGACCGTGCTGGGCAACGGCGTTATCGTCTCGGGCAATCATGCCGAACCGGTTAGCGGCGGCGGTGTGCTCCCGAAAGTGGGCGTTCGGATGGTGCTGCCTCGCGAATTGGAGTCGGTGACATGGTACGGACGCGGGCCGCAGGAAAACTACGTCGATCGCAAGACCGGAGCGTTTGTCGCTCGCTACACCGCCAACGTTGCTGATATGGTTGAACGCTACGTCCGTCCTCAAGAGATGGGCAACCGCTGTGACACCCGATGGCTGGCATTGACCAGCGAAAAGGGCAACGGCGTGCTTGTGGTTCCGGGAGAACCGATGTCGTTTAGCGCCCTGCACTACACGGCCGACGATCTGGATGCCGCCGGGCATACAAACGAGCTGAAACCGCGAAAGGATGTGTTCCTCTGCCTCGACGCTGCGCAGCTCGGACTGGGCGGCGCAAGTTGCGGGCCGCGACCGATGCAGAAGTACACGCTCACCGCCGGGCCGATCGACTTCTCGTACAGTTTCCGTCCTTACTCGCGCGAGGCCGGTGACATGGCCGCCGTCGCGACGCCACTCCCGCCGATCGTGGCGCCGGTGTCCGTCACGCGCGATCAAGAAGGCATGGTCTCCCTGCATTGTGCGACGCCGGGGGCGTCGCTCGCCTACCGCATCAATAACGGTACCTTCAGCCCGTACACTCGTCCCTTTGCGTTGCCCGATGGCGGCACGGTGACGGCAACGGCATCGTTGCAGGCGGCGCTGGACAGTTCGGAAAGTCGTGCCACATTCAACCTGCTGGTCGATCGGTCGAAATGGAAGGTGGTGCATTGCGACAGTTTCCATCCCGGCGAAGGCGAACCCGACCAGGCGATCGATAGTGATCCGAACACCTATTGGCACACGAAGTGGGGCGGCAACGAGCCGAGACATCCCCACGAAATCGTGGTGGACTTGGGAGAACCCCTGGAACTGGAAGGGATTACCTGTCTGCCGCGGCAGGGCCAGGAAAATGGGCGGATTGCCAAGTACGAAGTGTACGTGAGCCGCGACGGCAAGTCGTGGGCAGCACCCGCCGCAACCGGCAAGTTTCCCAACAACGCCCAGTTGCAAACCGTGCGTTTCGCCAAGGCCGTCACAGGACGCTACATCAAGGTCGTTGCTCTGTCCGAGGTCGGGGGCAATGCCTGGACATCGCTCGCCGAACTGGACGTAATGGCAGCGAGCCGGCAATGAAAGCGAACCATCGACAACAACGTTCCACCGCCAGAATGCACAGCGGAAGGATGTGATCATGAGAACCCAGTTTTTCACAGCATTGGCATGCCTGCTACTCCTCTCCAGCTACGCTGTGGTCGTGGCGGCCGATGAATCCGATCCCCTGAGCGGGGCAGCGGAGCGGATCGAGAAGCACCGCAAAGCGGATGCCGTCGTCTCGGTGGTCGACGCCTCCGGGAAGCCTGTCCCGGGGGCAAAGGTCGCGGTCGAGCAGACGCGGCACGCCTTTTTGTTTGGCTCCAACATCTTCAAGTGGGGGCGGATGCCCGACGAGCAACTCGAGGCAGCCTATCGCGAACGCTTTGCCGCACTGTTGAACTACGCAACCTTGCCATTCTATTGGTCGAGCTATGAGCCCCGTCGAGGCGAGCCCTCTCATGACTATGCCAAAGAAGTGGCCCGGTGGTGCGCCTCCCACAGGATCGCAACCAAAGGGCACCCGCTCGCGTGGAACAACTCCGACCCGCGGTGGTTGTCCGATGATTCTGATGAGATTCGTCGCCTGCAAATGGCGAGGATCGACGACTGCGTCTCCCGGTTCGTCGGCTTGATTGACCGTTGGGACGTGGTTAACGAGGCGACGCACTTTGATCGTGACGAGTTTGCCAAGAACCGCGCCCCGAAACTCAGCGCCATGTGGGCCAAGGTGGGACGCGTGGAATTCACGCGGGAGTGCTTTGCCCACGCCAGGGCGGCTAGTCCTCCTGCCACGCTCTTGATCAACGACTATCGGACCGATCCGGCCTACGAAAAGCTGATCGAAGCACTTGTGAACGATCGAGGAGAGGCGTCGTACGACGTGATTGGTATCCAGAGCCACATGCACGGTGGTGCCTGGCCTTCGGCGAAGGTTTGGGGAGTGTGCGAGCGATTTGCCCGATTTGGCGTGCCACTGCACTTCACGGAGACAACCATCCTCTCGGGTGAGCGGACCGGGAGCAAACCGCGCCGTGCCTCATGGCCTTCCACACCGGATGGTGAGGCCTACCAGGCACGCGAGGTGGTCCGCTTCTACACGCTGCTGTTCTCGCACCCAGCAGTCGAGGCCATTACCTGGTGGGACTTCAGTGATCAAGGCGCCTGGAAGGGAGCACCGGCAGGTTTCCTCCGCAAGGACATGTCGCCCAAGCCCGTCTACAACGAGCTGATGAAGCTCATCAAGGGCAAGTGGTGGACCCGGACCACACTGGAGACAGGCCCCGACGGAACTGCTCCCTTCCGCGGGTTCTTGGGCGCATATCGAGTGACCGTGACCGTTCCGAACAAGAAGGTAATCGAGAAGGAACTGACGCTGACAACGGGTGACAAGAACGCCTGGACCCTATCTTTGGAAGGCGCGTTATCTCCGGCCGATCCAACGTCGGCCGACGACGAGTTCACTCACGTCATCGCCACCGATACCGCGTACTACAAAATTGGCCCCCAGCAAGCGCGTCCGCCCGATGGCACCTTGAAAGCAGGCACGAAGGTCAAATTGGTCATGGAAGCCGGCAGCTACAGCCGCGTGGAGACCAAGGATGGGGTGGTTGGGTATGTGGCGGCGGATGCGGTGAAAGAAGTGCAAGGACAATAGAGCCGAGAACGGCAAGTCAACACGGCGGATCGCCAGCACATTCTGAAATTGGACACGTTTCCCTGAGTCGTGCATCCACTCCTTTCGGGACAGGCCAACGCAGGGAAGGCGGCCACCTCTTCCCGATTAGTCAACACGACGAAATACATACTGAATGCCACGAGGCTGCGTTATCTTGGGAACCTCCGCAATTCGTGCCCTGAACGCTTGATGTCGGCCGGAATCCATGGCTCAGACTGGCTGTGCGGGGCAATTCAGGGTTTTCCCATTTCAGCCGGTGCGAAATCATGGCAACCAAGAAGAAGATCAGCACGAAGAAGGCCTAGATGCGCGAGCTCAACGGGTTGGAAGAGGACATACGGATCCACTCGGGATTCACCCTGGCGCTGTCGGAAATCGATGACGACTTTCGCGAACAACCCGTTTCGCGCGAGGCAGCCTCGACTCCGCTCTCGCCAGAAGAAACGGCCCGCGTGCTTCAGCGGCTCCAGCCGCTGTCAACCGAAGAGGAGGACGCGTGGGAGTTTGCTTTTCCCCCGCGTTCGCTGAAACCGCCGCAAACGGGCAGGGATATCGATACGGCGCTCGTCGACGCTGACGCCGGCGCCGGGGTAGTCAAAGAGGAACCGGCCTCACTGCGAATCCTCACCTACGCGCCCGAGGGAGAGATAGAAATAGCGCCGCAGCTCACGGTCGTATTCTCCCATCCCATGGTCGCCCTCGGTTCCAAAGTCTCGCAAGACGCGACCAACCCACCGGTAGAACTTTCGCCACAGCCGCCGGGCCGCTGGCGTTGGCTGGATACTCGCACGGCGATGTTCGAGCCCCAGGGGCGTTTCCCCATGGCCACCGAGTACCGCGTGCGCGTCCCCGCCGGGGTTCAAACAACCGACGGCAGGGCTTTGGAGGAGGACTTCACATGGCGATTCTCCACTCCACCGCTTGCGCTCACGCGGCATCATCCGGTCGGCAAGAGCCAACCGGTCGATCCGCTGATGTTCGTCCGTTTCAACCAACGGATCGACGCGGCGACGCTGCTGCCGCATCTTTCGCTGGAGGCGCGACGGACCGGCAAGACGATCGAAGTTCGCCAAGCCACGGAAGCCGAAATCGAGGCCGACGCCAAGGTCAAGGAACTGGTCGAGTCTTCGAAGCCCGAGACGTGGTTGGCATTGCGTTCCGAGGATCCTCTACCGCTTGGCGAGAACATCGTCTTGAGCATCTCCGAAGGCGCCCCCAGCGCCGAGGGGCCTCGCACGTCTGAGACGCCGCTGGAGAGGAAGTTCGAGACACACGGCGATTTCCGTGTCAACAGCGCGAAGGTCGGCTGGCGCGGCGAGCCGTCCCCAGGCGATCCCTTCTCCATCACGTTGAGCAACGAGATCGATGAGAAAACGGCCGACGAATCGGCGATCGTCGTCGAGCCCGCCCTACCGACCCGCGAGGTCGACTTCTTCGGCAATCGGATCTCAATAACCGGTCCAACGAAAGCGGGGACGACGTACAAAGTCACGTTTCCCGAGTCGCTGCGCGATGTGTTCGGACAATCGCTCAGCGGCAAGCGGACGGTCGCGCTGAAGGTCGGCCGGGCACGCCGCAGTCTGGCCGCCGCCGGAAGCGACCATGTCGTCGTCGATCCCTTCGGCGAGCCTGTCTACTCGGTCCACTCGGTGAACTTCGAGGAACTCAAGATCCGCGTCTACAAAGTGGCGCCGGCCGATTGGCCACAGTTCTCCGGCTGCCGCTCACGCATCGCACGCGGCGAGCACGCCGTCACTACAGGCAACGCAAAAACGCCACCAAGTCCCTTTTCTCTTCTGCCGTCAGCTTCGTCTCCAAAACAAGATCGTGGAACTCCACTGTATCTTCCAGCGTCAAGAGACGCCCATCGTGTAGATAAGGGGGCGAGTCCTTGATGCCCCGAAGCGGAAACGTCTTGATGGGACCGTCGCCGGTCGCCATTCGGCCATTGTATTCGCAGGGTTCAAAGAACCGCTCGGTGTGTCGGTTGTTCATCGAGTTGTCGGTATAGTACGACGGCTTGTGACAGAGCGCACAGCGACCACGTTCGAAGAACACTTTCTGCCCGCGCATTTCAGCAGGCGTTGCCTTCTTCGAGTCGAGAGTTCCGAACACGTTCAATTTCGGGGCAGGCGGGAAATCGGGAATCGACATGAACTCAGCCATGAAGTGAACCTGGCTTCCTCGCTCCAAGATGTTCACGCCCTTCTTCGTGGCGATTACCGGGTCGCCGTCGAAATACGCCGACCGCGCCGGCCTCAAAAGTGGAATGGTCATCGTTGAAGCGGGCCGCCCCCCCGTCAAGTCGCCTGCCGACCTGAGGAACACGGTTGAAGAGGCGAAGGACGGTGGTCTGCTGCTCCTGGTTCGGTCCGAGGCAGGATCGTGATTCCTCGTCCTCAAGCCCAACGCGTAAGCGTCGTCGTGTGATGGATTCCAAAAGCCTCCGGGGTGTTCTGACAAGGACCTGGCCCCTTGCCATGCCAAGCCCCCGGGGGCGTTTTGGAACTGGTGTTTGTGTCGGCGGCTCTTTCCTGTCACCGGCCTTTGTTGTTCGATGCCGACGGGCTCGTCGCCGCCAACGAGTGAATTTTCAGGCCCCCGGAGAATCCCTCTCCGGTTCTAAACGTCAGCGACCACTCGTGCCGGCAGCCAAAAGACCGCCATCGAATCAAGGGTTTACCCTCGCCCGGCGCTTTTCTTTCGAACCTTGCCTGAATTCCCTTCGAGTCGTCACTTCTGCAGCAGCACGCCTTGGTGGCCACAGGGGACGAGGATCTTGCCCTTGTAAAAGACCGCAAGGTCCGGATTGCCCGAAACCTCCCAGTGCTTGAGGAACTTCGGCTTCTCCGGATTCTTGAAATCCCACAGACCAATTTGGCGGGATATCCGGCTGGTAAGCACGACGAGGCCCTCCTCAGACGCGCGCGGGATGCCGCTGAAGGAATGGCCGGGGAACTTCTTCGTCGTCCACTGCGAACCGTCCGCCGGATCGCACTGGCCTGGATCGAGGAAAAGATATTCCCGGCCTTTCGTCGCCAGCGCCTTGTTCTCCGAGAACCGGCAGATGCCGTTCGAGAGGTAAATGCGGTTCTTGACGGTGGAATGCACCGTCGGCGCCCCGTCGAGGTCGATCCAACGAACGTACGAATTGGCCGCGTTGAACGCGAGCCAACGTCCGCCGGCCACGGGCGCGTCCATGAGGTACTTGTCCCAGCCGGGACTTCCGCTCACCCTTACGAGCGGTCTGTCCGCGTTCAGGTCCCTCTCGTCGAAGACCGACACGCCGCCTCGGCGCGTGGAGAGCACGACGAATCCGGGACGGGGCTTCCACACGCAGAGCGCGGGATCCCGCTTGTCGTCCAGCCACTTCCGCCGCGCCACTTCGCGGAAGGACGCCGCGCCGTCCATTTCGTAGACGGCCCAGCCCTCGAGTCCTTCCGCCGTGTAGAGGCGGTTGCCCTCCACCTGCACGTCGAAGACGGTCGGGTGCCCGGCGAGCTCGCCGATCTTGTCGAACCCGCCCTCGGGCCTGATCTTCAGCACGTGCAGGCCCGCGTCGCCGCACGCGGCGTAGACGAAGGCGCTCTCGCGGGTTCCGGCCTCCGGGCCACAGCCCAGCGCCACGGCGCGCGCCTGGCCCGGTTTCGCGGGATTCCACACGTAGAACTCCTTCTCGTCCGTGGGATAGGGCTCGCGGAAGTCGGCGTTCTTTGGCGGTTCGCCCTGCCGGAACGACTCCTTCGCCGCCCCCTTCGCGGGGATCACCTGGACGCCGCAGCCCAGACCCGCGACGTACACGCAGCCGTCGCCCACGGCGATCGAGCCAATGCAGCAGCTTGGCCATTCGGGATGGTCCGCCAAGGGGAATATCCAGTGGTCGAGCACCTTCGGCTTCGCCGGATTGGAACAGTCCACCGCGAAGATGCCGTTGTGCGTCTGGGCGGCGAAGACGATGTCGGAACCAGCGCTCGTGCGCGGCGTCCACATGTCGAGCCCGCGCGCGTAGAACGGCGGGTAGTCGACGCGTCCCACGCGTTTCGGATCGGCCGGATCGGAAATGTCGAAGATGTCGAGGCCGTGTCCGCACCCGGACCCCGCGTCGACCTTGCCGAACTTGCGGAGGTCAGGCGTGTCCACGGGCTTGTAGGTGAGCGTGGAGAGGTCGCGGTTCTTCGCGTGGTGGCCCGTGGCCGCGTAGAGGTACTTGCCCTTCAGCCATACGCCGTCGCCGTAGCCGTAAAGGTCCACACGCGCGACCTGACGGATGTTCCTCATGTCGCGCGCGTCCAGCACGGTGAGCTTGCCCGTGCCCCAGTCGCCGGAATAGACGTAGCCGTCGCGGTACTTGACGCTCTGACTCTCGTCCGTCTTCCGCATCGCGATGTGCGCAGGATGGTCCGGATCCGAAACGTCGATGAACTCCACGCCGTTCTGACGCTGGCCTAGGAACGCCACGCTCCCCGCCACGTCCACGCCCGTGGCGAGCTCGCAGCAGTCGAAGCGGGACCGGATGCGCGGCTTGTGCGGATCCGTGGCGTCCACGACCCAGAACCCGGACTCCCGGGTCGCCACGTAGGCCATGCCCTTCTGGGACGCCACCTGGCGGATGGAGCCGAAGCCGGAGACGCTCCCGAGCTTCGTCGGCTTGAGCGGCTCCTTCACATCGTAGACGACGAGCCGCTGCCCGCAGCCCGCATAGAGCACATTCCCTTCAAGGCAGAGCGCCATGGCCTGGTCGCCGGCGTCGTCCACTTTCACGAGCGGCCCGAACACGTCGCCGCCAAGTGCAACTGCCCCGAACCCCACCACCACCAGAAATGCGATTCTGTTCACGTTTGCTCCTTTAGGTTGCACGCCGGTCCCCGGCGTACGACTTATCCAAGTGATCGTTTTCACCATCACAGCCGCAAGCGTGCCGTGAAGCCCCTGGTGGTCGGCCGGTATGGATCACATTGTATCAGCTACTCAATATGCTGGCACACCCGTTCCACGTAATCAAGGACCATCCGGGCGAGATCACCCTGACAGGCGTTCGGTTCGAGCGGGTTGGCGCCAACGCCATGATCCACTGGTATCGGCCCGATCGTCCCGGGCAGCCGACTTCGCGCGCGTGCTCTACACCGACGCGCCGGCCGGCGGCGAAGCGACGCCCGTCGAACCAGTCGATGTAATCGAACTCGAAAAGCAAATGGCCACGACGCTCCCCGACGGTTGGCTGCCATCTTCAAGCCCGTAGTATCACCCACGGGCGACGCCCCTCGGTGGGGCGTTTCGGCTTCGAGCCCCAATTCGTCGAGCAGGCGGTTGTACTTGGCGACGCCAAGAAGGTCGATCAGCGTGTTAGCGAACCATTCCAACTCCCGAAGGCCCCGCCTTGCCCCTTCGGTCGAGGCCTTGGCCGTCGTATCACCAACTCCCATACATCAGCAGATAGTATGCCAGATCTTCCACGTCCACCCTGTCGTCCGTGGCAGCGTCATCGTCCATCGATCGGGCATAGACGGAATCGAAGTACAGCACCTCGTTGTGGTAAGTGGTCCCTGCCGTGTCTTCGAGGTAACACTGATTGCCGCGGCCATACAGAGTATCGTCGTCGTAGGAATCGTAGAGGTAGGCCCTGTCTGACGAGGGATCGGTTTCGGAGCCGGTCGCCAAGACCGAATCAAAGCCGCGTGCATAGTGATAGAAGGACCGGAGTCGATCGGTCAGTGTGCTGTAGGTTGGGTAGCCGTAGAGCCGGTTTGCGGTCGCGTCGCTTCCCGCAAGTGTTGCGCAATCCGTGCCGCCACTGGTGGCATAGACGTAGACGCGTTCGAAGCCGCTGATCGTGGTTGTTGTCTCAGCGGCCGTGTCGACCATCCGGTCGAAAACGACCCTGCCCGGGTCAGCGTCAAGGACGTCGTTCTGGGAACTGTCGTAGAGGAACGCGTAGTTCGGGCCGCCGGCAGGAACGTCGATATTCACGCTCTCGAAGCCGTTGACTCGATAAGAGTACGTGCCGAACGAATCCCTCATGCGACTGTAGCCGGGGTAGCTGTAGAGGCGATTCGAGGAGGTTGCACTGGTCATGGTGACGTGGTCGTTCCCCATGCCGGCATCGATCGAAACAGTCTCAATACTATCTGCGAAGACGCCGTACGCCCTGGTTTCCAGGGAGACATTCCCTACGTGAAGCGTCCCCGTCTCCTCGGCAGACGTGCCGTGGCTGGTAATCCTGTCGTTTCCGGCCAGGCCGTGGACGAAGATCCCGCCGACGACATCGGCATCGAAAGTCCGAACCGTACCGTTGATCTCGATGGCATGAACCGTTCCCGACAGGTTGGGCTCGGCGGGCCAGACCGTGATCACGTCGTCGCCGCTCGTGGCGTCGAGGTGGATCGCATCCCGAATGGTCACCAGGTGATCTTCGACCTCGCCGTTGTCAGCCGGGCCGGCCGGAGTGAGCGTACCGGCCGTACTATAGCTCGTCACCCGCAGTCGAAGATACGTATCGGTCGGTTCTCCCGGAGGTATGGCAAAAGGCACACGATTGACCCCCGCCGTCACAGGCATGTCGATGGCAATCTGCTCCTTCGTATCCCAGACGCCGTTGGCGTCGAAATCGATCCAGGCATTCAAATAGCCAAGCGACGAAATCTCCACGTCGACGAAGGCATCGGCGTTGCCTCGCACCAGGAGGGATACGTTAACAAGTCCGTCCTCGTCGTCGAAGGGGCCTGCCAAGTCGTCGCCGTCAGCCAGGGTGGTGGGCTGGCCGTCCGTTTCGCTGTCGCGTCTGGCGCCGAGTGTGGGACCAGTTTGCGCGTGGCGCGCCCCGTCGTCCGCGCGCAGAGTGGGATAGGGGGCGGGGGCATCGCCGTAGTCATAGCCGAGATTCTCATACCACGCGATCTTGTCGTCGCGTGAAGACGCCGAAAGCACGTCCAGATCGCCATCGCCGTCCACGTCCGCCACGAATACGGATTCGGCCTGATCCGCCGAATTCGTGATCGTATGGGCGGCAAAATTCTCCGCCCCGTCGTTCTCGTACCACGCGATCTTGTCGTCGCGCGAAGATGCCGAAAGCACGTCCAGGTCCCCGTCGCCATCCACGTCCGCGGCATACACCGACTGGGCCACGTCAGCCGAAGTGGTAATCGTGTGAGCGGCAAAGCTCTCTGCCCCATCGTTCTCATACCACGCGATCTTGCTGTCGGCCTGACAGGCCGAGAGCACGTCCAGGTCGCCATCGCCGTCCACGTCTGCAGCAAAGACCGACATGACGCCCATGGCCGAAGTGGTGATCGTGTGGGTCACGAAATACCCCATCCCGTCGTTCTCGCTCCAGGCGATCTTGTTGTCGGAGTAGATCGCCGTAAGCACATCCAAGTCGCCGTCGCCGTCCAGGTCGACCGAGAACACGTCGGTCGGCGCATCGCATTCCTGAGCAAGCGGCGCTCGAGGAACCAACATCCCGCTCGCCTCAGCGGGCCCCGCCACGGTCACCCGATAGTCCTCCACCTCCCCATCTGCCGCCGCCCCTATCGGCGCAAGCCCCCCCGCCGTACTCAACCGGCATCGCTCGTACGAATCACCTGCGCTCGCCCAACTGGGAACGTCGAAGGCGACCGTGTTGTCGCCCTCTGCGACCGCCACCGAATCGGCAATCCGCTCGCCCGGCCCGCCCCAGGAGCCATCGCCGTTGAAATCGATCCAGGCATCCAACTTCGCTCCGGCAGGAGCATTCTGCACGGTGACGATTGCGATAGCGTCGAGTTGGCCGACCTGGATCGCCCCGAACGAAACCCCGTCCTCGTCGTCGACGCCGTTGTTGTCGTCTCCGTCGGCGGCAGCGCCGGGCTGCCCGTAGGATTCGCTGTCGCGGCCGGTCCCAAGTTGCGGACCGGTTGTCACGTGCTTCGCTCCGTCGTCAGCCACCACCGTACCGTAGGACGTCGGTGCGTCGCCGAAGTCCCATTCGAAGGAAGTCTCATATAGTTGCCGTTGCCGACGAGATTGAAGACGCTATCGGCGGACACCCTGGTGTTGATATCCGGGCCGTAGCCATCGGCCGTGTTGCCGGCAACGATCGAGTTGCGAAGCGTCGTGGTGCTCAGGTTGGTGTAGAGCCAGAGGCCGCCCCCATCGTCGCCTGCCGAATTGCCGGCGATGGTTGAACTGGTAATGGTAAGGGCGCCTTGACTTGAGGAGACGGCGCCGCCTTTGCCGAAAGCGCCGCTGGCCTGGTTGCCGACAAGAAGCGAATTGGTGATGGTCAACTTGCCGCGAAATGCCACCGCGCCGCCGTCCGCGGCCGTGTTGTCGGACAAGGTCGAGTCCGTGATCCAGAGAGTGCTGTTCACTGCACAAAAGACCGCACCACCGGCGGTGGAATAGCCCTTCTGGATCGTCAGCCCGTCGAATGTGGCCGTCACCCCCACCGAAAGTGCGAACGCCGGACTCAGACAGGGCCATGAGAGTCTTCACCGCCTCGTCGTACGTCCCCGCCCCCCAAGACAGGAAACCAGCCGCCCGGTCTGCCCTCCGGACCGCGGTCTCGCCGCCAATATCCCCATCTAGCCCGCCCCGTCAACTCTAACGGGGAAGTCTGTCACGAATTTGGCCCCCCGTGTTCAACTTCAAAAAAAGAGAGCGAGCTGCTCAGACCTGATTGAGCAGCCTCTCGGTGCGGCCTGACGAAATGACCCGGTCCTGCGCCACGCTCGTCTCCGACGATGAAGACGGGTTGGTAGCTCGGATCGGCGACCTGGCCCTCTTCGTAGGCGCAGCCCCCTCCGGGGATGTCCCGGTGACCTGGGCCTGGCTTCAATGGGGCCTCGGGGGTCGGGTCAAGCAGCCGCATGTCATCGGTAAGTTTCTCATTCTTGCTTTCAGGGTCCCAGTATTTCGTGAAGTCCACTTCAATCACGGGCAGGTTCAGCCGCCCGTCGTCGATGGCATTCTGAAGCGCCTCTTCCATGCGATTTGCCTGGCTTTGTACGCTGTCGAGAAGTACACAATCGACAGGTTCTTCGTGATTCGGCAGACGCCGCTTTTCGGAGGCATAGACAGCGCCGGCATAGGTGGGTGGGAATACTTTGTCACCTGGCCCGCCTGCGGGAGAGAGCTTGGCTCTACACCGAAAGCCCGCTACCTTGCTTTCTGCAACCGCCTTCTTCTGTTCTTCAAGAGTCAGTTTGTCAGACATGCGTTTCTCCTTACTGTCGAATTGGTTATGTTCTAATCTTGTGCTTCGAGGATTGTCCGTACGTCTCTGAGAGCATCGCAATTTCCTCCCCGATCTCACCCCTCAACTCCTCCGGCCCCAGCACCTCCGCACGCCTCCCAAAACTCAGAATCCATGCCCTGATCTCCCGCGTCCCACCTAACCGAAACTCGGCCAGCAGGCTGCCATCACTCTTGGGTGCGCGACGCTGCTTGGGTGGCAAGGCTTGATCCGGTCCGGGCAATGACACATAATGGGGAGTATGAACATTCCCGGTCGAGTACGAAACGGTGTCGTGATACCCGAAGAGGGCGTTTCGCTCCCCGAAGGGGCCAGCGTCGCGATTGTGTACCCCGCCCCGCGTCCGGAATCGCAACCCCCGACAGGAAAACGAGTCCAATTTCCCCTGGTTCGCTCCGCGCAGCCGGGCAGCATCGATTTGACCAACGACCGCATTGCGGAGATCCTGGACGAGGAAGATGCTGCTCCCCGACGTTAACGTTTGGCTTGCGTTGGTCTTCGATACCCACGTCCATCATCCTTCGGCACTGGCCTGGATTGACGGCCTGTCGGACCAGATCGCTTGTTTCTGCCGCCTCAGCCAGCAGGGCTTCCTGCGACTGGCCAACAACCCAAAGGTCTTTCCGAATGACGCCGTCGCGACGACCACCGCTTGGGAACTGTACGACACAACGCTGAGCGATCCGCGCGTAGCATTTGTGGAAGAACCCGCCGGGTTGGAACTCGTTTGGCGTCGGCTGACTCACGGCAGGCCGTTCACTCCCAAGCTCTGGAACGACGCCTATCTGGCGGCCTTCGCCAACGTGGGCGGATACAAAGTCGTGACCTTCGACCAGGGCTTCCAACAATTCACGGACGTGGCCGTCACAGTTCTGACGTAATCGATCGCTCATCGACCTTCCCCGTTGTCAGGTCCCGCTCGGCGAGCGGCGACCTACCTTCGATGCCCCACGTTTGCCGTACCGCCCCGCCATCTCCCCAACCTCCTCCCCCATCTCCCTCCTCAACTCCTGCGGCCCAAGCACCTCCGCGTGCCTCCCGAAACTCAGAATCCACGCCTTGATCTCCCGCGTGCCGTCCAATTGAAACTCGGCCTGGAGACTGCCGTCTTTTTGGGACGCGAGCTGCTGGCTGGGGTGCCAGGTGGATTCGGTGACGTAGCGGGCGACCCCGGCGGAGAACCAGACTTTGACACAAACGTCGCCGCCGCCCTCGTAGACGCCGAAGGAGTTCTGGAAGTGGGTCTCCAGGTCGAAGTCGGCCGGCCGGGCGGAGTTCGGCGGCTCGGCTGTTTGGCTTATCGGCTGGACGATCTCAGAACGCTTCAGCCGATCGGAGATAGAGCGCCCCAAGCGGTGGCAGCGTCAACACGACCGAATACGGTTGATTCTGCCACGGCACGGCATCGATGTGCAACAGGGGGTGATTGCCAACGTCCGCTCCACCGAACAGACTGGCATCGGTATTAAGCACCTCGACAAGCGGCGTCATGGTCGGTGTTCCAACCCGATATGCGTGAAGCGGCACAGGCGTAAAATTGAAGACGCATACGACATAGTCATCGGCGTTGTGTCCTCGGCGCAGAAAGCTGATCACGCTTTTTTCGCTGTCGTGAAAATCGATCCATTCAAATCCCGTCCATGAGAGGTCCAACTCATGAAAGGGCGGCAGGGTTTGGTGAAGGTGGTTGAGCTGGCGAACCAAAGTAAGCAACCCGTAATGGTGCGGATCTTGGAGCAAGTGCCAATCCAGACTCTGGCAATAGTCCCATTCGCGGAGCTGACCGAACTCGGCCCCCATGAACAGTAGCTTCTTTCCAGGATGGGCGTACATGAAGGCATAGGCGAGTCTCAGATTCGCAAACTTCTGCCATGAATCGCCAGGCATCTTTCCGAGCATCGATCCCCTGCCGTGGGCAACATCGTCATGTGAGAAGGGCAGAAGAAAGTCCTCGTCGAAGGCAAACAGCAGTGAATAGGTGATCTCGTCCTGATGGTATTTGCGATAGATCGGGTCTCGTCTGACGTAGTCCAGGGTCTTGTGCATCCACTCCAGATTCCATTTGAAATCGAACCCCAATCCACCGGCACGGGTTGGCCTTGAAACCATCGGCCAACCGGTGGAGTCTTCGGCAAAAGTCAGAAAGCCGGGGCGTTCTTGGTGAACAACGTCGTTCAGTTGCCTGAGGAACTCGACCGCTTCCAGGTTTTCGTGACCGCCCCATTGGTTCGGGATCCAGCATCCGTTCTCGCGGGCATAATCGAGGTACAACATGCTGGCCACGGCGTCGACGCGAAGACCGTCGATGTGAAACACGTCGGCCCAGAACACCGCATTGGACAGAAGAAAGGAAGCTACCTCGTGCCGCCCGTAGTTGAACACCAAGGTGCCCCACTCGGGGTGTTCGCCGATCCGCGAGTCCGCGTGCTCGTAGAGATGCGTTCCGTCAAAGCAGGCCAGCCCGTGTTGGTCACGGGGGAAGTGCGCGGCGGTCCAGTCGAGAATCACGCCGATCCCAGCCTGGTGAAACCGCTCGACGAGCGCCGCGAATTCATCCGGGGTCCCATACCGTGAGGTCGGAGCGAAGTAGCCGATTGCCTGGTAGCCCCAGGAACCATCGTAAGGGTACTCGGCAATCGGCAGGAGTTCGACGTGTGTGAAGCCCAGGTCCTTCACGTAGGGAACAAGCCGATCGGCCAGTTCACCATAGGTCAGCCAACGATTTTCCTGCTCGGGCACGCGTCGCCACGAGGCAAGATGTACTTCGTAGACACTAAGCCGTTGCTTGTGCCAGTCGATCTGAGCACGATAATTCAGCCATTCGCTGTCATCCCAGGCATCGTGCCGCAGGTTCCACACGCGGGAAGCCGATCGCGGAGGGTGCTCTGCGGAAAAAGCGTGGGGATCAGCTTTCAGAGCGATCTGTCCGTCCCGCCTTCTGATCTCGAACTTGTACAGAGCGCCGGCTTCAAGACCGGGAATGAACAACTCCCAGATTCCTGAGCGGGAACAACTCTGCATGGGATGGTGCCGGCCATCCCAGCGATTGAAGTCGCCCACGACGCTCACGCGTTCCGCGTTTGGTGCCCAAACGGCAAAATGCACACCGGCCACGCCTTCGACCGTCATTAGGTGCGCGCCCATGCGGTCATAGGTGCGGTAGTGGCGGCCTTCGGCGAGAAGGTGCCTATCGAAATCCGTGAGTTGTTTCGGAAATCGGTACGGGTCCTCCAGTTCCCAAACGTGGCCGTCCGATCCCGAGATCCTCAGGCGATACCAAAGGGAGTCGTATCCTGGAAAAAGACGCTCAAAAAGTCCGTCCGGATGAATTCGCTCCAAGGGATGGGTCGCGCCCGATCCGATCTCGACGGCCTCGACCGCTGAAGCATGGGGCTGAAAGGTGCGGAGCACCAGGCCTGGGCATTCCTGGTCCATTCGGTGGGGTCCAAGAACATCGAAGGGGGCGCCGTGCAGTCCGTGGACAATCGCATGAATGGCACCTTGGTCCAGCATTGGCATCTCGGTCGTCGAACATATCGTCACGCTTGGTTTGAAAATCGCCAGGCGAGTTCACGCCCTTTGATCGCGGCATTCCCCCGCCCCGTCTTGTGCTATGTTCCTTCCAGAATCGCATCCACAAGTCGTTTCATCTGTTCGCGTTCATAGCCGTTCCGCAAATCCACGTAGTTCAACATGCGGAGAAATACAGGAAGTTCGGGAGCCTCGCCCACGCCCGGCAACAGCACGGGAATCACGCGTGCCGATCTGCGGCCGTTTCCGTTCTTCCTTTCCACGAAGCGTTGGATCGCAGCGTAGTACTCCATCTGCTGCCACGGGCCGGAACCGTGCGGTCCGACGATCACCGCAATTGCGGGAAGCTGTTCCAGAGCTTTCTCCATTTCTTCCTGGAAGCACTCGCCGGGCTGAATCGCCGCCTCGTCAATCCAAGGCAAGATTCCCCAATCCATCAGTTTTCCGGCGAGGTCTCGAACGTCCACCTTGTCCTGCGAGTTGTGACAGAGAAAGACGTGATAGTCTTTCAACTGGAGCTTCTTGCGGAACACGGCCAGCCGTTCCTGACGGTCCTGTTCGGTCTGGGATTCGCGGTCAATGCGATCTAATATGGAGGGGCTGTCCTGGGCGGATCGTTCGGCCAAATCATCGATCTTGAAAACCCGGCCGCAGACGGGGCAATGCACGACGGTTCGCTTCAGCTTCCGTGCTTTGCAGATTGCCTCGTTTGTGATGGCAACCTCGCAGTCCGCACAGTAATACACGCGGGTCCTGTCAATACTCCCCTTGAGCGCCATCCTCACGATATGCCGGTTCACATAACTCAGGAAGTGGATCCGGATATCCTCATTTACTCCTAAATCGAAAAAGACGGTCAGACGACCGCGCGCGTCGTTGTCTTCATCGGGATACTCGACGTGAATCCCGCACAACTGCCTGTCCGGGGCGTGGAACAAGGCGGCATTCATGTACAGTTCGCGGACGGTGAAGGCAAGGCTGTACATCAGTCGCACGGCCAGGGTGGCATAGATCGCTTTGATTGGGCCCTCGAAGGTGTATTCCACGGCAAGCTCATAGCCTCCGGGAAAGTTGGGCAAATCACTTCCCATTTCAGACGGAAACACCAGAATCGGGCCCTGCTCCGTCTCCTGGCGGTAGGCGATACCGCGATGCACCATTTCCTTGACGGTCGCGAGGAGGACGATCTCCTCGGCATCGTCACCTGCCAGCGGACGCTCTGCCTCCACTCGCAGTGTGCCTGCTATCGCCATTTCCTCAAATATGTATCCCATCCGGTCCGGATTGTCGCGTGCGGCCATGGCAAGCCAGGCACAATAATCGCAAAGCACCCTAGGTTTCAGCAGGATGAAACCGCCGAAGGAAAGGTGCAGGATCATCCCGGTCTTTTCCAGCCCCTCAAGGCAGCCGGCGAACTCCTCGAGGGACACAGACACGTGTGGATGCGTTGCCTGAAAGCGAGCATGGAGATCTTGCGTGGTACCGAGGACGGTGTCGTTCGATAGCCCCCCCAAGAAAGTCCTGGTCTCCTGGATCAACTCGCTGTTGGCGACAATCGGAACCTCATCCCAGTCGACGGACGTGAGGATCTCCGCTTTCAAATCATCAACCCCTGAGCCGCTCCTGGCGCTCGTGTGGAAGATACAGGCAAAACCGTAATTCTCAAGAACCTTCGTGATACGGTCCTCGCTTGCCTGCACTCCCCCACGGTCGATCCTCGCTGCAACCAGATATCGCGTTGCCATAACACCTCGATTGGCCTCATCCAGGGCCCGGGCCCAATAGGAGACTCCTGCAAACGGATTGATGTCGCTGCGAGAATCGAAGACGACCAGGGCCAACGCGGCGTCATGCAAGTGGATTCGGTTGACGAGTCGATACATTGGTTGCCCAGCTAGATCCCAGAGCAGCGTCCGTCGCTTCTCCTGCCGTCCGTCGGGCAATGCCACTTCCGAAGTGTCGAGTTCCAGGATGTTCATCACATGGGTGGACTCGTGGGGCTGATACCCTTTGCCGACCAGCACGGTGCTAAGAGTGGTTTTTCCCACGCCGGTGTCACCGGCCACAACGACCTTCGCGTAGCGGTAGTGGGTCGTGCGCTCTGGGGCGGTCGCTCCCATCAGCACGTCGCTATCGAATTGCCAGATTCGCACGGCGCAATCCCGGTTGCCGAGCGTGGCAAGCCGGAGCGAATCCGGGTCCGGATGGAAAGCCAGACCTGGCAGCCACGCGCCGCCACAATTCTCTTCGAGCGTGCAGACGACTTCCCAGCCGGGCGTGCCGCGACGCCACAACCGCACCGTCCTGTCCGCCGATTTCGAGGCCAGAAGGCTGCCCTCCGGGGAAAAGCTCACCGCGCGAACGTCTCCCGTATGCGCGGCAAGGATGTCGGTTTCCCGACCTTTCTCGATGTTCCAAACACGCACCGTGTGATCTTGAGCCCCGGAGACGACTATTGGCTCCCCTACCTTCGGCGACCAGGCGACGCACAGCACCGGGTCCGCGTGTCCACCAAGAATCTGGCCCAGCGTGCCGCTGGCCGCCTCCCAAATGCGAATGCAGTCGTCGCCGTGGGCGGACGCGAGCAATCGGCTATCAGGCGACCAGGCGATGCTGTAAACGTTGTCGCGCGGTTCTGAATGGGGCTTTCGAAGTTGATGAAGGAGTTCCCATGATGAAGTATCCCACAGGCAGATCGACTTGTCGTCCGAACTGGAGGCGAGGTATCTGCCATCTGGAGACCAGGCCAGGCCGACCGCCCAGTCCGTGTGCCCCTCCAAATCACGGATCCACGACCAGGAACCCGTTCTGAACAGGCGAACTCTCCCGTCGGCGGCACAGGTTGCCAGGATCTCGCCATCCGGTGACCAGGCAGTGCCAATGACTTGTGTGCCGTGCTCCAGAACGGCGAGGCATTCTGCCGACTCCGCGTCCCAGATCCGCGCCGTTTCGTCGTCCGACGGCGTCGCCATCCGTCGGCCGTCTCGGTCCCAGGCGAGCCGGTTGACCCAGCCCTGGTGGCCTTCGAGTGTCTGCACCAGTTGCAGGCCCGACTGCTCCGCAACACAGACATTTCCCGAATCGTCCGACATCGGTTTGACCTCCCGTCTTGCGTTTGATCCTCATTGAAGCAGCGAAGGACTCTTGCCACCGTTGCTCGTACGAGCCGGGCACCGCGACTCGATACAGCAGTATTTCATGGGCAAGGACTCATCTCGAACACATGAAATCGCCAACCTTCCATATCCAGGTACAGTCCCGGGGACAGCAACTCACTTCCCCAGCGTTCATAGTGACTGCAACTCATCAAGTCATGAAGAAGGTACATGCCGCCCGGCTCAGCGAATCGTAGCGGCAGGTGACACTGAGCCTTGTCGGACCCGTAGTTTACGACCACGAGCAACCGTTTCGTCTTGAATTCCCAGGTGAACGCAATGAAGCGGTCGAAACTCGGGTTTCCGTCCGACGACGGAACGCAATCCAACAACTGCCACGTGCCTTCACACACCTCCGGACGCCGCATACAGGTCAGCAGCCGGTTGTAAAACGACTGAAGAACCGGGTCGGGAGGCTCTGGGAGCCGACGCGACAGATGGACCGACAGCTTGCGGCGCCAGCCCTCCAACTGACCTTCATGGAAGTGGCGCATGCCCGGCACGAGATAGGTAACGATGGCGGCCGCCTGATGGACCTCCCGAGGCCAGAAGACCGCCGCCGCGCGTTTTTCGTCGTGATTCTCCAGAAATCGAACCGACTTTCGCTGATAATCCAAATCCGCGGTGAGATGGCCGCGAACCTCAGCGGCATTTCGATCGCGCAGTCGATCATACAGTTTCTTGTCGGACGTGTAGTCGAATCCTTGCTGTTGGAGCTCCCACTCCTTCTCCCAATAAACCTCGGCGAGAAAGAGGAAGTCCTTCCTGCCTCGCTGGCGGCGGACATGCCGGATTGCCTCCGGCCAGAACGGTGCTTCGACAGCCGCCGAGCCCCCCACAATCTCGGGGGCCTCGCCCCAAATGCGACGAATCTCGTCGGGCAGGAGCAACATGGCCATATCACACCGCACACCGTCACACTTCTCGGCAATCCTCGCCAATTCATCCAGCATCGCTTTCCGCAAACCCGGGTGACGGTAATTCAATTGCAGTGTGTCTTGCCAACCAGAAGAATAGCAGTCACGACCGTGGGCGAACACGAGACGTTTGCGAGGCGGGCGGTAATAATTCTCCGGTGTGACTTTGAGATCCGACTCCTTGCCTCGGATGTAGAACTCAGGATGCTTGTTGACCCAGGGATGATCCAGGGCCGTGTGATTTGGCACAAAGTCAAGAAGCAGCCGCAGTTTCTGTCTCCCTAGACGCTTGCGCAATGCCGCGAGTGCCGCGTCACCACCAAGATCTTTGTGGGCTGTGTAACTCGTGATCGCGAAAGGAGATCCGCAGATGTCCTCCTGACGCAGGTCGTTTCCCAGGGTCTCGACATATCCGTCGATCCAGTCTTGGTGAGAACGTGATACGCGACGTCCGGCGGCACCGGTCTGCCACACACCAGTCAACCAGACCCAATTGAAGCCCTGGTCTCGCATCGTAGCCAGATCGCGTTCCGGGAAGTCTGCTAGAGTTGCAGTGCGTCCCAGTTCCGCTGACAATTGGCGCAACCGAACTCGCGTGTTGATCTGATATAACGCAGGGTATTCTGGCAGTCCGCTCATTGAGAACTCCAGGATGCAATGGGAGTTCACCAGATCGATGCCGCAACGGAAGAGAAAGAAAACCAGAGATCCTTCTATCCAACTACCTGAATTACATGGGAGCCTAACACGCGATGATCGCGTGGTCAATAACCTGCCTCTTGGCGATAGGAGATTGTAACCGCCCCATTTGTCCGCCCGAAAAACTCCCAACAGCAGGTTGTTGATGTCTCCAGGTCTCTACGTGAGGATTCCAGTCCCTCTAATGCGCCCCTCCAGGCCATGGGGGGCAATTATCCTCCTTGCCTAAACTCCCCCAGCTTAACAAGCAGTGAGAACAGGTACATCCTCCGTTGCGTCGACAGCAATGACTTTGAGCCGCCGCCGAAATAGAGGTGGTCGTTCAACGAACAGATTCGTGGAGCCACTCGACCAGCGTCAGATTATTGGCCGTGCTGCCCCCACACTTGAAGCAGAGCCGCCGGCCTTGTCGGGCACGAGCCATCCAACCACCTCAAAAAGAACCCGGCCACGACGCGGACGACGTTGGTAACATCGCGCTTTCAGGACTCCGAGGCGCGGTGCGTCGGCCGATGTGACCGATACAGGTGGCTGAAGGTGGCGTTCGTAGTTTAGGACCGTTAACACCGAGTCGCGAGATCTCGGCGGCCATGCACGTTCGCTCCTATCGTGGCTATGTTCGATGACGCGGCGTTCACTCGCCTCCAGAAGCGAAGGGAGGCCGACTGCGGACACTGGCATGAGCAAGGCTCCCTCAATTCTGAGGACGAACTTGCCTTCTGAATCTAGGCTCACATACCAGAAGTTCGCTGCGGTAGTTCGTCAACCCCTTGAATTCCGGAGCTGAAAAAGCGCCCGCGCTGACGAAACCGTGACTCAAGTGGAATCGGAGCGATCGGACGTTGCTCGCTGGCGCGATCGCGACGAAGGCAGTCCACGCGGCCGCATGGTCTGTTGCCTCGAGTTGTTCGTAAAGGAAGTCGGCGACGCCGCGGCCGTTGAATCCGGGCGCCACCGCGACTGTGTCGATATGCCGGGTGGATTGAGCGAGACAGCGCTCGCGAGCCGTTTCGTGGTTCCAGCAGATGGATCCAATCTGTGGCTTAGGAAGAGCGTCCTGCACAGCGACGAATCCGACAACTTCGCCTTCGGGCGTTGTGGCCACGAAATAGCGCGACGACGCGACCGTGATGGCACGGTTAATCGATTCTGGCGTCTTCTCCGCGAGCAGAAATCCGCTGCTCGGGGCAGCATCTTCAGAAGACGGCAAAGCGTGTGCATTGTGGATTGTGGCAATCGCTTCTGCGTCCTCGGGCGTCGCGGGACGGAAACAATATTGCGTGATCCGGGATAGGACCCGAAAGAAAGCACATCGCACCACAAAGAAGGATACCAAAACGACCAGAAGTGTCCACTCTCGAGCAACGCGGCCCTGCAGCCAAGTTATTAGCAAGAACGCGCCCACGAATATTGCCAGTGCCAACAGTTTAGCTACAAGCCACCGCAAGGCCTGCTTCGAGCTGATCTGTCGGCGAGTCTCGTGTGTAAGGCAGAAATTCAGGACCCAGACAAAATCGAGGCACGCTAACGCGATCAGCGCCGCGCTTAGTTTCAGTGAGTCGTTCGAGTAGGCGAACAGCAGTAGGAAGACGAACCCAAAAAGGAGATCGATCGTAAGCTCTCGAAAAGTGCTGATAACGCGGCGTTGCGCGGCCTCGACCCAGTCCCACCAGTAAACCAGAACCACGACTAGCACGAAGGCAGCCGACGCGAGCCCCGTCACGTCGGTGAGCGTGAAGTCCTTGCGAAAGACGATGCTGCCCATGCCGATGCCAAGCAGGACGGCGTACATCTCATTGACAAAGGTGCCGACAAAGGCTGATCGACGGGCGGCGGAAAGTGACATGGTGAAGTGATCTCCCAGTGGTGGCGTCAGAGATTGGCCGAGCGGGCGTCGACGTGCGGCGAGTTTGGATGACTTTAACATGAGGGAACGTGGCGATCAACCTGCCCTTCGCGGTTCCGGTGCCGAGAACAGAGTCACAAAAGGCGATTTCCTAAGTTGCCGTCGATGCCATCCTGCGCAAACGCCCGAAGCAGTAATATCTAGTAAACACTTGGGCCGCCTGGGCGCAATCGTCGAGGAAGCATCGCTTCCTTGCGAGTGACTCCCGCAGGCGGCGACGTTCAAGCAGCAAGATCATCACTGCTGGGCCCAGGATCGCGATCACTGCGGAGAGGACCTGATTCAATGCGGTTTCCACGCTCAGCCTCCTCCCGTCGCGGCCAGCTCATAAGTCTCGGCGAGCGGTTCGTCGGCGAAGTCGAAGCAAAACACTTCCGTGCCTTCAGCCACCACGCAGACGGGCGCGATCTGAATCAGGCCTCCGCCCGCGCAGTTGCACGGGCCAGGCCCGCCGGTGAAGGCATCCTGACACTCGGACATCCAACGCCCGATGCACAAAAACGCAAATCGTTTGGCCACTTCCTCTCGCGTCATGCCGAGGGCAAGGAAGTCCTCGCCGCTCTGAACGTATCCGCAGGAAGGTCACCGAAACCGCCACTTGTGGCCTTGGGGTCCGTATCGCCGTTCTGCCTCGGCCTTCCATTGTTCGCGTGTGAGCCTGATCATGAAGAATCCTCGGTTTATGGACTTGCGTTACCAGAGCCCCACCGTCTTGCCCGACTTACCCAGACTGCCGAAACAACGAACCTCCCCCCGGACTTCTTTTGACCACAGCCCCATGGCAAAACCACACACACCGGATGGCTGTTCATAAGTCCATGAAAAAAGCCGACTTACGTCGGCTCAAAAACGGAGAGGACAGGATTCGAACCTGCGGATCCCTTTACAGGATCACGGGTTTAGCAAACCCGCGCATTAGACCACTCTGCCACCTCTCCAAGTTGGGGGTACCGCTGCCAGCGTGATGAGCAGGGGTGACCGTTGGTGTAGTCCCAAGTTATCCCCAAAAGCATCGGTTGGCAAGCCCATCGGTCACCAATCAAGATCCGCGATTTTCAAGGATTGATTTGGCAACCACCCGTTGGGACTGGCTTGACGGGTCAAGAAGCACGCAAGGGCGAGCGCGACGCTTCGGTGGTGGTCCACCGGGTGCGTCGGCTCGCCCTCACGGCAGCAAGAGAGACGAGACAGGTGCTACGGTCCGAATCGTCCGGGATCCCGGAGGTCGCGCCAGGGCGTGGCGGCATTTTGGTCTTTCAGAGCACACACGCCCTGCAACCGAGAGCCCGGAACGATCGGCCGTAGTACATACGGATCCGCTGTTCCGGCGGCACACAACTCGACACGGTGCGATGCGATCTCGATCAATTCCTCGGCGCGTCGGAGTAAGAAGGACGCGCCACTCGTTGGCGAGAGAGAATGGGCGACCGATGAGGAGGCGAGGAATCGGCCGCGGCAGTGAAGGCAAGTGACCCGGCGTTCGGCCAGATCGGAGGAGATCTGGAGAGTCCGACCGCAAACGGGACACTCTTGCAGAAAATGATCGACACAGGTAGCCATCGCGTATCTTCCATGACAGGTTGTGTGCTTCCGAGCAGGAACCCGATACGAAGGAAGGGTGAAGGCCGCGACGCAGGAGGGGGTCGTGCGCCGCAGTCCTTCAAGCCGCTTCCGTTAGGAGGTTCCGTCATGTCAACGTCGAGCCCGGCCGGAGCGGCGGTCCAGAACAGCTTGCCCCAGCCGGCCTCAACAGACTCTGGTACGCACCCTTTCCACCGGAGGTTCGAAAATGCAGAAGAGATGTTGCAATGCGTTGGCAGCCAACAAGATGTGGATAAGGGAACGAGTGGCGCTGCTGGCCCCTCCCCGACCCTCCCCCCTCGCTCGCAAGCTCGCTGGGGAGGGAGAGTTGCCTTTTGGAGCGTCAAGACGCACCTTACACGCTATTTGGGGAGCGCCAAATCGAGCAGTTTGGGAAGCCGGCCGTTTTCCATGCTGAGGGTAAGCGTCACGCAATCGTTCTCGACAGCCGGTTTGAGGAGGGGGAGGATTTCGTCGATCTTGGGAACATCCTTTCGGAGTTCATCATTCAGGCGAAGGAGGCCGGTGGACTCAGACACCTTTTTTGCCAGGGCGGCGGCGGCGTCGGGCGATTCCGACTTGACGACGACCCGGATGCTCGGCTGCGGCGCCAACGTGATTCCGACGGCCGCCCACTGAACACCTTTGGTCAACACGGTGCTCGGTCCGCCACCGACAACGGGCGGAAGGTCGGGCATGATCTCTTCGATGACTTTGCGAAAGTAGCCGGGGGGCGTGAAGACGATCTTCAGGGGCGCGTCGCCTGTGGCCGCGAAGGCATCGGCCAGGTGGGGTCTCGCATCCGCGGCCAAGGTCTTCAGTTGCTGGAGGGTCCCGGGTTCGGCCGAGACGGCCATCCGACGGATCGTGGCAACCTGGTACTTTTCGTTGATCGGCGTGGCTTTCAGGGCGGAGACGACGGCTTGTGACGGGCCCGACTCCGGCAGCGGCACAATGAGCCTGCCCGGATAGTCCGGCAGATCGGCCACACTCAGCACGTAGAACATCTCCCTGGCACCGGCCGCCTTGAGACCGTCGATGAGACGAAAGGGTTCCTCCATGGCGGCGCCGGCCGAGGCGGCGTGCTTGTCCAGGAGACTGCTGAGGGCCGCCATGATTGCCTTGCTGTTAAAGCGATCGAAGTCGGCATGAACGGCAAGAATCGCCTGGTCGTCAATCAGCGGAGCGACTCTCGTGGCAATTCGCTCCGGCTCGCCGCTTGCCTGAGCCATGCAGGGAAGGCAAGTCGCGACAGCGATTGCAATCGCAAGTGGGGTGATGAGTATCTTCATGGCATTTTCGTATCGATGATTGGGAATTCAGGGAAGAGGAGCCGTCATTTGGCAAGACGGATTTCAAGTCGGAGTGCGTGGCGTTCTGCGTCCCGTGCGAGAGGCGGCAGCGATTGAATCACCACGGCGTCGCCTTCGCGTGTTAGTTCGAAGGGCTTGCCCGTGAAGGGGTCCGTGGGGAAGGGCACTTCGGTGATGTCTTGTGCGCTGCGGGGCAATTGGCCGTCGTGAAGGGCCGCATACATGCGGACGGCTTCGACCGTTCTTACCAACTCGAAGGCGCGTTGCTCCCTCGCGACGGCAACGGACGCGAAGTTCAACGTCGGCAGCAGGAACTTTGCGAGGGGAAACACCTCGGTATCGCGGCTTTTCTCGTGAAACTCGTTTTCCCAGGCGTCCAGGCCTGCCCACGCCTCGCTGTAGGGGAGGTAGAGCCATTTGAAGGCATTGTCTCGAAGCTGACGGTACGGTTCGACAACAGCCGTCACGAGCACGCGAGCGGAATGCATGGCCGCCACTTGTTCCCTTGTGTAGCCTTTAGAGACCATGTAGTCGACGGCCTTCGGATAGCCCTTCAGGGCATACATGGCAACGGTCGCACGGAAACCGGCTTGCGGTTCAGGCAGCCCTGAACTCTCGAGTTCCTGACAGATTCTGCCGAGTTGCGTCTGCCAGAATGCCGGGTCATCCCCCAACGTGTCGATATTGCGCAGAGCGGGAATCCAGTTGCCAAGAGTGTGCCTCTCATTTTCCAACCCCGGACGCATGTCAACCAGCGGGCGCGGCATGACCGACAGGGCCCAGTAGAGGTTGGGCGCATCCGGACGCTGGACCAGGTTCTCCAATTCGACGGCCAACATGCGGGCAAAGATGACGCCGAGGAGTCCGTGGATTAGCGTCGGTCCGTTACCAACATCTCGCGCGAAAGCAAAACCCGTTTGCAATACTTGAATGGCGTCGTCGGTGCGGCCTTCGTAGAGGGCCAGTCGAATACTGGCAAGGGGAACCCTGATCAGTTCCTGGTAGCGTTGCAGTTCCGGGTGCAATACGGCGAAAGGAGCCTCGCCTTCACGAAGCGGTGGGTCCCACACGCACGAGGTTCTTCGGCACGCGACGGACAGTTCGGTCATCACCGGATCGAGAGACCGCAGTGCCTTCCGTGCCTCGGCGGCCGTGGCATTATCGAATTGAAAGTCGTCCTCGCCCCATTGCTTCAGCTTCTTCGACGTCTCATCGTCCAGTCGATCTTCCAGAAGGAGGAGAATGCGGTTGTATTGCGCGGCGGCATTGCCGGGCGTGCGATCCAACGCGGATGGGAGCAGGACGTATTTGAGCGCCGGGCTCGGCTCCGGGGCGGGAGTGATGGTGAGTTTGCGGACTTCCACGTCTTTCGCGACGCTTGGATCGGCCGCGGACGTAATTTCGGCGATTCCCGTCGATGCCAGAAGACTCGGCAGGAGCAGGCAACAGAAACTCCGTATTATCCGGTTCCAACTCATCGGTCGGTTCCTTCTTTCAGAGGGTTCATTGGGACTGGACGGCTGGCGTCGGGAGCGGGTCGTGCCCCTCCGTCGTCAGTTCATCCAGAAGATCCGCATACGACACCGGTGTATTGGGAGACACGCCTGAAGCAGGCGTTCGTCTCTTGACTTGGGGTAGTGTGTCAACTCCCATCACGAGCAGCCGGTTGCGCTGTCGGAAATAGGAGAGCATTGCTCCACCCGCCCCGCTGCCGAAGACAGTGTCCACGATGGCAGCCTGCGGCACGTGGCCGTTCTGGGTCGCAACCTCTCGGACGGTCGGTGGCGGCTCCGGGACGGGTTCGTCGATCTTCTCCGCCACAGTGGCGGAAGCCGGAAGCGGCGGCTGGCAGACGGCCAGCGGTTGGGGCTGCAAGGTCCGTGCGGTGAGCAGGAAGGTGGCCGCGGCGGTGGCGGTGATGGCGGCGCCCATGCGAACCCAGCGGACGGCTCTGGACGGCGATTTGCGTGCCCATTCCGCTTCGGCGGCCGCCCTGCCCGCCTCGAACAGGAGGCGGTCGCGTTCAAGAGAGCCGGCGTTGGGCAGCAGGGAGGCCAATTGGGCCTCGAAGGCGTGCAACTCGGCCGGGAGCTCCCGCCCCGCGGGATGTTCATTGTGTTCTGCCATGGATGGGAACCTCCGAGCCTGATAGTGGATCGCTTTCGGTCGAGCCGCCCGCCTGACGTGTCCGCACTGGCTGACAAGCAGCCAGTGGCTTCCAAAGCTCCAGGCATGACGGAGCACTAGCTGGGGCGAGTGGGCGACTCGTTTTCGGTCATAAGCCGTCGAAGCCGGTTCAGACCGGCCTCGTAGCGGCGGTGTGCGGTGCTGGTTGAGACACCGGTGAGGCGGCCCACCTGCTCGAAGGAGAGTCCGCCCCAGAGCCGAGCAACCAGGGTCTCGCGCTCGTCTGGCGGCAGACGCTTCAATGCTTGGGTCGCTTCTTCCGCAGCAAGCCGGGCTTCCGACGACTCGTGGAACCAGGGGGTTCGGAGCTTTGCCGTTGCCTCCTCGCGCCGCCGGCGTCGCGCGTGCTGGCGAGCCTGGCTGATCGCCCCGTTGCGAACGACGCGGAAAAGCCAGCCGACGGGATCGTCCGGGGGTTCCTTTTGGCGGAAAAGCTGGATCATTGCTTCCTGGACCACGTCTTCCGGCACGACCGACCATTGGCGTGCGTAGAGCACCAGCGCAGGGCCGTGCTCGTCGAAAAGGCGTGCCAGGAGGTCCGATTCCATCATGGTGTTGCCGCAGGGTTCATCCGGTATCTACGGAGAAGACGCCACCGGCCCGGCAATTTCCCGCGGCCGGGAAGAGAATTTCTGCCAGCATAGCGGCTGGAGAGGAAATTCGCACGGTTGGAGTCCAGGCTTTAGCGTGCAAAAAAAAGCCTAGCCCGCATTTCTCACACCCCCTATAGCAATCGGCTGCGTCCTTTGGCATAAGTATGTTTGCAGACAACACTTTTGCCGTTCGCAAGGAACAGCAACTCTGCCTCTTCGCCGACCGCACCAGTGCTGCCTGCATGCGAGCCAACCAGTTGCGGTTCTCGCTTCATCAATCGATGTGGTGAGACATGCGGGCTAGCCCGCGACGTCTGCGATCAAGCTGCCGGATGTGAGGTGGTCAATTCAAGAGCCCGGCTACTCTGACTCAGTCCGGCTACTTTGGTTCAGGGCATGAGCCGGGCGTTGAACTGATACGTCCCGGAAACAACCCGGCATCGGAAAAGCCCGCCTTCAAAGGAGATGTCGGAAATGCCCGGCTGATTTGCGACGGGCTTTCCGCTTTCTTGAACGGTCGCCAGTTCGGTGGCGGGAATCGTCACGGTGGCTGTCGTGTTCGGCGGAACAGTAAGTGTCCAGGTGAAGGTCTTGCCCTCCACACGCCACGCACTGACGATCTTCCCGTAGCCGGTCATCAGTGAAGCGTCGACCTTCTTCAACCCGCTTTCCACCCCGGGAGCAGCATAAAAATGCTTGAAGCCGGGGGCTTGTTCGTCGTAGCGGATGCCGGCCAGTCCTTCCGTGAACCAGAGAGCCACGGAGATCATCGTGTTGTGGATTTGGGAATTGTCGCCGTCCCATTCCTCCCAGATGGTGGTCGCCCCGTTGCGGATCATGTTCCCGTAGCTGGGGAAATCCTCTTTCGTGTGCATCAGGGCCAGCAGGTCGTTGCGGCGCTGATCGATGAGGTACTTGGTCATGAAGTAGTTGCCGTGCATGCCCGTGTTCAAGTGGCCGCCGGCGGTGACGGCGATGTCATGCTCCAGGGCTTTCATCACTTGCGGCGCCAGTTCCGGCGGGGTGATGCCGAACAGGAGCGGCATGGCGAGGTAGGTCTGCTCGCCGTTGACGTAGGTGACGCCGTCGTCGTTCAGGAATTGCTTGTGAAGGGTTACGGCAAGTTCCTGGGCCCGGGCGGCGTAGACCTCGGCCTGGGCGTCGTCGCCGACGACGTGACCGATCTTCGCGGCAAGTTGCAGGCAGTAGACCAGGTAGCAGTTGTTGAAGAACAGCGTGGAGCGATCGTCGACGCGGTCCTTGCCCTGTTTTCGCCCGGGCGGCACCCAGTCGCCGAGGAAGTTCCAGATGGGCGAACCGGAGCAGCCGATGCCCACGTAGGACTGGAGGATCCCGTCGCCCATCTTCGTTTCGATGAAGGCGAGCCACTTCTTCATGACGGGCCAGCCCAGTTCCAGGGGCCGGCGGTCGCCGTAGGTCAGGTAGATCTGCCAGGGCATGGTGATGCAGAACCCGCTCCACACGGGGCCTCCGCCCGCATCCTGGGCATAGGGCACCGTGTAGGGCACGTCGCCTTCCGCGTTTTGCGAAGCTCGCCAGTCGGCCGCCCACTTGGCATAGAAAGGCCCGGTGCGGAAATCGAGCATCCCCATTTCCATCGACGTGCCCGAATCGCCGCCGTAACCCAGGCGTTCCCGGTGCGGGCAGTCAACCGTGTATCCGCCCAGGCTCAGGCACTTGTAGGTCCAGTCCATCATGGCGTGGACTTCGTTCAGAAGCTCGTTGTCGCACGAGAAGGTCGCCCCGGGGGCGAAATTGGTGGTCACCAACCAGCCCTTCACTTCGTCGGCTCGGGGCGCCCTGGGCAGGCCTTTCACGATTGCATAGCGGAAAGCCTCGTAGCTGAAGCGGTTGCAGAACCGCTCGCCGCCTCCGCCCCTGGCCACATACTCGCTCTTCTGCCCGTAGACCTGGAAGCGGCCGTCAGGAAATCGCTTGTCGGCGAACTCCATGGAGACGGTCGCGCCGGCTTTCAAGTCGTCGGGAAAGGTCAACTGGAACCAGCCCGTGTAGTTCCGACCCATGTCGAGCACGAAGCCGCCGTCGATCGGCTTCACCGACGCCAGTTGGATTTCGTCGAGCGGTCGATTTGGCTCCATCATCTGGGCGGCGATCACCGGCGTGGGCGGATGGTGGATCATTGCGGCCGCCCAAGTCGAGTCGTCGTAATCCGCAGCGTTCCAGTTGGGGATATTCTTGGCCGCTTCAACGTGTTCGCCGCCGTGCCCGCCGCTTGTGCCGCGTCCAATGGGCGTGAGATGGCTCGGGTGAGCCTTCCACGTGCCGTCGGTGACGATGGTTTGCGGATCGGCATCGGCGAAGGTGAGATCCACGTCGGCTTTCACGACGGGGCCCGTAGCGCTCGCCTGCCGCAGCGCCCCCACGGACCAACCGCGTCCCAACCAGAGACCGATGCAGTTCTTGCCCTCCACGAGGTAGTCGGTCACGTCGTAGGTCAGGTAGAGGCCGCGTTTGCCGTAGTTCGAGACTGCCGGCGTGAGCACGTCGTCACCCACCTTTTGGCCGTTCACATAGAGTTCGAAGTAGCCCAGGGCGCAAACATAGGCGGTGGCGGTTTTGGGCCGTTTTTCAAGGGTGACCGTTTTGCGCAACCAGGGCAGCGGCCCGGAAGTATCGTTTTGCCAGGTTGCTCCGATCCACTCGCCCTTCCACTGGTCGGCCGAGAGCGGACCGACCGTGAAGCGTGCGGGCTCGCTCCATGGAGACGGCTCCCCAGCCTGGTCCCAGACCCGGACCTTCCACCAGACTCGCGATCCCCTGGTCAGCGGCGTGCCGCTGTACGGGACCCATTGCGAGCGATCCGACTGCACCTTGCCCGAATCCCAAAGGGTTGCCTTGCCGGAGGCGAGTGCCTCGGACGAGTCGGCCGCGACTACCTGCCAGGCCGCCTGGGCCAGCCCTCTTGGTCCGGACGGCAACGCCCAGGAAAGTCTTGGCTCCGCCCGATCGATTCCCAGGGGGTTGACGAGGCCTTCACAGTGCAACTGGTCCGGTGCGGGGGGAGCTGCTTGGAGGGTCGCCTGGTGGAACGTGGTTCCAAACGTCAAAGCAAGCAGGATCGTGATTCCGCGCATGGGCGGGGCTCCTTCGCTGGTTTCCGTCAATCGGGGGCACGTCGCAGCCGCTCGAGTCACGCGAGCAGGACAGGCCCTCATCGTACCAGCAGGGCTCGGCCTGTTCCAGTCGTCCGATGGAACCAAGGACATGCGTTAGCTGCCGACTGACAACAACCGCAAATCCTTGACTTCCCATCGGCTTGGTAGCTCTAATACGCCCATGGGTCGTGCGGCTGCCGCCGTTATCCGCATGGCCGATCAAGGAATCAACCAACCGAGGAGCATCGACCGATGATCACCCCCAGACTCACCCTCGTCACGCTGTTGGCATTCACCCTTTCGACGCCACTTTTTGCCGCGGGGCCCCTGGCGTTCTCCGTGGATGAAGCCGCGCAAAGCTACACGATCACCGACGAGGGGCAGCCGGTCCTGACCTATCGGTTCGGGGAGGTTCCGCTGCCGGAAGGGATTAAGCCGGCCCATTTCAGCAAGGCCGACACACCCTACAACGGGGCCTACTTCACCGACGGAAGCGAGTACGGGGGCGCGCGGAGCGACTACATCTATCCGCTCTACGGATTTCACGGCGAAGCGCTCACGGCCGACTACCCGAAAGACCACCTCCATCACCGGAGCCTGTGGTGGAGCTGGTGCGAGGTTCGCCAGGGCGACAGGATCGGTGACCTTTGGGCGGTTTGCAAGATCCGGGCTTACCCGGTCAAGATCACGAAGATGGAAGCCGGTCCCGACGAGGCCGTGCTTCAGGCCGTGAACGTCTGGCGTTACGACGACGACCCGACCGACGTGGTGCGCGAGACGGTCACCCTTCGCGTGTCGAAAACCACGGGCGAGGAGGGAACTCGGAGCCGCACGGTGGACGTGGACGTGCGGATGGAGGCCTTGGTGGACGCAGTGGCCATCACGGGCCGACAGAAGGTCGACTACGGCGGGTACGGCGGGATGACGGTCCGTTTGAATCCGGACGTGAAGGAGTTCTCACTCCGCGCGGTTCATCCGAATCCGGATCACTGGCGGGGCGACGACCTGGCGATCGTGGAACGGATTTCGGGCCGGGCCGACTTAGGGGACGACGCGTGGATGGCCCTTTACGGCAAGTACCCGGCGGCCGGGATCGAGACGCCTGACTTCACGACGGTGATGATGCTCGAGTCGAAGTCGACACCGCTCTTCCCAAACAACTACCGCTACTACGGCTCGACCTGCATCTCCCTGGCCTTTCCCGCGAAGACGATCGTCCCGCTCCCCAAGGGCAAGCCGCTCGACTACTGCACGCGGTTCGTGGTCAGCGAAGGCAAGACGACGCTCGAGCAGGAGAAGGCGGCCTGTGAGGCGTATCAGCGATAGACTGCTTGGTGTCACGCGGCTGTGATACCGAAACTCGGCGGTTCGCGAAGCCCGGCAAGCCCAACAGGAAAGGGAAATTCTCCCATGAAACGGCGTCGATCGTCATCGTTGGCTAGGGCCATTTGCGTGGTCGCCCTCGTGTTGACCGCATCGGTCCATCCCGCGGGGGTGTATGGGAGCGAACGCCCCCAGGTGCAGGCCGAGTGCAACGGGGTCCCGGTCAAGCGGTTTGGGTTCTGTTGGGTGCTGGAAGGGCCGCCCGACCTGTTGGACGAGGGGGAAATCCAGCGGGGCAACAACTCGCTGCGGGCGAAGATCCAGGTCAAGGAGAGCAGTCAGATCCAGCGGAACTATCTCGGGGTGACGACCACGCGGATGCCCCGCTCGACGGAGAACGACTATCTGCCGTTGGAAGCGATCCACCTGATCGACGGCAACCTGCGAACCTGCTGGATGAGCCGGGCGCAAACGCGAGGCGATGGGCAACCGTTGTGGATTCGCCTTGACCTGCCGGTGGAACGGGTGATTCAGCGGGTTGTGCTCCGCAAGCGTCCGCCGAGCGATACACCCCGGAGCATGGTGGGCTGGACGCCCATGCGGGATGCAGTCGAGGTGGGACGCGGTGTGCCGAGCACCGTGACGATCCGACTCAGCCGCGACGCAGCGGAATGGGAAACGGTCTACGACGGGCCGACGAATGACTCGGCCGACAAGCTGGATTTCGAGTTTTCCTTCGACGCCCGGCCGGCCAAGCAGATCTGGATCATCGCGGGCGACATGCCCCTGGTCGAGAACATTCTGCACGCCTTTTCCCTGGCCGAGGTGGAAGTGTACGACGAAGGGGGAAAGAACGTGGCCCTGGCCACGTGCGGTACGGGCGTAACGGTCAATTCCACGCACCACAGCCCCGGGCAGGTGCTGGCCGCCCATCGCTGGTACTGGCCGCTCCACTACGACGCCGGTTTCAAGTGGGCGCGGGTTGGTTACCACGACGATCCCATCAATTGGCACTGGGTGGAAAAGGAGAAGGGCGTGCTCCGGGTTGATCCGGAGACGGATGCGGCGGTTACGGAACTGGCGGAGCACGGGGTGAAGATCGTCATGTCGCTGGGCTTCGGCAACCGGCTCTACTCGGGGCCGGCCACGCGATCGATGCCGCAGCTTTGGGCGTGGAATTACGACATGCCGGCTCCGCCGACGACGCCCGAGGCCCTGGCGGCCTGGACCCGCTACGTCGAGTTCATGGTGAAGCACTTTCGCGACCGGGTCGACCATTTTGAGATTTGGAACGAGTGGAACATCTCGTGCTACTGGGGCGCCGCGCCCCGGTTGGAAGACTACCTGGCGGTGGCCCGGGCTGCTATTCCGGTCATCCGCCAGCACGCCCCCAAGGCCAAGATCATGATGGGATCCTGGGCCGGGTTTCCGTACGGAATGGCCTCGTGGACTCCCGAGGAGTTGGCGGCCAAGGTGAAAGGGACGTTGTATCTGGAAGCCACTCGCCATCTCGCGTCCGAGGTTGACGAGATCGGCTGGCATCCCTGCTATCAGAGAGACCCCAACTCGCTGGCAGGCTACACGGCGGACGTGCGGGCTCTGCAGGACTGGCTGCGATCGGTCGGGTTCCGCGGCCACTCGATGGTCACCGAGTGGAACTACAGCGCCCTCTATCCGCCCCTGTCCGACGCCGACGCGGCCCGGGCGTGGTGCGGCCCGTTCCGGGCGACGGAGATGGAAAAGGCCAAATACGTGGCCCAGTTCTTCACTCGCCACACGGGCCTGGGGCTGGAGTCGTTCTTCTGCGAGATGTACTTCCCGCAATTCGGCGTGCTCGATCTGAGCCTCCTGCGGCGTTCTTTCGACGCCGATCCGATCTCGCCCCTTCAACCGCAGGCGGCCTACTACGTGACCCGCAACCTGGCCGCCATCCTCGACGGCATGGAACCGGGCAAACTCGACTTTGCAGTCGATCCGGCTCCGCCGAAGTTGGAGGCCTTTGCCCTGACGAGTTCCGACGGTCCCGCGTTGGCCGTCTGGCAGGGTGGCCGAGCCCGGGACCGTTGTGAAGGGCAGGCTGTCGACATTCGCATCACAACGGACCGTCGAAAGGCCGTTGCGTACGACCCGATCAACGGGTTGAGCCAGCCGCTCGTCGTCGCGCGTCGGATGGCAACAAATTGCTTCTGAAGGACATCATCCTGCGAGACTGGCCGCTGATTATCTGTTTGCTCAATGAGTAAGGCGAGAACGAGCATTCGAGTGTTTGAACTGCGTCGTCATCGTAATGCATGCCAGGCAATCGATTGAATCAAGAGCAGAGCATGGCGTGTTGGGTGATGGGAGACCAACTGTGAGGTCCCGCTCGGCGAGCGGTGACCTACCTACCGCTCTGCCGCATGGGGGCGGGCTTGGGTCTGATTCCGGTACTGGCGCGGACTGAGATCGAGTTCGGCTTTGAACACGGCGGCCAGATACTCTCGGGAACCGAACCCTGCCAGCCGCGCGACCTCAGGCACAGCCATTTCGGTCTCAGCCAGGAGTCGCTTCGCCCTGGCAAGGCGGACGCGGCGGATTTCGGCGGCAGGGCCGCGGCCGAGCACTTCGCGAAAGCGCCGCTCCAGCCAGCGCCGCGAGACGGGGACCTCGCGAAGCACGTCCGGCACCTGGATCGGGTCGGTGGCGTGGGCGCGGATGAAGGCCACTGCCCGGGCGAGGTCCGGATCCTCCACGGCCAGCGTGTCGGTCGACTGCCGGGTTACCACGCCCGTCGGTTCCAGCAGACGCGGTCGCTTGGGAGGTCGGCCCCCGCGCATGAGTCGGTCGAGCAGCCGAGCCGCTTCGAGCCCGATTCGTTCCGACGTGAGTTCGATCCCGGAAAGGGACGGGCTGCAGGCCTCGCAGAGCAATTCGTCGTTGTCGGCCGCGAGCACAGCCACCTGCTCCGGAACGAGCAGCCCTTCGCGGCTGCAGGCATGAATGAGCTCGCGCCCGAGTTCCGTCGTCCAGGCGACAACGGCTACCGGCTTGAGAAGCGTCTTGAGCCAACGGGAGAGGCCCCGTTGCCGCGTGTTCCAGGCCGTGCGGGCCCCGGCCCCGGAATCGAAGGTTGTGCCGTAGAAGGGGCAGTCCTCGCACACCTCGGAAACCCGTTCGGCGAATCCTTCGTAGTGATGATCCACATAGGAACGGTGAGCCAAGCCGTAGTACGCGAAGTGAACGAAGCCCCGATCGAGAAGATGTTCCGCGGCAAGGCACCCAGCCGCCGGCAGATCGGTGGCCACTCGGGGGAAGTCGACCTCCGGCAGTTCGATGGCCGAAATATTGATCGCCGGAACACCGGCGGCGCGAATGTGCCGCGCCGCCGCGGACGTTCCGATCCGGGCGATGATGCCGTCGCCCTGCCACTCGGGTGGAAGCCACAGGGGCGCATCCTGCCCGCCCGACTTGATCCACAATTGCCACGAGGCATGCTGCGCGTAGTTGACCACGCCTCGCACCAGTCGGCGACCCCAGCCCGTGGCGGTATCCACCAAGACGGCCACGTGGGGTGTACGGGAACCGTTTTTCGAATTCATCGCAAACTGTCCAGCTTGCCCACGCCCTTTCCGCGATCTTCCCATCCGGGTCGCAAACGCCGTTTCCTTGGCCAATTCTAGCCCCGGGACGCCTCTGTCGCAAATCCTTACGTTTTTTGCGCATTCGCTCATTGACCCGCCTTCGCGGCGGATGCGAGAATCTGCGAAGCCGATGCGGGAATCCCTCGTGGGTAGGATGCCTCGTCCGGGCGTTCCTCTCGTCGGTCCCCAGCGCTGCCTCATGCGGACGAAAAGGCACGATCGCTTTGCTGGCGCAGCGCGGCCCAATCACGCCGTAACCCGGGAGAACACCATGAGCATGTCACGTCGTCATTTCTTGAGCACTGCGGCCGCCGTGAGCGGCTCCGTCCTGGCCCTTCCCCGAGGAGCCCATGCGGCCGGAAGCGACGTTCTCAAGGTGGGACTCGTCGGTTGCGGCGGTCGGGGCACCGGGGCCGCGGCCAACGCCTTGAACGCCGACCCCGGCGTCCACATCGTGGCCCTCGGTGACGCCTTCGAGGACCGCCTGCAGAGCGCCAAGAAGCGGCTCGAGAAGATCGATCCGGATCGTGTCAAGGTTGCCCCCGACCATTGCTTCGTGGGCTTCGACGCTTACAAGGGGCTCCTCGCCACCGATATCGACGTGGTCCTGCTGGCCTGCCCACCGCATTTCCGGCCCATTCACTTCGCCGCGGCCATTGAGGCCAACAAGCACGTCTTCGCCGAAAAGCCTGTGGGTGTGGACGCAACCGGCGTGCGAAGCGTGATGGCCACCTGTGAACTGGCCCGCAAGAAAAAGCTGAACGTCGTTTCCGGTCTCTGCTGGCGATACGACACGGTGATCCGCGAAACGATGAAACGGGTCCACGACGGGGCCATCGGCGACATCGTGGCGATCCAATCGACCCGCAACCTGGGCAATCTCTGGCAGCGGCCACGTCAGCCGGAGTGGACGGAGATGGAGTTCCAGATGCGAAACTGGTACTACTTCACCTGGCTTGGCGGCGACCACAACGTGGAGCAGCAGATCCACGGCCTCGACAAGTGCACCTGGGCGTTGAAGGACCAAGCCCCCGCCACGGCCTGGGCCATCAGCGGACGGCAGGTCCGCGTCGATCCCAAGTACGGCAACATCTACGACCACCACGCTGTGGTGTACGAGTACGAAGACGGTTCCCGCATGTATGCCCTGGCTCGCCAGCAGCCCGGCTGCTTCAACGACTATTCGGAAGTCATTATGGGCACCAAGGGGCGTTGCGATCTGCAGAAAGGCGAGATCACGGGCGAGACCAACTGGAGTTATGGCCAGAAAGCGGGCGATCTGTCGGGATACGCCGGAAGCAAGAAGAGCAAGACGGGCCTCAGGCCCATGCACCAGGTGGAGCAGGACGAACTGTTCGCCGCCATCCGCGCGGGCAAGTGCATCAACAACGGCGAGTACATGTGCCGCAGCACGCTGGTGGCCATCATGGGTCGCACGGCCGGCTACACGGGCCAGAAACTGACCTGGCAGCAGATGACCGAGTCGAAACTCGATCTCTCGCCCGAGAAGTATGCTTTCGACGCCACGCCGCCGATTCTTCCCGGACCGGACGGCCAGTACCCGATCGCCACTCCTGGCGTGACGAAGTTTGTATGAGTTCAGTTGACGAAGCCGGGCTCCTGAATTGACCACCTCAAAGGGGCTGTCTGACCTGTTGGGTAACGAAGGTAGCCCGGCTTCTTGCGATACAAGAGACGTTGCTGACACGAGTTACTCATGAAGCGTGGACGGTCAAATTACCACGCCCATCGCTTCGCTCTGAGCGTGCCACCCATGAGTAATCCGGACGGGTGATCTCAATGAAGGAAGGTAGCGGTAGTAATCTACCGCACTCCAAGGGGAACAGGATCGATGATTGAAATTGGGATCGTGGGCTGCGGGCGGATTATGGCGGCCCACCTGCGCGGGTATCGGCTGTTGCGCGAGGCGGGCGTCGACGACTTTCGGATCACCGCTCTCTGTTCCCTGACGGAGGACGAGGCGCGGATGTACGTCCGTCGGGGCGAAGGGCCCCCGCAACGAGCTCCCGTGAGCGAGTTTGCCGGCGATCCCCTGGCCGTGGCGGACGAGTACGTCTCCGATTTTCAGGACGACGTCGAGGTGCAGGTCTACTGCGATTTTCACCGCATGGTGGCCGAGGCGCCGGTGACGGCGGTCAACGACTTCACGAGCCACGCCCTGCACCATCAGGTGGCCGAGGCGGCCCTGGGCGGCGGCAAGGACCTCCTGACCGAGAAGCCCATGGCCGTTTCGGTCCGCGCCGCCCGGCGAATGTGCGACCTGGCCGACGCGGGAGGATGCGTCCTTGGCGTGTTCCAAAGCGGCCGTTACATGACGCGGACCCGCCATCTCCAGTGGCTCTTCGAATCGGGCCGCATCGGCCAATTGCAGATCCTGCTGATGGGAAGCGTCGGTGCCCGGTGGGCGCCGAACATGGTCGTGGCGGAAACGCCGTGGCGTCATCGCCGTGTGGAGGGCGGCGGGATCTCTCTGGACGTGGGCGTCCATCGGTTCGACTTGATCCGGGCCCTCGCCGGCGAGATCTGCGACATTCAGGCCCGAACCGCCATTGTCGAACCCGTCCGCTGGGGCCACGACGACGAGGGCAACCCGACGCAGCGGATCGACTGCGACGCGGAAGACACGGTCTATTCCTCCTTCGTCACCGAGTCCGGCATGACCGGCGAACTGACGGCAAGCTGGGCCGGTCGGGGCGGCGGTACCATGCCGGGAACCGGCGACGTTTACTACACCTCGGCCGGACGCGTTTCCGGCGACGTGGTCACCCTGGAAGACGGCAGCACGGCCAACCTGGCGGAACTCTACGAGGCGGAGTGTCCCGACGAGCGCAAGCAGCGGAATTTCCCCCTGGGCCTGAGCGACCCCTTCGCCCTGGCCCAGTACGAATGGCTCCAGGCGATCCGGGAGCGACGCCCGCCGGAAACGAGCGGACGGGACGCCATGACCAGCCTGGCCTGCGCCTTCACCGTCCTGGAGGCGGCCCAGGCCGGACGCCGAGTGGACGTGGAAGAAGTGATTTCCGGCCGACTGGAAGACTATCAGCGGGCCATCAACGAACACTACGGGATCGCCTGAACCGTGAAAACCGACGCCGCAATCAACGAGGCAGCAACCAACGTGGGGCCGCGGCTCTACGCGATGATGTTCCTCCAATACGCCGTTTACGGGCTGTGGCTGCCCATCGCGGCCCGGTTCCTGTCGGCCGATCCGGCCATCGGCGGGCTGGGGTTCAGCGATTGGCAGATCGGCATGATCGTGGGCGTGGCCAGTGCCATCGGCGCCCTGAGCGCGCCGTTCATCGCGGGGCAGATCGCCGATCGCTACGTGGCGCCCTCGCAATGCCTGGCGGTGCTGTTGGTCGTCGGCGGCGCAATCAAGTTTATTACGGCTTACCAGACGACCTTCGCTGCCTGGCTGTGCCTGTCGATCGCCTACGCCGTGTTGTTCATGCCCACCGTCTCGCTCACCAACTCGCTGGCCATGGCCCATCTGCCCGACCCCAAGCGGCAGTTCTCACGCGTTCGGGCCGTGGGCACCTTCGGCTGGATCGTTGTGGCATGGACCTTTCCCATGCTCTGGCTGCAGTCGGACCTGCACTTTCGCTGGCTGCCGCCTTTTTTCACCGGCACGGAACTGCCGAACGCCCCGGCGCGGATGATCGACTCGGTCCGCGTGGCTGGTGTCGTTTCTGTCGCCTATGGCGTTTTCTGCTGGTTCGCCTTGCCCCGCACCCAGCCCAACCGCGAGGGCGGCAAGACCCTCGCCTTTGCCAAGGCCTTCGCCCTGATGCGACGTCCTTCTTTCGCCGTCCTGGTGGCTGCCACGCTGGCGTTGAGCATCATTCATGCCTTCTATTTCTTTCAGATGAGCAAGTATCTTTCGGCCATCGGCCTGGCCGACGCCTACATCATGCCGGCCATGTCGCTCGGCCAGTTTTCCGAGATCGCCGCCCTGGCGTTGCTCGGTCCGGTGCTCCCGCGGTTGGGCTTCCGCACGGTGATCAGCCTGGGCGCGTTTTGCTACTTTTTGAAATACGCCTTCTTCGGCACGACCCTGCTGCCGCTTCCGGTGATCGTGGCGGCCCAGTTGATCCATGGCTTTTCCTTCGCCTTCTTCTTCGCCGCCAGTTTCATCTATGTGGACCGCATCTCACCGCCCGACACTCGCTATTCGGCCCAAACCGTCTTCATGCTCGTGATCCTGGGGATCGGTCCCCTGCTGGCCAGCCCGCTCAACGGCTGGCTCGCGGCGTTATGCACCACCGAGGCCGGAAGCCTCAACTATTCCATCTTCTGGTACGTGGCCGCCGGAATCGGCATGGTGGCCACGCTGTGGCTGGCGACTGCCTTCCGCGACGAAACCTCTGACCAGTGAGTTGACGATAACCATGTCCAAAACCTATCGAATCGGCGTGGCGGGACTGACCCACGACCACGTTTGGGGCAACCTGGAGAACATTACGGCGACCGAAAATGCCGAGTTGGCGGCCGTGGCCGATCCGAACCAGCTGCTTACGGACCGCGCGACCAGTGAGCATGGCGGCACGGCCTACCGCGACTGGCCTGAGATGCTCGATCGAGAGTCGCTTGATATCGTCTACGTGTTTACCGATAACGCGGCCGGACCCGACGTGGCCGTTGCCGCCGCCGAGCACGGCATGCACGTGCTGGTCGAGAAACCGATGGCAGCCACGCTGGAAGGGGCCGAGCGGATGCTCGCCGCCGCCGAAGCGGCCGGCGTGCGGCTCATGATCAACTGGCCCGTCGTCTGGCGCCCCCAGGTTCAGGCTGCGTTGGACATCGTGTCAAAACCCGAGTTCGGCAAGATCTGGCAACTGACCCACCGGGCAGGGCACGGCGGACCGGAAGCGGAATGTTCCTCCTATTTCGCCGAGTGGATTCTCGATCCCAAGCGAAACGGGGCCGGGGCGATCGTCGACCTGTGCTGCTACGGCATCAACATGACGCGGGCACTGATGGGCCGGCCCGACCGAGTGACGGCCGTGGCCAGCAAACGCTACGAGCCGCCGCTCCCCGTGGAAGACAACGCGATCGTCGTCATGTCCTATCCGCAGGCCACGGCAACGGCGGAAGGCGTTTGGGGCCAGGTCGGGCATCCGCTGACGGGCTACCTGGCCACGATCTGGGGCACGAACGGTTCGGTTACCCTGGGCCCTGGTCGGGGCGGACGGATCTGGCACACCTCGGCCGACAAGCCCGAGGGCGAGGAAATCACGCCCCCCGATCCCGCGCCCCACATGATCCACGGCACGGCCCACTTTATTTGGGCTCTTGAGACGGAGAGTGAACTGCATGTTCTGTGCCGCCCGGCCATCTGCCGCGATACGCAGGAAGTCCTCGATGCCGCCATCCGCTCGGCGGCCGAGGGCGTGACAGTCAGCCTTCCAACGTAATCCCCTCCCCGGTGAGCTTGCGAGCGAGGGGACCGACTGATAAGGACCTTTGATGGGACGCAGTCCTTTTTGTTGCGTCCAACTAGTGTCACCGCGCTACGCGGGCTTCCGGAAAGACGCCTCGTGCCGTATTCCACGGGCTCACGCACCGTGGCTACAGACGTTTCGCCACGCTGTGCGGGCTTGCTGTCGCCTGGAGCCCGCGCAGCGTGGCGAAACAATTGTAGCCCCAGGCGTGAGCCTGGGGAGAAGTGATCGGGGAACAAGTCACGAAGCCCGCGCAGCGCGGCGAAACAAGACCAAGACTTCCGCCACTCGTGGCGCCATAAGCCAAATCGTCAACATCCAAAGAAACCGCTATTCACTGTTTAACGCCACCTGTACTTGAACGTCGTTGATGACGCGGGTCGGCTCGGGAGAGTCAACCTACGAGTCCCTTTTCGTGACCGTCCTTCCCATCATCCCCCGGTGCCTCACGTGTCCAGCGGACTGATCACCCACATCCAACGCTTCTCCGTTCACGACGGGCCGGGAATCCGTACAACCGTGTTCCTCAAGGGCTGCCAGATGCGCTGCGCCTGGTGCCACAATCCGGAGACGTTGCGCCCGGACGCGGAGATCCAGGTCTTTCCAGAACGCTGCATCGGCTGCCGGACGTGTGAGACGATCTGCCGCCACGGTGCCCACGCATTTACTGAAACAGGGCACAACTACGACCGGCAGCTCTGTGTCGTATGCGGTGAGTGCGTGGATGAGTGCTATGCCAAGGCCCTGGTTCGCGTGGGCGAGATGCGGACGGCCGAGTCCGTCGTGGCCGACGTGCTTGCCGATCGGGCCTTTTACGAGCCAACCGGCGGCGTGACGATCTCCGGGGGTGAACCGTTGCTGCAAGCCGAGTTCACGGTCGACATTCTTGCACAGTCTCGGCAGGAAGGGATCCACACGGCCGTCGAAACGAACCTTGCCTGGCCGTGGCGTGTTGTGGAACCGCTCGCCGCAGTGGTCGATCTGTTCCTGGTCGACATCAAGACGATGGACGACGAAGCGCATCGGAAGTGGACGGGCGTGTCCAACCGGCAAACGCTCGACAATCTTCGACAACTCGACGCCCTCGGCAAGAAGATCACCGTTCGCACGCCCGTGGTCGTGGGCGTGAATGAGCGGCCCCAGCAGATCGGGGCCGTTGCCGATTTTCTGGCCCCGCTGCGGAACCTGGACCAATACGAACTGCTTCCCTACCATTCCCTGGGCACGGGCAAATACGAATCGCTGGGCCTGGACGAACCGTGTCCCGAGTTCCGTGCCCCCGCGCCCGCGGAACTGGAACGTTTGGCCGCCGAGGCGGCGGGGCGCGGTCTGATTGTGAAAATCGCGGGCGGCGCATTTTCGGGGACTCCACTTTCTTCACCGGATTCTCTTGCATGATCGATTCCGTTTGCGAACAAACCGACTACGCCTCTCGCCTTGAGCACCTGCGTCGACGCAAAGAGGTTCAGACCCGGGAGAAGCTCGACAGGCAGGGCCCGATGGACGAAGACGACTACGGCATGGTCTTGCCGCCCGCGGATTTCTGTTGGAAGCCAAAGGCGAATCATCCGAACGGGTCCTTCTACGGCCTGGAGGGCTGGTGTGACAATTTCTGCGACCTCCTCGAGCACCACCCCGTTTACGTCGACCCCATGGACGCCCTGGCCGGTCGCTACATGGTGCTGCTCAACCGGCTGCGGGAATGTAAATGGCCTCCCCAGTACGACTACGACGAGTTGAAACCGGAACACGCCCGCTACGGGATCATTTCGGGCATCGGCAACGACGCCCACTTTGCCCCTGACTACCAGATCGGGCTCGAACTGGGCTGGGGCGGCCTGCTGGCGAAGGTCCGCAAGTTCCGGGACGAGCATGGGCCTGAGAAGGCCGCGTTCTTTGATGCCGAAGAACGGGTCATTCTGGCCATCCAGGGCTGGATTACGCGGACGGTTGAGGCCATCGAGACGGCGGCTGAACAGGAGATGAATCCGGTCTTGTTGGACAACCTACGCGAGATGGCCGAGGTGAACCGCAGGCTCATCGAAGAGCCCCCGCGCACACTCCGCGAGGCCTGCCAGTGGATCGCCTGGTTCAACATGGTCTCCCGCATCTACAATCGCGACGGCGCCGGCGGACAACTCGACGAATTGCTTCGGCCTTACTATGAACGGGATCGCCAGGAAGGACGGATCGACGACGAAGACGCCATTTTCCTCCTCGCCTGCCTGCTCCTGAACGACCCCCACTATTACCAACTCGGCGGGCCGGCCCCCGACGGACGGGACCAGACAAGCGAACTGTCGTTTCTTATCCTGGAAGCGGGCCATCGGCTCAAGTCGACGTGCAACCTGACGATCCGCGTTCACGACGGGTTGGATCCGCGTTTGCTTCGCAAGGGCGTGGAGTGTCTCATCGAAGATCGCAAGGCCTGGCCCCGCTTCTCCGGCGACAAGGCCCTCGTGGAAGGTTTCATGCGCAACGGCTACCCAGCCGAACTGGCCCGGCGACGGATCGCCGTGGGCTGCCACTGGATGGCCCTGCCCGGCCTGGAATATACGATGAACGACACGGTCAAGATCAACGTGGCCAAGGTCTTGATGGTTGCCTTCGACGAGATGATTCAGAAAGACTCCGCCCCATCGATGGAGTGTCTGTGGCAGCGGTTTGAAGACCACCTGCGGCGGGCCGTGCTCTGTGTCGCCCGGGGCATCGACCTGCAACTCGACCACCAGCACGAGAACGAGCCGGAGCTGGTTTTGAATCTGCTCACCCACGGACCGATCGAGCGGGGGCTGAACGTGACCAACGGCGGCGTGAACCTTTATAACATGTGCGTGGACGGGGCGGCCCTGGCCAACGCGGCCGACTCGCTGGCCGCGCTCGAGTATCGCGTCGAGCAGCAAGGACGGGTCACCTGGCAGGATCTGGCCGACTGCCTCGAAGGCAACTACCCGGGTGTTGACGGCGAACGAACCCGGCTCATGATGCGGACCGCGCCCCATTACGGCGAGGGCGATAGCTTGGGAGACCAGTGGGCCCTGAAGGTCTCGCGGCTGTTCACGCAGCTTGTCACAGAGCAGCCAACCCCGGGCGGCCGGCGGATGATCCCGGGCTGGTTTTCCTGGGCCGACACGTTGCGTCTGGGCGAGCAACTGGGCGCCACCCCGGACGGGCGCCGCGCCGGCGAGCCCATCGCCCACGGGGCGAATCCCCGGCCAGGTTTTCGCGACGACGGCGCCGCCACGGCCCTGGTCAAGGCCATCGCCGCCGTCCAGCCCGGCTACGGCAACACGGCCCCCGTCCAGTTGGAACTCGACCCCTGCATCGCTCAGGACGAGGCGGCCGTCGACATCGTCAGCCGACTCATCACCACCCACTTCGAGCTGGGGGGCACCCTCTTCAACGTCAACATCGTCGACGCCGACCAGATCCTGGCCGCCCACAAGGATCCGTCGCTCTATCCCGACCTCGTCGTCCGCGTCACCGGCTTCACTGCCTATTTTGCCAACCTCTCCCCGCGATTTCGGCAGCTTGTGGTAGATCGGCTGATTCGGGGAGCGTGACGGGAAAACGGAGGAGAGCTTCCCGAAAGGGCTGTCGGCCGAGTATATGGCACTTTGGCGGTGGTGTGATACAATGGGCACTCGTCCGGTGGGGCTCGTCGAGATGCGGGGTTCGCAACAGGTGGCCTGACGCCGGAAGTGCGGTGCATTTCTTTCTACGAACAGACGGTATGCGGCGCCAGCCATGTCAACAACCCGTCCCTCCTTATCCGACCGCGCCTTGCGTTGCCTCGGGCGTGGCGAACGAAAGGGAGCCCCGGAGAACCCGGAGCAAGTTCTAGCGGAGTTCACGGCCGCAGAGGTCCCGGTGTTTGACGCGGTCGTTGACGCGTTTTTCCATTTCGGCGGCCTTTGGTTCCCGATTGGCCGCAGCCGAGAAACGTTTCGGGTGAACACCGTTCGCGAAGGCATCGACGCCTTTCGTTGCATCGGTGATCGGGATGAGAGCCCCGACCTGTTCCGAATCAGCTTCGGTGAGCATCGCACCGCCCAATGCTGGTTCGTGATGGACGGTTTTGGACGCCTGTACGCCGATGAGACACCGATTGCCGAGTCACTGCACCAGTGGATCGAGCATTGTGCCCTTCAGGAAATGGTCGAGCGGTGGGACAACTCGGTGCGAATCGTCTTTCCCGACGATTCCGTGGCCGCCATCCGGAAATGGGCGGACCAGAACCTACGCCGATTCGCCCCCGCATCGAGCCGATCCACGGCCTGGTGGCTCCATCCCCAGTGCGCCGTCAATATCTTCCTGCCGTGGTCTTCCGAACGGAACCTGTCCAAATGGGTGTGGGCCTTTGCCACGACACCGGACGAGGCCGAGCGGCTCGCCGAACGTATCCGCCGTTCCACGGGCGTCAAGCCATGCTCAATGCAGCCGTGGCCGCCATAGTGTTTCCTGGACAGGGGCGCATGACGTCCCGCGAATGCAACAACAACCGGAGAAACAAGTCATGTCTTTGCCGTTGACTGCCGGAGAAAAACAGCTTGCCGTTGCGATCGGCTTCGAGGAGCAGATTTGCCAGATCGTGAAACAGGAAACGGGTGGCTCGCTCGAGCGACTACAGGCCATCAACGAAGAATACGAACTCGAGCCCGCCCGCGGACTGTCGATTGCCGTTGATCGCAAGGACGTGGATGCCCTCATCGCCAAACTTCAGCCGCAACTCGTCCCGCTTGGATATCGCGTCTTCTGGAGCGAGGCTCTTGAAGCGGACGGGCGGCAGAAGAACGACGAACTCGCCGTCCTCAACACAGCCGATCCGTACTCGATCGTGCAGGTCAAGCGGGCAAACGGAGCCAACTACGGCGTGTCAATGGACGACGTGCTCGCCAGGTTGAAAGACTGGGAGAATCGCTGCCGATTCGAGATCGTCGGTGCCGCGGGTGCGTGGGTGGCGATCCAATTTGAGACTCTGCCCGAGAACCTCTGTGCCTTTGCGGAAGAAATCTACGATTTCTGTCCCGACACGGTCGAACAGGGCGTGGGCCTGATGGATGAAAGCGACGATCCCGAGGCATTCGAGGCTGCACGCCAATTGTGCCCGGAGCTTTCGCCGGAAATGCAGGCGAAACTCAACGAACAGAACACGCAGTTTCAGCAGATGGACATGCCGCCGCAGGTCCGGGCACTGTTGGATTCCGGCGTTGGCGGCTTCAGCACTCCGAACGACATGGGGCTCCGGCTCCTGGCACTGCAATTGAAGGAGTCGAAGCAGTTGTTGCTTTGGTGGGATTAGTGGGCCCCCTCCCTTTGCCCCTTGAGCGTGACGGCTCAGCAACCAACTGGTAGAATGGCACTGTCGAGGCATGTCGGCGCAGTCAGACAGTGAATCGCCGACTGCTCAAGGTTCGAGTCATGCCGGCAAATGGAACCCCTGCGATGTCCCTGGAACAGATGTTGTGGCCGATCGGGCTGTTGCTGTTGGCCCTGGTCGTTGTGGCTGTCAACGACAAGACCAAGCCGAAGCCAAAGCAAGCGACGCCCCCGAAAAAAGAGCGTCCTGTATCAGTCCTCGCCTTGCTGCTCGGGACCGGCGTAATCGCGGCCCTCTACGCCTGTCCCGCACCGGTCAGAACCCGCGTTGTTTGGGTTGGCGTCGCGATCCTTGGCGGCATCGTTCTTCTCGTTCTGGTCGTTAAGTTCCGGAAAGTGATCTGGTTTCTGCTGAAATCGGCGCTGACCGGCCGGTTGCCTCGCTTTGTAGTGACGAACGCCGACGGTGAATTGAAAATCAAGTGTCCCCACTGCTCCGCAGATATCTCCTTTTCGCCTGTTGAAACCGGCGAGACCACCTTTGAGTGTCCCCAGTGCGGCGAGAAGGGGCGTTGGGAAACGCGAGTCTGACGCCAGGAAGGAACGGCGCCTTGAAAACGGACAGCCAACCCAGCATGGACGGATTTTGCATAGGAGCAACACGCGTTGCTTTCCGGGCAGTCTCGCCCGCACGACTTCGATGCGTGAGCGAGGAAACGTCCCTGAAGACAGGGGCGGCGGGCGGACGACGCCCCCGATCCCCCCGGATCTTTCCCCATAACCGACATGACAGCGCAGGTGAGAACAGTCCGGAGAAAGAGCTCCCCCCCGGTTTCATTGCATTCGCCCCTCAGGGAACTAGAATACGCTACTTCGAAGTTAGGCGTCTAAGAACCTATCCGAAAACCACAGACCATGCCTCCCACGGGCGGAAACCGCCTGCATCTGCGACAGTTTTCGGATCGACTCTAAACCGCTTCGCCAACCGAGGGGCATCATGTCGAGCGGTCTTTTCCAGAAGCGACTCGTTTCCAGCGGGCTCCTGTCCACTGAGAATCTTCGCGCTTTCTTGAGCGCCCTGCCCGAGGGCAGGCGGCCCGAGGACGCCACCAGCCTGGCCAAGCTGCTGATCCGCTCGGGGAAGCTCACCGAGTACCAGGCCCGACAACTGATGAAGGGGGAGACGACAGGGCTGGTCTTCGGCTACTACACCGTGTTCGACAAGATCGGCCAGGGCGGCATGGGGGTCGTCCTGAAGGCTCGCCATCAGCGGATGGACCGAATCGTGGCGATCAAGGTCCTGCCCCGGGAGATGCTCACGTCGACGGAGGCCGTGGAGCGGTTTTATCGCGAGGTCAAAGCCGCCGCGCGCCTTTCCCATCCCAACATTGTGACCGCGCACGACGCCGGCGAGACCAAAGGCACCCATTACTTCGTGATGGAGTATGTGGAGGGAGAAGACCTGGCCCACTTGGGACATCGACGGGGCCCGCTGCCCCTGGCCGAGGCAGTCGACTACACCGTTCAGACGGCACGCGGCTTGGAGTATGCCCACAGCCAGGGGATCGTTCATCGCGACATCAAGCCGGGCAACCTCTTGCTCGACGGCTCCGGCGCCGTCAAGATTCTCGACATGGGGTTGGCAAGATTCGAGCAGGGGCTGGAAGGCGACGAGGCGGTGCCGCTTACCCGGAGCGGCCAAGTCATGGGCACGGCAGGCTACATGGCCCCGGAGCAGGCAGAAAACACGCACCGGGCCGACCACCGCGCCGACATCTACTCTCTCGGTTGTTCGCTCTACCGTCTGCTGACCAACAAGGCGATGTATTCGGGGGAGACCCTCGTCCAAATCCTCCTGGCCCATCGCGACCAACCGATCCCCCCGCTCCGGCACCAGCGGCCGGACGTGCCGGAACAGCTCGACCGCGTCTATCAGAAGATGGTGGCCAAGCGGCCCGAGGATCGTTACCGGTCCATGGCTGAGGCAATTGCTGCCCTGGAGCCATGCCTTGAGATGGTTCCGATTGGCGCAGACGCGGCGCCAACCGCGGACTTTCAACGCGAGGAGAAATCAGACAGCAACCTGAAGACCTTTCTGCAACAGTTCTCACCCGGTGAGACGATCCGCCAGCAGGTCGACATGGAGACGGGCGAGACACTTCCGCCCGTGCCGAAGAAGAAGTCGCAGCCGTGGTGGCTCTACGGCGCCATTGCGGTGGGAGTGATCGGCGTTCTGGCTCTGGGCGTTGCCTTCCTGGGATCAAAGGACCAAACGGCCCGGAATACAAACCCGTCCACTGCCGAAGGAACGTCAGAACGCGATCGGCTTCGGGAACCACCTGCCGAGCCGGCCGCAGAGCAACCACCAGCCGCACCTGCGGAAACAGTTTCGGAGTCTACGGAAGCCGCTTCCGAACTCACGGGTCAGCAGACAGACGCTTCGGCGGAATCGCAAATGGAGCCCGAGGAGCCTGAAACCGTCCCAGCCGCAGTCGACCCTGCCGAGGTTGCCCGCCGTGAACTGCTGGAGAAGCAACGAGTGATCGAGGCCAGGTACACGGCGGCGATGAAATCGGTCGAAGAAGAGGTCGCCGCCTGGGACTTCGCCGGTGCATGGGAAGCGGCCAAGGCGGTCCAATTTAACGACGAGAGCCTGAAGGAACGCCTTGACACCCGGCGCGACGAGATCCGCAGAATGGGACTGCTGAAACGGCAGATCATCGCCAAGATCGCCGGGGCGGACCCGCCGCTGAAGAAGTTCGACCTGGGGATCCGCGGGCTCGGCGGCGTGATCACCGACGCGGGGCTGGGCGGCATCACGACGAAGACGATCAAGGGCGAAGTCGAGCGGCTGACCTGGAACGACCTGGGCAGCCAGGCCACGGGCAAGCTGATCAACCTGGTGATTGACCCGAGCGACGCGGAAGGCTGCGTGGCGGCCGGACTCCTGGCATTTCAGTCCGGCGATCTTGCCGCATCGGAGAAGTTCTTCGCGCGGGCCAAGGCGGCAGGGGCGGACGTGTCTGCGCAGCTTGCCGCCGTTGCGGCGTCCGAATTGGCGGATGCCACGGAGTTGCTTTCTGAAGGCAAGTTCGCCCAGGCCCACAAGCTCCTGGACTCCTTCAACACAAAATACGCGGATATCCCCTGGCTCGACGCCAACCGCAATACCATCGATGCGATGCTCGCGGAGGCTCGACACGGCATTCGTGAAGAGGAGGCGGAGCAGCTCTACGCGGAAGCAGTGAAGTTGCATGAGCGGAAGGCCCTGTTCGCATTGCGTGATGTACTTGAGCGTTTGACCGGAGAATATGCCGATTGCCGTCCCTCCGCAGAGCCGCAGCGAACACCGTCGGTCGCCCTGCTTCAAGATACGATCGCTGAACTTGGGGCACGAACAATCGTTCGTCTGGATGGCAGAGGGGATTTCAAGAGTATCCAAGCGGCGATTGATGCGGCCGGTCCGAATGGGTTGATCGAGATTCAGGACAACGGCCCCTACGCGGAGTATCTCCTCGTTCCACGCGAGAAAACCGGCTTGGAGATTCGAGGCGCACAGGGGTGCTGGCCGGTCATCACCTCTGCCAACGCCCCCGGTGAGGACCACGTGAGAACCGTGCAGGGCAAGGAGGTGGACACGCTTGTGCGTGTACAGGCCAACGCGAGAATGCAACGAGTCGTACTAGCTCACGTAGCCCCTCACTGCAATAGGGCCGAGGCCCTGGCCACGAACCTGAATTCCCTCGACCTTCGTCTCTCCATCGTCTATACACCAGCAGGCGAAGGCTTATACAGCCATTCCACGGAGACCGAATTGAAAGTGCGGGAGTGCCTCATATTGACCAGCATCTATTCTCTGGCTCGCTTGTCGTCAGAAAACTCGCTGTGGTTCGGGAGAGTACGCTTCGGAGGCGGCGGAGGTGCACTGCAATCGTGCTTTGTGCCACGAGGTGTGTCGTTTTCTCCCCACAACACGAACGTCGCAATCGACTGTATTCTTGGTGACATTTCTGGGGTCTGCCAATTTCCCCTGGCGCTAATTGCGAGAGCTAGGTAAAATGGGCGAACGCGTGCTCATTGGGGAGGCGCGGTCATCATTTTTACCCCGGAGAGGATAGCAATGGATACGCCCCAGATGGACCGAGAGGCATTGAAGCGTCAGATGCGAGCCGAGTTGGAGATACTCATGGAGGGCGTAGCGAACGCCGTCGACGACGCGCCGGCAGGTCGGATCATTCGCGACAGCGAGGAGAAGGTTCGTGACCTGTTTGCTGAGTTCAGGCAGAAGACGTTCGAGCAGGCGATGCAGTTGAAGATCGATGCGGCAGAAGCCGCTTTTCCCCCCTCCGGTCAGCCCGACGACGGGGAAGCGGAAACGCAATAAGGGAAAACAGCGTTACACAGTCCTGACGATCAACGGGCGGATTCGCTTGCGTCGAACTCGATGGCATTGTTGTGAAGATGGTGCGTCAACGCTGACCGACTGCTTACTGGACGCAGCCGAATGCACGGTCAGTCAAGGAGCAAAGGAGTTGATCTGCCGGTTGAACCAATCATCGGCCAGTTTCAGAAAGACTTCCGAGAATCTGAAGCGAGCCGCTCAACTCACGAGTAACGCCGAGACTATTCGTCAATTGGTGGAAGGAGAAGGCAAGGCGGTACTCCGCCTCTTGGAGCAAGGATCGCTACAGCCTGATTGGAGTGCGAAAGATTGTCGCGTAGACACTGGAAAAACCAGGGTTTACGTGAGTTGCGATGGCGTCAAGGTTCCCTTGGTTACGGACGAGGAAAAGAAGACACGACGACAGAAGGTTCGCGACCGGCGGCGTCGCAGCGGGCGAAAACATAAGCCTCTCGCACGAGCCAAGCGAGGCTCCGACAATGCTTGGAAAGAGTTTCGTCTGGTGGCCCATTACGACGAAACGCAATCCCATTGCCATGTGTCGGTCACACGAGGCAATCACGAGGCGGCGGGACGTTTGATGGCACGAGACGCCAAGTCGGTCGGACTGAATGAAGCCGACGAACGGATCGCCAACGTAGATGGCGCCCCTTGGATACGCAATCAATTGGAACTGCACGGCACGGTTGACCACATCGGATTGGATTTCTACCACCTCTCAGAATACGTCCATGCCGCGCGTCGCGACGTGTTTGTTGAAAACGATGCCGACGGTTCGGCATGGGCGGACCAGATGCTGCACAAACTGAAGCACGAAGGCTACTCGTCGGCCTGGCAGATGGCCGTCGACTGCCGCTCGAAGGCGACTGGCTCGAGCCGTGTCACCGTGGATCGTCTTCTCGGCTACATGTCCGAGCGTCGCGAAATCATTCGCTATCCCCAGTTCCTTGCTCGCGGATGGCAGATTGGCTCCGGCCCAATCGAAGCCCAATGCAAGACGACCACTGCGCGGGTCAAAGGCTCCGCAAAACGCTGGGATGCGACTAACGCCGAAGCGGTCATGGCCCTGGCCTGCCTGGACAATAGCCACCTGTGGCAGAATTATTGGCTAACTGCTGACTCCGCCGAGAATTAACGACGCCATGAGATCCTGGCAGACCCCATTTCTGTCGAAGATGGCATTGCAAATGACATCCAGTACTGCAACCTGGTCGATGCCAAGCAGAGCACAATTCGTCAGAAAGACGCGATCAAAGCGTGCTTCAGCGCTCCCCCTCGCTTCCGCGATCCGGCCAATCTCGACTACCGGCTGGTTCCCGACAGCCCCGGCACGGGGGCGGCTTCCGACGGGGGTGATGTCGGTGTTCGCTACACGCCGGAAATGATGGAGCTCTGCCGCGCCGCCCTCGAACTGCGCAAGAAGGGCGTGATCAAGTTCTGACCACCGCGGACGAGCGAAGGCGTTCGGCTCGCACTGCTCGCGTGGCGCGGCCGCTCCTTGCCGTCGCTACTCCACATCGTCCAGTCGATCGTAGGAGCCCGACTCGTAGAAGGCCTTGACAATCGGCAGCGTCTTCTCAATGTCGGTGAGCACGTTGCGATCCTCCTTTCCAACACCTGAATCGGCGAGGCGCAAGGGATTGCGCTCGCAGCGAGCCACTATGCCTTGGGATTCCGGCGGCGTCGGCAGGTGATCATTCCCATTACGCCGAGGCACCAAAAGACTGCGAGGGACGTCGGTTCGGGAACAGGGTTGGTGTCGTATTCGATTACGTAGCTGATGACGTAGTCGTCTGTCGTGCCGCCATAGGTGTCGTTCCATGTTGAGGCGGGCGCGGAGTTGTTATCCCTGTCAGCCACATAGTGGACGTGGTCTTGGATTCCGCCCGTGTCGGAGGGCTGGCCTCCTCTCCAGTTTTCGTAGGAGAAGTCCTCTCCGGTAACCCAGGTCCAGCCATTGTCTGGCTCTCGATACCCGTCCTTTTGAAATCCGCCGAGCCACGGTCCATACAACACGAAGCTCATTCGCCAGTAGGCGCTGACGTCGTCGTTGACAAGGTCGAATACGAAGGCGTTTTCTTCGTCGGAGGTTATCGTGGCAAGATATCCGCCCGCAGCGACTGAAGCGTCGTAGGCGTCAAACCACGTTATCCCGCCGGGTACAGAAACGGCTTCATACCAGTGCCCGTTGTCCGTCCATTGGACGATGGCGCCTTCAGCGTTGCCGGCAAGACCCGCCAGCCACAGGATCAGCAAGCATCTACAAATAGACACGACTACCCTCCAATCAGTCAAAGGTGGTTCGTCGACAGGTGCGCATCGAGGATCAAGGAGGACATTGCTTTGTCTGGGCTAGCCAGAAGCGGAACGACCCACCCGGATCACCCGCGGTGGTAAATACTATACGCGGCGTTCTTTGAATGCAAGCAGATTCTGCCGTAAACCAACCAGACCAGACGCGGCTCGCAAACGAGGGGTGGTGACCAGTTGGCGATTCGTCGTCTCTGCCACGGCGACTGCGTGGAGAATACTGGATGCGACCCAGCTAAGGGCATTCTTTCAACGTCACAATCTTCGGATCGGCCATTAGTTCGCGGCCGTTGAGGTTTCCGATGACGTTGTAGAAACCGGCGTCGCTCCAGAAGACAAAGCCTGCCAGTTCGGGGAAGGTGGTTTCGAGCTTTCGGAGAACGTCCATGCAGTCTCGGGGGCGGTCCGACTTGCTGCGGATGCCCAGTTCCGACCACCAGATCACCTTGCCGTGCTTCTTTTTCTTCTCCACGGCCCAGTCGTACTCCGAAAAGACCAGGCCGGTTCCGTAGGCCGATTTCCCGAGCACGTCCACGTAGTCGTCGCCGGGGTAGCAACGCTGAAGGGCGCCGTCGCGCTGGGTCGTATGATAGGCCCATATGATGTTGTCGAGGCCCTTGGTGCTCGTGAAATAGTCGTGGACGAGCCGGTAGAGGCGGATGATGTTCTCGCTGCCCTGCTTGGCGTGCCACTTGTTCCGGTCGTCGCTCTCCACGAAGGGCGTATAGACGACGGCAATCTCCCGGTTCTTCAGCCACTGCAGATTGGCCGCCATGCGGTCGAGTTGGCCGTAGAAATTGGTTTTGACGGCGTTATCCCCAGGTGCATAGATCAGCTCGCTCGAGCACGGATCGTTCCAGGCCCCGCCGCTCGGGTTGGCAAAGAAGCTGTGGATCCCGACAAGCATGCCCCGGTCCCACAGGTTCTTGACGCCCGCGTTCCACTCGGCGTCGCTGAACGGATCGTCGACGAAATCGTAGGTCACGCAGGCATAGCGAGGGTAGATGCCCGTGTGATCGTGGACCTTCTTGATCCAGTTGCTCGGGGCTTCCATGTCGGGGTCTTCATTGTGGACCCAGGTTGCCATCTGGCCAAACAGATAGGAGCCGTTGCCCATCCCCCGCAGCTGCGCGAGCACCTCCTTGGCGGGCTGGGCCTGCGCCGTGCCAGGGAACGCGAGAAGGCAGAATCCGCAGAGGAGAATGCTGAAAAACGAGGCAGTCGTGTTGCTTCTTTCGGACACGGAGGGCAATCCTGTATGGGGGACGTGAATATGTCGAACCTGTCGCTACTTGGGGTCTTCCGCCAAGAACACGGCGAGCCAGACGGTGGGCTCTTTCGGCGAGGTCCACTCAACGCGATGCTTCCGGTGTGCGGGGATCAGCACGTGATCGCCTCGTGCAAGACGGCGGACGTCCGACTCGCCTTCGAACTGCAACGTCGCCTCTCCTTGCAGCACGGCGACCCACTCGGCCTCGTCCTGATCGTACCAGAATCCCTCCGGGCTGGCCTGGCCCGTCGAAACGATCCGTTCGATGCGGACATGACGGGTTTCGGCGAGAACCTCGATGAGTTCCTCGGAAAGATCAGCGGGAAGGTCGGCAAACAGGTTGTTCATGGGGAACGGCCGCGGGTTGGAGGCAACAGGCGGGAGTAGACCACTCTAACCGAAGCGGTGAGGGTATGGGAACCACGAAGTTGCGTCATGGGCACAGTCGCCAGAAACCGTCCGGGAAATCGTGAAGCTGTGGGGACCGCATATGGGCGTTGATGAACCCGAATAAAGGAAGTTCCCATGATTTCGGCTGCCGGGCGGCATTGACCTGGGGACGTGATTCTACTATCCTCCACCCCCTACCTTTCGGGGTCACAGAGGATCTGGGGTATGTTGCGAGGAATTTTCACGGTGGTTATTGCGGCCAGTGCCCTGATGGCAACGGGCTGTCAATCGATAAGTCCCCTCGGTCGGCTCGAAAACTCGCTGGTGTATGCACCGATGCTGTACCCGGTGGGAAACTGGCGGCCGGAAGGGCTGGCTTATGAAGATGTCTGGTTCAGCGCGGAGGACGGCACGAAGCTCCACGGGTGGTACTGTGACCATCCCAATCCGCGGGCGGTCGTGCTCTTCGCCCACGGCAATGCGGGCAACCTGAGCCATCGCGCCGAACGGCTTCGGCAACTTCACGACGACCACCAGCTTGCCGTAATGACCTTCGATTATCGGGGTTACGGACGCAGCGAGGGCAAACCGAGCGAGGAAGGCGTGCTGATGGACGCCCGGGCGGCTCGCGATTGCCTGGCCCAACGGGCGGGCGTGGCGTCAGACGCCATCGTCCTTTTGGGGCGTTCTTTGGGCGGAGGCGTAATGGTGGACCTGGCCTCGAAAGACGGAGCTCGGGGCTTGGTGCTGGAGAGCACGTTCACGTCGCTGCCGGACGCGGCCCATCGACACGTTCCCTGGCTACCAACCGGACTGCTCATGCAGAATCGGATGAATTCGCTGGAAAAGATCAGCTCCTATCGCGGCCCCATCCTGATCAGCCACGGCGACGCGGATCGGGTGATCCCCTTCGAGCAAGGCCGGCGCCTTTACGAAGCGGCCCCCGGACCGAAACGCTTTGTGCCGATTCCCGGCGGCGACCACAACGATCCCCAGCCGGCTGAATGCGAGCGGGCATTGGATGAATTCCTGGCGGGTTTGCCGCCCTCTGAGCGGCATTCTGTTGCGAGTGTTGGAGGACAGATGGAGACGCCTGGCGAGTTTGTGGGACGACCATGAAGATTAGACTGACGGCAATTCTGGCGGTGTCCTGGTGCGCCTTGCTGATCACAAATCCGCCGGCGCGGGCGGATCTCGTGCCATCCGATTCGCTTGTCGAACTTCGGGCGGGGCAGGCCTACATGCCAGCCTGTGAATGCATCAATTCGGATCGCAACGAAGAGGCCATCCGCCTGTTCACAATCGCCCTGGGCTGTCCGCAAAAGCGTTGCTGGGCCTACGCGAACCGCGCCCGGGCCTATCTGCGGCGCGGAAGACTGGACGAGGCCGCTTCGGACCTCGATGCGGCACTGGCGATCGCCAACGACGATCTCAACACTTTGGGGCCCTCGGCGTGGTGCTATGAGCAACGGGCGTGGGTTTACCTTGTGATGGATGAATTGGACGACAAGCAGCCACCAACTGGCTGGGCTGTCAAGAAGGAAATGCCGTTGCGGAAGGCAGCCGCTGACCTGGCAAAGGCACTCGCATTTGATCCGGAACGACCTCGGGCCTTGAGATGGCAGGCATACGTCTTGCGTCGTGTCGGCGACTGGGACGGCGTGATCTCTGCCTGCGACAGACTTCTGGACCAGGATCCGACCGACTTTGGCTGCTACCTGCAGCGCGCGTATGCGTACCTACAGATGCTGAACATCACGAAGTCACTCGAAGACTGTGACGCAATACTGAATCGCATGCCATTGGAGCGAAGGACGTTGCGACTTCGCGGGCAGATTTACGCGACCGCGGGCGAAATGGACGAGGAATGGTTGATGAAGGGGCTGGCTCTTCATGGCCGGGAGATCGCACAGCACCCGGACGTTCCGGGGCTCTATGAAGCAAGGGCTCTGATCCGCTTCAGAACGGCGCAGGTCAAGAAGGCGCTACTCGATGTGGAAAGGGCAGTTCAATGTGACAACAAACGGCTTGTCGGCGAATTGCCGCTGACGTCGTACGTCTTCTGGGCGGCCGAGATATTCGGATCGCACGAGAAACGCCCGATCCAAGAAGGTGATCGCGTCGGCCAGCACTTCGTTGTGGAAAAGGGAGTAATGCCGATCCTCGATAGGCTCTGCCTCGCATCGCCAGAAGAGGGACAGTTCTTTCTCATGCGGGCTTGGGCCTACGCCGCACTTGGATTGCCGGAGGAGGGTCACGCCGACTACCTGCGAGCTACTCAACTCGGCGTCACTCTGAATGACGACATGGCAAGCACGTACATCAAGACCATCTACGAAACCCCATCTCTGGTGAAGACCAAACCGGCACGCGAATACCACGAGGCCAGCGTTGAACGCGGGTTCAAAAAGGACCCTGAATACTGGTCGACCGCCGACACGGAGGCGCCGGCGTTCGATGCTGCCGGTTCGGGTTCATACCGCTCGATTCGGTGAGCCGCGTCCAGCGAGCCGACTCCACGATCCGATATTTCCTCTCAACCAAATCCGCCACGCACACATGCGAAGCAACCTGACGCCGATCGTTGCCGTTTCCTGGTACGTCCTTCTACTTGCCAATCCACCGGCACGGGCGGATCTCGTGCCATCTGATTTGCTTGTCGAACTCCGGGCGGCGCAGGCCTATGAGCGGGCGTGCACCGCCAGCAACGACGAGGAGGCAATTCGACTTTTGACGGCAGCCCTGGGTTGCCCGCAGAAGCGTTGTTCGGCCTACGTGAACCGCGCCACGATCCAGATGTGCAACGATCAACTCGACGAAGCTGCCGCGGACATTGCGGCCGCTTTGGCAATCGCCAACGACGAACTCGAAACCTTGGGCCCGTCGGCTTGGGGTTATGAGCAACGAGCCCGCGTCTACGAGGTGGCAGACCAGCTGGAAATGTGGCGTACGAACTCCTTCACCGGCTACGCAAGGACCGCGAGCGATCTGGAAAGGGCACTCGAACTGGAGCCTCGACGTCGCTCCGCGCTGGAGCGACAATGCGACATTCTGTTCGCCAGGCGGGATTGGGGCGGACTCATTCTGACCTGCAACAAGCTCCTCGCGCTCGACCCCACCGACTATCGCAGCTACTGGGCTCGTTGCGACGCATGTCACGAGTCGGGACGATTCACGCAAGCCATTGAGGATTGCGACACGCTCTTGAAGGTATTTCCAGAAGCGACCCGCCTGGAGGAAATCCGCGCAGACTGCTACGCAAAGGCCGGTTGCTCTCACGCGTCGTCCTGGAAGGAGGGCCTGGAACGTTGCAACGCGGCCATTGAACAGGATCCGACCCAGTCCGCCCCTTATGGAGCAAGAGCGCGGATCTACTTTCAGATGGGGCAGGCTCGCAAGGCCCTCCTCGACATCGAAAGGTCACTGCAGCGCGATCCTCAACACCACGCTGGCGACTTACCGCTAACGAACTACCTATGCGACGCATCCCTCACGTATATGCGATCCCTGGATGACGTCCGACGCCGAGAACTGGAAGGCGACTGCCTTTGCATCGTCGAAGAGGGCGTCATGCCGATCCTCGACAGAATCTGCCAAATCGCCCCGGAGAAGGCCGAGTGTCTCCTCATGCGAGCCTGGGTCCATGCTGTCCTCGGCTGCCCCGAGGCCGGCTTGCCTGACTTCCAGCGGGTACGCCAAATGGATGTGGGGTGGGACTGCTGCCCAGCCGTGTTGTTCGTGCGAGAGACCTACTTCAATCTCATTGCGAAGAAAGAACGGAATGTCCACGTAATCTACATAACCTCCGAATACCCGTCGACGGCAGATTCGAAGGCTCCGGCGTCCGATGCTGTTGATTCGTCCAACCACGTGACTCCCGAGACACTTCCGCTTTATCCTGCAACGAAGCCGTGAGTGAGATTGGACGGACAATCTCACGCCGAGCGTCATCCTTGAGCGGAGCCTACGGGTGCTTCTTTTCAAACTGGTGACATGCGTTGCAGCTCATGCTGCCCGTGGCGTCCGCCAGTTCCTTCTTGCCGTGACAATCGACGCATGATTTCACGTCGGCAGTAAGACTGGCGAACTCGCAGGCGGCGTCGTCGGCCTTTCGATTCAGGATCTCGACGACCTTCCTCGCGCCGTCCGCCGTTAGACGCATGCAGCGCTCTTTTTTTTCTGGACAATAAGCGTCGTAAGCGCTGGCCTCGCACCATTTGATGGTGGAAATGTGGCACAGCACGGAACCGGCCACGCTGGGGTCGATCTCGCCCGCCATGTGCGGTTTTGCCGGTTTGTAGGCAGGCAGGGCTGTCGTTTCGTACCACAGGCAGAACTCGGTAATCATCTCCTCGCGGGATTCCTTGCTAACCTCTGAGTGGAACAGGCCGATCAGGGCGCTGGCGCCGTTGACGATTCCGCAGACGGAACCCCAGTGGCCGACTCCGCCGGCGCCGTAGCGCATCATCCCGAGAGGGAACGAGCGGAAAGGTTCTCCTTTGAGTTCGGCGAGCGCGCGGATCACGCTTCCGACAACCGCGTACATGCAGCCCCCGTCAGGATAGATGCGGTAGGCAGTTTCACGGACGTGTGCGGGATCGAGCTTGACGTAGTCCCAACGCGGGCCTACCAAGGGGACTTCGATGGTTCCCAGATCGTCCGCTTGAAGCGTCCTCTCCGTCTGCAAACACGTGCCGAACCCTGCCAGCAACGTCGATCCGCCCAAGGCGCCCAGTGAAGTAAGAAGGCCTCTGCGATTCACTTTGTGCATGGATAAACGATCCCGATTGAGGTGTAGGTGTGTCCCTCGTGCCTGGCCGCAGATCGCTCGATCTCGAGTGCATACTACAGAGAGACACGCGGTCCCAGGGATGGTGGTGAGGTGAGGTGGGAGGGGAGTGGGTGAAATGAGAGAGGGGGCAAAGTTCACCCGAAAACGGCCGATCGCAACATTCCGTCTATTATATCTGAAAGAACAAGAAATGCTATCGACTATGTGACCCGCCCAGGAGAACCGCGAAGTCACGGGGACTGGTCCATTTTTCGGTCAGCGGGGCGTTTGGGCGAACTTGCGCCGGCCGAAAACATGGACCTGTCTCGTACATCTCAATCGTGATTGAAATCGTGATCTTAATCCTAGTGCTCTGTCAGACGCACAAGTTGGGGTATGTCGTGATGCAACGTGTTGGCGCCGGCAGACGGGCTGCCAGCGCCAATCAAACTCCGAGATACGACAGAGCACTGAGGGAACAAGGGCGATCAATACGCCTTCGTGATGCCCGGCTTGGCGATGGGGTAGTTGCCATCGGCGTCGGGCTGGACGGGGGCGGCGCTGGCGAAGGTCATGTTCTCCAGCCCCGGGGCGAGTTCCAATTCGGATTGGGTGGCCTGCTCCCAGGTGATTTCGTCGCCTGAGTAGGTCACCATTCGCCCCATAACGGCCGTCATGCTGCTCTTCGCGCCGTGGTAGCCATCGTTCAGCGGCTTGTTCTGGCGGATGGCGTCGACCAGGTCCTGGTGCTCGACGAGGTAGGGGCTGGGGCCCGTCTTCTTACGATCGGCGCGGTCGGCCCCGCTGGAATAGTCCATGGGCCCGCCCAGGCCGTAGGGGCCCGAGCCGACGGTGATCATGCCCTTCGTGCCGTGGACGTTGTCGGAAACCTGGGACCATCCGCCCGGCTGCTGCTTGGCCTGGGCGAAGTGGCGCGAACCGTCGGCGTAGATGTACTCGACGAAGTGGTGATCGAAGATCTGCCCGTTGCCCCGCCCCGTGCGAGACTGGCGACCGCCCAGGCCGTTGGCCTTGATCGGTGGCTCGTCGCGCTTCATCCAGTTGGCAATGTCGATCTCGTGAACGGCCTGCTCGACGATGTGATCGCCGCTGCCCCACGTAAACATGCCCCAGCGGCGGATCTGGTACTCGAGCTCCGAGTACCGATCCGGCTTCTTTGCGTCGCTGTGGCCTCCGCCCGGCATGTTGAAATAAGTGCGGATCATGATCAGGTCGCCGAACTCGCCATCGTGGACGCGTTTCATGCCTTCCTGGTAGCTGGCCTGGTGACGGCGCTGGAGCCCGACGACGACCTTGAGCCCCTTGTCGTCGGCGATCTTGTTGGCGGCCATCACCTTGCGGAACCCCGGCCCGTCGACGCAGCAGGGCTTCTCCATGAACACGTTCTTGCCGGCCGCGATCGCGGCCGCGTACTGCATGGGGCGGAAGGCGGGCGGCGTGCAGAGCAGGACGATGTCGATGTCCAAGGCCAGCACCTTCTTGTAGGCGTCGAAGCCGATGAACTGGCGATCCTCGGGCACGTCGATCCTCTCGGCGATCGGATCGATTCCCTTCAAACCCTTGAGGCTCCGCTGCAAGCGGTCTTCGTAAACGTCGGCCATGGCCACGAGCTTGATCGGTCCCTCACTGCTGAGCGAATCCCGAGCAGCCCCGGTCCCGCGCCCCCCACAGCCGACCAGCGCGATCCGAAGTTCCTCGCCGCCGGCGGCATGGGCGCTCCGGGCGATGCTCAACCCGCCGGCCAGTCCGGCCGAAAGGGCCGCCGAACGGACAAGGAAATCGCGGCGGCTGGAATTGGATTTCGTGGACGAAGGATCGGTTGGGTTCATGAGCGGGCTCCCGGAAGGCAGGACAGCGAAACGACACGACGCCGCTCATCTTAGTCGTGCCAGGGGCGACAAGCAATCCGGGAGCACACTTGCCACTCAGCAGTCGACGCTGCGCGGCTCCTGGACCGGATCAGTCTTGACGAACAGGTAGACCGCGTCGTTGTTTTCGTGGGGCGTGATCCAATGGCACACGTTCTTTGGGATCTCATGGACGTCGCCTTTGCGCATCACACGATAAAGGGGAGCGCCGTCCGTGTAGAGACAAAGGGAGCCTTCCAACACGAAGATCAACTCGAACTGGTTGGGATGCCGCTTGCGTTGCTGCGCCTTGGCAGCGTCTTCCGGAAGCACGGCGATGCCAATGGCGACAGCGTCGGTTTCGAGGAAGTACGGGTGGTCAACGTCTGCGCCGGCGAAGTACAGAGAGGACAGGAAGGGCCAAATCCTCTTCTCGCGTTTCATGCGCCGCACCAACGACTCCAGCTTGATGGCCGATCCGCCGCCATGGGCGGCTTGCTCCTCTCTCCAGAGCGTTTCCAGGAACTGCCGGCGAATGTCCCTCTGTACAACATTCGAGTGGGTACCTGGCGTCGGAGGTGTATCCCCGCCAAAGTAGTCTTCGAAATAGACGCGGTTTGTGAAGCAGGCGCTAAACACAACATCGACTTCCTTGCAACGCAGAAGGCGAAACTCCCAGAGGATGCCGAGCATCAGAAGGAAATAGAGAATGGCGAGCACGGCGGGCAGGCAACAGAGGTCGGGTGGAGAACAACTCCGGACAATTCTGACGTCCACCAAGGCGAGAACGAACGCGAAGAACAAAGCATAGAACGACCCTGCCAGAAAACGGGTCATGGCCTCCGCTGCATAGGCTTCCGAAGCCGAATTGGGGTCCACCTTGTTCAGGATGGACTTGCAGAGATTGAAGAATGTCGTATTGCGGTATCCCATGGTCGGACTGAAACGGGCGGACCAATGACGCTCGTAGAAATCAAGAACAGGAGGCGCAAACCGTTGGCTGCACTTGTGCTGCATCCACGAATCGTAGAAGAAAGGCTCGGTGAGATAGCTGTCGTCGAGGTTGAAACGCTTGATGGCAGATCGCCGAAAGCGGCGGCAAACGCGACATGCGATACAAGGCGCCAACAATAGCCGCACGGCCCATTTGGCGATGCACTTGACGAAGCGGATGAAGCGGCCGGAGAGGCAATCAACGATTTCCGTACGAAAGGACCGCAGGACAACGCCGAGGAGATAACCAAAGCTCAGAATCAGCGAAAGGGCGTAGGTTTGGCTGGTGACGAACTTCAACGCCGCGTCCCGTTGCTCCTGCGTTGCGAACGCCATCATCAACAGCCCCAATGTGCCCAACAGATTGAGCAACAGAAACACCCCGGGCATGAGAATTTCAAAGAACCCTTTGACGCCACTCTTTGGAAAATCCACAGCGACCTCCCCCTTCGCAATAGATGCTAGTGATCCAGGCGTACTATTCAGGTGTTAAATACCGTAACAGACTACGGAGGGCGTATATATAGCCCACTTGAGGGAAGCGAGTTTTGGCTGGGCGTTGCCGGGGGGCCTCAGTCAGGGTGGACTGGCCGTCCTCCCCGACAGGCAGGAAGCGGCGGATTTACGAGGATTCGTCACCGGCTTGAGATTCGGCGATCTTCCTGGACAACGGATTCCCGGCGCGGTATCAAAGCGAGTTGCCGTCACGGGACGGGCCTCCTCTCCCAAACCATCTGGAGCGTCGAATGACCTGGCTTCGAACAGCCATCTGCCTTCTCGCCATTGCCTCCTTTTCCCTGGCCGCGGAGCCCTGGCCTCGCCATACGATCGACAATTCGTCCCGGGGGGCAGACGGCGTCAAACTGGCGGATTTCAACGGAGACGGACTGGCCGACATTGTGACGGGGTGGGAAGAAGGGGGCGTCACTCGGCTCTACGTGCATCCCGGACACGCCCGAAGCGCCAAGCCGTGGCCACCTGTCGTTGTCGGCAAGACGCCGAACGTGGAAGACGCGGTGCCGGTCGATCTGGATCGCGATGGCTCTCTGGACGTGGTGAGTTGCTGCGAGGGCCGGACGCGAAGCATGTTCGTCCATTGGGGGCCGAAAGATCGAGGCAAGTTGCTTGCGTCGGAGGCGTGGCAGAGCGAAGCGATCCCCGAATCGGTGGGGCGGATGATGTGGATGTTCTGCGAGCCCATGCAGGTCGACGGCAAACGGGGCGTCGACCTGGTTGCGGCCGGCAAGGGCGACGGGGCCAAAATTGGCTGGTTCGAGTCGCCCGAAGATCCCCGAAATCTGGCGGCCTGGAAATGGCATGCCATGGATGACGTGGGATGGGTCATGTCGATCAAGATCCGCGATGTGGATGGCGACGGCGACGCGGACGTGCTGCTCAGCGATCGCAAGAGGTCGCGTCGAGGGGTCCGCTGGCTGGAGAATCCCGGGCCCGGGCAGGAGCAAACAGGGCGGTGGCGCAATCACAACCTGGGCGGACAGGATCGCGAAGTGATGTTTCTCACCGTTGCCGACCTGGATGGCGACGGCAAGGACGGCGTGGTCTGCGCGGTGAAAGACGGACCGATTCTCTTACTTCAGAGCGAGGCGGACACCGGCTCGTGGACAACTCGCGAAATTGCCATGCCGGAAGGTTATGGATCGGGCAAGGGAGTTGCCGTGGGCGATCTCGATCAGGATGGGAAGCCAGAGCTCGTCTTCAGTTGCGAGCACGCCGACGGGGCGCTTTCGGGAGTTGGCCGGATGGTCTTTCCGGACGGCGTCGGACACGGCAAGACCGCGATCGAGGACGTGAGCGGTTCGGAAGGCATCAAGTACGATCGGCTGGAACTGATTGACGTCGACGGCGACGGCGATCTCGACATCCTGGGCTGCGAGGAGCGGCAACCGATTGCCGGCAGGCCGGAAGGGCTCGGCGTGTTTTGGTACGAGAACCGCCTCGTTCCGTGCCGCTGAGTGCGACCCAAGCTCAACGCAGTTGGGAACGGGCCAAAACGTTGGCCCGACTCAGGGCTTCATCGAGTTTCCTGATCACGGTCACGATTTCGTCGCGTTCCAGGCCGAGGGCGGTGAAGAGTTCGAGGGGCGGTGACGCGGAGGTGGAGATCCCAAGGGCGGAACGATGGCGATAGTCGCAAAGCCAGTCGCCCAGGGTGATAGCGTGCACCATGTCGCGGTTGGGCCCTTCGTAGTCGGCGGCGTGATGGTGATGGCCGATGGTATCGGTCAGGTGGACGGGAAGTTTCCACTGGAGGGCCACGTACTCGCCCAATTCGCCATGGTCGAACCCGATCGTCTCGCGTTCCACGACGTGGGCGGGCCTTTCCGGAGTCACGGCGTCGATCACGCGGCGAAACGGTTTATGGAGATACTGATCGATGAGGACGAAGCCGATGTCGTGGAGCAGGCCGGCCAGATAGGTTTCCTGGGGGTCGACACGTCGGGAGATGCGAGCAATTTCTTGTCCCACGACGGCCGTGCTGACCATGTGGTTCCAAAGTCCCTCGCGGCTGTATTGCTTGTACCCTGCCGTTTCTCGAAACAGCGGCGCCACGTAGGCGCTCATGGCGATGTTGCGGATCTCCTGGAAGCCGAGGAGCATCACGGCCTGCTTGAGATCGCCGACGGGCTCGCGAACGCCCACGAAGGACGAGTTGACCGTGCGCATGATCCGCATGGCCACGGCGGGATCGCTGCGGATGACCTCGATCAGATCGTCGGCGTCGGACTCGGAATCGTGGGCCAACTCCATGATCTCGACGGCGCGGGTCGGCAATGAAGAAACATCGCCAATCTGCTGGAAGACTCGCTCGATCACGTCCGCACGCGCCGGGTCGCGGCGATTGGCGGTCGGTTGGGTTTCACAGAGTTCGACGCTCATTCCGCCAATTCTCGACAAGCGGCAGATTCGTCACAACCGGGCTCTGGCCGCGGTCGCGTTCTTTCCAAGGATAGCTTACGGAACGCGCCGAGGATCGTGGAATCCTCTGCCGAACAGCGCATCACGACGGGGCGAGGGACTTCACTTCCTCGAGAAATTGCCGCAGGACGCCTTCGTGCTCGGTCACGTAGCGGAGAATATCGCGGCGCGAGATGATGCCGACGACCTCACCGTCGCGGACAACCGGAACGCGGCGTATGCGGTGACGTTGCATGAGTTGAACCACCTCGGAAGGGAGCGAGTCCTCGCTAACCGACGTGATCTGGGGGGTCATGAGGCTGCGGACGGATTTCTGCCGCAAATCGGGATGGGTGATCGACTCGATGAGGTTGAACTCGCTCACCAGACCGACGAGGCGTTTGTCGGCGTCGACAACCGGCAGCCCGCTGATGCCGTGCTGGAGGAGCAGGTCGATGGCTTCTCCGACGGGCGCATCGGGGGAAATCGTCACGACGTGCGGGTTCATCACCGAACGGCAGCGATAGACAGACCCGTCGACGGCGGCTCCGTTTTCTCGGCAGTAGATCTCAAGGTTGGCTTTGAGCCTCGTCGGATCGAAGGGTTTGACCATGTAGAAGGTCACGCCTGCGGAAATCGCCTCCTGGACCCGTTCTCGGCTGTTTTCGGCCGTGACCATGATGACCGGGACCTTCGTGTTGCGCATGCGAACGGCGCGGAGCACTTCCAGTCCCGTTTTGCCTGGCATGTCCCAATCGAGGAGGATCAAGTCGAAGTCGATGCAGTTCACGAGTCCCAGAGCTTCATTGCCGTCGGCCGCCTCCACCACGTTCGCGACTTCGAGGTTGACCAAGGTCTTGCCAAGCAACGCGCGAACGGCCCTGTCGTCGTCTGCGACTAAAACGTTCTTGCTCATGTCTGCCCTATACTCGACTGCCCCCGACGCCTGACAAATCCCATCCCCGTTTTGTGTTAACCTTCGTATTCGGGGGTCACCGGCTGCTTGTCAGCCAACGCCGCCACGTTGCCTCAAGACATACCCCAATTGCTAAACGTGACAGAGCCGTCCGGAACGGGTTTTCCTGCGACGCCGAGCCCTCGGGCTCGACACTGGCCGGGTCACGCGGCCCTCCTTACGCGGGGTTAACCACAGCCCCTACGAAAATCGTACGGCGTTTTTGGGGCCAGAAAATTATAGTTCACGTTTTCCCGCCGAGGCTTGCAGGAATCGAGATCAAAGGTCGCCCCTTGCGCCAGGGCGCAGCGTCCTATCCGCTTGGCGATTGGCAGAGATTGCCGAACAGCGCGTAACATATTGCGTACACACGCGTTGCGGCGACACCCTCCTGTTGCGGAAGGTGCGGGCAGCGCGCCGACGACGAACCGCGTCCGCGTTAGTCCTTGTAAGACACGCTCAGGACGAGATCCTCACAGACCAGTCCGGTTGTCTGCGCGCGGACCGATTTCCAAAGGGCTTCGCCCATCATGGGGCTGTTGGCGGCTCCGAAAGAGACATCACTGCGTTGGTAGCCCGATCGCGGCTTGAGAACGCCAGGGGCATCAATAGCAAGCTTCCCGTCCACGAAGACTCTCAAGTCAAGGCCCGCCACTTCCAGGCGGTACCGATGGAAACCGTCGGTCGTGTCGATTGGATAGCTGAAACTCTTGTGATGGAACAGTTCGATGCGGTCGGGCCACAGGGCAAGTCGCTCACCGCTTTCACCGTTCGAGAGAATGATGAAGCTGGAACCTGACTTGACTTGGGCTTCGGCCTCAATGACGGCCTTGCCCTGGGGGTCCGTGCTCCAGGAGTGGCGATAGTAGAGGTAGTCGCCGGGATCCGTGCCGCGATCGGCGATTCGCAAGGCGCCTTCTTCAAGGCTCTCCTCGGTGTGCGCCGATCCGCGATCGCGCCGCCAGCCACGCCCGGGCTTTTCGTTGCCGTCAAAAACAATGCCCCATTTCTCGCCGTCTGGGAGAGACGAGGCGGCATGGATCTCGATTCGGTTGACGCCCTGCTGCAGAGCGGACACCGGGACGGAGTAATCAAGCCAACCGTCTTTCACGGCGGGGTCGACCAGGGTCGTGCCGTTGATTTGGACTTCGAGTTGTTCCGCCTTGGTGACCGACGGGGCTTCGACGTGGAGTTTGGCCTTGGGGTGTCGTCCCTGCTTCGTAGCGGCGGCCAGGTCGTCGCCCACGACCATGTCGACACTGAGCGGGACCGCGGGTGTGATGCGGCAAGGGTGACCGGGCCCCAGGAGCGGCACGTTTCGGTATTCGAGCCCACCGGCCAGGAATCGTTCGGGCCGATCGTCGCGAACGTGGACGAAGTAAAGCTTGTTGTTGGTGGCCAGTGTTTCCGGATCGCCCAACTCGCGCCAGATTTCACTGTTGGGGTTGAAGGAATTGAACAGGTGGAGTCCGTCGGCGCCGGCGTTCCAGGCGTTCAAGGCCCGGCCCCGGTAGCTCTCCAGGGAGGCGCGGCGAAAACGCGTTTCGCCCCGGACCCGCGAATCGCTCAAGCAAGGATAGACGGGCACATCGTACTTGTGTCCGAGTTGGACGCTGTACTCCCAGGGATTGAGGCGAAAATAGCAAGTGGTGATCAGAAGGTCGACAAGGCCGTCCTCAAGCCATGTTTCGAGATCGAACCCCATATCGCGGCAATACTCGACGGAGTCGGGCACGCGGATCGAAACGAGAATGGGCCGTCCTCGCTGAATGCCACGCTCTTCCGTCATGGAGCGGATGCGTCGCATGAGGTCTGTCATCAGAGCCCGCTGAGCATCGCTGGCCTTGCCGCCCATGGCCGTGCTCTTGAAGTAGCAGAGGTGGCGGAAGAAGTCGAGTTCGACGCCGTCGACGTCGTAGTTGTCGCACACCTCCTCGATGTAGCGGAACGCCAGGTCGCGAATTTCCGGTACGGCATAGTCGACGGAACTCCAACGTCCGCAGGGAGTGCGATCTTTCGGGTTGCCCACGAGCCATTCGGGGTGTTCGACTTTCAAAGGCGGGAAGAGGAAGTACGGCTTGTCCGGCCGATGGGCCACGTCGTGGGTGTCGTTCATCCGCATCGACCAGAAGACTTCCATGCCGTTGGCGTGGCCGAAGTCAACCACGGCCTTCAGGCAATCCGTTCCGCCGTCGATCAACTCCTGCGCCACATTGTGTTGCGTGGGGAGCAATCCACTCTCGGAACCGGAACGAGTGAGCACGGTTCCGATTATGGTGTCGTGGGTGAAGTTGCTGAATCCCGAGGAGATCGTGCAGTAGGCAAGGCAGTCAACCTGCGTGCCAGCCAGGGGGGTCGTTCGTTTTTCCAGGAAGGCCGGCACGGAGACCTCCTCCTCGATGGGGAAGTAGAGGGCGTCGCACCCGTCGTTGTTCATGATGAGTCGGCGAGGACGTTCGGCGAGAGTCCGCCGCTGCTGCCGGAGTTGCGAGACGGATAGCGACGGTTCCGCAGCAAACCCAGGAACGGCGATACCGGACGCCAGAATCAGTGCAAGGAGGATGCCCGAGCGAAATAGCGAAGACGGCATGGCGAGGGTCCTTTCTAGGGAAGGCTGGAAGCGACGTGATTCTACCCCTTGACGCAGGAACCGTGCAAATCCTGTGCACTACCGGAATTCCTTGACTTGCCGGGCGCTGCGGGGTGTAATGGCATGCTGCACCCAGCCTGGTCGTCCGCGAGGCGATCGGCAACACGACATCCTCGCTTTTTTGGAGCCCTTCCGTGCAACGTGTTTTCGTTTTCCCTTCCCTGGTGGCCTTGCTTCTGCTCGTGTCTTCCCTCCGCGCCGAGGAGCCTGGTCCGGTTCGCATGATTTTCGACACGGATATGATGGGCGACGTGGACGACGTGGGGACGGTGGCGCTGCTCCACGCGTTGGCAGACGAAGGCGAAGTCGAGGTGCTGGCCATGGGCATGTCGGGGAAGAACCCCTGGAGCCCCTTGTGTCTGAACGCTTTGAACACGTACTTCGGACGCGGAGAAATTCCGATCGGGATGGTGCGTGGGCCTGCCTTCGACAAGCCTTCACGCTATGCAGAGCAGATTGCGAAGGAATTTCCGCGGACGTTGAAATCGGCGGCCGACACACCGGATGCGACGACTCTTTACCGGAAAGTGCTGGCGGCCGAACCAGACAGTTCCGTCGTGATGGTCAGCGTTGGCCAACTGGCGAACTTCGCCAATCTGCTGAAAAGCCCCGCTGACGATTTCAGCGACCAGGACGGCACGGCCCTCGTCCGCCGGAAGGTCAAGGCGTGGGTGTGCATGGGCGGGAAGATCCCGGAGGGGCGCGAAGCCAACCTCGTCAACGACGGCGCCGCGGCCGCCTACGCCATCGCCCACTGGCCGACCCCCATTATTTTCAGCGGCTTCGAGATCGGTAAGGACATCAAGACCGGCGCCGCGCTGAAGCGGGTCGCGAAGACGTCTCCGGTGCGGCGAGCCTTTGAACTGTTCAACGGCCTGCGAGACCGCGAAAGTTGGGACCAGACGGCCGTTCTCTTTGCCGTGCGCGGGCTCGACGGCGGCCTTGACGATTACTGGGACGTGGAAAAAGCGGGCTACCTCCATGTGGACGAGGACGGCGCCAACCAATGGCGGTCCACGCCCGACAAGAGCCATGCTTACCTCGTACAGAAGATGGATCCGAAAAAGATTGCGGAAGTGATCGAAGAACTCATGCTTCGACAACCGAGAAGGTGATTTGATGAGAAAACTGCAACTGTTGCTTGCCTGCTTGCTCTATTCACTGCTCGTTTGCTCCCCGGTTTGGGCGGCTGAAGGGACGAAGCCGAATATCGTCCTCATCCTCTCGGACGACCAGGCGTGGACGGACTACGGCTTCATGGGTCACGATGCGATCCAGACGCCGCAGCTCGATCGGCTGGCGGAGCAGAGCGTTGTGTTCCGCCGAGGCTACGTGCCGACCGCCCTGTGCCGGCCTTCGCTGATGACGTTGGCGACGGGGCGCTACGCGCACACCCACGGCGTGACCGGCAACGATCCGTCGCCCAAGTACGCCAAGCCGAACTCGGAACTCTACGCCCAGCGGCGGGCGAAACTGATTTCCTATATTGAGCAGTTCGACTCGCTTCCCCAGTTGCTCGTCGAGCAAGGCTACCTTTGCCACCAGAGCGGCAAGTGGTGGGAAGGCAGCTACCAGCACGGCGGATTCACCCACGGGATGACCCGCGGATTCCCCGAGCCGGGCGGGCGCCACGGCGACGACGGGCTGAAGATCGGGCGGCAGGGGATGGAGCCGGTGACCGACTTTGTGGACATGGCCGTTGCCGAGGGGAAGCCGTTCTTCCTGTGGTACGCCCCGTTCATGCCCCACTCGCCCCACACTCCCCCGGAACGGCTTCTCAAGAAGTACGCCACGCCGGGCCGCCCCTTGCCGATTGCCAAGTACTACGCCATGTGCGAGTGGTTCGACGAGACCTGCGGCGAACTGCTCGACCATCTCGACGCGAAGGGAGTCCGCCAAAACACGCTCGTGGTCTACGTGGCGGACAATGGCTGGATCCAGAGCCCCGATAGCCCCAGATACGCACCGCGTTCCAAGCAAACGCCTTACGAGGGCGGCGTCCGCACGCCGATCCTGTTCTCGTGGCCGGACAAAATCAAACCAGCGGACCGGCCCGAACTGGTCAGCAGCATCGATTTTGTTCCCACCGTGCTTGCCGCCGCCGGGGCTCGAATTCCAGACGGCCTGCCGGGGCTGAACCTGTTGCCCAATCTGGAGACGGGCGCGAAGATTCCGCGAGAAGCGATTTTCGGCGAAGGGTTCGCCCATGACATTGCCGATATCGAGAAGCCGGAAGCCTCGCTGCTCTACCGCTGGTGCATCGAAGGGCGGTGGAAGCTGCTGCTGACCTACGACGGCGAGGTGAATCGCTACAAGAGCACCCATCCGCGCACGGAGAAGGGGCCTCAACTGTTCGATCTCCTGGCCGATCCGACGGAAGAGAAGAACGTGGCGGCCGACCATCCGGAAGTCGTCGCTCGCCTCGCAAAGAAGATCGCCGACTGGTATCCCCTCAAGGAGCGCAAGACGCAAACCGCGGTGAGTCCGAAGTAGGGCATTGGTCAAGCATCCGTTGGAGTCCAGCCTTCAGGCTGTCTTCGGCACGCGAAAGCGGATTATTCATGGGTGGCACGCTCAGAGCGCGAGCGATGGGCGTGGCGATGCAACCGTCCACGCCCATCGCTTCGCTCTGGGCGTGCCACCCATTCACAACCTACTCGGCGTCGGCTTTCTGGCACTGGCAGGCGGCTTCGCCGCGGAAGGCAAGGGCGGCGGTGGGGCAGGCTTCCACGCACTGGCGGGCAACCCGTCCGAGGGCGTCCTCCATGGAGCGATCGAAGGGCACGCCCACGCGGACGTCGAAACCGCGTCCGACGAAGGTCAACCCGAGCGGTTCGCCGGCCTCGGTGGCGATTTCGATGCAGAGTCCGCAGTTGATGCACTTGCCGGGCTCGTAGATCACCTCGGAGTGTTGAAGGTTCTGGACGAGCGTCGCCCGCTCGCCCTTGTAGCGGTTCGGGTCGACGCCGTACATCTCGGCATAGCGTTTCAGACGGCACGTGGCCAGGGCGCGGCAGTCGCAGTGGAGGCACCGGCCCGCCTGCTCGACCGCTTCCGCCGACGTGTAGCCCTCTGCCTTCGACTCGGGCTGGTGAAGCGGCAGCAGGGAACCGGTGGCGAGAAACGCGGTCAGTTCGCCCGGGGTGAGCTTGCCAATACGGGAGGAAAATGGCTTTTCTACGGACGCGGGTGTGCCGTCAGCCAGGTAGTGATCGACAGAGGCGGCCACTTCCTTGCCGTCGGCCACACTTCGGACGACGAGCCCCTTCGTGCGAATCGCATTGCCGGCGGCAAACACGCCTTCGCGGCTTGCCGCGTAGGTCTCCTTGTCCACATCCACGCCGCGGGGCGTCGCCTTGAGCGACCAGGACTCGACGGTCGATTTCCCCGTCGCGCCCGTTGCGAGCACAACGGCGTTGTGACGCGAGGCCAAGTCGTCGACGGTGACGTCCGTTCCGAGTTCCGTACTCAACCGAGCCTCAATGCCGATGCCAAGGATGGTGGCAATTTCCGCGTCGAGGACGTCGCGTGGCAACTCTTCGGCCGAGTGTTCCTTTCGGAGACGCCCGCCGAGCTCAGGCTCCTTCTCATAGATCGTCACGGCATGACCGGCGCGGCGGAGGTAGTAGGCGGCGGCCAGACCCGTGGGTCCCGCGCCCACGACAGCCACGGAACGCCCCGTGTCGGCGGCGCACTCCGGCAAGTAGGGCTGGCTGCTGGCCAGGTCCTGGTCGGCGACAAACCGCTTCAACTCGCAGATGGCCACGGCCCCGTCTGTGCCGCTGCGGCGGCAGCCCTTTTCGCACGGTTTGGGGCACACCCGTCCCAACACGGCCGGCAGGGCGATGTCGTGCTTGACCGTGACGATCGCCTCGCGGAGCGAGTCGCCCTGGATCTGGCGAAGCATGACCGGCACGTCCATGTGGGCCGGACAGGCGAAATGGCAAGGGGCCAGGCAATCGCCCACGTGATCGCTCAGGAGAAGTTCCAGGCTTGTTCGCCGAACTTCGTGGACTTCCTCCGTCTCGCTTTCAACCTCCATCCCGTCGACGACCTGCGTGGCGCAGGAAGGAACGAGACGTCCGCCTACCTTGACCAGGCACACGAGACACGACGTGGAAGGCGTGTAGCCCTTGAAGTAGCAGAGCGTGGGGATCTCGATGCCGAGGGCCGTGGCGGCGTCGAGGATCGTGGCGCCCTGGGGCACTTCCACTTCGCGTTGGTCGATGGTGAGTCGGGGCATTGTTAGCGGTGAGCTATGAGCGGTGAGCAGTGAGATGGTTTTGGGGTGTTTGGGCACTGCTTGCGAGCAAGCAGTGGCACACGGGGCTTTGTCCTTCAGTCTTCGGTCTTAAGCCTTCAGCCTCTTTACTTACTCTACGTAGACGGCGCCGGTGGGGCAGACGTCGCGGCACGTGTCGCAGCGGGTGCAGGTTTCGTCGATGATCGCGTGGCGCTGGTAGGGCGTCATGGGGATGGCGTCGACGGGACAGTGCTGGGCGCAAAGGGTGCAGCCGATGCAGCGGTCGTTGATCTTGTAGGTGATGGCTTCCTGGCACTTGCCCGCCGGGCAGCGGCCTTCCAAATGCGCCTCGTACTCGTGGCGGAAGTACTTCAACGTGGAAAGGACCGGGTTGGGAGCCGTTTTCCCGAGCCCGCAAACGCTGCCCAGCCGAACCGACTGGGCGAGGCTCTCGAGATCTTCCAGGTCGCCCTTGCGACCCCGCCCGCAGCAGATGCGGTCGAGGATGTCGAGCATCCGCCGGGTTCCGACGCGGCAGAGGGTGCACTTGCCGCAGGATTGGTCCTGGGTGAAGCGGAGGAAATAGCGGGCGATGTCGACCATGCAGTCCTGGTCATCGAGCACGACGAGGCCCCCGGAGCCCATGATGGCGCCGACGCTTGACAGCGCCTCGAAATCGATGGGCGTGTCGGCCAGGTGCGCCGGCACGCATCCGCCCGAGGGTCCGCCCACCTGAACGGCCTTGAACTGTCGGCCGCCTTCCACGCCGCCGCCGATTTCCTCGACGATTTCGCGGATGGTGATGCCCATGGGCACTTCAATGAGCCCGCCGCGACGGATCTTGCCGGCCAGGGCGAAGACCTTCGTGCCCTTGCTCGTTTCCGTTCCCAGGGCGGCAAATTTGTCGGCCCCGTTGCGGAAAATCCACGACACGAGCGAGAAGCTCTCCACGTTGTTCACCAGCGTCGGCTTGCCCTGGTAGCCGCTCTCGGCTGGATAGGGCGGTCGAAGGCGGGGCATGCCCCGTTTGCCTTCCAGCGAGGCGAGCAGGGCCGTCTCTTCGCCGCAGACAAAAGCCCCGGCTCCTTCCTTGACGGAGACGTGCAAGCTGAAATCGGTGCCCAGGATCCCGTCGCCCAGCAGGCCCCGCTCGTGGCACCGATCGAGGGCTTCCCGAACTCGTTTGACGGCCAGGGGATACTCGGCGCGGATGTAGAACACGCCTCGGTTGGCGCCCACGGCCCGGGCGGCGATCGCCATGCCTTCAATCACGCGATAGGGGCAGCTTTCCAGCAACATGCGATCCATGAACGCGCCGGGATCGCCCTCGTCGCCGTTGCAGACGACGAACTTCGTATCGCCCGCAGCCTTCCGGACAATGCCCCACTTGATGCCCGTGGGAAAACCGGCGCCGCCGCGACCACGCAGGCCGCTGGCTCGGATTTCTTCCACCAGTTGTTCGGGCTCGAGATCGCGAACGCACTTTTCCAGGGCCTTGAAGCCGTCGTTGCGGAGGTACTCGTCCAGGTCGGTGGGGTCGGTTCGGGCCACGCCCTCGGTGGCCAGGTGGACCTGGTGCCGCATGAAGGCGCAAGCCGGCCCCTGCTCCATGTCGAGGGAGCGAGTTTCCACGGGATCGCCCACCTCGTCGCTCACCAGCCGATCCAGAAGGCCCACGGCCGACTGGGTCACCCGTTGCAGAAGGCTCTTGGGTTTGAAGTGGCGAAGAACGATTTCCCGAGCCTCGTTGGCAGAAACCTTCGAGAAGAACTTGGGCGGGCCGTCGGGTGGAACGATTTCGAGCATGGGCGTCTGGTGGCACATGCCCACGCAGCCCACACGCTTGATGACCGCGTCGGCGTGCGTTCGGTCCAGGGCCAGGCCGATCGAATGGTAGACCTTGGCGCTGCCCTGGGCCTGGCAGCAGGATCCCATGCCGATCCGCACCTCGCCCATGTGTTCCGGCCGCTCGCCTTCATGGCGACGAATCTGGATGTCGCTCTTTTTGCCGTGCTTGAGAAAGTCGTCGAGAACGTTGGGCACGGTGGCGGGGCTGACGTGACCGTAAGGCACGTCGTCAATCTGGACAACGGGCGCCAGCGTGCAGCAACCGAGGCAGGCAACTCGTTCGACCGTGAAAACGCCGTCCTTGTCGGTGTCGTCGCCGTTGTTGGAGATGCCAAGTTGATACTCGATGGCTTCCTGGACGAGCCCGGAGCCCTTCACGTGGCAGGCCGTTCCGTGGCACACGCTGATGATGTGCTTGCCAACAGGGCGGTGGCGAAACTGGGTGTAGAAGGTCGACACGCCGGTGATCGAGGCCGGCGTGATTTCGGTCAGTTCGCACACCCGCTCCATCGCCTCGGAAGGCAGGTAGCGGAACTCGGCCTGGATCGCCTGAAGGATCGGAATCACCGCATCGGGAGTCCGCCCGTGCTTTTCCACGCAGCGTTCAACGAAGGTCAGGTCCAGGTCGGTGCTCATTTCTTGCCAATACAGAACAGGTGCTCTTTGCCGCGGATGAACAGTCGTCCCTTGTGCAAAGCCGGGCAGGTCACGCACTCCTCACCCAACGCGCCCTGGGCGACGACTTCCGCTCCTTCCTCACCCGGCTTCAAAACCTGGCAACCTTCCAGGCCAAACAGGTAAATCAGGTCGCCAACCAGGGTGGGCGACGACGAATACATGTCGTCCGATTCCCACTCCCAAACGAGTTCGCCGGATTTCGTGTCGAAGCAGGTCAACAAGCCGTAGGAAGCGAGGAGGAAAACGTGCTCGGCCGTGGCGAGCGGGGTGCACGTATCGGGAAGACTGTCTTCGGCCGCCCACAGGACGAACTCTTCGCTTTCGGTGATGTCCCCTTTTCCTCCCAACCGGATGGCGGTCATCTGGGGATACTCGTTTGCCACGATCAATACGTCTCCCACCACAACCGGGGAGGGGCCCACGTCCTGACGCAGACATTTGCAGCGCCAAAGCTCCGCCCCGTCCTCTGCATTGTAGGCAATCACGAAGGGATCGGAGCAAGTGATTATCTGGCTGACGCCGTCATGGTCGACCACGATCGGAGAAGGCCAGGAATTTGCCACGTCGCGTGGAATTGACCACACCTCTTTTCCTGTGGCTCCGTCGAGGGCAATCAACCTCGACAGTTTGTCCTTTGGGGCTCCCTGGTCGAATTGGAGGATCAAGCGATCGTGCCACGTGGTCAGCGACGAGGCATGGCCATAAGAGTTTTTGGGCATCCCAAGACTCTTGCTCCAGACGACCTTGCCGTCGAAATCAACCGCTCCCACGTCGCCATTGGCGAACATGGCGTAGACGCGGCGTCCGTCGGTCGCTGCCGTGGGGGCCGCAAATCCCGTGTCTTCCATCACCTCCGGCGGCTTGGCGGTGCTTTCCGGCGTGCCGGGAATTTCGGTTTGCCAAAGCAGTTCGCCGCCGGTCGTGTCGAAGCCCATCACCACCCGGTGCTGCTCGTCGGCGCCGGTCAGGAAGAGGCGATCGTTCCAGACGATGGCCGAACTGTTGCCGGGCATGGGGACGGGAGTTTTCCAAAGGACACCCTCGCCCGATTCGGCGTCCCAAGTGCTGGGCAGATCCATGGCCGGGGCGATTCCTGCTCCTGCCGGGCCGCGGAAACGGGGCCAGTTGGCGGCCAGTTCCTCGGCGGTGGGCCAATCGGCCGCAGGCGCGGCCTGCGCCGGTTCCCCGGGGTTGCCGATACAGAACAGGTGCTGCCTTCCGCGAACAAGCATTCGCCCATGGCATATGGCCGGACAGGTGACGCACTCTTCACCCAGGTTGCCGTTGCCCACAACCTCGGCGTCTTCCTCGCCCGGCTTGAGAATCTGGCAGCCTTCCAGGCCGAACAAATAGAGCAGATCGCCTACCAACGTGGGCGAGGAGGAATACATGTCGTCCGACTCCCACTCCCAGAGCAGTTCGCCTGCCTTGGCGTCGAAGCAGGTCAACAGCCCATAAGAAGCGACGATGTAAACGTGATCCGTGGTGGCAATGGGAGAACATGTGTCCGGCAGGCTGTCTTCGGCGATCCAGAGGACCAAGTCTTCATTGTCCGTGATGTCCCCTTTCCCGCCGAGCCGGATGGCGGTCATCTGGGGATACTCGTTGGCCACGATGAGCAGATCGCCCACAACAACGGGCGACGGTCCCACGTCTTGCCGCAGGCACTTGCAACGCCAAAGCTCCGAGCCGTCTTCAACCTTGTTGGCGATCACGAAAGGATCGGAGCAGGTGATGATCTGGGCCACGCCGTCGTGTTCGACCACAATTGGCGAGGGCCACGAATTGGCCACGTCTCGCGGGACGGCCCAGATTTCCTTCCCTGTGGCGGCTTCCAGGGCGATCAATCTGGAAAGTTTGTCTTTCGGCGCCCCCTGGTCGAATTGAATGATCAGCCGATCCTGCCACATGGCGAGCGACGCCGCGTGGCCGTAGGAATTCTTCGGGATGCCGAGGCTCTTGCTCCAGACCACCTTTCCGTCGAAGTCGACCGCCCCCACGTCGCCGTTGGCAAACATGGCGTAGACACGCCGACCGTCGGTCGCAGCCGTTGGGGCGGCAAAGCCGGTGTCTTCCATGACCTCGGGCGGTTCCTCCGTGCTCTCGGGCGTGCCGGGGATCTCCGTCTGCCAGAGCAGTTTGCCCTCGAGGGTGTCGAAACACATCACGACGCGTTCGTTTTCATCGGCGCCCGTGAGAAAAGCGAGGTTCTCCCAAACGACGGGCGAACTGTTGCCGGGCAAGGGAACGGGGGTCTTCCAGAGAATCCCCTCTCCCGATTCCACGTCCCACGAAGTGGGCAGGTTCATCGCGGGCACAACGCCACTGCCCTCCGGCCCTCGGAACCGCGGCCAGTTCGCCGCCAGTTCTTCCGGCGTGGGCCATCCGGAAAGGGTCGTCGGCGCCGCTTCCGGATGCAACGGCTCGTCGATCATGCCCGTGGTGCCGGGCACCTCGGATCTGTTACTCGCGGGTGTGAGCGAGGCCAACTCGGTGGGCAAGGAACGGTTGAGCCATACGGCGCCGGCCACCAGCCCCACTCCAAGACACACAACCGCCCATCGCGCCATGGCGGCTTGCGGCGTGTCGCGATCGACGGGCGCATCGACCGGCCCGGGAGCCGGAAGACGACGATGAAGCGTAACCGCGGCCTTCACTGAGACAACCAGGACCACCCACCCTGCCACAGCAAGCCACGTGCCGACGAGCGCAAAGCGGCGTTGGCGGAAATAGTTCTGCCGAAGTCGCACGTCCGCATCGCGAAGCGCCTCGCGAGCCTCCATGTCGCTGGGGTCGGCGACCACGCTGGCCCGCATCTCGCGATAGGCGTCCGTATTGAGCGGGTCCTTGTCGAGCCGAGTCCGGTAGTCGACAAGCAGCAGCCCGCACACGATCAACAGAAACACCGCGGCCACCCAGGCCGAGCGCACCGCGGCGCGGTACCAGACCAGAGTCGGATCGGCGCCTTCGGCCGTCTGTGGGAGTTCGGGCTGATCAGTATCTTGGCTCATGGGCTACTTTCGTCGAATTTCGATCGCTTCTTCCACGCCTTCGATCAGTCCCAGGCGCACCTGCTCGGCGGGGCAGTACCAGAAGCAGCGCCCGCAGGAAACGCAATTACCGCGGTCGGCGGTGAATTCCACGCGGCGGCGGCGGATGCTCGTGTGAACGAGTTTTACCACCAGGACGAGCCCCACCCACGCGCCCAGCCAGTAGCCGGCCGTGGTGAAGCGGTCGTGGAGCGAGAGCGCGGAAGCATAAAGTTCCTGCCGAGGCCGGCCTGTATTGTAAAAGGCATCGCTCGCGTCGGTGGTCCCCTCGACCGCTTCGGTTTCTTCCTGGCGAACCCGCTCGGCCAGGGCCACCTCGGGATGAAGGCGCGACATGGGAATTCCCATCTTGCCACCGGCCCAGACACAAACGGCAAACACCACGGGCGCCGCAGCAAACAACACGAGGGCGCGAGTTCGAGCGGCGCGGCGATCCTTCTCGGACTGTTCAACCGTGGGAGGCTGAATCGCGCCGTAGGGGCAGGCATCTTCGCAAAGCCGGCAATTGATGCACTCTTCCGGAGGAATTCGCAGCCGCCAGCGAGAGACCTTTGCGGCCAGTTTCAGCAACGCTCCGTAGGGACACAGATAGCGGCAGTAGGGACGTCCCACGTAGTAGCCGATCACGAGAAAACACGCTCCCAGGATCAGCATGTTGGCGCTGCCCGAGAGGCGGAAAAAGGCCACGAAGGGGTCGTATTCGCAGATCACAAAGGCCGTGCCCGTGGCGGCAAATACCACGGCTGCCCCAAGGTAGACGTAGGGAATCAGGCCGAGCGTGCGATCCAGCCAGCCGGGCACCTTCACGGGCTGGAGCGTGACCAGTTCCTGCACAGCGCCCAGGGGGCACACGGAGGAGCAAAACGTCCGCCCGAAGAACAATGTGAACCCGAGTGGCAGGACGAAGAAGGCCACGATGGCCAGCGAGATCCCGTAGCTTGGATCACCCAAGGCAAGGGCCACGTTCTGAATCGAGCCGATCGAGCAGACACATCCCTTTCGCACGAAACCAAACCAAACGAGCGAAAACAGTGTCAGGACGAACAATCCTCGACGAGAACGTGAGCGAAGGGCAAAATAGGAAGCCAGGCTCAAGGCCACGACCAGAACGACGACGTCGACATATTCCATCAGCACCGAACGGGCCTGGGGGAATTCGTTCGTCGGGAGCGGATAGCCCTCGATCACCGGTCGGGAGAGCAAGTCCGCCGGCTCCCCGCCGCACGCCGGCATGGCCGTCAGCAGCGTCAGCCCCACGACGAACGCGACTGCCAGAAGTCGGCCGGCGCGGCTCCAACGGCTGCTCATGCCAGGCAAACGTCCTTTCATGCTTCGCGTCCCTTCTGCTCGATGGCGGCGCGAGCTTTCTTTTTCAACAGGTAGGGCTGGTCGGCCGGCACTCGGCGAAAGGCCTGGCTCGGACAGGCGATGGCGATGGCGCATTGGTCGCAGTTGAGACAGCGATCGTGGCGAACCTGCAGGTAGAGCGAGCCATTCATCATGGCACAGCCCTCGACGCACTTGGCGCAGCCGATGCAGTTGGCTTCGTCGATGTGATAGTCGAATCGCCGCACGCCGGCCTGCTCGGCCACGAAGGTTCGCTGGACGGCGCCGGTGGGGCACAGTTGGTTCTCGGCCGCAGTCGTCCGCTCCTGGTGGCTCAGGTCGAAATAGCCCGGGCAGGCATCGCACATAGCACACAGGGCGTAGCACTGGACGGCCTTGACGGCCGATTCGTCGAGGACGCAGTAGGTGGCGCAGTTGCCGCAGGTAGTGCAGACGTCCGGATCAATCTGCCAGACCGTTTCCTCGGCCTGGCCTTTTCGACCGGCTACCACACCGGCGAACCCTGCAAGAAAGACGGCGCCGGCTGTCCGCGTGCCGTTGCGAACAAACTCCCGCCGATCGAGTTGTCGTTTGTCTTCATCCATCGTGGTCAGCCCTCCATCCTGCGGCGCGCCGCGAGCGCCGTGGGCAGACGGCACGTTCCCCAGGCCTTGCATTGCTGGCAAGGGATCGAGCGGGCGCAATCCGGCCGCTGCGGGCCGAAGAGCAGATGGCCGCTCAGGATCGCCAGGCCGCCCAGGAGCCCGTAGCGGGCTGCGCCGGCCAGCCACCGGCGGCGGTCGGACGAATCGGAAGAGATCGCCTCACGGGGTTTCATGGTTTGCCTCGGACGTTGAATCTGCCGCTGCTTGTTTTGTTTCAAAGACGTGGACCTTGTTGGTCGTCAGATCGAGAACGATCACACGTCCGGCGCTGTCAACGGCCACGTCGACGGCGGTGAATTCATGATCGGAAAGGCTTTCATTCGCCGTTGCCGCGCTGGCGCCGAAGGTCTTTGGGCCGGCCACGACCGATTCGAACTGCCCGTCGGCCGAAAAGACCTTCACGCGGACCAGCCCTTTCTCGGCCGTCACGAAACGGCCATCGGGAAAGATCGCCATGTTGGCCGGGTTGCAGCATCCGAAGAAACACTCGATGTCCGCTCCCGACTTGCCCCAGAACAGTTCGAGATTCCCGTCGAAGGAATACGCTTCGATTCGCAGGGCGCCCGGATTGACCACGCGGATCCAACCGTCGGGATGGATCGCCACGTCGAAGAAGGGGCTGGGAACCGCGAAGGCTGCCTGGTTGTTTTCGTCGTCGTGGTCGCCGATCGCGCCGCGGGGCTCGCCGTCGAGCGTCAGCCGGTGAACGCGAGCCTGACCGGAATCGGCCGCGAAGACGTCGCCCTCCGCCACCGCGATCGAGGTCAGCCGGGCCCTCTCGCCCAGGGACGGCCACGCAGCCAGACGCTGACCGTCTGCGGCGAAAACCTCGACATGATCGCCGAGCCCAACGAAGAGGTTCCCCTCCCGGGCGTGGCCGAGCGGCGCCACGGCAAGGCACGTGGGCGGCGCTGCCAGTTCGAAGGACCGCAACGGCTGACCTTCATGATTGAAGGCCGCGATCTTTCCGTCGCCGGCCACCAGGATCTCGTCGCTGGCGCCGACCGCAACGGCAGCGGCCTTCTCCATGGCGCACGGGAACACGTGGGCGTCACGAAAGGCGATCAAGGCGGGGTCGATCTGCTTGTATTGGTCGATCTCGTAGTTGAACTCGCTGGGCAGTCCGTTGCCGCCATTGCCGGAACGATCCCCGTTCGAGAGCGACAGGACCGCCACGGCGATCGCCGCGACAATCACGGCGATCGCTCCGAAACCGGCGGGCTTGACGGCGGTGTGGCGTGGCATGGTCGGCTCCTTCCTTATTGCGATCCGGCGGCGAGGTTCAGGCACTTCATCCGCGTCAGGTCGCGAAGAATCAGGCGTCCGTCGACCAACGCCATGGGCGCCCAAGCGTCGTGGGCGTCCTCGATCACCTCGGCCTGGGCCAGGGGGCGGTAGGCCTCGCTCGTCGCCTCGGCGATCGTGAGCCGGCCCTCGTCGTCCAGGAGGATCAGAAGCCCGTCGGCGATCATGTAGGGGCCACGGGCGAACTTGTCGCGGCCGCTGTTCCACAACTCGTTCCCGTCGAGATCCATGCACACGAATTGGTCACCGCCCGATTTGGTGCGAGCGCCGTAGAGGTGGTTTTTGTAGAACAGCGGCGTCTGCTGTTCCGACTCGAATCGCTTGGACTTCATCGTGAAGAGCGACTCGATCGACCAGGAGCCGCTCGACTCACGGAGCCGCATCATCCTGGCGCCGGCGCCATATCCGCTGGAGAAGAAGATCCGGCCGTCGAAGAGGTCCACCGGCGTGGGGCAGGTGGCCATGTTGCCGACCCAGTCCTTCGTTTCCCAAAGGACCTTGCCGTCTTCGGCATCGATTCCCACCACGCCGCCGGAGCCGCAGTAGACGTACATTCGCTTTCCGCCTTGCGTCGTGGGCAGGATCGAGACGTGGGTCATCTCCCAGTTGCTGACCTTTTCTGACTCCCAGACGATGTCGCCGGACTTCAGGTCGACGGCGATGAGGCAGGCCTTGCCGCACGGGGCCAGGATGGCGCGGCCTTCGTCGATCACGGGGCATTGGCCGGCGTACCAGGTGGGAACGGCGCTGCCGAATTCCTGGACGAGGTCGATCAACCAGAGGCAATCACCCGTGAGAACGTTCCAGCAGGCCACATGGCATTTGGGTCCGAAGGAGACGACGAAGTCGCCCGAGACGGCAGGCACGGTTCGCGACATGCCGTGGTTCTCTTCAATCTCCACCGGATAGCTGTTCCGCCAGATTTCGCGTCCGTCGTCGAGAGAGAAACAACGCATCGTGTCGGCGTCGGCGTCAGGGTCGTAGTCGAGGACGAAGACGCGACCTTGATCCACGGCGGCGCCGGCATGGCCGGGACCGAGTTCGACGCTCCAGAGTTCCTCGGGACCGCTGGCCGGCCATTGACGGGCCAGAGACACCTCTTCCTTGCCGATCCCGTCAAAATCGGGACCACGAAACCAGGGCCAGCGACCTGGCAGCGAGGACGGTTTTCCGTCCAGTTGGACGGCTCCGATCGGCTCAGGCGGAGCCGCCTCGGCGTCGCCGATGGTGTCGGGAACGCCATCCTTGCCAGGAAGGCGGGAATCGAATGAAACCGATCGCCCCAGGGTTACCCACAGAAGCAGGGCAACGGTTCCCAGCACAGCCAGGGCTGAGGGCAACAGAATATCAGCACTTCCCTTTTTCATGATTCTGGCCACGGGAGTGGGGGCAGGCAGGGGGCGGCAAGGCATTTTGGAGTGTGTTGGCTTGGGATTTCTGCGCAAGGTGCGCGGATGTCGGTGAACGTTCGGTTGACCCACTTCAGAAGTGCCAGGCCTTTGAGCTGGCCGACCATGCTTCCGCCGCCGAGAAACATGGCCCTCCGTCCAAGATGGGTAGCCGGAATCCCAGCCTTCTTGAATATCTGCCCGCGGCGCAAAAGTCAAGCCTGTCAAGACTTTTCGTCATATCCAACCTTGTTTCGATGGTGAGAGGGGGGACTGGTCCATTTTTCGGTCAGCAAGGCGTTTTGGCAAACATGCGTCGCCCGAAGACATAGACCTGTCCCCTTCCTTCACGCCGCTTCCTGGACTCCGTGTTGCCCGAGCAACGCCTTGGGCCAACAATGGAGACATCTCACGAATCGTCATTCCTGGTCGGGATCGGGCCCTGTCATGAAGCCGCTTTTCGGAAACAAGCTGTTTGTGATCAAATTTCGCAAGTTGATCGTTTGGCTCGTCATTTCGAGCCTGATTTCCTCCGCCGCCGCGGCAGGGAAAATGCGAACCTGGACCAATGCCTCCGGAGAGCAGCAGGTGGAGGCGGAGTTTGTGACCCTCCAGAACGGAAAAGTCTGGTTCCATCGCAAGGACGGCCGGGTGGTCAGCGCCCCCCTCGACTCCTTGAGCGAAGCAGACCAAAGCTATATCCGGGAGGAGATCCGGAAGCGAGAAAAGCAGAAAGGGACCACCGAGAATCCCGCTGACCGCATTCCCTACGCTGCCGGACGCACCATCGCGACCCTGGCCAGCCCAGCTGTCGACGAGAGCAGCGGCATTGCCTGCTCGCGAGAACTGCCCGGCGCCTTCTGGACTCACAATGATTCGGGGGGAGACGCCTGTCTGTACTTGTTCGACAGCCGGGGACGCGATCTCGGGGCGTGCCGGCTGGAGAAAGTGGATGCCTTCGATTGGGAGGACCTCGCTTCCTTTCAGCGGAACGGGAAGAACTGCCTGCTCGTGGGCGACTGCGGCAACAACGGACTTGCCTCCATGATCCACGTGCTCCACCTCGTTGAGGAGCCAAAGCCTGCCGACAAACCGCAAATTGGCGAGTGGACCGTGCCCGTTGACCAGACGATCTTCTTCACCTTCGAGGACGATCACCGCGACTGCGAAGCCCTTGCCGTGGACTCCGTGGCGGATCGAATTTACTTCGCCACGAAGCAGCAGAAGAAGGACACGATGGTCTATGAACTGCCGTGGTCCAAAATTCGCCCGAAGACCGCGGTTTCGGCAAAACGGATTGCGAAACTTGACATCCCGCCCGCCACGGCCATGGACATCTCTCCGGACGGACGCCGAATGATCATCCTCACCTACAAGGATGCCTACGAATACCAGCGAGCCGAGAGCGAGTCGTGGAAGGACGCCCTGAAGCGTCCGGCTCGCAAAATCATCCTCCCCGAGCGTATTCAGGGAGAATCGATCTGCTACGGCATCGACGGCAAAACGCTTTACCTGACAAGCGAAAAGCGGCCGACGCCGCTCATTGAGGTAGAAGTCGAGTAAGGGGGCGGAAAACGCCGCCCCCCGATTGTGCAATGCAACGAAGTCCGGTTCACTCGGGATGGTACGAGAGTTTCGGGTCCAGGCTGTAGGTCCACGGGAGCCCGGCCTTGCGCCAACCGTTCTTCTCGCGCTGGCCGACGAAAGCGCTGTCCTCATCTTTGACCTTGTCGCCTTCGAAGCCGTCAACAACGCTGTACGCGTTCTTGTAGCCCGCTTCCGTCATCAGGTCTGCGGCGACGGCGCTTCGCTGTCCCGATCGACACGTGACCAACACAAGCTCGTCGGGCTTCACCAGTTTGGCCACCTCTTCGAGGAACGCCTCGTTGTCAGCCAGCGAGTAGCGGCCTGCCGCCGGATCCCACCGGCGGGTGGCGAACTTGACGGGCACGCTCACGGCCATGGTCGGGTGACCGACAAACGCATATTCGGCGACGGTGCGCACGTCGATCATCTTGATGTCCCGTTGGTTCTTCCAGACATCGTAGGCTTCCTCGGCCGTCAGGTACAACTTGGCAATCGTCTGCTTGCTGGCGGGGAGATCTTCGTGAACCACCTTCGTGGGAATCGATTCCGCCCGAGCGGCGACGGTGATAGCCAAGGCAACAAACGCGGTGACAAGTCCAGTCTTTCGCATGATGAAAAGTCTCTCGGTGTGGGAATGGAGCTGGAGTACAAACCTCGCGGCCGGCCGCCTCAGGTCGAGCCGGCCGGCCACAGGCCTCCGCCCCGGCGCGGCGAGGCAGAGGCTACCAGAATGGCACACGCGGCGAGCTACCGCAAGAGTTCACGGATTTTACTCTCGTCATGAAGCCCCATGGAACGCTTCACGATCCGGCCGTCATTGAAGACAAGGAGCGTGGGAAGGGCTTGGACCTCGTAGCGAGATGCAAGCCGGGGATTTTCATCAACATTGACCTTGACGATTCTCGCGCCGGTGAGATCTTCGGAGACTCGCTCCAGCACGGGGGCCAGACGTTGGCAGGGACCGCACCAGTCGGCATAGAAATCCACCAGGACGGGGCCTTTCGACTGCTTGAGGATTGCCTCAAAATTGCCGTCATCCCCATGGACGAGGGGGCCGTCCGGAATCGGCATCTCCAGCAAAGCTTCGTCGGCCGCGGATATCTCCGCCGAAAGAGGCGTGTCCACCGGAGGAATGTTTGCCGGGCAGTTTCCCACGCCGCAGCCCATTCCATAGACAATCGCTCCACCGGCCAGGGCGAACAACATTGGGGCAAGCCAGTCCATTCGCTTTGCAGAACTCATCGCGTATCTCCTTTCAAGCGTTGTTTTCGAAATCGGCCAGCCTAGGCCGCAGGTTTCTGTTCTCTCGATGCGCCAACCCGCCTGTTGGTTACATCCCCAGCCATCGGGGGGGCAAAGTGCAATGCTGGTATCTTGACCTGCGTGGGGTACAATGCGGTCCCCGAAAGGGTAGTTTCGAGCTCTACCGCAGGAAGGACGGGTTGTGTTCGGCCAGCCGCCCTTCCGTCGTTTCCGGATGTGAAAGTCCGCACGGCGGATCTTGCTGGGGACGCGAGATCGCAGACCTCGCCTCCCTCCCCTCTGTCGCGGGGTGGTTTTGCGTGAACTGCGGATTATGCTCCAGGTCCATGTATTGGATATTGTGTCCTCTCGCTTGGCATCGGTGCTGCGGATGCACTGGCACGGGGTTTGAACGACATTCTTGGGTATCAGAAATCAGTAGATGGGGAGTCCGGAATGAAAAAGGCGAGTATTGCGGGTTTGCTAACCTTTGTGTTTTGCTTCGCCGAAGCGGCACAAGCGGCTTTGTATTATGAGAACGGGTTCACGACCCAAACAGAAGCGGATGTCATCAAAGATTACGGCGGGACGGCCACGTGGGACAGTGCCAATGAAAACGTCGAGGTGGACATCATCGACAACGGCGGGGTCTACACGTACGGACCGGGGAAGACGGATCTGGGAAGCGCCTTCGGGACTTTCACGCAAAGTGTGGATGTGTACATTGATCCCGAATTGGATGTTGTTGAACAATTCACATGGACCTGTGAGGTGCTGCTGATAGGAAACACGGATGTTTATACGACATCGGGAGAGTTCGACTTCATGGCTCGCAAGGTGATCCTGGATGACGGATCAACGGAGTACAGGCTGGGCCGGAATAGCCAATACGGAGATCTCCCCTATTACTTCGTGGTGGAGGAGGCCGGGTGGTTTACGTTTACAACCGAATGGATCGATGACGGGACCACGCTTGTCAACCACAACTACATTTCCCAGAACGGTGCGATTCTCTTCCAGGGAGATTCGGTCAATAGTCCGTACACCAGCGACCCGCTTGGCTATTCAACAGGCTACACGTGGTTCTTCGGACGCGACACGGAAGACGAAAACGGTGTGGATATTCCCAGTTCACTGACACTCGAATTGGACAATCTCCAGTACGAAGTCGTCGGAAGTAGTTCCGTTCCCGAACCCTCTTCCTTGCTGATCTGGAGCGGTCTGCTGGGATTCGTTGCCTGGCGTCGTCGTCATGCCTGAGCCAGGTGCCTGAGCATCGCGGGTCGGCCTGCGTTACGTGACCTTGGGCCGCCCGCGACGACCTCGAGATTTGCCATCGGAGGAGAAGGAGGCCGGCTCTCACGAAACGCGAAGGGTTTGCAGAATTCTCTCGGCCGCCACCGGCACGGTCAGTTCGACCTCGGGCCCCGACAGAGCCTCCAGGAGCGGACCCACGCACTCCTTCAATTCGCCGCGGCTCAATTCGTGAACGACGTGGTGGGAACCGGGCTGGAGGACCATAACGCGGTCCTTGTCGAGCAAGGCGACCAGCAGGGCCTTCAATCCGTCGCGACCGAGCGGAATCAGGGCGGTGCCGGCCACCCAGCACACGTCCCTGTCGCTGTCGGCGAGCGCCTCGACGAGAGGCCCGGCGGCCGACGGGTGCGCGATTCCCTCCAGCGTCTTGCACGCTTCCCAACGAACGTGCTGGAGCGGGTGTTTCAGAAGATCCACAACCGGCCGCACGGCGGAACCTCCGAGGCGGACGAGTTCCTGACGCCCCTTCTGGCGGGCAACGGCGTCGGACGACGAGAGGGCCTGGATGTGGACCTCAACAGAAGCTTGGGGCTGGGACACGGAGTATTTCCTTCGTCGCAAGTGGGGTTCGGACGCCCTCGCATTCGGCGAGGTCTTATGAAAAGTGTCGCTCGCAGACGGCCCAGCGGTCGGCTCCGGCCGCCGAAGACCGGAGCCCAAACGCCGCCGCATGCCAATTCTACCGGAAAGACCGCTAGAACAGGACCCCTGTTGCAAATCTCATTGGCCAGGAGTACCGGGTCAACATGATCTTCGGTGTGACGGCATCGCAGGAGGCCTGCGCGCTGAGCGTCTTGAGACCACGTAGCGGGCGATTTGCAGGTATTCACACACGAAGATAGACTGACGGAACCCTCCCCTCAATCCAGGAGATTCCCGGTGCGGTTTCCAACGTTTGCGTCAAGCGTCGTGCTCCTGTTTTCCGTCCTTCCCTGCCTTGCTGCGGAAGACGTTTCCGACACCTCCCTCCGCGTGGCCGACCCCTCCGGCACCCCCTGTGTCGAACTCCTTTCGGGGAACAAGGTCCTTCTCACTTCGCCCTCCGAGGGACTGTGGTCGATCGCCTCGGGCTGGCAGAACGGCTGGCCGACCGATTGGCAGCACGTTCAGCCGCAAAGCGTCACCCACGAGGGCCCCTGGACGATCCTTCAGGGAGAACTGGAGACGCCCGAGGGGACCTGGCGGCTACGCGACGCCTATCGCGACCGGGGACGAACCGTCGAGTGTGTCCGTCGCTGGGAATGGCACGGCGAGAGGCCCGCCGAGAAAACGACCCTGGCCGTCCGCTGGCTCGCCCCGGAGGCCAAGGGCCAGGTTCTCTTGCCCGGAATCCTCTACTACGGCAATCCGTCGGGAGCCGCCAGCAAGCGGACGCCCGTGTTTTCCCAAGATGCTCCGCTGGCCCTGTTCGAAGAACACCGCTATCCGCTGCCCTATGCGTCGGCCGAGTGGGTAGACGGCGACCGGCGTCTGGGGGCGGCCTTGCACAGCCTGCCGTGCCCGGTTCCCTGCGGCAACCTGCCGGACCAGTGGTGGTCGCTCGGGGCGGATGCCTCGGGCAGCGGGACCGAACTGGTCCTGCTCTCGGGTCCCTGCGCCTCGAACGGTCAGAAGAGCGTAATCAAAGCCGTTCAGCCGGGTTTCGTTCCCTACGACAACGCCTACCTGAACGTCGCCCCCGGCACGATCATCGAAAAGACGTTCCGCCTGGAAGTCTACCCGGTGGTGCGGGAAGGCTCTGGATTCCGCCGCGCGTTGTGGACGTCGATCGACTGGTTCCGGCCGTTCTTCCTCGAAACGTTCCCCACCATGGCCGAGATCACGGAAGCCAAGTACCGCTTCGCCAAAACCCGCTGGCAGGAAGCAGACGGCGCCGCCGGCTTCAAGAAGTTCCCCAACCGGCCCTTCTTCGTCTTCGGTTGGTGCGGCCAGGCGGCCGCGCCGGGGTACGCCTTGCAGGTCCTTGGCAAACAACTGGGCGACCCGGCGATCCCCGACATGGTCCAACGATCGCTCGACTTCCTTTCGACGGCCCAGTTCTACGACGGCGGATTCCACACGTGGTACAACTACGAGGACAAGACCTGGTCGCGTCACGAGCCGCTCTCCCAGGGCCAGGGCATGCTCAACGTCGCCCGGGCGATTCGCGCCGGTCGCAAGGCCGGGCGGGACACGTCCAAGTGGGAAGCGTTCCTCAAAAAGGCCGCCGATTTCCATTCCGAGCGGATTCTCCGCGACGACTGGCATCCCCGCTCCACCGACGAAGGCTTCTTCATTGCGCCGCTTTGCCTGGCATCCGAGTTGTTCGACAGCCAACTCCACCGCCGGGCCGCGGTCAAGGCGGCCGAGCACTATGCCGAGCGCCACCTGCTCATGCGGGAGCCCTACTGGGGCGGCACCCTCGACGCCCGCAGCGAAGACAAGGAGGGGGCCTACGCCGCCTTCCAGGGCTTTCTGGCCGCCTACGAGTTGACCGGCGAAGATCGCTTGCTCCAGTGGGCTCGCCACGCGTGCGACGTGATGCTCACCTATCTTGTCGTCTGGGACATCGACCTGCCGCCGGGACGGCTCCGCAATCACGGCTTCAAAACCCGCGGTTGGACCGTCGTTTCCCCTCAGAACCAGCACATCGACGCCTACGGCGTGCTCATGGCCCCCGAAGTCTACCGCCTCGGCCAGATCCTCGACGATAAACACCTCCAGACGATCGGCCTGCTCATGTTTCGAAGCTGCGGCCAGCTCATCGATCCCTACGGCAGCCACGGCGAGCAGCCCCAGCACACCAACTACGCCCAACGCGGCCGCGTCGACAATCTCTTCGCCCTCCGCGGCGGCTACGTAGAAGACTGGACCGTCTTCTGGCTAACCGCCCACTTCCTGAACGCCGCCGCGCAGTTTGAAGAGATGGGAGTGGAGTGATGAGCGGTGACCTTTGAGCAGTAAGGCCGTCATGCGAATTGTTGCCATTGCGGATACGCACGGGGACCATGAGGAACTTGGGAGTCTGCCCGAGGGCGACGTTCTAATTCACGCGGGAGACACCGGGTGAGGAGGAAAAAAGACCTGCGTCCCCTTTTCTCGGGCCAACCATATTCAAAACAGGCTGCGATCGGCCGTGCGGTTAACCGCTCGGCCAGCGGCCGGCGCGTCGAAGCCGCAGATCGCTACGCCAACTCACCGGGTCACTCGCTCACGGATGGCCCCTCCCCGCCTTGGAGGAAGGAAAAGGGGACGCAGCTCTTTTCGACCTCCAAGGGGCCTGCGCCCATCACTCTTCACCGGGAAGCGGTCGACACAGCCCAGGGCAAGCGTCGGCGGAACCTGGCTGGACCAGGGCGTTTGCTTCGGCAACGTGACCACCAGGGAGTCGTGTCGAGGGCCGTCCGTCTTCGATGTCGGCGAACGTGTCATGCCAGTTGAGATCCCGGCGCGTTACCCGGTTTGATCGGTTCCAGGCGAGAAAACGGCCCCCGTAGCCTGACTCTCCGAGTCGGGACTTGAACTGCCCCGACGCTTCCGTTCCGCTGGCCAAGCCGCTATATTCGCCGTATGACAAACCCCGTATCTTGACTCCCCCCGAGTCGGGCTACGAATTTCGCGTCTGATTCACGCCTTCGTCTGACTGTCTTGATTGGAAGGAATACGACTGTGGCACCTGAAAACAACGTTCCGAATCTGTGGAATGGCAACCTCCCCAAAATCGGTATTCGTCCGACGATCGACGGGCGATTGGGGGGGGTGCGGGAATCGCTTGAAGACCAGACGATGAACCAGGCCAAGGCCGTGGCCAACCTGATCACCCAGAATCTGCGTTATCCCAACGGCAAGCCGGTCGAGTGCGTGATTGCCGACACCTGCATCGGCGGTGTGGCCGAGGCGGCCGCGACGGCTGAGAAGTTCGCCCGGGAGAAGGTCGGCGTCTCCATCACGGTCACGCCCTGCTGGTGCTACGGTTCGGAAACCATGGACATGGATCCGCACACGCCCAAGGCCGTGTGGGGATTCAACGGGACCGAGCGTCCCGGGGCCGTCTATCTTGCGGCGGTGCTTGCCGGACACACGCAGAAGGGCCTTCCCGCCTTCGGCATCTACGGTCGCGACGTGCAGGACGCCGGCGACACGTCCATTCCCGACGACGTGGCCGCCAAGCTGCTCCGCTTCGCCCGGGCGGGCATGGCCGTCGCCCTTATGCGAGGCAAGTCGTACCTGTCCATGGGCGGCACGTCCATGGGAATCGCCGGTTCGGTTGTCGACCCCACCTTCTTCGAGGACTATCTCGGCATGCGATCCGAGGCGATCGACATGTGCGAGTTCGTCCGCCGCATGGACGAAGGGATCTATGACAAGGCCGAGTACGAAAAGGCCCTCGCCTGGACCAAGGCGAACTGCAAGGAAGGCAAGGACTTCAACGCGGAGGAAGGCCGTCGAAGCCGCGAGTTGCTCGACAAGGACTGGGAAGTCTGCGTCCAGATGGCCCTGATCGCCCGCGACCTGATGGTCGGCAACCCCGTGCTGAAAGACGCCGGTTTCGGCGAAGAGGCCCTCGGCCACAACGCGATCTGCGCCGGATTCCAGGGCCAGCGCCAGTGGACCGACCACTTCCCCAACGGCGACTACATGGAAGCGATCCTCAACACGTCCTTTGACTGGAACGGTTTCCGCAGTCCCTATATCCTGGCGACGGAGAACGACGCCCTCAACGGCGTGACCATGCTCTTCGGTCACCTGCTGACGAACACGGCCCAGATGTTCGCCGACCTGCGAACCTACTGGAGCGCCGATGCTGTGGAGCGTGTGACCGGTGTGAAACTCGAGGGCGACGGAGCCGGCGGCATCCTCCATTTCATCAACTCGGGGCCGGCCACCATCGACGCCACCGGCTGCCAGATGATCGATGGCCAACCCGCCATGAAGCCCTGGTGGGACATCTCGGAAGACGAAGCGAAGGCCTGCCTGGAAGCCACCAGTTGGCACCCCGGCGACACGGGCTACTTCCGCGGCGGCGGCTGGTCGACCAAGTACCTCACCAAGGGCGGCATGCCCGCCACGATGGCGAGAATCAACCTCGTCAAGGGCCTCGGCCCCGTCCTGCAACTGGCCGAAGGCGTCACGGTTGAACTGCCCAAGGACGTGCACGACAAGCTCGACCTGCGGACGAATCCCACTTGGCCCACCACGTGGTTCGCCCCGCGGCTTACCGGGAGCGGCGTCTTCCGCGACGTCTACTCGGTCATGAACAATTGGGGCGCCAACCACTGCGTCATGAGCTACGGCCACGTGGGCGCCGACCTGATCGCCATGGCCTCCCTGCTGCGGATCCCGGTCTACATGCACAACGTGGCTGAAGAAGACCTCTTCCGGCCCTCGGCCTGGAACTCCTTCGGCACGGCCGACCCCGAAGGCGCTGACTTCCGTGCTTGCGCCGCCTACGGCCCGCTGTACGGGTAGGCGTGTGATAACACTATTTGGGAAGGGACACTGATCGGCGCTCATTCGCGTGGATCAGTGCCCCCCCTCTCAAACTTCCCTTGTTCTGTGTCTTCCGGAATGCGAATCACCACGTCATCTGCAAGGTACACGCGCAGACGTTTGATTTCCTGCTCCGTAAACGTCGTCGCGGTTAGATCGAGATAGGTGAGGTTTCGCACTTCAGACAGGGCAAGGAAGTGGCGATCGCAGAAGGCGGGGCCCAAAGTGAGGGAAACCGGAGCGCGCCCGAACAAATCCGCCTCCAGTTCGGCAAGCCGGATCAGGTCTGAGAGTGCCTCGTCAGGCGAGTCGCACGTGGTCAAATCGAGTTGAATTCCACGCCCTTTCACGAACTGGAAGTCCCCCCCTTCGTTGGTGATGGTCTCTCGTATGGCTCGTGCCTCCCTCCACTTCTGCTCACGCTCTCGCTCTGCCAGCCTTTGTTCGTGCTCCCGGCGAAGAATGGGGCCCTCACGTTGAAGAAAATGACGGCTGCTCCAGATCACGAGGGTCAGACTGGCGAGCACCAACAGCAGCAAAGCGAGGCGTCGGAATCGGGCCTGCGCCGTTGACGGATTTGTCATTTCGTTCGAGGACATGGAGTTTGACATGGTCGTCTGTTCCTTACGACGCCCACCGGGGAGTTAGCTCAGTGGAGACGCCCTACTCCCAGTCTGTCTCTGCCTTGATTAACCCAGGCGAATGCCTTCGGTTCCAGTTTGAGAAGCTTGATCAACTGCGACATGGAACAGTTAAGATGTTCGGAGGCCTGTTTCACGTCGAAGGACTCGCTTGTCACGCGGTCGAGAGCCTCGGCCAGAATCGCGGGGAAATCGGCATGTTCCGGGCTGACGTGGATCCGCCCGTTGTGCAGGCGAGACCGCCACAATGGGGAGATCTCCTGTCCCTCGCCGACCGGGCAGCGAACCTCCAAGGCGAGATTGACCCGCAACCGCGTCAGGGCCCGCTGCCGATTCTGCTCCTGGCTCCTTCGTTCGCTGGCCTCGGCCATCACGCCCGTGGGCTCGTGGACCAGCCGGATGGCCGTCTCGACCTTGTTGCGATGCTGCCCTCCGGGGCCGCTTCTGCGCAGCCGTTCCACCCGGCATTCCCGGTAGAGGGTTTCGCCGTCCTTGGTTGCCGGATGAGAGGAACTGGATAAGGGCATCGGTGAACTTTCCCACGGCAGACGCCGCCCGAACACGATCGCAATCGTCTCAGGAGAACTGCAAAGTCATGAAGGAAGGGGACAGGTCCGTGTTTTCGGGTAGCGCATGTCCGCCAAAGTGCCTTGCCGACCGAAAAATGGACCAGTCCCCGTGACTTCGCAGTTCTCCTGAATCGTCTGGCAGGGCTGGAAAAAGCGGGCTCTGCCTGCTATCACATTAGCAGCCCGACAAGCAGGCCCCGGGCATGGCGCGGGACCGTGTACCGATAGCATACCAAGTTTCAGGACGATCACCGTGGGAATTGAATGTCTGAGTGCGGGAATTCTGTTTGCCGACGTGGCCTGTGCCCCTGTGGAGCGAATGCCGGAAGCCGGTGAACTGGTTCCCACCGAGCGAATGCAGCTCAGCCTGGGCGGATGTGCGTCGAACACGGCCCTCGATTTGGCCAAAGTGGGTGTCAATGTGGGGGTTTCCGGCTGTGTGGGCGACGATCCCTTCGGACGCTTTATCGTCGAGGCCCTGTCGGTGGAGCGGGTTGATACGGGCGGAATCCACGAAATTGTCGGCGCCGGCTCGGCCGCGAGCCTCGTGATCAACGTGCGAGGCCAGGATCGCCGGTTTATCAGCACGCCGGCCGCCAATATGCAGTTTACTGTCGACCACATCCGCGAGGATTGGCTCAGCGAGGCCAAGGTCCTCTACATCGGCGGGTTCTTCATGATGCCGGAACTGGAGACAGACGGGCTGGTGGAGGTCTTCCGCAAAATGCGCGCCCGCGGGGCGAAGACCGTCTTGGACGTGGTGCTCTACGGCGATCCGGACTATCGGGCCAGGCTGGAGAAGATCCTCCCGGAAACCGACTTCTTCATGCCCAACGACGACGAGGCCGCCCTGATCACGGGCCTGAAAGACCCCGTCGCCCAGGCCGAACGGTTCTGCGAAGCCGGGGCGAAGAACGTGGTGATCACGTGTGGTTCAGAAGGCAGCATTCTCGTTGGTGAAGAGGGGCGGCTGAAATCGGCCGTCTACCCGACGGAGTTTGTCGGCGGGACCGGATCGGGCGACGCTTTCGACGCCGGGTTCATCGCCGGGCTCCTCGCCGGCGAGGACATGGCCGGCTGCCTCCGCTGGGGCAGCGCCCTCGGCGCGAGCTGTGTTCGTTCCATCACGGCCACCGAGAGTATCTTCACCCGGGCGGAAGCAGAAGCGTTCATGGGTCAACACGAATTGAAAGTTGACAGTATCTAAATCCGAAATACGAATATCGAAATCCGATACAACAGGGAGAAAATACGAAATTCGAATCTCGAAATACGAAACAAGCACGAATGCCTGAATTCTCCAATGACAGAAACCTCTTGCGTCACGTCTTCCGTTTGAAACATTCGTATTTCAGATTTTGAATTTGTTTCGGATTTCGTCATTCGGATTTCGAGTTTTAGACCTACAAGGAGTCATAAGATATGCGTATCGGAGTTTTTTGCAGCGGTGGCGATGCCCCGGGAATGAATCCCTGCGTTCGAGCGGTTGTCCGGTCGACTATTGCCGCGGGCCACGAGGCGGTGGGAATCTGCCGTGGATACCGTGGGTTGCTGAATGAGGACTTCTACCTCGGGACGGACGGTCAGCCGCGGATGGATGCCCGGAGCGTTTCCGACCTGTCGAAGCACGGGGGCACGATCCTTCGCAGCAGCCGCAGCCAGGAATTCCGCACGCTCGAAGGCCAGAAGAAGGCCGCCGAGATCCTCCGGAAGAACCGCATCGACGCCCTGGTGCCCATCGGAGGCGACGGCACCTTCCACGGCGCAGTGGATTTGATGGAGCAATGGGACGGCCAGGTCGTCGGCTGCCCCGGCACGATCGATAACGACCTGATTGGGACCGACTACACGATCGGCTTTGCCACGGCCGTGCAGACGGCCGTCGAGGCCCTGGATAAGCTCCGCGACACGGCCGAGAGCCACGAGCGGATGTTCCTGGTGGAGGTGATGGGACGCCACAGCGGCTACATCGCCTTGTACACCGCCCTGGCCGGAGGGGCGGAGGTTGCCTGCATTCCTGAAACGCCCACCGACATCCCGGAGATCATCGCACAGCTTCACCAACTCAAAGATCGCGGGAAGAAGTCGATCATGATCGTGGTGGCGGAAGGCGACGAAAATGGCGGGGCCGAGAAACTCCAGTCGGACCTGATCGCGGCCGATTGTCCGTTCCAGACACGCGTCCTGACGCTCGGGCATCTACAACGAGGCGGCTCCCCTGCCCCCGCCGATCGAATTCTAGGGACGCTCTTGGGGGAATTCGCCGTCAAGAGCATTCTGGCCGGGAAGACGGGTGTGATGGCCGGCCGGATCGGGCACGAACTGACGCTAACGCCATTTCAGAAGACCTTCGACGAGCACAAACCGGTTCCTCCTGCCTTGGTAAGCGTCCTCGAAGCAATGGCCCATTAGGAGTCCGGGCGGGAATTCAGATTGCCTGTGAGAAACGGAAACCTGCTCCGGGGCGACCGGTGATGCTCGCCATCGTCTGGGGGATCAACGGCTGAGGGGCGAACTTGTAACGTACCCTTGGAATGCGGGTAATCCGCATCGAATGTCTGATCCTGCCGCTCGTGCCGGCTTTGCCCGGAGTACTGTTTGTATGCCCGAGGAACGGAGTGATTCCGCCGCTTGCCGCCAGGGCTCCGTGGCCTCCGAAACGGAGACGCCGACTGCAAGCCGGAAGGGCAATCGTATTCAGATGGTGGCCGTCTGCGGCCTCCTGGTTCTGGCCGTTGGGTTGGTATTCGGACAGACGGCCCGATTCGATTTCATCGTCCTGGACGACCCCTCCGACGTGACCCTGAATCCGCACGTCAACGAGGGTCTGAAGGCGGAGGAAGTCTGGTGGGTGTTTACCAACTTCCATGGGGCGGCCTGGATGCCGATGACCAGCCTGTCCCACATGGTCGCTTGCGAGCTGTTCGGGCTTGAGCCGGGCGGACATCACGTGACGAACGTGGTGCTGCACGCTGCCGTGGCCGTTCTTCTGTTCCTCCTGCTGCGTCAATGGACCGGGCGTTTGTGGGCCAGCGCGCTGGTGGCCGCCGTGTTCGCCATCCACCCCTTGCGAGTCGAATCGGTCGCGTGGGTCACAGAGCGGAAGGACGTGCTGAGCGGGCTGTTTTTCGTACTCACACTTTGGGCCTACGGCAGGTACTCGCGTCAGCGTTTCTCCCTCCTTCGCTACTCGCTCGTGCTGGTCTTCTTCGCCCTGGGCTTGATGTCCAAGCCGATGCTCGTGACGATGCCGGCGCTGCTCCTGTTGCTGGACTACTGGCCGTTGGGACGCTGGACCGTACCGCCTGCCGTGGCGCTGAATGGAGAAGTCGAAGGCAACGCGGCCCGTGCCTCAGGGAAGGAGCGTCTATGGATTGCCGCACGTTTGCTGCTGGAGAAGGTCCCCCTGGTGGCAATGGTTGTCGCGTCCAGTCTCGCAACCGTCTCGGCCCACAACGCCGAAATCCTGGCCACGCTCCGGGAACGTTACGACCTGGCGTGGCGGCTCGGAACCGTACCGCTTTCCTACGTCAGCTACCTGGGCATGTTCTTCTATCCGGTAGACCTTGCGATTCCCTATCCCCGGCCGGGGCTGGAACTGCCGTACGGGCGGATTGCCGCGGCCGTTGTGCTGCTGGCGGTGCTTACGCTCGTTGCGGTGTTGCTGCGGCGCAAGTATCCGTACCTGTTTGTCGGCTGGTTCTGGTTCGTGGGGATGCTGCTGCCCGTAAGCGGGATTGTTCAGTTCGGAATCCAGACGAAGGCCGACCGTTTTACCTACCTGCCGCAGATCGGGCTGTGCGTGGCCCTGGCATGGGGCTTGGCCGAGGTCTTCAAATCATCGCGGTGGCGGTCTCCCGTGTACGCCGTGGCCGCGGTCGCAATCCTCGTGACCTTGGCAGCCTGCGCGCACAGGCAGACGTCGTACTGGCGTGACGATCGGACGCTTTGGAGCCGCTCGCTGGCCTGTAATCCGGGCTACTGGTGGGCCCATCACGAACTGGGCTCGTTGGAGCAGGGAGAGGGCCACTTGGAGAAGGCCATCGAGTACTATCGAGAGGCCATCTCGCTCAAAGCCGATGAACCGGATCCCCACTACAACCTTGCCGTTGCCCTGGCGAACCTGAAGCGACTCGACGAGGCCATTCGCGAGTATGAGAAGACGCTCGAACTGCAGCCGAACAACGCGGTGGCCAAGCACAACCTCGGCGATACGTACCTGCTCAAAGGCGATTTGGAGAAGGCGATGGCCTATTGTCGCGAGGCGTTGCAACTCGATCCCGATTTTGCCGAGGCACACTACAACTTAAGCAAGATTCTGTTTCTCCGCGGTCGCTCCGACGAGGCCGTTGCCGAACTGCAAGCGGCGGTCGCCTCGCGTCCTGACTACCAGGAGGCCCAATATGCCCTGGGCGCCGTGCTCGCCCAGCGAGGCCGGTTCGACGAGGCGATCGACGCCTATCGGATGGCGCTCACCCCGAAGTCCCCCATCACCGCCGATGTCCACTACGCGTTGGGCGTTGCTCTGGTGGCCGACAACCAAGTGGAAGAGGCGGCGGAGCATTTTCGAGAGGCCCTCAAACTGCGTCCGAACTTCCCGGCGGCGCAACATGAGTTGGAAAAACTCTCGGCGGGCAGGAGATAGCCACAAGAAGCGTGAAGAAAGCCAGGAAGACGAGACGGCCATTTATGGTCGTTGTCCGCCGCAGGCGGTAATAGGCCCGTCGTTTACGGCGGGTTGCCTGGGCTTGACCTTGGCCCCAGCCACCCGTCCCCACCGCCGCCTAGGGCGGCGGTGGGGACGGGTGGAAACCGTATCGTGCCTTACGGACCCGTGCTAAAGCACGGGCCTAAGGCGGCCTGCGGCCGCAAAGGACCGTAAACGGCCCTGTCGTGCCACCAAACGTGCTTTTCCTTCCCCCCTACCAATCCGAGACGCGTTCGGAGAAATATGCTTTCGTCACAACGAGCGACCGAAGTGACGGCGGTACAACTCGAAGGCCCTGGCGGTTCGCTCAGGTAGATAGGCCCGAATCGAATCCGGATCGCGGGCAAGGTCTTCCACAAGCTTGAGGTTGTTCTCGTAGCCGAGATACTCGCCACGCAGGTCGCAGAGCAGGTCGCGTGGGTGGCGATCCTGAAACACCGAGGGCTTGTTGTAGACGACCTGAAATCCCTTGGCCTGCACCAGGTAGCCGGCCCAGATATCGTCGACGCGTCCCACGTGGGGCATCACGAAGTAGTCGGCGAGCACCTCGGCGCGAAGAAAGGTGTTTTGTGAATCGAAGGGCCCCATCTTATTGGCGGCCATGGGGAACCGGCCGGGGTCGAAATCGCACTTCGGCGCGTGTTCCAGACGACAGATGGCGTCGATGTCGGGATCCCCGTTCCAGAGGTCCGCCTGGATGTCCACCCGGACCTTTTTCCGCGACTTGCGCCGGTACTCGCGTCTGGATAGAAGTTGCAGCGGGTAGCCGCGGTGCCAGAGGTGGCTGTGATTCGTGGCTCCCAAGGGGTCGAAGGCGGGCAGGTCCGTCTCGTAGTAGTCGACCTCAACCTCCCGGTCGACCAGCAGATCCTGCCCCCAGCCCTCCAGCGGGATGTTGTCGTCGTCGACGACCGCCACGATGTCGGCCCCGAGATCTTTCGCCCAGAGCAACCCGAAGTTGCGACGCTGGATGCAATTCCAGCCGATCGCTTCGGAAAGCGCCGGGTCGTATTTTTCCTGTTCGGCCGGGGAGACATAGATGCCGCGCGTGAGGCGATAATCGCTGGGCGTCTTCAAGTCGCCCACGACCACCAGTTCCCAGTCCGGCATGGCCTGGAACTTCTCGACGGCCTCCGTGGGAGGATAAATGGTGGTGGTGACGATGACTTTTTTCATGGGCGGATTGATCCACAACGAATTCGAAAGCGAAGACAACCATGGAGGACACAGAGAAAGATCCGGTCAAATGATGAATATCGAAAGTCAAATGTCGAAACAATGACGAATGACCGAAGACGCGAATCTCGTGTCCTGCACGACCTTCGTCATTCAGGCCTTTGGATTTGTTTCGTCATTTGTCAGTTATTCCTTTCTTCTCCGTGTCCTCTGTGCTCTCTGTGGTGTTCCGCTCTTCTTCGCAAGTCGCGTTCCTTTCAGGCCTGTGTTGGATCGACAAATCAGCGTCTTCGGCCGCGTCTGTCTGGAAAATCGACTTCCTAGAGGCAAAGCGCGTTTTCAACCCGATCCGGAAGTAGGCCAGATTCCGCAGGAACGGGTTTTGCGATTCGCCTTCGATGCGACAACGCCATACGGTAGGAATCTCGCGAACAGGCACTCCCAGCCGGAGCGGCTTGACGGCCGTCTCCAGATTGAAGGGATGCCGCAGTTCTTCCCAGCGGATCGCCTGGACGAGGCGTGTGGGCAAGATCCGGTAACCATAGGTCATGTCGGTCAGCCCGGTGCCGTAGAGGAGCGAGAAGAAATGCTGAAAGATCCAGTTGCACACGAGTTTGATCGGCGAGTAGCCATGAAACTCGCCCCCCCGGATCCAGCGCGACGTGCCTACCACAGCCGACGGCGTCTCTCGCGCCTCGGCAATCAGCCGGGCCACATCGTTGGGATCGGTCTCCAGGTCGCTGGCCATGATGATCACGTGGCTGCCGCGTGCCTGGGCAAAGCCCTCTCGCAACGCGCCGCCGAGGTACGGCCGAGTCTGATGATGAACGACCACCAGGGATCCAAGCTCCTGTTGGAGCCGGTCGATGACGGCCATCGACTCCGGCGTCGTTCGAGGGCAGACGACGATTAGCAGTTCCTCGATGTCGTGTCGCGCATCGCGAAGAACGATCTTCACGGTCTCTTCGAGCGACACCGTCTCATTCATCACGGGGAGAATGACCGTCGCCGATTCGAATCGTTCCACGCGTGGATAGTCGACCAAGGGCTTCTCCCCGAGAAACGTCCCCGCATCTTCTCGCACGGCGGCTGGCCCGCCGACGAGGCGAGAGGCGCCAATTATCCCGTTTGTAGGGAACGGGGAGCATGCGAGGTCGCACCAGTAGCGAGGCACACGACAAGTGTAGCCCGGGAAACGGGTGGGGAGCGGTTCGGCGGGCGGGATGCCGCCACGACAGCATTGACAGGTGGGGTCAAACCTGTTGTACTCGAACACGAAACCTTGCCGCGAGGGGACGGCGGCGGGCAATCCCAGGATCACCAACGCAGGAAACACGGCGATGCTATCAAAAGGCCTGTTCGGCAAGAAATACCTGGACATCCAGGAGCGGGTGCGCGAGATTCCGACGCTGGCGGAGGACTTCGTGCTCGTGAAGATCCGCGCCTGCGGCGTCTGTGGGACGGATGTGAACTTTGTCCGCGATTGGGACGACGAGCCCATGCCGCTGGGGCACGAGATCTCGGCCGAGGTGGTCGAGGTGGGCAACAATGTGACCACAGTGAAGCCGGGCGACAGCGTGATTGTCGAGGACTGCACCATGTGCGGCGTGTGTGCGGCCTGCAAGAGCGGGCAGCCCCAGTTCTGCCGCAGCATGTACGACATGGATGGCCAGCCGGGCATGGCCGACTATATGGCCGTCCGGTTCAACAGCCTCAACCCCTACGAGGGCCTCGACCACGTTTCGGCCTGCCTGACTGAGCCGCTGGCCGTTTCGCTCACGTCGGTCTTGAACGCCCAGATCCCGCTGGGCGGGAGCGTGGTCGTGCTGGGGCCCGGGCCCCTGGGCCTCATGTCGGCGCGGGTGGCCAAGCTCTACGGGGCGGGCTATGTGGCCATTACGGGGCTGCCGGCCAAGACCGCTTGCGAAAAAGCCCGGCTCGAACTGGCCCCGAAGATGGGTTGCGACGACGTGATCGAGGTCGGGCCCCAGGATGTGGAGACGGAGATCAAGAAGAAGTTCCCCGACGGGGTCGACCGGGTCATCGTCTCTTCTCCGCCGGAGAGCCTCTACGACGCCTTGAAGATCATCAAGTACGGCGGGATCATCACCTTCTACGGGCTGCATTTCGGCGGGCGGAGCAAGATCGAAATCGACGTGAACGAACTGGTGTTCAACAAGATCTCGCTCATTCCCACCTTCGCCGAACCGGCCATCAATTTCCCCATCGCCAATCGCCTGCTGCGCGACGGTCTGGTCGACGCCTCCGCCCTGGTGACCCACACCTTCGCCTACGATGAGGCGAAGAAGACGATGGAAAGCATCATCGACGGGTCGGAACCGATCGTGAAGGCGGTGATGGTTTCTTAGATGGGGGGGACGACGGCGTTCATGGCACGGCACGGGGGACCGGCTTCGAATCGGGCCGGACCTCAACGCTGACGATCGCGAGAACGTCGCCCACTTCGACGGGGGCTCCTGGAGATGGGAATTCGGGATTCGCAAAAACCAGCCCCGTGCGAACATGACAAACGCCAACACAACCTTTCTGCGCCCGGATGCGTTTGATGTATCGCAACGTTCCCGAACTGGTTCGGTGATAGATCTCGTCCTCCTCAGGGGAAATCGCCGCAAGGAGCATCTGATCGACGGAATCGATCTCTCCGCGATCCTGCGGAAGGTCGGGATGAAACACGTGTGCTAGCGGGTGTGGCTCCGGGAGGGAGTTCGCGAAGGAGCTCACGAGTTCGTCAGCCTGTGCCCGCCATGCCGGGTCCGGGGTATCCAGGGCTTCCCAGTGAATGAGCAACAGTTTTTGATCAACCATAGCCCTGGCCATTGCGATTGCGCTGGCCGTTTCAGAATCGGTTGCTTTGGCGAAGGGGCCCCAAACCACGAGGACGATTGCCACCGCCGCGATTGCCGACACGACAAGCACCGGCCCCAATCGCAGAAGCCGCACCGGCGAGAGTTTCGACTCGCCCAGGATTCGGAGAATGCGGTGCATGAAGACGGCCTTTCCCTCTCGCGGTGATGCCATGGCTGCCCCGACAGGGATGGCTGCGGCCGTGTTGCCAATCAACTCCGCAACCCGCAGAAGCGACTCGGCGTAGTCACTAGCCCGGGTCATGTCGACCACGATCTCGTCGCAGCGCAGTTCCCGTTCGATCGACACCCGCCGGCTCACATACCAAGCCGCCGGGTGGAAGAACAGAATCGCCTCGCTCACCCGCTGCACGACAATCCAGAGATTGTCTCGGCGGCTGAGATGAACCAGTTCGTGCAGGACCACCATCTCCAGTTGCTGCGGCGTAAGCCCCGTCGCCAAGGCGGGCGGCAGCAGGATCATGGAACGCCAGAGCCCCACGAGCGAAGGAACCGCCACGCGTTCGCAATACGCGACAAGGGGCATGCCGCGCAAGGCAAGACGGCGGGCGTGGCTGCGGATGCTCTCCAGAAACGGGCTCTCTGGCAGAGGGCTTGCCTCGCGGCGAAGTCTCTTCGTGGCGAGCAGCCCGAGGAATGTGCGCGCCAGCATGAAGCACAGGCCGACCAGGTAGAGCCACGTCGTCCATGGACCGATGCGGGCGGTCAGCGATGCGGGCTCCGTACCGTGGCGCACGGCGTTGGTCGAGCCAGAAGCAATGTTGTGTGTCGGAGATACGAACACCGACTCCGTCGCGGCGGGCACGTGAACCGTAGAGTCCTGGCTCAGCCAGACGAACGTTGCTGGTAGGCACATCACCATCAAGAGAAGCGTGGTGGTCCAGACGCGGTAGCGAGCAGTGGCCGAACGGCCGGCCAGGCAGTGGCATGCAACGACGCCGAAGGCAGCCAGAAGCAGTCCTTGCCAGAGGCTGTGGAGCAGCGTCAGGGCGAAGTGGTGATAGAAGACGCCGTCGAACCAAGGCAATCCGTTCATGGTCGTTCCTCCTTGGCCTTGCGGGTGATGAGCTTGCGCAGGCGGGCGATTTCTTCGCCGCTGAGATCGGTCCGCTCCAGGAGGTTGACCATCACGTGGGCGGCGGAACCGTCGAAAACGCGGTCGACAAGGTCGTCGAGCATGCCCTCGGAAACGTCTTCGCGTCCGATCACGGGATGAAAGGTGTAGGCTGCCCCGCTCTTCGTACGGCGCAGGTACTTCTTCTTCACCATGATGTTGAGAATGGTGACCACCGACGTGTGGGCCAGGTCTCGCGCGGCGTCGCCTTCGGCCAGGCGGTCGCGGACGTCGCGCGTCGGCAGGGGCCCGCGATCCCAAAGGATCTTGAGAATTTCCAGTTCCAGTTCGGTCGGATGCCGGGAAACGGGTCGCGCCATGGCTCTCCCCCACCAGGTTTCTGTCAGCCGGATCAGGTTTCGAATTCATTAGAATCTAGCCGTCGTCGGCGATTCCGTCAAGCGATACTTCTAAGAAATTAGAAACGCGATTGTGTGGGACCGCATGGTGAGGCACCCGGGCTCTTGAATTGGCCACCTCGTGCTGGGATACCTACCCTTGCAAGGTCTTAACGTAGCCCGGCTTTTGCACGCCACCGGCAGGGCGCCGGGGGCTGCCATGTTCCGAGTGAAAGAGCCCATTATGGACCTGGAGGTCTGCTGAATTGGAGCGTGTTGCTCCGCTTCAAGGTCCCGCTCGGCGAGCGGTGACCTACTGGGGTTGTGCCGGCTCACGCTACTTTGCTGGTGAAACCTGGATGCGCCAGGTGGCTTGCTTCTGGGGCTTGTCGGCGTGGATTGAGATGCGGTGGATGGTCGAGCCCCACATGGCGGTGAGTCGTTCGTCGTCGAGGGGAATGGTTTCCACGTCGACCTTCAGTTCGGGAGGACTGATGCGGAGGAGGACATTGGTTCCCGCCTCGGTGTTCGTGAGACTCAGTCGGCCGTCGCCCAAGGGCTTCACGTCGCACGAGGTGAGGAGATGCTCGACGATGTCGGACGATTCTTCTTGCAGGACGAAGTTGTCGACGACCTCGACCGAATCGCCACGCGCAAGGCGAACCGTTCGATTCCAGGAGGCGATCCCGGCCGATGCTGGATAGGCGGAGGCCAGGTCCATCTTCAACGCGGCCGAGGCGGCGTCGACCTGGTAATCCACGTCGGTGGCTTTGTACCGGCCTCCGACGCCCTGCATCTGGCCATTGACGGTGGGAAGATTGTGATAGGCCGACTGCATGGCCCAGATCTTGTAGCGATCGCGGCTGAAGGTCTGCCGCGTGTAGGTGGGCCGTCCCACGTCGATGAGGACGGGCTTGCCGTTCTGGTAGACGATGAAGTTTCCCACGTCGTTGTGGTTGTGGCTCTGGCCGTTGTGCGCTGCCCAGGCGGCCACAAAGAGCCCATCGGTGCTGCCTTCCTTATCGCGGGCGACCATCAGTTGCATGTCCGGATCGCTCAGCCACACGTCACGAAGCAGGGGCGGTGAGACCTTTTCCGCACGCAGATTCGACAGATTGAACAGGGCGGGTAGGATCCGCATGATCGACCACGGACCGTAGCGGTCCGACCACAACTGTTCGCCTGCCACTCCGGATCGGGCGAGGTCCATCATGGCCTTGTCCTGGATCCGCTGTCCGTAGCGAAAGACCAGGTCGCGAGGCGGACTCGAAGCGACGTCGCAGTCGCCCACGCACACGAAGACATCGTCGGCCACATGCAGACGGGTGATGAAACGCCCGATCTCGCGGACGACCGGGTCGTCGTACACATCGAACTTGCCCTGGGTGACGCTGTAGAGCAGTTCCAAATCCTCGAACAGGCTGGCTCCGGCTCGGCCCCAGTAGCTGGGGCCCTCGTCGCAACTACCGTCGGACGGATAGGGAACGAAGAAGCGATCCAGGCTGCGAAGGATCTTGTGAACGATTTCCAGCCGCCGCTCCTGATCCTGCTCCAGGAGCAGCGTGGCGGCCAGGACGTTGGAGTTGACCCACGGGTTCCAGTTGTTGGGCCGACTCTTGCTCCGAAAGCCCATCCAGCCGAAGTCGTCGCGCTGTTGATACGGGGTGATGATCCTCTCGTCGATCTCGCGGCGGACACGGGGCCCGATCAGGGGCGAGACGCCGTCGAGTTCATCTTCAAGCAGGTAAAGAACCCAGGCGAGGGTGCTGGCGGTTTCGGCGGAGAAGAGGGCCACGATGGGTTCAGTCGTGTCGGGCAGGCCGACGCCCGCCTTCTGGGCCCCGATGTGGGCCGGGAGGGCCCACGTCGACTCTTCGCAGATGGCCCAGATCACGTTGGCGAGCGGATCGAGGAAGCGGCCCTTTCCTTCCACGCACTCCGCCAGGGCCAGGCCGCCAAGCATGGCGCGGCGTTCGAACAACACCTTCTGAAAGCGGTCGCGATTGCCTTCGCGCCGGAATTCCAGGTAGAGCGTTGCAGGAAGGGCGGGCACGGGGCGGGAAGCGTAGTCAGTTCCCAATGCCAAGATCTTCTCGCGGACATCGGCAGGGATCGATTCCCAGGCGTCGCGTTCGGCGGCCCGAGGAAAGGGATGCCATTGGGAGGCGTCGACCAGGATCGAGGCGGCGTCGCCCTGGGGAAAGCGATCGGCAAGCGAGCGATTCTCGGCGCTGGAGATTGCCGGGGTGATCGACAACCAGGCGAGGGCCAGGAGAGAATAACAAAGGCGGCGTTTCTGAGGAGTCATTTTGGATTTCCTAATTGGACAGCGTCACTTCGAGGAGCTCCCGAGTATTACGTTGCTTCAGTTGGTCCTATTCTCCGGGCCACGGGGGGGCATTGCAAGATTGCAGCACGTCGGATTCGCTTGTTTCTTGCGTGCCGGCCCGCTATCCTGAGGCCCGTGGGGAAGACTACCAATTCGGTCAAGACGGGAGAGCCTTTCATGGAATCGCCAGGAAACAATCGGCGCGAGTTTCTTAAAGTCAGTGGAGTGACGGTCGCAGGGGCATCGATTGGGGCGTTGTCGTCAGCCGATGGGGCGACCGTCGACACGAGCAAGATTCTCAACTACAACCCGAAGATGACCTATCGTCCGCTCGGGAAGACCGGGCACATGATTTCCGAAATTAGCCTGGGCGGGCACGGCGGAAAGACCGTCGAGGATCGTGTTCCCGTCCTCGAGAAGGCGGTCGAACTGGGCTTGAACTACGTCGACAACAACATCGACGCCGAGTGCAACCTCTACGGCGAGGCCATGTCGCAGTCGAGCGGCGCCAAGCGCGACCGCTGGTTCATCGGCTTCGCCTCCTGGCCCCAGAAGGTCACCGAGGAATACGAGGAGAACCTGACGACGGACGGGATGATGAAGTCGATTGAGGATCGGCTCCGTTCGTACAAGACCGACATGCTGGACATGTGGCGGCCCGTGGGAGCGACCTGGGGCGAAGGCCAGAAACAGATGGCCACCATGCTCATGGTGAGCCACAAGGCCCTGGACATGGTCGTCGAGGTCTTTGAAAAGGCCAAGCAGCAAGGGAAGGTTCGCTTCCTGGGCATCTCGGCGCACAACCCGAAGGTGTTTCGGCGGGTGCTGAACGAGTATCCCCAGTTCTCGGTGATCATCTTCCCCTACCTGTTCCTGACGAAAGAGTTCGGCGGCGACAGCCTGCTGAAACTGGCCCAGGAGAAGCAGGTGGGCGTGATCGGTCTGAAACCGTTCGGGGCGGGAACGACCTTCGGCCTGAAGCCGCAACAGATCGAGGGCAAGGTGGACAATCGGGCCAAGTCGCTCGTCAAGCAGATGTTGCAGGAGAAACGACTCTCGGCCATCATTCCCGGCGTAAACATTCCGGAGCAGCTCGAAATCAACGTGGCCGGGGCATACGAAAAGGACGTGCCCAAGACGCCCGAGGACGAGCAGGCCCTGGAAGAATGCCGCCGCAACTACTACGCCAACCTCACTCCCGACTACCGGTGGCTTCATAAATGGGAAATCGTCTGAAACGCGCCTCGTGGTTGGGCCTGGCGCTCCTGGCTGTCGTGCTGGGCCTGGTCGTTCTCGCGAGGCGATCGCAAGCGGACGCGGACGAGGACGCCGCGAAGGCCCCGAAGGCCGATTCCACCAAGGCTGAGCCCGCTGCCCAGGCGGACGAGGACGAGGGGATGATCGATCCCATGGGACCGAACTCCGCCTGCTATGTCTGCCACATGACGTTCGTCTTCGAAGAGCTGGCCCGGACTCACCTGCCGGAAAAGGTCACGTGCATCAAGTGCCACGGGCTCAGTGCGGCCCACGCGAATGACGAGAACATCGGCGCGACGAAGCCGGACATCACCTTCAAACGCGAGGAGATCGACGCCGCGTGTCAGAAGTGTCACGAGGAACATGATGTTTCTGCCCAGAAGGTTGTGGCTCGCTATCTGGAGCGCGAGTTGAAGGACCCGAAACCAGTTTGTACCGATTGCCACGGGACGCACCGCATCGAGCGAGCGGAAGAGGAAGAGAAGAAGCCGGAGGCGAAGAAGCCCGAGGCCAAATGACCGTTCAGCCCGGCTTCTTCTTTCGCCAAGTGGGAGGGCGTTGCAGCTCAGGACGGGGCAAAGGTGGAAGCCGGGCTTCTGGTGGCAGAGTTCGCCAAGTTCAAAAAGCCCGGCTGCGAAGGGACGTGGACGACCGCTTCGAACGTCTTCCGGGAGAAGGAGTTGAGCAGCCGGGCTGCCGCGATTGAGTAACCTGCGCGGGCTTCAAGTCGAGCAGCTGAGTTTTTCCGCGCGATTCCGGTTGGGCCGTATGCCAGCGACTCGAATGTAGAACGGCCTGGCGAGCGTGGCCGGCAGGAAACGCGATCGAGCGGCCGCCAACGATGTTCCACCGCAAATTCACCCTGAGCGGCCGATCCGGTCCAGCGTCTAGTTCTGCCGGATTCACCCGTGTCAGGCGGCGTACCCGTAGAACGGACGGAAGGATCGGTTCTCCAAACCGTCCTCATGCACATACACATCGAGGTGTTCGCCATCGCACCAGGACCACCCAGTGTCGTCGTCGCTGCCGAGTGTGAAGAGATTGAGCCAATCCCGCCCCGGGCTTGTGTTGTCTGTGCGGCAGTGCATTGGGTAACCCATTAACTTACTGACCCAGCCGCCACGCATGTCGCCTATCCGATCGGCCACCTCATCCTTCTTGAGTTCGTCATCCTCGGTGTCCGCTGCCCATGGTATGTCAAGGGACTCCCCGAACGTCACAATGCACGCAAGATCCTCGCCTTTCCAAGAAACCGTTGCGGCAGGGACGGGAAATCGCACAAGCGCAGCGGAGGCTGGAATGTAGGCCACGTGGGTGAGATCAGGAATCTCAATCCACTTGCCATCGTTATCCCGGTCAACGACTCCTGGTTGGATTCCGGTTTCACCATCGTCGTCGAACGCGAACAGCACCAGCCATCCATCAACCGGCAAACGGTACCGTTGGGTCGCGACGGAGTGGCACAGATCGCGAAGGCCGATCTGTGCCTGGAAGCGAAGAGGACCACGGGAGCACATTGGCCACGTGAATCCCTCAGGCAAGTCCGGAGCTCCGAGAAAGCGACTGCCACCAAGTGGCAGATCAGCAACAGTGCACGCCTCGGCGGCCATCGTCACGATCGGGCGCACCCATGACTCGACACTTGCACGTGCAGGTCCAGGAAACTCACGAATACACTCATGCCAGGAACGTCCCGTGTTGCCGATAGAGTAACCTAGCATGCGATGCCAGGCGCCGCTGCGGTGAGGCACGAGAGGCGGGATCGGCAATCCGTCGAACGCATGTTCCGAGAACGCACGCACAAAGTCGGATGCCTCTGCATCGATGTCGGATAACCAGGTTGCGTACTCCACGAAAGTCTCGCGATGAGAGAGCTTCTCACTGATACGAGACAGGAACGTCGCTTCCACAATGTCGTGTGTGGCAAAATCGTGCGTGGGCATCATGGCTCCTCAGAAGGGGACTCAACCGAGCACAGCGAGTAATGAAGACTGTATGCGAAAAACCGTCGGAGCAGACTTTGTCTATAGACAGCTTCCACCTAACACCTTCAGATCACCTATCTGCGGCCTGACGCGCAGAAAGGCACTTCCGATAAGTTGCATTCTAGCAGGGAATTGCCGCATTGCCACGGACTTTCATGCGTGACAGGAGGCCCATCCCTATCTGCAGCATCTTGCGAGGCTGGAGCACAAGCCGATCGAGCTGGTCCTGGCCGAGGGGCATTCGACCGCTTCCCGGCACGGCAGCCGCAGGCTGCGTGTTCCAAGTTCAGAAGCCCGGCTGCAATTGGACGTGGGCGGCCGCTCGAACGTTTTCCGGGAGAAGGAGTTAAGCAGCCGGGCTGGATCTCTCGTTTTCCGCCGGGCTGAGAGGGGCCGGGACGGGTGTTTTCGCGCGTCTCTTGGGTTACAATGGCACGATCTCGCCGACGGCCCGTTCGGCAAGTCACCCGCTGTTGACACCACCCGGAGGAAAGACGCCATGTCCGGCCATTCGAGCAACTTCGCGAGCCGACCCTTGTGGCAAGGAATCGGAGCCATTGTGGCGGGGCTGGTGTTTCTTGGTGCGTCGCCGCTCGCGGCCGCCGATCGGCCGAATGTGATCCTGGTCATGAGCGATGACCAGGGATACGGCGAGCTTTCGTGTCACGGCAACCCGGTGTTGCAGACGCCCATGCTGGACCGTCTCCATGGCGAGAGCGTGCGTCTGACGGACTTCCACGTGGCCCCCATGTGCACGCCCACGCGGGGCGAGTTGATGTCGGGATTGGACGCATTCCGCAACGGGGCGATGAACGTGAGCAGCGGTCGGACCCTGCTCCGGCCGGAACTGCCGACGATGGCCGACTTCTTCGCCCGATCGGGCTACCGGACGGCCATGTTCGGCAAGTGGCACCTGGGCGACAACTATCCCTTCCGCCCGCAGGATCGGGGCTTTCAGGAATCGATCTGGTTCCCGTCGTCGCACATCAGCGCCGTGCCGGATTTCTGGGACAACGACTATTTCAACGACACGTATGTCCACAACGGGCGCCGCGAGAGCTTTTCGGGCTATTGCACCGACATCTTCTTCCGCGAGGCCATGCACTGGATCGAGGGTTCCTCAGAGAAGAAACCCTTCTTCGTCTATCTGCCTTTGAACGCCGCCCACGCGCCCCACTTCGTGCCGCCCGGCTATCGGGAACCGGTTGCGGCGCGGCTCGAAAAGGCCCTACCCAATCTGCCAAAGCTCACACCAAGCCAGCAGGCGGCGATCACCAGCTTCCTGGCGATGGTCGTGAATATCGACGACAACATGGGACGTCTCGATGAGTTTCTTCAGAAGAGCGGGCTTCGCGACAACACGATCCTGATCTTCCTGACGGACAACGGCAGCACCATGGGCCCCCGCTATTTCAACGCGGACATGAAGGGCGGAAAGGTCACCCTCTGGGAAGGCGGACACCGGGTGCCGTGCTTCATCCGCTGGCCGAAGGGCAAACTGCTTGTCGACAAGGACGTGAGCGAACTGACGCACGTGCAGGACCTGCTTCCCACGCTGATTGATCTGTGCGGATTGGACAACAGCGCAGACTCGCGGTTCGACGGCACGAGCCTTGCCGCCTTGCTGCGAGGCGAGAGACAATCGCTTCCTGATCGCATGCTCGTGGTGAATTACAGCCGCATGCCCTTCAGAACGACCCGCCCGACGCCAGTCAACGCAGCAACCCCGCGCCGCGAAGGGGCGGCCGTGTTGTGGAAACGCTGGCGGCTTCTCGAAGATCGCGAACTCTACGACCTGACGACCGATTTTCATCAGGACAAGAACGTGATCGACCAACACCCGGAGGTGGCGGCCAAGATGCGAGCCCACCTGAATGCCTGGTGGGACGGCCTGAAGGACGAGGTGAACGTGCCCCAGCGAGTGGTGATCGGGAGCGAGCAGGAGAATCCCTCGATTCTGACCGCGTGCGAGTGGTTCGATGTGTTCGTGGATCAGCAGCGTCAGGTTCGTCGCGCCGATCGCAAGAACGGTGTCTGGTATCTCGATGTGGCTGCCGACGGAGAATACGAGTTGGTGCTTCGCCGCTGGCCCGAGGAAACGGGATTGACGCTGACCGGATCCCTGCCCGAGACCAAGGTCACCGACGGCGTTTACGTGGCGGGCAAGGCCCTGCCGATCCATTCGGCCCGGCTGCGGATCGGCGACCAGGAGCAGTCGGCCAAGACGACGCCCAGCGACGAGGGGGCGGCCTTCCGCGTTTCCCTCAAGAAGGGCCCAACGACCCTGCAGACCTGGTTCCTGGACGAGCAGGGGCAGGAAATCTGCGGCGCCTATTATGTTCATGTGCGGAGACTGGACACGAAATGAACTTGCGTGATTCCAGGAAATGCCGTCCCACGGGGCACTGCTTGTCCACACGCCGGGAGCCGCACGGTTCCCGAATTGCTGAGCGATATTCCATTTCAAGGTCCTGCTCGGCGAGCGGTGACCTACTTGCTCAACACGCCGATAGCCGTCGATGAAAACACTCCTGTTGCCTGCCTTCTGTCTTGTTCTGATCGCTTCCGCGACTTCGGCTGCGGAACCGCCATCCACGTTTCCTGAGTTCCGCGTGCCGGGCAGCGAAAAGGAAATGGCCCGGTTGCGGGAGTTGTTCTATCAGCATCACAACCCGGCCACGAATTGCACGCTCTGGGATCCGTGGCTTCCCATGTCGGTCCTCTGGCCCGCCGTGGACGAAGACGGCACGGCAGGCCGAATGCGGGCGTTCTATCGGCAGAGCCTGTTGAGTCGCCCCATCGACGCGGAAGGGTACGTGGCGACCCGGCAGCATCGCGGCCTGGCCCATTCGGACGGCTGGCCCTTCCCGTTGTGGCTCCAGGCGGGCGGCATGGGCTGGCACTTCTCCCTGGTGGGCGACCACTACGGCGCCCAAAACGGGGCCAAGCTGACGACGACAACCGACGGATGGGAACTCGATCATGCAGAAAGCGAGTCCATCGATCCCAACCGCGGATGGAACCTGACCCTTACCGGGCCGGGCGCCACGCTGACGACGCCCGCGGTGGATCTCGACACGCACATCGCGCCCTTCATCCGGATCGAATGGTCGGCCGACGGCCTGCCCGAGGACGCCAACCCCTACGTGGCCTGGACGACGGCCGACGAGCCGGAGTTTGATGACGAGCGGCGAGTGACATTTTCGCCGCCTGCCTCCGGGACGGAGCTTCGTTACGCCAACGTTCCCATGTACAAGCACCCGGAGTGGAAAGGCCGGTTCAACCGTCTGAGAATCGGATTCGACATCCCGGCCGGCGTGCGGGTGACGCTCAAGTCGCTCATCACGGCCGTCGACTCGCGTCACCCGACCAACAACGCCGTATTCGTCCAGGCCTGCTGCGACTACTTCAACTGGACGGGCGATCTCGATTTCCTGAGACAAAGCCTGCCGCGAATGCGCACCGCCCTGGCCTTTGCCATGAAGGAATTCAATCCCCAGGAAAACGGCTGTATTCTCGTGCCCTGGGTGGGCCATTGCGGGCGTCCGGGCTTCGTCTGTTTGCCGGATGGCGGGAAGAAGGTCTTTCCCGGCCGCGGGATCGGCAACAACTACTGGGATCTCATGCCCTTCGGGCACAAGGACTGCTTGGCGACGATCTACTTCTACGCGGCGCTTCGCAACATGATCGACTTGGAGCGGATGATCCAAGGGCATCCCGAATGGGATTTGCAGGCGGCGCCCGCGGGGCTTTCCGGCCCGGTGCTCTGTCGCCGTGCGGAAGAGCTTCGCGTGAGGGCGAATCGGTTGTTTTGGAATGAGGAGCGAGGTCGTTTTGTGGCGTGTGTTGACGCCGACGGCAACGACCATGATTACGGTTTCACGTTCCTCAACCTGGAGGCCATCTACTACGGGTTTGCGACGAAGGCCCAGGCCCGACGGATTCTTGACTGGGTGAGCGGTCGGCGAGTCATCGAAGGCGACACCTCCCAGGGCGGGGACATCTATCACTGGCGTTTCGCGCCCCGTGCCACCACGCGGCGCAACGAGGATTGGTACGTTTGGGTGTGGCAACGTCCGGAAGACATCCCCTGGGGCTGGCAGGTCCAGGACGGCGGAGCCGTTCTCGGCTGGTCCTACCACGACCTGATGGCAAGGCTTGCCACCGAGGGCCCGGACGATGCCTGGAACCGCCTGAAGGTCATTCTTGACTGGTATGCGGAAGTCCAGGGCGAGGGAGGGTATCGCGCCTACTACGCCAAGCCGGGACGCGGGTCGCTTCAGGGCAGCGGAACACCGGGCGGGCTCGGACTCGATCGAGAGTTCATGGAAAGTGTGCTCGTGCCCCAGGTGATGCTCTACGGCTTCCTCGGAGTTTGCCCCACCGGCGACGGTTTCACGATCGCTCCGAAGTTGCCTACTGACTGGCCGTCTCTCACGGTGACCGGGATTGAGGTGCAAGACCACGTGATCGACGTAACGGCCTACGCGGATGGACGAGTGACGATCGCGTGCCGGCGTCCGGGAAAGAACGGCTTGCGCGTGACGGGGGCCCGCTTTCCCGAAACGAAGTTGCAACTGGTCGCAGGACAAACGATCGAGTTGAAGCCCGAGCCGACCCCATGACCGAACCGTCACGCCCTGAAGCGGAATTCGCCCTTTCGATGCGGGGAGTGCACAAGCACTTCGGCGCCACGCACGCCCTGGCAGGCGTGGATTTCGACGTGCGCCCCGGCGAGGTCCACGCCTTGGTCGGCGAGAACGGGGCCGGGAAGAGCACCCTGATGAAGGTCCTTTCCGGGGCGCATGCGCCGGATCAAGGCCGGATGTGGCTGGACGGAAAGCCGTATCGTCCGCGCAGTCCTCTCGACGCGCGCCGCCGAGGGGTGGTGATGGTGTATCAGGAGTTGTCGCTCGCGCCCCATCTTTCCGTGGCGGAGAACATCCTGCTGGGTGTGGAGCCGCAGGCCGGGCCTTTTGTGCGATGGGGCGAGATGAGACGACGGGCCGCCGATGCCCTGGATCAGGTCGGCCTCGAAGCAGTCGCACCGGATACGCCGGTCCGAAAACTCTCCGTCGCCCAGCAGCAGATGGTCGAGATCGCGAGGGCGGTCGCCGTTCAGTGTCGTGTTCTCGTCCTCGACGAACCGACGAGCAGCCTCACGTCGCGTGACACGGAGAAACTCTTCGCGCTGATCGCCCGACTCAAAGCCGGAGGCCTGGCCACCGTTTACATTTCCCACTTCCTGGAAGAGGTCCGGGAGGTGAGCGATCGTTACACGGTTCTGCGCGACGGCCGTTCCGTAGGAGGCGGCCTCACCGCGGAAACGACCCCCAACGAGATGGTCGACCTGATGGTCGGGCGGCAGGTGACCGAGCTATATCCTCGCTCGGCGCGAGCGTGCGGTGCGCCCGTGCTGGAACTGTCGAACCTGTGCGGAAACGAGTTGCCACGCGACGCGTCGCTCACGCTCCATCGGGGCGAGATCCTCGGGATTGCGGGCCTGGTGGGTGCAGGACGCACCGAGTTGCTGCGCTGTGTTTTCGGCCTCGATGCCGTTCGGTCCGGCCGGGTTGCCGTGGGCTGCTATACCGGGCCTGCCTCACCGGCCACGCGCTGGAACCAACGAGTTGGGCTCGTCAGCGAAGATCGGAAGACGGAAGGGCTGGCCCTCGACCTCTCCATTGCCGACAACGTGACCCTTCCGCGACTTCGCGGGCTGGGACCCAAGGGACTTGTAACGCCTTCTCGGCAAGCCCGCACGACCCAACGATGGATCGAAGAGCTTGCGATTCGTTGCGTTTCGCCTCGGCAGCGAGTCGGGGCCCTTTCCGGCGGCAACCAGCAAAAGGCCGCCCTGGCACGGCTGCTTCATGCCGACGTGGACGTGCTGTTGCTCGACGAACCGACCCGCGGCATCGACGTGGGCTCGAAGGCTCAAATCTATCAACTGCTGGACCAGTTGGCCTGTGGCGATCCGGCGACGGGTGTTCCCGGCAAGGGCGTCCTCCTTGTCAGCAGTTATCTTCCCGAACTGTTGGGAATCTGCGATCGGATCGCCGTCATGCACCGCGGCGAGCTCAGCGAGACTCGGCCCGTCGACCAATGGGACGAACACCGGCTCATGATGGTGGCTACGGGGCAGACGTCGTAGCGGTGGCATCCTTGCCGCCGTCCCGCTTTGCTCCTGAAATACGCGAGAGTGCTCAAGGGATGGAAGCAAGTGGTACGACGGCCGGCGGCAGGGATGCCACCGCTACGAAGAACACAGCCTCTCCAGGATGGTCTTGGCTGGAAAGAAGTGGTATGAGAGCCGGCGGCAGGGATGCCACCCTACGCCGTTAACCATAATCCCCCCATGCCGAACGTAAGTTGTGTAATTTCCGGAAGATACAGCTCGTCAAACCCCGTGTTTTGCAGGGTCTGCCGATCTGACATGTTCCGACGACCAACAAGTGGATGCAATGCTATCACCGACTCGCACTGCACTCGACGTGCAGACGCCAGCGGCACGGAAGACTTGCAAAAGCACCTGTTTTCCCGAGCAAAACGCGACCGTGGTGATTTCTATGGTTAACGGCGTAGGATGCCACCGCTACGAAGAACACAGCCTCTCCAGGATGGTCTTGGCTGGAAAGAAGTGGTACGAGAGCCGGCGGCAGGGATGCCACCGCTACGACGCGTCTCCTTTTTGGCCGCCACGTGTATTACCCCGCCCGTAGCGGTCGCGTCGTTGCCGCCGTCCCGCTTTGCTCCTACAATATGCTAGGGTGATCAATCGGTCGAAGCAAGTAGTACGAGAACCGGCGGCAAGGATGCCACCGCTACGGACTGCCATGCAACACACGGTTTCAATTCCTTTCCGGGGATTCGATGAGCACGGCGAGGTGCGGATCTATGCCCACGGGCTCCTCCCTCACTGGCGACAGGACGGTTGCACCTACTTCGTCACGTTTCGGCAAGCTGATTCGGTGCCCCAACGGGTACTCGCTGAACTGGAATACGAACGCCGTCTTTGGTTGAAGAAGCGCGGGGTTGATCTGGAGTGCAGCGAGTGGAAACGGCAACTTGCCGGAATTCCTAAATCGGACCGGCGGGCCTACGAACGCCTCATTGCCAAAAGGCTCAACGATGAACTCGACTTTGGCCACGGTTCCTGTCTTCTCCAGGATGCGGCCGACGCCAAGATTGCAGGGGATGCCGTTCTGCACTTCCACGGCGAGCGTGTTCTTACCGGCGATCTCGTTGTGATGCCGAACCACGTGCATGCGTTAATGACTCCGCTGCCAGGCTTCGAACTGGAGTCGGTGCTTCACAGTATCAAAGGCTATTCCGCGACGATGATCAATCGAAGACGGGGACGTCGCGGCATCCTCTGGCAGCGGGAAAGCTACGACCACATCGTCCGCGACTTCGAGCAATTGGAGGCATTCCAACACTATATAGCCCGAAACCCAGAGAAAGCCGGCCAGGATCCCAGAAAGTGCCTCCACTCACCCGCCATCTATCACCCCGCCCCGTAGCGGTGGCATCCCTGCCGCCGGAAACCGCAGTAGCGACGGCAGATCCGCCGCACGGTGTTTTCGTAGCGGTGGCATCCCTGCCGCCGTCCCGCTATAGTTCTCGAAGACGTCAGGGTGTTCAACGACTCGAAGCAAGTGGTACAAGAACCGGCGGCACGGATGCCACCGCTACAGGCTCTGCAACCTCTCCAGTACAGTCTTGACGGAAACGGCGGTCTTGTAGGGGATTGTGTTCGGGAGTTCCGGCATGGTCTGTTGAGCCTGCTTCGCGACGGCCAGCAGAATGCGGTGGTCCTGGAATAGGCGGAGAGTGGCCTGTTTGGCTTCCAGGTATTCGGGCGTCCAGAAACCGATGATTTCCATCAGCACGGTTCGCCCGTCCTCGTGACGGAAAAGGAAGTCCGGCACGAAGACCTTTTGGTGTTGGTGAAGAACCCCGCCTTCGCGGACGAGCAGCCAACCCTCGCGAGGCTCCTCACCCCACTTGCTCGCGAAGGCCTCCTCCACGGAGGAGTCAAAATCATCAGGAGCGGGCAGATGGCTGGTAAGGCCTTCGTCGGCTGAAAGGTCGAGGGCGACCGTCCATCCCCGGCGCCGGGTGCGAAGCACAGCGTGCATCCGCCACTCGCGGCAAGCGATCAGAGCCGGCAGGAAGCGCGCCATGGCGACCCCGTAGCGACGCGTGGTGCGGAGCACGGAGGCCGGACCGTCGAAGCGGATTGCGTAGCCGTCGCGCCCGTGCCGCTGGATCGTGTGCATGAGCCGAGCCAGTTTGGCGTAGCGGAGGATCGTCTTGAAATCGTCAGTAGCCCAGACGGTCATCGATTCGGCGTCGAAGAGGGCGGCTTGGACTTGGGCGACGTTGTAGCGAGCCAGCAGGGCCTGGGCGGTTTCGTAGCCGTCGAAGCGAACGAGCCGCCGGAACTCGAAAACGTCGGAAAACAGGTCGTCCTCGATTTCGTCCCACGGTCGGCCGATCGTCTCAGCGATTTCGGTCTTCACCGCTTGTTCGTCGGTCCCAAAAAGGCGATCCGCCCGGCGCAGGAGCGGGTGTTTGTCCGCCGCCATCCGGAACACCTTGCGCCGCAGCGTCGCCGCCTTGCCGCCCCGATCTTCCGCATACTCGCTGCGGTCGTCGAGGAGTTTGCAGAAGGCCTCGATCCGCCGAGCGGGGCAATCCGGTTCGTTTTCGAAAACCGCCCAGATGTCGCGATGAAGTTGACGCCTGGTTCGCCCGACGCCGCCGACGTAAACGCGCAACATTTGCTCGGCATGGCGCAAATAGTGCCGGTGCTGTTTCTGGCCCAGACGATCGGGAAACACCTTTCCGCCCTGGTATTCGACAATGGCGTGTTCGCGTCGCAGCATAATGGTCCCGTTGGAGTCCAGGCTCTAGCCCGAATGATTCAAGGCCAGTCGTGCCAGCCCGTTGTGGCAACCGCAGTCATGTTTCTTTCAAAGAGATCGCCTGCGGATCTTCTGATAGGCGTCGCTCTTTCGGCGGCGGACGGATCGCTTCTCCTCTTTCGTTCCGACCGAAACGACTTCGTAGAGGACGGCCCGGGCGTTTCCCGCCTTGCGCAGGACTCGGCCGAGACGCTGCTTCGCTTGCCGGGCGGAACTGCTGCCGCCGAGGACGATGGCCACCTTGACTTCGGGAAGATCCACTCCTTCGTCAAGCACCCGATTGGCCACCAGGGCCGGATAGGTCCCGTCTTCCAGGCCTCGGAGCACATCGAGTCGCTCCTTCTTGTCGCTGTGGCTGAGCAGGCATGGGATCAGAAAACGGCGGGAAATGTCGCGAGCCATCTGGTTCGAGCCGACGAAAACCAGGCAGGGCTCTCCTACGTGGAGCGAGAACAGGTCTTCGAGGACGCGGAACTTCTCTTCCGCCCGTTCTTCAATCGCCTTCTTCGCATGAAAGGCCTTCATCGCCTGCCGTGCTTCAGGGGCCTTTCCCGTCTCGGCGCAGAGATCCTCCCACCCGTAATTCGGATCCGTCTTTCGGCGTTCGCTCACGAAGTAGCGAACGGTCCGCGAAAGCTCCTCGTAGCGGATTTCTTCCTGGGGCGAGAGCTGAATGGGGATGCGAACCACCTCGTAGTCGGCCAGGGAACGGCCTTTCGCCTCGGAGATGGGCATGTTGTAAACAGTGGGGCCGATGAGCGGTGCGAGATCATCCTGGCGACCGTCGCTTCGTTCCGGCGTGGCCGTCAACCCGAGGCGGCATGGGGCCGGCGACATCAGGGCCGCGTCGCGCCGCACGGCGCCCGGGAGATGATGGCATTCATCGAACACGACCAGGGCGAAACGGTTGCCGAACTTCTCCATGTGAATGCATGCCGAGTCATAGGTTGTGACCGAAACGGGCCGGACTCGGTAGGCGTTGTCGCCCACCACGCCGGAATCGTAGCCGAGGCGTTCCAGGATTCGGCGATGCCATTGATACATGAGATCCCGAACCGGCGCCACGACGAGGGTGGGCAGGCTGACGAGGGCAATCGCGGCCAGGGCGACCTCCGTTTTGCCTGTGCCCGTCGGCATGACGATGCAGCCGCGCCGGTCGATGCACCAGGCCTCGACGGCTGCTTGCTGCTCCGGCCGCAGCGCGGGCAGGTTGGGTTTCGGCCAGCGAACGGTGGACCAGCGAGTCACCTTGTCTTCCCAGAGGACGCCGGTCTCGCGAAACTTCTCCACCACGGTTCGGTAGTGAATCGCGTCGGCGCGCCACAGGCCGTCCCGGGCGTCCCACACGAACGGGCCACTGGGAAAGAGCTTCCCGACACGCTCGCCGGCCATGCCGGTGAGAACGAGCGTGCCGTGGCGGAATTCCAAAACCGTCATCGAACAAACAGGCTCAGGGCCTGGACTCCATCTATTGTTTCCGGAACGACGGGGGGACCATCTCTTTCACCGCCCCGACGATGCGCTGCATCATGGGCGGATCGAGCTTCTCCGGTTGGCCGAGCGTGACGCGGGAACTGAGACTGTTGCTCGCTTCGTAGCCCCCTTCCTCAATGATACGGGGGGAGGCGATGTAGCACGACACGTCGTTCGTGTAGGCCGTTACCCAGAGGCGGCTCGGGTCGAACTGCTGCTTCAGGCGAATTGCATAGTCAACGACCATTTCGTTCGCCAGGAAGACCATCGCAAGGTCATTGCCAATGCCAGCGGCCCGATCTTCTGTAAGTGTTTTGAAGCGATCATGGCTCGAACAATCCCCCTTTGTGTCTGGATGTTAGGCTCCAAAACAGCAAAACCGGTCCCATTCTAGCGGTTGCCGACATGGGAGAGAACAGTCCGTGAAGATCACGGCCCAGCAGGCAGCCAAAGCGCCGATTCGACCCCCACATGGTTGATTGACGGTGCCGAAGTGGGGACAATAGGCGGAATTGGCCGAAGAACGAATAATCAGAGATCTTTCCTAACGCGAGGTGACGGCGATGCGACGCAGAGCATTTTTGAAGACGGCAGGAACAACCAGTTTGGCAGCAATCCTGGCACGACCTGCCTGGGCCCTCTCGCCCCGGTTCCGCCATTACAAGGACACGATGGGCCTGCAGCTCTATACCGTGCGAAACCAGATGAAGGAGGACATGGCCGCGACCCTGCGGGCCGTGGCCGACTCGGGATACTACCAGGCGGAAGTGGGCGACGTCCTGACGGCGGACCCTGTTGTCAAGGCGGCCCGCGATATTGGCTTGAAGGTTACCTCCGCCTTCATCGATTGGCGAGTTCTGGTCACGCCGGATGCCAAGGGAGTTGCCACGTTTGAGGCCACGCTCGAGGCGGCCGAAAAGCTCAAGCTTCGCTACCTTGTGTTCGGCTATATCGCCAAGGGCCATCGGGAGACGGCCGATCAGTTCAAGCAGATCGCCGAGCGAGCCAATGGGGCCGGGGAGATGTGTCGGAAAGCGGGAATCCAACTCTGCTATCACAACCATGCCTTCGAGTTCGCAAAACTCCCCGAGGGCAAACGGGGTTGGGACGTGTTCGTCGAGGAGTTCGACCCGAAGCTAATGCCTTTTGAACTGGACGTCTTCTGGGCGGCGATCGCCGGCAACGATCCCGTGAAGATGATCCGGAAGCTCAAGGGACGGATCGCCCAGCTTCACTTGAAGGATCTCAAGGCGGGAGTCGCCACGCTGACCGATGAGTCGAAGACGCCCCGCGACGCCTTCCAGGAAGTGGGCGACGGGACGATCGATTGGAACGCTGTCCTCCAGGCCGCCGAGGATACGGCCGTGGACCAGTGCCACGTGGAACAGGACCAGTCCCCCGATCCGCTGGCAAGCATCGCCCAGAGCATGACCTACATCAAGAGCCTGTGATCGCAAAGACCAGCCGGGCTCCGAAGTAAACAAGCCGGGCTCTTGAATGTCCCATTCCATGCAGGGTTGTCCGTCCTGTCGACTGCCCAACGTAGCCCGGCTTCTGCGTTCCAACACATTCGCCGAATCCGCCCCTGCGCAAAACCAACATTCTTCTGCGCGATGTTTGCTTGTTGCGCGCGGTGTGGCTTCCTAAGGTGTGGGGATTGACCAGGACTTTGCGCCCCGCAAAATGACGCACATTCGCGCCGGACGCAATCCCTTCCTACACGCAGAGGAATCTCCCATGAAGAAATATCTGGCCGTACTGATCGTGGCAGCCTTGCTCGGACCGATCTGCCTGTCGGAGGCGTCGGCCCAGGATCCCAGTGATGCTCTGGCCCCGGTCTACTTCCAGCAAATCAAATTGGACGGCTTCTGGAAGGACCAGGTCAAACGGCTTACCGAAAAGTGGATTCCCCACTGCATCGCGCAGATGGAAGAGGGCGGACGAGGCCAGGAACTGGTGAACCTCATCAATACGGCCAAGGCCCTGAATGGGGAACCGACCGGCAAGTTCACCGGCGCACCGTGGAGCGACGCCTACGTCTACAACACGATCGAGGCCATCTGCCTGGCCCTGGCGGTGGATCCCGAAGGCGATGCCGACCTGGCGGCCGCCCAGGACTTCCTTCGCAAGAAGCTCGACGAGTGGATCCCCATCGTGCTGGCCGCCCAGATGGATGACGGCTACATCCACTCCTACCACACGGTCAACAAGTTCCCCCGCTACACGAACATCAACTCCCACGAATTCTACGTTCAGGGCTATTTCATCGAGGCGGGCGTGGCCCACTACCGGATCACCGAAGGGAAAGACCGCCGCCTTTATGACGCCGCAAGGCATTGCGCCAACCAACTGTGTGCCAGGTTCGGCCCGCCTCCCAAACGAAACTGGATCTACGGCCACGCCGGCATGGGAATTGCCCTCTGCCGACTGGCTCGACTCGTCAACGAAACGGAAGGCAAGCCCGCAGGCGACAGGTATTCGGACCTGGCCAAGTTCTTCTTCGATCATCGCTATGATGTGAAAGAGCATCGCAATGCCTATCGGCAATCCCATCTCCCGGCCGTGGAGCAGACCGACGCCGTGGGCCACGCGGTTCGCGCGACCTACTTCTACTCGGCCATGGCCGACCTGGCCCTGTTAACCGGCGACGAGGCCTATCACCAGGCCGTCGAGAAGATCTGGGACAGCGCCGTGAACCGTCGCATGTATGTGACCGGCGGCGTGGGGGCGACCGGCCATGGCGAGGCCTTTGGCGAAGACTACCAGTTGCCCAACGAATCCGCCTACTGCGAATCGTGCGCCGGGTGCGGACTCTCGTTCTGGGCCGACCGCATGAATCGCATGGATGCCGACGCCGCGGCCGTCGACGTGCAAGAGCGGGTCCTCTACAACAACGTCCTCGGCGCCATCGAGCTCTCGGGCGAGAATTTCTTCTACCAGAATCCGCTGGCTTCGGGAAACCGACGCTATCCCTGGCACGGTTGCCCGTGCTGCGTGGGCAACATCCCGCGGACACTGATCGCCATCAAGGACTTGATGTATCGGTTGGATCCGTCGAGCAACACCCTCTACGTGAACCACTTCGTGGCCAGTTGCGGAACGATTGAGAACGTGGCGGGCACGTCGCTGCAAATCGAGCAGAAGACCGGCTATCCGTGGAAGGGAGAGGTCTGCCTGACCCTGCACCCGGCGGCTCCGACCGAGTTTGCGGTGAAGATCCGCATTCCCAACCGGGGCGAGAGCGCCCTCTATACGCCCAGTACCGCGACGCAGGACTATACCGTTTCCGTCAACGGCACGGTCCAGAAAGCTCCGTGTGAGCACGGCTACATCCGTCTGGCACGCACCTGGAAAGACGGCGACCGCATCGACCTGAGCCTGCCGATGCCCATCCAACGTCTGCATGCCGACCCGCGCGTGAAGAGCGATCGGGGAAAAGTGGCGTTACAGCGGGGACCGATCGTCTACAACCTGGAAGACGTGGACCACGAGTGCGATGTCCGGTCGATCTTCTTGCCCCAGGATGCCGAGTTGAGTGCCCAGTGGAAGCCCGATCTGCTCGACGGCGTCGCGGTGCTGAAGGGCCGGGCGGCGCAGAACTCGCCGGGCAAGGTCGCACCCGTCGACATTCTCGCCGTTCCCAACTACGCCCGTCTGAATCGCGGCGGCTGGTCGCAGGTCTGGATCGCCGAGGATCCCGACAAGACGATCCAATGGTTCGAACCGGAGGAAGGCGTTTACCGAATCGCGGCCATGCATACCAAGAAGCCCTGGGGCGTGGCCGGCGGTTCCGTGGAACCGGGCGCCGCGATCCAGCAAGAGCCCCTGAGCGATTCTAAGAGCCAGTTGTGGCGACTCGAAAAGGTCGGGGCCGCCTGTTACAAGATCACCAACGTTCAAAGCGGGCTGGCCCTGAGCGTCTCGCACGGCTCTCGGGAGAACAACGCGAGAATGGAGCAGGCCCCCTACGAGGGCAAGGACTATCAACAGTTCGTCTTCGAGAAACGGGAGGGCGACGTCATCGTGATGCTGGGCAAGCACAGCGGCCGGTCGATCTGCGTGTTTGCGGCCCGGCGGAATGACGGCGCCCCGATCCACCAATACGACTACGTTGGCGTGGACGACCAGCAACTCGAACTGACCAAAGTCGAGTAGGGGCTGGAAACAAGGATAGACAAGCCGGGCTCTTGAATTTACCACCTCACACCCGGCAGCCTAAGCGCGGAGGTTGGGGAGTTAGCCCGGCTCTTGCCCCCAACTCTCACCGATTCGAAAAGCCCGGCTGCAAATCGCCCGGCTTCCGCCGCTGCGCGGTCTCTCCGAAAACCAACGGTAGCAGCCGGGCTGAAGGGGAATGGCCGGGCTCTTGAATTTGCCTGATCCAACCGGCGCTACACCCCTTTTCGAGGGAGCCGATACCCCAGAGCGCATGTGGTTCTGATCGCTCGAGATCCGTGGCATCGGCGGTGGGAAGAGGGTATGCTGGATTCTTGAGGCGCACGAGTTTTACGAACCGCTGTGCGCCGACCCCGCCGCGTCCCCTCCACGGTCGCGTCTTTCCTTCATTTCCTGAGAATCTCGGAGACTCCGCAATGCATCGAACCACTCGCCGCGACTTCCTGCGAACCAGCCTTGCCGTCGGCTCGGCCCTGGCGCTCCCCGCCTTTTCTGCCCGTGGTGCCGATGCGAACGAGACCATCAACTTGGGCTTCATCAGTTGCGGCGGCCGCGCCGGTGAGCATATGCGTGTTTTCAGCAAGCTCGACGGCGTGCGGGTGGCCGGGCTTTGCGATCCCGATCCCGAGCGGCTTGGAAGCGCCAAAAAGCGGTTCCCAGAAGCCAAGACCTGGGCCGATATGCGAGGGATGCTCGACGACGACGGAATCGATGCGGTCGTGATCGCGACCTGCAACCATTGGCATTGCCTGGCGGCGATCTGGGCGATGCAGGCGGGCAAAGACGTCTACGTCGAGAAGCCCCTCTCGCACAGCCAATGGGAAGGCCGCCAGACGGTCGCAGCCGCCCGGAAGTACGACAAGATTTGCCAGGTTGGCACCCAGCAGCGCAGCGACCCCATGCAGGCGGAGATCAAGAAGTTCCTCCACGAGGACAAGACGCTCGGCGAGATCAAGATGGCCCGCGTGAATCGCTACGGCGTTCGCGCGCCGATCGGCAAGCGATCCACGCCGCTTCCGATCCCCGAAGGGGTCGACTACGATCTCTGGCTCGGCCCCGCGCAGAAGAAGCCGATCTACCGCGACAAGCTCCAGTACGACTGGCACTGGGACTGGAACACCGGCTCCGGCGAGATGGGCAACTGGGGAGTCCACGTGCTGGACGATCTGCGGAACAACGTGTTCCTCGACAAGGTCATTTTGCCGAAGCGAATCCTTGGCGGCGGCGGACGGGTGGTCTGGAACGACGCCGGCGAGACGCCGAACCTTCATTTCGCCTATTTCGACACGGGCAGCATCCCCGTCGTGATCGGCCTGACGAACCTGACCGCGGGCCCCGATTCGAAGAAGAGCCCGTCCCACCCGGGTCCCGGGAGTGGCTACATCGCCTACTGCGAAGGCGGCCGGTTCGAAGGCCAGCGAGGACGCGGCGCCGCCTTCGACAACGACGGCAAGGTCGTCAAGGAATTCAAGGGCAACGCCGGCGGTACGAACCACCAGCAGAACTTCCTCGACGCGGTTCGCGCCCACGACGCCTCCCTCCTGCGGACCGACGTCAAGCTCGGCAACGACTCGACCGGCTGGTGCAACCTGACCAACATCGCCTTCCGGGCGGGTCGACCCTTCCGCCTTGCCGACACGAAGCAGGTCAAGGAAGGCGCCGAGATGTGGGACGGCCTCGTGGAAAGCATGAGCGAGTTGATGACCGCCCACGGCCTGAAGATGGAAAGCGACTCGATCAAACTGAGCCCCATGCTCGAGTACGACCTCGCCTCCGACAAGTTCGTCGGCGAAGGCGCCGACGTCGCCAATGGCTTCCTGAAGCGAGAATATCGCAAGGGCTACGAAGTCCCTGAACTCACCTGATCGTTCCTTCGCCCTCGCAAACTGACCGGCAAACCACCCATCGGCGTCTCTTTCCACAAGTTGGGAAGGGACGCCGATTTTGTTTGCCGAAGTGCAAGTCGCGAAAAGAGCAGCCGAAGTTTTGAATTGATGTCAGGAAGAACGGCCACGAAAAGCACAAAAAAGGCGAGCGGGAAGACAGGAGCCGCTCCAGTAGAATTGCTCGCTTCGGCCACAAACGAGCGATTTGGAACGAAGAGTGAACCACCACGGAGGGCACAGAGGACACGGAGAAGAGACGTAGCATAGAAATGGCGAATGAGGACTATCAAATGACAAAACAAATCCAAAGGTCCGAATGACGAAGGTTGTGCACGATACGACTTTCGCGTCTTAGGTCATTCGACATTTGACTTTCGACATTCTTCAGTGGACCGGATCTTCCTCCGTGCCCTCTGTGGTGCTCTTTCAGGCCCTTCGATCCCAGACGTCGAAATCACAACGCCTGGCCCGTCCTTCCCTTTTTGTGCCTTTTCGTGTTTCTTGTGGCTATCCCGCTCCCCGGCATCAGCCGAGCGACAACGGTCCGTCGCCGCAGTAGTCGGGGTTGCCGAATCGCTCAAGGTGGTGCCCGAAACCATGGGCCAGGGCGAGCAGGAGCCGATTGTGGGGCGTTCGTTTGAACTTGAGGGAGCGCCCCATCTGGAAACCGAGGCCGCCGCCGACGAGCACGAAGGGAATGTCGTTGAGGGTGTGCGAGTTGCCCTTGCCGAGCTCGTTTGTCCAGACGAGGAGCGTGTTGTCGAGCAGGCTTCCTTCGCCATCGGGTTCGGGAGTGTCAGCCAGACGCTTCGCCAGGTAGGCGAGCTGCTCGCAGAACCAGGTGTTGATCTTCGTGAGCTTCTCCTGGGCGTCCTGGTTGGAATCGGGCTCGTGGGACAGGGCGTGGTGATTGTCGTCGATATTCAACCAGCGCATCTTGGCCCCACCCACCGAATTCGTGTACTGGAGCGTGGCGACCCGGGCGAAGTCGTTGACAAAACTGTTGACCATCAGATCGATCTGCATCTTGCTGATCTTGGGGATGGCGTTGTTTTCCTCACGCACTCCCGGCTCCAGTTCCGGAACCGCGTGAATCGCTTTCGATTGCGAGGCGGCCTTCAGTTCCTGCTCCATTTCTCGAACGAAGGTTGCCTGCTCGTCCAGCAACTGGCGGTCCTTCTCCCCAACGGCAAGGCTTACCTTCTGCAGATCTTCCGTCAGATCATCGAGGATGCTGCCGAGCAACTGGCGATCCCGCGTTCCGCCGAAGAGCTTGTTGAACATCTGGTACGGGTCGTCGATCGGTGCCAGCGGCTGGTTGGGCCCGGCGTAGGACATGCGGGTCCACGTGTCGGCCCGGTCGGGGACCATGACGCCGAATTCGAGAGAGCCGAACCGCGTCTGCGTGGCCGGATCCGATTGCAGGAAGTTCTTGATTTCCTGATCGATCGAGATGCCGCTGGCCCAGCCCGCCGGTGTGTGGGAGCCGCCCTGGATATTGCCGGGGAAGAGCTCGATTCCGGTCAGCAGGCAGCCAATGCCTCGCATGTGATTGTCGCCGTCGCCGCGAATGCGATCGCCCACGCCGTGGAGCGTCAACAGGCGATCCCGAAACGGCGCGAGCGGTTCGAGGATCGGCTTGAGCGTGAATTCGCGTCCTTCCTCCTCCGGCCAGAAGGCATTGGGGACCACGCCGTTGGGGCTGAACATCACGACGAGTCGTTGTTTGCGGCGACTGGACTCGTCGGCCCGGCTGAAGGCCGCCAGGCTGCCCAACAAAGGGGCCACGGCGGCACTCACGCCCAGATCGCGAAGAAAACGGCGGCGATTGATGGACAGCGGCATGGGAGCCTCCTGCATGGGACCGTTGACCGGTCTCACTTCTGGTTGGGATTCAAGACTCGGGTTTCGCCTCGCCGGTTTCGCGTCCCACGGGAGCGGAAACCGTCAGGATGTGTACGGCCAGCTGGCGGATATTGAACTCGTCGGCCGTGAACGCTGCCTGGAGGTTCGCCAGGGTGTCCGGCCCGTAGGCCCGAACCGGCTGTTGAACGAGGTGGTGGAAGAGTTGCTCCACAAACGCGCCGTGGGCCTCGGGACTCGTCACCACGAACTCGGCCAATTCACGCGGTCCCTGCAGTGCAACCTCTTTGCCCGCGTGCGTACGATAGCTGCCGCTGCTGTCGACTCGCTTGCCTCGCTCCTCGGCACGGTAGCGGCCCACCGCGTCGTAGTTCTCCAAGGTGAAACCGAGGGGGTTGATGATCGAATGGCAGGTCATGCACTCGGTTGGCTGGGTTTGTATGGTCACCCGCTCTCGCGTTGTCAGGTCCGGGTGCAGGTCGGGCGCGAGGGGCGCCACCGCCACCGGGGGCGGACGCAACGCCTGCCCCATCACGCCGCGAACGAGAAATACCCCGCGATGAATCGGCGAACTCTCCCGGGCATGGGCCAGTGAGGCCATCAGGTAGGGGTGAGTGAGGATTCCGGCCCGGCTCCCGTCGTCGAGTTGCACCTTCGTGAAGCCCGCCTCGCTCGGCGTCGCACAACCGTAGAACTTCGCAAGGCGATCGTTGACGTACACCTCGTCGGCAAGCAGCAGACGGCGATAGTCGGCGCCGTCCGACGCGAGGACCTCGTCGAGGAACAGTTCCAGCGACGTCCGCAGGTCCGCGATCGTCGCTGCATCGAACTCCGGGAAAACCTTCGAGTCCTTGGTCAGGTCCTTTTCCAGGTCGGCCTTGAGCCACGTGAGCAGAAAGCCGTGGAGTTTCGCCTTGGCCCGATAGTCGCCAAGCATCCGCTCGGCCTGCTCGGCAATCTGCTGCGGGGAGCCGAGCTTTCCGTCGGCCGCGGCCCGATTGAGGGCTTCGTCGGGAAGGGAGTCCCAAAGGGCATAAGAAAGCCGTGCGGCCACGTCGTAGGGCGAGGGGCTGCTGCCCACTTCGCGAAACAGGAACCGGGGCGATTTCAACGCGAGCAAAACGACACGCTTCACCGCGGTCTCCCCATTAGGGGCGACTTTGAATTGCCCGTCGACATACACGTCTTCCTCCTCCTTCGAGAGAGGATGACGGAAGGCTCGCTCGCAGAACTGCCGGCAGAACCGACGCAGCTTCTCCTGCCGATCTGCCGCACCGTCGCGAGTGCCCGCCAGGGCGTTGAGGTTCTCGGCCACGTAGCCCGCGGCCTCAATGGCCCCATCGGTCGTTGCTCCATCCCAGGCCTTCGAAACCGACGTTCCCCGCTCCCAGCCGTAGCTTCGATCGTCGGGCGGGAATGGCACCGTGCAGACGAACTGCTCCGGAACCGACTGAGACGCCAGTTGCCTTGTCGGAATCGGTTCCAATGCCCCTCGCGGCGTCTTCCAAAGCAAGTGAATCGAGGAGGGGGCCGATTCAGGTTTCTCCTTTTGCTTGGCCGAATCGTCAACGCCCTGCTTGGCCTTCGTGAAATCCAGCCGGAGCGGATAGACACGTCCGCCGACCAGGAAAAGGCTGGCCGTGAACTCATGGTCGTCACCCGATTTGACCCAGCGATCGATGAGAGGCGTTTGTGGATCGTTGACCCAAAGCCGTACGGCATGTTCGGTTCGTACGGCGAAATCATAAAGACCCGTCTCGCTGGCCATGAGCGAACCCTGCCAGCGGATTGAGAACTCGTGGGGCTCGGCAATTTCCGACAGCGGCGCCTCGGTGCCAAAGTCGAAATCGATCTTGGGATCGATGCGGCGGGCAACGGACGTGTTCTTCTGGAGTCTGCGGCCGCGGAAATATTCCGCCTGAAGCCCCCTCTCATTTCCCCAGGTTACGGGACCTCGAAAACTGCCAATCAAGTCAGCCAATGTCTGGCGATACTGCCGCACCGTGAGGCGAGCCAACTCGACACGAGCGGGCCGATTCCGCTCCCTGGCAACAGGAGAATAAAAGGCCTCGTGAATGAAGGCGGCCACATCGCTTGCTTCCTGGTCGGAAAGCGTGCCCGGGTCATCCAGTGGCATTGTCTCGCCGATGAGCTTTGCAAGTTGGGCAACGGACAGGCTGCCTTCCAGGGGAGAATCGAATTCATCTTCTACGCCCTGGCCATGATCGCCGTGGCAGGAAGCGCACCGGTTCTGGTAGATTTCCTGCCCCGTTGGGGGCTCCGCGGCCGAAAGAGCGAATGCCGCGAGGAACGTGAGCGGAAACAAGAAAGGCAGGCTGCGTGGCGGGAGGGCTGGTCGCACGGGGGGTCCTTCTCGATGGGGGGACCGGGTGGGACACAATCGGCGCGCGGGGCGGGAGGCCGTTTTGGGCGGCCGGGACATTGTTCGCAGAAGGCGTGACTCGGGCAATCCTTCAATGCGAAAAATGGCTACTTCAGCTTGATGACCAAGGATACCGGCTGACCGGTTGGAAGTGAGACAGTCCGTTGACTGGCATGGTCTGCGGGGCCGATTTTTGTAAGACCGTCGGCGGCGGAGATCTGGAGGAGTTCGCAAGGCAGTTCCAGCACCACGGTCTGGGCCTTGGCCGACTTCAGGACGACGTCGATCTGCTTGCCGTTCCATGCAAGGCTCTGGATCTCGATCGCGCCCCGGCACAGCACGCCCTCGATTCGGCCCGTGGGCCAGGCGGCAGGCAGCGCCGGCAGGAGCCGGATCTTGCCGATCTCGGATGCCACCAGCATCTTGATGATCACCGCGGGCATCCCACCGCTGATGTCCATGTTGAAGAGCGAGCGGTGGTTGTGCATCGACGCAAGATTGTTGAGCCAGAAGCGGTTCACGAGATGCCTGACGCAGTGATAGGCGAGTTCCCCTTCGCCGAGGCTGGTGGCCGCCTGGCCCAACTGGACGAGCCCGAACGACATGAACCCGCGCTGGTTGTTCTTCCAGTGCGTCTCGAGTTTGAACTCGATACTCTTTCGGAAGGCGTCGCGAAGTTCGGGACTCGTGGCGATCTCCTCCGGGAGGCCATAGAACAGCGGATAGAGCTGAGACGAGTGCCGATGGTGATCGTTGTTTTCCAGTCGCGGCGTAAGCCACTCCTTGATGATGCCGTTTTCGTCGATCATGTAATCGGGCATCTTTTCGAGCATGGCTTCCCACTTGGGGATCCGGTCTGCGTTGCACCCGAGTTCACGAGAGGCGGCAATCGTGTTGCGTAGCAGTTCCTTGGCAACGGCGACATCCATGGTGGCGTTGAAGGACGCCTGGGAATTGGAGTTGCCCGGCGTGTTTTCCGGTGACTGGGTGGGGGAGAAGATGAGCTTGCCGTCCGGCCCCTCGACCAGGTAGTCCTCGAAGAACACGGCCGCTTTCTCCATAAAGGGGAGGGCGTGGTTGGCGAGGAATTCCTGATCGCCCGTGTAGAGGTAATAGTCGTAGAAGAAGTGGGCCGCCCAACCGGCCCCGCCGACCCACATGCCGCCCGCGAAGTTGGCGTTCAGGGCGTTGTTGAAGCCGTGGGTGGTCGAGCGTGAAGGCAGTACGACGCCCCGTGCCCCGAACAGGTGCTTGGCGTTGATCTCCAACCATGGGACGATCGACTCGATGTAGGACGTGTAGGCCAGCATGAGTTCGGGCATATTCCCCATCAGGTCGGCGGCGATGGCGGAGGGGACGTTGCCGTTGTGGGTGAAGTCGCTGGCCCAGCCGGGAACGTACGTTCCGCCCCAAACCCCTTGCAGGGTGGGCGGCAACTCGCCCGTGCAGCAGATGATGTTGTAACGCCCCGCATCGAACTCCTTCTCGATCAACGCCAGGTTCGGATTCTCGTAGGTTGATAGCTCAAGCAGTTCTTCGGTGGTCCGCACGTGGTCCTTGCCGCCGCCGAGATCGAGACGCATTCGATTGAAGAGTTCGCCATGGAGCCTGGCGTGGTCGTCGAGCAAACGGTTGTAGTCGGAGGGGAGCTTTGCGAGAGACCGCTTCATTTCCTCGTTAGCCGACTTCGTCGGATCGTAGAGAACACGGATGTCGACGAAGAGCAGGATACGATCGGCCCCCGTAACGACGAGCGTGCCGTCCTCCTCGGCCGCGGTCGTCCCGCCCGATACCACGGCCCGGCCGTAACCCTCGAGTGCGTGGATGCTGCCCGGGTAGGCCTTGGTGAAACCGTTGCGGTAAGCCAGCCAGGAGTCGCCCGCCGTGCTCTTCACGTCGGCAATGTGCTCTCGGAAGACCTGATCGGAACGCTTGTTGACGTCGGAGTCCGCATTGAACTCGTCGCTCGGTTCCCGCGGCACGATCGCGAGGCGGCAGTCGAGGGCTGACTTGGGCGCCGTGAGGAGCAGCACGGCCACGCCTGCGGCGCGCGAGACGAACATCCGACGCTCGAAAACGCCGCGGTCGTCTGCCCAGTGGACAGTTGTCTCTCCGGTCTGGAAATCCACACTTCGGGCATACTGGCGAACTTCTCCCTTCGCCTCCGTACGGATGGTAAGGTCAAAGGCCGGGACGTAGTAGTCCGGGTACATGAAGCCGTCCTGGCCCGAGAGGTCGAACTGAAGTTGGCAGGCCTGCTTGTAGAGCCCCCTGTCGATGAGCCGCCGAATCTCGAACAAGCGGGCCGACTGATCGCGAGGCATGACCGGGGCGCCCATGGGCAGAAACAGTCGTTCGTGCGAGAAGATCACGCGTTCGTCGAGGGGGCGGCTCAGAGCGTTGGCCCCGATTGTGCCGTTGCCGCTCAGGAGACCTTCCTCCCATGTCTTTGCCGGTCGAGAGCTGACGAATCCACGCTCTGGAACCCGGAAGGACTCCGCGGCAATTGCCGAATTCATCAGTGCCAACAAGACGGAGCAGACGCTTATTTGACGAGCCATTGCACCATTCCCATTCGATATCCTGAAGCGGGGCGCATTGCACGAGACCTTGTGTGTTCGCGCTCAGCCTGCATTCTATCGTTGCCCGCGGCGGATGGCGACCTCCATGCGACGGCGCAACGGAAACGTTCGCTAATTCCGCCAGCACGGCTATTTCGAGGGGCGTTCTTCCGGCGAAAGGGGTGCCTTGGGGCCTGCGCCGACATCCGGACGGAACTCCACATTCTCCGAGGCCAACGAGGTGGCCGCTTTCTCCAGAACGGTTCGGAGCGGTCGGTCCACCCAGTCTTGTCCCGCCGCCCACACGAGGCCCTGGTGCAATTTCTCCCTGTCCGTCCTGGAAATCAAGACGCCACACCGGATGACGCCGATGGCGATGACTGCAAAGTACAGAACGGTCGCCACTTCCTCTGGCAGCAACTTGTCCGCCGCCCCTCTGGCCCGTTTTGCAAAGCGTTTCACCATATTCAGCAACTCCAGCGGAGGTTGAGGATGGGCCAACAGATCGGAAAACCGCTGTAACGGATGTTCCGACCGCCGACGCCACATATTCAGCTTTGGCCCGATTTCGGAATCGATGTCGGCGAGGTCCGGTTCCAGGGCAGCCGACAACTGGTGCTCCAGGATGGGCGCAAAGTCTTCTGGCCCCCAACTGTCCGTTTCCGACACGGTATCCAGATCGAGCATCTGGCAGAGTTGCCGGAGCCTCGAAGGATCGAAACTCTCCGGAAATCGTCCGCGCATGGGACCTCTCCTACTGACCGTGTTGCGCGAGCACCGCTCGAAGTCCGCGGATCTCCGACTCGCTGTTGCACGCGATGTCGCCAACATATTGCGCGACGACGGACTTGAGCAAACGGGCGTACATCCGCTTGCCTGTGATTAACGCATTGGAAGCTTGACTCGGCGATTGGAAACCGAACCGCTCCACGATTTCTCGGTAGTTGGGCATGGGATCGCCATGCACGAAAGGCCCCACGATTCTGCACTCGAAGACATTCCAGATGTCCATTCGGTCTCCGGCCTGGCACTCCTGACGCATCTGCCGCAGTGCCTCGGCAATAACGTTCTTCGCCCATTCGACATCGAAGGCCAGAGAGGGTTCCGAAAGGGTCCGTTGGCGGACGAGTCGCTCGTCAAGCGATAGGATCGGCCCCTGCCCGGGGGCTCGCTTCTTGGCTGCCTGATCCCGAAGCTGATTGATGACGAAGCGGTCAAGGGCGGTCAACAGCAACGCGCGGAACTTGCCGCGGTCTCGATCGGCTGAGGCAATCAGCCCCTTTTCCAGGATCATGGTCGCCACGAATTCCTGCACCACGTCGTCGGCCCGATCGTTCGCCATACGCCATCGGTAGCGCACATGAGATGTCAGCGCCGATAGGTATTTCGGCAGCAAAGTCTCCAGGGCCTCACGTTTGACCTCCGGATTCGTCCGCGCCGCCTGAGCGACCAGCGACCAACGAGTGGGGGGGAATTGTCTGCCTTCTGGCTGGCTGTTTTCGGCCATTTTGTCGTCTTCCGCCCATACCTACGGACGCTTTTGAGTATAGCAAGGCCTTCCGTCCGCGGGAGTCCCTCGCAGAGGTTTGCGGCCGGTTCTAGTTTTGCTCGTGGTGAATTGTTCCATGGGACGCGCAGGATTCTGTCTAAATCGGTGAATTGGAGAGTGAGTAGTCAACGCCACCTCCAAACGTCCACCAGAAAAGGGGAGACCAGACGATGAAGACCACGATTTTGTCGATGTTTGCAGCGTTCGTGATGGCGGCTTGTGTCACGGTCCAGGCTCAGCAGTCCAATGGCTGCGGCTACGGCAATTACGTCCACGCCCCGCGGAACTACTACCCCTACCATCGGGCTGCCACAGCCGGCGAGGCTCACCTGCGAGGAATGGCAGCGACAGTGCAAGCCCGAGGAGAGTACAACCTACTGACAGCCCAGGCCCTGGTTGCTGCGGAACAAGCGCGTCAGCTCCGGATTCATAATCATGAGCTGGCCGTGAACACCAGACTGTCGATCCGGGAGACAAACCGACAGGCCCAAGTCAAAGCGCGAGGTCCCCGCGTGACCCAGGAACAAGCGATCCGCCAGGCGGCCGCAGTCCGACCGCAACGACTTAGCCCGAAGGAACTGGATCCTCAAACGGGCCGCGTTTCCTGGCCCACCGTGCTGCGGGCCGAGCAATTCGCGACGAGCAGGCGGCAAATGGAGTCCCTGCTTGCTGATCGGGCCTCCAGCGAACAGATCGACGATGGACGGCGGGGAGCCGAAGTCGTGAAGACGTTACGAGCCCTTCTGAAGAGTCAGGTTCGAGAAGTGCGTCCCACAGACTACATGGCGGCTCGTCGCTTTCTGGATCGACTGGCCTCCGAAGTCCGCCAGTCTGGCGGCAACCGGGCTTCCGCACTGGCCATGGTCCAACCGGCCCGCTGAAGCAGGTCCGATTTCCAAAGGTATCCAGCCAGCAACTGGAGTCAGCCGGAGGGTCTTCTGGTTCTGGTTCGACTTGCCTGTCACTCCGAGGTGTAACAATGTCAGGTTTCCAGCCGTTTCATGCCCGTACCCTCAAGTTCGATGGCGCTACTCGGCGGTCGGTATGGAAGGTTCGATTTGCACCCTCCGGCGCCCCCTTATATAGGCGGGTGGATACCAGTCCCGGGAAGTGCTATCTTGACGCTGATATTTATCCGGGCGTCTCTCTGCATTGCACACGCAATTTTCAGGGCAGCAGCGTGAATCGGACAGTTCAATGTCCTGTATGTGGCCGAGCCTATGCCGTGTCTGATCACGAGCTTGGGTCTCGCGCCAAGTGCCGCAAATGCGGACGGACATTCACCATCACGGTTCCATCGGCGGAAATGGACGGCGGTAGCCCTCCGTCCCTCTCCAAGAACACGCTCGCTTCGCATTGCTCACCCCCGGACGAGCCCGCGACGGCCAGCGGGGTGCGGAGCGATTCTCACCCGGCGACAAGCACCGCGGTTCCCTCTCGCATCGGTTCTCTCCATGTGAAGCACGAGTTGGGCGCCGGTGGAATGGGCGTGGTCTATCTTGGGCACGATGCCACGCTCGGTCGTGACGTGGCGATCAAGGTGCTGCCTGGGGGGTTTGCCAAAGACACACAACGATTGCAGCGATTCCTTCGGGAAGCCCGCACGGCCGCCAGCGTGCATAACACGCACGTAGCGTCCGTCTACCACGCAGATGTGGAGCAGGGTCTTGCTTATATTGCGATGGAATTCGTCGACGGCGGGAGCCTGGACAAGGCCGTCAGTTCGGAACAACCGATGCCGTGGCGTGAAGCGACGCGAGTGATTCGAGATGCGGCGATCGGCCTGGCAGCCGCCCACGGCAAGGGGCTCCTTCATCGAGACATCAAGCCGGCGAACCTCATGCGCACCCGAGACGGCGTAACCAAGGTTGTGGACTTCGGGCTTGCCCGAGCGCAGGCCGGCCAGACGCATCTCACCCAGGAAGGAGCGGTTCTCGGCACCCCGGCGTTCATGTCGCCGGAACAGTGGCGCGGTCAAGATTTGGACGATCGGAGCGACCTCTACTCGCTCGCATGCAGCTACTTCTACCTGCTTGCGGGCAGGGCGCCTTTCGAAAACGCGGCAATCGGCGCCCTCGGGCATTTGCACTGCAACGAAGCGTTTCCCGATCCCCGCAGCTATGTTTCCGAGTTGCCTGACGGGGTGTGTCGCATCCTGGCAAAGGGGGCGTCCAAGGAACCGTCGCAGCGGTTTCAATCGGCACAACAGTTCGCCGACGCCCTGAGCAGCTTGCTGGAGACGCCCGGGCAATCGCTGCTGTTCAACAGCCCCTGGCAGGAATTGGCGCCGTCAACCCGCCCGGCGACCCCGCCCTCGCGTGTGCCCCCGCCGCCAAACGTGAATGTCGTGGTTCAGGTTGGGACCGCTCCGCCTTCGGAGAGCGATTCCGTCGCGGAAGCGGTCAAGTCGCGTCAGATCGCGGGAGTGCTAGCGATTGCTCTCGGGTGCCTGGGAGTTCACCGCTTCTACCTCAATTACATCGGCCTTGGCCTGATTCAGTTGGTCATCACGCTGGGCAGTAGCGGTTACGGGGCCGCAATCACGATCCCCTGGGGGATTGTCGAAGGCATTCTTATTCTTCAGGGCAGGATCGAGCGCGACGGCCTCGGACGATCGCTTCTCGATTGACGGACACAAGAGACGATAGGAAGACGACAACCGAAAACCGACAACCATTCCATCACAAGACTCTCTCGCGGAGGTGGCTGTGATGATCCGCTTGCACTGTGAACACTGTGGAGCACATCTCAAGGTTCCCGAAGACCAAATCGGCCGGCCCCTTGGATGTCCGAAGTGCCGGAAGAAGATTCACGTCCCGGGGTCCGACCGGTCGGCGTCGCCCCCTCCAACACCCCCTATGGCGCCGTCTGTCGTATCCCCTGCGGCGTCCCCGACAGGGTCCGCTTCACCGCCCTCCGCTCCGCCGATGCGTCAGGAAAGGCAACACGATGCGGAACCGCCAGCGATTCCGGAGCACCTCCGCTCCCCGTCTCGGAAGCTGGACGGCGCATCGCCGACAAGATCTTCATTGTCGCCGGAACAGGAGGCCATTGTCCACCGCGTGATCGATTCGCTGATTCGGGCAGCCAGTGCGAGCAAGATGGCCTTCTTCGGACTGGGAACGATTGCCAGTTTTCTCGTTACGATCGGCCTCTCAGTGATCGTGGTGTTCGTCTCCTCGCTCGATGCCGCATCAACGATCGTACTTTTTCTGGTGAGCATTCTCGTTTGGCTCGGAATGGCCGGCGTCGTTGCCGGTGGGGTCGCCTTCATGTTCCGGCAGGAGAGGAAGGGTCGTCCGGGCGGCATTGCCGCAGGCATGCACTTCTGTGCCAAGCGGTTCTCTGTCTTGTTCGTGGACACGGTTGCGGTCACATTAATCGCCAGCGTGCTCTTCGTCGGAATGAACCTGACCATTGCGTTGTTGGCCCGGAACCCGGAAGTGGGATCTCTGCTCACCGGCGCCCTGTTTCTACCGCAGGTCGTATGCAACCTTTTCCTGCTTCTGGCCCTGTTGAGTTGCGTTTTGGTGCCGTGCATTGTGGCCGCGACGGATGTGCATTCCTTCGGAGCGTTTAAGCGGTTCTTCCAGTGCCTGTTCCTCCATGGAAGGTCTCTCTTGATTCATTTTGCGGCGTCTTTCTGCTTCGGCATTCAGATATTCCTCGTCGTCTTTCCGCTGTTGCTGGCGGCTGTCGGCTTCACCCTCAAGACAAACGCACCGGCGACGCTTTCGCCCGCGGCGTTGTTTCAGTCGGGCGAAGACGCCATGCTTCGCGAAATGACCGAAGGGAGCATTGATTCTGATGACGGTTTCTCCTGGCCATCGGACTTTGACTCCGGAGAGTTCCCAAGCAGCGGTTCGTGGGGCGATTCCGACGGAGGGCAGGACCATACCCCATGGGGTGACGGCCTACGGTGGATCAGCATGGCCATCGCCCTGTTTGTGCCGTTCTGCTATTTCTGCGTCTTCTGGATTGGTTCGTTCACGCGTTTCAGCGAGGACCTGGAGAGCCCGCCGGACTCGGCACGGGATATTAAGGTGAGCGTCTCCGTGGACCAGGAACCGCGATTCCACGAGGTGACCCCATGACCGATATCTCTCGTTCGCAATGGTATGTCGGCAACGCTTCAGGGGAGCGTGAGGGCCCATTCTCAACCGACGAAATCGTCAACATGCGACTGGCTTCCTCTATTGCAGATGACACACCCTGCTGGCGACAGGGAATGAGTGAGTGGACGTCCCTGGGGCAGGTCGCGTCCCTGGCGGCGTTGATCGACTTCAGGCGAAGCGTCGGGCGGCGGCGGGTATGGACGGTCGCGGCATGGGGCGCCGTCGCCGTCCTGGGCCTCGGGGCCGGCGCGTTCGCTCTGTTTTCGCTCATGGGACCCAAGTCGGCCGCTCACACGGAGAGAAACCGTTTGGGGGCGACAAACGACTCCGCGTCGCTGCCGCCGGAACTGGAACCGCTGGACCTGTTCCGAGGAACGTGGGAACATCAGGTAGTAACGCACCCCTCACAAGTTGCGCCCGAGCGAACCACCTTGACTTGCACCGAAACCAAGGAATGGACCCTCGGTGGCCGACTGCTTCAAGGTTATACCGATTGGTCCCCAACTGGCTTGACCGGATTCGTCCTCATGGCCTATGACACCCGAGACCACGCGTATCGACAATGGTATTTCGACTCAAACGGCGCCCTTCCAGCCGACGGATACCGAGGCCAATGGGACGAGGCTGCCAGGACTTTCACCTTCAAAGACATGAGCCCTGACGGCACCACGTCCCTTCTTACGTGCCGGTTCATCGGCCACGACAGGTATGAATGGACGCTGCGGACTACAGATGCCATGGGCAAAGTGTTGGTGTACCTCGAAGCAACGGCAAAGCGGCAGTAACGCCGTTTGATTTTTTTCACGAAGTGCTGGAATCCTCGCCGTGCGAGCGGGCAATAGCACGGCAGGCGTCTCGGTGGATTGGAGAATCGCGACTGGATGAGGTGATGGCATGACCGAAATCTCTGCTTCTCAATGGTACATCGGCAAGGCTTCCGGCGAGCGTGAAGGTCCGTTTACGACCGACGAGATGGTCCGTATGCGGCTGAAACGGCGGGTCGACGACGCCACGCCCTGCTGGCGAGAAGGCATGGGCGACTGGCTTCGTCTGGATCAGGCGCCATTGTTGACGACACTCATCAATTTCCGCAGGCGACGCTTTCGCTCTCGCCTTTGGACAATCGCTGCTCTGGTCATCGTCTGTGCCGTGGCAGGGGGGGTGCTCCTGAAGAAGCTGGTCGTTCCGAAAGCAATTACTTCTGCCGAGAGGCTGCTTGCCGAGGGGGATTATCTTGCGGCAGGACAAACGCTCCGACCCTACCTGGAAAAGAATGGCTACAAGGACCCCCGTGCGCTCACTTTGATGGGGGCCGCTGCACTGGCTCATTACGCCACGAGCAAACCGACGGATCGCTCGCGACATTCAGGGTTCTTCCAGGTTCCGACTCGGCAGGAGGCCGAGTCAGTTGACTTCGCCCGAAAACTCTTCCAGCGGGCCTTTGCACAAGACGAGTCATGGAGAGGGCGGGCGGCGCAATATGCAGGCGGCGTGGTAAGCGAGATTCCGGAAGACGCCCAGGACGTTTGTGACCGTTGCGCCCAGACGGCGACGTTGCTTGCAGAACTCAAGATTGGCGATCCGGCTGAACTGGCACAGCAGGTGTTGGCCAAGTACCGCAACGCCGCAGGCGGGATTTCGCAAGCGGGCAGCTCGCAACAATTCGCGGAGGTTGTGCTGCTTGGCAATCCCAGCTTGGACGGCCAACTGATTTCCGCCGTCTACCGTTTTCGCCGCGAGACTCCCGTCGGCCAACGGCTCGGCGCCCCGGGCAACATGTTTGTATCCTGGGCAGAACAAAACCCAAAACTATCCACCTCGCTCTGCACCGGCCTCTCGGAGCACGCGAAGACAGCGAGCGCCTCGCACAACTATGGAGAATGCGACGACGCCCTTGGGGCCCTTTGCCGGATCGACGGCGCCGCGGCGCCACTGGCGAACGCGATCTGGCAGGCAAGCCTCACAAGCCATCTCGAATCGAGCGCAGTAGGCGATGCGGATAGCGCAAGGCAGGTGGTTCGACGCATCAACGACCTGGCAGGCAAGCCGGGCGCCGACTTGCAGGCGGTAACCAATCTCTATCTCGTCCATCGCGCGAAGCTCATCTCGTCCGACCCGCGAATCGAGCTCGGCCTTTCCTACCGCCTCCAGCAGGCCATCGCCACACTTGGAGACAAGCACTTCCTTTCAAGCGGCGATCAACTGTTGCAGGAAGGCAAGTACGAAGCGGCGGTTGCCGAATTGAGGCGTATCCGCAACGGCAGCCAGCACTATGCTTCTGCCGCTGCACTCCTCCACAAGGCCGAATTTCAATTGTACCGGCAAACTGGCGAGAAGGCTCTGGAGGACCGCAACTACCCGGCTGCAGAGCAAGCTTTTCGACAGGCCCTGGCATTGGAACCTAACGATCAGGCGGCAGCGTCCGGCCTGGCCAAGTGCGCTCGTGCGGCAGAACAAGACGCGATTGAGATCAGCATCGCTCGCGCAAAGGCCGCTAGCAACAACGGTCGTTTCGAAGAAGCGCGTTCCGTCCTGGCCAGACTGCTCGAAGAACATCCGGACGACCCGAACGTGACTGCCGAATTGCGCAGTGTGAATCAGAAACTTGTGCGCACGCGTCTTCAGGAGGTCCACTCGCTCGTTACCCAGGGAAACCTGGAGGGCGCCGAGGCTGGGCTGCAGGCCATTCTGGCCGACCTCCCCGACAATTCCGAGGCAAAGCAACTGCTCGACCAGGTGCAAAGCAAGTTGGCTGCCGCCGACCTCGCGCAGGCAACGTCGCTGGTTTCCGAGAAGCGCTTCGTTCAAGCCCAGGCCGTGATCGAACGCGCCTTGAAACGTCGACCGACCGACACCAAGCTGGTTGCTCTTCGCGATCAAGTGAAACAGTTCATGGATGATCCGGAGACCACCGACCTATCGGGAACATGGGCTGTGCCGGACGGCACGCGTCTCGTGCTGTCGCAGCACGCCGATCAAGTTGTCATCAGGGCGGAGAACATGCCGCAGAACTTCACGAGCTGGGAAGGGAGATGGACTCGCGACGGAAAGACTTTGGATGGGAGCTTTCAAATCACCATAAGAGGGGACGCCAAACCAAAGTCAATCGATGTCCGCGCGGAAATCCAGGGCGCGAAGACGATCCGTGTCGCCTGGAAGGACGTCACATGGCTGAATACGCAGAAGACACGCGGACGAGGTCACGGCGTAATCGATTGGGTACGCGCGGCAGCCGAAGCAAACGCCGGCGAGCGACGGCGCCCCGGTTTCATCCCAGGCCTCGAGTACGGGTACGGTTCCGACTACGGCCCCGGGGACGGCCTGGGATACGGCCAGCCGCAATCCCCATCCCCTGAGTCCCGCCGCATGCGAAGGCCTGGCCGAGGAGAGGAGTGACATGCCCAGCCGTGTCAGGCTCGTAGTCGTTGCAGGCCAGATGGCCGGAGAGCAGTTTGAATTCGCCCAGCGAACGGTCTGTGTGATCGGCCGCGCCGAGGGGTGCCGGCCTCGAATTGAAGACGCCCAATTTCGGCGTGTGTCGCGTCACCATTGCTTGCTGGATATCAACCCGCCGGACATTTGCATCCGCGACTTCGGAAGCCGCAATGGCACATGGGTCAACGGCCAGAAGATCGGCCAGCGTCGGATCAGGGAGACCCCGGCAGAAGCCGCCGGACGCCGTTATCGTGAGGTCGATCTGACCGACGGCGACCAGTTCCGTCTGGGCCGAACGGTTTTTCGCGTGGAGATCGTCCGGCCCGCGCTGTGCGCTGTTTGCGCAGCCGAAGTGCTGGATGCCCCGGTTGCTGGAGAGGCCTCCCTCTGTTTGGCCTGCCGAGCGGAAGCGGACGAAATACCCGCCAGCAGTACGCTGCCCAGTGTCAGCGCGACCGGACCGGCGCCGAACGGGGTCCGTTGCGCTCATTGCGGGCGCGACGTTTCCGGCGAGCCGGGGGCCAGTCGGCAGGGCGACTATCTTTGCGAAACCTGTCGAGCCGATCCGTTTGCGCTGGCCAGCACCCTGCTGTATCAAGCCGGCGAAGCCAACCGCGACGCCCGGGTGCTCGCGATCGAGGGTTACGAGATCGTGCGCGAGCTGGGCCGCGGCGGGATGGGGGCCGTGTATCTCGCCCGCCACAGGCACACTCAGCATGAGGTGGCGCTCAAAGTGATGCTCCCGCGGGTTGCATCGACTCAGCGCCACATCGAGTGGTTCCTCCGCGAAATCGATGTGATCAAGCCCTTGCACCACCCAAACGTCGTCCGGATGTTCGATTCGGGCCAATCACGCGGCACGTTCTTCTTCACACTCGAGTACTGCAACCTTGGGAGTGTCGCCGACAACATGCGTTCGCGTGCCGGACCGCTGCCGGTTGATTTGGCCGTGTCACTCATTCTCCAGGTCCTCAGAGGTATGGAGCATGCACACAGCGTGGAGGTGCCCGGTGTTCGGTTGAACGATGGAAGCACCGGCAGCGGTCGCGGCGTGGTCCACCGCGATCTCAAGCCCCACAACATCTTCTTGGTTCAGCGCGACGGCGAACTTACCGCGAAAGTGGGCGACTACGGGCTGGCAAAAGCCTTCGACCTGGCCGGCCTCAGCGGGCAGACCTGCACCGGGGCCGTATGTGGAACGCCACACTTCATGCCGCGACAACAAGTGCTGCAGTTCCGCTATGCGAAACCGGAGGTCGACGTCTGGGCGGCAGCGGCAACGCTTTACTGGATGCTCACCGGCAAACCCCCGCGTGACTTCTCAGGGAAGAAGGACCCATGGCAGGTGGTGCTGCAAAGTCCCGCCGTGCCAATCCGCGCCCGCAGCAGCACCATCCCCAGGCATCTTGCAGAAGTAATTGATGAGGCATTGATCGATCAGCCGAAGATCCGCTTTACTTCGGCCCATGTTCTTCGCCTGGCAATCCAGGATGCCATGGAAATTTCGCTCGAATAGCTCGATCGCGACTGTTGGAAGCGGCGTCCTTACCGCAGGTTCCCAATCGGCTCGTCGAGGATCAGGGCACGGACGATCTGGACGGGCGGTGAGCCGAAAGAGAGGATCTTGTCGTGGTAGGTCTTGAGGTCGAAATCGTCGCCCCAGGCCTTCTCAATGTCCCGACGCAGGTCGAAATGCTCCTGCGTGCCGACGAAATAGGTCGACAACTGGGCCGAGGTGAGTTGGGCTCGCACCCATTTGGCCGCGGCCTCCCGTTCTTCCTGGAAGGTGTCCTCCATCATCAGTTTCATGGCTTCCTCGCGAGTCATGTCGCCCGCGTGAATGGCCTGATCCATGATGGCGTTGGCGATTCCGCGAAGGTACCACTTCAGGTTGATCAGACGCATGAGCGGGTCACCGTCCAGATAGCCGGCGTCGACCATCATCCGTTCCGAGTAGATGGCCCACCCCTCGATAAACACTCCCGAGGCGAGCACGGCCCGGAGCTTGCCCGGGTAGCGATTGGCGTGGGCCAACTGGACGTAGTGGCCGGGCATCGCTTCGTGCATGGTCAGGTCGTGAATCGACCAGATGTTGTACTCGCGGAGGAAGGATCGGATTTGGTCGCCGGTCCAATCCTCGGGCAGGGGGGCGACGGCATAAAAGGTCTTCAGCCCCACATCGAGCGCACCGGGCGAGTCGCAGTACGCCAACGACACTCCCCGTTCGAACTCGGGCATGATGATGACCTCGACCGGATCGGGGGGCAGCGTCACCAGGTCCTTCTCCCGGACGAAAGCGGTCGCTTGAGTAAGCGTATCCTTGGCACAGGCCACGACCTGATCTGCGGCCGGCGCGTCCTGGTAGGCCATGTCCAGGGCTGCGCGGATGAGAGCCTGTTGGTAGGCGTCGGAGGGCTGCTTGGGAAATTGCGTGTAGGGGTACTGCTTCGCGTAGACCTGCTTGGAAACCTCGTACATCTCGTTGCGCACACGCACCATTTCCTGCTCGGCGCGTGTTCGGATCTGTTCCGGGCTCATCGGGGTCTTGAGCATGAAGGCGAGCTTCTGCTCGTACAACTCGGGGCCCAATCGGAAGTCGCCTCGGGCCTTGGGCAGCAACTCCTCCTCCAGCCACTTCTGGTGCTCCTCGACCACCGTACGTGCCTGGGCCATGGCTCGCTGGAGCCTTGCTCGCTCGTCTTCAGGAAGGGCCGCGAGATTCGGCTTGACCAGATTGTCGAGGATGCTCAGTACCCCGCGGTTCTGCTTGATCGCCGTCTCCGCATGAATGGGCGGGACGCAATTCGGCTGGAGTGTTGCCCGAATCTGTGGAAAGAGGCGGGGAAACTGCTCGAGGCGTTCGGTCACATGGCCGAGACGTTCCGGCAAGGGAGCAAAATCGCGGGCCATGAGGCTGTAGATGGCGCTGCCCGGCAAGCGAGTGTAAACGAGCGGGTTCCAGGCCCACTGCTGCAGTTCATCAAGGGACCAGAGGTCGCCCTCCAGTTCGTGTTTGAGCAAGGCGTAGTCCACCTGGTTTGGACGCGACAATTGAGCAGGGTCGATCTTGTCGAGCCGTTTCAGGTAGTTGCGATAGAACTCGCGACTCTCCGCCCTCGCTTCCGGGCTGACTTCGTTGAGGCGGCTGTCGAAGCGGTGGTCTCCCAACGCGGTCGCCCCGACCGGATCCAGGGCCGGAAACTCGTCCATGAAATCTCGGGCGAGCTTGTCGAATGCCTGGTCCTGGGCCATGGCCGTGGCCGCCACCGTCTGGGCGAGGAGGAAGATGAGCAGCAGGGGGAGTACCGGCTTTCGCATGGTGGCCTTTCCGTGAAACATCTGTGAAACGAGGAGGCAAACGAGTCACCCACGTGTCATCTCATTCTATCGGGTCGCCAGACGCCAATCGATACCTGGCTCAACCCAGACGGAGTACGCTCTCCGACCAATCATGGCGATATTGCGCAAATGCAACGCGAATTTGCGCAGAGTCGGATTGCCTCCGGGCTCTCGTGATTGCATACTTCTCGGAGGACCCTGCAAACGAATGACGGCCTAAGGCTGAAGGACGGCAAAACAAGGGCTTTCGATGCATCGGAGTCGGCTTTCCACTCCAATCGACCTCGCACCGGAAACCTACAGCCTACAGTCTTCAGTCTCCAGCCCTAGCCCAGCATTTCAGGGAGTCCGCAACTCTCGAAAGTCCCGTCCCTTTCACTTAAGAAGAGACTCAGCCTGATAGGACCCCATGATCTCATTCGTGTTTGTTCTGACAATTCTGTGCCTTGCTACGTTCCCTGACGGCAACGCGGACGCTACCGACAGCGCAGAGAGCAACGTCGCCGAGGCCGTTGCTCGCCAAGCCGAATCCCGTCCCGTCGACAAGGATCGCCCCTCCATCGAGCCGCTCGATCCGCCGGAAGCAGGGTTCTTTGCCAAGCAACTTGTCTACAAGGGTCTACCGATCAAGGCATCGGCGGTCGTTGTCGACGGAGCCCTCCATGGGGCCTACGATCGACTGGCAATGATGCTGGGCAACCGGCCGGACGTGACGCGCAGGCTGGTGGCTGCGGACGTGGAGTTGCATATTATCGGCCGCAACCAGGTGACGACGGATCTGCCCGAATGGCGACATGACAAGGGGCGTCCCTTGAAGGAGTACAACGGGCTCACGCGGGACGAACGAACACGGGGCATGGGAGGACGGCTCGTCTCGTGCGGCGAGGAGAACCTTCTCGGCCTGCCGGTCGACCGCTATCGCGGCCGGGACATATGCGTTCACGAGTTTGCCCATGCCATTCGCACCTTCGGCATGACGCGTTCGCAGCGGGCTCCGTTTGATGAACAGTACCGCCGCAGCCTGGCCCGTGGACACTGGAAGGGCTCTTATGCCGGGAGCAATCCCGACGAATTCTTCGCGGAGTTGTCGATGTGGTATTTCGGAACGCACGGCGATCGCCACATGGATGGCGAGAAGCCCGCTGACGGTCCCGAAGGGCTCAAGGCCTACGATCCCGAAGCGTTTTCGCTTCTGGATGCCTTCTATCGTGGCAAGTCGAACGGAGGTGGGTTTGACGCCGCAACGTCCAACGAGAAGCCCAAGTAGTGCGAGGGATACGCAGCCGTGCCGAGATTTTTTCTTTACAGAGTTGCAGTGCTCACCGTCGGTGGATGTTTCCTCATGTTGGCGACAATGGGAACGAACCGGGTCCGCGCCGAGCGATCCGAGGGACTTCCGATTGCCACCGTGCCCGACGTGACCGTGGAAACCGTTGCAGGACAACTCCCGCGACTACCGGTTACGGTCCCAGTCACCTATGAGAACGGGGCTGACGGCCCGGAGGTGCGCGTTATCTGGCCGGCGCCGAAGGACAACGCTCAAGTGCGCGAAGCGGGGAGCTACACGGTTGTGGGAATCATTCCGGGCACGGATTTCCAGGCGAGGGCAATTGTCCACGTCGTTCCCGCGACGGACTGCCCAAAGCCGCCTCCGACACGATCCCTCGAAGCATTCCCGCTGGGAAAGGTCACTTTAGACCAAGACGACCAGGGACGTGACACCCCTTTCATGAAAAACCGCGACAAGTTCCTCCGGGGCCTGGCGGAGGCGGATTGCGACCGATTCCTCTACATGTTCCGCAACGCTTTTGGCCAGAAACAGCCCGAGGCTGCCAGACCGATGGGCGTGTGGGACAGCCAAACGACGCGACTACGAGGGCACGCGACGGGCCACTACCTGTCGGCGATTGCCCAGGCGTACGCGGGCTGCGTCGACGACGAACAGATGCGGACGGTTTTCCAGGGCAAGATGGACACGACGGTCGACACGCTCTACGACCTGTCGCGCAAATCGGGACGGCCCACGGAACCCGGAGGCGAGTGCAATGCTGACCCAGCCACGGTGCCGCCGGGCCCCGGACGCGACGGCTACACCTCCGACCTGAGTGAAGAGGGCATCCGCACGGACTACTGGAACTGGGGCGCAGGTTTCATCAGCGCCTATCCGCCGGACCAGTTCATCATGCTCGAACAAGGGGCCACCTACGGCGCGGGGAACGACCAGGTCTGGGCTCCCTACTACACGCTGCACAAGATCCTTGCCGGTCTGCTCGACTGTTATGAAATCGGTGGAAAGGAGAAGGCCCTGGAAGTTGCCCGCGGGATGGGCGTATGGGTGTATGAGCGGCTCCGACGGGTGCCGGCAGAGACAAGGATTCGCATGTGGAATCGCTACATCGCCGGGGAGTTCGGCGGCATGAACGAGGTGATGGCAAGGCTGTATCGGCTTACGGGCGACGAGCGGTTTCTCCAGTGCGCACAACTGTTCGACAATACGGATTTCTTCTTCGGTGACGCCAGCCACAGTCATGGGCTGGCGTGCAACGTCGACACCGTTCGAGGCAAGCACGCCAACCAGCACATCCCGCAGATTACCGGCGCGATTGAGATCTACCGTGCCAATCAGGATCCTCGCTACTATCGTCTGGCCGACAACTTCTGGCACATCTGCACACGGTCGTACATGTACGCCATTGGTGGCGTGGCCGGGGCCAGCACGCCGAAGAACCCAGAATGCTTCACCGCCGAGCCGGACAGCCTCTTCCGAAATGGGTTTTCGCCCGACGGCCAGAATGAGACCTGTGCGACGTACAACCTGCTCAAGCTCAGCCGGCAGCTCTTCCTCTACTCGCCGAAGGCGGAGTACATGGACTACTACGAGCAAGCACTCTACAACCACATCCTGGCCTCGGTGGCGGAGGAGACCCCCGGCAACACGTATCACGTGCCCCTCAATCCGGGATCACGAAAGCACTTCACCAATCCCGAGATGCGCGGGTTCACTTGCTGCAACGGGACGGCCCTGGAGAGCAGCACCAAGCTGCAGGATTCAATCTACTTCAAGAGCCGAGACAACCAGCGGCTGTATGTGAACCTGTTCGTGCCCTCCACGCTGCATTGGGAAGACTGCGACATCGTGGTAACCCAGGCGACCAGCTTCCCCTATTCCGACTGCTCCAGGCTCACGATTGAGGGCTCGGGCCGCTTCACGCTGATGATACGGGTCCCCAGGTGGATCGACGAGGCAGTGGAAGTGCAGGTCAACGGCGAAAGGCAGGCCGTCCAAGCGACTTCGGGACAGTACCTGGCGATTGATCGAGCGTGGAACAGCGGCGACCGGGTCGAACTCCGGATGCCCATGACCTTCCGACTCAACCGCATCATGGACCAGCCGAACATCGCGGGCGTCTTCTACGGCCCGGTCCTGCTGGCCGTCCAGGAGAAAGGGCCGCTCTCTACGTGGCGGCAGGTGAAGATCAACGTAAACGACCTCGGCAAATCGATCGCGGGCGATCCCGGCAAGCTCCGATTCCAGATCGGCGACCTGCGTCTCAGGCCGTTTTTCGAGACGTACGGTCGGTACTCGGTCTACTTGGACGTGCTGTCGGAATAGCGCGTGGCATCGTCGCGGGTTGCGGAGTTCGAGCTCTCGCCTTCCGACGCGTTCGGCAGCGCCACGAAAAAGGTCGAACCTTGGCCTTGGCCCTCCGACTCGAGCCAGATGCGCCCGCCATGGACCTCGACGATCCGCTTGACCAGGGCCAGACCGATGCCTGTGCCCTCGGCGGTCGGGTCCAGTTGATCGAACAGGGCGAAAACCTTTTCATGGAAACGAGGGTCGATGCCGATTCCGTTGTCGCGAACATGGAAGATCGTTTCGCCGTCTGCGCATCGGGCCCCGACCTCAACTCGGGGGCAGGGTTGATCGCCCATGTACTTCACGGCGTTTTCGACCAGGTTCTGCACGACTTCGAGCAACCGGATACGGTCGCCGAAGACGACGGGGAGGTCGGGGGCCACGTCGAACTTCACCTGCCGAGTCTCGGGACGTCCGCCAACGACGCCGAGGGCCTCGCCGACCAGTTCCGCGACCGAGACGTTCTCCGGCGGATTGACCAATCGGCCGACTCGGGACAGTTCGAGAAGATTTGCCAGCAGAGCGGTCATCCTGTCCGCGGCACCGGAAATCCTCGCCAGATCGCTCTTAATGGAATCCTGACTCAGTTCATGCAGACTCTGCGTCAGCAAGCCGATGTATCCCTTGATCGTGATCAGCGGGCTCTTCAGGTCGTGAGAGACGGTGTAGGTGAACCGCTCCAATTCCGCGTTCTGGGCCTCCAGCCCGGCGATCAACTCTTCACGCTCCCGCTGGACGCGTTTGCGTTCTGTAACGTCCTCGAAAATCGACGCGAATTGGTTGGGGGCCGTCTGGAAGGCCGATACGATGTAGTGGGTGTCGAGTCGGGGAAAGTAGTTCTCGAGGATCACGGGCTCACCGTTCAAGGCGACGAGTCCGAACCGCTCAATGAACGCCGGCTCCGTTTCCGGCGTCACTTCCAGCATCGTCTTTCCCACCACGTCGGCCGCCGCGAGGCCGGTGATACGTTCAAAGGCCGGATTTACGGCCAGGTAGCGGAAGTCGACCGGCTGTCCCTGATCATCGCAGATCACTTCGTGCAACGCGAACCCATTGAGCATCTCTTGGAACAGGCTCTGGTAGTGCCGCTCGGCAAGCCGGAACTGGGTGATGTCATCCACCAGCACGAGGTGGACGCTCGGCTGCTCTCCCGGGGCCCACAAAGGCACGAGCGTCACCTTGGCCCAAAGGACCGAGCCGTCCTTTCGATAGTGACGGGTCTCCACGGTGAACTCTCGGATCTCACCCGCCAGCAGAAGCTGCATTTTCTGCCCGACCCCCGGAAGATCGTCCGGGTGGGTGATCTGCTGGACTGTAAGACGTTCCATTTCGGAAACGGAATAGCCCGCAATCTCAGCGCACTTCCGGTTCACGCGAAGGAAGACGCCGGTTTTGGTATCGACGAGCGCTGCCCCTACCGCAGTCTGCTGAAAGAGGGCTCGGCAGATTCCTTCTCCTGAGGCAAGGCCGCATTGAAGCTGCCATTCCCTCCCGTCGGTCATTTCCGCCCCCTATACGTTCATTGCACGTTGCTTGGATCGGGCCATGCCCTTGACCCCTACGTAGCATACGACAATCCCACAATGAAACAAGCCGGTGTCTTCGAGCTGTCGAAAGTCTGAAGCAGCACCCCGGAACGCCCATGCCATAAGAAGAACCGACTGCCCCCATGCCGAGGGACGCACGTGATCGGTCGGTCAGAAGATTCCCAGTTCGTCCCTCGCCTCTTCGGTCATGCGATCGGGACTCCAAGGGGGAGTGAGCGACACTTCGACCGTGACCTTGCCCACCTGCTCTCCCAGGTCGAGCACAGCCTCCCTGGCGGCTGCCACCAGTTCGGGGCCAGCCGGACAAGCGGGGCTTGTCATTGTCATCTTGACGTAGACATCCCACTTTTCCTCGTTTTCCGCCAGCGATACCTCATAGATCAACCCCAGGTCGACGATGTTGACGAAAAGCTCCGGATCTTCGACCTGACGCAGGGCGGCATAGACCGATTCTTGTGTGATTCGATTCATGGTGAGGCTGTAGGCTGGAGACTGGAGGCTGGAGGAAACGGGCGGGAACTGTGGTCAACCATCAGGGTTGAGGCGGATGAGGACCTGGTCGCCTTCGACCTTGACTTCGTGGGCGACGGTGGGCTGGGTGGCCGGCATGGTGAGGGCCCGGCCATTGCGAATGTCGAACTTGGCGCCGTGCCGGGCACAGGCAATGGCATGACCCTCCAGTTGGCCGTCGGCCAGGGCGCCGCCGTCGTGGGTGCACACGTCGTCGAGAGCCCAGAAGGTCCCCGAGGCGTGAAACAGGGCCACAATGCGGTCGCCCACTTCAACAACCGTCTTGCCCGGGTCGGGCAACTCGGAGGTCTTCATCACGGGGATAAAATCTGCCATGGCTGTCGGGCCTCACCTCATTGGTTTTGCCGGGATCGCATGGATGGTTGCGGGCGAATGCCGGGCTCATCACGGCGGAGCGTGATGGCTACGATTCGAAATCCCGCACGCGGCGTCGGATCGCTTCTCCCAGGGCCTCGCGGACGCTTTCGATCGTGATGCGATCGAAGACCTGCTGAAAAAAGCCCGTAACGACCATACGGATGGCCTCCTTACGGGTCAGCCCCCGGTTCTGGACATAGAAAATCTGTTCGTCGTCGACCCGACCGGCCGTGGCGCCGTGAGAGCAGCGGACGTCGTCGGCTTCGATCTCCAACCCGGGAATCGAATCGGCCCGGGCGTTGTCGGAGAGGACCAGGTTGTCATTTCGCTGATAGGCGTCGGTCCTTTGGGCATCGGGGTCGACCTTGATCATCCCCCGCCACACAACGCGCGATTTGTCCTGCAGGGCGCCTTTGTAGAGCAGGTCGCTGTGGCAATCGGGATGTTCGTGGTGCTGGTGGGTGTTGTAAACCAGATGCTGCTTTCCCTCGGTGAACATGACGCCGTTCACCTGGGCCTCGGCATTACGACCGCGGAGAACGACTTGTTGCTCGACCTGGGCCAACCGTGCGCCGAGGGCGCCGACGGTCCACTGAAGTTGCCCCTCTTCGGCAACGATCGCTTTCTGGTGTCCGAAGTGCCAGACCCCCGTGCCCCAGTTCTGGAGGTTGACGAAGCGCAGCTTTGCGCGGGGCCCCACGTGGATTTCGATGGAACCGCAATGCAAGCCGGTCCCGTCGCGGCTGTCGCTGGCCGTTTCGGTCAGCAGGGTCGCCTCGGCGTCTTCTTCCAGGACGACAATGATGCGACCGAAGTCAGTTCCGCCTTCCGAAAGGGCGCTGAGGACATGGAGAGGCTGATCGACAACAACGCCTTTGGGGACATAGAGGATGCTTCCACCGGACCAGCAGGCCGCGTGGAGCGAGGCGAACTTGTCGGCCTTGGAGTCGACGAGCGGGGCGGTCAGGTAGGGCTTGACGAGGGCCTCCCGATGGACGGCCGCCGCGTCGAGGGGCTCGAAGACGACGCCCTGATTCACCCACTTCTGGCCAAGCCGGGATTCGATGGCACGTCCGTCGCGCGAGTAGACCTGGCCGGCCAGGTCGACCCCTCGTGACAGAAGCGTCTCGGGCATGGCGCCCGCGATGTGTCCGCCGTCGTTGCCCAGCCGAAAGCGATCGAACCGAAAGAGACGCAGGTCCGTCCTGCGCCAGTTCTCCGCTTTGGGATCGGGCATGGGGGTTTGCTCAAAGGCCCTCCAGGCCCCGGAGCGCATGTCGGTCAACCAGTTCGGTTCGCAACGGGTCATGACCATCTCGTCGAATCCTTCTTGATTCATTTCCGCAGTTACCATCGTACTTCTCGCTTACCTCCAGCCTTCAGTCTCCAGCCTACAGCCTTACACCTATCCCACCGAGCCTTCCATCTGAAGCTCGATCAGCCGGTTCATCTCGACGGCGTATTCCATGGGCAGTTCTTTGACGAGCGGCTCGATGAACCCGCTGACGATCATCGTGCTGGCCTCGGCCTCGGTCATGCCCCGGCTCATGAGGTAGAACAGTTGCTCTTCGCCGATCCGGGAGACGCTTGCCTCATGGCCGACCATCACGTCCTGCTCTTCGATCTCGATGTAGGGATAGGTGTCGCTGCGGCTCTGGGGATCGAGGATAAGGGCGTCGCAGACGACGTTCGATTTCGATTTCTTCGCGCCCTTCTGGAACTTAGCCAGGCCGCGGTAGCTGGACCGACCGCCGTTCTTGGAGATCGACTTGGACACGATTCGGCTGGATGTGTGCGGGGCGCAGTGGACGACCTTGGCTCCCGCGTCCTGGTGCTGACCGGCGGAGGCAAAGGCCACGGAGAGGATTTCCGCCCGGGCGCCGGGTTCCATCATGTAGACGGCGGGGTACTTCATCGTGAGCCGGCTTCCGAGGTTTCCGTCGACCCACTCGACGAGCGAGTCGCCGTAGCCCATGGCCCGCTTGGTAACGAGGTTGTAAATGTTGTTGGCCCAGTTCTGGATGGTCGTGTAGCGGACCCGGGCGCCCCGTTTGGCGACCACCTCGACGACTGCCGAGTGTAGGCTTTCGGTGCTGTACATGGGGGCCGTGCAGCCTTCCACGTAGTGGCACTTGGCCCCTTCATCGACGATGATCAACGTCCGCTCGAACTGGCCCATGTTCGCCGCATTGATGCGGAAATAGGCCTGCAAGGGGAACTCGATCTCCACGCCCGGCGGCACGTAGATGAAGGAACCGCCCGACCAGACGGCCGAGTTGAGGGCGGCGAACTTGTTGTCCGTCGGCGGGATGATCGTGCTGAAGTACTCGCGGACCAGGTCCGGATGCTCGCGAACGGCCGAATCCATGTCGGTGAAGATCACGCCTTGCTGGGCCAAATCGTCCTTGAGGGAACCGTAGACGACTTCGCTCTCGTACTGGGCCTTCACCCCGGCAAGGAATTTCTTCTCGGCCTCGGGAATCCCCAGCTTGTCGAATGTCGATTTGATGTCCTCGGGCACATCGTCCCAGGAACGCTCCTGGTGGTCGGTCGGTTTCAGGTAGTAGTAGATGTTGTCGAACTTGACGTCGATGCTCCCGCCCCACTTGGGCATCGGTTTCGCATCGAAAGTCCTCAGACTCTCGAGGCGGAAGTCCCGCATCCAGGCCGGTTCTTGCTTCATCTCCGAAATCTGGGCAACGATCTCCGCGTTCAGGCCCTTTTGGGCCTTGAACACGAACTTCTCCTCGTTGCGGAAGTCGTACTTGTTGATCTCGCCCAGCGCCACGGCGCCTTGAGTATGGATATCCGTTGCCATGATTGTTTCCTCGAAACCGTCTTTTTTACAGGACTGGCTGGCAAAAGCGGGTAGGTACGGAGTTTTTGCGCGTAGGTTATTACGGGGGTTCGCGAAAGGTCGTCTGTTGGAGTCCAGCCTTTAGGCTGTTCCCGGCACGCTAAAGCGCGGACTCCAACAATCCGGTTTCCCAATCCCAAAACCTGACGGAGCCCACTGGCTCTATCTGAGCTTTGGCGCCCATCACGACGGAGCGTGATGGCTACAATGACACCTAGCCGGCGACGGCAACCTGGGTCATCTCTTCTTCGCGAGCGGCTGCTTCCGGATAGGAGGCGCGGATTCGGTCGTAGCCGCTCTTGTGCAATTCCTGGGCAAGTTCTTCGCCGCCGGTTTCCACGATGCGTCCGCCGAGGATCACGTGGGTGAAGTCGGGACGATTGTGCTCAAGCAGCTTGTCGTGGTGGGTAATCACGAGGATGCCCATTTCGTGTCCGCCGATCTCGGCGATGCTCTGGCTCGCCAAGCGAACTGCGTCAACGTCCAGTCCGCTATCGGTTTCGTCGAGGATGGCGAACTTGGGACGCAGCATGGCCAGTTGGAGAATTTCGGCTCGCTTCATTTCTCCGCCGGAGAAACCGTCGTTGACGTAGCGCCGGGCGAATTCGGAATCCATACGGAGCTGGTCCATCTTCTCGCGGAGTTCCTTGCGAAACTGCCGCATGGGGATCAGTTCCTCGCCTTCCTTGCGGTCCGGACGTCGAACGTTCGTGGCGGAGTGGCGGAGAAAATCGGCCATCTTCACTCCCGGGATCGACACGGGGCGTTGGAAGGCCAGGAACAACCCGGCCCGGGCTCGTTCGTGAGGCTCTTTTTCCAAGAGATCCACACCGTCGAGCTCGATACTTCCCCGGGTTACTTCGTAGCCCGGGTGCCCCATGACGGCGAAGCCGAGCGTGCTTTTGCCGGAGCCGTTCGGGCCCATCAGCGCGTGGATTTCACCGCGCCCGATCTCCAGATTGACGCCGCGAAGGATCGGCTTGTCGGCAACGCTGACATGCAGATCCGCGATTTTCAGTTTCTCGGTCATTTCTTGCCCGGTTTGACTTTCTGGTGTTCAATGAGCGGCTTCACTTCGTCCACGCGGACGAAACCGCTGTGATGTGGCAACGGCAGCCGGTCCTCGACCTTCGGGCCCTTGCGGCCGAACGTCTTGAGCCAACTGAGCCAATCGCTCCGGCCGTTGCCGGCACGCTTGGCGAAACGCTGTCCCTTAATCTTGTCCTGCAACCGCATAAGCCCTTCCAGGAGGGCGTCCGGCCGAGGAGGACAGCCCGGAACGTACACGTCCACGGGGACCACGAGATCTACGCCTTTGACGACGTGATAGCCGTGCTCGAAATACGGCCCGCCACCGATGGTGCAAGCACCCATGGCCATGACGTACTTCGGATCCGGCATCAGTTCGTAAAGACGGCGAACTCGACTGGCCATCTTGAACGTGACCGTTCCCGCCACGATCATCAGGTCCGATTGACGCGGTGTCGCCCGAAACGCTCCGGCGCCGAAACGATCAAGATCGTATCGACCGGCCCCCACGGCCATCATCTCGATGGCACAGCAGGCCAAACCGAAGGTCATCGGCCAAACACTTCCAGACCGGGCCCAATTGATCGCGTCTTCGAGCGTGGTGGTAATCACGCCCTCTTCCATTCGTCCTTCGATCCAAGGCTGGGTCATGCGTCGCAACGTCCCTTCCACACCAGAGGTCGCCCGTCACATTGGGGGGAAAGGCGACCAAACACCGAGAAACTGCCAAACGAAGTAGTATAGCAATCCCTCAGTTCGGCTGGAACTGGCATCGTGTCCGCCCTCCCTCCTTGCACTGCCTCAAATGCACTTCCTCGCCCAGCAATTCCGAAAAAAGCATCCTCTCAAGGTCGCAAATGCTGGGATCGGCTTCCGCCAAGTCCGGGTAGGGACAGGCATGGGCCGTGAGCACGGGCTCCAACGGCGGACCGTCCACCGAAAAGGGAACACGCCGGCGATTCAGGAGCCCCGCCAACGAGCGCATCCGCTCGTCGATCGTCACTCCGCGAATCTCCTTCGCATACCCCTCGGCCAGCGCCTTCACCACGCGCCCGACCAATTCCGAGCGAACCTCGTCGCTCTCAATCGTGCCAAGCTGGGTCCACAAGGCCAGGGCAAGGTCCGTGAAATTGGATCCCGTCAGCCGTAACCCCTTGCTGGTCAAGTGGTAACGGTGACGAGGCCGCCCGCGCCCACAACGCTCAACCTCCCGCTCGATCAGGTTCTGGGCCAGAAGCCGGCTCAGACGCTGACGTATGGCGGTTGGGGTCACCTCGACAGCCTCGGCAAGTTCAACAACCCCCAAGGGACCGTCGCAGCGGAGCAAGTCCAGCAAATCGGCATCGCAAGTCGGTGCAGTTGTGCTCATGGGCTCACTCGCGGCAAGAGGCATAAGTTCAAAGGACAAGGGATCCTATGCTTAAACACATTTTTGTCAAGAACAACTTGCAAAAATAGCTTTCTGCGGTCAGTTCTTCGCCGTAAGTCGTTGACATATCATGTCCTACCGTTTATACACGCACTTGCCTGCGACCGGACCATTCGCTGGAAACTAACAGAAAAGCCCGGGATTGAACCGGGCCGGTAGCTCATGCCCAAGCACAATCGCTTCACCACCTGGTATCTCGTTGCCCTGCTCCTTTCGCTGACAATCGCCCTTGGGGGGGTACTCGTCGCTCAGGAGGCCACTCCCAACTCTGCTTCGCAAGCAAACGAGGAGCAGCCATCGTCCGTGGAGGCAGAGGCCGAAGGCTCCTTGCCCCTGCCGGCTGCGGCAGCCCCAGCGGTGGCAGACGAACCCGACTGGATGGAGCAGGTGGATGGCTATTTTGGCGCCCACATCGTGGGCCCTCTCTATCAGGTGCTGTTTTTTGATTTCTGGAGCAACCGTTGGATTCCGGCGGGTACCCCGGAGGAGGTAACATGCCCTGATCCGGATTGTGGGCATACCCACAAGGTGGCGGACCTCTATCCGAGCTCCAAAGCCCCGATCGTCATTCCCTGCCCCGACTGCGGCGAGGAAATATGCACCGGCGCCCAGGTTCCGCTCGTCGTTTTGTGGCTGTTCCTGGGAGCGATCTTTTTCACCCTTCGCATGGGCTTCATCAACGTCCGGGGCTTCTGGCATGCCATCCGGGTCACAAAGGGCGACTACGACAAGCCAGGAGAAGAAGGCGAGGTTTCCCATTTCCAGGCACTCGCGTCGGCCCTGTCGGCCACCGTTGGTCTGGGGAATATCGCTGGCGTTGCCATCGCCATCAGTCTCGGCGGTCCCGGGGCCGTGTTCTGGCTCATCGTGGCGGGACTGCTCGGCATGAGCACCAAGTTCTCGGAATGCACTCTCGGCCAACTCTATCGTAAGGTGGATCCCGACGGAACCGTATCCGGCGGTCCCATGCGTTACCTTCGAGATGGCCTGGCAGAGATCGGATTGAAACCCCTCGGCGTTGTTCTGGCCACGATCTTTGCCATCGTTTGCATGGGCGGCTCCTTTGGCGGTGGAAACGTGTTCCAGGTCGGCCAGTCGCTGGAAATGCTCCGTTCCCAGGTCGAATTCCTTGACACCTATCCCTGGGTCTATGGCCTGATCCTCGTGGTTCTTGTGGGCGTGGTGATTATCGGGGGGATCCGTCGCATCGCCTCCACGGCCGAGAAGATCGTTCCCACTATGTGTGGGCTTTACGTGCTGGCCTCGCTGTACATTCTGGCCGTCAACTATCACCAGATCGTTCCCGCCTTCGGCAAGATCCTCTCCGGCGCCATGAGTCCAAGTGCCATGTATGGGGGCTTTATCGGCGTGATGATCATGGGAATTCGGCGAGCCGCCTTCTCGAACGAGGCCGGATTGGGCTCCGCATCCATCGCCCATGCGGCCGCCAAGACCGACGAGCCCGTGAGCGAGGGTATCGTGGCCCTCCTCGAACCGTTCATCGACACGGTCGTCGTCTGCACGATGACGGGGCTCGTGATCGTCGTCACAGGCGTCTACGACAAGGGACTTCACCCGGAGTGCGCTGAATTCATCACCGATGGAAAAGGGGCCCCGCTCACGGCCGCTGCCTTCAGCACGGCCATCTCGTGGTTCCCCTGGATCCTGACCATCGCCGTCTGCCTCTTCGCCTACTCGACCCTCATCTCGTGGTCCTATTACGGCGAGCGCTGCTGGTCCCACCTGTTCGGGCACAAGACGGCTATTGTCTACAAGATCTTGTTCCTCGCGTTCGTGTTCCTCGGATCGATCGTCAAGGCTCAGAACATCATCGACTTCTCCGACTTGATGATCCTCTCGATGGCGTTTCCGAACATCCTGGGGGTGGCCTTGCTCAGCGGCAAGATCCGCCGAGCTCTGGACGACTACTGGAGCCGGCTGAAGAGCGGTGAAATCAAAACGGCTGCCGAAATGGAGAAAGGAATCGAATCATGAACTGGCTTCCCCGACGAATCGTCGTCGTCCCGATTGACTTTTCCGAAGCGTCTTTCGCCGCCCTCGAAACGGCCGTCGAAATGGTGGCGGATCCGAGCCACTTGCGAGTCGTCCACGTCCTGCCCGATCTGGAACCGGCGGAGCCCGGCGTGATCTGGCACACCATTGACGACACAGGACGGGAGGAGCACGCGGCCAAGGCTCTCCAAGCGGAACTGGCCAAACGCGGATACGAGGGGCTCGCCACCCACGTCTGCATCGGAGATCCCGGCCACGAGATCGTCAACTACGCCGAGCAACTCGATGCGGGGCTCGTCGTCGTTCCCTCCAAAGGCAAGTCCGCCCTCCAACGGCTCTTGCTCGGTTCCGTTGCCGACCGGATCGTACGCCTGGCCCATTGCCCGGTGCTGGTGCTCAAGCATCATTGATTTTGATGCGGTGGCGCTGTCGATTTCGCGGTCGAGCTGTTATTCTACAGAGAGGGGAAAGCCCCCCACAACGAACGCCACGAGCGAGAATCTCTCATGCGCCGACTCCTGCCATCGTATATCGTGTTGATCTTGATGTCTGCTTCTGCCTTCTCGCAGGAATATACGCCGACAGATATTCAGAAACGCCACACCACGGCGTATCCCCTTGCTCGCTTGCACCGAGACTGGCTCTATCAGGATCACGGCAGGAAAGTTGCCGAGTGCTTTGTCGCAGCCGACGGCAACGCCACCGAACAGGCCATGGTCCGCAAGGTTCTCGACGAGTTGAAGAACCGCGGCGCCGCGACCGGCGATTTCGAAAAGTCGCTTGCCCTTTTGGTGGAAGCGAAGAGGCCGGGGAACGATCCGGCATGGAAGGAGTTGTATTTCCACGCGTGCGAGGCGCGGCGCCGCGAGCGGTTGCGGGTGTTCGACTCACAGCCTCGCGAGTTCATCTATGTGAAGCATTTCGTCTTCGGGGATTGCCAGGCCATGTTCGCCATGACCGACCACCTCACCGACGCCGTGTTTCGCGAGTGCGGCCGCGATTATCGGATGAACTCGCAACTCTGCCGCATGGCGATCCACGAGGACGGCACGGTTTCGACCGAGGTGCTCCTCGATTGCCCGGAAGGGGTCGTCCGGGACCCGTGCGTGTCTTTCGACGGGAAGACCGTGGCGTTTTCGATGCGTCGCACCGACCACAATGGGGACGACGATTTTCATCTCTATCGCATGGACCTGGGCGATCGAAGCGTCCGGCAGATCACCTACGGCGCCGGAACGGCCGACATGGAGCCGGCGTGGCTGCCCAGCGGCGACCTGGTCTTCACGTCCACGCGTTGCGTCATTTCGGCGCCATGCTGGTGGTCGAGTGTGTGCAACCTCTATACGTGCGACAGCGAGGGTCGCTACATCCGCCGCCTGGCCTCCGACCACGGCCACACGGTGTTTCCCCACGTGATGCACGACGGGCGGATCATCTACACACGCTGGGAGTATTCCGACCGGACGGCCGGCTACCTCCACAGCCTGTTCGTCATGAATCCCGACGGCACGAATCAGGCGGAATTCTATGGAAACAACTCGCAATTCCCGGCCGCCGTCCTCCATGCGCGAAGTGTGCCGAACTCGACGAAGGTGATTGCCATCGCAGGCGCCCACCATATCGATCAACGCGGCAAACTCATCATGATCGATCGGAAAGAAGGGACCCAGGCCGGAATCGGGGTGAAGTTCCTCGCGCCGGAGAGAGACTATCCCTACCGGGAAAGCATGGGAACGGGCGGCAACATCGTCCACGACACCGAGGGCGAGCAGTTCCAGTACCCCTATCCGTTGGACGAAAACAACTACCTGGTGTGCTACTCACCCGAAGGCGGACGCATTCGCGGCTTGAAGGGCATCAAGGATGGCAAACCGGGCAGTCCCGCCTTTGGCATCTACTGGATGCACAGCAACGGGCAGCGGGAACTGCTGATCTACGACCCGGTGATCTCGGCGGGGCAGCAGGTGCCGATTGCACGCCCCCACCCGCCTCTGCAAAAGGCCACGGCGGTGGACGAGCACAAGACAACCGGCCGGTTCTACGTTCAAAACATCTACTACGGCCCCGGCCTGAAAGGTGTGGAGTTCGGGGCAGTGAAGAAGATACGCGTCGTGGGGTTGGATTATCGGGCCAAGGGCACGGTGGCCCTGGGCTTGCATCCGTGGGGCGGACACCAGACGTCGCCCTGCGCGATCAACAACGGCAGCTACGACGTGAAGCACGTGCTAGGCACGGTCGACGTGGAAGAAGACGGCAGTTGCTGCTTCGAGTGCCCTGCCCGGGTACCTGTCTACTTCCAAATGCTCGATGACAAAGGCCGCATGGTGCAGAACATGCGCAGTTGGACCATGGTTCTGCCGGGCGAGTCCTACGCCTGCATCGGCTGTCACGAAGACAAGAACAGCACCTACCTGGACGACCAGCCCGTGACGATGGCCCTGGAGAAGCCGGCCCAGAAGATCGCCCCGTTCTTTGCCGAAGGCGACGAACCGGTCCAGGAAATGGAGCGTTTCCTCACCGCCTCGGAAAAGCGAGCAAAGGAGTATCTCGGAACGAACGCCCCCCAGGCCATGGACGTTCCTCGCGGCTTCAGCTACACCCGAGAAATCCAGCCGATCTGGGATCGCCATTGCATCCAGTGCCATGCAGGCAGCAAGACCCCCGACCGGAAAGACGTCCCGCTCAGCCTGCTGGGCGACTATCGCCCGATCACGAATCCGGAAATCTACGGCCGAGCCAAATGGCGTCTGACCCACCGAATCTACGGAGAAAGCACAAAAGGCCACCCGGGGCGGGCGTTCAGCGAATCGTATATCAACCTGACCGATTTCGGTTACAACGCGAAAATCCCGGTTGCCGGAGCCGGCAGCAAGGCCGAGGTGCGCCGCGACAAGATCTACCTGGCCTACTTCGGCGGCAAGCCGGAGAACGTGCCGAAACCGGACGTGGCCGGCTATTGCGGCGACGAATATGCGGGCGACGGGATCATCAACTGGCTGCACGTGTCCAGCGCCTGCGGCATGCTGCCGCCCTACGCCTATGGCTCCACGTCGAGCCCGTTGATGGACTATCTCGAACCTTCCCACTACGGAGTGCAACTGACGCCGGAAGAGAAGCAGCGCGTGTCGTGCTGGATTGATCTGAATGTCCCCTTCGCCGGATCGTGGATGGAGCTCAACTACTGGGACAAGCTGAATCACGCGACCCATTCAGGCCTGACCCCGTGGTATGTCTATCGCGACAAGATGCGTCAGATGTACCTGTACTTCGAAGCGAAACGGCTCAAATCCGCCGAGAACGAGATCGGACACCTCGACAAGTACCTGCAGCACGTGGATCACGGCGGCGATGCTCCGCTGAACGACTTCACGAAATACACGTTCGGCGGCCGCGCCGTGCAGAAGCAGTTTTCCGACGATTACGACAATCTGCCGAACACGGTCCCGATCTACGGGCTTGCGGAAGGCAAAGATGCTCGCGGCGGTTCGAACGTAGTCGGCAACGAGGTGCGCAACCTGGCCCTCAACGAGGACGCCTACACGTACTACCTGCGTTCCTATCCCCGGGTGATCTCGAACTCCCATTACCGTTACCGCCCGGAGTTCTCGCCCATTGGCGCGATCGACGGCCGGCGCACGTCCGACTGCTACTGGCGGCCCGCCCGGCGTACGGATCTGTGGTTGACCGTCGAATTCGGACGGGACGTCGAAACAAACCGCATCGTTCTTGTCCTGCACCAGAATGAAGGTCAAGACAAGACCTGGTCCGGGGCCACGCTGGAATTCTCAAACGGCGAGAAACTGCCCATCCTGCTGAAGAATACGGCTCAGCCTCAAGAGTTCGAGTTTCCGAAGCAGGTGTGCTCCTGGGTGAAACTCACGGACCTCAAGGAACGCTTTCCCTTGGGTGACAACGGGGTCGTCGAAATTGAGGTCTACGGCAAGGACTTGTGATCATTCCGCAGTCCTCGGAGCGAAAAGGGACGACACGCGGCAGTTCTCTCCGACCCATTACTTACCCCACAGGCTCGAACACGAATGCAGCGCACTCATATCCTCCCAATGATCCTCGGAATCACCTGCCTCCTTTTCACGCCGCCCGGAACGTGCTGGTCCCAGGCGCCGGGACAGGACGAGATTGTTCTCCGCGAAGACTTTGAAGGCAACCTGCCGGATTTTCACACCCACCATGCCCAGTATTCGGCCGATGAGAGCCGGGCTCATTCCGGCAAGCGTTCCTTGCGGGTGACGCCGACCGCGGAATCGGGAGGCGCTTACTTCCACCTCGATGGCATCGTTGACCTTCAGTCCGACTACGAGTTCTCGACGTGGGTGTACGCCGGTGCTGCCGAGTCGGTGCGATTCTACATTTCCGCCAGCGACGGCCACCGAAGGCACACGAAAGCGTCCGTCGCCGGGGGCCGGGCCGGTCAGTGGGTGCAACTGGTGGGCCAGCTTCGGGGCGAAGACTGGGAAGCAACGGACACCAACGTCATGCTGGCCATGACGTGTGGAGCCGAGAGCTGGTTCGATGACGTCACCTTGCGGAAGACGGAACTTCCCGATCCGCCAATCCGCGCATATCCGCAACTGGTGAAGGCCCTGCGCGGCGAGGCGGATCGGTCGGCCGTCAAAGTGACCGCCGGGACGGAGATCGTACTTCACGCGAAGGTTGGTGCGCTGGCCGCAGACCTGCAATCAGACGCCGTCGCCCGCCCGAAGGAACCCCAGGTGATTGTCCCGCCCGACGGGCTGCTGACGTTTGCGCTCGATGTGCCGGCGCCGTTGTACGTGACCGGAACGTTGCGACTGCTGCCAGGCGACGACTTGCGTCCCGGCCTGCGAGCCTACGTGCTCAGCGACGACACCGTGGTTGCTGCGCCGATGGTGCGAGCCGAGGCTTGGGAAAGTGTGGGCAATCCGCAGACCGGTCCCGCTCCGGAGATCGCCGGGCCGGTCCCGCCGGAAGAGGTCGAACTGGCCACGTGGCTGCTGCCTGCGGGACGCCATTACCTGACCGTGGCAGGCCCCCACTTCCGTTCGGCCGGCACCTTTCAGGAACTTCGCCTCCGCGTCCTGCCTCGCTCGGTTGAAAAACCGGTTTACGAGTTCGCTTTGTTGTCGGACACCCATCTCGCCTCGGGCCGCGCCGTCTGGATGAACACGAAGCTCGACGGCCCGTCGCAAGAGGAGTTGGGCGAGACGCTTGCGGCGTTGAAAGACGAGGGGATCGACTTCGCCGTCATCGCAGGCGACATGACCAACACGGCCACGCGCTCGCAATTCGAGGCCGTGGGCCGAGTCTGCCGCGAGAGCGGCCTCGAGGTTTTCGGCTGCATCGGCAACCATGACTCCTATCTGGCGTCGTCGCGCGGCGACGCCCTCCAGTTGTGTCGCGAGTTGTTCCCCAGCGGTTCCACCACCTACGCGATCGACAAGCAGCCCCTGCGGTTCCTGGTGCTGGACGGCGCCTATTGGAAGTCGAAGGACGGCCGGTTCGTGGACCACTACGACCGCCCGAACTCAGGCGGAATCGGTTACCGGCCCCAAGAGCTCGAATGGCTCAAGCAGGAACTCGCCCGGGACAGGCAGACCCCCACCGTGATCGTTGGGCACTTCCCGATGGTTTGCCGGGGCGACCTGTCGTCCTGTGGCTACAAGCTGCCGGACGTGTCCCGCGGACCGGAGGCGTTGCAGCTTGTCGAGCAGGCCCCGAACGTGGTGGCCATGCTAGCCGGGCACACCCACTGGAATGAACACAACCCCAAAGCCGGCATCGCCCACCTCGTGAATCCAGGCTTCTGCGAGTGGCCCAACGCCTTTCGCGTCTTTCGCGTCTACAAGGACCGCATGGAGTGGGAATTGCGGCAAGTTTCCAACCGGGGCTTCGTGAGAGAGTCGTTCGTCGTGCCGAAGGCTCTTTCCTGGATGATCTCCACCTCCGAGGGCGACCTGACCGGTACGGTCTTATTTTAACAATCACCTCACACACGGAATGCCAATGAGCGCTACGCGCACGCTCCGCGAGTGGATGTCGCGTCCCGTCACATGGATGACCTTGGTGATCGTCATTCTCGGCTCGGCGATGACCGTTTCTGCGAGCCCTTGGGGGATGCCTGCCGCGGATCATGCCGCCATGTGGGTCGCCTTCGCGTGGGCCGGCATCTTCTTCGCTCAACTTATCGCCTTGGGCGCATGGGCGGCTTTGCGCGACGGCCGCTGGGTCAGCCGAGTTTCGCCTCCCGCCGCGCTGCTCCTTGTTCACATCGTCGCGACTTCGGCCGGCGAGCGTCTGAATTCGCAGCCATCGAACGGAAGTTCCGCACTCGTGTGTGTGACCGTCTCTTGCACGGCCTACCTCCTCTTTCTCTTGCTCCGAAAGAGCGGTTGGCGAATTGGCCCGCCTCGCGAGGGTTCCTCGGTCTTCACCCTCTCGCAGCTATTGCTCGCAACCGCCTACTTCGCGGCTGCGTTGGGCGTTTGGTCGTGGCTTGCGACAGAACTTCGTGAGGGCCTGGTGTCGTTGACGATACTGGACGGCCTGTTAGGCGTTGCCGGCGCAATCCTCGCCGTGTCGATTGCGACACTCCTATTCTGCCTGCTTGTCATCCCGGCCATTGGGGTGGTCATGGATGGGCGCAAGCGATACACCATCTGGTTGCTCGGCGCCGTTCTGCTATCTGCTTCCGGTCTTGCAGCCGGAACACTGCTTGGTTGGGGCACGGGCTTGGCCCCGGCCATACTGCCAATTGTCCTGGTCCTCGTGACCATGTGGCTGTTCAACGCTTACCGATTGTGTGGCTACCACTTCCTTGGGCATCCGGCGCCGGAACGACCTCGGAAACGGTGGTTCCTCGCCGGTGTGTGCCTTGCTCTGGTGGGCATCAGCCTTTCCACATCGGCTCTTCACGATCTCCGAGCGGAAAACGCATTCAAGGCGCCGTGGATGCGTCTAGGCATAAGCCCAACTTGGGATGGAGGGCCTTCGTTAACGAGTGTCTGGTTCTACCGCTCGGATATCGGAATCACACGAGACGGCATTGAGGCGTTGAAAGGCGAACCGCTGCTGCGCGAGATCAACGTCCGATGCGATGCGACACCCGAACAGATCGCCATGTTGCTGGAACTGAAACGCGTCGACGCCCTGAAATTGTCCGGGAAAAAGATGGGCGATCCGCACCTGCAAATCCTGTATCACGCGGAACACCTCAAACGAATTGAGTTTTACGACACGACTGTGACGATCGCGGAAGTGAAGAAACTGCAAGCGGCTCTGCCGGACTGCGAAGTTCGCATGACCAACTTCGCAGGAAAGGTGATCGTTGGACCTTAGTTGTGGATGCTTGGCTCGCATCCGAAAATGGGCCTCCAGAAGGTCGGCGAGGACAGGTCTCGGTCCCGTGCCGCCTTGCTGCTCCGGTTTTACAACGCGATGCCCTGTTTCATTTTGAAAGGGGATTCCTCGCCAATCTCTTGCTTGTACGGACGATTCTGCGATAGTGGTAGCCAGGGGGGCGACCGCGTTTCTTGCTTCGTAACACTCTACGGAGGATTGAGCGGTGTACGCTTCGCGATCGATCTGGTCTCTTCTTCTACTCTTTTCGGGGGTTGTTGCTGCGATGACCCTCCGTCCCTCCTATGCTTCCGGCCAGGCAATCCAGCAGCCGATAATTGGCAACCCCGGCGTCATTACTCCGGGCCTGGGAACCGGGCTTGGGCCGGGTGCCCTGGGTGGGGGACAACAGGCCGATTTCGATAGTCTCATCGACCTGATCACTTCCACCATCGAACCTGAAAGCTGGGACGACGTGGGCGGGGTCGGCTCGATCGAACCCTTTGCCACGGGGGTCGTGATCAGCCCTCAGGGAACACTCCAGAAGCTGCAAATCAAAGCTTCGAGCGAGGAACTGTCCCGGCTGCGGCGAGCCGTTGCACAACGGGCCCCGGAGGATGATGTTCGCAATCCGTCGCCGTTGCGGAAAATCTCCCTGCCTCGACTGGAGCGGGAGTTGCAGCAGCGAGCTGCTTCTGGAAAGGGTCCGACCGTGGCCATGGGGCTCCTGGCCGGGCTGCGCCGAATCGAGTACGTTTTCGTCTACCCCGAGACGGGCGACCTGGTCATCGCCGGTCCGGCTGGCGACTGGCGCCTGTCTGAAGAGAATCGGTTTGTGAGCGCCGAGACCGGCGAGCCAATCGTGCAACTCGACGATCTGGTTGTCGTCTTCCGGCAGATGGCGGAAAGTCGCGACTTGTGCTTCGGCTGCCTCATCGTGCCCACTCAGGAAGGCCTGGCCCGGGTGAAAGCCTTTGCGGAAGAGTCTGCGGCAAAACCGTTGCGGCGCGGCACACGAAAGGCCTGGATTGTCCAACTCCGCGAGAAACTGGGGAAGCAGAACCTGGAGGTCTACGGCCTTGATCCTCGGACACGCGTGGCGTCGATCATGCTCGAGGCCGATTACCACATGAAACTGGTCGGAATGGGGCTCGAACCGGGAGTGCCCGGCGTGGAAAGTTACCTCGACCTGGCAAGCGACGACGAGACGGCCAGCGCCACCATGTCGGTCCTTCGCTGGTGGTTCACGTTGAACTACGAGGCTGTCACGGCCTCGAAGGCACGCGACGCCTTTTCGATCAAGGGGCCCGGGGCCAAGGTGCTCAGCGAGAACGAAATGCTCGAAGCGGACGGTCGGCGAGTTCACACGGGCCAGTCCGACGCCTTGAACCGCGAGTTCGCCGCGGCCTTCACCAAGCACTACGACGATCTCTGCCGCCGTTATCCGGTCTATGCCGAGTTGCGAAATGTGTGCGATCTGGCACTGGTTGCCGGGCTGCTGAAACGCGAGAATCTGGCCGAAGCAGCGGGGTGGGAAATGGCCCATTTCCGCGATCCGGCCACTTGCCCCGTGCGGCTGGGACCGACGCCGCGGGACGTGGAATCGGTGATCAACCACCGGTCCACGCGGCGCGGTGAGTTTATCGTCGGGGTCAGCGGCGGCGTGCGCATCGATCCGGGATATGTCCTGCGGACCCGGTCGCTCTCGCCGGATCGGGAAGGACGGCTTGCCTCCCAACGATCGGCAGGTCACCCCAGCGCGGACGAGAACCGCTGGTGGTGGGACTGACGGGCTTTGTCGATGCCGGCTATTTCAGAGCGATCGTTCGCTGAAGGGGCTGGAGGACGTGCTCGATCGCGTAGTTCTCGAGGATGTCGTGACAGATGCCCTCGAGCTGTTTGAGCGTGTCGCCGAAGGTTGTGGCCGCCTTGAGGCTGCCGTACTGCCGGGCGGTCACGTAGACGCTTAACTGTTCTTCGGGGAACTCTCCCGTGCGAATCTGGTAGGCGTTGGTGCGGTTCTCCACGCTCACACGGCACTGGAGGCGACAGTCCTCATCAAGCGCCAGCGTCAGAGACGGTTCGTGATTGATCACGGTGGCGCCGGGCAGGTCCAGCAATTGCTCCAGGGCCGGGTTCACCCCGAGCGCCTCGGCAACCACCTGGTTGTGATTTCCGCGGTAGGTGTAGTCGAAGCCGAAGAGCAGATCGAGGGCCTCGCAGTCCAGGGTGCTTACCGAAAGATCGTAGGGGGCCAGGTCCAGCACGAGGTGATGCTGTTCGAGCACGGCCTGAATCGAGTCTGGGTTGACCTGGCCAGAGCAGAGACGGCGCGATTCGATCGTGCACCAGCGATAGTTGCCCTGGTCCTTGTCTTCCTCCAAAATGAAATCCCCTCGATCGCGGCTGTAAAAATTCCGCATCGTGGGATACTGCTTCTGAATACGTTCAAAGAAATGAAGGATCGTCTCCCGGTTGGTCGGAAGTTCCATTTCCGTGCTCAGGTTCATATTGACGTAGAAGTCGTCGCAGAGCGAGCTGTAGGGAGTCATCCAGATTGATTCCAATCCATATCCGAGAAGTGATAGTGGTGCGGGGCACACGAAATGGCAGAGCAACGGGGCGACACGAGAATCGTGCTGCCTTTCCCCCTCCTGCCAGTGGAGTCGACTTCCCCGCAGGTGTTCCGGCAAGCAAAGCGAGTTCAGTATAGAAGTTGACCCTTGAGACTGTCAAAGCCGCCCCCCCTTCAGACCCAGGGGATGGCGAGGCTCGGGGGACTGGTCCATTTTTCGGCCAGCCAGGCGCTTTGGCGAACATGCGTCGTCCGAAAACATGGACCTGTCCCCTTCCTACACAACTCTCTTGATAGCAGGTGCCGACGTGACTCAGAAAACGGATCCGCTTTGTGCCACTACCTTTAAATCCGCTCTGGGATGGTTTGCAGTCGTGTGGAACGGGCGAGCCGTGGCCGAGCTCACTTTTGGACATGCTATGCGCGATGCGGCCGTGGCTGCCGTGGCAAAAGGACGGGCGATGGTCGCCAACCAGGACTGCCCCGATCCTGGCTTGGTTGATCGCCTGCGAGAGTATGCCAATGGGGGGGAGGACGACTTCACGGACGTGGAAGTGGATACCTCTCACCTGACCCACTTCGGGCGACGTGTTGTCAAGGCCTGCCGAGCTATTCCCTATGGTGAGACTTCCTCCTACGGGGCCCTGTCCAAGCAAGCCGGCTCGCCGAAGGCGGCCCGGGCCGTGGGCCAGTGCATGGCCTCGAATCGCGTTCCGCTAATCATCCCCTGCCACCGGGTCGTCGCCGCTGACGGACGCCTCGGCGGCTTCTCGGCGCCGGGGGGCATCCTGGTCAAACGCCGCCTGCTCGATCTCGAAAGGAAAGTCTCTGATTTCGCCTAAGAGCGTGCCCGAGAACTTACAAGGATCTCCGAAGTGTCCGAAACCGGCTTGCGACAAATCTTGCCGTCGGGATTCGCTCTGAAAGCATGCGAGGGGCCCCAGGAGAGGCAGTAGGTCCACCTTGCCTTTTTGACAGCGTTCCTTGTCGTAAATATCGGTATTTCTAAGACTTTGCTCGTCTGGCCTTGCCGGCGTCTCGGTGCGATGCGGGATGCCGTTGCCCGTGTTGTGGCCGCATTTGAGCGTCGCGAGGCCTCGAAACGCGGCTTGAAGTCGTCGCCGGGGCCCTAGAATTCCGCCAGAAAGTGGACGCGAGCTACCGGACCGTTTTGAGCTTGGCTGCCCGACCATCCGGAGTGGCCGCCGGCAAGTTCGCTTGAAAAGCGGCCGGAAGAGGTCCTTCTCCTTTGGTTCCCGAGAACGACTTCGGGAAGACTGAGTTGGAGATATGGGGAAGCCCTCGGCCGTTGAATGCTGTTTGACCAGAGAGATCCTTAGGAGAATTCGATGAGACAACCGAATCGGTGGAAGATTATGGTTCCGGCAATGGCCCTGGCCGTGCTGGGAGTTTGGGCCTTGCGGGCATCGGCACACTGCGAGATCCCGTGTGGCATCTATGGCGACGACACGCGTCTGACGCTGCTCAACGAGCACATCGCCACCGTGGAGAAGTCGATGAAGCAGATCGAGGCGCTCTCGGCCGAGAGCGAGCCGAACCAGAACCAGATCACGCGTTGGGTCATCAACAAGGAAGACCACGCGAACGAGATTCAGAAAATCGTCACCCAGTATTTCATGACCCAGCGTGTCAAGCCGCTCCCGCCCGACGCGGACGCTGCCGCCAAGGACAAGTATGTCAAGCAATTGACGCTGCTGCACGAGATGCTTGTCTACGCCATGAAATCCAAGCAAACAACGGACACGGCCAACACGGCCAAGCTTCGCGACCTCGTGCATGAATTCAGTCATGTCTATGGCAGCAAGTAGGCCGCCAAACGAGAAACCAAGCCGTCCAGACGCGCCGGGTCGCATGTCTTTCACCTCGGCAACGCGATCTAGGCGCGATGGATGGCGGGGGCTCGCCGCAGCCAGTCATTGCACCCTCTTTGCTTTTCGGGCAGCGGTGCGCCAGCTCGAGCATTTCCCGACTGATAGATGACGCACCTCGCGTCGGATTTCCTCCTGCAGTTCCGTTTCGCTGGGCAAATGGAGCTTGTAACGACTGGCGAAGATCTTGCGCGATTGCTGCGGCCCTAACGTGTACTTCACCACCGCCTCGTTCTTGTCTGTGCAGAGGATCAACCCGAGCGTGGGATTGTTGTCGTCGCTGCAGCGCTGTTGGTCATAGTAATTCACATAGAGCTGGAGCTGTCCCAGGTCGGCATGGTCCAACTTGCCGATTTTCAAATCGATCACCACGAAGCACTTCAGCACCGTGTGGTAGAAGACCAGGTCGATGTAGAAATGGTGGCCGTCAAGCGTGATCCGTTCCTGCCTCGCGACGAAGGCGAATCCCTTTCCCAGTTCAAGCAGGAAGGCTTGCAGGTTATCGATCAGGGCCGTCTCCAACGCCGACTCGGCCAAACGCGGCGATTCGGGCAGCCCCAGGAATTCCATGACGAAAGGATCTTTGAAGAGGTCGAGTGGGGCCGCGATTTCCTGCCCCCGAGTTGCCAACCGCAACAGCCCTTCCTTGTCTCTGCTCTTGGCCAATCGTTCGTACAGCAGGCTGTTGATCTGACGCTCCAGTTCTCGTGCCGCCCAGTGGTTTTTGATCGATTCCAGTTCGTAGAAACTCCGTGCCGGATCCGTCTCCACTCGCAGCAATTGCCGATAGAGCGACCACGACAGATTGGGGTGCACCTGTTTTCCAACTTTGGTCACACGCCGTGTGACCAGTAGCCGCAGGGCCAACAGACGCGGTTGCGTGGGAGCGTTCCGATTCAATCTTCAATTGGTCACACGCTGTGTGACCAATTCCCGGCTCGATTAGCTCGGGATAGATAACAAAGAACTGCCGGAAGAGCTTGAGGTTCGTCGCGCTGAATCCCCTGCCGAATTCGGCTTGCAGCCTTTCTGAGAGGTCGACAATCAATTTCTGTCCGTAGCCGGCCTTCTTGAGTCCCTGCTGTTCTTCCTCCACAATCTCCCGCCCGATCAACCAATTGGCCACAACCTGCGTCGTGTTCACCGATCTCGCCACGCCGGCCCGGGCGGATTCGAAAATACCACAAATCCGCTCGTAGATCGGCGCGGGATTGTCGCCCCTTGGCTTGCGAGCTTTCTTGGTCACGGCGTCGCCTCCTTCAGAAGGAACCACTAGGGGCGTATTGCTGAGTGGTATAGCATCTGGCTGCGTTCCGATCATAGCAGGGCCCGCCACAAACACAACCCACCGTCCCGAAAGGGGGACGCTCCTGCGAACGCGAGGCCGTCGTCGGTCAAGCTATGGAGTTGGCGCGTGCTTCCGCGTGAAGAAGACGGCCTAAAGGCTGGACTCCAACGAATCTGGCTGTTCTGCCGGGCACGCAGATGCTGCGTTCTTGGGTGGAATTGTCGCGATGGAGGGAACTTCATTCACCCCCCCACCCGGTTGCCAACTTCCGGTTCGGCTGCGAAACTGGAAGTGGCGTTTCTCTGCAGAAGGACGCGGTCAAACGGAACCATGCATAAGAATTCAGGGCCGAGGCGAATGGCGAGTGCTGAGATTGCGGTGATCTTCGATATGGACGGCGTGCTGATCGACAGCTACGAGGCGCACCTGGAGAGTTGGCAGGTGGTGGCCCGGGAAGAGGGGACCGACATGACGCGGGAGCAGTTCGGTCGGACCTTCGGGCGAACGAGCCGGGAGACGATCACCGTCGTCTGGCCGGACAAGGGCGACGACCCGGACGCCGTTCGCGACTTCGATCACCGCAAAGAGGTGGCCTTTCGAAAGATCATCACCGACCGGTTTCCAACCATGCCCGGGGCTGTCGATTTGCTCGACCACTTGGCGGCGGCAGATATTTCCGTTGCCGTCGGGTCCTCGGGCCCCACGGACAACGTGGATCTCGTGGTTGAGAAATTGGGAGGGGCGGCACGATTTGGCGCCGTGGTCACCGGGAATGACGTCACTCGCGGAAAACCCGATCCGCAGGTCTTCCTAATTGCGGCCGAGCGGCTGGGCCTTCCGGCGCAGCGTTGCATCGTCGTGGAAGACTCCCGGCCGGGGCTGAAGGCCGCCAGGGCTGCCGGCATGGCCTGCGTGGGACTGGCAAGCACCGGCCACACGCGGGATGAACTCTCCCTGGCCGATCTGGTCGTCGACACGCTGAGCGAACTGGGACCGGACGTCTTTCGGCGTCTGCTCAATGCGGCGCAGTCACCGTAACGCAGTCGGCACGCCCGCCCGCCATGGTGTATAATAGACGGCTCGGCGTCTCCAGGGAAAACACCGCCATCGTCGCAGCCTGCTCTACGGGATTTCGCACGCAAAATGAGCAATCACATCGCCAGCGTCACCTTGCACCCTGACAGCTACCCCGTGTCAGATCATTACCCCTTCTCTCTGCCCATCTTCCATCAAACCGAGCAAATACGATTCCAATGCCCCGTGACGTTTTTCGTGGGAGAGAACGGTACGGGGAAGTCGACGCTTCTGGAAGCATTGGCCCGTGCGAGCGACATTCACATCTGGCGGAAGGAGGAAACGAGCTACCGGGGCAATCCCTACGAGAAGCTGTTGTACAAGCATATCCGCGTGGAGTGGGCCAATGGTTGGACGCCGGGGTCTTATTTCGGTTCGGAGATCTTCAACGACTTCAGGGACGTCGTCGACAGTTGGGCGGCCGACGATCCGGCGCAATTGAAGCACTTTGGCGGGAAGTCGCTGGTGGCCCAATCGCACGGCCAGTCGATGATGTCCTACTTTCGTTCCCGCTATAAGATCAGGGGCCTCTACTTTCTCGACGAGCCGGAAACAGCCCTCTCCCCCACCAGCCAGCTCGAGCTGCTCGACATTCTCCGTGAGAATGCGGAAGCCGGCCATGCCCAGTTCATCATCGCGACGCACTCCCCAATTCTGTTGACGCTCGCGGGCGCTCAGATCTATAGCTTCGATCACAGCCCCGTCACGGAGGTCGCCTACCACGACACCGCCTACTACAAGATCTACAAACGGGTCCTGCTGGAGAATTAGTGTTCACGGAACGCACCGTCTGAATGAGCGGTGAGATACAGTAGCAGGCCGATGATTGAGCCGTTGCTTACGTGTCGTTGTCTGGACGGTCTTGGAAGTTCTTGAAATCCTCTGCCCACTCGGCAGGTGGCCGTGGTTCCGGATAGGATGACAGGGCCAAAAGCGGCTGTTATCATCTTGCAGTGAGGGAGCACGCGGTGCAACTGGCGTCGGAAAGAAACTGGATCCCGTGCCGCGATGCTTCGGCATGGCTGTCGATCTGATTCGCTCGTCGTGTCGAAATGGAGGCAGAAAGATGAAGAACACATTTCTGTTGATTTCGGTTCTGCTGTTCACCTCCCCCCACCTTGCGGCCGAAGAACTCCTGCCGATTCCCAATCGACTGGTGGTGCTGACCTTCGACGATTCGGTGAAGTCGCATTTCACGGTCGTCCGACCGATTCTCAAGGAACATGGTTTCGGCGCCACGTTCTTCATTACGGAAGGATTTGATTTCGCGAGCAACAAGCAGGCCTACATGACGTGGGACGAGATCGCCCAGCTTCACCGCGACGGCTTCGAGATCGGCAATCACACGCGTGACCACATGGGAGTGACGGTCAAGTCGCTGCCGCGATTGGCAGAACAGTTGGAGTTCATCAACAAGCGTTGCGCCGAGCACGGCATCCCGCGGCCGGTGTCGTTCGCCTACCCCGGAAACAGCTTCGACGTGGGGGCCCTGCCCATCCTGGCGAAGGCGGGCATTCAGTTCGCCCGGCGCGGCACGGAGCCTGAGTTGCCTTACGAGGCGGGAAGCGGAATCGGATATCAGCCCGGACTGGATCATCCTCTGTTGATTCCGACGGCCGGCGACGCTCGCCCGGCGTGGGAACTGGAGGACTTCCGCCGCGCCGTCGAACGAGGCAACGGCGGCCGGATCGCTGTGCTGCAATTCCATGGTGTGCCCGACACGGAGCATCCCTGGGTCCACACGCCGCCGGAGAAGTTCAAGCAATACATGGACTACCTGGCCGACCATGACTACACGGTCATCGCCCTGCGCGACCTGGCCAAGTACGTCCACCCGAACAGCGCGCCGCTCGACCCGGAACTGGTCATCAAAGATCGACAACAGGCCTTCAAGAAGGGAGTGTCTCTGTCGAACTTCCGGGAGCCGAAAGATGAAGCGGACCTGCGGCGTTGGCTGACCAATATGGTCGTGTACCACCGGTTCACCCCCGCGGAGATGGTGGCCGCGACGGGGCTCTCGGAATCGGAGATCCTGGACGCCGTCAGGCGATTGGAATTGACGCCCAACCTTCGACCCAAGCGAAAACCGGGCGATCCGCTCACCGTTCTACCCTATCCGGGAGGACGCCATCCGCGGATCGGCTTCGTTGACGGAGAAATGCGGCCCCAGCGGGAAACGAAGTTCAGCGTGTTCGCGCCCTGGGATCCGAACGACTACTTCGTTCTCGACATTCCGGAAGCCATCTGGGTCGATACGGACTCCGGTGCGCGGCTGCTCTACCTGGCTCACACCCACCTGGCCCACCCCACCCTGTACGACGATAAGGAAATCGTGCTTCCGAAATTGGAATGGGAGCAAGGCGAGCAGGGCATGTTGAGCATCGAACGGCGTTTGCCCAACAATGTTCGATTCGGCGTCCGAATCCGGCCGACGGCGGACTCCGTGCGAATGGAGATGTGGATCGTGAACGGTTCGGACAAGAAGCTCACCGGGTTGCGAGTCCAGAACTGTGTCATGCCGAAGAACGCCAAGGGTTTCAATCAACTGACCAACGAAAACAAGGTCTTCCGACCGCCCTACGCGGCGTGCCGCAATGCCGACGGAACACGGTGGGTGATCACGGCCTGGAAGCCCTGCAATCGCTGCTGGGGCAACCAGGCATGCCCCTGCCTCCATTCCGATCCCCAGTTCCCCGACTGCCAGCCCGGCCAGACCCAGCGTCTGCTCGGGTGGCTTTCGTTCTATGAAGGGCGGGATCTTGAAGGAGAACTGAAACGGATCGATAGCACCGCCTGGTTTCGGGAGGAGGTGACGGAACACTAATCTTCACTAATCAACGCTAATTGGAGGTTGTGCGGGGGCGTTTGATGATGATGCGTTGCGAAAGAAGGAAGCGTTCAACGTTTTCCGCTTGTTGCTAACGCAATCCCGACGATTTTCCGGTTTCATCGGTGCGTATGGAAAGCGTGGGACGGAAAATCATCGCGGCCACCCGACGTGGATCAGTGTTCCGTCTTTCTTAATCAACCGTTGGCGAGATCAGTTCCCCAGCGACTGGAGCGGAGCGGGGATGCGGCCGCCGTGGTGGACGAAACGGTTGCTGGCGCCGGCGTTGCGGATTTCGAGAACGGGAGTGGAGCCGAAGAGCCCGCCGAAGTCGACGTTGTCGCCGGCCTTGGCGCCGGGCACGGGGATGATCCGCACGGCCGTGGTCTTGTTGTTGATCACGCCGATGGCCATCTCGTCGGCGATGATGGCCGCCAGGGTCTCGGGCGGCGTGTCGCCGGGAACGGCGACCATGTCGAGCCCCACGGAGCAAACGCTGGTCATGGCTTCGAGCTTTTCGAGCACGAGTTGTCCCTTGCCGACGGCCCGGGCGAGGGTGGCGTCTTCACTGACGGGGATGAAGGCCCCGCTGAGGCCTCCCACCGAACTGGACGCGAAGAGGCCGCCCTTTTTGACGGCATCGTTGAGCAGGGCAACCGCGGCGGTGGAGCCGGGGGCGCCCACGCAATCGAGCCCCAGGGTCTCGATGATCTCGCCGATGCTGTCGCCCACTTCCGGCGTGGGAGCAAGGGAGAGGTCGACGATGCCGAAAGCGACGCCAAGCTCCGCGGCCACCTCGCGGCCGATCAACTCGCCGACCCGGGTTACGCGGAAGCTGGTGATCTTGATCTCTTCGGCCAGGTCGCCGAGGGTGAGGTTCGAGTCGAGGCCGAGACGGCGTTTCAAGGCGCTGCACACGACGCCGGGCCCCGAGACGCCGATATTGATGGTCGCTTCCGGCTCGCCGGCGCCCATGTAGGCCCCGGCCATGAAGGGGCTGTCTTCCGGAATGTTGGCGAAAACGACGAGTTTGGCGCAGCCGAAGCCTTGGTTGTCGGCCGTGGCTTCGGCAATGCTGCGGAGCAGATGGCCCACGCGTCCGATCGCGTCCATATTGATGCCGGCCTTGCGCGACGCCACGTTGAGCGAGGCGCACACCTGCTTCGTTTTGGAGAGCACTTCCGGCAGGGAGTTCATCAGCACGTCGTCGCCCTGGCTGATGCCTTTGTGAACCAGGGCGGAGAACCCGCCCACGAAGTCCACCCGGCACTCGGCAGCAGCCTTGTCGAGCGTTTTGGCCACCTGCAGGGCCCCCGCTTGGCCGTGGCCCGCCAGAATGGTGGACACCGGCGAGAGGGCGATCCGCTTGTTGATCACCGGGATGCCGTATTTTACGCCCACGCGATCGCAGATCTCCACGAGCCGGTTCGCCCGCGACGTGATCTTGCCGTAGAGCTTGCGGCACAGATGATCCACGTTCGGGGCGGCGCAGTCGTCCACGTTCAGGGCCAAAGTCACGGCACGCACGTCGAGGTGTTCGGCGTGCAGCATTTCGATCGTCGAGAGGATTTCGTCGGTACGTAGCATGTCTCGTTAGCCCTGGCCGGTAAGACGCAATTGATTCGTGGCGACAAAGATGTTCTCGTGTTGCAGTTTCACGGTGAACCCGAGTTCCTGCCCCATCTGTTCCAGGTCGGCCTGGAGCATGCGCACATCCCATTGTTTCGAAAGTTCGAGCTGGCCGATGAGGACGAATTCGCCCTGCTTGCGATCGCCGTAGAGATCGACGATGTTGATGTCCTTGCCTGCCAGATACTGGCTGAATCGGCGAACGATGCCCGGCTGATCCTTGCCGAAGGCCGTGATGACGAACCGCTCCGTGGGCCCGGTCAGCGATTGTTTCTCGCCCACGAGCCCCTTGCGAGCCACCACCTGGTACTCGCCGCCGAGCGACTCGGCGCTTCGGATGCGGTCGGCCAGGGCGTCTGCCTCGATCGGTTCGGGAAGGCTTGCGATCATGATCAGCGTGAAGTAGCCTCCGAGCACGGTCTGGCTGCAGGAGTCGATATTCCCGCCCAGGTCTTCCACCGCGTTGCTCACCGCGGCCACAATACCGGGATGGTCGTCCGACATGACGTTCAGGACATAAACGTGTTCGAAACGGGTCATCGACCTGCCTCTTCTTGGGGACTTGCTCGCTAGCCGGCGTCGAATTAATTCATTAGAGCGAGGCCCGCGAAACCCTACAAGGACTGCCCTCCCCGCTTTTATGGGACCACTGGAGCAAGAGGGCCGGCGAAGAAGAGGAACCACGGATGGCTCGCATATCACGGCGCCGCTCAATCGGAAGGGTCGCCTTCGTATCCCAGATCCCAGCGTCCCTTTTCTTCCGGCATCCGACGGGGGATCCCGGCTCGGTAGTTTTCGAGAAGCGTCTCGTTCCAGGGCCTCTCTTCCTCCGGCGCGGTCGCCAGGACTTCCGTCTGCCAGCGTATCGCCTCGTCGAAGTCGCCCTGTTCGGCGTAGGCGGCGGCAAGGGTCGCGCAGAGATGTCTGTCTGGCTGGCCGCCGGCAAGTTCGATTGCCTTCTCCGCCATGGCCACGGCCTGCTTGCCGTTGCGAAACTCAGGTTTCGGACAGGTCGCCCTGAAATAGGCGAGATACCGGTAGCAGTGGGCACTATCGGTATTTCGCCGCCTCGCCTCGACCAGATCCCGGTTGGCCTCCTCATAGCGCCGCAGCCCCATCAACGCATTTGCCCGATTGATGTAGTAGACCGCATGGTCAGGCGAGCGGGTGACGGCCTCGTCGAAATCCTGCAAAGCGCGACCGTATTCCCGCAACGCATACCAGGCCTCGGCACGATCGTTGTACACCCGTGAATTGGCTGGATCGGCCTCCAACGCAGCGTTGAACCGCGCGATGGCCTCCCAGCAGTCGCCCTGTTTCAGGGCAAGCACGCCGCCCAGCCAGTTTCGCTTGCAATCCCAGGCTTCGTCCTTGGCCTCACCTGTCTGAGTCATGGCAGCCTCATAGGCACAAGACGCCTCCTCGATGCGGTCCAGTATGATGAGAACATCCGTGCGAAGAAACAGATAGCTCCAGTCTTCCGGGTCAAGGGCGACGGCCTCGTCAAGGTCGTGCAAAGCCTTCTCGTATTCGTCCAATTCGCACCAGGCCCGGCCACGCTCATAGTACGTGCGTGCCTGGGTCGGGTCCGCTTCCACCATGGCGTCGAAGTGCTTAATAGCCTCTCGATAGCTGCCTTGTTTCAGGGCAATCAACCCTCCCAACCCAACAAGTGCGAGGGTGGGATCTTCGGCCACGCCTGCATCGAACTGCGCAGAGGCTTCGTCGATCCGCCCCATCCCGTACAGGACACGCGCGCGGAAGTACATAGAGTCCACATCTTTCCCGTCAAGCCGGATGGCCTCGTCGATGTCCGCAAGGGCCAAGTCCACTTCGTCGAGGCAGTATCGGCAACGGGCACGACCGTAATACGCGCCAGCCTCTTCGGGACGTAACTCCAGAAGCCGTTCGACATCGGCAATCGCTGCCCTGTAATCCTCCATCCCGAACAGCACTCCGGACCGATCGTAGTAGAGCCAAGGATTCTCCGGCTCAACTTGCAGGGCCTTGCCCAAGTCGGCGAGCGCCGACTCGTAACGACCGAGATAGCGAGCGGCGCGAGCCCGCCATTGCAATGGGGACACCTGTCCCGGGGCCAGGGCGATTGCCTGGCTGGCATCTTCGAACGCTTTGGCGTACTCCTCCAGATCGCAATAACAGGCACAGCGATTCGCGTAGGTCGCAGCCGACTGGGGATTGCAACGGATCGCCTGATCCAGCAGGGCCACTGCTTCGTATAACTTGCCTTGCGTCCGGAGCCTCGCCGCTTTCCTGGCCAGCCCAACAGCAGACCACGGCCACAGCAACCGGAAGAACTTGGGAGACTGACGGAATAAGCCGAAGAGCATGGCTGTGCCTGCGACGAGCAAAGGGCCGAACGCCCGTATCGTACAAGATCCGCCTTGGTGCGACCACCCGCGGCAGAAGAAATCCGGGAAACGTGCTTTTCAAGGCCGCTGGACTCTCGGAGGCAAGAGCGACCCGTCCTGGACGTCTTCCGCAACCTCTAGGTCCTCCGAGTCAGAGCCGTATGTTTCTGAACCGGCACAGGCTTGTTTGCCGGAGGAGCGTCTGATACGTTGTCTACGCATATATGCCGTCAAGACGTATGAGAGCGACACCATGCCAATTGACTTCCAATGTCCCCACTGCGGCCTGCAAACGCAGGTTGCCGACCAATATAGCGGCCAGTCAGGCCCGTGTGCCCGGTGCGGCAAGGTTGTAACGGTCCCGGATTTGCCCGGCTACGTCTCGACGGCGCACCTGCATCAAGGGGCAATCTATTGCCCTGCCTGTAGCTATATGGGTGAAGTCCTCATGGCTCACCACGGGTATCGATGGTGGACCTTCCCCGTCAGTCTGCTCGTTATTCTGCTCATTTCCTGCTGTATGGGCCCCCTTGGGTTTCCCTTCTTCGTGATTGCTTTCGGCGGGCTCTTCATCTACCTCGGCAATCGCACCTACCGTGCCTGCCCGAACTGCCGGAACCGGGAACTCACCCCGTGGAGCGGCATTATCCCTCCGCAGAATCAGACCATTTGGATGGAGGCGAAGCAGGCTGATGAGAGAGCCTTTAAGCGAAACCAGTTAACCCTACTTGCCATCGTCACCGTCATCCTGATTGCCGCGGTTGTGTTCGTGGTCGCGGCAAGGTGAATCGCTGCCCGAAGGGTGAGGAAACAACTGCCGTTCGTGCGGCGGGGACTCTGACAGCGATACGGGTAGGCATGCACGCCCTCCTGTGGCTGCGCCCCCCCGACGATTTTCCGACACAATCGCTTCCCGTGGAAAACCGGCTGCGGAAAATCATCGGGGCTACCCCCTCACCGCTCACCGCTCACCGCTCATAGCTCACCGCTTCTTCGGCTCCACCGACTCCGGCTTGAACGCGGTCAGGTCGGTTAGCTCGGTCTGGATGCCCTCGGCGGGAATCTCGCACTTGGCGGACCAGCAGATCGCGTTGAGGACGAGGGTCCGCATGTCGTCGATCTTCCAGTTGCGGAAGTAGTGGGGGATGACCAGCCCGACGCCCCGTCCGCCGTCGGCTCGCTCGACGGCCCACACGACCGTTTCCTTCTTGGGAGCGTCGGGAGGCACCATGGCGGTGACCAGCGAGGTCACATTGTCGGCCGGGCCGTCCTTGCCGAAGTAGTTGTTCCAATAGGGCTCGTCATCAAAGTGAAATTCCTTCCAGCCTCGCAGCACGGGATGGTCAACCTTCTCCGGGGTCAGCGTCGCCGGAACGAGCCGGGCAACCGATCGGTGGTGGTCGCAGCCAGTGGCGAAATAGCCGCCCATCCAATGCAGGAGCGGGTGCTCGCCGTCTTTCGCCACGTGCTGCTTCCGCAAGCCCGTCGCGTAATGAACGCACGCGATGCCGCAGCCCCGGTCCATCGCGGCGCCAAGTTCGGCCATAATCTTGTCGCTCTCGGGAAGCATCTCGGGCGGAAAACAGTCGCCGATGAACACAATCGTCGCGGCCTGGGAGATGAGCTTCTTGTCCGTCGGCCAGCCCTGGACGACCTCGGCCGCGACTCCCTCGACCTGGTTCAGGCAGTGCTCCATGACGCGAGCCCCTGCCGCCACCTCGTGGGTTCCCGGCGGATGAGTCGAGGGCCCCACCACGATCAGCACATGTCTGTCGGACGGGGCCGCCTGGAGTGAGGGAGACGCCGCCACGGCGGCGACCAGAATGGCCAAAGTGAATGCTGACACGAGCGAATTTCTCATTATTCTCATCTCCTTGGATTTGACGCCCCGTTGCATTATCCTTGATTTCCACCGCGCCGGGCAAGACCCGGCGGCGTTGCTCTCACCTTCCTGGACCACTCCCATGCGAGACATCCTAATCGCTGCCGCCCAGTTTGAGGCGCGCGACGCCGACAAGGACTACAACTTCGGACGTATCGAGGCACTCGCCCGGCAGGCGGTCGCTCAAGGGGCGGAGATCGTCAGCTTCCACGAGTGCTGTGTTCCCGGCTACACCTTCCTCCAGGATCTCTCCCGTGAGGAGATCGAGCACCTGGCCGAACCGGTCCCTGGCGGCCCGAGCACCCAACGGCTCGAGCGACTTTCTCGCGATGTCGGGGCGGCGCTCCTGGCCGGTCTTGTGGAGGAGTGCGACGGGAAACTCTACAACACCTACGTCGTCGTCGATCCCGAGCGAGGCTTTGTGACCAGCTTTCGCAAGCTCCACGCCTTTGTCAGTCCCCATCTGAGTTGGGGCGACCAGATCGAAGTTTTTGAACTCTGCGGGATTCGCTGCGCCATTCTCATCTGCTACGACAACAACCTTGTCGAGAATCCCCGGATCGCCGCCCTCGAGGGCGCGGAACTGATCTTCGCCCCCCACGTCACCTGCGGCCTGCCCAGCCCCATGCCCGGCCGTGGAAAGATCGACCGCAAGCTCTGGGAGAATCGGCACCGCGATCCCGTCTCGCTGCGCATGGAGTTCGACGGTCCCAAAGGCCGAGCCTGGCTCATGCGTTGGCTTCCTGCCCGGGCGTACGAGAACGGCCTCTACTACGTGTTTACCAACCCGGTCGGGGTCGACCACGACACGATCAAGTCGGGCGGCTCCATGATCCTCGACCCGTTTGGAGAGATCCTCACGGAATGTCGCGAGCTCGGCGACGAAGTGGTCGTCGCCCTCTGCACCCCGGAGAAGATCGACCAGTCCGGTGGCCGGCGCTATCTTCGAGCCCGACGGCCGGAACTCTATGGCAAGATCTCCGCCCCCTTACCCCCGGGCCAGAAGTCGGAAGTCAATCCCGGCTGGCGTTGACCTTTCCTGCTACACGACTTCAAAACTGCAATCAGGAATCCAACCATGTTCAGGAACTGCTGCCTTCTCCTTGTTGTCCTTCTGGCAAGCCCCGCCGTCTCAGCCGAGCCTTCCGCTCCGTGGGCCTTCCAGTCCGAGCAGCTTCGCCCCTTCTGGCTCTCGGGGACCATGTATGGAGAAAGCGTCCTGTTTGTACAAGAGACGCCCGATGCTCCCCCGTGCGCCTCTTTGCTCCTTGTCCCAACTAGAATCCTCTCTGTGACGAGTTCCTCGGGCGACGTGACCTACACGGAGGGCAGCGATTATGTCTGGAAACCGGGAACTCGCCAGATCACCTTGCCGCCGGGCTCACGCATCGTCTGCAAACAGCCCGAGGATCTTCGCCGCGAGCCCGGCTCGCAGCGTCACCGGCTCACCCACCGCGACGGAAAGGGCGAGATCCTCTTCGGAGCGACTCACGAATACCACGACATGCAGACCGAGGTGACCTACCAGTTCAACCCCGGCGACTGGACCGGCCCGAGGACCACCTACGCAGGAGACCGGCTGCCCAACACCGTCAAGAAACTCCAGGAAAAACAACCGCTGACCATCGCCCTGCTCGGCGACAGCATCTCCACGGGCTGCAACGCTTCCGGCTGGGCCAAGGTGGCTCCCTTCCTACCCCCCTATCAAGATCTGCTGGCCCAGAACCTTCGTGAGACCTACGGGGGCGAGGTGACTTTGAAAAACTTCGCCGTCGGCGGCACCGACACGGGCTGGGGCCTTGCGAATATCGAAAAGGTCATCGCCACCAATCCCGACCTGGTCATCCTGGCTTTCGGCATGAACGACTCAGCCCATCGCCCGGCCAAGGAGTACCAGGCCAACACGCGGGCCATGGTCGAGGCCGTCCACAAAGCGTGTCCGAACGCGGAGTTCATCCTCATCGCCACCATGCTTGGCAACAAGGATTGGACGACCCTGCATCACGAACTGTTTTCCCAATACCGAGACACCCTCGCCGAACTCTGCGGACCGGGAATCGTCCTTGCCGATATGACCTCCCTATGGGATGCCGTTCTCCAAGAAAAGAAGGACTGCGACCTGACCGGAAATGGCGTCAATCATCCCAACGACTTCGGCCACCGACTCTACGGGCAGGTCCTTTCCTCGCTGCTGATTCCTTCTGGCCGGTAGCCCGACAAATCGGACACGGTCAACAACGCCCACTGCGAAGCCGAAAGCAGTGAAACCCCATCGCCGGGCTTTGTCTTCTGGCCGCAGATCCACGGTCCCTGCCAGTCTGATTGGGTCGGCCGGGACCTTTTGGCCGGTCCTCCCCGCTCCCCATAGCCCCGCGGTGATCCCCATTTCCTTGAACTTCCAGGGCGGGCACTTCCGAGCAATCCGGAAATTTGCTACAATTCTCCTCATCCACGACAAGCTCAGTGGCCGATCTAGCCACCTATCAAGGCGCCGTAGCCAAGCGGCTAAGGCAGCGGATTGCAAATCCGCCATCCCCGGTTCGAATCCGGGCGGCGCCTCTTTTTTCCCACCCAACCCCAGCGACTGCTTGGGGTTGTGTCGTTTCTTGGCTGCCAAGTGAAGAGGCGAAGCCGCGACTTCCTGCTGTTCCACGCTCTTCCTCATGTTGCCCGTTTGTGCAGACAGGGCTGTGAATAGGCTCGGACCCCACCTCGCGGACGGGCCTTGGCTTTGGGTTGCCTTGGCACAGACTGTGCCTCTGAAACGTAATAGGCCAGGTCTCGCAATCCTCTCTGCCTTCTACGTTCGGGCGATTCCAACATCACAGAAATCAGCACTTGCAGCAGCGCAACGGCGACACAAGCCGCGGTGATCGCCCAGCCTGCCCACACAGCCCACGGCATTGACCGGCTCTTTCTTTACTCAGATTGCCGACTTTTTAACATGAGTTTGCGCAAGAATAATAGGGAGTGGCGCCAGGTCGTCAAGTCATTGCTTGCAGTGCCTGACGTTGTTTCTCCTGTATCGCGGAACGCCGCCTTGGGGGGGCAGAAGCGTTGCTACCAAATGAACGCCAGTAGTGCGACGATCCACACAGTGCCAAGAGTCGCGCCGGTCAGCCCGGTCCAGGAGGCGGTTTTCCTAAGGGACAAGAGGCCAAGTACGAGGGCGGCGATCGACGATGTCGGCAGAACCATCCACAGAACAACCGGCGGCAGGTCTAGCTTGAACACCATTGCCATAATCTGCCCCCAAACGGCCACGGGGAAAATGAAGGCGCAGAGAAGGCTTGCCAATCCCAAGAGGGTTGCTGGCGGTCGTGCTTCTCCGGAACGCGGACGACTTGCAACTTCAGGTGACCGGTATGGGTTGCCCTCGTTCACGCCGTTAGCGTAGTGTGTGGCCTGATTCCTGAGAAGCCGTGCACGTGGATCGTCCGGGCCTTGCTCCGTGGCAACCACGGTACAGCAAGGTTCTCCTGGGTCTCGCGAGCCAGTCTGGGAAACAAACGCACAGTCTTTTCAGAGCGTCAAAAAGGGACTGGCCTCGGTCTGGACATGATCTTCGTCGGGCGTTGCGGGAACATCGGCCCAAGAAATAAGACTCGCCGCCCAGTGCGACTGAGCGGCGGTCTACCACCGAGGACTTTGGCACTTCCTTCCCCTACTGACTTAACGGAGAGGTCTGTCACGAATTCCTATCGAAAAACTGAGACTACCTCGAAAGGGTGGGCGTTGCACACCCCAAAGAGTGCCTGTTCTGCCATTTGTGCTCCGTGAAACTCCGCGATAAGATCGGCAATTCCTGTCGATACTCGCAGACAAGGCCGTCCTTCCATGAAACACGTTGCCCTGGTTATGAGCCTGAACAAGCGATTCGATCGCAAGGTGATCGAGGGGGTGACCCGTTTCGTGCGCGAGTCCGGCAAGTGGAGTGTCTTCGTGGAAGACGACCCACAAGCCAAGATTCCCGACTTTCGTCACGGGCATTTCGACGGAGTCATCGCGGATCTCGACGACCCCCGCATTCCGAAACGGCTTGTGGGATTGGGAATTCCCGCCGTGGGGGTGGGGGGGATTCGGGAGGACTGTCCCTGGGATCTCCAGATTTCCACGGTCAGCACCAACAACCGGCGGATTGCCGAATTAGCCGCCAATCATCTCATGGAACGCCGGCTGCCACATTTCGCCTATTGTGGAGTTCCGGGCCGAACCGTCGACCCCTGGAATCAGCAGCGACGTGAAGCGTTCGCCGAGCACGTGAGACAGGCCGGATGCGAATGTTCGATCTACACGGGGCGCCATAGCGCCTCCCACAGTTGGGAGCAATCGCAAGAGAAACTGGCGAACTGGCTGACCGGGCTCCCCAAGCCGCTGGGGCTCATGGCGGCCAACGATGCCCGGGCCAGGCACGTCCTGGAAGCTTGCCGCCGCCTGGGGCTCCGCGTGCCGGAGGATGTGGCGGTCGTCGGCGTCGACAACGACGAACTCATCTGCAACCTGGCCCACCCGCCCTTGACCAGCATCGTTCAGGGAACCGAAGAAATCGGCTATCGCGCGGCGAAACTACTGAATCGGACCATGAAACGAAGAGACGGTCGCCTCAGCCACGTGCTCGTCAACCCCGTGGACGTGGTTACCCGCGAATCAACCGACCTGGTCGCCACGGAAGATACGGTGGCTTCGACTTCCTTGCTCTACATTCGTCAACACGCGAGCGAAGGCATCGGTGTGGCGGAGGTGGCCCGGGCGGCCGGTGTTTCCCGCTCCACGTTGGACGCGAGATTTCGCCGCGTCGTCGGACGAACCGTTCACGAAGAAATCCAACGCTGCCAATTGAACACGGCGCGCCAGTTCCTCACCACGACGAATCTCCCCGTGGAAGAGGTTGCCCGCCGGGCCGGATTCTCCAGCGCCCAGTACATGAACGCCGTCTTTCGCCGCGTCCTGGGCCAAACGCCGGGCCGGTACCGAATCGGGGCACGCTGACTCTGGCTAAAATCGCAACCGAGTTGTGATATTCTGCAATTGCATTTCCTCGCCCGAACTCCCAGAATCTTGGCTGGAGCTCTGTCAAGCTTCCGAAAAGGGGGCCGGACCGTTGGAGTCCACGCTTTAGCGTGCAGAAGACAGCCTAAAGGCTGGACTCCAACAGATGACCTGTTGCTCAAGCGAAACGTGACAGAGCGCTAGGAAGACTCCTGAACTGCAGGGTCCAAGATTCGATCGAAACGCGAAAGGAGCGAAGCGATGGGAGCGGTCTATGTGGGGTTGAACGCGGAGTACTCTCGAAGCAGCGACAAACCTTTCGAGTGGGCCGTCGAGCACGCCGCCAAGATGGGCTATCAATGGTTCGAGCCCATGGTTCACTTCGGACGGGAACTAATGAGCGAGGCGGGCTACTTCCACACGGTTTCCTTGTTCGACGATCCCTACCGGATCAAGGAGGCTTGCGATGCCGCGGGCCTGAAGATCTCCGGTCTGCAGAGCCACGGGCCCATGGGACGTCCGGACGTCCACGGCGAATACATCAAGCTGGCCATTCGCACGGCCGCCGAGATCGGCGTCCCCGTGATCAATACCGACGAGGGTATCAAGGCGAAGTGGACGACCGAGGAAGAAGACTTCGTCCTCATCAAGTACACTTTGCAGGAGGCCGCCTTTATCGCGGAACGCCGGGGAATCAAGATCGGCCTGGAGCCCCATGCCCAATACTCCAGGACTCCGGACGGCCTGGACCGAATCTACAACCTGGTCGATTCTCCCGCGATCGGCATCAATCTCGATACGGGCAACGCCTACCTGGCAGGCGAGGATGTCTACGCCTGGCTCGACCGGGTCGCCGAGCGACTCGTCCACCTCCACGCCAAAGACATCTCGGTGGAGCACTCCGATGCCGAGCGGGGCAAGGTGAGCGGCACGCCCGTGGGATGCGCCTGCGGCGACGGAGTTCTGAATTGGGACCGCATCGTGAAAACCGTGCAAGACAAGTGTCCTCGTGATATCGTATTCAGCGTGGAATGCGGAACGCCCGAGCAGGCGGCCAGGAGCTTGGAGCACCTGGGCAAGCTCGTTTGAACCTCTTCGAAATCGCAACCAAGGAGACCGGGCCCATGTTGTGGCAATGCTGGAAGATCATCGGCGTCCTTGCCGTCCTCGGCGGCCTTTCGACGCAGGGCTTCGCCGGGCAACTGCATGTCGGGACGGCCAGCGCCGACATCACACCCCAGAAGCCGGCCGCGCTCTCCGGACAGTTCCATTTGCGACTCTCAACGGGAGTGGAGAGCCCCGTGACGGTCAACGCGATCGCCCTGGAATCGCGTGACGGCGACCAGTCGCTCGACCAGGCGGTGATCGTTTCCTGCGACGTGGTCGGCATCCCGGCGGACGTGCGGGAAATGGTCCGCCAGAAGCTGCCGGACCGCACGGAAGGCCTGGATCCGCGGAAGGTGTTTCTGACTGCTACCCACACCCACACCGCCCCGGAGCTCCGCCTCGACAAGTGGGTCCTTCCCAAGGAGGGCGTCACCCAGGTGGAAGACTACCGCGAGTTCTTTGCGAACCGGGTCGCCGACGCCGTCACCCGAGCGTGGCAGGCCCGCCAGCCGGGAAGCGTTACGTGGGCCCTCAGCCACGCCGCGGTCGCCAACAACCGTCGCGCCGTTTACGCCAATGGCACAGCCCGGATGTATGGCGCCACGAACACGGAAGACTTCCGCGGCCTGGAAGGATATGAAGATCACGACATCGGAACTTTGTTCTTCTGGGACGGGGACGGCACGCTGACTGCCGCGGCCGTGAACGTGTCGTGTCCCACGCAAGAGGTCGAGGGCCGGAACGCCGTCAACGCCGATTACTGGCACCCAATTCGCGAGACCCTTCGCCGGCAATACGGCAAAGGCCTGTGCGTTCTCGGCCTGGTCGGGGCGGCCGGCGACCAGTCGCCCCACCTGATGATCCGCAAGGCGGCCGAAGAACGGATGCGTAAACTGCGCGGCCTCGATCGGCTCGACGAGATCGCCCGCCGCATTGTGGACGCAGTGGACGACGCCTACGCCGTGGTCAAAGACGACCGCCATGCAGACGTTCCCTTCGTTCACAAGGTTGAAACGGTGCAGCTTCCCATGCGCGTGGTGACCGAAGCGGAGTATGCGGAGACCAAGGCGGCCTACGACGCGTGCGCCGCCAAGATCGAAAAGGACCCCGCGGCCGCCGACAAGGAAAATCGGCGTATGAAATGGTATGAAAAAACCTTGCAGCGATTCGAAAACCAGAAGACCGACCCGAACCCGATGCTGGAGACGGAAATCCACGTCATTCGGATCGGCGATGCCGTCGTCTGCACGAACCAGTTCGAACTGTTCACCGACTTTGGCATCCGCATCAAGGGCCGCAGCAAGGCTGAGCAGACGTTTATCGTTCAACTCGTCGGCCCCGGAAGCTATCTGCCGTCGGCCCGGGCCGTTGCCGGCGGCCACTACAGCGCGATCGTCCACAGCAACCTGGTCGGCCCGGAAGGCGGGCAGGTCCTGGTCGACAAAACCGTCGAGTTGATTGACTCGATTTGGGAAGACGCCAAGTAAGGAGCATGTGAGGGTAAGCACGGCTGAAGAGGAAGGAGATTCTCCAATGAGGAAACGCCTTGTGACGCCGCTCGGCATCCTGGTGTGCGTAGCCCTGCTGACACCCCAGGCCCTGGGAGGTCGGCTGTACGTCGGCGCGGCAGCCGTTGATATCACCCCGGAGAAGCCCGTGGCGCTTTCCGGCAGTTTTCATCAGCGAATCTCGACGGGCGTCGAATCGCCCGTGACTGCCAACGTCGTGGCCATCGAGACAAGGGACGGCGACCAGTCGATCGACCAGGCCGTGATCGTTTCGTGCGACGTGGTCGTCATCCCCAGTGAGATCCTGGAGTCCGTCCGAGACGAAGTGGCCACCCGAGTGCCCGGTATCCAGACGAGCAAGGTCATTTTGGCCGCCACTCACTCTCATACGGCGCCGGAACTGCGTCCGGGAAGATGGGTTTATCCGGACGAGGGCGTAACCACGGCCGAGGACTACTGCAAGTTCTTCGTCGACCGGGTGGCCGACGCGGTTGTCGCGGCATGGCAGGCTCGCAAGGAAGGAACCGTCACCTGGGGACTGGGCCACGCGGTGGTGGCTCAAGGGCGACGCGCCGTCTATGCCGACGGCTCGGCGCAGATGTACGGCAAGACGAACGGCTCCGACTTCTACGGAATCGAAGGCTACGAGGACCATGACATTGGAACCATGTTCTTCTGGACGGGAACCGATCAGCCCACGGCCGTGATCGTCAATGTTTCGTGTCCCAGCCAGGAGGTCGAGTCTCACAAGGCCGTCAATGCCGATTTCTGGCACCCCGTCCGCGTCGCCCTGAAGGAACATTTCGGAGAGGACCTCGTCGTGCTGGGGCTGTGCGGTTCGGCGGGCGACCAGTCACCTCACCTGATGATCCGCAAGGCCGCCGAGGAGCGCATGCGCAACTTGCGTGGACTCGACCGCCTCGAGGAAATCGCCAGACGGATCGTTCGCGCCGTGGACGACACCTACTCGGTCGTCAAGGACGATCGTCGTGCCGAGGTTCCCTTTGTCCACAAGGTCGAAACGCTGACGCTGCCGAAACGGCTCGTTACCGAAGCCGAATACACCGACTCCAAGGCCCGTGTGGACTCGGCCAATGCCAAGCTCAAAGCAGACCCCAAGGCCGAAGATCAGGATATTCGCCGGATCAAGTGGTACCGTGGAACAGTCGACCGTTACGAGCGTCAGAAAACGGAACCGAATCCGACCCTGGACACCGAGGTCCATGTGATACGAATCGGCGACGCCGTCGTCTGCACGAACCGCTTCGAGTTCTTCACGGAGTACGGAATCCGCATCAAAGGCCGCAGCAAGGCAGTGCAGACCTTCGTCGTTCAACTGGCGGGCCCAGGCAACTATTTGCCCACAGCGCTCGCCGTCCGGGGTGGGCATTATAGTGCCGTGGTCCACAGTTGCCTGGTAGGCCCCAAGGGCGGCCAGGTTCTGGTTGACAAAACGGTGGAATTGATCGACTCGCTCTGGCCAAGCGGGAAATGAAGGGTAACTATACGGGAGTTTTTCCAATGAAAAACAAGATACGCTTGACGACAGATGGATGCGTCGGACGCCGACGCTTTCTTGCCGGGGCCGCCACCGTGGCGGCCAGTCCCTGGCTCATCCCCGGATCTGCCCTGGGCAAAGACGGCGAAATGCCACCCAGCAACCGGATCACCATCGGCATGTTTGGCGTGGGCAACCGCGGCAGCAGTTCGCTCCGAGCCATGTTCCCCTTGCCCGACCACCAGGTCGTGGCCATCGCCGACTGTCGCAAGGCTCGGGCCGTGCTTGCCCAGGACCAGGTTCAGAAACACTACGCCAGCCGTCTCGGCCTCGAGAGCTACCACGGTTGCGAGATCTACAACGATTTCCAGGACGTGCTCCTCCGCGACGACATCGACGTGATCTGGGGCTGCGTGCCCGACCATTGGCACGGCGTGGTCTACAACCGGACGATCGAGGCGGGCAAAGACATGTACGGCGAGAAGCCGATCACCCGCTGGATCGCCGACGGCCTCAAGGTTCGCCAGGCCGTTCGCCAGTACGGCTGCGTCTTCCAGACCGGAACCCAGCAGCGAAGCGATCCCAAGTTCCGCCATGCCTGCGAACTGGCACGGAACGGCTACCTCGGGAAAGTTCACACGATCTACGTCGGCGCTCCCGGCGGACGAGCCTACCCCGTCGAGCCGCCCTGCGATCCGCCCGAGGGATTCGACTACGACAGGTGGACGGGCCCCGCGCCCATGATTCCCTTCGACAAGAAACGTTGCGAATGGCTGGCCATGTACATGATCTCCCACTACTGTGCAGGGTTCATCACGAACTGGGGCGTCCATCATCTCGACATTGCCGGTTGGGGTTGTCCCGAAGTGTTCCAGAAACCCTTCGAGATCGAGGGAACCGGCGTGCTGCCCAGCGAAGGCATGACGGACACGTGGATCTCCTGGCAGACAGAACTGAACTGGGCCAGCGGACTGAAGATGAGCTACACCAACAGCGGCAACCCGTGCGAGCAGGGCTGCAAGTTCGAGGGCGACGAGGGCTGGGTTCATGTCAATCGCCAGGGAATCTCGGCGGAGCCGAAATCGCTGCTGGACGTGAAACTTGGCGCCGACGATAAGCCCCTCCACGCCAGCCCGGCGGATTCCAATCCCTACACGTCGCACACGGCCGATCTTTTCCGCTCGATGCGAACGCGGCAAGACCCTGTCTCGCCTGTTGAAGAAGGGCACGCCGCCAGCACGATCGGCAACGTGGCCGACATCGCCTTGCGGCTTGGTCGCAAGGTGAAGTGGGATCCCACACAGGACAAGTTCATTGGCGACGACGAGGCCAACACGATGCTCGCCCGGGCCGCGCGCAGCCCGTGGACCGTGTAGCAACGTTTTCGTACGCCGAATCACGAAGCCTAGCACTGAATTCTAATCGAAGCCGGAAATAGCCATGACAACCAACTCCCGACAACTCCTGCTGGTCGTGCTGGCGGCCGTCGCGTTGGCGCCGACGTGTCTCCGCGCCGCCGAGATGCCCGCTGACGAGGCCTGGAAAGCCCTTCCCACTTACAAGCCCGGCCAGGACATGGCCGCCTTGCTCGCCATCGACGGCGAGGTGATCGCCGCCATGAAATCGCCGGAAAGCCGTGCGGCCTGTGCAGCCAGGCTCGCCGACCTGCTCACCAAGGATTCGACCACACTCGCAGCGAAACAGTACATCTGCCTTCAGCTCCGCCAGGTGGGCACCGCCGCGGAAGTGAAGACTCTCGAAAAGATGCTGGCTGATCCCCAGACGGCGGAGATGGCCCGCTATGCCCTCGAATCGGTCCCGGGTAACGAAGCGACCATGGCGCTTCGCTCCGCGTTGGAAAACTCGCAGGGCGCCTTGCGACTCGGCGTGATTGGTTCGCTGGCCAAACGGAAAGACACGGCGTCGGTCGCTGCTTTGCGGAAGCTGGCGAAAGCAGATGATCCGGACCTTCAGGCGGCTGCCATCCGAGCCCTCGGCAACATCCCGTGTGACGCGGCAACTGCCTATCTTCTCGAACAGGCCAAGAACGCAGGTGCGCCGGCGCCCCAGGCCCTGGGAGCGGCCCTGCTCCGGCAGGCGGCAGCCGGACAGTCTGCCGACAAGGTCTACGCCCTGTTGAGCCAATCCCAGCAACCGGTCGCTTTCCGACGCGCCGCCCTGGAAGGCATCCTTCGACAGGAAGGCGACAAGGCCGAGGGCACCGTGCTGGCCTGGTTTTCCAGCGACGATCCCGACCGGCGCCGCATCGCCGCCGGGCACCTGCAAAGCCTGTCGGACGCACGACTTGACAGCCTGCTTGCCGGCCTTGCCGACTTGCCCGACGTGGCCAAGCTGGCCGTGGTGGAACTGGCCGCCAGCCGCCGGGGTGGCGAGGTGCTGCCCACGGTCATGACACTCGTGCAATCGTCGAATCCCGCCTTGAAGCAGGCAGGAATTCGCTGCCTGGGAATGATCGGCAACGCTACAGCCATCCCCGTGCTACTGGACAGTCTGGCAGCTGGCGGTGAGGTCACGGACGCCGCCATGGCGGCCCTTGGCAGCCTTCCCAAGCAGCAAGTCACGGCCGCTCTCCTGGAAGCGCTTCAGGACAAGCCCGCACTGCGAGTCCCCGTGATTGACGTGCTGATCGACTTGAAGTGTTACGATGCCATCGACCCGCTCGTTGAAATCGCCACCAATGCCGACCCGGCGGTCTACGGCCCGGCCTTGAACGGTCTGCGAGGTATCGCCGATCCGGACAAGACGGACATTCCGCGACTCGTCAAACTTCTCCTGCGAACCACGCCGGGCAAGCATCGCGACGAAGTGGAGAAGACGATTCTCCTCGTGTGCGACAAGCTGCCCGCCGACGCCGACCATTCCGCGCTGGTTCTGCAGGCCCTGGCAGGCGCCGACGAATCGGAAAAGCCCAAGTACTTTCCGGTGCTGGGACGGCTGGGAGGGGCCAAGTGTCTTGCCATCATCGAAGGCTCACTCGGCAGTTCCGATGCGCCGACCCGGGAAGCCGCCGTTCGGGCCCTGTGCAATTGGCCCAATGCGGAGGTGGCCGATCAACTGCTGAAACTGTCGTCCCAATCCGGCAACCGTGCCCACCGGACTTGGGCCCTCCGGGCCTACATCCGCGTGATCTCGCTGAAGAGCGACCGCCCCGAGGCCGAAACGTTGGCCATGCTCCAGAAGGCCTTCAAGTTAGCCGACAGGCCCGATGAGAAACGCCTGGCGATCGAGCGGGCGTCGGCCGTTCGCACCCTGGAAACCGTCAACTGGCTCGCGCCGCTGCTGGATGATCCGGAACTGGCCCAGGCGGCCTGCGTCGCGATTGTCGAATTGGCTCACCATCGTTTCCTCCGCCATCCGAACATGGACCTCTTCCGACCGATCCTGGAGAAGGTCGGCAAGATCAGCAAGGATCCGGCGATTGTGGAGCGGGCCAATCGCTATCGACTGGGATTGTGAGCGTTTGGTCGGGTAGACGATATTCATCGCGCCCCTGAGGATTGGCCCCAGGACAACTGCCCGTCTAATAGGACCGCCCCGTTGGGGCTGACTGCTTTTGGTTGGTTTGGGCACCCAGGGTTTCGCAACCTTCGCTTCGCTCACGTTGCTTCACCCCGGGCTGACATAGGGCTGTGCCTTCGGCACGGACGATGTGATTGCGAGGATCATGACAGTCCCGAAGGGACGATCCTAATCCAGCCCAGGGTGGAGCGATGTGAGCGAAGCGAACCAACGCGCAACCCTGGGTTGGGGATGCCCGTTTATTGGTGAACCCCGAAGGGGTGGCCCTAAGATGAAAGCATCCAAGACGTTCTTCTCGAAGGGATTTGTTATGACGCGGCACAACTCGCCCCGAGTCGGCTGGTTGACTTTCGTGCTGTTTGCCCTGGTGGCCGGCTTGGCCTCCCGTGCTGCCGCGGCGGAACCACAGCGGCCCAACATCATTCTCATCTTCTGCGACAACCTCGGATACGGCGACGTGGGATGCTTCAATCCGCAAGCGAAGCAGCCTACGCCGCGGATCGACCGGATGGCTGCCGAAGGGATGAAGTTCACCGACTGCTATGCCGCCGCGGCCGTCTGCACACCCTCGCGGGCCGCCTTGATGACCGGCTGTTACCCGCGCCGCGTGGGGCTCGACAACACGGATCCCGACGGGCTGGTGCTCCGTCCGGTGTCGTCGAACGGGCTGAATCCGGACGAGATCACCGTGGCGGAACTTCTGAAGTCGCAGGGCTATGCCACGGCCTGCATCGGCAAGTGGCACCTGGGCGACCAGCCGCCCTTCCTGCCCACCAGGCAGGGCTTCGACTTCTACTTCGGCATTCCCTATAGCGACGACATGACGGCTCGCCCGAGCCGCCCCACCTGGCCGCCGCTGCCGCTCATGGAAGGGGAGAAGACGATCGAGGCGCCCGTCGATCGCAATCCGCTCACCAAGCGTTACACGGAGCAGACGATCCGATTCATCGAAGAACACCGCAGCGAACCGTTCTTCATCTATCTGCCCCACGCCATGCCTGGCAGTACGGCGAAACCGTTCGCCAGCGAGGCCTTCCGCGGCAAGAGCCCCAACGGCCCCTGGGGCGATTCGGTCGAAGAAATCGACTGGTCGACCGGCGAGATCCTCGACGCCGTCAACCGTCTCGGCCTGGACGACAACACCCTCGTGATCTGGACGAACGACAACGGCGCTCCCGCGCCGGAGAAGCGGGGCGGTTCGAATCTGCCGCTCAAGGGAGCGGCCTACAGTGTGACCGAGGGCGGTATGCGAGTGCCCTTGATCGCTCGATGGCCGGGGAAGATCCCGGCCGGGACGGTGTGCCAGGAAGTGATCACGCTGATGGACCTCTGCCCGACGCTGGCCCTGCTTGCCGGTTCGACGGTCCCGACCGATCGGGTGATCGACGGTCACGACATCCGCCCCCTGCTGCGGGCGGAGCCCGGCGCCACGTCTCCCACCGACGCTTTTTTCTACTATTACGTCGATCGTCTCCAGGCCGTCCGCAGCGGTCCCTGGAAGCTCTATCTTCCGCTTCCGAACAAGAAGGGGCCTGCCGGGGCCCTCCAGTTGTACAACCTCGTTGAGGATCCCACCGAAGAGAACAACCTTGCCGACAAGAAACCGGAAGTCGTAACCCGCCTTCAAGGCTTGCTCGACCGTGCCCGAAAAGACCTGGGCGAAGGCGATGAGCGGGGACCGAACGTGCGGCCCTGCGGGCGATTCCAGAATCCCACCGCACGCGTTCTCCAGTAGACAAAGCCGGGCTCTTGACTTATCCACTTCATACCGCCTAATCCGATCAGTCAGGTTTCCAATGTAGCCCGGCTTCTGCGACACAGCCACAACGTCCCCGCTTCGTTCCCGCCACATTACGTCGTTTCCCCCGCCGCCAGCCGACCAACTAGGAGTCACGCCATGCCCTGCGCCACGCGATGGTTCTCTACGCTTCTTCTCCTCGCCGCTTCCTTGACCGTTGCCGAAGCCGCAGGAGCGGAACTCTGGATTGGGGCTGCCAGTGCCGACATCACGCCGGACCGTCCCGTCCCCTTGACCGGCATGAGAACGGTTCGCGTTTCCAAGGGCATTCACAGCCGCTGCACGGCCAACGTGCTGGCCCTGGAAAGCCGCGAGGGCGACAAGGTGTTGGACCAGGCGATCTTCGTATCCTGCGATCTGTGCGTCATCCGGCCCGGTATCCAGAAAGGATTTCGCGACTGCGTGGCCGCGAGGCTGCCCGGTTTCGACATCCGGAAACTTTTTCTGGCCGCAACTCACACGCACGCCGCGCCCGTGCTGCTTCAAAATCGCTACAAGGAAAGCGACTACGGCAAGGCCATGCAGCCCAAGGAGTACGTGCCCTTTCTCTACGAGCGGATGGCCGAGGCGGTGGCGAGGGCCTGGAAAAGTCGCGCCCCCGGGGCCGTGGCCTGGGGCCTGGGTCATGCCGTGGTGGGCCACAACCGCCGCGCCATCTATGCGGACGGCAAAGGCCAGATGTACGGCAAGGCGAACCAGCCCTCGTTTCGCGGGCTGGAAGGCTACGAAGACCACGCCGTCGACGTTCTTTGTTTCTTTGATGGCCAGAAGAACCTCAAAGCGGCGACCATCACCGTCGGCTGCCCTTCCCAGTCGATGGGCGGCGGACTGCTGAGCGCCGACTTCTGGCACGACGTGCGTGAGCAGATTCACGGGCGGCACGGAAAAGACGTCTCTGTGCTGGGCTTCTGCGCCCCGGCCGGCGACCAGGCGCCCAACCTGATCGTGAACAAGAAGAGCGAAGCCCGAATGAACCGTCTGCGGGGCCTGACATACACCCAAGAGCTGGGCCGGCGGATTGCCGCCTCGTTTGAGGATGTGCTCGACGTGATCCGCCAGGACATCCGCACGGACGCGCCCTTCGTCCATCAGGTCAAGCAGATCGACGTGCCGGGACTCGAAGTCGACGCCGAAACCTACGCCCGCATGAAGAAGCTGTGCGACGCGCTCGACGCGAAGGAGGAGATGGTCGGGCCCGACTGGTGGAACCGCCATTTTTACGGCTTCGTGGTCGACCGCTACGAAGCCCAGCAAAAGGGCAACTCGACCAATGCGGTGGAACTGCACGTGCTGCGACTGGGCGACGTGGCCATTGCAACCAATCCCTACGAGCTCTACGTGGACTACGGCATGCAGATCCAGGGCCGAAGTCCGGCGGAGCAGACGATCCTGATTCAACTGGCGGCCGCCATGGATTTCGCCTACTACGTACCCACGCCGCGCGCGATCGCCGCCGGCGGCTACAGCGCCGAGGTCACCCACAACCTGGTGGGCCCGGAAGGGGCCCAGGTGCTCGTGGATCAGACCGTGGAAGCCATTGGCGAGTTGTGGTAGAAAGGGGAGCGAGCCGCTCGACCCACTTTCGAGCCCCTCGCATACCATAAAACCCGCCAAAGGATCGCAACCATGAAGAGCCGACAAGGAAAGCGGTTTGCGCTGGCGATGTTGCTCTGTGCATCGTTCACGACGTTTGGTCTGGCGCAGGAAGATGAATGCGTCACCGTCCGCCCGGCGGACAACGGCAAGGCCCTGGTTAATCCCGACATGGGATGGACCATGCACTTCTACTCGAACGTGATCGCCAACTACGGCTCGAAGCTGGAACCGTCCGACACGCTCGACGATTTCCCGGGCCTGTCGACCGTCTACCTGCGGCTGCCGTGGTCGTTCCTTCAGCCGGAAGAAGATCGCTTCGACTGGTCGGTCGTCGACACGCCCGCCCAGCGATGGATCAGCAAGGGCAAGAAGATTGCCTTCCGGGTGAGCAGTTCCGAGAGCTGGATGCGCTACGCCACGCCCAAGTGGGTCGAAGAGGCCGGGGCCAAGGGCCATAACTTCACCGTGGGCAAGGGCGTCGATCCCGACGGGCCCTACTGGGAGCCGATCTACAACGATCCGGTGTTCCTCGAAAAGCTCGACCACTTCCTGGCGGCCTTCGCCCGACGCTACGACGGCAATCCGAACGTGGCCTTCGTCGACGTGGGGTCCTTCGGTGTGTGGGGCGAGGGGCACTGCTGGGCGAGCACGAAGATCGAGGTGGCCGACTCGGTCCGCCGGCAACACATCGATCTGTATCTCAAGCACTTCAAGAAGACGCTGCTGGCGGTGAGCGACGATTTCATCGGGCCCGGCAATCGCGTGGCCAGCCATCCGCTGACGGACCACATGCTGGCCCACGGCGTCACCCTGCGCGACGACAGCATCTGCGTGCAGCCCCCGCCCAATTCCTGGTACCATGCCGAGCTGGCCCAGTCCTTCTGGCCCAAGCTGCCGGTCGTGCTGGAACACGAGCACTACGGCCCCTCCGTCAACAAGAATGCCTGGCGAGGCGGGGAACTGCTCGTCCAATCGGTCGAAGACTATCACGCGGCCTACATGTCGATCCACTGGTGGCCTCACGAGTTCCTGGAAAGAAACCGCGAGGTCATTGACCGCATCAACCTCCGCCTCGGCTATCGGCTCCAACTGCGCCAGCTCTCCTGGCCCGAGTCGATCCGGCTGGGCGAACCCTTCGATGTTCACGCGGTGTGGGCCAATGCGGGCGTGGCCCCGTGCTATCCCGGCGGCTACATGGCGTTGACCTTCAAGGACGCCAAGGGCGGGATCGCGTCGGTGCATGTCCTCGACGCCGTAAACCTGCGCGAGCTGGAAACGGGGCCGCCGGACAAGGCGCCGACCCGGGCGTTGAAGCAGACCTTCCGGATGGCCGAGATCTACGACGACGGGCCGAGGAAGTTTCAGAGAGCCGCCACCGCTGGCACGTACGACGTCTTCGTCTCGGTCGGCCAACTCGACGGCACCCCGCAGATCGCGTTACCGCTGGACGGTGACGACGGGCAGCGGCGGTATCGTGTGGGAACGATCCGCGTGGCCGGTTCGGAAAACTGAGCAAAGGAGGTGGGGGCGAGTGCGAAGCGCGGAGGACTGGGGGTTGAACTTTTCAACTTTCCACTTTTTTTGAGCTCTGACCCTTTTAACCCATGAGTGGGGTGGCGGGGGTTGGAACGTCGTTCGTGGTCATTCCTAACCGCGGCGTAATCGGTCGATTGCCAAGGAGTGGGAGGGAGGCCTACGCTTGGCGACGCTCCATTTTGCCAGATTGGCGAAAAACTACCAGACTGTTTTTGGCCACCCCCATGCCTGGTGGTTTCTTGCGAAAGAAGAGAGAAGATCACCACGGAGGACACAGAGGACGAACCAGTCCAATGACGAATGTCGAAAGTCAAATGTCGAAAGAATGACGAATGGGCTAAAACGCGAAAGTCGTATCCTGCACAACCTTCGTCATTCAGGCCTTCGGATTTGTTTCGTCGTTTGATTTTCTTCATTCGTCATTTCTCTGTTACTCCATTCTTCTCCGTGTCCTCTGAGCCCTCCGTGGTGTTTCGCTCTCGTTCACCTCGCATGTTGCGGTGAGACTTCGACACGCTCTAGACTGAGAACGCCGCTCTGTGCCTCCGTGACTCCGTGACTCCGTGAGAATCCTCCCTGAAGGGCGACACGTTTTCAATCCGGCTTTGCCGCGTCGCCCGGCGTCGGGTCCTGTTCGGGGGCGGGTTTCGGTTCGTCCGGCTTCTTGTTGACGGACGGCTCCACCTTGGTGTAGAGGTCGAGGAGGATCTTGGCCTGGTCGCATAGGGCTTTGGCCTGGTCGTATTCCAGTTGGGCCTTGGTTACCTCGGTGCGATGGGTTTGGCCTGACTTGAATCGCGACTCCATCAGGGCAAGCGTTTCAGCGGCGGCCTTCAACTTGCTCTCGGCGGCCTCAAGTGCGGTTTTGAACAACTGGATCTGGGCGGCGTATTCGGCCTCGACCAGTTCCTGACACTGCCGGGCCGTGGCAAGATCCTGCTTTGCGTTTGCGAGTTCGGATTCGTAGCGTTTTCCGAGCTCTTCGCGACGCGCCGGCAACTCGTCGACCGTCTTCTGGATGTAGGCGGTTTGCCGCCGGGCCTCGTGCAGTGTCTTCTGGAACTGATCGGGCGTGCGAAATGCGGTCGTTTCCACGCCGGCGAGAGGGGCGGTGACGGCGGCACGCGGTGGGGCATCGGGACTTGCGTTGGCCGTGCCTGCGGCTTTGAGGTCCGCGGTCTCCCCCGCCTTGCGATACAGTTCGAGCAACGCCTTGACTTGCTCAAGTCGCGCCTTGGCCACCTCGCTCGTGGCCCGATACTTGTTGACGTCGTTCTTGCTGTAGGAATCCGGCACGCGCTGAACAGCCTCGTCGACGGTGCGCCACTTGCTCTCGGCGACGGAGTATTCCAGTTCGGCCTTTCGCACTTCGGACTCGAGCGCCTGTACTTGCGTGGCGAACTCAGCCTGGATCAGCGTCAGCCGCTCGCGTGCCGACCGAAGATCGTTTTGCAACCCCTCGTAGTCATCCTTGGTGCCGACGCGGATCTCAAGCCTCTCGATGCTCTGCCTGGCCTCGCTTGCCAAACGCTGGAACTCCTCGGGGCTACGCAGGGGCAGCGTGGGACGAGGATTTGCAGGGGCGGCAGCGGGGGCGATGGGCGGAAGGGGCGGCTTGGCTGGAGCCTCTTGCGGAGGCGTGGTACTTCCCTCTGCCCCTTGGGCTTCCGGCACGGAAAGCCCCACGGCAGCCGCGGCCTTTCGGAGTTGGTCGACTTGGGTCTTCTGAAATTGGTAACTCTTATCGGCTCGCTCGAAAGCCTGCTGGGCGGCGGCGACCTCTGCTTCCGTGGCATCCCCGCTCGCCTGGAGCTTCTTGAGTTCCTCCCACTTCTGCCGAGCCGCCGCAGCTTGCCTCTCGGCAGAACTCAGCAACTGGCGGTAGCGGTTCGTTCGGTCGACAAAGCCCTTGCTGTAGAGTGCGACTTCGGCCTGGGCCGATTCCAGACGATTCTGCAGCGTGGCGACCTCCTCGTCGCTCCGCGGGGTCGTCTCGTCGGCAAGGGCTTCTTGCCACCTGGCTACCTGCGATTGCAGTTCCGCCACTTTCTTCCGCAGAGCTTCCGCCTCGGTCGCTTGAAGAGACAAGGATTTCTTTCCGCCCGAGAAGCTCCCTACCTCGTAGAACCGGTATCCGAGATCGGAGAGGGCAGCTCGGAGAATGTCGAACGCTTGGTCGAGGGTGACGGGTTCCGGCGAATGGCAGGTGAAGGTCTCATCTTCTGGAATGGGGTCCATGATCCGGAGGCGGTAGCCCCGTGCCTCGGCAAACCACTGGAGCACGTCCTTCCAGGGCTTTTGGTCGAATTGAAACCTGACCATTCCGTCGACCGCTGGTTGAACGCGGGACGGCTCGCCGGCCTCTTGCGCTCCGGAGGGAGCGGCTTCGTCGCCCAGCAATTCCTCCACCCGGCGGTCGATGATTTCCTTCCGGAGCGTGTCCCGTTGCGCTAATCGCGTTTCAACGATCTTGATCTTCTCGCGGAGCAGGCCGACTTCCACCCGCTGGAGCTTCTGGCGGAGATCGAAGGCGTCGGCCACGAGGCCGGCCAGCCGGGCGCGGAGCTGTTCGCTCGTTTTCTTGTCCGGCTCTCCGGCAAGGTCCTTAACAATGGACTGGATTTGCGCCTCGGCCGAGGCGAAGTCAGTCGATGCGGTTTCGAGAATGCGTCGACGAGACGCTTCGTCCAACGCCGGTTCCTGCTTCTGGCTGGGCGTTTCATCGAGCCGCTGGATGACGGCCTCGGCAACTTCCAGTCGGCGCTCTTCCCCTTGGGCAACGAGCGAATTCGTCCGCTCGTCGCCGCTCATGGTGATTTCCGGGAAGAGCTGCCGCAGGATCGCGACCATCTGGTCGGCCCGGGCGTGGACGAGATGGAAGATCTTGATCCGCGGTTCTTCGGGGGTGGGCTCCTTTTCCTCCTCGGCGGGCGCAGTTCGGGGAGGCAGGACATTGCCCTTTCCGATTCGCTGCAGCGATACGAGCCTAGTCAATTTCGACGTCTTCACTTCGATCTGCTTCTGCCCTGCGGGCACGATCACCAAGAGGGGCTCCCAGCCTTTCTCCCGCGTGTACTGCCTGATCGCCGGGGAATTAAAAAAGCCATGCAGGACAGCCACCTGGTCGGGAGGACATGTTCCGTCACACCCACCACCTCCATAGTAGTCCAGGCTGACGACCTTGCCGGACTCTCCCAGCAGCCGGTCGAGTCGCTGCTGAGCCTGCGCGAGGCGGAAGGCAATCTCTTTCGTCGATGTCAGGTCTTTCTCAAAGACCTTCCACGACAGGAAGATCCACTCGACGCCGTAGGTTCGCTTGGTGAACGGCGGGACATCGTCCGATCCCTGGGTGGTCATCGGTATCATGTCTTCGGTGGCAAACACGCGAGTCGAGCAGCCGCTGGTGTAGTGACGAGCCCAATCAGGACGCTCGTGATTTGCGATGGGTTCGGACTCGGCCACCCACTGCATCAAGTCCCGCTCTTCCATCCACGCCAACGAAGCGGCGAGTTCTTGCGGCTTGTAGACAGCGAGATAGCCCTCCGGAAACAGAATTTGTGAGCCCGAGCCGAGGAGATTCTCTCGAATCTCATCGCGGAGCGTCTCGTTTTCCAGCAACGATTCCAACGCCTTTTTGGTCCCTTCCGGGTCTTTTCCCTGGGACCAGTCGGAGCGGACCTTGATGAGTTGAATCCGCAGGGGAGCGGCGTCGGCGGGGACGGACGGTTCGGCAACCGTAGCGTCTGCAACCTCAGAGGCGGCAGCGGGAGATCGCTCTTCCGCCGTGGCCGCCGTATCCTCGCTCGACGCGGGTTGTTCCTGACCGAACATGGGGCGGATCGACAGCATGTTGCCCGCGCAGGCCACGAGGAGAAATGCTGCAATCAGGGAACGTCGGCAGAGCATGGGAAGCTCCTTTCTGTAGGTTGACTCTCCCGAGTCGACCCGGACGCGTCAAATGTCATCCAATCACGACATGCGATGCCGTAGGGCGGACGTCATTTCGTCGGAATGGGATATCGGTGATGATTCGCTGGGTCGACTCGGGACAGTCAACCTACGGGTAGCATGGCTCTCTGAGCCGTGGCTTGAAGCTCGTGCGATGGGAGTTATCGGGCGATTCAACATCTTGTCTGGAAGCGATGCGTTTAATCGTTCAAGTCCCGGCTCGGAGAGCCAGGCTACGAGAAACGCTACGGGTAGCATGGCTCTCTGAGCCGTGGCTTGAAGCTCGTGCGATGGGAGTTATCGGGCGATTCAACATCTTGTCTGGAAGCGATGCGTTTAATCGTTCAAGTCCCGGCTCGGAGAGCCAGGCTACGAGAAACGCTACGGGTAGCATGGCTCTCTGAGCCGTGGCTTGAAGCTCGTGCGATGGGAGTTATCGGGCGATTCAACATCTTGTCTGGAAGCGATGCGTTTAATCGTTCAAGTCCCGGCTCGGAGAGCCAGGCTACTACGGCTCCATCAACCGCCTGGTGGTTTCGGTTGCCTCTTCGAGTATTTTGTCCACGCCGTCGTCCCACCGGGCGGCATGTTCGTCGGTTGTGGATTGCGCCGATGGTGTGGCGGCGCCCGGTTCGTTCTCTTTCCGGCTGTCGCCCTGCGGCAAGGTGGTGGCGAGGGCGAGCAGCGCCACGGCGGCCAACACGACGGCTGCGACGAGCCAGCGGCGGCGTGGAGGATTGGTCGCCGGTCTCTCTTGCAGCTCGTCGGGCAAGGGCTGCGCATCCGGCTGCTGCACATGGGCGACGCACCGAGCGAGCAGGTCGGCCACTTCGGCCGAGGATTGGAAACGTTTGCCGGGTTCCTTTTCGAGGAGTCGGTCGACGAGGCGGCCAAGCCAGTCCGGGATGGCGGGGTTCGACTCGCGGATCGCCCTGGGGGCCGACTCGCAGATCCGCCGGAGCACGCCGTAGCTCGACTCGGCCCGGAAGGGCGGATGCCCCGTCGCCATGGCATAGAGCACGCTGCCCAGGCTGAACAGGTCGCTGCGCGGATCGATCGCCTCGCCGCGAGCCTGCTCGGGCGACATGAACTGGGGCGTGCCGGCGATCAGGCCCGAGCGGGTCATGCTCGCGTCGTCCACCGCCCGGGCCAGACCGAAGTCGGTGATGGTCACGCGTTCCACGCCGTCGGCGAGGAGAATGTTGGCCGGCTTGATGTCGCGATGGACGAGGCCCTGGGCGTGGGCGGCCGCGAGCCCGGCCGCCACCTGCATGCCGATTCGCAGGATTTCGAGTAGTCCGAGCGGTCCGTTCTGATCGATGCGTTTTTGGAGCGACGTGCCGCGTACGTAGGGCATCACGAGGAAGGGCAGCCCGGCGTGTTCTTCCACGCCGTGGATGGCGATGACGTTCTCGTGCATGACGGCGGCGGCTGCCACGGCCTCGCGGGCGAACCTGGCCCGGGCCGCTCCGCTGCTGGCCAGGTGCGGCGCGAGCACCTTGATGGCGACATAACGATTCAGGCTCGGGTCGTGGCCCTTGAGCACGACGCCGTTGCCGCCCGAACCGATCACGCCGGCCACCTCATAGCCGCCGATCCGGCCGAGCATGCGCGGATCGTCGGTCGGGTGGAGCAGTTCCAGGATTCGGCGGACGCCGTCGTCGACCACTTGCCGGGCCACCTCGCCCGAGCCGGAATCGGAGAACACGGCCGAGAGCGGTTCCAGATCGATCGGCTCGTCGCGCAACAACTCCGCGGCCTCCTGCCACCGGGGCGCAGCGGCCGTCGACCGGTCGAGCCTGGCCGAACACGTTGGGCACGTGTCCAGGTGCTGCTCAAACAACCGCTCCTCCTCGGCCGTCAACTCCCCACGGAGAAAACGGGCGATTCGGGCGTCGTCGCATTGGGTCGATTTGGCGTCCACGGGTCTACTCTTCCATTTCAACGATCTTCTTCTGGAGCCGCTGCATGACCCGGCTTCGGGCGATGTAGACGGCGCCGGGGGATTTTCCGAGTTGGCCGGCCACTTCCTTGATGTCGCGTCCCTCCACGGTGGTCTGCCAAAAGGCGAGCCACGTTTCTTCGGCAAACTCCCAGCGAACGCACCGGGCGGCCCGGCGAAAACACTCGCGGCGGTGTTCCCGGTGGATCTCTTCGTCGTCCGGCTCCGGATGCTGCTCTAGTCGGGTGACTTCCGTCGTGCCGCCGGCAGCCGCGTCGGGACGTCGGCGTCGAAAGGCGTCAATGGTCGCGTTGCGGGCGACTCGCGTGAGCCAGGTTCGGAACCGCGCCCGGTGCGGATCGGCTTCCCAACGTTCGACCGAGTCCGCCACCGAGATCAGAACCGCCTGGGCCAGATCCTGGGCGTCGGCGTCCTGCATGCCCCGTCGCCGAGCCATGCGGTAAACCACGGGGCGGTAAAGGGCCACGAACTCGCGCCACGACTCGCAGTCGTTCCGGTCTCGAAGCTTCAGTAGCAGGCTGTTTCGTGTGTTCGGAAACTCGTGCACGATTCCTTCTTCTCCCACCAAGAACACACGCAGGCAAAACGTGGATCTTTCACGAGTTTAGCGGAAAGTTGCCGGAAAGGCAGGTAGGAGACGTCACCGTCGTACATAGCAGCCATCGCGCTGCGCCGTGCTGAGTCCGTGTTTGGCGGACGGTTCCCCTACCTCGGCAGTCCAACGCTCGTACTTCGCAGTCGTCGTGATTGCGGGAATATGGCTCCGATCCTAGAAGAGCCCGCCAGTGGGCTCGTATCTCAAGTTCGCACACAAGGGAGAATACGATGGCAAGACGTGTGGTGGCCGGCGCGCCCAGAGCAGTGTCATTCGCGCACCGATTGACCGGTTACGTCCATCGCTTCGTTGTAGGACGTGTTACCCGCAATCAGCCCGAAAGGGGGATGGCTCGGGCTTGCGGGCAATCCGCCCTCCGAGCGTGAAAATGCCCGTGCGGGGAACGACGCCGCCGTCTTCAGCGAAACCGATCGTCCCCTGCGGGGTTAATTCCCAGAGACGGCATTCTTGGGTCCCGTCGGCTTGCGTCGGATGACACGGAGTCGTCGCGTTCGTTGATCGTGTATAGTCCGGAGGAGAAGGTTATGGCGAGGCGTATGAGGCAGGTCTTCCTCAGTTTGGCTGCCGGTTGGTTTCTGCTGTCCGGCGACGTAAGCGCGCAGGAGGCTGAGTTTGTCCAGGCCCGGTCGGTCGAGGCGGAATCTGAGACGATACAGGAGGGTCCCATCGATTCAGGATATGTGATTCTGGATGGTCGGTATCTTCCACCGCCGTACACGCTTGAGAAACGGGACGACGATCTTTGGATCAACGATCAATTGGCCATTTCGGAGTGGTTCACGCGACGGAATTTCGGCGGTCCCGGTTCGGGTGGCGGGGGACGAGGCCGCGGCGGGAGAGGCCCTGGCAAGTTTCCCGGAGGCGGCTTCCGACCCGAGTCGGCGTCTCCGGGGCCGGAAGGGCGGAACGGACCGCCTGGAGGAGAGCGAGGCGGAGGGCGATTTGGCGATTTTCGACCAGGCGGACGCGGGAACAGGGCGGACACATCGAACAGTTTCCTGGGAAGCTTCGCCCTGCGCCACCTTGCCACCGCCCTTCGGAGCAATGAGACGATTGTCGGGGGCGAAGACATCTGCGGCTGCGTGCTGCCCGCCGATGAAGCGGCCATTGTCGTCCTTGCTCTGACTTCCGAGGAAAGCGAGCTTGAAAAACTCAACCTGGTTCTTGCGGAGAGCGGAAATCGAATGGACGAGGCAAGTTGCCGACGTCTGATTGCCACCTTCGCGCCCTCCGACGCTCTCTTGGAACGGATGAAGCCGGAACTCGAAGAGGCTCGCCGCATTATCGAAGAGAATGACGCCGCACACCGGGCGGCCATGGCGACCATCTTCTGGTCGTCCAAACCCGTCAAATACGTGGTTACGCTCATTGCCATGGGGCTGGTTGTCGCGGCCTGTGGCACGCTCCTCAACTACCGCCCCAAGGCCCGGACTCGTTGGGCGGAAATCGACGACAGCGGCGACGGCATACCGATTGTGGCTCGCAGCGTCGTGCTGCTCATCCTTCTGGGCATTTTCGACCTGGCTGCCACCCTCATTGCCCAGAAGGCGGGGGGCTTTGTGGAACTCAACCCACTGGGCGACCAACTTGTCGGCAATCCCCTGCTGCTGACCGTCTTCAAGATGACCAGCCTGCTGATGGCCTGTGCCATCCTCTACACCCTCCGCCGCTACCGCGGCGCCCAAACGGCCGCCTGGTGGATGTGCCTCCTCTGCACCGTCCTCACCTTCCGCTGGCTCACGTACAGCTCGATGTTTATGTCGTGACAGGAACGACTTGCGGGCTAGTACTGCCGCCTCAGCACCCTTAGGAGGTAAACGGCAAAACCAATGTAGGTGCCACCAAGTGCTCCGAACAGGATCAAGCTCAACATCGGTAGTGGCCGCTGGAGTCTTCTCCGATAGGCCTCGGTCGGCCTGCATACGATGAACCACTCGCAGCCAGGAACGTTCACCGCCGACCCCAGCCCCGGACACTCGCCTTCCAGAAGACGCGGGTCGGACAAGGGCACAAACGGTGTTTCTCGCGCCGGGGACGGACAAATGTAGGTCCACGAACTTCCGACGGGCTGCGTGTAGTCGAACACTTGAACGTCGATTCCCTCCTTCGACGCGAATCCAATGGCCCGCTTCACCATCGAGTCGAGCCGGAAGACCCCGACGTAAAACCCCACCAGGTTCTGTCGCCGAAGCTCTTTCGTGTTGTGCCGCTCTTTCCGCCGGTAAACGGGCGTGAAAGCAAACACGGCCTGACCACCCGATTGCTCGCTGTCGTGGAGGTAGATGCTCGGCGCCATCGTCCGACGCCCCGTGTCCCGAGCGGCACACATGGCCTTATGCAATTCTTGAATCTCGCCCACGTCCCGTCCCTTCTTGAGGAACCGATAGTCACTGGGAACCAGATACCTGACGGGGAAGCGGTCTTCAAGAGCACGTTGCGATTCCGCCGCCGCTTCTGAAGGGGCTGAACTCGCCGCCGCTTGGGCCTCCGGGCTGGCAGCGTCTTCAAGATTGGAAGGGGCTCGCTCCGCCCAGGCCAACGCGGCGATCCCCGTCTGCTCGGGGAGGAAGACATCCGTAAAGGCGAGGAATTCGGAGCGTTCCACCTTCTCAGAACCACCGTAGAATGCCCCCAGAGCCTCCAACGCCGCAAGGTTCGCTGCCAATTCTCTTTCGATCGCGCTGATTCGCAATTGGGCGTCAAATCGAAATTGCGCATCGATCCATGGTTTTTGCCGGCCCAGAGTCCCGCTCGGCGGGCGGTGACCTACGGGGCTCACTGGCAACGCTATTCTTCCGCAACTTGCGTCCAGGGAACGATTTAGCCACGCATGGCGCTTGACGTAGGTGCGCCATTCGCGGCAAAATAGAAGCAGGGTTTCCTGGCGTCCTGTGCCGTCAGCAGCCTCCCCCCCTTGTCTACGCGTTGTCAGCCTGGATTCCGGAGCCGAAGCATGTCCCCATCGGCGGAGAAGATTATCGACCGACTCGACGCCACGCGGCAACACTGGTGGATCTTCACGCTCCTGAGTACAGCCGTCTGGGCAATCAGCCTTTCCTTCGGGGTGGGCCTCCTCTTCATGCTGGCCGACGCGGTGATCCGCTTCTCGCAAGGCACGCTTGCCGGTCTTCTCGTGGCCTGGGGCGCGGTCACCCTGTTTCTCGCGTTTTTCGTCCTCCGGAGAATCACGCGATCCCAACGTTCGATTGAGGCAACGGCCCGGTGTATCGAGACGGAGTATCCGGAGTTGGGCAGTTCGCTCATCAATGTGGTGCAACTCGCGAGCGACACGAGAAACGAGTCCCGCTCCTTCTGTCTGGCGGCCGTCAACGAGGCGGCGACCCATGCAGAAACAGTACGCTTTGAAAATGCGGCCCGGTACGAATCCCGCTGGCGCAGATTTCGCTTCTGCATGCAGACGCCCAGGGACCTCCTGGAGTCGATTGGCGTGTTCGTGCTTCTCTTCGCGATCGGCCTGCTCAGCCAGTGGCTCAATCCGAACCTCACTTCGGCGGCCGGACGGCTCATGCAGCCCTGGAAGTTCATCCCCTCGGTGGGAAAGCTCAACATCCTCGAGGTTCGCCCCGGCGATACCGAAGTGCTCCTCGGCGAAAGCCTCCAGATCGCCGCCGTGATCGTGGATCGTCCCGAAGGTGATCCCTACCCGGCCACGCTGTTTGTTGCCTTCGAGAACGGCGAGACCACCGATCTGCCCATGACGGCCGGCGAGCGCTATTCGACGAAGGCCGAGCGGGGCGGGCTGGCGGTGGAGGAAGCGAGGCGTGAATACACGCTCACCCTGCCCACGATCAAGTCGCCCCTGGCGTATCGCCTCGAAATCGGCGACTCCCAGACCGCGCTCTACCACGTGGCCGTCACGGAGAAGCCCACCGTCGACGAGGTTGAGGTGACGCTCGACTATCCCCTCTACCTGGGGCGAGCCAAGGAGACCTTCGTTCAGAAGACAGCCGATCTGGAGGTTCCCCAATACACGGTTGCCGAAATGCAGATCCGTCCCTCCGTTCCCATCACGGCGGGGCACATCGACGCGGAAGGCCTGATCTATTCAGGGGAACTTCGCGGACGAGGCGAACTGATGGTCGTCCGCATGCCGCTGGTCAAGAACACGACCTTCACGATCCACCTCGAAAAGAACGGACAGAAGGATCCGAATCCCCGCCTGAATCGCGTTCACGTTCTTCCCGACCGCCCGCCCACCATCGAATTGGTCAAACCGCCGCGTCAGACCACCGCGGCCCCCGGCAGCGATCTGGCAGTGATGGTGCGCGGCGCCGACGATCACGGCGTCGGCCTGGTTCGCCTGGAAATGAAGCGGCAGGAAGGGAAGGCCGACGACGCCGAGCAGGACACCGGGGCGACGAATGACCGGGACGCGGAGATTGTGAAGCAGTGGACCGAGTTTGATAGCAACAACACCGTCGTCCTCCGCCATCTTCTTGCCCTCTCGTCCGAGGTAGCAAAACCGGGAGAGACCGTTCTGGTCCGCGCCACGATCCGGGACCGACGAATGTTCAACGCCTTTGGGCAGGACCTCAAGCCCCAAGAGGCGGTCAGCGCCTGGCACAAGGTCCGCATCGTCGACGAGCAGGCAAAAGTCGACGCCGCCTTGGAGAAACTCGACAGTCTTCGGGGCGCTCTTTTCAAAATCCTTGAGAAACAGGTCCGCGCCCAGGCGAGAAACGCCCTGATTGCCACGAAGACCCAACTCTCCGAGGCCCTCGCCTCGGCCGGCGACGTCCGAACCATGCAGGTCGACATCCAGAAATCGTCGATCGCCCTGGTCAAGTCGATCGAAAACATCGATCGTGAAGACCATCAGGCGATCAAGCGGATTCTGAACCAGTTGGCCTTCGGCGAGATGATGAAGGCCGTTTCCCAATGCGACATGCTCGTCAAGGCCAAGGGCATCGACCAATTGCCCGCGACCGTTGGCGAATTAGGGCTGACCCAGGGCGCCATCATTGACGTGCTCCGCAAGATGCTCGACATCACCCGCCGAGCCCAGACGGAAGAACTGGCGGAGATGGCAAACCGCCAGGTCGGCGACCTGCCGCCGGAAGCCCAGAAGAAGCTCGACGATCTGAACAACGCCCTGGAAAAGGCCATGGAGCAGCAAAAAAAGGTCGTCGAGGCGGCCCAGAACCTGGCCAAGGCTCCCGTCGAGGATTTTGCCGAAGCCAAGGAGCAACTCGTCAAGGCCCTTCAGGCAGCCGAAGACGACTGGTCGAAGTTCATGACCGAGTTGAATACGGACCTGAGCAAGCTGCCCGAACAGGACTTCGCCAATCCGTCCGCCCTGAAGGAACTGGTCGAGATCCAGACCGAGATCAAGATGGCGGAGGACGCCTTGCTCAAGAAGACGGCCGACATCGCCGTTCCCCTGGAGCAACTTGGCGCGGAAATGGCCGAAGAAATTCAGACCAACATGGAGAAATGGCTTCCCGACACACCCGATCGCGAACGCTGGAGCCAGGAGGAATCGCTCACCGACGAAGGCAAGGAAGCCCCCATGGCGGAACTGCCTGGGGAACTGGAAGACCTGATCGGTGACCTGCTCGAAGAGGAGGAGGACCTCTTCGACGAGATGGAAGACGTCTCCTCCAGCGCGGCCGATTCTCTCGACAAAGGCGCCGGATGGGACGTTTCCGACGGGCCCATCTCCAACATGAGCGCCAAGGGCGCCACGGGGAACCGCCTGCCCAACACCAGTGAGATCGGCGGACGGGCCGGCGAAGGCCGTCAGGGCAAGTCGAGCGGCGAGTTCGTCGGCGACGAGGCCGTTGGTAAGGGCGGGCGCAAGACCCCCAGCCGGCTCACTCCCGATCCTTACGTGAACGGTCAGATCAAGGACCACAGCCGCGATCCCAGCGGCGGGGCCACCGGCGGCGGCAAGGAAAGCGGCGAAGGCGGCGAGGGACTGGAAGGCCCCGCTCCCGGCTTCCGCGGCGAACGCGACATGAACCGCCTTGCCGGCAAGCAGGCCGCCCTCCGTAACAGGGCCGAAGGAATTGACCTCGAACACTACAAGGTCATGGGCTACCACCATACGGACCTGTCGCGAATGATCGACCTCATGGGCCAGATCGAACGCGACCTGAAGGCGGGCCGCTACCAGAACGCCGTTCGCCACCGCGACGTCATGCTCGAAGGGCTCGGCAACGTCAAACAACACCTGGAAGGCGAGTTCGAAGTCCGCCGCGACGAAACGGTCAACCTGCCCACCGACGTCCAGCAAGAACTCCTCGGCAGCATGCAGGATCCCTCGCCCGCCGGCTGGGAAGAGATGAACCGCCGCTACTTCGAACGCCTCGCACGGGGCGGCGCCGACACAACCGGCCGGGCTCCCACGTTGACCGGCAGCAGCCGCCAGGAGCCAACACTGACCGGCAGCGACAAGTAGGCTAGAGGCTGAAGACTGGAGGCTGTAGGACGAAAGGACGGTCTGATAGGCGCGCCGGTGCGATCGTTGGTGCGTGATCTCTTGCCATCTAAACCAGAACCCACGTGACTGACGCCATGCGATCTTCTTGCCTTCCGGTTGTGTTCTCTCTCGCCGCGGCTCTCGTCCTAGGCTGTTCGTCGGATGCCCCCCCCGCGCCGGCCGCTCCGGCCAAAGCAGCGCCGCCCCCTGTCGCGGAGCCGCCTTCCAACACAGCCGAGTTGGCCGTTTCCAGCCCTGCGTCAGAACCGGAAGAGGTGAAACCAGCGGCGTCGGGCAAGGAGTGGAAGGATTCGGACGGCAACGTGCTGGCCGTGGGCGAATTTGTCTCCCTCATGGACGGACAGGTCTGCCTGCAGACCCCCGATGGGCTCGGCACCGTCATTCCCCTGGACAAATTGTGCGAAGCGGACCGGAAACTCGTCCAGAAGGACCCGACCGCCGACCTGACGGTTGAAGAACCGGTGGAACCGGTTGTGGAGGAGATGGTCGAGGAGATCGTCGCCACGGGGCCGGTCAAGGGCAAAGGCGAGTACAACCAGCAGAAGGTGGTCATTCCCTTCGACTTCGTCTCGAATTTTGACGACGGCCGCTACGGCAAGATGATCGCCGACATGATCGTCACGAAGATCGAGAAGCAGGGCACGTTCGCTGTTCCCGACACGATCGACATCCGTGACCTTTGCGCCGAAAAGGACGTGAAGATCACGCCCGACACCCCGCTGGAAGAAGTCCGCCGCGTGCTCCGCAACCTCTTCGCCGGCCAGATCGCCGTCTGGGGCAGTTGCGAAAGGGCGCCGGGCCACGAATGGGAGGTCTACGACCTGACCATCAAGTGCGTCGATTTCTCGGAAGGCCCCAAACCGAAGGTGCTGTACGAAAAGACGAACGTCCGCACCAACTCGGTCAGCGAGATTCCCCACCTCTACGTGGCCGAGATGCTCGACAAGCTCTACGGGCGCGAGCCCGGCGGACCGGCGCCGGTCAATCAACTTGCCGAAGAGAACTGGATCAACAACCCGACCCTTGTCAAGAACGGCAATTTCGAGGCAGGCAGCCACGGGGTTCCTTACGGCTGGGAAGATCGCGGCGGCCAGCAGCGGGAACCCTTGGGACGGCTCGTCCAGTGGACGACCGAGGCGGGCAATCCTAAGAACCGCGTGATCCGGTTCACCTTCGACGCCTCCGTCGGCGACGGCTTCGGCGTCATGTATTACAGCAAGGTTTTCCCCATCGATGAAGGGGCCACCTACCGCTTCCAGTGCCGCTACCGCACCAACGGGCCCAAGATCATCGTCTTCATCAAGTGCTACGATGAAATGGGGAGTGAATACAAGCCCACCAGCGAGTTGAGCCCGCCACGGCATCCCATGTCCCAGTCCGGGGAGCCGGAGTACATCCCCGAATTCGGATATCTGCGCGAGTGCTATCGGAGCCAGCAGAACCTCAAGGGCGCAAAGAACCAGTGGCATACGCACACGCAGGACTTCACCCCGAAGCACACGAAATATTCGCCCAAGTGGGGCAAGGTGATGCTCTATTCCTATCTGGGCGCCGGCGTGGTCGAATTCGACGACGTGGTGCTCAAGCAGGTGATTCCCGCCTCCGCCAGCGATGCCAAGAAGGAACGCCGCCACTCCCAGGACAGTGCCGTCACCATCAAGGAAATGGAAGAAAACGAACGGCGTGCTCGGGAAGACCGGCAATCGCCGGAATAACGCGTACCTTTCTGCTACACTCTTGAATTCCCCCCGTCTCCCTCGCTAGACTGGCGGGCTGCGGTCGTTCACGGGGACTGTCCCCAATTCTTCGCAGCGCGGTGCACGTGGCGCCGCCAGTACGTGTTTTCGCTGCGAAAATGGGACTGTCCCCTTCACGTCATCGAGCGGCGAAACGGACGGGACCGGCTCATTTTTCGATCAACGCAGCACCCAACGGTCGAAAAATGGACCAGCCCCCCACCTTCCCCGTGAACGCTTGCTCGAATTTGCACGCCAAGGATCGGACGGAATCATGATACGCCTTCTCATTCTCACCGCTCTCGTTCTGGCAACGATGGTCTCTTCCGTCCGTTGCCAGGACCTTTGCCTGGAATCCCTGGAAACCGGGTGGGACAATCCGCCCATGGACAGCCGGACGCGATGTTTCTGGTGGTGGCTCAACGGCAACGTGACCAACGAGGCGATCACTCGCGACCTGGAGCAAATGAAAGCCAAGGGGATGGGCGGCGGCCTGCTGATCGACGCCGACGGCTCGGGCCAGCGCGGCAATCAGATCGTGCCGGCCGGCCCCATGTTCGGCTCCGAAGCCTGGCGAGAAATGATGGTTCACGCCGTCCACGAAGCCGATCGCCTGGGACTTGAACTCTGCCTGGCGATTCAAAGCGGCTGGAACCTGGGCGGCCCCGACATCACCCCGGACGAAATGGCCAAGCAGGTCACCTGGTCGGAATTGACCGTCAACTCGCCCGGGCCCTTGAAGCAGCCGCTTCCCGTGCCTGCCAGTCGTTTCGAGTACTATCGCGATGTGGCCGTGATGGCCTACCGCCAGAAGGGTTCCGACGGAACCGCGGCCGCCCCCACCTTCACACTCTCCACGAGCGGCGACCAGCAGAATCGATCGCCCGCCCTGGCCATCGACGGCAACAACGACAGTTTCTGGGTCTCCCAGGGCGGACAACCCGGCCAGGGCCCCAGCAGGGACAAGCCCGAGTGGATCACCGCCACGTTTTCAAAACCTGCTACTGTCGGCGGATTCCGGATTCTCGGGCGGACGAACTACGGCCCGAAACGCTGCCGTTTCCTCGCCCTGCTGGACGGAAAAGTGTTCTCTCCCCTGACAGAGAACCTGATCGTTACGGATAGCCAGGCGTTGGAAGCCAAATTCGCACCCGTCGAGGCAAGCCAGTTCCGGCTGGAGATCAGCGACTCCTACGATCCCCGCTACCCCGATACGCCGCGAAACGTTCAGATTTGCGAATTCGAACTGCTCGACGCCGACGGCCGCCCCCACAAGCCGCAGATGGCGGCCAGCACGATCCGGGACTTGAAGGCCAAGTCGATGTTCCACGAACTGGGCGGTTCCGCCCCGGACTGCCGCCCCCTGCTCTTCGACATCCCGGCCACGCCGGGCGAAGAGGACGTCGCCCTGGCCGACGTTGTGAATCTCTCGGATCGCCTCCGCGAGGACGGCACGCTCGACTGGGACGTTCCCGAAGGAACCTGGACGATCCTCCGTTTCGGCTACACGCCCACCAATTCAAAAGTCTCGACCTCGAGCGGAGACTGGCAGGGCTCCGTCCTCGACTACATGAGCGAGGACGTGTTTCGGGCCTACTGGAATCGCCATGTCCGCCCCATGCTCGAACAGGTCCGCCCCTATTGCGGTACCTCGCTGAAATATCTGGAGACCGACAGTTGGGAATGCGGCGGTATGAACTGGTCGCCCGGCTTCGAAAAGGACTTTGAAGAATACCTGGGCTATGATCCGTTGCCGTGGCTGCCGGTGCTGTCCGGCAAGATCGTGGAGAACCGGGAGGCAAGCAACGGCTTCCTGGCCGACTTCCGCAAGGCGATCGCCCACTCGGTGGCCGAACACCACTATGCGGTCTTCTCGCGACTGGCTCACGAGTTCAACGTGGGCATCATGCCGGAATCGGGGGGCCCCCACGCGGGACCGCTGGACGGCCTGAAGAACCTGGGACGAAACGATCTGACCATGAACGAATTCTGGCGTCCCTCGCCCCACCGCCCCAATCCGGAGAACCGCTTCTTCGTCAAGCAGGCCGCCTCGGCCGCCCATACCTACGGCATCAAGCTCATCGGGGCCGAGGGCTTCACCTCGATCGGCCCCCATTGGCAAGACTCGTTCTGGCAGCACCTCAAACCCAGCTTCGACCATGAAATCTGCGACGGGCTGAACCTCACGTTCATTCACACGTTCACCTGTTCGCCCGCTTCGATGGGCCTGCCGGGCCAGGAGTACTTTGCCGGCACCCACTTCAACCCGAATAGCACCTGGTGGCCCATGGCCGGGGCGTTCATCGATTATCTCAACCGTTGCCAATGGATGGGCCAGGCGGGACGCTTTGCTCCCGACGTGGCCTACTACTACGGCGACCACGTTCCCAATATCGTTCGCCGAAAGGCCGACGACCCCGCGGGCGTCTTGCCCGACTACGACTACGACGTGCTCAGCGAAGAAATCCTCCTCAAGCTCGACTACCGCGACGGTTGGCTCACGATTCCCAGCGGCATGCGCTACCGCATACTCGTGCTGCCCGATCATCGGGTCCTCTCGCTGGCTGCCCTTCGCAAAGTCCATGAACTCGTCGAGGCCGGAGCGACCGTCGTCGGACCCAAGCCCGAGCGGGCCGTCAGTCTCGTGGGCGGCGCTGCCGGCGCCGAAGAGTTTGCCCATCTGGCGGAGAAAACGTGGGATACCGCGCAGCCCAAACACGCCCTCGCAAACATCACGCCTCCCGAGGCGCTCCGCGGACTTGGCATCGCCGCCGACTTTACTCACGACGGTGAAGCTGCCCAGATCGAGTGGGTCCACTACACGACGGTCGAAGGCGATCTGTACTTCGTTGCCCACCAGACCGAGGAGCCGATGACGGTCCAGTGTTCCTTCCGCATTTCCGGGCGGCAGCCGGAATTGTGGAATCCCATGGACGGATCGCGCTGCGAGGCAGCCTGTTTCACCCAGAAGAACGGCCGCACAACCGTACCCATCCAATTTGGCCCCAACGGTGCGGTCTTCGTCGTCTTTCGTAAGCAAATTCCGGGAACTCAGCAGGGTGCGGCTCACTCCAACGCCCCGATCCTGGGTAAGTCCGCCGAACTTGCCGGGCAGTGGACCGTCCGCTTTGATCCCGAATGGGGTGGCCCGAAGTCGGTTGCCTTTGAAACGCTCACCGACTGGACGAAGAACGCCGATCCCGGCATCAAGTTTTATTCGGGCATCGCAACCTACGAAAAGCGCTTTGACCGTTCTACGGTGCCACCCGCGGGCGAGGGGCAACGCGTCTGCCTCGACCTGGGCAATGTGCTCGAGATGGCCGAGGTGCGACTCAACGGCAAGTTGCTGGGAGTCGTCTGGGCTCCGCCCTTCCGCGTGGATGTGACCGACGCCCTGAAATCGGGTGAGAACCGGCTCGAAGTTCGCGTGGCCAATCAGTGGTGCAACCGGATCATCGGCGACCAACAGTTGCCGGCCGAACAATGCCGCACCAGTACGAATATCCGAGTCCTCAAGCCCGAAACGCCCCTGCTACCCTCCGGCCTGCTTGGCCCCGTCACGTTTCAGGCGGTGAGCGACCCCTGCATTCCCGAATGATCAACCAACAAGAGGAGCGGTGATGATGAACAGATTGTGGACGCTTTCAATCGCCAGTGCCGTACTTTTTGCTTCCCTGTCTGCGGCGTTGGCAGAAGACCTGCCCCAGTTCAAGCCGCTCTTCAACGGCAAGGATCTTTCCGGCTGGGTCAACGTCAACACGGACGACGACACCTGGTCGGTTCGCGACGGCCTGCTCGTGTGCACTGGGCACCCGATTGGAGTGATGCGAACCGAGAAACAGTACGAGAACTTTCTCCTGCACGTCGAATGGCGCCACATGGAAGCCGGCGGCAACTCGGGCGTCTTCGCATGGAGCGAAGGAACCGTGCCGGAGGGACGCAATCTTCCCAAGGGACTCGAAGTACAGATGCTCGAACTCGACTGGGTCAACCAGCACACCATGCGTGATGGCTCCAAGCCGCCCATCGCCTATGTGCATGGAGAGTTGTTCGGCGCGGGAGGCCTGGTCACCGTCCCCGACAATCCCCGCGGAAGCCGAAGCAAGTCGATCGAAAACCGCTGCAAAGGCAAGGGCCAGTGGAACGTCTACGACGTCGTCTTCGTCGACGGTGTGGTCAAACTCTCGGTGAATGGCAAGTTCGTAAACGGCGTGAGCCAGTCGGCCGTGAAGAAGGGCTACCTGTGCCTGGAATCGGAAGGCGCGGAGATTCACTTCCGCAACATTCAGATCATGGAACTGCCGCCCGGAGTGACCAGCGAGGAGCAAATCGCGCCGGTCGTGGACAAATGACCGCATTTGTCGTCTGTTGGAGTCCAGCCTTTAGGCTGTTTCCGGGACGTCGGACGACTCGCCAAGCGGCCTGGCCACAATCAAGTAATCCTCGACAATTTCCCCCCCGATGAGGTGCTCCTGGATGATCCGCTCGAGAACCGGCGGATCGCACTGGCCGTACCAGGCGCCCTCGGGGTAAACCACGGCAATCGGGCCGGCCTGACAGATCCGTAGACAGTTTGCCTTTGTGCGAAACACGCCGCCCTCGCCCGACAGTCCCAGTTCATCGAGCCGCCGCTTCAGGTACTCCCACGCCACCAGCGACCGCTCTTTGTCGCAGCACTTCGGATCCGTCTGGTCCGCGCAGATGAAGATATGCCGCTTAAGGCGGTCGATCCCGAGATGGTTGGCCTTCCAACGCTGGCCGCTGAGAATCCGATCGGCGGTCGGTTCATCCGTCATAGTCACAGGCTCCATCGAAGACATTCAGGTAGGCAGCACTGTCATGTTACGCAGCAGCGGCCTTTGGGAGAAGTGGCGGGCCGAACCAGAATAGCCGGGCTCTTGAATCAACCACCTCATATCGGACAACCCGATCGTGGAGGTCGCGGAGCTAGCCCGGCTCTTGTTCTCCATTGCAACTGCCCAAAAAGCCCGGCTGCAAATCAAGCGGTATCTGGAGCTGCCTCGTCTGTCTGCTGCGCAACCAAAGCAGCCGGGCTGAACCAGGGCTAGCCGGGCTCTTGAATCAACCACCTCATATCGGACAACCCGATCGTGGAGGTCGCGGAGCTAGCCCGGCTCTTGTTCTCCATTGCAACTGCCCAAAAAGCCCGGCTGCAAATCAAGCGGTATCTGGAGCTGCCTCGTCTGTCTGCTGCGCAACCAAAGCAGCCGGGCTGAACCAGAATAGCCGGGCTCTTGGATCAACCACCCCGTATCGGTCAACCTGATCCCGAGGGTCGCGGAGCTAGCCCGGCTCTTGTTCTCCATTGCAACTGCCCCAAAAAGCCCGGCTGCAAATCAAGCGGTATCTGGAGCTGCCTCGTCTGTCTGCTGCGCAACCAAAGCAGCCGGGCTGAACCAGGGCTAGCCGGGCTCTTGGATCAACCACCCCATATCGGTCAACCTGATCCCGAGGGTCGCGGAGCTAGCCCGGCTCTTGTTCTCCATTGCAACTGCCCCAAAAAGCCCGGCTGCAAATCAAGCGGTATCTGGAGCTGCCTCGTCTGTCTGCTGCGCAACCAAAGCAGCCGGGCTGAACCAGGGCTAGCCGGGCTCTTGAATCAACCACCTCATATCGGCCAGCCTGATCCCGAGGGTCGCGGAGCTAGCCCGGCTCTTGTTCTCCATTGCAACTGCCCAAAAAGCCCGGCTGCAAATCAAGCGGTATCTGGAGCTGCCTCGTCTGTCTGCTGCGCAACCAAAGCAGCCGGGCTGAACCAGGGCTAGCCGGGCTCTTGAATCAACCACCCCATATCGGTCAACCTGATCCCGAGGGTCGCGGAGCTAGCCCGGCTCTTGTTCTCCATTGCAACTGCCCCAAAAAGCCCGGCTGCAAATCAAGCGGTATCTGGAGCTGCCTCGTCTGTCTGCTGCGCAACCAAAGCAGCCGGGCTGAACCAGAATAGCCGGGCTCTTGGATCAACCACCCCATATCGGCCAGCCTGATCCCGAGGGTCGCGGAGCTAGCCCGGCTCTTGTTCTCCATTGCAACTGCCCAAAAAGCCCGGCTGCAAATCAAGCGGTATCTGGAGCTGCCTCGTCTGTCTGCTGCGCAACCAAAGCAGCCGGGCTGAACCAGGGCTAGCCGGGCTCTTGAATCAACCACCTCATATCGGCCAGCCTGATCGTGGAGGTCGCGGAGCTAGCCCGGCTCTTGTTTTCAATCGCAACTTCCCCAAAGAGCCCGGCTGCAAATCAAGCGGTTCCTGGGGCTGCAACGCCTATTTGCAGCGTGACCAAAGCAGCCGGGCTAAAGTATCGGCACAGGTTTGTTAGTGCAACGCGAGAGCCACTTCGGCCACGCGTCGCCCGAGATCTTCGGCCGACTTGCGATTGGTGGCTTCTTCCACGCCGCCCTCGGCGCCGGCCCAAATGCAGGCGCCGAAGCGGCTTGTCTTGCCGCCGGCGCCCACAACGATCATGTGCTGGCAGAAAAGGGCTGCCTGAACCGAGGTGATCGTCACTTCCTGGCCGCCGTGCCTGGCGCCGCCCACGGCGAGGACGCCCGCGACGGTGTCTTTCAGGGCGTGGTCCTTCTTGTAGAAGACGATCAACCGCTCCAAGAGGTCCTTGCACGGCGACGACATGCTGGAGAAGTAAACCGGGGTGCCGATGATGATTCCCGCCAGGTCCGGATCGGCCAGTTTCTCTGCCACGGGCAGGAAATCGTCGGTCTGGCCCTCGGCCAGTTCGATTCCGGCGGCAAGCTCGGCATGCAGATTCTTACCGGCCAGTTCGACCAATTCGGTTTCAATGGTGTCGGGAGCGACGGCCTTGGCGGCCTCCAGGGCGATCGTCAGGGCCCCGGCCGTGTTCTTCCCGGCGTGGCGGCTGCAATTGATGGCCAGAATCTTGGCCTTCTTTCCCGGTTCGGCCGCCTGGGCGGCGTCTGCGCCAGCCAACATCATTCCGCCAGCTGCGGCGCCCGCTGCTCCGATAAACGTACGTCGTGTCACGTGGTCGCTCATTTCTCGTTCTCCCAAGGTGAGAATTTGGCAGTAGGACTATTCTTTGAGTTCGACATGCTCGGCGCTCGTCATGGCGCCGCGACCGTCGATTCCGGAAAAGTAGAACACCAGGGGCCGGCTCTTCGGCAATTTAGCCTGGATCGTATTGTCAACAACCTTTACCTCTTGCGTCTCCCACTTCCGTTCCTTCCAAGGCCCGTCGTCGGTCGTGTACTGGAAAAGCCCTTTGACCGCTTTCGCCTTGTTGATCACGTGGGCATGAGCCTCGTTGTTCTCGACGTGAATCGGCCCGAGCCGCGGCAGCGGCGCGCCCCCGGTCAGAACGCTGTCCACATAGAGTCCGATCTCCTGCGGGGCCCATCCGTGGACGTGGCTGTGCCGCATGGCCACTTCGATCCGCAGGTCGATTGGGCCCGGAACGGCCCGATAGCTCTTCTGGTAGCTGTCCAGCGGGTAGGCAAAGTCGTTCGTTCCGTCCACGAACAGGATCGGACACGACACGCCCGGCAGGTAACGGGACGGGTCCCAGAACTCCACCCAGCGATCCCGCAATTCGGGCGTCATCTTCGCAAACTCGCCCAGCCATGCGCTGTTGTCCTGGAGGAAGCCGCATCCGTAGACGGGCACGGCGACTTTCAACCGGTCGTCCACGCCGGCGACGATACACGTGAGATAGCCGCCCCAACTGATCCCGGTAATGCCGATCCGGTCGGCGTCGACTTCCTTGAAGGACGCGAGCAGCGAGTGGCCGCGAACGACCGCCGCCACGGCGTGGTAGGTCCACATGGTGTCCACCGTTTCGGCGGTGAAGTCGTGGAACTTCTCTGCGTGACTCTGATTCGGACCGCCATCGTCAAGGCGTTTACGTTCCGGCCCGCACCCCGCCAGGTCCATAGCCAGGGCCGCATAGCCCCGCTTGGCCCAGAGTTCCGCCCATTCGGCAAAGGCGGTTCCGCCGCCTCCGTGAACGAGGACCATGGCCGGCAGCGGTGTTTCTGCGTCTGCGGGACAGGCATAGTAGGCGAAGACCCGCGTCGGCTTGCCCTCGTAGGGTTCGTTTTCGTAATACACTTCCCGCACGAGGCCCTTCTGTTCGCCCCACTCGCACTTGGGCACGGTCTTCAAGTGCGTCATGTCCCATGGGCCAGTGAATCGCTCGCCGCCCCGCGCGGCGCTTGGCAATGCAATGAGAAGGATCAACAGATACAGGTTCCAGGCTCGCCGCGTCATCGTCGTCGTCTCCCGCTTCGTTTGGGTTTTTGCCTGCCAAATCGCCCTCCACTGTAGCAGACCCGGATGCCTCGCGAAACGGTTGCCGACCGCACGGAAGGCACCCTGCATAGTCGCGGGGACTGGTCCATTTTTCGGTCGGCAAGGCGTTTTGGCGAACATGCGTTGCCCGAAAACATGGACCTGTCCCCTTCGTTCACAATTTGGCAGTCGTCCCGGCCCTCACGGGCAGAAGCCGCATTTTTCCGGTCGATCCTGACGAATTCCGCTCCAGACCCTTGAATCTTGCGCCGCGTTCGGCCACCCTCTTGGTTAGGCTGACGCTCGCGTCCGCCTCAACCGCCAACCACCCGAGCCCCGGAGCACGAGTTCCATGCGATCTGTCCTTCCCATATCTTCAGCCGCTCTTCTCCTGACCCTGATGTCAGTCCAGGCGATCCGCGCCGACGAGCCTCCTCGGCCGAACGTGGTGATCATCTTCTGCGACGACCTGGGCTACGGCGACCTGGCCTGCTTTGGCCATCCCACGATTGCCACCCCCAACCTTGACCGCATGGCAGGCGAAGGCCAGAAATGGACGAACTTCTACGTGGCGGCGCCGGTTTGCACCCCGAGCCGTTCTGCGATCCTCACCGGACGGCTGCCCATCCGGACCGGCATGTGCAGCGACACCCGCCGCGTGCTCTTTCCCGACTCGGCTGGCGGACTGCCCCCGGAAGAAATCACGATTGCCGACGCCTTGAAGTCGGCCGGCTATGCCACGGCCTGCGTGGGCAAGTGGCATCTCGGCCATCTTCCCCAGTATCTGCCGACTGAACAGGGCTTCGACTCCTATCTGGGCATCCCTTATTCAAACGACATGGACCGGCTTGCCGACTCGCCCAAGGGACGCGCCGCTTTCCTGAATCCCAAGCCGGAATACTTCAACGTGCCCCTGCTCCGCGACAAGACGGAAATCGAGCGGCCGGCGAATCAAACCACGATCACGCGCCGCTACACGGAAGAGGCGGTCCGCTTCATCACCGCCAAGCGAAATTGCCCCTACTTCCTCTACCTGGCCCACAACATGCCCCACGTGCCGCTTTTTGCTAACAAGGCCTTCAGCAAGACAAGCCTTCGCGGCCTCTACGGCGACGTGATCGAAGAGCTGGACTGGAGCGTCGGGCAGGTGCTCGACGCGGTGTGCAACTCGGGAAAGGCAGAGAACACGCTGGTTGTGTTCACTTCAGACAACGGACCCTGGCTCATCTTTGACGAACAGGGCGGGTCGGCGGGCCTGCTCCGCGGCGGCAAGGGCAGCACCTGGGAAGGCGGCATGCGCGAACCGACGATCTTCTGGTGGCCCGGCAAGATCCAGCACGGCGTGGTTCGACAGATCGGCTCCACCCTCGACATGCTGCCCACCTGCGCCGCTTTGGCCGGCGCCGAGTTGCCGCCAGACCTTGTTCTCGATGGTTACGACGTCTCCCCCGCCCTCCTCGGCACGGGACCTTCACCTCGCGAGGAGATGTTCTTCTATCGCGGCGAACAACTCTACGCGGTGCGGAAAGGGCCCTTCAAGATGCACCTCACGACCCAGTCCGGCTACGGCGACAAGCCCCACGCGCACACCCCGCCCGCTCTCTATAACCTGGAACACGATCCTTCGGAGAAGTATGATATCGCGAAAAAGCACCCCGCGGTGATTGCCGAACTGACGAAGTTGGCCGAGGCCCATAAGAAGGCCATGGTGCCCGGTAAGCCCCAATTGATCGAACGAATCAAGTGACCCATCGACCGGAGAACTCGATGACACGCACTGGCCACCTCTGCGCCCGCTCACTGCCTCTTGCGATCCTCGGTTGGCTGGTCCTGGCCTGCACGGCCATGGCCGCCGAACGGTCGGCTGAAAAACCCCTGAACTTCTTGTTCCTCCTGGCCGACGATCTTGGCTGGGCGGACCTGGCCTGCTACGGCGGTGACCTGCACAAGACGCCCAACCTGGATCGGCTGGCGAAGAACTCCGTTCGTTTCAGCGACGCCTACGCGGCCGCGCCCGTTTGCAGCCCTACGCGGGCCTCGATCATGACCGGGAAGACCCCGACCCGGTTGCACATGACCATCTGGCGCGAGTCGTCGGGCAATCCGCCGCAGAATCGCAAAGTCATTCCGCCGGTGACCGTGGGCGACTTGCCTTTCAAGGAAGTAACCTTGGCGGAAGTGCTGCACGAGGCCGGCTATTACACGGCCCACGTGGGCAAGTGGCATCTCGGCGATGCTTCCCACTATCCCGAAGCCCACGGATTCGATGCGAACATCGGCGGCAGCCATTGGGGCGCCCCCACAACGTTCTTCTTCCCCTATTCCGGAACCGGGACCTTCGGCAACGAATTCCGCTATGTTCCGCACCTCGAACTCGGCGAGCCCGACGAGTACCTCACCGACCGCTTGACGAGTGAGGCCATCCGCATCCTCGACGCGGTTGGCCAGCGGCCCTTCTACCTCAACATGTGGTGGCACACGGTCCACACCCCGATCGAAGCCCCCGAAGCCATGGTGGAGCCCTACCGTCAGAGACTCTCCCCCGAACTGAACCATCAAAATGCGGCCTATGCCGCCATGGTCCAAAGCCTCGATGCAAACGTGGGACGCCTACTGGCGAAACTCGACGAGTTGGGCGTGGCCGACCGAACGGTCGTCGTCTTCAGTTCCGACAACGGCGGATTCATCAACCAATATCGCGGCCAGCGTGTGACCAACAACACCCCGTTGCGTTCCGGCAAAGGATCGCTCTACGAGGGCGGCGTCCGTGTGCCGCTCATGGTCCGCTGGCCCGGTGTGACCCCGAATGGCTCGAAGTGTTCCGAGCCCGTCAGCAGTATCGATTTCTATCCGACCATTCTTGAAATGGCCGGCCTGAAGGGCAACGCAGAGCACAACGCCAAGGTCGATGGCAAGAGCCTGGTGCCCCTGCTCAAGGATCCCGGCAGCCGACTCGACCGCGACGTCCTCTACTGGCACTATCCCCACTACTATCCCACCACCTCGCCCGTCAGTTCCATTCGCACTCGCGACTGGAAACTGCTCCACTACTACGAAGATGATCACGTGGAACTGTTCAACCTGGCGAACGATCTTGGGGAAACCAAGAACCTTGCGGGGGAGAATCCGGAAAAAGCCTCATCCTTGCGAAAACAGCTCAACATGATTCTCAACGGCGTGGATGCCCAGTTTCCCAAGCAGAAAAGCCGGTGACACGGAGATACGCCCATGGCACTCACACGCGACGCAGCCTTAACGCAGCTTGACGCCTGGACCGACGACCCTTCGCTGCTGAAACACGCGCGGGCCGTGGAATGCACCATGCGTGCCGCGGCTCTCGTCTACGGGGAAGGCGAACAAGACGTCGAACTCTGGGGGATGACGGGCCTCCTGCACGACGCCGACTACCAACGCTGGCCCGAAGAACATCCTCGCAAGATCGTCGATTGGCTGGAGGAACAAGGCGAACCGGAGATTGCCTATGCCGTTTCCGTCCACCAGACTCTCTGGAATTTGGAGCCCAAGTCGGCCCTCGACCGGGCTCTCGTGGCCTGTGACGAACTGAGCGGCTTCGTCGTCGCCTGCTGCCTGGTCCGTCCCGACGGCATCGTCTCGCTCAAGCCGAAAAGCGTGAAGAAGAAACTGAAAGACAAGTCGTTTGCCGCCAAGGTCGACCGCGACATCATCCGCATGGGCATCGAGTGGCTCGGCGTCGAGCAGGACCCGCATATTCAGTTCGTGATTGACGCCCTGAAGCCTCATGCGGAAGAACTGCAATTGACGGGAGCATCCCGATAGGCGTCCTTAGTTGGTTTGCCAAATCAACGCAGGTTCAATACAGAAGACGACTTACGCAGAAGAGAGGAACACCACAGAGGGCCCAGAGGACACGGAGTCTGAGAAATGACGAATGAAGAAAATCAAATGACGAAACGAACCCAAAGGCCCGAATGATGAAGGTTGTGCAGGATACGACATTCGTGTCTTTGATCATTCGCCTTTCTTTCGACATTGGACCTGATCTTCCTCTGTGCCCTCCGTGTCCTCTGTGGTTGTCTCTTTTCTCAAACTCGTTGTGGGTCAATCAGTTCCATTCAACAACAACGTGAAACAATCGTACAATGAAATCCGCCAAATACGCATTCCTCCTTGTTGCGTCATTCCTTGCTCTCGTTCCCCGGTGGTGCCAGGGCGCCGATCGGCCGAATGTGCTTGTCATCCTGACCGATGACCAGGGCTGGGGCGACCTGAGCGTCAACGGCAACACCAACCTGTCTACCCCGAACGTCGATCGCCTGGCAGGCGCCGGAGCGGCCTTCGACCGGTTCTTTGTCTGCCCCGTCTGCTCCCCCACCCGTGCGGAATTCCTTACGGGGCGTTACCATCCGCGAAGCGGCGTCTACAGCACGTCGGCCGGCGGGGAGCGGATGGACCTTGATGAAATGACGATCGCCCAGACCTTCAAAGCCGCCGGATATTCGACCGCGGCCTACGGGAAATGGCATAACGGGATGCAGTATCCGTATCACCCGAACGCCCGGGGCTTCGACGACTACTACGGCTTCTGCTCGGGCCACTGGGGCAACTATTTCAGCCCCCAGTTGGAACACAACGGCAAGCTCGTCAAGGGCGACGGGTTCATCATCAATGATTTCACGAACCACGCCATTCGTTTCATCGAAGAGCACAAGGACGGACCCTTTTTCGTCTACCTGCCGCTCAACACGCCCCACGCCCCCATGCAGGTCCCGGACCGTTGGTGGAACAAGTTCGAAAACATGGAACTTGCCATGCGCCATCGCGAACCGGAGAAAGAAAACACGCCCTTCACGCGGGCTGCCCTCGCCATGTGCGAGAACATCGACTGGAACGTGGGCCGCCTCGTCCAGAAACTAGACGAGTTGGACTTAGCCGACGACACGATTGTGATCTACTTCTGCGACAACGGCCCGAACAGCTTCCGCTGGAACGGCGGCATGAAGGGCCGCAAGGGCAGCACCGATGAGGGCGGGGTCCGCTCCCCGCTGTTCGTCCGTTGGCCGGGCAAGATCCAGCCCGGCACGAAGATTCCGCAGATTGCCGGCGTCATCGATCTTCTGCCGACCCTGGCCGACCTGGCCAACATTCCGGTGGCCAGCAAGAAACCGCTCGACGGCGTGAGCCTCAAGCCGTTGCTCCTCGGCAACCCCGAAGGTTGGAAGGAGCGAATGATCTTCTCCCATTGGCGAAGGCGAGTCAGCGTGCGGACTCAACAATTCCGCCTCGACCTGAAAGGCAAGCTGTTCGACATCACGGAGGACCCGGGCCAGTACCACGATGTTTCCGCCCAGCACCCGGAGGTGACCCGGCGTCTCAAGACCGCCGTTGAGGACTGGAAGGAAGAAGTCCTGACAGGATACGACGACGATCAACGCCCCTTCGTGATCGGGCATCCCGACTTCAAGTACACCCAGATTCCCGCCCGCGACGGCACGGCCCACGGGGGCATTGAGCGTTCCAACAAGTTCCCCAACTGTTCCTATTTCCGCAACTGGACCAGCCTCGAAGACCAGATCACCTGGGAGGCGGAAGTGCTGGCCTCGGGCGACTTCCAGGTCGAGGTGTACTACGCCTGTCCGGCCAAGGACGTGGGATCCACCATCGAGTTGAGCTTCGGCTCCAGCCGCCTCCAGGGGAAGATCACCGAGCCGAACGATCCGCCCGAACGGGGCGCCGAACACGATCGCACACCGCGTCCGGAATCCTACGTGAAAGACTTCAAGCCTCTCGCGCTCGGAACGATCCACCTGGAGAAAGGCCCCGGCACGCTGACGCTGAAGGCCCTCGAGAAGCCGGGCGAACAGGTGATGGAGTTTCGCCTGCTGATGCTTACGCGAGTGGGGAAGTAGCGTTTGAGAGGGAACACTTCGTGGTTGGACATTCCTTGTTCGGCATTCTGCGGTTCATGGCGATTCGGCGAACCGCAGAATATCCAACAACGAACCGCAGAATATCGAAGGGCTTGGGAAGGAACACTTCGTGATTCGACATTCCTTGTTCGGTGTTCTGCGGTTCATGGCGATTCGGCGAACCGCAGAACGTCCAACAAGGAACCGCAGAATATCGAAGGGCTTGGGAAGGAACACTTCGTGATTCGACATTCCTTGTTCGGTGTTCTGCGGTTCATGGCGATTCGGTGAACCGCAGAATATCCAACAAGGAACCGCAGAATGTCGAAGGGCTTGGGAAGGAACACTTCGTGATTCGACATTCCTTGTTCGGTGTTCTGCGGTTCATGGCGATTCACAGTGATTCCATGACGGGAGCGGACGAATGTCGAGGAAGGGAGAATTCGATCTGGAAGAGCGGCTCATCGATTTCGCGGTTCGTGTCATACGCCTGACAGACACTTTGCCCGATACGCGGGCAGGAAACCACATACGAGGACAGATTCTGCGGAGCGGAACGTCTCCCGCCTCGAACTATGCGGAGGCGCAAAGCGCCGAGTCGCGCAATGACTTCCTGCACAAGGTGAAGGTTGCCCTTAAGGAACTCAGAGAGACGAAGGTCTGGCTGCGGATGATTGTCAAGGCCGCTTTGGTCGATCCGCCGTCGAAGCTCGAACCGTTGATCCAGGAGAACGACGAACTGATATCAATCTTCGTTGCGAGTGCGAAGACGGCCACGAAGAACCGCGAAGCGGGGAAGACGACAGAACAGTGAATCAAAGGACGCGAAACAACGAACCGCAGAATGTCGAAGGCTTGCGGATGAATCCTACCCGACGCCGATGGGCTTTTCCTCTTCCTGCGGTTGTTCTACGCCCTCTTTCGGGACGAGAGAAGCCGATTCCTTCTTCCCAACCTGTTCCATCATGGCGTTGAAATCGTCAGCCAGTTCGTGCCAGAAGTCGTCTTTGCGGAAGTGGATCGGCTCGAACTTCTCCCCAGCGCGGATGCTTCGAATCGTCTTGTGAAGACGATAGATCGGGCCGGTAAATCGGTTGCTGAACTTGACCATTTCCCAGATGAAGATCGGCAGGATCGCCGCCAGGAACACCAGGACAGGGACCATCTGCTGCCATGTTTCGGCGAAGACCGCCGGGAAGGGTTTGGTGAAGCCTGAGACCCTGATGATCTGCCACATGGGAACGGCGCAAAGGACCATCACAAAGAAGAGAAGCCAATGCACGGCCACCCCCAGGATTAGTTGCCCTTGCACTTTCCGGTCGATGAATTTCTTGCTTCGGCGGTTTCGCATCGTTGCCCCCGTTCTGCCATAAATCAGCAATCTCGACGGAACAACCGGGTCCCAAACCGATCGACCGCCGCCCGCGGCGTTGCATTCGATCCACCGTTTCCCTACGGAAAGCATAGTTTCCTGCAGGCGGTTACGTGGCGGGAAGGAGACCACTTTCGAGACGAATGTACCGGTCGATCCGGTTGCGCAGATGGATAGTGGCTCGCACCTGCCCAAACCGCTAAAATGGTCCCCTGGTCGATTCCGAGCCCGCGCCCGGAACCCTTTCACAGCCCCGTCCATGGCGGGAGTCGCAAAGTTCCCCATTTCTGCCGAGAGAACCCCATGAAGCTGCCAAGAGTCTCCCTGATTCTGTTGCTTTGCTGCGCTGTGATATGCGTGGCCGTTCCAACACAGGCCGATGTCCGGCTCCCCCATATTTTCGGCGACCATATGGTCCTTCAACGCGATCTGCCCATTCCCGTCTGGGGTTGGGCCGATCCGGGTGAGAAAGTCTCCGTTCGACTGGGCTCGGCGGAAGCGGTCACTGCCACGGCGAGCGACGCCGGTAAGTGGGCCGTGAAACTGCCCGCCTCCGAGGCCGGCGGCCCGTTGGAACTCGTGGTCCGCGGGAAGAACACCGTCAAGCTGACCGACGTGCTGGTCGGCGAAGTCTGGCTCTGCTCGGGCCAATCGAACATGGAGTGGAACGTTGCCAACAGCAACGATTTCGAGAACGAGAAAGCGGCGGCCAACTATCCCAAGATCCGTCACATCAAGGTCCCCAAGGTTCCCAAGGGCTTCCCCCAGGACGACGTTGACGCCTCCTGGACTGTCTGCTCGCCCGACACGGTCGGTTCCTACACCGCCGCCGGCTACTTCTTCGGACGCACCCTCCACAAGGAACTCGACGTGCCCGTCGGGCTCGTGAATTCCTCCTGGGGTGGCACCCGCATCGAACCATGGACCCCGCCGTGCGGCTTCGTCGGGCTGCCGGAACTTGCCGACATTCTCAAGCAGGTAGAACTGACGAATCCAGCCAATGCCGCCTACCAGGCCAAGCTGGCGGGCTACCTCAAGGGACTCGACGCCTGGGTCGCCGAAGCCAAGACGGCCCTGAAAGCAGAATCCCCCCTGACCCCGCCCCCGGCCTATCCCGCCGAGATCCAGCCGCTCACCAGTCACCAGGCACCGACCACCCTCTACAACGGCATGATTCATCCCCTCGTGCCGTTCGCCATGCGGGGCGCCATCTGGTATCAGGGCGAGTCGAATCACAGTGAGGGCATGCTCTACTACTACAAGACGAGAGCCCTCGTCCAGGGCTGGCGGAAGGTCTGGAACCAGGGTGAGTTCCCCTTCCTGTACGTCCAGATCGCTCCCTATCAATACGGCAGCGAGTCACCCGGCATCCTCCCCATCTTCTGGGAAGCCCAGAACAAGTGTCTCGATATTCCCAACACGGGCCAGATCGTCATCCACGACATCGGCAACCTCCAGAACATCCATCCCCGGAACAAGCAGGACGTGGGAAAACGCCTCGCCCTGATTGCGCTCGCCAAGACCTACGGCCAGGATGGAATCGTCTACTCCGGGCCTACCTTCAAGTCGATGGCCATTGAAGGCAACAAGCTTCGCGTCACCTTCGATCACGTGGGCAGTGGACTCGTCTCGCTCGACGGCAAGCCCCTCACCTGGTTCGAGATGATCGGCAAGGGAACCGACTTCGTGCCGGCAACGGCCGAGATCGACGGCGATTCGGTCGTCCTCTCCTCGCCCAAGGTCCAGCAGGCGGCCGCCATGCGTTTCGCCTGGCACAAGTTGGCTGAGCCCAACCTGGCCAACAAGGAAGGCCTCCCCGCCGCTCCATTCCGAGCTGGAGAGGTCCCCGAACGCGACTGGCTCGCCCTCAAGGTCGACGAGGCCAAGCAGTACAAGCTCATCTACGATCTCGACCTGGCGAAACTCGGGCGGGATATCGACTACACGGTCAATGCGAGCAAGCAGTTCACCGGCAAATTCGATCGGATCGCCTATTTCCTCGAACTTCAGAAGTTCGGCGAAGAGACCCAATGGGTGTATGCGTCGATGGACGCCTTCACCGACGACCTCACCAAGATCGCCATTCCCACCATTGCCAGCAAGGCCACTTTCCAGGAGAACGTGGGGAACCTGAATGTCGTTTCCAACGTACGCGGAATCGTTGCGGGCGAAGGCCTCTCGGGCGGCAACATCGAGTTCTGGCCCAACAACTACGCGGCCAACAACGCCATGAGCGTGCCCAATGCCAGTTCGTCCGTCTATGATTTCGGCGACGAGCCGAACGATCCCGTGGATGGCTACGGCTGCATGCAGGTCCACAACCACGACGCCAAGCAGACGATCTTCGCCGTTAACCAGTGGAAAGGCGGGAACGCCGCGGATATCGGCATCGGCAACAGCGAGGGCAAGACTCGCGACTGGACGTTCACCTCGAGCGCTTCCCAGTACGAAATCAAACGCCTCCGAGTGCTCGTCCGCCCGAAGTGATTTGCAATCAAAACCGGAAGGACGCGGCTTTCCAGAGCTGCGAACTTCCTGAAATGCTGGGCTGTGGCTGAAGACTGAGGACTGTAGGTTCCTGCGGCAAGATCGGTATCGAAATCCGATCTCGATGCATCGAAAACCTCAGTTCTACAGTCTCCAGCCTGCAGTCTCCAGCCTACAGCCTAAGAAGGGGGAGAACGATGTTCCGACGGTTCATGCACCGATCTTGTGTCCTCTGGTTCACTTCAAACATCGTTCTCTGCCTCTTCTTCCTTTGTGCGCTGCCATCGCTACGTGCGGCGGAGAAGGCGGATGGGCTGCTCCCGCTGAGCGAGCATCTCTCCGTCTACCGGGGTCCGATCAATGTGGGCGTCCTCCATGTGGGCGATGCCGCGTTGCTCTTCGACTGCGGTGATGGCCAGGTTGCCGAAGTCCTGCCTGCTCTCGGCGTCGCCAAGGTCGAGCGCATCTTCTTCACTCATCACCACCGCGACCAGGCGTGCGGCGCCCCGAAGTTTCTCAAGGACGGCGCAAAACTGGTCGTGCCCGAGACGGAGCGGGCATGGTTCGACCACGTCGAAAGCTACTGGAACGACCCCAAAACCCGCTGGGACATCTACAACTTCCATCCCCATCGACTCATGCTCGCTGAATCGGTGCCCGTCACCGCAACGGTTGCTCCGGGCGATGAGATCTCCTGGCACGACGCAACCATCCGCGTCCTCGCCACGCCCGGTCATACGGACGGATCGGTGAGCTACCTGGTCGAGGTCGACGGCCGCAAGGTCGTCTTCTCCGGTGACGTCCTTCACGACGCCGGCCAACTCTGGGAACTTTACAGTCTTCAGAAAGGCTTTCAACGCGGTTCGCGGCGAATCAGCGACTATCACGGCTTTCTCGGGGCCCGGGATGCCCTCGTCGAAAGTCTCAAGCAGATCAAGGCCGTCGGCGCCGACACCCTCGTTCCCTCCCACGGAAACGTGATGGCTGACCCTCCTGCGGCCGTCGACTGCCTGCTCGCCCAACTCGACCTGTGTTACGACCGTTACGTGGCCATCTCCGCCCTGCGTCACTACTTCCCGCAGTTGTTTCAGGACTTCGCAGGGCGACCGGGACACATGCCCATTGGGCCGGGAATCGAGGTCCCCAAATGCCTGCGCCATTACGGCACAAGTTGGGTCATCGTCTCTGACGACAAGGCGGCGTTCGTGCTTGACGCAGGCGCCGAACGGCGAATCGCGGACTTGAAGAAGCTCATCGCGGACGAGCAGTTGACGGGCGTTGAGGGGCTCTGGATCACCCACTACCACAACGACCACACGGCCGCGATTCCCCAGTTCCTCGAAGCCTTTGATTGCCCCTGCTATGCCGACGAACATGTGGCCGAGGTGATCTCCGATCCGATGGCGTGGCGGATTCCCTGCATTTCGCCGAGCGTGGCCAGGATCGATCGGGCCCTGCGCGACGGCGAGTCGTGGAAGTGGCACGAGTTCACCATGACCTCCTATTTCCTGCCCGGCCAGACCCTCTACCACGGCGGGCTGCTCGTGGAGGGCCATGGCCTTCGCCTGTTGTTCGTGGGCGATTCCTTCACACCGGCCGGCATCGACGACTACTGCGCGCTGAACCGCAACTGGCTGGGCCCGGGCGTGGGATTCAACGCCTGCCTCGACCTGATGGAACGTCTCAAGGCCACCCACCTGTTCAACTGCCACGTGGACGTGGCTTTCAACTTCACCCCCGCCCAGTACGACGCCATGCGTCGAAACCTGGCGGACCGGGAGACGTGCTTCGGCGATCTCTTCCCGTGGGACCACGCCAATTACGGCACGGACGAATCCTGGATTCGGACCTTTCCCTACGAGCAGCAGGCTGCCCCGGAGACCGAGGTGAAACTTGACGTGATCGTCACCAATCACTCTGCCAAAGCTTGCGAGGCCGAGGCCCGCGTCGTGTTGCCTGCCTCTTGGAGCCAGTCGCCGGCATCGTGGACTCGCGTCTCCGCCCCCGCCAAAAAGGAAACGCCGCTCGCCCTTTCGTTCACGATTCCCGCCTCAGTGAAATCGGGTCGCTACGTGGTTCCCATCGACATCCGCTACGGCAACCGAGAACTCCCCCAATTCGCCGAGGCGATCGTGGTCGTGCCCTAGATCGCAGTTATTCGCTGTCTTTTGCCGGGGCCGCCTTGAGAGCCTCTCGCACAAGGACTCCCTGCTTGTCCACCTCGTTCGGGTCCAGGTGCTGCACGATCTGCTTGTGAATCTTGTCGAACATCACATCCACGCGACGTTGGATCAGAGGGTCATCCGAGATGATCTTGTTGTGTTCCATGTCCAACTGCTGCGTGAACTGATCGCGGGTTTTCAGAGCGTAGAGTTTGACCAGCAGTTCGTCCGCCTGCTCCGGTTTCCCGGCCTTGAGAGCCGCCTGAATTCTCGCCATCAACACGGCCCGGCGAGTGACCAGATCGAGAAGTTGCTCCTGAGCCGCCATGATAATCGCTTCGGCCGCAAGTCGTTGCGAATCGTCGATCACCGCGGCGGTGACGGATTCCTCAAGGCCCGGCACGAGAGGCAGCTTGGCCAGCAACTGTCCGCCATTGCGGATATACATCACGTGGAGCAGATCGGGCGTCGGAGGAATCAGGATCGAGCCGTCTTGGTCGGTCCTGCCGAGCCGCTCGGTTGTCTTCTCCCCCGGCTTCTGCAGAAACACGTCGTAGCCGACCAAAGGACGTTCTGCATCGGTCCTGGCGCGAAGCAGCAGACGGGTCGACCTGTTCGGCGGCTTGACCGCCAGGGCCAGTTGCTGAACGCGACCGCGCCGCCTGCCTGCCAGGGCGCTGTGGAGCCCTGAATAGAGCTCGCATGTCAGACGCGATCGATCCACGTCTTCCACGAGGAAATACGACCACGGCAAGGTGAGAATCTTCTTCGGATTGCCCTCGCGATCGTCATAGCGAATAACGGGCACGAAGACCGCACCGGGCTCCACGGCGAGCAACGAAGCGTTCTTCGCCGACAGGCGACCTGCACGGAGTCGAAGTTCGATTTTGTCTCCCTCGCCATTCTTGATGGACGCCAGGGGCGCAAAGGCCTCGATCACCGCGGAGAAGAGCATGTCCGAAAGCAAGGCTTCCTGATAAACGTCTTTCGTCACCACGGTCGAGAACAACTGGGTGCGCACGTCCAGTTCCCGCGCCGACACGCGAAAGCCGACGACTTGCGGCACGATCGTGACAAGGGTCACCTTGTCGTGTTCAAGGGCCTCGGCCGGGATCGCATCAACGCCCACCTCCTCCAGATTCGCCAGCATGGCTCGGCGCAAGGGCGTCTCCGGCTGCGAGACCGTCATGTTCCAGGCCGCCCCGATTTCGCCGTCCACGCGTGCGATCAAATCGGCGCCCATCTCGTCGAGCGCGGCCTCAGGGAGTTCGGGGGTCGGTTCCGAGGCCAGGTAGACGTGCAGGCGATAGGGGGTCAACTCCCACACGGCCTGAGCGCAAGCCGCACGAGGCCGCCCGACCAGGAGCCCCAGGGCCGTCAGCAACAAAAGCAGTAGCGTGATATCCCGGCGATATGCCCGGTACGTGATCGTCATGGCTTCTTCGACGTGGCCTGGGGATTCGCCCGCCACTCCTCCACGTGCTGATAGAGCGTTACCGGCGAATCGCCAAGTCCTTCCAGATCGCGGACGTGGGCGAAATAGTCGCTCAATTGCCAAAGGGGGATAATTGTCACTTCCGAATGGGCCAGGCTGTGGATTCCCCGCAACTGGCGCCCAATCGTCGGCCAGTCCACCGACTGGCGAAGCTGCCGGAGGGCCAGACGCATGTAGGGACTGGCGTCGCCCATGATGCCATCGTCCCCCAACAGGCGTTCCGCGTCCACGATCGGCTCCCACATGGCCAGTTCCGCGTAGAGCAGATCCACATCTTCCGGAATTCGATTCGGCGTCCCGGAGTCCAGTTCCCGCAACGTCACCTCGATTCCAAGGAGCTTCAATTGACGCTGGATCTGTCGCACCGCCATTCGTGCCGTCCCCGTGGGCGGGTACCCCAGAATCGTCTCCGGCACGGCCTTGACCGTTTCTCCCTTCTCTTTCTCGGCCTCGACGTACTCCTTGAACGCCACCTCCGCCAACACCACGGCAAGGTGAGGCTCGTAGCTTCGAGGTTCGATCGCCGTATCGTAAGCATAGTCGAGCGGGTCATCGGTCGTGACTCCCGCCGAGAACGGGCCGCTGATCACCTGGCACCCCGGAATCTGCTGGTTCCGAACGAGCAGGTTGAGAATGGCCTCTCGGTTGATCCCGTACACCAACGCGCGTCGGAAAGCCCGGCGGGAACTCAGCGGCCGCTTGGGGTTTGGAATCAGGCAGTGGACCAGGGGGACCGCATAGCGTTTGAGAACCACGCCGCTCAGGCCGCGATACTTCTCGAGTTCCCAAAGGTTGACCCGATCCACCACGTCCACGTCGCCGCGTCGCAACGCCCGCACCATCTCGTCTCCCTTGGCGTAGCGCTGTTCGACGATTTCCTTGGGACGCGACCCGGCCCCCGCAAAGTACGATGTGTTCGTCAGGAAGACCGACTCGCCTTCCTCTTCCGAGGGTTCGGCAAAATAGGGCCCGATCGTCGCCCCCACCTCCTTCCCGCCGAATGTGACGGTGGGCGTCACGATCGGGGTCTGGAGCAGAGCCTGGGGCAGCACAAAGGGACGCCGGAGCTCAACGACCGTCGTGAAAACGTTCTTTACCGAAACGAACTCGAACAGATCGTGCCAAAGCGGAGAATACTGCGGACTTCCAGGACTGGCCATCGCGAGGAACTGACGCGACAAGTCATAACCGGTCAAGACTCCGTCGCTGCCCGAAACCGGAATATCGTCCCGCAATCGAAACGCCAGCCGGCGGCCCAATTCCTCGGAAGTCATTTCCCCGACCGGGCACACGTACTTCCCTCCCTCGGTGCCCGGACCGGCAAATTCGAGCAGCGTTCGCTCCACCAGCCTCGCCGATCGTCGCGAGGCCCAATCGGTAAGGCTCCCCGCCTCGCGAACCGTGGCCAGCGATTCCACGGCCACCACGTAGCGTGGGTAGCGCGACGCCAGCGTCTTGCGCACCTCCTCCGCTCCAGGCAGATCAGGCCAGACCGCAGCAATCTGCCGTGTGCGCGCCTGGGCGTCTCGAAATCGTCCGTCCTCGATCGCACGCCGAGCGTCGGCCAACTCCTTTTCAGCCATCGTCCGCAGGTGGCTTCGCCAACTCGTCACCACGTCGCTGTTGGGGAAGGCCTTTGCCAGGTTGTCGAGATAGTCCCGAGCGATCCAGTACTGCTGTTCGCTCACCGCACTCTCGACCAGCTTCGCGGTCGCACTTCCCAGGGCCCGCTCGAGGTTCGGCCATTTGGGCGACTCCGAGTAAAGCTCGCGCAGGCGTGCCAGGGCCGCGTCGTATTGTCCCGCAATATGAAAAGCCTTTGCCTCTTCGAAGAGGTAATTGTCGAACGCCGCCTGCAAGCCCGGCAGATCCGGCTTCTCGTTCTCCAACTGGACGAAATACTGGTAGGCGTCCTCAAACCGCTTGGCAGCGACCAGACCGTTGACCTCGTTGAGGATGAGTTGCTCGAACAACTCGATCTTGGCCACGCTCCGCCAGTAGACCTCGTATTGCGTGCCCGGCTCGTTGATCGGTTTCACGATGAACTTGCCGCTCGAAGGAAACTTCTCGGGCAACTTGCGATCGGGAAACTGCTCGTCGAGGGGAAGAACGTCGAGCACGAGCCCCTTGCTGGCCTCGTCCAGGGTGATTCGATCGAAGGGACGCTGCTCGTAAAGCGGGGTCTGGGCGCCGGACGGATCCACCCAGGCCAACAGGACAAACCATCCAACCAGCACCCCCCACCTTGCAGGAGGACGCCTCGACGCCATGGAGAGCCGCTTTTTGTCTTGTCGATCGCTCAACGCTTTGGCCTTCGATGTCGGGATTCGGGGATTCTCGGGGAAGCGGGACGCTCGTCCGCCATCAAGGTTTGTCGATCAGATAGAACGTTCCGTCGTGCCCTGCCACCAGCAAACGAGTGCCGAACAAAGCGAGTCCGGACCCCAAGGCCAGGCCCGTATCCACCCTCGCCTGTTCCTTGCCGGTCGACGCTTCCACTTGCCACACGGTCCCCGCGGCAGCGGCGAACAGCCAGTTGGAACCGTCCACGAGCGGTTCTGCGAGCGGAATTCCGCTGGGCAAGGGATCGCTTCGCATCTTCCCGGACGCATCGATCACGTGGAGAAGATCGTCGTTGGTCGCCAAGAGCACGTAGTCGCCGATCGTCACCGGCCCGAGCACACACTTCGCACCGAGGGGCTGCAGTTTCTTCTCGGTCAAATCGGGCCAGTTCACCCGAACCAGGGAATCTCTGCGGTCCACCCCGTAAACCTGGTTCTCCAGCACGGCAATCGGGGAAGTGAGGGGATCCGCCAGTTGAATGGCCGTCTCCGCGGCAAGGTGTTTCTCGGGCGTCGCTTTGACGGCAACGCGATACAGACCGCCCTGGTCGTCGGCGATCACGAACTGGTCGTCGCCCACCGCCGCGGGCCGGCACCAACGGTATTTCCGCCCTGCCTCCAGCGGCGGCTGGAATGGATCTGCAACCTTCTCCCCTCCGCGCGCCTTCAACCAATGGACCTGCCCTGCCTCCGTCGGCGCAAGCAGAGCGTCAGCAAAAACGATCGCGTCACCCGACAGGGGCGACGGCAGCACGAGGCTCCGCAGACGCGTCGCCCCGGCGCTGCCCCCTGGCTCGAAGACTCGGAGATTCACGGGATTCTTTCCAGGAATCAGAGCGAGCGTTCCGTCTGAGAAATACAGCACTTGTTCCACGGGCGCCGTCAGTTCGCCGCTGGGGATCGCCCCGTTGGGATCGTCTCGCAGGGAAACCGTCCCGGGATCGGGCGGTTGAATTTGGAACACGCCCCCCACGGCCGTCGTTGCGATCAGCGTTCGCGTCACCCCGTCCACAATCGGCGTTCCCGCCGCTGGAGAGGCGAGCGTCGTTTCCCAAAGCACGTCGCCGTCGCTCCTCATGCTATGAGCGGAAACGACAACACCGGGCATGCTCTGCCGCTGGCGCACCTGAACCACCGCCTCACCCGCAACCATGGGCGTCTGAAGCGAAACACTCCGCTCGTTCGCCACCCAACTCGGGGTGAGCCGACTTTCGGAGGAACGGACTGCATATTGGGTCAACTGGCTGTCGGCAATCCACAGACGGCCGCTGCTCAAGGACGCGTAGCGGACCAGTTCGGCGCGGCTCTCACCCGCCGTCGTTCCTGAGGCCGACACCGACAACGGCTCCTTGCCTTCCCCTCCCGTCACACGGAGAAGCGTGATTGCCCCCGCATCCGTCACCAGAAGAACCTGGGCTCCATTGACGATCGGAGCCGTGTGAATGTGCCCCTTCAGCGGGATCTTCTGAACGAGTTTGAGCGGCGGCGCACCTTCCTCCGAGGCAGCGGAGTCGACGTCCAGAACCTTGAGGCTCGAATCACGAATATCGTCGTTCTCACAAACCAGGAGATAGCGACTCACACGAACCGGCGGCACAACGATCGCCCCCGGTTCGTGGCCCAGGTAGAAAACGTCTTGGCAACTGAAGTCGGATGCCGAAAGAACGAACAGGCTCGAATGCTCCCCGACCTGGTAAAGGACGCCCCGGGTGCTGTCCGCCACCGGACCCACGCGGAGCGGTTGGGGGAACTCGATGAACTCCGACGAGTTGCCCGTTTCCAGATCGAGCACCACAAGCCGGCCCGAGAGGGTTGCCACAAACACCCGTCCGTCGAATACGACCGGATGCGCGTCGAACGCTTCTCCCAGCGGAAATCTCCAACGGATCTTGCCCGTCGAAGCCTCCACGCGAAGAACCTCCTGCCGGGAACGACTGACCAGCAGCGGATCGGCTCCCGGACGGTCGGAAATCGGAGTCGGCGGAAATTGCGGGCCGCGCACGTTCTTCTCGAATCCTACGTCCCGTCGCCACAGAACCTTCCCGTCCGTTGCCGCCAGGCCGTAAACCGCGCCGCCTGCCACGGCAAAAATCCGCTCCTCGCCCACACCCGACAGCGGCTTCTTAACCGCCCGCTGAGCAAGCCCGATCGTGGCAAGCGCTTCCGACTCCGGTTCCGCGGTAACCGCGGAGACAGGCTTGTCCATCTTCTTCACCGCGGCCTGCTCCGCGGTCGAAACGATTCGCACCGCGTCAGCGAGCGTCGGGTCGTTGTACAGCACCTGGTAGTCTTTGAGCAAGGCTCGCCGAAGCGCGTAGCCCTCCTGCGTCCGGCCTTCCTCGGCCGCCTTCGCCATTTCCGCCGTGGTGGCTTCAAGCCGCTCCGTCCTTGCAATCTCGCGCCGAGTCAAGGCAATCAGCCCCGTGATCTCCTGCAGTCGCTCGTGCGGTCGCGACGAATTCGGGACGTATTTCTCCACAAGGGCCATCGCTTCCTCGGCAAGATTGGCCATCTCGCCGTCTTGATCGCTGTGCCCCTTCTTGGCCAGACCCTCGGCTATGTCGGGAAGCATCGATGCCAGTTCGGGGCGTGCTTCGGTCGCAAAGGCCTCCTCACCCGACATCAACGGAATCTGGGTCTTGGCGACTTCGAAAGCGGCAGGCCAATCGCCGCTCATCGCCTGACGCATCTTCACCAGGCTGAGACGCACCCGAACGAATCCCGCTTCCGAATGCTTCGGATACTTCTCCAGAAACTGGGAATAGAGATCTTCGGCCTTGGTATACGCCGCCTCGCCGTAGTTCTTATTGGCCTCGGCCAGCATGTCGTCAGCACTTCGCCCGAACAGGACCCACGCCAGCGCGACCATGACGATCACGAGAAGCAGCAAGGCTCCGCCGCCGATCAGCAACAAGCTGGAATCCCAGACGTTTCCCTTTTCGCCTTTGACTTTCCTGCCCTTGCGACGCCGCTTCGAACCGGCCCCGTCCAGAACGCCCTCGATCGGCTCACCGGTCAGTGCAGCCTCCTCAAGGCCCCCCAGCGGACCGCCAAGTTCCTCGATCTCCTCAATCTCCTCCAAACCTTCCACCAGCGAATCGCCGGCGGGAGGGACAGGCGCCGCGGGCGGAATCGGGGTCGCCGTCGGAACCGGCGCAGCCGGCGGCGTCGGCGCGGCGGGAATCGCGGCAATGGGCGGTGCGGCCGGTTGATCCTCCTCCAGTTCCTGGAGTCCCCAGTCCTCTTCCTCCGTCGATTCCAGATTCACCTCTTCCTCAACCGCCTCATCCTCCTCGTCTTCTTCCAGGGGCGCCAGGCCGAGGTTTGCCACGTCTGGCTCTTCCAACGCCGGTTCCTCCAAGGGCGCGGGAGGGGGCGCCGGCTCATCGACGTCAGCCTCGGCCCGATCCAGGAGCCGCTGGGCCAACTTGCGCGAAAGGTGCCCCTTGTCCACCAGACGCTTGGCCAGCAGCGCGGCGGATACCGGTGCCATCGACTGCTCGATTCGTCGCCGCAGGTCTTGGACCAGGTCAGGATCGAGAAGGTCCTTCTGTTCCAGAATATCGATGAATTCTTCCGCCGAGATCATTCCAACTCCCACGTCATGGGTTCGTCAACTTCTTTTGGTTCCGTACAAGCCGGCTCGATCGTCGTCACGTTCGGCCTGCCGCAGGGGGCTCAAAGCTCGTCTTCATCCACATAGGCCAGGCGAATGTCCTCCATGCCCTCCGCATTGCCCGCGTCGAGCGCGCGCACAACCACCTCGTGTCGGCATTCCCGGTCAGCCATCACAATCAGCGTGCTTGGGCGTCCGCCGTCCGAATCGTCCAAGGCCTCGCGCAGCTTGATCATCAAGTCCTGCTCGCTGGGGGCCTCCCGATCATTCACCCAGACCGTGTTATCCTTGGAAATCTGGATGATGATCGAATCCTCCGTATCGAGGTCCTCCGGCGTTTGCTGCTCGGCGGCCTCGTCGGGGTCCGGAGGCGGCACCTCCAGCGACATCTGCAGCGAGAACGCCGCCGTGACCATGAAGAAAATCAGCAGCAGAAACGTCACGTCGACCATGGGCGTCATGTCCAGGCCGTCGTCCTCGGTCCGCTTGATCGACAAATCCAGCGGTTCGGGCTCTTCATCGTCGTCCGGAACGGGAACGGGTATGGGCGCCGGCTTCGTCGGGGCCGCCGGAACGATCAGTTCCGCGCCGCAGCCGGAACACTTCACGCGTCGTCCGGCCAACGACTCCTTCGCCGCAAAGGCCTTCCCGCAGGTGTTGCACGAGAATTGAATCTTCACTTCCTGGCCGCCAATTCGCTGTTCATGACACGGATGTTCAATGAATCTCCATCACGCCCAAGTAGAAATGGGTCTCCTCGGCCGTGGCTGCCGCCGCCTTGGAAATCCGTTCCACATCGCCCGCCTTCACCCCCTTGGCGGCTTTCACAAGCACCGCCGTCTTGCCCTGACCCAACCCGGCCTCCACGGCCGCGGCGATCAACTTCTCCTGCGCCTCGTGGTCCGGAGGCAACATTTCGCCCGAGGTGCCATCTCCCAAATAGACCCGCGGCTCGTCCTTGCCCTCGCCGTCCACGGTGATAATCACGGCCGTCTGTTCGTCCACCCCGCGACCGTGCCTCGCCGCCGGCAACTTCACCGACGTGCTCTGGGACATGGTCGAGCATACGAGAAAGAAAATCAGCAACAGGAACGTGATGTCGATCATCGGCGTGATGTCCATCTCCGCGCTGTCATCGACGGGACGGCGGGCCAGAACCGGTTCCTCGTCCTCATTTTCCTCGTCGTTCCAGAGATCTGCTTCGCTCATAAGTCAACCCTCTATTGGCGAGCCTGCTGCAAAGCGTGCTTGAAGACCTCCAGAAACCGCGTCAACCCGCCGCCGATGAGGTCTTCCATCTTCCGCATCCGCACGTTGATACTGGCTGTCGAAAGGACCAGCGGAATCGCAATCGACAGCCCGCAAGCCGTCGTAATCAGGGCCAGCATGATATCGCCCGCCAATTGCGTCGGATCGACGTCCTGGCCGGAGCCCAGCTTTGCGAAAGCTCCCATCATGCCGATGACCGTTCCCAGCAGCCCGACCATGGGGGCGCTCTTGATGACCGTATACACCCAGCTCAGACGGTATTCGAGATCGGAGAGCACGTCCCGTTGGAACCGTTCGGTCACCAGGGCTCGGACCTTCTGGTAGCCGATCTGCCGATTGGTGATCGCCAGGTGAACCAGTTGCGGCATGGCCCGGCCGTCTCCTTCGCACAGCTCTTCGGCCGTCTCGAAATCCCCGGAAAGCAACGGCTGTTCCAGGCTTTCCAGGAAGTCAAGTTGTTCGTCCTCGCTGCGAAATCGGGTCTGGGCGACCCGACGCCAGACCACGATCACGCAAAAAGCGCCCCAAATTGCGATCGCCGCCAGGGCAATGTAGATGACGTTCCCCACCCAATAGGTAATTGCAGTTGGATCCATGGATTTTGCGTGCCGTTTCGTTCAGGTCGGAGGAAAAGGTTTCGGCTTCAAGAGGCCCCGGCACCACGACGTCGCGGGGTCGAACAGGGCCAGGACGGCGATCGTTCAGTACTTGTAGGTCTGGTTTTGCACGTAGAACTCGTAGGCGCTGCCCTTCGGGCGAATGGCAAAATACGTGGCCCGAACACGTTTCTCGTTGCGCCCCGCCCGTTCTTTCTCCAGTTGCATCAATTGAATCTCCAACTCGCGCGGGATGAACTTGATGATCGGACGGTCGCCGGCCTGGATTCCCGCCTTGCTCAGAAGCTCCAGATCAGCTGCCCGAAGGCCGCCTTTCTGCCACGTCAGGTAGTAACGCTGTTCCTTGTCCGCAGGGCCCGACCACCGGTCCGGTTTGCTCTTGGACACATTCCTGGCGTACTCAACCAGGTTTCCTGGCAGGAGTACGCCCAGTTCAATGTTGAAATAATCCAACTGCTTGGCGTAGGTCTTCGTCGTATTTCCATCCAGGAAGGTAACCTCCCAGTGACGAGGCTTGCCGGGTCGCCCGGGACCGAATCCGGCCGAGCGTCCGTCGCCCTTCGGGCCGCCTTTCGCCATGCCTACCTGATCCGTGAACGTGGGGGTCTCCAACAGGGCGGCCTTCGTGGCCACCGCGTCGGCGATCGTGGCCAAGGTGTCCTGGAACTCGGGTTCCTCGAATTCCACCTCGTGGTTCAACTCTTCCATGTTGGTTTCCAACTCCGTGTCCCCGCCGAGACCGCCTCCTTCGCCAAACTGCTCCCATGTCACCGGCACGGACGTCGTGCTCGCAAAAATCCGGCTCGTCAACCAAAGCGCGAATAGAAGCGCGACTGCCAGCCCCACGAGGGTCAGCAAGGCGAGCAGCAGGCTGGCAACCCGCTCGTACGGCGTAACCGTCAGGCCGTACTGCTCCGCCCTGGCACGGAGGGGGGCAATTCGTCGGGGTCCATTGTCGGTCGTCATGGCAAGCCTCCTTCTCGGCCCGGAATCCGGGTCATCGAGTCAAACGACACGAATCTGTGCCGCTCCAAGCGAAAAATCTGCCACGAGAAGTCGTCATCAGAGAACCTGGCAGACGGGCGAACACCACCCATCTCAAGTAGGAAAAGGAAAAGCGGACGGAGCGGCAGAGCCCCCCCAGCCGGGACCTACGACCAAGGGGTGGAGGAACCAAGATAGGCATGCAAACCGCGAGAGCCAAGTGCTTATACCAAAACACCCTCAAGCGCAAGACCGGTTCCGCGGTGAACCGCGATCTCCGATGCCTATCTCTTGTTCCTTCAAACTGTTGCCACGGTCCAGTTTATGTGCGATCGTAGCTGTAGGCTCACAGCATGTCAAGCATTCTACTGCCATGCTCCCAAAAGGCTCCTCATCACTTCCAACAAACGCCGCAAATCAGGTCAAACCCGCCCAACACCACCACACAGAGGGGACGATTATCGATTTTTTGCGACGACCTTCTGAGTCGAATTGACAACGCCCCCCCATCCCTATAGTATAGCGGTTTCGCCAGTCGAACGGGCAGGTAGCTCAGTTGGTAGAGCACTGGACTGAAAATCCAGGTGTCACCAGTTCAACTCTGGTCCTGCCCACTTTCGTAAGTCTCGCCGAGTCTTAGACTTAGACACCTTCCGACGGTCGGAAGCGCGGCCTGAAGGCAACCCCCGCCAAGTGTAAAACTACACTTGGCAGCCTCAGGAGCCCTCCGACCATGAAGGTGCCGAAGTATTCTCGCCATCCCAAGACCGGCCAAGCCTATGTGACCGTCAACCGAAAACGGCACTATCTCGGCAAGCACGGAACGCCTGAATCCGAAGAACGGTATCGGCGGTTCGTCCAGCAGTTCACCGCGAGCCCCGCGAAATCAGCGGGCATCGAAAAGCCCCCCGGCGGCGAAATCGACGTGGACGAACTGTGCGCCGCGTACTTTCTTCACGCCGAGAAATACTACGCCAACAATCCCGGCTCGATCGACCGAATCAAGGTGGCGGCGCGGATCCTCGTGAACACGCACGCCTCAACTCCGGTTTCGGAATTCGGCCCCCTGGCTCTTCAGGCGATCCAGGCCGATCTGGCGGCCAAGGGGAAGGCCCGGACCTACGCGAACCACCTCATCAACACGATGCGGCGAATCTTCAAATGGGGAACCGCTCAAGAACTGGTGCCTGTCCGGGTGTACCAAGCCCTGATGGCAGTGGAGCCCTTGAAGAAGGGACGCACGCCAGCAAGGGAGAAAAAGCGAATCCGTGCCGTGCCTGATTCCGTGGTGGACGAGACGCTTCCTCACCTCCAGCCCATCGTGGCCGATATGGTGAAGCTGCAGCGCCTGTCCGGAATGCGTCCAGGAGAGGTGCGACTGATTCGGCCGATGGACGTGGACCGCTCGGAAGGCGTTTGGGCATACAGGCCGGCGGAACACAAGAACGATTGGCGCGACGATGAAACCGAGCGGGTCGTCTACATCGGGCCGAAGGGGCAGGAGGTGTTGACGCCTTATCTGCTTCGCCCATCCGGTAGCTTCTGTTTCTCGCCGCTGGAAACGAAGGAAGTCCTGAACGCCATGCGACGGGAGAATCGCGTGTCTCCCATGACCCCGAGCCATCGGGCACGCAAGCGAAAGAAGAACCCCCAACGAGCCCCAGGGGCGTGCTACACGACGAACACCTACCGCCAGCAGATTCACCGAGCCATCGACCGCGTGAACGAAGAGCGGCTTGAGGCGGCCGAGAAGGCGGGGATTCCGGCCGATGAGGTGGAGCTGATTCCGCATTGGAGCCCGAACCAATTGCGGCACGCGACTGGGACCGAAGTGCGGAAAACGTTCGGCTTGGACGGCGCCCAGATGATCCTCGGTCACAAACACGCGAAGGTGTCCGAGGTCTACGCCGAAACGCAAGCGAAGCTCGCTCGTCAGATCGCAGAAAAAATCGGATAGTTTCCGAAAAATGTGACAGGTTGCCTCTCGCAACCCATGCAATGATTTGTATACTTCAAATGGAGTCGCTCGATGGGAAAAAGAACGACGACTCCATTCGGGCTGTGTGTGATTTGGACACCCCCAGTCCGAGGCAAACGAGGAAAGTGATTGTGAGGACTGCGAGAAGCAGTCTTCGGACAATCTCCCATTCCGTGTCTCGGTTTAGGTGAAAATCATGCACGATGTTCTTCGCAACGGCGAAAACTATCGCCGTCTCTCCGAGCAAGCTCGCCGACTGCCCAATCGACCAAGCGTCTCGACCGTTTGGCGGTGGCACAAGAAAGGCGTTCGCGGCACGAAGCTTCCGGCCGTCGCTATCGGCGGAACACTCTATTGCAGCGACGAGGCTCTTGACCGCTTTCTCAAAGCGTTAAACGCGCCGTCTGAGAAGCCGTCTCCCAAGGCTCCCCGCTCCCCGCGCGAGCGGACAGCCTCGAAGAAACGGGCAGCGGCGATTCTCGAGCGCGCCGGTATCTGACCCACCCCCCCACGAAAAAAGCCCGTGCGCGAACTGGGAGAGCGCGCCCGGGCTAATGGAGTGTACGCGCATGAATTCTACCACGATTTCCCCCGAACGGAAACAGACCGACGTCAATGCGTTGTTCGCCGAAGCGGCCGACGTTGAAGACGAAACGGGAGGTATTGGCGGAAATGGAAAATCTGCAAATCCCGTCAATACCTGGCCCCTGACGCACGAACAGGACCGACTTGCGGCCGGAAACGGGAAGCATGTACCCGGCGAACCGCCCGAGGGCCTGCTACCCGACATCGCCTACGCACACGGACAAACCGATTCCGCACATGCTGCCCGGTTTGTCGATCAGTACCATCGCGAATTGCTCTACGTCCCGCCCTGGAAAAAGTGGCTGTGCTGGGATGGCACACGGTGGGCAGACGATAGCGGGGTGGGCGTCCTTCAGAGAGCTAAGCGATACGGCCAATCCCTCTGGAAAGAGATCGGGAAAATCGCACCCCACGTCGAACGAGATCGTCTGGCCCGGATCGTGACCGCCATCAAGCAGGCCAACCAGACCGGCAAAATCCGTAGCTTCCTCGATCTGGCTGCCGTCGACGAACGAGTCGTCTGTCACGTCGATGAACTGAACGCGGACCCGGCGCTACTGAACGTGGCCAACGGAATGATCGACCTGGAGACCGGGAAACTACGTCCCCACAATCCTGCCGACCGCATCACGCAATTGGCTGACTGCGTCTACGATCCAGACGCAACCTGTCCCGAATGGGAACGTACCCTGGCGCTCGCCTTCGGTGGCGACAGTGACTTGATCCGGTACACCCAAAAACTGCTTGGATACTCAGTCTCCGGCGACACGGGCGAGCACATTTTGCCAATCGCGTGGGGCAAGGGGTGCAACGGAAAGTCGACGGTTTGGAACGTCATAACGGATCTTCTGGGCGAGTATGCCACCCTGGCCAATGACGATCTTCTGCTCGGTCAAAAGGCCAATCATCCCACCGAGAAGGCGACACTCTACCAGAAGCGGTTTGTCGCCATAAGCGAACCGGAACGCAACGCCTCGCTCCGGGAGGCCAGAGTCAAGGAACTGACAGGCGACCGCACGATCACCGCCAGAAGGATGCACGAGAACTTCTGGTCCTTCCAAAGGACGCACACGTTCTGGTTGTCCACAAACCACCTCCCACGCATTGACGGCACGGACGACGGAATCTGGCGCAGAGTCAAGTTGCTGCCTTTCACCGTCGACCTGCGGAAGGTGGTGGACCCGATCCCCGATTACGACGTTTGGCTCGTCCAGAACGAAGGACGGGGGATTCTGGCTTGGCTTGTCCGTGGGTTTCTCGCCTACCGCGCCGAGGGACTACAGGAACCAGATTGCGTCACGGCGGCAACCGGAAGATACCGTGCCGACTCCGACCCTCTGGGGGACTTCCTGCAAGAACATTGCGTCGACGATCCGCAAGGCGTTGTCCCTGCCTCTGAACTATTCCGCATCTACTCAGAGGGGGGCGGGAAATGGAGCAAGACAGCCTTCGGGAGAGCCATGTCTGAGAGGTACGAAAAAGCTAAGCCGACTGGGGGGGAGTATCGCAGGAAGGTTGTCTACCAAGGGGTGCGTTTAAGGGACGACTTCGACGACTTCGAGGAAACAGATACCTCAGAGGTGGAAATTAATAAAACCCGGGAAAAACAGCGATTGTCACCAGTTGTCACCAGTTGTTCTGGTCCGCGTATGGATTTTCCAAATTCTATAGAGGACCGAAATAACTGGTGCCAACCGGTGACACTTGCCTCAGAAACAGACTGCAACCACGGCGACCCGTCGAGCTGGATTCACCGCGAGGGGAAAGCATTTTGTCCTGGTTGCAACCGCTACATGGGAAGGGTAGAGGAGTCATGAAAACGTATCGAACCGACGACCGCGAGGGGATGCGAATTTACACGGCACGAGAGTTGGAGGGGATGCAGTGTATCTACCATCCAGTAAGTGAGCCACAGGACGAGCGGCAACCGTTCGGAGAGTGGTATTGCGACAATTCAGATTGCGTCATTCGCCAGGTGGAGGTTGCGTGCAAGCTGAAGTTCCATCACTGGCGGAAAGTCGAGTGCCTCTTGAGGGTTGAACCGTGATTACCAAGACCCGAGCCCAGCGAGTCCGCGAATTGCTGGCATCGCTTCCCGCAAATTGCGGCATCATGCCTGCGACCGACCTGGACGTTGAAGAGCATTGCAACGGCGAGACGCTACCGATCGAGATCGAATACGACAGCGATGGGCAGATGCTCTTGCCCATGATGCGAGGCGCGACACCGGCCGAGTTGCCGACGCTGGACGCATAGGGGGGGGGGGTGTTTTGAACGCTGGAACGGTTGGCAGCTAAACCGCGTTCCAGGCGCGATTTCTTGGACGCTCCGCCGGTTCAGATGAGATTTTGAGAGGAAACAAATGAAAACCAAGAAACTTACCCCACCCGCTCACCTTGCCGACGCGACGCAACGGTGGTGGTCCAGCGTCGTGTCTGATTGGAGCCTAGACGACCATCACGTCCGGCTCCTCACCCTTGCGGCTGAGGCCTGGGACAGAGCCTCCCAGGCCCGAGAGGCGATCGAGGCGAACGGCCTCACCTATGAGGACCGTTTCGGACAGCCCCGATCCCGTCCCGAGGTGGCGATTGAGCGGGATAGCCGCCTCGCGTTCGCGCGGCTCCTCAGGGAGCTATGTCTCGACGACTCGACCCCCGACGACCCCCGACCCCCGAGAATTGGAGGATGATAGTGACCCAGAGAAAGACCCCCAGGCCGCGCAAGGCCAGAATAACCGATTGGACGGATGGGCATCGCGAGTTCTTGAAAACCGGTTTCGCGTTTTTCACGTCCGAGTGTCCGGGATTCTTCGAAGCACCAGACGGCCTGATTCCGCACGGCACCGCGCCGAACATGGAGGCGGTGAGAGAGGCATGGGACTGCTTACGCGTCGAGATCCTGCGGGACTGGCTCCAGGCCCATCCCGGAACACGACCACGATACTGGTGGGAGATCGACGCACCCGAGCCCCGGCGGCGCATGCTGCGCGGCCCCAAGCGGCTCTACGCGGCGGATCAGCCCGACGGCTGGTGGTACGGGGTTCCGTCGCGATTCGAGGATTTCCATCATGAGATCGTCTTTGAATCGCAGGCGGCCTACCTCCAGCGGCACGGACTGCTTTCGGATGCAGAGCGGGCGGTCCTGGGGAGGATACCGGCTGAGGAGATCGTTTTGAGCGGCCCTCTTGGCCCTGGACGAACTGCCTAGTACCTGTCCCCCGCGCGACCGGTGCCAAATGTCCGCCTTGCGGCGATTAGCCACAGGACTATATTTTGAGTATGGATTAACCACATTCACCCACACGGGAGTCAGATACATGCCAGCCACCGACCCGCTTGCAAAAATCCGTACCTACTCGGCCGTGCAGTTATCCGAGGCCATCGGTGTGAGCAACGAGACGATTCGCCGATGGACACGCGACGGAATCCTCCCGCGTCCGCTCTGGCTGAGCCCCGGCTGTGTGCGGTGGCGTGCATCCGATATTGAGCGGTGGCTCGATCGCGAGACTTTCGCATCCGACCACGCCGACGACCCGGCCGAGATTTTGACCGCCGAATGAACCAACTTCGTTGGTTGGAAAACACCAGCCCCACGCCCTGGCTCGTTGGCCGAGTCTCATGTGTCCAGGGCACCGGGGTGGCTGGTATTTTTGGAACCACGAACCGACGCGAGGTTTCGGTTGCTCCTGGGCCTCGCGACGGATTGACGCCGACCCCAGCGCGGCCAGGGTTTCCCCCTGAGCCGCAACGGGGTTAGGACAATTTGATACACGGGATTCCGTGATGGGGTGGCCGAGTTTCACCCACGAGCGTTTTCCTAAGAGCGACTTTCGCTTTGCTGAGTTCAAGGCGCGAGCGTTTGCATTACCTAGTAGTTTCACTAGGGGTGCGGATGCTTGCACCTTTTTCGTGCGCCGCATCGCACCCCGCGATACGGAGTCCACGAAAATGTCCCAAACTCACCCTCTTCTTATCGAGCGAGACCAACACGTTCTTTCGGCTAAGAGCATCCAGCGCAAGGCCGACCTCGAAAAACGCGACTTGTCCGCCGACGAGGTTGCCAAGGTCGATAAGCACCTCGCGGAGGCGGCAAGCCTCAAGGCGCGATGGGAAGCCGAACCCCAACCGCGCAAGACCAAGGCGGCGTTGGGCGATCCCTTCGGCGGCGGTTCGGTCCCCAGTTTCCGCACCGGCCTCATCGGCACTGACGGCGGATCGTTTGCCGACCGCCTTTTCGGGGCGCAGACGGCGACTGACGGATTCTCTTCCTACGGTGAGTGGCTCGAATGCGTTGCGTCCGACCGATTCGATACGCGACTCCGCGCGGCGAATCGCGAGGGTGTCGATTCCGAGGGGGGGTTCCTCACTCCGGCCGTCTACAGAAATATCATGCTGGACGCAGCGCTCGAGCAGTCCGTCTTGGCCCGTCGCGTTCGCGTGTTCAAGATGAGTTCAAACGAGCTGAGCTTGAGCGGCTTCCGGAACACGGATCACTCCAGCGGCACGTTTTTCGGCGATCTTTCGGCGACCTGGGGGCCGGAGTTGGGCACGCTGAGTGAGCAGGATACTGAGAGCCGGCGCGTGAAGTTCAACGCCAAGAAACTGACAATTCTCGCACGCGCGTCGAACGAATTGCTTGCCGACGCGAGCGATTACGAGTCGATGCTTGGATCGGGGATTGCGCAAGCGATGGCGTGGGAATTGGACCGCGCGATCCTTGCCGGAACCGGCGCGGGGAGGCCGCTTGGCTGTCTCAATTCCGGCTCGAAAATCGAGGTTTCCAAGGAATCTGGGCAGACCGCTGACACGATTTGGTACGTGAACGTGGTGAAGATGTTCGCACGGTTGCATCCCGCCAGCTACAAGAACGCCGTCTGGGTTGCAAACCCTACGTGCATTCCACAACTCATGATGATGGATATGCACGCAGATACAGTGGGTTCAAACGCGCTTGTTGGGGATTTCCAGTATCCCGCGTTCCGGGAGGCGAATGGTAAGTTCACCCTGTTCGGGAGACCCGTCGAGCTCACCGAGAAGGCCCCCGTTCTCGGCGACGCTGGAGACATTTCGCTGATCGATCCAACCGCCTACGGGTTGGCTCTTCGGCAAGACGTTACGCTGGAAAGAAGCGGCCACGCCGGTTTCACGACGGATTCCACCTACTTCCGCGCGCGGATGCGTTGCGACGGACGACCGCTTTGGCAGGACCCGGTTACTCCGTACCAGGGTGATTCCCTCAGTTGGTGCGTCACGCTTGCCGAGCGCGATTGATCCCCCAGGTAGCAGGAGAGGCGTCCACTCGCTCACCGCGTCGTGACTTCGTGCAAGCGCGTAGTCGTCCCCGACGCGGTGGGCGTTTTTTCTTGGGGAGGGATTCGATGCGAGAGACACCAGCCTACTTGGCCGATCCGGCTTTTCTCCAGACGCACGACGGGCCGGAGGTTCGAACCGGTTCGCTGCATCATGGGAGAGATCCGAGCGAGGCGCAGATTGCGAAGATGTGCGCGGCGATCCGGCGACACGTTCCGAGGCGGTCGGTTTGGGAATCAAGGCAGCCTTTTGTGATGCCGACCGCGAGCGAGGCCGACTTGTGCGTGCGAAGCCGGGATGAGTTTTTCTGAATAGCAGTTTCACCCGTGCGTCTGGTTTGGGTTTACCAGCTTTACTATCTCTGGTATTGCTTGTGAACCACGCGCGTGCGCGGGGAGCAACTACGGGGTACCCCGTAAAACAAAAACGCCCTTCGACAGTCTCACTCACCCGCGCGGGGAGCAACGAAGGCATTATGCGGTAACGCATAAGCGACCCCCCACTCACGCGCGTGCGAGGGGAGCAACCAAATTATTCAGTAGTGAATAAGCGGCCGACGTGAAGGCGGAGCGTAACGGAAAAGGCAAATACTTTATATCCAACGTGGATATACCGTGTGCCGCCGTGAACCGCTGGCGACAACTGGCTGCCCCGTCGCCGAAGGAATCTGGGGCCAAAGGCGGAAGAGGCAAAAAGGGTGGCGATCAGGCTTCCACCCTTTTTGAGCGGCATACAATCGCCGCCTACCGCAAGCCGGCGGGCCAAAAAGGGTGATGAGCAGCCCGTCACCCTTTGAAAGGGCCGTCCTGGCGATCCTCGTGACCGCGCCACCCCCCTGGAAGGGAAAATGCTTGACACGGCTGGCGGCTGGCGGGTAGATTGCTGGCGTTCGGTGAATCTCTTGACCACACCGAATCGGGCGTAGTAACCCGCAATAGGTAAGGTTCTGGAATGAGCGCAAGAGCGACGATCCCCACGGTTTGGCTCCGTGCCGAAGCGACGACCCTTCGCAGGAAGGCGAGCAACGACATGGAGGACGGCTACTTACCTGGCCGTTTACTAACCAGGCCGTGGGGATCGTCGTGCGCACCCGCCTTTCCGGCGGGAGGGAGTATCCCATGTCGAGTTCCGAAGTTGTGACGGTCCGGATTCCCGGGCCAACGGCCAGCCGTTCCAAGATGCAAAAGAAAGGCTGGAAGTGCTGGGCGAAGTGGCTGTCTTCCGTGGCCACGCCAGCCAATGACGGCTACGCCTACGAAGGCGAGTTCACCCAGATCGAGGCCCATGTCGAGGCGGCCGTGGGCGACGTGCTGCTTCACGTCGACCAGAGCGATTGTGCTGCCGTGGGGGTGGTCATGCTCAACAGCCGGGGGACCGGGTTCATCCGATGGGTAGACCGAGCCAATAGCGATGGCAGGAAGTGGTGTGGCCCGTTGGCCAAGACGGCTCGCAAGATGCTGGCCATGTCCCCCGAGGAACGCATTCGGCACGTGGCCGGACTGATTGCGGCGGATCGCCCCGACGATCGTACCGATGAGGTTCAGGCGTACTATGCGAACATGGCCAGCGGCGATGCCCAGGACACGGACCCGCGGACCGAGGCGCTTGCCACGATCCGGGGCCTGATGACCGAGCACGGCATTTCGGTTGCCGACCTGGCGGAAGGAGGTGCCTCTTGCTAAGCCTCCTCGCCACCGAACCATCTTCACTGACTATTTGGCTGGGGCTGGCGGTTTCGCTCGCCCTTTGGGCTGGACTTTCGCATCGGAAAGGAGGTGAGGCATGATTCGAGCCACCGACCTACCCGACCCTGGGACCCGGATCGAGCTACTTGCGACCACCGATCCGGTGTTGCCCGTTGGCTCCCGTGGAACCGTTCGAGGCACTTCCTGGCACCCGGCAGGAAACGACTCATGGGGGGAGATCCGCGTCACGTGGGACGACTGCCGACGATCGGTCGACTTGGTCTGCCCGCCGGACAAGTTCCGCGTGGTCGACGATGAGCTGACCTTGCCGGACGGTCGGCGCGGCGTCTTGACCGTCGGCCACGCCGCTTCCAGCCACGGACAGCCCGTCCTGGTTGTCGACGGACAGACCCTTGGAACGGCTGAGACAGGCCCCTTGCGAGCCGAGAGCGAGACTCTGCGCCTTCAGGCCCATGGGGCCGGCTATCCCGTCCAGGGCGTAACGTGCGATGCGTGCGGCGGCATCATCGGCCAATGTGAGTGTGAACGTCGAGCCGATGACGAAATGCTCGACTTCTTCGAAATCGAGTAGCCACCCCCGAGGAACCCCCAGCCCCGTCGGCGCGAGTCGGCGGGGCTTTTTCGTTATGCGCCGGGTGACACCTGGACGGGCTGGATAACTACACTTGGGTACACTTCAGGCCCCGAAACTACACTTGAAAAACGCAAAAAGCGTACTACTTGCAAAACTTGCAAGACTGCGGTAAGGTGTTGGGAATTAACGCCTTCAGGAGATTCGGCAGGCAAAAGAGATATAGGGTTTTTACCTCTGAAAATCCAGGTGTCACCAGTTCAACTCTGGTCCTGCCCACTCTCATAAGCCCTTACACAGTAAGGGCTTTTTTCATGCACTGAAGATGCGAAGACGCGGTTTCCCGTCATCCTTCCCGCCGTTTTTCCGCTGTTCTCCCTCCTTGGCCCGCTCGGCCAATTTCTTCGGAATATAGGCCCCGTACTCGCTCACCTCCCTCTGGGCCCATTTCCGGTAGTGCTCCGTCGTCGCGGCCGAGGCGTGCCCCATTTGGTTCTGGAGCCCAGTAGCGGGGGTCTAGCCGGTAACCGGTAGCCGGGTAGCCGTAGCCGGGGTCACCCGGCTTCGGCTTCAGCTTTAGACTTTTCGGCGCAAAAAACCGGCCGTATCCGGCTCCCGGGATCGCCGAATACGGCCCACATGTCTCGCCCTCGGGCGCTCAAATGCAGAGTGCATTTGGTGTCAGCGTCCGCGGGGGGAGGAGACAGCTATCAATAGTCTAGCCCCGGAAAACGCCCGGACTATCCCCCGCCTGAAGGGGCGCGATTGGGACTTCCCTCTGCCCTCCGTTCACCCCCTCACGGGGTCATACTCCGCATGGGAACCAGCCGAACCGGCCCAAGCAGCCCCGAGGGCGTTAAGGACCATTTCGAGGCATCAAATTTCCTGTAGTTCACGTTCACGAAATTGATGTCATAGAACTTCTTCCAGGGCACTTTCCGCGTATCGAGGTCGCGAATGCGATTGGCGGAGAGATTGGTCACCTCAATGGCGAGCGTGTTCGTGCCCGGCTTCACGTACTTCCCCACGAGGATCTTGTAGGGGAGTGCGAAACGTGTGCCTACCTCCCGGCCGTTGACGAAGACTCGCGCGCTTTCGCGAACCTCGCCCAATTCGAGACACCACTCCTTCGCCTCGATCGTCGGCAGTTCGAACTCGATCTGGTAGCGAGCGGTGCCGGCAAAACGTTTGGATTCCGCGTCGCCCAGTTCCGTCCAGGACTTCAACACGTCCGTTGAGAAGGACGCCGGAAGCACTGGGGCTCCGTCAACGAAGTCGACCTTCCAGGTGCCGGCAATCTCAAGGGCGTTGGCGCTCGGGCGGAGGACCGACCAGGCACAACCGTCCACCTTCTTCTCCGTGAAGGTCCGCACAATGCACGTTTGCCCCGGTTCCAACTGGAGATAGACCTCGGCGCCGGATTCGGCGGCTTTCGTGGTCGCCACGCCGCTGTCTCCGGAAAGCGGATCGAGGATCACCGCGCTGGCCGCGGGCTGGGCAAGCGGCACCCAGCCGTCGACCGTGTGGTCGCTCAGGTTGGCCACGAAGTAGTGATAGCCCTCGTCATGGGTGCGACGGATGCACTTCAAGCCGAGATCCACCATCCGCTCTCGCGGCGCGGCCTCCGCGGGAAGGGTCATCGCCGAGGCGTCCTCAATCAGACGAAGCGAGCCCTTTCCTGCCCCGTCGGCCACAGCGGCAACCAGCGTGTCCAGTTCGGTTTGACGTTCTTCGAGATCAGCCAGCCCGGGAACCGTCTTGGGCAGATGGCCGACGAAACACACGGACGCCCCGGCCTCGGCCAGTTGCGAGAGCTTGCGAAGTGTCGCAATCGGCATGTGATCCGTCGGCGGAACGACGATCGTCTCATAGTGGGCTCCGCCGCTTTCGAGACCGTCTTTGGTGCCTTGCACTTTCTGCAATTGCCGGTCCGAAATGAAATCAAACAGGTAGCCCTTTTCCCGCAACGCCATGGCCACATCGCCGCACGGCGACTTGGTCAGCCAACCCTCCTGGTGAACCGTGCAGTTCTGGTTGAGCCCTTCCGGCTTGCTCCACAGGTCGTAGACGGGCCAGTAGAGCAGGATGTCGTTGGACGGCTTGCCGGACTGAAGAATCGACTGGCAGCGGGCGATATACTCGTTCAACGCCGACATGTCGCGCCAGAAGGCGTTGCGGGGATTCGCTTCGAGCGATGCGTAGAAAAGCCAACCGGGCCACTCGGCGTCCTTAGGCGAGTAGCAGCAACCGTGGTAGATCACATGGTTGATGCCCGAAAGAAAGAGCTGGTCGATCTCGGGCTTGGCCTGCGAAAGGGCGCTGCGGAAGTGGTTGCGGAGCCAGGTACACGTTTCCGAGGACACGAACTGCCGCCCTGCCACGTGGGCGGCCGACGAGGCCATGTAGGCGATCAGCGGATGGATCGGATCATCGTTCACGTTGTCCGGCTCGCGCCGCAGTCCGGGGATCTGAAACACGCTTGCCCCGAAAATCTCCGTTTCGGGAACGTCGACCGCCGCGTAGGTGTCAAGCAGGTTCGTGGGGGAACCGTGGGCCTGGTTGCGAGTGATGCAGCCGTGGCCCCGAGCCCAGGCGGCCCAGTTCTCGATGAATTCCAGATGAAGTTCCCCTAGCGTCGTCCGATAATCGCATTTGACGCGGGAAACAAGTTCGGGATCACCCTGGCCGGCCAGGGCGTCGAGATGGTCGTTCAGATCGTAACCCCGGCGCTTCTCGAACTGCTGGTAGAAGTCACGGCACCAGTTTCCTCGATATTCGAAGGAATCGTGGTACTGGGCACGGGGCAGCCGGGTTCCGCTCTCGGAAAAGGCCCGATCGAAATGGCCCAGGTAGCGCCCAAGAGCCTTTGAGTCGTAGGGGTTGATCACGTCGCCCACACCGCCGGGCGCCGCCCGCTTGACGCGCCAGTTCGCCTTCTGGATCTCGACCTTGCCGTCCTTGATGACCAGACGCAGTTCGCCGTCCTCGGGTGGAACGATCGGGCCGCCGAAGGGCCAGCCCGTGCCGGTCGACATGTCGATCCACATCCCCAGTCGCTGCGCCTCGGCCACACTGTGGTCGAGCATCTCCATCCACTTGGGCGAAAGGTAGTCGATGAATCGATCTTCCGCACCCTTTACGCCATAGATGGGAATGATGTGGGCTCCGCCGATGCCGCCCTTCTTGAGCGTTTCGAGGTTCCAGGTGATGTTCTCGCGATCCACGCCATTGCCGGGCCACCACCAGTAGACGCCCGGGCGATTCACGTTCTTAATGGTCGGCCACTGGAGTTCGGACGGTTCTGCGGCCGAGGCCGTTGACAACATGGCGTTCAGAAATAGTCCGCCAGCAAAGAAGATCAGTAAGGCGAAAAATCGGCGTTGCATGGCTGGAAGGTCCTTGTCGCGATTTGGTTGACTGGCACACGGCCCTTTATCGGTATCGTTACGTCGATTGGAGCGTCGGTTCCTCTCCCCGGCCCTCCCCCTCGCTCGCAAGCTCGCTGGGGAGGGAGGACGAGAAACGCACCTGCACCATTAGAGTCGGCCTGGAGATGCGACGCAATGTTCAGGCCGATCGACACATAACTTCGGCAGTTCGAGCAGTGGGTGGCACGTTGTATCGTCAGCGGTTTTCGGATCGACCCTAGAACGCCATGCGGCCCCACCCCGTCGTCTCAGGGGAGAGGGGCGGCAGGCCGAGAATCTCGCGGCCCCGGTGGACGTAGTGGCGGTAGTTCTCCAGCGGCGTACCGTTGGGGATGCGATGGTCCAGGCCGAACACGGTTCCGTCAGCCTGCATTAGCGGCTGCATCTTGTACTCCAGTTCCCGGTCGATTTCCGCCCGGGACCGGCGAAGGACGTGCTTGTCGATTCCGCCAAGAATCGCCAGACGCGGACCGTAGCGCCGGCGGACGGCAACCATGTCCATACCAGCAGCCGGCTCGAAGGGATGCATCACGTTGACGCCGCAGTCGAGAAAGGCATCCAACACCGCCGTCATGTTGCCGTCGCTGTCCTGGTTGAAGAGCTTCGTTCCTCGGCTCGAGACGAGTTGCCAGCAGGTCCGGTAGTAGGGAGCAACGAACTGCGTGACCTGCTGAGGTCCGATCAGAGGGCCGCTTTTGCCGGCCATATCTTCGTGGACGTACAACTGGTCGATGGTGAGCCTTTCCGAAACACGTCCCAGTACCTTCAAACTGGTATCCGTGAGAGTGGTGAGGATATCGTGCATCAGCTCCGGCTGGGTGTAGTAGGCCAGGCACGCCTGCTCCTCGCCCATCAGTTCGCGAACCGTGTCCCAACCGCCGGGAATCTCGCAGCGAACGACCGCCCCGGCGGCTTGCTCGGCCTTGGCTCGCTCGATGGCCGCCGGATCGATCCGTTCTTCACAGAAGGCATAGAGCGGCTTCAACGGCAGCCAATCGTCCATCGTCTTGACGGGAAAGTCGAGCGGCAGGGGGATCGTGGCCGTTGCCTTGCAGAGCTTGACGGTTCGTCCCAGGTAGTCTCGTTCGAGGCGATACGAGTCGGTCTCCTCCAGCAGGACGGACTCCGGTGTGTTGAAGGCACCGCAAATGCCGCCGCAGTCCACGTAGGGCACGTAGTCCCAGTCGAAGGCCGTCATGGCGATCTCGGCCTCGCTTGCCCCCTGGGCCCGCCACTCGTCGGCCAGGCCGATCAGCGGTCCGAACAGCTCGCTGAACATGGGACGCGGCGCGTGGCCAAAGGTCATCAGGTCGAGATATTGCTCCCGGTTCCACTTCATTGACGCGGCTCCTATCGCGAAACCGGTTCCAGAATAGCACCGCAAAGCAGGGCCTTGCCTTTAACGGGAAGGAGTTCAACCTTGATTTCTCCCGGCTCCTTCAATTGAACGGCCCAGGACAACTTGGCGACTCGATGGTCGCCACCGGCCAGACGATACACGTCCACTTGCTGCTTCTCGCGGACCTCGCTGTTGGCCTTGCCTGTGGCGGAAACCCGCACCTCGAACACCCGCTCGCCTGCCGCCGAGGTGGAGGGATCCAGCATCAGCAGGGTGAGACGGTAGCTGCCCGCGGCAACCGGTTCCGGTTTCAGACCCCTGCGACTTCCGCGCGAGAGAATCGGGCGGACGGCGACGGTGACGGAATCGCTGCTCTCGATGCCCGTGCGGCAGACTTCGGCCATCGCCGGGGTGACTTGGGACGCGTTTTCGATCTTCACCTCCGGGGGCAAGACGAACACGTCCGCGTTGGTTTCCTCCTTGCCGAGGCACTGCCAAACGCTCTTTTCCGGCCCGAAGTAGAACGTGAACACGCCGCGACTTTGGGCCAGCAGATCGTGCGAGGTGGGAGCGTAGTCGTAGCGGACGTCCTCCTGGCTGAGCATCTGGCGAAAGCGAACATAGTGGGGCAGCCAACGGGTGTTCATCGACACGACCAGCCCCTCTTCGCCTCGCGTCATTCCGCCGTGCTGGGAGAACTCGGCGTACTGCTCGATCACTTCTTCCGGCCGGCAGGTGGCCATCGTGGAGCGGGCGGCATCAAGGTCGCCTGCCCCATATTCCTTCTTCGCACGTTGAAAGGCGTTCTCCGTGCGGTAGATGCCGAGGACGTACTGCTCCAATCCGGCATAGTAGTCGAGCCATCCACGCCTCGCCGGGCTCACTTCCGAACGATTTACGGCGTCGAGCAGTGCAAGGCGCCGCCGCTGACCGGCCTCCACTTCGGGAAAGTCCTTCAACTCGTGATCGATGAAGAAGTCGCTCGTTTCGCGACCGATCTTCGGCATGGTGGTGACCCAGGCGTGGAGATACGCGCCGAACGGCTTCGCCTGGCCGGGGCCCACAAGATCGGCTGCCATCCGCAGGCAGGTCTTTTCGAGCGGCTCGTTTTCTGACTTCGCCCACACCTGGTCGACCAGGCTGGTGAAGTAGAGGTCGAGCGGTTTGGTGGTCCAGTGGATGATCCCGTAGCCGGCCGACTGGCACTGCATCTCGCCCAGACGATTGAAGAAGTCCCTGTAGGGCGTGTAAGGGCGGCCCACATAGTTGCCGTCGTCGTGGTGCGCCCAGGCAACCGGGATCACGGGACGTTCGGCCCCCACGGCAGCCACAAAAGCTCGTCGCTCGCCCGTATCGAAAATCGACTGGTCCCGGAGCACCAGCCAGTCCAGGGGAATGAGAGGAACATTCGGCGGCAGATGGCGGTGCGCCCCGGGAAGGAAGTCGAAGTCCCAGGAGCCGAAGGCGACCTTGATATCGCTACGTTTCAACTCGGTGAGCGCCCGCTGAAAGGCGCGAACGATCTTCGCTTGGGCGAACATGTGAACGCCATGCCAAAGGTCCTTGGCCTCCGGCGTGCGTTGGAGCTCGGCGGCGTACTGCTCCTGCCAAGCCTTCGGCATGCTCTCAACTTTAAAACCCATCCAGGGCGTGGAGGCCTTGCGGTGCCAGACGACGAGACAATCGATCTGCGGATAGACCCGCAACAGTTCCGCAACCTGGGCCTTGTAGAACTGGTAGCCTTCCGGCGTGTCGGGATTGACCAGCCAGGCCTTGCCCGTCTTCTGTCCCATCCACGACATGGCCGCCACGTCGATCTCGAACCTCGCCGTCTCGGGAAGGCTCTCGATCAGCGTCTGAGGGTTGGCAGAGGTGGTATCGACGTCCACGGCGAAGTAGACCTTCACTCCCCGCTCTTCCGCACAGGCAAAGGCGTCTGCCATGAGACGCTGGGCGGCCTCGGTCCGCTCCAGGTCCGTGCCCTCGATCGCAGCGTCGGCCCCGAACACGGGCGAATCGAAAACCTCGCCCCCGTACAACCGGCGAACGTCATTGACATGGTTGGTCGACCAGTCGCGTCCCACTCGCGTGGAACTCAGGTATCCGACCGGCTTCTGCATGCCCTGGAAAGCAAAGCCGGCCATCGGGTTGTTGCCGTAGGCGTGAACCATGACCGCGTTGTAGCCTATCTTCTGGGATTGCACGATCCACTTCCGCCAGTGCTCCCCATTCCACGTGGAACAGCCACTGAGGAAGTTGTGCCAATTGAAGACCATGCGAGTCGGCACGAGCGGACGATCCGCCAGGTCCCAGCCTTCCAAGGAGAACGCTTCGGACTTCGGCTCGGGCAGCGTATCGAAACTCAGGTAGAAGCCGCAGCCAAGCTGGCGAAGCAACCCATACACACCGTAGGAAACGCCGGCCGCGTCGGCGCCGAGAATCACGCCGCTCCGGCGACCGTCGATTTCGGCCGTGGTAACCAGGTAGCTTTCCGGACCAGCCAGTTTGCGAGGCTTCACGGCCTCGAAGAGTGCCGGGGCTGATTTGGGAGTCCCCAGGTAGATAGCCGCGCTGTCCTTTCTGGCGGTCCGGCCCACTTCGAAATGCGTGTCCGGATACAACCGGGCCAGGTAACCCGCCAGGTCCGCAGCGGCCACTCGCTCGGGCTGACTTGCGGCGGACGGGACGACGATTTGGCAGTTCTCAGGCGCGTCATTGCAGATTCCGCGAGCGGCAGACGTGGCGAGAACGATCGCGACGAGAAACAGGATGCGCAGTTTCATGGCCAATCCTCGGGGTGGAGGGATTTGGGGGTTGCCCTCCGTTATCTCCCAGGCGGGCTTCGCACGCAACGAAGATTTCAACGAGACATGATACTATTTCAACGTTCTTTCGGCTATTCTTGTCAAAAGACCGCGCATATACGCAAAGGACGCCCATGGAACCGCTGCTCGTCGACAACCTGCCAGAAGCCGAACTGCGTTACGGCGTGAAGCTCTACGAGCGAGCCTCGTTCGTGATGCCGTGGCACATGCACAACCTCTACGAGTTGACGTTGATCATGGCTGGCCGGGGAACCCGAATCGTAGGCGACCGGATCGGAAGCTTCTTCCCCGGCGACCTGCTGTTGGTCGGGCCGCGACTACCCCACGTGTGGAAAGATGATCGAGACGAAGAGTCCGACGGAGATGTCTGCGCACTGACACTCCAGTTCACAGCGGATTTCCCCAGCCCTGAGTTTCTCGCATTGCCCCAGATGCGGCCCGTGCAGCGAGTTCTGGATCGCGCACGTCGAGGTCTTGCGCCGCAGGGTGCTTTGCGAGATCAGGTGGAGGCAAAAATGCGCCGACTGCCGGAGACCGAAGGGGCCCGCCAGGTTCTGTTGATTTTGGAAATCCTGGCGGACATGGCCGAGTCGCAGGAGTGGATGCTCCTGGCGAGCAACGGCTACACCTTTTCAAAAGGGGGCGATGCCCAGCGCTGGAACCGGATCAACGGGTTCATCCTGGAGAACTTCCACCGGGCGATTCCCGCCCGGGAACTGGCAGCCGTGGCTGGGCTCCATCCCTCGTCCTTGGGACGCTACTTCAAGCACGCAACCGGAATGCGGGTGACCGAGTATGTCAACCAGGTTCGCATCGGCCATGCCTGCCGGCTCCTGGCCACGGAAGAGAAACCGATCGTCGAGATCTGCTACGACTGCGGCTTCCAGAACCTCTCCCACTTCAACCGGTGCTTTCGAAAGCTCAAAGGGGTCACACCGTCAACCTATCGGGCGAGGCTCAAGGGGTTGGCTCCGGGCGATACTCCCCGTCCAACGCGATCTGCTGGAGCAACATGTTGATCAGTCGCTCGACCGTCAGCCCGGCTGCCTTGGCCTCTTCATTGCCACGTAGCCGATGGCGAAAGGCGGGTTGTGTGACTTCCAATATATCGCGGCGGGTGGATTCGGTTCGACCTCGCAGGAGTGCACGGGCCTTGGCGGCGGCCACGAGGGCCGTGAGCCCTTGAGGGCTGATGCCGAGTTGGATCCAGGTCTCCACGAAATCGGGGGCCAGGTCGTTGCCGGGACGGGTCGCCCGCACCAGGGCCCAGGCGTAGCCGAGAACTTCGTCGGCCATTTCCACGTTTGCGGCCGCCTGTTGCAGCAAGGTCAGGTTCTCGGCCGAAAGCAGCGCTTGCCGATCGGAGTTCAAATTCTTCCCTGACAGGCGACCGATCTCCCATTCGTCGCTTCCGCTCGGGTAATCCAGCGACACTTGCAGGAGAAATCGATCGGTCACCGAGGCGCGCAAAGCCATGTCGGTGTCGTCCAAATCCGGGGCCACGGAGGCTACGAGCATGAACGGCGAAGGCAGATCCTGAACGTTCCGCCCATAGCCGATCTGGCGGCTTCGCATCGCGTCGGCCACCAGGGCAAGGCTCTTGGGCGACGTGCGGTGGAGATCCTCCATATAGGCCATGTTGGCCATCAGCGGCCCGGGGAGAAACTCGTAGGAGTGTTTTCCCGTTTCCGCGTCTTCTCGCAATTGCTCGGCGCCGGTCAGTTCCTGGGGACCAAGATCGGGAGTGCAGGAAATGGCGGAAAAGGAAAGGCCTGCCAGCCGAGCCAACGTGGCCGCGAGGGTGCGTTTTCCCAGCCCGGGATGCCCCTCCAATAGCAGATCTCCACCGACCAGAAGCGCAATCGCCGATTGTTCCACCTGATGAGCCGGCAGCACGAGGATTTCGGCCAATACTGAGCGGAATTCGTCGAAGAACCGGCGGCCCTCGCTGGCCGCCGCCGCAAGATCGAACCTGGAATCGGGCAAAGTCATCGTGATCGAACACCCCTTTGGAAGTAGGCACAAACGCCAATTCCATGCTACCCCATCGGGAAAGAGCCCGAAAGCCGCGTCTCCCCTCCCCAGCGAGCTTGCGAGCGAGGGGGAGGGATAGGGAGGGGCCGAGGCGTCGAACCACGCAACCAACACGATTTATCCCTGGATGGCATGGGTGGCACGTCCCAGAGCGAAGCAGTGGGCGTGGACGGTCAAATCACCACGCCCATCGCTCGCGCTCTGAGCGTGCCACCCGTGAATAATCCGGGCTGGTCACACCGAAGCATGCGAGAAGCAAACCCGGGGCTGCGGACTCCTCGAACCGCACCCCGGGCGCTTAGTTTCCACCCAAAAGGCGTTTGATATGCATCAGGCGTCGGCCTTGGCGGGTTCCGCCGACTCTGTCTTGGCGGACGATTTGCCGTAGCGCATCATCACGTAGAAGAAGACGGGCGTCAGGGCGATGCCAAAGGCCGTTACACCGATCATCCCGCTGAACACGGCCGTGCCCAGCGAACGCCGCATTTCGGCCCCGGCCCCGCTGCCCAGCAGCAGCGGAACGACGCCGAGAATGAACGCAAACGACGTCATCACGATCGGTCGCAGACGCATCCTCGCCGATTCCACGACCGCCTCCCCAAGGGGCTTGCCCTCCTGGAGCAACTGCTGGGCAAACTCCACGATCAAAATCGCGTTCTTTGCCGCCAGACCCACGAGCACCAGGAAGCCGATCTGCACGAAGATGTCGACCGGCAGGTTGGCGATCAGCATGCCCACGATGGCGCAAAGGAGGCACATCGGGACCACCAGGATCACCGCCATGGGCAGCTTCCAGCTCTCGTACTTGGCGGCCAGCACCAGGAAGATCAACGCGGTGCCGACGGCAAACACGTAGATGGCCGCGTTGCCGGCCATGATCTGCAGGTAGGCGATCTCGGTCCATTCGCAGGTCGAGCCGGCCTGCTTGGCCAGTTCGTTCATGGCCTGGATCGCCTCGCCGGAGCTGGCGTCCGGCGCCGGGTTGCCGATGACTGGGGCGGACGCGTAGGTATTGTAACGCATGACGATGGATGGGCCGCCCACATCCTCCGCTTCGAGCAGGGTGGACAGCGGCACCATCTTGCCCAGCGAGTTTCGGACCTTGAGTTGCTGGAGGGCGTCCACCTCCGTGCGCGTTTCGGGATTGGCAAGCAGGTTCACCTGCCAGGTGCGGCCGAAGGCGTTGAACAGGTTGACGAAGTACCCGCCCATGTAAACTTGCAGTGTATTGAAGGCGTCCTGGAGTGCGACGCCCAGCGATTGGCATTTCGTACGGTCGATGTCGAGGTAGATTTGCGGCACGTCGGCGCTGAACATGGTGAACACGTCGGCCGTTGTCGGGTCCTTCCCGGCTTCCGCCACGAGCTCGTCTGTCTCGACCTGCAATTCGTCGTAGTCCACATAGCCGCGCTGTTCGACCTGAAGCTTGAAGCCGCCGCCGCTGCCAAGGCCTTGAATGGGCGGCGCCCGGAAGACCTGGATCTCCGCCTCGTCGATTTCATCGGAAAAGCGGGCTTGCAGCTTGTCGGCGATGGCCTGGTCGTAGAGATCCGGACCGTGACGCTCCTCGAAGGGCTCCAGGATCAGGAAGGTCGACCCATAGTTGGAGCCGTTGGCATTCAGCAAGAGCGACTGGCCCGCCACCGAAAGCGAATGAGCGACGCCGGGCACGCCTGCGCTGCCTTTCGCCGAATCGCCAAGGGCGATCCGAGTGACCTTTTCCATGACCTTCTGGGTCCGCTGGACGGAGGCCGCGTCCGGCAGCTGCACGTTCACGAGCAAATAGCCTTGGTCCTGGACGGGAATGAACGCCTTCGGCGCCGCAGTGAAACTCCAACCGGTCAGGCCTAACAGGCCGCCATAAACCAGCAGCACGAGCACGCTGTAACGCACCATCCGACCAATCCCGACCCCGTAGAGGTCGGTCAGCTTGTCGAAGAAGAGGTTGAACGCTCCAAACAGTCGCGAGAGCACTGCGTTGATCGGCTTAACAATGAACCTTCCCACGACGCCGCCCACAATCATTCCCGGCAACATCAGGCCGAGGAACATGGCCCACGACATCTCGCCGCCCTGTCCTTCTCCCGCCCCACCGGCGAAGACTTGCTGGGCAATCCATATGGAGAGCCAGGCCCCCAACAATGCAAAGATCCACCAAGGCAGGGCCTCCCGGCGGGGATGGCCGTGCTCGTCGAGCTTCTGCTGCTGGAAGATCGCCACGGCGCGCGACGGTGTGAGCGTCATGGCGTTGATGGCCGAAATCACCATTGCCGCGGCAATCGTCAGGGCGAATTGGCGGAAGAACTGTCCGGTGACCCCCGGCATGAACACGCTGGGAAGGAAAACCGAGCACAACACGAGCGTGATTGCCACGATCGGGCCGGTGATTTCCGACATGGCCTTGATCGTGGCGCTTTTCGCGTCGAGACCAAACGACATCTGCCGTTCCACGTTCTCCAGCACAACGATCGCATCGTCGACCACGATCCCGATCGCCAGCACCATGCCGAAAAGCGTCAGGTTGTTCAGGCTGAACCCCATGACGGCCATGACGGCGAAGGTGCCCACGAGCGAAACAGGAACGTCGATCATGGGCAGAATCATGGCCCGCCAGTCCTGGAGGAAAACCAGAACGACGATCGCCACGAGAATAATCGCGTCGCGAAGCGTCTTGAAGACCTCCTCGACTGATTCTCTGATAAACGGCGTCGTGTCGTAAACAATGCGGTACTCGAGCCCCTGGGGGAACCGTTCTTTCAGTTCCGTCATTTTGGCCTTCACGGCCTCGGCCACTTGGAGAGCGTTCGAGCCGGGAAGTTGGAACACGGCCAGCCCTACGGATGCTTGGCCGTCGAGGTTGCAGATCTGATCGTATTGCTGGGCCCCAAGTTCGACCTTCGCCACGTCGCGCAGACGAACCACTTTGCTGGAGGCGTAACCGTCGCTGCGGTCTCCCGGCGACGTCTTGACGATAATGTCGGCAAACTGGTCCTGGTCGACCAGGCGTCCGAGCGTGGACATGGTGAGTTGGAACTGCTGCCCCTTCGGAACGGGCTGTTGCCCGATCTGCCCGGCGGCGACCTGAATGTTCTGGGCCTCGATCGCCTGGACCACGTCGGAGGCCGTCAGATCCCGTTCCGCCATCTTCTGCGGGTCAAGCCACACGCGCATGCTGTAGTCGCGCTGGCCGAGGTAGGCCACGTCGCCAACGCCGTTGATCCGCAACAGCTCATCTTTAATCTGGGTCGTGGCGTAGTTCGACAGGTAAAGGTCGTCGTAGCGACTGTCCGGGGAGATCAGGTTGATCGCCAGCAGGATGCTGGGCGACTTCTTCTTCGTCGAGACGCCCTGAACCTGCACCTGGGAAGGCAACAAGGGCTCCGCCAACGCGACGCGGTTCTGCACGAGCACCTGGGCCATGTTCAGGTCCGTGCCCAGGTCGAAGGTAACCGTCAGGTTGTAGGCGCCGTCGTTGGTGCATTGCGACGACATGTACAGCATGTCTTCCACGCCGTTGACCTGCTGCTCGATGGGAGCGGCCACGCTCTCGGCAACCACCTTCGCGTTGGCCCCCGGATACAGGCAAGTCACCTGCACTGTGGGCGGGGTAATGTCGGGATACTGGGCGATGGGCAGGCGAAAGGCGGCCACACCGCCAATCAACAGAATGACGATCGAGACGACCCAGGCGAAAATCGGACGTTCGATGAAGAATTTCGCGAACATGGTTCCCTCCAATCAGCGACTTGCGCCGGGCTCGGTTCGGATTTCGACCTTCGTACCCGGCCGCACACGCTGCAAGCCGCCTACCACCACGCGATCCGCGGCCGTCACACTCGGGACCGTTTCCTTGTCGCTCTCGCCCGCCGGACGAAGACCCTTAGGGGAGCGGACCATTTTGACAGGGAACACGACCTGAAGTCCGTCAGCCTGTTGCGCCCCCGGTTCGATGGGGCGGTATTCGACCACGTTGTTCTCGCCGACCACGAGAAGGTACTTGCGGCCCTGGTCCGCTCCAATGGCCGATTGGGGCACGACGAGCGCCTTGTAGGCCGGACCGATCGGTAAGCGGACCTTGACGAAGAAACCGGCCCTGAGCATCCGGCTTCCACTCTTATTTATGGGCGGATTGGGAAACTCGGCACGGACCTGGATCGTCCCGGTCGAACGATCCAGTTGATTGCCGACATAATTCAGCTTTCCCTCATGAAGGAACTCGTCCTTCTCATCGGCCAGGGCCATCTGGACGGGAACGATGCCTTCCTCTTTGAGCGTAGGGATCTTCCCATCACCCACAAGGCGTTCGACTCGCAGAATCAACTGCTCGTCCACATCGAAATAGACGTACATCGGATCCTGGGAGACCACGGTGGTCAGCAGCGTGTTGTCCTGGGTCACCAGGTTTCCCACGGTGATCAGCTCCCTTCCCACGACCCCGTCGATGGGACAGAGCACGTCGGTGAAATCGAGATTCACCTTGGCCGCTTTCTGCTTGGCCTTGGCGGCTTCCACTTCCGCTGCCGCGGCGTCCTGGCTGGCCTCGCGGCGATCGAGGTCCTCCTGCGAGATCGCCCCTGGCGTTTTGGCCACTTCCTGAGAACGCCGGTAGTTCGCCTGGGCAAGCTTCAGCTTCGTCTCACAAAGCTCTACCTGGCTCACGGCGACGTCGTAGTCGGCCTGGTAGGTGCGAGGATCGATCTTGAAAAGCCTTGTCCCCGCTTTCACCTCCGAGCCGGGTTTGAAGTCGATCGATTCGAGATACCCCGTCACTCGGGCCTGGATATCCACCGACTCGACCGCGGCGGTATTCCCCGAGTAATACGCATAGTCGGTCACGTCCTGCTCGACCAACTGGGCGACGCGCACCTTCGGCACGCGGCTCTGGACAGTCGGGGAGGCTTGCTTGCATCCCGCAGGGACGAGGATTGCAAGCACAATCGGAAAAATCGATACGCGTGGACACATGGCGCGAACCACCTCGGAAGGAATTTGCGGCATCCCGGCAACACATCGCCGGGCGGAAAATCAAATCTCTTCCGAAAGATAGGTCGCGTCGTTATCAATGGCGCTGTTTCAGCCCACCAGAGAAACAAAACCCCCTAGTCGGGCTACTGTCCCCGTAGCGGCCCGTTCGACAGGTAGGTCCCGGCTCGCCGAGCGGGACTCTGAAATGGAATATCGCTCGGCAAATGTAAATGAAGTTGCGTGATTCCTGAAAATGCTGTCCCGCTGCCCACTGCTTGTCCACACGCCGGGAACACGTGTCTCCAAGGATTCATGGATTCTGCGGCGTGTGGCCGAGCAGTGGCACACGATCTCCTGGAATCGTGCAAGCTCATTTAAGATCCGTACGGCGCCCGGCGCCTACCACCGCTGCACGTGCCGCGATTCTTCAATGGGCTGTCAGCTTTGCAGCAGCACTTCGAGTGTCTGCCCCTCGGCGATGACGGTTTGATCCGCCAGCGCGACCACCACACGGCATCCCTCCTGGCTGGCCTTTGCGGGAACGGTCCGGTCTCCCAGTTTGACCGCAGCTTCTTTCAAGGCGGCACCTTCCGGCAGATCGAAGGCCAGCGTCCGGACGGGCACGGTTCCCCAGCGGACCTCGATGCGGTTCGTCTGCCCCGAATCGTCCCGGCTTTGGGCGAGCGTGCCCCAGCCTTCGCCCGCGGTGAAGACGCTGCGGAAATCGTCGGCGCCGAGCCGCGGGGCAAAACCCAGGTGGCCCTTGGGCCCGTGGTACTCGAACCCGGCCAGCCCCGTCAGAACTCCCCAACTGGCCATGCCGCGGGCGTAGTGATCGCCGCACTCAATCTCGTTGAAGGGATTGTGTTTGGCGGGATGGTAACGTTCGTGAATGCCGCGGCAGATGCCCAGCGCCTCCGTGATCATCCCTTCCCAGGCCATGTGGCCTGCCACCTGGTACTCGATGCCGGTCCACACCTCGTCGCGATAGAGGACCGATTGGGGGCCCAGGTGTTTGCTCTTCGGCCACGTGCAGGTGAACAGGCCCGCCTCGCCGTCATAGGCAAACCAACGCTGTGGCGGATGGGCCTCGTTCTGGGCACTGATGTTGGGAGCCCAGTTGTATTTCCAGATCGATTCCAGCGTGGTTCGCACCACAGGTTCGGGATACACATAGCCAAGTCCGACCTGGTGCGCCCAACCCTGGCCGAAAAGCTGGTCGGAAAGGCAACCGTCGCCGTGCTGGTGCTTGGGATGCTCGACCAGGTCGACGATCTGCACGAGATAGTCGCCGTTGTAGAGCCGCTCCACGCTCAGCTTCTTCCCTGATTCAAAAAGGGCCCGACACTTCTCGGCAAACGCAGTCTCCCCAAGTTCCCGAGCCATTTCCTCACCAGCCCGCAGCGCCCCCAGGTAGAGCGAGCCGATCATCGGGTTGGGGCCATAGAAATTGATGTCGTAGGTGTTGTGCTGCTCGCCCTCGATGAGCCCGTCGTCGTTGGCGTCCTGGGCGAAGAGGAACTCGAGGGCTTTTCGCACAGCCGGCCAGTTCCGCTTCAGAAACGCGTCATCGGCGGAAACCTGGTGCTCCCGATAGGCCTTCAGAATATAGCCGGTCTGGGCGTCGCCGCACCAGAAATCGGGCCAGTTCCCCCGAAAGCGAATCCGTCCCGTCTCTTCCTCAAACCCGGCCTCGGGGTTGAAGTCCTGCATTTCTCGGACGGAACGTTCCAGTTCCGGAAATAGCCGCGCCATGGCGTGCTCGTAGTTCCATACGTGCCCACAGGTTCCCTGGCAGCAGCGCACGCCCTCGTAAGCCCAGAATCGGCCGTTGGCCCACCACTGGCAGGTGGAGGTTGCCAGGGTCGAGACCGTCGAATGAATGCGATCCAACAGCCAATGCGGCAGCGTCGAATCGTAGTAGGCGGCGTGCCAGCGTTTCGTCTCGCCGGCCAGACGCTCCAGATTCTCGCCGAGATAACGCGCCACGTCAGCGGCGTCGGCGAAGCGTGTCGCGTAGAAGTGACCGGTGTCTTTCAGATTGGCGAATCGCCACGTGACGGCAAACGTCACCTGCCGCTGCTCACCCGCGGCGAGCGAGAACGACTCGCCCAGGGCTCCCCGCAGGGCCGTTCCGAACGGCGCCGTCGAGTTGCCCGATTCAGCGAGACCATCTCCGTCGAAAAGGCCTGCGGGCATCTCACCGGCCGGCAACGAGGCACTTGCCAACACCTTTTCCCCTGCCGCCAGAACGCTCAACCCCAGGGTGCCGAAGTCCGGCATTTTTTCCAGGGGTCCGCTCAGTTCCGAACGAGGTCGGTCGCGCTGCTCGATCTGGTCCACGTTGATATGGCCCCAAGGCCCCGACGCCGCGTCGACGATCTCGATCCGGGCCTCTTGGCCCTCGTAGGCGGCCACGTTCCAGTTGTGCCACGTGAGCTTCTCCCTGTTTGCCCCCGTAGCGGTGCGAGCCACCTCGCCATCGATCAACAGGTTGATGCAAGTTTCGCCCGCCGCCTTGCCGCCGCCGATCAGGAACGAAAGAAACGCACGTTCAATCTTGAACGTAGGCGAAGCCAGTTTGCCGTGGGGCCGATCTCCGCCCAGGAACGTGTTGACCAGGCCCTTCCCGTCGAAGCCGCTGACCTTGTTCTGGCGGTCCAGCGTTCCCCGAGCGGGACCGCTGCCGAAGGCTTCGCCCTCGATCGTCCAGTCGCCGTAGTCCTTGCCTTCGAAGTCGGCCATCAGGATCACCGGCCGCTCCTTCACCTCCTGGGCGCTCTTCCGGGCCGAGCAGAGAAGGGTCGTCGATTTCGGACGGGGAACCACCTCGTTGATGAAGTCGCCCGACTGTACCCCCGAACTTCGCCGGCATACGGCGTTCTCCAGCCAACCGGCCAAAGTGACGTCCACCGGGTGCTCCGACGTGTTCTTGACCGTATACTGCATCACCGTGGCCGGCAGCGCCGAATCGGCCGCATTGAGCGGAATGAAGGGCGAAAACGCCTCCAGCTTGACGGTCACCGGGAAATCCTGTGCCTCGTAATCGACCGTGGCAAGGGGATATTCGCCGCAGAAGCGGACCTTGGGGAAGCCTTGCGCATTGAGCCGCCGCACGAGCGTCTTGCCGCCGCTACGGACCTGCACGGCGAAGCCCTGGTCGACCGCCGTGGTAGGCTCGGCCGGTTTGCTCGGATAGCCGTAGCCCGCCGTGGGCAGATTGAACAGGTCCCAGTGGGCGAGCTGACCATCCCCGGTAATGTAGATCTGTCCGGTGCAGATGCCGCCGACGGGCATCCCGATCGTTTCCAGGTCGGTTCCCTGGTAGACGCTGGGCCCGCCACGCTGCGTCAGGGCCGCCACCCACTGGGCATTCAGTTTTTTGTTGGCGGGCACGAAGTGGTCGATCACGTCCTTGGCCTCAAAGGGGCCCGCGATGGCTCGCGGCTTTCCCCCGACCACCGAGGCGGCAGCGGCAGCCGCTCCGGCAATCTTGATAAACTGACGCCTGCCCATGGGCCTGCCCGAGCAACATCCCTGCAGGGCGATGAATTCGCGGCGAGTGACTTCTTCCAGGTGAAGGAGACGGGGATTCTCGTTCGCTCGCGGTTGGTCCATGGTTCGGCGATCCTGTGTTGGAGAGTTAGAACCCAAGGCTGATGACGTGTTTGAAGGGAACTTCCACGTCCTTTTTGTCCATCCAGTAGGTAACGACAACGTCGCAGTTGTCGACTTTCTTCTTCAGATTGTAGGTCCAGGAGACCGTCATGTTGCCCGCGAAGCCCATGTTCATGGCGGAGGAACGTTTGGACTCGATCTCTTTTCCCGATCCGTCGAGGAAGCGAACCTGGGCGATGGTCCCCAACTCCTGTTTTGCCTGGAGCGTCACGGCAAGCGGCTCGTCGCCCCAGTCGGGCTTCCCGACCTCGGAAATCGTGAACGGGATCTCGCCGGCTTCGACCTTCGTGCCCTTTTTCAACGCAACGCCCTTGGCCGTGAAGTCTTTCTTCTCCGTGGCCACGGCAAGAACGAGTTCGCCCGCCACGGCCAGTCGCGTCGCCCCTTCCGTAGGCGTACCCGGCGCATTGACTTCGATCGAACAGTACTTGCCGTCTCCGCTGATGGAGGCCATCCCGCCAAAGCCTGCCTCGGGCGCGAATCGAGTCCGCTTGCCTTGCGGCTTTCGCAGATCGGCCCGCTTATCGTCGAGGAACATGGTCAACTGGCAGGCCTCGTCGTCCACGGCGATCAGCCCTCCCTGTGGAACGGAGACGAGCATCGACACGGAAGTCCCCGGCATCCAATTGAACGCGCGGAGCTCATCCTGTCCTTCCGGCGACGGCTTGACAATCCGAAGCCCTTGCACCGTGACGATCGGGGCCTTGGCGGGCTCCGCGCTCTGAGCCCACGCGGAGGAAAGGAAGACGACGGACAAAAAGACAACGGTTCGCATCATGGCCAACTCCTGGTTCTGAAATGGGGATTTGAGGGGGCGCTGTCAAATGGACAGCCACCGCAGCCCCCCCGCAATTCCTGAGTTCTTCAGGGGAGAGGCTACTTCACTCGCTGCTGCCAGTCCGCCAGCTTTTCTCGCATTTTCTTGAGCAAATCGGCGTACCGGGGATCATCGACCAGGTTATTCGCTTCGTCGGGATCATTCTTGAAGTCGTAAAGCTCTTCATTTCGCGGATCGTCGACAAGAAATCGCATGTACGTGTACTGGCTATTTCGAACGCCCACGCTCTTCGGGATCCGCTCTCCTACCTCGAACATGTGCTCGTAGAAGAACTCATCTCGCCACTCGGGGGTTTCTCCGCGGAGAATCGGCACGAGGCTTTCGCCTTGCATTCCTTCAGGAGGAGCCACGCCGGCCACGTCGAGGATCGTGGGCGCCACGTCGATGCTCAGGGCGAACTGGTCGCGTCGCGTTCCCTTCTGGCTGGCAGGAAGGCGAGGATCGTAGATCACCAGCGGCACGCGGAGGGAAACCTCGTGGGCATACCACTTTCCCGCAAATCCTCGTTCGCCGAGGTAGAAGCCGTTGTCGCCGTGATAGAGGATGACCGTGTTGTCGAATTCGCCTTTCTCTTCAAGCTTCTTGATGATTCGGCCCACCACGTTGTCGACCCCGGAGATCAGCGTGTAGTAAGCCTTCATGGTCCGCTGATACAACTCGGGCGTGCTGAATCGCCACTGCCATCGCTTGCGTGTCTCCGTGGGGCCGAAATACGCCGGCAGCGAGGCGAAGAAGGCCGGATCGGAAAGGGCGGGAGGCGGGAAAACCGTGTCGCGGAACAGCGGTTCGAGTTTGGGATCATGAAGGAATCCGCCCGGGAAGTCGTCGTAGAGGGCGCGAATCTCCGGATAGAAGACCTTCCCGTCCACATTCGGATCCCCGTCCTGCACGTGCGGCGCCTTGAAACTGAACGCCAGCAGAAACGGCCGATCCTCTGGCGCCGTGTCCAGAAATTCGATCGCCTGGTCCCCCATGTAGCTCGTCAGATGGACGGAAAGGTCTTTCGCATTCGGGAAGTACTTGTTCTGGCCCGGCCAACCCTTGTTGTAATCGAACAGATTCTTCGGCGGCGCGCCCACGCCCCACTTGCCGATGAACCCCGTGTGGTATCCCGCCCGCTTCAACTGGCCGGGGTAGGTCTCGGCGAGTTGCTTCGGGGTGAAGTTCGTCTTGAAGTCGATCACGCCGTGACGCGACGCGTACTGGCCCGTGAAGATGCAGGCCCGGTTCGTCATGCAGATTGACGAGGTGACGAAGACGTTGTCGAACACGATTCCCTGCGAAGCCAGGCGATCCACGTTCGGCGTCTTCGCAAGTTCGTTCCCCATGCAGCCGAGCGTGTCCCACCTTTGGTCGTCGGCAAGCAGCATGATGATGTTCGGACGCTTCGTCTCCGCGGCCGAAAGAGGCCGCACGGCGATCACCGCAAAAAGGGCAAAGACAACAAGAAGGCGTTGGCGTGAAATCATGGCGAGTCCTTCAGGGTTGGCAAAGAAGAGAGGTAGCATTCCTGTTCGACTATGTATAGTCGAACGCACGCGCCGATGGTACCCCCAGGTGGCATCCACACGCCAAAGTCGTTGCCGCCTGCGGAAATCGCTCAGAAATAGCTGCGACACTTCAAGTTATGGGAAGCTGCGGTGAACAGAAGTCCACAGAGAGAACGGAAGCGAGAAACTCTGTTCTCTCCGCCTTCTCCCACGAGCAACTACTCCAGCTCGGCTCCGGGTAGGATCAACCAGGAAACGCCTTCGACCAGTTTCAGACGGTGGACGTTGATGACCAATCCAAGCGGCTTGCCGATCAGTCTCATGTAACTGAGCAATTGAGCTTTGTGAATTGGTCTTCTCATACTCCGTCACTTCGAAAAACAACCAGGAGCGGATGCATGGCCGGTCCGAAACAAAGGGGGCTGAGGAAACGAAGAAATCACCTCTGTTATCTTCGTTGCCTCATGTTCCTGTCAATTCCCGTGAGTTGGCTCTTAGTAGCTGCGGATGCTCCGCTCGTTGACGGGCAGGACGGGGCGGTTGTTGGGACCGATGATCCGCTCGAATTGATCCACCTGTTCGGACGAAACGGAAATCGGATTGAGCATCATGATCCAGGTGACCCCCTCTGTACACGGGGGGGTCGTCAGGGAACCGTCGTACTGGACAAAACGCCGCGAACCGGGGAGAAACTCGGACGGATCCACAACCTGGCCATTGCTTCGGGACTCGCCGACCCGGGTGGGCATGTGGGCCCAGATCTCGCCCAGCGTCGGATTCGCTTCGCCCGTTGTCAGAAAAACGCCCACAACGGCGAATCGTCCCGATTCATCCTGGTGCACCAGGTGCAATTCCATCTCGTAAAAGCCGCCGTCAACCGTATGCTCGCTCGGCGTGTGGAAATGGTACTGAACCAACTCGTAGCGGTGGCCTCCAACTGTGATCGAACTGCCGTCTGGTAAATCGACCTGGATGGAGCGGCCGTTGTTCGTCACGTTCAAGGCCGCCGCGTTGTAGGCAAACGAAACCCAGTCAGCCCCGGGCTCGAACGGGCCCGCGAGATCGATCGGCGACTGGCGCCGTCCCGTCTTGGCGGCGGCGAACCGGGGATCCAGATCTCCCCAGTGCTCCGGCCCCGTGACGCCGGAATAGCTCCATTGCGGCAGCGGCTTGGAAGGCCCATCCCCGCCACCCCCTAGATCATCTCCTCCGCAACAATTAAGCCGAACAGCGCGCAGCAATTCCCCACTTTCCCCGAATCTTCTCACAGGTTGCTCCCCCAAATCGGTTCGTGACAAACGTCGTTATCGCCGCACGGCCGGAACTCGCCTCGCCGTGCAGCCAAATGGCCTTGCTCGATTCCAAGGATAGTAGCCATCACGCTCCGCCGTGATGAGCCCCATATGCCATCGGAGAACGTTTCCGGGAATCGCGCGGCGTCATTTAGATTCCTTGGTCTATTCCAAGCCCGCCGCCTTGGGACGGGCTGCCCGGGCCACCGGACTGGTCGTGGCCTGGGTCTTGTAAAATTCGATCAGTTCCCCAAGATTCACGTGCACGTAGGGTTCGTCGCAAGCCACCGTGTCGCGTCCGGCGTCAGCGACCCACATGTCGAGCGACTCGGGAAGAAAAACGGCGTCGTGCAGGTTGCTGTTCATCGACACCGGACGCTTGATGATCTCGATCATCTTGTCCACGTCGATCTTCCCATACGACTCGTGCAGCCGCTCGCTCAGCACTTTGGCGCGATCGCCGCCTGAGAAGTAAACAACGTCCTCCGGAACCGGCGGCAACTCGGGATGCTGCTCTCCGGGACGGAGAACCAGTAGTTCGTCAGGCGTGGCCTTGACCCCCGCGATATTTCGACTTCGATCGCTGAGCACGTAGTAGTACTCGCAGGTTCGAGGCGTCTTCTTCAGAATGGCCAGCGCTTCTTCGACGTTATCCGCTCGTTCCATGATCTCGCGAAGCAGGAAACTCATGGGCATGCCGTCCCACTTGCCTTCGCCCCGCCCGCCCATCTCTCCCACGGCCAGGCCCTTTTCGTTCATGGCCGTGACCGTGCCGATGAATCCCGCGTAGCCGAGGGTCATCCAGGCGTTGTGATCCATCGGAAGGAAGACACCGACAACGGCGCTGTCCTGCAAACCAATATCTCGCATGTAGTCGAGGACCCGGGCATGGACGACCTGCCCGTCCAGGCTTGCCTTGTTGCGTACGGCCACGCCCGAGCAGTGGAACTTTTCCGGAAACAGGTTGCCGTAACGCCCGTCACGCCGGGACACACCGGCCGCCGCGGCCATGGCATCGCACTCGGCCAGGAAACGGGGAGGAAGATGAGGCGTCGTGCGCCGCTCGATCTCCGCCATTTCATCGAAGAACCACGTTCCCGACTGGGCCGTCGACGCCCCGCCCACGAGATACACCACCCGCTGCATCGTCAGGCGGACTTCGTCCTTCAGCAGCGTTCCATGGGCCGCCCCCATCTGCTCGGGAGTGCCGGAAACGATCAGGATCCGTTTCCCTTCCAGCCGGCCTAGCAGCCCGCAGCCGTTGGGATCTCGGGCCACGACCTCGGGGGTGGCGGCAAAAGCTGTGGAGGCAGCAACAACCAGCAACGGGACAAGAACTGCCAAGCGGATCGTTCGATGCATATTATGGCTCCTTGCGGAATTCCGGCGGGAAACTGGGTGGGACAGAACCTGCCCGCAGGCATGGTCTTTCCCATCATTCTACCAGTTCGTCGAGATTCTTCGAGTAATTCCCCCCACCAGGGCTTCATGGCCCTTTTCCCGATGCAACAGCCCACAGGTATTTCTGCGAGGCCACGTAGAGGACGCCGTTGGCCGCGATGGGCGTGCTGTAGGCGGGCGAGCCGAGCCGGATTTCACTCAGAACCTTCAGATCAGGACCGGCCACCAGAACGTAGAACTTCTTCTTGTTTCCCAAAAACAACTTGCCGTCCGCCGCAAACGCCCCTCCCCAGGTTTCCGCCTTGGTTTCGTGCACCCACTGGACGTCCCCCGTCTCGGCGTCCAGGCAGTGCAACCGTCCGGCCACGTCCGCCGCATAAACCAGGCCGTCGGCGATCGTCACGGTTGACATGCTCCGATCCAGCCCGTCGTAGCTCCAGATGCAACCTGTTTCGGTAATGTCACCGGTTCCACTGGCATCGATGCACCAGAGCAATCCCTTACCGCGACCGTGGGCCGGATCCTGGCCAATCGCCACGTAGATCCGGTCCTTGTAGAAAACCGGCGTGGCAATCACCTGGCAAGGGCCGATGAACTTGCCGTCGTTCTTGTTGGTGCTCCAACTCTTCCGCTTGTCGCCCTCGTAATACGGGATCAGTTTGCCGTCCCGATACTTGTAACTCTCGGGCACGCAGTCGAAGGACCACACCAACTCCAGCGGGACCGTGTCGTCCGGCCTTTGCTCCAGAGCCGCGAAGGCATAGCACTTGCCGTCACCGCCGCCAAAAAAGACCAACTTCTTTCCGTTGACCACCCCCATCGACGGCGACGACCACTGGCAATGGTACAACCGGGCGCTCAGCCCGATCTCTTCCTTGGCCACGAGTCTCCCCGTGTGCTTATCGAGGACGATGATCGCTGGGGCGTTTGGGGCCAGAATTCTCTTGTGCGGCTTGTCGACGCCGTTCGAGGTTCCCAAATACAGGAAATCCCCGTCGATCAAGATCGAACAACTCGCTGCATCATGGGGGCAGACCCCGAGTTCATCAAGCGGGTCATAACGCCAGACGATGTCCCCGTCGGTGGCACAAAGCGCGACAGGGCCGGCGTCTTCACCGGCCATAAACTGGCCCTCGTCCTGATACGGGCCGTCGTTTCCGTTCGCCTGCCCTTCCACATCCAGGCAGAGCACGTCGCCGGCGGTTCCCACCACGTAAACGCGATCGTCCTCGACCGTCGGCGAAGAGCAGATGCCGAGATGCTGATGGGTGAAAAGAATTTCCGGATGGAGCCCTTTCCGACGCACCGGCGTGGGCAATTGCCAGAGCAGTTCGCCGCGATCTTCCGAGAAGCACTTGACAAGGCCGCCCTTGGACCGGCGGAAGCGATCGTCCTCGGTGAGCGTCAGGTCGTCGGTGCCCACGAAGACCCGGCCGGACGACACCGTGGGGTTTCCATAGGCGTTCGAGCCCAGCTTGGCCACCCACTTCACGTTCTCGGTCGTGGCCAGATCGATGCTGCTTCCCTTGGGATCCTTGCGCCCCGGCACAAAACTCGCCGGCAGGCCCGTTTCGTCACAGACCATGTTGCCGTCCGTGTGCCCGCACCAGCGGGGCCAGTCGGCGCCGCCGACAAGCGAAACAAGCGCCAGACAACAACACAGCGCCGGCAACCAGCGCGGAACACGGGACGACTTCATCGGCAGTGTCCTTTCGGATACAAACGCAAGGATAGGCACCCAGCACCGACCGAAAGTCTACCCAGTGGGCAAACCGCGTTCAATGATTTCCTGAAAGAACGACCCATTCCTGATACGTTCGTTCGATCTCTTCACGGCTCGCCTCCCCATCCCATAGGGCCACTCCGTACACCAGTGAAAGGGGTTGCGCCTTCTCCACCGTCAACGCTTGCTTCCACACGTTCAGCGTGGCCGAAAGATAGGCGAAATGTTCCGGCATGGTGAACATCACAGCCGGATGGCGCGGATTGTTGGGGTGATCGAAAACGGCAATCGTGAGACGCGAGTCCTCCGAGGGAACCACGTACGCGCACCATGCGCTCGGGGTGACCCTCTCTTTGCCGCGGACGAGAGGGCCCGCCTCTCCTGCGGCATAAACGAATCGGCCCACGCGGTCCAGCGACTGAAGCAACCGGCATCCCAAACCGTAATAGTGCTCGCCCGTGATCTCCACCGATTCGCGCTCGCCGCCTGGCGAGAGACGCGAAGCCCACGTGACCAAGGTTGGCGTTAACTCGTCCACTTGAATCAGTTCGATCGTGCGTTTCTCGACAAGTGAGGGGGACTCCGCCTGCGGCGCCATCCAGTCCAAGCTCTGGGTAAATGAGATCCGCCGGCAGTGGGGCTCACTCTTGATCGCCACCGGCTCGATGCCGCGCGACACCTGGTGCCCGCCCTCCGGAGTATCGGTCCAGAAGGTCACACCGTCGGCCGCCACAGCGAACATGATCCCGTGATGATGGAGATGATCAGCCGGTGCGTCGCGCAACACCTGTACCCCGCCCGGCGTGAACAATTCTCTGATATACGGCTTGTACGGCACGCCGTCGTGCCGGTACTGAAGGACGGGCGTTCCTTTGGAGAAGATGACCAGAAACGTCTCGTTCTGCACCACGCGGAAAGGTTCTTCGGCCCCTGCGACCGGACCTATCGCGGCAGCAACCAGAACGAGTAGCAAGCATCGAAGCGGGGCTCTCATGGTTCGTTGTCCTCTCAGGAGGCGACATTTCCAGGCCGGAGCCCGGAAAAGGGAGAACGCTCTTGTTACTTCGCCAGACGCTGGATCCCGAAATCTGCCGCGGCGCGGAAGATCTTCGCCAGATCGTCGTTGCTCACTTCCTGCACCCGTTCGGCGACATCCGGACGGAACAGGCCGTCGTGGGACGGGGCATTGGCCTGGAAGGCCTTGAGATTGACCGTCCCTCGACCGTCCCTCCACTCCACCTGGAACCGGCAGACGTTCTTTCCCGCATCGTCCAGTAACAGGCGAAGCCGTTCAGGTGAACCGTCCTTCCGGGCGACGTGAATCCACATCCGGCCCTCGGCATCCATCTCCTCGGCCACGACGAATAACTGTTCAAAAATGCCCGGCGCCATGGTCGCCGCTTTGAGAGCTCCGGCCACCGTCCGGATCTTCGTCAGATCGCTATCACTGATCAGTTGGATGGGAGGGGCCTTGGAGGCTTCCTCATAATCCCCACGCAGCAGCGTATCCTTGGCCAGCATCCAGAGCCCGGAACCGCCACCCCAGGCGAGCCGGCCGAACTCGTCGGTCCGAGCATCCAGCTTGAATCGGCCCTTCCAGTCCCGTGCGAAGAACGCGTCGATCGAAAACACTTCCTTATTCGATTTGTCCCGCACACTCACTGACACGTCAGCCACGTGGCAGCGTCCTTCCTTGGGCTGATCACCCAGAATGATTGCCGCCCGCTGAAGCAACTCCATGGCGATTTGCACCTTGGTCGGCGGCTTCTTCTCTTCCACCCGTCCGACCCCGGGCGGGAGATCCTGGGCGAAGAAATCAACGGTTCGCTCCAGCGTCTGCGGCATGGCCGCCATGGCCGTGTAGTGGCCGAGCCCTTCCAGCCACACGACCCGGTCGCCAATGCCCAGGGCGGCGGCAAGTTTCTCCGTACACGCCCGCGGCACCACGTTGTCCTCGGCCGCGTTGACCATCACGACCCGTCCCGCCTCGGCACGAGTTCGAAGTTCCGCGGCGTGGCTGAGTGGGTCGACTTCGTGCAGGCCCTCCTCCACCTTCTTCCGCTCCTCTGGCGGCAGCCCCTTGATCGTCTCGCTCAGGCCGCTCGTTTCGTCGGCATGGTTGATGATGGCCAACAAGTCGCCGCCTCCAAGCACCAGCATGGCCCGGCGCAGGCGGGGCTCTTCCGCCGCGCCGGTGGCCGCCACAATCGCCCCCAGGCTGATCCCCGTGATCCCCAAATGCTCGGCATCGACTTCCGGACGCGAGGCCAAGAGGTCGACCGTCCGGCGAATCTCCAATCGGGCCTGGCTCAGTGCCGCGGCGAACAGGGCCGGGTGATTCGCCAAGGCGCGTGTTCCCTCCTTGGGGCTCCGCTCACCGTAGTAGGGCAGCTTGAACATGAGGGCGGGAATCCCGCGCGAGGCGAGCATGGAACACGTCATCCGCACCAACTGGAAATCGCCGTCCAGGATGTGCATGCAAATCACCGCCGGTCGCGGCGCTGTCCACGTCTCGTACCCGTCGGGCAGATAGAGTTCCGCAGGGATCGTGTTGTTCTGGGGCAGCTCCGAAACCACCGGCGACGGGTACGTCAGGTGCAGAACCGAAAACCCACTCATCGGCGCCACCGACTCAACCCGATAAGCAAACGGCTTCCCGTCATACGTGTCCGAAACCGTCACCTCCTCCGCAGTCCCCTGCTCGACTGCAGCGAGGGACCTTGCGTAACACAGGCCGACCGCGAGTGCGGCAGCGAACATCGCAACGGGAAGGGAAACCTGGCGACAGGAACGGAATTGCATGAGAAGACTCTCCGGAAGTCCCGAACTGGTAAGCCCTTATTATAAGGGTGGCTCCCCCGGAAGCAACGTCCCATCGCCGGCCCTCGCCGGCGGGACAAGCGTGGATTCGACGCCCCCATTTCATTTCGCAGGGCGATACTCGTAGGCGCCCAGGTCAATGCCCTTCCCTTGGGGACGCGGCGTGCCGTCGGCGTCCTCCAGCGGCGCCAAGTCGAGGGTCCCCGCGTCGATGGCCGCACAGCCGGCTTTCAGGTGAACGTCGTGGGCGGCGGCATCGACGAACAGCGTGTCGGGGTCCTTAACGATCAGGTTGTGGTCAGCCGTCACGCCATCACCGGCGCCAACGCCCGTGGTCAGGTTGTTGCGGATCAGACAGTCGGACGAGGGTGTCTTGTTCTTGTGATTGCCGATCCGAATCCAGGGCGGACCGGGCCGGCCTTCCTTCAGGTCGAGGACCGTGTTGTTCACGATCCGGCAGTTCTTGGCCCCCAGCAGTGTAATGCCGTGATAGTGATCGGTAAGGATCACGTTGTTCTCCACGACCCAGTCGACAAACATCCCGTCGAAGCAGCCGATCCCCTGCAAGGCGCCGCGGAAGGGCTGCTGCGGATCCTCGAAGTTGATGATCGTATTGCCTCGAAGGACGATTCCCCGGACTTCGCCTCGGCCAACCCGCCGGTTGTCGCCCGTCGACCAGGACTGGAACCCGTCATCGTGGTTTCCGTTCACGTCGTAGCAGTTCTTGACCGTGTTGTACTGGAAGGTCGTGTTGTCGCCGAGGCCGCGGAGCCCGTCGCCGGCAAAATTCTCCACCGTGTTGTGCTCGATCAACGAGTCGGAAGCCCCGACGGAAATTCCAAAGTTCACGTTGCGGAACGTGCAGTTGCGGACGGTCATGTTCTTCCCGTCGACCTCGATGCCGTTCCAGGCTCGCGTGTTCCAGTCCTGGAGCGTCCAGGAAGACGAGTCGGCGATGGACTGGCCGCGGCAGCCTTCGACCACCATGTCGCGCACCGGGCCGTGAAAGCCGTGCGACTGCAGATCGATGAGCGTTCCGGCCTTCCCCTCGGCGCCCAGCTCGGGGCAGACGAACAGTCCCCGAAGTTTCCAACAGGAGCCGGCACGGATCAGGATCTTGGTGAATTGGGGCTTGTGGCCCTCGTCGGTGGCCAGGGTAATCCAGTCGGGGTTGTAGTAGCCTCGGATTTCGAGGGCCCCGTAGTCTCCCGATCGCAGATGGATCGTGTCGCCCGGCCTGACGGGAGCCCCAGGGTTCCGCGTTTCGAACACGACACCTTCCTTGTAGGGCAACTTGGCGCACTTTCGGCTCTCAACGAGCCCGTTGTCGAAAACGGCCTGGAGACTCTTCCAGGGCTTCAGCGAACTGCCGTCGTTGGCCATGTCGCCATGGACGGGGTCCACGTAGAAGTCGGCCGCCTGGATTGGCTGGGCCAGAAACGCAAGAAGAAGCGGCACGGCGAAGAGGCACGTTCGGACCACGAGAATACTCCTCTCGGCAGGAAAGACCACAACACGGATGCGTAATAGATCCGTTCGAGTTGAGCCTAACCGGGCCCATCCACGGGGTCAACAAGCGAAGGAAGAAGGAACGCTAATCTCCACTAATCAACACTGATCTTGCCTGAAGGTCCCTACTACGAGGTGGATTGGTGTGGATGGCAAGTTTTGGTGCGACGAAAGCTCGCGTCGTCCTTCAGTCTTCGGTCTCCAGTCTTCAGCCTCCTATCAGTGTCGATCCGCGCTGATTCGTGTTCCTTCTTCTCCTTATGCCTGCCCCCAAAGAAATCCGAGATTCCTGTTGACGTTAAGGCAACATGCCTTACAATGCAGGCATACTGCCTTAGGAGCGATGAATCATGGCAAGCCCAGCAAGAACGGTCACGGAAACGGAATTCGCGATTCTCAACGTGCTGTGGGAACGAAACACGGCCACGGTTCGGGAGATTGTCGAGAACGTTTACGGAAAACACAGCCATTCGCTCCACGCGAGCGTGAAGAGCCTGCTGGAGCGACTGGGGGAAAAGGGGTTCGTCACGTGCGAGCGGCGCGGAGCCGCTCATCTATTCTCGGCCCACGTACAGCGCAAGGAGTTCGTAGCCCAGCAACTGCAGGTGCTCGCGGACAGCAACTTCGGCGGTTCCCTTGCGCCCCTGTTGATGACCCTGGTGGAGAACGTCAGACTGAGCGGCAAAGATCGCGAGGCGATTCGGCGGATCATCGAGAAGCTTGAGTGAAGACAATCCGAGTGGGGGTAGGCTTGAGGGGAGAATCGGATGGGAACTGCGCTTCTGTGGAACGTATCGTTGACCGCGTTGTTGGCGGTCCTGTTGACCGGGCTGTCCCAACTGGCTTGGCTCCGTCGCCGCCCGGCCGTGATTCACTGGCTTTGGTTGCTGCTCTTGGCCAAATTGATCACGCCGCCGTTGTTCTTTCCGCCGCTCTTGCCGGCTGAAGGCGAACGCGGCGAGATGATCGCGGCCGCGGCTGCACCGCCCGCTCCCGAAACCAATCGAAACTCCAACCTCGTCCGCATTCCTTCCGTCGACGAGCAGGAAAAGACACTGCCAAGGGCTTCTTCCCCGCAACCGGCGGTGCCGCCTCCAGACGTGGAAATACCATTGGCCGGGGTCGCCGTTGCTCCCACGCACCATCCCACAACTCAACTTGGCAATCGCTCGGCAGACGCCGCCGTGTCGTCGGAAAGAGAAGGGGTGCCGCGCGGTGTCCACCTGCTGGCCCTTTGGTTGTTCGGCACATGTGCGTTCCTGGCGGTCTGCGCACTCCACGCGATGAAGCTGGATCGCTGGCTGCGGCGCGCTCGGTGTGAGCACAACGACCTGGCAGCGTGCTGTGCCGAGGTGGCCACGGAAATGGGGCTTTGCGGCCGCGTCCTCAGCGGCGTTGTCGAAGCCCGGACAACACCCCTGCTGTGGGCCTGGGGGCAACCGGTTGTCATCGTTCCCCGCCAACTCGTGGCAGAACTTGACGCAAGAGCCTTGCGAAACCTGGTCGCCCATGAGCTGGCTCATCTGATTCGCCGCGATCACTGGGCGAACGCTTTTGCGGGCGTGGTTAAGGCCTTGTTCTGGTGGAATCCGGTGGTTTGGTGGGCCGATCGCCAGTTGCGAGCCGCCCAGGAACTGTGCTGCGACGCCATGGCCATGGAACGTTGCCGGACCGACCGCCGGTCTTATGCCACCGCACTACTGAAAGCTCTGGACTTCGTTCAAGGCAGGCCACCGGCTCAGAGCCGCCTGGCTTCGACCGTGGGTTCGAGGGGTGCCCTTTTAAGGAGATTCGAGATGATGGGTGAAAGAACATTGTCGTATCGCGTGTCGCGGTGGACGATTCTCGGGATGGTCATGCTGGCTGCAGCACTGATCTGTATGCCCGTGCGAGCCCAGGAAGAAACGCCCGCGGCCCGAACCGCCCCGGCAACGGAGAAGAAAGACAACAAGGGAGCGTCTGCCGAGGAAAAATCCGAGGAGCTCGACGCGAACAAGGAGCAACTGCGAGTCGACTTCAGGGACTTGACTCGCCTGATCGGCGAGTTTCGCGAGAAGGCAGGCCGCCTTCCCGACAGCCTGAAGGAATTGGAAAAGCCTCTGCCCAAGGACGTCTACAGCCCAACAGGCGACAGCTACCATTACGAGCCCGGCCCGAACCGGAGCATTCTGAGCAGTTGCGGCCAGGACGGTGTGTACGGTAACGGAGACGACGAGATCTACATCAACTATTGGGGCGGAGCCACTTCGGGTCGGAGGAGCGAGATCTTCCCCCTGAAAGGAGTCCCCGCATTCAAGCCCCAGAAGGACAGCTCGTTTGGGCCGCGACCGCACGGGGACTGTTCCATCAGCGGTAAGGTTGTTTCCGCGGCGACCGGCAAGCCTATCAGCGGCGCCACAGTCTATCTGTTCTGCACGGCCACTCACAAGTCGATTTTCGTGAACGTTGCGAGCGACGGCACGTTCACCATCAAGGACATCCCCACGGGGCCCTACACCTTCCAGGTGACGAACACGGCCGGATACCAGAACGAGCACTACGACCCCGAAGGCAAGGGCGGCCCCATGCCCAGGTTCTCGTTGAAGGAGGGGGAGCAACGGACCGGCGTCGTCTTCAAGCTCAAGCCCGCCTGCCGGATTTCCGGAAAGGTCCTCGACGAAAACGGCAAGGTTCCGCAAGACACCAACAACCTGGTCGTCCTCGCGGTCTTTCCCGCCGAGGGCCGCGAGGGATACGACACCACGCAGGGGAGAGTCAGTCGTTCCGACGGGTCCTATCTCCTGGATCGGCTCGCCAACAAACCTACCTACGTGCTGGTGATCAATTGGCGTGAAGCCCGCACCGGCACGGTCTATCCGCCAATCTACTATCCCAGCACGTTTTCCCGCGACGAGGCCAAGCAAATCACCTTTGACTCGACTTCACACGTGGAGAACGTCGACATCACGATGAAGAAGGAAGGCGGTCTCGTTCTGGAGGGAACCATCGTGGATGAGAAGGGGGCGCCCGTGCCGGAAGCCTTCTTGGTCATGCACCACCGCGACATGCTCTTCGACTTCGTAACAGCCTACACCGACAAGCAAGGCAAGTACCGCCTGCACGGTCTGGGCAAGGGCGAACTGCTCGTTCACATCGATGCGGCCCACCGCGGGCTGGCCAGAACACGCGTACCTGTCGATCTCGACGGTTCGACCGAGATCACGCACCGCGACTTCACCCTCGTGCCGGGCGTGTCGATTTCCGGCAAGCTGGTCACCAAGGGCGGGAAGCCCTGGGACGTGGGAAGAGGCTATGGTTACGCGGCCATCCTGGACGGGAACCAAACGTCTCGCGGCGGCAGCTTCAGTCTGACGGGTTTCCGAAACCAGTTCGCTCCCCAAAATGCCAAGTCCCACTCTGCGGGGAGCTTTCTCACCGGCGAGGGAGGCTACCAGTCCTGCGACATGGTCTTTCCCTCGGAAAGCACCTTTGTGATCCAGGGACTGATGCCGGGCAAGACGCAGATCGGCTTCTCTCCCAAGGCGGAGAACAAAGACGTCGTTGAGATCCTCGTCGACGGATGCAATATCAAGGGCTCAACGATCAAAACCACACCGGGCGACGAGATCAAGAATGTGGTGATCGTGATCGGCGAAAAAACGGACGGTGAATGAGGGAAACGAGCCTCGTTCAGGCAGCTAGGTTCGCATTGAAAACCGCCGCCCCCAGGCGAGGCTTGCCAACCATCCCAAAACGGCCTGCAGTCGCAGAAAGGCCTCGCCTGCGGCAACGAGTTAAACGCGACTTCCGGAAGGTCGGACACACAAGTGGTCATGCCAGGAAACATCCGATAGACTAACGGCAGTGCGGCCAACGGGGCCGCTGCCAACCATCTTCCCGGATTGATTCGCCTTCGCCATGCCCAACCGTCTCCGACCTTCCGTTTGTATTGACGCCGTTCTCGCCGATCTTTCCACCCGCGATGCCTTGCAACTGGTTGCCGAGGCCGGAATCGAGGCCTTCGAATTCTGGGCCTGGTGGAAAAAGGACCTGGAAGAACTGCTGGCCGCCCGGGATGAGTGCGGGCTGAAGATGGCAGCCTGTTGCACCAAGTTCATCAGTCTGGTCGATCCGGCCACTCGGCCCGCCTACCTGGCGGGACTGGAGGAATCCATTGCGGCGGCGAAAAGACTGGACTGTCCGACCTTGATCTCCCAGGTGGGCGACCATCGACCGGGGGTGCCACGAGCGGAGCAGCATGCGGTGCTCGTGGAAGGGCTGAAGGAAGCGGCCAAGATGCTCGAAGGCACCGGCGTGACCCTCGGCATCGAGCCGCTCAACGAGTTGGTGGACCACGCGGGCTACTACCTGATTCGCAGCGACGAAGCCTTCCAGATCGTCGACGAAGTGGCCAGTCCGGCCGTCAAGGTCGTCTTCGACATCTACCACCAGCAGATCAGCGAAGGACACCTGATCCGCAACCTCACGTCCAATATCGACAAGATCGCCCACTTCCACGCGGCGGGCAACCCCGGCCGGCACGAGTTGACAATCGGGGAGATTCACTACCCCAACGTGTTCGAGGCAATTCAGGAAACGGACTACGCCGGCTACGTGGGACTGGAATACTGGCCTGTGCACGATCCCGGAACCGGCCTGCGCGAGGTGGCAGGCTGGTTCGAGAGAACAGACAATGAAGCGTGACAAGACCATATCTCGACCTGGGGCCGCGACAGTGGGCTGGTTGTTTCTCGCCGGGGCCGTTCTTTTGACAGCGTCATGGGCCCTGGGTCGTCTGCCGTTGACCATCCGAAACCGCCATGTCGACGTGGAGGAACTTTCGGCCGGCTACTTGTTTCTCGTGTACGGAGCGCTGCCCTGGCTTCTGCAATGGGCGGGAATCGTGGCCATCCTGCTCGGGGCTCGCCGTTGGACACCGAGCCTGGACCGTCGAGTCGTCCTGAAAGGAACTTCGGTTCCGCTGATTCTCGGTGCCCTCTGGTGGGGCTGGCTGGTCGCCAGCTACTGGAAGAGCAATCCCCTGGACGCGGTCCTCGACATGTTGATGCTGGGAACTCAACGCCAAATGGGCGCCGCCCCCTTGGCGCTGTCGGTCATGTTCGACGTGTTCGGACCGTTGACGGCTCCGTTCTTGCTGAGCGGTCCCGCTTCCATCTCTATGATCTCGGCCGCGACGTCGAGGAATCTTCAGACCGAGCTCCGGACGGCCCCGAAGTGTATGCCCGCCTCAAAGCGAAATTGATCGCCACCTTTGAGGAAATCCAAGAAGAGGCGCCAGTCTGGCCCGCTTGGAAGTGGCCGCGATACGAAGCCCGTCGCATCAAGTGGCCCGACTACAAGCCCCTACGCAAGCCGCCGAAGTAGGGATTCTCAGCCGTATTTGCATGACGGCGCGTCGCCACGTAGTGGCGCAATGTGACTAGCCAGGGGTTTCACCCCCTGGATTTGCCTGCAAGTTACAAATGTGCCACGGAGTGGCACGACACGCGTTTCTCGCGGGTCACCAGCCCCTCGGCCGGTTGGGATGCCGCTACGTGGCAGGATCGGCAGGGTCCCCTCGCAGGCACACCGACGATCCAACATAGCTCACCACCACAAGCTACAGGTTCTCATCAACCCCGGCATCCTGCTTGGCCGGCCTGAAAGGCCGAACAGCAACCTGATCCAGAAGCACGGTCACTCCGCCGTCGAGGGTCGTCTTGAAGACGAGTTCGAAGGCCCCGTCGCTGGGGGCCGTAAACGGCGCACTCTCCACGTAGTCGTAGGGCAGGCGGAATTGGTTCGGATCGTCGACACAGCGGACACCGTGTTCGGAAACGATCGTTTCGCCATTCAGGGTGACTGTCAGCCGTGGAGGCCCGTCCACCCGCCGCATGCGTCGGGCGTTTTCATAATACGTGACGACATAACGCTTGCCCGCTTCGAACCCGTCCACCTTCTGCTTGAGCGTACAGAGGTTCTGCAGAAGAGCAACCTGGCGACCATGGGGCGTGGCGCCGTTGTCCACGAAGGGACGCTGGGGGCCCGTCCGATCAGGGGCGCCGGCCCAGACGGGATTGATGCCCACCGAACCTGTCCAGACCCAGCCGGTGATCTTGCCTCCGTTCACACGGGCGACGCCGGGATAAGTACCGTACGCGTCCGCCTCAAAACTCGGATTCTGAACCACCGGCTCGCCGCCCGGACAAGCCAGCACGGTCAAACAAATTATGGCCACAGCAGTGAAGCCCATGCGAAGCATGTCGGTTCCTCTCGTCTTCACATCCCTACAAGTCACCCCCTCAAACAGGGCAGGCGATCTTCGTGCCGCCCGTGATGGGGCTTCTCTGAGAGGAGTAGCGAGGGCGGCAACCCAATCCGCCTAACAGCGTAACAGAGACGACACAGCGACAACACATGCCCCCGCCTGCCGGATCCGCCCCGCCCTTGCGGGGGAATTAGCCAAATCGGCCTTTCGTCGCGTGCCTCATCCCAGTACACTCCCCCCCGCCAGTCCTGTTTCACCCGCCCCTATGTCAAGCGGGCAAAGGCTGGAAATCTATGTAGCGAAATATTGGAAGTCCGGCAGGAAGCCTACTCCAAAGAAGGGAATCTCGATGAGCAGCGAGCAAAGTGCAGCACGGCGAAGACTCTCGGTCGCGATGATCGTTCGAGACGAAGCGGCCGTGTTGGCGGAGACGATCGAGAGCGTTCGTGACATTGCGGACGATATTTTCGTCCTCGACACGGGCTCCGAAGACGACACGATCCGCATCGCCGAGGGACTCGGAGCAAGGGTCGCCACCCTGCCATGGAGCGACGATTTCTCGGTGGCCCGAAACTGCGTCATGGACCAGATCGAGGGCGACTGGATCCTCTGGCTGAACGCCGGCGAAACGCTCTCGGCCGATTCCCGGTCGCTGGTGAAAGAGTTTCTGGACGCCAAGGCGGATCCCAACGCCGTGTACAACCTGATGGTCGTCATGCCTCCGTCGGACCCCTATTCTTCGGAGGAACAGGCAGCACAAACCCGCCTTCTGCCAAATCACCCCGAACTCCGCTTCCGCGGCGCGGTTCGCGAAGACCTGGACAAGTCGATCCAACAACTCGGCCTGTCGGTGGACATGGCGCCCGGCCGAATCGATCGCCATCGTCGCGAAAACCTCACGAGTCGCAAGACGAGCAAGGCCCAGCGAAACCTGCAAATCGTGGCAGGGGAATGCCAACGCGGCGAGAAACTCCCTGTGCGTCTGCTTCTGGCTGCCGGAGAGGCGTTCAGTGATCTTCACGAAGTGGAAAAGGCCCGTCAGGCCTTTCTGCAAGCCTCCCAACTCGCGGAGCGAGGTTCAACCGCCCTGCTCGACGCCTACTACGGACTCCTGACGACCTTTGACGGGACTCCCGAATTGCAGGACCGACAACTCACCATCGGCCTCGAAGCCCTGGAGATCTTTCCCCTCGACGCACAACTGCTTTGCGCGATGGGCAGTTACCTGCAAATGCAGAACCGGCTCGATCTGGCTGAACGCTCCTTCCTGACGGCGGTCAAGCACGGCCAGGTCGATCTGGAGACGTGGCACCTGGCCGAAATCGCAGAGATGGCCACGGTTTGCCTGGCCCTGACCCAGCAACTCATGGGACGCAACGAAGAAGCCCGCAGCGTGCTCCTGGAAGCCATGGACCGATTTCCTGATTCGGTCCGAGTTCGACGGCACCTGGTCGACTTGGTCGTCAAACTTGGACGGACCAAGGAGGCCTTGGAGTTGATCGAACCAATGATCGAAGAGGGCGTTCGATTCGAGCCCTGGCGAAACGCGGTCCTGGGCGCCTGCAAGGCCGCATCCAAGGAGTGGCTCCCCGCCTTGGGCTACCTCCAGAGCGCCTACGTGGGCGGATGCCACGACCCGTTCTGCCTGCGGTGGCTCGTCGTGACCTTGATGTCGAACGGGCAAATCGAAGCGGCTCGGCCCGTTCTGGACGAGTGGCTTCAGCGGGAACCGTCCAACATGGAAGCGATTGCTTATCTCGAGCGGATTCAAGCGGAACCCGAGGCGGATCTCCCGAGGACCTACCGGGTCGATCAGGCCTCCGATCGCCGCGACCCCAGCCCTGGGGTCCCTCCGCTGGACACGACACCTGTCACGGATTCCCCGCAGAACCTTCCCAATTGAGCCCCCCTCACTTTTGGGGAAATTCTCGGCAGAATTCCTTGACACGAAAGCCTCGCAACCTAGGGTTGCTTCGGAGTGGCTGTCGTCTTCAACGGCGGACCTCCCCAAACTAGGCTTTCTCACCCCCGTGTTTTGGGCAAGGTCGCTTCTCTGAGCGACCTTGCTCTTTTCTTGGCCCCAACCGGCGCTGGCATTCCTCCCACGACGTAATTTCTCGGGCGAGACGGCTCAAAATCTCCGTGGCGGCAGGCCCATTATTCGACACGATTCCTTGCGTGAATCGAGCGGTCCGGCACCTCGGTTGACAAAACGCCTCCGGTCCAGTAACAACGATGGATTCAACTGCTGCCCGTGCTGGCAGTCCGCGTCTAGCGCGGCGTTTGTATCTGGACTGCCCGGCGCCTCGCATTGGAGGCTTTGGCGCCGGAGCGAGGAGCGAAGGAGGACCGATGGTTCTAAATGGTTTTTCGGGGGTCGTGTCATCCCCGTGGTACACGGAACTGGAAGAAGTAGAGGCTGGCACAATGGACCTATGCGTCGCAGAAATTGAAGACGAAGAATTCGACGACGACTTCGATGACGAAGATTTCGACGACGACTTCGACGATGATTTCGAAGAGGACTTCGACGATTTCGACGAGGATCTCGACGACGATTTGGACGACGACCTTGACCAGGACGACGACGAATTCGACGAAGATCTCGACGACGAAGAGGAAGAAGACGAGGAAGAAGACGAAGAGTGACTTTCGTCAGCCCGAAAGAGCCCCGACAATTGGCGCGGGGCCTTGCTGGGCTTAGAACCGCATGATCCGCTCCCCTGCCATTCGACTTCGTGTCGCCCAATGAATACCCCTGGGCTTTCTTGGCACTGATCACGGCGAAAAGCGATGCCCGCACGGAGGCGGCAATCGTGGTTCACAGTCCCGCCCTTTTGCCCACCTACAAGGAGAGAAGCAACCCATGAAGGAACTTGCCTCACAGATTCAGGCAGCGAGCACCGCGATTCGGCAGCGTTGGCAGGGCACGCCCCGCGTGGGAATCATCCTCGGAACCGGCTTGGGCAGCCTGGCCGCCCAGATCGAGACAGAAGCCGTTATCGACTACGAGGAGCTCCCACACTTCCCTCGCTCCACCGCCATCAGCCACGCCGGACAGCTCGTGTGCGGCAAGTTGGAGGGGGTGACCGTGGCCGCCATGGAAGGCCGATTCCACGCCTACGAAGGCTACACCCACCAGCAGATCACCTTTCCGGTTCGCGTCATGAAGGCCTTGGGAGCCGATCTGTTGATCGTCTCCAACGCGTGCGGCGGCATGAACCCCCAGCACGACAAGGGCGATATCCTCGTGATCGAGGATCACATCAACCTGATGAACGGGAATCCGCTCATCGGCGTGAATGATGACAGCCTGGGCCCCCGATTTCCGGACATGATCGCCCCTTACGATCCGGAGTTGATCGAGGCCTCGCTGGAAATTGCCCGCCAAGAGAATTTCGCGGCGCACAAGGGCGTGTACGTGGCCGTAACCGGTCCCAATCTCGAGACCCGCGCCGAGTATCGGTTCTTGCGTGGCATCGGCGCCGACGTGGTCGGCATGTCGACGGTCCCCGAGGTCCTCGTCGCCGTCCACGCCGGCATGCGGGTCCTGGGGCTGTCGATCATCACGGACCAGTGCCTGCCCGACGCGCTCAAGCCCGTCGACATCGACGACATTCTGGCCACGGCCGCCAAGGCGGAGCCCAACCTCCGGAAGATCGTAACCGGGATCCTGAAACGAGAAAGCCAGAAGGCGAGCTAGCGATCCGTCAAGCTTCGGAGTTGCGGGGAAGAGTGTTGGAGTCCACGCTTTCGCGTGCAAAAGACAGCCTAAAGGCTGCACTCCAACAAATGCCCGCCCAGCCTGTTATCTCTTTCGCTGACAAGCGGGGCAGTAGTACGTGGATCGCTGCGTCTGCGTGATGCGCCGAATGCGGCCGCGCCGGCATTGGAAACAAAGAAGCGTCTCACGCCCATACACCCGGTGCCGATCCTGGAAGCCCCCCGGCTCGTCGGAGGCCGTTCGGTAGTTGCCGTCCCGCAACGTGGAGCCCTTGGCCCCAATGGCCTCGTTGAGCACGGCCACCGTCTCCTCCTGGATACGACGCCAACCTCGCAACGAAAGATGCTCGCACAACGTTTCTGGATGAATCCGTGCACGGTGGAGGATTTCGGAGGCGTAAATGTTGCCGATCCCCGCCACAACCTTCTGATCGAGCAGAGCCACCTTCACGGCACGGCGGCTCTGGCCGACCCGCTCGTGGAACTGCTTGGCTGTGATCGCCAGCGCGTCCGGCCCGAGTCGGTCTGGTCCTGTTGCAGATTCCAGTTGATCGGCCGAGAGCAGGTGCAGCGTGCTCAGGCCTCGGCTGCTCCAAAAAAGGAGCGGCGTTCGATCCGGATCGGCAAACTCGATCACCGCTCGAAGATGATCGCGATCGGGCGGTTCGGCCAGCAGGACCCGGCCAGTCATCCGTGGTTCGAACACCAGGGAATCGCCCGAGTCGAGGTCGAGAATCACCCGCTTCCCGATCCGCCGCACGGCAATCACCGTCCGCCCCCGAACCCGCCTCCGGAAGGTCGGCCTGGCAGGGCTCATTTCGAGGTCGCAGAGGTGCGTCTTGGGAAACCGAACGGTGTGGATCTGCTGTCCCACCACGGCGGCGATGCCGCGACACATGGTTTCAACTTCAGGGAGTTCCGGCATGGGGCCTGGACTGCCTCTTGGGAATGGGCGGAGGTTGAACGGACAGAAAAGGGCAGCCGTCCGGTAGGACCGCTGCCCTTTCCCATTTTACGTTCAGCTCGACAAGTCGGCTACTCGGCTACCTCGTGTTTCGGCACCTTCAAGGCCAGGGCCAGGAAGGCGGCAATCAGACACGACACGCCGGCGATCATGAACGGCGTGAGCCAGACCGTCGGATCACCGCCCTGGGCGGCGTCCTTGAAGTATCCGGCCACTTGGGGCCCCGCGATTCCGGCAACGCCGTAGGCCAGAAACACCCAGCCATAGTTCGTGCCGACGTTCTTGTTCCCGAAATAGTCGGCCGTGGCTGCCGGGAACAAAGCGAAGTTGCCCCCGAAGTTGAAGCCGATAATGCACGCGCCAACGATCAACCCCATTGCCGTTCCACCGATCTGGTAAAAGGCGAACATGATGATTGCTTGCAGGAGACACATGAGGAACAGCGACGCTTTGCGGCCAATCTTGTCGGACACGGTTCCCCAGGCAATGCGTCCCAACCCGTTGAGAATCGCGTACCATGCCATGGCCGTTCCAGCAGTATCCCCAGCAACCTTGGCGGTCATGCCCGCCGCGTCCTGCAAGCGGTCAACGCCGAACAAGCGAATGCAATAGATCACCATGAGACCAGCCAGGGCAGACCCCACGAACATCAACCAGAGCATGAAAAACTGGGGCGTTCTGAGCATCTCGCCACTTTCAAGCTCCACGGCGCCGGAAGCCCCCGAAGCAGCTGACGGTTCAGGCGGCTCCCAGCCTTCCGGCTTGTAGCCTGCCGGTGGGTTGACCATGACGATCGCCCCGAGAAGAACGAGAACACCAAACGCAATTCCGTAGATGACGAAGACACTTTGCACGCCCGGCAATCCGAAAACGTTGGTTGTGTGCAGCAATCCGCCAAACCAACTGCCGGCTAGTTTCACCCACAGAGTGGCGCCAAAACCGAATCCGGCCACGGCCAGCCCGGTGATCATTCCTTTCTTGTCGGGAAACCACTTCACGCCAACGGCGATGGGAACCACATAGGCCAGCCCGATCCCAGCTCCGCCAATGATCCCCACGCACAGCAACTGCATCCCGAACGACTTGCCCAGGAATCCACCGAGCACGTAGCCGATTCCGAGAACAAGGCCTCCCAACATGGCGATCGGGCGGGGCCCAACCTTCGCTTGCATACGTCCGGCCAGCACCATGACGATGGCAAAGGTCGCAAGTCCGGCCGAGAAGACCCAGGCCGCTTGCTTGGCGGTGAAACCGTAGGTGCCTCCCTCCGCAACAGGTAGCGTCAGTTGTTTTGTAAATACGCTCCACGCGTAGATCGCCCCCAAACAAAGCTGGATGAGGATCGCTCCCGCCACCACCAGCCACCGATTCATCACTTTACCGTCCGACATGCAATGCTCCCTTCGTCAGCGGTCCCGGTGCGCATCAGTGCCCCCGGCGACCTGATACCACATGGAGCCCCAACAGAAACTTCGAGTCTTCCGGCGCGTCGATGCCCCGGCCCGCAGCTCTGTTCGCGGCTCGAACAACTCTCCCAATCCCCCAAAGCATGGGCACCTGAAATGGCATCGCCGCTCGCCGATCCCGGCTATCGCCGGGTCGGGGCGGACTGCCGTCGGTCGCGACTTACGAAGAAGAGCTCAAAAGACTTGAGATGCGCGACACAATTCGACGCCAGCTTGGTGAAGTGTGGCATTATAGCGGCTTCCCCAACGCCACGCTACAGAGACACCCCCGATGGGACGAAGTTTCAACGACGGAAAGCCGGCCCCCAGAGCCTTAATGCCAGCCAGAATGGTCATTAAACGACGTACGCCGCGCCGCCAGACGCCAGACGCCAGACACAGCAGATCGCTATTGAAGGCCCTGCAAGAACACCGAACAAGGAACACCCAATCACGAACTGTTCCATCCCCACCCCTTCGACATTCTGCGGCTCAACCTTGACGACCAACCGATTGTAATCTCCGGCACTGGTGTGGCGTGTGATCCGACGATCGAGATCAGCCACCTGCGTCCAATGAGGGCGGAGTGTAGTAGAACGAGTCCCAATACGCCTTGTCGACGGCGTAGGAGTCCACCGGATCGTCCGGGCTCAGATCCTGGGGCAGGAAGCCGAATCGCTGCATTTCCCGAATGTAGTGCTCGCTGGGGCGGAAACCGGGCATGTCAAACCGCTTGCCTTCCATCAGACGCCGATGACCGTCCTGAATCGCTCCCAGCATCCCTTGGTACAGGGGATCTCCCGTGTCCTCGAACACAACCTTTTTGCACAGCTCGAGCCCACCTGCCTCCTTCGCGAGCGGAGCTCGAATGAACAGGGACTTCTCCGGATTCGAAAGGTTGAACCAGGGCGATCGCCAGGTCAGATTCCTGCCCCTGAAACGATAGGTTTTCACGAGCCCCCGCTTCGGATCCTTGTATTCGCGGTAGTGGCACTCGGCGCAACGCTGCTTGAAAAGCCCGGCCGGACTCGTGGCAACGATCGGATACGACCCGCAGCCCAGTGCGGCGTAGGTGCCGGGGTAGGTGGCACTGGTTTCCAACCAGAACCGCACCAGCGTCTTTTCCTGATCCGAGAGCTTCGCCTCGTAGTGGCTGCCGTCGATGAAGTCCATCAGCCGGCTCGCCGAACTGCCGATCTTGTAAGGCTCGTAGTTGCTCACGTCGCGATTGCGACCGTCCGACACCAGGCCCCGGGTCTGCATCGTCCAGTAACTGATCGTGTACATGGGCGTCTTGTCGCCGACCAGTTCAACCCCGCCGTCGCGCTGGTCGGGGTTGTGGCACTTCACGCAGTGCTTGTCAAGAATCGGCTGGATGTCCCGCGGAAAATCCATCACGTCCGGAACGTAGTCGGGCTTTTCGAGTTTGCTCGGCGGGCGCTGCAGGGCCAGCATGTCGGCCAGGGGCTCGCGGGGGGCCTCGTTTCGCTGTTCATGACAGCCGACGCAACTCAACGTCTCGCCCGGTTCGAGGGTCAGGAAGCTGTGCATCCGTTTGACCGACCGATCGTTCTCGTCCAGGGCAACAAAGAAGATCGACTGCAGCGCGGGAAGCTCCATGTAGGCCGATCCGTCCTCCTCCACCGGCACGGTTCCCAGGATCTGCGCCAAGGTGAACGTGCCCCCGATGGTCAGCGGTTCCATGCCGCCCGAGTGATTGATCGGCTTCGGCACCTGCTTGAGCACGAGGAGCTTCTTGATCGAGCCGTGCTCGACCGAGTCCATCTTGCGGCCCCGGTAGATGTCTTCGAGCACCAGACGCCCCGTACTCCGGGCGAGCTGCGTCCGATCGGAAATCACACGTTCCAGTGGCCGTTGCACCAGCGGACGCGGTTCGTTGCACTCCCACTTCTTGCGATCCTCGGCCGACAGTTGATAGAAGAGTTCGTTGTTTCCCTGCCCGTCCATCACGTGCAGACCGTCGCGGCGCGACACGAGGAAACAGTCCTCGCTGAAGGCGTACGGATCTTTCCACTCCGGGCGTTTTGTGATCTGGCGTGCCGCCTCCTGATTGTCCGGGCCGGGACGGGGATCGACGATGGCCACGTGGCCCAGGTGTTCGGGACGCCCGTGGCCCGGTGAAAAGGAAGCCACGATCTTCTTCGTGCCCGGGATCGGCTTGGCGTCGAGCATGGCGATACCGCCGTGCATGTTGCCGTAGAACACGGTCTGGCCCGTTCCATCGGGGTTCATCGACCAAAGATGATGGAAGTGGACCTGGCTCCGATCCACGTATTCCCAACGCATGTAGAGGATACGTCCGTCGGGAAGCACCCACGGCGTGTTGTCGTGGTCGTTGTTGCTCGAAAGGGGCCGGACGTCCGTGCCGTCGCCATTGCAGCGGTAGAGAATGGCCACGCGCGTGTACCAGCAGTTCACAAATCGACGGCAACGGGAGGAGCAAAAGACGATGCTGCCGTCGGGGCAATAGGTCGGCTCGATGTCGTCGTCCGGACCGTCCGTCAACTGAACCAGGTTCTTGCCGTCGACGCCGATCTCGTAGAGGTGGAAGGTGTGGCTACCGCCCGGACGGTAGGAGAACAGAATCTTCTCACCGCTGTAGTGCATCTGCGGGTCACGGACGCCGCCGGTGGGGTCGTCGATGAGCAACTGCATCTTGCCCGTTCGCAGGTTGAGTCGGCAGAGTTTGCCCCCCTCCCCGTAGCCCCAGTACACACCGTCCTCAAACTTGAAGGCCCGCTTCTCTGGGTTCTCGGAATGGTCCGCGTAGTTGCCAAAAGTGACATACCAATGATCGCGACCAGGAACCCGAACGGCGAACACGATTTCATCGACATCCTTCATGGGCCCATCGAGAAAACGCTGGAGCATGGGCGTCTGATGGAACCCTTCCGCGGGCTTCCAGGTGAGATCCTGTTGGGGCACACTTGGTTCCCCAGCCGCCAGGGCGAAGAGAAACGGCAGCAGGACGAGAGAAAGGAAGGCTTTTCGCATGGTTCGGAGCTCTCCTGATTCCGAGCCGAGGGAATGGGATGGATGGCCCCACGGACAGAATCCACGGGGACGTTCCTCCCAGCGAGGACGAGCCGTGGATTGGGATCCTAAGAGCCACATGAGGGGTGGGGGATCTTCCAAATCCGGGGGACATTATAGCCGAATTTCTCACAAATGCCCCATCCGACCCGAGCTGTTCGCAGAATTCGCGAAAATGGAGAACGGCCTTGATACTGCGACTCAGTCTCATGCAGTGAACAGCCCCTGGGTTGTCTTGCCTCCTTGATGAGTCGAGACAGGTAACGGACGCACTTGCACACGAACGTGCGGACAAGGAGACCTGCGCCCCCCCGATATGACTGAAAATGCGCCGGATTTTGAGATTCACTGGTATAATTCAGATAGACGGGGCGAAGCTTTTCTTGGGAAGGGAGTTGGTTCATTCGAGCCGCGATCGTTATCCATTCACGACGAAAGGAGTATCGACCGACCTGCCGCAACTTGTAGCTGCTGGCATTCCGAGCGCGCGAGTTCCTTTACCCGTTTCCTAGAGCGTGCAGAGCGATTCACGAGCCCGGGACAAGCCCCTTCCCCACGGCTTCCGTCAAACTCCAGGAAGGGAGGTGGATCGTGCGAGAGCAAAGCTGGGTAGAGCCGAAAACGGCCGCGGCCGCGGAACGGAAGATGCAAGCGTTCGCTCGAACGCAGGAGATTGCAAACCGGACGACTCGGGTGGACATGCCCGCCAAGGAAGGTGCTGCCGCACTCACCTACTTGGCCCTCTCTCGCGAAGCGGGGGCCGGCGGAAGCAGTGTCGCCGAAATGCTGGGGCAGAAGCTTGGTTGGGACGTCTTCGACAAGGGAGTCCTCGACCAACTTGCCGACCGATACCAGCTTTCAAAACCCGTTCTCGAAGCGGTCGACGAAACCACGCTGAGTTGGGCCTACGACATCTTCGGCTCCTGGCTTGACCGGGAAATCATCACCCACGAGAAGTACCTCACCCGTCTGAACCGCATCTTCCTGGCGGCAGCCAAGAAGGGCAACGCCATCTTCGTCGGACGAGGAGCCCAATTCCTCCTGCCACGAAATCGCGGCCTGGCCATTCGCCTGGTGGCTTCCGAACCCTACCGGATCCGCCAACTCATGCAATGCCACGAGTTGCCGCTTGGAAAAGCCCGCCAACTGATGCACCAACTCGACCGAGGGCGCCGACAATTCGTCCGCCATTTCTTCCACCAGGATGTCGACGATCCCTGTATCTACGACATGGTCCTCAACGTGGAGCATTTTGGCATCGAGAAGACGGCGGACTTGATCATTCGGATGATGCAGTAGGAGTCCGCCGTCACCGAGACAACCTTCGCCAGGCTACTTCAGCGAACGCTCTCTGCTCAGCGTCCCCTTGAGCAACCGAAGCGGCTCCGCTGCATCGCTGGAAAAATCTCCCGGGGTGTATTCGTTGGACGGCACATCCTCCGACAGGAGCCCCATGACCTGATAGGACTCGGCAACCAACTCGCTGCAGAAGATGCTCGAAAGATCTTCCACGTTGGCGCCAAACGGTCCATCATAGGCGGCCCGAATCAGCTCCAAGGCCGACTCCTCGTAGGGACGGTTCCGGACCAGGTCCCGAAACTTCCACAGGTCATCCAGCATCTTCGGTGTGCGATTGACCGTCAGATGCCGGATTGCGATCTCCCCCTCGTATTTCTGGACAGCCTCGCTCAGGACCACCAGACGCACCCCCTTGACCAGTTTGCCCGTGTCGAACTCCTTGAGGTCACTGATCATGGTCGATTCCCACAAAAGAACCACGTCGCAGCCCGGAAGGACCACGGCCATCCCCACGTGGGACCACTTGCTGCCGGAGAACCACTTGATGGTACTACTGATCCCTCCTTTCCCGGCGAAGAGGATCAAATCTCCTGTCTGCGTCTTCTTCCGCGCCGTATCATAAGCCCGACTGATCGTGGCGCCCCCTCGTTTTGTGGCCATGGCCAAATCTCCTTAAATCACGGATGACTTGCGACAAGGTCTTGGCAATCGAACGGCCGGCACCTTCCCACGGAATGACCAAGAGCAGTCCCCGCCGCGTTTCAGCCGTGACTTCCGCAGCGCGGAGTGAAAAGGGAGGGGAAGTGCACGTTCTGCACTCCCCCTCCCCCTCGTGTGAGTCACCCCACAACCTGAGAGGTACTGGCCCTCGCTAACTTAAACGCAGACATCTGTCACGTCTTGCGAAGCGAGAACGGTTGGTCCGTCCAACCCCCGGGAGCCCCTGCAAATCAGACGAATCGATACATCGAAAGCGTATCCACGTAGTCGCCGGGACCACGTTTGACATCGCGGATCCGCCAACCTTCCTCCACGAAGCCCAGTTTTCGATACAACGGAATCGCGCCCCTGTTCGTGGCAAACACTTCGAGCCCGATCTTCTCAATCGTCGCATGGGATTCCGCCCACACAAGAAGCGTGCTGAGCAGGGCCGTTCCTACGCCCTGTCCGCGCCACCCCTCTGCCACCGAGAGATGCCGAACATGCCCCGATGGGCCACGAGATGGAGACACCCCTACCCAAAAAGGGGTTCGCCGCTGCGGCGAACCCCTTCGAAATCCAGTGCGACCAGGCGCCAACGGTATCAGGCGTCGATCCAATCCCCGATCCGAGTCAGCATGAAGTCCGTCTCGGACACGCGCTGCGTGTTCACGCCGCCGTTGATCGCGTAGGCCGTGACGTCGCTGAAGTTGTAGGCCTTCGTCGTGCTCTCGCTGTTGCGGATTTGGGCGAGGTTGCCAAAGGCGTAGAGCTCGTCGTTTCCAACGGAGTCGTACATGTAGGCGGTGTCGGTTCCTCCCGCCCCCCAGACAACCACGGTGTCGAAGAACTTGGCACGAGCGTAGTACTCGTCATTATAGACCTTGCCGAAATCGGCATAGCCCACGAAGGTGTCGTCTCCGCTGGAGCCGTAGAGGATCGCCGTGTCCGTCCCGCCGTTTCGTGCGTAAGCCTGAAGCGTGTCGAAATTCTTGGCGGTAATGCGGTAGCCGCTCCCGCTCAAGGTCGCCGTGCTCGGCGTGGCCTCCAAGCGGTCGTCTCCAGCGGAGTCGGTGAAGTCCACGGCATCGGTTCCACCCACGCCGGCCTCGACAACCGTCGAGTCGAAGTTATAGGCCTCCGAAACCCTCCCGTCGGAATCGAGGGAAACGCCGGCCGAACTGGCGTCGAGCGTGTCGTCGCCGGAAGTTCCGCTGATGGTGGCGTTATCGGTACCGCCGGTGACCGCATAGCCCTTGACGGTTGCGAAGAACTTCGCCCGCGTCAGCGTGTCGCCCGTCGTCATTCGCGCGATGCTCGTCTCACCGTCGCTCGTGAACGTATCGTCGTCGCTCGACCCGTAGAGTACGGCCGTGTCGATCCCGCCGTTTTTCGCGTAGCCGTGAACCTGGTCGAAGAATTTCGCGCGATTGTACGATCCGCCGCCCGACATGTAGGAGATCTCCGGGCGTCCAACGAAGGTGTCGTCACTTGCCGTATCCGTGAGGTGCGCCACATCAATGCCGCCTTCCTTCGCATAGGCGTGAACCTGCGCAAACCCGTTCGCCGTGTTGGTCACATCCCCAACCTGGAACTCGGCCGTTGCGCCCCCCGCCACAAACACGTCGTCGCCCGACGAGTCAAACAGGCTCGCGATGTCGATGCCGCCGTTCACGGAATTCGCCGTGTTTCTCTCGAATTGATGGGACGTGTTCGAATATCCGCTGCCGCTCATCGTGGCGGATGTGAGGCCGGCCTCAAAGGTGTCATTTCCCGACGAGTCCTCGAACTCGGCCACGTCGTCGCCGCCTTCGGTCGAATACCCATGCGCCTCGGCAAAGCCGTAGGCAGACCGGTCCCAATCGCCGTAGGTGTCCTCATCCACGTCGGGAGTCATGCTGATGCCCATGGCGTCCGCCCGCATCAGTTCGTCCCCAGCCGTGTCGTAGATGCGAGCCACGTCGTCCCCGCCGGCGGTCGAGTAACCCGTCACGTAGTCGAAGAACTTCGTCCGGTTGTAGTACCCGTCGCCGGACATGAGCGAGATATCCTCCCGCGAGACGTAGGTGTCGTCTCCCGTCGAGTCGTACAGCAGGGCCGTATCGTCGCCGCCGCTGTCGGCATAGGCGTGGACCTCGTCAAAGGCTTGCACTTCGTTGAAGAAACTGGTGCTCCCGAGGCTTGCGGAATCGGACCGGGCAGTGAAGGTGTCGTCGCCCGCGGAATCGAAGAGGCTCGCCACGTCGTACCCGCCGTTTTGGCCGATCACGTGCACTTCGCTGAAATCGTTCGCCACATCGATAAACGACGAACCGGAAAAGGCCGTGATCGTGGGAGTCGAAGTCAGCGTGTCGTTTCCGCTGCTGTCATACATGGTGGCGATGTCGTAGCCGCCGCCGCTGGTCACCGAAACGTTTTCGGCGTTGACGATCAGGGCGTTGTAATCGGAACCGGTCAGTTCCGTCTCACCGACGCTGAAAACAACCGTGTCGTTGCCGACGCCGCCCATCAATTCCACCGTGTCCTGGCCGGGGCCGGCGTCAAGACCCAGAGTGTCGACGTCCGCCGCCGCCAACGTGTACTCCACCTGATTCGTCGTCAGACTGTAAGTGTCGATGGCGCCCGTGCCGTCTGCAGACCAGTCGAGCGTGAAGTAGTCGTCTTGGGTCGTGCCATAGACAACCAGGTCCGTGGTTGACGCATCGAGCAGGTTCGCCAGCCAGAGGTCCTCGCCGGACGTGGTGCCGCTCAAGGTGACGAAATAGGTCTCGCCTTCGTTCACCGTGTAGTCGATGCGACTCGCTGCCGACGTGATCAGGTTGTAGTCGGCATCATACAACTCGATCGTCCCGCTCCCTTCCAGTTCCGCGGTCAGGGCCCCGTCGTGCCGAGTGGTCAGCTCATAGGTCTGGTCGACCGCCTCGACTTCCCGATAGTCGACGTGCCCCAGGTCGGTTGTGCCGGCCGGTGGCGACGCCGCGCTCACCGACAGCAGGGTCCGCTGTTCCATTTGCTCAAAGCGTACCGTCCGGCGAAGCTGAGGTCGCGGTTCCGATTGTTGGTTGATTCGCTTGCGGCCGTTTCCGCGGAAGAACATGTTCCATCCCATGACGCAGACTCCGGATATTCCCCTGGGTGGCTCTTGGTGCGTGACCTCGTTGGGATCTTCGCGGTCAGCCCATCCCGCCAACCGCAAGGACCATGGTTCCAAGGAGGCCTCGACGATCGCTGCGATCGTCCTGTCGGCAAATCCAGCCGGCGACTGTCTCGCCACGACTCCAAAGGGGGCGCGCAAGACAGTTTCCGTGTCCCTATCTATGGTTACGGCATCTTGCCCGCCAAAACTTTCCCTAAAACTGTTACAATCCCAACCATCCCCCCCCATGCGCCGGGCGGTTGGCGAAACCAGAGGGGAGTTCGCGCAAGATAGAGGAACTATTCCGATCAGAAACGCCAAGGAATTTCTTACAACCAAAACGGGGGATTTACTTTCTCGCAAATCGAATAGGATTAAGGATATGGGCAAATCTGGTCCGGTTGGCCGCCCCCCCTCTCCTAGGCAGACCGGGCCCCCGGGGGCGTTTTTTTGTGCGGCGATCCCGGTCGAACTTCTTATCAAGGAGATGGACCTCATGCGTTGTATCATGCTTCTTCTCGCGTGCTTCTTCGGCCTCACTCTGCCGGACTCCTGCCTCGCCCAGCCGTGGGCTAAGGAGATGTTCGAAACCACACGGCACGACTTCGGTTCCGTAGGCCGGGGGGCCAAGGCGGAGTTCGAATTCAAGTTGACTAACCCCTACATCGAGGATGTTGAGATCACCAGCGCCACAACGAGTTGTGGCTGCACGAGCGTCAAGATCGAAAAACGCGTTCTCAAAACCTACGAATCCACGGCGATTGTCGCCAAGTTCAACACCCATCTGTTTCTTGGCAAGCGAGGCGCCAACATCACCGTGAGATTCTCTCGCCCCCAGCGCGCCACGGTCCGCTTGCGCGTCGATGGCACGATTCATAGCGACCTGATCCTCAGCCCCTCGAGCGCCGACCTCGGGACCGTACCGCGCGGAACCCCGGTCGAACGGCATCTCTCGGTGCGTTACGCCGGTTCCCAGAGGTTGACGATTGTGGGCGTCAAGACGGAGAATCCCCACCTCAAGGCCCAGATTGTCCCCCAGGGCGATGTCCGCCACGCCAGTTACGACTTGGTCGTGCAACTCGACGCCGATGCCCCCTCGGGATACATCCGCGACAACCTCCTCCTCCGCACGACCAACCGCCAGCTGCGCGAGATCCCCGTCATGGTGGAGGCCCGCGTCATGCCCGAGGTGACGGTCACTCCAAACACCCTCTTTCTCGGCGTCTTGAAACCGGGGGATCGAGTGACGAAGAACGTCATCGTGCGAGCAAGCCGCCCCTTCACGATCAAGTCGATCAAGGCGGATCACGATGGCGTTGAGTTTGACGCGTCCGACAGCAAGCTCTCAAGGCCAATCCATGTCGTCGCCGTGACGATCGTCGCCGGCGAAGAACCCGGCGCACTTGTCCACAGGGTGACGATCGAGACCGACGGCTCGACCGAAACACCTTCCCTGAACAGCTACGCAGTGGTTCAGCCGTAGGGTACGCTGTCCGGGCGGCCGAGAAAACTGCATAGTGGTCATCACGCTCCGCCGTGATGAGCGCCCGGACGTCAAGAAACGCCTCCTTCCCGGAATTCCCTTCCCGTTGCTCCTCTGCGCGGAGCGTCGTGTCCCGATTTTGCAGTTCTCCAGCTCTTCGTACGCCATCGTTTGACACGTCCCACAGCATCGACTACCGTGGGCGAACAGGGCGGATCTACCGTGACCGCCCCACCCGCAACAACGCTCTGTTGAGCGTTCCTGGCCTCCAAGATCCACCAACATCGAGGGCAACTTGCCATGTCCAAGGTCGTTCCCAACGTACAGATCTCTTTGGGGCGTCGTCGATTCCTGAAGGCAGCGGCCGCAACGTCGTTGCCCTGGCTTGTTCCCTCCAGCGTCTTCGGCGCCCGGGCCCCCAGCAACCGCATCCACATGGCCTGTATCGGCACAGGCAACCAGGGCTCGGGCATCCTCAAACGATTCCTCGCAAACGACGACGTGCAGGTCGTCGCCGTCTGCGACGTCAACACGGCAAGCTATGGCTATCGCGACGAGAGCCAGTACCTGGGCCGTGATCCAGGCCGAAAGATGGTGGAGGACTACTATGCCGAGAAACTCGGAGCCGGCTCCTACAAAGGCTGCCGAACCTACATCGACTTCCAAGAAGTGCTCGCCTGTGACGACGTGGACGCCGTGACCGTCGTGGTGCCCGACCAGTGGCACGCCATCATGACCATCCGCGCGGCCGGGGCCGGCAAGGACATCTATTGCGAAAAGCCCCTTTCCCTCACGATCGGCCAGGGCCGGGCCATGGTCGAGGCCGTGAAGAAGCACGACCGCATCCTCCAAACCGGCAGCATGGAACGCAGCAATCCGCTGAACCAGTTCGCCTGCAAACTGGTTCGCGACGGCAAGATCGGCCAGGTCAAGCGAGTTCTGACCAATGTAGGCTACAACAACAAGGTAGGGCCCGGGCCCGGCTGGAAACCCATGCCGGTTCCCGAAGGTTTTGACTACGAGCGCTGGCTCGGCCCGGCGCCCAAGGAGCCCTACCACAAGGACCGCTGCCTCTACCGGTTCCGGTTCAACTACGACTACTCGGGCGGCCAGGTGACCAACTACGGCGCCCATTCCAACGACCTCGCCCAATGGGGCCTCGGCATGGACGACAGCGGGCCCGTGGAAATCGAGTACATCCGCGCCAAGTGGCTTCCCGAGGGAAGCCTGTTCAACACGGCCCTGGAAACCGAGTTTCTTTGCCGCTACGCCAGCGGCGTGGAACTCATCTGCCGCACCAACGACAAACCGGTCGGCGCCCGCTTCGAGGGCACCGAGGGCATGGTTGAAACGACCGCCTACCCCTGGCAGATCCGGAGCGAGCCGGAATCGCTGGTTGCGTCGGAGTATCCCACCGGCAAACTCCGTTTCGACGCCACCAGCGCCCACGTCCGCAACTTCCTCGACTGCGTCAAAAGCCGCCAGCAGCCGGCCGCCCACGCCGAAGTGGGCCACCGCTCGGCCAGCGTCTGCCATCTGGGCAACGTAGCCATCCGCCTGGGCCGCAACGTGAAGTGGGACCCCAAGGCAGAACGCTTCCCCGGCGACGACGAAGCCAACGCCATGCTCCTACGCCCCATGCGCGCGCCGTGGACGTTGTGAGTCGCGTTGTCAGAGTGTGGCCTGGTATCAAACGCCGTGGATGAACCGGGGACTCGGCGAGGCGCCGTCGCATCTAAATGACCTGGCACGATTCCAGGAGATCGTGTGCCACTGCATTGGCTGTAATGCGTTGTGCCGAGAAGCGGAGGTTTTGTGAGACAGCGATCAATAGGCATGAGCTGACTGTGCATTTATTTTGGTGTGCTGATATCTGAGTTCGGTATTTCGGCAAAGGCACAAGCCTTGCGCTATGACGATACCGTATGGACTATTGAACGAGCGGCAGATTGGGATCTATGGCGGCAAATCGGTGAGCAATTGCTGGATCTGGATGTCGAGTGCCCCTACGAGATCATGGCGACAGACCAAAGCCATGTGACCGTTGAACTGGATATTGGGGGAAGGAAGGTAACAAGGCGATTTGAGCGTCTTGGTCGCGCATGGTACAAGAATAGTGCCGAACTGGAGGCGGTACTGAGACCGCTGGACTTGCTTGTCAGGGAATTACGGCAAGAAGTCGAAGAGCGGATTCGCAAGAGACTCTTCACGACGTCATGCCGAAGACTTCTGAAGTTTCTGGCGCCCTTCTTGATTGGAACGGTGGTTGTCGGAGCGATTCTTTGGAGATTATTCCGCTGACGCTTGATGCCTTCCCTTGCCCCAAGTAACCACCGAATAACGGCACAGGCGGTACGACCAATTACCGCCGAACGTATTGCCAGGGCCCCGCCGTGTGGGCAAGCAGTGGCAAACGATTTCGGGGAATTGTGGGAACATCTAAAAACCGGGAGGTCGGCACGGCGCCGACCTCCCGGTTGAAAAGCTCCTATCGTCTCAAATCTCAGTTCATCCCTTCCGGACGCAAAATCGTCTTATAGCCCTCTTCAATGGCAAACGGTCCAGCGTCCATCTGGACGGTCACGTGGTATTCATCAGCCAGGTCGGTGGGTACTCGCCACGAGTACCGGCAGGTGAACCCTCATCCATAGCGGAACGCGCCGCTTGTCACCTCCTCTCCGTCCTTGGTGGATATCGTGAACTTCGGCGCTGAAGGTTGCCTGCCGTTGACGAGCAGCGAACTGCACGTCTCGCCGGCCGTGCCAACCAGGCTCAACTCCAGGGGAACGACAGCTATCCCCTTCCGGAAATTCGAGGCCTCGACCCTCGGCTGAAATGGCGGGCCGAAGGGCATCTTGACGGTTTCCTCGGCCGTGACCTTCACGGCCTTGTAGTCCCGCGTCGCCCGGGCCGAGACCACGCTCGGACGGGAAACACGGGAGGTCTCACTCTCCTGCGGCGAAAGCACCTCGCTCAGAAGATCGAGAACGGAACCGGATTCCTCCTTCCCCTCCTCGTCTTTCTTCTCGTCGGTCTTGTCCTTCGGCTCGTTCGTCATGTCGATCGTGTACGACATGAGTTTCCACTCGCCTTCCGGGATCCCGGCCTTGCCGCTCCCGTCGTCGGCGATTTCCAAAAGCCCCTGATCGCCGTAAAGGACCGCCCGAAAACCCTTGTTGGGATTGGAAACATACCCCAGCCCGACCAAGGACGGTTCCAGAGAGAGGGTTTCCCCGCTCGGATCGATCTTCAGGTCGTAGTAACGGCCTCCCAGGCAGATCAGCTTGGCCACCTGGTACTGGGCGTCGTTGCTCGTCGAGTCATAGGGATTCATGAAGTTCCGCGACGCCTTCGGGTCGATGAACAACATGTCGCCCATCCGCGGATACACGACCCCGCTGGAAACGTTGATCTCCGTGTTGACGCCGCCCTGGTCGTCGAAGCGCCCGTTGCTGTTGAAGTCGACGAGCGCCACGCGGTGCTTCTTCCCGTCGAGTTCGATTTCTCCGGTGCGATAGGCAGACGCGTTGAGTTGCGCCTGCGTGTACCCGTACTGGCCGCTCGAATAGGAATAGAGGCTGAATCGGAAGGCGTAGTCGATCTCCTTGCCGTTCACGTCGACCTTCAGTTTGACAAGCGGAAACGAAGCCTGGTACATGGAACCTGCCCGCGATTGGCTCGCTTCGATCACCTCGTCGTCCGTCAGATCGCCGTTGTGGTTCAGGTCGAAGTAGAGTCGCGTGAATTGAGGCACCTCGGCCTTCTTCTTGTTCGAAGGCAACTGCGAACCGAGGGCCTTCGCCAGGGTGGAGAGGAGACCGCCTTCACCTTCGGAGGCATCTTCCTTCTTCTCCTCCTCTTTCTCATCGGCTTCCGCCGCTTCGGGCTCCTTCTTCTCCTTGGGGGCCTCGTCGAGCACGAAGCCGTAGTGGCCCGTGCCGAGTGAAGCGACCCCGCGGAACGGATTCTCGCTGGCGTACTCGGCCGGTTCCTTTTTGATGACCTTGGAGAAGTCGGGCTTCTCCTTTTCGCCCTGCTGAACGACCATTCCCTGGGGACCGCCGATTTGGCGAAAAAAACTCTGGGGATAGGTCGACTGGAACAGGTACTCGATCGGGATCTCCGAACGGCTGATTGGCGGGGACTCTCCGATCGTCTTCATTTCAAGGGTGCAGGTTTCCGCAGCTGCGTGGCCCACCAACAGGCCCAGACTCGCAACCGCCAGAACCCCCACCACATAGCGTGACCACCGTCTCATAGGCATTTCCTCCAAAGGCATGACCACAAACGATTGTTTCAATACTCAAAGTTCCTGCTTGCCCGTCCTTCAGATTCCAGCCTCCCTACTCTTCACTCGGAACCCGCTGGAGCCGGAGCAGCATGCGTCCGTCCCCTTCTTCCGTCTCGAACGAATCGGGGGCGGCCGCGCCGGGTCTGGGAACGGTGCACATCAACAGTTCATCCCCGTCCAACTTCCAGGCCCAGTTGAGAACACTCACATTCGTGCCGCTTCTCGCGTACACCTTCAAGGTCTTTGGCTCCGAGGCCGCATCGATCACGCAGGTTGCCGTGATCTTCCGGGATTGTTCTCCCAGGATGATGACACCGGGTTGCAACACCACGCTCGTGATGGCTGCGTCCTTCATCTTCTTTCCATTGAATTCGGCGGAAACCGCCTTCCATTGGCCCTCAAGGGCTGCCCGTTGCGGCTGCAGCGCATTCGCCTTCTCGGCCTCATTCAAGGAGCGAAAGTCGAACAGGTCGAAGCGAGCGTCCACCTCCGCCGCTTCCTCCACGTTGCCGTTCTTCGCCAGAATGCCTGCCTGCGAGGCCGTCCCTTCCCACGTCAGGTCGGCGCAAGTGGCGAACTCCTTGCCGTCGTCGCTGGTCTGCAGTTCGTAGACGTCGCCCCGCTTGACGACCCGCAGCCAGAGGCGGTCGCTATCGACCGGGACCCAGAAGTTCGTGATCACCGACTCGCCCTTCTGTTCGAGGATGGCGTTCAGCATGGCCAGGCCCCTGCTGGAGAACTCGCAAACCAACTTGAGATAGTTGTCGTCATCCTGGTAGACAATCAACCCGGCCTGGTTGTAAGGCATTTGCGGCCGGAAATGATCCAGCACGGTGGTCACGACGAACTGATCGCGACGCTCCTCCGGGATATCGATCAGAAAGAGATTCTTCGCCAGCACGGGTCGACCGGTCCGGTGAATCGAGCCGTACTGCGTGGTGATCGTCAGGTTTCCGGATGATTTGGTAAGTGACTGGTGATCCGAGTCGGGACGGACTTGTTTCCAGTCGAGGGTTAACTTGCCGTCGAAATCCTCGTGGAGGGCAGACGGGGCAGCGGACTGCTCGGCAGGGGCCGCACCGAAAGCGACGACGGAGAAGAGGCATCCGAGCAATCCAAGACGTGCTGCGTACGGATTCGCATGCATGTTCATTTTCCTTTCTTGGAGCAGCGTCAGGGAGAGCAGTAGGAACACAAAAAACGGGAGACCGGCACGGTGCCGGTCTCCCGAGGAGATGCGTCTAAGGGTCGGACTTCTTCTGCGACTCAGGAACCTGAATCGTGCTGCGGAAGTCTTGCTTGATGTCGAAGGGGCCCGCATTCAAACGGACGGTTACGTCGTATTCATCGGCCGGGTCGGAGGGTACTCGCCACGAGTACCGGCAGGTGAAACCTCATCCATATTTGAATTTGCCGGCGGCCACCTCCTCTCCGTCCTTGGTGGAGATGGTGAATTCCGGGGCCTCCGGACGTTTGCCGTTCACATACAGCGCCGCACAGGCCTCACCGCCCGATCCGACCAGGGCCAGGCCGAGTGAGAGGTTGGCCTTGTCTCGCGAGTCGGGAGCCGCCGTTACCCGGGGTTCGAAGGGCGGGCCGAATTTCAAGTCGGTCGTCTTCCCTTTGGCAACCTGGATTGGGTCAACCTCCTTCGTCGTGCGGGCATAGAGCATCGTACGACCGGTTGGCTTCTTGACCGCCGCCTCCTCGCCTTCCTCCCCCTCTTCCACCGCCGGCTCCGGCGGCTTGGGCGGAGTGAGCGTGTAGGCGATCAGCGTCCACTCGCCGGCCGGAAGCGTGGCCTGGCCCGAGTCGTCGCAACGGACCTCCACTACTCCCAACTCGCTGTAGAACGTCGCTTGAAGGCCCTCCAACGTGGTTGCCACCCGGCCGGTCGGCAGAGTCGACGGCGACAGGTCCAACGCCTTCCCGCCGGGACCGATCTTCATCGAGAAGAGCTTTCCCTCCAGGCAGACGACCTTCCCCAGGTAGTAGCGGGCAAGGGTGGTCGGCGCCCCTTCCTCTTCACCCGACGCCGCAGCGGACTCGAGATACAAGGAGTCGCCATAGGTCGGATAGAGTGCGCCGGTGCTGGAGCGACGCGTCCCGTCCACTACGGTCGGGTCGTCGAACCTGCCGTTGGCGTTGTAGTCGACCAGCACGGCATGCACCTTCTTGCCGCCCAACTCCACCTCGCCCTCGCGATAGCAGGCCGGGCGAAGATAGGCTCGGGCGTAGCTGTATCCCGTTCCCGCATAGGCCGACGTCTGAATCGTGAGAGCGTAGGGATACTGCTCGCCATCGCTTTCGACGGTCAGTTCCACCGGGGGAAAGATCGACTGGCTTCGCGTCGCGCTGCCCGTTGACGACGTCGCTTCGATCACCTCGTCGTCCGTAAGATCCCCGTTGTGGTTCCGGTCAAAATACAGACGCGTGAAAGCGTCCACCTTGACTTCTGCCTTCTTCGGAGGAGTTGCGCCGAGCGCCTCGCCCAGCACATCCAGGACCCCGGCAGGGCTCTCCTCCTCTTTCGCTTCTTCCTCGGCCTTTTCCTTCCCCTCCTCGCCAGGTGGCGGGGGCGCCGTATCCAGCACAAAGCCGAAATGCTGCGAGCCCAGGGCCGCCACACCGCGAAACGGCTGCTTGGTGACGTACTCGGGCTCTTTCTTGATCACTTCCGCGAAGTCGGGTTTCTTCTCGCCGGAGGGTGTCGCCATCATCACCCTCGCCGAACCGATCTGCTGGAAGAAATACTGCCGGCTCGTCACCCGCGCTCGCTGCATGGCGGGTGATTCCTCTGCCGTCCGGACGGCAGGCAGCGTCTTCGTCTCCAGGGGAAAGGTCTCCGCACCGGCTTCGCTCACAGCCAGGAGAAAGGCTATGAGCGCCGCGGCGCCGAACCGGGTTCGCCAACGGTTTCTCATACGCATCTCCTTTTCAGTCTTCCTTGGCAGAGGACGGGGAGGCCACAACGACTTCCTGCCCCTGCCCCTCCTTCTTCCCAGCCGACGGGGGCGAAGAGGCTCCGCCCACAACCGTGGCCAGCCCCACGCTTCGACATTTCGTGCAATCGAGGCAGCGGATGCATCGCAAATCGTTGGCCCGTTGCTTCGGACCCTCGCCGTAGCGGCAAAGCGTGTTGCAGATCCCGCAATCGCCGCACTCGGTCTTGTTGACGCGAACAAAGACGAAAGAAAACGAATTACAGAGGCTGTAGATAGCGCCCAGCGGACAGAACATGGTGCACCAGGGACGCCACGTGAACAACGCCATCAGGAGAAAGACGACGAAGATGACCATTTTCGTAACGGTGGGCCAGACAAGCGTCTCGCCCGCCATGGCCTGCGCGATCGTATTGGGAAAAGCCGCCTCGAGGGCCCCTGCCGGACACAGCCGACAGAAGAACAACGGGTGCTGCTCGCCGAACCAATAGGGGATCGCCAAGACAAACACGCCGAGCACCACGAATCGGAAGTAGCCCGTCCAACCCGGCAATGTGAACTTGGGGGTCGGGATGCGTCCCAACAGGTCCTGAAAAAGCCCGAAGGGGCAAAGCCAGCCGCAGACGAAGCCTCCCAGCACGGCCCCCGTGATCAGGAGCGTGCCGATCGCAATAAACGGAAACGTGTGCAGGGCGCAGAAATTGGCCAGCACGCCAATCGGACAGGCAAAGGTCGCCAGGGGGCACGAATAGCAATGGAACACCATGGAGCAGGCGGTGTGCATCCGCACCATGGGCATCATCCAGACGGCCAGAAACGCCGTTTGAACCAGGATGCGCCCCCGAGCAAGACGTGCCGTAAGTGGAGTGGATTTTTTCTTGGCCATGGCCACCATGACCTCCTTCACTTCACTCACGTAGGGCACAGTGACGGCGGGGCCCCCGTATAGGTTCGCTGCAATTCGCCCGTATCCATCAAGGCCAGACCGCCAATGGTGATCTCAAACACCGCCCGGCTCTCCGGCTCTTCTTTGCTGACCAGTATCTTCTGCTTGACCTTCTGCATCTCCGGCGGCGGCCCAGGCATAAAGGGCGGCATCGCCGGAGGCCCTCCGAAATTCGGATCCTCAAACCCCGGCTCCCCGGGGAAGCCCTCTTCTCCAGGAAAGCCCCCTTCGGGCCCACCCGGCATTCCCATGCCCCCCATCGGATCGCCCTGCATCATCATCTCGGGAGGTGGAGCCAACGAAATCTCGATCTCCTGCTCCTCGTAAATCTCCAACGTGTTCCGAAACGTCCCCCAAAGCAACGAAGCGATCCCCAGCACGAGTATCGCACTCGGCATCAGAAATCGTTGAACGATGGCTCGAAGGATTCGGAGCATGGGAGCTATGAGCTATGAGCTATGAGCTATGAGCTATGAGCTATGAGCTATGAGCTATGAGCTATGAGCTATGAGCTGTGAGCTGTGAGGTTATCGATCGTAAGTTTTTCCGCTTTCGGCTTTCAGCTTTCCGCTTTATAAATGGCGGAGGTGAATGGGAATCGAACCCACCCGGGACTCTTGCAAGCCCCACACTGGTTTTGAAGACCAGGGGCACCACCAGGTACCAGTCACCTCCCTCCACGAAGAGTCAGTATACGCAACGGAAGTGCCCGCGTCAGCACTCCCGACGCAGTGTCTTGTAAAACATCATCAACGGCGAACCGCCAAAGGAAATCGCCATCCAGGCGGCCTCGTCGATCTCCTCCTGCGTGAAGCCCATGGCCCGGGCCTTCTTGACGTGGCTCTTCACGCACGGTTCGCACTTCGCCAGGACAGAAAGCGCTATCGCCATCGCTTGTTTCGTCTTGGCCCCCAATGCGCCGGGCGAATTGCTCGACTTTAAAAACTCGTGGAACTTGGCTTCCATTTCCGCGGCATCGCCAGCCAGCGGCTCCGAGCCGGAACGCTGCTCTTCGACAACCACGCTGGGCGAGTCTTCTTCGTCAGCCGGTGGACAGCAGCAGGCAGCCGCGTTTGCGATTGGAGCGGCTGGAGCCGGCTCGGCCTTCTTCGGTTCGGCACGCCGGCGGGGGGGCAACGTTCGCGTTCCATCAGTGCAAACCAGCACCTGGCCCGTACCGCGGTCGCGGACTTCGCCGATTCGCGCGGCCGAAACGTCTCCCGCGTCGTGCAGTTGCCGCAGCAGCGAGTCCACCGCCTTGGGAGGAACGGCAATCAACAGCCCGCCCGAAGTTTGAGGATCAAAACACAGATCCAGCATCGTGTCCGTTAGTCCCTCAACGGCCACGAGACTTGCGGCCGAAGCCTCGCGATTTCGCTCGATGGCCCCGGGCACAATCCCGTCCGCCAGGCACTGGAGCAGCCCCGGAAGAACCGGCAAATCGTCCCAGACGATCTCCACATCCACCTTGCTCGCCGCGGCCATGGCCGACAGGTGCCCCATGAGCCCAAAGCCCGTCACGTCGGTGCAGGCATGGGCGCCGCATTCGACCATAAGCCTGGCTGCATCACGATTCAATCGGGCCATCGACTCGGCGGCAGCCTCCAACGCGTCGGCCGGGGCTCGGCCTATTTGCCCGGCAAAGGCAAGCATTCCCGTCCCGAGTGGCTTCGTCAGCACGAGTTGATCGGCCACGCGGAGCCCGGCGTTCGAGGCGATCTTGTTCGGATGGATCAGGCCGGTCACGGCGAAGCCCGCCTTGATCTCCTGGTCGTTGATACTGTGGCCCCCGATGACGGCCACGTCCGCTTCCTTCATTTTCTCGATTCCGCCGCGGAGGATTTCGCGCAGAACCTCGTCCGCCACCACGCCAACCGGAAACCCGACGATCGAAAGCGCCGAAATAGGACGCCCGCCCATGGCGTAAACGTCGCTCACCGAGTTGGCCGCTGCGATCTGGCCAAACGTGTAGGGATCGTCGACCGAGGGCGAGAATACGTCCACGGTCTGCACGAGGGCCGTTTCGTCGTCGAGCTGGTAGACCCCGGCATCGTCGGCCGCCGGCATCCCGATCAGCACGCGCGGGTCGTCGATCGTCGGCAACCCGGCAAGAATCCGCCGGAGCGATCGAGCATCGATCTTCGACGCGCAGCCCGGGCGGTGGACCAGGTCGGTCAGTCGAGCCTCGCCGGTGGGCGCTTCGGGCTGCTCCCCCGCACAGGGACAAAGATCCTGCTCGCGGAAAACGTCGCAGGGGCAGGACTTCTTCGGATCGCAGATACAGTGCCCCAACTGCATGGATCGGGTCATGACCCGGCGCCGCTTCTCCATGTCCTTCATAAGCAACTACCACCTTCCGCGAAGAAACGCCAGCCAAAACTACCGCCGCCAGCGTGCGAGGCCCCCCTCAATTGACCCCCGCATGGTACCTTGTTTTGCCCGCAGAGGCAAGTAAGCGGCCGCTTCTGTCAGGGGAAGCCGGCCGATTCCGAAAACGGATTCCCCCCGCTGGAAGACGCCGGAGCCGCCATCCCCGGGCAGAACAACCTCTGCAGACGCTCCTGGTAGCAGTCGGTCTTCGCCGACAGCAACAGCATCGGCAGGTTCACCGCGCAGAGTACCCCGCTGACGATGACGGACGCCAACCCTGCCATGAAAACCATGCTGATCGCGATCATCAGGTTTCCCGTGAGTACGGCGAGCAGCCCGCCCATGCCCACGACCATGATGAGCACCGTCACGAGGGGAAGGATAATCAGGAAGGTGAGGCTGAAACGTCCGATGCTGAATTTCGTGCGGCACAGGTTGCCAGCCAGGAGCGAAGCCAACACCAGGGCGATGCTCGGGACAATCCAGAAAGGAATCAGCAGGAGTCCGGTCTCAGAGGACCACCAAAGGCCACAGTATCCCAGGTAGCCAATCAGGCCCGCTCCAAGCAGGACTCCCATTGCCGCCCCGAAGGCACGGCCTCTTGTCTCCAAACTCAAGTACGGGGCCGATAGCCAGACGCATGTCCAGGCAAGGGGAAATGTCGTTGCCAGGTAGACCACTACGTCCAGCCCCAACGAGTCGCTCGGAATCAGCCAGCGGCACAGCGTGGCGAGCAAAGGCACCACGAGAACAAGCCAAACCTGCCACTTGCGATTCTGACGGGGAATCACCAGCAACCCAACAAGCAATCCCCACAAACCCAGGGCCGGCGCACTGTAGTACCAGTGCCAGGCCACCTGCACCGCCTTGCCTTGCTCCGCCCCCAGGTCGCCCAAGTCGGCAGCGGCCAGAATCGTCAATTCACGGTTTCCTACGGATGTCGGTACTCGCCACGAGCACGCACAGGTCCCGCCTCATCCATACTCGAATTTGCCCAAGTCAATCTGTTGCCCGTCCACGGAGACCGTGAAGGTGGGCTCGGGGGGACGGTCCTCGTAGGTGTCATAGCTCTTTCGATAGCTTCGTCCCGCTCCATCGACCGTGTCGTAGTCCATCTCCACAAAGCCGCCATGACGTCGGGCGCTGACCGTCGCGTAGAGCGGGGCCCCCACGACAAGTTCGTTGGGCCCTTTCGGGGTCACCTCGAACCAGGCCTTGCGATCGTCAGCACTCGGTACGAGCGTGTAGTTCCCTGTCAGTTCAACCGACTCCACGCGGTACGTTCCTGCCGCCAGATGGACCGTTTCGTCGGGAGTATCGAAGCGAACTCCCGCCCCTCCGTTCTTTCCGATCAGGGTGAAGCACTTGATCGAGTGCCCTCGGATCTTCAATTGGCAAGGCAGCGACGGATCCGCCGAGGCCGGCGCTGCAACAGTCAGCGCGCCCAGCAGGACCGCGGCAATTTGCAGGTAGCAGCAGGGAAACTTCACAACAGCCATTTTGCGTCCCAAGATGGTTTTCGGGGACAGACCTTCCTTCTTCACTACTTCGTCCGTTGCCTGAGAATATCGGAAAGCGTTTTTGCGAAAATGAACGAGTTGGCTACCGGTTCACCCTTGTTCGATGGGGGAAGGCTGCTCGGAAAGTGATTTTCCCTCGGTGGACGGTGTGGGAGCTGCCGTGGCAGGGCAAACCAGGCTCTGGAGACGCTCTCGATAGCAATCCGTCAGCCCGGCCAGCACCAGGACCGGAAGAGTGACCACAAAGAGAATGCAACTGAGAACCAGGGAGATGATTGCTAGTGGGAGTATGTTTCCCAAGATGAACTGAAGAAAGGAGACCGGTCCTTCCAGAACCAGAAATGCACCACACCAGGCAATTATGAACACAGGGCCGGTCACGATGGGGAGTAGAATTCCCGAGATAGCCGTGAGACGACCTACGCGGAACTTGCGGTGACAGAACAGCCCGGCAAGGAGCAATGCCAGTGTCAGAGACGCACTGCTTACGATCCAGACAATAACAATAAAGCCAGGCATCTCCGTGGAGCACCAGAAGCCAAAATATCCCAGATAGGCCAACAAACCGGCGATGAACATGACGGAAAAGACCGACCAATAGGCTTGTTTTCGAGTTCGCTGTCTCAGATAGGGGGCCGACAGCCAGACGCATGTCCAGGCCAGAACAAACGTCGCAACCGTGTAGAAGAGCATGTCCACCTCGAACTGGTCGCTGGAAACGAGCCATCGGCCCAGAAACGCGAGCAAGGGCAATACGAGGATGAGCCAGACCTGCCACTTGCGGTTTTCACGCGGAATCACCAGCAGTCCGCCCAACAGGCCCCACAGGGCCAGGCCCGGCACGCTGTAGTGCCATCGCCAGGCCAGTTGGACCGGCTTGCCCCCCTCGCCCTTCGGAGCCCCCAGGTCGCCCAGTTGGGCAGCGGCCAGGATCGTCAGTTCACGGTTTCCTATGGATGTCGGCACTCGCCACGAGCACGCACAGGTCCCGCCTCATCCATATTCAAAGGTGCCCGAACCGACTTGTTGCCCGTCAACGGAAACCGTGAAGGTGGGCTCAGGTCCTCTGTGGCTCTCCATCGAGTAGCTGCGCCCCGCCCCGTCAACCACGCCATAGTCCATCTCCACGAAACCACCGTGGCGTCGGGCCGTCAGCGTGGGATAAAGAGGAGCGCCCACCGTGAGTTCGTTGGGCCCTTCCTCCGTCACTTCGAACCAGGCCTTACGATCCGCGGCCGTCGGCTCGAACAAGTAATCCCCTTTCAGGCACACCGCTTCCACACGGTACGTTCCCACCGGCAAATGAACGGTCTCGCCCACATTCTCGAACCGTATCCCCGCTCCGCCGTCTTTCCCGACCAGCAACAAGGTGACGATCGAGTGGCCCCGGATCGTCAATTCGCCACGCACCGGCGGGTCAGCCGAGGCCGGCGGCGCCACCACCACGCATCCCAGAAGGATGGCGGCAACCTGCAAGCAGTAGTCGAGCACCTTCAAACCGAGCATTTCGCGTTCACCAGTAGAATCCGGGAACCCACAGCTTCCTTATTCACTACAGTCCAGCCACTTCAAGAGCATTGCGCAGCGGCCCCAAATAGGGTTCGTAGCCGCGGTAGCGATTCAGCTTTCCCGAACCGATCGGCTGCCGAACTTGCCAGGAACTCGCCGTGGAAACAGCGCCGTCTCGTTCGTGTGGCTTGGTACATCGCTCGTCCCACTCAAGCCCGCAGAACTCCAGAATCCCACGGATCACTCTCGCAGGCTCCTGGACAAGCTCTTCGTACACCACTTCGTGGATCGGCGCCGGCAGCGACTCCTTCCAATGCGCCACGATCCGCTCATACTGCCGGTAGCGCATGCCCAGGTGGGTCAGGTCGCACGAATACTCCTGCCCGTCCGTAAATCGCTGGCAGTAACACGACATGCACGTGCTCACGGGCTCGCGACGACAGTGCAGAATGGCTGCGTTCGGAAACATCGCCTGGATCAAGCCCACGTAGAAGATGTTGATGGGGTTCTTGTTGACAACGTGCGGATGTCCGCTCGTATCGAATTCATCCAGCCGTTTCAGATAGGACTCGGCAAATCCGGCAAAGGCACCGGGATTTACGCCAACGACGTTTTCCGGATACCCCCTCCGTTGCGGATCGTGCTGCGTAAATGCCGTCGCAATCTCGGAGATGTCGCGCAACTCACCGGCCGCGAACACGCCAGGATTCCCGGTGAGAATCTGCTCCACGAGCGTTGTCCCCGACCGTGGCATGCCGACAATGAAAATCGGCCGGTTCGACGCATGGCCCAGCTCGCGGAGCGATCGCTGGCGGGCCGGAGTGAAGACCGCAATAATCCGATCCACCAATCGGACGAATCCAATCGGGTCATACGGCAGACGACGCGCCACATTGCCAAGCTGGAAGTGCAGGAACGCTCTGCTCCAGTCTGCGAGGTCGTCGTAGAACTTGCCCGCTGCAAAATGTAGAAAACTCCGATCGTCGTCACCCAATTGTCGCTCACGAAGCAGTTTCACGATCGGGGACAGTAACTCGTCGCTCTCACCTCGGGTGATTTGCGAGAGCTGGAAATAGGCCCGGGCGCAGTCGGGCTTGATGCGCAGAGCCCGGCGATACAATTCCCGCGCAGCATCGAACTCGCCGAACGTGCGTTGGGCGATACCGAAGTTGCAGAGAAGATTCGGATCGCCGGGATCTGCCGCAACGGCGCGCCCGAACAGGTCAATCGCATCCTTCCAACGCAATCGCCTCCCGGCCAGCGCTCCGGCAACGTTCAAGGCGCCCGCATCGTTCGGATTCTGCTCGAGCTGAAGGCGAGCCTGGATCTCCGCTTCACGGAATCTCCCCTGGTTGAAGAGCGCGTTCGCATCCGACATCATGTTGCCCTCCCACATCCGTACGACCGTTGAATCTGTTCGTCATAACGCTGAGGAACGACTCTGAAATAACTTCGGCAATTCCATAGTAGCCATCACGCTCCGCCGTGATGTGCCCCCAGAAAACACTGCGAGGCTATTTCTGAGGCGTCCCTAATCTGCCTTCCTCCCGTTCCCCGCGTGCCTTGCGGCCAGGATGGCGGCCCCGTGGGCGCAGGTCAGTTGGGGATTGGGGGCAATCGCAACCGGATGGCCGAAAGCCGCCGCAAGCGCTGCGTCCATCGAGGGGACCAACGCCACGCCGCCTGTGAAGACGATCGGCGGCGACGCCTTCGAACCCGCCATGGCCCGAATGCGTTGGGCGATCGAGGCCTGGATCCCGGCGGCAATATCCTCCACCGTGGACCCCTGGGCCAGCAGACCCACGATCTCCGTCTCGGCGAAGACAACGCACATGCTGCTGATCTTCGACGGATCGACACTGCGGCCCGCCATCTCGCCCAACTCGGAAATCCTCAGCCCCAACTGGGCCGCCGCCATTTCGAGAAATCGCCCCGTGCCGGCGGCGCAGCGATCGTTCATGGCGAAGTCGCCCACCTTGCCCGACGGAAGCAACTGAAGGAACTTGCTGTCTTGCCCGCCGATATCAATCACCGCCCCCGTGCCGGGCAGGCTGTGGGCGATGCCGGTCGCCTGGCAGGTGATTTCCGTCATGTGCAAATCGGCCGCGCGGATCAACTTCCGCCCGTAGCCGGTGGCTGCCACGGCGCCGACATCGCCGCGAACCAACCCTCTTTCGTCAAGCAACTCTTGAAGAAGTCGTTCGGCCAGCGCTTCCTGTTCGATTCCCTGGTCGACGATCCCCGAAGCAACAGCGGCAAGGCTCTCCCCGTCAATGAGCACGACCTTGATCGTGCGCGATCCCATGTCGATGCCTGCACAAATCATCCGAAAAGTCCGACCAAGAGAAAACAGAAGAGCCAATGAAAAGAAGAAACAACGCTGCTCATCGGAAGTGACCTAGGGGGGACGTCGGGTTTTCACGGTTTCCACAAGGGCTTCCAACCGGGTCTGCAAAGTGGGACGGATCGAGTCGGTGATCGGGGGCACCTCGATTTCAAGGACCGGCACTCCGAGCCGTCCACCGACCACCTCGGCGATGATCGCACCTTCCAGGGCACAGTGGCTCGCCCCGGGGATCGCGGAGACGACCACCGCCTCGGCCCCGAAACGTTTCCCATCATGGCAGATCCGCTCGGCCCTGTCGACAGGCGAACCGACCATGGGATCGGCCAGGGCCGCTCGCGCAAGGGCCTCCATGGGCGGGAGGTCTTCCGGAATCAAATCCAGGGCGTGGGAAAAGAGATACTCCGTGCCGCACACCCGCCCACCGGCCTCTTCCAGCAGGTTCATCATCCGAAGATCAGCCACCGGGTTGACCCAGAAGACCCGTGCCGCATCCGCGGCGAGAACGCCCACTCCCTCCCGGATTCGGCGGCGAGCCTCCGCCAGAAGACCTTCGAGAACGGCTGCGGACTCCTGCTGATCCGAACAAAAGTGGATGGCCAGCATCTCCGCGATCAGCATTTCCAGGGCCGGCAATGGAGCCGCCTCGGCCGCAAAAACCTCTTCACGGAGCTGGGCGAGAAGACGCCGCACCTGGTTGGCTCGACGTATCCCGGCCGCCAGCCGATCGTCCGTGAGCGGCGAACCGGCTCGGTCGGCAAGCACGTCGCGGACCCGCTCCAGTTCTCCCTGAACGAACCGTACCAGCGACTTGGGGGCCGAGAAGATGCCCGGCAAGGCCACCGCCTCTTCGTCCGACTCCGGCGCACGCCGATGGGGAACCTCCCACCAGTGGATCGCATGCCCCATGCCTTCCAGACGCTGGGCAATGGCCGAAAGATCGTCGCACGTGGCCCCCACGCTGCACACGAGCTGGTCGGGAATCGGAAAGTGGGCCTCCGACACGAACGCGCCCAGCAACGCCCGCACCGGACAGAAGGAATCGTCCACGCCCAACGAATCCGCAATCTCCAGCAGGTTCGCGTTCTGCTGCATGATGCACGGAATCCACCACGCGCCGTCCGGATAGAAGGCCACCACGTTCTCTAACGAGAAGGCCATGACCGGCACCGTGCCCAGGTCCTTCATCGCGCCCACGAGCACCTTGCCCTGGCGCCGGGCGGCTGCAAGACGACCTTCTTCCGTGAGCAGGAAGTTCCAGAGCCGCAGCGATGCGGCCGAGTTGTCCATGACCAGGTCCAGAAGCCGCGTGTCGCCGTCGTCCACATGGCGACGCAGACAGCCGCCGTAACTCGGCTCCGCAAGCCCGCCACGCCGCAACTGGTCGTAGCGGTCGTCCCATTGGTCCAGGGTGATGCGGCGGGGCGAATCGGTCATGCGAGCATTTCCAAGAAGGCCTCGATTCTGCCCCGGGTCCGGGCGCCCTCGCCCTCGTCGCCGACGGCCACGTCAAGATCGAGCACCGGCACGGGGCTCCACTGGCGGATCCGCCCCGCCTCGCCATGCCACAGGTCACAGAACGGATAACGCCGCAGAATCACTCCGCGCGCCGAGGCCGCCGCGATCCGCTCGCCGAGCCAGTCATAGAAAACCGTATTCGGTCGGCGGAAGGGATCGGGGATCGTGTCGAAATAGATCCGCACCAGTTCGTCAAGCGGATCAATCTGAAGACGTTCGCGCCGACCTCGCACCGGCAGCGTTCGTTCTCCCGTCTCCGTTCCGTCCGACACGATCCACCCGCCCGCCTCTTCAATCATATCGAGGAAAGAACCGTCTTCCGCAAGCACGGGACCTCCGATCACGACCAGCCGAATCCCGTCGACCCGCCCGCCTTCGCAAAGCGGCAGGTCAAGTGGCAATTCGCCTCGCATTTTGAGGACCGTCTCGCTCCACTGCCGCGCCGTCATCAGCGGACGCTTCTCCCAGCCCCGCAGCCGTTCACGCTCGTAACGCTCGATGGTTTCCGCAAGCTGGTCGTTTGTCGGCGTCCGCCCGCCGCACTTCACAAGAAACGCCCCCAACCGCTCCAGCTCTTGCCGATAAAGCGCCCGTGGGCCGCTTGCCTGCCACGTGGACGGCACGTTCATCAGGAACTGGGCGGCGCCGCTCTGGCTTTCCAGATAAGCCGAAGCGTAACGCATCTGGTCGCACACGGTCGTCAACACGAGCGCGTCCGCGTCAATGCCGTCAGCCGCCCTGGCGAGAAGTGCGGCCACGCACGGGCAGATCCCGCGCCGTGTGGCCTCCGGCCCGTGGGCGGACCGACCGTCCAGCATCAGCCACACGGGCGCCAGCCCATGGGCCGCGATCCACTCGGGCGGGACGAACGGGTTGCAGTACGCGACGCGTTTCATGAACTCGCAGCACCAGCACGAATGGTTTCAAAGAGCCCTTCCACGCGGACGGCGATTCGACTGGAATCCGAAGGCGCGTAGTCCGTTTCGATACGCAGATATGGCACCCCGAGTTCTTCCTCCGCCACGCGTTTCACGCGCCGCGATTCCACGTCGTAGGTGAGGCAGGCCTGCCAAACCAGGTCGATCACGCAGTCCGGCCGATAAGTCTCTGCCAACTGCCGAATCGAGTCGAGCCGCCGGTCGTTCACCGTCATGACCGAACAGGGCAGATGGAAGTACTTCTCCGTCAGGGCGTCCATCGGGTCGCCACCGTTCAGTTCCACGTCGTCGAGGATCGGCTTCACTCCCGTGCAGCTTTCCATCGCCACGACCAGCCCGCCACTGTCCTCGACGATGTCCAGAACCCGTTCCGCCCCGTGGGCCATGGGCACCCCCGTCATCAGCACGCGAACCCGCGAGGCCATCTCGGGGCACGGCTCCTTGGCAGCAAGCATGTCGTAGGCCTTCTTGTACTGCTCGAAGTCGGCGGGGAGGCCCGAAATGCTGCTCTTCAAGTTGAGCAACTGCCGGCCCGTCATCGGCGGTGAGTCGGCCTGCATCAGCTCGGCCAGACGGCGCCGCAGGGATCGCTCCTCGTTCATGATCCCCGTGGCCACGCGGAGGCACTCGTCGGCGACCGGCACGTTCCACTTCTCGCGGAGATACTCGCGAAACTTGACCAGTTCGCGCCGCCAAAGGGCCAGGGCGTCGGGATCATCCACCTTCTGCGGTAATTCGAGGATGTAAACCGGGCGGGTCTCCGCAAGCAACTCGTACATCTTCTTCTTGCCGTCGCAGGTCGTCTCCGCCACGATCAGGTCGGCCATCTCCAGAAAAGGATTGCTCTTCTCGACATGGTAGCCGTAGGTCGACTTGATCAATGGGCAGAGATTGGCCGGCAACTCGGTCTCCGCCGCCGGAATCGTGTCGGCCGAACCGCCACACAGGCAGACGGGCACGGCGCCGGCCGCCATGATGATCTCGCGAGGCGTGTATTCGCACATGATCCCCACGATCGGTTTCCCCTCAGCCTTGGCCGCCTGGGCAAACTCCAGGCAGTTGGGGATCATCCGGGCGAAGTGTTCGCAAGGCGTGGCCGCAGGCCCCGACGCCCCACTGCCCCCGCCGCAGCACGGGCTCCCCCCGCACGCATCGGAAGAGGCAGGCTTGTCGTTCGATCCGCCGCAGCAGGGCGATGAGCTCATGAGTTCTCTCCGCGAATAAAAGATTGTCGGTCGATGACAGACCGAGATGGAAGTCTACGAAACGCATACGGACTCAGGGAGGAGCGGGCGATGGGATACGATCCCCCGACTTGTCCACGCGGTAACTCTCGACGATCTCCCCGTCTTGGTCGACGTGATAGACTGTCGCTTGCTCAGGGATCTCCAGGTCTCGAAAGAACTCGATCGGATGATTGGGAGTCAGCGAGACCTGCTGCACCTCGTACGTTCGCGTCGCCTTGATTACCTGTTTGTGGTCGCGTTTGAGCGTGTGGTGGTCATACATGGTCGCCATTGTCTTCATGGGAAACCACACCCCCGGCGTGAGTTCCTTGAATTCAACAACGGAGCCCTCATTGTAGGCCAGGTCCGATGACCAGCGATAGCTGTAACCGACGTAGTGGATCGGAAGGTAGTTCCTGTCCGTGGCGAGCCAGATGACAAACTCGTCCCAGAGCTTGCCGCTTCTCGTGCTGATATGCCGAATCGCGATCCTGACACAAGGATGGCTCTCCCATTTGCTTTCCCCCAGGCAAACACACTCGATCCGCCGGGCGTCGGCAGGGAATCCCTTGCCACCGGGAGACTTGAGCAAGGCCGCTCCGCCCTGCATATGGATTGAGAGGGGAACCGGATAGCCCATGTCCTGAAACAGCACCGTGTGAGGGCGAAAGACATGATCGTCAGCGGGCGGACCGTCGATGATGTTCACAATCGCCCCTTCGCAAAGGCGAGTCACGACCCCGTCATAGAGCCGCGTGCGAACGTAAGAGGAATCTCGATCGCGTCCCATGCAGGTCAGCTGAACCGTCGCTTCAAGGTGCATCATTCCGTTCTGAAACACACAACGGATGTCGCCGGTTTTCCGCTCGACGATTGGAAGCTCCACTGTCGGCGGAGGGGCGTCTTCAGACCGTGCATACGTCATCTTGACGGTAACATCACAGTCCGCGTAGAGCTTCTCGGCTGCCTCGACTTGCCGTATCAGTTCCTCGACAGCGATTTCCTCGGCAGCAGCAACTGACGATGCGGCTGCCACGACAACAACCAATGCCCCATGCCGCCCAAGGCCGACGATCCACCTCACCCAGAGATTGTATCGACTCGTCTGTGCCAACATGGCTCTCTCGTTAGATCGTGGGTGGCAATAGTCCGCTGGGGGCAGAAATCGCAACCTTTCTGCACACCCAATCCCGATTAGCGCAGATTAGTGTCGATTCGTGTTCCGTCTAACAAAGAACAACCAGTCACGCTCTATCCCTGTTTCCTCGCCACGAACCGGCCCTGGATTACCTTGCCCGCGTGAACCAGGCCCTGCATGAACACCATTTCTTCCGCCACGGCGCCGAGCATGGCCGAATCGAACCCCAGAAGCCGCAGGGCGTCGTAGGTCAACTGACGATCCACCATCTCCAGGTAGAGATCGATGCACGGAGCGAACTGTCCCGTGTCTTCGCTGTTCAGCACGTCGCACCCGTTGGCCTGGAACAACTCGACGTAGCCCGAAAAGGTCTGCACGTCGGGAAACTTCATGAAGCGGAGGAAGCGAGCGGCTTCTTCATCGGTCATGCCGGGCTCGCCCTCAACCCAGTCGGTGAAGGCGATTGTGCCGCCCGGCTTGACGATTCGAGCGGCCTCGGCGATCAGAGCCGGCTTGCCGTCCACGTAACACCAGGCGTCCTCGCCCCAGACGAAATCGGCCGACTCACTTGGCAGCCCGGTGGAGCACACGTCGGCCAGGGTGAACTCGACCCGATCCGCCACACCCTCCTCCTCGCAACGTTCGCGTCCCTTGACAATCACCGCTTCCGTCGCGTCCACACCGTGCATTCGCGCCACCTCGCGGAACCGCAGGAGAAATCGCATCCCCGCCCCCGTGCAGCAGCAAAGGTCCACACCACTGGTGCCGGCGGCGATACCCGCAGCGTCCGCAAGGGCCATCGACGACTTGAGCCCCCCCAGGTGAATCTGCTGGCCCATGAGAAGTTCCCAGAGATACCACTCGGGGCCGCTGTAGACTGCCTGGACGTCGGGCAAATGGATGTCGCTCTTGGGATGCACGGAAAACTCCTTGCGAAGAGAAAGAGAGGAGGTTTAGGGACCACGTTCCAGTTTCCAGACCTTCCACCACCAAATCGGAAACGTGGTCGCCGCTGGAGAGCGCCCGTTGCTTGACCCCTTCTTGCGGCGAACGCTAGAATACCCACTCCCCTACCAGAGATCCACCCATGCCCCACCCAAATCAAGACGCGTTGCGAAGGATTCCGGCCGTCGAGGCCCTCCTCGGGGAACCCGCGCTCCAAGCTCTGCTCAAATCGGTCCCGCGCCGACTCGTGGTCGGCGCGGTGCGTGCTGCGGCCGAACACGCAAGAGAGGGGATCTTGGGGGGAAGTTCGGGAGAAGCAACCCAGGAAGACCTGTCCCGCGCGATCGTGGCGGACGCCCTGGAACGGGTGAGCCTGGCCTCGCAACCCCATTACCGCAAGGCGATCAACGCCACAGGGGTGATTCTCCACACTGGACTCGGCCGAGCCGTCGTCGCCCGCGAGGTCATCGACCAATTCACCACGGACCTGTCGGGCTACTCGATCCTCCAGTTGGACCCCGAAACGGGACGCCGGGGCGCCCGCGTTCCGCGAATCGAACAGTTGCTCCAGCAGCTCACCGGCGCCGAGGCGGCCACGGTCGTCAACAACAACGCCGCCGCCACGTCGATCGTGCTCAACACCGTGGGGGCAGGCCGGGAAGTGATCGTCTCTCGGGGGCAACTCGTCGAGATCGGCGGTTCCTTTCGACTGCCCGAAGTGATGGAGATGAGCGGCGCCAAACTCGTCGAGGTGGGAACCACCAACAAAACCCACCCCCGGGATTACGAACAGGCAATCAACGAAAACACGGCCGCACTCCTGCGAGTCCACCCGAGCAACTACAAGATCTCCGGATTCACGTCCGAGGTGCCCCTCGAGACGATGATCGCGATCGCCCGCAAACACAACATCGTCCTTATCGACGACGTGGGCGCCGGTTCCCTCGTCGACGTAACGCGCTTCGGCTTTGAAAAGGAACCCACCCTCCAGGAGTCGGTTCGCGCCGGCTCCGACCTGATCACGTCCAGCGCCGACAAGCTGATCGGCGCCGGCCAGGGCGGGATCATCCTGGGGCGCAAAGCACTGGTCGATGCAGTCCGCAAGAATCCCTTCGCCCGGATCGTCCGACCCGGCAAATTCAACCTGGCGGCCTTGGAAACCACCCTCAGCCTGTTCCTCGATCCCGACGAGGCCATACGCCGGGTCCCCACCTTGCGTATGCTGGCCCGCGATTTCGACGACATTGCCGCCCAGGCCGACCGCATCGCGGCGGCCCTCAAGGAGCGAGCCGTTCAGGCAGACGTTTCCGTCATCGATGGCTTCTCCCAGATGGGAAGCGGCTCCCTGCCCACGCAGAACTTGCCCACCCGACTCGTCACGGTGTCGCCCCAAAACCAGTCGGCGGCCAACCTCGCCAGACGTCTGCGAAAGGGCACTCCCGCCGTCGTCACCCGGGTGAAGACCGAACAGATCCTGATCGATCCACGAACACTCCTCGAAGGCGACGAGCCCCTCCTGGTCGAAGCCGTTGCGATGCATTGTTCTGACGGGGGCAGTGACTAATTCGTTTCTGTTTCTCAAATCGAGAAAGGGGTGTTTTTGCAGGTGAGAGAAGGTTGGGGTAGGCAAGAAAAAACGCATCGTTATCCTATTGAAAGCACAACCAATCAAGGAGAACAACGATGCGTGCAAAAGCCGAAGCCATTCTCGATTTTGGGTGGGGCATCGAGAAGGCGGATAACCAAACGGTACGCGATTATCGTAGCGAATACAAGATGCTCAGCGAGATTTTGGACAGTCACCCGGTGATCCTTGATCTGGTCCATGGCGATCTGGAACAACTCAGCCAGGCCACGTCGACGCGAGGCCGCAAGCCGATCTTCACCAGCGAGAACCTGTTTCGGGCGGTTTTGGTCATGCAGCGAGAAGGGCTCGACTACCGGCAGGCGTCGATTCGGATCGCCGAAAGCGAAACGCTGCAACGGTTCTGCCGCCTGCTGAAGAAACCGACCATCAACTTCACGCTGCTGAACAGGGCGTTCGGTGCGATCCAGTCTGAAACGTGGGAACGAATCAACCATGTTCTGGCCCTGAACGCTTGTGCCGAGGAGTCGGTTTCGCTCGACCATGTGCGGACCGATACGACAGTCACCGAGTGCAACATCCACTGGCCGACGGATGCGAGCCTTTTGTGGGACGTGTACCGCGTGGCCACGCGCGAGATGGCGGCCGGCCGTGACCTCAATCCTTTGAGTTGCCCCTGGCGATTCCACCCGAAGAAGGTCAAGAAGCTGTACTTGGATGTTAGCCGTTACTCGAAGAGCACGAGCAAGAAGCGGCTTCGCAAGGTGCAGCAAGACATGAAAACCATGATCGTTCGGGTCGAGAATATCCTGGAAAACGCGGAACAATTCGTCGCCTGGGCGGCGCGGTCGACATCTGTCGCACTGGCTGCGATTGGCCAAAAGCTGGCTGACCGTTTGCCCGTGATGCGTCAGGTGGCCCGAGTAGCACGCCGCCGCGTCTTCGACAAGGAGAAAGTGCCGAACGGCGACAAGGTCTTCAGCATCTTTGAGGCCCATACGGAGTTGATCAAGCGTGGCCGGCGAGGCAAGCCGGTCGAGTTCGGTCACAAGGTCCTGCTCACCCAGTCGAAAGAGAAGTTCATCACCGACTACGTTGTGCTGGAGAAGAACTGTACGGACGACAGGCTCCTGCCGTTAGTACTGGAACGCCACGAAGAGCGTTTTGGTCGACGGCCCGAATCGGTGGCCGCCGACAAAGGCTTCTGCCCGGACGAAGAGACCTACGAGGAGTTGGAGGAACAGGTCGAGTACCTGGGCGTACCGCGACGGACACAAGACTTTGGCCAATCGATGATGAGCGTGTGGCAGCAATGGCGAGCGGGAATTGAGGGGAGCATTTCGTGCTTAAAACGAGCATTTCGTTTGGCTCGTTGCTGTTTTCGCGGTTTTAAGAACTTCGTCTCGGCCGTCGGCAGCGCCGTGTTCTGCCACAACTTGACCATTCTGGCGAAAACTCCGGGAGGCTGACGACGTCGTGGTTACAACACCCTGATTTCAGCCGTGAATGCAAGGCAAGATATGCGCCCTCAGCCTCGGCAAGCACTACTTCATGCAAGAGACCGAATACCTCAACCCAACCGACCCGCCAGCCGTACACCATCCCGGCCGCCGACGGGCATCATCAACAGAAACTAATTCGACGGTTCAATTACGAAGAGCGGAACACAGGACACGGAGACGAACGCAGTCGCTGAAAAATGACGAATGAGGAAAACCAAATGACGAAACAAATCCAAAGGCCTGAATGACGGAGGTTGTGCCGAATACGACATTCACGCCTTCGGTCATTCGTCGTTCTTTCGACATTTGACTTTCGACATTCGCTACTAGGCTATGGGCTAGATTTTCCTCCGTGTTCTCTGTGGTTGCTTTCTTCTTGAACCCATTTCCCGAGCGACTCATATCATACGATCGTGAAGTGAAGCAGTCGCCCCAAAGATATTCGGAGTTTCGATGGCGGTTGAGCAAATCAACGTGACCTTGGGTACGGCGGGGCACATCGATCACGGGAAAACCGCCCTGGTCAAGCTCCTCACCGGCTGCGAGACGGATCGCCTCAAGGAGGAAAAAGAGCGGGGCATGTCGATCGATCTCGGCTTCGCCCCCTGCAAGATCGCCGACCTGGAAGTCGGCCTCGTCGATGTTCCCGGCCACGAAAACTTCATCAAGACGATGGTCGCCGGCGCCACCGGCATGGACGCCGTCCTCCTCGTCGTGGCCGCCGACGACGGCGTCATGCCCCAAACCCGCGAACACCTCGACATCCTCACGCTCCTGGGCGTCCAACGGGGCTTCGTGGCCCTCACCAAGATCGACCGCGTCGACGAGGAACACCGCGAGTTGGTGACCGAACTCACCCGCGACTTCCTCCGCGGCACGTTCTTGGAAGGCGCTCCCATCTGTCCCGTGTCGAGCATCACCGGCGAAGGCTTCGACGCCTTCTACACGACCCTCTGCAAAATGATGGAGTCGATCGGGCCGCGGCGCCTCGACGGCGTCTTCCGCCAGCCGGTCGATCGTGCTTTTTCCGCCGCCGGTTTCGGCACCGTGGTGGCGGGTATCCCCGTCTGCGGCTCGGCCCGGGTCGACGACGAAGTGGTCCTCCTGCCCCGCGGCCTCGAAGGCCGAATTCGCCAGATCGAGGTTTATGGCCGTCCAAGCGACGTAGTCAAAGCCGGCCAGTGCGCCGCCATCAACATGCGCCACTGGGACGCCGGCGAGATCCGCCGCGGCGAGGTGCTCACCCTGCCCGGTTACTTCGAGCCCCACGAGTGGTTCATCGCTCGATTGCGTCTCCTGCCGGAATCCAAGATCGTGTTGAAAAACGGCACCCGCCTGAAACTCCACACCGGCACGGCCGAAATGTCCGCCACCGTCTCCATGCTCGAACACGATCCCATGACCTCGGGCGACGAGGCCCTCGTCCAGTTCCGCGTTCCAGCCGGTTTGGTCGCAGGCCCGGGGGATCCCTTCATCGTCCGCATTCCCTCGCCGGCAAGAACCATCGGCGGTGGAATCCTCATCGAAGGCGGCGCCCGTCGTTTGAAACGCCGGCGCCCGGAACTGGTAACCGCTGCCCGCAACCGTGCCGAGGTGGTCCAAGACGAGCGAGCCTTTGTCTCTTTTGTCCTGCAGACGGCGCCGGCAGGCGCGATGACCAGGTCAACCCTGTCGGTTGAGGCGAAGGTCCTGCCGAAACGGCTGGAAGACCTGCTCAAGACGCTGTTCGCTGACGGCACGGTTCAGGAGTTGCAAAGCGGCCTGCTGGCCCATCGGGAGACGCTGGCCGAGATCTCCGCCCGGATCTTGGACTGTGCTGACCGCTTCCACCAGGCCTCTCCCGAGAGCCCCGGAATGCTGATCGATGAATTTCGCGTGGCTGCCCACCTCGATCGAGACGTGGCCAATGCGATCGTGGCCCACCTGCGCGCACAGAATTGGCTTGTCGACCGCCAGGGCCGCTTGGCCAGGCCGGAACATTCGGCCGAATTCCAAGGCGCCGATGCCGATCTCTCCCGAGCCATCGACTCGCGATTCCGGGAGCATCTCTTCAAGCCTCCCAGCCTTGCCGAACTCTGCGATCTGACCGGGAGCGACGAAGCGACCGTCAAGCGAATCCTGAACGCGCTGCGCCAACAACAGAAGCTCGTCCGCGTCGAAGGGAACATGCTCTTCCACCACGACGCCGTCGAGCGGGCCCGACAGATCCTCGTCGACTATCTCCAGAAAGAGGGCCGCCTGGAGAGCGTCAAGTTCAAGTACCTGCTGGACACGACCCGCAAGTTCGCTCTTCCCCTCCTCGACCATTTCGACCAAATCGGCGTGACGCGGCGTGTCGGCAACACGCGGCATTTGAAGTAGCGTGCGTCTTGACGCACGATGGCCGGAAGCCTTAACGTAGGGTGCGTCTTGACGCACGACGGTCTGGCCCCGTTACGTAGCGTACGTTTTGACGCACCGATTGGCACGTCAATGACGATGCTCGTTCTTCTATCGCGAAGCGGTTCAACTCCCCAGCCCAGGGTCAGCGGCTTCGCCGCGTCACCCTGGGTTCCGGGACCGGCCAATTCTCCGTACGCCGACGGCGTTCTACAAGAGGCAGCGTGCCTCTTCACGGTTCCAAACGTGTTGCACCACGGCCATTCCCTTTGCCGTGGCGGAAGTGGCCCGGCAGTGGCCCGTGTCCACGCGATGGCGATTCGAGTGCCTCAGAGACAGGGCGTGTCACCCGTTTTCCGGGATTTTGACAGATGAGATGAGCTTTGGGGCGTATCGGCGCAAGCTGCTTGGGTATTTCGGCAATCATTTGCTGTCTGATTGTGAGAAGGAAAAGCTAACCAGTCGCTGCAGGGGCTCCGCTACCGCACGCCCCTCACCGATTTCGCTCACTGTCCCATCAATCGACCGAATTACGACACTCTGTCAATCGGTGCAGCATCGTCCCACATCACAGCCCGAACAAGCCCATCCCACAATTCCAAGCTGGAACGCGACACACGCTCCGTCAAATCGCACCCTACCCCAGTTGCGGGTCCGGATCGCTGCCCGGCACGTACACGCAGTCCGGCTCGCCCTCCAGGTAGTCTCCCGTCACGGCGTAGGCCCGAGCACGGGCCCATTCGGCAGCAGTGGCAGCGGAACATCAAATCCACCTAAGATAGGGGGCTCGCTGGGCGCACCGGGAAAGAGAATCTGGCCATAAGGCTGCATAACTCTATGTTAAAACTCGACTTGCGGTTATTGGAACTTGAAACAGTTCGGATTAGCAACTCACTCATGGTAAATTCATCCCGTGGCACGAGTGGTCCCGAACTTTTGGGGGGTGCCCAGTGTTCAGATATGCCGATGTCGAGAGAAGAAAAGATGACTTACATCAAGATTGCTTTGGAGATATACTTCAGTTAATGACGTACGTCAATGCTGGCGTAGAATTTCATCGCCTGTCGTCCATCACACAAGCACCAGAGGGGCGGCATGGCAGTCCAATTAACTGGCGCTGATCGCCAAGAGTATGTCGACGTGCTCGAACTCTGGGATTGGGGAGGGAATCCTGATCCGGTTTCCTGGGCGGGTCGGGCCGAAGAAGATCGGCGGGAGCACCTGCCCGAACTAACTCCAAAGGCGATTAAGGAGGCTCTCTTCAAGTATGTTTGCGCCGGAGGAAGAATTGACCGTGTTGATGAAACACGTGACCCATACAGAAAACACTGGAAGTATCACTACGACATGTGGCCGACGATTCTGGGCCAAGTGTATTACTTTGAAACACGATTTGCACGCTCGCCGGAACCGGACGACTCGGTGATTTACATCATGCGGTTTAAGCCGCATCGCTCGTAGCCGGCGAGAGTCTGATTCGAATGAAAGGAAGTTTGAACGAGCGTCGCGTTTGCTCCCGAAATCAACACTACACCAACTGTGGTCTTGCATGCCCAAGAAACAACGCCGACCAAAGCCGTTTCCGCATCTCTGCCCTGAATGTGGCGCGATCGCGGTCTACGCGGAAGCCATCGACTACAGGACGGCGTTCAAGTACGAAGGCCGTCTCCACGAATTTGAAGCTCCGAATATCACGCTGCACAAGTGCCGGGATTGTGGCGGCATTATTCTGCCGAACACGGCCTCAGAACAGATCGCTGAAGCTTTTCGCAGTCACGTGAATCTCCTGACGGCTAAACAGATTCGCGAAGAACTGCGGCGTCTGAGTCTTACACAGAAAGAATTTGGCGATTTGCTCGGCATTGCCCCAGAAACTGTTTCACGGTGGCTGCGAAGCGTCCAAATCCAGACACGTTCACTCGACAGGCTCATGCGGATTTTCTTCAGGTTCCCGGAAGTGCGAAGGGATCTGGCTGACATGAACGCCCTGGCCGCATCGCCCGACACAGGCAATGTTGTTCCAGAATTCCTGAATCACCAAAGCCCCAAGCCCTCTCAGTAACGCACACCGCTACATCACCACAGCGAGTAAACCCGAGGCCAAAACGCCCCCTACCCCAACTGCGGCTCCGGATCGCTGCCCGGCACGTACACACAGTCGGGCTCGCCCTCCAGGTAGTCTCCCGTCACGGCATAAGCCCGAGCGCGGCTGCCGCCGCACACGTGGCGATACTCGCAGGCCCCGCAAATCCCCTTGTACTGGTCGGGATCCTGCAACGCCTTGAAAACCGGGTGGGACTGGTACGAGTCAACCACGGAGACCTCGGGAAACCGCCCACAAACAACCGGCAGGAACCCGGCGGGGTAAATTTCGCCGTTGTGGCTGACGAACATGACGCCGCGACCGTCGGTCACTCCAAGGGGCGCGCGGTGGACTCGCCGCCCGCCGCCACCATGGGCGGCGCCCGGACCGGCCAGCGGATCGCCGCCATGTTGCAGGACCCAACGGCGATAGTGAGGCGCTTCGGTCGTCTTCACGCCGTAGGGTTTCGTGCAGGCGTGATGATAGAGCTTTTCGAAGGCCGTCTCGTACTCGGGCGCCGAGATGCGGATTTCTTCCACGCCTCGTCCCACCGGCACGAGGAAGAACACCGACCACATGGCGATGCCTCGCTCGGCCAGCACCTCGCCGATCGCGTCGATCTGGTGGAAGTTGCGCCGCGTGATCGACGTGTTGACCTGGACGGGAAACTCCAGGGCCTTGGCGTCGTCGAGCATCCCAAGGGTCCGCTCGAAGCTGCCCTCCCAACCACGAAAGGCGTCGTGGGTCTTGGCGTCGGCCCCGTCCAGGCTGATCCCCAGGGCGCTCACGCCGGCCTGTTTGACTCGTTCGAAGGCGGCTCGCGTGGCCAGGGGCGTCGCCGACGGCGTCAGGGCCACCTGGAGATCACGACTTCGGGCGTGGCCGATCAGGTCGAACAGGTCCGCCCGCTTCAACGGATCGCCGCCCGTGAGCACCAGAATCGGCTTGCGTGGGAACGACGCCACCTGGTCGATCAGCGCCATCGACATGTCGCTCGTCAACTCGTCCGGCGCCGGTTCTTCCTGTGCCGAAGCCCGGCAGTGTTTACACACGAGATCGCAGGCCTGCGTGATCTCGTAATAGAACATGAGCGGGTTGGCCCCGAAGTCGGCGGCTGTGTAGGGAGTGTGTTGCATCGCAATACCTTCAGCGACTATTCGATGTTGCCTCTAACTCCTGGCCGTACACGTACGCCGAAGGCGTTCAATTCCATAGCCCGGCGTCGCGCAGCGCACGCTGGGAAAGAAGAGAGGCGATCCTCTGTACTCCGAAGGAGTTCCACAAGGCTGAGTCCCAACGACGATCCGCGCTGAGTCCTCTTGGTCCTGTCAAACCAGTTTACCGAATCACAACCCAAAGGTGTAGCGTCCTCCACGTCCCCAAGAACGCCAACACGCCGCACAGTCGGTCGGCTGCGCGGCGTGTCGGATGTCCTGTTTCCTGCGTCTTTCGCGACTCCTCGCCCTATTCGATGGGAACGAGCGGCGCGGAAATCACGCGTTTGGCGTGTTCGAAGAGATCCTTCTTCGGCTGCTCCTTCGCAACCTCCTCTTCGAACACGACCGTCCGGACGCGGCTCACGCTCGCCGTCCTGTCCGTCGGGAACTTCGGAATCTGCATCCGGGGCATGGAGGTCGGCTGATTGGTCACGTCGGAGGCCGATTTCTCCGTTTCCGGATCGGACTCCGGCTTCAGCGTCCGGTGTGACTCCGATTCCACGGGGGTCCACTCCCGCTCGGAGCGATAGGTCTGGCCCGAGTAGCCCGGGTCTGACGGACTGCTTTCCGAGTAGGTCGTCGTGCTGCCTGTCGCACACGTCGAGCAACCGCCGGAAGTTAGCGACGGAACGCCACACGCGGAATCGCACGACGTGCAGGAGGAGCAAGGATCGCAGCAACCCGACTGGTAAGTCGGCTGCATGTAGCTGACCGGCGCGAATCCGCCATAGGGAACCGCCTTGTAGGTCGTGTAGGCCTCACGATGGAGCCACGGCAGCAGCGACTTCTTCGTCACCGGACGATAGCTCGTCACCGGGCAGCCCGTGCAGGGATCGGCACTCGCCACGGGTTGATACTCGGTGCGCTCGATCCGCGAGTACTTCCAGCGATACTTCGTTTCCGGCACGTAGTTCACCTGGGGCGCCGCACAGGGATTGCACGGATCACAAGTCGGCATGTAGGCCACCCGCTGGGCCTGGTAAGGAGGCGCGTAGGTCAACGGGGCCGCCGTCGAGGAAGAGCCCGAAAGACAATCAAACAAGCCCGCCTGGCAGACGCACGGGGCCAACAACACGGCAACCATCGCCGTTGCGGCAAAAACAACTGATTTCTTGAGAAACATTTTTCGACTCCGCAGGAAACGAACAGGACCGAAATTTAACAGACTTCAGATCCATGAATTTGTCAAGAAGCATCCCTGGTCGGACGAAACGTTTGGCCCGTTTTGGCTCCCTTCGGGGGTGCCTGACCTGTCAAGTTATGCCGACTGTGCGCGTTCTGCGAACTGCGGCGAGTTTGACGCCGGGCTTGCGCACCGGGGACGAACCACCCGCTCCATCGTATGGAAAGTCTAGGTCACGTTTTTTCCCGCGCGCAAGCCTGCCCGAAAAATCCCAAGAAACCACAAGCTTTGTGCTCCATAGTCCTACGCACCCCGCCAAACCACGGTTCGCCCGCCTGACATGGCCCGGGCCGAACCAGAGTAGCCGGGCTGAACCAGAATAGCCGGGCTCTTGTATGCCCCACCTCGGTCCACGCCCCTTTGCCAGCCGAGCATCCACCGTAGCCCGGCTCTTGTCCTCAATTGGGGTCCATCCGATTCAAGAATGCGCCGGTCATCCACGAAGGCGCCCAGATGCCTGCTTTCTCCGTAACGCCAAGGTCGAATAGAGAAGAGGAACCCGTACTCCGAAGCAGCGTACGGATTCCTCTTCTCTAATCTCGATTGCGTCGGGGCTTGCGTCTGCGCACGCGACGTTACGATGCACCTCAATTGGTAGCGACTCCAAAAGCCCGGCTGCCGATCATCCGCTTCCCGTCGCTGCCAGCTCTCCGCGCACCCCAACGATAGCAGCCGGACTGAAGCTGAATAGCCGGGCTCTTCAACCGTCCACCTCAGCCCACGCAACCCTGCCAGTCGACCATCAACCCTAGCCCGGCTCTTACCCTCAATCACCACCGACCCCAAAAGCCCGGCTGCAAATCCCCCGCCTTCCCGTCACCACAACCTCGCCTCGCACCCCAACGATAGCAGCCCGGCTGAATCAGAATGCCGGTTCCGGAACAACCATGTCCGCCTTCTGCAGCCCGTAGAGATCGATCGCGCCGAAGCAACGCGTCATGTCGATGGGCTTGTCCAGGAAGTTGTTCGTGCCGAACGAAAACTTCGCGCCCATCTTCTTCGCCATGCGGATGAAGCGATCGTGGGGCAGCCCGCTCCGGGCGTTGATTTCCAGGGCCACGTCATTCTTGATGGCCGCCTCGATGATCGTCCGCATTCGCGCATCCGTCCAGAGCTGGTCGTAGAGCTTCTCGACCGGCGGCGGAAGATAGGTCGGGTTCGCCAGAATCGTGATCGGCTCGGCCAGCACCCGGAGGTTGTGCCGCATGTAACGCTCCATCCACGCCTCCGGATCGTCGATCGTGTAGCCCTCCGTAATCCAGAGCTTGACCGGCTCGCTGTCATCCGTGGGCATGGGCATGATCATCGTGTCGGCAAGCACATAATCGAGGCGGTCGAGCAGGTCCTTCGAGTGCTTCGTCATCCAGTCGCGGTCGTTGACCTGGAGCCCGACGAACACGGGGTAGCCTTCCGTGGAGTCGAGAAACTCTTTCAGTTGTCCATCGGTTTCAATCGCCCAGCCTTGGCCAATGTTGCGGAGCACGCCCACGTTGATCCCGGTAACCGCCTGCCGGTCCACCGCCTTTTCCACGGTCATCCCGCCCCGAAGATGAATATGGTAGTCGATCACGGGAACGTTGGCGGACGCAAATCGGTCAAACAGGTTCTCAGTCACACCGTAACCCGCGTCGGACGCGCGGGGCGACGTGTTTTCGTCGGCGTTATCCGGCAGCAGGCGGACGGCCACCTTGCGAAAGGCCACTCGGCTCCCCGGATCGTGTCCCTGCAGAGCAAACGTGCCGTGGGACAGTACGCTGCCTACAAGTCGCTTCGGACGGATCGGCCTGGCCGGTTGCAGGTAATCGACCGTCGGCCGATCGTTCACCCAAACACAAACGCGTCTTCCTGTCACGCGGATCCGCATGGTAAACCACTCGCCATCCGGAACGGTGCTGCTGTAGATATTGCGAACGGCATAAAGGCTACCCGTCCGTTTCAGTTCCTTGTAATTGCCCGAGCCCTGGAAGCTGTTGTTGATCTGCACCTCGTAGCCCTTGTCCGGCCAGCCGCTTTCCTGGTACTCGGTGTGGAAGTAGATCCCCGAATTACAGCTCTTGTCCGTCCGAACCTCGGCCATCAGTTCAAAATTGCGGAAGTCGTGATTTCCCACGGGCCCTTCGTAGAACAGGTGGCTCCGGTCCCCGTGCCCCACAAGACAGCCGTCCTCGACCCGCCAGGTTTCCCCGTGTTCCGAGGCCTTCCAGCCGTCGAGCGACTTTCCGTCAAATAGAGGCAGCCAGTCGCCGTCTTTTTCCGCCGCCAGGAGGTTTGGCCCCGCTGAGCCGGCAGAGAATAGGAGGAAACTGGCGAGCACGAGAAGGGAACGGCGTACGGAAAATCGCTTCATGGTGTTGGCGTTCTCTCAAAAAAAACTTGGGTAGAGGGGGCCGATTGCGATGCAGGTTACCACACGGGCGGAACGAGTGCGAGAAGGACCCAGGAGAACGGCAAAGTCACGGGGACTGGTCCATTTTTCGGCCAGCAAGGCACTTTGGCGAACATGCTCTGCCCGAAAACATGGACCTGTCCCCTTCCGTCATCACTTGCCAGGTTTCCTGGAGAAGGGCCAGGGGGGCTCCTGCTAACCCCGGAATGGCAGACTTGGCTTGGCGGGACCTTTTTTGCGGAATTCCGGGGGACTATCATGAAGGGATTCGTTTCTGCCTCGTTTTGCGCCTTTGCAGGAGACAACCCGTGAAGAAATCGACCAAAGTGATCGCCGCGTTTCTGGCTGTGGCCCTCGCCGCCACCGGAGCCCAGGCGGACGAGTATCTGAGTGGCATCCAGTGGGCCGAGCCGGCCATCATCGATCCGGGCGGCCCCGAAAAGGCCCCCTCCGACGCAACCGTTCTCTTCGACGGAAAGGACCTCTCCGCCTGGGAAGGCGGTGAGAAGTGGACCGTCGCCGACGGCGCCATCACCGCCGGACCCGGAGTGCTTCGGAGCAAGGACCAGTTCGGCGATTGCCAACTCCATATCGAATGGGCTTCCGCCTCGGAAGTGAAAGGCGACGGTCAGGGCCGAAGCAACAGCGGCGTGTTCCTCATGGGTCGCTATGAAGTGCAGGTTCTTGATTCCTACGAGAACAAGACTTACTACGATGGCCAGTGCGCCGCCATTTACAAGCAGCACCCGCCGCTGGTCAACGCCTGCCGCAAGCCGGGCGAATGGCAAACCTACGACATCATCTGGACCGCCCCCCGTTTCGATGGCGACAAGCTCGTCAGCCCCGCCTACGTGACCGTGCTTCAGAACGGCGTGCTCGTCCAGAACCATTTCGAATTGCTGGGCGACACTCCCTACAACCGCCCCCCCAGCTACAAGCCCCACGCCGACAAGGGCCCCATCACGCTCCAGTACCACGGAAACCCCGTCCGCTTCCGCAACATCTGGGTCCGCGAGATCAAAGACGTGGAGCACAAGCGGGTCTCCGAACCCAAGATCGTCAAGCACTAACTTCTCAAAGTGAAGAGAACGGGGCTTCCGAAAACTGCGGACTCCCTGAAATGCGAGGCTAGGGCTGGAGACTGAAGACTGCAGGCTGTAGGTTCCTAATGCGAGGTCGACTGATGTAGAAAACCGATTTCGACGTATTGGAACTCCCTGTTTTTCTGTCCTTTAGTCTTCGGCCTTCAGTCTTTAGCCTCTAACCTTGTCCCAGCGACGTCCACCCACCAGGCGGACGCCGCTGTTTCGTGTCTCCCCGGCTAAGACTTCCCCCTTTCCTCTCGCAAGTCCCGGAGCAAACTGGTTCCCGCCTCCGCGGCTTTTGATTAGACTAGGGGGAGTGTCCCCCGACAGACCTACGCCCCTTCTGGGGGCATGCGTCCAGTGGGCGACCCCGTGACTTGATCGTTCCGTCGGTCGGTTCATCCCGACCGTAGCTCGCGAGTGCTGCCCGGTCGTTTCGAGCGGGAGGAGAGGAGAACGCTGCATGTCGACTTCCCAATCGACGGGATCCGGCCAGGTGACCCCCGAGGCGGCCGTCCGCAAGGTCACCCAGGCTCGCGAAAAGCTCTCTCAGGAAGTCCACAAAGTCATCATCGGGCAGGACGAAATGCTCGAGGAGATGCTGATCTGCATCTTCGCCCGGGGCCATTGTCTGACCATCGGCGTCCCCGGACTGG
>CAXXQT010000006.1:0-545535 GCA_963674575.2 Thermoguttaceae bacterium
TGAAAAAACACCTGAACAGATCGCGCCGAAGAGGCTGAGCCTCAGCCAAATCGGGAAAAAACTTTTAAGGGCGGCTATGGTGCCCTGTGTCACAGAAGAACTATTTGACCAGCTGATCGACGCAGCTGTTAAGGATGATGAAAGGGCTATCAACTATTTGCTGAACAACGGCTGCATTATGACTAAAGCCGGCATCCCGGTCTCTGTGCTGGATACTTCTTGGGGAACGGCCAAGGTTCGCGCTTACGTTGATGATCAGGCGGTTGTTCTGTGGACGAACACCGAAAACATTCAGTAACAGACTTTCTTCAATACCGTAAGCTGTCGGGGCACTGATATGACGGAATCACAAACGGTCACCATTACCTATACCGACCTCGCGGGAACACCACCCGCCGATCGGTCGAGATTCCGCTCGGCGGATGAAGAACGCTTCGAGGCGATCTGCCACAAAGCCAATGCTGTGCGCACCTTCCGGTTCGATCGGGTGACAGCCGTCGAAAGCTATAACTGGCAGCCGATTGATCGGGATACCTGGGTCAAAACCGTCAGCGGCCGAGATATTCCCTACCGTGAACCTTCCAGGGCGCACATGGCGAGAAAGATGGCCGTATCAGTGTGATGTTCACGGGGTTTGGCAAAGCGGACAGGGCATATGCCGAAGCATTGGCGGAACAGCATGATCTGCGTGTTATCAAATCGACCTTTGGTGCGCGCCTGGGGTTTTTGGTGGTGGGAGATACGCCAGGGGGAAGCAAGATTTCAAAGGCTGAACGATTGGGTATTCAGATTCTTTTTTACGAGGACTTCCTGAAGTTGCTGGAGACTGGGGAGCTGCCGTATTAACCCTTAACCTCCAACTCCCCCCTCATGGTGTACCCGCTGTCGCTCAGCGAGTGCACCACCCGTTCCGTCACCCAGTCCGTCCCGTCAATATCCGCCTTAAACCCCACCACCGTCACCGGCGTCTCCGGGTATAACTCGGCAATGCCTTCGGCCAGGTTCAGCGTCAGCTTGCCCCCGGCGCGTTTCATCTTGTGCCATTCCGCCTTGGCGGCGCTCTCAGCCTCTGCGGCGTTGGCATGGTTGTGGCGCAGCACCTTGGCGTTCTCGTCCGTGCCCACCGTTACCGTCTGCTGTTGGCCGCTGCTGGTGTCCTGCCAGTGGGCCTGCACGCCGGTGTAGTCGCTGTCGCGCGCGGTGCGCTGGTACTGGTGTTGGTCGCCCTCGCTTCGGCTGATGGTGATGGCCGGGATGGCGCTGCCACCGGCGGTGGTGCCGGTACCGGCAGGTTTGAATAGCAGTCGGCCATCCTTCACGGTTGCCACCGCACCGTACTGTTCACCCAGGCGAGTAATCAGGTTCAGGTCGCTTTCGCCGGTTTGGTGTACGTCCTCGATCGGTATCGCGGCCAGCTCGGCATCGATCGCTTGCTGCAGGCCGTTGCGGGTGGCCACGGTGCTGAGGATGTCACCCAGCGTTACGCCGTGGTAACTCTGCTCGCGCTTGCGCTTGATGCTGCCTTTGAAGTCGGCCGATCGGGCGCGCAGGGTCAGCATATCCGGCGGGCCTGAATGGCTGACCTCGTCCAGGGTGAAGCGGCCCTTGTAGACCAGGGCATCCTTCCAGCCGATCCAGCATTCGATGCTGGCCTTCTCGGGCGGTATGGCCAGCAGGCCTTCGTGATCGTCCAGGCTGATGTCCAGCTGGTCGGCCTTGTCGCCGCGCTCGTCGGTCAGGGTCAGGTTGATCAGGCGGCCGTTGACCGTGGGTGTGATGTTCTGGCCGTTGACCACCAGGCGATAACTGGGCGTGCGGCTGCCGCTGCTCATGCGATCACCTCGTTCGGGTCGGTGATCAGGCCGACCTGATCGATGCGGTTATCATCCACGCGGTTCAGCGTGATGCTGAAATCGATGCGGCGGGGCAGGCTGTCCACACGGAACAGGGTGCCTGTCTCGCTCATGCCCTCGATCACCCACAGGCCGTAGACACGGCCGGTGGCATCCACCAGCACGTAGGGCAGGCCCTGATCGCCATGTAGCGCAGCGTATCCAGTGAATTGCGATCGCCCACCAGCTCCGGTGACAGCCAGCCGCTCAGGGTAATGGTGTCGTCACCTTCGCCCACGTACTGCCGGGCCGGGCGCTGGCCCACGCGGTTCTGTGCCGCCCATCGCCAGTTTGTCTGCCGCTGCAGCTGCTGGTAGGCGAGGGTATTGATGCCCCATACAAACTGGCCCAGTGACATCAGCATGATCAGTCCTCATCTCGTAACTGTGAACGGGTGCCGGCGGCCTGCTGCAGCTGCAGGCGCTGGATCTCTTGCGCGACCATGCGGGCCACGGCTTCGGCATCCATGCCGGTGCTGCGTGTACGTGGATCTCACCGATCGACAGGCTATTGCCGGCAGCAGCGGTTTGCAGTGGCTGCAGGGCGGGGCGGTTGTCGAATTGGATGCCGCCGGCACCGGCCAGTGCCGGCTGGGTGGTGGGGGAGTCGAAGCCCAGCGCCGACATCAACCGCCCTGCCAGCTCCTTGCCTTTGCTGACCAGGTTGCGGCCGATGCCGAGGATGCGGTCCATCACGCCGCCTTCGCCGTTACCCAGTCCCTGCTGCAGGCCTGCCATCACATCGCCACCGTGACCGGAAAATACGCGGCTGGGGGAGTTGATGCCGAGCACGTCCTTGAACCAGCCGGATACCGACTCGCCCACGGCGCTGATCTTTTCCTTCACGTTGGGGATCATGCCGGTGATGCCGTCGATCAGCCCCTGGATCATGTTGCCGCCGAACTCGCTGAACGTGGCCGGCAGCTCGATGCCAAGCATGCCAAGCCCTTGCTGAATGGCGGAATAGAAGATCCCCAGGGCGACCAGTTGACCAGCGTGGTGATGATGGCGCCGAGGCTGACATCGAACACGCTGGCGACCTTGCCCCATAGGTTGACGAAAAACTGTTTGATCGGCTCCCAGTTGCGGTAGATCAGGTAGGCTGCCCCGGCGATCGCGGCGACGATAAGGCCGATGGGATTGGCAATCAGGGCTGCGGTAATAGCATTGATACCACCAGCGACCACCGGCAGAGCAACCTTGCCCAGGGTCAGCAGTACCGGCTCCATCGCTTTGAACAGGCCCAACACGGGGGCCATCTTAAGTAGCCCTGCCCAGCCGAACATGACGGTACTGACCGCCAAGCCAAAAGCGCCCAATGCCGTGACAACAGTAGCGACGATGGCTGCAATTCTGACCAACCAGGCTGCTAACTCTGGGTTTTCTCTTGTCCAGGCGGTGACCTGTAGGACGACACCGTTTAGCTGTTGAGTTAATCCTCGAAGGGCGCCGGATTCGCCATTAAACAGCTGCTTCTTCAGGCTGGCCCATGAGCCGGAGAGTTTGCTCAGATCGCCCCGAAGATTGTCGCGCAAGGTTTCGCCCAACCGCTCAGCCGAGCCGCGGCTATCGTCCAGCACATCTTTGGCACCCCCCAGCGCTGCCAAAAAGTTCGGGATCTGGTCAATCGCCAGGTCTTCAACGGGTGTGCCTAAACAGCGCTATGGCGGCATTGGCGCGTTCAGCCGGGTCGGTCAGTTCCAGTAGCCCCTTTGACGGTTGCCTGCAGTGCTTTCTGCGCATCATTGCCGCCAGTGGCAATGGCGTTGGACATCTTGTGGGCATTCAGACCGATCAGCTCATACGCTTCCACGCTGGCCTTGGACATATCAGAGCCACGGATGGAAAACTCCTTCACCGCATCGCCGGTTTTATCCAGGGCAAACTTGCCTTGCTCGGCCATCTTGATCAGCAGGTTCATACTCTGCTGGCCACTGAACCCCATTCCACGGAAGTGGGTGCTGTATTCGTGCAGAATCTCCGGTAGCTCACCACGCATTTCGGCGGTGACGTTCTGCATGCCCTTGGTGATCAGGTCGAAGGCTTCGTCTGCACTGCCAGCCAGCCCGTTCTTCAGCATGATCTGCGCCATCTGGATCGACTGGGCGGTGTCGGTGCCAAAGGCGTTGTTCAGTGTTAGTGCATTCCGCGTGATGCGCTGCAGTTCATCCGCACCGGTTTTACCCAGCCGCCCGAACGCAGAGGGCGGCACCGTCGAGCGCGTTGGCGATCTCGGCCACTTCGGCCATGCTGCCGCTGGCTTTGATGTCGTTGATGATGTCTGTATAACCGCTGGCCTGGTCGCTTCCTTGCCCCTGCCGGGCGGCAATCAGTGAACCGCCTGCTGCGCCTCTACCACGGGGGCCATCATCCCGCTCATGCTGTTCAGAGCAAGGCCGCCGGCTGCTGTGGCTGCAGTGCTGTAGCCTGCCAGTGTGGCGGCTTTGCTGTTGATGCGCTGGGACTTCTGCTGCAACTGGTTGATCCGCTGCAGCCGTGCTTGCTGCTCTTTCAGCTCATCATTGGCGCCATTAGCGGCGCGTTGTAGCTCGCGGTTTTGGGCTGCCAGCTTATCGGTGCCGATCCCTGCGCTGTCCAGCTTCTCTCGATAGATGTGTAGTGTTTTAGTGGCGTCCGTGTGCTGCCTGGCAATTGCTTGAGCATCGTTTTGGCATGGCCTGCTTTGCCACGGTACTGTCTTAGCTTGCTGTTCGACTCACTGACTGCCCGAGTCATGGTGTCGACTTTCATGCGGGCCTTGTCGAGTTCATACCTGAACTCCTGGGATGAGCCTGTACCGTCTTCAAACTGTTTAACCAGTAGCTTGTAGCGCTTCTCTGCAGCCCGCAGAGTGCCTTTGATTCGGTCGTGTGCTGCGTATTGCGTTTTAACTTCCGAGTTGGCTTCTTCCAGCTGATTGGTGTACTTCTTCGTTTGGGCACCGTTCAGGCGTAGCTGGGCGCGTGTGCTGCGGTACTTGCGCACATCACCCAGTTGGTCATTGAGTCGTTTGGAGGTTTCTCTTGCGGCTTTGAGGGACTTGGCTGCGCCGTCAGTGGACAGCGCAACCTTCTTCAGCGGGGCAGAGGCCTTGTCGATGGTACTGAGGATCAGGTCCAGGGTCAGGCGTTTGCTGCTCACTTCTCGTCTCCTTCCCAGCGCCTGCGCGCTTTCTCTCGCCAGTCCATCAGTTCAATCAGGTCCATGTCGGCCATGTCGCAGGGCCGCCAGTGGAACACCATGGCGATGTCCGCCATGGCTTCGTTCACGATGTCAGGTAGGCTTCTTCCTTGCGCTGCTTCTGCACGAAAAAACCCACCAGCTCCGTGCCCACGGCAGTCAGGTCGGCGGTGTCCATGTTGGCCACGTCCTGCTCTGTCAGGGTCGGGGAGCTGATGCGCGGCAGCAGCTTCTGCAGGCTGTTCACGTCCAGCTGCAGCACCTCCTGCAGGCTCAGGCCGCGCAGCTCGCCGGCTTTCGGCTTGCGCAGGGTGATCACGTCGATGACCTGGTCGCCGCGCTTGATCGGTTCATCCAGCTGCACGGAGTAGGGCGGCAGCTCTTTGCGGATCGCGGTGGTCAGTTCGTTCTGGGGCTGGTCAGTGTCTTTGATTTCCATGATGTGCATCCCATTGCGTCAGTGAAAAAAGGGCCCGGTGCGGGTGGGGCGACCGGCCAAGGGTGAGGGTTAGAGCCCGATCGCGCGGCGCTGGTCAGCCAGGCGGTCAAACGCCGCCGACCCTTTCGATCATGTTGATGATGTCGATCTCGACCACGTCGATGCCGTTGATGGTCATCTTGTAGTAGCTGATCTCGGTGGTGACCTTGAACGGGCTCTGGTCGCCCGCTTCGCGGTACCCATGTCGATGGCGCTGTGGCGGCCACGCACGGTGATCTCGACTGCATCTACCTCGCCGGTGTCGTCACGCTGGTAGGCACCCGGCAAAGCGCAGCAGTACACCATCGTGCTTGGTGATGCCGAAATTGGAGCAGCGCTCTCGCATGAGGCCGCCGCAGGTCCATTCCATGGGACAGGGCTTCCATGCCGTGGTCCGTTTTGACGGGGGCGTTCATGCCGCCCGCCCGGAACTCTTCCATGATCCGAGTCAGTACAGGAGGGACCACCTCCTCGATCTGTCCAGCGTAGGAGATACCGTCGTTGAACAGGTTCATGTTCTTCAGTTTACGGGGCAGTGCCATCTGTCATCCCTCCGTTATGCGTTGATCTGGCTGGCGAAGTCGGCCAGGTAGCGGTCGGTGATGCGCTGGCGGAACATCAGGTTCTCCAGCGGGGGCACCGGGGTGTAGTCGTAGTCGATGTAGAGCTTGCCGGCTTTCAGCGTGGTCTCATCGTTCACTGTGTCGTCGTACCAGGCAGAGCCGTCGATGATGTAGCCCAGGGCCTTCCACTCGCGGAACTTGGCGTTCAGGCCTTCGATGATGTCGCGCACAAGGCTGGCGTGCATCGGCTTGTCCACGGCCCACAGGTGCGCCTCGGCCAGGGTGTCGGCAATGACATGAGCGGTGCGGGTGTAGTTCTCGAACGCGAACAGCGGATCGATGGAGCAGGTGCGCGAGCCCCAGAAGCGGAAGCCGCCCCGGTTGATCAGGGTGGTGACGTCGGCTTCGTTCAGGTAGCCCGCATCGGTTGCCGGGTTCTGCAGATCCCAGTAGATGTCTTTGCTGATGCCGGTAACGCCTGCCACGGGCACGTTGGAGAGTGTCTTGTGCCAGCCGATCTCCTCGTCGATCTTGGCGCGCAGGCCCAGCGCACGGGCGGTGGCAAACAGCGTGGTCTCGGCATTGGCGACCGTATCCCAGCCCAAGAAGTCCGGCCAGATCACCATGCACTCACGGCTGCCGAAGTTGTCGCGATAGGTAACAGCCTCTTCCTTGGTGGCAGCACCGAAGGCGCTGATGTACGCGAACGCGCGCATCTGCTCGGCAATGCTGACCAGCTCAGTGGCCACGGCCTGATCATCCAGGCCAGGAACACCCAGGATGCGCGGCTTAACGCCAAACTGGCTCTCGGCGGCCATCAGCGCCTTCATGCCGGTGTACTGGCCCTCTGCTGTGACGGTGCCGATCAGGTTGGTGGTAGTCGCGGCCGCGTCGATGCCTCAGGCACGCGCACAGCGACGATGACGGGCTTGGTCTGGTCGGCGATGGCGTCAAGTGCGTTTTTCAGTGTGCCCTGAGTTCCTGCCTTGCCGATCGCTTCCATCACGTTTGTGATCAGCTTGGGCTTGTTCTCGGGGAAGTAGGTGGCATCTGCATCTTCAGCGGTGGCAACCAGACCGATCACGGCCGTCGATACGGTCCGGATCGGGCGGGTGCCCTCGTTGATCTCGATGACGCGGACGCCGTGATGGTATTCGGTTGCCATTGGCTCTCTCCTGCGGTTTGCATTGTGCTGGGGGTCAGCAATGCAACCAGTGTGCAGCCTCGCGCGAGGAGAGGGGAGGGCGGGCGTCTGTATAGCGCGCTGATACACACGCACAAAAAAGCCCGGCACTGCCGGGCTGGGGTTAGTATGCAGGAGGGTGGGCAGGCAGGGCTACCCCGCCAGAGCTTTCAGCGCCGCCTTCAGCCGCTCCATAATGCTCGGCTTAACCACCGCAGGCACATTCACCAGATCCCAGCTCGCACCATTCCAGCGCGGCCATTTGCCATCAGGGAATTCATGGGGCGGCTCGGTCAGCGTGCAGCGCGCAGGCACTAGGTATTTGCCTGGCTCCAGTGGCGATGGATCAGCCTCGGTGGTGCCGATCCAGTAGCCGGCGTGGTTGTACTGGTATGCGATCATCAGGCGGCTCCTCAGTATTTGATGCAGGCGAGCAGGCTACGTTGCGGGGGCGGGTAGCGCCGATAGTCCAGCCGCCCGATGTCAGCGGTCCGTTACTAGATGCGACGTCGTTAGCGCGATGGACCTCGCTATAGAGTGACGCATCAACACCATCGTATCCCGAGCGCTGAGTCATCAACGCCGCATTATCGTCAGTGTTTATCAGACTACCTGCACCGTTCGAGCTACTGGTTGGATCCAGCAACGCCACTGAGCCTTTCTGCCAGCTGCCCATAATTCGACCAGCATCCACCCCGCGCCCATCATCCCAGCCACGCACAAACTCCCCGCGCAGATCCGGCAGGTTGAACGTGTTAAAGCCGTCCCCCTCGCCGTAGACCGTCCCGATTGCGGCGAACAGCTCCGCGTAGGCGGTGCGCGATACCGCCGCTCCGTTGGCCTTGAGCCACCCCGTGGGAGCACTTGAGCGTGCGGTGTACTTGATATCGCCCGGCTGGCCGGCGGCGTTGCTCTCAGCTTTGCTGTGCACGTCCAGGTTGGTGCGCGCTGTCGGCTTGCTCAGCACGTCCGACAGGTTTTCGAGCGCTCCAGCGGTGCAGGCGCACTGCCTGCAGGCTCATTCTGCACGCACAGGATGCGGGAGCCCTCGGTGTACGATTGACCCAGCGTCAGGCGGGTCTCAATCACCGGGTCCGGCTGCCACTCATCAGCGCCGCTGCCCTGGTTAATCCGCAGGCCCTCGATATACACCGCGAGGCCGTAAGTGGTGGTAACGGCCAGATCAACGATGGTCTGGCTGTCAGATAGTAGCTGCTGCTCGCTGATGGTGTCGACTGTGATATTGGCGTCAGTCGGATCTGCCCACTCGATATCACCGTCAGCGTTTGATGTTTTGCGCAGGGTTTGCCCGGTGGTGCCGCGGGAATGATGCTGCCCGCCTTCACGTTGTTGCTGATCCATGCCTGGGTCGCTACCGCCACGTTAGGGTCCACTTGCAGCGTGATCACGCTGGCGTTGCTGCACACAAACTCCACGCGCACGACGGTGTCAGCAAATGCACCTTCTGTATCAACCGGCTTGTATGTCTCGGGTAGGTTGCCGACAACGAAGATACTGCCCCTGGTCATCGAAAACGGCGACTTCGCGCAAGGTGAACCCGCCCTCGCTGGCGGGAATGACCAGCTCTGCAGTAAATCGGGTGTTATCCGCTGGGTCCTGGTATACGCGATTCACCGCAGCGCGGTAGCGCTCGCGCACCAAAGACTGCTGATCAGAGGACGGCTCAACCGGTGCGCCGTTGCCATCGCCAACGGCCATCTGCGGCAGGTTAATCGTTGCGCCGCTCGCCTCGGCGGCGGCCAGCCGCTCCAGTCCGTATTCGGTATGTATCGTTTTGAAATCCATCACTGTTCCTCAACTGTATGCCAGGTGCCGCCCGGCTGGCTCATGCTGATCCATTGATAGGGCAGATCGTCCTGGCACTGCAGCCACCGATGCCGGTTGTCGAGTATCCAGCCGCTGACATGCAGCACCAGATGGCCTTCGCCGGTTTCGGTTTTGCAGTAGACCAGGTCGGCAGCAAGACCTTGCTGATCCAGCTGGCCGCGGCACCAGAGCGCAAAATCTTCGCAGTCACCCGCCAAGTCAGCGGCCCAATGCTCGCTGACGCCGTACTGATCACGATCGAAACGGTATTCATGCTGGCCGTGAGCCGCATCCAGCACCTGCTGTAGCTTATTCTTCAGCATTCGCCACCTCTCGCTCGATACTCAATACAACCGCGAGGCGGCGCGGTTTCGATCCCGGGCTTTAGCGGCGGCGGCTTGGTCGCGCAGCCGGCCAGCAGCGTCAGTGCTGCAGCAAAAGCCAGACTTTTCACGCCGGCAACTCCGGCCAGTTGATCTCGTGCGGGTAGTTCGTCTGGTCGGTGATGTCACGCAGCGCCTGACGGTACGCCTCCCAGGAGGATTTATCAGTTAGCGGGTAGTCCGGCATCATGATGTAGTCGCAGTCGCGCAGTAGCTGCTCACGCCGTGCGCGAGCCGCTTCGTCGAGTTTGCGCACACGCCACTCGGCATCGGTTTCAATGTTGGCATTCATCATTTCCAGTTCATCGCTCATGCTGCCCTCCTGAATACGGCAGAGTTAAGAGTCTTCTCGATCACCGGCATAGCGTCACCGTGACGCGCATGGGCGATCATGCTGTTCAGTTGTTGGTGAATATCGGCAAGTTTCGCAGCGGCGCATAGGCATAGAGGATCATCTCCTCCACCTTGAGCCGAATCTGCAAATCCTCGTGCTGCTTACTCATCGATCACTCCTGTGACGCCCGGCTATCGCCGGACTGAACAGATGCCAGCCCCGCAGACCTCAGAGGCCAAAAGCGGGCGAAACCCGAGGGTGCTGTACGCGTGCGTGCGCGAATCGTACAGAGCCAGCGCGGCCAGGCCGGCATTGCCGGCGTTGTTCCAATAGCCGCCGCGCCCCGGGAGCCGCTCACCGTAGGTTCGCGCATAGGATTGCCCAACAGGAGAAACGCCCGCAGGGGCAATCAATGCCTGCTTTGTCAGCAGCGGGGCATCGCCAGCGATCGACATGGATGACAGGGGGCTTTATAGTCATAACTGCCGCTGTTTACGTCATCTCCCAGCGTGCCGTTGCGTATCACGTCGCCCTCAGTCGTCACCAGCCCGAGATTCGATGTCGTCGTGTTCCTCGACGGGCTTGGTGTGGAAATAGCGGTCCTGGATGGCGTTGAGCTTGCCCTCGTTATGCAGTCGGCGCCAGACCTGCATGGTCGGCATCTCTTCGGTGTAGCTGGTGAACTGGGACCAGGGCAGGTGGGGGATGAAATTGCGGTGGTACTGGAACTTCGTGTCGCGAACGACGCGGACCATGTCGAACCGCTCGGCCATGCGGTCGCGAATTGCGTAAACCCGCTCGCGCGGCTCGCCCGCGGCCGGGCCAAGGAAAGCCGAGCCTTGCATATGCTTGGGGATATCGACGCCGGCCAGGCTGAGGACGGTGGCAGGAAAATCGACGAAGCTGACGAGCCGATCCGTCGTGTGCCCCCGGCGCGCCGGGAGCCCAGTCCTTGTATTTCTCGGGGAAGCGGACGATGAAGGGGACCTTCAGGCCCATCTCCCAGACCCACTTCTTGACGCCCGGCATTCCGGCGCCGTGGTCGGAGAAGAAGAACACGATCGTGTTGTCGGCCAGCCCGTCTTCTTCGAGCTGTTTCAGGATGTCGCCGGCCTGGTAGTCCATGGCGGTGATGTTGTCGTGGTAGCGAGCCCAGTCCTTGCGCGACTCGGGTGTGTCGGGATGGAAGGGCGGTATGGGGGCCTTGGCCGGGTCGTGACGCTGGTCGGGTGTGAGCCGGGCCGTGTTCTTCTGATAACGCTCCTCCGGCACACGGATCTGGCTCTCGTGAGAGACCATGAAATTGAACACGCTGAAGAATGGCTGGCCTTTCTTGCGATTTCGCCAATGGGCCTTTTTGCTCGACTCGTTCCAGGCGGTCTTGGGCGTGGGGAAGTTGTAGTCGGTCTTCTTGTTGTTCGTGCAGTAGTAGCCGGCCGCGCGGAGGTACTCGGGAAAACACTTGATCGAGTCGGGAAGCCGCGTCGTGCTCCGCATACCGTGGCTGCCGAGGGAGGAAGGGTAGACGCCGGTGATCAGGCAGGAACGGTTTGGCGAGCAGACGCCGGTGATCCCGTAGGCGTTCATGTAGCGAACGCCTTGGGCCGCCAGCCCGTCCAGGACGGGAGTGTGGGCATAGTCGTCTCCGTAGCAGCCGAGATTGGGGCAGATATCCTCACAAGTAAGCCAGAGGATGTTGGGGCGGTCGTCAGCGGCAAGTGCCGGAATCGCCGTCAGCAGGGTCAGGATGAAGCAAAGCGTTCTCATCGTAGGTGTTCTCCCGTGTCAGAATGGCGATAACCGAGGGAAGGGGCATGGGATCGCGGATGCGCGATGCGAGCTTGCACGATGCCTAACAACCCCATAGGAAATGGGGCTCATCACGACGGAGCGTGATGGTTACTATTCTTGGAACCGTACAGGGCCGCTTAACGCAGAGACTCTGCAAACTGATCGATCGATAGGCACTTGACTGCCGTGGCCGTCAGTTTGGCGAGACGTTCGGCATCATGAATTTCCCGAATTTCCTCGCGGACAGAATCAGGGACGGCCTCGAACCGCGTCGACAGGATATCGATGATTGAGTCCTGGCGGTCTTCGATGCGGCCTTCCTGCCGACCTTCTTGTCGACCTTCCTCGCGGCCCTTTTCGAGGCCTTCCTCACGCCCCTCGTCCTTCCACTTCTCGATCAATGTGCTCATCGTATCCTCTCCTGCCTTACCCAGCGGCTTGACGATCGACCGCAGATCCTCATCGGTCATCTTGCTTGCGTTCCGAAAAATATAGCCCAAAATGGTGACCAACGTACGGCGAGTTTCGGGGCGATCCATGATCGCGGCAAGCCGAAACAACGCGTCGCGAAATGGCTCGATCGTTTCCTCGTCGAAGATCGACCGCATCACCGCAAGAACTGCGTGAAGGCGCGGATCGGACTTGGGCATTTCTTCCGGCGAAACCTGCATCAGGTCGATCAACAGGCAACGGTAATTGGGCACGAACCGGCCCATACCCTCCATTTTGACAACCAGTTCCCCAAGTTCAACCGGTGCCCTGAATTCGGTCCGCCCGTGGTGCAGGACCAGGGGCACGATAGGGGGGAGTCGAAAACCTTTGCGGTAGCCGGCATCCTCTAGTTCTCTCTGCCAGATCCGGACCATGTATCGAAGCAATTGAAAGACCGTGAACTCGTCGGATTCGCTCTTGTGTTCAACGAGGATGTAGATGTAGGCCCGGCATGGACTTTCCGCCGATGGTGGATTCTTGAGCGGAACCGTGTAATTCAGATCGCTGTAGGAACGCCGCAGATCCTCGTCCACGTAGGACCCCTGTTCCAAGGCGAGCTTCTCCAGGTTGACCTGCGCGAGAACCTCACCCGGGAGAAAGTGCCGAAAGAAGGACCTTGCCAGGGCCAGGTCCTCGAAGTTCTTCGCTACGAACTCATCATGATTCGCTTGGTCTTTCCCTGAGTCGGTCATGCCGCTGTTCCCCCGTGTGCGTTGGCTCGGTTTGACGACATTCGGGCCAGTCCAATACCGATACAAATCAAATGGGAGCGGGGATCCGCACCACGAGGGAACGGGTGAAGGCGGGCAGGTCCAGTTCGCCATCGTTGATCACTCCGCCCTGTCCGATGTTTTGCCACGGATCGTAGATCTTGACCGGAAACTCGTTCTCCTGGGCCACAACGCCCTTGAGGTTCACCACGGCATGGCGGATCTTCTCCGGTGGGGTTCCGTCGGCGAGTTCCGATTGCCAGGTGTTTTGTTTGTCGCGGCACCAGAGGAGCGTGTTCCTTCTTCCCACGAGGGCGTAGACGCGGAGGCGGTCGTGCTCGATCATCTGCGGCTTGAACTGCTCGGCCGCCGGATCGATCCCCTCGATTGCCCGGGCGAAACGCCCGAACTGCCACCAGAGGTCGTTGGGGTCGACGTAGCGGTCCCAATGCCAGCAATGGCCCGAGCCGGCAGCTCCTGCGAAGAAGGGGGCGAAGAGGACATCGTGGAGGATGATTCCGGCCTTGTCCTTTTCGTAGAGCTTGAAGGGGCCCGAGTGGCGAGGCTCGACGGCCCCGCTTTCGGCCAGCAGTACGGGACGGCCGGGCTCGACGGCCAGCAGTTCTCGAATCGCTTCGGCGGCCAGGACGTCGACCGGCCCATGGCAGACGTCGAGTCGGGCGCCCAAATCGAGGTAGCGATGGACTTGAGCCACGTTGTTGCCCGGCATGAGGGCCAGTCGCCGGTAGCGGTCCCGAACGTCGTCCGTATCGAAGCTGCCCAGACTTTGCATGACGAGGTTTCTGGGGAATCGCTTGGCCAGTTCGCCCAACATCAGCTCGCTCCAGGCCATGTAGTCGCCACGTCCACGGACGGCGTTGACCTCGTTCCAGAGTTCCCAGCCGAAGATGGTCGGGTCGTCGCCGTAGCGCCGCGCGTACCAGTCGAGCTTCTTTTTGAACATCTCCCGGGCGGGCTCGCCATCGAACCAGTCGGCCATCGACTTGGCCGGGCCGCCGTGGGAGGTGTGGTGCAGGGGCTTCAGGGCCCAGGTTTGCTTTCCGCCGGCATTGGGATCGATTTCCCGGAAGTGTTCGATCGTCAGTTTGAGGCGGATGCCATGCTTGCGAGCCAGGCGGAGCAGCCCATCGATCCGCTGGGCCTTCGCTTCGTCGTACTGGCCACAGCGATCACATTCCACGTCCCAGAAGGGCGAGCTGAGCCAGACCCGGGCGAAATTGCCGCCCTGGGCGGCGAGCTTCTCGAACCAGCCGTCCATGACGGCCAGGCCAGCCTCCGTGTCGAGGTGTCCGCCGGGGCTGATCATGTTCAGGCCGATGGGCACGTAAGGCGTGCCGTCGGTTAGTTCGAAGTAGCGGGAGTCGCGAGGGCTGACGCGGACGAAGGCCTGGTCTGACGGCTCCGAGGCCGCCGTTACCTGGGGCAATCCACAAACAAGGCACAGCAACAGGACTGCATGGTTTCGGGCCACGGTTTTCTCCCGTTGGAAATGGGCGTCGGAGAATCCAGGCCCCAAGTATAACGTGTTAAGAAGCGTGGTTCGAGCAAACCGGGCATGGACATCATGTCCCGCATGGACAAATGTCCGGGCAAGAAGAACCGTCTCATCCGTGAGAACCGATGGTAGCGTCGGCAGTCTCCTCCAACACGCGAACCACCACGACGGTCGTATCGTCGTCGGAGGTGGCCTGACCTGTGAACTCGCGGGCGGCTCGGCAGACGGCTTCGGCGATCTGGCGGGCGGAGTCGTGGCGATGTTGGGACACGGTTTCCACGAGCCGCTCCCGTCCGAAATAATCGCCGGCAGCGGTTCGGGCTTCCTCAATGCCGTCGGTGACCAGGACGAGCATGTCGCCGGGCTCGAGAGAGACGACCTTGGCTGTTGGGAAGGCGATGTCGGGGAACATGCCGAGGGGGTGCGAGGTGCTTTCCAGGTGTGCTTTCAGATGCCCGGCGCGGTCTAGCAGGTAGGCGGGCGGGTGGCCGGCGCTGGCATAGAGAAATTCCCGCCGCCAGGCATCCAGCCGCCCGAGCAGGAGGGTGACGAAATGGTATTCGTCCGTCGCCCGGGAAAGGACCGAGTTGGCATGGCGGAGCACCTGCGGGATCTCTTCATGGGCTTCGACCAGCAACCGGACCAGCACGTGGGTCAACGACATGATCAGGGCCGAGGAGAACCCGTGGCCCGTCACGTCGCCGATCACCAGGTCGAGGCGATCACCACCGTTGGGCAGGAAGTCGTAGTAGTCGCCGGCGGCGAAATCGGCCGGATAGAGGACGCCGGCGACCTCGTAGCCGGGCAGGCGGGGCGCCGCCTTGGGCAGCAGATGCTCCTGGATCTGCTGGGCCATGAGGAGTTGCACCTCGTTTTCGTGGAGGGACTGCTGGAGGCGGCGCCGTTCGGTCACGTCGCGAAGCAGCCCGTCGTAGCGCACCAGCTTTCCATCGTGGACGTGTCGAATGATCGTGCTGCAGACCCAGCGGGTCGATCCGTCACGATGCCGGATTCGGTGCTCCAGTGGGGGGACGTCTCCGTGGAGAACGTTTTGGGACCGTTCGAGTACAATTTGCCGGTCTTCGGGGTGGACAATATTGATCCAGAGAAAGGGATCGCTGTCGAAATCCTCGGGATGGTAGCCGGTAACCCGAACGCAGCCCAACTCGTGGCGGGTATCAACGGGCTGCCCGTCGCGGAAGTGGACCACGTAGGCGTAGTCGGTTACCGCCTCGAAAAGCTGGCGGTAACGGGTCTCGCATTCGTGGAGGGCGCGTTGGAACGATTCGACGTCGCGACACGACGGATTTCGTTCGTCGTATGGCCCACAGGCTCCGTGAGAGCTCCCTGACATTCCCTATCATCCCGCGTGTCGATTCGTGAATCCCGCGCCCACGGGGTCGCTTGGATAACCCAGTTGGAGGATAACTCAAACTGTTGCCGCTGGCCAGCATCCGGCGTTGGTTTCCGGAGGGGGGGAGAGGCAGGGGAGGAAGCGTGATGAGGCAGAGGGCGCGAAAGGGGGGATCCGAGCGGCTGTTTTCGGATACAAGGTCAGCTGGTGCGCACGACCCGGGCCGCGTGGTAGCTGGCAACGAAACTCGTCAAGCCGACCGTCAGCTTGTCGTCCGGACGGAGGCGGGTTTCGGAAATCTGGCGTCCGTTCACGAACGTTCCGTGGGTTGAGCCGAGATCGCGAACGACCACCATGCCGTTCTGCTCGAACAGCTCGCAATGGTGGCGGCTTACCCAACGATCGTCGACCCTCAATTCGGTGTCGGGGCTGCGCCCCAAAACGACCGGGTGACCGTTCAGAACCAGCTTCCGGTCGTGTTCGACCGAACTCAACGCAATCAATCGGACTTTCATAGATACAACCGACAGTCAGCCCCGCGCATCCCGATCCCCGGTGCGGTCCATCGATGCAGCCAATCGCTCGGATGGTAGCGTCCGTCAGCCTGCGGTGGTGTCATCGCTGGCATTGGAACGCAACGGCTGGTCCGTTGCGATTATGGAAGAAGCGTCCATGCAGAAAGGCGGGATGGGATGCCGGGTGGCCCCCACAGTTTGTGCGACCTTCCCCAGGTCACGGAATGTTTAAGATTATTCATGCCGAGGGAAATGTCAAGGGAACCTGCGAAAAAGGCAGGCGTTTTCCTCGGCTCCTGGATCGGGGACGGGGCCGTGTAAACCTGACCAAAAGACTGGAAGTTTGCGGTTCCCAATTTTCGGCCGAAAGGAACGAATAGTCCTTCGGTGCTTCTCTCGTCCGGTCAACAGGCAACCCATTTTCAGGGGTAAGAACATGATGGTTTGGGACCAGTTCGTCGACCTATTCCGGGTTCTCATCGTATCCTACGCCCAGGCCTGTGGCGGTAATCTGGGAGCCGGGATTCTGGCGTTTTCCGTCACGGTTCGCATCGCCATGTTCCCGATCACCCTGCGAATTGCCCGCGCCACAAGGGCGCACCAGCAAGCGATGAAGAAACTCCAGCCCGAGTTGGAGCGGATTCGGAAGCGGTTCCGCAAACAACCGGAGCGGATCGCCGAAGAATCGCAGAAACTCTTTCAGGAGAACGGTGTCTCGCCGATCCCCTACGCAAGCTGTCTGGGAGGCCTGGCCCAGGCACCGCTGTACATCGCGATGTACTCGGCCGTGCGTCGAGTGGCTGCTGCCGGGGGACGCTTCTTATGGATCGGAAACATCGCCAAGCCGGATCTGCTGCTGGCAATCGCCGTCACGGGTTTGACCTACGCTTCGATAACCCATTCAACGGCGGACCTTTCCCAGCAAGGAAGGCCGGCGTTGCTCTTCCTTCCGGTGCTCGCCAGTTTCTTCGTGCTGGCTTGGAGTTCTGCCGGCGTCGCCCTGTACTGGGGCGTCTCTGCAGCCGCGAGCCTGACGCAATCCGTCCTGATTGAGCGTCAGGCTCTGAGCCAACCGGCAAAGTAGCAGTTGCACCGACTGCCAATCGACAGCCAGGCCGCCTTGGGGGCGTTCCGAGTGCGTTTTGCGTTGGCCTATTTCAGGCCCAACCGCTTCACCTTCTCTTCCATCGCGTTGACGCCTTTGCGATAGTTTTCCATGGCTTTTTCGAGGGACTTCATCCCCCGCTTGTAAGAGTTCGGCGGGTCCTGCTCGGGAACCTGGAACTCCTTGCGAAGTTGTCCCGAGGCGCGTCTTGAGCCGGGCCTGATCGGCTGCGAACTGCGAATCACCAAGCACGTTGTGAAGTTCCTTGGGATCGCTTTTCACGTCATACAGTTCCCACTCGTCCACGTCGGGTTCGTAGAAGTGCATCAGCTTGAAGCGTCCGTCGGTCACCCCGTAGTGACGCCGCACGCTGTGGGCCCCCGGGAACTCGTAGTAGTGGTAGTAGAAGTACTCTCGCCAATCTTCCGGCGTCTTGCCCTGGAGTACCGGCACAAGGCTGCGGCCCTGCATGTCGCCGGGAATCTCCACGCCGGCAAGGTCCAGGAAGGTCTCGGCGAAGTCGAGGTTCGAAACGAGGTCGTCCGTTCGTGCTTCCCGCTTTCACGACCCCCGGCCAGCGAACGAGAAGCGGTGTTCGGAGGGACTCTTCGTACATCCAACGCTTGTCGAACCAGCCATGCTCGCCGAGATAGAATCCCTGGTCCGAGCTGTAAATCACGATCGTGTTGTCGGCCAGGCCCGTGTCGTCAAGGTACTTGAGCATGCGTCCCACGTTGTCATCAACCGCGGCGATGCAACGGAGGTAGTCTTTCATGTAACGCTGGTACTTCCAGCGGACCAGGTCCTTGCCCTGAAGGTTGGCTTCGCGGAAGGCCTTGTTCTTCGGCTCGTAGGCGGCGTCCCACTTCGCCTTCTGCTCGGGGGTGAGATTGCGGGGCGGATTCAACTTGAGATCGTTGTCGTTCATCGTGACTTCGATCGTCATGTCCTGCGCCTTGGCGGGCGTGCCCCGGGTGGCGTAGTCGTCGAAGAGCGTGTCGGGCTCGGGGATCGTCACGTCGTCGTACAGGTGCAAGTAGTCCGGTCCCGGCTGCCAGTTGCGATGGGGCGCCTTGTGCTGGCACATGAGCATGAAGGGCTTGTCCTGATCTCGCTGGTTCTTGAGCCAGTCCAGGGCCAGGTCGGTGATGATCTCCGTCGTGTAGCCAGTGTGCCTGGTCTTTTCGCCGTTGCGGAGCATGGGCGGGTTGTAGTAGGGGCCCTGGCCGATGAGCACCTCTGCATAGTCGTAGCCCTGGGGCGCCATGTGGGTGCCCAGATGCCATTTGCCGATGACGGCGGTCTGGTAGCCGGCCTTCTGGAGCAGCTTGGGAAAGGTCTGTTGGGTGCCGTCGAATTTGTTGCCGTTGCAGAGGAAGCCATTCAAGTGGCTGTACTTGCCCGTCTGGATTACGGCCCGGCAGGGGCCGCAGATCGAATTGGTCACGTAGCAGTTATCGAAACGCATTCCTTCCTTGGCGAGGCGGTCGATGTTGGGGGTCTGGTTGAGATTGAGCCCGTAAGCCGAGACTTCCTGGTAGGCGCTGATGGCCTGGTAGGCGTGATCGTCGCAGAAGAGGAAGAGGATGTTGGGGCGTTTCTTGGCGTCGGCGGCGCGGGCGTCCGGAGAGGCCAGTCCCAAGGTGTATCCCGCCAGAAGAATCACCGGTAAGAGACGGAAAGCAGATCTTGTAAAGGTAGCCATGATGTACAAACCCTCCGGAGGATATGGTTTGGGCCAATGCCGACGTTGAGCATCAAGAATAGCGCACAGGGAGCAGGACTGCAAATCGGGCTTGGCTCGAGACGCGAGAACCAGCAGAGAAACGAGGGCAACCATTTGCACCCCCCGTTTGGGACGTCACATCTTGCGAATTGTCCGCATCGGTAGGAACAAATGGAGGGCTTCGTCTGCCAGAGGAAGAAAACCGTAGTGCTGATAGAAGCGTTTCGCTTCGGCGTTCAACGCGCGAACAGTGATCGCGTGAATTCCGAGCTGATCCGCGAGATCACAAACACGCCGAAGAGCATCGATCAACAGCAGGCCACCAAGCCCCTTGCCGTGAAAACGGCGATCAACGGCCAGACGTCCAAGATGAATCGTCGGAATAGGGTACTGAGGCAACCGCCTGGCCAACTCCTCGGGAAAATCTGCGATCGCGACGCTTCCGCCCGAAAGTGTATAGTATCCAGAGACAACACTGGAATCCTGTGACACCGCCACGTAGGTGCGGGAGATGTCTCGTCGAGCGTTCTGGCCTGCGTAGACCAGAAGGAACCTATTCAAACTCTCTTCGGAACAATCGAAGCCTTCTCGAATGTGGCGTTCACTCAAGGGCTCGATCTGCCACAAACTCATTCCCTCACCTCACGCGCGTGTCGTTGTGCGGCAGCACGGAGTTTTTCGTTTGGTTCAGGCGGATTGTCAAGGGCCGCGAGGAATCGTTCTCCATCACGACGAGTGAGCCGAAGCATACCGAATCGTTCCACGACCTCCTCCGCTTCCCGTACCATGGTCGCTACGGTGAAGGCGCTTACACTCACGCCGAGGAAACCGGCGGCCTGCTCAATAAGCCGCTTACTGTCTTCGGACATGCGCACGTCCAACCGGGCGTTTTGTGGGGTGGAAGCCATGAGCACCTCCGCGGATAGGGGGGTCTGTCGGTTCCCTTAGATTATAGCATCCTGTACGGAAATATGCCACACGCATGAACTGGGTGATGGTCCTCCTGGTCTTTTGTGTTCCGGCGTGTGGCTCTTATACTACTGGCTATAGAGAACGTAGAGTTTTTCGCAAGGGCAGCCCTGCTGTCGTGGGGTGGATTTGCGGGTCCTAATCAGTTGCGGGTCAGACTCGTCTTGGGAGGTTGGTGTGGTTGTTTTCGTCATCGGTCTACTGATGCTTGTCGCGGGATACGTGTTCTACGGAAGACTGACCGAGTCGACGGTCGGGACCGATCCCGATCGAGTGACGCCGGCCGTGGCCCTGGCCGACGGGGTCGACTACGTGGCTATGCCCACGTGGCGGGTGTACCTGATCCAACTTCTGAACATCGCGGGCCTGGGACCGGTCTTCGGGCCGATCATGGGGGCCCTTTGGGGCCCGCAGGTCTTTCTGTGGGTCGTGTTGGGCTGCATCTTCGGTGGGGCGGTTCACGATTTTCTGGCCGGGGCCATGTCGATCCGCAACCGCGGCGCGGGGCTTCCCGACCTGGTGGGCCAATACCTCGGCAACGCCTCGCGGCATTTCGCCACGTTCTTCATCATCCTGCTCATGGTGTTGGTCGGAACCGTGTTTGTGAAAGGGCCGGCCAAACTGTTGGTTGAGATTCTGCCGGCCCAGACGGCTGCCGGCTGGATGGGCTCCGGGGTCGTGTCGTGGCTTGAAGTTGAGACCTTTGGGGAACTGTCCAGGTGGTTGTGGCTCGTCATGATCCTCGTCTACGTCTACTACCTGATCGCCACGATGCTGCCGATCGACGTGCTTATCGGTCGCCTGTATCCGCTTTTTGCGGCCGCATTGCTGGTCATGGTCGCCGGATTGGGTTTCTCTCTGCTGACCGGGCGGATCGAAGTGCCCGAGTTCACGCTGGCCAACCTGCACCCGAAGCATTTGCCGGCGTGGCCCATGATCTTCATTACGGTAAGCTGCGGGGCAGTGAGCGGATTCCATGCCACGCAAAGCCCGCTGATGGCTCGCTGCCTGAAGAGCGAGAAGCACATGCGGCTCGTGTTCTACGGGGCGATGATCGCCGAAGGCATTATTGCGTTGGTTTGGGCCGCCGCCGCCCAGGGCTTCTACGGCGGAAGCGAAGGCCTGGCCGCGGCCCTTGCCGACGGCGGCCCCGGGGCCGTGGTTCACGACACGTGCATCGCCATGATGGGACACGTTGGGGGCGTTCTGGCGGTGCTGGGCGTGGTTGTTCTGCCGATCACGTCCGGCGATACGGCCTTCCGCGTGGCTCGGCTCATGTTGGCCGACTACTTCCGGCTTCCCCAAACCCGCGTTCTCAATCGCTACATCCTGGTGGTCCCGCTGTTCGCCATCTCTCTGTCCTTGAACTTCATCGACTTTCAGATCATCTGGCGCTACTTCGGCTGGGCCAACCAGACGTTGGCTGCCGTTGCCCTGTGGACGGCGACCGTGTTCCTTGCGCGCCGGGCAAGCCGCTGGTGGATCGCCTTCTTCCCCGCCGTCTTCATGACGGTCATCACGACCAGCTATATCTGCATTGAGAAAATCGGCTTGGGCCTCGGCCCGAAGTGGGGAACCGCGATCGGTGTGGCCGTCGGGCTCATCTGCGCCGGGATCTTCCTTGCGGTTCGCTCCAAGCTCCCGCCGGATGAGGACCAGCCGCTGGAGCCAACGAAGCTCTCCGACGCCGAGCGAGCTTCCGATTCGATCGCCACGTGACGTCTATTGCATTGCACCTTTCTGATAACACTTCAAGAGCCAACATGCCTATCACCCGCCGAACCTTCTGCCGCGTGTCGTCGCTCGCCATTGCGGGCGGCGCCTGCACGTGGCCAGCTGCCGATGCCGCCGAGACGCCGAAAGACACCTTCACCCTCTGGCAACTTCCCAACCAGACGCACACCCAGATGATGTCCTACGTGCTGCGAAGCCGCAGCGGGAAGCTGATCGTCATCGACGGGGGCAATGCCGGCGACGGGAAGTATCTGGCCGAGTTTCTTGCCGGGCTGGGCAACGTGGTTGAGGCGTGGTTCGTCTCCCACCCCCATAGCGACCACTTCGGCGCCCTGATTGAAATCCTCAAGGAACCGGGCGCGTTGGAAATCAAGAACCTCTACGCTTCCACGCCGACCAAGGCCTGGATCGACAAGTTCACCAGCGACAGTGAGAAGGCGTCCTTCGACCGATACGTCGAGGGCCTGGCCAAGGCCGAGCGGGCGCCGGAGGAGCTTGCACTCGGCCAGAAGATGGAGATCGACGGCATTCAGATCGAGGTTCTGGGAGTGAAGAACCCGGAGATCACGGCCAACCCAATCAACAACTCCAGCGTGGTGCTGCGAGTGTGGGACTCGGCCAAGTCGGTCCTTTTCCTGGCGGACCTCGGGGTCGAGGGCGGCGACAAATTGCTGGCCAGCCCGCGGGCCGATCGCATCCAATGCGACTACGTCCAAATGGCGCATCATGGCCAGACGGGCGTCAACGAAGCGTTCTACCGCAAGGTCGCCCCGACCTACTGCCTCTGGCCCACTCCCGATTGGCTCTGGAACAACGACAAGGGTGGGGGAAAGAACACGGGGCCGTGGCGCACGCTGGAGGTCCGCGCCTGGATGGACAAACTTCCCATCAAGGCCCACTATCTGATGTTCGAGGGGCTGGTGAAGATCGATTGATCGCTTCCGACGCAACCAATTGCAGGGCAACTCGTCCCGATCGTCGTGCTATTCGGCGTCCAACTGGGCCATCACGTCGTCCGGAATGTTGAAATTAGCCGACACATTCTGCACGTCGTCGTGGTCGTCGAGACGTTCCATCAGCCTGAGCACTTTCTGGGCAGCGTCGAGATCCAGATCAACCGTGTCTTTCGGAATCAGGGACAGCTCGCTCACCTCGGGCTCGAGTTCGGCTTTCGCAAGGGCCTCGGACACCTCCTGGTAGGCAGAGACTTCGCAGGTGATCTCGAACTTGTCGCCCGATGCCTTCACGTCATCGGCTCCCGCCTCAAGGGCGAGTTCCATCAGGGTATCCTCGTCGACCTTGTCACCCGGGACGAGAAACAACCCTTTCTTTTCGAAGTTCCATGCAACGCATCCGCCCTTGCCGAGTTTCCCGCCGGCCACTTCGAACAACTTGCGGATCTCCGGGGCGGTTCGGTTGAGGTTGTCCGTCAGGCATTCGCAAAGGACGGCCACGCCGTTGGGGCCGTAGCCCTCATAGACGATCTCCTCGAAAATGCTGCCTTCCAGGTTCCCCGTGCCTTTCTTGATGGCGCGGGCGATGTTGTCCTTGGGCATACTGACCGCTTTGGCCGCATCGACAGCGGCCCGGAGCCGGAGATTCATGTCGAGATCTCCACCTCCAGTCTTGGCGGCCACAATAATCGCCTTCGACAGCTTGCTCCAGAGCTTGCCGCGCTTGGCGTCTACCAAGGCCTTCTTGTGTTTGATCCCTGCCCAGTGTGAATGTCCAGCCATACGGAAGTCCTTGTCTCTCCAGTCACTCGTATCTGTCGTTATCCCAAACCGTGTGCAGGGCGTGGCTGAGTTGGCCCACCCGTTACGGCATCTCTATCTACTCGTGTGAAAACAACCCTCAATGGGCCTCGGTCAGACGGCCGAGAACGGCAGACTCCGACCGGGGCTACTTGGCGCCGGTTATCTTCTCGCGGATCTCCGCCGCATCGTCGTATTCTCCGTTCGCCTCCAATTCCGCTGCCGCTCGGTCCCAGGTCGCTCGGGCCTTCTCCTGTTGATTCGCCTTCCAGTACGCATCCCCGAGGTGATCGAGCACTACGGGGTCAGGTTCCAACTCAACAGCTTTTTCCAATTCCGAAACCGCCTCGTCGAATTGACCTCTTCGATAAAGGACCCATCCCAGGCTATCCCGGTAGGCCCCGTTTTCCGGATCCGACTCAACGGCCTGCTGGACCATGCGATAGGCGCGGTCGAGGTGCTGATTCTCGTCGGCCCACAAGTACCCCAAGTCGTTCAGGGCCCCGGGGTTTTCCGGATATTCGTCGAGCACCTGTTCGAGCCATTCGACCGCTTCCTTCACGCGATCTTCCGACACACATAGACTCGAGAGAACCATTCGAGCCTGGCGCACGGCCACGCAACTCTGTTCGGATTCGTAGTCGTCGTCGAAACGATCGATCAAGTCGCGATACGCCGCAAGCGATTCCGCCTTCCTGTCCGCGTGGAAGAGCACCCAAGCGACACGGGCATGGAACGGAGCCGAGTCCTCCTGGAGTTCGACAGTCTTCCGAGCCGCTTCCAGTGCCGCCTCGGTCTGGCCGTCCAGTTCAAGGGCAGCCGCCAGGTAATATTGAAACACGGCGCTGAGTTCCTTGCCGGTGTCTTCTCGTTCGGCGCCTCGGCGGAACGCGTCCGCTGCTTCCTTGAATCGATCCGCGTCCAGCAGATCCAGTCCCCATGTCAACAAGAGGTTCTGGGCCCTGTCCGGCATGGCCGCGATGGCCGTATTCACTAATGGCTTGGCGGCATCGAACCGTTCCGCTCGGAGGGCCAATAGGGCCGCTGCCTGTACGCTTGATTGTTCCTTCTTCGTCGTGCCCTTTGTCGCCTTCTCGCCACGAGCGAGCACCGACTCAACCGCGTCGTCCGACGCGACGACCCTGTCGAGCCCCTCATCCAGAGCATCGAGCGATCCTGTCTTCTCCACGACGGTGGAAAGTACATCGGCCACCTTCTCATAATCGGCGCGAGCCATGGCAATTTCCACGAGACGCTGGTAGGCGGTCGAGGTCGGCGTTTTGGACGACAGGGCCGTGTAGAGAGGGGCGGCGCGGTCATATTGCTCCGCCTCGAACCACTTCTCGGCCAACAGGTATCCCAGCTTGTCGTCGTTCGGACGCTTGTCTCGCAGGGCGGCAAGCCGTGTAAGCAATTCGTCCCCGCGTCCCAACTGGTTCAGAATTTCCTCGAGGAGAGCGTAGGGCGCAATTCCCAGGTTACCGCCGGGCGTGTCAAAGTACGAATCAAGCTTCCTGAGTGCTTCCTCAAGACGCCCGCTGTGCTTTTCGACGGCAGCCGCATTGAAAGCAACTCGAGCCACGTCGGGCGAGGCCTCCTCGGCTTTTTGGAATGCCGATTTTGCGGCTTCCACGTCACCCGCCGCCAGCAGACAGTTTCCGATCGACTGGTAGGTTTCCGCTTCGTTCCCCAGGAGTTCCCGGCGGACCTTAGGCGAAAGGTGATGTTCTCTCGGCGCTTCGAGGGCTTTGAGCACCTCCTTGAAATAGGCGGCTGCCTTCTGATTGTCCTCCACCAGGTAGCAAAGCCGGGCCATCTCCATCATCAACTGAACGTCTTCTTCCACCGCCGGATCGTGAGGCCGGACTCCGAGGCAGCCCTCGTACAGTTCAATGGCGTCCTTCCACCGTCCCTGTTGGGACAGGTAGATTGCCATGTAACGCAGGGGAAGCCTGTCGTTCTTCTTGCATTCGGAGATTTTCAAGGCAGCATCGATCGCCCAGTCAGGACGCTTCAGACGAAGGGCGAGTCGAAGAACGGATCGGGCCGCCGGCTCGCAGGAGGGATCGTAGCGAAGGGTCCGCTGATACCAACGCAAGGCTTGTTGGAATTCGTTTCGCCCCTCCGCCTCCCGGGCCATTCCGTAATAGACGAGAGCCTGAGCGCGGTCCTGTTCCGCCTCCGACGCCGCCTGACGCGGCTGAAAGACTTCGAGTGGCTCATCAAATTGGGGAGGTTCCGCACTCCGCAACACGGCGGGCACGATCAGGACCGCCGCCAACCACAGACTCACGCGCAACAGACTACGATCGGTCACACTGCGTCTCCTTCGTCGATTACCTCGGTTTCTTCTTGGAGAGCCCCTTGGAGGTCGATCGTTTCTGCGAGGAGGTCTTGGAGGCGGTCTTCGACTTGGCGGCCTTCGGTTTGCCTGCTTTTGACTTGGCGACCTTATTGGGCGACGCCGATTTCTTGCTCGTCTTGGCTTTCGAAGCAGCCGACTTTGATTTGGCCGTCTTCTTGGGCGTCGAAGCGACCGCTTTGGACGAAGGCTTTTTCGACGGGGCCGGTTTCTTCTCCACCTTGCTCTTGCCCTTGGGCTTCGACTCCTCCGCGACAGGCTCCTTCGCTTGCTTGCTTCGCCGCTTCGGCAAACGTTCGCCAGCTTCCGGGTCGATTTCCAGGAAGATCTTCTTCAACTCCGGCTTGTGGGGCGTGGCCGCGAAATCAACCGAAAACAGGTGCAGCAGCGAACCGAATTCGACACCCTTGTTCTTGGGAATCGCACGTTCGAGTCCGGGGACCAACCCCGCCGCCGCCTCCTTCTCCTTGACCAGATCGAGAATCTCCATCACCTTCATGGCCGCCTGGTCGATGGGAACAGAGTGTCCGCCCAGTGCGGCCTGAACGACGTAGGAAACAGTGAACGGCGAACTCCCCTTCGTCTGGCGTAGCCGTTCCGTCGCTGGGCCGAGGTTCTCCTTTCGCAGTTCCTCCAGATCGAAGGCATATCGCGACTCGAACACCGACTGAAGAATCTGCTTCACCCGTTCCGCCGCCTCGGCGGGAGCAGGCAAACAGCCCATCTCCTCCGCCAACTCGCGAACGGTCGTGACGCGGACTTCGTTCCAATCGAAGAAATTGTGTCCCAGCGTGGCAAAGGCCTGCTCCGCCGCGTCGTACTTGGCGTTTTCCAGACATGCCGCAAAGAGAAGTTGCTCCAGGACTGTCCGTCGCTGGTCGGGAGCCACGGGCTCATATCCCGCTTTCTTCAGAACCTTGTGGATCTTGCCGATCTTCGTGCTTCGATTGCTGCTTGCCATGGGTTCGCCGTCAATTCTCCACTGGGCGGCAGGGCCGCCAACCAATTCGAGCTACCGCTCTGTCAAAACGCGGTCATCCATCAGATGACTCATCCGATTCTTCGGCAGCCGCAGCCTCGGGGACGGAAGACGTCGCTGCCTCGTCGGGAAGTACCTCCTTGAGAATTCTCGATATCTCGATCGAATTCTTCACGCCCTGGTCGAGATAGAACTCGATCTTCGGCGTATAGCGGGTGTTGATGCGTTTGGCGCACTTCGATTGCAGAAATCCCGCCGCGCTCTGCAAGCCGCGGAGACTCAGGTTCTGCTTGACCTCGTCTCCCATGACGGACACGTGAACCTTGGCCAATCGCAGATCGCCCGAGACCTCCACATAGGTCACCGTCACATTCTGGATGCGCGGATCATTCAATTCCGCCAGGATCGCCATCCCGACGACTTCGCGAATTGCCTCGGCGACTTTTTGTGCTCGGCGTGAGGCCATGGCCTCTCCCAATCCAATGAAGAACGTCCGTCCGCTCCGCCTCGCCGCAGGCAAGACGCACTACTGTGAGAAAACTCCGGCCCAACCGGACCATCGCCCGGAAACCGCGAGCGGCAAACGGACAACGAGTCGGCAGGTCCTCGAAAGACCACCCCGCCACCAGGACGGGCGCCGTCCCAACATGTCCGTCAGAAGGTTCGAGCTACCTCCTCAATCTTGTACGCTTCGAGAATGTCGCCTTCCTTGAGGTCGTTGTACCCCTTCAGCTTCATCCCGCATTCCAGGCCTTCCCGCACTTCCTTCGCGTCGTCCTTCTCGCGTTTCAGAGAATCGAGCGCGTAGTCGCCGATCACTCGACTCTCGCGAATCACGCGAACACGGCAATCCCGTTGAATGTTGCCGGAAAGAACCCGACAACCGGCAATGGTACCCACTCGACTGATCGTGAACGTCTTCTGTACGAGGGCTCGTCCCAGATCCGCTTCCCGCTTCTCGGGACGCAACATGCCCTCCAACGCCGCCTTCAGGTCCTCAGTCACCTGGTAGATGATGTCGTAGCGGCGGATCTGCACGCCACGTTTCTCCGCCAACAATCGGGCGTTTTCCTCGGGAACGACGTTGAATCCGATGATCACGCCGTCCGAAGCGTCGGCCAGCGTCACGTCGGCTTCCGTAATACCGCCCACCGAGGCCTGCAGAACCTTGATCTGCACTTCCGGATGTTCCAGCTTGAGGAGTTCCTTCTTGATCGCCTCGATCGAACCTCGCACATCGGCACGAAGAATGATGTTGAGAGTTTGGACTTCCTCCTCCCCGAGTCGTTCGAACAGATTTTCGAGCGTGACGTGAGGACGGGTGTCGGCCAGATCCTCCTGACGCTGCATCTCCGCACGCTCCTGCGCCACGTGGCGGGCCTCCGCAATGCTGCTCAGAACGTGGAATCGGTCACCGGCTCCCGGAGGCGCATCCAGCCCCGTCAGGTTGACGGGCGTGGAGGGGCCTGCCTCCTTGTGACGCTTTCGCGGATGGAGCGTGTCATACATTGCCTTCACTCGACCAAAGGCCGAACCGCACACGATCACGTCGCCCACACGGAGCGTCCCGCGGTCCACCAGAACCTTGCAGACCACGCCGCGTCCCTGCTGGACCTCGGCTTCCAGGCAGACGCCCGATCCTGCGGCGTCCGGGTTGGCCGAGAACTCGTGGAGTTCCGCCACGGTCAACAAGGTGTCGAGCAACTCATCCACGCCATCTCCGGTGACGGCGCTTGTGCGGACGACCTCCACATCTCCGCCCCATTCGCTGGGAAGCAATTCCAGGGCTGCAAGCTGCTGGAAAGCACGATCCGGGTTCGCCCCGGGAAGATCCGTTTTGTTGAGGGCCACCACGATGGGCACGCCCGCCGCCTTGGCATGGCTGATGGCTTCCTCGGTCTGCGGCATGACTCCGTCGTCTGCGGCAACCACCAGTACGGCAATGTCCGTGCAGTTCGCTCCGCGAGCTCGCATCTCCGTGAATGCTTCATGGCCCGGCGTATCGACGAAGGAGATCGCCTGATCGTCTTTCTTGATCCGGTAGGCGCGAATGTGCTGAGTGATACCGCCCTTTTCGCCCGACACCACGTCGATCCCAATGATGCGATCCAGAAGCGACGTCTTCCCGTGATCGACGTGGCCCAGGAAGGTGATGACGGGCGGACGAGGCTTCTGCAACGCCGCATCTTCTTCCAACTGCTCGAACTGTTGTTGCAGTTTTTCCTCGGCGGACATCTCCTTCCGGAAGTCGACTTCGACGTCAAACGCCTCGGCGAGCAGGGCGGCCGTATCGATGTCGAGACTAGCCGTAATCGTGAGCATGATATTCAGCTCGAACAGCTTGCCTTGAACGGCGGCCACGGGGAGCCCAAGGTTCTCGGCAAAACTCTTCACGGTACAGGGGAGAGTGATCACGACATTGTGCTTTCGTGGAGCCGCGGTATTGGCGGTGCCTGTACGTCGAAGTCGCCGATAGTGCCGAGGTCCGGTGGAGTCGTCGTCGTCTCGTCGCCGGCGACCGGCAGCGGCCCGTTTCCGCTTGAGTTGGCGTTGCTCTCGACCGCCCAGGGTCCCTGCGGAATCGTCTCCGTTCGGCGCCGCCCCGCGTTTTCCCTTCTTTCCTCGGTCCCGACCGCCTTCTCCCGTCGTTGCGGCAGACCTGTCGGGCGCATCGGCGTCCGCCGCCTTGCCGGCCTTATGCTTCTTCTCATGTTTGCGAAGGTGGTCGGACAACGGCTTGGAGCCCGCCTTGCCCGCCTTGATGGCGCCGGGCGGTAGTTTCAAGTCCGGTTTCTGAGCGCGTGGTTCTTCCTTCTTCTTGCGAGGCGGTTCCTTGGCAACTGGCATGGGAGCCAGTTTGATCGACGGGCCACTCCGGTCAGGCGGAGAAGAGCCTCGATCGCTCGAATCCGACGGCTTCTTGGGACTCGATGCCGGTGGCTTACCCCCCAGAACGGGAATCTTCTTGTCCGCCGTTCCGCCCGGTCCAATGTAGTCTTCGCGTCGCACGGCCCCGGTGGGGCGCGCAGGAGGCGTTGGGGTAACAACCGGAGGCCCCTCGGGAACTTGGGGCGTTGTGGGGGTAACCGTTGGAGCAGAAGGTGCTTCAGCAACGGGCTCAGCGACCGGCGCAGGCACCGACTCCGGTGGAGTTTCGGGAGGCGTCTCGGGAGGGGCTTCCGGCACGTGACGCGGAGTTGGGGCAAGTGTTCGCACACGTCCCATCGGCTTCTCTTCTCGCGTCGGCGCGGCCACTGGCTCCGGCGCGGGCGCCGCAGGCTTCCTGCCGCCACTCATGTGCTCCTTGATCGCCGCAACCTGCTCGTCCGACAAACTGGCAAGGGCCGACCCCTTGCCCTCGATTCCCAACTTCTTGCAGGTCTCGACCAGGGCTTTGTTGTCGATCTTCAGCTGTTTCGCTAATTGGTAGATGCGAATAGCCAACTCGTACTCTCTCTTTCCTCTGCCGATAACACTCGGCGCCAACCGTGGTGTGACAGAAATGAATCAATGCCGCATACGTCGTCTCTCCCTCTGGCAATCGCAAAACGATTGGAGGCTCCGCCTGGCGTCCCCATCGCTGTTGAACGTTGGAGAATGGCCGGCTCATGGCTCTTCAGCCAAGTCCCCCGAGGACAGATCCGCCTCGGCTTCCTCTGCTGGTGTCTCCGACGGTTCCACGACCTCCTCCTGTCCCGACGCTTCCTTGCTTGTCGTGGGACTTGCCTTTTCCTGGACCGCTTGTTTCCGATCCTGCTCTCGCTGACGTCGTCGGGCAGCCTCGGCCTCCTTCTCCGCCTGTTCTGCTCGTTCCTCCGCCTGCTCCACAATGTGATCGACCTGTTCTCGAGACAGCTCGCCCATCTCCATCAAGTCTTCCGGCTCGATGATCGAAAGATCGTCGTAGGTAAGGAATCCTTCTCCTACCAGCCGATCCGCGAGTTCCTCGTCCACGCCGTCCACTTCTGTGAAGCCCATCAGGGCTCCTTCAAGCTGTTCCTCCAACTCGTCCCGAGTCATGATCTCAATATCCCAGCCGCAAAGCTTGCTTGCCAGGCGAACGTTCTGTCCCCGCCGACCGATTGCCAGGGAAAGCTGGTCCTCACGAACCAGAACGATCGCCCGACCGAGCATTTGGCACAGGATCACTTCCTCCACCTCGGCCGGCTGCAAGGCGTTGGGAATCAACACCTGCATGTCCTCGCTCCAGCGAACGATATCGATTCGCTCGCCGGACAACTCGTCGACGATATTCTTAATGCGATTTCCACGCACCCCGACACAGGCCCCGACACAATCGACCCGCTGGTCCGTGCTGTTGACGGCAATTTTCGTTCGGTAACCGGGCTCGCGAGCCTTCGCTTTGACCTCGATCACCCCGTCTCCGATTTCCGGAATTTCCTGCTCAAACAACCTTTCCACCAGGGAAGGTCGAATTCGGCTGAGGATAATCTTGACGCGTGAGCCCTGCTTGCGAACCTCGTACACTGTGCAGCGGACCCGCTCGTTGTTGTGGTGGGTCTCGCCGGGAATCTGTTCGCTCCTTGGCAGGATCGCCTCCACGTTGCCGAGCGACACCGTGGCCGTCCCGCCATCGTAGCGTTGAATCACTCCCGTCACGAGTTGATCGCGCAACTCGTCGTATTCATCGAACAGAGCATCGCGTTCGGCCTCGCGGATCTTCTGGATCATCACCTGCTTGGCGGTTTGGGCGCCAATCCGCTCGGCAATGTCCGTGGGATCCATGGGAACGCCGTTGTGCATTCCAGCGATCGAACCGTCTTCGCGGTTGATCTGCACGACGATATCTTGATCCTCGCCGAAGTGCTTCTTCGCCGCAGAAACCAAGGCCGCTTCGATTCCCTCGAAAACGATCTCTTTATCGATGTTTTTGTCGCGGTGGATCGCGTCAACGATCCGCAGCACTTCGCTGGGGTTCATTGAGGTTCAATTCTCCCTCCCATTGGTGGAAGGGGCCCATGCAGTTCTAACGAGTCCGATCGTTCAAGAGCTCGCTGTCAACTCCGGCTGCTTCCCATAAAATGTTTTGCGGCAAGCACTTAGGGGATATGCGCGTCTAAAGCGCAAACAAACCCTGAGCGCATGCCGCTTTGCAGCGAGCTACGTAATCTGGTAAACATAACGGGCAGAACCGGGGGTGTCAAGTGAGCGCACCCTGCGCGGGTGGGGACCACCCTGCCAGCCCGCTGGGGAACCCCCCTGGCAACAAACCGGCCCGGTGTCCGAGGCTTCGCGCCATGTGTGTCAGGCACTGAAGACAAGAACCTGTGTCTTAGAATGCCCGAAGAATGGCCGCACTGGCCTGCCCTTGAGGGGTTACGCTCAGGTTCGCAAACGAACTGCCTGGCTCCGCTTGGTCGTCTGTTGCCACCTGTACCGGACACGTCGGGTCGGGAGTTCCATAATTCAGGACCGGGTAGAGCCGACCGTGCCGGAGCGTCAAGACCCCTGCAATCAGCTCAACCATACCGCTACCCGCCCCGAGATTTCCGAAGTAGCTCTTCCCTGCGGTGACGGGGACTTTCTCAACAGCCTCGCCTAATACCCCACCAATAGCCTGTGCCTCCTCCGTGTCGCAGCTTCGGGTGCTTAGGCCGTGAGCCTGGATGTGACCGAGCGAATTCGGGGCCAGCCCCGTGGCCTTCAACGCAGACGCCAACACGGTAGCCAGGGCCTCGCCGCGCCGGGCAACCAACCCCGGCCCAACCGAGGCCGAACAGGCGGTCCCCAGGACCTCGGCGTATATCTCCGCCCCGCGCCGCTCAGCCTGGCTTTTTTCTTCCAGGACCACGGCTCCCGCACCTTCTCCCAGTACCATGCCCGTTCGGTCACGATCGAAGGGGCGGCTTGCACTCTCCGGAACGCTGTTGCTGTCCGCAAGCTCCTCGTTCTGCACTGTATGGATCATCTTCATCGGGTGGAGGCGGGTTCCTGTCGCTCCGGCGATCATGACGTCAGCACGCCCCCGAGCGATCGCCTGATAGGCCTCACCCACCGCCACGTTGGGAACGGCCTCGCGAAGCGTCAGCGAATTATTGGGGCCGCGAAGATCATTGTAGATTGCCACGTGGCTGGCCGGCATATTCGGAAGATACTTCAGGAGCCACAACGGCGACATTTTGGGCATGCCGTCCTGGGGCCATCGCCGGAAATCAAACTCGCCCTCTTCACTCAAGCAGTGAAGCACCCCTTCCGTGAACTCCTCGGCGAGCGTCAGCATGTAGTCGCTGCCGAAGGCGACTCCTGTCCGTTCTGGCTCGAATGTGCCCGGAGTCAGCCCGGCATGGGCCATCGCCTTCTGGGCAACAGCCACTCCCATCTGGCACTCTCGGCACATAACCTTGAGGCCCTTTCGGATGGCCTTTTTCTGTTCTTTGCCCAAGGGGCCGAAGTCATCAATCCTGCCTTGAAATCCTCTCGCCTCCGCCGCAAACGACAGCGGAAAGGCATCGCCGGGAACGGTTGTTAGTGGCCCCACGCCACTACGCCCCAGGGACAGCGACTCCCAGAATTCTTCCAGCGAGTTTCCCACGGGACTCACAAGCCCCATTCCGGTGATCACAACCTGCCGAAGTTCTTCCGTCATGAGTTTGCCTGGATTTTGGAGGGCGACGAAAAATGTGCCAGGAACGGAGTGGAAAGGGAAAGCCGGGTCTCGGTCTAGCCCGCAGTCGCGCGCCCGGCCCTTTGACAAGGAAGGGCAGGTGCGGCACGGAGCCATCCGTAACTCGCTAAACGCCTCATTTTACCTGGCCCGCGGATGGTCGTCGAGACGGCGTGGCCCCCCGGGGGCGCTTGCGATTCTGCCGCACTCTGGATAGCAAGCCCGAAACTCGAATCGGCCGTTTAATAGGACTGTGTCGTTCGATTTGCCACAGGGGTGACGGCGGGTGCAGGTCGTTTTGCTTCGATGAAGACAAGCAGATCTCCCCGATCTTCCCCGCCCCCGACCCCGGGAATCGGCAGCCCCGGCACCAGCGACTTGCTCTTGGAGGCCTCGGGAAGGGGGACCATTCCCATCTCGATCAGCAATACTTTGTCTTCGGGCCAACGGAATCGCTCGTGAAGCTGAAAGTGGCCCATCTGGGGCACCTCAATTTGAGCTCGCTGCCGGGGCGTCACGGTTGTCGGAACGTCGACCATCACGGGGACCATCTTCTCGAGTTGATCGATCTGGCATTTGACGATCGCATCGATCGACGTCCTGTCTGTCGACAGCAAGGGACTGAATTCCAGGGAGAATCCGTCGTCTACCAGGGCCGTTTCCTTCTGGTATCCCGGCCAGACAGCGCCCGTCATGCGAACATCCCGAACGTAGGATTTAGTTCGCATGGACGAGACCACGGTAGATTGGCCGTTGCCCACCATCTGCTGAGAAGAGCTATGCTCTCGATAATCCATCCGCCGGGCCAACTCGGCAATCAAGTTGACGGCGGCCTCCCGCTGGAGGGTCCATGCTTGGACTCCAGGTGTCTGTACAGGGACTGCTTCCAGGTACTGCTGGGCACGAGCTCGCCAATTCGGTTTTGCTACCGTAATCACTCGGAGCGAGAAGTCGCATGCATCTACGTCGTTGCTCACAAAGCGATCCACAACATCTGCGACCACTTGCTGCATTTCCGGCGTGTGATACACGTACAACGTGCGGCGATTCGCGCTAAGAATTGCCAGGGGTTCCGTGTGCCACGCTTCGTATCCGGTTTCCTGGAGGATCCAGTCGACGACGGCCTGCTCCGGACGATTCGTCGTGGCCACCTGGAGCGTGTAAGGGCTGATGTCATACTCCCGCCAAAGCTGTCCGTGGTCATTTGGCAGTGCCCCTTGGCCGGAGGTAGTCCGGACCTTTCGTGAGGGACGGTTCGCATCCGGGCCACTCGGAGCAGGGGTCCCTTCCGGGGCCGCACGGGAGGGGTCGATTATGCTTGCCGGGGAAGCCGCTGCGGCGGATTGCCATGCGGCCTGGCGGTTGGCTTGGCCGAACGAGGGGGACGCCAAGAACAGGGCCGCTAGCGTAACCAAAATGGTCCAGCGAAGGGTCGACATCATGCTTCAGCCTCCATGCCGAAGTTCTGCGGGAATTGAGTTCCCGATCGGATGCACCGCCCATCTCTTGCTGGGACGGACGGGATGGCTCTGGCAGCAGCGGGAATTCGCTGTCGGCGCGCATCGACGACCGGAACAAGGCGGTAATATAGGCAGGATCGCCTTAGAAGGCAATAGCGATGCAATCAGCCTCAGTCGTTGCGGAGGGTCCCGGCCACCAGTGACACGTTGTGGCCTCCGAATCCGAAGCTGTTCGACATAATCGCATTGATCTCGCGCTCGCGCGGCGTGTTCGGTGTGTAGTCGAGATCACATTCGGGGTCGGGCGTGTCGTAATTGCTTGTCGGTGGGCAAACATTGCGACAGAGTGCCAGCACTGACAGCACCAACTCAATACCGCCACTTGCGCCGAGGGTGTGCCCCAGTTGGCTTTTGGTGCTGGACACGCTCACTTGCTTCGCGTCTTCTCCGAAGACGGACTTGACGGCCTGCGTTTCTGCCCTGTCACCCAGCGGGGTGCTCGTGCCGTGAGCGTTGATGTACTGAATCTGGTCCGTGTTCAAACCGGCATCCTGCAAAGCGAGGCTCATCGCCTTGGCTGCTCCCACGCCATGCGGGTCGGGTTGCGTAATGTGCCCGCCATCGGCGCTCACGCCGCATCCCAGTACCTCAGCCAGGATCGTTGCATTTCGTGCCTTGGCATGTTCCAGTTCCTCGAACACGAGGATCCCTGCCCCCTCGCTCAGCACGAACCCGTCGCGATCCCGATCGAAGGGGCGACTTGCATGCGCGGGGTCGTCGTTGCGTTCAGAAAGGGCGCGGAGGGCACAGAATGCACTCATTCCGATTGGCGTCACCGCGGCTTCGCTGCCGCCCGTGATCACGACCTCGGCTTCGTCGCACTGAATGGCCTTGCAGGCGTCGGCCATCGCGCTCGAAGCGCTGGCACAGGCGGTGGCCACTCCCGCATTCGGGCCGCGAAGCCCGAATTGGATCGACACGTGTCCACTCGCCGCGTTGAGCATCATCTTGGGGATCGTGAACGCCGAGACCTTGTCTGGCCCTTTCTGCAGCAAGCGTTGATGCTGGACCTCGATCTCGCGAAGTCCTCCCACGCCTGATCCGATAATGGCCCCGCAGCGGTAGGGGTCCTCTTGGGAGAAATCGATCCCCGAATGAACCACTGCGTCTTTGGCCGCAACGACCGCGAATTGAGCGAAACGATCGAGTCGCTTTGCGTCCTTCGCGGGCAGGTAACCGTCGCACGTCCAATTGCACACCTCGCCACCGATTTGGGAGCGAAACTTCGAGAAATCAAAGCCCTCGACGATGCGAATTCCGCTTTCGCCGTTGCAGATGCGGGTCCAGAGATCCTCAATCTGGTTGCTCAGCGGCGTGACGACACCCAGGCCCGTTATGACGACGCGACGTTTCATGGATAACCGAATGCAGATCGTGGAAAGAAGGGGGGGAGATCGCTACACAATAGCGAAGAACTCACCGTGCCGCTCGCCACCGTCGGCGTCGCGGCACGGAGGGAATCGCAGATTGAGCCGACGTCATTCGCCGGCGTCAACAGCCTCTTGGATATGCTCGATCGCCTGACCGACGGTCTGGATCTTCTCGGCCGCGTCGTCCGGAATATTGATATCGAATTCTTCTTCGAGTTCCATGACCAGCTCGACAGTGTCCAGGGAGTCGGCTCCCAGGTCGTTCACGAAATGCGTTTCGCGCTTCACCTGCCCTTTGTCGACACCCAACTGCTCTGTGACAATTTCAATCACTCGTTCTTCAACTGAGGCCACCGGTACGGTCCTCCTGGCTTGCTCTTGAAAAGGCGACGGGTCACGTCGCACAAACACCAAATCTGTCCAAAAACCAATAGTGCGAAATTAGCAACATCTCAAGTGCCAATGAGATCCTGTCTCGACTTCCGACTAGCCCCACAAGATATAGCGACTTTTGGCACTGCTGTCCATATCAAGGGGCCGCAATCTAGGAAGATTGCGCAAATTAGACTGTCAGTCCCCCATCGACAACCAGCACGTGACCTGTAATGAAACTGGCCGCTTCGCTGGCGAGAAAGAGAACGGCATCCGCCACGTCCTGGGGAACACCTAATCTGCCGAGGGGCGTCTCCGATTTGATCTGCTCGAGAAGCTCGTCCCCGAGTTTGGCCGCCATGTCTGTAGCAATGAAGCCTGGGGCCACGGCATTCACGGTAATGTTTCGTTTCGACAACTCTTTGGAGACGGTTCGGGTCAAACCAATCACCCCCGCCTTCGAGGCCGAGTAATTCACCTGGCCCGGGTTGCCCATCATTCCTGATACGCTTGCAATGTTGATGATCCGGCCTCGCTTGCCCTTTGACATCGGCTTGGCGGCGGCCCGAGTGAACAGGAACGTGCCCCGGAGATTGATCCCCAGCACCAGGTCCCACTCCTCGTCTTTCATTCGCATCACAAGGTTATCCCGGGTCACCCCGGCGTTGTTAATCAGAATGTCGAGGCGACCAAACTGGCTGACCACCTCCTTGACCACTGCCGTCACTCGGTCGCCGTCCGTTACATCGCAGGCGAAGGCAGCGGCCTTTCCGCCTGCCTGCTGGATCGATTCGACCGTCTCGGCGAGCAGTTCCTCGTTCACGTCGATACACGCCACCGTTGCACCGCTGGCGGCGAGATCTCGGGCGATTACCTGGCCGAGGCCCCGGGCGGCGCCGGTGACGATCGCAATTTGATCGGCCAGGTCGACGCTGAGGCGGCGTTCGGTATTCTCACTCATGATGGCTATACTTCCGTCGTCTGGCATGGAATCTTGCGATCGATCCGTCGCAGCAGGCCGCGAAGCACCCGGCCTGGACCGATCTCGTAGAACTGGTCGTGCCCTTCATTGAGAAGATACCGCATGGAATCCTCCCACATGACTGGCTGCAACACTTGCTGGATCAGCAAGCGGCGAATTTCGTCAGGGTCCTCGTGCGGCTTCGCGTCCACATTGGAAACCACCGGGATATTGGGCCGCTGCATAGCGACTCCCTCCAGTGCCTCTGCAAGTCGCTCGTCTGCCGGTCGCATGATTTGTGTGTGAAACGCGCCGGCGACCGCCAGCGGAACAGCCTTCATGGCTCCGGCGTCCTGGGCCATCTCGGCCGCTCGCAGGCAGGCGGCGTTACTTCCGGAAATGGCGATATTGCCTGGGCAGAGAAGGTTGGCGATTTCCAGGATGTCGTCGCCGCGAGCCTTCTCGCAGAGGGTCTCGACCTCCGCACGCTCCAGTCCCAGAATGCTCACCATTCCGCTGGGCGTGGCGTCTGCCGCATCCTGCATCGCCGCCCCCCGCTTCTGAACCAGTGTCAACCCCGATTCGAAGTCGAGGGCTCCCGCGAACACCATCGCCGTGTACTCGCCCAGGCTCAAGCCAGCGGCGGCTTCGCATGCCAGGACCACGTCGGGAGATTCGCTGCGGAGCGACTCCAGGGCCGCCAGGCTGGTCACGAACAGCGCGGGCTGGCTACAGATCGTCGAATCCAATTGCTCGGCGGGGCCTTCAAAGCAGAGTTTTGCCAAGTCGTATCCGAGAACCTCTCCCGCCCGGTCGTAGAGTTGCCGCGCCGCGGGCACCGACTCGTAGAGCCGCTTGCCCATGCCGACGGTTTGAGCCCCCTGGCCCGGGAAAAGGAATGCGATTCGACTCACGACTTGCCAACCTCGAACAACAGGGGTTCTTCTCACAGACAACCGGCAACGAACAGGCGACTACAAACCGCCTGTGATCCTGCTGTCTCGGGGGGACCGGCCCATTCAAAACCGGTAGGACTTGACCATCTCGCCGGGACCCCACGGGAAGCCAAGCGGCCCCACGGGTTCAACGGACGCAAAAGGAATCTGAGAGTCTTGGTTTGGGGGTTCTGCGCGCGGTGCGCGCATGTTGGTGAACGTTGGGTTGCGGGGCTGAGCCGCCCTAGGACTCTGTTTCGACAACTTTGCGGCCCATGTAGTGTCCGCAGTTGGGGCACACCGTGTGGGACGGCACTGCCGTGCTGCACTCGGGGCAGTAGTTTAGCTGAGGCGCCTTCTTGCCGTCGTGAGCCCGACGCGTTCCCGTTCGGGAATTGGAGTGCTTGCGTTTGGGAACTGCCATTGTTCTGTACTCGTCTGGAAAAAAGCTTCGGCGTGTTGACCAGGGCCGGTCCACACCGGCCCCAATCGAATGGTGGGGGAGACTCGACCTGGAAAAAAGAAGTGGATACGAAACTCCCTCCAGGCGACGTCAACTAGCAAAGATCGGCCGAAGCCGCCCCTCATGCCGGCGATACTTCGCCACCACGCAAACCAGCAAGTTTAGAAAGGCTTCGCGGCCCTGTCAACCGATCAGGGGCCCTGGACGGAGCAATCTCGCCCCCAAAACCGCGATTCGACCGTCAGGAACACCATTGGGGGGGTTACGTGCTCAATCCGGCCGCCTGTTTGATCATATCGATGATGGCCTCACGCTGCTGATTCATGATTGCCAATCCAGCGAGGGCGTTTGAGGCCAATGCCTCGTTTTTCGCAAGCAAAATGTTCTCTTCGTCCTCGTTGTAACCGTCCGTCGCCGCAATCGCATCCTCCAGGTCCGATTGAAGATCGTTCAGCAGCGAATTCGAGGCCGAAACCGACGAATTGTAGAACCCGTCGACGATTCCTGCAGCGATATCAACCTGCCCCAGGGCCTCCTCAACGATCCGAAGTGCCTGCGACGTATTGTTTCCCAGGCCTGCTGCGTCTCCCCCTGAAAGCAGGTCGCTGAGCCGCCCGCTGGTGCTGCCCAATTGAGTGGATTCCAGGCTCGGTATGGAGAGGTTGCTTGTGTAGTGCAAGTCTGTCGACAAGGCAAAACTCAAGCCGCCACTGCCTATCGTCATCGTGTTGAATTGGCCCGAAAACCCTTCGGCGAATTCGATTTGAAAATGGGTACCGTTGCGGTTGACGGTCAGCTCATTTCCTCGCAGCACGGCGCCGGGCGTGGCGGCGTCGACGCCTGTGGCCGAGGCGGTCGCGTTCGTTCCCTCGGCTGTCCCGTCCCCGTTGCCCCCGGTCACATCGAAGGATCCGGTCACGTTCGTCACGGCGAGGGACGCACTCGATCCCGTCGTCGTCGAGCGCAGGATCAATTGATCGCCGTCCACAACCGCCTGAACCCCCGTGGAGCCACTGTCGAGGTTGATGGTGTCGCGGATCAGCGCCAGGCTGTCGCCATCGGTGAATGAGTAGTTCTGCGTTCCGGTTCCCGTCAGGTCGAAAGTGACATCGCCCACCAGTTGGCCGTTGGTGCCGGTATAGATCAACTCGGCTGCCGTGGCCGCCTCGTAATCCTCCACCGTGTCGAAGCTGCCTGCCGTCACGTCCAACGCCACCTGGCTGTCGTCCCCGGCCGTGCGGCTCTCCAGGACCAGATCGACGCCGTCGACTCGGGCCACGACGCCGGTCGAGTCCTGCTCGGCATTGATCGCCGCCGCTACCTCCGCCAGAGTCTGCCCGGTCGTGATCCCGATGCTGGCGCTGCCCAATTGCCCGGTCACCGTGACGGTCGCGTCGTCGGTGATCAAGCCGGTCGTTTCCCGGTGCCGCAGTTCAGCCGATTCGGCCGGGGCGTAACGGATCCCGCCGATCTCGGCAATCATGTCGGTGCCGAACGCCTCTCCGTCGTCGTACCCGCCGGTGACCGAGAAGGCTGAGTCGGCGGAAACGCTCACTGTCGCATCCGATCCGTAGGCGACGCTGGAAAAGGTCAGTGTATTCCCGTCGACTTCGGCCACCACGCCCGTCTGGTGACTCGCGTTGTTGATCTTCTCGGCCACGTCGGTCAAGGCTTCCCCGTCGCTGACGGCAATCACGGCGGAGCCATCCAGCCCGGAAATGGTCAGGTTTCCTCCGTCCCCGACTTCGACCGTTCCTCCTGCCCCTGTGTAGACCAGTTCGGCTCGCGTGGCCGCCTCAACGACTCGTCCCGCAATGGCCGGCTCGCTTCCGTAGGCCGTATCGACCCCGTCCGCGGTCCCGTCGCCGTTGCCGCCGCTCACGTCAAACGTCCCTGCCGTCGCCTCCACGGCGATTGACTGGTCGGCGCCGATTTCGGAACTCGCAAAGGTCAGGGTGTTCCCGTCGACGCTGGCCGTCACCCCCGTCGTGTTGGTTCGATCGTTGAGCTTTGCCGCCAGGTCCTCCAGGGTGTCGTCGGTCGTGGTGGCAATGATCGTGGTGCCTTGATTGCCCGTGATTTGGAGAGTCGCGTCCTCGGAAACGAAACGGTCCGTGCCGCTATATGTCAGTTCGGCCTGAGTTCCCACCACGGCCGGACCGAACGAGCCCTTGGAGTAGACGGTCAGTTGCGAAACCTGGCTGGAGTTTCGCCCCTGCACACGGTACGAAGCCGAGCCGTCGAGCATCCTGCGTCCATCGATGCTTGTTGCGGCCAGGGAGTCGATTTCGGCAATCGCGGTGTCGATGACAGCCTGGCTGGCAGCCCGCTCGGAAGCGTCGAGCGATTGGTCTTCGTCTTTCTCCAGCTCTTCCTGGATGAGCTGGAGTTGCTCGCGGATCTGCTCCACGACGCTCTGGGTTTGGGAAACCAGGCTGTTGGCCGAGGTGACATTCGACATGGTCGACGTCACGGTTGAAAGACGGGTCTGAAAACTGCTCAGGGCGGTGAAAGCGGAGACGTCGTCGCCGGCCGAGAGAATCCGTTGTCCGGCGGCCATGCGCAGATTGTTCATCGTCGCCGCAGCATTGCTTCGCTTCACCTGGTTGAGCAGTCTGCGTTCAATTCCCGACAGCGATGCTCCAATACGTCCCATGACGGAAATCTCTCAAGAACGGCAAAGGCCGTCGGCGGCCCGCCTCACGGTGGATGATTGGCCCAAACTCTGGTCCGTAGGAAAACATAGGTCACCCCAAGCTCTCGCATGCCGTGAAAAGGCGGATTTCGCTCTCTCCAGCGCCGGTTCGGCGCTTGCGCGGACAGACCAAGAGGGCCCTCAAGAAATGGGCAATCGCCAATACCGGCAGAAACCGCTTCGCCGTTTCGTGGAACCGCGACCGCCGACAACGTTGTGGCCGGCTACCCGCGACAATCCGTCCCTGCCAGAATCGCCACCACGGGCGATTGCAGGTTTCCGGAACGGGAAGTCCAGTCGCGTAGGGTTCGTTTCGCTCGATGGCCCCCAGATAGGATCGCAGGCTCGCAATCACGTCGCGGGCCGCGTTCTCGATCCCCTCGCGACGGCGATCTCGAAGCCGTCGTGGGCGAATGGTGACGGTGACGCAGGAGTGAGATATTCCCTGCTTGGGCTGGGGATCGGCGCCAGAGTTTACCGGTTCGCGGCGTCCCAACGCGAGGGCCACCTCAAACGACACGTTCCGATCGCCGCGTCGCCGAAGCGGGCTGCGGTTCTCCAAACGCATCACCATCTCGTCGTCAGCTTGTTTGAGGACCTTCGCTTGATGGTCCGCCACGAAGCCAACGAGCTTTTCTCGCAACACGGAGAGCGGCATGGGCGTGAAGAGTTCCGTCGAGAAGCAGTAGTCGCTTCCGGGAACGGCTCGTCCCCAAACCACGGGGGCGTCGTGCGAATCGCTTGCTCCGGCCCCAAGTTGGACGACCGTATTGCGTCCCTTTTCCTTGGCGATCAACAGTCCGCGGTCCGCTCGCCGGAGCATGGTTTCCGACGTGTCGCCGGGCTGGATTTCCGTCACCCCGAAGCTGGCCGTGATATTTCGGCCTCCCAGGGCCGCCTGGGGAGTTTGTTCGAGGCGTTTTCGCAGTTCGTCCGCCCGCCGTGCCGCGGCCGCGTTGTCGCAGTCGGCGCACAACATGACGAATTCCTCGCCTCCGTAGCGGGCAACCAGGTCGCCCGGGCGACACGACGACTTCAGGAGGGTGGCCAGCGTCTTGATGGCCTCGTCGCCTGCCTGGTGTCCGTATGTGTCGTTGATGCGTTTGAACTTGTCGAGGTCGCAAATCATCAGGCTGCACGGGACTCGCTGCTGCCGATGGGTGCTGATGAACAGTTCGAAGACCCGGTCGAATTCGGCGCGGTTGGCCACTTGCGTGAGCGGGTCGCGTGTGGCTTTCGTGTGCAGGCTTTGGCAACGTTCTTCCAGGGAGGTTTCTGACGAGGCGTCGTGAAGGACGAGGACCGCCCCGAGAACAGCGCCGTCGGGATCGATCACCGGAATCGCGTGCGTGTCAACCGCCACGCGATCGCCGCTCCGGCCCCCGATGCTCAAGCGACGCAGCGATTGAACGCCGGACGAAATCGCATTGACGACCGGGCAGTCATCCTCCGAAATGGGTGTTCCTTTCTCACCGCGTATCTTCAGGAGCGTCGGGGTCCATCGCCGATCGCAAATGCTCGTTCCCGCGATGCCCGTCATGCGTTCCGCGCCGTGATTCCAACGCATGACGCGCATGGCCGCGTCAACAAAAATCACCGCGTCGTGCATGTTGTCGAGAAGACGATCTTCAAAGAATCGCTGATCGTGGCGGTTCTTCGTCTGGGCCGAACTATCCGTCAACGCCCAGTAAGAATTGGAGATTTCCGGCGCCAAGGTGTGCAGCCAACGCCCGGCAACCTCGTCGTGAACCCGGTCCAGGTTGGCGGACTGAAACTCGACGAATCCGTTGACAAGCTTGGGGTCGAATTGAATGCCTGCTCCGGCGAACAACTCGAAGCCGGCTCGCTCCAGCGACATGGCCGGACGATAAACCTGGTCCGTCGTCATGGCGTCGAAGGCTTCCGCAATTGCGATCATCCTAGCTCCGAGGGGCAAATCGTCTCCTCGCAGCGAGTAGCCGGGACGGGAACCGTCGTACCACGCGGGGATGTACTCCACGATCTCCAGAACGCGTGGCTCAGCGCAGGCGTTGCGCAGAATCTCCACGCTCATCTTCCGTGCCTCGTCCACCATCCGGATCTCATCCGAATCCAGCGGTCCAGGCTTGCGGAGAATCTCGTCGGGCAGGCCGATCATCCCCACATCGTGAAGCAGGGCCGCGACCTCAATGGCCTCGCGCAGGCCTTCCGGCAACCTCAGGCTGGTGGCCCAGCCGGAAGCGAGAAGCGAAACCCGCAATCCGTGCGATGCCGACTGAACCGATTTGCAGCGTAACGCCACATACAGACTGCTTGCCACACCGAGGCGTGCCTGGGTCAAACGCTGGATCTTGGCGGCGTCCGTCCCGGTGATTTCTTCCAGCTCGGAAGACACTTCGGGCAGGATCGAGATCGCCGGGGCGGAAGTCTGGGCGGCTAGAGCAGCAAGGTCATGGGGATCGGATGGAAACGCAGAAAAGGGGGCCAATTGGGAGTCCGAACTGTCTGTCATTGGTGTCAATTCCCGGTTTGCCGACGCGTCGTGCACCGGTGGCCTTCATGGCAGGAGGCGGACGAACTTGGTGTCCCGTCCGCAGGGACCTGGCGGTTCCAGGGAAAAACCTCTGGCACGCCAGGTTCACGTCGATCGTTGGCGCCTCGCATAGCCCAGGACCGCTCACCACAAGAGCCCTCGTCAGCGGTAGCAAACACGGCGTCTGTCCGCTCCGAGTTTCTCATCGCTCCTGGGTGCTCCTGCTCCCTGCCGTCTTGGTAAATGCGAAGTACATCGACTACTGAAACCTAGTATGCGTCTTGCGGGGGGTCAAACCACAGTTCCCCTGGAACGTTTCGGGGTCCCCAACTTCATGCCGATTCGCATCACCGGAACCGTTCGAACGGCGTGCAACGCTCTTGCGGAACATTCCAACCGCGGGGCGCACCTCCCCCGTTGGTGTCCTCCTCGTAGGCTGTCGACGTTGCCTTCTGTCCACGTTGTTGAATTCCGGCAACGCCCACCCCCCATTCCTTGCACGCCACCGGCCACCTCCTGGAACACCGGCTTGCCCCAACAACGGTCATGGTTTAAGCTGCCCTCTCACTGAAGCTATCCGGCAATCGCCGGCTCCCCACCGTAGCTATGCAAGCGAGGCCCTATCATGAAACTTCTGTCGTTCCTCCATGACAATCAGCCACGCCTTGGCTTGCTGCGCGGTGATCGGGTCGTCGATCTTTCCCAGACTGATCCCTCGCTTCCCCATTGCATGAAGGCCCTCCTTGAACTGGGACCGGAGGGTCTTGACCGGGTGCGAGCTCTGGCCGATGCCCCCGCCACTTTGTCGTGGGAACAGGTCAAGTGCCTTCCTCCCGTCACCCATCCAGAGAAGGTGATCTGCATCGGCGTCAACTACGCGGACCACGCGGCCGAAAGCGGTATGGCCCCGCCGCCCGAGCCTGTCGTCTTCAACAAATTACCCACCACCCTCCGGGGAGACGGTGACCAGATCGTACTGCCCACGGCAAGCACCGAAGTCGACTACGAGGCTGAACTCGTCGTCGTCATCGGAAAGGGTGGAAAGGCCATCCCCAAGGAAGATGCCCTCCAACACGTGGCGGGCTACACCTGCGGAAACGATGTTTCCGCACGTGATTGGCAAAAAGGAAAACCGGGAGGCCAATGGTTCCTCGGCAAGTCTTTCGACAGCTTCGGCCCCACCGGACCCGTACTCGTAACGGCTGATGAAATCCCCGATCCAGGAAAGCTCGCCATTCGCTGCCGCTTGAACGGCGAGACCATGCAGGACTCCTGCACTGACCAACTCATCTTCCCGGTCCCGGAACTGATCGCCTACATTTCGACCGTCGCCACCCTCAAACCAGGGGACCTTATCTTTACCGGTACCCCGCCAGGGGTGGGGATGGCTCGCAATCCGGCCGTTTTCCTCCTTCCGGGGGACACTGTTGAGGTCGAAATTGAGGGAATCGGCACGCTCGCCAACCCTGTCGTCGGCTCGTGAGCCGCGATCGTCCATGAGCGTGTTCTATTTCGCGCGGACCTCAACCTCGTCGACCAGGCAAACCGCCTCGTTCTGCGCCCGGCAGACAAAGCCCACCCAATCCAGGCGTGTGAAATTCGCGTTGTGCGGCAACCCCAGGAAGGCCTTGGCGTCCCTGTTCTTGGACTCCCAGATTCGCAGGTCGAATCGACCGTCGCTCTCCTTCCCCACAGGGCAGCGAATCTCGAAACGCACCCATTGCCCGACCGGGATCGAGGCGATCGTCTTCCCTCCGCTGCTCACCTGCCCGCCACGATCGATCAGCAATTCCGGCCCTGTCACGTAGCCGTTGTCGTATTGACGCCACTGATAGGAAAGTACCGACGCGGGGTCGACAAGCACGTCGAATCGCCCAACCACCTCGCCCTCGTCGTAGGTTCGCCGATAGTAGACGTGTGGCGTGTAAGACGCCTTCTGTCCCGGTCCGTCCGAGAAACGCAGACTGTGCCGGCCTTCGCTGGCGTTCTCGTCCGTTACCCGGGCCGTGAACTGCTTGAGCCGCCCATCCTCGGCCGTCGTCGCCAGGGCTGACGGGGCCCCCACGGGAATCGCCTCGAAGTCCTCCACAATCGGCGCTGGCGGTGCGCCGTACGACACCTCGGCCCCGGCCACGTCGCTCGCCCCCGGCGCAAACGACTTCGCTCGGAGCGTGCACGGATGGTCGAGTGGAAACGGTCCGCGATAGGCCGTTGAACCCTCGGTAGGTTCGGAATCGTCCAGCGTATAGAAGATCCGGGCGGAAGGCTCACTGCTGGTGATGGTCACGGTCAGCGTCTTCCGCAGAACCAGATCCGGAGGTTCGATCCGGGTGCGGATCACCCGTCCCAGAAACCGCTGTCGATACTCGGGTTCCAATCCCATTTGGCCGGCGTTCAACGGCTCAATCCCCATTTTCGCCGCGGGGGAATCAGCGCCGAAACGAAAATCATTTCCGTCCACATCCCGGAATTCAGGGTTCGCCTGGCGGCTGTGAACTTCATTTCCTTTTTCGCGTTGTTCTTTCAGAAGCCCGTCCGCCCAATGGGCGTCCTCCGTGCAGAAGTAGAGATTGCGGTCGAGTTGGGCATCGCTCAACCGCGGAGGAGCGCCTCCCTTGGAACCTTTGCTGTGATAGTAGAGCAACTGCCCGGCGTGCCGGCTGTAAACGATGTTCTTCTCGATCCGTGACCCCGTAATCTGGCCGTAGGGAAACACGATGTAGCCCCGATGTGCCCGCACCGGCCGAAGATCGGCAATCACGTTGTTGACGATATCGTTGTCGCCCTTGCTGATGAAACCCTCGCCGTACCCGCCCGTCCGGCAGCAGATATTGGCCTCCAGAAGCGTTTCGTGCTGGTCGTCGTCGCAGCGAATCACCGCGTTCATGTAGGGCCCGGTGCAGTCGTGGCAGAAGTTGCTGCGCACCACGTTTCCACCGCCCGCCCCGGAAACATAGATGCAGTTGCCGTCCCCGAGCCGCTCCATCACATTGTGGATCTCGTTCAGTTCGATCAGATTCTTCCGGCTGTGCAGATAGGGCTCGCGCTGCTTCCAGGGCCACTTGGCAAACTCCTGAGGTACTTCGTTCCAACGGATCGTTCGGGAGCATTCTCCCGGGCCCGGCGGGGTGCGCGAAATCCGTCCTGTTGCCACGATCGCCGTGTAGGGGAGATGGTGAAGATGATTGTGGACGATCCGATTCTCACCGCTCTGCCAGGCAAAGATCCCCGCCGATCCCCAATACTCCTGCCCAATGTGATCGATCAGGTTGTTGGCCACCGTGTTGTTTCGGTTCACGTTCTTGGTGCCCGGTCCGTACCCGGCCAGCAAGACGCCCACGCCGCCCACATGATGGATCCGGTTGCCCACAATCCGGTTCTCGCGGCAGTGCAGGTCGAGCCGGATCGCCGTGTGGCCCGAACTGCGAAACTCGCAGCCCTCCGCGCCGCAGCACTCCGTCCCGCGGAATCGCAACAGGCCTGTCGGCTTGTCGAAACACTCCCAGTCGTGCTGGAGTCCCCAGCCCGTGCGGCCGTGCCACGGATAACGATCCCCGTGCATGAACGTCAGGCCCTTGAAGACGATACCCCGAACCGGCTTGTCTTTCGGGCCTTCGTAGTCAATCTCGCCTTCCACCCGAACCAGTTCCGTCAAACACGGAACGACCACGCCATTCCCAGGCGTTTTCCTCGTCGGCCAGAGATAGAGTCGGCCCTTGTCCCGATCCAGGACCCACTCACCCGGCTCGTCCAGCACCTCGATGGCGTTTTCAAACCACGCGCTGTCCTGATCCTTCATTCCGTTCTTGCCGAGCGAATACGTCCCGGGAAAGGCGGTTCGCAAGATCGAAGTGCCTTCGTCGATCGATTCCACCGGCAGCAGGTTCATGATCCAGAAATGGGACGGAACGATGCGAAGTTCCACGTCGGCCAGGTTCCCATATTTCGTCACGGCTTTGGCAGGAAACTCCACCGTGTTGTAGTCTTGCGAACCGCGGGGCGTCACGTTGACCGGAGAAAATCCCGTTCCCCGTGCGCGAGGCAATTGCTTCATCCCGTCGAATAACGTCCGGAAAGTGCCGCGATCGGCCACGTCGGCGACCCAGACCTTCCCCCGTGCCGCTTCGGGCAGGCCCGGCGGTGGAGACGTGAGTTTCTGCCAGCCCGTAACGGGAATTCCCGAGCTGAAAACCGGTTTCTCGCCTGGAAAAGCCTCGTAGCAGACCTGATGTTCTCCGGAAGAATCGGCGAGGGAAAACACAACCGTTTCGGAAAGGCGGTACGTGCCGCCTCGAAGCAAAACCCGGTAGTTGCGCGGCTTGGCCGCCATCGCCGCCCGAACCGCATCCCGAGCACGCCCAAGCGTGGCAAAGGGGCCGTCGGAATTATCCGGGCGCGACTTCGCAAGCCGGCCCGACCAGCCGTCGTTGCCCCTCGGTGACACGTAGAAGTCGGCCTCCGCAGCCGGCTCGGCCGCCGTTGCCCCAGCAGGAAGAGAAACCACGAGAATTCCCAAGGCGACGCAGAAGGGCAGGGGAGGCTTCATCGATCGACGCTCCGTGAGTTCAACAGTGTGGTGGCTGGCGAGATTCGCCTCCCATTATGACGCCCCCCCAACAAGACTCAACCTCGATGGCCAAACCCCCTCAATCGTGATACCATCCGGACTGGGGACCAGGGTCAAGGCTGGAGACTGTAGGCTGTAGGTTCTGATGCGAGATCGACTCCGATCCACCCAAAGCCCTTGCCTTGCTGCCCTTCAGCCTTCGCTCCTCAGCCTTGTCTCCCTCCGTCACTCGTTTTCACTTCGAGTTCATATTAGTGAAGATCAGCGTAGATTAGTGTTCCCTTACTTATCGATCGAGCCCCTTCATGATCCAAGGAATCGTTGCAGCCGGGCACGAAGAAACCGCCCGGGCCGCCGAGATCATCCTCCGCGAAGGCGGCAACGCCTTCGACGCAATCCTCGCAGCCCACTTTGCGGCCTGCGTGGCAGAACCTGTCCTCGCATCGCTCGGCGGCGGAGGGTTCCTCACCGCCCTTCCGCATGGCGGCGTCCCGGCCGTCTACGACTTCTTTGTCCATACACCCCGCACCAAGCGTCCTGTCGCCCAGTGCGACTTCCGCCCCATCCTCGCCGATTTTGGAACCGCCCAGCAGGAATTCCATATCGGGCAAGGAACGATCGCCACGCCGGGCACGGTCAAGGGAGTGTTTCGAATTCACCGTGAACTCGGTTCCATGCCGCTCGCTCGAATTGTCGAGCCGGCCATCGAAATCGCCCGCCGCGGCGTCGTTATCAACCCCATTCAGGCCTACATCTTCAACATCGTCCATCCCATCTACATGGCCACCCCCGAGGCCCGCGAGATCTATGGCAACGGCGGTCCGGAGGACGGAGTCGCGGAAGAGGGAGAAAACCTCTGCCAGCCCCAATTGGCTGACACGATCGAGCGTCTTGCCGTTGAAGGCGAAGACCTCTTCTATCGCGGCGAAATTGCCGCCTCCATCGTGGACCACTGCCGCCAGGGCGGTGGGCACCTCACTCCGGACGATCTCGAACACTACGACGTCGTCAAGCGGGATCCGCTCCAGGTGGAATTCGTCGGCGCCCGGTTGATGACCAATCCACCGCCGTCCTCGGGCGGGATTCTCATTGCCTTCGGGCTCGAACTGCTGAAAAGGGCATTCCAATCGGGACACGCCCTCGCAAGACCCGCGTACCTCACTCTTCTGGCCGACGTAATGGCCCTCACCAACAAAGCCCGCGTGGATGTCCTTGCGCAACAGCAGGAAGCCGGCGCTCTGAGCGACTCCGTGCTTTCCCCTGATTTCCTCCGTGTCTATCAAGAGGAGATTGCAGGCCGGGCTGAAGCTCTGCGCGGCACCACCCAGATGTGCGCTATCGACGGTGAGGGAAACGTGGCCAGCATGACCGTCTCGAACGGCGAGGGCTGCGGTTCCATCGTGCCTGATACGGGAATCATGCTCAACAACATGCTCGGGGAACAGGACTTGAACCCCGACGGCTTCCAACTCTGGCAGGAAAACCAGCGGATGACGTCCATGATGGCCCCGAGTATCATCCGCACTTGTGACGGTGCTGTCGTGGCCACCGGATCGGGAGGTTCCAACCGCATCCGCACGGCCCTCTTGCAGGTGATTTCCAACCTTGCCCACTTCAACATGGAGCCGGCCGATGCCGTCATGAGCCCCCGCATCCACCTGGAAGGAGGCAAGCTGAGCGTGGAAGGCGTCTTCGCCCCTGAAGAGATTGAAGCCCTGGTCTCCCGCTACCCCGACCACGAAATCTGGCCGGAGCGAAACCTCTTCTTTGGCGGCGCTCACACGATTATGATGCGAAACGATACCTACTCGGGCGCCGGCGATCCACGACGGGGCGGAATTTGTCGGATTGTGGAATAGCGTCCACGTGAACGGGGACTTTTCGCGCGAAGAACGGGCTGGAAGAGGAACGGCGGCAGGGATGCCACCGCTACGGGCCTCGTTAGCTTTCCTCCGTCTCCGACTTGAGCAGGTCGTTGTCGTATTCCTCTTCCAGACGCCGAACCTCCTGAGCCAACTCCTCGTCCTGCTCCACGACGCTGGAGACCTGCAATTCCCACTCCGTGCTCGCGGAACGGAGGCTGTTGGAATCCAGGGGCAATCGCAGAATCTTCGCGAGGTGGCGGGTCACGGCCGCAATGCACAGCGGATTGGCCCCTTGCAGGTAGCCCGGAATCTCCGCAACCAGCGAAGCCATGGAGATACCCTCCGAGGCCGCGGTGGCCATCAGGTAGCTCGTAAACGACCCCGGCCCTTCGTAGTCGCTCAGACGCATCCCAAAGGGTTCCATCTCCGCCAGCACGTGCGTATCCGTTCCGGAAATATAGAGACGTGGTTCCCGCGTATGAGGCACCGAACCTCCAAAGGAACCAACAAACAGAATTCGTTCCACTTCGATTCGCTCGGCCAGATCGAGAATGCACCGGCCGAAATCCCGCCAGTGCAGATTCGGCTCCTTGCCTACGAATAGGACCAGGTTGCCAGCCTCATAGTGGTAGAAACGGTTCTCGGGCATGCGGATCCTCTGGACCAGCCCGCTCGCAATCTCCACGTGGGGCCGAAAAATCGATGCCACTTCCATCGGCCCGGGAAAATTGTAGATATAGAATGGCTCCGGATCGATCTCCGCAAAAGGGCCCGCGTCCAACAGGTCTACCAGCCGCTCCACCGTCCCCGTGGAAACGTCACCGCCGTCCATCCAGCCGCTGAACGCCAGAACGAGCGTGCCGCCGGGAATCGACGGAAGCGTAGTGATTTTGAGGAGTTTTTCGATCGGCAGATTCATGATGCGTGTGGTAGCTATCGGGTGCGGCGGGCGTCCCTCATTCGTCCAAACTTCATTCTACCGGGTTATGCTCGAATGCGCCAACGACAATGCCACCCACCCTCAGCGTTCCACCCGCTTTCCCCATTTTCCTGGCTCCCCGGACAATCATTCGATACGATGAATTCATGAAAAACACCAATTTCAAATGCTGGCTCGTTTTGCTGTTCATCGTGACTGGATTCGCTTGTGAATCCCGTGCGGACGAACCGCGGGTCCCCCGGCCTTTCTCGCTGCTTCTTCCTCTACACACGCCCCTCGCGCCGCCCCAGCCGGGCCAGTGGCTCGCCGAGCACCCCGAGCCTGGCCAGACCTTTCTGCAATACAAGCGAAGCAAACCCGTTCGAGCGGATCGCGAGCGACACACCCTCTATCTTCAGCCTCTCGGCTCTTTTGACGAGAACCAGGATCGACTCTTCGACCTGACGGCCGAATACATGCACTACTACTTCGGTCTGCCGGTGAAGAAACTGAAGGCCCTTCCGCTGGCCGCCATTCCCCCGGAAGCGAAACGCGTTCATCCCACATGGGGCGACAAGCAGGTCCTTTCGACCTACGTTCTCGAAAAGGTGCTGTTTCCGCGGGTTCCCCGCGACGCTGTGGCCGTCCTTGCACTCACGACCAGCGATCTGTGGCCCGGCGAAGGTTGGAACTTCGTTTTCGGGCAGGCGTCGCTGCAAGCCCGCGTGGGTGTCTGGTCCATCTACCGCAATGGCGACCCCAACGGGGACGAAGAAGCCTTTCGGCTTTGCCTGCGCCGCACCCTTAAGACGGCGACCCACGAAACGGGCCACATGTTCTCCATGCAGCACTGCACCGTCTTTGATTGCAACATGTGCGGCTCCAATCATCGAGCCGAGGCCGACAGCCAGCCCCTCTGGCTCTGCCCCGTCTGCCTGGCCAAGCTCCACTGGGCCACCGGCGTTGACCCTGTCTCCCGCTATCAACGCCTCGCCGCCTTCTGCAAGGAAAACGGATTGATCGAGGAAGCCGAGTTCTTTCGCAAATCCGCCGCGACACTCGAGGAGACTGGAAACCGCTAAGAAACGCTGATGAAGAGTTGGAGTTCAGGCTTCGTCTCCCTCCCCAGCGAGCTTGCGAGCGAGGGGGAGGGCCGGGGAGGGGGTGAAATATCACTCGTCTCCTGTTGGGCTCCACGCGATAGGTTGGCCGGACAAGGTCACAGCAGCAGGACTCAGCGGTTTCCCGAAAGCAAAGCAACATGGGACCGGGCTGCCGCGTCATTCCCCTCCCTAACCCTGCCCCACGCTTCGCTGGGGAGGGGACATTTTCGCACCCTCGTCTGATGGGCTCTTCCTACTACGGCGTCTCCACCCCGATCCGCTCAAAGAGCCAAACATGGCCCGTGCGTTCCAAACGTCCCCCTGATTTCAGATTTCCGGCCAGCCGCAACTTCTCGTACTCCTGCCACACGCGAAGCGCGTTGCGATAGCGATCCACTCGCTCCGAATACGTCTCGCCGGCCGGTTCATCCCGTAGATCATGGAGTTGCCTCGACAGCTTTTCAGACCGCTCCTTGTCTGCGGGAGGCGACTCCCGCTCCGCCGGGCTCAACTCCACGCGTTTACAAAACCGATCGCCCACCACCAGATCGAGCCGCCCGTCTCCGTTGAAGTCGGCTGCACAAAAGGCGTGGCAGCAACCCGGCTGGCCGGGCTCGCCCTGGCGATTTGGAGGTACATCATTGTCCGGAACGAGGAGCCTTGCCGCTTCGAATTCCGGACGCCTTGACTTCCCCACGTTTCGATGCCACACGATCCGACGTCGCGAGCCGACCAACAGATCGTCCCTGCCGTCGCCATCCCAATCCGCCATCTGCGCCGAAGCGAGACTCGAACTGATCGGCTCACCTTGGCGTTCAACCACTCGTCCCCCGTTGAAGCTCGGTTCCCGGGCGGTTCCTTCGTTGATGACCAGGCAAAGGGGAGACATCCCGAGCAGCAAGTCGAGGTCGCCGTCGGCGTCCCAGTCGTAGGCCAGGGCCGTCACGTTGTAACGTCGGCCTGATCCAGAACCTCTGCTGCGGTGCATCCGGACCTGCCCGTCCCGATTCTGGAGCACCGTGGCGTCTTCAAAGCTCCCATCGGCCAGCCGCCGATACCAGAACACTTCCCCCTGGACGCCGCTCCCCGTCAACACGTCGGTGCGGCCGTCGCCGTCAAAATCCACCAGTTGCGGCGTGAAGGCGACCTGACAACACACGGGAACTCCCGCAATCCGCCCCCCTGCGTGAAACCATTCAAAGTCCTTGAAAACCGGCTGAACATTGCTGCCCAGGTTGCGGTAGATGCGAAGCTGCCCCAGGCCGTATTGGCCCACCAGCAAATCCTGCTTTCCATCCCCGTCGAAATCACCGACAAACGGCGCCGCGTAGCCCTCCACCTCAATCGGTGAGTTCCCCGCCATAATTGGCACTGGTGCAGCCAGATCGGCTGCCCGTTTCTCCACGGCGTCCTCATCCGCCCTCGTCGCAACAACAATCCCCCACACCAGCCCCATCACCAACACCATACCACGCCCGTTCATGACTCACCCCCTTTCAGAAAGCCAATCCTGTCACAACATAAGCCGGGCTCTTGAATTCCCCACTCCACTCCCGACCCCCTCGGTCCCGTCTGCTCCCCATCGTAGCCCGGCTTCTGCGGTACCCAAACCCCCATCCATTACCCCCCCTCCCCAGCGAGCTTGCGAGTGAGGGGGAGGGTCGGGAGGGGGGTTGGAGCTTCACTCGTGTTGACTTGTAAGCTGACTCTGATTCTCCCACAACCCTTTGCCCAACTCAAGAAGCGAGGTCCGGATGCCGCGCAGGACCAGGAAGTTGACCCCGCCCTGGCCGTCCGCCAGAATGATGCCCGTGGATGGTCCCCCCCCCAACACGTCTTTTCAAGGTCGGCGTCATGCTCAGACAGATCCTGTTCGTCCTCGTCGCCCTCTTGCCCACCGCGGCCGCACACGTCGAGGCCCCCTTGGCAATGCGTATCACCAACCTGCCCGTCACCCCCGCCCACATGCCCGCGGTGAAGGTGTGGGTCAAGAACACGGCCAAGAGCCCCTATCAAGGCAAGCTGACGCTCGAATTGCCCGACGGTTGGAAACTTTCCCCCACCTCGCAAGACCTGTCCCTCCAGCCGAGCGAAACGACCTGCCTGAGTTTCACCGTCCATGACGGCGCAACCCGAGAAGACAATCACTACACAGTGACCGCCGTCGCAACGGCAGCCGGACGGGAAATTTGTCACACCCAGGAAATCGTCTGCGCCAGTGCCCCCTATTTCAAGCCCACAATCGACGGCCGCCGCGACGACTGGAAAGACGCCATCCCCGCCACCTTTGTCACCGACGGGAAGAAAACGACCATCAGTACCCTTTGGAATCGTCGCCAATTCTCCCTGCTGATCGCCGTCGAAGAAGACGAACTGATCCCGCAACGGGAAGCCCACCCTTTCGATGCGGTCCAGATCGCCATCTCTCCCCAGGACACCAAGACCTCCACAGACGCCAAAGGCGAAGCAACCCGCTTCGAGTTTCTCCTGGTCTCAGGCGGGGCAGGGCAGGGGGGCAAGTGTTATTTGCTCTGCCAGCCCAGCAACACCCTCGCCGACCTCCAGACAGAACGTGACCTGAACAGTCTGGAGCAAGAGAATCCGAAGCTGGCCGTCTGGCGGGAGGGAAACACCACTTATTACGAATGGGGCGTGTCGTTCCGCAGCCTTGCCGGCATTCGACCGAGCGAGGGTCGCGAGTTCTTCCTCTCCATCCTCGTCCACGATCCGGACGGCGCCGGCCTCCGAGACTGGGGCCAGGCCGCCGGCCTCTGGCCCTGCCAGCGCAACCGCCTCGCCTGGAGCAACTGGCCCGGCGCCCATTGGCCGGAAACACCGCCAACGGATAACAAAGTCGAATGGGGAATGTGTTCGTCGAAGTATTGAGCTGTGAGCAATGAGCTGTGAGCAATGAGCTGTGAGCAATGAGCTGTGAGCAATGAGCTGTGAGCAATGAGCTGTGAGCAATGAGCTGTGAGCTGTGAGCTGTGAGCTGTGAGCTGTGAGCTGTGAGCTGTGAGCTGTGAGCTGTGAGCTGTGAGCTGTGAGCTGTGAGCCGCTCCGCTTTTGAAAGGGGAGAAAGTTATGCTTGACCGAAGATCGTTAGTTCTGTCGTTGATGTTTGTGCTTTTGTTGGGTTGGAACGTCGGCGTGAAGGCCGCCGATGTTGTCTTCAAGGTGGTGATGGTCGAGGATGAGAATGAAGATCCGGCTGCAGCCGGCAAGGCGGCGGCCAAGGCCCTTCAGAAGGCCATGGGCAACACGGCGATCAAGGCGGTCGTCATGTCGGAGTGCTTTGAAGATCGAGAGTACAAGGAGAAACTGCTCAAGGGCGTGTGCCAGGTGTTGCCCAAAGATAAGGTCGTTGGGGCGGCCACTTACGGGTCCTTCACCCAGGCCGGCTGTACCGATTTCGACGCGGTTTGTCTGCTGGGCATCGGAGGCAAAGACGTGAAGGTCTCCGCCCAGATCGTCGAGAACATGGGCACGTCGAAGCTCACCTTCGAAAAGGACCAGGACCTCATCCGCGAGCGTCTCCACGCCGCGGGCGAAAAGCTCGTAGGTGAACACGACCGCCAGGACGACGACCAACTCCTCATCCTTCTGGCCGATGCCCACTCGCCCAAGGTGCAATACCTCGTGGAGGGTGTCCAGAAGGGCGTTGGCAAGGATTTCCCCATCACCGGCGGCTGTGCCAATAAGAACGCCGGCCAGACCTTCGTCTATTTCAACGGTCAGATGGTCGACGATGCCGCCGTCGCCCTTATGCTCTCCGGCAAGTTCCACGTTGCCCTTTCCGGCCGCATGGCCAACGAGGAACAGGCTGTGATCCAAACCGCGGCTGAAGGAGCGGAAGAAGTCCTGAAGAAAGCGAAAGGCGACCCTGCCGTCGTGCTTTCCTTCAATTGCGCCGGACGCAGAAGCAAGCTGAAGGAATATGAAGACGAACTGGCGGCCATGCAAGGCGTGCTCGGCAACGAGATGGCTCTATTCGGCTGCTACTGCGCCGGCGAAATCGGCCCCGTGGACGAACCGGACGCACCTAGGGACGTTCTTAGCGGCGGATCGGGCTGGCACGTTATGTTCACGGCCATCGTGCTCGCCGACAGTGACAAGGGAGTCTCCGAGCAGGTCGATGGCGTCATCACTCTCAACGGCGCACCCCTGGCAGACGCCGTGATCACCCTGTTCGCCTCAGCCGACCATCCCATCGCTCGGGCCACCACCAATGAAGCCGGGAAATACAGGCTCGCAACGTTGACCGGCGATAACAGCATCCCTGCCGGCAAGTACAGCGTTGCGATCTCAAAGAAGGCCTCTGGCCCGCAAGGCGGCCAGGGGGAAGAACTCCTTCAAAAAAGGTACACCTCTCCAGCCACATCCGGCCTGTGGGTTGAAGTGATGGGAGAGATGACAAACCGTTTCGATTTCGAAGTCACACCATGATAGCAATTCCGTTCCCAACTCCTTTGCCCGGAGAGCACTGACATGACCGTCCATTGGTGTCGAAACAGCCTTACGGCGATCGCGATGGCTGCCGTGAGTCTCGCCTGCTCCGCCGAGGACCTGCCCCCCATCAACAGCGTCGAAGTCGGCCCCAATCGCGAATTCCGCGTCAACGGCGAGCCCTTCATTCCCATCATGGCCTGGCTCCAGGGCGAAGAGAAATTCGCCACCGTCCGCGAGTGCGGCATGAACACGATTGCTGGCTACTGGCAAGGCTCGGACGGAACGAAAGACGCCACTGAGTTCCTCGGACGCGTCGCCAAGGCCGGCTTCTACGGCGTTATGCCCTACGAGCCCGGGCTCAAAGACAACGCGAACCTGCTCGGCTACATCCACGACGACGAACCTGATCTGCCGCATCAGGTCAGCGATGCCAAAGTCATCCCTGGAGAATCGCTCCACGTGAACTCCAGCACCCCGCTGTGGCGAGTCGTCGACGGCGTTACCCACAGTTGGTCCGTCCTCGATCCGCTCGAAGGGGCCTCCCTGACCATTCGTCCCAAGGCCCCCGTCACCGTCGAGAAACTGGCCCTTTACCTGACCACCTCCCGGGGCCTCGCCGTGGCCAAGGAAGTTGCCTTCGCGGCCGACGGCAAAGAAGTGCTCCGGGCAACCCTGGAATCGAAGAAGGGCCGCCAGGAATTTTCCCTTGATGGCCCGGTCACCCTGAAGGAGCTGAAGCTCACCGTGCTATCGACCTACCCGGGCGACAACGTCTGGGGCTCGATCAGCGAAATCGAAGGCTACGATGCGAGCGGAAAGAACGTCCTCCTGGCCCCGCCCCGCCAGGAGCCGCGAACCGAACCATCGGCCACGCTCCAGCACTACCAGGCGATCCGCGCAGCCGATCCCACCCGTCCCGTGTTCCTTACTGTCACCGGCAACTTCCATCCGCACTTCAAGAAGTGGACCGACGAGCAACGGGAAAGCCTCTATCCGCAGTACATCCAGGCCGCCGACGTGGTCGGCTACGACATCTACCCCATCTACGGCTGGAACAAGCCCGAGTGGATTCATCTTGTCCACGACGCAACCGAGCTGCTGACGAACCTGGCCGGCAAACGAGCGGTTTACGCCTGGATCGAAACCAGCCGGGGAGGGCAGTGGACTGGGGCCTTGGAGAAGCAGAAGAAGGTCACCCCCGAGCACATTCGGGCGGAAGTCTGGATGGCCATCTGTGGCGGCGCCACATCGATCGGCTACTTCACCCACGTCTGGAAGCCGAGTTTCGACTCCTTTGGCGCCCCCGAAGAGAACCGCAAGGCCCTCGGCGAGATCAACGACCAGCTTACCCGGCTGGCTCCCGCCATCCTCAGTTCCCCGGCCGACATGCCCATATCGGTACAAACCGAGGACGACACCAAGATCGCCGTCCTGGCCAAACAGCACGAGGGCTCACTCTGGCTGTTCACCGTCAACTACGACGAGCGCCCGAGGCAAAGTCGCGTCACCATCTCCGTCCCGGCCTTGGCCGCGGAGCAGGCGATCACCGTGGTCGACGAGCAGCGGACGATTTTGTCCGCTGCGGGCCAATTCGAGGACGTGTTCGAGCCGCTTGCCGTCCATATCTATCGGATAGACAAGCCGAAATGAGATGCGAGGCCGTTCACTTCTAGGAGCTATTCTTGAGTCGTTCCATAGGACGACGATCATTGGTGCGCTTGCTCCCAGGGTTCCGACATCACTTGGGTCGCCCCCGTCACGGCGTCGGCTGTGATGGTGTCCTCTGACCAACCTGCCTTGGCCAGGGTTTGTGCGTCCACCGACATGGGGGCCGTGACCAGTTCGGGGACGCTCATGGACTTCAAGAAGGAGTCGTAGTGATCCGGGTATTCCTGGGGGAGGACGAAGGGCTTGTGGGCTGTGCCGGCCGCGTCAACGAAGCTGATATAGGGTCTCGTAAAGACCCCGCCTCGCCGCCTGCTGCTGAAGACAATCCACCGGGAGTTGCTCGACCAGGAGTGCCAGGACTCGGAAAGCGCGCTGTTGATGTCCAGTTTCCGATAATCACCCGTCTCGAGGTCCATCAAGTAGAGATCACTTGAGGGTTGATAGATCGGGAAACACCCGTAATCGCACATGCAGAACAGCAGCCACTTGCCGTCGGGTGAAATGCGAGGTTCCAGAATGCTGAGGCCGGTGTCCTTGGCGGACAGCACGGTCTCAGGTTCGCCCCAGGTGTCCCCGTCAATATCGTAGCGGATGCGCATCAGATCGTACTTGATCTCGGCGCTAATGTCCGCGGGGATTGTGCTGCGATCTTCCCAAAGGATCGGCGTGCTGCAGTAGTACAGATACTGTCCGTCTGGCGACCACGTGGGATACGTTTCCAAGCGGTCCTTGTCGGAGGCCAGCGGCACCAGCTTCGCTTTCTCGGTGTCGGGGGTGTAGTACCCCAACGCCGCATCGAGATCGATTACGTCGCGAACTTCGGCTCCGGCACTGTGGAAGAACTGGCGGACCTGGTTGACCGAGTAAGCCGCCATCCGGCCGGACGGATGCCACGCGGTGTAGCCGAACTTGCTCCCGACTTTCTTGACCTCACCGCCACTGGCGACAATCGTACCGCTACCGAGTTTTTCGCTGCGCATGCCAATGCACATAGGGTTGGGGCGATTGGCGGTAAAAGTATGGCAGTTGACGCAGGCATGATCGAGATCCAATCCATCGAGGACGACCGATTCGCGGTAGTCCGTCAGATTGCGCTGCTGGACGGATATTCGGTTCCATTCCCTGTAAACCGAGCCCGTCAGGCGATAGACGAGGTATTCGTCAATCGGCTCCTGGGCAACGCGATTGGCAATGGTCTGATATTTCTGCCAGCGTCCATCGATTTCTGCGTAGACGTCCAGCCGCAATTCCTTGCCGCGGCTTGCTTCAAGCACGGAACGCCACCGCTTCAACGGAATCGTGATGTTTCGAGAGCGACTGGCAATCTCGATCGGGTTTCCCTCCTCCGGGCGTATCTTGACGAGAAACCGGTCGCCTTGCTCGCAGATGACGAAATTCAGCGGGGCGATGTTCGGCGGGATGACGACGCCCGAATAATCCGGGGTGATCCGCGGGGCTCGCGACAGGGGCGTAGAGTCGTCCACGTCTGCCGAGCCTCGTGCCGTCAGCCAGTAGGCTGGAACGGCGACCAGAACGGCCGCCGCGATTGCGATCATCCAGTAGGGTCTTCTCATTGTTTCCTCACACGCCCGACATGCGAAAGTTGAAGTAGAAGAGGAACGAATCCCCAAAGCCTGCCGCCAAGGCTGCTTCACGCGTCTTCGGGTCCCCTCTTCCATATTCGGCCAGGATGCTGTCCAGTTCGACCGCTCGATCGATCACCTCTTGGCTCACACGCGGGTCGTCTTGAGGAAGGCAACCATGCGTCATGATGGAGTAGATGACAATCGCTTCCTGGAAGTGGCGCGGCAGCGTCTCGTACTGGGGACTTGTTGGCTGTTGGAGCCAATAGACGACCTTTTCCGGGCGACAAGCGTGGAGATAGTGCGCCAAGAGAAGTTCGAATGCCTTTCGGTCGCCGGGGAGTCTCTCGTGCAGTGACACCAACATTACCTCGGGCGTCAGGGAATCGACATTGTCTTCGTGGGTCATCGACTGGGAAAGTTCGCGGCACCGAGGATCGCTGTCCAGTCGCGGGTCCTCATCGAGCCGCTGGAGCATCTCCGCTGCCCAGCGGCGGTGGAGCGGCTTCTTGCCGAGGGCCGTGAGGAACATCCTCGCTGTCTCGGGACGATCCTTGACGATGTTGATGGTGGCCAGGACCCTCAAGATCGCGGGCAGGTCGCCGTTGCATTCCAAAGCTTCGGAAGCCCATCTTTCCGCCAGATTCACCTGTCCGAGCACGAGGCAGATTCGGCTTTCCTGAAGATAGACGTCAGGGCCTCGCTCGGTACTCGGCGTGCTGTAGAGGCCGATACCCGGCACTTGGGGATAGCGAAACATCTCGTCGCCAAGCCGCGTTGTATGATACTGCGCCAGCATGATGTTGCGGTTGCAGCGAGTGCTGAACTGGCCTGGCGGCATCTGGTCGGCGACGAGAAGGACCTCGGGCCACCTCTCCTGCTGTGCGTAGTAGTCCATCCGGAGCACGACTCGTCCCCCGCGATCCAGCGAGAACCATGCGGCGGCGCCGACCGCCAGAAGAACGAAGGCCAGTTGAATCGCCCAAATCAAACTGCGTTCGCCGCTCCACCAGGCGGGACCGCGAATCGGCAACGCCGCCACCGCCAGCACGATCGGGAAGAACAAATACAAGGCAAGCAGGCAGAGCTGGCCCCAGCCAATCACCCCCGGCGCCGAAACGAGAAAGCCCAAGTAGGCCTGCTCGAAGTTGCCGTGGAAGAATGTCATTCCCACGGCCCATGGCACAGCGAGGGCACAAAGCAGGGCCGACAGTGCGAGCAGGGGTCGGCGCTTGATCAGCAATTCATAAGGCACGACAAGTGCCGGAAAGAGAAGAGCCCCGGCGCCTGCCGCATAGTAGACGCTGACAAAGAGGGCGATCAAACCGGCGAAGGCCGTTGTCGCAGAGCGACGTGCCAGCAGGTGATAGACGGCAGAACACGCGAGCGCCACCAGGAGCGTCAAGACCGACTGCAGCGGATGAGTGAAACGACTCCATGTTACGAGCAGCAGCGTTGCGGGCACGTAGCGAGCGATCGTGCCGCGAGGCCGGCCCGCGATACGTGTCAGGGCGTCGATCGCAATGCACGAGAAGCATGCCGAGGCTGACACGATCAAGGCCCCGATCCAGCCGATGGCGAAGAACTGCGTGAGCCATCGGGAAGCGTAGTCGACCAACCCGCCGACCTGTGAAACGTGCTCTTGGAAAAACGGCCATCCGGTCGAAAAGGAGAAAGGCAGCGCGGGCATGAACAGGCCGATGCTGTGGTGGATCAACCGGGGGTCGATGACGAGCCACACATACAGGAGATACAGGCCAAAGAACAGGCCCGTGTCGATGGCGTAACGCGTCGACCACGTTGGGACGGTTTTTTGATCGGGTGGCACGACGAACCTCACTTACCACTGGATTGAAGTCGAACCATAAAGTTCACCAGGCGATTCGCCAGACCTCCGTGCCCGACTCATCGCGGAACGCAGGGATCAGCCGATAACGCCCCGAACTCGCGGGGGGAGCCTTGTTGGCGGCGAGGAACGTCGGATCGATCACGAGGTACTCGACCCCAGCGGCTACCAACTTGTCGAAGGTTGACTCCGAGTAGGGCTCATCCGTGAATGCCTCCAAGAACCGGTACCACGGTTCAGGAAAGAAGCCCGAATACCCGTTTACCATGGGGACATGATGGCAGGTTTGGTAGAGCATCCATTGCCCGGTCGGCTCCAAGCCCGTGGCGGAGCGATCCGTCGCGAAAGGAAGGCACGCGATCGCACGTCCTCTGGTCGTGTGCTCGCGGACGAAGGCGGCCCATTCCGGCTCCCTGGAGACGTTTGGAACGCGTGCAGGGCGACCCAGGACGAGGGGGGTCTCGAAGGCAACCAGCCCCCAGGCGACGACCAGCAAACCGATCCACAGTCGCCGCCCATATCCCTTGGACGCAACCGCTGCGGAAGAGCGGAAGAGCCGGTCGAGCCCCACGGTTGCCAGAAGGACAACCGCCAGTTGCGCATAATAGGCAAACCGGTAGGCGCTGCGGACTTGGGAAAACCCCGGCCCCCATGCGGCAAGCGTCGCCCAGGGATGCCAACCCGCAATCTGCAGGTTCATGCCAAACGACCACAGGAATGCCCAGAAACCGAACGCCGTGAGAAAGAGGACGGCACGTTGGTGACGGCGCCCCCGTGCCACAAGCACAACGCCGATCAACGCAAGACTGATGCGTCCCCATCCGGGTGACAGTGGTCGCGAACTGCGTTCGGACACCAGATTCAGTTCCGTCCATGTTCCCGGGACGGCCTGAGTCCAGTCAGGGATCGTGGCCGAAAGGCTTTGAACACGCGACGCCCTTCGGGCAAACGCGTGTTCCTTCAGGATGCGCCGCATCGGCAGAAGGAGGGGAAGCAGCAGTAGGGAGGCGACGGCAACCGCCACGGCCGCGCCGGCGAGCCACGTCCTCCATTGGCCGAACGGAATCGTCATCCACGCTGTCAGAATCAGCAGAAGCGTCAGGAACACGCCGTGGTGAATGCACGTCATGAAAACCGAGGCGAACGCAATCCCCAGCACGACGCCGCGATGCCATGACGGATTGTTCCGGTGCCGGATGATCGCATCCAAGGTCCAAAGTACGCCCCACAAGGCGGTCAACTGGGCGGCCTCAAGATTTTGGTGTACGAGGGGCAGGAGCAGCACGGCAATTCCGCCGGCCGTGGCCACGGACCATCGGACGCGGAGGGTTCGAAGCAGGCGAACGGTGAACAAGCCGTTCAGGACCAATGTCCCGACGAGGTAGACCTGATACGCCGGCACGGGGCTTCCGGTCAACCACACGATCGGTGCAACGATCCAGGTGGCCGGTTGCGGTTCCGAGAATGCAAAGGTCCCGGTCACCGGGTGGAAGATGGGAGCGTCCCAGTATCCCGAAAGCCCATGGGTGAGTCGGTCCGCGTTCCACCAGATCGTCCAAGCATTCAGCATAGGCACGCTGGCGGGGGCCCACGCTCCAGTTGGAAGAGCCGAATACGGCGAGCACGGCGCCGGCCAAATCGTCCAGATCGCTACGATCAAGAATCCAAGCGTCAGGGCGCCCCAGCGTGCCGTCCGCGAGAAAAGGGCAGGATTCCTGTCGGAAACGCGACGCTTGAGGCACATATCAGGACGGTTCCAGGAAACGCAACCAATTAAGAGCAGGGTGGCCCAAGAACGGGGCACAACGAACGGAGAACAACTTCAGTCTAGCCGCCGCGGAAGGGCAACGAAAGGGGAAAGGTCCCGCCTCTGGCGGTGATAAGGCCGGTCTGTGATAAGGCCGGTCTATGGAACAGGAGGCCTGAAGCGTCTATACTTGCTGTTGCAGCGGCCCGGTCGACTAACCAGCCAAGACGGCACTTTCCCCCCCCACGTTTTGTGTATGATGAGCGAGAAGGGTGTCACATACGCCTGCCTGGCAGGCATGTTCGCTGCCTCCTTGCTTGTGTTCAGCGGCCTCTACCGCTATGTGCTGGTCTTCCAATACGACACCAACGACTGCTTCTTTCTCTTCAGCCGAGCTTTCCTGGAGAGTTTCCTCGACCATCCCGGATGGGCGGTCCGCTACGGGGGGCGATTTGTCGGCCAATTCTACCATCTTCCCTGGCTCGGTGCGCTGATCCTGTCCGTGGGCATTGCATCCTTCGGTCTGCTGTTTCATGCAATCCTGGCGAGATGTAAGAAGACGATACCCCCTTGGCAAATGCTGTTGCCCTGTGTGCTTCTTCTCGCCTTGCACACCTCCACGCTCTTCTTGCCCCAAGACTCGCTCGGCCTGGCCCTGAGCGGTCTCGCCTTTCTTGGGTATTTGTCGCTCCCGCAAAGGTTGGCAAAACGCATCTGCGCGGTCCTGATCACACCGGTCGTCTACTTCTGCGCGGGGGGCTACGTGTGGCTGCTGGTTGCGTGGGTCGTCATCCGCGAATGCCTCGATCCACGTCGTCGGTCGGGGGTTCTGTTCTCGTTGGGCTACGCCGCATCCAGCGTGCTCGTTCCTCTTGCTGCATGGCGTTGGCTGTATGCGATTCCCTTGCGCAGTGCGTTGATCTGCCCCGTCATGTTCGGGCCGCCCTTTCGCACCGGCTGGGCCGATCAGAGCGGCCTTCTTTTCGTGGTGGACTGCGTCCTCGCCATCGGACTCGCCGGAACGCTAGTGCTGCTTCCGTTCTCGGATCGCATGGGCTCCGAGAAGTGGTTCTCCCGCTTCGGGAAGGCAGAACCTGGTCGTTGGATGCGTTGGAGCCTCGCCGCTGTGATTTTCCTGTCGGTCATTCTGCTTCACCTGGTACGGTACGACGGGCGACTTGCTCTCGTTGTCTCCTGCCGCCAACTTTACAAAGCCCGGCAATGGGATGCGCTTCTGAGCAAAGCCAGGGAGAATCCGTACGGGGATCACCGGGTACAATTCATGACCAATCTCGCGTTGTATCACCGAGGCACGCTCCTCGACGATATGTTTCGCTATCCTCAACCGTGCGGAACGCGAGGTCTTTTCATGAACTACTCCGGAACGCGGGTTGCAAGTCCGGAGGAGGACGATACCGACGACGGCATGTACAACAGCGACCTGCTCTACGAGATGGGGAACGTCAACTTTTCGCTCCGACATGCGTTCAATTGCCTTACTTTGCACGGCGAGACGTATGAAGCCCTGGCGAGAATGGCCGAATGCAGCATCGCAAACGGCAACCTGGCCATGGCAAACAAGTACTTGAATCTCCTGCATCAGACGCTTTTCTACCGGGACTTCGCCGATCGCTTGCTGGCGTCTCTTGCCGACCCGGCTGTGTTGGATCGGCAGTTCGGCCCGGTCCGAGAGTGGCTGCCCACGGTGGATGGTTTTGGGCATCCGACCAGGCTTTTCCTCGTGCTTCTGGAGTCAAGGCCCGACAACCGCATGGCGCTTGAGTATTTGTTGGCCTGGTTGCTGCTGGACAAGACGCCGGATTCCCTTGAGTCGGTTTGCGTAGATATGGGGCATCTGAGGGACGTCGGGATTTCCCTCCTGCCTCGCCATTGCCAGGAAGCCGCGCTGCTGGGGGCCCAGATGATGAGGGTTCCAGTCGATTCCCATGGATTCCGTTTTGATCCGGCCGTCATCAGACGCGCCCAGGAATTCCAGCTTGACTATGCCGGCCACGGGGTGCGGCTCGACGCCGAAACGGCACGGGCCCGCTACGGCAACACTTACATGTTCTATTGGTTCTTTGCGACCGGTCCGAGCCAAGATCCGTCGATCGCAAGTCCAGGCGGTCGCCTCAGCGTAACCACTCGCGAGGAATAGGGACCTCGAATGAATGACACGCAGATTTAGCTGCACCTGCAACAGCCGGAAAGTGACAGGAACAGGAGGCAACAAAGACAACAGAGGTAATTTCTTTGTTTCCTCTGCCGTCTCTGTTTCGAAAGGATCGGCCACATGCCTGCCGGTCTCGCAACCCTCAGAGATCGCTTATGACGCAATCGGCGCGGCAATTGAAGTCCATAGAGGCAGACGGTTTGGGCTGCTCGAATCGATCTGCGGGTGCTGTTTGCAGAATCTCCATTTCTCAGCTATATGATACTGATCAATATTCCACTTGGATTGGCCATCAACTTCCACGGCGTGAAATTGGCAGATGGGGTTTTCAGGTTGATCCTACCCGGAGAGAATCTGGAGTAGTTCCTCGTGGGAGTAGGCGGAGAGAACAGAGCCCTTCCACTCTGTTCTCTCCGTTGACTCCTGTTCGCCGCAGTCCCCACAATAGCCTGACAACATCGAAGTTACTTATGAGTCGTTCCCTAGCGACGGAGTTTGCCTTGTGAAACGTTCAGCTACCCGCATCGCCGTGTGCGCCGTGGCGGTTGTGGCACTGGTGGGCGCCGTGGTGTTTTCGAATGTTCGGCGCCGCCTTCCCGACGTCACGGGGGCTATCGAACTGGCACGCGAGCCGCGAATCAATCCCGATTACACGTCGGTCGTGATCCCTGCCAACATTGCACCACTCAACTTCCGAATCCTGGAAGACGGGCTCGACTTCGTCGTTGCGATTTCCGCCGAGAGCGGGCAGGGATTCAAGGTTCACTGTCCCGACAGAACATGTCGAATTCCGATGGACTCCTGGCGAGAACTCCTGGAGACGAACCGGGGACGCCCGGTTGAATTCACGGTCTTTGCCAAGGGTGCAGACGGAGCCTGGTCGAAATTCAAGCGGATTGCCAATACGGTGGCGGAGGAACCCATGGATTCCTACGTCGTGTATCGGCGGCTCGTGCCGAACAAGTCGCGATCCCACATCCGAGGCATCTACCAGCGCGACCTGGAGTCGTTTCGCTCGTCGGCGTTGATGACAACGCGTGACGGCACGATCCACTGCTTCAACTGCCACACCTTCCATCAACATGACCCGAACCGGTTCCTCCTTCACGTGCGTGGCGAGTTCACGGGCATGGTGCTGGTTACGGACGGGAAAATGCGCCGAATCGACACGAAGCAAGGCCCCATGTTCCGGCCGCTGGCCTATGCGTCCTGGCATCCGGACGGCCAGCACATCGCGGCAACCTGCAACCGCTTCATCGGCAACACGCCGGCAAACGCCAGGACGTACTATTTCGAGGCCTTGGAGAAACGCGGCGACCTGCTGGTGTACAACGTCGAGAAGAACACGCTCAGCACCTCCGAGGCAGTCTTCGGACAGGAGTTCATCGAGACGCATCCGTGCTGGTCGCCTGACGGCAAGGCCATCTACTACTGCCGAGCAAGAGACCTGCCGATCGTGGCGCCGGAGGACTGGGAAGCGAACGATTTCGACTTGATGCGAATTGCGTACGATGTGGAAACCGACACCTGGGGGGAGCCGGAAACCGTCAAGGCGTACTCCGACCTTGGCGTGAGTTGCGCCTTTCCTCGTCCTTCCCCCTGCGGAAGGTACATTCTGCACGTTCTCTGCGACAAGACCTCGTTTCCCATTCACCAGGAGAGCGCCGACCTTTACTTGCTGGACCTCGAAACCGGAGAAGACAAGAGACTCGACGTTGTCTGCAGTAATTTGGCCGAAAGTTATCCCCGGTGGTCCTCCAGCGGTCGCTGGTTCACCTTCTTGAGCAATCGCGACGACGGAATGAGCGCCTTGCCCTACCTCGCCCACTTCGACGAGCAGGGAATCGCTTCCAAGCCCTTCGTCGTTCCCCAAGAAGATCCGGACTACTACGACACGTTTATCGACACGTACAACACCCTCGAGCCCGTGAAGTCCCGGGTCGATATCGACACCTTCAAGCTGGCGCAAGCCGCTCAAGGGCCGGCAATCGAAGCGGAGTTTCCCAGTCCTCCCGAAGTGGATGCGTACACGGCGCCGACCCAGGTCGTTGCCCCGAAATACTGATCCGGACTTCCCGTTTCCCGGATACGGTTCGACGTTGGCTCCCAAAAGAAACGGCCTCGCATCCAATCAAGTTCGATGGATGCGAGGCCGCTGAAATGTCGGCAGTCAGCTCTTAGCAGAACCAAGTCGCTTCAAGCGTTACGGGATTGCCACAGACTCGCCACCGCCGGAAGATCCCAGGGCGCCCCACACGCCGCGCAGGGAGGGGCCTGTGTAGTTCTGGGGATTCACATTGAGCCCGAGGGCATTCTCCGCCGCGTCGATGTCTCCCGCGTCGATCGTCTCCGAGATGAAGTGGACCGACCCGTCCACGAACACCACGTTTGCGCCGCCAGGGTGATAGCTGCTGGCGGTAACGAGAGCGTAGCTCTCGCCGCTACTGCCGCAGCTCGGTCCATTCGGTGGGATAACGGGATGCCACTGGGAGTAGATTGAATGGGAGTCGGCCCATCGCCAGCCCACGTACCAGTCGCCGCCCTGGACGCTGCCGGGAAATTGACCATCGACAACCAGATCGTAGCAGCCCCTCGGGGGATCACCGGTCGTAAATCCCCAGCCGGTGGCAACCGCCTCGGTGACGCGTTTGCTACCCGCAACACCGGTGACCGCCTCGGAGAGCATCATCGTGTTGCTGGTGCCGTCCTTGATCGAGGCCATCGTCTTGAACTGCTTGTCTCCGCGTCCGAAAACGCCTCGACACTCATACCAGTCATAGTTCAGGCGGTAATCGCCCTTGTTGCAGTGGTAGCTCGTGAACTTGCGATCGTTGGGTCCGACCGAGTTGGCCTGGCCGTCGGAGGGGCAGAGGATCGTCTGGATCTGGGTTCTCGTCAGATCGTCTCCGGTCCAAGGCACCGACTGTCCGAGGTGATTCGCCAAGAACATGTCATAAAGAGGTTGTTGTTCCATGAAGGGCAGGACGGCACAGATCCAGCTCCAGCGATGTCGATTTCCGCTCCAACTGGGGGCCGTGGGCGTGGAAGTCGCCGGGTCCTTGAAATTCATCTCGTGGGTCGACACCGGAAATCGCTTGTAGGTGTCGTGGAAGTTCTGCGAGGCCAATCCCAGCTGTTTCAGGTTGTTCACGCATTGTGAACGCCGTGCCGCTTCCCGCGCGGCTTGCACTGCTGGCAACAGCAACGCGATCAAGATTCCGATGATGGCGATCACCACCAGCAACTCGACCAAGGTAAACGCTCTTTTCCGAGACATACGTTCCCTCCTATAAGAAAACAGTAAGACGAGGTACGCGGGAGAGGGAGCGAGAGGGAGGACGAGTCCCCGAGAGACCGTACGAGAAATACGGAACCCAAATCTACAGGAGCTCGCACTGCCCCCCGGCAGCGGTTTGCCCATCAAACCCTTGAGAACGAGCGTTCGAAGAAGCCCTAGCAAAACAAGTAAAGTTTCCCACAGGCATCGGCGTACGCAACCTGTGGTTATGATAGCGGCTCTAAGACACCCGCTCTCGTGTCACCCTTACCCAAACGCCATAGATCATAGCAAGTCATTTGCGAGGTGACAATGTTTTATTACAAGAAAACAGCATTCTGGGGCCAGGATGAACACGGCCGTATTAACGGGCTTGCTGTTCCCCCCCCCGTAATGAGTGTTCAACTCCCGGCCCCAACGGCTTGATTCGCAACCGGATGGCACGTTTCCAAAAAAACGGCCTCGCGTCCAATGGGCTTCAATGGACACGAGGCCGTTCGAAAGGTCGGTAGTCAAGTCTCGGCGAATACCGCTCGCTTCAAGCGTTACGGAATTGCCACGGCCTCTCCGCCGGCGGAAGATCCCAGGGCGCCCCAGACGCCACGGAGGGAGGGACCCGAGTAGTTTTGGGGGTTCACGCTGAGCCCAAGGGCATTCTCGGCCGCGTCGATGTCGCCCGCATCGATCGTCTCCGAGATGAAGTGGACGGACCCGTCCACGAACACAACATTCGCGCCGCCGGGGTGATAGCTGCTTGCCGTAATGAGAGCATAGCTCTCGCCGGTATTGCCGCAGCTCGGTCCGTTCGGCGGGATGACGGGATGCCACTGCGTGTAGACCGAATGGGAGTCGGCCCATCGCCAACCCATCAGCCAGCCGGCCGATTGGACGCTGCCGGTGAACTCGCCGTCGGTGACCATATCGTAGCAGCCGCTCGGGGGATCGCCGGTGGTAAACGCCCACCCGGTGCCCAACGCCTCGGTGACGCTCGTGCTCCCGTTCACGCCGGTTTTCACCTCGGAAATCATCATCGTGTTGCTGGTGCCGTCCTTGATCGACGCCATCGTTTTGAACTGCTGGTCTCCACGTCCGAAAACGCCTCGGCACTCATACCAGTCGTAGTTCAGGCGGAAGTCGCCCCGATTGCAGTGGTAGCTCGTGAACTGGACGTCGCCGGCCGGGACTGCGCCGGCCTGGCCGTCCGAAGGGCACAGAATCGTCTCGATCTTCGTCATCGTCAGATCGCTTGCGGTCCAAGGGTTCGAGCTTGTGTGAAGGTAATCCGCCACAAACATGTCATAAAGGGGTTGCTGTTCCATGAACGGCAAAACAGCGCAGATCCAACTCCAGCGTTGGTCGCTGTAGCCGGCGGTGGTCCAGTCGGGGGACGTGGAGGTGGAATAGTCCGGGTCCTTGAAATTCATCTCATAGCTAGCCACCGGAAACCGCTTGTAAGTGTCGTGGAAGTTCTGTGCGGCCAACCCCAACTGCTTCAGGTTGTTTGTGCATTGCGAACGTCGCGCCGCTTCCCGCGCGGCCTGCACCGCCGGCAAAAGCAGGGCGATCAAGATGCCGATGATGGCGATCACCACCAGCAGTTCGACCAAGGTAAACGCTCTTTTTCGGGACATACGCTCTCTCCTGGATGAAAATAGTAAAGCGAAGCGCGCGGGAGAAGCGGCGAGGGGAAGGGTGAGGCCGATAACGCCGTTGGAATGCGGAATCGAAACTCACAGGGGGCCCTCGACGCCCCCCCCCGACAATGGCCTAGCCGAAAAAACTCCGAAAACAAGCGTTCAGGGCCCTCGCAAAACGGACAAGTCTCTCTTGGGCGTCGGCGTGCGCAGCCTGTGGTTCTGATGGCGACCCTAGAACACTCGCTTTCGTGTCACCCTGGCCTAAACACCGCGGATGCCGGCAAGTTACGCGGCGACCATGTTCAATACGGAAGAGCGTTATTCCTGGACGCTGGAAGGGGGGCGGTCGAGCCTCCCCCGGTTCCCGGTCGCCCCCAGGCAGGCGGCCAAAAAGAACGGCCTCGCGTCCAATGGGCTTCAATGGACACGAGGCCGTTCGAAAGGTCGGTAGTCAAGTCTCGGCGAATACCGCTCGCTTCAAGCGTTACGGAATTGCCACGGCCTCTCCGCCGGCGGAAGATCCCAGGGCGCCCCAGACGCCACGGAGGGAGGGACCCGAGTAGTTTTGGGGGTTCACGCTGAGCCCAAGGGCATTCTCAGCGTCGTCGATGTTGCCCGCGTCGATCGTCTCCGAGATGAAGTGGACCGAACCGTCCACGAACACCACGTTCACGCCGCCGGGGTGATAGCTGCTGGCGGTCACGAGAGCATAGCTCTCGCCCGTATTGCCACAAGTCGGTCCGTTGGGTGGGATAACGGGATGCCACTGGGTGTAGACCGAAACGGAGTCGCCCCAGCGCCAGCCCATCAGCCAGCCGGCCGATTGGACGCTGCCGGTGAACTCGCCGTTGGAAACCATGTCGTAGCAGGCTCTCGGCGATTCGCCGCTGGTGAATCCCCAGCCGGTGCCCAGGGCCTCGGTGACGCGTTTGCTGCCGTTCACGCCGGTCTTGACTTCGGAGATCATCATCGTGTTGCTGGTGCCGTCCTTGATCGACGCCATGGTTTTAAACTGATGTTCTCCCTGGCCGAAAACGCCGCGGCACTCGTACCAGTCGTAATCCAGGCGGAAATCGCCCCGGTTGCAGTGGTAGCTGGTGAACTGGACATCGGTGGCCGGGACCGCGGAGGCCTGACCGTCCGAGGGGCAAAGGATCGTCTGGATCTTGGTCCTCGTCAAATCGTTTGCGGTCCAGGGATTGGTTGAACCAAGGTAATTCGACACGAAGGTGTCATAAAGGGGTTGCTGCTCCATGAAGGGCAGGACGGCGCAGATCCAGCTCCACCGAATCCGGTTTGTGTCCCAGTTGGCGGCTGAGGAGGTGGAAAGCGTCGGATTCTTGAAATTCATCTCACGGCTAGCGACCGGAAATCGCTTGTACGTGTCGTGGAAGTTCTGCGTGGCCAACCCCAACTGCTTCAGGTTGTTCGTGCATTGTGAACGCCGTGCCGCTTCCCTTGCGGCTTGCACTGCCGGCAAGAGCAGTGCGATCAAGATCCCGATGATGGCAATCACCACCAGCAGCTCGACCAAGGTGAACGCTTTTCTCCGATTCATGCGATACATCTCCCAAAGAATGAATAGCGGAACGAGACGAAAAAAACAAACAAGGGTTGCATTCCGAGTGCTGGACAGCACTCGGTGCCTCGGAGAGAAGTCCTCAGTCACACCCCTACCAGAACACTAGCTTCCGAGATGAAAAAATCAAAGCGGGCGAAACCCGCGAAGAGTGCGTGGGCAAACCGCGTAAAGATCCGAAGCGAGACTTTGACAAATACCGACCTTCACCCACGTGAATAAAATGGTACTCATAAAGCTACACCTTTGCAATCGAATTTATCGGAATATGCGAACCAAGGTGAGGTTTGACAACGTGCCGCCAGTCAGAGGCTACCGCCTTCAGGCGTATTGGGGTCCCGCATTAGAATGGTGTTCGCGCGGTCTCTCGAGAGAATGGCGTTGCCTGTACCGGTCCCAACGCAATGCAAAAAAGCACGGATCGTACCGTCCGATCCGTGCTTTCTGATTACTTGTTGAACCGCCCTCAGGGGGCGAGATCGATTCTCTGCCTCACTAGGCGTCGTGCTCGGCAGAAACCGAGTGCTCCGCCTCAGCCTCGTGTCCCGCTGGTGCTTCCGGGGGGCTCGGGGGGGGAGTGCTGCCGCAACCGACAGCGAACACGCCCAGGAACATGGCCAACAAGAACATGGGGAGAAGTTTCTTCATTGCAGCAACCTTTCTTGCGAAACGAGTGGGGACAGGGATATCTCCGACGGATCACGCCGGAAGGACCTCATGGAGAGTCTGATCCATGAGAAGCCCGCAATATTCCCATTAGGCAGTCCAAAAACCAAATCCGTTGTCTGAAGATAACTGCGCTTGGTTTCGATTACAATACGCCGATGCGGATTTGCGGCCATCTTCATTGGAGAGGGGTTTGGGGCGGCAAGGTTGGCAATGGCCTCACGCCAAACCCGCGTGAGCCAACGCCTGGTAGACGGGCCCTTCCCGGGTCAACTCGCTCGAGAAGACGGCGACTTCGTCCACTTCGGTCGTGCCTGCCGGGCGCTCGGCAAGCGAGCGGAGCGTTTCCGTCAGTCGGGCCGGTTCCGGGCCAACGTGCTTGACCCTTCCCAGGGTCAGGTGCGGCGAAAAGCGCCGGTTTTCGGGAGGATATCCCAGTTTCTTCAGGCCCGACTCAATCCGCTCCTGCAGCGCGGCAAGCTTTTCGACGCCCGCTGTTACGCCCAGCCAGATCGTTCGCGGCCGTTCGATCTTCGGGAAGGCGCCCACGCCGGCCAGATCGAAGGTGAACCCATCCACTTCGGCCACCGCTTCGCTCACTGCGCGACACACATCAGGAATCTCCACCGCCGGCACTTCGCCCAGGAACTTGAGCGTCAGGTGCATGTTCTCCGGCGGCACCCATTTCACGTCGGCGCCGCACCGCGCAAGCTGCCGAATCACCTTGCCCGCCGCGGCACGCACCGCCTCGCTCGTTTCGACCGCGACAAAAGTCCGAACTTGCTGTTTCATGGCTCACTCAAAAGGACAACATCTGTTGGTAGTCTTCCAGCCGGCGTTCCAGGTCTTCACGGGTGATGTTGATCAGCCGGTCCAAACTGAAATCCTCCACGGTGAAACTGGCGACCAGGATCCCGTAGGCCATCGCCTTCTTGAGGGTGGTGGGCTCGAAATTCCCCTGCTCGGCCAGGTAACCCATCATGCCGCCGGCGAAACTGTCGCCCGCCCCCGTCGGGTCGACGACCCGTTCCGTCGGAAAGGCAGGCAGAACGTATGTCTCGTACTGGCTGAAGAAGATCGCCCCGTGCTCTCCCTTCTTCACAACGACGAACCGAGGCCCCATCTCTCGAACTTTGTGCCCTGCCACGACGAGGTTCTCCTCGCCCGTCAGCATCTTCGCCTCGCTGTCGTTCAAGACCAGCCCGTCCACTTTCGTGAGCAACTCGTCAAGCTGCGGGCGTTCCGTCTTGATCCACAGATCCATCGTGTCGGCCACCGTCAGCGTCGCCCCCGTGGACTGCTCGATCGCCTTGAGTTGGGTGGTGGTCGAGCCGTTCGCCAGGAACAGCAGCGGTGCTCGGCGGCACTCCTCCGGCAGCTTGGGATCGAAATCGCCCAGGACGTTCAACTGCACGTCGATCGTTTCCCGATCGTTCATGTTTTCCAGGTAACGTCCCCGCCAAAAAAACGTCTTGCCTCCCTTCACCACCTGCAAGCCTTCGAGGTTGATTCCTCGCGACTCGAGAAGCCGCGTATGTTCCTCCGGCCAGTCCTCGCCTACAACGCCGACCAGACGCACTGGAGTGAAGTAGCTCGCCGCCACCGAAAAGTAAACGGCCGAGCCGCCAAGGATGTTCTCCCGTGTCGCTTTCGGAGTTTCAACACTGTCCAGGGCCACGGATCCGACAACAGCCAACGGCATCGGGAAGCTTCCTTTCTCTTGGGGCAGAGAGCCCGTCAAAAAGCACGTCCCGAACCTTGCTCGGGACTTCGATAACAATCTACGCCAAGCCACGCAAGGCGACTGCAACATGGGAGCCCGCGTGACGGATTGCCTCATTATCGGCCAACCGGGCAAAAAATCTACCCGGTGCTCCGACACGGAGTGTGTCATCAATAAGAGCCGAGTCGTCGTCAATCCGATGGCAGCGTCAAACCGGCTAAGAGGTTCGATGAACCTCAGAAACACTTCTTAACTCGTTGTCCGAAAACACCTTGCACAACACGGGCCGTTTCAATGGCACAGAATCTGCCTTTAACCTCCAGCAGGGGCCGCGGGGGCCCCGTTCCGCTCACCCAAAACGCGGACACAACAACTCAGTGGGGAAAAGGAGGTTTTCTGATGAGGTATCTGGTAATCGCAGCGGCGCTTCTGGCAACGGCCGCCCTCATGCCGGACGACGCCACAGCCGCCGATCATGGGCGAGGGATCCAAATCGTCAACAACAACTATGTGGTCAACGACAACTACCACGGCGGACGCAACTACGGCTACGGCCATCGGGGCTACCGCGGCAACTACTACCGCTACCGTTATCAAAGCTTCCAGGGGCACAACGAAGCGGTCGCCCGAATCCAAGCCAGGCACTCACCCTATAGCCGCACCCGTCACCCGCTCTCTACCTACAACGATCCGCCCGTCTACTACGGGCCGCGTTGGTAGGAATCGATCGGGCGACGGTCATGCCGCCAGGCGGTGGAGCCGCCCAAGGGGGTGAGGAGGCAACGGAACACCCCCGCCACTGCGACTATGGTCTTTCGAAGCGAGCTCGGAACGGGCCGATCATCGACTCGTCCTCCGTCCGATCGAGGACCGCAAAGAGAACGGACTGGAAGGTGTTCGCAAACGCTCCTTCGCCAAGAAGCAAGTCCCCAAAGATCGCCGCGACCTCCCGGGGATCGTTCTCGAACACGCCGCATCCCCACGCGCCGAGGATCAGGTGCTCGCAGTCGTTCGCCTGCGCCACCGCCAGTACATAACCGGCCCGCCGACGCATCACCGCCGCAATCTCGTCCGCTTGTTCCGGCTCGTTCTTTCGCACGGCCCCCGCATTCACGGCCGGCGCGGTGATGATCGAGATCGTGTAGGGCGTCTCCAGCAACTGGCCCCCGTCGTCGCGGATCACCGGGACCTCCGGCGAGTAGATGATGTGGTCCGTGTAGAGACAGGTTTCGCACTCCCGGTTGGCCTCGTAGTAGGTCCGGGCTCGCCCCTGGCACCGGTAGAGTCCCGAGGACCGGGCGAGACTTTCCTCCTGGGCCTGGCTTCCTGAGAGAAACCCGCCGCCCGCATTCTTCGCCGAGGCAAAGTTCAAGCAAGCCACCTTTGGCAAGGTTGCTTCCTGAACCAGACGCCGTGCCGCCGCCAGCGTCGTTTCGCTCGTGACCGCAAATTCCGTTACAATTCCGTCAACCGCCGGCGGTGCCAATTGGGCCAGGCTTTCGGGCGAATAGAGCATCGTCGCCTTTTCGCAAGCCTTCTGGGCCGAACGAATCGATACCGATTTTCCTCCTTTGATTGTGTAAGTTCCGGCCTCCAGAATGGCCAGCGTTTCCTTGGCAAGTTGCGCTCGAAAAGACCGTTTCATCGGACTCTCCATACCTCCCGCATCGTGTGGACTCCTATGGGGGGGCTACCCCGCATTCCCAGAGATACAACAAATAGGCGCACTCGGCGCATCGAAGTTAGGCAGGGGGGAAGTTCAGGGGACCTCAAAGGCCCGCTGGCCTCAATTGTAGCGTTGGATTGAAAACCGAAAAATCCCATTCGGGCCCGTTCAAACAGGCATTTTTCGACGAATTTGTCCCTCCTCGTCGGCCCGATGGCCCAAGCCCGGCCCACCCGGTATACTTGCTCCCACGTTCTTCGCCCCTAATCGCGCTTGTGCCCGCCCATAGCCCGGCTTCCATGGATGCTTCCTCCAACCAGCCAGCCCTGATTCAGGCCCGCGACTTGTCGCGGCAATACCGCGTCGGCCCCTCCGTCGTTCGAGCCCTCGATGGCGTCTCTCTCGACGTCGCTCGCGGCGAATTGCTGGCCATCCTGGGGGTCAGCGGATCAGGAAAATCGACCCTCCTCCACCTCCTGGGTGGGTTGGATTCTCCCAGTTCTGGTGTCATTTCTGTGGACGGGCGAGATCTGTCGCAGATGAACGGACGACAGCGGGCCGTTTATCGACGCGAGGCTGTCGGGTTCGTCTTTCAATCCTTCTACCTCGTCCCCGGCCTCACGGCCCAGCAAAACGTGGCCGTCGCCCTGACCTTCCAGGGCGTTTTCGGACGAAAGCGGCAGGAATTGGCACGAGAAGCTATCTGCCGCGTGGGGCTTGAGAAACGAGCCCATCATCGGCCAAACCAGCTCAGCGGCGGAGAACAGCAACGAGTCGCCCTGGCCCGCGCCATCGTGCATCGGCCTCCTCTGCTTCTGGCCGACGAACCCACCGGAAACCTCGATCGGGCCAATGCCGACATGGTCATGTCCCTCATTCGCGAAATCCACCAGGAAACGGGAACCACCGTGGTCATCGTTACCCACAACGAAGACATGGCACGCCAGGCCACCGATCGGATCGTGTGCCTTACCGACGGCCAGATCACCTCGGACAGGCGGACCAACGAATGAGAGCCTGGTGGATCACCCTTCTGGCACTTGGCGGTTTGCGTCGTCATCCGCTGCGCGTGCTGCTCACGGTCCTCGGCGTTACCATTGCGGCCGGTTCGCTCTATTCAATGGTCGGCTTCGCCCTCGGCCTGCAGCGTCAGGCGGAAGCCCCGTTTGAAAAATTGGACCTGCTCAAGAACATCGAAGTTTGGGTTCACGCCGACTCCGACCACGACCCGGACGACCCCGACGCTCCGGCCGGTCCTGACGATGCTGAAACGGACAACGAGGAGGCCCCGACCTCCCAGGCCGAGTTGGACGCTGAACCGGAGGAAAAGCTGGTTCTCGATGACGCCCTGCTCGCTACGATCCAGGAAATACCCGAGGTGGCGGCGGCCTATCCCCAGTTCCGCCTGGGCCGTGTTCAACTCCGCTACGAAGAGAAGAAACAACGCTGCATGGCGATCGGGGCGCCTCGCGAGTTGGGGCTGGTCGGGGCCGGACTGGAACTGCTTGTGGCCGGGCAATTCTTCGACCTCAGCGCCGACAAGGTCCAGGTGCTGATCTCCGAACCAATGGTCAAGTCGCTCGGTCTGGCCAGCCCCGGAGACGCTGTGGGTAAGGTCGTCACCCTGGAAGCCTCCGGACTGGCGCCCCGCAAAGGCGATGAAAAAGCCTTCGAGTTCCAAACCCAAGAGCTCTCGGCCACGATCGTCGGTGTTTACGAACCGCCCCAGCCGGCCATCGGCCCGCTGGCCAACACGCTCGTCCTGCCTGTCGATGTGATGAAGGACATCCCCGGTGTTGCCTTCGGGCTCCGGGGGCCAGGTCGCATGGGGCCGGACGGTCCCCCTGAAGGCTACTCTCGGGCGATCGTGCGAGTGAAGCACACGAGCGATTTGTTGCACGTGGTCGACCAACTCAAAGAAATGGGCCTGCGCTGCCGCACGGCCGTCGACCGCCTCGACGAGTTGCGAACCTTCTTCGTCTTCCTCGACGTTCTCCTGGCCGCGGTGGGCACGGTGGCCCTGGTCGTGGCGGCCCTGGGAATCATCAACACACTGCTCATGGCGGTTCTCGAGCGCTACCAGGAGATCGGCACCTACAAGGCCGTGGGCGCCTCCGACGGCGACGTGGTCGTCCTCTTCCTCACCGAGGCGGTCCTGCTCGGCTTTTTGGGCGGACTGGGAGGTTTAGCCCTGGGCCGCGTTGTTTCGTACGGTCTCGAAATTGGCATCAACATTTATGCCAGGGGCCAGGGAGTGGAGGCACCGATGGTGTTCTTCAATTTCCCGACTTGGCTCTCCCTGACCACGGTGGCCTTCGCCACCTTGATGGCCATCCTGGCGGGCGTCTGGCCGGCCCTGCGAGCCGCTCGCATCGATCCCATCCGCGCCCTCCGCGGCGAATAGGTTCGAGTTAGCCCGGCTGCTGAAGGGGGCTTCTCAAGAACTGGATAATCCAAGAGCCCGGCTGGAATTCGCAGCCGGGCTCTTGGACTAGCCTGAACCGCAGAATGAGGAAGGGAAAGTGGAACAATTACGGCGGCAGGGATGCCACCGCTCCGACCTCCCTCCCCAGTGCATCTCGGGAGCGAGGGAGAGGGGATGGAAGCATCAGCCGGGCTAATCCAGTTAGCCCGGCTGCTGAAGGGGACTTCTCAAGAACTGGATAATCCAAGAGCCCGGCTGGAATTCGCAGCCGGGCTCTTGGACTAGCCTGAACCGCAGAATGAGGAAGGGAAGGTGGAACAATTCCGGCGGCAGGGATGCCACTGCTACTCCCGCGCTTGCACCCCCCTCGCCCGGCGGCCACAATAGGGGCGACGTTGACCCGTGTCCCACGCGGTCGACTATGCCTCACCAACCCCATCCCTGCGGAGATCATGCCATGCGCCGTCTATCTCGCCCTGCTGCCGCCCAAGGCCAACCCCGAATCACCCGCAGACGATTCACGAAGCTCGCCGCGGCGGGAGCCTCCGCCCTGGCTGTCGCCCCAGCGGTTGTGCGGGGGCGGAATCTCAACGACAAGCTCAACATCGCCGTCATCGGCGCCGGGGGACGGGGGCGGAGCGACACGGCGGGCGTCAGTTCCGAGAACATCGTCGCCCTCTGCGATGTCTTTCAGCCGGCCGTCGACAAGGCCGCCGAGAAGTATCCCGGGGCCAAAAAATTCAACGACTTCCGCAAGCTCTACGAACGTCCCCAGGATTTCGACGCCGTTGTCGTAGCCACCTGTGAACATACCCATGCCATGGCGACCATCCGGGCATTGCGGAATAAGAAGCACGTCTATTGCGAGAAGCCGCTCACCCACGACGTCTACGAAGCCCGCCAGGTCCGGCTGGCCGCCAAGGAGGCCGGCACGACGACGCAGATGGGCATCCAGATTCACGCCGGCGAGAACTACCGCCGCGTGGTCGAATTGATTCAGTCCGGCGCCATCGGCAAGGTCAGCGAGGCCCACGTATGGGTCGGTCGGGCCTGGGGATGGCAGAGCAAAGAGGCGGCCGAAAGGAACCACGATCTCGTCTCGATCACCGAGAGACCCACCGAATCGATGCCGGTCCCCGAGGGACTCAACTGGGATCTGTGGATCGGGCCGGCGCCCATGCGCCCCTTCAACACGGCCTATTTTCCCGGCCCCAGGTGGTATCGCTGGTGGGATTTTGGCAATGGCACCATGAGCGACCTGGGCAGCCACTGGAACGATCTTCCTTTCTGGGCTCTCAAGCTCGAGTACCCGCTCACGATCGAAGCCGGCGGGCCGCCGCCCCATCCGGAGATCGCCCCGGCTTCCATGTGGGCCAAGTACGAGTACGGTCCCCGCGGCGATCTTCCGCCCGTCACCATGACCTGGTACCAGGGCGAAGAGAAGCCGCAAATCTGGAAAGACGGCAAGATTCCCCAGTGGGGCAGCGGTTGCCTGTTCATCGGCGAGAAGGGCATGCTCCTCTCCGACTACGGCAAGCATGTCCTCCTGCCCGAGGAGAAGTTCGCCGACTTCAAGGCCCCGGAGCCGTTCCTGCCTCGGGTCAAGTCCCATCACCAGGAATGGGTCGAAGCCTGCAAGGCCGGCAAGCAGACGAGCGCCAACTTCCACTACTCGGGGCTTCTGACGGAAGCCAACCATCTGGGCAACGTCGCCTATCGCGTCGGCAAGAAGCTCGAGTGGGACCCCGTCAACATGGTCGCCACGAATGCTCCGGAAGCCGCGCCGCTGATTCGCTGCCCGTATCGGGAAGGGTGGGAGCTTTGAGCAGTGAGCTATGAGCAGTGAGCTTTTCTCCCTCCCCAGCGAGCGCAGCGAGTGAGGGGGAGGGTTGGGGAGGGGGCGGGTGGCATCATCACTCGCCCCGGCTTCCCAAACTCGTAGCGGTGGCATCCTTGCCGCCGGTGACGTTCCCACTTTCACTTCATCATTCTGCGGTTCCTTGTTCGATATTCTGCGGTTCAAGGTTGCGAGTGACGCTTCGGCCCCCTCCCCAGCCCTCCCCCTCGCTCGCAAGCTCGCTGGGGAGGTTGTAGCGGTGGAGTCCTTGCCGCCAGTGGCGTTCCTCTTCTTCCTCATCGTGCTACAATTGCCCGTACAGAAGTGCCCGTAAACGTGTTGCCACGGAAACCCTGATGGAAGATAATCCTCCCAAGGAACCGCCGCTTCAGTTCAGCGTGCGTTCCCTGTTGGTAATCACAGCAGTCGTCGCCGCGATACTGGGCGCAACTGTGCCGGCGTTCCGAGCCGCTCGCCAGGCAGAGCAACGAATGGACTGCGTGAACAATCTGCGGCTCATTGCCATGGCGTGCGCGAACTACCGTGACACCTACAAGGCCTTTCCACCTGCAATCACCTATGACGAGGATGGGAACGCAATGCACAGTTGGCGGGGCCTGATCTCGCCGTACATGGAATCCTCCGGATTCTATGGTGCCTACGATCTCACTGAGCCGTGGAACGGCCCGAACAATCGTTTGTTGGGTGACGAAACTCCAGACACCTTCATCGACAGTCAACGCAATCCATATCAATGCCTGTATGCTCCCAGTTTCTACCGCTGTCCTGCCTCGCCGCGATCCCAGGACCGGATGCTTACCAACTACGTGATGTTGATTGACGATCGGAATGGTTCACCGGAGCGACCCCATGACGCGACGCCACGGACCGGATCGTCGATCATCATTCTTGAGATCACCGACACGGACATCCACTGGATGGAGCCCCGCGACGTTCTGCTCAGCGAACTACGTTCCAAGACGAACCACCCACAAAAAGACAGGCTGTCCGGTCGCCACAACGGCGTCTGCGTCGTGCGAGCCGACGACAATTCCGAGGTGTTGTATGAGCCTGTGACTGCGGAGCGTTTGGAGGAACTACTCGCGGAATAGCGCCCATGTAGCGGTGGCATCCCTGCCGCCGGTGTCGTTCCCACTTGCACTTCAGCATTCTGCGGTTCAGGTTGGCGCTGTGCGAGGTGGACTCTACGGGTTGCAAGCAGGCTGAAGCCTGGACACCAACGGCCGCAGGCAGGCTGAAGCCTGGACTCCAACGGGCTTCACCGGGGCGAGAGGGAGAGGATCACGTCGAGGAGGCGGCTGCGGATCTGTTGGATCCGGGTTTCGCTTTCGATCTTTCGTCCCTTGGCGTCCTGGACGTAGAAGACGTCGACAACCTGGTCGAGGTAGGTTCCGATTTTGGCCCGACCAACGGAGAGACCCATGTCGAAGAGGGCCTTGGTGACGGCGTAGAGCAGGCCTGGCTGGTCGACGGCGAAGATGTCGAGGATGGTGAAGAGCTCACTTGAGGCGTTGTCGACCTCGATCCGCGTCTGGGCAATTTGCATCTTGGGGCGCCCGGCGGCGCCGATCGTCCAGGTTTTTCGGAACGACGGTGACCATCCCGTACGGTCCTGGAGGGACTCTTCGAGGGACTGGCGGATGTCGTCAAAACGTTCGCGGGCAGGCTCGCCGGCGAAGTCGGGATCGACGACCAGGAAACGGTCGAGGACCAGCCCCTCGGCGAGCGTGTTGATTTCGGCCGAAAGAATCTGCAAGCCTCTGCCCGAGATCGCGCCCGTGAGGCGGTGGAAGATGCCGGGAGCGACGTCTTCTCGCGTGGCCACGGTCAGCCGGATCGTGTTGGTTTCCTTCTGGTAAACGCTGAGGACGTGGACCTGCTCGGCATCGAGTCCGCTGAGCACGGAGAGATCGGCCGCCGACTGGGTCGACGAAGCGTCGTAGAGCAAGGCAGGGGGGAGGGTATCGATGATCGGCAGGATGTCGTCGTGACCGGTATCGGACAGGGTCCGGCGGATCTCGTCGCGGAGGGTGCCGAGGTTCTCGTCGTCTTCCTGGCTTGATTCGCCCGCCAGGTGCCGGTTCACCCGGCGGTAGAGTTCCGTGAGGACGTCTTCCTTCCAGGAATCCCACACGCCGGGCCCCACGGCTCCCAGGTCGGCGGCGGTCATCACGTAGAGCATCCGTAGACGTTCGGCCGATCCCACGTCCACGGCGAATCGGATGAGGAGTTGCTCGTCGGTCGTGTCCCGCCGGAAGGCGAGGTGGTTCATCATGAGGTGGTTGGCGACGAGGAACTGGATGGTCTCGGTGTCTTCAGCAGAGAGTCCCAAGAGCCGGGCGTTTTCGGCGGCGAGGCGGGCACCCACCTGGCTGTGGTCGTCGGCGTATCCCTTGCCCAGGTCGTGAATCAGGATCGCCAGGTGGAGCACATGCTTGCGGTGGATCTCGCGATAGGCCGATCCCAACGTTCCCTGATGCCACTGCATTTCCGATGCGATGTCGATGGCGCGGAAGCTGTGTTCGTCGACTGTGTACTTGTGGTATTGGTTGAACTGGAGCAGGCCGCGGGCGTGGGCGTAGGCCGGAATGAACCGCTCCAGGAGCCGCACTTCGTGCAGGAGCCGCACCAAGTCGCCCAGCCGCGCGGGGTAGGTGATGAGCGAGAAGAAATGCTTCATTGCCTCCGGGGTGAGTTCGTCGGACAGGTGGGCCGCGTTGCGCCGGACGATCTCCCAGGTTTCCGGCTCGATCTGCTTGTCGTAGAGATTGGCGAGGTCGACCAGTTCCATGACGGCCCCAAGATCGCGCTGGAGTCGGTGGCGTCCGCGCGGTCTTGCCGTGATGAGGGTTGGGCCCACGCGAAAGCCGTCGGCCACCTTGTGGCCAAACACCACGGTGCTCCAGGCCGAGCGGCGGGTTGCCGTCCTGGCCTTGGACAGGAAACGCATGACCACGTGGCTGACGGCCTCGGTGCGTCGGAAATGGTCCCGCATGAACTGTTCGACGGGCAGCATGCCCGTGGTGGCCTCATAGCCTCGCTCTTCGGCAATCCGCACCTGTTCGCTCCGCGACAAGACGTCGGCCGCCTTCTTGGAGTGGAAGTGCATGTCGTTGCGAAGTTGGAGCAGGTACTCGGCGGCCTCCGCCAGTTCTTCGTAGTCTTCCTGGGAAAGGACGCCCAGTCGCACGAGTTCCTCCGGTTCGGCATGCCCGTATCGGATCTTGCCGACCCAGCGGAGGAGTTGGACGTCGCGCAGGCCGCCTCGCGATCGCTTCACGTTCGGTTCGAGCATAAACACGGTTTCGCCGTAGCGAATGCGTTCCTCGTTTCGTTCCTTTTCGGCGGCGGCGAGCAACCGCGAGCGGTTCCGTCGCAGCTTGTGGTCGAACTTGGGGCGATAGGTTTCAAAAAGGGATTCGCAACCAGTCAGGAGCCGCGATTCAACGAGGGACGTGCAGATTTGGGCGTCGTCGGCGGCCAGGAAACAGGCCTCGTCGGGAGTCCGCAGGCTATGGCCGAGGACGAGACCGGCGTCGAAGATGTCCCGAAAGAGTCGTTCGGCCAGAGGCTTGGCGGCCTCGGCCGTAAGACGCGGGCAGAGGACCATCAGGTCCACGTCCGAAAACGGCGCCACTTCCTGCCGGCCATAGCCGCCGTGGGCGACGAAAGCGAGCCGCCGGGCAAGGGCCGGGGCCACGCCGGAAGAGGCTTGGGCGTCGCGAATCAGTTCCAGAACGACCTCGTCGCGCAGATCGCTTGCCTGGCGGCACAGTTCGCGTCCGGAGAGACCCTTGTGATGAAGTTTCTGGAGATCACGATAGCCGGCCGCGAGGCGGTCCTTCGCTTCCAGGATGTTCGATCGGAGAGGGGACATGCTTTGCGAAGACAGAAAAAGGAAAACGAAGGAATCAGGGGCTTCGACGTACGGATCCGTCGGCCGGGAAGCGAATTGCGCAACCTCAAAGATAGCAAACCGTTGCGCAAGGTCGCAAGCGTTGGAGGTGTTGGGCGACCGCCAATCCTTCAAAGCGCCAATTTTGTCGCTTGTTTCCCCCTGATTGACGGGACGCTGGCTGTCCATTGAAAGCGTAGGTTTCGGATGCCGCCCGGGAACCGAATATGAGAGCTCTGTTGCCGTTTTGGAGCGGCAAAACCTGGGGGCCGGCTCGGGGCCACGCAAGCCGGGCACTTGAGTTGGTCCGCTCACATCAGGTAGTCTGGGCGCGTCGCGCAGCATCCGTAACCCGGCTCCGTGTTTGGTAGAATCCGTTCGACATTAGGAGACCGAATTGAAGTCAACCGTGTTCGTTCTCTTCGCACTTGCTTCCTGTGCCCTCTGTGGTTGCACGTCCCCCGACATGCAAACCGGTGAGGAGGCCGAGTCCATCATTCGAAAGGTGTTTCAGACGGACCTCCCTGTCTCGGCTGTAGACTCGCATACCTCTTCGACCGACCTGATGACTGCGGTCGTTTACGGGAGATTCGAGTGTGATGAGGCAGATCTTGCGGGGTTTCTGGAGACAAGTACTCTCGCGTCCGATACGCTTGAGGCGGGAGCCAATCCTCTCCGCGGTATCGAGCAGGCCAATCTCGCGTGGTGGCAACCAGCCTCTCTGCAGGACACTTCAGCAATCGAAGGCGTGTGGGAAGTCGGAGCCAGCGTCGCGGACTGCTGCCTGGTTGCCGGAAGGGAAGTTGAAACCGAACGGACCGTGGTGTACTTCATGGTCGTCTATGAGAACAAAGGCTCAACAGGGCTGCGGCCCGATGTCAAAGCCGACTCCAATTGAGGATCAACCGATGAAACGAGCCAACACGAATCCATGGAGCCGGGCGGCGTTCTGCGCGGTTCTCTTGCTTCTGACCTGCACATCACTTTCAGGCCGATGTGATGAGGCCGTCGACGCCGGCGGTCCTCGCTACTACTGTCCCCTCACGCCCGTGGAGGCAAAGCAGATCGAGTGCGATGTGGCCGTCTATGGCGGCACGCCCGCCGGGGTGACGGCCGCAATCCAAGCGGCACGGATGGGAAAGAAGGTCGTGCTGTTTTCCTTCAATCGGCACGTAGGAGGGATGACCTCGGGAGGGTTGACTGCGACCGATGTTGGGAGAAAGGACTCGATCGGCGGCCTGGCCCTGGAGTTCTACAAACGCATCGATCGGATCCGGGATTTCCGCCCCTCGCAGGCCGAGTCGCTCTATCGGACGATGCTCACAGAGGCAGGGACGCCGGTTCTTCTGCGACGTTGCCTCCAGTCTGTCGAAATCAAGGACGGGCGGCTCGTTTCCGCCACCATGGAGAGCGGCGAGACGGTGAAGGCGGCCATGTTCGTCGATGCCACCTACGAAGGCGATCTGCTGGCCGCGGCGAACGTCTCCTATCGCGTGGGGCGGGAACCGGCCGGAGCGTATGGAGAATCGCTGGCGGGCCTGTGGCAGCAGATCTCATGGAACGACGTCTACCAGTTCTGCCGACTGCCGGTGAGCCCCTTTATCGAGCCGGACAATCCGAAGAGCGGGCTGCTGCCGGAGATTTCTTCCGAACCTCTCGGGGACGCGGGCGACGGTGACCATAAGGTCCAGGCCTACAATTTCCGGGTGTTCCTTTCGGACAAGGCGGACAAGGCCCCTTTTCCGAAACCGCAGGGATACGATCCCGGCCGCTACGCACTGCTCGCCCGATTCCTGAATGCCGACCCGCGGATCCGATGGACGCTCAATTACACGACGGCGCCCATGACCGACGGCCCCGTTCAGATGCGGGTGGGTGACAGCAACAACGCGGGCAGTTTTTCTTCCGACTACGTGGGCGGCAGTCATCGCTGGCCGGACGGCACCTACGAAGCGGAGTCTTTTGCCGAGCTGCCTCCGCCGCGCCGCGGGCTGCCGATGCCCTTCGGCAAGCTGTACGAACTGCGGGAGCGGATCTTTCAGGATCACGTGAGCTACCAGCAGGGACTCATGTACTTCCTGGCGAACGATCCCCAGGTTCCGAAAGCCCTGCAAGACCGGGTGAATCGTTTTGGGTTGGATCGGCGCGAGTTTGAGGATACGGCCAACTGGCCCCATCAGCTCTATGTGCGGGAAGGCCGACGGATGGTTTCCGAGTACGTGATGACCCAGGCGAACTGCCAGTGGAAGGAGACGGTGGACGATTCCGTCGGGCTGGCGTCCTACGCGATGGACTCCCACTTCTGCCAACGCGTGGTCGTGGAAGAGGATGGCAAGACGACCGTGCGGAACGAGGGCGGCTTCGGGCAGGGCTGCGCGGGCCCCTATCCGGTCTCCTACCGCGCGATCGTTCCGAAGAAGAAGGAATGCACAAACCTGCTCGTGCCGGTTTGCCTTTCCTCGTCCCACGTGGCCTACGGTTCAATCCGTATGGAGCCGGTTTTCATGATCCTCGGCCAGAGCGCCGGCACAGCCGCCGCCCTGGCGATTGACGAGGGGCTTGCCGTGCAAGACGTGCCGTACGAGAACCTGCAGCGGCGTTTGCTTGAGGATGGGCAGTTGTTGAAGTATGACCGTTCGACAGCGGGTGGGCAGTGATCTCCCAGTTGAACCTTGACACGAGGCAAACGCGTTCGTTTGTCAATGACAGATGTTGCATTCCCTGGACTATCGAGAAGCAGACATTGCAGCAAAGCTCGCGTCCTTGATGCAAGGACAGGAAAGACTGACCGTCTACTTTGGCCTCTATGACGAGAAGCCGGATTCTGCAGACCATATCGCGGATTTCCTGTTCCGGAGGAATACCTATTACCTGCATGTCCAGGGCCACGGAATCGCGGCCAAGACGTTTTCTTATGAAGCCCTGGCCGAGCTGATCCAGGAGTTGCTTCGGTTCAACCGACTATTCAATCTGACAGAGCGGCTTTACGTTGAAAGCGAGGACTAGCTGATACCGAATGACCGAGATCATCAAGTTCTACAGCGTTGGAGACGAGTACGGCGAGTTCTCGAATTTCGCCGAATATCCGATCGTCCTCAAGAAGAAGCGATGGCCGACATCGGAGCATTATTTCCAGGCCCAGAAGTTCAAAGAGCAGAAAGCCCAGGAGGCCGTTCGCAAAGCCAACTCGCCGATGCTGGCTGCCCGTATGGGACGCGATCGGAAGCAAAAACTGCGCCGGGACTGGGAATCGGCGAAAGTCAACGTGATGCGCGAAGCCGTCCGCGCGAAATTCACCCAACATGACGAGCTGCGGGAATTGCTCCTGTCCACCGGCGATGCGAAAATCGTGGAACACACCGAGAAGGACGACTACTGGGGCGACGGAGGGGATGGTCGCGGAAAGAATATGCTCGGCCGAATCCTGATGGATGTCCGCAAGCAGTTCCGGAAGGCCATGCCGTCACCTGATGCAACGTAAACGCCAGCGAGGGGAACCAGATGTTCCATCGATTTCTTGTTGCCTTTCTATTGGCGGTCGTAGCGAGTTGCGTTGGCGAGGCGGCTTATGCCGATGACACGGCGGCTGAACCAAACAGCGCAAATCAGGCGGACGTCCTTCGTGAGCTGGGCGAGCTTCGACGTCTTGCGTCCCAACTGAACGAGCGGATCGAAGCCCTGGAAAGGACGGTGGCCGGGGCGGAAGGCGTCTCCGACTCGCAGCCACCCCTGGCGTTGGATGGTTACTGTCCGGTGGAACTTGTCGAGAACTGGAAGTGGGTGCTCGGCTCCCCGAGATTCGGGGCCATACACGAGGGCCGAACTTATCTGTTTAAGGACGCCGAAGCCAAGTCCGCCTTTCTTATGATGCCGGACAGATATGCCCCGGTTCTCCGCGGCAGCGATGCCGTTGCGTGGTTCGACGATGGCAAGGACGTGCCGGGAAGTCGCGAATATGGCGGCACGTATGACGGCCGCGTCTACTTGTTTGCCAACAAGGAGAATCTGGCGCGGTTCTACGCGGAGGCGGAACGCTATGCGAAAATGGTTGCGGAAAGGTCTGCGGATCCTGAATCGTCGACCGCAGAATCAGGAAGTAATCAGCGTGCAAACGCCGCGCAGCAGGACGAACGTATGCCGGCAGATCGCGGCACGGCCGAAGGACCGGGCCGCCGGCGGGCGGCAGGCTGTTCGACATTGCGTTTGCGGAGAATCCTCCGCCCACGCAGGACGAGATAGCCGATCGGTAGCCATTCAGGGGCTGGTTCATATCACGCCATGAACCAAAACGAAGTCCAAGCCCTGGTCGATTCCGAGTTGAAGTACTTTCACGGTGCGGAGGTTGTTGCCGCCTTTGGAGGCCTTCGAATCCCGGCCAGGCAAGTTGTCCGGCGGTGGCAATACGGACCACCCTGGGAGCACAATTGCTGGATCGTCGCGGAGTCCACATCGAACGACGATATCCTCGTCTATTGTCCAACGGGGTTCGGTCCGGCATTTCCATGGGGCCTTCAGAGCAAGACGACGGCAAAGATCGGAATGGACGACGTGTGGTACGCCTATCTGTACGAAGCCTTCCTGTCGTCATCGCTTTGGAACAATGCCATTCCGGAGGATTTCACCTTGATGGGGCCGGGAGAGCGAGTGGCGTCTCGAAGCCCAGGGCGAGATCCTCGATAATCTGGCCGTTTATCTGGCCGGAGACGGTGGAGACGGGAATAATTGGGCGAGCCCCGCGCACGCACCGGGGATTCTGCCACACGCCCCACCGCGGTGACCGTCATGCGAAATGAAGCCAGTGTTGAGATCGACCGACCGATTGAAGAGGTGTTCCGACTCACGAGCGACCACGTTGCCGCGTGGAGCATTGTGGTGGTGGAGGACGAAGTCCTGGACGAAACGCCCGAAGGAGTGGGGACGACCTTTCGAACGGTCACCGAGGACCACGGTTGCCGGATAGAGTTTCAGGGGGTCGTCACGCGACACGACCCGCCGCACGCCCACGCTGTTCAAATGACCGGCACGACGTTCGACATTGAAACCGAGTTCACCTTCGAGGATCTCGGCGGCCGAACTCGGGTGACCCAGACGGCTCAAGTGACCGGCAAGGGCTTCTTCAAATGGTTTCTGATGCTCTGCGGGTGGATGATGAACAAGTCTCAGTGTGAGGCGAGCCGGAAAGAACTGGAGAGCCTGAAGCAGTTCTGCCTTGAAGCGGGAGGACGGGATGGGCAGATCCATCCCTAATTGCCTCAGTCTTGGTTTTCCAGAAGCCCAACGCAAAACGCCGTAAGCTTGGGGTCTGGTGAAGCTTACGGCGTTGGCGTGTGTCGGGGACCATCTCCCGGAAGGGACGCAGGGGGAGATGGTAAGTTCGGAGGGTGGAAGAAGGGACTCGAACCCTCGACTTCTGGAACCACAATCCAGCGCTCTAACCAACTGAGCTACATCCACCATAACGGGCTGAACATGATACTATAATTCCATGGGAAAAAAACGTCAATAGGGGGGGGCGTTTGTAGTTGGGGGGAGGGGGGCGGTGAGGTGGTTTGGGGCGGATTCAGGCACGCGGCGGGTTCCTCTGTTGGGTGGGAGACCTGGATTGCAGCACGCGCTGCGTTCTTTTACTATAGGGTGGCGGGTGCGGCACGCCGGTTCTGGGGACCGGTCGGACGCAGCCCGCAGAGCTCATCGCTTGGGGATGGTTGACTGCGGAGAGGATGAAGATGACTCTCGTTCTGTATGACATGTTGCTCAACCTCAAATACCCGATTCCGGACAAGGATCTGGTTGTCTACGGGAAGGAGGGGGGGAAGCCGTGTGACGTGTTTGTGGGGACTAACAAGTACGACGAGGCGCGGACGATCGATGACGAGGAAAAAATCGTCATGAACTTCGTGCTCGGCTCGGTCTCCCATCAGCACTTCCTCATCGATCGCCGCGGGGCCAACGAGTCCGGGGAGGGGATGGTCGTCAAGGATCTCAGTCGCAACGGCACCTTCGTCAGCCGGGAGGGCGGCGATTTCGTCAAGGCCGACCGGGTGGAAGACGGCAACTACGACTCGGCGCGTGGTGTGCCGATCCAACTCGGCTCGCGGATTCGCCTGGGAAGCGAGTCGGATCACCGCCTTGAAGTGATGACCGATATGGGCGCCAGCGGCGCCATCGAGGCGTTTCTGATGGCCCGTGAGATGATGAGCGAACTGGCCGAAGAAGAAAAGCAACAGCAGCAGAAAAAGAAGAAGAAAAAGGGCTTCTTCGGTTTGTTCGGACGTTAGTTTTCGGCAGACCATTTGTTGGAGTCCAGCCTTTAGGCTGTCTTCTGCACGCTAAAGCGTGGACTCCAACATCCGGCGTCCCTGGCCCGAAGCTTTGCTGAGCATTAGCGTCTCGATCGGATCTGGTAGAGGTTGGCTCCCACTTGGCGGCAAGCATCGATGGTTTCGGGGTAGGGCGTGTCGCAGGCGTCGAGGAAACCGATCTGGTAGTTCTCTCCGTCTCCTCGTCCCGTCGTGGCTTGTTCTCCGAACTGGAACCAGTGGGTCCCGACGATCAGGGGATTCTTCAGAGCGCCGGTTACGTAGCTCGCGTAGGTGGCTGCACGCTCCTCCTGGTTGGCGACGGGCCTCAGGCCCGTGTGGAACATGCCGCGGTCCAGGGCGCCAAAGTGGAACTCGCCGATCACGACGGGCATGTCAACGCCTTCGGGCAAGGTGAGGTCGGCAATCGTGTAGCGATACTTGTTGAAGCTGATCACGTCGCAGTACTTGGCGGCAGCGCGAATGGCGCGATCATTGTTCGAGGAGAAGCGGCAGCCGAGGTACAGGGTGTTTGGCGCCACGGCCTTTACGGCCTCGCGGCATTTGCGGAAGTACTCTTCCGCCACCCGCGTGGCGAAGGCTTCCAAGTCCTCGCGAGCCGACCTTTCGTCGGGCGGTGTCTGGCAATCGCGAAGGGCGTCCCACGACTGGTGGTTCGTGCCCCATGCCTTGTTGAGGGCGTCGATGGTTTCGTACCGCGTTTTCAAATCGGCGAGGAAGGCCTTTTTCGCGGCCTGCTCCGCGGGGGAAGCCAGCGCGGCAGTTGCCAGGGAAAGCTCCTTGCCCCAGGAGAGTTCGTTGTCGACGAAGTAGCCCAGGCACCAGGGATCGTCGGCCGACTTGTCCTTCTCGCGGACAAGGCGTGCATCAAGGCTCTTTCGGAACCCGGGATCGAAGGGGTCCGGGAACTTGCCCCAGTATCCCTCGCTCCCCTCGATCGATTTGCGCGTCGTGTGGATCGAGACGACGTAGGGCGTCTTTCGAAGCAGGTAGATCTTCTCGTCAGACCAGTTGGCAATCGTGTTCATGCCCCAGCTTCGAAGCCGCTGGTGGCACAATTGTTGATGTGTGTCCTCCCACGACTCGCCGTACTTTCGCAGCAGGTTGGCGCCGGTGAAGTTGAACGTTTCGTACTTCTTGCCGTTGTAGTAGCCGTGGGGCGCCCAGGAGCCGCGACCGTAGAATTTCCCGTAGGGGCCCTTGCGATCGGGCAGTCCGTCAAAATAGTGCTCCCGATCGGTGATCGGCGTGTAGGCGGTGGAGGCTCGCACGCAGTCGATGCCGTGAGACCAGAAGAGGTGTCCCGAGGGATCGACGAGCCACCACTTGCCGTCGTGCTTGGCGGGGTAGAAATGGCCGGTTGCCTTCAGCTTCGGTCCGGCGGCCCAACCACCGTACTCATCCCATTGGCTGGGCGAGGGGTGTGATTGGAGATCCGCCTTTTCGGCGTCGGCTGCCTTCTTGAGTTCCGCTTCGCCATGGATCTTGCCGGGCCAGTCCTTGTGGAGGTATTGGCCGAACTGGTCGATCATTGGGAAGAGTTTGTCGACCGGCGGAAGTTGCTCGCGCTGCGCCGAGCCTATCAGGCGGAGGTTGTCGATCTGGAAGTGGTGTTCCTTCTCGGGATCGGAAACGAAGATCAGGATGGCGTCGACCCGGCTCGGATCGATTCCCTGGTTGGGCAGGCATCTGCCCGGATAGCCCCGCATGCCGAAGAGTTTGTCCTTCAGGGCCTTGGGAAGGCGGGCGCAGATCATGACCTTGAGCGTTGCTTCGGCTCCCGGCTCCACGTCGGTTCCCTGCTGGTAGTACACTCGCTCGCCTTCGAAGTCAGGCGTATCGATCCGGCAGTTTACCCGGACGGTTTCGGTGCCCAGGTTTCTTACGTCCAGGGCAACCTGGTTGGCGTGGCTCATATCCCACATTCCCTGGGCGGGCTTCAGGGTGATGCCGGGCCAGCGTTGCTTGGTGCCCGTCTTGAGTTCCAGCCAGGTGTTTCCACCGACCGTGGCCATGGTCGCGTCGACATCGCGCTTCTCGATCGAGCCCGGGTCGAAGCCGTTCTCAAAATCGAACAGAACCTCTTCTGCCTGGAGAACGCCGGCGGAGCCGAGCAGGGCAGCGAAAACGAAGCAGAGCGATCGAGGGAAACTCATAGGGAAAGCTCCGTGAAGGTGGGATAGCGAAGGGGAGACCCTCATTTTAGCACGAGATTCGGCTGCATACGAACAGGACGGCGGGGGGCGGGGAAAGAAGTCTTGAGGGAAAGGGACCAGTCCCCATGGCATTGCGGGTGGGGAGGGCGTTACAAATAGGGCGTTGCGAGAGCCCCAAGGTGTCGGAGGCACGAGACTTATGGAGATTTCCAGGCAGAAGATCACACGTCGGGCCGTGTTGGTGGGAGCGGCGCAAGCCGCCGTGGCGACGGGGATGGCCTCCCACGCTCGGCGAGCGCCCGCGAAGGAGCTTGCGGACCGCCACCGAAAGTACGAAATCTGGGACATGCACGGGCACCTCACGTCGCCCGGGAAGACCCCCAGGGAGAAGATTGCCTCGCTCCTGGAATCTGCCGATCGCATGGGGATCGAGCGGGTTGTCGTGTTCATGGGCTATCCGTGGTCGTACGAGCCGGACGGCGACGAAATGCGTCGGCAAAATGACCAGGTTCTGGAGGCGGTCGAACACTCCGGGGGCCGGGCCTACGGTTTTGTGTATCTCAATCCGCGTCACACCGAGGCGTGTCTGGCCGAGATGGATCGCTGCGTTCGCGACGGTCCCATGGTGGGCGTGAAGCTGTGGGTTGCCGTGCGGTGCCATGAGCAATGCCTGGACCCAATTGTCGAGCGGGCCGTGGAGTTGGGCATTCCGGTGCTTCAACATACGTGGTACAAGATCACGGGCAATTTGCCGGGCGAATCGACGGCCGACGACCTGGCCGTTCTGGCGGCTCGCCATCCCCGGGCCACTTTCATTGCCGCCCACACGGGCGGGGATTGGGAACGAGGCATTCGCGCCATTCGTCCCTTTCTCAATGTGACGGCCGAGATTTGCGGCGGCGATCCCACGGCCGGGTTTGTGGACATGGCCGTTCGCGAACTGGGGGCCGAGCGGGTGATGTACGGCAGCGACTATTCCGGACGCAGTTTCGCTTCCCAGTTGGCCAAGGTTTACGGGGCGGATATTTCGGAGGACGCGAAGCGGCTGGTCCTGGCGGGAAACATCAAGCGGATGCTGGCCCCGGTCCTGGAAGCGAAGGGGGGGGCGTTATGATTGTCGACGTGAACGTACATCTTTCCCGCTGGCCGTTTCGAAGGTTGGCTTGCGATGAGTTGCCGAAGCTGATCGAGAAGCTCCACGCGGAAGGCGTGAGCCAGGCATGGGTGGGGAGTTTTGACGGGATCTTCCACAAGGACGTGGACGGCGCGAATGCCCGGTTAATTGCCGATTGTCGCAAGGGGCCTCCGGGCATGCTGGTGCCTTTCGGTACGGTCAATCCGACCCTGCCCGACTGGCGGGAGGATCTGCGCCGCTGTCAGGAAGAGTACGACATGCCGGGAATCCGGCTCTATCCGACCTACCACGGTTATGGTCCGGAAGATCCCCGGTTCACGGAGCTTCTTGGCCTGGCCAAGGATTGCGACCTGGTTGTGCAGATCGTGGTGCGTCTGGAAGACGTGAGGATGCAGCATCCCCTGATGCGTGTCGCCGACCTGGATCCCAAACCTCTGGCCAATGCCCTGGCGACCCAACCCGAGCTGCGCGTGGTGATTCTCGACGCGTTGAAGACGGTTCGAGGGGCCGCTCTCAACGCCCTCCTCGCCGCGGGGCAAGTCTACGTGGAAATCTCCATGCTCGAAGGCGTTGAAGGAATCACCAACCTCTTGCAGCACGTTCCCGTCGAGCGTCTCCTGTTCGGGTCCCATTTGCCCTTGTTCCTGTTAGAATCGGCCTTGCTGAAGTTGGAGGAATCCGAGTTGGCGCCGGCTGTGCGAGAAGCGATCACGTGTGGAAACGCCCGACGACTGTTGGATGGGCGGGGGGCAAGCGGCAAGTAGACGATTCAAGCGTTCACAAGAGTGAAACATCACCGCCCAAGAACAGGGAGTTGCCAGATGAGATGCGAGATTCTAATTCCGTGTATTGTTCTGTCGATTGTCGGTCCTTGCGGCGGTGTTTGGGCCGACGAGCCGTCGGGCTCCGAGTTCCGATGGGACGTGGATGAGGCACGCCAGTATTTCACCTTGAAGGAAGGGGATCGGCCGGTCCTGTGTTACAACTTCGGGGATGTTCCCATGCCGCCAGGCCGGAAACCGAACCGTTTTGGCGATGGGCGGCCCTACGGTGGCGAGCGGAGCGACTATCTCCATCCGGTCTACGGGCTCGATGGGGAAGTGATCACCGATGACTACCCCGAGCATCCTCATCATCGCGGGATCTGGTGGAGTTGGCCGGTGGTGCGGTGGAACGATCGCGTGGCCGACATCTGGGCCGTGTGCGATGTGTGGGCGCGGCCGGAGAAGATCGAGACGCTTGAAGCCTCGGGAACGTGTGCCGTGTTGAAGGCCACCAATCTCTGGAAGTTCGGCGTGGAGGAGCAGCACAGAATTGTCCGCGAAGCAATGGTGCTTCGCGTCGCCCGGACCACGGCGACGCCGCGCCGGGGTCGGGTGATCGATATCGACGTGACACTGACGGCCTTGGAGGACGGCGTTGCCATCGGTGGGCGTCCCAAGGGGGGCTACGGAGGGATGACCTATCGCGCGACGCCGGCGGAGAGCCAGGAGATTGTCCCCTTCGTGGCGGAGGAATCGGCCCGGCCACGAGCGGCCTGGTGCCGCTACTCGGCGGACTTTCCGGGTGGCAAAGGGAGAACGTCGTTAGTCCTGTTGCAGCATCCAAGCAACCCCGGCTACCCGAGCGCTCACAACGTGTACGCCAATATCAACTGCTTCATGCCGGCTTTTCCCGGCGATACCGAATATGTCCTTCCCAAGGGCAAGCCGGTCACTCTCAGGCACCGGGTGTGGATTGCCGAAGGCGTGCCGAGCGACGAGGAATTGCAGAAGGCGTGGGAGGCCTATTCCCGCGTGCCCTAGAACGGTGCGCCCGCCTCACGGTATGGGGGCCGTTACGGGAAGGGTCAGGTAGAACGTGGTTCCCTTCCCTCGCCCCTCCGATTCGACCCATATGCGACCTCCGTGGACCTCCACAATCCGTTTGACGATGGCGAGTCCCACGCCGGTGCCCTCGGACTTCGGGTCGAGTTGGTTGAAGAGGCCGAAGACGTTTTCGTGATAGTTGGGATCGATTCCGATGCCGTTGTCGCGGACGAAGAGCAGCGTGTCCACGTTGCGATGTTCGATGCCGATCTCGATGCGTGGCGCTGTATCGGTTGTTGCGTACTTGGCTGCGTTGTCGATGAGGTTCTGAAAGACTTCAACGATCCGTTGCCGATCGCCGTGAACGAGAGGGAGATCGGAGGCGACCTCCACCTTGCATCCGACCTGAGCGATGCGTCCGGCAGCGTTTTCGAGGGCTTCCCCGATGATGTCGTTGAGGGACGCCGTGACGGTCGGATTCATGAGTCGCCCGATACGGGAGAGTTCAAGCAGCTCGTCGAGGAGTTGCTTCATCGTGTCGGTGGCACGTACGATCCTCTGGATGTCTCCCTCGGCGGCCTCGAAATCCTGAGTGGCGATGTCCTCTTCCAGCAGGCCAAGATAACCGCGGATCGTGATCAGGGGCGTCTTGAGATCGTGGGAGACGGTGTAAGTGAAGCGTTCCAGTTCCGCGTTTTGCGTTTCCAACTTGCGAATGAGTTTTTCATGTTCTGCGTGGGCTTTTTTGACGTCGGTCACGTCCCTGCCGGAAATGATGATCTCGTCGACAACTCCCTTTTCGTCGGCCACGCCTGAGTAGGCCCATTCGTGCCACCGCACAGACCGGGAGGTATGAACCCGGTGCTGGGTGGTTGCTCGGTAGGGCCGCTTCAGGGCGGTCCGAAGGGCATCCGCGACGATTTCCCGATTCTTGGGGGCCGCGGAACGAAAAAACTCCGTTTCGTGGAGCGATTCGCTTGTTTGGCCAAACGTGCGGCAGTAAGAGGGGCTTGCAAACGTGATGCGTCCCTGGCGGTCGCACTTCACGATCATGTCGGTTTGGTTTTCGACAATCAGGCGGTATCGGGCTTCGCTTTCCCGCTTCTGCAACAAACGCCAGAGTCCGTCCATGAGCAACTGCAATTGCATCACGTCGGACTGGTCGTAGTCCGTCTCTTTGTTGCCCACGCCGGCGACGATGGCGATCCGGTCCCCGTCGAAGACCGGGACGTTCATGTGGCGGATGAGGTGAACGTGGCCCTGCGGAATCCCCTTCTTGTGTGGGTTGGGAGCCGGGTAGTCATTGGTGATCACGGGCTGCCGTTGGCGCACGGCTTCTCCCCATAGGCCGGTTTCGGCCAGGGGATAGGTGATCGGTTTGTCCTGGACGGCGCATTCCGCCATGGCGGATTCCGACCATGCGTACATGACGAGGTTCTCTCCCGACTCGTCGCCAAAGGCGAGGTAGCCGAGTTCGCTGCGCGTCAGTTTGACGGCCTCTTCCATGGCGTAGTGGGCCAACTCGTGAAGCGAGGCGTCGTGCATTTCGTTCAACTGGAGCAGGGCTTTGGCACGAGCCTCGTTGAGTTCCAGCAGTTCTTCGGTTCGCTCCCGCTCGGTGATGTCTCTGGCGACTCCGAGCAGGCACGTCCGTCCGTCCATTTCGATCAGGTCGCAACGGACCTCGACCGGAAAGGAAGATCCGTCCTTGCGGAGGTGGCGGGTTTTGAAAGTGACGGGGCGTCCGGGCCGGATCTCCGTCATGAACCGCCGCAGATTCTCAGACCGCCCCAAGTCGGGATCGATGTCTTCCACGCGGATCGCGAGCATTTCCTCGCGTGTGTAGCCGAGCGACTCGCACTTGTGCCGATTAACGTCCAGATAACGGCCCGTTGTGAGATCCACGACGGAGAGGGCGTCCGACACATAATCGATGAGGACCCGGAGGTGGTTTTCGCCGCCGCGTGGAGTTTGAGGTTCCTGGGCACTTCCCGATTCCATAACGACGGCCTTTTCGCGGACAGAAGGGTTGGCTGAGTCGCCGAAGCTCGGTCTTTGCACGACGGATTGCCCGCATCGCGATTCGCTTCACTCGCTTCTTGCGGGGAGAACGAACATATACAGGAGAGGGTTTTTGGTGGCCTAAAACACTAGAGGGGCGTCCCCAAGCGGATCCCCAGTACCCGAGAGATCGCCAGAATATCACGTTTTCCCAAGGGTTTCCAGTCGCTCCGCTTGTATGGGAAATCGTCCGAAAACAGTTTGCCCTGGATTACTTTATGGCCAGACGGGCGGCCCTTTGGCGGTTCACTCCGCGGCGGTTACGTGGGCGTCGAAGACGCGGACGCGATCCCAGTTCACCGCATGTTTTTCGAGAAAGGCCGTGTGGTTGGCATGGACCTGGTAGGCGTCGCCGGCGGCCTTGTCGGTGAAGACGACGTGCAGTGCGACGTCGAAATCACGATCGTTGACGGGACGCTGCATTTCCTCGGCCATCGTGCCGGCGGCGTAGAAGACGATGCCGGGGATGGGGGCCAGGAACTTGTGGCAGTCGTTGATGAGTTCGTCGACGGCAGGCTGGCTCTTGTCCTTCAGTGTGAAGTAGACGCAATGTCCGAACATGGTACTCACGATCCTTTCGTGGCAGTGAAGAGTTGGAGTTTGCCCAGCAACGGTGCCTCTTCTTCGGTCCAATTCGGATGACGACGGATGCCGACGAATCCGGTTTTTTGCAGCATAGCCTCAAATTGGTCGTCTGGATATGCCTGCATGGTGGAGGCGTAGCGGCGAACCGTGGCCCTGGCGGTTTCGACGATCAGGTATCGGGTTGTGGCGGCCGAAAGATCGTCGTGCCAGAAGTTCTCCTGGAGCCAGAGATGGGGCGAATCTGAGAAGAGGCCGGTCTCGGCCGATTGCCACCACGGCGGCGACTGGCCCTGGCGTTTGACTTCCTCGAACGTGTGGGGTTCGACGAGCAGCATTCCACCTTCTTTGAGGGCAGCGAAGGCCTTGGCCAGGATCGAGCGGGATTCGCTGGGGCGGAAGACGTTGAGTTCGCCGTAGACCATCATGACCAGGTCGAAGGAGTCGCCAAACTCGGTCTGGCGAATGTCGCCCAGTTGATAGGTGGCAGCCAGTCCGTCGCGTTCTGCTGTTTCGCGGGCATGCTCGATGGAGGCCGGCGAGAAATCGATCCCCACACATTGGTGTCCCCGGCGGGCAAGACGGCTCGTGTAGAGCCCCGGCCCGCACCCCAAATCGAGCACCCGCGAATGAGGGCGGAGACCGTTCTGCTCAATCCAATCGATGTGTTGGTCGATGAGTGCCAGCCGCCGACTCGCCCAGTCATGGTCCTGGGAGAGATGGAGATCGAGCATCCGGCGGCTGAATTCCGGATCGTTCCAGGGGATCTTCTCGCCCTCGGACCACGGGGCGGGTGCAGGGGAACGGTGGATGATATCGTTGAGTGTGAGCGTTTCCATTCCGCCCCTGTGAATCTCGTAGAACGGAGAAGCACGGTTCAGTCGGTGCTGCTTCCATCCGGTTCGGGTGGCGACTGGGCCGCGGTGGACTCAACCGTTTCGGCTTCTGCCGGCTTGGGTTCTGGGGGAAGCTTCTTGGTTTCCTTGCGCTCGTAGGCGGGTGGACCGATCAGGGCCTCGATCTGGCAGTCGTCGAGTTCCTCCTCGCGATCGAGGGAGGTCGCCAGGGTGTCAAGCTTGTCGCGGTTCTCGGTGAGAACGGTCACGGCCCGCTCGGAGGCCTCATTGAGAATCCGCGTGACCTCCTCGTCAATGACCTGGGCCGTGTGGTCGCTGTACTCGCGGGGTTCGGCCATCTCCTTGCCGAGGAACGGATGGTGTTCGCCGTTGCGGAAAGCGACTGGGCCGAGGCGCTCGCTCATGCCCCAATGGGTGACCATTCGACGCGCCAGTCCCGTGGCGCGTTTCAGGTCGTCTTCGCAACCCGCGGTGTACTGGTCGAACTGAATCTTCTCGGCGGCCCTTCCACCCAGAATGAAGGCCAGACGCGTGTAGACATCGTGGGCGGAGATATTGACGCGGTCTTCTTCGGGCAGAATCTGTGTGGCCCCGAGGGCCCGGCCTCGCGGAATGATCGTGACTTTGTGGACGGGGTCGGAGCCCTTGACGAGCCACGAGAGCAGTACGTGGCCGGCTTCGTGGTAGGCGGTCATCAACTTCTCTTCCCCGGCGAGGAGGTCTTCGCGCTTCGAGCCCATGAGGATCTTGTCACGAGCCACCTCGAAATCGCTCATGTCGACCGCGTCCTTGCCCTCGCGAGTGGCCCAGAGGGCGGCCTCGTTGACCAGGTTGCGAATATCGGCCCCGGTCAGGCCGACGGTGGTGGCGGCGAGACGCTCCAGGTCGACGTCGTCGGCCAGGGGAACTTCGCGCGAGTGAACCTTGAAGATCGCCACGCGTCCCTTGAGGGTCGGGCGATCGACGGTGATATGGCGATCGAAACGCCCGGGACGGAGCAGGGCGGGGTCCAGCACGTCGGGGCGGTTCGTGGCTGCCATCACGATGACCGACTCCGACTGGGTGAAGCCGTCCATTTCGCCGAGGATCTGGTTGAGCGTCTGTTCGCGTTCGTCGTGACCGCCTCCAAGTCCGGTGCCGCGGTGGCGTCCGACGGCGTCGATTTCGTCGATGAACAGGATGGCGGGGGAACTTTCCTTGGCGGTGGCAAACAGATCGCGGACGCGGCTCGCCCCGACGCCGACGAACATCTGGATGAATTCCGACCCGTTGATCGAGAAGAAGGGCACTTTCGCCTCGCCAGCGACCGCGCGTCCGAGAAGGGTCTTGCCCGTTCCCGGGGGACCGACGAGGAGCACGCCCTTGGGGACATGCCCGCCGAGACGCTGGAACTTGGCCGGGTTCTTCAGATACTCGACCACTTCTTCCAGGTCGTTCTTGACCGATTCGAGTCCCGCCACGTCCTCGAACGTGATCGGTTTGTCGCCCATCTGGTAGCGGCGTGCCGGACTCTTCCCGAACCCGGTGAGCATTCCGCTCGACATGGCCTGGGTGCGTCGAATCATCATCCAGATGCCCACGAACAAGGCGACCGTGACTAGCATGGAGACCCAGAGGAGCATCGTGCCCTGGTCGGTTGGCTCGGCGGCCGAATACTTGGATCCCAGGGCCTTGTAGAGCCGCTCGTCGAAATTGGCGTCATCGAGCACGTAGGGCGGCACAACGGTGTAAAACTCTTCCTGGAGCTTCTTGTCCTTCTTTTTCGCGTCGGGATCCGGGGGCGGCGTCTTGAACTTGCCGTAGATCCGCATTCCCTGGACATGGGCCTCTTCGATATTTCCGTCGCCATTTTCCAATTGCTCGCGAAACAGCCCCCAAGAAATGGATTGACGCGACTGGCCCTGTCCAAACACGATCAATGCGACAACGATTACCGCTACGATCAGCAGCCACGTGGAGGCCGTCGGCGGACGCCGATTAGGCACCGGTCGTGGAGGTGCACCTTTTCCCTCGTCCGGCAGTTTTGCCATAAGTGCTGTCTTTCCAATGCTTTTGGGCCGATGCTTCCGGGCGGCCACGTGGAAGTTTGACGGCGATTGCCCGTCCGCCAACCTGATCTTGCGAGACGTCGATCATCACCCAACCGATATCAACTCTTCATTCTACCGTATTGATAGCCAGGATTCGACCGGGGGACATGGTTCGAGTGGGGGGAGTGTTTTGATCCGGGGCCGTTGGAGTACGGGTTGTACGGGCGGACGGAGGGGATTGAGAGGCGATGCCTCTTCATTCGAATCCCAACCGGGTGGCCTGATCCAGCTCCCGGCGGAGGGTTTCCACTGAAATACCGCGAGCCGCTGCGGCCTCCTCTGGGGAGAGGCCCGCCTGGATTAGACGCCACGACCAAAAACAGCTCGGACGAGAAGCTGTTGGCACGCCTTTTCCTTCGGAGGGGGCGTCGGACTCGGAAGTGATCGAGGCGTCATCCTTTGCGGACATGTCGTGGTCGGGCGGCTTCGCTCCGTCGGCGAGAAGGTCCAGAAGCTCAGCGCCGTATTGTTCCAGTTTTCGCTGGCCGATGCCGCTGATCTCCAGCAGGGCCTCGCGGGTCTGGGGCTGCGCGGCCGCAAGTTCTTCCAGGGATCGGTTGCTGAGGATCAGGTAGAGCGGCTGGCCGGTGAAGGAGCCCTTCTGCTTACGCCACAACTTGAGGCGATCGAGCACTTGTGGGTCGACGTCGAGCGGTTCCAGTTCGCGCGGGTCTGGGGGGGCTGGGGCTGGCTGGTCGCCGCGAATTTTGGCGAGGATTTCGTCGGATACAGGCAACGCTCCTTCGAATTCTCGCTGGCCTTTCATCAACTCGACGCCCTCGGTCGTGAGTTCCAGCACGGGGCGGTGCTGGTCCAGGTCGACCTGAGCCAGGTGTCCCGTTGCGATCAGGGCCTCGAGCAGGGCGGCCACTTCCACCTGGGTGAGATGTTCGAGCAGGCCGAAGGTGCTGAGCTGGTCCAGGCGGAGCTTGGTGATCTTGGCGGCTTTGGAACCGCACAGCATTTGGGCGATCAAGGTCTTGCCGCAGCGAAAGCGTTGCTGCACGCGGGCCACGCCGCTCAAGGCGATTCGCACGGCCTTGACGGCCTCGTCGTTGAGCTCCGTGAGGGGCCGAGTTGCTCCGCCCCGGCCCAGTCGCTCGCAGTTGTCGCAGTGGCCACAGTCCTGGCCGTCTGTTTCTCCAAAATAATGGAGGATCGCCTGCTGGCGGCACGTGGCGCCCAGGGCGAACTGAACGACACGGTTGAGCTTCTCGTATTCGTAGGCCTTGCGTTTCTCGATGGCCTCGAAGTCGATGGACAATTGATCGAACGGGGTCTCGCGGTCGAGCATCCGGATGGCTCGCCCGCGGAAGGGCGGGACGTAGTCGAACACGTCCAACTCGTTCAGTTCTCGCAAGGCCGTGGCGATCGACGGTTGCTCGAACCCCGTGAGACGCATCAGTTCGATGGGCTCGAAGGGCACCGATTCGTGGCGGCGCTGGCCGACGATCTGCTCCAACGCCCGGAGCACCGTCCGGCGCACGTTGGCCCGCTTGGGAAGCAGATCGACCAGGGTGGGGAGTTGGCTGTCGAGGCGGACGGTGGCCCGGTTGTCGGAGGCAACGAGGCGCTGGAGCACGCCCGCCGATTCAAGCCATTGTTCGCACGTTCCCACGCCGTCGGCGCCGATGGGCAGCGCCAGCCGATCCTTGATTTCCTGCTGGGTCAACTCGATGGGATCGGCGTCGACCGAGGCCAGGTACTCGTAGACGAGCTCCACGTTCTCCGGGCCCGGGTAGGCGCTTTCGATGAACCACTCCTGGATGTAGCGATCGGAGGCGTTGTAGAGGAGCAGGCACTGGGAGGGCAGCCCGTCGCGTCCGGCACGACCCGCCTCCTGGTAGTAGCCTTCGAGGGTGCCAGGCAGGTTGTAATGCACGACGAACCGCACGTCGGACTTGTCGATTCCCATCCCAAAGGCCGTCGTAGCCACGATGATCTCGACGTCGCCGCGCATGAAGGCCTCCTGGGCGGCCTTGCGTGGTTCGGGTAACAGTCCGGCATGGTAGGCAATAACCTTGCGTCGGAGCCGCCGGCCCAACGCCTCGGCCACCTCCTCGGTTCGGCGCCGCGTCGAGGCGTAGATGATTCCCGAGCCGGGCGCCTTCTCGAGGAATTCGACCAGCCGCTCCGTCTTCTCCCGCTCGCCGCTCGTCTTCCAGACGCGATAGAAGAGATTGTCGCGGGCGAAGCCTCGGATGAACGTTTCCGGCTCCGACAGGTTGAGTTGCTTGACGATATCGCGGCGGACGTCGTCCGTTGCGGTGGCGGTCAGGGCGATCGTTGGCGGGTTTCCCAAGGTCTCGCGAAACTGCCCCAGCCGGGCATAGTCGGGGCGAAAGTCGTGTCCCCACTGGCTGATGCAGTGGGCTTCATCGATCGCCAGCAGACGCAGTCCGGCGGCACGGACGGCCTCAAGAAAACGCGGACTGCGGAACCGCTCGGGCACCGCGTAGATCATTTTCACCTCACCCGACGCGACCGCCTGAAGACGCTCGCTCTGCTCGTCGGGCGAGAGGGTGCTGTTGATGTAGGTGACGGGCAGTCCCAATTCCTGCATCTGGTCGACCTGGTCCTTCATCAGGGCGATCAACGGCGAAACCACGACCGTCAGCCCGTCGAGGGCGACGGCCGGCAACTGGTAGCAGAGGCTCTTTCCCCCTCCCGTCGGCATGACGCAGAGGCAGTCCCGTCCGGCCAGCACGGTGCGGATTACCTCTTCCTGGCCCGGCCGAAATGCCGAGAGGCGAAACTGGGCAAGGTGGGAATCGAGTTGTTGTGGGGGGGGAGACGACATGGAAGGCAAAAAAGGCAGAATTCAGCCCGGCTGCTGTATCCCCCAACACCGGTGGCATACACAGTCGAGCCCGGTAACCACAAGCAGCCGGGCTTCTGGCGAACCCGCGCTCTGGGGGGCGGTCACAGGAATGATTCTAACGGCTTGGGCTGATCAGGCGAAGTCCGGGGCGGTTGCTCGCGCGATTCCTGGTCGAATGCTGGTATCCGGGGCGGGAATCGCCTATTCTCTTGGGCAGACACCAAGTCCAATCCGGGGGAGAACGAGAAATGTCGAAACGATCCACGCGTCGCCGGTTCCTGGCCTGTGCCGCCGCCACGGTTGCTGTTCCGTCCTTGATTCCGCGATCGGTCCTCGCTGCTGCGGACCGCCCGGGGGCGAACGATCGGATCGGGCTGGGATTCATCGGCGTCGGGCGGCGCGGCAACCAGTTGATGAACGGGTTGCCGAAAACGCAGGAAGGGCGGATTGTGGCCGTCGCCGACCTGGACCGCACGCGCCGCGACGACGCGGCCCAGAAACGTCAGTGCCGCGCCGCCGCCGATTTTCGCGAGTTGCTCGACGCCAAGGACATCGACGCGGTCGTGATCGCCACGCCCGATCATTGGCACGTGGCCCCGGCCCTGCTCGCGTGCCAGGCCAAGAAGGACGTCTACCTGGAAAAACCACTGAGCCACACGATCCACGAAGGCCGCCAGTTGGTCAACGCGGTTCGCAAGCACAAGCGGGTTTTGCAGACGGGCAGCCAGCGACGGTGCATGAAGCAGCACCGGCTGGGCTGCGAAATGGTGCGCAGCGGGCTTGTCGGCAAGATCGAGACCGTGCTGATCATGAATTACCCCAGTCCGTGGGAGTGCGGACTTCCCGGGCAGCCGGTTCGCGACGGGCTCGATTGGGACACGTGGTGCGGGCCGACCGAGCCCGTGGGCTATCACGACGACATTTTTATCCAGCGATCCAAGCCGGGCTGGATCAGCTTCCGCCCCTGGTCGGGGGGCGAGATGACCGGCACGGGCGCCCACGGCTTCGATCAGATCCAGTGGGCCCTCGAGATGGACGACACGGGGCCCGTCGAAATCTGGTGCGAGAAGGACGACTTCGAGGCTCCCGTCTATCGCGAGTCCGAGGACCGTACTCGCGGGAATCGCCTTTGCAGCGAAGGCTACCGGGTGCGAATGCGTTATGCCAACGGGATCGTGATTCGCCTGGAGCCGGGCGAATCGGCGGCCGGGGCGAGCTTTGTCGGGCCGGGCGGCAAGATCCGTATTGGCAACAACACGGTGGACAGCAACCCGCCCGAGTTGGTCACCGAAGCGGCGAAGGATTTGAAGGTCCGATTGCCCGAGATCGACCACCACATCCAGAACTGGTTCGACTGCATCAAGAACCGGGAACGCCCCATCGCCGATGTGGAGATCGGGCACCGTTCGGCGATCCTCTGCCACCTGGGCAACATCGCCCGTTGGGCCGGGCGGCGTCTTGTGTGGGATCCCGAAAAAGAGGTCTTTCCGGAAGATGCAGAGGCGAACCAGTTTCTGGATCGTCCGCGGCGGAAGGGATTCGAGTTGCCGGAAGTGTAGGGGGGAGCGATCCGAGCTAGCCGACTTCATAAATTACAGGGCGGTATCTCGGCGGCGGAATCGGTTTGCCGGGCGGCGTTCAGCCAAGCCGCCTTGGCGGTTTCAACCTCCCGAAGCGCTTCTTCCGGTGTGTGCCCGAATGCCGAGCAGGCTTTCAGGTCGGGAATGTCCGCAATGTACCCGTCGTCCTCATCGCTGTGGAAGATGTTGATGTGATAGTCTTTCACTTCGCCGTTGCCTCTTCCACAATCCGAGTTTCCTCGTTTGTTAGTTCGTATAGATCATACACCAGTCGATCGATCTCTCGGTCCGTGGCTTCAATTTGGCGTTTCACCGCTGCCTGTTCGTGTGTGGCTTTTGCAGCAAGAAGTCCGGAGTTCAATCGCAGCATTTGCTCGACAAGTCGCACCATGCGATCGTGTTGTTCGCGATGGTGTTCATCCGAAACATCGATTTCCGGCATAGCGATATCCTCAATATACTGCCGGTTCAACGCGATGTATCCGCCGCGAAACACCGAACTGGTTCGGCGCAGCCAGAAGGTCGTCAGCTTACTGTTCAAGACTCCAAGAAGGAACTGAGGGGCCCAGCCGATCTCCGTATGCAAGACAATGCCGTATCCTCCACCACCACCTCCTCCGCTTCCCACGAAGTAGTATTCTCCATCGCTGTCCCAAGCAAAACATGCGCCTTCGGCGATGGACGGTGCGAGTATCTTTGGTTGCTCGAATCGCAAGTGATTCTTCTTGTAGACATAGCCATACCATGCATCGCCGAGACGTCCCTTGGCGCGGTGACTCAGACGCTCGCGGTTTTCTTCTAGATAGCGCCAGGTGAGCGGATACTGCCTCGCGTATTGCTCTGTAGGGATCAGTTTGGAGGAACCGGTTGTGTTCTCATAAGGAAAGAGCAGATGCTTCGGCGCTTGCGAAAACGCATAGCGTCGAATGTCGAGAGACCCTTTCAGGAAAGGCTTCAGATGCGCCCTCTCAAACTTGTGAGTTCTGCCTGTTGCTGTTGACTCGCATTGAAGGAGTCTCTTGGAGCAACCAACCTCATTGAGAATGAAGACATCGTCGGCATCCGTTTGAAGACCGACGAAAAGCTTTGCCACGTTTTTGAGGCGTCGCGAGTTTTTCGCCAATCGCCGCATGACTGTAGCACCGGGGCCGACCTGGATGTTCCAGGCCACGCCGTTGATGTCTTTTGCAAGGACTTCTCCTACCTCACAACTGCGAGTCTGAATCCAGTCAGGGAGACTCTGAACCTGCACGAAACGGCAAGATGGACAGCGAGTCTTGGAAAGAAACAGCAAGCATGTGTAGGTCGTAGCCGTCCGGAACACTTGTTCGGATCCGAAATGAACGATATGGGACAGGTGGCTGCCCTCGGTCAAGTGAGTTCGTAGAGGGGCTCCGTAAGCGGCGTTGAAGAACTTGTGAGGAAGAATGAACCCTAGAAGACCTGCACCACCAAGCAGCGTTAGCGCACGTTCGACGAACACGACGTAGATGTCGTAGTTGCCTTTGCTTGCCGCCAGATACTTGCCTTTGTAGAACTCAACCTCCACGGGCGCCCACTGCTTCAACGTCTGAATGCGAATGTACGGTGGGTTCCCGACGACTGCATCGAATCCGCCCGACTTCATGATTTCAGCGAACTCCGCCTCCCAGTCGAAAACGTTAATTCGCAGTCGTTCCTCGTTGTCAAACAAGTCGAGTTGCTTGTTCTGGTAAAAATCGGAACCGATCAGGCTGTTTCCACATTTGATGTTGTCCGCCAGGTCGGGCAGGGCGCGCTCGTGGAAGAATCGCATTTGCCGTTCGAGCGACTCCTGGTTTTCTCCTTCAAGCACCTTCAAGAGCAGCGACAATTTGGTGACCTCGACGGCCTGGGGGTCGATGTCGACGCCGTAGATGTGATCCAGGAGGATTCGCTTCCGTTCGGCCGTGGTGAGACGCCATTCGTTTTTGCGAGTCTGGTAGACGCGATCCTTGTGTTTGAGCGGATCGTGTTCGACATACCAATCGCGGTACCAATCGAGCAGATGCTGGTAGACGCCTATCAGAAAGGAACCGCTGCCGCAGGCCGGGTCGAGCACCGTCAGAGGACGCGAGCGTTTCGAGGGCTTCCAGGTGGTTTTGGTTCGCCCGGCCACTTCGTGCGGCTCCTTGTCTTCCAGCAGCTTGCCTACGGTCTGTTCGACGATGTAGTTGACGATGTAGGTAGGCGTGTAGTAGACGCCGCCGGCCTTTTTGACCTCGGGCTTGTCTTCGACCTTCGCCTGATGCCCCTTGGTCAGGCGGATCACCTTACCAAGGAATTGCTCGTAAACGTGGCCGAGAATATCCGCGCCCAAGACGGAGAATTCGTAGGGACTTTCGGGATAGTAGAGTCGGCGGAGGATAGCTTTGAGCACCCGGTCGTCGATCTTGAGCGACAGCGTCCACTCGTCGGGAGTCTCGGTTCGGTTCTTCTCCGGTGTGAAGTGGAACAGCCCCGAGTTGTAACGCTCATCGGCCCGACGAAACAACTCACAGAGACGTCCATAGACGGTTACCCCGTTGAGAAGCGACTGCAATTGGCCGTAGATTTCGATTCCCCGGTCTTCGCATATCCGTAGAAAGATGATCCGGTCGATCGTTTTCTGAACGGCGAAGTTGATGTCCCGTTGGGATAGTTCCTCATTGCGGAGAGCCAGATTGCGAGCCAGATCGGCTCGCCACTGTTCGATTTCTTTGAGAAACGCGTCATCGACTTCGGCCGTACCGCGTTTCTTCCTGGTCGAGTCTGCATAGCGGTCAAAGGACCCCTTCAGAATCGCATCTCGGGAGAAGACCGCTGCGATTTCTTCCCAACGTTCAACATAGTCGTCGAATCGAAAGTAACGGATGCGAGCCTTCGAGGCCCTGTCGCCTTTTTCCGGACGGACGCGGCAATCGTAGACAGCGAACTCCTCGAAATCGGTCAAGATCGACAGCGGCAACTTGGCCGACCATGCATAACGGCGCAGTTGGTAGGCCGGACTGACGTCGTCCCGGATATTCACGGCGGGTTTCTTCGTTTCCACGAAGAACTTCCGCGCCCCGCCGATGCGGAACGCATAATCCGGGGCCTTCGTCGCTCCGCCCACCTTGATCGAATCCTCGTGGATGACGTCCTTGTAGGCCTCGGCGTAGCCCTGCTCGTTGTCGACATCCCAGCCCAGAGCCTTGAAGAACGGGTCGACGAATTCCCGACGCAACTGGGTTTCGTTGTACGATGGCAGGCGGTAGCTGTCGTATTGCTCGCGAAAGCGATTGACAAGCTCGATGATCTCGTTCGGCGCGTCCAATGCGACAATTCTCCCATCGGGGGGGCGGACAACATGTTTCCGTGACGAGAGTCCCGGCGAAGGCGCAAATCGTACCGCGCAACTCGCTGCAATGCAACGCTTTGGGCTCCCCCTCTAGCCCTCGTCGCGTTCGTCCAACCGTCGAGACAGTTCTTCCAGTCGGGCGGCGAGGTCTGTTAGCTGCGGAGAGGAGCCGGGACCTTCGTCGAAGCGGTAGTCCGTGTCGCCCTTGGAGTACGGAGACAGGGAGCGAGGCGTCTGCGATGCCGAAGGCGATTCGCCGGGGGACGAATCGTGTTGAAGAACCAGCCCGAAGAGTAGGAGGATCTGGCCGGCTACGGCGATGGGGATGCCCATGGGCAGGAGGTCGGGCCGGGCGCCGAAATAGCCCCAACCTGCCAGGCAGCCTCCGCACACGGTAATCGCCAGACCCAAAGCGAAAACACCGCGTCCGAAGCGGACCAATCGGCCGGGGCTCGGGCCCGAAGGGGCGGCGTCACGGGCTCGCTCGCGAGGAAGGGGCGAGTGGGCGGCGTCGATGCGGAACTGGTTCCCGCTGGGCGAGTAGAGGGGGCCGCTCGAAACGCTGCGAGCATAGATCCGATCGAGGTGCCGAAGCCGCTCCTCCATTTCCCACTCGTCGTAGTCCGAGGCAGGTGGCGGCTCGTCGATATTGCCCTTCGCATCCTTGCGTGGCAAGTTGTCGGGGCGTTCCGAGGCCTGGCCATGAGACGACGGCATGGTCTCCCCGCAACGGGGGCAACAGTACTGACCCCCGCCGGGAACGATCGAACCGGGCACATCTTGGCGGCAAATGGAACACCACATGGTGTTCTATCCATCGACGGGCTGGCTGTTAAACTGTAACGATTCCGCGGATTTTGACGGCAATAACTGCGATTCTGGATAGGTTGCGGTAGATATGCAGTCAGGGTCGTCGGAGCGGCGTCGAAGGGGGAGGGATTTCAATCGTCCGACAATTTCGCCCTCGCCGAGCGGAACAAGTTGGAAGACCGAAAAGACAAACACAGAGGGCACGGAGGACACAGAGGAAGATCCAGCCCAAGGAAGAATGTCGAAAGTCAAATGTCGAAAGAACGACGAATGTCCCAAAGCGTGAATGTCGAATTCAGCACAACCTCCGTCATTCAGGCCTTTGGATTTGTTTCGTCATTTGATTTTCCTCATTCGTCATTTCTCAGTTTCTCCATCCTTCTCCGTGTCCTCTGTGCCCTCCGTGGTGCTCTACCCGTGTTCCCTGGCCGCTCGTTCGTGTCGGGAGCCGAGTGGGAGTCACTCGGTTTCGTGGGTCACCATTTCGAGAATCCTCGGACCACGGCGTTCGAGGAGGTGTCCCAGAGGGCCGAGGGTGAGCCAATAGACGAGCAGGGCGAGGCTGACCAGGACGATGGCGGCGGCGAGGGTGATCAGGGATGGGGGCAGGGGGCACAGCCAGGCTACCAGCATGCCCGTCAGTGGCGGCAGGGCGACAAGCGACATGACCGGGATCGACAGGGCGTGGCAGCCGAAGGCCATGATGATGGTTGTCCCACTTGGCTTGGTCGCCTTCATCGATCCTGCGGCGACCCGGAAGGGAACGAGGATGGAAGACAGGTTGCCCAGAATACTCATGGCAAGAAAGGCGGCCGCGAATTCAAAGACGGCAGCCACAACGTCGAGGAAGTGGAGGTGGGCGAAGACGGTGACCAACACGAGGAAGAAGCTGAACACGCCAAAGGCGATGACGCCGAGGGCCAGGTTCTTGCCCAGCAGGATGTGGCGGCGAGGCGCCGGCAGGAGGGCGATCGCCCGGAAGCCGTTGCGGTCGAAGCCGAAGTGATTGAACATCAACTGGGTGAGGCCCATGAAGGTGATGGCCACGGCGCCACACGCCATGAAGGGGCGGAGTTCGTCTGGAATGGGGCCTCGATTACGGAAGACGGCGCTCGCGCCGATCACGGCGAAGATGACCAGGTTGGCGGCGAGGCCCATTTTCACTTCCGGCGCGCGGGTCAGGGCGCGGAGGACTGCCAGGCCAAGGGCGCTGGCCTGCTCCGGAAGAAAGGAGAGACGCCGTTCGACCAGCGTTCTCTTTCTGTCGGGATTTGATTCGGCGGAGACCGCGGCGACCTGGGGGAGGTGTTTGGCCGTTACGGTTCCCTGGTAATAGCGGATCGTTCCGCGGTAGGCCTGGGCGAACCCCCAGCCGCCGATCCCGAGCATTCCAAGGGCAGCCCCCAGGGCCGGCCACACCTGGCCTTCTGCCAGGGCGCCGGCGCTGCCCGACAGCCAAAGGAGCGGAACGGCAAGATGCACGGTCTTGACAATCGCTTCTTTCCGCTTGTGTGTTTCGACGAGATGTTGAGCTTGCTCTGCCTGCTGCTCGACGGACGGGTTGGGTTGGGGGCGTCCGGGATGGAGCCAGACGTTCATGACCAGGTTGGGCATCTGGAAGAGTAGGATTATGCCGAAGGTGATCCCCATGATGATCGCCTGGCGGCGTCGTTTGTTGATCATCAACGTGGCCAGCCAGCCCCGGAGCCAATAGGTCCAGGAGGTGATCATGAAGAAGAAGCCCAGTACCAGCGGGATCAGCAGGAGCATGATCGGGCCGCGTCCCAAGGCCGACCCGAGGCTCAGGCCGAGCATGACGGGCAAGGCCGTGACCATGCTGAAGCAGAGGAGCGAGGCGAGGTAGTTGAGGAGGAATACATCGCGAAGCGCGACGGGGAGGTGGAGAAAGCGACTCAGGTCGAGCAGTTCGGATCGCTGCAATTCCGTGATGAGCCCGATGACCCACATGAAGAGGAAGGCGACGGTGAGCGCGTCGAAGACGAACATGGTCGTGCGGGGTGGCTCGTAGGGCAGGGCGAGCATTCCGCCGAGCAGGCCGACCACCGAGCCGACGATCGCCGCGACCAGTCCCAGGAAAACGAGGACGAACATGATCGCGGCGTTGAGGGCGCCGGCGCGTCGCCACTGGTTGCGTGTCAGACGCCAACGGAGCCAGAGCAAAGTCCGCAGATGCGAAAGATTCAGGCGAGCCATGGCATCTCAGGATTCGGTGCGTCGGCGGGTCCGCCAGAGGTCGGGGACGGCGGTAAGTGCGACGCGATCCTCGAGGTTGGGGCGGAATACGGTGAGCACCAGGAGGGGCAGATACCAACCCATATAGAGGCCGCCCTGATAAGGGTGCCAGAACTGGGTGCCCAGCATGACCAGGGCCGTGCAACTGATGAGGGTTCCCAGGTGCTTCTGGGCGGGCCAGAGGGCGAGGCTCCCGCACACGGCGGCGAATCCGGCAATGATGGGGATGCGGTAGGGCAACCGAGAGTGGTCCGCCCAGAATCCGTCGGCATTCAGGCCGTTGAAGTATTGGATGCCCACGAAGTCCACCAGTTGTTCTGTCATAGGCTGGACGCTTCTGGACGTTGCCAGCCAGAAGACCAGGAATATGGTGAGGGCGATCGCCAGTCCGATCAGGAATCGGACGATTCCTCGTCGCCAATAGAAGCTGAACCAAAGGGGCAGGAGGAAGAAGGGATAGAAGATACATCCGGTGGCCAGCCCGATCAGGAGGCCCGACGTGATGGGACGGCGGTAGGCGGCCACGGCCCAGACGAGCAGGAGGGCCGGGACGACATAGTCGACCCGGCCGGTCATTTGGCTCGTGTAGGGTAGCAACAGGTAAAGCGACGCGGCCGCCACTCCCGTCTGAAAATTTCCGAAATGGCGGTAACCAACGAAGACGATCCCCAGGACGAGGGCCAGGTTGGCCAGGACCGCCACCGTCCGGATGGTTGTCGTAGGCACCTGTCTCACAAGCAGCGTGTCTTCCCCCGGCGCCGGGGTCGACGCCTCGTTGGACTCGTTCGATTTTGGAACGGGGACTTCGACATGCTGGTTCGCGAAGGCGTAAATGGAGTTGTAACCTTCCTGGTGAACCGGCAGGCTTCCCGCCATGACCACGTCGGTCAGGGGCGTTTCCTTGTTGGTGATCACGTTGGCCATGAGAAACACGACCAAGGCGATCCCCGTGAACGTGAGCCCGCTGGCGTTCAGATTCGGTTCCAGGAGGGGACGGCGAACCAGGATCTGGTCCATGAGAAGGCGAATCGCGAACAAGACGCCAATGAAGAAGACCCAAGCGTAGCCCCAGTCGGCGTGGCCAGAGGCCACCCACAGGAGCCCCGGCGAGAAGGTCAGCAGGCCGACCAGGTCGAGATTGCGAATGGAGAAGAAACGCTGGAACTTGAAAAAGATACCGATAATGAGCAGCGACGACACGTAGAACCATGTCGTCGGCAGCATTTCATAATCGATAAGGATTTCTTGCATCGGCGCGCCACGCACCCGGGAAGGTGTGCCTACTCGTGTTGCTCGCGTACGTCTCCCGCTGATAAGACTCCGGCGCCCTATCCCACCAGGATACACTTCTCGGGGGGATTTGCAAGCCCCTCTATGGCCAAGGCAACTTGTTTTCCCGCAACGGCTTGCGCATGCGAGGCCACATTGGGCTGTACGGAGGGAGTGTGCGTCGCTTGGCGAAGGGCGGCTTCAGAGGGTGCGCGGCGAGCGAAGGCGGCGGAAGAAGTGGGGGCGAGGGGTGAATCACTTCTACCTTGTGACAAGAGCCGACTCGCTCTGGCGCGATGTTGGCCGAGGGAAACCGGGAGGCTCCTGATCGATTGATACCACTGCCCTGTCACGTTCACAAATGGGGGCATGACGTGTCGGCACGGGCTGGCAAGCAGCCATCGGCCCCCAAATCCTGCACTTGAGGGAGGACTAGGGGAGCGTTGGCGGACGTTTCACCGGAGTGTTGTGCATGAACCAGCGACGACCGATGCGCTCGAGCGTCAGGTCGCGAGTTCCGTCGATGGTGGCCCAGCAGAGGTTCCGACGCATGGTCCACGTTCCGTCATCCAGAAGTCTCTGGAGTTCGGTGACCATCGCCTTGGTTTTCTCAGGCGTGGCTTTGACGGCCAGTTTCCGGAAGGCATCACGGTCGCCCTTGAGTTTGCGATCCACTTCGGTGGGCGACACAAGATGGGCCAGCATGTAGGTGATGTCGGCGGCCCTCATGGCCTCAATGACCGACTCGATCGCCTGTTGGGGCGTGCTTTGAGGATAGAGCCGAAGATCGACTTCCTGACCGTACCGCGGGTGGCCCCGATCATTTTCCGCATTCGGTCTTCCACCTCAGTTGACACTGCCGGAAAATGGTCGGGGTGGCTCCGCCACAAGAGGACGGACTCCGACGACGACGGCGACCTCTCCGACGAAACGCCCGAGCGCACCGACTACCACGTCGACCACCGCAACCCGACGGGCTACGCCCAGGTCCTCGAGGAGATGCACGGCGACATGGTCGTCAAGTCCTACACGATCGGCCACGACGTCTTCCTGGAAGCGGTGGTCGCCAACCAGACCCGCCGCCTCCTCAAGGACGGCCACGGCAGCACCCGCCAACTCGTCGACGCGACCGGCGCCGTCATCTCCAGCAATGGCACCGCCCAGGTCTTCGCCTACGACGCCTACGGCGTCCCCCTCGGTTTCACCCTCACCGACGCCCTCACCACCTACCTCTACAGCGGCGAGCAAACCGACCAGCTCACCGGTCTGCAATACCTCCGCGCCAGATACTACAACCCCGCCACCGGAACCTTCAACCGCCTCGACCCGTTTCCAGGAAACTTCAGCGATCCGCAGTCGCTGCATAAGTATCTGTATGTGCATGGGGACCCAATAAACGCGATCGACCCAACAGGGCATTACTCTCTCTGCACCACAATGACTGTCGGGGCTGTACTCGGAGGCATCATTGGAGGAATCGACGCCTACCTGGGTGGAGAGAACGTCCTTCTGGGCATCGGCAGTGGCGCTGTCATGGGAGGAATGATGGGGGCCTTAGTTTGGACGTTTCCCAGCTTCATGGGCTCCAGCTTCGTGTTTGGCTTCGGAATAGGTTCGTCGATCCCCTTCATTATGGACTCTTTCATTCAAGGCAAAGACGCGCAAGGCTATTTCCGGCTCTTCACTGGAGTACTCGTGCCCATAGCGTTGCGGAACGCAGCAATCGCGCGTTTGTCAGCTGCCACAACAGAAGCAGCGGCGGCACGCCTCCGGGGGCTTTGGAGCCGCGTCGCGGTCAGGTCAAACAGCTATGGCTTTGAGCCGGGCATCAGTGGATCATACGTGGCGAACCGGCTACCGTTGAGTGCAGATCTCAAACCTGGAAGATATCTCTACGTTGTTGATACGGAAGGACAAATGTGGTTAGCTCCGATTGACGCCGAAGTCGCGGGTGTAGGTATCAAGCACTCCTCTCTCGTGCCCCATGGGGAGCAAGTTCACGTTGCTGGGCATGCTGTTGTGAAACCGGGAAAGGTCATGAACGTCAATAGCGATTCCGGGCACTTTATGCAAGACTTCCCGATTCTCTCCAACGAGGAGCCGGCATGGCTTACGGCGATTACCGAGACGATCGTTGACGCAGGCCTTGTGCCCGGAAAGGCTTCCCCTTTGGCAGGTCGCGTGCCAGAATAGCATCTTGATCGGTCGACCTCCTCCAACTGTAACTAGACAGAGGTTCCCAAATGATAACAGACGAACTTGTGCGATCGCTGAACCGACATGACTGGGATGCACTTGCCGAGATCAGAACGGATCTTATCAATGAACCTGATTCCTACCGCAAGCTGATTCAAGAGTTACTTGCCTCAGAACAACTCCGAGATGATATCACGATAGCAGTTGAACTGATGACACTTCTTGTAGAGCATAGCGTTCGCGAGGACGTCGAGACATGGGTGCTGGATACATGGGCGGATATGGGGCATGTTGAGCGACGGCGAGTGATAGCTGCGTTTCATGACCCACAGCTTCTGGGAACGTCGGTGGCCGAAGACCTGTTTTACAGCGCCTCCAGCGGTGTTGCCGAAAGACACAGTATTCTTGCTGCGCTTGCGGTGAGTGCAAGGCCAAGGCAATGCGAGCAATTGGTCGTCGAGTTGACCCCGAAGGTGGGCAGATACGAGGACTCGACTCGCCAAGCAGGTCTGGAAGCCTTCGCTCACATGGTGCGATCAAGCTTGGGTACGGATTCGGGGCGGGACGGATAAAGGGGGCGGGGAAAGCGCCGGGACAAACCGGCCTGGAGTAGCGAATGAAAGAGTCGTACGAGCAAGGTCCAGCCAACCGCTCGGGCGGGTGGCCCTGCTCGACTGCGATACCCAACGGCCGTGTGGACGGGTGGCCCTGCTCGACGGCGACAACCAACCCCCGTGTGCCACTTCCCTGAAAGAGATTAACTTGTCAAGAGGATTCCTGGTGTTTTTTGCGCGTACGTTTCGCGCAAGGGCCATTCGAGGGCTCTTCAAGGGTGGAAGTGACAACGTCGTTGCGTCGCGTTCGCTTCCTCTGCCTTGATGAGGCAGGGAGGTCGAACACGCAGGGGCGGTTCAATGCGGATCGTCGATTGTCGCTCACGGTCTTGATCTCGGGGTTGTTGCGCCGTTCTTTTCACTGCGGCTGCACCCCAACACATCCCTTCGTGGTTCCGCCTGCGTTTGTTTCGCAGGTCGCTCAGGGCAAGGCCTGACACCGAATAGTCTTTGCGACCGCCTCGCCGACACCTACCGTCTCATTCAGCATTGACGCTTGGCCGCTGGGGCCAAGTCCAAGTGGCACAGCAGACTGGTTGGGTGTCGCGAGGGCCTCTTCTTCCTTGCGGAAGCAGGGCCGATGCAACCATCAGCAATCCGTGTTGTTCCTCATCGTGTCTTCTGTTGATTCAAAAAGAGTTCCCGGGAGTCCCTTCCGCCTTCACCGTCACTTCGGCCCTCGCCCCGCGTTTTTGGGGGCCGGAGTGATGGGGAAGGTGGAAGGGACGGTCCCCTTCTGTCGAGCCTGAACTGAGGCTGAACTGTTAGGGTTTGGTTCCGTAGACCTTCTTCCAGGCTTCCGGACCGCCAGGCACATAGGCTTGTCTGTATTTGACCATGTGCCAGATGATCTCCGCCAGACGTCGCATTACGGCGACTCGGGCGATCTTCGAGCCTCGCCGTTTCTTGATTCGCTGATACCACTGCTTCATGTACGGGTTGCGCCGCAACACGTGCAGCACCAGTTGACCCAGGATGCCGCGGACGATGCTGCTGCCCTGTTTGGTGATGGAGCCAAGGCGATCGGTCACGTCGCCCGAGTTGCGGCAACCTGGTGTGATGCCCCAGAAATTGGGCAGGCTCTTGGCTCGCGGAAAGCGATCGATCGGCCCGATCCGGCTGGCAATCGTCAGGCTCGAATAGGCCGCCGCTCCGGGAAGCGTCGCTATGATCATGGCCGTATCGTCCTTCTGCTGGCGTTCCTTGATTCGTTCCTCCGCTTCTTCGAGTTGCTTGTCACACAGCTCCCATTGGGCGAGCAGTTGATCCAATTCCAAACGATCCATCCAGTCGAGTTCCAACTCACGCAGCCACTTGCGAGCCTTGATCGTCTTGATCCCCTTGGTCGGGCATTCCTGCTGGAGATTATGCCGAAGCAGCATATGCTGAACACGGTTGATGGTTCTGGTTCGCAATTGGGTCAGCCGTTTTCGCAACGCGGTCAATTGGCGATCCCGACGCTCCTCGGCCTCCGGCGGGAGCACCCGTCGCACCTGGTGAACGGGCTTGCCTTCCAGCAGCCGTTTTCGGTTGACCCACAGCAGTTCCCCCAACGCGTCGGCGTCCCGGCGGTCGGTCTTCTTCTTGGACCGCTTCTCGGGCTGGATCAGCACCGTCTCCCGGCAACCGTATTCCTCCAGCATTTCGAGCAGCCAATCGTTGAACCCGCAAATCTCCAAAATCGTCACAAACCCTCCCTCCGGCTCCGACCGCTCGCGGAGCCCCGCGAAAAACGCCCGCACACGCTCCCATTCCGTGCTCACCTGACGCTTCTCGAGCACGTCGCCCTCCTCGTTGCGGATATTCACGGTCAATTGCTTGCGGTGTTGGTCAATTGCGAGGTACAACATCAGTGGTTCTCCTTGGAGTAGTGGGGGGAAGTAGTGTACTCACAAACTCTACTACACCAGGAGAACCTCTCTTTCATAGAATCAGCTTGCTTGCCAAGCAGTGCCGCGCAACAGCACCCATCCCACCCCATGCCGTTCCGACCCGGCATCCGCAAATCGAAGTGACTTGTCGGTCGCCCAATCACCTCTTTCCATAGACGCACTGCTTGCAAGCAAGCACTGGCACACCCCGCGAGGTGGACGGACTGCTCCGTCTGTATTTGGGCGCTGTGTGGGGTGTTTCTTGCGAATCGGCTGAAAGCGATTGCACGGCGGCCACAACGGCGTATTCTGAGGAGGTACATCACCGCACCACCCGCCGGTCGGAATGCCCGATGGAACTGCCGCCGCCTCATCGCAAGAAGGTCAAGCACTACGACATCCCGGGCGATGCGCACCTATTGACCTTTTCCTGCTACCGCCGATACCAACTCCTCTCCAAGGATCGATCCCGCCTCTGGTTCATCGCTGCCTTGGAAAAGGCACGGGCCAGACACGGCTTCCATCTTTGGGCATGGGTTATTATGCCCGAACACGTTCATCTGCTCATCTGGCTCCCGGATGCAGGGATGAAAACCGAGAGAATCCTGGCGTCGATCAAGAGGCCCGTGGGATACCAGGCGATCCGCTATCTTGAGTGTCATGCGCCCGCCTTCCTCACCAAGCTGACGGTCGTCAACGCCAGCCGCACTTATCACCGGTTCTGGCAACCCGGTCCCGGGTGGGATCAGAACCTCTTCAAGCCGGCCGCCATCCACAACGCGATCGAGTACATTCACAACAATCCGCTACGGCGGCGTCTTGCGACGAAGCCCTGCGACTGGCTCTGGTCCAGCGCTCGCGATTGGGCCGGGATGGGTCATCTCCACATCCAAGCGGACCGTTCCGTCCCAACTCTCTACCCGGACCGCCAGTAGGGCAGCCGGCCCTGGTCAGCCGCGACAACCAACCCCCGTGTGCCACTGCTTGCTTGCCAAGCAGTGCCGAGTAACAGCACGCCCCCCCACCCCATGCCGTTTTGCACCAGCGTTGGCAAGTCGAAGTGACTTGTCGCTTGCCCAATCACCTCTTTCCACAGGCGCACTGCTTGCAAGCAAGCAGTGGCACACCCCGCGACGCGGACGGACTGCCGAACAACGATCGGCGCCCCGCCTCCCTGGGGGTGGCCAAGAAAAGGGGTGAAATCCTCCGACCATTATGCCAGAATACTGCACCGCCCCATGCGTCCCTTCCCCGCTCTTTGAAAACCTGTATGCCAATCTCCACCGCCCCCCGGTTGGTCGCGGACACGCAACCTCTTCTGGTACAATTCACCCCTCCTGTGAGCCAAAAGGGGCAAAATTCACGCGGGCGATTTTCGGAAAGCTCGGAAAGTTCACACGCAATCTCAAACCATCTTCACATCCACCTTCCCTAGCTTCACTTCCCCATCCAACGAGCTCCTCTGGACGTCGACCGATTGGTCATGCCCCAATGTCCACAATTTCCTGCCCGCATTTTGGCGAGTGGCCAAGGTTCCTGCAATGTTCCTGCAACCTGGATGGCTCTGCCAGAAGAGGTCTCCCGCGATCAAGATGACGCGCGTGCGCCTAGGGGAGCGTTGGCGGACGTTTCACCGGAGTGTTGTGCATGAACCAGCGACGCCCGATCCGCTCCAGCGTCAGGTCGCGAGTTCCGTCGATGGTGGCCCAGCAGAGGTTCCGACGCATGGTCCACGTTCCGTCATCCAGGAGCTTCTGGAGTTCGGTGACCATCGCCTTCGTCTTCTCGGGCGTGGCTTTGACCGCCAGTTGCCGGAAGGCATCACGGTCGCCCTTGAGTTTGCGGTCCACTTCGGTGGGCGATACAAGATGGGCCAGCATGTAGGTGATGTCGGCGGCCCTCATGGCCTCAATGACCGACTCGATCGCCTGTTGGGGCGTGCTTTGAGGATAGAGCCGAAGATCGACCTCCTGCCCGTACCGCTCCGGCCAGACCGGTGGTTCCTCATCCTTCATGACGGTCAGTCGTGTCTGCCCCTGTGCCATGGCGGCACCGGCGACAAGAGTCCAAAGGACCATCAGACATCGAGTCTTCATGAGAACCTCCTGCATGGCGATGATGCCACTCCGTACGAACCACGGTTCGGGCGGCAACTACCGCTCTTCCAGTCGAGCGACGCATTCTAGCGAGGTCTGGTTACTGGAAACAGGGCAATCTTGGTGATGCGCTGCGAGCTGTGTGGCAATGGCGTTAAGCTGTTGCAGGGATGCATGTTGCGATTGGAACACGGCGATGACGATGGGGCGGACCTTGGGCTTCATCCCGTCGATCGCCGGATGGACGCATAGGATGGGCAAACGATAAGCTAGAACGATGCCACGATTTGTCGTCCTCCAACACGACCATCCAGCGAGGTTGCACTGGGATTTCATGCTCGACGAGGGCCAGACCCTTGCCGTTTGGGCGCTGGCGACGCCACCAGCTTACGGGCAGGTGCTGCCGGCCCGGTCTCTGGCACCCCATCGCCGGGAGTATCTCGACTACGAAGGACCCGTCTCCCAAGGGCGGGGTACCGTGACGCGATGGGATGAGGGGAGCTTTGAATGGGTTGAGAAGGGGGCCGATCTTGTCGTGGTGCAGCTTGATGGCCGGAAACTCGTCGGGCGGGTGTCGCTCGAAAGAAAACCGTGTCTTTCCGGCGATTTCTGCTGGCATCTGAAAGGAGATGCCTAATCGTCTTCGGGGTCGGCTGGCTCGTCGGTCGTTCCGCTGAGGTAGATCTCTCCTTCGGCCAGTTCGAGGTTGTCGAGGGTCACGATCTTGCCGCCTTTGACAACAGGATCGATCCGGATGAGAGCCACGGGGTCTCCTCCCGACTGTTGCCAGCGGACAAGGTATCCCTGCCGGCCCCCAAGTTGGCCGATTTGCTCAAGGACGTTGGCCATGGGAAGGGGTAGTGTCCCGGCTCGAACGCTCCGGAGCCGAAGGCCGACCACCCCCGGTTCGGCGAGATAGACCTCCATGGTCAGGGAGAGCACCGTCTCCAAGCCTCCCCAGCGAGTCCGGCATCCCAGTTTGAGGCTGCCGTCCTCAATGGCCACGCGTGGATCGGTGATTTCCGGAGGCAACGCGCCAGGATGGTTCTGCTCCAGATCAACGGCCAGCCAGCCGTTCAATTCCTGCTCCGTGAAGATGGCCTCCCAAGGTCCCGCTTTCCGCACGTCGGAGGCCAGGACCGTGGCCTTCTGGATCATCGTGTCGCTGGCCAACTGTTGTTGTCCCGAGTCGTCGTTGAGAACGCTGGAGTAGAACTCCGGCACGACCTGGGAGGCCCGCCATAGAGCGAACAAGGCCACTCCGACCAATAGCACGAGTGACGCGGCCACAACGGCCGAGATGATCAAGACCTTTTTCAATCGCGTCGCTCCCTGACGTCCCCCCCCCATAAGTTGCCCGGAGGTTGTCCACTCGCAGATTCCGGAGTTTGGATCTGGATCGTAGGAGTCTCGATTCGCCATGTCAATGTAGATCCGATCGCTTAACTTTCTCGTGGGAAAGGCTTAGAATCAGGTGGGCAAGCGTCCGGCTTCATTCTCGATCGAAGGCCGGTTTGAGATACCAAGGAGCGGAGTCATGACCGTGACCGATCGTCGAACTCGTCAAGGGTTTACTCTGCTCGAAATCCTGGTGGTCATCGCGATTATCGGAATTCTGGTCGCGTTGTTGCTTCCGGCCGTGCAGGCGGTTCGCGAGACCAGTCGCCGAATGGAGTGCCAAAACAACCTCAAGCAATTGGGACTGGCCCTTCAGGAGTATCATGCCGTCCAGAGAGCGTTTCCGCCGTCGTCCGCCACGAGCCCCCACCGCCACAGTTGGGCGCCGTTTCTGTTTTCCTACATGGACCAGGACCCTCTGGCGAAGGCTTACGACTGGAGCGTGGACTGGGACGATCCGGCCAATCAGGAGTCGGTCAACGTGCCGCTTGGCATGTTGACCTGTCCCTCGACCCCGGAAGGGGGACGAAGGGATCGATTGGGCGGTGGGCTGACGGCTGCGGTTGCCGATTACGCTCCACCCGCTCGGGTGGCTCTCGTGTTGTCGGAGTTGGGGTATGTGGCTCCGGTGCATGATCGTCGCGGCATGCTGTCGACAGGCGAGCCGATCCGCGATGTGGACGTGGAAGATGGGCTGAGCAACACACTGGCCCTGGTGGAGGCGGCCGGGCGACCCATTTTCTACACGCGATTTGAGCTCACTCCCACCGAGAACAGCCCTGGGGGCGGCAGTCCGGACGTGACCGGGGGACGCGTGGTCGGCGCCGGTTGGGCCGACGACCGGAACGAAGTGACGCTCCACGGGTTTACTTATGATGGCCTTGCCGTCCCCGGTCCGTGCCCTATGAATTGTACGAACAACGATGAAGCGTTCGGCTTCCACCCCAACGGAATCAACACGGTTTTTGGTGACGGAGGGGTGCGTTTTCTGAGCGAAACGATCGCGATCCAGGTTTTCGCGGCTCTGGTCACGAGTGACGGGGACGAGATTCTGGATCATGCGACCTATTAACCGGACCGTCGAACCGTCCTCATGCCCGCGGGCACGGCCCGCGTTGGGAGATCTACATGACGCGACCTGCCTTGACGCTGGCTCTCTTGGGATTGGTTCTCGTGGTCTCGGTTCGCGGGGAGGAAAACGTCGCGGAAAAAGCGACGAAATCGGTACCGGAACTGATGGCGGCCCTGGATTCTTCAACGGGCGACGCACGGGTGGAGGTAATCGAGGCATTGGGCGGGCATGGTGCCGAGGCGGCCGCTGCGGTGTCGGCGTTGTTGAAGAAACTCGATCAGGAGGAGGATGCTGGTGTTCGCGCGGCGGCTGCGGTGGCTCTCGGTAGGATCGGAGCGGACGGAGACCGGGTCGTGCCGGCCCTGATTTCGCATTTTCCCGATAGCGGCGTGGTGGAGAGGTTCGAACCTCGCTATCAGGTCATTCCCGTCTTCGCGATCTATGGCGCCGCCGCCGCCGAGTTTGGCGAAGAGGCGGTTGATCCGTTGATCGAGGCGTTGGGCAGCGACGAGCCGCGGGTGTATTTAGGGGCGGCGATCGGCCTGGAGGCCCTGGGTGAAGGGGCCGCCAAGGCAATGCCCAAGATTCTCGAGATGCTGGAAAGCGACAGCACCCAGCGACGCAACGTGGCCGCGGGGATTATTCGCGGCATTGGCCCGGCTGCCGCCGAGGCGATTCCTTCCCTCGTCAAACGCCTCCGCGACGAGAATTTCCATACGCAATACTGGGCCTGTCGGGCTCTCGGAGCGATTGGCCCCGCCTCCTCGGCGGCCACTGACGATCTTCTTGAACGGATGAGCCTGGGCACGGTTTCCGTTCGCCGCAATGCCGCCATAGCCCTGGGCAACATCGGCCCGGACATTGGTCCCGAGGCGGTGGCGGCCTTGCTCGAAGCGGTTGATGAGGATCCGATGGCGCCTGTCCGCGAAGAGGCGGTCATCGCGCTGGGCAAGCTGAAGCCGTTTGCGGACAAGAGCGCTGCCGTTCTCAAGAAGGCCCTCGCCGATCCCGACTTTCCGGCGCCCACTCACGCGGCTCGTTCCCTTTGGCTGCTGACGGGCGATGCGGACGAAGCCGCCAAGTGGCTTACCAAGGCGATGGGAGACCTGACCTACTTCCAGCACGCGGTGGAGGTGTTGGGCGAGATGGGGCCCGATGCGGCCCCGGCCGTCGATCGACTGATCGAGGCGCTCGGAGAGCGTGACCCCGATGACCGGGTTTCCGCCGCCCTGGCCCTCGGCAGGATCGGCGCCCCCGCGACCAAGGCGGAACCCGCCCTGCGCAAGCTCCTCGAAGATGAAGAGCCCCAAGTGCGCGAGGCGGCCCAGTCTGCCCTGGATGCGCTTTCCAGCAATGAAGGGGTGGAAGAAAACTAGATCGCCTACTTGCCGCAGTAGTCGATGGCCCGGGCGATTTCGCTCTTCAGATCGGGGCGGGGGACGATGCGATCCACGAACCCGTGTTCCAGAAGGAACTCGCTCGTCTGGAAGCCCTTGGGCAACTCGATGTGAATGGTGGCCTTGATCGTCCGCGGACCGGCGAATCCGATCAGCGCCTTGGGCTCGGCGAAGACGAGATCGCCGAGGGAGGCGAAACTGGCGGCCACGCCGCCCATGGTGGGGTTGGTGAGGACGGAGATGAAGAGGCCGCCCGCCTGATCGTAGCGGGCCAGCGCGGCCGACACCTTGGCCATCTGCATGAGCGACAGCACGCCTTCGTGCATTCGGGCGCCGCCTCCCGATCCGGAGATGATGATCAGCGGCAGGTTCTGTTCCGTGGCTCGTTCGATCAACCGGGTAAGCCGTTCGCCGACCACGGAACCCATGCTGCCCATGATGAACGATGAGTCGGTGACGCCGAAGGCGACGCGGCGGGCACGGATCATTCCGGTTCCCACGACGGCCGCGTCCTTCAGGCCGGTCCGGGCCTGTTCGGCCTTAAGGCGGTCGGCGTAGGCTTTCTTGTCGAAGAACTCGAGGGGGTCGGCCGGTTCCAGATCGGCGTCCCATTCCTCGAACGTTCCCTCGTCGAGAACCTGATCGATTCGTTGCCGGGCGGACACGTACCAGTGATAGTCGCATTGGGGGCACACGCCCTGGCGGCGTTCGGCTTCTTTGCGGAAGATCGTTTCCTGGCAACCCGGACAGCGGCGCCAAAGCCCTTCCGGCACGCCCCGTTTGGGGCGGCGAATCATATTGTTCCAAGTGCCGGTGTCCGAGACTCCGGTTTCATTTCGGGCGTCGGAAGCCATGCGGGACTCCTGAAGACAATGGGAACGCTCGCCGCGTTCCCCGGTATGTGTTGTGGATAGTGGGGCAGCCGATTGACGGGGCCGGTTCAGGATGACGCTTCCGCCGGCGCCGGGCAAAGGACTTCCAGGTTGCCTCGCTCCTGTGTTGCCTGCCAGAGGTCGCCAAGTTCACCGTGGGTGAAATAGCGCCGGACCAGGCTGGCGAGGGGTTCCGGCACGACCAGACCGATCACTCCGTTCTTGTGCCGTTTCGTCAGTTTCGCCATGGCGGCTCGGACGCGGTCGTCAGCTGCTTCAAGGGTCTCGCCTTGGGGCGGGCAAACACACTCGGGAGCGTCCTGCCACTGGCGATACACCTTGGGTTGTTTCCGGCGGATCTCGTCGATGGCCATGCCCTGCCAAAGCCCATGGTCGAGATTCTGCAAACGATCCAGTTTCCGGCATTTCAGGTCGAAGACTTCTGCAATCGCCTCGGCGGTTTGCACGGCCGGTTCGCTTTCGGAGGTGTAGATCGCATCGAGGTACAGGGGACGAAGGTCCGCGATCAGCCGCTGGACTTCCGCGTTTCCCTCCGCGTTCAGGGGAACGTCGAGCGTGCCCTGGATCAGCTTCTGTTCGAGGTAATCCGTTGATCCGGGGCGGATCAAAACGACTTTTGCAGTCATGGAACTTCTCTCTACCGTGAATTGCAACAACCTGGGTCAATTCTCCGAGATGTCCGCGTCGGCGCCCGCTTGCGCCAAGGCACGTAGTTGCTGCATCCGTTCGACGTAGTCTGCGTGTCCCAGGAGTGCCGTACCTGTGACGAAGAAATTGGCGCCCGCCTGGGCGCAGCTTCCGATCGTCTGGGGATTCACACCGCCATCGACCGATAGGAGTAGTCGGTTTCCCGCGAGGCTGCGAAGACGTCGCATCTTGTCGAGTGCGACGGTTTGAAATTCCTGTCCTCCGAAGCCGGGCATCACACTCATGGTGAGAACAAGATCACACGCATCCAAGTAGGGTTCGATCCGCTCCACCGGAGTGGGCGGATTGAGGGAGATTCCCGTGCTCGCTCCCAATGTCCGAATCTCGTCCAGGAGGGGGCGAGGGTCGTCGACCGCCTCGATGTGAATGGTGAGGAGATCGGCGCCCGCCTTACGGAACGCCTTCAGGTACCTTCCGGGGTCGGCAATCATCAGATGCACGTCCAGAGGCAAGTTGGTCGAACGCCGAATGGCCTCGATGACGGGAAGGCCGAAGCTCATGTTCGGCACGAAGTGGCCGTCCATAATATCCAGGTGCAAGACCTGAGCACCGGCCTGTTCCAGGCGTTTGATCTCGCCACCCAAATCGGCAAAATCGGCTGCCAGCAGGGAGGGCGCGATCAAGGGCGTCGAATTGAACAATCGGGATGCCACGCTGGAAGCGATCATACGACAAAGCCTGACGACCAAATAGTGACCGGGAAGCGAGATACCGGCTCGCGATCCAAAGAGGACCGCTGCCAATTTGAGTTGATAGCTGCGCCTCGCAAACAGTTACGCACTAAAGGGAAGGTTACCTTGCCGCAGGACGACTCCCGCAATCGACAAATCGCGTGGTCTATTCTAGCAGCCCTCCCACGGCGCGTCTGCGCGCAATCAATCCTCGCACTCAAGTGCCAATACAACAATAGGTTATGCCGCTTGGACACGCATCGGTGGGGCACGTGGGTGGGGGGGTTGAGTCCCTCATGGGATGTGTGTTTGGCTATCCTGATCGCTGTCTTTTTTGACACTCTCGGTGCCAAATAGCGACGATGAACGGATCATTCACTGTCAGGAAGATCCTTGAGGTTTTCCAGGTTGAACATCTCCAGAAACCGTTTGGAGGTCCGGTAAAACGTTTTGCGGCTGCCTGCGGAACGTTCCAGCTCAAGCAGCTGGCGACGCACCAGTTGGCTGAGAAGGTGCCCGCTGGGGGTCCCACGGAGTTGCGATACCTGTTCGGAGGTAAGGGGTTGGCGGTAGGCGACAATGGCGAGGGTGTCGATCGCCGCCTGGGACAGGCGCGCCTCCCGGACCTTGCCGTAGAACTTGTTTCGGATCGAGTGGAAGGTCTTGCGGAGGGACATGCGGTAGCCCGACCCGTCCCCCACGACCTTGTAGGGGCAGCCGTTGGATCGATAGCGATCGTTCAATTCGTCGATCAATTCGGCCACGTCGCCGGGCGTAACTCCGCGCATCAATTCAGCCGCCTTGGCCGCCGGCAGCGGCTGGTTGTCGAGGCTTCCCACGAAAAGCAAGGCTTCGACGACAGAACGCGGCGAAACGGGGACTCCGTCTGCCTCCTCGTTTTCGGTCTCTTCCTCGGCAACCGGCGCGTTGAGCGCCGAATCCGTTTCGGCATCCAGATCCCCAGATTGTTCGGCAATCTCGTCCGGGGAGGAAGAAGACTCCGGGGGCGTCCCCTCGGTTTCGTCGGCACGGCCCCCCATGGCCTGCGCGTAGGCCTGGGTCAACTCGTTGAGCGAGATGCCCTGGGACTCGTGAAATTCGGGAGAGGTGGAGTCTGCCATAGACTGCACTATAGAGTTCCGAAATCCAGAGGGAAATCCGAAATCCGAATTACGAAATCCGAAACAAGCACGAAACTCGAAATTCAAATGACGAATGATCGAAACAGTGGTCCCAGGTCTGTGCGGCCACTCAGACTGCTACCTGTTTTGGTCATTGGAGAATTCGAATTTGTTTCGGATTTCGTAATTCGGATTTCGGATTTCTTCCCAGTTGTTGTTGCAGAATCGCTTGCCTCTTAGCGACGCCGCATCGCCTGCTGGATTTCGCGTCGGGCCTCGTTTTTTCGGAGACTTTCCCGCTTGTCCTGCTTTTGTTTTCCCCGGCACAGGCCGATCAGAACCTTGGCCTTCCCGCCCTTGAAATAGAGTTTGAGGGGAATCAGGGTGAGCCCCCCCTGTTGGGCTGGCTGAGCGAACTTGGCGATTTCCTGCTTGTGGAGCAAGAGTTTCCGCGGTCGCTTGGGCTCGTGGTTGAAGCGGTTGGCCTCCACGTATTCCTGAATGTCGCAGCCGATCAGCCAGACTTCCCCGTCGCGGACCCGAGCGTAGGACTCCTCCAGCGAGGCCTTTCCGACGCGCAAGCTCTTCACCTCGCTGCCCACAAGCATGATCCCGCACTCGAGGGTATCGAGGACGGCGTAGTTGTGGCGGGCCTTGCGATTCTGGGTCACCACCCTCTCGTTGGGGTCCGTCGACGACTTCTTTTTTTTGCCTTTTTGTGCCATGGGATTCGCTATTTCACGGCCGTGGGGAACGTGGCCATTTGCCCTTTGCGGGCAGTTGGGTCTCGTTATAATGCTCGCTCCACGGTCGCGGGGGCGTACCCGCTTGGAACTGGTGGAAAGCAAGACCTTCAGCGTTCCCTTTTACCCTTTTCGCGTCTCAAGCTCAAGTGGTCAAACGGTTTATGCCTCACGTTTCTTTCGAGGACGCTCCCCTGCTTGAAGCATTTCTGTTGGGGCAGATTGAATTGGAACGCTGTGCGGCGCTGCAGCGGAAACTGGCGGCTCAGGCGGCCTATCGCGGCGATGGCCGAATCACCGTTCTCCTATGCGAACACCCTCAGGTGATCACCGTGGGGCGGTCCGGGACTCCCGGGCATGTGCAGTATGGTGCCGGACCCGTCCGCAGTGGCAACATCGATGTGCGGTGGGTCAAGCGGGGTGGGGAGTGTCTTGTGCATGGCCCCGGACAACTGGCCGTCTACCCGATCGTTCCCCTGGCCGACCGGGGATGGACGGTGGGCGATTATCTCGGTCGCTTCGAGTGGGCGATCGCGCTGACGCTGCAGGCGTTGAAAATTCCTGCCGAGATTCGTTCACCCGGCGGGGGGCTCTGGGGACGGACGGGCCGCCTTGTGGCGTTTGGGATTTCGGTCTCGAACTGGGTCACGTCGTACGGCGCGTACATCAACGTTTGCCCTTCCATGGGCCTTGCACGCCTGGTCGATTCGGATCCACTGGGCGACTCTCGTCCCAGCACCCTGGTAGCCGAACGGGGCCAACCGGTTAAAATGACAGGAGTCCGCGCCGAACTGATCCGGCAACTATCGGAACAATTTGACTGCGGACGCTATCATCTCCATACCGGCCATCCGTGGTTGCGCCAACGGGCCTTGGTTCACTGAGAATCTCCCCCCCTCTCCCCCCTGTGTATGTGTTCCGTTCCCGAAAAACGAGGGGAATAGGAGATAACCGAGACAACAGAGGTGATTTCGCCGTTAACTTCTGTTCACCGCAGTCCGCTCACAACTCCAAAGCCCAAAGTTGTCACTTTCCCCAGGTTCACCGATGTCCCTTGCCGGAAGCCAGAATCTTCCCCGTTGGCTCAAACGCCGAATTCCCAAAGGCAACGCCAATCACTTCACCGCGCGGTTGATCGACGAACTGAAACTCGAGACGGTTTGCGATCATGCCCGGTGCCCCAACCGCATGGAGTGCTATGCCCAGAAGACGGCTACCTTCATGATCCTGGGCGATGTTTGCACTCGTCGTTGCGGGTTCTGTCATGTGACAAAGGGGAAGACCCGGCCCGTCGATCCGACAGAGGCCCAGAGGCTTGCCGAGGCGGCGGCCCGCCTGGAGTTGCGCCACGTGGTGATCACCTGCGTCACTCGCGACGACCTTCCGGACGGCGGCGCCGAGCACTTCGTTCGCTGCATCGAGGCCGTTCGCGAAGCAACCGACGCGACCGTCGAAGTCCTGCCCTCCGATTTCAACGGAAACGGCGAGGCCGTCGATCGTGTCGTGGACGCCTGTCCCGAGGTTTACAACCATAACACGGAGACCGTACCCCGCTTGTATCGGAGCGTCCGGGGACGGAAGTCCGACTACCTCTGGACCCTGGAGATGTTTCGACGCATCAAGGCCCGGAATCCGGCCATCCGGACCAAGTCCGGTCTCATGCTGGGACTTGGCGAGACCACCGAGGAAGTCCTTGACACCCTGGCCGATCTCCACGACGCGGGGTGCGAGATGCTGACCATCGGCCAGTATCTGCAGCCGTCGCCGCAGCAGCTTCCCGTGCTCCGTTATGTTCCGCCTGAGGAGTTTGAATGGCTGGGCAAGGCGGCTCGGGGGATGGGGTTTCGGCAGGTGGCCTCGGGCTCTTTCGTGCGCTCCAGCTATCACGCCCGAGAGATGGTGGATTTGAACGAGCTTGGAGAGAACGATGGCGAGGCTTGAGGTTCGGCTGCCGGATCTGGGGCTGGGGGACGGGCCCGTCCGCGTGACGGTGTGGTTTGCCGCGAGGGGGAGCCGGATCGAACGTGGTGAGCCGATTCTGGAGGCGACGGCCGGCGCGGTGACGGTCGATCTGCCATCCCCGGCAAGCGGGATTGTCCGGGAACGGCTCGTGGCCGAAGACGACTTGATCGTTCGCGACGCCCCGGTAGCCGTTTTGGAGACGGACGGGTAGACTCAGGGATTGTCTTTCTCGCCCTTTGCCGCTTCTGTTGGAATGAGGTCTTCCAGGATGTCAGCTCAGTCTCACGTTGCCATGATCCTGTTGCGGGAGCCTCGTTTCGACGCCGTGGACAAGTTAAAAAAGGCTCTTGAGGAGGACGGGGGCGAGTTTCCGCCAGTCCAGGTGAAACGGAAAGGCAACACGATTTCGTTCCACCTGGGTGAGGACAAGATCGTCGTCTCGTCGATGGATGCGGCGGTTCCGTGGGGCGACCTGAAGGGGCCTTGCCGCGCGGCATGGTACTGGCCCGAGGCCTCCCGGGAGCTACGTTCGCATGAGGCCCATCTGCTTGCGGTCGTCGTGCCCGGCACACCGGATCACAAGGCGGCCGCGATCAAATTGACGAAGGTGGCGGCTGCCCTGGTGGCTGCGAGCCCCGCAGTGGGCGTGTTCTGGGGCGGCAGCGGAACCGTTCACGCTCCCGGTCCGTTCCACCAGACGGCCTCGGCTTTAGCCCCGGACCGGCTTCCCATCGAGATCTGGGTTGGGTTCGGCCTGATCCCGGAAGGGGACGAGACCCACTCGGTGTTCACCTCTGGGCTCGAAGATTTCGGCCTCCAGGAGATCGAGATCCACAACAGCCAACGGGACCCCCAGTTTCTCTACGAACGTCTCTTCGACGTCGTCCACTACGTGTTGCGCAAGGATGTGATTCTCCACGACGGCGAGACGATCGGCATCACCGACACGGAGCGAATCACGATCCAGCAAACGCAATCCGTCTGCGACGGAGTGACGAGCGTGCTGCAATTGGATATGTGAAGCGGGAAGCGGGATAGCCGGGCTCTTGAATGGACCACTTCATATCAGGCAGCCTGAGCGAGGAGGTTGCGGAGCTAGCCCGGCTCTTGCCCGCAATTGGCACCGACTCGAAAAGCCCGGTTGCAGATCATCCAGTTTCCGTCGCCACAGCGTCTGCTCGGGACCCAATGGTAGCAGCCGGGCTGAAGAAGGATAGCCGGCGGCAGGGATGCCACCGCTACGGGGGCGATTAGTCCAGTCGGGCGTGGGCCTGGTCGGCCCAGGGGCTGTCCGGCGCCAGGTCGAGGAAGCGGCGCCAGTGCTCGTCGGCCTTGGCCCGGTGGCCTAGCTGATCGAGGGCTCGGGCGAGGTGGTAGTGGACGTCGGCGTAGTCCTGGTGGTAGCTGAGAGCGCCCTCAAAGGCGGCGACCGCCAAGTCCACCTGTCCGGATTCGACCAGGACACAGCCCAGGTTCGCCCGGGCTTCGACATAGTCTTCGTCCAGCTCGATGGTCATGTAGTAGCGTTCCCGAGCGCCGGCCACGTCGCCCTGACGATAGAGCAATTCCGCGAGCTGGAAGCAGATTTCCGCTTGGGGTCCGCCCACGGCCATGGCGGCGCGGTACATCTCGGCCGCCAGGGCCAACTGGCCTTCGTCTTCCAACTCGGCTGCCAGGCGGCACATTTCCTCGGGAGACTGGGCCAGGCGATCGGCATAGATCTGGTCCGTGGAGATTGACACGGGCGCGGCGGGAGAATCGGCCGTTTCGCTCAGGCCGCCCGGACCTTCCGACGCGCTGAAGTCGAAGCGCAGTTGCCCGCCGGGTTCGATGAGCCCGTCTCCCTGACGCAGGAGAATTTCCTTGCCCTCAATGATGATCGACAATTGGGCCAGGGGGCGTTCCACGTCGGGCAGATAGCGGGCCAGGTCGGCCAGTTTGCGTTCCAGGGCTCCGGGGCGGACGCCGGCCGCCAACAGCTCGGCGAGGCGGCGGGCCGTAGCCACTTCCTGGAAATCGAAATAGGGCAGACGGCGCACCATGCGCAGCGGCTTGATCAGCCCTCGCCGGTGCCAGCGGCGGATGGTGCGTATGTCGACGCCCAACAGGTCGGCGAGCATGGCCGGGGTGTAGAGCCGGTGAACGTCGTGGTCCAGGTCGACCAGCCCCAGGTGCTGCCAGAGCTTGGTCTCCGTAAGGACCTGGACCCGTCCCTCGTCGACCGCCACCCGCGTTTCCGCATCGAGCCACTCCTCCGCGTCGTGGAGGTTTGGGAGGGGAAGTTCCGCCTCGCCGATGACGATCCAGGTCACGTCGCCGGTGATCTTGTCGAGCACGGTGCCTCCATGCTCCCGGATCATCTGGGTCGCGTCGCGTTTCGACATGCTGGCCAGTCGTCCGAGCAGGGCGAGCCGTTCGCCATCGAGTCGTTTGGGAGATTCGTCGGATTCGGGCATGCGAGATCAAACAGGTGGATGCGGTACCCCGTAGCGGTGGCGTTCCTGCCGCCGACTACGAAAAAAGCCAATCTACGGCGGCAAGGATGCCACCGCTACGTTAGTGTCGCCCAGAGGAAAAAGACTGTCAATGTGCCGCTGGGATGCCCAGAAGCGGTCTGGCCGTCCTCACTTCTTGCCCAGGCGCCGCTGTTGTTGGAAGAAGCGGGTCAGGATCTGGCCGCAAGGTTCGGCCAGGACGCCCGAGACGACTCCGGAGCGGTGATTCATCCGTTCGTCGCCCAGAAGGTGATAGAGCGATTGGACGGCTCCTGCCTTGGGGTCTGTGGCTCCGTAGACGACCAGGGGAATGCGGGCCTGGAGGATGGCGCCCGCACACATGGGGCAGGGCTCGAGGGTCACGTAGAGTGTGCAGTTGTCGAGACGCCACGATCCGCGGGCCTCGGCGGCCTGGGTGATGGCGATCATTTCCGCATGGGCGGTGGGGTCGTGAAGCTGTTCCCGCTGGTTATGCGCCGCAGCGACTACACGTCCCTCGTGGACGATCACCGCCCCGACCGGTACTTCCTCTTCCGCATAGGCCTGTTCCGCTTCCGCGAGAGCCTGCTGCATGAAGGTCTCGTGGAGTTGCATCCATTGCGTTGCTTCGTCGATCACCGCGTCTCCTCGGTTTGGCGGTCTTGGTGAGTTGCCCACCATTCGGTTACCCGCTTCGGGTCGTCAGGGGACCCGTAGCGGTAGGTTTCCAGTCCGTATTGCTTGGTCGTCACGCCGTCACACTCTACCAGCCCGAAGTCGCTCGGATTGCTTTCGTGTCGGCGGAGCAGGATCGCCGCCGCCGTGGCTCCCTGTTCGGGGCCATCGACCTGATCATGAACGAGCCCTTCTCGTTGTGGCACGACATCCAGCAACCATTGGTCGACCTCCGGCCAGGGATCACGTGCGGCAATGGTCAGGGCTGCAAGGCGATCGAAGCGATAGGGAGATTCCTGTGGGGGCGGCAAGACACGATTCTTCTCAATGGCTTCCAGCAGACCCGGCATGGCCTGTTGTGTTCCTTTCTGGGCGAGCCAGGAGCAGAGGAGGGCGTGGATACTGGAGCCTTCCATCGCCGCGGCCTGTTGCCTGGGAATCGTAACGAGCACCGTGCCGGAAGATTCCACTCGGCGATCGTCCATCGTTGCCAAGTAGTGCCCGGCAAAACGTGAGACTTCCTCCGGGGCGAATTGGGTGATGATCATCAGGTCGCGCTGGGTGACGGCGATCTTCTGATCGGTGTACCGTTGGAGCGTGCGCCGGGCGATGGCCCGAAAGCGGAGCGTTTCGTCGCCTTGGACCCGATAATCGTAGGCCATGCGTCGCCGGGGATTCGGCAGGTTGACCAGGTGGAAGAAGGCCGTGGAGTAGCGGGGATCGTCGGTCGGATGGGGGATCGCCACGCCCACGGGGTAATCGCCTTCCGAAAGACTCACGCCGCAGACGACGTGGGCTGTTTTGTCGTCGATGCGGTCGAAATGGCTCGTGCCCACCCCTTCCGTCTCGCTAGGCACGTCCACCAGGAGCCGCTGAATGTTGGTGTGCTTCCCGTGGACCCAGAATTCGGCGGCCATGGCCGGCTTGGTCAGGTCAAGCAGATCTCGGAACCGCCGCTCCGCATCCGGATCCAGATCGTCGTTGGCGAGGCGCGCTTCGAGGGTTTGCGCGATGGGGGCCACGTTCCCGTCGCTGGCCATCAGATCGCGGAGTTCGGCTACAACAAGCGGCTGGTCGGTCAAGGGGAACGGGGCTTCCGCTGTCCGGGCGGCGAGCCGCTGGACGAGGCGATCAAGCTGCTCCTCTGAAACGGCTTGATCGTTCTTTCGCCCCTTGTCTTCGAGCCACGCGGCCCTTGCTTTCGCGTAGATAGGTTTCAACGACCGGATTTGTTCGGGGGTGAGCCGATCGTTGAGAGCGCGGTGTTTCAGGCGGCGGTAGACCAGTTCGGCGGTCTCGGCGTTTTCCACGAGCCAAAGGAGCCGGCTCCGGGCCCCCAGGCGTCGGGCGTAGGAGTCGTCGCCAAGTTGCGCCACGAGGCGATCAATTTCGTCGGCATCGGTTCTCGGGGAGGGCGGCGTTTCGGGCAAGGGGAGATTACGGCGGAGACGTTCCAACTGTTTGCGGACTTCAAAGGAGATTTCCGCATCGATTACGGCTCGTTCCAAGGAATCGGCCAGGAACTGGCGGGAAGCTTCATCCTCGGCCAACTCCTGAAGGTCTGCGAAGGCACGTGCCCGCAGCGAGAAATCGTCCGAATCCAGTTCGTCCAGCAGGCGATCGATTCTCGTGGCGATCGTCTGGTCCGATTCGGGCGGGGCCGCGGCTAGCACGCATGGGACGAGCGCACAGCACCCCAAGGCGATCACCAGCAATGAGGATGACATTCTCATGGAAGCCTGCCCAACGTGGGTTAAACCCGCAGCCCAACGCGTACAAACCTGCTCGCACCCTGCGCAGAGGCCCGAAGCCTTGACTCTAACATGAACCGCCGAACGGCTCAAACGGCCCCGCCTGGGAACCGCCGGCGTCCATTCTCGCCGGGGGCCAGTGCTGTGTCACGTTTCGCTGGGGGAACTCACGCTTCCGTGTGCAGAAGACAGAAGGCTGGACACCAACAAATGGGCTAGGCGATCAGGGCGCCGGCGTAGCCGACGACGCGACTCGTGTCACCCGAGGCCTCGGCACTGGTGGCGTAGCCGATCGATTCGATTCGGTTCAGGCCGCCCATACGCTTCAGGGTCTCCATAACGAGAACGGCCGGGAGAACTCCGCACATGCTGATCCGGTTCTTGCGAACGGTTTGGAAGAGGGCAAAAGGATCGAGCGACTCCAACGCGTCCAAGGCCATCCGGTCCACGCGGCGTGTGGTTTCTTCGTCCGCGTAGTGGTTCATGTCGGTGGAGATAACCAGAAGCGGAGGTTTGGGCATTTCGGAAAGGACGGCCCCCAGTTCGTCGGCGCTCTTCTGGACGGCGTTCCAGTCGCCCCCCTGAAGCACGATCCCGACCACGCGACTGCTGGGGGCGAGCCTCGCCAGGATCGGGAGTTGGACCTCGATGGAATGCTCGGGAGCGTGGGCGGCGGCATCGAGTTCCATGAGTGATAGGCGGTCCGCCAACCTGGCTGCCAGTTCCGGATCTGATTTGACTTCGCCCGAGGGAAGGGCCCAGGATCGTTGCGGGGCCACGGCCCAGTCAGCACCGACACGGTTGTGCTTCGGTGCGAAAACGAGGACGCGATCGGGGATCGCAATCCGGTTGAGGACCTGTGCCGCGAGCTTTCCCGAATAAACCCAGCCGGCATGGGGAACCATGGCAGCGGCCCAGGATTCCTTCTCGACAGCCTCGTCGAGAAAACCGTCGAGGGTGGCTTGGATCTCGGCTGCCGATCCCGGGTAGAATTGGCCTGCCACGGCCGGACGTCGCACGTCGGGGCCCTTTTGCAGTTGGGGGACGTTCGACACGGTCACCTGCTTCTCGGTGGACGAGACCTCGAGGCTGAACACGGAGACCCGCGCGGGTGTGGTGAAACGTCCGTTTTCGGCGGCCTTGGCGAGTGATTTGTCCGCTGCCGCTTTCGTGTCATAAGCCAGCGACCATTTCCCCTGGTCCATGGCGACCACCGCTCGGTGCCTTGGCTGAAGACCTCCGAGGGACGGTTCGGCCAGCGTCCCCTGCATGGCCGGATCCCAGAGCACCGTCAGCCCGAGAGAGATGGTGCGCAAGGCCTCCGGGGAGATTCGCCTGGCCTGGATCGCCCCCGCGGCCGTTTTGAGCAGGTCGAGGAGGGTGGCCTGGAGCGGCATTTCCGGACGGATGTTCACGCGACTGCAGTTGATCGATTCCCCGGTGCCGGGAAGCTTGACGGTGACGACCAGGCCCTGGACGCCGCCGTCATACCCGTCGGGGAGGTACAGGTTGGGAACGGCGCCCTGGCAGATGGCAATCAGGTTCTGGCGGCAGAAGTCGGCGAGGGCCGCGACCTGGTTCGAATCGGGCCCGACGGTTGTGGGACCCTGGGGTTCCAAGGTGGTGGCGTCGGCCAGCTTGCCCTCAATAGCGTAGCCGTCGAAAGTGCTCAGGGTCACGTCGTCGTTCTTCCAGGCCTGGAGAGGCAAGCCCGCTTTGCGGCAAACGGCTTCGAGGAAAGCGACCTCATTCATCTTGTGCTCGATCGCCACGCCGGGCAGAAGCAGCCCGCGGCGATTTCCCATGGCGATCTGGAGGCCGTGGCGTCCGATGCGGATCGCCTTGGCCCGATCTTCTCCCTTGGCCTCAACCGGTCGCAGTCCCCAAAGAAGCCAGACTTCCATGTCCAGGTGTTCTAATTCCGTGGGAGAAATCGGCGGGAAACGGGGATCCTCTTTGGCGGCGCGATAGGCCGCGTGTTCGATTGCCTGGTTGAGCGGAACCGCCTGGCCCATGAACCCGCAACACGACCGGAGTTGTCCTGCGCGTTTGAGGCTGACGAACGCTCCCAGAAGCGGTTGGTCGGCGACCTCTCCGACGATTCCGGCCACGGATTCTCCCGGACGATTGGCGACCGCAGATGCCACGCGTCCCCCGGCTGCCCGGAACACCAGGGATTCCTGTTCTTGGGTCAACTCCGGCTTTTCGGAACGCGGGGCCTGGCTGGAGGAGGGGGCGTCATGCGTTGCCATCGTGGGCTCTCCTGTTCTTTGGGTCGTGTAAGATCTCTTGGCTTCCGGCGCGGGCGGGGTGTTTTCCGCTCGGGATGACGGGCCGTGGTTTGCAGTTTTTTCGTTCCGCTTGGCGCCGGGGACCTCTGCGGCGTATGCGGCGATTCGGATGGGCAACCGCTTTGCTCCCCAACTTCCCGGCGCCGACGCAAAACGGCCGGCGACTTCCACGCCGCAATGGCCACAACGATGCTCGTTCATGGCGTAGCGACCGATTCTGTAGCCGGAACGTTCGATCAGCAGCCCACGGCACTCGGGGCAGTACGTGCTCTGGTGGGTCGGGTCGTGGACATTCCCCGTGTAGACGTGTCGAATGCCTGCTTTCTCGGCGATGCGGTGGGCTCGGAGGAGCGTTTCTGGCGGAGTCGGCGGGCGGTCCGTCATGCGGAAGTCGGGATGGAATGCCGAGAAATGGACGGGGATCTCGGGCTGCAGCTCCTCGACGATCCAGTCGCACATGCGTTTCAACTCGTCATCGGAATCGTTTGCCTCGGGAATCACCAGGTTGGTAATCTCCACCCACACCTCGGTTTCATGGACCAGCCAGCGCAAGGTGTCGCGAACCGGCTCGAGATGGCCGGCGGTGAGGCTCTGGTAGAACTCCTCGGTGAAGGCCTTCAGGTCGACATTGGCGGCGTCCATCTCCGCGTAGAAGCTTTTGCGGGCCTCCGGAGTCATGTAGCCCGAGGTGACAGCTACCGTCCGAATCCCCTGGGCGCGGCAGGCGCGCGCCGTGTCGATGGCGTATTCGGCCCAGATAATCGGATCGTTGTAGGTAAAGGCAACACTCGTGCAGTCGTGTTCCCGAGCGGCGGCCGCGATCGCTTCCGGCAAGGCGGCTTCGCTCAGGGATTCCACCTGGCGGGACTTTGAGATCGACCAGTTCTGGCAGAACTTGCAGCCCAGGTTGCAGCCCGCCGTTCCAAAGGAGAGAACGGAGGTGCCCGGATAGAAATGGTTCAGCGGTTTCTTCTCGATCGGATCGATACAGAAACCCGTGCTTCGCCCGTAGGTGGTGAGAACCATCCGCCCATCGAGATTCTGGCGAACGAAGCAGAAGCCGCGCTGACCGGGCAAAAGCGCACAGGCACGCGGACAAAGATCGCACACGATCTTGTCCCCGTCCTCACTGTCGTGCCACCAACCGCCCGACTTGATCCCGTTCTGCGCGACGGGTTCGTCCGGCGATTCTGTAACGGTTCTTCCCATACCTGTATGATCGCCAACAGCCTGGCAGGCGAACGAAAAAACGGGATGTCATTCCCCGAGAGGGGGTGAGGGGCGTTTTGTTCGTCCGACCGTCCGAAAATCCCAATCGGGCTCAACCAGAAGTTTCGGCCAGATAGGCCAGGCAACTCGATGTTTCACCCGAAGAACCTGAGTTTCGGACTCGTTCACTTGAAAAAGAGAAAAGCGGGTAAACCGTGAGTGCTGGAGAAGATAGAGTCAAGGTGCTGGCTCGGCGACGACTCGCGGCTGGAAACAGGCAGTCTAACACTTCCCGCCGGAAACGGCTATCACGCTGGGGGGAGGCATACTTCAAATACTCCAAAGTGGCAGGCGGGCATGAACAGGAGCAGCCCAATCCCGCCCACCATGGGGAAGGCGAAGAGGATTGCGACCCGAACGAACAGTCTTCTGCCGCCAAGGATCCCGACCATTCCCGCCTTGAAGACCAGGTTGGCCAACGAGGCGATGATAATCAGCCGCCACCCTTCGGCCAGCATTTCCGGGTCCTGGTTGGCCAGGTTAGCCGTGGACACAGTGATTGCGTCCATATCGGTCAGCCCGGAAAGTGCCGAGACCACGTAAAGGGCCTCCGCCCCCAGGTGGGATCTGGCGGCGGCCAGGGCGATCAAAACCAGGGCATACATGGCCGCAAAGACCAACGCTGATTTTAGTTGCGTCGGGTTTTCCTGTTCGGGCATCTGGCTTGGCTGGCTTCGGACGCGGTACCACGCAAGCAAGGCTGGAATTGCCGTCATTACCATCAGGGCGGTGATGGGAATCACCGAAGTGGCCAGGAAACGAGGGGAGACCACGGCGATTTCCACGAGCACACGAACGAAAACGACCGTCGAGGCGATCATCACGACGATGGCCGCGGCCTGCAGGGCGTCGGGCTTGCCGCGAGCCTGGCGGGAGGAACTGACCGTTGTCGCCGTGCTGGAAATGGCCCCGCCCAGGATTCCACCGAGCATGATGCCGGCATCCCGACCGAGGAATTTATAGGCGATATAGCCGCCCAGACTCATGCCCACAATCAGAACGACCATGAGCCAGGTCTTCCAGGGATTGAACACGTCGAAGGGGCCGAAGGTTTTGTCGGGCAGGATTGGCAGGATAATGCACGTGATCAGCACAAACTGCATGATCGCCTTCAGGTCGTTGTCCCCGAGCGTTTGGGCAAACCGGTGCATTTCCGGCTTGAACTGCAAGAGGATGGCCACACCGCCGCCGATCGCGATCGGTATGGGCATAGGAGCAGCAATGAGCAACGCCCCCACACAGAACATGACGAGAATGGCGAACTCCGTCGTGATTCCAGGATCGGGATCCTCGGCACGGAGTTGGACGACCCGTTGAAAGGCGAGAACGGTGACAATCCCGACCATCGAGCCGAGGATCACCCATCCGCCGTACTTGTTGGCAAGGACGGCCGACGCGGTGCCGAGGACTGTGACGAGCGGAAATGTTCGGAATCCCGGTCGACCATCCGCCACGTGTTCCCGTTGCAGGCCTACCAGAAGACCCAAAACGAGGGAGATACCGAAGTCCTGAAACAACAGTTTCGTGTCCACCAATCTGCTCCGAGATTCCGAGTTTCGCGCCGGCGCGCAATCCTAACCCATGAAAGGCTAGCACATTCGGGCGAAACGGGGTGAACAGATAGGAAAGAAGGACTTCAGCGGAGTGAGATGGGACCGCTAGTCATTTGGGGGGGCGGATGCGATTGTTCTCGTCTACATGGACCACGATTGGCTTGTGACCGGCAGTTTCCTCGTCCGAAAGGACGCAGTAGGTGATGATGACGACGAGATCGCCTGGGACCCCCAAACGGGCGGCTGGGCCGTTCAGGAGGATGGTTCCTGATCCTGCCTCGGCCTCAATGATATAGGTGATCAGGCGGGACCCGCTGTTGACGTTCAGCACCTGTACCTGTTCGCCGGGAAGCATGTTGGCCGCTTCAATCAAGTCGCGGTCGATGGCGATGCTGCCCTCGTAATCCAGTTCCGTGCCGGTCAGTTTGGCACGATGGATCTTGGATTTGAGCATGAAGCGTTGCACGGCACGGTTCTCCCCGTGTGCGAAGCGAATGGCCGAACCGAGACCCCTGCGTGGGACAACGACGCGGCACCAAACCATTCAATATGACGGTGATCGCCCGGTTTTTCAACGGACACCGCGAGAAAGCGTGGGCTATTCGACAAGATCACCTACCTCTTTCGAGGTGTTACGGCAGGCCAGTGGCTGGTGCTTTGGGTGGTGGGACGCGGTTCCCGGCAGGTCAAGAAAGAGATGAGAGCCGCTCACTTGGGTAATGAGCGGCTCTCGATGGGCGCTGAACCCCTCAAGTGTACCGGTCTCGCGTCTCGGGGGGGTGTGACGCAGAAGATTCGAAACACCCTGAATAGGGGCCCAGACAGGGTTTTGGGCACCTTCTTGAACCCCGAGTTTCGGAGGTGGTTCCGAGCGATCGAAAAAAAACTCGGAGAATTCGGAAGACTGGACAGGGAAGATCGCCTGATAAGCCCGTTTTACGACGTTACGTGCTGTGGCGTAACCGCCTTTGTAGTCAGGTGTTAACCCCTTATTTGCCGGTAGGGTTACTCGCCTAGATTCCATTTTGCGACAAACCATGATTTCAGGTCTTCACCGACAACTTCTGAGAACAGGCCGATCATTTCAGTGTGAGAGACTTCTTTTCGGTTCAGGTAATTCGCCTTAACACCCGCAAGAAGCTCCGGCAGTAGATCGGAGCCCTTGCGATCCTCCAATTCGCGAAACATCCGCAGCAGGCCCGCATGATACCAGGCGTAATTGGGGGTCTTCAGGTTAAGATGCCCGAGCCGATCGGCTTCGCTGAAGTCCACGATTTCCAAGTGACCGTCCACGCGATCCCAGAGCAGTTGATAGTAGGCGTAGATCTTCTCGGCTTCCTGCTCGCTTCGCATCTGGCGCTGCATGCGGTAAGCGGCCCACTGGGCAACGCCTTCGTAGTACCACCGGGGAGTCTCGGGCAAACCACGCATCTGACAATAACCGTGGGTCATCTCATGAGGCATGATGAAGCCGAGCGTGTAATCGACGAAGAACTGATTGGACTTGGTAAGTTCTTCGTAGACTCGCGCCCCGTCGGAACCGTCCGGAAGTCCCAGCAGTTTGGCCATTTCCAGAACGTCGTCCCCACCGCGATCCAGAAACATGGAATCGGCGATGAGCGCCAACTGGGTCGGCAATTCCGCATCGGCCGCTGCAAGAATGGCATTGGGGCCGACGTTGTAGGGGAACCCGAAGGTTTCCGGGGGATTGAGCCAGTCCGGGCGGGCCAACCAATACACGTTCTGGGCGGCAGGCTCTTGATCTTCGGACAATTCCGCCAGATAGCGATTGCAGCGATCCGCATACTCGCCAATCTCTTCGGCAAGGGACTGGCTTTCCGGGGAGTGGTAGACCACGACACTGCCCGAACGATGTTCCAGGAGTCGAGGGTTTTCGACGAGGGGGGCGGCGTAGGGGCCGTGGAACGGCTGAGGTGACATGATGCTTCTCCTGGGCAGACGAACAGAATGCTCCGATCCGCAAGGCGCACTCGCTTCCTGAGTTTGCCTGGGGCGGTGATTCCATTATCGGCCAGGAGCCCGATCTGCGTAACCCGATCCGAGGGAGGCTCTCCGGGTAGCCTCCACAACCGTTTGGCCATAGGAAAAGGGCGATGGTCCTTAGACCCTGCCGAAGGTTCGACCTCTTGCGGAGAGCTACAGGCCGACGATGCTGTAGCCGCAGTCGACGTGGAGAACCTCGCCCGTTACGCCGTCGGAGAGATCGCTGAGGAAGTAGAGTCCGGCTTTCCCGAGTTCCCGGAATTCGACGTTCCGTCCCATGCACGACTTGCGAACGGCGTGTTCCCGCATCTCGTCGAAGCCGGAGACGCCGGCGGAACTGAGGGTCCGCATGGGGCCGGCGCTGATGGCGTTCACCTTGATCTGTTTCCGTCCCAGGTCCCAGGCCAGGTAGCGGACACTGTGCTCGAGGGTGGCTTTGCAGACGCCCATGACGTTGTAACCCGGCATGACCTTCTCGCCGCCGAAATAGCTGATCGTGACGATGGAGCCGCCGTCGGGCATCAGTTCTGCCGCCCGCCGGGAAACGGCGACGAGGCTGTAGGCGCTGATATCCATGGCCAGATGCCAGCCGTCGCGGCTCATTTCGACATAGGGTTTGCGGAGTTCCTGGGGCGGGGCAAAGGCGATCGAGTGGATCACAAAATCGAGCGTGCCATAAGTGTCGGCCACCTGCGCGAAAACGGCGTCCAGATCGTGGTCCTGCTGGACGTCGCACGACATGAGCAGTTTCGGCTCGCAGGCCTCGGTGAGACGCCGAACGCGGCGCTCGCTGGACTCGCCGGGGAGGTGCGTGAAGGCCAGTTCGGCCCCTTGGGCCATGAGTGCCTCGCTCATCGCCCAGGCGATGCTGCGATCGTTGGCCACGCCCATCACCAGACCGACTTTGCCCTCAAACGTCCTCATCGCAAGTTCCTTGCTGCAAGCAGATGGCCCCTCAGGAGAGGGGCGCTGTGTTCTGAAATTGGTTTTTGTTCCGTTGGCTCGTGGACAGTCACGCGACACTTCGATCAGGCGCAAATCAAGCGACTGTCTGCGGGAGCGGTAGAATCTGCAAGATGCGGAGGGACGCGGAAAACGCTGTCTCTACACGTCTGTTTCGAGTGGACAAATAGGGATTCCCCACAGTCCAAACAGTCTCCGAGGTGCAGTCCCTCCCACGGGACGTAACAATCCTACTGAGAATTGTAGGCAGGTTGGCAATGATCTTAGAGTCGCTTACTCGCCCCGGCCAAGCCTCGTGGCGACCTGCTTACAGGGTACGGCGTCCATGCCAAGAAGACTTTCCAAGATACGGAGCTCACCCTTCCCATGGGGGAAAGGTGAGCGCCTTTCGCTCCGCACGCCCCGATCAGGCTTGGGATGGCACCGGGCCGGCCAGCAACTGGTAGGAGTCCATCGGGGTGGTATCGCCCGACTTCACAACAGCCAGATCCGCTTGCATCTGGGCCAGGCCCTTCTGGATATAGCGTTGGGCCACGACCTTCTTGCGATCGCACTTCACGGCCTGACCCAGGAACAGGTGTCCGCAGATGACCGTGATCGCGGAATCCACGAGGCGACGTCCGGAGAAATCCAGGTAGGACGTCGACTGGGTCTTGACGAACTTGACGGCGTCGAGGATCTGGTCCTTGGCGTCCACGAGTCTCTGTTTCAATGCCGCCAGGTCGGCGTCTTCATATTCAGGCTTTTCGAGGTCTGCCGCGTAGGCCTCGAACGTTCCCGACGACACGCCGCGAATGGCGGCCACCACCTGAAGCTGGCTCGTTCCTTCGTAGATGGTCGTGATTCTCGCGTCCCGAAGGTAACGTTCCGCGGCGTAGTCCTTCATATAGCCCGAGCCACCGAGGACCTGGATCGTCGTGTCGGCTACGTAGCAGCAGGTTTCGGAGCCGTAGTACTTGCTCATCGGGGTGAGCATGGCGTTGAGCCGCTTGAGGGCTCGCGACTTCTGCTTGCGCTGCTTCGTTTCGGCCTTGTCGAGTTCGGAGTACTCGAGCATTCGGAGATTGTTGTTTTCACGGTCGCAATTGCGACTGCTTTCGTAGGTCAAGGCACGGGCCGCCTCGAGCGTGATCTGCATGTCGGTGACCATTTCGGCCACGGCGGGCAGGCTCTCGATCGGGACGCCGAACTGGTGACGCGTGTGGGCGTAGGTCCGAGCCAGGCGATAGGCGGCCTCCGCAATCCCCAGGCTCTGCGAGGCGATCCCGATGCGGGCGCCGTTCATGAGGGCCAGCACGTAGGTAATCAAGCCGCGTTGACGCTCACCGATGAGTCGAGCCGGCGTATCTTCGTAGACCAGTTCGCAGGTGGGCGAACCGTGAATGCCGAGCTTGTTTTCGAGGTGTCGCACGCGCACCTTCTCGGAACGTTCCGAGATGAAGAGGCTCAAGCCGCGTCCGTCGCTGATTTCCGGCTCGCTGCGGGCGAGAGTCAGCAGGATGTGGCCGCACCCGTTGGTGATGAAGCGCTTGACGCCGTTCAGGTACCAGTTGCCATCTTCGTCCTGGTGGGCACGAAGGCGAACGGCCTGGAGGTCGCTACCGGCATCGGGCTCGGTGAGCACCATGGCCCCAGTGACCTCGCCCTCGGAGAAGCGAGGCAGGATCTCGTCCTTGATTTCGTCGCTGGCGAAGGCGTTGATCGTCTCGGCAATTCCCTGCAGGCCGAAGAGGTTCATGAAGGAACCGTCCGCCCGGCTGACGATCTCGGTCGCCATGGTGTAGAGCAGATTGGGGCAGTTCAGGCCGCCGTACTGTCGCGGCAGAGTGAAGCCCATCATGTCGGCCTGGGTGAGGCGGTCGAGGTTCTGCTGAACGAGCGGGTGGAGGGTGACCGTGCCGTCGTCGTTCAGGGTGTTGCCCTCGCGGTCCACATCTTCGGCGCTGGGGGCGATGGTGTCGCCGGCGATTTCGCCCACGATCTCCAGGATTCGCCGGTAGTTGTCGACCATGTCGGCCGGACTGTCCGGCACGTAGTCGGCGTCGCCGTTGCGCGTGTCGAGTTCCTGGATTTCCGCCAGTTCTTCGAGGTCGATATGATCGAAGAGGAACTGGATGTCTTGATTGTCGAGAAAGAAGTTCGCCACCGGCAAGCTCCGAAAATAGTTGTCAGCGGTCAGGGTTCAGGGGTCAGGAAGGACTCCCCTCACCCAATCGCGCCGGACCTCGTTGATTTCCAGCAGTCTACAGCCTGAAGTCTTCGGCCTACAGCCTACAGCCTCAAGCCTACAGTCTCTTCTTACCGTCGCTCCTTGAGCGACTTGATCATCATGGGAATGACCTGATTCAGGTCGCCCACAATCCCGTACTGGGCGACCGAGAAGATTGGGGCGTCGGGATCCGTGTTGATGGCGATGATCTTCGCGGACTCTTCCATGCCGGCTCGGTGTTGCACGGCGCCCGAGATACCCGCGGCGATGTACAGGGCGGGACGGACGGTCGTTCCGGTCTGGCCGATCTGATGTTCCTTGCCGATGTAGCCGCCGTCGACGGCCGCTCGGCTGGCGCCCACGGCCCCGCCGATGGCGCCGGCCAGTTCGCGAATCAGGTTGAAGTTCTCCTTGCTACCGACGCCGCCTCCGCCCGCCACGATTACGCGGGCACCTTTGAGGTTCACCGTCTTCGCGGCGATGTGACGTTCGATCAACTTGACCGCCATCAAGGCCTCGTCGATCTGGATTTTCTCCTCGACGACTTCTCCCTGGCGGCTCGAATCCACTTCGCCCAGGGGCATGACACCTTCGCGAACCGTCGCCATCTGGGGCCACATGTCGTAGTTGACGATCGTGGCGATGATGTTTCCGCCGAAGGCCGGACGAATCTGCAAGAGCAGGTTTTCGTGCGTGTCCTTCGTCTTCGGGTCCGTCACGTCGCTGATGTCGAGATCCGTGCAGTCGGCAGTCATGCCGGCCTGGGCCGCGGACGCTACGCGGGGCGCCAAGTCGCGTCCCAGGGCCGTCGCCCCGTACATCACGATCTGCGGTTGGTGCTTCTCGATCAGATCCACCACGACCTTGGCGTAGGGCGTGGTCTGGAAATGGGCCAGTTTCTCGTCGTCAACAAGGTAGACGACGTCGGCTCCGTGTCCGATCAACGTGTCGCACAGGCTGCGAACGTTGCTTCCGGGCAGCACGGCGCCCATCTTCACGCCGAGGCGGTCGGCCAGTTCCCGAGCCTTCCCGCACAATTCGAGCGACACGTCATGCAACTGACCGTCTTCCTGCTCAGCGTATACCCAGACTTCACCCTTGCGGTTTACTTCAATCATGGTCTCTATCCGCGTGAATAATCCGATCGCACTCGATCGGAGGAGATGCGTTCAAAACGGCAGTTGGACGAAAGCGACCCCTTGGATCCGACGGTGGAATCAACCGAGGGTCCGGTCGACCACCAACTCGTGGATCATCTGTCGCACGCCGTCCTCGGTGGCGGGAATCTCGGTGAAACCCTCTTTGGTCAAAACGATCGACTGAACCCGGAAAACCTTGGTTGGTGAACCGGCCAAGCCGCAACGTTCCAGGTCGGCCTTGATGTCGTCCAGATCCCATTGCTCGACGGGGAACGACGCTTCCTTCTGGGCCGCGGCGCGCCGATCGACTTCCGCCTGACGGTCTTCGTCAGAGGCGTCGGGCATTTCGCGGCGAACTTCCATGGCCAGTTCGGCGGGCACGCGGGCTTTCTTGTATCGCATGACCCGACGCATGGCCTGCGGGCGGGGAGTGTTGGCGGTTTCGATCACCGTGACCAGGATCGGCAGTTGGCACTCCACGATCTCCCAGCCGTTGCCGATGTTGCGACGGATGCGAACCGTTTTGCCCTCGGCCGACACCAGTTCCTCCAGGTAGGTGATCTGGGGGATGCCGAGTTTCTCGGCCGTCTGCGGTCCCACTTGGGCCGTGTCGCCGTCGATCGCCTGGCGTCCGCAGAACACGAAATCAAAGTCGCCGATCGTCTTGATCGCCTGACTGATGATGTAGCTGGTCGCCAGCGTATCGCTGGCCGCTGCGCGACGATCCGTCAGGAGAATTGCGCGATCTGCCCCGCGGAAGAGACAATCGCGGAGGACATCCGCAGCCTTCGGGGGGCCCATGGTCAACACGGTGACCGTACCGCCGTAGTTTTCCTTGATCTCCAGGGCCGTTTCCAGGGCATGGAGATCTTCCGGATTGAAGATGGTCGGCAACGCACTGCGATTGACGGTCCCATCTTCCTTCATCGCCTCCGCCGTGACGTTGGCGGTGTCCGGAACCTGCTTCACGCAGACGATACTGTGATAGGCCACAACTCTTACTCCGAGTCTCTGGGCGGGGTATAAAACTCGCAAACTTAGCAATTGCCAGGCCCGGGGTCAAGCCCCGAGCGGGTCAAAATGGGAAAGACCGGAATAAAGGGCTCTGTTTCCTCCCTGATAGAACTAGAAGGCTGTCCCCCCGGGACGCAATTCCGTCTCGCGAAAAAACGGGGCGGGTGACGTGGACTCATCGGCGAAAGGCGAAAACAACCGCAATTTGATGTCCCGGCGCATTCATGTTGACGACAATCGGTTTGAGCTGGTCCAACATATTGATTACAATGCCTCCCAATGTTACGGGTATCACCTCCCTAAAACAGGGAGGTGGATGAGACGGTCCCGCCCCTTGATTGTGAGTTGACCCATGAGTCACCGAGGTGCCGGTTCTGAAAAACCGGGGTCGATACCATGCGAAAAGGCGGTCGAGGCTGGCGCGATTCTGCTGGATGCCGCTCGGACAACGGATCGAACTACATTCCTGGCGGTAGCCCTCGAGAGGATTCAGGTTGCTTGCCTGGCCGATGGGGCTGCCATCTTTCGGGCTGCCGCAGGGCAGTGGACCCCTGTGACCTCCTGCGGCCGAGCTGAATTTCCGTCCCACGACCTCCTTGGCGAGGCCATGGACCTGGAAGAAACTGTTTCGTCCGCCGCTTGGGTAGCTGCCCCTTTGGTCGGCTCCGAGCAGTTCACGGAGGTGCTTGCCGTTCACGTCGCCGAACCCGGCGAGGTTCATTCTGCCGCTCAACTTCTCGGCTCGCTGGTCCAGGTGGTTCGAGTGGCCCTGGGCAACCTGGAAACTCGCCTTGCCGATCGGCGAAGGGTTGGCCAATTGGAGACCATGCTGGATATTGCCAGTCAGTGGAATCGCACTCGCGAGGTGGGGCCTTTGCTGGAACAGATGGCGTCGGCGGCCACACGGCTTCTTGGTGCGGATCGGGCGAGTATTTTTTTGTGGGACAAGCGGACGCGGACGCTCGTGGGCCGGCCGGCACTTGGCGTGAAGGACGGCGAACTCCGGGTTCCGGACGATCGCGGAGTGGTGGGGCAGGTCGTCCAGTCCGGACTGCCCGCAAGGGTCGATTCCAATACCGAACCAGAACGAATCAACCGCCAGGTCGACCAGGCCCTGGGCTATGAAACTCGCACGATTCTCTGCGTGCCTTTGCGGAGCCAGTCGGGCCAGGTGATTGGTGCCTTCGAGTTGATCAACAAGACCGAGGGGAGTTTTGGGCCCCAGGACGAAGCCGTTCTGGAAGAGTTGGCCGAGCATGCCGGGATCGCTTTGGAGAACGTCCAGGATCGTCAGAAACTGCTGTTGAACAGTCGGCAGATTGCCGACCAGGCCGCCCATCGTGTGGCCATGATCGGCGAGAGTCCGGCGATTGAGGCTCTCCGCACGATTGTCCGCCGGGTCGCCGACACGGACCTGGCCGTCCTTATTCTCGGGGAGAACGGGACAGGCAAGGAGGTGGTGGCTCAGTTGATCCACTATCTCAGCGATCGTCGCGACAAGCCGTTCATCGCCGTGAATTGTGCGGCCATTCCCGACACGCTGGCCGAGAGCGAGCTTTTCGGGCACGAGAAGGGCGCATTCACCGACGCTCACGACATGCGCCCCGGTAAATTTGAGCTGGCGGCCGACGGTACGCTGTTCCTCGACGAGATCGGCGACCTCAGCCTGGGCGGGCAGGCCAAGCTGTTGCGCGTTCTGGAAGAGAAACTCCTGGTGCGTGTGGGCGGATCGACGCCCATTGCCACCGACTCGCGGGTAATCGCCGCCACGAACCAGGGACTTGCCCGAATGGTTGGCGAGAAGCGATTTCGGGAGGACCTGTTCTTTCGCTTGAACGTGGTGACCCTTGAGATTCCGCCGCTTCGGGAGCGGGGCGACGACATTCTGCTCCTCGCGCGACACTTCCTCGCTGAGTTCTGCGGGAAAGCCCGGCGCTCGGTGCCGGATTTCTCTCCCGAGGCCAAGGCTCGGTTGAAGTCGCATCCCTGGCCGGGGAACGTGCGGGAACTGCGGAACCTGACGGAGCGTCTTGCCTATCTTTCTACTTCGGAGCGAATCGAGGCGGACGATCTGGCGTTTATTTTGTCCCCCTTGGCCGAAGGCGCCTTGGTCACCAGTCCGGGGCTGGCCCTCTCGGACGCGACGACCGATTTTCAGATCAAATACATTGAGCAGTCGATTCGTCGGGCTGGGGGGAACATGAGCGAGGCGGCCAAGAGCCTGGGGCTCCACCGGTCGAATCTGTACCGCAAGATGCGCCAATTGGACATGCCGATCCCCCACTGACGGCCGGCCGGGAAATCGGGATTATCGGAACTCGCCCCTCCCCCCCTTGAGGCGAGCGAACCAAACGGTATGATAAGGTGTCGATCCCAAGTACGGGACGCCCTCCTAGCTCAGTTGGCAGAGCAGCTGACTCTTAATCAGCGGGTCGTAGGTTCGAGTCCTACGGGGGGCACTCATAAAGCCTTGCGTAGCAATGAGTTACGCAAGGCTTGTTTTGTGGGTGCTCGCCAGATTTGGCCCGGTGCTAGGCCGGTGCTAGGATGCAGCAAAAAAACGGCCCCGGGAAACCGAATGCCGCCCAGGGCTGCGAGTAGCCCGTGCTGGGAGCCTCGATCTTGCCGTCCAATCATCACCACCCCCCAGCAATAGCGTGGCACGCGGATTTTCTTCAAATTCTTGGCGATTCTCGGTATCGTTTCGCCGTACTATTAAATAGGATGTCCATCAGAGAGGGGATCGCCGATGCCATCAACGAAGAATAAATCTCGATTTCGCCTTTCAATCACCAATAGGCTACGTAGGTGGTGGGCTCTGGGCCGCTGCCATAGCGATTCTGCGCAGTCTAACGTCACTGAACTGTCGGAACGAGATAGCCGATTGCTGGCTAAGATTCTTGACGATACCAGCGAGCCGAATCAATCCTTCAAAGCAGCAGCAGCCAGACTCAAGCAAGCCGGTGTGCGGTGAACCCTGGGACTTCGCGACGACACCGTGGATACGGTCGATGGACAGATCGTCCTTTGACTGCGGCAAGTCGTCTCTAAACGATTGGATCAAGACACAGGCCAGTCAATTCGTTAAGCGGGACCAAACACGCATTCACTGCGTCCTGTTTCCGAATACCAATCGAATCGCCGGTTATTATGCCCTTTCAACGCACGCCGTAGAGCCCCTCTCGATTCCCGCCCCAGATGTTGCTGGATTGCCCAAGCGTCTGTCTGTCCCTGCAATCTTGATAGGACAGCTCGCTGTTGACGTAAGAGCGAGGGGGATCGGGCTCGGCGAGTATCTTCTCTTCGATGCCATCAGGCGGATTGTGCAAGTCTATCGTATCGTCGGCATTCGCCTCATTGTCGTGCATGCCGTTGACGACACAGCCAGGGCATTCTATGAGAGGTACGGGTTTGCCTCATTGGTAGACGACAAGCTCCATTTGTACTATTCCGTGAAGAAAGCATCTCAAGAGTTTTGATGGTTCCCGGCCTGGGCTCTGGCGAGCAACCAGACCGGCCAGGGTATCCCGGTGGAGAGGGGGAAGAACGGATCGTCAGACGTAGCAGACCGGGGGCGGGCTCAAGGGCTCGATGCCTCGGCGCCGTAGCTCGGCCTCGTAGGAACCGGGCAGACCAGTCCGCTTGGCAGCCGCCAGGGCAGCCGCACGGATCGGTGCAAGCTCGTCCTGCAATGCCGCATAAGCCGTCCCAAGGCTGCCCTGCAGCGCACCGAGCCCGGCAGACAGGGTGCGACCCTCACTACTCGACCGCGCGTAACGCTCGCTCCGCCTCGATGCCAGACTTCAGCCTTGGCTGCCAGCTTTCGGTAGGCGGATATGGTGTGAGAATCAAAAGCTACTGGACTTGATCCAGTAGCTTTATTTTCTCGCCAGGTGCAAGTCGGCTTCGGCAAGAACCGGGATCTCCAGCCGCCTCCTGCTCTCCCAAACTGAGGGCCGTGGACACGCTGTCCGGATCGCCTCGGCCATGCGCATGATCTGCTCGTGGCTGGGGTCCCGGCCGTGGCTGCTGCCGTTGTCGGCCACGTAGATCGGCCCCCTGTGCGACTCGTGGAAACTCGGATCGTTCAGATAGGCCGCGCCGCTCATCCGCCCGCCTCGAAAGAAATCCGTCGCGCCATTGGATACCTCCCCCCCTAGGTGGTCTTCAAAAAAAGGGCGAAAAATGCGATTTCCGCGCGAAAATGACGCGACGCGGGGGGAGTCCCGACCACCCCCCCGGCACGGAGGACCCGCGAGCGTGATGGGTGGAAACTGCCCTGGCTGCGTCGCATCTGCTGCTCCTAAATCTCGCGGACGTGCCGACGCCGGAATTGCGTAAACTCCGACGCCGACATCGCCCGCGTGGTGACCGTATCTCCGGAGGTCCAGGCCAGAGCCACGGCCACCGTCCACCACACGCATCGCCAGAAGAAAGGAGATAAACAAACCGCTGGTGAGCGTGTGGTGGTGTGGTACTGTCTACCCGGCTCCGACGATCTCGGCCTCGGCTTGCTCAAATCTCGCCATCGCCGCGGCCAACTCCTCTTCGATCTGCGGAAGCCGCTCGTCAGCCCTAGCAATGATCTGCTTCCGCGACTCGACGTATCGCTCACGGTGCTCCTTCGTTTTTCCCTGCGGCACATTCCGAAGGTCGCTCTCAGCGGTCGCTCGCTGCTGCTCAACATCCTGCTTGAGACGACGAAGCCGGTTGCAATCCTCCTTCAACGCCATGCGTCCTTCGCGGTGTTCAGCAGGCTCCAGTTGCCTCAGTCGCTGCGTGGCCTCCGCGATCTCATCAACCCGTCGCCGCGCTTCCGCGACGACCTGCTCGGCCTCTCGGCATCCTGCTTGGAGTTCGGCGATCTGCACCTCGGCATCCTGCTTGAACTCGCGTGCGGCAGTGGACGCCTTCTTGAAGGCAGCGACTGCACCGTCCTTGCCGCCGACGATCTGGCGCAACTGGTCGATCTCCGCCTGCCGCTCGACCTGGGAGGAAAACCAGCCATCAGGGTCGGCTAGGATCTCGGCGTCATCATTGCCCAGCTCGGCGAGTGCTACGTCGAGGCGGTCAACGTCAACATCGTCACCACGGCCTTCAGCCTCGGTCGAGATCGCCATGTCGACGAATTCGCGGGCGGTCTGTATTTTCTGTCGTTTCTTGATTCTCAGTTTTTCCAAAAGACTACTCATTGAAGAACTCCTATAAACGGATTGGTGATTGATAAAAGCGGGTGGCAGTCATGGCAAATCGATGCTGCCTAGGTTGATCGAAGTGGACGGGTCAATGTTCCAGCCGTCGAGACTGTCCTGCTCCTCGTCGTCGAGGAACGCCCAGGCCGGTGCGTGTGAGTCAATCCGGCTGAGAAGCGCGGACGCGGGATCGTCGGTGGGCGGCTCGGATCGCTCGCGCCGGGCGATGGTACGGGATCCACCCGTCGAGGTTCGAACAACCGCCAGGAAACCGGTTCCGTTTGGTGGTCGGTTAATCATTAGTAAGTCTCCTTGTGTGTGTGGGCCGAGGCCCGGGGAAAGTCTATTGGATGTGGTTGCGGCTCAGCTCCGGCAACACGTTCTCGGCGGGTCTTGGGTTTCTCAATCATGGGATGGACCTCAGAAAGGAATTGCGCTTTCGGGAATGGGGCCAGCGTCGGCGTTCATCTTCGCCTGAACCATAGACAGCAGGCTCAACGCAAAGCCCATCTCTGCGGCTTTGTCCTCAGGCAGAGATTCTTGGAGAAGACGGCCCATCTCAGACACGTCACCCAAGAGCTGAGCGAATGCGAGAAGAGAGATGGCTGGCGGGCACTCGGTGGGCTCGATCGGCCCTTCGACCCCGAAGTCGATACCTTGCTTGTAAAGTTTCCGCATCGTCTTCAACAGTTGAAGAACGTCCTCCTTTGCTGTGCCCCTGAGAATTTGGACACGCACCGCAATGCTTCCGCTACGTAACTCGTCCGTGGTGGTTGCGCATACTTCATCCGAACACGCGAACCCGTCCAGTTGCTCGTACTCGCAAATGCTCTTGCTTGCGTAGTGGCTCAGCAATTGGGCTTTTCTAACAAGTTCAGTCGTCGACATGGTTTCTTCCTTCTGGTGATACAGTGCTCAAGAATCGGGGGACATCACTACCACAGCACCGCGCCCCTATTACATAGGGGGCGCGCGTGTGGTAGTGGTCACCCCAGCCGCGCACGTGATACAGTGCTTTCGTTACAGTGCTACAGTCCTTCACTTTGGGTAAACTGGCTTTCATTCTTCCCACCACTTATCGGTTAGCCTGAAAGCGCCCTCGCGAGGGGTCTTGTGCGTTGGACTTGCAAGGGCTCGGCACGGTTCGACAATGTCCTGCTCAGTGAGTTGGGTAAGCAGTCGGCCGATTCGACGTTGCCCGATTCCGGTTGACTCATAGAGCCTTCGAGGGAATACGCCTTCGCCTTTGGGTAGCTCACTCAGGGCGCGGACAATGGCGTTCATTCCAGACTCGTCCTCGGTCCGCTGTCGCTCATTCTTGCGGTTGGCTCGCTCGGACGTACGGTCCTGCATGACTTCGGCACCGTGACGGACTTCTACATCCCAGTGCCTGCCGCCTGGGTCAGAACGTCGGCCCTCGGAAATGTTGAGCCCAAACAGGCCGCTGTGTCCCGCGCTGCCGCCCACCCGCAGCCAGAGGTTGTGCTTGCCAGTGCCGTCCTCGTATTCGCTCCTGCGACCCAGCAGAAGCCATTGACGGGCAAACTCAGCAAACCCGGACCAAGCGATTTCCTCAAGCTGGGGCGGATCGAAACGGTTGCCGTCTGCCATGCGAGTCTTCTTGTTGTGGTGCGCCAAAATGACGCTCACCCCGGTCCGGGACGCGATCCGGTTCAGCCCCGCTAGCCGCTCGCCCATGGTCATGAGGTTTCCCGCGTCTGCGCCGGACAGCATCAGGTAGGCTGGGTCCAGGATCAGGACGCGCAACTCGTTCTCTGTACAAAAGGCTTCGAGGGCCGCAATGCAATGCGGATCGTCGAGCCGGGGGATCGTGTCAGAAACCACCAAGCCGCCCAGGTCGGACAGGACGCAGCCGCGAGCGATGCACACCCGCCGAAACGTCTCTTGGATAGTCCCTAGGCCGGATTCGCACGAAACGAAGCCCACACGCCTCGCCTCGGCCACGTCGAACACGCCCAGGAATTTACGGGCCATCACAAGGGAAACGCTCAGGTCAACCAGCACCGACGTTTTGAGGGTCTTCTGCTTGCCCGCCACGATGCACGGTTGGCCCTCCACCAAAACGCCGTCGATCAAGTAGTTGGTGGCATAGTCGGTTTGGTCGAGTTCAGTCGCCGATATGGCGTTCATCTCGAAAGTCGGTCTTCGCAGTTCGGTTGGCTCGGGTTCCCACTCATCGCTCCCGGGTAGCTCGACTCGCTGGCCGTTCTTGCAACGGGGCTCGGGCAGGACGGCATCCGCTGGAAAATCATCGTAAATCACGCCGCGGTCTTCGCTCATGAGTCACCCCCTAGCCGCATCATGGCGACGTAATCCACCTCTGGCCGTTCTTTCCGCTTCCGGCGCGGCTTCGGGGCCGGGGGCTGGACCTCGCGGGACCGAAGCCATTCCTCGATCGCCGACAAGGGGATTCTGTATCTTGGCCGCTTCGTGCCCTTGCCGAGTTGCACAGCCCGCAGGTTCCCATTCTTGATCTCCTCGCGCAGTAGCTCGGGGTCGAGTTGCAGAGGTTTGGCCGCTTGAGGCGGTGTGTAGTGGGGCTCGATACTCATCAGAGAATCCCCCGGTCCGCGTCGATGCGGCGCAGTTCGGACTCGATGTGCTCGACGTCTGCCTCGGTGAATACCCTCGCATTGCCCGCAACACCGACGGGCGTGATGCCTCGCGTCTCAATGACATACGTGACCCTGTGATTGGGCACTCCCAACCGTTTGGCAATCTGGCCAACCGTCGGCAGAGCGTTCACGGCCTGCATGATTCGCCTCATGTTTGCAGGGGCAGGCGTGGCAGTCTGGAATCTCCAAGACTCAACAGCCATAGCCCCATAAGATTGCCGATGTGGCTTTTTGGGCTTGGTTTTGATACACTTCATGTGCAAATACCCTTTAGCCCGGCCGCGCTCTCCCAGTTCGCGCACGGGCTTTTTTCGTGGGGGGCGGTGGTTCAGATACCGGCCTTCTCGCCGGTGTGAGTCTGTGTGCGCTCGGCCAAGAAAGCGTCGATGTCCTCAGGTCGATACCGAATCAACCGACCCGCGCGGACGTAGGGCAGGCCGTAGCGGCCAGTGGTCCTCCAAACGGCAAGAGTTTGGGGTCGAAGCCCCATGCGTTCGGCAGCTTGCCTAGGCGTGAGCAATTCGGTCCGCGAGACACGGACAGCAGAGATAGAAGAAACGGGAACCATCGGTACACCTCGTAATTGAGTAGGAAACATGCTCAACACGGGTGCAACTTAGCAAGTCGGATTCCCGATTTGTGCGGTTGCGTAGGGCTTGCGTGCGGTTACGTAACCAAGAATCAGCTTCTACGAAAGCTGTCCGCGGGGAATACGGACCACAGCTTCCGCTGGAACTTCGCTTCGAGCCAAGGGCGGATTTCGTTCCAGTCCCACTCCGCGGGCTGGCCGTCGCCGCCTTTGATCGCGGGGGCCGGCATCTCGCTTTTGTAACCTTCAAGTGTTCTCTTGCTGCGATTCACCGTCGCCGCAATCTGCTGAAGGGTGACATACGCAGGGACGTTTCCTTCAAGAGGGATATGCTCACGCGAAAACCGTTTTCCATGCCTCGCACCCAGGATGACGTAAAGGCTCGTCAGATAGTTGGCTCCCATGTTCACAGCCGCTTCGTCGCTTTTTTGAATTCCTTCTTCGATTCCTGCGATTGCACTTCGCGCGTGTTCAGATACAGCTTCCGAAACCTCAACCTCCAACCACACCAACGCGTGCCCTCGATAATCCAGCAGTTCGTAGAATCTGGCACAATACTCATCGAGGTCCAGGCCTACTTCCTCGTAGCCCCATGCGACTCCGTCGTGTTTATACCGGGTCACTCTGAATAAGCGCGCGTGCTCCGCCAGAGGAATGAGAAAATCTTCACCAATGTCCCACGGCTTTTCCTTACTCGTGCTCATCGGCTTTCCCTTCCTGCTCGGTTTCTTCGGGTATCGGCTGCAAGTCAGCCGTAAACTTCCCCGCTTGAAGAATCGCCGCTTCCGCACCGTTCACCGATTGCCGAACCGGGTCGAGCGTCAATCGGCTGTAGACGGCCGTTGCGGGGCTTCCCGGGGCGTGCCCCAATGTCTTCCCTATCAGCGTTTCCGAGGCCCCGAGAAGGGCCTGCCAGCTTCCCAACGTTCGCCGCAAATCATGCGGCCTAACGTTCTGCAAACCGGCCGCGGTAACAATTCGCTTCCAAGCCGCCTTCGGTTCGGTAATGTGCCCCGTCTTGCTGGTCTTGCTGGCGAATACCCACGGACTCCCGCTGCTATCCTTCTTCCGCCGCTTCAGCAGTTCGGCAACGGCCGGGGAAAGGGCCAGAATCACCGCTTCGCCGCCCTTGGATTCCTCGGGCGGAATCCGCCAGTAACCGCTGTTCAGGTCCAGGTCTTCCCACCGCATCGCCTGGCAATTTGAACGTCGGGCCCCGGTGAACAGGGCGACAACGAAGAAATCCCGAAGCGTTTCATTCGGTTCAGCCATAAGGGCCGTGAAGAAGGGCTTCAGTTCGTCGGGCTTCAGGAATCGGTCCCGGCTTTGCTCCTTGAACCGCTTGATTCCTCGGGCTGGATTGCCGCCAGAGTAGCCGATGTCGGCCGCCTTGTTGAAGATGGTCGAGGTCAGGGCAAGCAGCCGGTTCGCCCGATACGGGCCGTTCTCGCTGCCTACCTTGGAATGCAAGCCCTGAACTTCGGCCCGGGTGATCTTCGCCAACCGCCGCCCCGCCCATGGCTTCAGAAACGTCTCCCAGTAGCGTTTGTCTTCCGCTCGGGACTTCGGCCGCTTGTGTTCCTTGCCGTACTGCTCGAAATGCTGCCAAGCGTCCCCAAGGGTAGGCTGCTTGCGGGCTGTCCGAACGGCTTCTATCGGGTCTTCCCCCGCCGCAAACTTCCCGGCCCACGTCTTCGCCAAGTCTCGGGCTTGCTCAACGGTCAGTTCAGCAGGAAACCGGCCCAGCTTCTTCCGCTGGGGCCTTCCTTGGGCCCATCTGTAGTAATAGAACGTCTTCCGCCCCGAGTCTGTCACGCAAAGCGTCAGGCCCGCGCAGCGTTCATCGTGCCAGTAAACCCGGCCCGAGTCCGGAGCCCCCAGGGCTTCCAATCGCTTTTTGGTGAAGGCTACCCGCAGCGTCTCCCGCTTCGCTTGCGTCCCCATTGTTCGGCCCTCTGATTGGATTCTGTGCTAGGCTCGTGCTAGGTGTGCTAGGAATTTTCGTCAAACGTGGTCCTAGCACGTAAACGGAAGCCTACCCGGAAACCCTTGTACTGTCAAAGGTTATCAAACTTCAGAATCAGAGGGGGAACGTCAGAAACCCCCTTTCTCGCTGACTCTTAATCAGCGGGTCGTAGGTTCGAGTCCTACGGGGGGCACTCATAAAGCCTTGCGTGACAGTGAGTTACGCGAGGCTGTTTTTCTTTTCTTGGCCTGTTCTTGGCCTGTCATCGCTGTCAGAAATCAGGGCGTTGATGCCGTGTGGCTCGGCCGGGCCAGACAGCCCCCGGATCGTCCGCGTGATCCCACCGACCTCCACAAGCCCATCAAAGCGTTCCCCGCTTCCGTGGCGTAGCCGCTTCCTCCAATCGCATTGCGCATGCCGGGACGAACCGCGACCTACACTTCCCTGGCATCCTGCGCAAGACACAAGACCCTCCGTCTGATGGGAACGGTTGAGGCACGAGAATGCGAATTGAGGAACATCTGCGGCAATCTGCGCGTCGACTGTTTACAAGCCCGGGCAGCTTGTTGCTTTCCCTGCTCCTGCTCAGCGCGTTTTTCCGCCCCTATGCGGGGCTCTATCATGACGCTCGCTTGTACGCAGTTCAGGTTGTCAACCACACGATGCCCGAGGTTCATGCTGAGGATCTCTATCTGAAGTACGGATCGCAAGACAGTTACTCTGTCTTCTCGCTGTTGGTCGCTCCGTTGGTGGAGGTGGCAGGGGTACCTCTCGCGTTTTTCCTGCTTTATCTCGGCGGAAACGCGTGTTGGCTTTTTGCCGTGCAGCGGTTCGTGCCAAGGCTGCGGGGGCGAAGCATCGCTGCCTTGGGGGCGGTTGTCTACGTGGCCGTGAACCCCTTGCCGTTCGGTGGGCTTGGGACATTCCACGTCAACGAGAATTTCCTTACACCTCGTGTGTGGTCAGTCGCTTTCGTCGTGTTGGGGTTGGGGGGATTGCTTCGCGGCCGGCAGGCTTCGGCTTTTGGCTGGATCGCGTTGGCCATGCTACTGCATCCCATTATGGGATTCAGCGGCCTCTGCATCTGGATCCTATACCAGTTGCTGCGGAGCGTTCGGCCGATGATGTTCCTCGTGCTTACGCTGTTCGGTTCGGCGGCTATTGCGGGCATGTTGCTCTACGAACCGTTGGGAACGGCCATCTTTGGTCGTATGGACGATGTGTGGAGGGGACATGTCGTCGCCCGGAGTTCCTACTGCGTGCCTTCGGTGTGGCTGTTCGAAGACTGGCTCGCGGTCGTGACTGCCTTCGCCATTGTTGCCAGTGGCCGGATGTTCGTCCGTCTGACGACGAACTCGAAACGACTGCTGGACGCGGTGATGCTGCTGGCGGCGGTCAGCTTGGCGACAAGCTTTGTGGCTCCAATTCTGCCGTACAAATTGCTGCTTCAGGGGCAGGCCTATCGTGCCCTCTGGCCACTGCAGTTCATTCAAATCCCCGTGCTGTTCGCCTTGGTCGGCTGCCTGATAAGAGGTTGCCTGTCCCGTTTTGGCAATTGGGCCGCGGTTGTCGTGTGGTTCAGCTTCGCCTCCGTTGAGATGGCCGGCCGGCAAATCGTGTTGGCCGCATTGGCACTGGCGGCGGTCTCTTGTTGGTGGAAAGCCAACCGCAACGCGGACCACGACGCTGTCAACGCGCTAAGGGCTGGTGCGATCGGTAGTGTCATCGGTCTGGGGATTGTCGTTTTGCCCATTGGCCTGACGCTGCCCCACTTGCTCACTTTCGGCTGGTGCGGGGTCGCTCTCATTCCGAAAGTCGTCGGGCCTTTTCTTACCTGGGCCGTAGCAATCGGCCTGTTGTTTCTTCTTCGCGGGCAGTTGAGAAACGCGGCGGTCTATCGGGGCGTGGCCATGTGCGGTTGGCTGGGGATGCAAACGTCCTTTTTTCTTCTGCCTCAAAGCTCACTCGGAGATCCCTTTCGTGTCGAGGCAGCCGAGGAAGTGGCCTTCGTGGGAAATTATCTTGATCACAGGCGCCCCGCCATTGTTCGCACGCCAGTTCTCTATTGGCCGACGGGTCCGCTTGGCGGCATCTGGATTCGTTTGGGATGCGATAGCTACTACTCCATTCCCCAGACAGCCGGAATCATGTTCAACCGGGGTACCGCGATTGAGGGGCATCGGCGAGCGAGGCTGACCCGCGAGTTCGAACTCGATGTGCGCCGCGAGTGGCTCCAGTCGGCGCCCGAGAATGCTCGCCGCGAAGCGTACCTGATTTTTGGCGCGATTTGCGGCACCGAGCCGACGGAGAGAGAGCTCCTTCGCCTGTGTCGCGAGGAAGAGATCGATTTGATCATCGTGCCCAATCGGTTCGACGGCTGGTACTCGGCGACGGATGGCCGCCTTTTCATCTATGACGCGCGGCAGATTCGAGAATCGCTGGCAAGCACGGCATCGGCGCGAATGGGCGGTGCCCCTTCGGGTGGTTCGGGAACCGCCGTTTCTTTGCGTTGTTCGACGCAATGAGCTTCGTGGTTGGATAGCAGATCACAGACGATCTGTGTATAAAGAAGCCAACCGTTGGTCCGAGTCGACGTGATGGGGGCGGGCCATCGGGTCGTTCGATCTCATTCGCGTTGAAGGAGTCTATCGCACAGTCGGTCGGAGCCACGGAGATGTTGGACGAAGCAGCCGAAGAACCCGTTTTCCTGCATTCGCTCTGGCGAACCGGCAGCACGTATCTGTTCGGCAAGTTTCGCGAGACACAGCGGTATTACTGCCTGTACGAGCCGTTGCACGAGTTCATGGGCCGGTTGAATGAAAGCCACATGCGCGAGTTTTCGGGCCGGAAGATCGCAGCAAAGCTGAGCCATAGTACGATGTCCGGGGGCTACTTTGACGAATATCGCCCGTTCCAGCGAAGAGGAATACCTGGCGTTCCGGGATATCGTGAATCGATGACCGTTGCCGACTTCTTCGCGGGAGAGAAGGCTTCCTTTCAGCAGTACATCGCCGGCCTGGTTGCGGGTTGCCGAGACCAGGGGTTGCGACCGTTGCTGCAGTTCTGCCGAAGCACGGGACGACTGGAGTTTTTCAGGAATCGTATCAGCGGGACCAATGTCTATCTTCAGCGAAATCCTCGCGATCAATGGCAGTCGTATCTGGCGGGGGATCAACCCTATTTCATGCCGCTGACCCTTGCCTATACCACGCTTTGCCAACTCTACGCCGAACGCATATCAACCGTCCTGGAACACCGGTTGCCCGGAGCGCGTTCGATATTCGGCCTGTTCCATCGCCGATCGTTCCGACGCACATTGCAGGCGGCTCGGCGATTCGAATGCAAGTTGAGTGATGCTGACAGGTACCGGGTGTTCTATGCGGACTGGCTGCGGGCCAGGCGAGAGGCGCAACGTCACTGCGACCTTGTGGTCGATATCAACCGCATCTCCCACGACGCAAACGCGCGGAAGGAGATCGAAGATGCCTTCTCCATCCGGCTGGATGATTGCCGCATCAAGGAATACCAGGAACACCGACTCTCGGCGCGCTGCATGGACGAGATCGAGCGGGAAGTGTCCACGTTGGTCGGTTGAGCAGGCCGTTTGCGAGCAATCGACGTCGTTTACGAAATCACGAGTTCTAACTCGGGTTCAGGAACATCGGACCCGGACTTCATTTTCACGGCGCTGGGTTCTTCCAGCACGAACAGCGTCCCTGAACCCGCCACCCTCGCCATCTGGGCGGGACTGGGAGGGCTTGGGCTCGTTGCGTCGCGACGCCGGAACCGAGTGGCGTAGCGCGACGGAGAGCGACAACGGGAAACCGGCGAGCCCGTGTCGAAAGACGCGGGCTCTTGCGGACTAGGCTGATCCGCGATAAGGAACTAAGCCGATTGTCTGCGCCGTCGTTGCGTAGCGATCAGGCCGAGGCCGCCGAACATGCCCCAGATGGCAATCGTGGTTGGCTCGGGGACCGAGGACGAGGGGGCGACCTGGAAATCGAAGAACAGATTGTTCACGGCGATGAAATCGACGGCTCCCGAGAATTCTCCATTCCAACCAGAGCCAACATCGACCCCCATTCCCGTAACTATGGCGTTCGGGTGGTAAGTCAGCCATTGAGCCAGGGTGATATAATTGTTCCAGGCATGGTTGGCATCGTCCCACGACCACAAGTTGGTGGAAGCATCAATCACGGAAGTCTGCCAGGCATCCTCCGGCATGGACTGGCCGAAGCCGTTGTAGACCGCTTCGTATTTCAGGCCGATCGTATCAGACGTGCTCAGGTCGCCGTCGACATCGACCCAGAAGAAGAGGGCCGGGGCTTGGGTCTGGGGATTCGTGGAAGTGGAACTCCGATACCAGTCATAGGATGCTCCGACCAGGCCGCCCAATGCAAATGGGTTGTCGAAACTGTAAACGAAACCGGCTTTGTCGGAACCGGAGGTCAGGGTGAATTCCAGCGACCCTTGTGATCCGGGGTAGGTGGCAGCTGCTGTGGAAGAAGTGTGGTCATAGGTGGTGGTGACACCCACCGTTCCGGAATTCCTGATGTCGCCGTAATACCAGCCGCCCAGACCTGGGTCGGTTGTTGACCACGCATCCGCCGCAGTTCCGATCGTGACTGTCGGGTAGACGATCACGCCTGCCTGTAGGGGCGTTGAGAGCAGGCCGAGGCCAACAAGACAAGCAAGTGCATGAGACAATTTCATCGAATTCACTTTCTGATGAGCCAATGGGTCGTTGGTGCAAAAGGGGCGCTGTCGCCATCAAATCTCAAGGGAACAGGATGATTCGCGGGGTACGTCCCGTCAACCTGTCCCTGTAATGTGGGGGGGTGAAAGTGGGGGGCAAGCGCGACTCGGCGAGGTTGGCAAGGGCGAAACCGTCACTTCCTCCCCGATTTCTCCTCCACGGCGAACGGGATAGCCGGCAGATAGCCGTAGGAGTGTCGCCGCTCTTTGGGCTTGGGCGAGGTTTCTGTGGGCAACGGGGTCCACTGGCGGAAGACCTCGAAGATGAGGTTGCCGGTCATGCCCGGGCGGGTCAGTTCGGCGTCGGTCGTGAGTTCGACGGCCACGGCCCCGTCCTTGGGGGCGACCGACTTGATGCTGATGCCCTTGGGAGGATTGTGCAATTCGGCCTTCATCTCGTCGGCGCGGTAGTTTTTGCCGGCCAGGGCGCCGAGGATGGTGGTCGATTCGCCGAGTTTCAGCGGGATCACGTCGGTGGGAAGGGCGAGGGGCATCTTGGAGACCGGTTTGCCGGTAACGATGATCGTCCACTGTTCGGCGGGAACGATCTGGGTCCAGAGGAAGGCCTGCATCATGCTCTCGGCGGGGATGACAGGGCGGGTGAACTTGCGCTGGCGGCGTCCGGACGCCGAGGCCCCGTCCATCTCCAGGAGGACATGGCCCGTGGGGGCCGAGGCCGGTATGGCAAGCGTCATTTGAACCTTGTTTTCGCCCGCGGGGATTTTGGCGCCGGTCGTGGCGAAACCTTCGGGCGGTTCGACCAGGGCAAGATCGACTTCGCCGTCGTAGTCGCCCCGCCGAATGGCGTGGGCCGTGATCGGCATGTTGGCGCCGGGACGGGCGATGATGCACGAGGGGATGACGCGAAGGTCGAAATCGGGCTGGGGACGCCGGATATAGAGCCGGTAGATGAAGTCTTCTCCGCCTTTGCGCTGGGCGTCGGCCAGGTGCAGGTAGAAGGGGCCCTTGCCGAGCAGCCCCACCTTCAAATGGGAATCGGCATGGTGGGTGAGCAGGGGTTGGGCCTCGTCCTTGTAGTCGTCGTTGAACCCGAGTTCCTTCCCGTCGGCGTCGGTCAGGGTGAGGGACGAATCGACGGGCGAGCCGGCGCGCCGGGCAAAAACTTCCGCCTCGAGAACGCCGTAGCCGTCGAAGCGGAACACGTCGCGATCGTCGGGCCGGTCGATGCGACCGTTGACGACGCACGGCATGGTCACCTCCTGGGCCGTTTCACGTGTGTCGTTCGATTCCTCGTCGAAGACCTCGGTGATCATGTCGATGCGGAGCGGAAATCGGATGTCGACCTTGTCGTTTTGGGGAATCGTGTACCAGCGAACGGGGCGATTGCGGTTGAAGCTGGCGCGGACGTTCAAATCGGTCTCGGCCAGGTTCCAGCCCTGAAGCTTGACCGAAACGTCGGTTCCCGCACGGCCTCCCAGGGGGAAGATGCCGGTCACGAAGGGCAATTCGCCGACGGTGATGCGATAGACGAAGTCCTCGCGTCCCCGATAGATCGAATCGTGGATTTCAAAAATATACTCGCCGTCTTCAGGAATCTCGTAGTAGATCACGGGGTCCTGGCGATAGTGGTAGGCGCCGGCGTAGGCGAGTTGCTGGCCCGACCCGTCGTAGAGGACGAGCACGGCCTGGAACCAGCCGGGCACGGCGTCGGCCAGGTAGGGCATCAGGTCGCGAGCGGCCGTGTTGAAAACCAGCCGCATGCCCTTGCGGGCCTGGAAGGAGAACCGGTCCACGTCGCCCGGCATGATCTGGCCGTTGACGACCACGGGCAGGGTCGAACCTACGACCGGATCGGGCTGGTCGTCGTTCGGTTCGGTTTCCTTGCGTTCCTCCCACTGGTCGATGAAGAACCAGACGGGGTTCGACATGCCCGTGGGCGTGATCAGACGCATCTCGCGTTTGCCCATGGGGGCGTCTTCGGCGATGGTGATCTTAAGCGTGAGTTCCTCGATGATCTGGTTGTTGGGCTGCCGCTTGGGATCGGCGTCGCGCTCGCGGTAGACCTCCATCTCCTTGAGTTGGTCGTCGGTGATCCCGGCCACCTTGGCGAGCGTTTCGAGGGGGTACGGCTCTGCCTTGCCTTCGGCCTTGAGCTTGTCGCGGGCTTCGTCGAGCCTGCGGCGGAGTCCGCTGTATTGGCCTTGGGAGAGCGGACGGTAGTGTTTGACGATTTCGATCTCGACGCCCTCGCCCGAGAGGTAGACGTCCTCCGTCTCCTTCGTATACTGGCCGCCCACAACGACCTCGAAGGAGGTGCCCCGCTGCCCACCAGTCGGATAGACGTAGCCCACGTGGGGAACCTTGCTCTGGCCGTAGGCCTCGGACGCGGCAAGGCAAAGGACCGTGGCAACAAGAAGGGCCTGCCGGTGGAATCGAATCATGGCGCGCTCGGGTAATGGAGAATGGACAATTGACAATGGAGAATGGAGAGCCGCAATCGACCTCGCGCCAAGTGCTACGTCCTACAGCCTAAAGCCTACAGTCTCCAGCCTATCGTCAGATCAGTTCTTTGATGATGCCGGTTCGCTTGACGTCTTCGTCGGGACCGGGGACGGCGCGGACGAATTCATTAGTCGGATGGGGCAAGCCGGCGGCCGGATCGATGCCGAGGAGGGTGTACATGGTTTCGATCAGATCACAGGGGTAGACGGGGCGGTCCTGGACGTATTCGCCCCGCGCGTCGGAGGAGCCGACCACCTGGCCGCCCTTGAATCCGCCGCCGGCCACGACGGTGGAGAAGACATGGCCGTAGTGATGGCGTCCGCCGTTCCAGGGCGAGCTCCAATCGACCTTGGGGGAACGCCCGAACTCGCCGCCCCACAAGAGGATTGTGGAGTCGAGCAGGCCCCGGTCGGCCAGGTCGGCGATCAGGGTCCCCATGCCCTTGTCCAGCTCGGGCAGTTTGCGACGCATGGCGGGGAAGTGGTCTTTGTGGGTGTCCCAGCCGCCGTAGTTGATGGTCACGTACTTCACGCCCTCCTCGACGAGCCGTCGGGCGGCCAGGCAGGACTGGCCGAACGTGTTTCGCCCGTAACGCTGTCGAAGTTCGTCGTCCTCCAGAGAGAGGTCGAAGACCTTGCCCGCGTCGCCCAGAATGAGGTCGTAGGCCTTGTCGCGAGCTTGCTTGGCTTCGGCCAACTGGGGCTGATTGGGCAGGAATTCGCTCAACACGTTCGTCCGGCTCAAGAGGTTTCGTCGCTGTTGCTGTTGGGCATCGGAGATCCCGGGGGCGACGATCCCTTCGACGGCGAAGCGATAGGCGTTGGGGTCGCCGCCGGTGGCGAAGGGCTTGTAGCGAATGCCCATGAAGCCGGCCTCGGAGAACCGGCCCTGGGGCTGGGTGAGCACCACGTAGGGCGGGATGAGGCTTTCGGAGTCCTTCTGGTAACCCTTGAAGGCGGTGACGACGGCGCCGATGGCAGGAAAGACGAGTCGTCCGCCGGGCATGCGTCCGGTTTGGACCATGTAGGAGGCCGTCTCGTGGCCGAACACGCCGTGGGTCATGGAGCGGATGATGGAGTATTTGTCGGCCACCTTGGCCAACTCGGGTAGCATGGTGCCCAGCCGGATCCCCGAGACGTTGCTTTCGATGGAGCCGGTCATGGGGCCGGTGTAGTCGCTGCCGGCGTCGGGCTTGGGGTCGAAGGTGTCGGTGTGAGGCGGGCCGCCCCACATCCAGATCTGGATGACCGCCTTGGCCTTGGCCTCCGGCAGCGGCGTCGATGGGGACGTGGATTCAGACCCCGGCTCATTCGGAGACGACGATTCGTCGCCGACGGCACGGCGCGAGAGCCGGCTGGCTGCCAGCAGGCCCGCGGAACCGACCGCGCCGCGTCGGATCGCTTCGCGCCGAGAAATCGGTTGGCCGCTCTTCCCGGGATGAGATGCGTCGCGTTGGGGAGTCATCGAATCGCTCCTGTACACAGCTCAGTGTTTGAAAAGAAATTCGTCGCTGTTGATCAACGCCCAGACCAGGTCCTGGGCGCCGCCGCGCGAGTTGGCTTTGGAGGATGCGTGGTGCTGCTCGCCGGCCGTTGGTTTGCGCGAGAGAACGGCCAGGTAGACGACCTCGCCGCGGGCCGAGCTGTCGGTCGAATCCAGAAGCTGCTGGAGTTTGGACCCTTCCCTGATCTTCTTGAGGATGTGGGTCGAGTTAATCAGGTGAAGCGCCTGGGCGGCCGTGAAGCGGTTGTTGCGTTCCGACTCCAGGCCCGAGTCGCGTGGTGGACGTCCGAAGAGTTCGAGTACGCTGCTGGTGATGCTGCCGTCGGGCAGCGTGATCGAGCGTTGCTTCTCCGGGATGAATGTGAACGGTTCCGGAATCATGCTCGAATAGGATTCCGTCGTTCCCGTGATCTGGCAGATCGCGTCGAGAATCACCTCGGCCTCCAGACGCCGAAGGGTGTAGCAGCCGAAATTGGCTTCCGACGCTTCGTGCTTGGGAATACACGAAAGCTGATAGGTTTGGGAATTGAGGATCTGGCGGTAGATGTGTTTCAGGTCGTAGTCGGCGCGGACCAGTTCGGCCGCCAGCCAGTTCAGCAGTTCAATGTTCTGCGCCGGATTGTCGGGTCGGATGTCGTCGGGTTCGTGGACGATTCCCCGCCCCAGCAGCCAGTACCAGATGCGGTTGACGATGTGGCGCGTGAACCAGGGGTTGTTCTCGTTGATCAGCCAATCGGCAAAGACTTCCCGCGGATCCTTGTCAGGGGGCAGGACGGCCGGTGTTCCGTCGGGGAAGACCGGCTTGGCAGGCGGCTCGGTCCCGTCGCCCTTGGCCTTGCGGGGATCCCAGACGATGATCTCTTCCTTCCATTCGCTCGTGGGCTTGAAGCCAACCTGGGAGAAGAAGACGGCCATTCCCTCCAGGCGCTCCTCGGGCCAGGCATCCGTCCGGGCGCCCATGAAGGCCAGGGCTACGGCCCCGGCAATGGCCTTGGGCTCCTTGCTCTGCAGGGCCCGGAAGAAGTTGACCTGGGGCGTGCGGAAATTGCTGCCGCAGGACGTGAGCAACTGCCTCGCGAACCGGTCGAAAGGCATGTTCTCCTTGATCGACGTACGAAGCCAGTGGTGGTAGGCCTGCGACGCGTTGGGCCAGAGATTGATCGGGAACTCGGCCTTCACCCGGAGCAGGTCGCTCCATTTCATGGCCAGGTAATCGGCGAACTCGGGACGCTGCAGCAGTTCGTCGATCAGGGCGGCCCGCTTGTCCGGATCCTCGCTCTCCAGGAAGCTCCTTGCTTCCTCCACGGTGGGCAGCGTGCCGATCGTGTCGAGGTAGACTCGCCGGAGGAAGGCGCCGTCGGAACAGGGGTTCGACGGTTCGATGTCCAGTTCCTTGAGCTTGGCGAAGACCAGTTCGTCGATCTTGCCGCGAGGCTCGGGCACGCCTTCGATCTCGAAGGGATTCTCGTCGGTGAGGTTCTGGTCGAGAGCGGCCGTGAAATCGGTGGGTTCCATGTCGGGCACGTTGGGGCGGCGCGTGACATGAACGAGGAAGGTCCGCTGGGCCGACTGGGGCCGCTGGCCGGAGGCTTGAACCGACACGGTTATCTCATACTCGCCCGGCGGATCGTCTTCGCTGGTGGGCCAACGCAAATCGCCGCGGCTTTCGTCGATCGTTGCGGCGGGAGGCGCATCGGCGAGGGTGAAGCGGAGTTGGCCTGGCTGGTTCCCGTGGCTCGTGGGAATCTCCAGGTAGAGGGTCTGGCCTTGGATGAGGTCCTGGTCGTCGATGGGCAGGATCGCCAGGGGATTGGCATTGCGACCTAGGAGCCACCACGCCACTCCCCCCAATATAAGGAGGATGGCCAGCATGGCGACCACGGGGAGGGCGGTTGCCAGGGGAGACTTCTTCCGCTTGTACTGGGCGACTCTGGATGACGCCTTGGCGACATCGACGGAGATAGGGGGCGCTTCGGTATCCTTGGGGGCGGGAGCCATCCGGACCTCTTCTCTGTTCGACGAGCCTCAAGCCACATTAGGTAACCCGACCCATTGAGGAGCGATGGTAGGCCGGGTTCCGGAAAATGGGACAAATTGTCCCCGAAACCGAGGGAGACTTGAGCAACTTCCAGTCTACATCTACCCCGTATGGGTGTCCATCGGTTTTTTGAGGGGCTGGGTAGGTCCTCGCTTGCCGAGCGGGACCTGGAGCAAGTAGGGTTGGCGCCGTCCACCAGTTCTCGATATGACGCGGTGGGCGGACGAACTTTCCGAACTTTCCGAAAATCGCCCGCGTTAATTTTGACCCTTTTGGCTCATTGGTGGGGTGTTCGGGCGTAGGGATGGCAATAGGCCATTTTCCATCGCGCGGGGGAGATGGTGGTCGTCGGTGAATTGTCAAAGAGCGTGGGCAGGGGGTTTTGTAGGTGTACTGTAGTATACTGTTTCTTGGTGGCGGTGTCGAGGGGGGAATTGGCCAGGGGGCATGCCAAGTACCGCGGGTGGCCGCGATGATTTTTCCGCATCCGGTTTTCCACTTCAGTTGACATTGCCGGAAAATCGTCGGGGTGGCTTTGCCACAAGAGGACTGGACCCAGTGCCGGCTGTGGGTAGGTCAGCGCTCGCCGAGCGCGACCTGGAGTGACGTTTGCGGGCAGTGATGCCGCTATGGATCACGGAAGCGAGAGCGACGCGGACGCCTCTTGTTGCCAAGGCAACACCGAGCTTTTTCCGAATGCCGTCCATGGAATGGGAGACGCACTGCGGAAAAAAGCTCGGTGCCACCCGCCACCCGCGGGCTGGCGTTTCTACTGCAAATCCTCGCGATAGGCATCGCACTGTTTTCGCAGCCGAACAAGCGTATCTTGGCAGGACGGATCAGCCGCTTGGTTGTTTCTTTCAAGGGGGTCGCTGTCCAGGTCGAAGAGCTGTTCGGCAACGGGGTCGATCTCCGGGTAGCGAGTGTATTTCCAGCGGTCCGTGCGGACGCCCTCCACCTTGACGATGGGACGGCGGGGCGGACGGGTGTTGTAGACGTGTTCGTAGTACCAGTCGCTGCGCCAGTCGGCAGGCTCGCCTTGCAGCAGGGGCGTCATGTCGCTGCCCTGCATGGCGGAAGGGAGTTTCACGCCGGCCAGGGCAAGCATGGTGGGGGCCAGGTCGATACTGAGGACCATCTTCTCGCATCGGCGGCCTCGCCGATCGGCTGGAAGGCGAGGATCGTAGATGATCAGGGGGGCGCGGATCGATTCCTCGTACATGATCCACTTCCCCGACAGGGCGTGGGCGCCGAGCAGCGAGCCGTGGTCGGAGGAGTAGATGATGACGGTGTTCTGATCGAATCCGTAAGTGCGAAGCGACTCCACCAAGCGTCCGACGGCCAGGTCCGCTCGCGTGATGAGGCGATAGAAGGTGCGAACGTACTTCTGATAAGCTTCCGGATTCTTGAACCACTGTTCGCTGGGGCCGCCGTTCAACGAGTTGCGGAGGAATTCGGGTTGCCCGTCGTAGTCTGCCCGGGAGAAGGTTGCCGGGGGAGGAATCTGCACGTTCTCGTAGGGATCGGGGACGTCGGGATCGAAGTAGTTCCACGGTCCGTGAGGCTCTTTCAAGGCCACGGTGAGGCAGAACGGCTGATCGGCGGATTGGGTGCGCAGGAACTCGGCGGCCTGCTGTTCCATGCAGGTTGTCAAATACTTGACGTCGCCGTCCACCTCTTGGCGGAAGTTGATCGATTGGGGAAAGCCGAACCAGAAGTCGAACTGATCGGCAGGCAGGGCCAGCGGTTTCCTGCCGTTTGTGGGTGCGCCGACGGCGAACTTGCCGAGATAGCCGGTCCGATAGCCGGCCGAGCGGAGCAGGGCAGGGTAGGTTTGGGCGAAGGCCTCGCGGGAGAGCGGGGCGGCGAAGTCTCGAATTCCGTGACGCCGCATGTGCTGGCCCGTGAGGATGCAGGCCCGGTTCGAGCAGCAGATGGCCGTCGTGGCGAAGGAGTTTGTGAAGAGGACGCCGTCGGAGGCGAGGCGATCGAGGTTGGGCGTTTGGATGTGGGGATTGCCCATGCATCCCATGCAACTCTGCGGATGATCATCCGCGAAGATGAAGAGGATGTTGGGGCGAGGAGCCTCGCCCACAGCATCGGGTGTAGCTATGCCGCTCAGAATAAGGGGTATCGTCAGGATAAGGGCTTGGGGTCGCATGCTTCCGTCCTCCAAACGGGCCGCTGTTTATGGGAAATAGCGTAACATTCCGGAGAGGCGGAAGCGAGTCGATCGATTAGAATGGAGGAGGATTGTGGGCTGAGGCAGTCGACTGGAGTGTAGGTGTAGGGGCTTTGCATTTTTTCCCTACTACTTTTCCGTCTCTCGCGGGTTAGTTAATAGTGGGCTTGTGAGTTCACCATGAGGTGGGCTTCGGGCCGATTGGTCAACGGACCAGGAGTGAAGGTATGAAGGCTGCACGAGACAAGGGGACGCAATCCCGCCGCCGCTTTCTTCAGCGTGCGGGGATCTTGTGCGCCGCGTCGACCGTCTCCAGCGGTTCTTCGATCGTCTTTGGGCAAGAGGAGAACACGGGGCCGATTGATTGTGGTCCGCCGCCGAAGGCCAAGCCCCAAAGTCGCACGGGCGGAGAGAGCTTTGCGCCTCTGCCTCTGCCGGTTACCCCGCTGCGGAGGAGTGAGAAGAAGCGCCCTCCCAGTCCTCCAGCCCTGATCGGCAAGGTGGCTCTCGGCGCCCCGCGATGGATCACGCGGGACGGCAAGCAGATCATGTATCGCGACTGGATGACCGATCCGGCGGATGTCGATACCCTCCTGAAGTGGACCAGCCAGAAGTTGGGTATCAACTATCGTTCGATCGAAACGGATCTCAGCAAGTTTTCGTACGATCCGCGAGAATTGCCGGCCCTTTTGATTGCCGGGCATAACAAGTTCGAGTTGACGAGCGAAGTTCGCAAGGCCCTGGGAGACTACGTAGCCAGCGGCGGACTCATCCTGGGCGACGCGTGCTGCGGCTGGAACGATTTCACCGAGAGTTTCCGGAAGGAGATGGAAGAGATCTTTCCGAACCGACCCCTGCGCAAGATGCTCCCCGAGGAACCCGTCTTTTCATCGTATTACAAGCTGGGGTCGTTCACGTACAAGAAGGGTGACGGAACGGAGTACACGGACGTGCCGTGTCTGGAGTCGATTGATTTCGGATGTCGGAGCGGCGTGATCTTCTCGCCTTGCGACCTGACGTGCGGCTGGGACGGCCATGAGCATCCGCGGGGAACGCGGGTGGTCATCGACCAGGCCCGGCAGGTCGGCGCGAACCTGGTGACTTATCTGCTCGGCACGTTCCAGTTGGGGCGGTTTCTGAGCACGACGAAGCGCTACTTCGAGCAGGAGGAGCCCAGCCGCGACGATTTCGTGTTCGCCCAACTCAAGCACGAAGGGGATTGGGATCCCGATCCGTCGGCCGTTCACAACCTGCTCAAGTACGCCCGGGACAATTCAACGTTGGAAGTGAAGTTCAAGCGGCAGGAGGTCGAACTGACCGACCCGCAGACGGCGACGTATCCGGTCCTCTACATGACAGGCCATCACGAATTTCACTGGAACGATGAGGAAGTGGCTCGGCTCAAACGATACCTGTTGGCCGGCGGCCTGCTGGTCGCGGACGCCTGTTGCGGGCGGGTGGCCTTCGACGTGTCGTTCCGCGGCGAGATGGCCAAGGTGTTGCCCGAGAGCCGGCTGGAACGGCTGCCCGGCGATCATCCCCTGTACCATTGCCACAACGACATCAACCAGGTGGAGTACACCCCGCGAGTCCGCGAGGACTACGGACCCTTTGACACGCCCGAGTTGGAAGGCATTACGATCGACGGACGGCTGGCCGTGGTCTACAGCAAATTCGACCTGGGCAATGGATGGGAGCAGTTCCCCCACGCCTATAGCTATGGTCTCAAGGACGAAGACGCCTTGAATATCGGCACGAATATCCTCGTTTACGCGGTTACCCACTAATCCTGGCAGCGGATGGCTGTTTCTGCTGCTCCAACCACGCCTTCGAATCGCATTCCTGGTTCCTCCTTTTTGTCACCCCCCTCCTCACGAAAATGAGCACAGCCGGGGATGCGATTCGCAGGCGTGGGCTTCCGGGCTCATGAGTTTCTTTCCATTTCTCGGGAAATCGGGTGGGAGTTCGGGTGAGATCCATCCGGACTCGCTTGCGGCTGAAGAGGAATCGAAGGAGCCGGCGCCCCATTGAACGCTACTGGAGTACGATGATCGAGTTGGGATCGTGCGCTCTCCAGTATTGCGACTTCAGCAGGAGCCTTTGGCGAGTCACGTCGAGGTCGACCGTTTGGACCGTTTGTCTTCCTTCGGCTGCGAGTTTCTCCTCGACGACACGAGCCAGCCATTCGTATTCTCCCGCCAGAAAGCGGGAAGTGTTAGCATCCACCTTCCTCTTCTTTGAATGAAGCAGGCCACTGACGGCATCGTCGTTGGTCAAGTCCAGAGCGGGAAGAGGGGTTTCCGGTGTCGGTCCGAACTCGGAGAGGGAATCGATAGCTGTTTCCAACTCTTCGATTGTCTCGGCGAGTTGCCAATCAGCACAATCAAGCGGCTGCCAGGGCTCAATGATCAGAGGGCGGCAACCGCGGCGATAGGCCTTGAGTTGTGACCCGTAGCCCCAACTGTCACCCCACGACAGAACAGACGCCAGTCCGACGAACCCCGCAAGACCGCTGGACAGGTATCTGAATCTTTCCGAGCGGTGCTCCACCAAGTGGATTCTCTCCGCTTCCGCAAGCCTCGGGACAGGGGTGGAGAAATGGCCGGTCCCCTCCTGGAAGACGATCACGGTCGGGGCCGATTCGGTCGCTGCGGAGTCTGCCACATCGCCCACGTCGCTCAGGTCTACGGAGAAATAGTCGATGTCGGGATAGACGTAGGCCGCGGGAAAACAGCCGCTGCTGATGCAAAGCAGCCCCATTGCTACCCCGGAAACCCACCATCGGAGAGATCGCATCGCCAACTCCCTGGATGAAGAACCGCGGGAGAATAGCGATTCTGGGCGACTGCGGCAATGTCAATCAACGGTCGTTGATGTTGACGGGGCAGAAACAAGGGCAAAACACACGGAGGCACAGAGGGCATGGAGGAGAAGGAAGTACCTAAGAAATGACGAATGAAGAAAGCCAAATGACGAAACAAATCCAAAGCTTGAATGACGAAGGTTGCGTCGAATACAACATCCGCGTCTTGGGCTATTTCGTCATTCTTGCGACATTTGACTTTCGATGTTCTTCACTGGTTTAGATCTTCCTCTGTGTCCTCCGTGCCCTCTGTGGTTGTCTGTTTATTTTCCCCCTGCGGAATGGACGCTGCCTCGGACCGGAACGCGATCGATTGGAAGGATGTGTTTTATTCGACGCTGAATTGCCACGATTGCAGGGGTTTTTGCGGCGAGATGTTCTCCAGGGAAACGCCGGCTAGTTCCACAATGTCCGCCTCGTCGGGAAAGTAGATGCGGATGTGCTGGAGGCTTCCCTTTACGGGCAGGTTGATGGACACGTGCTGCCATTGGTCGCTTCCGGAAAAGGCGGCTTCCACCCGTTGCTCTCCGCGTGGGAACGTCTCCTGGTCGGCGGCGCGATACTGGCACGCGAACTGGCCGTTGGCTTTGCATCGGACGACGAATTGAAGGCGGACGGGCCCGCGGGGGCCCAGTTTGGCCAGATTGGTCACGGCCAGGAACGCTCCCGGCCCCTGCCGTTTCAGACGCAAGCCCGCCTCGGTGATTTCCACCTGGCAACCCTTGGGCACCCAGTTCTGGAGCCGGACCGCCAGGGGATCGTAGGCGGGATTGGGCCGGGGCGGCGCGAGCGCGGTCTCCGCCAGGAAGCGGTCCAATTGGTCCGAGAGACGCTTGAAAACGTCGGGCCGTTGTTTCACCAGGTTGGTTGTTTCTCCCAGATCGTCCCTGAGGTTGTAAAGTTCGTATTCGGAGGGGAATTCGGGCGACGTGTGGAACCAGCGAATGAGTTTCCAGTGGCCGTTGCGCACGGTCACGCCACCGGGCTTGTTCGGCGTGCTGTGGGGGAAGTAGTTGAAGAGGTACTCCCGATCGAGGTCGCCGTCCTGTTTGAGGAGCGGCACGAGGCTCAGCCCGTCGTGCTTCTGGGTTTCGGGGCGGGGAACGCCGGCCATTTCGAGCATGGTCGGATAGAAGTCGATGGTCATGACGGGCGTGTTGCAGAGCGACTCGGCCTCGACCACTCCCGGCCAGACGACGATCAAGGGCACCCGCACTCCGCCTTCATAAAGCCAGCTTTTGCCCTTCTTCAGCGGCGCGTTGTTGGTCGGCGGCAGGTGGTCGGCCCACTTGTGATAGTCCTGGACCTTGGCGTATTGGGGGTGCTTGGGCCCGACTTTCGAACGCCGGTCGTCGGGCAGGTTGCTATGCACGTTGCCGCCGTTGTCGGACGAGAAGATGATGATCGTCTTCTCGGTAAGTCCCAATTCGTCGAGCTTGGCCACGATCCGGCCGAGGCTCTCGTCCACGCTCTTGAGCATGGAGGCCATGATCGGGTTGGCCTGCATGCCTCGCGGGTCCTTCTTGTCGACAAAGGTCCGGGTGATTTTTGGCTTGTGTCCCCAGGGACCGTGGACCCCATACTGCCACACGTGCATCAGGAAGGGGCGGTCCCGATTTGCTTCCATGAAGCGGACAACCTCGTCCGTCAGACGATCGGTGATATACTCCCCCTCGGGGCCGTCCGTCACGTTACCGGCCTTGAAGTCGTAGGGCGAGTGGTAGCTGGGCGGCCCGGGATCGGGGGCCCCGTGGAATTTCACATCGAAGCCCTGCTGATCGGGCCAATGGCGCGGCTCCAGCCCGAGGTGCCACTTGCCGAAGTGGCCCGTCCGGTATCCGGCCGCGTGAAAGGCCTCGGCCACGGTCACTTCTTCCAGCGGCAGGAAATTCCTGCTGATGGGAAGAATCCACTTGTCGGCCGGGCGGGCGCTCGCCGGGTAAGGAGAGGCATCTTCCGGCCGAGGCGGTCGGTGACCCGAGGCCGTCGTGAAGCCGAGGCGAGCCGGGTATTTGCCTGTCTGGATGCTCGCCCGGGTGGGGCTGCAGAGCGGATTGGCCGAGTAGGCGTCGGTGAACCGCATTCCCCGGGTCGCAAGGCGATCCATATTCGGCGTCTCGTAATACTTGCTGCCGTACACGCCGCTATCCATCCAGCCCATGTCGTCGACCAGAAAGACGATCACGTTGGGGCGGTCGGCGGCCTGGCATCGGGGGCTGTTGGCTACACAGGCGGCGGTCGCCGTCAGTGCGATCAGTAGCAGACAAAATTGGGGGCGATGGAGCGTCATGAGATTCCCCATGGGACTTGGCTCGTATTACTAGGCTAGGCGTAAGATGTGACAGCTCCCTCCCCAGCGAGCTTGCGAGCGAGGGGGAGGGGAGGTCTATCAAAACGTTTGATACGGTGCAACCATTTCTGCTGAGCGGTTTAGTGTCGCCACGCTGCGCGGGCTTCGGTAGCGGCGTTCTTCGCAAGAGTCCACGGGCTTACGCCACGTGGCTACAGACGTTTCGCCGCGCTGCGCGGGCTTTCTCTGACAGCAAGCCCGTGCAGCGGTGCAATACGATTGTAGCCCCAGGCGTGAGCCTGGGGAATCGAGGTTCAGCGTTCACCTGGAAGCCCGCGCAGCGTGGCGATACACGGTTGGGTATCCACCAGTCGTGCAGGCCCCATTTGTTACCATAGCCTTTTTGTATTACAGAGTTTTCTGACGGGCGCAAGGACAAACCGCAGAATATCGAACAAGGAACCGCAGGATATCGAAGTGAAAGGACGATGCGCTACTTGATGGGGAACAACTTCAAAATCTCTTCCTTCGACGGTCGGCGACCGTACTCGCAGATTTCGAAGGCCTCAGCATACTGGACCTTTTTGCCGGCTTCCTCCCCGTAGAGTTCGATCAGCTTGTCGCGGCACCTGTCGGCCACGGCCGCAAAACGCCGCTTGAAGTTCGCTTTGACCTGCTCACGCTTGGCCGCTCGCTCTTCTTCCGTTTTCGGGGCCTTGTCGGGCGAGCCCGTGGCGCCGCCTTCGACGAACTGGCTTTCCATAAGAGCCAGGGCCTCGACCTTGGCGTCGATCGCCGCGTCGATGGAGACGACGATGTCGGCCTGGAACGGAGCGGGCTTCTGGAAGCGGTCGTAGGAGTAGAGGAAGATCGCGTTCTTTTCCAGAGGCGGCACGTCGGGGCAGAAGAAGGGAACGGCGACCATGTAGGCCGAGTCCTGCATGAGCACGCCCGTGTAGCGGTGGTCCGGATGGTAGTCGTTGGGGCGATGGGCGATGACGATGTCGGCTTCCCATTCGCGGATGAGCCGAGTGAACAGCTTGCGATTCTCGAGGGTCGGCATGAGTTCGCCGTCGTGGATGTCGAGCACCTCGGTGGTGACGCCCAGCACGGCGGCGGCTTTTTGGACTTCCGTGTAGCGACGCTTGGCGAGGGCCCCGCCGGCCATTCCCCAGTGCCCGATGTCGCCGTTGGTGGCCGAGACGAATTTCACGAAGTCCCCTCGCTGGTTCCAGAGGACGGCCGTTCCTCCGCAGCGAATCTCGCAATCATCCGGATGGGCCCCAAAGACGAGGACGCGAACGTTTTGGGGGGCCTGAGCGGCTGCGGGGCAGTCGAGCAGTGTCCAAATCGCGGCGAGCAGGAGCATGAGTTGGACGAGGATACCGGGCTTCTTCATGGGAATTGCCTCCTGGATGGGGACGGAGCGGTCGAGGCCAGTCGGGGACCTTGGGAATTCTTCGAGGAACTTCCGAAGAAAATCGTAGCATCGACGCATGGAGGAAACCAGAAGGCGGGCGAAAAAGGCCCGGCTCCGGTCGGGCAGGGGGGGAGGCCCATTTCGACAGATGCTGCTGCTTCAACGGGTCGCCTGCTGCCGATATTCGCTCGGCAACATGCCGGTCAGGCGTTGGAAGGAGCGGCGGAAATTCCGCGGGTCGGCCTGCCCGCACGCGGCGGCGATTTCCTGGATGGAAAGATCGCTCCGAGTGGCAAGGAGCCGCTTCGCTTTCTCGATCCTTTGCTCGGTCAGGTATTCGTGGGGCGAGCAGCCAAGCTGCTGGCGGAAATGCCGTTCGAGGAAGCGTCGTGAGACGCCCAGTTCCCGCAGCAGGTTGGCGACGCCGAAGGAGCGTCCCAGGTTGTCGTGGATCAGTTGGACGGCGGCCGCCACCTGGGGATGCTGGGCGGCCAGAATGTCGGTCGACTGGCGCCCGACGACCGATCCGGGTTGCACGACAACGTCCGTCTCGGGTGGCGCTTCGCCGCCGATCAAGCGGTCCAGGAGGGCGGCGGCCTGGTAGCCGACTTTGCGCCCGCTGCGCGAGACGCTGGAAAGCGTGGGATGGCAGTGCTCGCAGATCACGGTGTCGTTGTCGACGCCCAGGAGGCCGACTTCCAGGGGGATATGGATTCCCATGCGTTGGCACTGCTCGACCACGAGGCATGCCCGATAGTCGTTCACGGCAAGCAGGGCGATCGGCTTGGGAAGTTCGTCGAGCCACTGGCCCAGGTGATCGAGAGTCTCGATCCACGGCATGTCGGGATCGGTTCTCGCGGGGGCCTGGAGGGCATGATCGAGGTCGTGTCCGGCTTCTTTCAAGATCTTCGCAAAGCCGCGCTGCCGCAACTGGCCGTAGTAGGTGTCGCCGGCCCCGTAGTAGGCGAAATGGCGAAAGCCCTTGGCGAGCAGGTGCCGGGCGGCAACGCGTCCGATTTCCTCGTGATCGACCATCACCCGCGGCACGCTGCAGGGGTCGAGCATGGCGCCCGACAGGTTTACCACGGGGAATCCGAGTTGCCTGGCCACCAGGGCATCCTGCTCGTGAGTGATTACGGCAATGGCCCCGTCGCCGTGCCAGCCGCGAAGGCTCTTCATGGACACGGCAAAGGTTTCCGGAAAACCCCCGGACCAGGCCGGGCTGGTTGTGAAGGTCCAGCCGCCCGCGTCCCTGGAGTAGTCGACGACGCCGTCGACAAAATCGGCCAGGTGGGGGACGGCCATGGGAAACACCAGGGCGATGCGTTTCCGCTCGTTGGGAGGTGGTGCAGGCCTACGCTTCATCTTCACCCCATCCCTGCTCGCCCACGAGGGGCACGAAACGGCACGGTGTCAGGCTCGTTGTCGGGAATGCGTCGTCGGTGCGACGGACGACATGCAGAACCTGGCTGTCGGCTCCCCCGACGGGCATGACGAGCCGGCCGCCGTCGGCCAATTGCTGGAGCAGGGCAGGGGGGACCCGCGGGGCCCCGGCCGTGACGAGGATCCGGTCGAACGGCGCTGCCGCCTCGTAGCCGAGGGTGCCGTCGGCTACGATCGGCGTGACGTTGACGTAGGCCAGCGACTCCAACGTTTCCGCCGCGCGGCGAGAAAGCTCCTCGAAACGCTCGATGGTATAAACCTCGCGAACGATTTCGGCCAGCACGGCCGTCTGATAGCCACTGCCCGTGCCGATTTCCAGAACCCGTTCCGGCCCATGCAGTTCGAGGGCCTCGGTCATGATCGCCACCATGTAAGGTTGGCTGATCGTTTGGGCCAGGCCGATTGCCATGGCGTTGTCGCTATAGGCTTCGTGACGAAATTCGTCGGGGACGAACCGCTCTCGCGGCACGCGCTCGATGGCGGCCAGGGTGAGGTGGTCCCGAATTCCCCGGCCTCGAAGGTCCACTCGGAGCATTCGCTGCTTCGCGGCCAGAAGTTCGGTAGAAGCGACAACGCGGTCCGGCATGGGGTCCTCAGAATATTCCTTGTCGTGGAGCCTCTGAGCTTGATGATACCCCTGCTGGCGACGCGGCGAAACCCAAACCAAATCTGGAAATCCGAAGCACGAAATCCGAAATCCGAAACAAATTCGAATTTGCTAAATTCTAATGACCAAAACCGGGAGTGCTTGTTTCGGGGTTCGTGCTTCGAATTTGTTTCGGATTTCGAGATTCGGATTTCGGATTTTCTTGTGGAGATTGTCGCCGAGTCGCGGTCGGTGATTTAGAATCAAGGGACTTGGTTACCCGCCCATGATTCCCTTCCAGTTGCCCTTTCCCACGGTCCCGCCCACGGAGAGTGTCTCGATGCGCTTCCTTCCCTGCGTTTCCCTGTTTCTTCTGCCGCTGCTCGTTTCTTCCCTCCCTGCCGAGAACTGGTCCCATTGGCGAGGCCCCCAGTTCAATGGCTCGACCAGCGAGACGAACCTCCCCGCCGAATGGACTCGAAGCGAAGGAATTGCCTGGAAGGCGAAGCTTGACGGAGCCGCGGCCTCGACGCCGATCGTCTGGGAAGATCGCGTTTTTCTTTCCGGGCTCAATGCCGAGAAGAACACGCTCCAGGCCATGTGTTTTGATCGGACCAACGGGAAGCTGCTTTGGAAATATGAAATTGCCGAGGGGATTCGCCAGGACGACCGTAGCAGCTTTGCCGCACCTTCCCCAGTGACGGACGGCGAATTCGTCTATTTCTTTTTCAGCAATGGCGACCTGATTTGCTACGATTTCGACGGCAAGCAGAAGTGGGAGCGGAATATCCAGAAAGACTACGGGACTTTTGCCTTCAACTGGACCTTCGCCACGAGTCCCACGCTCTTCGAGGGCAAGCTCTATTTGCAGGTGCTGCAACGGGATGTCCCCGTCCAAGGCCGGGGTTTCGCCGATCGCGAAAACGAGTCGTACCTGCTGGCCATGGACCCCAAATCGGGAGAGACCCTGTGGCGTTGCGTTCGTCCCTGCGACGCCGTGGCCGAATCTCGCGAGTCGTTCACCACCTTGGTTCCCATGCAGTACGACGGAAAGAGCGAGTTGCTTGTGGCGGGAGGCGACGCCCTCACCGGACACGATCCGTCAACCGGCAAGGAGCTTTGGCGTTGGGACAACCTGAACCCCAACAAGATCTCTCACTGGCGGCTGGTGCCCACGCCCGTGTCGGGCGGAGGCGTGGCCCTGATCTGCGGTCCCAAACGGAGTCCGGTGTTTGCCGTGAAGAACGGCTTGTCGGGCACGCTGACCGACCACGATCTGGCGTGGACGAGCGAGGGGATCGGCGAGGTTACGTCGGACGTGCCCACACCGGCCTTCTACGACGGGGACTTCTTCATCCTCAGCGACGTTCGCAAGTCCCTGTCCCGTGTGGCCGCGGCGACCGGCGAGGTGAAGTGGACGATTCCCACTCCGGGCCGGGCGAAGTACGAGGCTTCTCCTCTGGCTGCCGACGGGAAGATCTACCTGGTCAACTTCCAGGGCGAGGTGGACGTGATCGATGCGGCGACCGGGGACGTGATCAACACGGTGGAGATGGACGATCCGCAGAATCGCGAGGTGGTTCGCTCCTCCGTCGTGGCCGCACACGGGCAACTCTTCATCCGCACGACGCGGGAGTTGTATTGCGTGGGCCCGTGAGCCAGGGGGGGCGATCTCGACGAGCTTGTGCCGACGGGTTACAATTTGTTGAAATGGGTAGGGGATTGAAGGCTTGGGGTCTGTGCGGACGATTGCCAACAGGGCCATTCTTTTTTGGGGGGCGGTTTCACATGTTCCTTGAGGCTTTCAGTCGAAATGGCGTCCAAACCACCTAAGCGGCGGAAGTCCCGCAAATCGTCTCCACGGTCGCGCAAGCAAACTCCCTCTCCGCCCTCTCCACGCCGTTTCCGTTTGCCTGCCTTGGCTGTGGTGGCGGGGGGCGTGCTCCTCTTGGCGGGGTGGCTCCTTTTCCGGAAAGGTCCATTAAACGACGCGGTGCCGGACTCGCATCGGCTGCAAACCCAGTCGATCGCGACGACGTCGCCGAACCGGGGACTTTCCATTGAGCGTCCCTTCGACGGAAGCCTGTTCCCCCCCGAGATAGCCTCTCCGTCTTTCAAGTGGAGTGATGCGACGCCGAAGGTGGATTGTTGGACGATTGCGATCGAGTTTGCAGGCGGCGCCCCCGCCATGCAATTCGAAAGCACGACGCGTGAGTGGACGCCGGCGGCGGAGGCGTGGGAAGAAATCAAGCGGTCTTCGTCCGGAACCGAAGCGACGGTGACGATCTGCGGCATCGATCGGCGGCAAGAAGAAACGCTCTCAAGCGACGCCATCAAGATCAGCACCTCGGGAGACGAGGTGGGAGCCCCGATCTTCTATCGCGAGGTGAACCTGCCCTTTCGCGAGGCCGTGAGGAATCCGGCCGCGTACATTCGCTGGCGTTTGGGTTCCATCTCGACAGAGGAACAACCGCCGATCGTCATGGAGAAGATGCCCATGTGCGGCAATTGCCATTCCTTCTCTCAGGACGGAAGCCTGATTGGCATGGACGTGGATTACGGCAACGACAAGGGGTCCTATGTGCTTTGCCCCGTGTCGGAAGAAATGGTCTACGACAATGCCAAGATCATCACTTGGAATGACTATGCGAAGGAGGACCAGCGCGAGACGCTTGGCTTTCTGTCGCGAGTTTCGCCTGACGGGCGTTATGTGCTCAGCACGGTGAAAGACCGTTCGGTATTCGCTGCCGTCGACAACCTGGCCTTCAGTCAGCTTTTCTTCCCCATTCAGGGAATTCTTGCCTACTACGACCGGCAGGAGAAGACATTCCACGCCTTGCCCGGGGCTGACGACAAACGCTTCGTTCAAACCAACGGCGTCTGGAGCCCTGACGGGAAGTACATCGTGTTTGCCAGGAGCGAAGGATACCATTCAGAAGCGCTTGATCATCAGCGCGAGGGGTTGTCGCGAGCGGAAGACGTGGCGGAATTCCTGATCGATCGCAAGACCTTCAAGTACGATCTCTGGCGCATCCCTTTCAACGAGGGCAAGGGCGGGACTCCGGAACGGCTCGCGGGAGCGTCCGCGAACGGGATGAGCAACTACTTCCCCAAGTACTCACCCGACGGGAAGTGGATCGTGTTCTGCCAGGCCAAGAGTTACATGCTGCTTCAGGCCGACAGCGAGCTTCACATCATTCCGGCCGAGGGCGGAAAGGCTCGGCGTCTGGAGTGCAACACGAAACGGATGAATTCCTGGCACAGCTGGTCGCCCAACAGCAAGTGGCTCGTGTTTTCGTCCAAGATCTACTCGCCGTATACGCAGTTGTTCCTCACGCACGTGGACGAACAGGGGCACACGAGCCCTCCCGTGCTCCTTTCCCGCTTCACCTCGAACACCATGGCGGCCAACATTCCCGAGTTCGTCAGCATTCCGCCGAACGGCATCCGAAGTATTCGCCCGGAATTCCTGGACGATGAGGCCTTCTTCACGGTGGGAAAGAGGAACATTCGAGACAACGACCACGATCTGGCGATCCGCAATTTCGAGAAGGCCCTGGAGATTAACCCTGACAACACGGAGGTGCGGCTGGCCTTGGGGGCCGAGTATCTTAATCACGGGAGACTCGACGAAGCGCAGAGTCAATTTGAGAAAGTCCTTTCCCGTTCTCCCACGAACAAGGATGCCCTTTGGTTTCGGGCCGCGCTTCTCGAACAACAAGGGCATGTTCCGGAGGCGATTGAGGCCTATCAACAGATTCTTCAAATCGATCCGGAGTATGCAGCGGCCTGCCAGGCCCTTGGCAGGCTTGCCCTGAAGACCGGGAACCGAGACGCAGGACGCAAACACCTCCTCGATGCCGCAAAACTTGACCCGGAAAATGCCTCCCCTTACATTGATCTGGCCAACACGTATCTCCAGGAAGGTGACATGACGCAGGCCGTTGGCATGTATCGCCTTGCCTTGGAACGAGCGCCGGACTCCGACAAGGCGTTGATCGGGCTGGCCGCCGCGTTGCTTCAACTTCGCCGTCCGGAGGATATTGAAGAGGCCGTGCGTCTGGCTACCAGGGCCTGCACGGTGACCGGAAACCAAAGCGTCTCCGCCTCGATGGTCCTGGCCGAAGCGTATTCGGCTGCGGGCCGACCGGAAGATGCCGTCGCGGTCGCTCGGCGGCTGGTGCAGCAAGCTGAAAAATCGGGAAATACCAAGCTTCTGGCAGCGGTACTCCCTTTGCTCAAACGCTACGAACAACAGGCGGGCCTGGCTGCTCCTTTCTGAGGACGTTCCTTGTTTGAACGTTCAAGGTGCATCAGATTGGCCCAGGAAGTCGGCAGTTACAAATCCTACACCACGATTGCCGGAGATGCTCATGAGAACGTTCCTTCTCCTTGTCGCCCTTCAGTTGATTCCCGTTGCCTGGCTCCAGGCAGTGGAGGTCCAGCGCCCGGACAAACCGAACTTCGTGATTATCAACATCGACGACCTGGGCTACGCGGACGTTGGCCCCTTTGGCTCCAAGCTCAACCGCACGCCGAACCTGGACCGGATGGCCCGGGAGGGCCGGAAGTTCACTTCGTTCTATGCCGCCCCCGTGTGTTCTCCTTCGCGATCGTCTCTGATGACCGGCTGCTATCCCAAGCGGGCCCTGCCCATTCCCCACGTGCTGTTCCCGGGAAACGACGTGGGACTTGCCCCCGCGGAAGTGACTGTGGCCGAGGTGCTCAAGGCGCGGGACTACGCCACGGGCATCGTGGGCAAGTGGCACCTGGGCGACCAGCCGGAGTTTCTTCCCTTGCAGCAGGGATTCGATTCCTACTTCGGCCTGCCCTATTCCAACGATATGGGTCCCACCCAGGACGGCATCAAGAGCAACCTGGGAGCTCCGCTGCCCAAGCCTCGCGAAAGGGAGCAACCGCCGCTGCCCCTGATCCGCGATAACAAGGTCCTCCAGCGAGTACTGCCGGACGATCAGCAGTCACTTGTCGAGATTTACACGGACGACGCCCTTTCGTTCATTGCCACCCACAAAACGGAGCCGTTCCTGCTCTATCTGGCCCATAATGCGGTTCACTTTCCCATCTATCCGGGCAAGAAATGGGCGGGGAACTCGCCGCACGGCATCTACTCGGATTGGGTCGAAGAGGTGGACTGGAGCGTGGGACGCGTTCTGGATGCGCTTCGGGAGCAGGGGCTGGCGGAACGAACGCTCGTGATCTTCACCAGCGACAACGGCGGCACCAGACGCGCCGTCAACTCGCCGCTCAAGGGTTTCAAAGCAAGCACGTTCGAGGGCGGCATCCGGGTTCCGATGATCGCCTGGTGGCCCGGCCACGTTCCCGCGGGCACCGAGTGCGACGCGATCACGGGGATGTTCGATGTGATGCCTACCCTGGCCGCTTTGGCCGGCGCGAAAGTACCCACGGACCGCAAGATCGACGGCATGAACATCTGGCCGCAGATGGCGGGCGATCCCGACGCCGGTCCGGCTCACGATACGTTCTATTACTATCGAGGGCTGCGACTGCAGGCGGTGCGGCACGGCGACTGGAAACTGGAACTGCCGCCCGCCAAGAAGCCCAAGGCCAAGCCGAAGCTCTACAACCTCAAGGACGACATTGGCGAATCAACCGACGTGGCCGCCGACAATCCGGGCGTTGTTAAGGAACTGCAGGGCCTCGTGGAGGCGATGAAAGACGACCTCGGACTTGACGGCCAGGCCCCCGGCTCCCGTGCGTTGGGCAAAGTCGAAAACGCCCAACCCTTGATCGGTCAGGACGGCAAGGTGCGGGAAGGGTTTGAATAGACGACAAGAAAGAAAGAAAGGCAGATGAGGGAGAAAGGAAGATAAGAAGGGAACACGGATCTTCACTGATCAACGCTGATCCAGGATCAGTGTTCTTTGGTTGGGGGCCAGATGATGCGGATTTTTGCCTCGCGGAGGGTCATTGCGGCAAGAAGGCAATAGAGCATGGCGCCGCCCTGATAGACGAGGCTTGCTTTGACCGCGTCCCCTCTCCATGCCGCGAAGGTCATGGCGAAGAACCCGATGGCGAGGATGATCAGTCCGGCCACCATTACGGACTCGAGGCGGCGGCTCGTATCCCGAGTGTCGAGAACGGCGCAGAAGGCGATCATTCCGAGCAGGGAAACAACGGCGCCAAAGAGTAAGGTCCCCGCCCATTGGAGCGCGGCCGCGCCGAAGGCCGCTGTCGCAAACGTGGCTCGAAGAGCGCTAAGGGCGATTGCGGTTGCCGTGAGCCAGCCGAAGAGGCGGCGCAGCGTGAATTGTCGTCGATCGTCCCGGTCGGCGTCGAGTGGTTCCTTCTCGTGGATCAGCCGCGCGCCGAACAGCCTTGCTGCCAACAGGATGGCGGAAAGCACCGCCATTTGCACGAGAAAATGGAAAAACCAGAGGGCGGGCGACGGGTAGACGCGGATCGGGCTGCCGGCGTGGAGGGCGGCGCTCCATCCGGCCAGGACAACGGCCAAGGCGGCCAGACGCCAGGGCAGCCGTCCACGCCCCAAGCTTGCCCAGAGGGTCGCCAAGTTGACCTGACCGCCTGCCAGACCCAAAAGGATGGCTGCCCAGAGGGACGGCCAATTGGCCTGCGCGGGCGTCGAGTAGAGGGCCACGGCGTCGAGGGCCAGGGAGGCGACGATCAATTGAGGGATGAGGATCTTCGGAGAGCCCATCTATCCATTCTGATCGGGACGAATTGTCCTGCCAAGGCTGGTTTCGACGGGGCCGGGCGGCGACCCACATTGCAAAAGAACGCCTGTTCGGCAAAAATGACGGCGACTTCCCTGCCGGACCCCAGGTGCTCGGCGGCATTTCTTTCTCGAGCGGAATCGACCGTGTCCGATCAATCGCTACAACCCATCCTCGTCTTGTTGAGCCAATCGGCGACACGAAACCCCTCCCAATACATGGTCGAGAAGACCTTTCTCTGTCATGAACTGGACTGGCGTTACCTCTCGGTTGAGGTGACGGAAGAAGCCCTTGAGGATGCCGTTCGGGGAATCCGCGCCATGGGGTTTGTTGGTGCCAACTGTGCTCGCCCTCACAATCGGCGCATCGGCGCCTTCCTGGATCGACAGAGTGAAGTGGCCGAACGCGCCGGGACCGTGAATTTGATCCGTCGGGACGGCAGCGAACTGGTCGGGGAAAGCACGGAAGGCCAAGGGATTCTCCAGGTCGTGCAGACGCGGTGCGCATCCCCCGTCCGTCGGGTGCTGCTGTTTGGCGCAGGCGATCTGGGCCGGGCCGTGGCCCTGGAACTTGCTGAAGCCGGGGTTGAGCGAATCGAGATTGTCAACCGGACGGAGGATCGAGCCATTGCCCTGGTGCAGTCACTTGGCGAGCGCGACGATCTTTCGGTTCGCTGGTTGCCCTGGGAGGATGCTGCCGAAGCGGCTGGCGATATCGACCTCGTGGTTAACGCAACGCCCGTCGGAACGGAGGTGGCCGAGGGGTCCCCGCCGGTCGATTGGCAGTTGCTCTGCCCTGACGCGCTGATTGTCGACGCGAATCTGGAGGAAACGTGCCCCGAACTGCTGCATACCGCTTCAGAACGGGGTTTCGGCACGGTCAATGGGCTGGATGTCTTCCTCGAACAGGCAGCCATCAACTTTCGCCTCTGGACCGGCATCGAGCCTGATCGGACCGTCATGCGAGAGGCGGTTGAAGAGTATCTCGAGCTGTAGAAACGGTCCAATGCCGGGGTACGTGCCCTCGCGTCGATATCCATTCGCCTGTTTGTGAGGGACATCTGTCATGTCCGCGGCCAACATACGCTACCTGGTGTTTGACGTCGAAAGCGTCGCTGATCCGAGTCTGGTGTCCAGTCTGCGGTATCCAGGGGAAGGGCTCGACGGCGCGGAAGCCGTGCGGCGCTACCGGGACGAGTTGATGGAGAAGCATGGCAGCGACTTCATCCCCTACACGTTCCAGGTGCCGATTTCGGTTGTTGTTGCCAAGCTCACCGCCGATTTTCGGCTGGTCGACCTGGTTGTTCTGGACGACCCCGAATGTCGCCCCCACGTGATCGCCGACCATTTCTGGCGAGGTTGGGAGGCCTACCGCCGACCTACTTTCGTCAGTTTCAACGGTCGAGGGTTCGATCTGCCCCTCCTTGAACTCGCAGCGTTCCGGTTCGGGCTCAATCTGAGCACCTGGTTTGCCTCTGGGGCCAAGGCCTACGATCAGCCCCGAAATCGCTACAACATCAATGCCCATATCGATTTGTGCGAACTGTTGACCAATTTCGGCGCGACACGTTTCACCGGAGGTCTCAACCTGGCGGCCAACCTGATCGGAAAGCCAGGCAAGATGGACGTGCAAGGCGATATGGTTCAGGACATGTTCGATAGCGGGCGGCAGTCGGAAATCAACGACTACTGTCGTTGCGACGTCCTCGACACCTACTTCGTGTTCCTCAGGACCCGTGTGATCCAGGGCCAGATGACCCTTGAGCAGGAACAGCAGATTATCGGCGAGACGAAGGCCTGGCTGGAAGGGAATGCGTCCGAGCAGCCAGCCTACAGGCTGTATTTGGAGAAATGGGGCGACTGGGAGAATCCGTGGATGTCGGTCGAGGCGCCCACCCAGGAGTAGCCAGGAAAGGCTGAAGACTGAAGGCTGAAGGACTGTAAGGCGGGGAGTTTCGTCGGGTCGAAATCGGCGTGGTGATTTGACCTTCCACACCCATCGCTTCGCTCTGAGTGTGCCACCGATGCCGTAGTGCCCTTTTTCTGACAGCAAACGAAAAAGGCCCGCTCTCGACCATTTTGCGAGAGCGAGCCTTTGTTTTCTTGGCGGACGTGTCTCAGCCGAGCTCGATCTTGGAGATCTTCACGCGGGTGTAGAGCTGGCGATGGCCGGTCTTGCGGCGGGAGTTCTTTCGGCGTCGGAACTTCTGGACGACCAGCTTCTTACCCTGGCTGGTTCCGAGGACCTCTGCCGTCACCGAGGCGCCTTCGATTTGCGGGGCGCCGATCTTCACGCCATCGTCGGCCCGGCCCAGCAGCACTCGCTCGAACTTGACTTCTTCACCCGAAGCCGTGTCGCGGTAGTCAATCTCCAGCTCCTGGCCTTCTTCGACTCGAAACTGGCGTCCGCCGTCTTCAATGATTGCGTACATGGGCTGTCCTGTTTGGAAATGTCGTTGTATTGGCTTGGCCCCTCACCAGAAGGGGGGCCTGTCGAGATCAGTCTTCCATTTGCACGTCGGACGTTTACCTTGCGGCACCGCTCCAATACGGCAAACCACCAAGTTTATCGCGCCTGTGGGCGTTTCTTCAAGGGGCCAGTCGCACAATCCGCACAAAGCCGAAGGACTCTTGCCGGGGAACAATCGGGCGAGAATCCTGTCGGCCGACCTAACCTCTTTGTGCAGAACCGGTTTCGGCGATATTCCTGGGGGGCTCCTACGGTTCGATGCGGACTTCCCGGCCCTCGGCGTCACGACAGTCGATCGCCAGGTGTTCGCCGGAGACGTCGGCGAGACCGACGATGTCCACTTCGAGTTTGCCTTCGTCTTCGAGGTCGATGAGCTGGCGTCGTTTTTTGTTGCTCAGGTATTCGGCAACTTCCGCCGCCACGGTGATGGAGATCTTGACCACGTCGTCTGTCTGGCTGGCCACGGTCAATTGGCGGATGACTTCAATGGCCATGCTTTCCGCAGATTTGACCACGCCCGTCCCTCCGCAGCAGGGGCAGTCGGCATAGGTGCTCCGTTTGAGGCTGGGACGAACACGTTGGCGGGTCATTTCGATCAGGCCGAAGGGGCTCGTTCGCAAGATTTTGGTGCGAGCCCGATCCCGTTTGACGGCATCTCGCAGGGCCCGCTCGACGCCTCGTCGGTGCTTTTCCTTCCGCATGTCGATGAAGTCGTTGACGAGCACTCCGCCCAGGTCGCGGAGCCGAATCTGCCGGGCGATTTCCTTGGCCGCAATGAGGTTCATCTGGTAGGCCGTTTCTTCGGCCGAGTCATCGGCTCGGAAGTTCCCGCTGTTGACGTCGATGGCCACCAGGGCTTCGGTTTGGTCAATCACCAGGGAGCCTCCCTCTTTGAGGGGCACTTCCCGGCGATGGATCGAGGAGATTTCGCCGTCGAGATTGTGTCGGTGGAAGAGGGGTTCCTTCCCGTCGTAGAGTTGGAGGCAGTTCACGTGGCGGGGCATGACCAGTTGGAGAAACTCCCGTGCCCGTTCGTAGGCTTTCGGTTCGTCGATGACAATCGAATCGACATCGGTCGTGAAGATATCGCGAATCGTGCGGATGAGCATGTCGCTTTCTTCGTAGATGTCGACCGGCCCCGACGTCTTCTTGATGCGGCGCACGATCACCTTCCACAAGCGAAGGAGGTATGCCAGATCGCGCGAGAGTTCCTTTCGGCTCCGGTCGCTTCCGGCAGTCCGGACGATGAAGCCAAGGCCCTTGGGGGGGTTGAGTTCAAGCATGATGTCGCGGAGTCGGCGGCGATCGTCCTCGTCCTCGATCTTTCGAGACACTCCGACTCGTCCGAGGGCGGGCATGAGGACCAGATAACGTCCGGGAATGCTGATGTAGGTCGAGAGGGTTGGGCCCTTGGTGCCGATTCCCTCCTTGATGACCTGAACGAGGACCTCGTCGCCGCGGCGCAGGATATCCTGGATCGGAGGCTTGATTCTCGGGCGAGCGCCGATCCGTTGGCGACCGCGGGAAGGACCGGAGGGACCGCGGCGACCTCCCGGCGGCTCAATCGGCTTGTTCGGATCGAAACCGCCCTGTCGGAAATACTGGGGTTCCACGTCGCTGATATGGAGGAAGCCATTCCGCCCCACGCCAAAATCCACGAAAGCGGCCTGGATGCTTGGTTCCAGGTTGACCACCACCCCCTTGTAAATATTTCCGACGTAATTGTCTTGTGCGGTGCGTTCGATGTAGAGTTCTTCGAGGACTCCGTCTTCAACGATCGCGATACGGCATTCCTCGGGCTGCCGTACGTTGATGAGCATTTCTTGTTTCATCGCTTCGCCTTCTTGCCCGGCAAGGTCGGCGAGTACGAGTCGGCTGAGCGATCATGGTCGCAACTCCACTTCAGTGCGAGTCAGATAGCAACCTTCCTGCTCCAGATCCTGCAATCCGAGTGCCGTCAGGACATCTCTCGGCGAGGCGCCGCCCTGGGGGATCACCGCCAGGCGCATGCGCAACGTGTCCGAGTCGATCTCCAGATGTTCCAAACTGCGGCATGGATCCACGGTTTTTCCTCCGCGTATTCTCGTGACAGGACAAGACTCGGCAGCAATGAGTTCGCCCACCCGGGTCTCGGCTTGTCGGCGATGTTGCGGCGGGATCTCCATTTCGTACGAGCTGCAGCGAACCTGGCATTTTTTGCTCCCCTCCGGAAGCGTTTCCACGCGGAGGAATTCGAGTCCGGGAACTGAGGTCGCCCTGAGTCGGTCGAGCAAGTCGGCGTCGTCGCGATTCTCGGCGAGTTCCAGTTCCATGACTTCATTCCGCCCCGCGATTCCGAGGGCGAGGGCTGAGGGGAAGCTCATGCGTGGTTTCGGATGAAATCCTTCGCTCATCCCCAGGCGCAGCTCTGCACGGCGGAAAACCCGCTCCATCGTGCGCACCAGATCGCGGTGCCCGATCAGACGGAGGTTTCCGTTTTTGCAGAAGCGTATTCGTACTCGTTGTCGAACCATGGGTTCGATCCTCTTTTCCACAGCCGGTGGTGGAAAAGATCCATTGACATATTCTCCCGTCCGATCGGCAATCCGAGGCGAACTCGGTGTCGACCGAACGGCTCCAAGGCGAGGGTCCGCGACCAGACTGGGCGTGAACCTTCACCCGCGTGATCTCTTGAAATTGGTACCCAAATGTGGGGCGTCGAAACGGAACAGGGTCGCCACGTAATCCGAACCGCCGCTCGGATCATGCGGTACCCCTCGTCATGACTAGTCGTTGGGGAAAACCTCACGTTCCTTGAGGTCTGGCCCATGGGGTCGAGGCAAAGTTGCCGTACCGCCTTTCTCGGCCGCTCGGGCCGCCGACTACGACAAAATTTCCGGAACCCGATTCTTCAGTTCTCCTTTTAGAAAACTCTTGATGTCTCTTGCGTTTTCCATGGTCATTGCCCGACGAGCGACCTCTTCGCAGTCGGCCACGGTCACACTACGGCAGATTTTCTTGATTTCCGGTATCACGCTCGGCGTCACGCTAAGGCGACGCAGGCCGAGCCCTAGCAGAAGCATCGTGTAAAGGGAGTTGCTGCTCATCTGACCGCACAGGTTGACCGGGACCTTCCTGGGGCCGGCGGCCTTCAGCACCATGTCGATCAGGCGCAGAAGTGACGGATCGGCCGCGTTGTACAGGCCGACCACGTCCTTATTGCTCCGGTCCACGGCTAGAGTGTACTGGATCAGGTCGTTGGTGCCGATACTGAGGAAATCGATTTCTCCCACGAACTGGTCGATCATCACGCATGCGGCAGGTACCTCGACCATCATTCCGACCTCAAGATTGCGGTCGAAATCGATCTTGCGTTCCTCCAGGTCCTCAATCACGTCGGCGAGAACCATCTTGGCTTGGCGCAATTCCAGGAGCGTCGAAACGAGGGGAAACATGATTCTCAGGTTTCCGTGGGCGCTGGCTCGCAGCGCCGCTCGGAGCTGGCGGCGGAACATGGGGACGTTCCGCAAGGCCAGGCGGATGCTCCGCAAGCCTAGGAACGGATTCCGCTCATCTTCCGGCTCGGGCAAGTGCGGGACCTTGTCGGCTCCGAGATCGAAGGTGCGAATCGTGACCGGCTTGTCCCCCATGGCTCGAAGCACACGGCAGTAGGCCTCGAAATGGACTTCCTCGTCGGGTTCCGTTTCGGCTTCCAAGTAGAGGAACTCCGTGCGGTACAGGCCGACGCCATCGGCACCGCGAGCCACGCAGTGGTCCACCTCGTAGGGGAATTCGATGTTCCCTAGGAGGGTGATTCGTTCCCCGTCGGAGGTCTCGGCGGGGAGGTCCCGCAGTTCTTCGAGCTGGAGGGCGAGAGAGCGGATCTCCTCTGCCTCGTGCTGATAGCGGGCGATCGTTTCTTCGTCCGGGTGGAGGATAACGAGACCTTCGTCGCCATCGATGATGACCAGGTCGCCGCCGGAAACTTCGTTGAGGAAGGGGCCTGTTCCGAGGACGGCGGGTATTTCCAGGGCGCCGGCCACGACGGCGGTATGGCTTCCGGGGCCGCCAGTCTCGGTCACGAAGCCGCGGACGAATTCCCGGTTGAGGTTGGCTGTTTCGCTGGGGGTCAGGTTGTGGGCGAGGACGAGAACGGGAGACGTCAGTTTCGAAAGTCCCTCGCGACGCCGCCCAAGGAGGTTCCGGAGCAGGCGTTTCTCAATGTCCCGAATATCGTTTGCCTTGGAGGCGAACGTTTCGGTTTGCAGCTTTTCGAAGAGTTCCGCATAGCGTCGGAAGGTCCGGCTCACGGCATACTCGGGAGAGTAGTGCCGCTCGCGAATCATTTCCTCCAGCTCTTCGCGCAGCTTGGAGCCTTCCAGCATTCGGAGGTGGGCTTCGAAGATTGCGGCGTACTGATCGCCCAGTTCGAAAGAGACGGCCTGTTGGTTTTTGGCGATTTCGGCGCCGGCCGCATCGATGGCACGCTTGAGCCGTTCGAGTTCTTGTTCGACTGCATCGCGCGCGACAAACCGCCGAGGGATGCGGAATCCCTCCGTGTCCATCACGAGCGCTTCGCCGATGGCAACGCCCGGCGAAACGGCGATTCCTTGCAGTTTTTTCATGACACCCCTTCGACTTGCGACAATCCGCCGCCGGCCCGTCGAGGGCGAGGGGCTGGGGCCGGCGGATTGCCGTTGGGATGTGATCGACAGGGCGTCCGAGAGGACTCAGACGCCGTCGCCCCGGCAAACGCTGGAATCAGCAGCCCTTTTCTTCAGTTGTTTCTTTGGTTTCTTCGGCGAAGTCGTTCTCGAACAACGTCGCCAGTGCCGTGAGCGCTTCCTCGGCCTGACTGCCGCTCGCCTCCGCCGTCAGTTCTTCGTTTTGGACGGCGGCGAGCAAGAGGATCTGGAGCGCATCGCGACCGTCCACTCGCTGGTCCTGCTTCACCAGGACCACACTTGCGTCGAAACGGCCCAACAGCTTGGCAACCTCCATGGCAGCGCGCATGTGCAGACCCTCGGGGAGTCCCACTCGCAACGCTCGAGTTGCCGCCGGCTGGTCCATGTTCGCAATACTTCCCGTATTCCGGATACCATTTCGGAAACCCCTCTGATTGATTACCGAGGGCCTTCGCGATTGCTCGATCGACAGGGCGAATCGAGAATCAGGAGCCGAACTCGTTGTTGTCGGCTTCCTTGAGAAGCTGCCGGATATCGTCGGCGGTCTTGCTCTGCTTGAGAAATCGGCAGAACGTATCGTCCCGCAGTTGGCGGGAGATGTTCTCCAAGGCTCTCAGGTGGTCACCGGGGCGATCCGGAGGCGAAATCAGAAGGAAGAAAAGATGCACCTTCTCGCCATCCAGGCTCTGGAAATCAACGCCGTCATGGCTGACGGCCACTGTGCCCACGAGCTTGTCGACGCTCGGGTGCTTCGTGTGGGGAACGGCCACTCCCCGGCCGATGCCGGTGGAGCCGAGTTCCTCACGTTTCATGATCGCCTTGATGATGCTTTCGAGTTCTTCTTCTTGGATTCCACCGGCGTCAAGCAGCGATTGAACCATCTCGCGAATGACACCCTCTTTGTCTTCGGCGACCAAGTCTGCCTGGACGCCCTCCGGTACTACAAAGTCGGCAAACTTCATCCAACAAATCTCCTCACGCCCTCAAAAGGGGGCCATGCGATAAAACAATAGCGACCACCCTCGATCAGCCTCGCGCCTCTGAGAGTCCTGGCCAGAATTCATGAGGCCACCCGATCGAGCGGGACTGGTTCCCGTCTGGGTGGAGAGGCAATCGTTCTGGCCTGGAATGCCCTTGGAAGCAAAATGGCGCGGGCCGGATCTCGGACGACTACTCGACCGACTCCGCCTCGACTTCTTCCGGTCCGAGTTCCTTGACGAACCCGCTACGGTGGCGGTCTTGAATCTTCTCTTTGTATTTACGCAGCTGCTGTTCCACTTTGTGAATTGCCGTATCCAAAGCCGCCATCAACTCTTCGGATTGAGCCGTGGCCACAAAATCGTGCTTGTGCTCCGCCGACACCCGTAGATCAACCGCCGGGGCATCCCGGCGCTCCAAGTCTACGGTTACCGCGATTTCCGTAAGCCTTTCGAAGAAGCGAGTCAGCTTTTCAACCCTCGCAGTGATCTTCTCCTGGGTTGCATCACTCACGTTCCCGTGCCGGGTGGAAATTCGGATTTGCACCGATCTTGCCTCCTTGGGTTTTGACTGATAGATCATGTACGACCTGTCAGCAGTCAAACCGACCATTGTAGCCGAACCGAGATAGGTCGACAAATGGAGCGGTCGAAGAAAAATGCTTCAGAAGCCTCTGACTTATCTCCAAAACTTAGCTTGCTGTTCTTCCGTTGCCAACAAAAACCGAAACTCTCCTGAACGCAGTAAGCTGCTGTGCGTAAAGATCTTACGGGAGGTGGCTCTCGCTTGTTCTGCTGGCTCAACTTCCGATGATCTTCATTTTACGGAATGCAGCATTCAGAAAAATCCGGCTGGCGGGGAGTCGGTTAGTACCTACGAGGGGGTGTCGTGTCTTGGGGACGCAGTTCGGCTTTGTCAGTTAGAAATCTAACCTATGGTTGTCGTAGTAGCCACGTGAGGGGCGGTGTTGTCCGTGCCTTGCTGCGGTTCTGTCTGGCCCTGATCCGAGTTTCCGAGGGACAGGCGACACAACCGCGAAATCTCAATCATCCTTCCCTGGAAATCGGTCTCGTGGATTATTCGACGATGACAGAGGGGCCTCCCTCGATTCAATGGCGCGATTATTACAGTGTTGGCGATCGCCAGATTGACGAGCAGCATAAGAAGGTCATCGAAATGATCAACTGGCTGTATGAGGTGATCTGGGAGGGGGGCGATCGGAGTTCGCTTCCCACGCTGATGCGTCGGATCAGCGAATACACGGTATCGCATTTTGAGGCGGAAGAGAAAGCGATGCGCGAGGCCGGATTCCCGGGATTCGCCTCGCACAAGGAAATCCACGACAAGCTCGCCGACAAGACTCGGGACATGCTGTTTGGAAGCCTTCAGGCGAGCGGTCCCGACGTGCGAGACGTACTCCGTTTCCTGAAACAGTGGTGGATCAATCATATTACGGGAGACGACAAGGAATACGTGTCGTATCTCAAGAATGCGAGGCGGGATGCCCGGAATCTGGTCCTCGTGGAGTACGAGTTGAGTGAATTGATCGATGCCCTTGCTGATAACGAGGGCCGCTTCCGCCACTATTATGAGATCATGGCCAATTGCCTCCCCCAGTTTCGCGAAGTTTGGGATACGCTTCAGGCGCAGGAAGGCCAGCACGCGGAGGCGATGCGTCAGATTCGCCGCTTCATTGAGGAGTCGCCAGCGCGGTTTGGCGTGGGGAAGTTCTCGCCGCAGACGGCTCGCATGATGAGTCGCGATATCGACCAGATGATCGCCAAAATCGAACGTGGTGAGGCGCATCCTCGCTACGCCCTCTCCTTTGCCCGGGATATCGAGCAGTCCCTGGTGGAATCGGACCTGGAAGAAGCGATCTGGACCGACGTGGCTGAGGTGAAGGACGTTCTTTCCCGGCTCAGTCGCGAGTCGGTGGGGCACCGCAATCTGCTTCTTCAGGTGGACGTCTGAGGGGCAGGGTTGCCGACACAAAGCGGCAACGGTCTCATGTCTCGTTGTCTCTTATTCAACGCAAGTTCGAGGAAGCGCGGACTTTCAGGCGTGTGCGCGTTGCGGTCGGAAGATCTCAGGGCTATGATTCGATCGGGTCTTGACGGCCCCGTGATCGCTTTTTAGAGCCGCTATCATAACCACAGGCTGCGTACGCGGATGCCCGCGGGTCTTGTTAGGGCTTCTCAAAGAACCATCGGTTGCTCGAATCCGTGTCCCTGCCCATGACGATGCAACAATTTGGCGGTCTTGCCGCCACGCTCCTGGTCGTGTCCTGTCTGTCCAGTGTGACGCCTGCCGCTGAAATGCCGCGGACTCTTGTGGACGCCCACTTCTTCCCGCCACAAGCCCAAGCCGCAGTGGCCGGCTTTCAGGTTCTGGGCGGCGATTGGAAGGTGGCCGACGGCGTTGTCTCCGTCGGCGCCGGTCGGGGGCCGAAACTCGTTCTGGAAGACGTTTCCCTGTCGACGGGCAAGGTCGGCGCTGAGGTGTTTTTCACCGATAAACGAGGCGGCAACGTGGGGTTGCTCGTCAAGGTGAGCGACGCCGCCGTCGGAGCCGACAACTGGAACGGCTACGAAATCTCGCTCTACGCCGACAGGCAGGTGCTGCACCTGGGCCGGCACCGGCAGAATTATGAGCCGATTTGCCACGTTCCCTGCAGGGTTCCGGTGGGCGAGTGGATCCCGCTCTCCGTCGAGATGACGGAGACCACCCTGAGCATCTACGTACAGGACAAACTGATCCACCGTTTCGAAGACAAAGAACACCCGCTCCGCGCGGGGCAGATCGCCTTGCGCCCGTGGCAGCGGGAGGCACGCTACCGGAATCTGTGGATCGAAAAGGACGGCGGGCGCGAAGAGATTCCCCTTGCGTCTCCCGGCAACTCGGCGCCGGCTGTCTGCCGCGGTTGGAAGGCATGTTCGTCCGGAACGGCCAAGGGAAGCTACTCGATCGAATCGTCCGGCCCTTTCGGAAAACGGGCTTCGCAACGAATCGCGTTCAACGAGGGACGAGGCGAGGTGGGGATCGCCTATCGTAATCCTGGAGGCGAAGGGTTCGGACTGGTCGGAGGACGCCCCTACAACGGCTATCTTTGGGCGAAAGCTGTCGGGACGCCGGTCGACGTTGTTCTTGGGTTTCGCAACGAAGCCGGTGAATTCAAAGCCCAGGCCCACGCCGCCGTGGGGGCAGAAGCGATGCAGCCCATCCCGTTTTCGATGGTTGCTCGCGGGTCATGCACTCAGACCCGCTTCGTCGCCCAATTGGAATCACCCGGTTCTGTCGAACTGTCCCGCGTCTATCTGGAGCCCGGCGATTGGGCCTGGCCGGAAGAACTCCGCCGGGAATCGCTGCCGCCCATGGTCGTTGTGACACGGTACCCGCTGAGCGCCCCCAACGCCGTTGCCCTGGATCTCTGGATGTCCCAGCCGCGGGCGCCGGGTTGCAGCATCCGTATCGTCGATCCCGCTCGCCCCGGGCTGCCGGGACGCACGATCTTCGAGGATCCCGACGGCTGCGTCTACGATATGAATCTCTCCGATGATGCCCAGACGGTGTTTTTCTCCTATCGCCGCAAGGGGGAGGCTCATTGGCATCTCTGGCGAATCAACAGCGACGGCAGCGATCTCCGGCAGTTGACGGAGGGCGCCTTCTACGACGTGAGTCCGTGCCCCATGCCAAACGGCGACGTGGTTTTCGTTTCCACGCGTCGGTTCGGCCACACGGTTTGCCAGCCGGGCCCTGCGTCGAACCTCTACTGCATGTCGCCTGACGGGGAGAACGTCCGCTGCGTGAGCATGAACACGTTGTCGGACTTCAGCCCCCAGATGCTTCCCGACGGACGCGTTTTGTTCACCCGCTGGGAGTACATTGATCGCGACCTGACCTATCGCCAGAGCCTTTGGACCCAGTACCCGGACGGGACCGTCTACCAGTTGTTCTTCGGCAACACGGTTCGCGACGTGGGCACCTTCTGGCAAGCACGGCCCATGCCCGGACGCAACGACCGGGTCGTGGCCACCTTTGCCCCGCACCACGGCTTTCCTCATGGCGCCATCGGCCTGATCGATCGGAGCGCTGGACCCGAAGAGCCCAAAGGAAAGGGGTTTCGCTATATCACGGACGAGTTCGGCTCGATTGCCGACATTCGCCGAGAGTGGTCCTACCGCGATCCGTTTCCCTTGAGCGACCGCTCCTTCTTCTGTTCTCACGGCAGCGCCGAACTGCAGCAGTATCGTGCCTTTCTTCTTGACGGGGACGGGCGAAAGCGTCTTCTGTACGAGGATTCCGTCCAGAGTTGCTACTTTCCCATTCCCCTGCAGGCCAAGGAGACGCCGGTTACCATTCCGGATCGCGTCGACGGCGTACCGTCGGCCCCCGACACGACGAAGGACAACTCTACCGGCACGGTCATGCTGGCCGACGTTTACGACGGTCTGGAACCGACCATTGCCCGGGGACGGGTGAAGACGATTCGTGTCATGGAACAGGTTCGCAAGACGGAGGATCTTGTTTCCCGTGCTTTCGACCAGTCGCCGCTGATGAGTTACGGCACCTACTACGCCAAGCGTGACTGGGGGTCCGTGCCCGTCGAGAAAGACGGTTCGGCTCATTTTCGTGTGCCAGCCCTTCGCGAAATCTACTTCCAGGTGCTCGATGAAGAGGGGCGGGAACTGCAGCGGATGACCTCCGCCCTGCAGGTCATGCCCGGCGAGCGCATCAGTTGCCTCGGATGCCATGAAGCGCGGCAGACGTCGCCGCGATCCACCGCGCGTATGCCCCTTGCCGTGGGGCATCCGCCTCGCGACCTGACGCCGCCCGTGTGGGGCAGCGATGGGATTCTGGATTTTCCGTCCCTGGTGCAGCCCGTGCTGGACAAGCACTGCACGTCGTGTCACGGCGGCGCGGATCCGGCCGGCGGTTACGATCTGACGGGCGACAAGACTCGCTACTTCAGCATGGCCTACGACAACCTGCTGGGACGCAGTCGGTCCTATCGCCAGCACGACATGGGTACGGGCGAGATGTTGGAAGAAGAGGCTGCCAAGGGCAAGCCGCTGGTTCATTTCTTCTGGCTCCTCCGGACGCCGAGTGCCGTGAATCAGCCGCTCACGACGGGAGTTTTCGCCAGCCGATTGCTGGACTATTTCGAGGAGGCTCATGTGGGGCATCCGGTTCCGCTCCAGGATAAGCAGCGGGTCTACGCCTGGATCGACGCCAACGTTCCCTATTACGGAACCTACGCCCACAGTCGTCCCAGCGCCCCGGGCCGGCGAGACCTTTGCTTCGATGCGGGCACGGGTCGGCCTTCCGAGTGGTACACCCGAGATTACATGGGCGTCTATGACCGCCGTTGCGCCGGATGTCACGGCAAGCCGCAGGGCACGACGAACTGGGAAGGACGCTTCGCCTGGATGAACTTCACTCATCCCGAACGCAGTCCGGCCCTCACGGCGCACCTGGCCAAGGAATCGGGCGGACGGGGGCTCAGCACGTCCAAGGACGGCGAGCCGACCCTTCTTTTCTCGGACACGAACGATGTCGACTATCGGAGCATGTTGGACGCGATTTCCGTCGGAAGACGCCTCTCTCTTGAAACGCCCCGCGCCGACATGCCCGGGTTTGCCGGGGGGAGGCCGGAGCCTTGAACCTCCAACACGCGCGGCCCGATGGGCCTGCGGTTAACCGCACGGCCAGCGGACGGCGTGTCGAAGCCGCAGAGCACTATGCCAGTTCACGCGCGGCCCGATGGGCCTGCGGTTAAACGATGTCGGCGGCCGGCGCGTTGAGGCGGCTGGCGAGGGGATGCCGAACGTCATGATTCACGCCTACCATGTGATCTTTGGCACTTATGGATTCTGGCTTCCGAACGACCCCCGTGGTTCGTGGTCGGACTTCGTTGGAGCTTGGGAACTCGCGAGGTTCGGAAAGGCCACCAAGAGCTTTGAACGTCACGAATTGACGGCGGAACAAGAACTCTTGCGACGGCTCGCAAAGGAGGCATTGCGGTATCCGCCTGTCGTTCTATCCGGGAGCCAGGCCCGAGCGGTTGGAAGAGGCTTTGCCCGCGGTGTGCAGAAGAGCGGATTGATCGTCTGGGCCTGCTCCGTTCTGCCGGAGCACGTCCACATGGTGATCGCTCGCCACACCTACAAGGTTGAGCAGATCGTCAACCTGCTCAAGGGCGAAGCGACGAAGCGTCTCAAAGCAGAGAATCTCCATCCACTCAGCAAACACGCCGCCGCAGATGGTTCCATCCCCACGCCGTGGGCTCGCGGCAGGTGGAAGACCTATTTGGACAGCGAAGCGGCAATTGAAGACGCGATTCGATATGTGGAGGAGAATCCGACGAAAGAAGACAAGCCCGAGCAAAAATGGTCGTTCGTCAGCAAATTCGCCGGCCTGGACCCAGGCTGGGTGACCTATCAGTGAATCTTGAACCGCCGCGTCTGCTCACTCGCTCGCACGCGCGGCCCGATGGGCCTGCGGTTAAGCGATGCGAGCGGCCGGCGAGTTGAAGCGGCAGACCGCTGCTCCAGCTCACTCGCTCGCACGCGCGGCCCGATGGGCCTGCGGTTAAACGATCCCAGCGGCCGGCGCGTCGAGGCGGCAGACCGCTGCTCCAGCTCACTCGCTCGCACGCGCGGCCCGATGGGCCTGCGGTTAAACGATCCCAGCGGCCGGCGCGTTGAGGCGGCAGACCGCTGCTCCAGCTCACTCGCTCGCACGCGCGGCCCGATGGGCCTGCGGTTAAACGATGCGAGCGGCTGGCGAGTTGAAGCGGCGGCAATTCCAACTCAATCCGCCGGTGGGGGGTAGACCGTGCCTCCCAATACTTGCCCCACCCCGGCGAATAGCATATAAACCAAGCCGTCTGAGCCCGGAAACGCCGAAGTGCCCCAACCACGCGGGGGCCATTGGGAGTCCGCGCACCGGCCAAATCGGGCAAGACACTGGAAACGCAGTCGGGGGCGGGTAGAATTCCCGAGCCGTCGGCTGTGAATTGTTGCGCACCACGGTAGATCCGCGTCCAGCCACAGAACTTGCAGTCCAAACCTCGGAAGGGGAGCCTCATGTACGTCGTGATTTCGGTCGTCGTCGGTGTCCTTGTCGTCGCTTTGATCCTGGTGGTCATTGTCATCGGCATGTACAACAAGCTCGTCACGCTCCGCAACCGCTACAAGAATGCGTTTGCCCAGATCGACGTTCAGTTGAAGCGGCGTTACGACCTGATTCCCAACCTGGTGGAAACCGCCAAGGGCTACCTCAAGCACGAACGGGAAACGCTGGAAGCGGTGATTGCCGCACGCAACCAGGCCGCCTCGGCCGGCCAGGCCGCCGCGGCCAACCCGGGCGATCCTTCCGCCATGAAGAGCCTGGGCAGCGCCGAAGGGGCCCTGACCGGCGCCCTCGGGAGGTTGTTCGCCGTGGTCGAGGCCTATCCTGACCTCAAGGCCAACCAAAACATGTTGTCGCTCCAGGAGGAACTGACGTCCACCGAAAACAAGATCGCCTTCTCGCGACAGGCCTACAACGACGGCGTGACCCTTTACAACACCCAGCGTGAAACGTTCCCCACGGTGATCATCGCGGGCATGTTCAACTTCCAGGAAGCCAACCTGTTCGAGATTGAAGAGCCCAGCGAGCGCGAAGCGCCGAAGGTTTCGTTCTGATCCGATGAGCACCGGTTTCTTTCAGCAACAAGACGTTGCCAAGCGCAAGACGGGCCTGCTGGTTTTCCTCTTCAGTACGGCTGTGGTGGCGATCGTGGTGGCGGTTTATGCCGTCGTGGTGGCGGTCTACGTGAACCTCGATATCCATCACCAAGTGGCCGGCAATGCAGGCCCCGCCCCGCCCGTTTCGATTTGGGATCCCAAGCTGTTCGCCATCGTCACGCTGGCCACCGTGGCCGTTATCGCGTTGGGCAGTCTCTACAAGATGTCAGAGCTTTCTGCGGGCGGCGAGACAGTGGCCCTCATGCTGGGCGGGCGCCGAATCAACCCGATGAGCAAGGATTTTGCGGAGCGGCAACTGATCAACGTGGTGGAAGAGATGGCTCTGGCCTCCGGCGTTCCGGTGCCGCCCGTCTATGTCCTCGACCACGAAGACAGCATCAACGCCTTTGCGGCGGGGCACCGTCCCGGCGACGCGGTTATCGGTGTTTCGCGAGGTTCGCTCGACTACCTCAGCCGCGACGAACTGCAGGGCGTGATGGCCCACGAGTTCAGCCACATCCTCAACGGCGACATGCGGCTCAATCTTCGGCTTGTCGGCGTGCTTCACGGAATCCTCCTCCTGGCGATCATCGGCTACTACATCCTTCGCAGCGCCGGTCATTCGAGTGGTTCCAACAAGAAAGGCGGCGCGGCGGCGATCCTGCTCGTTGCTCTGGGGCTGATCATCATCGGCGGCGTGGGCCTGTTTTTCGGGCGCCTCATCAAGGCCGCCGTTTCCCGGCAACGGGAGTACCTGGCCGACGCCTCGGCCGTCCAGTTCACCCGCTACCCCGACGGGATTGCCGGTGCTCTGAAGAAGATCGGCGGTCTGACTCGTGGCTCGCGCATCCAGGACGCCCATGCCGGGGAAGTGAGCCACATGTTCTTCGGAGAGGCCGTTTCCGCCCTGGGGTTGAACTGGCTTGGCACCCATCCTCCCCTGGCCGATCGCATCCGGCGCATCGACCCCCAATTCAACGGCCGGTTCCCCAAAGTGAAACCCGTCCGGCGAAAGGAAGCGGAGGCTGCGGCCAAGAAGAAGGCAGACCCGCGTCACGCCCTGGGCCAGGCCGTTGGGCAGGTTCTCCCAGGAGCCGTACTTCCCGGCGCGGCGGGGGGCGTCATGGCGCCGGTCCTTGCCGTGCCCGGCATGGAACAGATCCTCTATGCCGCGGTCATTCTCGACAGCATGCCCCAGCCGGTTACGGCGGCCGTCCACGAGCCCTACGGGGCCCGGGCGATTGTCTACTGCCTTCTGCTGGACAAAGACGCGACGATTCGAAAGGAGCAACTGGAGGTTCTCCGGCAGCGGGCCGAACCGCAGTCTTATGAGGAGACCGTTCGTCTTGCCCCTCAGGTAGGCCAACTGGCGGCCGACGCCCGGATTCCTTTGGCGGACATGGCCATTCCCGCCCTGAAGGAGCTTTCTCCCGGTCAGTACGACACGTTCTGCGAGATTGTCGATGCCCTGGTTCAGGCCGACAACAAGATCGACCTGTTCGAGTACTCTTTGAGCAAGATGCTTCGCTCGACCCTGGACGTTCATTTCGGGCGGCGCAAGCCCACTCGCACTCAGTATTATGCTCTTGGACGATTGGGTGGTTCCGTGGCTATCGTTTTCGGGACGTTGGCCCATGCCGGTCAAAGCGACGCCGAGAAGGCCGCCGTGGCCTATCACGCCGCCATGCAACACGTCGATCGCTCCGAACCGCTGCCCCCGCGCTCCGAGTGTTCCCTCAGGGCCTTCGACGATGCTCTCGTCCAGTTGGCTTCCGCGTCGATGAAGTTGAAGCAGAAGATTCTCGACGCCTGCCAACTGTGTGTCATTGCGGACCAGGAGGTTACCTCCCGGGAACGTGAGCTTCTTCGGGCGGTAGCTGCCGCCCTGGAGTGCCCCGTGCCCCTCACCCCATCGCAGGGCGGCATGGCCGGCAGCTGACACGGATTGGTCATGGGTGGCACGCTCAGAGCCCGAGCGATGGGCGTGGAAGGCCAGATCACCACGCCCATCGCTCGCGCTCTGAGCGTGCCACCCATGATGCAGTACCTTGGAGCGAGGTACCGGCAACTTGTTGGCCTGCAACACGCTATGGGCGGCCGTTGACTCTTCATGAATAGTCTGTCCTAAGGCACGCAGGGCGTGGGGAAGTTGGTTGGGGCGTCGCGTATTGGTCTTGAGCCGACAGGCCCATGCCGTCTATCCTTCGCGCCCGCTTCTCCCTGTGGTTATGTCCCTCCGAGGAGTGGGTATCGGGTGGCACGCTCAGAGCGAAGCGATGGGCGTGGTGATTTGACGGTCCACGCCCATTGCTTTGCTCTGGGACGTGCCACCCGGTGAATGATCCGTGTGTAAGCGGTCGTGGGATCCCGCGGAGAAGTATGGCAAGGCTCTCTAAAGCTCCCAAATTGAGTTTTTGGCAGGCCTTATATGGTTTTTGCCGTTGCCCTAACCGGCAAACTTTGGGTAATGCTCAAGATCCGAAAAGTCAGTGCCGATAACGCCTATCAATCCATCACCCCCCCGGCACCCCCTGCGCATGGATGCGCGTTGGGGCATCAACGCAAGAAGGAACGTGCGATGAGTGATTACGAACGGTTCGAAGGAGTGCAAGGCGATCCCTGGTCGACAGACCCGGTCGGCGACTACTCGCGTCAACCAAGGGAGTCGGAATCGGAGCCCTCGCGAGACGATTCGCAGGTTCTGGCGAGGATGCCGAATGTTGGCGATGACGCTTCGGGCGATCAATACCGCCAATATGGTCACTCCAGCAGCCACTCGCGGCGACGGCGCAGTTCGGCAGCTCGTCCCGGGGTGCCCGCTCCTGTCTGGGTGGTTGTCGGGATGGGGTTGGTGCTCGTCATTGGAGCTCCCTTCGTGATGTGGAAGAACTCCTCCAGCGAAACGGCATTGGACGAGCGAGCTTGGGAAGAAATGCCGGCCCCAGATGCCCCTGTCGCCCCGGCATGGTCGGCGGGAGATGTGGACTCTTCATGGCCTTCCAGCCAGGATGCTGCACCGGCTGCGATGGTCACGGCCGAGCCGACAACTCCCTCCAACTGGGACAATGCCACGGATCTGACTGGAGCCCCGGTGAACGCTCCCTATGCCTACAATGCGGGCGACACGGCCTCGCCGGCCCCCGGTGACTTCAGCGGGACGTACGGGGAGGCGAGCCCGGCTCCCTATCCGTCCGCCAATCCACCGATCGTGCAGACTCCGGGCAACTCTTGGAATTCGAATGTCTCTCCGAGCTACCCGGACGCTTCGTCGGGATCGCAGCCTGGTTATCCGGTAACGGCTGGCGTTCCGGCCAACGCGTGGCAAGATCGCGTCTCGTCACCTGCGCAGGCGCCTTCCTACGGAACAAATCAGCCCGCGCCGGCAGTGGCCCCGCAGGAGCCGTTGGGTCCCGCATCCTCGATTGCCACGCCTCAGCCTGAGAGCATGACGCCAGGTTACGGCAACTACCCCGCGCTTCAGACGAACCCCTACGTGGGAAATACCTCGCAAGCCGCCGCTGCCCCTTCGGCCAATTACCAGGCTCCGCTGGGGGCCAACGCTGCTCCGCAGTATCCGAATGCCGCGCCGAATTACGCGGCGGGGACGACCCCTTCGGCCAGCCTCTATCCTGTCCCCAACTATCCTCAGACCGCCATGTCTCCCCAGACGCCGGTGCCGACGTCGAGCATGCCTGCCGTCGGGGGCTCCACGTATCCGGCTCAATCACTTGCGCCGACGAATACCTATCAGCCATCGCCTACGACGCCTTATTCTCGGCAGATAACTCCGACAGCCCCCGCCACGCAGCCTTACTACGGGACCGGGGTCTCAAGTGGAACTAGCCAGCAAAGTGTGGCTCGGCTGAACGGTACGATTCAGGAACCTGTTGCCAGACAAGCCTACAATGACAGCGCTCAACCAAGCTATTATTAAGGCTTATCTGCGTCAGGGCGGCCAGCGGGCCTACCCGGGAGGAAGAGCCGACCGAACCGGAATCCGAGGTCGTGTCCTTTCCCGAGTCCCAGCATGCCGTGCAGCCTGAGCAGAACCTGCCTCGCCCGCCGCACCTGCACGCGGAAGCGAAACGCCCTCCTTCAGTGCCGTTCGATGCCCTTGGGATCGCGGGGCTGGGGCTTCACGCCGAGTTCGTTGAGGCGATCGCTCGCCCGGCCACGAGCGCGGTTGGGGAAGAAAGCGCGCCGCCCGAGCCCGAAACGGCTCGGGCCCAGTGCGAGGCATCCCGGCTCCCCGAGATTGAAGCCAAATCGGTCGCCGCTGCGTTTGAGCCTGTGCTCCGTGTGGACTCCCTTTCGTGGCCCCGACCGAGCCGGCGTCTTCGACAATTGGCGGACAAGCAGATTGAGCGGTTCGCCGATGCGGTTCAAAGGGTCGCAGCTTCGGGAAAGAAGTTAGTCGGCGTTGCCAGTGCTTCATGCGGTGAGGGATGCACGACGGTTCTCCTTTCGGTGGCGTTGCGGCTGGTCGAGCTGGAGCAGAAGGTTCTTCTTCTCGACGGCGACCTGGAGCATCCGTGTTTGCCGGAACAACTGGCCCTGGCCAACGAAGTGGGATGGCGTGACGTGGTAGGCGGTTCTCTCCGTATCGAGGAGGCCGTTACCCAGTCCGATACTCAATCGGTCGCACTTCTTCCCTATTCCGGCCAGGTGACTTCCGGCAACGTGCCGGGGCCGTCCACGGAATCGCTGCAAGCCCTGGTCCATCGAATTCGGGCCCAGTACGACATCGTCCTGGTCGACCTGGGGGCCACGCTTCAGACTGGCGAGCCCAATGGCACGCTGGCCGAGAAGTTGGCGGAACAGATTGACTCGGTGATTATCGTTCGCCATGTCGAGCTGACCTGTCCCGCCCAACTGGCGGACTTCCGTCGACGCCTGAAGGAACTGGGCGTTGAAGAGGCCGGCGTCATCGAGAACTTCGTCCACGAGGCCCGCGACGGGTCCGCCCAGAAGACTTGAGCGGCCCCGGTCTGACCTACGACTTGGCCTGAAGGGCCTTTCACTTCCTCCCCTCTTGCCCCGGGGGGGGACCTATGAATCGACAAAGGCAGCCATGTACGAGTCCTTCTGGCAGCTTGACGCAAAACCCTTCGAGGCGGGTTGCGATCCGAAGTACTTCTTTCCGGGAGAAGTTCACCAGGCCGCCCTGCTGAAGCTCCGCTATGCCATCGAGAATCGACGGGGAGGAGCCGTGCTGTCGGGGGCCTCCGGTCTGGGTAAGACCCTTCTTGTCCAACTGCTGCGCAGTACGTTGGCGGAGAACATCGATCCGCTGGTGCACGTCGTGTTCCCCCGCATGAACGCGGCGGAATTGCTGGCCTACCTGGCCGACGAACTCGTCGGGCCGCCGCTATCCCAAGGGACCCCGGGAATCCACGAGTCCGTGCGCCGCATCCAAGGATTCTTGGAGAAAAACGTCGAAGCGGGACGCCATGCTGCGATTGTCGTGGACGAGGCCCACGCGATCGGCGATCCCGTCCTTCTCGACACGCTTCGGATGCTGTTGAATTTCGAGTTCGCCGGCCATCCCGCGCTCACGTTGTTGCTCGTTGGCCAAACGGGCCTCCTGGACACGATCGAGCGAGCGCCGCAGTTGGAAGAGCGTCTCGATGTCAAGTGCCTTCTGCGGCCCTTGGGGCGGGCGGAAACGGTTGCCTACGTCGATCACCGTCTTCGCTGTGCGGGCGCCGTCAAGAGGCTCTTTTCCGACGACGGCCTGGAGACGCTTCAGGAGCTTTCTGCCGGTGTGCCCCGGCGGATCAACCGCCTCTGTGATTTGGCGCTGCTCGTGGGCTACGCCGAAGAACTGGACACGATTGGACCCAGCCATCTCCAGTCGGTTCAGCGAGAACTGGTGGGGGTCGTGTCGGAGTGAAGGCGTGGTCTGCCGGGTACTCCTTTTTCGAATTTTCCCGCCCCCCCGAGGGACGAGCCGGGGGGGCTTGCGTACGCCCCTTCCTGGAGTCAAGCGACGGCGCTGACGAAAATTCGTCGTCAATCCAGGGCCCTGATCGAGACCGGGCCCCCATTTCTCCCGTCTTTTGTGGTTTGCCGACGCCAGCTTGAGTCGGCTCCAAAAGGCGTTATCATGTTAGTTGGCGATTCACTTGTCTGGCGGGTGAATTGTGGCAGGGAACGGCAGCGGCACTGGATGTTTTTGGGGTTTCCCTCGCTCCGGATTGGAATCGGAATTATTGTGAGGGGAGCCTAGCGGGCGGCGCGGGTTTCCCTTGGTTAAGGTGTCTGGCATATGACAACGGTCCTAGTGGTTGACGATTCGGCGATTGACCGGCGGCTGGTCGGCGGACTGCTCCGCAAGGCCTCCGACTGGGAGATCGAGTATGCCGCCGACGGAGCCGAGGCGCTCGAAGGGTCCGAGAAGTCCCTTCCCGACTTGATCGTCACCGATCTGCACATGCCGCGAATGGACGGTCTCGAACTGGTGCGAGCCATGCGCGAGCGCCATCCGGAGGTGCCGGTCATTTTGATGACTGCTTACGGCAGCGAGGCTTTTGCCGTTGAGGCCCTCGAACAGGGGGCGGCAAGTTACGTTCCCAAATCGCAATTGGCCGACAAACTATGCGAAACGGTCCGCGAGATCCTGGCCCGAGCGAGCGCCCACCGAAGCTACGAGGAACTGCTCAGTCGCCTGAACCGGAGTGAATTCACCTTTTTTGTGGAACTGGGAAACGACGCGTCCCTGATCGACCCCATGGTCGATCTGGTGCAGCAGACGGTGGCCCGGGCACGGTTGAGCGATTCGAGCGGCCAGTTGCGGATCGGGGTGGCTCTGCGAGAAGCCTTGTTGAATGCCCTGCTCCACGGGAATCTGGAGATCCCGCTGGAACACATGGACGATGCCCGGGAGCATCTGCTTCGTCAACGGGACTTGCCGATCCGGTCAGAAAAACCTGCCCGGAAGGCGTTTGACGACCGACGGATTTTTGTGAACGTTCGCATTTCCACGGAAGAGGCTCGCTTCGTGATCCGCGATGAGGGCCCCGGGTTCGACGTTTCCGCGGTGCCCAGTTCCTGGGAGCCGGGGGGCTTGGAACAGCAGGGGTCACGCAGTTTGTCGTTGATTCGGGCTTTCATGGACGAGGTGATTTACAACGAGGCGGGCAACGAAGTCACCCTCGTTAAACGAAGAGACGAGGCCGAAGCCCCGCCTCAAGGGATTGACGTATGAGGTGGTTGTCACCGGCCTGCGGGCGGTGGCAGTGGTGACGGATTCGGATACAGACGAGAAGTACGACCGGCAGTAACTGATGAATCCTCGATATGCCGAGCGCGAATACTCTGTGGAGCATGCGGCCTTGAGCGATGTGGGCCTGTGTCGTTCCAACAATCAGGATTCGCTGATCGTGGGCGATGCGGAGGGCGTGGGGGCAGACCAAGCCCCGGGCCACCTCCTTGTCGTGGCTGATGGAATGGGCGCCCATGCGGCCGGTGAGGTCGCCAGTCGCGTGGCCGCTGAAACGGTCCTCCGTGTCTACCGTGCCCACTCGAACGGACTTCCGGAGGAAGCTCTCCGGGCGGCCATCCGTGAAGCGAATGCCGAAATCTACCGCCAGGGAGTCGCTTCCGACGAACTGCGGGGGATGGGAACCACGGTCAGTTCCCTGGTGCTCCTGCCCCGGGAAGCCGTTGTCGGCCATGTGGGGGACAGCCGGATTTACCGTCTCCGGGGAAATGAGCTGCAACAGCTGACTTTCGACCACAGCCTCGTCTGGGAAATCTGCGCCGCCGAGAATGTGATGGAATCGGAGGTTCCATCCTTCGTCCCTCGGAACATCATCACGCGGAGCGTGGGTCCAACGCCCGAGGTCGAAGTGGACCTGGAAGGCCCGTTCTCGCTGCGGACCGGCGACGTCTTTCTCCTTTGCAGCGATGGGTTATCCGGCCAGATCGACGACGAGGAAATAGGGACGATACTCGGGTGTTTTGATCCGTCCGAGGCCGTGCAAGTTCTCGTGGACCTTGCCAATCTTCGTGGCAGCCCCGACAACGTGACGGTTATCGTGGCTCGCGTGAATCGCTGGAAATCCACCGGCAACGTCAGTTCGCAGCGTGCCGACGCTTCCCGCCACTCGTCCTTAGCCGCCAAGCTCTTCCGACCCGTGCTGACGGCCGCCGGCCTGTATGGGCTCGGCTGGTGGGTCGAACGCTGGATCGAACGACCAGGTCTTGCGATTGTCGCCGCCCTGGCGGGAGGCCTCATCGCAGCCTTCTGGAGTTTCCGCTCGCGAAAACCCAACTCGACGGCCACCGCGGGGGAACCCATCCGCCAACGACTGGGAAAAGCGCCGTACACGACGTGCGACTGCAGCCTGAATGAGCAGTCGACTCGCTGCATGGCAAAAGCCGTGCAGGACATTCGCGACGTTGCCATCAATCGCCTCTGGCAAGTGGACTGGGATCGCTACGAAGGCCTTGTTCAGGACGCGAAGAAGGCTGCCAATGGGGGCCAGTTCGATCGCAGTGTCCGACTCTATGGCGAAGTGATCCGCTTCTTCGTCACCCAGTTCCGCAATACCCTCGAGAGCGGAGAATAGGGGCATCGGGGGTTCCGGTTGGAGCAGTTGGTCGGTTTGTATTGCCCAGCCACGTTCCCTGGAGGCTCCTGGATACCCGCCCAGCCCTCTCCAAAACGTGATGTGAGCTAGAGTTGCGTGGATAGATTAGTCTTCCGCTCCTGGCGGTCGGGTCTTTCCTGCAGGCTTGCCGGTTCCTTCACGACCCGAGGGATTCTGGTGGTTTGCTGGTTACGCAGACGTCAGAAGTGGTTGCGGGGCAAGGGTTCCCACGGGAATGCGTGCAAGCGCGAAACCTCCCGACTTTGGCACTTTTGATGGAATCCACTGACTGAGAGTCTTCGGTATGTCTTCCGACAAAATTCGTGTTGTCGTCGTCGATGACTCGGCGCTCATGCGTCGAATGATCACGGACTATGTCTCGGAGGCCCCCGACATGGAGGTGGTCGGAACAGCCTCAGACGGCACTCGCGCCGTTGACGTTTGCCGGAAATATTCCCCGGACGTGGTCACGCTGGATATCCAGATGCCGCGAATGGACGGGTTGGCCACACTTGACGCCCTTCTCGAGCAACGTCCCGTCCCGGTGATCATGGTGAGCGCCCTGACCCAGGCCGGCGCCGACGTCACCCTCGATGCGTTGGAACGGGGCGCCCTCGACTACGTGGCAAAGCCGGACCGTGGCGCGGGTGTGGAAAAGGCCCTCGGACAGGATCTGATTCGCAAGATTCGCGCGGCCTCGGGGTCTGACGTCCAACGGGTCCTTCGGATCCGTCGGGATCGAAAACAGCGCCGTGCCCAGAAAAAGGCTACCCAGGCCGTTCCCAGTTCGGTCGTCGAAACCGGCGCCGGTGGACTCGCCGACAAGTGCATCGCCATTGGAATATCTACGGGGGGGCCGCCGGCTCTGGCCTCGCTGTTTGAAACGCTCAGGCCTCCCATGCCGCCGATTGTCGTGGTCCAACACATGCCTGCCACGTTCACGGCTCCCCTGTCGAGGCGTTTGAATGGGCTGTCCAGGCTTACGATCAAGGAGGCGTCCCAAGGCGACGTCCTTCGCCCCAATCACGTCTATGTCGCCAACGGCGGAAATCACCTCGAACTGCGAAGGCACGGGAGGTTCGTCAAGACTCACCTCCGCGACGGCGAACCCGTGAGCGGGCACAAGCCTTCCGCCGACGTCATGATGCAATGCGCCGCCGAAATCTACGGGCGGGATTGCATGGGAATCATCATGACCGGCATGGGACGGGACGGTTCGAACGGTTGCGGTCATATCCGCCGGCGCGGCGGGTTTGTTCTGGGCCAGGACGAAGCGACCTCCGATGTCTACGGCATGAACAAGGTCGCCTTTGTCGAGGGGAATGTGGACCGCCAATTCAGTCTGAACGAAGCGGCGGCCGTGGTCACTCGGCAAGTAGCCCGTCTCTGGTGCCGCTCCCGCCAAACTGCCGGCGTTTGAGTGTTCTCAGCCGCGGATTTCATTCCTCCGAACTGTGTCACTCTCCAGAGGGGTGGTCTGCTGGTAACGCTTTTCCCGAAATGGTAAGCTAAGGGAAGAGGGTGGGCCTTGATATGCAGAGGCTTGGGTTTCGGGGGGCTTTGCTCGTCCCATTTGGCACATTCCGCCGACGTTGATCCGTTGCGGTCCGCTGTCCGTTTCGCTGTCTTCTCACACGCATCGGGCTTCCTATGCCCAAACTTACCGTCGACAAGTTCCTCGAACTGGTCCGAAAGAGCAAATTGGTCGAGGAGGACCGATTTGCAGCCTTCCTGGCCAATTTCGAGGAAGGCTTTGCCTCGGACGGGGACGAGGAGACTCCGACGAAGCGGTCTGCACGCGACCTGGCCGATGGCCTCGTCGAGCAGGAACTTCTCACACGATGGCAGGCCGACAAGCTTCTGGAAGGGCGTCACAAGGGATTCGTCGTCGGCAAGTACCGGCTCCTCGGACATCTGGGCACAGGCGGCATGAGCACCGTCTATCTCGCGGAACACTTGCTCATGCATCGCCGCGTGGCGATCAAGGTTCTCCCGAAATCGCGTGGCGCCGACAAGGAGTCGTCCTATCTGGATCGATTCCATCGCGAAGCGCAGGCCATCGCTTCCCTGGACCATGTGAACATCGTCCGGGCTTACGACATCGACAACGAGGGCGATACCCATTACCTGGTGATGGAGTATATCAACGGCCGCGACCTCAACCTCATCGTTCGCGATTCGGGGCCCCTCGACTACATCACGGCGGCTCGCTACACCCGGCAGGCGGCCCGGGGCCTGCACTATGCCCATTCCGTCGGGCTGATCCACCGCGACGTCAAGCCGGCCAACCTGCTTGTTGACGCCGAGGGAGTCGTCAAGATCCTGGACCTCGGGTTGGCCAGGTTCGTTGCCGAGGAGGAACGGGCCTCGCTCACCGTGGCCTACGACGAGAACGTACTGGGCACGGCCGACTACCTGGCTCCCGAGCAGGCGATCGACAGCCACGGCGTGGACGCTCGGGCCGACGTCTATGCCCTGGGATGCTCCCTGTACTACTTCCTCACGGGCCACCCGCCGTTTACCGAGGGCACGCTTACACAGCGGCTCATGTCCCATCAGAAGGACCCGCCCCCGAGCATCTACGACGACCGCCAAGATGCGCCGTCCGGCCTGGTGGAGATTTGCCTGAAGATGATGGCCAAGAGGCCACGTGACCGCTATGCCAGTTGCGCCGACGTGGTTCGGGTTCTCGGCAAATGGCTCGCGGACCAGGGCGTGGACGACGAGCCTGATTCCGACGGGACTTCCGACATCGGCAGTTCCTCCAGTCGCCTTCTGGTTGCGGCTGCCATCGCCACTTCGGAGGCGGGGGGGCCTTCCGACGGTGGTTCATCGCGGATCCGCCGAGCGCGGGCGATCGGCGAGCCCCTTCCGAACCGTCCCGCGGCAAAGCCCCGCGGCTCGCTGGTCAAGCCTGCCCCGCTCCTGCCCACGGCGCGTCCCTTGGGGATGGAACTGGCTCACGACCAGGAGTCGGCCACGGAAGGGCTGCCTGTCGCCAAGAGCTATGCTCAGGACACCGAGGTCCCCATTCGCACGGCGATCGAACGGGGCGCCCGGAGCGAACCGTTGGCCAAAAGCAAATCGGCCCCCGCTTCCGCCCCGGCAGCCAAACCCAAAGCCCACGAACTCCCGCTTTGGGTCTGGCTCTCTCTCGGCGCCAGCGGACTGGTGATTCTTCTCCTGCTCGCGAAGATCCTGTTCGGCTGACGGAAGTGGAACAGAAGACAACGGAGAGGACAGAGTAGAAGGGCTCTGTTATCTCGGTTTCCTCCTGTTCCTGCGAGTTTCCGGTCGCCGGCTTATGCCGCCAAATCTGCTTGTCATTCACACGGGAATCGGAGAGTCAGTCTTGAGTCGTTCCTGAGTTGCCGGTTCGAGTTTCTTGCCGACCGCTTCGGCGACCCGGCGGATCAGGTCCATGGTTTCGTTGAACTGGTCGAAGGTGAGCGACTGGTATCCGTCGGAGAGCGCCTTTTCCGGGTCGGGGTGAACTTCCAGGATCAGGCCGTCCGCTCCGGCGGCCACGGCGGCCGCGGCTGTTCGCGGCACCAGGCTGGTGCGTCCCGTTCCGTGGCTCGGGTCAACGATCACGGGCAGGTGCGTTCGTTCGTGCAGGTAAGGCACGGTGGCCACGGGCAGGGTGAAGCGGGTGTGCGCCTCGAACGTGCGGATGCCGCGCTCGCACAGCATCACGTTTTGATTGCCCGCGTTGAGAATGTATTCTGAGGCCAGCAGCAGTTCGTCCACGGTGGCCGAGGCGCCCCGCTTGAGCAGCACGGGTTTGTTGATCACGCCCACGGCTTCCAGGAGCGGATAGTTCTGCATGTTCCGCGCCCCGATCTGGAGGACGTCGGCGTATTTGGCCACGAGGGGCACGTCGGCGGCGGCGATCACTTCGGTCACCACCGGAAGGCCCGTTTCGGCTCGGGCGGCCGCCAGGATCCGCAATCCCTCCTCCTTCAGGCCCTGGAAGCTGTAGGGGCTTGTCCGCGGCTTGAAAGCTCCCCCTCGAAGCGCCGTGGCCCCGGCCGCCTTGACGGCCCGAGCCGTTGCCAGCGTTTGCTCCTCGCTCTCCACCGAGCAGGGGCCGGCAATCACTCCCAAGTGGCAGTTGCCCACGCTAAGCGAGCCCGTTCGGACTACGGTTCGCTCCTGTTTGACTTCCAGGCTGGCCACCTTGTAGGGCGCCAGGATCGGGACCACTTCGGCCACTCCCGGGCCGCTCTCCAGGGACTGGCGATGCTCGTCCCGCTTGTCGCCGATGGCGGCGATCACGGTTCGCTCCGTGCCGTGAATCACGTGGGATTTGAGTCCCAACTCTTCGACTCGTTTGATCATGTGCTCGATCTGTTCTTTGGTTGCGCCCTGTTTCATCACGACAATCATGGCGGCACGTTCCTTCCCGGTTTGGATTGTTTCGATCTGTTCTTTGATTCGCCCGACGCCAGAAAGCGGCGGGGGGCGACTTGCGGTCCACACTTCAGCTCTGTGCCAACAAAAAAAGCCCTGAGATCGGTTAGCCGAGTCTCAGGGCTTTTGGCGTTTTGTCAGTCGTTATGACCCGAACCTACAAATCACCTCCGGTCCCGCAACTCGGCGGGCAAAAGTAAAACCAGAAGGTGTAGGTAAAGGTTCGGCTCATGTTCTTCATTTCGACCACAACGAGGCTAAAACTTGCCTCTTCGATCCATTTTCGTGTGTTCCGGCAAAAAGGCAAGGGCCAAAACCGAAAAAACTGCTCCAAGCGGATGCGTGGACCTGGTTCCGTAGGAACGTGCCGACGTGTGCTCTCACCAAGACACGCACGGTTCAGGAGAGGTTCGCCCAGTGCCAAGGAATTTCCAAGAGCCTCTCCCGAGGGCTGTCTGTCACTTCTGCGGGCTAAATGACCTTTCGTGATTCCCGGAAATGCGGTCCCGTTCAGCACTGCTTGCCCACGCGCCGGGAACGCATCACTCTGAAATTCACGTATTCTGCGGCGAGTGGGCGAGCAGTGGCACACGACTTCCTGGACTCGTGCATGGTCATTTAGCGGCCTTGTGCTCGCTCCGCATCGCGTCGAGAAGTCGGCCGATTTCGGCCTGGTTTGGCTGCGTCTGGAAGACAATCAGGCGCCGGGAAGGTTCGTCGAATTGCACGAAGCCCTTGCCGCCTTCGGAATTCCACGAGCCTTTACCCACCTGCCGGAGGTGGGCGATCAGGTTCGGAGCGTTCTTGCCGGCGTCGAGAAGATCACGGATCGGGTAGAACTCCCTTTCAAAATGGCCGTCTGCCGCGGCGCGAGTGGTCACTTCGATCGTCTGGGCGTCGACGGCCCGATAGGCCAATCCCAAGGGGTCCAACATCTGAGTGAGCGCCTCTCCCAGAGGCGTTTGGGCCACGGTAAGGACCGCCGACAGAGTCGGGCCCTTGCCTTCGCTTTGCAACGCCAGCCAGTTCACCGAGATTTGGACCTCGCTGGTTCGTTCCAACTCCGTCAGCACCCGGCGCAACGGAGTGGGCCGGAAGAAGTTGACGCTCACCGGTTGGTCCAGCAGCGCCGCTGCCCGGACGCGGCGCGGCACGAGCGTGAACCTTGCCGCCGGCTGGCCGCTTCGCGGAGCCAGGCCTCGGGCAACGCGAAGCCGCTCGCAGAAGTTCAGGATCTGCAGATGAACTGCACCGGTTTGTGTGATTTCTAGTGTGTCGTCCTTCACCTGGATCGTGCCGGCGCCTCCGGTTTCCTGCCAGGTTTCTGGAGCAATCATTCGACGAATCCAGCTTGCCAATTCGGTTGCGGGCGTTTTCGCCGTCAGGTCTGCTACCGAATACTGGACCGAGCGGGGCGCGTCCGTGGCCTGTCCGACGCCGGTTACCCACACGCCGTTGTCGCGGAGGAGCGGTTTCAACCCGCAGGATGTCAGAACGGCGTCGAGTGCCTGTCCCAACGTCGTTTCCGTCACGTGCACGCTCACGGGCTTGTTGAGCGGGATTCCCAGGGCCGACATGGTGTCCACGTCGAAGGTCACCGTCAAGGCGCCGAAATCCTCGATCGACCGGACTGTTTGGTTCAGCGGGGCGTTGGCGATGGCAATGCCGGGGAGCGGCGTCTGCAGGCGGACGAGCAAATCGGTCTCGTCCACTTCGTCTTCGTCGGGGTTGCCGGTCGGCTGCTTGGGCTGATCTGGAGTCGATCCGTTTTCCGCCGCCGGTTTTGTTTCTTCAGGGGGCGACGGTTGCGGTTCCACGCGGACCACGTTGTTTGACGCCGGCGCCGGGAGGGCAACGGGCTCGCCGCCCGCGGCCGTTGCCAGTTGCTCGAGAATGATCGGGTCGGTGTCCACCGACAGGAACCGGGCCGAACCATCGGCCATTCCCACGACCATTCCGCCGGGCTGGCCGCTGCCAAAACCGTCCGGACCGTTGATATACGGTGTCTGGGTGAATCCGCGAACGGTGGCCCTGCCACCCGAGGCCCACGACCCGAGTTGGTCGCTCACGCCCACGGTGGCAATCGTGTTGCTCGCTCCGTCCGGGATGTCCGTCAGGCGTCGACTTTCGCGGTAGCCGAAGATTCCCGCTCGCGGATCGCTTCGAGGCAGGTCGGCGGCATCGGGGCCAATCCCGGCAACTCCCACGTAGTGGGTCACGGGGAATCCGGAAGGCGTGGCACGGACGGTGACGGCCGGATTCTGCACGGCTTCAAGGGGACGCATGGTGACCGAGCGGTTCTTGGGGCTGTCCCACGAGTAGCTTGTGTTGAGATCCTGAGCCCAGGATTCGTGTCCCAGTTGGGGCAGGATCGCGGTGTACCAACTCAAGACCTTCTCGGGCGGAAGGGGACCGCTGTTGATGGCGCCTGGGGGCGCCTTTTGTTCGGCCTGTTCATATCTTCCGAGAGCCTCCTGCAAGCGACCTTGGAGTACCTCATCGACGCTGCGCGCCGCGCGATACCAATCGGCCTGCATGGCCGCGGTGCTCGAAGCCAGCGCCACGGTCCAAGCGGCGCCGTTGCGTCCGCAATCGGCACGCACCCAAACGCACCGATGGGCCACCTCGAGGTGCGCGCTGGCCAAGGCGGCCACGCCTCCCTCAAGGCTCTGCCGGTAAGGCTTGGCCAATTCTGCCGGAATCTCTCCCGACTGGATCGAGGCAGGCAGACCTGCCACGCGAGCCGACAAAACCGACTTCGCCTGGGGAATCCACTGCTCCAGGGCCACACGCACCTTGTCGGCAACCGTGTCCCCGTCGCACAACAGGCCCAACTCGGCCAACGCCAGGTCTTCCCGGTCGAAACTGAAGGACAGGGCCGAGGGGAGTTTCCAGATCAAACGCCACGCGTCCCGTCCCTGGGGCCACACGTCGAACCATTCGGTCGGCATGGGCCAACGTGCGGCTGCGGCGGCCTGGAGGTTGAGGGCAAGGAAGAAATCGGATTCGGCCGGCGCTGCGGTCAACAGAGGCTGCAGCAGCCCCAAGTCGGCTCGCCCGGCTGCACGCTCGGCCACCTGGCGCAGGAGTCCTCCCTCGCCGGTTACGATCGTCCGGTCGTCGAGGACCGCAAAGGCCCGATCCCAAGAGGGGCGGCCCAACTGGCGGAACTTCAGGTCGCCGACCTGCCAGTCCAACGCCGTGCCTGCCGTGCGCAGCTTTTCGGTACTCTGGCCTTCGGCCAACACGATCACGACGACTGCCGTGTCCGACCAACTTGACAGGTCGGGAGAACTCCAACTCAACCGCTCCACCGCATCGGCGTTCAGCCCGAAGCCTTGAAACAACTCTTGCACGATCGCCCGTTGCAGGGGAGGTGATGTTTTCAACAGGGGCGCCAGTTGTCCGGCCGCGTTGCAGTCGGCGATTTCCAGGTTCAGAACAAACTCCGGAGAGTCAGGGACCCAGCGATCGTCGTAGTCGTGCAAGGGCAGGGGAGGGGAGGGCGACGGATCGTTCTCGGAGACCGAAGATGTCTTGGGATCGGTTGGCGGCTGAGGGGCCGGGTCCTTTCCGGAGAACATGACCAGGGCGCCCACCACCAGGACGATCCCGGCTGCCGGCGCCGCGCCCCACCACAACCAACGGCGCATCGCCGCTTCGGCGGGCGAGGTCCAGTCAGGCGTCGGAGGAGACGCCCCAGGCTCCGGTGGAATGGGTCCCGCCGTGGATTGGACCGGAGGCGATTCAAGACCAGAAAGGCCTTCCGCAAAACTCGGCTCGGCCGGTTCCGGGACAGACGTTGGAGCCTCGGAACCTTCGGCAGGGAGGGCTGCAGCAGCGGCTGCCGCGCTTGCTGCCGTCGCCGCGGCCTTTCCGGGCGACTTGCGTGGCTTCGGGGCGTCCGGTTTCTCGGCGCGCTGAGCCTTGGACGCCGGAGATGCCGCTTGATCGGGAGCCGTGTCTTCTGCCGTCTTGGCCGGTGGCTCACTGGGAGCCGGCTTCGGCTTGCGGGTTTTCGGAGCTCGGGCTTCCGGTTCGGGAGCGGGACGGGTTTGCCGGGGCGGGGCAGGGGGGGGCGACTGTTTCGGCTTTGGCGGCTGTTTGGGTTGTTCCGACTTTGCCGGTTGTGTGGATTGTTCGGGGGGCTGCCAGTCGGGCGGCGGAACCACTTGCACCATGCTTCCACACTTCGGGCAGGTCACGATCTGGCCAATGGCCGAGGCATCGCGCACGTTGAGCCGGGCTTCACAGGTGGTGCAGGTGATGGCGAAAAGCACGTCAGCCACGGTCGGGACCTAAATTGGGGGGCGTCGTCACGAAGTCCGCGCAGGGACTCTGCTTCCCAATTGTAGGACGTTCCTGGCTGATATCGCCAGCATCCGGCGCAAGAAAAGGACGCTTTGTGGGCGATTGGAGGCCGAATTCGCGGACGCGTCGAGCCAGGCCCCCGGCATTCCGGGTGGGCCTTAGCAGCCGGCCGACAAATAGCTTTCCAGTTTTTCTTGGGCAACATCACGACGGAGCGTGATGGCTACTATGCAAAGGCGAAAGTCATTCATCGGCCGCCCCTTACCGGTCCATCGCCGGGCCTCCCGACTGTTTCAGCAGCTTGCCGGTTTCCTTGTCCCACTCCCGAGTGCGATGGCGGAGGCGGTGCTCTCCGTGGCACTGGACGCAGTATTTTTCGCCCGGCTCCGCTGTTTTGGGTTTCTCCCAGCGTTCAAAGACCTTTCGGTGAGAGAGGGCGGCTGTCTTGTCCTTCAGCATGTCGTCCCGCGAGTGGCAGGTCATGCAGCGAGGATTGACCCGCTCCTTGCTCCACATGATTTCCGGCGCCGTGAGCCCGTCCTCGTCGGAGCTGTGATCGTCCGAGAAACCGTGGCAGGTCTCGCATCCCACGCCCACCGGCAGGTGACTGTCGACCAGTTCCTCCTCTTCGAGGTTGATGTGGCAGACCAGGCAGTAGGAGTTATCGGCCTCTTCGAGCGGTTTGGAGGTATCCGGACGGGTCACCTTCCATTTCGGATCCTTGTTGGCCGTTTTTTTCGCGGGGGCCTTTTCTTGCTTTGCAATACCGTTCTGCGCCGGAGACGCCTCGCTTTTCTCCTCCGCGGGGACCAGGACGCACGTGCTCATCACGAAGAGGCCTGTCGCCAGCAGGATGCCCGCCGTCGAGCCAATCAGGTTCCGTCTCAGTCGCTCGTTCCGCAATGGTTGGCTCATCAAACATACTCCCAGTCCTTCAGCCAGCGGTAACCGCTGCCCAGGTTGTCCCACATGTTCTCGGTTGCCTTTGCCAGGGTGGCCTGATCGTCGGGCGGCATCACGCCCGCTTGGGAATCGTCCCGTTCGGCAAGGTCCAACTCGCGGCGCTCCTTGACGGCGAGGGCCATGTTGTCGACATGCTGCGGGCTGGCCAGCCCGGGGATCGGGGCCGTCATTGCCGGGTTCATGAGGATGTAGCGGATGGTGAGGCGGGCCGTTCGGTTGTCTTCTTCCACGTGGGGCCCGTCCGGCGAGCCGTCGCCCTTGAACAGGGCATTGCTGGCAAAGGGCTTGATGCCGAGAATGCCCACATCCTGTTTTTGGACCACGTCGAAGAAACTGTCCTCCCGAAGCACCTTCGACTTGGCCGTGTAGGGAATGCAGCAGAACTGCATCAAGTCGGGATAGGTTTCAAACAGCATGGCCGCCCAACGCCGATCGTGGGTCGAGAACCCCGTGAATCGGCACAGGCCCTTGTCGCGAGCAATCTCCAGGGCCTTGACCATTTCGTCGACTTCCCCCTGCGTGTGGCGTCCGCCCCGCTCGTAGGCCATCAATCGCCAGCAGTCGGCATACTCCAGTCCCGTGTCCTTGAGGCCCTTGGCCAGAATGTCGACCAGGATCTCCGCCTTGCGATGCTCTTTGTGGCGCAGTTCCTGGGCTCCCATCGACCACGCCACATACATCTCCTCGCGGTGGCCTTTCAAGGCCTTTCCGTAAACGCCCGGTTCGGCGGAGCCGGCGAAGTCGATCAGGTTGATGCCCACTTCCAGGCAGCGCTGGATCACGGCGGCCCGATTCTTGTGAAAGGCCTGCAGATCCTGGGCCGACGCATTGGTGTCTCCCTCACAGCCCTTGAAGGCGGCGGCCCCTTTGAGAACCTTGTCGACCCGTTTCCAGTGCCCTCCCATGCACACGGCCGAGACCCACAGCCCGGTCTTGCCCAGGCGGCGATACTCCATCTCGGGGTTGTAGCTTCGGGTCTTTTCGACCTCGGGAGACTCGGCGGCCGGCAGGTTCGACGTGGCCAGGGTCGCCAAGGCGGCGGTCGAGGTGGTGGCCGCCCCCGTGCGGCAAAGGAATTGGCGACGCGACAGGTCCTGCTTCCCGCAATTCGACATGACGACTCTCCCGAGGGGCATGAGATAGTAAATTCTCGGCTCTTCAGACGCGTTCGCTTGCCGGCCGGACGAACCTCTTCTTTATCGCACTGCTGCGATGTTCAATCTATAATCGATGGCGCAACTTCTATAACATTTTCGGCGTTCCCCTCGTAGCGGTGGCATCCCTGCCGCCGAGGACAACACTATCGGTGGCCAACCCTTCCCCCCGTACCAACCCTGCCGCGTTCCTTGCCACTGCCGATCCGGGCAGTCTTCACGCCCTCTTTGACCACCTGCCCGACGTGCAGTATTGGATCAAGGACGCCGAGGGACGCTACGTCCACGTGAATCGTGGCTTCCTCGACAACTACGCCTTCGAAGACGTGGCCGAAGTGCTCGGCAAGACGGACTGCGACATCGCACCGCCCTACCTGGCCGACGCCTGGGTGGAGGACGACCGGAAAGTGCTCGTCGGCGAAGAAGTGATCAACCGCGTCGAACTGGTCGGCCATGTCGACCGATCGGCCGGCTGGTTCATGACGACCAAGCTTCCCTTGCGGTCTCACGAGGGGCACGTCCTCGGAACCACAGGGATCACGGTGGCCATGAAGGGGCCCTCGGAACGACTGTGGCCCTACGCAGAACTTGATGCGGTGGTCCGCCACATCCGCCAGCACATCGGTCGCCCGATCACCGTGCCCGAGTTGGCGGATGTCGCGTCGCTCTCGGTAAGCGCCCTGGAACGCAAGTTCAAGAAGCACCTGCGCGTCACCCCCATGCAGTACATCAAGCGTCTGCGCATCAGTTTCGCCTGCCAGGCCCTCGTCCAAACCGATCAGTCGGTCAACGAGATCGCCCACCGCTACGGATTCTGCGATCACAGCTACATGAGCAAGGAGTTCCGCCGGGCCGTGGGGATGACGCCGCGAGAGTACCGTCGTCGCCACTTTGGCGAAGGAAAATAGGGGATGTTTGGCCAGCCCTTGACGATTGGCGTCTTTTCGGCGAGGCTTTTCCTCCAGGGATCGGCTCCGGCACAACAACAATTCTCGTTGTTTGCTGGAGCCAACAAACGTCTCGTCGCTCCAGCGAAGAGCGACTAGGTGCGACACCTGTTCCGGCCGCGATCCTTAACGAAGGAACGCCGTTTGCAATGACAACGCCCCGCAACTCGCCCCAATGCACGAAAGACTCCCCTGTGCCGGAATCTGAAGACGCCACGGGCCGCAGCAACTCCTGCCTCATCACGAGCGTCTTGCTCCTGACGGTCGTTCTGGTCACGGTGGTCCGGGTGGCGGTCTGGATTTACGATCTGAATCGCAACCCCGAACCGTTTCCATGGAGCCCCGTGCAGGAGTGGATTGTGCCCGGTGAGCCGCTGGAGTTGCATTTTCCGGGCGATGGCAGCACACTGCTGGTGCTGTGCGGTGACGGCGAGGGCTGGCAACGATCGAACGCGGTGAGCATCGTGCATTGCGACACCCAAACAGGGGCCGTGTTATCCACCTATCCCTTGCCCCACCCGGCCTGTGGCGTCACGATGGCGGCCGCATCGGACTGCGTCCTCGTGGCCACGGTGATCCCAAGCCCCGATGACACCTCGGTCCGCTTCACCCCCGACAACAAGCAACTCTTGAGCGGCCACAAGGGCGGGATCGTGCGAGTCTGGAACCTCAAAGGCCCGTTGTGATGGTCTTCGCCCGCAGCTTTTGAACACAAGCTGAACAGGCAAGCAGCGAGGAAGGCAGGAAATGGCCACAAAGAACACGAAGAAACACGAAAAGACGAGATCGCCGCGTTCAAGTGAGCCCAACGAGTGCTTCGTGCCTTCTTCGCCACGTAGTGGCGTAATAATTTGAATAGCCAGGGGTGGCAACCCCTGTATTTCCCGGTAGGTTATGAATGTGCCACGTCGTGGCGCGACACTCGTCATTCGGTGGTCACCAGTCGCTCGGTCGGTTGTAATGTCGCGACGCGGCAAGCGTCCTGTTGGAGCAGCCATTCATGGAAGGAAAACACAATGACGCGTTTCGCGTATCACACAGCAATCGCCGCAATTCTCCTCGAACTCGCTTTCGGGGCGACGACCGCCCCGGCGGAAGAAATGCCCGCGCTGATCGCCCGCGAGACGCTTCTGTCCCGGAAGCCGGATGAGGTGATCGACTCGACGGTCTACCAGCAAAGATGGCGTTGGTACGCCAAGGAGTTCTTCTCCGACCCGACGGCCCTGGCGATCTGCACGGCCATCGAGACCGGCGACCTTGAAACGATCGACCGCCTGATCAAGGGAGGTTTTGATGTCAATCACCGCGGTGAGAGACGAATGACGGTGCTCCTCTATTCGCTCGCATTCCCGGGCGGCGCAACTCGCCACCTTCTCGAGAAGGGCGCCGATCCCAATCTGCCCCTCGATTCGGGATGGGCCCTGCTCTTTAGCGGAACAACCGCGACGCAGATCATTGCAAGATACGGATCGCCGGACGACTTCCAGTACATCCTCGACCACGGCACCGACCCGCATCTGGTTTGCCCCGATACGTACTTGCCGCTCATTCGTTTCGCGCTTGCCAACCCAGCCAACTGTAGAATCCTGCTCGCCAAGGGAGTAGATATCAACCAGCAGGACGCCTATCGAGGAGGGACCGGCTTCTCCATCGGGCACAGCGCGTACCCGATCACCTCCCCCGAGGCACTGCTCTTCTACCTCAAATCAGGGGGAGACTACCGCCGTTGCGACCTTCTTATGAAGAATCTTGTGTTGAATCTGGCAGGGTATAAGGACCGTTGGACGCAGGAGCAGGTCTTCTCGCCTCCTGAGCGATGGGAACCGGTCGTCGAATGGTTCAAGAGCGAGAAGCACATCGATCCATCCGCAGTGCTCCGCAAGTACCGGGAGTACGAGCAAACACTGGGCGATCACGACGCCTTGCGTTCAACGCGTGCTCTCGCCAATCCCGAACATTGGCTGCCTGTGGAAAAGGACAGGGAAAGACAGTTCTTCGACGATCCCCAGCTTAGAGCGTTGGCTCGTGCGATCGACCGGAACGACGTGGATGAAATCGAGCGGTTGGCCGACGCGGGCGTCGACTTCAATGCCGAGGGCAAATGCGGCGTGACGCCGCTGTTCTGGGCCACGCGGGCCGATCTGCCCACGTTCGTGACCGTTCTGGGCGCCGGCGCCGATCCGAACGCCCAGTTGACCTCGACCTTCTTCCCTCGTCCGAACGAATACTTGGCAAAGGGCGATACCGTTGTCCACTGGGCTGTCCGCTACGGCCAGTTCGAACACTTACTGTTTCTCTTGCAGGCCGGAGCGGACCCGAACACTCGAAGAGCCTACTGCCAATGGACGCCGCTCTTCGAGACGCTCAGTCTTGCCTACATCGAAACCGACATGGGCCAGGCCGTGGAGAACGTGGTTGGCATGCACGGTGACCGAGCCGACCTGCCTAAGCGATGGCGAGCCGAGCACCGGTTGCTGGCCATGTCGGTGCTGAAACTGGCCGGCGCGGATTTCGACGCCCAGGATGTTTGGGGACGCACGCCCGTCATGCTCGCCTCCAAACAACACAAGAACGCGCTGACCTTCATGCTCCTGCAATTCGGCGCTAGCTGCCGCAGCGTCGACAAGATGGGCTATGACCTGATGCTGATGATGATCCAGGACAAACGGTACTATGCGTGGAACTGCGGCGCCAAGCAGACCCCGCAGAAACACCAGGGCCGCCGAGACTACTGGGACGAGGAGCATGCCGAGATCATGACGATCGTCAAGCAGCGCGGCGGTGATTTCGAGCTTGCGGAAAAGACCGTTTGGAAAGGGGACGATTGGCGGCCTGCCATCGACCTGACGGCGCTCGCCCCCGAGGATCGCAAATGGCTTCCTGCCGACGAGAGCGGCTCCCACGGCCTGCTCCAAACCCCAGAGGGAAAAAGACCATTCCCCGGGATCATCGAGCTTGGCACGCTCCCGGTGTCGGTCTCCCACCGCCGCAATGAGCGTCCGAAGAAGGTGGATAGAACAAAATCGACTGGAACGCCCGCTTATCCAAATGCTAAGAATCCACAGCCCCCAAATAGAGCCTCCTATATCTATGACAAGAATGCACGGCCCCCCCAATAAGCTCCCCTAATATACCAGGGCTCCGAGCCCGATCCACCCGAAAGAAGGAGGTGAGGCGATGAAGCGTGAAATTGTAGTGACATTGACCGCCACGTTCGAAGCCCACGCCCAGGAGACGGAAGGTGGTGTGGAGTACTGGCTTGCGCGCGATCTCCAGCACCTGCTGGGATACACGAAATGGGAAAATTTCCTGAACGTGATCACGAAAGCCAAGACGGCCTGTGAAGTGTCGGGGCACGAGATCCTGGACCATTTTGCCGACGTCGGGAAAATGGTCGATCTCGGCTCGGGAAGCCAGCGGGAAATCGACGACGTCATGCTCACCCGCTACGCCTGTTACCTCATCGCTCAGAACGGCGACCCGAAGAAGGAAGAAATCGCCTTTGCCCAGACCTACTTCGCCTTGCAGACCCGCAAGGCCGAGTTGATCGAGAAGCGGCTCTTGGAATCGGAGCGGCTCTCCGCGAGGCAGAAGCTGACGACGACCGAGAAAGAGCTCTCTTTGGTCATCTATGAGCAAACCGGCGGAGACAAGAACTTCGGACTGATCCGCAGCAAGGGTGACCATGCCCTTTTTGGCAAGTCCACGCAGGCGATGAAGGCCCAATGGAAGGTGCCCGGCAAGCGTCCGCTGGCCGACTTCGCGCCGACAATCATCCTCAAGGCCAAGGACTTCGCCACGGAGATTACGATCCACAACGCCCGCGAGCATGTCATGAAGTCGGAACAGGCCATTTCAGACGAGCACATCTCGAACAACAAGGCTGTTCGCAGGACGCTCCTGCAGCGCGGCATCCGGCCCGAAGAACTGCCGCCGGCCGAAGACATCAAAAAGGTCGAACGCCGGTTGGCCTCGGAAGAGAAGAAGTCGCTGAAGAACCCGGACGCTCTCGACACGGGAGAGGCCGACGAATAGACGCGGAAGGCCAAACAACCGACTGTGGGAGAGTGAACGATGGGCATGCGGCACAGTTTCTTCGGCTTGGTGATCCTCGGCCTTGCAGGCACGGTCTGGCCAACAGCCGGGCTCTCGGGAGAATCGGAAGCACGAGACGTCATCGTACCGGAGAGGACTGATGAAAAGGCCGGAAGATGCACGACGACGGGTCACCACGTAAAGGCGTAATTTGGGGTTCATCCGACTCAAAAATGCGCCCGCTTGACGAGCGCCGATCCGAGCCGTGGCTGATCAGAGAAGAGGCACCAGTACTCTGCCGCGGAGTACCGGTTCCTCTTCTCTGGATTTCCGTGTTCCCTGGGATTCTACGTCGGAACCAGTTTCGATGTAACAGCTTGCACGTGCGCACGCTTCGGTTGGATGGACCTAATTTGAATAGCGAGGGGGTTCAATTCTTGCCCTTGCCCTTGCCCACGAATAGGAACGGTATCCACGTAGTCACAACAGGGCCGTTTACGGTCCTTTTCCGCCGCAGGCGGTCCTGGGCCCGTGCTTTAGCACGGGTCCGCACGGTACGCCCCCTTTGCCTCCCGTCCACCGCCGCCGCGGGCGGCGGTGGACGGGAGGGAGGACGCGAGGTCAGGCCAGTCGACCCGCCGTAAACGACGGGCCTAATACGGGCAACGACCATAAATGGTCGTCAATTGGATCCCAAGGGCGCCACTAATTCGTGGGCAAGGGCAAGGGGGTTAACAGCCCTTCCTTGTCGGCACGTCATGAATGTGCCACGTAGTGGCACGAGACGCGCCGTTCTGTGATCACCGGCCCTGCGGTCGGTTGTAATGCCGCTACGCGGCATGGGGCCCGCGGCTTTGATTCCAGGGGTTCCGCTTCGCTCCACCCCCGGCTAATCACATGATGCCGCTACGCGGCAGGATCGGCAGAGTCGCTCAGCCCGCTACCGCAGGCGAGGTCGTTCATCGCCTACAACAGGCCGCTTTGGGATGTTTGACAAACCTTGCCTGCGGCAGCGGGCTAAACAAATGTTCTGCTGGGACTTGCGCTGACCGACATTGGCCAAAATGACGCTGTCCAACTAATTCCGCCCCCGTCTGGCTGAGCTTCCCGACAATGAGCCGTCATCTGTGGGATATCCAAAGAACTCGATCGAACGTTAGTATGGATCGTTCGAACTCTGTCGCCCTCCGTCCTCTCGATCATAGTACTTCAGGAACAATCAAAGAGTGGATCGTTCACAACAACTGGGCGAAGACAGCATCTACCGCCTGCTGCTGAAGTTTTCTATTCCTGCCATCGTGGGCATGATCGCGCAGGCGCTCTACAACATCGTGGATCGGATCTTCATTGGCCAGGCCATTGGCGCAGACGGGCTTGCCGGGGCTACGGTTTCCTTTCCCTTCATGCTCATCCTCATGGCTTTCGGCATGTTGGTGGGGATCGGGACGACGGCCCTGGTCTCGATTCGTCTGGGACAACGGAAGCAGGCGGAAGCCGAACAGATCCTCGGCAACGGCACGGTTCTTTTGATAGGCCAGGCCTTGCTGATCACCTTGACGGGGCTGACACTTCTTGATCCCCTGTTGCGCCTGTTTGGAGCGAGCGACGCCATCTTGCCTTACGCTCGGGACTACTTGCAGATCATCGTGCTGGGATCCGTCTTCCAGGCGGTTGGATTCGGGTTGAATGCCGTCATTCGCGGCGAAGGCAATCCGCGGATCGCCATGGTCACGATGCTGATCGGGGCTGTGCTGAATACGATTCTCGATCCGATCTTTCTGTTCCGCTTCGGTTGGGGAATGCGGGGGGCGGCCGCAGCAACCGTGCTGGCTCAGTCGGTTTCGGCCACCTGGGTACTGAGCTATTTTCTGACCGGCAGGAGCCTGCTCAGAATTCGACTGAGGAACTTGCGACTTAAATGGTCCGTCTGTATGGCGATCCTGGCAATCGGCTCGGCGCCGTTCGCCATGCAGATTGCCGCCAGTGTGCTGAACGCCATCCTCAATCACCAACTGCACACCTACGGAGGCAATCTGGCGATCTCCGTTATGGGAATCATCTATGCCGTGGCCATGTTCATCGCCATGCCTGTCTTCGGCATCAATCAGGGAGCACAGCCAATCATTGGCTACAACTACGGTGCTTCGCAGTTTGAACGTGTGAAGAAGACGCTCCTGGCGGCAATCTTGATGGCGACCGGAATCGCCGTGATGGGCTTCCTGGTCGTGATGCTCTTCCCCTCCCAGGTCGTTCACCTCTTCAACCGGGAAGACCAGGCCCTTCTCGATCTTGGAACCCATGCGATCCGCATTTCATTGATGGCGCTACCGGTGATAGGCTTTCAAATCGTCAGCGCCAGCTACTTCCAGGCGGTCGGCAAACCGAAGCATGCCATGCTTCTGAGTCTGTCCCGGCAGGTGCTCCTGCTGATCCCCGCCGTACTCATCCTGCCCCGCTTCTTCGGACTGAACGGGGTGTGGGCTGCCATGCCCACGGCTGACCTTGGTTCGTCAATTCTAGGCGCCCTTTGGCTGGCATTTGAGCTGCGGTCGTTACGACGAACGAGCAAGTTGAGGACAGACCGCTCATAGGCACGGTGTCGTGGGTGTGGAGGGTCAATCACCACGCCCATCGCTTCGCTCTGGGACGTGCCACCCGTGAAACGGACGTTCTCAGGTAGCTTATGTGTGCTTCAGCGAGCCGAAGTGGCGCTGTCCGACTATTCTCGTTCCAGCCCGGTCGAGGCCTCGGGGCGGGGGAGCGTGTCCTGGCGGAGGCGGAAGCGATCGATCGCGGGGGCCGTGCGAAGACGAGGGCGGACGGGCAGGTCGTCGATACCGGGGAAGTCGGGATCGGCCATCTCTCGCACTTCTTCGTCGCCCCGGTAGGGACAGGCCAGATCGATCCAGGCCATGAGCACCTGCAATTCGTCATCCGGGACTTCGACGTCGTAGTGTTCGGGCGTGGCGTAGTGGTTGATCAAGCGGCTGCCGTACGACAGGTAGCGCATGGGCGGGATGGTCTGGACCGTTTCGGGAGTGCCGGCTCTTGGATACTCCTCCACGGGCAGCACGCCGGCGATCGTTCCTTCCGGCTGGGTGCTTCGGTTGCCGTGGTAACGCAAACCACCCACGAGCGTCACGTAGGGTTCCTTGAAGATGCCCTGGCCGGGGCGAAGTGTCACGTCGAATTTCGCCCGTGCTGCATGGTCGCCGCTGTGGCATTTGGCGCAATGGCGTTCGAGGATGGGCTGAACCATTCGCTCGTAGCCGATGGTCGTCTCGACGCCCCAGGTAGGTGGATCGAGCCTGGCAGGCGCTCGGCCGAGCGATGTCCCGTAGGCGTTGATCGGGGTTGTGCTGTGCATTTCGTGGCAGCCCACGCAGCCTCGCCGTTCGCCGGGCATGACGCCCGTGAAGGAACGCATGGTCTGCAGGGCCTTGTGGTTTTCGTCGAGAAGCTGGAAATGGAGTGCCTTGCCCGGAGGGGCCTGAAACTGGACGGAACCGTCCTCGGCGATCGGCACGGTGCCCAGGATGCGTTTGACTCCGTCGGCCTGGACCAGGGAGATCGTCGGTCCCGCATGCTGGTGGGGCATCGGGTCGCGCTCCCAGCTTGAGTAGGTGCGGCTGTCCATCTGGATGACCCGCAAGTACTTGGCTTTGCCCCGCAATGCGAGCGGAGCGTTTTGGTAGATGTCGGCGCTGTAGAACACGCCCTCGGCAACCGGCTCGCCCGTGACGCCTGGTTTGGGCCAGGCGACGCGGTCGGGAACCACGGGGGCGGAGCGGGGTCGAACGGGGATCGCGTGCATGATGTTGTGCTCACCCTCGTAGATCAACTCGCGATTGCCGAACACATCCATCAGGTAGAGCTTGAAATGGCCCAATCCGTTCTTGTTTCGCGGGGAGGGTACGGGGCCGGTCCGAGCGGAAACGAGGAAGTCGGTTTCGGAAAGCGGCCAGGGGCTCTTGTAGGCGGTGAAGACGCCGCTGGCGTGGTAGTCCGAACTCTCGATCGGATCGACCGGCGGCGGGCCGCACTCGGGCCAGGGAACGTCGGCCGTGACCTTGCTCAAGCCGTGCGGGAAATCGAGTCCCTGAGCCGGTTCCACGATGCCGATCGAGCCGGCGAACCAGTCGTGGTGGGCCGCTCCGGTGAACATCACGCGCTTGCTGCCGGGAATGGGGCGTGCCTCGACGAGCAGGTCGGGCCAAACGCTCTGATTGCCCCAGAAGACGAAGCCGTTGGTGCCGTCGGGGTTGATCGTCCACAGGCTTTGAATCCGCCACAGGGCCTTATCGGTGTATTCCCAACGGGTGTAGACCACGCGGCCGTCGTTGAGCAGGGCAGGGGTGTAGTCGGGCTCGTTGCCCTGGCTGACGATGTAGATGTTGCGCCCGTCGGCGTCGCATCGGGCCAGGACGTAGCAGTACGTGTAGGGCATGCACCGCACGTAGGTGTTGGCCCGGGACGTGGAAAACAGGATCTTGCCGTCGGGCAAGTAGACGGGATCCAGATCGTCATACTCGCTCGCGGTCAATTGCCGCATCTTGGAGCCGTCGAGGGCCACCTCGTAAAGGTGCAGGGATTTGTCGCCCGCCGGCTTCATGCAGAACAGGGCGCGGCGTGCGTCGAAGGAAAGGTCGGGACGCCAGAAGGCCGAAGGGCCCTGGTCCGACGTGGGCGCCAGTTTCCGCAGTTGACCTCCAGGATGCAGGCCTTCGAGAACGAGCAGTCGTCCGCCGCCGACGGCCATGATGCCGTTGCGGTGCCTTGCCTCGTGGGGCCACTCTCGCCCGGCCGGGTAGGGCTGGTCGATGAACATGACCGAGTCGAAGTCGAGCACCGGGTTGGCCAGGGCGATCTGCCGCTTGAGGCGTCTCACTTCCAGGTAGAGTTTCTGCACCTCGGGATCGACATGGCCTGCGGATTCGGCCATGCCGTTGATTTCGTCCGGCGGCAGGGCACGGTCGAACAGGCAGATTTCGTCGAGGACGCCGGCGAACGATTCTTGCAGGCGCGCCGCGTTGCGGCGTCCGATGGTCAGCGGCAGATCGGCGGAGACGAGGTCTCCTTTGAAGGGCTGCTCGGCGTCCAGGCGGCCGTCCACATACAAGCGAATATGCTTGCCGTCGACGACCTGGGCCACGTGATGCCAACGACCGTCGTTGATCCGAGTCTTACCGTCCAGCACGTTGAGGTTTGTGCCGGTCCAATGATGTCCGCGAAGGACGTTGCGATAGACCATCAGCAGAACGCAGCCGGTCGTCGTGCCGTTGCCGACGATGTCGGCCGCGCCCGAGGCGGTCTTGATCCAGGCGCTGATCGTGTACGGTTTCTTGGCCATGTGGAGCGCGGCCTGGCCCACGTCCACGTAGCCGTTGCCGTCGAGAACCAGGGCTTCGCCGAACATGCCGGCGTGCCTCTTGTCCGCGCCGGTCAGCTTCCCCGGCGCCCCGGCAGGGCCGGTTGCCTCCAGGGGCTGTCCTTCGACGCCGTCCATGGTCCACCGTGCCAGCAGGGCCTGGGGAATCGGCATGTTCTGGCGTTTGGCCGGGAGTTGCTTCCGGCACTGGCTGTCGAGTGCGTCGAGCCGGGCCAGGAGAGCGGACAAATTTGGGGCTTGCGGAGCTTTGGCGATTCTGGCCGCCAGCGCGCGGGTCCATTCAATTTCCTGGGCGATGCGCATCTCCGTCGGGCGATTGTCGGCCTGGAAGAGCCAGTCGCGAACGAGCACGTCGTCCGCTTCTTCCGGGCTGAGTGTTCGCGTGGCCGGCTCCGTTGGCGTCGGGGCGCCGGGATCGAGGCCCCAAGGATACGGACGCGGCGCGGAAGTCGTGGTCGCGCCAGTCGAAGGGGCCTTGGGCTCTCCTGTTACCATCGACGCCATCGCCAGGAAGGCCAAGGTGAGAATGGCGACGTGTCCGACGACCCTGTTATGATTTCCGCTGAACATGTGACGATCTCCTTGGTGGTCACTCGGAGGAACCGGGCGTCAAAGGCGTTGCATGGCGTTGCGCAGGTGCTTCTCGACGGCCTGCTTTGCCGCCGCGCCGTCGTGGTTGCGGATTGCGTCCAAAATCGCTTCGTGCTCACGCACCGCCAGGTTTCGGAAGGCAACGCGATCGCGGTAGAAGGTCTGCATTTCCACGAGCAGGTCGATAATCGACGCCATGAAGACGACAAACACCGGGTTGCAGGCCGCGCGGGCCAACTCGCGATGGAAATTCGTGTCGTGCTGCATGAAGGCGGCTCGATCTTTCACGGAGGATCGCATGCCGGCCAGGGCGTTGTCCAGCAGGCGGACGTGCTCGTCCGTGCGGTGCTCGGCGGCCAGTTCGGCAATGCTCGTTTCCAGCGAAAGCCTTGCCTCGGAGAGGTGGCGGACATCGATCCCCGGCTGGATCTTCAGGAGCGGCGAGAGCATTCCGAAGAGCGAGGCCGGGTCCAGTTGGCGGACGAAGGCGCCCTTGCCCTGGTGGGACTCAATGATCCCCAGCCCTCTCAGAAGGGCCAGGGCCTCGCGCAAAGGGAGCCGGCTGGCCCCCGTCATCGCGACCAGGTTGCGTTCCGAGGGCAATTGGTCTCCGGCGCGAAGCCCGTTCTCCGCGATGAAGTGAATCAGGGCGTGGGCGATGGCTTCCACCATCGTCTCTCGCCGAGCAACGGGGATTTCCTGGTGGGTAGGCACGGCAGACGTCGGCTCCAGTCGGGGGTAGCTGATATGCTTGTATGACCAGTGTAGGGCGGGGGGAATGGCGTGTCAATCTTGGCAAGTATCCAAGGAGGATTGAACCGCAGAATATCGAACAAGGAACCGCAGAATGTCGAAGTGCAGAGAGGGTGCCCGGGGCTTCCGCTGGACGCCTAAAGTGGCCACAATAGAGGGTTTGCAGCCGATTCCCACGAGGACTGAGAGTCCCGGAGCGATTTCATGCCGTCGGAACTGAACATCACCTGGATCGACAGCCGCCGCGACGACATTCGCGTGGAAATGGCCCGACTGCGGGAGAAACTCAGCCCGCGAGGCGACATTGTCAGCCAGGAGGGCCGAAAGCGGACCATGGAGATTTTTGGCGAGCCCCTCTCGCCCGTCGAAGTGGTCCGGAAGATCTGCCGCGAAGTGGAAGAAAAGGGGCTGCCGGCCGTTCTCGACTATTCCGCTCGAATCGACCGGGCCGAACTGACCGCCGAGACGATCCGCGTGCCGGCGGCCGACCTGGCTGAGGCACACTCAAAGGCGGAGCCCGAGTTCCTGAGCGCCGTCCGCCGGGTCCGCGACAACATTGTCGAGTTTCAGCGGGCAATCCTCCACAAGGATGTCCGCGTGGTGCGGTTCGGCGGGTACCTGGTCGAGCGGTACCTGCCGCTGGATCGGGTTGGGATTTGCGTGCCCGGCGGTGCGGCTGCCTATCCTTCCACCGTTTTGATGACGGCCGTCCCGGCCCAGGTGGCGGGGGTCAAGGAACTGGCGGTTGTCGCTCCTCCCACCCCCTTCGGGGCCTACAACACCGACATGCTGGCCACCTGCCATGAGTTGGGAATCACCGAGGTTTATCGGCTTGGCGGGGCCCAGGCCGTGGCGGCCCTGGCCTATGGGGTGGAGGGCCTGCCCCGGGTCGACAAGATCGTGGGGCCCGGCAACCTGTTCGTGGCCTTGGCGAAGAAGCACGTCTACGGCGAGGTCGACATCGACTCGATCGCCGGCCCGAGCGAAGTGGTGGTGATCGTCGACGGTTCCACCCGCGCCGACTACACGGCCTACGATTTGATGGCCCAGGCCGAACATGCCCCCGGGGCCAGTGTCTTGATCGGTTGGGACGAGGACGTGCTGCGCGAGGCAGTTGCCGAAGTTGCCCGCCAGTTGGACCAGGTGGAGCGGGGCGACCTGGCCCGCCAGAGCCTGGAGGATTTTGGCGCCGTGATCCTTGCCCGGGATGCCGACGAGGCCTGCCGGCTTGCCGACGAGATTGCCCCGGAGCACCTCCACGTGGCGACGGAGAACGCCGAGGAGTTGCTTGGAAAGCTCCGCCATGCCGGCGCGATCTTCCTGGGCAACTACACCCCGGTTGCCCTGGGCGATTACGCGGCCGGTCCGTCGCACGTGCTGCCCACCAGCGGCACGGCCCGTTTTGCCAGCGGCCTGTCGGCCAACGATTTCCTCCGACCGGGGAGCGTGATCCACTTCGATCGCGAGGGCATGCAGCGGCTTGCCCCGGCCGTGCGAGCCCTGGCCACCAAAGAAGGCCTCACCGCCCACCGCGAGAGTGTTGAGATCCGATTGCCGGATGGGTCGGGAGAAGGTTAGGGCAACCGACGACAGTATTTGCGTTCAATTGACGGCCATTTATGGTCGTTGTCCGCCCCTGGCGGTCTTAGGCCCGTCGTTTACGGCGGGTCGCTTGGCCTGCCTCGCGCCGTCCCTCTCGTCCCAGCCGCAGCCGGAGGCTGCGGCTGGGACGAGAGGGAGCGGTGTCGTGCCCTACGGACCCGTGCTAAAGCACGGGCCTAGGACCGCCTGCGGCGGAAAAGGACCGTAAACGGCCCTGTTGTAGCCGACTCGGGACACCTCATTTTCTGGGGCGATGCCCCAGGCTACGGTGGACCAGGCCTTCGGCCAGACATTTTGCCAAAAACAAGCCTGATAGAACCCCATGCCCAGCGACCAAAACCCACAGCTCAAAGCTCATAGCTCACCGCTCACCGCTCAATCCTCCTTCTTCCGTCCTGAAGTCGAGGTTATGAAGGGCTACGTCCCGGGCGAGCAGCCGCGGCAGGGCAAGATCGTCAAGCTCAACACGAACGAGAATCCCTATCCCGCCTCCCCTGCCGTGGCCGAGGCAATCCGCGACGTTCTCGATCACGGGTTGTCTCGCTATCCGGACGCGATGGGTCAGCCCTTTCGCGAAGCGGCCGCCGAGGTGCTGGGCGTTGAGCCCGACTGGATCCTCTGCGGCAATGGCAGCGACGACATCCTGACCATTGTTACCCGTGCCTTCGTGGGCAACGGGCAGCTTCTCCGGCTGCCTTATCCGAGCTACGTGCTCTACAAGACGCTGGCCCAGATTCAGGGCGCCCGGAGCGAGGAGGTCCTGTTTCAAAAGGACTGGACGCTTGGCGACGATTTCGCGGCAGGGGCGGACGACCTGCGTCTGGTCTTTCTGCCCAATCCCAACAGCCCCTCGGGAACGGTGCTCCCACCGGAACGCATTCTGGAAATCGCCCGGCAGTTACCGTGTCCGCTGCTCGTGGACGAGGCCTACGCCGACTTCGCCGAAACCAACTGCATGAGTCTCGTCGCCCAGGAGGAGAAGATCCTGGTTTCGCGAACGATGAGCAAGTCCTACGCCCTGGCCGGACTGCGTTTCGGCTACGTGGTGGGCCAACCCCACATCATCGAGCAACTCGTCAAGGTGAAGGATTCCTACAACTGCGACGCCCTCTCGATCGCCGGCGCCGCGGCCGCCATCCGCGACCAGGCCTGGCTGGCCGAGAACCGCAATAAGATTCTCGCCTCACGACAACGCCTTGCCGAGGGGATGCGGCGGCTAGGGTTTGTAACGGTCGAGTCGCAGGCAAACTTCACCTGGAACACCCATCCGGAACAGCCCCTACAACCACTCTATGAAGGACTCAAACAGCACGGTTTCCTTGTCCGATACATGAACTATCCCCGCTGGAGCGACGGCCTGCGCATTAGCGTTGGGACGGACGGGCAGATTGATGCCGTGCTGACGTTGCTGGACCGAATGATGAACAATGACGAATGAGGAAATCAGAACGACGAATACGTTTGTTATGCGCTGTATGCGGCAATCGTCGTTCTTGAGTAGCTGGAGTTTGCTGCCGGGCTGACACGATTCCAAGAGCCCGGCTGCCAATGGCAACTCTCTTGAGTGAATGCGTCGCTGCTTCCAGATAATTCGAGCAGCCGGGCTAGTCGCTGAACTCTGAACCCCGAACCCTGACAACTCCTGCTATGCGAACCGCACGAATCGAACGAAAGACGGCCGAGACCGACATCGCCCTGGAAGTGAATCTCGACGGCTCGGGCCGCGGCGACGTGGCGACCGGCGTGGGGTTCTTCGACCACATGCTCCAGTTGCTGGCCAAGCACGGAGCGCTGGACCTGTCAGTTCGGGTGGACGGCGACGTGCAGGTGGACTTCCACCACACGGTGGAAGACACGGGCATCTGCTTGGGCCAGGCCGTTCGGGAGGCCCTGGGCGACAAGGCCGGGATCCGCCGCTACGGGCACTTCACGCTGCCCATGGAAGAGACGCTCGCCACGACGGCGATCGACCTGGGCGGCCGGGCCTGGTTCGTCTTCAATGCCGACTTCCCCTCGCCCAAGATCGGCGAGTTCGACAGCGAACTGGTCTACGATTTCTGGCAGGCCTTTTCGGCCAACGCCCTGTGCAACCTGCACATCCAAGTCCACTACGGCCGCAACAGCCACCACATTGCCGAGGGCATCTTCAAAGCCACTGCCCGCGCGCTGCGCATGGCTACCGGCAAGGATGATCGGATGACCGGTGTGCCGAGCACGAAGGGAACGCTTTAGGGGAAATGAGGAATGGCCCGGCTGAACCAGGATAGCCGGGCTCTTGAATTGGCCACCTCACATCCGGGAGCCTGAGCGCTGAGGCCCCGGAGGTAGCCCGGCTCTTCTCCTCAACCACCACCGACCCGAAAAGCCCGGCTGCGGATCACGCGGTTCACGTCGCTGCAACGCTTCCTCGAGAATTGACGGTAGCAGCCGGGCTGAAGCGGAGGTAGCCCGGCTCTTGTCTTCCATTACCGCTGACCTGAAAAGCCCGGCTGCAGATCACGCGGTTTTTGTCACTGCAACGCTTCTTCGAGAATTGACGGTAGCAGCCGGGCTGAATCGGGATAGCCGGGCTGTTGACTTCGTCCTTCTTCTTACTTCGTCCACCCCAACGACATGAGCACGTTTCCGGCGATCAGCGAGAGGATGGCGGCCAGGGGGAAGTTGTCCAAGCCGAAGAGGATGGGGCCGGGGAGTTCCGGGGCTTCGTGGCCGCCCATGAACCCACCCGCGACGAACCCGATCCCGAGCAGCGTCGTTACGCCGGTGTAGACCAGCAGGGCCTTTTGCGGCTGGGGCCACGGGGCCTTGAGGGTGGCCGCCAGCGGCAGGAGCATGAGGAAGAAGAAGCCGGTCAGGTAGGCGAAGCCCGCGTTGCCGATCGCGATCCCAACGGCGGCACTGACGATGGTCGCCAGCAGGCAGCCGCCGATCCAGTTGGAGGCTCTCCGTTCCTTGCGAGACAGGGCCAGTTTGCCGAAGGGGTGAAGTCGCAGTGATAGATCCGCCAGCGGCCCGGCGAGCCACGTTCCCAGGACGAAGAGCACGTAGGCGACCAACAGGGGCATTACCCAGGGGGCGAGGGCCGGAACACTGTTGGCCACCTGGTGCAGGACGATGTAGAGGAGCCACAGCCCCAGGATCACCTTCCATTGCCCCGACTGGGTCAAGCGTCCCATGAACATGAAGTAGCGGAAGAACATGCGATAGATGAAATTCCGCGACTTGAGCGTTTCCACGACGCCGATCCTGGCCCATTCCAGTTCTGGCTCGATTCGCAGGGCCTCGCGGAAATGGTGCATGGCCTGCTTCGTATCTTTCTTTTCCAGGTACTGCCAGCCCAGGTTCGCGTGGGTCCAGGCATTATCCGGATCCTCGGCCAGCGTGGCCAGCATCTCCGTCTGGGCCTCGTCGCTTTGGCCCAGGTTGCGGAGCGCGAGGGTCTTGAGGTTTCGGGCGTCGAGGTGCTCGGGATCGCAGGCCAGGGCCTGCTTGGCGCACTCGAGGGCTTCCTTCCACTCGTGTTTGGAGGCGTGGATCTTCCCGAGCAGTTCGTGGTAATCGGGATCGAGCGGTTCCAGGCCGATGGCGGTTTGGATGGCTTCGGTCGCTTCCTTGAACTGGTGTCGTCGGGCGCAGACGATGGCCATGCTGTAATGGGGGAAGGCCACGTCCGGCGCAGCCAGGATTGCCTGTCGGGCGTGGTTGGTTGCCCGGTCCCATCGCTCCCTTTCCGTCAGGGCGAGCGCCATCAGGGCGTGAGCCAGGGGATCGTTCGGCTCCTCGGCAAGGGCCTGGCCAAGTTCCTTTTCGGCCATGTCCGCCCGGCGTTGGGAGAGCAGCAACTGGGCTCGTGCGATCCGCGGATTCATTTCATGTCCAGGTATTTGAGCACTTCGTCGTAAATGCCGCCCTGATTGGAATACAAGGCATAGTTCCGGGCTGTGGCGAACCACTCTTGCGTGGTGGGACGGAGCCCCTTGGTCGCCGTCACCAGGTCCTTGGTCGCCAGTGGCAGGGGCTTGCCGTGCTTGAGCGACTCGCGGAGCTTGTTTTCGACCGCCACGTCCACCACGGCCTTGAGGTCGGCGCCCGAGAACCGGTGGGCCTTCTTCGCCACTTTGGCGAAGTCGATCGACTCGATCGGCTTGCCCCGGCTGTGGATCTTGAGGATCGCCTCGCGGGCTTCGGTGTCGGGAGGCGGGACGAAGAGCACTTCGTCGAACCGGCCCGGACGGCGGAAAGCCGCGTCTACGTGCCAGGGCGCGTTCGTGGCGGCGAGCACAAGCACGCCTTCGTTGGAATACTCGACTCCGTCCAGTTCGGCCAGGAACTGGTTGATTACCTGGCGGGAGCTTCCGCCGCTCATGTCGGAGCGGCGTCCGCCGAGAGCGTCGACCTCGTCGAAGAACAGGACGCAGGGCGTGTTGTGCCTGGCCAGTTCGAACAGGCCGTGCAGGTTCCGCTCGCTGTTGCCCAGCCACATTTCCAGCACGTCGTTGATTCCGACGGAGATGAAGGCCGCGTCGATCTCGCCGGCTGTAGCTCGGGCGAAGTAGGTCTTGCCGCAGCCCGGCGGTCCGTACATCATGATCCCGCCGCCCGCCGTCTTGCCGTAGGCGGCAAAGAGCTCCGGCTGCTGCATGGGGAAGATGATTTTCATGCGGATGTCGTCTTTGAGCGATTCCATGCCGCCCACGTCGTCGAAGCGGATCTTGGGGCGTTCGATTTCCTTGTCCCACTTGATCCCGCCCGATTCAAAGGCTCCCTCGCGAATCCGCCCGTCCACGACCTCCCGCTCGTCGAAGGGGTCTTCCTCCTCCTCGTCGTCGCTGATGCCGAGTTGGGCGGCGAATTCCTCGTCGCCCGCTGCCGGATCGAGTTCCACACCCCGCTTGTACTGGGTCACGGCCGATGGCACGTCGCCCTCGATCAACAACAGCCGGGCATAGAGCACGTGGTTCTCCGCGGTGGCCTGATCGCGGCGTGCGAGGTCTTCCAGGATCACCAGGGCCTGGGAGTTCTTGCCGAGGCGGTAGTAGACGCGAGCGAGACCGGCGAGGGTGGTTACGTTTCTGGGTTGGACTTCCAGGGCCGCCCGATACTCGGTTACGGCCTCCTCCAGGTAACCGCTGGAAGCGAGGGTCGCCGCCAGGTGTAGCCGCAGAGGAACATTCTCCGGCGAGACCTCCACGGCCTGACGCAACTGGCGGATCGTCTCGTTTTCAGGGGGCATACAAGCACCACCGGGGTTGGGGAGGGAGGAGGTCGGCCGAGGGATGCCGACAGAGAACCTACCGCAAAACCTTCCTTTGAGCGGGAGACAACCGCATCGGCAGAAGCTGCGGGATTGGCTCTAAGAAACGCCACTCGCCTTGCGTCCGTTATTCTACGGCCCCCCCTGGGCGCCCGCAACCACGGCCGATTTGCCGTCGGCATCAGTCGCCGCTCAGGATCGCCAGCGTCAGCCCGTAGTACCAGAAGTCGGTGTCGCGTCCGTCCGTGGTCACCATGTAGCGTCCGGAGGCAGTCAGGCGGGCTCGGCCGTTCAGCCAGAAGTGGACACCCGTCTCCGGATAGACGGCGCCCAGAAACGCGCGGTCGAAGTCGTGCTCTCCAAATTCATCAATATCGCCGTCTCCGTCGTTGTCATAGCCGTCGTCGCCCCAGTCTTCCTCGAAGACTGCATAGCCTAGAGTAGTGCCGACGCCAACAAACGGCGAGATTCGAGTGGGCATCTGGGCTCGGACGCCCGTATCAACGCCGACGAAGTAGTTCTCCACTCCCGTTCCCAGTATGCTGGTGAGACCCAAGTGTCCCGAGAAACAGGGAGACGAATAGCCAAATCCGCCGATCTCCGCTCCCGCCGTGAACGGGGCCGACTGTCCGGCCGCCCCAAGATAGAGTCCACTCTTGCCTCCCACATGCCTCGCATCCACCGCCTGCTTGGCCATTCGCGGAATCTTGTCGCCCTCATAGGGCTTCGAATACTTGGCCGCGTAGTCCGGATCATCCATGGCCCAACGGGATGTCCCACAGCCCGCGGCCAGAGGGACCATTGCCAGAAAGCAGATCCACCCTTTCATGCCACCACCCACCTACAAGATTAGCCCAAGTTACCCCTCCACGTCAGGCCGCCCGGCGTCGCGGGTTCTTCAGCAGCCAGAACTCCTCGTCTTCCACCACGTGCTGGAACGACGCCCCGGCCAGTGCCGCTCGAACTCGCCGCTTCACGCTCTTGCGCATGCGGCGATGGTAGCCCACCGTGGCCGTGAAGAGGGTGATCACGTCGAGGAACCGGCGGTTGTCGGCTAGCAGGGGATCGTCAATGCGGATCTGGGCGTTGTAGCCGAAGCCGAATAGCCGGCCGTCGATCAGTCCGATCTTGCGGCCTCCCGATTCGATGTCGAAGTCGGCGCCTGCCGAGACCCACTTCCGCTTGATGGCCACGTAGCGGATCCGATTGTCGTCTTCGTCGAAGAAGGAGAACGTGAAGGTTGCTGGAACTCGCAGCAGCCGATGATTCTGCTGGATCGAGACAACGAACTCGTAGCCGGGCAGCAGCACGGCCAGCGACAGGGCAGGGCGGCCGCACCCGATCGAGTTGTGAACCTCGTGGGTCGTGATCTCCTCGATGGTGCCTGCCCAGCGGATCCGCTCGCCCGTGGAGCGGAACATCTTCATGACCAGCCGGCGATGGCTGAGGTCGGAGGGCCGCATCCGCATCAACGGGTCGCGGTTCATCTGCCGGCCCAGCTTGAACGACTGCTTCTTGTCGAGTCGTCCCGAACGCTTGATTTCCCGACGCAACTGATCCCGTCGCTCCTCTTTGAGGGAGTTCAAGGTTCTCTGGAGTTTTTCCTCGTCGGGCTCCCAGATGTCGGAGCGAAGGCCGATCAGGTGGTTCTCTTCCCACTGGCCCGTCTTGGAGTTCTGCTGGGAGATGTCGCCGCACACGTCCATGTTCGCGCCGAACTGGCGATCGTCGGCGCTGCGCAGACGCTGGAGCAGTTCCACGTTCGTGGGGTGCATTCCGACAAAGGCCCACATGTCGACGAAGCGATTGACGACCGTTTCCTTGGACTTGGTCCGACCCATCTTCCCATACCCCGATTCTTCTCATTTGGGACGGTCTACCCCGAGAGGGGAGGAAGGACGCATCCCGGCGTGTGTGCCTCATACAGAAGTCCGGGAGCGGGGGCAAGATCAGATCTTGCGGGAGGCCGTTGGAGTTCACGCTTCAGCGTGCTTCGGAAAGCCGAGAAGCCCTTGATGTATGATGGTGCCGACGAACAACGCATCGGCCCCCCTCCCCGATCCTGCGGTGATGAAAACGTTTAGCGGGGCGCGATTCTCCTTGTTACGCCCAATTCGTGCCGCCACGCTGCGCGGGCTTTGGGGGAAACGCAACACACCGTATTCCACGGGCTTACGCACCGTGGCTACAGACGTTTCGCCGCGCTGCGCGGGCTTGATCTCAATCGTAGCCCGCGCAGCGGTGCGATATGGTTTTAGCCCCAGGCGTGAGCCTGGGGGCAAGGCGATCGCAAGACAAACTGAAAGCCCGCGCAGCGCGGCGGCACAGGAGCAGTACGTTCACCATTCGTGGTAACTCTTTGTTGCCGTGTGCGGGCACGGTTCTAGCACATGCAGGAACAAAGGCACACAAGAACATGGGGATCGCAGGTCACCCAAACTCCCCGTTTTTCGGCCTTTTCATCAGCCCCTCCCCGATCTTCCCCCTCGCTCGCAAGACGCGCTGGGGAGGGAGTGCTTTGGGACTGACACTGCTTGGTTTGGTGAATTACAGACAGCCTGAAGGCTGGACACCAACGGGTCATCCTTCCAGCAGCCACTCCACAACCTGGACCAACCCGTCTTCCTGTTGGCTGGGGGCGATCCGGTCGGCTACGGCTTTTACTGCCGGCAGGGCGTTGCCCATGGCGATTCCCAACCCGGCGCCGCGGATCATGGGGATGTCGTTCACATCGTCGCCGACGGCGCAAACGGCTTCGTCCGGCACGTCCCAATCGGCGGCCAACTGGCGAATGGCCGACCACTTGGTGACATCGCGGACGGCAAACTCGCACATGAACCCCGTGTACCTCGGACTGCGGAGCACGTGGGTCGAGAGGTTGCCGTCCAATTGGTCGTGAAGCTCGCGGTCAATCTCCAGCATCTGCTCCCGGGTCCCCATGGCGAAGCCGTTGAACACGCCGGGGGGCGGGCAGGCAACCAGATCGGGCCACAGGAGGCCGTTGTGAGGATTCAGACGCAGATATTCGGCCAGCTCGGAGCTCTCGACCTCGGCTCGGGCCATGTAATAGTCGAACCCCTGATCGTAGGTGTCGGCGCAGAGGATCGGGTCGTAACCCTCAGCGTCGAGAATGGTCACGATCCTGCGGATCACTTCGTCGGGAAACACGTTGCAATGGAGCGTCTGGTGCGTGTGGGGGCACTTGACCAGGGCCCCGCTGGCCGTGATCAGGGGCACCTCGATTCCCAGGGGTTCGACCAGGTGCAGGGTTCGCGAATAGCGCCGTCCCGTCGCCAGGATCACGTGAACTCCCGCCTCGCCCGCCCGGACCAGCGCAGCCCGGGTGGCCTCGGTGAGTTCCTCCTCGTCACTCACGAGCGTTCCGTCAATATCGACCGCCAAAACCTGGTATTTCAAACCCACGATTCCTTTCACCCTTCAAACTTCACTCTTCACACTTCATCGCCGCCGCCCGCTCCTGCTCCTTTTCCAGGTAGCCTCGCCCCTGGCGGATGGTGATCGGGTCCCAGGGCAGGGTTTCATCCATTCGATAGGAGCGGTGGATGATCGCGTCCACGTCGACCTGTTGCTCGCGGAGCGTGTCCCACCACAGCCGTTTGTCAATCTGGTCGCTCCAGGCGTCGAAGCGGGCTCCGCCGCGCCAGGCGGCCTCAATGGCCGCGCCCAGCCGCCGGTCCGCCCGGCAGAAGACGCCTTCCAACAGGCTCGTTTCGATGTCGTGGCACTTGAGCGAGACGGTTCGCAACCGCTTTCTTTGGTAGAGATGTTCCCTCGCCTCGCGGAAATACTCGCGCGTTTGCATGGCGTTCCACTGGTAGGGCGTGTGGGGCTTGGGCACGAAGTTCGACACGTTGGCCACCACCTGCACCATCCGCCCGTGGACCGAGCGGCCCAGACGCGAGATGTCTTCGGCCAGATCGATGATCCCGTCCAGATCGGCCGGCTTCTCGCCCGGCAGCCCGCACATGAAATAGAGCTTCACCCGCTGGAAACCGTTCTCGAAGGCTCGCCGGCAGCCGGCCAGCAGGTCGTCGTTGGTGATGGGCTTGCCGATCTGGGCCCGCATTTCGTCCCGTGCGGCCTCTGGGGCGAGGGTGAGGCCCGAATGGCGATCCGTGTTGAGCAACTCGCCGACGGCCCGAAGCTGTTCGTTCACACGCAGGCTCGGCACGGCGATGCTCACGCCGAGCGGGCGGAATTCCGCCTGAAGAGCTCGCATCAGCTCTTCGAAGTGGGGGTAGTCGCTGGTTGACAGGGAGAGCAGGGAGATTTCGTTGTAGCCCGTGTTGTGATACGACTGGAGGGCGGCCTCGACGATCGTCTCCACGCGGCGAAATCGCAGGGGACGCTTGATCGTGGTGGCCTGGCAGAAGCGGCACCGGCCGGGACAGCCCCGCATAATTTCGATGGCGATTCGGTCCTGCACGCATTCGATGTTGGGAACGACGGGTTTGACCGGAAGCGGCATGATGTCCAGGTCGCGAACGATCGAGGGCTGAATCGGTTCGCTCGTCAGGCCGCCGAGCGCCTGGGGCGCCCCGGCGCGACCTTCCGGATCGTATTGGGGCCGGTAGCAGCGTGGCACGTAGACGAAGGGCAGCCGCTTTGCCAGTTCCTCGATCGCCTCGCTGCGTGTGCGGCCTGAATTCTTCAATTCAAGCCACGCATCGCAAACCTGCGGCAGGCTCTCTTCCCCGTCGCCTACGATAAACGCGTCGATAAACCGGGCCATGGGCTCGGGGTTCTGCGCACACGGGCCCCCGGCGATGACCAGCGGCATTGTGAGGTCGCGCTCTTCCGCGGCCAGCGGGACCTTGCCCAGGTCGAGCATCGTCAGCACGTTTGTGTAACAAAGATCGTGCTGGAGCGTGAATCCCAGCACGTCGAACCGGTCGAGCGGCGTGAATGTCTCCAGGCTATAGAGAGGCAATCCCTCGTCTCGCAACAACGCTTCCATGTCGGGCCAGGGGGTGTATGCTCGTTCGCATGCCCAATCCGTCCGGCGGTTCATGGCCGCATAGAGCACCTGCATCCCATGGTTGCTCATTCCGATGGCATAGGTGTCGGGGAAGGCCAGGCAGACCTTGCCCCGGACTGTCCCATGGTCCTTCCGGATAGCGTTCAGCTCACCGCCCAGATACTGGCCGGGAGTTTGAACGCGGGGCAGGAGCCGCCGAACCACGTGATCCTTCAGGGTTTCGTTGAGCATGAAGCCTCTTCCGTGTGAGAAGGTGTTCCGTGTATCGAGGTGTGGTGAGGCGGCGGGGGGACGCCTGAGTTCTCAAAAGCCCGGCTGCCTTTGGTGGGTTTCTCTGGGGCAGGGCATGTTTGATGCTGGCAAATGTCAGCAGCCGGGCTGGAGACTACCGTGTATTATTGCACTTCCCCCCCGACAGAAACAGGGCGGCCGCCCAAACCGGTTGAAACCACCACCCACCTGCGATAGGCTGGCCGTCCAGCAAATCGAACTATGCCACCTGGAGTTCACGCCATGCTCACACGAATCATGCTGCTTTCCACGGCCGCCGCCCTCTCCCTCATGACGTCCCAGGTCCGGGCCGAGGACACGGCGCCCATCGACATCGGCAGCCGCCGGGAACTTCTGGTCGACCACTTTCTGATCGACCAACTTGACGACGTCCGCCTCGTTCTGAACCGGCCTCGCGACGAAGGCGTTGTGATTCCCTTCGACCAGCCCTGGGAAGGTCTCTTTTGCGGCTATTGCACGGTGATCAAGGACGGCGATCGTTTCCTGGCCTATTACCGCGGGCGGCCCGCGGCCGGGGCCGACGGCGACCCGGGCGAGGTCTACTGTCTGGCCGAATCGGCCGACGGGCTTCACTGGACCAAGCCCCAACTGGACCTGTTCCCCATGCCGGGCCACCCGAAGACGAACATCATCCTCGCCCATGCCGCTCCGGTCACCCACAACTTCTGTCCGGTGCTCGACACCCGTCCCGGCATCCCGGCCGAGCAGCGTTTCAAGGCCGTGGGCGGCACGATGGAGAGTGGACTGATCGCCTGGGCCTCGCCGGACGGCATTCACTGGAAGAAACTCCGGGACATAGCCGTGCTGACCAAGGACATGGTCCCCTTCAAGTACATGTTCGACTCCCAGAACCTCGCCTTCTGGTCGGCCACGGAGCAGAAGTATCTCTGCTACTTCCGCGTGTTCGAGAACGGCATCCGCCGCATCTGCCGAACGACGAGCGACGACTTCCTCAACTGGTCCGAGCCGGTTCTCATGCAATACGACCACTGCGGCGAGCCCGCCCCGATCGAACACCTTTACACGAACCAGACCCATCCCTACTTCCGGGCGCCCCACATCTACGTGGCCACGGCCGCCCGCTTCATGCCGGGCCGCCAGGTGCTGACGGAGGAGCAGGCCAAGGCCATCCACGTGAATCCGAAGTATTTCAAGGACACGTCAGACGCCGTGTTGATGACCACTCGCGGCGGTGGCGTCTACCAGCGGACGTTCCTCAGCGGATTCATCCGCCCGGGGATCGGGGCCACCAACTGGGTCTCGCGAACGAACTACCCTGCCTTGAACATCGTGCAGACCGGCCCGACCGAGATGTCGCTCTATGTGAACCAGGACTACGCCCAGCCCACGGCCCATCTGCGCCGCTACTCGATGCGGCTGGACGGTCTGGCATCCGCCCGAGCCGAGTATGCCGGCGGGGAGCTGCTCACCAAACCGATCGTTTTCGCAGGCAAACACCTCTCGATCAATTTTGCCACTTCTGCCCCGGGGAGCATTCGAGTCGAGATCCAGGGCCTTGACGGCAAGCTGCTGCCCGGTTTCGCCCTGGCCGACTGCCGCGAGCAGATCGGCAACGAAATCGACCGGATCGTCTCCTGGAAGAAGGGTGACGACCTGTCGTCCATCGCCGGCCAGCCGGTTCGTCTCCGCTTCGTCATGAAAGACGCCGACCTCTACGCATTCCAATTTCAAGAAAAGTAGCAGGCACGCTCCGTCGTGCCGTCCGCCAAGCAGAGGAGAAGGCTGTAGGCTGGAGACTGTAGGCTGAAGGTAAGAGAGCTTGGCACACCTTCCTCACGCGAACATTCAGGAAGGACCATGCCTTTCCGTCCCTTGCTTTTCAGCCTCAAGAGACCACTTCCACAGACCTTCCCCAACCGTGACCGTTCCTGTTCCCGGAAGAAATTAGTGTTGATTAGCGTCGATTAGTGTTCTGTATTTCCGTTCCCGAGGCCGCCATGTTCCGCACATCGCTTCTTCTGCTAGTCGTTTTCACAATAACCGTTCCTGTCGCCGCTGGGGACAATTATCGCGTCGCCACGTTCCAGGCTGATGTGACTCCGCCGCTGGGCAGCCTGCTCTACGTGAAGCCGCTGGCCACGGTTGAGCATCCGTTGCTGGCGAAGGGGATTATTCTGGAGGCTGGCGACGAGAGGTACGTTTTGTGTGCCGTGGACTGGTGTGTCATGCTCGGGCCGACCCACGCCATGTTTCGCCAGAAGGCGGCGGCCGCGGCGGGGACGGATGTGAAGAACGTGGCCATTCAGTGCGTCCACCAACACACGTCGCCGCCCCATGACGGGGGCGCCCAGGAGCTGCTGGACCAGCAGAAGAACCCGCCGTCCTACCGAAGCATGGAGCAGCTTGAAGAGATCACCGATCGGCTTGCAGTGGCGGTGAAAAAGGCGCTCGATGGTTTTCAGCCCTTCGATACGGTGGGTACGGGCCAGGCGAAGGTCGATCGGGTGGCGGCCATCCGCCGGGTGATCACCGAGGACGGAACGCTGCTGACCCGCTGGAGCGCCTGCACCGACCCGGCACTCCGGGCCATGCCCGAGGGGCCGATCGACCCGTGGCTCAAGACGGTCACGCTCGCCCAGGGCGAGAAGCCGATTGTCCGCATGCACTACTACGCCACGCATCCGCAGAGCTTCTACCGCGACGGCCGGGCCAGCTACGACTTTCCCGGCATCGCCCGACAGCGGCTTCAGGAGGAGGAAGGCGTTTTTCAGATCTACTTCACCGGCTGTTCGGGCGACGTGACGGCGGGCAAGTACAACGACGGCACACCCGAGGCTCGGGCGGAACTGGCCGAGCGGCTTTTCGCCGGCATGAAGGCCTCGGCCGAGTCCACGCGGTTTGCCCCGGTGGGCAAGATCGCCTGGCGCAGCGTGCCGCTGCAGTTCGTGGCCCGAACCGACGGCGATCGCAATCCGGAGAAGGCCCGAACCATTCTGGAGGATCCCCTGGCCGCCCCGGACGCCCGGATCAATGCGGCCAGCACACTGGCTTGCATCGCCCGGCTTGCCAAGCCGATCGACGTCAGTTGCCTGACGCTCGGTCCGGCGAGGATTCTCTGCCTGCCGGGCGAACCGATGGTGGCCTACCAACGTTTCGCCCAGCAAGCCCGTCCCGACGAGTTCGTGGCTGTGGCCGGCTACGGTTTGGCCTCGACCGGCTACATTTGCACCGAGGAAGTCTTTCAGCAGGGCGGCTACGAGCCGAGTGCCTCGAACGTGGTGCCGGAATCGGAGCAGGTGCTGAAGGACGCCATCCGTCGGGCACTTGGAGCGGAGTAGCGGTGGGGTGATGTCTGCAATCGTACGAAGAAGGCTGGAATACGTCGTGCTCGGCCACTTGGTGGCGCACATTGCTGTTCATTTCACGCCTCGCCCCTTCCCTTGCCTCTTCGCCTTGGTTCTGGCGGAGCAGTTCTTGCTGTACATCTGGGGCGTTCTGCGAACGGGCAAATGGGGGCGTCGTCTGATACCCGTCTATTTCGCGGCCGCTTCCACGTGGGCGATTGCCATGATCTCGCAAGGAGCGCCTGTCATGGAAAGCCTGGGGGCAAGTTATATGTTCTCGGTTCTCCTTCTGCCGATCTATGTGGCTCCGTTGGCGATCGTCCGGTCCGGTGGACGCCGATTACAGCAATTCTGCCAGGATGACATTCCAAGCAGCAAGCCGTTTCAGATGTCCCTCCGTGCGATCCTTCTCACTACGCTGGTTGTCGCTTGCCTGCTTGCTTTTGGGGCGAGTATCGACACTGTGGCTGTCATGCGAGCAAACGAGACGATTGGCACGTCTCCAATCTCAAACGTTCTTATGCTCGTGGGTTTGCCCACGCTGTTCATCGCGTCAGCGTTGCTTTCCATCTGGGCTGCTCTTTCACCAGGCGAGCCAATAAGCCGCCTGGCGGTCGGTCTGACCGCGGTTGCGGCTGGCGGGGCCTTTCTGCCGTACTGCCACAAGGGCGACGCCCGGGCCTACGCGTTCTGGTGTGGCCTGACGGTATCGCTCTTCCTGGTTATTTCCATCTCGCTGCTGGCGTTCCGGGGGGCCGGGTATCGGTTTGCCTGGAGGAACCCGCTCGATGACGATTTGCTTGCAGAAAACGAGGTTCCATTGGAAACTGATGGCGGATGAGGTCCCTGTCACTCACCGGCTTCGCAGGCTGCAGTTTCCATGCAATTCACCCTTGGATCAGTCCTGACGGCCACGCTCGTTCTTGCCCTGTACCTGGGGATGGCCCAGACGGCCGGCTATCTCGTGGCCGCGGGGATTCTCCTGGCCCTTCTGGTGCTTTGGGGGGCGATCAGGTGGCGGCGCCGCGGGCGTGTTCTATGGCTTCGTCTTGGAGCAGGCGTCTTCGCTCTGACGGCGATCTGGTTCCTGGCGGTGGACCGGTCGTGGTTCTCCATGCATTGCGCGGACTGCTATCACAGTGAAAACATCGAGCAGTACCGAATTCTGGGAATCCCTGTTCACACGCACGTCCGTACAGTTCCCAGCGACATGGAACGTATTCTGGGAGATCTTGGTGCTCCATGCGATCACGCCAACGGCCATCCGTGGCACAAGCACCGCTACTGGGGGCTCGTGATACTGGCCTGTCCTAATATCAATGGTATCTATCATCTCTCGGGTGACTCCAACGACTACACGGCTGAGATGGCGGAGAGAGTGCGCCGGGCGGGCAAGGAAGACCCGCAATTGGGGCCCGAGTTGCACGAGCTTGTCGTCGAGAAGCACGACTACAAGACGTTCTGGAAAAAGGTTGAAGAGTCAACCGGCTTTTCTCCTTGATAGGCGGCCGAGGAGTTGCAATTAAGTCGCCAAAGGGCCACAATTCTGGTCTGCTGTGCCACGAATCGAGGTCGCCTCGCGTCGACTTTCAGCTCTGTCCGAGGCGATGCCCGCACAACAATAATCGAGAAGGATCGTTTTCATGCCGGTTGTTTCTGCCAAGAAAATGCTGGTCGACGCTGCGGCGGGCGGATATGCCGTCGGGGCGTTCAATGTGACCAACATCATTCAGATGGAGGCTGTCGTTGACGCGGCCGTGGCTCGGCGCACGCCGGTCATCGTTCAGACGTCGGTTACTCCTACCAAGTTTCTCCGGCCGGAAGTGCTCGTGGGCGCCTATCGGGCCCTGGCCGAGCGGGCCGCGGTGCCCGTCTGCCTGCACCTGGACCACTGCGACGACGCCGAGTACTGCAAGCAGTGCGCCGAGTTGGGCTACACGAACGTCATGTTCGACGGTTCGAAGCTCGATTTCGACGAGAACGTGCGTCTCACTCGCGAAGTGGCCGACTTCTGCCACGGGCTTGGGGACGTGACCGTGGAGGGCGAGTTGGGGACCGTATCCGGAGTGGAAGACCAGGTGCGGGTGGCGGAGAACGAGGCGGAACTGTGCGACCCGGCGCGGTCGCTGGAGTTCGTCGAGCGGAGCGGCGTCGACCTTTTCGCCCCGGCCATTGGGACGGCCCACGGCGTGTATCGCACGGAGAATCCCAAGATCGACTTCGATCGCTTCGAGAATATCCAACGAATCGTCAACGGGGATGAAATCAAGGCCCCGCTGATCGTTCATGGCGGCACGGGGCTGAAGCCCGACGTGGTCAAGCGACTGGTGGCCCTGGGTGGGGCGAAGTTCAATGTCTCCACCGACCTGAAATACGCCCTGATCGACTCGACCTACGAATACATCACCGCCCACCGCAACGAATACAACCCGGGCAAGATCGACATTGCGACCAAGCAGGGCGTCATGGACCGGGTGAACTACTGGATGGACCTCCTCGGCTGCGAAGGAAAAGCCACCTCGTAGCGGTGGCATCCCTGCCGCCGATGGTCGAACCAACCCCATTCCATTTCGCAAAACACCAGGCATGACGCAAATCCAAGCATTCATCTTCGACCAGGACGGGGTGATCGTCGACACGGAGCGTGACGGGCACCGCGTGGCCTTCAACCGGACCTTTGCCGAGTTCGGCTACCAATTCGAGTGGAGCGTGGAGGAATACCACGAGTTGCTCCAGGTGGGCGGCGGCAAGGAGCGGATGACCCACTACCTGAACACGAAGGGTTTTGGTGTGGAGATTGAGCCGGAGGAGGTGCCTGACCTGATTCAGCGGCTTCACAAGCGGAAGACCGACATCTTCATTGAATTGATTGAGAGCGGCGCCCTGCCTCTCCGGCCTGGCGTGCGGCGGATCATGGAGGAGGCCGTTGGGCTGGGGCTCACGATTGGCGTCTGCACGACGTCAAACGAGCGGGCGGCCCGGGCGATCACCGGCACACTGTTGGCCGGGATCCCCTTCAAGTTCGTGTTGGCCGGCGACGTGGTGCCGAAGAAGAAGCCCGACCCGGCCATCTACCTGCTCGGCCTGGAGCGGGGCGGGTTGCATGCGGACGAGTGCGTGGTGTTTGAAGATTCCCACATCGGCGCTATGGCAGCCAAGGCCGCGGGGATGCACGTGGTGGCCACGACGAATCTCTACACGGAGCGGGAAGATCTCAGTATGGCCGACGCGGTGGTCAGTTGCCTGGGCGACGCGGAAGGGACGCAGGCGGAATTGCGTTCCGCCGTCGACGGCCTGGACGTTTCCGACGGCTGCGTGCATGCCAAGAACCTGGTCGAGTTGTTTGCTGAATGAACTTGTGTGAGTTTTGGAAATGCCGTCCCACTGGGCACTGCTTGTCCACACGCCGGGAGCACGTGTCTCCAAGGATTGATGGATTCTGCGGCGTGCGGCCGAGCAGTGGCACACGATCTCCTGGAATCGTGCAAGGTCATTTAGCTAGGATTGAGGAGACTGATCGATGATTGATTTGACGAAACTTGACGCGAGCACGCTGGCCAAGACGCTCGATTTCTCGATCCTGCCGAAGCAGACCACGGAAGCGGAGGTTCGCGAAGGTTGCGCCGTTACCCGCCGTTACGGGTTCGCTGCCTTCTACACGAGCAGCGCCTACTGGTCGCCCCTGGTTCGCGACGAGCTGGCCGGCATGGACGACGTGGAGATCGGCGCCGGGATCGCCTTCCCCTTCGGCGGCGCCCCGGCCTCGGTCAAGGCTTTTGAGGTGGAAGATGCCGTGAAGCGGGGCTGCACGACGGTCGACATGGTGATGAACATCGGGGCCCTGAAGAGCGGCGACCACAAGGCGGTTGCCGAAGAGTTGCGGCTCTTCAAGCAGGCCGCGGGGCAGGCTGTGACCAAGTGCATCCTGGAGGTATGCTATCTGAGCGACGAGGAGATCGTCACGGCCAGCAAGCTCGTAGCCGAGGCGGGAGTCGAGTACGTCAAGACTTCGAGTGGCCAGTTCGAGGGACCGAGCTTGGAGCAGTTCCTGGTGATGCGCGAGGCCGTCCGCGGCTCCTCGGTGCGGCTCAAGGTGGCGGGCGTGAAGTTCCCACGACCCCAGAACGCCATGGTCTTCCTTCTGGCCGGGGCCGATCGCATCGGCACGCGAGCGGCGCCCGAGATCGTCGACGCTCTGCCCACGCTTCGCGATATTGGGATGTTGCCGCGCTGAACGGGATCGACAAGCGAAACGCGAACTATCGAAGTCTGCATTGCCAATGAACGTATCCCACGGCCGTGGACGTAGCAAAGTTGGCCCTCCGGGCCATCTTTGCGGACGCCAACGAGGATTGGCTGCATCGGAACCAATAAATGCCCGTGTCCTGAGGGGGAGCCATGGCAGACTATCTGGCGGGAGTTGATGTGGGGACCACCGGCGCCCGGTGCATGATCTTCGATCTGCAGGGCAGCCCGGTGGCCGGGCATTATTGCGACTACGGGGCCGACTATCCGCGGCCGGGCTGGGTCGAGCAGGATCCCGATCACCTCATCGCGAAAACCATGGAGGCCTGCCGCGCGGCCATCGAACAGTCGGGACTTGATCCTCAGCGAATCGCCTCGATCGGCTTTTCGGCCCAACGTTCCGTTGCGTGTCCCGTGACAGGTGACGGAAGACCGGTCCGACCCATGTTTTCCTGGCAGGACGCGCGCACGGCGGCGGAAGTGGAAGAACTCCGCCAGATCATCTCGGACGAACAGTTCTACACCGAATGCGGGCTGCCGCTGGGAACCACGTGGATTATTACCAAGCTCCTCTGGATGCGGAACCACGAGCCGGAGTTGCTGGAGAAGACGTCCCGATTCGTGCAGAACCAGGATCTTGTCCTCAAAGCGTTTGGCGCCGACGATTTCTTCACCGATCTGTGCTGCGCCGTCTTCTACGGCGTGTGGGACATTCGCCAAGCCGATTGGAATCGACCGCTGCTGGATCGACTCGGCCTGGAGCCGACCATGTTCGGCAAGCCCACACGACCGGGCACGCAAGTGGGAACGATCAGCCCGACCGTTTCCGAAAAGACGGGGTTTGCCCCGGGAACGCCGATTTGCCTGGGGGCGGGGGATCAGAATTGCAGCGTCTTGGGGATGGGCGCCGTCCGGCCGGGGTTGGCAACGGTCACCCTCGGCACGGCGGGCCTTGCCATCCTGGCGACCGAACAGCCCGTGGCTGGTTTTGGCGGGATGATGATCACGCACCACGTGGCGCCCGGTATGTGGGAGGTGGAAGGCCTTTCCAACGCCGCGGCGGCTTCACTGCGTTGGTTCCGCGACGTGGTCGGCACGCATGAAAAGGAGATTGAGGCCCACGGCGGCGCCGACGCCTATCAGCAGCTTGATGCCCTGGCCGCCCAGGCCCCCTGCGGCAGCCGCGGCCTGCTCTATCTCCCGTACCTGGCCACGGCCGCCACGCCGCGCTGGAACGCGAACGCCCGGGCCTGCTTTGCCGGCCTTTCCTTTGCCCACGGCCGGGCCGAAATGGCCCGGGCGGTGATGGAAGGCGTGGTGCTGGAGATTCGCGACATTTTGGAGCAGTGGACTGCGGCAGGGCTGGACGTTCAATCGTTGCGGATCGGCGGAGGCGCCACCCGATCGGCCCTGTGGAACCAGATCCAGGCCGACGTCTACGGTCGGCCCGTCGAAACATTGCGAGTCAGCGAATCGACCGGCCTGGGCGCCGCCCTGCTCGGCGGACTGGGCGCAGGAGTCTTCAAGTCGATTGAAGAAGGCACGGCCGCCATGGTCCACGTGGCCGACCGCATCGAACCGGATTCGGCACGTCACGATCGCTACGAGCAACTCTACGGAGCGTACGTGCAGACCTACGAAGGTCTCAGCAACAGCGGCGCTTTCGAATCACTGGCTTGGTTCCAGGATCAGGGATGAGGAGAAAAGAAGATGGGTGAAAAGAAGATACTTTGAAAACACCGTTATCGTATCTTCCTTTCCTCCATGTTCCTTTCTCACTCTTCCGGCAAATGGGATAACATCTCGGGGGTGATGTCTCCGTCGCTCACGCCGGGGCCGCTCCAGCGCAGGGTCAGGCCGTCGTTGTAGCCATATTCGAGAAAGCGGAGCCGGATTGGGTGCCAGCCCTTTTTGAGAGCTACTGATCCGAGGATGGGTGTGGACGAGTTGACGCGGCCGGGGTCGACGACCACTTCGCCTGCCACCTGAAGTTCACTGCCTGACTCAGCTCGCATGAGGAAGCTGTAGACGCCGTCGGCCGGGGCGTGGAAGAGCCCGTGGAAGACGAAGCCGAACATCCGGTCTCGCTTCCGGCCGGAGAGGTCGAACTGCGGCACGATCGCCGTGGCCACGGGCTTCAGGCCGGCAAGTTTCCGGTCTTTGGGCCAGGTGTCGGCTTCGTAGTAGTCGGCCACAAGGCCCGGCTCGCGTGCTTCGGCGTTCACGGGATCGTGGGGCGTCAGGTGGCGAGTCAGCAGCATGGTGAGGGTCTTCGCGTACTCATCGAGGGTGAATCGCCGCTCGCTCATGGTCTTCACACCGGCCTCGCGGGCGGTGGCCATGAATCGTTCCGCGTAGCGACTCACATTGGAGAGGGGAGTGACCGTGAAGGTGGGATGGTCCACCTGCATTAGGTGCAGCTTCCCCCGGGCCGTCCGTTCCACGATGGCATAGTCGACCGGCATTCGGGCGAAGCGAACCCGACGAAGGACGTCGGGGCGATCGGCCACGGCCTGTTCGGCAAGATCGAAGAGATGATCGGCCACGGCAAGGACTTCGTCGGTCAGGAACTTGGCCTGATCGGGCGTGACGTAGCAGCGCAGGTGAATCTTGTCGGTCTCGACCTTGTCGTGCAACAGATCGATGTAAGCCCGAAGTTGCGGTGCCGCGTCTTCGTAGACAGCCTCCAGGAATTCGTTGATTGCCGTGTCTTCGTCGTACTCGGGATTCCAGAGAAACTGGGCCATGATGTAGCCGCCCAGATCGGACATTTCGCCGTGGGGCGTCAGTTTCGTGTCCTGTTCGTAGACGCCCTTCACGTTGTGTTCGACGAAGAACCGGATGTCGTCGTCCAGGGCCCGGAGCACCGGGTGGGGCAGATAGTAGTTGCGGAAATTGGTCGTGTAGTTCCAGATCCAAAGGTCGTCGCAGATGGCCGACCAGCCCTCCAGGTCCTTGCAGAATTGGACGTTGGCGGGATAGTCGCAACTCGGCAGCGGGTGGGTGAAGCAGCATTCGATGCTGCACAGCCGAATCGTCACATTGGGCCTGGGACGCAACGTTTGGGGCGGCTTGCGGCTCCATTGGTAGGCGAGGGTGGTGATCCGCTTGTCGGGAAACTCGTCGGCCACCGCCTCGGCCACCCGGTTCACCAGTTGCAGCACCGGGCCCATCTGCGACTCCTCGCGATCGGCCAGTTCCTGGCACCGCGGACACTGGCAGTAGTTGCCCCAGTCGTTCTGGGAGACGGAGAAGTAGGTGGCGTCGGGAGTGGACTTCATCCGCTGGCGGACTGTCTCGGTTGCGATCCGGATCACGTCTTCGTTGGTGCAGCACAACTGGGTTCGCTCGCGGAGTCGCTTGCCATCGACCAGGGCGAAGTATTCGGGATGCTCGTCGAAGTACTTCTCGGTCGGCACCAGACTGGCGAAGGTGTGGGCCCACCCGCAGAACTTCACGCTGCCGCCGTGCTGCTCGGTCAGTTTGGGGCCTACGTTCACTCGATTCCTGGTACACCAGTCGGGATCGAAGCAGTCCACGACGGCCGGCCAGCGATAGGCGAGCGGCGGGATGATCGTCTCGTTCAATTCCGGCAGTTCGAGGGTCGGGCGTTTGGGGATCCGGCTCACCTCGGGCGTAAACCAGCGGCAGCCAAGGTGATCCTGCAGCAGGCCATACACGCCATACATCGCGCCGCGGACGTCGCTGCCGGCGATGACAAGATGCTTGCCCACAGTGCGGAGCACGTAACCCTCGGGGCCAAGCTCTTTCTGGTCGACGCCAACACCTAGTCGCTTCATCCGCTCGGGCGCCGCGAGGATGATTTCGGCGTCGGCCGGCGGCGTCGCTTCCGTCACACACGGAAATTCGGCCCCCGTGATCTCGTGCAGGAACGTCTGCAGTTCTCGGGCCGCTCTCGCGATCGAGGGTGAAGGCTCGCACGGGGTGACGATCACCACCTTGGTCGTGCCTTCCGAGGCCAGGGTCATGGCTTCGGCTTGCGCTGAGACGAACAACACGAGGGACGCCGCCAGAAGTAATGGGAGTCTCATGGTGGTTCCTGCTTGTCTGCGGGCTTTCGTTCGAAAGTATCGTCCGCCAGTGTACCCGCTTCGCCTTCGGTTGTCGCCAGGGCGGAACGCGAGGTTCTTGGAGTGCGTATGACTTGTCATCGCCTTCTTTTCGTGAAGGTGTCTTTCTCGGGGAACCGTTCTACGTGTCTCGACGTCGCTGTCAAAAGAAAGCGGCGACGAGTCGCACGCACTCCAAGGCAACTGGAACGCCAATCTCCTCCCCTCCGGCCCGGAATCTCGCCCCACGTCTTGTATTCGAAACGGTCACCGCTTACTGTTGGTTGTCGGCCATATCACTACGTGGAACCGTTCCGTCTGCAAAGCGAGTCATTCCGTGAACGAGTCATTCTCAATGCAATACGATACCGCCGCCTGCCTCCATTCGTTGCCACGCGTGTCGCGAGCCTGGTTTTGGGGAGCCGTTGGGGGCGTGCTGCTGCTTCTCCTTACCGGCAGTCGTACGCCGGCCGAGAAGCCCGAGCTGGAGTCGAAGGATTCCCGTCTTGCCGCGGCGGAGGCGAGAATCCGCGGGATCTATGAACGCGGCGAGTTCCGGGCCAAGCGTTTTCGTGCCGAGTGGCTTCCGGACAGTTCCGGCTACACGACGATGGAGTCCGTTCCGGGAACGAAGGATCGCGTGCGGGTGCGTTACGATGCGGCCAGCGGCAAACGGACCGAGATGAAATCGGGGGATAACGGAAGCGACGCCCGTTCCGCCAACGTGTCGCCCGACGGGCATCGCAAGTTCTATTTCCAGAACGGCGATCTGCACGTCCGCGATCTCGACAGCGACCAGACGACCGCCCTGACGCGAAACGGGCCCGGTCGATCGCTGTCGATCAACAATGTGGTTTGGAGCCCCGACGGAAAGCGGATCGCCTTTGTGCAGTCGGATTCTTCGCAGGTCCGGAAGCGACTTGTCCTGGTCCCGACCGATCCTTCCTATCCGGAGCTTCGAGAAGATCGTTTTGCCCGAGTCGGCGAAACGATTCCCTCGTTGCGTGTGGGTGTCGTCGACTGCAAAGCAGCGGAGACTCGCTGGCTTTCCCTTCCTGAACCGGCCGAAGGGTTCTATCTCGGGCAGGTCAGTTGGGCGGGCTCGGACGAACTGCTCGTGGAGAAGTTGAGCCGATTCCGAAACGAGCGCCAGTTTCTCCTTGCCAATGTACACACGGGCGAGATCAGAACGATCTTCCATGAATCGGATCCCGCGTGGGTTGTCGCCAGCATCGCGAAGAACGCCGGGTTGGAATGGATTCGCGATGGCCAGGCGTTCGTCGTGGTCAGCGAGAAGGACGGATGGCGGCATGCCTATGCCTGTTCGCGTGACGGAAAGGAAGAAACGCTTCTGACCCCGGACGACAGCGACATCATCGAGCGAGCCAAGATCGACGAGGCTCGAGGCTTCTTCTACTACTACGCCTCGCCCGACAACGCAACGCAGAAGTATCTCCACCGTGTCAACCTCGACGGAACCGGCAGTCCCGAGCGGGTGACTCCGGAGAATCAGCCGGGCACTCACGATTACGACTTCTCGCCCGACGCCCATTGGGCGTTCCACACCTACTCCACCTTCGATACGCCCCCCGTCACGGAACTGGTCGAACTGCCTGAGCATCGGACGGTGCGCGTGCTCGAGGGCAACGAGAAACTGCGTGCCACGCTGAAGTCTCACCATTATCAGCCGACGGAGTTCTTTGGGCTGGAGATCGGCGACGGCGTTGTCATGGATGCGTGGATGATCAAGCCGTCGGACTTCGATCCCTCTCGGAAGTACCCCGTTTTCGTCTACGTCTATGGCGAGCCTCATGCCCAGACCGTTCTGGACCAGTGGGGAACCGTTCACGGCGACTACCACCGGATGATCGCCGACCTGGGTTACCTGGTCGTGTCGATAGACAATCGGGGCACGCCGGCGCCGAAGGGGGCTGCCTGGCGGCGGGCTGTGTTCGGCAGCCTCGGCCCGCTTTCGACCGAGGAGCAGGCCGCCGGGCTCAAGGAACTGGGCCGCACGCGACCCTACGTGGACCTGTCCCGAGTCGGCATTTGGGGCTGGAGCGGAGGAGGGTCCAATACGCTCAACGCGATGTTCCGCAAGCCGGGCATCTATCACGTGGGGATCGCCGTTGCCCCCAAGCCCCAGCCCCATCTCTACAACGCCTGGTTCCAGGAAATCTACATGGAGACCCGCGAGGCCAACCCGGAAGGCTATCGCCGGGCTGCCGCCATCAACTTTGCCGAAGGCCTCGAAGGAGACTTGCTGATCGTTCACGGAACCGGAGAGACCAACACCCATCTCGAGATCACGGAAGGACTGGTCGATCGTCTTATCGAACTTGGCAAATCGTTCGACTACATGACGTATCCCAATCGAAATCACGGGCTGCACGAGGGGCGTGGTACGGCCGTCCATCTGCGGATGCTCATGACGAGGTATCTTCTCAATCACCTGCCGCCGGGGCCCCGATAGAATCGGATGTATCTGTCTATTTGGGGGAGTAGACCAGTTCGCGTGTCAGAAGGAACGGAACAGGAGCGAACAGAGACAACGGAGAGGGAACCGAATCGCTTCTTAACGTAAACTAAGAACACCATGCTCAGAATAGCCACAAAAAGACCCAGCGCGGCCTCGCTGACGCTCGGCCGCAACCAAAGTGATTGAAAAAGGCGTTCCGCCTTTTGTGAGGTAGATGTTTTTGTAACCGAAAACGTTTACCCAAAAGAGGAACGCCATGAACGCTCTTGTACCACAACATGCGGAACACGTCACGGGAGAATTGAGCGGTTGGGACCGGATTGTTCTTCGTGGCACCTTGCGGATGCTCACCTTTGTGGAGGGTATGATGGGTTATCTCAGTCGTGCGGGGGTTCTGTTGAAGAACTTCGGCGACCATGCCCAGGCCATGACGGCACGATTGATCGACGCCTCGCTGGCGGCGGCTCAAGAAACGGGGCGACCGGTGGAGTATCTTGCGTCGCCCAAAGATCGCAAGGACGAAATCGCCCGCGAGATCGCTATGAATGACGACGTGCAAGACGGGCTGATCTGCGTGTTGACTTGCGTCGAACCCTGCCAGACTTATGACATCTACCGCAACCGCGACAAGAAGAAACTCGAGTTGATATCTCGCACGCGCAAGTGCAAGTTTCTCTACCACTATTGGATCGACCCTCGATTCGGCTTCATGTCGGCCCGAATTCAGACTTGGTTTCCGTTTCCCATCCAGGTCTGTCTCAACGGTCGAGAGTGGCTTTCGCGACGGATGGATGAATCCGGCCTGCCGTACGAGCGGTACAAGAACGGCTTTCCGTGGATCGAGGATTTCGCCAAGGCTCAAACGATCATGGACCGGATGCACAAGACCAACTGGCCAAAGGTGCTCGATGCCGTGGCAAGAAGACTGAATCCCGCGCACGGGCGAATGTTCCGTTCCCAGGGAATGTCGTACTACTGGTCGGCTTTCCAGACGGAGTGGGCCACAGACATTGCCTTCACGTCCTCGGAAGCCTTGGCAAAGTTCTATCCACAACTTACCCGCGGAGCCATTGCCACCTTCGATAGCCGTGACGTCTTGCGGTTCTTGGGCAAACGTCCGGACCGCCGTTATCAGGGTGAGGTGATCAGCGACTACAAGGATCGACCGGAAGGCGTTCGCGTGAAACATCAGGCTTTCGGCAACTCCATCAAGGTATACGATAAAGGCGGTTCTCTTCTGCGAATCGAAACGACGATCAACAACCCCCACGCCTTTCAATCGTACCGTTCGACCGAAAACGACCCGAACGGCCCAAAATCGTGGCGTCCCATGCGCAGGGGCGTGGCCGATATGCATCGCCGCGCCGAGGTGTCTCAGCAGTCCAACGACCGTTATGCCGAAGCGCTGGCGTCGCTCGATACATCCACGCCGGTTGCTCAGTTGGCCGCCAAGGTGTGCCGTCCGACGCGAAAAGACGGTACACGTTACCGCGCCTTGCGGCCATGGTCCGAGCAGGACCGGAAACTCCTGGAAGCGATCAGCGACGGACAACTGGCCATCGAAGGATTCTGCAACCGCGATGTGGCTTCCCGCCTGTATCCCACGAAGTCCGACGACAAGACCCAACGTGCTCGCATTGCGTCGAAGGTCTCTTACCGTCTTCGTATCCTTCGAGCTCATGGTCTTATCCGAAAATCACCCCAACGCCGCCGTTACCACATGACAACCAAAGGCCGCCAAATCGTCACCGCCCTACTCCAAACACAACACGCTACGCTCCAACAACTTAACGCCACCGCTGCCTGATAACTTTGTCAAAAACTTAACGATCTTTGAGGTTAGTAGTACAAAGAGACACGAAAAGTCTGGTGGGCACACTGTGTGTTGTGTTTGAAGGATGGGTATCAGAGAAGAGGAACCCGTACTCTGCTTCGGAGTACGGGTTCCTCTTCTCTGGTCCGATTTCTTTTGCCAAACAACAAGGTCTTCCGTTCGTTTGATCGTGGAATATTCCATTTGAATCTATTTGGTTGCGGCCAATCGCAGCGAAACCGCGCTGGGTTTCTTCGTGTTTTTTTGGCTATTGCCTACCTTTCGCACAGATCGTGTGCTCAGTCTAAGTCAGGAAGATCTGTTTTCGAAGAGGCGTCTCTTCCAGTTGATCCTCTCCGTTGCCTCTGTTAGCTCCTGTTCAAAATGACCAGATACAACCGGACGCTCTGGGATAGGCTATTCGGCCGGCTTGCTGCGGAACAGCCGGTCGGCGCGGTCTACCAGCGTGCAGGCGAGCTCGACGACGAGCCAGACGGCATAGCCGACGCCGCAGCCTTGAACGAAGGCGTTCCAGACCTCGAATGGGCTGGCGGGGAACGTGGGAAAGAAGGTCCTGGCGGCCAGGGTTGCGCCCGCGGCCAGGGCCGCTACGTGGCAGGCCGCCCAGGAGCCGAAGGCGAAGCGAACGCCCAGAATCAGCACCGGACAGCAGCACAGCACGAGCCATTCGAGGCTCTCCGACTCGACGGCCACGACCATCCCGCAGTAGAGGGCCACGACGGCGGTCCAGAGGAATAGTTTTCTCAGGCCGAACTGGAATGTGGGCTGGGCATCGCTCATATTGGGATGGTCGCGGATTTCACCAATCCCGTCAACTCCTTTGAAAGGTCCTCCATTATGCGACACTCGCTCGTTCTTCTTCTCGTGTTGTTGGGCGCCTCGCAGGCGATTGCTGCCGAAGGCCGGCCCAACATCGTGTTCATTCTGGCCGACGATCTCGGCTGGACGGATCTGGGGGTTCAGGGCTCGCGGTACTATGAGACGCCCAACATCGACCGGTTGGCGGCCCAGGGCATGCGGCTTCAGTGTTATCACAATTGCCAGAACTGCGCTCCTACCCGGGCGGCCTTGATCAGCGGCCAGTACGGCCCGCGAACCGGCGTCTATACGGTTGGCAACATCAACCGCTTCAACTGGCAGAGCCGCAACCTGCGTCCCGTCGACAACGTGACCGACTTGCCTCTGGACAAGATCACGATTGCTCAGTCGCTCAAGAAGGCTGGCTACGCCACGGGAATGTTCGGCAAGTGGCACCTGGGCCGGGGCGAAGAGTATCACCCTGCACAGCGCGGGTTCGACGAGGCGATTGTTTCCAGCGGCAAGCACTTCAACTATCCCACCTCGCCGAAGACGGAGTATCCGAAAGGGCAGTACCTGGCCGACTTCCTCACCGACAAGGCCGTCGATTTTATTCAACGCCACAAAGGTGAACCGTTTTTCCTCTATTTGCCGCACTTTGGCGTCCACTCGCCGTACCAGGCGAAAGAGGACCTGATCGACCATTTTGAGCCCAAGCCGCCGGTTGGGGGTCATCGCAACGCTGTTTACGCGGCGATGATCGCCAGCGTCGACGAAAGCGTAGGCCGTGTTATGACCACCCTTGACGAGCTCGGCCTTGCCGAGAACACGGTGCTGATCTTCTCCAGCGATAACGGCGGCGTGGGCGGCTACGCTCGCGAAGGTCTCACCAAGGACAAGAGCAGGGGCGGCATCACCGATAACACTCCTCTGCGAAGCGGAAAGGGCAGCCTCTACGAAGGCGGAACGCGCGTGCCGTTCTGCGTCCGCTGGCCGGGTGTAACGAAGCCGGGCTCCGTCTGCAACACGCCGTCGATCCATGTCGACCTCTATCCGACCTTCCTGGAAATCGCCGGCCAGCCGGCTCCGGCCGATTATCCGCTTGACGGCGCCAGCCTCGTGCCGCTGTTCCGCGACGCCGATGCTACGCTCGATCGCGAGGCCATCTACCAGCACTTCCCGGGCTATCTCGGCTTCGGGCCCGGCGCCTGGCGAACCACACCGGTCACTCTCATTCAGGACGGCCCGTGGAAGCTGATGGAGTTCCTCGAAGATCGGCACCTGGAGCTTTACAATCTCGACGACGATCTCGGCGAGACCAACAATCTTGCCAAGAAGATGCCGGAAAAGGCCGAGGAGCTTTTCGGCAAATTGGTTGATTGGCGGAAGACGATCAAGGCCCCCATGCCCACGCCCAACGAGCCGAAGGCGGCCGCGAAGCCGAAAGGCGGGAAGGGGCAGAAGGGGAAGAAGCAGGGAGGGAAGGCGAGCAAGTGATGGGGGTTGCGGACAGACCGTTAGCAGGCCTGCCCGATAAGTAGGTCCCGGGCGCCGCACGGCTCCTGGATCGCCGAGCGATATTCCATTTCAAGGTCCCGCTCGGCGAGCGGTGACCTACTAACCCGCCTCTTTGCTGGCCGCGACCAGGGCTTCCAGGTTCTCCCGCTTCGTGTCGCTTGGCAGGGCACAGCCTGAACCGAGGACGAAGGCCCCGTTGCGGTTGCCTTCCTCAATGCAGCGGAGGGCCTCGGCGTGGATTTCGGCGGGGCTGGAGTTGACGAACGACATGGTGTTCACCCCGCCCATGAGAACGTAGCCATCGCCGACCCGCTTGCGCACGTCCGCCACGCTGAACCCGCCGAGCGGATCGAGCGGCGCGATGCAGTCCAGGCCCGTCTCCACCAGATCCTCGACGATCGGCAGGACGTTGCCGCAGATGTGGCAATAGATCTTGGCCTCGGGACAATAGCCGTGCAGTTCGTCGCACACCTGTTTCATGTGGGGGAAGACGAACTCCTTCCACGTGCGAGGCGAAATGACGGACATATTGCCCACGGAATCGTTCAGCCGCAGGATCCGCAGCCCGCAGTCGACGAGGAACTTGCCTCGCTCGATCACGTACGCGGTTCCTTTCTCCATGAGCCGATGGACCAGTTCGGGCGAGTCGATCAGGTCGAGCAGGGCCTGCTGCATCCCACGCAGGGAAACGCAGAAGGCCATGGTGGCCGAATCGCAGTCGCCGCACAGGCCCACGTCGTCGCCGGCGTGGGCTACCATTTCCCGGGCCAGGTCGCCGTAGCCTCGCTCCTCGTAGAAGGACTTGTCGGGCACGACCATTCGCGCCACGTCGGCCTCGTCCTGAAGGAACGGCCGGGCATGATGCCACGACGTGCGGAAGGCAACCTGGTAGGGATCGTCGAGGCGGAAGTCTTCCCAGCGGTCCAGCCGGGTCGCCAGGCCGCCTTCCATGTCGATCTCGCCCAAACGCTGGCCGGACTCGTCGACTTCGATCACCGCGTCACCGTCCCGTTGCACTCGTCGGGTGGGAAACAGAAAGAGGCGAGCGCCGTCCAGTCCCGTCAGCTTTGCGGCATCGATGACCACCTGCATGGCCGTCCGCGGGTTTTCGATCACGTCGACCAGGTTGATCCCGGTCAGACGGGATGCGACGTTTACCCAGATCTTGGGCATGACGGGCACGCGATCCGGCTTGCCGCCGCTGATCGTGACTGTCAGGCGTTTTGCTCCTTGCATACCGATATTCCTTCAAACGGAGTTATTGGTTCTTCTACTGGGGCAACTCGGTGTTGGACACGCCGTCCCAGCCCGGGTGAAAGAGGTTGCCGGAGAAGCGTAGCCCGGTGACTTCGGCGGCGATGCGGACGGCGTAGCGATAACGGGGGCGGTGGGCTTCGGTATGGCCCGGTTCGGTGCGGCCTGTGTCGTAGACTACGTTTCCCTGAACGACCACGTCGGCCAGCGGCGGGTTGTCGGGTTTCTGGCGGGAGTCGAAGCGGAGGGGCGTGCCCTCATCGCCCCAGATCCAGTGGGCGTGGCCGTAGCCGAAGTCGGAGATGATGTTATCGGCAATGATCGATCCGCCGTCGACGTTCGCGGGGATTGCCTCGCGGGCGGGCAGGGCAGGGGAGAGGGCGCGGGAAGCGGCCCCGGGCATCATGCCAATGCTCCAAAGGTCGTTCTTCGAAAACTGGTTGCCCATGACGATCACGTTTCGCGAACCGTGCATGGCCTTCATTCCCATGAAGGCGTTGTCGACGATGTTCTGGGCAATGATCACGTGGTCCGAGTGGATGTCGATGCCCTGGGCGGCGTTCTGGATCGAGTTGCCCAGGATCCGCGTGTATTCGCTCACCTCGGGCGAGGTCACGATGATGGCGGAGCCCTGGTGCCAGTTGTCGACGTACCCTTCGTCCCAGACCTTCTGGCTCACAAGCGATCCCTTGGTTGGGTTCTTTTTCACGAACGTTCCGAGACCGTGTTGCTTCTGAATCTCGGGCGTGGGCAGCAGGATGTCTTCGACGACGCGGTTAGCCTGGATGAGCGTGCCGGTGCTGTGTTTGACGACGATCCCGGTGCCGTCGATGCAGCGGAAGGCGTAGCCCCAGTCGGTGCTCGCGGTGCGGTCGTCGATGGAGATTCGCATGTAGTTGCGTACGAGGCAACTGCGAATCTCGCAGTCCCGGCACTCGCGCAGCACGATCGCTCCCGATCGGGTGCGGTTGTCGATCACTTGCAGGTCCACCAACTGGAGATCGCGGCACCGCATGGCCAGGACGCCTTCAGTCGCTGTTTCCTGCCGGCCTTCAGGGCGAGTCAGGGTCAGGTCGCGAATGCGGACGCCGGCGGCGTCCTCGATCTCGAGAATCGGCTGGTCGGGATTCGTCTGCACGATCCGGCCCGGCCCCCAGAGCCCTGAGCGATCGCCGCGAATCCGCAACTTCTCGCCGATTTCGTAGTCGCCGGGCGGGACGAAGACGAGTTTGCCCCGGTTGGCATCGAGGGCCTCCTGTAGCGTCGCGTAGTCGGCGGCCGAGGGGCCGAAGTCGGCGGCGTGGGTTGCCACGGGCAGCCAGGCCAGGAAGGCTAACAGGGTCAGGGGCTGATTCTTCATCGGCGTCTACCTTTGCCGCACGGCGAAGTCTGGTCGAAAACTGGTTGGGTAGTTTGGCATCGCGGTTGCCGTTTGGCAAGGCGAGGGCTGATTTGCTTCCCCCCAGAGAGAGGATAGAATGGATTATGCTACGGTTTCCTTTACGAAGGGGGCTGCGGCAGTCGGCCGGCGGCGTCTGTCCGTTTTTTTCTACCTTGGCTTTCCTGCTTTTCGGGGGACTTGTCCATGCAGACCCGAGCTGTATTCCACTCTGTCGGTTTGGCCATTCTGGGGCTCGCGCTGGCGACTGGCTCCGTTTGGGGACAATCGGCCCAAAGGATCGAAGAGGCCCGGAACCGCATGGTGGACGAAGAAATCGTGGCGGCGGGGGTGAAGAATCCTCGCGTGATCGAGGCCATGCGGACCGTTCCGCGGCACGAGCACATTCCGCCCCGTTATCGACCGGTTCCCTTCGACAAGGCCTATTGGGACATGGGCCTGGCCATCGGCAATTCGCAGACCATCTCGGCGCCCTTCGTGGTGGCCTACATGACCGAGGCGATCGATCCCCAGCCAACCGACAAGGTGCTGGAGATCGGTACCGGCAGCGGATACCAGGCGGCCGTGCTCAGTCACCTGGCCAAGGAAGTTTACACGATCGAGATCGTTGAACCGCTCGGCAAGTGGGCTGCTCGGGTCCTCGAAAGGTATCCCAATGTGAAGACGAAGATTGGCGACGGGTACCAGGGCTGGCCCGAATACGCGCCCTTCGACAAAATCATCGTGACCTGTTCGCCTGAAAAGGTCCCTCCCAAACTCGTCGAACAACTCAAGGAAGGCGGGCGGATGGTGGTTCCCGTGGGAGAACGCTATTCGCAGAGACTCTACCTGTTCATCAAGCAGAACGGCGAACTCACGCGGGAGGCGCTGCGGCCCGTGCTCTTCGTGCCCATGACCGGCGAGGCCGAGTCGAAACGCGAGGTGCTCCCCGATCCCGATCATCCGACGATCTACAACGGCGGTTTTGAGGATGTTGTGGGCGAGAATCGATTGCCCGACGGCTGGCACTACTTGCGCCAGGGCGAGGTTGTGAGCGAAGGCGCCCCCGTCGGCGAGAACTACTTGAAGTTTCAGAACAGCGAGCCGGGACGAGGTTGCCAGCTCTTGCAGGGGCTCGGGCTCAACGGGATTGTCGTGCGTAAGATCAAGATGTCGACCCGCGTGACAGCCAAGGATGTCCGTCCCGGCCCGGCTCCGAATGTGCTTCCCGCCCTCGTGATCACCTTCTACGACAAAGATCGCGACGAGATCCGCCGCGACGGCGTCGGACCGTGGCGCGGCTCCTTCCCCTGGCAGACCCAATCCAAGGTGATCGAGGTTCCCCGCCAGACCCGGGAAGCGATCGTCCATGTGGGGCTCTTTGGGGCGGTGGGCGAAATCTCCTTCGACGAGGTGACGTTGGAGCGGGTGGACGAGGAATAGGCTGGAGGCTGGCGAAAGTCTCCGAGTTGTTGGGGCGAGTTCTGTTGCGCCACCCGTGTTCCGCCGGGGCAAGGACGCCGACACTTGCCGCGTAGCGGCAATATTTGAATAGCCAGGGGTGGAGCATAGCGGAACCCCTGGATTCGTGACATCGATATTGATGCCGCGTAGCGGCATGACAACCGACGGAGCGGCTGCCGGCCATCGAGAGAGCTTTGTCGTGCCACTACGTGGCGCCTTCTGAAGCGGTTGGCGAGTCCAGGGGGTTGCACCCCTGGCTACTCACATTGCACCACTACGTGGCGATGCCTGTTCGTCCAACGGCATCTCGAAGAGCAATTGGGCTACAGAAATCGGCCATCGCCTCACCAGTGCGCAACAGAAACCGGAATTTGCAAAGCCTCTACGCTGCCCATCTTCTGCCCCCCGCAATCCTGTGTCATCTATCGACGCTGCCACGGGAACCCGGTACTATGATTTCGCAGATGGCATATTGGCACTCGGATGCCGAAGTGATTGACGTGGTTGAGAATATGACTATCTTGGAGCGAGAATCGAACGGAACTTGGAATCCCACGTTTCTCTGGTGCAAGAAGGTGGTGTGCAGGACAGCGATATGGCAACAACTATTGCGGAAGCTCAGGTGCTTTGGAAGAAGTACGCCTACATGTGCCAACACCAGGATGAGGCAATTCTTGATTTCTATACAGATGACTCTCTGATTTTTGAGGATGTGCCCGGATACAAAAAGATGGTGAAAAAGGGGGCCGTGTACGTTCCCGTCGTTCGGTCCCTGCTTCGAGCGGCAAACAGAAGCGGCGAGAAGATACTTGATTCGACGTTTCGTGACGTTCAGTTCGTACGGGCCGGCAACAATGTGCGGATCAATGCAACTCGTCATTCAAACATAAAGCACTTTGACAGTCCCTTTTCGCTGCTTGTCGGAAAAGACGCCGATGGACAAGTCGCGATACTTGAAGAAAGAATGGAACACGTTCTGGATGGTCCACTGGAGGATATCGAATTTACTGTCGACATCGAAGATAATTCGGGAGGTTAGTTGTCGAGTATCCGAATGGCTTCCCGGAAATCGACCGTATTCCGAACCAAGACACCACCGAATCAAACGGCCCCTTCACCAGCGCGAACCCGACCCCGTTCCCGTCCTCTCCGCTTCGCCTACGGTCGCACGCTGAACGGTTCGGGGGCGATGTCGTAGCCGGGGCGGAGGGCCACGTTTGCGAGAAGTCCCAGGACGATCGCCTGGGCGAGGAGGCCGGAGCCGCCGTAGCTGAGCAGCGGCAAGGGCAGGCCTGTGATCGGGAGCAGGCCCACCGACATGCCCGTGTTGACGAGCACCTGCACGCCAAGCAGCGTGGCCAGTCCGAAGGCGAGCATGCGTGCGAAGGGGTCGCGCGTGGCGCAGCCTACGCGGATTGCCTGCCAAACAAGCCAGGCGTAGAGGGCCAGGACGGCGGCCATGCCGGGCAGGCCGAACCGTTCGCCGATCACGCAGAAGATGAAGTCGCTGTGCGCCTCGGGCAGGCGATACACGGCCGGGTCGTCGACCGGTTCTCCCAGCCAGTAGCTTCCCCAGATGTTGCCGAGGGCCACCATCTGCTTGGCCTGGCGCAGTTGATATCCCTCATCCCGCGCCGAGTCACCCGGTCCCGCCTGCTCAAACAGCGACGTCACTCGGGATCGCTGCTCGAGGCTCATTTGGGACCAGAGCAGGGGAAGCAGGCATAGGCCGGCCAGCATCAGCCCGGCCAGGGCCTTGCGGCTGGCGCCCGCGGCAAACAGCATGACCATCAGCACGGGCAGGAAGACCGTGGCCGTGCCCAGGTCCGGCTCGCGAAGGATCAGCAGCACGGGGGCCACCGTGAGCAGAAGCGGTCCCAGGACCCCGGGCACTTGGCGAAGCTGGTCTCGATCTCGGAGGTAGCGGGCCAGCAGGATCACGTAGGCCACCTTGGCCAGTTCCGAAGGCTGCAACCCGAGGGGGCCGAGGCGGATCCAACGCCGGGCGCCGTTGATTGGCGGGAACAGGTAGACCAAGAGCAGCAGAACGATCGAGCCGGCGAAGATCCAATAGGCGTGGCGGCTGAAATGTTGGTGGGAGGGCAGGGCGGTCGCTGTCAGGACGGCACAGGCGATGAAGCACCAGGCCACCTGGCGATAGAAAAACCGGCCCCCCGAGTTAGCGAGCTCGTCGCAGCGCCAGATTCCGGCCAGGCCCAGGCCGGCCAGAAGGACGGCGGGAAGGATCAATGCCCAGGGAATCCGCGCAAGCCGTTTGCCCATAATCCAACCATCGCCCGGGAGAGGGGGAATCCATTCCAAAACGGAGTATATCGTCCTTCAAGTCGAGCAAGCCAGCCCAAACTGCTTGATTTACGAATTCCGGGTGCTATGCTGAAAGCGCCGAACCCGCACGGCTTTCCCACCCGAAAGTTGGGGTTATTCGCGTCGGCTGGCGGTGTTTTCAGCCCTGTTTTGCACCGTGAGAAAGCAACGACCGTGGACTGGCGGCCCCCTTTTGGGGGTCGGGGCGTCCGAAACGGCACTGTTAAGTCCCTAGTGGACCAAGAAGGAGCGAGATGACGATGATACGACCCACTCGAAAGCTGTTGATTGTGGCCGCGGTTCTACTCGGCCTGGGACTTTTTGCTGCCGCGCCTGTGCAAGCCGGCTGGTGGCATGGTGGCTATTACGGCTACTACGGCTGCACTTGGGACTGCTGTGCTCCCACCTGTTACACTCCTTGCTACACTCCCGTCTGCGCGCCGGTTTGCTCGGTGAGCGTTTGCGATCCTTGCTGCGGCGGTTGGTATCTGGGCGTTCGGCCCGGTCCGATCCGTCGAGCCCTCTTCGGTCCCTACCGTTGGTATCGCAGTTACGGTTGCTGCTCGATTTGCGCTTGCGATCCTTGCTGCTGCTACGACGCCTGCTGTTACGATCCCTGCTGCGTGAGCGATGCGACCACGACGGTGGAGCCCTCGGCCGATGTGCATTCGAGCCAACGTCCGACTCTGGCCCCGACCACTGAGCCGGCCCCGGCGCCCGCTGCAGGCACTCCGAACGCACCCACCATGGCGCCAGCACCGGCTGAAATGCCGGCGCCTGCGGCCACTCCGGCCACACCCGCAATGCCGGGTCCCGAGCCGGCTGCCCCGTCCGGCGGCCTGACCTTGCCGCCGCCGTCCGCGCCGCAAACTTCCGTTCGCTCTCCGGGCGAAGGGACGATTTCCATCCTGGTTCCCGAGGGGGCCGAGGTCACCATCAACGGCTACGTGACGAAGAGCACAGGCCGGGTTCGCCGCTATGTGGCCCAGAACCTGAAGGCCGGGCTTGTCTACCCGTTCGAGATCCAGGTCAAGGTCGTCCGCAACGGCCAGACCCTCACCGATTCTCGCCAGGTCAAGCTGACGGGCGGCGCCCTGGAAGCGGTCGTCTTCAACTTCGACAAGACGTCCGTCGAACGGCTTGCCCAGGCCTGGTAACCACCTATTCGCCGCAACCCGAGCCTCCCCCCGCAGGGCGCGATGGCTTGCGGCTCACTGACTGTAAACCTTTCCGGCCCCTGTCGCGTTACTGATCGCGGCGGGGGCCGGTTTCATTACATAGAGTGGGCAAGGACCATCCATCCTATTCCGTGGGATCAAGCAATTCGTCTTCTACGGCCCCTGTGAAATCCTGAAGCCGGAAGTAGACGGCCTGCCCGCCGGGATCGGTGAACTCGGTCAACCGGAGTTTCAGGTCGCCGGGGCGGGCACAGGCGTAGCCGGGTTTCCAGGCTTCGATCTGGCAGGCGAGGCCGTCGGGGCGGACGGAGGTGTCTGAAATCGGCTCCGTGAGCGACTCTGGGTCAAGGGTGATCTGGCCCAGGTCGGCCCCGTCGTAGTCGGCAAGTTTTTCGTCGCCTTGTGGGTTGAGGCAGAACAGAAGCGGGCCGCGCATGATTGCCACACGGCCCGCCTGACGCTTCCGGCCTTGCACGAGTCGCCAGTCCATGGGCATGTCCAACCGGACCCGATCGCCCGGCTGCCAGGATCGTTGTACGCAGTGGAACTTGCCGCCGGGCACTTTCTGGGGCGGTTCGTCGTTCACGGCGATCTGGGCCATCTTGCACCAGGCCGGGATTCGCAGTTGCAGGTTGAATGCTGCTGCCTGGGCGGGTTCCAAGTGGATTGTCACAGTGCCGGAGTTCGGATAATCCGTTTCCTGGCGGACGGCGATCTTGGCCCCGTCGGCCAGCGTCAGGGAGGCCTCCGAGGGAGCGTACAGGTTGACGGCCAGGCCGTCGGCGGTCCGGTAGTAGATCATCTCGGGCAGTTCCGCAATGATGCGACGGTAATTGCAGGGGCAGCAGTAGGTGTCGCCGCTGTGGTACTTTCGCGGTCCTTCCATGGGCGTGTAGTATCGGATGTGCCGCCCGTCGGGCGACTGGGCGGCGAACAGGGTGTTGTAGATTGTGCGTTCCATGAGATCGCCGTAGCGGGATTTGCCATCGAGTTCCAGCAGGCTGTTGAGCCAGCGGACCTGGTAGGCACTTGCGCAGGTTTCGGCCAGGGCGCCGCGACCGTCCTGGTCGTCGGTCCAGATTTCCCACTGCCCGCCCCCACCGGTTATGGTCATTCCGTCGCCTCGCGTGAGGAACTCCAGGGCCCGCCGACTGGGACGCAGAAGACGTTGATCGGGGTCCAACTGATGGAGTTCCAACTGGGCCAGGGAGCGGCACAGGTACGCGTACATGTGGCCTTCGATTCCCGGTCGTCGTCCCATGACGATCCCGAGATCCCAATCCGCAAGTTGGCGTTGATTGCGGCAGAAGTCGGCGTACCTGGCGTCTCCGGTGAGACGCGACAGCGTGAGCATGGTTCGCTCCAATCCGGTGACGGCCACGTGGGTGGCAACGCCGGTTTTTCCGCCCCAGTCATCCGGGATCTTTGACCAGTGGTCGAGGATGTAGTCAGCGCCGGCCCGGGCGGCCTCCAGAGAACGCTTGTCCTGGTAGAACTCATAGTCCGTACAGAGACCATAGATGAGGTATCCCATTTCGTGGACATCCCAGAGGACATTCATTCGGTGAGGGGGAGCGAACATGCCGAGGTAGCCGTCGGGCTCCTGCGTTTGAATGACGGTATCGACGAGATGGTTTTTCAGGGCGAGAACTCGCTCGTCGCCGGTGTAGGCGGCGAAGCGAACCGCGGCGTCGATGAGTTTTCCGAGTCCGATATAGCCCCCGGTTTTGTCTTTTTGGATGAAAGGCGGCAGGAAGTCCCTGTCGGCGTCCAGGGCGAGGAGGTTGTTTTCGACGGTCACGTCGATCCTCCGCCCGATTTCGCCGTGGACACGTACATTCCGGAGCCCGATCGGTGTGAACAGGTCGGCGGCCGATGCGAGCGACGTTGTCAGGCACACCAGCAGTGAGAAGCAAAGGTCCAGGCCAAGCGGCCGGGTGGTTTTCTGTGGCAGAGCGGAGGGCATGGTTCGTCTTCCTGGGGCGATGGGGGTAGGGCATGCGAATGCGGGGAGGCGGCGAGCGGCCCCCAATCCGCCATCAGGCTAACATGTCAGCCGGTCGTTTTCGAGAGTCTGATCGACTACAATCGGGCAGGCGATCCTTCGCCGCGAACGGTTTCCCCGTCGGTCGACTGATCTCAGCAGGAGAGTTCCATGGAGAGTCTGCACGAATCTTGCTCGTCGCGTCGCGCCTTTCTCAAGCAGTTGGCTCGAACCGGGGCGGTTGCTGGCTTGGCGTTGCCTTGTTCATCGAGTTTTGGGGCGTCAGGGAAGGGGGCGTTCGAGGCGGGGGAGGCTGTGGTCGATACCACGCCGCCGCTGGGAATCGAGATGGCGGGCTTTCATCGTCCGGAGGGGCAGGAGCGACGCATCGCCGGGATCAGGCAGGCGACCGCCGCTCGGGCCCTGGTGCTGCGTTTGGGAGACTGCCAGGCGGCCATCGTGTCCCTCGACATCTGCGGGGTGTCGGGAGAAATGACGGCTCGCGTCCAGAAGCGGGTTGCGGAGCGTTGTGGGATTCCCGCCTCGAACATTCGGGTGTGTGCCACGCACACCCATTCCATGCCAACCTTCCGCTTCTTTCGCCAGTGGGGCGCCATCTCGCCCGAGTATATGGCGACGGTGGAAAACAAGATTGTCCAGGCCGTCGAGGCGGCCCAAGCGGATCTTGCGCCGGCGGAGTTGTATGTCGGAAAGAGCCGGGCTCCCGGGGCAAGCAACAATCGCACGGTCAAGGTCTGGAAGACGGACGAGCAGTTCGGCACGGATTCGAACGACGACGAGCGGTGGTTGGATACGTCGGTTCACGTGCTGCACTTCGAGCGAGGTGGAGGCAAGAAGAACCTGTTGTGGTATCACTTCACCGCCCACCCGGTGTGTTACCGCGACGATCAGGCGGGGCCCGACTGGCCGGGGCTTGTGGACGAATTGGTCCGGGAGAAGCACAAAGTCCGCCCATGCTATTTGCAGGGGCACTGTGGCGACGTGAACGCGGGCGATGCCGAGCACTGGATCGGCACGGCGGAGAACACGGCCGGGCCGGTGGTGGCGGCCATCGGCGAGGCCCTGGACGGCGCCGTGCGTGTCGATGTCGACACGTTGCGGATCAACTCGCAGTTGTGCGAACTTCCTCTGGACATGCCGCGGTTTCGGCAGTGGCTGGACGCGTACCGGGCCGATCCGGCGAAGTGCAGCAGCGGGGTCTGGGTGGATGCTCGATTTGCCAAGGCCTGGTTCGAGGCTTCTTCCCAGAAAAACATCGATGAAACGCATGTTGCGGTGCCGCTTACGGCAATGCAACTTGGCAGAGTGGGATTCGTCTTCCATCCGTCGGAACTGTATAGTTGCTACGGGCTGACGATCCGTCGGGATTCGCCGCTGGAGAACACACTCGTGGTAGGATACTCGGACGACCTGATCGGTTACCTGCCTGACCCCAAGGCCTATGAGGCGGGAGAGTATTCGGCCATCACGGTGCCGAAGATCATTGACCTGCCGCCGTTCGCTCCGACGGCCGGCAGGAGCCTGGCGTCAGGCGGGATCGCCGCACTCAAGTCGCTTGTCGGCTAGGTGGCGGGCGATTCCTTCGAGGAGGGTTGTTCGCTTGATTGGCTTGGTCAGGAAGTCGTCGCAGCCGGCCGCCAGGCATTTTTCCCGATCGCCCGACATGGCGTTTGCGGTCAGGGCGATGATGGGACCGGTCCATTGGGCGGCTCGCAAGCGCCGGGTTGCCTCGTAGCCGTCCATGATGGGCATCTGCATGTCCATGAGGATTACGTCGAAGACCTCGTTCCGATCCCGCGTCAGGAGGGCTGTTTCGACCGCGTGTTCGCCGTTCGGAACGACCGTGACGGCCGCTCCAGCCTTGGTGAGGAGGGTTGAAATCAAGCGTTGGTTATCGGGGCCGTCTTCGGCGAGAAGGACGTTCGCCCGGAGCGTTTCGGGGAGCGGGTCGCGCCGTGTGGGCGTTGCGATGGGGGTCGCGAGGGATGGTCCAAGGTGCTCCACGAAGGGGATTCCGTCCAGGGGCCCGGTCGACACGGTCACAGAGAACCGGCTTCCCTTTCCTGGTTCGCTTTGGGCGGTCACATCTCCGCCAAGCAGTCTTGCCAGGCGGCGCGAAATGGTCAGGCCCAGACCCGTGCCGCCGAAGCGTCGGCTGGAAGACGTGTCGGCCTGGGAAAAGGCGCGGAACAATCGCGCGAGTTGCGACTTGCTGATCCCAATGCCGGTATCGATGACGTCGCACTGAAGTTGAGGTCGAGCGTGATCCTGACGCCGTGTTCGAAAAACCAGCCGGACTCCACCGGTTTCGGTGAACTTGATGGCGTTGCCCACGAGATTGATCAGGATCTGCCGGAGACGTTTCGCGTCGGACTGGATGACGGCGGGGACGGGTGAGTCCAGTTCCAAGGCAAGCGAAAGGCCCTTTCGTCCGGCCTCCTCGCGGAGGAGTTCCACGATGTCGGCGGCGATTTCCATGGGGCGGCAATCGGCGACATCCACCTTGGTTTCGCCGGCTTCGATTTTGGAAATGTCGAGAATATCGTTGATCAGAGCCAGCAGGGCCTCGCCGTTGCGCGAGATGGTGTTGAGGCTGTTCTGAAGCACGGGGCTTCCCTCATGGCATTGGCAGAGGGGTTCTGCCGCCAGGAGTTCCGTGAATCCGAGGATTGCCGTCAGGGGTGTGCGGATTTCATGGCTCATGTTGGCGAGGAATTCGCTCTTGGCCCGATTGGCATCTTCGGCCTGGCGTTGCGATTCGGCGAGACGATCTTCCGCGAGTTTCTGTTCCGTGATGTCGAGAACGGTCTGGATCGCGCCCACGACCGCTCCCTTGGCGTCCTTGATCGCCACGGCAATGGAAGTGAGCCATCGCCCGTTTTCTCCCGCGTTTGGAAAGAAGCCCCAGGTGGAGTAGGAGCCTTCGACCAGCGAGGATTCCCGGAAGTTGCCGTTGTACAGTTGCTCGAGTTCGTCCGCGCGATTGTCGACAAGCAGGTCGCTCAAGCAGGGTCGAGGAGCGGGATAGAAGGTCCTCCAATGGTCTCTTGTTTCGAGGATCTCCTGAGCGGGGATCCCTGAGAACAGTTCCATCGTCGTGTTCCAATGGATCACGCGGTGGTCCTTGTCGATGATGAATTGCGGAATCGGCGTGCCCTGCAGGATGTCTCGGACCCTTTGATTGCTGTCCTGGACGGCCTCCTGGGCCCGTTTGCGGTTCGCCATTTCCCGACGCAATCTGTCGTTGGCATCCTGGAGTTCGATCGTGCGTCGAGCGACGATCTCTTCAAGGTGGTTCTGGTACTCGGATACCTGGGCTCTTGCCAGTTCCCGCTCGCGCATCAGGTAGTGATGGCAGTTCTCGGGGCGGTTCAGGTTATTGTGGATGGCCAAGACCATCATGTCGCATGAACGATAGCCGCACGAACAGCAATTGAACAGGTCGGCGTCCGAGTACTTGTGCATCGAACGGAGGATCTTCTTGCTGCGACGTTTTCCGGGCACTTCGATTTCCGCGTCGAACGAGCGGTTGCGATAGGAACGCGGGCTGTCCGGAGCCTTCCAGAACTGGTCGACAATTTGTCGGACTTCGCATTCGTTGAACGTGGGACCGGAGCCCTTTTCCGGTTCGCAGAGCGCTTTGAATCGTTCGCGTAGCAACGCTTCGGCAACGTCCGGGGGCTGTCCGCGGAGGGTTGACGCCGGCCCCTGGTTGCAGCCGTGGGGACAGTTGAGGCAATCAATCAGTCGCGGCAGGTTCGAGGTGTCGGTTTCGACCAGCGGGGTCAGGGTCTTCAGGTATTCGTACAGGTTCTCCTGGCCCTCAATCTGGCGCGTGAGGTGTCGCACGTCGGGGATCCATCGCTCGACCGTTCGCAGAAGCCCACCGGGGGAAGGAAAGAACAGGCCGATCCCGGGAACCGGATTGTCATAGGGCAGGGCGTCGAAGGTCTCCAGACGTATGTCCTGCTGGTCCAGGTACTCCCGTATGGAGTCAAAGCCGATGTGGAGCGAGTCGATTTCCGCCGCCTCGAATTCCCGACGCTTGGAGGGACAGGGAGACAGAACCATCATCCGATGGTCCCGAAACTGTGGATAGTGCTGCTCGATCATCCGCACCGTGTGGATCATCGGGCTATCGATCGGGGCGAGGTACGGCAGCAGTTCAGGCTGGTAGAGTTCGATGTAGGAAACGACGGCCGGACATGGAGATGTAACCAGCGGCGACTCAGGATGGGCCTTCAAGTGCTCGGCGAAACTCTTGGCCGCCAGTTCGGCGCCAAATCCCACATCGAAAACAGCGGCCACGCCCAGCGTCTTCAGCCACGCGTTCAACTGGAGATAGTGTTTCGGGAAATTCGTCGCGGCCGACGGCGCCACGATGGCCACGATCTGTTCTCCGGCAGCCGTTGCCGCGAGGAATTCGTCGAACTGGTCCTTCAGGAACCTGGCGTCGTGAGAACAGGCTTCCAGGCATCGTCCGCAGCCGATGCAACGATGGGGATCGACGTTGACATAGTCGCCCGAGCCGTCGTTGCAGATCTTGACGGGGCACACGGCGATGCAGGCGTGGCAATTGACGCACTTCTCGCCATCTACCTGAACGACAGGCGACAGTTTCAATTTTGTCCCGTTGGCTCGCTGCCAGTTCATGAAGCGACTGCTCCGCCCTGTCCCGGCGAACGCCAACCGCTCCATTCCAACGGTCACCATGGCCATGGTAGGGAGGTCGACGTTCGCTTCCCAAAGCCTACGTTTCCAGAGATTTCGGGGCAAATGGATTGGCGGGCTAATCTGGTGGGCAGCGACGATCCCGTTGGAGGCGGGGGGGCGCTACGGTCATACAACCTGTGCGATCCGTAAACGTGGTTCGGTCGGTCCCTGTGACGGCCACGAGGCCAAAACGCAAAACGCCCGCTCGGCAGGAGCCGGCGGGCGTTGCTGTTGGCGGCCAACAAGACGAGCTCCGTTTCTCGTTTGGGATCGCCGCGGTGGGGCGTTGCTCTATTTGCCCATCTTGCGAAGGTTTTTCAGGCAGGCGCCAACGCTGGCCTGGGGATCGTCGCCGCTTTCGTGTTCGACGATATACCACTTGGTGCCGCCCACGGTTTCGCAGATCTGGAAGACCTTCTTCCAGTCGACGTCGCCCTCTCCCACCGGGGCCTTGTGATCGGCGCCGTGTTCCTTGAGATGGATGGTGAGGGAGCGACCGGGGAACTTCTCGAGAGTGGCGTAGGGATCGCCGCCTCCGCCCAGGCAGTTGCCCACGTCCATCTGCATGACGACCCGATCGGACGAGTTCTGGAACAGAAGGTCCCACTGGGTGTCGTCCCCGATCTTGGCGAAGTCACCGCCGTGGGCGTGGTAGCCGACGTAGGCTCCGACCTTTTTCACGCGATTGGCGAGGGTGCTGAGCAGTTCGCCGGTCTTCTTGCAGGCATCGGCCGAATTGCGCATCTCCTCGGGCATCCAGGGGAAGATCAGGTAGGGATTGCCGAGGACCTGGTTGAACTCCACTTCCTTGTCGAAATCGTCGTACTTTCCTTCGGCGAGGGTTTTGATGCTGGCGCGGAGATGGGTGCCGCAACACTTGAGGCCGTTGGCGTCGAGCATCTTCTTCAACTCGTCGGCCGTGCGATTGTAGTAGCCGGCGAACTCCACGCCTTGATAGCCCATGCCGGCGACGGCCTTGAGCACGGCGGGCAGGTCCTTCTCGCACTGCTTGCGCACGGAGTACAACTGAAGTCCGATGGGAATCTTCGATTTCGCTGCGGCGAACAGGCTGGCGGGACAGGTGCCGACGGCACAAGCGGCGGCTGCGCCGGCGGACCATTTGAGCAGATCGCGTCTTGAAAGGTTCATGGCATCTCCAGAGTCGGCAGGAATCAATTGGGTATGGTCATTTGCAGTCCCGGCAGCCGGTGGGACTGCACGGGAAGTTTCCAGTTTAGGCTTCGGTTTTCGGCCCCGCAAGCAATCCGAGTCCGACCCACGGGGGAAGCCGGGGCACGGCATTGCTGGCGCCGGGCGAACCGATTTGGCTGGTGCGAGGCCGATTCAAGGACTATGCTGAAGTGCTCCTGTTTTTCAGCCTGACCGCCTCCCCATGCGATTGAGGATTCCGACATGCCGCGTCCCCTCTCCCGCCGTTCGTTTCTGTCAGCCGCTGCCGGGACGGCAGCTTCCGCCCTTGCTTTTCGCTCTGCCTGGGCCTCGGCTCCGAAGATCGCCGGGCCGACGGTTGCCGACACGTTCGCCCTTCGCAAGGCAGGCAAGACGATGCCGGTCATCTTCGATACGGACATCGGTGGCGATATCGACGACACCTGGGCACTGCTCATGCTCCTGAATTCGCCCGAGTTCGACGTCAAGCTCGTCGTCTCGGACGACAAGAACGGAACGTATCGAGCGAAGGTTCTGGCCCGGATGCTGGAGGTTTGCGGGCGGACGGATATCCCGGTCGGTATTGGAGCCGATCGGGGCTCGGCCGGAGGCAACCAGGCGGACTGGGTTGCGGGTTACGAGTTGGCCAAGTATCCGGGGCGGGTCATTGAGGACGGTGTCGGCGCGATCATTGAGACGATTCGTCAATCTGCGGACCCGATGACACTGATTGCCGTGGGACCGGCGCCGAATCTCGCCAAGGTGCTCCAGCGGGCGCCGGACGTGGCCGAGAAGGCCCGATTCGTGGGGATGCATGGGAGCGTTCGGAAGGGCTACGGGAACAGTCCGAAGATTTCGCCCGAGTGGAACGTTCGGGCGGCGCCGGCGGCGCTTCAGGCCGTCTTCGCCGCTCCGTGGGAGAAGACGATCACTCCGCTGGATACCTGCGGAATCATCCACCTTACTGGCGAGCGCTACGCGCGAATCCACGGTTGCCAGACGGAGGGCGCCAAGGCGCTGATGGAGAACTATCGAGTCTGGACGGCCACCCAGGAGAAGCGGGGTCACAAGATGCCCGATCCGTCCAAACGTAGTTCTACCCTGTTCGATACGGTGGCGGTCTATCTGGGCTATTCGGAAGACCTGGTTGAAATGGAAACGGTCAACCTGGTCGTGACCGACGACGGGTTCACCCGGATCGACGATCAGGGGGCTCCGGTGCGGTGCGCCCTGAGCTGGAAGGATCTCGACGCTTTTGAAGAACACCTGACGGAACGGATTACCCGGTCCGTGTGAACGATGACGGGATCGGAAGCGATGGAAGCCGAGCTGGCAGGCTCAGCCGTCTTTTCGTTCCAGGTCGAAGGCCCAGCCGCCACGACGATCGCGGTGGCGGGCTAGGCGCAACGATTCCTCGAAGACGGCAGAGTATTGGAACCCTTCGTCGTCCGTCGGCACGGGCTCGTAGGCCTTGGCCCCTCGCTTCTGGATGCGGAAACTCAGTTCTTCGCCGCGAGCGTCCAAGAGCCAGTATTCGCCGACGCCGGCTTTCCAGTAGGCGGCGGCCAGACGCACGTTGTCTTTCTTGACCGAGTGATCGCTGACAATCTCAACGACGAGATCCGGAGAGCCGACAACCTCGACGAAGCGGTCGGCCTTGCCGCTCGCCTTGCTTGTCAGATGCGCGAGTCCCTGCTCGAAGGTCTCGTGAGAAATGAAGACCAGATCCGGCTCGGCGGAAAGATCGGCCGCCGGATTGGAAACGCGTGTCCGATCCGAACGCAGGTCCCCAAGATCCCTGGCTTTGACGAGATCGCCAAGAACTCGAATGACCTCGACCTTTAGTCCCCCATGGGAATAGTAGTCTTCGGGCGTCATATCGACCTCGATACGGCCTGCGATGAAGTCGATCCGGCCGCGTCCAGGGAAGTCGTCCGAGAGAGCCCACTGGCGAAATTCGTCGAGGGAGCGGACGAAAGGGATTTCCAGATCTTCGCTGAATGTGACGATGGTTGCCATCGAACCTTCAAACCCGTCTTGAGCGGTGGCGGCTGGTGACCGATATGGGAACTTCGTCTCGTGTGGTGAGCGGGTCCCTGGCGGTGGGAAAGGAGGTGTTTGCCAAGCCCCTGGTATTATAGCTGAAGATTTTCCTCCCGCCCCCACCCTGCCAGGGGTGGTGCGAAGAAAGCAGGCAATCGCCGCAAATCTGCGGCAGCGTCAGGCATCCGGATTCTGCTGCTCTCGGAGGCGGCAGTCGCGGCAGATGCCGGTGACGAAGAGGCGATGGCTGAAGACCTCGAACTCGTGTTGCCGGGCGACCGCGTCACGGACACGTTCGATTTCGTCGCTGTGGAACTCGATCAGCTTGTTGCAGACTTCGCAATGGAGATGATCGTGTCGCGGGTAGCCATACTCGTGTTCGTAGACGCTTCGACCGCCGAGGGTCATTTTGCGGATCAGCCCGGCCTCGGTCAGTTCGCCCAAGGTCCGATAGACAGTGGGGCGGCTGACTTTGCGTTCGGCGATCAACTCCTGAAGATGCTCCATCAGTTCATCGGCGTCGAAGTGGTCGTGATGGCTGAAGACCTGTTCGACGATGATGCGACGTTGCTGAGTGATCCGTTTGCCGCGTGACTTGAGGAACTGGACGAACCGGTCCACAGGGGGTTGGGGCGGTTCGATGGCACGGAGGGAATAGTCACGCGACATGGCAAGCGGCTGAGGGGAAGAGGTTCTGTCGGCGAGAGGGTGCGGCCGTCAGACCCCGGCGCAGGCCGGAGCGTTAGCCGATTTCGTCGAGAAGCCGGCCCACAGCGATGTCCAGTTTCTCTTCCGTTTCGTAGGTGCCGTCCGCGATCTGCGCACGAATCTGGTCGACGCGATCCTGGCGAATGTCAGGCAAGTCGCGAACCTGGTCGACGAGTTGACCGGTGCTGGAGAGTTGAAGTTCGTCCTGGATCGGACTGGCCTCACTCGCCGCAGCGCGGTTCGTCATGCGGGAAGCGTGCGGGGAATTGACGGGTTGGGCTCCATGCAAATGGGCCGGACCATAAATCTGCATCTGATAACTCCCAAACGGACGCCGCTCGATAAGGCCAGCGGCGTGTCCTCCTAAGTATATCCTACGTTGCTGCGTCGTTGGCTTCTGGGGCCGATGATGGAGGTCTTCGGAACCACGAGAGAACTCTCGTCATATCCAAGTCTTCGACCGTCCACCAACCGCAACCGCATCAAATCCGCCAGTGGCCCGTTCGGACCGAATCGTGCCTTCGCACGCCCTGTAACAGCTTTGACGAATCGCCCTCGACCAACGACCAGGGGCAGTTCAACGACGAGGCGTGTCTGCTGCGATTAGGCCACAAGTGTCGTTTTCTGACGACCTTGTCGCCTCCACGCAACGCTCCTGGCGGAGTTCGATCGTTCATTATCGCTGCGGGCGGCAAAACCGCCAAGACGCAATTCCCTTTCTCCAGGCGATCCTTCTTCCCGGCTGATCTTACCTGCCGCCGGAGTGATCTCCCATGATCAATGGTACGCATGTTCAGTGGTGATGGTTCTTCGGTTTCTTGGGCCGGATTATAGGAAGAAGCCGCAATCCAGGCAAGATCGCCTGAATGGTTGCAATTCGGGCAGCGAAACCCAAACGACTTTCCGCGGTTTAGTATGACGGAAGACACGCCATGTCCCACCTGAAAACACGTGAAAGGAGAAAGCTATGCGATTCACACTCACACTCCTCGCCGGGGCCTCGGTCCTGGTTCTGGGGGCGAGGGCAGGCGTGGCCCAAGAGCGACCGGGCCCACCCGCTCCACGGCATTTTGCCCAGCGGCTGGCCGCTGGCGAATTCGGCAAAATTGCCCAAGAAAAAGCCGCAGACCGGGTGAAGGAGAGGTCCCACCGAGCTAGAGGGGACAGGGACGGCCTGGTCGACCGGAGCGGGGACCGCCGTGCCGAGATGAATCTCCGGAAGATGCGTCAGGAGAAACCAAGCAAATCAGACCAGGCCAGGCAGGGCCGCGGGATGCGAGATTCGAAGGGTCCGCAGTTCGGACGATCCTTCGAGGGTCGCGGGTCCAAGGGGCCGATGATGGCCCAACGTAGTCGCGATCGGGGCCCGAGAATGGGCCGCGGGATGCGAGATTCGAAGGGTCCGCAGTTCGGACGATCCTTCGAGGGTCGCGGGTCCAAGGGGCCGATGATGGCCCAACGTAGTCGCGATCGGGGCCCGAGAATGGGCCACGGGATGCGAGATTCGAAGGGTCCGCAGTTCGGACGATCCTTCGAGGGTCGCGGGTCCAAGGGGCCGATGATGGCCCAGCGTAGTCGCGATCGGGGCCCGAGAATGGGCCACGGGATGCGAGATTCGAAGGGTCCGCAGTTCGGACGATCCTTCGAGGGTCGCGGGTCCAAGGGGCCGATGATGGCCCAGCGTAGTCGCGATCGGGGCCCGAGAATGGGCCACGGGATGCGAGATTCGAAGGGTCCGCAGTTCGGACGATCCTTCGAGGGTCGCGGGTCCAAGGGGCCGATGATGGCCCAACGTAGTCGCGATCGGGGCCCGAAAATGGGCCGCGGGATGCGAGATTCGAAGGGTCCGCAGTTCGGACGATCCTTCGAGGGTCGCGGGTCCAAGGGGCCGATGATGGCCCAGCGTAGTCGCGATCGGGGCCCGAGAATGGGCCGCGGGACGCGAGATTCGAAGGGTCCGCAGTTCGGACGATCCTTCGAGGGTCGCGGACCCAAGGGACCGATGATGGGCCAGCGTGGTCACGATCGGGGGCCGAAGATGGGCCACGGGATGCGAGATTCGAAGGGTCCGCAGTTCGGACGATCCTTCGAGGGGCGCGGGTCCAAGGGGCCGATGATGGGCCAGCGTGGTCACGATCGGGGCTCAGAGCGGGGGCCGAAATTCGGTCTCGTTTCCCACCATCGTGGTCCAGGGAAGGCTCACGGAGAGCGACCGAAGATGGCCGACCGAGACGAGGGAAAAGCTGCCAAGGAAAAGTCGGCCAAGAGCCGACCAGATCGGGATCGCAAAGATCGCGAGCAGCCAAGCCGAGCCAAGGGGCCTCGGGAGAAGTGATCCAAGGACTGACAAACCGATGGCCGAGCGGTTCTTCGTGTCGGCTATGGGGGGATTGATACCCCGGCGGGGACCTACGTTTATCGGGTCCCCGCCGGGTTTTTTCTTAGACGAAGCGATCCCCCTGTTTGAGGAGTGCGAACCGGAACAATCCGAAATTGTCCTACGTAGAGGTTCCAGGAAGTTTGTTGTCGGAAGGCCTGGGCAGTTGCTTGGAACGAATCGTGCGTGCTTCGGCCTGAAAGAGAGCCTTTTGAGAGGTTTGGCACGGAGTTTGGAGACTTTGTTGAAACGACTAAGGAGGGTCTCGCATCCAAGACCATAGAAAGGGACGTCGATTCGGGTATCGAATCGGTCACGGGACGTGGATTTTCTGCAAGACAAAAGTCGGGTGAGCGAATAAACTGCAGAAGGATGAGTCCACTGAACGAGGAGAGGCGTCCTCCAACCCACGGGGGTGCATCATGGAGAAATCCAATACCGCGGTTTTTAAGCAGAGTTCTTACCTCCGGCCCAGCGACTTTCCGCTCGACTGCGAAAGTCGCGCATTCAAGCGTTTTTCCCTGAAGATGGACCGTCAACTTCGCAAGCTGGTGGCGGAGTGGGTCCACCTTGCCGCTCCCAACGCGCTTCGAATTCAACGACGCTGCAATGACTTGAGTCCGTTGCCGAAGAAGTAGGAGGAGCGTGTCCGTCCATTCCACTGCCTATCTCACTCCCACCCCGGTCGAGCCCGTTTCGGCCGGGGTGGTTTTGTTTTGGGCCTGCTTCATCTGCCCGCCCGACAAGTAGGTCACCGTTCGCCGAGCGGGACTCTGAAATGGCATATCGCTCGGCAATGCAGGAGTCGTGCGACGCCCGGCGCCTACCACCGCGGCACATGCCGCGATTCTTCAACGGGCTGCTAGCCGCTGTTGTAGGTTCGCAGTCTGCCGGACGCGGCTTCGCGAGTGAACTTGTAGAAGTGCCAGTGGGTGACGCAACGGTTCATGTATTGGGCGAAGCCGATGATGCCGCGACCGTACCGGAGATTGCGGGAGAAGTAGTTCTTCAGGTAGACCCAGCCAACCGAGAACAGGGAACCATCGCGGAGCAGGGCCCAAAAGAGGGCCCAGAGCAGGATCAGTCCGTAGACCAAGGTGGGCAAGCGTTTGCCTTCCCCGGCCTTTCGGCAGATTTCGGCTCGGCGTTGGAGATAGTCCGGGAATTCGAAGGTCTTGAAGTAGCGGTCCAGGAAGGCCTGGGGAGCGTAGAGACGCTTGACAAGGTTCCAGTAACCGTCCCGCAGTTCGTCCCGTGTCATTTGCTTGGGCACGAAATTGCAGTTGGGGTCGTCTTCGACCAGGCGTCCCTCTTCTTGAAGCCGCTTGTAGAGCGGGGTTCGGGGAATGGCCTGCAGCATGCCCACCATGGCCAGCGTGATCCCGTTTTCCTGGATGAAGCGGAACTGGTCCTCGAAGATTGCCTTGTCATCGCTGTCGAAGCCGACGATGAACCCGGCGTTAATATCGAGGCCGGCATTTTGGATCCGTGCCAATTTGTCTCCGAGGGAGTCGCCGCGGGTGTTCTGAAACTTCTTGGTTTCTTGGAGTGACGCGATGCGCGGGGTCTCGATACCAATGAAGACGCTGCGGAAATTGGCGCGATACATCAAGTCCAGCAGTTCGGGCTGGTCGGCCAGATCGATGCTGGCTTCGGTCGTCAATCGCAGTGGGTAGTTGTGCTGCTCCATCCACGGAATGATCTTTTCGAGCAGGGCCTTGGCCTTCTTGCGGTTTCCGATGAAGTTGTCGTCGACGATGAAGGCCGAGTGGAACCCGGTACGGCGCATGTCATCGAGTTCAGCCAGGAGTTGTTCGGGCTCCTTGACGCGAGGCTTGCGTCCGTAGATGACGATGATATCGCAGAACTCGCACTGGAAAGGGCAGCCGCGGGAGTATTGGAGCGATCCGGAGGCGTAGCGGTTGGCCTTGAGCAAATCAACGCGGGGACGCGGAACGAGAGTCATGTCGGTCGGTTTCGACTGCTCATAACGCTTCTCGGTCGGACGATCGGCCGCGAAATCCTCGAGGAATTGGGGCCAGGTGGCCTCCGCTTCCCCAATGAAGGTCACGTCGCACAGCCCCTCGAAGAATTCCTCCTGGACCGAGACGAAGGGGCCTCCGACCACGGTGAACAGGCCCATTTCGCGGGTCCGCTGGAGGATTTCCTGGATCCTCTTTTTCTGGACGGTCATGCCGGTCACCCCGACGATGTCGAAGGCGGCAAGAGAGTCCCAATCGATGTCCTCGACGTTTTCGTCGAGCAATACGACGTGGTGGTCGCCCGAGAGTCCAGCCACCGCGGGCAGCGAGCCGGAGATCATGGTGCTTCGTTTGTCACCCGGGTAGAGGGCAAGGGCGTATTCGAATCCCCAATAGGAGGGCTCGAAGCGCGGGTTGATCAGGCAGATCGAGAGAGTCCTGGCGGGGGAGGGCGCCGTGGCGTCGGCTCCCGTCGCGGCATCCATTGTCGTCATGCAGGAAGTCCCATCAGGGTTGACCGACACGACAAAAGGACCGCTGCGGAACTCCTGGGCCGGATCGCTACTAGACTCAGCATAAGCGATCCGTGCGGGCCTCCGATAGGTCAGATGACGGTGGCTGGGAGCTTTGAGCGTGGATTTGGAGAATTCGTGCGAGATTTCTGTTCAAGGGGCTCTGAGCGTGCCACCCATGAATAATCCAGGCTAATGGTCTCCGCCTGCGACCTCGAATTCGAACCAGAGGTCCTCGCCGACGCCGGGAAGAGCGTCGCAGAATCGCTTCACGAGGATGGCAAGTTGGTCGTCGCTGGTGGACTCGAAGCGAAAGGTGAGGGCAGGCTCGGTAACCGAAGAGCGGACGAGGGCCCAGCCGTCGGGAAATTCGACCCGGACCCCGTCGGTCGAATGCTGTGGATAGTCGTCCCAATGGGTGCGCACGCGTTGAATGACCGCTCGGCCTTGTTCGGGTTCGACGGGGATTCGCAGATCGGGCGTCAGGTGAACGGTCGGACAGCTTTGTCTCAGTTCGGAAAGGGAGCGTCCGCTGTGGGCCAGGTAGTCGATGATCCAGCACGCGGCAAACAGTCCGTCGTCGCCGCCCTCCAAGGCACGGAAGAAGTAATGTCCGCTGATCTCGGCGCCGAAAACGGCTCCCGACTCGAGCATCCGGTTGCGGATGAAGGCGTGTCCGCTCCGTTCGCTGATCGGTTCGGCCCCAAACGCTTCGGCTCGTTTGGCCAACTGATCGGAGAACTTCAGATCGAAAACGGATTTTTCGTCGGCCAGCCCGTTGCCGAGGCTTTCGAGGAAGATCCACGTGGCCTCTTCCGCCGTGAGGGCCACGCCTTGATCGTCGACCAGGGCAAGCCGATCGCCGTCGCCGTCGAAGGCGAGCCCCAGGTGGGCGCGATGGTGTTCGACCGCTTCGCAAAGCGGTTCGATTCGTTCGGGTCGCGAGCAATCGGGCGTCTGGCCGCAGAAGACGGGATCGGGGTCATCGCGAACGGTCAGAAAGACTACGCGAGGATAGACCGCTTGCAGGTAGCGGCGAGCGCGGCGCGACCAACAACCGTGCATCGGATCGATCACGATCGTGGCCTCGGCGTCGCGAGATTCCAGCCAGGTTTCCTGAAGCCAGGCGACGTAGTCGTAGGAGATGTCGAGTTCGCGGCGGGTACCGCTGCCTTTCACGACTTCCACTGTCTCCTGGGCTTCGGCATCCCGCTTGAGCCGTTCCACCTGTTCGGTAGTGGGGGGCGAGTTGCCGAGCATCCATTTCAGCCCGTTGTGGTCCGGCGGATTGTGGGAGGCCGTGACGATTGCGCAGCCGTCTGCCTGAAGTCGTCTCTTGGCGTAGTACACCATGGGAGTCGGCACGGTGCCGAGGTCAACCACGTCCACTCCCGTCGAAACAAGCCCTTCTGCAAGGGCCTTGAGGAAATCGGGGGTGGAAAACCGAACGTCGCCCCCGATAACGAATTTGGCGGTTCCCGGCAGCATGAGGCCGAAAGAGCGTCCCCAACTGCGGTAGAGATCCTCGTTCAGGTCGGTCGGAACATGACCACGAATATCGCAAGGCTTATAAATGCTCAAAGGTATCCTCGCCTCCGAAGCTCCTTGCCGAATTCCTCAAACCGCTCTTGGTAGAGCACTGCCCGACTGACATTTGGGAAAAACGACTTTTCAATGTGAACCATTTTCCGGACAACCTCGTCCAACGCGTCGCCGGAAACTCCCGATGCGACCAGCACGGCGGCCCCGAAGGCCGTTTCGGTACAGGCGGGACGATTTAAGGGGAGCCCGGTCACGTCCGCGCGGCATTGGCTCCAAACGTCGCTTCGGCTCCCTCCCCCGGTGGCATAGATCTCCTCAGCCGATTGGCCGGTGACACGATCCAGCACCTCGTAGGCGAGCCGCTCCACGAGGGCCGTGCCCAGAAGGCACGCCGCATAACGCTCGGGTTCGGCTGCCGGCTGCCGGACAAAAAAGCCGCTTGCCTGGGGGTGGGCGAAGGGGAATCGCTCACCTGACCGTGCGAGGGGATAGGCGACGGGAGCGGAAAGAAGGAGATCGGGCGCCTGGTGGTCCATGGCGGCCCAATCGGCATCGCCGAACCAACGACCGATCCACTGTCCGCCCGTGTTGCTCGCCGCCCCCGGCAACCAGCGACCGCCGGGAAGCTTGTGGCTGTACACCAGCCCTCGTGGATCCGCGGATATTGTATCACTGAGGCCCTTGAAAACCAACGTGGTTCCCAGGCTGGTGTTGTATTGGCCGGGCCGGTTCAGGCCCGAGGCGAGTGCCGCGGCCACGCCGTCTGTGGTTCCGGCCAGGATTGGGAGGCCCGGCGGAAGGCCCGTCGCATCCGCCCCGGCCTTGGAAACTCGCCCCAGGGAAGTCCCCGGAGCCAACACTTCGGGGAGCCGGTCCGCAATCGCTGAATCCGCCGTCAGCCAATCCGGCCAGCGGTCCTCGAGCAGGTCGTAGCCGGTCTTCAGGGCGTTGTTGAAGTCGGTGAGGCCCAGGTCGCCCGTCAGGCGAAAGGCAAGGTAGTCGGCCTGATGGGCAGCAAATCTCCCACGACTGAACGCCTGCGGTTCATGCTCCTGAAGCCAGCGGAGCTTTGCTGCCGCAAAGGACGAGCTGAAGGAGTATCCGTGCCGGGCAATGAACTCTCCGGCAACGGCGTTGATTTGGCTCGCCTGCTCGGCACCCCGAGAGTCGTTGTACATCAGGGCGGGACGAACGGGGTGCCCGTCGCGGTCCAGAAGCACGAGGGTCCCCGAAGTGCCGTCGATGGCGGCGCCTCGCAATGCGTCCGGCGAGATCCCGCAACGGGTCAATTTGTCGGTGAGGCGACCGAGGGCACGGCACGCGGTTTGCCACCAGACTTCCGGCTGCTGTTCGTGGTGACCTTCGGGGAAGTTTCCCGGAGCGGGCGGGAAATTCACGTTCGCCGATGCCAGGACGCTGCCCTGTTCGTCCACCGCCAGGGCGCGGACGCCTCCTGTTCCGAGATCGATGCCAAGGAAGACGGGGGAATTGCGGGTCATGATCTTCCCAACCACATGCGTGCAGGGGGGGCGATAACTAGTGTGCGCTAGTCTATCCGTTGGACGCTCCGCAAGGAAGAAGAGATTGGCGTGCGCCAAGCGAATCAGTCGGACCGCGCCGCCAGATAATGGCGGCAGACAATGACTCGGTTGGCAAGGGCCCGCACGAGAACACAGGCCAGGAAGATACCGGCAGCGTCCATGAAGCGGCCCAAGGCGGGGGACGTAATGACCACGAGTAGGACCTTGGCCAGAACGAAGCCCAGGGCGAGGATCCAGAGGGCGTTGGTTTCGACGAACAGATCGGGGTCGGCGTCCCCGGCAGCGCCGGGTTTGTGTTTTCGAAGGATGACCGAACCGGCATGGCATGTTGCCAGGGCGACGAGCAACAGGAAATACACGGGGTTCATAATGTACTCCGAGACGATCATGTAGATCCCTCGAATGAACGCCTTGACCAGCCACACCCCGTAGTAGGTTGGTTTTTCTCGGATGACGGCCGCCGCGAAACGCCACAAGGCTCGATCGCCGTCGAGCCACATCTCTCCGTAGACCTCGCGAGCCGCCGCGACGCAGACCGCGTTGATGTTCGTGTCGAAGGGAGCTTCGATCTGCATGTAGCGGCGAGTGGCTTCGGCGGTGTATTCGGAGTCCTGTTCGGCAACCTGGTGTCGCCGCTGAACGATCGCCTCGGCCAGCGGTTGCAGATCTTCGGGCAGACGTTCCACGTCGGCTTCGTTGACAAACATGCAGGTGATGGCCGCGAAGTTGTTTCCTCCGAAGGAAACGACCGAGAAGTGGTCGACGATTGCCCAACGGAGCGAGCAGAAGGCCAGGTAGGGCAGGGCGACCACCAGCAGCAACTTCACCAGCAGCGAACACCACTCGCGCCAGGGCGGCAGGGTCGGCCGGACGAGCCACCAGATCGCAAGAGCCAGCACGGGCGCCAGCGGGATCATGAACAGGTAGGCGGGCCGAACCTGGTAACACGCAAATACCCCCAGGGCCAGCAGGCACCAGTGAGAAGCCCGCTGTCGCGGGGCAAACAACGTGACGAGCAACCAGCCCAAGGTGGCGATCGCCAGCGATGAGGCCAGACTGTCGGCCGCCAGGTTGTTGCCGTAGCGAAGCAGGATATTGGAATAAAGCAGGCTGCTGGCCACGGCCATGCTCGTCCAGGAAGAACGCATGATCTGTCGCAGTCCAAGCCAGAAGACGGCGACAGCAGCCACATGGACCACGAAATCCAGCAGGGGCGCCGCCTGACATGAGGGGGCGAACAGGCCGGCGATTGCGAGGAACAGGGGATAGCCGAAGGTGCGAGGATGGCTCAGTGCGGCAACCGGGTCTGCCAGGGGAAAACCCGTGTAGTCAGGCGTGTCACCCACCGGGACGGGACTGAACTTGCCCAGGAAGAACATCGCAACTGCCAGGAGCACAACCTGCAGGGCAAAGTAGAACCAGGGCTTTCGGAACGGGTTGGCAGCCAATTCGCTTGTCTCCCAGCGGGATCGATGCAGTGATCGGACGACTTCCATTTTAATTGGGCGGAAGAGAAAGGACCACGGATGGCACGAATGACACGGATGTTGTGTGTACGAGAGAGACGGGGAGAGGGATGGTAACGGAGCAAAGGACAAAGGAGGTTTGGGCGGTTGGTTCTTTCATGGTGGGAAGGGACGGCTTACAATAGGCGGCGTCCGGACGGGAGTTCTTCCCTCATTACGTTCAGCCGTCGATTTCTTCTGCAAGGGGGTTTCCGGTGAAATCGTTCCGTTTGCTTGTTCTTCTACTGGCCTCGATCGTTGGGATAACCTCGTGGACATGTGCCTATGGCCAGGAAGAGGCCGCTGCCGATCAGGCCTTCGATTTTGAGAAGGAATCTCGCAACGTTCCCAAGCCGAGAGAGCTTTGGCCGACGGTCATGAAGCACGCCGTTCCGCTGGATTTTGCGGTCCAAAGCGACGAAATTGTGATCAGCGACACCGATCCAAGCCAGAAACTGCGGAAGGTGACGGCCCACTTCTACAGCCAGGAGTTGGACGGGAAAAAATGGGGGCATCCCTGTGTTATTTTACTGCCGGCCGATCCGAATCGAAATCGTACACCCGAGCGCGAGGGGAAGGTGGTGATCATCGGATCGCCGGCCGAAAGCTACTTCCCCATCCACGTGGCGAAGTACGGCGAGCCGATCGCTGCCAGAACCGGTTATCCGACGATGGTCTTGTCCAACCCGGGCGTGTACCCGGACGGGTCAAGAATCGAAGGTGATATGAAAGTTCTTACCAAGCTCCGCCTGGAGACCAAGCAGAACTATTTTAGTATGAATTGCCAATTGGCCGTCGTCTATGTCAAGGCGATGGACGCCTTTCAGCAGTTTCTCGGCCTGGATACGCTCAAGGCGGTTGTGGGCGGACACTCCAAGCGGGGCCGCAGCGCCACGGTGGCTGCGGCCGTCGATCCTCGCGTTGTCTCGCCCATCATCATGGGCAATGAGGGGGTCTACTCGAAAGAGCGGATCCAGTGGCATCTCTCCTTTCATCACGCCTTCTTCCAAGACCAGGTCAACGTGCCCGTCTTCTATCTCGGCGCCACCAATGAGGACGGCTACAAGATGTTCAACGTGAACATTCTCCAGGAGCGGCTCCGGCGCCCGATGACGATCGAGTTGATCCCCAACTACTGCCACTCCAACTTCAGTGAAATCCAGTTCATGGACTTTCTCATGTGGGTCTCCCACATTCATGACGGGCGCCCCATCTCGCAGATCACGGACGCGCGCCACGAGCGCGAGGACAATCGTAGCGTTTTTCGGGCGAAGGTGACCGGCGACGCCAAGATCCAGATGGTCCGGGCCTGGTACGTGTACAGCGACGACGACGCCTGGCGGGACCTGATGTGGTATCACCTGATCATGTCGAAGAAGGGCGATGAATACGAAACGACGCTCTACGGCAAAGTGCCCGACGCCTTCATGATCGAAGTGGGCGACACCGCCCTCGGCATTCCGGGCTACGTGACCAGCCTGCCACAGAAACTCACTGATGCTCCTGTCATCGAGCGAGTATCAAGAGGCTCGCGTCCGCGACTTTGGGAACCCTGAGCGAAACACAATCACCGTCCCCGTATCATAGGCCTCTCCCAACGGAACCGCCCATGCGTCCCTTCGACCACGATCGACTTGACGTCTACCATCGTGCCATCGATTTTGTGGCATGGGCTACGGAACTGCTCGACGGAATCCCAAAGGGTCATGCCGTTCACAAGCAGCTCGATCGGGCCGCCACGTCGATTCCTTTGAATATCGCAGAAGGCCATGGGAAGTTCACTGCGGCCGACCAGTGCCGGTACCTTGACATGGCTCGCGGGGCGGCTCTGGAATGTGCGGCGTGTCTCGACGTTCTCGTGGCAAAAGGAACGGTGGATCGGGACGGGGTGGCGCACGGGAAGGAGTTGCTGTTGGATATTGTGTCGATGCTTGTGGGATTGATTCGATCGAATTCACCGGAACGGAGTGTGTGATGTTGGTAGGGGGCGAGAGGAAGGGACGGTTAACACCATGAAGACGATTAAGATTAAGAGTAGGATTATGATTAAGGCTGGTGTGGCAACGATCGTTGGTTTGTCTTGGTTTCTCTTGATTGCGGAGTGTGTCAACGCGCAGATGCTCGATTCGCTCACACAGCCCCAGCAGGGGCGGTCGATGCGGTCGTCGAGCGGCAATTCGGTCGACAACTCCGACTCGGCCAAGTTTGGCCCCGGCGAGACGTTGACGATCGCCGATTTTCGTGGGCCGGGCAAGATCGCCCACATGTGGTTCACGCCCAATTCCATGGATATCCGGCACCCCAGGGCACTCGTGCTCCGGGCCTACTGGGACGGCGCCGACGTGCCCTCGATCGAAGTGCCGCTGGGCGATTTCTTCGCCGTCGGCAATGGCATGCAGGCCGAGGTGAATTCGCTCCCCGTCAAGGTGTGTTCCCGCGGACGGGGCTACAACTGCTACTGGCCCATGCCGTTCAAAACAGGGGCTCGGCTGACCCTGACGAACGAGTCGGACATCAAGTGTTCCTGCTACTACCAGATTGACTGGGTGCAGTTTGACGAAGAGCCCGACTCGACCATGTACTTCCACGCCCGGTATCACCAGGAATACCCGCCCGAGTTCGGCAAACCCTACACGGCCTTCGTGGGCAAGGGCAACGGCCACTACGTGGGCACCGTTCTCTCGTCGCAGAACGCGATCGGCCACTGGTTCGGCGAGGGCGACGACGTGTTCTATGTGGACGGCGAAGAAGTGCCGTCGATCCAAGGTACCGGGACCGAAGACTACATCAACGAGGCCTGGAACATGCGGGTGCATAGCGGCCTGTACACGGGCTGCACCGTGTTCGAGCCCCGCGCTCCCGACGCTCGGGTGAGCGCCTACCGCTGGCACATCGCCGATCCGATCATCTTCCACAAGTCGCTCCGCTTCGAACTCGAACGACGCGGTTTCCTCATGAACGAGCAGGGAGAGGTTGTCGCCAGTTCGGCTCCTCGGCCCGACTACTGGTCTTCTGTGTCCTACTGGTACCAGGACACGATCGCCCAGCCGTGGTGCGAATTTCCGCCCTACAAGGACCGTGTCAACAAGGAGGTCGTTCTGCACCTGCCGCTGGTGGTGGATACGATTTGCCACTCGCCGGGCGTGAAATTGCAGGTCAACCCGTACAACCGCGCCACCTACATCAAGCCCTGGTTCCAGGTTCTGAACGACAAACCGGGAGGCTGGATCGAGATTCCCTTCACGATTCCCGAGGCGGGGCGGTATTCGCTTTCGATCTTCCAGCATCTGCGGGAAGACAACGGGATCTGGAAGGTCACCCTCGACGGCAAGGAACTCTACGAACTCGGTGAGTCGCATATTGCCGGCGGATATCGCGTGAGCCTGGTCAACCAGTTGCCTCCGGACGAAGTGAATACGACGCTCGATTTCTTCAACATCTTCCGCAAGAACAGCCACGAGGATTACATCTACGGCCAGCGTCGGGAACGCAAGATCGGGTTGTTCCAGCTGGAGCCCGGCGTGCACACGATACGACTCGAATGCGTTGGTTCCAATCCATGTTCGTTGGATCCCAAGACCGGCAGGCTCCGCCACAACCTGACGGCCGACGTGTTCTCGGCCCGGCTGGTGCCCTTTGGCGACCCGGCTGAGTGGATCGAGAAGGCGAAAGAGTTGGAACCGGTGTCGCGGTAGACGCTGCCCTGCATTGCCAGGAACCGGAGGGCCGCACGGTTCCTGCTGCGACTGAACGAGACCGGATTTGGGGTCCCGTGCGGCGCCCGGGACCTACTTGGGATAGTCTCATGCAAGCCATTCTCGCTGTTCTGTTCTGTGCCGTTTCTACGATTGCCGCCAGTGTTGCCGCAGACGAGTTACCCCTTGTCGGCCAGACCGAGCAGGTCTGCACGCTCGCCCAGGAGAACCGGGACATCCGGGGACTGGCAATCGCGGAGGTGAAGGCCGGCGCCCCACAGCTTTTCGTGCTCGACCGATCGGGCCGTGTTTTTGCTTACGAAGTTCCGCCCTTGCCGGAAGGGCAGGGCAGGGGGGCGAGCGAGGAACAACTTCAGCTTGTCGACACACTCGACCTGAACGCCAAACCGGCCAATCTGAAGTTGGCGGACCCGCACGGGCTGGCGGTGACGGTTGAAAACGGCAAGCCGGTGTTTTGGCTGCTCGATACGGTCCGGGGCGGCGGCGCCGTCCGCTCGCGGCTGGTGCGATACACGGTTGGTACGGAGGATTCCGTTTCGATCGACCTGGCGCTCGTCATGTACTGCCTTGGCGATCGCGAGGTGGTTGACCTGGCCTGCGACGGCGACGAGATCGTGCTGGCCTTCGACAGTTCCGGCTACCTGGTGCCGGACCTTCGAGTCCAACGCGGGCTGGCTCGCTACCGCTGGAACGCGGACAAGAAGGACCTGGAGTTCATCAAGCACATGCCCGATGCCGGCACCGAGCCGTCGCGGGGCATCGCTCTGATGGAGTTCGATGGTTTTGACTATCTCTTCGCCACCGTTGGGAACGAGAAAATCTATTGTGCGGACGGTCCGACCGGTCGCGGCTTGTTCTTCTTCGACCGACCGCAGACTGCCGAAGCGACTTCGACCTGCAGCGGCCTGTGCTTCGGCGCCGGCTCGCTCTGGGTTTCCGAGAACGTGGGCGGTGCGGACCGCGTGCATCGGGTGAACGTGAGACGCAACCTGGACGCCTGGTACGAGGGGCCCCGGGTTCTGCGCCACCTGCGGATGACGATCGGTTCCGAGCCGGAAGGCGACACGGAACATGCGGGGAAGGTTTTCCATTACTACTCCCGTCCCTACGCCTACGAGCAGCTTCACAACCAGGGCGTCTGGCCGGAGACAGAGTCGCTCGTCGATCTATCCGAGGCGCCGAACGCGACGCTCAAGCACTTCACGTACGATCCGGCCGGCGATACGTCGAGCCGCCAGTACATGGCCATGGTCGAATATGCCGACGGGCCGGCACGCAGCTACTCCTCCGAGTACGAGATTGATCTGTGGACGAACCCTTACAAGAAGTTCGTCTATCCCCACCGCGTCGACCTGGACCGCACGGAGATTGAAGGGACGGACTACCTGGCCGACGACCCGGAACTTTTTAATCTAAGCGATCGCAAGACCTACGAGGCGTTCATCGAACGGGTCAAGGCCCACGTGAAGAAGAAGTACGATGTGGAGGCCGATATGGAGCATCCCTACTGGGCGGCCCGCAACATCGTCGAGTACATTCAGGACAACTACTACTACCCAAACCCGTCACGGCGCAGGTCGGCGGCCGTCGATTACGACCGCAAGCACTACGATGCCAATCCGGGCAACTTGAAGATCGAACTCTCCGACCATCCCTACGACAAGAACCAGATCATTGCCTGCTCGGGGACGAGCGTTATGGTGGCCGGCGCCATGCGGCACCTGGGATTTCCCGCTCGATGGCTCGGCACGGGCACTCAGCAGGGGCCCGCAGAATGGGACAAGAATCGCAACGGATTGCTGGACGCGGACGAGATCGCCCGCAGTTCAAACGGCCATCGCTACAGCCAGGTCTGGCTGGGCAGCCATTACGGTTGGATCTGCTTTGACGCCACGCCCACGAAGCCTGACCGCAACGACTTCGATCCCCCGCCCCCGCTGCAGACCCAGTGGCGTTACATGATGCGAAACGCGTCGGGCCACCGCTACGATAATCGCGTCATCTACAACGTCGGTTCCGCCCTGTTCCGACCTCTCTACCGCGACTTTGAATACGATCCCGTGCTTGCGGTCATCAACGCTTGTGGCGGTGACCAGCGTTACAATCTTCAGGGACGATTCGAAAAGCACGACCTCTGGAAACTCGCCAGTACGCGGATCTATCTGACGAACCTCCTTTTTGTGGCCGACGTCCAGCTTGCCGGCCCGAGGGAGGCCACACGCATCTCCTGGAGCCTGGAGGGCAAGTGGGATCGCTGCCCCGATGCAACGCTTTCCGTCTTTCTCCAGGAGGTCAACGGAGCGGGAGTTGCCCGCGACGTTGCTCGGCTTGCCCAAGGTGTTCCCCACGACGCCAAGACCGTCACGGTCGATCTCTCCAGCCATCAAGGCAAACGGTTTCGAGTCCTTCTTCGCAAGGACGGCGACCCCGAGACGGGTGGGCAGTCGGAGCTGTTTGACTTGGTAGAAGAGAAGACGGAACACTAATCGACGCTGATCAACGCTAATCCAAGAAGAGTTCTTTTCATTCCTTAGGCTGAGGTCAGCCGGTCGAATTGGAAAGCCTCCTCTGTCGATCCCATTCCGACAAGCTGTGGCTTTTCAATCACGTTCTTCCTTCTTCAGCAGATTAGTGCTGATTAGCGAAGATTAGTGTTCCGTCCTTCCCTTCTTCCTTCTCATTTTCGGGGTGGCTACAATGGCGGGCGTGTTTGGGCATTTGTCGACTCTTGCCGGGATCCTGGATTATGAGAAGTCTTCGAGAACTGTCTTTCCCTCTTCTTGTCGGTTTCGCTTCTCTCTGCTTCTGCGATACGGTTATCGCCGAGGGCCCGGTTCGGGTTGCTGAGGAGAAGGTCGTGATCCCGACGTATGAACTTGGGACACCTGACCCGAATCCCATGTTCTATACGAACGAGTCCTACCAGGGGGCGCAGAAGCGGATCTATCCCTACGCGTTCCAGGACCATCTGACCCACGAGAAGGTGGACAAGCAGTACACGTCGCTGGTCCTCGAAAACGACTTCCTTCAGCTTTCCGTGCTGCCGGAGATCGGCGGCCGGCTCTTCTCGGCCGTCGACAAATCGAACGGCTACGATTTCTTCTACCGCCAGCACGTGATCAAGCCTGCCTTGATCGGCATGCTGGGGGCCTGGGTCTCCGGCGGGGTCGAATGGTGCGCCTTCCACCACCACCGCAACACGACTTCGATGCCCATTGACTACACCCTGGTCGAGAACCCCGACGGCAGCAAGACGATCTGGTTCGGCGAGACGGAGCGGCGGCATCGCATGAAATGGCTGATCGGGCTGACCCTGTATCCCGACAAGTCGTACATGGAGACCACGGTCAAGTTTTTCAACCGCACCACCCAGCCGAATTCCGTTCTCTACTGGGCCAATGTGGCGGTCCATGTGAACGACGACTACCAGATTCTGTTTCCGCCCAGCGTGCAGGTGGCCACCTATCACTCCAAAATCGACTTCACCCACTGGCCCATCGGGCAGGGCGAGTATCGGGGCCACGACTACAAGGGCGTGGACCTGAGCTGGTGGAAGAACTCGCCTTATTCGAATTCGTTCTTCGCCTGGCAACTCCAGGAAGACTTCATGGGCGGCTACGACCACGGGCGCAAGGCCGGCGTCGTTCATGTGGGCAACCACAACATCGTTTGCTGCGCCAAGCTGTGGGAGTGGGGAACGGGCGACCGGGGCCGCGCCTGGGACAAGGTTCTGACCGACGACGACGGACCCTATGCCGAACTGATGGTGGGCGCCTTCTCCGACAATCAGCCCGACTACAGTTGGCTCAAGTCCCACGAGGTCAAGACCTTCAAGCAGTACTGGTACCCGGTCCGCGGGATCGGCGGGTTCAAGAACGCGAACCTCAACGGGGCCGTCAATCTCGAGCTCCTGGCGGACGGCAAGGCGCGGTTCGGGTTCTGCACGACATCAAAGCGGGCCGGCGTCAAGGCAATTCTCCAGGCCGGGGGCAAGAGCGTCTTCGAAAAGACGATCGACCTCGACCCTGCCGGCTCGTTCAGCCAGTCCGTGGCGGTGCCGACCGGCGTGAAGGAGACGGACTTGCGGGCCGTGTTGCTTTCGGCGGACGGGGAAGAGCTTGTCGCCTACCAACCGGTCCATCGCCAGCCGGTTGAGGAGTTGCCCGCCAAGGTCGAGCCGCCCAAAAAGCCGGAAGAGATTGAGACCATTGAGGAGTTGTATCTCACGGGGCTTCGGGTCGAGCAGATCCACAATCCCACGGTCGATCCGCTGATCTACTATCGCGAGGCGGTCCGCCGCGACCCGGGCGACAGCCGGTCGAACACGATGCTCGGCATCCATGCCAATAAGAAGGGACTGTACGCGGAGGCCGAGGCCCATCTTCGCAAAGCGATCGAACGTATCTCGGCCGAGTACACCCGCCCGCGGGACGCCGAGGCCGTCTATCAACTCGGCGTCGCCCTTCGAGCCCAGCACAAGACGGACGAAGCCTACGAAGCTTTCTATCGGGCCACGTGGGACCAGGCCTTCCACGCCACGGCCTACTACCAACTGGCGGAGATTTCATGCTCACGAGGCAACGACGTCGAAGCCCTCGACCAGGTGAACCGTTCGCTTTCGACGGGCACGCTCGACACGAGAGGCCTGACGCTCAAGGCGGGAATCCTCCGCGAGCTTGGAAGAGTTCGCCATGCCGAGAAGGCCGCGTCAATTGCCTTGAAGATCGATCCTCTCGATTTTCGGGCTATGAATGAACTGCGATTGGCCCGAAGGCAGTTGGGGGATGCCGACGCCGCCCAGGCGAGCCTCGACTGCATGATGGTGAAGATGCGGGGCGATGTGCAGGCCTACCTGGAGTTGGCCTCCGATTACTTTGCCGCGGGCATGTGGGACGAAGCGATCGAAGTGCTTCGGTATCCGGTCGATCAGAAGCTGCCTTTCGCGGGGACCTATCCGCTGGTTCACTACTATCTCGGCTATGCCTACCAACAGCAGGGCAAAGCAGATGCAGCCCGGGCCGCCTTTGCAGCGGGTTGTGCCGCTCCCACCGAGTATTGCTTCCCCTTCCGGCTGGAAGGGCTGGATGTCTTCCAGGCCGCGCTGGCCGCCAATCCAAATGACGCCCGGGCTTACTACTATCTGGGCAATCTCCTTTTCGATCTTCAGCCGGAGACCGCCGTTGGCTATTGGGAGAAGTCGCGCGATCTCGACGACACGCTGGCGACCGTCCATCGCAATCTGGGCTGGGCGGCCTACCGAGTAAAGAACGACGTGGCTGGGGCCATTGCCTGTTACGAACGGGCGTTGGCCTGTGGCAACCTGGACCCGCGACTGTTCCTGGAACTGGACACACTCTACGAGTTGGCCAACGTGTCGCCCCAGAAGCGACTTGCCGCCCTGGAACCGAACCACCAGATCGTCGTTCAGCGTCAGGACAGTTTCCAGCGGGAGATCATGGTTCAGATTCTGACGGGCCAGTACGCTCGGGCGATCGACAGCCTGGAGAACAACTTCTTCCACGCCCAGGAAGGACGCGACGAGATCCACGACCTCTTCGTCGACGCCCACCTGCTGGAAGGCCTGCGATTGATGAAGGCCGACCAGCCCGGCGATGCCCTGGCTCATTTCCTTCGGGCTGACGAGTATCCGGAAAATCTCTCCGCCGGGCGGCCGAAGAACGATCCCCGGGCGGCCCAAGTGGCCTATCTCACGGCCACGGCCTACGCCGCCCTCGGTGAGAAGGACCAGGCCGAGAAGTTTTTCCAGAAGGCAACCGACCAGGAGGAAAGCGGGCGCCGTCCGGAGGGCCGGTTCTACAAGGCCATGAGCCTGGCCCAGCTTGGCAAGAACGACGAATCGCAGAAACTGTTTGCCGGGCTGATTGACACGGGACGCAAGCAACTGGGGCAGGGCGAGTCGGCCGACTTCTTCGCCAAGTTCGGCGAGCAGAAGACCCGCAAGGCCAAGGGCGCCTCGGCCCTGTTCTTGGTCGGCCTGGGCCAATTGGGCCAGGGCCAGACGGCAGAGGCCGAGAAGGCGTTTCAGCAGGCCGCAGGGATGAACCTCGCCGATCCTTGGGCCGCCTACTACGCAACTTCAGCGGCTGGCAAGTGACCGGTGTGTCAGTTCGGAGTTTTCATGGGTGGCGCGTCCCAGAGCGAAGCGATGGACGCCGTGATTTGACCGTCCACGCCCATCGCTTTGCTCTGAGCGTGCCACTCGCGCCCTGCAGGGCTACGAAAAACACGAGCGTTCTGCTTGACGTCAATCCGACGAGGTCACTTGTCTTGTGAACCGGACGGAGATGGCGAGTCGAGCGGCTTGCTCGTCAGCAAGCCGATGCAGCGTCCGCGATTGCCGCAGGCGCAGTAGTACATGTAGAAGGTCTCGTTCTTCGGATTGAAGACGAGGGAGATCTTGTGGGCGTATTGGCGATCCAGCCCGCCGGGATGGCCGCCCGCCTTGTAGAGCGGTTCGGGATGGGCGGTCCAGTGGATCAGGTCGCGGGAGAAGGCGACCATGATGTGGGCCCCGCCCCGGCCGACCCCGAAGTAGAACATGGTCCAATGGTCGCCGTCGCGGAAGACTTTGCCATCGGAGCAGAACTGTTCGTCGTAGCCGCCGGCCCGATTGCGAACGACCGGATTGCCCGGGTAGCGCGACCAGTTGAGCAGATCGTCGGAGGTGGCCATGCCGAGCTGCTCGATCCCGCCGTTGGCGGCGTTGTAGAAGTCGAAGAAGCCGCCGTTCTGTTCCACGAGCCAGGGTTGGTAGATGCAGCTTTGCTCCCACTTGCCCACGTCGTCGTCATGGACGGAGAGGATATAGGTCGACTTGGCCCGTCGCCAGGTGAGTCCGTCGTCGCTGATCGCCACGCCTTCGTAACCGGGTCGCAACTCGTAGCCGCCCTGCAGTGGGTAGCAGCCGTAGAGAGTCCAGTACTTGCCGTCCCGAACTTTGAGGACCCGGGGGGCCTTGATGTCGTAGGACTCGTAGAGGTAGGCTCCGACGACGCAGCCGCCGTGGTCGAACGCGCCTTCCGGTCCGAATCCCATGGCCAGGCGGAAGTTCGTCCAGTGAACGAGGTCGTCGCTCTCGGCGACGAAGCTGTTGTAGCCCTTGCCGTTGAAGCCGATGAAGCTCATCAACCAGCGATCCGGCTGCCCGGGAAGCTGGTAGATGGTAGGGCAGTCGGTATTCTTGAACTCCTCCGACCCTGGCACCTTCGGCTCGGCCGGAATGATCGGCTCGGGCCAGTAGTGCCAGCCGCGGTAAGGGGCCGACCAGGCGTCGAGGGTGGGGGGGGCGATCTTGGCATCGTTTTTTTCCTGGCCGAGGAGGGGAGACGCCATCAGTGTAAGGCAGTGGGCTGCAACGAGCGAGATCGGCGAGAACCGTCGGAAAGTCTTGAGAAAGTGCATGGTGAAATCCTGGGGGGAGAGAAGCGAACCACGGACGTTTGGCCTGCTCGCCACACGTTCCGCTGGCTCGACTCGACGCCGAAGGGCACCCCGTGTTGGTGAACGCCCGCGGAGGCGGGACAACCCCCATCGTCGCGTTCCTTCCGTGGCTGGTATGCCCCTCTCTGATGCCCGCTGCCGCGCTAGGCACGGTCCAACTATACCATTCCCACCGCGGTAATGGCAACACATTGGGGCCGCGATTCCAGCCTAGGCTCGCTGGGCGTTAGATCTCGGGAGACACCACACAACCCTTGTTGTCGACATTCCTCTCCAGCAAAGAGACAAGATCGGAAGAGGAGGCGGCGAACGCACACAACGGAACACAAGGAAAGGCTGCTTCTCAAAGCGCAGCGAATCCGTAGCTTGGGCGTTGGAAAGACATCTGGAGCTCCCGACATTCCAACCTTCCCATGTCACCAATACGACGAATCGCAATTTCACCCGCTCTCGGCGAAGAGGGCGGTATTTGTAGTCGCCTGCTCAATTGTAGGGGTTGTCTATATAAGTAGTTGCACTGACATAGTACTGGTCCCCTCCCTGCCACCAGGACAGAACCGCCATTACTTCAGTCCCCGCGGTCCATCCAACACCGGCGGTGGCGCACCATGACCCATCGCGCGCGTACATTGTGGATACCGGATGCCATGTGGTTTCACCTGGGGCCTGCCAACATCCCGCAACATGCCAATCGGTGCCGAGGGGCGGCAACTCGTAGGGACCACCAAACATGATGTTCGTTTGCTCATTATACCCCGGGAAGGTTATGCTGATGCTTTGAGCCTCAACAGGTTTTGTCGAACCAAAAAACACCGCCAGCAGAGCGAGTGCAGCAATGGTTGATCGCGTCACGAAACTCATCTCGCGTCTCCTTTGCAAGAAAGGTAGGTGTAAACGGTCCACGTCCGACCTTGTCAGTGCTGACGCTACACTATAGATACACACATGTCAATACCCCTGGCTTGCATCGTGAAATCGCTGGGGTGGCATGGGCGATGTACGTCTGCGCCACCACACGAAAACGACAAGAGACTGATGCGGTGACATGTGCATATGGCACATCGCGTAACACGATGCATTCCGGCAATATGCCACGTTGGAACTGGTGAATTACTCGTGATTTGCACAGGTTGCGAGAGCCACACAAAACGGCGAGCCTGGTTGCTTTGCGAGGAAGACGAACGCTCAGGCGTAGCGAAGACCGGCCTCGGAGCAACGTGAGGCCATGACGTTGCACCCTGAAAGAAAACGGAAAAGACCTGCTTGAGGAGATGGCAGACAAGCTACAGCCGTATGTCGGTGCCCGGTTGAGAAATGCCGCGAGGCCGTTGCTCGTGAGGGCGCCATCCGTTGTACAAAGCCGAAAAGGACGGTACGCAATTCGCAAGGCCACTCGGCCACATCCGAGGACCTGCCAAGAAAGGCGAAACGCCCACCGAAAGGGCGGGCGTTTCGTTTGGGTCGAACGGTTAGGCTACTTACTTGTCAGTTCGAAATCGATCGGATCCGACCCCGACACCTCGGCGGTGAGCGTCGACTTGGTGTTGTAGTTGGCGGGAATGTACTGTTCCCGCAGCGGCACTTCCACACCGGGGTTCGACGTGTCCATCTTCCCCGGCACATCACGCATAGCGGTGATTTCGACCTTCTTACTGCCCGGGGAGGCGTCGAACGAATACTTGCCGTCCTTGATCGGACCGCCACAACTGCGAGTCTGGCCAGCCGCGTCCCGGAAAACGATTTCGCCTTCGGCAACCGGCGTCCCGTCAAAGGTGACACTGCCCGTGACCGTTTGAGTCTCCGGACCGCTCGTCTTGCCACATCCGATAAGAAGCAGCGAGGCGACAGCAAAAAGAGCTAGTGAGCAGCGACTTTTCATGAGAGTTGACATCCTCCAGGCGAACCGGGACTGGCCACAATGCGGCCAAGTCGACCTTCCGCCGTTCTACGAGCCAAAAGACTGTTTTCCATTCACACAATCACAACGCGTGCAGCCATCCGTCCGAGTGCCTTCCAACTCAATGGAAGGCTCTCCTCAATGATTGCACACGTTCGAACGACATCAGAAATCGCCGAGCACCTCGTTCAGCCGGCGTGTGCCGAGCGCATGGTAGGTCGTCAAGTTGATTGTTTCTGAGATGAAACGCACCGAAGCGTCCCCGAGGACGAAGACGGCGCCTCCCGGATGGTAGCTCCGGGCGAAGTTCCGATGGTCGTCCGTGCCTCCGGTACTCGTGCACGGCGCCTGGGGCCACGTCGTGCTCTTGCAACTGTACACGCGGTCAGCCACCGGGCTGTTGGGAGGTTCGAGGGTCGTGAACCCATACGCACCGTGGGGTGCGCCTCCCCAGTACCCTCCGGCGTCTCCCCAGGTATTCGTGGGGGTCTTGCCGCGAATGATGCCCTCGCTGGCCATCAGCGTGTTCGAAGTTCCGTCGATAATGTCGGCAAAGGTCACCTCAGATCGCCGAAAGAACATCCCTCCAAGATCAGCAGTTCCGTAGTGCATGATGCCGTCAGAAACGGTGGGATATGTTTCCGTTCCTGCTACAAACCTTGGGTCGGGCCCACCCGAACAGACGACGTAGTTGCCTTGGAACCCGTAGACACCATTACCGCCTCTCTCTCCGCCGCCCCCGCCAAAGGCGGGATTCGAGCCATCTGACGGACACTGAAAAGCTGCTATTTGCGCGTCTCTGACCTCCTTAGGCACGTCCATTATCCATAGGCTCGTATTCTGCATATAAAGGTCATACAACGGTTGCTGTTCGATGAACGGCCAGATTTCCTGCATCCAGCACGTGCGTTTATGCAAATTCGTTGTTTCGATGTAGCCGTAGGGAAACTTCTTAAACGTGTCGTGGTAGTTGTGCATGGCCAAGCCAATCTGCTTGAGATTGTTGGTGCACTGGGAACGACGAGCCGCTTCTCGCGCGGCTTGCACTGCTGGCAGGAGCAGGGCAATCAAGATACCAATGATGGCAATTACCACCAATAGTTCCACAAGGGTGAACCCCTTGTGCGACCCGGGTTTGGACATGGCAATCCCCTTGCAAGAAAGAAGAAAAGAAAAGACCGAGTTGCCGAGAAGTGTGACAACCCCCAAGAACGCCCTCCATGTACATTACTAACGGATGTGTTAGCAAACACCGCCCCTGATTGTATCCGGCATGCCGCCTGTGTCAAGAAAATTCTCAGATCGGATCGGGAGTTGGGCTGGGCCTTTTTTCAGGCTCTTTCGTGATCTCCCCGACCTGGTCGGGCATGGCGACGCTGTTGATGGACTGCGTACAAGAATAGATAAAACAACATCTTATGTTGTTTGGGCGGCCTGCCCGTCGAGTATGCATAACGCGTCGTTTGGCAGAGGCAGGCCATCGCCTCTGATGCCCAGAATTGGGTTTCTCTGGAATTAATATGCGTCTGCCGACAACTAATCCACCGGGCCGGGGCGGAAGATCTCGGGAGCCGTCTTGATCCTGGGTCGGACGGAGATCCAGTCGATTCCCTGGAAGTCGGGATCGTCAATGGCGCGGACTTCTTCGGCGCCGCGGTAGGGACACATGGTGTCAACCCAGAGGATGAGTCGGCGGAGGTTGACCGGGTCAACATGGACATCGTGGTGCTTGCCGCTGGAAGCGATCTCGATGAGCCGGCTCTTGTAGGAGAGCTGGGTCATGGGTTCCGGGGTGCGGTAGGCGGCCGGGTCGACGGTGGTGTATCCCTCGACCATGAGCATGTTGGCGATGCCGAACCCGGGGGGCGGATTTTCGGGCTTATCGTAGGCCCGGCCCCAGCTTGGTCGGCCCGTCATGATCATGTAGGTTTCATCGAAGAACAGGAATCCGGGCCGGGGCGTCATATCGAAGGTTTTTTGCCCCTCGCCGTCGCCCTGGTGGCACTTGCCGCAATACTGATCCAGAACGGGGCGGACATAGCGGTCGAAGCTGACGGTATCATCCTTCCAGGGCAGCGGCTCGATCTCGCTCGGCTCGCGGTAGAAGGCGATGGAGGACGTGGGCAGCACGGGCGTGGTGCTGTGCAACTCGTGGCAGCCCAGGCAGCCTCGCTTCTCGCCCGGCATGACGCCGGTAAAACTCCGCATGGTCTGCAGGGCTCGATACTGGTCGTCGAGAAGTTGGAAATGGAGGGCCTTGCCGACGGGGACGCGGAAGTTGACCGAGCCATCCTTTTCGACGGGCACGGTGCCGAGAATGCGTTTCACACCTTCCGACTGGACGGCGGAAACGACGGGACCGGTCGACAGGTAAGGCCGGTGATTCCAGTAGGTGTAGGTCTTGGGCTCGATGTTGAGAACGCGGAGATAACGCACCTTGCCGCGGAGGTCTTCAGAGGCCCCGTGTACGACATCGGCACTGTAGAAGGTGCCTTCCAACTTGGAATCGCGATCCGTCTTCTCGGGCCAGGCAACGCGATCCGGAATCAGCGGTGGGCGGACACGGGGCCGTAGCGGGATCGCGTAGAAGATGTGGTTTGAGCCTTCGTAGATCAGTTCGCGGTTTCCGTCCGTGTCCATCAGGTAGAGGACGAACTTGCCTGCCCGTTCGGCCGAGACGAGGAAATCCCGTTCGCCGAGCGGGTAGGGCGAGTAGTAGCCCGCATACTGGCCGGAGGCGTGATAGTTGGGGGATTCGACCGGATCGACCGGGCCATTGCCCGATTCGGGCCACGTGACGTCTGCGGTGACCTTGGTTAGTCCGCCGGGGAAGTTGTGGCCTCCGTCGGGATCGATGATTCCTACCGAGCCGGCAAACCAGTTGTGGTGGGCGCTGCCGGTGAACATGACTCGGCGGCTGCCGGGGATGTTGCGGGCGTCCTTGAGGAGGTCGGGCCATACTGTCTGGTTCCCCCAAAAGGTGGCCACGTTGGTGCCGTCGGGGTTGACGGTCCAGAGGCCCTGGGCGCGCCAGAGGGGCTTGTCCGTGTATTCCCATCGGGTGTAGATGATGCGTCCGTCGTCCATGACCGACGGCAGGTAGTCCGGTTCGTTGTTGCGCGAGATCAGGTAGATACCGCTACCATCGCGATTGGCCCGGGCGAGGATAAACGCACTGGTGGGCGGCATGCAGCGGACGTACGTGTGGCCCCGGGTAGTGGAGAAGATAATGTGCTTCTCGTCGGGCAGGTAGATGGGGTCGAAGTCGTCGTAGGGGCCGTCTGTCAGTTGGGTCAGGCCGGTGCCGTCCACGTTGATCTCGTAGATGTGGAAGGCCTTTTCGTTATGGGGCTTGAAGCAGAAGAGGACCTTCTGGCCGTCGTAGGAAACGTCCGGTCGCCAGAAGGAACCGTGAAGCGGCTCCTGGGGCATCAGTTGGCGGACCTTGCCGTCGGGGCCTAGACCTTCGAGCACGACGAGTTTTCCGCCGGGCACGGCCATGTAGCCCAACTGGTGGCGAGTTTCGTGCCGCCATTCGCTGCCCTGCGGGTAGGGCATGTCGACCATGAGGAGCCGGTTGAAGTCGAGCACGGGGTTGGCGAGCATGATCGATCGCTTGACGGAGCGCACCGCGTAGTAAAGCTCGGCGTCCTCACCCCGAAGGGATTCGGCTCGCTGCTGCAACAGGTCCAGTTCCCGCAGTTGCTCGCGGAAGTCAACCTTGCCCGGATGTTCTGCAGCGATGCGTGCCGCCAGGGCGCGAGTCCAGGCAACCTCTTGGCGAATTCGGCCTTCGCTGGGACGACCGTCGGCTTGGTGAAGCCAGTCGCGGCGGAGCACTTCGACGCCTTCGGCAGCGCTGCGCGTCCGGGTGGGCGGCGTGGCCGGCGGCACGTAGGGGGCCACGGCCTCGCGTTCGTAGGGGCGGAAGTCTACGCGGCTGCCGGCTGCCAGGATCAGGTCGATCCATTGGGGTGAGAAGGCCGCTTCCTGGTCCGCGGCGAGCAACTTCTGCGCTGCGGCCTCGATCGACGCAACTTCCTCCCATTGCCGACGCTGCTGGTCGGTGATGCGGCTTCGTTGGTGGTCCGTGAGCGGGCGGTATTCGGTCATCAGGGCGACGAGCCGCTCCAAGGGCAGGCGATTCACCCGGTCCTCCTCGCCCTGGACGTAGGCGGCCGGGGTGAGCCGAGTGTAGGCGGTGAACTTCGCCAACTCGTCCGGGAAGTCGGTGGAAATTCGCCGGGCCATGGCGGCGGCGAGGACCGAATCGATGGCGACCTTTTCCTCTTGTACCCGCCGGCGAGCTTCGGCAAGCGATTCGGCGAAGGTGCCCTTGGTGACGTAGAGCCGAGCGAGGGCCTTTTCTTGCTGGCGGATGTGTTCCAACTGGGCCTCGCGCCCCGGCGCGTAGAGTCGGGCGATCTCGTCGGTGTTCAAGGCGACTGAGTAGACTTGCAGATCGTCCATGGCGCCGCGGAAACATTCGCCGCCGTTGGACGATCCGATGCAGGCGACGGCATTTCCGCCGGAGGTAATCGTTCCAGCCCGATCCAGCGAGCCCACTTCGCGACCGTCGAGGTAGACACGCATCGACTTCCCGTCGAAAGTGGCCGCACAGTGGTGCCAGAGGCCGTCGAGCAACATGGCCGGATCAATTCGGGCGTCGCATTCCACGTAGCCGCCCACATTCAGGCCGAGGGAGAGGATCGAGCCGCTTTCCTGGAAGGAGAAGAGGAGCCGGCGGTCGCCGTCCTCCTTGCGGAAGATCTCGTTGTAGGCATCGAAGCCTTCGGGGCGAACCCAGACACTGAAGGCAATCTGTTCCAGGTCGGCGAAGTCCTGATGGGTTGGCACGGCCAGGCGGTGGTTGCCCTTGAAGCGAACGGCCCCCTTGAGCAGGCCCGGGGCCGGTTCCAGGGCCGAGGCTGACTTCCCGGCCGCGGCGTCGTGGCCCCGCCCGGACTGGTCGGGCCAGCGATCCGCCTGGGGCTGGTCGAAGGACCAATGGGCGATGGTCTGGGGGACGCTGCTGCCCTGCGAAGTTGGGGCATTGCAGGCCAACAAGACCAGCACGAGGGGCAACGTGCGAAGTGCCATGGCAACCGTTCTCCGTTTGGGGCGAAAGACAATCAAGCCCGCTTGGGGGGACGGTTCCTATTGTAAGCCAAGATCAACTGGTAAGCGACACCGGCTACGAGGTCGCCTCCCGTTGAATGTGGGGCTCATCACGGCGGAGCGTGATGGCTACTATTCCATCGCTCCCAGCAATTCCTCTACATAGTCCCCAATCTCGGTCAACACCGCCTGGCGATCCCGCTTGCCGGCCTCGGCTACGCGGCGGACGATGGCGGAGCCGACGATCAGGCCGTCGGCGACGGGGGAGAGCATGCGCACGTGCTCGGGACGGCTGATGCCGAAGCCGATGCAAACGGGCAGGTCGGTCTGCTCGCGGAGCCAGGCCACGTTGTCGACGATGCTGGGCGGCAGTTCCGTCCGTTCGCCCGTGATGCCGGTGACCGACACGTAGTAGATGAAGCCGGTGGTCTGGTCGGCGATCCGCTTGGCCCGCTCATGGGGCGTGGTGGGGGTGATCAGTTGGATGAGGCTGAAGTCTTGCTGGCGGCAGATCTTGGCGAGGGCGTCGGATTCTTCGACGGGCAGATCGGGCACAATCGCCCCGGCCACTCCGGCGGCCTTGGCCTGGGCTACGTACTTTTCCAGGCCGATCCGGTAGACGATCGAATAGCTCCCCATGGTGACGATCGGAGCGGCCACTTCGGGGGCCGTCTCGCTGACCATCTTGAAGATGTCGGCCATATGGACGCCGCCGTCCAGGGCCCGGGTGTACGACGCCTGGATGACCGGCCCGTCGGCGATCGGGTCGCTGTACGGGATGCCCAGCTCAAACATGCTGCTGCCCCGGGCGACCAGTTCGCGTATCACGGCAGACGTGAACGGCAGGTCCGGGTCGCCGGCAGTGACGAAGGGCATGAACGCCTTGCGGTTCTGGGAACGAAGCGTGGTGAACAGGGTGTCAATGGCCGACATAACTATTCCTCAAATCCGAAATACGAATATCGAAATCCGAAACAAATTCAAAACACGAAATCCCAAGGCTCAAAACCCGATCCACAACCCGTTTGAGTCATTCGATATTTCCTCATTCGGATTTGTTTCGGATTTCGATATTCGGATTTCGGATTTGAGAGCCGACCCAAATCCGTTGGCGATGCGATTATTCTCCGCCCGTGGGAGACTTTCGCGGTGGTTCTGTAGGTTCCTAAAATTCTTCCCCCCGTAGCCTCGCAATCTCCGCGGCATCCTTGTCGCCGCGGCCGGAGAGGCAGACGACGAGGATTTCGTCGGGCTGCATTTCCGACGCGATTTGCATGGCCTTGGCCACGGCGTGCGAACTTTCCAGGGCGGCCAGGATCCCTTCAGCCTTGGCCAGGGCGTCAAAAGCGTCGAGGGTCTCGCGGTCGTTGGCGCACGTGTATTGGGCGCGGCCCGTGTCTTTCCAGTAGCTGTGCTCGGGACCGACGCCGGGGTAGTCGAGGCCGGCGGAGACGGAATGAACGTCGGCCGTCTGGCCGTCTTCGTCCTGCATGACGTAGCTGAAGGCCCCGTGGAGCACGCCGGGCTGGCCGAAGTTGAGCGGTGCTGCGTGGTCGCCCAGTTTCTCGGAGCGACCGCCGGCCTCGACGCCGACGAGCCGGACGTCGGTGTCGTCAATGAACGGATAGAACATGCCGGCCGCATTGCTGCCGCCGCCGCAGCACGCGACGATCGTGTGGGGAAGCCGCCCGATCTGCTCGAGGCACTGGCGGCGGGTCTCCCGGCCGATCACCGATTGGAAATCGCGGACGATCTTGGGGAACGGGTTCGGGCCGACCACGGAGCCGAGAATGTAATGGGTCGTTTCAACGGAGGCCATCCAGTCTCGCATGGCCTCGTTGATGGCGTCGCGGAGCGTGCGCGACCCGGTGCCTACGCCGCGGACCTCAGCCCCAAGGAGTCTCATGCTGAAGACATTCGGTTTCTGGCGGCGGATGTCTTCCTCGCCCATGTAGACGACGCAGTCGAATCCGAATCGGGCACAGGCCGTGGCGGTGGCCACGCCGTGCTGGCCGGCCCCCGTCTCGGCGATCACTCGCGGCTTGCCCATGCGCCGGGTGAGCAGGGCCTGGCCGAGGGTGTTGTTGATCTTGTGGGAGCCCGTGTGGTTCAGGTCTTCCCGTTTCAGGTAGATCTGGGCCCCGCCGCATCGTTTCGTCAGTCGTTCGGCGTGATAGAGAGGCGACGGGCGGCCGACGTAGTTGCGGAGCAGATCTTCCAGTTCGGCCTGAAACGACTCGTCGCGTCGCGCCGCCTCGTACTGCTGGCTCAACTCGTCGAGGGCCCGAATCAAGGTCTCGGGGACGAATCGACCTCCGAAGGAACCGAAACGGCCCACTTCATCGGGAACTTGGTTGGTGGCTCCCATCAACTTTCTCTCGTTCTGGGGATTGGGGGCTGGCTGCACACGAATCGCTTCCGAGATCGACGACAGCGAATCTCCCGCTGCAGTGGGGAAACCTCCCATTTTGGGCCCTGTGGTGGGCACGGTCAAGAGGATGGACGCGACGGGGACCATCGGGGTTCGCGCGGGGGGATCGACGGAGATTGCCCCCTTCCGCCCATCCAAACCGCGCATTCGGACACAAGCCCCGTGGTATCAAGCCCTTTCCGTTCCCCTCAGACGCCGCCAATGGGGGAATTTGCATTCTATCCTTAGGAAGAAACCTAATCCTCGTGCAATCTGACGCCAGAAGAACCGATTTCCTGAAGGCGTTCCTTTTCCGCCTGTCCTACCTCAGTGAGTCCAAAGGAAGCCATGCCAAGCCTAGAGAGTGAGATTGACGCCCAGTTCTACGAGATGATCCACCGCCTGGGCGATGGGGACGCAGCGAATTCGGAGGAGCGGCGTCGCGAGCCGCGTCATTCCTACGACGTGGTGCAGAAGGTCGCGCCTTATGACGGACGCTGGTTCCCGACGGCCGACGAATTCGTCGAAGTCCAGTGCCACGACCTGACCCGGGCGGGGTTCTCCTTCCTGCTTCCTCGCCGTCCGGCCTTCAAGTCGATCGTGGCTTCCTTTCACGGCCCGGACGAAACGCTCCATTTCGAGGCGGAAGTCATGCAGGTGAGCCGAGCCCTCATCCAACCGGACGGCTCGGTCGAGGTTTTTGGCGACCAGACGCCGACCGCGGCCGCCATTCGGCCCGGGGCCCGACCAGCGCTTCTGATCGGATGCCGCTTCGTAAAGCGGTTGTATCCGGAAACGTAGAAGGCACGCCTCGTAGCGGTGGCGTTCCTGCCGCCGAATCGGTGACCCTTGCCGGCGGCAAGGATGCCACCGCTACGTCTTGCGCCCTCGACGACGAGCCGGCGGCTCAGAGAATCTCGCCTTCGTAACCTCCGTCGACCTGCCCGTCTTCGGCGTCGACGGCCTGGACGATCGCGCGCAGATCGGCTGCATCAACAATGCCCTTGGCGGTCAAATGTCGAATCAGTGCGGCGAGGTAGAGCCGCAGTTCGTCGTTTTCTTTTTCGAGACGAGCCACGCGCCGGTCGACGCCGCTGTTTGTTCTTCCGGCCGAGGCGGAACGCAGTTCCCGCCGCAACGACTCGATCTCCTGCTTCTGATCCTGGAGATCCAGTTGCTGTCCGAGGTCGCCCAACAGTAGCATACGTCCCCAACCCATATCGATGACTCCGTGAACGAGGGTGATTGATTGGCTCTGTTACGTATTCGTGGGGGAGGGGCGAATATTGTGCCATCTCGGCACTGCCAGTCGCTATTACTCTTCTCTGGCAAGCTGCTCATTCAACGTGAGCAGCCGTTCCAGAATCTGCTCGTCGGAGAGATCCGATTTCCAGCCGTAGGCGGCGAACACGGCCTCGTCAAGGCGCTTGTGGGCCAGTTCCAGCCAGGTGGGACGTTCATTGTAGAGATTGGTGAGGGTCCGCTTCTTCAACTCCTTGGCGCATTCGGCGTCCCGCGGCACGGTTCGCGGATAGCGGACCGTGCCGATTCCCCGGTCGTTGGGATCGCAGACGTAATGGCCCCAGGGCCCATCGAGGCTGCCCGGGAATTCCAGGACCTCCTCACGCGTCCATTCCGGCGGATTGAGCCAGTTGTTGCGATGGTCGTCGAGCTGCCGCGCCGCTTCGCCGATGGCTTCCCGATCCGTATCGCCCATTTGGGGAAAAGAAAAAGTCTCAAAGCACGTGGTCGGCGTGTAGCGGAACCCGCTTTCGCGCTCGCGAACCTGCGTTCCCTGTGCGCGTGCCCAGACTTCGTGAAGCCGTGAGTGAAGGAGCCCCATGTGCCAGTCATGCGTGAACGCAAATGCGAAAAGCTGATGATCAGGAAGCGTTGGTGAGCTTAACCAAACAAAGGACCTGTGTTTTCCAACGCTAATAGTCGCCAGAAAGCGTACTAATCCAGCAAGTGACGCTCGCATTTTCGGACGCGGTTCGACGTGAATCCACCACTTTTCGCGATAGGAAGCCCTCTTGTTCTTGTCTCGAGCCGGCTTGATGTGCTCCTCGACGTGGCAAATCGGCAGTTCGTAGAGCGCTGCCATTTCGAGAGGCATATCACACCCGAAGTCGATAATCCACATACCACGATTCCGCCGCGTGATGTCCAGGCCGTTTACCCAGGGAACGATAACATCGGAGTTCGGACGCCCGTTTGGATTCGGCGAGTGCATCATGGCCAGGGCGGCGGCTTCGGGGATGTCAAAGGCTCCCCCTTTGGTATCGGCCATGAAACATGTGTTGAGATTCGAGGGCAGTCGTTTCGCCTTGGTAACGTCGGCGCCGCTGGTGAGATTGGCGGCGATTTCTGCAACGGGTTGTCCGTCGAGAAGTCGGTCTTCTTCGTCGCCGTTGTCGAATCCGACCATCGAGACGTGAACGGCGGCGCCGTCGAGGATCCACTCGCGGTCGCTTTCCGCGAAGAAGATGTCTCCCGTCGCCTTGATCCTCTCCAGAACGCGGCGATTCGCCCCGCCGCGAATCCCTTGGGTGGCCAGCAGGCCCGCACGAGTGCATCGTCCCGTTTCGATTTGCCGCCGGGCCTTCTCGAACCAATAGCAGCACAGATCGCCTTCGGCCGGGACGCGATCCGCCCAGAGGCGAAAGGTCTGCGCCACGTAGTCGTCGCCGAGGTGGGTACGGAGCAGTTTGCCCCCGAGAAATGGCGGATTTCCCACCAGAAAGTCCGCTTCAGGCCACTGCGGCTCCGCGGGATGATCGGGATCGGAAAGATCGACGATGGCGTCCATCAGACGAATCGACTCAATCGGTTCGAGCACCGGGTTTCGCGGTGGATTGAAGCCGTTGTGATGCATCCACTGGAGGTATCCGATCCAGATCACGACCTGGGCAAGTTGCTGCGCGTAGGGGTTGATTTCAATTCCCGCGAGTTGTGTCGGACGAACCTGAGGAAGCAGGCCCAGGCCGCGAGTGGCGGCATAGGCGATCACTTCCTTTTCCAGGTCGAGCAGGAGGTTGATGGCCACGTAAAGGAAGTTCCCGGAACCGCAGGCGGGATCGAGGATGCGCACGTGCGCCAGGCGTTCCACGAAATCCTGCAGCATCCGTTCCATCTTCTTTCGATTCGCCCGGCGCGTTGCCGCCGTGACCTTCTTGTCGCCCACCTTCCGCCAGAGTTTCTCGCAGGCCGTCTGGACGGTGCCCCACTGGCGGCGTAACGGCGTCATCACCACCGGTTCCAGGAGCGTGAGAATATCGCTGCGGCTTGTGTAGTGGGCCCCGATCTGCGACCTTTTGGCAGGGTCCAGGGTCCGCTCGAACAGGGTGCCGAAGATGGACGGCTCAACATCCGCCCAATCGTAGTCGTTGATGCGAATGAGCTTTTCGATCTCCTCGGGGCGCAGGTCGACGACCTCGGCGTCGGCAAACAGGCCTCCGTTGAACCAAAGAATCTCGTCAACGCCGAAATCGCCGCCCTTCGACATGGCCTGAAAGAGTTCTTGCAGGCGACGGGAGAGTTTCTCCGGATCGTCCTTGCTCCCTTGCAGCAAACGTCCGAACAGGTTCTCCGGAAGCAGCCGGATATCTTCCCCGAACATGCAGAAGATCAACTTCATGAGAAAATGGGCGGCCGCCTCCGCGCCGATTCCCCGAATTCGCAGCGAGTCGGCCAACTGGGCGAATTCCTCGGCGGCATGGCGCGTAATCGCCTCGGTGGTGAGCCCGGGACGCAACGACTCGGGATCGGAGAACACGCGACGGAGCGTGTCGAGGCATTTCGGTTCACCCAATTCCGCGAGGTTGAAGCAGTAGGTCTGCTTGGCCGTGCCGGTGAAATTCGTGTGGATCTCGAATCGATCCAGGTCGCATACAATCAAGAGCGGAGGGTTCTCCAGATCCTCGCGATAGAGCAGCAATTGTTGATAGGCCGCCGCGAGGTTCTTGTGCTTCCCCTTGTATTCCCAGCCAAAATGGCCGCGAAGCCAAACGTCGGCCCAACCCTTGGCGCCGTCTGTCTTGCGAACGCCGCGCTCGAATGTATAGAACTCAAACTGAAAATGCTATCACGTCTCAAGCAGGATAAGTTGCTTGAGTTTCTTTCCGGCTCGTCGATTTCGGGAGCCGGTTTCGAGGTTGTTGATCGTGTCGTCCCATATCTTGCTTCGTAGCATCTGCTGTCGTTTCGGCGTGCTTCCGAGGTCGAGCGGTTTTGTCGCGTCGTCAGCTTGTGCACCTGGCTCAGCGGCGGCCAGGTGGGTCAGCAGGAGGTGAGCGATCAGCACGAGGCAGAGGTAGCGTTCGATGCCCCGGTACCGTAACACTTGGTAGTCGCCCAGTCCCAGATACTGCTTCGACTCTTTGAATAGCACTTCGATCGGCCAGCGATTCAGATAATGAGACAACACACGTTTGGCTCCCCAACGGGTCGCGTTGGTGGCCATGCAAATCCAACTCTTTTCGCGCGGGCGTCGGCTGAAGACCAACTTCACGCGTCCCAATTTCGAAAGCCGGCCGACACGCTCGGCCAGACGGTAGCTCTTGCCTTCCACGGAGGTCCAGCGTCCGTCCCGTTTCAATACGTTGGGGCCATACTTGCCCAGTCGTCGCTTGTCGCGGTCGCGACCATCGGGAAAGAAGTTGCGGTTCTTCTTGGCCACGCCCACGTAGTGATACTTCTTCGACTCGCAGGCCCGCGTCACCACGGGGCACAGATAATAGGAGTCGAACAAGACCATTACGTCGGTCAGTGGCAAGTCTTCGATGATCGTGCCGACCATGTCGGTCAGCTTGCAGTACTCGACCGACTCGCCCTCGTACGAGGACTTGTGGGTTGCGTCGGCGAACGACTTCGTCACCCACAACCGGGCGGCATAAGGGATCACGACGTCTCGAAAGATGATCGCGCAGCCCAGGATCGTATGGCCTTGGGCGTACACTTTTTCGGCATGGAGAAAGATCTTGGAAACGGCGTCCATCAACTTGCCGCGTTTTCGCTTCTGGGTATCATCGAAGACCACGTTGACCGCCATGCCCGACTTCCAGCCCAACTGCCGGAGCGTATCCAGGGCCGTCTCGGCCAGGACTTCCGGCGCGTTCCAATGGGCGTGAGTCAGAAAGAACCCCACCGACTGCCGGGTGCGATGGTTTCGGCATGCCGCCTCGATCTTCCGCAAACTGCGTCGTCCGTGCATCGCAGCCAAGGCGACAACCACCCGCCAGAAGTGGGCGAAATGGCACGAGCCGACCATTTTTCGGGCCCGCCGAAAGAACCTCTTGCAAAACGGTGGAAATCTTCCGATCCTGGGCATTGGGTCTATCCTCCATGGCCTCGTCCCGGCTCAAGTCGGGAAGGCGCCCTTTCGGGCACACAACTATGTAGGATAGACCCGTTTTCATCGGTTTTTCCAGCCTGCTAGCATCGCTGGCTTTTCAGTTTGAGTATAGAAGGTTCCGTCCGGGTCGGCTGCGGCCGGCTTCGGCTGCCCCAGCAATTCGCAGAGGTCCAGGAAGTGCTGCTGGTAGGCACTTCGTTCGCTGAGATTTGCTCGCTGCCATTTGGCCGTGAATTCCTGGGGCGTCACTTACGCAGTCTCCCTTTCCGTGGGTGATCTTCTCAGATGAACCACATTATGGTGAATAGGAGGCCGTTGAACAAGATTGGATGGAAGGAGACGCTCCCATCTGGGCTGCTGCTTCTTCCTGGCGGACGGCATGGCGGAGCGTGCCTGCTACTTTGTTGTGTTTCGTTGCTGCTTTGGGGAAGGCGGGGTGTAGTCGATTTTGCAGTTGGGCAAGGCTGCCTGGAGCGTCTGGACGCCTTCGGGAGTGACTTGGGTGTCGCGAATGTCGAGGGTGCGGAGGTTTGTCAGACGCTGGAGGTGGCGAAGCCCTTCATCCGTGATTTCTGTGTCGTCAAGATCGAGACAGGTAAGTTGGGGCATCCTGCCGAGGAGCCGTGCCCCGGCATCGGTGATCTTCGCGTACGACACGTTCAGCCTCTCAAGGCGAGGGAGCCCGACAAGATACCGGAGTCCGGCATCGGTCAGTCGGCATTCCTCCAAGGCCAGCGAACGGAGGTTCTTCAAGCCCTTGAGATGCTCGATTCCGGCATCGGTGATTTCTGGTACACAGAGGTCCAGTTCTTCCAGGCTGGCGATCGCGCCCAGGTGGGCCAATCCGGCGTCGGTAAGTTGCGTGTCGCCGATGATGGTCAGATCCTTGAGGCTGGCCAGCCCGCGGAAATGTTCAGCCCAGGAGTCGGTGACCTCCGGTCCGAAGATGAACAGTTCTTCAAGTTCCGCCAGTTCTGCAAAACGCTCGAGGCCGGCGTCGGTGACCTGCGTGTCACACATCAGGATAAGCCGCCTGACGTGAGCCAGGTCTTTCAGGTAGTCGGCCTCGGCGGCATCGAACCTGATCGTGTACGATTCCACCTCGACGACATTCCAGAGGAAGTCGTCGCCCAGAACGTCATAAGCCCAGTCGGGCGCCCATGGCATCGCGAGTTCATATTCGAACTCGCAGCCCTTTTCGAGGGCCGCCTCAGCCGCCTTCCGCCGTTTCGCGTTCCGGATTTGCACGGCCCCCCACGACAGCGGCAGGCTGAGCAGCAGGGTTGCGATGAGCAGCGTTCGCAATCTGAACTGGAACCAGCGGCGGCGTTTGGGGGGCTCGGCGGTCATGGTGAGCAGCGAGGTTTAATGCTGAGATTGGTCCGTTCAGCACGGCCGCGTCCAGCAAGGCGGGGCACGCATATGACGATTCGACCACTTGCGTCCCTGGGCCCGTGAATAGCAAGTAGTCTCCCCCAGCATAGCTGGCCCCCCGTTACTTCTCAGTCACTTCAATCGAGTTCGGGCACGTGTCAACGGTGCATAGGGAAAGTCCGCTGCCGGGATGAATGACATATCTGCCCTAATCGATACAACCGGATCATCCTGTCCGCCATGTTAACAAAGATCCTGACTATTTGCCCCACTTGCTGGTAGATCCGGAGTAGTCCGTAGCTATACTGGGGAGTGTGCTGAACTCCACATAGTAGGGTTTGGCTGCCCATTCACTCCTACTGTCAAGAGGGCGAGAATCCATGAAAAACACAGGTCCGATCGGAAGGAGTCTTATTCTCGCAGGGATTGCCGCATGCTTCCTTTCTTTGCTTGGGAACACGGTTTCCGACGCTCAAACGATTCCAGATCCTGGCAAGCCGAATACAGATGACTATGTTCAGGCTCCCGAAAGAGACCCAACGGCAGGAGACGAGCAAGCGTTTTATACGGGGGTCTTCTACTACAAAGTCCGCGTTCGTGTGCGATATATGGAACCCCACGAAATAAAGGGGGAAAAGAAAGAGGAAGTTCCTCGCTACGACTACGACACGAAGACCGGCGAGAACAACCTGGTGATCGGAACGAAGACAACCGAGTATGTGGAAAAGCAGTATAAGGAGAACGTGAAGTACATCACAGAATTGCGCTGCGTCACACTCAAGTTGCCCATGGACACAGTCGATCGCGCACAGGCAACCACCTACGACATCCCGGCCTTTCTTCCGAATCCGAATTCGGTCCTGAAGCCATCCACGCGAACTGCGCCGCAAGGCCAGGAAGCGTTGCCTGCGCCCACGAACACCCCGCAACAGGGAGAGGAGCCGTCCCAGCCCAGGACGAGCGAGTATCCGGTGTTCCGGGTCCCGAATTCCGAGGGAATGGATGTTGAGCGGAACGAATCGGATCGCGTCCTGCACGCTCAGAGCGTCTCGAATCTGCCGGACTTATTTCCCAGCAAGGAGAAGTTGATCGGCATGAAAGTCCAGAGCGCTCCCCTCGTGCCGATCGGCCCCCACGAAAGCCTCTTGAGCGGCCCGTAACCGCAAATGTCGCTGCGTTGCCGGTCTATTTCTGGCTCTGCTGGCCTCGCCGAATCTCCACATTCAACGCCGTGAGGAATTCCTCAGACGGATCCTTCAGAATCACCATTTGATCCGAGCACGGACCTTTCTCCGTGGATCTTACGATACAGATGACTTCTCTTGCGGGATTATTGGCTGTATCTGAACGGTGAACTCCGCTTTGGCTTGTGGAAGTTGGCTCCGAGGAGGACGTCGGGGCGATTCCCGCTCCTCGGGATGTCCGCTCTGTGCGAGCGATGTCGCTCGTGCGGTAAGACCCGGGGGGATCTGTCTCGACAGCCATGTTATCGAGGTGCAGAAGAGATCGCTGCGCAAGTTGCTGGCGCATCTTGGCGATTTCTGCATAGATGCAGGAGAGACCGGCATACACGCCCCGCCCCGGCCCCGGGGCGAATCCGTTGCAGATGCCGATGAGTTCTCCGCGACTGTTGAACAGGCCGCCGCCACTGCAACCGTTCTCGGGCTTTATCGCAACTCCGTAGTTCTCTTCCTCGACGAACCGATTCACTTTGACAATCTCGGATCTCTCGACGACAAGTGGCTCTCCGTGGGGGCACCCGGCCACAACAACTTGCTCGCCGCACGAGGGCACGTAGCCCTTCTTGGCGAGCGGAGCCGGGACGCAATTCCGAATTCCCTCCACCAATACCAGGCCTACGTCCGCCTCCTTGTCATAAGACATCACGGTACCATTGAGATCCATCTCCTTTGAATGAGTGAAGAACCTCACGGAAACAGACGCCCCGGGCGAAACCCGCTCGAAACAGTGGGCACACGTCGCAATCAAGCCGGTTGAGCCAGAAACGGCCACGAGTGTGCCGCTTCCGTAGCCAATGGAGGAACCCTCTCGTACAGCCAGACGCACGCTGGCATCGTAGATATGAGGGGCGACTTGCTCACCATGTATAGCTGGTACACTTGCCGCAACAACCACAAGCATGGCGGAAAGATGGGTGGTCAAGAGATTCCTCCATGAATCAGGAAGCAGCATCCGGCTGGGACAAGCGACCAAAATGGCGGTGTTTGACACGAAAGCGCAGCGGTCCGCGACTATCAAACGGTATGATTATCGCAATGGGAGCCCTTTTGAGCAAGGCCGAATCTGCTTTCCCCGCTCCGGGCAGCTTGCATTGCTATCGCGGTGAGGAAATCAACAATTGTACGCTTGCCCATCCACGGGTGGAGGAGAATTCTCCGGGGAGAGCGGAACTATGAAACGCGATTTTGTTGGCTTGTGCGCAGTCCTGCTGCTCGTTTCGCTGGGCGCGGGACCTGTTGCCCATGGGGCCGGACCGACCTCGACCAGGCAGGTTCATCCCGCCTCGGACCCCACGGGCGCCGCCAGCTGGGCCCTGAACGAGGAGATGAGCGACGAGTTCGAAGGACGCGAGCTCGACCGTTCCAAATGGCTTGTTCAAGGGACGGACGGCGAGTACCGGTCGCATTTCCTGGGTCGGGCGCCCTCTCAGTTCTCTACGGAGAACGTCCGGATCGAAGCGGGAAAGCTGAAACTGCAAACCCGGTGGGAGCCCGACTTTGCTTTTTCTCCCAAGCCGGACGCGGGAGGAAGAGCCTACGAGAACATCACCACGGCGGCCGTCATCAGCAAGAAGCAGTTCCTCTACGGCTACATGGAGATCAAGTGCAAAGCAGCCGACGCTTCCGTCACCAGTTCCTTCTGGGCGACCGGCCACCACTCGGAACTGGATGTGTTTGAGTTCATGGGCGCTCCGTCCCAGACGCACAAGAAGCATCTGGAGAAGGAGTACATGTTCACCATGATCGACTGGGGAAGGGCTCAAGATGGAATGAAGCGAGTCTGGCGGGGGACCCATCCGCTCAAGTGGCGCGTGGCCGATGACTTTCACGTTTACGGCTGCGAGTGGAACGAAGACTACCTGAAGTTCTTCGCCGACGGCAAGTTGGTGGGCGGCGTTGCAAGAGAATCGCTGGCTGACAAGTGGGTCTTGAAACACCCGCTTTGGATCTGGGTCGATTCAGAGACCTTTCCGTGGCACGGGCTGCCGAAAGAGAAGGACCTGCCCGTCGATTTTGAAATCGAACATATCAGGGTATGGCAACAAGGCGCCCGGTGAGACGGTTCTGGCGAGTGCCGGAGCATTGCGTGCCCGGCGCTGGCAGCATCATCGGCGGCAAGGATGCCACCGCCACGCATTTGAACCAAAGCCGGGCTCTTGTATTCTCCACCTCACACCGGTTCCCATGGTCCATCGACATCCCATCCTAGCCCGGCTTTTGCGATACCGAACGACTCAAATATCGGAACACCAACGACCACCACGAACCGCAGAACACCGAACAAGGAACCGCAGAATGACGAAGGGGAGGAGGAACACCATCGGCGGCAAAGACGCCACCGCGACGCATTTGATGGCATGACGAGTGACAATTCCGCCTCGCCCCACCCCGGCCCTCCCCCTCGTTCGCTGCGCTCACTGGGGAGGGAGAGTGCGACGCCCGTTGAGCGATTGTTGCCCCAGGCCGCCGGGGAAGGTAAAGTGGGCGTCGGGCTCTGGTTTTCCGACAATCCTTCCACCGCGAGATATCCGCCATGCAGAATTCAAGTACAACGAGTCTTTCCCGCCGGTCTTTCCTTCACACCACTGCCGTGGCTGGCGGGGCCCTGGCGGCCGGGTCGGTCTTGACCATGGGGGAGGCGAAGGCCGCCGAAAAAGGGGAGCTGAAACCAGAGAGCGTGATCCTGTTCCAGGGCGACTCGATCACCGACGCGGGTCGGGACAAGAAGGGCGGGAGTGCGAATAATTCCCAGGGCCTGGGCCGGGGCTATCCCTGCCTGATCGGCGGCGCCCTCCTGGCCGACTATCCGGAGAAGAAGCTCACCATCTACAATCGCGGGATCAGCGGCCACAAGGTGCCCGACCTGGCCGCACGCTGGCAGAAAGACACGATCGATCTGAAACCGAACATCCTCAGCATCTTGATCGGTGTGAACGACATCTGGCACAAGCTCAGTGGGCGCTATGACGGCACCGTGGCCGACTACGAGACGGGCTATCGGGCCTTGATCCAGGAAACGCTCGACAAGCTGCCCGGCGTGCGGCTCGTGATCTGCGAACCCTTCGTGCTCCGCTGCGGGGCGGTGAACGACACGTGGTTCCCCGAATTCGACCAGCGCCGCGAGGCGGCCAACAAGCTGGCCGCGGAATTCAAGCTGGATCGCGTGCCCTTCCAGACCATGTTCGACGACGCGACCAAGCTCGCTCCGCCGCAGTATTGGGCCGCCGACGGCGTGCACCCCACGCTCGCCGGACACTCCTTGATGGCCAAAACCTGGCGGGAAGTCGTCGGTATCTAGCCAGCTTCGCTGGAAATACGAAATTCGAATATCGAAATCCGAAACCCCGATGCAGCGTGTGACGATCGAGATGTGTTTCCGAAATCTTGCCATCTGGCTGGCGGTCGTGGCCGCGTTTGGCGTCACGGGGTTTGCCGACGACTTCGAAGCGCTCCGGCTGGACAACTGGCATCAGTGGCGGGGGCCCAATGCTGATGGTGTGGGGCCGAAGGCTAGCCCGCCGACCACATGGGATGAAACGACCTATATCAAGTGGAAGGCGGCGATCCCCGGTTCGGGTTGCTCCACGCCGATCGTCTGGAAGGACCGGATCTACGTGACGACGGCCGTCAAGACCGACAAGAAGGGGAAGCCCATTGCCGAGTCGGCCTCGCCACGGCGACCCGGCCGAGGAAGGGCAGGGCAGGGCGGTCGAGCCGGCAACGGCTTCGGCGCGTCACTCACTCCGCCGGAGAACCTCTACCAGTTCCTCGTCTTGTGCCTGGATCGGAAGACGGGCAAGACGATTTGGACGACCACGGTTACCGAGCAGCAACCCCATGAGGGCCATCACGGGCACCACGGGTTCGCCTCGGCGTCGCCGACAACCAACGGGAAATCGCTCTTCGTTTCCTTCGGATCCCGGGGAATTTTCTGCCTGGATTTCGACGGCCAGGTTCTGTGGGAACGGGACCTGGGCGACATGCGGACCCGTTTCGGCTTCGGCGAGGGCGTCTCGCCGGTCGTCCATGGCGACTCGCTCGTGGTCAACTGGGACCAGGAAGACGCGTCGTTCATCACCTGCCTCGATGCGACCACGGGCAAGGACAAATGGCGCGTCGATCGCGACGAGCCGACCACCTGGAACACGCCGCTGATCGTCGAACACAACGGCGTGACGCAAGTCATCGTGAACGGGACGAATCGTTCCCGAAGCTACGACCTGGCCGACGGGCGGCTGATCTGGGAGTGCGGCGGGCAGTTCATCAACCCGATCCCGTCGCCGGTGGCGGCCGGCGGGGTGGTCTATTGCATGACCGGCTATCGAGGCTTCGCACTCTACGCGATTCCCTTGGACTCCACGGGAGACATCACCGGCACCGACAAGATCCTCTGGCGCCGCGATGAAGGCACGCCCTACGTGGCCTCGCCGCTGCTCTGCGAAGGGTTGCTATATTTCGTGAAGGACCGCAAAGGGATCCTGTCCTGTGTCAAGGCGGACACGGGTGAGCCCGTTTACACCGCAAAACGCCTTGAGGCCGTTCCGGAAATCTATTCCTCGATCGGCGGCGCCGGCGGCAAGGTCTTTGTGACCAGTCGCGACGGCGCTACCGTGGTCATTCAGCCTGGTCCGGAACTGAAGATCCTTGCCACCAATCGGCTCGACGAGGGTGTTGACGCGTCGCCGGTCTTCGTGGGCGACGACCTGCTGCTTCGTGGGACCGAACACCTGTATTGCATTTCAGAAGACGAGTAACCGACCAACAAATAGCGTCCCCACCTGTCGCGACGTTTCGATCGTCTGCGACATCCCACCCTTTCCTCACTTTCCCCCTCCCCATCCTTCCTTGGAACCACGTGCCATGCGATTCTTCTTTCCGCTGCTTCTCCTTGCCTCGCTGACAACCGTATCCGTCGCCGCAGATGCGCCGACTTACGACTATCCGCCGACGATCTCGCTGGAGGAAGTCCGCGAGTTGATCGACCAGGTGCCCGCGACGCATCCGCGGCTCATGGCCGACGCAGCCACCCTGGCATCGCTTCGAGATTCCGTTGGAGACGATCCCGCCCGCAAGGCCCTGGCCGAGGCGGTCGTCAAGCAGGCCGACCTTATGCAAGGTGAACCTCCGATCAAACGCGAGTTGCAGGGACGCCGGCTTCTGGGCCAGTCGCGGTGGTGCCTGAAGCGAACGCTCGTGCTGGCCATGGCCTATCACCTGACGGGCGACATGAAGCACGTGGAGCGCTGCAAGAAGGAGATGCTGGCCGTGGCGGAGTTCAGCGACTGGAACCCGAGCCACTTCCTCGATGTAGGAGAAATGACCCTGGCCCTGGCGATCGGCTACGACTGGCTCTACGACCAGTTGGACGACGCGAGCCGGGCCAAGATCCGCAAGGCGATCATCGAAAAGGGCGTTTCGCTGCCCTTTGAGACACGTCACAAGGGCTGGGTGAAAGCAAGTAACAACTGGGGCCAGGTCTGCCACGCCGGGTTGACGGCCGGGGCTCTGGCCGTGCTGGAGGACGATCGGGAACTGGCGGCCAAGACGGTTCATAATGCGCTTCAAAATGTGCCCCGCGCCATGCACGCCTACGACCCCAACGGCAGCTATCCGGAAGGGCCGGGCTACTGGGCCTACGGAACGAGCTTCAACGTGGTCCTCATCGCCACGCTTGAGAGCGTGTTTGAAACGGACTTCGGGCTCACCAAGGCCCCCGGCTTTGACCTGACGGGGCAGTATCCGGCGCTCATGTGCGGTCCCTCGCGACGGTTCTTCAACTATGCCGACGGCGGGGAAGGGCGGGGCAGCCAGTCGTGCCTGTTCTGGTTCGCGTCGCGTTTTGACCGCCCCGACTGGCTCCTGGGCGAACGCCAGGAATTGATGGACGACGTGGCACGCGCCGACTCTCGAGGCGGCGGTCGGCTTCTGCCGTTGGCCCTTCTCTGGATGGACGGCCTGGAAGACGACGTTCCGATCCGCATGCCGCTCAATTGGTTCAGCGAGAGCAACACGCCGGTGACGGTCCATCGCAGTTCGTGGACCGATCCGGATGCTACGTTCGTGGGCCTGAAGGGCGGGTCGCCGTCCGGGCCCCACGGCCAGATGGACATCGGCTCCTTCGTCCTCGACGCCCAGCAGGTTCGTTGGGCTACGGATCTCGGGGCCGAGGGCTACCACGGGATCGAATCGCGGGGGATGAACCTGTGGAGCAGCAGTCAGAAATCCGATCGCTGGACGATCTTCCGCCAGATGAACGAGGGCCACAACACGCTCGTGATCGACGGGCAACTTCAGAAGGCGTCGGGGCGAGCCCCGATCGTGGAGTTTTCCGACGATCCCGCCCAGCCTCACTCGATTCTTGACATGTCGGGCGTTTACGAGGGCCAGGCGGAATCGATCCGCCGTGGCGTGGCCCTGGTCGACTCAAAAAACGTGCTCATCCAGGACGAGCTTACGGGGTTGAAGCCGGGAAACCGGGTGCGTTGGGGCATGATCACGCACGGGAAGCCGGGCGAGGCCGGCAAGGCTGCGATCGAGCTGACCCAGGACAAGGCCCAACTGGAAATGACAATCCTCTCGCCGGAACCGATTGGCTGGACCGTGATCGATACGGCCAAACCTCGCCACGAGTGGGATTCGTCGAACCGGGGCACGTGCATGATTGCCTTCGAGGCCGTGGCTCCGGAATCGGGGAAGTTGACTCTCGCCGTGCTGGCCCGGCCCGGATCCGTCGAGAAGGCGGCGGACGTTGAGGTTGTGCCGCTGGCGGAGTGGGGGGAGAAGAAGTAGCGAGGTCTGTGATCGATTTACAGGCTTTGGGCCTGAACTCCAACGGAGGTTGCTGTGATGGTGAGCATGATGACGCTTCGAGGCCCCCTCCCCGACCCTCCCCCTCGCTCGCAAGCTCGTTGGGGAGGGAGATTGTGTTGTCCTCCCCGCTCGTCACTCAGCTCGCCTGGGTTGGCGATATTGATGATCTACATCGTGAGCATGTTTGTGTTTGCAGGCTCACTTTCTGCCGACGAGCCGTTTGCTCTGGAGCGTTGCGAGATCGTGCCGTTGCCGGAGCAGCAAGTGTCGTTTTCGGTCGCTGGTGTCGAGCAGACCCGCTGGTATTTCGGCAACGGGGCATCACGACCGTTTTTCTATCCGCTCAACGGTCCTTCAGGGGCGTCGCTGACACGGATGGGGCATCCGGGGGCGCCGAACCACGACCATCATCGTTCCGTGTGGTTCGCCCACCACGACGTGGCCGGTGTGGATTTCTGGAGCGAGGGCCTCGGCCCGAGGATACGGCAGAAGTCGTGGTACGCCTACGACGACGGCGACGACGAGGCCGTGATGGCCACGCTGTGCGGCTGGTACGACGGCGAAGGCAAGGAACTGATGGAGCAGGACGTGGTAGCCGCCTTGATCCCGATGGAAGACGGGGAGTACGGCCTGGAACTGCAAACGACCCTACGCCCTGCGCAAGGGGCGGACTCGGTCCAGCTCGGCAAGACGAACTTCGGGTTCCTCGCGGTACGGGTGGCCAAGACGCTCTCGGTCCATTTCGGCGGCGGTTCCATCCACGACAGCGAAGGGCGGCAGGGTGAAAAGGAAATCTTCGGCCAGACGGCGAGATGGATGGACTACAGCGGCCCGGTGGCCGTCGGCACGGGCGCGAACCGACGGGCTGTGGTGGAAGGAATCACCTATTTCGACCACCCGACCAACCCGCGTTACCCAACCCGCTGGCACGTCCGGGAGGACGGCTGGATGGGGGCGTCGTTCTGCTTTGACGACGGATACACGGTCACGCAGCAGTCGCCGCTGACACTGCGTTACCTTCTCTACACACACGCCGGCTTCTACGACCAGGCCAAGGCCCAAGCCGTTCACGACGCCTTCGTCAGCCGCCCCGGGTTTACAATCAGCAAGGGCACGCGGGCTCATTGTCAGTACGAGGTGCGACGGGGGGATTGAGACGGATTTCGACCCCCAGTAGGTTCCGGGCGCCGCACGGAACCCTGAAGCGGCAAGACGCTCGCTACTTCAAACGCTGCTGAATCGACAATACGCGACACGCCTAGCCAAGCGGCGTGAAATGGAGAACGGTGTGATCAGTCAGGGTTCCGTGCGGCGCCCGGAACCTACTGGGGGTGCGGGACCTACTCGGTGATCTGATAACACACAACGGTGTCCATGCCGCGCAGATACAACCGGCCGTTGGCAATCGTGGGTTGCTGGGGTCGGCCGAGGTCCATCTTGGTGTCGACCCGGGAGATTTCCTTATAGCCTTCGCGGCTGGCCTCGGCGAGGACCATTTCGTTGTTCGCCGTGAGGGCGAAGATGAGGCCGTCGGCAATCACGAGGCTCTGCTGGGTGGTCCACTCGCGGTCAGCCTGCTTCCAGAGGAGCTTGCCGTCGGCAAAGTTGGTGGCGTGGATGAAGCCGGCCGTCTTGTTGCCGCCGAAGCCGAAAACCGTGTCGCGGTAGATGGCCGGCGTGTTGAAGGCATTGGCCTGGAGGTCGGGGCTGGCGTAGATCTCCTCGAAGGTGATCTTGCCGTCGGCGACTGTCATGTCCAGCAGGACCGAGAAATCCTTGCCCTTGCCTTCGCTGGCCGAGAGAAACAGCTTGGAGCCGATCGCCACGGGCGTGGCTACCAGGCCGATGCTGATCGGGGCAGGGTAGGGGTAGCGCCACATGACCTCGCCGGTCGTGGCGTGAACGCCGAGGATCTCACGCGTGCCGTAGGTGCCCGCGATGATCTGGGGAACGCCGTCGACGACCTGGTAGGTGAGCGACGAGGGGGCGCCGAGTTCGCGGCCCCGCTGGGTTTCTTCCGTGGCGACGGACCACTTGAGCTGGCCCGTCCGCTTGTCGACGGCGACCAGGACGATGCGGTCGGGGCTGTCGGTGGAAACGTAAAGGGTGTCGCCCACAACGAGGGGCGTGGAAGCCTCGGTGCCGAAGAAGGCCTTGTCTTCCCGCCACAACTCAGTCCCGTCCGTCTTCAGGCAGATGATCGGGGCGCACATGTCCCAGACGTCCTTGTCGACGGCGTAGGGGATGTAGTAGACGCGATCGCCGTCGACTACGGGCGAGGTGACCGGCCCCTTGGTGAAATGGCGGTTCTCCTTGGGATAGAGCAGGGTCTTCCAGAGGACGTCGCCGGTAAGCGGGTCGAGGCAAACAGCGTATTGTTTGTCGTCGGTTTCCGTGGCCGTGAAGGCCTTGCCGCGAGACTCGACCACGGCGCTCTTTCCCCAGCCGATTTTGGTCCGCCAGAGTTCCTTGGGGCCGTCGGCCGGCCATGAACGCAGGAGGCCGCTGGCCTCGTAGATGCTGTTGCCGTCGTTGGGCAGGAAACGTTCGAGATCCTGGGCCGGCAGGGCGGCGGCCTGAAAGAGGATGGCGGTGAGGGTCAGGGCGGGAAGGGACAGGGAGGCGGGCCTGAAGGACATGGGGGGACTCCTGGTGTCGGCAGGTCGAGATTACCAGGGTCCTATTGTAACGACGGGGAGACGGCGTCGCGACTGTATGACGCCGTGATCTTGGAAGTTCGCTTCTTGGTCCCGAATCCCAGTAGGTTCCGGGCGCCGCACGGAACCCCGAAGCAGTGAGATGGCTGCCATTTCACCAAGGCTCGAAACGATAATACGCGTTGTTCCTTCGCGAAGCGGGTTGGAATGGGGGAACGCGGGATTGGTCGGGGTTCCGTGCGGCGCCCGGAACCTACTGGGGTTTGACGCCGTTGCCTTCGCGGATGCGGAGGTCGGGCTTGTCGAGGGTGACCGTGCTGCCGGCGGGGACGGAATGGGTCAGCCAGACGCTGGAGCCGACGACAGCCTCGCGGCCAACGACCGTTTCGCCGCCGAGAACGGTGGCGTTGGCGTAGATGACGACGCGATCTTCGATCGTGGGATGGCGTTTGGCGCCACGGACGAGATTGCCCTCTTCGTCGGTGGGAAAACTCAGGGCCCCGAGCGTCACACCTTGGTAAAGCTTGACCCAGTTGCCGATGACGCAGGTTTCGCCGATGACGACGCCGGTACCGTGGTCGATGAAGAAATGGTCGCCGATGGTGGCGCCCGGGTGAATATCGATCCCCGTGCGACCGTGGGCCCACTCGGTCATCATTCGCGGGATGAGGGGCACTTCAAGGCGATGGAGGATATTGGCGAGGCGGTAGACGGTGACGGCCTCGAGCCCGGGATAGCAGAAAATGACTTCGTCGTAGGAGCGGCAGGCGGGATCGCCCACGTAGGCAGCTTCGACGTCCATGGCCAGGGTTGATCGCAGCTCGGGCAGACGTCCGAGAAACTCCAAGGTCTTCTGTTGGCCGAGGGACTCGAGGTCGAACTTCTTCTTGGGGTCGCAAATCGTGTTCTGCCCGCGGGCATGGCAAATCGACCGAGCGATCTGGTTGGTCAGGCGGTCGTGAAGTTTGTCGATCAGGTCGCCCACGTGATAGGTCACGTTGCCCAGGTGCAATCCGTCGCGCCGGCGATAGCCCGGATAGAGGATTTCTTTGAGATCCTCGGTGATGGAGATGATCATCTCGTAATTGGGCAGGGGGCAGTGTCCGAGGTGGTTCATGGACCCCATCTCGGAGTAGGTGCCGACGATTCGTTCGGTGAGGAAAGGGAGGGTTTGTTTGAGCCGAAAATCGGTGGCCATGGTTTGGAGTTCCCAAAGGAAGGGAAGCGGCGCAGCCGGAGAGCCGGGAGGCCAAAAAAGGGCGGGAAGACGATGCGCGAGGGTGAGGGGGTGGTAGAGTGTCCGGCCTCAGACCGGACAGAGACAGCAGCAGCGGAGATCAAAGGATCGGCGTGTCATGGGGAAACGGCCCCCTCCAGGGCTTCACTCGGCGGGAAACCGAGGTATCCTATGCGCGAGACTCGTAGAAAGCAAGCGATCCAAGAACGTTTTCGGGTCAAGGAGCGGGCTGAGTTTAGGGGAAATCGCCGCCCCCGGTCGGGTTAACATCCGGCCAGCCCGGCTGCTATCGTTGGTTTGGCGAGAGGATGTCGGCGCGGCGGGAAGGGAGCAATCCGCAGCCGGGCTCTTCGAGTCGCAGGTGATGGAGGGGAAGAGCCGGGCTAGCTCCGCAACCTCCACGATCAGGCTACCCGACGGGAGGTGGTCAATCCAAGAGCCCGGCTATCCTGATTCAGCCGGGCTAGGTCCGCAACCTCCACGATCAGGCTGCCCGACGGGAAGTGGTCAATTCAAGAGCCCGGCTATCGCGATTCAGCCCCGCCCCTACGGCTTGATCGGAGCAAGGGTGAACGAATACTCGTAGGGCTGGTTACCGGGCAGGGTGTACTGCGGATGGGTCCGGGCGCCCCAGCTGTTGTCGCCGCCGACGCCGTGGAGTTGGAGGTCCACGTTGAGGGTCAGGGTATCGCGGCGGGGCAACTGGTAGTCGTGAGTCGCTCGCTCCAGATCGGCGGCCGTGTAGGGCCAGACGGCGAAGTTGATCAATTCCTTGCCGGCGGTGATCCGCAGGCCGGCGCCGCTATCGTCGGTGAGGGTGACCCAGCGGACATCGCTACGGTTGGCGTTGTCCTGGGCGCGGCAGTAGGGATGGATCAAATCTTCGACGACGGCCTTGTAAACGGCGATTTCGCCGCCGGTCTTGCGATCCCAGTAGGTTTCCTGGGGGCCCCGTCCGTACCAGGCGACGTTGTCGAGGTCAGCGGACAGGGTGGTCGTCATGCCGAACTTGGGCAGCAGGGGAATCTCACCCTCGCCCGGTTCGTACTGGGCGGAGACGGTGATCGTGCCGTCGGTGCGGACGAGGTAGCGGGTCCGATAAAGCGAGTCGGCCAGGGGCAGGGTGGACTCGGCGGTGACGGAGACGATGTTGTCACCGACGAGCTTGGCTCCGAAACTGTGCAGCTCTCGATTGGCAGCCGCATTGCGCCAGGGTCCGAGTCGGGTGAGGTAGTTGTTGCGATACTGGTTGTCGTTGGGGACCTTCCAGAAGTTGGGGGCCAGCGGAGCGGCGAGCAATTCGCGAGACCCGGACTTGTACGAGACCAGGTTGCCGGTCTTCTTGCAGAACACGGCCGAAAAGCCGTTGCCCTTGATCGTGAACAAGGCGTCGTCCTGGGACATGGCAAGTCGGCCCTTCGACTCGGCCTTGTGGACCGGTCGTGCCGCCCCGGGCATCTCGAACTGGTCCCAGGCGACACGATGTCCGGCAGACGCCCAGGCGGTGTCCTCCGCGAGGGCGAAGGAGACGGTGAGGAGGTACTCTCCGTCGGCGGCAGTCTTCGGCAAGTCGAGGGAGACTTCTTTCGATGCGCGAGGAGCGACGTCGAGCCGGCCAAGCTTGCCGGAGGCCACTTCGCGACCGTCTTTGCGGAGGAGCCAGGAGGCTTCGAATTCGTTGAGGTTGATGAAGTAGTACTTGTTGGTCACAAGGACCTTCCCGGCAGCCAGATCGACCGGCGTGGTTTTGACCGACTGGTAGACCTTGCGGACCTCGTAGAGGTGCGGATTGGCAACGCGGTCGGGCTGGATGAGGCCGTTGTCGCAGAAGTTGCCATCGTTCGGAACATCACCGAAGTCGCCGCCGTAGGCGAAGAACTGCTTGGTGCGCCCGAGGGGAACGCTGTCGTCGGCGACCTTGGTCAGATCGAGGTGGAGGAGAAGCCCGTCGGCCTTGCGGTTGTCGACATCGGCCACTTCGTCGGCCGCGAGGGCACGCCCGTAGATGCGGGCTTCGCGAATCGGCAGACTGGTGACGCGTCCAGGAACCTCGGAGTTGCGCCCGATATTGACGGGGAGCGTGCTGCGGTCGAGGGGACCGGTGAAGGGCAGGGTGCCCACTTTGCGGCCGTTGACATACATGGTGATGTTCTGGAGGTCGTAGACAACCGTGATGCGGTTCAGACCATCGGCGAGGGCGGCGTCCTCGTAGCTCACGTGAAGCGATTGCCACTGGCCCTGGTGAACGACCAGCTCGAGGCCTTTTCCTCCCAGGCGGAGGAGATATTGGTGATCGCCCTTGGAGATGAGCGGGCAGTGGCCCGTGGCCTGCCCCTTGGGAATCACGCATTCGAGGGTGAAGGGACCGGTGAGGTCGAGATCGGCGTCGTCTTCAATGACGACAGGACCCTGAACGCCCTCGTCGCTGGCGCCGCTGAGGACGAGTCCGGTGCGACCGTCCTTGGCCAGGTCGGTTACGGTTCGGGCGGTGGGCACATCAGTGAGGAGCCCCTGGTCGACCCAATCCCAGATGAAACCGCCCTGAAGCTGGCGATTGCTTTCGATGGCGTCCCAGTAGTCCTGGAGATTGCCAACGCTGTTGCCCATGGCGTGGGCATACTCGCACTGGATCAGGGGGCGAGTCTGCGGCTTGCTCGCATACCGGAGCATACTGTCGATGGTCGCGTACATGGGGCAGTAGATGTCGGTGTTGCGATCCAGGCCGGCCCGCTCGTAGTGGACGGGGCGGGAGGGATCACGCTGTTTGATCCAGTCGTAGTTGGTCTCGAAGTTGACGCCGTTGCCGGCCTCGTTGCCGAGGGACCAGATGATGATCGAGGGATGGTTCTTGTCGCGTTCGACCATGCGTTGGGCGCGGTCGAGGTGGGCCGTTTTCCACTTGGGGTCCTTGGCGAGGGATTCGCGTCCGTAGCCCATTCCGTGGGACTCGATGTTGGTTTCGTCGATCAGGTAGAGCCCGTAGCGGTCGCAAAGATCGTACCACTGGGGATCGTCGGGATAGTGGGACGTGCGAACGGCGTTGAGGTTGGACCGTTTCATGAGGAGGATGTCTTCGATCATCGACTCGACGGACACGGTGTGGCCTTCAACGGGGTGATGTTCGTGGCGGTTGACCCCCTTGATGTCGATGGCCTGACCGTTGACGAGGAGCTGGCCGTCGCGGATTTCGACTTCGCGGAACCCAACGTTGTGGCTGGTCACGGCAATCGTTTTGCCGGCTTCGTTCTTGAGGGTGAGGATCAGCTTGTAGAGGTTGGGCGTTTCAGCGGTCCACTTGGCCGGATTGGCGACGACCACGGGAGCGGGAGTGCGCTGGGTGGTGACGCCGGCGGGAACGGTGAGTCGGGCGGGGGCGAACTCGGCGACCTTCTGGCCATCGAGCGTGGTGATCGCCATCTCCACGGAGCACTTCCGCGGCACGTCGGAGTAATTCATGACGGCCAGGTCGACGGTGACCTTGGCATCGCGATAGTCGTCGTCGAGATCGGCGCGGAAGAAGAAGTCGCGGAGGTGCAGATCGGCCGAGGACCAGAGGTAGACGTTGCGGAAGATCCCGCTCAGACGCCAGAAGTCCTGATCTTCGAGGTAGCTTCCGTCACAGTAGCGGTAGACTTCCGCCGAAAGGGAGTTTTCGCCGGGGACGAGGAAACTCGTAATGTTGAACAGGGCGGGGGTGCGGCTTCCCTGGCTGTAGCCGACCTGCTTGCCGTTGATCCAGAGATAGAAGGCGGAGTCGACTCCATCGAACTGGAGGAAAACCTGGCGGCCTGCCCAGTCCTTCGGGACGGTGAAGGTCCGGCGATAGGAGCCAACCGGGTTGCGCTGAGCGTAGTTGGTGAATTCTTTCGGAGGTTCGCCCATTACGCGGGGCGGGTCTTTCTTGAAGGGATAGGGGATGTTGGAATAGAGGGGGACGCCGTAGCCCTTCACCTGCCAGTTGCTGGGAACCGGGATCTCGTCCCAGGCGGAAACGTCGAACTCGGGCTTATAGAAATCAACCGGGCGGGAGTCGGGATTGGGGGCCCAGTTGAACTTCCAGTTGCCGTTCAGGGACTGGAACCAGGGGCTTTGGGTCGGATCGGCCTTGAGGGCGGCGTCGACGTCGGGGAAGAAGAACGAGGTGGCACGCCCCGGTTCTTTGTTGCGACCGATGACTTGCTCGTTTTCGAGATCGGGATGGTCGGCGAGGGCCGATGACACGACCATTGCCGTCAAGGCACCAGCAAAGCAGCCAATCAGGAGGGCTCGTTTCACGTTCTCGTCTCCTCGTAAGAATCGTTGGAACAGTCGCGAGAGGGCACGAGGGAATCCTCGGGGGAGGATCACTGCCGTGCCGTCTGGTCCATGGTCGAAGATCGGGGGGCTCCTTGCAAGGGGGCAGAAGGCAATCCCAGGAGAACTGCGAAGTCACGGGGACTGGTCCATTTTTCGGCCAGCAAGGCACTTTGGCGAACACGCGCTGCCCGAAAACATGGACCTGTCCCCTTCCGTCATGACTTCGCAGTTCTCCTGGAGGCAATCCGTCGTACGGAGCCGGTGAAACGTGCTGCTTGTGGTCGTTTCAGGTCTTGGGCTAGAATGGAGGCCATGAGCTTCCCCGCCATTGGGGTGGAGCCCTGTGCGGGTCGCGGGCATCCGGAAAGCTCAAGTCCGCCCCCATAAGGGGAGGGTGCGACGTTGATAGGAAAACCGCTGTCCAAGCTACAGGGTAGGCGTCCATGATTTGTGTTGTTGTTGCCAAGGGTCGTCACCGCCAGGTCGTGGCGGAGCAGAATCACCTGGCTGAGGAGGGGGTGGAACTCGTCGAGCTACGGATCGACTTCATCAACGGCACCCCGAGCGTGAAGGCCCTGGCGGGGAAGAGGACGGGCCCCGTCGTGATCACGTGCCGCCGCAAGCAGGACGGCGGGCAGTGGGAAGGGACGGAGGATCAGCGTCTGGCCCTGTTGCGAACGGCGATTGTGGAAGGGGTCGAGTACGTCGATCTTGAAGAAGACATCGCGGGCCAGGTTCCCCGGTTCGGCAAGACGAAGCGGATCGTCAGCTACCACAATTTCCAGGAAACGCCCGAAGATCTGCAAGGGCTCTGGGACCGGATGGCGAAGTGTGATCCGGACGTGATCAAGATCGCGACCCATGCGAACAATCCCCACGACAATCTTCGGGTGCTTCAGTTGGTACGCGACGCCAAGATCCCGACGGTGGGCTTCTGCATGGGAGAGATGGGCACCATGTCGCGGATCCTGGCGGGACGTTTCGGCGCCCCGTGGACCTACGCGGCCTTTGGCCACCAGAGCGGCCTGGCGCCCGGCCAACTCAGCTACGACCAGATGACCAAGATCTACCGCTACGACGAGATCGACGGGGAGACCGAGGTCTATGGCGTGATTGCCGATCCGGTGGGCCACAGTCTGAGTCCGCAGATTCACAATGCGGCCTTCGCGCGGGAGAAGTTGAACAAGGTTTATGTTCCGATCCGCGTGCCGGGCGAGCACCTGGCGCAGTTCTTCGACGACGCTGCCGAGTTGGGAATCAAGGGGCTGAGCGTGACGATTCCCCACAAGGAGGCGGTCCTGGAACTGTTGACGGAAAAGGACGAGGCGGTCGAGGGGATCGGCGCGACGAATACGGTCGTGTTCGACGGCTCTCGGCGTTGCGGTTACAACACGGACCACCAGGCCGCCATGGACAGCCTGGAGATCGCCACGGGAACGGCGGGCCAGGAGAAGCCCTTCGAGGGCAAGACGGCGCTGGTTCTTGGTTCCGGGGGAGTGGGCAAGGCGATTGCCTTTGGGCTCGCCCAGCGAGGCGCCCGGGTGATCCTGACGGACGGAGCCCCGGAGCGAGCGACCCAGCTGGCGCAACGGCTCAAGTGCCACTCGACAGAATGGGAGTCGCGTCACGAGGTGTCGGCCGACATTCTCGTGAACTGCACCCCGATCGGAATGCACCCGAACGTGGACGAATCTCCTTTCGACAAGCACTACCTGCGCCCGTCGATGGCCGTCTTCGACGCGGTGTATAACCCGGAAAACACGTTGCTGATCAAAGACGCCAAGGAGCGGAACTGCACGGTGGTCACAGGGGTGGAGATGTTCGTCCGTCAGGCGTGCCTGCAGTTCGAGCATTTCACCGGTCGGGAGGGGCCGGCCCAGTTGATGCGCGACGTGATCAAGCGAGCCACGTCGGCCGCGAAGATATAAGCACCGTGTGAAACGTTCCTGTTGAAGACAACCAGGCGTCAAGCCGGACGGAGCCCCGATGAACCTCACCCTGATTGGATACCGTGCAACGGGTAAGACCACGCTGGCCCGATTGCTGGCCGAACGTCTCGGCTGGGATTGGATTGACGCCGATGTGGAAATCGAACGCGTGGCGGGCAAGACGATCGCGAAGATCTTCAGTGAAGACGGCGAGCCAGTGTTCCGTGACATCGAGGCCCAGGTGATTGCCGACCTGACGTCTCGCCCGAATCTGGTGATCGCGGCCGGAGGCGGGGCCCCAATGCGAGAAGAAAGCCGCAAGGCGATGCGTGCCGGAGGCTGCGTCGTCTGGCTGACGGCCTCGCCCGAGACGATCCACGCCCGCATGACGGGGGATGAAACGACGGCAACACGGCGGCCGAGTCTGACGGATCGGGGGCCGCTGGACGAAATTCTACACGTTCTGTCGGTCCGCGAGCCGACTTATCGTGAAGCGGCTCATGTCGAGGTCGACACGGAGAACAAGGCTCCGGGCTTCCTCGTCGACGAGATTCTCGGTCTCATCCACCTTGACGGCACGTCCGGAGCGGGTACGTGAATTTACTTCTGGCTATCCCGCTTGCCTTGATCGGGGCGGCGGCCGGCAGCGCGGTGAATCTGGCGGTCTATCGGCTGGCCTGGTTTCAACGATCGGTGAGCCCCTGGTCAGCCCCCTTGGAGACCGCTCCGCTCCGGAAGTGGACGGATCGGATCCCCATCTACGGTTGGCTTGGGATGCGTCGCGAGGCGTCGCTGCACGGGGCCGGCTTCTGGATTCGGCCTATGGCGGTCGAGATCGTAACGGCAATAGGTCTGGTCCTGGTCTACCGATGGGAGGTGGATCAGCTTGGCCTGCTCCGCCCGATGCTTCTGATTCAACCCGGAACGTTGGTGTTGCACGTGTCGTTTATCCTTCACGCGGTGCTTTTGCTGTTGATGCTGGCAGGTTCGCTGATCGACGTGGATGAGAAGACGATTCCCGACGAGATCACGGTGGTGGGGACGCTGTTGGGCTTGGTTGCGGCGGCCGTATTTCCGTGGGCGTTGCTTCCGGACGTGGTGCGTCAGGCTGCCGGCCCGGGCGGCCCGGCCGGGATGCCGGCTTGGGACTTCCTGCGGGCGACTTCCCCTTTTCTGTGGCCCCAGTGGTTGGACGGCTTCCCGCAGTGGACGTCGCTGGGCATCGCCCTGGTATGCTGGTGGGGCTGGTGCTTCGCCCTCATGCCGCGGACCTGGTATGGGCGGCACGGATGGCGCCGGGCATTGCAACTCTGCCTGGCGCGCCTGCGGCGAGAGACGGCGACCTATCGTGCCATCGCCATGGGAATTGTCGGGACACTTCCGATTGTTGCCTTCTGGTGGTTCGGCGGAGAACGTTGGGAAGGTCTGGTGACCGCGCTCGTCGGCATGGCCGTCGGCGGCGGGATCATCTGGGCGGTGCGGATTAGTGCCACGGCCGTATTGCATCGGGAAGCGATGGGCTTTGGCGATGTCACCCTGATGGCCATGATCGGCGCGTTCCTGGGTTGGCAGGCTTGCATCCTCATCTTCTTCCTGGCCCCCTTTGCCGGCCTGCTGATCGGAGTGTTCACCCTGGTGTTGCATCGGGAAACGGAGATTCCTTACGGACCATTTCTGTGCCTGGCGGCGGCTTTTGTTATTCTCCGCTGGTGCGACGTGTGGCTCTGGGCGGAACCGCTCTTCATGTTGGGGTGGATTCTCGCGGCGGCCTTTGCTGTGTGCCTGGTGCTGATGGCGGGGATGCTTTGGCTCTGGCGGATCCTGTTCTGGTGAGGTCCATGCTGTACGAAGTCGTCACTGACCTGGAAGGAGATTCCGAGATCGTCCGGCGGCGGCGTTACGGCGTGATCGAGGCAACGGGCGGGCGGTTTCGCCGCGTCGTCTTTCGTCCGTGGCCCAAGTGGATCTCGATCCCCGAGGTGATGCTGCTCGGGCCCTGGTTCCATCGGCGACGAAGAACGGACCGCTGCCTGCTGTACTTCGACCAGTCGTGGCGGCAGCCGAACTACCTGGCCGTGAAGTACCTGTTGACCTACGGTGGAACGAGCTACGCTTCGGTGGTTGCGGCGCGCCGAGCCGTGGACGAGGTTGCCCGGATCAAGAAAGCCGATGCCTTGGTCTGCCAAATAGGCAATAAGCGCCTGAATGGTCGGATCATGAAACGCTGGGGCTGGGAACCGCTCAATGATTCGCCGCGATGCACGCTCTTCGTGCGCCGATTCTACGGCGAGTATCCGGACCACTCGGCCCGTCAGACGCCGGACATCGAGAGTTCGGCTTCCGACTGAAGGCGGGTGATTTCTTCGAGGAATAGCTCGCAGGCCGGACGGTCCTGGCGGAGGGAAGCCTCTTCGAGACGTTTTGCGGGAACGGTGAACTGGGAGAGGCCCACAGTACCGGCCGTTCCTTTCATTCGGTGGGCCAGTTCCTCGAGTTGTCGGTAGTCGCCTTGGAGGAGCAAGGTTTGCATCTCGTGGATGCGCTTGCCTTGGACGTTGAGATAGTCAAACGCGATCTGGCGGAGTTCCTCACAGTATTCGTCGCAATCTCCGTTTGGCTGGCACGATCGAGCGACCAGGCGACTCAGGGTCTCGACCAGGCGAACCGCATCGACGGGTTTGAGCAGATGATCCGTGCAACCGGCCCGGAGGCAACGGTCCCGTGCCTCTTCGCCGCCGTGTCCGGTGAGGGCGATGATCGGGGTGGCTACTCCGATCTGACGCAAACGCAAGGTGGCCTCGAAGCCGTTCATAACGGGCATTTCCATGTCCATCAGAATCGCGTCATAGCTTCCGGAAACGGCCTTCTGCACTCCCCGGCGACCATTCTCCGCGCAGGTCATTCGGATCCCGGCTTTCGAAAGAGCCAGACCAATGAAACGCCGATTGATCGGGCTGTCTTCAACGAGCAAGACGTGCATAGGAAGCCACTGCCTTTGGTGTCATGTTTCACGGAAGTTCGTTTCAACCACCACTGTCCGCTCCGCTTCGTCTTGCATGACGGCGAGTTGGCGGAGGATCACCTGACAAGCATCTGCTGAGCATTGTCCGGCTGCCAACTCCATGCGGCCAGCCGGTTCGGTGAATTGGGAGAAGCCGACACTGCCCGCGGTGCCCTTCATCTGGTGGGCCAGGACGGTGAGGCGTTCGAAGTCAACACTTTCCAGGGCCTGTTCCATCTCGCCAATTCTCGATCGCTGAACTCGAAGATAATCGAGGGCCAGTTCTCGCAGTTCAGGGCTCAACTTTGCCAGATCGACGTCCTCTTCCTGCTGCGTTGCATCGCCGTTGATCGACTCGATCTGACTGGATGACGGCAGCGGCACGATGCGTCGCAAGCATTCGAGGAGTTCTTGCGTGCGGATCGGTTTGGTGAGGTAGTCGGTGCAGCCTGCCTGCAGGCATTTCTCGCGATCGCCCTTCATCGCATGAGCGGTCAAAGCAACGATGGGAATGGTCAGGCCGTGCTCTCGGATTCGCCGGCTTGCCTGGTAGCCGTCCATGACGGGCATCTGCATGTCCATGAGGATCGCATCAAAGTGGCTCTGTTGTGCCTTCTCGACGCCTTGCTTGCCGTTCACGGCGACGGCGACGTCGACGCCGGCCTCCCCAAGAATCACCTGGATCAGGCGACGGTTGGTTTCGCCATCTTCGACGAGGAGCACGTTCATCGGGGCCAGGGATGAAGCCCCGGAAGGCTGTTCGCTGGATTGAGCGGCGATGGCGTCAGCGAGGCCTCCTTGTGCGAACGAGGCAGGGTTCAGGGGTCCCACCGGAATCTCGACCTGGAACACGCTGCCACGTCCGGGTTCGCTTTCCACGGACAGGGTCCCGCCGAGGGCTTCCACAATGCGTCGGCAGATTGCCAGGCCGAGCCCCGTTCCGCCGAATTCCCGGGTTACGGAGCAGTCTGCCTGGACGAAGGGATCGAAGATCGAATCGAGTTTGTCTTCCGGGATTCCGACGCCCGTGTCTTCGATGCGAAGCCGCATGGAGGTCTGGTCGACGCCGCGATCGAAGAGCACCGTGAGTCCGACGTGGCCCACAGTCGTGAACTTGACCGCATTCCCGGCAAGATTGAAGATGAGTTGCTTGAGCCTCGCGGGATCCGTTCGAATACGATCGGGAACACCGTCGGGCCAGTCGCAGCGAAGTTCGAGGCCCTTCTCTTGAGCACGGACCCGCAACGTGGAAAACACCTCACTGACGACCTGTTGGATGGAGCAGTCAATGATCTCGAGTTCCATTCGCCCCGCTTCGATCTTGGAGAGGTCGAGGATATCGTTGATCAGGGCCAGGAGGTGCTCGCCGCTGGCGTCGATGATTTGGAGGTATTCACGGCGAAGGGCCGGATCGTCGCCCGCGCGGCTGTGCAGCAGTTGGTCGGTGAACCCGAGGATGGCATTGAGGGGCGTGCGGATCTCGTGACTCATGTTGGCGAGGAAGTGGCTTTTCGCCCGGTTGGCCGCCTCGGCAGCTTCTTTTTCGCGGCGCAGTTCCTCGTCGATTTTGCGCCGGGTAATATCAAGCATCGTGCCTTCGATCTGGGTCACCCGGCCTTCATCGTTGCGAACGGCTCGGGCATTGATCACGACGTCATGCACGTCGCCGCGGCGGTCAACGAGGCGGACTTCAAAGTCGCGGACCACTTGCCGCCGACATACGGCCTCCGCAAACTGCTTCCGCTGCCCTGGATCCGCGTAGTAGTCGCTGACGTTTTCATTCAGATTCAGCATCTCCTCGGGAGAGTCGAAGCCCATGATCTCCGCGAGGGCTCGATTCGCGCTGAGAAGCCGGCCCTCGAACGTCGTGCTGAAGATCCCTTCCACAACATTGTCGAAGATGCCGCGATAACGTTCTTCGGCGAGTCGGGCGGCGCAGCCCGCTTGTTCCCGAGAGAAGATTTCCAAACTGACGCGGTCGAGGACCCGGTTGTATTCGCGGGCGATCTGGCCGACTTCGGTGTGGGCGTCAACATGAACGTGGCGAGAGAAATCGGCGGAGCGGCTTTGCCGTTTCATTCCAACCAACAGATCGATCAGTTCGGTGCTGGCGGCGTGTTCGGAGACATTGAGGCCGCGAACTTCCTGACGCGGAGTGACCCGAAGACGCATCCTCGTGCCGAGAATCCTAAGGGCGACATATCCGATCCCGAAGGACCAGGCGATGCAGACGCCGATGCCCTTGAGTTGAACGAGGAACTGGTCGAGGCGGGAGAGTCCGGCGCCGAAAGCCTCGGAATCGCCAAGGAGGGCCACAGCCAGGATTCCCCAAACGCCGGCGAAACCGTGAGCGGAAACGGCGCCGACGGCGTCGTCGATTCGCAACCATTCGAGAAGATAGGAACCCGCAACACAGATGAGTGCGGCAATAGAGCCAACCACGGAGGCCGTCAAGGGAGTCATGATATGGCAGGAGGCGGTGATTGCCACGAGGCCTGCCAGGACCCCGTTGAGGGCATGAGATACGGCCGGACGGCGCTCGACCCACCAGCCGGCGCCAAGACCCGCCAGGCCGCCCCAGATGGCGGCGAGGTTTGTATTGACGAGAATCAGGGGGATGGACTGGTTCATCTCAAGGGTGCTGCCGGCGTTGAAGCCGAACCAGCCAAACCAGAGAACGAGGACCCCCACCGTAGCAAGCACCAGGTTGTGGCCGTGGATCGGTGGCCGTTTGCGACTGAAGCGTCCGAGACGCGGGCCAATCACGATAATTGAGGCGAGGGCGACGAATCCACCGACGGTGTGAACGACGGCGGAGCCGGCGAAATCAATGAAGCCCTCGGCCGCCAGCCAGCCCTTTCCGCCCGTGCCGGCGGCCCCGCCCCAGGCCCAATGACCGAAGACCGGATAGATGATTGCGGCCACGAGCAGGGTGATCACAACATAGGCCGAGAAACGCATTCGCTCCGCGACGGCTCCTGAGATGATCGTGGTGGCCGTGCCGCAGAAGACGAGTTGAAAAAGGAAGAAGGCGAGCAACCAGGGCGAGGCGTCCTGGCCGAAGGCAAACATGGAGGTTCCGATCCATCCCGCTTTGCTTGCGCCGAACATGAGTCCGAAGCCGACGAGCCAGAACACGGCCCCGGAAACGCAGAAGTCGATCAGATTCTTGAGGGCGACGTTGATGCTGTTTTTGGCCCGAACCAGTCCTGACTCCAGCTGGCAGAACCCGGCTTGCATAAGCAGGATCAGGGCCGCGGCCGTCATCATCCATACGATATTGGCGATTTCCGGGGACATCTTGTAGCGGTTCTTCCTAGAGGACCGGCGGAACATGGCCCGCCGTCATTCCATTTGATCGATTCAATCGTGCGATCCAGCCCCAGACGCAACACGATTCCGTCGCAAAGCGTTTGTTGTCAGTACATTAGCGACGGTAAACACCCAAAAAGGTAGCATGCGATCCTGGACGAGGCGGCAAAAAGAGAAGACGCATAGGGCTCCTTCTTCTGAGGGGGCCGAGTTGCTCTTGCTCCCGTTTGGGGGTCCTGCTACTATCCGCCCGCCCTGTTTTGAGGTGTTCCCTGCGATGGAGCCGTTGTCCGGAAACTGGCCCACAGGGAACGGTTCTAGTCCCAAGAAGTGGGATTGCCATGGGTCGCAACCCATCGACACCACGAAATGTGCTGCTTTTCCTTTCAGGCCTCGCGGTCTTCGCCGGCGGCTGCGCCGGCAGCAATTCGGTTCTGATGGGCAATGTGGACCAATTGCAGCAACAACAGGTGGCGATGCAGCGACAGAACCAGGAGTTGCACGCTCGCGCCGCTTCGCTCGATCGCCAGCAGCAAGACCTTACGGCCCTGGTGGCCCAACTGCGTCAGCAGGTCAAGGTGGAACAAGACCGCTCGCAACTCTTGCAAACCCAGTTGGCGTCCACAACCAATCAACTGGCCAAGCTCCGGACCGAGAAGGAAACGATTTCGAAGCAGGCGGAAACGCTGACAGCATCGTTGCAGCGTCAGCGAGGGGTGACCATCACCCCGAACAACAGCCTGCTGACGACACTCCCCAAGATCAATCTGACCGGCGTGGAAGTCCGGCATGACGCCGATGTGATTCGCGTCGAGCTGCCGACCGACCAACTCTTCCAGTACGGCACCAACCAGTTCCAGCCCAATGCAGGCCGAATCATCGCAACGGCGGCGGCCGAGATCCTGCGCAACTACCCGAACCAGAAGATCAGCGTGGAAGGGCATACCGACTCGACGCCGGTTCAAAGCTACCAGTTCAGCAGCAACCTGCAGCTTTCCACTGCCCAGGCCATGGCCGTGTACGACGTTCTCGCCAGCCAGACGCGGATGCAGGCGAGCCAGATGATCGTCGTCGGGCACGGCGACCGCAACCCGGTCATGTCGAATGCGACGCCCCAAGGCAAGCAGCGGAACCGGCGTGTGGAACTCGTGATCCATCAGGACCGGGCGAGTTGAACAACTTGCGCCGGTTCTCCGGCCCTCCCGCTCACGTATCGGCGCAAGAGATTACTGCGATACGAGCTCCCTCCTAATTGTCCCCCCCTTTCGCGCGGGCAGTGAGTCGCGCGAGCCACCGGCGAATTCAACGGAGCATGCCTTGGCGATCTCGTTATGGCAAATATTGACAAAAAACAATGCCTGCCGTAGACTGTCAGAAGAGTGGGAAGCTCCCCCTGATCGCTTTGAGTTGGAATATCGCCATGGCTAGCACATTGAATCTCTCGCTGACCGATGAACTTCGGGCGTTTGTAGATCAGAACTCAGGCGACGGGACACTCTATGCCACGCCAAGCGAGTTCGTGCGGGATCTTCTTCGACAGAAAAAGGAGGAACTGGAAGCCGCTCGGATCCGGGCCTCCATTCTCGCCGGCTACGAGGACGTCTTGAAGGGACGTACTGTGGAATATCGGGGAGATTTGCGGTCACTGCTAGGGCCTCGCCCGAAAGCAGCCGAATGACCTTCCCTGCGTAGGAAGATGCCAATCGTCTCCGGCGCGGATCGGCATACGCAGGCTGTGCCTCTGATAGCGTCTCCAAGACAGGTGTCGCCATGAACGCGAGCAGAAGAGGATCATCACATCCGCCCCTGTTCCTCACCGAACGAGCCTTGCAGGACATTCGCGAAATCGAAACCTATTCGATAGAGCGCTGGGGTGCGGATACGGCCGAGAGATATGTCACCCAGATCGAGGCGGCCTTGGATCGTGTCACCGAAAGACCGGACCTGCTGAGAGAAGAGCCCGAATTCTGCGACGTGCTACGTTTCTATCGCGTCGAGAAACACGTACTTGTGGCGGATGTCCAAGATCGAGCCATCTATGTGCTGACGCTCCTGCACACCAGCATGGACATTCCAAGGCGTCTTGCAGAGTTGTTGCCCCAATTGTCTCTGGAGGCCCGGCTTCTCCACGACAAGGTAGCTTCCGTGAAGAAGAAACGTCAATAGTCCTTCTTCCCCGATAAACCGGAGCCGTGCCAATGAACCCCGTTGGTTTCTTCCTCGTGGTCGGCGGCCTGTTCTCCATTTGCGGAGCCGCCTTCGACTGGGATTTCTTCATGAATCACCGCAAGGCAAGGTTCCTCGTGTCAATCCTGGGACGCACCGGTGCACGAGTCTTCTACTTCTTGATCGGCCTGGTCGTGACGGTTCTGGGAGCCTTGATTGCGGCAGGAGTTATCAAGGACGGCGCGTGAAGGTAGGGCGGCAATCGCGCAATACAAGAAGCCCCGAGCGTGGCACGGGGCTTCGTGTTCGATGCCTGACTGAGCGGGCTAGCGCCTTGTCGGAATTCAGCGTTGGGACGGCGGGCTGTTGGAGGCCACGCTTCGGCTTACAGAAGACAGCCTGAAGGCTGGACTCCAGCCGAAGAGCCGAACCCTACTTGAGTTCCTTGATCTTGAGATTCCGGAAGTAGATCGGGGCGCCGGCGTGCTTGCCCTGGAGTCCGATCTTGCCCTTGGTGGGCAGTTCGGCCTTGGGCTTGCTGAGCCAGGGCGGAATCTCGCTTCCGTCGGGGTTCTTCTTGGCCGAGGTCCATTTGCTCATGTCCATTTCGTTGACGAGCTTGCCGTTGAGGACGACGTAGATCATCTTGTCCTTGCAGGTAACGGACATGCGGTTCCACTCGCCGGCCTTCTTGACGAGGCTCTTCGTGGCGGGCTTGTGGCCGAAGATGGCGGCGCACTGCCAGGTCTTCGGACTGTTGGCCCATTTTTCGGCAAAGTCGTCGGCAATCTGGATCTCAACCGAGTTGGGGATCCAGTTCTTCGGATCGGAGCAGTAGACGATCACGCCGCTGTTCGTGCCGTCGGCCGTCTTGAATTCGAGGTCGACGGTGAAGTTATCGTATTCCTTCTCCGTCCAGATGGCCTGATCTTCGGTGGCGGTGAGAACGCCGTCCGTAACGGACCAGATGCCCTCGGGCGCGACGGCGTCCGAAAGGTCGGCCTTGAACAGGGGCTGCCACTTGCTGCTGTCGGGATGGGGCTTTGGGGCGTCGGACGCCTGGGCCAGAGTCGCCATGGCCAGGCAGAGGGCCAGCGCGGTGGTGAGCTTCTTCATGGGGAGTTGTCCTTTCGATGGGCGGGGGCTCGGAGGGAGGGGGCTGCCGCGGATTGACGCGAAAGGCGGCCACGATTTTGACCGTCACGTCTTTCGGCATTGGCCGTTTCTGAAACTTCTATTCATGGCATCGACGGCCGAGATTTGCAAGGGTGCAGTCATCTGGAGGGGGGTGCTGGGGGCAAAGGCGAGGGAAGTCTGGCAAGACGCGGGTATACTGGGGGCACAGGCCGAACATATACCATCGGAGTCTTGAAAAGTGGAACCTAACCTGCGATGCCACATTGACGAATTGCCGAACCTGGCTCATCGCTATCAGGAACAGAACGTCGACGAAGACGTTGAGTTGAATCGCATGCGAGAGAGCGTACTGGCTCGCGGTTGCGTCATCAAGGACGAATTACGAGTTGTGGCCCGATGGAAGTCAGCGCGAAGTGCCGGATATATCGAGAAGAACTCGGACGAGTACGTACGGGAGATCACCGGCTTCGCGTTTGAGGCTCAAACGGAGCGAGCACGGCTTGAACTGTTGACGCTGCTGGACGGAGTCCAGTGGGCAATGGCTTCCGTTATCCTTCATTTCTTCCATCCGGAACCGTATCCGATTTTTGATTTCCGGGCGGCATGGACGGTGGGACTCGACGAAGCGGATCAATGGGATTTCGATTTCTGGTGGAAGTACGTCTCGTACTGTCGCCGGCTTGCCGAAGAAACCAGTTTGAGCATGCGACACTTGGACCAAGCGCTGTGGCAGTATTCACGCGAAAACCAGATGCAATCATGATGCCGTGAACGGGAGCCACAATCGTGAACCGACCTAATGGAACAGAAAAAGCTGACCAAGAAGACGTCGTTTCGCATGAACGCGATCAGTCGGTAGAGGCCCTTCGCAGAAGCCATGCAGAATGGGAGGCGGGGCGGGCGAAGCCGATTGCAGACGCATTTGCCACGATTCGAGAAGAACTCAAACGGTTGAAATGAGTTGCCAAGAATGTAGCGATGCAGGCTGAAGCCTGGACTCCAACGGGCTACGACCGAATCGTAGGGTGGTGCCAAAGCGGGCCAGTTGATCGACGTTGTTCAGTCAAAGACAATCCTAATGTCAAAACATCAACACAGCCAAGAAGCAAGCGGCGGCCCACCGTAAGCGACAAACCACTTCGTAGCGGGGGCATTGCCTGAGCCAACCGGAGCAATGCGGATCAGTGAGATGGGGGCCGGAACATGATGGGCCGACGTTCGTTGGCTGAAACTACGAGCCGGTGTCGAGTTGGAAAGCGAGCGATTCGGGAAAGCCGGATGGATGTGGGTCACTCTGGCCCATCCTACGTCTGGCTGAGCAGGCCGCGTCTATTTCGTGCAGAGCGGCGTTCGACGGCGATCGCTCTCGGAGATTGCACAGCGAGTGATGCTGCAAGTCACGGCTCGGAGAGCCATGCTACGACACCTTCTCCCACTGCTTCTGCAGCCGCTTCGCGGAGACGGTGATGGAGGTGCCTAGCTCCTGGGCGAAGCGGGAGACGCGGTATTCTTCGAGCATCCAGCGGAAGGTCTCGAGCTCCGGGTCGAAGAGGCCGGCCTCTTCGTGTTGCTGGCGCCGGGCGAGGTAGACGTCGGTGTGGGCGGCGATCTCTTCCGTGGCGGCGCGGTCGCGAGTTTCGGAGCCGCTGCGGAGTTTTTCAAATCGCATGACAATCGCCTTGAAGTAGCGAGGGTAGTGCTTCAGCCAGGGCCAGGGCGTGTCGGTGAGGAAGCGGGGACCGACAAGGCGATCGAGTTGAGCCGTGGCGTCACGGGTGGCGAAGGACCAGCGGTCGGTCGACATCTTCTCAATGGCTAGTCGAGCCTTGTGATGGTCGGCGAAGAGGGGACCGATCAGTCCGGCCATTTCCTGGACCGAGCCCGCGATCCGGCGGCGGCCTTCTTCGACGAAACGTTCGAAGGCGGGCTTGTCTCGCGGGATCTTCCGATTGCTAAGGAAAGCCAGGTCGGCAATCAGTTCGGCTAACTGGTCCTTGAGGGAGAAGTCGGGGAGCCGCGATGCGTAGACCTGGGCCTGGTTCAGTCCGGGGAGCCACTGGACCTGGGACTTGAGATCCCGCCGGGCGGCGATCACGCCTAAGCGTCGGAGGCCGGCACGGGTTTCCGCGGCCGCGACCTGGGCTGTTTCGCAAAGGCGGACGGATACGCTTTCGCCTTCGTCGACCAGGGCGGGGTAGGCCTTGATGGCGATGCCGGCCCGTTTCAATTCCACGTCCTCCGGCAGATAGTCCAGGTCCCACGTAGTTAGCCCGTCCCGTTCCCACTCGGAATAGTCGGCCTGGGCGAACTGGTCGGAAACAACCGTGCCGATCTGGCCGCGGACGGCCCCGAGGTCGCGGCCCTCGGCCAAGACCTCGCCTTCGTCGGTCTCAACGCGGACGTTCATCCGCAGCTCGGGCGGCAGTTTGTTCTGGTCAAACTCGCTGGGAGCGATCTGCTGGCCGGCAACTCGGCTGAGCTTTTCGGCCACGGTTTCCAGAAAGCGTCCCTGGCCGAACTCGATCTCTCCCATGACGAGGCGGGCCGTGTCGGGAGCGGGAACCAGCCGGCGGCGGATCGGTTTGGGCAACGATTTGATCAGCGCAAGGATCTTCGCCTCGACCAGGCCCGGCACGAGCCAGTCGAGATGGGGTTGTTCCACTTGGCTCACCGCCTCGGCCGAGAGGCGCAAGGTGATGCCGTCGCGATCGGAGCCGGGTTCATAGCGGTATTCCAGCGGGAAGGCATTGGAACCGAAGTCCATGGCGTCGGGGAATCGCTGGGCGTCGTCGGCCGGCTCTTCCCGGACGATGTCGGCCTCGGTCATGTCGAGGATACCCGGCCTGTTACGTTCGGCCTTTGTGATCCACTTCTTCAGGGTCGGCAGGTCGTAGACGTCGTCGGGGATCCGGGCGTCATAGAACTCGTACTGAGCCCACTCGCCCAGGAGCACGTCGTGGCGGCGGAGCTTGGCCTGTAAACGCTCCATCCGAATCAAGAGCCCACGATTACGTCTGAAAAACTTGAGCGAACAGTCCATATCGCCTTCGACCAGCCCGTGCTGGATGAAGAGCTCTCGGGCCTGTTTCGGGTTGACGGGCCCGTAGGCCACGCGACGCTTGGCAACGATGGTCAGCCCGAAGAGCATCACCTTTTCAAAGGCGGCCACAGAGCCCGTCTTACGCTGCCAATGGGGCTCGCTGTAGGAACGCTTCGCTAGGTGCAGGGCGGCGGGCTCGATCCAGCGGGGATCGATTCGGGCACAGGTACGGAGGTAGCGGCGGGTCGTTTCCACGCTTTCGGCAGCCATGACCCAGGCGGGCTTCTTGTCGAAGAGGACCGAGCCGGGCCAGAGGTGGGCCTTGCTGCCGCCGGCCACATTGTATTCGTAGGCCTCGCCGGCCCGGTTCCCCAGGTTGGCCAGCAGGCCCGTGAGGATCGCCCGATGGACGGCGTCGTAGTCGTCCTTGCGTTTGTTTCGCTTGAGGCCGGCCTCCTGGGCCAACTGCATGAGTTGGCGGTGAACGTCGAGCCATTCCCGCATGCGGTTGTAGGAGAGGAAGTTCTGGCGGCAGGCCTTGGCCAATTGGTTTCGCGAGAGCTTGCCTTTCAGGTCGTGGTAGAAGTCCCAGATCTTCAGGCAGGCGAAGAAGTCGGAGTCGCCCTCGGCAAACTTGGCGTGGGCCTCGTCGGCGGCCTGCTGCTTGTCGACGGGCCGTTCCCGAGGGTCGCGAATCTCCAAGACGGCGGCGATGACCAGAACCTCGGCCAGGCAGCCCTCGTCGTCGGCCGCCAGGATCATCCGCCCGATCCGCGGATCGACGGGCATGCGGGCCAGCTTGCGGCCCAGATCGGTCAGTTCGCCCTTCTCGTCCAGGGCGCCCAGCTCGGTGAGCGTTTGGCGTCCGTCCTTGAGGGCATTGGGCTTGGGCGGCTCCAGGAACGGAAACTTCTCGATGTCGCCCAGCCGGAGGGCCTTCGTTTGGAGGATGACGGAAGCCAGGTTGCTGCGGAGGATCTCGGGGGCGGTGAAGTGATCGCGGGCGTCGTAGTCGGCCTCGTCGTAGAGACGGATGCAGACACCGGGCCCAATGCGTCCGCAGCGTCCGGCACGCTGGTCGGCCGAGGCCTGCGAGATGGCTTCGATGGGCAGCCGCTGGGTTTTCGAGCGGGGCGAGTAGCGGCTGATGCGGGCCGTGCCGGAATCGATCACGTAGCGGATGCCGGGCACGGTCAGCGACGACTCCGCCACGTTCGTGGCGATAATGATCCGCCGGGCGCCGCCGGGGTTGAAGACCTTTTGCTGCTCCTTGGTCGGGAGTCGGGCGTAGAGGGGGAGAACCTCGGCGCGGCGTCCCGACCAGCGACCGGAAACGAGCCGGCCCCGGAGGGCCTTGGCCATGTCGTGGATGTGACGCTCGGTGGGCATGAAGACCAGCACGTCCCCGTCGGAAGTCTCGCTGCCCAGTTCGTCCACGGCGTCGAGGACCGAGCGTTCCAGGTCGGGATCCGTATCGTCGTCGTCCTCCGCCACGAGGGGTCGGTAACGCATCTCCACGGGATAGTTGCGTCCCGAAACCTCGATCACAGGAGCCGGCCCGGCCGAGGTGCGGAAGTGCCGGGCGAAGCGGACCGAGTCGATCGTGGCCGAGGTGATGATCACCTTCAATTCCGGCCGCTTGGGCAAAAGTCGCTTGAGGTAGCCGATGAGGAAGTCGACGTTGAGGGACCGCTCGTGAGCCTCGTCGATGATAATCGTGTCGTACTGGTTCAGAAAGCGGTCGCCCTGGGTTTCGGCCAGCAGGATGCCGTCGGTCATCAACTTGATGAACGTGGTGGGACTCGTCTCGTCAGCGAAGCGGACCTTGTAGCCCACGTGGCGTCCCAGGGGCGAGCCGATCTCTTCGGCCACCCGGGCGGCGATGGATCGGGCGGCGATCCGGCGGGGCTGCGTATGGCCGATCAGCCCGGCCACGCCCCGGCCCAGGTCGAGACAGATCTTGGGCAGTTGGGTCGACTTGCCGGAGCCGGTTTCGCCCGAAACGACCACCACCTGGTGATCGCGGATGGCGGCGGCGATTTCGTCCCGCTTGAGCAGTACGGGAAGGTCGTCGCCGAACTGGATCTTGGGAACGGCGGCGGCTCGCTTCTTGCACTGCTCGACCGATCGGGCCAACTTCCCCGCTAACCGGTTGAACTCGCGATCGAAGGGTTTTCCCCGCTTCTGGCGGTCGCGGACGGTGCGCAGGCTCTGCCGCAGGCGATACTGGTCGGCCAGCATCGCATTGGCAATTTCTGCTTCGACCTCTCGAAAGTCGGTCACCTGCGCGTCTCACGGCGGAAATGGATAAACCACTCAGTTTACCAAAGCCGCGAAACACGGTCGATGGGAGGGAACGCTTTGGAGGAGCAGCCAAACCGCTAATGGACGCTGATGGAACGCTAATGATGCGGGCGGGCCGCAGTGTTTTCGGAAGGGACCAACATGGGGTCTCAAAGACACGGGTGGCAGGAGTCTCGATCGGCAGAAGCCCGCGCAACGCGGCGGAACATCGGTAGCCCCAGGCGTGAGCCTGGGGTGATATGGCGACCTGAGTATACGCAAGCCCGCGCAGCGCGGCGACACATCGTATCGCCCGCCGCGCGGGCTTCGGAAACATCGGTTCGCTCGGCAATCCACGGGCTCACGCCACGTGGCTACAGAAGTTCCGCCGCGCTGCGCGGGCTCTCGGAATCAAGGGCACACACTCTACGTCCTACGGCGACCGCATTAGCGGCCATCACCGTTCATCAGCGGTTTGTTTTGCGTCGGTAACCGAGACGAACTTGCCTTCAGGCGTGAAAGTAAAGACCTGGTCCAGGGTCTTCTTGTCCTTGCCCCAGATGGTGGCCAGGTAGGTGCAGCGAATGGACACGTTGCCATCGTCGGTCTTCGTCGGCTCGCCCCATTGAACCTTTTCACGCTTGGTGACGTCGCGGAAGTTCTTCGAGAAGAAGTCCTCCACAAGGGCGATCATGCCTTCCTTGGTCGTGGTGTCGACCTTTTTCAGTTCGACCTTCTTCGGAAAACCTTCCACCTGCTTCATGCCGACGACCTTCCCGTCGGGGTCGAAGGTGAACACCGTGTTCATGATCATCTGGTCGCGATCCCAGATGGTGGCCTGGAACTTGTAGCGGATGGAGCGGTTGCCGTCGGCATGTTTCTCCACGTCGCCCCATTCGATGGTCTTCCTGGCGGTAACGTCACGTCCGTTGTGCATCAGCACCCATTCGACGCGGCCCATGAGGTCCAACTTTTCCTTGCTCAGCGGAACATCCTTGGGCTTGGCAAGAACTATGTCGCTGGCCCGACGAGGCGGGTCATTCTTGTGCTCCTCGCGCCACTTCACCAACCGTTCGAAGTTCCCGGCCGCCTCGTCGATCGTCTCGACGACATCGTTGCCGGCGTTCAGCCACCGGCCCTCCTCCAGTTCGAAGCTGCGCAGGTCAATGGGCCGATTCTTACGCTGCCAGCGAGCGGCCACCTGGGCAAAGGTCTTGTCGTAGATGCGGACCTCCAGGATCTCGGCGTCTCGCATGATCGCGGCGTCTTCGTCGGAAGGACGGGGCGTGGTGACGTCCACGCCCGGGCGAAAGCTGTCGCGGGTGCGGCGGCAGGTCACGGTGTTCCAGTCAAGCGGCCCATCGGCGCATTTGCGGTTGATCGTTGCGTAGGCGGCCTCGGGAGTGGAGAAGTCGTCCGTCGCGGGGAAGTCGGAGACCTTTTTGTTGACGGGGTAGGTGGTGATTTCGGGAGCGGATGTTGCTTCGTCCTTCCCGGCTTCAGGAGATGCGACCGCCACCTCTTTCTCCCCCGGTTCAGGCAAATCCGGGTACTCATATTCGAGCCCGTTGACAAGAATACGCGCCCCGTCAGTAATGCCGATTCCTTCGAGGGTGAACAATTCGGCCTCGGGACGGATGCTCAGGTCGATCGACTTCAGGACGACGTGCGTTTCCGACGCGAGCGTCTGCTTGGGTTCCCTGTGATCGGGCACAACACGGGAAGTCTTATGCCGTGTTTGGGCAACGTAGGCGCCGTTCTTGGCTTGCGTGAACTCAGAGTTGATCTCAAGGTAGGGGACGTCCGGCGTCTTGAGTGCCCACTTCTTCAGTCTCGTGACGACATAGCCTCGCTTGGGGTCGACCCACCACTGGCTCCTGTGAAACTTAGCTTCGCAGTTCGACACGACCTCGATCAGCTCGCCGTCCCGCTGGGCGGTTAATTCCGTGGACGGGTGTTTGCGAATAGCACGGATCAGATCGGCTATCGTCAGAAGTTCGCAGCAGCCCTGGGCTCGTGGATGGGGAAAAGAAGAGAGTGACTCAGAATACTCCGTGTTGATTCTCACTGAACGGTTGCCGGGCTGGATTAGCGCAAACCAATCTCCATCCAGGAGCCACTTCCTACGGCCGATATCCCACCGCGATTTCTGACCATCGAACCCGACCGACACGTGTTGCGAGGTCTTCCCGGATTCCGGATAGAAGTGTTTGGCGGTGAGCGAGTACTCTGCCCTTCCGCGCTGGATCAGGGCCGCGTTGGCGTCGCTTCCGGCGACGATTTCGTCAAGGAGGCGGCGGGATTCGGGGTCGGCCAGGGGTTTGGCTGTCGCCTCAACCGCCGCCGGTTTGTCGTCCAGTTGGAAGACGACTTCAGTCAGTTCCGCATCCGTTACCGGAAAGGACTGGGTTTCACTGCCGACAGAGACCTCGACGTTGCCGGGCAGCAAGCCCTCGAAAACGGCCATCCCCCCCTCATGATTAGAGACAACGAGGACCTCGTTACGTGTCGGCATGCTCGTGCCCCCAAATTCACTGCCCGGGGCACGGAAACGCAACCATTGACTTACGGTAACCGAGGGTTTGCCTTCGTGTTTCTCGAGACGCTCCAGGTCGCCGAGAATTCGCACATGCAAATCACGCCGCGTCGGGACCCTCACGCAAAGATCTCGTTTGCCGGCAACGACAGAAGGCAGGAGGGCCCGAGCGCGGTCTGTTGTCTCAACGACAAACCCATACCACGAATCACGAGCGAGTTGATCCAGCGAGAACCGGCCTTGCTCGTCTGTCGTCGCCACGACGGGACCGTCAGAGGAGGCTCCGCCGACACGGTCGTAGTACAAATGGAGTTGCGATTCGGGAGCAGGGGTTCCATCGGCATTCAGAACGACGCCGGTTGTGGGTTGGCTCCGCCGCATCTTCAACATGACAGGCTGGTTCGCCTTGAATCGCTGCGGTTCCGTCAACAGAGGCTCGTAACCGGGACTGCTAACTTCAAACATGTACGGCACATCGCCCAGGTGTGCAAGAAGGTAGGCGCCGTTCGAGTCGACCTGCTTTTCGTTCCGCGGCCCGCCCATGTGGCCGTTGATGCAGGCAAACTGGCAGAATGTGGCCCCCGGTATCGGTTCGCCCTGTTCGTTCACCACGTTCAAGGGAACGGAATAGCCCGGTTTGAGCACGATTGTGATGTCGTTCAATACGGTATCCGGGTGAACTCGGACGGGATCGTGCCATGCGGGCGCAAAGCCATCCGCAAGATACGTGAGCGAGACCTTTCCTGCCGGCACCTCGATCGAGAAGCGATCGGTGAACTGGCCGTGGGTACTGCTACTGAAGTTGTTGTGAACGATAGTGGCATCGCTATACAGCCAGCCTTGCTGAGTGGCCGGGGAACCGTCTTCAAGGACGATCTTGCCGGAAATGGTGGCCGTGCCTGGCTCGTAGACAGCCGGTTCCTCGACGGCGACCTCTTCTTGCCGACCAGCATCCGCCGATTTCCGAACAATCGGACTCAACGTCAACAAGACCGCCAACACCCCAACCAGGATCAGCCCTCCTCGCGAAAAACGAATCGACTCGGCCAGCGGTTCCCCAAACAGCCGGGCAATGCGGCGGCGGAGTTGCGAGGGAGTGCGAGCCGTGGCGGCAAGCGATGCAAGTTCCGCCTGGTCGCGGCTGCTGCCGGCCAGTTCGACGCTTCGCAGCAAGGCCTGGGCGTAGCGAACTTGGGAGTGGGCGCCGGCACAGGCGGCTTCGTCGCAGCAGTACTCCCGCAAGAGGCTGATCCGGCGGCTCAGGTACCAAAGGGCCGGATTGAAGAACAGAAGTGCTTCGGCCAGACGCTGCACGAGATTGACCCACATATCGTAGCGGCGAACGTGGGCCAGTTCGTGGGCCAGGATCAGTTCGAGCTCCTCCGTCGACAAGCCCGTGACGGCCGAGGTAGGCAGGAGGATCGTGGGCCGGAGAAGGCCGACCACCTTGGGCGTTATGATTTGCTCGGCCCGAGCCAAGGTCGGCACCACGCGCATCGACCATTGCTCTGCGAGCGAGCGCAATAGATCGACGAGGGGTCCGTTGCTGAGAATTTCTGCCCGGGCGCCCAGTCGCTGGGCACGCCAGATTCCGCGGATCAGGCGGAGAAGCATGCAGACGACGCCCAGGGCATAGGCCGTGGCTAGCCATGTGGCAGCGATCGGCCAGAGATCGCGCTCGGCCGCTGCCTCCGGCGGTTCGAGCACCAGCACTTGAAAACTGGGCGGCGTAACCGGCGGCAGGACCTCGGCGGTCGTCTCGAAGGGAACCTCTGCGGCTGGCGATGCAAGGCCGGCGGCCTCTGAAACATAGGCTGGCGCCGTCGCGGTAGAAGGCGTTTCGGCCGTCGCTGCCATATCCGGCGACGGCGCAATCAGCCAGTACGTGACCGGCAAGGCGAAGACGGCTATCATTAAGGCCGCCACGTGAATCGCATAGCTCCGCTGCACCGCCTTCTGCCCCACCAGCCGGTCAGCAATCCTCGCGAGCAGGGCCAACAGCCCCACAACCCATATTGAATGCAGCAATGTCAAACAAAGCTGCCCGCTCACCGTCGGATCAACCAAGAAATCCCACCTCATTTCTTCTGCTCCTTTGCTTTGCGGTTGATGAGTCGTCGCAATTCGCTCAACTCTCCGGCGTCCAGCTCGGCCGTCTCGATCAGATTCAAGACAAGTTCGGCAGACGATCCATCGAAAACCCGAGAGAGCAGGTCAGAAACCATCCCGCCAGCCACGCTCTGCCGCTCAACCTCGGGAGAAAAGAAAAAGGCCTTTCCTTCCTTTTTGCGGCGCAGATAGCCCTTGCGAACCATGATGTTGAGCATGGTGATGACGGAGCTGTGCGTGAGAGTCCGGCCCGCCGTCTCTTCCAGACGCGTCCGAACGTCGCGGACGGCCAGGGGCGATTCGTCCCACAGGACCTTGAGAATCTCCAGCTCCAGTTCCGTCGGATATTCCGATCCAGGACGTGCCATTGAGCCCTCCCTCCTGGCAACCATGAGTATCATCGAATTCTTTCGATGATTGTAGGGAGATTCCTGGGGGGCGTCAAGCGGATTGTTGAAAGAATTAAAAGATCAACCCGAAAGAGGGAACAAACCGCTGATGGACGCTGAAAGGACGCTAATGACGAGAGAGAGGGGAGGGCAGGGCCGTGGGGTGTAGGGTGGCGCCAGAGCGGACCACTGCATACACGATGTGAAGCAATCAAACGGCCCCACTCGATAACGGGTCATTCCATCACAACGCGAGCGTCGGCCCACCGTGGTGCGGTCCCCATCTCACGTCATTTGAATTGCGATCATCGACTGGCTCGATGCGCATCTTTTGAAATGGGGAGCGTTACACGGTGGGCCGACGTTCGTCGTTCGACCATTCGGAGCGGCGAGGAATGGAGAATGCAAGACGCCACAAACGTCCCTTCGTGATGGTCCACTCTGGCGCCACCCTACGTGGTTTACTGGGGCGATTCTTGTGTCGGGGGCAGGGCGGGAATGACTTCGGGCGGCTGGCCGCCGGCGATTGTGAGCAATTCGGCGGCAAGGCGATCGCGGCTTTCGAGCTGAACGGCCTTGGCGAGGTCCTTGCTTGCGGCCTCCTTGTGGCCGAGGTAAAGGAAGTGGTACCCGCGGAGAAAGTACCCATAGGCGGCATCCGGATTCTTCACGAGGAATTCGTCAAGTTGATCCATCTGATCGACATAGGTCGTGCCGCGATAGAACTGCTTGTAGTTCTCGACGACGTGGCCCCACTCGCTTCGATCGAGCAGGCTGGCTGCCTGCTGTACGGCCGCGGCCGCCGATTCGTAGTCGCCCAGGGCAAAGAAGACCTGTGAGGCGAACAGGTGCAGCTTGCCGTTTCCGCTGTCTTCCACAAGGGCGTGGTTCACCGCCCGAGCGGCGTCTTCAAAACGCTGATCCAGGAAGGCCCGTTCCGCAGCGAGCTGGTACTCCTCGGCCACGTCCGTCGTTGGAATCAATGTGGAACTTGAGGGCACCGCCTGCTCGACAACAACGGGCTCGGTCACCGCCGGTTCGACGACTTCCTCAACCACGTAGGGCGTCGGAACCTCGTAGGGGATGTAGTATGGCACGTAGTAGCGTTCGTAGTAGGTCGTCGAACCATAGCCATACCAGGGAACGCTCAGGTCGCCGAGGTAGACCCGCAGTCCGGGGCCTCGATAGACATAGCCGTATCGACCGAAGTGGTAGATGTCCGGGCGGTGAAGAGGGTTGTTGCCGTGGCGACGCTTGTGATCATACGTCGTATAGTCATGCCTTCGTTGGTCGTACCGCGGCGTGCCGTGCGCACTGCCTGGCGAGGTGCGGCGTGGCTCGAACATACTGCGATAGGGAGTGACGGGAGGCGACTTCTTTTTATCCTGTCCGGCGTGGGCAGTGCGCTTGTCGCGGGTGGTGAGGCTGCTGTGATCGTTAGGACCGCGGTGCAGGTTCGAGGGCGGCTTTCGGTCAGCGATGGAAGGAGGAGGTGTCTTGGCGACTTGGCGAGCGGCCTGGACGCGGGCGGCTCGGAGTTTATCGATTCGTGAAGCGATGTCGTTGCGGTTCAATGACGGCGAGTTGCCTTGCCGGCTGCTGCCGGTTCGAGTGGCCGACAGGGCCTGACGCGTGGAATGGCTAATCGGGTCCCTGTTGGAATGAACCGAAGGCAACGATTTGCCCGAGGAACTGCCGCCGCGGCTTCTTGTGGCTTGGGACGGAGCGGAGCGGAAGGTGGGGGGGCTGGAATGGCCGCCGATTCCGCTAGATCCTCGCGAGGAGCTTCCGCCGCGGCTGGGGCCCTGGCTGAAGGAGCGACTCGTAGCGTGGGAAGCCGATCCGCCACGAGACACAGATCCACCACGTGACCCGCCATGGGCAGAGCGTTGGGCCAGGGCAGGCGCCTGGCACGCTACCCAGGTGAACGTGAGGACTATCAGTGCGACGGCCGGCAGACGCCCTTGTCTTGTTCGATTCATCGTCTCACCCTCGATCCGCGGGTTCCCGTTCGTTTTCCCGATTCTATTGTACGCAACCCGCATACCGGGTGGCCCCCCGGAATCTGGCCTGACAGGGCTAAGTTGCAGTTATGTCGAGAGATGCGGGAGGCAAGAAGATTCTGGCTCCGGGCGCAATGGAGTCGTAGGAGATGCCCACTGTCGTCTATTTGACGACAAGGCGCCGCGAATTGGATCACGGCAACGGGAGCCGATGGAAGGTCGCCTCGGCAGGGTCACGACTGCTGGAGGTACTCGGCTGGGAATTTCCAGGGGGCCCGGTATTCAGGAACGGCCAGGCGGGCGGCTTCTTCGTCGCCCACAATCGCCAGCTTCTCCGGATCGAATTGGATGGAGCGGCCGAGGCGGTAGGCCAAATTGCCGAGAACGAGCGGAATATCGACCTGGCAATGGTACTCGGGCGAGCAACTCGGTTGGCTGCGGGTCTTGATGCACTCGATCCACTCGAACTCGTGTCCCGGCGAGGGGGCAATCGTATCGTCATCGCCGGGCAGGGTCGCGGGATCGAAGTAGTTGCCCTCGGGCACGACCTCGTGCTTGGCGTAGTTGGCGAAGAGCGTGCCCTTCGAACCGAAGAAGTAGATTCCCAGCCGTCGAGCGGGCGTGCCGCTGCCGAAGTCGTAGGCAAAACTGTTGATCGCCGACATCGACCAGGTGATCGTGAGGTTGGGATACTGGAAGGTCATTTCCTGAACGTCGGGAGCGTCGCCGTCGTCGTCGATAATGTAGCGCCCGCCGGAACAGGTCACGCTGGTCGGATAGCCGGGAGCAAGTGCCCAGATGGGCAGGTCGACGATGTGGGGCGCCATGCCGGGCGTCCAGCCACCGCTGTAGTCCATGAAGGAGCAATGGTTGTAGGAGTTGGCGGCGAGCAAGGCGTTGAAGGGGCGCTCGGGCGCCGGGCCGAGCCACATGTTCCAGTCGAGCCCTTCGGGCACAGTCGTGTCTGTAACCTTGCCGATTCCGGACGGGCCTTGATTCATGACGTTGAAGGTTCGGGCCACACTCACCTCGCCGATATGGCCGGCACGAACTTTCTCCACGATGCGGCGATAGTTTTCGGTGGCGTGGATCTGGGTGCCGACCTGGCAGACGACGTTGTGTCGACGAACGGCATTTCTGACCGCCAGGCTCTCTCCGAGATGGAGGGTCATCGGCTTCTGGAGATAGAGGTCCTTGCCGGCCCGGGCCGCGTCGATGGCGATCAGGGCGTGCCAGTGCGGCGGCGTGGCGATGATCACGGCGTCGATGGAGTCGTCGGCCAGAAGCTCCCGATAGTCGGTGTATTCCTTGGCTTGCGGGAACTTGCCCAGAACAGCCTGGCGTCGCGCCTGCCAGACATCGCAAACGGCAACGACTTCAATGTCCGGGTGGCGAGCACAGTTGGCCAGATTGCCCCGGCCCATGCCGTTGGCGCCGATAATGCCCAGCCGGATTTTATCGTTGGGGCTTGCGGGCTTGCTTTCCGCGGCTGTCACATGGGTCGCGGCGAGCGTGGTGGCACCCACGGCGGCGGAAGTTCCCAGGAAACGGCGTCGGGAGAGGGAATGGTCAGACACGGCAACCTCCTCCAATGAATCAAGGATGAGAGCTCCGCCCGGAGGGGAAAAGCTTGCCTGGTTTCGCCCGACGATTCGACTCTTCAGATGCCTGCGTGGTTAACCATGTTCAGGCGAGTGAAGTGATCGGCCGTCATGGCGACGTCGTCTTCAAGGTAGGTGTTCGGCAAGACCAGGCAGGCCGCGAGGACCGGGGCGAGGCCGAAGGCCGAGAGGAACCACCGAGCGAAGAGCGACACTTTGCGACGTTTTCGGATACGCAAAACCTGTCTCCAAAGTTGCAGCCTTGACCGGACCATCCTGGACGATCACCCCGAAGATCACTTGATCCTTGGCAAAGCGCCGTGACCTTCAGGAGCAGGCTCTTTCAACCGAGCGGTAGCTCGTGTTGGGTGGAGACCCTGCTGCCCTGTACCGTGGCCTCATCATCGCCCGCCGGGACGCGACTGTCAAGGAAGGGGGACCAACGAAATTGTTCGGATTATCCGGCCGGAACGTGGATTGTCGCGATGTCGTGAGCTGGCTAAACTCGGGTATTTCCCGGCCTTACGTGCTTTCGGTCTTATGTTGAGCCCCAGTGAATTTCGCGATTTAATCAGTGGTCGGCAACGAGGATTTCGTGCCGCGTGCTTGAGAATGGTGTTAGCGGGCGCCGAGCTGCCCTACAGCCTCATTGTCCGCTGGCGGAACCGGAAGTTTGATCACCGTGATAAGCACGTGTGCGACGTGGGCGTGCCCGTGATCAGCGTCGGCAACCTGACCCTTGGCGGCACAGGCAAGACCCCGATGGTCGCTTGGATCGCAAGGCACCTGCGCGGATTAGAAGTGCGGGTGACGCTCATCAGTCGTGGCTACGGCGCCGAAGCGGGAAGCTGCAACGACGAAGCGATCGAATTGGAACGCCGTCTGCCCGACGTGCCCCACTTGCAGGACCCGGACCGAGTGGCCGCGGCCGCGATCGCGGTTGAGGAGTTGGGCTGCCAGATGATCCTGCTCGATGACGCGTTTCAGCATCGTCGGATCCATCGCGACCTGGACATCGTACTTCTCGACGCGCTCGAGCCGTTTGGTTTTGAGCACGTGTTTCCCCGTGGAACGTTGCGCGAACCGTTGTCGGGATTGAGCCGAGCCGATCTCGTGGTGCTCACCCGGGCGGACATGATCCAACGCAGCGAGCGAGACGCCCTGCGCGATCGGGTTGCCCGCCTGGCCTCGGGTGTTCCATGGGCCGAGGTGATCCACGCCCCCGAGTGCCTTCTTGCTGCGGACGGAAGGAGCGAAAAACTCGAAGAGTTGGCAGGCAAGCCCGTTGCTGCGTTCTGCGGGATCGGCAATCCGGCGGGGTTTCATCACACGCTTGGTACGTGCGGATACGACGTGGCGGGGTTCGAAGAGTTTCCCGACCACTATCGTTATCAGCGAGAGGATCTGGAACAGCTGACGCGTTGGGCGGAACAGTTGGGCGTTGTGGCCGTGGTTTGCACGGCGAAGGATCTCGCCAAGATTGGCGTGAATCAACTTGGCGCCGTGCCTCTTCGCGCGTTGGCTATCGGCATCGAGTTTCTGGAAGGGCAGGCGGTCGTGGAATCGCGACTGGCGGCGTTGGCTGCCACCGTTGCGGAAGACGTTTGAATTCTGCAGGTAGGTCACTGCTCGCCGAGCGGGACCTTAGGCAGCCGGACAAAGAAAATCTATCACTTCGACCGTTCTTCATGAAATTCTCCCCAAGAAAGCACCGCCCATGAGAGCGCTGAAGCAAACACGGCACACGAGTTCTTTCACGCGATCATACTTCAACCCTGGCATGACGAGGGGACTGCGGAGGCCACGCATTGGGAAGCGGGTTGCCGGTTTTGCCTTGGCTGTCGTGGCCCTTGTGTTTCTTGGCACAACCGACGTTTGCGGCCAGGACCTCTCCAGGGAAGGACTGGTACTTCATCTGAAGGCCGATCAGGGCGTGGAAACGTCAGGCGGCGAAGTTGTGGCCTGGCACGACAGCAGTCCGCAGCAACACGTCGCGAGGGTTCCGGAAGGACTGGCGGGACCCGTCCTGGACGGCGAGCGAAAGGCATTGGTTTTTTCCGAAGGCACGGCCCTGAGGATCGACGCGAGACTTCTGCCTGCGGATGCACGGGAGTTCACAATCCTGGGCGTGGCCCAGGCCGACGAACCGTCGTCGTATGGTTTGTTGTCCATTCGCAATGCGGCCGTGCCGCTCGTTCAGCTTGATGTGGACGGGGACGGAGCGACGCGTTTTATCGTGCGGGACAAGCAGTCGCGAACGCTGGCGGCCACGACCCGTTGCGTGTTGGGCGTTCCGGCGGTGTTCGGGGGTACTCTGTCGCAGCGAAACGGCGAGGAGGGGGCGACGGACGTGCTTTTCGGCTCCACTGTCGAACCGGGGAGTGTTGGCGAGTTCTCGCTGCCCTTGGTCGACAGGGGGGCCTGGATCGGCGGGCTGCCGATCACGCCGGTTCGCTCAGGTTTCTGGAAGGGGACGATTTCGGAGATCCTCGTTTATGACCGAGCGCTGAATTCGGAAGAGTTGCGGCAAGCCGCCGCCTGCTTGAGCCAGGAATACCACTTGAAGGAGCCGTCCGATTCCCTGGTTGATGGCTGGAACGTCCTCACCACGCCGCGACCAACGGGGCCGGTCACGGAGGAACTGGAGACGGACGTTTGTGTGGTCGGGGCGGGAAGCGCCGGGGTGGCGGCGGCAATTGCGGCGGGAAGGCACGGGGCGAGAGTCGTTCTGGTGGAACGCCAGGCCCGACTCGGGGGAACCGGCAGCAACGCCTATGTGGCCAACTGGGAACCGGGACCGGGCTGCTCCATTGCCCGGGAGATCTTTGAACGAATGAAGGCCATCGACGGCGCCGGCGTGGCCACCGGCTACCGCGTCCATACGGACGCGCCGATGGGCTACAACCTCGTCACGGAGGGCATTCCCTACGAAAAGACGCTTCGCCGGACGGGGATCCCGAGATCCGAGTTTCGTCGCGTGCCTTACAAGCCGGAGGCGTTCGACCGGGTCGTTCGAGAGATGCTCAGCGAAACGGGCAAGGTGACGCTTCTGGATGAGACGATCTTCTTTAAGGCCGAGACCGATGCCGACGGGACGAAGGTCAAGTCGATCCTGGCCGAGGCGTCCGACGGTCATCTTCTTCGCGTCCGAGCCAAGGTCTTCATCGACGCGAGCGGATGCGTCTGGCTTTGCCGTGCGTTGGGGTGCGAAACGATGCTCGGAGTCGACCCTCGGAGCCGTTTCAACGAGCCCTCGGCGCCCGAGCAGGGTGTGCTGCGACTGAACGCGATTTCACGCTGCTACCTGATCCGGTCCAGCGAGTCTCCCCGGCGCGAGCCGGCTCCCGAAGGGAAGGTCTCCTTTCCCAAATGCGCCTTTGTAACCGGCTGGAAGAACGGGCTGCAGGCGGTCAATACGTTGCCCCTGCTCCCGGGGCGGGCATTGATCGACCTGGGATATGATGAGTGCCTCCGACGCAGCGAAACAAAGGTACATGCCCACTGGCACTGGCTCCAGCAGGTGCCTGAATTCCAGGGCTACGAACTTGCAGAGATCGCGCCCATGCTCGGGATCCGGGAAAGCTACCGCGTGGTGACACGCTACGTTCTGAACGAAAACGATCTCCTGGCCGGTCTGCCGGGACAGAAACACGACGACCTCATTGCCGTGGCGGACCATCCGTGCGACGTTCACGGCGCCGGGGGGCATCTTTCGACGCTCAAGACCGGTTACGGGATTCCCTATCGTTGCCTCTTGCCGGTCGGTCCCTGGGGCAACCTGCTGGTGGCCTGTCGCGGCGCCGGTTTCAGCCAGATCGCCGCTTCAAGCTGCCGTCTGCAGCGAACCATGATCCAGATCGGCCACGCCGCAGGGATTGCGGCAGCGATGTCGACCCAGCAGGGAGTCTCGTGTGACGGAATTGACGTCAAGGCGTTCGTCGAGGAACTCGACGTTCGATCGCGGTATCCGTACTGACGAGGCTGGAGGCTGGAGGCTGGAGGCGAGGTCGATCGACTCCAAATACACGGCCTCCCTCTGCCTCTGCCAGCCCTCCAGCCTACAGCCTCTAGCCTCTAGCCTCACGATAGGCTTGGCGTTCAAAGGGGTTGTCGCGATAGGCATTTCGGCCGCGGAGCCAAAGCCAGAGGGAGCAGAGGAGGTAGGCGGGCAGGAAGAGAGGGCCCCAACGCTCGTATTGGCGGACGTGGACGTGCTCGTGGTCGCGACACAGATCCAGGCAGTTCTGGTCCTGGCCGAGGATTGAGTGGCCCAGGGTCATGGCGGAGGCGAACCCGCCGGGAGGACCAAGACGAAGGATCCACCGTACGGCCCCGCCGTAGAACTCGAGGACGCCCCATCTGGACTGAACGCGGCCCCCGGTGAGCAGCCCGAGCGTGCCAACGGCTAACCCGAGTAGGGTATTGGGAAACACCCAGGTAACGCAGGCAATCTTGGCAAGATAACGCATTCAAGGTTATGGGGGTTGGAGAAGATGAACGCAGTGCCCCGATATTACGCCGGGGGAGAGGAGAATCCAAGGAGAAGGTCGGATTGCTGCCCCCCCCGAATTCATGAGGCTTTTCCGAACTGCTCTTGGTGGCAATGGAATCAGGGGGTATGCTGCCGCCTTGGGCCGACGACCGATAGTAAGCACCTGATCAAGAGCAAGCGAGCATTGTTGGTTGTCTCGCCTGTGAGCAGGTTGCTCCCGCCGACCCGAACGAAACGATCGTTGTTCGAGCAGGATTCCCTCTTTCCTCCGGGGTAAGGAATGTGGCTCGGCTCGGATAACCTTCGCGACAATCACCATGGATGGTGAGAACGAAGGCATGTCCCAACCCAAACACCGCGTCCCAGCCAAGATCGGCATTTTCCTGCCCAGTTGGCTCGGCGATTGCGTAATGGCCACCCCGGCGCTGCGGGCCATTCGTGCCCATTTCGGGCCAAACGCCCATATTGTCGGCATCATGCGTCCCTATCTCCGCGATGTGCTTGCGGGGACGAACTGGCTAGATGAGCAGTGGTACTTCAAGTCCCGCCAGAGCGATCCGGAAACGGGTCACAGGGCGATTCTCCGGAAGATCCGCGGGAGTCGGTTCGACATGATGATCCTCATGCCGAATTCGCCTCGTTCTGCTGTGCTGGCCTGGCTCGGCAAGGCTCGGGAGCGGATCGGATACGCCAGGAACGGGCGCGGTCCTCTGCTGACCGGAAAGGTCTACCGCCCGAGAGTCGGTAGGCGTCGGATCGACATTCCGATGGCGGACTATTATCTCCGACTCGCCGAGGCCGCGGGCTGTCAGCTCGAGTCACGCCGTCTTGAACTGGCAACGACGGCGGCAGACGAGAGGTCGGCCGATCAGGTCTTTCAGAGCCTGGGAATTCGTCGCGACGGGCGTCTTGTTACGCTCAACTGTAGTGGGGCCTACGGCGGTTCGAAGCTCTGGCCGATCGAGTACTTCGCCAAGCTTTCCCGCCGGATTGTGGACACGCTGGACCACGACGTGCTGGTGATGTGCGGTCCGAACGAACGGAAGACGGCGCAAGACATCGTGCGTTTGTCGGAAAGCGGCCGGGTGTTCTCGATGGCCGAGCAACCGCTGGGGATTGGGACGGCAAAGGCTTGCATTCGACGGAGCCGGCTGATGGTGTCGACGGACAGCGGCCCGCGTCACGTGGCGGCCGCCATGGGCTGCGCTGTGATCACCGTCTACGGTCCCATGCTTCCTGTTTGGGGAGAGAACCCGACGGTGGATGCCATCGACCTGGTGTCGGAAGATCTCGATTGCATCGGCTGCGGACGGAGAGTCTGTCCTTACGGACACCACCGGTGCATGCGTGATCTGTCGGTGGAGCGGGTCTACAGGGAAGTTTCGGCGTGGATGGCAAGAAACAAGATGGAAGAACGCGAGCTTACCGACGAGTTGGAACCTGAGTCTGATCGAAACCGGGGGCGATGCCGCGGGAGATCCCGTACGTCGGTAGCGACCAGAACTTGATCCATGTGCAACGAAATTCCGGAAGCAAGTTACCAAAAGGCAAAGTATTGGCGGACCTGAGCCAGATTTCGTGCGACGCCTCCCCCCAAGCCGGCCGCGCCACTTCGCCACCCGCTTGCGGACGGTTCTACGTGCGCGTGGGCAGCGAACTGGCGGAGCCCCATGCTCTCTTGGAGGACCCCGGGCAGACAGGCCTGCCGAGTCTGGACGGAGAGCCGTTCTGGGCGGCTGCCACCTACCACGAAGGGCTTCGCGAGGCCGGTTTGGGCCGCTTCAACGCGGTCATGCGTTCGAGCCGGGGATGGTGCATGAGGGCCCTTGCCACTCGTGAGAACTGGCGACTGCAGGTTCGTTGGGGCAAGGGGCTGCGGACCGTGTTCTTGAAGAAACACCATGTCCGATGCCGCTGGAGCCGTTTGCGAGCCTGGCTCGGCCTGCCTGCGGGGCGGTCCGCTGCCCGCGACGAAGCCGAGAACACTGGCAAGCTGGAACGAGCAGGAATTCCCTGCATGGAACTGGCCGCCTACGGGGAGCGACTCGGCGAGGACGGCGTGCTCGAATCGTTCCTGATCACGCCCGAACTCGAGGGCTTCACCCAACTCGACGATTTCCTCCGTGCGCGGTTTCCGGTATTAGTCAGCGAGGGAACAGAGCATCGCGATTGCGACCTGCAGCGTCTGATCGATCAGGTGGCAGACATTGCGAGGTGGTTTCACGAGGCGGGCTTCAATCACCGCGACTTGTACTGCTGCCATTTCTTCGTTTCCGAAGCCGGTCGAGGGGAATTCGAAATTCGCCTGATCGATTTGCAGCGCGTTCAGCATCGTTCGCGTCGGCGTCGGCGGTGGATCGTCAAGGATCTGGCCCAGTTGGCCTATTCGGCGCCGCGGGACCGCGTGAAGTGCACGCAGAAGATGGCCTTCATGCATCGCTACCTGGGGGTGCGCAAGCTCCTGCCGGAACACAAGCGTCTTGTCCGCGAGATTCTCGCCAAGCAACAGTCCATGGAACGCAAGCAGGGGCTGATTGCATGAGAGTCGGACTATGCGTGGAACATTTCGATCCGCACCGGGGCGGTCTGGAACACTGGGCGTGGCAGTTTGCGCGGGAGATGATCTCCCGCGGCCACGAGTTGCACGTCCTGGCCCAGTCATTCGCATGCACCGGAGAAATTCCCGAGTTGCGGTGTCACGCGATGCCGCGTTGTCATTCGCGTGCCGCCTATGCCGTAACGCTGGAGAAGCGTCTCGGCGAGCTCGATCTCGACATCATTCACGACACGGGCGCCGGTTGGTGTTGCGACATCTACCAGCCCCATTTCGGGTCGCGGGAAGCGCTCATTCGCCGCACGGTGAGCATCCTGCCCAAACCGCTTCGGCCCATGAAGAGCCTGGCGATTCGCCTTCTTCCACGATACCGGCGGTTTGCGGCCTTGGAGGCTCGCCAGTTCGTGAATGATGGGCGGTTGTTCCTCGCCTTGTCGCGGAAGGTGGGCGACGCCTTCGTCAGATACCACGGCGTCGATCCGGAGTCTATTCGCGTCGTGCCCAACGGGATCGATTGCGAGCGGTACCATCCGGAGCCGAGCGGGGATCGCCGTGTGTCGTTGCGGCGAGAACTGGGGCTTGGAAGCGACGATTTTCTGCTGTTGATGATCGCTCACAACTTCCGGCTGAAGGGCCTTGCCCCGGCAATTCGCGTGCTGTCGGAGACGCGTCGGTCAGGGGACCCTGTCCATCTGGCCGTGCTCGGAGGCGGGCCGTCGAGCCGCTATCGCTTGCTGGCTCGATCGCTGCGTGTGAGCCGGCATCTGACTTTCCTGGGAACGCGTCCGGATTCGGTGCCCCTGCTCGCGGCGGCCGACGCTTTGATTCATCCGACGTACTACGACGCCTGCAGCCTGGTAGTCCTTGAAGCCCTCGCTTCAGGGCTGCCGGTCATATCGACCCGGGCCACCGGGGTGGACGAATTGATGACGGACGGCGTGGAAGGATTCCTGGTGGCCGATCCGACGGAGACATCGGCCATGGCGGGACGCGTGCGATGCTTACTGGACCGGTCCATTCGGGGCCGTATGGGCCGGGCGGCAAGGCAGCTGGCCCTCAAGCACACCTTCGCCCAGAGTTGCGACGCCATCGAGGCCGCCTATCTCGAGATCGTTTCGCGTCGCGGACGCGCGCGGCGCGCTGCTTAAGTGCCCAAAAGGGACAGCCAGCCCCGTTGGAGTCCAGGCTTCAGCCTGTCTTGAAGCGATCTTCTTGCCGAGTGTCAGTTCGCGGAAGCGTGTTGGTCGGTAGACCACTTGTCGTGAAGACGATTGACGGCGTGGACGAGGCTGAAGACCGAAGGCCTAAGGCTGAAGGACAGTAAATCAAGGGCTTTCGACGCATCGTGGTCGGATTTCCACCCCAATCGACCTCGCATCAGGAACCTGCAGCCCAGAGTCACCAGTCTCCAGCCCTAGTCGAGCATTTCAGGGAGTTTGCAGCTGTCGAAAGTCCCGCCTTTTCACTTTGAGCAAACCACTACCGGCCCGGGATGATCTCCCCCGCCACCATCTCCTCGAACGTCTGTCGCCGCCGGATCAGGTCGGCCTTGCCGTCCTGAAGCAGAACCTCGGCGGCCATGGGCTTGGAATTGTAGTTGCTGCCCATGACGGAGCCGTAGGCGCCCGCGCACTCGATCACAAGAAGGTCGCCTACAGACGCAACCGGCAACGCCCTGGTCGTCACGTAGCCCCCTTCCTCTTGCGTGAAGATGTCGCCCGACTCGCACAAGGGGCCACCCACAATCGCCTGGACCAGGGGGCGGTTCGTGTCGCCGTCTGCCGGGGCGATGGAGATTGGGTGGTAGGCGCCATAGAGAATCGGTCGCGCCAGATTGTTGAACCCGGCATCCACCAGGTAGAAGAGGTTCTCCGCCTGCTTCTTCACGGCTCGAATCTCGGCGATCAGGTAGCCGCTTTCGGCCGTCAGATAACGGCCTGGTTCCACTTCGAGGTGGATCTTGTGCCCGAACTTGTCTTCCAGACGCCGCCGGGTGGCGTCCCAAAGTTCAAAGAACTGGTCGACGTCGATCGGGCTGTCGTCGTGGCGATAGGGCGTGGGCAGGCCGCCGCCCGTGCTGATCGTCGTCAGGCTGCGTCCCAATTCGAGAGCGGCCTTTTCCATGGCCTGGCATACCTGGGAAAGATGCTCGAAATCGCTTCCCGAGCCAATGTGCATGTGCAGCCCGGTGATGCTCAGGCCGTAGTTGTCCGCATTCACCAGGCAGTCGTGAAGTTGCTCGTGCCAGATCCCATGCTTTGAAGAATCGCCCCCCGTGTTCGTCTTCTGGCTATGCCCGTGACCGAAGCCCGGGTTGATCCGCAACGTGATCTCCCGTCCCGGAGCCCGACTTCCGTACTGATCGATCATGTCGGGCGAGCCGCAGTTGACGTGGATGTTCTTCTCGACGACCAGGTCAAGCGACTCCGCGTCGAAGATGTCGGCCGTGTAAACCACCGGCGGCGGCGTTCCCTGGGGCTCGTAGCCCGCGGCCAGGGCCCGGCGGACCTCGTACGCGCTCACCGCGTCCACAAGTCCGCCGCCCCGTCGAATCAGATCAACGATCGCCAGGTTCGAGCAGGCCTTCTGGGCGAACCGAACCGCATCAAACGCTTTGAGATCTTCAAGACGCTGGAGAATCGTCCCCCCGTCGTAGACGAAGGCGGGGGTTCCAAACTCCCGGGCGAGATCAGAAACGGCAGTGCCGGCAATGTCCATCCGAATCGGGCTGTGGGTCGTCATGAGGGCCATAGGGGCTGAACCATAGGGAAGATTGCTCAAACCCTCCAGGATACTCCATCCCTGGGAACGCGAGTAGGGACACAGCTGCTTCCAGGCAGGTTCAAAGGGGGGCTCGCCACCACACCGACGAATCGTATTCCCCCGCGAAGAACGCAGAGCGAGTCGATGTGCCGAATTGGCCCCTGTTGAGTTGCAAGGCTTGGCCGATCGATACGGCGTTCAGACCCATGCGGGGGGGGCGGCTGGACGCCATCGCTACCGAAAACGAGGAGTAGACCGCCTGCCCGCCTGGGAACGATCTCTAAATGGGGGGGGCTCTCATTGCCTCGCCTGGACGGCGAATCATACCCGCTCCAAGCGATTCCCGAAGTTGTAAGTTCTTGTTTTGAGACAGCTTGTGGAGTCAAAGTCCTGCTGTTGCTGTCACATCTCCTCGGAAGGGTGGTGTTGACATCGCTCAAACGAACCGCCTGCTCAGTGGATTAGAGGGAAAATATCGCCTATGCCGATGTTTTTTGTGGCAAATGCAAGTTAGAATGTCCAAATGGTGGTGAAGAGGCCATTTCCGTCTGAGTTCTGGAGTCATTCCCTATGAGACGATGGATTGTTCCCGTAACCCTCGTGGTTGTCCTTGTCTGGACCCTTGATATCCACGCCGCTGTGATCACTTCCTACGACGTTGCCAATGCTAGAGAGTCCGGCTTTGGCTGTTGGACGCACGTGTATGACGACGACGGGATTGTCGCGAATGGTGATGGCACGTCCAACTACTCCGGTGGCTCGGGCACGTTGAACGACGGTTTGCTTGGGACAAGCCATCTCGATACCCAGTTGTTCTGCGTCTCGGACTCACCTTCGATCACGTTGCATCTGGACAGCGCGACCAACGTCAGCGAGATCAAGCTGTTTTCGTTCGACACCCTGCTCAACCGTATCCCGGGCAATCTGGTTAGCGTTGACGTGACCATAGGGGATGTGACCGTTCTTGTGACGGCCAACGGTTTCGGGCCCGCAACCCTCACCCAATCCAATTCGAACGAACTGCTCTTGCTGCTCGATTCGGGTCTCACCTCGGTGGCTGCCGAAACGGTGACCCTTTCCGGGTTCCAGGCGACCGGCAGTTGGTCCGACTTCTTCTCGATTTCGGAAATCACCGTTGCCGGAAACGCTGCCTCGGGTTCCTCCGGTCCTTCGGTCGTTCCGGAGCCGGCCTCTCTGGCGATCTGGCTTTGGGGGGCGTGCAGTGGACTCGGCGCGATGGCTGTCCGCCGACGTAAACACGCAGCCTAGGGATGAGTTCCTGAGCCGTGTGCCAGGCTTCTTCTTACCGGACTCTGGGGTGACGCGAGGGACGTGTGGCCTGTTTGACAGGCGCCTCATGTTCTGATAGCTTCTTTTGCAGACATCTGATTGTGTCGTTGGTGATCGGTTGCCTTTGTCTGGCTGCCGATGAACAGGGAACTCCGGTGAGATTCCGGGACGGCCCCGCCGCTGTGACCAGGCGATGTCGATCCACCCATTTCTGCGGCCATTGCCGGAACTCGTTCCCGGCGAGAAGGCGAGGTGCGATCGAGGCCTGGGAGTCAGAAGACCTACCAACGATCGAGTGCCGAGGGTTTGCCGCGAGGGACGGAAACCGACGGACTGGCCTGCTTATCGCACGGAGGTTTCTGCAAACATGTCGGCCTATATTCACGTCTATACCGGGAACGGAAAAGGGAAAACCACCGCGGCCATGGGCCTGGCCTTGCGGGCAGCAGGCGCCGGATGGGACGTCTTCATCGCCCAGTTCGGCAAGCCGAGTTCTTCGAGCGAAATCCACGCCCTCCAGCGGTTCGCCGATCGAATCACCGTCCGCCACTACGCCGGGGCCTTGGTCGAACAAGGTCTTGTCGAATGCAAGGAAGCGCTCGCGTCCGGCCAATACGGACTCGTTGTACTCGACGAAGCCAACGTGGGCCCCATGCTCCAAATGTTCGACCTCGATGAACTCCTCCACCTGATCGACGCTCGTCAGCACCATGTCGAACTCGTCATCACGGGACGCTATGCCGATCCGGCCGTCCTGGAACGAGCCGATCTCGTCACCGAAATGCGCGAGGTCAAACACTATTACCAGAGGGGCGTTCTGGCCCGCGTCGGAATCGAGCGTTGAACCTCGGCAGGCCGGACGTTCTCCAGGCGAGCAGGGCTGGAAGCAAAAGGAGGTCGCCGACCGGCGCTGTGCCGATCGTAATGGCCGTGAGCAGCCCGAATTTCCGGATGGCCGGAAAGCCACTGAACAGAACCACCGTATGTCCGGCAATCAACGCGACGGTGGTCATGACGAGGGCGGCTCCTACCTTGCGGAAAGTAGCGCCAATGGCCTCCTGCGCACCTGCTCCGTGACGCCGCTCACGCTGGTAGCAGACCAGGAAGTGGATCGTGTCGTCCACGGCAATGCCGAGGCTGATGCTGAAGACGATGACACTGCTCATTTCCAGGCAGCGACCTGAAAGCACGAGAAATCCGGCCGTGCACAGGAGCGGGAAGACGTTCGGTAGCAAGCTTACCAACGCATAGCGAAACGAACGAAGACCGATCCAGATCATCAGGAACATCACGACGGCGTGGACCTCGGCCAAGGTCTCGTAGAGTTCCTCCGAGCGAAGGCTGTCCCGGCCTGGCCATGTCAGGGTTGCGTAGGCGAAAATGGCCCCGTCGAAGACCTTGTCCACGTGGACCAGGGCCTGGTAGGCCTCGCTGGAATGGGGAATCTCGGTGGCGACGGTGTGGTCCGGTTCCAGGCGTGTCGCCAGGGTTGCTAATGCGACACAAAGCAGGACGCCCCCGCCTTTCCTGGGGACTTTCAGCGAATTTTCAGAGGTCAGCCAGGACAATGCAGAGTCGGCCCGTGCACTGCTTACTTGGCCGGTTCCTCTGCCGCACTGAAGGGTTCGGCCACGATGAGCCGCTTGGGCGGTAGCGTCTTTGTCAGGTCCGGCAGGTCATAGACCTTCAATGCCCCGTGAACCAGGTTGACGAACTGGTTCTTCGATTGCGGCGTGTGAACCACGTTCGACCAGGAGATCAGGCTGTTGCGCAAGGTGATCGTGCCAAAGAGACCAGGTTCCAGGGCGGCGGCGTGAAGGGCAGGGGGGCCTGTTCGTCCGACGCTGATCAATTCGACGGGTCGCGGACCCTTCGCCGAGTCAGTCTCGGCCAGGTATTGGGCGCAAACGAGAATCTCCTCCGCTCGCATGGCCAGCAGGGACGTGCCAAGCAGGTAGGCGATGGTTGCCTCTCGCCAGTCGGGCGGTAGATAGCTTCGATAGGAGTGTTTGCCCGTGGGCGTTGTCTCGCCAACGCCCGCCAGATCGGGCGCCATGACGAGACGCCCCTCGCGGACGAGTTTCTCGATCGGCCCGCCTGCCGCCGCATCGGCCTGCTTGCCTTCCGCGTGAAGATAGAGGCAAGCCGCTCCCACTCGCTTGTTCGGTACAAACAGAAGGGCAGGGAGGTCGAGTCCCGGTTCAGGTTGCAGGACGATCTTCTCGATCCGGTAGCCGTCGCGCGCCAATTCGCCCACCTTCACGACCTTCGGGTTGGGAAGTTCGGCAAGAGGCCGGATTCCGCTGATTCGCCGCACTTCGGCTAGGGCTGTCGCCTTGTCGGACTCCTGCCAGAACTGCTGCCGCTTCTGGGCCAGCCGCTTTTCCTGTTCTGCGTTCAGGTCGTACACGCTCCGGGCGCCCTTCATGAGCATGACTTCACCGCGGGGCGTGCACCAAACGTCTTCGTCCTTGGCCACTGGGAAATCCGTTTCGCAGATCGCGTCGTCGATTCTGAGCAGCCATCTCCGCATCCAACGTGCCGCCGCAACGCGCATTGGTTCGGGAAATCCATGTCCGCCTGCTACCTCGATCAGGTCGACCCGTTCCGGGAAGCCGAGGTGGCCATAGCAGCGTTTCGCTTGGCGAAAACTGTGCCATGCCCCATCGATATCAAAGAAGTCCTTGGTGGCCGTCATCACGAGCGTGGGCTTGGGAGCCCGCATCGTGATGTATTCGGCGTGGTCCATGCCGAAGGCAACCTGCCCGAAGAGGGTCTGTTCCGCATCCTGGGGCCCGATCGTGTCGAGAAGCCGGCGGAAACTGGTCAGATAGCAGCCCGGGGCGGCGGCGACGATCCTCTCGTCGAGGGCCATCAGGTAGCTGGTCATTGTTCCGCCGCCGGAAATGCCCGTGCAGCCGATCCGCTTCGAGTCGACTTCCGGACGGCTGCAGAGATAGTCGATCGCGCGGATGCCGTCCCATGTGCGGTAGGTGGCCGTGTTGCGTCCCAGGAGGATCGCGCCCACGCCCGCCATATTGTGGCCCATGGTGCTGCTGGTGATGATCGGTTTTCCTTCGGCGTCGAGGAGTTGGTGCCGTTCGCCCTGGTCGATCGGGTCATAGCACAAAGCCGCCATCCCGCTCTTGGCGATCAGGATCGGCGCTCGTTGGTAGAGGTCGCGAGCCTTCCCGTTGGCGCTGTGGCCGCACGGCACCAGCACGCCGGGAAACGGAGGCTCTCCGACGGGCAGGTAGAGGATGGCCGTGACGAAGTGCTTCGGTTGGCTTTCGAAAATCACCTTCTCGATCCGATAACCGTCCCGCTGCTCGGTCCCGGTGACCTGGGCGTTCAGTGGCGTCCGTTCGGGCAGGCCTCCAAGCTGACGCAGGAAGAACTCCTTCATTCTCGCCTGGTAGGCTGCGATTTGTTCCGGCGTTTGGAGCGCCTCAAGCTCGGTGTCGTGCCGCTCCGTTGCTGCATGAATCTTGTCCATCAGGTACGCATGGAGCATCTCTCCCGGGGCCTCTGCGTCCGCCGAGGCCGCGAGAACGGACAACTCGGCATCCCGCTTGGGCGTCTCCGCTCCGAGCGCCAACTGCCCAACCAAGAGGCTCAGAATCCAACACCAGAAGAGACGGGAGATGACGTTCATGGCAGATCCTCACGGGCTGCGTTGCCGTTTCAAAATCGTAACACGCGCCGCCAGTCTAACGTCTCCCGGTCCCGCAAGCAAAGCACGCGCCGCACTAGCCCTCCCAGCCCGGCTGCTGACCACCCCCATTGGCAGGAAACGCTTCGCCTCTCAGTGCGCACTACCGGCAGCCGGGCTTTTGACGTCGCAGGACGCTCTTGAGGACCGCGCGTCGAGAGGGGTGTTCCTGTTTCGCAAGAGCCGGGCTACTTGGGGCTGCTCAACAGCTCGGGTTGCCCGATGTGAAGTGGCCGATCGAAGAGCCCGGCTATTCACCGGAGTGCTAGAATTCAACTTCTTCGTCCCAGCAGGGGCAATGGAGTGATTTCGGATCGAGCGTCTTCTGGCATTCCGTGCACCACATGTGGCCGCACGCATAGCAGCGACCTACCAAGAGGTTCTCGATCTCGGGGTCCTTCTCGCAGTCGCCCGTCTCGGAGCTGTTGCACTTGGGGCAGTCGCCCACGAAGATCTGGTTGATGAAATCGTCGGCCGTTTCGCTGCCCGCCATCATGGCTTCCAGTTCCCCAAGAACCTCCGGGGGCATCTGGTCGAGAATCTCCTGAACGGCCTCGATTTCTTCCGGCGAGGGTTGGTCCTCGACCGCACATTCGCAGAAGGGGCACACTTTCGCGCCTTTGGGCAGCTTCTTCAAGCAGTTCCAGCAGTCCATCGTGACGGCCCCTTTGCGGTCAGGTTCGCCAGTCGGCGAGATGCAGTTCGACACTCCGCCGGCCGCGAAAGGTGTTGATGACGGGACGGAAAGCAATGTCCAGCGGCTCGCTCACGGCGGCCAGGTCCTCGGCCCATTCCCCGCCGCCGAAAGCGACCGCCCGAAGCGTGACGTTGTGCTGCGTCAACTTGAGGGCAAGGTGGTTTCCTCCCGAGCCGATGGTCCGCGGCGGCTCGGCAAGCGACACCCCGCTCGCGCACATCAGGGGCCGTGTGTTGGCTTGCCCAAAGGGGCCGAGCTGCTCGATCTGGTCGACCACCTTCAGGGTAAACGCGCTCAGGGGCGCCTCGGCGTCGATATTCAGTTCCGCGACGCGAAGTTCTTCCGTGATTTCCTGTTCGGCGATTTCGCAGAAGGCGTTTCGAAACTCGTCGACTTGGCGATCGTCGATGGTCAGGCCGGCTGCCGCGGCATGACCTCCGTGGCCCACGAGGTACTCGCTGCACTGGACGAGCGCGGCGTGCAAATGAAAGCCGGGGACGCTCCTCGCGGAACCGGTTCCCGGTTTCACTCCGAGCTGGTCCTGGGCGATGAGGATCACCGGCCGGTGGTATTTTTCGGCAAGACGTCCTGCGACGATTCCGATCACTCCCGGATGCCAGCCCCGGTCGGCAAGGACCAGCGCGGCGTCTTCTTTCGGGTCGAATCGTTCCTTGGCCTGCTTGTTCGCCGCCAGGTAGATGCTGCGTTCCAGCTTCTGCCGGCTGTCGTTCAGGCCGTGGATATATCGGGCCAGTTCCTCTGCCCGATCGGGCCGATCGGTGGTCAGCAACTCGATGGCGAGTTGGGCCTGCCCGAGGCGTCCGGCGGCATTGAGTCGCGGGCCGAGAACGAAGCCGATGTCTTCCGAATCCAGGGCGGGCTTCGAATCGAGTTCGGTGATCTGCATGAGCGAGGCCAGGCCCAGGCCCGGGTGGCTCTTGATGCTCACCAGTCCGTGGCGAACGAGGACGCGGTTCTCATCGATCAGGGGCACCACGTCGGCCACGGTGCCCATGGCCGCCAGCCCGACTGCCGACACCAGGAAATCCCGCATCCGCTGGCCGACACGCTTGGCGCCGGAGGCCTGCTGGCAAATCGCCCAGGCCAGCTTGAGGGCCACGCCCGATCCGCTCAAACCGGCGAACGGATAATCCCGTCCAGGCAGGCTTGGGTGTACGATGGCCTGGGCCCGGGGCAGACGCTCTGCCGGTTCGTGGTGATCGGTTACGATCAGGTCGATCCCGCACTGGTGCGCCGTTTCGGCCTCGTCGACGCTTGCGATCCCGCAATCCACGGTGACCAGAACCTGCGTGCCTCGCTCGGCCAGGGCCCGGACGGCCTCGTGGTTCATGCCGTAGCCTTCGTTGATGCGGCTTGGCACATAGTAGTCGACTTGGGCGCCCAGCAGTTGGCAGCATTTCAGCAGAATGGCCGTTCCGGTCATCCCATCCACGTCGTAGTCGCCGTAGATCGTGATTCGTCGACCGGCGCGGATCGCTTCGTGCAGGTGTTCCGCGGCCGCGCAGCAGTCAGGGAGCAGGCTCGGGTCGCGCAGGTCCGTCAACTTGGGGTCGAGAAATCCTCTTGCGGCGTTAGGGTCGCAGATCCCCCGGCAAATAAGCAACTGAGCGACTACCGCCGAAACGCCGGCGGACTGCTGGAGACGGGCGATATGGTCGCCGTCGTGGGAGTGAATTCGCCATCGCTTCGGCATGAGAGCACCTCTCATGGGCCGGCGCAGGCCGGCCCATGGCGCGACCGCGATGTCGCTTGAACCAAGAAGACGCCTACTTCTTCTTCTCGTTATGGATCGTGTGTTTCCGCAGACGGGGGCAGTACTTCGAGAGCTTCAGCTTCTCTCCGCCCGGCTTCCGACGCAGCGTGTAGTTGTAATCGCCGCACTCCTCGCAGACGAGGAATATGGATTCCGCCTTTTTCTTTTTTCCGCCCTTGGCCATGAGACAAATCTCCCAGTCGCCGGATGCCGTCGAGTTTCAAAAGGTCGTTCCTGCCAATGGCGAGGCCCGACCGCTTTATGCACCAAAAGCCTGCCCACAACCACCGCGAAGGTCTCCCACGGAGGGAGAACCACCGCATCGCCAATGTTTCTGGGGTCGGCTCCAATACTACTTCGGCCAGCGCCGAATTTGGTATTCTACCAAATAGGAGCGATTTGGAAATCCCGTCGCCCCATTTCCATCCAAGGAAAGGAAATCCCCTCCGCGGGAGGGTTAATGCTGGCCGTGGCGAGGTTCTGAGGTTAAATTGATAGTACATCGGGCTCTTGCCTTTGGGGATTTCGTGGCCCGTTCCTCGGGCACATGGACCACCCTGCGGGGATCCGCGCGGCGAAGACGCCGACAAACTGATTGCCACTCATCACCGAAGTAATAATCTTTCTTGCGTGCTAGGAACAGACGCCTCCCTTCTTTTCCAGGCCTCATTCATCCCATATTGGGGGTCTCGGTTCGGGGAGATGGACCCTTCATTGGGTCCTGAAGAGAGATCTGTGTGGAAGGAGAACTCATGAGCGACAAGCCTTCCGATTCCGAGTCGGCCGATTTGGCGGATGCGATCGTGGAACCTGCGGAGGTCGAGGCCGAGGCGGCGGAGGCGCTGCCCGATTCCGAAGCCCACGTGGAACTGCCTCGTTCCAATTTCTGGCGCGACTTGATCTGGGCCACTCCGAGCTGGCTTCTGAGCATGATCGTCCACATCATCCTCCTCCTGGCCCTGGCCATGGTCTACCTGCCCGTCACGGGGGATGACGGCCCTCGCGACTTGCTCCTCGCCACGGGCGACGACGACGCCCTCGAGGAACTCGACGACTTCCAGGATGAGCCTCTCGAGTCGCTCGATGTGATGAGTTCTGATGCGTTGATGATGGAATCGGTGATTCAGCCTGAGGCAGTCACCATGGAGTCGCTCGAGAAGCCCACCACGGCCGTCCCGCTTGACTTGGCCGATTTCGGTCTCGCCCAGGCGCCGGCCACCAGCCTTGCCGAGTCGATCGGCACCATGTCCGGCGGGGCGCTCTCCGGACGTGGGGAGGGCAGAGAACGGCTTGTTCGGCGCGACGGCGGAAACGATGCCAGCGAAAAGGCCGTCTCGATGGCCCTGGTGTGGCTGGCGGAACATCAGATGCCCGATGGGGGCTGGACCTTCGATCAAACGCAGTGTCCCTCGTGCCGAGGCCAGTGCCGCAATCCGGGCAGCGACACCAAGGCGCGGAATGCCGCCACCGCCATGGCGCTTCTCCCGTTCCTGGGCGCCGGCCAGACTCACAAGGAAGGCAAATACAAGAAGGTCGTCAACTCGGGCCTCTACTTCCTCACTCGTCGGATGCAGGTGAGCCAGAAGAAGGGCGGAAGCCTCTACGAGCCCGAGGGCAGAATGTACTCCCACGGCCTGTCGGCTATCGCCCTGTGCGAGGCCTACGCCATGACCCGCGACAAAAGTCTGTATCAGCCTGCCCAGCTTGCGGTCAACTACATCGCCTACGCCCAGGATCCCATTGGGGGCGGCTGGCGCTATGAAGAGCACGACCCCGGCGACACCTCCGTAGTCGGATGGCAGGTGATGGCCCTCAAGAGCGCTCACATGGGCTATCTCACCATCAACCCCCGAACCGTGATCGGCGCCAGCAAGTTCCTCGATTCCGTTCAGGCCCACAACGGGGCTCGCTACGGATACGCAACCCCCAGCTCGAAAACCTCGACCACCGCGATCGGATTGCTCTGCCGAATGCACCTCGGTTGGGGCCACGACAACTCGGCCCTCGCGGACGGCGTCAAGTTCCTGTCCAGCATGGGCCCGTCACCGAACAACAACTACTACAACTACTACGCCACCCAGGTCCTTCGCCACTACGAGGGCGAGATGTGGAAGAATTGGAACGCCAAGATGCGCGACCAGCTCATCACGACCCAGGCCAAGAAGGGCCATGAAAAGGGGAGTTGGTATACCGGCGGCCCCCATGCCGAAAAGGGAGGGCGACTCTACGACACCTCTTTGTCCACCATGATCCTCGAGGTCTACTACCGCCACCTGCCGATCTATCGCAAGCAAAGCACCGAGGCGGAGTTCAACCTGGACTGATCGTCGTTTGGTCCGCCTGCGAACTTGCCGGCCAATTCCTACGAAGCGTCCGTCATGGTCAGCATGGCCTTGATCACGCCCTCTTCGTACCCCGCCACCAGTTCGAAGGCCGGCTCGATTTTTTCCAATGGAAAGTGATGGGTCACCAAGGGGACGGCGTTGATCCGCCCCTCTGCCATCAGCCGAATGGCCGGCTCCATGCAACCCTCCTGCCGACGCACGTTCCGGAAGGTGAGTTCGCTCGTCCGCATCCGGTGGACGTCGAACGTCAACTCGGGTGCCGCGGGGATTCCCACCATGATCAGCCGCCCCCCGGGCGTCAGCATTCGCATGGCCTGGTCGATGCAGGACGGGTCGCCGGAACACTCGAACACGCAGTCCAACCCAAGCGGCTCCTGGTCGAGGATTTCTTCCACGACGGATGCCTCGGCATGGCCGGTCCAGTCGGCGCCGCAGGTCCGTGCGGTCGCAAGCCGGGGTTCTAGCAGGTCCGTCATGTAGGCCGTGATCGCCTCGGTCGTTGCCTTGGCGCAAAGGAGCACGCTCAGTCCGATCGGGCCGCAACCGAGGATGCCGATTCGCTGGCCGTCCTTCAGCTCGCCAAGTCGGACCGAATGGAGTCCGACCGAGAGCGGCTCGATGAGCGCCGCGTCGTCGAGCGACAACGAATCGGGAATCGCCAGGCAATTGCCCGCCGGCAGGATACGGAAATCCGCCACGGCCCCCGGGGCCTCGTCCGGAGTTCCAAGGAACTGAATCTTCCGGCAGGTGTTCGAGCGGCCCGAACGGCACTGGTCGCATTGCCCGCACACGAGGGCCGGGTCGATCGCCACGCGAGTTCCCGGTGCAAGCCCGGCCTTCTCTCCCGCCTCGACGATCGTGCCCGCACATTCGTGGCCCAGCGTGGCCGGGTAGGTCAGCACTCGGCTGGCGATTCGCCCGTGCTGAAAATAATGAACGTCCGAACCGCAGATTCCCACGCGGTCGATCCGCACCTTCACATCATCCGGTCTTTCCAGGACCGGTTCCTGCGTTTCCGCGATCTCGATCTTTCTCAGGTCGGTGAACAGGGCTTCTCTCATCCCAGGACCCTTTCCGGGGCCGCGCCGATCGGGTAAGAAGTCTCGTCCATGCAGTCTGCCTCGAACTTCGTAGAGCCCGCCTCGAACTCAATCGCCTCGGGGCACGCCACGGCCTTGATGATCTGGGCGAACCGCGGCCCCCATCGATCCACGGAGTAGTGCTGCTCCACAAGTCGCCGCCCGGCGGCGCCCATCCGCGTGCGCAACTCGGGATCGGCGGCAAGACGTCCGATCGCCTGGGCCCACTCCTCGGGCGTGTCGGCCAACAGGCCTGTCTCGCCGTCGATTACCATGCGCCGATTCATGCCAACCCGGTTGGCCACGACGGGCAGTCCGGCCGCCATGTACTGAAGGACCTTGAGCCCACATTTCCCGCGGCTCCAGGAATCGTCCGAAAGCCAACTGATGCCGATGTCCGCGTGGGCCAGTTCCGCCGCCTCGGTGGCGGCCGCCCACGGACGAAGCACGACGTTCAGGCCGTCCAGTTCGACGGTCCGATCGCAAACGAGACGAAGGGTCAGCCCTCGCACTCTCTCCGAGGCGGCCCAGAGTTGGCGTTCCGCCAGTTTCAGCCCCGGGAGTGTGCTCGAAGAACCAACCCATGCCAGGCGAACATTCGCGCCCACTCGGTGATGCCGGGTCAGGGGGTAATGTTGCGGCTGAACGGTCGTTGGCACCACGTGAATCGGTTTGCTGTCGTCAATCTGGGCCGCACAGCGACGAAGGTACTCGTTTCCCACGATGACGGCATCCGCCGCCTGGACCGTGGCGCGAAACATCCGCTCCCGACGCGGGCTCTTGGGGCCCTTGCGTTGGAAGCTGTCTCGCTGGAAGACCGCATCGTCCATGTCGTAGACGAGCCGCTTGGCGAATCGCCGCACCAGATACAATTGCCATCTTGGAAGCAGCTTGCGCTGCAGGATGACCACTTCGGCGGACGCTGCCGCGGGCAGACGGAGAACTCGCGGGCCTCGCCCCTGTCGAAGGGGAACGGCCTCCAGATGGAGTCCTGTCTCAAACAGGGCCGACGCATACGCCTCGATGCGGTAGCGGTAGCACACATGCTGTGGGCGTTCGATCAGAGCAAGTACCTTCATCCGCATCCTCCGCACTCCCGGCGCAACGCGTCCCTGCGTTCTCCGTGGGGACGAATCCTACCAGAACCATTCGGGTGGGTCCACGGCGAAACCGCACGACCTGCCATGAGTTTGGGGGGATAGGGAAGGTGGGGCGGATGTGTTTTCCGTTCTGCGAACCCGGTCTCAACGGACCTTGTCATAACGCCAGGGACATACTAAACTTAAGGACCACCCGGAGGGTACGCGAATTGGCTAGCAGCCTGACTCGAAATCAGGTGCCGACTTGTCGGTTGAGGGTTCGAGTCCCTTGCCCTCCGCATAAAAACTCGACGCGCCGGCAGTCGCCTCGACTCGCCGGCGTGACTTTTTTCTTGACGTAATGACGGCCTTCACTTCGTTTGGGTGGGGATTGGTGATAGCAGTTCAGGCCCGCCGGTCGAAGTCCTGTCGCGAATGCCGTAGCATACGAAGTCCCGTCGATGGAACCGTTTCGGCGTTTTCGGGCATTTGAGACGCAATGTCAATGGCGTAACCTGTTGGTATATAGGAGCTTCTCAAGGAGTGTGGTGGTGGTTACTCCCTGGTTCGTTGCGCCTTGGTTTCGGGTTGTTCTCCGAGATTGCTGTAACCATTACCCAAGTTAAGCATCAATATAGTATTTTCGTTTGTATGCCAAGCCAGCATGGAAATGTGTGTCATGGTTGAGCTATTCGCTGCCGTGTCGAGCTTGGCATCCAACCTGCTAATTCCTCCACAACCACGTCTGGCATCGCCTTATTTCCATGGCGAGCAGACCGAACGTCTGAACACAACTCATGAGCGACGCATCCACGACCATTCAACACGACGCACTGTCGCATTTTCGCGGCGAGAATCGACATAACTGTGCGCAGGCCATCTTTCAGGCTTTCGCCTCACAGGCAGGAATCAATGAAGCGTGCCTTCGCCAATACCACCGTCACGGCAGTGGTCGCGCGCCGGGCGGTGAATGCGGCGCCCTATTTGCCGCCAAGGCGATGATTCCGGATGAGACAACACGCGAAGCACTGACGACACGATTCATTGAGGCGGCGGGAAGCGTTCGCTGTCGCGACATCCGTCGCGGAAAGTCGTTTTCTTGCGCACAATGCGTCCAGAAGGCTGCCGATGAATTGGCTGGCTATTTGGCAAGTGGTGGCCAGTTGAAGAGGCCGGAAGGCTGTCGGGCCTAGTTCTCAGGCGTTCGATGGATGTTGTATCGCGGGTGGCACAGGTTCTTGAACCTGTGGGCGAAGCCCAAGAGGTTGAGTGAAGCCGTCGCAGTGGCTAGTACGCCCCTATGTCAACTCGACGCCGGATTATCGACGACCGGTTGTACGCCCACTTCGCTACGTTCTCTGTCTGCCTTGGCAACAACAGGCATTCGCTTCGCTCGCGTGCATCCCTCAAGACGCGTCCCGCCGGAAAATGTCCCTCTCTCTTGCACCGGGCAGCGTTTGCTAGAAGGGGGACGTGCACTACGTGCGGAAGCGCCGACTGGCCTCCTGTCGGTCTGCGTCACCTGGGCGAGCAAAGCGTCTCACTGCCTGCAAACGTCGCCCCAGGTCCCGCTCGGCGAGCGGTGACCTACTGCCGCCGCGCTGGCCTACCAGGTGGCGGCCGCCGAGGCCGACGGCGATGCGGCCATAGACGACGCTGAGGCCGTCGACGACTACATCGACGACGTCTACGGCGAGGACGGCGACTACGACACCTGGCAATCGGCCGTCACCGACGCCGAGTCGGCCTACGAAACGGCCGCCTCCTCCGCCTGGTCCGGGCTGCAAAAGAACCTGGCCGCTCACGACGCCGCCCTCGAATCGGCCCTGGCCGACACCTACGCCAAGGCGATGGAAGAACTGGCGGACGATTTCCCGGGCAACCCCTGGGCCGCCCGCGCCGCCGCCGACGCCCGGGCCGAGGCCACGAAGATCGCCGACGACCAGTCCGCCCAGTCGACCTACGCCGACAGTGTCCACGACGCAAGAATCGCCTTCGACACCGCCCTAGCCACCGCCGCCGCCACCCGCACCGAATCCCAAGCCGACGCATTACGCACGTCGCTCCAGACGCAGTCGGAAGCGGCGGTTACGAAGGCCACGAATCAGGCTGCGGCGGATGAGGGGGCGGCAGGGGATGGGGTGCGGCCGACGGCGGAGCCAGAGAGTGCGGAGCCGACGGAGGCGGCGGAGGATGTGACGAAGAAGGTGGTAGTATCGGACGATGGGAAGGAAATACGTTTGTACATGATCGATGGCACGTACCTCTCATATCCCATTCCCATGGATTGGGATGAAGCCGAAATACGTTACGGCTTCAAGGACCCATGGCCGTATGGACAACTTTTCACAGCCGCTGAGATCGCAGCGTACCGCAATCGCGACTTCGGGGAAAGAGCAAGGGGCGAATGGCAGAAGTTGATGACAAGTCGCATGCTAACACAAGCCGAACGCGCAATGTCCTCCTGGGGAAAAGTCTCGATTGTTGTCAGGCAGTTCGGCTTCAAGGAAGGCGACGCGCGGGCCGAGGAGCGAGCCAAGGCATATGCCAAGCGTTTCGTAGACGCCACCCCAGTGTTTCTCAAGCCAGCCACCGCTCCTTTGCCTCCAACCTGCGTGGGCCACTTCTTCCTCCGGATCGAAATGTTGGATGGAACCGTTCATACCTTTTCCTTTCATCCGAGCGTGTGGCCTGAAGGGGATGTACTGGCACCGTGGACTGATTACAATACTCAGAAAGACAATTTGGTTTCTGCAAACTTCGCTGTCGCCGCGCGTGTGTGGTATTGTGATCCCGCCGACGTGAACTGCAGGATCGGCGATATTGAACTCGTGCATAGAGAACTCGAGATCCCTGTCGCGCCTGGCCACGCGGGATTCTTGCTCAACAACATACGGAAATGGATCAAAACTCAAACTGAAAAGCCAGCGATGCTAGCAGGCTGGAAAAACCGATGAAAACGGGTCTATCCTACATAGTTGTGTGCCCGAAAGGGCGCCTTCCCGACTTGAGCCGGGACGAGGCCATGGAGGATAGACCCAATGCCCAGGATCGGAAGATTTCCACCGTTTTGCAAGAGGTTCTTTCGGCGGGCCCGAAAAATGGTCGGCTCGTGCCATTTCGCCCACTTCTGGCGGGTGGTTGTCGCCTTGGCTGCGATGCACGGACGACGCAGTTTGCGGAAGATCGAGGCGGCATGCCGAAACCATCGCACCCGGCAGTCGGTGGGGTTCTTTCTGACTCACGCCCATTGGAACGCGCCGGAAGTCCTGGCCGAGACGGCCCTGGATACGCTCCGGCAGTTGGGCTGGAAGTCGGGCATGGCGGTCAACGTGGTCTTCGATGATACCCAGAAGCGAAAACGCGGCAAGTTGATGGACGCCGTTTCCAAGATCTTTCTCCATGCCGAAAAAGTGTACGCCCAAGGCCATACGATCCTGGGCTGCGCGATCATCTTTCGAGACGTCGTGATCCCTTATGCCGCCCGGTTGTGGGTGACGAAGTCGTTCGCCGACGCAACCCACAAGTCCTCGTACGAGGGCGAGTCGGTCGAGTACTGCAAGCTGACCGACATGGTCGGCACGATCATCGAAGACTTGCCACTGACCGACGTAATGGTCTTGTTCGACTCCTATTATCTGTGCCCCGTGGTGACGCGGGCCTGCGAGTCGAAGAAGTATCACTACGTGGGCGTGGCCAAGAAGAACCGCAACTTCTTTCCCGATGGTCGCGACCGCGACAAGCGACGACTGGGCAAGTATGGCCCCAACGTATTGAAACGGGACGGACGCTGGACCTCCGTGGAAGGCAAGAGCTACCGTCTGGCCGAGCGTGTCGGCCGGCTTTCGAAATTGGGACGCGTGAAGTTGGTCTTCAGCCGACGCCCGCGCGAAAAGAGTTGGATTTGCATGGCCACCAACGCGACCCGTTGGGGAGCCAAACGTGTGTTGTCTCATTATCTGAATCGCTGGCCGATCGAAGTGCTATTCAAAGAGTCGAAGCAGTATCTGGGACTGGGCGACTACCAAGTGTTACGGTACCGGGGCATCGAACGCTACCTCTGCCTCGTGCTGATCGCTCACCTCCTGCTGACCCACCTGGCCGCCGCTGAGCCAGGTGCACAAGCTGACGACGCGACAAAACCGCTCGACCTCGGAAGCACGCCGAAACGACAGCAGATGCTACGAAGCAAGATATGGGACGACACGATCAACAACCTCGAAACCGGCTCCCGAAATCGACGAGCCGGAAAGAAACTCAAGCAACTTATCCTGCTTGAGACGTGATAGCATTTTCAGTTTGAGATCAAAACGAACCACGTCGGATACGAAGTGGGGAAACCTAAAGAGGATGGCACGGGCAATACACACGGCGACAAAGCGTCAACCCCGTTCGGCGAAGGGGCTGTGGAGTACTGGGTCTACGGTCAGAACTGTGGTTGGTGGGCCATCACTATGCTTAAAAATTCCGACATTGTTATTCCGGAATCTACCCGTGTTCAAATCGAGCTGTACAATGGTGGGGTTGGGCCAGGGGTGCAGCTTCCTTCCAACCAAACTGTGCAGCAGCGTGTGCAGCAGAAGGTCGCTCAAACCCAGAGCTGGTGGGAGCGTTTTCTATATGCGATCTCGCAGATCCCGCGAGAACTTGCTCGCCCTGCTCGCTGGCGATGAACGAGGATCGTATCACTTCATTGAGAATAGTGCCACATCTCCGTGCGGAATCGACCGTGGAACCACGAAATGAACTCGACAAGAAACATGTGCTACTTGCTGACGTTTGCATGCGTCCTGCACGGTAGCACCGGGTGTATCCCACCGACTCCCCTCGGACACGAACAACGCAGCGCAACCCATAACGTACCGCAGGTTGGTGTAACGCCGATAATCTGCGAAGACTTCCACGCTCGCACCGATCTGTCTAAGGCCTATAGCAAAACGGACGTGTGGTACGTCAAAGTCGCGTTTTACGCTCAACACAACGACGCACGATCCGATGAAGAACTCCTTCGGCTTTCTGTATCACGTGTGCGAAACGAACTCCTTCGCGAAATCCGGCAAGAACATGGGCGCCTTGGCGGACGCGTACCGAAATATGTGCAGTTTGTCATATATCGCGAGGAGTTACCGGGTGCATTATGGACGGGCCTGTACACAACAGCAACGATTTCCCCTCTAAGCGATCTCTTCGACAAATCGATATCGCCTGAGAACTTTCTGAAGAGAGCGATTGTCCGCACACCGAAGGAGCCGATTCCGGGAGAATGGTACGTCGACATGGCCATCGAGCACTACAAGAATGGGCAGGCAGAGGAAGACGAGTCGCCAGAGTCCGAAGAAGCCCCGGATTCCGGAGCGGATTCAGAGGATTCACTGGCGACGGGGCAGCAGTCCCAGTCGGGGCCGACTCTTGACCCGTAACGGCGAGTGGCACTGGCGGACTGATGCCGTTACACTATCTACTGAGGCGTCGGCAGCCGTGCCATCTGCTTGCACCCAAAACGTGCCACTTCAAAGACGAGGGTGCCACTTGGCGTCTCGCCAGTGCTACTTTGGGGTGAAGTGACGATATAATCGCACCGGCCGTGAGGGAGCCCATGCCCGACCAGTTCCGTAGGGTGGGCCAGAACGGACTGGATGAATACGCATTAGCGTCGGCACGCATCATCCAATGCAAGAATGCGTGGCAAGCCGGAAACCGAGTGGCGGCCCACCACCGGCGACGTCCCATTTCAAACGAGCCGCATTCCCGCGGCGATGCGTCCCAACAGGAATGGAAAACCGATCACGGTGGGCTGTGCTGGCGTGTTGATTGTGTAACGGCGTTTGGGAATGGAAGCGATTCGCGCCGACGCGGACCTTTCCTGGACTGGTCCGCGTTGCCCACCCTACGCTCCGCGGGTGGCCCAGGTTCTCGCAACCTGGCCGGCTCTGCCACAAGACGTCTTCCCCGATCATCCACCCCAGCACATCTGCCACGCCGACCAACCCCCATAGACCCGCTCGTCGATCATCCGCCAACGCCCCATTCTTGCACCAGCCCCCCAGCCAACTCCGCTCCCCGTCCCGCTCGGCAAGCTCTCACCCACAGCCCTCCCTCATCCAATGGGCTTTTGCAACACGCCCCCCTGACAAGCGGGGAAGTGCTTGCCACCCAAGGCCTGGACGCAAACCACTTTCTGGCAAACGCTTACGCCGCCGCTCTCTCCCCAACTGATTTTGCAGCACCCCACCTTATGCGTTGCGAAATCCAATCTCGTTTCAAGCCCCCGACGAGACGACCGCCAAGAACACCCCTGGGTGGCCAAGAAAGGGGTAGAAATACTCCAACCAATCCGTCAAGATGGTGCGCCGCCAACGGCATCCCCGTCCGCTCTTTCACAACCTGACCATCTCCTTTCGCCGCCCCCCTCCAGAAAAGAACGGCTCCACCTCGCCCCTACCTCCAAATACCCCACCTATGAGCTAAAAGGGTCAAAACGCAAGAAAAGCGCAAAGTTCAACAAGTTCAAGAAATTCCCACGTTGTTCCGGACATTGCGTCGTCCGACTGAAACGCCGGCGAGGCTTGACGTAGGCCGCGCGACCGTGTCGCGCCGCCCCCACCTCCTTTGCCAAGGTCCCTGCTGAAAGTGCCGCCCACCGGTTCTTGCTAGAGTCCCGAGTACTCAGCCACCTTCCCGGCAATCGGGATCCCGGTCTGCCAACCAAGGAGGCATCTTCAAAAGCCGTCCCAGGTAACTTGCGGATTCGTTCCGCTTCAATCCTCCGGCGCTTCACGATCCGCCCCGAGTCGCTGGCCGGATCTCGATAGAGGACGTTCGTGAGGCCCCGCAAGTCGACGGCAAGGACCTTGGGCCTGGGCACGAACGGCTGCCTGGACCATGGCCACGATGCCTTCGCGTACCGGGTCAGGGAGGGAGCCCCATAGCCGCGAGATGCTCTGGAGCGATGCTTGGGCTCGTGAATCGAGTTGCGGCCACTCGTTCATGATCGCGAAGAGCCCAGCATCAATCGGGATCACTTCGGCTTCAGTGCTACCCCAGATGCTCTCCCGCTATTTTTGCCTCGTCTGTTGTTCCGGCCGCACCGTTCCCAGCAATATGCGAGTATCGATAAGAGCCGATTAGCTGAAAGCCTCTTCGAAGAGACCCCAAGCAGGATCGAGAGTTTGCCCTAGCTCGCCGAAAACGCGTGCCTTTGCTCGGTGATGCAGAATGGGTTGCCAAACAGCTTCGGCTGAGTCCATCAGCAAGTCTGCCATCTCAAGGACTTGGTCCAACGGCTCTTCCAAGGCGGACAATTGTAATGCCGAGATGTCCTTGCGAGTGATTTCTTGGGGTTTGCCGGGACTCCCTGGTTCAGCCGCCGTCGCCACCGTCGCCGCCGCAATGGCGGCATCTGTCACGGTCTGTTCGAAGAACTTGACCTCGTAGCTGATTCCGCTTGCTTTGAGCAGACTGAAGGAGCCGCGGGTGATGAAGGCGGAGCCATCGAACAATTCGAATTCCGCCCGATCGTATCCGCCGGCCTTGCCAAATGCATCGATATGAGAGAAGCCGAGCACCTGATTGGTATAGGAATCTCCCGAAGTGCTCGCTCCCGACAGCAGACAGTCGCCCAACGCTGCCACCAACGTGTCGTCCCCATCCGAGTCGTTGAGCGTGGCTTGGTCTTCCCCGCCACCGCCGTCGATGACGATGGACTCTGTCTGGTCGATCGTCACTTCGACGTTGGGGCTGATCACGGTCGCTTGCCCTGGAGACAGTACGACCGTCTCATGGTCCGAAGATCCGAGGATCATGGCCACATCACTTCCGCCGCCGCCGTCAAACTCAATGCGTTGTACGTCACCAGTCGTGAACAGGTAGGAGAGGCCATTGATGGTAATTTCGGGGTCTGATGAGATGTCGATTCGAAGATCATCGTCTCCCACTGTACCATATGCCGTGACCTGACCCATGGTTTGCGACAGGAGATTGGCAACTTTCAGGTCGACGCTGTCAAGGGACCCTTGTACGTGGATGTAAAACACTTGGCCAGCCTCGGCCGCAACGTCAATCCTCTCCTCACCCGACGTTCCCTCCGAACTGGCCAGGGCTGTCCAGTCTTCTCCATAGACGGTCATCAAAACCGTTCCGCTTCCGCTCTCGTACGTTGCTTGGACCGTCAGGATTCCGGTCCGTGTCAGCCAGACACCATACCAGAGCGAGTCGGCAGCCAACGGAAGCCCGGCCAGTTCGACATAATCCGATTCTCCCAACGGCTCAATCACATCGACCGCGATGGTAACGCTGTCGGAGAACATGGGGCTATCATTGTCGTAAACCTCGACGGTGATCTCGTAGGTTCGTGGCTCGATCGCGTCTCCAGGCGTCCAGGTCAAAACGCCCGAGGTCGGATCGATCGCTACACCCGGTGGCGAGTCGGGAGCCAGCGAGTAGGTTAATGCCCGCCCGAGTTCGTCTGGATCTGTCGTGTCGATGTCCAATACAAGCGACTGCCCCTTGATGACATGTTGGTCTCCGACAGACGCAATCACGGGCGGCCGATTGGCGGCAATCACGTCGACGGTAACTGTTCCCAGGCCCGTGCGAATAGGCTCGCCATTGTCGGTCACTTGGACCGTCAGACTGTATTGGTTGGTCGTGTCGTAGTCCAGCGAGGAATTGTCGGCCACGGTGATCAGGCCCGTGGAACTGTTGATGGCGAACACGCCATCGCCGTTGCCAACCGTGATCGCGTAGGTCAGCGTCTGGGCGGGCGAATCCTGGTCCGTGCCGGACACGGTTCCTACGTTGGCACCGTTGGCCGCATCCTCGCTCAGTGGAAACGTGGCGTTCCCCAGAACCGGGGTTTTCGTTGACATCCGTCACGTTGATCGTGATCGTGGCCGTGTCGGAGAGGTTGGGGGAGCCGTCGTCGGTGACCTGGACGGTGAGGCTGTACTGGCTGGTCGTCTCGTAGTCGAGCGAGGAATTGTCGGCCACGGTGATCAGGCCCGTCGAGCTGTTGATGGCAAATACGCCGTCGCCGTTGCCGGCCGTGATCGCGTACGTTAGCGTCTGGGCGGGAGAATCTTCGTCCGTGCCGGATGCCGTTCCCACTTTGGCGTCGTTCGCCGCATCTTCACTCAGCGAAAATGTGACGTTCCCCAACACCGGGGCTTCGTTCACGTCCGTCACGTTAATTGTGACAGTGGCCGTGTCGGACAGGTTGGGCGAGCCGTCGTCGGTGACCTGGACGGTGAGGCTGTACTGGCTGGTCGTCTCGTAGTCGAGCGAGGAATTGTCGGCCACGGTGATCAGGCCCGTCGAGCTGTTGATGGCAAATACGCCGTCGCCGTTACCGGCCGTGATCGCGTAGGTCAGTGTTTGGGCGGGCGAATCTCCGTCCGTGCCGGACACGGTTCCTACGTTGACGCCGTTGGCCGCGTCTTCGTCCAGCGAGAACGTGGCATTGCCAAGCACCGGGGCTTCGTTCACGCCCGTCACATTGATCGTGACGGTGGCCGTGTCGGAGAGGCTGGGCGACCCGTCGTCGGTGACCTGGACGGTGAGGCTGTACTGGCTGGTCGTCTCGTAGTCGAGCGAGGAATTGTTGGCCACGGTGATCTGGCCCGTCGAACTGTTGATGGCGAATACGCCGTCGCCGTTGCCTGCCGTGATTGCGTAGGTCAGCGTCTGGGCGGGCGAGTCTTCGTCCGTGCCGGAGACGGTTCCCATCAAGGAATCATTTGCCGCATCTTCACCGATCGAAAACGTGGCGTTCCCCAGCACCGGGGCCTCGTTGACGTCGTTGACATTGATTGTGACCGTGGCTGTCGTGGATTGGCTCGGATAGCCATTGTCTTCGGCCTGAACGGTAAGCGTATACTGATTGGTCGTTTCGTAGTCCAAGGTCGAGTTGTCATCGACCGTGATTTCGCCGGAGAACGGATTGATCTTGAAGACGCCTTCATCGTCGCCCGCAATAATCGTGTACACGAGAGTTGCCGGTGGATCGTCTTCGTCAGAGCCCTCGACCACGCCCACGACAGCATCGTTGGCGGCATCCTCAGATACGCTGAAAGTGTAGTCGCCGAGGACCGGTGGATCGTTCACGTCCGTCACGTTGATCGTGACAGTGGCCGTGTCGGACAGATTGGGGGACCCGTCGTCGGTGACCTGGACGGTGAGACTGTACTGGCTGGTCGTTTCGTAGTCGAGCGAGGAATTGTCGGCCACGGTGATCAGGCCCGTGGAAGTGTTGATGGCGAATACTCCGTCGCCGTTACCGGCCGTGATTGCGTAGGTCAGCGTCTGGGCGGGCGAATCCTGGTCCGTGCCGGACACGGTTCCCACATTCGCCCCGTTTGCCGCATCTTCGCCGAGCGAGAATGTGACGTTCCCCAACACCGGGGCTTCGTTGACATCCGTCACGTTGATTGTGACGGTGGCCGTGTCGGAGAGGTTGGGCGAGCCGTCGTCGGTGACCTGGACGGTGAGGCTGTACTGGCTGGTCGTCTCGTAGTCCAGCGAGGAATTGTCGGCCACGGTGATCAGGCCCGTGGAGCTGTTGATGGCAAATACGCCGTCGCCGTTACCGGCCGTGATCGCGTAGGTCAGCGTCTGGGCGGGGGTATCCTGGTCCGTGCCGGACACGGTTCCTACGTTGGCGCTGTTGGCCGCGTCCTCGTCCAGCGAGAACGTGGCATTGCCAAGCACCGGGGATTCGTTGACGCCGGTGACGTTGACCGTGACGGTGGCCGTGTCGGACAGGTTGGGCGAGCCGTCGTCGGTGACCTGGACGGTGAGGCTGTACTGGCTGGTCGTCTCGTAGTCGAGCGAGGAATTGTCGGCCACGGTGATCAGGCCCGTGGAGCTGTTGATGGCAAATACGCCGTCGCCGTTACCGGCCGTGATCGCGTACGTCAGCGTCTGGGCAGGCGAATCCTGGTCCGTGCCGGACACGGTTCCTACGTTGACGCCGTTGGCCGCGTCCTCGTCCAGCGAGAACGTGGCATTGCCAAGCACCGGGGCTTCGTTCGTGCCGGTGACATTAATTGTGACAGTGGCCGTGTCGGAGAGGTTGGGCGAGCCGTCGTCGGTGACCTGGACGGTGAGGCTGTACTGGCTGGTCGTCTCGTAGTCCAGCGAGGAATTGTCGGCCACGGTGATCAGGCCCGTCGAACTGTTGATGGCAAACACGCCATCGCCGTTGCCTGCCGTGATCGCGTAGGTCAGCGTTTGGGCGGGCGAATCCTGGTCCGTGCCGGACACGGTTCCTACGTTGACGCCGTTGGCCGCGTCCTCGTCCAGCGAGAACGTGGCATTGCCAAGCACCGGGGCTTCGTTCGTGCCGGTGACATTAATTGTGACAGTGGCCGTGTCGGAGAGGTTGGGCGACCCGTCGTCGGTGACCTGGACGGTGAGGCTGTACTGGCTGATCGTCTCGTAGTCCAGCGAGGAATTGTCGGCCACGGTGATCTGGCCCGTCGAACTGTTGATGGCGAATACGCCGTCGCCGTTGCCTGCCGTGATCGCGTACGTCAGCGTCTGGGCGGGGGTATCCGCATCGCTCGCCGTGACGGTTCCGACGACGGTCGTGTTGGCCGCCGATTCGGAGACTGAAAAAACGGCGTTGTCTGCCACCGGGGCCTGATTCTCCGATCCCCCAGTCAGTGCCGTCCCAGCGAGGACAACATCGTCGATATTCCACCCGGAGTATTGCCAGGTGCTATTGCTGCTTAGGCCCCAGCGGATATAGACGGTTTCCTCGTCGTAGGCGACGTCGGAGATGTCGTAGGAAACGAGGGTCCAGAAGTCGTCGGTCAGCAGGCTTGAATTGCTCCAGATTTCCGTCCAAGTGACTCCGTCGTTGGACGCTTGCAGGTAGGCGTGGTCGTAGGCGGAACGTTGGATGTTCAGCCACCGCTCGAAACGCAGTTCCACGTCGCCATATCCCGAACAGTCGATGGCCGAGGTGGTGACCCAGGCCGTCGAGGTGTTGGCTGCGTAGTCGCCCGCCAGGTTGTCGCCGATCACGTTCAGTCCCGTCGAAGCGGAGGTTGGATCGGGATAGCCGTGGGAGCCGCCCCCTCCCTCAGGGACTCCCCAGGCCCAGTCCCCTTCATAGGTCCAGCCCGGCTCCTCGTTCAGAAGGGCCACATAGATCAATTCGTCGTCCACTTCCTGAACCCGCACCGGCATGGAAAGCAGGCCCGAAGCGGCAATTTGCAGCGTTGCCAGCCCGTTCAAGTCATCCGCGTCCTGGCCGGCCGACACCTCGATCGCCTGGTACGTGTCCCAGTTGCTCGATGTGAACACAAGCGTGCTGCCGCTGCTGACGGCCAGATCCGAATCCCCGCTCAGCCAGTTCGCCGTCACCGTCACATCGCTGACCGGTTCAGCCGCCAATTTCACCTGGATACTCGTCGTCGAACCTTCCTCCACGCTGGTCCAACTGGCATCGACCACGAAGTCGGTCAACTCGCTGGTCACCGAGGCATAGACGGTCGTGCTGGAATCATCCCCATCGGTTTGAGGGACGTCGCTGGCGCTGGCGATCACATTGCCGAGTCCGTCCGTGATCGTGAAGGAGGTGATCGTTCCCTCCACGGTTGCGTCCGTCGTGTCGTTCAAGCCCAGAAAGTAAGTGCTTGCCGTCCCGAAATCCGGGCTTAGGTCGGTCAGGTCGAGCGCAAACGTGCCCGCCGGCGCCAGCGAGGAATCGCTGTAGGCAACGCCGTCAAAACCCAAATTGCCGCCATCGCCGGTCAGGCCGGTCGGCGTCCAGGTCATTTCGGGGGTCGCCCCGCTCTCGGCCTTGCCCACACTCAGTTGCATCTGACTTCGTTCGCTATGCTCAACGGTGAACACCGCCACCAGTGTGGGCGTGTAGCTCTCCTCGGCGGTCAGCCAATAGACTTCGCATAAGTCAATGGCCTCTTCCCGGTTGGTGCTTGGACCACCGGCCTCCGAAACGGCGTTCAAGGCGTCGTACGACAGCCAGGTGAAACCGCCGTCCTTCCAGCCTGTTCCCCACGAATTGGCGATCCGAAAGGCCCCCTTCTCCGCCTCCTCCACCTCGCCGTTGCCGTTGATGTCGACCCAGATGTCGTCGTTGTAACCCACGATCGTCATCATGTGGCCGCCCGTATCGCCGTTGACCCAGTAGGCCGCCTGCTTGCCCACCTCCGAATCGTCGGCCGTTGTGCTCGGGTCGTCCGAAATCGTCCCGTACTGCCAGCAATAGATGTAGGTTGCAAAATTCAGAACGTAGCCGTTGGCCAGCAGGGTCTTGGCGGTCTCCTGGCCCGCACCATCCACGTCCGACACGTAGCCGGTCTCGCCGATCCGGTAGTTGAGGGCGTCAACCCAAACGTCCGAGTCGTCGTAGACCCATTCCCGGTAATTGCTGTTGTAGGGAACGTCGGCCCAGGTCGCCGCGCCGTGGTCCATCAGCACGTTCACCGTGCTCGACAGATACGAGCCCCCGTCCATGCCCCCGTTGACCATGTTGTACGTCCACTTGGGAGAAAACTTGGTCGTGTTGTCCGTCGGATCACTCGCGTCCCAGCCCCGAGCCATGGCCGTCATGTACGTCATCGTGTAATAGGTCACCGCGAACGACGTGCATGAACCGAGGCTCCCTTGGCTGCGGATCCCCGGGAAATACTGCAGCTCGCTGTTGTCCACCGCCGCGGGCAAGTCGCTCGACCCCAGCAGAGCCTCAGTCGCCAAGTCCCCTTCGCTGGAGGCCGCCAGGAGAAGCGAACTTGCGCTGGATGGTTCTTCCGCGAGCCGCTCGAGCCCCAACTCGTTCAGCTCCACGTCGGTTGTCTCAACCAGGTTCTCCTCTTTCCAAGTCGCTTCCGCCTCCGTGTCCACAAGGAGACCCGTCGCATACTCCGTCTCGTTTGGCTCCTCCAAACTTCCGGAGGTTGCGCTTAAAAGCGTTCGCGCCTCCAAGCATTCTGGAGTTACGCTCAGCAGGGTTCGGTCTTCCAGGGCTTCCAGTCGTAACGGCCGAATTGCAGCGCTCTTGGACGACAGGGTGGGTGTACGCATGAACATGTTATCCTCCGGGCGCGGAGACCGATTGGTCCCGCGGAAACAAGAAAACCAGGAATTAAGAGGAAGGATCCTGGGAAGATTTCTTGACGCTAAGAGACGGCATCCTTGCCCGCGCCAATATCAATCAGGAGGAGGAGGCTGCTGGCCCTGCTGCCTTGAGTGAATCCTGAGTGGAGCGAGCGTCTGAAAGATGAAATGTAGCCCTCAGTCGAAGAAGCTATCCGATAACAGAAGACTCCTCAATACGAAAATGTGGGGGGGCTGGGACGCCCGCGCAATGCCACTCCCACTCGCTATCCAAAGGATGTGCCAAAGCCCTGCCAACACTGTTAGCACATTGACAACTGCTTGTTCTCCCGATTCATTTGCCCTGATTCGACCCCTGAGCTCCCGCGTTCAGCGGCAGATATTTTCGCCCCAGAATCAACCGCGTACCGTCCGTAAAACCTTCCGGACGCGAGGCGAGCCGCTCAATGAGCCGCTCTCGCCATTCGGCCAGACGGTCTGCCTGGTCCGGGTCGGCCGACAGGTCGTGCTCTTCCTGCGGATCTGCCTCCAGGTCGAAGAGATGCTCGCGTCCGTCCCAGGGACGCCATATGTACTTGAAATATCCGTCGGTGAGTGCCTGAAACGCCTGGGCCTTGCTGTAGCAGGGGGCGTGTTCAAAGTGGAGCCAGGGCCGGATCTGCTTGGACTTGCCTTGCGACACGGCCACCAGGCTCACACCGTCCACTTCTGGGCATTCCGCTCCGGCAAGTTCCACAAACGTGGGCAGCAGGTCCTCCAGGCAAACCGGTTGGAGGCAACGAGCGCCCGCTGTGAAGTTCAATTCCCGGGAGCCGCAAAGGATGAACGGAATGTTGGCCGAGCCCTCTAGCGGTTCGCATTTGCGAAAATACCCGTGGTCGCCCAGCATCTCGCCGTGGTCGGAGGTCAATACGATCAGCCAGGGCCGGCCCGCCTTCTCGCTTCGCGCCCGAAACTCGGCAATCAACGGGCCCACCTCGTGGTCGAGATGCTCGATCAGCCCGAAGTAGCCCGCCTGGGCCCTGTGAAGTCTTTCCCCTTCGAGCAGAACGCGGTGCCCTCCGTGGCTCCCCTCCGGCGTGATCGTATTCCAGTTCACCCAGTCGCCGTGAGCCGGTGCGGGGAGCTGTTTCTTCATGTACTCGTCAAAATACTTCTTGGGCGGAAAGAGCGGAGGATGGGGTGCGTAGAACGAAGCGGTCAAAAACAGAGGCTCTTTCTCCGACACCTCGGCCACAACCTTCCTCGCATGTCGCGCGATCCAGGCCGTCGGGTGCAAGTCGTCGTCCAGGGGCCACGGCGTGGCTTGCCAGTGGTTGTAGGAAAGGCCCAGCGATTGCTCTACCCACTTGCGGAACTCAACAATCTCCGGCCTGGCCTGCTGGATGTCCAGGGCGTACTGGTCGTTGGAGACATAGGTTGAGCCAAGCGTATCCGTTTCGTAGCCCAGGGCTTCAGCTCCTACCATTTGGTGCATGTTGCGGCCGATCAGGGCTGTCCGATAGCCGGCATCTCGAAGCAACTGGGGCATCGTTGGGAAATCAACGGGCTTCTGCTTGTAGCCCACCACGCCGCTCGTCTGGGGCGCCAGGCCGGTCAGCATGCCGTAGCGCGCCGGTATGCACGACGGAACCGTCGTGTAGGCTCGCCGAAAAAGCACGCCCTCCTTCGCCAACTCATCAAAATTGGGAGTCCGAACGGCCGGATGTCCCAGCATCGAAAGGCAATCGCCTCGCATCTGGTCGGGCATGATCAACAAGATGTCCGGCCTCGCCGGCTTCTCGGCGGCCTGGGCGGAGCCGGCGACGAAGACTCCAAGTACAAGGACTGCGATCGTCTGAAGGAAACGCGTCGACATGCCATGACTCCTTTTGCCAGGGAACTGCGGCAATTACTTCACCGGACGGCAGGGTCGCCAGCCAATACGAGCTACCGCTCGGCTGGGGTGGCCTGCTCCCGGTGGTCGCGAAGCTCTGTCAAGAGCTCAGCGATCCTTGCAGCTAGCAATACAGCGCAGGGGGAAATAGGACCGTGCCCTTGCGAACTCAGATAGAGCCAGAGCAAGTGTAGCAGGACCGCCACACGTATTCAAAGAAAACGCCTGTTTCCCACGGGAGAAAGGAGATGCACCAGCCTCAGTGTCTCGCCCCCGAACGCCCGTCCAGGGGTGGGGCGGCGATCGTGATGGCCGAGGCCGTCGGAATGTAGGGCATGTGACGGGCCAGTCGCGAGGCGTAACGCGACGTGGCCAGTTGCGATTCCGGCGTCGACGTGAGCGCGGCGATCGCCTTCGTCGGCGGGATCGACCCGGACCGGGGCGCGTCCAGACGGTAAGTGTAGGCCGCCAGCATGGCCCCCTTCGGCTCCGATTGGCACTCTCCCTCCAGTCGCAAACCGGCTCCGTCCAGATGGAATCCCACCGCCAACTCGTCGTAGGCTAACAGGGACGTGGGCCCATGGATCGCGAAGTTCGTGCTCAGTCCGAATTGCTCCACGCAGGAAGCCACGAGGTCTCGCGAGATCCGCCCCGCCGTGGCGTGGAGTCCGCCCTTCAGTACCGAGATCCGTCCGGAGAGGATCTCCAGCTTCTCCAACCGCACCGAACCGGTGCCGGAGATCTCGTGGGGCAGGTAGTCTCCCACAAAGCAAGGCAGATCAATGTTGCTGAGGTAGCCCATGGCGTCGAGCTGCCAGCCCGAATCGAATTTCGTTCCGTCCTGGATGCGGCGGCAATGATCGGGGACACGGTTTGCCACGATGTGCCCACGGAACTGTGCGGCCGGGCCAAGATTCGAAAACATTGGAAGGAACGCCGAAAGCAGCGGGCCGGGAAGGGCCCCTTCGTCCCCCGAAACAAGCTGGAAACCGTCGACCGGCGGATCGTACTCGCGGTTGCGGACCACGCAGAGATAAACGGGCTTGGACTGTTCCTGCAATCGGAACTGGAGTTCGATCCGCGACTGCTCCGGCTTGAGGGTAACGTCCACCCGGGCCGGAAATTCGTACTCGGGCTGACGCAACACGATCTGCTTGACGTTCAATTGCGCGGCCGAAGGCGCACCCTCGATGCGACATTGGAGCAACCGCTCGACCAGCGGATGGAACGCGTCGAGCGAAGGGGCCGTGATCGTCGCCCGGTCTGCCGAGATCTTGAGTTCGCGCCGCGCCGTCTCCTCCCCTTCCCGGCGGATCGTCTCAAAACGGGCGCGAGCCCGATCGCAGTGCAGGAGGAGCTTGTTCGATTCCGGATCGAGGATTTCGAGCCCTTTGTAAAGGACGGTGCTTGGGCTGAGCTGACGGGCTGAATCGAGGCGGACGGGGTGCCCGATCAGAAGCGACAGGCGATGGGCCTCGGTCGAAACCCTTCCGGGCAGGCGTCGCCAGATCCCGAGGGAAATCATGACAATCGTCGGCACGACGCACAGGAGGAAGAAAATCCCCAGCGTCATTAGCCGTCGTGTTGCATCCGAAAGGCGGAACATCCTTGTTCCCCTGTGGCACGAACCTATCTCTGGGACGCCATCTCGTGGAACAGCTTCCACCGGGCTTCCATTTCCACAACACTATCGCCGCCGAACTTGTCGATCAGCGCGGCGGCCACCTCAAAGGCAACCACGTTCTCCACAATCACGCTCGCCGCCGACACAGCGCACACGTCGCTCCGCTCGTACGAAGCCGACTCGGGCTCCTTCGTCTGCAGGTTGATCGATTCGAGCGGCTTGGCCAGCGTGGCGATCGGCTTCATCGCCGCTCGAACCACGATCGGCTGGCCGTTGGTCATGCCTGCTTCCAGTCCGCCCGCGTTGTTTGTCGGACGCGTATAGCCCAGCGTCGCACCGTCTTTCGCCGCCGGGTCGTATTGGATCGCGTCGTGAACCTGGGATCCGTAGCGTCGAGCTGCCTCGAACCCCAGACCAATCTCCACGCCCTTGATCGCCTGAACGGCCATCACCGCCATGGCGAGCCGCCCGTCGAGTTTTCGCTCCCATTGGGCGTGCGTGCCCAGCCCGAAGGGCACTCCCTCCACGCGGCACTCGATGATTCCGCCCAGCGTGTCGCCCGCCTTCTGGCACTTGTCGATCATCGCCTTGGCTTGCGCGTCCTGGTCGGGATTGAGTGAATACAGCTCGCTCCCGTCCCGCAACGCCTTCTGCTCGGCCAGGCTTCCCGCCTTCGGCTCGAACTTCAGCGGCCCCAGCTCGGCCACATAGGCAAAGGGCTCAATGCCGAAACTGGTCAGAAGCTGTCGTGCCAACCCTCCTGCCGCCACCCGGGCTGCCGTCTCCCGGGCGCTGGCCCGCTCCAGGATCGCCCGAATCGAACCAAGATACTTCACCGCCCCCGGCAGGTCGCCGTGACCCGGTCGCGGACGTTCCAGCTCTTCCATCCGCTCCAGCTTGTAATCCTTGTTGATCACGAAAAGTGCAATCGGGCTGCCCAGCGTCAAGCCGCGCCACACCCCGCTCTGCACGTCCACCCGATCCGTCTCAATCCGCTGGCGTCCTCCGCGCCCATACCCCCCCTGACGCCGCGCCAGCTCCCGGTCGATCACATCCGTATCAATTTCCAACCCGGCAGGAAAGCCATCGACCAGGGCCGTGAGCCCCTTTCCATGCGATTCGCCGGCGGTCCAATATCGTAACATGCTGCTTTCAAACGCTTTAAACTAAGAACCCTTCAGAAGAGCCAAATTCTACCCGGTCAGCCCCTGAGAAGATAGGTCGATTGCTGTCGCCCAACCCCCCCGGATGGCACAGGTGATTTTGCGCAATCCGTTTTCCATTGGATAAGGCGTTGTCGGAAAATCGTCGGTGTTGCGCCAGCAACACGAGGCATCTGCCGCGATCTCGGCACGCCAGAACCATAGCAGAACGAGCGACAACAAACGGATTCCAGAGGCCGCCCGACGCCCACTGAGAACTTCCTACCAGCCGAACTTCTCGCCGGTCAGTCGCTCGTAGGCTTCCACATACTTCTCGCGGGTTTTGGCAACCACGTCGTCGGGCAGGGCAGGGGGCTCGCTGTTCTTGTCCCAGTCGGTGCTGCTCAACCAGTCGCGGACGAACTGCTTGTCGAATGAAGGCTGGCTCTTGCCGGGCTCGTACTGATCGGCCGGCCAGAAACGAGAACTGTCGGGGGTGAGAACCTCGTCGATGAGGATGATCTTCCCGTCCGCGTCCCGGCCGAACTCGAACTTCGTGTCGGCGATGATGATGCCCCGCCCCTTGGCGTATTCGCAACCTCGGCGGAAGATGTCCAGGCTTCGGCTGCGAAGCTCTTCGGCCGTCTCCTGACCCACGATCTGGACCATCCGTTCGAAGGAGATGTTCTCGTCGTGGCCCTCTTCGGCCTTCGTCGACGGGGTGAAGATGGGCTCCTCCAACTCGGCACTCTCCACCAGCCCTTCCGGCAGCCGGATTCCACAGACCGTGCCGCTTTGCTGGTATTCCTTCCACCCCGACCCGACGAGGTAGCCTCGAACCACGCACTCGATCGGAACTACGTCGGTCTTGCGGACCAGGCTTGTCCGTCCCGCGAGGGATTCCCGGTTCGTCCCCTCGGGCAGGTCCATCTCGGCCACGTCCGTCGAGATCAGGTGGTGCGGCACGTCGATCTGGTTGAACCAGAACGTGGCAACCTGGGTCAGGACACGCCCCTTGTCCGGGATTCCCGAGGGCAGAATCCAGTCAAAGGCACTGATCCGATCCGTGCTGACCAGCAGGATCCGGTCTCCCAAGTCGTAGATGTCACGCACTTTGCCGCGGCGGACGGGCAATTCAGGAATGGAGGTCTCGAGGACGACGGACGTAGTCATCGTGTGGGGGGCTACCTTTGCAAGGGGGCGAGGGGGCAGACAGCGGGGTGGCTGCCCGCCTTCGGACAGGTTTTCGGCAATATATCAATCGAGACCTCTTCTGACTAGCGACAGGGGCCAGCCAGCGTAGCGTCGTCCGCCCGGGATGATCCCCCAAATTCGGGCTCGCCCGGGGCGAAAACCTGCCCCTGGATGCTTCCGCAGGCCCTGTCTGGACCTTCGGGCCCCTCCCATCGGACAGTCCTTCGCTTGAAGCCCTCGTCGCCCTGGGGTAGACTCAGATAGGCGAACGGGTGGTCACGTTCCCGTGGTTCGATACATTCATTTATGTCGATTGTCCGGCTCGATTCCCCTCTGGGGACTCCTGCTGGGTCGGCCGACGTGTTCGATCCGTGGTCTTCTGATCCCCCGCGCGCGAAGTTCACGCGTCTTTTCACGGGCACAGGTGGAAAGACCGACTTGTCTTGAGTTCGGCGTTTCTTGGTCTAACGGTTCTTCCGAGGTATTAAGGACGGTCACGCGATGGGGTTGATGAGGTTCGTGTCGCCGTCCGGATGCCCGCCCAAAGAATCGGTCGAACAAGCCTACCTCGCCGGATATGACCGGATTCCCTGGCGCGTCCGCATCGAACTCGTCGAGGGCGAGGTCCTCGTTGAACGGGAAAACTGCGATTCCGGAAACCTCTACATCCCCTGGAACGTGAACGGCCACGGCCGCGTGACCCTCGCCACGGCGAGCCTCATGGAACGCCACGAGCCCTACCATCTCCCCGTGGAACTTGCCCGGGGAAAGCTCTCCCAACTCCGCAATCAGATGGCCGAATGGGAACTCAGCGGCGTGCAAATTCCCGATCGCGTCCGCGAACTTACGTCCGAGGCCATGAAGTGCTTTGCCGAGGCAACCTGCCGCCAGTCGAGTGAAGACGTGGCCGCCGCGGCCGCAGCCGAAACGCTCCGGCTCGCCATGGACGCCGGCCACGCCCTGGCCGAGGCCTATTCGTCCCAGGCCCTCGCCGCGATTCGCAACGAGCAACCCGACGGTTTGAACACGTTCGTGGGCGCCAGCCTGGGAACCACGCTCCTCGACGAGAACACCTCCGCCAAGTTCCTCGAAACGTTCAACGCGGCCTGTGTGCCCTTCGTGTGGCGTGAGATCGAGGCGGCCCAGGGATGTTTCTACTGGGACATCGCCGATCGGCAGATTGAGTGGTGCCAGCGGCAAGGGCTCAAGGTCTGTGCGGGCCCCCTGCTGGTCTTTGATCCCTGGCAACTTCCGGAGTGGCTCTCCGATTTCGACGGTGATTTCGAAGGCGTGGTCGCCTGCGTAACCAACTTCATCCGTGCCGTGGTCGGCCGCTACCAGGACCAGGTCGACGTCTGGGTCTGTGCGGCCCGAATGAACACCTCGGAAGGCCTCTCGCTGACCGAACACGAACGGATTCGCTTGACCGCCAGGGCCGTGGAAGTGACCCAGGCCTTGGCCCCGAACGCCGAGCGGCTCGTTTCTTACGACCAGCCCTGGGGCGAATATATGAGCCGCAGCTCGGCCGATTTCTCTCCCCTCCACTTCGCCGACGCCTTGGTCCGGGCTCGGCTCGGCCTCACGGGCCTGGCCATCGAAATGAACGTGGGTTATCAGCCCGGCGGAACCCCCGCTCGCGATCCCCTCGATACGAGCCGCCACCTGGACTACTGGAGCATGCTGGGCGTGCCCATCTATCTGACCCTGACCGTTCCCAGCAGTTCCGACCCCGACCCGCTGGCCCGGCGCCATACGACGGTGCAGACGGGCGATTGCTCGCCCGACTGCCAGACCGACTGGGTCAGTCGCTACATTCCCCTCTTCCTCGCCAAGCCCTATGTCCGCGGAGTGCTCTGGAACCAGTTGCGTGATTCCGAGCCCCACGACTTCCCCCACGGCGGCCTCTTCGACTCCCGACGCAAACCCAAGCCCGCCGTCGAATCTCTGGCTGAGATCCGCAAGGCCCATCTGAAATAGCCCCGGTTGTTGCGTTTCACATGTTGCCTCCGACACGGGAAGTTGGCATGATGATTTCGCTGACGGCATCTTGGCCATCGGATTCCGAAGTGATTGGCGTGCTTGAGAATACTATCTTGGCTTGAGAACCGAACGTTTACGGAGCCTTCGCGTTGGCTGTCGAACGGGTTGACCTAGCCATCAGGGGTGATATTTTGAGTGTCATCCAGGTGTTCCTGCCTGGCAGATCGCAACCGGGGCAGAATGAGAAGGTGGCCGTCGCAATGGGTTTTCTCGATCGCTCTGTAAAACTGGCAGAATCTCGTGGCTACCTTGCCTATCGGGAGGTTCTCCGTAAATCGAAGCGAATGCCTGATTGGTTTGTGACATTAGGAACGCCGCGAGGGCGTGATCGTCTTTCTGCTCGGCTGGGAAGCCCAATCCCGGAGGCGCTAATCGAGTATTACTCACTGCCTCTGCTAGCGTCTTTTCTTGAATTCGCAGTAGATGGATTCGTGCTATTTGAGCAGGCGATGCAGTTTTCGGGCGTGCCGCGCGACCGATTTCCTGTTCATCTTCAATGGGACGATGCAGACTACGTTGCCATCCTTGATCATCCACACAGTGGGACCTATTTGGGGGCGTCGCTCGACGCCCCGGATCCGAAGGTTGCGCATGGCGAACCATTGGGGCCAGACCTTGGAGAAGATTGGATTACGGATCCGAGCGTTCCCAACGCAACAATTCTCGAATTCACTTTTTCAGAGTGGGTTTTCGGAGCAATAGACGGATATGAAAAGGAGCTTGATTTTTGGGAGGCTGCGATCAGGAAGGTCGACTCCGATCCCCGCGAACAAGCGAGGGTTGGCGACTACTCCTATTTCAGGACTCTGCCCGGGATGAAAGAACGCCTCAAGCGGAAAGGCAGTTGATCCGCTGCACGGGAGCCACAGGCCGCGCGTGTTCTGAAATCAGCATCGCCTGACGCAACCCGTTGAACTTGGGCGATGACACACCTGGCAGCGTAGGCCGCAACCTTGTAGTTTCAGAGTTTACGTAGAAACTATCTAACATCAAGTTGCCCGCAAGAACATGCTTCGCACGTCAACCATCGCACTTCTACTCGTCATCAATGGGTGTGCCAGAATGGAAGAAAAATCGCGGGATATCGAGATTGAGACTCCCGAAGGGACCGTACACGCAAGAGAGTCGCAAGTAGATTCGTTTCCACAGAAGATAACGAAGGTAGCTGGGCAGGATCTTCAACAGCTTTCTTCGGTACCGAGCGATATCGCGTTCGTGAAAAAGTACAAGCCAACGGCAACCAATCCAACGCTTGTTGATTACGACGAAGCATTTCTCGCATGGAAAAGTGACACGTCTGGAGAATACTCTGATGATGATGTCGTGATGATCGTTGGCGGCTACCTTGGAAACCGCTGCCTCGCGGATTTTGACATGGAATGGGTTCGAGTCGAGGACGAGTACGGGACTGACTTCGCTGTCCGCGCAAAGAAATCTGAAGTCATGATCTTCCCATTCTCAAGTGTTCAGAAACGGATTGAAGACCAGGAACACGGTTTTGTACACGGTATCTACCATACATTGAAGGACCTGCTCGAGTCAGATGACTACAAGCCTCGCAATGCAGAGTAGCGGGTAGCTCATAGGATGCACCGGAGTCGGCGGAGACTCCACTACTTCCCAACCGCAACCGGCGGGGGAGGCGGCGGAACAACTGGCCGGTGCGATGTTCGAAGCTGCTGCCAGAACTCGGCCAGGGGCTTAACGCTTCCGGCCGCCAGGCTGCCGGGGGCGTAGGCCGCCCGGCTGTAGAGTTTGGCCAGGGCCGCGGCGCCGGGGCGAAGGGATTCGACTTGCCTGCCAATCTGGCTCGCGAACTCGTGGGGCGTCTGGTCCACTCCCCGGCCGCAGCCGTTCTCCCGGGCCCAGGCCTCGGTCGCCTCGAAGGTGTAGCGAACGAGTTCCGCCGGGGCGTACCGCGCTGCCTTGCCGGCCGCAAAGGGATCGACGTAGTCGCGGAAAGGACGCTCCGGCTTGGCCGCCGGCAACACTTCCTCCTCGTCCTCGGCGGTCGGTTTCGGCTTGCCGCCGAACAGGGCGGCCCAAAGGTCTCGCAATTCCTGAAGAAAGAGTCGAAAACCCTCGACCACTCGTGCCCAGTTCTTCCAGAGCCAATAGAGCGCCACGCATCCCAGCACAACGAACACGATGAACTTCAGCATGCCGAACAGTCCGCCCGTCAGGTGAATCTGCGGAAGTTGCATGGGCGGCTGATTCGGCGTTTTCGGGGGCTCTGTTGCCGGCGACTTCCCCCCTCGCCGCTCCTGCTCCTTCGATTCGTCCTCCCGCTCCTTGGGCTTGTTGCGATTTTCCGCGGTTTGCGATCGCCTGTCCGGCTGTTTGGCGCCGTCGCGAGGCTGCTCGGAGCGGTCCTTCGACTCGGACGTTTTTCCTTCGTCCTCGCGGTCTTCTGAGGATTCTTTGTTTGAAGACTCGTCGTCTGACTTCTCCTGTCCTTTGCCGTCTTCCTGGCCTTCCGACTTCTCGTCGGACGATTGCCGTTTCTCGTCGCTCGATTGCTTGTTCTCGTCCCTGGACTGTTTCCGGTCGCCGGGAGAATCCTCCTTGTCTCCGTTGGATTGTTGCTTGTCGGACGATTTGCGGTCCTGCGATTTCGACTCGCCGCTTTCCTGCTTGGAAGACGGGTCCTGCTTGCCCGACGAGCCCTCTTTCTTTTCGCCCTTGGAGCCCCCCTGGGGTTTGCCGTCGCGCGACTTCTTGTCTCCTGAACCCTTCTTGGCTCGGGAGCCTTCCTTGCCGCCCGATTCCGGGTTGTCGGATTTGCCGCCCTCGGGTCGCTCGCCGTTCTGCTCGCCCTGCGTGTAAGACTGGGAGTCGGGGTCGTTCTTGTCAGCACCCTCGTCGCCCATGGCGTAGCGGTTCGACTCGCGCTCAGGAGTGGTGAACGAGAAGGGCAGGTCGGGCAGGCGGGCCAGTTCATACTCGGCGGCCGGGCGAGGCACGATGGCGCACACTGCCAACAGGCCCACGATGATGGCGGCCCCGAGCATGATCCACACGCCCGCCATTTGGGGCGGCATCTGCACTCCTCGCTGGCGCAGGTAGCGGCGCAGCCCCAGAAAGCTCGTGGTCACCAGCAGTCCCAGTCCCGCGGCCACGTAGGTGGCCAGCAACTGGAAGGTCCACAGGCGCCGTCCCGCGTCCGCAACCGGCACGAGCATCTGGCCAAGGCCGAACAGGGGAAGGGCCGCTAGCGAAAAGTAGACGATCCAAGTGCCCGGGGCGTGTCCCTTGCCCTTCGTTCTCCGCTTCGGGTGCGCCTCCTCACGCATCCGGCTCACCCGCTCGGTAACCCCCTCGGGCTCGGCCGGTTGTTCCTCCGCCGGTTTCTCACTCGCCCCGTTTCCGTTGTCTCCCTCCTTTTCTGCCCGCTTCTTGCCGAACCCAATCAACTGGATCAGTCCCTGGCCCGACGAGTCCTGTTCTTCGTCGATGAACGTGCAGTCCATGGTCAACTTATGGGCAACCCACCAGGCCAAGCCGAGGAGGAACCAATGAAAGACCATCGAACTGGTGAACCGCATCGTCGCCAGCCCGGTTGCCATGGCCAACGCCATGCCAAACATCGCCGCCCGTTCCTTGCCTTCTTCGATGGCGATCCGAGTGATCAACACGATCGCAAGCGTGTAGCAGCCCAGGATCCAATAGATTCGCCCGTCGTAGTTGCCCTGGTAGAACACGGCCACCAGAAACCAAAGCAAACTCCCCACCATCAGCATGATCAGCGCCGGGCTGATCGCAATGGCAACATAGTCGGCCAGGGTCTTGTCAAGGCGAGGCATCGAAGGCAGTTGTCAGTTGTTAGGGTTCAGGGTTCAGGATTGTTGGAGTCCAGGCTTTAGCCTGAAATAACTCCCTCCCCAGCGCGTCTTGCGAGCGAGGAAAAGGGCAGGGGAGGGGGCTGAGCCGTCAACGCTGTTCAGGGGGCAGGAATGCGAAGCTCCTGTCACCTCGAATATTGCAGGAAGAAGTTGATGATTCCGATGACAAGCAGGACAAAAACCAACATGAGAGACCACCATGCCAGCGAACTCTCCATGATCTTCTCTTCAAGGAAACTCCTGTCAAACCACCATAGCGACGCCTTGTCGGATACTTTGGGCGATGAACTCCGTGTGCCGGACTGCAAGAATCGTGATGACCCGCAGGGCCTGCTGTTACTGCTTCGTCGGCGACGTCGCGGCCAGATAATGACCGCGACCGCACCCAGCGGCACAGCGATCGAAACCAACTTCCACCAAATCATGAGGTTTTCCTGTCATCACACCCGTCGCTAGCTCATAGCTCACCGCTCATAGCTCATAGCTCCTTCACCCTCACATTCCGATACCACGCCTCACTCGGCGGGCCGCCGTGGATCTGCAGGCCAATCAGGCCCTTCTGGGGGATCGCTTCGTCCGGTTCCGTGTAGTCCACCGTGGGTTGACCGTTGATCCAAAGCCGAATTCGCCGTCCCTCGCAGAGGATGCGGTAATCGTTCCAGTCGCCTTTCTTAACGACTTTGCCTCGGTCTTCCGGTTCCGGGCCGGCAAGGATCTTGCGGCGGCGCGATTCATCGTAGAGGCAGCCCCAGTATCCGTCGGCCAGGTCGGCCTGGTAACCGATCATCTCGTGGTGGTTGGGAATCCGCTGGCTGCGAATCTGGACGCCCGCATTGGCCTTGGCGCCGCCAAGCAGTTTGAACTGGAGCCGCAGCTCGAAATCGCCGTATTCCTTCTTGGCGGTGAGGAACTCGTTTCGGGGAAGGTCTTTCTTGAGCGAGCCTCCCACGACAGCTCCATTTTGAAGTTTGAACACGTCGAGGTTCCCTTGCCAGCCGTCCGGCGAGGCGCCGTCGAAAAGCGACACGAACCCTTCTTCGAGTTCTGGCTTCTCTTCTGCAGCGAGTGGCTGGGCAGCGAGCAGGAGACCGCACGTAAGGAGAACGAGTCGCATGGTCGGAGTTCCTTTGGGGGCGTTGTGGCAGCGGAGATTACGCAACTCCATTCAGAATAACGTCTTCCAACAGGCGGTGCCAGCAGGTTGTGGCGGTCCTCAAGCCCCTGGCAGAAGGACGCTAAACGCCTTAAAATGAACGACTTGCAGCATTTTGTGCGGAACTGCTGCCGGTCTTGAGACCAAACCACAATACCACCGCGGTTTTTGACAACTTGATCCCAACGAGTTGTCGGACTTGAGGCAGGTTCTGGCAACTCGGCCTCGGCCTGTGGTGGAACCTCGTTAGAAAGGAAGAAGACGACAATGCGATCCGACATGATCAAGCTGGGCGATGCACGTGCACCTCACCGAAGCCTTCTGCGAGCCACCGGCGTCGGGGAAGACGATTTCAGCAAGCCCTTCATTGCCGTCTGCAACAGCTACATCGACGTGATCCCGGGCCACGTCCACCTGAACAAGGTGGGCGAATTCGTCAAACAGTGTGTCCGGGCGGCCGGCGGCGTGCCCTTCGTGTTCAACACGATCGGCGTCGACGACGGGATCGCCATGGGTCACAGCGGCATGAAGTTCTCCCTGCCCAGCCGCGAGTTGATCGCTGACTCCGTGGAAACCGTGATCAATGCACACTGCTTCGACGGCATGATCTGCATCCCCAACTGCGACAAGATTGTGCCCGGCATGTTGATGGCGGCCGTCCGCTGCAACATCCCCACCTTGTTCGTCAGTGGCGGGCCCATGGAGGCGGGCAAGACCGACGACGGCAAAACGGTCGACTTGATCGACGTCTTCTACGCGGCCGCCGGTCGCCGCGACGACCGCGTGTCGGCCGAGCAACTCGAAAAGATCGAAAAGATCGGTTGCCCCACCTGCGGATCCTGCTCGGGCATGTTCACCGCCAACAGCATGAACTGCCTCTGCGAGGCCCTGGGCATGGCCCTGCCCACCAACGGAACGCTCCTGGCCACCAGCGCCGAGCGGAAGCAGCTCTTCGAGCGGGCTGCCAAGCGGATCGTCGAGATGGTTATGGAGTTCGACAAGGTCGGCGAAGGCCACGGCCTGCTTCCTCGCGAGATCGTCACCCAGGATTCCGTCGACAACTCGATGATCCTCGACATGGCCATGGGCGGCAGCACCAACACGGTGCTCCACATGCTGGCCATCGCCAACGAGGCCGGACTGGACTACAACGTCGAACGAATCAACAAGCTCAGCCAGCAGACCCCCAACATCTGCAAGGTTTCGCCCAGCAGCCAGTATCACATGGAAGACGTGCATAACTCGGGCGGAATCCACACGATTCTCGGCAGCATCCAACGCGGCAAGCCGGGCCTCCTGAAAGCCGAGTCGCCAACCGTGACCGGCAAGACGCTCGGTGGAAATATCGCCGATTACGACGTCCGAAGCGACTCGGTCTGCGACGAGGCCCTGAACCTGGCCACAGTCCGCGGGAGGGGCAAGCGGAACGTGGAAGGCATGAGCGTCGAGAGTGCCGCCGGCTCGATCCGCGACCTCACGCCCGACGACCTGGGCTTCGATCCGGCCGACTGTGTGCGCGAAGTGGAGAATGCCTACAGCGCCGAAGGCGGGCTCGTCATTCTCTACGGCAACCTTGCCCCGCAAGGCGCCGTCGTGAAGGCGGCGGGCGTGCTGCCTCCGATGCTCAAGCACACCGGCCCGGCCGTCATTTTCGAGGCCGAAACGGACGCCTACGAAGGGATCGTCAACGGCAAGGTCAAGGCGGGTGACGTGGTCGTGATCCGCTACGAGGGCCCCAAGGGCGGCCCCGGCATGCAGGAGATGCTCGCCCCCACCAGTGCCATCAAGGGCGTGGGCCTCGATGACAAGGTGGCCTTGATCACCGACGGTCGCTTCTCCGGCGGCACGGCCGGCGCTTGCATTGGCCACGTGAGTCCCGAAGCGGCCGCCTGCGGCCCCATCGGGCTGGTCGAACCGGGCGATATCATCGAGATCGACATCCCCGGCCACAAGCTCAACGTCAAGCTCACCGACGAAGAATTGGGAGCCCGCAAGAACAACTGGAAGCCTCGCGAGCCCCGCTTCAAAACCGGTTACCTGGCCAAGTACGCCAAGATGGCGACCAGCGCGGATACCGGGGCCGTGTTGAAGTGGGACTGAGGGGAAAATACGAATATCGAAATCCGAAATCCGAAACAAATCCCAAGGTTTGAAATTCAAAGGTTTTAAACCGTCGGTAGCACGCCCGATCCGGCAGGTTTGAGGCATTCGAATTTTGAATTTGTTTCGGATTTCGACATTCGGATTTCGGATCTACCTACCGGGGGGACGTTGTCATGCGAGAACTCGTTCCACAGCGACTCTGGATTGGAAATGCAGGAGACGCTCGCAACCCAGCCGCGGTGCTTGACGCGGGCGTAGCGTCCCTGGTGAATCTGGCCGCCGAAGAGTTGCCCCCCGATTTTCCCCGAGATATCCTGTACTGTCATTTCCCGCTGGTGGACGGACCGGGGAATCCGCCGGCCGCGATGCGGATTGCCGTTGCCACGATCACTGCGTTGCTGCGGGAAGAGATTCCTGCCCTGGTCTATTGCGGAGCGGGGATGAGCCGTTCCGTGGCGGTCGCGGCCGCGGCCATCGGCTGTTGGCGTGGCGACTCGCTCGAAGACACCTTGAAGACCGTTTCGGATGAGGTTCCCCACGACGTTTCACCCGTCTTTTGGCATGATCTCAGAACGGTTATTGAACAGACCCTAACCTGAATCCGCCTCCCAGCCGATTCCACACGACGTGCAACTCAGGAACGCCCCCATGGCCCGTCTCGCACTGTTTCTCGCGTTGATTCTGACCCAGATTGTTGCAGCCGCTCAGCCCCAGCAGACGGGGCCCACGAAGTTGACCCTCGGCAAGCCCTTCGCCTGTGCCGACTACGGCGGGAACAAGGTTTGCCTGGTGGATGCGGAAGGCAAGATCACCTGGCAGCATCCGGCCGCTCGGCCCCAGGACATCTGGGTCCTCGCCAACGGCAACATCCTCTTCTCGCACCTGAAGGGCGCCACGGAAGTGACCCCCGAAAAAGAGGTCGTCTGGTCCTACGAGACGGCGCCGGCAAATGAAGTCCACGCCTGCCAGCCGCTCCCCGGGGGCCTAGTCATGGTGGCCGAATCGGGACCCATGCAACTGGTGGAGGTCGATCGCGAGGGCAAGGTCGTGAAGACCGTCAAGTTGCAGACCCGGCAGAAGGCGGCCCATCACCAGATGCGGTGTGCTCGAAAGACGGCCGCCGGCACCTATCTTGTCGGCCAGTACGGCGATGGCGTGATGCGGGAGTACGACTCCTCAGGCGAGATCCTGCGAGAAGTCTCCCAGAAGATGGCCTTCAGCGGCATTCGCCTGCCGAACGGCAACACGCTGATCGCTGCGGGCGATGCCCACAAGCTGTTGGAAATCGACGGCGATGGCAAGGTCGTCTGGGAAGTCAACGAAAATGATCTGCCGGGAATTCCCTTGCGCTTCGTGGCCGGCCTGCAGCGATTGCCCAACGGCAACACGCTGATTTGCAACTGGGGCGGCCACGGCCACGTGGGCGAGCAGCCCCAGATCGTCGAAATCACCCGCGACAAGAAGGTCGTTGGCGAAATCTACGACTTCGAGCAGTTCAGCACTCTCAGCGGCGTGTTTGTGCTCGGGCTGGATCTGGATCCCGCCGCCTTCGAAATTCTGCGGTGATCCGGGAAGGCCACACAGAGTCGCAAGAGTTCAAATCGGGGACGGCCCGATCTCTGTCCGGGCCGCCCCTGAAAGGGTTTTCTCAAAATCGCGACGGGAGTTGTCGGCGCCGGGTGAATTCGGCGCCGGAAGGTCGCTTTTCGCTCCGCGAAACGGCATTTGCCCTCGGAGCGAACAACGACATCGGTTGTCGCCCCCGCTCTCAGGTTTTTGGCAGGGCGATCTCCAGGTCGTCCATCTTCCCAGTAACCTCCACTTGAATCGGTTTCCCCTTGGCTCCGTGGAGCTTGAGGATCTCTTTCACCGCATCGGACGCCTTCTCGCCTTCCTTCCCTTCGACCCAGCCGAACGTCACGTCGTGGGGCCCGACTTCGGCTCCCACTTCGTTGATCGTGTAGTTCAGTCGAAAGTGGCCCTTCTCGTCGGTAACGCCCTGGCTCGGACGGTTGCCTTGGGTCGGGGTGAACTCGACGATAATGCCGACCACGGGTTGGCCGTTCCAGGTGACGGTTCCCTCGACCGGTACCGCGCCGCTCTTGTTTCCGCATCCCGACAGCGTAACAAAGCTCGCCGCAATCCAGAGACTCAGCACGATTCTTGCATTTCTCATGTGGCGCAATTCCTTTCTTCTCCCGAAGCGGATGACACGGGTCTTCGTCGGTCTCTCGTTGCGGTTAATTGCTGTCCGTGATGATGGTTTTGGGCTCTTCTCCACGAATCGTGAAAGTGTTGCGGTAGACGTCGAAATTGACGGTTTCCGACATGAACCGGACGCTCGCGTCGCTCAGCATGACGTTCAAGCCGCCGGGATGGAAACTCCGTGCGCTCCGTGTTTCCCGGCAGTTGATGGAATTCGGCGGGAAGTTGCAGGCCTCGGCGTACATGACGTAGCCTGCGGACGCGTGATTGACCCACAGGAATGGATTGGTCGGATGGTCCACCCACTCGCCGTAGCGATCCTTCCAGTAATGGCAGGCTTCCAGCACCATGAACGTGTTGCTCGTGCCGTCGGTGATCGAGGCCATGTTCTTGCCGCTATTGATATGGAAGAGTCCCCCGCCCGTCGTGTAACGCTCGGCGCATCCCGACGCGCCGTTCACGCCGTAATCCTTATGATTCATGGATGTATCGAACGGATTGGGCGACGACGGGCACTTGAAGACCTTGGGCATGTTCTCTCCGGCAAACTGGTTCGCCGGATCGCCGAAGGGAGCCACCGTTTCGTTCCCGTCATGATAGGAATGCTTGCCCGGGTCCCTCGCCCAGGCCTGGCGTGTGAAGTCGATTGTGTCGTAGAGGCTCTGCTGTTCCATGAAAGGAAGAATGAAGGCGGGCCAGCCGATGGAGCCGCAGCAGATGCCCGGACTGCCGTAAACGTGGCACGCGCCGTTGTCCTTCCACACCTGCTGGACGATGTTTCCCGGAGGAAACGCCTTCATTGTGTCGTGGTAGTTGTGGAAGGCAATCCCGATCTGCTTCATGTTGTTCGTGCACTGGGATCGCCGCGCTGCCTCGCGAGCGGCCTGGACCGCTGGCAGAAGCAGGGCAATCAAGATTCCGATGATCGCGATCACCACCAATAATTCTACCAATGTAAAGGCTCGTGATCTCATCATACCCTCCCCGATAGAATGGGAATTTGGAAAAAAAGAACGTGCGACGGTATCGCACACGATATCCCTACTAACCGTGCCTACGTACGGATGAAGAACGACCGAAGCCCGGCCCCTTGGAGCGACCTTCTGGCGGACCAATCGGTCATGAAACACGCACCAACCAATACCCTTAATAATTTCCCCAGAATGCCATTTGCGGCAACATTCAGCGACCACCCGTCCAGAACCCAGGATCTGTTGCCGATCCCCATAACATCCCTTATCGCCTGTTCCGTCGTTGATTCTAGTGCGGAACGGGTAGTCTGTCCACGGTGTTTTGGAAAAGCCCTCCAAGTGTTTTTACGTCCCCCCTCTGTGGTTTGCACTACGTAGGCCGTGGAGAGGCAGCGACTGGTACGGGGGAACCTGCGGAGGGGTGCCGAGAATGCGATGGTCAGTGGGAGGCACACAGACTGGTGTCAAGTTGAGCGTATTGCTCACTCAGGTACCTGTGGTGCAGAAACAAGCAAGGCGGGGGAGACTGGCAAACTCACCCCCCCAGAAAAACCCGGATTGTGATATTTGGGACATTACGCATCAGGGATCGGCACAATCGCTGATACGCTGCTACCGGCGTCTTTCTCCCCCGGCAGGGAGATGTGATAGGAGTTGGGGCGACCTGCTTCCCCCCTCCCCAGAACCTCCAATTCAACTTCCAATCCACGATTTTGCGGGTTGGAAACGGTCACGTGAAGGGAATTGCCCTTTTCTTGCGTCAGAAGCAGGCAGGGCTTGTCGACCGCCAGGGTGAGGCCCGGGCGAATCTCAACTTCTCCGGGAACGTAGAACGCCGCCGCCGTAAGGTCCAAGGCAGGGTGCCTTACGGCCTGAACGTCTTCACGATTCGCCAACACCTGAACAGACAGGTGACTCGCGTATTCGGCGATCTCGTTGCCGCTTGTGCCCGGAACCACGACGTAGGCGTAGCTGCTTCCTTGGGGGGAGACGCCGTGGTCGAGCCATGCCGTGAACAACTCGGCCGATTCGGCCTGGTCCGGATAGCGGCGATTGCTGACGTGCCAACTGCTCGATTTCGTTTCGTTTTCCACGTGAAGATCGCCCGGTTCGAGAAAGACATAGCCCACCGAGTCATGCCACAAGCACTTGGCCGATTCGCTCGCGTGCTTGCCTGGGCTGAGGAGAGAACTGCCGCGGGTGTCGGCCAGAAGCACGTCGCCGGCAAGATAGCACTGGTTGAGGGTGGTGATCACGTCGGCATCCGATTCTGCCGTAATCCCCGCCCCCAGGCACACGACGCAATCATCGAAGAAGAACCAGCTTTTCTTGGCGGTGAGCTTGCCCCGCTCCCAATCGCACGCGGCCAGGCCATACATGCCGTCCGACACGCCGCCGACGAAGTCGGTGCTTCCCATTCGGCGCGGTGAACCCGTCAGTTTCGATTTCAACTGCACGGTGGTGCCGGGGATTTTTTGCCAATCCCACACGCCGAAGATGTCGTGGTACTCCTTGCCAGTCTGCATGAGCACGAAGCATCCATCGGCCAAGTGATGGCTGAGCAAGCCCTCGCTGTTGGCGGGGCCATCCGTGTTGGCCAGACGCCGTGAGTGCATTCGGGCCGATGCGTAGTAGTCTGGCCGGTGATGGGTCATCATGTCTGCTCGCCAGAAATGACGATTTCCGACCAGGGGCGGCGCATCCTCCTTGTCAGAAGCCCGGGCGATCAACTGGCGAAGTTCCTCCTTCCGGCCGGTCTTTAGTTTCAGGAGCGAACTGGCGGCCGAAAGGAGGTGGCTGGTCGATTGGCCTTTGCGGGTGATTTCCCGTCCCTCGGCCCCGAAATCGGTGGCGCTGCCTCGTGTCATCCATTGCGTGCCGTCGAGGACCAGGTGCGTGAGCAGGTCGATCTTCTCCTGCGGAAAGGCCATCGACGTGCCGTCGAGGTTCGCGGCAATTCGCGAACAATCCGTGATGAAGCCTGCTCCGTAGCCGTGGCTGTACAGGCAAGGGCCGTGCTGGTGGAAGCTGTAGTCGGGCTGGATTCCCTCGCTCAGGTCGATACGAATCTCCTTGGCAATCCGCTGATAGGCTTTCGTCACCAACTCGGCATCGTGCTCCAGCACGCCTCGGCCGGCCGTGATCTCCGTCACCCAGACGAGATTCTGCCCGGTCATGCTGATCTTGGCGCGGCGTAGGATCTTCAGACCGTCGGCTCTCTGTTGTTCCGTAAGCTGGCCGTCGAGCAAGAGCAGGGTCGGCAGCAGTGATTTCGGCACGCCGATTTGGTTCCACCACCAGTTGGGATTCTTTGGATCCAATCGCAACCAGGCATCGAGCGCTTTCTGGGCGGCAGCGAGAACCTTGGCGTCGCCTTGAAGCGAGCCGGGGGCCCGATAGGCGCGAGCGATCGAGGCGAGGCGACTCAAATGGGTCGGGAGCGGCCAGCTCGATCGGCTCTTGCTGGCGTAGTCGATGTCGGCCCAGGTCCCGTCGTCCTGCATCGTGTCAATCAACTCCGTTACGAAACCCGCGTCGGGCGCCGCGAGCAGGGGAGCCATGAGCCGCGACCGCAACGTTTCCAGGTCGTCTGCACCGGCGACGACGGTCTGGGCGAGAATCGCGATAGGGAACACAAGAAGGGCGATAGGTTGGCGGGACGGCATGGGAGGGATCCTGACAGGGATGGTGGGAGGGCAAGCAGCCTGCCATTCTAGCCGATGGGTTGCGGGATTTCCTCTTCCTCACGGGCCGGTCCCGGCTCACCGAACGCCGATTGTCTCGCTCGTGGGCGCCGCGAACTTTCCGAACTTTCCCAACTTTGCCCGTTCTTTCTTGAACTTGTTGAACTTTGCGCTTTTTTTGCGTTTTGACCCTTTTGGCTCAGACGAGGGGGAAATGAAGAGTGAAGGGTGAAGCAAGCGCCGGAGTGGGAGCGTGGGTTGTCAAAGAACGTTGGCGCGCACGTGGGGGGCATTACCTTGCTGTGTACATTGGTATACCTTCCTGGCAATGAAAATCAAGAGCGGAATTGGGCCATTCGTGACGGGTCGCATTGCCCTCGGCATCGATGACTGATTCGGGGATTGATTCTCCAGGATGGGTGGGCCGGGGTTTCTGTGCGGAAGAGGGGGCGATGTGTTTTAAGGTGTTGGTAGGTAATGAGTAGGAAGATTCTGCGTGGACAGAAATGGGGATTCGGAGGCGGGGGAGTTTTGCAACGTGTTTGGGGTGTGTTGCGAAATGTCGGGCGATGGGGGTGGGTGTAAGTGGCTGCGGGAGGATTGGGTTAGGGATTATTGGGCAGACGTAAGTTGGGGTAGTTGAATGGAGGGGTGTTGCAGAAATGGCGGGGAGGGAGAGAGGAAGATTGGGAGAAAGGAAGATGAGGATTCGGTGTCGGACCGAGGCGGGCAACGTCCAGGTGTGCACAATGCCGCCAACGTGAATTCAGGACCCACCGCACCGGCACCTGCTTCGACGGACTCAATGGACTTGCGTGATTCCCGGAAATGCCTTCCCACTGGGCACTGCTTGTCCACACGCCGGGAGGACGTGTCTCCAAGGATTCAGGGATTCTGCGGCGTGTGGCCGAGCTGATTCTATGAAAGAGAGGTTCTCCTGGTGTAGTAGAGTTTGTGAGTACACTACTTCCCCCCACTACTCCAAGGAGAACCACTGATGTTGTACCTCGCAATTGACCAACACCGCAAGCAATTGACCGTGAATATCCGCAACGAGGAGGGCGACGTGCTCGAGAAGCGTCAGGTGAGCACGGAATGGGAGCGTGTGCGGGCGTTTTTCGCGGGGCTCCGCGAGCGGTCGGAGCCGGAGGGAGGGTTTGTGACGATTCTGGAGATTTGCGGGTTCAACGATTGGCTGCTCGAAATGCTGGAGGAATACGGTTGCCGGGAGACGGTGCTGATCCAACCCGAGAAGCGGTCCAAGAAGAAGACCGACCGCCGGGACGCCGACGCGTTGGGTGAGCTGCTGTGGGTCAACCGAAAACGGTTGCTGGAAGGCAAGCCCGTCCACCAGGTGCGACGGGTGCTCCCGCCGGAGAGCGAGGAGCGTCGGGATCGTCAATTGACCGCGTTGCGGAAACGGCTGACCCAATTGCGAACCAGAACCATCAACCGGGTTCAGCACATGTTGCTTCGGCATAATCTTCAGCAGGAATGTCCGACCAAGGGGATCAAGACGATCAAGGCTCGCAAGTGGCTGCGTGAGTTGGAACTGGACTGGATGGATCGTTTGGAGTTGGATCAACTGCTCGACCAATGGGAGCTGTGCGACAAGCAACTCGACGAAGCGGAAGAACGAATCAAGGAACGTCAGCAGAAGGACGACACGGCCATGATCATAGCGACGCTTCCCGGAGCGGCGGCCTATTCGAGCCTGACGATTGCCAGCCGGATCGGGCCGATCGATCGCTTTCCGCGAGCCAAGAGCCTGCCCAATTTCTGGGGCATCACACCAGGTTGTCGTAACTCGGGCGACGTGACCGATCGCCTTGGCTCCATCACCAAACAGGGCAGCAGCATCGTTCGCGGCATCTTGGGGCAACTGGTGCTGCACGTGTTGCGGCGCGACCCGTACATGAAGCAGTGGTATCAGCGAATCAAGAAACGGCGAGGCTCGAAGATCGCCCGAGTCGCCGTAATGCGACGCCTGGCGGAGATCATCTGGCACATGGTCAAATACAGACAAGCCTATGTGCCTGGCGGTCCGGAAGCCTGGAAGAAGGTCTACGGAACCAAACCCTAACAGTTCAGCCTCAGTTCAGGCTCGACAGAAGGGGACCGTCCCTTCCACCTTCCCCATCACTCCGGCCCCCAAAAACGCGGGGCGAGGGCCGAAGTGACGGTGAAGGCGGAAGGGACTCCCGAGAACCCTTTTTGAATCAACCGAAGACACGATGAGGAACAACACGGATTGCTGATGGTTGCATCGGCCCTCCTTCCGTAAGGAAGAAGAGGCCCTCGCGACACCCAACCAGTCTGCTGTGCCACTTGGACTTGGCCCCAGCGGCCAAGCGTCAATGCTGAATGAGACGGTAGGTGTCGGCGAGGCGGTCGCAAAGACTATTCGGTGTCAGGCCTTGCCCTGAGCGACCTGCGAAACAAGCGCAGGCGGAACCACGAAGGGATGTGTTGGGGTGCAGCCGCAGTGAAAAGAACGGCGCAACAACCCCGAAATCAAGACCGTGAGCGACAATCGACAATCCGCAATGAACCTCCCCTACGCGTTCGACCTCCCTGCCGCACGAAGGCAGAGGAAAGGCAAACGCGACGTAACGACGTTACCATTCTTCACCCCCAGAAAAGCCCTCTCAAAAGGGCCGTGCGCGGAACGTACGCGCGAAAAACACCAGGAATCCTCTTGACAAGTTAATCTCTTTCAGGGAAGTGGCACACGGAATCGTGCAGGGTCATTTAGCTCAGTCACCCCTTTCACGGTGGACGGGGAGGCTGCTATGCTTGGTCAATAATGAAGCGACAAAACGTCTCAACGGAGATCGTGAGCCCAGTTCTGGCCTGGATTCAGTAGCGGTCTTCGGGGGCACCATCGTCCAGCGAAGCAACTTCAGCGAGAGGAGCGGGGCGTGCTTATGCCTAGGGAATGCCATTGTGCAGCGGGTTGGCTGCTTGCCGTTCTTTTTGCTGGAGATGTGCCGGCGGCGGACTTGAAGTTGGACGCCGTTTTGGACGCATGGGATTCCTCCTGTGCAGATATCCATTCCTATGAAGTGCTGGTAACGACGAACCACATTACCAGAAATGACGAGACGGGCGAGATGGAGCCCGTGGTAGAGTACGTGTGCCGGCACCGGTTTCGTAATCAGATGTGGCGAGTTGATCGGCTACGTGAAGAGCGATTCGCCAAGAAGACGGTTCAGGAAACCAGCGAAAACAAGGTGTGGGCTATTACGTGGGATGGAAAAGACATCCGCATGTGCAACGGCCCGGCAGACCTTGGCGGAATTGTCGCGCGCCCCCGTTTTAATGAGAGTCTTATTGGGGGGCCGCTGTTTCACGAGCTGTACTTCTCCAGCTACTTTGGTGAACCTTACGTGCGCAACATTCGCACGCGTCCTGTTGCAGATTTGACGCGGAATGGTACACGTTACGTGATCAAAGCGCCCCCGGCGCCGGAGAGCAACGTCACATGGCGCAGTTACCGGCTGGAAGTGGAGTTGGAAGAGCTGTACAACTTCATGCCGGTGAGGATCTCGCTGTTCGACCATGCGGACAGCCGGGAACCATGCGTTGAAATCAGCAACACCTACCGGGAATGGCGACCGGGGTTGTGGGCGCCCGAGCGTGCAGTGAAGACGACGTATCTTCCAAAGGAAACTGGCGGCTCCGAGGTATTCGCCGAGGTGATTGTGGAAGTCTCGCCGGACGACTGGAAGTTCAATTCGGAGATCGACCCGGCACTGTTTACGTTGACGTTTCCGAAGGGCACGATCGTCTACGACGATTATGAGAAGCGCAACTGACGATCGTCGTCCTCATCGCTGCCCGCTTGGTGTTCCGTTCGCGCCGCCATGCGGCTTCTACGTTTCGAACATCGTATTGGGCCTTGTGCCTGCTCCTGGCAGGTGTGCTTTTGGCAGGTTGTCAGCCGAAGGCGATCGATGCGCCGCTTGAGTTCCGCCTCTCGTCTGGGGGGCGCGTTGCAGAATCTCGTCGGATGAGGGAGGTAGGTCACCGCTCGTCGAGCGGGACCCGGAGTGGATGATGGGGGGAGGCCTTGTGGGAGAGCGGCGCCGTTCGAGAACCGGAGCCAGCGGCTGGTGGTGGGGTCGTACCAGCGGTTGAGGTTGTTCTGGAGGGCCGTGTCGTCGTCCCACATGCGGCCGGTGTAGCCGAAGAGGGTGTCGACGGTGTCGTCCGTCTCGTCGTAGACGTTGCCGTAGGCGTCGTAGACCTTGTGGTTGGCAATGGATGTGGTGTCGGTCGACGTGTCGTAGGTGGCGAGGTCGCGGACGGTGCCTTGCCAGTCGGTGAGTGTCCAGAGGACGTCCTCGGCCCCGCCGTCGTCGACCGTCTCGTCGGCGAGCAGTTGGTCGACGGCGTCGCCCCAGAGGTAGCGGTGGGAAAGGTCGGCGGCCGTGTCGCCGTCGAACTGGAGGACGGCCTGGTTGCCGTCGTGGATCCAGAAGGTGTCGGTGGGGGTGCCGGGGTCATGCCACTCGCGTCAAACAATACGCATTACGTATGCTGTCCCAATCCTGTTCGGCACGAGATTTGCGCCGCACAAAAGGCGTAGTATACACAAAATAGCCGGGCTTGCGCCCTGGGCGGAGATTGTGCATACTGCAAGGCATGAGCCGCAAGAGACGTGAAGAGATCCGTGCCAAAGATGTCACGGGCCTGAAATACTTCGACAAGCTGCTGCCGCTGTTCGAGCCGCTACGTGAGGTCGGCTGCGAACGCGACATGGCAGGGAATCGCCAACTGCACTTTGACCAGTACTGCCTCCTCATACTCCTGTACCTCTTCAATCCGATCGTGACATCGTTACGGGCGATCCAGCAAGCAAGTGAGCTGAAGAAGGTGCAACGAAAGCTCGGCTGTAAACGAGCGTCGCTCGGCTCACTGAGCGAGTCGGTGGCCGTCTTCGACCCCGAGTTGCTCCTGCGGATTATTGAGGAACTTGGCGGCAAGCTCAAGCCTGTCAGCAACGTAGGTCAAGGCCACGTGCAACAGGCGTTGACGGCCGTCGACGGCAGCGTGATCAAAACGCTGGCGACAATCACCGAAGCGATGTATCTGAAGAACTGTCATGGCGACGCGAAGTCGGCATGGCGTCTCCACACACACTTCGACATTGACCACCACGTGCCGCGACGAATCGACGTGACCGGCGGGCTCAGCAGTGGCAAGGCAGCTGAGAGATGCGTGTTACGAAAGGCCCTGCAGCCGGACCATTGCTACGTCATGGATCGCGGATACGTGGAGTTTTTGCTGTTCAACGACATTCATGCGATCGAAAGCAGCTACGTCTGCCGGGTTGCGGACAACAGCGTCTACGAGGTGCTTGAAGAGCGTCCGCTTTCGGCGGAAGCCCAAGAGGCCGATGTGCTTTTCGACGGTCTTGTTCAAATGGGCATCTCGCTCGCACCGGAGAAGCAGCCCGATCATCCAACTCGACTGATCCACATCAAGACCACACCACACACGCAGCGTGGCAAGCGAGCCGGCGGGAAAACCGGGCCATCGAGCGACGGCATTCTGCGAGTCGCCACGAACCTGCTCGACGTACCGGCCGAGATCATCGCTGACATCTACCGGCATCGCTGGACGGTTGAGATCTTCTTTCGCTTCTTCAAGCATGTCCTCGGCTGCCGTCATTTGCTGAGCCAAGACCCCGTGGGCATCGAGATTCAGACCTACATGGCGATCATCGCCTGCATGCTGATTAGCCTGTGGTCCGGCCGCAAGCCGACGCTCCGCACATACGAGATGATCTGTTTCTACTTCACAGGCCTTGCCGACGAAGAGGAATTGCTCGCACACGTCGCGAAACTACAACCCCACGCCGCCTGATTCCCGGTCGTCCCTTCTCGACGCGTGGCCCTTTATGCTGCGCGAACCTCAACCGCAGCGGGACCCTTCGCCATGCGACGATTCTGTCCTCCCGCACATTGGCACCCCGCCCTTCGCCACACTCCAAGTAGCTTGCCTCGCGAGCAACAACCGTGCCGAACAGGATTGATGCTGTCCCCGGAAACTGCCCGGAAACTGATCAATCGACTAGTTCTGAAAGACGTGTCACCAGAATGTCACACTCACTCCCAGCCTGATCGGCCACAAACCGAATTGCTCCCAAGGCAAAACTCTGGATTTGCTGATGTTCATTTGTGTGGTCCAGATCACTCATTAGCGCATCGATATTGGCAACGAGCTTCTGCCTGACCCAGGCAGGTGGATCTCCGCAGTATTCTGCGTCATTAGCGATGAGCCCATCACGGATTCTTGTCAACTGTTCTCGCATGTGTATTGCTCCAAAACGTATCAGCGAGGCAATGGCTGGGTGATGTGAAACATCTCGTCACTCAGCCACCCCCGTGGAATATATACCTGATTGCCTCCACCACGAAGAGCACCTACTGCCGCTGCCGTTCCCTCGTAAATTGGAGTCCCCGGTGGCACTCGCACTTCTGTAACAAAGGTCCTGCTATTTCCCCATTGTGGATCGAGAGCCAGATCATTCAGAGCCTGTGTCGCAGATGTCGGTCTCGTTCTTGTAAGATAGGAACCAACTCGACCTCCTTCCTCTCCCCATACACGATACAAAGTAATTTCGCCCTGTGTCACGGAAGGCGTTACTCTTCCGTCTGTGAATGTTTTAACGACGCCGGATGACAAGTCATCAACGGCCGGTGTCAATACTCGCCCGAAAAATGTTTCGTCCCCGAGAACTCCCTCAATGCATGGACAACAATCCCCAATTATACCCTCTGCGCTGAGGGCTCGCATCCTCGCTGTTTGGACGTACACCTGGCCCCCTGCCAGCACCTCGGCGTAGAAGAGCATCCAGTCTGTGTGGGATTCATTGCAGGTCAGTAGATCCAACGCTTGCGATGTGATTGGGCGTTGAGGTATCCCCGTGCGTCCGTACTCCAGGCCCGCTGCCATGATCGCCACGCCGTGCGTGGCCAGGGCTGTGCCTAGCATCATGGCCGGAACACTTACGGGCGTTGTTGTCCCCAATGACCCGCCTTCCGAGAGACCACCTCCGGTCGCAAGGCTAACGCCCACCAGCGTTTCGATAAAGCCACCGCCTACCTGCAGAAAGGCCATTGCTTGCGTCTGGACATCACAGATGTCTATTGTCCAGAAGTCACGCGAAGACAGCATCTCCTCTCTTGCCTCGCGCAACAGGCGACGCATCTCGTTTTCTGCAACAAGCTCTTGTGTCGGCGTGGCGCTCAAGCCCGCGGTGCTGCCCTCCTTCTGGTTCTCGTTGAAAGCTTGAATGACGCTCGGATCGGTCCTGCCGCTGAGCATGCCTGCTCTTGCGTCACGATACCCCACTGTCCTTCCCTCGCCGCGAAGTTCGCTCAAGGTCGGGGGCAGAACAGAAGAGCCGCTTCCAGAACGTGGATATCGCTGAGTGAACGGGCCGTAGGTATCCTCCAACCCGCTCGGATCCACCGCCCCGGCCGGCGAGTTCCCCACGTATCGATACAAGTTCGGATCCCCGGCCGCAAACCCGATGGGGTCTTCCGAGAGCCAGCGGCTGGTGGCGGGGTCGTACCAGCGGTTGAGGTTCCACTGCAAGTCGATGTCGTCGTCCCAGAGGCGGCCGGTGTAGCCGAAGAGGGTGTCGGTGGCGGAGTTGGTCTCGCTGTAGACGTTGCCATAGGCGTCGTAGACTTTGTGGTTGGCGATGGTGGTCGTGTCGGTCGACGTGTCGTAGGTGGCGAGGTCGCGGACGGTGCCTTGCCAGTCGGTGAGGGTCCAGAGGACGTCTTCGGCGCCGCCGTCGTCGACCGTTTCGTCGGCGAGCAACTGGTCGACGGCGTCGCCCCAGAGGTAGCGGTGGGAAAGGTCGGCGGCCGTGTCGCCGTCGAACTGGAGGACGGCCTGGTCGCCGTCGTAGATCCAGAAGGACCTCAAGGCATACGTGTTGCCACGCCGATTTGGCCTTCAGGCTGGAAGAGCCGAAAGGTCGTCGCGGCGCGAACATTCGCATTCGTCCTGTGAACAAAGGCAAGTCTTCCCCGTTCGGGTGGGCCTTCGTGAACCCGATCTATGCTCAAGACGCCAAAGGCTGTACCAAAATCCGCCTCAATTCTGATCGGGTAATAACGCCCGGAAGCGAATTTCGCGAAGTCGGAATCTGCGTGCCCGCCCTCCGCACTTCCACGACAACGATCTTCATCCGAAAGCTCCGCAAAGGCAAACGCGACTTCGATGTCTTCGCAGCCCACTTCTTCGTCAGGCGGCAACACGAATCGATGAAGCAAGGCGTTCGCGGACGCCACGGGCATGATTACAGTCCTCCTGCCGACCGGACCGGATCCAGGATATCCGAGCACCGTCACCGTGAATCCTTGCTGTAGCGGGCGAAGCTCACATTCTTGAGACTCTTGGGCGTTGAAGAAGACTTGGCGATCCCCTAGCGTGTGGCCTAGATACGTGATTTTGACCAGATTCGGTTTAAAGGGTTCAACGGCAATCACGAATGCCACCGGGTATTCGACTCCGGCTTCCGGGTGAAAAATGTCCCCGAATCCCCTTGCTGGGTCGAATAGGGCATCCAAGTCGACGTGTTTCCTTTGCATCACAAACTCCTATCTTATTGCAGAACGGACCCGATGGAGACGTTTTAGCTGCCGATTATGGTAGTCAACATAGTCGCTGAGCTGTTTCCCAATCACAGCCCAGTCGTTCGCATTTGTGTGCTTGAGTACAGGATCCATGAGCATAGCTCGCTTCGCTTGTAACTCAAACTCAACATACTTGACGGCATCGTTGACAATCTCCATGCGATCGGTACTTGACCTAATCGCTTTGAGGGTCTTGATAAGAAGCGTCTCTCCCTTGCTCTCCAAGTAGTTTATCGTCTTGGTTGCGCCCTGGATACGCAAAAACCGCTCATGTCCAACAATGTTTGCTTGGGACATGTGAATTAGTTTCTGTTTCTCAAATCGAGAAAGGGGTGTTTTTGCAGGTGAGAGAAGGTTGGGGTAGGCAAGAAAAAACGCATCGTTATCCTATTGAAAGCACAACCAATCAAGGAGAACAACGATGCGTGCAAAAGCCGAAGCCATTCTCGATTTTGGGTGGGGCATCGAGAAGGCGGATAACCAAACGGTACGCGATTATCGTAGCGAATACAAGATGCTCAGCGAGATTTTGGACAGTCACCCGGTGATCCTTGATCTGGTCCATGGCGATCTGGAACAACTCAGCCAGGCCACGTCGACGCGAGGCCGCAAGCCGATCTTCACCAGCGAGAACCTGTTTCGGGCGGTTTTGGTCATGCAGCGAGAAGGGCTCGACTACCGGCAGGCGTCGATTCGGATCGCCGAAAGCGAAACGCTGCAACGGTTCTGCCGCCTGCTGAAGAAACCGACCATCAACTTCACGCTGCTGAACAGGGCGTTCGGTGCGATCCAGTCTGAAACGTGGGAACGAATCAACCATGTTCTGGCCCTGAACGCTTGTGCCGAGGAGTCGGTTTCGCTCGACCATGTGCGGACCGATACGACAGTCACCGAGTGCAACATCCACTGGCCGACGGATGCGAGCCTTTTGTGGGACGTGTACCGCGTGGCCACGCGCGAGATGGCGGCCGGCCGTGACCTCAATCCTTTGAGTTGCCCCTGGCGATTCCACCCGAAGAAGGTCAAGAAGCTGTACTTGGATGTTAGCCGTTACTCGAAGAGCACGAGCAAGAAGCGGCTTCGCAAGGTGCAGCAAGACATGAAAACCATGATCGTTCGGGTCGAGAATATCCTGGAAAACGCGGAACAATTCGTCGCCTGGGCGGCGCGGTCGACATCTGTCGCACTGGCTGCGATTGGCCAAAAGCTGGCTGACCGTTTGCCCGTGATGCGTCAGGTGGCCCGAGTAGCACGCCGCCGCGTCTTCGACAAGGAGAAAGTGCCGAACGGCGACAAGGTCTTCAGCATCTTTGAGGCCCATACGGAGTTGATCAAGCGTGGCCGGCGAGGCAAGCCGGTCGAGTTCGGTCACAAGGTCCTGCTCACCCAGTCGAAAGAGAAGTTCATCACCGACTACGTCGTGCTGGAGAAGAATTGTACGGACGACAGGCTCCTGCCGTTAGTACTGGAACGCCACGAAGAGCGTTTTGGTCGACGGCCCGAATCGGTGGCCGCCGACAAAGGCTTCTGCCCGGACGAAGAGACCTACGAGGAGTTGGAGGAACAGGTCGAGTACCTGGGCGTACCGCGACGGACACAAGACTTTGGCCAATCGATGATGAGCGTGTGGCAGCAATGGCGAGCGGGAATTGAGGGGAGCATTTCGTGCTTAAAACGAGCATTTCGTTTGGCTCGTTGCTGTTTTCGCGGTTTTAAGAACTTCGTCTCGGCCGTCGGCAGCGCCGTGTTCTGCCACAACTTGACCATTCTGGCGAAAACTCCGGGAGGCTGACGACGTCGTGGTTACAACACCCTGATTTCAGCCGTGAATGCAAGGCAAGATATGCGCCCTCAGCCTCGGCAAGCACTACTTCATGCAAGAGACCGAATACCTCAACCCAACCGACCCGCCAGCCGTACACCATCCCGGCCGCCGACGGGCATCATCAACAGAAACGAATTAGTTCCTCCGCAAGTTCGACATCCGTAATACCTTGTGGCGGAACGAGAATCTCAGGGACGAGTCTTCCGTCTTTCCGGACAATGTGAAACGCAGCTTCTTCGCCACACTCTCTTGAAATATCCGGAATCTCTTGGAAGATCTTCCTTAGTTCGCTCTCGTCGAGGAGGCGTCCCATTCTCTCTGCGCCCGAGTACAGTACCTCGCGACGCAGCAACCAACTCGCCGCCTCAGCGTTATCGGCCTGCCCAACTAGCCGTGCAATTCGTTCCTGCACTTGACGGGGGAGTTTGCTGAAACGTTCTGCAAGTTCGTAAGAGACGGCGAAGGACTTTCCTGACAGGCTAAGGAGAGCATCACCCGCACCTCGCACTGCCGCAGGCACATATGGCAGCGCGGAAAGAGCGTGATACCATTGGAAACCGTTTTCTGCTATGTCCGAGATAGTGACAGCGCAGTCAGCCCCGGGGTTGAAGGACAGAACGCCTTCCACATAAAGGTGAGCAATGGTCTTGACGTAGGGAAGAGCGTCATTGTATCGCGCGATCTCCTGCTCCCGCTGCGCCCTGGAAGATACGTGAGACGCATTCCCGAAAAGCGTCGCATTCGTAACGCGAGCCATCCAGTAGGCTGACGAGAAATCAAGTCCGGAGTGGAATTGTTCAACGACGAACTCCGCTGCCTCAGTGGGAGACACCGTATCTTCAAACACGAATGTCCCGAGCGCACCTGTGTCACTTCGTTGCACTGTGTCCTTTGACCAACGAAAGTACTCTGCCGACATTCGGCGAAGTTGAAAACGTCTCGAATCGCCTACATAACTGTCAAACCATGTGCCGACGTTCGGGTCCATGAGGCCGACAATCGTCCGGACCTGCTCGTGCCACGTCTCCTCCAGCCCGCTCGGATCCACCCCCATACCTGGCGAGTTCCCCACATACCGATACAAATTCGGGTCCCCGGCCGCGAAACCAATGGGGTCTTCGGAAACCCAGCGGCTGGTGGCGGGGTCGTACCAGCGGTTTAGGTTCCACTGCAAGTCGATGTCGTCGTCCCAGAGGCGGGCGGTGTAGCCGAAGAGGGTGTCGACGGTGTCGTCGGTCTCGCTGTAGACGTTGCCGTAGGCGTCGTAGACTTTGTGGTTGGCGATGGTGGTCGTGTCGGTGGAGGTGTCGTAGGTGGCCAGGTCGCGGACGGTGCCTTGCCAGTCGGTGAGTGTCCAGAGGACGTCCTCGGCGCCGCCGTCGTCGACCGTCTCGTCGGCGAGCAGTTGGTCGACGGCGTCGCCCCAGAGGTAGCGGTGGGAAAGGTCGGCGGCCGTGTCGCCGTCGAACTCCAAGACGGCCTGGTCGCCGTCGTAGATCCAGAAGGTGTCGGTGGGGGCGCGATTATGCTTGAGTGCATGCCGGGCGGCGACCGGCGCTCGTATAAGAGTACCCTACTCGCGGCAAGCCCGGATTCCCCGGATTCCGGCTGTCTACTTGTTGACAGTGGTTCCCTCAACAAGCTCTGCCGCGCGTTCCGTCAACGCGTGTTCGGATGGGTCCACGTCGCTGATGACGCAGCACTGCTTGACAAGCAAGCAAGTGGCACACAGCGGTTGCTCTTTGCCGGCGATCAGGGCCACGCGTCCAGACGGCGGTTGCTTATCGCAGGCAAGCAGGGCCACCCGCCCACCCTACTCGTGGCAAGGAATATGTATACTGTCCCCGGAGCTCCGGAGCTTATACTGTCCCCGGATTTCTCAAGAGTCGACCCCGAATCCGAATCTGTCCCTGGAATTGTCATAGAGATCCTACCAGCGCATCGACGTACAAATGGCCTGCAACGCAAGAGGCAATGAAATCGGCATCTCCGTCATAGAATGCGGTAGCCTCTGCTGGGAGAGCATTGTGGTCAAGGAGAGATTTTGCCGCAGCAACACAAGCTTTCTCTAGGCTACCAAACGAATTGCCATCTTGAGCTACTTCTCGCGCACAGGAAACCGCCATTGCACAAGCAGCGTCTGCTCGATCGGTTGCCATTGCCTTCAGCGAATCGAATGCTTGCCGCTCACTCTTGTAGGCTGCCCATCGTTGTGAACGAAATCTCTGGTGCGACACCTCCTCTTGTACGACCTGCGACAGCGCACCAAGTGCTGGTAGCAAATTGACGATGCGTTCTTTACAACACTCAAAAAAATCGTCGCCAACATCGTATGCACTTGCGATTTGAACTTTGTAGCCCACATTCAGTTTATCTAAGCCGTCGTCCGGTGCGTGCGGCGGCGCAACCCAGACAGAAACCGCCAACTCACCGTCTCCTCGCCGTCCATCATGAACGAAGACATAGACGTAACATTCAGGGCTCACCTTCCTGACAAACGAAGCGAAGTCCTTTCCCGATGCCGCTTTGGCTGGAACAAAACAGTGATTCTCACATAATTGCGAAAACACGTCGAACACATTGTCAGCAAAGCTTGCCATTGTATCTGATTACACCTTAGCTAGAATGGAGTTGTTTTTCCCCAGGTCCACGGAATGCCTCCCTCTTTAAGCTTCTTGATGAGAGGGGCCATTTCAGCGGCTTGCGTTGGGTCGTGGTCAAAATGCCAGTGTGGATTGGCAGTACCAGCCTTCTTGTTCTTGATATCCTTTTCGATTTGTGTTGTCATCCGATCGAGTTCATCTTGTTTCCGTGGTCCCTTGCTAAAGTTGTCGGATTTGAACTCAATGTCCTTCCCTTTGTAGGTCTTGTCGTAGTCCCGTTTTCCAATCGAGCGACCTTTCCCTTTTCCGAACAACTCAGTTGCTCGTTTGTCGTGCCATTCGGTGATGTATTGCCACCGAGTTTTCTTTGGAACCTTGGAGCGTGCCGCGTCGACAAGCACCTCCGCCTTATTTTGGACTTTTTCGGCCGCCCTGACAACGTCCTTTCCCTCCTCAACCACCTTCGTGCATGTTCTGGGGTTCTGGCCGGGAGCAAGGGCGATGACGACCTCGATGGACACCTCGACGACCGGCTTGCCTTCCTCAATCCCCGTCAGGACGGTGTCGGTCACGTCGAATAGGGGGGTCACTTGGTCTGCGCACGCACCCGCGCGGATCAAGTCGCGTGCGAAGTTTTCCGCGTAGGATTTCCCGGCCGCTTCACAGGCGGCCTTGAACGCATCGTCGGAAGCGCAACCGTCGCCGGTATAGAGCCAAACATAGAACTTCCAGCGATGAACCCGAAGTTGTTCGTCGGTGCTGGCACTTCCCGTGGCATCGTCCATGTATGCTTCCAATGCCGATTTCATTTCGGCGCGGATGACCAGCGGCGTTGCGCTCGAGCCCGCATCGCTACCCTCCTTCTGATTCTCGTTGAAAGCTTGAATGACGCTCGGGTCGGTCCTGCCGCTGAGCATGCCTGCTCTTGCGTCACGATACCCCACTGTCCTTCCCTCGCCGCGAAGTTCGCTCAAGGTCGGGGGCAGAACAGAAGAGCCGCTTCCAGAACGTGGATATCGCTGAGTGAACGGGCCGTAGGTATCCTCCAACCCGCTCGGATCCACCGCCCCGGCCGGCGAGTTCCCCACATACCGATACAAATTCGGGTCCCCGGCGGCAAACCCGATGGGGTCTTCGGAGAGCCAGCGGGCGGTGGCAGGGTCGTACCAGCGGTTGAGGTTGTTTTGGAGGGCCGTGTCGTCGTCCCACATTCGGCCGGTGTAGCCGAAGAGGGTGTCGGTGGCGGAGTTGGTCTCGTCGTAGACGTTGCCGTAGGCGTCGTAGACTTTGTGGTTGGCGATGGATGTGGTGTCGGTCGAGGTGTCGTAGGTGGCCAGGTCGCGGACGGTGCCTTGCCAGTCGGTGAGGGGCCAGAGGACGTCTTCGGCCCCGCCGTCGTCGACCGTTTCGTCGGCGAGCAACTGGTCGACGGCGTCGCCCCAGAGGTAGCGGTGGGAAAGGTCGGCGGCCGTGTCGCCGTCGAACTGGAGGACGGCCTGGTTGCCGTCGTAGATCCAGAAGGTGTCGGTGGCGCGGTTATGCCACTCGCGTCAAACAATACGTATTACGTATCCTGTCCCCGGCAACCTCGGCAAAAAACGTATACTGTCTGGAAATCACACCCGCCCGTCGGGCCAGCAGTTGAGGTTGCCCTGTAGTTAGTGTACTCACTCCGGTTGGCCAGTGCTACCCTTCCGATCTTGCGAGAATGTGTTCCCGGATCGGAAATGTCCCTTTTCCCACGCGCGAAGATACGCGATGGTGGTGCCCTGCAGATCAGGCTCGTTCTTCTTGAAGTCGCCTGGCAGCGATCCGGCCTTGAGGAGCATGACAACAATCTCGCCTCCCGCCTCATCTGCGATGCGGCACGTTTCGGGCGAACGGGGGTCGATGGTGCCCTGCTGCAGCAAGTCGCGCACAACGGCGATGTTCCCGGCGCCACTTGCGTATTGGAACAGCTTGAGTTTCACGGCCGTCGTCAATTCGTCGAGCCGCGTCTTCTCCAGCCAACCTTCCCAGCCTTTCACGTCATGCGAAATGATCGAGATGAATGGCTCCTTGTTGTCCCAGGAGTCACGACGCCGCTCTGCCAAGTCGGGCACGCAGAGCCCCTTAAGGTAAGTCGAAAAGTCGCTTGCGAGGAACAATTGGTTCTCCTCGGGGGGAGACCACATTTCCCGGTCACGTTCCCAAAACAGAACGTGCCCGTTTCGCGTATTGATCAACACGAGGCCGCCGGGGGCGTTGGCGATAGGAACCGTATCGCGAGGAATGCGTCCTTTGTGCAGACGCCACTCTTCGTAGACGTCGCAATGCGAGAGCTCCTTTGGGCAGTTGTACGAAAAGAACGCATCAATTCCACCACCACAAGGGGTATCACGTGCTGGGGGATAGTCTGCGGAATAGGCGAAGTACCCTCCATTCCTTTTCACGATAAATGACCGATAGCTGGTGGGCAGCGTCATCTTGACATGCTTCTCGAATCGAAGGAGGTCTCCTTCAGTTGCCTGTATCCATGAGTCGATCAGGTAGGGCAACGCTGTTTCGTCTGCCATTGTTCTTTCCTGTATACACGACGCAAGAAGGAATGCCCACGCAAGCACGACCATACGAATACTGCTGTCCATTGGACCAGTCCTTTTCTGCGAGTCCCGGTATCACTTGCGACCTGTCCGCGTCCGAAAGGCACGCGCCGAGATCGGCATGTGCCTGAGTATGACTACTATGCGTTTGCAATGATAGCCTAGTGTCCTGAGTTAGAAATTCGTGCACATACGTTCTTTACGCGTTCGAGGATCAGGTCGGCACTGGCAACCCAGACGAAAGGCTTAGGGTTTTTGTTGTGTTCGTGAAGATAGTTCATAATTGCCTTCTTCAGTGCGATCACGCTGCGGTAGGCACTGCGACGGATGCACTTCTCGGTGATCGCGGCGAAGAACCTCTCCACCTGATTCAACCACGATGCGCTGGTGGGAGTGAAGTGGACATGGTATTCCGGGTGCTTGGTAAGCCAACGTCGAACGGCCGGTGTCTTGTGGGTAGCGTAGTTGTCCATGACCAGATGAACTTCCGTATTGGGGCCTTTCTCGATCGTCTGGTCGACGTGTTTGAGAAAGCTCAGGAACTCCTGATGCCGATGGCGCTGATGACAACGGCCGATCACTTCGCCGGTCCGGCAGTTCAAGGCGGCGAACAACGACGTGGTGCCGTGACGCGCGTAGTCGTGCGTGTGCCGTTCCACCTGCCACGGTTCCATCGGCAGCAGCGGTTGAGTTCGATCCAACGCCTGCACTTGGCTCTTTTCGTCGATACTCAACACGATCGCGTGCTCCGGCGGATTCATGTACAAGCCAACGACATCGCGAACTTTCTCAATGAACAACGGGTCTTCGGAAAGTTTGAACGTCTTGGTGCGGTGTGGTTGCAGCCCAAAGGCATGCCAGATGCGAACGATCGCGGTTTGGCTCATGCCGGTGGCCTCGGCCATGCTTCGCGTGCTCCAATGTGTTGCGTTCTTTGGCTTGGTCTCCAGGGTCTTCGTGACGACTCGCTCAACATCGGCATCGGTTATGGTTCGCGGAGTACCAGGGCGAGGTTCATCGACCAGGCCGTCAAGTCGCCTGGCGAGGAATCGCTTTCTCCATTTGCCGACCGTTGCCTTGGACACATCCAACGTCTCGGCTACCACGGAGTTGTCCTCGCCTTCGGCACACGCCAACACAATCTTCGACCTCTGCGCCAAACGCTGCGACGTCTTCGGCCGTCGAGCCCATCGCTCAAGTTGGTCTCGTTCTTCATCCGTCAGAATCAACGGTTCTTTAGGTCTTCCGCCCGCCATGCAGCACCTCCTTGTTTGTGTTGCACGGCAGTTTAACACCCGAGCCAAAACAAGAAAAGGTTAGCTGGCGAATTTCTAACTCAGGACACTAGTTCTCGTCGCGATTTGAGGTTGGAGGGACGATGACAACTGGGGGGCTTGTCACGATAGGAGCAGGAGGAGGCACTATGCAGGCGGGTGGCACTGTCAACGCCGCCGTCTCTGCCAAAACGCCTTCCATTTGCTTGCCCCCAAGACGCGCCACTTCACATCAATCCGGTACCATTGACGCCTCGCCAGTGCCTTCGAACCACCCGGGTAGTATCCTATCCGTCGTTGAAGCGACAAACAAGCCGGACAGGGTTCATGCGGATACAGTCGATGGAGGCACGAACGGCCGCCTCCGTTTGAAGGTTGCGGTCATAGCCCGGCCCCTCCTGCCAGAAACGAAACGCCGTTTTCCCGGGCCGCTCGCGAATCGTCTGTCGCTCCAAGCTTCCTGACCCAGGGTTGCGCGATGGTTCGCGGGGCTCACATCGCTCCACCCTGGGCTTGCTTAGGGACGTCCCATCGGGACTCGTGCCGCGTCGCGATTAGGAATTGGGGAATGGCTTGATGCGGCGTGTTGGCCAAGCAGTGGCACACGATCTCCTGGAATCGTGCAAGGTCATTTAGTGAATTGGATGGACCCTCACTCACGATCGCTTGATTCCCGCACGCAAACCGCTATAACCAATTTCCACACACCGTCCGTTTCGATTGTGTTCCACGGACGCTTCCTCGATCCCGCCTTCCGATCCCACCCCCATGACCAAGCACCTCTCGCCCGGCCTGTTTTCGCTGTTTCTTGTTTCGCTCGCTCAGTCACTGCTGGTTGCCCAGACGCCAGACGACCTGCGCGACGCCTTTCAATCGCCACCGGCCCGGTTCCGGCCTCTGCCGATCATGCATTCGGCGCCGTTGTCGCATGGCGGCACGCTTCCTTGGCTCGCCGAGCGGCACGCGGGCGGCGTCGTGATCGACGCGGGGGTCACGCCGGGGTCCAAGGACGTCGGTGACGAGCCCTGGGACAATCCCACGTACCTGAACGATCCGGCCCGATTCGAGAAGTTTCGCGATGTCGTGGCGGGGATTAAGAAGGACGGGCGGTGCGTGTGGATTTACGACGAACTCGGCTACCCCAGCGCCAGCGCCGGGGGGCGGGTCCTGGAGGGGCACGGCGAATATCAGGTGGGAGTGGTCGGCTGCCGCACAACTCCTGCCGCCGCGGGCGCGACCGTTGAGATTGCGCCCGAGTTGGGGCCTGTCGTAGCGTGCTACGCGCTTCCGCAGCGCGACGACACGTTGGATCTGGAACGCTCGGTGGACCTGACGGCCCAGGCCCGGGGCGGCAAGTTCTCATGGACGGCTCCGGCGGATGGTCTGTGGTCGGTCTGCCTGTTCGAGCAGTTCCAGCCCGACACGTGGCGCCGCCACAACATTCCCCGGCGAAACGTCAATATCCTGGATCGCCGAGCCGTGACGCGGTTCATCGAGTTGACCCACGCTCGCTACGCGACCGAGTTGGGGCCCCAGTTGGCCGACATCGACGCCTTCTTCACCGACGAGCCCCAGTTCGGCAGCGCCGAGCACTGGAGCGGTGGGAAGCCCCATTGCGTGGCCATGATCCAGTGGTGCGATGAGTTGCCCACGGCCTTTTCCGAGAAGAAGGGCTATTCATTGACGTCCGTCCTTCCCGCCCTATTCCACAAGGTCGGCCCGAAGACGAGCAAGTACCGCTACGACTTCTACGACGTGCAAAGCGACCTGGTCGCCGAGAACTACTTTGGCCAGATCGAGGACTGGTGCCACGAGCACGGCGTGCTTTCGACGGGGCACATGCTGCTGGAAGAATCGCTGTTGTTTCACGTCATGTTCAGCGGCAGCATGATGAAGAACTGGGCCCGAATGGACATGCCCGGCGTGGACCTGCTCGGAACCTCGCCCTACAAGACGATGGCCGGTTGGGAGCACGGCCGGTTCCCGGTGCCCGAGGATTTCTCCTGCAAGATGGCTTCGTCCGTGGCTCACCTGACGGGCAAGCGCGGCGTGTTCACGGAGAGCTTCGCCGTGAGTCGCAAACCTCCGCTGCGAGACCTCCTTGGTATTGCGGCCTGGCAGTTCTCCGGCGGAGTCACCCACATGACCACCTACTCGATCCAGCAGGGCATCTCGGCCGAGGACTACGCCCGGTTCAGCGATTTCGTGGGTCGGCTGGGCGTGATGGCTCGGCGCGGGCGGCATGTGGCCGACGTGGCCGTCCTCGTTCCCGAAGCGTCGGTTTGGGCCTCCTACACGCCGCCCGACAAGGGCCGCTACCAGGGCTACTTCGCCTGCAACGAGGAGCCGCTGGCCGTCGACCGCGTCTTTCGCAATACGTGCCATGCGCTGTTGAGCCATCAGCGGGATTTCGACTGTTTGAGCGAGCAGCTGCTAAGCGACGCGAAGGTGGAAGGGAGCTGCCTTGTTCTGGCGGACGAACGATTCCGCATCCTTGTTCTGCCTGAAGTGCGAATGATCGGGCGCGATACGCTGGAGAAGATCCGCTCCTTGCTGAAATCGGGCGGAATCGTGGCGCTGGCGGGCTCCCTTCCCCGCCAAACACCGGATCGCGGCGAAGACCCCCAAGTAACGCGCGACGTGGAGCAACTGCTTGCTGAATTTCCCAAGAGCGCGATCCACTTGACCGATACGGACCGGCCTGATGTCTTGGCCGCCTCCCTCAACGAGCTTGTGCCGCCCGAGGTGACCTGGAACGGTCCCCGCGGCGTGCGGCTTCTGAGGCGTCAGGAACAGGGGCGCGAGATTCTGCTGCTGGCCAATCCGAGCAACGCAGACGCCGAGGGCCAACTGACGTTGCCGGCGGCAGGCGAAGTTGCTTTGTGGAATCCGGAAACCGGCGTGGTAAAGGGGATGGGAAACATCGCGGAAGGGCAGGGGGTTCCGCTCAAGATTCCGGCCCAATCGGCGCGGTTTGTGGTGGTGGAATAAGAGTTTGGAATCCGTGAGGCCGCGAGGATCAAGCTAAATGAACTTGTGTGATTCCTGGAGATGCGGCCGCGCTGGGCACTGCTTGTCCACCCGCCGGGATCGCATCACTTTGAGATTCACGTATTCTGCGGCGAGTGGGCGAGCAGTGGCACACGCACGGTTTCTGAATTGGCAAATGATATTCCAATTCAAGGTCCCGCTCGGCGAGCGGTGACCTACTTGTTCAACGGGCTGTTAAGCGACTATTAGCGGTTTCCAAGCCAAACCCGTTTCGAACATTCCCACTTCGAATTTGTTTCGGATTTCGAAATTCGGATTTTGGATTTCTCAGCCTTCCACCTTCACCCAGAACGGATGGAGCCGGTCTCCGCGTGCACGAACGTCCTCCAGGAGCGTTTCAAGATCGGGCTCGACGAAGCGGAGTCGCGCTCCGCGATTGCGGGTTTCGGAAGGGCTGCCTCCTCCGGCTTCGCTGGAACCGGACGTTCTCGCTCGCTGCCCGTTGATGGTGATGGTCGCCTGCTTGTCGAAGTCGATCATTTCCGGCGTGAGCCAGACGGTGACACGCTTGGCCCCGCTGGTGACGTAGATGGCGTTTGCATTGGTGACCCGCGCCTTTGTTTCCACGCAGCGCGTTCCTTTCTGCGGCCAGTCGGACGGATAGACCATGCTGTTGGGCGGCATGTCGGCCAGTTCGACCCACCAGAAGTAATTGTCCCAGGGGCGCAGCGATTTCGTGACAAAGTCCTTGGGATAGAAATCCCGCTTGTAGCGTCCCATCCAGTCGAAGAGGCGTTGGATCTCGTCCGAGAAGCTCTCGTGACCCCGGCCGCGATATTCGACCACCGTGACGGGGTAGCCCCGAGTGAGCCAGCGATCCAGGTCGCGAGCGTTCTGGAGCATCTTGTCGCCGTCCAATTCGCCCGAAACGATGTACATGGGCAGCAGTTTGGCATTTTCCCAGTAATACGTGTTGTAGGCGTCGCTCCGAGCAACGATGGGAATCACGCCGGCCCAGAGATCGGGATGGGCCAGGCCGATGTCCCAGGCTGCGTCCCCTCCCATGGAATGTCCCGAGAGAAAGACGCGGTCTGTATCGATGGAGAACCGACGAAGAGCATCCCGAAGGGAAAGATAGACCGCCCAGTACTCCCTCGCTGAGAACTCATAGCGAACCTGGTGCTCGGAACTCCACTTGGGCGCGATCACGATATAGCCGTAGCGTGAAGCCTGGCCGGCTCGCCAACCACCTTCCTGCCATGAACCGGCCCACCAATCGATTTGCTGTTGAGGGGTGGTGCCCATCCCGTTGAGTGTCACGATTGCCGGGTAACGCCGCAAGGGATCGTATTCCGGGGGCACCTGGACCCAGTAGGTGATGGGAACTCCTTCCGTCCCCTCCACGCTGAGCTCGAAGTAACCCGGCTTGTCGGGTTGGGTTTCGGGGAGTTCGATCAGGGGAAGCATCTGGCGGATGAGCTTTGTCACGTAGAGCGGTGTTCCTGCTTCCTGGGAACGGATTTCCTCGAGAATCCGCGACCGATTCAGGGCGTCGGGAGCCGTCAGGTACTCACGAACCAGGCCTCGAACCTGGAGCATGGAAAGCGCCACGGGCAACTTGGCGATTGCCTGGTCGCTTCCCACAAGCCATCCGCTGACGGCCAGGGCCAGCCGCTCCTGGGGCACCAGCTTGTCGTCGTCGGCCAACAGCAAAAAGGAGGTCATCCGATCCAGTGTGTTCAGATTCAACTGGTTCTGCATCTCGTTGCGGACGACGCTCGCTTTCTGGCGATCGGTCTCGACTTCCACTTTTGCCAGCAGTTCGTCCACTTTCTTGAGGACAAGTTCTCGCGCTCCGAGCTGCTTGTTGAACTCGCCTTTCATTTCGATCACCTGTTGGAGGATCTCGCCGGCCACACCGTCGTCCGGGAAAGTGTTCAGCTTCGAGAAAACGAAGGTGTGCTGGCCGCCGGCACGGCGCATCTCAAGCTCCTTCAGCAGACGGCGCGACGCCAACTGCTTCAGGGAACGCATGGTCGGTTCCAACTGATCGCGGATGGAATCGTCCTTGGATTGGGCGATGATCTCTTCCAGTTCTTTCGAAGCCGCCTCGTAGCGTTCCGACTGGACGTAGAAACTGGCAATTCGCTTCCGCTGCTCGGGGTCGGACTCGTCGATCTGGCGACGGAGGATCTTGTCGAGCGTTTCGGAGGGAATGGAAGTGGTGGCGATCCGCATGTCCGAAACGAAGTTGCTCGCCTCCGAGATGATTCCTTCCACCTTTGCGTAGGTGGGCGTCAGTTCGGAGATGCCTTGAATCAGGTTCACCTGGCCCTTGGGCGTGTTGATCGTGATGATTCGCCGCCCGTACTCGTCGAAGGGGGTGATGCGGACGATGGGCCCCATGCTAGTAATTTTCTGCCCACTCTGGCGAACGTGCTGCCAGGGCTGGAACTTCTCCGGGGCCTCTGTCGCATCGTCCGCTCGCGTATCTTGGATATCACGCTTGCTGATGAACGTTCGGCGGAGATTGTCGTCGATCATGAGAACCTGACGGACCACACTGCTCCTGTCGCCGATGACCAGTCGCTCCGAAATGCCGCTAAGCGGCGTGATCGATCCGTTCAGAATCCGGCCGTCCTTGAGGAACACATGGTCCGCCTGGGCTGGTTGGGGCAGAATCAGGCAGAGCCAGAGGACTGCTATGGCGGCACGGAGAATCAGACTTCGCACGGTGCGTTCTCCCGAGAAGGGGTGACGGGGCCCGAACAGCGGCCCCAGCCTTCTGAAGAAGTCTGGTTAGGTCCACTTGGCGTCTTGGCCCGGCCGCTTCTTTCCATTCTCGCTCCGATTGCATCTAAGTCAATGAATCGTACGACCTTGCGAAACGAGGCCGCCAGGCCTCGGTTGGGGCGTTCGGCTTGTCACGATTATTCGATCCTGCAGCGGCTCCGCAGAACTGGGCCATTGACGCAAATTCTAACAATTGGCAAAATTGGGCATTCGACAGCGAAGAAATGCCCTTGCACCCCTTCAGGGGGTCTCGTCCTGGGGGTCTCCTTCCTGCTCGGCGGGCCGCACAATTTGGGCAATTTTGGAACACCGTGTTCTTCTGAAGGCTGAAAATGGGACAGAGACTCGTGCCGGCTTCCGTCGTGCTCCTTCTCCTGGTGGGGGCGCTTATGCTCCCGGTGGCCATCTCCATCCTCTTTGGCCTGGGCAGACTTCTCAGTGCCATGGGAGATTCGGCGGGCGGGACCGTGCTGGGCTGGATCGCCCTGGCGGCCGGAATCCTCTGGAGCCTGGATCTCATCTGCCTGATCCTGGTCCAGGCAATTAATTCTTTGGGAAGCGACCCTCGCCAGGGCCCCCGAGACCGCGGTGAGTGAGAGGGATCGGAAGTTGGCTGCCTCGTGGATCCACTGAGAGAAAACGGAGACGCTCGCAGCCGTGACTTGCCGGAACCCCTCCCAACCGTTGGCGTTTTGACGCGGTCGGGTTAGGCTGGAGACAGAGGCCTCTTTCTTTCCTGTCCCTCCCGAGTGCGACTGGCTGATGCCGATTCGATTCCAGTGCGACCAATGTGGCCAACACCTGAGCATTGCCCGTCGCAAGGCCGGGGTGGAGATCGACTGTCCGCGCTGCGGGCTACGGCAGGCCGTGCCGGGGCAACCGGAAGAGGAAGGTCCCCCGGTTGAGGAGCCAAGTGGCCTGATTGAGGAGCCGGCGATTGAACAGTCGCCTCCGGTAACTGAGCCTGCTTTGACGGAAGAGCCGGCTCCGGAAGAGCGGGAAGCCAAGGGAGACCAAGAGGAGCCGGATGACGAGGATTCGGTCCTTCTGGAAATCGATCCTCTCCCTGTTCAGCCTCCGCCGATTCCCGACAACGTGAGTCTCTCCGATACGATCGAGATTTCTCTGCTGCCCGAGGTTCCCCCGGTGGCCGTGTCGCCTCCTCCGCCACCCCCGCCCGTAGCGAAGCAGGTTGATGACGGGGGGATTGCCGTTTCCCGGCGTTTGCCATTTCCGTGGGCCATCTACGCCCAGGCACTCCTGCTCCTGGTGGTAGCCCTTGGGGCCTTTGGCTCCGGCTACTATCTGGGACGCCAGGACGCTACTCCCGGTGTGCCCGTTCCGGTGGAGGACGCAAGTTCGGTCGCCATCGAGCCGGACGACGGTTTTGCCAATGAGAAGGTTCTGCTCGAGGTTCGCCTTTTCTGGAATCCTGAATTCAGCGAGATGGCGGGGGACCGATCGGCCGTGTTTATCGCGCTCCCTGAGAAGCGAATTCCTCGCTCGCCCTTGCCAACCGCCGGTTTGCAGCCAGGCGGCGGCAACGCTTCCGGAAGGCGCAACTCGGTTTCTTCCCTGGAGGCGTCTGGCGGGGCGTTCTCTCGGGCCGAGGCGGATGGAACCGCTGCCGTCGTGATTCCCCGCGAAGGCGACTACTACCTTCTGATGATCTCGAGCAATGCCCAACGCCCCGACGATCAGCCGATTCGACCGCGGGATCTGGCGGTCATGCGGCAGTACTTTGCCCAACCGGAAGAAATCATCGGCCCAAACAAGTACGCCTGGCTCCGGCAGGAGATCCGCGTGGGCGCCCCTGCGGTCGAGCATGATTTTGGGCTGAGCGGACTGTGAAGCAGAATAGCCGGGCTCTTGAATTGCCCATTTCACATCGGGTAGCCAAATCGTGGAGGTTGCAGGGCTAGCCCGGCTCTTGTCCTCATTTGGCATGGAGCTGAAAAGCCCGGCTGCGGATCTGTCGGTCCATGTCGCTACAACCTTTCTTCCAACGCCAACGGTAGCAGCCGGGCTGAAGCAGGGTAGCCGGGCTCTTGAATTGCCCACCTCGCGCGAGGGAGCGTTGTCTGTTGCCGTCCCAATCGTAGCCCGGCTCTTGTCTTCAATTGGCATGGAGTTGAAAAGCCCGGCTGCGGATCTGCCGGTCCACGTCGCTACAACCTTTCTTCCAACCCCAACGGCAGCAGCCGGGCTGGATTAAAGCAGCCGGGCTGAGGCAGAATTGCCTAACCCTCGACGCCCACTTCCTCCGGCGTTTCCGCCGGCTGGGGCGAGATGGCTTCGATGGCATCGACCAGCCGCACGTCGTGGCGGGGGGCCACGCTGCGAAGATCGAGAATCACGCGGTTGCCATCGACGCGAGCGAGGATCGGAAGGGCGCCGTGACGCAGCAGCCCTGCAAGCCGCTCGGCCGACAGCCCCTCGGGTTCGAGAGAGATCGTGACCGTGGGAATTGGGGGTTCGGCAGCGCCTCCGGCCAGCGACGTGGAACTTTCAAGGATCTCGGCGGAACGGACGGATCGCGTTGCCTGGATCTGGGGGGCCAGCCGATGAGCGCGATTCTTGAGGTTGTCTACAGAGACGGTAAGCAGTTGGAAGAGTGGGACTCGTTGCAGGGCCCGCTGCGGGTCGTGATGCAGATCGAGTGTGGCAGCCAGGGCAGCCAGGGTGGGAGCGGCAACGCGGGTGGCGCGGGCGAGGGGATGTTTCTGAACCTTGTCGATCAGTTGGTGCCGTCCCACAATGATTCCGCATTGGGGGCCGCCCACCAACTTGTCGCCACTGAACAACGCGAGATCGGTTCCCGCCGCAACGCAGCCGGAAACGTGCGGTTCGTCCGGCAGGCCGATCAAAGCGGGATCGATCAGGGATCCGTAGCCCAGGCAATGGATCACCGGGATCCGGTGGCGGTGTCCCAACTCGATCACGTCCTGGACGTCGACGTCGCCCGCGGCGCCGGTCAGCCGAAAATTGGTTGGTCGGAGCAGAAGGAGAGCGGCCGTTCGATCGCTGATGGCCGCGGAGTAGTCGGACGGGTAGGTCTTGTTGACGGTGCCGATTTCTCGTGGCACGACGCCCGCCGCCGCCATGACGTCGGGCACCCGGAAGCTGCAGCCGATCTCGGCCATCTGGCCCCGCGACACGATAACTTCCCGCCCGCTGGCCAAGGCCGCCAGGGCCGTGGTCAGGGCGCCGGCCGTGTTGTTGAGAACGGCGGCCGCCTCGGCGCCGGTCAGGTGACGCAGCGATTCCTCCACGTCGTGTCCGCGGCGATGATGCTTGCCTGTGGCCAGGTCGACTTCCACGTTGGCGTAGTCGCCCGCCACGGCTGCCATGGCCGTCACGGCCTCCTCGGCGAGCGGGGCACGTCCGAGGCCCCCGGGGAGCACCACCCCCGTGGCATTGATCACCGGGCGGAGCGCCGACGGCTCGCCCTCGAGGATCCGGCGGGCGATCCGATCGGCCAGTTCCGTCATGCTCGGTAACGAACGCTCGGCCGTCGCCGTCTGGACTTCTTGACGCACCTCGTCGAGGACCGCTCGAACGGACCCGACGACCGCGTTGTGGTTGAGACGGTCCACAAGCCCTTTGAGAGTGGGGCTTTCCAGCAACTCGTTGACCGAAGGGATATTGCGAAGGGGATTGGTAGCCATGGCGACCTCCCGGGAGTCCCGGTGAAAGGGATTTTTGCATTCTTTAGAGCCGATCCGAAAACTGTTGCCGATGCAGGCGGTTTCCGCCCGTGGGAGGCCTGGTCTGTGGTTTTCGGATAGGTTCTTAGTATCGAGGCAGCGTTTTGCTCGCGGAGCGAACAACGACACTTGTGTTGTTATACCGCCCCTCTTTTGACATTTTCGTGCCGTTTCCGTGGGGCGTCAATGACACCGCTCGGGGGTGGTTCGGAAAACTGCTTCTCACTATCATAGAAAGATTGTGGACCGTGTCGGGGGGATTGCCTGGCGCGGAGCCAACCGTCGTTTGCCGAGAAAATGTCGCAGTATCCGGCGTTTTCGAGACCCATAGTCAACACAACGCGATGAGACTTCCGCCCGAGGGTGCACGCTGGCTGATTTCGTTGCGCTGGATCGCGTGTGCGACCGTATTCGCCGTTGCGCTGTTCGCCTGGCGGGGCCTGGGAGTGCTGCCCAACCCGCTGCCCATTTGCGGGGTGGCTGTCGCCATGGTCGGCTTCAATATCTGGTTCTGGATCAGCCAGCGGGACTACGGCGCGGGCGAAGCCAACGTGGACCGGTTCATTTTTCAGCAGATTACCCACGATCTCATTGCCCTGGCCCTGCTGGTTTACTTCTCCGACGCGACACGAAATCCATTCCTGTTCTTCTTCGTGTTCCACATGATCATTGGGAGCATGTACCTTCACGGATGGATGCCCTACGTGGTCGCGGGGATGGCCAGTTTCCTGACCGGTGGCATCTTCCTGATCGAGTATTGGCAGGGCACGCCCTCGTTTCCGATCCATCTGCCGACCGACCCGCCGGGGGTCCACACGCTCGACGGCGTTTACCTGATGTGGATGTTCCTCACCCTCGTGAGCACCTTCTGGTTGACCGTCTATTTGACCACCGCCATGCACCGCTACGTGGACCGGGCCCACAGCGAACTTCGCCAACGCGAGAAGATGGTCGGCATGGGACAGTTGGTCGCGGGAATCGCCCACCAGATCGCCAACCCCCTGGACGGGTTGCAGAACTGCCTGAACCGCATCGGGGAAAGTGTGCGGGAAGACCCCCAGTTGGCCGAGTACATCCGAATGATGGCCGATGCCCTGGAACGGATCGAACGGACCGCCAAGCGGGTCCAGGCCTTCGCCCAGCCTCGCGGAATCACGCTCCAGCGAACCGAGGTCAATACGGCCGTGGAGGCCACGCTCCAGGTGCTCGGCTCCGCCCACGGCGACAAGATCCGAATCGAAACGAAGTACGGCAAGGTTCCCGCCGTACAGGGCGATCCCTACTCGCTCCAGGAAGTGCTCTTCAATCTGTGCAACAACGCCCTGGCTGCCATGCCCGACGGGGGAACGCTCACCCTGCGGACCGTCGTCGTCGCTCGGCCCACGGAGGACGATCCGGGAACGGTCGCGGTGGAGGTTTCCGACACGGGCAAGGGAATCCCCGTCGACTTGCAGGACAAGGTCTTCGAACCCTTCTTCACCACTCGGGGCGACTCGGGAGGAACCGGATTGGGCCTCGTCCTTTCCCGGATGATGATTTCCGAAATGGGAGGACGCCTCCAACTCGAAAGTGCTCCCGGACACGGCACCACCTTCAGCGTCATCCTCAAAGCCGCCACTGACTCCGAACTCGTTGACACCTAACCCGCCAGGTGCGTCCTTCAGCCTTCAGTCTCCAGCCTACAGCCTGATCCCTCCATGCGTATCCTCGTTGTCGATGACGAAAAGATCAAACGGGTCACCTTGTCGGACGATCTGGCCACCCAGGGCTACGAGGTCGAGACGGCCGAGGACGGCCAGGCCGCCATCGACAAGCTGTCGGCGTCGGCCTTCGACGTCGTCGTTACCGACCTGAAGATGCCCAATGTGGACGGCATCGAACTGCTCAAGTGGATCAAGCAAGGGGCGCTGGCCAATACGGTCGTGGTGATGATGACGGCTTACGGAAGCATCGAGATGGCCGTCGAAGCCGTCAAACTGGGCGCCTTCGACTTCGTGACCAAGCCCTTTCGCAACGACGACATCTTCCCCTTGCTGGCGAGGATCGAACGGGAACGGAAGGAAAAGGCCCGCGCCGACGCGCCTGTCGAAGAGGACGTCTCGCCCGACGCCTCGATCACCGACTCGATCGTCACCGAGTCGCCTTCGATGGACCGGGTCATCCGGATGATCGAGATCGCGGCCCGAACCGACGCGAATGTGCTGCTCTGCGGCGAGACGGGCGTCGGCAAGGACCTGATTTCGACGGTGATCCACCGCCATTCCCATCGGAGCGGATTTCCGTACGTGAAGGTGGGATGCACTCTCTTCCCACCCCAGTTGATCGAGAGTGAACTGTACGGCCACGAAAAGGGTTCCTTCACCGGCGCCGAGGCAAAACGTAAGGGCCGCTTCGACCTGGCCCAGGGCGGAACGCTCTACCTGGACGACGTGGACGACATTCCTCTCGAACAGCAGTCGAAACTGCTTCGCGCGATCGAAGAGAAGGTCTTTGAGAAGGTCGGTGGAACGACGCAGATTCAGGCCGACGTGCGGTTCATCGCCTCGACGAAGCAGAACCTGCTCGACAAGATTGACGACGGTTCCTTCCGTCGCGATCTTTACTATCGCCTGGACGTTCTGAGGATCAACATTCCGCCCCTTCGCGACCGCCTCGACGACCTGCCCCTGCTGGTCGATCACCTGATGAAGCGGATCTCGAAGGGCCAGCCCTACCAGATCGATCCGGAGGCCGTCGACGTGCTCCTCCGCCACGATTGGCCCGGCAACATCCGCGAACTGTATCACACGCTGGAGCGGGCCTGCCTGGTGGGGGCCGACCACATCACGGCCTCGCTCCTGACAGCCGAGATGGCCGGCATCGCGGCCAAGAAGAAACCGGCCACCGGCGGATTCCGGGCCGCCATGGACCACGCCGAGCGCCAACTCCTGGCCGACGCCCTTGCCAACGCGGGCGGCAACAAGACCGCCGCCGCCGAAGCCCTCGGCATGAAAGCCTCCACCTTCCGCGACAAACTGGCCAAGCATGGGTTGGGATAGGCGACGGGCGCCAAATCCGGGTTTTCGGACTGGATAAGTTGTTGGGAATTCGCCACAATCGAAGTAGCAGACCTTCGCCAGGCGGCGAGTGAACCTCGCTTAACCCTAACCGCGCGGTGACCAGATGCGACTCCGGGAAATTCGTACCCACAAGCTATTTGGTCTGTTTGATCATGTCGTTCCCCTGAACATGGGTGAACGAATCACGATCATGCACGGCCCCAACGGCTTTGGCAAGACTGCGATCCTGCGCATGATCGAATCCGTCTTCTGCCGCAATTTTAGTCCATTGCGAGAGTTGCCGTTTGAGAAGCTTGATCTGCAATTCGCTGACGGGCAAACGCTATCGGTGCAGAAGGGCCTGACGAACGCAAGGCCACGTGAGGATGGTTCGCAACTGACTTTCGAGTTCGACGGAATGCCCTCCTACAAGTTGACAAGTGTGAGTGCTCGGCTCCTGCGGGAATTGGGCATATCTCTGCGGTCGCTCGATCAGCGTGTTCCCGAATTGGATCGAGTTGATGAGTTGCTCTGGGAATACAGACCGACCGGCGAGATACTTGATTTAGACAGTGTCTTGGAGCGGTTTCCGAACCTCTCCCCTGCGCGTCATCGGCAGATCGAGCAAAAGGAGGCTCCCGCGTGGTTTATTGAATTGACCGCAGCTACGAATGTGCATTTCATTCGTGCTAACCGACTTGAACAAGCCACACGCGGTACGAGGCGAGGAGAACAAGCTGTCGAGTTGGCTTCTGTCGTCGACAAGTTCGCGAGAGAATTGGCGAAACAAATCCGGGACACGCTGGCCCGATACGCAGAGTTGTCCCAATCTCTCGATCGGTCATTTCCGCGTCGACTAGTGACCGCTGCCCCTAAGACGTCCTTGTCACTATCGCGGACTCAAATACGTGAGAAGCTTGCGGAGATCGAAAACAGGCGAAACAGACTTGCGGATGCTGGCCTGATTGACGAGGAGGAACAGTCGCACTTCGAGATGCCGCCGGAAATCGCTAGTGAGAAGATCGATGTACTCTTGGTATACATCGCCGATGTTGAAAAGAAGCTGGAAGTGTTCGACGACCTATTTCTCAAAATCGAACTGTTCAAGACGATTTTGAACCGTCGTTTCCTGTTCAAAACGGTCTCTATCGACAAAGCTCGCGGGATCACATTTGCGACGTCGGATGGCACTCCTCTCGGATCGTCAAACCTGTCGTCGGGCGAACAGCACGAAGTTGTGTTGCTGTACCAACTTCTATTCAAGGTCAAGCCGGATTCGCTGATCCTTATTGACGAGCCCGAACTCTCCCTTCACATCGCCTGGCAAGAGCAATTCCTTCCCGATCTGGCCCGGATTACGCAACTGTCTGATTGCGACGTATTGATTGCAACGCACTCCCCGCAGATAATCGGCAATCGTTGGGACCTGACTGTCGAACTGCGAGGGCCGAGCGAATGCGAGAATACATCACGGCGGACACCCTTGCCAACGCGATGAGGATGACGCGTCCCCTCTTCGCGGGCGCATTTCTTCTTGTGGAAGGGGCCAGTGATGCCGCGGTCTACGGGCGGGTTGTGGATCATGAGGCGTGCCAGATCAAGGTCGCTCATGATCGCGATCGCGTATTGGGAGCCATCGCGATCCTGAACAAGGACGGCTTTCTCGGAGTGGTCGGCATCATCGATGCCGACTTCGACCGAATCACCGGTCATGTCCCCGGGGTTGCGAACGTCTGCCAGACCGACCTCCATGACGTTGAGTGCATGATGCTGAATTCCCCGGCCTTCGACCGGGTGCTCGAAGAGTTTGGGGGCGCTGATCGCATTTCCGCGTTTTCCGCCAAAGAAACACCACTGATTGCTCGCCGGTTGGCAGCAAATGCCGCGCCCCTGGGCTGCCTGCGTTTGATCTCCTTGATTGACGATCTGAATCTGAAATTTGAAGGGCTCGCCTTCCAAGCCTTTGCAGATCGGAGAACAACCGCTATCGATGTCGTCAAAATGATTCGTGAAGTGGTCAACAAGAGTCGCCATCATGAGGTTGACCAAGAGGCACTGCGCCGTCGTGTAGAGAAAGAACTGGCAAGAAATCACGACTGCTGGCAGATATCCTGTGGCCACGATATCGTCGGGTTGCTGGCTGTGGCAGTCCGACGCATCTTCAGCGGGAAGAGCGGCGGCGACGCGAGCGCCGAACGGCTGGAACAGGCTCTGCGCCTCGCCTACGAGGCGGAATACCTGCGAGACAGCCAGTTGGCGAGGCGTATTCGCGAGTGGGAGGAAGTCCATTCTGAATTCAAGGTCCTCCTGGACGCGTGAGCGTTTTCTGCGCGAGAGAACGGCGTGCCCAACACTTACTCTCTCCCACTCCATTGGGGTGGCCAAGAAAACTCTGGAAATCACCGGCCAGTTTGGCAAAATGACCTACATCCAATGGCGTCCTCGCCCTGCTCCTTGACAACCTACCCACTTGCCGCCATCACCGCTCCAAGGCAAAACGGCTCCGAGTCCGTTCTGCCCCGAGATACCCCACCGATGAGCCAAAAGGGTCAAAACTCAAAAAAAGCGGAAAGTTCAACAAGTTCAAGAAAGTCCGGCCACGAAGTCTCCCCATGCACTTTGCCCAGTATCGCTACCCCCTCTCCGATTAGCGTCTCTTAGCGACGATCAGCGGTTCAATCCCTTCGTCGACTCTGCCCAAAATCAAGACGGGCGCGAAGGACCAGCCGTTCGCGCCCGTTGCGGTTCTCATGGATTGCGGAGGGGAAACGCCGCTTGATGACGTCTCAAGTCGCTCACACGACTTCCCAGCCTTTGCGATACTCTTTGTTGATCAGCTTGTCGGCCTCGGGGCAGTTGGTGGCCTTGAGGGTCTTGGCGTCCCAGTCGAGTTTCTTGCCTGTGCGGAAGGCCACGTTCCCGAGCAGGACCGCTTCGGTCAGCGCGCCCGAGTAATCGAAGTTGCAGGTGGTCGGCGAACCGTCCTTGCAGGCCTTGATCCACTCGGCATGGTGGCCGATCGAATCCGGAATCGTCTTGGCCGGCGGTTCGAAGCCGGCGTACTTGTCGCCCGGGAAGAGCTTGTACTTGTTGTAGTCAGCGAACATGTTGCCTTCGCTGCCGATGAACATGACGCCGCTGCCCGGCATGCGCTGGCCGGCCACTTCCTTCGGAATGAGGTTCCCATCGTACCAGGTGAGCTTCACGGGCGGCAGGCCGTCCCGCTCGGGATATTGGTAACGAACGATCAGGCCCAAGGGGCACGTTTGCGGATGGGGCTCGGGACCCTCGGCCTCGCAGCTGGTCGGATGACGCAGCTTGAGGGCCCAGAAGGGAAGGTCCATATAATGGCAGGCCATGTCGCCGAGGGTGCCGCTGCCGAAGTCCCACCACCTGCGCCACTGGGCCGGATGGTAGCGTCCTTCCGCGTAGGGGCGCACGGGGGCCGGGCCCAGCCACAGGTCCCAGTCGAGGTAGTCGGGCGCAGGTTGCCCTTCGGGAAGCTCGCCGCCGCCCCAGCCCTTGCCGACCCACACATGGACTTCGGTGACGTCGCCGATGGCGCCCGATTGGATGATTTCGACCACGCGACGGTAGTTGTTGCCGGCATGGATCTGCGTGCCCAACTGGGTGGCCAGGTTCCGCTTGGCAGCTTCCTCGGCCAGAAGGCGTGATTCAAAGACCGTGTGGGTGAGCGGCTTTTCGCAATAGACGTGCAGACCGGCGCGGATGGCTCGAATTGAGGCCGGTGCGTGATGATGGTCGGCTGTGCCGACGGTGACCGCGTCGAGCTTGTCGGCTTCTTTTTCAAACATCTCGCGGTAGTCGCGATAGAGCCGGGCCTTGGGAAATTTCTCGCCGGCTTTTTCCAGGTAACGCTGGTCGACGTCGCAGAGGGCCACGACGTTCTCGCCCTGCACGGCGTTGACGCTCGCCGATGCCCGGTTGGCGGTCCCCACGCACGCCACATTCAGCTTTTCGTTGGGCGATTTCGATTCCTGGGCGGCCAATTGGCTCCATACTCCCGACGAGAGCACGGCCGCGCCGGCGCCGGTTGTACGAAGGAAGGCACGACGATTGACACGATGGTTTTTCGACATTGATTGAGTTCCCGATCAGTACGATTCAACAGGTTTTCAACGCTTCCGGCTCCCTTCGCCGAGACATCCCAGATCATAAACCACGCACGGGCGCCGTGCAAACAGAGGTCATGATATTGCGACCCGGGCCCCGACCCTCTACGATGACGTTCTTGTCGCCCCAGGACGGACACATCCTCCAGATGGCAGAAAACAGGGCAGATTCGCGTCGCTCCCGTGAGGGGCGTCTCGTCCATATTTGTTCCAGGGAAAACCGGGGATTCCAGGATGACCGATCGTTTTCGCGTAGCCGGACTCGGCGAAATGCTCTGGGACGTCTTTCCGACCGGGGCCGTCTTCGGTGGGGCTCCTGCGAATGTTGCCTGTCATGCCGCCGCCCTGGGGGCCCAGGCGGCCATGATCAGCGCCGTCGGCGCCGACGACCTGGGCGAGCAGGCTCTTGCCGCCCTGGCGGAACGGGGGGTCGACACCTCCGCCGTGGCCCGGACGTCCGCCTTTCCCACGGGCACCGTGCAGGTCCACCTCAGCGCCGACGGGCAACCCGATTACGAAATCACCCGCGACGTGGCCTGGGACCACGTGCCTTGGACCTCGGAAGCCAAGACACTTGCGACCGACGCGGACGCGGTCTGCTTCGGCAGTCTCGCCCAGCGGGGCGAGGCCACTCGCGATACGGTCCGCCGGTTTCTCAAGGCGACCCGTCCCGCCTGCCTTCGCGTTTTTGACGTCAATCTTCGGCAGAATTTCTACGACGACGCAACCCTCCACGAATCGTTGAGCCTGGCCAACGTTCTCAAGCTCAACGACGAAGAGGCCCCGATTGTGGCCAAGGCCTGCTTCGGCGTGGCCATGGACGACCCCATCGATCGCCTGATCGAGGAGTTCAATCTGCGTCTGGTGGCCTTGACCCTCGGTTCGGAGGGCGCCGTTCTCGCCGCCGGCGGCAAGCGACACCGTGAGCCTGCTCCCCCGGTGGACATTGCCGACACGGTGGGGGCCGGCGATTCGTTCACCGCTGCCATGATTTTGGGGACCCTGGCCGGTTGGCCGCTGGAGAGAATTGCCGCCCGGGCCACGGCCGTGGCTGCCTATGTGTGCTCCCGGTCCGGCGCCACGCCCCGTCTGCCGGAAGAATTGACGGGCGGCTTCGTGTAGATGCGAACAAGTGTCTCGTCCTTGCCTTGGAATCTGAACGATACCAACGCAGCCACAACAGGGCCGTTTACGGTCCTTTTCTGCCGCAGGCGGTCTTAGGCCCGTGCTTCAGCACGGGTCCGCCAGGTACGACACACACTTGCCCCCCCGTTCGCACTGCCGCCGAGGGCGGCGGTGCGGACGGGGGGATGGGCGCGAGGTCAGGCTGGGCGACCCGCCGTAAACGACGGGCCTAAGACCGCCTGCGGCGGGCAACGACCATAAATGGCCGTCCATTGAACGCGAACCCTGCCGCCTTGCTTGCTCGGGGAATGTCCGAAAAACTCAGGATGATCCGGGCATTTCTCAATGACACGGGATGTCGCGTCGGGTAGAAAAGGGGCAAAGAAACGCCATCGGTCTTTCCCCTGACTGCACCAAGCGAGGTTCGATCATGAGACGCCCGGTTGTTGGACTCATTGCCCTGGTTGGATGGATTCTCCTTGCGGCTTCCTCCTTCGCCGCTCGGCCAAACGTCGTGCTCATCATGACGGACGACCAGGGCTACGGCGATCTGAGTTGCCACGGCAACCCGGTCCTCAAGACGCCCAATCTCGACAAACTCTACGGCGAGTCCATTCGACTGACGGATTACCACGTGGCCCCCACATGCTCGCCCACGCGATCAGCCCTGATGACGGGGCACTGGACGAACCGAACCGGTGTGTGGCACACGATCATGGGTCGTTCCATGCTCCGGGCCAATGAAGTGACGCTCGGCCAGATCTTCAAGGATGCGGGCTACGCGACCGGCATGTTCGGCAAGTGGCACCTTGGCGACAACTATCCCTACCGTCCGGAAGATCGCGGATTCACCGAGGTGATGCGTCACGGGGGCGGCGGAGTGGGCCAGACGCCCGACTTCTGGGACAACGCCTATTTCGACGGCTCCTACTTTCACAATAGCAAGGCCGAACCCGTCAAGGGCTTCTGCACGGACGTCTGGTTCGACTATGCCAAGCGGTTCATTGCGGCCCAGAACAAGGCCGGCAAGCCCTTCCTGGCTTATATCGCCACGAACGCGCCGCACGGCCCGATGCACTCGCCCGAGACTGCCAGTCAGCCCTACCAGGGCCAGAATGTTCACGTGGCCAATTTCTTCGGGATGATTGCCAATATCGACGAGAACGTGGCCAAGCTGCGAACCTTCCTCGACGAGCAGGGCCTCACGGAGAACACGATCTTCATCTTCACCACCGACAACGGCACGTCGTCGGGAGCACGGGTTTTCAATGCCGGCATGCGAGGCCAGAAGGGCAGCGAATACGACGGCGGACATCGCGTGCCGCTGTTCATTCGTTGGCCGGCCAAGGGGTGGACCGAAGGACGCGACGTGACGCCCATCACGGCCCACGTGGACGTGGTTCCCACGCTGATCGACCTCTGCGGCATTCCCGCTCCGGAAGGCGTCAAGTTCGACGGCCGCAGCCTTCGCCCTCTGCTGGAGAACCAGCCCGGCGTGGAGCAGAGTTGGCCGGATCGCATCCTGGTGACCGACTCGCAACGAGTCAAAGATCCGATCAAGTGGCGCAAGAGCGCCGTCATGACAAGCCGTTGGCGACTCAACAACGGCAAGGAACTCTACGACATGAAGGCTGATCCGGGGCAGAAGGCCAACGTGGCCAAGGAGAACCCGCAGGTCGTTGACCGGCTCCGCGGCTTCTATGAAGACTGGTGGGCCGAGTTGGAACCCACCTTCAGCCAGTCCACCGCGATCTACCTGGGGCACGAGGCGGACAATCCGGCCCGGCTCACCTGCCACGACTGGATCACCACCCGGATGACTCCCTGGAACCAGTCGCAGGTCCGCGCCGCCATGACCGGTGAGCCGAACACGGGCTTCTGGAATGTGAAGGTTGTCGAGGACGGCTTGTACGAAATCTCCGTCCGCCGCTGGCCCCGGGAAACCGGCCTGTCGATCGATTCCTCCCTAGCTCCCGGCGCTCCTGTCCCGGGCGACAAGGCCTTCCGGGCCACGCCGGGCAAGGCCTTTCAGGCCACACTCGCCCAGATCGAGATTGCCGGCCAGAAGATGGAATTGCCCGTCGAACCGGGGGCGAAGGAGGTCACCTTCAAGATGCATCTCAATCCCGGAACAACCACGCTCAGCGGGCGCTTCTTCGACGCCGAGGGAGGTTGGATCGGGACGTATTACGCGTACGTCGAGAAGAAGTGACAGGTAAGACTAGCCCGGCTGCTCTCTGTTCCAACAGCACCAGCATGACGCGAGCGTTCCGGCAACCATAAGCAGCCGGGCTCTTGATATCCCAGCCTCCCCTACGGCACGATCCAAGCAAAGGATGATCCCATGGCCTCCGTTCGTCCCGTCCACCGAGTCCTCGCACTGACTGTTGTGTGCTTCAGCTCCTTCTTGGTCACCGGCGTCCTCAAGGCTGACGATCCGGACATGACTAAGCAACTCACAGAGGTCGACCAGTTCAACGCGAAAGGTCGGTGGCAAGCCGACTGGGAGTCGCTCTCGAAGCACGAGATTCCTGAATGGTTCCAGGATTCCAAGCTGGGCATCTATGCCCACTGGGGCGTCTACAGCGTGCCGGCCTTTGGTAACGAGTGGTATCCGCGGCGCATGTACCTGGTGAAAGACAAGGCCCATAAGCACCATCTGGAAACGTGGGGGCCCCTCGCCAAGTTCGGCTACAAGGACTTCATCCCCATGTTCACAGCGGAGAAATTCGACGCCGACCAGTGGGCCGAACTCTACGAGATGGCCGGCGCCCGGTTCGCGGGCCCCGTGGCCGAGCACCACGACGGCTACTCCATGTGGGCCAGCCAGGTGAATCGTTGGAACGCCAAGGATACGGGGCCCCGGCGGGATATTACCGGCGAACTGGTCAAGGCTCTGCGCAAACGCGGGATCAAGATCATCACCTCGTTTCATCACGGCTTCAACTTCCAGGGCTACTATACCAGCATCGAGGGAGCCGACACGGCCGATCCCGCCTACGGCGATCTTTACGGAAAGTTCGACGATGAGAAGGTCGCCCTGGATCGCTGGCTTCTCAAGCTCAAGGAAGTGATCGACGCCTACCAACCCGACCAGATCTGGTTCGACTTCGGGCTGGCCAAGATCCCCGACGAGTACAAGCAGCGGATGGCGGCCTACTATTACAACCACGAGGCCCAGTGGGGCAAGCCGGTGATCATCACCCGCAAGGGCACCCATCTGCCCGAGGGCGTGGGCGCCCTCGACATCGAGCGGGGCAAGATGACCGGCATGGGGGAAGAACTCTGGCAGACGGACGACTCCGTCGCGACTAACTCCTGGTGTTATGTGGAAGGGCTGAAGCTCAAGTCGAGCGAGGAGCTCGTTCACGAACTGATCGACATTGTTGCGAAGAACGGCGTTCTGCTGCTGAATGTGGCTCCCAAGGCCGACGGCAGTTTTCCCGAGGACCAGAAGACGCAGCTCAAGGCGATCGGCGACTGGCTTCGGGTCAACGGCGAGGCGATCTACGCAACCCGTCCCTGGAAATTCCATGGCGAAGGCCCCCGCCTCTTCGACCGCGGACGCGGGCTGGGCAAGATCCGTCAGGAGCAGGTGGCGTTCACGGCCGAAGACATCCGCTACACTCAGTCAAAGGACGGCAAAACCCTCTACGCGATCCTCCTTGGCCTGCCTGCCGACAAGGTCACACTCACCGCCGTCCGCGTCGACAAGACCGGCCCCGATGCCCAAGTCAGCCTCCTTGGAAACGACGGCACGCTGCCCTTCACAGCGAACGAGAAGAAGCAACTCGTTGTCGACACCACGTCAGTCAGTGCCGCGAATGCACCCTGCAAGTTCGCCTACAGCCTGAAGTTAGCGGGTTTCGAGCTGGACATCCAGCCCGACGCCGTGCAGGAAGCCCCGAAGACGAAGATGGTGCACGATTGAGAGATACAAACCATTGGCTGCCAACGGACCTCAGATTCGTTCATCCGGGGGGTTTCTTGACGGGACCTTGGTGGCAAGCTACTCTGACAAGTGTATTGGGGGGGGACCGCCCTTTGGCTCTTGGCGAATCGTGCCAATTCGGGAGAGGTGTCTTATGAGCGTACCGCTGGCAGATGTTCTAAAGGCCGTGCAGCTCGAAGCCGGCAAAGTGTATCGCTGTCAAGTGGGTGACCTGCAGGTTGAAGTTCGGGTAGAGAGAAGCGTTCCTGATCTACTTCCGGCGGCGTTTCAAGAGTCGGATGTGATGCTCGATCCGTGGACGGATTTTCCCGAATTGCAGAACGCCACGCTCTTGGATTCGGAACCAGCGGACCGGCTTCCGCCCGACGTCCCTCAGATCCCAATCGAGTAGATTCATGGGGATCTATCAGCTTCCCGCTCCAGAGGAATCAGTAGACCAGGGGGACATCGTCGACGATTGCCCAATACTGCAGGTAGCTTCCTTTGACCCAGAGGCTCCAGCCTCCTTATCGGGAGCATCTTGCGAAGCACTTCGCAGATACCTACAGTCGAATTGGCTTGCCTCTGCCCTATGAAACGCAATGAGGGAAGGCACCACCGCGACCCTCTAGCTTATTCGGCCTCGCCTCCATCAACGCACACATCAACGAAACCGTTGTGCGCGGATTAATCTACTGGAATACCCTGATGAGGCCAATTGAAGGACTGCCTCACGGAATATAACACTCTGTTGGGGGAGCAAACGTGAGGGCTCAATGTGCTGACTGCCGTTTTGTCAAGGATTTTGAGGAAAATGCGGTTGCATACCCTTCCCGGGTCGTATTAGACTCCTGTTAACAATCGAGGTCTGCAATACCAGCAATCGCCCTCCCATCTCGTGGGAGGCCGCAATCGGGCCCTCCGGGTTTCCTTTGCGGCAAAGGGCGGGAGTTGGTCTCATCCATACCAGTAGAACCTCAGACCCTGGGATCGATAAGATGAGAATCCATCTTGAAGAGATCAGGAGTGACGGGAAGGAACCGAAGAAGTTCGTCTACCTGTCGGACGACAAGCATCCCCATCCGCGAATTCACCAGCTGGAGCACTACGCGGATGTCGTTTCGGACCACAACCTTCTCGAGGCGGTGGTCGTGTCGAATTTGAAGTTCGACGAGATCCGCGATGAATACAGGCGGGTCTTGGCTGAGAACAACAACGAACTCAGCAAAGAACATCGGCGCGCCATCGAGGATCTTGCCCACGAGGAACACTTCGTTCCGCACCATCCGGGCATGCTTCTGTTCTATCATCCGCAGATGAACGAGTTGCGGGGCAGAAAGATCCATCCGCCCGACGTCCGCTAGCCTGGCTTGAATTCTGCGTAGAAGCATTACCGCCATTTTGCGGCACGGGATGGCGAGGGGGTTACTTGTCCCCTCTCGCTGCTTTCCGCACGGCTTGCAACGCTTCCTTCGTATCCAGGGCGACTCCCGGGTCGTTTTGCGACTCCATCCAGCGATCCAGTTCGGCGCTCAGTCGGGTCTTGACATCGGCGTAGCGCGGATTGTCCGCCAGGTTGGTCATCTCATAGGGGTCTTGTGCTGTGTGGTAGAGCTGCTCGGCCGGGCGGCTCATGTAGCGTTTGATGAGATCGTAGGCTTGGCTTTTTTCGCCCGACATATACATCCACTTGGCCCAGTAGGGATTATGGGCCTCGACGCCCATGATATGCCGCTCGATGTAGAGTTCGTCGGGAGTCAGGTTGCGGATGTAGCGGAATTCGGCATCGCGAATCGAGCGGATCGGGTAGGGGGGCCCCTCGGGCACGTTGTTGTGCATGGCGTAGGTGTATTGTCGGTGGGTATCCGTCTTGCCGAGCAGGACGGGCAGGAAACTCGTGCCGTCGAAGTCGGCCGAATTCACCGTTCCGCCGGCGGCCTCGATCAGTGTGGGCAACACGTCAGCATACTGAATCATGGCGTCGGTACGCTTATCAGGCGCGATTTTGCCCGGCCATCGGATCACGACCCCTGTATGTACCCCCACATCCCAGTTGGTCCACTTGCAGCCGGGGAACTGGGCGCCTTGCTCGGAAGTGAACAGCACGAGCGTTTCTTTCGCACGGCCCGTCTGCTCAAGAGTTTCGAGAATCTCGCCAATCTGCTTGTCGAGATACTCGATTTCGGCCAGGTATTTGGCAAAGTCCTGGCGCGTTTGGGGGAGGTCGGCCAGGTTGGGTGGCAGCTTGAGCGCCTTCGGCTTGAAGTGGCCCGGGTCGCCCACGGTCCACACCACATGGGGCAGGACCAGGCCTACGACCAGGCAGAAGGGTTGATCGCCATCGCGGCTCATGAACTCCCGGATGTATTTCGGGTCGTGCTCGGCGGTCGGGGCCACGCAATTCCGCTGATAGCCTTCGATCATCTCATAGGGAAAGACCGACGTGGGCACCAGGTGGGTCTTCCCGGCGATCCCCACGCGGTAGCCCAGATCGCCCAGGTAGTGGGCCATACTCTTCGTTCCCGGGCGGGCCGCCGAGTGATTCCAGCAGGCGCCGTTGCGGACCGGATAGAGGCCCGTGTTGAGTTCCGTTCGGCACGGCAGGCACATGGAAATCGACAGGTAGGCCTGGTCGAAGACGAGTCCCTCGGAGGCCAACTGATCGAGGTTGGGCATCTTCACATTCTTGCCGCCCCAAAGCGGCAGATCGCGAAAGGTGGCGTCGTCGGCCATCACGATCAGGATATTCGGCTTCTCGGCTGCCGCCGCGACGGATGACCAGGTGAAACTGAGCGAGGCCAGACCGACGAAGAGGCACAAAAGGGATCGAAATCGCATGGGGTGTCTCCTTGGAAGCAGATCCGACACGCCTCATGGACCAAGGGGCGAGTCTTCCTCTGAGCCTAGCACACGACCCCGTCAGGGGCAACGAGCCGAGCCGGACGACGTCGGCCCCTCCCGGACCTCCTCGACAATCGCCAGGAGCAGCAGCACTCCCGTGGTCCGAGTGATCCAGCCGAACAGGAAACTGAACTGGTAAAAGTCGGTCTCTCCCACGCCGGGAACGAGGAAGCGGGCCTCCCCAAAGCGATCGAAGAGCATTCCCCCGAGAAGTGTGCTGCCCGCAATGCAAACGCCGCTGATCGCGTAGAAAGAAGCGATGGAGGCAGTCCTGTCCTCGGCCGGAGCGAGTTTGAGCATCAGATTCGGCAACGCAACGTTCAGTCCGGCGTAGCCAATCCAGACAATCCACGCACCGATCATCCAGTACCACGCATCGGGGGTCGAGAAAAAGTAGAAGAGCGGTCCTGATGCGACAATCGGGAGAGTCGCCAACATGACGGTTCGATTACCCAACCGATCGGCGAGGCGTCCCATGGTGGGACTGATCGCCAATTGTCCCAGACGCATGCCTACTTTCAGCAACAGCATGAAGCCGAGCGAAATGGCCAGGACGCGGGCTGGATAGAGGTATTGGATGGACTGGGTCACGCCGTTGAAGAAGGAGAACCAGCAGCCGAAGTAGATCAAGCGGCGAAATCGCTTGTCGCGCAACGGGGCCAGCAGGTCTCGCCAGGTTGTCGAACTTCTGCTTGCCGGCTCCGAAGAGGTTCCCGGATCGGGCATGGCGGCCAGGGGAATCAACGCCAAGGCCATCAGGACGACACCCATCTCGGCCGTGATCGTGTAGACGAACCATTTGGGCAGCCCGGGCCAGGCGTCTCGAACGAACATGGTGAACAGGCCGGCCACGACCATTCCGGCCGCCTGGCCCGTCACCATCCAACGTTCACGCCGTCCGAGGAACCGTCCCCGGATTCGCTCGGGTACGAGATCACCGAGCCAGGCCCAAAGGGCGACCGTGGCGAGGTATTCCAACAAGTGATAGACACACCAGGCCGCCACGAGAAGAACGAGCCCAAGCGATGTTGTCTGGTTCGAGTGAACCGCGATGCAGGTTGGCAGCAATGCGAGCACGACAAGGCTGAGGGCGTAGGCCGCCAGGCAGAATCGCTTCCGGTTGCCGAACCAGCGAATCAGCCACGGCGTCGCGAGACGAAGGAGTCCCGCGATACGAGGAGCGGCCAGGATCACGCTGATCGCCAACCCGGCCCCTGGGGCTCCCAACTCCAACGCCAGGTAGACAACCAGCGTGCTGCTGGTCAAGCCGTTGCCCAAGGCCCAAAGGAGTCCGTTTCGATAGGCCATCCGCCGGCCTTCGCGGCGTCGATGGATCGGGAGCGGGTTATGGCCGTGGTCCGTCATGGCTGTTAGCCTAGCGGGAGAGCAAAGCGTTCGCAACAATAGCTTCGCACTGGAGTGAAGAGTTCGGTCGTGCGGGTGAAGCGGACCCGGGGCAGAATCTTGAGGGCTGTCGTGCGTCCGGACGCAAGTCCAGGCCCAGTTCCGGCTGTTGTCAAAAATCGAATTCTCCAGGAGATTATGCGAACGGACGGCGACCAAAATAGTGATTGGCTTTGCGGAGCGACTCTGGCACGGAACCGGACGGATCGAGTATGATAGGCTGCTTGGCGACGGGACGCCGCTTGTCTCTTGATTGGGATTTCTACCGGATGAGTCACGCCACGGAAAACTCGGATCGCACGCCCCTGGTTCATATGCGCCAGATCGGCAAGTGCTTTGGACCGGTGCGGGTCCTGGAAGACGTGGAGTTCCGGATTCTACCGGGTGAGGTTCATGTGCTGGCAGGAGAGAACGGCGCCGGCAAGAGCACCCTGATCAAGATTTTGGGTGGAGTTCACGCCGCCTTCGAGGGGGCGATCGAGATCGGTGGGCGGACTGTTCGCCCCGGTTCGCCTCAAGGGGCGGCGGCCCTCGGGGTGGCAGTCATCCACCAGGAATTGTCGCTTGTTCCCAGCATGAGCGTGGCCGACAATCTGTTTCTTGGGCGGCCCCTTGCCTCGGCGGGATTCGTGCGCGACGGCGACCAGCGCCGTCGCGGGCGACAACTCCTGGAACAACTGGGAGTCGACGTCGACCCGTCGCGTCTCGTCGAGGAACTGCCGATCGGAACGCAGCAGCTTGTGGAGATCGCCAAGGCGCTCGCCTACGACGCCAAGGTGATTGTCATGGACGAGCCGACCAGCGCCCTGACCGCACCGGAGGTCGACCACCTCTTCAACCGGATCGAAGATCTCAAGAGCCAGGGTTGCGGGATCGTTTACATTTCCCACAAGATGGAAGAGATCGAGCGGATTGCCGATCGGATCACGGTTCTTCGCGATGGACGGCTTGTCGGTTCCGCTCCGGCCGCGGAACTTCCGCCGGCGGAAATGGTGCGTTGGATGGTGGGCCGCGAGGTCGACAGCCAGTTTCCCCGTCATGTGCCCCGCGTGGGCGAGCAACGGTTGCTGGTCGAGAACTTCGTCGTGCCCAACCCTCGCCGCGGCGGCGTTCCCCTGGTGGATCAGGTATCGCTCGAAGTCCGAGAGGGTGAAATCCTCGGGATTGGCGGTCTGCAGGGATCGGGAGCCAGCCGGTTGTTGCACGGCTTGTTCGACGCCCGGCGCGAACGGGCCCGAGGCGACGTTTGGATTGACGGCCAACGGTTCCACCCTAGTACTCCCAACGCGGCAATCCGCCGCGGCTTGGCCCTGCTGACCAGCGATCGGAAGACGAATGGGTTGGTGCTTTCCATGTCGGTGACGGCCAACAGTACGCTGACCGATTTGCGGCGCCTGTCGGCCCTGGGATGGCGGCGTCCCGCACGGGAATGCGCTGCGGCCAGGACCGCGGCCGAGACCCTGGCCCTTCGACCGGCCTCTTTCGAGATGCCCGTTTCCGCCCTCTCCGGCGGCAACCAGCAGAAGGTCGCCTTGGCCAAGTGGCTTCAGATCGAACCCAAGGTTCTCCTTCTCGACGAGCCCACGCGCGGGATCGATGTGGGGGCCAAGCACGAGATTTACGAACTCCTGAACCAGTGGACCGCCCAGGGAATCGCCATCGTGCTGATCACGTCGGAAATGCCCGAACTGCTGGCCATGAGTGATCGGATCGTCGTCATGCACCGGGGCCGGATCACGGCTGAATTCTCCCACGGCGAGGCCACTGCCGATCGGGTCCTGGAAGCGGCCATGGGAGAGACCATGGAAACCAATTCGTAAAGCAACGTGAACCGCAGAATATCGAATATCGAACAAGGAACCGCAGAAGTCGGAAGAGGTCGAGCGGTAGTTCGTATTGATTGGTCGCCTCGCGGCCGGAGGAGCGTTTCGTGTTATCCAAGATTCTTCGCTTTGTGACGAGTCCGGCAGGCAGAGCCCTGATTGCCTTGGGGCTGGTTCTCATTCTGGGGCTGGTGTTCCACGCCGACGGGGCGTTTTACAAGGCCGGCACGCATCGCGACGCCCTTCGGCAAACCTCGGTCTACGGGATCCTTGCCTGCGGCATGACGCTGGTGATCATCACGGGCGGGATCGATCTGGCCGTGGGGAGCGTGTTGGGGCTGACGGCCGTTTGCTTCGCCCTGATGACGATCCACTGGGGCTGGCCGGCGTGGCAGGCGATTCTGGCGTCGATGGCCATTGGTGCGGCGTGCGGAGCAGTCTCGGGCTCGCTGACCTCGGGGGCCAAGATCCAGCCCTTCATTGCCACCCTGGCGATGATGGTTTTCGCTCGGGGCCTCGCCAAGTGGATCAGCGGCGGCATGAAGATCTCTCAGGCCGTGCAGAACGAAGACGGAACCTACCGCTACGTCGACCTTCCCGAGGTCTTCAAATGGATCGATTCGAAGATCCTCGGTGACAGTGTTTCGATGGTCACGGTGATCTTCCTGGTCTGCGTAGCTGTCACCTGGGTTTTGCTCGCCCGCCACCGCTGGGGACGGGAACTCTACGCGATCGGCGGCAACGAAGAGGCCGCCCGGCTTTCCGGAGTTCGGGTTTTCAGTTCCAAGACCCTGGCCTACCTGGCCTGCGGAACCTTGGCGGCCGTGGCCGGGATCTGCCAGGCGGCGCAGGCCCAGCAGGGCGACCCTGAAGCCGGGAGCACCTATGAATTGACGGCCATCGCGATCGTGGTGATTGGCGGCACGAACCTGATGGGCGGACGGGGGGGAATCGGCCTGACCCTGATCGGCACCTTGACAATCGGTTATCTGGATAAGATTCTCAGTATCAACGCGGTTCCCGAGGCCGGTCGCCTCATGCTCACGGGCATCATCGTCGTCGCCGCTGTTCTCACGCAACGGCGGCAATAAGCACTTTGGGAAAAGGCTTGGGGCCGAAATCGCCTTTCGCTGCTGGGCTTGCCCGGCGTTTCATACTACACTGTCGGCTGAAGAACATCAGGCATCGGCCTGCGATCGGTCGGGCCTGCTGAACGTTTACCCAAAGGAATCCAAGATGACACGCCCATATCTCCTCCGTGCGACCACCGTTCTGCTGTTCGCTGCCGCGTTGATTGTCTCCACCGGTTGCCCCTCGCAGTCCGACACACCTTCGCCCAGCAGCGGCGAGGCTGGCGTTTCGTCGGACGCCAAGTACACGATCGGCATGAGCCAGTGCAATCGCAACGAACCGTGGCGTGTGCAGATGGACCTGGACGTGGAGAAGGCCGCCGAGGCCCATCCGGAAATCAAGGTGATCTTCAAGGATGCCCAGAACGACGAACTCCGCCAGCGGAGCCACGTGGAGGAATACGTTGCCGCCGGAGTCGACCTGATCATCATCAGCCCCAAGGAAGCGGCTCCCTTGACCGAGCCGGTGGCGAAGGCGATGGAAGCGGGCATTCCCGTCATTGTTCTCGACCGGGCCGTGCTCGGTGACCGATTCACGTGCTTCATCGGGGCGGACAACAAGAAGATTGGCGAGGCTGCCGGCAAGTGGATTGTCGAAAAACTCGGCGGCAAGGGGAAGGTGGTTGAGTTGAAAGGCCTGATGACATCGACGCCGGGCCAGGATCGCCACAGCGGATTCGTGGAAGGGATCAAGGGAAGTGATCTCGAGGTGGTTTTCGAGGCCGACATGAAGTGGCTCGAACCGGACGCCCGCAAGGAAATGGAATCGGCGCTGGCCCGGCACGACAAGATCGACGCCGTCTATGCCCATAACGATCCCGGCGCTCACGGCGCCTACCTGGCGGCCAAGGCCGCGGGTCGCGAGAAGGAAATGCTCTTTGTCGGCATCGACGCTCTGCCCCAGGAGGGCGTGGCCTATGTGAGCCAGGGCATTCTCAACGCCACGTTCCAGTATCCCACCGGCGGCCAGGAGGCCATCGACATGGCCCTCAAGATCCTTGCCGGTGAGGAAGTGCCCAAGCACATCACCCTCGGCTCCCGCCTCTTCACCAAGGAAAACGTCGCCTCCGGCGGCGAAGCCATCGAGTAGCTCCGTTGGAGTCCAGGTTTCAGCCTGCAATTCGTTGGAGTCCAGGCTTTGGCCTGCCGGGAAATGGAGAATCGTCGCCGCTTTGGCGGCCGGTACGACGGAGCGTGCCTGCTATCGTTTGTAGCGGTGGCATCCTTGCCGCCGTTTGCTTCGACTCGTTGATCTGCTTGGCGGACGGCACGACGGAGCGTGCCTGCTACTTTGGTTGGAGTCCAGGCTTCAGCGTCTGCAGGTAGATTCGATACAGTTCGAAGAACGTTGGTGCGTCCAGCAGTTCAACCTTCGGATCGAGCCGATTCATTTCCTCAACGACGTTCACGTACCACGTGGGCGTTTTGAGGATGTTGCGGAACCAGTGGAAGGGCGGAATGCCCGCTTTTTGACGTTCTGCGATCCGGTCCATGACGTGCCTTGCGGCGGCGGCAGGATCACCCTCGTTCACGTCGTGGTCGTGACGCAGGATCGGCATGTTCTTGTAGATCGCCGTCGCCGGGCCTCGTTGGGGAACGATGCCGTTGGGGCTGAACGACGCGTAGCAGTCCAGCCCGGCCTCGTTCAGTTCGGGGCCGTGCGCGTAGATAATGAACCCGGTGATGCTCAGGCCCCAGCGATCGAAGCAGGTGCGATTGTGCCGTCCCCAGGCTTCCAACCCGCTGGGCAGGCCCGAGATTTCCCGCGGTTCCTGGAGCATGCCCGGCTCGCAGTAGCCGGCGCCGTTGTCGGCCGCTGCGAAGTAGTCGTTCGCCGTCGCCGTCTTGCGCAGCCAATCCATTGCCATTGGGGCTCGGCGATCGAGAATCGGGCTGATTGACCACATGAGCGGCACCTTGCCGCGATTGGGATCGTTCCAGATGTCGGGCATACGCTGATAGAGCCAGGCCGCACAGTCGTAGTCACCTACGTAGAAGACGACGAACTGGCGCCCCCGGAAGTCGACCTTGCCGTCCGTGGTCAGGTAGCCTCGCTTCCGAAGGCTCTCGTGCGTTACCCATTCCTGCGGATATTTCTCTTCCAGCGGGTAATGGGCGAAGAAGGAGGCGTTGGCCATGGCCCCGTAACCAATCGCGTCGGCGTCCATGTAGCCGTTGTAGGCGCTGATGATCTTGCCGTATTCCCATTCGCACGGGACCGGCTCATGACTGCCGCCGGCCTGGCCGTGGCTGGTGTACTTGTGCGCCCACGGCACGAACCCGCCGATGTGGATCATCCTTTCCCGCCCGCCATGATGATAGGCGGAGAGGAGCAACTCCTTGAGTGTTTCCAGGTCGGTGCCCGGCTTCTGGTTCGGGTCGTCAACCGGCGTTTCATCGCCCCAGACGTGGAGATCGAAGAAGAAGGCCCGCTTGCTGATGAAGAAATCGTGATTCGTCAGGCAGTGATGATTCGGCACGGCAAGCCGCGGCTGCTCGATCCAATACTGATCGAGGTAGTAGGCGCCGAATGCCCCGTCGCACAGGCCCGCGTCAAGGTATTGCTTCTTCATCCAGAGATAGGCGTCGCACTTGGCCGAGCCGGTGGACGGCCGATCGGTTCCGGGAATCACGCCCTTGCCCGCAAACAGGGGCTCCCCGTTCTCTCCCACAAGCCGGCGTTTTACTGTCAATCGCGGTCCGCTGGCAACCAGGCGAGAGTAGAGCGAATCGGGAGACGGATCGAATCGGACGGGCAGGAGGTTTTCGACGCCCGCAATGGTCGAGGCCACGTTGCTCGTTGCCGGCACATTCGGATCGTAGAGCACGACACCGCCAAAGCTGTCCCGGAACAGTTCGACGAGTTCCTCCAGAGACGCGACTTGCTCGACAGGCCGTCCAGCGAGCCACGCGTCCGGGGCGGTCATCTTCTCCAGCCAGTAGTCGTCGATGTTCTGGGCAAAGTGCGGCGATTGGACGAAGCGGACGTAGAGTCGCGGGGCCTCGCGATTGACGATCCCCTGCAGGGCCGCCACGGCGTGGCAATGATCCCAGGCCATACGAACCTGGGCCGGATCGGCCATGTTCGCTTTGGCGGCGTAGGTGAGATCGTAGAGCCGGATCGGCTCCGGATCACCTCCGAATCCAGGTCCCGTGAGCAAGAGAACAATGGCTATTTGCAGGAGGAACAATTTCCGCATTTTGATTTTCCGCAGGTTGGGTTGCAGGTGGGAATGGGGTCGACGGGCTAATTTCGCGATCTGTCGTAAATTCAAGACAGCAGCGGTTGGAAGAGAAGAGTATAACACCACGGAGGACTCAGAGGACACGGAGGAAGATTGGTGAGGTAGCGGGATGGTCTGATGGGGAGGTGTAACTGTCGAGCCGTAGGGGCCGATCCGAAGATTCGAAAAGCCCGGCTGCTGACGGCACTCCGGCTGATAGGGCGACGTAGGTAACGAGAATTGGGGAAGCAGCCGGGCTGAATGCAAGTGGCGGGCACCTGTTCACGTTCTTTGCACCTTGCCGCCGGCGAGAACGCAATCCACGAGCTTTGCGAGCCTTGCTCGGCGGAGCAGTCCGCGGTCCAGTTCGTCGAAGAGTTGGACCCGTGTGCGGTCGTGGATTGCTTCCGGGGCTAGGGGATCGTCTTCCGCGAGGTAGCCATTGGTGGCCAGATACTCGGCCAAGGCCTCCCGTTTGTCGCTGCGAAAGCCGCGGACTTCGCCCTGTTCGAGGGCGTCGATCAGCTTTCGGGCATCGCGGTCGAGGCTTTCGGCAAGTTCATCCACGCGGTCGAGGTAGACGTCGCTGACGGCCCCCGAGTCGGCCAGGGCCGCCCGGTCCACAGGCTCCCCGCGACCGATTCGCCAGAGGCCGACGGCCGTCTCGATCGCCCTTGCGGCCGCCTCGGCCCGGTGATAGACCCGCGAATCGCGACGAACGGTTCCCGCGTGCCCGTAGGAGGCAAGGGTCTGCAACTGGCCCCAGCGGTTGATTCCCGCTTCCAGGAGCCGATAGACCAGGTCGACGTCGTCGATCAGGTACCAGATATGGAGATTGCCCGCCTCGTCGCGAGGGTCGATGGCGGGGACCTGGAGCCGCCGGCCGTATTCGGCCCACTCCAGTCCTTCCGGACGAGGCACCGGCAGCGGTTCCGGTCGGTCGAAGCGGATTGGGGGAACCCGTTCGGCCTCGCTGAACTTGCGGATCTCGGCCAGATCGATCAGGCGGTTAGGTACGTCCTCGCAACGGCGCAGCAGCTCGCGCCATTTGCCCACCTCGTCGTGCTGGGCCGTGAAGTAGAAAACCTGCCGGCCGTCGCGGCAGATCTCGATCACCGCGTCGATGATCTCCCGGGCGCGGCGTTCGTCGCTGTTGCCGAGCGTTTCGTCGAGCACGAGCGGCACTTTCACGCCCTGTTCCTGCTGCTCCACGAAGGCCACGCGAACGGCAAGTAAGAGTTGCAGACGGGTGCCGCTCGAAAGCTCGTCGAGGGCCAGGCCTTCGCAACGGGACGTGTCGAAGGCTCGGAACTCGGGTGGGTCGGCCTGGTGAACGTGCAGTTCGTAGCGGCCGTGGGTGATTCGGGCAAACAGGCTCCGGGCACGCTTGAGAACTCCCGGCAGTTCCTCCTGCTGGTGTTCGACAAGGAAATCCGCCAACACGCTGCCGACCAGGGCGTCGTGGTCCAGGGACCGTTGGGCCCTGAGGGCGTCGGCCGCCTCGGCCTGTTCCGCCAGCCGGCCTTCCAGGTCCGTGCTGTGCCTGGCCGCGTCGATGGCCTCTTCGATTCCACCGATCTCCTGGTTGATCCGTTCGAGCTTCGCCGCCGCCGTGCGGCACTGTTGATGGCGAACTTCCAGTTCTTCCAATCCAAGCGATAGCAGTTCGGGACGATCCGCCAACGCCGCTTCGAGCAGGCCGAGATTGTGTTCCGCCAGCCGCAACTCGTCGGCCACCTCGTTGTAGCGCTCGCGCTGGCGAGCCCAGTCGCGAAGCAAGGATTCCTCTTCTGGGGTCAAGCCGGTGCGTGCAAAGAGTTCTCTCTGTTCGGCTGCCAGATCCTCCATTTCCCGCGTGATCAGTTCGAGATTGGCGACGCTGTCGAGAGCCGTTTCGGCCGCGTTTCGCTGGCGCTGGCCGCGGGCTTCAAGCGAATCGACCCGGGCGTGGGCCTCGTCGGCGTCGCGAGCCTGGGACACGTGGAAGTTTGCCAAAGCCTCGTTGATTTCGTCGAGCAGGTCGCGAAACTGGGCTCGTGCCGTCTGGATAGCGGTGCGGGCCTCGCTTCCACGCTGCTGGGCCTCCCGAAACCGGTTGAGGTTTCCTGCCGTTAGCACGAGCGAAGCGTCGTCGCTGTCTGCATCGAGCCCGAGCCGCTCGATCCAGCGACTGCGTTCTTCGTCGAACTGGTCGTCCCGATCGAGAAGGGCCTCGATCCGGTCGGCAAGTCGCGTCCAACGAGATTCCTTTTCCCGAGTGATCGTGGCCTGATCGAATCGCTGCTGGAGGTCCCGGACGAAGGCTCGAACGGTCGCGGCCGCCCATTCCGAGGGCGAATCAATTCCCAGACTTTCGTAGTCGTGTTGGAACTCCGCGCGGCGATCGAGGACCTCGGCCGAATGAGGACGAAAGGCCCAGCCGATCATCCCGGCTCCCACGAGCGTGAGAAGAAGCCACGACCCGCTCGCCATTACGGTCATGACGATGGAAAGTACGATTAGCGCAACGCCGACCACGGTGAAATGGAGGGCGTATCGGCTGTCGCTTCCCGTCCCCACATGGGTTACGCCGAGCCAACGATGCAGCAGAATGACTCCCTCGTGCAACCGTTCCGGATCGGCCTGGTCGGGGGTGTCGTCGGCCACATCAAGCCACTGGCGCAGGGCTTCCTCGGCCGTCCGCTCGGCACGATGTTTTTCGACCCGCCGGGCAAACGTGAAAAACTCCTGGACCGCGGAGGCGTCAAGCCGATCCGCCTGATCCGGCCCCACGTCGGGACCTAGGTGGGTCCGTGCCGCTTCCAGATCGCGCTCTGCCTGATGGTCTGCCTCTTCGCGGCGATCGATCTCGTCGCGGAGAACGGCCAGACGGCGGCATTTGAGCCGCAACGCGGTGATGAACCCCTCAGGCAATCCGTCGTCCGGAAGATCGGCCGCCGCCAGTTGGCGATCCGCCTTTTCGCGGCGTGATTCCTCCTTGCGCCGGCGCATTCGCGTGGCTTCGAGCGCCTTGTGGATCTGGTCGAGTCGCTCCACGTCGTGGTGGGAGACCCGGGCCACACCGGCAGGAAACACGCGGAGCTGATTGCGGATCTCGGCAACTTGCTCTTCGGCTTCTCGGCGTTGGACGGCCTTATCGAGGAGCGCCATTTCGGCTTGCCCCTCTTCGGCCGCTGCCTTTTCGGCTTTCAGCCGCTTGAGATTTGCTTGCCGCTCGATCAATTCGTCCTGGCGGCGAAGGGCGGCCTGGTAGCGTTTCTCAGCCTGGGCCAGTTCTTTCGTGAGCTTTCCCCGTCGCGTCGGCTGGCGACTGAAACCGAGTGCCTTCCGCGCCGCCGAAACATCGTAGCCCCCGGAAAGCTCCCGCACGATCTGGCTGGCCAGGTCGTGGTCGTGCTCCGTGCGGATCAGGTCCTGCAGGGCCAGCACATGGCGATCGCCGATGTCGGGCGGAGCCAGCTTGGGATAGTCGGTCGGCGCGCTGTGAGCCCGGTCAATCGCCCGAATTCGTCCCGAATCGCAATCCAGTTCCAATTGGCGACCGTTCACTTCGGCCGACGCTCGTAGCGAGACGTGATCGCTGGCGCCCTCACCCGGTCGCAGCAAGTGGTGAATCGCTTTGCCCAGCGTCGTCTTGCCCGAGGCATTCGGCCCGTAGATCACGTTGATTCCCGAGGACAATTCCGGCAGCGCAAGATCCCCCCGCTGAAAACCGGGCATCCGGCGAATCTCGATCGACGTGAAAAACGCAGCGGTGGGTTTCATGGCGTGTGGGTCAGATGTCATCTAATTCCATGGCTGGGGCACGCTGAGCCAGCAGTGTGTCGAGCAGCAGCCTGCCCTGGCGAATCAGGGTCCGGCGGACCATCTCGCCGTCCGGCGGAGAATCGATCCGCAAAGCACCGTAGGCCGGCGCATTGTGGACCTCCAGCATTTCGGCTTGTGCCTTGCGGATCAAATCCGCCGTTTCACGCGGATCTTCGTCGGATTGGAGGGCAAGCAAGGTTCGTGCAAGAACGCCCGTCGGATCGTGTTTCTCCGCCAGGTCCTCCAAATTGAGCACGGGAAGGGTTTCGTTGGCGATCTTGTCGATTCTCGCCGTGATTCCCCGATAACGCCGCTCGAATTGCTCGACCATGGGTCGCGCTAGGACTTCCAATTGCGACGAAAGCGGCGTTCGCCCGCACAGGGTCATGCGGAGCGACAGTTGCTCGATTGGTTCGTCGGTTTCCGCGCTCAAGTCGGACAGGTACTGGCCTACCGAGGTCGCCAGGTGCGACTCCAACTCGTCGCGGTTGGCCAGGTTCGTCAGATCCACGTCGACATTCTCATAGCGGACCCGCGACATGGGCAAGTGCCGGGCGCCCACGCGGCGCGGGCCATGCAACTCAACCAGCCAGGGGCCGTGCGGGCCCGTTTCGCCCGGGTCCATGGCTTGGGGCGAGCCCGTGTAGAGCAGCCCGGGGCCGGTCCGCGGCGGTTCCCAACGGGGGCGGTGAACGTGGCCCAGGACCCAGGCCGAGACTTTCGTGTCCAGCAACTCATCGCGCAGGACCGGCGCGTAGTCGCTGTGCCTGGCGTCGAGATCGGCGTGGAGCAAGCCGAGCGTGGGCAGGGAATCGTCGGCCTTCAACCGATAGTCGCCCAAAGGGCTCGAGGCCACCGTGGCGGTCGGAAACGACCAGCCGTGGATCCGCAAGATCGGTTTGCCGTCTTGCTTGACGATCGTTTCTTCCCAGCGACCGTTCCGTCCCAGCAGGTGCAGCCAATCGCTCCCGACCGTGTCGACAATCTTGGGCAACACGTCGAAATCGTGGTTGCCCCCGACGGCATACGTGGGAATTCCTGCTTCCGCCAGCCGAATCAGCCCATCTTCCAGCGGTCCCGTGGCTTCGAAAAAGCGATTCTCATGATCCACCACGTCGCCGGCCAAGGCGACCAGGTCCACGTCGAGCTCGATCGCCCGATCCACGATATTGAGCCACATTTGGGCACAGGAATATCGAGCGGCCGTCTCGGCCCCGGCGAGCCGGCTCGGGCGGCGACCGATGTGGATGTCGGCTGTGGCGAGAATTCGGACCTTCATGGTCGGGGGGAATCCGTTCTTTAGGGGGTGGCGCAACCAGGACTCTGCCTGACTGGAAGATCGCATTGTACCTGATCGTCCGGGGGGTGCCAAACGGGAAAGGTCGGCCCGGTTCTTTCGCGCGGGGTGACGTCATTTGAATGCAGGCGACGACCTATAGGGGGCTCGGTAATCCGATGTGCGATGCAAAAAACACACTAGTAACTGTCAGTTGTTTCCGAATTTGCCGTCCAAGGCGTGCCACGCTAATGGGCAGTGGGGAGGTGGTTGGATAGGCTGACGCGGAATCGTCGGGAATCTATGCGGGAAAACACTGCTTGACATGTGTCAACAGGGCGTGTATAGTTCAGGAGTTAGGACCATGGCGAGGCCGAGGCACCCGAACAAACACATCGAAGAAGCAGTCTCCTTTGCCGAATCGTGTGGCTGGCGTCTGGAGATCTCCGATGGCCACGCTTGGGGCCGCCTGTTCTGCCCTGAGGTGAGTCGCGAGGGTTGTCGCGTCAGTGTCTGGTCCACTCCGAAGAAACCGGAGAATCACGCGAAGCACATTCGGCGGGCCGTGATGCTTTGCCCGCACACCGGCCCCGACGAGTCGTCCCAGGATTCGGAGTAGAATTACGATGGCGTTGAACGATAGCGGCGACCGTGAATATGACTTCACGTTGCTCCTGGACGGAGTTTCAGAGATTGATGCCGAGCTTGAAGACGCCCTGTTTGAAGCCGGCTGTAGTGACGCCACGATTAGCATGCGTTTCGGCCGGGTCTATCTGATGTTCACCCGCAATGCCACGTCGATGAAAGACGCCGTTCTCAGCTCGATCCACAATGTGCGCGACGCGAAGGTGGCCCGTGTCCTGCGGGTTGATGCCTGCGACCTGGTCACTCAGGCGGACATCGCACGGCGAATGGGACGTACTCGGCAACTTGTGAACCAGTACGTAACCGGCGTCCGCGGGCCGGGGTCCTTTCCTGCTCCCGCCTGCAACGTCGAAGGCGGCGGGCCTCTCTGGTACTGGCGTGAGGTTGCCCAGTGGTTGTGCCAATGCGGGTTGATCGGCGAAGACGTGCTGCGTGAAGCCCAGGAAGTGGCGATCATCAACGGAGTTCTGGACTTGGAGAATCAACGCCGGCAAGCCCCGGACCTGACCGCCGAAGTCGTTTCGAGTCTTGCCGCCAAAACAACGGGCGAATGACAACGTGAGCCCGACTCTTGAGAACGGGCGAGCATCTCCATTGATCATGTGGGAAGGCCGAATGGACCGAAGCCGTCTTACCTGGACAGGAAACCAACACTCGATGAGTCCCATAGCTGAATTCTCCAACTCCCGGCTTGGTTTGCTCGCCCAAATCGCGTTGGCCGTCATACTTGCGGCCCTGTTGCCTTCAATCGCCCTCGCTGACACCGCCGAACACTACGGCCTCCACGAAATCGCTCTTGAGGCCAACGATCTCGGCGTACGCAACCCTTGGACCGACGTGGAACTGGCCGTTCAGTACACCCTGCCTGACGGCTCCACTGTGACGGTCGACGCGTTCTACGACGGTGAACGGACTTTCAGGGCTCGGGCCTATTGCCGCGAAACCGGACGCTGGTCGTGGCGTTGCCGATCGTCGTTGCCCTCGCTCGATGGTCGGGAGGGTCAGTTCGAGGTCGTCGCCTCCAAACGGAAAGGCAAACTGCGAAAGCACCCGCAGGATTCCCACCAGTTCGCCCGCGAAAGGGGCGAGTGGTTTCTGCACATTGGCGATACGGGCTATCGGTACGTGACCGCGAGCGAGCCCGATTGGAAGGCCTACATCGACCAGGCGGCCGAGATCGGCATCACCAAGGTCCGTACGTGGTTCTGCCAGGGAAGGGGCGACGTTCAGATCCTGTTCGCTGAAGACCGAAAGGGGCTGAACCTGCCCTACTGGCAGGAGATCGATCACCGGTTGACCTACGCCCTGGAGGCCCACCCGGACGTGATCTTCCAGCTCATTCCGTACGGGGAAGACACCGACGAACTCCTGCGTTACGGGAAAGGTGATCCAGCCGCACAACTTGTGGCTCGGTACGCCCTGGCCCGCTTCTCGGCCCTGCCCAATGTGACCTGGTGCATCTCCAATGATCGCGAAATCGTTGCTGCCGGCACGCCGCTGAAAGGCCGCCGAGTTCCTGGCGATGTGATCGACCGGATCGGACGCGACATGGCCGCTCGGGAGCCCTGGGCCACGCTGCTCACCAACCACCAGGCGAGATTCTCGGGCTACGCCTTTGCCGAGGCCGCCTGGTCCGACATCGTGACGGTCGAGGACCTCGACCAGGTGGCCGGGAAGATTCTGCTCGAATATCGATCCAAGGCGGACGATCCGGTCGTTCTCGACGAAGATCGCTATGAACTCTATCGCCCTCCCGCCGATCCGCGTTACTTCTTCCGCCGACTCATGTGGGCCAGCCTGTTCTCCGGCGGCCATGCCACCTACGGCGGTCTAAAAACGTATGAACCCTACGATGGTGAACTGCGAGGTGTTCAGGGCTACCTCGACGCCGCTGGCGACGGCAAGCTAACTGGCGGCGCGGACGACTTCCAGCACATCCACCACTTCTTCCGTCAGTCAGGGCTGACCCTGGTCGGCATGACGCCCGATGACACGCTTGCCGGCAGCGATCCCTTTCGATACAAGTGTATCCACAACGACACGACCTACCTCGTCTATCTGGCTAATCCCGACGGCAGCAAGCCGGAGAACGACCGGCCGGCCGAAGCAACGCCAGAGGTGTCGTTGAAGTTGCCAGCAGGTGAGTATCGGGGCCGCTGGTTCCAGCCCTCGACGGGCGAGTGGACGGATGCCGATGAGCCGAAAGAGTTCGGAGGCGTCTGGAAGGCCCCGGGAGGCGGAGATTGGGTGTTGGTAGTCACGAAGAACCAATAGCCCTCTATTCTTGCTGGTCGCTTGTTGCCACCGGATTCCGCTCCACCAGCTCGAGCGCCTTCACCATCACCACCTCTCCAGCCATCTCCCCGAGAGAGACCCGGGTGATGTAGCTGTATCGGTCGAAGCTGCCGTAGTCGACCTTGGTCATCAGGTAGCCGAGCGCGTCGTTGGTCAGGCCGAAGAGCAGGTTGTGCTCGCCCCGCATCTTTCGTTTCAGGTAGAAGCCGATGTTGGGCAGGGCCTCGCCGGGGATTGTGACGATCTGGGCAGTACCCAGATTCACAAGGTTCATCCGCGTCTTGATCTGCCGATTTTCGCGGTGGGGATAATTCAGCGGCGAGTGGGTGACGGCCATCCAGATGGCGTCGGACTCGACCGTGAACTCCACGTCGATGGAATCGCAGGAGAGGGCCGGCTCCGTCTGAACCGGGCTGTCGGCCACGATCCGCAGCGACTCGTCGGCCAGTGTCCGACCGATCCTCAGGCATTCGTCCCACGTGCGATCGTCTTCCCAAACGGCCCGGAGCGAATCTTTGGGCCGCTCCAGGTTGCGATTGTCGGCCGTGACCATACCGCCCTGGGCGCCGTTGACGAACATGGCCATGCCGCCCACTTGCTCTTCAATCCGCTCGCACAAGGGCCCGACCAGATCGGGGCTGAGGATGCCCTGGTCGTTGCCGAGCACCTCGGGGTGGATCGCGTAGTTGACGAGCGTCAGGGTTGGTTTGCCACCTGCGTCAAGTGCTTGAATGACGCTTGCCCGGGGATCGTAGAGGGCGGGCGCGTAGTAGTTGTAGGCCACCTTCCCTTCTACCTTGCCTGTGGCCACCCTGAGCCGTGCGGGAGCCAGGTTTTCGACGGCCTCGTTGATCGCCTCGGCGATTCTACGGCAGACCAGGTCCATGAACTTCAGATCGCCCGTGTGGCCGCCCTGGCCGTCGGGAAAGGCATAGCAGTCCGGGGCGCTGTGCGTGTGGGTAGCGGCAATCAGAACATTCTTGGCCGGGACCCCGGGCACGAGGGCCCGGGCCATGTCGCACAACACGGAAGGAAAACCGAGCAGGTCCACGCTGACGAAGGCCACTCGCGTGTCGCCCTGCTCGAACACGGCCGCCCGGGCGGTCAGCTCGCCCTGCTTCCGGGTTGCCGGCACGGTCGGGCCCATGCCGCCGGAGATCGGCAGCAGCGGGTCGGGAGTAATGACCCGCAGGGCCGTGCCCACGCGAAGTTCGGCCTGTGCCGAAAGGGGCAAGAGCAGGATCAGGAGCGATATTGCCCCAAGGCATCTGGACATCGTGAACCTCCAGGGAAGCAATAAGCAGCGGTCCAGAGAACGCGTGTCAGTCGCCAGTATCCTTGCCGTCGATCAACCAGTCGAGTGTGACACGGCAGAAGCTGATCGCTTTGTAGCCGTCGCGTTCGAACAGCAGGCCGATCGTGCCGTCGGGCAGGACGGTCAAGCAGGAGTAGGCGAATCCTCCCGGGTAGACGGTCTTGCCGATCGGCCAGGTCTTTCCTTCGTCGTAGCTGAGGCGGAGCATGCCGTTTTCCCGCTTCGACTGGCTGGCCGGGTTGGTAAACAGAATCCGACTCTTGCGGCCGTCCAGGGGATCGCTGTAGCGCAGAATCGTGCCCTGGCACTGGGGCTCGATCAGCGTTGGGTCGTCGCGCAAGGCAGACCATGTCTGGCCCCCGTCACGACTGAGAGCGATCTTGCGGTGCTTCGTGCCGCCTTGGGTGCGGGTGTTGAGCATCACCGTGCCGTCGGCCAGTTCCACCATCTGGACCTCGTTGCCCAATCCGGTGTCGTCGTCCGGGGCGGTTTCGCCATAGGCCCACGTTTTGCCCGAATCGTCGCTGTAGGCCGCGTACACTTTCCACTGGTCGAAGGGTCCTTGATTGAACGGCATCAGAATTCGGCCTCGGTGATCGCCTCGACGAAGAACGATGCCCACGCCGGGGCCCGAGGCGTGGCTCGTGACCGGGGCGGGCCGCTTCACGCCCCGGGTGATGTCGCGAGGTTCGGACCATGTCTGACCGTCATCGTCGCTGAAGATAAGAAACGTGTAGCCCACGTCCTCCCCCTCGAAGCCCGGGAGCACCGTTCGTTCCCCGTGCTTGTTCCGCTGATAGATCAACAGGACGCGGCCCGAATCGGGAAGAACAACCGGTTGGGGGTTGTTCAGGGTGAGCGATCCGGCGTCGTGGAGAACCTGCACGCTCCCCCAGGTCTTTCCGCCATCGACCGAGCGTTTCAGGATGATGTCGTTTTCGGAATGGTCGCCGGCCTCCCGCCCCTCGGCGAAGGCGAGCAGAGTCCCCTGCCCGGTCGCGACAATCGCAGGGATGCGTATGTGTGGGTAGCCGTCGTCGCCGGGAACGAATACGTCGGTGTACGGTAGCGGTTGGGGATCCTCAGCCGCGTGGGCTGGGCAGACAAGAAGGCACGCGACACACAACGTGCCGAGCAGGCGGGGGAATGCGTATGAATTCACTTGTGAACACCTCTGTTATCTTCGTTACTCAAACTGAGCACACAATCTGTACGAAAGGCAGGGAATAGCCACAAAAAACACGAAGAAACACGAAAAGATGAAACGAGAGCTTTCAAGTGTGCCCAACAGACTTTTCGTGTCTCCTTGTGCCTTTTTCTGGCTATTCAGAGCAGTCACGGTTCGGAGAACCATGCTACGGCTGGTTAGCGCCAGGCGAGTTCCAGGGGCTGGCCGTGGGCTTCGTGGGTGGGGTCGATGCACTGAAGGGTGAGGCAAGCGCCGTCCGGTTTCAACTGGGCGTCGACCCAGCCTCGCGGCTGTTTCAGGTCGAACAACCATGCCAGGGCAGCCAAGTTCACCAGGTGAAGACCGTCGACCTTCCCGTGTTCCCAGCGATGGCTGTGGCCGAAGAGGAAGGCCTTGACCCGTTTGCGAGGCAGGATCACGCGGTAGAAGTCCTCCGTATCCAACAGGGCGCTCTTGAGCATCTCCGGTTTGTCCTTGAGGAGCGGATAGTGGTGGGCCACGAGGAGGGCGGGCTTTTCGGGGCGGCGATCGAGCTCGTCAGCCAGCCATGCCAGTTGCTCGGCGCCCAATCGGCCCGGGGTGGAATTGGTCTTGTCCAGCGAGTCGAGGAGAAACCAGTCCGCGTGGGGAGTCTCGATAACCTGGACGTGGCGATCGGCTACCGGCGTGGGCTGCTTTCGGGGAAAGGCCTCCCAGAACCGCTCGCGGTGGTCGTGGTTGCCGAGAGCAAATGCGACGGGCATGGGAATCGGTTCCACGAGCTTGTGCAACTGCCGGTAATCGCCCGCCTCGCCGCTGTTGTAGGCGCAGTCGCCGGCTACGATCAGGCCGGCGGGACGGGAGTTGAGGGCCACGTACTGCCCGCGGGCCTCCGTGAACTTGTCGGTGGGATTGGTTTCGCGAGCGACCCGGGCGGGATCTTCGGCGATGTGAATGTCGGCCAGGAGCACGAAGCGGTTGGGATCGATCGGCGTCTCGGCCGCCCACAGGCGCCCATGAAGGAGCAACGACGCCGCTCCCGCTCCAAGCGAACCGGCGAGCATCTGGCGACGGGTGATTTTATTGGTCGTGGTCATGTTGGTGGTTTCTTGATGAATTAGGATAGGGGCCGGGAGCAGCCTGACTCTCTGAATCGGGACTTGCAGCGTCATGCATCGTGATATTTCAGGACGGCGACGTCTGCCGATTGGGATTGGTGTGTGGTCGTGGCATGCGTTGGGAGATTTCAGTCACGGCTCGGAGAGCCATGCTACACGGTCGGGACCGGCGGATTCAAGGTCCCGGGCGGCGTCCGCAAAAGGAAAGGGGACAGGTCCATGTTTTCGGACAGCGCATGTTCGCCAAAATTCCTTGCTGACCGAAAAATGGACCAGTCCCCGAGACTTTGCAGTTCTCCCGCGAGTGGACCGCGGGGGGCGCGATGGGGTAGACTGGTATTCGGTCGCTGCCGTGTGGAGAGCGGCGGTGAGAACATGGTTCCTGAAGAGAAATGGTGCAATGATCTTGAATACGAAGACGAACCGGCCGGTTGCCCTGGCGTTTCTTGCGGTCCTTCTGCTGTCCCTCGTGGTGATGGGGGCGGAGCGGTGTGCGGCGGCGGAAAAGCCGCAGCCCAACATTGTCTTCATCTTTATCGATGACATGGGCTGGCCCGACGTGGCCTGCTTCGGCCACGACTTCCACGAGACGCCGGTCATCGACAAGCTTTGTGCGGACGGGATGAAGTTCACCGACTTCTACGCGGCCACGCCCGTGTGCTCGTCGACGCGGAGCACGGTCCAGTCGGGGCAGTACTCGGCGAGAACGGCGGTCACCGATTTCATTCCCGGGCACTACCGGCCCTTCGAGAAGCTGATCGTGCCGCCCATCGAACACCAGTTGGCCGACGGGATCAAGACGCCGGGCGACGTGTTGGGAGCAGCGGGCTATGCGACGGGTTACTTCGGCAAGTGGCACTTGGGCAACGAAAAGACCCAGGGGCCTCACGTCCGCGGCTACCAGATTACCGCCCAAACGATGCCGAAGGAATTTCAGCAAACACGCAAGACGAAAGAGGCCGGTCCGAAACGTATGGACTTGCTCACCGACCAGACGCTGTGGTTCATCGAGCAGAACAAGGACCGGCCGTTCTTCGTGACCCTGTCGCACCATGCGGTGCATATTCGCCTGGAGGCCCGGCCCGAAACGATCGCGAAGTACGAGAAGAAGCCCAAGCCGGACCACGGGGTGAACAATCCCGTCTACGCGGCCATGACCGAGGACCTGGATACGAGCATCGGTCGGATTCTCGACAAGCTCGACGAGTTGGGGCTGGCCGAGAACACGATCGTGGTGTTTTCGTCGGACAACGGCGGTTTGCGGAAGATCTATACGGGCGTGGGCGAAGTCGTCTCGACCAACGCGCCCTTGCGCGACGAGAAGGGGACCCTTTACGAGGGCGGGATCCGGGTGCCGATGATCGTGCGCTGGCCGGGCGTGGTCAAGTCGGGCACTGTGTGTGACGAACCGACGACGACGGCCGACTTGCTCTCGACCTTCTGCGAGATGGCGGGGGCGGATCTGCCGGATCAGCCCATCGACGGGGCCAGCCTGGTGTCGCTGCTGAAAGATTCGGAGTCGAACCTGGGACGGGAGGCGATCTACTTCCACTATCCCCACTACCATCACAGCCGGCCGGCGGGCGCCATCCGAATGGGCGACTGGAAGCTGATCGAGTTCTTCGACGGTTCTCCGATGGAACTCTACAACCTGGCCGACGACCTGGGCGAGTCGAAGAACCTGGCCCCGGACATGCCCGAAAAGGCGAAGAAGATGCAGGCCAAGCTGGCAGCATGGCGGACGGAGACGGGGGCTCGAATGCCAACGAAGAACCCCAAGTACGATCCGGCCCGGGCCGGCGAATGGTGGAACCGGGGGAAGAACGTGCCCATCGACGTGGAAGCGATGGCCAAGCATTACGAGAGCCGCCAGCAGAAGAAGGCGGCGGCGGAAGAGCACTAGGGAAAAGCGGTGGTAAGACGAGGACGGAACACTGATCTTCGCTAATCAACGCTAATCAGCTTGGCCGGAGTCCAGGCGGATCTGAAACGGTTGCCATTCTCCGGGCGGGTCCCATTCGCCGGTTCCGTGGATCATGTTGCCGTCGACAGCGTCGACAACCACGCCGTCAATCCCGAGCACATCGGATTGCCACAGGAGCGAACCATCCGGCGCAATTCTCTGGATGCGTTCATCGGAAGCAACCAGAAGATAATCACGGTTTGCGTAGAAATGACCGAAGTACGATCCAAGTTCGTGCCAGACAATATCACGAGAATCGAGATCCAGCAGATAGGCACGCTCGCCCCATCCGATGACGAGATGGTCGTGCCAGACCGTTGCATCACTGAATGCGAAGCACTCGTTGGAATTAAGAAAAGCATCGACTCGCAGTATGGGGACACCGTCGTGCGCGAGCAATAGGTATCGGGCTGGTGTTCCCAAACCGGCCGTAGTATCGCCGATGCGGCAGGGCTCCATTTCGAGCCAAGGGTGACTGATGTATTCGGACCATGTGATCGTGTGGCTGGCCATGAATGAAGTCTCTGAAGCAAGAGCCTAATATCATCAGGATTCCCGCATTCCATAGTTGCTCGAAGCTGAGTCCCGCTGGGTCAAGAATCGTCCCCAGTCCCTGCGGGATCGGGCCCCGTTGTGGAAGAGGTCTTGCTCGCGTGAATGAGGATATAGGCGAACAAGACGATTGCCCATACTGAGCCGAGAACTGTCATCCAGATTGTGTATCGCGCGCCCATTGTTGCGCACATCGCCATGCCGCTCATGCTCAGGCCCCAGCCACGCAATTCCCTGGGAAGCCCGATTGCAACGACGAAGGCTGCGACGAAACTCCCCATAGCAATCGCAAAGGGAACGAGGTTCGTGCCACACAACAGCCCTAAGGCTATCAAGGCAAAGCAGCGGACAAGCAGTGCTCGCGTCACTGAACGATGCTCCATAACGACACGCGCTGAGTTGATTCGCGGATGTGGATTGATGAGATGACGCCGTCGGCCCGTCGGGCCGGGTTTGGAGCCTAGCAGAACACCCTGTTCGCATCAAGGGAATGGCGGGGCGTTGGCCCGCGTTATCGGAGAGGAACTGGGCTTTGGGCGTCATTCGTCCCAAAGGAAGGCAAACGCGGTCCGTGGGCCGCCCGGCCCCCTCGACGCGCGAAGGAACCGCAGAATGTCGAAGGGTTTGGGATAGAACACTTCGTGATTGGACATTCCTTGTTCGGTGTTCTGCGGTTCATGGCGGTTCGGGGTCCCGTGCGGCGCCCGGGACCTGCTGGGGGGGGGGGGCTGCTCATCTTTTTTCTGCTGGTTTGAAAAACTCGCTTGACAAATCGGCGGGAATGCCTACTGTACTAGGTAGCTAGTACGGAGGACGGGTCATGTTCATTCATGTGGATCCGGCGAGCGAGCTGGCGATTTACGACCAGATCGTTCGGCAGGTGAAGTTCGCGGTGGCCGACGAGGCCGTTCAATCGGGGGAGCTGGTTCCTTCGGTGCGGGAGTTGGCCCGGGAGTTGACGGTCAATCCGAACACGGTTGCCCGGGCCTATCGGCAGTTGCAGGCGGACGAGGTGTTGGAGTCGGTCCGCGGCACAGGGCTGTCGGTGGCCCAGGGGGCGGGGCCGCGGTGCCGAACGGAGCGAATGACGCTCATCCGGGGGCGCTTGCGGCAGGTTCTTCTGGAGGCCAAGCACAGTCGTCTCAATGGCGAGAGCCTGCGCGAGTTGATCGAGCAGGAATTGGCGGGAATCGAGCACGAGCAGGAAGGGGGTGAGGCATGAGTTCGGTGATTGAGTTTAACGACGTATTCAAACGTTTTGGCTCGGAGCGAGCCTTGGACGGCGTTTCCTTCGAGGTTCCGGCCGGGACGGTTTTTGCCCTCCTGGGCGAGAACGGGGCGGGCAAGACGACGGCCATTCGGATCATGCTGGGCCTGGCCGGCGCCGATCGCGGCGAGGCGACGGTTCTGGGCATGAAGAGCCGCTTGCACGGCGAGTCGATCCGGCGGCGGGTGGGCTACGTGGCGGAACGGCCCACGCTCTACGACTGGATGACCGTGCGGGAGATCGGCTGGTTTGCCTCCGGATTCTACCCCGATGGATTTCTCACCCGCTATGTGCAGCAGGCCGAGCGTTTTGTTCTGCCGATGAAGCGGAAGATCAAGGCCATGTCGAAGGGGCAGCGGGCGAAGGTCTCGCTGGCCCTGGCGTTGGCCCACGACCCGGAGTTGATGATTTTGGACGAGCCCACGTCGGGGCTCGACGCCCTGGTGCGGCGGGAGTTTCTGGAGAGCATGGTGGACCGGGCCGCTTCGGGAAAGACGGTGTTTCTTTCGAGCCACCAGATCGGCGAGGTGGAGCGGGTGGCCGACGTGGTGGCGATCCTTCGGAAGGGCAAGTTGCTCGCGCTGGAGCGTCTCGACGAATTGAAGAAGCGAATTCGCGAGGTGACGGTGACCCTGGCCGAGGGAGCGGAAGGGACCGTGCCGCCGGCGCTGGCGGAATTGAACGGCCGGCTGTTGAGTCGTCGGCAGCGGGGCCACCAATGGCAGGCGTTGGTGGATCGGATGCCCGAGGGACTGGACACGGCGCTCCGCGCTGAGGAGGACGTGTACGCTGTGGAGGTTCGCTCGCCGAATTTGGAAGAGATTTTTGTGGCCTACATGGAACGTCCGGAAAGCGGTCCGTCGGTGGCGGAGGCCGAGGAGGTGACACCATGACAGGTCGCTACTTCTCCAGGCATCTTTTCTGGAAGGAATGCCGCCAGATGCAGGGCTTCTGGCTCGGAGTTCTGGGGCTGATCGTGGTGCTCCAGATCGTCGTGACGCTTGTCATGGTGACGACCGGCGAGGAGAAGCACTTGGCGGAGGCGTTGCTCGGCGTGGCGGTCATGCTTCCGGTTCTCTACGCGTTGGGAAGCGGGGCCGCCTTGTTTGCCATGGAGCACGAGACTGGGACGTACGATTTCTTGCGAGCGCTGCCGACCCGCCCGGGCGCATCGCTGCTGAACAAGTTGGCCTTTGCGGCGGTGAGCACGCCCCTGCTGGTGGTGGCCGGGGGACTGTCTGCGGCGATTCCGGCGTGGCTGTTGGGTTGCGGCGAGATTCGGCTACTGGAAGCAATACTAGCGTGGGCTTGTGCTGCTGCTTACCTTTTCGTGTGGGCCGTGTTCTTCTCGCTGCTGGTGCGTCAGGTGGTGAAGGCTGCCGTGCTGGCGATATTCGTGGCCCTGTTCTGCCTGCTGCTTCCTATCGGACTTCTGCGTGACATGAGCGGACTGACCGAGAATTCCGCGATTGCCGTGATTGGTCCCACGATCTTCCTCACGGTAGCGGTTCTCGACGTATGGCTCGGCCTGCGCTGGTTTCGAGAGGCAGGGACGTGGAAATTCGTACCACAGCGGAGCATATCAGACGAAGAGTTGGCCATCGAAGGCGCCTTTGCGTTGGAGCGGATGCCGTCGAAGCGAGGGCCGTTTCTTCATTTGTTGTGGCATCAATGGAGGCAATCGCGGGGCATGGTGTGGACGTTTTCGATCGTCTTGTTTCCCGTGTTGTTTGTCTTGGCCGGGCCTGTCTTCGAGGGATGGAACTGGGCGCGCTGGTTCCTGGCATCTTGGGCGCCGCTTGCCCTCTTTGCGGGGATCTTGATCATTCCCCTGGCTGGAAGCGGTGTGTTTGTGGGGGACCAGAAGCGGCTGCAGTTTCGATTTCTGACGGAGCGGGGAGTCTCGCCTCGCCAGGTGTGGTGGAGCCGGCAGTCGGTCTGGCTGGGGGCGATGGCGGTTTGGGGGCCGATCGTCGGCGTGTTTTTTCTCTTCTTCTTGCTTCAATTGGTTCTGCCCCGGGGCACGGATTGGGCCAGGCACGTTCCTTTCGTGGCGTTTCCGTTGGCGGCCGTCCTCTGTGTGCCGGTGGCCTTCTGTTTCGGCCAATTCTGCTCGATGATGTTTCGCTCGGGAGTTCTTTCGGGGACCGTTGCGGTGGTGGGCTCCCTTTTTCTCGCCCAGTGGTCTCTGTATATGGCCATTCTGCACGTGCCGCTTGTCTTCTCGGTTCTGCCGATCCCGATCGTGCTTTTAATCGCGACGCGCTTGCGAACGCGAGGATGGATGCTGGAGCGGAACACGGTGGGGGCTTGGCTGCCGGTGGTGTTGGTGGTGTTGATTCCGGCCGTGCTGATTCCGTGGGGCGTGTGTTCGTATCGGGCCTACCAGTATCCGCCGGTGGATCCTGGCTTCGACGTGGCGGCCTTCACGGCCCCGGCCTCGCCGGCGGCGCAAGAGACGGCGAGGATGTATCGGGAAGCGGCAGGGCTTTTTGATGAGGGTGGGGATGGAGAGAAGGCCCTTGCGTTGCTGATGGCGGCGAGTCGGCGGCCTGAATGCGATAGGCTGGATGGCTATTTTCCGAGCCCTGACGATCATGTCGAGGCTGCTCATCGAATGGGGGAGGCCGTGCTCGAACAGGGGCAGCGGCTTCAGGAGAAGGGAGACTTGGACGGAGCCGCGAAGTGCTATCTGACAGCCCTGCGGATGACGCAGCAGTGGTGTTCTCACGCCTCGACGCCCCTTTCTTACCAGAAGACGGTATATGACGCCCAGCAGAGTCTCATCGCCTGGTCCGTCCAACCGGGACAGTCCAAGGAGACGATTCTGAAGGTTCTTCGAAGCGTGGAGGAGATCACGCAACAGCCTGTTCCCATGGACAACGTGATCCGATCTCAGTACGTCGAACTGCACAAGGTATTGACGGGCGAGATGGCAGATATGTACCAGTGGATGTCGCCCGGATCGGCCGATGCTGGGGCAGCGATGGCGATCTACCGGTTGCCATGGGAGCGGGAGCGGGCAGAGCGATTGCTTGCATGGATTGTCTCTCGAGAGTTGAAGAAATACCGGGACTTGCAGGCCGAGCTTGCCAACGGCTGGCCCGTTCGTCTCGAACCTGCCATTCCGCAACGAACCTCCTACTGGATGAACTTGACTCCGGACGTGTGGGCTCAACAGATCGATCTGCGGTGGGTAGGCGGGGTTGCGGTCGCGTTCGAGGTGGAGCGCCAAGCGCTGCGTCTTCAGATGGCCCTGGCCGCCTGGCAATTGGAACACGGATCGTTGCCGAAGGAGTTGGAGGAACTGAAGGGAGAATATTTGGCCGAGGTGCCGCCGGATCCCTACTCGGGGGAACCGTTTGTCTATTTTCCCAAGGGCTTGAGCCAGCTCGTTACTCGGTACGTGGGGCCGAGGGGGCTTGAGGAGTGGGTTGGCCAAAAGGCCGTTGAATCAGAGAGGGTGGGACTGGTCACGTCCTCGCCATTTCAGTTCCGCACCGTTCTCGAGGGAGGGGAGCCGTTTTTTTGGAGCACGGGCCCCGGGATCTCCGTTGGCAGGCCAGTGAACTCTTCCCCCTCCTCGAAATACCAGGTGCGTCAAGGATATCAGCACCCAGCCTCGCCGGAGGATATCTGGACGGCAGGCTACGCGTTTCCTATCCCTCAACCGGACTGATTTTCGCGAGAGCGCCTCTTTTCCTGAAAATCCTTGTGCGCTTGAAGCGAAGATGGTGTTGAATAGGTTACGGGAACTTTTTCAAGAATCGCCCCAAACTTGCGAACATCTTTTGTGTTGACTACGTCGTCTAGTAGTGAAACGCAACGCGGTGTGTTTCGTTGAGCTTTGTGGTGGTTTGCCCAGGGGGGCATTTGGCAGGAAGCGGGCCGTTTTCGATCGTTTGTTGAAGTTGGTGGAATGATGGAACGGCTCCCGGTGGGGGGGCAGAGGAGAAGAGGAAGAAGGCTAGAGGGGATCGCCAAGCGATTTGCGAGGCGAATGTCGTGATCTTGGCGCCGCAATCAAGGACGGAGGCGCCGGGGTTGCGATCATCGTGTGGGGTATCGAACATGAGAGAATCCGAATTCAATTCCTGTTGTCTGGAAGAGGCCCTTGCCTGGTTGGATCCGTCGCTCGCACGGCGACGGGAGCCGCCACAGAAGGAAACCTCGGAAGTTCGATCCGACAGTCTCTCGCAAGTGGAAGCGGAAGGAGAGGCTCTGGGCCTGGCTCCCCGCTCGCGGCAAGGGGGCTCGGGGAGGTTTTAGCCGAGGCTACTCCGGTTCAGCCCGGCTGCTTTGATCACGAAGCAAACCGGTGTGGCAGCCCCAAGGATCGCCTGATTTGCAGCCGGGCTTTTTGGGGCGGCGGCGATTGAGGAGAAGAGCCGGGCTACCTCCGCAACCTCTACGATCGGGCTTCCGAATGGGAGGTGGTTCATTCAAGAGCCCGGCTAATCCGGTTCAGCCCGCGGGCGGTTCGACTTGACGAAACGCTTGGGGCGCTCGAACAATTCCGTCGTTGCACGAGTTGGAATGGACAGGAGGATGTCGTGTTCATTCCTGGGCAATCGGGCAACATCGCTGATGCCGGCAGGTTGTCCGCGCGTTTTCTGCCATCCCGAGGCTTTGTTTTCTCGGATTTTTTCGGAGCAGGCGGCGATTTGTTCGTTTGGTCCCCAGGGCTTGGGGGAGACCCGGTCTGAAAGGTCCTTCACCGAGCAACCACGCGACAGAGTCTTTTTGTCAGATTTGCCTGTCAAAAAACTTTGCGTGAATGTCCGTGGATGCGTCAGGGCTTGGGCTGAGAATTTCCCAGAATTTGACGTTCTGCGGAGCGGAATGCCCGCATATTCCATAACACACCATGTCGGCGGAGGTCTTCCCCCCCATGTTCCCGAAGGTTGATCCAATTCCACTTCCGGCGCCGGTCTGGCTGTTTAAAGTGCTTGAGATGCTGACCGTCACGCTCCATTTTTTGGCGGTTTATCTTCTGGTGGCCGGGCTGATCGCGACAACGGTTTGGGCCATTCTGGGGCGGCGGAGGTCGGATGGCGGCATGCTGAACGCTTCGGGGGCCATTGCTTCACGGCTGCCCGTATTGATGACTTTCGTGATCAATCTTGGCGTGCCTCCGCTGTTGTTCGCCCAGGTGCTTTACGGACGGGCGATCTACACGAGCAGTATCCTGATGGGGGTCTATTGGATTTCGGTGGTCTTCCTGCTCATGGTGGCGTACACGATGCTGTACGTGATGACAGGGCGGATCAACCGGGGGCGGCCCTGGGGGCTGGCTGGCCTGGTGGCGCTTCTGGTCGTGTTGGTGATCGGGATGATTTACACGTCGAACATGACGCTCATGATCCGGCCCCAGGCGTGGGTGGAGAGTTACCGCAACGATCCGTTGGGGCTTCATTTGAACCACAGCGATCCGACGTTCACGCCGCGTTGGCTGTTCATGATGCTTGGGTCGCTCTCGGTGGGCGGGGCGGGAATGCTGCTGCTGGCGTTGACCAAGAGTCTGCCGAGCGAAGGCGCGGCGGTGCTTCGGCGTTGGGGAACGAAACTGATGGTGGCCGGCGCGATTCTGCAGACGGTTTTTGCGGTTTGGGTGTTCGCAGCCCAGCCTGACGGCGTTTGGACGGCCATGACAAGGACAGCCCAGGGATACGTGTACGTGCCGTGCATGATCCTCTGGTGCGCGGTCACGGTGGGCGTGGCGGCGTTGGGGGCGCTGGGCGGACGAAAAGCGGACTCGGCGGATTGGAAATTGCCGGTGTTGGCGGGTCTGGTCGTTTTCGTTCAAACGGCTTTGACGGCCATCATTCGCGGCGGGATCCGCGACGTGACCCTGCTGGCCCACGGATACAACGTTTGGGATCGCGAGGTGGCGTCGAACTGGATTGTCGTCGGGGCGTTTCTCCTGCTGTTTGTGGGAGGGCTGGCGGCGGTCGGATGGCTTGTTTCGGTGATGGCGCAGGCCAAGCCGCTCGAAGAAAAGTATGCCTAGGATTTTCGGTGTATGACGATGAATGAAACGAACGGACCAGGCTCGACCGAATCGCAGGAACCGCAGGATTCCGGGGCAGAGCCGTTGAAAGAGGCGAGCGGGTCGCAGTGCGATTGCGTGGCTCGCCGGGCGGCGATGGCCGCGGGGGTCGGCGTCTTTGGCGCAGGCTACGCGGGCGCGATCGGTTACCCGGTTTATCGGTATCTGAGCACGCCCGTGCGACGTGCGGCGTCGGCCGCGGCGGTGACGGAGGTGTCGCTTCCTGAGGCGGCGTCGATGGAGCCGGGAACGGCGACGATGTTCATGTTCGGAACGCGAACGGCGATCCTGATTCGCCACGAGGACGAGCACTACACGGCGTTTGACGCCACGTGCACCCACCTGGGCTGCACGGTGAAGTATGAGCCGGAGAACAAGCGGATTTTCTGCGCTTGTCACGGCGGAGTCTACGATCCGGAGACGGGCGACGCCCTCGCCGGTCCACCCCCAAAAGGTCTGACGGTCTATCGAGTGGAGAATCGGGATGGAGAAATCGTCGTCGCCCGCATGTGAATGGGCTCCTTTGCGCAAGGTCTGGGAGTTCGCCGACGATCGCCTGGGCTTGAACGAGTGGATTGCCTTTGGTCGCAAGAAGACGGTGCCGCAGCACGGGCACACGTTCTGGTATTACTTTGGCGGGATCTCCATGTTCTTTTTCCTGGTCCAGGTGACCACGGGGATCCTGCTTCTGTTGTACTACCGGCCCGGGCCCGAGGCCTACGATTCGGTTCGGCAGATCACGTACGACATCGAGTTCGGGTGGCTGATTCGCTCGGCCCACTCGTGGTCGGCGAACCTGATGGTGCTGGCCGTGTTTGTCCACATGTTCTCCGTCTTTTTCATGAAGGCTTTTCGCAAGCCACGGGAGTTCGGCTGGTGGACGGGGCTGGGGCTGCTCGGGGTGACGATGGTGTTCGGCTTCAGCGGCTACCTTCTGCCCATGGATGAACTGGCCTACTTTGCGACGAAGGTGGGGCTGGAGATTCCGGGCTCGATTCCGATCGTCGGCTCCTTCGCGGCGGACCTGGCACGGGGCGGACCGACGGTGGACGGCAACACGGTGCAGCGGTTCTTCACGCTGCACGTGGTGATCCTGCCGATCGTGTTCGGGGCTCTTTTGGGCGTCCACCTGTTCCTGGTGCAACGGCATGGGAACGCGGTGCCGCCGAGCGAGGAGGCCAAGCCGGTCGCCGAGCGGGCATCGATTCCGTTCTTCCCGGATTTTCTCCTCAAAGATCTGGCCATGTGGCTGGTGGCGCTCAACTTGTTGGCGATTCTGGTGTCGTTGTTCCCGTGGCCCTTGGGGCCCCAAGCCGATCCGTTGACGCCAGCTCCGGCGGGGATTCATCCGGAATGGTATTTCATGTCCCAGTTTCAATTGCTCAAGGTGTTGGGGAACTGGTTCCCGGGCACGGTGGGCGAGATCCTGGGGATCGGGTTGTTTTCGCTCGGGGGCCTGATCTGGGCGGTCATTCCCCTGCTGGATCGTTCGGAAGAGAACAAGGCCATGGCGAGACTCGGCACGCGGATCGGTCTGGTATTTCTCGGGGCCCTGATTGTGTTGACGGTTTGGGGATACATGGTCGTGTGAGGCGACCGCCTGCCAAAGCTTCAAGGTAGATCACTGATGAATTATCCGGTTTGGGACGTTCCGATTCTCGGCAGTGGCCTGGTGATCGCGTTGATCGCCGTGTTCCACGTGATGATCTCTCATTTCGCCGTGGGCGGTGGGCTCTATCTGCCCATGGCCGAGGCCCGGGCGTTGAAGACGGGGCGGGATGACTGGCTCGAGTTTCTGCCCAAGCACTCCAAGTTCTTCCTGATTCTGACCGGCGTGTACGGGGCCGTGTCGGGCGTGGGGATCTGGTTTTCCATCGGGCTGGCGGCCCCGGAGGCGACGAGCACGCTGATTCACAACTTCGTTTTTGGATGGGCGATCGAGTGGGTGTTTTTCGCCGTCGAGCTGAGTTCGGCGGCGGTGTACTATTACACGTGGAACCGGATTTCGCCCAAGGCGCACCTGAGGGTGGGCTGGGTTTATGCAGGCGCGTCGCTGATGACGCTGGTGATCATCAACGGCATCCTGGCATTCATGCTCACCCCGGGCAATGCGTGGCTCGCCGTGGCAGGCACGGGCCAGGAGGCCAGCCGATTCTTCCAAGCATTTTTCAATCCCACCTATTGGCCAAGTTTGTTCTTGCGGGTCCTGGTGTGCGTTTCGCTCGCCGGGGTATGGGCCCTGGTGACGGGGAGCCTGATCGACGGCAACAAGCAGCCCGAGTTGAAGACGGACGTGGTTCGCTGGTCGGTTCGGTGGCTGATTCCCTCGTTCTTCCTGATGCCTCTGTGCTTCCTTTGGTACATCGCGATGGTTCCGGAGTCACGAATGAGCCTGGTGGAACTGGGAATCGCGACGATCGGGACGGGCACGTTCAGCCAGGTGACGCGGACGGTGCTGATTTCCGTGATGGCTTCGGCCACGATTTTGGCGGTGGCGTACCTGGCGGCGTATCGGAACCCGCGGGATTTCGGGTTGGGCTATGCCTGTGCGATCCTGTTCCTGGCGTTGGCTGCTACCGGGGCCACGGAGCAGGCGAGGGAGATGTTGCGCAAGCCGTACGTGGTTGGCGACCACATGTACAGCAATGCCCTGCGCAAGACGCCGGTGACGATCGACGGCAAGAAGACGAGCGAGATCGAGAAGTTCAATTCCGAGGGCTATCTGAGCGAGACGATCTGGGCCTCGGACGCGGAAAGGGACGCGTGGCGGGTTGCGGATGATCGGAGTGGTCCGAAACTCGTTCTGGTCTCTGATTCCGATTCAGGCAAAGCGGAGAAACCGAGGACGCCGCCCGGTGCCGAGGTTCTTCGTCGGGGCGAGTTGATGTTCCGCGGCCAGTGCATGGCCTGCCACACGATGGACGGCTACCGCAGCATGCGGAAGCTGATGCACGGTCGGGACGCGGGCGCGATCCACAATATTCTGGGAATGCTCCACGAGAACGCCGAGGACTCGCCCTACCGGGCCTTTATGCCGCCCCTGGTGGGAACGGATGCGGAAATCGAGGCGCTGGTGGAGTATCTGGATCGGGAGGTGAATGACTAACGGTGGCTCAGCTCAGGGGGGCGTAAAACGCAGGGAGACCGGATCGACGGTTTCATCTTCTGCTGCGTTTGAAGGACAGTTGAGAGCGGCACTTCCCGTTCCTGCCATTTTCTCGATATTTGCTGATCATGACCTTGTCGACGCCCCCCAAAAGGAACTAGAATCAGTCGATTGGTGTCGCATTCTATTCGGTGGGGCTTACCCTCACCGATGTGGCAGGTCGAATTCCTCTACAGGTGACGTTCGATACTCCCCTCGGCAACCTGTGCGCTCGATTGGCTTCGGTGGGGGCTGTTCGAGCCGGGGCCAGGACATTCTTGCGGGGAGTATTCTGAAGGATCGATTTTCGAGACGTATAGGGAGACAGGCAGACATGAGGATCGAGTCCCTACAGATCAAGAACTATCGCGCTTTTCGGGACGTGCAAGTGGGCGACGCGAACCACGCCCCTATGCCAAGCTTGTCTGTCTTCGTTGGTGCGAATGGCTCAGGAAAGACGACTTTGTTCGACGTGTTTGGCTTCTTGCGAGACGCCCTCATTGGAAATGTGCAGACGGCATTGCAGAAACGCGGCGGGTTTGGCGAAGTTCGCAGTCGCGACACGGAAGGGCCGATTCACTTCGAGATCAAATTCCGGGAGGGAACCGCGCGGCCGTTGGTTACGTACGAGCTTTGCATCTCCGACGATGACGGGCGTCCTGTGGTGGAACGCGAGATTCTCAAGTATCGACGCGGCAGCAAGGGGCAACCGTGGCATTTTCTGGATTTCTCGCGAGGGCGGGGGAGTGCGATTACAAATGAACTGGAAGATGCCGGCACCGAGGCAGATATGGTGCGGGAAGAGCAAGTGCTGGAGTCACCTGATATTCTTGCCATCAAGGGGCTTGGGCAGTTTCAGCGTTTTCGCGTGGCAAGCGCCTTTCGACGGTTGATCGAGGATTGGCACGTTTCCGACTTTCACATCGAACAAGCGCGGGCGATTCCTGAAATCGGCGTTGCTGAGCATCTTTCAGCGGCAGGCGAGAATCTCCCGTTGGTGACTCAGTTTCTGTACGACCGTCATCGCGACGTGTTCAACGAGATTCTCGATCGCATGGCTCGCCGCGTCCCAGGTATTGAAAGGGTTGAAGCGGAATCCACGGTTGACGGTCGAATCGTTCTCCGATTTCAAGATGGAGCGTTCAAAGATCCCTTCGTGTCACGGTACGTATCCGATGGCACGATCAAGATGTTTGCGTACCTCGTTCTGCTCAACGATCCGGCGCCCCACCCATTGTTGTGCGTGGAAGAGCCAGAGAACCAACTCTATCCTCGTCTGCTGAATGAGTTGGCTGAAGAATTTCGAGACTACGCGGACCGCGGCGGGCAAGTGATGGTGTCCACCCATTCTCCGGACTTCCTGAATGCTGTGGAATTGGAGGAGATCTTCTGGCTGATCAAGAAGGAGGGGTATACGCAAGTGGTTCGTGCCTCGAATGACGAACGGCTGCGTAATCTTGCTGCAGAAGGCGACCTTCCGGGAGCACTCTGGAAACAGGGGTTCTTTGACGGGGTGGATCCATGATTTCCGAACTCGTATTTCTTCTGGAAGAAGCTTCTCTTGCCGAGTTGCTGAAGATCGTTGTTCCCCGCATTGTGCCAGAGCACGTGGAGTGTCGCTACGTGCCACACGAAGGCAAGACTGATTTGGAGAAGTCGATTCCACGAAAACTAAGAGCATGGCGAACACCAGGCGTCCGTTTCGTCGTTGTTAGAGACAAAGACCGAGGCGACTGCCACGCGGTCAAGGAACGCTTGATCGCCCTGTGTCGAGCCGGCAACCGTCCGGACTCATTGGTGCGAATTGTGTGCCATGAGCTTGAGTCATGGTATCTGGGCGACCTGAAAGCGGTGGAAACCGCGTTTGCCATACGTGGTTTGGCGCGACGACAGAATCAAAAGAAGTATCGCGATCCAGACGCATTGGCAAACCCGGTGCAAGAGCTCCGGCGACTCGTCCCACGATACCAGAAGATCGCCGGTTCACGGCGGATAGGTCACCACTTGAACTTGGATACGAACTGCTCACATAGCTTTCGTGTATTCTTGTCTGGGGTCCATGGGCTGTTTCCGCCTGAGCAAGACACTTGCCGCCGAACGGCCTCGACCAAATGACATTTCGTGACTCCCGGAAATGCGGTCCCACTGGCCACTGCTTGCCCACGCTCCAGGAACGCAACACTCTGAGATTCACGTATTCTGCGGCGAGTGGGCGAGCAGCACCTATTCAGAACTGACATGTCAGGGTTGATCCAACGCAACGATACGAGGATCACCGGAACACAACAGATCGGGCAAGACATCAGAGAAATGGGAAGAAGCTCCAGCTTCAGACATGGGCGAACCGTGGTTCGTTCGGAGTTCCCATCGAGTGATCGCTCGAATTCCCCTCCCCGGCCCTCCCCCTCGTTCGCTACGCTCACTGGGGAGGGAGAGACGCAAGGGACTATTCCTGGGGATGGTGGCGGAGGGCTTCGAGAAGCTGTTCCATTTCGGCTTCGAGGGTGGCGAGGAGCTGCGGGGCGCCGGTTGTGCTGTCGTTTCGGCCGAGCTGCTCGAGTTGCCAGCAACATTCGAAGACACGCGAGCAACCGAGGCTGTGGCTGGGACCCTTGAGGGTGTGGGCGGCACGCTGGAGCGATTTCGGATCTTCGCTGGCAACGGCGCGGCGGATGTTTTCGAGCAGGCTGGGGGATTCCGTGAGGTAGGCGTCAATCACGTCGGCGAGGAGTTCGCGGTCGTTGTCCACGGAGTGGAGGGCCGCTGCCCAATCGACGGGGCTGTCGCCAGATGGGGGCTGCGTGTCGGCGGTTGTCTTTTTGACGCGACCTTGAAGGACGGCGGCCATGACCTCGTCAAGTTGGCGGGCCCGGATGGGTTTGGCGACGTAGTCGTCCATGCCCACTTCGAGGCAACGTTCGCGGTCTCCTTTCATGGCCCGTGCGGTCATGGCCACGATGGGCACGTGGCGTTCCGTGCCCGATTCGGCGGTGCGGATGGCGGTCGTGGTTTCGTAGCCGTCCATTTCGGGCATTTGGAGGTCCATGAAGACGAGGTCGAAGTCGGCGGTTTTCATGGCCTCGAGGGCCTCGCCGCCATGGTTGGCCACGGTGACGGCGTGTCCTCGTCTTTCGAGAAGGCCGATGGCCAGTTTCTGGTTGACGAGGCTGTCTTCGACGAGGAGGATTTTCTGCGGCGGGAGGCGAACGGGGGCAGCGGCGTTTCCGGATTTCCTGGCGGCCTGGACGCTGCCGAGCGCCGCCGCGACGGCTTCGAGCAATTCGGATTGTTTGATGGGCTTGAGCAGGAAAGAATGGACGCCGGCCTGTTCGCAACGGGAGAGGTCGCCGGGGCGATCGCCGGAGGTGAGCATCATGACGACGGTGCCGGAAAGGCCGGCGTCGTCCTTGATCCGGCAGGCGAGTTCGAAGCCGTCGACATCGGGCATGTGGGAATCGGTGAGGACCAGATCGTATCGTTGTGCCGACTGTTTCGCCTGCTTCAGGAACTGCAAGGCCTGTTCGGCTCCGGAGGCGCTGGTCCACGCCACGCCCCAGTTCTCGAGGATGTTTTCGAGGATATGGCGGTTGGTGGCGTTGTCGTCGACGATGAGGGCGCGGCGTCCGCGGAGCAGGGGGCGTCCGTCGGCAGCGACGACGGGCGTTTCGGCCGGAATATCGAATCGTGCCGTGAAATGAAAGGTGCTGCCGATTCCCGGCGAGCTTTCCAGCCAGATGCGTCCTCCCATGAAATTGACGAGGCGCGACGAGATTGCCAGTCCCAGGCCGGTGCCCGCAAAACGCCGGGTGGTTGAACGGTCGACCTGTTCGAAGGCGTCGAAGACGCGAGCCTGCTGTTCGACGGGAATGCCGATGCCGGTGTCGGTGACGGAGAAGTGGAGAACGGCCTGGCCCGCCGGCTGAGACTCGGGCTCGACCCGGAGGACGACTTCGCCCTGGTCGGTAAACTTGATGGCGTTTCCGACCAGGTTGATGATCACCTGGCGAAGGCGGCCGGTATCGCCGACGAGCCAGTGGGGAACGTCGGCGTGGATTTCGCAGGCGAGTTCGAGGCCTTTGCTGTGGGCGCGGAGGGCGAGGGCCTTCACGGTGTCGCCGATCGTTTCGCGGACCTCGAAGGGGGCTTTGAGGAGGTCGAACTTGCCGGCCTCGATTTTCGAGAAGTCGAGAACGTCGTTGATGAGGGCGAGAAGGGCATCGCCCGAGTCGCGGACCATCTTGAGGTATTCGCGTTGGGAGTCGTCGAGGTCGGTGTCGAGGACGAGTTCCGTCATGCCAATGATGGCGTTCATGGGCGTGCGGATTTCGTGGCTCATATTGGCGAGGAAGTCGCTCTTGGCGCGGTTCGCCGATTCGGCGGCTTCCTTGGCCTCGGCGAGTTCGGCCGTCCGCTGGCGGACCCGTTCCTCCAGTTTTTCGTGGGCTTCGTGAAGGGCCTTTTCGGCAGCTTTGCGTTCGGTGATATCCCGCACGACGGCCTGGACGATGCTCCGCTGTTCCAGGTCGACCCGGACGAGGAGGACGTCGGCCATGAATTCCTGTCCGTCCACACGACGGTGGAGCCACTCGAATCGGGTCATGCCGCTCTTGACAGCCGCCGCGATTCGCTTGTCGGCCGCCGTTCGCGAATCCGAGCCATCGGGTTGTCGTGGAGGCGACAGGTCGCTGGGATGGTGAGCGATGAAGTCTGTTGGCGAGTTGCAGCCGAAGAGATCCAGCGTGGCCTGGTTGCACTCGAGGAACCGTCCATCGGCGAGTAACATGATGGCGTCCCCCGTCGACTCGAAGAGAGCCCGGTAGCGCGACTCCGATTCACTCAGGGTCTTTTCCGCCTTTTTCACGTTGGTCACGTCAACTGCTACGCCCAGGACGGCGGGTTTGTCGTTTTCGGTGGCCGTATAGGGGATCTTGGTGATGTGCAGGATCCGGCTCTGCCCGTCGGCATCGGTGAAGGTGAAGTAGGGAATCGTCATCGACACGCCGTCTTCGATGACCTGCCGGTCGTAGGCGAGCATCTGGCGGACCTCGTCGGGGTCCGGGTGGATTTCGTCGTGACGACAACCGACCAGTTCTTCGACGGTTTTTCCGTAGGCCAAGGCAACGGCCCGGTTGACCTGAAGGAAGCGTCCCTCGCGATCCTTGGCGAAGATCATGTGGGGGACGAGGTCGAAGATCTGGCGCCAGCGCATGTCCGCGCCGCGGAGCAGGGCGATCGTTTCGCGCAGATCGATCAGTTGCCGCTGCAAATCCGGCGGGATTGGGGAACGGTCGTTGGACGTCGACGGCGGATCCTGCACCATGGGTCGCCTTCGGGGGCATTTCGAGAGGGGGAAGTGACACAATTCGAGTTGCCACGATACCAGAAACGGCTTCTGTCGAAAATGGAGCCTTCCCCCCCCGGGAAGCCATAGCCCTTCCAGACGTGAGTTGGAATTCAGGGCTTCTCCCACGCCATTGTACGGGGATTTCGGGCTGTCTAGAATGGCCATTTGCGGGGTAGCCGGCCGCTTACCGGCAACGCGTGGTACTTTCTGCCGACCGCTTGCTTCCCCTTTTGATAGACACTTTCGGATATTCCAAACGAGGGGAAGGCACTACTGGGAGAAGGACTTTTCCCAGTCGACCACGGTGTCTGCTCTTCGAGGCGAGAGGTACAAACCGGTGAACTGGAACGCCCACGAACAAATCCGGAGAATGGCGACTGTGAGACTATCGATGTATTTGAGCGTTGCCGTCTTCACGGCGTTGGTGTTGTTCCCGCATGCCGGACTGTTGGCGGACGAGAAGCCGCACGTCTCGATTGGGCGGTTTCCACAGGAAGTGGTCACGAAATACACGGTTGACGATGGGCTGCCGTCCAGCGACGTGAAGGCGGTCTACCTGGACCAGGCCGGCGTTGTGTGGGCGGAAACAACTCGGGGTTGGGCCTCGCTTCAGGCGGAGGCATGGTCCGCAGGCAAGTCCCCTGACCTGACGACGCTGCGAGGTTACGTTGTTCCGGAGGAATACAAGGCGTTGGAGGCGCCGGTCAACCAGATCATCCGTGCGGGAGAAGAGATGATCGCCGCCACTCCCCATGGCTTGCTCATCGACAGGGGGGAGGGTTTCGGCCCTTTGATTGTGGAAGACGGTCTGGGGCGGCTCTGGGGAACATCGGACGTGCGGGGGGTGGCTGTCGACTCGCTGGGGCAACTCTGGTTTGCCACGCCGGCCGGGGCCGTGTGCGAGACCCAGGACGGCTGGAAGTTCTACACAGGCAGCGAGGGCCTTCCTTACAACGACTTCACGACGATCCAGGCCGGGCCGGACGGTGAGGTCTGGTTCGGAACCCATTTGGGCGTCATCCGCTTCGACGGGAAGTCCTGGGCGTATCGCCAGGGAAAACGTTGGCTTCCCGGCGACGACGTGCGGGGGATCGCCGTGGACGAGCAGGGCAAGGGCTGGTTTGCCACGGACGGTGGGGTGGGGCTCATCGAGCGACGGATGATGACGTTGCGCGAGAAGGCCGAGTTCTACGAAGACGAGATGGAGCGCTACATCCGCCGGACGCCTATGGGGTACGTATCGGAAGTGGGCCTGGCCAAGGCCGGCGACAGGTCGCAAATTATCTATCACGACAGCGACAACGACGGGCTGTGGACGAGCATGTACGGGGCAGGGGAGTGCTTCGCCTTTGCGGCCACGGGCGATGCAAAGGCGAAGGATCGAGCCAAGCGTGCCTTTGAGGCCCTGCGGTTCCTGCAGAAGGTGACGCAGGGATGCGAGCACAGTCCGCCGAAGGGCTACGTGGCCAGGACCGTGATTTCGACGGAACTTCCCGATCCGAATGTAGGTCGCCTGGAGCGGGACCGGAAGGCGCAGGCCGAGCGTGACGCCCTATGGAAGGTTTACGAACCGCGCTGGCCGAAGAGCGCCGACGGCAAGTGGTACTGGAAGAGCGACACCAGTTCGGACGAACTGGACGGCCACTACTTCTTCTATCCGGCCTACTACGACCTGGTTGCCGACACGGAGGAGGAGAAGGAGCGGGTACGGGAGGTTGTTCGCGACCTGACGAATCACCTGATCGAACACGACTACAACCTGGTGGACCACGACGGCAAGCCGACCCGTTGGGGCGTGTACAGCCCGAAGTCGCTGAACCACGATCCGAACTGGGCGGAAGAGCGGGGGCTGAAGTCGCTGAGCATGCTGTCCTACCTGGCCGTGGCGGAGCATATCACGGGCGACCCGGTTTATGGCGAGCACACCCGGAAGTTGATCGAGGATCACGCCTACGACACGAACGCCATGATCTACAAGATCCACCGTGGGATCGGCTCGGGCAACCAGTCGGACGACGAGATGGCGTTCATGTCGTTCTACAACCTGGTCAAGTACACGAAGAACGAGGGCCTGCGCGAGCAGATGCTCTTATCGTTTTTCAATGCCTGGGTGATCGAGCAGCCGGAGATGAACCCGTTTTTCAATTTCGCCTATGCGGCATTCGGGCTCGACGCGAAGCACAGCAGCCAGTGGGGGACGTTCCCGATCGCCCCGTGGGAAGGCTGGCTGGAGGATTCCCTGGCCACCCTGGAGGGATTCCCACTCGACCGGCTCAATTGGGGCTGCCGGAACAGTCACCGGCTGGACGTGGTTTGGTTGCCACGCCAGCAAAGTGGGGAGATTGTTGGCCCCCCGGAGGCGAACGTGGGCTATCGAGTTTCCGGGAAGGTGCTGCCCGTGGAAAACCGGCACTTCAACCACTGGAATACGAACCCCTGGCGACTGGATTACGAGGGCGACGGGCGGCAACTAGCCAGCGGCACGGTCTTTCTGTTACCTTACTATATGGGCCTGTATCACGGGTTTATTGAAGAGACCAAATAACTTTGGAAGGGCAGGCGGACAAAGAGAATCTACCAGTTCGATCCACAAAATGTGCGATGGACGGTCGGTATTTTTCCTGCCTGCCCAGGTCATCGATCAAGGAGTCTGGAGTGCCAAAAGATCCCCTCACCCCCTATGGCAATCGGCCCATGGTGACGCCGATCGTCAACGCCGTCAATTACGAGTATGCGTCTTTCGAGGTTTTGCGCCAGATCACCGACGGGGAGATCGACGGGTACACGTACCACCGCGATGACAACCCGACCGTTCGGGCCGTGGAACACCAGGTGGCGGAACTGGAAGGGGCAGAGGATTGCATTATCTGCACGACCGGGATGGCCGCGGGCACGATGATCTACCTGACCTATCTGAGTCAGGGCGATCATTTGATTCTGTTCCACGACATTTACGGAGCCCACTACAAGGTTTCGCTGATCCTGGAGCGGATGGGTGTGGAAATCACCTGGCTGGATGCATCGGTGAGCCACGACCTGCGCCAGCATGTCAAGCCGAACACGAAGATGATCCTCTGCGAGACACCGAGCAATCCGCTCTGCAAGGTGGTGGATATTGCGGAGATCGCGGAGATCGCGCACGAAAACGACGCGATGTTCGTGGTCGACAACACGTTTGCCACGCCCTTTCACCAGAAGCCGCTGTCGCTCGGCGCGGACCTGGTGCTTCACAGCGCCACGAAGGGGCTGGGCGGACACAACGACCTGATGGCCGGGGCCCTGGCCGGTTCCAAGGAAGACTACGACAAGCTCTGGTTCACACGCCAGGCGATCGGCACGACGCTTGATGCCTATTCGGCCTCGCTGCTGGAACGGGGGCTGAAGAGCTTTGATCTGCGGGCCGAGCGGATGTCGACCAACGCCCAGGTCATGGCCGAGTTCCTGGCCGGGCATCCCAAGGTCACCCGCATTCTCTACCCGGGCCTGAAAGACGATCCGGGCCACGAGACCGCCTCGAAGCAGATGGCCGGCGGTTTTGGCGGCGTTCTGGCCTTCGATGTGGGCGAAACGATCGACGATGCCAAGACGTTTGTCGACGCTCTGGATACAATTATCCATGCCGTCAGCCTGGGGGCGACAGAAAGCCTGATTTGCATCCCCTACCTGACCACGATGCTCTACCTGCCGCCGGAACGCCGCACGACCTTCGGCGTGAAGCAGAACACGATTCGGCTTTCAGCGGGAATCGAGAAACCCGAGCGTCTGATCGCAGACCTGGAACAGGCTTTGGCCAAAGTGGGCTGACCGAGCCGCAGTCATGCCTTGGCTTCTGAGGAAGAGTCTCGGAAGACGAAACCGCTGATACGGTCAAGAAGAGATAGCCACAAAAAACGCAAAAAAGCACGAAAGAGAGGTGAGGGAAACGCAGAAGAGCCCGCGGCGCGAACAGGGCATGTGTCGGGAAATGGTCTGTGCGGTTCGCGTCGTTAGGGGCTTCAGTTGTCGTCGCTCTGGTCGAAGCCGTTTGGTGAAGATCAGCGGAGATTCGCGTTTCCGGCCTCGTCCCTCCCCTCCGGGCTTTTGAACAGCCCCACTCCCACCGCGACATCAACTATCCTAGCCAAGGACCCCGCCATGGTGCGCAGATCCCTTCTACTGGCCGCGATTGGCCTTCTGGTTGCTTTTTGCCCGTTCGTGCAGGCTGAGGAGCATGCTCCGAAGCGTCACGTGATCGTGATGATCTCCGACGGAGGAGGTTTCAACACCTTCGCGGCGACGAGCATGTTTGAGGGGAAATGGGATTCGGCCAGGGGGCAGGGCATGCAGGTGTATGACGGGCCGTCGTGGACGAAACTGGCGGCGAGGACGTTCCCGCTGAACACGTCGCTGGCGCCGCAGGGCACGAACCAGCAGGATCCGGCCTTGGTGTATGATTCGGCCAAGGCCTGGGCGCCGGAGACGGGTTACGAGTGGCTTACTGCCACCTATACCGATTCGGCGGCGGCGGGCACGGCACTGTCGACGGGGAAGAAGACGTATAACCACGCGATCAACTGGAATGATCTGGATCAGTCGATCGAGCCGACCATGAGCGAAGCGGCCAGGTCGGCGGGGCTGGCCGCCGGAGTCATCACGTCGGTCGAGTGGGCCCATGCCACGCCGGCAAGCTTCGGCGCCGGTCACGCGGCCCAACGGGATGAGTACGAGGTTATTGCCCGGCAGATGCTCACCAGCGGCGTGCTCGACGTGATCATGGGAGCGGGCAATCCCGACTTCAACAACAACAGCCAGCCCTGGAAGCCGAAGAAGGTGGAGAAGACCGAGGCCGAGAAGGCCGCGGAAGCCGCCAAGGGGATTACCGGAGAAATCGCCCAGGAGCGGGAATACAAGTACGTGGGCGGAAAAGAGACATGGACGGCGATTGAAGCTGCCCGCAAGACGCCCGGCGGGCTCTACCTGGGTTTCCGGCCCGTGTCGACGAAGGCGGATTTTGAGGCCCTTTGCGAGGGCGTGCCGCCGGCCAAGGTGCTGGGCACGGCCCAGGCGGCGACGACGCTGCAGCAGGCCCGAACCAAGATCGGCAAGAAGCACCCTGACAAGGACACGCCCTTGAACGAGAACGTGCCCACGTTGGTGACCATGACACGAGGGGCACTGAACGTGCTCGGCCGAAAGCCCAACGGCTTCTTCCTGATGATCGAAGGCGGCGCCGTGGACTGGGCCAACCACAACAACCTTCCGGGACGGATGATCCAGGAGCAGATCGATTTTAACCAGGCCGTGGAAACGGTTGTGGAGTGGGTGGAGGAGAACAGCAGTTGGGACGAGACACTCGTGGTCATCACGGCGGACCACGAGACGGGGCTGCTCTGGGGCCCGGAGTCGGACAAGCATCCCTTCCAGCCGCTGGTCGACAAGGGGCTCGGCAAGATCCCCGGGCTGAAGTACAACTCGACGAAGCACAGCAACAGCCTGGTGCCCGTTTTCGCCCGGGGTGTGGGAGCCGAACAGTTGGCGACGATGGTTGTGGGAAACGATCCGGTTCGCGGTCCTTATGTGGACAACACGGGGATTGCGGAAGCAGTTCGAGCGGCGATTCAATCGGCAGACCGCAAGACGATGCTGAGCGGGGCCGAGGAAGAGGTAGCCGAACCGGTTTCGGCACACTGAGGAGTTGTTAGGGTTCGGGGGTCGGGGTTCAGGAAGCAGGGTTCAGGAAGACCAGGGTTCAGCCCGGCTGCTGCAGTTTCCTGGGGCCGAAAGGTACGTTGCAGCGAGGACGTATCCAGCGGAGCCGGGCTTTTCGAGGTGGCAGGGGTTGGGTCACCCTGCTGTCTGGGGAGGTGTGCCGTAGTGAGTCGCTCTTGAGATTGGCGACTGGGCGGTCATAATGAAGGTTTACCTTTGTCGCCAACAACTTGGAGAAGACCATGCTTCGGTACCTGACGCTTCCCGCCCTGCTTCTGTTTGCCCTTCCCGCCTTTGCGGCCGAGCCGGAAATGGCTCCGCCCGAGACGGACGGCATGAAGGCTCTGTTCAACGGCAAGGATCTGACCGGCTGGGACGGCGATCCGCGACTGTGGTCGGTCAAGGACGGCGTGATCCGCGGCGAGACGACGGAAGAGAACAAGGCCAACGGCAACACGTTTCTGGTCTGCAAAGCCGGCACGGTCACGGATTTTGAGTTGCGGCTTTCCTTCCGGCTGAACGCCTCGAACAACTCGGGCATCCAGTATCGCTCGAAGCAAATCACCGGCAATCCCGGGAATCCCTGGGTGGTTCGCGGCTACCAGTACGAGATTCGCAACGAGAACAAGCTGCCGAGCGTGTCGGGTTTCATCTACGACGAAGGCGGCAAACGCGGCGGCCACCACGGCGAAGGCAGCAAGCGCCACCGCATGTGCCTGGTGGGCGAGAAGGCCGTGTGGGGAGAAGACGGCAAGAAGCAGCTTCTCGACACGATCCTTACCGCGGACGAGTATGTGAAGCTGTTCAAGCTGGACGACTGGAACGATGTGGTCATCGTCGCCAAGGGCTCGAACTTGAAGCACTACCTCAACGGTCGGTTGATCCTGGACTGCACGGACAACCATCCGGAACTGTCGCTCAAGGAAGGCATCCTGGCCCTGCAACTTCATGCCGGCAAGCCCATGTGGGCCGAGTACAAGAACATTCGGCTGAAGGAGATCAAGTAATTTGGGGCGGGCTATTGGCAAGTGCATTTTGAAAGAAGAACTGGCCAGATGGTCCGAGAACCGGACGTTCGTTGTCCGCGACGCGAGATAGCGCCCTGAATTCTCCATATTCCAGCAGGCCTTCGGACAAGATCGTTGTCCGAAGGCCTTTTTTGCTTTGTCCTGGGCTATCACCTCGGCTCGCCGTGGGTGAGTGGCCGCGATGATTTTCCGCGTCCGGTCCTCCGCCTCAGTTAACGGCGTCGGAAAATTGTCGCGCGCGGCTATGCCATAAGAGGACCTAAATCTGCCGCCACCGCTATCTGGGCGCGGCAGACATCTCGCGGCCCGCGAACTGGGCTGCAGGTCCCGCTCGGCGAGCGGTGACCTACCCGCGTTTGCCGATTGGGCCGTGTCTGGCTACTGCGTGTTTTTCGCTCGCAGACGTCGTAAGCGTCGCTGAATCCACGGGCGTCGCACGATCCAGGCGGCGAGCCAGACGAAGCTGTCCATCAGGATCAGCAGAAAAGGGGCAGACATTCCCGTCAGAAACACGCAGAGGATCGCTGCCTGAACGAAGGGAGGCGTATCGCCTGGAATAACGCGCATCTGGCCGGCAAGCACGCGGATTACGCTCAGATAAGCCGCCGCCAGAAATGTGAGGAAGAGCATGGTCGCAATGCTGAACTGACCACGGCGATCCTGTTTGCGGACGACTCGCACTCCGAGCCATACAAGAAATGCGGTGGCAGTGAAAACGACCCCGATCAAGACAACGGTGAGAGTAAGAACGAAGCTGGTCTTGGTCACTTCGCTGATGCCGGCGCAGACGATGCTCAGATAGCCCATGCCGAGCACAAACTGATAGGAGAATCTTGCGTAATGGGGTGACGGTTCGGAGTCCCGCATTCGGTCACTCTCTGGTCTGTCGCAGAAAAAGGGAACCGGCCTGCCTACGATAGCAGCCTTGGCGACGGAATGAAATGCGTTCGGCTTGCGGCCGTGCTATAATCCCGGCGAGCTGTCTGTTTTCCTCGACGTTCCGGTCCTATGCACAATGGGGAGATGGCCATGAAACGCCCGCTCTTGATCATGGTTCTTGCGGTATTTCTTTCCGCGTTTCTTGACTGTTGGGCAGTCGGCCACGAGCCGGCGTTGCTGAGGCTCGTGCCCTTCCCGAAGCAGGTGGAAATGGGGCAGGGGAGGTTCCGGCTGGATCGGCCGCTTGTGGTTGAGACGCCCGAGGCGGCAGAAACGGCAGTTCGGTCGTTTGTGGTCGATGAACTCGCACGTATCGCGCAGGCGGCGGACGTGCGATTGACCGACGCACGCGAGCACGTGGTTCGGCTCTCGGTGGGAGTCGGGGCAGAGGTTCCGTTGCCAGCCCTGCGGGAGGAGGCAGGCGAAGAGGATTACGCCCTCACGGTTACGGAGCAGGGGGCCGCAATCACCGCCCGGGCGCTACCGGGCTTGATGCACGGTCTGGCGACGCTGGGGCAACTGGTTCGGGCGAACTGCCGGGACGGGGCGATTCCGTGTGTGACGATCCAGGACTGGCCGAGTATGCGTTGGCGAGCCTTCCAGGACGATATTACTCGAGGCCCGAGCACGAAGTCTTCGGAGCTGAAACGCGACGTTGCCCGGGGGGCGGTGCTTAAGATGAACTTGTTCACCTACTACATGCAGCACCAGTTCGCCTTCACGAAGCATCCGCTGCTGGGACCGAAGGACGGTTCTCTGACGATCGAGGAATTGCGTGGTCTGGTTGAATACGGCGCCCCGCTGGGCGTGGAGATTCTGGGCAATCAGCAGTCCTTTGCGCACATGCAGCATACGTTGGCCCATCCGGAGTATGCGCACCTGAAGCAGGACGATCGCACGCTGTCGCCGGTGCACGAAGGCACCTACGAACTGCTCGACGATCTCTACAGCGACGTGCTGCCGAATCTGCCTTTCGAGATGTTCAACGTCTGCTGCGACGAAACCTGGGGGCTGGGTCTGGAAGGGCCCACGAAGGCCCTGGGCGACGAGATTGGCCCGGGCGGGGTCTACGTGCGACACATCCGGCGAGTTTACGAGCTTGTTCACGACAAGTACGGCAAGAGGATGATGATGTGGGGGGACGTGATTCTTCACCATCCTGACAAATTGGACGCGATTCCCAAGGACGTGGTCATGCTGACGTGGGGCTACGGTCCGAAGGAGAGTTTCGAGGATCAGATTGCGCCCTTTGCCAAGTCGGGGTACGAATTCTTCGTCTGTCCCGGGGTGAACAACTGGAACCGCGTGCTGCCGGACTTTCACGCATCGGTTGTGAACATCCAGAACTTCGTGCGCGACGGCGCCAAGCACGGAGCGATCGGGGTGCTCAACACGTCGTGGGACGACGATGGAGAGAATCTGAACGGACCGAACTGGTACGGATTCGCCTGGGGGGCCGAGTGTGTGTGGAATGCTTCGAAGACGTCGCGGGAAGATTTTGATCGGCGCGTCGGGGCGGTGCTGTATGGCGAGCCGGGCGAAGAGTTCGGTCGGGCGATCGAGTTACTGTCGGAGCCGGGGCTTGGGGGAATGATGAACCGCCAGTTCTGGGGCGTGATGACTGGCTTGGTGCGTCCTGAAATCCGGAAAGACGCCGAGAAGAAGCTGGGCATTGTCCGAGAAGCCATCACGCACCTGGAAGCCTGTCGCAGCGAGGCGACGGTCGACGCGGATCTGATCGACACGGTGTTGTTCGGGGCAGGGCGTCTCGAACATTGCTTTCAGAGCCAGATCGATCGGGCCGTGGCTGCTGCCGAGTATGATCGGGCGAGGCAGGCCACGGCGGGAGAAGCGGCCGGCCACCTGGATCGGGTCCAGGCCGCTCTTGAGCGGATCGAGGAGGGCTATCGACGTCTCCGTGACCGATGGCAAAAGTTGTGGCACCGCGAGAACAAGCCCCACGCACTCGACTGGTCGCTCGCGCGATACGACAAGGCGATCGCTCGTTGCGAAGCGGTCAAGGCTCAGCTTGCCGAGGCACGGAAGGCGGCGGAAGAGGGAAAACCGTTGCCGGCGGCGAGCGATCTCGGGTTGCGACTTTGGAAGAAGCCGGAACGCCTTGTGCGGCCGGGACGAATCGAATCGAGCCTGGGCAACTACCAGGACTACTATCCTGAGTTCGCCTTCGACGGCGATGAGGAGACGTTTTACTGGTCGAACCGCGGCCTGGTGCCGGGCGATCACTTCACCTTGGTGTTCGAGGAGCCCGCGGAGTTGAAGACGGTGACGTTTCTGCTCGGCACGGATCTTTATCGTCAGGAGTTTGTCCATGCGGGAGTGTTGGAGGTGCAGGACGCGGAGGGGGGCTGGAAGCAAGTGGCCGCGTTGGATTCCGCCCGCGTGGAGGCGGAGTTGCCTGCAGGGAAGATCCAGGCGATTCGGCTGCGGGCGGAAGAAGCCCAGCGATTCTGGCTGATCGTGCGAGAGATCGAGGTGAAGTAGCTTGTGCGCCGGAAGTCACGCCGATTTGAGAATTGGCTGGGCCCATTTTGAGAAGGCCCGGTCCCAGGTCTTGATGGCTTCGCGTGCGGTGGCCAGGACATCGGGTTGGGCGAGATTCCAGATTTTGGGACCGTGGTCGCCACTCTGGCCGATGTGGTAGAGGGAGACGATCCAGGACGGCAGGTCGCCGGCTACCTTGGGGGCAGGGAAGGAAGCGGCTAGCTGGTGAATCGAGGCGACCGGTATGTTGGTGACCGCGTTGAGAGCGGTCTCTGCGGTGGTGCCGGGGCGGGGATAGGTTGCCAACTGGATGCCGCCGGGCGACTCGGAGGAGGGCAGGGGGGGGGCGGGGGAAGCCGAGGGAAACGCCTCGCCGGTCGTTGGGGGTCAGGCTGATCCAGAGCTGTGGCGCCTTGGGCCATTGCTGAACGGGGCTGCCGGGCATGGCGGCCACGCGGTTCCAGACCTGGTCCACCCGATTTCGGCAGGCGGCAAGGGAATAGGCCGCCACTTGGCCGCCGAGGCCTTCGTGGGGTAGTTCGTAGCGTTGATGTTCGCGGGTCTCGTGTCCGCCTTGGATGAAGATCTGGCGCAAGCACTTGGCCAGTTGGGGGTGATCGGGGGAAAGGCCACTCCGCTGGGCGTAATCACACGCCAGATCGTCAACCCAATCAGCCAGTTTGATCGGCATCTTCATGGGGGCCAGATCGAGATTTGGTTCGTCGGCCACGGCATCGTAGAGTCGACCGGCAAGTCGTACGAGCTGTTTGGCGTTGGGCGACCACCTGCGCCAACCGGAGCCGATTGACCATTGGCAGCGGCATGCGGCCTCGATGAAGCCCCCAACCGTGACGAAGAGCACCCCGCGGCGAAGTTTACCAGAGGAGTCGTATTCGGCGTTATAAATGACGGTTTGATTCCGCCTTCTTCCCTGGAACAGGGGAAAAGCACAGGGGCGGCTTAGTTTTCGGCCAAACACCGAGTGGGCCCGCTGGTGGACGCCAATCAGCTCCTCCAGCAGGTGGCCGGTTACCTGAGCCCATAATCGTCGCTGTGGATTCATAACGCGACGCACTCCCCCAAAGCCAAGAATCTACCCCGTGGCCGCAATGGTTACTGTACTACTAGGCACCGGAAAGAGCAATCGGGACAAGGGGGGGATGAAATTGCAGGCAAAACATGGACTATTAGTCCAATTCTGCACTTTTGGGGGAGGTTTCCCCGAAATTCAAGGGAAAGGAAGCACGGATGCGGAATTCCTTGGTTCAGAGGGTGGGGAGATTATCGATCGCCGTCTTGATGGGGACGCTGTTGCTGTGCGCGCCGGGTTGTCTGATTATTGGGAATCGTGATACGTACACGTATGATTTGCCGGCCAGCTCGCAGTCCGGAGTCTTCTGGCCGGATACCTATCTTTGGAAAAACGAGAAAAGGGTCACGTTGCCCTTCTTTCGGGTAGAGAACGAGAGGCTACCCCACGATCTCCGCATGCTCACTTTTGATCAGACGTTCATGCGGACCGACAAAGGGTTTGAGAAGTTTATCGTGGACACGATGGTCCTGGAATTCGCCAATGGCGAAACGGTTGCTGTCATTTCAACAGAGACGCCGCTTTCGGAACGCACCTTTGCGATTCCTGAACCGGGGCAGTTCTGTTCGGAGGAAGCCACACGCGTTTTCAAGGGGGTGATTACCCAGCGGACATCGTTCACCTTGCGAATATCGGGCAGGGCGATCCGTGACGACGGGGAGGCGGTTCCGTTCCAGGCGACCGAGGTCTATCGCTACGACGGGCGGAGGCGCACGTTCCACACGATTTTCGACGAGTGGGCGAACTGTTAAGTCCGCATTGAACAGTTCGCATTTCTGCCACTACTGGTCGTTGGGCACGACGAGTGAGTTTGTGGGGCGACAAAAGCAGGGAAAGGTCTGTGCGAGCTGGACACGGGAGGACGCGATGTTAAGATAGGGGGCGTTTTAGCATCAAACCATCGACCATGTGTGTAGGACAAGTAACGTGACGAACCGCATTCTCGTGCTTTGTGTCGCCGTCTGCATTCTCGCAATGTCGCAAACGAGAACCGTTGCCGAGGATGGAGCGAAAGGAATTGAAAAGCGAATTTCCGGCACGTGCGCGGGGGCTCCGATCTGGCTGAGCGCCAACAACATGTCGATCGCAACGGGTCAGCCTTCGCTCGTGAACATGTCGAACGGCTCCACGCACATTCCGGTGTGGTCGCTTTCCGGCGGCACGGTTGGCCAGTCTGTCGCCGGGCTTGTGGCCGGCTTGCCCAAGTGGTGCGCCGCCGTGAGGGTCGAGATCGTCGTGACCACGACGGATGAGGCGACGAGCCCCGACTTTGAGGATGTCTACAGGGTCCACCTGTCTCAGATGGTGGAGGGCGCCGCCTTCACGTCCAGGTATGTTCAGGGCAAGCCCGTGCGCACAGCGCTTCCCGCGGCGCCGTTCCACACTCGGGCCATCGTCCTGGAGTCCTACTACGAAGTGGATCCGGGCGCGCCCTTGTGTGTGCGTGTTCAGCGAGAGCCTGGGGACCCCGCCGACTCGTTCACCCGTCCCACGGGCCTGGCAATGGTCAAGGTGACGCCCCTGAACGCTCCCGCGAAGTCCCACGTCGTGCAGAACGTGAGCGGCTACAACTCGTGGCCGATGATTCAGGCCATTGGAGAGAAACTGGTGTGCGTGTACAGCCGCGGCTCGGGGCACTCGATCGGTGAAGACGCCCGGGCTGTTTACGCACGCACATCCACGGACCACGGCAAGACGTGGACCGCGGAAACGGTTGTTGCCGACACGCCGAAGTATGGCGAGGTCGCCATCGGAAAGGGACTGGACTCAACGGGGGCGATGCTCCTCTGGGTGCGGCGAATCGGGAAGGAGTGGAACCACGACCTCTACCGCACGACGGATGGCGTGACGTTCGAACTCGTGGCGACGCCGAAACTGGCCGTGATGCCGATCCAGATCACCGATGTCTTCGAGGTCCCCACGGTTGGGCTCATGGCACTGTGGTTCGCAGGGGATTACGGAGATGATGGCACGAGCCATTCGTGGGGCAAGCTGGTCAGTACCGACCATGGCGCAACCTGGATGCAGACCCCCATCGAATCCGAGCTGACCAAAGCGCAGTGGCCGACCGAACCCTCTGCCGTCTATCTCGGTGATGGCAGGATTCTCGCAGTCGCACGGACTGAGATGGGAGGCGCGACCTCGACAAGATCTCAATTCCAGATGGTATCCACGGACTACGGTGCAACATGGGCGCGTGGGCAAACCAACATCGGCGACGTCTTGGCTTCTACGCCAAGCCTGATTTTCGACGGTGAAACCGGTTTGCTGAGCAACTACTACTATGAGCGTGGCAGGGGGGTAATTCGGCGTCGGGTCGTCGACCCGGATCGCGTGTTCGGCAATCCGCTTGCCTGGCCCGTTTCCGAGGCGGTTGCCACCGGTAGTGCGATCACGTTTGATGCGGGCAACGTGAACGCCACCACGATCGGGGGCACACACTACCTCGCTTTCTACTCCGGCAAGGCTCCCGACACGGCGGTCATGGTCTCAGTGGTTCCGGCGCCGACTGCGGGGGATTAAGGCCTGTTTCAAGAATCAAGAGGCCGGGCTACGGTTGATGGTCAACCGACGGGACTGTGTGGCATGGGGGGAAATATTCAAGAGCCCGGCTTCGTCAATAGGCGGTCCTTGGTTGATGGCGCCAGCAGTGCTAGCACTCTCGGTAGAAACTTTCTTTGAAACTGCGCAACAATGGGCTTGTCGATCGGCAAGTGATCGAATAGGTTATTCGACACGGGAGAATGCCTCCCAACCTAAGCGAGCCACGGAAGGCTCGTGCGTATGAGTTCAAGGACTGGAACTCCGATGAAGTACCACCGTACTCAACCTTGCCCGCCTATGGATGGACGGGCAAGGTCTTTTTTTCCCGCCAGCACTCCTCTTCCTGCTGGCAATCGCCTGGCCCGGGCCGTCCGCCGCTCGATCTTTCGGACGCGGCGTTGGTTTCTCGGAGAGCAGAAGCCCGAGGGCCATTGGGTCGCGGAACTGGAAGGCGATTCGATTCTCCAAAGTGAGACCATTCTTCTCCTGGCCTATTTGGGTCGGGAGCAATCGGACCTTGCGAAGCGTGCCGCCCGGCAACTCGTGGAGACCCAGAGGCCGGAAGGCGGCTGGGCCATGTATCCCGGCGGTGGCGTGGAGATCAGCGGGAGCGTGAAGGCCTATTTCGCGCTCAAGCTGACGGGCCACGATCCGAGTGCCGAGTATATGCAGCGAGCCCGGAAGGCGATTCTGGCCCATGGCGGCGCCGACCGGGTCAACAGTTTCACCCGGTTCTACCTGGCGATTCTCGGGCAGATTCCCTACAGCCAGTGTCCGGAAGTTCCGCCCGAGGTGATGTTCCTGCCTAAGTGGTTCCCGGTGAACCTCTACGCGGTGAGCTCGTGGTCGCGAACGATCATCGCACCTCTGTCGATCGTTTCGGCGATGCGTCCGTTGCGTCAGGTGGACGCCCGCTACGGAATTCGCGAGCTGTTCATCAAGGCCCCGGAGGAGTGGCCCGAGCTGCGATGCCCCGGCAAGGAAGCCGGCCGCGGGCTGTTCAGTTGGGATCGTTTCTTCCGCTCTGTCGACGGCACTTTCAAGCGGCTTCGCCGGTGGAACCTGCTGCCCTTGCGAAAGCGAGCCATTCGGGCGGCGACGAAGTGGGTTGTCGAGCGTTTTGAGAACAGCGACGGCCTGGGGGCCATCTATCCGCCCATTGTCTGGAGCCTGATCGGCTTGGACGCGCTGGGCTACGACGAAGACAGCCCGGAAATGCAGGAATGCTGGAAGCAGCTTCACGACCTGGTGCTCACAGACGAGGCCGAGGAGACGTGCCGGGTCCAGCCTTGCAAGTCGCCGGTGTGGGACACGGCGATCACGCTTCGGGCCCTGTTGGCGGGCGGGCTATCGAGCCGGGAACCGGCGGTTCGCAAGGGCGTCGACTGGCTGCTCGACCAGCAGATTGACCAGAGTGGCGACTGGTCGGAAACGGTGAAGGCGGAGCCGGGTGGATGGTGCTTTGAGCACAACAACGCCTACTATCCCGACAATGACGACACGGCCATGGCACTGATGGTCCTCGCGAGCCAGTTTGACGACGCGGGAACCGAGGGGCGTCTGCCTCCGAATCTGCGTCTTGTCGACGAGAGCGAGGAGACGCCGGCAGACGACGACCGCGAGAAGCGCATGGAGCGGACGACCCAGGCGATCGACCGTGGCGTTCGCTGGATGCTCGCCATGCAGAATCGGGACGGCGGCTGGGGCGCTTTTGACCGGAACAACGACCGGGACTTTCTCTGCCACGTTCCGTTTGCGGACCACAACGCGATGATCGATCCGAGCACGCCGGACCTGAGCGGGCGGGTGCTGGAGGCGTTGGGGCAACTGGGCTACACGGAAGAGAATCCGGCCGTGGAGACGGCCGTTCGATACATTCGCGGCACCCAGGAAGCCGACGGAAGCTGGTTCGGTCGCTGGGGCGTGAACTATATCTACGGAACATGGCAGGTGTTGACGGGCCTGATCGCTGTGGGAGTCTCGAAAGAGGATCCGGCCGTGGCGGCGGGAGTCAACTGGTTGCTCGCCCACCAGCAGCCGTGCGGCGGGTGGGGCGAGACTCCGGAAACCTATGCGGATCCGACTCTTCGCGGACAGGGCGATGTGACGGCGTCGCAGACGGCCTGGGCGGTTCTCGGTTTGCTTGCGGCCGGGCTGGAAGACCATCCGGCCGTTCGACGCGGCGTGCAGTTCCTCGTCGATCGCCAGCAGGACAACGGCACGTGGGACGAGCCCGAGTTTACGGGCACGGGTTTCCCGCAGGTGTTCTATTTGCGTTACCACTACTATCCGATGTATTTCCCGCTGATGGCCCTTTCCCGTTGGGCCGTATCGGCGACCGCCAGCCAGGCCGACGCTGTCGCCCCGGCCCCGGCCCTCCGCGTGGTCTGGGACGAAGAGGACGTGAGCGAGACGGCCTATTCGGTCGAGGCGGTTTAGGCCCAAGGAGAGATCCATGCGATTTCCGCTCTCGTTGACGCGAACGATGACCGGTTACCTGATGCGTCAGAAGCTGGCCGGGCGGAAGCGGTTTCCCATGGTGCTCATGCTCGAGCCGCTCCACGCCTGCAACCTCAAGTGCGCCGGGTGCGGACGGATTCGGGAATACACGTCGACGATGAAGCAGCATCTCTCGGTCGAGCAGTGCCTGGCCGCTGCGGAGGAATGCGGGGCGCCGATCGTGAGCGTTTGCGGCGGCGAACCGCTGATCTACCCGGAGATCGACGAGTTGGTTGAACGGCTTGTCGAGCGAAAGAAGCACGTCTATTTGTGCACCAACGGGACGCTCTTGGCCAAGAAGATCGAGCTGTTCCGCCCGAGCAGCCGGATCTTCATCAACGTCCACCTCGATGGTATGGAAGCGACCCACGACGCGGCGACATGCCGCAAGGGGGTTTTTGCCAAGGCCGTGGAGGGGATCCGGGCGGCGAAAGAGGCCGGGTTCCTGGTCTACACGAACACGACTGTCTACCGCGAAACCGACGTCCACGAGCTGGCCGTTCTGTTTCAGTATCTCACGGAACTCGGGGTGGACGGTTTCATGATCTCGCCGGCTTACGGGTACGAGGCCGTGACGGCCGAGGATCCCGACGGGGCGGCCGAGATTTTCATGCGACGCGACGAGATTCACGCCAAGTTCCGGGAAGCCCGGCGGGTCCTGGGCTCATTCAAGCTGGTCACCTCGCCGCTCTATCTGGACTTCCTGTGCGGCGGGAGAGAGCTTCCCTGTGCCGCGTGGGCCAATCCGACTTACAACGTTCGCGGCTGGAAGGGCCCCTGCTATCTGGTCACCGACCGCCACTACGCACGGTTTGCCGATTTGCTTGGCGAGACGGATTGGGATAGACTCGGTCCTGGCGGCGACTCGCGGTGCGAGCACTGCCTCGTGCATTGCGGTTTCGAACCGGCGGCCGTACTCTCTTCGGAAAAGACGTTCCGTGACGTCTTGAAGATGGCGGTTTGGCAGATGACGTAGGGTCGGTTGCGTTCTTCGGGACGGACCATCCGAGAAGCTCGTGCCCGCAAACGACACCAGATAGCGATCACGACCGAGGAAAGCCCTGCTTTTGTGTCGCCGCGCTGCGCGGGCTTGGATGTTTAGTCCGCTACTGTTCTCCCCAGGCTCACGCCTGGGGCTACAATCGTATCGCACCGCTGCGCGGGCTTGCCTACAGGTAAAGCCCGCGCAGCGCGGCGAAACGCCTGTAGCCACGCGGCGTAAGCCCGTGGACAGAAACGCAGGACAGGTTCTTCTAAGCCCGCGCAGCGTGGCGGCACGAAATGGCGTAACAGAAATCGTCGCACTGTAACAGACGTTTTTAGTAGATCACCCCTGAGCCTCCCCGGCACTCGCTACGCTCGCTGGGGAGGGAGATGCCTCGATGGTTCTTCGCTATTTTCTACGGCAGTACCTGGGAACGCTTGCGCAGCGGAAGGTGCGCGAGACGGTGGCCAGCGCTGCGCGCGACTCGATCCGGGAAACGGTCGAGGATGCGGAGCAGCAGGCGGAGGATCCGGAGCTGCGAAAATGCGATGTGGGGGTGGTGTTTGCCCTGGGGATCGAAGCTGGCGGGCTGGAAGATCTGCTGACCGATGTGGTCACGATTCGCAGTCCGGGGATCTCGGTTCGCCGAGGGCGTCTGGATTCGCGGCGAGTGGCGATCGTGCAATCGGGACCGGGTTTTGAGGCGGCCGCAAAGGCGACGGCGGCCCTGATCTCGGCGCACGAGCCCGACTGGGTCTTCTCGTCTGGTTTCGCCGGGGGGCTGGACGAACGGCTCGGCAAGCAGGACATCCTCATGGTCAACCGGGTCATCTGCCACGACGGGCGGCAGTTCGATCTCGATCTCAAAGTGGACCCGTCGGCGTTGGCCGCTATGGCGGGTGTGCACCTGGGGGCGCTCGTCACAGCCGATCATCTCGTGCGGTTTCCGAAAGAAAAACGGGACCTGGGGCAGACGCACGATGCTCTCGCGGTCGACATGGAGACCTTCGCCGTAGCCGAGGTCTGCCGGCGAGACAAGGTTCCGCTCATGGCCGTGCGGATCGTGAGCGACACTGTGGACGACGAGTTGCCCGCGGACCTGGATCGCCTGATGCGTCAGAAGACGGCGGTTCGGAAGGCGGGGGCCGTGGTGGGGGCGATCATGAATCGCCCGGGCAGCGTCAAGGACATGTACAAGCTCAAGGAAGATGCCCTGCTGGCTTCGGACAAGCTTGCCAAGTTCCTGGCATCGATGATTCAGCAGCTCGGGCCGGCGCTACCAGGGGAGTAGCATGATTCTCTGAGTCGTGGCTGGCGCAACCAGACGCATTCGATGTTCTGTATCCTCGCGCGACTGGCAAGTTGGCTTCTGCCGGAAGGGCAGTGTTGGCGCCGCTTCAAGTCTCGACTCTGGAGAGTCAAGCTACGGAGTCTCGGCTCAGAGAGCCAAGCTACGGGCGCCAAGCTACGGGGGTCAATCGATTTCACGGAAGAGGGGCATGTGGCGGTAGTAGACTTCGAGCATGAGGAGGTTCATGGCCGTCATGTAGAGGCGTCCACCGGCGTGGCCCCAGCGATCGCGGGCGGGTTCGAGGGGGCTCCAACTGCCGATCAGTTGTCCCTTCTGGACCTGGGTGGCTTCCAGGCGGGGGCGGAGTTTTTGGTTCCAGGCCTGCCAGTAGTCGCCCTGCATCTGGAACATGACCTGCGTGGCGTAGTAGAGGTAGTAGACGTCGGGCGGGGTGGCAGGATCTCCAGGCAGATGATCGCGCAGGTAATCGGCGCCGGCGATCGTTTCGGGATGAGTCCGGTCTCGTCCGAGGTAGAACCGCATGAGCAGTCCCTCGGCCGTCATGGCGAGGCTGGGGATGCGGCCCTGGCGTTGGGCGGGGGTGTCGAGGGCGTAGGGGTTGTAGCGGTACCGTGAACCGTTCTGGGCCTGGGCCAGATCGAGCCAGCCGGAGACCCGGGCGAGTGATTCGGAAGGCACTTCGACGCCAGCCATCTGGGCGCTCTTGAGGGCCATGAGATGCCAGCCGGAAACGGAGGTGTCGGTCTCTTGCCGGGGACGGTAACGCCATCCGCCCCGCTGGGGATGCTGGGCGTTGAGGGTGAAGGCGATGGCACGCTGGAGGGGACCGCGAAGTTCTTCGTCCCAGGTCATGCCGTAGGCTTCGCCGAGGGCGATGGAAGCAATGCCGTGGGCGTAGAACTGGGCGTAAAGGGTTTGGTCGGACCGGTCGTTGAACAGGCTGCCGTCTTCCTGCTGGTTGGAGATCAACCAGCGCAGTCCGGCGTTAACCTGGTTGCGGTACTTGAAGTCGACATGGGTGTAGCCCTTTCCGAGGAATGCGAGCAGGGCCAGGCCGGTGGCGGCGGTGTCAGCGTTCATCTCGCCCAGTCCCGCATCGACGGCCGGGTCGACGACACCTGGGGGAAGCCGGTCGATGGCCCAGCGTCCGTCGGGGAACTGGCATCGAGCGAGGAAGTAAAGTCCCTGTTCGACGGCGCGATCGGAGCTTTCCGTGGCGCCATACTTCCTGGCGATCTCGTTGCGCTGGCCGGGGAAGCGTTGTTTGAAGGCGGCGGCGGGCGGTTTCATAAGCGAAGCGTCGAGGGGCGGACGGCCGGTGGCCCGATCCAGGAGGAAACGACCGGGCGAGGTATGGACGACGACACTTTCGGGCCGGGCTCGTCGGCTTGGGGTGCCCAATTCAGGCGAAGGCAACTCGCTCAGACCACCGGGGCCGGGGGCCTGGCGGATCGGGACGGCGGGCCCCGCCTGGACTCGCTCGGCCCGGCTGCTCGCGGGGCCTGCACTTGGACGTTGCACCGGGTCACGACTGGGCCCCGCCTGGGGCGAGTCGACAGAGAGGGGCACGTCGGCTGAAAGACGGTGTCGGCGTCCCAGGCTTTGGCGTGGAACCGAGGCAACGCTGCCGCCCGCAAGCAGATCTTCCATTGCCTGGTTTCCTCCGCCGCGCTGCGCCGGTAGCGAGGCTGCCTCGGGGCGGGAAGCAACCGCTGAAGACTCGGCGACTGCAGAGCCGGTGGAAACGCGAGTGAGGTTCTGCTGGCCGGTTGCACCGGTGGGCGATTGTCTTTGCACGACGGCGGCGGACGAGTCAGCTTCCAGGCGAGCGGACGGCGTGGGCGAGGTCGATCCCGAGGAGGAGGCGACGTTGCTTGGATCAGCGGGAGTGGCAGACGGGAGCCCCTCGCGCCCGGTGCCGGTGGCCTCGACCGCGACTGCGGAACGTGCCAGGGGCGATCGCCCGCCACCGCTGCTCCCCGTTGGGGAGGCAGAGGCGTCGACGGTTGCCGCGCGGCGTATGGGGATGGGTTGGGCCTTGTCAGCCCAGAAGGAACCGGCGGGTGGTTCGGGAGAGATTCGTCCGACGGTCATTTCGGTGGTGGTTCCGGAGGCTCGGCGGGTAGGGCCGGCCACGGAGGCGTCGAAGTCGGTGTCGGGGCGGGTCCCTGTTCCGCTGCCGGTTGAAGCCGTCTGGTCGGGTTCGGGAAGGTCAGCTCGCACGGTGGGCAGGGCGCGTGTCGAACGGGACAGGGGATTTCCGGCTCCGCCCGATTCCAGGTCGGGACGCTCGCCGGTGTGGGGCCTGGGCCGTCCCATTCTTGCGTCGACCTTGGCAACGACGAACTCGGATGCGTCGCCAGGCGACCCGGGGGCGGATTGAGGCGAGGTGAGTGTACGATCGGCGCGGCTCGCGACCTGGCTGGCCTGACCCGGTTGGAGTCCGCGGGGGCCTTCGGTCGAGGTGGACGGACTCGGCGCTGCGGCGGGAAGGGGCATGGCGAGGTCGGCATTCAGGTGTTCGCGGGAAGCCCGGGAGATCTGGCGTTGCGTGGCGGTTGGAATGCCGGGTTCGGGGAGGTTGTCGGCTTGGCGATTGCGGGGAACGACGGTGTCGGAGGCCGACGGCTGGTCGGGCTGAGCTTGGGCGGCAGGTTCGGGGGTCGGGGCCTGCTCCACGCGGCGCTGGGCGAGCGCCGACTGGGCTGCCAGGGTTGGTTCAGGGGCGGCCGTGGTCTGCGGAACTTCCGGTTGGGGCAGGGGCTCGTTTGGTTCGGGGCGATCCGGTGTGGGTTGACGACTCAAGGTGATGCCGGCCGCACGGTCGGCCTGGAGGGGAACGGAGTTCTCGGCTCGATCCATTCGCAGGGGAGCGGGAGGTTCTTCCGGCAGGGTTTGCGGAACGGGCGCCGGTTGTTCGGCCACGACCTCGTGTTCCTTCGCCTCTTTTTCGACCTCCAGCGGTTGGCTCTCCCGAGGCGGTTCGGCCTCGACCGGTTTTTCAAAACTCTGGGGCGCCTCGGTGGGGGAAATCTGCGAGACATGATAGTCCGCCACAACCGTCTGCTGCTCCTCCTGGGCGATCAGGGACTTTAGTTCCTCCATGCGTTGGGCGGCGACTTCCAGGTATTGCTCGTGAAGGTACAGGCCCAGCCACAGGTGCGAAATGAGTCCAACGAGGAGGCAGAAGAGGACGCGCCGGGCGACCCAACGTTGCAGCCCGAACACGGCGAGCATGGCCGCCAGGGCCGTCAAGGCGACGGCTGCCAGTCGCCCCCAGCCGGTCTGAATGACTGCCGGATCGGTAATGTTCAAAGAGGTCGGATCGGGGAAGGCGCTCGTGGCCCCGACGAATCCGGCGGCAATGGCGGCGAGGATCAATATTCCAAGATTGATCGGCCAGAGTTGCTCGTCCAACTCGGGATCGTGCGGGCGATCGATTCGGGTCCTGCTGGCGGAAGACACGGTATAGGCTGGAGGCTGGAGGCTGGAGGCTGGAGGCTGGAGGCTGGAGGCTGGAGGCTGGAGGGTTGCGAGATTCGGGGGCTAGCCGCTTTCTCTGCGGGTGGTGATCTTGTAGTCGTGGATTTTGGCTTTGTTGCAGGCGTTCATGGCGGCCACGAGGTGGCTGACCTGGCAGCGGCGATCCGCGCGGAGGATCACCGAGGCACGTCCCGGGTTGTTGACGCGCACGATTTTGAGGGCCTTTTCCAACTCGCTCAAACCGAGCTGCCGACCGGAGACGAAGTAGCGTCCCGCTTCATCGATATTGACGATGGTTTCGCGGGGCTTGCTGGTGCGAGGTTGGGCTTCGCTGGCGTCGGGCAACAGGACGTTCATCTCCCGTTCCTCTTCGGCGAATTTTGTGGCCACGAGGAAGAAGATGAGCAGCAGGAACACGACGTCGATCAAGGGCGTCAGGCTCAGGGCGGAAAGGGCTTCGCCTTTTTTCAGGTTGACGGCCATGTTTGGAATTCGATCTTCAGATTGCGGGGGTTTTTTCTATTGTGTCTGTTCGGTTGGCTTTTTCCGAGCCGCTTGTTCCGCGGCAAGGCGTCGTGCGTTGCCGTTTTCGCGTGGGATGGGGTTGCGGGGGAATTCGGAGGCGTCGAGCACCTCGTGGTTGGCTCGGAGGCGTCCTTCGAATCGTTCCAACTGGGGAAGCAGTCGGGCCACGCGCTGGTTGAGGTCGCGGAACAGGCGTTGGATTCGTCCTTCGAACATGTGGGCGAGGATGGCGGCGGGGATTGCAACGGACAAGCCGGCAAAGGTCGTCACGAGGGCCACGTAGATTCCCTCGGCGAGGTAGTCGGCGCGGTTGGCGCCGGGTTGCAGGTTGGCGGTGTAGAAGAAGGCCTGGATCATGCCGCCCACGGTTCCGAGGAGGCCGAGAAGGGGGGCGATTCCGGCGGCCAGGTTAAGCCAGCGAACGTTGGCGTACAGTCGTCCAGCTTCGCGATCGGAGGCGTCGCGGAGGGCCTGTTCGACTTCTGCGTGAGGTCGACCGAGTCGCAGGAGCATGTCGAGGATGACCCGCGAGGCGGTGGAGGGGTATTTTCGGCAGAGGGCGTAGGCGCGGCGGGGATCGAGGCCGCCCTTCTGTTCGGCCAGGCGGTCGAGACCGTTGAAGAGGGCAGGGGGGAGGATTCTTCGGCGGCGGAGGGCGATCATGCGTTCGAGCCCAAAGGTGACGACGATCAGCGACACGAGACTGATGGGGATCATCAGCACGCCGCCTCGCTGGGCCAAGTCCCAGAAGTTGATGCGAGGCGAAGTGGTGGCCGCGGCAAGTTCGGCATCCGTGAGTGCTTGCTCGTCCGGTTCCTCGCTATCGAGGGCCGCCTCGGCGAGGGTTTCCGGATCGACGGCGCCGTCGGCTTCGGTTGCGGTCGGGGCTTCCGAACTCGGACCGCCGACAGGGGGTTGGTCCTGGGCCAGGGCAGGGGAGGCTGCCAGCAGGCACGCGGTGAGCAGGGCGCACCAGAACAGCGTGGCAGTTCCCGCAGAGGTTCGTATGCAATGGGGGATCATTGTTTTTCGCCGAAAGAGGTATGGCGGGGCAGGGGAGGGCGAATGGAATGTCTTGTTGAGATACTTCACGGATCTCCTTGCCCGCGTTCCGGGTTGAGCGTTCAGTTCCATTACTTGAGTTCGGCGAGCCGTTGCCGTGCTTCGGGGGCGGTTTCGGCCTCGGGGAACTTGGAAACCAGTTCTTCGTACATCTTCACGGCCTGGGTGCGTTTGCCCAGGACTTCGAAGCATCGTCCCGCTTCGTAGCTTGCCTCAGCCTGCCAGCGGGGGCTGGTGTAGCCGTAGATGACCTTGAAGAAGCTGCGGACCGCTTCGGCATGTTGCTTGGCGGCGAACTGGATCTCGCCGATCATGTACTGGGCCTTAGCCGCGGTTTCCGTGTCGGTCTTGGCGATCACCTGCTCGTAGAGCTTGAGGGCTTGTTCGGTTTGGTCCAGGTTTTGGTGTGCCCATCCTTGTTCGCAGAGGATCTGGGGGAGGTATTTGGAGTCGGGCAGTTGTTCGGCCCCCTTGGTGAGCCATTTGAGGCTTTCTTCCCATTGCTTCAACTGGCCGGCGGCCTCGCCGGCATGGAGGCAGGTGAGGGCCTGGAAGTCCTTGTTGGTGAGCCCCTGGACGGCCCCGTAGGCCTTGAGGGCCTCGGCGTATTTTTCCTGCTCGAAGAGGGATTCAGCGATCATGAACTGGCCGTCCGCCTTGAGGGGCCCTTGGGGGAAAGTCTTGATCTGGTAGTTGAAGGTTTGGATGGCGCCGGCGTAGTCCTTTTTGTGGTAGTAGGACCAGGCCAGTTTGTGGGCGGCCTTCTCTCCGAGGGATGTTTTTCCCGCCGCTTCCATGGCGTTGTAGTAGGCGACGGCCGCCTTATCATATTCGTGCTTGTCGTAGAAATATTCGCCCACATGATGCTGGGCTTCGGCGGCGAGGGGGCTCTTGGGGGCTGCCTTGGCAAGCTTGGCAAATTCGGCAACGGCCTCTTCGCGGCGTCCGTCGAGCAGGAGGGCCCAGGCCAACTGGTAGCGGGCGTTCTCAGCGCCGGAGTAACCGGGGGTGGTTTCCAAGAGCCGAGCGAGTGTTTGGGCGGCCGCGGCATTTTGCTCCAGTCCGAGTTGGCAGAGCCCGAGCACGTAGGAGGCATCAGCCTGGAGATCGGCGGGTGGCTTGGCGGCGAGCACAGCCTGGAGATCTTCGACGGCAGGGGCGAATTTCTTCAATTGCTGGCGGGCCAGTCCCCGGGCGTAACGAGCGCGGAGTGCGACCTCATGCTGCGGGTATTTTTCGAGGAAGACGGAGAGGGTCTTTTCGGCGGCGGTTGGATCCTTTCGGGCCAATTGGGCACATCCCAGTTCGTGGAGGGCGTGGGGCGCGAGGGGACTGTTGGGGGCCTGTCGAATCAACTCGGCATAGGCCTTGTCGGCCGCGGCAAAATCATTTTGCGCCGACTCATATTCACCCAGCCGGTAGTAGGCTTTGTCGAGAAGGGAACTGGAGGGAAAGTCGTGAACGAGGCGGGTGAGGGCTTCGATGGCCTTGTCGGTCTGGTTCTGCTTGCGGTAGCTTTCGGCCAGGGCGAGCCAGGATTCGTCGGCCCGTCGCCAAGACTTCTCGGAGGCCAGGGCGGCCTGCAGGTAGGGTGTTGCCTTCTCCGGCTGGCCTGCTTCAAGAAGGCTTCGTCCCAAGACATGGTTAGCCTCGGCCAGTAGCAGGGGATCGCGGATTGTGGAGAGCCGGGGTTGGAGTAGGGCGAGAACCTCGGCGTGTTTCTTCTGCAACTGGAGGGCGACGGCGTAGCGGATGGCCCAGAGTTGGGCGTCGGGATGGTCCGGGTATTCGGCGAGGAGTCGGCGATAGAGTTTTTCGGCTTCCGCCGGCTGCCTGCGCTGTAGCTGGGCTTCGGCGGCCACTTGGAGGACGTCGGGGGTGCGCTCGTGTTTTTCGTTTCCGGCGAGGAAGGCGGAAGCGTATTTCCAGGCCTCGTCGTTCTGTCCCAGTTCAAGGGCGGCAAAGGCTGCCATGTAGAGTGCCTGGGGAGCCAATTCATCCTTGGGAAAGGTCGTGGCCAGGGCCGCATAGCGAGGAACGGACTCTGCCTTGCGGTTTGAGGTTTCGTAGAGAGCGTCGGCCTGGTCCATGAGCAATTGGGGAGCGAAGGACGAACCTTTCGCGGCCTTGGCGGCGCTCTCGGCCATCTGGAGAGCTTCGTCCGGACGTTTCAGGCGGAGAAGGCTTCGGATGGTCCAATGGGCGGCTTCAGCGGACGCCTCGCCTCCGGTGCCGAGGAGATTCGCAAGGGTGACGAGCGCCTGGTCGAATCGGTCGGCCAGATAGTAGCACTTGCCCGCGGCCAGGGCGGCCGGGGTGGCATGTTCCGACTTGGGAAAGCTCTTGGGGATCGAGGCGTAAAGATCGGCGGCTCGAACGAACTGGCGTGTTTTGGCGAAGGCCTCGGCCTGGCGGAAGGTGGCCAGATCGGCGAGGGCGAAGCCTTTGGTTGCGGCGGCTTCGGCAAAGTAGCCGATTGCCTGTTTGTCCTGGCCGAGAGCAACCAGCGTGTTTCCCCGGCGGATGAACACCTCCCCGGTAAGACTGTGGTTGCGGTATTTTGCCAGGAACTGATCGTAGGTCTTTCCTGCCTCCGCCTGTTTGCCGAGTTCCTCCTGGGTCACGCCAAGGGCGTAGAGCATATCGGGGGTGAGCTTGTGATCGGGGTAGGCCTGAATCGCTTTTTGATAGAGCGATTCAGCTCGCTGCTTGTCTCCCAGTGTGTAGGCGCATTCAGCCTGGTAGAACAGGGCGTCGGCATGGTGTTTGTTTTTGGGGAACTTCTCGGCGAGGGTTTTGAAGGTGGCCTCGGCCTGGCGAAAGCCCTCCGGGTTGTCGGCAGAGCCCATGCCGAACTGGGCGACGCCGAGGAAGAGGTAGGCTGAGTCGAGCAGTTCGAAATTCTGGCTGGTTTTGGCCGCCACCAGTGTGGCCAGCGTATCGGCGGCCTCAGCCAGTTTGCCTTGTTGATAGCGGCACACGCCCAGGTAGTATCGCGCGTGGGTGGCTTGGGTGGCGTTGGGGAAGTCCTTGAGAAAGGCGGTCCATGCGCCGGCGGCCTCGTCGTAGGATTCAAGCCGCTGGAGTCCCACGGCCGCGGCGTACTGTCGGGCGGCCTGCTGATCGGAGGGTTGCCCCGCGGCATTCCCCCCCTGTAGTGCTGTGAGAACCAAGGCGGATATCAGCAATTGACCGTGGGTGCGAAGCGATCGACCAGCCCAACCCCTCTTCGCATGCGTCCCTCCAAGAACCATGAGGCCGTCTCCTTTTCCGCCTTCCAGCAGTATTGTCACCTCGATATCAGGCAGATGACTCTTACATTCCCTACATGATAGCGGAATCGTCACACCACGAGGAGCGATTAGGCGAGGTGTCTCCCCCCCGGGCATTGGAAATTCGCCGTCGCCGAACAATAATGGAAGGGAGCCCTCCCTCTAGCGAGGGAAATCTTCCTTTTCTTATCTTGGAGCTTCTCTGTGAAACACTGTCTCGTTACGGGCGGTGCCGGTTTCATTGGCAGCCACTTGGTGGAATTTCTACTTTCCGAAGGACATCGAGTCTCGGTGATCGACGACGAGTCGACCGGATCGGTGGACAACCTGGCGGCGGTTATGAAGAACCCCAATCTGAGCTACACGAAGGGCACGGCCGCCGATCGGGAGCTGGTTCGTCGACGCCTGCTCGATGCGGACGAGGTGTATCACCTTGCAGCCGCCGTGGGCGTTGAACTCATTGCCAGCTCGCCGATTCACACGATTGAGGCGAACGTGTATCCGACGGAGATCGTGCTCGACGAATTGGGTCGCATGCACGAGGATGGGCACAAGGTGAAGCTGTTCCTTGCCAGCACGAGCGAGGTCTACGGGAAGAACCCGAAGGACGTTTACGAAGAGAACGACGACCTGGTTTTCGGCCCCACGACCCGTCCTCGGTGGTCTTACGGGGTGTCGAAGGCGATCGACGAGTTCCTGGGGCTGGCCTACTGGAGCGAGCGTGGGCTTCCGGTGGTGGTCGGACGGTTCTTCAACGTGGTGGGCCCGCGCCAATCCGGGGCCTACGGCATGGTGCTTCCTCGCTTTGTGGAAGCGGCGCTCAAGGGCAAACCGCTCACGGTCCACGACGATGGCGGCCAGGTTCGCTGCTTCGGGCACGTGAGCGACATTGTTCACGCGGTGACCACGCTGATGAAGACGCCGGCGGCGCTGGGCAATGTTTATAACATTGGTAGCGACCGTCCGATCTCGATTCTGGATTTGGCCCACAAGGTGATCGAGGCGGTTAATCCTACCCTCACGGTTCAATTTCAGAGCTACGAGGAAGCGTATTCCGCAAATTTCGAGGATTGCCGCAGCCGCATTCCGTGTCTCGACAAACTGCGCAATGCCATCGACTACGAGCCCCAGCACACGCTCGAGGACGTGATCGAGGAAGTGATTGCCTGGAAACGCGAGGCCCTGGCTGGATAAAGGGCCAAAAGATGGCACTGCACACGATTCGATTGCGGGCTCCGTGGAAATGCTGGCAGGAAGACGCGTGCATCCATTGGGAACGGCCCTTCGGATGCCCGACCAATCTCTCCGAGGACGAGGTGGTGCGTCTGGTTCTGCGGTCGGACGGAACGCGGGCCGTGGCCGTTCTGAACGGCGAAGTCTTAGGCAATGCCCCGGGGGTCTACGACGTGACGGGGCGTCTGGCACGGCGCAACACAATTGTCTTGCGCATGGAAGGGGACGAGCGGATCGGGGGTTCGGGTGCGGAGCCACCCCTGGACGTGCGCTTGGTGATTGCGTCAGGTTTTTCTGAGGACGATCCAGTCACCTAGGGACGGGCACAACTGGGAGATGGCGAAGAGCAACCTGGCCTTGGCGGGAATGACGATTTCCGGCTTGCGGCGTTCGCATGCTCGCAGGATGGCTCGGGTGAGTTTCTGAGGCGGGATCTTCCCCACCTTGACGCCGGCGCCGGGAGCCCGGGCGCGTTCGGGCACGTCTTCGAGGCCCTCCAGCGGATACAAACGCGGATCATCCCGGGCGATCGGTCCGGGGCAGACGAGGAGGACGTGGAGCCCCTCGGGTCCCAGTTCGAGGCGGAGTTGCTGGGAATAGGCGGCCACGGCGTGTTTGCTGGCCGGGTAGGCGCCGACCCACCGGGATGCCGATTTGGCCGCGAGGGAGCCGATGTTGACCACGTGCCCCCGGTTGGGGAGCAGATGGGGCACGGCGGCGCGGGTGCAGCGGACCGTGGCGATCAGGTTCAGTTCCAGCAGGTCGCGGAATTGCTCGGGGGTTGTGTCGAGGACCTTCCCCCGCATGGAGCGTCCGGCATTGTTGACCAGGACGTCGAGTCGGCCGAAGTGCTCGATCGTTTGGGTGAACAGGGCGTCGACGCTGTCTTGAACGGTCAGGTTGGCGGTCAGGCCCAGGACGTCGTGGCCAGCAGAGGCCATTTCGTCGGCGACTCGGTTCACATCGGTTGCTTCGAGCCCGACGATTACCAGTTTGGCGCCGGCCTCGGCGAAGCCTTCGGCGATAACGCGTCCCAGGCCGCTCGAACTGCCGGTGACCAGGACGACTTTGTCCTGAAAGTCGCTCATTCCTTTTCGGCTTCCTTGCTGAGCATGAAGCCTTTCAGGAACCATCCGTTTTCTTCCGTCACGCCAAACCCGCCAGCGGTGCCCAGGTGGCGGCGAACCACATCGAACTCGGGGAGCTTGCTGCCGTCGACTTCCTGCTGGCGGGGGACGCCCTTCTTGCCGGCGCCGAAGACCGTGTTGAGCAGGCGTCCGAGCATGGTTTCGCTCTCGGGCATTTTCCCCTGGCGAATCAACTCGTAAGTAGCGCGGTATTCCTTGTCGGTTCGGGAGAAAACCCAGGCACAACGTTCGTCGCTGAGTTCCTCGACCTTCTTGCCGATGACCTGGAAATCAATGGCCGCGGCGAGGGTTTCCCGCTTTTCTCGTTTTTTGAGGATCTCGACGAGATAGTCGAGGTGCGAAGCAATGAACAGATGGCCGTCGGTGACGGTGATGGCCGCATTGGGGAACAGGCCCGGTCCTTCGGGTTCCTCTTCGGGCGGTTGTTGGGCCATGGGCTCCTGTCCGGGGAAGACCGGCATGGCGTCGAGGGAGATCGAGAACTGGGGAACTGTCGGCTTTTCTTCCGGGGGAACGGTCTCCCAGATTTTCAAGTCCTCGCGGCCCGGCACGCCGTTGCGAACGACCACGGAATCCTCCGCCTGGAGAAGCTTTTCGAGGGCGATAGCCACGGCGTCCTCGGCTTCCTTGTCTTTCAACTCAATGGCAATCAGGATCCGTTCGCTGGTGGTGGTGATGGGGGAGACGAAATCGGTGATGATGGTCACCTGGTCGCCGAGTTGGTCAATGAGCTCGATTTCCAGGTCGATCTGGGGACCGTGGGGATCTTCCTTCAGGCCGAGAATCACATCGGCCCAGGCGCCCGGCTCCCCGATGAATTCGTCGGCGACGGGACCGAGGTTCTTGAAGGCGGTGGCGATGTCGACAAAGGTGGTGGTGTAGGTGGCCACGTCGCGAGGGACCCAGGGTTGGGGCACGAAATCCGCCCCGTTGGGGAAGGAGAGCATCTTCATCGACTTTTCGTAGGGCTTCGGGGCGCTGATCGCGGTGCGATGGACGAATTCGTAGCCCTCGGCAGCAAAACTGACATGTCCTCCCATGCCCGCAAAGGCGTCGAAGCCCGATTTCTTCAGGGTTTCGGTTAGCGGCTTTCCGGGACGACGGTCCCGTTCGGGGATGTTGACCCGCGCCGCTTCGGCGTAACCAAAGGGCTCGACAAACCAGCGAATCTGTGGAACGGTGTCTTCCCCGGCGTCTTTGATGCAGCGCGCCATTACGGCCTCAAAGGCAGGTACGTCGGCCAGACATTTCGTCGCTGCGCCGTCCTGGCGTTCCAGGACGGCGGCGATGGCCGCGGTGTTGTCGGCCACAATCAGGAGGTCACCGTGGAGTAACAGGGCCGCATGGCGCTGGGGCTCCTCTTCGTCGTTGGGATTCTCCTTGGGGATGGCGTAGACATCGACGTCGAGGTCGGCGATTTTCTCGGTTTGTTTTGTCGAACCTTGCTCGACGAGATTGGCTGCGGCTTTCTTGACGAGTTCCTCGGCCTTCTCGTGGTTGCCAGTCACGTCGACGAGCAGGACCAGGGCGGCCTGTTCCGGAGCGGGTTGGAGCAGAGCGACCGCAACCTCGCCGGAGGGAACGCCGCGGAGATCGTCGATGGTGAGGCCCAGCTTTTCGCGAACGCCCATCCAGCGGTCTTCGAATTGGCGCTGCACGTCTTCGCGGAAGGGCGCCATCACCGGGTCTTTCATGAGCTTGCCGACCTGGGTCATGTTCCAGTGGTCGACCAGGTCTTTCATGTTGGTTACGGAGAGGAAGCCCTTGGTGGTGTCCGGCAAGAGCTTCTCGGTGGGCTCAACGGCCCCGAGCGGAGAAGCCAAGAGGGCGACCAGGAAGAACAGGATTCCGAAGGGGTGCAGACGTGATTGGGGCACAACAAGCCTCCTCTGTCGCCGTGTGGTCGGGCCTCATTGGTCAAGGCGAATCGGGCCGCAAAGCATCCCCACGGAAGTGGGAAATGTTGCACATTTCGTACCCAGTTCGCAGGCTTGCTTGAACCAACGGGGCTCGTGAGTTCGCGAAGTTATATTCTCGTGTGAGATTAGTCGGTATAGCCAGTTTTCGCAAGATCGGTCAAGAAAAACGGCGGTTAACCCAGGTTGCCAAAACTGCCCATTTCTTGCGGTTCTTGGAGCAAGTCAAGTTGTCCCAAGCTCCGTCAGATGTCTCCATTGTGTGGTATGGGGACGGAAGAGCGGGGTGAGCGCGCACCGTACCTCCTTCCACATAGTCAATATCGGTCAATGGTGTGTTCGACAACACCTGGGACTGAACTCAATGGAAACTCGATAATCCACCAAAGAGGTGTTTAAAGGGTGGTTGCTGGACGCGCAGGACGCAGAGGGCCATAATCTCATGACATTTGGGGTCGCTAACAGAACCAATGGTCGGGGGCCCGCCACCCTGGTGGGAGACTTCCCCAAGTTCTGTTAGGGCCTCTTGGACCAATCCCAAAACCGTTCCCAATGCGTTTGTTTTTCGCCTGTGGAAGACCTTCGCCGTGGTTTCGGGATAGCTTTTCAACGCGGCCCGTTCCGGTAGAACAACGCCATGAGCGAATTTCAGCTTCAGAGCCTGAGCAACGATCCAATCCACGGATATATTCCGTTTACATCTTCTGAGGGGATTCCCGCAGGCGAAGTCTCTGAGCGAGAGATTATCGATTGTCCGTGGCTTCAGCGTCTTCGCCAGATTCACCAGCTTCAAACAGCGTGGTGGGTTTTTCCTGCAGCGGAGCACACACGGTTTCAGCACGTGTTAGGGGTCATGCATCTGGCAAGTCGGGCCGTGGGCAAGTTGTATCCCGCCCTTGCCAAGGTCTGCGAGGATGTTCCCAGTCGCGGCTATGTGGAGACGCTGATGCGGATGGCGGGTCTTCTGCACGACGTGGGGCACGGGCCGTTCGGGCATTTCTTCGATCAGCATTACCTGGCCGATTTTGGTTTGACCCATGAGACGCTGGGCTGTGAGATCATTCGCCGCCGGCTTGCCGACCGGCTCGTGGGAGTTCGCCAGAATCCCAACAGCCGAATGGACGATGGGGAGAGGTTGGATCCGGAACAGATCTGTTTTTTGATCACGCGTCCGAGCGAGACAGCGAGCGAGCAGCCCAAGTGGCTGCGGTTCCTGCAGGCCCTCTTCTGCGGTTTGTATACGGTCGACAACATGGACTTCGTCCTTCGCGACGCGTATATGTCGGGATATAGCACGCGGGCATTCGATTTGGCGAGGTTGCTGTACTACACAACCTTCACTGAAAAGGGCCTGACGATTCACGAACGGGGGCTCGCTGCGCTGGTTCGTTTCATCTCGGTCCGAGCCGACCTGTTTCGTGCCATCTACTTCCATCGCACGGTCCGCGCCATCGACCTGACGCTTCAGGACCTGTTTGCGGAGAGCAAGCCGTTCCTGTTTCCCGGCAATCCGGCGGAGCACCTGGACGACTATCTTCATCTCACGGAGTGGTCGCTGCTCGTCCGGGTTGCCTCGTGGCAGAACAGCACGGATGAGCGGATTCAGGAATTGGGCGAGCGATGGAACGGGTTCCTTGGTCGAGGCGTTCACTGGAAGATGGCGTGCGAGCGGACGATTTTCTTTCAGCCCGGCCAGTCGGAGCAGGCGAGCATTTTCGGTGATCACCACCTTTTCGAGGCGGCGGTGCGTCACCAACTTCCCGCTCATCTGCAGGACTTGCCGTTGCGATTCGATCCGGCGCGGCACGTGCATCGTCCGGGCGCGAAGGCGCCGGCGTCGGGGCAGAATTTTCTTTACGACTCGGCGACCGAGCAGATCCGCAAGCTCGATGATCGGGAGCTTTTTCGACGGATTCCGTTGAGCTACCGGATTTGTCGAATCTACGCGGAGGATTCGAGTCACCATGCTGAGTTGGCGGCCGCCCTGGACCGGCTCACCTCGGATCGCGTGGACGATCCGACGAACATGTGATCGCTACGGGGCGGGTGCTGTTGGCGACCCCCCAGGGGGCTAGGATGGCACACTTTCACCGGGGCTCTGCCTGCACTAGAATAGGGGGGGGATCAGGCTGGAGGACAGGGAAGGTTGGCCTGGATGGGGCGGATCCAAGAAGACTGACCGAGAACGCCCAAGAATCGACCGTCGGGAGTCCCGAATGGGCTGGCTAGTTGCATCGTTGCCCCTGATTTTTAACCTTGCCTGCATGGTCCACGTCCTCAAGACGGGGCGGCCCCTCTATTGGCTATTGGTCATTTGGATTGTTTGGGGACCGGGAGCGATCATCTATTTCCTCGTTGAGATCCTGCCCGACCTGCAACGAAATCGCGGCGTTTCCCAGCTTGGTTCCGGACTGGTCACGGTCATTAACCCGGGACGGCGTGTGCGGAAGTTGGAGGAGGAACTGGAAGTTGCCGACACGGTGAAGAACCGGCAGGTGCTGGCGAAGGCCTATGTGGAAGCCCGGCGGTTCGACGAAGCGATAGCCATGTTCGAGAGTTGTCTGAAGGGGATCTACAAGGACGATCCGCCAGTGCTCCTGGCAATGGCGGAGGCGCAACACCTCAATGCGGCGTCGGACGACGCGTTGGCCACCCTGGAGCGGCTCTCGTCGGTGGACGGGAACTTCCGCCCCATGGAGAGGCGGCTACTGTTGGCGCAGGTGTTCGAGACGCTCGGCCGCAACGAGGAGGCCCTGGCCGAGTACGAGACGTTGGCCAATCAGTATCCTGGCGAGGAGGCCCGGTGTCGGTACGGGTTGCTGCTGGCACAAACAGGTCAGGACGAGAAGGCGCAGGAGGTGTTTCAGCGGATCCTCCTGAGTGCCCGGCGTTCACCACGGTACTATCGCAAGGCCCAGCGGAAGTGGATCCACACGGCCCGACAACATGTGACGCGATAGGTCGCGGGAAAGGCGCGCAGCCAGCGGAACGATTCAAGAAGAAACGGCGAGGAGAGGCCTGAGGTATGGTTTTTTTCTAACGAAGACGCGAGTTGTTCATGACCAATCACAATCAGTACGAGAATCCTTTGATTACCCGGTACGCCTCGCGCGAGATGAGCGAGGTGTTCAGTTCCCAGCGGAAGTTCAGCACGTGGAGACGACTTTGGGTTGCCCTGGCGGAAGCCGAGGCCGAGTTGGGGCTGAAGATTACGGCGGAGCAGATCGCCCAACTCAAGACACATGTGGACGACATTGATTTTGAGGTCGCGGCAAAGCATGAGAAGGTACTTCGCCACGACGTGATGGCCCACGTGCACACCTATCGCGACGCGTGCCCGGAGGCCGGTGGAATTATTCACCTGGGGGCGACGAGCTGTTATGTGACGGACAACACGGACCTGCTTCTGTTGCGCGACGCGCTGCAACTGGTGCGCACGCGGCTGGTGGCGGTGATCGATCGGCTCGGCCGTTTCGCCGGCGAGTATCGGGCCATGCCGTGCCTGGGCTTCACCCATCTTCAGCCGGCCCAACCGACGACCGTGGGCAAGCGGGCCTGTCTGTGGGCTTATGACCTGGCCCTCGACCTGGCTGAGTTGGAACACCGAGTCGATTCGCTCAAGGCCCGCGGGCCCAAGGGCACCACGGGCACGCAGGCGAGCTTCCTGGAGTTGTTCGGTGGAGATCACGAGAAGGTGCGCCGCCTCGAGCAGCTTGTGTGCGAGAAGATCGGGTTCGAGGCGGCTTATGCCGTCACCGGGCAGACGTATACGCGGAAGATCGATTCTCAGGTGATCGGCGTGCTGTCGGGAATTGCCCAGAGCGCCCACAAGATGGCTACTGATTTTCGCCTGCTCTCCCATCGCAAGGAACTGGAAGAGCCCTTTGAGAAGGCCCAGATTGGCTCATCTGCCATGCCCTACAAGCGGAATCCCATGCGGAGCGAACGGATCTGCTCCCTGGCCCGCTACGTGATGGGGCAGGAGACGACGGCTTCGGCAACGGTTTCCACCCAGTGGATGGAGCGGACCCTGGACGACAGCGCTGTCCGCCGGCTCATGCTTCCCCAGTCGTTCCTGGCGATCGACGCCGTGTTGATCCTGTGCCAGAACGTGACCAGCGGGCTGGTCGTGTATCCGAAGGTGGTCGAGAACAACCTGCTTGCCGAGCTGCCCTTTATGGCGTCGGAGAACATCATGATGGCGGCCGTGGAAGCCGGCGGCGATCGGCAGGAGCTGCACGAGCAGATTCGCAAGCACAGCCTGGCCGCCGGAGCCGTGGTCAAGGGCGAGGGACGGCCCAACGATCTGTTGGAACGGCTGGCGGGCGATCCGATGTTCGCCGCCGTCGACATTCGTGCGGCGACCGAGCCGGCGAAGTTCGTAGGCCGAGCCCCGCAGCAGGTCGACGAGTTCCTGGCGGAGGTTGTCGAGCCGATCCGTCAGCGTTATCCGGAAGCGTTGAAGACGTCGGCGGAGATTCACGTTTAGGCGACCTTTCGTGATTCCTGAAAATGCGATTCCCTGGAGCACTGCTTGCCCACACGCCGGACACACCTCTCTCTGAGATTCAGGTGTTCTGCGGCGTGTGGCCGAGCAGTGGCACACGACGACCTGAAGGAGTAGCGATGCACACCTTGCGGACAATGGCCATCCTGATATCTGTAGTTCTGTTGCCAATCCAGGCCCGGTCGGCCGAGGAAGGATCGGCGAAATCCCGCCCGAATATCCTCTTCGCGTTTGCCGACGACTGGGGGCGTTATGCCAGCGCCTATGCCGAGTTGGAGCCGGGCGGACCGAGCGACGTGGTGAGCACGCCCAACTTTGACCGGGTTGCCCGCGAGGGCGTTCTGTTCACTCATGCGTTTGTCAACGCGCCCTCATGCACGCCGTGCCGCAGTTCCCTTTTGTCCGGCCAGTATTTTTGGCGCACCGGGCTGGGGGCGATTCTCCAGGGGGCGGTCTGGGACGAGACGATCCCGTCCTATCCTTTGATTCTCGAGGATGCGGGCTACCACATTGGCCACACGTACAAGGTGTGGTCGCCGGGCACACCTCGGGATGCGCCCTACGGTGGCAAGAAGTATGCCTACGTCAAGCGCGGCGGTCACATGAACGGGTTCTCGCAGTTTGTGAGCAAGGCCGACGACAAGGAGGCCGCCAAGCAGAAGATCATGGCGGAAGTTCGGGGAAATTTCCAGGACTTCCTTGCCGGTCGCGATGGCAAGCCTTTCTGCTACTGGTTCGGGCCGACCAACACGCACCGCAAGTGGAGCCAGGGTTCCGGCAAGGCGCTGTGGGGAATCGATCCGGACGGGTTGAAGGGCAAGATGCCGAAGTACCTGCCTGACGTGCCGATCATTCGGGAAGATTTTGCGGACTACCTGGGCGAGGCCCAGGCGGTCGACATGGCGCTGGGCGTGTTGCTGGAAGAGTTGGAGCGGATTGGCGAGTTGGACAACACGCTCATCGTGGTCAGTGGCGACCACGGCATTCCCGGTTTTCCGCGGGGCAAGTGCAACCTTTACAACCTGGGCGTGGATGTGGCGCTGGCCGTGCGTTGGGGCAAGAACATTCCGACGGGGCGGGTTGTCGACGATTTCGTCACCTTGCCGGACCTGGCGCCCACCTTCGTGGAGGCCGCGGGGCTGACGCCTCCGGACGTGATGACGGGCCGGAGCATCATCGACGTACTCAAGTCGGACAAGTCGGGACTGGTGGATCCAACACGCACCTATTCCATCGTCGGCCGGGAACGCCACGTGGCCGCTGCCCGGGAAGGTTTCCTGCCCTATCCGCAACGGGCCATCCACACGAAGGACTTCGTCTATATCCGCAACTTCAAGCCCGAGCGTTTTGCCATGGGCGACGGTCCCGGCTTCAATCAGCCGGAGGGTCCCATGCCGGAGTACGTGGAGCTTCGCGAGAACACCTTTGCGGCGTTTCCCGACATGGACGCGAGCCCGACGAAGGGCTGGATTGCGACGCACCGGGCGGACGAGGGGATGGACAAGTTTATTCAATACGCTTTCGGTGCCCGACCGGCGGAAGAACTCTACGATCTGCGGGACGACCCGGACCAGCTCAACAACCTGGCCGACGACCCGGGCTATCAGAAAGTGAAGAAGGAACTGTCGGCCAAGCTGATGAAGGTCCTTGAAGAGACGGGTGATCCGCGGGTGACGGGGGACAGCATGACCTTCGAAAAGCCGCCGTACGCGGGGCCGCTGAAGTAGTTGGTGCAACTGTGCCGGGCGATGACAACTGGCTGTCCCCCCCAGTTTGTGGCCCGCTGACCGTGAACCTCTCCGGCCCCCGCCGCGTCCTCCTACGCGGCGGGGGCCGGTCCTATTTCCCCGCAAGAGAAATGCCTAGCGATGAGGGAAGGAGGTACAGCGACCAGAATCGGCCATGGGTGAGGTGCTGCTAAGGGAGTGTTTTTGATAGGGCAGGGGCTCAGCACGGCGGAGCGTGATGGCTACTATCATTTCCCCGGTTCCCCGTTGAGGGATCTCCCCCCGGGAGTCTATAATTCATAGTCTGTCGCCCGTGCGGAGGTGCCGCATGGGCGGAGACGGCCTTGTTGGTCGCCTCTTTCCCACTCCTGGGAGCTGCAAGTCGTTTTGCAGGGCAGGGGAGGGCAGAGGGGTGGCCTGTCCCCTTGCATTGGAGTGCGAAGGCGTGTTTGACTCGATTGCTGTCGTGGGCGCCACCGGCGCCGTGGGAACCATCATTCGGCAACTGCTGGAAGATCGCAAGTTCCCCTACGGGAAGATCAAGTTCCTCTCTTCGGCCCGCTCGGCCGGCAAACAGATCGAATTCAACGGCACGACGCACACGGTTGAGGAAATGACGCCCGATTCGTTCGACGGCGTCCAGCTCGTGATCGCCAGCACTCCCGATGACACGGCCCGCGACTTCATCCCCGGCGCCGTCGAGAAGGGCTGCATCGTCGTCGACGAGAGCGGCTACTGGCGGATGGACCCCAAGGTTCCCCTGGTTATTCCGGAAGTGAACCCCCACGCGGTCGACCGGCATGAGGGGATCATCTCCAGCCCCAACTGCTCCACGACCCAGATGGTCGTGGCCATGAAGCCGCTTCACGATGCGGGCAAGATCCGTCGGGTCGTCGTCAGTTCCTATCAGGCCACCAGCGGCGCCGGTCTGGCCGGCACGCGGGATCTCGAAGGTGGCACCAAGGCTGCCCTGGCCGGCGAGGACTATGATTACGAAGCGTTTGCCTACCCGATCGCCTTCAACTGCATCCCCCAGATCGGCAGCCTCAAGCACAAGGGCTACACCTCGGAAGAAATGAAGATGGTCTGGGAGACCCAGAAGATCTTCGAAGACGAGTCGATCCAGGTTTGCCCCACGTGCGTTCGCGTGCCCGTGGCCAACTGCCACAGCGAGAGCATTTTGGTCGAGACGGAGAAGAAGATCACCGTCGAAGAGGCTCGTGAACTGTTCTCGGCCATGCCGGGAATGGTCGTTGTCGACGATCTGGAAAAGAAGCTCTACCCCATGCCGAGCAATTGCGATCAGCGTGACGAAGTCTTCGTCGGCCGGATTCGCGAGGACCTTTCGTGCGAAAATGGCCTGGCCTTCTGGTGCGTGAGCGACAACCTCCGCAAGGGCGCCGCCACAAACGCCGTGCAGATCGCCGAGCTGCTTCAGGAGAAGAATTAGACTCGCGAAAGCGTCTGGCGGGCGGCAAGAAAAGTAGCAGGCACGCTCCGTCGTGCCGTCCGCCAAGGTGTCAACGATTCTGCAACCTCACGGCAGGCTGAAGCCTGGACGCCAACGGGTAACAGGCACGCGTGGAGGATGTCCGTGCTCGAAGTTGACGAGGTGGTTGATAGGTAGTACCGTTTGTGATCGGCTTGGCGGACGGCACGGCGGAGCGTGCCTGCTACTTTCTTTGTATGCCTTTCTATGCGAAGCATCCTCCTGACCATTGCCTACGACGGAACGGCCTACGCCGGCTGGCAGGTTCAGCCGGGTCAGAGGACGATCCAGGCGGAACTGGAGGAAGCCCTGGCCCGGATCACGGGCGAATCGATCCGGGTCGTGGGAAGCGGACGGACGGACGCCGGCGTCCATGCCCTGGGGCAAGTCGCCGGCTTCCGCACGGCGGGCTCGATGACGGCCGACGTTTTCCAGCGGGCTCTGAACGCCGAGTTGCCCGACGACATTGCGATCCTCGGCGCGAGCGAGGCGGTCGAAGACTTTCATCCGATCCGGGACTCGGTGAGCAAACGCTATCGCTATCAGATCGATGGCGGCACCGTGCGGGATGTCTTCTCCCGCCGGTATGCCTGGCACTATCGCCGCGGGCTGGACGTCGGGGCCATGGCCGCCGGGGCGGAGCATCTTGTCGGTCGTCACGATTTTTCCAGTTTTGAGACCTCGGGGGCAGAGCGTCCGGACAGCATTCGCACGATTTCCCATCTTTCGGTGGTTCGCGGTTCGGAGGACCAGGCCAATCGGATTACCATAGAGGTGGAGGCCGACGGGTTCCTTTACAACATGGTCCGCGCCATCGTGGGGACGCTGGTAGAAGTCGGCCGCGGGGCCCAGTCTCCGGATTGGGTTCGCCAGGTTTTGGAAGCGGTTGACCGGAGCCAGGCCGGACCAACGGCGCCTCCGCAGGGGCTTTTCTTGCTGTGGGTCAAGTACCCGGATCGTGTTTTCCCGTAGCAGCCCGTGTGGAAATTGACAGGAACAGGAGGCAACGAAGATAACAGAGGTGATTCCTCCGTTTCCTACTCTGTTCTCTCTGTTGACTTCTGTTCATCGCCGTCCCCCGTAATTCGGCATGCAGAAGTTCTTTAGGTCATTCCTTGGCTTGGCCAGACGCGACTTTTTCAATGGGCTGCCAGACGTTTCATGCGAATTGCCCACATTATTACGCGACTTATCATCGGCGGCGCCCAGGAGAACACGGTTTTTTCCTGCGAGGACCTGATTCGGGAATACGGCGACGACGTTCTGCTCATCACCGGTCCGCCCCTGGGGCCCGAGGGAAGCCTCATCGATCGGGCTCGCGAGTCCGGGGTGCCCATGGAGATGGTCCCTGCATTGCGGCGAGCGATTCACCCCTGGCGGGATTGGGTCAGCTATCTTCGCCTCAAAAGGATCTTACGGGATTTCCAACCCGACGTGGTTCACACCCATAGCGCCAAGGGCGGTATTCTGGGCAGGGCGGCGGCCAGGGCCGTGGGGGTTCCGGCGATCATCCACGGCGTGCACGGGGCGCCCTTCCATCCCTACCAAAGCGCTGTGGCACGAGAGGTCTTTCGCGCCTGCGAGCGCTGGGCGGCCCCCAAGTGCGACGCCTTCGTCAGCGTGGCCGATGCCATGACCGACCTGATGGTCGACGCCAAGGTGGCTCCCCGGGAGAAATTCACGACCGTCTACAGCGGCATGGAAGTCGAGCCGTTTCTTCAGGCGAACGAGCACCGTGAGCGGGTTCGCGGCGAACTGGGCTACGGGCCCGAACACGTGGTCGTGGGCAAGGTCGCGAGACTGTTCCATCTCAAGGGCCACGAGTACGTGATCGAGGCGGCCAGCCAAGTGGTTCAGGCCAACCCGAACGTTCGCTTCCTGTTCATCGGCGACGGAATCCTCACGGAACAATATACGGAGACGATCCGAAAGGCCGGGCTCCAGGACTATTTCCACCTGACCGGACTGGTGCCGCCGGCTCGCATCCCTGAACTGATCGGGGCCATGGACGTGGTTGTCCACACGAGTCTCCGCGAGGGACTCGCTCGTGTGCTGCCCCAAGGACTGATTGCCGGCAAGCCCGTGGTGAGCTACGACGTGGACGGGGCGAGGGAAGTTGTCCTTACTGGCGAGACTGGCTATCTCCTTCCGCCCAAGAGCATCGAGCCCCTGGCCGACGCTCTGATCGAACTGGCCGGCGACGAAGAGCTGCGTCTGAGATTGGGGGGCGAAGGGCGGCGGCGGTTCACCGACCAATTCCGCCACGAGGAGATGACCCGGCAACTTCGCGAGCTTTACGAGCGGCTCCTGGCGGAGAAGGGCAGGGCAGGGGGGAAGAAGGAACACTAATCGGCGCTAATCAACACTAATAACTCAGAGTGAAAACGAATGACGGTGGGGAGAAGGCTGAAGACTGAAGGCCTAAGGCTGAAGGACGGTAAAACAAGGGCTTTCGGCGCATCTAAGTCGGGGTCCCATCCCAAACAGCCTCGCATCAGAAACCTACAGTCTTCGGTCTCCAGCTTTCGTCCAGCATTTTCAAGGAGTTCGGTAGTCTGCGCAAGGCACGGCGTCTTGGAAAACACCGAGGATTGCAATTGTCGGCGTGTGACAGCCACGTTAGACTAGATTGACTGGCAAAATGAGGGGGTGGTCAGCAGAACGTACCCTCAGAATGGGCAGAGAGTCCCCACCCTTCGAGGCAGCGACGTGAGCAGTGCAAGCCACGGCTTCGCCGGGCCTTACCGGTTGCTCAACATCATCAACACAGGTCGAACCAGCCAAGTCTGGCAGGCCTACGACGACGCCATACGCAAGTATGTTGCTGTCAAGATGTTGCAGACTGAGTTCGCCCGCGATCGAGAACAGGTGAACTTCCTGAAGTGGGAGTACACCGTGGCCGGCAAGATCCAGCACGAGCGGATCTGCCAGGTGTACAAGTTCGGGCGCGAGCGGGGGATTCCTTTTCTGGCCCTGGAGTGGTTTGCGGCCCCGAACATGAAGTTCCGGATTCGCCAGTTGGGGGGCATGCGTCCCCTTCTTCCCAAGATGGCCATCGAGGCAACCGAGGGGGTTGCTGAATTCTGCCGCCACGGATGGGTTCATCGCGACATCAAGCCCGACAACTTCCTGGTCGGCGATGACGGCGAGGTCAAGCTGATCGATTTTGGCTTGGCCTACCGGACGAAAAAGGGGTTGGCCCGCCTGTTTGGCGGAAAAACGAAGGTTCAGGGCACACGCAGCTACATGTCGCCCGAACAAATCCGTGGAAAACCCTTGGATCAGAGGGCAGACCTCTACAGTCTGGGATGCACCATCTTCGAGCTGTTTTCGGGGAAACCCCCCTTCACGGGCCTGGACGCCAACGACCTGCTCATGCAACATATCAAGACGCCCCCGCCGTGGCTGAGGACCCGCAATTCCGATGCCACCCAGGACCTTTCGGAACTGCTGCAGGTGGCCATGGCGAAGAACCCGGATCGACGGCATAGCTCAATTGAGGAGTTTCTGACCCAACTTCGGTCGATTAGAATGCTTGAATCCGTGGCAAATCAGGCGGAGAATTCCGAAAATGCCGCGGAATAGTCGATAGGTAAGGTAGGCGGATCCTCAGTCGTCCTTCTGGGCTCCCGGACTAGACGGGGCAGGGCAGGGGGGGAGGGTCCACGTTGAATACAAGAGATGGGAAAATCAATGCCTGGCGAATATCGTTTGTCTTTTGAGCGTCCTATCTACGAGTTGGAAGCCCGCATCGAGAAACTTCAGAAGATCAAGACCCCGGAGGCGGAGCGGGACGTCCGGCTCATGCGTCGGGAACTGATCGACCTGAAGAAGCGAATCTACAGCAACCTGAAGCCGTGGGAGACGGTGGAGGTGGCCCGGTGCCCCGAGCGTCCGCTGACGGACGACTACCTGGCCCTCTGCTTCGACGAGTTCGTCGAATTGCACGGTGACAAGTTTTTTGGCGACGACCGCGCCATTCGCACCGGATGGGCCAAGATCGATCGTTTCAAGGTCATGGTGGTGGGCCATCAGAAGGGCCGCGACTACAAGCAGCGGATCGCCTGTAACTACGGCTGTGCCCACCCGGAAGGCTACCGCAAGGCGATCGGCAAGATGCAGATGGCCGCCAAGTACGGCATGCCCGTGATCTGCTTCATCGACACGCCCGGCGCCTATCCCGGGATCGCGGCCGAGGAGCGGGGCCAGGCCCAGGTGATCGCCAACGCGATGTTCGAAATGTCGCGTCTGCCCACGCCCATCATCTGCGTGGTCATTGGCGAAGGTGGTTCCGGCGGCGCCCTCGGAATCGGCGTGGGCGACCGCGTGGCCATGCTGGAGCACGCCTACTACTCGGTCATCAGCCCGGAAGGTTGCGCCGGCATTCTCTGGAAGAGCCACGAGTTCAAAGAGCAGGCCGCCAAGGCCCTGCGTATGACCTCGAAGGACCTGATCAAGCTCGGCGTGATCGACGAAGTGATCAAGGAGCCGGACGGCGGCGCCCATCGCGACCACCACCTGACGGGCAGCCGCATGGGGATGTTCCTCCGCAACACGCTCCGAGAGCTTGTGGAGATCCCCAAGGACGAACTCGTCGAGCAACGCTATCAGCGTTTCCGCCGCCTGGGGACGTTTTTCGAGAACGGTCAGCTTGTGGGCAAGTGCCTGAACAGTCCTGCGGCCGAGGCAACCGTCCCGGCCCCGCATACCGAGCACGCCCAACCGCCCGTGGACGCCTGAGCATTGACAAAGCCGGGCTCTTGAATCCTCCACTTCACATCCGGTAATCCGCTCGGTTGGCTTGCCATCGTAGCCCGGCTTTTGCGCAACCGGAACGCGATTGTCGCCGGGGCAGGGCAGGGGGGCCGCCGAAGTTGTCGGTTGTCAGGGTTCAGGTTCGATTGCTGCTGGGGGAAAATGCTCCTCATCTGGAGGAGCCAATTCATGAGAGCCAATGCCCCCTGCAAACGTCGTTGGCGGCTGCAGTTCACGTTGCGGGCGTTTTTGCTGCTGATGGCGGTCATGGCGATCGGCCCTGGCTGGATTGTCAGTGAGCGGCGGAAGGTGAGGCTGGAAGATCTCGCCGAAAGGGAAGTTCGGCGGCAGGGCGGAGATGTCTATCGGGCAGAAAAATCGCGGTCGATTCACCGGTCGAGCGACAGCGTCTTGGCCGGCTGGCAGGAGAGACTGATCAGCGAGAACGTTGGGTGTCCTGTCCGCTTTGCGAGCGTTCCCCCCGAAGCAAGCCCCGAGGTCGTCGAACAACTCAGGTTCCTTGGGGGCCTAATGTATTTGACTCTGCCGGGCGTTCGTGTCCGCGACGAACATCTGCCGGCAATCGCTTCATTGGCCGAGATGGAGCGGCTGGACCTTTCTGCGTCCGATATCACCGATACGGCATCAGAAGGAATTGGAAAAGCGTGTGGGTCCAAGGAAGTAGCAGGCGGACGCCGTCAACAAAGGGCTGTCACGAGTGGCGGACGTTTCGTTCTTGTACCGCCGCGCTGCGCGGGCTTTGAGGGTGTTTCGCGATCGCCTTCCCCCAGGCTCACGCCTGGGGCTAAAACCGTACCGCACCGCTGCGCGGGCTACTTCGCTGGAAGCGGAATGTTGTTAGGTCTGCTTGGCGGACGGCACGGCGGAGCGTGCCTGCTACTTTGGCTGGACGGCATTCGTCGCTGCTGCGAAGTCCTCAAATCGGTAGACCTCCAAGAGGGGCACGTTCATGCGCCAGGGGCCGGGGCCGTAGGAGGGCAGGTATTTTTTGTAGATGGGCTGGCGGTTCTTGAGCAGCCATTGGTCGGGTGGCATGCAGGCGCTGGGGCGGCGTTGGATGACGTACCAGCGGTAGCGGCCCGGGGCCTTTGTGCGATATTCAACCGGAAGCGTGCCCCACTTGCGCATCAGGGCCAGGCTTTCGTCGGAGCCGGAGCCGAACCAGACCTTTTCGCCTTGCTTCGTGTTGGCGGCCAGCCAGGCGAGCGTGTCGCCGTCGAGGGAGTCCCAGAAATAGGTCGGCTCCATGCCCGCACGCGTTGCGCCGGGCAGCCCGCCGATGAGCAGGTTGTAGTAGGAGAGCCATTGGGGAGCATAACAAACCAGGCTCGTGCCGCTTCCCAAGAAGAGGATGACAATACAGGTTGGAGTCCAGGCTTTTGCCTGCCGGGCCAGCCAACCCGTGTGCCACCGCGCCGTGTGCCACTGCTTGCTTGCCAAGCAGTGTTCTTTGTCGCCACTTGGTTTTTCTGATAGAGAGGCACTGCTTGGCAAGCAAGCAGTGGCACACAGGGCCGCAACTCCCACGCCGACAAGTCCTGCCAGGAAGGCGAAGGCGGGCAGGAAGAGGCGGATGCCGTCGTGGGGCGGTGTGCCGGGAATGGCTCGAACGACCAGGAGGATGAGCCAGTTCAGCACGAGCAGGATTCCCGCCCGATCGCCCAGGCCGCGCCGCAAGATCGAAGCCAGGCCGAACAGGGCGAACAGGAGCAGGCCGACCGGCACGGCCACGGCCGTCCAGACGATGGTGTTGTACCACGGCAAGGGATGGTGCAGATCGTACATTCGGCCCATGAAGAAGTTCGCCACGTTGAGCTGGCGGTTCATGTTCATCTGGAAGAACGTTGCCAGGCCTTGCCCCGGGCTGTGCCAGAGCGTCGGATTGAGCAGCCAGAACGTCGCCATCGCCACGACCACTCCCGTGCCTGCGATGAACATCGCCCGGCGGTCCCGGTAGATCGCCGCCCAGGCGACGAACGGAATCGGCGCGATCCAGCCCGTCGCTTTTGTGCTCATGGTCATGCCGAGGAGCATGCCGAACAGTCCCGCTCGCCACCGAGAAACTCGACGATGGCCGCCCGCGTGGCATCGATCGTCTCACCTACCTCCACCGCTTCGGGATAGACGCTTCGCGAAGGCGATGCGCCCAAGTGCCGCTGATAGTGGTCCACCGCCCAATAGACGGCTTCCGGTTTCGGCCAACTCGTGGCCGCGTTGTCAAAATAGATGCGAGGTCGAGTCATTGCCCGAAAAGAACGCCCGAAGGATCCTCAATGCCGCAAGCATCGGCCCAGCGCCGATCCCCGTTCATTATGCGCATGCCCGGCCGGAAGACAACCCGCACACGGCGAAAGGGCCAACCGCTCGGAATACGTCCGCAACGCCCAGTCCACAAAGTCGACTCTAGCGGTTCCGGTTCGGATTTGGTTTCGGCATCTGGGCGTTCATAGCACTTCGCCACTCATGGAGCTGTTGCCGAAGCTGCGCGGCTCGATCGGGCATGTCGGCGGCCAGATCGTGTTGCTCTGCCAAGTCATCCGCCAGGTTGTACAACTCGATGTGGTTGTCTTCGAAGCACTCCAGCAACTTCCACGATCCCTGGCGGATCGCACCCACCGGCGAAGTCGTGGGATAGTAGTGAGGGTAGTGGAAACAGAGGGTATCTCGCTCCAACTTCCCATCGGGATGCCGTAACAAAGGCACAAGACTCCGCCCATCGACCGTCGCGTTATGCTTGGCATCGCCGGTTTGGCCGGCAATCTCCAGGATGGTGCGGTAATAGTCGCTGGAAATGACCGGCACACGGCACTCTGTCCCCGCAGGGCTCACGCCCGGCCAACGAATCATCATTGGCACGCGAATACCGCCTTCATACAGCGAACCTTTGCCGGATCGAAGCGGCGCATTGCAGGTGACCGTCTGCCCTTGGAAGGCATTGACGAAGCCGCCGTTGTCCGAGGTGAGGACGACCACCGTGCGCTGGGCGATGCCGAGCTTGTCGAGTTCGGCGAGCAACCGGCCCACGTTCTCGTCGAGCTTCTGGACCATTGCAGCGTAGGTGGCATTCTTGTGATGAAGCCCTTCCTTCAGCTTCGGCGTGAAGTAGCCAACATTCTCTTCCGGCGCCTCGATCGGCGTGTGCACCGTGTGGTAGGCGAGGTTCAGCAGAAACGGGCGATCCCGAACCTTGCGGACAATGGAAATGGCCTCGTCGGTCAATCGGTCGGTGAGGTACTCGCCCGGCTTTCCCCACGGTAGGCCTGGCACGTAGCGAAGCTCGCCTCCAAAATACTTGGAACCGCGATACGGCCAGAAGAACGTCGGCGGGGCGCCCCAAAGCGTACCGCCGATGTTGATATCGTACCCCTGGGTCTCAGGATAGTAGCCGGCCGCACCCAAGTGCCACTTGCCGACGTGGGCCGTCGTGTATCCCGCCTGGTGAAGCACCTCGGCGAACGTGACCTCCTCGTGCGGCAGGTCCGTGATGGCGACCGGGGGAATCAGGGCCCGATTGGTGGGCGGGGTGGCCGCAGCCTCACGCCAAACGGTCATGTGCAACCGCGCAGGACATTTGCCGGTGAGAATCGATGCCCGTGTGGGACTGCAAACCGGTGCGGCCGCGTAGGCATCGGTAAAGCGTATCGCTTGCTGAGCGAAGCGGTCGATGTGCGGCGTCTGGTGCAGATCGGCCCCATAGCAGCCCAAGTCGCTCCAACCCAGGTCATCGACCAGAATGAACACAAAGTTCGGAAACGTTGCCGCCGCCGTGTCCGCACCGGCGACCGGCCGGCCCGCAACCGCCGTGAACAGAGCAACCAAACACAACAGCGCACGGCATTTCATGACAACCCTCCCCACGGTCAGAACCACGATTCTCGGTGGCCAGATGCCTGCTGCCATCATAGCCAAGGCGTCGCCATCCTGCCACCTCGCAGGCGCGATGAGACGTTCCGGCGCGTCGTCCGGAGAAATCCCACAGCATTCTTCTGCAACGTCTCGCAGATATTCCACGTGCTATCACTCGGCACGCATAGAACGAAGAAGGGGGGAACGCCGGACAGGGACAAAACGCGAAAATGTCCCGTGCGAAAGGCCCGGATTCTGCGACATGCCGTCGCACCGCGAACGTCGATTGAACCGGAAGAGGGCCGCCGAGTATACTGCAAACAGTCCGGTTCGGTCTCTTCTTGGACGCCACGGCCAAAAGTGCCCAACCGCGTTTGGGCACTGCCGGCTAAGCCAAGAGGGGCACGCACCCCGTGCTCTTGCCCGGGCCGGACTACTGCCGTGAATGACTGCGATCGCCCCGCGCCGCATTGATGGGCTTTGTCTCGGCGCATCGTGACACATGTCGGACGACAAGCTGCGTCACCGGCTCGCTTGGGAGGCGGCCCGGCTGATGTACCGGTGGGAGGAATCCGAGTATATTCGGGCCAAGATGAAGGCGGCACGCCGTCTCGGTTCCGGTCAGCCCAAACCCCACCAACTGCCTACCAATCGCCAGATCCGGCATCGTATCCGGGAATTGGCGATCGGCCAGGAAGGCCGCCTGACTAACGGCGACGACGACCAATCCGAGCGATTGGAGTGGGACGCCCTGGTGGCCCAGCGGTCGGCCGCTGCCAAAGCCGATTCCCAACCGCGCCTGGACCGTTTCCTGGTCTATCGAACGCTCCTCCTGCCGCTGGAGCTAGTCAAAGAGAACCCAAAACGCCACCCTGAAGGCGACGTGCTCTACCACAGCCTGCAGGTCTTCGAGTTGGCCCGCGAAGAGATCCCCTACGACGAAGAATTCCTTCTGGCGGCCTTGCTCCACGACGTCGGCAAGGCGATCGATCTCCAAGACCATACGGCCGCCGGGCTGACGGCCCTGGAGGGATCGATCACGCCTCGAACGGCTTGGCTGATCGAGCATCACACCGACGCTCACGCCCTACTAGAGGGGGTCATTGGTGCCCGCTCGCGGCGGCGGCTCGAGGCTTCGGAGGATTTCGAGGAGCTTCGGCTCTTGGCGATGTGCGATCGTCAGGGACGACGACGGGGTGTCCAGGTTCCGGATGTCGACGAGGCCCTCATGTACCTGCGAGATCTGGCGTTGACTTGCGGCGAGTAACGCTTT
>CAXXQT010000007.1:0-696289 GCA_963674575.2 Thermoguttaceae bacterium
GGCACGCTCAAGAAGATCGACTTTAGCGGCGACGGCACGGCCGAGCTCACATTCACGCCGATCAACGACGCGCGGAGCGAAGGCGACCGGTCGATCACGCTCACGCTGACCGAGATGGAGTGCTGCAATTGCTGCTGCATGTGGATCGAGTCGCCCGGTGATCCGTCGTCGGCGAGCATCACGATCGTCGACGACGACCAGTGGATCATCTCGGCCGAGGCCGACGACCAGAACGACGACGCGGTGGAGGGCGACTCGGAGGATTCGGTCGGGTTCGCGATCACCCGCAGCGCCGATCCGGCAATCACCTCCGGCAGCGCCACCGACACGCGCTATGCGATCGCCGTCGACTTCGTCCTCGGCGGCGACGCCGTTCGCGGCACGGACTACGTGGTCATGTCCGGCGAGTCGGTCATCACGTCCAACACGATCTCGATCCTGGAGGACGAAACGGCCGTCGCCCTCTCGATCGTGCCGATCAATGACGCCGTCAAGGAGGCCGACATGCCCGTGACGCTCACGATCACCAGCGCGTCGAGCAGTGGGGTTGAAGATCCCGCCGGTTGCTGTTGCACAAACTGGGGACCCGGCGGCGCCTTCCCGATCGACGAGAACGCGGACACGGGCACGGTGACGATTTTGGATGATGATCATTGGGATATCCAGATCGAAAGAACGTCGACGTCTGAAGGGATTGTCGAACGGACGGGCGAGGCGGAGTTCCAGGTCAGCAGGGTCGACGATGGCACAGGGCGGAGCGGCGACACGAGCTACGGCATCCTGGTCGATCTGGCCATGTCGGGCTCGGCCGATCAGTACAGCGACTACAACCTGGTGGACGACGGCGGATACCTGGCCATCTACGGCGACAAGACCGTCATCGAAGAAGGCGAAACGAGCGTTGTCTTCCAACTCGTGACCGTGAACGATCACATCAAGGAAGGGGACCAGACGGCCGTGCTTACCGTGGAGGAGGGCACGAGCATCAACATGGCCGGCGGGCCTGTTCGGGGCGGATGCAGCAAACGGGGAAGCGAGCGTCATGATTCTGGACGACGATCACTGGGTCGTTTCCTTGACCGAGAGCGGTCAACCGGGAGATCCTCGCACGCTGATCGAGGAAGAGGGGACGACCTCGACGGGAATTGTCCTCACCCGCACCCACGAAGTCATGACTCCCACGCGGCCGGGGGACACAACCTATCCAATCGACGCAACGCTCGCTTACGACGGCGAGGCGACAGCGGCCGACTACCAGATGATCGAAACGGTGGTGCAATCCGGTGGGGGCACGGAGGAAGTCACTCGGGACGGAGGCACGACCACCTTCGAAATTCAGGAGGGCCAGACGCAGAAGAGCATCGAAATCAAGGCCGTCGACGATCAGTACATCGAACTCCTCCACGAACTGCTGGAGATCACCCTCACCGACGCGGAATACAGCGTGCAGACCTACCCGCTCGGGACGAGCCAGTTGGTGGAGTTGCAGATCGAGGATAATGACGAGCCGATTCTGGTGCTGGTTTCCTACGAGGATGCCAATTCGTATCGGACGGATCCCGTGTACGTAGGTCAAGAATTTCAGTTCATCTGGAAGAAGAACTCCGAGATCACCGGCAACCAGTGGCAAGACAGGACGCTCAACGGCCTGATCGATGTTCCTGGCGAGTATGGAGACCAATGCTATCCCGTCACTTATGAGCGCACCGATACGGAAGCGAGCCGCTTTCAGGTGATAGCGAAGTGGGTGGGATACGTTGAGGAAGGCTACAGCATGACCGTGAAGGCAACAGGTCCCGACTGCATGGAAGTGCCCGAAAGCAACGTGACGGCGGACGCGGGCTGGATCGTGACCGGAGTGGTCCAGTCTACAGGCGACCCGTTTCCCGACGTGGTCACATACTACTCGAGCTTCACACTTACCTGGACCTTCCAAATCGACGACGAGGCGCCCGCGGAAGGGGAGGCTGCGCGATCTGCGGGCCAGTGCTCCAACGAGATGTATGTGACGTACGATGTGCCCGATCCAAACAAGTTGATCTATCACTCCTCGCTTCACTTGGGAACGGTCGCAGCGGCAGGAGACCTCCAGTTAGCGTGCGTCGTGAACGACGTCTGGAGCGCCTTCGTCGGCAGAAGTGTCCAGCGACGAGACGGGACAACGATGACCTACTACGGCAACCCGCGCTCAACGAATGATTCCGCTGTATTGCTACTACGTGACGCTGACGGCAACTGCAGTTCGTGGCAACACCTGCTTCAGACGGTGTTCTTTGCACAAGGGCTTAACGCTGAAGCTAAGAAATTGAGGGCGGACGACCTTGACGAAGGAATCATGGTCAACAACTACAGTGGATTCAACCAAGATGGAAGCATCACAGAGGGAGCAGTTCTCGCCGTGAGTAGCCTCGGAAACAACAACCTTTCTGACTACTCGCATCTGGCTATCACATCGTCCGGAGAGATCACCACAGGTGATGTTGCCGACGTGAGCGGAATTCCGGGTCAATCGAACACTGATCCAACGTCGATCTTCCGGTTTCACGCTATTGTTCGCATCGGCTACGACCTCGATAATGATGGCGAAATAGACTACCGCTATCTCGATCCGAGCTATGGAGTCGAATATGCAGACTGGATGTGGCAGGGAGGCTACTACTACACAGAAGCAGAGCAAGACGCCTTCGCAATTGCAGACTTCGTTTCTACCGCCCTTGCCGCGATCTACTATATGGGCGGCACCAGCTACTTCCTGCCCTCAACAGGCCTGCCAACGGCAACGATCAACGAGACGATCACTGGGGATCTGGATGGCGACGGGAACCTGGACACCAAGAGTTTCAACAACGTTCTCCTAATGCGAATTGGAGACGAATCCGACATCGTGCTGATTTAGTCGACGACGGTGAGAAGCGTATTGACGCCGCAGAGCGGGACATGAAGGCGCGCCAGTGAACTTGTTCCACTCCGCAGCTTCGCTTTGGATTGGAGGTAGGAAGATCTGACAATGAAAACAACTTCTCATTACGTACTGGTCTGCGCAACGACCTTGTGCTGCCTCATCGGACTTGGAATCATGCCCGGAAGGGCGCCCTGTGCGGAGAATCCCACACCTCCCTGGGAGTTCCCCACGCCGCAGCGCATGCGTGTGGGAATGATCCGCGAGGGGAAGGTGATCGCCCAGGAACTAAAACAGGTGACCAATCCACGGACAGAAGAAGAATGCCCTGCATTCGACTGGTTCGAAGGCAATCTGGCGTCCGATTCGATCTCCCCACTCTGGCTCTACGCCGACTACGAGGCAGGGCGAACCCGCGCGATACGGATACAGCACGGTCTGGGACTTCGAAGATGGCGATGGGCGCACGGTCAGTTCTGGTTCGCCTTCGAGGCCCTGTACGGGCCCATTGGCCCCTATGGATGCTCACTCTGGCGAACCTTGCCATGTTCGGCGGTTCCATTGAACCGTCCTCGCCCGGACCGTGATCTTCTCCGCAATTCCGATTGGAATGAGCAAAACGGAACATTCAGCCGAGCTCTGCCCCTCGAATACAGTGTCTATGACGAGAAGGAGGGCCTCGAGCGGCTTTCCACCCTCGATGCATTGAGGCGGAGTGTCAAGCGCGCAATGAGCTGGGAAAAGAAAATCGGCAGGACGGACTTCTCCCATGTTGTGGACGGCTTCGACATCGTTCCCCACGCCGCCGATTGCTGGACGCTGTTCATGACCGTTGAGCACACCATGCGAATCTGGGATTGCCGGAACGAACGCGTCGAATCCGACGAAGGAGACCAGGTCGTCAACCACTGGCGGCTGAGGAGCGAATTCTGGCTGCCCTGGCGAGGCCAGTTCTTCATCATCCCGCTTTCGGAGGCGACGGTGAAGGCCAGATACTTGGACTATCGATACGTTCTCGTCCGCGATTGCGGCGAGGTCTACCAACTCAGCACCACCCAGCCAGACGGCGAGTGGCACGGCCGGATGACCCTGCAAGACGGCGTTCCCGACACCTATCAGGAAGGCGGGACATGGCACGGCAGCCAACTCCTCGATCCGGTGCACTACCTGGTCGCCCTCCTCTACGTGGAACCCGAACGCGCCGTCTACGGCTTCGGCCCGAACTTCTACGTCCAACTCGACGCGCCCGCCCAGGACTTCGTACGCGTACCCTGCCGCTACGTCACCCGCGGCAACGCCTCCTGGACGGACGACGAAGGCAACACCCACGAGCTAGAGGATCCCTTCCGCACCATCTGGCAGTGCGCCAAGGTGCTGAAGGAAGACGGGGTGCTGGATTGAGGCCGACGACCAGAACGACGACGCGGTGGAGGGCGACTCGGAGGATTCCGCCGGGTTTGCCATCACCCGCAGCGCCGACCCGGCGATCACCTCCGGCAGCGCCACCGACACTCGCTACGCGATCGCCGTCGACTTCGTCCTCGGCGGCGACGCCGTTCGCGGCACGGACTACGTGGTCATGTCCGGCGAGTCGGTCATCACATCCAATACAATCTCGATTCCGGAGGACGAAACGGCCGTCGGTCTCTCGATCAAGCCGATCAACGACGCCGTCAAGGAAGCCGACATGTCCGTGACGCTCACGATCACAGACGCTTCCAGCAGTGGCGTTGAGGATTCCGGTGGCTGCGGCTGTTGCAGCGCGAGTTGGGGGCCCGGAGGCGATTTTCCGATCGACGAGAACGCCGACACGGGCACGGTGACGATTTTGGATGATGATTGGTGGAAAGTGGGAATTACGGCCGATGGCGACGTGGCGGAACCGGATAACAGCGTCACAGCCGCGTATGCCGGAAAATGCACGCTCACTCGGACCAAAGATCGGACAGTCGACTATGAGATGGACACGTCCTACGCCCTTCAAGTCAAGGTTCAAATTCCCGTGGCTGACCCCACGGCGGATCCACAGACGCTTGCCACGTACGGTTCGGACTACACACTGGACGCGGACAGTCTTTGGGAAAACGAGGGCAACCAATTCGTAATTTTTGCCATCGCAGCACAACATACCACCAGGGACATCGCCATGGAAGTGATTAACGACGCCAAGCCGGAGGAGAACGAACAGGTCAGTCTCACCGTCGTAGGCTCTGCCGGCACCCCGGAGTTTGCGGTGGATGGTGAGGCCACCTTCGTAGCGGTTGTGATCGAAGACAACGATTGGTGGAGCGTGAAATTCATCGCCTGGGACCCGAACGTAACCGAGCGTCTGCCCGAAGTTGAGCAGGACTATGGCGGTTACCAAGCAAAGCGCTTCGACGCGAATACGGAAGACGACCACAAGGCAACCGATAAGACCTACCCGATCTCGTACACGTTTTGGACAACCGGCACAGCAACTCGCACGACGGATTTCAGTTTGTCGGCGATCGCGGCGACGGGAGAGGGCGGTGCGTACGAGTTGATCGGCGGGCCGACCTACGCCGGGACGGTCTTGCAAGGCGTCGTGTCCTACGATACCTGGTCGTCCAGTATCCCCGTGGGACAGACCGAAGCGTACATCCGCGTGGAACCCGTCTTCGATTGGCTCGACGAGGGAGAACCAGGCAACAGGGCCGTGGCGTCCAGCCCCGAAGAGGAAGCCGCATACGGCGAATATATTGACGGTTCCCTCGCCACGGCCAGTTGGTCGGGCAAGCCGTCGACATACGACGCGGTGGTCCCCACCGAGGAAGAGGAGAAACGTGTGGTCATCCACGACGGGGGGATCATCCGTGCAAGGACCGACTCGGACAACAACGGGGATCTGGATGCTGACGATGACGAGGAGGAGAACGACGCGAACTCGCTGGGGCGAGTGATCATGGCGAACACCGACCAGGATCTCACCGAGAACGATCGGGCTGAGACGTCGGTCTACGCCTGGGTCGACTCGTTGACCCCCGAAGACGCTTCGCAACCCATCGAAATTGACGTGTATCTGATCGGAGATTCTCCGCTCTTGCCATGGGACGCGGAAACAGGGGGAACCGAGCTCCCATACGGAGACGACAGTAACCCTGCCGACGGGCGAATCGATGTCGAGACCAGGCTTGTAACACTCACCGAGGCTACGACGTCATACGAGGAGACGATCTATGTTGAGGCAACCGTATACGAGGACATTCGTTTGTCGCTCGCGCTGGGCGCAGACGTCTCGAACGGGAACCCGTCGGGATGGGACAACACGTACTATACCACTTTGAAGATCGATGCCTTGGCGATGGCCTTCAATTACGACGTGGGCGACAACTCGGGCGCCGACGGCGTGAATCTCCGCACTGACGAAAACGACGATAACGAGCATAGCGCCCCCGAATGGTATACGGGCACGTTGCCGCTCCCCAGTTCTCTCCCGAACGACGGCCTTGTCAATCAACGGACCGTTCTCTATTTGGCCGATCAAGCGGTTACGGTCTGCAGTCGAATTACGGTTGATCCCAAGTACGCCGGGATGATCGTCAAGCTTACAGCTTCTACTGATGGCACAGCAATTCTAGGACTCCAAGAGGTGGAACTTATAGTCTCTGAAGATGGGACTCTGCTGCCCGCCTATTATTGTGTCTTGACATACGTCGTGAACGGAGTCGACGATTTTGTCAAGTTTGAGGCTCAGAACAACACGAGCAGCGTCGTGCTGCGCGAGGACGTTCAGTTCTATTGGGAAGTCACCTATATCGGGGCCGACTTGGTCAACGGAAATGAGACCGGTTCCAATGAAGCCGTGGTTACCGATTCCATTCGGATGTACACGGTGCTGGATACGCCTCAGAGTCCCTGGGATGTCAGTGACAATCTCACCGCGGACGATAAGCACCAGCCATGGGTTAAAGCTCTGGAGTTTGTCACAAATACCGCTGGAGTTAATGCGAAAGACGACGTTGCTGCAATGGCCACGTTGACGACGTACCTTCACGGAGGGCACGGCCTGGTATATGACACCCGCTACGGGGCCCGTGCGTACGCGGGTAGCCACCTCGGCGACAGCATGAAGCTGTCGCAGTACATAGACAAAACTCTGAACAATACTGTCAATTGCTATGATCAAGCGGCTGCACTTACCTCCTTCGGATGCCTGCTGGGATTGGACGTCGAGTACAAGTTTATGCAGCCCTTCGGGTATATCAACACGGTCGATCTCGTCGGTGTCGGGAACTGCAATAACCCGTTCTTTACACTCAACTCGTTTCCGCAAATCGCTGGCGCAGATGAAACAGGGCGCAGCCTATTTGGAAACCATGCCTTTGTACTACTAACCTCAAAGATCGTTAAGTTTTTGACAAAGTTATCAGGCAGCGGTGGCGTTAAGTTGTTGGAGCGTAGCGTGTTGTGTTTGGAGTAGGGCGGTGACGATTTGGCGGCCTTTGGTTGTCATGTGGTAACGGCGGCGTTGGGGTGATTTTCGGATAAGACCATGAGCTCGAAGGATACGAAGACGGTAAGAGACCTTCGACGCAATGCGAGCACGTTGGGTCTTGTCGTCGGACTTCGTGGGATACAGGCGGGAAGCCACATCGCGGTTGCAGAATCCTTCGATGGCCAGTTGTCCGTCGCTGATCGCTTCCAGGAGTTTCCGGTCCTGCTCGGACCATGGCCGCAAGGCGCGGTAACGTGTACCGTCTTTTCGCGTCGGACGGCACACCTTGGCGGCCAACTGAGCAACCGGCGTGGATGTATCGAGCGACGCCAGCGCTTCGGCATAACGGTCGTTGGACTGCTGAGTGTCACCGGGCGCTTGAAAACCGGCCAGGGATGGGCGCTTCAAAACCGGCCAATTTCGGGTTGAGGTTGTTGATTTGACATCATCGGTCGAGTTTCAGCAAGACGGTGGCCGGTTTTGGACGCCGGACCCGGTGGGCGCTTGTGGCCGGTTTTGGGGTCATTTGCCGGGAGCCTCCTCGCAGACGGCCGGGTCCGGTTGTTTCGATTTTGACGCGGGCTTCTTCACCACGCGATCGCCTGCCTGTTTCCGCAGACGGTAGCTCCGGCCGGTGATCTCGATCACCTCGGCGTGGTGCAGGAAGCGGTCGAGAATGGCCGAGGCGGCCGGCACGTCGCCCACGAGTTTGCCCCAGTCTTCCAGCGGCCGGTTCGACGTCATCATGGTGCTCTTCACTTCGTGACGTCGCATGATGATCTCGAACAGGAACTCACCGCTTCGCTTCGGAAGTTGCTTCATACCCATATCGTCGATGATCAGAAGATCCGGCTTGAGGTATCGTTTCAGGATCTTCTCTTCGCCGTCGAAGGCCTCGTCCTGCAAGAAGTCGCGAACCACGTCGAAGATAGATCGGTAGTAGACGAGCAGGCCCGACTTGATCGCCTGATAGCCGATGGCTTGAACCAGAAACGACTTGCCTACGCCCGGAGGTCCCATCCACAGAACGTCCCGGCCTTCGCGGATGAAGCGGCACGTAGCCAACTCGTAGACCTGTTGCTTCTTGATCGAAGGGTTGAAGGCGAAGTCGAACTGATCGATCGTCTTCAGTTCGCGGAAGGCGGCCGCCTTGACTCGGCGCTGAATGAGCCGTTCGCCGCGGATCGCCAGTTCGTCTTGCAGGATCAACTCTAGGAACTCGGCATGGCTCAGGCTGTGGCCGGCCGCTTCCTGGAGACGTATCTCCAGGGACTGGGCCAAGCCCGACAGCCGGAGCTTTCGGAGAGCGGATTGAAGGTTTTCGTTCATCGTCGTCCTTTCGTGAAAAGGGTGGTAAAGAATGGGATGTCGTGTTGCGCTTGCGAGCGAACCTTGGGCAACAAGCCTGAACCAAGATTTCCCAAGGGAGTTGGCTGAGCCCCTTCCGCCTTCGCTCCTCGCATCGGCCCTCGCCCCGCGTCTCTTGGGGTCGATGGGAGGAGTGAAGGTGGTAAGGGGCGGTCCCCTTTTGTCGAGCCCGAGCGGAGGCTGGGTGGCATTCGGGATCATGGTTTGTTACCGATCTGCCAACGACAGTGCGTTGGCGAAATGGGCGTCATTCGGCCGCCACTTCGATTCCCGCCTGGCGTTTAATGGCCGAGCGAACCAACTCGCCATAGACCTCCATGCTGCGGATCAGCGGGTGCTCGTCCATAAACTCCAATTGTTCCTGTTTTGCCGCGTTTTTCAGGATCAAACGGCGGAGGTTGGACAACTGGTAGGCCCCGTAGCTGTGGGCGATTTCGCAGGCCTTTTCAAGGTCCTTGACGGTATGCTTGTCCGACAAGGCAAGCAGGCCTTGCAGCGTTCGCAGTCCCTGAACTCCGCGACGCGAGATCATCTCCGTGGCCCAGGCTTCGGTGTGGTCGCCGATCGTCGCGGCCCTGGACAACAGCCGGGTGGCTCCTTGCTCGACCGTCGAGATCTTCTTCTCAGAAAGATGGCTCGAATTGGTGCTGAATCGGCCCGGCTCCTGCTTGGCATGGACGGCGATTTGATTCCACTGTTGGTTGAAGATCCGTACGAGCCGGCTTTCCCACCGCACCCACACGCGCCGTCCCACATACTCCGGCGGAACTGAGTAGTACGACTTGTCGACCTCGACATGGCCGTCGCGATGGACCGAGCGTTGCCCTTCGTGAAAGAAAGGAAACCGTTCCAGCGGCAACTCTTCGAGTGCCTCTTTCTCCACCTCGCGAAACAACTTGCCCACCTGCTTACGCGTCGTGCCGTGAATCCGCGTGTCGGCAATCGTCGTCTCCCAGTTGAGGAGATGCTCGTTCTGCTGCCTGAGGCTCTCGAACTTGTGCCCTTTGAGGGCGTTCTCCTGGACATAGTCGACACCGCGTTCCACCTTCCCCTTGTGCCGCGGCATGGCCGGCCGAGTGGGCAGGATCACCGTCCCGTAGTGACGGCTGAAGGCGTCGACCTTGGGATTGAGTTCCGGCTCGAACCAGTCGACCTTCTTGACGGCCGCTCGCAGATTGTCGATCACCAGCGTTCGCGGCACGCCGCCAAAATGCCAGAAGGCGTTCTCCAGGCAACGAATGAAGGCCTCCGTGGTCTGGCCGTAGACGACCTCGCTGTAGCCCTTGCGGCTATGGCTGAGCACGACGCGAAGAACGTGCGTCTTCCGATACCTGCCATCTCGGTAAACTCGGGCGCCAGTGCCGAAGTCGACCTGGGCTTCTTCGCCCGGCCCGGTCTCCAGACGTCGGAAGGGAAGCGATCGGCCGGCGTTCAGGGTGGCCACGAACCGGCGGACGCTGTAGTAGCTCACGTCGACCTCTTCACGCAGATCCTGGTAGATCCGCTGGGCCGATAGCCCCTGCTGGAGCTTGTCGGTGATCACCTCCCGGTAGGGTTCGCAATCGCTCCGCGACACCACCGCCTCGGCCTCGGACCCGGGGGGCGCTTGTGGCCGGTTTTGAGAGTCCGACCCGGCGGGCGCTTCGGCCGGTTTTGCGTCCAGTGCCAGATATCGGGCCACGGTCTCACGATGGATGCCCAATTGCTCGGCAATCCGTCGATTCGACCAGCCCTGTTGATGTAACGTGAGAATTGCATTGATCTTAGCCATCTTGAGTTGATTCGCCATCACCAGGCCTCCGTCAGTTCGAGTTCTGACAGAAAGCCTAGATCGACGCCTTTCAAGATGGCCGGTTTTCAAGCGCCCCTAACTGGCCGGTTTTGAGCGCCCGGTGACAGCTGAGACACCTCGGCGCGGCGATGCATATCGGCCACGCCCCTGCGCATGGGACGCCACGATTTTGGGCCGTTCGGGTCGTTTTCGGTCGAACGGTACGATTGAAAGGCGTGGGGGTTGTTGATCGTCGTTTCGATTCGCAGAAGAGAACCGCCTTTATCGTATACCTTGATGGAGTTGCCGAAAGCCTGATGTTTCACGCGAACGCCTTCCGGTCGATCCTTGTAGTCGCTGATCACCTCACCCTGATAACGGCGGTCCGGACGTTTGCCCAAGAACCGCAAGACGTCACGGCTATCGAAGGTGGCAATGGCTCCGCGGGTAAGTTGTGGATAGAACTTTGCCAAGGCTTCCGAGGACGTGAAGGCAATGTCTGTGGCCCACTCCGTCTGGAAAGCCGACCAGTAGTACGACATTCCCTGGGAACGGAACATTCGCCCGTGCGCGGGATTCAGTCTTCTTGCCACGGCATCGAGCACCTTTGGCCAGTTGGTCTTGTGCATCCGGTCCATGATCGTTTGAGCCTTGGCGAAATCCTCGATCCACGGAAAGCCGTTCTTGTACCGCTCGTACGGCAGGCCGGATTCATCCATCCGTCGCGAAAGCCACTCTCGACCGTTGAGACAGACCTGGATGGGAAACGGAAACCAAGTCTGAATTCGGGCCGACATGAAGCCGAATCGAGGGTCGATCCAATAGTGGTAGAGAAACTTGCACTTGCGCGTGCGAGATATCAACTCGAGTTTCTTCTTGTCGCGGTTGCGGTAGATGTCATAAGTCTGGCAGGGTTCGACGCAAGTCAACACGCAGATCAGCCCGTCTTGCACGTCGTCATTCATAGCGATCTCGCGGGCGATTTCGTCCTTGCGATCTTTGGGCGACGCAAGATACTCCACCGGTCGCCCCGTTTCTTGAGCCGCCGCCAGCGAGGCGTCGATCAATCGTGCCGTCATGGCCTGGGCATGGTCGCCGAAGTTCTTCAACAGAACCCCCGCACGACTGAGATAACCCATCATACCCTCCACAAAGGTGAGCATCCGCAAGGTGCCACGAAGAACAATCCGGTCCCAACCGCTCAATTCTCCCGTGACGTGTTCCGCATGTTGTGGTACAAGAGCGTTCATGGCGTTCCTCTTTTGGGTAAACGTTTTCGGTTACAAAAACATTTACCTCACAAAAGGCGGAACGCCTTTTTCAATCACTTTGGTTGCGGCCGAGCGTCAGCGAGGCCGCGCTGGGATGTATGGAGGCAAGGTGTACGACGCATGTGCACTCGAGGCTGGCACGAAGACCTTGGCTGAATACCTTGCGGCAGTCATCGACACCTCAACCTGGACGGAATGGTGGGCATCAGGCACGGCTTCCGATGTTGAAGACGGAAGTGTTACGCTATCTCCATAACGGAGTTGCGATCACAGCAACAACTACTTGAAGACATGAGAACTCACGCCGCAATGGATTCTCTCCAAGCCCTGGATTTGCTTGTTTGGTTTGAGTTGTCGTGGGTTCGAACCGATCTCCGATGTTTCAAGGAAGGAGACTACGATGAAACTGTCTCATGTGAGCGTCCTGAGCCTGCCTCTTCTGCTGTTCGCGGGTTGTTCGGAGGCTTCGGAGGAATTCGTGACCGATGCCGCGCGAATGGACGTAATTGACTTAGCCAAGGAACCCGATTCCAAGGAAAGTGTGCTCTGGACAGGCAGGCGAGTGAAGGATGTCGTCGACATCTCGCAGGTCGCTCACTTCATCCTGGTCGACAGTTGCTCTTCAGCGCCTCCCCAAGTGCTTTTCGTCGGGATGATCGACCTGCTGTCTGCTGAAAACGCGGTCTTTGAGGCGGATCCGCCCGATTGGGACCCGCAGGCTCTTCCAGCCATGGATGTCTTGCTGGTCGCCCAAAACGGTGATGTGTACCGAATCACGAAGCGCGGGCCCTGGTTCCGAATAACCTCTGCGCAGGGGCACGGGAGTTTCCGTCAGTCCGACCGGGATGGAACTGCGGAAGATGGTTCGCGCAGCATGGACGGAATGTCCATCAAAGCCATGAACGACTTGGCGAGCCGAATGGGCGTCGACTTGACCTACAAGCCCAACTTGAAGAAGAACCGCCTGTGGCGCAAGGGGGCGGTGTCCGACGCGTTTGAGCTTGGTGACATTGTGGAGATTGTCATCTACCAATCGACCACCGGCGAGCCTTTCGAAAGCGACGAGAAGAAGCTACGCACGCTAATCGAACACGGCCGCGCCATCGCCCTCGAGCAGCATGGCATTAAGCCCGAGCAACTGCGCGAGCATGTCCCGGTCATCAGTGCGCTCATCGTCACGCGGAGCAAGGCGTACTATCGGATTGTTGTCCGCGAAGACGTGGCGCAAATCACTTCTGTCGCGGGGCATGGCTATTATGCCATCGCTGCGGATACTGATTAACCTCATCCTCCTTCAGAGGCTGCGAATGGGATCGCCGAAGTGAAAATCACATCAAATTGGGGGAGTGGTCTATCGCCCATGCCCACACACCAACCGAGACATCCCGGAACGCAGGGCCTGTTCCTGATCAAGTTGGCCGTGCTCCTTCCATTTCTGATTGAGCCCGTGTCTTACGGCCAAGAGACGAAGCTCTCGGATCTCGTCGAGAAGCGTCTTGCGCAGTGTGCGCAATTTGAGACGGACGAAACGGGATCTTCCCTGTTCGTCTGGGCGCCGACCGGGTCGTTGCAGATGTCTGACCGAGCGTTTCTGCCCGCCCAATGCAGCAAAGCCTCGATCCCTTCCGAACGCCCTGCTGTACTGCTCGCGGAAACATACACATTCCGGCACGAGCAGCACGACTTTGTTCTCTCCCTGACCATCCTGGCATCCAATGAGGCGGCCAAACGTCTTGCAGCAACGGAGCAGACGCTCAATATGTTGCCCGTTGACGATCGGCTTCAGTGGCATGGCAAGAACATTGGGCAACTCTCATTCGCACGGCACGTGCGCGGTCTGGGCGAACTCCCGCTCTATGAAGTGACGTTCATTCGCGGGAACATCCTGGTACGTGTTGCGCCGACTGACGTACAGCTCGCCGAGCAAGAAACCAGCATTGGCACACAGTTGCTGCAACTCGCTGCACAAACCGATGCGTACTTCGCCGTTCCACCTCCAAGAACACGCGAACGCCCGTCCCCTCCGGGAGAGCAAGACCTTACCATTTCGCTTGGCTTGTCCGAAGCGGCAAGGACCGGAAAACGTTACTCTCTCGACTGGCGCAAGGACTCACCCAGCGGCACGCCGATCGAGGTGCGCCTCTATGCAACGGGGTGCGACATAGATCGGATAAAGGGGACAGTCGCATATACTGAGTAGCCTGGGCGATCTGGCTGACTTACAATTGCCTCCTGCGAGGGCATCCTCGCAAATTCGGGGGACACCATATGGCGTCCCCCAAAATCCGAAATCGTACCATGCGTTGTGCGTACGATGTTCTGCCAATCGCGGAACCGTACTACTACGTTGCCAACTCTCCGGCGGAGGAAACCAAATGGAAATAGCGAGATTGGCTGCCTACAAACCATTGCGAACCGGGCTTGCTGTCATTGGTGTGGTTGCAGCGGTGTGCATAGCCATAGCAAACGGCGATGATGCAACGATCCCGAACGCAAAGCTCGTTCTGGGCAAAGAGTATCCAGAAGACTCGCAATTAACTGCCGTTTCTGCCGAGGACCCAAACTCGAGGATAGTCACGGATGAAGTGCGATCGATTACCGATGCGCCGCCCAAGGCTATCTACAGGAATGTCCTGCACGGATCACCGAAGCAGATCCACGGCACAGGAATCAGTAGACTGTTTCCCGATCACCGCTTCTACACATTCTCATTCGGCCAGAAACCCGCATCCGAATCGCAGCAACTTCCAGGACTGCTTTACAGCATTCGGTTCACAATTGCCGTGGCCAAGGACAACTCCGTATTTCGATTGAACGGAATGACCACGTGCGAGTCGTTCGGCGAATTCCTTGCCCAACAGAACGTGAAGATAGAGGACGCCGAGGACGCGCGGCTTGTCGCCGATGCCTATTCGGAGATCTTTCGCCAACCAAGGGCCGTGACGATCTCGCAAGTTTCCGACCGGCAGTGGAGGTTCATGATTCCAAGGGATCAGCCGGGCGTCCGACGCGACGTGTTGGTCTATCTAGACGCCCAGTCGAAAGTTCGCTCGACGGAATATCGGGTCGTGAGTTCTCCGCGTGAGGATCCTGCCGCGGCAAAGAGGAGAGCGAATTCGCAGGAGGAGTGAGCGCCCTTTCGAGGCGGAGTTCACGGTCACTCGCGTCGACGACGGCGCCGGGCGGAGCGGCGACACGAGCTACGGCATCCTGGTCGATCTGGCCATGTCGGGCTCGGCCGATCAGTACAGCGACTACAACCTGACGGACGAAGGCGGATACCTGGCCATCTACGGCGACAAGACCGTCATCGAGGAAGGCGAAACGAGCGTGGTCTTTCAACTCGTGACCGTGAACGACCACATTAAGGAAGGGGACCAGACGGCCGTGCTTACCGTGGAGGAGGGAACGAGCATCAACATGCCAGGCGGCCTGTTCGGGGCGGATGCAGCAAACGGGGAAGCGAGCGTCATGATTCTGGACGACGATCACTGGGTCGTTTCCTTGACCGAGAGCGGCCAACCGGGGGATCCGCACACGGAGATCAAGGAAGAGGGGACGACCTCCGCGGGAATTGTTCTCACGCGCACCCACGAAGTCATGACTCCAGCCCGGACGGGGGACACAACTTATCCAATCTACGCGACGCTCGCTTACGACGGCCAGGCGACGGCGGCCGACTACCAGATGATCGAAACGGTGGTGCAATCCGGCGGGGGCACGGAGGAAGTCACTCGCGACGGAGGCACAACCACCTTCGAAATTCAGGAGGGCCAGACGCAGAAGAGCATCGAAATCAAGGCCGTCGACGATCAGTACATCGAACTCCTCCACGAACTGCTGGAAATCACCCTCACCGACGCGGAATACAGCGGACAGACCTACCCGCTCGGCACCGATCAGTTGGTGGAGTTGCAGATTGAGGATAATGACGAGCCGATTCTCAGAATCGTCTCATACGTCGACGCCAATACCTACATGACAGATCCCGTCTACGTAGGCAACGAATTCCAGTTCATTGATCCCAACACCTCGGTGACCACGCAGCACTGGAAGGACAGCGACGGCAACGGCGTGATTGATTTCCCAGGCGCGGGGCAGGACAAGTGCTACCCTGTCACCTACGAACGCACCTCGAGCGAGACAGAGAAGAGCTACTACAAGGTGACGGCTCAGTGGTATGGTGTCGTCGAAGAGGGGTACACGATGACGGTGCAAGCAACAGGGCCCGATGGCATGGACGTTCCGGAAAACGCCGTTACGCTCACAACATGGCTCGGCACAATCGAGACGGGCGTGATCCAGGCAACGAACGAGTTTGGGGACTCCGTAAAGTACTATTCCGATTTCACGCTCACCTGGACGTTTGCCATTGGCGGCGAAGTGCTGCAAGACGGAGATTCGCCTCGCTCGGCGGGCGAGAGCACCAACGAGATGTACGTTACGTACGACGTGCCGATCAACACAGAGATCCGACACACGTCATTGCACCTAGGAACGGTAGCGGCAGACGGAGATGACGAGTTATTGGACGTGGTAGACGATGCATGGAGTGTGTTCACTGACCGTGACGTTGCCAGAAGAGATGGCACAACAATGACGTACTATGGCGATCCGACGACAACGATTGGAACGGTCTCTGGAGCGATAAAGGGGACAGGCGCATATACTGAGTAGCCTGGGCGAGCTGGATGGCTTGCGATTGCCTCCTGCGAGGGCATCCTCGGTCCACAACATCTCGATTTGGTCGATGCCCCGATTGGGCGCGTGAAACGGGATTCCCCCCTCCATTTCGCAACACGCTTTCCCCCTCGATACGTTGCAAAACTCAAGTGCTCCCCCGCAACTTCCCACAAAAGGATGCCGGCCTGGCCAATTCTCCCCTCGCCAAGCCCGCCAACGGCACGGGCGACACCCCGCCCATCACTCACGACCGCCGAAGCACGAGAGCAAACCCTGCCACCAGAACCCCAAGGGCGATGGCGCCGAGCCCAATGGCATAGGTCATCATCCGCTGCCGTGAAAAGGAGGCCTCCTGCCTCTCCGCCGTGGCGGCGAGCGTTCCGCCGTCTTCCGGGACCTCCGCGTTAGTCGCAGCGGGAGCGGCCGCGACTTGGGTATTCGCGTCGGCGGCAGTGGCATTGTCCAACGGCGCGGCGTCGGCAGGAGCGGTCGCTTCGTCGACCGCAGTCGTCTGGGCCACCTCGGTCGTCGCGGGGGCGGTTACAGCGTCCATCGATTCGTCCACCGTCTCCTCTGCAACCGGCTCGGCGGGATATTCGCTGTAGGCCGACTGCCCGTAATCGAGAGACGCGTCATTCTGCGCCATCTTGTCGGCCGTCGCTTCCCAGTTCCATTTGACCAGCAGGTCGGCGCCCGGGTTCTGATCCTTGACCATGCAGGAACACGCGCCGGCCAGGAACGTCACCACACCCACCAGGTTCTCGGCCGAAATCCCTTTGCCGATGTAGGGTTCCAAGGCCCGTCCCCGCCCATAGCCGGCAAAGATCATCGGCTGGTCGGCATACTCCTTCAGATCGTCTTCGATGGTCATGAGCATCCGCACGAAGAACTCTTCGGCTGGATCGTTTCGGTCGACCTTGAGTACGGCAATCCCCAGATTGTTCGACTTGGAGGCGTCACCGTCGGCTCCTTCCTGTTCCCCTTCTCCCGGCAGCCCCATGGGAGGCAGTTCCAGTTCAAGCGGGATCTCGCCGTCCTTGGCCATTCTGCGCAATTCCGCCAGGGCCTGCTCGGCCTTCTTGTTCTGCTCCTCGTCGGAACAGGTGAGCAGGATCATGACCGCCGCATTGCCCTGTTCGAGAAGCTGGCCCAGCCGCTGCCGGGCCGGCGAATCGATGAGCTTCGCAACCGACTCCGCGTCGAGCGAACCCGTGTAAATGTGGGCTCGCAGCGGCGAGAAGATCACGTAGGCCGGCGTCTTGCCGTTCTCGTGGGATTTCCAGGCCTCCACCACGAAACCAGGCAACATGTCCAGTTTCGCCTGATCGGAAACGTCGATCGGCTCGATCCGGATATTCGCCTCCGGCGGCCATTCCTCGGTCAAGTCCGCCATCGTCTTGTGGATGGCCTGATCGTTCTCGGAAATCTCGCCTTCATAGAAGTAGAAGACGATGTAGGGGGCCGTCTGCCAGTTGTACATGGCATACCGGAAAACCGGCGTGTTGCACCCGGCAACTGGCGACTGCCATGCCGCAACCACGACGAAAAACAACGCAATCGCCACAAGCGGCTTGGTCTGCATCGGATAGCTCCGCAGGGGGAACCCTTCTCGGGGAAACTTCTGAACCATTCATTTATAGGGCTGGGGGGGAAGGAAGGCAAATCTGTCCAATTCTGCGATGGACTCGGCAGGGAAGATCGGGGAGAATTCGCGGCAGGACGGTGGAAGTCTATTCCCTGAGGAGACAGGTGGATGTCGAAGTCTATTTGCGTGTTGCTAACGTCGATCAATCTCCTTGTAATTCTTGGCAGTACCGCGTCGGCCCAACTCCCCCCCGGAACCAACATCAACATCACTGCCCCCACCGGTGGTGGCAAGCAGTTCTGGACCGATCGATTTGTCTACCACGATTGGCGAATCCAGCAAAACGTCTACACGGGCCACCATCGCCTGCTCGACGACAAGGATTTCCGCCGCGCATGGGGAACCTACGAAGGCTGCCGCCAGGAATTCGAGCGACTCCGCGTCAAGCACCAGATTCCCCCCGTGCGAGGCCAGGTCGTGGTCACCGTGCACGGCCTGAGCCGAACCCGCCAATCGATGGCCGGGATCGGAGAATACCTGGCCAAGGAAGGCGGATTCACCTGGATCAACGTCAGCTACGCCAGCACGCGCGAGACGATCGACGCCCACGGACGGGCCCTGGCGGAAATCGTCGGCCAACTCTCGGAGGCCCAGCAGGTCCATTTCATTGGTCATAGCCTCGGAAATCTCGTCATTCGCCGCTACCTGACCTACCGGGCCGAGACCGCTCCCCAGCATCAAGGACCGCCGCTCGGCCGGATCGTCATGCTCGCTCCACCCAACCAAGGCGCCCAGATTGCCGAACAACTGCAGAACAGCGAACTCTTCCAACTCGTGTACGGCTTGAGCGGCAACCAGCTTTCCGGAAAATGGCACGACATCGAGCGCCGCCTGGCAATTCCCCCGTGCCCCCTTCGGGATCCTGGCCGGAGGCCGCGGACAGGGCGGAGCCAACAATCCCTTGCTGGATGGCGACGATGACTTTGTCGTCACCGTGGAGGAAACGCGATTGCCCGGCGCCGCCGACTTCCTGGTCGTGCCCTCGATGCACTCCTTTTTCATGGACGATTCAACCGTTCAACAGTGCACCCTCCGATTCCTTCAGCGCGGCTATTTCGTCTCCGAAGCAGCCCGCCAGCCGATCCCGGCCATCCAGCGCCCCTAGTCGCTTTTCGCTCCGCGAAAAGGCGTTTGTTAGCTCCAGCAAACAGCGCCCCATGCGACGAAGCCGAGGCAAGCGTCATGCATCGTGTTGAAGTCCTCACCCCCGCGCGTCTCCCCGAGGCTGCCGCTCTGCTGGGCCGCGCCTTCCAGCATGATCCGGTGACTGCCGCAATCCTGCCCCGCGTTTCCCCTGAAACGCGACAAGGCAAACTGGCCGCCATGTTCGAGGAGATGCTGGCCCTGAACGCCCAGGAAAACGACCCCGTTGGAATCGTCGAGAAAGGCTCGGTTCTGGCGGCCGCCATCCTTCACCGGCCCGGCACGTTTCCACGGCCCCTCGCCACCGAACTGGGGCTCCTCTGGCGGGTGATTCGCAAAGTTGGTCCCCAAGGATTGGGACGCTTCATCCGCTGGTCCGTCCGCAGTGCCACACATCACCCGCCGACGCCGCACTACTATCTCGAAACGCTTGGCGTCGAACCCACTCTCCAGGGCCAGGGGCTCGGTTCCGCCTTGCTCCAGGCGATTGCCGCCCAGCTTGATGCCAGCGCGACGGAGTGTCGTCTCGAAACGGCCAATCCCAGGAACGTCGTTCTCTACGAGCGTTTTGGCTTCGAGGTCGTGAAACAGGAACAGATTCTCGGAGCCGACGTCCGGTTCATGCGGCGATCGCCCTCGTAATCACCCACTCCAAAGTGTGGCACCCGCGAGGTTCTTCCGGAAGGTCTGGCGTCGCCCCAGACAGCGACATGCCTATCTGGCGGTCTCCCCTCCCCCGATCGGGAAGCCTGGGATTCCGCTCCTGGACTGCTAGAATCGGCGAAGAGGCTTTCTCTTGCGCACGACGCGTCCAACTCTAGTCTTCCCGGGGGGAACGGATGACCACGCCACCCTTTGTCCATCTTCATTGCCACAGCCATTACAGCCTTCTCGACGGAGCAGGCCAGGTCGGCGCCCTGGTCACCCGCGCGAAGGACCTCTGCATGAATGCCCTGGCGCTCACCGACCACGGCAATCTGCACGGGGCCCTCGAGTTCTACCGCAAGGCCAAGGAAGTCGGCATCAATCCGGTCATCGGCTACGAAGCCTACATCGCCCCCGGGAGCCGGTTCGAGAAAGACGCCGGCAACATGAAGGCGGCCAGCTACCACCTGACCCTGCTGGCCCAGAACCGCACCGGCTTCCAGAACCTGTTGAAACTGGCCTCCTCCGCCTATCTCGAAGGTTTTTATTTTCGCCCGCGAATTGACAAGCAAATCCTGAGCGACTGGAACGAAGGACTGATCTGCCTCAGCGGCTGCGTGTCGAGCGAGATCAACCGCGCGCTGATTTCCGGCAAGCAGCCCGATTTCGACAAGGCCTGCGAGGTGGCGGCCTGGTATCGAAACCTCTTCGGCGACCGCTACTTCATCGAGATCCAGGACAACGGGCTCGACATCCAGAAGGACGCCATGGCGGGCTCGATCGAGGTGGCCAACCGGATGGGAATCCCGCTCGTCGCCACGAGCGACGTCCATTACGTGAATCGGGAGGACTCCGAAGCCCAGGACGTCCTGCTGTGCGTGAACACGGGCAAGTTCCGCACCGACGCCAATCGCATGAAGATGGAGACCAGCGAGTTCTATCTTCGCAGTCCCGAGGAGATGTACGCGGCCTTCCCCGGCCAGGAAGAGGCCCTCAAACGCTCCCAGGAGATCGCCGACAGCGTTGACATCGAGTTGGAATTGGGACAGCGCCACTTCCCCGTATTCACACCCCCGGGCGGTCAAACGTCGGAAGACTACCTGCGGGAACTGTGCATCAAGGGACTCAAGCGGCGCTACGCCGACAACCCCAAGCGGCTCATCGACGGCGAGTTGAGCGAGGAGGTCATGGCCCGCCTCAATCGCGAGCTGGGCGTGATCAACAAGCTGGGATTTCCCAATTACTTCCTCATCGTGTGGGATTTCGTGCAGGTCGCTCACGACCGGGGCATCGAAACGACCGCTCGTGGTTCGGGCGTGGGAGCAATCGTCTGCTACGCCTTGGGAATGAGCCACGTTTGCCCGCTGGAATACGACCTGCTGTTCGAACGGTTCCTCGACGTGAACCGCCTCGAAGCGCCCGATATCGACATCGACTTCTGCCAGCAGCGGCGCGGCGAGATCATCCAGTACGTGAAGGATCGCTACGGCCTGGAAAACGTGGCCCAGATCGGCACGTTCGGCACCATGGCCGCCCGCGCCGCCATTCGCGACGTGGGACGCGTCCTCGGCCTGCCCATCTCGCGGGTCAGCGAGGTTATCTCGAAGGTGCCCGATCAACTGGGCATCACCCTCAAGAAGGCCCTGGCCGAGAGCGACGAGTTGCGCCAGATGTACGAGACGGACCCGGAGGTCCGCGAACTCCTCACTCTGGCCCAACAGATCGAAGGCCTCGCTCGCAACGTTGGGACCCATGCCGCGGCCGTGGTCATCGCCGACCGGCCGCTGACGGACTACTGCCCCCTGGGACGGGTGCCCGGCAAGGAAGACATCATCACCCAGTGGTCCATGGGCGACGTCGAAAACGGGGCCGGCCTGCTCAAAATGGACTTCCTGGGCCTGCGCAACCTGACGATCCTCACCAAGGTCATCGACCTGATCGAGCAGACCACGGGCGAACGGATCGATCCCTACAAGTTCCCCCTGGACGACAAGCCTACTTACGCCCTCCTTTGCCGGGGCGAAACGAAAGGCGTCTTCCAACTCGAAAGCGGCGGCATTCGAGACCTGTTGCAGCGGATGAAGCCCGACGCCTTCCGCGACATCATCGCCACCAACGCGCTCTATCGTCCCGGCCCACTCGAAGGCGGCATGGTCGACGACTACATCGAGGTCAAGCACGGCCGGAAGCAAGCCTCCTACCTCCACCCGGTCATGGAGGAGATCCTCGGTGAGACCAACGGCGTCATGGTCTACCAGGAACAGGTCATGCGGATCCTCAACCGCCTGGGCGGGATCGAGCTGGCCAACGCCTACAAGTGCATCAAGGCGATCAGCAAGAAGAAGCTCGCGATCATCGCGAAGAACCGCGAGAAGTTCCTCGAAGGTTCCCAGGAACAAGGGGTCGCCAAGAAGGACGCCGAAGACCTGTGGGAAATGATCGAGAAGTTCGCGGGCTACGGCTTCAACAAAAGCCACTCGACAGCCTACGCCCTGATCGCCTACATGACGGCCTATCTGAAAACCCACTACCCCGTGGAGTTCATGGCCGGCCTGCTCTCGGGCGACGTGCCCAACCGAAACTTCGTCCGCAAGGACTCCACCGTCGAACACCTCGAAGACTGCGAGCGGATGGAGGTCGAGGTCGTGCCTCCCAGCGTGAACACGTCGTGCCGCGACTACTCCGTCAATGACGGGAAGATCTATTTCGGCCTCGCCGCCATCAAGGGCTGCGGCGGCCCCGCGGCCGATTCGATTGTCGAAGGCCGAAAGAAAGGTCCTTACAAGAGCCTCTTCGATTTCTGCAAGCGGGTCGATCCCCAGGCCGTCAACCGCGCCACCGTCGAAACCCTCCTCAAGGCGGGCGCCTTCGACGAGTTCGGCGCCCATCGCTCCCAATTGGCGGCCGTGATCGACCGCGCCATCCAGGCCGGCGCGGCCGCCGCCTCGGATCGCCGCCACGGCCAACTCGGCCTCTTCGACTCCGCCCCGGCCGAAGAGGAGGAAGACGTGGCCGCCGCCGCCCTCCCCGACATCCCCGAATGGGAGGAACGGGACAAGCTGAACAAGGAGAAGGAAGTCCTTGGCTTCTACCTCACGAGCCATCCCCTGGCCGAGCACGAACAGACTCTGTCCACCTACTGCTCCCACACTTCCACCGAGGCCGCCAAGTTGAGCCACCGCAGCGAAGTCATGCTCGGCGGCATGATCGCCTCGATCAAGTTCTCCCACACGAAGAACCCCAAGCCCGGCAAGCCGAGCCGCTATGCCATGTGGGACCTGGAGGACAAAGAAGGGATCATGCGCTGCATCCTGTGGCCCGAACAGTTCGCCCAGTACGGCGAGATGGTCCAGGCCGATGCGATTCTCGTTGTGCTCGGGGCCATCGACAAGCGTCCGGGAAGCGAAGAAGCCAACCTGATCGTCAACGAGTTGATCCCCCTGGAAGATCTGCAGACCCGCTACACCCGCGGCGTCAAACTCCGCTTCTCCGAAACCGAACACGGAATCGAAAAGCTCGACCTCCTCTACGAAATCATCCGCGGTTATCCCGGCAACGGAGAACTGCAGATGGTCATGTACCTGGCCGACGGCACCCGCGTGCCCATGGTCTGCCGGGGCACCAAGATCGAGAACAACCCGGAAATGCGATCCCGCGTCGAGGAACTGCTCGGCCCCGGCAACTTCAAGCTCCTGGCTGCCCCCATTCGCCGAAGCTCCAACGGCAACGGCAACGGTAACGGTCGAGGACGAGGCTAAGTCAAAATAGCCGACTCGAACCAGAATAGCCGGGCTCTTGAATCAACCACCCTAGCCAGCGCAACTCTACCAGTTAAGCATCAACCGTAGCCCGGCTCTTGCCCTCAACTAGAGATTCTAGCCGGGCTCTTGAATCCACCACCTCATATCGGGCAGTCTTACCGCCGACGACACGGAGCTAGCCCGGCTCTTGCCCTCCATCACCACCGACCCGAAAAGCCCGGCTGCGGATCAACCAGTTCCGACGCCGCAACGCTTTCCCGAAAACCAACGGCAGCAGCCGGGCTGAAGCAAAGTCACAGCATTGGCTTCTCGGGGGCAAGATCCTCGGCCGCCTGCAGATCCGCGTCGGCCTTGGCCTCCTCTCCCAGTCGCCGATAGGCTGCCGCTCGTGTGCGGAACAGTTCGGGATCGTTCGGATCGAGGGCGATGGCCGCCGAGAGATCGTCGACGGCCGCCTGGGAATTGTCCCGGAGCATCTGAAGGATCGCCCGAAACTTGAACGCCTCCGAGTTGTCCGGCGCCAGCTCGATCGATCGGTTGAGGTCCTCGAGGGCGGCCGCATACTCCTTCTTCGCAAAACGCATCCGGGCTCGGCTGAGATAGAGCGGGGCGCTTTCCGGGTTGCGGAGAATCGCCTTGTCAAGCAACTCAGCCACCTTGGGACGCGGGTCCGCCTCTTCGGCGGTCGCGGGACTTTCTTTGGCCGAGGGGCTTTCTGCGGCAGGATCGAGAAACGGATCATCGCCAGGGGCGCCGACGGTCGAGCCGGAAGACGTTGCCAGAAGTTGCTCGAAACGATCGTGCAGGGGCGCCAGCGCAGTCAGCCAACGCCCCAGGTTGGGATCGGTGGTGGCTTCCCGCAGTGAATTCCCATAGCGAGCGGCGACGGCTTCGGCCTGGTCGTCCTGCCCGGCATCGAGTGCCGTGATCGTGTAGGCCAGTTCAATGGCGGGACGATAGGTCTCGGCACAGGGCAGACGATGAAGCCGCACGAGGATCTCCTGCGCCGGCTTCGGACGTCCCTGGCAGAAGAACTCAAACGCAATGTCGAGAACCTCCTCGAGGCATTTGGGCTCGGCTTCGATGGCGAGCGACATCTGCTCCCAGGCGGAATCCACTTCACCGTAGTCGAGTCGCTTCTTGCCCAGGTGCAAGTGCCCGCGAGCATCGACCGGCTTGCCTTCCTGATCGAGCCTCGCCCGGCGAGCCCAATTCTCCAGCCAGCCCACCCTTCGCCGTCCGTTGGCCAGGTAGACCGGACCCAGGCGGCGGAACTGGTTCCGATAAGCACGCCGCCGCTGCGCATCAGACCAGGAACCGTTCGGCTCAACCAGGCCCATGGCTTCCACCTCGTCGGCCAGGAGCCTGCCGATCTGCTGGTGCGAATCGATATCCGGATGGACATGATCCATGAAGCAGTTGTTGCCGGGAATGCCGTCGGGACTGTTGGCCGCGGCCAGGGCCTCGGCGTCGACCAGCGGCGTTTTCGTTTCAGCGGCGATGCGCAGGAGATGCTCGTGCAGTTCGTCCACCATTCGCAAGGGACAGATGTCAAGCTGACGAGCCTTCCGGTAATAGGCGGCTGCCTTTTTCATGTCGCCAATACGATCAAAGCACCTGGCCATCCGAAAGGCCAGCAGGGCGTACTGGTCGTCGATGGTCTCCGCCTGCTTGTAAGCAGCCAGGGCTTCGCTCGGGCTGACGGCGTCGAAGGCCGCGCCTTGGTCGTACAACTCCTGCCACAACTGGAACGCCTCGGCCGACAACCCGGCGCCGTGCTCGGACTTGAAGGGCGGACAGTCTCGCAGATTGTCTCCCAGGTTGACCAGGATCAAAGGCACGCTCGCCTCGCGACACAAGTCGATCATCTCCCGGACGGAATCGGCGTATTGGTCGATCACATCCTGGCGCCACGCGTCGTCGCGATGATACGAGGCGTACCCGCTCTGATCGTCGAGCCGGGCTTCCACCTCCGGCTCCAGGCCCGAGCCGTCGTCCGATTCGTCGCTTTCCTCTGGGGATTCTTTGAGAAGTTGGCGAAGGGCCGTCACCACTCGCAGGTGGTCGCCGGCCTGACCTGCCCAGCGAAGCAGGGCGGATCGGTTTTTCTCGCTCTCGTAACTGCGGTCCTCGAGAAACTCGTTGTGGCCCGTCGCCACCACGATCAGGTCGGGGTCGTACTGAAGCACTTCCTTCAGCATCGTGACGAGACGATAGCTGGCATAGGAAAGGCCGCCGCAGTTGACCGTTTCGTAGTCGCGGGTCGAGTCGCGCCCGCCCAGTTCGATCCCCATCCATTTCAGAAAGGCGGACCCGTTCTCGTAGGGACGCCCGTGCACGGTCGAACCGCCAAGTGCGAAAATGCGGAACGTCTTCTCCGGCTTCTCGGCCTCGAACTCCTGGCGACCGAAAAACAGCAGCCGGTGCCGGGCGGTCGTGTAAATCTCCTCGTCCTCGTCCAGTTCAAACAAGTTCGAGCCGCCGAAACCGGCCGTCGCCGTACCCGACGGTTCGCCCATGCCGGCGATCCGCAAACCCCCTTCCAACAGGAGAAAAGGGCACAGGGCGAGGAGAATGGCCGCCAGAGGAAAGAAAGCACGACGCCAGCCGGTCGGACTTTGTCGATTGGACTGTTTGTGCGCCTTCGCTTTGGCGGAACACATAGTAAAACCGTTTGCTGGGAGAGACGGCTGGAAATCGCCGCTCAATGTTTCATAATTTGTGAGTTGTCCTTGGCAGCCCGTTGAAGAACGCGGCACGTGCGACGCTGGTAGGTGCCGGGCGCCGCACGGCTCCTGGATTGCCGAGCGATATTCCATTTCAAGGTCCCGCTCGGCGAGCGGTGACCTACTTGTTCAACGGACCCTTGGACCTTCCTGATAGTGTAGCCCGCCCCGGATGCGGAGAGTAGCATGAAGCGAGAAACGGACCTGGCCCAGCGCGTCGCCGCGTTGGAACGACAACGGCAAGTCCCCGCTTCCTCCCCGCAGAAACCTCGAAGGGCGATCGGCATCGGCGGCTTGCTCCTTTTTCTCGTGGTAACCGCCAATCTCTGGCTCCTCTGGGGCGCCCTTGCCGACCGTCGAGCCAGCCGGATCGAACGTCACTTCTGGATCGTCTGCCAGCCTGGGGCAACGGCCCAGCAACGACGCGACTCCTTCTCCGCCCTCGTGCGATCCGGAAACCGCGAGTGGCGCAGCGCGCGGCTCAAACGCCTCAAGCTGAAAGGAATCGACTTGGGCGGCGCGGAGCTCGAGTGGATCGACATGGAGGGCTCCGATCTGACCGACGCCAACTTCCGGTCCGCCAACTTGCGCCGAGCCGGCCTCGAACTGACCAAGCTGGTCCGCGTCGACTTCTCCCTCGCCGATCTCTCCGAAGCCTTCCTTCGCAAGGTCGACCTGACCGGCGCCGACCTGAGCCGCGCCAATCTGCGAAGCGCCTCCCTCGAACAATCCGACCTGGTGGAGGCCTCTTTCGAACGTGCCGACATGACGGAAGCCAACCTCCTCCTGGCCGTCCTGACCCGGGCCGACCTCCGCCGGGCGAACCTGAGCTGGGCCAATCTCGACGCCGCCGACCTGACCGGCGCCGATCTCGAAGACGCCGTCCTCGAAGGCGCTTCGATCCGCGACACCTTCTTCGGCGACAGCAACTGGTGGCGTGCCAAGGGCCTCCCCTCGGCCGTCATCGAACGCTTCAAAAAAGAATTTGCCCCCGGCGACGAAGCCCCCGTCGAGTTCCAGGAAGACTACCAGAAGTGGCTGGCCGACCAATAGCACTCCGCCCCCTTAGAGCGCCCATAGAACTCGCCGGGGACACCATGCGAATTTCTTGACGGGCTTAGGGTGTTCTGGTAGGGTCAAACATAAATCCGTAAATCCGGGGACACATTACGAGTTAAATCCGGGGACACATTACGAGTTATTGGCCCACTCGGAACGCTCGGATTGAGTTGCATCCACGGCAAGGTAGGCACGAGTCGTTATCCTGGGCATGCTCGCACAGCCCGACTTCTGGGAGACGAGGCGTTCGTCGAGCGACCGGAGCAACTCCTCGGTCGCGTGCTGAACCCGCAGAAAGGCGGTCGCCCAGGAAAGCAACAAAACTCGTAACGTGTCCCAATCCTGTTCGGCACGAGATTTGCGCCGCACAAAAGGCGTAGTATACACAAAATAGCCGGGCTTGCGCCCTGGGCGGAGATTGTGCATACTGCAAGGCATGAGCCGCAAGAGACGTGAAGAGATCCGTGCCAAAGATGTCACGGGCCTGAAATACTTCGACAAGCTGCTGCCGCTGTTCGAGCCGCTACGTGAGGTCGGCTGCGAACGCGACATGGCAGGGAATCGCCAACTGCACTTTGACCAGTACTGCCTCCTCATACTCCTGTACCTCTTCAATCCGATCGTGACATCGTTACGGGCGATCCAGCAAGCAAGTGAGCTGAAAAAGGTGCAACGAAAGCTCGGCTGTAAACGAGCGTCGCTCGGCTCACTGAGCGAGTCGGTGGCCGTCTTCGACCCCGAGTTGCTCCTGCGGATTATTGAGGAACTTGGCGGCAAGCTCAAGCCTGTCAGCAACGTAGGTCAAGGCCACGTGCAACAGGCGTTGACGGCCGTCGACGGCAGCGTGATCAAAACGCTGGCGACAATCACCGAAGCGATGTATCTGAAGAACTGTCATGGCGACGCGAAGTCGGCATGGCGTCTCCACACACACTTCGACATTGACCACCACGTGCCGCGACGAATCGACGTGACCGGCGGGCTCAGCAGTGGCAAGGCAGCTGAGAGATGCGTGTTACGAAAGGCCCTGCAGCCGGACCATTGCTACGTCATGGATCGCGGATACGTGGAGTTTTTGCTGTTCAACGACATTCATGCGATCGAAAGCAGCTACGTCTGCCGGGTTGCGGACAACAGCGTCTACGAGGTGCTTGAAGAGCGTCCGCTTTCGGCGGAAGCCCAAGAGGCCGATGTGCTTTTCGACGGTCTTGTTCAAATGGGCATCTCGCTCGCACCGGAGAAGCAGCCCGATCATCCAACTCGACTGATCCACATCAAGACCACACCACACACGCAGCGTGGCAAGCGAGCCGGCGGGAAAACCGGGCCATCGAGCGACGGCATTCTGCGAGTCGCCACGAACCTGCTCGACGTACCGGCCGAGATCATCGCTGACATCTACCGGCATCGCTGGACGGTTGAGATCTTCTTTCGCTTCTTCAAGCATGTCCTCGGCTGCCGTCATTTGCTGAGCCAAGACCCCGTGGGCATCGAGATTCAGACCTACATGGCGATCATCGCCTGCATGCTGATTAGCCTGTGGTCCGGCCGCAAGCCGACGCTCCGCACATACGAGATGATCTGTTTCTACTTCACAGGCCTTGCCGACGAAGAGGAATTGCTCGCACACGTCGCGAAACTACAACCCCACGCCGCCTGATTCCCGGTCGTCCCTTCTCGACGCGTGGCCCTTTATGCTGCGCGAACCTCAACCGCAGCGGGACCCTTCGCCATGCGACGATTCTGTCCTCCCGCACATTGGCACCCCGCCCTTCGCCACACTCCAAGTAGCTTGCCTCGCGAGCAACAACCGTGCCGAACAGGATTGAATGTGTCCCCGGATTTCGGGCTTTCGGGCTTGACCGAATCCGTGTCGTGCGCCTTGACAGCAGCTTCGGCATGTGGCAGGCTATGCCCCCAGTGGTGGTGGAGGGGCACTGGCGCGACGGGACGCGGGCGATCTTACTAGCAGCAACCATCACTCGCGGTCACCATGAAAATAGAAAGACTATGTCCGACGGCATGGTGGGCTACATATACCGGGAAGCGGATTGTGTGTACGCGACGTTGTGAGTCTTTTTTCCTTTTAAATCCGGGGACACATTACGAGTTATTGGCCCACTCGGAACGCTCGGATTGAGTTGCATCCACGGCAAGGTAGGCACGAGTCGTTATCCTGGGCATGCTCGCACAGCCCGACTTCTGGGAGATGAGGCGTTCGTCGAGCGACCGGAGCAACTCCTCGGTCGCGTGCTGAACCCGCAGAAAGGCGGTCGCCCAGGAAAGCAACAAAACTCGTAACGTGTCCCCAGTTTTCTAAGCAAAAAACTCGTAATGTGTCCCCGGTTTTCGGTCTTTCGGGCTTGACCGAATCCGTGTCGTGCGCCTTGACAGCAGCTTCGGCATGTGGCAGGCTATGCCCCCAGTGGTGGTAGAGGTGCACTGGCGCGACGGGACGCGGGCGATCTTACCAGCCGCAACCATCACTCGCGGTCACCATGAAAATAGAAAGACTATGTCCGACGGCATGGTGGGCTACATATACCGGGAAGCGGATTGTGTGTACGCGACGTTGTAAGTCTTTTTTCCTTTTCAATCGGCCTTATTAACGGGGGTCTAGTTATGATCTGGCGACGATTCTTTCACGCGAGGAACGACCGGGCGGGCGCCCGACGTGGGTTCACACTCGTAGAACTGTTGGTCGTGATCGCGATCATCGGGATTCTGATTGCCTTGCTTTTGCCTGCGGTGCAAGCGGCCCGGGAGGCCGCTCGGCGATCTCAGTGTACGAACAACCTGAAGCAGATGGCATTGGCTTGTCACAACTTCCACGACGTGTACAAGCGATTTCCTAGCGGTACCAACGATCCCTACTGGATTCGGGGTTACACCAGAAACAACACCACGACGCGCATCGACGTGGTGGACGTTTTTTCCTTCCGCACCTCGATTCTGCCTTATGTCGAACAAACGGCGATGTTTGAGCAGATCACGGGCTACTGTAGCGAAGCATCGGGGACCATCCCTTATGTCTGGGATACCGGCGATGGATCCGCGAACATCCCGATGGTGTGGGGGGTGCATTACATGTACGATGGCGAACTCAATCCGTTCGCCAGGCAGGTACCCGCGTACATCTGCCCCTCGGACACCGAAGGCACACGTGGTTCTCTCGACAACACGCTCGGCAGGGCCAACTATGTCGGTAATCGTGGCGACATTCGGGTGTACGACACGTGGCATGAGAACCGGGGTTTCTTCTCACCGGGTGATAAGATGACCTTGGACATCGCTTCGGTCCGCGACGGTACCAGCAACACGATCCTTCTGTCGGAAACCTGTATTGGCGCCGCGGATGGAACCGATATCCGGATCAAGTCGGGTATCGTCACCGACTATCCGGCTGATCCCCGGTCGGAACCGCCCGGAACGTGCCTGGCAAGACGCGGCACGAACGACACGCTCATCGGCACCGTCTCTAGCAATAAAGGTTCCCGATGGGGAGACTCGCGTAACTGGTATGGCATCTTCAACACGATTCTCCCTCCGAATTCGCCCTCGTGTGGGCCTGAACGCAGTGCGCTGATTTCCGCGTCGAGCTACCATCCGGGGGGCGTCAATGCTGCGATGGCGGATGGCTCTGTGCGGTTTTTCTCTGAGACGATCGACGCGGGCGATCCGACCAAGTTCTCGGGTGACGGCATGCCCGGTTTCGACTCCAGTGCGCCGCAACGATACATGGGACCTTCCACTTACGGAGTGTGGGGCGCGCTGGGAACGCGTGTCGGGGGGGAGGCTGTCTCGGCCCCTTGATCGCTGTGTCGTAAACGCGGAAGTGAACGTGGGATGATATCCCACTGATACAGCAAAGGGCGCGACGACATCCCGCTGGCACAGCAACGTAGTGTGCAACCATCGCCAGTTGCGGAACTCTTGGCGCGAGGGCCTGAGTGAAAGGGTTGCGCCCTTTGCTCCTTGTCAACGTTATTCTAGCCCAGAAAATGGGGAACCGAACGATATGAACGAGAAATCGTATTTTGCAGGGTGTGTTGCGTTGCTGCTGGTCTTGTCGCTCGGCTGTAAAGGCAATGTACTTGAAACGGAACCAGTGCACGGCACCGTGACCTACAACGGGAAGCCCGTCGACGGGGCAAATGTCATGTTCACTCCGGCCGCCGAAACGGGTGGCGGCACACCGGCTGTTGCGATAACCGACGAGAAGGGACATTACGAATTGCAGACGCTTCGAGGCGAGGTTGGCGCAGGCACCACGTCGGGCGAGTACATTGTCAGCGTCTCCAAGACTGAAATGGTTCCCACTGGAGAGACGACCAAAACTCCCGAAGGGGGAACCGAGGAGGTTATGGAGGGGCATGACGTGTTACCCAAGAAATATAAATCGCCAGGGGAATCACCGTTTCGTGCCACCGTCAAAGAAGGCGAGTCGAACGAGTTCAACTTCGATCTGACGGACTGAACGTCGGACACGTAAGCCCAACGCTCCCGTCGCCACAGCTCAGCTGTGGCGACGAAATCGCGTATAAATCCGGGGACACAATACGAGTTATTGACGCACTCCGAACGCTTGGGGGAGAGGTGCATCCATGGCAAGGTTGGCGCGAGTCGTTATCCCAGGAATGCCCCACCATGTGATCCAACGGGGAAACCGTCGACAGCAGACGTTCTTCCGCGATGGGGATTACGCGGCTTACCTGGAACTGATGGCCGAGTGGTGTCGGGAAGAAGGTGTGGAAATATGGGGCTATTGCCTGATGCCGAACCATGTGCATTTGATCGCGGTTCCGGCCTCGAAAGCAGCCCTGCGGCGGGCGGTGGGCGAGGCCCATCGGCGATACACGCGACGGATCAATTTTCGCGAGAAATGGCGAGGCTACCTGTGGCAGGGACGATTTGCGTCGTTCGTCATGGATGAGCCCCACCTGCTGGCAGTTGCCCGGTACGTGGAACTCAACCCCGTGCGGGCGAGGCTGGTCGAAAACGCGGCGGAGTGGCGCTGGAGCAGTGCCCGAGCACACCTTCAGGGGCGAGACGACAGCTTGGTGAAGGTCTCCCCATTGCTGGCCATGGTCGGCGACTGGCAGGGTCTGCTCGATAGCGCAGTGCCTGAAGAGCAAATGAAGGAGCTTCAAGGGCACGCTCGCACAGGCCGACCGCTGGGAGATGAGACGTTCGTCGAGCAACTGGAGCAACTCCTCGGTCGCACGCTGAAACCGCAGAAGGGCGGTCGCCCAAGAAAGAAACAAAACGCGTAATGTGTCCCCGGATTCCTAGGGCAGGCCACGGTAGCCGAGAAGGAAGGCCAGACTACTCAACGGCACCCAGCCATACCGGGACTTCCTTCTCTTCGCGTGTCGAAGTCATCGCTGCAATCCTTGACCCATTTGATCGTCCATCCCACGACACGCAGCTATTCAGGCTTCGCAGAATCAGATGGTTCATCTCCGTCGGCAGACATCACACTCGCGGGGTCGACGAGTTCATCGTACATGGAATCATCGACAATGACATTATTGTGTGGGAGTTGAAAGGAAATCGGCTCTGCTGTATGCATCGCGCCAAGTTTAAGGCAACATTGTTGTCCCAAGTAGGTCCAGGTGTATCCGATACCTGTATCTGTTGCCGCATCGACACACTCAATCACTCCTGCCATAAGCATCTGTGAAATAGCCAGATCCATACGAGAGAGCACCTTGTTTTTGTTGGCGCGTTCCCAGAACACCTGACTCGGTCCGTATTCTCTCATTAGTTTCTGTTGATGATGCCCGTCGGCGGCCGGGATGGTGTACGGCTGGCGGGTCGGTTGGGTTGAGGTATTCGGTCTCTTGCATGAAGTAGTGCTTGCCGAGGCTGAGGGCGCATATCTTGCCTTGCATTCACGGCTGAAATCAGGGTGTTGTAACCACGACGTCGTCAGCCTCCCGGAGTTTTCGCCAGAATGGTCAAGTTGTGGCAGAACACGGCGCTGCCGACGGCCGAGACGAAGTTCTTAAAACCGCGAAAACAGCAACGAGCCAAACGAAATGCTCGTTTTAAGCACGAAATGCTCCCCTCAATTCCCGCTCGCCATTGCTGCCACACGCTCATCATCGATTGGCCAAAGTCTTGTGTCCGTCGCGGTACGCCCAGGTACTCGACCTGTTCCTCCAACTCCTCGTAGGTCTCTTCGTCCGGGCAGAAGCCTTTGTCGGCGGCCACCGATTCGGGCCGTCGACCAAAACGCTCTTCGTGGCGTTCCAGTACTAACGGCAGGAGCCTGTCGTCCGTACAGTTCTTCTCCAGCACAACGTAGTCGGTGATGAACTTCTCTTTCGACTGGGTGAGCAGGACCTTGTGACCGAACTCGACCGGCTTGCCTCGCCGGCCACGCTTGATCAACTCCGTATGGGCCTCAAAGATGCTGAAGACCTTGTCGCCGTTCGGCACTTTCTCCTTGTCGAAGACGCGGCGGCGTGCTACTCGGGCCACCTGACGCATCACGGGCAAACGGTCAGCCAGCTTTTGGCCAATCGCAGCCAGTGCGACAGATGTCGACCGCGCCGCCCAGGCGACGAATTGTTCCGCGTTTTCCAGGATATTCTCGACCCGAACGATCATGGTTTTCATGTCTTGCTGCACCTTGCGAAGCCGCTTCTTGCTCGTGCTCTTCGAGTAACGGCTAACATCCAAGTACAGCTTCTTGACCTTCTTCGGGTGGAATCGCCAGGGGCAACTCAAAGGATTGAGGTCACGGCCGGCCGCCATCTCGCGCGTGGCCACGCGGTACACGTCCCACAAAAGGCTCGCATCCGTCGGCCAGTGGATGTTGCACTCGGTGACTGTCGTATCGGTCCGCACATGGTCGAGCGAAACCGACTCCTCGGCACAAGCGTTCAGGGCCAGAACATGGTTGATTCGTTCCCACGTTTCAGACTGGATCGCACCGAACGCCCTGTTCAGCAGCGTGAAGTTGATGGTCGGTTTCTTCAGCAGGCGGCAGAACCGTTGCAGCGTTTCGCTTTCGGCGATCCGAATCGACGCCTGCCGGTAGTCGAGCCCTTCTCGCTGCATGACCAAAACCGCCCGAAACAGGTTCTCGCTGGTGAAGATCGGCTTGCGGCCTCGCGTCGACGTGGCCTGGCTGAGTTGTTCCAGATCGCCATGGACCAGATCAAGGATCACCGGGTGACTGTCCAAAATCTCGCTGAGCATCTTGTATTCGCTACGATAATCGCGTACCGTTTGGTTATCCGCCTTCTCGATGCCCCACCCAAAATCGAGAATGGCTTCGGCTTTTGCACGCATCGTTGTTCTCCTTGATTGGTTGTGCTTTCAATAGGATAACGATGCGTTTTTTCTTGCCTACCCCAACCTTCTCTCACCTGCAAAAACACCCCTTTCTCGATTTGAGAAACAGAAACTCATTAGAGACCTCGCATACGAGGACATTTTGCGCAAGGTCGAGTCTACAAGTTGGTATTCAGACGCCAGACATTCACGCACGGCCATTACGATTTCTCCCGTAACCGCATCGGTCACGTCCTTTGTAGAATTGGGCCCGAGCTCGTACGTGATTGGAAACCGATGGTTGCGAAGATCGAATGGCAACTGACTTGCGCCGCCATAGTGTTTGTTCATGACCAGAAGTATCCGGTCCCACCCGATCGTTGCGGCGGCGTATCCCAGTTCGATCATGACGTTTGGATTACAGACACGCTTGACCACTTTGCCGCTCGCATCACAGCTCTCGGCGGTGAACGTCACATCCGCTAGGAACACTGCCGCCGATCCGATCTTGCGAAAGATCGTCTGGGCAATTGGAGGCGTTCCCGATTGCTGTAGCGTGTCATGGTCCAGACGTGGTGCGTCCGCAATCAACCCGGTAGACGCGACCTTTGCAACGGCATCCGTGGCACAGCCGCGAATGAGGTCGCGTGTAATGGAACGAGGCCTATCAGCCTGCCATGCATAGAATACAATTGGACGCATTATCCGTTCCCCATGGGCGATACTGTTCACAGGCAACTGCTGTCTGCCGTACCGGCAAGGCAACAAAGTGTGGCATACAGGTTCTTGGCTAGTCTCCAACAGCGTATCATACCACGTTACATGCGATAGCTAGTCTACACCTTGGACGCGTAAACAGTGTTCGCGACACCTATTGGACCCTGCGAAGGTTACTCAGCGACGCGATTCACCCGAGCCTCCTTGAGTTCGAACCGGCTCTCTTCGGGCAGCCCACTTGCCGTGACAACCAACCCGGCAGGCCCCCTGGCAAGCGAAAACGTCCCGAACTCGAGCGGAATCCACGTCATCGTCGGTACCGGGCCCGAGGTTCGCACGTGGGCCCAATTCTGGTCCGAGTCGTCGGCGGGGAGCGGGTCGTGGGCCTCCCGAATCGTCGCCTCAGCCGACTGCCCGGCGATCTGGATGCGGACCTTGGCGCCCACGTCGTCGGGCCCGCTGCCGATCATCAGGGCGATCTCATAATGGCCGGAGCGGAGGACGTCCAGGTTCCAGGTCGCGGAGTCGTCGACCGAGGTCCAGTGGAGTATGGAGTCGTGGGCCCAGCCTTGCTTCCGGCGGAACGCCAGTTCGCCGGCAAGGTGAGCGTCCTCCGCCTGCAGGGCGGTCAGATCGGCCTTCGCATATCCGACGGGCAAAGGCGGCGCGTCCGTGCCGCGCGAGGCCACCTCGCGATACCAACTCTCGTAGGCGGCCGCCAGACGCCGGGTCACCTCGGGCTGCCCGGTGGCGATATCGGTCGTCTGGCCCGGATCGTTTTGCATGTCGTAGAGTTCGTAGCCTTTGCCGCGGTTCACGAGCCGGTATTGCTGGGTGCGGACGGCGCCGGGGGTCATCAGGGTCTCGCCAAAGCGGTTCTGATGCGAGAAGAGCAGCCTTTCGGGCCAGTGTTCGCAATTGCCTCGAAGGAGAGGAGCGAGACTCCGCCCGTCAAGAGGCAGTGTCTTGGGGAGTTGCACATCGCACAGTTCCAGAATCGTGGGAAACAGATCGATATGGGCGGCGATCGGGGAAACCGTGGTGCCCGGGCGGATATGACCCGGCCATCGGATGAAGCAGGGCACGCGGACACCGCCTTCATCGACGCTCGCCTTGATCCCCCGCATGCCACCGTTGTACCGGGGCCGGGCCGGGCCGTTGTCGCTCGTGAAGATCACAAGCGTGTTGTGGGCCAAATTCAGCTCATCGAGCCTGGCAAGGATTCTCGCCAGGTTTTCGTCGATGTTCTCGACCATGCCGTAGACACAGGCGGCCTGGGGATCGAGGCCGCGAGCGGCGTACTTGGCAAAGTACTTCTCGGGCACCTGGAAAGGATGGTGCGGGGCGTTGTAGGGCAGATAGCAGAAGAAGGGGCGATCGCGGTTCTTCTCGATGAACTCCAGGGCGGCGTCCGTGAGCACGTCGGTAATGTAGCCCTTGGTGGCCAGCGGCTTCCGGTTCTCTTCGATGACCGCGTCGAAGTAGTTCTCCCAGGCGCCGCGGCAGAAGCCGACGAACTGCTGGAAGCCGCGGTCGTTGGGATGGTAAGGCCCGTACTCGCCGTTGTGCCACTTGCCAAAGCAGCCGGTTGCATAGCCGGCGTCGGCCAGGGCATTGCCGAGCGTGACTTCGTCAAGCCGCAGGATTTCCTTGCCGTGGGAAACCCAGGAGGCCCCCGTACGCAGATTCCAGCGTCCGGTGAGGAGGCTCGCGCGGGTGGGAGCGCACATGGGGCACACGAAGAACCGGTCGAACCTGGCCCCGGAGGCCGCGAAGCGATCGAGGGTGGGCGTGTCGATCTTCTCGTTGCCATGGGATCGCACATCGCCCCAGCCCTGATCGTCCGTCAGGATGAGGACGACGTTGGGGCGCGTCTCAGCCCAGGCAGAGCCGCTGGAGAACCAGGCCATCAGGGCGAGGCCGGCCAGAATGATACGAGACGTATTTCTCAGAGCAGGGCGGTCAGACATATTCCTCTCCGAATCGCGCAATACGGTCAGGTAGAGCTCATCATCCAGGTATCGATAGCATAGGCCGACGCCGGTCTCATTGGTAGTTGCAGAGGGGGATGGAACTGCTCAATTCTTGCCCATGCCGGTTAGAGCTTGAGCGCGGGGCACGGGCCATCCCCGGCGGATTCCACGTGCTTTCACCCGAATTCGTATTCGGGACACCGGCTCGGACCGAACGGCATATCGTTTGCATCGTCACGGGGCCTGACGGCAACGCAGGGTCGGATCGTCGGAACGCCCGGCTGCGGGAACTACCGTCCGAATCCGTTTTGCGAAAGGATGAGGCTCAATGAATCGCAACCGCCTGTGCCAGCTTGGCCTGTTGACGCTCCTCGCGACGATCAGCTTCCCGGCCTTGAGCAAGGATCGTTTTCTAGTAGGCGACCGCGTCCAGGAATCGGAAATTGCAGGGCAGCAGGAGGCGGCGTCAGAAGGGCCCGACTCGCAGTACTGTATGCCGGGCGAGTTCGAACGCCAGCAGGCCATTCTCGTCGCCTCGGGACGCCTGGCGACCTACTTTCCGGAAACGTTGACCGATATCGCTCAGGCCGTCCGGGGTCGCGTCTTGTTGGTCGCCCTGGTGGACTCCGACGAGGAAGAATCTCTCGTGGGCAATGTGCTTCGTCCGCTCAATCTCGCGGACGACAACGTTCGGGTGATGGAGCTGGCCCTCGACACGCAATGGATCCGCGACTACGGTCCGCTGTTTGTCCGGGGCGAGAGCGGACGAATCGCCATTGTCGACGCCACGTATCAGAACGAAGATCGACGGCAGGATGACGGCGTGCCGCAAGCCTTGGGCAACGCCGTGGGAATTCCGGTCGTGCAACTGCCCCTTGTTGTGGAGGGCGGCAACCTGCTGAGCAACGGCAACGGGCTTTTTCTGGCAACCTCGGCGCTTCTGTGCAAGAACGAACCCGGCGGAACGGATGGAGGTTCTGTCCGCGAGCAGCTTGCCTCCCACTTGGGATGCGAGCATCTCGTGGTTCTCGATCCGCTCGTGGGGGAGCCCACGGGCCACGTGGACATGTTTGCCACGTTCACCGATTCGCGGACCGTCGTGCTGGCCGCCTGCGACCCGGAAGCGGATCCTGCCAACGCGGCCCTCCTGGACGGGAACGCGGCGCGGCTGGCGGCCGTACCGGCCCCTTACGGCCCGCTGCGAGTGGTGCGGATTCCCATGCCGCCCCATATCGACGGCGTCTGGCGAACCTACAACAACGTGATTTTCGCCAACGGGGCGCTGCTTATGCCAACCTACGGGCGTCTGGACCGGCAAGGAGAACGCATCGCCGCGGAGCGGTTCTCCGAAATGCTGCCGGGCTGGCAGATCCTTCCCATCGACGCCAGCGCCCTGATCCGAATGGACGGGGCTTTGCACTGCATTTCGATGAACGTGCCCGCCGACCGGTGACGGAAGGCGAAAAAGGACGGGACTTCCGAGAGCCGCAGACTCCCTGAAATGCCGGGCGAGGGCTGGAGACGGAAGACCGTAGGCTGTAGGTTCCTGATGCGAGGTCGATCGGTGTGGAAAGCCGATTTCGATGCAATGAAAGCACCTGTTTCACCGTCCTTCGGTCTTCAGCCTTCAGTCTTCAGCCTCGTCTCCGCCGTCATTCGTTTTCACTTTGAGTAACGGAAGGCAGTTCACGCGCCGCGAAGGAAGAGGTCGTAGAGCGTGAGGAGAATCTCGACGACAATCAGGATTACGATATACCATTCCAAGCGAATGTTGTGGCGGTGCCGCAGGAGATCGAGTACGGTCTGGGCGGTGCGCGCGGTAAGTTCGAGCTTGCGTTCGAGCACCGCGTAACGTTCCCGCAATTCAAACTCGTCGGCAAGACGCGCGTAGAGCCGCTCCAGATCGGGATTGTCCCAGGTCAGCTCCGGTTTGTCGGCGACTTCGACTCGGCCGACGATTCTCAGTTCGCTGAGCAGGCTTCTGCCGATATGGCGCAGCAGTTCCCGGCTGCGGCGACCGGAAAACCCCGTCTGCTGGAGATCCCGTGCCACAGGTTCGAGATTCTGAAAATTCTCGCCGACCCGGCGTTCGTACACGGCAAGAACCACGCTCTTGCTGAGAACCCCGGCAACGACCTGGCATCGCTCGGTGGAGCGATCGTGGAGGCAGAGGGTGCTGTCGAGAATAGCCTCGCGAGCCTCGGGATCGATTCGAACGGTGATCGTTTCCGTCTCGGGTTCCGCAAGGGGCTGGATCGTGCGGGCCTGAAGTCGCTCAAGGAAGTTGCGACGTTCTTCGGGCGGAACGTCGAAAAACGTGACAACACCGTAGCGGAAGATTGCGGCCAACCCGTCTCCAAGGCGGACCGTAAGAGGGTCCGTCGCCAGCCGCTCCGGCAGTTCCAGCCCGCGGAGGTCGATCCGTTCGCCGAGCAGGAAGGACTCGGCAAGGAATTCGAGGGAAGGAGTGTTCATGGTCTGAGGACGCTTTCGTCGGGACAGGAGGCTAAAGACCGAAGACTGAAGGGCAGCAATGGCAAAGTCTTCAGTCTTCGGTCTCCGGTCTCCGGTCTTCCGAGGCGAGTTGTTTTTCGAGGATCATGCCCAGTGTACGCATCTTGGCTCGCAAGGTGTTTCGGGAGACCCCGAGAACGCGTGCGGCTTCGACCTGGTTTCCCTTGGTGTGGCGGAAAACCTCGCCCAGCACGACGCGATCGACCGCCTGAAGCACGGCGTGGTAGACGTTTGTTTGGCCGGCGGCGAGCAGACGCCGGCTGTATTGGCCCACGTCCAGCGCCATGGGGTCGTTTTCCCGAGCTCGGCTCGACGTCGCCCCGTTGAGCCGAAGGACGTCCGGCAGACAGTCGGGCGTGATGATGTTGCCAGTGGCATGGACCATCGCGTATTTCAGCGTGCTTTCCAGTTCGCGGACGTTGCCCGGCCAATGGTGACGTTGGAGCATCTGCATGGCGTCGGGGGCGAGGGAGCGAATGTGTTTTCCCAGCTCCGGTCCACTTCGGGCCAGGAAGTGGTCGACGAGCAGGGGCAGGTCTTCCATGTGCTCCCGCAAGGGTGGGACACGGACGACAAAGACGTTGAGGCGGTAGAAAAGGTCTTCTCGAAACCGTCCGGTGGCCGCGAGGGAGGCCAGATCCTGGTTCGTGGCGGCAATGATACGGACGTCGGTTCGGATGGTCTCGTTTCCGCCGACCCGTTCGAACCGCTGTTCCTGGAGGAGGCGGAGCAGTTTGGCCTGGGTGGCGAAGGACATATCGCCAACCTCGTCGAGGAAGAGCGTCCCGCCGGAGGCCTGTTCGAACTTGCCGATCCGTCGTCGATCCGCGCCGGTGAAGGCGCCTTTCTCGTGGCCGAACAGTTCGCTCTCCAGGAGCGTTTCCGGAATCGCCGCGCAGTTGATGGCCAGCAACGGAGCCTTGCCTCGCCGGCTGTGCTGGTAGATGGCCCGGGCGACCAGTTCCTTGCCCGTGCCGCTTTCGCCGAGGATCAGGACGGTTACATCCTGGGAGGCGACTCGCCCGATGGCCTTATAGACGTTCTGCATGGCAGCCGACTGGCCGATCATCGGGTCGGACCTGGCGACACTTGGTTCTTCCCCGGCGAGCAGGGCTGGAACACGGCTCAGGCGGCTCAGGTCCAGCGCTCCCGCCACGACCTGGCGAATCTGTTGCAGGTCGACCGGCTTGAGCAGGTATTCATAGGCGCCCATCTTCATGGCCTCGATCGCCGTCTCCGTTGTGGAATGGGCGGTGATCACGATGACGGGCAGCCGCGGATCGATCTCGCGGATCGTTCCGTAGGCCTCCAGGCCGGAGAAGTCGGGAAGACGGACATCAAGGAGAACCACATCGGGCAGGTCCCGGCGGACGCGCTCAATGCCCTCCGACGCGCTGTTGGCGGAGATCACCTCAAGGTCGGACGATCGGAGGGCCTTCTCCAGGGAGTAGCAGACGTTCTTCTCGTCGTCGATGATAAGCAGTTTGGCCATCGGTTTCATTCCTGCGCCGCAAGTTGGACGCACGGGGCCCCCATGGGGAGGCCAATCGAGAGGACGGCCCCACCGCGACACGAATTGGCCGCCTGAATTCGTCCCCCGTGGGCTTCCGCAATCCGCCGGCAGATGGCCAGCCCCAGGCCAAGTCCCGTTTCCTTGGTGCTGACAAAGGGCTCGAAAATGCGGTTCTCCAGTTCCAGGGGAATTCCCGGGCCGCTGTCCCGCACGAAGACGGTCGCCCAGGAATGCTGGTCGGGCTCGTTGGCCGGGCCGTCGGGAGCGCCGTCCGCATTCAGGGCAACGGAGATTTCTCCGCCGTGACCGACGGCGTCGAGGGCATTGAGCAGGGTGTTGAGCAGAAGCTGGCGAATCTGCTCGCGGTCGGCCCAGATTTCAACGGGGTCTTCGGGCAACTCGCTTTGGAGACGCACCTGCTGAAGGGCCACTCGGGCGGAGATCAAATCGAGCAGGTTTCGGACGACGTCGCGGAGGTCAAAACGACGCTTCTCCAGGGAAGGTGGCTTGGCAAAATCGAGGAATCGCTGAAGGGAGTCTTCCAGACGAGCCAGTTCCTCCTTCAGGACAATCACATCGCGTCCTTCGAGGGTGGCCCCTTCTCCCACCTCGGCCGCCGTCTGGACCAGGATCTTGATGGCCGTCAGCGGATTGCGGAGTTCGTGGGCCAGGCCCGCCGCCAGTTGCCCGAGGGCCGCCAGCTGTTCCGCCCGAAGAAGTTCCAGTTGGTTTTGCTGCAGCTGATCGACGACCGTTACGACCCGGTCCGCCAGATCCGTCAGCGACGATGCCAGGTCGTGCAGGCCCTGCGGTTCTTCCAGGTCGATGGGCCCGACGACTTCTTCGAGCTTGGCGGTCGCCTTTCGGATCGGACCGTGAAGGAGCGCCACGGTATGCCGTACGGCCCTTGTCACGGCATAGCCGGTCAGCAGGCTGGCCACGGCGCCGCAGGTTCCCAACAGTAGGCATCCCGCGGCGATTCGCTCTGCCACGATTTCGTTCCGGCTGCCGGTGCCGGGTGTTTGGGATTGGTGGCGATGTGCGTACCATGCCGCTCCCCCACCGAGGCCCAGCAGGAGGAGGCTCAACATGAGGCTCGGCGCGATGATTTGGAAGAGGGAGCGACTCTTCATAAAGGGCTTCCTGGGAGTGTGCAAATTGTGACCACCGTGCGCAGATGCTGAGCCACGATCATGGATGGAACGGTTGGTCACGGTGCTTGCCATTCTACCCATTTCCCTCGAAATTCTTCTACGAACTCATCCCAAAAAAGACGGAACACGAGGGAGCAAAAACCAGGCCCAACAGGATCGATTCTCCTGAAACCCCGACGCGGTCCGTTCGGTACGGGAAATGCAGACGTCGGAAGGAAGGCGGGCAGGACCCTCGCTTGAACCGACCTAAGGAGCATTGCCCTTCGTGGAGACTCAGCTTCACCTCGATATTCTTCCCCAACCCGACGACTTGAGTTGCGGACCCACCTGTTTGCACGCGGTCTACCGTTACTACGGGCTGGAACTGCCGCTCCGGGAGGTCATCGATGAGACGTCGAGCCTGGAGCACGGTGGTACGCTCGCCGTGATGCTGGCCTGCCGTGCGCTCGCTCGGGGATTCAAAGCAACAATCTATACCTACAATCTCCAGGTTTTCGACCCCACGTGGTTCGTGCAGGGTCAGGACTCGTTGGCGGCCAAGCTGGCGGCCCAGCGGGCCTCGAAGCGATCCTCCCGGGTAGCAGCCGCGACGCGATTCTATCTGGAGTTCCTCGAACGAGGGGGAACGCTCACGATGGTCGACCTGACCCCCGCACTGATCCGGAAGCACCTGAAGCGGGGAACGCCCATCCTGACGGGGCTGAGCTCGACCTATCTCTACCAGGAGCCGCGAGAATACGGGCCCCGGTGCGAGCCCGATGACGTGCGAGGCGCCCCGGCGGGGCATTTCGTGGTTCTCTGCGGATACGACTCGGGCCAGCGCGGGGTCCTCGTGGCCGATCCCTTGAGCCCGAACCCCATGGCCCCGGGCCAGTACTACGTGGTCAACGTCGAACGGGTCATTTGCGCGATCCTGCTGGGAATCCTTACGTACGACGCAAATCTTCTGATTGTGGAACCCGGCGCAACATGCCAAGGGAATGGACATGCCTGTTCTGATCGTCGTCAGTGACCTTCGTCAATGGCCGTTGGAGATCCCGGGGGTTCGAGTCATCGACGCCCGGAGCTACCTGACGCAACCGGAATTCAGCGACCTGCGCGGCGTCAAGGTCTTCAACCTCTGCCGTTCGTACCGCTACCAGACACTCGGCTACTATGTATCCCTTCTGGCCGAAGCACGAGGCCACAAGCCCCTGCCCAGCGTTACGTCGATCCAGGATCTGAAGAACCAAGCCGTCGTTCGGCTGGTTTCGGAGGAACTGGAGGAGTTGATCGAGAAGAGCCTGGCCCCCATTCAATCGGACCGGTTCCGACTGAGCATCTATTTCGGTCGCAACCTGGCCAAGCGCTACGATCGTCTAGCCTCGCACCTGTTCAACCTGCTGCCCGTGCCGTTGTTGCGGGCCCAGTTCGTTCGCGACAAGCAATGGCAATTGCGAGGGCTTTCGGCCATCGCGGCGAGCGAAGTGCCCGAATCCCATTATCCGTTCCTTCTGGACGTTGCCACCCAGCACTTTTCCGGCCGGGTGGGACGGGTGCGCCGCCGCACGCGAACCCGCTACGACCTTGCCATCCTCTGCAATTCGGGCGATCCGGAGCCGCCTTCGGATGAGAAGGCGCTTCAACGTTTCGCGAAGGCGGGCGAGTCGATGGGGCTGGCTGTGGAGCGGATCGCACGCGACGACTACGCTCGGCTTGCCGAATTCGACGCCCTGTTTCTGCGCGAAACGACCGCGGTCAACCATTTCACGTACCGGTTCGCGCGTCGGGGCGTGGCGGAAGGCCTGGTGGTGATCGACGACCCGGAGTCGATCGTGCGTTGTGCGAACAAGGTCTTTCTCGCCGAACTGCTGGCCAGGCAGAACCTGCCCACGCCCGCCACCATGGTAGTCCACCGCGATAACGTGGGCAGCGTGGCGGACACCCTGGGCGTTCCCTGCGTGCTGAAGCGGCCCGACAGCGCCTTCTCCCTCGGGGTGAGCAAGGTCGAGAGCGAGGAAGAACTGCTCGGAGAAACAAAACGACTCCTGGAAGACTCCGACCTCGTCGTTGCCCAGGAGTACCTGCCAACCACGTTCGACTGGCGAATCGGCGTGCTGGATCGACGCCCGCTGTATGCCTGCAAGTATCACATGGCTCCCAACCACTGGCAGATTGTGCGGCGCGACCAGAACGGCGACCGCCGCTACGGGCGCGTGGAGACCTTGCCCGTGGAACTGGCGCCGGCTCGGGCCGTGCGCGTGGCCCTGAAGGCCGCCAATTACGTCGGCGACGGGCTCTACGGCGTCGACGTGAAGCAGTCGGGGAACCGGTTCTTCGTGATCGAGGTGAACGACAACCCCAACATCGAGTCGGGGGTCGAGGACGCCGTGCTCAAGGAGGAACTCTACCGCCGAATTATGAGCGTATTCTTGCGGCGTATCGAGCAACGGAAAGGCTGGCACGCAATCCATGACTGATCGTTCCCCCTTGCACCTCTTCCAGGCCTACGGCGTCGAATTGGAATACATGCTGGTCGACTCGGAGACCCTGGCCGTGCTGCCCGTGGCAGACCGGGTTCTGCAGACCGTGGCCGGTGGCTTCGAGTCGGAAGTCGTCCAGGGGGAGATCTCCTGGTCCAATGAACTGGTGTTGCACGTCATCGAGTTGAAGAGCACCGAGCCGACTCCGAACCTGGCTTCGCTCGAGGCGGCGTTTCAGCAGAACGTGTCGAGAATCAACGAGTTGCTTGCCTCGATGGGCGGACGCCTCATGCCCACGGCGATGCACCCTTGGATGGACCCCGCCGAGGAAATGCGTCTCTGGCCCCACGAGTACCATCGCGTTTACGAGACCTACGACCGCATCTTCAACTGCCGCAGGCACGGTTGGGCCAATCTCCAATCGGTTCATCTCAATCTGCCTTTTGCCGGCGACGCGGAGTTCTGCCGCCTTCACTCAGCCATCCGGCTGGTCCTGCCGATCCTGCCGGCACTGGCCGCTGCCTCCCCGATCATGGACGAACACGTCACCGGCCTGCTCGACACCCGACTCGATGTGTACCGCTCCAATGCGCAACACATCCCCTCGATCACGGCCTCCGTGATTCCCGAACCGGTTCTCAGTCGCGAGCAGTACGAGCGCGAGATCCTCCGGCCCATGTACGACGACATTCGTCCCCTGGATCCGGAAGGCATTCTCCAGCACGAGTTCCTGAACTCGCGCGGGGCCATTGCCCGTTTCGATCGCGGCTCGATCGAGATTCGCCTTCTCGACGTTCAGGAGTGCCCGGCGGCCGACCTGGCGATCTGCGCGGCCGTGTCGGAGACGATTCAGGCCCTGGTCCGGCAGGAGTGGCGCAGCACGGAGAGCCAGCAGGAACTCACAACCGCCGCTCTTGCCGACATCCTGCGAGCCACGACGCGTGATGCTGACCGAGCCCAGATTGAAAATGCGGAATACCTCGCCCAATTCGGCATTGGCGAGCGGTCCTGCTCCGCGGGGGACATCTGGCGCCATCTGCGCGACGTGTTGCCCCTGACGCCACCCGAGCAACCGGCATGGTCGACCACCTTGAAAACGATCCTCGAGCAGGGTCCGCTGGCAAGGCGGATTGTGTCGTGCCTCGGAGAGGCCCCTTCCCTCGGCGACATTCGGCGGGTTTATGGCGAACTCTGCGATTGTCTGGCCGGCGGTCGCATGTTTCGAGGGTGCTGAGTCCGCCATGGCAGCCAGTCCCCATTCGAAACAAACCGTGCTGCTGGTGACGTGCGAGCACGGTGGAAACCGCGTGCCCGCCCCCTACCGATCCTGTTTCCAGGAAGAACGAGGGCTTCTGGGAACTCACCAAGGCTTCGACCTGGGAGCGTTGGAATTGGCCCGGCGGTTGGCTCGCCGCTTCGGTGCCGTTTCGATCTGCTGCACCGTGACACGTCTGCTCGTCGACCTGAACCGTTCCCTGTCGAACCCACGCGTCTTCTCAGGCCCTGCAAGACGTCTGGACCCCTCAGCTCAGAATGAGATCCTGGACCGCTACTATCATCCCTATCGGAACGAAGTGGAAGCGGTCATTCAGACGCACGCTCAGCCGAATACGAGCCTCGTTCACGTGTCCGTTCACAGTTTCACGCCCCGATTGAATGGGCAGGAACGAAAGGCCGACGTGGGCCTGCTCTACGACCCGCAGCGGGCGGGTGAGAAACGCTTGTGCCTGGCGTGGCAGTCGGAAGTGCGTCGCTGTGCCCCGGACCTGCTCCTCCGCCGCAACTACCCCTACCGGGGTACGGACGACGGCCTGACGAGCCATTTGAGGAAGTGTTTCGATTCGAGACGCTATTTGGGGATCGAACTGGAAGTCAACCAGAAATGGCCTCGCGCCGGCGGAAAACGGTGGAGCCGCCTGCAATCCAACCTCATCAACAGCCTCGCCGCCGTAGTTTCTTAAACCCCAGTAGGTCCCGGGCGCCGCACGGAACCCTGATGCGCCGCAAAACTCTCCAATCCACACGCCATGCCTGGCCACTGACTCGCGATCACACAACTCCCTACGGCAGCACCAGGTCCCAATAGCGAACCGTAGCCGGCTTGCCGTCCTCCAAAATCAGGGCGATCTTGTTCACGCCGTCGCGAACGAGTCGGCGGGGGCACTTGAAACAGGCGTATTCGGCCGGTTCTCCCAGGCCCGACTCGTAGGGATGATCGAGCGGCTTGTGGACGTAGTCCGTCGCTTCCAGGGTGGTGCCGTTGATCTTCACCATCCATTGCCGGTCAGTAATGTCCTCGGCGGCCATGAGCCGGAAAATGCCCTCCTGTTTCTGGTACTCGGTGGGCGCCATGTCGAGTTCGAAGGTCCGCGCGTCCCCTTTTTCGAAGCGGATCGGGAGTTGGCCTTCGAGCTTGGTGAACCAGTTCTCGGCGAGGAAGTACCACTGAGGCTGCCGGGCGAGCCAATCGGGATCGCCCAGGTGTGTGAGGACATGGAAAGGCGGCTCGTTGAATGGGCCTCGTCCGGGCGAACCGTGCTCGCGGTAGTAGACGAAGTTGAAGAGGCTCATGCCGTCGGCGCCGCGACGGTAGGCTACATGGGCTGTCGTGTAGAACTGCTCGTCGGTGGTTCGCATGAAGAGGAAATTGTCGCCACCGGTCGTGGTCAGCCGGGCGCCGTTCATCGTGGTGTGGCACATTTCCAGGTAGAGAGCCACGTCGGGCACAAGGCGGCGAACCTGGGCCAGGTCGTGGTCCTGGAACGTGAAGTAGGTCGGCGAGAGATTGACCATTTCCAGGCCCGCGTCCACCATCGAAGGCAGGTCGATACCGACCTCAGGCTGCATGTCCAACTTGCACGGCACCCGGGCGCAGAGCCAGCGGTGACGCCCGTCTCGCTCCGTCCGATCCAGGAGCGCCCGCACGTCGGTTACGAACTGGGTGATGATCTCGATGCGGCGATCAATCGGCATGTCATCTTTGAAGAAGAAGGGGAACCGCATGAAGTCGAGTTCGAGCCCGCCCAGGTCGTAGTTCTCGCAGATCTCCCGGATCAACGAGAACATCCGCTGGCGGACCTCGGGGACAGCCCAATTAAGGCCCGTGCCGGCATCGCCGATCCGCCACTCGGGATGCTCCGCGTAGAACCGGCTGATGGCGTGGATGCCCTGGCGGTTGCCGGGCATGTCGGCAAAGCGGTGGAAGTGCGTGTCGTTGAGCCGCATGGAAATGAAGGCCGTCTGCTTCTGCTGGCGGCATTCGTCGAGGAAGTCGAGAAACGGGTCGCCGCCGTCGAGCAGGTACTGGTGAGTGCCCGGGAAACGGAGCGTTTTCGGATCGAGACCGTAGTGCTTCGCCCACCAGTCATGATGTTCGGCAATTGTGTAGATCTTCGTGGGCCACCAGGGCACAGCGCAGTGGGCCGGCTGGAGCATGTGAACGTCGACACCCGGAACTTCACGCACTGTGGCTCGCAGGTGCTCCGGCCGGAATGGTTCGCCCTTCTTGTGCCAGGGGGCGGTAACGCCCGTGTTCGTGAAATCGTTGCTGAAGACAACCTTGAAGGGCGGCTTGACCGGCCGGGACCGCGGCGTTTGCTTGGCCAGTGGGGGCATGACCGAGCGTGCGTAGCGGATGTTCAGCTCGATCTGGTCGTCGCTCAAGGCACGATCGTAGAGTCGCGCCAGGGCGACGGCGCCTTCCAGCCCGTTGGGATTCCTGTGAGAATTCGTGCCCACGGCCGGCAGATTGATGACCGAGTCGGGCGGGCTGTTAATGTTGCCTTCATAGGTGCACGATCGACCCGAGCGGGTTCGTGCCTGTTCGCGGCCGTCGAGGAATAGTCGCACGCATTTGCCGTCGAAGGTGCCAATCGCGTGATGCCACCCCTTGGTGACCCTCGTTTCCGACATCACCGAATGCCAACGCTGATCTTCTCCAAAGATCCCGAATTCGAGAAATCCCAGGTAGCCGTCTTGTTGGGGCGGTTCGCCGCGGACCTGAAGAAACCACTGGCGAGGATTGCCGGGATCGATCCTGCCTGCCTTGCGGACATCGGGCGGATGGGTGGTCACGATAAGCTGCAGCGGGCCGCGGATGCGATCGACCCGGAACAGGGCCTCCACCGTGATCCGCTCAGGACGCATGGGCCTGTCGCCAAAAGCCGCGCCGTCCGCCGCCAGTTCCAGTCGGGCCGGCCCGTCTTCGAGTTTCGCACCACCTCGCAGTTGTCCCACGTTTGCCGAGACGCTGTCGTCGAGGAGATTCCCGGCTTCCAACGTCTTTGAAGATACTTCCCAATTGAGGATCAGCCCGTCGCGGGCGAACGGTGTCGGCGATTCGTCAGCCATCTCGCCGCTAGTGAGCAAGCATGTCCCTAGAAGCACGGCCAGACATCGCAAAACGTGCATGATTCGGTACTCGCAGCAAAATCGTGAAAAGAGAGTTACAAATCTCGCGCAGGGCCATTATAGATTGTTGCGAAGGCAAGAAGCGAGCGTTTAGACTGAGACCAACAAATTCCCTTCCCAACGAGTATTCCCTCCCCAGCGAGCGCAGCGAGTAAGGGGGAGGGTTAGGGAGGGGGCGGAAGCGTCACCGGTTTCCAATTACAGCACAACGGGCATCGTCATCCATGACATGATTCCGAGGAAGATCAGGAAGGAGGAAGAAAGAACGCTAATCTCCGCTAATCAACACTGATAAGAGTAAGTGGGAACACCTATCCACATATTACCTTCATAAGGCCTTGCAAGCTCAGTCCGCCTCGGCAAGACATTCTCGTCATCAACCGTGACTTTCAACCAAGATTAGTGTTGATCAGCGTCGATCAGTGTTCCTCCTTCTCCTTTCTGTCTGTCTCGCTGCGTTCACTGGGGAGGGAGAAGAAGCAACATCCACCATGCAATATCGAAGCCTTGCCATATTACTGTGCGTCCTGACCGTCGTCCTGATCACTCCCGTTTTCTGCAATGAGCCCCAATCGTGGCGTTCCTACGAGGTCTACCTGCCGGCGATCACTCGTCATGCGGTGATCGACGCGCGAACCCACCTGCACAAATACAACCACTGCTCCACGATCGCCTGGTTTCAGGACCGCTGGTTCTGCTTCTGGGGAAGCCACGTGCCGGTGGGCGAGCATGTGCCGGGCCAGCGGATGGTGTTCAGCACAAGCCGCGATGGCCGGAAGTGGACACCCATCCAACGCATCTTCTCCAATGCCGAACTCTGCGAGAACCCGGTCCTCTATCCGGAAGGGAAAGGCCACCAGTGGCAACCGAACCTGGGCGTGGTCGACGGGCAGCTGTGGGTGTTGTGGAACCAGGGGGGCAGCGTCCACGATGCCAAACGATCCGACGGCACGAAGGGCGAAGATCTGCGCGGGCTGTACTTCTCGCGGCTGAAACACTCCGACGGAAAGTGGGTTAACCGGCGGCTGCTGTGGGACGGCGACATCCGTCCAACCGTTGACGGAAAACAGTGGTATATCAACACGACTCAGAATCTCTATCGCCTTCGTTGCGGCCGGGTGCTCGCCCCGGTAACACTTCGCATGATCGGACCGGCGTGCGAAGAAGCACCGGAGAACGTGACCGGCTGGTGGGGCGTTGAGAAACGCAACGCCGTCATCTACACGGACGATCTGGGCGAGACGTGGCATCTCTCCAAGGGCTGCGTCACCCCCGAGGCTCGTTGGATTCAGTGGGAGCCCACCGTATGGGAGCAGCCCGACGGTTCGGTGATGATGTTCGCGCGAAACAATACGAACCGCTCACTTGGCCAGGGCAATCCCATGTCGGGCCAGTTCCTCCTCTGGTCGATCAGCCACGACCGCGGCGAAACATGGAGCCCCCACCGCTACGTGCCCCTGGAAAGTATCTGCTCGCGGATGCACGTGGCGCCCCTCGGCGGTCGCGGCGTGTGGGGGCCGGCCGGAGCGCACGACGACTTCACGGGCCGGCGCTACGTGATGGTTCACAACGACGCCCCGGGCGGCGAGTATTCCTGGGCCGATGCCCGAAGCAACCTGGCCCTGTTCTTCACCCGAGGCGCCGGGTTCGACTTCGCCCCGGGCAACGGTTTTTCGGCCCGTCAGCCGCGAACCTGCTATCCCCAGATGTGGCGTCGAGGCGACACGCTGGCCGTGAGCTACACGACGAGCGAGCCCGATTCACGCTCGATCTGTGTGGCCCTGATTTCGCCCCTGCCGAAGCCGGACCGCTATTACCTTTTCCCGCGAATGAACGACGTGCCCCGCCCACCCCGGCCCGAGCGAGAGGCGACCTGGCTGGCCTTCGACGGCGGCCAGCACGTGGCCGCGAAGGAAAACGTAGACCCGGGCAAGGACGGATACTCCTTCGCGGCCTGGATTCGCGACCGTGGCACGGGGATGATCCTGGACACCCGCGGCAGTCGCGGCGGATTCAACGTGATGATCCAGTCGAAAAACCTTGAAGGTGTCGGCGGCGAGCGGCGGCGTTTTCCGGCCGTGTGTATGCAAACCAAGCCCCACGTGTTCGGTCCCAGCCTGCCTTTGTCGCCGCAGGGCGAGTGGCATTATGTGGGCGTCACGGCCGACAACCGCACGGGCGAGGCCGTTTTCCATGTGGACGGCCGGAAGGATACGGTTCGTTTCGAGGCTCCGGTTCCACGCCCGCTCAAGGGCGCCGTGCCGCACCTGGGGGCCAAGAGCCTTCCCAACAGCAGCGTGCCGGGATGGCGAGGAGATCTGCGTTTCGCAGCCCTGTATGCCGGTCCCGTGCTTGACGAATCCCACCACGCCTGGCTCTACAACCAGTTTGCCGAGGAACTCGGTCGGCCACTTATCAAAGCCGAAGCGAGTCCCACTGCCAAGCCGCTCATGTGGACGGATCCGGCCGATGAGGCGGCCTTCGAGCGGGATTTCGTCCTGCCCGAGAACAAGCCCCGCGGTGGCAGCGAGGTGATCACCCTCGGCGGGCGGAAGGTGCTGCGGATCCGCGATCACGGCTCGGTCGGCGTGGATCTCGACGAAAACCACCGGCAGCAAGGCGACCGGGTGTTGATGCAATTTCGATTTCGCCCGGAACAGGGCGACGGTCAGACGCTCTGCACCGTTGGCGACTTCAACGAACCGGCACGATTGGCTCTCGAGGGCAAGAAGGTGCTCCTGACCTCCGGAAATCAGAAGATCGAGTGCGGAGAAGTGCAGCCAGACGGTTGGACGAGCGTTTCCCTCGAAACGTCCGGCACGGTCACCCGGGCCCGTGTCGGTGAAGGGCCCTTTGTGAAAGTGACTCACAGGCCGGAAGCCACGTGGGTCTTTCTCGGCGAGGGTTACCCTCGTTACAATGATTTCCCCGGCACGCGTCTGCTGATCGATGTAACGTCGGTGCAGACGTGTGTGCAACCACCAGTCACATCGCGTTAACCCGAGGGGAGAGAACCATGTATCGCTCCGCGTTTCTCGCATTACTGGCAGTCGGCGTCTTCGCCGCAACCTCGTCCGCGGCCGAATCCACCGCCGAGAAGGTCTTTCAGGTCGGGGTTGCCACCAGCAACATCACGCCCTGGCTCGGAGGCGGCCTGGTCGGCAATTTCGGCACGCCGCCGCCTGCCACCTACGTGCACGACGAGTTGCACACCCGCTGCTTCGTCCTCGACGACGGTGGCACGCGACTTGTCCTGGTCGTGGTCGACAGCATCTATATCAGTCGCGAGGTGTTGGACGAGGCCAAGCGGCAGGTGGAAGAAGCGACGGGCATTCCCGCAAACCGGATCCTGATTTCCTGCACCCACACCCATTCGTCCGTCAGTGCCCGCTGGCCCAATCCGCTGAAACCGGAGGAGGAATTCACCGAGTACCAGCAGTTCGTGATCCACCGGATTGCCGACGGCGTGCGCTGCGCGATCAACAACCTCCAACCGGCTCGGGTTGCCTGGGGCACGGTGGATGTGCCGGCGCAGGTCCATAATCGGCGCTGGCTGTTGAATCCCGGCGCAAAGCTGTTCAACCCCTTCGGCGAACCGGACCAGGCCAAGATGAACCCGGGCAATCGACCGGACCTCTTGAAGCCGGCCGGCCCGATCGATCCGCAGATCGCTTTCCTGGCCTTCGAAACAAAGGAAGGCCGGCCCATCGGTCTGTTGGCCAACTACTCGCTCCATTACGTGGGTGCGACGGGACGCAGTTGGATCTCGGCCGACTACTTCGCGGTCTTCGCCGATCGGATCCAGGAACTTCTCTCGGCCGATCGCCTCGATCCGCCCTTCGTGGCCGCCATGAGCAACGGCACGAGCGGCAACATCAACAACATCGACTTCAGCCAACCCCGTCCCAAGCGGGCCCTCTACGAGCAGATCCGCGTGGTGGCCGACGAGTGCGCCCAGGCCGTGATCGGCCAGTACAAGACGCTCGCCTGGCACGACTGGGCGAAGCTGGACATGCGTCAGCGCGAATTGGAACTGGGCGTCCGCAAGCCCACGCCGGCCCAACTGGAGCACGTCAAGATGGTCCTGGCCGACCCCGATCGCAAGGACCAGTTCCCCCACGAGCGAACCTATGCCCATCGGGCCATGCAGCAGTTGGAATCGCCCGACACGGTCTCGGTCCTTCTCCAGGCCGTGCGGATTGGCGACGTGGGAATATCGGCCATTCCGTTCGAGGTCTTCTCGGAGATCGGGTTGGAACTGAAAGCCCGCAATCCCTTCAAACCCAGCTTCACCATGGAGCTGGCCAACGGCGGCTACGGCTACCTGCCCACGCCCGAACAACACGAACTGGGCGGCTATGAAACCTGGCTCGGCACGAACAAGGTGGAAGTGCAGGCCTCAACAAAGATCGTCAATACGTTGTTGGGGATGTTCAAGGAGATGTAAGGGGTCTATGGAGACGGTTCATGCCCGTGGGACTTTCTGTTGCTTCCCCCGCAAGAGGGGCAGCAAGAACGGTCAGGAGAAACTGGATTTTGGGCGGGGTCTCCACTTGAAAATTGAGCCTAAGGAACCGATAATTCATATGCGTCTGGGATGAGTCGCCAAGCGTCTCGTCTTGGGGAGAATCTCCCCAAAAGCCCAGTCGCTTTTTTTTGCGCTTTGCAGGGGGACCGGTCTTGTGTATCTGTGCTACATGGACGAATCCGGAACATCTGCCATTCCCGGCAACACCTCTCACTTCGTCTTGGCCGGCATCTGCGTACCCATCTGGCACTGGAAGGACTGTGACCGCGAGTTGCAGATCATCAAGAACCGTTACGATCTGGGAAATGCAGAACTCCACACAGCGTGGCTCTTGCGGAAGTATCTTGAGCAGGTCAGGGTGCCGAATTTCGATCGCCTATCTCGAACGCAGCGGCGAAGCGAAGTAGAACGTCTACGCAAGCTCGAGCTCTTGCGGCTTCAGAATCAGTCGATCCCGAAGAACTACAGGCAAACGAAAAAGAGCTATCGCCACACGGCAGACTACATTCATCTCAATCTGGACGAAAGACGCCAATTCGTCTTGGACGTTGCGCAATGCGTGTCAAACTGGGGCTTCGCACGACTCTTCGCTGAGTGCATCGACAAGGTTCATTTCGACCCAAACCGTAACGAGAGATCGATAGACGAACAGGCCTTCGAGCAGGTCGTGTCCAGATATGAGCAATACCTGCAAGCAATGTCAACTGATTCGGCAAGGAGACTTGGCGTCGTCATTCACGACAACAACGAGACGGTTGCCAAGAAACATACCGAGTTGATGAAGTCATTTCACCGAGTGGGCACCTTCTGGACATCGATCGAGAACATCATCGAGACACCACTCTTCGTCGACAGTCAGCTTACCGGCATGGTCCAAATCGCGGACCTGTGCGCATACGCGCTACGTCGCTATCTTGAGAACGAAGAACGAGAGCTTTTTGACAAGATATTCCAACGCGCCGACCGGCGGCACCGAGTCGCCGTTGGGGTCCGGCACTTCACGACTGCCTCGTGTGAATGCGCAATATGTGCAGCTCATCGACCATCGGGGGCCCAGTGACTTGACTGAGCCGACACACGCTTGCACCGCTATCCTCACCCCGCTCAATCACCCCTGCGAAACACAAAACTATGAAACACAAAACTATGAAACAAGCATCGATGCAAAACCTGCGATGTCTTCTGGCAATCGTCGGATGTCTCGTCCTCACCGCCCCGTCGATCGCCAAGGACGCCCTCTACGAGGTGGAGGTTCAGGCCGAGGCCAAAATCCCCATGTCGGACGGGACGAACCTCGCCGCCAACATCTTCCTACCGAAGGCTGAGGGCAAGTTTCCCACGATTCTCGTCCGCACTCCCTACGGAAAAGGTGGAACCAAGGGCGGCCAGGGCCATTTCTACGCCGCCCGGGGCTACGTCTACATCAGCCAGGACTGCCGCGGCAAGGGCACCTCGGAAGGCGAGTGGACTCCCTTCATCAACGAGCGGCGGGACGGTAAGGACACCCACCGCTGGGTCCTCGAACAGCCCTGGTCCAACGGTACGATCGGCACGGCCGGTGGGTCCTACGTGGGCTTCACCCAATGGATTGCCGCGCCGGGAGCGGGCGACTACCTCAAGGCCATGGCGCCCGTCGTTCCCCTCGTCGACCCCTACGGCGACGTGGCCTACGTGGGCGGGGCCTTCCAGCTTTCGCTCATGATGGGCTGGGGCTCCGGCGTCTCCGGCCGCAGCGAAGTCCGCACCTGGAATCAAGCGGCCTGGGACAAGGCCTTTCTCAACTTGCCCCTCTCCACCTGGGATACGGCCATTGGCGGCAAGGAGCAATACCTGCGCGATTGGGTGGCCCATCCCCACTTCGATAGCTACTGGGCCCAGGGCAGCATTCGGGGGCGCGAGAAGGACATCCACTCGCCCATCTATGTGACGGGCGGCTGGTACGACATCTTCGCTAACAGCGCCCTTGAGCACGTCAACGACGTGAAGAAGGCGTCGGAAGGCGAAAGGAAGGACGTCCATGTGCTCATGGGCCCCTGGGTTCACGGCATCAGCCGCGACGGCAAAGTCGGGAGCATGGACTACGGCAAGGGGTCCGTGATCGATCGCAACAAGATTCAGGCCGACTGGTTCGACCACTGGCTCAAGGGCAAGGAGAACGGCGTCGACGCTTGGCCTCCGCTGCGGATCTTCGTCATGGGCCGAAACGAGTGGCGTGATGAGCAGGAGTGGCCCCTGGCCCGAACCCAGTACACACCTTATTACTTCCACAGCGGCGGCTCGGCCAACACCCTCGACGGCGACGGCGGGCTGAACATGACGAAACCCGGTGAGGAGCCGGCCGATCATTATGTCTACGATCCGGACAATCCCGTGCCCACCCTGGGCGGCTGCAACCTGGGACGTTGCCCGACGGGCCCCCACGACCAGACGAAGGCCGAAGAGCGCGAGGACGTGCTCGTCTTCACAAGCGAACCGCTGACGAGCGAACTGGAGGTAACCGGCCCGGTCAAGGTCGTTCTCTACGCGGCCACGAGCGCCAAGGACACCGACTGGACGGCCAAGCTGGTCGACGTTCATCCGGACGGCCGCATCATCAACCTGTGCGACGGGATCATCCGCGCCCGCTATCGCGAATCGGCCGACACGCCGACACTGATCGAGCCGGAAAAGGTCTATCGCTACGAGATCGAACTGTGGGTGACCAGCAACGCCTTCCTACCCGGCCACAAGATCCGCGTCGAGATCTCCAGCAGCAACTTCCCCCGATTCGATCGCAACCCAAACACGGGCCACCCCTTCGGCGCCGACGCCGAACTGGCCAAGGCGTCACAGACCGTGCACCACAGCACCCAGCACGCGTCGCACATCCTGCTGCCGGTGATTCCATAGCGACAGGAGGAAGCCGGGCTCTTGACCCAACCACCTCACCCCAGCCTACCCAATCTATTGAGTAACCAATGTAGCCCGGCTTCTTGTGTCGGTGGGACGCTCAAGAAGATGGGTGCCCCTGATGATTTTCCGAATCCCGCTGACCATTCCGGTTGACAGAGTCGGAAAATCGTCAGGGCGGCGCAGCCGCAAGAGGAAATACGCAACGACTTCCTCTGGTTGCTTCGCGACACCGACGATTCTCCGAATGCGCGTCAACGAGTGGAAAGCCCAAAGCGGAAAATCATCGCTGCCACCCTGCGAAACACCCCGCTACGCCCGCTCAAACGGAAACGCGATCACCTGATCGAGACGCTCGGTTCGCAGGGCCAGCATGACGAGACGATCGAACCCCAACGCCACCCCGGCCGCCGGGGGCAGCCCCGCGTCCATCGCCGCGAGCAGGCGGCTTTCCTCGGGCAAAGCGCCCTTGCCGTCTTCGACCCGAGCCGCATTGGTCGCCGCGTTTCGCCGGCGGAGCGTTTCCGGGTCGATCAGTTCGTGGTATCCGTTCGCCAGCTCGATCCCGGACACAAACAGTTCAAAACGTTCCGCCACGGGCGGGTCTTCCTGGCGAACCCGGGCCAGGGCCGCCTGCGAGGCGGGATAGTCGTAGAGAATCGCGGGTTGATCCTGCCCCAAATGAGGCTGCACCCGCTGAACGAGAACCAGGTCGAGCCAGCCGTCGCGATCGTTGCCCATGCTCTCCGGCGGATCGCCGCCCTGAGAAGCCGCCTCGCGCAGGGCCGAGATGGGAGCCGCAAAGGGGTCCACCCCCGCGTACTGCAAGAATGCGTCTCGATAGCTGAGCCGCCGGGCCGGACCTCGACCGAGCAGAGCCTGGCTCAGTTCATCCAGCAGGTCCATGCCCTCGGCCAGCCCGTCGCCCGTGCGATACCACTCCACGATCGTGAATTCCGGATTGTGGAGGGGACCGCGTTCTTCCCGGCGAAAGGCCTTGGCCACCTGGTAGATCGCCTGGGCCCCCGCGGCGAGCAGCCGTTTCATGGCGAACTCGGGAGACGTTTGGAGCCAGCGGACCGGATCCGGCGCACCTCCCACCTGGACCGCAAACGGGTCCAGGTGCCGATCGATGACCGTGTCGGCCGACAGTAGGGGCGTGTCCACCTCCAGGAAGCCGCGCTTGTCAAAGAACGCGCGGACTTGGCGGAGCAACTGGGCCCGCCGGCGCAAGGCCGGCCAGTCGGCCGTGGGATGAAAATCCTCGCGGTTCACTACTCTTTCACGCGTTCGATGTATTCGCCGGTGCGCGTGTCGATTTTGACCATCTCACCCGTTTCCACGAAGTTGGGGACGATCAACTCGGCGCCCGTTTCCAACTTGGCCGGCTTGGTGACGTTCGTCGCCGTGTTTCCCCGGACGGCCGGCTCGCAGTACTCGATCTGCAACACCACATGGTTGGGAGGCGTGACCCCGATCGGGTTGTCGTTGAACAGCAGCATGCTGCAGTTCATGCCCTCTTTCAGGTACTTCCACGCGTCGTCCACCGTGTCCAGCGACAACTCATATTGCTCGAAGGACTCGTTGTCCATGAAGACGAAGGTGTCGCCCTGGCGGTAAAGATACTGGGCTTCGATTTCGCTGATGTCGGCCGCTTCGATCGAATCACCGCTCTTGTAGGTGCGATCGATCACCGTGTTGCGGATCAGGTTGCGCAGTTTGCACTTGTAAAGCGCCTGCCCCTTGCCCGGCTTGACGAAATTGCACTCGATCATCAGGTAGGGATCGCCGTCCATCTGGACCTTCAATCCCTTGCGAAAGTCACTCGTGTTGTAAGAAGCCACGTTCTTCGTCCTCGACTGGAAAGTAACCGCATGATATCGCTTCTTGCAGCGGTGGGGGTGTGATACGATGGTTTGCTTGAGCGAACGTCCCGCTCGCTTAAGGGTATCTCTTCTTCAGGCGGCCAACCTTCCGGATGACGACCTTCTCAAATCAACTGGAACCTCGGACCAGGGTGCCCCCAAGTGAGTGGCAAGCGATACTGGCCGACGCGGTCACAAGCCCGGACGAACTCTGCCGCCTGCTCCATCTGCCGGCGTCGCTGGCCGAACAGGCACGCCGCGCCGCGGAACCCTTCGCAGTGGTCGTACCTCGCTCCTATCTCAAGCGCATCCGACACAGCGATCCGGAGGATCCCCTCCTTCGCCAGATCCTGCCCAGCGCCGCGGAGTTACCGCAGGTGGAAGGGTTCGTGTGCGACCCGCTTTCGGAGGCCGCCGCCTCGCCCGTCCCCGGCTTACTCTCCAAGTACCGAGGCCGATCCCTCATCGTAGCAACTGGTCGATGTGGCGTCCATTGCCGGTTCTGCTTCCGTCGCCATCACCCGACCCCCTCTGTGGAGTGTAACGCAGGACGCTTCGCGGACGTGCTCGACCTCTTGAGACAGGACCAGTCCATTCACGAGGCCATCTTGAGCGGCGGCGACCCCCTCGTCCTGGACGACCGAGCCCTCGCCGAACTGGCAGACCAACTCTCCGAGATCAAGCACCTTCAAAGGCTGCGGCTGCACTCCCGCATGCCCGTGGTCATCCCCCAGCGAATAACAGACGAACTCCTGGCATGGTGCGGCCGGACCCGGCTGACCGTCGTGATGGTGATCCACATCAACCATCCGAACGAAATCGACGACGCCGTCGCCGTCGCGATCGGACGACTCGTCGACGCCGGCATCCCCGTGCTCAGCCAAACCGTCCTTCTTCGGGGAGTGAACGACAACGCCGACGTGTTGGAAGCCCTGTTCGAACGTCTCGTCGCCCTCCGAGTTATGCCCTATTATCTGCACCAACTCGACCGAGTTGCCGGAGCGGCCCATTTCGAAGTCGCCCAGCAGGAAGGTTGCAAACTGGTCGAACAGCTTCGGTCCCGCCTTCCGGGCTATGCAATCCCACGATATGTCCGGGATATTCCTGGCAACCGGAGCAAGCACATCCTCGCCTGAACAGGGAGAGACGTGCATCTTGAGCCGAACTGTAGGGTTTAACCGTGGATGGCGGTTAGGCCGCCGTCATGGACGCCCTATTGTTCATTTCTTGCCATTTCGGCGCACCTGCCCTGGTTTCCCAAAACTCTCACGACCAGCGTCCCTCGGTTCCGATGTAAGAAAAACCACTCAGGGAAGAGGCGTTGCCTACGCAAGAGAGGAAGCTTTCGTGCCGCGGCAGCATTGGCAGAGGCTGGGCAGGCCTGACTGTGGCGACGCTGAGTCGCACGACCCGGCCATGGAGGGGGGTAGGTTAGACGACCACTTGATGCAACTGGATCTCTCGTGGGTAAACCATCAACGAATCACTTGCGTATCTTCCGTGAGGAAGCCAGTCAGAAGAACCGAAGCGAATCGTTCCTTGTGGGCAGCATGCCTGCGGTGCAACGCGCTTTTCAGGGATTGACTGGTTGGTCCCTCCGATACGAATCCGATGCCGCGGACACAGAGCCGACCGGCCTGACGTGGTCCACCCCGGTTACCCCGGGACGCGGAATGCCTCCGGGACACCTCAGGCTCTCCAAGGTCGGTTCCCCCGCCCTCCTTGATGAAAGCGTGGATCCTCCCACCGAGATTCGGCAATTGGGTTCGGCTCTGGCGGGCATGTTGGCCGAGCTTCTCGGAACCCACCACGCCCTCTGGCTTCGAGAGGCCGAGTTGGCCGCTTCCGTTCCCGTCGTCGCCCCATTGCAGGACACCGAACATCTGGCAATCCGCCTCCAGTCGGTGCTGAGAAGCGGGGCCGAGTCGGTGGGATGTCCAGCGGCAGGCCTTTACCTGCTCGACGACGCCACAACCAGCCTCAAGTTGCGATCCAGTCATGGCATGCCTCGCGAGCGGCTTGCCGAACCGGCACGCCCCCTGCAGGGCGCTTTGGCCGACCTGGAAGCCATGCTCGGCCATGCCGTTGTGCTCTCCGATCTGGACCGCCAGACCCATTGGAACCCTCCGGAGGACTTCCCCGCCGCTGTGTGCGTGCCGGTCTGCACGCCAACAACGATTTTGGGCACCTTGTGGGTCTTTTCCAATGAGCCCCGAAACTTCACGGATCGCGAAACCAATCTGATCGAGGTGATCGCGGGTCGCCTGGCCTCCGACCTCGAACGGGAAAACCTCCTCCACGCCGACGCCGACAACGCCCAGTGGAAGCGGGACATCTCGGCCTTGCAGCGGATGCAGCGAAATCAACTCCCGTCGGTGGCTCCCTTACTGGACGGCTGGGACGTGGCCGGCTGGACCGATCAGACCGGGGCGGTAGGCGGCAACTTCTTCGATTGGTTCTCTCTGCCCAACGGCCTGTTTGCGGTCAGCATCGCGGATGTTGCCTCCCGCGGGATGGAGGCCGCCTTTGCCGCCAACACCGTCAAGGCAGCGACCCGGGCACACGGGCAGTACCATCGCAGTGCCGACGCCCTGCTCAAGGCCGTCAACCTGACCCTGTGGACCGGCGCTTCGGGAGACCAATTCGCCCAGATGTTCTACGGGCTTGTGGAAACCGCAACGGGAACGGTTCGCTACTCCCGCGCAGGAAACCCCTCGATCCTGCGTCTGGCAGCCGGAGCGTACGAATCGCTCACCGAACCAAGTTCTCAACTCGGCGAGAGCCCCGAGAGCTCCTACTCCGAAGAGATCTGCCTGCTCACGCCGGGCAATTCGCTCGTCATCTTCAACGAGGGGATACGAAGGGCCCGGGACTCCCAAGGCGTGGGCCTTGGAGAGACCGGGCTGGCCGATGTCCTGGCCAGGCACCAGGACGCTTCCGCGACCACCATGGTCCAGATCGCCACCGAACTGCTCGGTCGTCACCAGCCCTCGAAAAAGCAGGGGGACCAGACGATCCTGGTAATCAAGCGCACAGGCGGTTGACGGCCACGAGAAAACGACTAAATTGGAGGTTTCTGCTACGCGTTTCGTGGTATGGATGAGCCCCCTCTCGGGAACCGGCTCACCGAGGTACCCCTCGGAGATATGCCCCAGTCACGGAACGCGAAAACGCTGCGGGAATGGCGGAATTGGCAGACGCGCTAGGTTGAGGGCCTAGTGGACATAATTGTCCGTGGAGGTTCAAATCCTCTTTCCCGCACTTGCCAACAAGACGGCTTGCGTCCCACCGACGTGAGCCGTTTTCTTTTGGCCCCACCTCTCTCGGCCTCCCTTCTCGTTGATGGCCCCCTCTCCACCAACTACACTTGGCATTCCAAGCCACCGAGCGGCTCCCTGCCATCAGCCCGCCTTGCCCCATCCCGTAGCCCCCAAGCATTCGAGACAAAGAGGCAAACCCCGCAATGACGAAGCAACTCCGCACCGTTCTGATTGGCCTGACGCTAGTCCTTTTTGCTGCTCACTCGGCGCTGGCGACTGAGAAAGCCTCAAACCGGCTGACCTTCGTCGCCGGCGGCAAGGCCGAGGACGTCCTCGTGGTCGGAAAGGAGTGGACGGCGGGCGAGGGCTACCTGGAATGTTCGGGCATGAACAACTACCTCTTCGCCGGTAAGGGGCTGGGCAAGGGAGATGTTCATATTCGTGCTCGACTGGCACTGTTGAAGGTGGCCGGCTCGGCGGCGTCGGTCATGATCGACTCGCGCGATAACCTGGGGTTCGACGGCGCCTCCCAGGAAGGCACGTTCGCCTCGGGCTCCATTTTGGGGCGTCAGAAACCCACCGGCCGCTGGACCGACTATCTCGAGGAGGGCAAGCCCTTCGAACTGGAGGTGATCCGTGAAGGTTCGCGATTGTCCATCCAGATCGACGGCAAGCCGGTCTGGCAGGGCACGGACCGTCGCGGGGAATTCGGCACGATCGCCCTGCGGCCGTGGCGGGCAACCATGCGAGTCTACGAATTCTCCGCATCCGGCGTTCCGCAGAAGGCCATCATCTCGGCCGAGGTCCGCCTCGGTAAGAACAAGGCGTTTTCGATCCCCGCCTTCGACCTTTCCAGAGAAACGGACCGACAGGTCGTCATCGCCCAGGGCACCGCCACCGAATACAAGGGGCACCCCACCACGCTGCTCTTGCCCGACGGGAAGACCATGTTCTGCGTTTATCCCCTGGGACACGGCGGCCCGGGCGCTGTCCTGCGCCGGAGCAACGACGGCGGCCTCACCTGGAGCGAGCCCCTCGACGTGCCCGACAACTGGCGCCAGTCGAACAACTGCCCCGCCCTCTTTCGGCTCGCGGGGCCCGACGGCAAGGCAAGACTCTTCGTCTTCGAAGGACACGGTGAAATGCGTCAGGCCGTCTCCGAAGACGATGGCCGGACCTGGTCCCCCATGAAGAAGAACGGCCTGAAGACCGTCATGCCCTTCACCACCATCATTCGCCTGAAAGACGGACGCCTTCTGGGCGGCTGGAACTGGCAGATCTCCACGTGGTTCAGTTTCTCAGACGACGGCGGGCTGACCTGGAGCCCGCAACAGTGCCTCGCCGAGGCTAACGAAGAGTTTCCCAGTGTCCATCCCTGCGAGCCGGCCTTCATCCGCTCGCCCGACGGCAACGAAATCGCCTGCCTGATGCGCGAGAACAGTCGCCGCTTCATGTCGCTGGTGAGCTTCAGTCGCGACGAGGGAAAAACATGGACGAAGATCCGCGAACTTCCCCGAGCCCTGACCGGCGATCGGCACCAGCCCTGCTATTCAGCAGACGGGCGACTGGTGATCCCCTTCCGCGACATGGCACCCGCCAGCCCCACCCACGGCCATTTCGTCGCCTGGATCGGAACCTACGACGACATCGCTCAGAACCGGCCCGGCCAGTACCGGGTGAAACTCCTGCACAGCTACGCCGGAAGCGACTGTGGCTATCCCGGTCTGGAACGACTGCCCGACGGCACCTTCGTCGCCACGACCTACATCAAGTATCGTCCCGGCGAAGAAAAACAGTCCGTCGTGAGCACCCGATTCAAACTCTCGGAAATCGATGCCATGGCGGCGAAGGAGGCAAGGCTGAAGACTGAAGGACTGAAGGACTGAAAAACAGGGAGCCTCGGCGAGTGGAAATCGGCTTTCCACACCAGTCGCCCTCGCGTCCGAAACCTCCAGCCTACAGCCTCTTTTACCAGTCTCACTCGCCCCTCTCCTCAAACAATTCCTTGACCCGCTGCTCGCTGATCGCGCGGCGGTAGATGCGGAGGTCGGACACGCGGCCGTGCAGCGGCTTGTGCCGGGAGGGAATCGCCAGATCCTGGCCGGCGCCATCGATGCCGCGAGTCATCGTTTTGGGAATTGCCTGGCGGCTGTCCAACCGGCCGTTGACGTACCAACGAACCTCACCGGCCTGGCGATCGACCACGGCGGCCAGGTGGTTCCAGTCGGTCTTCGATAAAGCCGTCTTCGTGGACGCTCGCACGCTCCGACCGTTTCCTTGCCCCTCGCCCAGAACGAGTTCCACCCGACCGTCATTGAGCACGTTGATCACCCACCAGTTTTCCGGAAACGCCTCCTTGCCCAGCAGACGTTCGTCATACGCGTCGGGCTTGACCCACAGGGCCAGGGTGAAGTCGTCGTTGCCGAAATGGAGATGGGACGCATCGGTGATGACCGCCGCGCGGGGCGTGCCGTCAGCCACGAGGCAGGGGCCGCGATCGTCTTCTCCCCATGCGCCCGACACGACGGCGTCGTGATCCTGTCCCGAACAGTCGCGAGCCAACATGCCGATCCCTTCATCGAATCGCCAGCGTCCGACCAGGCCCGGCTCGGGAGCAAGCTCCAAAGGCGGAAGGGCCACGTTCCAGGTGCGGGGCGTGAGCGGCTTGCCCGGCCTTCCCGAATCGGCCGGCCAAAGGCAGAGCACGTCGCCGTTGGCCAACGAGGCGAACAGGCTGCCGCCCGCCGCGGCCAGACCGTCCCAGACGGGTGTGGCCGGCAACATCATCTCGGCCAGGATCTTGCCATCTACAGGCGACACTGCCAGCAGCGAAGCGGGCGTCTTGCCCTCGAGAGCGTCCACCGACGTCGACGGATTGCCCGGAGGGCCGGCCACCAACAGAACGTCGTCCGTTTGAACCATGGCCCGCACCTGGATCGGCAACTGGTTCCACCAGCGGAAGCGAACGAACGACTGGCCCTTCACGGCCACCTTCCGATATTCGAAGGCGGTGAGATCCAGCGGCACGTCGCTTTGTTTCTCCGCCGCGAACAGGGCCCACTGCCCGCCGGGGTCGGGCGTAAGATGCCCGTAGCGGTTCTGGCCGTACCCGAAAATCGTGTCCGAGTCTTCCACCAGCAGACGCCCCGCCGGAAAGAGGACGCGACTGAGGCGCAGGTCGTAGAACGCGCCCTGGTGAGGCGACGTGAACAGGGGTGCGTAGACCCACGGCAGCCGATTGGTCGTCTCCCCGCTCAAGAATCCGTCCGGTCCGTGCAGATGGGTAACTCGTTCCGGCTTGGGATGGCCAGCCAGGTCGAAAACCTGGTGACGCATGAAGATCCGCTCACCGTCGCTCGACAAGATGTCGTTCAGATAGCCCTCGACGCCCTGCTCGTCCATCACCTCCGAACTGTCGGCCCCGAGCGTGGAGAGCGGCTGATCGACAACCTTGCGCCCCGTGTGGGGCTCCAGCCCGTAGAGACGGATCCCGCCGTCCAGGTAGGACGACCTTCCCGCCGCAAAATAGACGAGCCCTTTGGCAACCAGAACGCTTCCGCTGACGGGCCAGACCGACTCGAGTTGTCCGCGTGAAACAATCCGCCGCTCTTCCGGCGCCGCGAGAAATCGCCAGACGAGTGTTCCATCCTCCGCACGCAAGGCCCAAACCGATCCGTCGCGGCACCCGCACAGAACCAGTCCCTCGTAGATCGTCGGCGGTGAGTCGATTCGGGCATCGAGCGTCGTCTGCCAGAGAAGCTCGCCCTTGGCGGCGTCGTACGCCTGAAGGGTGTGATCGTCAGTCGAGGCCACGTAGACGCGACCATCGGCAATCACTGGGGCCGTGAGTCGGCCACCCGCTTGAGCCCGCCAACCGAGGAGCAGATCGGCTCCCAGGCGGCAGGTCGCTCGCCCGCTCCTTGCCGGGTCATGGCGATGGGTCGGCCAGTCGTCGGCTCGCGCTGCTTGCGGTTCTTTTCCCGTCTCCCCGTAGGCCGGGCCTTCGATGAGGCGGCTGTCTTCGGGAATCGCAATCGTGCGCGTGGGCGCATTGGCGTTCATGGCCAGAAACCCGGACAACTTGGCGCGGATGTAGCAAGCGCAGTCGTGGGGCGGCGTATATAGACGTCCGTTGGCGGGCAGGATTCCGTAGTAACAGCTTCCCCGCGTCCAATGATGGGCCGTCAGTTCGCCGCTCTCCGTGTCGAGAAACTCGATGCCGGCGCGAGCGCCGAGAACCGTGCTGCCCACCACCTTCATCTGATGGCAGCGATGGTGCTGGAAGCGGAAGCCATAGTGGCCCGAAACGCTCTTCTCCAGTTCGCCCGTTTGCGGATCGAAGGCGTTGTAGTCGAGATTGTCGTCCAGGGGACGCCAGAGGTTCATCTTCGGATCGGGCCCCCAAAGGCAGTCGCCGAACCCGAACAGGTCGACAGGCACCGAGTAATTCGACGGCGCGTATTCGGACCGCCAAAGCTCGCTCCCGTCGGCGGCCGAAACCACGTTGAGCTGACGCCCGCCGGCGAAGGCCACCACGTCGTTGTAGATGACCAGTGTGGGAGCGAACTGGGGTGCCAGGACGATCGTCGACTTCTCCGCGCCCGGACTATCCGGATTGGCCTTGTCCCAATAGTCGATCTTCTGCCCCGTGGGAGGCGACGTCCAACGCGGCTCGCCGCTTCTCAGATCGAGACTCTCAATCGCCTTGCCGTCGTGGAACACGACCTGGGCTCCGTCCGCGGCCAGCGTCATGGGCATCACCATCTCACTGGCATGCTGCCAGAGGAGTTTTCCCGAGTCGGCTTCCATGGCCACAACTCGCATCTTCCGCTTGCCGTTCCCGCGCCGCACGTCTGTCGCCGTGTTTGGGTTGACTAGCGCCACGAGGATCCCGTCCGACAGGATGATCTCCTCGGCACGTGCCGTCGGCTTCAACGTACGGATCGGCTCGCCCGTGGCGGCGTCGAGCACACTGACCGGCGCGAACTCTCCCAGGGTGGCGTAAACCCGCGTCTCGTCGGCCACCAGGTGGCGGTGCATCTGGGCCGGACCGACCTTCTTGCCGCCCTGGGCCCCGCCCCAACTGGGCAGTTCGTGCCGCCACAGTTGGATGCCGTTGGCGGCGTCGCGGGCAATGAGCGACCACGTGCGGGCGCTGACGCTATAATCCGAGTCGTCAAGAATATAGAAGATCCGGCCCTGCATGGTCACCATGCTGCTCGTCTTCACGCCGTGGTTCCAACGGGGCGTCGCTTCCCATTGCAGGTAGCGAGGCGGACCGACCCGACGGTCGCCGCTCACGGCGTTGCCGGTCGCATCGTGGCGCGAATGAGACCACTGGTCGACGTCCTCGGGCCAGGGTTTGCGATAGGTCGTAAGACGGCCGTCCCCGCCGCGAATCCAGGCTGTGCCCAGGGGCGCCAGCACCCGATCGATCTCGGCCCTATCCAGCTCAACCCCGGAATCCACCACGAGCAGGTTCACCATGCCGTCGGCGTAGGGCAGCCAGGGCCCTTGCCAGGCCGTGGCGGAGACCCGTCCATACTGGCCCGCGGTGCGAATCTGGCGGCGAACCTCTTCAAGCCGACCGGCGTCGGCCACGAGGCCCTGCATCAGAACGTTGGGAGCCTGGGCCAGGGAGACGGCGAGCTCGGCATCGCGGCAGCCGACCTGAACGATCAGCCCGCCGCAGAAATGGCTCTCCGCGACAATCCGCTCCGCATCCGACGCCCCATAGCTCGGGCACGCGGCAAAACAGACCGCCACGACCGCAAAGGCGAAGCGTCGGGCGAAGCGTTCCCTTCCAATCCCCAAGTCCTGCATTAGAACACCCTTTCCAAGTGCTGTGGCCGGGCCGCCCACCGGGCGCTGCCCGTTGCCTGCCATGATACCATCGGCGAGACAGTGAAGGAATCGCTGATGGCTTGGCATCTCCCGGAGAACGCCCTCCATTCGCTTGCCCCCATACCGCCCCACTTCACACGGGTCGGGTGCCACTGGCCTTGCCAGTGCTTTCTTACCAGCAGGCGAGGATCCTGGCCGGCTGTCATTGAACAAGCGAACTGAATGACGAGCCGTTGGTCCTTTCGGTCGATCGAGCAACCCGCCCAGCCTGGGTGGCTCTGCCACAAAACGCCGCCACTCAACTCTTCACCGCAACGCGGTCGACACAACGTAGCCCGGGGTAAGTGTCGGCGGCGCAGCCGCCAAACGCCACCCCGGGTGCCAATCCCCACATTCCCCTTCTACGCTGAAAGCGTTGCACAGCGCACGCGTGGTTGATCCTCACGCTCGGCCTGCGCCATGTTGTGCCGGTGAGGAAGCTCACCGTCGATTCGGAACACCGGATTCGTTGAAGGCAGAGGCTGGGGCGCGAAGACGCTTGCCGTCTCATTCTGGCCTTTTGTCGTCTGATACCTCCCTGTCTTCGTGAGCATCATTGGCTAGGCCTTCTTGGCGAGCGACCACGATGGCAAAGGACTCTTTCAGAGATTGAAGCGGCGAGGCAGGCTAGCCATGGACAAAGAAGTGGACACATTTTCGCATTCCTGCTACCCTACTTCCCGGGGGAATTGCCGGGTATCTTCGGGAGATCGGCCATGGCGACGGGGGAAAAGGCGGCGGGGCGCCCCAGGAGGCGATGGTTCCAGTTCTCGGTCCGTTCGGTCCTGATTGCGATGACGCTTTTCGGCGTCTGGTTCGGCCTGCGGATGGATCGGGCGCGGCGGCAGCAGAAGGCGGTGGCCGTGTTGCGAGAGCGAGGGGGCGTTCTCTATGAGAGCCAATTTCAGTGTGAGGGGCTGTCGGCTCGATTCGGAAAGGCGGCGCCGTGGGGACCGAAATGGCTTCGCGCGATCGTGGGCGACGACTTCTTCGACCGTGTCCGCGCCGCCTGGCTCACCGAATCCCCCAATGACGACGACTTGACGTATCTGCGCGACCTGCCGGACATTGAATCACTGATCATTTCGTCCAATTATGTGACCGGCAAAGGCGTCGAGCACTTGCAGGGCCTCACTTCACTGAAAGAACTAATTCTCGGTCGCAACAAATTGACCGATGCGGACCTCGCTCACCTCGAACCGCTGCAGGAACTTCGCTACCTGAATGTTCTCTGTTCAATGAGTGACAGGGCCGTGGAGTCACTGGCAGCTCTCAAGAATCTCGAGGAACTTTACATCTATGACGCTGCCGTCAGTTCGACAGGTCGTCATACAGTGCACGAACTAGGCCGGCCGACGGTCCTGAACACGATCGAGGAGCCGTTAGTGTCGGTACTCGACTATTTGATGAACTACCATGACATTCCTCTGCCTGTCGATGAAGAGGTGGTCCGTCGCGCGGGGATCGAATGGCAGGACATTCCCATAACGGCTAATATCTCGGGAAAGAACCTTGATGAGGCACTTGATGTGATTCTCGACGGTACGGAACTGGATTGGATCTTGACGCCGGACGGAATCCTCATCACGACCAGGAAAAAGGCCGCTGACAAGCTGACAGCCGTCCGCGAGTTGAAAAGGCGGCTTCCCAATCTCAAGAAGGTTGTTTGTTGCGTGGAGCCATGAACCGCGTCATGAGCGAGCCTTGATTGCTTCATCCACCGCAGATCATGATCCTCCATCACTCCTTGCCAAACCGCATGGAGCACCAGCCCGAACGATGTCAACCCGATGCAGAATCCCGCAACCGCGTCCAATGGCAAAAGACGAAACATGCACTCCTTGGAGTGCGTGCGACCTGTCGCCGCCTTCTTCTGACCGGGACACTCACGCGGACCCGCGGCGCTTTTGGAAGGAAGAGGTCTCTTGCGAGAAAGACAAAGAAGGCGATGCCGGACCATCGCACTCCAAGGAACGTTGACGCGGGCAGCGTTCCATTTCACTCGGTTTCCTCGGCCTTTCGGAACGTGCGAAACGGCAAATGTCGTCCGATGCCGGGAGTTGACTTCCGCCCCTACTCCGAACACTTATACGCGATCTTCCCGTCAACAATCGTATACTCAACGCGCGTCGACAGAATCTCCTCCTCCGAACAGGTCAGCAGGTCATTGGAAAGCACCACGATGTCGGCCAGCTTGCCGGGCGTGAGACTCCCCTTGAGATCCTCCTCGAAGGCCGCCCAGGCGGGCGCGACCGTGTAGGATCGCAGGGCCTCTTCGCGGGTCATGCATTGCTCGGGAAAGAACTGCCTGCCGTTGGCCATCCGCCGCGTGACGCCGGCGTAGAAGCTGCCCAGCGGATCAACGTCCTCAACCGGTGTGTCCGTGCCGTTGACGATCGTCGCTCCGGCATCCAAGAGACTCCGCCACGCATAGGCGCCCTCCCGCGATCGTTTCTCGCCCAGCCGGCTGCCCCTCTCCGTCCCGCAAAATCTCGCCCCCGGAAGGCGTCTTCGTCTCCGGCCCGATGCCTGCCAGCTCCATCGCCTTGGCATTGGCCAGGCTCATGTGCCCGCTGCCGTGCGTCAGCAGTACCGGGTGATTGGGCACGGCCCGGCTCAACGCGGTATGAATTGGATAGCCTTCAACGTTCGGCTCGACGGGCGGATTCCACTTGGCCTGGTGCCAGCCCCGCCCGAGAATCCACTGGCCCGTCGGCCGCCCCTCCGCCGCCCGCCGCACATGCTCAATCAACTCATCCCAGTTAGCCACCTTCGAGAGGTCGAGGATCATCTTCGACTCGCCGAGGCCGAGAAAATGGCCGTGACCTTCGATGAAGCCCGGGTAGGCGGTCTTGCCGCGGATGTCGAGGATTGTTGTGTTGGCGCCGATGTACTGCGACACCTGCTCCCGGCTGCCCACCGCCAGCAACCGCCCGCCGCTGCAAGCCACCGCCTCGGCCGCGGGGCACGACTGATCCATGGTGATCACCCGCCCACCGACAAGAACCAATTCGGCCTCCTCAGCCGCCACGAGCGGCCCCGAGAACAGCGGTATCAGCAAAGCAAGAACAAGCAACGTTCGCAGGGGCGTCATGGCAGTTGTCTCCGACCATTGGCGAGGGAAAACCTAAATGACCTTGCACGATTCCAGGAGATCGTGTGCCACTGCTCGGCCACACGCCGCAGAATCCCTGAATCCTTGGAGACACGTGCTCCCGGCGTGTGGACAAGCAGTGCCGAACGGGAAGGCACTTTCAGGAATCACGCAAGTTCATTTGGCTTGCCGCATTATGACAGATGCCGACCGCCGGTCCAGACATCCCGAAACGCCCGCCGGGCCGTTGAGCTGTCCTCATTCTGCACGGCCTCACCGGCGCGTCCGATGGCCGGAGTTGCCCGCCCAGCCCCAGGCCTGGGCGAGGCTGCCCAGCAGGGCGTGAAATGTGTTTCAATCCTCAAACCCGTCGCACCACGGCTGATTCACCTCGACGATCCGTCGGAGCAGATCATCGTCCTCGAGAATCTCCTCGGTAGTGATATTCTTGGCGAACTCAGGGAGGGGGTAGAAAGGCGGCTGGAGGAGCTCGTGCTCTACCTTGGGCATAGAAAGCCCCAACTCGCTTCGGACTGCTTCGAGGGCATGGATCTCGATTGGATTGACCATTGCGTACGGAGCACTGAATTCCGCGTCGTGTTCTTCCGAGTCCTCGCCGTTCCAATGCAAGTGATAGTCGCACATGGTGCGGATAGCACTCGCGAGTTTTTCCTCGTCGTGCCAGAAGTCAATAAGATCGTCAAACGGGTGATCCCAATCCGCAGCGTCCAGAGGAATACCCTTGATGTCATCTTCAGACCTGAGCTTCCGATAGACGCGGACAAGGTATGCCGCGAAGAAGTCGGTGTCCCACCACGAAACTCTTCCGCTAGCAAGACCCAGTTCCATGACGTTCAAGACCCAAAGTGCCTCTGGGCGTGCTATGGCCATCCCAATCGCCGCTGTCTCGGCCAATTCCGATGCAAGCGCAAAAGAATCGTCTTCCCTGTCTTCATTTGGCTCCCAGAAATCACGGGCACGAGCGGAGATTCGGTGGTCCCAATACTGGTATAGCCAGCCACGCTTGATGAGCCTCCAACCCGCGAGCGGCTCAGTGAAGCAGAGTACCGCTCCTTCGCTACACAAGAACGGACCGATCCAACCCAGCTTTGTTGCCAACTCGACTCGACGATCAAGCGGCATCGCGTCGTCGGATACGAGTTTCACCGCTTCCTCAGCGGGGGTCTTCAATCGCCATTTGCGAGTCTCTTCGTCGTTTGCCCATTCAGTGTACTCTTTGAGAAAGCGTTCGCGATCGAATTGAACGCGTCTTGTCTCCATCTCTAACTCCTTTCAGGCAACCCTGCGTCAAATGGCCCTCTTGAGGATTGCACCAGCGGTATTCAATGCGTAGCCAATGTATCCGGGTGGCCCAGTTCTCTGCAACCTGGACGCCTCTGCCATAAGAGGTCTCTTGCGGTCATCGACGATTCGGCGACGGTTTGGCACGGCCGATGCTGCATGGGTCCACCGGCCCCTCCAATGTCCGGAGTTGACCTTGCGGACTTGCAAGCGTTATTCGCCGCACGAAATCTCGCACGACGGCAACGATTCAGCGAGGACTTCCAGGTCTCTCTCGGTTAGATCTGTACCCGCTACCTGCAGCAACTCCAAATCTCTAAGTCCGGAGAAATGCATGATTGATTCTCCAGTTATGTCTGTGAAGGAGAGGTTCAAGACTTCCAAGTTGGTCATCGACCCAATATCACGGGCGCACGAGTCATCAACAAACGTACCGCACAAATTCAAGATTCTAAGCTGCGGTAGTGCAGCTATTGTCTGGAGCCCACCGGCGGGAGCGTTTCCCACTGCCGTTCCAGAAAGATCCAACTCCTGCAGTTGCGTCAGCGAGCGAAGCGACCGAAGCCCGTCGTCGGAAACAGCAGTATTAGCAAGTGACAGAGAACGCAGTTGAAGACAGGTCCCGACAAAGTCCAGCCCGTCGTCGTCAACATTTGAGCAATCCAGCGCCAAACTCCTCAATTCGAGGATGCCGGGCGTACTCCGAAGCGCTGCATTGTCGAGACGAGCATAGCTCAGATCCAGCGCCCGCAAGCACTTCAGTTGACTCACCGTCGTCATTTCCTCACTGCTTACCGTTGCTCCGGTCAACCAAAGCGACTCGATTCCTTCAGCTTCAACCAAGACGGATAGATCGTAGCCTGAGATATCCATATTCTGAAAGCCGACAGACTCAAGGCAAGGAAGGCCAGAGAGGGCCGCGATATCACTGTGTGACAGAGTTCCTCCGTCTCGCCATCCTGCGCGAATTACACGCCCACGAAAGTCTCTGCCTAACAACCGCTGATGCCAATTGAGAGGCAGAGTCCGGCGGTCCTCACACGCGAGTTCATAGTCATAATCAACCCAACCGCCAGAATGCTCAATGGCTTCAACGGAGGCACGCTGCATGGCGGCAACGCGCAAGCGATAGCAAAACCACGCGAGAAAAACCGCTATCACGGTCTGCGCGATCAGGAGCGAACGCAGAGAGAATCGTGTGAAACGTCTTCGTCGCATCAAGTCCTACTCTTTGGTGTTCCTATTGGCGAGTGGCCCGGGCTCTTGCAACCTGATTGGCTCTGCCACAGTAGGTCTCCTGTGCTCATCCACGATTCGGCGGACGCCTTGCCGGGTCCCCGGCTACAAAGCCGACAGGCACTTGCGAAAGAACTCCGCCAATCGTGGATCGTCCCAGAGTTCGGGCACCACCTCGTGGCCCTTGCCCGGTACGACGATCAATTCGACCTGCCCGCCCAGCTCGTGATAGCGAGTCGCCAGCAGCCCGCTGTTGTCCGCCAAGGGCACCACCTTGTCGCTGTCGCCGTGAATGTGAAACAGGGGCACGTGGTTCTTCGCGAGCGACTCGAGCCGATCGACCGGGTTGTGGCGGCTCAACTCCTCCTTGAGCTGTTCCGGCGTCAGGCTGTAAGTCTTGGCCGCTCGCTCGAGGCGCGGGTAGCTGGTCAGGTTGCAGACCGGATAGATGGCCCCGATGCAGCGTACGGACTCCGGGTGCTCGGCGGCCCAGTTGTAGTGCATCAAGCCGCCGCGGCTGACGGGGAACAGCATGGCCTTCTTGTCGAGCCCGAACTTGTCGACGAGCAGCCGGTGGAAGGCGGTGAACGTCTCTCTCCCGGCCGGGCTGCCGTAGGACTCTCCCACGTCGACTCCGGCAAAATAGCAGCCCGCTTCCAACAGCGGCTTGACCACCTGAGCGTGCCGCGCCCCGGGCAGGTTCCAGCCCTTGTCGCTCTTGCCCAACGTGGGGGCATACCAGATCCACGGCTTGATGCCGTCCTGACGGGGCTTCGCCGGCCGAACCAGAAACGCCCTATGACCGTCGACGCTGAACTCGGCCGTCTCGCCGCCAAAATCATCCGAATGGATGAAGAGGAGGTCGTCGAGGGAGGTGGGGCCGGAAGCTTCGTCTGCCGAGCACGAGACCGGCACGAGGGTGACGGTGAGCAGGGCGAGAGCGAGTGGGACGCGAGTCATGGGAGGGGTCCTGAATTGGCGGGCCATGTTCTGCTTCAAGGTCCCCCTCGGCAAGCGGCGACCTACCTTTTGAACGGGCTGTTCAAGTGCATCAGGCCTGATGCTACCCCCCTCCGACCGCAAATGCCAGCAAGATGGGGCGGTTCTTCCGGCAGGAATCGAAGGCCAGCAGAGGACTTGACACTGAAATACGGACCTGGATACTCAATCGTGCGGCACTTTACCCAACACAATAGGAGCACTGCGATGAAGAAAATACTCCTCACACTGGTGGCATTTCTGACAATCCTGACGACCTCCGAAGCCTGTACCCATATCACATTAAAAGGAGCGGACGGAACCATCGTGACCGGACGGACGTTGGAATGGGAGAGTTTCGACCTGCATATGAATCTCCATATCGTTCCTCGGAATACCCGGCTCAGGTCGCTCCCCATGCCCGACAAGAAGGCCGGGGCGACCTGGGAAGCCAAATACGGATTTGTCGGCATCGACATCCTCGGCCTGACCCTTGCCGATGCAATGAACGAAAAGGGCCTGAGCGCTCTCATGCTCTACTTCCCCGGATCTGCCGGCTACCCGGCGTATGATCCTGCCCAAGCCGCCGAATCCATCACCGCCGCCGATCTTACCAAATGGGCCGTCAGCCGCTTTGACACCGTCGCCCAGGTACGCGAAGCGCTCCGGTCAATTCAAGTGGCGCCCTACAGTCACCCCTCCGTGGGCGGCGTCGTGGATATGCACTGGGCCATTGCCGATGCCACGGGCGAACAAATCGTGGTGGAATATGTCAACGGCGAACTCCATATCTATGACGCGTCTCTAGGCGTCATGACCAACTCGCCTCCCTACGATTGGCACCTGACGAACCTCCGCAACTACATCAACATGCGCCCCGTGGCGTGGCCCGATGTCAACCTCGCCGGGATCGAGCTCAAGCCCATTGGGGCGGGGTCCGGCATGCTCGGGCTGCCCGGCGACATCACCCCGCCGTCCCGTTTCATTCGCGCCGTTGCCTTCAGCCAGACCGCCCGCGACACGACCGGCGGCTATGACACGGTGCGCGAAGTATTCAGAATTCTCGACAACTTCAATGTGGCGATCGAAAAAGTCAACCCGGAAGAACTCAAGGCCCAGGACCTGGACCCCCTGCAATTCAGCGGCACTCAGTACACCTGCGCCTACGACATGAAGAACCTCGTGCTGTACTATCACACCGACAACGACCGTTCAGTTCGCAAAGTCAATCTTGGGGCAATCGACTTCGGCTCTCTGAAGAAACCCCTCACGGCATCCCTACGGGGAAATGGTACCGGCGTAGTCGATGTGACTCCGAAATAGAAACACGAAAGGCAGTTCGACGTCTTCGACAACCGAAAGCGAATGAACAGATAGCGATGCGCGAAACCGAGTTCCATGAAGACGACTACTGCCAGCTTGAGCTTCTTCCCGAAGCCAACTGGGACTTCTGCGCCCGCGAAATGTCGGAGATCGACCGGTTCGCCGCGGAACACCGCGACGCCGCTGGTTGGACCGACATCTACGTTCGCAAAGACAATCCCCATCCGGTCTCGGAGCTGCAAATCGACCGCGAATCACTCGCGTCCGCGATTCAGCCGGGAATGCCGCCGTTCGATCGTGTACTGACCGGATACAACTTTGATTGCGAGGCTCGCAATACCCTGGCTTTTGGTCCGAATTACCATGTCACTTTGTTCGCAGAACATGATGATGCCGGAATCGTCTCGGCAATATGGCTGGATCTCGCTCCCAGGACCTCAACCGATGCTTCAACCGCTTTGAACGCCTTCAGAGCTTTCTCCCAATGGCCGTTGGTGCTTGCTGACTGGGGATGGAGCGTCCTGCTGCGGATCTCGGATTCAGATGCACTGGCTCGCTACCTCGCGAAGCGCGTGGATGTGTTCTCAAAACCCGACTGACACCACCATGGCCCTTTCACGTGCTCTTGCCCTCATCGTGATCGGCTACGCGGTTCTCGTCGTTGGAATGCTGCGATGGCACTTCTCTTACGGCCCACCGTATTATCAGCAGACTCTTCCACTCCTGGTGGTGTTTGCTGTGTTTGCGGCTCTTGTTGGCCTGCTGGCGCTTTGGGCCGCCATGGGAATTCTGCACTGGATCCAGCGTGCATCAGGGTGCATCCTCGCCGCCGCGATCGTGGCGGGTGTCTGGCTTCTCTTCTTCGAGTGGAACCGGTTCTTGATCTGGCAAATGGTCGTCGTACTTGCGGTCCAGATGGCCTGTCTTGTCGTCGCGATTGGTATCTTCCGTATGGCCGGACTCACGGCACTCCAGGATGGTTCCATCCCAAAGCGCTTCGGCAAGACATCTCAAGTGTCGATTGGCGACCTATTGGTTCTGACTGCAGCTTTCGCGTTCTTCTGTGGCGTATTGCGATCCGGTCGTCCTGTTGAGCTTAGGGCCGCCGTTTACGGGATTCTCTTTGCCGGTGGGTGTTGCGAGGCATTGGCAGCGTTGACGGCCCTTTGGGTCTCATTCAGCAGATCAAACCTGGTTCTCCGTCTGGTGGTATTTGCGATCGTCGCGCCGATTGGCGGCGGTCTTTCCGCGATCGTCACCCATTTCGTTCCCTTGCTTTACCATTCCGGCTGGTACGCCGGCGTCACGACCCTGCAGATGCTGCTGATGATGGCGCCGCTGGTCGTCGTCCGGGTCTACGGAATCAGCTTGGGACGGACTAGCGGCCGTTGATGAACACGAAGGTGCCCAGTTTCGACGCCGTGACGACGTCCGGCTTGTTGTCGCCCGTCACATCCGTGGCGACGATCTGAACGCCCACCCCGCTGGCACGGTCGATCAAGTGCGGGCGGAAGACGACGCCAGTGTCGGTTCGTTCGAGCCGGAACCAATGCACGACCGGATCGGCGTTCGGTTCGATGTCGCCCTTGGGACCGTGGGCCCAGCGGCGTTTGCCCACGACCAGGTCGGTCAGCCCATCGCCGTCGATGTCGCCCACTCCCGTGCCGTGATAGAACTGGTTGAACTCGATTTCTTCGGTCACGGGGTGGAATTGCCAGGGGGCGGTGGGACTCGTCCAGTCGGGACCGACCCAACCGAACCGGTTCTCCCAGTGGCAAACCAGTTCCGGACGACCGTCGCCGGACAAATCGGCAAACGGCGGCGTTTCTCCCTGAATCCGGTGGAAGACGAAGTGTTTGGGCCAATGCCCCGGCGCACCTTTCGGGTTCTCATACCAGAAAGCCTCGTGCAGGTGGACCCGGCCGAGGACCAGGATGTCGGGCCAGGCATCCCCGTTGAAATCGCACACATACATAAGCATGCAGTTGCTGGGGCTGGCCGCCGGCTGGAGGGCCACGGCCGGATAGAATTCGTGGGCCTCAGCAAAGGCGGGGCCGGCATACCAGAAGGGGCCGGCTACGACGTCGACGTTTCCGTCGCGGTCGATGTCGCCGGTCGCCACGCCGTCGCAGTAGTACTTGTCGGTGAGGACCAGCTTCCGGAAGGCGACGGGGGTTTGCCTTTCTGCGGATAGTCCCTGCGAGCTCACGCAGCCGAGCGCCGCGACAATCCAGACCGAGCGAAGAGCCGGGAACATGTCGGTCCTCAAGTTTCAAGGGAGTGGGAGGGAGGCTGTAGGCTGGAGACAGTAGGCTGTAGGGTTTCTGGTACGAGGCCCTTCAGTCTTCGGCCTTGTCTCCGCTGCCCCCTGATCATGGTCACCGGGAATGGGTGAGTCAAGGAGGATAAGGAGGGGGTCCTGCTCCAGGGCATGTCGGGGCAAGACTTACCGGCAAGGTCCCGTACCGACGGGGTGGCGAGGTTCGCGTGTCGGAGGAATCCTGCCACACGGGCGCACCGGACCCCCAGCGCGACCCTATCACGCGGCATAAACGATGGCAGCACGGCAACCAACTGCTAAAATCAGATTTGCGGCAAGCAGTGATCTGGGCGTCGGGCTGCAATGTTACAGTTCACAGGTGGTAGGTTGATCAGTCCAATTGTCGGCGTTCGTCGTATCATTGCCGGAGCATTTCCGTAGTCGGAGCGGGTCGATGGTGGCAGCATCCTGTTTGGTCGCAGCCATGTGGATGGCGGCGGCGGTCATCACGGTACTGACCCTGATGGGGAAGATTCGAAGTTGAGCAACTCGGTGGCAACGGCAGACGAGCGTCACTCATCCTTGGGAAATCCAGATGGTCAAACGGACAATACGGCCCACCAAGGGCTTTGGCTTCAAAGAGCAACTTGGGATAGTCCTCATCGTGTTCTTCTTTATAGCAATGAGCAACTTTCGTCGACCCTCACTACCTCCACCTGTCGTCGTGGCTGATGACGAACAGCACGACGAGGTCTTTGAGCGGGGAAGCCAGTTGATTTCTCCGTACATGCAACTCCTCGGTCGCAATCCCACGATCACCAAGCAAGCAAAGAACGAGGTGGAGCAAGGCATTCGTGATCTGGATGCTGTGACAGCCTACAATCCGGAGAATTGGGCTGCATTCTGGATCAAAGGGAAGGGTTACCAAGTGCTTGGAGCGCATAGAGCGGCCAACCACGAATTCAAGGCTTCATTCGATATTCAGAAGAAGAATCCTGATGTGGCAAGGGAGTATGCTTCTTCATGTCTTGAGCTTGGATACGGTCCCGAAGCCGTTCAAGCAACCCAACACGCAATCACGCTGAGCCCGGACGATGCTGGTCTCCACGCGAACCTCGCCTTGGCACTGCTGATCGACGGGAAGAACAGCGAGGCAAAGCAAGCAATTGACCGATCACTGCAAATGTCCCCCGACGACATAGTTCCCCAAGCAGTCCAGAGAGCGGTCGATGAGGTGATTTCCGGGCGGAGACCGCAACCGGAGAATATGGCAGACCTTAACAGAGACTAACAAGACGCGGGAGGTAACGCTGCCGCGAGAGTGATACCAAAACCAATTGAAATGGATAACCAGGACCTGCCCCCGGACGGCTGCGCCGCCGGCGAGGCCGGCCATTACCCGCCGACGACTTTCCACCGCTGACCACGCATGACACGCCCCTCCCGATGGGTTACAATCTGATGGCCCACCGGGCTTCGTACCCGTGGATCTTCCGAGGAACCAGCGGAAATTACGAACGTATTTCGCGCGCAACGCCAGGAACACTCGGCCATGAACGACTTGCCTCTTGTTGCGACCGTTCTTCGCCCTGCCGGAATGTGTGGCCGGGACCTTGCGCGGCGCCGCTGCTTCAGCCTCGCGATCCTTCTTCTCGCTTGCAGCGTCGGCGGCGCTCGGGGCGGGTCTCCGTGTGTTGAATGCGACGGGGCGATGCTGGAGCGCGCCAGGCAGCGGATCGTCTCGAAAACAGAGCCCTTCCACTCCTACTGGCAATCGGCCCGGGCCGACGCCGAACGGGCTCTTTCGCTGAAAGCGGCGCCCTGCTTCAGCCCCGATCCGCTCGTGTTTCACATGGCGGTGCAGGATCAGGGCATTGCCGCCCGCTTGCTCGCCTACTGGTGGCGATTGGAGGATCGGGAAGACGCCGGCGCGAAGGCCGTCGAACTGCTCGACGCCTGGGCCAGCGCCACGCCGCTGCCCGGTTCGACCTTCGATCCCGACATTCGGTTTCCCAACGCGGGCATGGATGTGGCCCGAGGCTTGCTGCCGTTCGTGGCCGCGTACGACCTGTTGGAAGGGCATCCGGCCCTCACGCGGGAGAGACGCAAGCGGATTGAAACCTGGTTTCGTTTCCTTTCCGACATCGTCCGCGAGGGCATCCGGCGTTGGGAAGACAACGACGACTTCGGCAACCAGGAGTTTCAGAACCACCACGCATCCCACGTGCTGGGCCTGGTCCTGTTCGCAACCGTCCTCCACGATCAGGACATGCTCCAGTTCGCCATCGACTCGCCCGACAATCCGAAAGACTACAAGGAGTTGGTGGCAGGGATGATCCTCATGCCGGGTGACAAAGCGCACGGCGGGCTGCACGGCGTGCCGATCCATGCCGGCGAGATTCAGGATCGCTATCGCACCGGCAGGGGCCTGTCTTATTGCCACCTGGTCCTCACGCTCATGCTCTACACGGCCGAGACGCTGACCCGCGTGACCGGTGAGGACTGGATTAACTGGGAAGCGCCCAGCGGCGAGTGCCTTCGGCTCCCCGCCGTCTTCTACAGCGAGTTTTTCCGGATGCGCGATGCCACCCTCTACGGCGGCTATTACAGCCGGGACCGAAGGGTGCTCGCCAGTTCCCAAAAATACCTGGGAGTTTTTGAAATCGCCCTCCATCATTGGCCCGACGAGCCTTACCTGAAGGCCATCGTCGGATCGATGAACCGGGCCCAAACCCTCCGCGCCTGGTATTGCTATTACGGGCTGCCGTTGCTCACCCACGGCGTGGATAACCCTTGAGATGACATCATGAAAAACCTGCGAGACTGTGTACGTGTCTTCTTAGGAGTGCTGACCGCGGTGCTGCTGGCCGTCGCGAGTGCGGGAGCTGCCGAGCCGGGGCCCATCGGCGAAATTCTAACCCCCCCGCCCAAGCCCCAGCCGCAAATCAACGGCGCCAAGGCCTTCGGCGTCCGCCCCGGCCATCCCGTGCTCTACACGATCGCCGCCACCGGCAATCGGCCCATGAAGTTCTCGGCCACCGGCCTGCCCGAGGGGCTGACGCTTGATGCGGATGCCGGGCGAATCGGCGGTTCGCTCGACAAGCGGGGAACCTACCGCATCATGCTCCGCGCGGAAAACTCGCTGGGGTCAGACGAGCGGGAACTGCGGCTCGTCGTGGGCGACGAGGTCCTCCTCACGCCGCTGCTCGGCTGCAACACGTTCGGTGGCTGGGGCTCCAAGGTCACTGACGCCAACCTTCGAGCCGCCGCCAAGGGCATGGTCGATACGGGACTGATCAACCACGGCTGGCAGTACATCTGTATCGACGACGGCTGGCAGGGTCAGCGAGGCGGCCCCCACAAAGCCCTCCAGCCCAATGAAAAATTTCCCGACATGAAGAGCCTTTGCGACTACATCCATGGCCTGGGCCTCAAGGCGGGCATCTATTCCACGCCCTGGGCCACCAGCTACGCCGGCTTCGCAGGCGGCTCAAGCGACGATCCCAATGGTTCCTGGACCAAACCGAAAAACCGCCGCGACGGCTGGCGCTGCGGAAAGTACTTCTTCGAGGAGGCCGACGCTCAGCAGTGGGCCGAGTGGGGCTTCGACTATGCCAAGTACGATTGGAGCGTCAACAGCGTTGAACTCACCCGCCGGATGATCGACGCCCTCGCGGCCTGCGATCGCGACATCGTCATGGAACTGTCGAACTCGGTGCCGCTGAAGCACGCCGCCGAGTATACGAGCCTGGCCGATCTCTCGCGGACCACGGGCGATCTGGTCGACCTCTGGGATCGATCCCAGATGGACGCAGGCCTCCGCCGCTGGGCCGTCGGGATTCGCGAGGTGTTTCTGGCTCACGACGCCTGGGCGCCCTACCAGAAGCCGGGCCATTGGAACCACGCCTGCAATCTCCGTATCGGCCTGCTGGGCGGTTGGCGCGACAAGCCCCTGGAGCCCTCGCGACTCACGCCCGACGAGCAATACACCCATATCAGCCTGTGGTGTCTGTGGGGGTCGCCCATGATCATCGGCACGCCCATCGAACGGCTCGATCCGTTCACCCTCTCCCTGCTATCCAACGACGAAGTCCTGGAAGTGCACCAGGACCCGCTGGGCAAACAGGGCACGCGGCAGGAGGTCGAGGGCGGCGAGATTGTCGTCAAGCCCATGGAGGACGGCACCAAGGCCATCGGCCTGTTCAATCCGGGCGAGGAGCCTGCATCGGTCACGGTCAAGTGGAGCGACCTGGGCCTTACGGGACCGCAACGGGTTCGCGACCTTTGGCGGCAGAAGGATCTGGGAGTCCACGCCGACAGTTTCTCGGCCAAGGTCAATCGTCACGGCGTGGTCATGGTGCGTCTGACACCGGCGCCGTAGTGGTTAGCCCGGCTACGGATGGGACGTGTGCGGGGAAAGGCGGGCCTTTCCGGGATGGAGGATCAGAAAGAGCCGGGCTGGGGGGCAGTTAGCCCGGCTTCTTCTGGTGGAATCCCAAGGAGGCTGGAACGGGCCGACGGGGTTCCTTAGGAAGCCGGGCTCTTGGAGGTCTATGCCGATAATCCAAAAGCCTGGGCAACGCCCTGGGGAATGCCGGCGTCTGGGAATCACTTCTTGCCAAGCGCCGTCATGCGCTCGCGCCAATCCTGCAGGTAGTCGCAGCGCCAGCAGTTGACGGTCTTGGCGCCCGGGCGGTCGCCTTCGGCCAGGGCCGAGGCGGGATCGTCGGTCCAGTAGTTGGGCCCGTGGTCCGTCTTGCGGAACGCACCGCCCCAGTGCGGGGCGGTCGGATCGTCGGGATTGCCGCGGAACAGGTAGAGCAGCGAGGGCGTGTCGCCCATCTTGATGTCCGGCTTCTTGCCGAAGAAGAAGTCGCCCAGCGCTCCGTGGCCTTTCACGTAACGGTCGACGAAGCGGCGGTTGCCCCAGTCGCCATCCTGGCGTCCGCCCATGTACATGCCGCGAAAGGTCGTGTCCGATTCGATCCACCACAGGTCGGCATGATGCTCGAACAAGTAATCCCGTGCGGCCTGGTCGTGGCGCGTGTTCCACGACCCGATCGAATACACGCGGATTCGCTCCTTGATCGTGGGATCGTCGTGAACGGCCTGGGCCACGTCGGTGATGCTGCCCCAGACGAGCACCCACAGAGGCCGCTCATCGTTTGCATGGGCCCGCTCGACGATCTGACGCGAGCCGTCCGTTGGCTTGCTCCAGCCCTGGTCCGGCGCGGCATCGATGGCCCCTTGTGTGACGAGGCCGTGTAGGAAGTCCGGCGTCGGATATCTTCTGGACTGACGTTGAAGGGCGCTGAAATCCTGCTCGTAGGCGTCGATCGTTTCATGCAGGTGTTTGGCGCGACCCGCGTGGGGCGGCGACGAGATCAGTCCTTCCAGGTCGAGCATGTCGGCGTAGAGGAGCAGGTGAACCATGGACTGGAAGTCGTCCGGGTCGGAGCCGCCGATGTCGGTCGACACGATCACCCGGGGCCGGTCGCCCGCCAAGACGCCGCCCGCCGGTTCTTTCGCCTCCGACGAGGCGACGGCGGACACGACAATCGACGCTGCCAGGGAAACGAGTTTCATCAAGTGCAAGCAGGATGGCATGACGGACACTCCTGAAAAGGACTTGTTTGGCTGCCTTACTTTCCGTTTTGCAGGCTCATCCGGCGGGAGATGAGCATGGCCATTTCGAGGGCTTGTTCGTAGTTGAGCCGAGGATCGACGTCGCTTTGGTAGGCGCGTCCCAAATCGGCCTCGGCCAGCCCGCGAGCGCCGCCGACGCACTCGGTCACGTTCTCGCCGGTGAGCTCGAAATGGACGCCGCCGAGGCGGGTTCCCATGGCTTGGTGAACGGTGAAGGCCTGGGTCAGTTCGCCGAGGATTTCGTCGAAATCCCGTGTCTTCACACCGCTGGCGGTGGCGATCGTGTTGCCGTGCATGGGGTCGCAACACCAGACGACCGCGGCGCCGGCGCGCTCGACGGCTTCGACCAGCGGAGGCAGATACTGCTGGATGTGTCCGACGCCGAAGCGGTGAATGACGGTGAGTCGGCCCGGTTCATTTTCCGGGTTCAAGATGCGGCAGAGGTCAACCAGTTCGTCGGGCGAGCAGGAGGGGCCGGCTTTGAGACCGATGGGATTGGCGATTCCCCGGAAAAACTCCACATGGGCCCCGCCCGGGTCCCGCGTACGATCGCCGATCCACGGCAAGTGCGTCGTGAGGTCGTACCAACCGGTGCGACGGGGCACCCGCCGGGTCTGGGCCTGTTCGTAGTCCAAGTGCAGTCCTTCGTGGCTGGTGAAGAACTCGACGCGGTCGAACTCGCCGATGCGCCGTCCGGCCATGGTCTCCATGAAGGTGACCGATTCGCCAAGGGCCCGCATCATCTCGCGAAATTCGCTTGACTGGGAGGAGTGGTTCACGAAATCGACGTTCCATACCTCGGGATGGCGCATGTCGGCGAAGCCGCCGTCGATCAGTCCGCGGATGAAGTTGAGCGTCAGCCCGGCTCGCTCGTAACCCCGCAGGAGGAAAGCCGGGTTGGGCGTGCGGGACCCGGGGGTGAATTCCCGGCAGTTGATCAGGTTGCCCCGGAAGCTGAGCAGGGTGACGCCGTCGCGGGTCTCCGTGTCGGCCGATCGGGGCTTGGCATATTGGCCGGCAAAACGTCCGACCCGGATCACTCGGCGGTGGCTGCCGTAGGTGAGGACCACGCTCATTTTGAGCAGGATTTTCAGCTTGCCGGCGATCTGGTCGCTTCGGCAACTGGCGAAACTCTCGCAGCAGTCGCCGCCCTGGAGCAGGAAGCGTTCGCCCCGAGCCGCTTCGGCCAGTTGGCCCTTGAGATTCTCCACTTCGGAACTTGTTACGAGGGGTGGAAGTTCGGAAAGGTGGGCAAGGACGGCGTCGAGGGCTTGGCGATCCGGGTAGGCCACGTTCTGACGGATCGGTTTGTGTTTCCACGAATCGGGAGACCAGGGGGGCGACATGGGCGGGCCGGCGGGGGGGAAGAAAGGAGGCTGAAATCGGCAGATTTGAGCATAGGTTCTGCCGGCAGACCCGTCAACGAATGGAATCAGGAGTCGGGGAACCTTGGCGCAAGACGGCTCTTCGACATTGCGGTCCGGCAAAGCATGGCGATACAATGCACCTCGACGTCATTTTGCGAAGGAGCACATTGTGAAGATCCACCAGATATCCCTCTTCCTGGAAAACAAGCCGGGCCATCTCCGCGGCGTCACGCGGATTCTGGCCGAGGCAGGCATCAATATCGTCACCCTCTCCCTGGCCGACACTCAGCAGTTCGGCATCCTGCGACTGATCGTGGAAGACTGGAAAAAGGCCAAGTCCGTCCTGGAAGAGACGGGTTGCGCCGTCAACGTGACCGAGGTGGTGGCCACCGAGGTGGAAGATCGCCCCGGCGGTCTGGCCAGCCTTCTTCAAACCCTGGAAGAGGGCGGCGTCAACGTGGAATACATGTACGCCTTCACCTTCGGCAAGGATCGCCAGGCCGTCATGGTTTTTCGCTTCGATCAACCCGACAGGGCCATTCAGGTGCTCCAGCAGGCGGGAATCGCGGTCCTGGGGGCGGTTGAGTTGTTCAACCGAACCTAAGGGCTAAAATCCGAAATACGGATATCGATATCCGATACAAACAGAGAAAATCCGAAATACGAATATCGAAATCCGAAACAAGCACGAATTTCCAAATTCTCCAATGGCGGAAACCTCAGGCGTCACGTCTTCTGTTTAAGACATTTGGATTTTGAATTTGTTTCGGATTTCGGATTTCGATATTCGGATTTCAGAAGTTGTATTGAGCTTGGAAATCGATCCGCACCAGATCTCCTGGACGCGCCCCCACCCAATGGGTTTTCCAGGAGCTTACGTCGACGCCGACCATGAACTTGTCGGTCACGTCGTAGAGCAGGTTGGCGAAGTAGAAGTGGTTGTAGGTGCGTCCCGAGGTGAGATCCTGGTTGAAGGGATCGTCGAGGGAGAAGCCCGCGTAGCTCCGCAACTTGGGCGTCCATTTGTAGCCGAAATCGAACCATCCGCCCGTGCTGCGGACGGTTTCGTGGGTTTGCTTGTCGACCCCTTGGAGGATGCCGCCCATGTAGGCCGAGAGGTTCTCGCCCGTGAAGAACTCGCTACGGAAGCTGAGCCGTTCGGTGATCGGCACGTTCACGTCGACGTTGAACGACCAGGTGCGCCGGGTCACATCGTCGGCCGGGCTGCCGCTGGCTGCCAGGAAGTCGTAAACCACCTCGCCGATATGGGCGGAAACGCCGATTTCGGCGGGCTTGGCACAGGCCGTCAGGCCACGGGCGAATTTCCACGCGGCGCGGGCTTCTACAACGGGCCAGCCGGCCACGTCAGCCCGGACCGTCGAGTCGCTGTTGAAGTCCTGAAGGATGTCCATGTTGAGGGACGACTGGAGGGAGAGCTTGCTGCCTCCGGACGTGTGGAAGTAGCGATCGGCACGGATCTGGGCGCGGCGGTAGCCGAGATTGCCCACGCCGGAGCCGGGCACGTAGTTGAGGTTGCCGGGGTAGAGCGGCGAGATCACTTCCCATTCCTGGCCGCCCAGCAGGTAGAAGTCGTCGGTCTTCATGTCAATGAAGCCGCGGCGGAAGAGCAGGCCCGGCTTGTTGTGGGTCACGTACTGGCCCTGGAAATCGATTTCGACGCAGGCGCCCAGTTGCGCGCAGGGGCAGCATTCGGGGCTGGGGCCACCGATCTTCAGACCAAGACGGGTCGACTTGGCGTCGACATAGCAGGCGTCTTCGCCCTGCACGTCGGGGGACTGAGCCCAGAGGATGATGTCGCCCGGATAGCTCCGCTCGGTCTCGTAGACCGTGCTCACGACCACGCGGCCATAGGGAGTGATTGTGAAATCGCCCTTCTTCCAGGTGAGCTTGCTCATCTCGGCACGCATCTCGTCGAGCGAAGCGTCCGAGGGGGCGACCTGATCGACCTGCGGTAGCGGAATCGGGCCGGCTCGCAAGACGTCGACTTCCTGCTGAAGGGTCTCCGTCTTTGCTTCCAGGGCCTGAACGCGGGCCCGGAGGGCGTCGGCCTCGTTCATTGTCTGGGCCGATGTGACCGTGCTGCCCGCGGACGCGTGGAACACCGCCAGGGCGAGAAAGGTCAACCAGAAGGGACGCTTGATGGGATGAAATTCGGAGCAGAAAGGCAACGGCAAGGGACGGTCTCCATGTGGGCGCGCATCGGGGCTGCATGTTGCCCCGCTTGATCTTTATCGACTTGATGATGGTCGAACCATTAGATTCGATAGGATCGCGGCGACCCCTATGTGCGGCATATTCGGTCCCCGCCAACGAATGGGGAGTAAGTTGCGTGGTCGGTGGGGGGATATTAGAATCGCGAGTTTGCGATTTCTTCTGCGGCGACACGCAACGAGGCTATTCAATGAGTGAATCGGGAACAGGCCGGACCGGCGACACCCCTTGCTTCCATCCGGCGAGCAGTCCGGACTACGTGCCGGTGGCGCAGCTTCGCGACCTCCAATCGCGGCGTCTGAAAGAGGTGGTCGCCCGGGCCTATGAAAACGTGCCCTTTTACCGGCGGAAGATGGGTGAGCTTGGCGTAACGCCCGACGACATTCGCTCGATCGACGATGTGGTCAAGCTTCCCTTCACGGTCAAGACGGACTTGCGGGACGAGTATCCGTTCGGGCTGTTCGCCGCGCCGATGAATGAGGTGGTCCGCCTCCACGCCTCGAGTGGGACGACGGGCAAGCCGGTGGTGGCCGCCTACACGCAGGGTGATCTGAATGTCTGGCAGGAAGTGATGGTCCGTTCCCTTGCCGGGGCCGGCCTGCACCGGGGCGACGTGGTTCAGAACTCTTACGGCTACGGGCTGTTCACCGGTGGCCTGGGGGCCCACTACGGCGCCGAAGCCCTGGGGGCCACCGTCATTCCCACCTCCGGCGGCAACACGGATCGCCAGATCATGGTCCTCAAGGACTTCGGCGTGACGGCCATCTGTTGCACGCCCAGCTATTTCCTCCATATCCTGGACCGGGCCGGAGAACTCGGGGTCGACCTGCGGGAACTACCGTTGCGAGCCGGCATTTTCGGCGCCGAGCCCTGGACCGAGGGCATGCGGAGCCACATTGAGGAGGCCGCCGGGATCAAGGCCTACGACATCTACGGGCTCACGGAGATCATTGGTCCGGGCGTGGGTTGCGAATGCTGCGCCCAGGACGGCGTCCACATTTACGAAGACCACTTCTACCCGGAGATCATCGATCCGGAAACCGGCCAGCCCGTGCCCGACGGGGAGGAAGGCGAACTTGTGTTCACGACTCTGAGCAAGCAGGGCATGCCCATGCTCCGCTATCGGACACGCGACATCACCCGCATTCTGTCCGGGGCCAGCTCGTGCGGACGGACGATCCGCCGAATCCGCCGGATCTCCCATCGCAGCGACGACATGTTCATCGTCCGCGGCGTCAACGTCTTCCCCAGCCAGATCGAAGAGGCCCTGCTGCGTGTGGAAGGAACGCTGCCCCATTACCAGATCGTGCTCACGCGAGACAAGGGGCTCGACCATGTCGACGTGCAGGTGGAGGTCACTCCGGAAGTGTTCAGCGATCGCGTCAGCGCCATGGAAGATCTGCAGAAGAAGTTGGCCAAGGCGATCGAGCGAACCATCAACATTCGTGTAGGCGTGAGTCTCGTCGAACCGCACTCCCTGACCCGAAGCGAAGGCAAGGCCAAGCGGGTCGTTGATCAGCGCGAAATGTGAGCGGCCATGGTCGAAAGCGACGACGATCCACGGTATTTGGCCATGAAGACGGTCATGATGCCGAGCGACATGAATTCCCACGGGACGATTTTCGCGGGCGCGATTCTCAGTCGGATGGCCATGGCCGGCATCCAGGGCGCCCGCCATGCCGTTCGCCGGTCGGATTGGCCCGACCGCGTTCTAGTCGCCCGGGCCATGCAGAGCACCGAGTTCTATCGGCCTTCCCTCGTGGGCGACGTGGTTAGCTGTTGGACTCGCGTGCTGAACGTGGGCACGACCTCGATCACCGTCCACATTCAGGCGGAAGCCGAACGGGCGGGGGAGACCATTCTACTGGCCGAGACCGAGGCGACCTACGTGGCCGTTGAAGGGGATGAGGAGCCGCGCCGGGCGGCGCCGATTCGGGGCGGGTGAGGTCGTGTGGAAATGGCGGAGGAGGGAGAACCGCTTATGAGCGCTGAGGGACGCTCATAAGAGGGGAGGCTTTGAGGATGGGCAAAGTGTGAGTGAAGGTGGGTCGAGATCAGAGTTGAACTTTTTGAACTTTCCGTTTTTTTTCGATTTTGACCCTTTTGGCTCATTGGTGGGGTATTTCGCGGTGGTGCTTCGATGCTCCCGGGTTTCTGTTGGGGGGGGCTATGTCGAGTTGTCAAGGATCAAGACGGGGGCGCATTATCTCTGGTCATTGATTGTGGCAGATTGGGTGATAGGTTCAAGGGTTTTCTTGGCCACTTGCGGGCTTTTCAACCTCACTTTTGATCCAATTTTTGACCTACGATCCTTTGAACAGATAGAATTCGTGGGGCCGGATGGAGTATAGCGCCGTGGAGTCATGATCGTCCAACGGGACGTGGTGTGCGTCAGCGATCCGCTGCCGGAGCACCAACGACGAGGGAACGCGTTCTTCCAGATTCGTCGTTCGATTGGGATCGTAGACAAGCACGGCTTCTCCCGAAACACGAACGCACCGACACAGGAATTCCCACATTCGCTTGTAATCGCGTTTGGCATGGTCGGTAAGAGCGTTGTAGTCTTCGTTTTCGAGGATATCGCGGACAGCACGAGTCACTTTGCTATCGGACCATTTGGGATGCTTTCGCCTGATTCGCTTGCGAATGGCGGCCTCGTCAAGCCCGGCATAGCGGCTCAGGAGAGGTCGCCCGCCGATGATACCGGAGTAGGAACCGTACTTTTCGCCAACCAGGAGTGCCGCCATGCTAAGCTCTCGGGCGAGGGATGCAAACGGTTCCCCTTCTGCTGTGCCTACATGCACATCGGGGAAGTCCGAATTGAGGGCTACGACGGACGTGGCGTCCTCGTGCGGGACAAGCAACCATAGTCTTGCGGGCCCCTTAGATTGTGTTGCCATGATATGGTTGCCATGTGGGTGGTATCTTATGCAATCAGCATAACTGATGGTTCAGCCCGGTTGCAGGTGATAGGTGAGGTGGATTGCGGTTTTTAGTTGATTTCGTTGAACCCCTGCGGGGTACAGGGAATCCTGTGGTTAGTTTCCCCGTGTGCGCTACGCGATGCCGGGCTGGGGAATTCAACGCCTTCGGCGTACGGTTGAGACGGTCGACTTCTGCCTGGATGGGCTGGCGTGGATATTGTATCCCGGAACAGCGGGCAAGTTTGTACTGGCGGCGAATTTGGTCCCTTGCTCGCAAGCTCGCCGGGGAGGGAGAGGTTCGGTTACGCCCTTACAGGGCTTGTGGGGCCAGGGGATCGGTAACCCGGGGCGACGGCAAGGCTCGCGGGGGCTCGCTTGCCTCTGCCCCGGGCTGATTTGTGGTTGCCCCTTCGGGGCGGGGAAACTGTTGGCGGTTGCCACGATCTGCGCCAAAGGCGTATGGGGTGGCGTGTGGTCGAGACGGTCGACCTCTGCCTGGATGGGCTGGCGTGGATATTGAAGTAGAATAGGATGGGCCAACGGCTGACCACCAGGGTCGCTCCGAAAACGCGACAGCGGGTGGAAAGGGCCGTCATATCGGCAAGCCATGTAACACGGATTTGTTGGGACGATCGTACAGATGGATGAACTGAAAGAGGTCATCATCTACACGGATGGCGCTGCCGCTCCCAATCCGGGGCGAGGGGGCTACGGCGTGGTTCTCCGGTATGGAGACCGCGCAAAGGAGCTGTCAGGCGGTTTCCAGTTGACCACGAACAACCGCATGGAACTCATGGCGGTCATCGTGGGATTGGAGGCTCTCAAGGAGAAGTGCCGAGTCAAGCTGCACAGCGACTCACAGTACATCGTCAATGCGATCACTTCGGGTTCGGCGTTTGCCTGGCGTGCCAATGGATGGGCAAGGACTCCCACGGGATCAAAAAAGGCGAAGAACTCCGATCTTTGGGAGCGACTTCTGATCGCCTACGAGAAACATGAAGTCCAGATGATCTGGGTGAAGGGGCACGCAGGGATCGACGACAACGAGCGTTGCGACCAACTTGCCGTCGCGGCCTCGCAGCAGCCCTCCCTTCCACCCGATGAGGGCTATCAGCCGGGGCCCAACGATCCGGGAGCCCCTTCTCGAAACGCTGGTGGTGACCGGGCTGCGATCTCCAAGGAGAAGATAACCGAGGTTGGCCAAGCGTGTCGGAAGTGCGGGACGCCTGTCGAGAAACGGATTCCCAAGAAGAAGACGGTCAAGGCAAATCAGGCTTACTACTTCGCGTGGTATTTGTATTGCCCCGGATGCAAAGCGATGTACATGGTCGAAGAGGCTAAGCGAGAAGTGACGGATGGTGGGCGCGCGGCTGAGTGAGAGTGAGTGCGTTACGCCCTTACAGGGCTTGCGGGGCCAGGGGATCGGTAACCCGGGGCGACGGCAAGGCTCGCGGGGGCTCGCTTGCCTCTGCCCCGGGCTGACTTGTGGCTGCCCCTTCGGGGCGGAATGGGGGGAGGGGAACGGTGGCGGCGAGGTCAAAAGCCCGGCTGCGGATGGTGGTCTTTTCTGGGGGGGTGCGTTTCCGGTGATAGGAGAGGTGAGCAGCCGGGCTGGTTAGTCGCGTGCCTTTCCTGTATCCCAGTCGAATTGGACGGTGCGCGATCCGCAACGGAATTGCCATCGCTCACCATCGGGGTGAAGCTCCACCTTGGGCGGGTTTTCGTTCCGACCTGACCACGAAAAGGCGACTGCGTTGCGCCAGTGATCCGTCTTCTTGGCGAGACGCACGGTGAACATGGACACGTTCTTCTCCCCATGCCGATCGACGATGGCCATCTTGCCCGCTTCGGTTTGAACGCCGTCGTTGGTCAGCGGGGCAATTTGCAGCACCGCGGACTTTCCGCGAAACAGGAACGCGCCGGCTTGTCGCTCTCCTTCCTGTTGCTCGGGATGGAAGCGGAGCTGCATTTCTCGCGGCTTCTTCAAGCGGATGTCGTCGAGGACGAGGAGCACGTCGGGTTTGACGAAAAGGAGATGCCGCTGGAAGCTCAGCAGGCCCAGTTCCGAGGGATAGGCCTCGGCGGCCTCACCGGCGAAATGGTCGAGGGTCGGGCCGGACTCGGCGCGAAGGATCCGGGGCCGGGCCTTCACGGCCAGGGGCTTGCTGCCCTGGAACCACCTGGCCCCTTCGCCCAGTTGCCCCTGGCCATCGACGAGGAGCGTGTTGTGCTGGCCGGTCCACTTGGAACGGTAGCCGTCGTCGCGGAGGAGCCACTCGCCGGCTCCGAAGAGGACGAAGTGGTTCGCGTCGGGATGCACGTGGCCGCCGCCGGGATCGTAGTTGAATTCTTCGACGGCCTTGTGACCGAGGAAGGGCCCGCACTTCAGCACAACGAGCGACTCCGTGCCGGACCAGTCGCTCCGGGCGCTGACGATCCCCATGTCGTCGAAATGGTGGAGGGTCGGCAAGCTGGTGGGAGGCTCGGGCGGGACGGACGGATCGAACCAAACCAGGTTGAGCCACGGCGCGCCCGGCGACACCACGTTGGCCTCGTCGTTCTGCTGGGCCAACCATTGTGCGTGGGGATCGCGGAACTGCCGGGCGAGTCCGCGAAGGAGGTAGTCGGGGCCGTACCAGTGGCCGCGGGGGCAGTCGGCAATGTCGACGATGCAGTTGCGCGACGTCCAGGCATGGCGAGGCAGGCCGAGGTACAGGGGATAGCGAGCCGTGCGCTGCCACCACTCATGGTCGTACAAGTCTTCGCCGAGCAATTGCCGGGCGACGTGCATGAACTTGAGCAGGTATTCGACACCGTACTGCCAGTAGCCGACGCCTTCGTGGCTGGCGCCGTCGGGACCGAGGGCGTCGACGCTGCGGCGGAACTTGTCGAGGGCGAAGCCGATCCACAGGTTGGCGTCCTCCACTTCGTCGAACACGGCCAGTCCGGCAATCGACAGGCCGCAGGCGTCGACCCAGAGGTGGTTTTGCATGTAGGAACGCCGCCACCATGCCTTGCCGGTGGCGCCGGCTTCGAACATGGCCGATCCCCGTCGGGCAATCGTCTCGCGGATCGTCTTGCGCGACGCTTCGTCGAGGCCGTCGTAGCACCAGTCGTAAACGATTCCCAGCCCGAACAGTTGATGTCCCGTCGCCAGGTCCATGCCGTCGATGCGGTTGAGTCCCCAGGTCTTGTAGCCGCACGAGGCGAGCGCCCACGCCTTCGCGCTTTCGAGATACTTGGGATCGCCCGTCACAACGTAGGCCATGGCGATTGTGGGCATGGCGTTGCCCACGCCGCGCTGCCAGAGTTGTTCGTCGCCGCTGTGTCCGTCCTGCTCGCGATAGGCGGGCGGCCCCTGCTTGACGAGGCGATCGGCGCGCTCCTGCAGTTCCTTCCAGAGGGCCGCGTGGGTCGAGGTCACGGCCCGGCGAAGCTCGGCCGCTCTGGTTGCATCGAGATAGAGCCGGGGATGGACGCCCCGGGCGCGTTTCAGTTCGTCGGGGACAGGATCCAGGCGGTATTGCTCGATGACGCTCAGCCGCTCGATCGGTTCCAGGGAGATGTCGTCGAGGCGGGCGTCGATCTCGGCTGGGCCGTGGGTTCCTTTCTCGAGGGCCAGCCAGAAGGCGTCGGCGTCGTCGGGAACCTGGAACTCGAGAACGAATTTCTGCCAGGTTCCCGCCTTCGACATGTCGTAGGATTCGGTGCGGAGCTGGCCGGCCATGCCTCGCGACTGGCGGGCAACGAACTCGCACTTGAAGTAGGGCGGGGGCGTTTCCGGGCCGAGATTGTCGACGCGGAGCCGGAACGAAAGCCGATAGAGCTTGCCGGGCTCGACGGGATGGCGAGGCGAAGCGGCGTAGTTCCAACCGGACTGGATGGGTCCGCGGATTCTCAGGAACCCGCGCCCGCCGGCGTCTGCGTCTTGGCGGTCATCGTGCTCGACGAGGATGGAATCCGCTCGCGGTTTCCAGCCGTTGGTGTCGGTTTGGAAGGAAAAGAGCGCAACCGGTTCGGCAGCCCGAACAGGTGTGAGCATGAACACGACCGCGAGCGTTGGCAGAAGTAGCGAGACGCTCTGGCGGCGAAATGGAATCATGGGAGGAGTCCTGGAGTTGGCTGGCAGTCGTAGGGCTGGGGTGGAGTGATAAAAAGTCCGAGAGAAGGAAGAAGAAGGAACACTAATCGGCGCTGATCAACACTCATCTTGACTGGAGGCAGTTGATGATGAGGATGTGTTGACGAGGCAAAGTGAGTTTGCAGGGCCTTGTCAGGTTCTGTCTACACCTCCTTTGGAACCTCAAACGGTTGCCGATAGGGCCGGCTGACCAGTTCGTTGGCCGATTCGCTGAACTCGCCGGTGAATCGTTCGGCGTCGGGGTCGAAGGTGAGCATGGCGCCGAGTGTGGGCGGCGTCTTGTCGAGATCGACGCCGTTGGCCGACAGGTGGGCCTTGAACCGATCGTAGGCGGCTGCCAATTCCTTGTTGCCTTCGATCCGCTGGGCCACCTCTTGTTCGGGCGAGGTTTGGCCCAGGCGGTGAGAAATGTTGCCCAGATGGACCAGCGCGGCCGACAGGTGACCGTCGAGAATATCGGCTGCCAGATCGGCGGCGCGGCGACTGCGGACGGCGTCGAGAAAATTTCGGGCGAGTTCGGGCGTTGTGGGCTGGAACTTCTTGATCAGTTTGCCGTCGTTGTCGTAGGCGGTGTGCTCGCTGACGCTGCCAACCACGTAGCCCTCCTCGCATTGGATCACCTTGCCTATCGAGATTCCCCGATAGCTGTCCATCGCGCCCTTGCCCCAGGAGTCCCTGCCCACGGCGCCGTTCTTGTGGAACGACCGGTCCTTGGGGAGGCCTCGCACCTCGAACAGCACGGGCGCAGGTTCGTAGTCGTAGTAGATGATCTGGGTGTTGGGGGTCTGGCCGTCGTCCTCGTAGCCAAAACGCCCCCCGATGCTGATAACGTGGCGCGGCAGGCCTGCGCCGGCGGCCATGCGGCAACCGTCCAACAAATGGATGCCCCAATTGCCCAGTTCGCCGTTGCCGTAAAGCCAGTTCCAGTGCCAATCGTAATGCAGATTCTGACGCGTCAAGTCCGCGACGGGGGCGGGGCCCGACCACAGGTCGTAGTCCACCGTCGACGGGAGCGGCTGCGGACCGCTGACCTTGCCGATGCTGCCTCGCGGCCCGAACCGCAGGCCGCGGATCGAGAGGATTCTTCCCAAGTTTCCCTGGCGGACATATTCCAGGGCCTCGGCGCCTCCGTTCGGCGATCGCGACCCGTTGGGGCTCTGCACGATCCGGTTGTACTTCCTTGCGGCGGCCACCATTTGCCGGCCTTCGAAGATGTTGTAAGACGCCGGTTTTTGTACGTAGACATCTTTGCCGGCCTGGCAGGCCCAGACGGTCACCAGCGCGTGCCAATGATTGGGAGTGGTGACGACGATCGCGTCGATGTCTTTGCTTTCCAGGAGCTTGCGGACGTCGGCGTAAGCCGCCACCGATACGTTGTCCTTGCGGAGGGTCTCCACCTGCGGCCCGAGATTGGCGTTGTCGACGTCGCAGAGGGCGACCACACGGACACCGGGAATGCCCCGGAAATGGCGGATCTCATTCCGCCCCATTCCACCCACCTTGACCCGCGAGCCAATGCCCACGACGGCCAGGCGAATGGCGTCGTTGGCGCCGGCCGCCCGCAGCCAGGGAGCGCCACCGAGGCTCGTTCCTCCCCAAACGCCTGTCGAAATGGCTGCGGAGCGTCTCAGAAAACTTCGGCGAGAGATCCGGTTCATGGTCGCAATCCTCCATTTGGGGCGTTGTTGGCTCTGATGCCTTGGCAGTGCCTATCAATACCGCCGCCTTTGTCGGCAGTCAAGCTCTGTCGCAGTCAAACAGCTTCAACGCACGTTCTCTGCGTTTGCGACGCTCGGCCGCGTCTTCGTGAAATCTTCCGCCGGCCCGGTTCCGGCCAAAAACTGTGAATAATGGGAGTCAACTATTGACATGGGCCCCCGGGATGAACGACGATCCAATTATCGGCTTTTGCATAATTATTGAGCGAAAGGCGGCTGCGGAAGCCCGGTTTTTCCGAGAATTCGTCCGGCTCCCAGTCGTTCAGAATGCGAGCTTCAAGAGACTCCGCTGGTGTCGGACTCTGTCCCGCCGAAACAACCCTCCCTGCGATTCCTGCCCACCGATCCTCATGAAGGAGATTTACCATGCCGGATAGGCCGCCTTTCTCTCGTCGCCGATTTCTCAAGACAGCCGCCGGGGCCGGCGCCCTGGCCGCCGCGCCGTGTTTCGTTCCCTCGACCGTACTGGGCCGAGACGGCGCAACGCCTCCGAGCGAGAAGATCATCGTTGGCGCGATCGGGATCCAGCATCGGGGCATGCATGATCTCAGATGGCTCATCAAGCACGAAGACGTTCAGTTCGTGGCCATCTGCGATCTGCAGAAGAAGCAGCGTCTGGCGATCAAGGCCTTCGTGGACGATCACTACGGCACAAAGGACTGTGCCATGTATCCGGAGATCAACGAATTTCTGGCGGCCCGGCCGGACATCGACGCCGTGTTGACCGCCACGGGCGACCACTGGCACGCCATGGCTTCGATCCTGGCCATGCGGGCGGGGAAGGACGTGTATACGGAAAAGCCCTCGTGCATGACGATTGCCGAAGGCCGGGCCGTGGTCGAAACGGCTCGTCGCTACGCCCGGGTTTATCAGACGGGCACCCAGCGACTGAGCGAGCCGAACCACGTGTTCTGCATCGAGATGGCACGGACCGGCCGACTGGGCGAGATCCACACGGCCTACGCCCACATCGCTCCCTGGGACGCGGCCGAGATGCGCCACGACTGGCTGCCGGCCGTCGAGGAGCCTTCCAAGGATGTGGTCGACTGGAACACCTGGTTGGGCGCGTGTCCCTGGCGGCCCTACAACCCGAGCTACGTGGCCGGCGGGTGGCGGGGCTTTTACGACTTCCACACCAGCTGCATCGGCGAGTGGGGCGCCCACACGTTCGCCCAGGCCCAGGCCGGCTTGGGCTGCGGCGAGTCGTCGCCGATCAAGTATGAATACGTGCCCAACGACAGCGGCGACGGGATGGTCACCCATTTCGCCAGCGGCGTGCGGATGATCCTCTCGCGAGGGAACAAGTACTGGCACGGTTCGTGCGGCGAGCGATTCGACGGCACGGAAGGTTGGGCCGCGGCCGCCGACGGCTATTCCAAGCCGGACGTGTCCTCGCCGGCCCTGCTGGGCGAATTCAATCGCGTGATCAGCCAGTACGTGGCCCGTACCGGCCGATCGCTCGATCACATGCAGAACTTCCTTGACTGCGTTCGAAGCCGCGAGCGGACGGTGGCCAATCCCGAGGTGATGCATCACTCGATGACCACCGTTCACGCCGCCAACATCTGCATGTGGCTCAAGCGGGACCTCCAGTTCGATCCCGTCACGGAGGAATTCGTCAACGACGACGAGGCGAACGGTCTTCGTTCGCGAGCCATGCGGGAACCGTTCGTTTACTAATCGCCGCGTGGAACGTGTTCGCTGGTTCTATCCCTCCTTCCCTACACGTAGACGAGAATCAACCACCATGTGGAAAACTCAAAAATACACACTGCTTCTGGCCGCGATCGTGCTGGCCAACCTCACGGTTCCGTCCTTTGCGGGCGAGGCCGAATTGCTCGCCGTGCTTCGTTCCGACGCAACGCTCCAGGAGAAGTCGGCCGCCTGCCGGCAACTGGCCGGCGTTGCCACCAAGGAAGCGGTTCCCACTCTGGCCGCGATGCTGGGTGACGAAAAGCTCTCGCACATGGCGCGCTACGCCCTGGAAACGGTGCGCGACCCGTCGGCGGACGACGCCCTGCGGGAGGCCCTCGGCAAGGTTCAGGGCATGCCGCGAATCGGCGTGATCGGCAGCCTTGGGATGCGTCGCGACGCCAAAGCGGTTGATGCCCTGGCCGCCCTTCTCAAGGAATCGGAAACGGCTCAGGCCGCCGCGCGAGCCTTGGGCAACATTGGCACGCCGGAGGCCGCCAAGGCCCTGGAGGCGGTTCTGCCGGACGCCACGGGCGCCACGAAGCTCGCCGTTTGCGAAGGGCTCTTCCGTTGCGCCGAGGCCCTGGGGGCTGAGGGCGGAACGGCTGCCTCTCAGAAGATCTACGATCGGGTGCGAGAGTTGAAAGACGCTCCCCACCAGGTTCGAGCCGCCGCGCTTCGCGGCGCCATCCTCTCACGAGGCAAGGACGGCGTGTCGCTTATGGTGGAAGCCCTTGAGGGGCCCGACTACGTCATGGCGGCTGCTGCTACCCGCGCTTCCATGGAATCGCCGGGAGCCGAATTCACCGATGCCCTGTTGGCCGCTTTGCCCAAGGCGCCGGCGGACCGGCGCGGCCTGGTGATTCTGGCCCTGGCCGGTCGAGGCGACGCCCGAGTGCTGCCCGCCGTGCTCGAAGCCGCTCAGAGCGACGACGCTAAGCTTCGGATTCTTGCGTTCCGGGCCTTGAAGCGAGTCGGCGACGCCTCGTGTGTTCCGGCCCTGCTCGACGCGGCGGCCCAAGGCAGCGACGACGTGGCACAGGCCGCCCTGCAGTCGCTGGAAAGCCTGCAAGACAAGTCGGTCGACGATCAGGTCGTGAAGCAACTGGCGGGAGCCAAGGGGAAGATGCGACTTCTGCTCATCGACCTGGCCGGACGACGACGCACGACGGCAGCCGCTCCGGCCCTCTGGAGTGCTGCGGACGATGCCGACGCCGCCGTCCGAGTCGCCGCGCTGGCCAGCCTGGGCACCGTGTGCGACTCGTCCGACCTGCCGAAACTGATCGCACGGCTCGGCGCCGCCAAGAGCGATGCCGAGGCGGCCGCCCTGGACAAGGCCCTGCGCGACGTGTGCCTGCGTTCGGAGGATCAGGAAGCGGCGGCCGCAAAGCTGGCGGCGGCGCTGCCCGAGGCCGACGGCCCGGTCAAAGGGAGAATTCTGGACACCCTCAACGTCGTTGGCGGAAAGACGGCGCTCGATGCGGTTGCTGCCGCGGCCAAGTCGAAGGACGAGGCGCTTCGCAACGAAGCGTCCCGCGTACTGGGCCAATGGAAGTCGGCCGACGCGGCCCCCGTCCTGCTCGACCTCTACAAATCGACCGATGACAACCGGCTCAAGATTCGTGCGATCCGGGCCTACATCCGCATTGCCCGTCAATTCGACATGCCCGAGGACCAGCGTGCCACCATGTGCCGCACGGCCCTGAAACTGGCCGATCGCGACGCCGACAAGCAGCTCGTGCTGGAAGTCCTCCTTCGCTATCCGAGCGAAGAGATGCAGGCCATCGCCAAGGAAGCTGCCGAGATTCCGGCTCTCAAGGAGCAGGCTCTGCTGGTGGTCATGGGCATGGCCAGCAAGGGCATCAACCGAGCCGAACTCGGCAAGGCCCTGGCCCAGGCCGGCCACACGCCGGTGGAGTTGGAAATCGTCAAGGCCGAGTACGGAGCCGAGGACAAGATCAAGGACGTGACGGCGACTCTCCGCAAGTACGCGAAGAACTACCGGATCCTCTTCCTGCCCAGCTCGAGCTATAACGAAGTCTTTGGCGATCCCATCAACGGCACGGCCAAGCAACTGAAGATCCAGTACCGGATCAACGGCAAGGACGGCGAGGTCTCGTTCAACGAGAACACCATGATCGTTCTGCCCATGCCCAAATGATGAAGTGAAAAGGACGGGACTCCCGAAAGCTGCGGACTCCCCGAAATGCTGGACTAGGGCTGGAGGCTGAAGACTGTAGGCTGTAGGTTCCTGATGCGGTGTCGATCGGCATGGAAAATGCGAATTCGACGCGACGAAGGTTCCTGCTTTGCCGTCCTTCAGTCTTCGGTCTTCAGCCTTCAGTCTTGTTTCCGTCGTCGTGCTGCTTGAGATCGCACTTCGCGGCTGATATTCTGACGGCAATTCAGATATTGGGCTCTGTTTGAAAAGTCTGCCGCAGGCCCGAGAGCGAGCGAACGAGCCAGTCCGCAAGGCGTCCGAAGCAGGCATATTAGACATATGTCGATGCAGGACAACGCAGCGGATGGCTCGTACAGCCGCTCGAAGCCCGGCACCTTGAGTTTTGGAACAGAGCCTGGCCGCAGAAGGAGCGATATCATGGCAGCCTTAGAAGTGGGGCCCTACGTTGACGGCCAGGAACTGAAGGACGGCGGGGGCGGTGTCTTCGACGTTCTGGATCCTGCCACCGGACAAACCGTGGCCTGGGAGACCTGCTGCGATGCCGCCATGGTCGACCGGATCGTGGAAAGCAGTGCCAAGGCTTTCGCAAGCCCCTCCTGGCAATCGACGGTGGCCTCGGCTCGCGGGCAATTGCTTCTCAAGCTGGCCGATCTGGTCGAAATGCGGGCCGAAGAACTGGTCGAACTCGAATTGCTCGACGTGGGCAAACCGATCTCGCAACTGCGAGGCGGCGAGATCCCGCTCACCGCGGCCATCCTCCGCTACTACGCCGGCGCGGCCGACAAGATCGAAGGCTCCGTCAAGACGGCCGAGGGCGGAAGCGTCGCCCTGACCACTTATGAACCCGATGGCGTGGTCGCGGGCATTCTCCCCTGGAATTACCCCCTGGTCAACGCGGCCCTCAAAGTGGCGCCGGCGGTCGCAGCCGGCAACGCCATCGTTCTGAAGCCGTCGATCGAAACGCCCCTGAGCACGGTGGCCTTCGCCAAGCTGTGCTGCGAGGCCGGTCTGCCGCCCGGCATCGTCAATGTTGTTACCGGGTCGGGCAGCCAGGTCGGCAACCCGCTCGTGCTCCACGGGCAGGTCAAGAAGGTCTCCTTCACCGGCTCCACGGCCGTCGGCCAGGCGATCCAGCGTCTGGCCGCTGACCAGATGAAGAAGGTGAATCTCGAATGCGGCGGCAAGAACGCCATTCTCGTCTTCGCCGACGCGGATCTGGAGCGGGCCGCCCAGGCGGCGTTGATCAGCGCCTTCGTCAATTGCGGTCAACTGTGCGTTTCGTGCTCCCGTCTGCTCGTCGAAGCCTCGATCGCCGACCAGTTCGTGGATCTTCTGGCCGACAAGCTGGCCCGGGTCAAGGTGGGCAATCCCCGCGACGAAGACACGTTGATCGGCCCCATGATCACTCGGGCGCAGTACGACACGGTTCTCGACTATCTGAAGATCGCCCAGGAAGAAGGCTGCACGGTCTGTTGCGGCGGCAAACCGCTGAGCATGGAAGGCCCGCTCGCAGACGGGCTGTGGATCGAACCGACCATTCTCACGGGCGTGACGCCGGGGATGCGGGTCCACGACGAGGAGATCTTTGGCCCCGTCTTGTCCGTCGTCAGCTTTCAGGAGGAAGAGGAATCCGTCAGGATCAGCAACGGTGTGGAGTACGGCCTTTCGGGATCGATCTGGACATCCGACGCCGAGCGAGCCCTCCGCGTGGCAAAGGGCCTCGACACCGGCATCATCTGGATCAACACCATGCTCGGCGGTTATCCCCAGATCTCCGTGCCGCCCCACAAGATGAGCGGGACCGGCGTGGAACTGGGCATGGAGGGCCTGATGGCCTATTGCAAGCAGAAGAGCCTCGTCCTCGGCTACGACAGCAACGCTCCCGTCGGCTGGGGGCTGTGATAACCCAGTAGGTTCCGGGCGCCGCACGGAACCCCGAATCGAAAGAAAGGCCCAAACGCTCTGAAAGCGTTCACGGCCTTGAAGAATAGCTTCGGCCTTTCGAGCTATGGGGGGGCTGCAATGAACAGAAATCAACGGAGAAAACAGAGTAGACAAACCTCTGTTCTTTCCATCCTTCCCACGAACGATTACTCTAGATTGGCTTCGGGCCCAATCAACCAGGAATGCCATCGCCCAGTTTCAGACAGCGGAAGTTGACGACCACTCCAAGTGGGATATCGATCAGTTTCATGCGGCAGAGCAATTGAGCTTCGGCAAACGCCACTCGTAGATCGATTCGAGCGGTCCAGGCCCTATACTTGTGAACTTCGTTTGCCGCGTTGATTGCGTCATGAGTGATTCCTGAGGCTTGCGACAACAGAGGATGGATGGGGCCGACCCTTTTTGGAACAGAGAGGACTGAGGAAACGGAGAAATCGTCTCTGTTATCTTGGTTTCCTCCTGTTCCTGCCAATTTGTGGCTCGACTCGCAACCGTCTTTCCTGCAAGAACGTCGCGCCCGCTTGAATGTCGCTGTCAAAAGAAAGCGGCGACAAGTCGCACGCACTCCAAAGGTCACTTGGCCCCCGTCACGAACAAGGCATCGCTCACCTCCAGCGTGTTTTCATCTACTTCGCTGTTCATGCCGATCGAGATGCGACGGACCTGATCGCGATCGAGACGAAGGTTTGCGTCGGGGCGGTTCGCCCCGGAGAGATGGAAATCATCGAAGAGGACGACGGCCGTGTGCCATTTGCCGTCGGCGGGAACCACGACCGGGGAAAGGTATCCCACGCCGGTGTCGCCCTCCCAAAGGAAGACGCGCACCGCGGCGTCATGCTCGCAACGCGCTCGCAAGACGATCGCGGAATAGTCCTCCAGTTGCACGTTCTCGCCCAGTTGGAACTGGGGATAGACCCAGCGGTCACCGTCCTGAAATTGGCACTTCAAACGCCAGCCGCCGTCGTCGGGCCGCTCCATGGTCATCTTGCCGGTCCCCGTGATGGCGGGTCGCCAGGCCGACAGGTTGTCGATCGGCAAGGCGTGCCGAAGGGGAAATCGCCGGAGGACCTGTTCGAGGGTGGGATTGCCCACCAGGTCGAGTTCGACCAGGTCGCTGATCTTCCCCTCCGGGTCGCTCGCACGGACCGTGGCGCGAACGCTCCCGGTGGCCGCAAAGGCTTCCTTCAGCCCCACCTCCCATTGAACGTCGACGTAACCGGCCGCCGGAATCGTCACCTGCCTGGTCGCATCCGACTCGAAGGTGACCGGCTGGGAAAACGACAGGGTCAACGATTGCGTCTGCGGCTCGGACGCCAGGTTGAACGCGCGGAACACGAAAGGGACCTTCTCCGGCGCGTCGTCCTGGAGGCGATAGCCCTCCGACTTGGCGGCCACCCGCTCGGGGTCGAGTTGGTAGCGGAGCACGATGGGCGACGGTGACTGGACTTTCACTGCGGTTTCCCTGGAGGATTTTAGGAGTTCCATCGCAGCGGTGTCCGTCCGGAGCCGGTCGCCCAGCCGCGTCTTCTCCAGTCGCACATAGACCAGGCCGTCGGGGATGGGCACGGAACCATCCCCGGAGGCCTCAAGGGGACGGCCGTCGATTCCGGCAATTGCCAGCGCGTCGAGACCGATCTGAACCGTCGCCTGGGCGTCGGGTTTGGCCGTGTAAAGCACGACAACGGTTTCGTTGGCCCCTTCAAACACGCGGGCTCGCTGGATTTTCGCGTCCTCGCAAACCAGATCGCCCACGTACTGCTTGTGACTCAGGGCCGACACGAGTTGGACGTAGGCCGCCATCGATCGCAGCGGTGTGGCCTCCCGTCCCATCATCCCGAAGTTCGATTCGCGCTCTTCGTAGTAGGGATAGACAAAGGGGAAATAGCGGGCGACGCCGCAGGCTTTCGACTCGACTCCCTTCATGACGATATCCAACGCACTTTCGGCGTCCTGCTCCGCGGGCGGTCGCTTCGGACCGCGACGCCAGGGCCGGCCGCACTCGGTGAGCCAAAGCGGCTTGGACGGGTGGCCATGCTCAATGAGCCATTGGCGATAGCGGCCGATCAAGGTCTCCATCCCCGGGGCTCGCCCATAGGTGTGGAAACTGACCACGGGTACCTGGTCGAGCAGACCGTTGCGAGCGGCATTGTCCAGATACTGGCGTTGGAAGTGGGCGAACACGCCGCCCACCAGGGGCGTTGAAATGCCGGCTTCCCCGAAGGTGTATGCAAAGGTCTTCACCAGGGGCACATACTGGTCCGCGGGCAGGTAATCGCTGAAGCTGATATCCGGCTCGTTCCACACTTCCAGGGCCGACCACGTCGGGCCATATTGCCCAGCGATCTGCTGCCACGCGCGAGCCATTCCCACAAGGTCCTCCGGGTATTTCCCAACCCGGCCCGCCCAGCCGGTTGTTCCGTGAAACATCTCCAGGACTTCGACGCCTTCACGGCGGCACACCTGGCGCAGTGTCTCGTACTGGCGGGAGGTATCCCAATTCCACTGGTCTGCCTTCGGGTTGATGTCGGACCAGTTGAGTCGCTCTCGCGACATGGGAATTCCGCACCGGGCGAGGATTTTGACGAGCCCCTCGCGGGTGGCATTGTCGTGGACCAGCCACGACATGGCGGAATCGATGGCGAAGAACGCGTCGCGACGGCCCTTGAAGGCCGGGTGGCAAAGGAGGCCAAACCGCTGCTCCGTCGCCGGGAACTCGATTTCGTAGAACCCGGGCGAAAGAACAATGGTCAGTTCGAGGGAGTTTTCCTTCAGAACCGGAGCGTTCGCCAAGGGCACGACGCGGTTGGCGTAATTGCGGAGAATCATGTCGACCGGTCCTTTGACGCTGTCCGGCTCGACGTGCCATCGGAGCACGGTCCTCTGGCCGGGGGTGACGCAGAACTGCTCCAGGCTGGCAGACTGCAACGTGGCCGCGGTCAATCCGCCTGAAAGGGAGAGCCACAACAGGGCAACAAGACTCGATTTTCGACAGTTCATGAGACCCACAGTTCCTCGACGCAAAGGCGTATAAGATTCAGGGCAATTCGAACGTGGTAGCGCGCAAGCCGGAAAAATCGTCCCCGGCTGAGCGTTCGTGCCATTGTACCTGGCCAGGGGCCCCTCGTCGCTTGGCCAGGGCGGTCATTCGGGGGGCGAGTTGTCTCCCGAGTCAATTCGATCCGTGCAAGCTGCCAGCAGCCGGCAACCGAAGCCTCTTCCGGTTCGGTCCAGGATTTGCTATTGTGACGGTAGGTGTAGGACAAGGGGGCAAGCAGTGCCGAACCCCCACGGGCTTTCGGGGATTCTTTCTACCAGAAGGGGTCCCTCATCCCGTGTGGTTATCGTGAATCGGCCGTTCTCCCCCCCGCATCCTTCGCCGCCGTCTCTGCATCGGCGGCCCAGCGACGCACAAGCCCTCGTAGCTCAGGGGACAGAGCACCGGTTTCCTAAACCGGTGGTCGCAGGTTCGAATCCTGCCGGGGGTACTAACGCCCATCCTGGCAAGCATTTAGGGATTACGGTCAGCCGCCCGAACGCATCGTATACCCGCACGATTCCGGAGCGGGGCCTGAGGACTCTTGTAAATCGGTTCGCCGTGTTTGCTAAGTAGTGTGCAACCTCAGGTCCCGCTCCGGAATCGTGCGGTGGAAGCCACGCGATCCCGGAGCGGGGCCTGAGGACTCTTGTAAATCGGTTCGCCGTGTTTACTAGCAGTGTGCAACCTCAGGTCCCGCTCAGGAGCCGCGCGAAGAAACCACCCGCAGGGCGGGAATACCGGGCCAACTGGCCACGCATGGGATACGGTATCCCATGCGTGCATGTACCCTCTGGGCGGCTTACGTTGGCTGGGCTGAGCATCAGCCGGTGCATGGAGGACAACTCTCGGGGATTCCCCCTGCCGCGCCGGTGGCCGTTTGATGCAGAGTGGTCGCCGGTAGTGGGAGCAGCGAGTTGGTAGCTCGCTTGCTCCCGGCGGCCGGGCCTGAGTGGCGCGTCTATCCAACAATAGCACGCAGAGCCGGCAAATTAACACTTGCTTTGTGGATTTTCCAAAGAACAGGGCAACCCCCCCGCCAGCGAAGTCGTGACAGGTCCCCCCGTTAGATTACGTGAGGCCGTGACGCGGATCGATTTGCTCCATACGATCGTGGCGGCTACACTCGTGGTCGTCTACAGTCTCAGGGGATTAGGCATGGCGTGGTACTATCAGCGTGGGGGCGTGGAAACCGGGCCGGTGTCATCGGCCGAGCTGAAGGAGGCGGCCAACCTCGGCAGGATCGACGCCGAGACCCAGGTCCGGAGGGACATGGACGAAGGCTGGTTCCCGGCGTCGAAGGTCCGCGGTCTGGAGTTTGGTGTGTTGCCAGCTCCGCCGCTTCCAATGTCACTTGACTCGGAGTCAGATGGATCGATCGATGTGCAGATCCGCCCAGTCCCGAGAACGCCAAAGCCCATAGAGAAACGGCTTGCGGCTGCGGGCGACGCAATCGGACGCGGCATGAGGTCGCTGGTCGCGAGGCCGGCACAGGAGCCTCCACGGCCAGATCCCGCGGTCACGCGTCCGGCCTTGATTGCGTGCCCCGCTTGCAGTCATCAGATGAGTGTTCATGCGGCCGCATGTCCAGGTTGCGGCCACCCAGGTCCTTTGGTGTCGCCGCCTGGCGGAACGCACAGCGGAGCACCAATGTTAACGGAGCTGACTGCCAAGAAGTACAAGGCCATGCAGATTGTGGGCGTCGGCGTCGGGGTCGTCGGCATGATCGTGACGGTTTCATCGTTCGCGACTGAGAGCGTGCCGATGTCGCTGTTTTCTGCGTCCATCTGTTGCACTGGGATCGCGATTTACCTTGTTGCGAGGACCCTGGCCTGGTGGCATCACGGATAAGAATCCGGCTCCTCACGCTTCCAATGCGGGCAATCCTCCGCCCCATTCGGAAACGGCGTCTCCTCGTTCAGACACGCGGCCCAGCGGGCGAGCCAGCCGCATTTCTTGCCGCCGAGGGCGACGCAGGTGGTGTGGCCGTCGACCTTGTGCATCAAACCGCAGCCGGCGGCGCGGCAGCGTCCGAGGCGATCGACGCCGGCGGGCGTCAGGCGGGTCAGGACCATTCCCATGGGGCAAGCCGGCTGCGGGATAATTTCCAGGATCCGCGGCACGTGGCAGCAGCACACGATCCGCCTTTTGGTGGATCGGATCACCAGGCCGAGGTTGCGGCAACGGTAGACGCCCTCGGCGATTCTATCGAGGCAGGGGCTTATCATGGGATCGTAATGGTTGCCGTACAATCGGCACAATAGCCGCTGATCAGGGTTTCCGCCGGGGAGTCGTCGTCTGAGACAGGGTCGGCTGTTACAGATGTAAACGCGTCAAAGTTCGGCCGTCCAGGCAGTGCCGCGAACGAAGTAGTGATCAGGGGTATGGGGTAGGCCGAGTTTTCGTAGTAATACACAAGAAAGCCGTATCCGTCGTCATAGACCGCGTGACCGTTGCAGCATTGCAAAATGACCCACAACTCCCGGAAATAGTGATTTTCGAAACCCGTGCATAGTAGCGTGTTAATGCCGGTAAGTCGCCACATGATGCGGGGAGAACAAGCGTAAAAAACGTAATCGGTATAGTCTCCGATCACGCTACTGTCCCATGACGTAACGCGTTCCACCGTGTAGGTCCCGTCCATGGCAGAACATTCGGCATCTGTGCAAGTGCTTCCGCCGGTCGCGCCTTCGACGTCCACTTGCAAATACGTGGGGCAAGTCCCCGTGTACGGAGGCCATTGGCACTCGTCACCGCCGCATCCGCAATCCTTGGGGCATCCCATCCGCTGCAGGAATCGCCGCGAGTCCATGGGCGCGGCCTTCTGCCGGCCTGGCAGCCAGAGTTCCGGTAGCGGATACGCCTCGATTTTCGGCGGCCGTCGAATCACGCGGCGTCCTCCTCGCACACGACGAAGGACACGATCTTCCAGTCGCCTCGGCTGTGCGCCACAAAGACCGTGGCGCTGTTTGGGTACTGCTTATCGGTCGAGATGGCCCCCGAGGGCACGTCAACCGTGAGCGTGCGTGAGGCCGTGCCGATCGTGATGGTCACGCTCGCCGTCGTGGCGGAGTCTGAAATGTAGGCGGTCGTGGTCGCCTCGTAGACGGCCTGGCCCGGGTTCTTCGACACCTGCCACTCGACACCGTCCTCAGACTGGTTCACCGCGAGAACAGCCTCGCCGGTCTCCCCGATCAGCCCCCAGCAGCAGGTGTCGCGATCGTAGACCGTGCCGGTGTTTTCGTCTTCCCACTCGACGGCCGCCGAGCTGCCCGCGTCGAGCGTGGCGGTCAACGTGAAGCGGCGATACGTGCGACCGAGGGCCGCCGCGATCCATTCCCCCCGTTCATTCCAGAGCAGCACCTCGCCACCGCTGAAGACCGGCGGACCGGTGAGCGTGGCAGAGGTGGCCACGCCGCTTCCTTCCAAGTCGGCCGTCACGGTCACCGTGTCGCCGGCGATCGCAGAGGAGCCCACTGTGGCCAGGTAGACCGGCCGGCCAGGATTCCCGGTTACCCGCCACTCGACTTCGTCGTCATCGTTGCATACGGCGGCCGCCTCGCCCGTTTCTCCGATCAGGCCCCACGCGTTCTTGTCCGGAGCTTTGACGACGTCCGCTGTTCCGTCTTCCCAGAGCACCGCCGCTTGCACGTCGCCGGCCCCGTCGGCCGAGAGCGTGGAGGTCAGCGTGAACCGCCGGAACGTCCGCGGGAGCGGCCCATCGCCGGCGGGCGGGCCTGGGAGGTCGCGGCCGTCGATGCGGGCCTCGTCGCGCATGACGGTGCGATCGATTCGCCGCCGGGCAGCCGGACCGTAGATTCTGGGATTCGCCACCGCGGGGCCTCGTCGATCACTTGGGCTGCTCGTGGACCCGGGTCTGGACCAGGAGGCCCTGGGCCTGCGTGCCGCTGGTACCGCTCGCGGTCACGACCACGCGGAGTAGCTCGCCGGCGGCCAGCTCGGTCACGCCGGCCACGCCGCTGAGGGTGACGCTCGTGGGCGTGTCGGCCGAGGCAGAACTGTCGATCGTCTCGGCGCCGCTGCTGAGGATCGACGACCAGGCCGAGCTGCTGTACTTCTGGACGTCGACCGTGATCTCATAGTCGTCGGTGGGCGGCGTGTCGACCACGACGACCACGTCCAGGACGTCGGTCACCTTCCGGGCCTCGAACAAGTACTCGGTCGCGGCGACGACGTCGGCCCCGTGGGGCTGGGCGTAGCGAAGGGGCGACTGGTGGACCACGTTGGTCGCTTCGAGCGGATCGCCCGAGGCGTTCCAGTGCTTGGCCTCCAGGATGTCGTCTGGCAGGCCGACTACGCCGGCGAAGGTCACGGTCGGATAGAAGATCCAATCGTTGCCACGGATCTCGATGGGAACGCTAGCAAGGGTCATGGTGGGGCCTCTATAAGCCAAGTGGGGAGAAGGGGCGTTCTTTGAGCGGATAGAATGCCTGCAGGTACGGATCGGCACCGTCGGCCAGCTTGTTGCCGGAGGCGTCGAGCAGGATGGGCTGGTTCTGGAAAACACCTTCGGCCGAAGGAAGCCGGAGCTTGCCGCTGCTATCCCGATATCGGCGGCCCATGCTGGGCGTGTACCACGGGTGCCAGCCGAAGGGATGGATCTGCACGTTGTAGGTAATCGGGTAGTAGGTCACTCCGTAGGCGGTCTGGGCGTCGCCGGGCTCGATCGTCTTCAAGCGTACGTAGCCGACCGGGCAACTATGCCACAGATCCGTGTTGACGCTCTCCATCCAGGAAGCCAAGGCGAAGACGTTGAACGCGGTTTCGTTCCTGGTGATCCGAAACCCCATCACGGTCATCTTCGTGGGCGGAGGCGTTTCGAGCCAGTCGCCGGCCGTGTTGCGGTAGTACTGCCCCCGCTGGTCCGCTGGGAAGTACCAATCGATCGTCTCGAAGTAGGGCCGCCAGACCGGAGCCTGGGCGAGCGGATTTACCTCGAGTTCGGGCTCCTCGTTGGAAAACGAGGCCTTCACCCGCATGTTCTTCTCACAGACCGGGTCCCGGCTCACGTCGATCCCGACGCAAACGCTGGTCGGATCGTAGTCGGTGCCGTCGGTGTAGACGTCGCCGAGCTGGATCACGCGGCCGTCTGCGGCCACGCTGGCCGTGCCGATCGTCGCGTCGTCGGTCGATACGTTGAGCGTCAGCTCGTGGGTCACGAGCGGAACGTCGTTCTCCCGTGCGGTGACCCTCGTTCGGCCCGATCCGTAGCGGGTGGCGACGCGTTGGATGTCAGTCATCTCCGATTCCCACCTCGATCACGGTAACTCCGGCCTTTTCGGCCGCATCCTTCGTGTGCTGTTCGATGTCATTCAGCTTGCGGAGCTGGTTTTTTTGGACAGATAGCGCCGGGTCGTTGTGGCGAGCCATGGCCTGGTAGGCCTCCAAAGAACCCATCTGAGCCGTGGGCGCGAGGGCCGCATCGCGGAGTTGCCGGCGGCCGCGGGCGATCTCGGCGAACTGCTCTTGCTGGTCTTTCCGCTTGGCCAGTTCCTGCCGAGCATCGTAGGCCTCGTTTATCAGATGGGGATCCAACCCTTCTTTCTCCGCGGCCCTCAGTTCCCGCTGTCTTTCGAGTTCGATCAGGCGGAACTCCTTTTCCTTTTCGATCTCGCGGATTCGAGCCTTGGTGTCTGGCCCACCGGCCGCCTCCGCCTGGCTCGTCTTCTCGGAGGCCTCCAGTTCGACACGCAACCGGGCGATGTCGTCCTCGACTCGCTGAGCGGCTTCCGCCTTCTGGGCTTCGTGTTTTGCCTCGGCGTTTGCGATGGCCTGGTTCCTCGTTTGCCCGATCGCTTTGGCGGCATCGGTCATCGCTTGGAGTTCCTCGTCGGAGAAATCCGTGCGGGACTTCCTCAGGTCAACAAGACGCTTCGTTTCGGCGTCGTACTTGGCGTTGATGTTCGCCAGTTCCCGTTGGTGTTCGTCCTCGATCATGTCCCGCTTCATCGCCGCCAGCGAAGCGAACATGCTTTCGCGTATCCGCTGGGTTTCCTCGATCGCCTTCGACTCTTCCGCTTGCGACGAAGTGAATATCCCGGACACGCTACCCGATGCGTTGACGTTTGACTTGTCCTTCAGGACCGATGCCGCGGGCCCGTACATAGCGCCCCGGTCGCCTCCCATCATGGATGCGTATCGGGATTCGAGCGACTTGAGGTGATTTAGCTCCTTTTCGCGTTCTTGCTCTACTTCCGAAATTGCGACACTCTTCCCCCAGGGTGTCATCCACAAGCCGTTGAGCCGTTGGACCTCCTCGTTGAGACTCTGAACGTTCGCAAGAGATTCAAGCATCGCCGCCTTGATCTCGGCAGCCGCATTGCGCTGCATGGCGGCGGTCAAAGAATCGAAGGCGTTGGCAACGCCGGAGATTTTGCCGGTTGTTCGGTTCATCTCCAGGCCGAGATCGCCGTAGCGGTCTTCGAGCTGTGCAATGATGGAATCCGCCCTTTCCATCGCGTCATTGCTGAGCCTGCTCTTCTTGGCGAGCGATTCGAGCTCGCGCATAAGTCCCATGTCGGCTTCGCGGAGCTTGTCGTGTTCCCCAAGCAAGTCGCGGCTCTTCGATTCGAGCGCGGCCATGTCACCGGCGCACGAGTCGAGAGCGTACCCGAGAGCGACGACGCCGGCCGTTATGGCGGCCAGTGCCAACACCACCGGATTCGCCATTAAGAAGGTGAACGCGGTCGACAATCCGCCCACTGCCATCGAAAGAAAGTTGATGGTTGCCATGACCGAGCCGGCCACGGAGCCGACGGCGATCATGCCCGCCGCAAAGGCCCCGGCGACGGCTACGATCTCGGCAAACGTGATCACGAGATCTTTGTTTCTCTTAACCCACTCGTTGATGCCGCCTATGTATTGGGTGGCAGTCTCCATCGCCTCTTTCAACGAACCGCTTAACGCTTCACCGATCGAGATCAGCAATCCCTCGGTGGCCGAAGAAAGGACTCGCATAGCGCCGGCGAGGCCCGAGTTCATCAAGTCGGCCATGCGCTGGGCCAGGCCGCTCGACTGGTCAATCGCCGCGGCCAGGTCCTCGAATCCGCCCTTGCTGAGTTTCAGGGCCGCGCCATACGCCCGCTCCCCGAAAAGGTCCTGCGCGAAGGAGATTCGTTGGGCATTGGTCATCCGGGCCATCGCCTGGCCGAGATCGATCATCGTGTCTCCCAGGGGGCGGAGGCTGCCATCGGCATTAAGGGCCTCAACTCCCACCTGGCGAAGCTTCTCCTGGGTCTTCGTGTTGGCCAGGTCGCCCATGATCTTGCGCAGGGACGTACCGGCCATGGTGCCCTTGATCTGCATATTCGCCAGCACGCCCACCGCCTTGGCCGTTTGCTCGATTGAGAGGCCCATCTCGTCGGCGATCGGCGCGGCGTACTTCATCGTGTCGCCAAGCTCTTCGAGCGTTTGGGACGAGTTGTTCGCCGTGGCCGTAAGCACGTCGGCCACGCGGGGCATCTCCTTGGCTTCCATGCCGAGGGCCCGGAGCGTGCCGGCGGCGATCGTCGCGGCCGTGGCCAGCTCGGTTTTTGTTGCCCGGGCCAGGTTCAGCACCGAGGGGATCGCGGCGTCGATCTCGTCCGGCGCAAAACCTTGCCGGCCCAGGTTGGCCATGCCCTCGGCCACCTGGCCAGCCGTGAAGGAGGTGGTGGACCCGAGCTTCTTGGCCTTCTCGTAGAGGTTGTCGAACTCCTGGCCCGTGGCGCCGGTAACAGCCTGCACTTCCTTCATCACGTCCTGGAAGTTGGCGAACGTTCGCGCGGCAAACGCCAGCGGGGCCCCGGCGGCCGTGGCCACCGTGAGCATCGACCGGCCGATCCGGTTGGCGTTGTAGGCGAACTGCTGGACTCGCCGCTCCGCCATCTTCAGGCCGCGATAGAGTGGCGTGTCGTGGGCGTAGAGCAGGACGAACGCCCGCCCGGCCATGATGTCACCTACGCTTGGCATTCTTGATCCTCAAAGCTCTGACCATGGCCCGCAGCACCTGCGGGGTGAGGGTCATGCCGGCGGGCGCCGCATCCGGCGCGTCCTCTTCGGCATACGGGTTCAGCTCGGCCGGCGAAACAAGGTTCCCTTCCGAGGCAACGCTGTTCTGGATCCAGGCCAGCACGTGGGACGTGTGGTTCCATTGGGCCCGGGTCCGGGCCTCGTCCATCAGGGCGAGCTGGCGGGCGGTGAATCCCCTTGGGTGGATCCCAAGTCGGCCAGCAAGCTCCCAAACGAATCGTCGAGTCGATTCAGCTCCTCTTCGAACCGCCGAGCCAGGTCCGGACTCTTGAGCATCCCGTAGATCCTGTCCATCCCCCTCGCCGTCAGGACCTTCAGATTCTCCTGCATCGTCTGCCTGACCCGTCGCTCGGCCGGGTCTGGGGTAAAATTTACTATTTCACTCCACAACGCATCACGAGCCGCATAGAGCGCGTCGCCCTTGATCTGGCGGGCGAAGGACTCGAATGTCTCGTCGGCCGGCCCGTCACTGACCAGATCGAACAGCACGCGGCACAGCAGCAGGGGATTGCCGGTGAGCTGCCATTCGACCGAATCGCGAGGGTCGTCTTGGCTGGCGACGGCCCCGACCTCGAACAGGTCGACGTCGTGCTTCGAACGGACCAGGTCGACGTTGATCGGATCGATCGAGATCGTCCACTTCCGGCCCTGGGCATCTTCAAAGGTCTGCATGGTTCTCAAAAGCGGAAAGGGGAAAGCGGAAAGCGGAGGAAGGGACGACTACTTCTTGGCTGGGGCCGGTTCCGATTTGGGTTTCGGATCCGGCTTGGCCGCGGGCTCTTCGTTCACGCGGGCAGCCTCGGCTCGGATCATCCTGGCGGCGCGGCGGAAGCGTGCCTTCGTGGCGGCGTTCTTGGCCCAATCGAAGAGGGCATCGAGCAGGGCGTCGCGGGCGGCCGGGTAGACGGCCTCCACACGGGCGCCAAACTGGTCCTGCGAGATCTCGCGAGTGAGCCGCTGGCCCTTGCACATCGCCAGCAGGCTCACCACCACCAGCGACGCATCCTGCGTCATTCGCTGCTCGATCGCCTCGCCGGCGGGCATCCCGAGGGTCGTCAGGTCGAGCTTGGCGTTGGTCTTCAGGTCTTCAATCGCCTGGTCGGTCACGAGCACGCACCATTCGGTGCCGTGTCTGTCAGTGAAACGTTGCATGGTTCAGTGTCCTTGTTGAAGGGGCTTGGCGAAGAATCGGTCGACGGCGGCGGATGATCACGCGCCGACGACTTCCACGGGCTCCGGGTCGTCGTAGCCGGCGGCCGGCTGAACCGAAACGTCCCAGTAACGCCGGCCCGCGTTGCCCGGCTGCTTCTCCTCAAACTTCGTCACGGCGTAGTCGCCGTAGACGCCGACGATGCCGGTCGTGTCCTTGTCGCCACTCAGAGCGGCTAGCACGATCGGCTCGCCGGCCAGGTTGGCCGTGAGGAAGGCGTCGATCACCGCGATGGAGGCGGAATCGGTCCGCACGTTGAGCTGGAAATTCAATTCGTTCTGGATCCGGCCCAGGTCGACCTTCTCGTAGTCGTCACCGCGATCGCTGCCGTCGGACGTGCTCCGGTTCAAAGGCAGCGTCAGGTCGCCCTTGACGTTGGTGATCTCCGTCAGGTCCGACGGGGCCCCGCTCGCCGGCCAGGCTTCCCGATCGCCGGTGGTGAGGTAGTAGAGTTTGCACTTGCGTCCGTCGACGTTTTCTCCGGTCATGGTCATGGCCGTTAGCTCCTAATGCAACATGGTTCCGCGCCAGTGCTCGGGGAGCTGTGGCGCCACTCGTTTCAAGGCCGGGCCCATGAAGGGCCGCTTGGGATAGTTGGCCCTGGCCTTCAGCGGGCCGTACAGTTCCTCATTGATCTGGTTCGCTCGGCGGGCCTGCGACGCCGTCCGGAGCTTTGCAAACCGCACACGGACGTTGCCCTTCAGGGTCTTCTTGAGCGTGACCACTCGTGCCTGGCTGTCGCGCCGCCGGCGCCGAACGATCACGATCTCGCCGGCCCCGCCAACTCTCCGGATCCGCCGTCGCCGATTTCGGTAGGTGCCGTCGTACCCGCTGAACTCGTGCAGGGCCGCCACCTTGTGAATCCGCCGCCCAAAATGGCTCGACGGACCGACCACGGCAAACTCCCGATCCCGCGTCACCGCATACAACACGGCGTGGGGCAGGTTCCTGGTCTGCGTGTGGGGCGGTTGGCCTGGCGTCGACGCATTCTTGCGTTCGTGGATGCTCCGCCGCGCGGCCTTGCGAATCACGCCCGCGGCGTGGCCCAGGTTTCGGAAGTTGGCGTCCTTCACCCGGCCCCGCAGCTTGCGGTCGTCGAATTTCGCGTTTGCTCCCAGTCCAACCACGGATCATTCCTCAAACCCTCGAAACGTGGCCGTCACCAGGCCGAAGAAAACACCGCTCTTGATGTGGGCCTCGTCGTAGATCGGGTCGTAGCCCGCGCCGCTGCCGATGACATCGCCGGCGACCGTGTTGAGATACAGCCTGGTCAGGAAGGAACGGATATATTCGCACAGCGTCACCAGGGCCTCGATCTCCTCGTCCGTCTTCGCTTTCTTCCGGACGGCGACCTCAATCGTGTACTCGATCTCGTCGCCGCCCCGATCGCCAGAAGCGTCTTCCTCCGGCGTGGGCGATTCTCCGAACCGGAACACGCCCACGTCCAGCTCGCCGAGCTCGGCCACGGCCTTCTCCCGCCGGTACCGCACCTCGGCGGTGAACTCCTGGGAGAATGCCACGTTGAGCGCGTCTCGAACGGCATTGGCAACGAGCGTAATCTTGGCGGTCATCCGTCAGCCCTCGTCGTAGTTGACCGTGTCCACAAAGATCTCCCGCTCCGCCGAGTCGTTCCAGCCCCAGCACGGCTTGCCGTCGCCGGCCGGCGTGGCGCGGTACACGATCGTTTCCGTGCCGACGATCACGTGGATCTCGTCGCCCTCCTGCGGCCGCACAACCTGGCCGTCGGCAACCAGGCTTGCTGCGTCGAAGGTGAACCGCCACCGCTCCACGCGGACCGGCACGTTCATCTCGCCAAGCTGCTCATCGCGTACGAAGGCCTTCCGGGCGGTGATCGCAGTCGGATCACCGCCCGCCAGGCGGACGTAGCTCGCGGGCCCGGCGGCAACTCGTCTGAGTTGCCGCTGGCCCACAGCGATGGCTCGATCGAAGATGCTGGACACGGCCGTCCCTCGCTCAGAAAACCAAGCCGGCGGTCACGCTCTTGTCGCTGGCGTCGCCGGCTCCGCTGTTGGTGGCCACGGCGCGGACGTACCGCTTCACCGTCGACGGCAGGCGGACGCGTGCGGTTGCCGCCGCGGCGCCGGCTCCGTCGGCCCCGGTCTGGACCAGCACGCCGTTGGCCAGGTCCGACCAACTGCTGTCGTCATCGGAGTGCTCAACGTCGTAGGTCATCGTCTTGGTGTCGGGCAAATCGGCGGTCGCCAGGGCGGGGGCCTCGATCAGCAGCTCGCAGTCGGCCACGTGCACGCCGTTGGTGCTGTGCTCGAGATCGATGCTGCCGGAATTGACCGTGGCGGCTCCATTCGGCAGGGCCTTGGTCACCTGCAGCTCCGCATCGCGGAGCATTCTTTGTTTGTTGGTCATGATTGAGCCTCAGTGGATTGCGGGAGGAAAACGAATCGGCCGGATCCGTGGTCCTCATCACCAGCCGCCTGTTTCGGCGGCCCTCGAGAGCCTACCAGAGGGTCTCGGTATCGAGAAGCGATTCGGTGGCCACGAGCGGCACACCGTTGACCTCGGTGGGCGTCGGGGCGGGCGAGCCGGTGGCGTTGGTCGCCGTCCGGCTCTTGCGGAGCTGCTCGATCGATCGCTTCGTCGCGAAGATCACATCCGGCGGCTGCTTGAAGGTGGTGAGCAGATCGTACACCAGGCTGTCCGTGAGCCCTTTGCCCGTGTCGGTCGTCAGGTTCTTGATGCAGCCGATCGAGTAGATCGATCCGACCTGGAGACCGACTCGCGAGAGCATCTCCTGGACGTAGCCGGTGAAATCGTTCCCGTTATCGTCCTGCAGAGTCTCGATCCACGGATCGGCCATCTTGACCTCGCCGTTGTTGCCGACCACCCAGCGCACGTCCTTCCGGCCGAATCGCACGCCCCACACGCTCGACGCGACACCGTCCGTAGTGCCACCGGCCGTCACGATCATCGACGAGTTCACCGCATCGCGCAGACCAGGGTGACCCTTGGCCTGGCCGCCGTACTCCGGGCCATAGAAGAATTGCTTCCCCAGGGCCTGGAAGGCAGCCTCGACGATGGCCTCGGCCTCCTCGTAGAGGTACGCCACCGCGCCATCCTCATTCGCGTCGGCCACGGCTTTGTCGCAGTTCCATCGCGGATTCAGTATGAACGTGCCGACGGTGCGGTTTTCGTAAGTGCTCTTGCTCGCAACCACACCTTCGTTGGCGCCACGGAATCCGGCGGTCGGGAGCGAGGTCCTGATTTTGGTGTCGTAGGACAGGCCCTTGATCGTTCGGGCGGCCCCCATTCGCACCTCCGGAGTCAGCTTCGTGGTCTCATCAATGAGGCCCACCGCCGCATCGCCGGCGTTCCTCTTCATCACGTCAAGCAGTGTTGGCAGAGACATCGGGATTTCCTTTCAAGTGAATCGGGTGGCCAGATCCATCAGCGATTGTCGAAAAAACAAGAGGCCGGAGTATCGTGATCCGTCAGCTACGCTGCCCTGGCAATTTCACGTTGGCGCAAAAGGCGTCCATCGCCTCGTCGCCGCTGCCCTTGTCCGGCTTCTCGGTGGACTGCGTTCCGGAAAAGCTCACGGGCGCCTCGCTGCCGAGGTCGGCCCCTTCGATCCTGGCGGTCAGCTCGTCGACCTTCTTCTCGAGCCCCTGGCTGTGCTGGAAGGTCGCCTCTTCCATCGAGAGGCCTTGGGCGAAGTAAACGGCGCCCTTCTCCAGGCCAAAGCGATCGATGAACGCCTGGCCGGGAGCCTTGCCGGCGTCCGGCGTGTCGGGCTTGCCGCCCTCGCCCAGCTCCGTGGCGCCCTCCGGAGGATCGGCGGGAGTGCCATCCCCGTCGGCCGACAGCTTGTCGGGCTTTTCCTCAGGCGTTTCGTCGGGCTGGTCGCTCAACTCGTCCGTGCCGGCATCCGGATCGCCGGGAGTCTCTTCGCTCGCCTGGCCGAACTTCATGATTCGGCCAAGCAGCGTGCCGAACATGCCGACGAGCTGAACGGGGTTGTCCTGGGTCTCGGCCGCCTGGCCGCTCTCGTTGGGTTGGTCGACGCTCATGGCCGAGCCTCCTTCCTGGGAATCGTGGGAAAGCAACGTCACGGCGACGTCGCCGTCGTTGTCAGAAAAACGCGTCGATGTCTTCGGATCGTAGCCGTACGGAGTCACGGCCACGCCTCGCAAGGTCCACTTGCGAATGATGGTCACGGGCCCCCGGACCGTCACGCCGTTGACGGTGGCCGACTCCCGCTCGCCGAGCCGTTCGGCCTCCACCGTCCGCCGATCGAAGAAGATCGAGGCCTCGTAGGGGACGCCCTTCTTGCCCTTGCGGACGATTTCCGCCGCCCGGTCGTCTTCGGCGTCCAGGAAGCCGGACGTTTGCAGGTCGCCGGTTTCCGTATCAAACGTGTCCAGGGCGCCGAGGATCTCGCCTTCCCGGTGGCAATAGTCCACCGGAATCCGCTTCTTGGCCAGCCTCATGCCCGCCATATCGTGGATCACGCGGCCCCAGTACCAATGCTCGATCGGCTCGCGGCTCCGGGCCTTGATCTTCACCGCCGCCTTGCCGTCTTCGCCGGCGTCGGCGAATTCACACACCGAGGCCTCGTCGCCGAAGTGGAACTTGAGCGCCTCAGCGGGCACTTTTTCGGTCGTCTTTTTCATCATCGTCGTCCTTCGGATCGGGCAGACTGGCGGCCACCGTGGTCCCGTAACTGATCTTCTTCTCGCGGAGGATTTGTTCCTCCTCTTCCAGCTCGTCGGCGATCTCGAACCAATCATCGCCGTGGCGCAGGCAGACCCGCTGCCGACTCGTGATCGCACCCTCAATGCCAGCCGAGTCTGCCTTCACCTCTTTGAGAGGATCGATCCACGGAATACCAATCGGGATATACCGCAGCGTCAGGTCACGCACTGTCACTCCACGTGGCAGCACGAATTCCCCGTTCAGCACGGCGACGGCGAGCCGCCATAGGACTGCCCGTCCGCGGAGTTCTAGCAGGCGAGCACGTTTCTCACGCGCTGAGTGCTCGTACTGCAACCATCCCTGGCGAGATCCCGAGTAGTTCGTATGAGACTCGTCGTAGAAGCAGTAGGGGATGTCCAGCGACTTGAGCGCGGCCATGATGACCATGGTCATGAACTGCTGAAACTCGGTCGACGGCGTCCGGCTCTCCAAGATGTCGACCTTATCGCCGGGATCGAGATCGAGCACAGGCGACCCCTGGGAGATGTCGACCTTGTATCGCGGCTCGTCCGTCGAATCGGTGTCCGTTGCGGATTCCTCAGTATCGGCGTCGCCGTCCAAATCCAGTTCTTCGAGCTCCTGACCGCCATCGCGGTAAAACGCGAGCCCGAACAACTGCGCGACCTTCGCCTTGGCCAGGGCGTAATTGAACCCTTCGTAGGTATCCCGGAAACTGTTCAAGGCAGACGTGAGCGGCGAAATTCCGCGGACCATGTCGTATCGATCGAAATAGCCGTGCAGAAGCAGGTGCCTCGCAGGCACCATCCGCTCGAACTCCCACCCGCCGAGCTCCGATCGACGATTCACGCAATACTCAATCGCTCGGCCTGCCGGCGAGATATGCACACCATGCACAAGAGCATTGCGGTCGATTCCGTCGACCGATCCGCTTACCGGCGTCCGGATCCGCTCGCCCTCAATGCCTTGGACCATACCGCCTCGAAGAAGGTGCCAGCCCACATCGCCGTCGACCACCGCGTGAGCCTCGGCCAGGCGTGTCATGCTGGCCAGTGAATGGCGTCCTGCCACATCCCACCGCTCCTTGACGCTGGCCTCCTCCATGAACTGTTCGACGTCCGCGTTGAGCCCCTTGTCTTTCGTTTTGCATTGGAAGGCGAACGTCGACACATAGTCCAGATGACGTCGGATCATCCAGGCTGCCACCGAATAGTTGCGGCGCAGATCGCGAGCGTCCTCGATCACGATTTTTCGCTGGGAGACGTCGAGAATCCGGTCTTCGCTCTTCGTGGTCGGCGTCACCATCCGCCGTCGGCCTGGCTCGGCGGCGGAGTAGCCAAACTCGCCACGCATGCGTTCCCAGACCGAGTGCATCGTCGACCAGAAGGGCATCATCGCGTGCCTCCGAGGGTGATCGACGTGATCACCCGTCGCTTGCCGCTCCGCCTGGCCGCTCGCGCCTCGATCGCCTTCAGGGCCTCCAGCCCCGCCTTGGCGTCCATCTCGACCACTTCCCCGCCGGCCGTGCGGACCTTCGTGGTCCCCGCCTGCTCGACCAGCTCGTCGGCGATCTCGTCGGCTCGTTCTTCGGTGGTCATACACGCTCCAAGAAAGACGGAGGACCGGCCTGGCGGTGATGCCATGACCGGTCCTCTGGATCCGGCCTTACGCGTGCCACGGTAGCAAATCTCCCGTGCCGAAATCTTGCGGAAATTGGCCGGATAATGGCTGAGCCATTATTTTTTCTCGAACCCGCTACCGGAGCCGAGGCCTCTTCCCCTCGCCAGCCAACCGCTCCAGGCACACCGCCGCGATCGCAGGCGACATCTCCGCCGCATAGCACGGCCGGCCCAGCTTGTCCGCAGCCATGATCGTGGTCCCGCTCCCGACGAACGGATCAACTACCAGCCCCGTGTTGATCTCAAGCAGCCACTCCATCACTTCAAGCGGCTTCTGGGCCACGTGCTTTTTGTCCCGGGGCGATGGCGAGAACTTCACGCCGGCGTGGCCGCCGCGTTCCTTGCGTGGCACACGACCGTTGGTGGCCCACACGGCGTACTCGGCCTGGTGGCGGAAGTAGCCGCAATGCGGAGCGCGGGATGCGCCGCCCTTGTCCCACACGTTCGTGCCCCGCCAGGTCCAGCCGGCCCACTGCAGGGCGTCCGTCGTCGCCGGCATCTGCCGCCAGTCGGTGAAGGTGAACAGGTACGCGCTCGGTTCCGACCGGGCAAGGCAGACCTGGAGCCAGTTGGCCATCCACCGGGTCCATGATCGCTGGTCCCGGGTGTCGCCGAGGAACTCGGGGTATTCCACCTTTGCCCCGTGCTGCTTGTATTTGTTCACGCTCCCCTTCTGCCTAGTCGACGCAAACAGCCCGCCGCTCGAATAGGGCGGGTCGGTCGCAACCGTGGCGATCCGTCGCCCGTCGAGCAGCCGGTCTAAGTTCTCTTCCCGGGTCGCATCGTCGACCAGCAGCCGGTGCCAGCCGCCGCGGGCCGGGATCAGCCAGATCTGGCCTGGCTCGACGCCCCACTTTTCTCGCAGTTCCTCCGGCGTTTTTTTCGTCGGCGTCGAACTGTGACCTATGGTTCCTTGTACGTCCGTCATCGTGAAGACTCCATGTGCCTACGGCACGTTGATCTCCACAGCAGATCGACGGGCCCAGGGCGGTCGAAAGGTGCGAACTTTCGGCCGCCCGCCTTTTCCCTGTCCAAGCCCCGTCAGTCTGCAATCTCTGTCTGTGTCAGCCGCATGAAGCGGCCGTCGCAGTTTCGGCATCGCATCCGGTGCCGATCCGTCCGCACGCCGTCGTATTCGGTCGGCTCAAACGGAGCGAGCCCCGTCACGACCACCACGTCCTTCGATCCGCAATGGGGACACGTGGCGCCCCGGATCGTCACGCTCTTGCTGTAGTCGTGATTCCCTGCGCCTGGCGGGCGACCTGGGCGGCCGGCGTCGCCTTCAGGAGCGGCTGCCTGTTTCCTCTGGCGTTGTTTTCCCATGATGATCGGATCCTATTTCCCCAAGTAGCTGACTTTGCGGCCGCGGCGGCGGGGTTTCCGCTTGCGGCGCATCTTGCTGGTGGTGGCCTCGACGATCCCGAGGAACGAGGCCAGCACGTGGTTGTAGACGTGCGTGTCAAAGCCGTGGTTGTCCGGCTGGTTGCTGAATCGGTCCCACTGGTCGACGGTCCGGCCGCGGCCTTCGGTCCGGGTGAAGTACTCGCTTTCGGCGATGTGCTCGGCCCACATGCGGTGGGTCTCGTCCTTCGTACCCCAGAACGAGACGCAGCCAGGCGTGCCGAGCGGCGTTGTCAGGCAGCGGTGGGTGAAGCTCTTCCAATAGTTCACGTCCGCGTGGATGTAGCGAATCTGGCCCCGCTTCTTCACCGGGTCCATTCGCCAGTGATCGCCCATCAGGGCCCCCTCAACGTCGTTGTATTCGTCCATGGGCTTCATGGCGGCGGTGATGCCGTCGCCCCGGACCGGCCGCATCCGGGCGGCGTGGGGGCTGCGGGCGATGCACTCGGTCACGAGCTTGGGCTTGTAGCCGCGGTCGATCCCGACCAGGTCCACGTGCATCGCCTCGCCGTCCTCGCGCACGAACTGCTTCGTGAGCAGCTCGCCCGTCAACTGGATCAGCCCGTGAAGGATCGCCCCGTTGATGTCGGCGCCGTCCGGGGCCACGTCGATCAGCTTCACACGGGCCTTCCGCATCTGGAAATACCGCGTCTGCTGCTTCGGCCAGGTACCGTAGTCGATCACGTCGCCGATGAACCCTTGCGACCAGGCCACGACCTCGTAATAGAGCAGGCTGTCGTGCACGTCGATCGTCGCCGTGATCTTCTCTCGAGCTCGGGCCACGATGTAGCGTCCCAGTCCGTTGAGCTTGGCGGCCACGTCGTCGGCCGTGAGCCGTTCCAGGCCGTCGTCATCCCGCTCCGGGTCGTTTTGATATTCGGCCTGGAACGCCCGCCAATCGTCCAGGGCGAGGTTCATGGCGTGCTGCAGACCGGTCAGTTCGTCGTCTTCCTTCCGCTCCGGCCAGGCCACCTCGGCGCCCTCTTCCAGCTCGGCCTGGTTCGCAAGGTAGTACTTATTGAGCCGCTCGAAGCCGCTCTTCGCCCGCTGACACTGGCGGCGGATGTCTCCGTACTTTTCCCAAGCCGCCTCGTTCTTGGGCATGGCGTAGAGCATCTTGCACCGCTGCCCGCCCCAGCGAGGCGATTCGTCCTGGTCCAGCATCTTGTCGGCCAGGTCGCCCGGCTCGATCACGGTCATGGCGGCAAAACCGGCCGGCCGCTTGCCGGGCCCGAACATGCCAAGCACGTCGTGGTTGATCAGGTCGCTCCGCTTCCGGGTCTGCGTGGCGCTCCGAGCGGATTCCTTCGTCTGCGGGTCGTCGACGAGGATCAGGTCGGGCCGGACGACCGTGTCGCCATCGGCCGAAACGTGGGACTGGCCGCGGATGTCGCCGCCTGAAAGGCCGCAACCGGTCAGGATGGCCCCGGAGGCCTTGCTGCCCGGGATCGTCGGGAAAACGATTTTGCCCTCGCCCCAGGCGATCTGGGTCGGCTCGCCTTCGAAGGTCTGGCCACGACACCGCCGCGGTTCGCCCTCCAGCTCCCGGATGGCGTGCAGTTCCCGCTTGAAATCGGCCCACAGCTCCGCGTTGAAGCGGAGCATGCTCTTCATCTTGTCCAGCTCGTCCTTGCCCTTGTCGGCCGTGGCGGCGATGAGGCAGACGAACCGGCAGCGGCCCGTGAGGATGGCCCATAGGGCGGCAATCCGAAAAAGGGTGCTCTTGCCCGAGCCGCGGGGCATGGCCAGGGCGAAGAGGAGCCGATCGCGGATCGCCCGCTCCGTCGATTCGATCGCCTTCAGGTGGTCCTTCGACCAATTCCAGTGGCACGCCCCGGGGAAGTAGCTCTCGGCGAAAACCCGCAGGCTCTTCTCCGCCCGAGCCCGTCGCTTCGGATCCTCCACCTCCGGCCCCGGGATCGGGGCCACATCGGAGGCCGCGGCCGTCTGTTGTCTGCGTCGTTTCTTGGATGCCTCTCGCTGGCGCAGACCGGCTTCCCTATCGGTCATTCCCAGATGTCCCATCCGAGGCCATTATGGCGGGTAAGCACGACCCCACGGACTGGGACGTCGCAACCGAACATTGCTTTGGCGTGCATCACGCGTTGATCCCGCACGTGACCCTGGCGTTCCTCAACGGGCACATCCTCATCCTCATCGAACAGCACCAGGTCCGGTCGCAGGACTTTGCCACCGGTCGTAACGCTGAGTCCTCGCCAGTCGCCACTGCCGATGGATATCGCCGTCGCATAATACGGTTCGTCTCCCGCAGCCGACCCGATGGCCATCCATCGTTTCTCGGGACACCGGGCGGCTAAGTGAGCTGCCATTCTTGCCTTCAATTGCTCGGCTTTTTGGGCCGTACTCCCGACCAATACCACAACCCGAGCTAGACGCATGGCTCCGGCCCAAATTGCGGCGGCCGTCAGTAGTGAGGTCGACCCGCAACCTCGGATGACCGGCCGCTCGCACCAGACGTGATCGAGGACCGCCAGCTCAATGACCGATGCCAACCGGAGCTGGTACGGGGTCCATCGCGGAAACACGCGGGGGAATCGTAATCCGAGGAAGTCGACCAGACGCATCAAACACTACCCCCCATCCAGGGCCCCACGACGAAACAAACATTACCGAACACGCCCACTGTTCCCTGTGCCCTTGGCGCTCTCTTTTTGCCAGGAAGGACCCGCAAAACCTCACCCCCCACCGGGGTGCCGAGACTCGCTCCGCCGGGCCTCTTCGAGCGTGGTGAGGCGGACGTGATGCTCGCCGAGCCGGGCGCGATGTTCGCTGACGGCCGCGTGGAGTTCATGGTGTTCGCTCTGGTTGTTCGCCAGGTCCTGCTCGATCCGTTTGAGCGATGCGGCGATCTTGCCCAGCCGCTCGGCGATCCGCATGAGGAAACAGAGGATCGAGCCGCCCATGCCAAGGGCCGCTAGAACGAAGACGGCGAGGGCGATCCAGTTTGCAATGGTCATGATTTCCTCACAGGCTTGGAGTCCGAAGCAGCCAGCCAAAGCCGTCGACAAGTCCGTCGACAAGCTCTACCTGCACGTGTACCAGGTAGACGGCTCCCCACTCGGTGAACGGCGATGCCAGGTCGGATGAGAGCACGACCTCCACGTTGAAGCCGGTCGCGTCCGCATCCCAGTCTTGCAGGTCGTCGTAGATCGTCTCAGCCACGTCGAGCTCAATGTCGGTGTGGTCTTCAATCGCTTCGAGCGTTCCGTCCGCTAAGCGTTTGTGGACCGTGTAGCTTGCGGCCGAGACATCTGCCTGCGCCAGGTAGGCAGTCGTCCCGTCGTCATGCCGCACCAATACACGTCGCCGCAACGGGATCATCGCATCCTTGCCGACGGTGTCTTGGTAGACGCTGTAGCCCATGGCTCACACCTCCACGATCAATCCTGCAACTTGCCCGCCGGACACGATCACGCCGCCGATCGCCGCCGCCTCACTCGTTAATCCGATGATCGTCAGCCCGTCATCCAGGCCGCAGGCAGCCACGACTACCGTTATCTCCACGGCAGGCAGCTCGATCACCGTGCCGTCGACCAAGGCCGGCGGCGAGGGCGATACACCAACCTCGATCGCAGGCAACGCCACGGCCGTGCCGTCGACGATCTTAGGCGTGCTGCTGCCGATCGAGATCTGTGTCGCCGGCACCTCGATCACGTCCCCGGACACCACCGTCGGCACGGACTGCGAGATCACCAACTGCGTGGCAGGCAGGGCGATCGCGGTTCCGTCGACGATAGTAGGTGAGGGAATCGGCATCAGGTGCTCTTCTGGCCAACGAGCAGACCGGCGGCCGCAATGGTGAGGGTGAACGCTCCGCCGCCGAGAGCACGGGGCAGGAGCCCGCCGCTGTCCGTGTCGATGCGCAGAACCGGCACGAGGTTGCCTCCGTCATCACGAGCCACGATGACCGATTTCACGGTTTGCCCAGCTTCGAGACTGCCGAACGCCACGTCGCCGCAATCGATCGAGACGGTGTTGTCTCCGTCGTCCGCTGTGATCGACACGCTGGAGATCGTCTGCCGACTGTAGCTGGCCACGTCGATTTCGTCGAAGCCCGCCTGGTCAAGCAGCGAATCGTTGTCCGGATCCGGCGTCCAGGTCGAGTCGGACGACTCCAGGACCGCGAGATAGGTGGCCGTGTCGATCGCCGTCGCGCCGCGGAACAACCCGGCGTGGCCCTCGTTGAATAGATCATTCGACATTAGAATCTCCGCTAGATCGTGATGTAAATCGCCGGCAATTCGATAGTGGACGGGTAGGTACTGCCAGCCACCGCCGCCGGCCACAGGACTCGCGACGGAGGCATCATGAGCGCCTCAGTGCCGACTCTCAGCATCGTGTTGGCCGGCTCGTGCATGTCCTGGATCACGGCATCGCTCAGCACCTCGCTAAACGCCATGGCATCGGATACGTCCCCAGGGAAATACAGCCCATTCACGTTTGATGTGCCCATTCCAACACCGATCGCCGCTGAGTCCGCATACCAACTGTAGTACTCGACGTCACCAGTCCATGAGGCCTCAAGGACTCCGTCCAAGTAGAGCCGAGCAGTCTGCCCGCTTCCCGCACCCGTCACCGTGATCGTGACCGTGTGCCACGCATTCACACTAAACGAGGCATAGACGTTGTCGTAGCAGGTGCCGTCGTTGTTGCCGGCAGTCAATCTCACGGTATCGTCACTCTTAACCGACAACCCGTACCCATACGTGCGTACGAGAGACGTGTTGTACCCAGACGGATTCCCAAACAGCACGCCGTTTGTGCCGCCAGCCGACCGAAACCGAATAGACAGCGTTTTCCATACGTCAGGTGTGCAGGTGTAGGACGCGTGATCAAGAAACAACGACACGTAGTCGTTCACGCCATCTAGCGACACGTAGCGGCGGTCGTCGCATCCCCAATCGCTCGCCGGCGACATATTCGTCAGGACACCGTGCGGCCCCCTGGGGCCGCGAACGCGCGAGTTGAAGTACCGCCAGCCGTCGGCATGTTGCCCCAGCCCCAAGAACTGCGCAGACGACCACAGCGGACTCCGCCGATTGAGGCGGCAGTTGTCCGGACGCACGTCGCAGTAGCGGTGGCGGATGAGACTGGCCATGGTGCGTGGTTATCAGGTGGTGTCGAAGGTGGCGAGCCGGTAGCGGATGGTCACGGCTACTTCCTGGCCGCAATCGTTATCAATCAAAATCTTGCAATCGCCGTATTCTGCGGGGTCGACAGAGAAACGCATGCGGCGAGTCGTGTCCTGCACCATCGCCACGGAATCGGCCTGAAGAGGATCGTCGTCGATTGTCTCGTACGATCCACCGTCTTCGCCGCCGCACACGTAGGCGTAAATGTCGCCGTCACAGACACCTGTGTCGTCTTCGACGGCGGTCACGATGAACTCGGCAGAAGCGTAGCCATCGAGCGGAATGTTGTCGATTGTCAGCTGCGAACCGTCGGCAAGGGCGGTGCCGTTGACGTCGCTCTCAGACACCTTGGCGTATTGCCACGCTCCCCAGGAAAATCCACTGCTACTCATGAGCCAGCCTCCATCTCCCTCACGGCACGGATGAAATCGAGCAACCGCCACGACTGGCCGAGTTGCGATTGGCGGCTAACAGTCCGCTCGGCCAGCGCCTTGAGCGCGGCCGCGGCGGTCGCCATTCCTTCAATCGCACCGAACTGGTCAATCATCGCCCGGACACCATCACAGCCAAAATCGAGGCCTCCAGTGTCCCCCGAGTCGGCGCACGGCTGGATCAGCATCGCGACCATGTCTGCCACCCGCACGCTCGACGTGGCGGCCGACGTGAGCATGGCCCTGAACGTGGCATATTCGGTGTCCGTCAGGATCGCCGCGCAAGCTCGGAGCGATATGAACCGCTGGTACACCTCGGGGATTGTCGCGGCCACGTATGCCGCCCAATACTCCTCCGCCGTCGTGCAGCCAGAGTAGATCCCGCCCGGGTCGGTCGAGAGCTCGGTAATCAGTGCGGCATCTGCTGCCATGGCACCCTCCTCGTTCTTGTGCCGGCCAGGCCGGGCATTACAACCAGCTCAAGGCCTCGTCCCAAGCGGGAAGCTTTTGGATTGGCGTGCCGATCACGGTGTGGGCGTAGCAGTCGCCGGCCGAGTAGACCGGCGCGAGCAGCTTGCGAGGAACCCATCCGCCGCACTGGGCGTAGACGTCCGGAACAGGAAACGGACCGACCGGCCCGGAGCAGTGATTGCCGTGGCCCGTGTTGGCGATCCAGAGCGCGAGGACCTGGCCGTCGTCGTCCCAGCGGACGCCCGTTGCCGTGACGGCGTGCCAACCGCTCGAAAACCGCGTGCCGATCCCGTCCTCGCCTCGCTCGCGAGCCCAGTAGGTGTAGCCGCAGTAATCGCACGAGTAGCCGGCCTGGATCAGCTTGCCAGACTCTTCGGGAGAAGCGACCTCGAGTAAATCGCCCGAGCGGTTCTCGGCTGCCAAGGGCTCCAGGCCGTCGGGCAGCCCGCGGCCGCGGTCGCCCCACGGGATTGAGTAGTCCGTTTCATGCGTCAGGTCGTACTCGTCGCCGTCGACCACGTAGCGCTTGCGCCAGAGGTGCCCAAAATCCCGAGTTGCCTTGGCCAGGGCCCAGCCCGTCGAGCCGGCGCCGTGGTACCGGTAGGAGTCGACCAGTTCGCACTTGGCCAGTGCGTAGCTCGCCTCCCCAGCAACCTGGGCCTCCGGGGCCTCGATCAGCCCGGACGCATAGAGGCACGCGTACAGCACGTCGAGCTCGTGCTGCTTCATCCAGCGCGTGCAGTCGCCGGTCGGCTGCTCGCCCCAGGTCCAGTCGGGAAAGACTTGGAACAGGTAGGGCCAGAGGACCGTGTCCCGCGGCTCCTGGTCCAGGATGTGCGGGGCGATCTCTGTAATCGGCCGGGCCGTCAAGGGCGAACGAGGCGCCGTGTAGGCGTAGCCGAAGTTCGGTTCGGCATCCGGCGCGTAGCGAACACCGCGGCGCAATAGCTCGTCGACCGGTTGCGGCCGGCCGAGCTTGGCAAATTCGCGTTCCAAGAACCGACTCATCGTGAGGCCTCCATGATTGCCCAGGCGATCGCTGCGAGCAGCTCCTTCGCCTTGGCCTGGTCAAGAGCGGCATCCGCCTGGCCGAGGTGCGACTGGAGCACGCCGGCCACGGCCGTTTTGGTCGCCGGCCAGGTGCCCTCGGCCTTCTCGGCCGCCATCAGCTCCCACAGATCACCGACAGTTCCGACACTGCCCGCCGCCACAGTGGCCGCCAGGCGGTTGAAGCGTAGAGCGCGGTCCGTCGCATAGTCCCTCGGGGGCGACGTCGTGAGGATCGTCTCCACCGCCTCCTGCCACGTGTCGTCCGGCGAGTCGTAGGGATTTACGAAAGGGCCCCGACGGCGCCTCCCCGGTCACCGTCACGGTCTTGCTCAAGGGCACTTGCTTGATGCTCGCGGTCTTCGCGTCCCAGTCGACGGTGACCGTCGTCACCACACCGAAAACGGGATAGGCCCCCGCCGTCTCCGTCCAGAACAGGGCGTGGTTGGAGGCGATCTTCGTGCCGTCGACGGTCAACTGCCCGGTCGGAAAGAACACGGCCGACGCCCCTTCCGGCACGTCGGTGATCGAGAACCAGACCGGCTTGCCGGCGTCGACTTCGTCCGGCCCGTCGATCGACTGGCCCGGGGCCGCGGCCGCGATCGCGGCCAGGAACAAGAGGGAAACAAGAAAACGCATGATTCAATTCTCCAAAGGAAAGAGCGGATCTTCACGGGCGGGGACCACTCGCAGATGGCCTGGTTTCGTCTTCCAGGACAACCCCGTTTCCAGGGCAGCCCATTTTGAGGGCAACCCATCTGACGGCGCCTTTCACCCCCGCCGCGAAGAATCCATCACGTGAAGGAGTGAGCAATCAGGCTGCAAGCGAGAGGGGCGGCGACACGACCGGGACGCAATCGGCCACGCCAGTCGTGGGCGTCGGAATCGCGTTGTTCGCAAACGTTCCGAACCACTCCATGAGCTGCTCGATAAGAGGCATGAGCCGCTCGAAGAACGACGCGAGGGCGTCCAAGAACTCGGCCCAGTTTCGGCCGTCGTCATCCTGCACCGTCTTCGACTGGATCAATTGGGCCCAGGCCTCCGGATTTTCGGCCATGATCTCGGCAGAGACAGCGTCCTTGATTTCGGCCCGGGCGGCGTCCAGGTCCTCGCCAGTCAGACCAGCGGTCGACGGCAGTTCGCCTTGCCGGCTCAACCGGATCGTCACGCGGGCGACGTTCATGCGCGTGAGGCCGAGCTTCCGCCGCTCGCGCCAGGTCAGGCCATCGACGGTGTCTTTGTCCTTGTCGACAGTCGCGTCGCCGGCGGCCTGGTCGGTCGCGGCCGTGGGCAACGGCGGCGCGAGCGTCTGGCAGACAACCAAGGCCTCCGGCTGCGTGGGCGGTTCGGCGGGAAGGTGCGACACAAACAGGCTGGCAAAAAGAACAGCGAGGACGCTGAACATCATGATTCGGCTTTTCACAGCAACGACTCCTTGGGGAAAGTGGCACGGCCGTCACGGCCGCAAGGTGAACTTGTATTGAAGGAGGCCGGACCGGGCCAGGTCCGCAGGTTCGGTCACGCAGTCGGCCGAGTTGGGCACCAGGTCGACACCGCCGCCGACGCGATAGGCATAAGAAACGGCCTGGGAGCAGTAGGGCGGATGGCCGTTTTCCATCTGGTCATCGGTCATTGGCTTGAGAGCAAGCCGGAGAATGGGCAGGTGATAGAGGGCGGCTCTCAGAACGCTCCAATAGCCGTAGTTGCCGCCAGCGAAACGCCGCATCTTGGCAAGTACCGGCAGCATGTCGAATTCCGGCCCCGTCACGACCGGCCCGGCGACTCTTCCCGGCGTCCGCAGCTCGTCGACCAGGCGGTAGACGTCGATCAGCCCGGGCCGCCTGGCGACTTCCCGCTCCAGCAGCACGGCCCGCCCGCCGTACCACTCGCGAACCTCCAGGCAGAAGAGGTCTCCGCTCCACCAGGTGGCGATCGCCGCATGGCAATGCCGCCCCCGGCCGGCGCCGGAGATCAGCCGGGAAACCGGATTCGTCCCAGCCCGAAAGAGAAGCACGTCGCCCAAAGCGACGTTGTGCCCGTGCGATTCGATCGAGAGGTACTCAATCATTGCTCGCCACCGCCTCCCTTCGTCGTCGGATCTCGCGATAGCGTCGGGCGTGTTCCGGCTGCAGATCGAGCCCGACCGCCACGCGGCCGTTGCCGTTGGCTGGCCGGTTGCCCTCCGTGACGGCCTCGACGTAGCACTTCGCGCAGGGGAACGTGGCCGACATGCCGCCGCAACGCGGACAGCGAAAGGACTCGACAGCTTCCAGCGGGAGATCTCGGTTGGCCGCCTCCTCCTGCCGCAGGCGAGCGGCCGACGTGACCATGCCGGTCGCCACCGTGCCCACCGTGGTCCGGCTGATCCCGGCCGCCTTGGCGATCTCCCGATGGCTCAGCCGACCGGCTCGCAACATGGCCTCCACCTGCCGAATAACACAAGACGCGATCAACCAAACACCCTCTCAATCCGAGGTCCTGGTGATCGCCGACGTGCAGAGGGCTGTCCTGCCGGTCCCTGGGGAGACAACCAACACGCAAGAGCGAGCACCGCTGCGAGAACTCTTGCGCGATGCCAACGGAACCCAACCTACCGTCCTGTCGGCCGCACCGTCCAGCGTGAAAACTGACACTCGCCGTCGGAGAGGCCATTTCCCCACATCACGAAATGGCAGATTTCGCACTCAGAGGGTAGGTGCTGAGGGGCAAAGAATCGGCCGATTTCGGCCCCTTACGCCGACCGATCGCCTGGCCAGACGTTGTCGAGCATTTCGTCGAGAGAGAAGGGCGAGAAGTCATGCACGCCCGTCGGGCAGCGTTTGCCGTCGATCGCCTCCGGCGTAGGCTCCCCTTCGGCCGCCGGCGGGTGCAACGTCCACGTCCGCTGGCCCGAGCCGTGAAGCCACTCGACCAGCATCAGATTGTTGATCTTGCTGCAGCCGCATCTGAAACAGAGCCGGCGTCCTTGTCGAGCGCGAGCCATTGGTCGGGGCACCTCAAGAAGAAGGGCGGCCGCGATGCGAGCGACGTGTTGGCATCGCGGATTGGAACATTCGCATCGCGGCCGTCTTCTAATGGAGCAAACCTGGCCGATTTGGTCCAGCGCAGTTTGTGACACTCAGACAGCCTCCCACCCATTCCGCCCCTTGCGAAACCGATCCGGCCTGGCTGCCAACTCCGCCTCGATCTCTTCCGGCTCCGCCTCCAACTCGACAGCCAGGACGGCCGGCTTCGTCGGTCCATGCTTGAGAAGGTACTGCCGAACCCGGTTTCCGAGCCGCGTCTTAGCCCGCAAGGCCTTGCGCTGTTTCGACCGCGGACCGTAGTAGTAATTGTTCTGGATGAGCTTCGTGGGCGTCTGGCCGTGGCCGCAGAGCTTCAGAACGAACTCGGCCGCCTTCAGGTCGCCGTCTTCCGCCTTGCGGATCTGCGTTTCGAGGATTGTCTGCAGCCGTTCGTCTGTGATCGTCTTCGTGACCGCGGTCCGGAGCGAGTCTGTGAAGCTTGCGCCGGCGTCGATCGTTTGGATTTCCCGGCCGCTTCCGTTCGGTTTTCGCATGAATTCGCCTTTCGGTTTCTCTCGTCGCGCCGTATGTACGGCGGGATCATGTAGAGGGAGACGTTCTTGCCCTGGCCTCCCTGCTTTACCTTCCGTGGGAAACACACCACGAACCCACGTGCCATCAAATGGGCCAGGTAGCTTCCCTCCGGATCGTTTGAGTGGAGGGACTTCCTGGATCCCTTCCAGGGCATTCCGAGGGCCTCGGCTATTTCACGCCGCGTCTTCGGCCCATGGTCGTAGAGTAGATCCAAAATCTGCACGTGTCGTGGCCGCAGATCCTCGGGCCAGCCGGCGGCCGCGGCCCGCTCGCGATGGATCTGGGCACGCAAGGCTCCGAGATTTGGCACGCTGGCCATCCGGCATTGCTCGGCCGTCTTCGCACGGACCCGGGCCCGGTAACGCTCGCTGCACACGTGGGCGGAGAGGCCCATCTTACGACGGACCTCACTGACCCATCCCCGGCTGCAACCCACGACTGCGGCGATCTCCGAGTCGCTGTAGCCCTTCGGATGCAATTGCCGGATCTTCCGCTGCACCAGCACACGGGACGGCCGCTGCGTCTTCGCTGTCGATAGGCCGTGCCTGCTCGCGAACTGGTAAACGGCCCCCTTGCTCTTTCCGAGCTGCTCGGCGATCTCGCGGACGGACTTCCTGCCGTACCAGCGCCGCAGGTAGGCGATGTCTCGCTTGCTCCACTTCACGTCGTGCCCTCCGCAGCCGGTTGAACATCCCCGGCCGCGGCGGCCGCGTTCCGGAACCGATGAACGGCTTCCACGCACACCTGGCACAGGTGAACGGGCGACTCGTCCCATTTGCGGATCGGCTCAAGTCTGGCTCCCGGACCAGCCTTCGCCCGTCCGGCTCCGGTCCAGGTGAGGGCCCAACCTTCTGGATAGCGTCCTGCCGGCGTCACGGGATCCAGTTTGCGGCCGCATAGGTTGCACGTGTAGGTCGTCTCGATCATAGACAAGCCCTCCTTCCTTTCGCCACCCGGGCCCAGCGTTTCGCCTGGCCGAGAATCGCCTCACTGCGGGCAGTTTGGCGATCGCATTGCTCTTGAAGATCGCGGAGCCGACGTTCCAACTGGATGGCATCCCACTCCGCACGGAACAGTTTGTCGCGTTGGATCATCACCGTTGGTACCAGGATCGCAACCACAGCGACCGGCTGAAGCGGCTCGTCGGCGAAGTCGAAGCAGAACACCAACTTGCCGTCGACAGCCACGCAGATGGGAGCGATCCGAATCAGCCCCCCGCCCGCATAGTTGCACGGGCCAGGTCCGCCGGTGAAGGCATCCTGACACTCGGGCATCCAACGGCCGATACACGAAAACGCGAACCGTTTGGCCGCTTCCTCTCGCGTCATGCCTAGGGCGATGAAGTCCTCGCCACTCTGAACGTGCCCGCAGGAAGGGCACCGAAACCGCCAATTGCGGGCTCGGGGGCCATACCTCCGTTGCGCCTCGGTAATCCATTCTTCGTTGGCAAGCCTGATCATAAAAAATCCTCCGTTCGTGATTTCGTGGAAACCCCGGGGATCGACGGCCGCCCTATTCCCGCTGCGGCTCCTCGCCGTTCGGCGCCGCTTCTGGCCGGCGAATCCCTGTTTTGTTGCGTGCCCGGAACTTCGCGGACTCCTGCTGGGCCCGCCTTTCCCATTCGCGAACTTCCTTGGAAAGGCCAGTCGCTTCCGGCGAATCGCTCGCGATCTTGGGCGGCGTCTGCGGAGCGGAAACGGGTGTCTTGCCGGCCATGATCTCGTGCCAGTTGTCGGGCAGCGTCATGGCGCACAGACGGTCCGTGTAACCGGGAATGCTCTTCTTCCAAGCCGGCCACATGATGGCCCAGGTCGACTCTTCGATCTCGCCCGAATCATGGACGGACCGCACGTCGAGCAGGGCCTGTTCGAAGGCGTCGCGGGAAATCTCGCCTCGCAAGAGCAGCGTGTGAGTCTTCAGCCAGGTCGACAGGTTCTTGCGGTTCGGCTTCCACTTCTGCTCAGGAATGCGGGCCCGCCGCCAGGCAGCGATGGTCCGGCAGAGGGCGGACCTCGCCTCCCTCACTTCAAAATCCGCGACCGTCGACGCGACTACGACTACGTCTACGACGTCGACTGCGGGCGCCCGCACGCGTGTGCGCGGACTGGAGGTGGGTTCTTCTTGTCGCGACGGCTCAAAAGCGCAAGCGATTGCGCTTTCACCGACCGAAAGCGCAAGCGGTTGCGCTTTTGAAACCGCAAGCGATTGCGCTTTTGGGGGCTCGTCGTCGGCTCCGACCAGGCGGAAGGCCGCGCCGCCGTCGAAGAATTGGCCCTGCCGCTCGTCTGACGGGCTCACGACCACGGCCGGCTTCCGCGGCCGGGGCGGCTTCGGGGCAACCAGGTCGGGAAGGTACAGGTCGACGACGAGCGGGCAGTTCGATTGACCGCCCCCGGACTTGGCGGCGAATCCGAGACTGGCCAGCCGGTTCAGCTTGCGGGAGACGCTGCCCTCGGTCAGGCCGCTCTCGCCGGGGGCCAGACGCTTCAGATCGCTCACCAGGTCCGCCTGTTGGTCGTAGACAAGCTGCGACTCTCCCGGCGGGCACAAACGGCACAGCAGCTCGTAGAGTCGAATCGACTGCTTCTGAAGACCCCGCTGCCGCAAGGCCTTCCCTTTGTCGCTCATGTAGGCGTCAATGTCGCGCGACGGGTCAAAAGAGGGTTGGAGCTGATTCTGATTTCTTGGTGCCATCCTTGGGAATCCTTTCGCATTCAATCAGCAGTTTCGCGTCGCGCGGGACAAGCCGTTCGTAGGGCACAAACTGGTCCTTGGCCCGACCTGAGAAGCGAACCTTGAAGAAGAGGTCAATGGCCCGCTCGATCACGGCCGCGATCGTCCCCTTCCGCCGTCGCCCCGCGGTCGGTTTTCCAGCCGTGTCTTCGGGCAGCACGAAGACCGCCTCGCCGGCCCTCGGGACCCAGCCCGGCGGACGTTCTTGCTTCGCGGCGGCGATCACATTGCGGGCTGCGATTCCAAAGCCGCCTTGGTGGTCCTTCTCCCGGAACAGGACGAGGATGCCGTTTTCGGTCGGGTGGAGTTCGACAACCTCGCTGCCCAAAACGAAAGGCACCGGCTCCTTCCCTTTGAACTTCCGGAGCCTCTTCTTCCGCTTGCTCGGTTTGCCCATCGTCGCACCTCACTGGCGGGACGGAGCCGCTTCGGCCGCCTTGAAGAGCTTGCGGGCCAGGCGTTCCTTGTGCCGCGTTGCCGCCTGGGCCGCCGAGTCGCTCAACTCCGTGCGCGTGGCCGAGTCGAGCTGTACGGAGAGCTGGCGAATGGCGTTGGTCACGTCCTCGCACTGGCCCGGATCGAGCAACCCCGCCGACATGGCCGCCTGGAGGGCGAAGACGAGCGCCTTTTGTTCGCATGGTTCAAGGTGCAAGGTGATCGGAATGGTAAGCAGGGAGTCGGATGGGTGCTCGGCCGAAATCTTGAGGGCTTTACAGAGCTGTGGGAAGACATGCCCTTGCAGGAAAGCGAACAGCGGGTTGGGCGGCTTCTTTTCGTTCATCGGTTCTTCCTCACTTGAAATGGATCGTCACGAAACGCCGCTCGCCGGGCCATCCGGGAGAAGGACGGCCCGGCGAGTGAGAGTTGCACCTAACGCCGGCAGGAGCCGACTTGGCGCCTTCGGGAAAACAGCCGCCGCAAGAGCGGACGGCGTCCGATCCGGGCAGCGACGCGTCGAACGACGGTCGCCGGAGCTCGGCCGGCCGTGGCCACCGCCGAAGCGACCGGCCGACGGCAAACGCCTCCGGCACAGCCTCCTTCCGCCGGTGTGGCGACGCAGACGCCGCTGTCACATGTACCCGGTGGGGCCAGGTCCACAAGCGGTTCATCCGCCTTTGCTTGTGCCAGGATCGCCAGCAACAGGCATGCTGCCAGCCCAAACCACAGGATCCTCATGTCGACTCCTCATCAGGGAAAAGGGAACGTTGTCCGCACCGCAGTGCGGCGCACATTTCATCCACGCGTCTCTCGGCTGCCTTGCACGCTTGCAGGGTCGCCGGATTCCGCGTGCGAAAGTACTCTCTAGTTAAACGCCGCCTCTCAGACACGGCATCCAGGAAGGGACGCAGCCGGTCGCTCATGATGTCGCTCGCTCGTAGACGGGCGTGACGCCCTGGCCGATACAAAGGGCCAGGACAGGCCTATTCTTGGTGTGAGCCGCGGCGTCCCGACTCGAACGGGAAACGTCGGCCGTCCTAGGCCTCGCCGCAGTCGGTCGGCATTCCTCCGACCTGGTGCCTGCACCTTTGGAAAATCCACGCCTGGGCTCGCTAGCACTGCCCGCGTCACTCCGGCACTCGAGGATCTGCTCGCTTGAAAGTTGCCGAGGCGTGATTCGAACACGCGACCTCCGGGTTATGAGCCCGGCGAGCTGCCACTGCTCTACTCGGCGAATGGTTCGGAGTATCCGTTTACCCGGCTCCTTGCATAGGCACCTCCTGACCGTGGATTTGATCCCAGATCTCACGACGGTGGGCAGGGATCTCTCGGGGGGCCTCAATCCCGAGTCGCACCTTGTCGCCGCGGAGCTTCACGATCGTGATCGTGATCGGCTCCGGGATCGCCGGCGTCGGTCCGATCACGATTTGCTCGTGTTCCTTCCTGCTCAGTACCAGCATCCTCGACTCCTTTCGACTGATGAAACGCTTCGTTGTACCGACGCACCGCGTCGGTGATATGCTCGATATTTGCCGAGTCGGCAAGGCCCACGCTCAGGCACCTCCTACGTGTCCTGTCGAAGATGCCCTTCGTGCAACCGAATATTCTCGTCCGGTCCTCAAACGAGATTCCGAAGGCTCCGAACGGCATCACGTTTCCGTCGGTCCGCATGTCGTTCGGGAGCGGGTGCATCGCATGCACAACGATCTGGTCGGATTCGCGGAAGAACGCGATCTCCACGCTGATCGGATCGGTCTCCCGATCGCCAACGGTGATCGGCTGACTGTCCTCCAGCGTGGCCAATGATCGCGATTGCTCGCGTATCTCACGTCGGAGCCGCATGATCTCGTCCTCGCGATCGTCGGTCGCCTCGGACTGCGCATCCATAAACACGGAGGCCTTCCGCTTGTCGATCAGCCAGCAGGCGGCCAGGATTCCCCAGCCGATCAGGCATACTGCAATCCAAAACAGGTCGATCACTGCAACTCCCTCCGGTGGTTTCTCAGTTTTCGGATGACAACTCCGATGCTCTCACGGCTGCACGAGTTGATCGTCCGCAATCAATCCGTGATCGATCAGCACGTCCGCGGCTTCCTCGGCTGCCGACATGCACAAGTGGTCGTACATTTCCCGACCGTCCTCCGTACGTCGAGCGGACGTGTGGTATTGCGAAAACATCAACATGAGGGCGTCTAGAGCCGCCTTCGCCGGGTGTTTTTGGCACTCACGCAGGTGGGCCTTCACCGCGTCGGCCATATCAACAGCCGCCGACGCTCCGACATGTTCCCCGCAAAAGACGCAGACGAACACGCCAGGCTGGCAATCCGCCACCTGTTGTTGGAGCCGTGAGATTTGCAACTGTTGCTGTCTCCAGTGGTGCAACAGCACCTCGTAGGCAGCACAAACTCTCGCCCCTTGCCGGTAATCCTTGATGCCATTTAGATCTTCAGGGCTCGGCATCTGCTGCCGGAGACCGTCCGGCTTGTCCGGATTGAACGGCAGCGTATCTATCAGGGGCACCGAGTAGATCGGCCCGAGCCCATTTTCATAGTGTTCGTGGTCGCACATGATTCGTCCTTTCTATCTCCAGGCGAGGCCGGGCTCGCCCCCTCACTTCCGTCGTTTACACGGGCCGTTCTGGCTCAACGAGTTATCCCGACTTCTCGCTCACCAGCGCTCGTGCCCTTTCGGCATTGTTTGATTTATGCATAGGAGATATGATCCGACGTCTATTCTTGAACAGCCGACCCAAGCACTCCGGTGATGGTCATTGGCAACGAAAGCGGAATTGTCGCCGGCCATAGTCCTCTGGCTCCGGAGCACGGGAGCGGTTCTCCAAGCTTGTGGATGTCCGACAAGACCCAACACACGGGACCCTCCGTGTGCTCGTGCGAGAGAACCTTCTCCATGTCAAGTTCATTCAACCCGGCCTTCTCCCAACACTCGGGCACAACACCGTTTTCGAATGCTCGACTTAGGTGATCGAGGTTCACGCAAACCCTCAGGACGGCAACAGCGACAATCGCGCTCGTCGTGAACGTCGCCAAGTCTGCGCGGCTCAAGTACCGCGACCCCTTCCCGGCATGGATCGCGAGAAGTCCACGGTATCCAGTCGACCACGTCCGATTCTCGACGAACTTTGATCCGTCGGCGATCAGCGAGGCGTGGGGCTGTGAAACGGTCAATCCCATCACGATTCCATCCTCCTCAGTGCATAGGACAACACATCCGATTCCCTACCTGTCGTCCTGGTCGCGTTTAAGGGCTTCGTCGATCATGCGGCACGCGCGGCCGGCCGTGTACCTCGATCCAAAAAAGCAACCGACAATCAGCCCGCCCGAAGCGCCCGCCAGAAAACCGACTAACAAGGTCCATGTCACGATCTTCACTCCTCATTCCTTGATTTCATCCAAGACGGCCCGTCGAGCCGCTTGCATCACGTGCTCTTCGCACTCGGCGTAGCTCATCCGCTTTCCGACGTCCATTTCGTCGTAGGCGACAGCGGCCGGCCACCGCTCGTACAACCCGGACACAAATCGCATCCGTTCCTCCTTTGACGGCGCCGGCATTTCGATCTGGAGCGAAACTCGGCGATCGAGGGCTTTGTCAAGGTCCATGCTCCGGTTCGTGGCGAGGGTAACGAGTGAGATGCCGCGGACCGCGTCCATCCCGACGAGCATCGCATTGACGGCGCGGTTGCTTTCGAGCCGTCCGGATGCGTTATCTCCTTCACGCTCTCCCACTGCCTCCCGTCGAACAGTTCGTCGATGATTTTGCAGGCTCTCATGTTGGCGTATCTGAACCCCAGCAAGGTCCCGACCACACCGGCCAACGCGGCGACCAACGCAGCGCCGCCAAAGTACACGAATTCCAAATACATGAGTCACCAAACCTCCGCAGGTTCCCGGTAAACGTACTCGAACAGATAGGCATCCTCTCGCGTTTCCTCGTACCGGTCACGCAGGACGGAGGTCGCTCGGAATCCGCAATCACGAAAGAAGTACTGCGCCGCAAGATTCGTCTCCCGCACTTCCAAGAGGAGGCGGGTCCGCCTCTTAGCAGACAATTTGCGAACCAACTTCGCGACCATCTGTTTTCCCACGCCTTGCCGGCGAGCCTCCGGAGCCGTGGCGAAATTGACCAACTGAATCGACTGCTTCGAAAGCTCGTAGACCATGAATCCGACGACACACTCGTTATGCTCCGCGACCATGCCGATGAAGTTGCGCTGCCGAAGGCAGAGAATGAAGTTATCTTCCGACCACGGAAACTCGAAGCTAGCGTTCTCGATCGCCAGGACCTCAGGCATGTCGCGTCGGATCATCCATCGAATAAAGGTCCGCATTTGATGCCTCCAGTCTACGCTCGCGTCTCGATCCTCACCTTGCGTTTCCCAGCGACGAGGATCAGCCCGATCACCGAGAGCTTGATCACCACGTCGACGCCTGACTTGGTCAGGCGGTGCGTCTCGAAGTCGACGTAGGTCCATTTCCAGCGGTGGACGGTGGCCCATCCAATCAGCCAGAACCGGAGCTCGTACTTATCCATGGCTTCGAGCCCCGGAGCCTGGTTTGGGAATTCGAGGTTCAGAATCTCGTTCTCGATCACTCGAACTGCGTCCGGTGTAAGTCCATGTCCCATTACGGCATCCCTCCAACGCTGGCGTTCGGGCTCGGCGCCGCGCTCAGCTTGCTCGGGAAAAGCACCTTCGCCGCGTCCAGCACTCGATTGATCTGGTAGGGATCACGGCCTTCCATCAGTTCCATGACCGCGACGAACAACTGCCGGGTGTCCTCATCGCTTCCGCGGGCCGGCTGTGCCGCTGTGGGCGGCGGAGAGTCAGGTTTCACCGATTTCTTGGGCATCAGTCGATCTCCAGAGCTTCGGCCAACGCGTCCTCGATCGCCTGGCGATCGTCGAGCACGGCCAGGTCCTGGCCTACCGTGTCCGCCCAACGGCCCTGGAAGATGGCCATTTCCTCGCGGATCAGGTCGCGGTCAACATCGACCAGGTCGTACAGTCGGAAGGCGGCGAGCAGCGCCACGCAGAAGGCCTTGTCTGTCACCGTCAACGGTTCGGCGGGAATGATTTGCGGCATCGTGGATCCTCCGTCGCGAAATGTATGGTCGATCGGCGAGTGACCTGGCTCGGTGGTGGGGGGAGAGAGTGCCAGGTCTCGCGGCCATTCCCTGCCGCGCTCGCCGATCGTCGGGGGAAGTGCCAAGCCCCGTGTGTGGTGTGCGATGGGCCATGATCACGCCGCCACCTCCTTGCGGGGCGTCTTGCTCCGCCTGGCCGGCGGTGCATGGAGGATCGTCCCAGGGAGGGGCGGACCGAGCCGCCGTTCCATCCTCGGCGCCGAGCCGTGGGATTCCCGCTCCGCCTCGATCCTCGCGGCCAGGGCGAGCGGATCGGGCACGAACGCTCCATTCCTATTGCCGTCGAACTCGCGACGCCAGGCGGCGAGCTGCTCGTGATAGCACACCGGACAGAGCGTCCTGTGCACCGTCGTCCGGATTCCCTCGTGACCGACCAGGCGGCCGCAGTCGTGGCAGTGGTTCATCCGTTTCATTCGTCCTCGTCCTCGAAATCGTGCTGCTCCAAGAACGACGGCATTGGTTTCTGCCGTCCGACGGCATGGATGTCGACCAGCGACAGAGGTTCTTCGCGAAACTGCTTCGCCGCCTCAAGGGCCGTTTCCTGGGTGCAGGGTGTAATCCGGAAGATGGCGGACGCACCGAGAAGTTTCTCGTATGACTGCCGGTCCCCGACTTGCGGGACCTCGACCCGGACGAGTGGCACGCCAAGCCCTGTGTGCTCGCTGACTCGCCCAGCGTATTTGGAATGACCCATCACTTCGACGATCGCCCACAGTGGTTCGGAGTTTTCCATGGCCTCCTACTCTCCTGCCCGCCGGCCCGACGCGTCGTTCCGCGGTCCACCTGTGGCCGGCGCATCGCGTTTCGGCTCTTCGGTCAGCACCTCGAGCTGAGGCTCGTCGAAAAACTGCGGCTCGATCGGTTTGCCGTCGTGCAAGTCCTGGGGCTGGACACCGATACGGCAACAACCATGGAGCCAGTCTGAACGGCACACCGCAATTCCGGTCAGTCCTGTGATCTTGTCGATAACCCTGCTACCGAGAGTGATCATCACGCGTCCTTTCCTGTCAAATTCACGCTTCTTTCGCCGGCGGGCTTCGCCGTATTGTTCCCACATGAGTCCCGTGCCGTGCGGATCTGGCAGCAACATCAGGACACCCCTTGGCATTTCTGTATTGACAAAAAACAAGCCGCGCAGAACATCACGTTCCGCGCGGCCTGGAGTGAATCGATTGATGAGCGGCGGCGATCTACGACGCCCAGTCGAACATCATTTGGTTCGGATTGTCGTCGTGACGCCACGTCGGCTGCGGAAGCTGCTCTAAGTGTTCGCCCACGATTTGGCGATGATCGACGTAGTGGTTCGCCAAAATGTCGTCGCCAGCGACATGCCCGGCCACGAAACGCGCGACCAGTTCGTTGCGGCCGGCCAGTGCGGTTTCGCACGCCTTCCGCAGGCCGTGAAAGCCGATCCCTGGCCGATTGATCTTTGCCGCCTTCCAGAGCCGCCGCCGCTGCTCGTGGAGCCAACTTGCGGAGTTCGGCCAGTTCTTCCACGGGAAGATCTCTTGGAACCGCCAGTGTCGAAGCGACTCGATCGCAGCCCGTGCATGGCGATTCACGTAGAATTCGCCGCCGTGTTCGCGGCCCTTGTAGATCTCCGGTGGAATTGTGAGCCAGCCGTCTTCGGCGAGCATGTCCCACTCCAGGTACAGCGTCGTCTCGATCCGCAGGGCTGTGTTGTACAGAAAAGTGACCAGCGCCCGCCACCACTTCGTCGGCACCACGGGCCGCATTCTCGCAGGCGTATTCGCCTGATCGCAGACCCGCATCCAACGGCCAATCTCCAGCAGAGAGAGTGCCCCAATGGTCGGTGGCTTGCGATACTTGGGCCGTTGAAACCCCGGCGGTCGATCGATCAACCGAGCGGTGTTCCGTAGTCGGCGATCGTCGCCGGGCCCGGCGCGATCCAAGATGAACTGCAAGGCCGTGCAGTGCTTGCGGATCGTGTTGGGCGAGATTGGCCGGCCGTTCTTTCCCGGCAACAGCTTGGCCCGCTCGACGAACGCCGCCGTATCGTAGGCGCTGATCGCGTCGAGCGGCGGATCGCCCGTCAACGAGGCCCAGTGATTCAACGCGGCCTGGTCGATTGCCATGGTCTTGGTGCTGCTGGCCGTACGCCAGACCGGCAGCACGTAAGCATCGTAGAATTGCCCCAGCGTCATGCTCGGCGAAAGCTGGCCGAATCGTTGTTGCGATGTGTCGGCCCTGAAGATCGACAGGATTTGCGGCTCGTCCTGGTCGTGGTCTAAACGCTTCTTCTTCGGCTGCTCGCTCATGGATGCTACTCCTCCGGGGTGTGTCGCGCATGAGTCGCTCCCTCGGGTCATCATCGGCATCCGTACGCCGGCGCGTACGATCCGCGCAGAACATCACTGTGCGGATCGCACGCGCTTAAACGCGCGAAGAACCAGGCTAGGGATCAACGGCCTACCGATAAACACGGAAAACGGCCGCTAGGGTGGTGGCGAGACTCGCCAGCAGAAGCGTTCGACCGATGTCCCTAGCTGGGGGCTTGGTAGAAACGCATGATTGCTTCGAAAGCACTCGCCGTGTTTATTCGCCCCACATGGGGCACTAAATAATGTGCATCGTCGATTAGAACGTCGCGGAGCGATTTGTCAACAACGGCGATCGAGAATTCTCCCCGCTGTCGCCGGACGTTTGCCGCAACGTGTCGACGCGGCAAAGACTTGTGCCGCGCAGAATTTCTTGATTTTTCGCGCCGGTCGGGCCGTCGGCGCGTTGATCCGTAGGGATGATCGCCCCTGGCATTGTTCGACGCTCCGCCGCTCAAATGCCACGAATCCCGTATGGTATTCCTAAACCGGTGGTCGCAGGTTCGAATCCTGCCGGGGGTATTCTAGTATCGTGGAACGGTTTCCGACGCTGCTGGCGCGTAAGTGCTTGCAGCGTCTTGGCTTCTGGTTACAACTCTAGGCCGCTTTGCGACTTGCGCCGGGCATGGAAACCGATGTTCGCCCAGGCTTTCCAGGGCCTCTCACGGCAAAATGGTGCAGATTGTACCTATGGATTGAAAGCTGTCAGGGTCCATACATTGCACCTCAGGGGTTTTGAGGGGACCGTGGAGAGCACCAACAATGCTGCGAACCTGTTGGCTACGAGTTCCCCGAGGCCGTCGAAATCCTCGAACAATGGCTCAGGAGCTACCGCCGGCAGCACGCCACGTCCAACACCTAAACGGGCGATACGGTCGTTCCGACTCGAACAGCATCCTTCTCGCACCGATCGTCTCAGACGATCGGTGCGACGTTCGACCCTGCGCTGACATCAACAGCGATCAGGCCAGGACTGTCGGCGTCATCTTCTCCAAAATTCTCAACAATTCGGTCGAGCCTGTTACCGGCTCCACTCTGATCGTAGTTTGGGCGTGATCTTAACCGAACAGTCGTCGAAGTTCGATTGTCTTATTACACCCGCAATTCGGCAATCCCCCGCCCCTCGCCTGCTGTATCCCGCACCCCGCATCTTTGTTAAAACATCGTACCCCGCGCAACCCCGCCCCTTTTTTCGCGCGGTTGCGTGGGCTCTTCGGTTTGACGGACACCCTGAGATGAGACTTCGGATGGCGACGCGTGCAGAATAAATCGGTGTGTAGGCGGATTTGCGGCTCCCGAGAGGAATGTGAGGCGATCCTTGCCAAGCTGAAAACGACGGCTTGCCCCCATTGCAAACGCGTTGGAAACTTGATCCGGCATGGCTGCCTGCGCGGCTATGATGAGGAACATCCGCGCCAGAAGACCGTCCGAGCATGGCGGATCTTCTGCAGCAATCGAAAGCGGGCGACCGGTTGTGGACGGACTTTCAGCGTCTGGACGGCCGACAAGGTCAAACGCCTGCTGCTGACCGCCGATGCTCTGTGGACGTTCTTGAAACAGGCGGTTGTCAGCGGCAATAAGTTCCAGGCCTTCCGAAATCTCAAGAGTGGACTGAGCGATTCGGCGCCCTACCGGATCTGGAAACGCTTTGGCGAAGCCCAAAGCGCGATCCGCACGGCGCTACGCGGCCTGTGCAAGCCGCCGGAGGTTGATTCCGAGCGACCGGCGGAGCTTACACTCGCTCATCTCGAAGCCGCTTTCGCCGATCCGCCTTGTCCGATCGCCGCCTTCCAGGTCCGGCTGCAAACCTTCTTCATGTAATCTTACCTTCCCGGCCGGCCCGTCTTCTTGCGGGCAAGCGCGTGGTCCACATGGCGTCTGCAAGGCCGCCCGGACGGGCCGCCCTCGCCATCGGTGATGGTTGATCGGATCGAATTCCCATCGCATGTTTCGCCGGCCGCCGAACCGTGGCGGGCGAACAACACAACACGACGATGGACGGGCTGATCGCGACTGGCGTAGACTCACGCTCCCATGAATTTCACGGAATTGTTGCACGCGAAATCAGCAAGGAGCGACCGAATGAAGCGACCCTCGATCTATGTGAAGATGAAAGTGCTCGGGGCGATCGACGTCGTCGAAGGCAAGACCCGTCACGAGAGAATCCACAACGTGGCCCAAATGACGTTCCTCGACGAGGAGGGCGACCCGCACCGGTTCACCTGGCGGACCATCCAGACATGGCACTACCGCTACAAGAACTGCGGGATCACCGGAATGAGCAACAACTCGCGGGCCGACAAGGGGGGCACGCGCAAGGTCACGCCGGAGGAAGTGCTTGAGGCCATCAACTCGGCATTGCCCCATTTCCATCAGAAGAAGCGGAAGAAGCCCAACAAGTCGGCCATCTACCGCTTCTGCATCGAAAAAGGGCTCTTGCGGGCCGACCAGATCGCGCTGACGACCTTCTGCCGGTTCGTGCGAGAATACGAACTCCTCAAGAAGGACGTCGGCGACAACAAACGTCGCCTCGCCTTCAGCATGCAGTACGCCAACCAACTGTGGCAGGCCGATACGATGTTCGGCCCCCTGGTCCAGCGTCGGCAAGCCAAGTTGATCGCCTTCATCGACGACGCCAGCCGCGTGTTGTGTCATGGCGAGTTCTTCTTCGACGAAAACGCAGACTCGATGATCAAGGCGATCCGGGCGGCCTTCTACAAGCGGGGCGTGCCCGAGCAACTGCTGGTCGACAACGGTTCCATCTATTGCTGCCAGGAGATCACGCTCATCTGCGCGCGCGTCGGCTGCATCCTTCGCCATACGGCCGTCCGGGACGCGGCCGCCAAGGGGAAGATCGAGCGATTCTTTCGCCGTGTGCGAGACCAGTTCCTCGTTCGCAACCTCGATCTCTCGTCGCTCGAGCAGCTCAACAAGCAGTTCACCCAGTGGGTGGAACAGGAGTACAACGCGACTGAACACTCCACACTTGGCATGAAGCCGATCGACCGTTTTGGCGTGGACCTCTCCCGCATCCGTTTCCTCTCTCCCTCGGAGGACACCGACGAGCTGTTCTACGCCGAGGCCGTTCGCACCGTCAAAAAAGACAACACCTTCAGCTTCCAGGGCGTCCGTTATGAAACGCCCGTCGACCTGCGCGGCAGGAAGGTGGAAATTCGTCACGAACGCAGCCGGAATGGGCCGGTGGTGATCTACGACAAGGGGCGGCGCATGGGCCCGGCGAGACCTCTGGACGCCGTCGCCAACGGCCTGCGACGCAGACGCGAGTCAACGTAGGGCGGCAGGGCCGCTCGTTCTTGTTGCCAATGAATCACCTTTCTTGTGAGGACCAACTCTCATGATCCGCACCTATTTCGGCCTGACTGAGAATCCCTTCGCACTCCGCGAGATCGAACTTCTTGAGCACCAGCAGGAAATCTACGACACGCTCGGGGTCCATTGCCGGCAAGGCGGACTGTGCCTGGTCGTCGGAACCCCCGGGACCGGAAAGTCCGTGATCAAGGAGTCGCTCAAACGGCTCCCGGAAAAGCAGTACCTGGTGGCCACCGTCGCACGGACCCTGCACACCTACACCAACACGGTCAAGATCCTCTGCGAAGCCTTTCGAATCGAGTTCGAAAGCTCCGCCTTCAAGTGCGAACGTCGGCTGATCGAACAGGCCTTCAGCCTGAATCACGCCGGCAAGATGCTCGTGACGATCATCGACGACGCCCACCTGATGGACATGGCCAACCTCCACAAACTCCGGTTGCTATTCGAGGATTTTCCGAAGAACCACAACCTGATCCTGATCGGTCAACCGGTCCTGCTCACGAACCTGTCGCTGGCGGTCAACCAGGACCTGAAGAGCCGGGTGACCTACTCGGTCATCACCAAGCGGCTTCATCCCGACAGCATGCGCGGCTTCATTCATCGGGAACTCGACCGCATCGGGCTGGCCCACAGCGCCTTCACCGAAGCCGCCACCGAGCTGATCATTCGCTCGGCCGACGGGGTCTTGCGCAAATGCCGCAATCTCTGCCTGGCCAGCATGCTCGAAGCGGTCCGCGCTTCGGCCGGCACCACGATCGACATCGACCTGGTCAACCGTGTTCTGCTCCAGCCTCACTGGCGGAAGGAAACCGACATCACCGATTTCTGAATACCTGTCCTCCCCCTGTTCAAAGGACCATCGTCATGATTTCCAAGGAACTCCTCCGGGCGATTCGGAACGAACTGCCGATGAGCGTCACCCTTCGCCAACTCGGGCGCCAGGGGCCTGCCTCCAAGCAGTTCGAAGGCTACTTGCGCTTTATCTGCCTCGGATGCGGCGAGTTTCGTGCCACGGTGAATCCCCGCAACAACCTGGCTCACTGCTTCCGTTGTGGCCGCAATTTCAACAATATCGACCTGCTGATGGCCCTCGGCTACGAATTCCCCGAAGCCGTCGAAGTTCTCCAGCAATGGCTCAGGAGCTATCGCGAAGAGCGCACGACATCCAACACGTAACGAGCCCACTCGGTCGTCCCGGTCCGAATCGCAGACTTCTCGCACCGATCGTTTGAAACGATCGGTGCGACGTTCGATCCTGCGCTGATATCAACAGCGATCAGGCCGGGACTGTCGACGCCGTCTTCTCCAGAATTCTCAACAATTCGGTACAACCCCGTTTTCGGCCCCCAAATCTATACAGCCATAATTCGGTCAAAAGTGCGATGGCAATTCGGTCGGGCACACATGAATTTCACGGAATTGTTGCACGCGAAATCAGCAAGGAGCGACCGAATGAAGCGACCCTCGATCTATGTGAAGATGAAAGTGCTCGGGGCGATCGACGTCGTCGAAGGCAAGACCCGTCACGAGAGAATCCACAACGTGGCCCAAATGACGTTCCTCGACGAGGAGGGCGACCCGCACCGGTTCACCTGGCGGACCATCCAGACCTGGCACTACCGCTACAAGAACTGCGGGATCACCGGAATGACCAACAACTCGCGGGCCGACAAGGGGGGCACGCGCAAGGTCACGCCGGAGGAAGTGCTTGAGGCCATCAACTCGGCATTGCCCCATTTCCATCAGAAGAAGCGGAAGAAGCCCAACAAGTCGGCCATCTACCGCTTCTGCATCGAAAAAGGGCTCTTGCGGGCCGACCAGATCGCGCTGACGACCTTCTGCCGGTTCGTGCGAGAATACGAACTCCTCAAGAAGGACGTCGGCGACAACAAACGGCGTCTCGCCTTCAGCATGCAGTACGCCAACCAACTGTGGCAGGCTGATACGATGTTCGGCCCCCTGGTCCAGCGTCGGCAAGCCAAGTTGATCGCCTTCATCGACGACGCCAGCCGCGTGTTGTGTCATGGCGAGTTCTTCTTCGACGAAAACGCAGACTCGATGATCAAGGCGATCCGGGCGGCCTTCTACAAGCGGGGCGTGCCCGAGCAACTGCTGGTCGACAACGGTTCCATCTATTGCTGCCAGGAGATCACGCTCATCTGCGCGCGCGTCGGCTGCATCCTTCGCCATACGGCCGTCCGGGACGCGGCCGCCAAGGGGAAGATCGAGCGATTCTTTCGCCGTGTGCGAGACCAGTTCCTCGTTCGCAACCTCGATCTCTCGTCGCTCGAGCAGCTCAACAAGCAGTTCACCCAGTGGGTGGAACAGGAGTACAACGCGACTGAACACTCCACACTTGGCATGAAGCCGATCGACCGTTTTGGCGTGGACCTCTCCCGCATCCGTTTCCTCTCTCCCTCGGAGGACACCGACGAGCTGTTCTACGCCGAGGCCGTTCGCACCGTCAAAAAAGACAACACCTTCAGCTTCCAGGGCGTCCGTTATGAAACGCCCGTCGACCTGCGCGGCAGGAAGGTGGAAATTCGTCACGAACGCAGCCGGAATGGGCCGGTGGTGATCTACGACAAGGGGCGGCGCATGGGCCCGGCGAGACCTCTGGACGCCGTCGCCAACGGCCTGCGACGCAGACGCGAGTCAACGTAGGGCGGCAGGGCCGCTCGTTCTTGTTGCCAATGAATCACCTTTCTTGTGAGGACCAACTCTCATGATCCGCACCTATTTCGGCCTGACTGAGAATCCCTTCGCACTCCGCGAGATCGAACTTCTTGAGCACCAGCAGGAAATCTACGACACGCTCGGGGTCCATTGCCGGCAAGGCGGACTGTGCCTGGTCGTCGGAACCCCCGGGACCGGAAAGTCCGTGATCAAGGAGTCGCTCAAACGGCTCCCGGAAAAGCAGTACCTGGTGGCCACCGTCGCACGGACCCTGCACACCTACACCAACACGGTCAAGATCCTCTGCGAAGCCTTTCGAATCGAGTTCGAAAGCTCCGCCTTCAAGTGCGAACGTCGGCTGATCGAACAGGCCTTCAGCCTGAATCACGCCGGCAAGATGCTCGTGACGATCATCGACGACGCCCACCTGATGGACATGGCCAACCTCCACAAACTCCGGTTGCTATTCGAGGATTTTCCGAAGAACCACAACCTGATCCTGATCGGTCAACCGGTCCTGCTCACGAACCTGTCGCTGGCGGTCAACCAGGACCTGAAGAGCCGAGTGACCTACTCGGTCATCACCAAGCGGCTTCATCCCGGCAGCATGCGCGGCTTCATTCATCGGGAACTCGACCGCATCGGACTGGCCCACAGCGCCTTCACCGAAGCCGCCACCGAGCTGATCATTCGCTCGGCCGACGGGGTCTTGCGCAAATGCCGCAATCTCTGCCTGGCCAGCATGCTCGAAGCGGTCCGCGCTTCGGCCGGCACCACGATCGACATCGACCTGGTCAACCGTGTTCTGCTCCAGCCTCACTGGCGGAAGGAAACCGACATCACCGATTTCTGAATACCTGTCCTCCCCCTGTTCAAAGGACCATCGTCATGATCTCCAAGGAACTCCTCCGGGCGATTCGGAACGAACTGCCGATGAGCGTCACCCTTCGCCAACTCGGGCGCCAGGGGCCTGCCTCCAAGCAGTTCGAAGGCTACTTGCGCTTTATCTGCCTCGGATGCGGCGAGTTTCGTGCCACGGTGAATCCCCGCAACAACCTGGCTCACTGCTTCCGTTGTGGCCGCAATTTCAACAATATCGACCTGCTGATGGCCCTCGGCTACGAATTCCCCGAAGCCGTCGAAGTTCTCCAGCAATGGCTCAGGAGCTATCGCGAAGAGCGCACGACATCCAACACGTAACGAGCCCACTCGGTCGTCCCGGTCCGAATCGCAGACTTCTCGCACCGATCGTTTGAAACGATCGGTGCGACGTTCGATCCTGCGCTGATATCAACAGCGATCAGGCCGGGACTGTCGACGCCGACTTCTCCAGAATTCTCAACAATTCGGTACAACCCCGTTTTCGGCCCCCAAATCTATACAGCCATAATTCGGTCAAAAGTACGATGGCAATTCGGTCGGTAACAGTTTAGGATACATTCGGACCAACGCCCCCACCCGATCCTCTACCTGACCACTGACTTATGTATCATGAGCAGATTCAAGAATCTGTGCCACCCGCGGAATCTCCAACGGGAAAGAGAAGAGATCGGAGTTCCGACTGCAACGCACCACTCGGACCGTCACCCGTCGCGAAACACCCTTCGGCCGCCTGAAGCCTCATCACACCGTTCGTCAGCACGGACGCGTGCATCAAGGGCATACTCTCGGCCTGTTTTCTGTCAGCACCTGTGACAGCCCAGAATCGCTCCCCCAGCCACATCACAGCCCCAACTGCTTCGATGTACCCTGCACGCAATATCCTCCTGCCCGGATTCGCTGACGTGTCCAGGATAGTACGTTCAAGAGGAAAGGGAAGCCCATTCGATTTTGTCGGAAGATCCGAGTATGGCTTTCCTGCTGCCTCGTATTCAAGAAAGTCTTGCGCATTCTGCCAATACTCATAGTCACAATTCGCAAGCCATGCCATCACGAAGCCGTGCACAGAGAAGAAACACGCCGCCCATTCGTCCCAAGGTATGCTGGGACCAAGGGTCGATTTGATCTCGATGAAGTCGAGTTTGAAGTTCCGAACAGACGCTAGTGCGAATTCGAAGCCATTCCCACTCAACTGAAAAGTTCTTTGATTGGCTTCCAGAAGTCTTGGCATGACATCCGGCAAATCGATGTGTTCGCCAGACAATTGAAATGCCCGATCGGACACGCCGTGCTTGGCGAGAACTCCGGAAAGTGCCTTAACCACGGACCCTGCATTGAGCGTGCGATGGTTGAACACGACAGTCAGTTGCTCAGGACACATGCTACGGATACTCCTTGATGATAACGGTGACTCCTCGGTTCTTACCGTACTGGATCAATTGGCTAGCGGCAGACTCACCTCCAGGCTCCACCCGAAGATCGAGGGTTATGGTAGTCGCCTGGCCATTCACATTTGCGCCGCGTGTCGCAAGGTCGTCGATATGACTTCGCGTCCTGCTCAGCCAACTTGACCCTGCGGTGTCGACCGTCTTTAAGCTAACAAGGTTCTGGCCCTTCTGGAAGTCAACCAACTCAAACGTCCCGCCGTCCTCGGCACCGACATGGAACCAATCTGCATACTCGGTCTCTGCCAAAGCACTCTCTATGAGCACGCCGCGCACAGTCGGTCTCATACGCCAAACGTTGGCGGCCGCGTCTATACTCCCTGTCCCCGGAACCTTCGGGTAAGCTCCCGTATCCAAGATCCCAGTGCGCGGAACCTCCGGATAAGCTCCTGTATCCACCGACCCGGAGCCCGGCAATTCTCCTGGGGTCTGGGGCGGACACTCGGACGGCGCTTTTGGTGTCGCGCGAGTCGTCGGAGCCGTCTCGCTAGGCGTCGCCGCCGTCTCACATGGTGTCGGTGTGACTTTCTCCGAGTTCCAGAACCATTGCCGCTCTTTCGTTAGGAACCGTGGGAGCGGTATTTTGGGGAGATTCGGCGTGTAGGGGATTGGTTCGTTCACTAGGGGCGCACCGAACCGTCCGGCCAATCCAGCGCCAATCGAAAGAGTGCCGGCCATGGCGCCCGTTCCGCCGCTAACCCTGGTGGCTCTTTCCCACCCATCCAGTTCGAAGTAGTACGCGGAATCGATGCCAACGGCGCCATCTGCAATCGCATTCGCGCCGGTCACCTCTTCGAGCATGTTGTGGGAGAAACGGACCCAGTCATCGGCTCCTCCATCGAACGTGTTCCCCGATTCGTTCTGGCTCAATAGAACGGCCCGCTCTCCCATAGCGCGTCCCGCCTCAAGCGTTACGAGCGCCTCTCCCGCACGGTAACCGTTCGCTCCCCACTCGTACAACAGAACACCCCCTGCGTGCGCCCATTGCCCCGGCGTCAGGCCTCCGACCTTCCAATCCCATAACCCGCTCGGATCCACCGCCCCGGCCGGCGAGTTCCCCACATAGCGATACAGATTCGGATCCCCGGCCGCAAACCCGATGGGATCTTCGGAAACCCAGCGACTGGTGGCGGGGTCGTACCAGCGGTTGAGGTTCCACTGCAAGTCGATGTCGTCGTCCCACATTCGGCCGGTGTAGCCGAAGAGGGTGTCGACGGTGTCGTCGGTCTCGTCGTAGACGTTGCCGTAGGCGTCGTAGACTTTGTGGTTGGCGATGGTGGTCGTGTCGGTCGACGTGTCGTAGGTGGCGAGGTCGCGGACGGTGCCTTGCCAGTCGGTGAGGGTCCAGAGGACGTCCTCGGCGCCGCCGTCGTCGACCGTTTCGTCGGCGAGCAGTTGGTCGACGGCGTCGCCCCAGAGGTAGCGGTGGGAAAGGTCGGCGGCCGTGTCGCCGTCGAACTGGAGGACGGCCTGGTTGCCGTCGTAGATCCAGAAGGTGTCTTCGGCCGTGCCGGTCCCGTCGCCGTCGCCGTCGAGCTCCTTGTGGATCAGGCGGTTGTACATGTCGTAGACGTAATTGACCACCGGCGCGGCGTCGCCGCCGTAGGTGTCGCGGTCGGTCACGCTGGTAAGGCGGTTGCGGTGGTCCCAGGTGTACTCGGTGATCGACGTGTCGCCCGTGTTGAGCGTGCCGCTCGAATCGGCGTCGACGAATCGGGCGGTGCGGTTGCCGTTGGCGTCGTAGAGATAGGTGTATGTGCCATCGCTTAGGAGGCGGTTGTGGTCGCCGGTCACGAAGCTTGAGTCGGTGCGATTGCCCGTGTCGTCGTAGGTGTAGGCGTCGTCGTCAGGGAGGCCCGTGCCGGTGTAGTCGACGCCGGTGAGCTGGCCGACACCGTCGTAGGAGAAGTCCATCGTGCCGTCGACGAGGGTGACGGCAGCGAGGAGCGAGTCGGCGTAGGTGAGGGTGTAGTCGATGTCGGTTGCCAGCCCGCCGCCGTTGTGGCTCAGTTCGGTGAGTTGGCCGGCCGTGTCGAAGGTGTAGTCGGTCAGGGCGACCAGTTCCGTGGCGGCCAGGTCGGCATATCGGGCGAGCTGACTAAACAGGCCCGTGTCGTCGTAGTCGAAGGTAACGAGCTTTTCGGCCACGCTGTTTCCGCCGGACTGGCTCGACTGGCTCAGTTCGACGAGGCGGCTGAGGGCGTCGTAGGTGGCGTCGTTGACGTAGTCGAGAGTGGACCCGACGGCGACGGCCACCTCGGTGCGGTTGCCGAGGGAGTCGTAGGTTTGGTCGAAGGCGACGTCGGGGGTGAGTCCGTCGAGGTCGGCGACCAGTTCGGTGACGCGGCCGAGGAGGTCGTAGGTGTAGTCGTAGTCGGCGCCCACGGAGGCGGAACTGCCGTCGACCTCGGAGGCGGAGACGAGGTTGCCGAGATCGTCGTATTCGTAGGTGATGGTGTCGACATTCTCCAGCCCGCTGCCGAGGTCCTCTTCCCAGCGTTCCTGGTAGACGCGGCCGAGGTTGTCGTAGTCGTAGAGAATGACGCGGCCTTCGCGGTCGGTGGTCTGGACGAGCTGTCCGACGGCGTCGTACTCGTAGGTCTCGGTGTAGGCGACGGAATCGACGATGATCGTCTCGGACGTGAGCCAGCCAAGTTCGTTGTAGCCGTAGCGGGTCGTGTTGCCCTCGGCATCGGTGATCGATTCGAGGTTGCCCAGGTCGTCGTAGGCGTAGGCCGTGCTCGTCGAGTCGTCGAGAATCGTGGCCAGGAGCCGGCCCAGGTTGTCGTACTGGTAGGTGGTCGTGCCGGTGGCCGGGTCGGTTTCGGAGACGAGGTTGCCGACGGCGTCGTAGGCGTAGGTGTAGGTGAGGGCCTCGCCGTTGGCGTTGAGGGTGACCGGGCCACTGCCGTCGTCCCAGGTGACCGGGTCGACGACGATGGTGGTCACTTCGCCGTAAATGTTGTATTCGTGGGCCGTGTAGCGTCCTTCGGCGTCCTCGATGAGGATGACGTTGCCCACGGCGTCATAGAGGTAGCTGGTCTCGGCCGAGATGCCGCCGTCGTCGTCGGTGACCTGAACGAGGCGGTGGAGGCTGTCGTATTCGTAGCTGGTTTCCGTGCCGGCCGAATCGGTGACCAGCAGCAGGTCGCCGGAGGCGTTGTAGGTGTATTTAGTCCGACACTTTCGACCGCAAAAAAAATGAGCTGGGTGTGGCGCATTGTCTTGCGTTAGAAAGTTTGGCGATTGCGGCGTTTGAGTCGGGGCGGCGATGGCTTGCATCGTGTCTTCTGGGGGCAATACGGGCGGTGGGTGTTCCCTTCATCCATACCGTGACCATAACCGAATTGCAAAAGCAATGCAATCAGCCTACCGGAGCGATTCGAAGAGGGCGGCCTGATGGACGGTCAGGTCGCCGTGCGGACTGCCGGGGGCGGCGCCCGGAGGCTGGGTGACAACGAGGCTCGCACCGGAGGGCGGCGACGAGGCGGATGGTCGATCGGAAGCCTCACGCCGTCGAGGAGCGCTGCGATGGTTGGCGCCAATTCGCCGACGGGATGATTGTCGGCGACTTCCTTCAAGTCGTGAGCCGTCGTGTGCAGATAGATCTGCGTGCTGGTGATTTGGCGGTGACCGAGCAGGTCGCGAATCACCACGAGGTTCACATCGTGCTGCACCAGGTGCGTGGCGCAGGTGTGGCGAAGCGTGTGCGGCGTGACGCGTTTGTTGATGCCGGCCAGCGTCGCGAACTTCTTCACACGCTGATAGATTACCTTGCGGTTGATCGGTCCGCCCGACTTGGTGCGGAAGAACACCTCGCGCGGCATCTGCGGCCCGCGGGCTTTTCGGTAAACGTGCAGGGCCTGGACGGCGCGGTTGTTCAGTCGAACGACCCGTTCCCGATCTCCCTTGCCAAGCACGCGAATGGTTCGTTCTTCGAGATCGACCCATTCTTCAAGCAGGCCCGCGCATTCGCCGGCCCGGATCCCGGTGGCATAGAGGAGCGTCAGAATCGCCCGGTCGCGAAGTCCGAGCACGGTGTCGGTCTTGGGGGCGGCCAAGAGGACGCGGACTTCCTTCGGCGTCAGGTGAACCGGCAGTTTCACCCGCCCTTGCTTGATCTTCGGAAAACCGTTCAGCGGGTTCTCGTTCGGCGCGATATGGCCGAACGCCTTCATGGCGCGATAGAAGTTCTTGAGAACGACAACGACGCGTTGGACCGCGGAAGAACCGTTCTTCCGCTCGTCGCGAAGGTACGTGACATAATCGAGAACCAGTCGCGTGGTGACGCTTGCGGGGTGGGAGGTTCGATGGGTCCGCTCAAGCCAAGCGGCAAATTGATGCAGCGTCGTGCGGTAGGCGGCTATCGTGCTGACCTGCAGGTTCCGCCCCACGCACCAGGTCTCGCAGTAGAGATCGATCCAGACGTTCCACGCAAGATGACGGTGATCCGCCAGGTCGGCGGTTCCTCCCGGAGTCTTGGGTTGAGCGATCATTCGTCCTCCTCCGTGTCCAGGCAGTCGACCGCCTTCTGCTGGCGACCGGGAAGGACGTGGAGGTAGACGCCCGACTCGGTGGGCGAGCTGTGCCCCATCAGCTTCGAGATGATCGCCAGGTCGACGCCGCGGTCCATCAGGTGCGTGGCGAACGAGTGCCGCAAGGTCTTCGGGGTGACGCGGCAGGCAATCTCAGCGCGAACCGCGGCGGCCCTCACGATGTCACCAACCAGGTGCTGACGCACGGGAGCCCCCTTGGACTCGGTGCGGAAGAGCGAACCGGATCGCCCCTTGCGCTCATGCATGTAGGCCAACAGCTCGGTGAACACGACGTCCGGGATCGGGATGATTCGCTCAATATCCCCCTTCGCCCGCTTGACGTGCAATTCCCGCCGCTCGACGCAAATATCCTGGATTTTCAGGCCGCAAAGCTCTCCCGTGCGGAGGCCGCAACCGTACAGGAGCATTACCATGACCCGATCGCGCCGCTCGGTCGGCGTGCCCGATGGACACATCTGCACCAGGCGCAAAGCCTCTTCTACGGTCAGCGATTCCGGCTCCTTGCTCGCGCAGCGATACTCGGGAAAGAAATCGGCCATCACGTTGCGATCGCACCGGCCGCTCCGCCAGGCATAATTCAGGAAGCCTCGCAGGTGACTTACGTTCTTGCAGAGTCCCAGGACGCTGTAACCGCGTCTTCGCTCCTGCTCCAGCCAGCCACTGCATCGTGGTCTGGATCGAGCGATGCCCAAGCAGCTTCTGGACGTGGGGCAACTGAGTTCCCGCCGTCAGAAGTTGTGAAGCGCACGTATGGCGGAACTGGTGCAGCGTGATCTTCTCGCCCGCAGCCTTCGCCAGGCGGCCGATTCCACGACTGACCGCGACCTCGCTCAGGCGGCCCCCCTGACCGTTCACGAAAAGAGCCTGCTCGTCGCAGGTTGCCGACTTGGTCAAGACGTTGTGGCGGCGGGGAAGATAGGCTTCCAGGCACTGCCGGCAGAGGTTGGGAAGAGGCACGCATCGCTCCCGGCATGTCTTCTTGCCGTAGATGAGAAGCGTTCCCTTCTCGGAGTCCCAGTCGGAGAGATTCAGGCGAACGACCTCGCCCCGTCGCAGGCCACCGCCATACAAGACGCCGAGGGTCGCCACCCAAAGATGACGATAGAACGTCTCACGCGATTGAGCGGCAGCTTCCCAAATCCGAGCCAGTGCCGCGTCGCCGATGCGTCGAGGCAGACGATGGCGACGGTCCAATCGCGGTCCCTTCATCCAACGCAAGGGGTTATCGTGCCAAGCGTGCTGGGCGACCAGGAAGTCGCCGATCTGCCGCATCCGCGACATCATCCCGTACTGCGTCGACTTCGCCCGGAACTTCCCGTAGCTGCCGAGATACTGGGTCACATGCTCGACGGCCACTTCGTCAAGCTTGGGCCGCGGACGACGCGACTTCAACCAGCAGCCCCATCGGTCCCACTCGCGTCGCATCGAGTCGACCGTTCCTTGGGCCAATCCCCGGGCGGAATACCCCTCCATGAACCTGTCGGCCAGCGCATCCCATCTCTTCATTGGGCGTCTCCTCAACTTGCGAGAAACTTGCCTAAAACGCCCAGCCTGTCGCGGTTGACAGCCCGGACGTTACCCAATGAAGGTTCTACCCAGCCCCGACCAGTTGCGCACAGAAACAGAGAATACGACGACCTATACGACCACCTACGCCTGGAGAGAAAACGCGGTATCGGACAAAAGGTGTAGCTTGCCGTGCCGTCGTCGCCAACCAGGGAGGTGAAGTCGAAGTCAGTCCACCGGCCGCGTCCCATGTCAGGTCGGCGTAGCGTTCAGGTTGTCAAAGAGCGATTTACGTATTCGCGAAGTCCCGGTCGCCGCTCAGGCACTGTCGGCACGACAGTGGCACCGGCGCGGGTGAAGTGGGGCGGTTTGGGTGCAAGCGACTGGAAGGCGTCCAGACGCATCATGGGTAGTGTAGTCACTTCTGCTGGCCAGTGCCACCCGCCCGATGAGATGCACATGACTGGGCATTAGGCAATAGGCCCAGATCGCAACCCCACGCTCTGTACACCACTCGGCCATCAGCTCCAAGTAGGCCGAGTAGTCCTCTTCGCAGAAGAACGTCCGCTGTCGACGGTTCCCACGCTCCCGTTACGTGATGCGGCAACCCCGGAATGACTACTCTTGCTAGGCGAGCCATGTCGGCGACTCTAACACATCTTGCCTAGTGTGTCACAATCGGTTCGTGTCCCCGGATTCCCGGATTCCCTTCTGCTCAGCATTGAAAACCTCATCCTTTAACGGCGATCCGTTGGATAGGTGAAACCGCACATATTCTTCCACCTCTGCAGACATGTTGTTGCGAACAATCACCAGTAGTGCATTCCAAGCGGTAATTCTGCGATTGAACGCATCTACGCTGAGTTTTCCGTGCGATCTCGCCCTGGTATCCTCGCAGTACGATCTTCTGTGTTGTTCGATTAGTTCGGGCGCCATTTCTGTCAGGACGGAATCATAGCCGTCCTTTCCGACAATATCTGCCGTTCTGCCTGCTCGTATGTATCGTCTGACGATCTGCTTTCGGAACGACACGAAGACCGCGCAAGCCAAGACCAGAATACTAACCACGCTCAGAAGCACTACAACAATGCGGATACCGCGCGGTGCAGGTCGCATCGTAAACTCCTCTTCGAGCTAGCATCGCCGAACGACTAAATAAAACCGATAATCAAGTCAATGACCGACACTGCTGCCCCAGGGTCGAACGCCCCTTCCCCAGCATAGTACTTGCCCGAAAAGGTTGTCCTTATCGCCCCCCATTCCCACTCCACGTTCTCAAGGTGAAAACCCCCGTAGAGAATGCATGGCCCATGATAAGTAGTGCCGCGATACGTGACACCGAAGAAATGGTATTCCTCGCAATGGCTCAGCGCATAGTGCATGGTCAGTTTTCGTTGTAGGTTGATTGTACCCTGAAATAGATACTCGGTTCTGCCCCAAAAACCATCATAATGTCCGTTCCATGAACCTGAGCGAGTCTTGAGTGTAACCCAAAACTCCTTCTTCTGCTGCTCGCTACTCTTGTGCATGCCACATGGGCATTCGTATGTGTCGTCGGTAAACCAGTACTTGCGGGGAATGGAATAGGATTTGTATGTGTCGTACGAGTAGAAACTTGTTATGCTGTCAGGAAATGGGACTTCCTCGATGGGCAATTCCACTGACATGTCAGGGGGACCCCACTTTTGTCCCGGCAACTCCCACCCGTTCATCCAGAGGCCACGCGGATCTGTCGTGTGAGTCGCGCTGTTGCGGCAGTACCGATACAAATTCACGTCCCCCGCCTCAAAGCCAATTGGGTCGACACTCATCCACCGCCCTGTTGACAGGTCATACCAGCGGTTGAGGTTATTCTGCAACTCGGTGTCGAAATCGAACGGGCGGGCCGTGTAGAGGAAGAGGCTCTCAACCCCAGTCGCCGTGTCGCTCGTCACATTCCCGTAGGCATCGTAAACGACGTGCTTGACGACGGAGGCCGTTTGGGTGACCGGGTCATAGACCACAAGGTCTCGGACGCTGTTGAGATGATCGGTCAAGGTCCAGGCGACATCGTCCGCGGTTCCATCACCGACCGTTTCGTCAGCGACGATCGCGTCAACGCCGCTCGGGTCCCAAAGGTAGCGGCGAGAAAGGTCGCTATTGGCTGCGTCGCCCGTCCCGGTCTTCTCAAAGTCGAGGACGATCTGGCCGGTGTCATGGACGAAGACTTGGGATTCTTCAATCGTGCCGTCAGCATCTGTATCGAGCGTCTTTCGGACCCATCGCTGGCCGTGGTCGTAGGCGTATTTAGTCCGACACTTTCGACCGCAAAAAAAATGAGCTGGGTGTGGCGCATTGTCTTGCGTTAGAAAGTTTGGCGATTGCGGCGTTTGAGTCGGGGCGGCGATGGCTTGCATCGTGTCTTCTGGGGGCAATACGGGCGGTGGGTGTTCCCTTCATCCATACCGTGACCATAACCGAATTGCAAAAGCAATGCAATCAGCCTACCGGAGCGATTCGAAGAGGGCGGCCTGATGGACGGTCAGGTCGCCGTGCGGACTGCCGGGGGCGGCGCCCGGAGGCTGGGTGACAACGAGGCTCGGGCAGGAGGGCGGCGACGAGGCGGATGGTCGATCGGAAGCCTCGCACCGTCGAGGAGTGCTGCGATGGTTGGCGCCAATTCGCCTACGGGGTGGTTGTCGGCGACTTCCTTCAAGTCGTGAGCCGTCGTATGCAGATAGATCTGCGTGCTGGTGATCTGGCGGTGACCGAGCAGGTCGCGAATCACCACGAGGTTCACATCGTGCTGCACCAGGTGCGTGGCGCAGGTGTGGCGAAGCGTGTGCGGCGTGACGCGTTTGTTGATGCCGGCCAGCGTCGCGAACTTCTTCACACGCTGATAGATCACCTTGCGGTTGATCGGTCCGCCCGACTTGGTGCGGAAGAACACCTCGCGCGGCATCTGCGGCCCGCGGGCTTTTCGGTAAACTTGCAGGGCCTGGACGGCGCGGTTGTTCAGACGAACGATCCGCTCCCGATTGCCCTTGCCAAGCACGCGAATGGTTCGTTCTTCGAGATCGACCCATTCTTCAAGCAGGCCCGCGCATTCGCCGGCCCGGATCCCGGTGGCATAGAGAAGCGTCAAAATCGCGCGGTCGCGAAGCCCGAGGACGGTGTCGGTCTTGGGGGCGGCCAAGAGGGCGCGGACTTCCTTCGGCGTCAGGTGAACCGGCAGTTTCACGCGCCCTTGCTTGATCTTCGGGAAACCGTTCAGCGGGTTCTCATGCGGCGCGATATGGCCGAACGCCTTCATGGCGCGATAGAAGTTCTTGAGAACGACAACGACGCGTTGGACCGCGGAAGGACCGTTCTTCCGCTCGTCGCGAAGGTAGGTGATATAATCGAGAACCAGTCGCGTGGTGACGCTTGCGGGGTGGGAGGTTCGATGGGTCCGCTCAAGCCAAGCGGCAAATTGATGCAGCGTCGTGCGGTAGGCGGCTATCGTGCTGACCTGCAGGTTCCGCCCCACGCACCAGGTCTCGCAGTAGAGATCGATCCAGACGTTCCACGCAAGATGACGGTGATCCGCCAGGTCGGCGGTTCCTCCCGGAGTCTTGGGTTGAGCGATCATTCGTCCTCCTCCGTGTCCAGGCAGTCGACCGCCTTCTGCTGGCGACCGGGAAGGACGTGGAGGTAGACGCCCGACTCGGTGGGCGAGCTGTGCCCCATCAGCTTCGAGATGATCGCCAGGTCGACGCCGCGGTCCATCAGGTGCGTGGCGAACGAGTGCCGCAAGGTCTTCGGGGTGACGCGGCAGGCAATCTCAGCGCGAACCGCGGCGGCCCTCACGATGTCACCAACCAGGTGCTGACGCACGGGAGCCCCCTTGGACTCGGTGCGGAAGAGCGAGCCGGATCGCCCCTTGCGCTCATGCATGTAGGCCAACAGCTCGGTGAACACGACGTCCGGGATCGGGATGATTCGCTCAATATCCCCCTTCGCCCGCTTGACGTGCAATTCCCGCCGCTCGACGCAAATATCCTGGATTTTCAGGCCGCAAAGCTCTCCCGTGCGGAGGCCGCAACCGTACAGGAGCATTACCATGACCCGATCGCGCCGCTCGGTCGGCGTGCCCGATGGACACATCTGCACCAGGCGCAAAGCCTCTTCTACGGTCAGCGATTCCGGCTCCTTGCTTGCACAACGGTACTCGGGAAAGAAATCGGCCATCACGTTGCGATCGCTCCGGCCGCTCCGCCAGGCATAATTCAGGAAGCCTCGCAGGTGACTCACGTTCTTGCAGAGTCCCAGGACGCTGTAACCGCGTCTTCGCTCCTGCTCCAGCCAGCCACTGCATCGTGGTCTGGATCGAGCGATGCCCAAGCAGCTTCTGGACGTGGGGCAACTGAGTTCCCGCCGTCAGAAGTTGTGAAGCGCACGTATGGCGGAACTGGTGCAGCGTGATCTTCTCGCCCGCAGCCTTCGCCAGGCGGCCGATTCCACGACTGACCGCGACCTCGCTCAGGCGGCCCCCCTGACCGTTCACGAAAAGAGCCTGCTCGTCGCAGGTTGCCGACTTGGTCAAGACGTTGTGGCGGCGGGGAAGATAGGCTTCCAGGCACTGCCGGCAGAGGTTGGGAAGAGGCACGCATCGCTCCCGGCATGTCTTCTTGCCGTAGATGAGAAGCGTTCCCTTCTCGGAGTCCCAGTCGGAGAGATTCAGGCGAACGACCTCGCCCCGTCGCAGGCCACCGCCATACAAGACGCCGAGGGTCGCCACCCAAAGATGACGATAGAACGTCTCACGCGATTGAGCGGCAGCTTCCCAAATCCGAGCCAGTGCCGCGTCGTCGATGCGTCGAGGCAGACGATGGCGGCGGTCCAATCGCGGTCCCTTCATCCAACGCAAGGGGTTATCGTGCCAAGCGTGCTGGGCGACCAGGAAGTCGCCGATCTGCCGCATCCGCGACATCATCCCGTACTGCGTCGACTTCGCGCGGAACTTCCCGTAGCTGCCGAGATACTGGGTCACATGCTCGACGGCCACTTCGTCAAGCTTGGGCCGCGGACGACGCGACTTCAACCAGCAGCCCCATCGGTCCCACTCGCGTCGCATCGAGTCGACCGTTCCTTGGGCCAATCCCCGGGCGGAATACCCCTCCATGAACCTGTCGGCCAGCGCATCCCATCTCTTCATTGGGCGTCTCCTCAACTTGCGAGAAACTTGTCTAAAACGCCCAGCCTGTCGCGATTGACAGCTCGGACGTTACCCAATGAAGGTTCTACCCAGCCCCGACCAGTTGCGCACAGAAACAGAGAATACGACGACCTATACGACCACCTACGCCTGGAGAGAAAACGCGGTATCGGACAAAAGGGTAGCCATGATTCCTGTTGGAGGCATTCGGCGGCAAGATCCCGTCACTAATGGAGCACGAACTTGATCAGCAGGAATCCGCCGATCAGGAGAATGGTGAAGACGATGGTGGCCAGCTCGAAATACTTGTCAATGAAGTACTTCACGGTGGGCCCGAAGAAGTAGATGCAGGTAGCCACCGAGTAGAATCGGGCGGAACGTCCGATGATCGAGGCCACGATCAGTACGGGCAAGCTCAGGTGGAAGACACCGGCCGCAATGGTAAAGACTTTGTAGGGCAAGGGAGTAAACGCGGCCACCGTGATGGCCATGAAGCCGTACGTGGTATAGAGCCCTTCGACCGTATCGAAGTTGTCCTGGGTCACCCCCGGCACATAGTTCATGAAGAACGGCCCGAGGGCGGCCCACAGGCCGTAGCCGATGTACCACCCCAGAATCGCGCCCAGCACCGAGGCGATCATGCTCACGGTGGCGTAGTAGAACGAACGCTTGGGCTTGGAGATCGACAGGGGGATCTGAAGAACATCGGGCGGAATCGGGAAGAACGAGCTTTCGGCAAAAGAAATCCCGAACAGGGCTGGTGTGCCGTATGGTGTTTCGGCCCAGTGAAGCACCCACTGATACAGCCGCTTCACAATATTGGGTTTGCGGACTTGTGGGGCGGGGTCCTGGCTCGGGGAATCGGTCATGCTTTGCGGTTCCGACGGGAGGGCGGCGGGGACGGACGAATAGCACATCCGTCCTACAGGGGACGCCCAAGTTAGTCAATCAGGGCGAGGCTCGCAAGGCTAAGAGGATCGGAAATGCCGAAAGGGGTCTTGTCAGCAGATCCGTCATGAACCGACCGCCTGAGTTGGGGGGGAGGACAATTCAGCCATGGTCGGTTCGGTGCGGGCCAATCCCCGGGCTAGAGTACTCTAGACAGTGTTTATTTCAGGCCCTGCCGGTGCATACGGCTCACGCCCCCCGCTCCGGTGGTGTTACTTCGTCGTGGCGCCCGAGCATGGCGGGCGAGGGCAGTTCATGGTCCGTCTCCAGAATAGTCGCTTTTCTTCGTCGCATCGCAGTTCCAGGCGATATGCGTACGGTCGCGCGTTTGCCAAGATGATCGGCCTGATTTTCCTGTGTGAGACGTTCATCATGGGGGCTTTTCATTTCTGGGGAATCACGGGTCCGGCCGCCATTCTCATCGATTCCCTTCTGCTCGCCTTTCTGGTGGCCACGATCAGTTTTGCCACCAGAATCTCGCCTTACCGATCGGCGCTGGTCGAGCGTGCGAAGGCCGTCACGAGCGAACGGCGGACCACCCGCTCCGTTCGCCGGTTGTTTGACGAAGCGAAAAACATCATCGTCCACGTGGACCGACGGGGGCGGATCCTCTATGCCAACGAGTTTGCCCTGACGTTCTTCGGGTTTCGGGAAGAGGAGTTCGTTGGACAAGGCGTTCTGGACACGATTCTGCCGGCTATGGATTCCGAGGGCCGGGATTTGACGCCCTTGATGGATGTTCTCTGCGCCGATCCGGATTCCTACCGGAGCAATGAAAACGAGTGCATCTGCCGTGACGGACGACGAGTGTGGATTTCGTGGGCGAACAACCCGATCTACGACCGCGACGGCAACCTTGTGGAATTGCTTTCCATCGGACACGACGTCACGCGGCTCAAAGAATCGGAGTTGCGAACGGCCGAATCGGAACAGAAATTTCGAATGCTGTTCGAGGCGGCCCATGACGGAATTCTCACGACGGACCTTTCCTCGGGTTTTCCGCTGATTGTGGACGCGAACCCGGCCGGCGCCGAGATGTTCGGCTACACCCTCTCCGAATTCAGGGAACTTTCGCCGGTCGACCTGACTTCCCGGGCTGAGAAGGGAATCGAGGAGAGAGTGCAAGCGATTACGGTCGATCTGTTGGCGGGAAGGCCGCAGTTGTTTGAATGGTCCTGTCAACGAAAAGACGGGAGCCTCTTCGACGCGGAGGTGTACCTCGTCGCCATCGAGGTTCAAGAGAAGCCGATGGTTCAGGTGGTGATTCGGGACATCACGGAGCAGCGACGGTTGGAAGTCCAGAAGGAGGAGGCGCGGCGGGCCGCTGAGGCGGCGAACCGGGCCAAGAGCGAATTCCTGGCCAACATGAGTCACGAGATTCGCACGCCCCTGACGGCCATCCTGGGTTACGCCGAGTTGATGGCCGAGAGGTTCCCCCATGGCGAGAATTCCTCGGAGGCCGTGGGGATTCTCAGGAATGGACGCCACCTGCTGGAGATTATCAACAACATTCTCGACCTTTCCAAGATCGAGGCCGATCGTTTGGAGGTCGAATTCTCCGAAGTGAGTCCTTCGGAGGTTTTCGGCGAGGTTGTCACGCTGTTGCAGGCAGAAGCCGATGCGAAGGGAATCGACCTCAGGATTGCTTCGGACGGAGAGTTGCCTCGCCGCATCCGAACGGCTCCGCTTTGCCTGAAGCAGATTCTCATCAATCTGGTGGGCAACGCCGTCAAGTTCACAGAGGCCGGCGAGGTGACGCTCCGAGGCCGGTTTGATAGCGATGCAAGCGGGAATCTCGAGATTGAAATCTCCGATACCGGCATCGGCATGTCAAAGGAACAGTTGGAGCGGCTCTTTGAACCCTTTGTTCAGGCCGACGGTTCCATGACGCGGCGTTTTGGAGGAACTGGGCTGGGATTGACCATCAGTCGCAAGCTCGCTCGGCTTCTCGGCGGCGATATTCGAGTCGAGAGCCGGCAGGGCGACGGAAGTAGTTTTACTCTTGCGCTGCCCCTGGGCGCGGCGGCGGAATCGTCCCCGGAAGACGCTTCGCCTCCCGCCCTCGCCGCTCCCGGCAATTCGGGAATGGTCGGCGAAAAGCCGCTCGCCGGTCGGCGCATCCTCGTCGCCGAGGACAGTCCCGACAATCAGCGGATCCTGTCTGCCATTCTTCGCAAAGCCGGGGCGAGCGTCACGCTTGTCGAGAACGGCCGGGAGGCGGTGGAAATCGCGGACAGGGAACCCTTCGACCTGATCGTAATGGACATCCAGATGCCGATTCTCGACGGTTACGAAGCCACCCGCCGCCTCCGCAAAGCCGGCTACGGAGGCCCCATCATCGCGTTGACGGCCCACGCTTCGGACGGCGATCAACAGAAATGTCTTGCAGCCGGATGCGACGACTACGCCACGAAACCTTTCTCGCGTCAAACCTTGCTTGAGACTCTCCTTCGTCACGCGCGTGTGGAACCGGCGTTCAAAGCTTGAAATGATCCCGGATCACCTGGGTCAAGGCGCCGGCATCCGTCCGGTCCAGGCGGGCGAGAATCTGCTCCCAGCGATAGGCGAAACTCCCGTTCGGATCGCGTTGGCGATACTTGAAGAGCATGTCGAAGGCGCGTCGTCGTCGTCGGTAATCCGCCTGGATCCGGCGGAACCGTTTCTGAAACGCATCGATGTAGAACTGGGCGAACTCGTGCCGATCGTACACATCGGCAGCGCGTCGGTTGACTGGTTCGGCATAGGCAGGGGCCATGGCCGAAAGATCGTGGTCGAAGTTGTGGAAGGTGCCTGTCGGGTCGGCGACGACCAGTTCCTGGGGCTGGCCTTCCCCATTTTCGGTGATGACCTCGTCCCCATCGTCAAAAAGCACGCGTCCGTGACGATCGCAGCGCCCAACAAGGATGTTCACGGCCGCTGCCTGGCCGAGAAGTCGAGCGAGACCTACGGCATAGGACTCGTTCTCCAGCAGGTGCTTCGAGATTTTGTCCGTGGCGATACCCCGGATATAGTCGCGTTCGATGTAGGGAGACCAGATGATAATGCCATTGGGCCCGGTCCAGTCGGAGCAATAGCGTTCCCAGACCTTGTGGGCGGCTACGTGGCGCGGCAGGTTCATTCCAAGCTGGCGGCATCCAAGACGTCGGTCGAGCACGTATTCGGTGTACTCGTCGGAGTCCATCATCGCGTCGCGAAGGGGCTTGCGATCATCGAGATGCTCGCGGACGCCCCACTTCTGCATGCGGATGATGGTGACGATTTCCTTGGGGACGCCGATTCGCTTGACTTCCGCGATGTACACGCCGCGACGCCGTTCGGTATCTTGCCGCCGGGAGAGGCTGTTCACGACGCGACCGATATTCACGTATTCCAGATCGGCGTGCTCACGCACGAAATTGAAGATGAATCCGCGGGCACGCTCATCGCAGAGGTTCTGGAGTTCTTCGTCCCCCGGGGTTTCCTCGGCTAGGTCGAAGGTGGCGTCAAAAATCAGTTCTCCGCGATCGATTCGCCCTCCCGGCAACCACTGGATCTGCATGAAGAACTCGGAACTCAATCCCAGGAGCGTCTCCTCGGAGATGACCTCATCCTTCTGGGCCACCAGGGCGTTGAACATCCGATTGCGCCACTGGGCGTTGTCCCTGTCGTCGAAGTGGAAATCCCGGGGGACCGCGTCACTGAACTTCTGGCGCAATTCCGCGTGGGCCGAGCGGAGCGTTCCCGGGGCCAACGCGGCAAAATCGTAGGCGGCCAGATCCTCACTCGAGAACGACTTGTTGGCCTGAAAGAAGTCGACCTCGGGGTACCCGCTCGCATTCCTGCTTGCGCTGTGTTCCCGAATTTCGCGCAGATGAAGCCGCAACTGGTCGTCGTCCAGACGATCGAGGGCGGCGAATCGCTCACAGGTCAGCCAACGGGTTCCCGTCGTCTTGTTGTAGTAGTAGATTTCTTCCCCGGAGATCGCCAGCTTGGAGGCGACGATCATTTCCTGCATTTGCTTGACGGACGTGGGCAGGGCGGCAATCCGCCAGCATTCGCCTCGTCGCTTGACGGCGTGGCGGACCTGTTTGTCCAGGGCGTAGAGGAACTTGATCTTGTACTTGGCGTGGATCTGCTGAAGGAGATCATCCGCCTCGAAGGCCAATGCCATGTTGCTCGGATTGGGGCGGATCAGGATGCGGTCGTCCTCGAAGATGAGGTCGACCGCATCGCTCCACACCTGGCTTTCCTCCTCCCGGGTCAAGGGCGGTTCGCCCGATGCCTGGCGAAGTGCATTGAGGTGGTCGACGTAGATGTGACGCTGGAGCGCGTGGATCGTGCATTCCGTCACCAGGCACTGCGTCTTGGGGAAGATCGTGCCGATTTGCGACTTGAGCTTGCCGCTTTCGTCCCGCGCAAAGAGCGGGTCGCCGAGAATCTCGAGTGCCATGGTTGCCGCAGCCTCTCATAAGTCCAACCGTCCTCAATCGGATTCGCCTCATCGTCCTGAGTCGGCGGGTCTGCAGTTTCACCCTTCTCGGCAACCAGACCGCGGGGAATCCCTCCCATCCCTGACTACCTGCCAGTGTACCTGACACGCTACAATCTGTCTTGCCCAATTCGGTTGAGGCGGTCGTCCCGTGGCGGGAGTAGGACGCCGCAGAAGGCCACAGTCATCGGCGGCGCCGGCCAACTGTGAAGCAAGTCGAAACGCATCGGCCCGAGCCTGTCGAGGCGTCTCTGATTGCAGGGGCCGCAACGAGACACTATCCTGACAATCCTCCTTGATCGACACGCTGTCCCGATCATCCCTCTCTCCCTGGAGTTGTGCCATGACCCGCCCCCGATCATCCGCCCTCCTTTTGCTGTGCGTCCTGGCAACGGCTGCGACGAGCGCTTCTGCCGACGAGGCCGGTCTCGACCGGAACCGGCCCGAAAGACTCGAATGGCTCCAGGACGCCGGCTTCGGCATGTTTGTCCACTGGTCCGTCGATTCCCAGGTCGGCTCCGTCATCAGCCACAGCCTGGCCGGTGCTTCCGACGATTATCAGAACTGGTATTTCCAGGAGTTGCCGAAGACCTTCAACCCCACGCGTTGGGACCCCGACGAGCTTGCCCGACTCGCGAAGGTGGCGGGCACGCAATACGTCGTCTTCACGACGAAACACCATAACGGTTTCTGCTGGTGGGACACCAAGACGACCGACTTCAAAATCACGAACACACCCTACGGTCACGGAATCCTGAAGGACTACTGCGAGGCCCTGCGACGCTACGGGCTTAAGGTCGGCTTCTACTACTCGCCCGAGGATTTCCACTGGCTCCACTGCCATGGCCACCCGGTATGCCGCCGCGGCCCCCAGTTGCTCGATCCGGACAAGCACGATGAATACGGCGACTTCGTGCGCCGGCAAGTGACCGAACTTTTTTCCCAGTTCGGTCCGATCGATGTCCTGTTCATCGACGGGGTGGGGGCGGAAACGACCAAGAAGACGTGCTGGGATCTTCAACCGAACTGCCTGATCACTCGCGGCGCGATCTCCACGCCCGAGCAGCACATTCCCGGCGTTCCCCCGGAAGGCGCCTGGGAATCGTGCCTGACCATGGGAACCCAGTGGGCCTACAAGCCCACCAACGACAACTACAAGTCAGGGACGCGAATTCTGGAACTGCTGATCGAGACGCGAGCCAAGGGCGGAGCCCTGCTGATGAACGTGGGTCCCAAGCCGGACGGCGCCCTGCCGATCGAGCAGGAGGAAAGGCTTCGCGAAGTCGCCCTCTGGCATGCGGCCAACGGCGAGGCGATCCACGACACGCGACCGTGGGTCGTGGCGCGTGAAGGCGACATCTGGTTCACCCGGAAGAAAGACGACTCGGCGGTCTACGCGTTTCTCACTCAGATCCCCGACTGGCGGCGAGGCCAACGTCGCGAGTTTCTGCTTCAGTCGGTGGAGGCGACTCCGGAGACCACCGTCCACGTCCTGGGCCACGGCGGGAAGATCGTGGAATACAGCCCGGGGACCGACGCGACTCCCCGCTTTGAGCAGAGCGAGCGCGGCCTGGAGATCTCCGTGGTTCGCGCCCAGCGTCTCTACAACGACCACAAGTGGTGCAATCCGGTCGTTGTGAAGTTGGAAAACGTCCGTCCTGCTTTCCAGACGCCGCCCCATGCAGAAACGGGAGCAGCCGAAGCCCAGGGGGACGGGAGGGTCCGCCTGCACGGCGAACTGGCCGGTCTCGGCGAAGCGAAGGACGTTTCCGTCGGTTTCGAGTACCAGGTCTACGGCGGGTTTGCCGAGGCAATGGACAACCCCGATTGGATCAGGACCGAGGCGACTCGTCTGACAGAGCCCGGCCCGTTTGCCGTGGAAGTTGAAGGGCTCAAGCCGGGCACGGAATATCAATACCGCGCGTTGGCGACGAGCCCGAAGATCACGGTGCGAGGCGACCACAAGCGGGTTGTGGCAAAATGATCGTCCTCGTTCGCTCCCTAGCCCGGCTATTCTGCTTCAGCCCGGCTGCTCCCGTTGGGTTCCAAGGAGACGTTGCAGCGACGGGAACCGGGTGATCTGCAGCCGGGCTTTTCAAGTCGGTGGCGGTTGAAATCGGTACCGGTTGGGACCAAGAGCCGGGCTAGCTCTTCAACCTCCACGGATAGGTTGTCCGGTGTGAGATGGTTGATTCAAGAGCCCGGCTATCTGAAGCAGCGTCTATCGTGACCAGCCATCAGGAACGGACGTTCCCTTGGGCAGGCAGACGATGCCGTCGCGGACCATTCCGAACTGGTCCTCCTCGGTATCTTCGATGCCGTTGGCATTGACGATGCGAACTCCCGAGCCGATTCGGCAGTTCTTGTCGATAATGGCGCCTTCGATATGGGTTCCCGGTCCGATCCCGAGGGGCGGCTTGGTACCCGATCCGTTCCCGTTCATCCCCTCGGGCATCTCGTAGTAGTCGTTTCCCATGACGATGGAGTTGCGGATGACCGTGTCGCGTCCGATCAGGCAGCGCAGGCCGATCACGCTGTTTTCGATCACGGCGCCTTCCTGGATCTGGCATCCGTCGGCGATGAGGCTGCGTTTGATCGTTGCGCCGTCGATCCGCGAGGGCGGCAGAAACCGGGCTCGCGTGTAGATGGAGCGATTGGGAAGCACGAGATCGAAGGGTGGATCCACATCGGCAAGGCTCAAGTTGGCCTCGAAGAACGACTTGATCGTTCCGATATCTTCCCAATAGCCGTCGAAGAGATGCACCTGAACGTGCCGGGTCCGCATGGAGGCGGGAAACACCTCCTTACCGAAGTCCTGGTAGTCCGTCTTCTCGAGAACTTCCAGCAAGGTCTTGCGGTTGAACAGATAGATGCCCATGCTGGCCAGGCAATCGCGACCGCCGGCTTGGATTCCCTTGCCCTCGATCCATGCCGGATCAGTTCGCACCAGTTCCAGGTCTTTTTCCGTCTTGGGCTTTTCGAGGAAGCCGACGACGCGTCCCGTGTCGTCCAGACGCATGATCCCGAGCCCCGACGCCTCTTGGCTGTGGACGGGGACGGCGGAAATGGTCACGTCGGCCTTGGCCTCGATATGCGTGGCGAGCATCTCCTGGAAGTCCATCCGGTAGAGTTGGTCGCCCGAGAGGATCAAGACGTAGTCGATTCCCGGCTGCTGGAGGTAGCGCAGGTTCTGCCGAACGGCATCGGCAGTCCCCTGGTACCAGCCGGCGTTGTCGATGGTCTGCTGGGCCGCGAGGATTTCGACGAACCCCTGGGAGAAGGGATCGAAAGTATAGGTGGCCCGGATATGGCGATGGAGGCTCACGGAGTTGAACTGGGTGAGCACGTAGATCCGGTTCAAACCGCTGCTGATGCAATTCGACAGCGGAATGTCGATGAGGCGATACTTGCCGGCGACGGGGACGGCCGGTTTGGAGCGAACCTGGGTCAGGGGATAGAGTCGGGTTCCGCGTCCTCCTCCCAGGACCAACGTTACGACGTTCCTCATAGAGACTCCTCAGGCAGTCTTGCTGATTGGCGAAGCGAGATCTTTCGACATGGGCCGCCTCGTCGGGCAGAGCTTTCGGCCCGGCTGCCACAACCGGGCTCATTGTAGCGGACCCGGAACACGATGGGAATCTCCACGGCCCGATACTTCGGAAGCGAGTGGGATTATGCCGAATGTGGCAGTTTTTCCAGGCCGGTTGTGACGGGTAGCAAAAGCGTTCGAGATGAGCAGGTTCTGTGGGAAAGTCCCGATGTTTCGCGATTTCTCCCACTGTCAAGTCTCTTGGTAGCAGTGACGATAGGACCAACAACTGATGGTCCGGTTATTGCAACCGTGGCCGGGGTGGTCGAAGGGAGCCCACCCCGATTCACTACTCCTTGGGGGAAGAGGGCGTTATGAAGGTCCTGCAACTGACTTTTGCGGCTGTTCTTGTTCTGGCCGGGTATGCCTCGGCCGCAGAAATTCCCGGCACGGTGCCGAGCAACGACCAACTGTTGCAACGGCTCCAGCAGTTGGAGGCGGAGACCCAAATGCTCCGAGCCGAACTGGGGCAACTCCAAACCGGCCCCGTTCCGCTGCCGTCCACAGGCCCCCGAGTGACCACGGTTTCGCTGGCAGATCAGCCGGATATTGGCTACGTCACGCTGGACGAGGCCCGCGCCGAGATGAAGAAACTCGCCTGGACGAAAGGCGATTTCAAGATTGTGCCCTACGGCATTCTCTGGGGGACGACCACCTACGAAACGCAGCGAACCTACATCGGCGACTACACCCTGTGGGCAATCTCGCCGGATGTGGAAGGCGAAGACGCTTTTCACGTGGGCGCAAAGAACACCCGTCTCGGAGTTGACATAGCCGGACCGCGGGTTCCTTTTTTCTGCTGTGCCAAGAGCGGTGGTAAGGTGGAAATCGACTTCCAGGGTTCCTTCACCGTCGAAAACAAACCCGGCGTTCTCCTTCGTCACGCCTACTGGGAAATCAAGGACGAGGACTTCCGATTCCTGCTCGGGCAGACGTGGGACGTGATTTCGCCTCTTTACCCGGGCACGCTCATGTACTCCATCTACTGGGGAGCCGGCAACATCGGCTATCGACACCCCCAGGTGCGCTATGAGCACTACTTCACCATGACAGACATGTGGAAACTCGATGTCGAGACCTCGATCAGCACGGATGGAGGCAGCGATTTCACGACCGGCGCCATCTCGGACGGCGACCATGCCGGATGGCCCGTCGTGCAGGTCCGCGTCGGATCGACCTTGGGACAATGCCGTCCGATCAAGTTCGGCGTTTCGGGGCATATCGGTGAGGACGTCTATGATTTCGCCGGCGCCGACGATACGGTCCGCCCAAGTTGGTCCCTCAACGCCGACCTCCATATGCCAATCACGGATCGCCTGGGCTTCCAGGGCGAGCTTTTCACCGGCACCAACCTGAAACCGTACCTGGGCGGCATCATCCAAGGCGTCGACGTGGCCGGAACCCAGGACGCGATCCGCTCCAGCGGAGGTTGGTTCAACGTCTGGTACAATCTGACCCCAAGGCTCCATACGGCCGCGGGCTACACGATCGATGATCCGATCGACTCCGATCTTGGGACGGCCACGGGACGAATCTACAACCAGGCCTACTGGGCCAACATCTCCTACGACCTGACGAAGAAGTTCATGATGGGGTTTGAAGTCAGCCAGTGGAAGACCCTGTACGTGGGCCAAGCGCCTGCCGAATCGACCCGGTTCGAATGGGTTGCCAAGTACGGTTTCTAGGATCTCCGATCGCTTCGCGTCACGTTGCGCCGCTCTTGCCCCCGCCAGTCCACGTGACCCCCAAATCCACTTGATGCCAGGCCCTGTTGTGTCAACAGGGCCTGGTTTGCTAATGGGGGGCGTCCTTGGCTTGTCCGTTCGTGCTCCGTTTGAGCATCTCGGCAAGATGGGTTTCGATGCAATCGGCCAGGATCGGCGGATTGTAGCCGCCTTCCAGGACGCTGATGACCCTTCCGGAAGCATGGGCATCGGCGATGTCGAGAACCGTCTTGGTCAGAGTGGCGAAATCCTCGGTTTCCAGTCCGAGGTTGCCCACCGGATCGGCCACGTGGGTGTCGAAGCCTGCACTGATGAAGATCAGTTCGGGTCGGATTTGGGAAGCAAACCGATCGAGGGCATCGCCGAACGCGGCCAGGTAGTCGTGGCGGGAGATTCCCATTTCGACCGGCAGATTCAGCACGGTTCCCGCCCCGCGGCCGCCGCCGGTTTCGTCCTCGTGCCCGGTGCCCGGATAGAACGGGAAACGGTGGATCGAGAGGAAGCCCACGCGAGGATCTTCCCAGAAGGTGTGCTGGGTTCCGTTTCCGTGGTGGATGTCCCAGTCCACAATCAAGACGCGATTGATGTCCAACTCGTCGATGGCAGTGACAGTGGCCAGGGCGACGTTGTTGAACAAGCAAAAGCCCATGGCCCGATTCATCAGGGCGTGATGGCCGGGAGGGCGGACCAGGCACAGAGCCTGCGTATCTTCCCCGCGGACAATCCGTTCGGTGGCGTCGCACACGCTGCCGGCGGCAAGGAGGGCGACCCCGTAGGAATCGGGGCTGACAATCGTGTCGGCGTCCATGTCGCCCCCCCCCGATTTAGCCATGGCCCAGACTTCGTCTGCATAGGCCAGGGAGTGGACCCGAGAAAGGCGCCGGCGCGACAATTCGGCCCACTCGACCCGGCGGCATTTTGCCTCGACTCCGGATTCGGCCAGGCGCTGATCGAGACCCCGAATCCGTGCTGCACCTTCGGGGTGGGCTCCGGTCTCATGGGCAAGAAAACGCCGATCTTCGTACAGCAACGTCATGCAACCCAACCCTCGCTATAATCCCCAGAGCACGTAAATTCATCACGCAGCTCAAAAAATCTCCCCAGAATTCGGGGACCCGCCAGGAGGTCCCCCAACCTGACTCCCCCGCTTTCAAGCGAGTCTCGCGTCCTTCACAAGAAGTAGGTTCCGGCGTTTGCAAATCGCCTGTTCCCCAGCACTTCCCGAATCGGACGGATCGTCAGAAAGCTGTTAGTCCAGGATACTGTACGCGGTTGCCCGACCCGGTGTCAAACTTTGGCCGGATGAAGGGGGGGGCCGCGCATAAAACTTGACATTCCTGAAATCCGGCGACTAGCATATAAGTTGTGTAAGTTCACAATGCCATTCGGCTTCGGAGCCTGGTGCTATGCTCTCCCTTTTGCGGAAAAAACACTCCCCTCGTTATGGGCATTCCCTCCTGATTCTGGCGATGGGATTGGGGTTTGCGATATCGGCCTGCCCGCGGGCAGATGCTCAAGGCGCCGGGGCCGCGGAGAAGAAGCGACCTCCGCTGCTGGATCGGAACTACCAGGGTCAGGCCAAGCTCTCTGCCGACAAGGTGAAAGAATATCAGGGCAAGCGTCTGGAGATTCAGAGAATCCTCAAGAGCAGCGTGCTCTCACCTGCTCAGGAACAGGTCCTGGAAGATTATTATCGCCAGTACGCTCTGGCGAGGTGGACCTATCCGGACGAGCAAAACGAGGTGGCAGGCTACCGCCGTGATTTGCAGAACGATCTTTCTCGGTGCAATGGAACTCCGGGTCATGCCAAGCTTCAGGAGCAAGTGCTCGGATTCATGCAGGTCTGCACGAACCCGAATACCTATGCCGCGATGGACTTGGCGCCCACGGTTCGATTCAACGCGGTCATGATGATCGGCGATTTGAACGAGGTGGAGCGGTCCGGTTCCACACCCCCGAAGCCGCTGCCCGCGGCGTTGGGGATCCTGTATCAAATCTTCAAGGATTCTCGCCAGATCGACGCGGTCAAGCTGGGCGCCTTGTTGGGAATTCGCCGCCACTTGCGTCTGATGGATCCGAATGGGACGGTTCCCGACCCGATCATCAGGCTCCTGGCAGATTTGATTAAGACCAAGGACCCGGAGCGAGTCCGGAGCGAAGAGGGCCAGGCGTGGTTCCGATTGGTGGCGATTCAGGCATTTGCCGATCTCAAGGGGAAGCCCTATCCGGTGCCGCTGAGCCTGCAACTGTTGAAGGTGGTTGCCGAAGAGGATAGCCCGGAGTTTCTCCGCTACGGGGCGGCCAGCGCCCTGGGCAGCCTCGACTTCACCAACGCCGGCAACGCGGACATGAACGCCATGCTGGCGCCACTCGGCTTGCTGGCCGTGGAGGTTTGTGACCGGGAGCGACAGCGTCTCCGCGACGAGACGCAGTCGAAGAAGAGGCCGCAAACCGGCGGGTACGGCGGTGGCTACGGCGAAGAGTACGGAGCAGGGATGACGGGGAGCTATGAAGAAATGTCGTCGGAAGGCGGGTATGGGTATGGCGGCATGGGGGCGAAACCGACCACGACGAAAGAGGATCGCCAGATCGAACGCGTCCGCCGCCGTTTGAAGGAAGGCATGACAGCCGCGCTGATCGGCATGGGTAAGAAGCGAAAAACGCTCGCCCGGAACGAGCAGCTCAGCGGTGTCAGTGCTCTGGCCGGCACGGATCCGCTCAAGAAAGAGAAGGTCGAGGCCTTCTCGGACGCGATCCACGACTTCTTCACGACAATCGATGCGAAAGAAGACGACAAGCAAATTCAGGCAAAGGAGCTTGACGAAGCGATTGCGGCACTGCGAACCTCTCTGGCGGAAGCCCTGGAAGAGGTCGGCGTCCAAGCCCCTGAGTCTCCCGAATTCAAGCCATTGCCGGCCAAGAAGACCATGAGCGGCAGCGGCTACGGCGAAGAAATGATGTATTGACGCGCGGCCTCCCCGTTGACCTGTTTGTGCAGGAATACGGGAAAGGAATCAGGCGGCGCCCCGGCAAATGGATTTGCCCAACATGGCGATTTACTCATTCCAATCTGCCCGATTGGCCATTCTGGCTGGCGCCGTCTTTCTTGCCCCCATCGGGGGCTGCACGACCGCGGTTCCCAAAACGAGTGACGATCCGCCCCCTCTTGATCAACTCACATCGGCAGTGGCTGCTTTGTCGAAGGGCGATGGGGGGGCTTCCCGCGACCGGCAGGCCCGCGACGCTGCCCTGGCTGCTCTTCTGGCGGAGCCCAACTGGATCCACTCCGTGCCCACCCTGGAGGGAGAGGAAGCCTCCTGCCGCTGGATTTACCCCGCCTTCGAAGCTTTCCTTTCCGAGGAGGACGTTTCTCCGAAGGATCTTCGGGGTCGTCTGAAAAGTGCGGACCCGGTTGTGGCAGCCAATGCGGCCATCGGCCTGGGACGACTGGGGGATCCGTCCGTGGCCGACGCTCTGGCCGACACTGCCGAGAACATGCGTCTTCCGCCGCGAGTCAGATCGGCAGCGGTCGAGACGTTGGGCCGGATTCCGGACTCGGCGGCCCTTCTGCAGGGCCTCGTGGACAGGGAGAGCGCCCGAGCAAATCGGCCCGGAGGGGGCTACTCGCCCACCGTGCATGCCGAGTTGATTCGCGTCCTTGGAACTCAAACTCGCGCGGGAGACGAGCCACGTCTCGCGCAGGCGTTGTCGGCGTCGGCAGACGACGTTCTCTTCGCCGCCTTGGAGGTTTGGCGGGAGGCGCCCGCCACGCTCTTTCCGCAGGAGGGGCTTACCCTTCTGGATCATCCCGATCCCAGGGTCCGGGCGCGTCTGCCCGCAGTTCTGGTCCGCCATCCGGCGAGTGACACGTTGCCGCGGTTGATCGCCGCGCTGGCCGATCCCGACCTGCGCGTTCGCACGGCGGCGATTCGCGCCCTTGGCATTTTGGGCGACGAGCAAGCGGTTGCCACGCTCAAGCCGCTTCTAGCCGACGGCGTCGAAGCGGAGCGGGCGGCGGCCGTCGAGGCCCTTGCCGATCTTGGACAAGCGGAACTCGTGGCAGCCGCAGCGGGAGACGAGGCGTGGCGAGTGCGGCTCGTCGTTGCCGAGGTCTTCGCTCGGCTTCCCGGAGAGCCGAACACCGGCCTGGCCCGAAAGCTCCTTGACGATTCAAGCGGCGAGGTGCAGCTTCGAACCGTCGAATCGATCCGCGTCTGGCCCGCTTCTTCGGCCGAACCGCTCCTGCTCGACGCGTTGGAGCGAGGCTCCTATCGTTCACAGAAACTCGCGGCGGAATCCCTGACCGAGAGCTGGCCCGAACTGGGGCCTCGGCTCCGGACATTTCCCTTTGGGCGTCCGCCGGAGGTTCGCGTTCGCGCAACCGCCGAACTTCGCCAGGCTTACGTCCAGCGGGACCGAAGCCTGGAGTCTCAGGCCGACAAACCGCTGCGGGCGGAGCCCGCGTTTTCCTCAGAGCAGCTCATTTCCGTGGCGGCGTCCATTCTCGCTTTGCAATCGCCGGAAACCGATGCTCCGGGCCGCGAGCAAGCGTTGACGAATCTTCGCCGCCACCAGGCCGATCTGGTCGGCATACTGGAGTACCTGGTCGAGCATCGTGGTGTGGTAGTTCCAGAGATCGTCTACACAACGGTCCTCGCCGAATTGGCTCCCGGATTTGCAACGGTGGAGCAACTCCGACGCGACGACGTGTTGACCCGCCGCAGCGCTGCTCAAGAGCTCGTCCACGACCTGGGCGGACGCCGTCCGGGGACGCTTCTTCTGCGGCGGCTTGCAAACGTGGCGGCAACGGAAACGGACGGTGCTGTGTGGCAGAATCTACTTGCCGCGATTTCCCGGTCCGACGAGGAGCCAGCGTTTCGGCTGGCCTATGCCGCCTTGTGTCACGAATCGAGCGGAGTCCGGCTGGCGGCCTGCGAGCATCTCGGACGTTACCCTCGTCCGGAACATGCAGCGGCGCTTCTCGCGGTTCTGGACGACGGTAGCGCCAGCGTGGCCTGCGCCGCGATGGAGGCCTTGGGGAAGTGCGGCGGGGATGTTGACTGCGAACCGATGGTTCAACTCCTGGGATCCCGAAACGAGGACCTCCAGATTGCGGCGGCGATCGTGCTCACCCGTTTTCACCGGTCCGAGGGGCCGGCAGCTCTGGAACGGCTCGCGTACAGCCACGACGAACGAACGAGGATCCGGGTGGCCCAGGCGATGGGCGAACTTGCCCTGCCGGAGTTCGCGCCCGCGCTGCTCCGCCTGCTGGACGACCGTCATGGGGTCCGGCTGGCCGCGTTGGATAGCCTCGCGGCGGTTGCCGATTGCCCGGAGGCTGAAGCCCCGGGACTTCACCAGCAGGATCAGATTCACGCCTGGCGCAAGTGGGCGTCGCACCGGGTAGTCACCGCACGAGCGACTTCCCAGACGCCAGGGCTCTGAATCGAGCAGCACGCGCCGCGTCTAATACCGCCTGCGGCGGAAAACGACCATAAATGGCCGTCTAACGCGACTACTAGCATCGAGTTCTGGGTAAAAAAGCAATCCCGACTTTTGCGAATCCCTAGTGAACTTCAGCCCTACTCGGCTTTTTTCGCCTTGGCGGGGCTGGGGTCTTTGATCTGTACGTACAGGACCTGGACGACCAGTTGCTCCGGTTCGTTCGCCTTGCGCTCGGCGCTGTATTCGGGGCGATCGATGATCACGTCCATGGTGGTTCGCAACCCGGATTCGTGGTCGGGCTTGCTGCCGTCGATCCAGAGACCATTTTGCACGAGTCGTTCGCTTCCCGAGGGGACGACGCGTTTGTAGGCCCCCGAGACCTTGTTGTAGAGTCCCGTTTCTTCAAATCGCAGGTAGTACACCCGCATGGGATCGACGGGGGCTCCCGCCAACCGGCTTCCGACCTGTTTCTGCCAATCCATGGCGTAGACGTGGGTCAGGGCTTCGGGAGAATGGATTCGGAAGGGCAGATTGGCGACAATGTCGGCCGAATTGACCTGCTGGTTCTCGGCGGCCTTCTGGAAGCGTTCGCAGAAGACGCGAACCGTACCGTAGGCGGTTTGCATCCAGGCATACTGGGCGCTCTGCTCCTTGGAGGGCTCCGTCTTGCTCGCGCGGGCGGGCGGCTCGCGGCGAGGAAGAAGCTTGATGACCGAGATGAATCCCGGATCGCTGATTCCCTCTTCGGTGGAAACGCTCGCCGAGGCGAAGGCCTGAGGCCCGTCCGTCCAATGGGCTTGCAGGGTTTTGAGCAGTTGGGCTCGCATGGCATTGGTGGGGATGTGTCCGGCGAGCATCACGAGTTGGGCCCCGTCTTCCAGGGAGGCAAGAGCGTTCATCCTGGCGGCCAAAGTGGCCCCCAGTTCGTTGCCCCAGAGTTGCTTGGCCAACTCGTAAGGGAGATTCGGATCCCCTGCGGCGACCTCTTCGAACTTCCGCACGGATTCCCGGTCGGCTTCACCGGGGCCGGACGGCGGTTTCTGGCCGGAGCCGCTCTGTCCTCCCGCAGCGCCTTCGGGGCCATATTCACTGGACTCGCCTTCGTACTGCGAAGACTCTTCTTGGGTGGGGTAATCCATTTCCTCAGAAGACTCTGGGGGCGGACTGTAACTTTCTTCTTCCATCCCGGGTTCTTCGGTGGGACGTTGCCCGCCAGGCGACTTGGCGCCTTCCGTGCTGTCTCCGAATCCGGACCAGCCTTTTTTCGCGGGCGCCCCCTCGGTGCCGCCGGTGGAAATGGTCTCCGGCAGATCGGCGCCCTCGTCGGTCGACACACCGAACATGCGTCCCAGGGTGCAGGATGCGTAGCTGGTGAAGTATCGCTCAAAGGCGTCGCGCATTTCCGGCGGAGTCTTGGCATAGCGGTAGAGCCCGATTTGGGCTCGGAGATTGAGCGGATTGGTGACCGTGACCAGTTCTTGGATTCGCGGCCCCAGTTCTTCCGAAGGCTCGTCGATCAGGTAAGCGGCGAGATCGTAGCGCAGCCGCATCGAGGCCGACTGTTCGATCAGGGGGAGGCTCGTGTCCCGAATGTCCTCGGCCGTTACCTTGCCGGCCAACGCAGCGGCCACCATGGCGTCGATATCCGGTCCCTTTTCGCCCTCCTTGGGCTGGGCGACTGCCCCTAGGGCCTGCTTGTACGCGGCGGCGATCTTCTCGCTGCTTTGGCGGTAGCTTTCGGGAGACGTGAGCGTTTTTTTCAAGATCGCGTCGTTCGCTTCGCTGGGATAGTCGACGAGGGTCCGCAAGACGGCGCCCACGGCAGCACGATCGTTTCCGGTGAGAATCTTGCCTCCGAGTATCTGCTCGAGAACCGTCCGGGCTTGCTCGGTGCCATTGGCGCCAAGGGCGCGAACGATGCCTCCGGTGAGGCTCACGTAGCACGCAGCAAGGGGCGTCTTGGCCTCCTTCTTCTGACGACGCTGGCCGGAACCCTCTTCCCCCGGGTACATTTCCTCCTCACCCGAATAATCGCCCTCATCGTACATCCCGTCTTCGCTCGACGGTTCCGGGGACATCTCGTCGCCGTAGCCTTCTTCGCCGCCGTATTCGTCGTAGCCTTCTTCTCCCTCGGGTTTCTTCTCCGGTTTCTTCTCGACCTTGGGCTCAGGCTTGGGTTCCGGTTCCGGATCCTCGGGAGTGGCCAGGAGTTCGACGAGCAGCTTGACGGCATCCGCATCTCCCGAGCGGTTCTCGCCCAGATACGCCACGGCTGAGAGGAGCTTGGGATCGCGATCTTCCTTCGCCTTTCGGAGATCTTCCTCGGTCCAGTTCGCTACGTCAGCCGGTCTCGGTTGGACCTTTTCGGTCTGCTGGGGGGTGGCGGCGGGAGCGGCGGGCTCTGCTTTGGGAGCTTCTTCCTTGGGTGCCGGGGCCGGATCGTGCTCTCCGGACCTCTTGGGAGCGGGAGCCGCTTCATGCTCTCCAGATTTCTTCGGGGCGGGCGCCGCTTCATGCTCACCGGACTTTTTCGGGGCGGGGGCCGGCGCTGGGGCGGCTTCGTGTTCCCCGGATTCTTCCGGTGCCGCTTCACTTTCGTCCGAGGTGGGAGCGCTCGCGGCTTCGTCTTCCGCTGCTTCATCCCCCGCCGCCGCCTCACTCTCGGCCGCGGGCTCGGATTTGGGCGCCGGCTCGTCCGAACCGCCGCATCCGGCCAGAAAAACGGCACCCACGAGAAGGACAAGTCCGAGCATGGTCAACCGCCCGGAACCAGGCAGGAAGGGCATGAAATTCTTCACCGCGTCATCTCCCGAAAAAACGTGACACATCCCTTGCATTTGCCTCCACCCTGTGGAGCGAACCGGCCCTGCCCCACACTCATTCCGTGGGGCCAGCCTGCGCCGTACAGTATGGCAAACCGGCCCCCAAAAAGCCATAGTTCGTGCCAGAAGGGCGATCGGAGTCCGCTGCCGGTTGTCTTTTCGTTTTCCCAGCCAGACGCAGAGACGTTCTTTATCTATCTTGGTCGATATTAAGCTAATCTAGGTGGCTGCGACCCCTCGGCAGTAGGTATTTGCCTGAATTTTTCGCCGTCCGTGTCAGGAATGGCGAGGCAGCGGACTACGGGTTTAGGAAGGGAGATCTCTCTTCTTCGAATCAGCCCGAGAGAGTGTTGCTCCTTGGAACACCAGAAAACCATCCACGGGAGGGGTTAACTTGGGGTGCCATGCCCCCCTCATTTGCCCCTTTTTCTGGTAGATTCGGCCTGTTACAATAGAATGAGAAGATTTCTGCCGAATAGAGAAGATGGGAAATTTGCAGGGAGGTCGCCCCCGAATGCGTTCGAATTCGGAGCGTTGCGATTCCCCTTGGCGGCTGCGGCCAAAACTGTAAACTACGCAGGTGGTGCTTGCGGCCTGCATGGAGACCAGTAATCCGCTCAGCGATTGCGAGGAAGACAAATGTCTGAGAAGCACTGCGAAGAATTGAATGGCACGCAGTCATTGGATTCTGGATCCAACAAAGTCATGAAGTTTGCTGACGAGGTGCTTCAGCCGAGAAAGCCCTCTGACTGCAAAGCCAAAATTGGCAGCACGGCCATTCGCGGCGCTACTCCTGGCTTCATGCCCAAGTGATCGAATTGAGCATGGCGCACGGGATGCTTGGGGCTTGACCGCTTGGTGTTGCGCACACGTCGCCTCTTCTCTATTCCTTCCTTCTCGGATTGGCTGTCCATCTCCTGGCCAATCACGCAAGTCCCGCATTCAGGTAGCAGTTCGTTCACATTGCTGCCCTCTCATGTCGAATCGCCGCCTCGACTATCCACGGTGCCCTACTACATCTGCGCACTTGACATTGGGACACTAAGCAATCACACTCTCCGTTTATTGTTAGCCTCTTATTCGGGGGGCAATCTTTGGAGCCTGGAATGTGTAGCAGGGGAAGTCTTCCATGCCACAAACGGTGAGTATTAGTGATGTTGGCGCCCATGAGTTCTTCTGGCAACGAGACGACGGATTTCCCTGCCGCGACGAACTCCTTCTAAGTGGCGCCGGAAAGTGCACGTGTGTCCCAAGAAACTTCGGCCGATGGGCGCCCAATTCGCCTGTTCTAAGCATCCCGTACGGCAGGGAGTTCTTGAAGGTCTCAATGGCAGAGCCAACGAGTTGTTTTGTGGTGCGATCGGAGCACCAATACAACGGGCTCGACCACCAGAGGACATCGGTAAGAAAACACTTGTGCACAACAGACACGGCTGGATTCCATCAGTGGACATGGCACGAAGCCGCTGGTGTTTTTGAGACATGGAAGGTTTCTTTTGTCTCTGAGCTTCATAGCGCCATCGAGAATTGGCTCGTAGCTCTCCCCCGGCCTAACCCGGCGCTTGGTGAGCCACCAGACAACTACGTTGTGTTCGGTTGCGATGACATTAGCGTGGTTGGTGAGATATTTGCACGTTTCGCCGAAGCAGCCTACGGATATGCCAAAGCCAGGATGGATGCCTTGTGTGAAAACCAGGAGGCGATAGATACAGGCAACAAAACAACTCGTCTGCAACACGAACTATGGGAAATGCTCAACGAAGCTATTCCGGCGTTGCACTACGCAAACGACACAATCACACTTGATGGTACGGTGTTAATAGAAATCGCCATTCCCGGATTCGGTGATGACTCCTTCGTGGAATTGCGAAATTGCGTGATAAATCACTGGGTCGATCTGTTTCTTGCCAGACTCACATCGCCGTTGGTTTGCGTCAAACAGAGCCCCCAAGAGCAGTACTCCCGGTATGTGGGGTTCGTCGATTTTCGACCGATTTCCTCGCTGTCACCAATCGCTCTAGGACTCCTCAAGCCGCCTGTAACGCTAGCTGCTCCGGATCGTGGCAGATGGCTCATTCAGGGGCACTATGCGTATCAATTTGGCGGTCCGCGCGATCTGAAAAGCTCCTTCTATGTGATGCATGATTGCGATGGCGGCGCCACGTGCGCCCAAGCAAATGCGATTATGGCAACCGGCCTGCTTTCCGATCGAGGAGCCAGCATCCCGGGCACATACGAGGTGTCGTCGTTTGCGGGCAATGAGGCAACGATCGCGACGGGGCCACTTGACGTAGAACAGATTCTGCAAGTGCTTTCGGAGGAGCACTGCCACGTGAATGCGGCGTTTGTAGGCATCCCAATCCGCCAGGACCACGGACCACGCGGCATAAGCCGAAGTATTTTGCTGTTCGAGCGGCTGGCGGAGGCATATCTTCACGCGCGGTGCCCCGGAGTACTTCTCTGCGACCCCCACTATCTGTACGCGACCCCTGGCAACCCCAGGGCAAGGGCCTCCGTGAACGAGGACACAATTCAGCATTCGATATTGGTTGTTGGATATTCCGAGGGAGTCGAAGAGACGATCACACCCCAGATTCAAGGCACGGTTCTTGACAACTACGGCGGGCGCCTCCTTCGGAATCTGGTTGTTCATGACCCTGGACACGCTCCCTTCATCAACGTGCCTGCGAGCCGAGTCTGGCATGCTTGCGCGAAGTATGACCGCGAAGAGCACGAACGCGGCATCGACGAGTCACTGAATGCGGTTTTTGTTTCGCCTCGCGATGTGAAATGCTCTTTGTTTGAATGCGTATCGCATTTACAGATGAATGACGAGAACTTCCGCGAGTGCTGCGCCAATACGCTTGACGGAACAGCCGATTATCGCATGGCGCTCGTGCGACCGAGGCAATTGCGTGAGCTGAACGTGAATGCCGGCAACGACTTGCCCGACCTTGTATGGCTGATAATCTCTTTTCGCATTGAGGACGGCGAGAGGCTCGCGGAAAGACTTTGGATGTTTGATGCCACGTTGCCGGAGGGCCACGAAGGAACAGTCCGCTCGGAATCACTAACAGATCCCTCGTTGCTCGCTGACCCAGATCTCTTGGCTGACGTTGCGAAGAATACGTTCCCTGAAAGCGGAGCGGAGTATCCCGTGGCCACCATGACGAGTTCAAGTCCCTGGTCAATCAATGAGTTGATATCCAAGGTGCAAGCGGAACTCGACGGCAATGCGTTTGACTTGTTCTTGTTGCGAAGCCGAGACATCGTTGCTGTCCAAGACTACTTGCAGAATCAAGGCAATACACTCAAGGCGTTTGGACCCAAGAATACAGTCCTCCAAGGCAAAGAGCTGCGAGACGAAATCGAGTACGGTCGGATTTCTGCTCTTTCGGTCTTGGCTGAAAATGACAATATCCCGCATATGGTCGATTGGCTGACGCAGGAGGCTTTGCGAATACCTCAAGGGGAAAGGCCCCGCATTGCTGCATTTGCAACGTATTTCCCCCAAATCAGCAACCCGGACGCTGGCGGCTTCCCGGACGCGAAGTGCCCCCATTCGATAGGCACGCTGAGCGAGATGGCAATCGTGAACTGCGTGAAGATCGCGGTTGGCCTGAAAGAGCAGGGATTCGTGGATGGCGACATCATTGTGGAGATTGTGTGCGGAGCTAATTGCGCTCGCGAAACTCGCCATGATCCCAATCGCCTAATCAGCGAGTGCCTCGCGCCACGATTGAAGCACATCGTCAATACACTGGGAGATATGTCTTATCCGTGGTCGCTGAGCTGCGAATGTGAACCAGGCAGCACATACCTCCTAAATAGTCGAGGGCAAATTGATCTGCTGTTTGCCGAACTGGAGGACGGCGACAATGAGGTCGCGCAGCGAATGCTGCGTCATGTTGGTTTGAACCTTGATATTGCGCACATGGTCATTTCAGGCATAGGGCGAGAGGAGTTGAAGCCGCTCAGTCACAGGATTGCACATGCGCACATCGCAGATCACCCAGGAGACCAACACTACCGAGACCAATGTCTTGGAAGATCTTCACGCATCTATTCTGAAGACATCGAGCTACTGCGACTTTATGAGGAAGCACGGCTCGAACGAATGCAGAGTGACTTGCCGTATTCTGGTCACGTGTCGATCGAATTAGAGGGCAATTCGCGGTTCAATTGGATCAGAGGCTCGTACAGATGGCTTCGCTGTCAGCGGGCTCAGGGCAATATCTGAGAGGATCCGGGATTCCGGATCACCGCGCCTGCGACTGGCGACGATACTGCCGTGGCGAGAGGCCTGTTTGCTTGGCGAATACGACGTCGAGCCGACGCGTGTTGGCGAAACCGGCTTGCTCGGCCACCGACGCGATCGTCAGGTGGGTGCTCGTGAGCAATTCCTTGGCACGCTCAACCCGCACGCGATTGATTTCGTCGAGGACGGAACGATCCAAGACGGCGCGAAAACGGCGTTCCAGAAGCCGCCGCCCAGCGGCGATCCCGTGGGCCACGTCGTTGACGCCCATGTCCTCGGCGGCGTGCTGGCGAATGTAGCGCAGGGCCGCTTGCACGGTTTCGTCGTCCACGGCGGTGATGTCCGTCGAGTAGCGGGTGACCACGTGGAGCGGCGGCAGCAGCAAGGGAGCTGGCGGAGGCGCCTGGCCCGCCATGAGCCGGTCCAGAAGGGTTGCCGCTTCGAAGCCAATCCGTTCGGCCGGCACGGCGATGCTGGAAAGGGTCGGCTGGGTCAAGCTGCAATCCAGGTCGTCGTTTCCCACGCCCAGCAAGGCGACGTCTTCCGGCACTTCAAGGTCCAGTTGGGCGCACACATCCGCCAGGTAGCGAGCGGGCGCGTCTTCGCAGCAAAGCACGGCGGCCGGTTTGGGGAGCCGACGCAGCCATCGCTGGGTCTTCTGGGTGGACTTCTTCCACAGGGTGGCTGTGGCCAGATCCGCGAGATACTCGGTGTAGCAGGAAGAGACTTTGTGGCCGGCCTCGCCAACCCGCTGTTGAAAGGCCGCCTCCTGGGTCCGCGAATAGGTCGCCGATTCGCTCCCGAAGAAGCCAAAGCGATCGAACTTCCGCTCCAGGAAGTACTCGGCCGCCAGGCGTCCCACGGCCCCGTGGTCGACATCTACTGTGGGAACCCGCAGGTCCGGCAGTAGGAAAGCGGTGTCGATCAGGGGCGTACGCAGGCGGATCAGTTCCTTGGCCATCTGGGGCAAGACCAGTCCGGCAATGATCCCGTGGGGTTTCCAGTCCCGAACCTGGGAGACGAGCCGAAGTCGGGGTGGGGCGTCTCGAAGGACCCAATTCGGTTTGGCGGCCGCATAGGCGCGCACGCCGCGGACGACGCCTCGAACGAAGCTCAGTCCCCGGTCCAGGAGCAGGGCAATCCGGCAAGTGGGTTCGACTGGTGTGCTCATCGACTCGGAATTTGCTTAAAACATGGAGGAAACGACCCCCGCCCAGAAGAGGGAATGCTCTCTCGCTGCCCATTATGCCAATTCCTACTGGTGTCTGCATCGGCTTGCGAGGGTAAAATCATGGCTTCTTCAATCGCAATCGGCTTGGGAGGAAGTGTCGCAAAAAGGTAATAGAATTTCGCATTCTCGACTGGAAGCTCGGCGACTGTCGGCTATTCTACGGGTTGTTGGAGCGGTGTGATTGAAAACAACGCAGCGGAGGTGATTGAGGATGAGCGAGAAACAGGGCCTTTCAAGACGCCGATTCGTCGCCGGTGCGTCCGGTCTTGTGCTGGCCGGGACGGCAGCCAGGGGCGCCGAGAGTTCTGCATCGGAAAAGGCCTCCCCTTTGGCCATCGACGGCGGAGAAAAGGCCGTCCGGCAGTCGCCCGAGGCTCAACCCCGTTGGGGCGAGCCGGAGTTGAAGCAGCTTGGCGAGATGCTTCAGCAGAATTCGCTGTTCTACTGGAAAGGCCCGCAGACCGAACTGCTCAAGGAGCGATTCCGGGAATTCTGCCCTCTCAAACACGTCCAGACTTGTTCGTCCGGGACGGCGGCCATTCACATTGCCGTTACCGCGGCGGGGATCGGGCTCGGCGACGAAGTGATCACCTCTCCGATCACCGACATGGGAACCGTGATCGGAACGATCTATCAGCAGGCCGTACCCGTTTTCGCCGATCTGGGTGAGGGAACGTACAACCTCGATGTGGCGGATGTGGAGCGTCGCATTACCCCGAAGACGAAGGCGATCATTGCCGTCCATCTGACGGGGAATCCCTGCGATCTGGACGCCCTCAAGGCGTTGGCAGACCGGCACAACCTGATCCTCATTGAAGATTGCGCCCAGGCGTGGGGGGCTCGGTATCGAGGTCGCCCCATCGGCACAGTGGGTCATATTGCGTGCTTCTCGTTGCAGAACTCCAAGCACATCACCTGTGGCGACGGCGGACTGGTGGCCTCCAACGACGAGCGTTTCGGCCCCTTTCTGCAGAAGTACGGCGACAAGGGCGGAAACCGCTACCATTGGGGCGGGTTCGATGGTTTCGCCACGAACTATCGCATGAGCGAGCCCCAGGCCGCCGTGGCGGCGACCCAACTGACGCGTCTGGAAGAGATCGTCGAGAAGCGAGTCCACCTCGGTCGGCTGCTCACCGAGAAGATTGCCGATCTGCCGGGGATCATTCCCCACGACGTGCATCCGGAAGATCGCGGCGTGTACTGGTTCTACATGTTCCGCATCCGGCCGGAGGCGTTCAAGTGCAACCGGTCCACCTTCGTCAAGGCCCTGATGGCCGAGGGGGCCACGGTGCGGGGCGGTTACATCAAATATCCGTTGTACCGGGAACCGGTGTTTCAGAATCACGGCTTTTTCGCGGGCCGCTGGCCGGTGAAGGAAATGGGCCTGACCGAGATGGACTTCACCAAGCACGAGTGCCCCGAGGCGGAGAAGATCCTGGTGACGAACATTCGCGTGCCCATTTATGAATACATGACGGAGGAGTACATCCTCGGCGTGGCGGAGGCGATCCGGAAGGTGACCCTTCACTACGCCGCGTGAGACCACGATTCCCCCAAGCCATTCTTGCAATATCAAGGACTTCTGCCATGACAACCCCCATGACGCGACGAGGATTTGTGCGTGCAGCCGCGGCGGGTTCCGCCGCATTGGCCGCCATGAACGTCCACCATGCGCCGGCCGCGCCGACCGCCGACGCAAGCAAGCCGGCCCTTCTGGGCGGCACGCCCGTTCACAAGGGCAGTTGGCCCAAATGGCCCGAGTGGCGTCAGTCCTGGGAGCCGGAGGTTCTTGACGTTCTGCGCAGCGGAAGATGGTGCTGCTCCGGGGGCGGCGGCCAGGTGGCGGAATTCGAGGAAGGCTACGCAAAACTCCTCGGCGCCAAACGCTGCGTCGCCATGTCCAGCGGCACCACCTCGCTGATCACCGCCTTGCACGTGGCGGGTCTGGACGCAGGCGACGAGGTCATCACCTCGCCCTACACGTTCATCGCCACCTACAACACGATCCTCATGCATCGCGCCCTTCCCGTGTTCGCCGACACGGACCCGGCCACGCTCACCATGGACCCCGCCTCCATCGAGAGCCGGATCACCGAGCGCACCCGCGCCATCGTGCCCGTCCATATCTATGGAATGCCCTGCGATATGGATCCCGTCAACGCCATCGCCAAAAAACACAACCTGGCCGTTGTGGAAGACGCCTGCCAGGCATGGCTCGCCGAATACAAGGGCAGCAAGTGCGGAACTCTCGGCGACTTGGGATGCTTCAGCTTCCAGAACTCCAAGCACATCCCCGTGGGCGACGGCGGCGCGATCGTCAGCGACAACGAGCAGTTGATGGATCGCTGCCAATCCTTCCACAACTGCGGACGGGCTTACGGGACCTACAAGGGAAGCGGCTCCTTCAGTCGCGGCAGCAACTTCCGCATGAACCACTACCAGGCGGCGATCCTCTCCCAGCAGTTCGACAAACTGGTTAAGGAGACCAAGATCCGCCAGGCCAACGCCGACTACCTGTCGGCCGAGTTGGCGAAAATCCCCGGGGTCCAGCCGGCGCGATTGCCCGAGAACAGCCGTGCCGCGTGGCACCTTTACTCCTTCCAGTACGACCCGGCCCAGTTCAACGGCCTCTCCCGCTCCAAGTTCCGAAAGGCCCTCAATGCTGAGGGAGTGCCCAACAGCGGTGGGTATCATGAGCAGTATTTCGACGGGCTGCTGGACGAAGCCATCGAGTCGCGGGGCTTCAAACGCCTGTTCTCCGCCGAGCGTCTCAAGGCCTATCGCGATAGCCTCCATGAACTGAAGGGCAACAAGCAAGCGTGTGAATCGACCGTAGCCTTCTACCAATCGCTGTTGCTTGCCGATCGGAGCGACATCGAGCATATTGTGGAGGCCATCCGAAAAATCCACGCCCACAGCGCCGCTCTGGCCTGACAAGAAAACCTCCCTGCTGCTAGGTAATTCAAGGAATTTCCATGTCTGATAGAAGAACTACGCGCCGAAAAATGCTGGCTCAGGCGGCGGGGGCGACCCTGACGCTGCCCGCCTTCCTCTCCTGCCGTCCGGCTGCGGTCGAAACGGCCCTGAACCAAGGCGAAACAGCCACCCCGGCGCCGAACACGAAGGACCTCGCCAAAAGTCCCAACGAGCAGATCGGCATCGGCATCATCGGATGCGGTCGTCGAAACGGCCAGTTGATGGCCGGCGTGGGAGGCCAGGGCTCGCCGCCCGACCACGCCCGGATTGTGGCCGTGGCCGACTTCAACCTGAAACGGGCCGAACGCTGGGGCCGGGTTCACAAGACGAGAAAGATCTACCAGGACTACCGCGAGCTGTTGGACCAGAAAGAGGTGGACGTCGTCGTCTATGCCACGCCGGAGCACTGGCACTACCTGCCCTGCATCCACACGTGCGAGGCGGGCAAGGACATGTATGGCGAACAGCCCTTGAGCCACACGATCGCCGAGGGCCAGGCCATGGTCAAGGCGGTCCGCAAGTACGGGCGCATCTTCCAGACCGGCGAGCAGCAGCGGTCCCACCCGGCCACGCGAAAGGCCGTGGAACTGATCCGCAACGGCCGAATCGGCAAGATCCAGTCGGTTATTGGCTACAACTACCCCAGTGCTTGGGAGTGCGACTTCGCCGCCCAGCCGATCCCCGAGTGGCTCGACTGGGACCGCTGGTGCGGGCAGAACGAGGTGGCGCCCTATCACACCGATCGCTATCTGTCGCGCGCCCCCTATCACCCCGAGGAGTGCTACTACCGGTATCCGGCGGAGCAATACGCCGTGGGACCGGGATGGATGTCGTTCCGACAATATTCCGGCGGCGAGTTGCCCAACTGGGGCTGCCATGGGCTGAGCATGGTTCATTGGGCCCTCGATATGGACGAGAGCGGACCGGTCGAGATCTGGGTCGACCCCGGCGAGAAGATGGAAACGGTGACCTACCGCGTGCCCGAAAACCCGGCCCGCGGCGACGCCCTCTGCTCCAGGACGTGCATCCACTACAAGTATGCCAACGGCGTGGTGCTGTCGCTCACCAGTCGCGACAAGAAGCTGGGGGGGGGCGCCACCTTCATCGGCGACAAGGGCAAGATCACGATCTTCCGCGGCGGCTACGAATGCGATCCCGTGGGACTCGATGAAGACCCGCTGCCCTCCGATGCCGTGCGCGTTTACGAGAGCGACAACCACATGCACAACTTCTTCGACTGCGTCGTGAGTCGGAAAGACCCGATCATGAAAGTCGAGAACGGCCACAGCGTGGCGACCTTGTGCCACCTGGGCAATGCGGCCCGCCGCCTCGGCCGCCGCCTGAAATGGGATCCGGAAAAGGAAATCTTCCCAGGCGACGACGAGGCCAATACCTATCTCGACTGCGAGAAACGGAAAGGCTACGAAGTGCCCAAGATCGTGTGATTTGTCGAGTCAACACAGGCCCTGTATAGAAGACGATTTGCGAAGAAGAGCGGAGCACCACAGAGGGCACAGAGGACACGGAGGAGAATGGAGATCAATGATCTGACAGGCCGGACAATCGGGGCTTGTATTGAAGTCCATCGCGCTCTGGGCCCAGGGCTGCTTGAGTCAACCTATCAACAATGCCTTGCACGCGAGCTAGCAATACAAGAGATTGGTTTTCAATTGGAGGTACCGATACCGGTAGAATACAAGGGAGTTCATCTCGATTGTGGATATCGAATTGACGTTCTCGTTGAGGACCAGTTGATTCTTGAACTGAAGGCCGTAGACAAACTGCTCGGAATCCACCAAGCCCAAGTTCTGACCTATATGAAACTCTTAGGAGTATCCGTTGGTCTTCTCGTTAACTTCAACACCGAAGTCCTCAAGGATGGAATCAAGCGTCTCGTACTCTAGTTCTTCCTCTGTGTCCTCCGTGCCCTCTGTGGTTGCTCTTTCTCTCCAACTCGTTGTGGGCCAATTAGTTCCATTCAACGGCAAAGTGAAACCTTCGAAGTAATCACTAGTCCAGCAACATTTACTCAGGAAATACACGCTAATGAGGATCATGAATAAGCGATCGCTTCTGATGGCGGCCCTCACACTGGCCGCTTGCCTGATCGTGCCGACCGGTAGTCCGGCGGCGGAGGAGAAAGCCGAACCCACGCTTCAATATGTTCCCCTCGACGCTCCCGCCGGCCTGTCGCAGGCCGTGATCGTCCCGAGGATGCCCCTGGTCCACACACGCCAGCTCTTCGCCATGGACGCCGAAGGCAAACTGGTGGGCGCCGGCTCGGCCGACGAGCAGATCGACCAGGTGCTCGACAATCTGGAAGTCGTTCTGAAAGACTCCGGCTCGGGGATGGACAAACTGGTTCGGGTGAACGTCTACGCCATGTCGACCAAGATCGTCGCCGCCTTCCGCGAACACCTCGCAAAACGTCTCGATCCGTCGGTCCGCCCGGTCATGACTTCCATCCTGACGCCCATGCCCTATCGCGGGGCCCTCGTGGCTGTCGACGCGGTGGCCGGCGCTGCCGATTCCGGAGCGGACGTGGCCCTCAAGCGATGTCCGGGTGTGGCCGGCGACGACAAGTGCGCCGATGCGGCCATTTTGCCGCCCGGCGGCATTGCCTACCTGTCGGGAATGCCGTCCGCATGTGAATTGACCGTGTTGCCGGCAACCAAGTCGATGACCGGTCTGATGGAGATTCTCAAGGAGCTGAAACTCACCCCGCGCGACGTGGTCCAGATCAAGGTATTCGTCAATCCGATCACGTCGGCCGAGGAGATTCTCCGCGAGGTGCAGGCCTTCTTCCCCGATCAGCCCACGCCGCCGATCGTCTTCGCCGAATGGCTGGCTTCGCTGCCCGTTGAAATCGAGATGATTGCCCGATTGCCCCTGGACGACAAGCCGGCGGAAGGCGTTGAATACTACGATCCGCCGATCTACCGCCCGTCGAACACCTTCAGCCGCGTGGCCCTGATGCGGGCGGACCGCCAGATCTACCTTTCCGGACTCTACGCCAGCAAGCCGAGTCGCGGCCAGTCCCAGGCCGACCTGCTCTTCGGGCAACTGGCAGAAATCCTGGCGAAGACCGGCAGCGACATGCGTCACCTGGTGAAGGCCACCTACTACGTGAGCGACGACGATGCCGCTCGCTGGGTTGACCGCACGCGGCCCAAGGTCTTTGACGAAACACGCCCGCCGGCGGCCTCGAAACTGATGGTCCATGGCGTCGGCGAGAGCGAACGCACGATGACCGTCGACATGGTCGCGGTGGAAAAGTAGGTCACCGCTCGCCGAGCGGGACTGTTTGTTGTAGTCCAGCCTTCAGGCTGTCTTCTACACGCTGAAGCGTGGACCGAGTTCTGGTAGGTCGCCGCTCGCCGAGCGGGACCTGGAGTGGAGTTCACTGGCGGTGGAATGTTCGTCGAGTTTAGGTTCAAGGAGTCCTGCGATGGAATCACGAGTCGATCTGGCAACGATGGTGATTATTGGCTGCGTGGTGCTGCTTGTCGGTTGCATCTTGATGGTGAGTTGGCAATCTCCCGACGCCACCAACCTGATGAATCCGGCCTCATCCGGCAACACGGTCGTCGGTGGGACGGTGCCGGGCAGCACGGTGCCGGCGTGGATTCCACCCGGCAGCACGACCACCGGCGAGACCTTGCCGGGCACGACGGCTGCCGCGGGGCCGGAGTCACTTGACGCCGCCTGAAGCGGCCTCGGCGCGCCGAGAAAACATCGCCGTTCGATGCTCGCCGGGAACCAGCCATGGCGGAATCCGAGAAGGCAACCTCCCGTCGCTTCCGGTTTCCCCGCTTCCAGTTCGGCGTCCGGACTCTCCTGGTATTGATCACCCTGGCGGCCCTGGGGCTCGGCTTCGGTGTGCAGGCGTGGCAGCGCCAGCGCGACCTGGAGACGATTCGCAATGAGATGCAGGGGTGCGTTGGCTACACCTTCCGGGTCGACCCGAAAACGGGCGAGTTCTTGCACGACGCTGTTCCGCCTGGGCCGCAGTGGTTGCGAGAGTGCATTGGCGAACCACGATACGAAGACCTTCTCTGTGACGTGCACAGCGTTGGCATTGGCCTCTTCCCAATACGCCCTTTCTGCCCGCGTCCTTCGAAGGACGAGTTGTCTCCTATCACGGACGAGCAGCTGAGAGAACTTCGCGAGATACTGCCAAGGCTCACTCGGCTTCGAGCTCTGGCTATAGCGACTTCTTCAAAGGTCACGGACGCAGGCCTCGCCCATCTCCAAGGCGTCAGCCAGTTGCGAAGCCTCGACCTGGACGAATCTCAAGTGACCAGCTTCGGGCTTCAGTACCTCGTCGACGCCTCTGGCCTGGAGATTCTGGGGCTGCGATCAACACCGGTGGATGACAATCTGGCCAGCCTCGCTTCTTTGCGAAAACTCGAGCGATTGGACCTCGGTGAAACGGTCGTGTCGGATGAAGGGCTTAGCCACTTGGTCGGTTTGGATCGCCTTGATCTCCTCATGCTCGACAGTACGAAAGTCACGGACGATGGCTTGAAACATCTGGCCGGATTGAAATCGCTTCGTTTCTTGTTTCTTCGGAACACGGCGATTACCGATGAGGCACTTGTCCACCTGAAAGACATGCCGGCGCTGCGCGAGTTGAACCTGGCCAAGACGCAGGTCGGCCGCTCCGGATCACCCAATTGTCTTGGCTGCAAGAGGCTGGAGTCTCTGAACCTTGCCGAGACGTTTGTGACGGACGAATTCGTCGCGCAGCTCGCGGACAGCAAGTTGCTGACCTATCTCACTCTCTCGGAAACACGCGTTACGGATGCGTGCCTCAAGACAGTGGCGAACTTGCCCGCATTGGAACTCCTGGAGTTGGAGGGAGCGAACGTGACGGACGCCGGGTTGGAACACCTGGCGGAAGCAAAACGTCTGTATACGCTCTCTCTGAAACAGACCAAGGTCACCGACGCCGGCGTCGAGAGGCTTCAGCAGGCCCTGCCGGATTGCCGGATCGAGAGGTAGAGCCGCGCCCGAGAATACGTTGGTGGGCCTTGGATCACAGGAAATCCGTGGCGCTCCTCTTGTCGCCAAGGCGACACCGACGATTTTCCGAATGAGTCGTTCGAAGTTGGAAGCTATCTGCGGAAAATCATCGGTGCTACCCGGTTTCCTGCTCGCTCAAATCCACCAGGCGAGGAAGAGCGCCGCGGCGGCGCCGACGACGAGGGCTGCGTAGCCCAATACGGCCAGGCGGCGGCAGGTGCGATCGTCGGCCAGGGCGTCGCGGGTCCAGGCCACGTGGTTCTGCACTTGCACCAACTGGGGAAAGATCCCGCCCGCAAAGCCCTGCCCGCGAACGGCATCCTCGCCCGTAGCGCCCAGGTAGCAGCCGGTGAGCATCCAGGAACTTTCCTGGTCCGGACAGAGGGCCCGCGTCAGGATCCGCTCCAATCGCGACTGGCGGCGCCGCAATTGGGTGACCAACCGATAGAGTTGCCGGTTGATTCGCGACTCTTCGTCACCCGCCCCGCCCTGCTGGCTGCGGATTCGAGCCAGCCGGTAAACGAGCGGCGGAATCAGCCCCTGGCAGGTCCAGCTCACGCCCTTGCGGATCATATCGGGATTGTTCTCGCTGTCGCACTGGGCCAGCATGGGGAACGACACACCGAGCCGGCGGTGCCGCTGGTCTTCGGGAAACCGCTTGAGCAGTTCCCGGCCGCCGGGGGTTGTTTCCAGGTCGCAGATGAGCGTAATGAGGGGGCAGCGCACTTCCAGGCTTTCCCGGATCGTCGCGAGATCCCGTTCGAGCAGGACGGCGGTCTGACCCGACGTCAACTCGTCGTCCGACGCGGCAAAGGGGAGCAGGACCAGGAGCCCGTTCACCGGGCAGTAAGGCTGGCGATCCCGCGCGATGAGCGCACACAGACGCCGCAGACGCGACGTGGTCCGCTCCAACACGTCGCCCTGTTCCAGAAGCGACGGGCGTGGAAGGGGCGTGGCCGGGAGCAGGGCCGGTTTGGGGGCCGGCTCTTCCTGAACCAGCATGGCCACCGCGCTCTGGAGCGATTCCTCTGCGTCGTGGCCGACCTTCCCATGGCCCAATCCCGGACCATCGTCCGAGAAGCCGGCGAAGTCGTCCAGGTCGTCCTGTTCGGTGTTGTGCGAGACCGCCGCCTCGCGCGAGGCCGCGTGTTCTTGAAGGATCGACGCATGACGTCCGAGCAGGGACGTTTCGGCGCAGGTCACATAAACGGCCTCGGAATTCGCGAAGACGTGCAACGGGGCATTCGGATTCCGTGGCGACTGGGGAACGGAAAGCGGAACCTGGGCGGCGTCGAAGAGCGACCGCATCGTTCCGGCCGGTCGCCCCACGACCAGGTAGACGGGCACGTTCTGCAGGTCGATTCCCGCACGCTCCAGCGACAGGGTCGCCTCCTTCCAGGCGGCGTCCACGTCGGGCCACTCGGAACCCTCGGGGCGTGTGCGGAGAATCCGGCTCAGCCACCATACGAACCAGCCGGCCACGTAGAGCTGGAGGAAAACAAGAGGGAGCCAGGCCGCGCGGAGCAGTGCCCACGGGGCACGGATCAGCCGATCCAGTCCGCAGTACCAGTTCAACAGCCCCAGTCCGACCAGGACGGCCACCAGGAGCACGAAATGGAGCACCCACCGGATAACCGTACCGAGCTTGCGCTGGTCGCCGAGCTTGGCGGTCGGCAAGGCGATCCCCTTGAAGAAGTTCTTTCCCCAGTAGGCCAGGCCTGTGATGAATCCCACGTTGGCGCCTTCTTTCTTGATTGGATTATTTAGTGTCCGACCTTCCAAACGAGGAGGAAGGCGACGGTGGGCACGACGGCAACGAGGGTCAGGCACGCCGCCATCACCATCCTTCGCAACCGGCGCCGTCCCCGAAGGGGTTGGGCGGGCACGGGCACGTTGAGCTGGGAGGCGTAGGGCCACTCGATCTCCTCGATCTGTCCCAGGCGATGGCGAGCCGATCCCGCCCACTGCCGCAGTTTTTCATCGTAGTTCCGCAAATCGCCGCGAAATCCGAGCATGACGCACAAGTAGAACGCCTCAAGCGCGTCGTCGGACACGCGGGACTGGGCGAGTTGGGCCTGCTGCCAGAAACGCCACGATCGGTCGTTGCTTCCGTAGAGTTCGACTTCGAGTTTCTGCTCGTTCCAATCGGCGGCCCATTCGGAGCTGTCTTGGGTGAAAAGCTCGTCGAGCCAGCAGATCAGGGCGTAGCGAACGCCGAGGAAGTCGCTCTGCGGAGCGACGCCGGAAGCGTCTCTTCCCGGATCGAGCTTGCCGCGCGATCGTTGCCGATCGGGCCCGTATTCGGGGATGCGCGAGGTTTCGCTTTCCGCAAGCAGAAGGTCCTTCAGGACGGCCTGTTCCACGTCGAGGGACGGCGTGGGACCTTCTTCCAGACGGCGTTTGAGATCGAGCCCTCGGAGAATGACAGGGTGGACGACATCGGCGAGAGCTTGTTGCATGGGGGCGCTCCTGACGCGGGTCGAGTCCGCAAGCCAACCTTCACGCAGGTTGGCGCACGTGATGCGCGGAAATCTAAGCGGAAATCCGGGGAGGCGTTGCCTGTTGACCCTGCAACGGTGGTTCGGTGCAGGAGAGAATCTGGCCGGCCAATCCGGATCTTTCTCACTCTCTGTATATAGGTTACGGCGTCCCGGTCTGCGGTGCGGTTTCCGATTTTTCCGGTGCGGTTTTGCCCGTACCGTCATTGTGACCTATCTTTTTCCAAATCACCAAACGAGGGCCGGTCCGTCCCCCCCTCGGTTTCGATGTTGCGTGCATTGCAGACCACCTGTGCGGAGACCTTCGCGTGCCGGATACGATCCCATCCGAAACCAGCTTGCTGGACATCCCCGCTCTTCTGGAACCGATTCCCGGAGATGTGCCGGCGGGCGACGAGCGCGCGTACGCACACGGACTCCGCGATCAACTGACCGAAATGCGCCGCGAGGAACGCGCCGAGGATTTCGACGACGCGACGCGCCCCGTGGAATTGAAGCGGGCCGATTGGAAAGGTGTCGTTCGCTTGGCGACCGAGGCGCTCGCGAAAACGACGAAAGACCTCCGCGTGGTGTGCCACCTGATCGAGGCCGCCACAAAGCTCCACGGTTTCGCGGGCCTTCACGGAGGTCTCTCCCTGCTCCGCCAACTGGTCGAGCAGTGCTGGGACCGGCTCAATCCAACAATCGATGACGGGGATCTCGACAGCCGCGCCGCCCCGCTGGCCAACATGCTCGACGACTCCCGTCGAGGCGTCTGTTTTCCGCTCTCGGTCCAGATGATCCCGCTGGTTCACACGGGGAACGCCTCGTTCGGCTTGATCGAATGGAATCGCGCGAAACAGCAGCGAAACGCCCAGACGGAGGAAGAGTTGGCACGGGCACTCGTGCAAACGCCGACCGACGAACTGGAGGCCATCGCCCGCGAAATCGACGGGTGCCAGCAAGAGTTCGAGCTTCTCTTGCCCTTGTTGGACGAGAAGCTGGGAAGCGACTCGCTGTCGTTGAGCAGTCTGCGCAGCGCCGTATCCCAATGCGAGCAACTGGTCAAGGATGGCTTCCTGCAAGGCGCCCGGTCCACGTCGTCCGACCCGGAACCTGCGTCGACGGGTGACGGCGCCGCCGAGCCCGGCGTTGGCGCCTCAAGCCATTCCACCGCGGCGGGAACAGACCAGGCGATCCTGACTCGGAGCGAAGCCTACAACCAACTGAAGCGGGCCGCCGAGACTCTGGAGCGACTGGAGCCTCACAGCCCGATCCCCTACCTGGTGAAACGCGCCGTTCAGTTGGGGCGTCTGCCGTTTCCCAAATTGATTGAAAAACTGATTCGTGACGGAAACGTCCTGGAGGAGCTGGGTCGCGAATTTGGCCTGAACGGAACGACCGACGACGGAGCCGGGTCGACCGATTAACCGAGGCGTTCCCCAACCAGGTACGCCATATCGTTTCATCCACAGAGTCTGACTCGGCTACCGAGCCTATCGAGGAGAAAAGAAGATGTCCGAAAGCCTACAACACAAGCTTGATCGCGTTCGTCGTCCCCGCGTTCAGATCACCTACGACGTGGAGACGGGCGGCGCCATGGAGAAGAAGGAGCTTCCGTTCGTCGTCGGCGCCATGGCGGATCTTTCCGGCATGCCCAGCGGTCCGCAGAAGGCGTTGCGCGACCGGAAGTTTGTTCCGATCGACCGCGACAACTTCAACGACGTGCTGGAAAAGGCCGCCCCTCGGTTGGCCTTCAAGGTGAACAACACTCTTTCCGGCGACGATTCGAAGCTGCCGGTGGAACTGAACTTCAAGAGCATGGACGACTTCGAGCCGGCCAAGGTGGCCGAGCAGGTTCCGGCCCTCAAGGAACTCCTCGACATGCGAGGCAGCCTCAGCGAACTGCTGGGCAAGATGGAAGGCAACGACAAGCTGGACCAGCTCCTCGCCGATGTGCTTGCCAACAGCGAGAACGCGAAAAGCCTTGCGGACGAACTCGGCGTGGGCGCCGCGGCCGGCGGCGATTCCGACGACGGCGCAGACGCCTGATCTGCCGGACGCTTCTAACCACAAATACTCTCACGTGTTGGAGATAGAGATATGAGTAACCCCGAAGCACAAGCCGACGGCGGGGCAACCGCAGTTGCCGAAGCCAGTCTTCTCGACCAGATTCTCGATAGCACCCGCGCCCTCGACGATAGCGAACGCGATCGCAATAAGACCTATGTCGAGCAGTTCGTCCAGAACGTCATGGCCGGCCAGGAAGTCGTGTCGAAGGACGTGGAAGAGACAATCCAGTACTGGATCGCCGAGCTCGACAAGAAGCTTTCGAGCCAACTGAACGAAGTGATGCACCACGAGGACTTCCAGAAGCTGGAGGGTACCTGGCGCGGCCTTCAGCACATGGTCTTCAACACGGAAACGGGCACATCGCTCAAGATCCGCGTGCTCAACGTGAAGAAGAAGGAACTCCTCAAGGATCTGGACAAGGCGGTCGAATTCGACCAGAGCGCCCTGTTCAAGAAGGTCTACGAAGAGGAATTCGGCCAGTTGGGCGGCGAGCCCTACGGCATGCTGGTCGGCGACTACGCGTTCTCGCGTCATCCCGACGACATCAACCTGCTGAAGATGATCTCCAACGTGGCCGCAGCGGCCCATTCGCCCTTCGTGGCGGCGTCCAGCCCCCGGCTGTTCAACATGGAGAGCTTCTCGGAACTGGCCAATCCTCGCGACCTGGCCAAGATCTTCCAGAGCGTGGAATACGCGTCGTGGAACTCGTTCCGCGAATCGGAAGACTCGCGTTACGTGGCCCTGACCATGCCGCGAGTCCTCGGTCGCCTGCCCTACGGCAAGGATTTCAAGCCCATCGAGGAGTTCGACTACGAAGAGGACGTGGACGGCACCGACGCCGAGAAGTACCTGTGGACAAGTTCCGCCTGGGCTTACGCGGTCCGCGTGACCGATTCGTTCGCCAAGTACGGCTGGTTCGCTCGCACCCGTGGCGTCGAGGGTGGCGGCGTGGTCGATGGACTTCCCGTCCACACCTTCCCGACCGACGATGGCGACGTGGCCATGAAGTGCCCGACGGAAATCGCCATTTCCGATCGCCGCGAGTTCGAGCTGTCGAACCTGGGCTTCCTGCCCCTGCTCCACTGCAAGAACCGCGACTTCGCCGCCTTCATGGGCTCCCAGTCGTGCCAGAAGCCGAAGACCTACTTCGACCCGGACGCGAACGCGAACGCCGAACTGTCGACCAAGTTCAACTACTTGCTCTGCACGTCCCGTTTCGGCCACTACCTGAAGATGATGGCCCGCGACAAGATCGGCTCCGATATGGAACGGTCGGACTGCGAGCGTTGGCTCAACGACTGGATCAGCAACTACGTGTGCGATCCGACCACCGCCGGCGAAGAGACGAAGGCCCAGTGTCCCCTGTCCGACGCCCACGTTGAGGTGCGTGAAGTGGCCGGACGTCCTGGCTGGTACGAAGCCGTGGCCCACCTCCGCCCGCACTTCCAGCTCGAAACCCTGACCGCGTCCATGCGGCTCGTCGCCCAGGTCCCCAAGACCGGCTGATCGTTCAGTTTTCACGCCGCCCGGCGCAGAAAAGGGGACGGAGCTCTTTTCTGCACGGCGCGTGAACCGTTTTTGTTTCTTTCGTCGTAAGTTATCGCTTCCAACAAGCGAACCCAATCGGATGAGGCGACTCGTGGCTGGCGGGCTGTCCACGGCCAAAGACTCATCCGCGTTTTTCCCCGGACAGCCTGACTTGTACAGGAGCCAGACCATGGCCGTTGATTATTTCCTGAAGATCGAAGGTATCGAAGGCGAGAGTGAAGACGACAAGCACAAGAACGAGATCGAGCTTTCCTCGTTCACCTGGTCGGAACTTCAGTCGGGATCGTTTGCCCAGGGTGGCGGCGGCGGCGCCGGCAAGGTGCAGATGAAGAACCTCGAGTTCGCCAGCCCCGTGAGCAAGGCCTCGCCCAAGCTCATGCTGGCCTGTGCCACCGGGCAGCACATCAAGGACGCCACGCTCGTCTGCCGTAAGGCCGGCGGCGGCCAGCAGGAATTCCTCAAGCTGACCATGAACGACGTGCTCGTTTCCAAGTACGAAACCGGCAGCAACGCGACGGTCGGCACCGACGGCGCCACGGAAGAGGGCTACTCCCTCGGCGTCCCCATGGACCACGTGGGCCTCAACTTCGGCAAGATCCAGGTCGAGTATCGCCCCCAGAATACGGACGGAAGCCTGGGGAACCCGATCAAGGCGGGTTACGATCTCAAGTCGAACAAGTCCGTCTGAGTCATTGGCTTGCGACCTCGCCGGCACGGAAGCCGTGCCGGCGGGGATCGCATGCTCTTGCGTGTCGACGAAACGTAGGTTGGCTCTCTGGAGCCGACCACAAGCCCCACCGGAAAGCACGACCCTGGAGAGCCCCGCCATGTCGGAGAATGAAACACTCACCGTCTCGACCGATCCGGCCACCGAGCTGTTCCAGAACGGACAACTCGACGATGCCATCGCGGCGCAAATCCAGGCCGTCAAGGCAGACCCGACCAACGAGAACAAGCGGCTCTTCCTGTTCGAATTGCTGGTCTTCGCGGGCCAGTGGGATCGGGCCGGACGCCAGCTCGACGCCATCCATTACGAGGATCCGGAACGCAGCGCCAACGTGGCCGCCTACCGGGCATTGCTCGACGCCGAACGCGAACGGACCGATGTGCTGGCATCCGGCAAACGTCCCGAGTTCCTGCTCGGTCCGCCCGCTGACGCAGAAAAGCGGGTCGAGGCCCTCGCGTGCCTGGCCCAGGGACAGGCGGCAGAGGCCGCCACAATCCTCTGCCAACTCGACGAGGAAGCGGCGCCGCTCAAAGGCCAATTGAACGAAACACCTTTCGATCTCCTGCGCGACTGCGACGACCTGTTCGGCACGACGCTGGAAGTTTTCAGCTCCACAGGCCGCTACTACTGGGTGCCCATGCAGCAGATCGACACCTTGACCGTGATCGAACCGAAGCAGCTTCGCGATCTGGCGTGGCTTCCCGCCACGCTCCAGATGCAGGACGGCCCGGCGGGCGACGTGTTCCTTCCCGTACGTTATCCCGGATCGGAGGGGCACCCTGACGGAGCCATTCGCGTTGCCAAGTCCACCGACTGGATCGAGAGGGAAAACGGCCCGACGCGAGGATGCGGCGTGAAGCTCTATCTCGCGGGCGACGACGCCGTGGCCCTGCCTGACTGGCGAACGCTGACGGTCCAGTGATGCGGCGAGAGGAGCACGTCCATGTTGCAGGATGCCATGCAGAACGCCTTGATGCCCTCGGTTCTCGATCGGCTCATCGACCCTGAATCCCTGGGCACGCCGTCGAATCCCTGGTACGGCGTCGAGCAGTTGACCGCCGCTGTTCGCCGCGACTTGCTGTCGCTGCTCAACAGCCGCCAGACGAACCAGGGCCTCTGCGACGAGTATCCCCAGTGCGGCCACTCGCTTCTTGCATTCGGCCTGCCCGACCTGCCCTCCATTGAGGCCTACACGGCAAGCCAGCGCGAGGCGATCGGACGCCGCATCGAAGCGGTCATTCGCCTGTTCGAACCGCGTTTGAGCGACGTCCGCGTGCTGCTCTCCGCGCCGGTGGACGAACGGGAGCGAACCATCCACTACATGGTGGAAGCAACCCTGCACGTGGATTCGGCGCCGGATGTTGCTTTCGAGGTAATCCTCGAACTGGCCACCGGCCAATACGACGTGGAAACGAGGAGAGCATGAGCAGCCAACTGTATGGATACTACGAACGCGAACTGCTGTTCATCCGGGAGGAAGCCCAGCAGTTTGCCGCCCAATACCCGGCGGCCGCGGGACGTCTGCTCCTCGATCCGAACGGAAGCATCGATCCGCACGTGGAACGTCTGATCGAATCCTTCGCCTTGCTCACGGGCCGAATCCAGAAACGGATCGACGACGACTTTCCCGAACTGACCGACGCGCTCCTGGGGGTGCTCTACCCGCACTATCTCGCCCCGATCCCGTCGATGACGGTCGTCCAGTTCCAGACAGAACCGGCCAATGCCAAACCCGAAGGACTGCAAATCGAGCCGGGAACTCGCCTTCACACGCAGAAGATCGACGGTTGCCAGTGCCGGTTCCGAACCTGTTACCCGACCACGCTGTGGCCCCTGGAAGTGGTTCACGCCGAGTTGCAGTCGTTGCCGCTGAAGGGCGGACTGCAACCTCCCAGCGGCGCCGTGGCGGCGCTTCGGATCCAAGTGGCGTGCCGAGGACAGCTCCAGTTCTCCGACCTGCAGCTCGATGCGTTGCGATTCTACCTGGACGGCGCCGACGAGGTCGTGGCCCGCCTCTATGGGCTGATTTTCAACAACACGCTTCGGATCGATCTCCGCTCGCTCGATGAGAACCTCTCCGCGGAGACCGTGACGCTCACCCCCGAGGCCTGCCTGCGGCATGTGGGCTACAGCCGGGAGGAAGGCCTCCTTCCTTACCCTCGCCAGTCATTTCCCGGCTATCGCCTGCTCACCGAACTCTTCGCGTTTCCCTACAAGTTCCACTTCGTCGACGTTGCCGGATGGCGTCAGGCTGCGGCAGCGAATTTCGGTCGGAATGCGGAAATCGTCCTGTACCTCAACGCGTCGCTCGACGGGCTGGAGCAGGAGATTGAGGCTGACAATTTCCTGCTCGGATGCAGTCCGGCGGTCAACCTGTTCGAAAAGACGGCCGAGCCGATCAAGCTCACCCGGACCCGGTCGTCGTACGAAATTCTCCCGGATGTGCACCACCCCCTGGAAACCGAGGTCTATTCGGTCGACAGCGTCACCAGCGTTGATCCGCGATCGACCACGCGATTCCAGCCCTTCTACGGTTTTCGCCACGAGAGCCCGTGGAACGACGATCGGGACAAGAACGCCTACTGGTATGCCAAACGCAGCCCGTCCATGCACGACGGCGACCGCGGCACGGACGTGGAGCTATGCCTGGTCGACGGGAACTTCGATCCGCAGTTGCCCGCCGATTCGATTCTGGTGGTGCGGACCACGTGCAGCAATCGCGACCTGCCGATCCGACTCCAACAGGCCGGCAGCGCGATCCGCTTCCAGTTGGAAACGGCGGTGCCGGTGAAGGGCATCCGTTGCGTGCGGGCTCCCACGGCGCCGCGTCGTCCGCCCCTGGGACGACAAGCCTATTGGCGGCTCATTTCCCACCTCACGCTCAACCATCTGTCGCTGACCGACGGCGACGAAGGCAAGTCAGCCCTTCAGGAGATTCTCCGCCTCTACGAGTTCTCCGAAGGCGAAGAAGGAGCGCGAAGCGTGGCCGTCAATCGTCGGCTCATCGAAGGAATCACGAGCCTGGAGAGCCGTCGCGTCGTGGGCCGGGTCGATGCCAGCCTGCCTGCCGGTTTCTGCCGCGGGCTGGAAGTGACCGTGCAGCTCGATCCCCAGAAATACGTGGGCACGGGCGCGTACCTGTTCGCCTGCGTCCTTGAGCGGTTCTTCGGGTTGTACACCTCGATCAATTCCTTCTCGCAACTCGTGCTGCGTCTCAAAGGCTCCGACGATGCCGTGAAGAAATGGCCCCCGAGGGCAGGAGAAATGCAGTTGCTATGAATCCGGATTCGGCGGTTCCCCTCCACGGCACCAGTTTCCAAGCGACCGGCGCGTATCACGTCGGTTCAACGGGAAAGACTGCGCGGATGGGGGCAACCGGCCCGCTCCCGGTGGACGAGCAGCTCTTTGCGGAATCGTACCGGTTCGAGTTCTTCCAGGCAGTCCGACTTCTGGAACGGTTGGCCCCGGGCCGGCGTCCTGTGGGACGGCAAGGTTCTTCCGGCGACGAGGTGGTTCGTTTTCGCGTGCCTGCCACGATGAATTTTCCGGCGAGTGCCGTCCATCAGATCGACGTTCCCTGCGAGCAGGAGCCGGCGGCCCAGATGTGGGTCAACTTCATGGGGCTCACGGGGCCCAGCGGCGTGCTCCCTCGCCACTACACGGAACTATTGATCCGGCGCCATATCGACTTCCGCGGGCCCGAACGATTCGTCCTCCGGGATTGGCTCGACCTGTTCAACCACCGGATGATCTCCCTGTTCTACCGGGCATGGGAGAAGTACCGGTTCTGGATTCCCTACGAACGCGGCGCTTACTCCCGAAAAACTCCCGACGCCTTCACCCAATGCCTCCGAAGCTTGATCGGCCTTGGGATGCCGTCGCTGCACAATCGCGTGCAGGTGACGATTCCGGCGCTCCCCCCGCACGCCACCCCCGCCGACAAGCAACCAAGACCCCGCGTCCGGGACCTCAGCCTGCTGCGCTATGCGGGACTTCTGAGCCAGCGACCGCGTTCGGCGGCAAACCTGGAGGCGATGCTCGCTGACTACTTCCTCGTGCCGGTTCGCGTGGATCAATTCCAGGGCCAGTGGCTTCAACTGGAAACCTGCGACCAGTCACGGCTGGGAAGCGACGACCCGACGGCAATGCTTGGAACCGGGGCAATCGTCGGCCCGCGAGTCTGGAACGTCCAGGGGAAGTTCCGCGTGCGTCTGGGGCCGCTCAGCTACCGGCAGTTCTGTGCGTTTTTCCCCGATCATCAGCCGACCTGTGACCGGAAGGCGTTTTTCCTGCTGTCGCAGCTCGTGCGGCTCTACGCGGGCCCCGAGTTCGACTTCGACATACAACTCACGTTGCGACGGGAGGAAGTCCCTCCCACACGATTGGCCGCGGACGACGAAATCGGCCCGCGGCTCGGATGGAATACCTGGCTGTGCAACTCGGCCCCGAGCGAGGACGCCGAAGACGCAGTCATCCCCAGTCAGGAACTAGTAAGGCTGGAGGCTGGAGACGAGAGGCTGGAGGGCGGCAACAGAGAGGCTCTCGGCCCCCAACCTTTAACCTACAGCCTACAGTCTAAAGCCTACAGCCTCTAATAACCGGAGTCTTAAGATGGCCGCTCCCAACCTTCGCCCGCTTGTCGAGAAGCTCAATTCCACCTGCCGCAAGGCCCTGGAGAACGCGGCCGCAAACTGCATGTCGCGCAGCCACCACCACGTGGAAATCGAACACTGGCTCCTCCAATTGCTCGACGTCGAACAGTGCGATCTTCGGGTGATCCTCAAGCACTACGATGTGGACAGCTCCCGCGTGAGCCGCGAACTGAACGACACGCTCGAAACGCTGCGAACCGGCAACGATCGGGCGCCGGACATCTCCGTCGAGGTGCTGGACTGGATGCGCGACGCCTGGAACCTGGCTTCCCTGGAATACGGCGACACGTGCCTGCGGAGCGGTTATCTCGTGGTGGCCCTCCTTTCCGATCCCCAGCGGGCCCTGCGGCTCGCCGGTAGTTCGCCTTCGTTGGCCAAGCTGCCCGCCGAGAAGCTGCGCGAAGAAGTTGGCGCCTTGATGGGCATCTCGTGCGAATCCGACGGAACCACAGCCCCCGGCGCACCGGCTGGCTCGGGTAAGCCGGCCGGTCCGGCTTCGACTGCCGCTCTCGATCAGTTCACCATCAACGTGACCGACGCCGCACGGAAAGGCGAGATCGATCCCGTCGTGGGCCGCGATCCTGAAATCCGTCTGGTGATCGACATCCTCACCCGCCGCCGTCAGAACAACCCGATCCTTGCGGGCGAAGCCGGCGTGGGCAAGACGGCCGTGGTCGAAGGGTTCGCCCTCCGCGTGGCCCGCGGCGATGTGCCCGACGAACTCAAGGGCGTCGTCATCCGCAGCCTCGACCTGGGCCTGCTCCAGGCGGGAGCGGGAATCAAGGGCGAGTTCGAGAACCGCCTCAAGTCGGTCATCAGTGAGGTAAAGGCCTCGCCGGTTCCCATCATCCTCTTCATCGACGAAGCCCACAACCTCATGGGCGCCGGCGGTTCGCCCGGCCAGGGTGACGCGGCCAACCTGCTCAAGCCGGCGCTGGCTCGCGGCGAACTGCGAACCATCGCCGCCACCACCTGGATGGAATACAAGAAGTCCTTCGAGACCGACCCCGCCCTCAAGCGACGATTCCAGGTCGTTCGCGTTGACGAGCCCACCACTGAAACGGCCGTCAACATGCTCCGCGGACTCGTGCCCGCTCTCGAGCGGCACCACAAGGTGCAGATCCTCGAAGAGGCCGTCTCCGACGCCGTCAATCTCTCCTTCCGCTACATCCCCGATCGCCAACTGCCCGACAAGGCTGTCAGTCTGCTCGACACGGCCTGCGCCCGTGTGGCCCTCAGCCAGTCGGCGACCCCCGCGGCCGTCGAAGACGCCCGACGAACGATCGAGCAACTCGACGCCGAGACCCATGCTCTGGAACACGAAACCGTCACCGGGATCGAACACACGGAACGCCTCGGAGAACTGTCGACCCAGAAGCGCGACGCCGAGCGACGATTGGGCGACCTGCAGAAGCAGTGGGAAAAGGAAACCGGCCTCGTCCGCCGCGTGCGCGATTTGAAGAAGCAACTCGAAACCGCCTGCTGCGCCGCCCAGGACACGACCGCTTGCGGCGACTCCCTCGAAACCGACACTCACGAGCAGGTCCCGAGCGACGGCGCGGAGTCGGTGGCCGTGGCCCAGGAAGTGGAGGTACAGGTGGAGACCGCCGTCGATACCCAGGCCCTCCACGAGGAATTGGAACGCGTGACTGCCGAATTGGTCGAACTTCAGGGCGACGAGCCGCTCGTTCACCCCACCGTCGATCGCCAGGCGATCGCCGAGGTTGTCGCCGCCTGGACGGGGATTCCCGTCGGCAAGATGGTTCTCGACGAAATCCAGAGCGTGCTCGCCCTCCAGGACCATCTCAAGCAGCGTGTGGTCGGCCAGGATCACGCCCTGGACGCGATTGCCCAACGCATCCGCACATCCCGGGCAGGGTTGTCCGATCCGACGCGTCCCATCGGCGTGTTTCTCCTTGCCGGCCCCAGCGGCGTGGGCAAGACCGAAACGGCCATGGCCCTGGCCGACACGCTCTACGGCGGCGACCGGAACATGGTCGTCGTGAACATGTCGGAATACAAGGAAGAGCACAAGATCTCGCGGCTCACCGGCTCGGCCGCCGGCTACGTCGGCTACGGCGAAGGCGGCGTGCTCACCGAGGCCGTCCGGCGCAAGCCCTACTCGGTCGTGCTGCTCGACGAGGTCGAGAAGGCCCATCCCTCTGTCCAGGAAGTCTTCTACCAAGTCTTCGACAAGGGCATGCTCCAGGACGACAAGGGCCAGGAGATCGATTTCCGCAATACGATCATCCTCCTCACCACGAACGCGGCCAGCGACGCGGTGATGCGGCTCTGTGCCGATCCTGACACCTGTCCCGACGCCGCCGGCCTGGGCGACGCCATTCATGAGGATCTGCTCAAGACCTTCAAGCCGGCGCTTCTGGGCCGCATGACGGTTGTGCCCTACTTCCCGCTCGGCGACGAGGTGCTCCGCAACATCGTGGCCATGAAGTTGGCCAAGATCGCCCAACGCGTAGCCGACAACCACGACGCCACCTTCACCTACGACGACGAGGTCGTCACGGCGATCGCCGATCGCTGCAAGGAAGTGGAAACCGGCGCCCGCAATGCCGACCACATCATCACCGGTTCGGTTCTGCCGGAAATCTCCAAGCAGGTTCTCTCCCGCCTGGCCGAAGGCAACCCGATCAACGCCATCCACGTGGGCGTCAACGCCGACAAGACGTTCAACTACACGGTTGAATAGGCCGGTGGGTTGGCTCTCCAGAGCCGACCATTGAATCGTCACCGACGACCGATTACCGAAAAGTTCCGCTTGGCCCTGGCGCATGGCGAGTGACGATTGGGGACCGTTCGTCGCGCCAGGGTCGACTCGGGAGAGTCGACCTACGGTCGCCTTTCACGGAACCGGTCGGAAGTCCGGATGGTCCCGATACTTCAAATTCCGACGACCGAAATAGGAACCGTAATAAGGCGCATTGGCGTCGGCCCAGGTGGTCAGGCGGATCTGCTCCTCCTCCGTCAGCCGGCAGTCGTAATGCCCGTCGCGCAGGATCGTTAGCAGCAGACTCGCATGGCTGCCGAGCGCGTAGGGCGGGAGCGTCACCACGTTCGTCTTCTGGGCGCGGACCTGGGGACCCTTGAATTCCTGGATATGGGCAACCAGGTTCTTGCCCATGATCGCCTCGTAGGAGCGATTGAAGAACGTTGTCAACTCGCCGCTCAGGTCCAGATCGCCGTCGGCCTTCTGTGAATTGTGGCACCGAGTGCAATGCCGGTCGAGGATCGGCTGCACGTCGGTCACGTAGTGAATTCGACGAGGAACGGTTTCGCCGGGCTGGGGTGTCAGATGGTCGGGAGATCGGACCAGGGCTTTTGGCATCACTGCCGGCGGCGCCAGCGACTTCGGCTCATGGCAGCCGATGCAGGATCGCGATTCGCCCGGCTCAATATTGACAAAACTCCGCATCCGCTGCACTTCCATGAAGTTCTCGTCGAGGGCCTGGAAGAAGAGGTTCTTTCGAGCCGGAACGACGAAGTGGGCAGAACCGTCCTCTTCCACGGGCACGACGCCGTGATGAACCTTCACGAAGATGTGGGCGTTCATGCTGATCACGGCATGCTGGCCGAGCGCCGCGTCGTCGGGCCAGAAACGCCGGGCCGCCCAAGGCCGGGGCACCTGCTCCAGCACGCGAAGATACTTGACCGTGCCGCGGGGAACCCCTTCCAGACCCCGGTAAACGTCGCTCATGGCGAGCACGGCCTCTTCCGGCACTGCTTTCGCTGGTGAGGTCGCCGGCGGAAGAACCGGCGGACAAGGACGCGGCCGGAGCGGAATCGGCTGCCAGCAGGAAATGGACGGGTCGTCGTAGATCTTCGCCCGGTTTCCGAACGCATCGATCAGGTAAAGCCCGTAGGCCGTCGGATCGTTCCAGGGCTTGTCCGGATTGCAATCGACAAGGAAGTACTTGCCGGCGCCGGCCCCAGTCGCCGGATCCACAAGCGGAAAGGGCTCCGAATAGAGCGGGCCGGTATTGTCGGCCACCCAGCGTCCGCCTTTCAGGTGGATGAAATTCTCGCCCCTCGGAAAACCGCCCACCCCCTCGATGCTCAGGCTCGTATCCGGTGTGAGCGAGCAGAGCGGCGTCTGGGTGCGGATGTTCTTCCGCGTGTCGACGAGCACGATCGGCCCGACCGCAAACGGATGGTGCATCGTGGCCGTGGCGACGAACTCCTGGTTCGAGCCGGGAATGGCCCGGCCATGGATCAGCACCGGCGGAAACTCGATCTCGTTGCCGTAGATCTCCGCCGACCTGGAGCCGTCGGGATGCATCGCCCAGAGCGATTGGACGGCGATAACGCCCTTGTCGACGTATTCCCACCGCGTGTACAGAATCCGACCGTCGTTGGCCACACTCGGTGTCGACTCACTGAGCGCCCCCTGCGAAAGCCGCCGAATCACCCCCGTAGCTTGGCTCTCCAGAGCCGAGGCTTCAGCCCCCTCCCTCGCATCTTTCTCGCCAACCGACACACAATCCTCTTCCCGATCAACAGGAAGTTCCTGAACCCGACTCTGGAGAGTCAAGCTACGAGGGTCCAACCGATAAAGAACATTCACCGACAGACTATCACCCTGATCGCAAAGCACGCCCTGTTCGCAGCGGGTGGACGCGAAGCAGACGCCGCCGTCGGGCAGATAACACGGATGGAAATCGTCGGTATGGTGGCGATAGACGCCCGAAGGCTTATACCGCGGATGCCAGTACTTGGCGATTCGTTCGGCCTCGTCCGGGGGATCGAAGGTAAGCTGTCGCAGTCCGGCGCCGTCGACGCCCACCTCCCAAAGCCGAAACCCCTGGCCCGGGGCAGCCTTGTAGGCAAACACCACGCGCCGGCCGTCGAAGGACAAGTCGCAGCGATCAAAAATCCCACCGGCCAGTTCGGGAGCCAGTTCCGTCACCTGACCGCTGCGGACATCCAGGACACACAGGTTCCCGCCAAACCGGCTCGCCCGCATGAACTCGGCGTAGTACCAGCCCGGGCTGTAGGTGAAGCGTTTTACGAATACCAATCGCTCCGGCATGAGCGGGTTGGCTTCGACGAGGGCCTCGCGCCGCAGGGTGACGAAACGCTCCTGCAATTCGTCAGGAACAGTCTGCGACAGGCTCGCTTCCTCTTCGATCCGGGCCAGCCGATCGAGCAACTCGTCAGCCGGATAGCGCTGCGGATAGGTTTTGTGCAGATCTTCCACGCCGCGGCGCAGCGACACAATGTCCTTCGCGAGATTCTTCTTCTCGGTCCAACCGACGAGTTGTTCGGCGGGCACATCGGCTGCGGGGTTGGCATGGAACTGCAACTCGGCGATCTGGAAATTGTAGTGGACCGGCCCGCCCGACTCGTAGCTGCTCTTGACCCGCAGGGCCACGTAACGGGTGGCGGTCTCCCCCCAATAGACGTCTTCCGAAGCCCCTTGCTTCAGCGGCGCATAGGAGTGACTGGCGAGCAACTTTCCGTTGGCAAGATTCGCGGCGGGATCAGCGCCGTCGAGAGCAAGGAAATCAACCTGGCGAGGATTGAAGACACCGTTCGCATTCCTCGCGATCAATCTCGCCCCTCGTAGGGGAATCGTCCGGCCGAGGTCGAACACGATATGGCCCGTCACCGGCTCGGTCGCGCTGGCGGGAATCGTGCCGGGGCGATTGCCGTCGGTCGTGTCGTCCAGCAGGCAGCAGAAGGTGCCTGGATCGCCGTCGATTGCCTGGTCGGCCGCATACTGCGGGTCAGGCTCGCCCCCGCTCTTGGCGCCCTGCGGGAAGGCCTGACCGGAAGCGGAAGTGACGGCAAGGGGCGAGAAGAGTTTTGTTTCCGGCGGCGGAGGTGGCTTGTCGATGAACTTGGCGCCGCAGAGAATCGCTTTGCGTGAAGCCAGCTCCGCCTGGGCCAACGCATCGCACCGCTCCTGGCGGCGGAGGTCCTGGTCGCTCACCAGTTGGAAGCCGGGCATGTCCGCCCGCGGCGTCGCTGCCAGCGTTTGCTGTCCGCCACGGATGATGGCCAGGGCCTCTTGATACGCTGAGCCCGCCTTGTCCAATTTCGCAAGACAGGGGCTCCACTCGGGCCGCGTGAAATTGACCTGGGATCCTCCCAACTCCGCCCCGACGTTGGGAGCGTTGACGCGGGCGCCCGTTAGCTCCGCGAGTCCTGCAAGTTGCACGTCGTTCAAGGGCGAACGAGCAAAGAGGTTGTCTGGGAAAGCGCTCTCGTAGGTGCCGTAGTAGGGAGCGTTCAAGTCGATCCACGTAATGATCCGGTCGATGCTCTCGCGATCGAGCCGCACGTCGTAATGGTCGCCAAGCACCACGTCGGCCAGCCGACTGCGTGGGGAGCCCCATGCATACGGCGGCAGCACCTGCGGTGGTCCGTCGTCGACGGCCTTGACCAGCGCCTTCGGCTCGCCGGGCCGATCCGCGTGCCAACGGATTGGACTTTTCCGCCGCAGCTCCAGATAGGACGTGTTGAACGCGAGCCCCAGGTCGCCCGCCAGGTTGAGCACCTCGCCCGCCTCCTTGCCGTAGTCGTGGCAGGAAACGCAGTGCTTGTCGAACACCGGCTGGACTTCCGTGAGGTAGTTGAACTCCCGCTCCGGTCCGTACCACGGCTTCAGCATGCTCGCCGGGCGATGCATGGCCAAGGGCATGCCATCGGTCAGCACGCTGGTGCGCCGATTCTCATGGCAGCCCACGCAACCCACCTGTTCGCCCGGCATGGCCGTCGTGCCCGACCGCATCGACTGGACCATCCGTCCCTGCTGGTCGAGGAGTTGGAAAAAGAGGAAGCGATCGGGCGGCGCCTCGAAGTAGGCGGAACCGTCGGCCTCGACCGGCGCGTCGCCCAGGATCCGCTTGTTGTTGGTGCAGTTGTAGTTCATCGCCGGGGCCTGGTGCGTGTCGATGTGCCAGTGGTAACCGTTTCTGGTCCAGTGGCGCTTCGGCGGGGCCTCCACCACGCGAATCGTCTTGACGGTCCCGCGAGGAATCGACTCCATACCGGTTCCCTGGTACACGTCGGCCACGTAGAACGTGGCCTTTGGCTCGGCCAGTTTCACCGCCCCGGGCACGACTGGCGGTCGGAGCCGGGCCGTGAGCGGCATCGGGTCAAAACAACCGGGCCCCTCCTGGTGCAGAAGGAGTTCGTTGCCAAACACATCCAGCAAAAACAGGCCCATTTCCTCGCCCTGACCGGTCATTCGGGAGCAAAGGAAGTACTTGTCGGAAAGAGGCCAGGGATCTTCGTATTTGACCGGCAGCCTGGCAAACTGATCGATCAGGCCCGCATGGGGATGTTCGATGGCGTTCTTGACCGGCACTTCCTGCGGGTCGTGCATGTACGGGGCGATGTCGGCCGGCCAACTGCGCACCACGGGCGACAAGCCGTCCAGGCCCCGACGCCGATCGACCAGCACCAGGGCGCCCCAGGGGCGATCGTGGCAGGCGCCGAAGACGGCGACGAACTGCTCCGAGCGCGGCACGGTGCGGGCATCGAAGATCGCCCCCGGCGACCAGGCGTTGTTGCCGTAGAACAAGTCGTGCCGCGTACCGTCGGGATGGACCGTCCAAAGCCCGAAGGAAGGACCGAAATGACGATCCACGTATTCCCATCGATCGTAGAGAATGCGGCCGTCGTCCATTACACTCGGTCGCGATTCGAAGAGATTGTTCCGACCGATCTGGTGAACGTTGGCGCCGTCGGCGTCCATAACAAAGAGGTTTGCCTGGATGTGGCGATTGCAGCCGCAGTATTTCGGGTCGCGGGTGGAAGCGAACACGATCCGTCCGTCGGGAAGATAACAGGGATCGATGTCGCTCCCATTGGGCCCGAACGTCAACTGCACGAGCCCCGTCCCGTCAGCCCTGATCTCGTAAATGTGGTACGGCTTCGAGCCGTCGGGACGCATGGAAAAGACGATTCTCTCGCCGTCAAACAAAACGTCCGGATCGCGGGCCACGCCGCGGCTCGACTCCCACTGCGTCGTGATCTTGCCGCCTCGGGCGAAGTCGATCGTCCGGATCGCGCCGCCGCCCTGGAAGCTGCCGGCGTTGATCTCGCCGGGATGGAACATGGTGCCCGTGTTGTGATGATCCGGGGCGTATTGCTTCCGCACCACGAACAGGATCGGCTGGCGGCGAAGAAGCGGATTGGCCAGGAGAGCTTCGCGGCGGAGCGTTTCCACCTCGGCCTGAACGTCCTCGCCCCGGTTCGCACGTGCTTCGAGCCCGTCGAGTCTGGTCAGGTAGTCGGCAGCCCCCGGATAGGCGTCGGGAAATGTCTCCTGAAGGTCCCGAACGGCGGCGCGAAGTGACTCCCCTGCCGGGGCTACTTGTCCTGGCGTCACAGAAAGGCAAACCTGCAGTGCCAGAAACGCCAGCGCAAGGGGCAAGCGAGATGCGGCAACCTTCAGATAGTCTGCGACAGTCCTCGCGCGCTGCACGTATCCACCTCGCTGGTGAGCCAGACGCCGATATTCAGTCCCGGCAACATTATGGAGCGCAAGATAGCCCTTGAAAACAGCTTTCCCGCTTTTCTCAGCAACAGGCCGGCAGACGGCCGAGAATTGGCGGAAACAGGAGACAACCACAGTGGGCACGGAGACCTAGAGTGAGACGCTTGCATCCATTCTTGAGGATTTGGGCCCAGACCGCAACAAACTTCAATACAAACTCCGATCCACGCGGCCTGTCAGACATTTGAGCTCCATTCTCCTCCGTGTCCTCTGTGCCCTCTGTGGTGTTCCGCCCATCCTCTTTGGCGATCTTCCGCAACAGGGAAAACAGAGCCTTCTTAAGGCGTGGGAAGCGTGATCGCACCGAGCGGCCGGAGTATCTCAACCTTCTGTGTCGGGGCAATTCGTGACATTTCCTTCCGGAAGTCGCTCAGGCTGATGCGCTCGCCCGGGTTTTCGACAGGACGGCCGAAGAAATTGTCCCAGTGGGTGGGAATCAGGATGCCGGCCTGGACGCACTTGAGCAGCCGCGTCAGGTAGTCGGGCGCTCGACCGGCGATGCTCGTGAGCAGGTAGTCGCACTTGATCCCGCGTAGCTCATCGTCGATGAGATTGGCGCTGCCCACATTGAGAAACGAAAGGCCCCCGTCCGTCACATGCAGCGCCCAGGTTCCGCCCTCGACAAAGTCGGCCACGGTCTCGATTTTCTCCGGGACCTCGTCATACCGGCCGGGGTAGCCGACCGGCTCTTTGTGCTTCGATCGAATCGGGGTCAGAGTGAACTTGCCCAGTTGCATCGGCTGGTGGTTCTCGTAGAGGCGAAGCCGCGATTCGGCGATCTTGAAATGGCGGCAGATATTGAGCGTCGTCTCCGAACCGGCGATCACCGCGTCAGTGTACTTCACAATCTCGGGCACGTCGGCCAGGTGATCCCAGTGGGAGTGCGTGAGAATGATATAGTCGGCCCGCTTGATGTGCTTGCGAACGACTTCGGGAATGCACACTCGCCGATTGTCGCGGCTCACATAGGGATCGATGAGCAACGTCTCGCCGCCGAGCGTGAACTCGAAGCCGTTGATACCAAGCGATTTCAATGTCATGGGACTCTCTGCCGCATTTGCCCGCGTACCCTTGAGAATCCAGGCCAGGCAGGCCCCGAGAAACGATCGCCTTGCAACTTTCATGCTGTATCCTCCTGCAGTTCTCTTCCAAGTTCCATTGCGGCGGCGTGTCGATCCTGCCGTTCGAACTGGATGAGTAGGACCAGTCCGCCGAGAAGCAGCCCGGCCCCCAGCATCTGCGACGGGGTCAGTCGGGCGCCCCAGAGGCCCCAATCGGCGACGGCGACCAGGAGCGGCACGATCAGCATCCAGGTCCTCAGCTTCCACACCGGCATATGCCGGAGCATCGCATAGTAGGCGGGCACAAATCCTGCAATGATTGATCCAAGAGCCACCAAGACCAGCCAGGCTGGAAGGCTCGGCCTGTTCTGAGCCAACCATTTCCATTCGCCATGAAGGAAGGAAACAAGGATGAATCCCACGGAACCGGAGACAACATTGTAGACGGCCATGGCTTGCGGTTCCATCTTCCGCACAATGTGCCGGTTGACGAAGGCGTTCACGGCGAACCCGGCGGCCGCTGCGACCACAATCAAATCGCCTACCCAGTGAACCTGAAAACCCGACTGCCCGATCTCGGCCACGAGGGCCATCCCAACCAGCATCACGGGAAGGAGCATCAATTCCTTCCACTCGATCTGTTCCAGACCAAGCAGGCCCCCGAGGAGGACGACGAAAACCGTATCGAGCCGATAGAGGATCGCGTGATTGGTGGGAGTCGTCCACTCAAGGGCATAAAATACACCGAAGTTGACCAGGACAGAGAGAGAACACATGACGGCAAGCCACCGTCCGGCCCCGTTCGGCCGGAGGCAGCGCCTGCCTCGGCCTGTCGTCAGAATCCAAAGACATATCACGACCAGCGCCACGATCCGCGAAAAGAGGCCCGCCAAGCCCAGGGGCCATGTTTCCAGGGCTGCGCGCATGAGCAGAGTCAAGGCTGCCATGGAGAAGATGGTCACCACAGTGAGAAGGCGGACAGTCACAGGAGGATTCTTCCCTTCCTCAAAGTCAAAACGAATGACGGTGGAGACAAGGCTGAAGACTGAAGACCGAAGACTGAAGGACAGTGAAACAGGGGCTTTCTTCGCATCGAAATCGGTTTTCCATACCAATCGACCTCGCATCAGAAACCTACAGTCTCCAGTCTCCATCCCTCGCCCAGCATTTCAGCGAGTTCGCAGCTCTCGAAAGCTCCGTCCGTTCCCTTTTCACACCCTGACCGTGGTCGCGTTCTCCTGCGACTGAAGGGCCGCCGTGAACAACCGGTGGCTGAGGGCGGTCTCCTCGGGGGTCGCGCAGCCGGCGAACTTGCTGGGGGGCTGACCGTGCTTGAACTCGTGGAGGAAGCCGGCCCACATCTGCAGAATCGCGTCGGAAAACCCGAACTCGAAGATGCCGCCGGTGATGGCCGGAAAGGCCGTCTCGTGCCCCATGTCGATCTGGCCCCACACCTGTTCGCCGCCCGTGTACTCGAGAACCCGGAGCCGCTTCGGATTCTTGGTGGAAAAGGCGGCGGAAGTCCGTGTGCCGAGGATCTTCAAGTAGAACGTGTCTTTCTCACCGGGGGCGATCCGCTGGGTCTTGAGCGTCATCGGGAAAGGCTGTCCAGTCTTCGGGTCGATCGCGTCGCAAAGCAGCGTGGCGTTGTCCCAGGTTTCGCAGGGGACCTGGTTGCCGTCGCCATCAGGGCGAGTTTCCATGATGTTCGAAAGGACCGCCCGGACCGTTTGCGGCGTCCATCCGGCCCGGAAGGGGATGTGGCAAACGTGCATCCCAAGGTCGCCCATGCAGCCGTAGCGCCCGTTCAGTTCGATCTTCCGCTTCCAGTTGATCGGTTTGGCCGGGTCGAGATCGCTCGAATGGAGGAAGCCGGCTTCCACTTCGATGATCCGGCCAAAGACGTCCTCGTCGATCATTCGCCCGATCCGCTGCAAGGCGGGCACGAAGGGAAACTCGGAAGAACACCGAACAAAAACATCCGGGTGGCGAGCCATTGAGCCGAGAATCGCCTGGTTGGCCGGCTGGTCGATCCCGAAGGGCTTCTCGCCCATCAGGTGTTTGCCGGCCTCGATCGCCGCGCAGTAGATCTCCTCGTGCAAGTGGTGCGGCACGGCAATGTACACCGCGTCAACATCGGGGTTTTCGAGCAGCTCCCGATAGTCGGCCGTCACTTGGCGGATCGTGTCGAAGTGCCCGGCGTACCAGTCGGTGCGGCGGAGCGTCGTGTTGCAGGCGGCTACGATCTGGGGGCGGATGTCCATTTCCGGCAGGTGACACCAACGGGCCACCGCACTGGCGAACTCACGGCCCATCAGCCCGCAGCCAATGAGCCCGAAACGAAGGGTTTGCATGAAAAGGTATCCGATTGGAGAGAATGAGATGAACCACGGATTGCACGGATGACACGGATGAAGGATGAGGAAAGGGGGACGGAGTTGCAAAGGCAATGCCCAAATCAAAAGCCCGGCTGCCGATGGGAGAGGCATCGGCAGCCGGCACATTTCTTCGCAATGGGCACTCCAGCAGCCGGGCTGATCCCTCCCCTCCTGAACCCTAACAACTGCCAACTAGATCTCGTAGTGCGGCACCTTCAGCCGTTCGCCGTCCTTCAGGGCCGACTGGTTGGCCACGATGCCGCCGACGGTCATGTTGAGGGCATTGGCGATGTTGACCAGGGGCGTGCGGCTTTCGAGGATCGAGAGGATAAACTCGTTGCACAGGTGCCCGTGCGAGCCGCCATGGCCGCCGGGCTTGACCGTGGGCGGAAGAGGCGGTCGTGAGATGTTCGGCAGGTCCTTCATCGAGCCCTTGTAGTCCACTCCGTCCATCCAGCCCTGCTCGCCGAAGACGCGTCCTGTTTCCTCGCCCTTGCCGCGAATTCCCTTGCACATGAGCATCCGGGAGGTGCCGCCCTCGGACGTCTGGAAGAGGGCGATCTGGTCGGTGAACAGGTTCCCGTACGCGTTGGCGCCCGGCTGGTAGGACGGGAACCCGGCATTCGACCCCGTGCACGAAACCGACGTGAACCATTTGTCGGTCACGCCCACGTAGTAGGCCGTGGAATGCGTGGGATACCACAAGGGAATGCAGCCCACTCGCCAGTCTTTGTAGGAACCGATCTGGTGGGAGTGGAAGTGGTAGTATTCTCCCTCGGAGTAGATGAGCTTACCGAAACCGCCGGCCTGGTAGACCTGCCGCATGGCGTAGCAGTTCTCGCGGAAGCACGACGTTTCCATCATCATGTAGTTCAGCCCGCTCTTCTTGACCGCCTCGTAGAGCTTGTCGGCGTCTTCGAGCGATCCCCAGACGGCCGGCACGGCGCAGGTCACGTGCTTGCCGTGCTTGAGCACCTCCACGCAGTGGCGGGGATGGCTGGGGGCGTCGGTGGCCACGAAGATGGCTTCGATGTTGTCGTCCTTGACCATCTCCTCCAGGGAAGGATAGGTCTTCTCGCAACGGCAGACCTTTGCCAAGGCGGCGCAACGATCGGCAAACAGGTCGCTCACGGCGACGATGTCCACATTGGGATGATCCTGGAATCCGAAGGCAGCGCCGAACTTGCAGGTGCCGTAGCCCACGATGCCGACACGGACCTTGCGATCAGAGACCGGCTTCCACTCCTTCGACGCATTCGGATCGGCGGCCTGTTCCTCGAAGCCCTGGATCTTCGGTTTTTCCTGGCCGGAAGCGGCGCCAGCCAGGCCCATTGCCGCAGCGCCGGCGCCCACGGTCTGAAGGAAGGAACGACGCGAGGTGGGATTGGTCATGACGAGTACTCCTTGAGTAATTGAGGTCACGTGTCAGGATTGGGTCATGGTTCAGGAGGGAGCGGCACGTTGTTCCATCCGGCCTCGCCGAGTTGCACGTCCCGTTCGGCAAACTCCCAAATGACAATACGCTTGTTCTCCAGTATTTCCGAATCGACGCTCAGTCGTTGCCGTACTTCGGTCGCCGCGCCGCCGTCGCTCACCACGCAGTCGACCGGCGACTTCAGTTCGTAGGCCAGTCGAGACGGAAAGCCGGCGGAACCGGGCAGCATCCGCTTCGAGTTTCCCGAAGCCTCGGCGGGAGTCGGCGCCGATTCGGACTCAACGACTTCACCCAGCGACGCCGGTTCGGCACACTGGTAGATTCGACAGAAGCTATCCCCTAGAACCAACAGGGACGCTTCCATCGGTGTGTCGATCAGGTGATCGTTCTTGAACCGGCCGGCTCGCCCGCCCCGCAGGGGAACCATCGGTCCCACGAGGGGATCCAGGATCTGCCCGCAGCACACTTCCTCGCTCCCGCAATTCCTGGCCAATGCGGGAATCAACGTCATTTCACCGATGTCGCCGCGCCGCCGAACCCGCACTTCTTCCGTCCCATACTCAAACGGCGACTCGCACGTCCACCCGAGTTTGCGAACGCCCTCCGCCACTGCGCGGGCGGCCACGGCGGCACCTTCCGGTGTCCAGTGCGTGTCGCAGGCCAAAAAGTAGGCTCGATCCGAGCTCGAGGCAGAGTCGTTCCGCCGGGCCTGGCGAAAGGCGTCAAAGAGCTGCACCGTCGGAACACCTTGCCGATCGAGTTCTTCCAACAGGTCCTCCGTCGGCGAGCGAAAATCGTCAGGATGGCTCGCGAATCGGCGCGTCAGCTTGTCCGGATAAACGCTGGCCTTGCCCGGCACGGGCACGACCAACAGTTCGATGCCACGCTGCTGGAGCTGCAATCGATACTCGACAATCGCACGCACCACGCTGTCACGCCGCGTCCGATCGGTCGGCGGCGGGGCCCAAAGCGAGTCGGTGGACTCGATCTCCTGCCGGTCGCGAGCGATCAGGTAGTCGACGCCCGGCCGGTAGAACAACCAGCCGTCGCGACCCGCGATCGCCTTCGCGCCGGCGTCGCGAAGCGAGAGATACAGCGCCTCCTGTATCGCTGGTCGGATCGATTCTTGTCCCCACCACGTCGTCTCCAACGCCCGTTCGAAACTGCGCAGGTTCTTGACCGAGGGAACGTTGCGAAACAGATCGGTGGCCTGCACGGGCCGCTGTCGCCTCAGGTCGACGACGACCTGGCACGCGGGCACGCCGTAAATGATTGCCAGGAATCCCAGCACCAGGACGGCTTGTGAGGATCTCGATCCGAACGCCACGACGGGGCTCCTAGAACTGAAAATACAAAAACGGGTTGAAAGCCTGGGTCGGCATCACGGACAGGGCCAACAGGAACAAGGCCAGTATGGCAGCGGCTCCCGCCATGCTGAGACGCCTTTGCGACCAGTCGAAGGCCTGGAGCGGCTGGACCGTCAGAATCACACAGATTGCCATCACGACCAGGTTTCGTGTCGTGTACAGCTCTGCGGCCAGCAGGAGGCTGCCGGCGGAGGCTTTGTGAATCGCGAACATGGCGGCCAGGTAGTCGCCGGCCGCTGCAAGATTCTCGGCGCGGAAGAAGACCCAGGTAATCAATACCAACACGAACGTGATCGCAATTCGCAGGACCTTGGGCAGGGCCCGATAAAGGCTGTTCTTCCCGGTCCATCGTTCGCCCATCAGCAGGCTCCCGTGCATGGCGCCCCAAACGAGGAAGGTCCAGTTGGCGCCGTGCCACAGCCCGCCGAGCACCATCACGGTTGCCAGGTTGGCGTAGGTCCGCGTCGATCCGCGACGATTGCCGCCGAGGGGAATGTAGAGGTAGTCACGCAAGAACGTGGAGAGCGAGATGTGCCACCGTCGCCAGAAGTCGGTGATGCTGTCCGCCAGGTAAGGTGCATTGAAGTTCTTGGGAAACTCGAAGCCGAGCATTCGTCCCAGCCCCACCGCCATGTCCGAATAGGCCGCAAAGTCGAAGTAGATCTGAAACGCGTAGGCCACGATTCCGAACCAGGCATCCCACGTCACTGGCGCGGCCGCGGAAAAGACCGCGTCGGCCGCCTCGCCCATCGGATTGGCCAGCAGGATCTTCTTGGCGAACCCGAGGATGAAAAGCGACGTGCCCGCCGAAAATCGTGGCAACGTGTGCTCGCGGAAGACAAGCTGCTGGGCCACGGTCTGGTAGCGGATGATCGGACCGGCGATCAACTGGGGAAACATCGAGACGAAGCAGGCGAAATCGATGAAGGAACGCGCCGCCGGGGCGTCGCCCCGGTAAACGTCCACCGTGTAGCTCAACGATTGGAACGTGTAGAACGAGATGCCGATCGGCAGCGCCACCTGCAGCACCGGCAGTAGTTCGGCGCCGCCCAACTCGAGCAGGCGATTGACGCTGTCGGTGAAGAACATCGAGTACTTGAAGAACGCCAGCGCTCCCAGGCTACAAACCACGCTTGCGACCAGCGCCGACCGCCGCTGCGCGGAACGGGCTTCCGCCGCGGCAATCATCTTGCCGAACCAGTAGTTGACCAGCGTCGTTGCCAGCATCAGGATCGTGAACCGTGGGTCCCACCATCCGTAGAACACGTAGCTCATCAACGTCAAGAACGCATTCCGCCAGCGATGCGGCAGGTTGTAGTAAACCAGCAGCAAAAGCGGCAGAAAGTAGTAGACGAAGATGTGGGAAGTAAAGACCATGAAGCAGTTGCGTGTCGGAAGGCTACGGTCGCGCCAGGTTCGTCCAAACGGCGAAGAAGCGGTTAGTTTCCGGTGGAAAGCAGTAGTCGAGCGCGCCGCTGGGCGCCAGCGTGGCCAGTTCGTAATCGAGCGCCATCCGGTGAACGTCGCCCTTGGCAAAGGCCGTGACGTTGCCGCCCAGGGGCGACGAACCCCAATCGGCATCTCGGATCATGTCACGGGGCAATCGCGGCTGGTAGTGTCCCACAAACACCCGATCTCCCGGCTTCAAGACGTACTTGCCCTCCGGGTCCTGGCGATGCACCCGGAGGACCTCGTAGGGCACCACATAGGTGTAGCGATACGCTCCCAGATCGGGGAATGGATCGGGACAGTCGACCAGCCGCGCCGTGACTTCGATCCGGCCGAGCGTCGTAACGTTCCGGTCCTCCCCTGTGCCCCCCCGGCCACACTGAGCCAGCGCCCCGATTGCGGCTGCCACCGCCGCAACGACAAGAACACCGCGAATCCAGCTCGGCCCGCCTTGCTGGGGCCGGCTGTTGGAATCCGTGCCGGCGTCGGTCGGGATTGGGCTGCCAGAGGCTTCGTTCATCGTTTCCTTCTCAGGCACACGCGTCTCATTCACCAATCTTGGCAAAGGTCCAATGCGGTTCGAAGCCGCGAAGCGGGACATTGTCTCTCGATTTCAGGTCCAGAACGGGTCCCTCCTTCCAGCCCGGGTGCAGCAAACGGATCTTCTTGATGCCCTCGGGAATGATCGGGGTGTCGTCCATTCGAATCACGTGCATTTCTCCCACCACGAGGCCGTCGTGGGCGTCGTCCGAAAAGACGACGTACTTGTCGTCGGGCGACGTACAACCGAAGTAGCAGTGTCGCCCCGCGTTGCCGTAGATCAGCTTCCGTGTCTTCCCGTCAGCAGAGGCCCACATCAGCATGGTCAGTCCGTAGTTGTCGTACTCGCCCCGGAACAACGCCGGGTTGCGGTTGGAGTAGATGACCCGTTGGGCGTCGCCCTGGAACCAGTCGGGCGTGCAGTTGAGCGCCCGCGTGAGCAGCGTCATCTTTCCCGTGGCGATTTCAAGGCTGACCACATTCCAGTTCCTGCGCGCCACGTTGGCCGTTCCCACCAGCCGTTTGCCGTCCGGCGACCAGAACACTTGCTGGAAAACTCCCTGCGAAGGAATCTCCTTGACCGGGGCTTTGCTGGCGAAATCGAAGATGCGAATGACCTGCTCTTTCTTGAAGAAGCAAGCAATCTGCGTCGCGTCGGGGTTGAACGACGCCCAGGGAAACTCGCCGGCCTCGCCTTGAACCACCGGCTCGGAGCCGTCCGCCCTGGCAACGACCAACTCGCCCGTCTCGCCCCAAAGGTCATGATTGATCGCGGCCTCTTTCGGCAGGCGGCGATAGAGGAGCCGCTTGCCATCCGGCGAGAACCGTCCGCCGAATTCGTGGAACTGGTCCGTGCCGGTGATGTTTCTCAATCGGCTGCCGTCCGGCCGCACCAGGTACAGATCGAGCGGGCCCCGCTGGGCCTTCTTTTCAATGATCGTGCCGCCGTCGATCTCCGCCGGATGGGCCGCCAGAACGATCCATCCCAGCTCGCCAACCTCGGCCTTCAAGGCTTCGGCCGCCGACCCGTCGCCGGCCTCCAAGGACCCCGCAGCCAATGCGGAAATCGCAACCAGCACCAACGTGAACACCGTCTTTATCAGATGCATCGCAAAACTCTTCGGAGTCGTGGCTTGGAATTCATGCGACTGACAACTGTCAATTGTCAACTATCAATTGACTACCACATCCGGTACTGCGGGATTTTCATCAGTTCCCCGTCTTTCTGGGCCGACAGGTGGGAGACGACGCCGGCGACCGTCATGTTGAGGGCCTGGGCGACGTCGACCAGCGGCTTGCGGTTCTGGAGGATCGAGTGAACGAAGTCGTTCATCAACCGCCCGTGGGATCCACCGTGGCCGCCCGCGTTGACTCCTGGCGGAAGCGGCGCCGGGGTCACGTCGGGGAGTTTCTTTTCGAGACCTTCGTACTTCTCGTAGAAGGTGCCACGCTGGCCACGGATTCTGCCTCGCTCGCCGCCGTCTCCCGGTGTGTCCCAGCTGACGGCCATGCGGGCCATTCCGCCATCGCTGGTGCGGAGCAAGGCGACCTCGGTGCCAAAACCGTTCTTGTAACGGTTGTTTTGTGGCTGAAGCAGTTCGCTCACGCTGGGCATGGCCATGCACGAAACTTCGGTGAAGCTGCCGCCCGTCACACCGATGTGGTAGGCGTTCGAGTGCGTTGGATACCACTGAGGCGGCAAGCCGACCCGCCAGTTCTTGTACGATTCGATCTTGCTGACGCCGTAGTGATAGTACTCGCCTTCTGAGTAGATCAGTTTGCCGAAGCCGCCGGCGTTGTAGATCTCCCGCATGGCGTAGCAATCGGGGCGGAAGTAGGACGTCTCGAACATCATGTAATTGAGGCCGCTCTTCTTGACCGCTTCATAGAGTCGGTCGGCGTCTTCAAGCGAACCGAAGGTGGCCGGCACGGCGCACGCCGCGTGCTTGCCGTGCTTGAGCACGTCGATGCAGTGCCGGGCATGGCTGGGGGCGTCCGTCGCCACGAACACGGCCTCGATGCTGTCGTCCTTGAGCATTTCCTCCAGCGACGGATAGGTTTTTTCGCAACGACAGGCCTTGGCCAGGGCGGCACAGCGATCGGGGAACAGGTCGCTGACCGCAGCCACCTTGACATTCGGATGATCCTGGAAACTGAAAGAAGCGCCAAAACGGCAGCGACCGTACCCGACGATTCCCACTCGGATCTTGCGATCGGAGACGGGGGTCCATACGTTCGCAGGCTTGGGCTCTTCGGGTTTGTCATCGAAGCCTTGGATCTTCTTTTCCTGGCCAAGAGTCGTTCCGGCAAACCCCAATGTGGCGGCGCCGAGACCAATCGTATGAAGAAACGAACGTCGTGTAGTCGAGTGAGTCATGATGGTCTCCTTGCGAGTATTAGGGCAACCGCTTCGGGATCAGCCATTGAAAAATCTCTCAGTCCCGGGCTTGCGCTTTGTTTGCTGTGCTCACGACGCTTTGCTCCGGACTGCCATCTTCCTTCCTGAACCCTGAACCCTAACAACTATATCCTGTACTGCGGGATCTTCATCAGTTCCCCGTCTTTCTGGGCCGACAGGTGGGAAACGACGCCGGCGACCGTCATGTTGAGGGCCTGGGCGACGTCGACCAATGGCTTGCGAGTCTGGAGGATCGAGTGAACGAAGTCGTTCATCAGTCGCCCGTGCGATCCGCCATGGCCGCCCGCGTTGACGCCCGGCGGAAGTGGCACGGGGGTCACGTCGGGGAGCTTCTTCTCCTGCCCCTGGTATTGTCCGTAGAACGAGCCCCGCTGGCCGCGGATCCGGCCCCGCTCGCCGCTGTCGCCCGGCGTATCCCAGCTCACGCCCATGCGGGCCATGCCGCCATCGCTGGTTCGCAGGAGCGAGATCTCCGTGCCGAAGGCGTTCTTGTAGACGTTGTTTTCCGGCTGCAGACGTTCCAGGAGGCTGGGCTTGGCCATGCAGGAAACCTCGGTGAAACTGCCGCCGGTCACGCCCACGTAGTAGGCGTTGGAATGGGTCGGATACCATTGCGGCGGCACGCCGACACGCCAGTTCTTGTAGGACGGGACGCCACCGACACTGTAGTGAAAGTACTCGCCCTCGCTGTAAATGAGCTTGCCGAATCCGCCGGCGTTGTAGATGGTCCGCATGGCGTAGCAGTCGGGCCGGAAGTAGGAGGTCTCGAACATCATGTAGTTCAGGCCTGCGGCGGCCTTGACCGCTTCAAACAGCTTGTCGGCGTCTTCCAGCGATCCGAATACGGCGGGAACGGCGCACGCCACGTGCTTGCCGTGCTTGAGCACGTCGATGCAGTGGCGAGCGTGGCTCGGGGCGTCGGTGGCCACGAACACCGCCTCGATGCTGTCATCCTTGATCAGTTCCTCCAGCGACGGATAGGTCTTCTCGCAACGGCAGGCCTTGGCCAAGCCGGCGCAGCGATCGGGGAACAGGTCGCTGACGGCGGCAACCTCCACGTTCGGATGGTCCTGGAAGCTGAAGGCGGCTCCAAACTTGCAGGCCCCGTAGCCGACGATCCCCACGCGGATCTTGCGATCCGAGATCGGCTGCCACTCCCTGGTCGGTTTCGGCTCCACGGGCTTGTCGTCAAAACCCTGAATCGCCTTCTCCTGGGCCAGGGTAGTCCCAGTCAGCCCCAAAGCAGCAGCGCCGGCGCCAACCGTTTGCAGGAAAGATCGTCGTGAGGTGGGATTTTCCATGATGGTCTCCTTGTGAATATTAAGGCCACCCCTTCGGGGTTTCGTGCTAAATAATGCGACAATCCCAGGGTTGCGCGACATTCGCCTCGCTCACGTCGCTCCACCCTGGGCTGATTTAGGGGCGTCCCTTCGGGACTAACCTAACACAACGTTCAACCTTCGCTTTCTGACAACGGGTTGAACCAACAACCGTGCCGAAGGCACAGCCCTATGTCAGCCCAGGGTGGAGCAAGGCGAGCGCCGCGAGCGTTGCGCAACCCTGGGTACGCGACCCAACCAACATAAATCAGCCCCGAAGGGGCGGCCCTAACCACTGGGCCTCCGTTATCGGCTTCGGTTTTTTGGACAATACGGACAACTGTCCATTCCAATAATTGCGGTGTGCCTCCGTCATTATCTTGGGACACCCCTTCGGAACTGGAAAACACACTCTTTCAATCCCAAACATATCGTTCATCAATCATAATTCCATGTCTTCGGCATGTTTCCCGGAACTCGTCCTGAAACGACATACGCTTGTGATGCTCCTCTTGGTTAGCAATGTAATTCTTGACTTGCTCCATGTTTGACTGGCTTACCGAGAAGACGCCGTAGCCCGCCTGCCATTGGAAACCGTTGTATGTCGCTCCGTGTTTCTTGATCCACTTCGCCGTTTCCGTCTTCGCCTTTTTGATCACGTCCATGATGGCAAACTTGCGCGACAGCAGGCACAGGGCATGTAAGTGATCTTCCACGCCATTGATCAAGAGGGCCGGCGAATCGGCCTCGTTCTTGAGGATCGTGGCGGTATAGGCATACAACTCGTCTCGAACAGCGGGATCGCGAAGCCATGGTTGCCGTTGTTTGGTGCTGTAAACGATATGGACAATCACCCGGGCCAAGGATTGTGACATCGCTTCACCTTCATTCTAGGGCCACCCCTTCGGGGTTCACCAGTGAATAATCTCACAATCCCAGGGTTGCGCGTCGTTCGCTTCGCTCACGCCACTCCACCCTGGGCTGACATAGGGCTGTCCCTTCGGGACTGAAACACAAAGCCCAACCGTTCTTGGCAACGCGTCGACCAAGAACCGTGCCGAAGGCACAGCCCTAAGCCAGCCCAGGGTGGAGCAATGCGAGCGCCGCGAGCATTGCGTAACCCTGGGTACGCAACCCAACCAACATCAATCAGCCCCAACGGGGCGGCCCTAACAAATGCGTCCGCGTTGCGGAACAACACACACCAATCGTCCGGGCCAACGATCTCGGCCTCATTTCTCCCTCATTTTAGGGCCACCCCTTCGGGGTTTGCCAATGATCAACCTTCCGATCCCAGGGTTGCGCGACATTCGCTGCGCTCACGTCGCTCCACCCTGGGCTGGTTTAGGGTCGTCTCTTCGGGACTGAAATAATTCACATCAAAGCCTTCTCCGCGGCTCCGATCGCTTCTTCGATAATCTCCAGGCCCTTGGCGGCCGTGTCGAAGTCCATGACGATAGGAGGGCTCATCCGCAGGATGTGGCCGGCCGGGATCCAGGCCAGGCCGTTGCGGAACGCGTGCTTGTAGACGAATTCGCCCGCCTCCGTGAAGGGCTCCTTGGTTTGCCGATCCTTGACCAGCTCGATCCCCATCAGGGCTCCCTTGCAGCGCACGTCGCCGATGATCGGGTGCCGCTCTTTCATCTCCTCCAGGATCTTCGTGCAATGTTCCCCGAGCGCGAGGCAATAATCAAGCAGATTCTCCTCCTGGATCACCTCGGTGCTCGCCAGGGCGGCGGCGCAGGCCATGGGGTTGCCGCCGTAGCTGCTGGAGGCGGAGATTTTCTCAAAGCTCTCCTTGTGAGCTTCGCGTACGGCAACGCAGGTGACCGGGAACCCGTTTCCGAAGCCTTTGCCGAGGCTGACCACGTCCGGCAGGACGTCCCAATGCTCCAGGCACAGCCACTTGCCCGTCCGCCCCCAGCCGGTAAGCACCTCGTCGGCCATGAGCAGGATGCCGTTTTCGTCGCAGTATTTCCGCAGCTTGGGGAAGAAATCATCGGGCGGCATGATCGACCCGCCCCAGCCCTGGATCGGCTCCAGGACGAAACCGGCCACGTCGCCCACAGTGGCCCGGTCGATGTACTGGTCGTAGAAGGCGATGTAGCGATCCGTGTCGATCGTGCCGTCTTCCTTCGTCCATTCAGGCCGATAGGTGTCGGGGCGGGGCACCATGTGCGATCCCGGTGCGCGAACCCGACCGTAGACCTGGGAGCGAATCTGCGCCAGCGACACGGAGCCGTACGTCTTCCCGTGGAAGTCGTAGAAGCAACTGATCATCTCGTTGCGTCCGCTGGCGGCCCGGAGCACTCGCATGCCTGCTTCCACGGCCGCGGTCCCCGCGTCGTAGAACTGGAACCCGGAAAGATCGCCGGGCAGTACTTCCGCCAGCTTCTCCACGAGCCGGGTCTTGATGGGCGTGGTGAAGTCGTGGGCGTTCATGAGCTGGCCCGCATATTTGGCCACTGCCTCGCTGATCTTCGGGTGGCAATGGCCGAGGGTCGTCACGTAGATGCCGGAGGAGAAGTCGATGTAGCGGTTGCCGTCCACGTCGACGAGCGTGCAGGCTTCGCCCGACTCGAAGGCCACGGGGAACAGCTTCACCTGGCCGCTCAAGCCCTTGAAGTACTTGGTGCATCGCTGGTGATAGTCGTTGGAAGCGGGGCCCGGCGGCGGCACGGTGATTGCGGGATATTGGGTCAGGTCCGTTTTGGCCCACTCGAGGGTCGATGAGGTCATGGTCGACATGGCGGTATGTTGGGGTTCGTTTTCGCAGTAGGTTCCGACGCCGCCCGGAACCTCGATGGCTTCATACATGGTTTTTCAAGGTCCCGTGCGGCGCCCGGGACCTGCTTGCCTTAAGGCATCCCCGCGGTCGGAATAACGAATCCGGAGAACACCACGAACAGGCCGGCAACCAGCAGTACGAACAGAAGCCACCAGGTGACGACGCTCGTGTACCAGTGGTCGCCCAGATCGCTGAAGATATTCATCTTCCGCCAGTTGAAGGTAAGTTGATCGGTGACCTGCTCGGGAAGGGGCGGCGCCGTAAGCAGGCTCACGGCGATGCACACCACCGTGCAGAAGGCCCAGTTGATCGCCGATTGATTGCTGTAGGGCTCCAGCCAGGTTGGGTGGAGAGGAAACCAACCCATCGTCTCACCGATGACTGCGTCGAACTGGACGTAGGCCTTCATGAGGATCCCGAACACGAATCCCAGGAAGACGGCAGTCACGGCCCCGTTGGCGTTGATTCGCTTCCAGAGGATTCCAAGCAGGAAGACGGCCGAGAAGGGCGGCGCGAAGAACGCGTAGAGCGACTGGATGTAGACGAACAGGTTTCCGCCGATCCGGCCGATGAAGCCGCCGAGGACAATGGCGATTGCCAGGACCACGCCCGAGGAGACGATGCCAACTCGGACCAAGTGCTGGTCGGTGGCGTCCCGAACCATCCACCGCTTGTAGATATCGAGGGTGAAGATCGTGGCCGTGGAATTGAGGACAGAATTAACCGTGGACTGAATGGCGCCGAACAGGGCCGCCAGGAACAGGCCGCGGAGCCCGATGGGAACCAGGGTCTGGATCAGATGGACGTAGGCCTGGTCGGCCGCCGGTTTGACGTCCTTCCAGGGTTCGATCATGAGAATTTCCGGGTGCATGGCGAACACGACCAGGCCAGGCACGACCACGATCGCCGGCATGAGCACCTTGAGGAAACCGGCGAAGATGATCCCCATCCGGGCGTGATAGCTGTTCTTGGCCCCCAGAACCCGTTGGATCATGAACTGGTTGAGAACGTTGTACCAGATGCTCACCGAGAAGACGCCGAAGATCAGCGACGGCCAGGGATGGGTCGGATGGCTGGCCGGTTGGACCACGCTCAGCCGGTTGTAATGGTTGGCCTTGGCTAGTTCGCCCAGATTGCTCTCGACGGCTTCTCGCCACGGCCCTTCGAGCGCCTGGTTCCGCTCGATCATGGTGGCAACGCCGTCGACCAGCGTCCCGTCTTCTCCCGCCAGAACATGAAGCCCGAGGAGCGTGACGGTGATTCCGCCGGCAACCATGACGGTTACGGTGAACAAATCCGTCCAGGCCACCGACGACAGGCCTCCATAAATGGCCCAGATTCCGGCTACGATGCCGAGAACGACGATGGAGATCCAGAGTTGAAGTTGCTGGAGATCGCCGGGGGCCATCGTGGACGTGCCCGGCAGCAGATCCGTCAGGCGAGTGAGTTCCGATTCGAACAGCTTCTGGATCGCCAGGGCCCCGCCGTAAAGCACGGCCGCCAGGAAGGCAATCACGTTGCTGACGATGGTCACCAGGGCGAAGAACTGCCGCAGAACCGGGCTGAATCGCTTTTCCAGGAACTCCGGAGTGGTGAAGACCTGGGAGGCGAGCAGGAAGGGAATAAAGAACCAGATCAGGAGCGTGAACGAATGGACGTTGGACCATTCCGACATGGCCACGCAGATGCCATAGACCACGGCCACACCGATCATGCCAATGAAGTGTTCGGTGCTGATGTTCGAGGCGATGAAGGAGCCGCCCACCACGTACCAGGGAAGCCGCTTTCCGGCCAGGAAATAGTCGGTCGCCCCGCCCCTCTCTTTGCGACCGGCCCAATAACCCACGGCCGACAGCATCAGGAAAAACGCGAAGAACGCGAAGTAGTCCCAGAAGTGCAGTGAAAATGATACGCTACCCGGCATGGCCAGTCTTTCACTCTGAAGGCGCCACAATCACGTCAATTCCCAACTCCCGCAACTGCGCGATGAAATCCGGATCCGAAGCCTCGTCGGTGATCAGGCCGGCCCAATCAGCCAGGCACCCGAAGCATCGCAGGGCATTACGGTCGAGTTTTGTGTGGTCGGCTACGACATAGACACGCTGCGCCGAAGCGATCATCTTCAGCAACACGGCGGAATTGTCGGGCGGATTCGTGAAAACGTTTCCTCGGTTGTCGACGGCGTCGGCCCCCAGGAAGGCCACGTCGGCGCGAAGCAGACCCAAGTTCGCCTCGGCCAGGGAACCCGTCAGATCCGGCGAGGCCGAGCGGACATAGCCGCCCGTGAGCAGGACATCAACCCCCGGCTCATGCTGAAGCTCCGCCGCTGCGGGCAGCGACGTGGTGATCACCGTCAGGCCGGTCTTGCCGCGAAGTTGCCTTGCAATGGCCAAGGTGGAAGTGCTGCCGTCGAGCATCACAGTTGGGCTGTCGCCGATCAGGTCTGCCGCGGCCCGGGCGATCGCCGTCTTCGCGTCGCGGTTCTTGTTGACCCGGTCCAGGAAAGCAAACTCAAAGGTCGCCCGTTCTCCCAGCGTGGCGCCCCCGTGGGTGCGGATCACTCGTCCTTCATCGCTCAAGGCCTGCAGGTCTCGCCGCACCGTCATGCCGCTCACGCCCAGCTCGGTGGCGAGCTGCTCGACAGAGCATTCGCCATGGGTGGCCACGAGCTTGCGGATCTGACTGCGACGGGCTTCCTGATTCATACTGTTCGGCTCAACGGCACACGGAGTTGATCATTTCCCGAGAGTATGAACAGAATTGAACAGCCTGTCAACTTAAAAAACTACCCGTTTTCAGCGTCTGCCTGGCGATTTCGTGTTTGACAACCGAAATGCGTGTCGATAGTATGTGTTCAGTTTGAACAAAACGGTGGGTGGCACGCTCAGAGCGCGAGCGATGGGCGTGCCACCCATGAATAATCCGGGCTGGGTCTAGGCGACCCGCCGTAAACGACGGGCCTAGTACGGGCAACGACCATAAATGGCCGTCAAGTGAAGATTCTTGAACACACAGGGAGATACACAGTGGACCTGGACGGCAGAGCAATTCGGCTGAAACGCCTGATGGGGGACGGCCGGGCCGTGATTATCGCGGCAGACCACGGACTGTTCGACGGCCCGATCCCCGGCATGGAACGCCTGCCGGAAACGGTCGACAAAATCAATCCCCTGGTCGACGCCGTGCTCCTGAGCCCCGGCATGCTCCGTCGGTGCGCCGGCCTCTTCGCAGGATCCAAGCGTCCCCTGGCCGTGCTGCGACTCAACTGGAACACGACCTACTGCTTCGGCCTCGGGTACACGAAGGCGAAGAGCGTCGTGGGCTTCGACGCCGAGGCCGCCCTTCGCGAAGGCATGGATATCGCCCTCGTGTCGCTCACCCTTGAGACTGGCTGTGAAGAGCGCGACGCTGAAAACGTGCGGGTCTTTTCAGAGCTGACCAACGACTGCCACCGCCTGGGCATCCCCGTGATCGGTGAGTACTTTCCCAACCAGTGCGACAAGCTCACACCGGACGAGATGCATGAAAAAGTCCTTCTCGGCAGCCGCATCGTTGCCGAACTGGGGGCCGACGCGATCAAGACCTTCTGCACCCGCGACTTCGCCGCCGTCACCTCCAGTTGCCCCGTGCCGGTATTCGGCCTGGGCGCGGAGAAACTGCCGACCCAGCGTGAGGCCCTCGAACTGGCCGCCCGCGAAGTGGCTGCCGGGGCGGGTGGCGTCGTTTTCGGCCGAAACGCCATCCAGGTGCCCAGCCCCTTTGACTTCCAGGCAGCCCTGTGCGACGTTGTGAAACATAACAAGGCGGTGGACGACGCCGTCCGGGAACATGGCCTCCAGTAAGGCGCCTCGATGAACGCTCAATTGCCGAAGCCGCGGATCGGCCTCGTGGCCCTCACGCTCGAACTCTACGAATCCCTCGCTCCCCAGTTGCGGACCGGACGCGAAGACTGGGTCCGTCAGAGCGTGCTGCCGGCCCTCTCGACGATCGCCGACGTCCGCTTTGGGCAGGCGGTCTATCGCCGCGAGGATATCGACCAGGCCGTCCGCGATTTGGAGCACGAAGGCGTCGACGCCCTGCTCGTCATGTGCCTGAGCTACTCGCCAAGCCAGCTCGCCCTCCCGGCCCTCAAGCAGACACAACTGCCCATCATCGTATGGAACACCCAGGAGCTGCACGCGGTCGACGACACCTTCGACGGGGCGAAGATGCTCGCCAACCACGGCGTTCACGGCACGCAGGACCTGGGCAACGTTCTGCTGCGAAGCGGCGTGCCCTTCGAATATGTCACGTCCCACCTAAGCGACGCCGATGCGCTCGGCGAACTAGCAGACATGTTTGTGGCGGCCGCGGCCGCAAGCCGGTTGCGTCGCGTCCGGCTCGGCCTCATGGGCTACCCCTTCGCCGGCATGGGCGACCTGGGCCTGGACACGACTCACCTGGCCGCCACGCTCGGCTGCCACTGGCAGATGCTCTCCGTGGAAGATTTCAATCTCCGGGCGGCCTCGGCCGATGGGGAACAAGTTGCATCGCTTGTGGCCGAATACCGCCAAACCTACGATCTGGCCGACGATCTGACCGGCAAGGATTTGGGCATAACGGCCCGAGCCGAGTTGGCCCTGCGATCGATGGTCGAAGAACACAAGCTCGATGCGTTGAGCTACCAGTTCCAGGCCCTGGGCGAAGACGAGCGAACGGAGACCATTCCCTTCGTGGGCATCAGCCGCCTGATGGCCGAGGGCGTCGGGTTCGGCGGCGAAGGCGATCTGATCGGGGCCACCGGCACTTGGCTGCTCGGACAGGTCCAGTCTCCGGCAACATTCAGCGAGATTTTCACCACCGATTTCGCCGGCGATGGGCTGTTCATGAGCCACATGGGCGAATGCAACCCCGCCATGGCCCGCACGGATCGCAAGGTTCCTCTCGTTGCCCGCCCCGCTCCCATCGCAAGGATTCGCGGCCGCCAACTGGCCCTGGTCGTGAGCCTTCAGCCCGGCCCGGCCACGCTGTGCGCCCTGACCCTGGGTCCGGAACACCGCTGGCGACTGGTCGTCAGCCCCGTGGAGATCGCCGACTTCGGCCCACTGCCATCGATGGCCGTGCCCCATTTCAAGATCCGTGTCGGCGGTGACGTGCGCGACTGGCTCACAACCTACGCGAAAGCGGGTGGCCCCCACCACAACGCCCTGTGCTTCGGCAACGCCACCCGGCGGCTCGAAATCCTAGCCCGCCTCATAGACGCAGACTACGTACAGGTGTAGAAACCAGGGGGCACGACTGAAGGCTTAACGCGGAAAATGCATGGATACGAGGTTTAAGCACCACAGAGGGCACAGAGGCCACGGAGAAAGGACGAAAAGGTAGTCAGAAAGAACGTCGCGGAGAAATCGAGCATGTTCGCCCACTTGACCGACTCTTCCTGCAAAACATGAAAGACATCGAAGCATCTGTCTTCATAACTCAAACTGAAAACACCATACTCAAAATAGCCACAAAAAGACCAAAGAGACACAAGAAGTCTGTCGGGCATACTTGAAAGCCCTCGTCTTGTCTTTTCGTGTTTTTTGTGGCCATTCCTTACCTCTTATACTGACTCCGTGCTCAGTTTGAGTTCATAACTCGAATTCTACCTCTGTGTCCTCCGTGTCCTCTGTGGTTGTTCCCTCTTCCCCGAACTCATTGCAGCATTAGCCGTTTTTCTCAATGTGAAAGCAGGATCGTCGAAGTAGTCATGTTGTTTCTCGGACTCGATCTCGGCACCACCAACGTGAAGGCCCTCGTGGTCGATTCCGGCGGTGCGATCGTTGCCCAGGGGGCGGCGCCGGTTACGCGAACCACGACACCTGACGGCGGCGTCGAACAAGACATCGACCAGATCTGGGACGCCACCTGCCGGGCCATCCGCGAGGCCGTTGCCTGCGTCGCCGCCGAGGAGATCCGAGCGATCGGCGTTTCGAGCCAAGGCGGGGCGCTGCAACTGCTCGACCAAGACGACCAGCCCCAGGGCCCCGTCATCAGTTGGCTCGATGGCCGTGGCCGCCCCTACGATCGCAAGTTTGAACGAGAAATGGGCGAGCCGTGGCTGGTCGAACACATCGGCCACAACCTCAGTTCCATGGCCCTCGGCCAATTGCTTCGCCTTCAGCAGGATTCGCCCGAAGTTCTGAAACAGACCGCAGGAATCGGATTTGTAGGCGATCTTGTCGTCGGCCGCCTCTGCGGACGCCGCGCCCACGATCTCACGAGCCTCTCCATCGGCATGCTTCTGAATCCCCGTCATGGCGACGCCGATCCGGAATTGCTCGAACGGTTGAGCATTCACGACAAGAAGCTCCCCGCTCTGGTCCCGGCAACTGAACCTGCCGGCCGGTTGCTCGGTCCTGTGGCAGAGCGAATTGGCCTGCCGGAAGGTCTTCCCGTTTCCGCCGCCGTCCACGATCAGTACGCGGCCTCCCTCGGCGCCGGCGTGACCGGCGAAGGAGACGTGCTCGTCGGCACCGGCACCGCCTGGGTCCTACTGGCCACGATGGGCCACCTGGCCGCGCCGGTCGTTCCGCGAACCTTCGTCTGCCCCCATCCGCTGCCGGGCCTTTTTGGCCAACTGATGTCGCTCAGCAACGGCGGCTCGGCCGTCCAGTGGGTGCTGGAAGTCACCGGCCAGGCCGGGCTCGGTGGCGAAGAACTGGACCGGTGCCTCGAAAGCATCTCTCCCGGCTCCGACGGCCTTCGCTGCTGGCCCCTGCTGATGGATACTGGCCGGAACATGGGAAGCATGCCGCCCGGCGGACGCTTTTCGGGAATCACCCTGGGTCACACCCAGGCCCACCTGCTTCGCGCCGTCGTCGAAGGCCTGGCCTGCGAATTGGCTCGCCACCTGAACTGGCTCATCGCCGCCGGCCTCCCCGTCAGCCGACTCGTCGTGTCCGGGCCGGCCGCCGTCAGCTCCGTTGTCCCCCAGATCCTCGCCGACACAACCAATCGCCCCGTCACGTGCCTCGCTCTGCCCGACGTGAGCGCCTTCGGCGCGGCGACCATTGCCCGCATCCTGACCGAACCGAACCATGACCCTCGAACCTTGGCCTCGATGATCGCTCCCGCACAACGAACCGTTGCGCCCGGATCAGGCGTCGGCCTGTATCGCGAACTTCTGGCAGAGTACCTCGCGGCCTTCACCCAATCCTAGGATCCTCCTCTTCATGCAACCCACTCCCCTTCATCATGTCTGGCAGTACACCGATGTCGATCGCGAGTTCTGGCAGCGCCACCTCGAAGACTGGGTACCGAAGAGAGTGTTTGACGCCCACACCCACGTGAACGAACCTCGCTTCCGGGTCGTGGAGCGGACGGAAGAAATGCGCCGTCAGTACTGGGTGAACGAGGTGAGCGAACCGATCGGGGCAGCGGAGGCCGAGCGATGTTACCAAACCGTCTTGCCCGGCCGCGAGTTCTCCTGCCTTGCCTTCGGCCATCCGAGCCAGGACTACGACATCGAAGGAAGCAACGCTAGCCTGAAGGAAGAGGCGGCAAAACGCCGCTGGCTGCACTTGCTCGTCTCCCGCCCTGAATGGACTGCCGACCAGTTGAACGAGCAATTGGACGCGTCCGGGGCGCTTGGCCTGAAACCCTACTATGCCATGATCCCCAACCAGGATCCCGCCACGCGGGACAAGTACCTGGAAGCGAGCATCTTCGAGTTCCTGCCCCACCGTCAACTCGAGGTGCTCCAGCAACGCCGCGCGTGTGTCGTGCTCCACGTGCCCAAAGCGGCCCGCCTGGGGCATCCGGAGAACATCGCCGAGATCAAGCAGATCCGCAGGCAGTACCCGCAGGTTCGCCTGATCATCGCGCACCTGGGGCGCTCCTACACGCTGCCCCACGCCCAGGAGGCCCTGCCCCAACTGGCCGACGACGATGGCCTCCATTTCGACAACTCGGCCGTCCTCAACCCGGATGTTCACCGCTTTGCCCTGGAAACGCTCGGCCCCTCTCGCATCCTCTACGGGACCGACAACCCCATCTTCTACATGCGCGGTCGGCGCCAGTGGAAGGGAACCACGTACATCAACCGCACGAGTTATCCCTTCCATTTCAACCAGGATCGCGAGCCGCCCGAGGTCGAGGCCGCGTACACGCTCTACATGTACGAAGCCCTCCGGGCCCTCAAATCGGCCTGCGAGGCGTTGTCCCTCGGCGCCGACGATGTCGAGGCGATCTTCTGCGGCAATGCTCAGCAAGTGCTGGGGTTCTGAGAAAAGGGTGCATCGCAATCTCCCGGATGGTAGAATCGGCCTCGGTTCCTTTTCTGGCCACGGGAGAGATGCTATGGGGTCCGCCAAATCACAATCGACGCGTAGGAAGTTCCTCCAGACGGCCACACTCGGCGCTGGCCTCGGAGTGCTCGCCCAGGGAATTTCAGAGTCAGCGGCCGGAGAGCAACAGCCGGCCCGCGACAGATCTACTCGCTTGCCTCGGGAGGTCTGGGTGGCGAGCATCGCCCAGGACAGGATGCACGCCTCCAACTACCAGGGCATGATCAAGGCGATTCTCAGGAGAATGGAAGCGGTCGTCCCTTTCCAACCGGACGTCGTCTGCCTGCCCGAGGTCTTCCCCTTCGTAAATCTCGACACAGACCGTCCGTCCTTGGACCAGATCGCCGAGGAACCGATCGGGGCGATTTGCCAGCCCTTTGCCGAGTTTGCGAAGAAGCACGGCTGCTACGTGGTCTGTCCCGTTTATACGAGGGAGGCCGACCGATTCTACAACTCGGCCGTGTTCATCGACCGCCAGGGCAAGTGCATGGGCGAGTATCGCAAGATCCATCCCACCGTCGGCGAGATGGAGCATGGCATCGAGCCCGGCCCGTTGGACCCGCCCGTCTTCGAAACCGACTTCGGCAAGGTGGGCGCCCAGGTCTGCTTCGACATCGAATGGAACGACGGCTGGGAAATGCTCCGCCGCAAGGGCGCCGAGATCGTCTTCTGGCCCTCGGCCTTCGCGGGCGGATCGATGGTCAATGCCAAGGCAACCCAAAACCATTACTGCGTGGTCTCCAGCACCCGGAAGGGCACGACCAAGATCTGCGACATCGACGGCACGGCCGTTGCGGAAACCGGCAACTTCGACAACTTCGTTTGCGCGCCGGTCAACCTGGAGAAGGCGTTCCTCCACACGTGGCCCTTCTGCCGCCGCTTTCCGGAGATCCGCGCCAAGTACGGCCGCAAGGTCCGCATCCGAACCTACCATGAAGAGGAATGGACGATTCTCGAAAGCCGTTCGCCCGACGTGAAGATCGCCGACGTGATGAAAGAGTTCGAGTTGCAGACCCGCGACGAACACATCGCCGAAGCCGACGAAGCCCAACGCCGGCGCCGCCCCAAGTAATGAACCAAAGTGAAAAAGACGGGACTTCCGGGAGCTGGGGACTCCCTGAAATGCTGGGCAAGGGCTGGAGGCTGAAGACTGTAGGCTGTAGGTTTCTGATGCAAGGTCGATTGTTGTGGAAAACCGATTTCGACGCAACGAAAGCCCCCGTTTCGCCGTCCTTCGGTCTTCGGCCTTCAGTCTTCAGCCTTGCCTCCGCTCCTGTTCAGCATAGCCTCGCCCGACGCCGTTTTTCCTGACGCATATTGACAGACACTTGTCGCAAAAACCGACCGATTTGCCTGGAAACCTGAATCCGCCAGCGGTAGCATCAGGCAATCCGCCGGCGCAACATCTCCTGGAGCCGACACCATGACCTGGATTCGAATCGCACCTCTGACACTTTTTGCCGTCCTCACCTTCTCCGTCGATGGTTTCTGCGCGGACCAGTTCGACGAACTGGGATCGATCACGCCCGTCGTCAATTTCTTTCCCGACGCGAAGTACGCCGACTCCGCTCGCATGTTCCAGGGCATCCCGAGCCTCGAACGATCGCCGGGCGGACGCCTCTGGGCCACGTGGTACGGCGGCGGCGTAACGGAGGACCTGCACAACTACATCATGATGGTGACCAGTGGGGATGACGGCAAAAGCTGGTCCGATCTCAAGTTCGTCATTGATCCCGACGGCGACGGTCCGGTCCGCGCGTTCGATCCTTGCCCATGGCTCGATCCCAACGGCAAACTCTGGCTCTTCTGGGCCCAGCGCAGTCGGACGACCCCCTACCTGATGGCCATGACGACCGACAATCCCGACGACGAGAATCCCAAGTGGTCGAAGCCGACCCTCGTCTGCGAAGGAATCATGATGTGCAAGCCCACGGTGCTCGACGACGGCACCTGGCTCTTACCCACCGCCATCTGGTTCCGCCGAGGAAGTTGCCGGGTGATGGCTTCAACCGACGAGGGAAAAACCTGGTCGCTCCGAGGCACGGCCACCGTTTTGGAAGAGAAGGACCGCAACTGCGACGAGCCCATGATCGTCCAACGCAAGGACGGCAGCCTGTGGCAGTGGGTGCGGACTCGCTACGGCATCGGCACGAGCACGTCGACCGACGGTGGGCACACTTGGAGCGACGTGGCGCCTTCGGACGTGCCCCACACGGCCGCCCGCTTCTTCATCCGCCGCCTCGCCTCCGGAAACCTGCTCCTCGTCAAGCACGGCCCCCTCGACAAGCGGACGGGCCGTTCGCACCTGACCGCCTTTCTCTCCAAGGATGACGGCAAGACCTGGCAGGGCGGGCTGATGCTCGACGAACGTTCGGGCGTGTCCTATCCCGACGGCGCCCAGGGCGACGACGGACGAATCTACATCATTTACGACTTCGACCGCCTCGGCGCCAAGACGATCCACATGGCCGTCTTCACCGAAGACGACATCCTGGCCGGCAAGGACGTTTCGGGCAAAGTTCGCCAACGCATCCTGATCAACCAGGCAACCGGCGTGAACCCGAAGAAGACCGGGGGCGAAGTGAAACTCGAAGCCCACAGCGACGGGGCCAAGCCGCTCGCGAGCAAGGGCGCCGAACTGAAACCCGTCCACGAAGGGGAGACTGCTGAGGCATTTGACAGCGGCGCCAAGCTGTTCACCGACCGCACCTACGTGGTGGAGAATCTGCCCGCCTTGTTCAAGGCAAAGAAGTTCATCCGGGCCTCGATTGACGGGACCGTGGTTGAAGTGACCACGGACGGAATCGTGTTTGCCATTACGCCGTTGCCGAACCGGAACAAGGACAGCGTGGCCACCCAGCTCGGCGAGCAGGGTTTCGAGAAAGTGGCCCAGCCGGAGTTTCGACTCTTCGGCACGAACGCAAACATCTGCACGACCTTCCAGAAGAAGGTGCGAGCGGGTGAGAAGATTACGATGGCGAAGTGGGGAGTACTGATCTACTAGGCCGCCCGAGACAGCCCGGCTGCTGAACGTAACCAAAGCAAACGAACATCCAGACTCGTGCGACGCCCCAACCGCAGCCGGGCTTTTCCGTCGCGCCCCGAAAAGCCGGGCTACAGAAGGAAACTGTTTCGACGTCACCAACCGAACTGAGAAATCAAGCCAGAAGAGCCCGGCTGCTTGAGGCAACCGGGTTGTTTGACATACCCGGCGTCTTTTGACCCAAAGGACCTTGACCATGAACCGCATGATACGGACCGTTCTGACGATTGCCGTGTTTTCCGGACTGTTGATCTCGCCCCGCGCCCGAGCCTCCGAGCCGGCCAGCGCGAGCGGAGACCTCCAGCAGTGTTTCCGCACGCCCCGCGATGCCGACAAGCCGTGGGCCTACTGGTGGTGGATCAACGGAAACGTGGACAAGGCCACCATCACCCACGATTTGGAGCAGATGAAGGCCAAGGGATTCGGCGGCCTTCTGCTGTTCGACGCCCGCGGCTACCACGACGATCACTGCCCGCCCCCACCGCCGCGATCGGAATTCATGAGCCCCGAGTGGCGCGAAATGCTGCGGTTCGCCCTATCGGAGGCCCACCGCCTGGGCCTGCAGGTGAGCATCAACCTGAGTAGTTGCGCCGGTGCCCTTAAGGGTCCTTGGGAGGTGAAGGGCGACGCCCCAAAACGCCTCATCTGGACCTCGGCCAGCGTGGCCGGTCCCGGGCAGCTGAAGATACGTCTGGCTCCGTCCGGCGACGGCTATTTCGAAAACGTGGCCCTCTTCGCCCTGAAGACGGACCAGGCCGCCGCGACCGAGAAAGAAGCGATCGGCGAAGAACTCTCCACCAATTGGAAGGAGATTGAACGCAAGCTCGACGACGCCCCCGCCGTCAGCGAGGCAGTCGATCTGTCCGAGAAGATTGACGCCCAGGGCCAGCTCACTTGGAAAATCCCCGAAGGCAATTGGACTCTTGTCCGCTTTGCAAGGAGCACCATGGCCGGCCACGAATACGACGTGGACGTGCTCGACCCGAAGGCGGTTGCCGGGCATTTCAATCGGATGGGAGAGGCCATGATCGAAGATGCCGGGCCGGCGGCCGGCACGACCCTGACCCACTTCTACAGCGTGAGCTGGGAAGGCGCCGCCCCCACCTGGACCGGTGCCTTTGAAGAACAATTCAAACAGTACCGCGGCTACAGCCCCCGTCCCTATCTGCCCGTTCTCGCGGGCAAGACGGTGACGAGCACGGAAGTCTCCCAGCGGTTCCTGCGCGACTACTACAAGACCCTTGGCGATATGTTCCGCGACAACTTCTACGGCCAACTGCATGCCTCCTGTCGCGAGCGGGGACTCCATTGGCACTCCGAGTCGGGAGGCCCCTGGAATCGCAAGTTGGCGGCCTTCAAGAACGCCGACCAATTGGCCTTTCTCGCCCGCAACGACATGCCCCAGGGCGAATTCTGGCACCTCGGCCGGCCTATGAACCGCCAACCGGCTATGGCCGCCCACGTCTACGGCAAGCAACTTGCCGCCATCGAGGCCTTCACCCACATGCGGGCCCACTGGTCGGCCTATCCGGCCGTGCTGAAGAAGGACGCCGACGCCGCCTTCGTCGACGGGGCGAACCACTTCATCTGGCATACCTACAGTTGCTCGCCGCCCGAGTTCGGCAAGCCCGGTATCGAGTACTTTGCCGGCACCCACATCAATCCGAATATCACCTGGTTCGAGCAGGCCGGCGGGATCATCAACTACCTCGCCCGCTGCCAAACCATGCTCCGCCAGGGACTCTTTGTGGCCGATGTGTGCTGCTACACGGGCGACAAGTTCTACATGCACTGGGGGCGCGGAGAGAAGTGGACTGGCGACGCCTCGCTTGTCCTCGGAAAGGGCCATACCTACGACGTCGTCAACGACGAAGTCCTCCTCGAACGCATGTCCGTCAAGGACGGCAAGCTCGTCTTGCCCGACGGAATGTCGTACCGCATTCTGGCCGTCGACCTGGAAGACGAAGTGGTTCCGCCCAAGACGCTCGCCCGGATCGCCGAACTGGCCAAGGCCGGGGCAACCGTGGTCCTGGGCACGCGCCGTCCCACCCATGCCCCGGGCCTGCACGACTATCCCGAGTGCGACGCCAACGTGCGCCAACTCGCCGAGCAACTCTGGGCCCAGGAAGGTTCCGTCGCCTTCGGCAAAGGCAAGATGATCTCTGGCAAGGCGCTCGACGAAGTCGTCGAGGAAGAAGGCATCCTCCCCGACTTCGAAGGACCCCAGGAATTCACCCATCGCCGTGCCGGCGAGATGGATATCTATTTCGTCTCCGGCTCGGGAACCGGCGAGGCCGTGTTCCGGGTTCAAGGCAAGCAGCCTGAGCTCTGGTGCCCCAAGACGGGAGAGATTCGCGACGCCGTTTGCTTCCGCCAGACCGACGATGGCCGAACCATCGTACCCCTGGCGCTGCCCGAGGGCGGTTCGGTGTTCGTCGTCTTCCGCAAACCGGCCAATCCCAAGCATTTGGCGGCCTTGCCGGATGGTGGCGTCCAGTTCCTCGGCCCGGCGAAAGACGGCGTGAATGTGCGTATCTGGAACGAAAATGAGCACGTCCTGAAAACGGCCAACGGCAAGGATATCGCCATGGCGTGGATCGACTTGCCCCCGGTCGAGGCGGTGGGCGGCCCCTGGACCGTGCAGTTCTCGGCCGAATGGGGAGGTCCTGCCTCGACCATCTTCGAGGGGCTTCTCCCCTGGAACGAGCATCTCGACAAGGGGATCAAGTACTACTCCGGCACGGCCACCTACACCAAGACGCTCACCCTCACCAAGCGGCAGGTCGCCCACCAGATCCGTCTCCAACTGGGCAAGGTCGGTCACGTGGCCGAGGTTCGCCTCAACGGCAAACCTTTGGGGATCGTGTGGTCCGCCCCCTGGTCCGTCGACCTGACGGGCGTCGCCCAAGAGGGAGACAACAAGCTCGAAATCGTCGTGGCGAACCTCTGGGTCAACCGCCTGATCGGCGACTCCATGCTGCCGCCCGAGCAGCGGCGAACCAGTTCCAACGTGCGGCTCTTCAGTGCCGACCACAAGTATCGGGCCTTTGAAGGCTTTTCGCCGAAAGACGCCCTCGTCCCGTCCGGCCTGATCGGCCCCGTCCGGCTGGAATTCGGCAAGGACGTCGACGTGGCGATTCCGTAGTCGGAGCGGCGGCATCCTTGCCGCCGTTCGATCGTGCCACCTCCAGAACTCGACCAGGCCTTCCTTGACACGCACCGGGCCTCATCCCGGTGCGTGTGTTCTCGCGTTTCTTTGTGGCCTTCCTCCCCCGATCAAAAAGAGGCTCGCTCGGTATTTCGTTGCCCGAAACCGGCCTTTTTCCATCCATTATCCGTCCATGGGGGGCTGTCCCGATTTTCGTAGTGCGGTGGACGTGACGCCGCCAACACGCGTTTTCGCTGCAATAATGGGGGCTGTCCCCTTCCTTCGTGACTTCGCAGTTCTCCTGGCCCCCCCCCGCACGGCCCTGACAAACCTGTGCGGTGGGGCGTATAATGGCCTTTTCCCAAATCACGCAGCCTTTCAATCTGTCTGCCCCCGCTTGTTTCGGAGAGGTCTCATGGGCGAACCCTTTGATCCCTATCGCGATGCCCTGGTGATCGAACAGAAGACGATCTGGCCGGACGACCTGGCCAACCTGTCGGACGAAGAGAAGACCCGGATCGAAACATCGCTCCATAAGGGCGCCTCCGCGGCGGCCGAGTTGCAGTACGTGCGGCTCCACTCCGGCTTCTGCCGCACCATCACTGTGACCCAGGCGGACGTCGAGAGACTTTAGACTATAGGCTGGAGGCTTTGATGCGAGATCAATCGCCAACGAGAGCCGCTCCGAAACGCCGAGAGTCCTCGTTCTACCGTCCTTCAGCCAGGAGAACTGCAAAGTCATGAAGGAAGGGGACAGGTCCATGTTTTCGGGCGGCGCAGGGTTCGCCAAAACACCGTACTGACCGAAAAATGGACCAGTCCCCGCGACTTCGCAGTTCTCCTGGTCCTCCAGCCTCCAGCCTCAAGGACATATTCTGTGAGTGAAGCAAACGAAATCGTTCGGGTGGAACTGGCCGAGCGGAGCTACGAGATCCGTATCGGAGAAAACAACCTCGTCCAGGCGGGCGAGTTCCTGTCGCAGCAGGACCGGGTCACCCATGCGGTCGTGCTCACCGACACGAACGTGCAGGATCCCCACGCCCACAACGTGGCCGAAAGTCTCGCCGCCCAGGATATCAACGTCGACATGATCGTCCTTGAGCCGGGCGAGCCGACCAAGTCGATCGACATGGCCGCCGGCCTTTGGGAAGCGATTCTTGAAAGCGGCGCCGATCGGCGCAGCGTCGTGGTGGCGGTCGGCGGGGGTGTTGTCGGCGATCTGGCCGGGTTCATCGCCGCCACCTTCGCTCGGGGCATCCGCTTCTTCCAGGTCCCCACGAGCCTGTTGGCCCAGGTTGACAGTTCCGTGGGCGGCAAGGTGGGAATCAACCTGCCCAAGGCGAAGAACATGGTCGGCGCTTTCCTCCAGCCGATCGGCGTCTTGATCGACACGCGCTCTCTCGACACGCTCGACACCCGCGAGTACCGCGCCGGGATGGCCGAAGTGGTCAAGTACGGCGTGATCCTCGACGCGGCTTTCTTCGAGCAACTCGAAAACTCCGTCGGCCTGATCAACGCCGGCGACCACGACCTGCTCCGCGACGTGATCGCCCAGTGCTGCCGCCTTAAGGCCGACGTGGTCCGCCAGGACGAGCGGGAAACGACCGGCCTGCGGGCCGTGCTCAACTACGGGCATACCTATGGCCATGCCTTCGAGGCCCTGGCCGGCTACGGCGAAGTCCTCCATGGCGAAGGCGTGGCCATCGGCATGATGTGCGCCAGCCGGCTGGCCGAGCGGCTCGGACGAATCGATTCCGAACTGACCGAGCGCCAGCAGAAACTGCTCGACGCCGTCGGACTGCCCACCAAGACCCCGGACATCGACCCCGACCAGATCCTCAAGACCATGATGCACGACAAGAAAGTCGAGCACGGCCGATTGCGATTCATCCTCCCCTCGCGTCTGGGGCACGTGGAACTGGTCGGCGACGTTGACCCGAAAGATGTGCTCGCTTGCCTGTGAGAAGGAGAAATCGGCCGCAATGCACACCCGAGATGGGGGTTGCAGTCGCCTCTCAGGTTGTCCCTTCCCGCAATCGTGTGCCATAATGAGATAGCCCCTTTTTCAACGCCTCCCATGGACCGACCGCTCATCTGCCGATTGTTGGGACTGATCTGCCTGCTACTGGCGGCAGCGATGGCGTTCAGCCTGCCGTGGACGCTTCCCTGGTTTGACGAGGTAGAGCATTTCGATGGCCGGGCTTTCCTCGGATTCTCCGGGGCGATCGCGATCACGCTGCTCGTGGGCGGCCTGCTGTTGTACTTGGGGCGAGGCTCCAAGGGCCGACGCCTCTTCCGCCGCGAAGCGATTGCTGTTGTCGGGCTGAGCTGGCTGCTGGCCACCGTCCTGGGCGCCATGCCGTTCTGGCTCAGTAGAACCTGCCACGGCCGAAGCGAATCGGGCGAGCCCTTGCTCATGTCGGTAGCCGACGGGTTGTTCGAATCGGCCTCGGGGTTCAGCGGTACAGGCGCCACCGTACTGGCCGACCTGGAAGACCCCGAACTGGTGCCCCGTGCCGTTCTCTTCTGGCGATCGGAAGCCCACTTCCTCGGCGGACTGGGAATCATGGTGCTCTTCGTGGCCATTCTCGGCCTGGGCTCGGCCGGCAAGGCCCTCATGCTCACCGAGATGCCGGGCCCGAGCCAGGAGACCAGCCATACCACCACCCAACGAACCGCCTGGGCCTTCGCGGCCATCTTCATCGGACTGACGGTGATTCTCACCATCCTGCTGCTCGTCCAGCAGATGTCGCTTTTCGACTCGCTTTGCCACGCCTTCGGCACGATCGCCACGGGCGGGTTCAGCACCTACAACAAGAGCGTCGAGCATTTCGGCAGCTTCTCCATCGAAATGACGCTGACCGTGTTCATGGTCATCGCCTGCACGAACTTCACTCTGCTTTACTTCCTCGTCATCCTGAAACCGAAGAAACTCTTTGCCGATGCAGAATTTCGTGCCTACCTGGCCATCCTCGTCGTGGTGGCCACCCTGGTCATGGGAGCGGGGCTCTGGGCCGGCGATTTCGACAATCTCACGGACGCCTTCCGCTACGGCGTGTTCCAGGTCGTTTCCGTCCAGACCAACACCGGGTTCGGGACCCACGACTTCGATCGCTGGAATAATTTTGGACGGGCTTTGCTCCTGCTGCTCATGTTCGTGGGCGGTTGCGCCGGCAGCACGAGCTGCAGCATCAAGGTCATTCGCCATCTTTTGTTCTTCAAGATCTTCCGCCTCGAAACGGAGCGGGTCTACCGGCCCAACGTGGTTCGCCATGTGCGGATCGGCGGCAAGTCGGTCGAAGCGCCGGAACTTCGAAAAGACGTGCTTGTCTACTTCGGCGCCGTGCTCGTGATCTTCATTACCTTCTGGCTCGCCCTGGTGGCGATCGAACCCGACCGCACCTGGACCGACGCCGGCCACTCCTCCCGCGAAAAGCTCGTCGACTGCGCCGGCGCCCTGGCCGCCACCCTCAACGGCGTGGGCCCGGGCCTGGGCATCGTGGGCGAATCGGAGAACTACGCCCACTTCCATGGCTGGAGCAAGTTCATCCTCACCTGGGCCATGCTCCTGGGGCGACTGGAGATCTTCGTCCTCATCGTCCTCTTCGATCCCAGGTTCTGGCGATCCCAATAGACGCCCTTGGTTGATCCCGCGCCCCGCACCCGGGTGGCACCGATGATTTTGCGCGAGGCGTGCCCCATTGGCGGAGACGTGTTCGCAAAATCGTCGGTGTTGCGTCAGCAACCAGAGGACTGACCACCCCATCTGCCGTTGCGGATGATCTACGGCGGCTCCCCGCGTAACAGCGTCAGAGCTTCCACGCCCATACCGGACTGGCTAGAATGTGCTGGAGCGTTCCCCGGTTCCACGGCAATGGCAGAACCCCATGTCTTCCAGCAGCCAATTCTCGATCCGCGCCCTGATGATCGTCACCGTCATGGTGGCGGTCGTGTCGGCACTTGTCGGACCGTGGATCCGGGAAATGCCGCCCGAAGTCCAATTTCGCCTCGGCGGCTTCTTCGTATGCCTCGCGGCTGTGGTGGCGTGTTTCGTTGCCCTGCGCCTCGGGCAGCGTTATCGCGCGGAACAGCTCGCCGGCCCGCGCCTTTGGCAGACTGACGCGGGGGAAAAGGCGGAACGCTGGGCCCTGCTGGTCCCAACGCTCATGTGGGGAACCGTTGCCTTCATGGGAATAGGAATCCTGGCAGCCGAGCCAGGAGTAATTCTCTGTTTCCGCGGCCTGGTCTTCGGAATTGCCATCGTCGGCAGTGCATTGCAGGCAACGAGGTTCTTCTTCTATTGGTGGTGGCAAACAACCCCTTACGTGACCGAGATCTGCCAGAATGGCCTGATCCAGCGAGGTGTCCGGTTCCGCCCCTGGACGGCTCTCACGTCCTATCGGCCCAGCCCGAAAAGTCCAGCCGTCCTGATTGTGACCGAGCAGATCCGCCGATCCAAGCGGCCTCGAAATGTCTACGTGGCCCGGCAAGATCGGGCACGCCTGGGGCGAACGCTTTCGGAGAAGGGCGTGCCGCCCGCAGTCGCACCGAACCACTCATCCTCGAAATACGATTCACTGTGAGGGAAAGGCCCCGTACATGCCCTCCAGCACCCAATTCACCATCCGCCACCTCCTCGCGGCCATGGTGGTCGTCGCGGTTGTGGCCGCCGCAATAGGCCCTTTCATCCGCAGCCTGGGGTCGAACTCTCAACTGTATTTCGCCGGCAATGCCGTGATCATTGCCCTCATGACCGTTGCCTTTGGGGCCTACCATCTCGTGATGCGCCGGCGGGCGGAACGCCTGGCCGGCGAAGTGATCCTCCGCGCGGTTACCCAGGGAAGCCGCTACGCTCGCGTGCTCTATCTCGTCCTGCTCGTGGGATTCCTGATCGCAGTCTTCTACAACGGAATTTACGAAGCACGGCACGCTGAGCATTCTCTGCCGAAAAGAGATCTGTCTCAATGGTTCAGCTTCGCCTGGATGGCATGGATCACCGCATGGCTCGTGACCAATTGCTGGTGGGGCGTTGGCGCGGGGCTTGTCGAGTTGGCGGAAAAGGGTGTAATCGACCGCAGCATACGCTTCCAGCCCTACTGCCACTTTCGCACTTTTGGCTGGAACCACTACTTCCCCGATACCCTCGTTCTCTCCAGCCTCCGCTATCAAACCATCCTTGTCATCGTGCCCGATCGGGACCGAGCACGAATCGAGCAATTTCTCAAGCAGCAAGGCCTGATCTGCTCCCAGGTCGAATGTGACGACCCGGAGCCGGCCGCTTCCTCGTAATCGCTGCGAAAGGAAAGGGGCGACAAGTCGCGAGCATTTCAAGACGCCTCCTACTCCCCCTCCACGTCAAACGACTCCCCGTCGAACTCGACCACGTCGCCCGCCTTCAACTTCCGACCCCGGCGGGTCTCCACCTCGCCGTTGACCTTGACCTCGCCCCCTTGGATCACGGCCTTGGCCTGACCGCCGGTGCCGACCAGGTCGGTCAACTTCAGAAACTGGTCCAGCTTGATCGTAGGCGAGTCGTCGGTAGACATGGGATTTTTTTCCTGGGTCGAGTAAGAGGAACAACACGCTCCATTCTATCGCCGTCGGCCCTTCCCCTCGCTCACTGGGGAGGGAGTTGCTTGCCAAGGCGCGACGAAATCGTTAGATTCGCGTCGGTCGCAACTGCGTATTGCGGCAAGTGAATACTTATTCTACCCGCAGGTTTTCGGGAAATGCCAGGAGAATCCACATGAACATCTTCCTCGGGGAACTGATCGGCACCATGATGCTGATTCTTCTGGGCGACGGCGTCGTGGCCAATGTAGTCCTGGCGAAGACGAAGGGCAACGACTCAGGTTGGATCGTGATCACGGCCGGTTGGGGCTTTGCCGTGGCCGTGGCGGTCTATGTGGCCGGCTGGGCGAGCGGGGCCCACATCAACCCGGCCGTAACGGTCGGATTGCTCGTCACGGGCGACTTGCCCGTAAGTCAGGCGCCGGTCTATCTTGCAGGACAGTTCATCGGTGCTTTCCTTGGCGCTGTGCTGGTCTTCCTGGCCTACCTGCCTCACTGGGCCCCGACGACGGATCCCGCAGGCAAGCTGGCCGTCTTCTGCACGGGACCCGCCATCCGACATTCAACCGGCAACTTGATCTGCGAGATCATCGGCACCGCTGCCTTGTTGATCGGCGTGCTGGGGATCGGCAACGCCAACAACGGCCTGGCGGGCGGTGTGGGCCCCTATGCGGTCGGAATTCTCGTCTTCTCGATCGGCCTTTCACTGGGCGGGCCCACCGGCTATGCCATCAACCCCGCTCGAGACCTCGCGCCTCGGATCGCCCACGCCTTGCTCCCCATTCCCGGCAAAGGCGACTCCGATTGGTCGTACGCTTGGATTCCAGTGGTCGGACCGATCATCGGGGCGGTGATCGGAGCCTTGGTCTACAGCGCGTTGATCGCCAACCTGACACCAATCTCGCCGTAATCTCCCAGCAGGTTCCGGGCTATTTTGCTTCAGCCCGGCTGCTGCCGCTTGTTTTCGAGGAGGCGTTGCAGCGACGGGAACCGCTTGATTTGCAGCCGGGCTTTTGGGGTCGGCGGCGATTGAGGACAAGAGCCGGGCTAGCACCGCAACCTCCGCGGTCAGGTTATCCCGCGTGAGGTGGACAATTCAAGAGCCCGGCTATTTTGCTTCAGCCTCCCGATCCCAAAAGGCCGCGTTGTACGACGACTTCGGGCTGCGACGGCAGCGGAGATCGCCGATGGAGCGAATGACGATGGGCACGCGATCAGAGGTTTGTCCTTCCGTGGCGCGTTGTCCGTTGGGCGCGACCACGAAGGGACGCGGCGTCTCGGCGTAGTCCGAAGGTCCGCTCTCGTTGCCGTCTCGGTCGATGGCCACGACGCGATAGAAGGCCTTGTTCGTATTCGGCAGGCTCACGTCCGGACCGATCACTCGCAAAGCCAGCTCTTCCACTTGGGCGATCAGATTGCCGGGCGTTTCAACCATGCCGGCGTCGGGGGCGTCGGCCGGCTTGTTCTCATACTCCTGGATCGTTCGGCAGAAGCCCTTGCCTCGATTGACGCGATAGGCCGCGTCGCTCGCTGTGAACCCCTTCTCGTCGCTTCCATAGACCTTGTAGGCAACGGGCCGCTCGCCCTGCGGGTTCGCGGCCCACGCGAGGACGAGTGTGCCCTTGCCGTCCGGCTTCAGTTGAAGGTTAACAGGAACGCCGGGGGCTCGAATGCGAAACTGGAAGGTCTTGCTGAAGGGCCCCCACACGCCCGCGGCGTCCTTGGCGCGGACGTGCCAGTAGTACGTGGTATCCGGATTAAGAAGTCCCACGTAGGGCACTGTCCATTGCGGTTTGCCTTTCGTCGGAGTCAGGGACGTGAGCTTCTCGAAGTTGGGCGACAGGGGCCAACGCATGTCGGCGTGTTCGGACAGTTCGAAGTGGTAGTCGACGATTGCGTCGCCGTCCGGATCGACGGCCGGCTGCCACTCGAATCGAACTTGAGAGCCGGCTACCGTCTCACCGTCACCTGGCGAAACGGCCCCGGCGGGGGCCTGCGGCGGATGCCACGCAGTACGCTCCATCCATTGATGGGTCACGCGAACCTGCCGCTCACCGGGCGTGGCATCGCTGTAAACGACGGAGCTGGCGCCCACCTCGAGCTCCGGCAGGCTCAGGGCCGACGTTTGGATGTCATGGGCAAAGTCGACCTCTCGAACGTGAGTTCCGCCGCTCAGCGTCAGACGCAGCCAGAATCGGTAGGTCGGATGCCGGGGCCGCGAGACGATTTCGTCCAGCGAGGCAACCAGGCATCCTTCGCTCGTTCGGCTCACCGAGTCGAGCGACGTCCACGTCTTCCGGTCGGTGCTGTAAGCCCAGTTCGCCGAGCCGCCTTTGTCGGGCTCGATCGCCGCCGACGCCGTTCCACCCACGAACACGTAGGGACTGGCGAAGAGCCACTCCACCGTGGCCGGCTTGTCCGGATCGGCCTGCCGGATCACGGCCGCTGACGTGTCGAACATGGCGTTGTCGACCGCCGACACGCCGCGTTTTGCCGTCTCACTTGCCAGATTCGGACGGTAGCACAACCGGCCGTTGCGAAGTTTCTCATAGGCCTTCGCTCCCCAGCGGGCGAGGCTTCCCTGGCCGTCGCCGTTGCGCCGGTCCGTGGGATCGACCGTACCGGCCGAGTATTCTTTGCCCACGTGGTCCCAGCGGTATTCGATCGATTCGCCGGGCCGCAGCGTCAGGCCCATCGTATGGCTCGTGTTGTCGCCCAAATCACCTTTTCGCTCGCCTTCATAACTGTAGAGCGATGCGGAGAACTCGTCGGTCTTGCGATCCTCTCGACGTCCGATTCCGTAGGTGTGGGTCCGCTTGATCAGGTCGTGGTCGCGAACGACCTCGGCACACGAGGCGATCGTTCGATTGTCACGTTCAAGGCAGATCACGTGCTCGTCGCTATCGAGGAGGTGATAGTCGCCGTCGTAGAAGACCTCGCAGACGACGTGCCCCACCGGGTAGCCCCGCCGTGGCGTCAGTCCGGCGGCCTTCCAAAGATCGTTGATCAGGTGCGCTTCGTTTCCGCAGAGCGTGTAGCCGTAAACGTTGAGCACCTTGACCAGGTCGTTGCACTCCCTGTCCCACGTGCAGGCGTGGAAGCGATGACGGCGCAGAAATTCCCAAACCGCCCGGGCGCGGTCCGCGTCGCTCGTGTAGCCCTGCGTCGCTTCGCGAGCCACGTCCTCCAGGGTCCACCAGTTCCGTCGCCCGCCCACGACCACTCGCGGATTGACGACGTCGGTTTGGCCCAGGTTCTCGATTCGCAGCGACCGATTGGGTTGCCAGCCCTGGCGAAAGGCCCCGTAGGCAACCGGGTCCCTGGTCATGACGCCGTCGACCGTGCCGTGGAATTCGATCTCGTAGGCGTGGGTCTTCTCTTGCACGAGTTCCTGGTGTTCGCGAGCCCGATCATCCGGCTGGTCGTCGTGAGGTTTGCTCGGACTGCCGATCACGGCGGCCAGGCCGGGTATCGTCGCCAGGCACACCAAGGTGGTCGCGAAGAACGTCTTCATCCTAATCTCCCTGGGAAACTCACTGCGCAAACGTCTTTTTTAACTCTCGATAAATCGCCCCGTCTCCGTCGCAGGCGTGCCACAACTGCTCACTTTGCTCGTGCGTGTCGTAGGTCCAGTAGATCCAGCCCGCGAAGCCCTTTTGGGGGAACCTGCCGGCCAACGTGCCCATCCAGGCGGCGGCTGATTCGACGGATGGGAATGGACGCTTGAATGCCCCGAACTCGCCAACGATCATCGGCTTGCCCCGCTCGGTCGCCAGACGCCTCACCTGGTCGAATTCGACCGAGTCGAGGTCCTGCTGCCAGGCATCGGCGTCGGCCGCGTAGAAATGAAGGTCGAGGAAGTCGGCCTTCGATCTCAAAATGGCGACGGGACGGAAGGGGACCCGGTTCTGCCAACCGGCCTGCTTGACTCGGAAATCGCCTGGACCGGTCCGGCCCACGGCGGCATAAGTGAACACGCTCGCGCTGACCAGGACGCCGGGATGGGCCTCTCGGATGGCGTCGACCATGCAATCGATAAAGTAGACGGCTCCGTCGTCGGCCAGTTCCTCGCGCTGCTCGGGCAGCGCATAGGTCTTGCCGTTGGCCGCTGTCAGTTCGCCCGAGGTGAGCGTGAAGGGCTCGCGGCAATGGAAGCAGAACTCGTTCTGGAGATCGTAGGAGAAGATCGCGCCTAGGCATGTCGGGCTGGCCGCGTGAAGCTGGGCAATCAGATCACGGAGGAATCGAGCCTTGGCCTCGATCAGCCCGGCCGCCAGGTATTGGGCGTTGGTCGGGTCGAGCATGGGCTGTTTGCCGAGCCCGTCGCTGTAGGGCGCCACGAAGGGAAACGAGTCCGTGCACAACATCACGGCAATCCGATGCCCTCGGGCGCGGTCCAGAAAATCGGCCACATTGGCCACGTAGGCGGTGGACAGCCCTTCCTGGCCGGTTGCGGCGATCGAGCCGGGAAGGCGTGCGTGGCTATTGAGGAAAACGCGAACCACGTTGAAGCCGTCTTCCTGCCAGCGTTGAAAGACCTTATCGATGACCTCGGCGTCGTAGTGCTCCGGATCGAACGTGTCGTGGCCCCTTCCGGGAAAGAGCCGGATGTAGTTGAACCCCCGAGGCGAGAAGGGCTCGCCCGTGCGGTTGTCGACAAACACGCCCTCACGAATTATTACCGCCGGCTCTGGAACCGGAACCAGCTCAGCAGCAAGACAGGCCCAGGCGACCTGGACAAAAAGGCATACGAGAAGAGGAAATCTCGCGTTCATGGCTCAAAACGCCTTCAGGGATCGGCAACTTGCACACATCAAACGCCTCCGAGCCTAGCAGACCGCTATCGACGCGGCAACGGACCAACCGAAGCGGCGTCATTCCCGTCACAAGGGTTTTCCTCGGAATTCTGTAACCTGGCTCAAGGTCGGAGCATCCAACCGTCTACACGGAAATCGCGTCGGGAGAGCCTGGTCAAGGTCGCCAGGTTTGGGCTCGACAAAACTCCTCCCAAGGACCCGTCTTCATGGGCTTTTTCTCGCACTTGTCCCGGCGTCAACGTGTCTGGCTCCTGGCCACCCTGGTCGTCATGGTTGCCCTGGTGGGGCTGGGCTGGATGCTCGAGCCGCGCGGCGAAGTCGAGCTGCCGGCCATGACCACCGACATGACGATTCGAGACATCGCTCCCGAACTGGGGACGACCGGCTTCGCCATGGCCAAGGAGATGCACCTTCCACGCTCGGTCGACAAGGACAAGCCCCTGGCCGAGTTGGGAGTCGACCAGGCAACCCTCGATGAAACGGTCGCTCACCTGGCCTCTCATCGAGGGCTCGCGTTGAAGTATTATGTCTTCGCCGCGATCTCCCTGTTTGGTCTCGTCTGGCTGACCCAGTTGGGGCGCCCGGACGGTTCGCCGAACTCGGAGCGGAAGACGTGGTATGCCCGCGGTCCCTACCTGGCCATGTTGATCGTCTCGGTCATGGTGGCCGGCTTCTGGATGGGCAAGTCGCCCAATCCGATGGAAGGGGCCGTCAAGATCTTCAAAGGCATGGTGGGCCTTCAGCCCTCGATGCTTGCCGTGATTCTGGCCTTCGTGTTCTTCGTCGGACTGGCGATCGTCGCCAACAAGATCGTGTGCGGCTGGGCCTGCCCCTTCGGGGCTCTTCAGGAGTTGATCTACAGCCTGCCGATCCTGCGAAAGCTCAAGCGGCGGAAGGTCCCCTTCCTCGTCAGCAATTCAATCCGCGGTGGCCTGTTTGTACTCATGCTGCTCATGCTGTTCGGGATCGTGGGCGGCAAGAAGGGTTTTGTCGTCTACCATTTCATGAACCCCTTCAACCTCTTCAACCTCCGTTTTGAAACGCCGACGATCCTGCTCACCGTCGTTCTGGCCCTGCTGCTTGCTCTGGCGGTTTACCGGCCCTATTGCCAGTTCATCTGCCCCTTCGGGTTTGTGTCCTGGCTGGCGGAGCGGTTGAGCCTGACTCGCGTGCGGATCGATCACAGCCGCTGCAACGGCTGCGGCGCGTGCAGCCGGGCATGCCCCCTGCCAACGGCAAAGAATCTCGTCGACGGGAAGTTCTTCGCCGCCGACTGCTACAGTTGCGCCCGATGCCTGAACGTCTGCCCCGAAGAAGCGATCGCCTACCGATCGGTGTTGGGAAAGACCAAGGAAGAAGAGCCGGCCGACGTGAAGCAGTCCGCCACGTAGTGGCATCATATGAATAGCCGGGGGTGCAACCCCCGGACCTAGCCACGTGTTTCGAATGTGCCACGTAGTGGCACGACAGGCCCCCGGTCATGCCGCTACGCGGCATTGGTTGCCCAGAACTACAATTCCAGGGGTTGCGCTGCGCTCCACCCCTGGCTACTCACGTGACGCCACTACGTGGCGGGCCTCGGTTGTGGGCTGGTCACTGCTCATTTCACTTCCAGCATCCGCTGCAACGCCTTGAGGGCGTCGGCGGCCGTTGCGTCGTCTACCCGGACCACGTTGACGGGCGTGCCGGCGGCAAGCTGTTCCAGCGACCAGCACAAGTGCGGCAGGTCGATGCGATACATGGTGGCGCACATGCACACCATGGGCGAAAGGAAGTGGATCTCCTGCTCGGGAAACTCCTGCTTGAGCCGGTTCACCAGATGAAGTTCCGTGCCGATGGCCCACTTCGTTCCCGCCGGCGCCGCCTCCACCGCCTTGATGATGGCACCGGTCGAGCCGATCTCGTCGGCCATGTCGACCACTGCCCGCATGCACTCCGGGTGGACCATGATCTTGATGCCGGGAATTCGTTCCCGAAACCCGTCGACATGCTCGGGCAGGAACATCTGGTGGACACTGCAGTGGCCCTTCCAGAGGATCACGCGGCTCGAGCGGATCGCTTCCTCCGAATTGCCGCCAAGCTCTTCTGCAAACGGATCCCAGAGCGGCATCTCTTCGATCGGCACGTCCATTCGCAAGGCCGTGTTGCGGCCCAGGTGCTGATCCGGGAAGAACAGCACGCGTCGGCGCTGAGCGAAGGCCCATTCGAGAACCGGCCGGGCGTTGGCCGAGGTGCACACGATCCCGCCATGACGCCCACAGAAGGCTTTGAGCGACGCGGCCGAGTTCACGTAGGTCACCGGCATCACGTCTTCCACGTCGATCACGCTCGAAAGCTGCTCCCAGCAGTCCTCCACCTGCTCGATCTCGGCCATGTCGGCCATGGAGCAACCGGCGGCCAGGTCGGGGAGCACCACGGGGATCCGCTCGCCCCCTCGTTCGGCGAGCCGCTCGGGACGGTTGGCCAGGATGTCGGCCGTTTCGGCCATGAAGTGGACGCCGCAGAAAACGATCGCGCGGCAGTCCGTGTGGGAGGCCGCCAGTTCGCTCAGCTTGTAGCTGTCGCCTCGCAGATCGGAAAGGGCGATGACCCCGTCCTGCTGGTAGTGGTGGCCCAGGATCAGCAGTTTCGAGCCCATTTCGCGGCGGATCTTCTCGATCCGCTCGGTGAGCACGGCATCCTCAAGCGACTCGTAGGGGAGCAACTGGGCCGATTCGGCAAGGGACTGTTCGGAAACCTGGGACATGGCGGGGCCTCAAGAGAAAAATCCAGCGCGGCGGGCGAGATTCCCCATTATACCGCCTACATGCCCGAGAGAGGAGGCTGCCGCTCATCTTCCTAAGTCGTCGTCAGTATTGGACCTGCGTCAACACGGCGAATCAGGCAGTCAGATCGGGCTGACTCCGTTTCTTGACACCGAACCCGGCCGGCATCATGATCATGGGGCGGATTTCCTTAAGGGGTGGGCTGCCACGGCAGCCAATGTCGGACGGTGGAGGCTCTTGATGATCGAACGCGTATTCGATGCGTGTGTCCGTTTGCTACTCATTGCAGCGGATTGGACCGGAATGACCTACAAGGAGGTCAACGTCTGGTTCTTTTGCGTGATCTGGCCGATCTTCACCCTCATCCTCGTGGCGATCATCGCCTGGCAGTGGGTTCGCATTCGGGGACTCAAGCGGCGGCTTGGGGAGGGCGAGGCGGAGACGGAGGCGTCGCATGCGTAGTTCGCTTCTCTTGGCATTGCTCTTATTCTTTGGCCTGCTTTCTGCCGGCGAAGCAAACGAACACAGTCTTCCTGCATCCGGGCCACTTCCTGCCGGAAGTGACAGGATGGACGACTTCGCATTTCAGATGGAATCCGGGCCGGTTCCTGTCGTGGGCTCACGGTTGGAGGACTTGGCATTCCAAACGCACTCCGTACCTGCGTCGGATATTGCCTGCGTGTGGATCGTGCGTGTTCCGGATGCGGTGGACCAATGGCCTGAGAAGTGGCAGGACTTGGCGAAGTGGGAGAAGCAATCGATAGACAATCCACGAACCATATCGGAGTTGCTTGCTTTGCTTTCCCGTTCTCCTGATCAGGACGTCGCGCGTTCGTCAGCTCCCGCGTGGCTCCTGATCTGCGCGCGAGACAAGAAGGGCGAGTGGTTTTTCACTCGCTGCCTGGTATACGACAAACACGCCTACAACATGCCCCCGTCGCACCCCGACGAGGCAGGCTCGCACGGCGGCGACATATGCCCGGAGTTTGTTCACTTCCTGAAACGCATGTTCCCTCACCTTGTGCGCGAGACCAAAGGGCACGCCCTTGCCAAGAAGAGTTCGACACAGACGCGGAGACGCAGCTACTACCGCAGCGGCGCCTTAAGAACCGACATCCCGCTGCGCAACGGAAAACCTCATGGCGAAGCCGTCACGTATTTCTCAAGCGGGGCGGTGTCCATGAGAATTCCGTACGTCGAGGGAGTCGTTCACGGACGGACTCGTTCCTATCTGGAGAACGGCAAGCTTGTTGATGCTATGCGGGTCGGTGACGGCGATGACGAGTAGACGTTCGGCATACGTGCGCGGTGTCTCAGTGTTGCCCTGAAAACGAGAGTCTCCCGCACGGCTCGCGTTGCTTTCACGATACGCATCCTGACGTGAAGCGGCCCATTCTTCCTTCGACAATCAACGCTGGTCGAACACCCGCTGGCGGGTCATTGGCCGGCTCGTCTCAGGCGTGCTTCAAAGCTGTCGGGGTCACGCCGGCAATCGAGAATTGCCACAACGTCGACTAGCGATCCTTCCACGCGATAGTAGATAGCAAAGGGGAATCTCTTCGACAGTTTCCGATGCAGGCCGTAGACCTTCGCGTGAACTCCTGCCTCGCGTTCCAGCCGAGCAAGATCCTCGAAGAGACAATCCGTGAAGTAGTCACCGAGACCTTCACGCTGCCGATCGTAGAACAACGCTCCTTCGATCAGATCGTGGCGGGCTTCAAGTCGAAGCGCGACGTGCATGGATCGCTTCCTTGATTTCCGCCTTGGCTTCGTCGAGCGGCAAGGCTTCCCCCTCGGCGGGGTTGTCGAGCCTATCGGCAATGAGCCCTTGGTGCCACTGCGGCGATGCGAGAGAATCCGCATCGACTGTAAGCTGCCTCCATAGGAGTTCCATCGCAGCGAGTTTTTCGTCGCGGCTCAAACGGGATATCATCGTCTCAAGCGACATGGCTGTTCCTCCATTTGCCTGCCGTTAGTATATCGATGCCCTGATTGGGTGGCAAGCTCGAGTGCCGCACGGCGCCGGCAACTCGACGCCCCCTTGACGGCGGGCCCTGACGGACCTGCAATGTAATTACAGGCGTCTTGCGCCGAAACAGCGAGGTGTGCCCGTGCGAACGAAATTGATCAACATCGGAAACTCCAAGGGCGTTCGCTTACCCAAGGCAGTCATTGAGCAAGCGGGCCTTGCCACCGAACTGGAGATGGAGGTCTCCGCCGGAGCCGTCGTCATTCGTTCGGCTCGCCAGACCCGTCAGGGTTGGGCCTCGGCGGCCGCGGCCTGCCGTGCGTGAGGCGGGGGAAGATCAACTTGGCAATTGGGACGCAACGATCAACGCACCCCGAAGGCCGTGCCCGCCTCACATCGCTCGAAGAAACACGATCGCGCACTGGGCAACAACGGCCGTGATCATGACGCTTGCCGAGATCGGGATCTTCACGGGGCTCCCGGCGCCGCAATGGCGGCAGATCTTGTCGAAGAATCCGGCCTCCTCCCCGCATTCGCGGCACGCCCTCAACTGACGGATGAATTCCCTGCTTGTGTTGCGTGCTACCCCGTGCGCAGTTGCAGGCCGATCGTTCAGTTGGGCTGGCACGGTGTATCCTCCGATTGTACGAGAAAAGAACTTCTGCCAACCAAAGCTTAGCATATTGCCGCACGGCGCCGTCAGAATCCTCCGCTTGCCTACAACCGGGAGGAGAGGACATGGGAATCGCCGCTGGCAAACGGCCAAGAACATTCCAACCCCAGCGAGATCCTACGGCCGTGCAATAGCTCATAGCTCTTCAAACCGTGACAATCACGGTGCGAATTCGTCCTAGAATCGTGCTCGCGTCACCGTTTACGGCGGCGTCTGCAGGAAACTTGACGCCCTTTTGGGGTGAACCTAGAATGAATTTGTCGGTTTGTGAGCCCTACCTCATTTGTCTTATCTCATTCAGGCTCAAGACCTTACGGCTCCGCTGTTCCGTCGAAAGGATGCCCTCATGCCTCAGGCGATTGTCGACCCTGAAGAACTCCGCCGTTTTGCTCGGAACTTGAAGAAGTTCAACACGAGCGTACAGGAGCAGGCGGGGGCCCTGGGAGCCCAGTTGAACGCCCTCAGTCGAACGTGGCGCGACCAGGAACAGAAGAAGTTTGTGGAGCAGTTCGAGCAGCACATGAAGGTGATCTCGCGCTTCCTGGAAGTGAGCGACCAGCATATTCCGTACTTGCTGCGCAAGGCGGAGATCATCGAGCAGTATCTCCAGCAACGCTGAGCGGATCGAGTCAGATCGCCCTTGCGTGTTGGACCGCCGTGGACACGGATAACCCTCACCGTGGAGTTGCCATGGGGCGTCTTGCTAAAGTCACGTCGATCGACGTTGTCGAACATTTTGCGGCCGCACTCAAGGGTTTTGGCGAGGACGCGAAGACGGCGCTGGACGGCGTCGACATGGAGCTTCGCCGGGCCTTGAACTGGATCCAGCGGGAACAGAAGGACTTCTGGACCCAGCGAATCCGGCGCGGGTGGGACGAGGTGAACATCGCTCGCAAAGAGCTTGAGCGGAAGATGATGTTCCACGTGGGCGACGATCGCCCGAGCCTGCACGACGAGCGATTGGCCCTGGAGGCGGCGAAGCGGCGTTTGCACCTCGCCCAGGAAAAGCTGGAGGCCGTCAAACGCTGGTCGCACCGTGCGGAGCGGGAGGTGAACGAGTATATCGGCGCCATTCAGCAGTTGCGACGCTGGATGGAATTCGACCTGCCCGAGGCCCAGGCCGACCTGGCGCGCATGGCCCGCGCCCTGGAAGACTACGTGGCCCTGGAATCGTCGGCCGAGCCGGTTTTTCCCGACGAACTGGGCGCCCTGATCGGCTCCGGTCCGGCCACGGCCCCAACGGGAGAATCAGGCTCCGAAGAATCGGCCGACTCCCAAACCGGTTCGGAAGACGCGGCAGAGGCGGAAACAGAATCGGACGGTAAGCAATAGGAGGAAGCCGATGGCTAGGAACTGGGACCTGACGGGCGGGGCGGCCCGCCTGGAATTGGCCGTGGAAGACTTGAAGGCGGCCCGATCGGATTCGTCGCGCTACTGGCACGACGCAACCAGCAAGAGATTCGACGAGGCCTACCTTCTCCCCTTGGACCCCAAGATCCGCCGCGCCCTCGACGCGATCCATCGCCTTGCCGAGGTGCTCGGCCAGGCCCGGCGAGAGTGCGGGAACGACTGACCGCCTGGCAGGCTGAAGTTCCCGAGTCCTGAACCCTGCTTCCTGAACCCTGACAACTGGCGCTGCCATGAACAATCCCCTTTCCGTCAGCCTGCTCAACCGGACCCTCTCGGAATTCGTCCGTGCGGCGGGCCAGCGTGGTCCCTCGGAAGTCGAGATTCCCCAGCACTACGCTGAAATCAGGGAGCAGGCCGAAAAGGAGTATCGCCTTACCCGCGAGCGGCTGGTGAAGGAGTATGAGGAAAGCCGCCAACAGGCCGTCGAGCAGTTCACCACGCTCAGGAAGCAGATGGTGGAGAAATCTCGAGCGGAATGCGAGAAGATCAGCGAGGAATTCGAAGCGGGGAAGAGGAAAGCGATCATCGCTTGCGAAGGAGCGATCAAGCTTGCCAAGAAGAAGCTTGAGGAGGCCCACTGGGAAGCAACGACCATCTTCGACGCGAAGAAGGACGAACCGGGGGCCAGGCTCCATGAAACGCTCAAGAATCTCGAAGACAGTTGGGATCGCGTCGAGGCCATCCGTTCCGAGTTGCACCGCCTGCTCGAGAAGCGACGCATGTGGACGCCCACCGTGGCTGAACTGGCCGAGACACAAGCCGAGACGACGGGCCTGAAGGGCGACGCTTCGTCGAAGCCGGAGTTCGACGAGCTGGTTGAACAAATCCACGAGCAGGCCATCGCCATCGCCGATCAACGTCTGCCGCGATGGTTCCAGGGCGTGTTTCGTCCGGCCGTCGTGCTGATCTTCCTGACCGGCATCCTGGGCACTGCGGCGGGCTTCGCCGTCCAGGAGGGGCGTGTACCGTGGATCATCGCTGCGGTCATTATCGGAATATTGACCTGGGGGATTGGCGGGTTCTTTCTCCTGCGGCGAACCAGGCGGCGCGTGGGCGACGACTACCGCGCCTGGGCGGAACTGGTGGAAGCGGCACGAGCCGGTCTGCAACGCTCGACCCATTTCGCCGAGAGCGAATGCGAGCGTCAGAGCCGCGAGATCTATGAGAAGTTCGATTCGGAGATGAAGCGAGCCAGCGATGCTTTCCTAAAGGCTTCCTCCGAGCAGGAATCCCAGAAGGTCCGGGAACTGGCAAGACTTGAGGGGAAGTATCCCACCTTGTTGCAGGAAACGACCGAACGCCATGAAGCCGAGCTTGAGCAGGAGGAGAAACGCCATCTTGTGCTGCTCGAACGGATGGAGACCAACCACAACGGGCAGACCCACGAACTGGGACGGCAGCGGGCCCTGAAGGCCTCGGAAACGGACCGCGCCTTCCAGCAGGACTGGACCAACATGGCCGACGCCTGGAAGGCAGCTCTGGACCGCTACGAAACGACGGTCGAGACCATGAATCGGGCACAACACGAATCGTTCCCTGACTGGCACGGCGAGGACTGGCAGCGTTGGAAGACGCCCACTTCCATCCCGGCGGGAGTTTGTTTCGGGCACTTTGGCGCCGACCTGGCCCAGGTCCAATACGGTATCCCGAAGGATGACCGCCTTGCGCCGCGTCAAACCGCCTGCGACGTGCCCGCTCCGCTTCCCTTCCCCGAACGCTCGTTGCTCTTGATCAAGTCGGACGATGCGGGACGCCCGGCGGCGATCCAGATCCTCCAGGCCGCCATGCTTCGCCTGCTCACGTCGCTTCCGCCAGGCAAGGTGCGTTACACGATCATCGATCCGGTGGGGCTCGGCGAGAACTTCTCGGCCTTCATGCACCTGGCCGACTATGACGAACAGCTCGTGGCAAGCCGCATCTGGACCGAATCGGCGCACATCGAACGTCGTCTCACCGACCTGACCGAGCACATGGAGACGGTAATCCAGGTCTACCTGCGGAACGAATTCCAGACGATTCAGCAATACAACGACTTTGCGGGGGAATTGGCCGAACCGTACCGCGTTCTGGTGATTGCCAATTTCCCGTCCGGTTTCTCCGAGGCGGCAGCGAAGCGGCTCACGAGCATCGTGACGGCCGGGGCGAGATGCGGCATCTACACGATCATGAACGTCGATCCCAAGCAGCGAATGCCGCGCGATTTCCACCTCAGCGACCTGGAAGCCCATGCCTTCGAACTGGTGCGCCAGGAAGATCAATTCGTCTGGGACCATCCCGAGTTTGGTCCCCTGCCTTTGCGGCTCGACCAGCCGCCGGAGTCCGAGCGTTTCACCGAACTGGTTCGCACCGTGGGCTGCCAGGTCAAGGACGCCGATCGCGTTGAGGTTCCCTTCTCCAACGTGGCGCCGGAGCGGGAGACCTGGTGGACCGAAGACAGCCGCCGCGGCGTCGACATCCCCTTGGGAAGGGCGGGGGCTACCAAGCTCCAACACCTTCGTCTGGGCCAGGGCACTTCTCAGCACGTGCTGACGGCCGGCAAGACGGGTTCCGGAAAATCGACCCTGCTCCACGCCCTGATCACCAGTTCCGCACTCCGTTACAGCCCGGACGAGTTGGAGTTCTACCTCATCGACTTCAAGAAGGGCGTCGAGTTCAAGGCCTACGCTGCCTTCAACATGCCCCATGCCAAGGTCGTGGCCATTGAGAGCGAACGGGAGTTCGGGCTGAGTGTGCTCGAACGACTGGACAACGAGTTGAAACGCCGGGGCGATATGTACCGTCGGATCGGCGTCCAGGACGTTCGTGGATTCCGGGCCGCCCAGCCCGACACTCGGATGCCCCGAATTCTGCTGATTGTGGACGAATTCCAGGAACTGTTCGTCGAGGAAGACAACATCGCCCAGAGCGCCTCCCTTCTGCTTGATCGTCTGGTCCGGCAGGGTCGTGCCTTCGGGATCCACGTGCTCCTGGGCTCCCAGACGCTTGCCGGGGCCTATTCCCTCGCCCGCAGCACCCTGGGCCAGATGGCGGTGCGAATTGCCTTGCAGTGCAGCGAGGCCGACGCCCATCTGATCCTGAGCGAAGAGAACACGGCGGCTCGCTTGCTGACCCGCCCCGGCGAGGCCATCTACAACGACGCCAACGGCCTGTTCGAGGGGAATCACCCTTTCCAGGTCGTGTGGCTTTCCGATCACGAACGGGAGCAGTATCTGCGGGACCTGCAGGAATACGCCCAGAAGCAGAATTACCAGGGGCCGGCTCCGATTGTCTTCGAGGGGAATATTCCGGCGGACCCGCGGACGAACGAGCCGCTGGCCCGGCTTCTCAGCGGCGAGCAGGAACCGGAATACGTCCACGCTCCCCAGGCGTGGCTCGGAGCGGCCGTGGCGATCAAAGAACCGACCAGCGTGCCCATGCTGCGTCAGACCGGCGGGAATCTGCTTCTGGTGGGCCACCGCGAGGAGGCTGCTTTGGGGGTGCTTGCCACCTCCCTGGTTGCCCTGGCAGCCCAGGAACGCTGCCGCGACGGCGAGCCGGGCCGCTTCTTTGTGCTCGACGGTACCCGGGTGGACGCTCCCGAGGCCGGCTTCTGGCCCCGTTTTGCCCGGCAGTTCGGCCGACCGGTCACTGTGGCAGCGCCTCGCGACGCGGCCAAGGCGATTGCCGAGATCGACGAGGAAGTGCGACGCCGCCAGGAGGCGGGAATCGAGGACGCCCCGCCCATCTTCGTGGTGGCCTACGATCTGGCCCGCTTCCGCGACCTCCGCCGGGACGAGGACGATTTCGGCTTTGGCGGCATGGGGGAAGACAAACCGCCCAGTCCGGGCAAGCAATTTGCCAACATCCTCCGCGAAGGTCCGCCCGTGGGCGTCCACCTGCTCATGTGGTGCGACTCTTACAACAACGTGATCCGGGCCCTGGACCGCCAGGGGCTGCGAGATGTGGACCACCGCGTCGTGTTCCAGATGAACGCCACCGACTCCAGCAACCTGATCGACACGCCCCTGGCCAGCCGTCTGGGCGTCCACCGTGCCATTCTCTACAACGAAGGTCGCGGCACGATCGAGAAGTTTCGCCCCTACGGGCTGCCCACCGACGAATGGATGGCGGAGGTCCGCTCCCAATTGGCGCCGGAGGAAACGGCCCCCAACTCATAATCGCGCAATGCCCTCTCCGGGCCAGCAGGCACTGAGAGCATCCAGTTGTCCAGCGGTCGCACGTGGACCGGCCACGCCACCTTTTGCGCAGACGTCGTGGTCCGGACGATCCATCGGCAAGTTTCTCACCGATCTCGCAATTTGCAGAAAGACCCTACGCCCCGCGTGCCGAAACCAGTAGGGCCGGGGCCCCTGCCAAGGGCCCTTCGATTCCTTCACGCCCAAGGAAACAGCCGTTGTCGCAACGGGGCAGGCAACGACAGACGGGGATTCTCATGTTGCGCTATCGTGTTGCCTTCGATCCGGATCGGGGCCATTTCGTGCTGCCCACCCTGCCGGCCCTGGTCCATCCCGACCAGACGTACGCCTCCCGCGCCGCGGCGCAAGAGATCGCCGAACGGGAGAACTTGCGAAGGTCGCAGGGGGCTTCAGAATCGACCAGAGACACGATAGACGCGGACTTCCTCCGTGTCTTCCTCCGCAGAGCCTCTGCGTAACCACCGTCGCGTTCTCCGTGGCGGTGGCATCTCTGCCGCCGTCTGAGCATCGTGGGCCAGAGTGGCCCAGTTGGTCGACAAGGTCCAGTTCGAATCGAGCCAGCGGTTCTCCACAGAAACCCGGTTCGAATATGCCGGTTGCGCCACTTCTCATGGCTTGCAGGCTGCGCTTCCCCTGAACCGCTTCCCCTGAACCGCTGCTCCGTAGCGGGCCCGTGCCTCCTTCCCGAAGCCGGTCAAAAAACCCGCTTTGACTGTTCGTAAGCTATGGTTTTCCATCGCCTTCACGGCGATTGCGGGATGCCTAACAAGTGCGTGCGCACAGGCTTGGAGAGAGATTCGGGGAAAGGGGACTTGTTCGATGATGCGATGCTTGAAACGTTTTTCGAATTTGGGGCTGAAGACGAAACTGCTGGTGGTCATGTCCGTGCTCGGGCTGGTTGCTTGCGGGCTCTACGGGACTTACCTGTATAGGAATTCCGTGAACCAGACCGTCGCCACAGCTCGGGAAGACGCCCAGCGACTGCTCCAGCGTTCCACGGAGATGTTCCTGGTTTCGACCAGGAAGTTCCACGACGACTTCGAGAAAGCCCGTGAGGTTTCGGATGACGAAGCGAAGAAGGTGCTCGATGACTGGAGCCGAACGATCTACGCCGTGGATGAAGCGGTGATTCACGATCACGGCGAGGACCAGCCTCGCGTTCGCCTAACGGGGGACAAGGAGGCTTACGGATTCCCACCTCTGGGGGCGAAGAACACGGTTCTTCAATCCGACTTTGAAAAACAAGCGGCGGCACGACTGGCGGCCGGCGAGTCGATGGTGGAAGAGATCGACGGAGACCATCTTCGAATCGCCGTGCCCCTGCCCGCTCAGGCCCACATCGGATGTGCGGAGTGCCATTTCGCGACGGTGGACGGTCTGGCTTCCGACTTCGGACGCGACATGGTCCTTGGGTCGCTCAACGCCTATGTGCCAATCGGCGCCAAGATGAGCGAAGCTCGGACCGAAGCGTTTCTCGCCATTGGCGCCCTTTTCGTCACCTTTGCCGCCATGATCGCCCTGATTCAACTGTGTGTCAACGGCATGGTGGTCAAGCCGATTCGCAAGTGCATGGGGGCCGTGGCCGCCTTGGCGAAGGGCGATTTCTCCCAGAAAGCGGAAGTCCGGGCTCAGGACGAACTCGGCAGGATGGCAACGGCGATCAACGAGTCGATCGGCGCGACGGAAAAGGCCTTTGAGGAAGTCAACGAAGCGGCCCGCCGGGAGAAGGAAGCCCAAGAGCAACGAGAGGCGAGCGAGCGAAAACGCATGGAGGAAGAGAAGCGGCGACAGGAAGAGGCTGCCGAAGCCGAACGGACCCGCCTTGAAGAGGAGCAACGGCGTCGGGAAGCGGAGGCCGAAGAAGATCGCCAGCGTGTCGAGGAAGATCGCCAGGAGGCCGAGCAGTTGCGGGCGAAGGTCGATCGCCTGCTGGAGGTCGTCAACGCAGCCGCCGAAGGCGACCTCACGCGGCACTTTGAGACCGACGGAGAAGAAGCCATCGACGAGTTGGCTCGGGGCATCGCCCGAATGATCAACGATCTTGGCGGGATCATCGCCCAGGTCGCCGAGAATGCGATCCAGTTTGGCGAAGGATCCCGCGTGATTGCGGAAAGCTCGCAGACGCTCGCTTCCGGGGCCCAAACGCAGAGCGCCACGGTCGAGGAGATGAACGCGTCGATCGAGGGGCTCACCCGATCCATTGAGGCAGTGCGGGAAAACGCCCGCGAGGCCGAGAAGGTTGCCCGCGAAACGAACGAACTGGCCGCCAAGGGCGGCACCGCCGTTCAGAAGTCGGTCGAATCGATGGAACTGATCAAGACGAGTTCGACCCAGATCGGCGAGATCATCCAGGTCATCTCGGAAATCGCCAGCCAGACGAATCTATTGGCCCTGAATGCGGCGATCGAAGCGGCGCGAGCGGGCGAACACGGCATGGGATTCGCCGTCGTCGCCGATGAGGTTCGCAAACTGGCAGAACGTTCGAATCAGGCGGCGGGAGAAATCTCCAACCTGATCCGGGAGTCCACCGATCGCGTCGAGGAAGGAGCCCAGTTGAGCGAGGAGACGGGCTCGGCGCTGAAGGCCATCCTCGAAGCCGCTTCAGCCACGGCGACCCGGATCACGGAAATCGCCGCCTCCACGGCCGAACAGGCCGGCAACGCGGGCGAGGTCTCCAAGGCCATTGAAAACGTCACCCTGGTGACCGAACAGACCGCCGCCGGAAGCGAGGAAATGGCCTCCAGCAGCCAGCAACTCGGCGCCCAGGCAACCGTCCTTCGCGACCTGGTTCAGCGTTTCAAAACGAAAGCGTGATTCTCCGATCGCCCACGACAAGAAGAAACACCGGCCGGCGGTTCCGTCAGGGGATCCGCCGGCCGGTTTTCGTTTCGGCTCGCTCCAATGAGAATGAGGCTATTTCGCCCGAGCGAGCAAGGCCTTGGCCTTGGCCTGACGCTGCGGGTTCTTCGTCGTTTCGACGACCTTCGTCATGGCTTTGGCCACGGCGTCCTTGTTGCCGCCGATGATCTTCTCGGCGATGGCGATCGCTGTCTGGCAGGCGTTCTCGCGAATCTCGGCGTCGTCCGCGGCCGAGGCGGCGATCTCCACCGACGCCGCCGAGGGATAGCGGTTGAGAACCTCCAGGGCAAGCTTCTTCTCGTCAACGCGCTCGGCGATCTCCAGCGTGTTGCGGCAGATCTTCATGCGGTCTTCTTCGCTCGGATTGAGTTGGCGAGCGATGCGGATGTAGCCGCGTAGGGCCCGGATCTTGTACTTGTTCTCCTTCAGATCCTTGGCCAATTCGAACAGGTCGGGAGCGGCCTCGGCGCTGATCCAACTGCCGAGAACCTGCGTGGCCTTGTCCTGCATGGCCCCGTCGTCGCTACGAGCCATGGCCACGACGGTCTTGAGGGCCGTCGCGCCGCTGATGTCGAGGAGCCGGTCCATGAGGAACATCTTGACCTCGGCCGGGGCGTCTTCCATGCACTGGGCCATGGTCGCCGCACAGGCGTTCTCGTCGGGCATGCGGATGACGGTATCCTTGATCGCCTGCTGGGCAACGGCCTTCTCCTGGTCGGTCTTGGCGTTGATCAGCCGGCCGACGAGTCCGGGAAGGCGTTCCAGTCCGACGGTCTTGCCCAAGGCTTCGACGGCCGCGAGTTGGATCTCCTTGTCGGACGATTGGGCGGCCTTCTCCAGGGCGTCGCTCGCGGCCATGATTCGCCGCTCCCCGGCGGCTTCGATCGCCAGGGCGAGTGCCTTGCCCTCGCCCTTGTCGACGGCGACCACGACCGCGGCGTCCACATCCTCGCCAGGCATCTCGATGAGAGCCTTCTTGGCGGCGGTCGCGACGTCTTCGTCGTCGTCGGCTGCCGCCTTCAAGAGGAGGCCCACGTTGTCGGCGCCGCCGAGAGAGACGAGGGCTTCGATGGCGGAAAGACGCAGTTCTTCCACGTCCGAACCGGCTGCCGTGACCACGGCGGGCAGGGCCATGGCGTCACTGCGATCGGCCATAGCCGTGAGCAGTTTCGCCTGCAAGGCGGGGGGAACCTCTCCAAGAAGTCCCAGCAGCGCCTTCGCCACCGCGTCGCCCGGGATCAACCGCGCGGCTCGCAGTGAAACGCCTTGGAGCTTGGCGTCGTCGGACTTGAGACCTGCCACCAGCAGAGCAATTCCGTCCTCGCCCCGGGCCAGGATCGCGTTCTGAGCGGCCGCCTCGACCACGAACATGGGAACGTCGGCGCCGCGCAGCGTGTCGAGCAGATCCAGGGCAGCGTCCTTGTCGCCGCGAGCCAGCAGCTGATCGGCACAGGCCAGGCAGGCGTCGGCCACTTCGATCTTCGCTTTGCCACTCGTTTTGGCGAGCTGCGTCTTGAGAACGGCAACCGCTTCCTTGGTGGCGATCTTGCCCAGGGCGCCCGCGGCAGCCGCGGCCACCTCAGGATCGCTGTCGAGCAGTTTCGTCAGGGCTTCGACGGCCTGGGGATCCTGCCGCACACCGATCGAGTTGATCACGCCGATGAGCAGCTTGCCTTGGAGTTTTCCGAGGGCCGCGCGGAAGGTCTCGTCCACCGACGGATCGGGGAGCGGCTCCAGGCTGTAGCGAGCATAGTGAGCCCACTTGGCGTCTTCCAGGATCGGTGCCAAAGCGGGAACAGCGTATTTCGTACCGAACACGGCGAGACGCTTGAAGGCGATCGCCTTTTCGTTGTCGGTCGCGTCGGTGGACTTGATGATGTCCAGGCACTTGGCGGTCTCGGCCTGGGCATTCTGGTCCGCCTGCAAGGGCAGCTCGGAATTCTGCCCAAAGACGTTCGCGGTTCCGACCGCCGCCACCAGCAAGGCCAGGGCGACCGTCAGCGGTTTCGAAAAGCGGAACATGGTTGATTATCTCCTTGTTACAACGCGTGTTTTGAATAGTCGCGTTTCTGATCTCGAATTTGTTTCGTATTTCGATCTTCGTGCTTCGGACTTCGTCCTCAGCTTCTCCACGGCTCGCGATAGGCGCGGCTGCGCATTCGGTTGGCTTCGGCGTCGCCGACGAACTCGATCTTCTCGGTGTCGAGCGTCAGGGTGCGTCCCAGTTGCCAGGCGATGTAGGCCGCATGGCTGGCAATGTGCGAGTTGGCCACGCGATCGGCGTTGGACTGGGCGATTCCGCGGGTCTTGACGCAATTGAGGAAGTCGCGAATGTGATTGGTGGGATCGGTGCCGCGCGTGGGCACGTTCTTCAGATACTGCCGTACGGAAGCCGACGTCTTCATCCGTCCGCTGTCGCCGGTCTCGACCCAGCCTTTTTTGCCCTCGTAGCGGGCGCTGCAGGTTCCCAGGCCCATCCAGCCGGTGTCGCGCATGACGAGCTTGAGGCCGTCGTCGTAGGTGCAGTGGATATGGGTTGCGCCGACCGGTTCGTAGACGCTGGGCATGGTGTGGTCCTTCTGGGCCGCCCATTGGCAGAGATCGACCGTGTGGGAGCCCCATTCCAGGATGCCGCCGCCGTGGAAGTCGAAATGGCCGCGCCATCCGCCTTCGACGTAGCGCTTGTTGAAGGGGCGCCAGGGGCACGGACCGAGCCAGACGTCCCAGTCGACGTCCCATTCCGCGTCGCTTTCAGCAGGCACGTCCTGGGCTTCGAGCCACTGGTGGCTCGTTCCGGGAGCGAGGGTGTTGGCATGGACGGTGGTGAGCTCGCCCAACCGGCCGCTCTTGCACAGGTCGGCGGCCAGGATGAAGTTGCCGATGTTGCGCCGTTGCGTGCCGGCCTGGTAGACGACGCCATAACGCTTGATCGTGTTCGACAGATCGATGCTTTCCTGGATGGTCGTCGAGCAGGGCTTCTCCGAGTAGATGTCCTTGCCCGCCTTGGCGGCCAGGATGGCGGCCATCGTGTGCCAGCGATCGCCGGTGGCGATCAACACGGCGTCCGTGTCCTTGCGTGCCAGGAATTCGTGGGGATTGTCGTGCATCGCGCAGTCGGTGTTCTTGTAGAACGCGTCGACCGTGTCCTTGACTCGCTTTCGCGATTTCTGGCGAACGTCGCAGATGGCGACGAACTGCACGTCGGGGCTGTTCAGGAAACAGTTCAGGTCGGTCATGCCGCGGCCGCGAATACCGAGCCCGCCCACGACGATTCGCTCGCTCGGAGCAACCACGCGGTGGTCGCCCAAGGCGGAACTGGGAATAAGTTGCGGCAGCGCCAAGACCGCGCCCGCCTGGGCCGCGGTTCGGAGAAACCGCCGACGTGAAAGCGCCGCGTGGTTCTGCGACATGGTCGGTCTCCTTAATCGATCTCAAACAAGGGAGTAGTCCATCAAAGGGGTCCCATTATAGCGCGGATGGTGACGCAACGCACGCACTTCTCGCCGCTTACCTCGCACGAGGGGAGAAGGCCGGACCCTCTCGCATCCGAAGAAACGAAATATCACAATGCGCGTTCGGAAAACCCTGGTTTCTACGGCAGGATTGGGCATAATCACTTTTCACCGCAGGGCCTTGTTTTTCGAGGCACTGGGCGAACGACCGATGGGCAAGCAGCGCTCGCACTGCCGCGAGTTGTCGCAAAACACGCCCCGGACGGCGAACTTCTGACTCCCACTCGAACGGCTGGATTGCCAATGGACGCCAATTCCCCTTCCCAATCTCTCGACTTCCTGGAAGCGCGCGAGCGGTTTCTGCCCGTCAAGGCAGACGCCGTTCTCCGCAAGATGCTCGAGCAATCCGACTGTTCCGAAACGCAGCGGAAGCAGTTCTGCATGTTCTTGGAGATGGTTCGCGCAAGATTCCACTTCGAGTTTGTCGACGAGATCAACTCGCTCAAGCGGCTCTACGATCCCTTCGATCCGGATCGCGACACCCAGTTGCTCGACGAACTGTCGGAAACACAGCGCGAAGAGGCGTTCTCCGAACTTCGCCACCGTTATGAGAAGCTGCTTTGCAGCGGCAACTACGTGAAGCTGACGCGCGACCAGTTGCTCGCCTGCATGGAATCTCGCAACGAATTGGGCCTGTCCGTGCGAGTCGATCTCGACGACTACGAAGTGCTCGACGTGTACTACCGCGGGATCCGGGAATCGCTGCAATCCTACCGCACCTGGAAATCGCTTTACCTGAAACGGACCGTTCCCGTGAGGATGTTCTCGCGCGTGGCCATTCTCGTTCGCAGGCGGCATGCCGCAGCGGGAAAGGAGCCCGCTCGCGACCTCGTCCTCATGAAGCTTTTCAAGGACATCGTCCTGGAAGATCTGAAGATGACGTCGCCGGAAGTCCGCGTCCAGATGAAGCTGTTCGACAAGCTCAAGGTCGGCGGGACCGTGGCCGGGGGCCTGGCGACTCCGATCATCAAGCTCTTCACGGCGGCCATCATTTCACCGATCGTGCTCTTCCTCGTTGCGGTCGGATTCGTGGGCGCCTTTTTCAAGGGGGTCTTCAGCTTCCTGACCAGCAAGACCAAGTACATGCAGACCTTGTCGTCGAGCCTCTACTACAAGAACCTGGCCAACAACGTGAGCGCCCTGACCCGGCTCGTCGACGCCGCCGAAGCCGAAGAAATCAAAGAGCTGCTCCTGGCCTACTACATCCTCTACAGCGAGCCGGACAAGCGCTTTACGATCGAGGAACTCGACGCCCGCGTGGAAGCCTGGCTGCGCAAGCATTTCCAGTTGAAGGATGTGGACTTCGAAGTCGACGACGCGGTTCGCAAACTGATCGACAAGGAGCTGATCGAACTTGAAGACGAGGTCCAGGACGACGGCTCCCCGCGCCAGGTCCTGAAGGTGCTTGATCTGCCGACGGCCCTCGAGCGGCTCGACAAGTGGTGGGACGACTACTTCTCGCCGGGCAGTGAGTGGTGCGGCGACGCGACAGCCCAATCTTGAATCGGCGCGCCGCTACGCGCCGTTGAGTTGGTATCCTGCCAGGCGGTGTGTGTTCCACTTCACCAGAAGCAGGGGCACCATCCCAAACACGCCGAAACTACAGTCGATCAGTTGCCAGGAAAAGGGGATCCCTCGCAGATTTCCGAACAGCAGTGCCGCGGGAATGACGGAGGCACAGGCTATCATGCCAAAGGTGACCACCCACTTGTTCCGCACGGGATCGAGCCAGGGGCCGATGAAGGCCACGGCAATCATCACGTGGGCGAAGGCCAGCCAATCGGTTCCATAGGCGAGAAACGGGTAGTCGGCCTCGGCGGCGTGAATCCCGTCTCGCACGTAGGCGATCCAGTGCCGCATGCCCTCGAATTGCTCCGGAGTGTCCGACGGGGAGATCAGCATTGCCCGGGAAAGCCAGTCGATCTCCTGGCGAAGGGGAATCGCCGTCAGCCCGCTAAGAACCAGGCAGAGCATGAAGAAGGTGAGCAGCAGACGGATACGATGCAGTAGTTTGCGACGTCGACCGTGCATGGCGAATCTCCTGTCTTCTTTCCAGGACCGCATTTTCACCGGGGCGTCCTTCGCCCGATATGCTATTCGCCCCCCCCTGCCGATTCTTGGCCGGAAAGGATCCTGTCAGAAGATACGCATCATGCCCGAAGCCAGCAGAAGGCATGCCAAGCGAAACGCTTCGCCGTTGGACATTCCTTGTTCGATATTCTGCGGTTCTCCACGCCTGGCGGCTCACCGGCGATGGGTCTTGGCTTCCTGGTTGAGATGCTCGGCGATCCACTTCTCCAGTTCATTCCAGTCAACGGGAGGAACCTTGGAGAGGTCGGGCCGGAGGCTGGTCGCCCCCTTGATATAGACGTGCTGAATCTCGCTGGCCGGCTTGTCCGTGTTCCAGTGAATAAGAATGCGGACGCATTTCGGCAGAGAACCGGGCACTCCCAATTCGTGGGTACACATGAGCGCTACGTTGAGCCAGTTCAGCTGGCGGGCTGCGAGGGCAGGAAACTCGGCGTCCAGATCGGGGGTCGTCGAGAAGAACGCGCTGGCCACATCATCGGCCTCGATTCCGTTTCGGCGAATCAGAAGCGCCAGTAACTCGCGAGTTGCCGTGAGGATATCTTCACGGGTGTTGGCGTCGGCGGTCGTCGCCCCGCGGACTCCACGACACGGCATAATAACGTTCCTGAAATTGGGGGGACAGGAGAGTTGTCTCCCGAGACCTATCGGCGCGGCGAATCCAGCCCGAAGAGAGAAAAACAGCGAAAATCCCGAACCCTCGCCCTCGTCGGGACCTGCGGAGGAGCGGACATCGGTCCACCTGCCCCAGTGTAACCGCCAGTCGGCCAGCCTTCTAGCTGCCCGGCGAAAAAGCCGTTCCGGCTCGTTTCACCAAGAATAGAAAAGGCCCGCCACTCCCCCCACACAGGAGGAGTTGCGGGCCTGATCGAGACCTCAGACAACGGGCCAGTCAGTTCGAGCTGACCGCGATTCGGCGGGGCTTGGCCGCCTGGACCTTTGGAAGTTGAACGGTGAGCACCCCATGGGTGAACTCCGCCGAAATCTGCTCCGCATCCACGGGCTCCGTGATCCGGAAGGCCCGCCGATAGTTGCCGATTCCGTACTCCCGTCGCAGCATCGCCGTATCGGTTTCCTGCCGCGGCTTGACCTCCGCCTGAATGGACAGTTCGCCGTCATGGTAATCCACTTCGATCGTCTCGGGCGCCGCACCGGGAAGGTCGGCAAGCAAGACGATCGCATCCTCTTGCTTGTAGATGTCCACGTCGGGCTGGTAGTAGCATTCGCAACGGTTTGGTTCGGCCTGGCAGGCCTTTGGCTCGACATCACAGTTACGGGACATGTTTATGCTCCTGGCTTGATACTCGCTGAAATGGGAGGAAGAGAGGGCTGCTGCCGGGGGCTCCGGCTCACCCCTCGGCATTCACCTCGATCTTGCGGCGCCGGACTGCATCCGCCTTCGGAAGCGTCACTGTCAGCACTCCGTGGACGAGACGGGCTTCAACCTTCTCGCCATCGATCGCCGCGGGCAATTCCAACACCCGCGAGAACTTGGCTTGGCGACGTTCGCGACGGAGATAGGTAGCCTCGTCGGGCCCCCCCTTCGTGCCCTCGGCGGAGATCGTGAGTTCGCTTCCCACGACCGACACGTCAAGCTGCTCCGGGGCGACGCCGGGAAGCTCCATCTCGACGCCCCATGCTTCCTCTCTCTCCCAAACGTTCACCGCTGCCTGCTGGGCAGAGCGAGCGGGCGCAGGAGCCTCTCCAAAAAAGCTGGAGAGGAGGCGGTTCATTTCTCGATCGATTCGGTTGGTGCGGGCTGGATTCATGCATTGAAAGACCATGGTAGCCCTCCTTTTGGTGTCAAGTGGTTTGCCTCTTCGTGGTAGCCTGGTGGCCATGGGATGGCCTTTCAATTCATGCCAGCTTCCACTTTGCTAGGACGGTTTGATACCAATAGCAAAAGCGATGCCAATCGATAGCTAAAATCGTTATTCATTGCCATGTAACACTTTACGTCGCGACAAAGAACTCGCCCTGACTAAGGGGCTGCCATAGTGGCATGGATAACTCCACTGCCTTGCCCCGCCATAAGTAGTAAATCTAGCCATAGGCTGTCATTTTGGCATGGCGTCACGCGGTACCCTTGGAGACGATTCCGACACGGGCGGAACCGGAGCCCAAGCGAGCCGCCAGTCAAAGGCTGGGGAAGGTGGCTTGGTTGTGCGGGAGAGAGAGGTATCTGCGGTTGTTCAAGTTGCGAGAGACCACTATACTGGACGGCTTAAATTCACGAGATCCTAGCCCAGGTTGCGCATTCTCGGCAGCTTGCGTAACGCGAGCAGTGGAGCGTTCCACCCGCTGGAATACGGGAGAGTTGAGTGCCTTTCTAGCGCGAGTTTTCTTGGGCCGGATGGACCGTTGGCGTAGATAATCATCATGCGTTTCTCGTTACTCGATCGAATCGATGCGTTGGAGCCGGGCAAGCGGATTGCGGCGGTGAAATCGTTGTCGATGGCGGAAGAATACCTGGCGGATCATTTCCCGGGATTTCCCGTCATGCCCGGCGTTTTGATGTTGGAAGCGATGACCCAGGCAAGTGCCTGGCTCGTGCGAGCAACGGAGGACTTCGCCCACAGCATGGTCGTTTTGCAGGAAGCGAGAAACGTCAAGTACGGACAGTTTGTTCAGCCTGGGCAGACGCTTGAAGTCTCAGCCCAGATTGTTGACCACGGAGACCGCGAGACGAAGCTGAAGGCCGAAGGGCGGATGGATGGCCAGGTGACGCTTCGAGGACAGTTGATTCTCCGGCGGTACAATTTGGCGGACGAGTCACCGGCTAAGGCGACGATTGATACGTCGCTCGTCGCGGAACTTCGATCCCAACTGGCATTGCTTTGGCGTGCCGAGGCCCGCGTTGGCGCGGGGAACTCGGTGCCTTAACAGAGAAGACGGGACCTGGCGGCTACGGGAGCGTCTGAGGACGCCCGCCGCCGAGACGTGACGACTCGCATGGCGGCGTTTTCCGGACCCCGCCCCAGCCACCCCGGACGGCTCGCTTGTCGGCCAGGCGAGGTCTTTCAGCCACTTACGAAAGCAGAATCCTGATGCAATTGGACGGAAAAATCGCGTTGGTCACCGGTGGAAGCCGCGGTATTGGCCGGGCATGCGTGGTCGAATTGGCTCGCCGGGGAGCGGACGTGACTTTTGTGTACCACAGCAATTCCGAGGCTGCCGAAAGTCTGGTTGCCGAGTTGACGAGCCAGGGCTTGAAAGTCCAGGCCGAGCAGGCCGACGTACGCGACGGCACCCGAGCCCAGCAGATTGTCGACGCCATCGTGGAGAAGCACGACCGAATCGACATTCTCGTCAATTCGGCTGGGATTGTCAGCGATGGATTGCTTGGGTCCATGCTGCCGGACCAGTGGGCCAGCGTGATCGATACGAATCTCACCGGCGCCTTCAACTATTGCCGGGCCGTCACCCAGCAGATGATGTACCAGCGAAGCGGAAGCGTGGTGAACCTGTCGAGCACGGCGGCGGAATTCGCCTCACGCGGCCAGGTCAACTACGCGGCGAGCAAGGGCGGCATCAACGGCATGACCAAGGGCATGGCGAAGGAACTGGCCCCGAGAAAGGTCCGGGTCAACGCCGTCGCCCCGGGCATGATCGAAACGGACATGAGCGCCGCCGTTCGCAACCTGGCCGGCGACCAAATCAAGAAGGCGATTCCCATGAAGCGGATCGGCAAGCCGGAGGAGATCGCCACCGTGGTGGCATTTCTGGCCGGAGACGAGGCCACCTACATGACCGGGCAGGTCCTGCTGGTCGACGGTGGACTGAGCCTGGGAACTTACTAGTCGTTCGATATTAATGGTGCTGCCCCGGCGGCTCCTTTTCTGTGTTGAAACAACGTTTTGCTGGAGATCATGCACATGCCGACGAAAGACGAAGTTTTTGAAAAGGTTCAGGAAGCGCTGGTCGAGGCCCTCGGCGTCGACGACGACGAAGTGACCCCCGACGCCACGCTCGTGGGCGATCTGGGCGCCGAGTCGATTGACTTCCTCGACATCGTCTTCCGGCTGGAAAAAGCCTTTGATATCAAGATTCCTCGCGGCGAACTGTTCCCGGAGGACGTCTGGACCAACGCCGAATACGTTCAGGACGGGAAGGTCACCGAGGCGGGGCTCGAGGAACTGCGGCGACGCATGCCCTTTGCCAACCTCGATGAATTCGCCAAGAACCCGGTCGTCCAGGAGTTCGGCAACCTGCTGACCGTGGCCGACATGTGCCGCTTCGTGGAAGGCAAGGTCGAGGTCGCGGACTGACTGTCGCCGGCCCGGTGGGACGTTTTGCGGCAAACGTCTCGCCCAAGCGGAACGGCCCGCCCCCTTCGTGTCTGTTCTCTGGCGGAAGAACTTAACCATGCGCTGGTACTGGATCGATCGATTTCTCGAATTCGAGAGCGGCAAACGAGCCAAGTCGGTGAAAAATATCACCCTGGCCGAAGATCACCTGCACGACCATTTCCCCGGCTACCCCCTGATGCCGAATTCCCTCGTGATCGAGGGAATCGCTCAAACGGGAGGCCTGTTGGTCTGCGAATCGACGGGCTTCACGGAGAAGGTTGTTCTCGCCAAGCTCTCGAAGGCCCGGTTCTATAGCGACGCCTGCCCCGGCGACAGCCTCATCTACACGGTTGTTGTCGATGACATTCGCAAGGACGGCGCCATGGTGACCGCGACGAGCCACAAGAACGGCGAACTCCATGCAGAGATGAATATCTTCTTTGCCCACCTCGACGACGCCTATCGAGACAAGCATCTTTTCGAACCTGGTGATCTCCTGAAGATGATGCGCGTGCTTCGAGCCTACGAAGTGGGCGTCGGACCCGACGGGGCCCCGCTCCGTGAACCCCAAGAGAACCCACCCGTCGCGCCAACCAATTCCGGAGGCCAGTCATGAGAAGACGTGTTGTTGTCACCGGTATGGGATGGGTGAATCCCCTGGGAACGGAGATCGAACCCGTTTGGAAGCGTCTTCTCGCCGGCGAGTCCGGCGTGGGGATGATCTCCCGCTTCGATGCCGCCAACTTCCCCACGAAGATCGCCGCTGAAGTCCGAAATTGGGATCTGTCCGATGTCGGTGAGGATCCCGCCCAGTGGGAATACCAGGGCCTGCACACCCGCTTCGCCGTCGGCGCGGGGAAGAAGGCCTTCGCCGATTCCGGACTCGCCGACGCCTCCTTCGACCCCACGCGCTTCGGCGTGTATACGGGCAGCGGGGAAGGCCAGCAGGATTTCCTCCGCTTCACCGAAATGATGGTTGCCGCCCTGGACGACGACCACCTTGACGTGCAGAAATTCACCAAGAAGGGCCTCGAGATCCTCAACCCGATCAGCGAGATGGAGCAGGAGCCAAACATGCCCGCGGCTCACCTGGCCAGCCTGTTCAACGCCCAGGGCCCGAACATCAACTGCCTGACGGCCTGCGCCGCAAGCAGCCAGGCGATCGGCGAAGCCGTCGAGATCATCCGCCGCAACGAAGCCGATCTCATGATGGCCGGCGGCACCCACACCATGATCCACCCCTTCGGGGTCACCGGGTTCAATCTCCTCACCGCCCTGAGCACGCGAAACGACAATCCGGCCGGAGCCTCGCGACCTTTCGATCGCGATCGCGACGGATTCGTTCTCGGCGAAGGGTCCAGCATGCTGGTCCTCGAGGAGCTCGAACACGCCAAGGCCCGCGGCGCCCAGATTCACGGTGAGATCGTCGGCTACGGTTCGACCGCGGACGCCTTCCGGATCACCGACACCCATCCCGAAGGCCGGGGCGGCATCAGTTGCATGAAGATGGCCGTCGCCGACGCCGGCCTGAACGGCGACCAGATCGATTACATCAATGCCCACGGAACGAGCACCACGGTCAACGACAAGGTGGAATCCTTGGCCATTCGCCAAGTCTTCGGCGAATACGCCGACAAGCTCCCCGTGTCGAGCACCAAGAGCATGATGGGGCACCTCATTGCGGCCGCTGGCGCAACCGAGATGATCGTGTGCCTGCTCACCCTTCGCGACAACGTCATTCCGCCCACGACGAACTACGAGACCCCCGATCCCGACTGCGATCTGGACTATGTTCCCAACGCGGCGCGCGAACACCGGTGCACGAACGTGCTGTCGAACAGTTTCGGGTTTGGCGGGCAGAACATCACGCTGATCGCGCAGCGTTTCACCGGCTGATTGATCTCGGTCGGTGAAGATCGTCGCTCTTCGCTCCGCGAAGAGACGCTTGTTCGCTCCAGCGAACAACGACCTTGGTTGCCGCGCCGCCATCTCTCGCGGCACAAAGCCTCCAGGCCGCACGGTCTGCCTTGCTGCTATCTTGCGCAACCGGCCACGACTTCCCGACCGGAGCATCCGGCGCCGTGCTCACGGGAAGTTACAGCGATCCTGAAAAGCTCCCGGCATGCAGGGAACGCACGGCCTTCCGGCGAGTCTGCCTTCTTGCGTGAGATTCCCGTTTGCGCAAGAGGATCTTATTGGCAGTATTTTGCATCTAAGGCGAACTAATCCACTATGGCGTCGCGAAGAATCCAGGATTTTTTCTCAAGTCCTATCTCGTTGAGCCGCTGGATCTTGCTTTTAAGCGAACACCCCAGAAGCGTTGTTTCTTGAGAAAAACGTTTTGACTTGCTCGCCGCATCGTGTATACCTGAATGGCCGCAGCGTGAGTCACTGAGTTTTGGGGAACTCGGCAACGAAGCATTCCCCGGCTCGCTCCCGCCGGGTCAAGGTGTACCAAGGACAGGGAGCACCGCCTGCAAGTTCTCTTTCGGGCGGCGCTTCACTCCGAGAATTTCCGGCGCTCTGAAGGGCGTCGTTTCGTACAAGCGTCTTTTCTGAGTCTTTTCCTGTCGCGAGCGAGGTCGAACGTATGAGGTTCACTCGATCGGATCCCGACGTGGGGGCGTTTGCCCGATTTTGATCGTGCAGGCGTCCCGAATCGCGGGGAGTGGAGAGATACCTTTCGGGCCGCGTCCCGGCCCGAACTTCATGCCCCTGGATTGTCGTTGTTTCCTTGATCTCATCCGTCCTTTTTTCACGTCGTCGGGAAGCAGGAGCCCGACCCAACGATTGATTGCATGACTCGGCGTGAGGGACCGCGGGGAGTCGCGCGTAACGGCTCTGCCGGGCCGCTGCCGGAGGCGAGACCAGTTCCAGTGCTTGAGCCCGCCCGCCTCCCTCTCGTCGAGAATTTTGCGGCGCCATGCCGCCCGCCGACGCGACGCCTTACTGCAGCAAGACTGATCATCCACCGTTGTTTCTCCGCCGGTTTTTCAACACATGGGCCGACCCCCGTGGTTGCGGATCGTTTCCGCTAAGACGTTGTCCGGTCGAGATTTAACGGTGGGGATCGTGCCGAAATGAACGTGCCAGAAGCACGTAGCCCCGTCGTTGGCGGCATACGGTTCCGCCCCAGGTCATCCCGCAGAATTCGCCTTGCCATTAGGCGAGGCGGAGGTAGAATGGGAGTAGTGACAGGCGAGCAGTTTGCGGCGAAAAACGTCGGCGTTGCCGTCTCTCCTAATCCCGAATGGTCCGGAGTTGTGAACATGTTCCACACCATTCGTCGTCTGTGGGCTTTCGCCCAACTGCGCAGGGCCGCACGCTCTGCACCCGTTTAACGGGACGCGTGGCCGGTGGTCATGCGTCCCCAAGGACGCGGTGTCGCCTTCCCCGACAATCCCCCGTCATGGGTTTCATTCGCATCGCAATTCGCCCCCTTGGCGTAGATGTGTATGGCCGTCATGGTGGCCTCTCGCTTGGGCGAGCTGTCGGGAAATCGTCAGGTCGTTTTGGCAAGCGGCGGATTACCTCACCCGCCGCTTCGCCGGTCTGCGGTGCTAAGAGGAGCGTTGTACCGAGGTTAGTTGTTTGTACCCATTTCCGTTAACCCTTTGGATTAACCCTGGTTTGTTTGTTGACCAAATTCTGAAGCGCGCTTGTCGTCGGTGAACGTGTTTGCCATACCGCGGGCCTGTTCCCAGGGGGGCGCCCCAAGTGAACGGTCCATACTACGTGCTCTGGCACGTGGCCACGCTCCCGACCACAAGCGCGACTTTCTTTGCGCTCCAGCCAACCCTTCATTCTCCCGCCCCGGCTCGAATCTCGACCGGACCGAGCAATCCCGCGGGCTTCAAGGGTGAATTCTTCGGCACCGCGTCGGCAACTCGCAAGTAAGTCGTTCTTGCTTCCGCAGGTAGTTCCGCATCGCCCGCCAATCGGTTGTGCCAGGCGCTGACCACCTCGATCTCGAGCACGTTCTCCCCGGGCCGGACCGCTTCTCGAATATCGAGCTCCCACGGAGCCATCCAGAGCGTGGCCAAACGCCGCCCGTTCAAACGGACCGTGGCCAGGTCATGGAGAGAACCCAAGTCCAGTTGCAGGGGGCGCCCAATCATCGATTCGGGCAACTCGAAAGTCTGCCGATAGGTCGCCTTCCCGGAGAAATGGCGAATTGCCTCGTCCGGGTGGGTCGTCCAGTCCGCCAAAGCGTCCAGTGTGATCGTTCGCGCTTCGCCCTGGGGCGGCTGGAACGTCACCTGCCACGGACCGGATATCGTCACCGTGGCGGGAAGGTCGGGAACTTCGACGGTGCGGCTTCGCCCCGCCGCATTGGTGAGCGTATAGGCCCCCGGCAACCAATACGACCCGGTGAGCTTGCCGTTCTTTGCCAGTCGCAGGTTGGCAGCGCGGCCGGGCAGCACCTGGTCGGGACGCTGCATGGACTGCATCAGTTCGGCCACTTCGGCGGCGTTAAGATCGCGTGCAACCGTTTCGACCGCGCCCAGATCGCCGGCGAAACCGGCTGACGCGCCGCCCGGATGAACTACGAAGTTGCTCTGCAGGCCCCGGTGAACCGGCTGCCCATCGAGATACAGGCTCGCCCGGTTGTTCTGGTAGACGACCGCCACGTGAGTCCAGTCGTCGATCTTGCCGGCCCACGACAGGGTCGGCGAGAAATAGCTGGCCCCGTGCTCGAAGACGCAGACCCCGTTGCGTCCCACGGCCACGCCGCAGCCGGCATGGCCGCTGTCGCCGAAGGTGTTTCCGTGGGCGGGGACCGTTGCCTGGTTCCTGGCTTCCCCCATGCCATGGACGCCCGCGTTGTGTTCGCCGACGAGGGTCGTCTCGGCCGACGGTCGAGCCCAGAAGGCCACCGTGAAGTTGGCGGCCGCTTCGTCTTCTCCTCCCGCGCTGGCGGCAGGTTGCTCGACAATGGGCGTTGCGTCGAGGATCGTCTCGCCGTTGCGTGCAACCTTCACGAGCCGCGAGGCGGATGCCGGAGTGCCGTCAAACACGACGAACACAGACTCGTGAGGACCGAAAACCAGGGGAACCTGAACGATTCCGTTTTTGCTTTCGTACACGGCGGGTCGCTCGATCCGTCCGGACACGGGCCACCATAGGGCCGGTGCGCGATCCCCGGCTCGGAACGCGGCCAAGGTCGCGACGTCCTGGGAATCGGGATTCGCCAGGAAGTACACGTCCTTCTCGCCCTCCGTGCGATGGGTGTAGCGGAGCGGGACCTCACTGAGAAAGTCGGGGGCCACGCCGAGCCCGTCGAGCACGGGCTGAAGGTCGTCGCCCCACACCACGCGGCCTTGTCCGAACCGATGCCGGCCGGACGGGGTATTCGCATCTTCGCCCCAGATCGCCTCCGCCAGCCGTCGCACGCGATCGTCGCACTCGGGGTAGCCGGCCATGCTCGGCGAGCGCCGGGGAGGCCGGCCGAAAACGACGGCGCCGGCCTTGACCAGTTCGCCAATCTTTTCGAGCAGTTCGGGTCGCATGGTGTCCTGCTCCGGGAGCACCAGCACACGGTAGCTTGTGCCGTGGGGCAGGACGATCCGGCCGTCTCGCACCGACGCCTTGGCGAGGAGCACTTCGCTGTTGATGTAGTCGAAGTCATGGCCCGCCGGAAGTTGGGGGTCCCGAATTCCGGTCATCTTGGGCGTATCTTCGCCGATGAAGTAGGCTACGTCGGCCACACGCGTTCCCTGCTGGAGCAGGAAGCAGCAGCGCCGCAGGTAGCCGATCCAGGATTGGCTCTCCTCGAACCATGTGTTGTGGCGGTTGAACTCCGTGCCGAACCAGGCGTTCACCCCGGGCCGACGATCCTGCCAGGGCTGCTGGATGTAGACGTGGAGGACGAAGTGATTGATTCCCTCGCAGAAAGCCCAGTCGCCGCGGGCCTTCAGGTCGGAGGGCGTCGTGTCGAAGCGGGAAGGGCTGGCCGTGAAGGCCTCGGCCGACACGAGGGGGAAGCCGTAGGTGTTGGCGGCCGAGGAGGCGGCGCGGCATTCGATGGAGCCGAGGCTGCCCTTGGTCCAGAACTCGCCGCCCACGCGATGGGACCGGCCGCCGTATTGAAGGAACTCGGCCGGGAATCCCCAGTGGCCGTAGTTCTCCAGCCAGAGTTGCAGTCCGTTGGCCTGGCAGAGATCGTGCAGGCCACCGACATACTCCGTGGCAATGCGGTCCGCTACAAGCCGCCGCAGATCCCAGAGGAAGCGGTTCGACTGATCGGCGCCGCCGACGACGCGTCCCGAAAGGGTCGCCAGCCAGGGTTTTGGATTGTAGCCGTAACGCTTCTGAAACAGGTCGTCGAATCCTTCGGTCCAGTTCTGCGAGCCCTGTTCGTAGCTGTCGGCGACGACGGTCGTGAAGGCCTTGCGATCGGCAGCGGGCATGCGGGCGAGCAGTTGGCCGATGAAGGCGTCGAAGTGGTGTTTCGCGTGGTCGCGATTCATCTTGTCGACTTCCAGCCCGATGCCTTCGGGTGAGGAAGGGGCGTTCTTCGTGCCCGTGGGCACCATGCCGACGCGGAGAATGACCCAGTCTCCTTCCGGAACGTCCCACCGGAGCGTGCCGTCGGGTGTCATGTGCGAGGTGAGGTTGATGATTCCGTCGGCCGAGACGGCCAGGCCTTTGGAGTCGACCTCCGGCTGGTCGGGCCAGAGATAATCGTCCCACATGGGCAGCGGCGTGGGATGCATTTTGCCCAGTTGCTTGGCCACGTAGGATTCAAGGCGTGCGGCCGGGGATAGGTTGATCTCTCGGAGCGAGGGCTTGCCGCCGATCTCGCGGCACACGAGCCGGAATCGACTGGCCGTGGCCGGCTCAAACGAGGCGACCACAGGTCCCTCCGGCATGGGGCCCACGTGAATCGCCATATTGGAGCGAGCGTACTTGAACTTCCGCAGCGAGTGAAATTCCCCGCCGGCGTCGGCCGCCAGAAGTTCGCACTGAGCCGACCAGGGCGACGCAGTGGGCAGGAGCGTGACGCTGCGGGCGGTGATCGGTTCGGGCAGGGTGATATCGAGGGTGAACTGACCGGCGGGAAGGTCGACCTGTGTCTCGGGGTCGCCATCGACAAGACCGGACAGTCCCTGAACTTCGGGCGAGGCGGCGAGTTGCGGCTTCAGAACGGTCAGCGTGTCGGCATCGCCGTTCGGGGCGGGGAAGGCGAGGACGGCCACGTCCTGGAAGTCGTCGGCCGGCGCGTTCAGGGAAGCTGTAAGCTGCCGGGGGCCCTGGACGCGGAGTTGCGACGAGGTCAGGTAGCGCATGGCCCGGTCCGGGGTGATCCAGGGTCCGCCCGACTGGCTCCAGCCCGGGCAGTTGAACATGCCGATGTTGACGCCGACCCGTCCGCCTTCTCGAATGGCGTGTTCGACGAGTTCCCACCACGGGTCGGTCATGACCTTGATGTCGCCGGCCGGGACGTTGTCGAGGAAGATATTGCCGATGAAGGCTTCGCCGATGCCCACGCGAGCCATGGCTTCCAGGTCGCGTGTGATGCCTTCCTTGGAGATGTTGTCGCTGATCCAGTACCAGTAGACGGCCGGTTTGGTTTGGGTGGGCGGGTTTTTGAATCCCGCTTCCCAGGTGGACGTCTCTTCAGCACCATAGAGTGATGGGACGGTTGCCGGCAGGCAGAAGCAGGCAAACAGGCAGACAAGAAGTCTCAGCACGCGTGACATGGCAGGGGCCTCAGTGGGAGATTCGCAGGCGGGAGCATCAACGGGGTAAGGATAAGTTATGGGGTATCATTCTCAAGCTCGTTCTCACTCTCAGTCACTGTCTCCGAAGGCTCCGGTGACCGGATGCGGAGTCGCCCGGGTCTTCGTCCCAATCACCAGTCCACACGACATCGTGGCCGGCGGAACGAACCTCTGCGACCGCGCCTCCCCAAACGCAGGTGTCCAGCAACACTCTCATTTATTTGCCCCGCTGGCGACCGTCAGGGGCTCGATCCGCTCATGGCCGATGACCCGGCGGGCATAGACCAGGCAGGCCTGCACGTCCTCCGGCTCCAGCCAGGAATATCCTTGCAGAATCGTTTCGGAGGAGTCTCCAGCCGCCAGCATCCCCAGTACGTGCTCGACTGCCAAACGCCGCCCTCGGATAATCGGCTTTCCGCCGAAGATCCGCGGGTCAAACGTAATACGCTCAAGCAGCTTATTCTCGTTCATAACGAAGGTTCCCAAGGGTAACATTACCATTCTACAACCCCAGCACGCGTGACATGGCAGGGACCTCAGTGGGAGAGTCGCAGGCGGGATCGCCAAAGGGCTAAGGATAAGTTATGGGCGGTGTGGCGTGCAACCGGCGAAAGCGACGACGAAAATGCGACACGAAATGGTGGACAACGCGGCTTGGACCCCTTATTGCCGCGGAGTGACGCTCGTCGGAGGGGCATTAGGAAGCCAGGCAAGATGGGCGTTAGTCTGGGGCGGCCATGGGGCTGAGCTTTCCGAACTTTCCGAAAATCGCCCGCGTGAATTTCGACCCTTTTGGCTCACAGGTGGGGTGTCTGGGGCGAGAAATGGTGGTCGGCCTTTTTCCAGCAGCGGGGTAATGGCAAGAAGGTGGTGAGTTTTCAATGATCGAGCCGGGGGGCACAAGGGGCCGTAGATCATTGTGGCAAAATGGCGGAGAGTTTCCAGGCTTTTCTTGGCCACCCCCTTCGGGAGTGAAATGATGAGTTGGGTGTTTCAGGACGAGTCGCAGGAAAACAGAGCGCGAGCCGGGAGAGGTCGAGATGGTTTCGATGGCTCAGTACTTGCCTATCGCAACGAGAACAGGGCGTAGGCTGGCAATGCTACGATGTTCTCTTCGAGCTGCCCAGACAATTCCTGTGTGATTAGAATTCCGAAAGGAGCGTTATACTTGGGTTGGGCGCAGAAGGATGTGATTCCGGCCAAGTCGCGCGAGTGAGGTTTCCCACGGCGATACTTGACCTCGATCGGAATTCTCTGGAGGCCAAGTGTGACCACGAAATCGACCTCTGGCTCGGTCTTGCGAGATGGAAACCAACTTACGTCGGCGCCAGGAATCCCTTTGAGGTAGTAGCCAACAGTGCTTTCAACCATGTGGCCGGCCGCAGTTGAGACCGATTCGTTTGCCGTTGCGAGAAGTCGAGGCGCAAGTGGGATGTGTTCCTGAAGCCACGCTTCCCGGACGAAGTGGTCGCAGAGGCACAATTTGGACGGGTGTGCCTGTCGTTTTGTAAGCGCTTCGAGCGGTGCAACCTGATGGATTAGGAGAGAATTGTCTAGAAACTTGATCGCATCGCTGACAGACTTGTCACGGACCCCAGAACCCAACACCTGAGCCACTTCTTCCTTGATTATGCGTGCGCGGACTCCCTGGCCTGCGTAACGGCACACACGACGAAAGGTCTCCTCTAGCACGCCGCGGTCGCGTCTGCGGCCCTGGGGACCAGCCTTCAAGTCATGGATCAGCGTACGTTCGACGACTGTCCGCCTGATTAGGTCGCCCAGAACCTCGCGTTCCGCGCCCGGCTTATGGCAAACAGGGTAACCACCCACTTCCGAGAACGCCTCGAAGGCCTTTTTCAGAACCTTGCTTTGCGCGGTCGCATAGCTTGTCAGATCAAGCCAGAAATCTCTTCCGGTCCAGGCATCCAAGGTCGTGTCGGATTGAAACGCGCGCAGATCGCCCAGTTGGCGCACCCCGACAACCTCGGTTAGACGCAGTGGGCCAAGTTCAATCATGGCAATCCGTCCCGCAAGGCTGTCTTGGCCATCGGCGATGCGAAGTGCCGAACTGCCTGTCACCAGGGTTTTCGCCGCTACATGATCCACCAGTGTTTTGAGCTGTGGGGCCCACGCCTTGAGGTTCTGAACCTCGTCGAAAAGGAGATAGACTGGTTCGCCCTTCTGAGCAACGGCATTCATCGTCTCCCCGAGAACATTCTCCTCATACCACCGAACCAGTGTCAGAACGGGCTGGCTGTAGGAGCCCAACGAGGGCACCTCGTCAAACTGCAACCGAAAAATCCTTGCCGGATTCACGCCGCGCAGTTTTAGCAATTCCTCAATGACCTGTTCCTGGATCGTCGTCTTCCCGACTTGTCGTGGTCCTCGCAAGGCGACAATGGGTGTCAGATCGCCATCCAGGCGCTGCATAACCTCTGCGAATGCCCAACGACGATATCGCTGCGTGGGTTTAGTGGGGTTGCCGCTCCACCAGGGATTCTGAAGCTCAAGGTACTGGACGAGATCTGCGGGAAGGCCGCCGAGCGGCGCCGTCTTGAAGATCGGTTGCGGCTTTCGAGACTTCTTGGCCACTCGGGAAAGAACTCGCCAGAACTCGCGTTTATCGAATGTTGTCCGAGTCAGTTTGCTGAACTGGCGATGGATGCTGTCAAACTCGGTCGTGTAGGGCAACTGATCCCTACTGCCGATTCCGTCGGGCAGAAGCCGTAGCAACTCGAGTTGCTGTTCGGTTGTCAGCTTAGGCGATGGCACTCTCCTTCGACGCGACTTGCCTCTTGCCAATCCGCCTCGCTTTCCAACACGGACGAGCAGCCGCCAGAACTGGCTGTCGCTGAATTGACGTTTCAAACGGGACTCACATTTCCCCTTCAACTCGGCAAACTCGTCCGAATAGGGGAGTTGGTCCCTGCTCAACGGGGCTTCACCAAGGAGCTGACGCACAACCTCCGTTTCGTTCATTCGCCCATCTGCTGTAGAAGTTGTCTTGCCGAAAGCAGTTATCTCCACGTGTTGAACACTGTCACAAGAAACCTCGGTTGATTGTACCGCGGGCGCGAATGGCAAAAAACCCTCGTCACACATTACCCTTGGGATTGACGTAACCCCTTGTCCAAACGTAAGATTGATCAAATTGGGAGTGTTTGTCGTGTTGGATTCTCGGCAGTAATCTGATGGACGGCGTAGGGAAACGGTGGAATGCTTCGCTTGAAAGGCTCAGCCAGAGATAACAGGCGTCTACTGCGTGTCACCGCTGGGAATCTGCGCCATAGCCATCTGTACGTGAACGGTCACTACGATTTCTTCCCAGCCGACTGCATTGGAGGGGCGAGGCGATCATCGGCCGAGGGGTCTACGATCGCCATTCATTTGGACGGACTTGATCGGACGATCAGGACGGATATTGGACGCGACGCCAAGACCGGCAAGCCACGCGGCTTCTTCCGGGAGCGCGCATGGGTACGTCAGTTCTATGAACATCATCAAGTCAAGGCAGGCGAATGTCTGGCGTTGGAGAGGCTGTCCGAGCGTTCATATCGCCTTTCGGTGCAGGAGCATGAACAGAGTCCGCAACTGGACTGTGCGGAGTTCTTCGCTGGCATTGGGCTTGTGCGATTGGGCTTGGAACGCCAAGGTTGGCGCGTCGCGTTCGCTAACGACATTGACCCGAAGAAAGCCGAAATGTATCGGCAGAACTGGCCTGCGGAGGACCACCTCGTTCTAGGCGACATCCACAGCTTGGAGGCGGACGACCTGCCGAGCTGCACGCTCTTCACCGCGTCATTTCCCTGCAATGATCTCTCGATCGCCGGGCGTCAGGAAGGCTTGGCGGGAAAAGAGTCCTCGGCCTTTTGGGGGTTGATTCGGCTCCTCCGAGACATGGGCGATCGGCGACCTCCGCTGGTGATGCTTGAGAACGTCGTCGGGTTTCTGAAGAGCCACGGCGGACGCGATTTTGAACAGGCCCTGCAAGCGTTGAACGATCTTGGTTACTCGGTCGACGCGATGATCCTAAACGCCCTGCATTGGACGCCGCAAAGCCGCCCGCGTTTGTTTGTGCTCGCGAAGCGATCGGGAGAGCAGAGAGGCCGATCTTGCGCGCTTGTGAGCGATGCGCGTCCTCAGGCTTTGTTTGATTTCATCAGCGACCACCCCAACATTTGCTGGGATATTCGCGATGTTCCCCCCCTCCCGCCACCGCGGGCTCGACTGGCGGACATTGTCGAGGACTTGCCGGACAGCGATCCTCATTGGTGGAATCAAGAACGCGCCGACTACTTCATGAATCAAATGAGTCCGAAGCATGAATCACAGGCGAGCAAGATGATCGCGGGCAGGAGATACAGCTATGCCACGGCCTTTCGACGAGTTCGCCACGGAAGAAGCATGGCGGAGCTTCGCACGGACGGGGTAGCCGGGTGTCTGCGCACTCCCCGCGGCGGCAGCGGTCGGCAAATCCTTCTGAAAGCTGGTCGTGGGCGATATCAAGTTCGTTTGCTCACGGCGCGCGAATGCGCCAGACTGCAGGGAGTGCCCGACGATTATGTCATCGACGTTCCCTTGAACCAGGCGTTGTTCGGCTTCGGAGACGCCGTGTGCGTCCCTGCGATTGAATGGATCGTTAAGCATTATCTTACGCCTCTTACTTCAGAACTGGCGGCAAGTGCGGTAGCGCGACAGGTAGCGGAATGACGGCATCTCTTGAGACGCGTGCAATTCAGGTGTTGGATGACTGGTATGACAACCTCACGCGATACCAGGATCGACTGCCAGCGAAAGGGTCTATTGCAGCGGCGCTCCACATCTTGAGTCGACTGCAAACGGACTATCAACTCGATATTTCAGCTCATGTTGCAGGGGGCGAATCGCAGATTCGCGGCCTTTCCGCCAAGTCCGTGAAAGCGATACTTGCAGAGTACGGCGAGACGAGGCCCTTGTCGGCAATAGGAGGTCGCTCAAATCGAGGCGCGCGAGGAGATGTAGCGACTCTGCTTGACTTAATGAAGTCTCTCCATCTGGAATCGCAACCGCAGTCAGAACAAATCCGAGTACTGAAGGCTATGCAGCGACATGCCGTTGCTGAGTACGTTTCCGTCTATTTCAGCGTGAAGCGTGTGAAAGCCACGTTCAACGGCTATGACGCGACTCGCGCATTCATCCATTCAATCCTCCAAAACGCGAGGGAATCAAAGAAAGCTGGGGCGGTCGCTGAGCATCTTGTCGGAGCGAAGCTGAGCCTGCGTTTCCCAGGCAAAACGATCCGGAACAAGCCGTTTAACGCCTCAGATGTTCAACGGGGATTCCACGGTGACTTTGAGCTTGGCAACACGGTCTTTCACGTCACGGTGGCGCCTGCACCGCAATTGTTCGAGAAATGCAAGGGGAATCTCGAAGCAGGAATGAGAGTGTACTTGCTGGTTCCGGAGGACATGCTTGTTGGCACTCGCCAAAACATGGCATTGCTGGCTCAGGAACAAATTGCAGTCGAGTCAATCGAGTCGTTTGTAGCGGTCAATATCGATGAATTGTGCGAGTTCGATGGCAGCCGATTGAAAAGCGGATTTCGAAGGCTTCTCGAGAGGTACAACGCACGGGTTGACGATGTTGAGACGGACAAATCGATCTTGATTGAAATGCCGCGAAGTCTGGAGTGAAATGGCGGACACCTTTACGATTGCGGAACGCTCTCGCATCATGGCGGCGGTCAAATCCAAGGACACGACGCCGGAGTTATTCGTGCGAAGACTTGTCCATTCGCTGGGCTACCGCTACCGTCTGCACGTTCGTTCGCTGCCCGGCACTCCGGATCTTGTCTTTCCGCGGTTGCGGAAGATCATCAATGTCAACGGGTGTTTCTGGCACATGCACAATTGTGGTCGCTGCCGCATTCCGTCGTCGCGGCAGGACTACTGGGTCGCAAAACTCCAACGGAACGCGGACAGGGACAGGCGGACGCTCAGGAAACTGCGACGGAGCGGGTGGCGAGTCTTGGTGGTCTGGGAGTGTCAAGTGCTCGCGCGGCGCGAGAAACGACTGAAGGACAGAATCGTCGCGTTCCTCGACAAGGACGTGAAACGAGCGCCAAGGAAGACGAAATGAGCAAGAAGTGCCGGATTATCTGCGGCGATGCGAAGGAAACGCTTGAAGGACTGCCCTGCAATAGCGTCGACTTGACGGTCACGTCTCCGCCGTACTTTCGCCACCGGGACTATGGGGTTGCCGGCCAACTTGGTCGGGAGACGAAGGTACAGCAGTACGTCGACGGCATTCGCGCCGTGCTGGAGCAACTGCTTCGCGTAACCGACGAGAAGGGTTCGTGTTTCTTTGTCGTCGGCGACACATACCAACGGCAGGAGTTGCTCTTGGTGCCTCACCGGATCGCACTTGCCGCCGCCGACGTTGGCTGGACCGTGCGGAACGATCTCATCTGGAACAAGCTCGACCCTCCCCCTGAAAGCCCGCGAAATCGATGGCGTTCGGGCCACGAACACGTTCTGTTCCTCACCAAACGCCGCGGGAAGTACACGTTTAACGCTGACGCCGTCAGGGTGCCGTATGCGGAAGCCACCAGGAGGCGGTGGGGCAACGGTCAGGTGTACGGAGGAGCGAAGAGCGAAGGCCGTCCCAACGAGAAGGCTTCGCGGATGCGGCACGGCAAGGCGTTCAAGCTCAATCCAAAGGGTTGTTTGCCAACGGATGTACTGACGCTTCCGGCCGGCGATTCTTCCGCGCTTCACTATGCGACATTTCCGGAACGCTTAGTGAAACCAATCATTCTCGCCTGCAGCGACCCAGGGGATCTGGTGCTCGATCCTTTCGCGGGCAGCGGCACCACTTGCCGCATCGCTTTGGAATCGGGACGACGGTGCGTCGGGATCGAACTGAACCCCGACTACGCACAGATGGCGGCCGATTCGGTGGGGGCGGTTGTGGAAGCTTCGGCGGCTCACTGATGGAATACGATTGCGGGCGCGAGGCACTGGCCGACAGGTGTGAGCACACTGCCTGCCGAAGCGTCGGCAGGCGTGCCACCCACCGCAGGCCACGTCTGATCATTTCGGTTGGTCTCCTGAAAGGCAATAGCGATGAAAAGAACGAAGATGTCCGTGGTGCTGGGTCTGGGTTTGGTCATCGTTGCCTGCGGCGGCATCGCGACCTTCTTGGTTGCTCAAGCATGGATCAGCAGAGCGAGAAGGGTGGAGCAGTTCGTGTCGAACATCGCCGATGCGCTAGATCCATCGACGAAACGTCTCTCCGATCGAAACTACTGGGCCCCATCGCTAATCTTCGATGACCCGAAGGTCGTCCAGTTGTGCTACGCAATGCAGCGCGGCGATGTGCCCGAGGTGGAGAGGCTTCTCGACGAGGGCGTGGATATCAACGCGAGAGGCAAGAAGGGCATCACGCCCCTCATGTGGTGGAGCTATCCTCTGCTTCAAGTCAAGCTGTGTGACATTCGATGGAAATACAGCGACAAAGTCGTAGGCCCGAGGTTCCTTACCGGCTTGTCTGCCGAAGACTATTCCGCATGGAAGCGTGAATCTCTGCAAGTGCACGATTCGTTCAAGGGAGAACTAAAGAAGTGGCTGGATCTCGGGGCCGATCCCCGGCTTGCCCTGTCAGGTATCGTGTCCCCCCCCCGGGCCGTCGGCTTCTATTGGTTCCCTCGCGGCTCTTCCGTGTGCGACTTGGCTGCCTGGAATCCTGTCGGCCGCGAGGGCACCAAGGAGTTCACGGCATTCCCCATTCTGCTCGACTACATGGAGGATGTCGATCGGCCCATCCCGATCGATTATGGAGACTCGCGGCAATATGATGATCCGCACATTACCGTGATATTTTACGTCGTCAACCGTGTTGAATACACCTGCGTTGCAGGTCCAACCATTCCAGAGAACCTGGCGTTGCTCATTGAGGCGGGCGCCAACATCGAATACGAGGCGCCGAATGGTTGGACGCCCTTGATCGCCGCTGCGAAAGGACACAACTACAACATGGTCTACATGCTCTTGTGCGCTGGAGCGAATCGGCGGCATGAATCGTCGGACGGCGCGAGCTTGCGATCTTGCCTGGCGGAATCTGCGGAATTCTACACGGACAAGGAGGTAGATTCCGTCAAGATAGGGCTGCAAAGGCTGGCGGAAGCGGAGGCGGCGAGCGAGAACCGAAAAGTCGAACCGGATGACTGGAAAACGGTCTCCCTGGAAAGAAGCGACCTCCTGGAAAGAAGCGACCTTTCGGAAGTGAGGTGGTTCGTGGACGTGGTTGATTGGCTCCGCGAGCACGAACCGTCATGGAGTGAACTGGAGGAATTGGAATCCAAGGTGAAGGCCGCCTACCTCGAGAAACTCCAGATCGCCATTGAAGACGTGGAGTGCGACCCCTTCGCCAAGGAATGGGGAGATAACCGTTGGCAACAGTCTTCGTCCACGGCGGGCGGCGATGGGCGACAGGAGTGAGGGAATTGGTGGGCATTGCCCTCCCTACGTCTGCTTGTTTGTCCGCCCAGCGACAGACAGGATAAGACGCGTGTGGTTAAAAGGCACTGGCGAGACGCCAAGTGGCACCGGGCCGATGTGAAGTGGAACGGTTTGGGTGCAAGCGAATGGAAGGTGGTGTGGACAACGCCACGCGCGTCGTTGGTCGCTCCGCGAACAAATGCCTTTTCGCGGAGCGAAAAGCGACAATCTGCGACAGCTGTTCCTGCTCCTTAGTTCCAACGAGGGGTGCCCTGTGGGGGGTGCCGTCTATCGCTCTTGGAACAATCAGCGGTTTCCAATTACAATAAGATGTTTGCTTCCGCGCGGCGGTAACCTCGTGGTGCTGCTCGCTCCGAGCCATTGACCTATTCTTGAAGAAGCGGCGCAGCCATTCGGGCGGGCGAGTCCCGCGCAGCGGCAGTTCGTTGGCGTTCTTGCCACCCTCGGGCGGGGATCGTTGGCATCATGCAAGACTTCATCCTCACCCACGGTTCCTACCTGGCCATCATCGTGATCTTGACCCTGACGGGAGCGGGTTTGCCGATCCCGGAGGAGGTCCCTACGGTGGCGGCGGGCGTGCTCAGTTCGCCGGCCGTTGGCAAGCTCGACCCGGGATTGGCCTTTCTGGCCTGCCTGATCGGCGCCCTGCTGGGGGATTGCATCATGTACGGGATCGGCCGGCTTCTGGGCACAAGCTCCTTGCGGCGTTACCCTTTCTTTGCGCGAATCATGCACGAAGAGCGGGAAAAGCAGATGGAGGCCGTGGTTCGGGACCACGGGCTGAAGATTTTCCTGGTCGCCCGCTTTCTGGTGGGCATTCGCGCGCCCGTCTACATTGCCGCGGGGGTGATCCGGGTCGAATTCCGACGGTTTCTGGTGGCCGACGCCATTTGCGCCACCCTCGTGGTGGGCACTTTTTTCTGGTCCAGCCATTTCTTCGGCGCGTGGATCGGACCTCTTTTCCGCGAATCGCAATTGGCGGTGACCCTCGTCATCGTTCTCGTTGCGGCCCTGGCCGGGCTCTACTACGTCGTCTGGAAACGTTACAGCAAGCAGTTCCAAGTCAACGACCCGGACGAGGCCGACGAAGGCGATCAACGCTGAAGCTTGCGGTAGAGCGTTTTCCGGTCGAGGCCCAGGATGCGGGCAGCCATGGTCTTGTTGCCGTCGACCGTGCGGAGAACATGTTCGATGTAGCGTCGTTCGACCTCTTCGACGGGCACCAGTTCGCTCGGGTCTTCCCCGCCGATGAAGACTTGGGAGCTCCGGTATTCGCGGATTTTTTCGGGAAGATCCTCGACAGCCACCTTGTTGTAGCGTGTGAGGGCCACGGCTCGCTCGATCACGTTCCGCAGTTCGCGGACATTGCCGGGCCACGAGTAGTTCAGCAGTCTTTCCGCCACGGCTTCCGACAGTCCCTCCACGTCCTTGGCTGCCCGTTGGGCAAACTGCTCCGTGAAGTGCTGGGCCAGGAGCAGCACGTCCGTCCCGCGCGACCGCAGCGGCGGCATGTCGAGCTGGATCACGTTGATGCGGAAGAACAGGTCTTCGCGAAAGCGATTCTCTTCAATCGCCGTTTCCAGATCGCGATTCGTGGCGGTGATAATGCGCACGTCGAAGGGCACTTCCTGGTCGCTGCCCACGGGGCGCACCCTGCTTTCTTCGAGGGCGCGGAGCAATTTGGGCTGCATGACCAAGGGCATCTCGCCGATCTCGTCGAGGAAGAGGGTACCGCCCTCGGCCTGAAGAAAGAGACCTTTGCGGTCGCTGCGGGCATCGGTGAAGGCGCCCTTGGCGTGCCCGAACAACTCGCTTTCCAGGAGCGTGTCCGGCAGGGCGGCGCAGTTGACAGGAACGAAGGGCTTGTCGTGGCGGCGCGACTTGGCATGGAGCGATCGTGCGACCAGTTCCTTGCCCGTGCCGCTTTCACCGGTGATGAGGATCGAGGTCTCCGTGTCGGCAATTCGCGTCAACTGGTCGTAGAGCTGCTGCATCGCGGGGCTGGCGCCGATCAGATCCTGGAACCGCGAGGACTGCTCTGCAGCCTGACTGAGAACCTTGACCTTCTCCTGAAGCCCACGGTGCCCGACGGCTCGCTCCAGGGTGAGGGCCAGCATGTCCATCTCAACGGGCTTGGTCACGAAATCGTAGGCCCCCGCGCGGATCGCGGCCACGGCCGTCTCCAGGCTGCCGAAGGCCGTCATCACCACCACGGGGATGTCCGGGCGATTGGCCACGATCCGGCGACAGAACTCCAGGCCGTCGATGCCGGGCATCTTCAGGTCGGTGAGCACGGTGTCGACCGGCTGATCGAGAACGGTCTGGTAGGCCTCTTCGGCGGAAGTGAACCAGAGCACGTCGAAGTCGCGCAGCCGGAGATCCGTTTCGAGCAGCTCGCACATGCTGCGCTCGTCGTCGACGATGAGGACTCGAGGTTTCACGCGGGGGTCTCCTTGGGCAGGTAGATGGAGAAGCAGCTTCCCTGGCCGGGCTGGCTCCGCACGGCAATCCATCCACCGTGTTCTTGAACGATGCCGTAGGCGATGGACAGGCCCAGGCCGGTCCCCTGTCCGACGTCCTTGGTGGTGAAGAAGGGTTCGAAAAGCTGGTCCAGGTTCTCTTCGGCGATCCCGGCCCCGTCGTCTTCCACGTCGATCCGGAAGAACTCGCCCTCGGGCGCCTCGGCGTCGTCGGGCGGGGTGGTTTGCTCCGTCTCGATCGCAAGCCGTACTCGGCCGCCGTCGGGCATGGCCTGGACGGCGTTCACGATCAGATTGGTGAGCACCTGCTGGAGCTGGCCGGGATCGACCATCGCAGGCATGGCCTCGCGTCTTTCGGGAACCTGGACGGCGACGGCCTGCTTCTGAGCGAGCGGATCAATCAGGGCGATCGTGTCTCGGAGGATGTTCCAAAGATCGGCCTGAATTCGGCGGGGCGTATTCCGCCGGGCGAAGTCGAGCAGTTGGCGAATGATGACGGTCATCCGATTGGCTTCGGTTTGGATGGCCGAGGCGCTTTGGGCGATTTCCTCATCCGTGAGTTTTCCGGAGGCGATCAGGCCGGCTCGTCCGGAAACGACGTTCAGCGGCGTACCCAGTTCGTGGGCCATGCCCGACGCGAGCCGTCCCACGGTCTTGAGCCGGTCGGCGTGGCGGAGTTGGGTCATGGCCGCGGTTCGCGCGGCGCTCTCCTCGCGGATCTTCGCCTTCGACGCGGCGAGGGCGTCGCACATCTCGTTGAGGCTTTCGCCGAGCTGCGCCAGTTCATCACCCGTCTTCAGATGGATTGGTTCGGCAAGATCGCCGTCGGCGATGCGGTGGGTCTTCTCGATCAGGCGATTCAGGGGCCTGCCGACCATTCGGACGCCGAGCACGGCCGCCACACCGCCGGTGAGGATCAACATGGACGCCACGAGTTGGACGGTTTGCCAGATCATGGCCCGCTGGGTCTGTTCGAGCTCCGTCATGGGATGGGTGACCTCCAGGGCCCCTTTCCGCTTGGCATCGAGGCTGATCGGGCAGTAGGTCACCAGGTGATGGTCTCCGTCGGTTCCCTCGGCGGGAATGCTGACAAACCGCTCGACGACGACGGTTCCGAGCCGTTCGGGGGGCACGGCGGGGCTATAGGGGCTGTTGGGCCCGGCGTCGAACCACACCCAACGGACCCGGGTGGTCATGGCGTAGCCCGAGGTGTTGCGAAGCACATCGGCCAGCCCCGCGGGGCCTGCCTGTTGCCAGGCCTGGGCAATCCGGTTTTCGAGGGACCCGACCAATTCCTGGGCATCGGCCTCCGCCTGCTGCTGAAAAACTTGTGTCTGTCGCCGAATGCCGAAGTAGGCATGACCGATCGTGAGCACGATCGCGCACAGCATGAAGGCGGAAACGAGCTTGAGTGCGAGTTTCATCAATGGGCCTCATGTCGAAACCGAGCGGGGCATTTTGCCACACCGGGGAAAACTGGGGCGCGCCGACGAGTGACTTTCCCGTGTTGCCAGTTCAAGTCGTTCCCGGGCGGCGCGCTCAGAGCCCACGCGATGGGCGTTGCTCCTTAGACAAGTTTAACCTATCCCAAAGCGAAAACGAATGACGGCGGAGGCAAGGCTGAAGACTGAAGGCCGAAGGCTGAAGGACGATGAAACGGGGGCTTTCGTCGTATAGGAGTCGGTTTGCCGCGTCAAACGACCTCGCGTCGGAAACCTACAGCCTCCAGTCATCCGTCTCCAGCCCTCGCCCACCATTTCAGGGATCCCAGACTCTCGAAAGTCCCGCCCTTCTCACTTTAAGCAGCCTATGCAAACGGCTCGCCAAACATCGTCCAAGATTGGTTTCCGGGATTGGCACGGCACGTGCATTGTGGGTTCGGAGAAATCCGAGACACCCACCCGCGTGTCTCCCTGGACCACACAGGCAATAGGAAATCTGGAAACCTTTTCTTAAGAGGAGAGAAATCGTGAGAACTGTGAATCACTGGAAATCGATGAAGACCTGGGCCGCCCTGGCGGTATTGCCGATGGTGTTGGCCGTCGCCGCAGCGGCGACCCTGCCGAAAGAGACCGACCAGGCCCGCCCCTCGGCGACGACCAACTATGCCAAGGACCTTTCGCAGGCGTTCCGGGAAGCGGCCAAGGAAGTCCAGCCATCCGTCGTGCTCGTGAAGGCGGATGCCTCCATGCCCGTTCAGTGGAATGGGCACGGCGAGACGCCCAAGGGCCGAATGCAGAAGAACCCCTTCGAGGGGACCCCCTTCGGCAACATGCCCGAATTGAAGCGGTTCTTCGAACAGATGCCCGACATGCCGCAGCGGCCCCACGGTGGGCAAAGCGGGATCGGCACGGGCGTGATTATCGACAAGGCCGGCGTCATTTTGACGAATAACCACGTAGTGGAAGGCCGCACCGACGTGACGGTCCGTCTGCACGACGGTCGCGAGTTCAAGGCCGTGGACATTGAAACCGATCCCAACACCGACCTGGCCATCGTCCGCATCGAGGGCGCCAAGGACCTCAAGGCGGCCCGACTGGGCGATAGCGACAACGTGGAAGTGGGCGACTGGGTCCTGGCCCTGGGCCATCCCTTCGGACTGGAAGGCACGGTGACCTCGGGCATCATCAGCGCGAAAGGACGCGGCATCGGCAGCCCGGCCCGAGCGACCTTCCTGCAAACCGACGCGGCAATCAACCCCGGCAACAGCGGCGGTCCGCTGATCAACCTGGACGGGGAAGTGATCGGCATCAATACGGCCATTTCGTCCAGCTCGGGTGGAAACCAGGGAGTCGGCTTCGCCATCCCGGTGAACCTGGCCAAATGGGTCAGTGACGAATTGATCGACGACGGCGTGGTTCAGCGAGCCCAGCTCGGCGTGATGATCCAGCCCCTCACACCGGAACTGGCCGACCAATTTGGTTTGAAAGCCCATGAAGGAGTCGCCGTGACCGACGTGATGCCTGACATGCCTGGTGCGAAGGCCGGCCTCAAGGCGGGCGACGTCATCGTCGAGTACAACGGACAAAAAGTCTCCACCCCCCGAGAGCTCCAGTCAGCCGTCGAACGTTCCAAGATCGGCGCCAAGCACGAGATGAAAGTCTGGCGCGATGGCAAGTACGACACGCTCCAGGCCGTGCCCCGCGAGTCGAAGGACGAAGGGGAGCATTTGGGCGCCCCAAAACCGGCGCGCCCCAGCGCATCCCGCCTGGAAAAACTGGGCCTGGAAGTGGAAACCCTCACGCCGGAGATCGCCGAGCACCTGAACGTCGAGGCGGATCACGGCGTAGTAATAAGTGACGTCCTCTCGGGCAGCCCTGCCGATCGCGTCGGCCTGGCAAGCGGGATGGTGATCGTCGAGGCGGGTCGAACTCCCGTCAAGTCGGTGGCCGACCTGAAGAAGGTCGTCGAAGAGGCGAAGGACGGAAGCGTTCTGCTCCTGGTCCGCTCGGAACAGGGCTCTCGGTTCGTCGTCTTGAAACTCAGCAAGTGACCCGGGCGCAACGCCGTCCCTAGATCCCCTCGCAGCGCGGCTAAGCCTGCCGTCGGACCTCCCGGCCCGGCGGCGGGCAGCCGCTGCGAATTCAACTCATCTGGCGAACAATCTTTCGATTGGAAAGGGAGGCCGACGATGGTAGCCGCGCCTTCGGATACGATCCGCGAATACCTGGTCGAGATCGACCGGATTCCCATGCTCTCGCGCGAGGAAGAACTCGCAACCGCTCGTTGCATCGAGCGTTCCCGAGCTCAGTTGCGGCGTTTCCTTTTGGGAAACGTGTTCGTCCTCCGGTCCCTTCTCCAGCGGCTCAAGGCCGTCGAAGCCGATTCGGTGCGGATCGAGCATGTGTTGGACGTGCCGTTCAACGACGTCCACCAGAAGCGTCGCCTCCGCCGAACGTTGGGAGAACACATCGTGCACGCTGAGGCGTGCATGCGCCGGGCTCGCCGCCTGGCGCTGAAAGTCCAACTGCCGGGGACGTCCATCCGTGAGCGGCGTCGAGTGTTGCAGCAATTGTCGGGCCCATGGCGAGAAGCGTCCGCGGAACTCCAACGCGTTGCGTGGCGGATGGAGTGCGTCGAACCGTTTCTTGCGCGGCTCGAAAGAGCGCTCCGGCTCTTCGAGCGGATTGCCCTGGCAAGAAAGGTGGCATGCGCGAAGGGCGCGCCCGCGGAGCGGGAAGAGACGCTCCGGAACCGGCGCCGCCGTCTCATGGAGATCGTAGGCGAAACGCCCGGATCGCTGCGGCGGCGGATTGCGCGGGCTCGCTACTGGTCGAGCCAATACCACGACGCCCGGCAGCACCTGGCCGCGGCCAATCTGCGTCTGGTCATTTCGATCGCCAAACGCTACCGCCAGCGAGGCTTGAGTTTTCTCGACCTGATCCAGGAGGGCAACAGCGGCCTGCTCCGGGCGGTCGACAAGTTCGAAAGCCGGCGAGGGCTGAAGTTCTCGACCTACGCCACCTGGTGGATCCGCCAGGGCATCAGCCGAGCGATCCGCGATCACAGCCGAACCGTTCGGGTGCCCTCGCAAAAGGCGGAAAAGGCCGGTCGGATTCGCACGGTGCTGCAAACCTTCGGCCACGCCAACGGTCGACATCCGAACCTGGAGGAATCGGCCGACGCCACCGGCTTGACCTCGAAGGAGGCGGAACTGCTGCTGCGGATCGACTCGCCCACGCTGTCGCTCAACCAGCCCGACGCGAACAACGAGGGAGAGCTTTCCAACCTGCTGCCGTGTTCGAATCCGGAAGATCCGACCGAGGAAATCGACTACCGGATTTTGCAGATGCGGATCGGCAAGGTTGTGGGTCGGTTGAACCGGCAGGAGCGCGAAGTGATCCAGCGCCGATTCGGCCTCGGCCGCAAGGACACCCAGACCCTGAAGGAAGTGGGAACCGTCCTGGGCGTCACCCGGGAACGAGTTCGCCAGGTGGAGCAGACGGCCCTGGCCAAGATCCGCGGCATGTCCGACGTGGAAGTCCTGCAGCGGTTCCTGGAATTGGAGGACGAGGATGAGATGTAGCGTCCACGCGGCAAACTCCCTTCCAGGGAGCGCGAGCCACCCAGGTGCGGCGCCGGTTCACTGGTCGCCCTTGGGCGCGCGCACCTCTTCCGGCTTGGCGAAGTCCTCGGCCATGTCGTAGGGCAGGCGCCAGACGGCGTCCCCGTCGTGGTTCGTGAAATACAGCCGCGACGGGGAAAACTCGTCGGTGCTGCCGTCGGCCCAGAACGCGTAGAAGTCGGGCTGGGCATCGACAGGGCGCCGAACGTAGGTGTGGTTGAACTGGCTGCCTTTCGTCACGTCGCGCGCCTTGGTCCAGGTTGCGCCCGAATCCTGGCTGGTCCACAAGGCCACCTCGCCGCCGGTGCCGTAGTGCTGCGGGCCGGGTTCGGTGGGGGCGACGATCCGCCACGTGTTGCCCTCGACGTAGAGCGAGCCCATGTCGTAGTTGCCCGTCGAGCGGGTCACCTCGTGGAATCTCCACTGCTCTCCGTCCCAGTGGGCGATCGTCCAGATCCGCGGGTCGCCGATCGGTCCGGGTTGGTGATAGGCGGACGTGACGACGAGGATCACCGGGTTGCCGTCGGCGTCGAAGTTGATGTCCTTCATATAGACCAGGCGTTTCTCGGCTTGGAAGTCGCGCACCAGTGCGGGGCAGTGCGGATCCGTCATGGGGGTTTCGATCGGGGCGCCGTCGATGGTCCGCCAGGTGCGGCCCATGTCGTCGGTCTGGACGAAGTAGAGGTTGGTCCGCCGGTCGCAGACGCCCTTGGGGTGCATGTTGAACGCCGTGATCACGCGGTCGCCGCAGCGGTTGCTCACCTGGTAGTGGCCGCCCATGCCGGCCAGCTTTTGGTGTTCGTTCCAACGGCGTCCGTCGGGGCTCTTGTTCCAGTAGAGTTCGCGCACGCCCGTGTACTTGGTGAACAGGTGCAGGAAGCCCTTGCCCTCGATCCACCAGGGCTGCGGGTAGGCCATCTCTTCCTCGGTGACCAACTCGAAGCGTTCGATGGAGAACGGCTCGACGCTGCGGTACTTGAAGCCCGGCCGGACGCGCGCGCGCCCGCTCACGAAGACCCACACGTGACCGTGCTCGTCCAGCGCGATGCTGGGATTGTCGTGGGGATCGTTGACGCCTTTCTTGTCGTGCACGATGACGGGCCGCGGCACGACGCCCCGGCGGTGGTCGTAATAGGAGGCCATGGCCAACAGGTGTCGCTTCCCCTGTTTTGCGCCGCCGTAGACGAAGAAGGTCTTCTCGGCTTCCGGAGAGTACACGGCCAGCGGCAGGTGTTTGGCCGTGTAGGTGCCGAGCCCGCCGGGGTTCTTGTCGCCGTATTCCGACATCTGGCCCAGTGTGAACCAGATGCCTCGGTAGCCGTCATCCTTCGGCGCCGGGGGAATCGGCTCGGCCCCGCAAGCGGCACGGACGGCAGGAAAGGTCAGACTCGCGGCGATGCCGCCGAGGAATCGTCGGCGCGACGGGCGGGGTTGCATGGGTGTGCCTCACGGGTGGTCTTGTGTGGCGGACGGGGAAAGTGACTGCCCACTCTTAGCGTCCGAAACCTACGTAGCGAGTGTAGACCGGCCCTCTCGGCGTGTCAAACGACCGGCGGGTGGTATTGGATGGATAGATGGAGTCACCGAAGCCGAATGGCAGTTCGTTAGCAGCATCGAGTTCTGGTGCGGCACCATCGCAGGTTGCGTCATGGCCGTTTCGATTGCTTCGGTCCTATTGGTAGAGATGGTGAAGTCGCGGCATCCCTTTTGACGTGCTGTCCTGGTCCAACGTGGGGCGCGGATGCGAGGTGATCTTGGGGGGAGTTGTGGGTTGGGCAGAGGCCGCGTGATTGGCCAAGTATCGATTGTTTTCGGGCACGTCCTTTGAGTGTGTACATTAGTATATGTATCAAAGCTACGGCATCAAGAAGAGAATTGGCCACTCTGGTGTCTTTTTGTGGGGAGGCGGGGAGTCTGGGGCGACCTTGAATTTCGCAACGTATCGGCGGTTGTTGCAAAACTCTCGGGCCTGGAGCATCGGCGCAAGTGCTTCATTTGTATGTGTTTGCGCTAATTCGGCTGGCCGTAAGTTATTCCGCTCGACAGAGGGGGTGTTGCAAAACTCCCGCCGTTGAGGGAGAGACGCGTTTGGCGAGGGCGGCGGGAGCGACGGGCCGTTTTCCGCTGGTGGGCTGATGGCGGTAGGTGGGTTATCAAAGAGCGTGGGACGCGGAATCTACGTAGTGTGCGTTAGTATATGCAATCTTCGTGGCGCGAAGGGAGAAATTGGCCGGGAGGGTTATTGGGCGGGGCGCCTCTTTCGCGTTGGGGGACTGCCACCCGGTAGGCCAGCTTGATAGCGTTCACGACACGAAGAGTAAGCGTTCCGCGAACTGCATAGCCGTTGCCGGGGGGGGCGTTGGGCTGGAGCCTGCGGATGGCTCATGCGGCTTCGCCGACGATCCGTGTGCGGCGGTTGATTTCGAGATGGGCGGCGGGATGTTCGGCCAGCCAGCGATCGGGCAGCAAGGCGTCCAGTTCGGCGACGAGAGTTGGGTCCAACTGCGAGTCGTGACGCATGCATTCGATCAGCGGGCGTGGATGATTCTTGAGAATGCGAAGGTAGTCGAGCGGGCTGTCCATCAGTTCGATCCGCGGTCGGGCGCCGTCGGCCAGTTCGACTTGTCCGCAAGCGTCACGAAGTAGCGGCAAGAGCGATTCGTGCTGGCGGATCTTCGGCAGGCGGCGATAGACATCTTCGAGATAGAAGTAGGGATGAACCCGGTTGGCCTTGGCCGAACAGACGAGCGAATAGAGAATGGCCCCTGTTCGCCCGCCGTTGTCGCTTCCGAAGAAGAGCCAGTTGTTGCGGCCTACGGCAATTGGGCGCAGAGCCCGCTCGCTTCGCGTGTTGTCGATCAATAGCCAGCCCTGGTCGCAGTAACGCACGAAGGCGTCCCATTGATTCAACGCATACGTCACGGCTGCGGCAATCTCCGTCTTGGGAACTACCGTGGGCGTCAGAGTGTCGAGCCACGCCTTGAACTCGTCGAGGATCGGCATGGCCCGCTCGTGTCTTAGTGCGCAGCGTTCGTCGTTCGAGGCATCGGCCAGCTCTCGTTCCAGCATATAGAGCTGCCGGAAGTAGACCAGCGCACGGTGAGCCTCGAGCGGCGCCGAATGGCGTGCCTTGTAGAAGTAGCGTCGCATGTGGGCCCCACAGGCCACTTCGAAGATGGTCCCTCCACGATAAAGTTGGTCGAAGACCGATGCGGCATCCGCTTGCAGATAGCCCGCATACCCGTCCAGAAAGCGGCGCGGCGCCTCGCCGTCGCCGTTGCGGGTGTATTCGTAAACCAGATAGGGGCAGACCTCCTGCTGCCCACAGTAGACCCAGACGGTTCCCTTTTGCGTTTGCCCCGCCCCAGGCTCCAGGACCCGAACGCCGGTGGCGTCCGTCCCGAGGAGCTTTCCGTCGAGCACGCGGCTTGCCATCCAGCTGTAGAGGATCACGGCCGTAACGGCCGTTTGCGTCAGCCAGCCGACCTGTGTGCTGCGAGGGAGCCACCAGCCATTGCGAAGGCTGATCTCTTCGTAGCGGTAGGTGGGCAGGTGGTCGCCCTTGTTCGCTGTTGTCAGATGAGCCAGCAAGCTCGCGTCGGCCGCCCCTTTCTCGATCATCTGCGGCGGCTTGTCGGCCACCACCACGTGCTCGTGGCAGCATTGACAGAAGCCTTTTTCGTGGACGTGCTGGATGCCGTAAATCTCGGCCGGACGGTGGGCCCACTGCAACAGGCCGTCGACCAGCACGATCACCAGCGGGGCACCGCACTTGGGGCACACCTTTTGCTCATCCGTCAGGTTGTGCTGCAGCTTTTCACGCAGGACGTTCTCGTCCAGAAGCCGCCGGCCCTTTCCGCCGCCTCGCTTCTTCTTGCCCGTCGACCTGCCATCTTCTTCGTCTGACGATTCCAGCGGCTCGGCGATCTCGCCCGGCTCATCGAACAAGAGTTGCTGATCCGGGTCCACATAGCGTTCCCGCTTCGGGTCGCAACGCTGCCGAATCAACGCGTCCATGGCCGCTTCCAACTCGGCGATGCGACGGTCCCGCTCCTGGAGAGTCTGGGCAAGGCCTTGGAGCATCTCATGACACGACGCCACATCGTCGGGGAGTGAAGCAGCGGCAGTGTCCTGGTTGGCCGACATGAAGGCTTCCTGCTACAGTCGATTTCCGTTGACTGCACGCAGGATAATCCATCGCGTCAGATCGCGTTACCCCTGTTCGAGCATTTCTTGTGATTTTCTCCAAGCGGCTCAGTGGCGACCGCAGCAGCGTTTGAACTTCTTTCCACTGCCGCAGGGGCATGGATCGTTACGCCCTACACGAGCTCCTGGCGACGAGACGCCAAGCGGCTCTTGGTAAGTACACGTGACGACCTTGGCCGCAGGCGGCGCCGGCACGTCCGACGGCATGCTGCGTCGGCCGATCACCTTGATCTGCTCATAGCGATCGCGGAAGATCTCGAACCGGTCGCCGAAGTGCTCACGCCAGGCCCGAGCGACCGACGCGGCGCCAGGCCAGTTTTTCTCACAGCGCGTGATCTCCTTGAACCGCCCGTCGAGGGTGAACGCGGCCTGGAACCGTTGCCAGATGTCGATCTTGTTCTTGGCCGACTCGATCTGCTCAAAGAAGCCGATGTGGACCTTGCGGCAGTCGCAGGCCGGGTTGACGCAGTAGTGGTCGTCGATCAGATAGTCGCGGCCCTCGTGGGCGAAGAAGAAGCTGAATCGGCACTCGTCTCTCTCCAGGTCCTCTTCCTCATAGGTCACTTCTGCGTAAGAGATCAACTCGCCCCGCCTTGAAGGATCGATCGTGTGCTCCTTGAGTCTCTGCAGGGACGTTCGCTGCAGATCGTGGCGGTCGAGCATCTCCTCAAACCGCTCGAAGGGAAAGCGGACCAGAAACTCGCGGACCAGGGCCTGGATCTCCAGAGAACGCTTGGGCGGTCGACGCTCGCGTCCGGTGCGAAGATCAACCCGGATCTCGAACGCGAGCGACTCTCGCAACTCCTTTCCCGCCAGGTCAACCTCGGTGAACGCCAGCCAGGCATCCGTACAAGAGCATTCCAGGTCCAGACAATGCCGCTCGCGCACGGCAAAGGGATGTTCGCGTGAAGAGAACCAGACCAAGCTTCCCAATTCCATGGGGGCGTCTCCTGAAGAATCGTTGATCACGACTGCTCAGGCTACCCTACGAGCTTGATCCAAAACAGCCCCGCTTGACGGTCAGTTCAGGCCGGTACTGCCGGTCGCTCATACCGGGGCCGACGCCGACGGCCTTTGAGTTCGATCCCGTCGAGCAGCATCGATAGTTCGCTACCTCGGAGTTCGATCGCCGGAGATTGAGGGTCCTGCGGCACGGGAAACTCAAAGGTGCCGCGAGCTAGCCGCTTGTAGAAAAGGGCGTAGCCGTCGCCGTCCCAGAACAGCAGCTTCACCCGGTCGCGGCGGCGATTGCGAAACAGGAACAAGTGGCCGCTTAGCGGGTCCTGCTGGAGCGTCTCTTGGACGAGGGCCGACAGGCCGTCGAAACCTCGTCGCATGTCGACCGGATCGAGGGCCACAAAAATCTTCACCTGCCGAGGGACATGAAACATGGCCTCACCCGACTTCGTGCATCAATTGCAGCACACGACGCACGTTCTCCGTGTTCGCCTCGTCGCCCACACGCAAGACCAGGCCGCTCGGCGAGACAATCTCCACGGCAGAGTTCCCTTCTTCGCCAAGCACCTTCACCGGCGCAAGCCGAACCGACTCGCCCCCATGCTCACTGCCATCGCGACGTTCCGCTCCCTCTGCCCGGAACTTCCGTCGCCACCCAAAGAAGCTGGCCTGGCCGAGTCCTTCCTGCTCGCAGAACCTCCGCACCGACAGCCCACTCTCCTCCTGCATCTGAACCACCATCCGCCAGAACGCCCGCTTCTCCTCGCTGCTTCGTCGCGCCACGATCCGCCTCCTCGAAGTGAATGGAAACCGAAATCACTCCGAGTCTAACATGCTTGGCAAGATGCTGTTGGCTGTGCGCTTACCACGAAGACGCGTGTGTGCCACTCTGCAAGCAGAATACACGAACTGGCGTCGCGAGAGCCGGTGCAGGATAATATGCGGTGGGATGTTAGACGCAGTTGTTTTCTAATTGACACTTGCCTGGGAAAAGAACTACCAGGGCACAACCTGCCTATGGACGAAGGCTGCCTGGTTGGGTTGGCCGATCTACGGATACCCCTTCATGCCACAACCAACTTCTCGGAGCCCCATAATGAACCGGTCGACCAGTCTTGATCTATTTCTGGACGAAAGCGGTCTCTTCATGGAGACCTCCACAAATCCGGTAGAACTAGCCGCTTCCCTCAAGGACTCACGTCCATTCCCGAGTCAATTGGCCGGTGTCCTTGTCCCTCGTGGACAACTTACGACAGGTAAGGCTCGGAGATTGCTCAACGAAGCACTCAAGGCAGGCGGACTGCCATCACAACCGGTCCATGCCACGGATCTGCCACGGGCTTCCTATGACGCGGTTGTCCAATCAGCGTTAGATCGGGTTTGCAGTTGCGCTTGGCAACCGGTGCGGCTGGTCAATCAAGAACAGGTCAGTTACGGTGATCGTGTTGCGAATTACACCAATCTTGTCGCAGAGTTAGTTCTCCGTATATGCGAGCGCAAACGGCTGGAAGGTGTTCAACACATCAATCTGCGAATCCACGCCGCGCGTGTGAAAATTGGGGAGTTACCGCAAGGAGAACTCCTGTTCTTGGAACGTGACGAGTACATGAGCAAGGTCCAGCAATATCTGGCGTTCGCCGCCGTCCGCCGCGGACTTGCAGGAGTATCAAGTGCCTGGCGACTCGACGACCTATATCTCCGTTCCGGCAAGGGTGACCCGGAACTGCAAATCTGTGATCTGTTTAGTCATGCGAGCCACAATAAATACTCTCCATGTCAACCCAAGACAGCCTCAGTCCTCGCTGATGCTTTTGGTGAATATGACTTCAGCCTCATCTATCGTGAATTGATTCAACGGACTGAGGAGCACCTTGCCGCTGACGCTGTCGGGCTGGCCGTGCTGTCGCTGGCTGAACGATTTTGTACGGACAACATGAGTGCTGATCTTCGGGTTCGTGCCATCGATAAACTGCAAGAGGCGCGATGTCGCCTGGCCCAATTCAACGCTCCGGCTCGAGACCAACACTTGGCGATACTGGTCAGCTGGGTTGAGCAAATCATTGAGGTCCGCCGTGCTGCAGAGCTAGGACATCGGCTTTGCATGTGGTTGTTGAACGAGTTGGCAATTCCACTCACCAAATCACTGAGTGGCAGAGCGGAAGCCAGTTCGCTGGAATGGTTCATCTACTCGATGCACACATGGGCTCTGACGGCCAGCAACCATTGCGGAGCACTTCAAGATGCGAAACAGCATGTGGGACAGATGCACACACTGCTACCCAAGCTTGCTGGGCAGTGGGAGCATGCTCCGCTGTTGATGCGTGGCTTGGTTGCCAAAGGTGTCCATTTGACGGATTGCTTTGAGCATGACAATGCTTCTGCTCGCATGGAAATCGTGGCAGGGTACTATCGAGAGTTAGGCGAGATGTTCCATGTGGTGCTGCCCGACGTGTTTCCGGAACGTGTCCGTAGCGATATGTATGGCCGCGCTCTGGGCACATGGTTACAGAGCGAAATCCTTGGAGGTCTCTGCCACGGCGATTTCAATCGTTTGGAGGCCGCCAGGGAACTCAGTGAGCTAGCAATCGATGAGTTTCCGGCTGAGGCCGACGAGTTTCGCCAATATCAGTACCGAAGCCAGCTCGAAACGGCGATCGGTGATTTTGTCGAGGCTCGGCGTTTTCTAGCTCGCAGTCTGGGCTTAACCACGGACACGCACAGCGCGATCGCTACGGCGATTCGTCGCCTAAACGAATCGTCACCCGTCGCTTCCGGGTTTGCGCAATTGCATTGGTTCCGGCTGGGAGTCACGGCGCATCTGGATGGGGACACAATAGAGAGCGGCGATTTCCTTGAGGCGGTCAATGAGACCGATGCTCTCAACTGGGCGTGGAGCCGACTTGATGGTCCGATCGACTACCCCGTCCATGGCATCCTACGCCGCGTAGCGGTAATTAACGCCTTGCGAGGGCAATGGAAGCCCTCCCTCAACGCCTTGAAACGCTTGGCGAGCTTACTTGCCGGCAAGTTCACGGACCGCGTTGTCTTGCAGACGATCCGCCTAGCAGCTCATGCTGAGGCGGCAGTGATCCGTGTCTTTCCGGCAAGCCTGCGATTTCTGATTTTTCGGCCGGTGGGTCCCGGAGGGCTCAGATCCGGTCGAATGTGTCCTTCCGGCAAGCCTGCATGAGTCTTTTGATGGCGTCTGGTATCGTTGGCTGTCGAGGCGAGGTTTTGTGGAGGATGGCCAATGGGTGCGAGGAAGAAACGCGGGCTGCCGGTGGAGCTTGAGAACGTTCGACGCCGGTTCGAAGCTTGGCGTCGGGGGCGAACGGCACGAACACGGATTCCGAGTTCGTTGTGGGCGGCGGCGGTGAAGGTAGCCGAGAGGCACGGGGTTCACCGGACGGCGAAGGCGCTACGAATTGACTACTACGGCTTGAAGAAGCGAGTCGAAGAGAGAGGGGCCGGTGGCGTGTCGGCGGGAGAAGGCACGGCGACCTTTGTGGAACTGGCCAACCCCTTGTCGTCAGGTTTCGTCGAGTGCCTTGTGGAGTTGGAGGATGACAGCGGGGCGAAGATGCGTGTGCACCTGAAGGGTGCCGAGGCTCCAGACTTGGTTGCGTTGAGCCGGAGCTTCCGGGGCGTCCCATCATGATCCAGATTACGCCTCAGATGCGGATGCTGGTGGCAATCGAGCCGGCCGACTTCCGCAAGGGGATCGACGGTTTGGCTCGGCTCTGCCAGGAAATGCTCCAGCAGGACCCGTTCTGCGGCTGGGTCTTCGTGTTTCGCAACTGGCAGGCAACCGCGATCAAGGCATTGATCTACGACGGCCAGGGATTTTGGCTCTGCCACAAGCGTCTTTCGAGCGGGCGGTTTCCCTGGTGGCCAAGTGGGCGGAATTCGGCGGAAGCCGCCACAACGCTGACTGCCCATCAGTTACAGGTGCTTCTTTCGGCGGGTGATCCGACCAGGACGCGCACGGCCCCGATGTGGCGCGCGGTTGGGCCGGGAGACTGATGGCTCGGCAGCAGAAATCGCCCTTATGCGTCAGGGGCGTTCGTGTTATCTTGCGGCCTGTGAGCGAGAGTGTCGAATCGAGGTTGCGTCGTCAGGGACGACAACGTGACGGTCATTCCACCGACTCGTCGCCGCATCGGAGGCAGGGATGCCATGAAGCGGACGGAACCGAAGGTCATCGAATTGAACACGAGCAAGCTGGAGGAGATTCTAGCGCGAGTCGAGGCAAACCGGGCAACGGCCGAAGACCACGAGACGATTCGGACCTTGTCTCACTCGTACGTCCACCTCGTTGCATTGTTGAAAGACAAGAACACCAAGATCAGCCGTCTGCGAAAGCTGCTCTTCGGCGCGAGCACCGAGAAGACCTCGAGCGTACTTGGCGACAAGGCCAAGGAAGCGACGCCTTCCGCTGGGGACGACGATAGCTCCGCCCCCTCGGACGAGACTGCCGTTGGGGAAGACTCCAGACCGCCGCCGCGAGGCCACGGTCGCAACGGGGCCGACGACTATCCAGGTGCGGAAGAGATTCAGGTTCCGCACGAATCGCTTCAGCCGGGAGATTGCTGCCCGGAGTGTGGCAAGGGGACGCTCTACGAGCAGAACCAGCCGGGAGTGCTGATCCGACTCGTGGGCCAGGCTCCCGTGGGGGCCAAGGTTTACCGGCTTCAGAGGTTGCGTTGCGGTCTCTGTGGCAAGGTCTTCACGGCCCAACCTCCCGAAGGCGTGGGGGCCGAGAAATACGACGCCACGGTCTCCAGCATGATCGGGCTGTTGAAATACGGCACGGGGTGCCCCTTCAACCGCCTGGAAGGCCTGCAGGGGAGTCTGGGAATTCCCTTGCCGGCCTCGACTCAATGGGAGATTGTTGACGCTGGGGCCCAGCTTATCGAGCCGGCCTATGTCGAGTTGATTCGGCAGGCGGCTCAGGGGGAGGTGCTCTACAACGACGACACGACCGTCCGGATCCTGGAACGGATGGGAAAGCGTGGACAGCAAGCCGCCCTGGCCGAAATCTTCGGCCAGGGCGCTGACGAAAAGAAGGGACCAGCTCGCCGAGGCTTGTTCACCTCGGGGATCGTGTCCACGGGCGAAGGTCACCAGATCGCCCTGTTCTTCAGTGGCCGCAAGCACGCCGGAGAGAACCTCTCGGAGGTCCTGGCGGAACGTGCCAAAACTCTCGATCCGCCGATCCAGATGTGCGACGCCTTGTCGCGGAATCTACCGGCCGAGCTGGAGACAATCGTCGCCAACTGTCTGGCCCACGGCCGGCGGCAGTTTGTGGATGTGGTGGACCGCTTTCCTGATCAATGCCGCTATGTCCTGGAATCACTGAAGGTCGTCTATCGCAACGACGCCATCGCGAAGAACAAGAGGCTGTCGCCGGAAGCACGCCTTCAGTTCCATCAGGCCGAAAGTGGTCCGGTGATGGAGGATCTCCACACTTGGCTCGCCTGGCAGTTCGAAGCTCATTTGGTCGAGCCCAACTCGGCCCTCGGCAAGGCGATTTCGTACATGCTCCGGCACTGGGAGAAGCTGACGCTCTTCCTCCGCAAGGCCGGGGCTCCACTGGACAACAACATCTGCGAACGGGCCCTGAAGAAGGCCATTCTCCACCGCAAGAACGCCCTGTTCTATAAGACAGAGAACGGAGCCCGCGTGGGCGACATCTTCATGAGCCTGATCTACACCTGCCAGCTCTACGGGGCCAACCCGTTCGACTACCTGACCGAACTTCAGCGACACGCCGCGGCCCTGGCTGCCAGCCCGGGGGACTGGATGCCCTGGAACTATCGAGCAGCGTGCGACGCCGTCTCTGCGTGATCTTGGGCCGGCACTCTCGCCTGGCCCCTGGCAAACGATTGTCCCTTCGGTCTAAACTGCTATACTCGCGTCGATGCTCATGCCCCGCTCCCTTCGATGCATGGAGAACGACGATGGCTCGCCAAGCTATCGAGATCGAGTTCACTGCGGAAGAACGCGCCCTCATCCTAAAGTATGGTTATCCCTTCGAAGGGATCGAAACGTCCCTCAAGGCTTGCCAAGACAGCGAGGAAATCGAGGCCATCACGATCGACTCCTTCGAGTTGGAGCGGCTGATCGGCGACCTAAGCATCTCCATCAACGATATGAAAGGCGGCTCCGTGCAGCATGAACTGCTCGAACTGTGCGACCGCCTGGAAGCCGCCGAACGCTACGGCAACGGCCGATTCGACCGGATCTGAGCCCTCCGGGACCCACCGGCCGAAAAATCAGAAATCGCAGGCTTGCCGGAAAGACACGGTAATTAGTTTCTGTTTCTCAAATCGAGAAAGGGGTGTTTTTGCAGGTGAGAGAAGGTTGGGGTAGGCAAGAAAAAACGCATCGTTATCCTATTGAAAGCACAACCAATCAAGGAGAACAACGATGCGTGCAAAAGCCGAAGCCATTCTCGATTTTGGGTGGGGCATCGAGAAGGCGGATAACCAAACGGTACGCGATTATCGTAGCGAATACAAGATGCTCAGCGAGATTTTGGACAGTCACCCGGTGATCCTTGATCTGGTCCATGGCGATCTGGAACAACTCAGCCAGGCCACGTCGACGCGAGGCCGCAAGCCGATCTTCACCAGCGAGAACCTGTTTCGGGCGGTTTTGGTCATGCAGCGAGAAGGGCTCGACTACCGGCAGGCGTCGATTCGGATCGCCGAAAGCGAAACGCTGCAACGGTTCTGCCGCCTGCTGAAGAAACCGACCATCAACTTCACGCTGCTGAACAGGGCGTTCGGTGCGATCCAGTCTGAAACGTGGGAACGAATCAACCATGTTCTGGCCCTGAACGCTTGTGCCGAGGAGTCGGTTTCGCTCGACCATGTGCGGACCGATACGACAGTCACCGAGTGCAACATCCACTGGCCGACGGATGCGAGCCTTTTGTGGGACGTGTACCGCGTGGCCACGCGCGAGATGGCGGCCGGCCGTGACCTCAATCCTTTGAGTTGCCCCTGGCGATTCCACCCGAAGAAGGTCAAGAAGCTGTACTTGGATGTTAGCCGTTACTCGAAGAGCACGAGCAAGAAGCGGCTTCGCAAGGTGCAGCAAGACATGAAAACCATGATCGTTCGGGTCGAGAATATCCTGGAAAACGCGGAACAATTCGTCGCCTGGGCGGCGCGGTCGACATCTGTCGCACTGGCTGCGATTGGCCAAAAGCTGGCTGACCGTTTGCCCGTGATGCGTCAGGTGGCCCGAGTAGCACGCCGCCGCGTCTTCGACAAGGAGAAAGTGCCGAACGGCGACAAGGTCTTCAGCATCTTTGAGGCCCATACGGAGTTGATCAAGCGTGGCCGGCGAGGCAAGCCGGTCGAGTTCGGTCACAAGGTCCTGCTCACCCAGTCGAAAGAGAAGTTCATCACCGACTACGTTGTGCTGGAGAAGAACTGTACGGACGACAGGCTCCTGCCGTTAGTACTGGAACGCCACGAAGAGCGTTTTGGTCGACGGCCCGAATCGGTGGCCGCCGACAAAGGCTTCTGCCCGGACGAAGAGACCTACGAGGAGTTGGAGGAACAGGTCGAGTACCTGGGCGTACCGCGACGGACACAAGACTTTGGCCAATCGATGATGAGCGTGTGGCAGCAATGGCGAGCGGGAATTGAGGGGAGCATTTCGTGCTTAAAACGAGCATTTCGTTTGGCTCGTTGCTGTTTTCGCGGTTTTAAGAACTTCGTCTCGGCCGTCGGCAGCGCCGTGTTCTGCCACAACTTGACCATTCTGGCGAAAACTCCGGGAGGCTGACGACGTCGTGGTTACAACACCCTGATTTCAGCCGTGAATGCAAGGCAAGATATGCGCCCTCAGCCTCGGCAAGCACTACTTCATGCAAGAGACCGAATACCTCAACCCAACCGACCCGCCAGCCGTACACCATCCCGGCCGCCGACGGGCATCATCAACAGAAACTAATTAGTTTCTGTTTCTCAAATCGAGAAAGGGGTGTTTTTGCAGGTGAGAGAAGGTTGGGGTAGGCAAGAAAAAACGCATCGTTATCCTATTGAAAGCACAACCAATCAAGGAGAACAACGATGCGTGCAAAAGCCGAAGCCATTCTCGATTTTGGGTGGGGCATCGAGAAGGCGGATAACCAAACGGTACGCGATTATCGTAGCGAATACAAGATGCTCAGCGAGATTTTGGACAGTCACCCGGTGATCCTTGATCTGGTCCATGGCGATCTGGAACAACTCAGCCAGGCCACGTCGACGCGAGGCCGCAAGCCGATCTTCACCAGCGAGAACCTGTTTCGGGCGGTTTTGGTCATGCAGCGAGAAGGGCTCGACTACCGGCAGGCGTCGATTCGGATCGCCGAAAGCGAAACGCTGCAACGGTTCTGCCGCCTGCTGAAGAAACCGACCATCAACTTCACGCTGCTGAACAGGGCGTTCGGTGCGATCCAGTCTGAAACGTGGGAACGAATCAACCATGTTCTGGCCCTGAACGCTTGTGCCGAGGAGTCGGTTTCGCTCGACCATGTGCGGACCGATACGACAGTCACCGAGTGCAACATCCACTGGCCGACGGATGCGAGCCTTTTGTGGGACGTGTACCGCGTGGCCACGCGCGAGATGGCGGCCGGCCGTGACCTCAATCCTTTGAGTTGCCCCTGGCGATTCCACCCGAAGAAGGTCAAGAAGCTGTACTTGGATGTTAGCCGTTACTCGAAGAGCACGAGCAAGAAGCGGCTTCGCAAGGTGCAGCAAGACATGAAAACCATGATCGTTCGGGTCGAGAATATCCTGGAAAACGCGGAACAATTCGTCGCCTGGGCGGCGCGGTCGACATCTGTCGCACTGGCTGCGATTGGCCAAAAGCTGGCTGACCGTTTGCCCGTGATGCGTCAGGTGGCCCGAGTAGCACGCCGCCGCGTCTTCGACAAGGAGAAAGTGCCGAACGGCGACAAGGTCTTCAGCATCTTTGAGGCCCATACGGAGTTGATCAAGCGTGGCCGGCGAGGCAAGCCGGTCGAGTTCGGTCACAAGGTCCTGCTCACCCAGTCGAAAGAGAAGTTCATCACCGACTACGTCGTGCTGGAGAAGAATTGTACGGACGACAGGCTCCTGCCGTTAGTACTGGAACGCCACGAAGAGCGTTTTGGTCGACGGCCCGAATCGGTGGCCGCCGACAAAGGCTTCTGCCCGGACGAAGAGACCTACGAGGAGTTGGAGGAACAGGTCGAGTACCTGGGCGTACCGCGACGGACACAAGACTTTGGCCAATCGATGATGAGCGTGTGGCAGCAATGGCGAGCGGGAATTGAGGGGAGCATTTCGTGCTTAAAACGAGCATTTCGTTTGGCTCGTTGCTGTTTTCGCGGTTTTAAGAACTTCGTCTCGGCCGTCGGCAGCGCCGTGTTCTGCCACAACTTGACCATTCTGGCGAAAACTCCCGGAGGCTGACGACGTCGTGGTTACAACACCCTGATTTCAGCCGTGAATGCAAGGCAAGATATGCGCCCTCAGCCTCGGCAAGCACTACTTCATGCAAGAGACCGAATACCTCAACCCAACCGACCCGCCAGCCGTACACCATCCCGGCCGCCGACGGGCATCATCAACAGAAACTAATTAGTTTCTGTTTCTCAAATCGAGAAAGGGGTGTTTTTGCAGGTGAGAGAAGGTTGGGGTAGGCAAGAAAAAACGCATCGTTATCCTATTGAAAGCACAACCAATCAAGGAGAACAACGATGCGTGCAAAAGCCGAAGCCATTCTCGATTTTGGGTGGGGCATCGAGAAGGCGGATAACCAAACGGTACGCGATTATCGTAGCGAATACAAGATGCTCAGCGAGATTTTGGACAGTCACCCGGTGATCCTTGATCTGGTCCATGGCGATCTGGAACAACTCAGCCAGGCCACGTCGACGCGAGGCCGCAAGCCGATCTTCACCAGCGAGAACCTGTTTCGGGCGGTTTTGGTCATGCAGCGAGAAGGGCTCGACTACCGGCAGGCGTCGATTCGGATCGCCGAAAGCGAAACGCTGCAACGGTTCTGCCGCCTGCTGAAGAAACCGACCATCAACTTCACGCTGCTGAACAGGGCGTTCGGTGCGATCCAGTCTGAAACGTGGGAACGAATCAACCATGTTCTGGCCCTGAACGCTTGTGCCGAGGAGTCGGTTTCGCTCGACCATGTGCGGACCGATACGACAGTCACCGAGTGCAACATCCACTGGCCGACGGATGCGAGCCTTTTGTGGGACGTGTACCGCGTGGCCACGCGCGAGATGGCGGCCGGCCGTGACCTCAATCCTTTGAGTTGCCCCTGGCGATTCCACCCGAAGAAGGTCAAGAAGCTGTACTTGGATGTTAGCCGTTACTCGAAGAGCACGAGCAAGAAGCGGCTTCGCAAGGTGCAGCAAGACATGAAAACCATGATCGTTCGGGTCGAGAATATCCTGGAAAACGCGGAACAATTCGTCGCCTGGGCGGCGCGGTCGACATCTGTCGCACTGGCTGCGATTGGCCAAAAGCTGGCTGACCGTTTGCCCGTGATGCGTCAGGTGGCCCGAGTAGCACGCCGCCGCGTCTTCGACAAGGAGAAAGTGCCGAACGGCGACAAGGTCTTCAGCATCTTTGAGGCCCATACGGAGTTGATCAAGCGTGGCCGGCGAGGCAAGCCGGTCGAGTTCGGTCACAAGGTCCTGCTCACCCAGTCGAAAGAGAAGTTCATCACCGACTACGTCGTGCTGGAGAAGAATTGTACGGACGACAGGCTCCTGCCGTTAGTACTGGAACGCCACGAAGAGCGTTTTGGTCGACGGCCCGAATCGGTGGCCGCCGACAAAGGCTTCTGCCCGGACGAAGAGACCTACGAGGAGTTGGAGGAACAGGTCGAGTACCTGGGCGTACCGCGACGGACACAAGACTTTGGCCAATCGATGATGAGCGTGTGGCAGCAATGGCGAGCGGGAATTGAGGGGAGCATTTCGTGCTTAAAACGAGCATTTCGTTTGGCTCGTTGCTGTTTTCGCGGTTTTAAGAACTTCGTCTCGGCCGTCGGCAGCGCCGTGTTCTGCCACAACTTGACCATTCTGGCGAAAACTCCGGGAGGCTGACGACGTCGTGGTTACAACACCCTGATTTCAGCCGTGAATGCAAGGCAAGATATGCGCCCTCAGCCTCGGCAAGCACTACTTCATGCAAGAGACCGAATACCTCAACCCAACCGACCCGCCAGCCGTACACCATCCCGGCCGCCGACGGGCATCATCAACAGAAACTAATTAACGCCTTGCGAGGGCAATGGAAGCCCTCCCTCAACGCCTTGAAACGCTTGGCGAGCTTACTTGCCGGCAAGTTCACGGACCGCGTTGTCTTGCAGACGATCCGCCTAGCAGCTCATGCTGAGGCGGCAGTGATCCGTGTCTTTCCGGCAAGCCTGCGATTTCTGATTTTTCGGCCGGTGGGTCCCGGAGGGCTCAGATCCGGTCGAATCGGCCGTTGCCGTAGCGTTCGGCGGCTTCCAGGCGGTCGCACAGTTCGAGCAGTTCATGCTGCACGGAGCCGCCTTTCATATCGTTGATAGAGATGCTTAGGTCGCCGATCAGCCGCTCCAACTCGAAGGAGTCGATCGCGATGGCCTCGATTTCCTCGCTGTCTTGGCAAGCCTTGAGGGACGTTTCGATCCCTTCGAAGGGATAACCATACTTTAGGATGAGGGCGCGTTCTTCCGCAGTGAACTCGATCTCGATAGCTTGGCGAGCCATCGTCGTTCTCCATGCATCGAAGGGAGCGGGGCATGAGCATCGACGCGAGTATAGCAGTTTAGACCGAAGGGACAATCGTTTGCCAGGGGCCAGGCGAGAGTGCCGGCCCAAGATCACGCAGAGACGGCGTCGCACGCTGCTCGATAGTTCCAGGGCATCCAGTCCCCCGGGCTGGCAGCCAGGGCCGCGGCGTGTCGCTGAAGTTCGGTCAGGTAGTCGAACGGGTTGGCCCCGTAGAGCTGGCAGGTGTAGATCAGGCTCATGAAGATGTCGCCCACGCGGGCTCCGTTCTCTGTCTTATAGAACAGGGCGTTCTTGCGGTGGAGAATGGCCTTCTTCAGGGCCCGTTCGCAGATGTTGTTGTCCAGTGGAGCCCCGGCCTTGCGGAGGAAGAGCGTCAGCTTCTCCCAGTGCCGGAGCATGTACGAAATCGCCTTGCCGAGGGCCGAGTTGGGCTCGACCAAATGAGCTTCGAACTGCCAGGCGAGCCAAGTGTGGAGATCCTCCATCACCGGACCACTTTCGGCCTGATGGAACTGAAGGCGTGCTTCCGGCGACAGCCTCTTGTTCTTCGCGATGGCGTCGTTGCGATAGACAACCTTCAGTGATTCCAGGACATAGCGGCATTGATCAGGAAAGCGGTCCACCACATCCACAAACTGCCGCCGGCCGTGGGCCAGACAGTTGGCGACGATTGTCTCCAGCTCGGCCGGTAGATTCCGCGACAAGGCGTCGCACATCTGGATCGGCGGATCAAGAGTTTTGGCACGTTCCGCCAGGACCTCCGAGAGGTTCTCTCCGGCGTGCTTGCGGCCACTGAAGAACAGGGCGATCTGGTGACCTTCGCCCGTGGACACGATCCCCGAGGTGAACAAGCCTCGGCGAGCTGGTCCCTTCTTTTCGTCAGCGTCCTGGCCGAAGATTTCGGCCAGGGCGGCTTGCTGTCCACGTTTTCCCATCCGTTCCAGGATCCGGACGGTCGTGTCGTCGTTGTAGAGCACCTCCCCCTGAGCCGCCTGCCGAATCAATTCGACATAGGCCGGCTCAATAAGCTGGGCCCCAGCGTCAACAATCTCCCATTGAGTCGAGGCCGGCAAGGGAATTCTCAGACTCCCCTGCAGGCCTTCCAGGCGGTTAAAGGGGCACCCCGTGCCGTATTTCAACAGCCCGATCATGCTGGAGACCGTGGCGTCGTATTTCTCGGCCCCCACGCCTTCGGGAGGTTGGGCCGTGAAGACCTTGCCACAGAGACCGCAACGCAACCTCTGAAGCCGGTAAACCTTGGCCCCCACGGGAGCCTGGCCCACGAGTCGGATCAGCACTCCCGGCTGGTTCTGCTCGTAGAGCGTCCCCTTGCCACACTCCGGGCAGCAATCTCCCGGCTGAAGCGATTCGTGCGGAACCTGAATCTCTTCCGCACCTGGATAGTCGTCGGCCCCGTTGCGACCGTGGCCTCGCGGCGGCGGTCTGGAGTCTTCCCCAACGGCAGTCTCGTCCGAGGGGGCGGAGCTATCGTCGTCCCCAGCGGAAGGCGTCGCTTCCTTGGCCTTGTCGCCAAGCACGGCCGAGGTCTTCTCAGTGCTCGCACCGAAGAGCAGCTTTCGTAGGCGCCCGATCTTGGTGTTCTTGTCTTTCAATAATGCAAGGAGGTGGACGTACGAGTGAGACAAGGTCCGAATCGTCTCGTGGTCTTCGGCCGTTGCCCGGTTCGCCTCGACTCGCCTTAGAATCTCTTCCAGCTTGTTCGTGTCCAATTCGATGACCTTCGGTTCTGTCCGCTTCATGGCATCGTGCCTGTGATGCGGCAACGAGTCCGCGGAATGACCGCCGCGTGTCATCCCTGACGAGAATGGCACTGAATATTTCGTAAGTCCTTGTGAGGAATTGATCTAACAAGAAACGGCCTGCCTTGCTACTAGGGTGTTGTCCAATCAGCCCAAGCAGTAAGGAGGCCGCTATGAGTGATTGTACTCGATGGTCGTTTCAGCAAAAGATCGATTGGTTCCGATGTCAGTTTGCCCAGCATGCCAGTCTGCCGTTTTCGGAGGTGCTGCCGGCGAAGATAATCGGTCTGGCTGTGACGCAGCTGTGCCTGCATTGCTATCACGGGGCGCTTTACAATCCGGTCACGGTGGTGTGGTTGTTTCTCAGTCAAGTGATCCACGCCAATCCGACGCTGGCCGTGACGGTCGAGAGCTTTCTCGCTTGGCGTCTTGGACAGGGAATGTCGCCTTGCTCGACCGATACCGGTGCCTATGCTCGGGCGAGGCGTCGGCTGCCCGAAAGTCTGCTGGTCTGGCTTGTGCGACACACCGGCCGAGCCACGGATCAGGCATCGCTCGTTCCATGGCGGTGGCTGGGCCGAACCGTCAAATTGTTCGACGGTTCGACGGTCTCGATGCCCGACACAGCAGCGAACCAAGCGGCCTATCCGCAGAGTCGCGCTCAAGCTCCCGGCGTGGGTTTTCCGCTGGCACGCATCGGAGTGTTGTTTTCCTTGTCCGTCGGAACCGTGCTGGACTTGGGAATCCGCCGCTGGGCGGGCAAGTTCCAGAGCGAGTTGGCCATGCTGCGCGACATGATTGCGGGGTTCGACGAAGGCGACGTCTTGCTGACCGATCGCTATCTTTGCTCGTACATGGAAATCGTCTTGCTGCAGCAACAGGGCGCCGATTTTGTGGGACGAATCCACGCACAACGGAAAGTCGATTTCCGTCGGGGCGAGCGGTTGGGACGTTGGGATCACATTGTCCAATGGGTCAGGCCAAGATGTCCCGAGTGGATGTCGCCCGAACAGTATGCCACGATCCCCGAGCGTCTTTCGATACGCGAGTTTCGCTACCGCCTCGTTCGTCCCGGTTATCGTGCACGCATGATTGTGATTGCCACGACACTGCTGAACAGCGAGCAGTATCATGTATCGGAAATCTCCGATTTGTATCGTCTTCGCTGGGACGTAGAAATCAATCTCCGTTCGCTCAAGACGACGATGAACATGGACGTGCTTCGCTGCCAGACTCCCGAGATGGTTCGCAAGGAGATCTGGGCTCATCTGCTGGCGTACAACCTGATCCGCACAGTGATCGCCCAAGCAGCCGCCAACACCGACAAACGCCCGCGGCAGATCAGTTTCACTCGCGCCATGAGAACCCTGGAGTCCTTTCGGTCGACCCTGGCACACACCACCACCGAGCGACTTCCTTCGATCTACACCGAAATGTTGAACGCTATTGCCTCTCATGAAATCGCCAATCGCTCAAATCGCCTCGAACCACGACATCGCAAACGCCGACCGAAGCCGTATCCTCTCATGACCAAACCCAGAACTGTCGCCCGAAAACAAGAAGGCAAAACGCGTTAACAAAATATCAGTGCCATTCATCCCTGACGACGCAACCTCGATTCGACACTCTCGCTCACAGGCCGCAAGATAACACGAACGCCCCTGACGCATAAGGGCGATTTCTGCTGCCGAGCCATCAGTCTCCCGGCCCAACCGCGCGCCACATCGGGGCCGTGCGCGTCCTGGTCGGATCACCCGCCGAAAGAAGCACCTGTAACTGATGGGCAGTCAGCGTTGTGGCGACTTCCGCCGAGTCCCGCCCGCTTGGCCACCAGGGAAACCGCCCACTCGAAAGACGCTTGTGGCAGAGCCAAAATCCCTGGCCATCGTAGATCAATGCCTTGATCGCAGTTGCCTGCCGGTTGCGAAACACGAAGACCCAGCCGCAGAACGGGTCCTGCTTGAGCATTTCCTGGCAGAGCCGAGCCAAACCGTCGATCCCCTTGCGGAAGTCGGCCGGCTCGATTGCCACCAGCATCCGCATCTGAGGCGTAATCTGGATCATGATGGGACGCCCCGGAAGCTCCGGCTCAACGCAACCAAGTCTGGAGCCTCGGCACCCTTCAGGTGCACACGCATCTTCGCCCCGCTGTCATCCTCCAACTCCACAAGGCACTCGACGAAACCTGACGACAAGGGGTTGGCCAGTTCCACAAAGGTCGCCGTGCCTTCTCCCGCCGACACGCCACCGGCCCCTCTCTCTTCGACTCGCTTCTTCAAGCCGTAGTAGTCAATTCGTAGCGCCTTCGCCGTCCGGTGAACCCCGTGCCTCTCGGCTACCTTCACCGCCGCCGCCCACAACGAACTCGGAATCCGTGTTCGTGCCGTTCGCCCCCGACGCCAAGCTTCGAACCGGCGTCGAACGTTCTCAAGCTCCACCGGCAGCCCGCGTTTCTTCCTCGCACCCATTGGCCATCCTCCACAAAACCTCGCCTCGACAGCCAACGATACCAGACGCCATCAAAAGACTCATGCAGGCTTGCCGGAAGGACACGCTTACTTGCCGGCAAGTTCACGGACCGCGTTGTCTTGCAGACGATCCGCCTAGCAGCTCATGCTGAGGCGGCAGTGATCCTGCTCCCGAAACAAGCGAAACACGCCCAGAAGGTTCTTGACTGTAGCGAAAATGGTTGTCCGGGGTTGCTGCAGCTCCTAGGTCGAGTAGATAAGGAAACGGCAGTCTGCTTTCCCGGCATCTGGCGAGCATTCGAGGACTGGGCTCCCGTCGTCGGGGCCGCTCTAAACGGCGATGAGCCAAATCGAGATGCTGCTCTGAATTCATTGCCACGACTCGCACGCCGAATCGCATACTAAGCAGAGTCCGAAGGAGAACACCTCCCATGTTCAATGAAGGCAAGAACGAAGACCACGATGCCAACGAACCAGATAATGCATGGAACATCAATTTCGTGCAGTACTATAGATCGAAACAGAAGGAGTATGACGACCAGTATACTGATGAGTTCTCGCAATCGTCGTTGGAGTTCCTACGCGATAATGTGGTGCAGATAATCGAGCAGGGCTGGCGTTATCTCGAACGATATATCGCCCAGCCGAGCAATGTCAGCGAGACTAATTAGTTTCTGTTTCTCAAATCGAGAAAGGGGTGTTTTTGCAGGTGAGAGAAGGTTGGGGTAGGCAAGAAAAAACGCATCGTTATCCTATTGAAAGCACAACCAATCAAGGAGAACAACGATGCGTGCAAAAGCCGAAGCCATTCTCGATTTTGGGTGGGGCATCGAGAAGGCGGATAACCAAACGGTACGCGATTATCGTAGCGAATACAAGATGCTCAGCGAGATTTTGGACAGTCACCCGGTGATCCTTGATCTGGTCCATGGCGATCTGGAACAACTCAGCCAGGCCACGTCGACGCGAGGCCGCAAGCCGATCTTCACCAGCGAGAACCTGTTTCGGGCGGTTTTGGTCATGCAGCGAGAAGGGCTCGACTACCGGCAGGCGTCGATTCGGATCGCCGAAAGCGAAACGCTGCAACGGTTCTGCCGCCTGCTGAAGAAACCGACCATCAACTTCACGCTGCTGAACAGGGCGTTCGGTGCGATCCAGTCTGAAACGTGGGAACGAATCAACCATGTTCTGGCCCTGAACGCTTGTGCCGAGGAGTCGGTTTCGCTCGACCATGTGCGGACCGATACGACAGTCACCGAGTGCAACATCCACTGGCCGACGGATGCGAGCCTTTTGTGGGACGTGTACCGCGTGGCCACGCGCGAGATGGCGGCCGGCCGTGACCTCAATCCTTTGAGTTGCCCCTGGCGATTCCACCCGAAGAAGGTCAAGAAGCTGTACTTGGATGTTAGCCGTTACTCGAAGAGCACGAGCAAGAAGCGGCTTCGCAAGGTGCAGCAAGACATGAAAACCATGATCGTTCGGGTCGAGAATATCCTGGAAAACGCGGAACAATTCGTCGCCTGGGCGGCGCGGTCGACATCTGTCGCACTGGCTGCGATTGGCCAAAAGCTGGCTGACCGTTTGCCCGTGATGCGTCAGGTGGCCCGAGTAGCACGCCGCCGCGTCTTCGACAAGGAGAAAGTGCCGAACGGCGACAAGGTCTTCAGCATCTTTGAGGCCCATACGGAGTTGATCAAGCGTGGCCGGCGAGGCAAGCCGGTCGAGTTCGGTCACAAGGTCCTGCTCACCCAGTCGAAAGAGAAGTTCATCACCGACTACGTCGTGCTGGAGAAGAATTGTACGGACGACAGGCTCCTGCCGTTAGTACTGGAACGCCACGAAGAGCGTTTTGGTCGACGGCCCGAATCGGTGGCCGCCGACAAAGGCTTCTGCCCGGACGAAGAGACCTACGAGGAGTTGGAGGAACAGGTCGAGTACCTGGGCGTACCGCGACGGACACAAGACTTTGGCCAATCGATGATGAGCGTGTGGCAGCAATGGCGAGCGGGAATTGAGGGGAGCATTTCGTGCTTAAAACGAGCATTTCGTTTGGCTCGTTGCTGTTTTCGCGGTTTTAAGAACTTCGTCTCGGCCGTCGGCAGCGCCGTGTTCTGCCACAACTTGACCATTCTGGCGAAAACTCCGGGAGGCTGACGACGTCGTGGTTACAACACCCTGATTTCAGCCGTGAATGCAAGGCAAGATATGCGCCCTCAGCCTCGGCAAGCACTACTTCATGCAAGAGACCGAATACCTCAACCCAACCGACCCGCCAGCCGTACACCATCCCGGCCGCCGACGGGCATCATCAACAGAAACTAATGACGACCCAGCCAACCACGAGGAAGACCAGAAAGGCCACGAGCCCCGCGAGTCGTGACTTGTCAGGGTCCTTTGCAGAGGCGCGATAGTCGTTCAGTATTTCATCCTTGTACCACGTTCGCGCATCATTCATGGCGCGGACGACGCCCCAGATGACGAAGACGGCAGCGAGCAGAACCAGAAGCCCCATCGGCGGAGGCGGATAAGCGTAGAACGCGGGAGACGTTTGCATCGCAACGGCCCAAATCCTCGTTATGCTCAGTAGCTTCCAACTCTTGAAGAGTGTAACCGTGGCGGTTCATAAGAGCCAGAGTGCCATACCCTATTCCGCAACTTCGGTGTTGAACGCTCATAAACACTCTTCGTGCCTCTTCATTTCTTTCGTGGCCGTCCATCTCCTGCCCAGGGACGTAGTGATCAAACGCGCTGGGCCGGCCACGCCGCCCGGCCACCGAATCGTCAACGCCCCTCAAATCCCGGCGGCACAGCATCCCGATCTCGCGTGATAAAGACCTGATCGATCCGCAGGCCCGGCTCTCGGATGCTGAATGTGAACTCGGTTACGCCTTCCGCCAGTTCCCATTGCGCCGGTTCTTTGCTTCTGGCGAAGGTGACTCGGCTCCAGTGCCAGTCTTTCCCGCGGGTGACGTGCCAGTCATGACGGACCCGGCCCGTGGCGCCCGGCGCCCACTGCACGTAGCACGAGTCGTGCTCGGGATCGTCGGCCTGGATCCGAGCCCAAAGATAGTACGTGCCGGCGGCAGGAATCTTCAGCCGCCAGATAGCTTCGCTGTTGACCGTCACGTAACGATTGCCGGACGCTTCTTCATCCTCGCCACAATGACCCGGAAAGACGATACCATCCTCCCCTTCCCAAAGATGCGTGCCGGAATCGGGAACCTGTTCCGGCTGGTAGTTGGCCTGGATCTCGGCGATCGCACGAAGCGGTTCGAGGGTTTCCAGCAGAGGCCGCCCGACCTCGACGCCGTCGACCTCCAGGATGCCTTCCGGAGCAGCAGGCGTGGTCTCGGCATACGACGCCGGCGTTGACGGTTGCGCGATGTGCAGCAAGAGCGGCCCCTCCGATCCGCTGGCCGCGAACTCGGCAAGCTCCTCGGCGAGGGCGATTTGTGCTTCAGCGCGGCGAAACTCCGCGTCCCAATCCGCGAGAGCCTCGTCCGACTTCAAGCCGTGCGCCACGCGCACCCACAGCAGAGCGGCCGGTTCGCCGACGGCTTGATCAACAGGGAGAAGTGCGCTGCCTCGGCGATGTTCAACCGTCAGACGCATCACGCCCCAACGATCGCCATCGCTTGCGAGCGTCAGGGCTGCCGGGTTTCCTTCCTGATCGCGGGACCAGGGAACACGAACGCCGATGGCCGCCGACCCGTACTTCATCGTCAGCGTCGCCCCCGAGGGGAGCTCCTTCCGCCAGACGGGCTGGTCGGGAGCTTCAAACGCCTGGCCGTCGATCAGGATGGCCTCCGGCGCCCGAAAGACGAAGTGACTCTGGAGATTCGTGACGAGCGGGTTGTCGAGAAAGCGTGCCGGATAACTCACCAGGGCCAGCGCGTCTTCCCCGCGTTGCACGCCGAGCCAATCGTACTGCAGGTGGAGCGCCTTGTGATGGCCCGCCGAACCGGTCGGAAACTTCTTCTTGCCGTAGGGATCCTCACGTCCATCGCCCAGGAAATAGCACCGCGGCGCCTCGCGAGGTCCGGGCAGATCCACGGCGAGCGGCACGTCCGTGCTGCCGTAGTAGGCGCCGGAGCAACCCAGCGCGATATCGTCCCAAACCGCCAGCGTCCGCCAGTCGGTCGGGCCGGCGCCGAACCGTTGCCTTACAAGCCTCGGATGTTCCGCGCGGCAGCGTTTCCACCATGCGGCCGACGGGTCGTACCGCCCCGACATGGCGTCCAACTGCGACGCCCTCACGGGAATGTCCTCCCGTGGCGACATCCATCCGGCCCGGCGCAAATGGCGATCGAGCGCTTCCGAAATGCCGGCCAGGTAGTTGTAGGTGCGACTCTGCGATCCTGCCAGGCTTTCGGCGGCCGGATACCAATTGGCGGCCAGATCCGCCCAGAAGAGATCGAGCAACACCTCGGTCTGATTTCGAACTTCCGGGTCCTTGGCGTACTGGTCGAGAAACTTCAGCTCGTCGAGATCGACGCCGTAATAGGTGGGGCTCACGTACTCGACAACGCCGTTTTGCCACGTGCAAACGAGCACATCCGCCAGCCGCTGCTTGCCTGCTTCAACCACGTCTGGCCGGTCGAATGTCTCTCCCAGCACGATCAGGTTTGCAGCGTTTGACAAGGCGATATTCGTATAACCGGGCCGAACACGATGGCGGAGACAACCCTCGATCGATCGCCGCAGCAACCGCTCCAGCCGGGCGCGCCCATCCTCCGAAAGTCGATCGCGGTGCTTGATCCAGATCGGCAGGGCGTGCAGGCAGATGAACTCGACCGCGTTCTTGTCCGTCACCTCCGGCGTTCGCCAATACCAACGGAAATTGCCGTAGGCCGGGTTGTCGTCCCTGTCGTTGCAATCCTGCATCCGCTCGGCCAGCTCGAAGAGCCGATCGATTCGTTCCAGCTTGCGGTCGTATTCGGCAAGCTCGAAGGCGTACTCGAAAAGCGCTCGCACTCCAAGGTTGCCCGGCGGTTCGGTGTCGGCGATCGAGTTCCACCAGCGCTCACGGCGGCGAAGGGCGTCGTCCGCCATTTTCTTGGTGAGCTCTTGCCCCCGAAGCGGGCAAACAAGCATCGCCGGAATCAACAGGCTCGCGAGCAAGCGAACACAACGCCGCCTGGCATCAGGTGAGGTGCGGATCATCAGGTTGGAGCTTTCCATGTCGTGGCTTCGTCAGGTTCGTGACTCACTTTGCCGCCGGCGCCTCCCAGTTGGGATGGTCCACGTGGGCTTCCGCCATGAGCTTGCGGGCCTGGCTGACCAGGTCCCTGCGGCGAGCGAGGTTGTAGCGCTCCGCGGGGTCTCGTGAGAGATCGTAGATCTCAATCTGCCCGCGAAGCATGGGCTGGCGGATCGCCTTCCAGTTGCCCCAGCGCACGGCCTGGGCCGAGTCGCCTTCGTAGAACTCCCAGTACAGGTACTCATGCTCCCTCTGCTGATCCGACTGGCCGAGCAGCGTGGGCAGAAAACTGACCGAATCCGTGTTTGGGGGAGTTGCAACCCCGGCCAGGTCGCAGGCCGTGGCCATCAAATCGCCAAAATAGCCCACGTGATCGGAAACCTGCCCCCGCTCGATCGTGCCCGGCCACCAGGCAATCAACGGCACGCGGATCCCGCCGTCGGTCAGATCCCGCTTCATCCCCCGAAGCGGCCCGGACGGATTGAACCGCAGGGGATCGTTCCGCGACTCCATGTGAGGCCCGTTGTCAGAAGAAAACATCACAAGGGTGTTTTCGGCCAGCCCCAGCTTCTGCAAGTGATCCAGCAGCCGTCCGGTGTCCCGGTCCAGATAGCTGATCATGGCGGCCTGGCCCTTGTCTGGATCCGGCCAGTCCAGGTCCGCATACTGCCCGTAGTCGGGCACCTCGGCTCCGTTGCCCAAGGCGCCCGCCGCTTCGTTGTTGGCGTGGGGCAGGGTCAGGGCCAGATACAGGAAGAAGGGGGAATCCTTCTTGGAGTCGATCCACTTGAGCGCTTCGTCCTCGAACAAATCCTGCGAGTACACCACCCGCTTGGTGGCCCAACCGCCATGGAAGCCCGCGTAAGGCCTTGAGGCCTTTTCCACCTCGTTGGGCAGGGCCACCTTGTCGACGCCGCGGTAAAGGAACTCGGGCCAGTAGTTGTGGGCGTGAACCTGGTTCAAATAGCCGAAGAAGTAGTCAAAACCCTGGCGAAGCGGATGGCCCGGTTGATCGACCTCGCCCAGCCCCCATTTTCCGATCAGGGCCGTCGAGTAGCCCGCCGACTTCAACTGTTCGGCGACGGTCACATCCTCATCGCGCAGCGATTGGCGGAACATCTTGCCCCCCGAGTTGCCCCGCACATGGCAGTGCCCCAGGTGTTGGCCGGTCATCAACACGCTCCGCGACGGGGCGCAGACCGTGGAACCCGCGTAGAAATCGGTGAACCGCATCCCCTCGGCCGCCATCCGATCGAGCCGCGGCGTATGGGTGACCTTCTGACCGTAGCAACCCAGGTCGCCATAGCCCAGATCGTCGGCCAGAACAAAGATGAGATTCGGTCGCTGCTCGGCGCCGGAGGCTGCCGTCAGAAAGAACCCGCACACAGCGAGAAAGAACACGATTGGCAAGATTGGAAACCGCTTCATCGGGCAGGTCCTCGTCTTCGAGTCTTGGCTTGGGACTTGTGTGTACGGAGCCCAAACTTCCCGACGTTGGGGTTCGTACTTGCTCGAGCTTCGAGTGAGGATAGCTCCGCCCGCCGTGCCGGTCAAGGAAACGAACGTGACCGGCCATGATGGCCCCGCCACGACCGAGCACTGCGTTGACCCCCAGAACCCAACCGGTGTGGCATCCGCTTCAATTGTCGGCCTCTTCAATTTGGCGTCGAGTCAGCCAACGCCGTTGCGCGCGGCGGATGCGAAGCACGCGAACGGTGTCTTCATCGATTGTGAAGACGACTCGAAAGACGTTCGGACGCTTGCCGAAATGGAACTCGCGAAGTTCGATGTCGACTTTCGAATCTTCGCGAGCCAAAGGACAGCGTTGAGGATTCTCGTCGAGCGTTCGGAGGGCCAAGTGAAGTCGTTCCAACCATCGGGCAACAACCGCTGGAGCATGCTGGGCTGCCCACGCGGTTGCGTCGTCCAGATCTTCCATTGCCAGTCGTTGGAGAACAACCCGGTATTTCATGCGTCACGGAGAATGCCGTGCTTGCGGCGGATAGCCTCAATGGCCTCATCCAGAGGAACGCCCGGATCGCCGGCTTGCCATTGAGCCACGGCTTCACGGACGGCCGCCAAATCTTCCTCCTCTTCAGCCAATGCCTGGAATGCGTCGCGGAGCAACTCCTCCTCAGAAGCGTACTTTCCAGTGGCCATCTGGACTCGCACGAACTCCTCTAGATCGGGAGGAAAAGGAAAAGCCATTGAACTCCCTCCAAGACACAAGGCTCTATGAAACCGTCCTCAATCAACTACCATTCTACCGTGAATCCCAACGTCCACAACAGGCAAGAGCATCTCCGCGCCCGGGGCAACCAAACAAGCACGACCTCCGAAAACGGGTCACCGTGCTGCTGTTCCGCGTAATCACCCAGGCGCCCGGCTACGTGGCCGTGGGAATCTGGTTCCTCTTCCAGCTCATCAGCGGACTCGGGATCATGGGCGGCACGGACACGGGCGTGGCCTACGGGGCCCACATCGGCGGCTTCCTCGCCGGACTCCTCCTCGCCAGGCCTTTCATGATCGGGCGGAGTCGCAAACGCACCCGTCCCCTGGCGACACTCGCGCCGAGGGCGATAGGGTCATCTTGTGAGCCCGGCGCCTTGAGTTCTGAAACAGAGCCTAATGCTCATGCTCGTGCGATTGCGCCATGTGCTCGTCGGTACCAGTTCCGTGGAGTTCCTCGGCGGAATGCTCGTGTTCGTGCGCCGACTCTTCGCCTTCGGCGTGAACATGGGAGTGCGAGTGCTCGTGCGAATGGGTGTGTTCATGCGAGTGGCTGTGAACGGTCCCATCGGCATGTTGATGCTCGTGGCTGTGGCCGTGTGTGTGAACGTGCTGGTGAGCATGCTCATGTGCGACTTCAGTGGTCATCGCTCCGGACTCCTTTTGTCGAAAACAGATTTTCCAGACCCAACAGCGGCAAGAAATTCTACGTTCTTGTCCGGCCAGGACAAATGGATATTACCGAGTCGTCCACCGTGTTACCCGGCGGCAGGAGTATTGCCACGCATCTCCGATCGATCTGCGTCAACGCCCGAGCTTGTCCGCAAGCTGGTCGTTCAGGTCGGCGTCGACAAGATCCTGGAACGTCAGGTCCATGTTTTCCCTCGTTGCCCGGATGTAGGCCAGGGTGATCTTCTCCAGATCCACTCCCTGCAAGCAGGCGCTTTCGACCTCGGTGCACGACAAGGGGACGCCCGCCTCGCGAGCCATGACCAGCGTCTTCACAACGGCCTTGACATCCGTTCGGCGAAATCGCATCGCCAGGATCTCAAGAATGCTGATCGGCACTCGAGAGATGAATGCCTGATACCACGGGGAAAAGACGCTTATGAATACAACAAACTGCAAGATGATGACCAAAAACAGGATGCACGCCGCGACAACCACGACGACAAATGGAACCTGAGCTTCAGCGAGCAGCATGGAATCTTCCCTTCTTGTCGTTCTCCAACTTGCGATCGGGCTATAGAACCTTACCTGCCGGCGTGATTCCCATGCGGGCAGCCCCAATTGAAAAGCGGAGATCCGTGTGCGCGTGATCCGTTGATTGGTTCAGGTGTGATGAATGGAGCAGTCGTGCGGAAGTCGAAACACAGAGCACTTGTGGGAGACCAGCGGCAAGCGGGGGCGAACTTTCCGAACTTTCCGAAAATCGCCCGCGCGAATTATGACCCTTTTGGCTCATAAGGGGGAGAGGGAGGTTTTGCTGGTTCATGAATCGCTGAATTGGCGGAGCATGGTTTGGTGTTCCAGATCGATTTCGGTGAGGGGGTCGAAGCGGAAGCGGGCGAGGCGGTTTCGGTCGTCGGGGAGGGCCCAGATCCAGGCGGCGTTGGGCCCGGCGCCTCGGCGCTTGCGGATGCAAGCGAGGGTGGCGTAGGCGCGACGGACGATCTTGTCGCCGAAGCCGTTGTCTTTGCCTTGCTGGAGGGCTTCCGTGGCGGGACAGGGTCCCTCGGTGAGAAGCTGGCGGAGCCAGGCGACGGCTGCGGATTGGTCGAGGGCCTGGGTGCGGCGATCGAGAAATTCGGTGGGCGAGGCGGGGAGCGTTTCGTCGTGCCAGAGGATGCGAGGGGCATCGGCGCGGTCGGGGACGGCAATGGAACAGGCCAGGGGCGGGACGTGGGCCGTGACGTTTGTCTTGATGGGGAGAAAGAGCCTGGGGGACGATTGGTCGACGGTTTGGGGCGTGGCGGACCGTTTGCCCTTTCGTGCGCCCTTTTTCTTGGATTCAAGGCTTGTGGGGCCTTTGCGGGGGTCTTCGGTGAGGGCCCAGACGGTGCGGGCCGAGTTGGCGGCGAGGCGGGCGTGGGACCGATTCCAGGCGAAGCCCGTGCCCGTGCGTCGCGCGTCGGATACGGCAAGCACCGTGATATGATGGCGGGCCGCCAGGTCGGCGAGAGGCTCCATAAGAACCTGGGCATCGAGGTTGTAGGGCGAATGGAGTTGGCTGAGGAAGCGGGTGAGGGGATCGACGACGAGGAGGCGGCAGTCGGGGTTTTCGTGGAGGAGGGCGTCGAGGTGGGCGAGGGTGGGACGAAGGCTGAGCCGCCAGAGCGGGCGGGGCAGATCTGTTTGAGGCGTTCGACGGAGCGAGGTGACGGCGGTGATGCGGTCGAGGTTTGCGCCGGCGGCGGCAAGGCGAGGGAGGACCGTATCGGCGAGGTTATCGGCCGAGGCGAGGAGCAGGACGCCGGCGGCCGGATTAGTATCGGAGGGGCGATCGGGCCATGGTGTGCCGGCAGAGACGCGGGCGGCGATATCGAGGGCGAGGAGGCTCTTGCCGACGGCCGGTTCGCCGATGAGGAGGGAGACTTTGGAGAGGGGTATGCGGTCGGGCCAGAGCCACTGAAGGGGCTCGGGGGTCACGTCCGCAAGGCGGACGGTGACGGGAAGGGGGTTGGGAGGCGGCGGGTCTTTCATGGGATCTTCTTGGCGGATGGCTTGGCGGAGAAGGAGCGTGGGCGGCGAGGGTATTCTGGCAGATAGATGTACGAATGTCCAGTATTTTTTGGCCGGGGAGCCGTCCCGTTAAGGGAGGGGTACCAAACGCATTCAAGGTTTGACGAGAGAAGATGGCTGCGCTGAGTGTGGGGTCGACGCTCCGCCCTCGGGGGCGACCATGGAAGACGGTCGCTGGGCCATAACTAAGACTCCTGACCCCCTGTATTCCTTTGTCCGGCGCGGGACGGTGGGATCCCTAATATGAGGACAAATAGCACCGGCCACAAACGTCCGTGTCTTGGTAAACTCGACTACCGCCCTTCCTGCCGACAGGTCCAGCCGACCGCGCCGCTCGACAGCAAGCGAGCGATGGGTCAGCACGAGAGGCGTGACGCTATATACAGAAGAACAACGCCCCCCCTGCTGTGGGGCAATGTGTTGAACCACGGAGTCGCCTCGGTTTTTCCCAAGTGATGAGGTGCGTCTTTCGCCGGGGTATCGCTTTCTGAATGAGAGGGGCTGCGTCGTTGGGCACAGCAACGCCCGGAATCACTCCCCAGGTAGCGATGTTCTTTGGACAATCCTGCCATTTCCAGCAATTCGTACGGGTCCGACTACCGCTTTTCTGGCCCGTGTTCTTTCCTGCTTTCGGTCAAAATTGATCGTTCCACGCAAGTCCGGCGAAATACTGAGCCGATTTCTCTTGCATAACGCGGATGCGTTTGTAAAATTAACTACAGAAATCAGGCTCCTCTATGCACAAGTCAATCAAGATCCCCACCGCTGGATTGGTCGCGACGAAGCTGAAAGAAGCTCGTATCGCTGCAGGTCTCTCAACACACAAAGCTGCCGAGTCCATCAAAAGACGCTTTCCTGGGCTACAGATTTCCCACGCAACGATAGCGAACTACGAGAAGAGCGCTACGACCCCAGGAGTTGACCTGTTAGGCGTATTTGCCGTAGTGTATGAGCGCCCAATTAATTGGTTTCTTGAATCAGGAATGCCTTTGACTGGAATTCGATACCGTTTCCTTTCGTCGAAGACTCGTGTCAAGGAAAGGCAGCAGTTTGAACGCCAGTCGCAGTATTGGTTGGAAGCCTATATTCGGCTCGAACGTCGACTCGATCGGCCTCTTGAGCGGAGCAAGCAGCTTAGCATTTCACCAGCGATGTCGGCCGAGGAAGCCGCCCGAATTGTCAGGCAGGCGTTTCAGCTCAAGGACCACGATCCGATTCCAAGTGTCATTGAGATTCTTGAGGCGTTTGGAATCCGAACAATTGAAATGCCTACGACTCTCGCAATTGATGGTTTCGCGGCAAGTCTTGGCGACGAACCGGTGGTCGTGCTTAAGCCCAACGCGGCAAATGATCGTTGCAGACTGAATGCTGGCCATGAGTTGGCCCACGTGCTTTTTGGCGACTGCGATGACCACGACAAGACATCTCGCGGAATGGATGATAGGGCATTTGAGTTTGCGTCCCACTTGCTGATACCTCGCAAGCAACTACGTGCGGCGTTCGAGGGTAGATCGGCTGTGAGACTCGTTCAATACAAAGAGCGATTTGGCGTCTCGATGGCGAGCATGATCTTCCAGGCCGAGAAGACCGGCATCATAGAGCCTGCAACTGCGAAGCACCTGTGGATACAGTTCAGCAGACGCGGGTGGCGAGCAAACGAACCAGGAACCGTTCGGGCAGACCGTGCGATTCGCTTTGAGACGTTGCTTGACCAAGCCATATCTGAAAGACAATTGAAGTGGCGAGAAGCGGCCGAAGTGACGGGCGTGAGTGTAGAAGACCTGAAACGACGCCGCGACCTAGCAATGGGAATTCTTGAAGAAGAGGAGGAAGCCACTGTCTACAAGATTCGTGATTGAAACGAAGAAGGCCAGGGATTGCCCGGCCTTCTTCAGAAACTAGCCTTGCGAATCAGGAAGCCGTCCAAAGCATTTCCGGTTCGCACAACCTAGAGCGAGAATTATAGATGACTTGTGGAACCAAGCCAATACGTCTTAGCGCTCATTTCGACAGCCTGCTGAGAAATCTCTACGTTCAATTTCGAATTCCACGTGACCAATACAAGAAGCGTCCCGAAGACCTGACGCTCTTCACTGATAGATGGAATTCTCTGTCTGGCAGAAGCGACACCGGTGCTGAACTGATTCGCTATATCCAAAATCAGCAAAAAGCCAAACAGCGACTCGCCGTCCCTTGGCCAACTTTTGACGGTGCGCACAGAAGGGCGCCTGCAATGGCGGGTTTGTTGGATGACGACCAAATGCAAGCGCTGCGTCGTGCGTACGAGGATATCGTCTTGCCGTTGGATCTTGGAACTGACGCCATCGTGTGGGAAGAGGAGGTGTTGCAGGAGCTTGAAAGACGGTTTTCGGAAGAGACCAGTCGCATCGTTCCTGGCATCACACTCGCCGCGATCGCCGAAGAAAAACGGAAACGTGGATTATGGTGCAAAGTGGGGCGACGCGCGCGCAGAAGTGAGATGGGGTTCGACGACCTCGATCAGATCATGGATGTAGGCTAAACGATTTCATGACGAAGGTTCTTCGTCAACCCGTCTGTCGGAAACAAGACTGGATGGTATTAGGTCGTGCGATGAGCCGCGAGCAGGTTACGTCAGGACTTTTCGCCCTGCATCATAGGCCGCTTCCAAGGCTTGCTTCAGACCCCGTACGCTGACCTCATGGAAATCCAGGCTGTCAGGTTTGTGGAGGGTTTCAATCTGAAGCTCGCTTCGTGGGATCCGTTCGACGACACAGTCAACTGCGGCGCGTTCTCTACGGCAAATCCGGGAACGCATTACGACTTTTGCTGCATTCTTGGCCGACCGCCTTTCTGTGGTATCAGCACGCGGGCGAGGAGTTGCTCCAGTCGCTCGACGAACATCTCATCTCTCAGCGGTTGGACTGTGCGAGCGTGCCGACGGAAGTCCTTCATTTGTTCTTCGGGCACCGCGTTATCGAGCAGGCCCTGCCAGTCGCGGACCATGGCCGGCAATGGGGAGACCTTGGCTAGGCTGTCGTCGCGCTTTGGGCCAGTCCCGCCCGGACGGGGTTGACGTCGAGGTAAGCAGTTGTTCTGCCCTTTCAGGGCGAACCGCGATTCTCCCCCTTTCCCCGGGGCGGCGCTCAGCGGCTGCGCCGCTTTGCTCTGCCCCGGGCTGGTATGTTATGCCTCTTCGAGGCGTACTCCAGCGGCAACCTTGGAAATCCGGGGATGCGTTACGAGTTTTGCTGCTCTCTTGGGCGACCGCCTTTCTGAGGTTCCAGTACGCGGGCGAGGAGTTGCCCCAGTCACTCGACGAACGTTTCATCTCCCAGTGGTCGGCCTGTGCGAGCGTGCCGGCGAAACTCGTTCATCTACCCTTGTTCTTCCAGGCGGCGGAGATACTCTTGCGGAGAGACCGGCTGGGCTGGTTCGGTTTCCGGGCGGACGGACGCGGGGTCGAGTTTGCCATCGGCGAGGCCGTCTGCCTTGTCCAGTTCTGAAGCGATGGCCGCCAATTGTTCTGACGACATGACGCCTGCGCGCAAGCAGGTTTCGGCGTTCGTTGGCGAGCTCTTGTTGCCCAGATGTATTTCGACGGATGCACGCGGCCATTGGCCGGGATGTGCCGTGTTTTCTCGCCCTTCAGGTTGACGGTGTGTGTCGGGGGGGATACACTTTCGCGGCCCTGGCTCTCCATAGACCTACCCTGTGTCGCTGATTGCAGGATGGCCCTTTGCAGCGACAGAAGGTCGATCAAGGTCTGCGGCAGCTTGATGCCGGCGAGGCCGTGCCACACGAAGAAGCGAAGTCCTTTTCACTTTGAGTGAGGTTACCCATGACGTCCCAACGCCAATTGGTTCACCCCCGTGACGAAATCATGCGCACCATGCAGCGCATCTATCGTTACCGCATGACGACCACTTCCGGTGGCAACCTGTCGATCCGAGAAGCCAACGGCGATGTGTGGATTACGCCGGCTCGCGTGGACAAGGGCAGCCTGACCCGCGACGACATCGTTTGCGTGAAGGCGGACGGAACGATCGAGGGCAAGCATTCACCGTCCTCCGAGTTCCCTTTTCATCAGGCGATTTATGCGACTCGGCCTGATATCCAGGCAGTCGTCCACGCTCATCCGGTGGCTCTGGTCGCCTTCAGCATATGCCGCCAGACGCCCGATACGCGTCTGTTCCATCAGGCCGATTCCGTGTGCGGCAAGACCGGCTTCGCTCCCTATGCGGTGCCGGGCAGCAAGCAGCTTGGCGACAGAATCGCCGAGGCGTTCAAGGCCGATTGCGACAGCGTAATCCTGGAAAACCATGGAGTGGTTGTGGGCGGCGAGTGCCTGTCGCACGCTTTCCAGCGATTCGAGGCGTTCGAGTTCGCCGCAAAGACGATCATCAAGGGGAGCCACCTGGGCGACGTCCGCTACCTGGCGGAGAACCTGCTCGACCAGGCTCATTCGCGCAGCGTCGCCCTGGAGTCGTTCCGCCCCGGGCCCGCATCCTCGGCCGAGATGGAACTGAGGCGGCAACTGGCGAGCTTCCTTCGGCGGGGCTGTCAGCAACGCCTGTTCATCAGCACGGAGGGGAGTTTTTCGGCAAGGCTCGACGAGGATTCGTTTCTTATCACGCCTACCCAAAAGGACCGCGAGTCGCTCGACTGCGCGGACTTCGTGCTTATCCAGGGCGACCAACGGGAAAAGGGAAAGAAGGCCAGCCGCGCCGTCTTCTCCCATCAGGCAATCTACCGGTCCCACCCCGAGATTCAGGCGATCGTCTTCGCCCATCCGGTCAACGCAACGGCCTTCAGCGTCACCGATTCAGAATTTGACACGCGCACGATCCCGGAGAGCTACGTTTTTCTCCGTGACGTCCGTCGCGTGCCTTATGGCATTCAGTACCAAAACGACGGCTCCGTCGCCGACTACGTTTCGCCGTCCTGCCCCGCGGCCATCCTGGAAAACGACGGGATCCTGGTGACCGGCTCGAGCGTCCTCGACGCATTCGACCGGCTCGAAGTCCTCGAATCCACCGCCGAAGCCGTCATCAACGCGAAGGCGATCGGCGATGTGTCGTCCATGCCCGACGGTGTGATCAACGAACTGCGCGAAGCGTTTAAGTTGGATTGATCGCCTTTCAATACTGCACATGCACCGTCAATCGTTCCGAACCGGGAGAGACCGTAACCGTTTCTGCCTTCGGGTCAAAGTCCTCATGCCGACGGCCGTTGACGGTGACCGACTTGATCGGCTTCTCTTCCGGGTGACGGAGTCGGAGGACGATCCGCTCGGGCGGCTGGACCGTTGGGGGATCGATCACGGCGTTGATTGCCCCGTGGTCGACGTCGGAATCGATGCGATACCCGCCTCTCCCGAAATTCGTCGGGGCGTTTTGGACGTTGATCGTCATGCCTTGCTTGAGCCAGTTTCGCGTGACGAAGGGAGCGAGCCACAGTTGGTCGTCGCGCTCCTGGAGCAGCATGATGCGCGTCTGGCAGAGGAACCAGCCGGTCTCGTGGGTCTTGTTCCATCCGCCATGGTTGTGGAAGTGCTCCCAGAACGACAGGTTCTCCAGGCTCAGCAGTGAGGGGATGGTGTTGAAGTAGCCGCGAATGAAGGGTTTCACGTCGTCGCGCAGCGCGTACAGCTCCACGCTCCGCCGGTAGTACGGCTGGCACTTGTTGAAGCCGCCCAGGTCGAACCAGAGCTCGTGATTGCGACTCTCGCTATATTCCGGTTCTGCCAGGCCGGTGCGGAGGAACTCCTTGCCTTCCATGATGTCGAGCACCCAGGCCGCCTCTTCGCCGTTGGGATCCATGACTCGATTCACCATGAGATGGTGGGCCATGGCGTTCTTGCACCAGGCCCGGCTTCCGTCTTCGCCGGGATAGAAGCCACCCACCTCGCCAAAGCCGAAGAAGATGGGCGGCTGGGCAGGAACCCAGGCGCCGTCGCCTCGGGGGATGACGGGCGATCGCGCCTGGGTCCACCGGTACGCATGCAGGATGTCCTGGCGATAGTCGTCCGCATCGTCGGCCAGAGCCTTGGCGTCCGGATAGCCGATCTTGGCGAGAACACGGGCCGCTTCACGCAGGCCGGTGCAGTAGTGTGCGGCCTGGAACGTCGTATTGGTGAATCGGGCCCAGTCCGCAACCACCCCGGGCGGCGTCAGGCCGTAGTTGGGTGCCTTTTCGCCGCGGGCGTCCACCACCTTCGTCTTCTCTCGCTGCCGGACAATCCAGCGGCACATGCGGGCGACTTTCGGCGAGACCTTCTTGAACCACTCGAGATCCTGAGACCGGTCGACGAACTCGGCCAGCGTCCACAGGTGCCAGCCGGAACCCATGACCGTGTAGCCCGTCGTGAGGAATCCGGCGTCGTTGTAGCGGGCGAGGAAGAAGTCGAGGCCGCGGCGGGCAAAGTCCTGCTGGCCCATCATGTCCATGCCGCGAATGATCGGGTGGGCTTCGCTTTCGAGCGCCCCGTAGCGATCGGCCGACGTCCAGACGTCCACGCGCTGCCCGTTCTCCTCGTTGCCCGCGGCCAACATGATATGCACCTGGGACGCCCGAATGACGTTCGTCAGCAGCCGGTCGGGCAACTCGATCTCCGCCCCCGGAGCCAGCACGTCCTGCCAGTACTGCTTGACGCTCTGGAGCAAGGCGGGAGCCTTGCCTTGGAAGATCGAGTAGTCGGCGGCCGGCAGGTTCCAGGCAGGCAGGTAGGCCACCGCCCGGGCCTTCGCTTTCGCCGGCAGTTTTCCCACGAGAATGACGTTCTGCGCGTCGGCCTCGGCCCGGAGCGGCGCCGCCTGGCTGGTTTGAATGAAGGTCAGCAGCCGGTCACTGAGCGACGCCGTGACACCCCCTTCAACCGACTTCAGCGGCACCGGCGAGCCCGGTTTGCCCCGCGTTGCCCCGGCATCACTGCCGGTCTTGCGAACGGAGAGCATGAGGACAACGTCGGCGTCTTCCGCTCGCGTGTTTTCCACGGTGTACTCCACGACACAGGCCGCTCGCTGTCGCAGCCACTCAGGCGCCCCGGCCACCGGATGGTCGTCGATCGGGGCAACATAGCTCCGCGTGCGGTAGAGAACGCCGTCTTCGTCCACGGTCGTCACGGGGATTGGAAGCCACTCGCCGTCCAGGTGGCGACTCACGTTGTCGTTGATACCGTCTCCAAAGACCGCCTGCAGCCGGTAGGGCCACCTGCGCGTCTTGCGATCGGTTGTGCCGTCGAATACAGAGCTCGGTTGATCGTCCAAGGTGAAGCCGAGGGAGCCCTCCCGGAAGGCGACGAACTTCCGCTCGTCACAGGCCAGCGACAGCATCATCGGCCCGTGGTCCTGGATGGGAATATGGACCGCCTCGAGCGCCCGGGGGAAAGTCTGCTCGGGCATCTCCCGAACCCGTGCCAGCAGCGATTTTTGATCGCGTATTTGCTCGCGGTAGCCCTCCAGATGGATTGGCGAGTTGTCCGCCACCACGAACAGACCGGCCGTGGGAACATAGACGGGGCCCGCCTGAAGAACCTCTTCCACCGAAACACCAAAGGCCTGGTCAGCGGTCTTGAAACGCAGGACGGTCTGGTCCGTCTTGCAACGCCCGGTTCGCGCGTAGCGTACGGCAAGGTGCAGAGGCTCTGCCGGGTCCCAAGTGACTTGGCGCACAGGGGCCGAGCCTTCCGCCGCAACCGCATCGCCGTTGTAGATCTCGACCTGAATCGTTTTGCCGGCTGCCTTTTTGTCGCCTTCAAGGCGCACGGGCGCCGTCTTCCAGGAGGAAGTCGTATAGGCCGTCAGACCGGTCACCACGATTCTTTGGTCGGAGGCAGGAATCAGCCAGCGGACTTTGTCGCTGGGGCGGTTGCGATCGTCGTAATCGAGCCGCCAGATCCAGCCCGCGTCCGTCTTCTCCGGCTTTGCGTCCACGGTCTCCCACTGCCCCTGCCAACTGGACATGCCGATCCAGCGTTGGAGCTTCACCTCGGCAACCGATCGGCTCGGGTCGGCGAATTGCAGCCCCAGACTGCGGAAGAAGCGAAACTCGCGCCACTCCAGGCCGATGCACGCCACGGCGCCGTCGTGGATCGGCACGTTGAAGCTTCCGTCCGGCTCGGGTAGCAGCGTCTCGGTGAAGGAAAGGTCCTTGGCCGGAAATTCTTCGACGCGACCGGCCGCCGTTCCCTTGATCTGCTTGGGATCGGAAGTCACGACTCGTGCGAAGGGAGCAACATCAACGGCCCGCACGGGCGGTCGCCGCTTGGCTTGCGGATCGCGCGTCAGTCGGGCATTCGCCCAGTTGGCCACGTCGGAGTTGATGCCGTCGCCCCCGTCGGTCACCACCAGCCGCATTTCCTCTGCGGCCCAGACAGACACGTGCACTTTCTTCGGCGGATCGTTCTCTTTCATCAACCCGCTGTCGAACTGGATCTCATCGTCGACGAACACTTGAAAGACGACGGACCCTTTCGACTGCCCGTCCTGCCGCTGGAGGCCGACTTCCGCGTCAAACAGAGTGAACTCGCAGGCAAGATCGACCACGACTTCACCATTGGCGTGCATGCCCAGCCCATGCTCATAGGTTCGCTCGCCCATAATGATCTTGCGGGCATCGCGATTTGGCGGCTTGACGGCCGTGTTCAGGCCAAGGCTCCCCCATGTCAGGTGCGACGCCATGATCCGCTCCCGGAGCGCGTCCGCGAGATATTCCGCTTCCGCCCCATCGCTCCGGCAGGTGAATAGCGCGGAACAAAACAAACCGGCAAGCAACCAGCGGCAGCAGGGCTTGTACGTGAGCATGTGGCGGATTCCTTCAAGTGGGCTGTCGCGAACACGCGTGATGATGCCGATCGAACCGACCGAGATGTGCCCAGTATGAGCGAAAACCGGCCGAAGTGAAATGCTCGTGGGCAGATTCGGCTGACTTGTGGGCCGAGGCGCGCTCGACCGTGACGACCAGCCGCCGTGTGCCACTGCTTGCTTGCAAGCAGTGCCGAACAACACTGAGCACGCCACCCCCACGTCATCCTGCACTAGTGTTGGCAGTGCCAAGCCAGGTCTTTTTCACACAAATAGCCCGGTAGCCTCAACACTTTTCCGCATTCGATCTTCCACCTCCGTAACACCGTCGAAAAGCCGCTGCGGTCGCAAAGCCACAAGAGGGCTGTGACTTTGCATAAAGAGCTCGTTGTGGCCTAGCAGCTTCACCACGTCAGCTTTTAGGAGGTTCTTTCTCGCCCCCCTTCCCTGGCTGAATTCTAAATCGCTTTCGGGGAGCGCCCATACGTACCAGATCGCAGTGTTTCGTGAAATCACTACGTTCCGGAAAGAGTATCTTCCAGGTGAGACTCTCGCCATCCGGTGCTCTCCTCTTGAGTCTCTTGGCGGCATGTTCCGATCCCCAGAGTAATGTATACCTCAAGCACCGTCTCACAATCTCTCGTAATTCCTCCAAGTCAGCAAGCTTCACATCTGCTGCTCCACTATGAACGTAGTTGGAACGTTTGCTGTAAAGCTTCCGTATTCGCTTCGCCCAATCGAGCCTGTCTTCAGGAGCGTCAGCAATCAGTGCAGCAGCACGCGTGCTAATGATCTCGATGGTTCCCCCTCGTTCTCCTACCAGAATCTCCAGCACGATACAGAAGGACAGTAGCACTTCACCGATGGCCCAAGGGCTTGAGGCCGCGCTACTAATATGTTTCTGTTGATGATGCCCGTCGGCGGCCGGGATGGTGTACGGCTGGCGGGTCGGTTGGGTTGAGGTATTCGGTCTCTTGCATGAAGTAGTGCTTGCCGAGGCTGAGGGCGCATATCTTGCCTTGCATTCACGGCTGAAATCAGGGTGTTGTAACCACGACGTCGTCAGCCTCCCGGAGTTTTCGCCAGAATGGTCAAGTTGTGGCAGAACACGGCGCTGCCGACGGCCGAGACGAAGTTCTTAAAACCGCGAAAACAGCAACGAGCCAAACGAAATGCTCGTTTTAAGCACGAAATGCTCCCCTCAATTCCCGCTCGCCATTGCTGCCACACGCTCATCATCGATTGGCCAAAGTCTTGTGTCCGTCGCGGTACGCCCAGGTACTCGACCTGTTCCTCCAACTCCTCGTAGGTCTCTTCGTCCGGGCAGAAGCCTTTGTCGGCGGCCACCGATTCGGGCCGTCGACCAAAACGCTCTTCGTGGCGTTCCAGTACTAACGGCAGGAGCCTGTCGTCCGTACAATTCTTCTCCAGCACGACGTAGTCGGTGATGAACTTCTCTTTCGACTGGGTGAGCAGGACCTTGTGACCGAACTCGACCGGCTTGCCTCGCCGGCCACGCTTGATCAACTCCGTATGGGCCTCAAAGATGCTGAAGACCTTGTCGCCGTTCGGCACTTTCTCCTTGTCGAAGACGCGGCGGCGTGCTACTCGGGCCACCTGACGCATCACGGGCAAACGGTCAGCCAGCTTTTGGCCAATCGCAGCCAGTGCGACAGATGTCGACCGCGCCGCCCAGGCGACGAATTGTTCCGCGTTTTCCAGGATATTCTCGACCCGAACGATCATGGTTTTCATGTCTTGCTGCACCTTGCGAAGCCGCTTCTTGCTCGTGCTCTTCGAGTAACGGCTAACATCCAAGTACAGCTTCTTGACCTTCTTCGGGTGGAATCGCCAGGGGCAACTCAAAGGATTGAGGTCACGGCCGGCCGCCATCTCGCGCGTGGCCACGCGGTACACGTCCCACAAAAGGCTCGCATCCGTCGGCCAGTGGATGTTGCACTCGGTGACTGTCGTATCGGTCCGCACATGGTCGAGCGAAACCGACTCCTCGGCACAAGCGTTCAGGGCCAGAACATGGTTGATTCGTTCCCACGTTTCAGACTGGATCGCACCGAACGCCCTGTTCAGCAGCGTGAAGTTGATGGTCGGTTTCTTCAGCAGGCGGCAGAACCGTTGCAGCGTTTCGCTTTCGGCGATCCGAATCGACGCCTGCCGGTAGTCGAGCCCTTCTCGCTGCATGACCAAAACCGCCCGAAACAGGTTCTCGCTGGTGAAGATCGGCTTGCGGCCTCGCGTCGACGTGGCCTGGCTGAGTTGTTCCAGATCGCCATGGACCAGATCAAGGATCACCGGGTGACTGTCCAAAATCTCGCTGAGCATCTTGTATTCGCTACGATAATCGCGTACCGTTTGGTTATCCGCCTTCTCGATGCCCCACCCAAAATCGAGAATGGCTTCGGCTTTTGCACGCATCGTTGTTCTCCTTGATTGGTTGTGCTTTCAATAGGATAACGATGCGTTTTTTCTTGCCTACCCCAACCTTCTCTCACCTGCAAAAACACCCCTTTCTCGATTTGAGAAACAGAAACTAATTAGTTTCTGTTGATGATGCCCGTCGGCGGCCGGGATGGTGTACGGCTGGCGGGTCGGTTGGGTTGAGGTATTCGGTCTCTTGCATGAAGTAGTGCTTGCCGAGGCTGAGGGCGCATATCTTGCCTTGCATTCACGGCTGAAATCAGGGTGTTGTAACCACGACGTCGTCAGCCTCCCGGAGTTTTCGCCAGAATGGTCAAGTTGTGGCAGAACACGGCGCTGCCGACGGCCGAGACGAAGTTCTTAAAACCGCGAAAACAGCAACGAGCCAAACGAAATGCTCGTTTTAAGCACGAAATGCTCCCCTCAATTCCCGCTCGCCATTGCTGCCACACGCTCATCATCGATTGGCCAAAGTCTTGTGTCCGTCGCGGTACGCCCAGGTACTCGACCTGTTCCTCCAACTCCTCGTAGGTCTCTTCGTCCGGGCAGAAGCCTTTGTCGGCGGCCACCGATTCGGGCCGTCGACCAAAACGCTCTTCGTGGCGTTCCAGTACTAACGGCAGGAGCCTGTCGTCCGTACAATTCTTCTCCAGCACGACGTAGTCGGTGATGAACTTCTCTTTCGACTGGGTGAGCAGGACCTTGTGACCGAACTCGACCGGCTTGCCTCGCCGGCCACGCTTGATCAACTCCGTATGGGCCTCAAAGATGCTGAAGACCTTGTCGCCGTTCGGCACTTTCTCCTTGTCGAAGACGCGGCGGCGTGCTACTCGGGCCACCTGACGCATCACGGGCAAACGGTCAGCCAGCTTTTGGCCAATCGCAGCCAGTGCGACAGATGTCGACCGCGCCGCCCAGGCGACGAATTGTTCTGCGTTTTCCAGGATATTCTCGACCCGAACGATCATGGTTTTCATGTCTTGCTGCACCTTGCGAAGCCGCTTCTTGCTCGTGCTCTTCGAGTAACGGCTAACATCCAAGTACAGCTTCTTGACCTTCTTCGGGTGGAATCGCCAGGGGCAACTCAAAGGATTGAGGTCACGGCCGGCCGCCATCTCGCGCGTGGCCACGCGGTACACGTCCCACAAAAGGCTCGCATCCGTCGGCCAGTGGATGTTGCACTCGGTGACTGTCGTATCGGTCCGCACATGGTCGAGCGAAACCGACTCCTCGGCACAAGCGTTCAGGGCCAGAACATGGTTGATTCGTTCCCACGTTTCAGACTGGATCGCACCGAACGCCCTGTTCAGCAGCGTGAAGTTGATGGTCGGTTTCTTCAGCAGGCGGCAGAACCGTTGCAGCGTTTCGCTTTCGGCGATCCGAATCGACGCCTGCCGGTAGTCGAGCCCTTCTCGCTGCATGACCAAAACCGCCCGAAACAGGTTCTCGCTGGTGAAGATCGGCTTGCGGCCTCGCGTCGACGTGGCCTGGCTGAGTTGTTCCAGATCGCCATGGACCAGATCAAGGATCACCGGGTGACTGTCCAAAATCTCGCTGAGCATCTTGTATTCGCTACGATAATCGCGTACCGTTTGGTTATCCGCCTTCTCGATGCCCCACCCAAAATCGAGAATGGCTTCGGCTTTTGCACGCATCGTTGTTCTCCTTGATTGGTTGTGCTTTCAATAGGATAACGATGCGTTTTTTCTTGCCTACCCCAACCTTCTCTCACCTGCAAAAACACCCCTTTCTCGATTTGAGAAACAGAAACTCATTAGGCTTATCGAGTTTGCGAGAACGTTCTATTGATTGGCTCACTGGGGCGACAGTGATCCCACCTTCGCGGGCTTATGCTCAACGCTCAAGAGTTGTCAGCGGAATCGGATATCGCCCAATCCTCAACGACGAGGGCAGGAACACTGCGATTGCGCGCGCGAGGGTGTGCCCAAGAGAACAAATTGGGGTGTGCCGCGGCATCCGTGCAAAGCAGACGGGGCATCGGTGTTATGCCGACACGGCCCAAGTCCAGCCTGTCGGCATCCCAGCACGTTTGGACGGTTATATCTTCCTCGGTGAGCCCACACGCATGCTTCTCGCATGCCGTGTAGAGAAGTTCGAACTTCTCGGAGCTTAACTCGTAGGACTTACCCCGCATTTGATGCGCCATGTCTGCGCCTCGTTTGCCGTGTCCCGAGTCTTTGTTTTCGTTCCTGCGTTTCGCGTCGTGGAATACAGCAAACAGCGCTACCACATCCGTGTCAGCCCCGGTACTTGCAGCAAGGCGGATCCCGTTCTCCAATACGCGGGCCCAGTGGCCAATGCCGTGTATGCCATCGATTGGGAGAACATACTGATCGAGAATGCTGCGAACCAGTTTGCTCGTAACGGTCATCGAAATCGCCTTCTTGTCGTGAGGCTGGTGGTGGACAGAATCCTATTCTATCTAACAGATGGCGAGCCATCATCGGGCGGCGTCACCGACCCACTCAGCTTGATCATTCTTTGCCTTGGCGCCGCCGACACAACACGACGCGCGTGGTGCGGAGTGGACGTGGGACGTGTGGGAGCCTCTTGTTGCTGACGCAACACCGACCATTTTCCGGGGATGCCTATTCTAATGGGAAGCTGGTCGCGGAAAATGATCGGTGCCACCCGCGGTGCCACCCGCGAAAAGCGACTTTATGAGGTCTTCGCGACTGCCTGGTCCGCGTGGACGAGGCCGCGGACGACGTGGTAGGCGGTTTTCCAACGGTTGGCTTTGTCTTGCTGGGGCGGGTCGGGCTGGCCGTCTTTGCCGAGGTTGCCGTAGCAGCCGCCGCGGTCGTGGTCGAGTTGCTTGTCGTGGAAGAACTGCCAGGTTCGTGCGAAGTACTCGCGGTAGCGGGGCTCGGAGACGGCGAGGAGCCGTGTGACTCGCTACTCCTCGACTCGCTTGAGCGTGAGCAGCATCCGCCCGTCTCCTTCCTCGGTGGTGAGGTTGGCCGGTGGTTCCGCACCGGGCCGCGTATTGAGGCACAGGTTGAGTGTGTCGCCTTCGACTGTGTAGGCCAGGTTCAGGGGTCCTGGCTGCTGCTCGAACAACCCGACGAGAACGAGTTGCTTGGGATTCTTCGACAAATCGACCGTGTATTCCGTCTTGAGCGTCTTCTTTCCCTCCTGCACCGTGACAAAGCCATCGTCGAAGGTGAAGCGGGATAGCGAGACTTTTTCCAATGCCTTGCCGCTCATCTTGGCGGACGCGACCTTCCAGACGCCGCGGAGTGTCTGCCGCTCGACGTAGGCGGGATCGTTTCGTTCGTCCTGCGTCAAGGACCGCACCTCGAAGAAGTCGAACTGGGCGTCGATATCGGCCGCATCGGCGTTGCCCCCGTTCTTGGCGAAGATGCCGACCGATTTGGGGGAGCCGTCGCCCCAGGGCTTCTCCCTAACCGGCAAGTAGTTCTTGCCGTCGAGGCTGTAGTCGTAACGGTAAAGAGAGCCTCGCTTGATCACGCGAAGCCAAAACGTATTGGCCTCCCGATCCGGTGTCGTGGAAAAGACATTCGTCTTGGTCTTGGTCTCACGAAGATAGCAGGGACGAATCTCCGACGGGGCTCCCCGACTCCACTCCAAGTCGCACTTCAGATAGTTGTCGTCATCGTCGTAGAACATCAGGCCCGCCTGTTGCCAGTTGGTCTTCGGGGCGAACGAGACAACTCGCGTAGTGGCGACGAAATTGCCGCCGCTGCCGGCCGGGTTCGGCAGCATGTAGAGGTTCTTCGCCCGACTTCCCAGGTTGAGCAAGTCCAGCACCTGGTAGCCGTGAATCGAGCCTTTTTGTGTGGTGATGGTGAGCATGCCCGCGTGTTTGTCCAGCGAGACATGCGTCGGATCGGGCCGAACGGGCTTCCACGGAAGGGCCAATTCTCCTTTGAAATCGTCGCGAAGACAGAAATCCTCTTCGGCTGCAGCGGCCGCAGCCAGCTCGCCGTCTTCCGCCGCGGAAAGACCTGCAAGAAGGCTGACAAGCCAAGAGACCAAAATAGCGCCGAGCCAGAAACGCATCCAAGACTCTCCCACCATCATGCCGTTTCCCATCGCATTCCCCTTTCTAAGACAAGAAGGTATCCCCCACGCGATACTAGCGTCGCTATCTTACCATAAAGATCACCCCACCGGGTAGCACCGATGATTGACGCTAATGGACGCTAATTGGAGGGGGCTGAGTCGGTGGTTGCAGCGGCGGGCGATCCATACTACAGTCTTGGACTATCGGGGTGGGATTCTTGTTCTTTCGGGTGGAGGAAACGGCATGAGCCGAAATCTTGGTGGGGCCGGGCGCTGCACGACTTCGTCGTGGCTGACTTTTTTTGTGTTCATGCTGGTGGTCGTGACATCGGCAAGGGCGTCGTTTCGCACGTTCAAGTGGATCGAGCCGACGGACTACCCATCGCTTTCGGGCCGGTTCGTTCTGCACGTTGATCCGGACGAGCGTCGCGGCGCCGGCGGGGCCAGCTACACGATGAGGGAGCACGGCAAGGTGCTCTGGCAACGGCGCCACGACTTCACGCTGTTTAGCGCCGCGGTCACCGACGGCGGCCGAGTTGTCGGATACGCCTACTCCAACGGGCCCTCGGGCCGAGGCGGTCCGGGGTCGTTCTCCGTGGTCCTGCTGGATGAGCGAGGCGAAGTGCTGTGTGAAGACGAACACGAGCGGCACTACACGACCTCGAGTTCCACAAATCCGGTTCCGGAGGCCGATGGAGTTGTGCTCAATGAGTCAGCCAGGCGTTTTGTCGTTCGCGTTTCCAGGAGCGCCGAGACAACAGAACTTGTTCCGAGTAGGTTCACGCTCACAGACGAGGGCGGCGAACGACTCTGGATCTACGACTTGAAGACGGGCAAGCGGCAGAAGGTCTTGGCGGCAGGAGACATCCTGTTTCCGAATAGGGCGGATTCCGAACGGCTGCGAAACGCCCAGGTTTGTGGCCTTCGCGCTGTTCCCGGCACGCCCCTGTTTCTCCTTCATTGCGACTACTCGGAATGGGACGAAAAGTCCGAGTCCTTCACAACCTGGCCGAACTACGCCCTGATCGATGCCGACGGACGCGTGGTGTGGAGCACGCCCTTTCGGCCCGAACGCAAGCATCCGAACAGTGAGATGTTTGGATCCTTCGAACCTTCAATCGGGTTCATTGACGAACGGAGCGAGGAGCCTCCGGCGAAGGAGCGGGGCATTCTGACCGTGGGGGCCGGCAACTTCGAAGTCATCCTGCCGGAAGAGAACCAGCGGGTCACGTTCGGCATCGAGGCCTCCCGGGACGAGAAGGGCGAGACACGGTGGAGCGTGCGTGAGACGGCGAGGGCGGAATATTTGCCGCCGGAGGCAAAGACGCCCGAGCCGCTGAAGGCGGCGATCTTGTCCTGTCCGGAACTTCCAAGGATCCGGCTCGGCGGCGAGAAAGGGGGCGTCACCCCGTCCGATCGCGGCGTTGCCAGCTTCGCCTTTGACGGGGTCGGGAAGATCTGCCTCCTGCGAGCGAAACTCGGTCAGTTCGACCTTGTCGAATTGCCGAGCCTGGCCCTGATGGATCAAGACGGGCAGACGCTGCACGAATTCGATCTGGCCGAATACTGCGACGAGGAGGGCCAATTCGTTCCCTCCAACGTGGCGTGGATCGGCGGCAGCCGCTTCGTGTTCTTCGAGAATCGGTTCCCCAGGGATGAAAAGGCCCGGTTGTTCATCGCCGACTTCGAGAAGAAAGCGCTGCATGTCGAAGAAGTGGAAGGCTGCCAGGGCGTCGAACACGTGGCGAGCTTCCCGGACGGGCATTTTGTCGGCGTCGCGGGAATGATGGTTAGCACTGGACTCTACTACTTCGATCCGACGGGCAAACTCATGTGGTCGAAACGGCAGGAAGTTGGCCACGGCCTGGATCATGAATTATCCAATCCCCAGGACGTCACGACGAACGGGAAGGACCGGATCGTCGTGTCGCAGGCGATTCCGAATGCGATCCAGGAATTCGACCGCGCCGGTAAGTTCATCAGGATTATCAAACTGAGAGAGCTTTGGACTCGCAAGGTCAACTACGTTATGGACATCGAGTTCAAGCCCGGGCAGGGATACGTCATTGGCGACTACCACAACACGCCGACACCCATCGTCGAAACCGACATGGACGGCCGCAACATCGCCGACTACGCGCCCGTCTTCGAGGACGGTCGCGAGGTGTCGGTCCGGGGTGGGATTCAAATCGCGCCGGACGGAAGCGAGTGGACGACGGACGGCGACAGCGTCTATCGGCTGAACGGGAAGAGCCATAAGGTCGATCGCGTGCTGGGACGTCCGGTCGAGCCGGCCGTGCTGGCCGACCCGACGAACATTGTCTGCCAGGGGCTGGACGATACGGTTTATGTGGCAGATCGGCGTTCCCTGGCGGTTCACGGCTTTGACGCCGACGGCCGGCGCCGTGTTGTCGCCCGACCCAGGCCGAGTGACGTTCCGCCTTCAAGCGTTCCGAAGTACGTTGGGGTTTCTCACGAAGGCAAGGTATTCCTGCGAACCGACGCGCACGACCGGGCCTATATCGGGCTGTCGCCGGACGGCCGGCCGGATCCCTTGCCACCGCTGCCGACGCTGCGTGAGGAGTGGGACCGAAGCCGATGGTATTTTGCGCGGAATGCTGATCGCTGCTGGGTCGTCGACTGGTATGGAATGAAGCTGGCAGACCTGTCGGGGAAGACGTTGAGGAACATTCCCCGAGGCGTCAACAATCGTTGGCTTTCCATCTGGGCCGTGGCCGTGGGACCGGACGGCTCTCTGGTAGCGCTAACCTACGAGCACGCGAGCGAGTGTTTCGGCCTGCACTCGTTTTCCGCGGAGGGCGAACCGTTGACGTTCACGAAGCTCAAGGGGGCGGAATACAGCATGGCGCGTCATCTGACGGCCTATCCCTGGGTGGCGGGCTCGCCTTACATGCATCGCCCGGCTTTCGATGGCCGGCGCGTGTTCATCGCACTCAACAACGAGGTCCACGTATGGACGCTCGACGGTGAAGCGGTGGGGAAGATCGTGTTTGCCGGTGAAGATGTAAAACCCCGGCCTGTGCAACCGATGATAACAGCCGACGGCCGAGAACTCTGGCTGGTTGACGGCGAATCGCTTGTTGTTCAACGGTTTGACTTGACGGGGATTCGGGAAGGGGCGAGCACGCCGACTGGGCGGTGATCCTATCGCCTGCGGCAGCGGGTTAAGCGAACGCTCTGCCGGGACTTGCGTTTGCCGACATTGGCGAAAGCAACGCTGTCCAAGTAGAATACTGGGAGTGTTCCCGTGTACTTGGGGCAAGAAATCTACTACGACCTCGTTCTATTCGCGATGGAGTCATGTCATGAAGCGTTTACTTCTCTCTGCTCTCGTCGCGAGTTTTGTGTCGTTCTCCTGGGGAATTGCACTGGGCGACAAGCCGCAGCCTCCAGCCAGCAACCGAAAACCGACCAAGTCACAGCAAGTGCGCGATCGACAGCCGGGAGGGCCAGCACGCGCAGTAGATGGCGAGTCTCTTGGCGATGTCATCGAAATGTTGCACGCCCTTCAAGACCAAGTCCAAGAACTCAAGGAGGAGGTCGCCCTGTTTCGCAAGGAGGTGGGGCAACCGACGCGGGACGACAAAGAGGCTCGCCTTGGACGAGTCGACCTGGCGGGAAACTGGCGGATGACGCTTCCGCGCGGCTACCAGTACGAGGTCACCCTGGAGGCCCAGGGCGACAACCTCTACCGCCTGGAGTTCCCAGGCAACTCGAGCGGTGTTTATCGACATAAAGGGAGTCGCTTGTCGATGGATACTCCACGCGACAAGCGGCTCACCGAATTCGTCTGGCAATTGCAGAATAAGAACCTGCTTGTCCTGGTCGAGTCGCCGCCCACCGCCAAAACGGGTGCCGACTATCGCGACGCCGTCATGCACCGGATTCGGGGCAAAGGACCGATTGACAACGCACCCCCGCGGTGAGATGGGAGCAAGAGACACCGCGCAACGGGAAGTGGGCCGCGAAGCCCACTGCCCGTCATGCGACCGCTGGGCTATTTCTTGCCCTTTTGAGGCACCAGCCTGATCGTGTCCTGGCCAATGAGATCGGGCCCGGCTGCCGCCCCGTCGATTTCTGCGGTGATCGTGAGCAACTGTTCTCCGAAATCGGACGAGTCGAAGACCTCCTGTTCCTTCACGCTCTTCATTTCGAAGTGCAGGACGAGATCATCGAGCCCGTCGCCATCGAGATCCTCGAAGACCGCCTTCCGCAACTCGACCTGCTGATCGTTCAGTCGGATCGAATTGATGTCGATGGTCGTTGCGTCGAGATCGTCCGCCCCTCCCGAGTAGATCACGATGGGCAGGACTCCCTTCGCGCCGAGATTGACCGGATCGACCTCGTCGCCGTTGCCGGGCTTCACGTCGACGGCGGCGTCGATGACCGGTGCCACGGCGACGGTGACGGTGGCCGTGTCGTATCCCCCGTTGCCGTCCGTCACCGTGTATTCGAACGTGGCGTCTCCGTAGAAATTGCTTTCGGGCGTGTAGGTGAAGGAACCGTCCCCATTCACCACGACCGTCCCGGCCGCATTTCCGTCTCCGTCGAGTGGTTGCGTATGGGCAACCACGCTCAGGGCATCGCCGTTGGGGTCCCAATCATTGGCCAGAACGCCGGAAGCGGCGACGATCAGTTCATTGTCTTCGTCAACAGCATACGCGTCATCAACGGCCACCGGTGGATCGTTCGCGGGCTCCGTGGTGATGACGAGTTCCTGACCCCCGAGCTCGTTGCTGAAACCGAACAGGCCTTCGTGCACCGTGTCCTGCCCGATCGATGTCAGGGCGCCTCCAATGGAGAAGAACTGACCGACGGAATCGGTGATGTCCGCGAGAGCGCCGGCGTTCAGATCGAAGCTCACAACCTCACTCGAGCTTCCAGCAACGGCCACCGTGAAACTCCCGTAGGACACTCCCGAGCCAAGGTCTGCATAAATCGCCGGATCCGGACCGACGTTGTTATTCAGGACGTCGGCAGGCGTGGAAACGTCGAAGAACTCGACCGTCTCCTCGCTGTCGGGCGAAACCCCCGTAGCCCGGGTCAGCCGAAGCGTTGCCGACGTGACTTCCTGGCCCGTGAGATCCAGCGAGGAAAGGTCGAAGGTGAAGAAATTCCGCGTCATGTGGCTGTTCGCGCCATTAGAAATATAGCCGGTGAAGTAATTGTCGTTGATGTTGTCGTTCCGCCACGTATCGCTCCACCAGCCTTGGTTGTCGATCCCCGGATCAAACTGGCTTTCTGAAGTACTGAATGTGACCGTGCTCAACATCCGTCTCGGCTCAAGTCGCTCCGCGAACAGTCGACGGTTCCGAGCGAATGAGGTCAACGAGGCTCGTTTCTTGACGTCGTTCCCTTGACTGAAGAAAGGCATACTTCACCCCCCAAGTTAGTGAAATGCAACCCGAAATCTGAAAACCGGCAGTGCCCACGTACTGACGGTGGCCCGGATCCGCCAACCGGTCCGTCGAGAATCCGCGTCGTGACGCGGCAGCGGATCGCAGGCAGTCTATGACAACAACGATCGGCGGAACATCCCGTGGTTGAGGGGGGCGTGAGACCATCCGAACCGCGTGCGCCTTCGCTGTTCCGCGAGGACCGGGTAGCACGGAACTGCGGCTATTCTTGGCGCAGGCCAAGCTCTTGCAGTCGCTGCTCGAAATCCGCCGGCAGATCGGCCGGTGGTTGATTCTTGCCGCAGGCGGCGTAGAGGAGCATGTTGCGAAGGAGTTGGTCGGCAACCGGGTTCTTGCCGAGGTTCTCCCGGATGAGCAGGGTGTTGAGCAGAAAGCGGCCTTCGCCCAATCGACACTCTGCAAGCATGAGGCCGGCGGAGTAGTCGAAGGAGACGTTGTTGGCGCCGGCGATGGCCGCCTCGGGCGTCTCCATATCCGAGAAGACGAGGTCGGGCAGAATCTCGCGGTAGAACTCGTAGGGCATCATTCCGCCGCTGGGCATCCGAGCGAAGATCGGATGGTGCTTGGCCCATTCGTCCTTGTGGTAGAGCCAGCCCATGAGCGGGATGAGTCGGGCCTTGTCTTCGAGGGGCAGCCAACCGGTCGGATCGTCGCCGCGGCGGAACACGGAGGGGGAAAGGAAGACGACAGACGCCCCTTGGGCGATCCGCTCGACGAGATGACGCCACGAGACCGTTCCGTCCTTGGGGGGTGTGCCGCAGGCGAGGATCAACTCTCGCTGGGATGGGGCATCGGAAGAGAAGCGCCGGGTGCGGATGCCGTGCTCGCCAAGCCAGGTTTCCAATTCCGGATCGTTGCCCCAGAGGACGACCTCGGAGTCGACGGCCGGCATGGCGGCTTCGTCGTCCACGAAGAAGACGGCCTCGCCGCCCATGGGCGCGCCGCCTCGCTCCATCGTGGCCAGGAACCGGTAGCGGCCCGGAGGACCATCGATGGCCAATTCGTCCGAAAAGAACGGCCGGGCAAAAGGCCGTTCCTGTTCGGCATCGTTTTCCGGGACAGTTATGGTCACGACGCGATCCATCGGGCGGGTGCCGTCGGGGCCGACGACGAGCAGTCGAACGGGATATTCTCCCGGTGGGAGCGCGTCTTCATCAGCGAGGACCGCTTCGAGCCGGACGGCGGCGCCCCGATAGACATTGGTCGGCCCGGTGAAGAGGCACAGACGAAGAGGGGCGAGGGCCTCGAAGAGGGCGTCGGTTGTGCCGGGCTTCAATTCGCGGAAGGTGGTGAACAGCCCTTCGCCGCTCATGCCCTGGTCGACCGTGCCGGTGAGGCTGTGGGCGACGAGGCTCGGATTCGCCCGCAAGGCGTTGAGCCCGTAGAGACGCTCGTCGGCCATGCGGCGGATGCTCTGGGCAAAGAAGTCCTGGGGCGTGGCAAAGCACTCGTCCATTTTCCAACGCTCCCAGTCGACGAGAAATCGGTCGAGCTTGTCGCGATAGAACCGGGCGTCTTCCACATTCTCCTTGCCGATCCGTTCGTAATGCCGGGCGACACGCCACAGGTCCACACCGCTGCCCACGCCGTACTCGGAGATGAACATGGGGTTCTTTCCGCCGCCAAAGGTGCGGAGCGTGTTGATCACCGAGGCGGTATGGGGAACGTGCTGGTAGGGGTGCTCGTCGTCGAGCACATCTTCCCACTCCGCGGAGCCCGGGTTGCTCAGGCTGCCCAGGGCCTGGCCGCCGCCCTGGGTCTCACCGTGGGGATAGGGTGTGAAGGTGGTCGTATCGGGTTTGGGCCCCGGGGCGAGCAGGCCGTAGGTCCAGGGACCGTTGGGATTCGCCTTCACGGAGAATTCGGCGGCGGCGTCGAATCGCTTGCCGTCGGCCATCTCGATCCGGGCGGCCAGGGCGGTCGTGTCGCCGCCGTAGTGGCCGTTGCCGAAACCGACAACAAAGTCGACCGTGTCGCCCTTGGCGACGGTCAGCTTCCCGGCGTACTCGGATTCGTTTGCCCGATCGGGAATGTTGATTCGCTCGTCGTGCAGCGACCGACCGTTGTGGAGGACGTGAATGTCCGTAGTGGCCGATTGGGCGATGCCGGAGAAGGCGACGTCGATCGAGCATGGGCCCGCGGCCGGGCTCGTCCAGCGGACGGCGCTGCACTGCCCCTTCGGCCCCGGGTGCAGGGCCAACTGGCCGGGCTGCCAGGTGATGCCCAGCGCGCTCAAGGGGCGATCGTTTCGGTTTCGGGTCACGTTCGGATCGGGGTCGCCGGCGGTTCGCCAGATATCGATTCCCGCAAGGGACCTTTGCCCGTGCAGATCCCAGCGGCCGCTGTTGAGCATGACCATGCGCGAGTCGTCCAGCGAGCGGACCAGCGGCAGCGAAGCGGCGGCGTGCCGGAACACGGGCCCGTCCTGCGTTTCGTTCAGCAGGCCCCAGATGACGACGGAGGGATGGTTGCGATCTCTCTGGATCATTTCCGACAAACCGCGATCGAAACGGGAGGCCATTTGAGGCGAGCCGGCCAGGCACCAGCTGCCAAAATGTTCTTCGTAGACCAAGAGACCGATCTCGTCGCACAGGTCGAGCTGATAACGCGTGGCCATGCCGGCGATGAAGCGGATGGCGTTGAAGCCCATCACTTTCACGTTGAGCAGGTCGCGTCGCAGCATGTCGGGATCGGGCGGCAGTTGCAGTCCCACGGGGCAGTGATTACCCGTGTGGGAGCATTTCAGGAACAGACGCTTGCCGTTCAGGCGGAAGTAGCCGTTTTCGAAGCGGAAATCGCGGAAGCCGCATCGGGTGGACTGCTCATCGATGCTGTGGCTACCGTTCTGCTGGGCGCGAACGGTGACGCGATACAGGTTCGGCTCGTTTAGGTTCCAGAGCCGCGGGTTGGCGACGGGCAGGTCGACATTGACGACCGACTCGCCCGGCCGCGCCATTCGGCTGATCGAGAAGATGCTGGAGGTCGGCCCGTCCGATTCGGGGGCCACGGCCAGGTCGATTCGCGCTTCCACGCGATCCGAGAGACTGTTTTCCAGTTGCACCTGGACGGCGATCTTTTCCGCGGCGATGTCGGGGCGGAGGAAGACGGCGGTGATGCGTACGGCCGGGGTGACGAGTAGCTCGACCGAGTCGACAATGCCTCCGTGGTTATAGGAACTGCCTGCCCGGTAGGGGATGACCTTGTTGCGGTGAGGCGTTTCGTTGAGCACGATGCCGTCGATGGGCTCGTGGGTCGGGTTGAGCACGCGGACGGCGAGGTAGTTGACACCGCTTGAGCGAACCGCCTTGGTCACGTCGAGGGTGAACGGCGTCTCACCGCCCTCGTGGGTCCCGACGGGGATGCCGTTGAGCCATACGTCGGCCTTGTAGTCGACGGCCCAGAAGCGGAGCAGGTAGCGGCCGTCCTTGTGAGGATTCTCGGGAACCTTGAAGTCGCGCCAATACCAGGCCACGCCGTGGTAGCCGGGGAAGGCATCCTGGATGATCCAGGGCACGCGGGTTGGCTTCGCGCCGGGCTGGGGATGGGTCGCCCAGTTCTGCTCCCGGCCCACGTTGTCCGGGTCGGTGGCCAGGAGCCAGCCATCGCCGTCGAGCGACTGGGTGACGGAGCAGGGACGCGCGAAGTCGCTGCCGGGGTCTTCGGCAGAGAGTCCGACCAGTTCGGCGAGGAAGAACACGACCAGCGACAGTGCTGCAATGCGTTTCATGGGGACCTCTGTGAGGACTGTTGGAGTCCAGCCTTTAGGCTGTTATTTATGCGTTGCATAGGTAGGGTGCGTCTCGACGCACCAAGTGGCATGATCAACATGCGAATCGGTGCGTCAAGATGCACCCTACGACACTCGGGCCACGACTTCACTCGCTTGTTGCTTCCTCGCATTTTGGCGGGGCCATTTGTTCGAACAACTTGACGGGCCAGGTGCCCAATCGCTCAAAGTCTTCGGGCACATCCTGTTTGAATTGCACGTAGGCCTGGACCTTGCCCTTGGTCGTATAGCTGATCGCCTCGGAGTCGGAGCCCGGCGTGAACAGGCTGTAGCCGGCAAGGATGCTGTCTTCCAGGTCCACGTGCAGGCGGCCCGTGGGGGCGTGGCCCTGGGTGCAGAGGATGCCGGTGGACTTGCCGCCCATCTCGGGCTGGGTGAAGTTGAGGACGATCATGCGGCAGTTGACGAACTTCGCCCGGGCGCAGTGGCTGGCGTAAGAGATGGCCACGGCGTTGTCGGGATGGACGAGGGTGCAGTCTTCGAAGACGGTATGGGGATGGTCGGGCATGGTCTTCTCCCAGCCGCCCACGAGCACGGCGGCCGTGTCGCCGACCCAGTCCAGGGCGAGGAAGTAGCAGTGGCGGAAGACGCTCGGCTCGCCCGGGCGAACCGTCGGATAAACGACGCCTCCGCCGAAGGCCCGGCCGGTGCCGACGCAATTCTCGACGATCACGGTGAAGCCTTCGCCGCTCTTGTTCGTGAGGTCCCAGAAGAAGCCCGCATCGCCGCCGGCGGTGTAGAGGTTCCGGAAGATCCAGCGGTCGCAGACGATACTCGAAAAGGTCTCCTGGTTGTTGCCGTGGGGCCAGTGTTTGTCGGAGGCACGCATCGGTCCCCACCAGTCCCAGCTTTTGAATCCCTTTTCGGGGTCGCCCGAATCGATGACGACCCAGCCCTTGGCCCCGGAGCCGAGGCTTCCGTCGATATCACCGATCAGCGCGTTGTAGGCGCCGGCGGCGCCCTTGTGGGCCGGGGCCAGGTTGGCTTCCACATAGGTGTCGGGGCGGACGAGGATCTTGTGCCCGCCGCGATCGTCGGGAACGGCGTTGAGGGCCTTTTGGATTGTGTGATACGCCGTTTGCCAGCTCAGCCCGTCGGTGTTGTCGCCCAGCTTGGAAACGTGGAGGGTGACGGGGCGGGTTGGTGTTTCGGCTGCGTGGAGAACCGCCGGAATGAATGGGACGAGTGCGATGAGGAGCAGCAAGGCGGACAAGCCGCTTGAAGGGTATTTGTTTCTCATTGTGGCAAGATCCTGCTGGTTTGGAGTCCGTAGGGTGCGTCTTGACGCACGAAGCCCCCGAATGTCGAAAGAATGGCTAATGATAGAAGCTCGAATCACGAAGCCGCATCAGGCGACCGACCTTCGTCATTTGGGCCTTCGGATTTCTTTCGTCATTTGATTTTCCTCATTCGTCATTGTTTCGATTACCTTGTGCGGTTGATTCTTCTTGCTGCCCGGGCGGCGACCAGTTGGCTGGGCAGGCAATAGTCGGCTTTCCTTTTCCCGGGCGGGAAGGTGACTTGTTCGTAGGCGGTCAGGTGGCCTTCGGCCTGGTGGTAGACCACGTGTCCATAGAGGCTCAGGAGGAAATCGTCGGTTCGCCCGAGAGACCACAGGCCGGTGAGGTATTCGGCCAGGGGCCAGTCGTCGAGATGGTTCTGGAAACGTGTCATCCCGCAGAACTGCCCACCGGCGGTGAGTCGGGAGCGAACCACGCGGTTGGCCAGATCCTTGGGGAGCACGCCGCTGGAGAGCAGTTCGGGCCAGTAGCGGTAGTTCGTGTAGGAGGCGTCGCGGGTGCCGGTGGCTCGCGGCGGTCGTTCGGTCGGTTCCATTCGCGGGGAAAGCCACCAGTCGTTCGGATCGCTGGGCCAGGTGGCGCGGATGGCGCGAAGAACGTCCTGTTGCAACTGGTCGGCAATTTGGACGACCGCTTCCGGCCTGGTTGTCGGAGCCGCCTCTCGATCCTCGCATAGCTCGGCCCAGGATCGGAGTCCTTTGACCACCCAGCCGTTGTTGTGGAAGTACTTGGAGACCTGTTTTCGCGTATCGGCCTCGGGGACGCCGGCGATCAAGCCGTCGTCGCCGGCGGCAGCACGGAGCGCGAGGAGCATTTCGGCCATGCGATCCAGGGGGCGGAAGCCGTCCTGCCACCATCCGTCGGCGCCGGCCCTCTTGTTGAGGAGCCAGGCCGTGTGGAGCAATTGGCCGTATTCGCTGATCGACGGGCCGTAGTAGTTGATGGTCCCGTCTTCGCGGACGAAGTTCACCAGCCAATAGCGGAAGAGCGTGGCGGCGCGCTGGTTGAGGCCCCAGGCCGAGAGGGCGTCGATGGTGGCGATGATCGTGGGCGGGAAGCCGTCGTGTTCTGCTCGCTCGTAGACCCCCACGCCGTACTTGGGATGATCGCCGTCGAAGGTGGCGTCGATATGGGCTAGCCCGACGCGTACGGAGCGGTCGAGGAAGGGATGGCCCGTGTCGATCTTGGGCGTGGTTTGCAGTTTCTTCGCTCGGGCCGCGATCTCGTCGGGGTCGAAGGCCGGCTGGCTGGTCGTTCGCGGGAAGAGGGAGAGAATGGTGTCCAGATCGGGCCGGCCGGGAAAGCGAATTCGCACGGGGTCTTCGAGCGATTCGAGCCAGGCTGTCAGGTCCGTCTTTTCGTCGGCCAAGAGGCGATTGGCCCAGGCCAGGGAGGCAGAAGCGGCAGCGCAATTCTGCAAGAACCGACGTCGAGTGGAACGCGTGGCTTTCATCGTCGTGAACCTCCGAATGTGAACACGCCCAGGTTGGGAAACGCGGGTCATTATAGGGGCTTGGCTCGGCCCTTGCACGCGTGACACGTGCGGAGGCAGAGAAGTCTCGGACGACTTGACGCCAGGGGGAGCTTCCATCAAACTCAATCGCGTACAATCCCCGCCCTGAAACGGCGCCAACGCGTAACCGAGTATTCCTCGCGAACATGCGCGCACGTTCCGAAGCAAGACTCGAAGAAATTCGGAGATAGAACAGTATGAAACGTCAGACGGCAGAACAGATCGGCGTGTGCAGTTGGTCGCTCCAAGCCACGGGCCCCCAAGACCTTGCGGAAAAGGTGAACACGCTGGGACTAAAAAAGGTCCAACTCGGACTGACGCCGCACCGTGACGATCCGGGCACGTGGGAAGGCACGCAGGACATTCTTGGCCAGTCGGGCATTTCAATCGTCTCTGGGATGTTTTCCACGATCGGCGAGGACTACTCGTCGCCGGCGGCGATTCGCGAGACCGGCGGGATCGTGCCCGACGAGCACTGGGAAGGGAACCAGGAGCTGGCGGCGGCCGCGGCCACCCTGGCTCGCGAGATGGGCCTGAAGCTCGTGAGCACCCATGCCGGTTTTCTGCCCCATGAGGCGAGCGATCCGAATTTCGACAAGCTTTGCGGTCGCGTGGCCCAACTGGCGAAGATGGTTGCCGAGAACGGCGGGTTCCTGCTGCTGGAATCGGGGCAGGAGACGGCCGACACGCTGCTCACATTCCTCGGAGAAATGGTCAGTCGCGGTGCGACGAATGTGACCGTCAATTTCGACCCGGCCAACATGCTCCTCTACGACATGGACGAGCCCATCGAAGCGCTCCGCAAGCTGGTGCCGCACATTCAACAGGTCCATGCCAAAGACGGCAAACGCCCGACGGTCAAGGGCAACTGGGGCGAGGAGGTGGTGGTGGGCACGGGCCAGGTCGACTGGGTGGCCTTCGTCCGCACGTTGGCCGAGGCCGACTACGAGGGCGACTACATCTTCGAGCGAGAAGCGGGTGACGATCGCGTGGGCGACATTGCGAAGGGGATCGAGGCCTTGAAGGCGGCCATGGAAGAGGTTGGGGACTAGGTCTTCCTACCCAGCGAGCTTGCGAGCGAGGGGGAGGGCCGGGGAGGGGGCCAGTGGCTGCAGTGGTTCTCCAGTTCGCGAAGGTGAACCGCAGAATGTCGAAGTGACGGACGATGGGAGCAAGATGGAAGCAGATTCTCCTTCCGACGATGTTATTGTCAGCAATTTCTCCGACCGTGTTGGCCTTGTGGTTTTCGCCTGCGTTGTTGGTGCCATCGCGTATTGGATGTTCTGGATTGTGGAGAACTTCCTGGACGGGCGAACATGGGGAGACACCGTCGTCCGTCTGGTTCTGCACGATTTGATCTTCACGATCGGGCTTTTCGCACTGGCTCTCATCGTTCATGCGTTCTTTCCGCAACCAACGGCGCGTTTTGTGCAATTCGCCATTGAGAAACTCGGAATAATGCTCACTCTTGTGTTAGGCGTCTTCTTCGCGGGCGTGCTTTTTGTGGCGTTTGTAGTGCCTTTCCTGATGTGATCTCGACAGTCCCGAATGTAATTCCCTCGCGTCCTGTGGCGGCGGAAACCTGAGTATGACAACCTACTGCATCCAGAACGGCCAGGTGGTTCTGCCCGACGAGACGATCGCGGGAGGGACGGTGGTTTTCAGCAAGGGGCGGATCGAGCATGCGGGGGCGGCCAGGAAGACGCCGCGGGGCGCGACGGAGATCGACGCCCGGGGCGGTTATGTGACGCCGGCCCTGATCGAGGTACACATCCACGGGGCCGGGCCCATCGGCTTGGAGTTGTGCACGCCGGAGAGCTTGGAGCAGTTCCAGGCAATCCTGGCGGCGCGGGGCATTTTGCAGTTTTTGCCCACGATGATGGCCGACGAGGCGGTGATTCGTCGCATGGCGAAGTTGCTGGAGGGCTCCTCGTTCTCGGATCGTGTGCCGGGGTTGTACGTGGAAGGGCCATTCATCAGCCCGAACAGGCGGGGAGGGGTTCAGGAGGCGTACGTTCGGCCTGTCGACCTGGGGTACCTGAAGACGCTTCAGGAGATTGCCGGCGGAAGGATCCGCTTGATGACCTTTGCCCCGGAGTTGGAAAACGCCGACAAGCTTCCGGCTGCCATGCGGGCCCTGCGGATCCAGCCGTGCCTCGGGCACAGTGTGACTTCGGCGGCTCGGGCGGATGAAGTGTGTGGGCGGGCGAAGATGTGCGCCACCCACCTGTTCAACGCCATGAGCGGCCTGGACCATCGCGAGCCCGGCTTGGCAGCCTATGCGATCAATGCCGACACGGTCTACGCGGAATTGAACCCTGACGGCACGCACGTGGCCCCGGAAATGCTGCGTCTGGCACGGAAGGCCAAGCGAGCCGACCGGATCATCCTGATTTCCGACGCGGTGATTTCCGCCGGGGCCGAGCCGGGCACCTACAACTACATGAACCGGCGTGTGAAGAGCACGACGCGCGGTGTCTACTACGAGGACAGCGGCACGCTGATCGGCAGCAGCGTTCTCTTGAACGAAGGCGTTCGGCGATTCATTCAGTTCACCGGCGCCCCGGTACACGCGGCGGTGCGGATGGCGTCGCTCAATCCGGCCCAGCTCCTCGGTCAGGGACGGCGCACGGGCAGTCTCGAGCGGGGCAAGTCGGCCGACGTGGTTGTTTTTTCCAATCGCTTCGACAAGGTTCGGGCCGCGTTCTGGAAAGGCTCCAGGGTGGGATGAGTCGCAGGGCTGCAACGCTCAACAGCAAATCCGAAATCCGAAGCACGAAATCCGAAACAAATCCTAAGTCTCCAAATTCCAATGAGCGAAACGGGAGGCAGCCGAGTCGCCCGAGTAGCGGTTCGCTGTTTCGATCATTTGAATTTTGAGTTTCGTGCTTGTTTCGGATTTCGCTCTTCGAATTTCGGATTTCTCTCCGCGTGTTATTTGTGATCGCGCTCGCCCATTCAGGTCCAGAATTGATCGCGATCGTCTTGGACGGCCTTGTCAACATCTGCCAGTCGTTCCCGCACGTGCGTCAGCAGCTCGTTGAACGTCTTGGGGTTCAACGCGTCCTTGTTGCCTTGGGCGTACTCGGCAAGCTGCTTCTCGACGGTCTCGGCAAGCTCTTCGAGCACGGGCTGCCACGTCTCCGTCTTGCTATCGAGTGACACGAGCAGTTGGCGAAGCAAACTCAAGAGCCGCTTCAGTTGGCTGTGACGTTTGCGATTGGCAAGAAGCCCTCCGGATTCGACAAGCCGACACAACTCGCGGATTTCAGCCAGTACTTCGCGAGCGTCTTTCCGTTCGATATGCCGCCTTTTGCTCAGTTTACTCGGAAGAATACTGCTCGCGGTGACACATGGCATGCAGTACGAGCTGGATGGGGCACGCGTCATGCAACTATCAACCGAGGGCGACGTCGGAACATCCCAGCCGTCGGGAATCTCCACCGGTTGTACCACGTGCTGCTGCTCTCCGCCTCGGTTGACGACTTCCGAATCGTCGACGGCCACGTAGGCGGTGAACCGTGAGAGGACGTGGGTGGCCAGCGAAACACTCACGATCTGTTTGGCGAGCTTGTCCTGGTTCTTCTCGCCCATGGCGTAGCGGTCCTCCAGGTCGCGGACACGAGCCCGGCCCCAGAGGCTGCGGATCGTGTCGGCCGAGGCCTCGGAAGCGATTGTTTCCGCCTGCCATGGTTGGCCTTCCGCGTCGGCGCCGGAGATGCGGAGGCGAAGCGGCACGCGGCCGGCGCGGTACTGACCGTAGACGGTAACGGGCCGATCGGCAAACAGGTCCGGCAGCGGACATGGCGCGAGGCTGTCGCCGACCAGGGTTCCGTCGATTGCTTCCAGCTCGAGATTGGTGATCGCAGCCGTGGCGACGGCGCGATGGATCTGGTCCATGGCGGCGTCGAGGCGATCTTCCGACTCGACGAGGTCGCACGTTCCGCCACCGGCATCGGCCAGGCGGCGAAGGAAGCCGGCGTTGACGGCCCGGTCGATCCCGATCGTGTGGATTCGCGGAGCACATCCGCCGGCGGACGCTTCGCCCACGGCTTGGAGGATCGCGTCTTCGCCCGTCACCTGGCCGTCGGTGACAAGAACCAGGATCGGCTGCCGGCCCTCTTCACTGCTGTCGAGAAGGCGCAGGGCCGCGTCGACGGCCCCTTCCATCTGCGTGCCGCCTCGGGCGTCGATCCCCGAGAGCCACTCCACCGCTTGCCAGCGGGCGCGATCGCTCGCCGGGGCAAGTGTCTCGCGGCAGGGCGTCGCCGTTTCCACCGTGTTATCGAAAGCAAGGACCGAGAAGCGGTCGGCGTCGAGCAGCGAATCGACGATTCGCCCCACGGCTCGCCGGGCCGCCACCATCTTCCAACCTCGCATGCTGCCCGATCGATCCAACACAACGACCACGTCACGTGGCGTGTGCAATTCGGCTCCGGTGGTCGGCGGCACGATCGTGAGAGCAAAGGTCTCGTGTTTCTCGGTGCTTCCGGAAGAAGCCACGAGCGATGTCTGCACCGTCTCGGCGGCCACGGGGAAGCGGAAGAGGAAATCGCGATTCAGACGCTCGCCCGGCTTGAGCCGGATCTTCCACGGCGGGCCCTCCTCGACGACCACGCTGTGAAGGCTCGCGCTGAAGCGGTCTTCCGGTGAGGCCTCGTCAGCCAGGCCCTTGGGGTCCCAAAGCGCCTCCAGTGAGAGCGCTACCGGGTTGGGGAAGCCGGGCAGCAGCACGGGCGGCGTCACGCGTGAGGCGTCGGGCACTTCGTCCGTATCGCTGGCGCAGCCCGGGCCAACGGACGGTCCGTCGAGCGGGATGCCTGACGTGTAACGCGGGGCCACGACCAGAGGAAAGCGAAACGTCGCTTCGCCGCCCGAGACCGGCAGCGGACCGACGAGGGTCAACTCCACCGAGACGTCCTCCTTCGGCGGGATGTTGCCCACCTGCATGCAGAAGGTGCCGCTACGATCTTCTTCAGCCAAGGCGGCCCGGTGCCCGTCTTCGATCGCCTTGCGGTAGTCGCGGCGGGCCTGGCCCCGCTCCTTGAGCTGACCTTCGACGACCCGATCGCCCACCCGCATGAGAAACGACGTGACCGCCGCACGGTCGGGCAGGGGGAAAATGTAGGTGGCTTCCAGGGGCTCGTCGAGCGAGTTGCGGAAGGTCTGCTTGACGGTCGTTTGGGCGAGCAGACCGGTGATCGCGGCCGACACATCCATTGCCACCAGGGGCAGGCAGCCACGAGTTGTTTCCAGGCAGCCGAAACCGGCCTCGTCGTCAGGGCGGGTTGTTTCGTCATGGACGGGATTGAGTGTTCGCATCATGGCTGCTCCTTGGGGTGACGGTGCGCCGGAAACGGCTGTTTTTCGCAATCGCGTGACTTCTTTCAAGATGATTCTGGGGTTTCCTCCGGTTCATTTCCGTTGTCAAACAAGACGTGTTTCAACTCTTCCAGAACGGGTTGCACGCGAGCGAGCGATTCGGCGTCGATCTCGCTGTTTTCGATCACGAGGGTGACTCCGTCGGCCACGCGAAGATGGAGTGCCGTTTGGACCTCTGGCTCGGACCGGCTCTGCGGGGCGGCAGGCCGCGGCCCCGCGCTGGGCCTTGCCGTCCAGAACTCCTCGCGATTTTTTGGGGGGGCTGGGGCGGATGTGACTTCCGGCGCGGGGCTGGCCGAGAAGTCCTCCGGCAAGGCTGCCCACGTGGCGAGTGTCGAATCGCTGGCTCCGGCGAGGATCGTCTGGATCTGGACGAGCGGCTTGCCCTCGCTCTGCAACCGCTTGATGGCCACCAGTTGCTGCAGGTGTCGCGGGCCGTAGTAGGCGGTCCGACCTCGCATTTCGGAAGGTTTGTCGAGCAGCCCGAGGGTTGTGTAGTAGCGGATCGTGCGGCGGTCGGGAACCTGGCGGACCCTTCCGGAGGACTGTCCGGAATACGGCACGGTCGCCAGTGCCTGCTGCACTGCCATAGCGAGTTCGTCGATGGTCCAGGGTCCGCTCATGTCTGTATATTACACTGTTATGTGACAGTGTCAAGGTTGAAGTGCCAATTCTTCCCGTTAGCAAGCCATAAGATGCCCTAACCCGTGTTCTGGTTGCGACTTGAGACGCTATAATCAACCGGGTTCAGCTCCCCGCAGGCCCCCGTTCCGTTTCCAGGCCGCCACCCACCGTCGACGGACTGCCAGGTTATCGCCTATGTCCGATGGTCAATCCGCCCAGCCCTTTCCTGTCCGTTTCACGGGCCGTTTGCGCCCGGCGCAGGTGGATGCCGTCAAGATTGCCGAGGCTCAACTGGCCAAGGGGAAGCGGCGGATCCATATCGTGGCGCCGCCCGGTTCGGGCAAGACCGTGCTTGGACTCTACCTGTGGTCGGAGTGTGTAAAGAAACCGGCCCTGGTGCTTTCGCCCAACTCGGCCATTCAAGCCCAATGGGCGTCGCGAACGAGCCTCTTCGAAGTCTCGCCCGAGGCGCCGGACGGCGTGAGCACCGATTCGAAAGCGCCGGGGCTGCTCACTTCGCTCACCTACCAGTCGGTGACCCTTCCCGAGCGAGGCGGCGCTGATTTGGACGGAGCCGCCATCGAACTCTGGCAGGAAACCCTGATCGCCAAGGGGCAGGCCGAGAATCCCGACGAAGCCAGCGTCTGGATCGAAGATCTGCGCCGCCACAACGCGGACTATCACGACGAGCGTTTGTCGGCCTATCGAAAGCAGGTCCGCGATCGGCTTGCCATCAGCGGCAACTCGCTGGAAACGCTGCACGCCTCGTCGCTGGCCACGCTGCACCGGCTTCGCGATCGGGGTGTGGGCCTCGTCATCCTCGACGAGTGCCACCACCTCATGGGTCACTGGGGGCGGGTGCTGTCGGACGCGAGAGAACTGCTCGAGCAGCCTGTCGTGATTGGCCTGACGGCCACGCCGCCCGACCGCGACGGCAAGCTTCCGGAAGACGTGAAGCGCTACGACGAGTTCTTCGGTCCCATCGACTACGAGGTGCCGGTGCCGGCCGTTGTGAAAGACGGCTTTCTCGCCCCTTACCAGGACCTGGCTTACTTCGTTCGACCCACGACGGAGGAACTCCAGTATCTGGCGACGGTAGACGGCGAGTTCCACGAGGTCGTCCAGTTGCTTTGCGGCGAATTCGGCGCGAAGGGAGACGGGGGGCTGGATTTTTCGCAACACATCTGCGCCGAGCCCCTGCCTGTCTGGGTCGCACGCGTTCTGCAAGACCTGGAACTTCCCACGGGGCGGATGAAGGACTGGACGAGTTTCGAGCGACGGGATCCGGAACTGGCCCGGACCGGTCCCCTGTTCCTACAGATGCGGGGCGCCAAGTTGCCGCCTCATGTGCCGCCGCCGGATCTGGCGACCGTCGATCCGGAGACTCAGCAGTTGGATCTGCTCGTGCCGATTCTGGATCGCTACATCCGCCACCGGTTGCAGCGCAGCGAGGATCCGGCCGATCACGCCCTGGCCGAGCAGGCGATCGCCAAGCTGCGCTTGTTGGGCGTGCAGATTACAGAAACGGGTCCCCGGGCCTGTGCGTCGCCCGTGGGCCGGGTGATGGCCTATTCCACCGCCAAGACCGAGGCCCTGCTGCCGATCCTCGAAGCTGAGATGCACGCGTTGGGCGACTCGATCCGCGCCGTTGTGATCGCTGATTATGAGAAGACCTCGGCCGTCGCCTCTGAGATAGGGCACCTGCTCGACGAAGAGGCCGGCGGGGCCGTGGCCGCTTTTCGCGGGCTGCTCACGGATCCGGAGGTCGACGGGCTCGATCCCGTCCTCGTGACCGGTTCGACCGTGCTCGTGGACGACGACCTGGCCGAGCGATTCAAGCAGGAGGCCGAAGGCTGGCTTGCCAGGAAGGGCATCGTTTCGGAGTTGACCTACCAGGAAGAGGCCGGTTTCCACGTGCTGACCGGATCGGGGAGCGAGTGGTGCCCCCGGATCTACGTGGAAATGATCACGGACCTGTTCCAACGGGGCGTAACGCGGTGCCTTGTCGGCACGCGAGGCCTGTTGGGCGAAGGCTGGGACGCCAACAAGGTGAACGTCCTGGTCAACCTGGCCTCGGTCACGACTTCCATGTCGGTGAACCAACTTCGGGGGCGTTCGATCCGGATCGACCCGGACGTGCCGGAGAAGCTGGCCGACAACTGGGACGTGGTTTGCATCGCCCCCGAGTTTGCCAAGGGGCTCGATGACTACGGCCGTTTCATCGATCGCCACAAGACGATCTACGGACTGACCGACGACGGGGCGATCGAAAAAGGCGTGGGCCACGTTCATGCGGCCTTCACGGAGTTGAAACCCGAAGGCCTGGAAGGCTCGCTCCACGTGCTGAACGACGACATGATCGATCGCGTGACCCGCCGGGCCGAGTTTCGCGAGCTGTGGCGGATCGGCGAACCCTACCATCCCGATCCGATCCACACCCTCGAGATCCACGACGTGGGCGAGAAGGCGGGCGGCGGGTTCCCGCCTTTCAAGCAGAGCAAGCAGGCCTGGACCGGCTCGTCGCTCTCCCTGGCCGTGGGCCATGCCGTGCTCGGCGCCCTTCTGGAAGCCAGGCTGCTCAAGAAGAAGTACCGGCTTCAGGTGGCCGAACGAGCGGGCGGATACGTGCGTCTGTTTCTGGAGCGGGCCGTCCCGGAAGACAGCGAGTTGTTTGCCGAGGCTGTCCGCCAGGCCCTGGCCCCGCTGGACCAGCCACGCTACGTGATTCCCCGCTACGCGGACGAGGTCAGCGACACGTGGGTTTCCAACCTGCTGCCGGAACTGTTCGCTCGATACTTTCGCCGGCGCGAGCGACGCATGGCCATGCTTCACGCGGTGCCGTCCGTGTTGGCGAAGAAGAAGGAACTGGCGGACCTGTTCAGTCGTCACTGGAACCGCCACGTGAGTCCGGGCGAGGCCCTTTACGCCCATCGCGGCCCGGGCCAGGAACTGCTGGAAAAAGCCCGGCGCCGGCGCCAGGTTCCCACCAGCGTGGCTCGCGACAAGGAAGTGTTTATGTAGCCTCGTAGCGGTGGCATCCCTGCCGCCGAAAACCATCGTGAGCAGAGGCACTGTTTAGCGGGTGGGTGGCACGCTCAGAGCGAAGCGATGGGCGTGGTGATTTGACCGTCCACGCCCATCGCTTCGCTCTGGGACGTGCCACCCATGACTAATCCGGGCCGGCGGCAGGGATGCCACCGCTACGGTTTAGATCATCCCGGCCAGTTTCCGACCCGTTGTGTTCAGGGGATAGTCGGCCAGTTGCTTCGGCGTGACCCATTTCAGGGTGACTGGGGTTTGCGGAGACTTGCCGGCCTCGACAAACCGCGCCGCGTAGCAATCGAGGGTGATGCGAAAACGGGTGACGCCGTGCTTGAGGCGTTTCAGGTGCTGCTCCACCGTTGCATCGATGCCGGTCTGGTGCCGCAGTTTTTCCCGGAGCCCGCGAGACAGGGCCGGTTCTTCTTCGTGGTCCATTTCGAAGCGAGGGAAGTCCCAGAGCCCTGCCCAACGCCCGCCCTCCGGACGCTGCAACAGGAGGATCCGACCGCGGCGGCGCACGATCAAGGCCACCTCGTGGACGTCTTCGAACTTCTTCTTCGGCTTAAGGGCGGGAATGGCGTCCTGAAGATCGAGCGACTTCGCTCGGCAGAGCTTCAATACGGGGCACTCAGCGCACTTGGGCGACTTGGGCGTGCAAACCTGGCTCCCAAGCTCCATCAGGGCCTGGTTGAAGGCGCCGACGTTCCGGCGGGGAAGAACCGCCTCGGCCATGGACCAGAGCAGTCGTTGGGCCTCGGTCGACGTGGACTGTCCCCGGTAGGCCAGAAGGCGCGAGAAGAGCCGGATCGTGTTGGCTTCAAGGATCGGCTGCCGGGCGTCGAAGGCGATCGAAAGGATGGCCCCGGCCGTGTAGCGCCCGATGCCTGGCAGGGCCCGGACCGCGTCGGCGTCGTGGGGGAACTGTCCGTTGTGCTCCTCGACCAGGACCCGGGCGGCCTGGTGAAGTTGCCGGGCGCGACGGTAGTAGCCCAGCCCTTCCCAGGCACGCAAAACGTCCTCCTCCTCGGCAGCGGCCAGGGACTCGACAGATGGAAACGCTTCGCGAAACCGCAGGAAATAGGCCTCCACCGTGGCCACCTGGGTCTGCTGCAGCATGATCTCGCTGATCCAGACCAGGTACGGATCGCGATTCTGTCGCCAGGGCAGATCCCGGGCGTGCTTTGTATACCAGGCCTGGAGAAGGCGGCGAAATCGGGAGCGCCAGGGGGAATCGGGGAGAGTGGCCGTGGCCGGATCCGTGTCAGTCTTGCGTCTCGCCATCTAGTTTATGCGGGGGGATGGGCTTTCGGAAGGATCTGAAATCTTTACTATTTTCGCGACTGGAGTGGCGTGCGGGTAGCACTCCCAGCACGGGGGGCGTGGCAACGGTCGCCTCCAAGTACAGGTTTCTTTCGCCTCCGGGCGCTCATCACGGCGGAACGTGATGGCTACGATCCGGCTCCGCGCAGAACTTGACATCGAGACCGATGTCCAGTAGCGTCGGCATAGTAGGGGCAAGGGAATGAGGGCTGATGAACGGGCTGTTTTCTGTTGACCAATACCAGTTGGCCTTGGCTGGTGCACTGCTGCTGACGAAGATCACGCTCCTTCTTGGGATCGCCTGGTGCATGCATGGTTTGCTGCAAAGGGCGAACCCTCGTTGGAAGGTCCTGGTCTGGCGGCTGGTTGCGTGCGGCCTCTTGCTCATGGTGGGCCTGGCGGTCTGTCCGCCCATTTTCTCCTGGGCGATCCTTCCCCCGGGAGCAACTTCTCCCGCTCCATCGATTGTCAGGCGGACACCGCCTGAGCCGTATTCGGTTAAGCAAGCAGAGGCGAATCCTGCCTCGCCATCCAAAGACCCTGCTGCGGCGAATGTTGTTCCCTCGTCGGTTGACGGCATGCGCGGCGTTGCGGAACCGCCCGCGGGGGGCGGAACCCTTTGCGAACTGGCCTTCGGTGTAACCCTGGCAACCATCGCCTGGTTCGCGATTGCTACGGTTTGGCTGGCGGGCGTGGTCGGCCTGCTCCTATGGACGTGTTTTGGAGCGTTCTGGCTCTGCGGGATCGTTCGACGATCTCGTCCCGCTCCCGCTTGGATTGCCGAACAAGGCGAGCGTTTGAAGGAGACGCTTGGATACCGGCGGTCGCTCACGCTGCGAATCACGAAGGAGATTGCGACGCCCTGCCTGATGGGAGTCTGGCGACCGGTCGTGTTGTTGCCGGAGCAGCACGCGGTCCACTCGCATCGTGAGGAACTGCCGGCGATTCTGTTTCACGAAACGGCCCATTTGGCGGCCCGCGATCAGACGTGGAACGCTGCGTTCCACGCGTTGGCCATCCTTCTCTGGCCCCATCCGCTTGCCTGGCGGATTTGCCGAGCGCACGCCATCGCATGCGAAACGGTTGCCGACGCCGTGGCGGCGAGCCACGTGGGCGATGTTGCCCGCTACGTCCACACCTTGGCTCGCCTGACCGTTCAAATGCACCGTCCGGTGTTGGGAGCCGCCATGGCCATGGGGCACGGTTCGAGTATCCTGCACCGCATCAGAACATTGCAGCGGAGGCTGTTTCCCGAACACTTGCCCCGTGGGCGTACCATGGCGGCCGCCGTCTCGATGGTAGTCGGTATGGTGTTGCTGGGAGGCGTCTCGCTGACAGAAGCCGCGATTGATTTGCACGCAGTGGCCCATCTCCTGGCCGATGCCGCGGCCAGCGAGTCTGCGGATACGGGTCGACTCACCGTGTACGCCACCCAGGCCGAGACCGGGGAACCGCTGGAGGGCGTGACGTTCCTTTTTCAGGGCAACATTGACGGCGAGGAAATCCGGCAGGAGAGCCAGACCGACGGGCAAGGAATCGCAACCTTGTCGTGGCAACCCGGAGCCAGGATCGAGTCCGCCCAGGCAACCTGGACAGGAAACGGTTTTGTCTCCCAGCACTACGATTGGGGAACGGGACGGCACACGAGTATCCGTCTCCCCCAGCGTCTGTATCTCAAGTTCCAGCGGAGCCGGACGATTGGCGGGATCGTGAAGGACGAAAGCGGCCAGCCCGTTGAAGGCGCCCGGGTGGAGGCGTTCTTGCCCGTCACCTGGCCCGCAAAACCCGGGCGATATTTCCTGGCGGACTGCACAAGCATCGCGGAAGACCGTGGACAAGCGTCTCCGATCACCGACGCCAACGGCCGTTGGCAATGGGACGGAGCTCCGGACGACCTTCACCAGGTGGATCTTCGTGTCCGCTGCAGCGGCTATCTCGACGGCTTCAGCGACGGGAGCGAAACCTTCGACGCCCAATGCGTGCTGACGCGAGGTCGAACCGTCCGTGGACGTATCGTCGACGCCGAAGGCCAGCCCGTCGAAAACGCGACCGTCCGCTTGAAAGCCTGCCAGGACGCGAGAGGCTCGGGCCAGGAGGCTACCACCGACAAGGCCGGACGATTCGTCTTTACGAGCAGCCGTCCCGGCAGCGCCGTCATGACCATCCAGGGCAGCGGGTTTGTTTCCCAGTTGCGCGAGGTCGTGATTGACCGGAAGCAAGACCTTGGCCGGTTCCAGCTCCAGCCGGTTCGCGTTGTGCGTATCCGCATTGTCAATCATGCAGGCAAACCGATTCGCGGCGTGACCTGCCGCCCCAAGCATTGGCTGGGCTGCCTGGGGGTGAAGGCGGATCTCGTCACCGACGCGGACGGACGCGTCCAGTGGCCGAGCGGACCGGAAGACTCCGTGGCCTGGGACTTCTCCAAGCCGGGCTATGTCTCCCTGACCGCAACACCTGCGGATTTCTCCGGGGAACGGTTGATCACCCTTGCTCCGGCCCCCAACCTCGACCGTCAGGTTGCGTCCGACTAAGAACGATCAGACGTAGGTTGACTCTCCCGAGTCGACCCCTGACGCGGCAAAGGGCTCCCAACCGTCACTCGCCATGCACCACGGCCGATCATTCGTTTTCGAGGATGGGACGTCGGTGGCGATTCGAGAGTCGACTCGGGAGAGTCAACCTACAGGGGGGTTGGCCGTGTCGTAGAGGGCCAGCACGTTCGCGGTGGGAACGTCGGTTTGCAGTACGTGGCAGGGGCTGATGATGTAGCCGTCCGGGCCCATCATGTCGATCATCCGCCGAACCTCGTCGGCCACTTCCTCGGCCGTGCCGCGAGGGAGCAGGTACTGGGTGTCGATCGCGCCGTGCAGACAAATCCTCGCCCCGAAACGCTGCTTGATCTCCACGGGGTCCATGTCCTTCGCCCGAACCTGGATCGGGTCGAGCACGTCGACCTCAAGCTCGATCAGGCGATCGATGAGCGGCACGACGGCGCCGCACGTGTGGAACATGACCTTCACGCCGTGGCCGTGGGCCATGCGGATGATCTTGTCGAGCCGCGGGGCGATGAAACGGTCGAACATGGCGGGGCTCAGAAGCAGGCGATCCTGCATGCCCAGGTCGTCGGCAATCCGCAGGAGATCGACCTTGCCCGGCGCCGCGTTGAACATGCGATCGAAGAACTCCACGTAGAAATCGGTGTGGCGGTCGATCAGGTACTCGGCCAGCTCGGGGCGGAGGGCCATGTCGGCCAGCAGGTTGTCGCTCCCGCGGAGGAAGGCCGGGTGCTGGAACACGCTGGCCCCGCTCGCCATCACGGCCAGGTCGCTCCAGGGCTCCAGACGTTCGGCGAAGTCGGAGAAGTCGAACCAGTCCACGTGAAACCATCGCCAGTCCGCCATCTCCTCGACGCTTTGGGCCTCGGCGAAAATGAACTCGCAGGCGGCGTCTTCCGGGCCGGTGGCCGTTTCCATCCGGCGGGTCCGCCATCCCAGCCAGTTCTCCTTGATTCCTCCACCCAGGTCCTGCTCCTTGGGAACGGCGCCGCGGTAGATCGGATCGACCACGCCCCGAAGATCCACGATGTCCACGTGGAGCCGGTCGAGCAGCTCGCGATGGGTGGCAACGTTCAAGTCGGCCATCAGTCGAGCGAGCGTGCCCGGGTTGGCATTGAAATCGACGGGAATGCGGTCCGGCGTGCGCCGGGCAACCGCTTCGAGGACGCGTTGCTTGCTGTTCATGGCTGTTTGGGGAGAAAGGGAATCGAAGAATTGTCAGCCGCCAAGGTAGCAGAAACCGGCCGCGAAGTCAGCCAACCGTAGCTCGAATCGGAATACGTGCGCGATTCCGAACAACGTTGCTGGACTGGGCAGGTGGACTGTGCCAGAATTGGTTGTAGCATGGCTCTCCAGAGCCGTGGCTTGAAGCGGCACATGCCTTCCACGGCAAACAACCTCCTTCCACCGGTCGCGTGAACCGCGGCAGATTTGGTCGGCGGATGGCGATTCACTTCCCGACTCAGAGAGTCAGGTTACAAGTCCCGACTCAGAGAGTCAGGTTACAAGTCCCGACTCAGAGAGTCAGGCTACGGAGTATAACCATGGCGAGATCTTTGCAACTGTTCTGCTTGTTGGGACTGGCTGTTTGTCCTTGCGCTGCGAGGGCCGAAGTGGTCGCGCAGAGTGCCCGGGAGATTCCGCTGGTGGGCGAGGTGGATGTGGTCGTGGTGGGCGGCACGATCGGCGCCGTGGCTGCCGCGGTTGAGGCGGCACGCGGCGATGCGGAGGTCATGCTAATCGCGCCGCGGAACTACCTGGGCGAGGATCTGTGTGCCACGTTGCGAATGTGGTATGACGGGATCCCCTGGGGCCACTCAGAGCTGATTCAGGACATTTTTGGCGAGGATCGAACCACGTCGCCGCTGCGAGTGAAGCGAACGCTGGAGTCGGCGCTGCTCAAGGCCCATGTCCGCTTCCTCCTCGGTTGTTACCCAACGGATATTCTCGTCGATGCCCAAGGGAACCCGGCCGGCATTGTCATGGCGAACCGGGCCGGGCGGCAGGCCGTGGCTGCCAAGGTCATCATCGATGCCACCCATACGGCGGTTGTGGCCCGGATGGCCGACGCCCAGATTGTGCCGCGGCCTTCAGAGACGCCTGATTTCCGGCGCGTGGTTCTCGGGGGCGAGGACACTTCTGCTGTTCCTGCCGCTCACAGTGTGCCGGCCGGCGTCGAGCTGAACGGGCAACCCTTGGACTACTATGAGTACCGTCTCGATCTGGATCTTGGAGACGGGAGCTTTGCGGCTCTGGCCGAGGCGGAACAGAAGGCGCGGGACCTGACCTACCGAGAGGGCCAGCTCCGTGCTGCGGAGCAACTGTCGTTCCTTCCGGCGTTCACGATCAAGTGCCGGCAGCGACCGGAAGCGGGCCCGCCGCGAGTCGGCCTGGTTCCTGTGGAATGCATGCGTCCTGAGGGCGTGGACCGTTTGTATGTTCTCGGACCGGCCGCTGGTCTGGACTGGTGCCGCGACGCGGTCTACACACCGGCCCTTGCCTCCACGTTGGGCGGCAGTGTTGGCCATGCCGCCGCGCACCAGGCCGCCGGTATCTCGCTCTCGAAAGACATTGCGGTTCGCCGCCAGGCTGCATGTCCGTCGGGTTCTGGCAACATCTCCGAAACGCTCCGCGGTCTGCGCTGGACGGAGGTCCCCAAGAAGACGGTCGCCTGTCCCGAACAGGGGATTCCCGTTCTCACCCGGGTCGATGTGGTCGTCGTCGGGGGCGGAACGTCCGGGGCGTGCGCCGCGATCGGCGCCGCTCGCCGGGGCGCCAAGGTGCTGGTCGTCGAGTTCCAGGAAGGCCTTGGCGGCGTGGGCACGGTCGGCCTGATCGGCAAGCCCTATCACGGCAAGGATCGGGGCTTCACGAAGGAGGTTCCCTTCCCGGACAAGGAGCACAACAACGAGTCCAAGATGGAGTGGTTTCGCCGCCAGGTCACCGGCGCCGGCGGAAAGGTGTGGTTCGGCGTGCTCGGCTGCGGGGCCTATGTGGAAGGAAATCGGGTTCGCGGCGCCGTGGTGGCCACGCCGGAAGGTCGTGGCGTGGTTCTGGCCGACGTGGTGATTGACGCCACCGGCAATGGAGACATCGCCGTGGCTGCCGGCGCCGAGTCGATGTATGGCGGCGGTCCGAGCGATATCGCACTTCAGGGAACCGGCCTGCCGCGGCGTCTGCTGGGCAAGGCCTACGTCAACACGGACTTCCTGCTCGTCGACGAAGCCGATGCGGTCGACACGTGGCGAGCCCTGGTCGGCTCGCGGCTGGCGGTCGAGGGCGAACCCTACGACATGGGCTCGTTCATCCAGACGCGGGAACGGCGCCGCGTGGTGGGCGACCACCTGCTGACCTATCTCGACCAGATCGCCGAGCGCACCTATCCCGATTCGATCGTGCTCTCCGGCAGCGACTACGACTCCCATGGCTATCCCAGCGAACCGTACTTCGCCCTGATTCCCCATACCAAGAAGACCCTCAAGGCCAATCATCCCGCGCCGGGCGGAACGTGCTTCACCCCCTATCGATGTCTGCTGCCCCGCGGTCTGGAGGGAATCCTGGTGATCGGCCTGGCCATTAGCATGGATCGCGACGCCTCGGCCATGGTCCGCATGCAAAAGGACATGCATAACCAGGGCTACGCCGCCGGCGTGGCCGCCGCCATGGCAAGCCAGTCGCAATGCACGCCGCGTCAAATCGACGTGAAGGCCTTGCAGCGCCACCTGGTCGAAATCGGCAATCTGCCCGAGCAGGTGTTGCCCGACAAGGATTCGTATCCTCTTTCTCAGCAGCAGATCGACTCAGCCGTCGCCGACGTGGTTGACGAAGGGGAGAATCGCCAAGCTCGCTGCCGGGCCCTGGCAATGCTGCTGAGCCATGCCGATCTGGCCGTGCCCGGCCTCAAGCGGGCCTTTCAAACCTCCCTGGGCGCCGCACGGTTGGAATATGCCAAGCTGCTCGGATTCCTGGGCGAGGCGGACGGTGTGGAACTGCTCGCCGAACGCTTGAATGCCGTCGACGCGTGGGACGCCAAGATCTTCCAGGGCAACATGGCGGAATACGCCCACTTGCCCACGCCCCTAGACGCCCTGATCCTGGCCCTCGGCTACTCGGGCGACCGCCGAGCCCTGCCCGCGATCCTTAAGAAGCTCGACATGCTCGACGCGGACGTGACCCTCTCGCACCACCGTTCGGTTGCCCTTGCCTTGGAGGCCTTGGGCGATCCGGCCGCTGCCGAGCCGTTGGGCGCGTTGCTGCGAAAACCGGGAATGAGCGGCCACGCCATGACCGGCCTGGAACCGCTCCACGACCAGGCCCGGGAGAAACGCCGCCGGATCGGGCCGCTACGGGAAATCGTCCTGGCTCGGGCCCTCTATCGTTGCGGCGACTGCGAGGGGCTCGGCGAGAAGGTTCTTCGCGAGTACCAGGACGATCTCCGGGGCCTTTTTGCGAGGCATGCGACCGAGGTCTTAAATGCACAGCGGCAACCGTAATGTGAGCCCCAGCCGCCTTTCGTGACCACTGATCACTTCCTGCCAAACCGCTTCAGGCAATTCGGGAGCATTCTCCAGCTTGTTGCGGGTCCCTCTGCAGGGGCGGAAAACGCGTCTTCGAGCCCAGTTGGGATTCGAAACGGCCTCTCAACAATTGTCTTTCGCTCTCGTCGTTGATACTCTGGAGGCATAAGTTGGGGGGCACAATGCGTTTGGGTGTTTTGTCAGCGTGCTCCCAGCATAGGCTGCCGGTTCTTTTCTGAAGCAGCATCTTGTGTGGGGGTGATCAATGACGCGGTCAATTCTACGTTTTCGGTCATATCGCTTTCCTCGATGACGGAGGTTCGCAGCTTCGCTTCAGGACGCCAAGGAACGCTTGGCACTTCCTTCGGATATGCCACTTGGGAGAACGTCTACACCCAGTTCGCCGTATCGCCGGACAACATCATTGTGCTGCCGGACAGGTGGAACAGCCAGGTTTGTCTGTACGACGTGGCAACCGGCACGGAACTGGCGACTCTCTCGACCGCGGACACGCCTGCCGCGGTGGATATCAGTGCCGACGGGACGATCGCCGTGGTCTCTCACTTTGCCGCCAGCGGCACGGTTACCAAGATCGATCTGACCACCCAGACGGTCGCCGCCGAGTTCTCTTCCATCCCGAATTTGTACACCTACTCGGTCCGCGTCTCGCACGACAACGCCTACGCCCTGGTGGGAGTGTCGAGCAACGTGTTGTTCGTCGATCTGGAGACCGGCGACATCACGGCCAGTGTCCACACGGGAACCGTCATGGACCTTGAGATATCGTACGACGGAGCGTACGCCTTCGTCACAGGTGTTTCGTGTTCCGTAATCGACATTGCGAGCCAATCGCTGGTCGCCACGCCGGCTCTTACCTGGTGCTACGAAGCCGCGGTGAGCCCGGTCGACTATTGCGCCGTCGCATTGAACAATCGCAACGCGGAAGACGTTCAGTTCTACAACATCGACGGCGCAAGCAGCTACATGGAAGGGGTGGTTCCGAGCGGGTCAGCACCGGAAGGAGACGGTCCGGGCTTCCTGGCCCTGGCCGACGACGGCACGACGCTCGTCGTGGGTAACGCCACGTCCGGCAACGTGTCGATTCTCGACATGGTGTCGCAGAGCGTCCTTTCCTATATCGACACCGGGACAAGCGTCACGGGGTTGGCCGTCACTTCGGACGGTTCCTGTGCGGTGGTTTTGGACGGCTATTTGGGCACGGCCACCGTGGTCGACCTTGCCGGCGGTGCGGCCGTTGCCACCCTGCCAGTCACCGAATATCCGTACAGGGTCCTCATCTCGCCCGATGATCAGACGGCCTACGTGGCGACCGGCGAGGGAACGGACACCATCTATTTCATCGATTTGAACGGGGCCTCCAGTTCCGTGGTCGATACACTGCAGCCCGGCAACATCGGCCAGATGACGTTGACCAGCGACGGCTCCACCTTGGGGATCTACGACTACTACGGACGCGAGTTCATCCTGGTGGATACGGCCACCCACGCGGTCACGGCACGCGTGGCGCTTTCCGCCGGCAGCTACAACGACGAGGTCGTGTTCTCCCCCGACGGCTCAACGGCCTACGTAACGGACTACTACGACGATACGGTCTACGTCGTTCATGTGGACGGCGCGTCGTCCAGCCTGGCCGCGACCCTGACCGGAATCGGCCAACCGAAGAGCATCGTCGTTGATGCCCAGGGCGAATTCGCTTACGTGGGCGGCACCTACGGAACGTCCAACTATCCGGCGGTCTACGTCATCCACACGGCCACGAATTCGATCGTCCGAACCATGGTGCTCGACGATTCGTCCATGTATTCGCAGGAAATCTACTTGTCCGGCGACAATTCGATCCTGTATGCGACAGCGCGATACGACGCCATCGGCGGCAATTCACGCACGATTCGCCAGGCCCTCTACCGGATCCGGGCAGCAGGAGCCGGCTCGGCGCTGATCGACGCAACGGACCTTTCGGAAGACCCCTTCGACTTCGTGTTCAGCGAAACGCTCAAGACGGCGGCGGTAGCCCAGCCCTATGTGGACGGCGTGGAACTCGTCGATTTCCAGTCCACGCGGACGGACGGAGTGCACGTTGTCGAACTGGCCAGGAAAGAAGTGGTCACCGGCATCAACTTCGGCAACCAGGCCTTGCTCGGCGCCATTCAGGGATGCGTCTGGAACGATCTGGACGAGGACGGCGCGTGGGATCAGGCGGACGAAGCTGCCTTGGAAGGTTGGACCGTCTACCTGGATTCGAACGACAATGGCCAATTCGATGACGGGGTCGACCCATCCACGGTCACCGACTCCCAAGGCGATTACTGGCTGACCGATCTTGACGGAGGAACCTACACGGTTGCCGTGGAATTGCCGACCGGCTGGGAACCGAGCCTTCCTGCGGCGGCCGAGGGCGGCACATACCAGATCTCGCTTGGCTGGGGCGAGATCGTGTCGTCTGCGGATTTCGGCCTCTTTGTGCCCCCCGGAGAAATTCACGGCTACAAATGGCACGACGTCAATGGCGACGGCCTCTGGGATCAAGACGAAATCGCATTGGCGGGGTGGACCATCTATCTGGACATCAACCGCAACGGCCTGTTTGACGAGGACACGGAACCTTTCCAGGTCACCGGGACCGACGGGAGCTACCACTTCACGGACCTCGCGCCGGACACCTACGTGATCGGCGAAGCCCCGCAAGCCGGCTGGGAACAGACCTATCCGATCGGCAGTGCCAGCAGTAGTTCCGTTACTTCACTTTCGGCCGAGACGACTCTCTCGTCCGGTTTCCACACGATCTCCACCTCGGAAACCGGATCGGCTATCGCTGGCCCGGGAAGCACCCTTGCCGACGCATTCCTCGTCCCCGAAGAAGCCCTTGCCGAAACGGAAGCGTTCAACGCCGGCCTGGCCGCCAGCCCCGTACCCGACGGCGAGCGGCCCGACGGCGATCGGCCCTACGGCGCGGATAACAACGACCTGTCCGAATACATGCTCGGCGATATCTGGGTCACGGTCGTGCTGCTGGAATCCGACGGCTCGATCGACGCCAACTCCGAAGACTGGACAACGACGGAAATCACCAATGTGAAGGCGGAGATTCAAGAAGGGCTGCAATGGTGGGAAGACACATTGCAGGCCGCCCCGACCGTCTCGCCGGTCCACGACCTCAGTTTCCACATCGACTTCACCTACGCCGACACCCCGGTGGCCACGGGCTACGAACCCATCACCCGACCCTATTCGAATCAGTCCCTATGGATCGACGACTTCCTTGACGAGGTGGGCTACAACTCCGCCAGTTCCTACTTCACCGACCTGGACCTTTGGAACGACGCCCAGCGGATCGCCAACAATGCCCACTGGGCATACACCGTGTTCGTGTGCGACTCGTCGTACGATTCGGACAACATGTTCAGCGACGGATACTTCGCCTACGCGTACCTGGGCGGCCCCTTTACCGTGATGACCTACGGCAACGACGGATGGGGCATCGGGAACATGGGGCAGGTTCTCGCCCACGAAACCGGGCACATCTTCTACGCCCTCGACGAGTACTCCGGAGCGGCCAGCTACAACGACTACTCGGGGTACTACAACACCCAGAATCTCAATGCCATCGACGACAATCCGGACACGAGCACCCGCGTGGCCAGCATCATGGCCGAGTCCAGCCTTCAGAACGTGGCCTACTCCAATCACACGTCCTCGCCCACCTCGCTGCAAATGGTCGGCTGGTCGGATTCCGATGCCGACGGCATATTCGACGTGCTCGACGTGCCGCTCACGTTGACCGGTTCGGGGAGCTACAATTTCGGCACGGGCCAGTACCAGTTCTCGGGTACGAGCAGCGTGCAGACCCTGACGAACCTGAACCCCCAAAGTTCCGCGGGCGACATCACCATCAACACGGTCGACGAAATCCAGTACCGGCTCGATGGCGGGCCCTGGATCGGTGTCAACTCCTACGGCACGTACACCGCCGACGTCTCCCTCAGCATCCCCGTCTCCGGCGCCGCCCATCAGATCGAGATCCGCACGATCGATCTTGAGACAGGGGTGGCCTCCAACGTGTTCAGCCACACCTTCGGAAGCGGCGGCGATGACACACATACCGTTCTGCTGAACGCGGGAGAAATCCTCACCGACGTGAACTTCGGCAACTGGACGGTCGTCGACGTGGCCGACGTTGCCGTCAGCGACACGTTCCTTACCAGTGCCGACGCCGGTTCAGGACAGTTTTCCGTATCCGTTGTTTTCACCGAGTCGATGGATACGACGGCAGTCCCGTCGCTGGTTCTCAGCCCCGACGTGATTGGCGACACCACTCCGACGCTGGCGAATCCCAGCGGTGCATGGTCCCAAACGACATCCGAAAACGACACCTACACGGTCACCTACGACGTGCTGGACAGCGGAGTCGAGATCGCCGATGTCACGATCGACGTGACGGGTGCTTGCAGCGTCGGCGGCGAGGACCAGAGGGACTACACGCCGACTAGCCAGTTCAGCATCGACATGCTCAGCCCGTCGGTCAGCAGTTTGTTGCCTGCTGACGATGCCGCAGACGTTCACTCGGACACCGACCTGGTGATCACATTCCACGAAACCGTTCAGAAGGGCTCCGGCAATCTTGTCATCAGGTTGGCGGACGACGATTCGGTCGTGGAAACCATCGCCGTGGACAGTTCCCTCGTGTCGGTGGTCGGAGCGATCGTATCCGTCCAGCGCTCGGCGATCCTCCTGGATCGCAAGGACTACTACGTCGAGGTCGACGCGGGGGCCTTTGAAGACCTGGCGGGAAATTCCTTTGCAGGAATCACGGGAACGACGGCATGGAATTTCACCATCGACGATCCTCCGCCGCTCGCCGTGAGCAGCATCTCGCTCGAACTGACCGGCACGATCCAGCCGTTCTCGACGCTGGACGTAACGCTGAACGGCACGATCGAATCAGACAGTTTCGACGTTTATGACGTGGCGCTGCTGAATCTCGACGGCGTGGAAACCTCCTCCTTGGATTCCGTGGGAGGCGTATTCAACGATTGCTTCCTCGGCGGTTCCACGCTCTACGTGGCGTCGGGGTCGGGCTTGCAGGTGTTCGACGTATCCACTCCCGCGGCAGCAACCCTCCTTGGCGGACAGAGCACCGTGGGAAGAAGCCACGGCGTCGACGTGGTGGGCGATCTTGCCTACGTAGCCGACAATGTGGTTGGTTTGCAGATTTTCGATATTTCTGACCCGAACGCCATAGTTGCCGTGGGCGGCTTCGCCATTTCGGGCACGCCCTACGATGTTGAGGTGATCGGCAATCTGGCCTACGTGGCCGCGGGGACCGGCGGTCTCTTCGTGCTCGATGTGACGGATCCTTCCGCCGTGGTGCAGGTCGGTTTGTACGACACCTCGGGCCAGTCCTATGCGGTCGACATTGTCGGCGATCGGGCGTATGTGGCGGACTATAATACCGGCCTGCAAATTCTCGATGTTTCCGACCCGGCGGCGATCGTGTACCTGGGGGAATACGACACAACAGGCGCGCCCCGCGGAGTCGATGTCGTGGGCAATCTCGCCTACATGGCCGATCGATCCAACGGCCTTGAGATTCTCGACGTATCCGATCCGACTTCGGTGACTTACCTCGGGGGATTCGATTCGGCGAACTACGCTTACGACGTTCAGGTTGTCGGCAATCTTGCGTATCTGGCCGACGAAGTGTACGGGCTCTTTGTTCTTGATGTTACCGATCCAACGACGGTAACCCTGCTGGGCAGTTGCCGGCCGTCGAGCGGCGTCTGCGATGTCGACGTGGTGGGAAGTATTGCCTATGCCGGTTGTACTACTCAAGGGCTTGTCATTCTCGATGTTTCGGACCCCACGGCCATTTCCGTTCTTGGCCAGGGACCCGCCAGCGGTACTGCGATGGACGTTGAGCTCGTCGGCAGCCTGGTTGTTGTGGCCGACAAGTACTTTGGCCTCAAAGTACTTTCGGCCGGGCAGGGCGCCGTGTCGGTCACGCACACCGCCGATCTGACGTACCGCGTTGATTTCGGCCAAACGCTTCCTGATGGCGAATATGCTCTCCTCCTGGGCCCGCAGATCCAGAGCACGGCCGGCACCTGGATGAATCAGGACCAGGATGCGGTCGACCACGAAATCCCTGATGACGTCTACTTCACCCGATTTCAGATCGGTACGCCGCCCACCGTGACGTCGATCGAACGTCTGTCGCCCTCTCAACCGCTCACGAATGCCGACTCAGTTGTCTTTCGCGTCACCTTCAGCGAACACGTCAGCGACGTCTCGACCGCCGACTTCACGCTGACGGACGTCGCGGACACGATCGTGGGTGAATCGATCACCGCGGTCAGTGCGACAGACGGCACGACAATCGACGTGACGGTCAACACCGGTGTCAGTGGAGACGGCGAGCTGCGGCTCGATCTCCTTGTTCCTGGGGCAACCATCACGGACGACACGGGGTATCCTCTGGAAACCGGTTTTACGTCGGGCGAATCTTACGTCATCGATCGAATCGCCCCGGCTCCCCCCGTGGTCACCGGCATTTCGGACGATACGGGTGTCGATCCTGACGACAGAATTACTTCCGACCAGACCTTGTTGATCTCCGGAACTGCCGAGGCCGGCGTCCTGGTCGAGGTGTTTCTGGGAACAAACAGCCTGGGCACGACCAACGCGGACGGTTCTGGCGTGTGGACCTTCGACCATACGGGAACGACACTCGCCGACGGCGCCTATCAGCTGAAGGCGACGGCCCAGGATGCCGCGGGGAACATAAGTGCCGACTCGGCCGTTTGCACGGTGACCCTCGACGGAGCCGTCCCACTTGTCGACAACCTGACGCCGGCAGACGACTCAACCGGCGCGGCCCTGGATTCGAACCTTACGATTGTCTTCGACGAGAACATCCACAAGGGCACGGGCAACATCGTCGTCCGACGATCGAGCGACGACTCCATCGTCGAAACAATCGCAGTCACCGCCGGTCAAGTAACGATTGCCGCAAATGTCGTCACCATCGATCCATCGTCGGACTTTGCAGGCGAGACGGGGTACTACGTGCAGGTTGACGCCGGGGCCTTCGAGGATCTGGCGGGCAATGAGTATGCCGGAATCGGCGACAAGCAGGCGTGGAACTTCACGACGACGGCAATTGACGTCCTTTACGTTGACGACGACGCGACGGTGGCGGATCCGAACGGTTTCTCTTGGGACGCGGCATTCTCCGACCTGGAGTCGGCACTCGCCTACGCCCGCGGCGCCAACGGCGATGGGGCCCCGGACAATGACGTGACGGAGATTTGCGTGGCCGGTGGGACCTATATACCCACGGCCCTGTCGGATGCGGACCTCGACGGCACGATCGACACCGATCCGCGCAGCGTCACGTTCTCGCTCGTCGACGGAGTCTCGATCTACGGCGGATACGCCGGATTGACGCCGCAAGGGGCTGACACGGCGGACACTCGCGACACGGCCATCTATATCACAACACTGGACGGAGATCTCGATGGCAACGACGCATCGGAAATTGCCGTGGATGAGCTTCGGACGCACGCCACGCGCGCCGAGAATGCCTATACGGTTGTGACGGGTATCGACGTGACTGCGACACTCGATGGCCTGGCCGTTCGCGGCGGCAATGCCAATGCGGCTACGGGTGACAGTCCTGATCCCAGTCGATCGGGAGGAGGCGCCTATTTGCGCGGCACGGCAGACGTGTCATTCATCGACGTATCAATCTCGGGCAATTCGGCCAACGGCTGGGGTGGTGGCGGGATTCTCAATTACAGCAGCACGGTGACGGTCACCAGTTCGACCATCTCGGGCAATTCAGGCAACTACGGCGGCGGGATTGGGAATTACAGCGGCACGGTGACGGTCATCAATTCGACGATCTCGGGCAATTCGGGCAACTATGGCGGCGGAATTGGGAATTACGGCGGCACGATGACCGTCACCAGTTCGACCATATCGGACAATTCGGGCAACTATGGCGGCGGAATCTCCAACTCCAGCAACGGTGCGATGAGCGTCACCAGTTCGACTGTCTCGGGCAATTCGGGCAACTACGGCGGCGGTATCTCCAACTCCGGCAACGGCACGATGACCGTCACCAACTCAACCATCTCGGGCAATTCGTCCCAATACGATGGCGGCGGGATTCGGAATTCCAGCGCCGCGATGACGGTCAGTAACTCGACCTTCATGGGGAATTCGGCCAAATACTCCGGGGGCGGGATCTGCAACTCCGGCAGCGGCGTGGTAACGCTCACCAACTTGACCGTCTCGGGCAACTCGGCCTTGCGCGGTGGCGGCGGGATCTGCATTTACAGCGTCTACAGGTACGGCGGTGCGGCGACCCTTGCCAACTCCATTGTGGCCCTGAACACCGCTGCTTCGAATGCCGAGATTGAGGGGCCGTTGACTGCCGAGAGCGGCTTTAACCTCATTGGCATCGATCCGGCGTTCGTGCGGCCACCCAGCCCGGGACCGGACGCAACGTGGGGGACTGCGGACGATGACGCTGGCGATCTGCACCTGACCGAATCAAGTCCAGCCGTCAACATGGGCAACAACGCGCTCGTGCCACCGGGGCTTGAAACCGATTTGGAGGGCCAGCCGCGGATCTACGGCGGACGCGTCGATATCGGGGCACACGAGTACCAGGCTGATCCCACGGCGGGAAGGGAAACGCCTTCGGCTGTCGTAACGACCCTTCTCGACGTGGTCGATCTTTACGACGGGGCCATCTCCTTGCGGGAGGCGCTCTTCTACAGCGGGGTGGAAGCGATCGGCAGTCCGATCACCTTCGATGCGGCTCTCGACGGTGGCACGATCACACTCGCCGGCAGCAGTCTGATTGTGGACCGGTCCGTGCAAGTGAACGCCTCGTCGCTGGGGGAGCTCACAATCGACGCGAACAGCCAGAGCCGAGCCATCACCATCTTGGCCGACAACGTGGAGCTTGTCGGGCTGACGGTCACCGGTGGCGTCGCGCGTTACGGAGGCGGTATCGGAAACTATGGCACCCTGACGCTCACCAACTCAACCATCTCGGGCAATTCGGCCAACTACAGCGGCGGCGGGATTTACAACTACTGCGGCACGGTAACGGTGATCGACTCGACCATCACGGACAATTCGGCCAACTACAGCGGCGGCGGGATCTACAGTCTCCTGGGCCCAGTGGCAGTCGGTGACTCCACCATTCTGGGCAATTCGGCCGACGATGGCGGTGGGATTTACAGCACCGGACAGCTGACGGTCACCAACTCCAACATCTCGGGCAATTCGGCTACTGATGGCGGCGGGATTCTGAATTACGAGGGCACGGTAACGGTGACCAATTCCAATATCTCGGACAATTCGGCCGACACGGGCGGCGGGATTTACGACGATACGGGTACGGTGACGGTCACCAACTCCAGCATCTCGGGCAACTACGGCGACGGGATCTACGGCTATTCCGCCACGGTGACGGTCACCGGCTCCAACATCTCGGGCAACTACGGCAACGGGATTCGCTCGGGCAGTACGTTGGCGGTTGCATACTCGACTATTTCGGGCAACTACGGCTGCGGAATCAGTGTTTCCGGCGGCACGGCGACGGTCAGCAATACAATTGTGGCCCTGAACTACAATGCTGAGTATCCCGACATTTCGGGGGCGTTGACTACCGAGAGCGTCTTCAACCTGATCGGCATCGATCCCGGTTTCGTGCGTTCACCCGGTCCGGGACCGGACGGAACCTGGGGAACCGACGACGACGATGCGGGAGATTTACATCTGACCGCTTCGAGTCCCGCCGTCAACATGGGCAGCAACGCGCTCGTGCCGCCGGGACTTGAGACGGATGTGGACGGCCAGCCGCGAGTCTACGGAGGGCGAGTGGATATCGGGGCATACGAGTACCAGGCCGATCCCATGGCGGGAAGGGAAACGCCTTCGGCTGTTGTGACGACCCTTCTCGACGCGGTCGATCTTTACGACGGGGCCATCTCCTTGCGGGAGGCGCTCTTCTACAGGGGGACAGAAGCGATCAGTGGTCCGATCACCTTCGACGCGACTCTCGACGGCGGCACGATCACGCTCGCCGGCACCAGTCTGACGGTGGACCAGTCCGTGCGAGTTGACGCCTCCTCGCTGGGATCCCTCACGATCGACGCCGGTAGCAGGAGCCGAGTAATAACCACTTGGGCCGATGACGTGGAGCTTGTCGGTCTGACGGTCACCGGTGGTTCGGCCGGCGGGATCAAGAACTATGGCGGGTTGACGATCACCGACTCGACCATCTCGGGAAACTCCAACGGCGGCGGGATCACGAATGACCACGGCACGCTGACGCTCACCAACTCAACCATCTCGGGCAATTCGACCGAGACCGTCGGCGGCGGGATCTACGACTATTCTGGCACGGTGACGGTGACCAACTCGACCGTTTCGGGCAATTCAGCCTTGACCTTCGGCGGCGGGATTTACAGCCGCTATGGCACGGTGACGGTGACCAACTCGACCATCTCGGGCAACTCGGCCAGCGACGGCGGCGGGATTTTCAACAACGGCACGCTGACGGTCACTAACTCGACCATCTCGGGAAATTCGGCCAGCGTTGGCGGCGGGATTCGCAACGATCGCAAGCTGACGGTCGCCAATACGATTGTGGCATTGAACAGAGCGACAATCAGCGGGCCGGACGTGTATGGCTCAGCCGCCGGCTCCTATAACCTGATCGGCGACGGCGCCGGCATGACCGGTCTGGTGCACGGCGCCGACGGTAACCTGGTGGGCACAACGGGCGTACCGATCGATCCGCTGTTCGTGCGTAACCCCTCGGCGGGCCCGGACGGCACATGGGGAACTTCCGACGACGACTACGGGGACCTCCGGCTATTGTTCGGTGGTCCGGCCATTGATGCGGGGAGCAATGCGCTGCTTCCGGCCGACACCTTCGACCTGGACGGCGACGGGGATACAACCGAGCCCATCCCCTTCGATCTGGACGGCGGCCCGCGAGTTGAAAACGGCACGGTCGACATGGGGGCGTGTGAATTCCGTGAGGCACTGATTACCGCTACGGACAGCGATGACACAATCGTGCTGACGCTGGGCGCCGTGGGCGGGTCGTGGCACGAAGCAGTCGTCAACGGCAACCTGACAACCTACGATCCGACGCTCTACCGCACGATCCGCATCGATGCCCTCGTCGGCAACGACACGGTCACCATCCTCGGCACCGACCAGGACGAAACCGTCACGCTTCAGCCTGGCTCCGCTGACGTCTTCGGCCAAGCCTACGAAGTCCATGTCGCCAACGTCGAGACAATCTCCGTCAACGCCGGCGACGGAAGCGACAGCCTGACCATGACCGGCTCCGCGGGCAGCAATCGCCTCTTCAGCTACGCCGACTATGCCACCTTCCGCGATTCAACCCGTACCTTTTCCTTCCGCGTGGAAGATTTCGAATCGGTGTCGGTGGATGCGTCGGCAGGAAGCTCCAACTATGCCTTCGCCTACGATTCGCCCGGTGACGACTACCTGGACGCGAACCCGGATCGTGTGATTCTGACGCGTCATGTCGGTTTGGAGGCCGAAACGCAGACGACCGCGAGTGGATTCGAGCGAGTTTACATCTACGGGGTCGAGGGAGGCACGGACGAGGCCGCCCTGCTCGGGGCCGAGGACGCACGAAACCGATTCTACGGATATGCCGACCACAGCGTCTTCACCGAATCGCAGCGCAGCTTCTATTTCTACGTCGAGGGATTCGACACCGTCGCGGCCGAAGCGCCGGAGGGCACCTACGCCTATGCCTACTTCTACGACAGCCCCGGAAACGACCGGTTCACGGCCAGTCCCACGTCAGCGAGCATGGAACGCCCGGAACCTTGGTCGGATGTGAACGCCACGGGGTTCAACCGAATCTACGCCTACGCGAGACAGGGCGGTGATGATGCGGCCGAACTCGTGGGCTCCGATTCGGGAAACCGCTTCCGCAGCTACCCGACATACGGCACGCTCACCGATGACGTCGGGTCGTTCTACCAGTATGCGTCGGGCTTCGATAGTCTGACGGCCGTCGGCTTCCAGGCCGAAGCTTCGACGGATCGCGCCTATCTTTACGATTCGCCCGGCGACGATACCTTCAGCCCAGCCTTCTATGAGGACGATGCCTACCAGGGAGGATGCCTCAGCGATGTGGCGGGAACCAATGAGAACTGGATCAAGTACTTCGATCTTGTCTACGCTCGCTCCTCTGACAGCGGTACAAACGACACGATCGCCGTGGCGGATGACGACGATCTTGCCTACCTGCTGATCGACTACGGCACCTGGTAGACTGCCTTCCTTGTGCCCCATTGGCCGGGCCGGAGCCCCTGCAATCCCGAGGTTCCCTCCTGCTCAGACTGGGGGAACCGTCGTATAATATTCCAGGGTGGCCCCTTCACCTGGCCCGCACATTTTGGCCTTCTCGCAGATCAGTCCCGTGCCCGACCCCGAGCCGAATCCCCCTCAGAAACTGCCCGACGACAACTCTTACGCGGCCGAGAAGGTTCGTTCCTTTCCCCATGCGCCGGGCGTGTACCTGATGAAGGACGAGGCCGCCCGGGTCATTTACGTGGGAAAGGCCAAGGACCTGCGGAACCGGGCAGGCAGCTACTTTTTGAAGGCGGCGGCGGAAGAGCAGCGGACCGCCCGGCTCGTTCAGGAGATCCGCGACATCGACTACCTGGAGGCCGAGAGCGAAGTCGACGCCCTCCTCATGGAAGCCCGGTTGATCAAGGACATCCAGCCCAAGTTCAACAAGGATTTGAAGGACGGAAAGAGCTTCCCCTACCTGGAGATCACGACCCGCGAAGAGTTTCCCCGGGTGGAGATCACACGGACGCCGCGCGAGCGGGGGACGAAGCTCTACGGACCTTTTGCCAACGTGTCGGGCCTCCGGGGCGCCCTGCAGTTGCTCCAGAAGGTGTTCAAGTTCCGCACCTGCTCCCTCGACATTCACGAAGACGACGAGCGATGGAAGTGGTTTCGCCCGTGCCTGCTCGCTTCGATCCAGCAGTGCACGGCCCCGTGCAACCTGCGGATCTCGAAGGAGGACTATCGCAAGGATATCCGCCGCCTTCAACGCGTACTGGAAGGCAACCGGACAGCCCTGATCAAGGACCTCTATCGCGAGATGGCCTCGGCCGCCGAAAACCGCGACTACGAGGAGGCCGCCCGGCTGCGCGACGAAATCCGCATGCTGGAAACCCTCGACGATCGTGGCGAACTCGACACGCACGTGCAGCCCGAGGTGTTCCACGTCGATCCGAAGAAGGGACTGGTCGGGCTCCGCAAGGTGCTCAAGCTTTCGGAAACTCCCCGAACAATCGAAGGCATCGATATTGCCCATCTCCAGGGCTCGGAGACTGTGGCCAGCCTGGTCCAATTCCTCGACGGGTTGCCCTTTAAGCCGGGTTACAAACGCTACCGCATCCGTGATGTGCAGGGCGTTGACGATTTCGGCAGCATCCGCGAGGTGGTCGCCCGGCGTTTCAAACGTCTGCAGGACGAGGAGGGCATGTTCCCCGATATCCTCCTGATCGACGGCGGCAAGGGCCAATTGAGCTCGGCACTCAGCGTCTTCGACGCCCTGGAAATCACCCCTCCCATGGTGATTTCGCTGGCAAAACGTGAGGAAGAGGTTTTTGTGATGGGGGCCGAGGAGCCTTTGCGGCTGAGTCGCCACAGCTTTGCCCTGCGGCTACTCCAATATGTGCGCGACGAGGCCCACCGATTCGCCCAGCACTACCACCACATTCTCCGGCGAAAGTCGACGTTGGGAGAATAGCGGCGCATACGGAAAAACGCCTGACTTTGCGGAACCAGCCGCGACTTTCAGGGTTCAACCAATCACGCTAATGGTGTGCGCCCACTTGGGGGTGGGATGACGCGGTTATCTTGTCACGGGCTCTTAGACGACGGGGGTTTCCATGTGTCGTAAGTCGATCATTTCGGTGTTGATTCTTGCCCTCGGTGGGCTGCTCGTCGCTCCTGTCTGGGCGGACTGGCCGCGGTTTCGCGGTGAGAACGGGACGGGAATCGCTGCGGATGCGGGATCGCTTCCGACCAAGTGGAGCCCTACGGAGAACCTCAAGTGGAAGGTGGCCCTGCCCGGTCCCGGGTCCTCCAGCCCGATCGTTGTGGGAGACAAGGTCTTCGTGACCTGCTGGTCCGGCTACGGGACGAGTCGCCAGGCCCCCGGCGATCAGAGCCAGCTTCGGCGCCACCTGGTGTGCCTCGACCGCGAGACGGGAACGATCCTCTGGGACAAGTCGATTGAACCGGTCTTGCCCGAAGACGACTATCGCGGCATGTTCACCCAGCACGGCTACGCTTCCCACACCCCCGTCAGCGACGGCGAACGCGTGTACGCCTACTTCGGCAAGACCGGAGCCATGGCGTTCGACATGGACGGCAACATGCTCTGGCAGACGAAGCTGGGAACCGAGTCGGATCCCCGAGGCTGGGGTTCGGCGTCGAGCCCGATTCTCTACAAGAACCTGGTAATCGTGACGGCGTCGGCCGAGAGCGAAGCCCTGGTGGCCCTCGACAGGGAAACGGGCAAGGAAGTTTGGCGCCAGGAGGCGGCCGGCTTCAGCGGAACCTGGGGCACTCCCATCCTCGTTCCCGTCGATGATCAGCGCACCGACCTGGTCCTCGGCGTGCCCTTCGAAATCTGGGCCTTGAATCCCGACACGGGCAAGCTCCAGTGGTACTGCGAGGCCATGGATACGGATTCGTTTTGCTCCAGCGTCGTGACCGATGGCAGCGTGATCTACGCCATTGAAGGACGGGGTGGCGGTTCGATCGCCGTGCGGGCGGGCGGCAAGGACGACGTGATGAAATCACACGTCGTGTGGACGGGCCGTCATAACAACCGCATCGCAACCCCACTCGTGGTTGACGGCCGGATCTACTTCTTCGCCAACGGCGTGGCGAACTGTCTCGAGACAGCCACGGCCAAGGAGATCTACAAGACCCGCCTTGAAGGAACGGACGCCGGCGCCCAAGATCCCCCGCAAGGGACATCTGGCCGGCGCGGTCCCGGGGGCCCGGGCCGCGGAGGTCGCGGTGGTCCCATGAGCGGAGACTACGCTTCCCCCATCCTGGCCGACGGGAAGATCTACTACGTGGCCCGGAGCGGCATGGTCTACGTGCTCAAGCCGGGCGACCAGTTCGAGCAACTGGCCGTCAATCGAATGACCAGCGACACCGAGGATTTCAGCGCCACACCGGCTGCCGATGACGGCTCCCTCTTCTTCCGCTCCGACAAACACCTGTATTGCGTTTCCACAAAGGAATAGCAAGAAGTCGCCTTTCGCACCGCGAAAAGGCGTCGGCCACGCAAGTCAAAGAGTGCCAGTGAAGAAGGCGAGCGAGGCCATGTACGTGATGAGAGTTTAACCAGCTGAACCGCCGTGGTGCGGACCCGTATGCCCGGACGTGTGGGAGGGGGGCCGAAAGGCTCCCCCCGATCGCGATTTTGGGGGGGCCAGGAATCTCAACGTGGCGTCTGCCCCGGTTGCTTGACAGACGGTTGCGCTGGATGGAGAATGTTTTCTGGTTTTAGGGGGCAGGCAAATCGGCCCGGATAGGCGCCCTGTCCTCGGCCGGATTTTGGCTGGTTCTCAACGTGGCGAGGTCTGCAGGACCCGCACGGTTGACAGTCCGCTCGTCGCGTAGGGCGAGCCAGTCCGGATGAGTACCCCCCCGCCATTGCTCGTGCAGAATTGGCGGCGACGGATCGTATGGCCAGTGCTCTGGCTGCCGACAACCACGAACGCGAGCGGGAGGACGCCACGATGCGACCCTTTCTCAATTCGCTGAGAAGGACACGTCCCACTTCAGAATCGTCCGATTCCAGAATCATTCGCCGCCACTCTGGTCGCCGCGCTCTGCGAATCGAACCTCTCGAGCAGCGATGCCTGCTGTCGGCCAGCACGGGAAATGACAGTCCCAACATCGAAGCCCTCCCTGAAGCGGCTTCGGCCACCAACACGGCGCCCAGTCTCTGGATTCGCGGGATGCGTTCCATCGCCAACGGTGCGGAACTGTCGATCGCCGACATCGGCATTTTCTCGGACCCTGATGTTGGCGACACGACGTTCACCGGCTACATCGACTGGGGCGACGGATCGGCTGTGGATGTGATGCCCGCCGAGATCAACATCACCGGCACCGAGAGCCAAGCGACCTGGGGAACCTTCGACGGGGCCCACACCTTCACGGTTGCCGGTCGCTATGAAGCGTCGTTCTGGTTGACTGACGACCAGGGCGGCCAGTCAACCGTCCGCTACATGACCATCGACGTCACCCAGTCGGTTCCGCAAGATCTCGTTGTTGAGCCGGTTGCAGAGATCAACGAAGGGGACAGCGCGATCCTTCGCGGTACCTTCGAGGACACGGGCAGCGGAAAATCCCACACGGTAACCGTCTCGTGGGGCGACGGAACGTCGGACACCGAGCTGGTTCTCGCAACCGGGGTACGCAGCTTCGAACTCACCCACAACTACGAGGACGACGGCCCCAACCCCGGCGGCACCAATCCGGCCTCCGAGCTCTATACCTATCCGATCAGCGTTACCGTCACCGACAACGAGGACAATACGGTCGGCACGCAGACTTCCGTCGACGTGCAGAACGCGGCGCCCCAGTTAACCGTGATCGGCTCGCAACAGTTCCCGGAAGGGTACACGTTTGACGGTGTGCTCGGCACATACACCGATTCCGGAGTTCTCGACACACACACCGCCGTGATCAACTGGGGCGACGGGACGACATCTGCCGGCATCATCGATACTGCCGCGGGAACGATCTCCGCATCGCACACCTACTCCGACGAGAATCGTGACGCCTCCGAGAACGAGATTCCCTACACGGTTACGGTAACGCTGACAGACGATGATACGGGCACGAGCAGCGAATCCTTCGAGATGCGCATCACGAACGTCGCCCCAGTCCTCGATGCCATTTCCGACCAGGAGGCGGACGAAGGTCAGACGATCAGCTTCGGCCCGACGCTGTTCACCGACGTCGGCGTGCTCGACACCCACACGGCCACCATCGATTGGGGTGACGGAAACACGAGTTCCGCCACGGTCGACCAGAACGCAGGGACCGTGGCTGGTAGTCATACGTTTGCGGATAACGGCTCCTATACCGTCGCGGTAACCTTGCTCGACAACGGCGGCGGGCAATCCATCCAGACCTTTCAAGTTGACGTTGCCAATGTTTCGCCCACCCTGACGGTGGCCTCCAACCAGGCAGCCAGTTCGGGATCGACGCTGCAGATCACCAATGTGGGCGTGTTTACCGATCCGGGCTACGACAACGCCAACGCAACTCCGCCCACTGTCGAGAGCTTCACCTACCAGGTCAACTGGGGAGACGGCACAGCCGTCGACACCGGCACGGCGACGATCGATGTGTCTGGTGGCCCCGGAGTCCTGACCCAGGGGTCCTTTGACGGAAGTCACGTGTATACCATGCCGGGCGAGTATACCGTTGCCGTCACGGTCACCGATGACGACGGGGGGCAGGACACCGGCACGTTCCTTGTGAACGTCAATGAGGTCGCACCCGTCCTGACGATCAACGTGCCGACGGATTTGGACTACGACGAAGGAGAGACATTCACCTGGTCCGACTTGGCGACCTTCACTCACACCAGTTCCAACTCCGCCCAGCAGTACACGTACACGATCGACTGGGGAGACGGCAGTACTTCCACCGGTCAGGTGACGGATATCACGAGTAGCGCTGGCCAGAACCAAGGAAGCTTCGGCGGCAGCCACACCTACGCCGACAACGGGAACTACACCGTCAGCGTCACGGTCGAAGTCGTTGGAGCGACCGCCACCGATCAGGACAGTTTCGATGTGGTTATCAAGAACGTCAGCCCCAGTCTGTCCGGTGTTCAGAACTACTCGACCACCGTCGGTTCGCAACTCGTCATCGATCCGATCCGCGTTTCGGACCCGGGGTACGACAATCCTCTTGACTCTCCGGCCACGGTCGAGACTTTCACCTATCGCATCAGTTGGGGAGACGGCACTGAGACCGACACCGGCGACGTGACCATCGATGTGTCCGGCAGTGCCGGCGTCCTCACGCAAGGCTACTTCAGCGGCAGCCACACCTACCAGGCCGCTTCAACGGGCCAGGGCTATGAGGCAACCGTAACGGCCATCGACGACGACAGCGGCGCCACTGCAACGATCTTTGTCGTCAACGTGACCGTTGCCGCCGCGCCTCAGGCCAGCGCCCTCATCGCGATGGCCGCAGCCGCTCCGTCCGTGGAGTCAACCTCTGTTGCGACACAGAACACGCTGATCGGGCCGCTGCCCAAAGCAGAATACCAGGTCAGTGTTCCCAGCGTGACGGTCGAAGCCGCTTCGTCCGCGGAGTCAACCTCTGTTGCGACACAGAACACGTTGATCGGACCGCTGCCCAAAGCAGAATACCAGGCCAGGGCATCGAGTATCGTGAGTCCCGTGCTGGCCGAGGCGGATTCGGACAACGAGCCACCGGTTCTCGGAACCGTCGGCAATCTGACTCTGTCCGAGGGCCAACTCGACATCGTGGACATCGGCACCTTCATCGATTTTGACAGTGCGGGTCCGTTCAACTACACCATCGATTGGGGCGACGACGCTGCGTCCGACACGGGCACGGCCAGCATCACCATTTCCGGCCCCCCCACCACGGGCTCCTTTGACGGCAGTCGGCTCATGGACGACGCCGTCTATACGATCGCCTTGTCTCTGTCTGACGAACAAGGCAACTCGGTTACGGAGAGTGTCTTCTTCACGATCGAAAACGTGCCTCCCACCGCCGACCCTGGGGGGCCCTACGAGGTGGACGAGAACGGCTCGATTCAGCTTGAGGGAGAAGGCACTGATCCGGCCGGGGACCTCGATCCGCTGACATTCGAGTGGGACCTCGACAACGACGGGATTTACGGTGAGACCGGCGCCGATGCGGAACGCGGCGATGAGAACGTGCAAAATCCGGTCTTTTCCGCGGCTGGACTACAGGGGCCGCAAACCTGGCCCGTTCGCTTGCGTGTCCTCGACGACGACGGTGGAGTCAGTTCCATCGAGACCACGTCGGTCGAGATCCGCAACGTCCCCCCCGCGATCGAGAACCTGCAGATCGCGACTCCCGTCAGCGAAGGCAACACGTCGACCCTTTCCGGCAGTCTGGTCGATCCTTCGGAGGGCGACACTCTGGCCCTGCAAATCGATTGGGGAGACGGATCGCCCGTCGAGACCTACTCAGATCTGACTCCTGGAGAGAGCTTCAGCTACGACCACGTTTACGAGGACGACGGACTCACACCCGGCGGGTCGCCCAGCCACGACTACGACGTATCTGTGGTGATTTCCGACGACGCAGGCGGTTCGAATTCCTATCCACTCACGGTCCGTGTCAACAATGTCTCGCCGCTCACGGTGACGCTCGAAGACCTGGATCGCGTGGATGAGAACGAGGAAGTCACGCTCCAAGGCAGTTTCGCCGATCCGGGAGTTCTTGACACCCACGTCGTGACCATCGACTGGGGAGACGGCGACCAGGACACAATCGACCTGGCGGTCGGTGAGCTGCAGTTCCAGGCCACGCATCGTTACCTCGACGATGGCCCGTCCCCTGGCGGAACCGTGCCGTCTTCGGCAGTGTTCTATTACAGCATTCAAGTGACCGTCGAGGACGACGATACCGGAACGGGTACGGCTGCCGTAACCGCCACCGTAGATAACGTTGCCCCGACGCTTACCGAACTCGCAACGGTGGCCATCGACGAGAACGAGATCACGACGCTCAGCGGCAGGATCGTCGATCCAGGGACGCTCGATGCGTTTGTTCTTCAACTCGACTGGAATGACCAAACGACCATCCAGTCGATCCCGTTCGGAGACGATCCGATCGATACGGAGGGGATCACCTGGGATCCCGAGACTCGCCAGTTCACCGTCAAGCATCAATACCTGGACGACGGGTTCACACCCGGGGGATCGCCGTTTTTCGACTACGAGGTCGACCTGACCGTGACCGATGACGACACGGGCAGCACCAGTTCCGCCGCTTCCGTCCGAGTCACCAACGTCGATCCGACCACAACGATCACCAGTCTCCCCACGGAGACGCCGCTCGAAGGATCGCCGATCACCCTCTCTTCCCGAGTCACGGACCCGGGAACGCTCGACACGTTCACCTACGCATGGAGCGTGACCCGGGGGGGTCTGCCCTACGACGACGGCAACGATGACCCAACCAACCGGTCGAGCTTTACGTTTTTGCCGGACGACGACGGCGAGTACCGCGTTTCGCTGATTGTCACCGACGACGATACGGGCACCTACGAGGCGTCGGTCGACATTGCCGTGGAAAACGCTCCGCCGGTTGCAGTGGACGATCACTACCAGTTCGATGGAATCGGTGTGTTTGAAGTCGCGGCGTCGGGGATTCTTGCCAACGACTACGACGCGGGCCAAGACTACCCGCTTCAGGCTGTCGACTTTACGGACCTGATTGGCACCGGTTCAGGTTCGGATTACGGGGTCCTTGCGGCCTACGAGGACGGTTCCTTTACCTATGAGGCGCCCGAAGGGTACTCCGGTACGGTTGCCTTCACCTACGTGGCTCTGGACCAGGACGGTGCACGTTCGGAGAGCCCGGCCGTCGTGTCCATCGATGTCGGCATGAACTCGACGATCTCGGGCTATGTCTATGCGGAGAACCAGGACTCGCAGTTCACCCCCGACCAGCTTCCTCTGCCCGGTGTTTTTGTCACCCTGGAGGCCATCGACGACAACGGAATCGTGAGGATCAACGCACTTACCGATGATGACGGGTACTACGAATTCACCAGCTTGCGGGCCGGGACGTACCTGATCACCGAGCGGCAGCCGGCGGCGATCCTCGACGGCGGACAACATGAGCAAACGGTGACGATCGCGGTGAACGAAGACAGCGCGAACAACAACTTCGCCGAATGCTGGCTCCGTCCGCAACAGATCTCGATTGGGATCTTCACCGCGTCGAACCTGTCTGTTCCGCCTGACGATTACTTCTGGCCCACCGACGTTCGGGAGAGAATGGCCCAGGCGGAGGAAGACGCCGGGAACGACTACGAAGCCGCTGTTATTCGACAAGGCGACATGGTGTACGCGGCCCAACGCGGATCCATCCTGTCGCTCACCGGGACGGATCTCAACGAGCGTTTCGTGATCGAGTCGGATACGGATTCCCAGGTTGTGACCGTCTACTCCAACGGTTTCGAGCGCACCTACGAGGCGGCGGTCGACGAAGTCTTCACGCTGACGATCAATGGGGGAGGCGGGAGCGACGTGGCCGTTCTCTACGATTCGACGCGGAGTGATCTGCTTGAGGGCAGATACAACCTGGCCAGGCTGATCAACGACCGATTCCTCACCGATCTACTCGATTTCGATCGGGTCCGCGCCATATCTCAATCCGGCGGGAACGATCAAACGAGCGTCGAATCGACAATCGACTACCTGCTTACCCTCGAAGGCCCGTGGGACGACAATTGATCAGCGGGCTCATCAGAAGTGCAACTCGAGTCCAAAGTTCATTCCCTGTAACCAGTAGTCGCTCATTATCATTGCGAATTCCGGTTGCACACCGCCGGCGGCTGGGCCGTTGTTGGGAAAATAGGACGGGTTGAGGTTCCGGTCGATCTGGCTGCCTGCCCGCGCCACATTGCTCCAATAGATGAAGGTGTATCCGAACGTGGCTCGACAGCATTCCGTGAGGTCGAAGCCCAAAGTGACGCCCAATTCGGGGATGACCGCCATGTTGTTGTCGGTGTAGCTCCCCATGTTTGTCGTCAGGGCCAGCATGCCGCCGGCATCGTTGTCCACGACGCCGCCGGAGGTCGTCGTCGTTGCTCCGTCAATCAAAACGCTTGACTTCACATTGCCCAACGCCATCTTTGCCAACAGTTCGAGCGACCATCGCTCGTGACGAAAGACGGCGTTCAGCCCCATGTCAACGCCGTGGAAATCGTTCCTGGAGTCAAACAGATCGTAGAGCTCGATCGTGCTCGGCCCGGCGGCCTCGAGCGACTCGCGGATGAGCAGATCGTCGTCCAGCCGGTTGTACCGATATCCCAACAAAACATCCCAGCGGCATGAGTACTGGTCGTATGCGTCGAACCGACAATCCGAACGTGAGTGGATCGTTCGTCTCAGCAGCAACTCGGCGCCCTTGAAACGACTCGTCGAGTTGATCGAGAGAGTCCCGGCCACGGCGTCCGGATACGCAACGAGATGGGAGTCTTCTGAACCCGTCACAATGTCCATGAAGGGACGCGCCAGGAGCGGGTCGCCCGTACTGGCCACATTGTACGTGTCGGTCGTCTGGGCAAGCCAGAGGACGTTGCCCTCGGCGGCCCATTCCGGGGCAAGCCACCATCCGAGTTCAAGCCGCGCGCCCGAGTTGGCAGCGCCGTTGAGGCTTTGGCCTCCGTAGAGGATTTCCGTGTCGGGCTGGCCGAGCACGCCCAGCGAGGTGACCGTACCCGTGGTTACCAGGGGCGGGACAAACTGGCCCTTGGACCACCACAACAGGTAGTCCAGACTGCTCCAGGCGACCTCCCTCGGTTTCGTATAAACGGGTGGGCAGGCAGTGCCCACACCGAAACTGAGCGTTTCATTCGGCGCGAGGTAGCCAGGAGCCCCAACCCCAACATCGATCCCGACGTCTGGACTGGGAACGATCACGCTCGGCTCCCCAGTACGAACGCTCACTCTGGTGATTGGCTTTTGCGAGCGGTTTCCATCTGAAGCATTCCCAATTGGCAAAGTCGAACGGTTGGCCCCCAGCCGTTCCGAAGCCTCGGCCAATGCGTAATCCTCACGCGAATTCGTCGGGTCCGCTTCGAGCTCGTCATCAGCGGCATCCGAACCCGGTCGGTGATCGCTCCAGGTCGGTCGCTTCGTTTGACTTGTGTCGACTGGAGCCGCTTCTATCAGCAAGGGAGTGGTCAAGATCGCCAGTGGCAAGATCCCACAAAGCCAGGAGATGGTCCGCGCAAGGCGTACTCCACAGTCCCAGCCGGATAGCCCGCGTGTAGGAAAAGCCCTTTGCATATTCGTTCGCCCTTGCCCCGTGGCAGCCGCAATTACTTTGGTGAGTTAGCATTCCAAGACAGACTCCCCCCCTGCCATAACACCGTCTTGTGCATGCTGCGGCCTAAGTACTTAAAGCAACCGTTCAAGACAAGTGCAGTTTCTCCACGAAGGCCTTTGCGGTCTACGAACTTCGGACCAACCACCCGCGTTCGCATCGGAGAGCAAGGGCCCCCTTCGTCAGAACCTGGCGATCCTCTACTATCCCGACCTAAGGCTCGCAGGCCGCCTAGGCTGGGCAGTTTAACGTCAGTTTCCCGCCATGAAGAGATCTCCGCCGTGAGAATCCCATTGGCGACTAGCGAAGCGGTGCCCCTTCGCGAAGACGGGCGGGTGGGCCGATGTGTGCGGCGCCCTGCCCCTGGAGCTCACTCGACTGGGCCAGTGCCTACTATTTCTTCTTGGGTATCGCCAATCCCATTTCCTTCATCAGGATCTGGATGTCGGCCCACACTTGCGCCTTGGCGGGTGGGTTCCGCAGCACGTAGGCGGGGTGATAGGTGCAGAGGACCTTGATGCCCTGGTAGTCCAGGAACCGACCGCGGAGCCGGCCGATCGGCGTCTTCTCGTTGAGCAGATTCTGGGCGGCGATCGTCCCCAGGCAGCAGATGAACTCGGGTTGGATGATCGCCAATTGGGCGTCGAGAAACTCGCGACAGGCCGCGGCTTCGACGGGCAGCGGGTTACGGTTCCCCGGCGGACGGCAGCGGAGGATGTTGCAGATGTACACGTCCGATCGCTGAAGCCCCATGCCCTTCTCGACAATGTCGGTGAGCAGCTTGCCCGCTCGACCCACGAAAGGGATGCCTTGCTTGTCCTCATCCGCCCCCGGCGCCTCGCCCACAAAGACGAGCCGGGCCGTGGGGCTCCCGGCGCCAAAGACCGTCTGGGTTCGGGTCGACGCCAGTTCGCTGCACCGCTTGCAGGCCGCCACCTTCTTCTGAACGACGGCCAGGGCCTCGGCCGGACTGTTGGAGGTCGCTTTGGTCGATTTCGCAGGGGCTTTTTTCGGCATCGTCTCGAGCGGCTGGGGGAGTTCGGCAGGAGCTTCGGCAGCGGGGGCCGGCGCCGGCGGTTCCGGCTCCGGTGTTGGCAGCGCCGGAGTCGGCAGCGTCACGGGCGCTGCCTTAGGGAGATGGGTAACCCCCGCGGCACGCAGGCTTTCCAGCGTCTGCACGGCGGCGCGAATGCGGGCATCGTCCATGGAATGGTCAGGCACGACTATGTCCCTCGGGCACGGTATCAAATCGCCGCAGTATAGCGGAAAGCGGTCCCGGTGGCCACGACTGGATGCGGAGGGAACCTCCACCGCTGCCGTCAAAGTCTGGCCCGCCGAGTCTCGCGTCTGAATCCGCCGGATGTTGGAAGCAACTCAAAACGCCACAAGCCAAGCTTGGCGAGAAGGGGCGTCGTGGGGCGACCTGGCAAGGACCTTGCCCGACGCGTCGATTCGAACGGCCGCCTCTTCCGTGTTCATCCAGATCTCGCCGCTTGTGGGGCTGATTGCGACACTCCGCCCCTCAATGGGCAACTCGTCGATGAACCGGCCCTCCGGGGAGTAACGCCGAAGCCCGCAGCCATAGATTTCGACCCAGGCGTCACCGTTCTTTGGGACGCACTCGACAGAAAAGACGTTGAGGTCTTCAAGGTCGACGGTATGCCGCACGGTGCCGTCCGCATTTCGGAGCCAGAGGCGGTTTTTGCTCTTGGGAACGTCCGGATGGTCTCGTTCGACCATCCACACGCTGCCGTCGCTGACGTTCACGGCAACAGACGAACAGCACCAGCCCCCCACCTTCTCGCGAAAGCGCACCTTGCCCTCTCGATCGAGGTTGACGACCTCGTAGCCGGCCAGCCAGAAGGAGTCGTTCTCGGGGTCGTAAGCCATGTCGATGCCGCGATGAAAGAACGACGTTTTCTCACGGCCCTCGGAGTCGAACACAACCGTTTCGCCCGCATTCAGCGTCTGCCCGACGCTGCACCAGAGATCGCCCGTCTTCCCGTCGACGGCCAGCGCGTCGGCCTCAATGTTGTCGATCCGCCAAACCCGTTGGCCGTCGGGGCTGAAGGCGTGAAGCTTGTTGCCGGCGTTTTCACACACGTAGATCCGGCGGCGCCGACGATCGATCGCCACCTGCTGGCCTCCGCCGACGGTCTGGCAAACGTTGAACCCCGTATGCCGCCATAGCTGCTTGCCTGACAAGTCCAACGCTCGAAGGTTGTCGTGCCGAGGCTCGTCGCGATCGTACTTCGGGTCCGTATTGTCCAGGACGACGACGGCCGGGAGATCTGCGGACGAGTTCTGGGAAACATCAAAACGGGTGACGGGAAATCGAGGCGGTCGGGCCTTCACGTCAACGTTGAACAACGCGTCGTCAGTTAAGGCCGCCGCCACGGCCCGATTCAACTCGTCGCCCCGCTGGTTCTTGGCCAGCACGTGCCCGTCCGGAGCGATCAGGAACGTGGCCGGCAGCGAGCGGATCGTGTAGGCCTTGGCGATCGAGTTGCCGATGCCGGGAATGTGGGCCTGGCGCCAAGCCAGGCCGTTCTTTTCGGCATAGTCCCTGGCGGCGGAAATCGAGTTGTCGCAGGCGATGCTCACCAGGACGAAACGAGGGTCGGCGCCGAACTGCCCGTGAATCCGTTTGAGGTTGGGCATCTCGGCCAGACACGGCTGGCACCACGTGGCCCAGAAATCGAGCAGGATCAACTTGCCCCGATAGTGTTCCAATCGTAGCGGCTCTCCGCTGAATTGCTGCACGACGAACTCAGGAGCGATCTCTCCCACGTCAAGTGTGTCGAAGAGTTTGGCTTCGATAGCGCCCAGATCAAGCGGTTCGTCGCTTCGCCCGCCCGGCATCTCGGGAATGCTCAACTGCAGCTCGGCCCGGCCGATCTGACTGCCGGCGCCGCAAACGCCGGGCGTGGGCGGGTTGTTGACCGACACCGTCAATTTGTAGTCTCCTGTTGGAACGTCAGGAATCTCGAACCGGCCCGACTTGTCGATGTTGCCGCAGTAACGCGCGTAGTCCTCTGTGCGTTTGCCCTTCTCCCGGTCCCAGCGTACGATCTCGACCGGGTCGTTCATGGTCCAATCGATCGGCGTCTCCGGTTCCCGACCCAGGACAACTCGCCCCCGAACAGCCTGGCCTGTGCCGCCGACGGTTGCCTTTGCCGTCCGATAGCTGACGATCTCCACGGGAGTTTGCCAGCAGGGACAATGGGAGGAGCCCCGGGGATAATCTGTTACGACTACCCGCGCGACCGCCCCGAGTCCCGGGATGACTCGATCGAACTGGAAGCGTCCTTCCTCGTCGGTCTTCGCGCGGTAGCCATAATCCCAAACAACCATCCCCATGCCGGGACGCGACGGGCGTTTCGGCCAAAACACGACCTCCCGTCCTGCGTCCGCGCGATCGCCCAGCATGACCGTGCCTTCCAACCGACCCCAGGGCTGCAGCGCAATTCGGCCCGATTCGGCAAGCTCCTCCTTGGTCACCTCCGCGTATCCCTGCTCGTGAACGACGATCAACAAGAAATTCTCTTCTTCGTCGGCAGCGAACGAGAACCGCCCTTTCGCGTCGGTCGTCGTCACGTCGGCGCTGTTCTGGCTTTGGTCAAACCGTCCCTCGGTGAGGGACGCTCGCTTCTCGGCCGTCGCCATCCCCACCTCGGCCCCCTCCGCGGGATTGCCGTTCGCCAGCAGAACCAGTCCCGACACTCCCTCGCCAGGCTGGAGGGCAAAATCGAACTGCTGACGACCTTCGTCGGACTCAAAAACTCGGCTCGTCGCCGGCAAGTAGCCGGGCGCGACCACTCGGAGCAGCCAGCCTCTCATCGGCTCGTTGAACTTGTAGCTGTAGCGGCCTTCTGCGTAACGCACGCCCTCGTCTCGCGTCCAATAGGTGTTGTCGGAATTCCATTGGATTCGCCCACGCACAATACGGAATTTCGGTACGGGCTTCCCCGTCTTCGCATCGGTCACCCGCCCGTGGACTTCCAGTTCCGGGAAGAGGGTGATCACCTGCTCTTTTTCCGAGGCGAGGAGGGAAAGATTGCGGTTCGACATGTAGCCCTGCTTGAAGATGTCGTACTCGACGGCGTCCGCCGGGGCGCCTTGCCAGGTGAACTTCCCCTCGCTGTCAGTCTTCATTCGCCGCGCAAGCGTGCGATAACCTCGCCATGTGTCGGGAACGACCGTCACGCCCGCGATCGGCTCCCCCTCAACGTCGAGAATTCGCCCTCGAAGCGTGTGGCCCGCAGAAAGGTGAAACTCGAGTGCGTTGTCGCTTTTCCCGACCGTCACCTCCTGAATCTCCGGAGCCATGCCGTCTGCTTGAACCGTCACGGCGGAACGTCCCGGCTTGCAGTCTTTGATCACAAACCGGCCTTCCGAGTTGGTCGTGGCTCTGGGCTCCCCCGTGCCAAAACGGTCGCGGCCAAGTTGAGCGGTGGCTCCGGCAATAGGGCCTCCTTGCAAGTCGACCACGCGCCCGCTCACCTGCAGCCCTTGCCGCAGAACCAAGCGGTTTTCCGTGCCTGACACAAGCCCTGTTCCGCCTTCGAGATAGTCCGGATGCTTGGCTATCAAATTGACGGTGCCTGCGGCCTTCGGCGCGCTGTCCCACTCCCAGCGGCCGTCTGCGCCGGTTTTTGTCTCGGCCGCAGAAAAGAAGTAGCTGACCAGGCGAGGCCATGTGATCGGCATGCTCAAGTCGATGGCAGCCCCGGCAACGGGCTGGCCCGCCTCGTCCTCGACAATGCCTCCGATCTTGATACCCTCTTCAAAACGCAAGTCGAGGCTCTCCGGAAGTTCAATCGTCCGCCGATCGCTTTGCCATGTGTAATGGAGGGGAACGTATCGCGACTTTCTGGCCGTCATCCACAGGTATTCGACCCTGGCGCCGGCCACTCTCTTCAGCGCGGCCTCGCCGCGCTCGTCCGTTTGCAGCGTTTGCCTCAGGGCCTTGCCCCCAATTCGACCATGAAACTCCAGTTCGACGCCCGCCATCGGTTCGCCGGTTTGGTCCGCCACACATCGAATCGTCAGCACCGATTCCGCCGACTGCTCGTGCTCTGCTACCTTGTCGGAAGATTCCTTGGCCGCAACTTCATTTCCGTCTTCTGCCGGCGCCGCATTGGACCTCGTCAGGGCCAGGCCGCCGAGCAACAAGACGGCTGCCGTCGCCGCCAAAAGGGCCGTCCGCATCCGCCAGCGCGGCAGACCGGTGCGGAAGACAAAGCGTTGCAAAGCCTCCACGCGACGCCGGACATTCGACTTGCGGGCCATGGCCAGGCCGACCGGGCCGCCGCCCGACGCCAGTCGCAGGGCCAGCCGGGCCAGGGTTCGGCCGTAGAGCCCCGCATCGCCCACGTAATCGGCGGCCACGGCATCGCAGACCGCATCGCAGGCGTCGCCGTGAGCACGCGGCAACCGCCAGGCGAGCGGATGGAACCAGAGCAGGATCGACAGGGCGTGCAGGAATCGGCTCCAGGCCAGGTCCCCGCCCTTCAGATGAGCCAGCTCGTGGGCCAGGATCGCCGGAAGCTCTTCGGCATACGACCTTTCGCACTGCTGCTGCGGAAGCAACACGACGGGCCGGAAAAGCCCCACGAGACACGGAACGGGCAGCCTCTCCGTCTGGCAAACGGCAAAACGACGCCGGATCGCCAGTTGCTGAGCGACTGCGCCAGCCTCCGATTCGATCCACTCGGGAACCGACCTGGCGCCTTTCGAAACACGCAGCAAGTGCCACAACCCTGCCGCCCGGTACAGCGCACACGCCATGACTCCAACGAGCCAGATTACCGCGATCCAGCTTGCGAGACTCAAAGCCGATGGAGAACTTGCCGAGTGTTCGTCCCGTGGCAAGCGACGTTCTGCCAAGGGGGCCAAAGCGGTTGCCGGAGCGGTCTCATCTACTTCAGGCAAACCCGGCATGGGCGTTTCGGGAATTAGATCGGATGAGGCTCCCAACGGTTCCGCCACATCCGAAGCCAGGAGTCGTTCTGGAGCAATCGGCTGGAACGCCGATCCTTCTCGCTCAGAAGGGCCGGGAGAAACCGGCGAAGCAACAGGAAGCTGCGCAACTTCGGAAACCTCGTCGCTCGCGGCCGGCAGCACGGCCAGGCTCCAAAGGGGAGGGCAAAGGGCCAAGGCAATCAGGGTCACGGTCCCTGCCGCCACACCACGCCAAAGCAGAACGCGCCAACGCGGATTTGCACCTCCAAAGGCCAGATGAACCAGCCATGCAATCGCGAGCAGTGCGGTCACCTTGGCCGTAAGAAGAACCGCAAACAACGACGGGCCGGACAGGCCGTCGAACGCTGAGAAATTCAACCCGTTCATGCTTTCTTCCCTCGTTTCCCGAACACTGGCGAACCCCGTAGGGTGGGCCAAAGTGAACCACCGTCACCAGGTATGACAAATCACACGCTTTCCATCTCGACGCCGGCTTGCAGCGTCAACCGACGAACATCGGCCCACCATGTTCCGGCCTCCAACTCACCGATCCGCATTGCTCCGGTTAACGTCATGATTTCTTCCCTCCCCGCTTGGGAGAATCGGGCGGATCGGAATCGGCGAGACGCTTGAGCTGAACAAGCTCCTCTTCACTCAACTTCTCGGAGCGAATCAGGTTCATCAGCAGGGCCTGGGCCGAGCCTCCGCAGTAGGTGTCGACGAGCTCGCGCAAGGTCGCCGAAAAGGCCGACTGCTGCGGCGTGATCGCCTGGTAGAAATAGGCCTTGCCGACCTTCCGCCGGCTGACGTGACCCTTGTCGACGAGAATCGTCAGGTACGACCGCAGGGCGGAGTTCTTGATCGGTTCCGGATAGAGCTTCTGGATCTCGGCCGGTTTCATTTCGCCATGCTCCCACAAAAGGCGCATGACGTTCTGTTCCCCCGGTGTGAATCGTGGCATAGCAACACCTCCATTTGAGCCAATATGCAGAAACTACTGCATGTTGGCTCTGTGAGTCAATAATATGCAGAGATTTCTGCACATTTTATCCCAAAAGCACTCTCTTGAGGGGGCCGGTCGCTTGTGTTTAGGGGCTTGGAAGGCACAGGGGGCGCGGAGATCGGTGGGCTCGCTGGACCTACACGAGAATGTCGATGCAGGATATGATGAAGGATTGGCCTTTAGGCACGGCAGCCGACAGGTTGGAGTCCGGGCTTTAGCCCGCCCGCCGCCGTCGCGAGGGGCCAGGTAGCAGGCACGCTCCGTCGTGCCGTCCGCCAGGCAGAAACAAACATGTTTAGTAGCGGTGGCATCCATGCCGCCGATTTGCGTACCAATCGACGTGCAGCCAACGGCGGCAGGGATGCCACCACTACGGGGCCGGCTAAAGCCTGGACTCCAACAAGTCCTTCATTTCACTCGATTTCCCCTCTATCAGGCACGGCCTGAATTTTGGTCTCATGGGTATCCCACAAGTTGCCATCGTCGGACGCCCGAATGTGGGCAAGTCGAGCGTGTTCAACTGGCTCATCGAAGAGCGTCTGGCCATTGTCGATTCCGTGGCCGGCGTCACCCGGGACCGGATGATGCACCCCCTGGAAATCGGCGACCGGCTCGTCGAACTGGTCGATACCGGCGGGATGGGGATCGAGGATGTCGACAAGCTGACGGACCACATTGAGGACCAGATCTCGCTGGCCATCGAGTCGGCCGACGTGGTCGTGTTCCTCGTCGACACCCGCACCGGCATCGTCCCCCTCGACCAGCACGTGGCCAAGCGGCTTCGCGCGCTCAAGGCGCCGGTCATCTGCGTGGCGAACAAGACCGACACGGGCGATCTGGAGTCGTCGGCCGATGAGTTCCACCGCTTCGGATGGGACCTGCTCACCATCAGCGCCAAGCAGAACCGGGGCCGCTTCGACCTGCTCGACAAGATCCACGAACTGCTTCCGCCGCCCGCGGAGGACGAAAACGAGGGCAGTCTGGCCGAGATGAAGCTGGCCATCGTAGGCCGCCGCAACGTAGGCAAGAGCACGTTCATCAACTCGCTGGTCGAATCGGGGCGGATGATCGTGAGCGAGGTGCCCGGCACGACGCGCGACAGCGTGGACGTGCGGTTCGAGCTCGACGGCAAGTCGTTCATCGCCATCGACACGCCGGGGTTCCGCCGTCGCAAGAGCATTTCCGGCGACCTGGAGTTCTACGGCACGAACCGGGCCGAGCGAAGCATCCGCCGGTCTGACGTGGTGCTCATGTTTTTCGATGCGGGGCAGCGGGTCGGCAAGGTCGACAAGCAGCTTTGCGATTACGTCGCCAACCACCACAAGCCCTGCATCTACGTGGTCAACAAGTGGGACCTCATGGTGGACCACATGCCCACCGAACGCTGGGCCGACTATCTCCGCGACACCTTCCGCACGGCCCAGCATGTGCCAATCGCCTTCATCACGGGACAGACGGGCAAGAACATCAAGCGGCTCCTGAACCACGCCCAGATGCTGTACAAGCAGTCGCAGGAGCGGGTGTCGACAGGCGAGCTGAACCGGCTGATCAAGGCGGCCCTGGAACTGAACCCGCCGCCGCTGCTGACGGGCCATCGCCGGCCGAGGATCTACTATGCCTCCCAGGTGGCCGTCAGCCCGCCCACGATCGTGTTTTTCTGCAATAGCCCCAAGGGTTTTCCGGCCAACTACCAGCGTTACCTTCTCGGCGTCCTCCGCGACCAGCTCCCCTTCAGCGAAGTGCCGATCAGGCTCTTCTTCCGCAAGCGAGAGAGCAACGACACGCGCGACGAGATGCGGTGATCGCCCGTAGGTTGGCTCTCCAGAGCCTAAATGACCTTGCACGATTCCAAGAATAGTAGCCATCACGCTCCGCCGTGATGAGCCCCGCCGTCGTCAGGCGGCCGTCTCCGGGAATCACGAAGGGTCATTTTGTTTCATAACCATATTCTTCAGTCCGGCGGCGAATTCCGCGTTGGCTGGCAAGGCAAGCCCGCGCAGCGCGGCGATACACCTGTAGCCACGTGGCGTAAGCCCGTGGGATGCCGTACGACGTGAGCTCCACCAAGCCCGCGCAGCGTGGCGGCACATCGGAAAGTCGCTTTTCGCTCCGCGATAACGCATTTGTTCGCTCCAGCGAACAACGACACTTGTTGTTGTGCCGCCGCTAACCTCCTCCAACCACGGAAGCCAATTGCAATCCACACCGGTGTCATGCTACCATGAGCGAGCTTCTTCGAGATCCTTGAGGCTTGGGTGGTATGGTGGTCCGGACCGTTAACGCAACACTTCTCATTGCTGCCGTGGTGGGCGCCGTGTCTGCGTATTTCGCAAGCACGGAATACCGGGAGGTGATGACTGTTCACCGGCAGTTGGATGCGATGGTGGGCATGCCGATTCGAGATCCGTCCAAGGTGCACGTGCGGGCGATTGCCACGGGCGAAGAGCTGTTCTTTTCGTGGCGCGTGTATGTGCCCGAGGGTATGAACGTCAGGTGGAAGGACAACTACAGGGGCACATACATTGGCCCAAGACCAAGTGACCGCGAGTTCATCGCGAGCGTGTGTTTACTCGCGTCTGACGCGGGATTGGAGATATCGTCCCAGGACAACGTGGCCGGTTACTCGAATCACATCGGCACGCCGCATCTGGCGCGTCTGCTGGATGAGCACGTGAACGACATCCAAGTGGAGCAATTGGGCTCAGACGGAGTCGTGATGGTCGAGGCGGACGAATTGGTCACACTGCTGCGGCTGGCATTTCCCGACGACTTGCGTGAGGAGGCCGAACAAGAGGTCGACAGTCACTGGCAAAGACAATCTCACGAGGCGCTGCTCCGTGTGCAGTTGGGCTCAGCCGAAGCGTTTCGCCGCGCGGGGGCAGGCAAATGACGCTGGAGCCGGGCGATAGCAATGGGGAAGAACTTGCGACGCCACCTGCACGAACGGCGAAACTGCAATGGAACCTTCGAACCCTGTTCCTCTTGACGGCGGCAGTGGCCGTTTGGGCCGGCTTCTTCTGCCACGAGGAGCCGATCGCTCAATTGAAGCGAGAGGTTCTCGAAATGCAGTGTATGACCACGGAACTGGTCGTGGTCAATCCAAGGCAGATTGCCTTTGCCCGTCAACCGCAGCTATGGCGAGATCGCTACCGATGCGATGTCTATCTGCCTGACAATGGGTGCGTTGTGAAACTGGCGACCCGGGAGGTTAACAGAGAGGGACTTGCACCGGTTGTCGGCGAAGCCAAGATTCCCAAAGGCCAACATCGGATTGACCTGTTCCAAATTGACAGGGGCGAGCAACGAGAGACATGCGTTCTGGTCGACGGGCAGACAGCCTTCAAAGCCAGCGACAATGTGACGTGGCATGGCGGATTCCATCGCGAAACCGGCTCCTCAAGTCTCAGTCCTGATCCATGGCGAGGCACGTCGTGGCCCGACACACCGCTCATCCTGCTATGCTACAGGTTTCATCCACGCCAAGAAAACGGCGCCGTCTCTTTTGTGAGTGGTCCCACCAACGGCCTCCTGCTCTGGATCGAACGGATCGCGCCGAACGATTCTCCCTGATTCCCAATACGCTCCGTCCTGGCCCCGGCCGCCGCGTTCATGCAAGCGATCCGGGCATTTGGGCTTCCGGCCCCGGATTTGTGCCGGATTCCACGCTCCACACCGTGTTTTTTGCTGCCAGCGACTAGCCAAACGGGCGGGGCGTCCACTAGAATGCTCGACGTTCCTGCATGCCCCGGGGAGAACGCCTGCGATGCACCTGGAAGAATCCAAAGTCCGCGACACAATCTATCAGTTGACGATGCGCATCCGCGATCGATTTCCCAGTTCGGGAATCTACGATGTGTGCAGCGAATTGTACGACGTGTCGAAAGAGACCGAACAGATTGTGGCGACGATTGCCCGACCCATTCTCGCCGTGCGTTTCATTGCCGGCATCCTCATTCTGTCGTTTGTCGCCGCGATCGTCTTCTTGCTGCTGGGACATCCTGCCGACGAAAAGCTCTCGATCTTCTCGATGATCCAAACGCTCGAAGCGGGCGGCAACCTGCTGATCCTGATCGGTCTGGCCGTGATCTTCCTGTGGTCTTCGGAGCGACGCATCCGCCGTGGGCGCGTGATCCAGGCGCTCAATCGCCTGCGCGATATCGCCCACGTGATCGACATGAAGCAGTTGACGAAAGATCCGGACGGCCTGGCCCAGGTAAGCCGCCCAACGGCCAATAGCCCCAAACGAAAACTGAACGCCTTCGAACTGGGCCGGTACCTCGACTACTGCACCGAGATGCTCTCCCTGGTCAGCAAGTTGGGCTATCTCTACGTGGCCAGCTTTCACGATTCCGACGCAACCGACGCCGCCAACGACCTGGAGAATCTCTGCACCGGGCTCTCCCGCAAGATCTGGCAGAAAATCATGATCCTCCGCGGCATGAAGCCGGAGCAGCCCGCGGGGTGAGTGAGCAGAGCATTGTGGAGCTTTGTATGCCGGGCAGAAGGGGGGCCGTTGCTGCCCGATGGGGCGAACTGCCGGCTGTGCGGAGCCGTGCCAAGGAGAAGGACGAATGCCCAACGCCGAAAAAACACTCGTCACCGTGGCGACCTACAACGAAATGGAGAACCTGCCCGAATTGGTCGAGCGGGTCTTCGATGAGACGCCCCAGGTCGACATGCTGGTGATCGACGACAACTCGCCCGACGGCACGGGCCAGTGGTGCGACGAGAAGGCGGATGAAGAACCCCGCCTCTACTGTCTCCATCGTGAGGGCAAGCTGGGCCTGGGCACGGCCACGATGGCCGGCATGAAATACGGCATCGAGCACGGCTACCAGTTTGTTCTCAACATGGACGCCGACTTCAGCCACCACCCCAAGTACCTGCCCGATTTTCTGGCCGGGATGGACCCGGAAGATGGTCCGCCTGTCGACGTGATGATCGGCTCCCGCTACGTGCCCGGCGGCGGCGTGAAGGGCTGGGGATTCAAGCGGCACTTCATGTCGCGGGGCGTCAACCTCTACAGCCGCTTGCTGCTCGGCCTGAAGACCAAGGATTGCAGCGGCGCCTTTCGCTGCTACCGAACGGAACTGCTGGCCAAGCTCGATTTCGACCGCGTCCGTTCCCGAGGCTACTCTTTCCAGGAAGAAATCCTCTGGCATCTGAAGCGTGTCGGGGCAACCTTCGGGGAGACGCCGATCACGTTCGTCGACCGCCAACGCGGGTCCTCGAAGATCAACGGCAAGGAAGCCGTCGCCGCCCTCTGGATCCTCTTCACCCTCGGCCTGCGAAACTGGCTGCGATTGGGCCCGAAGTGAAGAACTCAAAGTGAAAAAGACGGAACCCCAGCGATATGCAGACTCCCAGGAAAAGCGGAACACCACAGAGGTCACAGAGGTCACGGAGAAAGATGGAGTAAGAGAGAAATGACGAATGAAGAAAATCAAATGACGAAGCAAATCCGAAGACCTGAATGACGAAGGTTGTGCATGATGCGACTTTCGACGTTCTTCACTGGACTGGATCTTCCTCTGTGCCCTCCGTGCCCTCTGTGGTTGTTAGTTTTTTCAGCCCGTTGTGCGTCCACTAGTTCCATTCAGCAGCAGAGTGAAACAGTCGAACCAAGGACCTTTCTATAGAGCCACGCTGATGAGTGAAACTAATTCGTCGTCCAACAGTTGCCCTTCTTGCACGTTCACGTTTCGGGTCCGCTACAGCGAAACGGACCAGATGCGGACCTACTACAACTCCCACGCCCTGGTATGGTTCGAAACGGGACGGACCGAACTGCTCCGCTCGATGGGGCACAGCTATCGCGACATGGAATCGCAGGGCTTGTTTCTGCCCGTCCGCGAGGCCCACGTCGAGTATCAGGGCCGAGCCCAGTACGACGACCTGCTCCGCCTCACGGCCACCATGGTGAAGGTCAGCCGAACCCAGCTTCGCGTCGACGTGGAGATCGTCCAGGACGACGGAGGCGCCCCCGTTTGCCGCGGTTGGACCATCCACGTGGTGACCAACGCCGAGGGCCGACCCATTCGGCCGCCCGAGTGGTTCACGAAGTTGCTCGACGGGACGGAGGGGTAGATTCGAAATACGAATTTCGAAATACGAAACAAATTCGAATTGGGAAGCACGAAGAACCTCTGCCATTACAGCCCTTCGGTCTTCAGTCTTCAGCCTTGTTTCCACCGTCACTCGTCTTCACTTTGAGTTACTGCTTGCCTTCAGCAATGACGCGACGAAACAACTCCAACTCCTCCTCATCGTAGGGCCGACAGTCGTCGTGGTAGAGGTCATGCTGCCAGACCTTCGGCTCCGGCTGACCCGGACGGTGGCCCCAGTTCAGATCGGTCTGCGTCTTGCCGTTGACCAGGCCCCAGTGCAGGCAGCCCACGTTCTCCCGGCGAAAGACGGGCAGGCAGGTCGCCACCAGGGAGCCGCGTCCGCGGTTGAGCCATTCGGTGTTGATCAGAGGTCGATCGTGTTGCTTTAAATCTGCGATGTGCTTGGTCAGGTGTTCGGCCGAGCCGTAGTCGTGGAACGTGATCACGTCGCTGTTGCGGTAGATCACCTGGTTGAGGGCCCCGTTGCCGTTCCACTGGCCGATCGTGAGCGGTTGGTCCGGGTCCACCTCTCTGGCCCAGGCAAAGACCTTTTCGACGAGCGGAATCGACACGTCGCCCAGCCTGCCGTTGGTCGGTTCGTTGTAGAGATCCCAGACCCACACACGCGGGTCATCCTTGAACGAGCCGACGACGTCGCGCACGCATTCTCGCAGCCGGAACCACTGCTTCGAATCGCGGACGATGCTGTGGCCCGGACTGGGTGTCCAACCGTTGGCGTACCAGCCTTCAACCACCTCGGGCTGCCGCCCGTATACGGGATCGGAAATGGGGCCGAAAACGCAATCGTCGAAGAGGGCGAACATCACCTTGATGCCGTGCCGATCGCAGATGTCCAAAAACACGTCGAGCCGCTTTTTGAAGGCGTCGGGGTCGTGCTCCCAAACCACGAAGGGCAGCACGACGCGCAGGCAGTTCAGGCCGAGTCCTTCTGCCAGTTGAAGTTCCCGGTCGATCCGTTCTGGCTCGAAGTTGTAGGGCATCCACATTTCCGTGTAGCTGATGGCATTGGCCGGCACGTAGTTGAAGCCGCAGGGCCAGGGCTGCGATCGATACCACTGCCACGCCCGCTCTCGCGTCCACCGATTCTCGTGGATTGCAACAAGTCCCACGTCGACATACTGCCCGCCGTAGGTCTGACGGCAGTGGACGGCGATCGTGTTTCGCCCCGGTTTGATCGTCGCCGCGGCCGCCGCCGAGACAGGAAGCAGGTCGTGGTCCGTGTTGAACCAGGTTGCCTTGGCGGCAAGGGTGCCGTTCAGATAGACTTCCGTGTCCTCGTCATGGTGCAGCAGCAGGTAGAGCTCCCCGTCGACGGGACGATCGAAGGTGAAATTGCGGCGAAGCCAGATCTCCTGGGTGTTCCAGACGGTGCCAACGCGTGTGTTGGGAGTGTCCTTCGTGCCGAATCCTCCCTCGCCTTCCTGCCAGGAGCCGTCGTCGAAATCGGGTCGGAACCAGCCGTCAGCCGGCCTGGTGAACGTGTAGCGCCAGATGCCCGGCTCCTGCTTGGCATGGGGCAGGATCGTCTGGTCGGCGTCGCCCGCGGCCGAGGCCGTTGCAACCAACAGGGCGGCCTGCAACCAACCGAGGAGGAACGTAACCCGCTTTCGTGACGTTTTCATGGCTTGCATCCTCAGGTGAACGATCCGGAGTATCTAACGCAGCGATATTCTCGGGCATTCCTCGCGTGACGACGTCACCATGTTCGCCCATTTCATGGCCCGACACAAGCATTCGACCGAGACGGAAGCTCCCTTGCCTGGCGCCAGCCTCCCCGGCAGGGGCTGCTTGTGGATCGAACCGGTAGTTTCTTTTTGTCTGCCTGCCCCCCCGCCGCTTCTGATTGACGCGGCACCTGGCGCTGTGTGAGAATGGAGCCGCTTCTGGGATATGGTGGCAGGCCCCAAACTCGCAATCAGCGCCGGCAGGTCAAGATGAAAGCTCATCTCCTTTCAATCGGTCTTCTGCTTGTTCCCGTCTTCTGTACCGTTGTCCGCGGCGAGGACTCGCCGAAAAGGCCTCCGAACTTCGTGTTCTTCGTGGCCGACGACATGCAGCGCGAGATGTTCAACTGCCTGGCCGAGGGAGAAGAACCGTTTCTGACTCCCAACCTCGACCGCCTGGCGGCCGAGGGAACGCTGATGACGCAGCAATACGTGTCGTCGCCCGTCTGCACGCCAAGCCGCTTCACCTGCCTGACCGGACGATTTGCCAGCCGCTCCACGAGCCGCGCCCTCCTGCAAACGATTCTCGAAGAGGGGCAGAGCGTGGTGAATTGGAACACCAGGATCCGCCCGGGCCAGCCCTCCTTGCCGCGGCTCCTCCAGCGCGCCGGCTACAAGACCGGGATGGTGGGCAAGAACCATGTTTTTGAAGTTCCCGGGCGCAGAAAAGTGGGCCGCCATGAGGATCCGCACGATCCGCTCGTCCATGCCCGCCTCCAAGCCGATCAGCAGACGCTCTGCAACGCGATCAGGCGATGCGGCTTCGATTATGCCGCGGCCATCTATCAGAACAATCCGGAAAGCAACGGCCCCGAGGCGTTGGCCGTACACAATCTCGATTGGATCGCCCAGGCCGCGATCCGCTTCATCGAAGAGAATCAGGACCATCCCTTCTTTCTCTATTTCGCCTCCACGGTCCCCCACTCGCCAGGTGATCCGGCCCGATCGTGGAACACCGATCGCCGCACAACGGCCGCCGGATTTCTCGCCGAACCGCTGAACGTACTGCCATCCCGCCACGATATTCCCAAGCGTCTGGAGGCGGCGGGAGTGCCCGTCGATAGCCAACGAGCCAACATGCTCTGGCTCGACGACGCGCTCGGCGTGCTGCTCTGGCAGTTGCACGAACTCGGGCTGGACGACAACACGATCGTGCTGTTCTTCAACGACAATGGGCAGGGAGCCAAGGGGACCCTTTACGAGGACGGGATCCGAAGTCCAAGTATCATCTGGCGCAAGGGCGGGTTCCCGTGCAAGCTGGCCTGCAACGTGAAGGTCTCCAACACGGATTTTGCCCCCACGATCCTCGACTTCGCCGGAATTCCCAAACCGGAAGACCTCTTCGACGGCGTGAGCTTCCGTCCCGCGTTGGAGGGCAACGCCGAACCGATCCACGAAACGCTCTATTTCGAACTGGGCTATGCCCGAGCCGTCGTGATGGGGCGTTGGAAGTACCTGGCCGTTCGCTACCCGGACCGGGCTCGAACCATGTCGCGGGAGGAGCGTGCCCGGATCCTCGACCAATACAACTCGTCGCTGCGAGAACGAGGCAGGCCGATCCTCACGACCGATCCCTTGGCCCGCTTCAGCCACCTCTCGCTTATCCCGGGCGGCGGCGACGCCGAGGCCGCTTCCACCGGCCAACGGCCCGGCTACTACGACTCGGACCAACTCTACGATCTGCAGCGGGATCCCCTCGAACGGAAGAACCTGGCCGGCGATCCCGATTATGCCGACGAGTTGCAGGTCATGAAACAGCACCTCCAAAACTACCTCAACACGCTCCCCGGCGGCTTCGCCGATTTGAAAGACTAAGGAACTTGCCCCATGCTTCGATCGATCACTGGATTCACCTTCTTGACGCTGCTTCTTTCGGGGCTGGTTCTCTGTCCGGGTGTTGCCGCCGAAGATTGGCTGCAGTTGAAGTACGACGCTGGCAGAACCGGCAACGTGCCGTCGCGAAGCCTCAGCACGCCCTTGGGGCTGGTCGGCGCCGCGCCGCTCACCGACGCCGTCTTCACCTCGCCGGTCGTGGCGGAAGGTCGGGTCTTCGTCGTCGACGGTTCCGGCATGGTGCACGCCTTCGACGCCAAAACGCTCGAACCGGTCTGGACCTATCAAACGGCTGGCGGGAAGGCCAACTGCAACAACGTGGCCTCGCCGGCCGTGGTCGACGGATTCCTCCACGTGGGCACCATGGCGGGCGACTACTACGTGCTCAACACGGCCGACGGCAAGCCGGCGGCCACCATCCATTGCGGCGATCCCCTCTTCACAGCGCCGGTCGTCGGCCACGGGCGGGTCTACGCGGCCACCCTCGGTTCCCGCGTCTACGCGCTCAAGGCCGATGGAACGATCTGCTGGATCTGGGATCACGTGAAAGACCAGATCGGCTTCGACGGCGATCGCTGGAGCCCGGCCGACTGGCTTGCGGCCAGAAAAGAAACCGGTTGGCCCGGCCATCGGCGCGATCACTTCCTCTGCACGCGGAGCCCCGTCCTCACGGGCAAAACGCTGGCCGTGCCGGCGGGCGGCGTCATCGTGTGGCTTGAGGATGCGGGGGATCGGGCCGAGGCGAAAGGCGTCTATTACAGCACCCGCGAATCGCCCGTCACCCTCGGACTTTGTGCCGCCGAGGACGGCCGCCTCTATCGCCAGTGGCATCGACGGGACAACATGGGAAGCGTCGAAATCCTCCGACTGGCCGGCGAGAAGGTCGAAACGAGCGTCGTGCCCGGCACGGTGTCGAGCTACAACCGCTCCGAGGCCTTGAGCTTCTGCTCGGTCAGCCTGCGCGGGACCGACGTCTACCGCTGCCGGCCCGAGGAAGGTTTTGGGTTCTGCAAGCATCCGGCCGAAGGCGAGATGGCCTATCTCGGCGGCCCGCCCTCGATCGCCGCGCCGATCCTGCTCAAGGATTCGGCCGTCTATGGCGGCCTGGACGGTACGCTCAACGTGGTGCCCCTTTCCGGAAGCGGGGAAGTGTGGTCCTATCAGACGCCCTTCGGCAAGGCGGTCACCGCTCCGGTGGCCGTCTGCGACGGGCGGGTCTACTTCGGCTGCGACGACGGCTACCTGTACGCCCTCGGCCCGGACGGCACGGCCGAAGCGCCTACGAAGGACCTGGGCCTCGCAACCATCCGCAGTCCCTACTCGGGCAAGCTGGCCGGGGCCGAGTTCGATTGGTTCACCAGTTTCGGCAACCTGGCCAACACGAACTCGAACTCCCAGGGGCTCCGCCCGCCGGTGAAGGTCAAGTGGATTCGCCCTTTCAAGGGCACGTGCAAGCACTTCTCGGTCTGCGGCGAGGGGCGGATGTATACCCACACGGCCGAAGGCCAGGTGTTCGCCGTCGAGCAGGAGACGGGTCGTTTGCTTTGGCGGCGTTATTTTCCCGGGGTCCACGTGTCGTTCACTTCGCCGATCTACTGGCAGGGCCGGCTGTTCGTGCCCCAGGCCGGCTTCAAAAAGTGCCGGCTTCGCTGCTTCGACCCGGCAACGGGCGACCTGCTCTGGGAGGCGCCCTTCACCGGCACCCCCAGCTGGAATCGGCAACTGCCGCCCATTCCTTATAAGGACCTGGTGATCTACCCGTTCAGCACAGCCAAGGTGGAGCCGAAACAGTGGCTCTTCGAACACCAGAGCACCTTCGGCTTTTCCAAGGACCAGAAGCCCCTCGTCCGCGCCTACGACATCAAGACCGGCGAGGAGCGGTGGACCCTCGACTTCTCCAAGTACGGCTCCGGCGGCGACGACGCCGGCATGTGCCTCATGGACGGCACCCTCTACTACTCGTGCTACTTCGGCGGCAAGGGCCCCACGGGCGTGACGGCCGCCATCGAACCGGAAACCGGAAAGATCCTTTGGACCACGACCGACTACTCGCTCCATGCGGGCTGCACCGTCTCCGGCGCCGACGGCCGCATCTACCTGGGAGGCTACAACCCGGTGGAGGAGAAGATCAACCGGGTCTGGTGCCTCGACGCCCGCGACGGTTCCCTCGTCTGGAAGTCCGATCCGCTCAGCCGGGCGATCCACGTGGTCACCATCGGCAAGCGGTTTCTGTTCACCCACAGCCAGTACCGCAACGGGTTCATCCTCGACAAGGCCACCGGCAAGATCCTCACCGACAACCTGACCAAAGGCTATCGCTGCACGCGGTTCACTCTTTCGGAACCCTACCTGATCGGCCCGAACCTGGACCTGTTCGACCTCACCGATCCGCTCCACGTCGACTTCGCCTCCTGCGGTCCGCCCATCGACCTGCTCGTCTGCCTTGGCGGCATGGTTTCCAACGGCCGGATCTTCCACACCACCAATGGCACCGGCCTGCAATGCTCGGCCGTGTATGGAGAGGAAGCGGAAGGGTTTGAGACGCCGTGGGAGGTGGAGCGGTAGGGGAGCCATGAGGTTTGAGCGATGAGCCATGAGCGATGAGCCATGAGCGATGAGCCATGAGCGATGAGCTTTGAGCGATGAGCTTTGAGCCATGAGCGAGGGTGAGGGCCGGGGAGGGGGACGGCACCATCACTCGCAACAACTCCAAAACACCGCCCCCCACCCCAACGAACCGCAGAATGATGAAGGGAAGAGTGTGGCAATACACACTTCGTCATTCGGCATTCCTTGTTCGGTGTTCTGCGGTTCTTGGAGCTCGCGCATTTCGCGAATGAGGAGAGGAGTGGGAAGGTCTCTTGCTGCCTGGGCAACGCGGCCATCACGCTCTGCCAGGTCACTCTTCACCGCGAAGCGGTCGACCCAACACAGCCCAGGGCCAGCGCCGACGGCGCAGCCGGCAAGCGCCGCCCTGGGTATCGATCCCCCATCCCCGTTCTACGCTGAAAGCGTTGCACCGGGTACCACCGGTTCTCGAACCGGTGTGGCGAAGCCACCAGAGGTTTCGTGCAAACATTCCATCCAGTGAACCGCCCCATTCCGCACGATCGCACGCCCCCCGGTAACCTCTTGGGACTTCGTCCCCCCGGTTCAAGAACCGCGGCCACCCTCGGGTTAGTCGGATCGGTCGGTGGGTGGGGAGGAAAGCGGAGAGCGGAAAGCGGAAAGCGGGGGTGTTGATGGTTCGGGTGTTGATGGTTCGGGTGTTGATGGTTCGGGTGTTGATGGTTCGGGTGTTGATGGTTCGGGTGTTGATGGTTCGGGTGTTGATGGTTCGGGTGTTGATGGTTCGGGGGTTGATGGTTCGGGGGTTGATGGTTCGGGGGTTGATGGTTCGGGGGTCGGTGGGGCGGGCGTGGGCTGGGTGGTGGTTGTTTTGTGTGGGTCGACTTCGCCGAGGAGGGTGGAGAGTTGGTGGAGGGCGAGGTTGATTTGCTCGGCGGGGAGCTGGCCGCGAAGGGAGTCGAGAACGACAGCGAAGAGCTGGGTGACCTGGTCGGGGCTGAAGGTTTGCTCGGGGCGTTTTTGGAAGTCTTGCGGGTTTTTGCGTTCGAGGAGCCAAGCGGCGGCGCGCCAGTAGCGATCGTTGCGGGCGGCGTGGCGGATGGCGCCGAGGAGTTCGATTTCGAGGTTGCTTTCGGCCTGGGCGACTTGGTCGGCGAAGGCGGGATCGCGGCCGGCCGTGCGAGTGATCGTGCTGGGGGAGCAACCGACATAGTGGGCGGCGATGCGGCGGCTGCATCCGACGGAGAGGAGGGAGAGGAGGCGTTGGCGTTTTTCGAGGTCGAGGATGGGGGGACGGCCGGTCATGGGAGAGCTTTGAGCTGTGAGCTATGAGCAGTGAGCTGTGTGTATATAAAAAGAGCCCGGCACAAGGGGTGTTCTTGTGTCGGGCTCTTGGGATACCGGAGTGGCTCTGCTGATACCGGGAGTGATTATACAGGATGGGTCGCGCGGATTCTTGTGCGGAAGAGGGGGTAGTGTTTTTAAGGTGTTGGTAGGTAAGGGGTAGAAAAATTTCAGGTGGCCAATAATGGGGAGTGTGGGGCGGGGGAGTTTTGCAACGTGTTTGGGGTGTGTTGCGAAATGTTGGGCGATGAGGATGGGTGTAAGTGGTTGTGGTGGCTTGGGTTAGGGTTTTGTTGCTGGGTGTAAGTTGGGGTAGTTGGATGGAGGGGTGTTGCAAAAGTGGCGGGGAGGCGGGGAAGGAAGATTGGGAAAGGAAGACGAGGGTTGGGGGCGAGCTGAGTCGCGGGAGGCGGGAGTGGGGCGAGAATTGCCGAGGGGTGTTGGAGTGAGGTAGTTCTTGTCGGTCAGCTACGCGTCCGGACCAAGTGCATGAGGTCAGTGCCCATCTCGGAAGATGCTCGGGAGTTACGTTTCGTGGTCGTGGGCTCCCCTCGTGACATTCAGTAGCTTGCCAGTTCTAATGCGTATGAGTTGGAGAATCCACGAGCGAGGTGATGACGTGCCCGATTGGACTGAAAATGTATCACAATTGGTCGAGCAGCTCAGGCTCTTGGCTTTGCAGGGAGACGCAGGTCCCGTAAAGGCCGTTTTAGCGGACGCGGTAGGTATCCTGGACGCGACCGAGTATGACAACTGGAATGGAGGCACAACACAGTACACACTCAAACTGGAAATCCCCGTACGAACGTACGTGAGCATCGAGGCAAGTATTGAAGACCTTGAGGCACAGATTCTCAGAAGAATCGAAAAGATGCACCGGGGGGAAACAAACGACTTCATCAACACGGTTTTGATTCAACCGCGTTCCGGTGGTCGGCGACCACCGCCCGAAGGCAAGTTCTGGCTTCCAAGGTACTTTCGCGTGTTCGTTAGTCACATTAGCGAAAACAAAGCAAACGCAGGCCGACTCAAGGTGGCCTTGGAACGGTACGGGATATCATCGTTTGTCGCGCATGACGACATTGAGCCAACAAAAGAGTGGCAAAGAGAAATCGAGGATGCACTCTTCTCGATGGATGGACTCATTGCCATTCTCTCCCCAGGTTTCAATCGTAGTAATTGGACGAATCACGAATGCGGTGTCGCAATTGGACGAGAGGTTATCGTCGTTCCAATAATGTTTGGCAAGAACCCCCACGGTCTGATTGGCAAGTTCCAGGGCGTCAAAGCCAAAGACAGATCGCTAGCAGATGTCGCCAAGGAGGTCTTCTTGAGCATCGTGAACAACCAGCTTTCTTCAGGCAAGCTAGTCTCATGCCTAGTTGAGCAATTCCTGGTTGCTGGTACGGTAGAGAACGCATTATCCAGACTTGAGCTTATGCACCTCGCCCCCACGATTCCCAGTAACCACTTATCCAGCATCCGAGAGTGCATCCAGAACAATCGCGAATTCGTCTCCAATGACGGGTTGGTTGCCGTTGCCGATGATCTTCTAAATGAACACAACGGGCAACCAATAGATCGTGCGGCTGTTGACACGGAGAGCAACGCGACAACGGATGACATTCCGTTCTGAACGATGGTGGCGCCATTAAGACGTTTGCAGTTCGGTCGCATCGACCGGATCTACGAGGCGGCAGCAAATGGTTGTCGGCAGTGCGGGCGTTTTCCCTCGTGCTCGCGAAAGATTAGGGCCACCCCTTCGGGGTTCATCAATTCGATGGGTCTCCTGACCCAGGGTTGCGCGATTGTTCGCGGGGCTCACATCGCTCCACCCTGGGCTTGCTTAGGGACGTCCCTTCGGGACTGGTGGATGGATCGCGGGATAGCGCCGGTTCATGGGTCGCGGTCGGCCGCGGGTCGAGTGTGCAACGCTTTCAGCGTAGAACGGGGATGGGGGTATCGGTACCCAGGGCGGCGCTTGCCGGCTGCGCCGTCGGCGCTGGCCCTGGGCTACGTTGGGTCGACCGCTTCGCGGTGAAGAGAAGGTAGGGGCGCCCCGGGCTGGTGTGTTGAGCCTCGTCGAGGCGGAGGGAACGGAGTGATGTTGCGAGGTTCGTTTACGGGCGGAGTCGCACGGATGGCATGATGAACCGCAGAATATCGAACAAGGAACAGCAGAATGATGAAGGGAGGTGCCATAGGGCCACCCCTTCGGGGTTCATCAATGCTATGGCCGGCTGACCCAGGGTTGCGAGATCGTTCGCGGGGCTCACATCGCTGCACCCTGGGCTGGATTAGGGGCGTCCCTTCGGGACTGTGTATGTCCGACTTCATTTGTTGGGACGATCGGGCTCCCGGTTTTTTAGTGCCTCAACTTCTTTGGCGTTATGGTCGCGGACGGGATCGGGCCACACATTCCCCATCCTCCAATCCGACATTGCCCAAGCGCGAGGGCGTCCCTCTTCCAGGTCCCAATACGCGGTTTCCTCGTAGCGGAGGATTCTCGACCCGGGACCGAAGCCGCGGATATAGAACTTCTTCTTCAGCTCCCAGTTCGGCGACTTCGTGAACACACATTCTCCGGAATCCGTACGCCAGACGATCAGGGCGGTGCCCCGATCTGCGATGTAACTGTTGAGGTTCAGTGCGAGGTATCGAGCGTCGGGAGAAAATGAGAACTGGTCGGGCCAGACGGGGGGAAGCGTCCGGGACAAGGTCCAAGGCAACTTCCCTCTCGATTTCACCTGTTTCTCGGCAATATCGACGACGATGACGTCGCCATTCGAGCAAAGATGAGCGAAGAACTCTCTTTCCGGGCTGAGGATCACATGGTTCCACCCGCCCAAGGATTCGGTGCACTCCGTTGAACGATAGATCGTGTCTCCGGTGGCCACGTCGACGAGCGAGACAATCCCGTATCCGAACACGGCAACAACGCCCTCCTGGCAAACCTTGTCGTTCGTGCCTCCCGTCTCCTTGCGTCCGTCGTCGACCAGGCGGCGAATCCGTGCCAGAAGTTCTTCGGCCGTGGGGATGGGTTTTCCGTCGCGATCAAACGCCAGCCCGTCTTCGCCAGGGGGGCGCGAGAGGTTGATGGCCGCATGGACGGTTGCGTCCTGCGCGAAGAAGAAGAGGACGGTCTTGTCGCCGAGCTTCTGCTCCGACGAGAAGTGACGCGCATCCTCCAACAGGCTCCCAATTTCCAGCAGGGGGGCGTCGGTCTGTTTGAGGATCGCCGTGACCCGGTAGGTGATCTTGGGATCGTCCAGTTCCGCCACTTCGGCTTCGACGATGCCGTGACTGGCGGCAACGGCCCAGTCCAGCGAGAGATCGCTGACGTATTGACGGGAAGCAAGTGCCGTACTGGCCGCGCCGCCGGCAATCAGGCTGAACAACAGGACGGCGGCACGCGAGAGTGTCGCGATGCGCGGTGTCGACGGATAATTCGAGCACATGGCATAGTCTCCCGATCAAGGATCTCACCGCATCAGTGGCATTTTTCCCGATTTCGAGCCACGTTGCCGCTTCAGGGTTCCGTGCGGCGCCCGGAACCTACTGGGTGAAAGATTACCCCTTCGGTTTCTTCATGTCGGGGGCGGACTTGGCTTCGTTTTTGGGGAGCCACTTGCGGTGTTCGGCGATTACCTGGGCGTTCTTCGGATCGGACGCTACGTTCGTCCATTCGTTGGGGTCGACCGTGTGGTCGTAGAGTTCTTCCGTTCCGTCGGCGTAGCGGATGTAGCGCCAACGCTCGGTGCGGACGGCGTGGTTGCCTCGCATGTAGGTCATGAGGCCCGGGCGGTCCCATTGGCTGCTGGGGTCCTTCAAGAGCGGGACGATGCTCACGCCGTCGCAGGCCTTGTCTTCCGGCAGGCCGCACAGGTCCAGCAAGGTGGGGTAGAGCACCGAGAGATCGATCGGCCGGTCGCATCGGCTGCCCGAGGCGGTCAGGCCGGGGGCGACGACGATCATGGGGATGTGGTTCGTCTTCTCCCAGAGGGCGAATTTCTCGATGTGGTCCTTCTCGCCGAGATGGAAGCCGTGGTCGGACCACAGCACGATCACGGTTCGATCGGCGCGGCCGGTGGCCTCGAGGGCGTCGAGGACGCGGCCGATCTGCGCGTCGGCGAAGGTGCAGCAGGAGGCGTAGGCCTCGATGAACCGCCGGTAGGAGCCCGGCTGTTTGGCCTCCAGGTCCATCATGCCTTTCCAGAACCACTTCTTGCTCTTGAGCAGTTTCTCGGCGCCGCTGGGCAGGTCGTTCCAATCGTCGGCAAGCCGGACGGGCAACTCGATATTCACGTAGGGCGGGTGGTACTTGGGCGGGGCGAAGAAGGGCGAGTGGGGCTTGAAGATCCCGCAGGCAAGGAACTGGGGCTGGTCCGCCGGGCGGTCCGCGAGGGCCTTGATGCAGTAGTCGGCCGTGTGGAAGTCGATCGTGTCGCCTTCGTTGGCCGGCCAGGGTCCCCAGTCCGTGTTGGGCGACCCGTACTCCGGCGCCCCGTTGAGCTTCTTCGGCGGCATGTTCTGCGGCCGCATGGGCTGGAAGTCGTGGAAGGAGGCGTCGTCGTGGAAGGCGCCGTTGTAGTGATGGTGAAACACCTTGCCCGCCCCGGCCACGTGGTAGCCGGCGTCCATGAACTGCTGCATGATCGTTTTGCGATCGGGCAGGACCCGGCGCCAGTCGGCCTTGTTGCCGTAGACCCCGGAAGTCGACGGACGCAGCCCGGTCAGGGCGGAAACCCGAGACGGGTTGCAGGCCGCCGAGGCGCAATAGGCCCGGGTGAAGAGCATGCCCTGGGAAGCAAGCCGCTCGAGATTCGGCGTTTGGATGGGGCTGTTGGGATCGAGCACGCCGACCCAGTCGTTCATGTCGTCGACCGCGAACATGAGCACGTCGGGTTTTTGGGTTTCCTCCGCCAGGGCAGGGGCAGCCAGGGTGGTGAAGCCCAGAAGGGTCGCAACTGCCGCAGCAACAAGATTCACGGTGCGCATCGAGTTCTCCTCGGTCGACAGGGGCAAGGTGTGAGTGTCCCTATTCTATCGAGGGAACGCACCGATTGCGACGGCCCTGCTCACGCACGCAGATCTTCGTCGGCGCATTCGAGGCGAACGAAGACTTCACGGTCGTCTTCCACGTGAACGGTCACGACATAGTCGTGGCGCATGTCCATATAGTCCCTCAGCCGCGCCTGGCGGCGCAACTCGTGCATCTCCTTCGCCGAGAGCTCGCTGAAGTGTTCGCCGACACTGCCGGCCTTGGTGGACCAGTAGCACTTTTTCGCCAAGCGGGCTTCGGTCACGTCGTAGGAGCTTCCCAGCAGTTCTCCTCCGTCCCAGAGCCCTCCGACAAACTCGATGTGGATCTCTTTCATCGTCCGGCCCTCCGCGGCAGCAGTCTCAGGCTAAGCTAAGGAATGACGAATGAAGAAGACCAAATGACGAAACAAATTCGAAGACCTAAATGATGAAGGTTGTGCACGATACGCACTTCGTGTCTTAGGTCATTCGTCATTCTTTCGACATTTGACTTTCGACATTCTTCATTGGTCGGCCCGTAGGAATTCTAGATCGCCTCCGATGGTGGGGCTATGACGCTGGAGAAGGGTGGGCGGATGCTGCGAGGAGATCGCTCAGGCTCTTCACGGAAGCGGCGTCGACGGTTCCGCCAAATCTGGTTGCGGCATACTGGCGGTACCAGTGGGCCGCCTGACGGGCAGCCGCATCCGGCGCGGCCTCCGAGATCCGCTCGGCGAACTGATGGAGGGTTTCGTGGGGATGGCGCTGGAGGCCGGCTTTGCTCCAACGCTGGTCCATCGCCTGGAGGAGTTGATGGAGTTGGAGCACGTGAGGATCGCGGGACAGAGCCGGACGACGACCGCGTCGACGCCAGATCCGGCGTCCCGCGATGGCGGCGGCGATCAGCACGAACACGGCAAGGCACCATGGCTGCAAGAGCCACCCGACGATCAGCCTGAATACGGCCCTCACGCCGCCGCCGCGAATCGACGCGACAAGCTGTTGCCACCAGGCGCGGAGGGCGTCCCAGAGTTGGCTGGCCGCGGTGGCCGAAGTCGACTGGGGAAGCCCGCCTGCGGGAGTGGCTTCGACGATCGTCCACCCCTGGTCCGGGTCGAAGGCCTCGACCCAGGCGTGGGCGTCTCGATTCCGGGCCACCCAGTAGTCGCCGTAGTCGTTTCGTTCGACCGCGACGAAGCCGGTTACGTAGCGACAGGGCACGCCCGAGAGCCGAAGCAACACGGCGGCGCCGCTGGCGAAATACTCGCAATGGGCGGGCGGCCGTTCGAGGAGGAACCAGGTCAGCGGATCCTTGCCGGAGGGAATGTCGATCCCGAACTGGTACTGGTAGTTTTCCAGGAAATAGCTTTCTACGGCCGCGATCTTGTCGGCCGGCGTGGTCGCCTCGCCCACCACCCGTGTGGCCAGTTCGCGGATTCGCGGATCGAGATCGTCGGGAACGGCCGTCAGGGATTCCCAGGCGGACGCGGCGTCGCTCGGTGCGGCTTCATGAGGCGCGCCGGCGAGGAGGCTGCGAAGGGACGCCCCGTCGAACGCTTCTTCGCAGACAACGGCCGTGTAGGGGACGCCGGGCAGCAAGTCTTCCGTCTCGAAGATGCCGTGCATGTTGACCGAGAGCTTGTCGACCGGAATTTCCAAAGCCACGAGTCCCGGCGGCGTGAACACGACTTCTTTGAACGGTTCGTTGGGCCAGATCTCCAAGCACCGGCAGGGCTTGCCCTCCAACGGAATCAAGGAAAACGTCCGCGGGCCTCCCGACGCGGCATCGTCATGGTTCGTGGGCGTGAGCGGGACCTGGCGGCTGCCGTTGCGCCATTGCGATTGCCTGTAGGTTTCGAAGGCCCTTCCCCGAAGGTAGCCGGGCGAATCGTCGGCGTAGACGCGCAAGGCGACGCGGCTTTCCGCATTCTGTTTCTGCTGGGCGATGCTTCCCAACCGACCCTGGCCCGAGAAACCGGCCGATTCAGCCGGCACCTGCGGATTCATGGCGTTGACCAGGAGCGTTTCGATGTCGCGTGAGAAGTAGAAGAGGCTGCTGGCGGCGATCCACGCCAAGACGCCGCTTGCCACGAGCACGGCGACCAGCCAGACACCGCGGCCGGCGAAGCGTTTTTCTCCCGGCGGAGAGCTGCTCGCCCTGCCCATCGCAAAGAAGACGGCGACTAGCACGATCAGCCCGATCGTGACGAGTTGGAAGACGAGGCGTGCCCGATCGTTGGCTCGGAAGTCGCCGGTGAAGGTCAGCACGGCGATGGCCAGGATGGGCAGGTAGGACGGCAGCCGATCGTCTTCGTAGCGCACGAAGAACTGAATGACCTGAAACACGAGGAAGTACTCGGCGATCAGGCAGGAGTCGGGCACCAGGAAGCTTGGCGACCCGGAATACAGAGCGGCCGGGACGACCGAACGCTCGACGAAATAAAGCGCGACCAGCACGAAGCCCCATCGCTTGACCAGTTCCGGCGAAGCAACGCGGATCTTCGAGAGCCAACCGACCAGGGCCAGGCCGACCATGACAGCCGAGAACAGGGGTGTGCGGAAGCAATAGGCCAGCGCGGCTGCCTGAAGCGCGACGAGGACGAAAACCAGACTCCGCTGCGGATTCATAGGGTTTCGATCCCTCCGTCGCGGATTCGCGCGATCGATAGGGATTCGATGCTTCCCTCGTCGAAGTCGATCGGCTCGGTGGTCTCGCCGTCGCGAACGACGAGGATCTTGACGCTGCAGCCCATTTCGACGGCCGTTCGGGCGAGTTCGCGCCGCGTGTGGTCCCAGTCCAGAAACACGCCGATGACGGTGGAGATGTTGCCCAACTCGTCGGCCAGGGCCGGCGCGACTTTGCCGAAGGGGTTATCGCGGCAGGCATCCACGCAGGCCACGATTTCCAGGATGTTTTCAAAGTGGGCCGTGTGGCGTCCGGCGCGGAAGACATAGAGTTCCGGGCCGGCGGCGAAGAGGTCGATCAGATACTCGCCGCGCGACAGGGCGTCGGCCATGGAGGCCGAAAGGCTGATGGCGGCCTCAAGCTCCGGAAATCCTTCCGGGCCGGGCTTGCGTCCTCGGGGAATGAACGTGTCGAGCACAAGCGCCACGCGGCAGTAGTATTCCTCCTGGTACTCGCGGACGGCCGGTTTGCCCAGGCGGGCCCAGGTGCGGTGGTCGATCTGGCGGGCCGGATCGCCGGGCACGTACTCCCGGCTGCCGATGTATTCGGGCGACTCACCCACGTTCGACGTCAGCGCGATTCCCCCCGGCTGATAACGGGAACCGACGGGAATGTCGAGGTTCGCAATGGGGTGGAAATGGGGCAGCACGAGAACGGACGATTCCTCGGAGTGCGCCGCCTGCGACCGGCCGTCGCGCATGAAGTTGAAGGGAAAGGACGAGTAGGCCCACGGCGGACGCAAGGTGTGCATGCCGCGGCGGATCGGGTTCAGGCGAACCGTGGTCGAGAGCGAGTCGCCCGGGGCCAGGTGCCCGAGCGAGGTTTCCGAGTCGAGGGATTCGAAGGTGCGGGGCAGGCGAAAGAACCGCAAGCCCACATCGTAGGCCGGCCACCGGCCGCGATTGGTGAGTGTGTATTGGGCCGCGATCGGTTCGCTGGCCGTCGCTTTCTCGGGCAGCCTGCCGACGATATCGATTCGGGGACGGAGAAGGAAGTTGGCGGTCCGGTCGACGAACAGGATCACCAGCAGGGCGCAGAACAACTGGTAGATAGGGATCTCGACTGAGGCGCTTCCGATCGTCCCGGACAACAGGATTCCGGCAACGAGCCACTTGCCGCCCGTCGTGAAGCGGTAGGCCCAAAGGAAGCGAAGATAGCGGTAAACAAGCGACCGCTCCCAGATCATGACGGCACCTTCACCCGCCCGAGAATCTCGGCAACGATTTCTTTCGTCGACACGCCGCCGTATTTCGCCTTGGAGGTCAGGATGATGCGGTGGGGCAGCACATGGGGCGCCAGCCGCTGCACGTCGTCGGGCAGCACGTAGTCGCGTCCGGCAGCCAAGGCAGCCGCCTGGCACGCGCGGAACAGCATCAGCGAACCCCGCGGGCTGACTCCCAGCTTGAGCCGCGAATCCTCGCGAGTCTGACGCACGATCTCCACCATGTATTGGGAGACGATCTCCTCCACCCGAATCTTGCGGACCATTCCCTGCAAGGCCAACACGTCCGCCTGGCTCAAGACGGACTCAAGGTGCTCCAGCGGATGGGACTCGGCCTGGGCGTAGAGGATTTGAACCTCGGTCTCTGCGTCCGGATAGCCCAATTCCAACTGAATGAGAAAGCGATCGAGTTGCGCTTCCGGCAGGGGATACGTGCCGTGAAACTCGACGGGGTTCTGCGTGGCCAGCACCAGAAACGGCGAGGGCAGTTCGTAATTCTGGCCTTCGATCGTTGCGTGGGATTCGCTCATCGCTTCCAACAGCGCCGACTGGGTTCGCGGCGAGGCGCGGTTGATTTCGTCGGCCAGGAGCACGTTGCAGAAGATCGGGCCTTTCCGAAAGGCAAACGTCCCTTCGACCGGATTGTAGATCGACGAGCCGAGGATATCGGCGGGCAGCAGATCCGGGGTGAACTGGATGCGATGGAAGGGGACGTCGATTGCCTTGGCTACGGCCTTGGCCAGCGTCGTCTTGCCCACGCCGGGCACGTCCTGCATCAGCACCGATCCGCCCGAGAGCAGGGCAATCACGAGGGTCTCGATACATTCGCGGTTGCCGCGAACGATGTTGGACAGGGCATCAGCCAGCGCAGTGATCTTTTCCTCAGGGTGTTGCATCCTGTCGAGTCCTCGATTCCGGTACGGCAATGGCAAGTGTCGTTGTTCGCTGGAGCGAACAAACGCCTTTTCGCGGAGCGAAAAGCGACTATCTGAAGCAGCGGATGGATTGACAAACCGGCAGACTCGGCCTCGATCCCCGTCCTGCCGACATGAAACCACCATCATAACCTGCCGCAGGGCGGGGGGAAACCAACTTACGAGGTGCGGACGATCCGAAGCATCTCATTTGCGTCGCGTTGAAACAGGTAGGCGACAGGCAGACCTGCCCATTGCTCATTCGGTAGCCACGCTATATTCTCATGTCAAGCTCGCCCTTAGGAATAGGCCCAGGGCGGCACGGCCCTGCCAGACAACCGACATACCCATGGCAACCAACATGACGTCTCGAACACTCCTCTTCTCCTGTTCCGTCCTATTGACGGTTGTTTCCACCACATGGTCCGCCGAGAGGGGCAAGACCTATCTCGTCCGCTCCGTCAGCCCGACCACCGTCACGATTGACGGCGCGATCGGCGACACGGAATGGCCCGCGGAAGGCTGGGAGAAGGGTTTTGCTTTCCCTTGGCGGGATCGAGAAACTCCCCGAACGGAGATGTGCTGCGTGTGCGACGGCAAGCGGCTTCTGTTCGCCTTCCGTTGCGACGACGCGGACCTGGTGCTGCGCGGCAACCTGCCGGAAGACGAAATGGCCGTGGCCGACGGCGATCGGGTCGAGTTGTTCTTCGGAAAAGACGCCGACATGAAAGAGTATTACTGTTTCGAGATGGCTCCAGCCGCCGCGGTGCTCGACTATCGGGCGGCCTTTCGTCGCAAGTTCGACACCACCTGGGACTGCGCGGGCCTGACCCTGGCCGGAAAAACCCACCGCGGGGGCTATGTCGTCGAAGGCGCCATCCCCCTCTCGACTCTTGAAGAAATGTGCGGCGCCGATTTGCTCGCCGGCGAGCCGATCCGCGTGGGCGCCTTCCGCGCCGAGTACAGCCACGTGGACGGCGAAGAACCGGACGCCGCATGGATCAGCTGGATCCACCCAGACTCCGAAAAGCCCGACTTCCACATCCCCTCGGCCTTGGGGACGTTTCGGATCCAGAAGTGAACTTCACCCTCCCCCTCACTCGCTGCGCTCGCTGGGGAGGGAGAACTCTGCGAGAAATGCTATGTTCGCAAAATGTGTCGCACCGTTGCTCATACTGCTGTCGCTGGCCGCGTCAGTTCAGTCTGCCGACACCACTAGGGCCTTCCACTGGTCGGAGGGCTTTGAAAAGGGCGACGATCCGGTCCGCTTCTGGACGAGCTACGAGAAGAAATACACCGTCCGGTTCAAGGGCGTCACTGACGAATTGGCCCGCTCGGGAAAGAAGGCCTTCAAACTCGACGTTACGTTCGACGAGCCCTCCCGCTTCCTCTGGCAGATCCCGCTCGCCCACAAGGCGCCTGCGGCCGGCGACCTGAAGTTTTCCGGTTACCTGCTCCTGGGCGAAGAAACGACCGCCCGGGCCACCCTCGGCGTGAGCTTTGCCCTGCCGCCCACCCGCCACGGCGGCTGCACCGCTTGGGGCGCCCAGGTTTCCACCACCGATGGCCAGTGGAAACACTACACCGACCTTCTCGCCCCTCGCGGACTGGAAAAGGCCAACCTGATCGTCGGCCGCGACAACTGGGGCCTCGCGGGCGAAAATGTCGGTCCCGTCGTCGAACGGGTCATCATCGACATTCGCGCCGAGGCCGGCCAGCGAGTCGTGCTCTACGTGGACGACCTCGAACTCAAAGGCAATGTGCCGTCCGACGAGGATTACGGCAAGGAAACCGACCGCCGCTGGGCCGCCTACCGCACGCGGCTCGATGAAAAGGTTTCCCACTGGCAATCGGCGCTCCGCCAAGGCAAACAAGAGCTTTCCACACTTCAGAACCTGCCGCCCCTGGCCGAACAAACCCGGACGAAACTGCTCGCCCGGACGGCCGAACTGGAGACCCTGGTTGCGAAGACCAACAAGCAAGGCGAGATCCGGAGACAAGACCAGCAGCAGATCGATTCCTTCCTGGAACATCTGGCCGGCTCGGCCGTGAACATCCGCGCGATCCAAGCGGCAGAGAAAGAAGGACGCCAAGCCGTCCTCTACGTCACGCCGCCCATCTCCACCAAGCGGATCCTGCCGCACGAAGTCTGCGTGCTCGGCACGCCTGCCGACCAGCTCACCGTTACGGCCGCCCGGGGCGAGTACGAACCCGCCTCGTTCGTCGTCTCGGCTCTTGAAGACATCGACGAGTTGAGCGTGACGGTTAGCGACCTGCGCGGCGACCAAGGCGCGATCCCGGGCACCCGGGTCGACGTTCGCTCGGTCAAGTGCTGGTACCAGGCCGGCACCGCCTGGGTCGGCGTTCGCCAGGACAAGTCCCACCGAATCCTCACCCCCGAGTTGCTCCTCCACGACGACAAGCTGATCAAGGTCGACGACGAGAAACAGGAGAACTATGTCAAGCTGGCCTTCCCCGACGGCGAGCGCTACGAGTGGATCAGCGATCCGACGGAAGTCGCCGGCGCGCGAAGCCTGCCCGTCGAGAAGTTCCCCGTTCGCGACAGTCCGGTCCTGCTGCCGCTGGATATTCCAGCGGAAACCAGCAAGCAGTTCTGGCTCACCGTCCACGTGCCGGAGGACGCCGCTGGAGGCACCTATCGCGGCACGGTCACCTTGAGCACGCCGGAAGAGAGCGTGCACACGCTTCCCTTGGTGGTCGACGTGCTGCCCTTCGATCTGCTGCCGCCCTGCTACACGTCGAGCATGGACTACCACGGCCGGCTCGACCCGAGCGGCAAGGGGACCATCGGCTCGTGGCTCAAGAGCCGCGAGCAATTCCGCGCGGAACTGGCCAACATGGTCGCCCACGGGCTGACGAACTGCCAGCATTACAGCATCCCCAAGGAAATGCTCGGCGAGGTCCTCGAGATCCGTCGCGACGTGGGCATGGACAACCGCACCCTCTATCTGAAGAGCACCATCCCCATCGGCAATCCCACCGACCCCGAATCCCTCGCGGCCATCGAGCACAACGTCCGCGATATCCTCGAGTTCACAAAACCCTACGGAACCGAGACTGTGTACTTCTACGGCATGGACGAACGCCGCGGGGAGGAACTCGCGTCGCAACGTGCCGCCTGGACGGCCGTTCGCGCCGCGGGCGGCAAGATCTTTGTGGCGGGTTGGGGCGACAACCTGGAGATGATGGCCGACATCCAGGACATGCACGTCCGCGCGGGCTGGCCCAATCGAGACGAGGTCGCCCGCTGGCACGCCCTGGGGCACAAGATCTTCTGCTACAACAATCCCCAGACCGGCGTTGAGAACCCGCTGGTCTACCGCCGCAACTTCGGGCTCCTGCTCTGGAAATTCGACTACGACGGCGCCGCCACCAACGCCTACCAACACACCTTCGGCGCCACGTGGAACGATTTCGACCACCCGATCTTCCGGGCCCACACGATCGCCTATCCGACCGTCGACGGCGTCATCGACACGATCGCCTGGGAAGGCTATCGCGAAGCCGTGGACGACGTTCGCTACGTCACCACCCTCGCCGCCGCCGTCGAAACCGCCCGCAACTCAACCGACGCGCGCCTCCGCACCCAGGCCGCCGCCGCGGCGGATATCCTGGGCGACTTGAAAACCGGCGAGACAATCGAAAACGACAACCCCGCCCTCGTCCGCCAATCGATCATCGACCACCTCCTGCAGCTCCAGCCAGCCGCCGCCCCTTAGCGCTGCCAACACAATCGACATCGACCCTGGCTGCCGCGTAGCGGCACAACGTGAATAGCCGTGGGTGGAGCGCAGCGGAACCCACGGAATCAAAGCCACGAGCCCCATGCCGCGTAGCGGCATTACAGCCGGCAGAGAAGCTCGTGGGCAGGAGACGCCCCGGCTCGCCAGTCGCGTAGACCAACCAGCCCTGTAAGGGCCACTCCCTCCCCAGCGCGTCTTGCGAGCGAAGGGGAGGGCCGGGGAGGGGGACTTCACCCCGTCACTCGCTTCCCATTTCCTCCCGTCCGCCCCGAAGGAACAACCCCATACCTCCCCTACGCCGAAGGCGTTGAACTCCTCAGCCCGGCGTCGCGCAGCGCACGCCGGGTTCATGCCCGCCCGTCAATCTGTACGCCGAAGGCGTTCTACACCCCTCCCTCATCTTAGCGTCCAGTAGCGCCTATTAGCGGTTCAACCTCCCACGTCCACCATCTCCCTACGCAATGGGCAGGTCGTCGATGTCAATTGTAATCGGCACCTTGTAGCGTTTGTTGTAGAGGTCGGCTTTGAAGGACGACCTTGGTTTGAACACGATTGTTCCCCTCGCAACGACAACGGATGAGACCAGGAAGAAGATATCTTCGTAGAATTCGAGTTTTGCAAAGCAGCCCAGGCGGCGCTGGCCCGTCTTTCTGTCGACGTATTCGACCCAAGCGGTTGACTGCTTCATTTCTGGAGCGATTTGATAAGACACAATCACTGAGTAGGTCTTTGTTTCCTTGATCTTGTGGACAATGGGCAAGGCGTCCCCGTGAATTGTCAACTGCTTGCAGACCTCGTCGACGATTGCGAGTTGTTCTTTGCTCTTCCCTGCAAGAAACGTCATAACTTGCAGTGTAACGGCCTCCAGCCAGGCTTGCTTCCGCTTTGTCGAGAACCTGTTGATCTGCATCTTCTTCACGCCCACATCGACATACCGATACCACGCGTGATAGCGATCTTCGGACCTGTTCGCGAACGACACTTCGCCCGATGCCGCCGCCGTGCTGAAATTGATGTACACATGGTCGAATACGCCCGTCGTGAACCCGAGTTCTCGCAACTTCCGGGCAATTCTCGCGCCCGTGAGCGCACTCGACTTGCGTGGAAGCGTGAGGAGTTTGCCCAGGTCAGCCGGATGGAAGCCGTCCACGTTTGGCGTGTCGCTCTCGAAGTAACGGATGTCGAGAATGAGTTTGTCGTTGCGCATGGGGGACTCGCACAAAGGGCAGTTCAAGGCCGGCAGACAACCATCGCAAGTCGAATTCTAGCACTTGGTCACGCGACCTGTTAGGCCATGGATCTCGCTTCTTTTCCGTGTTCTCGGCGCCCTCCGTGGTGTTCAACCCAACTTCACTCGCAGAAAGCTCCCCATCCCCCACTCCGCTCCCACCTATTAGCGGCCATTAGCGTTCATGAGCGGTTTCCCTTAAACTGGCGGCAATTGACTGACTCGCAGAACGGACCCTGACCATCATGTCGCACGAATCAAGACGCACCTTCATCAAGCAACTCGGACTGGCTGCCACTCCGGGACTCTTTCTTGGAACGCAGGCCGCTTCAGCCGATGAAACCGACGCCGCGACGGGGGAACTTCGCTTTGAGCGTTCCATTCCCGTCGAGCGAGGCTACGACGTGATTGTCTGCGGCGGCGGGCCGGCCGGCTGTGCGGCCGCCCTGGCGGCGCGGCGGGAAGGACTCTCGGTCCTGATCGTCGAGGGCCAGGGCCAGCTTGGCGGCATGGCCACCTCGGGCCTCGTCTCCCAGTGGCTCGGCGGGCGCAACCAGAAGGGCCAATGGGTCGTGGCCGGCCTGTTCCGCGAGATCGCCACCGAGGCCGCCGCGCGAGGCTGCGCCGTCCTGCCCCAATTGGACCCGGCCGAAAAGTATCATCCCTACGGCTGGCTCAACTGGTTCATCCACGGCGTGCCGCTGGATCCCTACGGTGTTGCCCGCTACCTCGACGAAAAGATGCAGTGGGCCGGCGCCGATGTGCTCCTGCTCACCCAGGCCGTCGACGTCGCCACTTCCAATGGCCGAATCACCCACGTGGTCATTTCCAACAAGAGCGGGCTGGCGGCCGTTCCCGCCCGGGCCGTGATCGACGCCACGGGCGACGCCGACATGGCCGCCCGAAGCGGCTGCGAGTATGTGAAAGGTCGCGAGGAAGACCACCTCATGACCCCCGCCACCCTCGAATTCCACGTGAGCCACGTCGATAAGAAAAAGCTCACCCGCTACATCGAAGACCAGCGGGATCCCAAGCTGCGGGAGAAGATCAAGGAGCTTCGCGAGCGGGGCATCTGGACGTTTCCCTACGACATCTTCATCTGCACCCAGTTGACCGAGCCCGACACGTTCTACGTGAACACGATCCGCCTGGTGGGCGTCGACGGCACGGACGGCCGCTCGGTGAGCGAGGGGATGGTCCGCGGCCGGCTGGAAGCGGAAAAGCTGTTCCGCATCCTTCGCGAGCACATTCCCGGCTTCGAAGCGGCCCAGCTCAAGACGGTGGCTCCTTTATTGGGCGTGCGGGAAACGCGTCGGATCGTGGCCGATTCGATCATGACGGTCGAAGATCTCTTCCGGGGCGAAGAATTCGCCGACACGATCGGCTTCAGCATGTACGGCTGGGACCTGCCCGACGTGAACAGGCCGAGCGTGCAGCCCTTCGCCGATGACAGTCGTGCTGGTTACAAGTACAAAGTCAAAAAGGGACTGAGCACGCCGCTCCGCTTCCAGGTGATGATCCCCCGCCCGATCGAAAACCTCATCTGTCCGGGACGGGCCGTCTGCGTGGAACGCCAGGTCCTCGGCCCGGTTCGCGTGATGGCCCCCTGCATGGCCATGGGCGAAGCGGCCGGCATGGCCGCTCGCGACGTCGTGGCCGGCAACATCCCCTTCACGAAGGTCGACGTCCCTCGTCTCCGCCAACGTCTCCGCGAAGCGGGCGCCATCGTCGACACGGCCAGCCTGCCGAAGATCGAGCCGCGGGTGGATCAGACGTGACGCTCAGGCAACTTGGCGAAGGAGGATCATGTACGACAACATTGACAACTCCACGACACGGCTTCAGAGTACCCAACTGCTCGCGGCCTGTTCCGCATAGTCGAGGATGTTCTTGTTTGTCGTGGTTGGGGTACGAAGCCACTGCATCAGAATCTGGCCCGCTCGCGAGACGTCGGGGCGCCAGTGGCCCAGACCATGGATGGCGGATACGAGGCACTGTTCGTTGCGGGATTGCAGGGCTCCTTCCATGACGGTGACGGCTGCGTCGATCATTGCGGGCGTCCCGGCGCCGGGGTAGAGAAGGAAATCATCCCAGAACATGTAGCACACGTAGCTGATCGTCCCGTCACTCAGGTCGTAGCCCACACGCTGAACTGGCGCCACACAATGGCGTTGGAAGTAATTGGAGTACAGATTTCGGAGATTCCGGATCCCCACAATTCTGCGTTGTTCGTCGCTCTCTTTCGTGTAGCACAATCCCCAGTCGCTGCATCCGGGGGTGTAGATAAGCTGCAACCCGGTTCCGATCTGCGATGATGCATAACGCTCGTGAATCACAGGGTCGACCAGAGCTCGATCGATGTAATCGAACACCTCGGCGTAGGGCAGGTCGCAGGTTTCTTGCCGAAACTCGGCTTTGATCGCATCGACCTCGGGCGGCTGCCCAAACACATCGTCTCGCCACTGTTCGTAGTTCAGGGATGGCTTGGAAGCTCTCGACATGGCATACCCCCAAGGGAAGATCACGGCAAACGCTGGCCGGAAGACGGGATTGCCGTCCTGGGGCTGGCGCGAAAGGCGATGAACACCGTCTCCTCATAGGACGGCGATTCGTCCCCCCACACGAGCGAGCAGGCGGTGACGAGGAGTATCCACGCCCCGAAGAAGAAGCGGGGCCGCCGATTGATGACTGGCACTTGTTGGGGACTCATTCTTGCGGGCCGGCAGTGTTGAGATCCGTCCCGACAGATGCACTGTTCGCCCCTTGTGCTTGCTGAAAGGCAGGAGGTTCCTTTTCGCTGGCCCGCGCCCGCAGGCGTGCCTCGTCCAAGACGGAGTACTCTCCAAACCACTCAATCTCGCTGTCGAGATTACCGCCGATTCCGCCGGCTTGCCTGCCGGGGGCTGAACAGCCGCATACTGAGAGAAACACCGAAATACTGATCAGCCAACACCATCTGCACATGCTGCCTTTCTCCATGGAGACAGAACGGTCTTGGGGCTCAGCCCCAACGCGTGATCATGTGGAAACGTCTTCCTCCGGCGCGAATGACAACGTTCAATCCAAGGGCGGACGAATTTCCTTGGAACGTTCCACAGGGGCTTGGGAACGTTCCACGCGGGGCTTGTCCGAAATATGGGGAGGCGGCGGCGTGGAGGACTTGCCCAGGTCCATGTCTTCGCCGAAGTAGTACTTCCTCGCCTCCTCGTTGGCGAGCACCTCGTCGGGCTTTCCGTGGCAGAGGACCTTGCCCTGGCGAATCACGTAGCTGCGGTCGGTGATCTGCAGGGTCTCGCGGACCTGGTGGTCGGTGATGAGAATGGAGATTCCGTCGCGGCGAAGCTGGCGGATGATCTCCTGGATGCTGTCGATCGTGACCGGGTCGATGCCGGTGAACGGTTCGTCGAGAAGGATGATTTTGGGGTCGGAAACCAGGGCCCGGGCGATCTCCAGGCGGCGTCGCTCACCGCCGGAGAGGGACATGGCCTTGCTCTTGCGCAGGTGGGTGATGTTGAACTGCTCCAGGAGCGTTTTGCACCGCGCCAGACGCTCACGGCGGCTCATCTTGAGCATTTCCATCACGCCGAGCAGATTGTCGCGGACGGTGAGCTTGCGAAACACGCTCGCTTCCTGAGCCAGGTATCCCATGCCGCCGTCGCGAGCGCGGCGATACATGGGCCAATCCGTCACGTCCACGCCGCCCAGACGAACCTCGCCGGCGTTGGGCTCGATCATGCCGCAGGTCATGCGGAAGCTGGTGGTCTTGCCGGCCCCGTTCGGCCCGAGCAGTCCCACGATCTCGCCGGGGTACACCTCGAAATCCACCCCGTCGACGACGCGCCGCTTGCCATAGATCTTGACGAGGCCCTTGGCTTCCAGGATCGGCTCCAGGTCGCCCCGTACGGCCGTACGTCCATGTTCATCAAAAGCCAGACTGTTCTGAACGGTCATGTTCGAGGAACTCCGTTTCCAGTTGTTAGTTGTCAGGGTTCAGGGGTCGGGTGAGGCAGCGTTCCTGAACCCTGAACCCTGAACCCTATCAACTGACAACTGCCTCTAGCGTATTACCCACATGCGTTTGAAATTTGGGAAGAAAGGAAAGGGAATACTCGTCCCGGGAATGCGATCTTCCGAGTGTGGCCAGTAGATAAACAAGGCCTTTCCGATGAGCAGGTCGCGGGGGACTTGCGGGCCGACCCCATCTTCGCTTCTCCAGAGGCGACTGTCCTTGCTCTCCCCACTGTTATCGCCCAGGGCGAGAAACTCGTCCTCCTCCAAGGGGAACTCGACCTCCTGGAAATTGGCGAACTCGAACCAGAGATCGGGATCTGAAAGGAACTCTCGTACGTCCTTTTCATCCGGCGGCCCGCCGTAGGCGTTACGGAGTTGGTAGTCGGACAGGGGATAACCCCTGGCGGAGGAGTCGTCCGCAATGTAGTACAGATCGCGCAGCAATCGAATCCGATGGACTTCCATCGCCGCACCGCGCGAGGCAATCCCGGCGGGCTGAAGATCGGCCTGCGTGGGAACGACGTTTCCGAGGGGGGCGTAGGTGGTCGGCGCGTCAAAGGCAATTTCCTTCTGATCCACCCAGAGCTGCAACTGGTCGTCCACGTTGGCAAACCGCAGGTGATGGCGGCCGCCCCCGTGCAGGCCTGTTTCGGCCTTCGGGGTGCCGAGGCTGGACTGGCCGTCGATGGACAGAGACGCCACGCCGGTCGCCACGTCGAGGGTGCAGAGAAACCGTCGCCCGCCCTCGACGAGTTCCAGCAGGATCTGTCCCGACGGGCTCGTAATCGTCGTATCGCACTCGAGAACCAGATCGCCCACCCAATGGACCCCCAGACCGCTCAAGGGGCAGCCTACCTGGTGCCTCGAGGTGGTCTTCGTGTTGTAGGCCGTGAAATCGGAGATCAATTGGCTTTTCGGGAAGCTCGAGGGGGCCGTGCCTTCCTTGAGATACATCCAGTCCGTTTCGTTGGGCACCACGTGCTGGTAACGCAACCAGACGTCTTCCGTCCCCTGCCCATCGATCCGAAAACTCTTGTGGTCTTCCGAATTCCACGCGTCGGGGGCTGTCAAAAGAGCTCCGTCCCCGTTAATCCAACGCTGAGGGAATCCAGCCGCGATGAGCGTAGGAGAAATGTAGTTTGTGTCGTAGACGGGCTGGAGGATCGCGAGCAGTTTCTTTGGGTCCTTCTTGCGGGCGATCGTCTCCTCTTCCTTCGGCGCCCCGATGGGCCTCACAAAGAGGTCGCCATGGCGGATACACAGCGTTTCGTTGGGCAGCCCGCATATCCGTTTGATGTAGTTCGTTTTCGGACCGCCGGGAAATTTAAAGACGCAGACTTCGAACCGCTCGGGATCGCGGAACTGAAAGGGAAACTTTTCCACCAGGATCCGGTCGCCGCTATACGATTTGTATCGCTTGCCCTGGGGGTTTTCGTCGCCGATCTTGGCCGGGAAGCGGCACATGGGACACGTGCCTCCTACGGTCCACACGCCGGTGAGGCGGTTTGTTTCGGAGTCGACTTCCTGGCTTGCGGTGACCCGGTAGAAGAAGCCGCATTCGGGGCACTCCACGTCCTTGTGGCGTCCCATGAGGGTGGGCGCCATGGACCCCGTGGGGATCACGAACGCTTCCGCCTCGAAGGTACGGAAAAGAAATGCCAGGATGAAGGCAATCACCACCGATTCGATGGTTTCTCGAATCGAGTCTGGAGAGAAGAGTCCCCCTCCAGATGAGGAGGCCCCTTTGGCGGGAACCTGCTGCCGTGGTCCGCTCTCCGGACGTTTCGGAGCGATCTTTCGGACCTTCGGGGACTTCTTCGATTTTGCCATGTGAACCAATCCCAAAGCAGGGGCGGCAGGGCCGCCAACCAATACGAGCTACCGCTCGGCTGAAGTGGCCTGCTCCCGTTGGTCGCGAAGCTTTGTAAAGACTAACAGAACGACACTCTCAAGGGGGACGTTCCTCAAGTTGTTCGGGGTGAGGGGGCCTCTTCTATTCGCAGAAGACCCCCGTTGCTTGCCCCAAAACCACCGGCGATCGCAATCAATTGGGCCGGCATTGGCTTGGTCACCCGGAAGACGGGTATCCCTCTATGCGAATATAACGGATCTAGCGGGTGCAGGGAACTTGAAATCCCACGTCAACCGAGTACGGTTCCCAAGAGCGATTCGTTCCGTTTGCAGCCAATGGAGGGGGGCCCGATGAACTTCGCGGTTCAGAGCTTGCGCAGGTAGTCCACGGCGTTGGCAGCAGCGCTGCGGAGATCCCCCGATCCGTGAGGGCGAATCGTGAAATAGCCTCGATATCCGTATTCATGGAGCATGGCGAGGAGTGTGGGGAAATCGGTGGAACCGGCTCCCAGGGCGACTTGCTCCCCCCGGCGGGCCGCCAGATCGCAGACCCCGTCGGTGGCATGAACGTGGAGAATCCTGTGCCCCAGGGCCTCAACGGCCTCGCTCGGGGAGAAACCGCCAGCGGCAAGGTTGCCGGGATTCAAATCGACGCCAATTGTCCCTTCGGGCAGGCAAGCCATCAGTCGGGCGAGTTCCGGGCCGGATTCGGTACCGGTTTCCGCGGCCAGCATGGCCCCCACGTAGTTCCCGTAGTGGGCCAAATCGGTGAGAACCTCGACCAGGAGGGGGGCGGGGTTGGCTTCGTCGCCAACCGAGACTCGTCCTACATGGTTCACGACAGCGCCGGCGCCGAGTTGGGCGGCCATTCCCATGGCGGCCTTCGTCGCTTCCACCCGGGCATCCAGATCGGCGGGGGTGTCGTAGCCTCGCCGGGTATGAAACGTGACAGCCGCCACACGCAGCCGAAGATCGGCCAGAATCTTCTTCAACTGGCGCAGCCCCGTCTCGGACAGGTTGCGCGGGGCGAACTCGCCGCGGGCGTCGAGTTCCACCGCGTCGGCCCCCAGATCGGCCGCTGCCTTGAGGGCCTGTTTTGCCGGCAGTCCCAGGCCAGCCAGTTCTATTCCGATTTTGATCTGCGGCACGCAGTGTTCCTTCCGATCGTAGTGGCTCAGGCAAAGGGGGTCGAGTTTGCGGAAAGCGTAGACGATAGTAGCCGAGGAAGCCCCGGTGTCATGGCGTTCCGGATACTTCGATGATCAAGATTCTTCTTAATTTGCTTATTTTAGCATTGGCCCCGACGGCGCCCAATGGCGACGCGGATGCGCCCGTACTATTTCATTGCAGCTTCGACGAATCGTGGGATCAGAACTACGACGAATGGCCGGACGGGTGGTCTCGGCGGCGAGGGAAGGGGTATCCGGAATATATCTCCGTCAAGATTGTCCAGGCCGAAGGGGCCCTCTCGGCCGGGAGGTGTCTCCAGATCGACCTGGATGGGGGCGCGGCAGTTGCTTACACGCCTCCCATTCGCATTACCCCGCTGCACAGCTACGTTCTTCAGGGCGCCGTCGACACGAGTGGGATTGAAAATGACCAGGCCCATCTTTCGCTGACGCTCCTGGACGAAAAAAGCGAGCGGCTTGAAACCTACCGCTCCGATCCAATCGGGCACCGTTCCGGCTGGACAACGCTGAGCCTGGGTCCGATCGAGCCGAAGAACGACACGACGCGTCTGGCAGTGCTGGGCCTGCACGTGCACCCAGGCAAAGCTGCGGACCTGAAGGGGGCCGTACGGTTCGACGAGATCCAATTGACGCATCTGCCGAGGATCTCGCTGGGGATGCAGAATGCGCACCATCTGTTCACCGACCCCAGTGAAATGGCGGTGAATTGCCGTGTCTCGGGAATCACCAACAGTTCCCAGGACGTCAAGCTGCTTCTGGAGGACGCTTTAGGGAACCGTCTTGCCGAAGTGGAGCGTCCGCTGGAGACGACCACGGCGCCGGGGAGCTACTCCCTTTCGTTGGATTCAGAAACGAAGAGCCCTCCGGTTCTCGTGGGCACGGTTCAGTGGGAGCCGCCGGTGGCGGGGCCGGGCTTTTATCGAATGCGGGCCGAGTTGAAAGGGCACGACGGGCCGGTTCATCTGCAGGACGCTACGGCTGCCGTCATCGTTCCGCAGCCCGAATTGCCGGGAGGCGAATTCGGCTGGAGCCTGCCGAATTGCGGTAGACCGCTCGAGTTGTTTGATCTCAGCAAGGTTGTCACCCAAGCCGGAATCGGCTGGATCAAGTTTCCCCTGTGGTTCGGAGAGAACGTCGACGAGGAGAAGGTCCAGGACCTGATCCGCTTCGGCGAGCGTCTCTCGATGCACGGGGTGCAGATCGTGGGACTGTTGAGCGATCCGCCGCCGGCGGTCCTGAAACAATTCACCGACGTGGAACCCCTCTCGGCAGCCGTCGTCTTCAGCGCTGCCGAAAAGGCCTGGTATCCGACGGTGAAGCCCACACTGATCCGCATGGCCAACCAAGTCCGATGGTGGCAGATCGGAGCGGACGATGACACGGGGTTCGTTGACTATCCGAACCTGGCCGAAAAGGCGTCGTCGCTCAAGGCCAGGCTGGACGAGGCGGGCTATGGAGTGAATGTGGGCTTCGGTTGGAGTTGGCTCCACGAGCTTCCGGTTGCCGAGGTTCCTCCCTGGCAGTTTCTGACCCTTTCCAGCACCACCCCGCTAACCCAGGACGAGTTGCCTGTCTATCTCCAGGCAGCAGAGCGTCCCAAGGTGCAACGGTGGATCGCCCTCGGACCGCTTCCCAAGGACGAGTATTCCGAAGAAACTCGCATCCTCGATCTCGTCCACCGCATGATCGCGGCTAAGATCTACGGAGCAGAGGGAGTCTTCGTTCCCCATCCGATCGATGACCAACGAGGTTTGCTGCGTGAAGACGGCGGGCCTGCCGAGTTGTTCCTCCCCTGGCGGACGACCGCCCTCGTGCTCTCTTCGGCAAAATACGCGGGCAGCATCCAACTGCCGGGTGGAAGCCAGAATCGCATCTTCATGCGCGATAGTGACGCCGTGATGGTGGTCTGGAACGATGAGCCGACCGAGGAAGTGCTCTATTTGGGCGACGAGATTCGCCACACGGACCTTTGGGGCGTCGAGACGACCCCTGGTTCCGACCACCATCGCCAGGTTCTCCAGGTGGGCAAGATTCCCTCTTTCGTAACGGGTCTCAACCCGGCCGTTGTTCGTTGGCGGCAGGAATTTGCCTTCGACGAGCCTCAGATTCCCAGCATCTTTGGGCACCGCTACGGGAACGGGTTCCGGGTCCATAACACCTTCGATCATGCCGTTTCGGTCACGGCCCAGCTGGTGACGCCCCCAGTCTGGAAGGTAAGCCCGCCGGAGTCGTCGTTCCGCTTCGAGTCCGGCGAGATGCAGCACCAGAGTTTCGACATCTTCCTGCCCTACGATGCCACGAGCGGGGGCCACGACGTGCGCTGCGATTTCGAAATCCACGACCAGCGTCCGATCCGATTCAGCGTCTACCGTCGCATGGATGTCGGCCTGGGCGGAATTCGTGTCGAAGTCCAGACCCGCCTGAACGCGGAAGGCGAACTCGAAGTGGAACAGCATTTCATCAACGACACGGACGAACCCGTCAGTTTCCACTGCTACCTCTATGTGCCGCATCGACGACGTCAGAAACTGGATATCCTCGACTTGGGGCACGGCCGGGACGTGCAGCGATTCCGGCTTGCCAACGGGAAAGAACTGATCGGCCAAACCCTCTGGCTCCAAGCCGATGAGATCGGCGGCGGACGAGGCCTCAATCACCGATTTCAAGCACAGCCATGAACGAGACACTCGATCGAATCGCGACGAAAGCTTGCCGACTCCTCAGTCTGCCGGCGGTAGCCATGCAAGTCCTGGAACTGACCGAAAGTTCCAAGGTCGATACGCTTGCCTTGAAACAATGCCTCGAAGCCGACCCTGCCCTGACCAGCAAGGTCCTCCGCGTGGTCAACAGCTCGGTTTATGGCCTGTGCCGAGAGGTCTCGGACCTGAACCAGGCACTTGCCCTGCTAGGCACCAAGCCGCTCAAACTGCTGGTGTTGGGGTTCAGCCTTCCCGCGGGCTTGTTCGAAGGAATCGTGGGGGACGTCCTGCTGCATTACTGGCGGCACACGCTCGTTAAAGCCGTCGCCTCGCGGGAAATCGCGGAGAAACTCTGGCGGCGAGCCGGCGACGAGCCCTTCATTGCAGGCCTTCTGCAAGACCTTGGGGCCCTGTTGCTGATTCAGGAACTTGGCGAACCCTATGTCCGATTCCTGGAACAGGCCACCGACCACCGCGCCGAGATCGCTGACCTGGAACGGCAGTCGCTCGGGTTCGAGCACACCCAACTCACGGCCCAGTTGCTTCGCCACTGGAAACTGCCGACATCGCTTGTCCAGGTCGTGTCGGTCTCCGAGAAACCGTCGGACGACGAAGCCCCATCGATCACGGCCATGCGTCAGATTCTGCGGCTGGCGGAACTGGTGGCTCGGCTCCTTGCCGACAATCGACCCGAGGCCTTGTCCATGCTGCTGGAAGAGGGGCATGCCGCGTGCGGGATGAACCGGACTGCCGTCGAGGAACTGGTGGCGGGACTGGAAGAGAAAGTCCTGCAACTTGCGGACACGCTGAGCGTGGACGTGGCAGGTGGCACGGACTACAGTGAACTGCTTGCCCAGGCGCACGCGCGTCTGGCGAACGTGGCCGAGGAAGTGGCCGGCGATCTGGCAGCGGCCAGCGCGAACACGGGGGCCCAGAACACGCCCATGGCCGACATCCTGGCATCGCTGGCACAGGCCGCCGCCAACGTGTCCGATGTGGCGTCCCCGGCCGCTTCCGCCCCGGAAACTGTTTCTCCTACGGGCCATGCCAACACGGTGGACGTGGCCGCCCAAAGGCAATCCACCGCAACGACGATTGCCCCCGCACGCCTCGCCGCTTATGTGGCAACGGCGGCGGCGGCGTGCCGTCAGGCACGGTGTCCCATGAGCTTGATGCTCGTGCAGATGAACGAGCCGGAATCGCTCGCCCTCACCCTTGGACGGCAAGGGTTTCTCGAGGCGCGAAACCGGATCGCCCAGGACTGCCGCGACGTCGAACACCCGCAACGAGCCTGCCTGCCCTACGGCGAGGTCGGTTTCCTGGTCCTCCTCTCCGACTGCGAACGCCAGACGGCCGTCCACATCGGACAGTCGCTGATCCAGACCGTCCGTGCCCAGGCCGCAATAGGCGGCCCACCGGTCAGTGTCAGCGTGGGAGTCGCCAGCGTGTCGCTTCCGCCGGTCAACTTCGATCCGAACCTGATGCTCGAATCGGCCGATCGCTGTCTCTATGGCGCCCAAAGCTCCGGTGGTGCGATGGTCAAGAGTATCGAGATCTACTGAACGGGCCACGGAAGATCTGCACCATGGAACCCACCGAGGATTTCTGGACACCGGCGCGAATCGCTTCCTTGACCCTAGTGCTTCTGTACGCGGAAGCGTGCTATCTGTTCCTCGGGGCAGTTTGCGCACTGCAGATGTTGGGCGCATGCATCCTGCCCTTGTTCTGCGTCTGGTTTCCCCACGGGATGGGGAACTTTACAGGTTCGCGGATCACTCATCCCACACCTCCCATCATGATCTCCATCGGCGGTTGGATTCTGCTGTTCGTCCTCCCGGCGGCGATGCTGATTCGGTTTCTCGCAGTCGGCAGTCCAGGGGTTCTTGTTCGTCCGTAGCCCGCACAACCCTCCCAGTCTTCCCTACCTCGCAAGAAGGGGCAATAAGGGGGACGGTTCGAGCCTCTGGGGGCTTGGTCGCGTCCATCGCGTCTTGCTAGAATAGGAGGTTTGTTGGGTGCCCCCAGGCACTTGCCCAGGATACCGTGGAAGCGAGAGACCGATTCGATGACCAGCGACGCCAACGATCGTCTGGAAGACCAGCCCGAGCCCCAAGCCGAAGAGAGCAAGGCGGCCGAGACCGAACCGCAAACCTCGGAGAACGGTTCCGAGCGGCGCAAGATCCTCATCGGTTCCCAGCGGAATCCGGATGCCTATCGTCCCAAGCCCAAACGGGACTGGCAACCGGTGGCCGAGACGAAGCCCGCGGAAGAGACGCCTGCCGAGGCGCCTCCTGCGGCCGCTCCGCCAGAACCGGAATCGTCTCAAGCGGAGCCGGCTTCCGCCCCTCCTGTTGTTGAGTCAGCCGTCGAGGCTCCCGAGCCAGCGGCGACCGCCGCTCCCATCCCAGAGCAGGTAGCGCCCCCAGTGCCGGAGGCCCCTGTGGCGCCGCAGTCGCCTGCACCGGTGATTGAAGAGTCGGCGCCTGCCAAGCACTTTCCGCCCCCCAATATACGGGGGAAACTCTCGGCCGACCTGGAAGAAGAGTTTGAGGCCGCCTTGGAAGGCATCGAGTTGGAATCCCTGATTGCTGAAGGCGACTCGGTGACCAAGCAGACGATGATCGAGCCCGACACCCGCATGAAGGGCCGCATTGTGATGATTCGCAGCGATGATGCCTTCGTCGAACTGGGCGGTCGCGAACAGGGCATCGTACCCGTCAGGCAGTTTGAAGAGAACATCCCCGAAATCGGCGCCGAGGTTGAAGTGCGAGTGGTCCGCTTCAATCGGGAAGACGGACTCTATGAACTCTCGTTGCCTCACGGGGCGGCTTCTATCGAGGACTGGGGCGACCTGGACGAGGGCATGGTGGTCGAGGCCATGATCACCGGGCACAACACGGGCGGGCTCGAATGCGAAGTCAACCACATCCGGGGCTTCATCCCCATCAGCCAGATCGCCTTGTATCGCGTGGAGAATATTGAGGAATTCGTGGGCGAGAAGTTCCGTTGCGTGGTCACGGAAGCCAACGAAAGCCGCCGTAATCTCGTGCTCAGCCGCCGCGCGTTCCTCGAACGGGAACGGGAAGAAGCACGCAAGGAGCTGCTGGCTTCGCTCGAACCGGGCCAGGTCTTTGAAGGCACCGTGCGGAAACTGATGGATTTTGGAGCTTTTGTTGAGCTGGGCAGCGGCGTGGATGGCCTGCTGCACATCAGCGAGCTGGCCTACGGAAGAATCAATCACCCGAGCGAAGTGCTGAGCGAGGGCCAGGGCATCAAGGTGAAGATCAAGAAGTACGATCCGGCCACCGGGCGGATCGGCCTGGCCTACCGCGACATGCTGCCCGACCCGTGGGAAGAGGTGGAAGATCGCTATCCATCCAATACGGAAGCGAAGGGACGGGTGACCAAGTTGATGGAGTTTGGCGCTTTTGTTGAGCTCGAACCCGGCGTGGAGGGCCTCGTCCACATTTCGGAACTTTCCCACAAGAAGATCTGGCGGGTTAGCGACGTAGTGAAGGAAGGCGAAGAAGTTGATGTTCTGGTCCAGTCGATCGACAAGGCTTCGCGCCGCATCAGTCTCTCCATGAAGGGGCTCACGCCGGCTCCAGAAGGCGAACAGAAGGGCAAGAAGGACGACGAGCCAGGCGAACCGGCCCAGAAAGCCACCAAGGTGCAGCGTTCGGCGAAGAAACCACTCAAGGGCGGACGGGAGACGGACTCGGAAGGCCACAAGTTCGGCCTCAAGTGGTAGCAACCCGGTTGAAAGAAAGGGGCTTTTCTGCCACTGCGAGACGTGGAAGCGATTTCTGGTGCGCACTGAGCCGGGGGCTCGTTGAGGCTTCACAAGCCGACTGCCCTGCTTGGCGAGGGAGGTGTGACCCCCGTTTCTTTCTGGGCAAGCCGCTCAGCCCGCTGTCGCACGAACTTCTGCACACGAGTTACGACGCGTCGTAGGGGAGAGGCGAGGTTCTCTTGACGGGCGGTTAGCCAAGCCAGCCGGTGAACCGCTTGCGCGAGATGGGACTCGACATCCAGGACGTGTCGGGTTGCGGCAGCTGCTGTGCCTCGGCAACGGTGAGCCATCCGTCCGGGAGCGGCATGGAGGAGGGCTTGCCACGGCCCGTGATCCAGCGGAAACGCCGCTGCTTTTCGCACTTCAGCGCGATGTCGCGGGCAATGCGCACGTCTTCGGCCACGTAGTCGAGAACCGTGTCGTGCCGGCCTTCGGCCCAAAGTCGCGGAGCCAGATAGCCCGACATTCCCTCGGGCTTGCCGGGAATCCCCAGGGCCTGGGCCGCCTTGTCCAAGGCGACCGGAAAGCCGCGATCGCAGAAGACGTGGAACATCATGTCCACGTGCTCACTGGCCAACTTGCGGCACTCGGCCAGCGAGCCGGATTCCTCGGCCAGAATATCGAAGTCGAAGCCCAGCCCGTTCCAGGTAAGAAGCGTGTAGCCGTCGGCGACCAGACGCTCAAGCTGCACGACCATCTGGCCGGCTTCTGCCTGGGACATCCGAGCGGCGGGCGTGCCGTCGGGATTCTTGCCGTGCCAGACCATTGCCTCGCTTTCATCGTGGAGGTACACGGCGGCGCACGTGATCCCCAGGGGCCGATAGGAAGCCCAGCTTCCCGCCGACTCGGGCACGTCGGCTGCCGTCTCAATGTCGAAGGCTGCGTACTTCCGTGTCATGCCGTCGGCCTAGTTTCCCAGGGAGTGCTCCGCTCGAAGTTGGCGCAGATCTTCTTCCAACTCGTTTGCCATGCTCTGGGTGTAGAGTCGAGCGATCCGGCCTTCGTTCTGCCATTCAACGAGCTTTCTCAGGTCATTCAGGCGGAGCGTCCACGACGCACCATCAACTACGAGCAGTAGATGGGTGTCGCTTCGCTTCTCCGCGACAATTCGCTCAACATCACCAAGAATATCGGTCTGCTTGCTTCCCGTTGCGCCGTAGGCCTTGCACTCGATCAGGATAGCTGGGTCGTCTTTCGAGGGAATTGCGAAGTCCGCCTTTTCCGTGCTTAGCTTCTTTGCTCCAACAAAGCGGCACCGGGGATCGTATCCTACGTCGGCAAAGACCTTCGCGACGATCTCCTCCGTGAAGTTCTCCAGAGCGCGTCCGCGTTTCTGTCCCTTGATGGCGCTTCCACGTCCGTACTTCAATCGTTCGGTCAGAATATCTCGCCAATTCACAGGTGTGTTCGCCAGATGAGTCAGGGCAGCCGGCACGCCCATTTCCTTGAGGGCATTGAGGAAGGCGGAACGGTCCTTGGTATATTGCGATGCCCCGGTTCCCTCCAGTATCGCACGCAAGCTCAACGTGAACTCATCTTTCGACATGCCGAGTACCAGGCGAATCGCCGTTATGCCAGCCGCGAAATCTTCGTCAAGGAGCGCCGCCACATCCTCGGGATCATAGGCCTTTTTGTCCGGCAATTCGGCAATCAGTTGAATGACATGTGTAGAATGCGAATCCCTCCATGACGTTTCGACTGCCGACAGGCCGGCCACGAGTTCATCGAGCGTCTGATGATAGCGTTTCAATTCACGTTCCTACAATCAGGTATTCGGTCACTTCGTTGCGTTTCGCGGCGCCGTGTGTCCCGAAATGGTATCGGTGCTCTTTTTCGTGGACCTTCACGGAGGGTTTGTATTGTTTCATAGTGTTTACGAGCACGTCAAGACTCGGGTACCCGTTTGACGAATAGGACAACACGATCTTGCTACTCGCAAACCTCTTGAAGAGACGCGCAAAAGCCTGTTGGGCCGAACTGCGATAGGAGAACGGAGTGTAGTACTTGCGAACCTTCTTCACCCGGCTCGTTTTCATGATCTCGAGCCCTTCCCAATAGCACGAGAGACCTTCGAGGAAATGGTACCGTTTCACGTAGCAGTTGTCGTCGGAGCGAGGAACATAAGGGGGATCGAAATACACAAGATCAAAGCCTGACGGGTCCATATCGAAGGCATCGCCATGCACAGCGAGGTTTTGTTTGCCGTTGTCAAACGCGGCTTGGTTATAGACCTCAACTTGTTCGCGGAAATGCTCCTCAATCGACAAGCGAAGATCCCTTCGCCCGTCCTTGTAGCGTTCCGGATCACCTGCAACCGTGAAGACGCCGCGAGGCTGACGTTTTGCGCAGGAACGAACGATTGCCGAAATGGCAATCGCCTGCTTATAGCTGTTGTCCAGCTTTCGCACGTTCCACCACACGCGATCCATGAAGCGCAGATCCTCTGGAGTGAAGAAGATGCCGGTGAATGTGCGCTCGATGAATCGACGGTGCCGCGAGTCGTAGACAAGAAGAGCCGCGAACTCGTCAGGCGTCAACGTCACTCCGGGATTCTCTGTTGTGGCGCGAGCAACCGTCGCACTGAAATTCAAGAAGTCATTGGAAGTGACTTGCTTGCCCATGGCCTTCATGAGATAGGAAACGCATCCGGAACCGGAGAATCCATCCAGTGCCGTTTGAAACTCGATCTCACTCAATACCTCATGAAGCCAGGGAAGCAGCCGAAACTTGCTGCCCATGAACCGCAGCATCGGATAGGCGCGAACCATTTCCGGAAATGCTGATATCATTGCTGCCATGTGAGGATCTCGTTGCCAGGCGCCTTCGTGGATGGAAACGCGCGATTAAGCAGAACCGGCGACAGGGTCACGCTTCTTGCTGCCGTTGCCAAGCGGCCTCCTGTCGACTCGGTCTACAGAACGAGAACAGTATACAAATGTTCCTGGCGCAATAAAAGCCCTGAATCTGCTTTTCTCGCTGTGCGATTGGCCCCAGAGATGGCGTTTCCAGTCCCCGTCGAACCGAGCCTACAACCTAGAGAACACCTCGTTCACCGTCAAGCTAACCTCGGGATCCGCCAGCGGGTGAATCGTGTCGGCGCCGCTCAGGATTTTTGTGTCGCGGTATCCATCCGCGCCGGGATTGCGGTGGACAATCAATGCGCGTCCCTCGATGTCGACAACCCAGTACTCCGAAATCGCGGCTTCGGCGTAGAGCTCCATCTTCTCGCCACTGTCCAGTTGCAGGCTTGTGTCGGCGACCTCAATGAGGAGGAGCACGTCGGCCGGCTCGGGATGCTCGGAATACCGCTTCTTCACCAACCAAGTGATGTCCGGCTGGGGCGAGCTGTCGCAGTCGGGAAGGCGTATCGGGTTCTGAATGCCGCACTCGATTTGCTCCCCATCGGTGTTCTGAATCGACCAGCGAGTAAGGAAGTTCACAACGACCGCATGCTCTACCCCGATCGGATTCATCTGGCGCACCTCCCCTCGAATGAACTCAACGCGTTGGTGGAACGGGCCGGCGAAGACACCGGCTTCGACCATCCGCTCATATTGAGGGAGAGAGAAGCGGGCTATGGAACTCATGGCATCCTCCACGATGGGGCATGAAGAAGTAACGATTGCCCAAACTTAACCATATCCCGCTCGGTCGACGGGGACAACCGTTGGCAACTAAACGGCCTACGGACCGGCGTCCCCTTAGTTCAAGAAGTCCTTGTTGCGCAGAAAGTTGCGGAGCTTCTCCGTGCCCTTCGCCTTCCAATCTTCAAGCGTTTCGGCGGCTTCGCCCTGGAAGCGCTTGAGAAGTTCGGCCCACATCCCTCTCCACGCCTCAGCAATCAGGAATTCCAGGTCGTTGCTGAGAACGGTCTCCTGGCGGTCGTGGCTGAAACGGAGGGCCAGGTTGCCGTCGTTCTCTTCCACGTAGGCAATCAGGTGATCGACGGGTACAAAGAAGACGTCCGGCAGATCGGCCTCGTCGTTCTTCTCCAACTTCATCGCCGTGAATTGCGCATCAACCTCGAACTGATCGCCCTTGTCATGATAGACAAGGTCCAAGGTCCCATCTTTGAAGACGATGGCGTCCTTCTGGCTGCCAAGGCGATCCACTTCGGCAAGATCCAGGCCTGTGATCTTGATCGTTCGCGGCAGGGAAGCGAACTGGTGCTGCAGGCCGATCCGGGCATCGCCTATCGAGAGATCGGCACTCATGTCGGCATGAGCGATGTAGCCCCACGTTCCGAAGCCCGGCTGGCTGGGGCGGAGATCGGAGGCCGCGTAGGCGACGTTGTCGAACACAACCTCGACGGGTTCAACACCGGGGCGGTGGACCGTGCAATCGACTTTGCCGCCGGCCATTTCGAGGCGCGCGATGGAGATGTCGTAGCCTTGCTTCGGATGCAGGGCTTCAAGCAGGGACCGCAGGATTCGCACGAGCAAATTCTCCTGCACGGCCACGATGTTCTCGGCAGCCTGGTCGAGTGCCGGACGTTGTTGGGGCTCCGGGGGGCAATCGAGAACGAATGCCACCTGGGGCTCGGTGATCCGGAGATTCAGCACGTCAACATCCCGAAACAGGAGCGGCCAGATCGCCAATTCCGCGTGGACCGATTCGATCTTGCCGTGGATATGCTGGTCCGGTTTCTCGATCCGAAAAGCCACTCCGTCGAGATCCGCCTTGCCCTGCCAGGGTTGGAACTGGAGCGAATCGATTTCCAGTTCAATCTCGAAAATCTCCCGGGCCTTGGCGACAAGCTGCTGCTTGAGCCAGTCTTCGTCGAGCAACGTGATAGCCAGGGCCGCCATGACTGCAACCACGCCAACGATGGTCGCTAGACCACCGAACAACCAGAGCCAGCGGCGGTCCCTCGGAAGCCACCCCGGAGATTTGGCCGTTTCGATCATTTGTTATTTGAGTTTCGTGCTTGTTTCGGATTTCGAGATTCGGATTTCGGATTTTCCCCGATGCTGTCACAGAATCGTTCCCCGTTATTCAGCGTAGTCGCTCGAGGACGGCATTGCGAATTCGTTCTGCGCCGGGCGAGTCGCAGGGGCCGGAGAAATCGAGGTGATCGAAGGGGAGGATTTCGATATCGGAAACGCCTTCCAGTCGGCCTCGTTTCACGGCCACCGCGCCGTCGCCCTTCCCTTCGAGCACTTCGTCGAGATCTGCCAGGTAGGTGTCGAGTTTCGCCCCGAGAAACCTCACGTAGCGGTTGCGAGTGCCGGCCTTCTTGAGCGATCTCCGAAGCCCCGCCAGCGAGGTTTTGCTGAGGGGGGCCTCCGTTCCGAGGAGGATCGTGTAGCGGACGTTCGGATTTCGCGGCCGACGATTGAGACGTTCGAGGAAAGGCGACGTGGTTTTCAGGTCGTCGGGCGCCTCACCCAGGCCGTCTTCGATGGCCGCGAAGAACCGTTCGATCGCGCCTCGGTCGCGACCCCCGTTAAGATATTCCAGGAAGTCAAAACCAAAGGCGAGATGAGCCAACAAGGAGCCGTGATTGGGCGGAGCCACCATGATCAGTTGAGTGACGTTTCCCGGGTCTCGCGACTCGTCCTCGACGACGGCCCGAGCGACAAGGCCGCCCATCGAATGGGTGAGAAGGGTGACTTTCCTTTCCGGATGATCCGCGGCGAGCCTGGCCAGTTCCTCGGCCAGTAGGGCTGCCGATGCGTCAAGGGGCTGATCGTTCGGATAGTCGAAGGTGGCGCACGGGTGCCCGAGCTTTCGCACGGCGGGAAGCACTCCGCCGATCTTCTCGCTGGTCGACTGCAGGCCGTGAATGAGAATCACCATCGTTCTTTCCGGCGACGTGTCTTCCCATCCGTTGTCGAATGTCAGGCCGTACTGTCGTTGGCCTGGCCTGAAGAATTGGACTTCGTGCTTCAGGCGTTGTTTGAGTCGTCGCTCCGTGGCAAGCAGGGCCCGCCGGTCCATGGTCAACTCCGCCGTTCCGACTTCACTTCCTTCGTGGAGCGAGATTTCCAGGCGAACGCCGGGGCCGAACAGGTGATTGATCCCCGCCAGAAACGCCCGACCGCGCACCCCGGTTACGGGGATGCTTCTCTCGCTTTCGGTCTCTTCCCAGGCACGATCGTCGAAGCCCCTGGCTCGGGCTATGCCACGGAGAAGATCCGCCCACCGAACGCGCCCGTCTTTCACGGGGACCAAAACGCGTGCCACCTCGGCGGAACGGTCGTAGGAAACCTCGATATCATCGGCATTCGCATCCGCTTGAGGACAGGCCACTATCAGAAGAAGAGCCATGCAGGTCACGGCGGCAAAGAGACGATTCATGAGTGGAACTCCCGTCCTGTTGCTGGAGAGGTCTGCTTGTTCCCACGACCAAAGGCGGAAATCTTGCCCGTATATAACGCGACCCCGATCAAAGCCGTCCCAGTTCCGAAATCTTCTCGCGAACGGCCTGTGAATTGGTGGTTTTGTTGAGCTTCGCAACTGCGTCACGGATCCCCTCCCGCGGCAGATCGGGGTTGTTCGTTGTCAACTGTCTCAGTGCCTCCAACGCGTTGAGCTGTATCAATTCCTCACGCTGACCCGGTGGCGACTGGCCGGCGGCAGGGGTGAGCATTTCCAGCAGAACGGCAACGGCGGCCCCATTGCCCCATCGGGCCAGCCCTGTTGCTGCGTTGTAACGCACGAGCCGTTCCCTGTCCTGCAGCAGCGCGACGAGCCGATCTTCGGCGGCGTCCCCTCCAAGAACGCCCAGGGCGTAGGCCGCCGTGGAGCGGACTGCCGCACCCGTATCGTGGGAGGCTGCCAGGAGCGATTCGGCCAGGCCGGGCACGGTCGCAACTCGCTCCGATCCCAACGAATCGGCGAGCACGGCGATTGCTTCCAGGGCCGAGCGGCGAACATCGTTGTGGTGCGCGGCATCGGTGGCCTCCACGAGAACGGGAAGCGAAATGTCCGATTCCAATTCTCCCAGGGCCCGGCAAAGGAAGACCTGGAGCGTCACATCGTCCTGGCGGACGCCGCCGGAGGCCAATTCGTGCTGGAGGATTCCGGTCAAGCGTCCTGCCAACGCCTGGTTCCGTCGCAACTCTTGATGCTCGCCGTCTGTCAGCAGGCCTGCCAGCTGCACGGCCGCTCGCCAACGAACGTTGCCGCGGCGGTGTTCAATCGTGTCGACAAGCTGAGCAGGATCGGTTCCGGGATGGGTCAGCCAACGAACTGCCACAAGAATTGCCAGTCCGGCCAGGACGATCGCCCCGGGGACGAGAACAAAACTGACGAAGAACCGCCACAGGGGCGTTTCTTGGTCGGCGGCATCAGGTGGCGAATCAGACAAGGGGAAACTCGGTCTTGGGTGTTGTACTTCGGCTTCGACTCCAACAGCCCGTAGCGGTGGCATCCTTGCCGCCGACAAGCTTCACCAGGCCGACGGCAAGGATGCCACCGCTACGAAAACAACGGGGCGTAGCGTGTCTGCTCCATTCTCGGCAAAGAAGGCGAAGTCTGCAAACAGGGCCTCGCCTTGGCAAGAGTCGTGTGCGAAAATGGCCTGTATGAAGCTACTCGAATTGACATTGCCCACTCCCGAAGAGAACCTCGCCCTGGACGAAGCACTCCTGGATCAGGCGGAGGCCGAGGAAGGTGCTTCCGAGGTGCTGCGGCTCTGGGAACCGGACCGCCCCATGGTGGTGGTTGGGCGCAGCTCGAAGCTGGCCCAGGAAGTGAAGGCTGAGGAGTGTGCCCGGCGGGAGATTCCTGTCCTCCGGAGGTCAAGTGGGGGAACATCGATCGTGGCGGGGCCGGGCTGCCTCATGTACGCCGTTGTACTGAGTCTCAACGAGCGTCCTGCCCTGCGGGCAATCGACCATGCTCACCGATTCGTCCTGGATCGGATTGCGGCGGCCCTGGCCCCTTTGACGCCACCCATCCGCTGCCGCGGGACGAGCGACCTCGTTGTGGGTGAGTCCGAGAAGTGTCCAGTTGGCTGTGGAGTCGAAAACGATCAACCGAACTCGGTGGCGCGCAAGGTTTCGGGGAACAGCGTGCGAGTGAAGCGGGACTGGCTCTTGTATCACGGCACGCTGCTCTACAATTTTCCAATCGAATTGATCGAAGCCTGCCTGCCCTTGCCGCCCCGCGAACCGGACTACCGCGGGGGGCGGTCCCATCGCCTGTTTGTGGCGAACTTGCCGGTTTCGCGAGACGACCTTCGCCGGGCGATGATCGCAGGCTGGCAGGCTGACGAGCCCTTGGCGAACTGGCCCCGCGAGCGGACCTCCGAACTGGTAGCGCAACGCTACAGCCTGGCTTCGTGGCACGCCGATCGCTAGAGCGGCTACTCCCAGTGTGCTTCCCATGAGCAGTCACTCCATCCAACTGAACGCTTCGCTCTCCCGACTCACCGGGCTTGGTGTGCTGCTTGCCCTCCTGTTTTTCGTGGCGGGAGGCAATGCGTACACGCCCCCCGCCGAATCGGCTTCAATGATGAAGCCTCCGGAGGCCCGAGACGCCGCCCCAGACGACCGGGATTCCCGATACCGCGCTCTTGCCCTCGGCACATGGCAGGATGAGTACAAGGGGAAGCGGACCATGCGCCTCCTGGCCGACGGAACGGGGTCCATGGTTGTCGAGCTTTCGGGCCTGTCGGCTACCCTGTTTGCCAGCCGCTTGGAATTCGACATGGTTTGGTCAATCCAAGACGGGCGGATGCAGAAGCGAACCGTGGGGGGGCGTCCCGAGGGCAAGGTGAAGGCAATTCTCGCCATGATGGGCGACCGGGTGAACGAGCCAATCCTGGAGCTCTCGGACCAGCGTTTGCTCCTGCTCGATGCCGACGGAACAACCCGCTACGACTGGCGGCGGGTGGAAGAAGAGTAGCTGGCCCGTCGCGGTGGGATCCTTGCCGCCGAAAGACCTTCTCATGATAAACTCGTCCTGCCGGGTGGTGGGACCTTTACGGCGGCAGGGATGCCACCGCTACTTGCCCTTGATCTGGCGACGGTGGAAGCCGGGGGGGCTGGTTGCTAGAATCGATCGAGTTGCGACTTCTGCAAGGAGAAACTCCCGTGATCCAACTCGACGATGTCAGCAAGATCTACAGAACTCCCGATGGCGAGGTCCGTGCCCTGGATGGGGTATCTCTTGCGATCGAGGAAGGGCAATACGTGGCGGTCCGCGGGGCGAGCGGCTGCGGAAAATCGACCCTTCTGACCATTGTTGGCACCTTGGGGACCCCAACGAGTGGTCGGGTTACCATTGCCGGCAGCGATGTGGGCGCCATGAGCGCCTCGGGCCGAGCTCGATTTCGCGCCAGCCAAATCGGCTTCGTTTTTCAGACGTTCCATCTGTTGCCCTATCTGACGGTCCTGGAGAACGTTGTGGCCGCGGCCGCACCGGATCGAGTTGCCCACGCCAAGGAGCGGGCTGGCGAGATCCTCGAGAAATTCCAAATGGGCCACCGCCTGGGGCATCGACCTGGCCAACTGAGTACGGGAGAGTGCCAGCGTGTTGCCATCGCTCGAGCGATGATCAACCAGCCCAAGCTGATCCTCGCCGACGAACCCACGGGCAACCTTGATCCGGCGAACGCGAAGGACGTGCTTGACCTGCTGGGAATGTTCCACCAGGACGGGGGGACGATCCTGCTCGTCACCCACGAGGAGGAGGCCGCAAGCCGAGCCGGTCGTACCATCTTCTTGGACGAAGGGCGGGTCGTCTCCGACTAGCCCTCGCGGCAGCGGGGCGCAGGCGAGGGTTTTTTGCCGGTTGCTGCCGAAAAGCAACTTCCGATGCCGCTGGCACCTTGCAATAAATCGTTCTGTCCGTTAAGGATAGAGGAAGTAAATGGGTCTTTTGGTATCGGGGCAGGAACAACGGTTGCACATAGTCGCTCCGCGAAAAGGCGTTTCTTCGCGGAGCGACATTTGTTGTTACGCCGCCCCTTACGCAACCGGGCAAGACAGCCGACGCCCGGAGGTGGCGGTTGTTTTGATCGAGGAATGCAGACATGGGGAAGAAGAAGGCAGCCCGACAAGATGAGCCGGCTGAAGCTGGGCGAAAGAAGATCCTGATTGTGGACGACGATGCCGAGATCATCGACACCCTTCAGGTCGCCCTGGAAGCCAACGGCTACGAGGTCGTCTTCGCTCGAGACGGCACTCAAGGGCTGGCCATGTCGATTCGAGAAAACCCGGATATGATGATTCTCGACATGATGATGCCCAGGCGGAGCGGGTTCCTCGTGCTGGAGAAGCTCCAGAGGATCCGGGAGGAGATGCTGCCGGTCATCATGATTACCGCCAACGAGGGGAATCGGCATCGGGCCCTGGCCGAGATGCTTGGCGTGGCTGCCTATATTCACAAGCCGTTCCCCATGGACCAGCTCCTGGATACCGTCGCCCGAGTTCTGGCCGAACAGGCCGAAACAGCGGGTTAATGCCATTCGTTGGCCAGCCTTTAGGCTGTCTTCTGCACGCTAAAGCGTGGACTCCAACAATCAGGCGCCCCCATCTCCGAAACTTGGCAGGTTTTGGCGGTGTTGCAGCGACTCTCAACAGGCTGTGAGCATGGCCAGTGCCCCTTCTTGGCAGCCCTGAGCGGATTGTGGCGATTCGACCGTGCCGACCGGCTTGTTATGAAGCCGTTACGGGTGTGCGTCCGATGAATTGACTTGGGAAGACGTCAATTCAACGGAGGCCATAGAACCCATGAGCCGGATGAGCGACAATGCCCACCACGCCCAGTTCCATGTGCAAGTTGGTCTCGCCGAGTGTCTGGTGCGTTCTCCGGACGAGGCCAGCGCCGTGACGGCCGCACGGAACCACTTCATCCAGCGGATGCCCGAGCTGAGCGAGATCATCGAGGGAATCTCCGAGAAGGAGTTTCGGGTCGACCGCCTCGGCTGAGCCGGGGGGCGCGATTTCGGCAAAACGCCCGATCGGGCGGCACGGCATGCAGACGGCCACCTCTTTTGGGCTATTGGGCAGCGCCCGGCGGGGACGCGTTGCCCGCAGGGCGGAAGAGGCCTATCATTCAGTCTTTGGTCGCGCAAATATCGGTCTGCGACGGTCTGCGGCTTCTGGCTTTGAAGCTGAGGACCGCGTGGCCTTCCCGCGCGGCCCGGCCGAGAAGCCCATGCCGAGAGGTTACCAATGTCGTCGGACCCCCGCCCCGAGATTACTCTCACTCCCACCGAAGGCTGGCACTGCCACCACCTCTTCTACCGTTTCGACCACGTGAGGCTCAGGGCGCTCGGGCCGAACGAGATCGCCGACGGTCGCCGCAGCTTGATCGAGTCGCTCCAGCAGGAAATCGAGGGCGTTGCCGCGATGCAAACCTTTCTGGTTAGCGGCCATAAGGCCGATTTTGGCGTATTGGCCCTGGGACCGGATCCCCTGGCCATCGACTCGGTTCATCAGCGGATTGTTTCCGGCTGGCTGGGTTCCGCCATTGCGCCGAGTTGGTCCTTTGTCTCGCTTACGGAGATGTCCGAATACGTTCCCACCCTTGAGGGCTACGGCGGTGAACTGGCCCAGCAAGGCTTTCCGCCCGAGAGCGAGGAGCACCAGGCGAAGCTGAAGCAATACGAGAAGCGGCTGGAGATCATGCGGCACCAGCGGCTCTACCCGGACCTTCCCGCCTGGCCCGCCATGTGCTTCTATCCGATGAACAAGAAGCGAATTGGCGAGCAGAACTGGTTCCTCCAGCCCTTCTCCGAGCGGGAGCGGATGATGCGCGAACACGGCGCTTCGGGAATGAAGTATGCCGGCAAGGTTACGCAACTGGTGACGGTTGGCGTGGGGCTGGACGACTGGGAATGGGGCGTGACCCTGTGGGCGCGCAACCCGGAACTGCTCAGCAAGATCGTTTACGACATGCGATTCGACGAGGCCAGCGCCCGTTACGGCGAGTTCGGCCCCTTCTACTCAGGCTACCAGGCCACCATGGAGGAGATCCTCGACCACTGTCGCATCGGTTCGCAGTGAGGAAGAAGGCTGAAGGCCGAAGACTGAAGAGCTGTAAAACAGGGGGACTCTCGTCGCCCCTGTTGTTTCACTTCTCCTCGACGAGAACCACGCTTTCTGCGAATTGGGGATTCGGTGAAATGCGGGGTTTCTTTCCGCTGGCGGTGGTCAGGTTCCGAACGGTGATCTTCTTGCACCAAATGTAGGGGAAGGGAGGATCGACTCCCGGCTTGCCGCCGGGATCGCCGAAGAGGTACATGCCCTGGTAGTCTTTCGGGTGGTTCGAGTCATCGACGAACAGCCCGTCGACGGTGACCTCCGCGGGCATGAAACAGGGGTAGCCGAAGTCGTGCATGCCGTCGTTGCGGGCGCTGATCATCTGCGGGCGGCTCGTCCTTCCGGCGCCGGGAATCCAGCGGCAGTTGCGGATGACAACATCACCCTCCCAGGTGCTTCCGTAATCGCCTCGGAAGCTGATCAGCGAGCCGCCGTTCAAAGTGGAATCTTCGACGGTGAGCAGGCCGCGTCCGATGGCGTTCAGGCCCGCATAGCCGAGGGTGCAGCGTCGGATCGTGTAGGTGCCGGAGACACCCATGTGGGTGTCCATCCTGGAGAGTGTGCAGTCTTCGAGGAGGATGTTCTTGCAGAAGTTCGTTCCGATCACGCCCCAGAGCGAACGATCGTTGATGTCGTCCATCCGGCAGTTGATCATGGTGAAATTGACCACGCTGCCGACGCTGTAGTCGTAGGTTCCCATGCTGACCGGCTTGCCCGCCGAGCCGATGGTTTTGTAGGTCTTGTGCCCGGTGGCGAAGCAGTTGCGCAGGACGACGTTGGCGCAGTTGCTCACGCTGATGAAGCCGGAGTAGGGGTGGCCTACCGAGGTTTCTCCGACAATGTGGTGGGCCAGCCCGTCGACTTCCACGTTGGATCGGCAAATCCGAATGTTCCTGCCCCAGTAGTTGTAGCCGACCTTCTGCTCCATCCGATTCGCGGTGGTGGTGAAGACGCCGCCGTGGAGGACGAGTTTCTTTTCGTCGATGGGCCGGGCCTCGACGCGGCTGACGTGGTCGTAGTCCCAGTCGATGGCGCCCTCGATCGACCCGTCCCGGTGGAGGATGAAGCAGTCACGTTGGGACGTGCCCGAGTTCTGGTTGAGGCCGCGGCGGATGAATCGCTTCGTTTTGTTGTTCGTTACCATGACGTAGCAGTCGTGCTCAGGATGCACGTCCAGTTGCTTCTGGTCGCGCGTGAGCCGATCGATCTTGAGCTTCTCCGGCTTGAGCAGGGAGCGAACCTCGAACAACGACTTTCGGTGGTTGTCAACATCCGTGTCGTCGATCGTGAAGCGGGATGTGCTCCAGTCGGTGTCGGTCGTGATGATCACCGTCAGGGCCTTGCGGCCCAGGTTGTATGTCGCGTCGGGCTTGGACTTGACGCTCAGTCCGTGCTCGTTGGCATACTCATGGGCCTTGCAGATTGCCGGCAGATCGTCGTGCTCACCGTCGCCGACCGCGCCGAAGGCCTCGTAGGTGACGATCTTGACATCAGACGCGGCGTGGTCATCGTCTCCTATCGCTTGTAGTGAGAGCAGGGGAAGGAGGACAGCCGTGATCGACACGATTAGAATCGTGGTTCGGTTGGGAGACATAGATAGACCTCGGTTGGGCACGCTCTGAAGCGGCGTCACCTGGCCAAGGTGGACGGCAACTGCCGCGATTGGGGAGGGAAAGGGGGCGGGAACAGCCAGCTATTCTAATATGCCGGCGCTTGCCGAACAACGAGCGAGGCCGATCGAGCGGCGGCATTTCTTCTATTCGGTGTTCGCTGCCCAGACTACACTTCCCAGCAGTCCCATTTGGGAATTCCTTCAACCCATTCAACGAAGCTACTTCTTAACCGCCCACAAGTACTTCTTCGAAACCACGTAGAGCGTTCCGTTCGCCGCCACGGGGGTCGACCATGATGGTGCGCCGAGGGATATCTGGCTGAGGAGTTTCATCTCCTTCCCTGCAGCCAGAATGTCCAGGTGCTTCTCGTTGGGCAGATAGATCTTTCCGTCCGCCACGAGCGTGGAGGCGATCATTCGGGCGCGGGATTCGTAAACCCAGTACACTTCACCGGTCTCGGGATCGAGACAGTGCAACCGCCCGGCCACGTCGGCAACGTAAAGCAGCCCGTCGGCGATGGACACGGTGGAAAGGGAGCGGTCCAGTCCCTGGTAGGTCCAAAGCTTGCCCGTCTTGGTGATGTCGCCCTCCTGGCTGGCGTCCAGGCAGACCAGGGCGCCCCGTCCCCGTCCGTGATCCGGATCACGTCCGATGGGCACATACACCCGGTCCTTGTAGAACGCCGGCGTGGCGATGATCTCGCTCATTCCCACGAACGATCCGTCGTTGAGTTCGTTGAGGGTGTCCCTCCGGCGTTTGTCGCCGAGCGTGTAGTGGACGATCATGTCCATCCCGTCAAACGACCGATACTCCGGCGGGTTGCAGTCGGCCCACCAGATCGTCTTCAGCGTCACGGGGGCTTTAGAGACGCCGCTGAGCGCCTCGAAGGCGTAGCAGGCGCCGTCGCCTCCGCCCAGGAAAACCAGCTTGCGCCCTTGCACGGTTGCCATGGAAGGCGACGACCACTGCCCGTGCAGCATGTTGGCGGCGGTGGGCGCCGTGTCTTTGGCGAGGAAGCGGCCCGTCCGCTTGTCGAGCACGATGAGTGTGGGCGCGTGGGGCGCGAAACACCGGCGCGCGGCGTCTTTCTCGATCGGCACATGGACGATACGATCCACGCCGTTGGAAGTGGTGACGTAGAGCAGGTCGCCGTCAACCAGCGGTGAACCGTTGCAGGCATCCGAGGGACGGGATCCCACCGCCTTGTCCGCGTACATGTCGAACGTCCAAAGGACCTTGGCTTCACCCACGTCCGCCCCTGCCGTTGGCGGCCGGCCATTCGTGTCGAGGCACTGAACCACGCAGTTCTGATCCACGAAGTAGAGCCGGTCGCCGTCGACCGCAGGTGTGGAACAAACCCCAAGCGACTTGGGGAACTGCCGAAAATTCATCGCATCGGCCTGCAGGTCCGAGCGGCACGGTTTGATCCACTGCCAGAGCAACTTGCCCGTGGCCTCATCAAAACACTTCAGAACGCCTTGCCTGTCGACCATTCCGCCGAGAAACACCTTGCCGTCGGCCACCGTGGGCGTGCCGCAGCAGAAGTCGCCTATTCGGGCGGCCCACTTCACGTTCTCGGTCGTGTCCATCCGGATGCCACCGCCCTGGGGATCCTTCTTGCCTGGCACGAAGGATTCTGGCAGGTTCTTTTCGAGCGAGACCATGTTCTTGGACGGCGTCCCGCCCCATTGCGGCCAGTCCGCCGCGTTGAGCCCCGGCGCTGAAAGCAACGCACTCCAAGCCACCGCCATCAGAGCCAGCCGCAGGGCAGAAATGCGAGCAATACCGGCAGGGAACCTTGGGATGGTCATTTGGGTCCTCTTCTTCCGAAGAAGTCATGCTGCCGACCAGTCAACGGGCCAACGGTCAAAGTGGGCGTGTACTGTGAGAAAGGCTCACTGCGAGTTTGGTCACAACAAGCTGATTGAGGCTTACGCCTTCGTTGGATGCCTCTCGTTCCAGGGCTGCGTGCAACGACTTGGGCAAGCGCACCACAAAGCGACCACTCTTCGGGTTCGCCCCATCGGCCAAAGCACCCTTCTCCATGCTGTCAAGCAGCAGCTTGCGAATGGCCTGATACTCCGGCGTCTTCATGAACGCCTCTCGGTCGTTTCGCGATGGAAACGCCTTGACAATCAGGCCCGTGTCTGGATTGAACAGGAAGTTCGAGAAGTCAGCCCAAGTATCCAGCGACCCGGCTGCCTGCTTCGCAGATTCAAGGAGTTCCATATTGCTCATGGCGTTTCCTCCCCAGGACTTGGTTCTACGAAATCGAGGCTGGCGTACACCCGCTCCAAGTACATTGACTCTTGTCCCAATTTGGCGCCCAGCTCCGACACAATCCGGCGCAGCTCGGGATATTGGCTTTCCCTTACCCAGATCCAGATTTTCTGCGTTTGGTCGATCTGCTTCTTTCCGTCTGCCATTTTGTAGGCACCTTCTACGGTGCCTTCCATGGACCATCCATCCGCTAGCAGATACAACTGCTCCAAAAAGCCCATGATCGTTTCAGCAACTACGGGCGTTCCGTCATTGAGAGTGAGCGGCACCAGAACAGTGTATTTCTGAAGCGGATCATCCATGTTCGGTTGGACCTCTCCTATAAAATGATATCACATGTAGTATCACCGTCAATCCGGTTTTTTCCGGTCACAACCTGTCGGAGATTTTGCTTGTCAGTAAGTTGCGACTCAGTCATTGGTTACGGTATTCCTTAGCCTTGAGGCCCGGACGATTCGCTACTTCTGTCGCGGCATTGAAGGCACTCCAACCGGCAGAAGTCTTCATTCTGCGCCAATAACCTCTTGTCGAAGGGCACGGAAAACCAACTGGGATAGATGAGACGGGCGAGAGAGGGGATGATGTAGTTGGTGGCTGAGAATAACGATGTCTGCGTTGTTTCCAGTTCGGAGCAATCGGTGAGGTTGGGGGTATGAACTACACGGTGCGTCTGGTTTCGCTGTTGCGGTGGACGGTCGTGGCCATGCACACCGCCCTGGTCGTCTCCGTGCATTGCTGTCCTGCCCTGACGCAAATGTCAAGAAGTGAGCGGGCGTGGACGAGCGGGGCCAAGATGTTGCCGGTGCTCGCCGACCTTCCGGTGGTGATTCTGGCGATTCCCATCAGAGCACTGAGCGGCGGCGCCTTTGCCATCGCAACGGCGCCGGCAACCGTGATCCTGGTTCTCCTGGGCGGACTCCAATGGTACTTGCTTGCAAGTCTCCTGGCTCGCTTGGCTTTCGGATTCCAAAGGACAATTCCGATCGCCTCCAAGCGATTTGGAGCGGTGTTTATTGCCGGTCTTCTTCTTGTTGGCGGTTGCGGGGTCCTTCCTTGGATTCCGCATTTGGATCGGGGCCTCCATCCACGCGTCAAAGGCTCATACACCCAGCCGGCGCTCGTCTTTAGCGGAGAGTCCACGGATCTTCTTCAATCCGTCGTCGTTCCCACGTTGGATACACCCGTGCCGGAAGGCAAGAACGTGATTTGGTGCGGCACGTTTCAACTCGCCTGGAACCGCCTCGGGAAAGATGTTCTGCGCGAGCCGCCCAACGTCCAGGGGGCCGAAGCCGTCGCACTGCGACTCAACCAGGCGCAATTCTCCGAGGACGATGTGCCGCCCGACTCGTATCTGGCCCTGGCAGGATTCGCTAAGGACGGCATTGTGGAGGAGGTCCAGGCGGAAATGGCGAGGAGGTTCCAGAAGGTCGTGGAAATCGACCCAATGGAGCCGGAGCATATCCTTGCCTACGCCTACCTCGAAACCGATGCGGATTTCACCATACCCTTCTTCGCCGGTTCCGAAGCTCTCCGGTTCCTGAATTCTGCCGGTAAGGAATCGCGAGTCATCTCGTTCGGGATCGAGGAAAAACACGAGTACGCCTACGACGAGCTGCGCGAACAGGTTGAAGTGCTCTATTGCCTTCGTCAGGAGTGGGATTCAGAAGAGCCCGAGGAGTTTGTGCTTGATTTGTGCCGGTTTTCGTCGCCAAACCAGATCCTTGTTGCGTGCATTCCTCGCAAGGCGACGCTGCAGGAAACCGTTGACGACATGGAAAGCAAGGTGCAAGGACTTGCACAGCAACCTGATGCGGAGCACTCCCGGAAGTTCGGCATCTGGGATGTCGTGATGGTTCCCGATTTGAATTGGGAGGTGCGGCGCCGATTCACGGAACTCGAGGGACCGGAGAAGCGGCTGCTGAACGCGGGGTTCAGCGGGTATCATATTGCCAAGGCGATGCAGACCATCCGCTTTCGGCTGGACCGCAGCGGGGCCTCGTTGGCGTCGGAGGCCCAATTGCCCTGCGCCCCCATGGCAACTCATTACATCTGCAACCGCCCATTCCTGATCGTCATGAAGAAGCGAGATGCGGAGCGGCCCTTTTTCGTGATGTGGGTCGACAACGCTGAGCTTCTATCCCAGTAGCCGGCTGATCCAGCTTCGAGATTCGGTCGACTTGCCCAGCATGGAGAGCCCCGCCTGGACCAGGATCTGGGCGCGGAGCATGTTGGAGGTTTCTTCGGCCACGTCGGTGTCGAACAACTGGCTCAAGGACGCGGAATGCTGCACCTCCGCCTCGTCAAGAATCCGCTGGCTGGACTCGATCGAGTATTTCTCGAAAGCGCCGGCCTCGGCCCGGGCGTAGAGCACCTGGTCGCGGGCCGCATCGAGGGTTTCGATCATGCCGCTGAAGTCGCCGCTGGCCAGGCTCAGGGCTCCGCCCGAGGTCAGGTCCCTGAGTGTGCCCGACTCGCCGCCGAGGGCGGTTGCGTGAACGTTTGGCAAACTAAGCACAGACGTTTCGCCCGGCGAAGGGGAGAAGTTGAGAGTCATCTCTTTTGCTGATCCGTCGAGCAGTTTGCGCCCGCCGTAGGAAGTGTAGCTGCTGATGCGATTGACGGCCTCGACGGCCGCGTTGATCTCGATCTGCTTGGCCTCCATCTGGGAGTCGCTCAGAAAGCCGCCGGAGGCTTCGATGACGTTTCCGCGAATGGAATTCAGCAGATTGCCGATTTCGGACATGCCCGAATCGGCCACGTGGATGGCGCCGGCGGCGCGCGAGGCATTCGAGTTGGCTGCCTGGATGGCGGCCAGTTCGGAATTGAGTTCCTCGACGGCGATCAGGCCGGCGGGATCGTCGGCGCCGCTGTTGATCTTCTTAAGCGTCGACAGACGCAGCGCGCTCTTGTTCAACAGGGAATAGGACCGGTTGAGCGAGAAGAGCGACGTCAGGTCACTGCCAGAGAGGAGGGAGCTGGTGAGCATGGCCAGACCTCGGTCCGCGCAGTTCAATTCTGAGGAGCCGTCGTCGTAGGAAGCCCGCGCGGATAGGGGCTTACTGAAGGATAGCATTTTTTGGCGGGACGAGACGCGGCCGAGCCGCTAAGTTGCAGGGGCGCAACAGGTTACGCTGAGGCAAACCGCTAATAAACGCTGAGAGACGCTGATTTGTCTGTTTGACTTGTGACACAAGAGCAGACCGCCACGGCGGGCGCAGAGGACACAGAGTAAAAGACAAATGACGAATGTTGAAAATCAAATGACGAAACAAATCCGAAGGCCTGAATGACGAGGGTTATGCAGGATAGGACTTTCGCGTCTTAGGTCATTCGTCCTTCTTTCGACATTTGACTTTCGGCATTCTTCATTAGACCGGATTTTCCTCCGTGTCCTCTGTGGTAGTTCTTCTCTCTGCCCATACTCGTTACGGGAAGATCATTGGGGAGTAAGGGCGCTCAGGGCGTCGCCGAGGCGGGATTGGGCGAGGCTCGCCTCGCGGAAGATGGGTAAGAGTTCTTGGTAGGTATTTGCGTTGTCGGGGTTGGGTTGGGTTACGGATTCGACAGTATGGGCCTGGTCGATTCGGTCGAAGTCGTTCCACAATCCGGCGGCCACGGCGGCCAAGGCCGCGGCGCCGAGGGCGCCGGCTTCCTGGCCCACGTTCGTCTTGACGATGTCGACCTCGAGGGCGTCGGCCAGAATCTGCCGCCAGAGCGGGCTGCGGCTTCCGCCGCCCACCACGACCATCTCCCGGCCCACCTCTCCCAGACGCCGCAGCTCGTCCAGAACGATCCGCAGGTTCAGGGCAATGCCTTCGAGCGTGGCGCGAACCACGTCGGCCTGGGTGTGGCCCAGGTCCAGGCCCATGAAGGCGCCGCGAATGGCCGGGCTGGCGTCGAGGGACGAACCGCCTGCCAGGCTGGGATTGAACAAGAGCTTGTTCGAGCCGACAGGCGACGTGCCGGCCAGTTCGGTCATCACATCGTAGGGATCGCGACCTTCTTGCTTGGCTTGGTCGACGAGGTTGCCACATAACTGGTCACGGACCCAACGCAGCGACGTTCCGCCCGAGAAGATCGCCAGGGCGGAGGCGAACATGCCGGGGAGCACGTGGGCGAAGACGTAAGGCCTGCTCTGTTCTTCGAGTAGCGGCGTGGCCGAGGAACTGGCGATCCACATGGACGAGCCGAGCGAGGCGTAGGTCCGGCCTTCCCGGAAGCACTTGGCCCCCAGGGCCATGCACGAGTTGTCCACGCCGCCGCAGGCAACTTGAACACCTTGGGGCAAGCCGAGCGCCTCGGCCGCTTCGGCAGTGAGCGAGCCAAGGACCTCGGTGGACGGGACGATCTCCGGAAGTAGATCCCTTGGCAAGCCGGCGGCCTTCAGCAGATCATCGCTGTAGGCGGCGGCGAGAAGGTCATAGACGCCGCAGCCGGAGGCGTAGGACGGATCGGTGGCCACCCGGCCTGTCAGGCGATAGTTGACGTAATCCTTGGTGCCGATCACCTTGTCGATCCGCTCGAACATCTCGGGCTCATGGTCGCGATACCAGAGGATCTTGAAGATCGTGTAATGGGGGGTCGGAAAGCCGTTGCCGGTGGTTCGATACCATGGGCCCGGTTCGACGCTCTTGAAGAACTCGGCGGCCTGAGCGGCCGGGCGCGAGTCGGACCAGATGGGTGTCGACTGGCGAAGCAACTGGCCCTGGGTGTCCAGGGGCACGCAACCCAGGCTGTGACCGGAGATGGCCAGGGCGCGGATGCTGCCGGGATCGGCGGCGCCGGTGGCCAACAAGCGGCGGGTGCTTTCCACGACCGACTGCCACCAGTCCTCCGGCCGTTGCTCATGCCAACCGGCCTGGGGATATTCGGTCGAGTAAGGTGCGAACTCGGCTGCCAGAAGCCGGCCTTCGGCGTCGTAGAGCGAGGCCTTGTTGCCGCCGGTTCCCAGGTCGTAGGCGATGAGGGTATCCATAGGGGCGACTTCCTTTCCGGCTTACGTTGCAGGCTATCCGAGGGGCTCATCACGACGGAGCGTGATGGCTACTGTTTTCAGGCTGAAGACCGAAGGCTGAAGGGTTGGCATAGCAGAGGCTCTTCACGCATCGGAGTCGGTTCGCATTGGCAGTCGATCTCGCGTCAAGTCCTCCAGCCTACAGACTCCAGCCTCCAGCCTCATTCAAGGCGTCGAGGATGGCGGCGCCGGAGCTGAGGCCTACGCCGAAGCGGGTCACTCCCAGGCGGATCATCTTGACGACCGTGTCGAGGTCGCGGACACCGCCGGCGGCCTTGACCTGGGCGGCGTCGCCCACGGCCGACTTCATCAGTTCCACATTGTGAAGGGTGGCGCCGGTGGGGGCCCAGCCGGTACCGGTCTTCACGAAGGCAGCGCCGGCCTCCACGGCGAGCCGGCATCCACGAAGGAGCTGTTCGTCGGTCAGGTAGTGAGCCTCCAAGATCACCTTCAATGGCGTGGAACCGGCTGCCTCAGCGACGGCGCGAATGTCGTCGTGAACCTCCCGATCCTGGCCCGACTGGAGGCGACCCACGTTGATGACCATATCGAGTTCCGAGGCCCCCATTGCCAGGTGCTCGCGGGCTTCGGCCACCTTGATCGACGTGCTCTGGGCGCCGGATGGAAAGCCAACCACGCCGCCCAGTCCGGTTTCCGGAGCGTCGGCCAGAGCTTCTCTCAGTTCGGCCATGTAGCAGGGCATGACAAAGGCGCAGATGCAGCCGTAACGCTTGCACGCTTCGGCAAGCTGGCGGACCTCGTCGAGCCCCACGTCGGTGCGAACGGCGCTGAGGTCCATCATCCGGGCGAGCTGTTTGGCGTCGAGGTTCACGATCGTTCTACTCCCCAAGGCCAAAGGCCGCTTTGAAAGCGTCGGCGATTTCCGGATGGACGTCCGCGTTGATGCCGTCGGCGTCGTAGGCCACGCCAAGCCGGTCCAGGTCTTGCTTCAATTCGACCGTCTCCTCCTCGGGGCTCACCCGGGGCGGCACGTTGCGTGACAGGGGCGTCAACCAGGCGTTGAGCGTATGGCCGCCGTCGACCATCAGGTCGAGGCCCGTCACGTAGTTCGAGGCGGAGGAGGCCAGGAAGATGACCGCCCCGTGGAGATCTTCAGGACGCTCGACGTGGCCCAGGGGCGTGAGCTCCCGGATCCGCTCGCGGACGACGACGGGCGTCGAGGCGTGCATGGGAGTGAGCACGTAGCTGGGGCTGAGGCAGTTGACGTTGATGTTGAATCGGCCCCACTCGGCGGCGAGCGTTTTGGTCATGTGAACCACGCCGGCCTTCGAGGCGTCGTAGGAGGCGTTGCAGTTGGCGATCGTGGCCGACATGGAGGCGATGTTGATGATCTTGCCCTCGGTGGGCGTCTGGCGGATCATCTGCTGGGCCGCGGCCTGGGCGCACAGGAAGGTGCCCGTCAGGTTGACGGCGATCACCTTATCCCAGTCGGCCTGGTCGAGCTGCTCGTCGGCGCCAAGGATGCCGATGCCCGCGTTGTTGACGGCGATGTCCAGCCGCCCGAACTGCTCGACCACCTTGACGACCATGGCTTGGACCTGGTCCTTCTTCGTCACATCGCAGGCGACGAACATGGAATCGACGCCCATGGCGCGGAGTTCGTCGGCCGTCTTGGTTCCGGCGTCTTCGTTGAGGTCGACGATGGCCACGTCGGCCCCGGCCCGAGCCAGGGCCACGGCGCATCCGCGTCCGATCCCCACGGCGCCGCCGGTCACGAGGGCCTTCTTGCCCGCCAGGTCGAAAAGGGAAAGGTCCGCCATGGAATGCTCCTTCATTGTGCGTGATTGAAATGGATTCGAGTTTCTGATGAGTGGCGCCGTACGCCGAAGGCGTTTCATTCCACAGCCCGGCGTCGCGCAGCGCACGCCGGGTTGGCTGCCGACAATCTTCTGTACCCCGAAGGGGTTCCACAGGCCCGTCTTGTAAAACCCCGTTGGGGTATACGTTTCAATTCGTGATCATTCCCCAGGGTGCGCTGCGCGACCCTGGGCTGTGGAGTTTAACGCCTTCGGCGTAGATTGCAATCATCACTCCGGACGATTCAACAAGAGTCGTTCGCCGCGGACCATGGCGGCCCGCACCTCGTTCTCCTGGTTCAGACGCCGCTCGTAGCGTTCCTCTTTGGCCACCTCGTTGGCGTCTTCCAACTGGAAGCCGGGCATGTCGGGACGGGGGGTCGCCTTGAGCCGCTCCATGCCGGTTCGCAGGAGGGCCACGGCCTCGTTGAACTTTTCCGGCTCGCCTTTCAACTTGGCGAGGGCGGGGCTCAACTCGGGTCGGTTGAGGCTCACGTCGTGGAAGAACACCGACCTGGTCGTGGCGCCCAGCAGTTCGTCGAGACGCTGCATCTCGGCCCCGGTGAGCGGCGAGCGTCCGAAGGGGTTCTGCCGATAGGCCCCGCCGGCATACGTGGGATAATAGGGGGCGTTGATGTCGATCCAGGTGAGGATGCGATCGAGCGATTCGGCGTCGAGATGGATCTTCTCGTCGATTTCCGGCTTGCCGTGGCCTTCCAGCAGGACTTTGGCGAGGGAGCTTGCGTGGGAGCCCCAGCTCTTGGGCATCTGGATGTCCGTGGGGCCGGCCCCGACCACGCGGACGTAGCCCTTGCCGCGCAGGTCGGCGTAGGACTTGTTGAACACGAAGCCGAGATCGCCCGACAGGTTGAGTTTTTCGCCCGCTTCCTGGCCGTAGTCATGGCAGCTCACGCAGTGCTTGTCGAAGACGGGCTGGACCTCGACCGTGTAGCTGAACAGGCGGGGCTCTCCGTACCAGGGGCGCAGCCGCTCCGGCTCCCGGGATCGGCCCGAGTATTCCAACTGACCGGCCGATCGGCGATTTTCGTGGCAGCCTACGCATCCGATCGATTCACCCGGCCGGACGATCGTGCCGCTCCGCATGGACTGGACCATCATTCCCTTCTCGTCGAGAAGCTGGAAGTAGAGGAACGTGTCGGCGGGTGCGGAGAAGGAAACGCTGCCGTCGTCGGCCACGGGTACGGTGCCCAGGATCCGCTTGTTGTTGAAGTCGTCCCAGGCCATGCCGGGGGCCTGCTGGCCCGTTCCGCCGTCCCAGGCGGGCGAGGACCAGAACCGCTTCTCCGGCGATTCCACCACGCGAAGATACTTGACGGTGCCGGGCTCCACTCGTTCCATGCCGGAACCGAGATAGACGTTCTCCACGCGGAAGGTGCCTTCCTGTCGGGCCAAGTCGATCCGGGAGGGAATCTGGCGGGGCAACTCGCGGGGCGCGAGCGGCATGGGGTCGAAGCAGCCGGTTTCTTCCGTGTGGATCAGGACCTCGTTGCCGTGGAGATCCAGCAGGCAAATCCCCATCTGCTCGCCCTCGCCCGTCATCCGCGAGCAGAGGAAGAGCCTATTGGAAAGCGGATAAGGGTCCTCGTACTTGGGATTGCACCGTTTGAAGGTGTCGTAGTTTCCGACGCCGACCAGGTCGATGGCCGAGGCGGGCCAGGTGCGGACGACGGGCTCGCGACCGTCGATACCGAGGCGGCGGTCGACAATGGCGATCGCCCCCCAAGGGCGATCGTGGCAGGAGGAGAAGGTCGCGATGAACCGTTCCGTGCCGGGGATCGGGCGGGAGTCGAGCACGCCGCCGGGCGAGTTCGTGTTGTTGCCCCAGTAGATGGCGTGGTTGGTGCCGTCGGGATTGGTCACCCACACGCCCTGGGCATCGCCGAAGTTGCGGTCCACGTACTCCCAGCGGTCGTAGATGACGCGGCCGTCGGGGAGCAGGGCCGAGTGGCCCTCGTGGAGGGTGCTGTGGCCGATCTGCTGAATGTTCGAGCCGTCGGCGTTCATCGTGTAAAGGTTGCCCATGATGTGCCGGTTGCACATGCAGTACTTGGGCTCCCGCGTGGAGGTGAAGAGGATTCGACCGTCGGGAAGGTAGATCGGGTCGATGTCGGACAACTCGGGACCGAAGGTCAATTGAGTGAGTTCCGAGCCGTCGGCGTTCATTTCGTAGAGGTGGTAATCGTCCTCGATGTTGCGACGCATCGAGAAGAGGATCTTCTTGCCGTCGAAGCGGACGTCCGGATCGCGGGCCACGCCTTCAGGGACCTCGAGGAGCGTCCGCACCTCGCCCGTGGCCGGGTCGAGGGTCTTGATCGCGCCGCCGCCTTCGAAGCTGGCCGTGTTGATTTCGCCGGTCTGGAACATGGTGGCCGTGTTGTGGTGGTCAGACCGGTACTGGCGGCGCACGACGAAGAGAATCGGATGCTGCCGCAGGAGCGGGTTGGCCAGCAAGACGTCTCGCCGGAAGGACTCCAGTTCGGCGGGATTGAGGCCTTCCAGCCGATCGAGCAACACGTTGCGGGTCTGCGAATCAGTCAGATCCTCAATGGCCTGGCGAAGGGGGAGCTTGGCCTGTTCGTAGGCCGCTCGTCGCCGGGCTTCGTCCTGGGCCTTGCGGACAGCCTTTCGGGCGGCGGTGGCCTCAGGGTCGAGCCGGCCGGCAACGGAGAAGTCGTCGAAGGTGAGGTGTCCCCAGCCGGCCTGGTGCTGGTCGACGATGCGGAGGAAGGCCTTTTTGCCGATCCAGGGCGTCGTATCCCAGGTGACGGGGTACATCTTCTGGGCATTGCGTCCGGTCGCCCGGAGCCGCTCTTCGCCGTCAAGCGTGTAGAGTGCCACGTAGGTCGAATCGTGGGAGCCGCCGCCCACTCGCATGGTGGCGGTGGGGCCCTCGACGACGAAGACGGGTGATTCGACGATGCCGGTGGGCTTGTCGTCGGGACCGTCGCTGTTCTTCCGCTCCAGGGTGCTCAGATAGTATTGTCCCTGCTTCGTGTACGGAACCTGGTGGTGGAATTCGTACTGGCGGTTGCAGAGGATCTTGTCGAAGTCGCCCTCGACCATCTCCCAGCCCTGCAGATCTCCCGTTTCGAAGTCGAAGCGGACCTGCCCCGGTTCGGCAGACAGGGCCGATCCGGCTGCGATGAAGAGGGCGGCCAACGCAACGATTGCACTCTTATAGAGGGGAGTCATCTGGCAGTCCTTACTCAGAGAGTGGCTTTCGGGTTGGAGAAGCGGAGGCCGTCCATGTCGTGGAAGGTGCCGTACTCGGTGACCAGGGCGCCTTCGGGGCCGGCGACCATGAAGTGCCAGGCCGTCAGGCGGTTCAGGTCGCCCACCTCGTCGATGCCGAGGGGCTTGCAGCAGCGGGACTCGACCAGGTCGCGCTGGCTCGGCGGGATCTTCTCGATCAGGTCGGGGGTCGGGTCGCCTTCGCCGAAGGTGTAGATCATTCCGCGGCGGGGCTGCCACGATTCCATCTTGGCGCCGCCCTTGTCGGTGGCCAGGTGCTTGTGCTCGGGGATCATCTGGCCCGGCAGCAGGTAGATCTCGTGGCCGAAGTAGTTGTAGTCCTGGCGGTTGAGCCAGAAGATGCCGGCCATGCCGACGCGAGCGAAATCACCCAGGCCGAAGTCGAGAATCCACATGTCCTTCTTGAGCCGATCGGAAATCGGGTAGCCGAAGCGCCGGAACATGTCGTAGTAGGCCTCGCGGGCCGCGTCTTCGCGAAAGGCGCCGTCGGCGTCGTAGAACTCGGCGCTCTTGTAGGTCTTCACCTCCGCTTTGTCGGTTGGAGCGGCCGTGCTTGTGCGAGCAGCTACGCTCCCGGCCACGGCGGCGGCCGAGCCCAGCAACATCGATCGGCGAGTCCATCGGTTCAGTCGTTCATTGGCCATCGAGAAGTCACTCCTATCGTGTGGGTTTGGATATTTTTCGTGTTAGTCCGGCTCTTGAATCAGGGGTCCTTGAGCGGAGAAGTCGTCCAAGGTCAAGTGTCCCCAGTTTGCATGGCGTTTGTCAACGATTTTCAGCAGTACCTTGCGGCCTTGGAAGGGCGAAACGTCCCAGACGACGCGTTGCATCTGGGGTCCGCCCGGTCCCCCGGCCTTGAGCAGCACCTGGCCGCTCTCGGCATCGCACAGGCCGATGTAGAGCGATTCTTCGTCGAACCCGCCGGAGACGAGGAAGGCGGCCTTGTCTCCCGAGAGGACGAAGGGAGGCGATTGGAGGACGGCGGTTTGCTGATCCGAGGCCCCATCGCCTAAGTCGACGGTCGAGAGGTGAAAGCGACCCTCGCGGTTGAAGGGACGCCCTTTCCAACGGGGCAGCGAGATCTCCCCGGAGACCGGCCTGCCGAGCGAGCCTTCCACAATCCGCCAGCCTTCCAGGTCGCCGCTTTCGAAGGTGAATCGAAGATCGCCGAGGGGCTGGAAGCCGTCGTACTGCGGGCTGGCCGGCGCTTGCGACTGCTCGCGGCGGATCGGAATCTGAAGGCGGCGGGGGCCCTCGTCGAACAGCCGTGCGCCGGAGCCCACGCGGTCGATATCGCCCAATTCTCCGCGGGCTCGCTCAATTCGTTTCATGAGCCGGTCGACCACGTCCGGGTGTTCGGAGGCGACATTGGTGGTCTCGCCCGGGTCGTCGTCCAGGTTGTAGAGCTGCCGTTCGGGCACCGCTTCGATCATCCGGCCCCACCAGCCGGTCCCCGGGGGATTGGCCGGACGGGGCAGAACCAGCTTCCAGGGTCCCGAGCGCACGCCGGTCAGCAAGCAGCCCGTGTAGTAAAAGTAGTCGTCGCGCGGACTCGGACCTTTTCCCAACAGAAAGGCGGAGGCATCGCGGCCGTCAAGTTGGCGGTCCGGCAACTCCGCGCCGGCCAGCGAGGCGAAGGAGGGCAAGAGATCCATCGTCGACAGCAACTCGTCCGAGGTTCGTCCCGCGGGCACGGCGCCGGGCCAGCGCACAAGGCAGGGCACGCGGCAGCCGCCGTCCCAGGCCGACATCTTCCAGCCCCGCAGCGGGTCGGCGGTGCCGGAGTGGTTCCGCGGAATGAAAGGCTTGCCATCGGGCTTCATGGCGCGGGTCGTTTCAACCCAGGGACCGTTGTCGGAGGTGAAGACGAGGAGCGTCTTCTCGTCCAGCCCGAGCCGTTTCAGCGTTTTGACGATTTCGCCGCAGGACCAGTCGATCTCCTCGATCGTGTCGCCGTAGGGCCCGTAGTCCGAGCGATCCTTGAAGTCTTCCGACGCCCCCACAGGAACGTGCGGCATGTTGTGGGCCAGGTAGAGGAAGAAGGGGCGGCTTTGGTTCTTTTCGATCCAGGTCGTGGCCTCGCGGGTGTAGTCCTGGGTGATGTGGTCCCAGCTTTCGACGCGATCGACGACCACTTCCTGGTTGCGGAGGATGGGGCTGCGAAAATCGGTGTCGTCGACGAAGACGGTGAAGCCGTTGTAGAGCGGGGTGCCGTAGTAGTAATCGAAGCCCTGGGCATTGGGCATGGTGGCGGGGTCGAAGCCCGCGGGCTCGTCCGCCCTCTTGTTGCCCAGGTGCCACTTGCCGATCAGGGCGGTGGCGTAGCCCGCCGTCTTGAGCACCTCGGCCATGGTGATTTCGTCGGGGTGGGGGACGGTGTGCAGACGTTTCACGTTTCCGGGCTCGGCCACGCGGATCGGGTAGCAACCGGTCATCAAAGCCGCCCGGGAAACACCGCACACGGGCTGGGCATAGAAGCTGGTGAGCCGCAGCCCTTCTTCCGCCAGGCGGTCGAGATGGGGCGTCTTGATCGTGGTGGAACCGTAGCAGCCCAGGTCGTGGTAGCCCTGGTCGTCGGTAAGGATGACGATGATGTTGGGCGGTTGGTCTGCAGCGGCAAAGGCCACCACAGGGAACATCGCGGCCACGAGAAGCAACGCGAGGGCGAAGCGGATATCATGCCTGGCCATAGAACTCCCCCTGGTAGCCGATGTCGCGGCAGATCCTCGCGGCCGCCTGCTGAACGAGCAGTTCCAGCCGCTCCGTGTCGAGCCGGTCCCAGCGAGCGGCCATCCCGGAGATCCCCACGCCTCCCACGACCTGCTCGTTCACATCGAAGACCGGTGCGCCGATGCAGAACACGCCGGTGGTGTATTCCTGGCGATCATAGCCGATCAACGTGCGGCGGACCTCGGCGAGCTCCTCGCTCAACTGTTTGCGGTCGGTGATTGTCTCGGAGGTCAACTTGGGCAGCCGACCGGGGAGGGCCGAGCGTAACCGGTCTTCGTCCAGAAAGGCAAGAACGCACTTGCCCATGGCATTGGAGTGGTAGTAGAAGCGGCTGCCCACGACGATGTGGAAGAAGAACTCGCCCGGCGGGTTGGCCGCATCGAGCACCAGCACTCGATCACCGTCGGGGACCTGGATCGTGGCCGTTTCGCCGGTCTGGCGGGCAAGCCACTCCAGGTGAGGACGAACCCGACTGCGAAGATCGAAGCGGGTGGAGAGCAGCATGCCGAGGCGGAAGAAGCCCGTGCCAAGCTGGTAGCCGCCCGACTTCTCGTCCAGCTCGACGTAGCCTCGATCGTCGAGGCGGCGGAGGATGCGAAAGACCGAGTTCGTGGAGATCTTCAGTTCCCGGGCAAGCTCCGAGATCCCGTAGGGTCGGGTTTGACCAGCGAGGAATTCGACGATGTCGAGCATCCGGTCCACGGCGGGAACGGCGTAGTTGCGAGCAGTCTTTTCTTGTGTCATAGGGCGGCAGGGCCGCCGACCAATACGAGCTGCCGCTGGAGTGAGGTGGGCTGCTCCCGTTGGTCGCGGATTTTTGGCGGTTAGTAGCATACGGCAGGCCGGAGCACGAACTCACGGGAGGACAGGCCGCGGAACCCATTTTACAAGAGAAAAAGGCGTTTGCAATATAAAATCGCTGCGATACGATTCTCAGGCGGGAAATGGGAGAGAGAGAGTAAACCGCTAATACGCGCTAAGGGACGCTAATCAGAGGGAGAGGAGTGAGACTGGGGGGGTTACGAGTGAAGTTGGGTTGGGATTCGAGGTGAACTTTCCGAACTTTCCGAAAATCGCCCGCGCGAATTTCGACCCTTTTGGCCCATGAGCGGGGTGTCTCGGAGCAAACACAACGGCTGGATGTTTTTCACCGGGGGGTGAGGAGGGCGGGTTGCCAAGGAGCAAGGGCGCACTGGCCGGGAGGCCATTTTTGTAGATTGGGGTAAAGTCTCCAGGCTTTTCTTGGCCATGCCCCGGGTGTGGGGAGAAGAGGGCGTTGTAGAACGCCTTCGGCGTAGGGGTCTTGGGAGATGGTCGCCACGCAATGGCACGACGAGGTTGTGATGCCGCTATGCGGCTGACGCGCCATAGCGATGTCGGAGAGACGGGACGGTCAGGTCAGGGGAGTCACGGCACATCGTCCGGCAGACTCTCTGGTAGCAGCCGCGCGCCATGGATCACGGCAACGACGGCGATGCGTTCCGTTTCGATTCGATATATGATGCGGTATGGCCCTTCAATCACTTCCCGAATACTCGAGTCTCCGTACTCGGGCACGATTTCCCCTGACTCGGGAAAGGCCGCAATCTGCTTGGAACGGGACGTGATTCGATCGACCATCCGACGAGCATACTGCACGGAATCGCGAGCGATGTAGCCGAAAATGCCCGCAAGGTGATCGATGGCTGTCTGCGCCCAGACAACGTTCATGACGGCAGTCCAAATCTGCGTCGGACCTCGTCAACATCGACAACTTTGCCCTGGTCCGCATCCCGAATGCCGGCATCAATGCACTGACGGACATAGATATGGTACATCACATCATCCCATGTCGCTTCCTCAGGGAGACCATCAATGATGCGGTGGGCTTCAGATCGAACGTTACTTGTCGGTGTCTCCGACATGGTATACTCCTCGCCTTCGAGACACACAAACGCGAATGCTTCCACGACAATGTGAAAAACGACTTACAGCAATTATTGTAGCAAGAGGGGCGTGGAATTGGGACACCCACACAAGACGAAGCCAGTGGGCTCGCTTGTTGGGGTCGTAGTATTCGTGGGCCAAGGCGGGAGGAGTATATCTTTACGCCGGTTTGAATTGCGCTGCCTGAAAGACCATAATCTCCACTAGCATTTGCATCAAGTGGCTCCGGGGGAAGCCGCACATGGCTTCCCCTCGCTACAGAGGTTAGTAATCCAGGAGGCTTGAACGATGGTGTTTGTGATGCGTGCTCTCCTTTCTCTGGCGCTCGTGACTGCTGCCTTCTGGACGCCAGCCTATTCTGTCCCGCCCCAAGCGGCGGACGGACCGCCGAACATCGTCCTGATCCTGTCCGACGATCAATCGTGGACGGACTACGGTTTCATGGGGCACGAACATATCCAGACCCCGAACCTGGACCGCCTGGCGGATCAAAGCGTGCTCTTCCGGCGCGGCTACGTTCCCACGGCCCTGTGCCGGCCGTCGCTTCTTACGCTGGCTACCGGACATTACGCCTACCGACACGGAATGACCGGCAACAGCCCGTCGAGCAAGTACGCCACACCCGGGACGGAGTTGTACAAGGAGCACCTTGCGACGCTGGTCTCACTGATCGAGAACTTCGAGACGCTGCCGGCACTACTTGCTGAGCGCGGCTACTTGTCTCATCAGAGCGGGAAGTGGTGGGAAGGCAGCTATGCCCACGGCGGGTTCACCCACGGCATGACGCGCGGGTTTCCGAACCCGGGCCGCTACGACGGATTCTGCCGCGCCGGCGACGACGGACTGGTCATCGGCCGGGAAGGGCTGAAGCCGATTGAAGAGTTCGTCGACCTGGCGGTGGAGCAAGAGAAACCGTTCTTCCTCTGGTACGCTCCCCACATGCCCCATATCCCGCACAATCCTCCCGGGCGTTTTCTCGCCAAATACAGCAACGCGGGATTGCCCGCAACGGTGGCTCGCTACTATGCGATGTGCGAGTGGTTCGATGAGACGTGCGGACAGCTCATCGACCTGCTCGAAGAACGCAAGCTGCGAGAAAACACGCTGATCGTGTACATGGCCGACAACGGGTGGATTCAGAATCCTCGCGGCGGAGGGCACGTGACCCGTTCCAAGGCCTCGCCGTATGAAGGAGGAGTTCGCACGCCGATCATGTTCTCGTGGCCCGCCAAGCTGCCACCCGCCGATCGCCCGGAGGTTGTCAGCAGCATCGACTTCATGCCCACAGTCCTGGCGGCAGCCGGCGCTCAGATTCCGGAGGGACTGCCGGGGCTCAACCTGCTTCCGAACCTGAAAGACAACACTCCCATCGAACGGGAGATTATCTTTGGGGAGAACTTCGCCCACAACATTGCGGACCTTCACGACCCGGAAGCCTCGTTGACGTATCGGTGGTGCATCGCCGGCAAGTGGAAACTGACCCTGACTTATGACGGCGAAGTCGTGCGCACGGACAAGGCCTGGGATTCTCGCACGGTCAAGCATCCGCAGTTATTCGACCTGATTGACGATCCTCACGAGACAAAGAACGTGGCCGCGGCCCATCCCGAGATTGTGGCTCGCCTGGCGAAGGCAATTGCCGACTGGTATCCGGTCACGAAACGCAAAACACAAGAGACGTTCCAGCCAAGTGAAGATCGTAGGGTGGCGCCAGAGCGGACCAGTTGATCGACGTTGTTCCACGGAAGGGAATCTCAAGACGTGAGACGCCGACACAGCCAAGAAGCGAGCGGCGGCCCACCATGAGCGACGATCCATTTCAACTCGTTTGCATTGCGACAGCGAACCGAAGCAATGCGGATCAGTGAGAGGGAGGGCCGAACATGGTGGGCCGACGTTCGTTCCCCGGCGTTGCAGACCGGCGTCGGAACGGGAAGCGGGTGATCCGGGAAGGGCTGGTGGATGTGGTCCACTCTGGCCCACCCTACGCCCACTTGTTCGCTCCAGCGAACAACGACACTTGGTGTTACGCCGAGGCGACGTGTTCGAACTGGATGGCGTTCTTGCCGGCCCGTTTGGTGGCGTACATCCGCTCGTCGGCCCGGGTGATGGCTGCGATGACCGTGGTGGGCGGCACGTCGTAGCTGACGACGCCGATGCTGAGTGTGACGGACCAGTCGTGCTGTTTCATGGTCTCACGGGCGAGGGCCTGGAGCCGTTTGACGACCACCTCCGCCTCCGACTGGGTTGTCATCGGGAGCAGGAGGCCGAACTCGTCTCCGCCGAGCCGGGCCAGCATGTCGCCCGATCGCAGGCTGCCGCGCATCGCCTGGGCGAGGGTTCTCAACAGGCGATCTCCTTCGACATGGCCCAGGGTGTCGTTCACTTCCTTGAACGAGTCGCAATCGATCAGAGCAACCGTGAGCGGGAGTTTTGAACGCAGGCTGTTGGCAATCGCTCGGTCACACGCCTCGGTGAAGGCGCGGCCGTTGGGCAGTTCGGTCAGGCGATCGGTGAGGGCCTCCTGGATGGCATAGTCGTGGGCCCTGCGGAGACGGGAGAGCACGGAGACAACGACCACGAAGAACGCGAAGTGGACGCCGCTTACCCAGTACATGAGCAAGTCGTCGGCTTCCGAGGGGGCCAGTACCTCGTCAAGAATCCACAGGAAACAGCAGACTATTGAGAGCACGATCGCCGCCCGCAGGTTGAGGGTCCAGCAGATAACGGCGACGGGCGGCAGGTAGAAGACCATGATCGGGATCGTGTTCGGGACGAACACGTCGACAACCGCCACAACGGCAACCCACAGGAGTGAGAAGAGGACAATCCATCGTTTCGGAACGCCAGGAAGGAAGACGTCGTCCCGAGCAGCATGTGTCGTTTCACGAAACAGGGCAGTCACTTCTTCCACCTGGTTGTATTTTTAGGTTTCCAAATGCACACGAGTAGGATAGCTTTTTTGGGGGGTCAAGGGATGCCGAGGCTGGCCGAAGCGGCTGGGAAGCTCATTCGCAAGGCCGACCCAGCCCCGGGATTCAGCAGGATCGCAACAACCGCCATTGCCGGAAATAGCGCAGCGAGCGGCGAGCCTTGCCTTGCTGTCACAAAATCGCCAGCCTTTGCCGATTCAGAGAAAAGCGGTCTGCCCGGAACGAGTGCTACGTCGAGGCTCGGAGTTGGGATGCCGGATTGTTGGAGTCCACGCTTCAGCGTGCAGAAGACAGCCTAAAGGCTGGACACCAACGGAAGGCCAGCCCGAAGAGTAGAGCTTGACGCAGCACGAGGGGCCCGGCCGAGCTTTGCCGCCCAGATTTGTAACCGAAGAGAGCAGGTTCGACGATGACCGTGCAGGCCGAAGTCCACTGGCATGAGGGGATGTTTCTTCGTCCCCAGCATTTTCAGGCCGCCAGCCGCCACCAGGTGCAGCAGAACTGCCGCAGCGACGAGTGGACGGTCCACTACAGTTGGGGGCTGCGTTCGGTGGATCTGGATATCGACGCGCTGGCGAATCAGCGTTTGGTAGTGCGAAAGCTCAAGGCAAGGCTTCGGGACGGAACGCTTGTTTCCGTGCCCGACGATGCGACGCTGAGCGAGATTGACCTCAAGGGCGCCTTCGGACAGGAACACACGTTGACCGTCTACCTGGCGGTTCCCGTGGTGCAGTTGACCCGGCCCAACGTGGTTCAGTCGTCCGAACAGAATGCCGTTCGCTATCTTGTCGACACCGTCCAGGTGGAAGACGAGAACACGGGCCAGAACGCCCACCCTGTCGAGATCCGAAGGCTGAATCTGAGGCTGCTGCTGAGCACGCAGGACCACGGGGGCTACGAAGTAATGCCGATCGCGCGTCTTTCGCGGGCCGATCGGGCCGAGGCTGTTCCCCAGTTGGACACGAGCTATATCCCGCCCTTGTTGGCCTGCGACGCCTGGCAGCCGCTGACGGCGGGAGTTCTGGAACAGGTGTACGACCGGTTGGGCAAGAAGGTGGAACTGCTGGGCGGCCAGGCCGTTTCGCGGGGGATCACCTTCGACAGCCAGGGCCAGGGAGATCGGTTGATCTTCGAGCAGCTTCGCGTGATGAGCGAGGCCTATGCGCTGCTGGGCGTCAAGGTGTTTGCCTTGGGGATTCATCCACTGACGGCGTACCTGGAACTGTGCCGGCTTGTGGGCCAGCTTTCGATCTTCGGCGCCCAACGCCGACCGCCGGACCTTCCCCGCTACGATCACGACGACCTGGGAGGCTGCTTCTGGCGAGTGAAGCAACACATCGACGCCCTGTTGGACGTGGTCGTTGAGCCGGACTACAAGGAACGGTCCTTCATCGGCGCCGGCCTGCGGATGCAGGTGGCTTTGGAACCCGCGTGGCTGGAGGCGGGCTGCCGGATCTACGTGGGCGTGCAAAGTCCGCTGTCGCCCGAGCGGTGCGAGCAGTTGCTGACCAGCGGGCTGGACATGAAGATCGGCAGTTCCGAGAACGTGGACGACGTGTTCCGGCTCGGCCGAGCCGGTCTGCGGTTCAACTCCGTGAGCCGTCCCCCGCGGGCGCTGCCGTCGCAGCCGGGGCTGATCTACTTCCAGGTCGACCGGGAACGGGAGGCGGAGGAGTGGAGCGCCGTCCAGCGATCTCTCGCGCTGGCTATTCGGCTCAACGAGAACCTGATTGTGAGCAACATCCAGGGCCAGCGGACGTTGACGATCAAGGTGGGCGGCCAGGCAACGACGATGCAGTTCACGCTGTACGTTGTGTCCTCCGAAATGGGGTAAATCCGAAATACGAATCTCGAAATCCGAAACAAATTCAAAATCCGAAATGAAAATGTCTTAAACTCCCCATGGAGGGTTTGGGATTTCTGGCATTAGGATTTGTTTCGTATTTCGAGATTCGGATTTCGGATTTATTGTACGATTATGCACTTTGCTCCCGGGTAGCCTTGGCGGACGCTTTGCACGACCACGCCGTTGCGGCCGCGAATATCGGCCCCGTTCACGCCGAAGCGCGTACTGCCTGACACGTTGAACAGGCGTGTCTTGAGCTGATAGGTTCTTCCGTCGCCCACGCTCTGGATCGTGAAGTGCATTTCGGTGGGCGAGTCCTTGACGAGGTTCCAGTAGTCCGTGGTTCCCCGGACGGTGCGGCCATTGATGCTGAGGATGATGTCGCCGGGCTGGAGCGTCACGACCGTGCCGGGCGGAAAACCTCCTGTGTCAGGCGGAGTTCCGCCGCCGCCACCACCTCCTCCTCCGCCTTGATCGATTCCCGGCGGAATGGGGGCCTTTTCCGGCATGGTGTTTCGCGAGATCTTCTGGGTGATGCTGAGCGTCTGGTAGAGCGAGAGAAAGGTGGTGTTGAGCTGATTCTGGCTGTAGTTGAGCACCTCGTCCCACGAGCGTGACTGGTCGTTTCCGGAGAACAAGACACCGGGGACGAAGTTGATCGAGCGGATCGCCTTGCCCAGGTTGGAGCCGTTCCGGATTTCGGCCTGGTAGAGTTCTTCGAGCATTTCATCCGAATAGGGAAGGGCAAGTGTCATCGAGAACAGGCCGCCGAGGCCGGGAATGCAGAGGGCCGACTGGTCCTTGGAGCTGGAGTTCACGTCAAGCAGACCCTGGTATCCGAAGAAGAGTTTCACGAAGAGCGGGCTGAGACGTTCGGCCGGAGCGAAGGAGGGCGCCGCATAGGCACGGTCGATCTTGCCCGTGGGCAGGTACGTGTTGCAGCTATCGGAGATGAGCGCGCGAAAGCGGGCCCCCTTTTTTTCCATGGCCGCGAGCAGATCGGCCCGATAGATGGGCGACTTGCTCTTCGTGTCGACGAAGTAGTGTCCGCGTTCGTCGTACTGGCCGTGGGAGAAGACATAGAGGACCAGGACATCGCTGCCGGTGACGGGCATCCGCCGGATCGCGTCGAGCAACTGGCGCTGCGTGAAGTCCTGTCCTTTGAGCTGGTCGATTTCGAGCATGGGCTCGGGGACGTTGCAGTAGAAGGCGGCGAACACATCGTGGAGGCTTTGCTCGGCCGCTGTTCCGATGTTCTTGTCGACCGTGTCGCCCGCAATGATCACGAAGATCTTCGCAGCCGACGCGGATTGCCCTCCTGAGAGGATCGCTGCTGCGAGAAGCAGAATGCCAAGAAACACGAACCTCGTCCGATCGTGTGTCGATCGCATGACAAACCTCGCTGATGGGATACGACAAATGGACGCTGCCCAGGCGCCAAGAGCAGTGAGTGCGAAGTCGGGTCACGAGCGGGCTGCCCTTACCCACGAGAGATCATGGCCGAATGGCTCCCCGTCGTCAAGCCACTGCCGGCCATTTCTCACTGCCCTGCTTCTTGATTGCACCGGATTCGACTACAATCCGGGGCAGCGAACGGGGGCACTTCGCGTGGGCGCGCCTCCGTCAACATCCGGGTTACTGCAAGGGAGGTGAGGACGATGACTTGGAGAACCGTATCGCTGGCATTGCTGGCACTCCTCGCGACTGCGTTACTGGTCGGCGACACGCCTGCTAAGGCGGATTGCGGGAAGATCATCATCTACCGGGTGCCTCGGCGCCATATCTGGCCGCCCCTGCCGCCGCCTCGGCCTCCGGTGGTCAACTGGGACTACAACAGCCACAACACGAATGTCAACTCCGGCAACACGAACGTCAATTCCGGAAACCGCATCAACTCCAACAACCAGATCATCCAGAACAGCAACGTCAACACGGGAACGCAGATCAATATTGGCAACGGAGTGATGCCTCGCCCGGCCTCGAACCAATTCCTCGCGGCCGGCATGGGATTCACCTTCAGGGAGCCCGAGCAGAATGCGGTGATCGCCTGGAACGGCAAGGAAGAGATCATGATCCTCTCGACGGACGAGGAGAATGAGATCAAGGGCGGGGGCGCGGTGCTGAGCGTGCTGCCCCTGCCCGGCAAACCGATCTCGGTCCTGCCGGCGTCGACCGAAGCGTTTGAAGAGGCCAACCGGCTGATCCGCTCGAAACTGACGATCGTCGGCATGGGCGAGAAACTGCTGACGGCCAAGATCGGAACCCACAACATCTTCGTGTGGAAGCTCGACAGCCCCGACGATTTCGGCAACGAGGTGCGGGCCTACATCAAGAAGACCTACCAGGACCAGGCCGACGCCCACATCACCGACGAGGTGGAGAAGATCGTCCGCCAGTACTTCGACCAGGGGTTCCGCTACTTCGCCTTCGACCTGACCTTCATGAGCGAAGAAGACTCGACCAAGGTGGCCATTGCCTATCGCTTTGAATCGAAGTTCGTGTATTACCCGCTCGTGATCAGCAAGATCGGCGGCACGGGTGACACGACGGTTCAGCTTGCCGTGTTCACCCACGGGATGTTGCACAACTTTGGCGGTCTGGACATGAAGCAGATCAAGGTCATCGGGAACCAGTCGGTGGACGTTTCCGCCAACGAACTCGAGAAGGTGGACCCGGAAGCCGCCGAGATGATGGGAGGCCAGGCCATCAAGGGTCGAATCATGACGCTCACCGGCAAGCTCAACGGCTTCGACGGTGACCTGATGGCATGGTAACGTGATCGCGGTGGGAAAAATCCGAAATACGAATGTCGAAATCTGAAACAAACTCAAAATCCGAAATGAGAATGTCTTAAACTCCCCATGGAGGGTTTAGGATTTCTAGCATTAGGATTTGTTTCGTATTTCGAAATTCGGATTTCGGATTTCGGATTTCGGATTTGAATAGCAATCAGTTCATCGGTGGGGGCGGGATTTCGAGCTTGCTTGATTCCTGGGCCAGGGCCGAGGCGTAGTGTTGCAACAGGCCGTAGGTCGATTGGAACTCGGGACGTTGGGCCAGACGCATGTACCTGGCGTCGGCCGTAACCGCCTTGAACCGTTCCAGGCAGCGGTTGAGGGCCTCGGGGGTCGGGTGGCCCTTGCCGGTGAAGACCTCCGTTGGGAGGGCTAGGTAGGTGTTCCACTGCGGGTCGAGCAGTTCGTAGAGCTGCGGCGCGATCTGGGCCAACTGGTTCCGGACGGCGTCGGCCTCGTTGACGGGGTGTTGGTTGGCGGGGGTGGGCTGTTGGGGCTGGGTGGCCGAGGCCTGGACGACGGGGCCGCCGCAGTACTTTGCCACCTGGTTGACCAGTCGGATCGCCGGCTCGCGCACGATGACCGGGCCGCCCGGCGCCGCACGCTTGTAGTAGATCGCGTTGGCGAATTCGTCCAATTGCAGCACGGAGCCGTCGATGGAAACGCCCGCGAAGAGGCCTCGGCTTCGGGAGTAGGAGTAGATCTCGGCCTTGAGCCTTCCGTCGGTGGCGGCCGCCGCCTGGCGACCGACCGGGCCGGCCGCCGCCGCCGCATCGGCGCCGATGGTGAATTTGCCGTTGAGGATGCCCTGAACGCTCTGGCGGGTCTTGAAGATGAGAATCACATCGGTCGTCTGGACCCCCACCTGCCAACCGATACTCCCACCGGTCAAGGAGACAAACACCGGGGCATGCCAGTTCTGCTGCTCATCGCGAACGAGCAACACGCCGCGTCCGTGCCGGCCACCGACGACGAACCCGCCCTTGACCATGTTCGGAATGATCACCAGACCCTGGCTGTCGGCGAGCATGCTGTGGGGGATGGCACTGAGAGGCACGGCCATGATTTCGTCCAGCACGGCGGTTGCGGCCGAGATGGTCGTGTCTTCCTTGCTCTGGGCCATGAGACGGTTGCCCAGAATGAACCAACCGGTTGCCAATACGAGGGCCGTGACTGTCAGCTTCCTGCTCACGCTACCTGCCTCCCTTCGAGAAACTCCTGGCTTGATTTCACGTGCGAGGCTGGCATTATAGCGCGGGTGAGGGAAAATGGGCAATGTCACTTGTCTGCCCCCGCTGGGAGGTAGGGGGAACGAAGTCATATCGGGAACCGGGGTCGCTGTATCGCAAAAGCCGGGCTACTTTGTGGTACTCGACTGGTCAGGGACCCGGTATGGGGTGGTAGATTCAGGAGCCCGGCTGGCCCTCCGATGTCTGCACGGCGAAGATACGCCGCTGGGTGGGCAGGAGCAGCAAGTTTTCGGCGACGACGGTGGTGATCGCCATGGATTTCGTTCGGCCGCGAGCGAGCACTTCCTTCTGCCTGCCCGCCTTGAGGATCCAGAAGACCATCCGCTCGGTGCCCACGTAGACGCGGCCGTCGGCCACCGTGACCGAGGCGCTCCAGACCCCGCCGCCGAGATCGTGTTGCCAGACGATCTCGCCGGTTTCCGCGTCGATGCAATGGAGGATACCGGCATAGTCGGGCAGGTAGAGCAGTCCGTCGGAGACAGCGGCCTCGGAAAGGGTTCGCGAAACCTGGCGATTCTGCCAGATCATCTCGCCGGTAGCGCCATCGACACACGACAGCGCGCCTGCGCCGGGTCCGTGAACGGGGCTCTGGCCGATGGCCACGTAGATCCGTCCTTGATCGACGGCGGGCGTGGCGATGATTTCGCTGGGGCCGTCCGGCAGTTTCTTCTTCCAGCCCGAATAGGGAAGGGGCTCGCCGTCGCGAACACGATAGTCCGCCGGACAGCAATCCCGCCGCCACAGACATTTTAGTTTGGCCGTTTGGCCCGTTCCCTCGGCACTGGCCGGTTCGAAGCCGTAGAGGATCCCGTCGCCTCCGCCGAACACGATCGTCGGCTTTCCGTCAAACTCGGCTGCAACCGGCGACGACCACTGGCCGTGGAATGTGCGGACGCTGATTCCCTCGTCTTCGACGGCCACGAGTCGTCCGGTTGCCTTTTCCAGGGCGATCAGGCTGGGCGCCTTCGGGTTGACGATTCTTTCATGGCGGTGATCTTGCCCGTTCGACGTGCAGAAATAGACGCAGTCGCCCCACTGGGTCGGGCTGCTGCCGCAAACATCGTGGGGGACGACGCCAAGCTGTTCGATGAGATCAAAACGCCAGACGATGTCGCCGTCGTGCTCGGTGAGTTGATAGGTCGAGTCGGTGGGGACGCCCATGTAGTGGGCATCGTCGAGGAAAGGGCCGTCGTTGCCGTTGGCTTGGCCCTTGCGGTCGACGCAGAGGATATCTCCGCGCGGGCCGACCAGGTAGACCCGATTTCCGTCGACAACCGGTTGCGAGCAGATGCCGCATTTCCAGTGACCGAAGTGGGAAGGCGGCACATTGCCTTCCATGTTTCGCGGAATGGGCAATTGCCAGACCAGCTTGCCGGTGGCGGCGTCGCGGCACATGAGAATCCCGCCTCCCGTCGGCTCGACGGCCGGGTGGTCGAGTTCCATGTCGTTCACACCCAGGAAGACCTGGCCACCGTCGACCCGCGGCACCGTGTATTGGTGGCTGCCGAGTTCGAGTTCCCAGAGGAGGCGATCGGCGGGAAAAACGTCGGGCAAGGCAGAGCGTTCCGGCCCAGCGGCAATGGCGCCGGAGGATTCGAGAAGCAGGGCGCCCAATACGGCGATCAGAGCTACGGGCCATGTCCGCCACGTTGCCACAGGAGTTTCTTTCATGTTTCCCTCGTCATCCGGTCTGGATTGGTTTGCCGCCGCGTTCATCATAGCCGCTTGGCCTGGCTCGTGCGACGCGGAAGCCCAGCCCTCGGCCCGGATTATTCGTGAGCGTTCTCGCTCCGCGAACAAACGTCTCCTCGCGTAGCGAAGAGCCGGGTAATTCGTTACGGGCAGTTTCCTCACAGGCACGATATTTTGGGTGATGGAATGCGAACTGTGAGGTCGCGCTCGGCGAGCGGTGACCTATCAACAAGGACACTTGTTGCTGCACCGGTTCTTGGCGTGCAGAAGACAGTCAAAAGGCTGGACTCCAACGGACGGCCTGCCCCTCACTTTGATTATCACTTCTCAACTGGCCATAATGGACGGGACTGAAAACCGCCATGAGAGATTTGGATCATCCGACGGGAGACCGACCATGCGAATTTGGAGGCACGTTGCACTGGCCCTGACGCTGCTGGTTCTAGGGGCGTGGGGAGCGGCATCGGCAGTAGGAGATGTTCTGGACGACCTGACGCGTTGGGACGAGGGGCGGGGCATGTGCGCCAGTTCGGCGCGACCGGGCGAAGACGGCTTGCCCGACCCGGCCGGCAACGGCGACTGCGACCGCGTGGTGGAACCCGGCGAGACGGTGGTGATTGCCAACCTGGAAGGTTCGGGAGTGATCACCCATATCTGGATGACGGTCTACCACTTCCAATCGCTTCAGCCGGGTTGGGCGCCGCGAGGCCGGGCCAACCCCCAGGAGATCCTGGTCCGCATGTATTGGGACGGGCGCGAGAAGCCCGACGTGGAAGCACCGCTGAGCGATTTCTTTGCCGCCGGGTTCGGCCGGCGAACCACGGTGCACAGTGTGCCCGTGGTTACCGAGGACGGCGATTCGTACAACTGCTACTGGCGAATGCCCTTCCGCAAGTCGGCGAGAATCGAGGTGACCAACCAGAGCAAGACGAAGCCGATCCGCGCCCTGTTCCACGCAATCGACTGGATCAAGAAGGAATCGCTTCCGGAGAACACGATGTACTTCTGCGCCCAGTATCGACAGGAGTACCCGGTGAAGGGCAACCAGGATCAGTTCGACCATGAGTACGTGATCCTCGACGCCGAGGGCAAAGGCTACTACGTGGGCACCGTGCTCTCCGTGCGCACGCGAAGCCCTGACTGGTTCGGCGAGGGCGACATCCGCATCAGCATCGACGGCGAGAAGAAGCCTTCGATCTGGGGCACGGGAACGGAGGACTACTTCCTGTCGGCCTGGGGGCAGAAGGAGTGCATGACGCCCTACTTCGGCACGCCGTACCTGAGTCACAAGCTCCGCGACGTGGGTCAGAAGTGCACCTGCTATCGATGGCACGTCCGCGATCCCATCCCGTTCAGCAAGAGCATTCGCGTGACCCTCGAAACTATGGGTTGGCTGAACCTGGATGAGAACACGGAAAGCAAGAGCCGTGCCTACGGACAGCGTCAGGATGACTGGGCCACCGTGGCCTACTGGTATCAGCAGGGCCCAACCAAGAGATACGCGGAACCGACGACGGCCGAAGAGCGGCGTCTGCCCTGCATCGACCGGGTGATCGCCTGGGGGGCGGACCATTCCGACTCGCAGTTTCACGGCGGCGGTCCGACAAATCGTCACAACACGGGCCGTTACGACGACATGGAAGAGATCCGCGTGCTCTATCCGGAGAACCAGGAAGAGGGCTGGTTTGAGTTCCCCCTGGAAGTCAAGGAAAAGGAGCCTCTGCGTCTGGTGGTCGTTCTCGAATGGTCTCCCCATTCGGGCATCTACCAGCCGTCGCTCGACGGTGTGAAACTCGGCGAACCGATCGACCTCTACGCCTCGGAGAGCAAGATCGACGACCTTCAACTCTTGGATTTTTGGCCCGAGCCGGGAATCCACACGTTCCGGCTGGAGTGCGTGGGGCGCAATCATCTCTCCGACGACTGTCAGATTGGCGTCAATTCCGTTCGCCTGCGAGAGCGTCGCCCTCGCGTGAAGGAGATCGGTTATCTGAAAGACCACGATTGGCGAGCCAGCCCGATCCTGATCGACCGCTACACCAAGCCGATGGAGTGACGCACAGACCGGTTACTTGCGACCGATCTGGAGCAATTCGTCGAGCATGTCTCGAGCGGTGCGGGCGGTGGCGGAATTGGCGCGGACCTGGGTGAGCGATTCGTTGAGAGCCACCAGGCCGCCGCCCAGTTCATCGCTGACCGATTCGCTGTCGCCGCTTATGGACTCGTTTGACGAGTTGCGCTGCGCGAGGCTGGCACGAGAGGCGAAGGAGGGGTTGGCAAGTTTTACGGCCGTGGCTGCCACTTGATTGTGGGCGGCCGTTATTCCGGTAAGAGCCGATTGCAATGCGGTTGAGCGAATGACCATGGCCTCGCCCTCCTGCACACCTGATGAATATCGGCGGGCCCCAGGCCGCGGTGGCGGCACTTCGCACGCGAACCACCGCCACCGATACCGGAAACCGCCACACTTGCCTGAAAAGACATATACATTCCCAATTGGACAAGCCAACAGAAAAGCCACCAGCCAGATCCATTCGTATTTCAAACGGTCTCGCCGGCAGCTTTTTGTCGTCCACTTATCTGGTGAGGTGTCTCTATCCAATAACAAGTATACGTCATGATCTACGGAGAAGCGGTCCGATTCATTGCCGGGCCGACCGGAAAACCTGCTGCTTGGTCCATGCGGCCAGTTCTTCCGCCCGATGCCGGTCGATCAGCCGGATCACCTCGTCGCGGCACTCGGCCATGGTTTCGTCGGAGTAGATCAGGGCAACGTTTCCCTTCTCGTCGGCGACGACATCGATCAGACAGGCCAGGTCGAGCACCTTGGCCGTCTGGTTTTTTGCGTTTTCGCCGATCGAGAGCGTGTTCTCCACGTCGTCGAGGACGAGTTTCTTGCCGCGAACGCGGAATTTGGAGGGGCGCAGCAGGCAGGCCGCCCCCAGCCCCAGCACGATCCCCCAAACCGTCTTGATGACCACCATAGGCGGACTGAACCCGAAGGGAATTGCCACAATGAAGATCGAGATGAACGACGAGAGGCCCATGACGAAAGCGGCTGATGCCAGGCGGGGCGCCGGTTCCAGGATCAGGCGGCGGGTGAAGTTGCGCTGGACCACTCGCGGCTTGCCCGTGAAACGCTCGGCAACTGCCGGAAACTTGAAGGCCGCCATGACACACCAACCGCCAAGCATGACCATGTTGAACGGCATAAGGAACAGCATCATGAACAGGTCGCTCGACTGGATTCCTACGGCGAGAACGGCGTCGCTCGGATCGGTCGGGTTGTAATGAACGTCGACCTCCGTACCCACGGGCAGGGAATCGACGATTTTCCGGGCGGAGTTGTCCGACGAACTCCACTGGCCGTAGCGATACTGATTTCCCTCGTATTTCTTGCCAGCCACCTCGAAGGTGTACTTTACATCCACCCCGAAGGTGGTGCTGTCGTCGCCGTGGTGGACGGTGACTTCGCTATGGGTGATCGATCCGGTTGTGAGGGGGTAGCTCTCGGCGACCATCTGGCGATAGCCGCCGAAGAGGATGATTCCGTCGAAGATCAAGGTGATGAACGACCAGAGAGCCACGAAAAGGAGGCCGACTTTCAGAGGAGACAGCTCTTTGCTCATGTGGGTTGTTCCTTGTACACGGCCTGGCCTAGAATCAGAATATGGGCAACGATGATGCAGCTTCTACGATATCACCCGTCGAGGCTGCATGGAAACAGGAAATGAGAATCCGACGACGGTTCCCAAGAGGAGTTCCCGTGTATTTGACGACAATGGCACTGATGGCGGCGACGACCGTTCTTTCCGCCGAGGCCCCCGCAAAAACAGCCGATCTTCAGGTGAAGGTTCTGACCTTCAACATCCGCTACGGGACGGCGAACGACGGTGAGGACGCCTGGCCCCATCGCCAGGAGATGGTGGCCGAGGTCATTCGCGACGAGGCCCCCGATTTCTGCGGTCTCCAGGAGGCCCTGCGATTCCAGATCGACGCGATCCGCAAGGCCGTGCCCGAGTATGCCGAATACGGCGTGGGACGGGAGGACGGCAAGACAAAAGGCGAGTACTCCGCCATTCTCTACCGCAAGGATCGCTGGCAACTGGACCGGGGCGACACGGTGTGGCTGTCGGACACGCCGACGGAACCCGGCTCGGCAACGTGGGGCAACACGATCCCGCGGATCGTCACCTGGGGTCGCTTTGTCGAAAAGGAGACGGGCCGAGCGGTGTTTATGATCAACACCCATTTCGATCATCGGTCCCAACCTTCGCGCGAGAAGAGTGCCGAGTTCACGGCCGCTCTGATCGCCCAAGAAGTCGGCGACACCCCGGTCATCCTGACCGGCGACTTCAATGCCGGCGAGGACAACCCGGCTATCTTGCGTCTGAAGCAGAAGGAGGGTGAGAACGCGATCGGACTGGTTGACAGTTTTCGGGTCGTGCATCCGGACGAAGAGGTCGTGGGCACCTTCAACGGGTTCACGGGCAAGATCGACGGCGCCAAGATCGACTACATCTTCACCTGGCCGTCGGCCAAGGTCGTGTCGAGCGAGATCCTTCGCACCCATCGTGATTCCCGTTATCCCTCGGACCACTTTCCCATCAACGCCGTGCTCGTGTTTCCGGCGAAGTAGGAGCACCAGCAGAGCGTTTGTTTAACCCGCTGCCGGAGGCGAGGATTGCCAACCATCCCAAAGCGGCCTGTCGTTGGTGAACGACCTCGCCTGCGGCAGCTTATAGGGTGCGTCTTGACGCACCGATTGGCACGTTGATGAGGGTACTTGGTGCGTCTCGACGCACCGACTGAAACCGTTGTTGACGCTACTTGGTGCGTCGAGACGCACCCTACCTATTCCCAAAGAACAACGTTCAATCCTGCTTCAGGATACCGTGCGGCGCCCGGTACCTACTGGGCTCGCGTCAGTTCGGCCAGTTGCCTTTCCACGTCGGCGATGGTGGGGCGGCGTGTGGCGTCGCGACTGAGCATGGCCAGCAGGAGGCTCTGGAAGGGTTCGTCGACCTGGAAGGCCAGTTCGGGGCCGAGGTCCTGGGTGCGGAGGGCGACGATCGTATCGATGATGGGTCGATCGGGATGGGCCGGATGCCCAGTGAGCATTTCGTAGAACAGGAGCCCGAAGGAGTAGACATCGCTTGCCCGGGTGGCCGGCTGGGCGCCTGCCTGTTCGGGCGACATGTAGGCCGGGGTGCCGCGGATCACGCCTTCTCCCGCGGAAGCCACGAAATCGACGGTCGCCTCAATTTGCTCGGTGTCGGCGCCGGTTTCCGCCTTGGCGGGCGGTTCGGGGTCCTTTCGCTCGTGGCAGTCTCCGTGGCGGCAGGCGTTGGCCAGGCCGAAGTCGACGATTTTGGCCACGCCGCGGGATGTGACGAGGACGTTGGCCGGCTTGAGATCGCCGTGGACGACGCCGCGCTGGTGGGCGTCGACCAGGCCCGACGCGATCTGCCGAGCCAGCCTTGCGACGGCAGGTCGATCGAGCCCCTGGGCGACGAGGTCGGACAACGGCTTTCCATCGAGGTACTCCATGGCGATCACGGGGAGCCCATCTTCTTCGTCGACGGCGTAGATTGTGCAGACATGGGGGCTGTTCAGCCCGGCGGCCGCTCGCGCCTCGGTCAGGACCACGTCGCGCGAATCGAAGACGTTTCGCTTGAGCACCTTCAAAGCGACCATTCGCTCGAGCCGCAGGTCCCAGGCCGCAAACACGCTGCCGAAAGATCCCGAGCCGATCGCCTCGCGGATGCGATAGCGGCCCAACGTGCGTCCCGGGCGGAGCACCTTTTCCGGATCGATGTTTCCATCGGCCGAGGTCCAGTTGGCCGGACACAGTCCACCGGTTCGCAGAGCGTCGAGGACCCGCAACACTACATCGGGACGCCGCCCGACGCTCAGATTGTGCTTCACCGTGTACTGAAGCACTCCGTCGGGATCGATCACGAAGAGGCCGCGCGTTGACACCTCTTTCTCCTCAACCCAGACGCCGTAGGCCCGCGAGGCTTCGCCCTCCGGATCGGAGGCCAGGGGGAAGCGCAAGGGTCCCAGTCCGCCTTCGCTCGGCGGGGTGGCCAGCCACTCCTGGTGCGTTTCGATGGAATCGACGCTGATGCCCAGGACGTCGCAGTCGCGCGTGGCGAAATCGCAGAGGTGGGCGCTGAACGAGGTCAGCTCCGTGGGGCAGACGAAGGAGAAATCGCGAGGGTAGAAGACCAGCACCAGCCAGCGGCCCGCGTAGTCGGCAAGAGAGACACGGCGAGGGGCTGACTGCTCAGCCTGGACACAGGCCAGGGAGAACTCGGGTGCCGGTTTTCCAACTTCACAGAACGCCATTGTGAGAACATCCCGCCTGCCTGACCAGGAAATCGACTTCGCCCCGTCCCCCCGCGATTGCGAGGCTCCCGAACCATGATTGTGGCAGATTGGAGGTCGAATTCCAAGGAGCCTGTTTTTCGACACGGACCTTGCGGCCCGCTGGATTGGCATGTGGGACGGCGCGCCGCCTCCCGCCATGCCCGACTTCGAGGATGAAGCGGGGTGAAGTCAAGGTCCGCGATCTCCAATCCCGCTGCCGGCAATCGCCCGGCAGGCGTTACGAAGGCGGAAGCTTTCGCACGCCTGCTCGAATGGCGTTAAACTCGTCGCGACGCGGCACAACCGCGACTGCCGGAGGGTCATTACCATGTCCCGTAGCGGATCAGTTGGTAGCTGAGCAGATCCTCGTCCTCCATGGCGATCGTATCATTCGTGTTCCGATCAGTCGATCGTGCGTAGACGAGGTCGAAGTACTTCACGAGCTTTTCGTAGTCTCCGGACGCGTCGGTTAGAGAAGCTCCCTGGTACGTGTCCCCTTCGAGAAACGCCGCGTCGAGGATGTCATCGCCGCTCGAATCGTAGAGATAGGCCCGGTCCATTGACGAATCGCTCTGGGAACCGACGGCAGTGACCGAGTGGAAGCGGGAGACGTAGAAATAGAACGAGCTTGCCGAGTCGGTCATGATACTGCTGGTTGAATAGCCGCGGTAGATGTTGCCGCCTGCTTCCGATCCCGTCAGCGTTGCCGTATCGTCGCCACCACGCATGGAGTATGCGCGGACGCGCTGGAATCCTGTTGCGGTCGTGTCTGACCAGCCGGTCGCCCGGTCCATGGTAACGGTCGCAGGGGACGCCGTGAGGGTGTCGTTCTCAGAGCTGTCGTAGAAGTAGGCGCAGGAATTGCCATCGCCGGGAGACTCGGCTGTTGTCGAGTCGAAGTGCCTTGCGTGGACGTAGAGGGACCGGGACGACTCGGAGAGGACACTGTAGCTGGCATAGCTGTAGAGGCGATTCGCCGCATCTTCCACCCCGACGAGGGATGCGGAGTCCGAGTCGCCTTGTGTTCCGTAGGCATAGACCCGAGCGAACCCCGTGGCGGTCGTATCCGAGCCGATCGCCCGGTCCATTTGGGCGGAATCAGCTGTCACGGCAAGCACGTCCGCCCCCGGGCTGTCATAGATGTACGCATAGGCAATCTCGCCACTGGCGGACTCTGCCGTTACGGCATCGAAACCGCGCGTGTAGAGATAGAACGAGCGATACGTCTCAGTGAGGAAGGCGGAGTTTGAATAGCTGTAGAACCGGTTCCGGGTATCGGTACCCCCGGTGAGCGCAGCCGTGTCTCCGCTCTCCGCGGTTGCGTATGCGTAGACCCGCTCGAACCCCGTTGCGGTGATTGCCTGTGCTTCCTTGGTGTCCCAGTTGCGAGTCAAGACGGCCTGTTCTGCGTCGGCAACGAGGCGGTCCTGTCCTGCCGAGTCGTAAAGGCAGGCGTAGTCGCTCGCGCCCGCCGAACCGTCGACCGTCAGCGTCTCGAAGCCCTCCACGCGGAAGGAGAACGTACGGGCGGAGTCCCTCAACAGCGAATACGTTGAGTAGCTGTAGAGGCGATTGGCGTTAGACGACCCGACCATCGCGATGTTGTCTTTGCCGTCGCCCGTATTCAGCACAATGCTCTCGATGTTGGACGCGTCAAGCTGGTAGGAGTCGCCAACGACCGTGGCCGAGCCGGGGGCCAGGGAGGCGGTCTCGTCCTGGTCGGCGCCGACGATGGTGATCGTATCCTTCCCTCCCAGGCCGTCCATGGAGATCCGATCGTAGACCGCCGCATCGTAGCTTGTCACCGTCCCGTTGATGGTCACCTCATGCATCGCCCCGCCCGGGGTGCCGGGTTGGATCACGATCGTGTCACTGCCGGATGTGCCGGTGAGTTCGAGCGTGGTATCAGGTGTGAGGAAGACGATGTGGACCGCGCCATAATAGGCGCCGGCCGTGCCGTCGGTGGGCGCTCCGACTGCCAGGTCCGTGATCCCGTCCTCGTTCAGATCGCCCAGTGCCGTGATCGAAGAGCCAAAGTTGTCGTTCGTGTCGATCGCAGCTCCGTTTTCCGTTTCGGCGTCGATCTTCTGCCAACTCTCGACCGTGCCGTCTGAATTCATCAGGAGCACGTAGGCGGCGCCAATGGATGGTCCGGTGATGTTTTCGTCCATGTCGTCTCCCTTTGCGCCAACGGCGAGGTCAGTGACTCCGTCGCCATTCAGGTCTCCCAGGGAAGTAATGGAACAGCCGAAGTAGTCATAGGGCGAAATGTTGGGTCCGCCCCCTTCATCTCTCGTGATCGTCTGACTGCTCTTCACGGTGCCGTCGGAGTTCATGAACAAGACATGGACGGCACCGGCGAAGTTCTCGCCGTCGGAGCCGACGGCCAGGTCCGGTACGCCGTCCTCGTTCAGGTCGCCCAGCGATCCGACGGATCTTCCGAAGTAAGAGTAGTCGTCCAATGTCGGTCCGCCGCCGGTTCCGTCGGTGATCTTCTGATAGCTCTTGGCTGTTCCGTCGGCGTTCATGAACATGACGTACACGGCGCCGCGACCGGCTCCAGCCGTGTCGTCACTGTACGCCGAAACGGCGAGTTCCGTGACGCCATCGCCGTCGAGGTCGCCCAAGGCGGACACGTCTGCTCCAAAGGCATCGCCAGAAACGAGCGGCGGACCTCCGTTCAGACCCGTCGTGATTTCTTGATAGCTTTGGACGGTGCCGTCCGTCGCCATGAACAGGATATACACGGAGCCGCCTTGGGAGACTCCGGTGTCGTCGTACTCTGCCCCCACGGCGAGATCGATCACGCCATCCCCGTTGAGGTCTCCTACGGCGCACAGGGCGGAGCCGAAATGGTCACCGCTTGCCAGCGTGGGCCCGCCGCCCACGCCACTGCTTATCTTCTGCCAGGATTTTACGGTGCCGTCCGCGTTCATGAACAGCACGTGGATAAGTCCATCGTCCGTGTCTCGGTACGTGTCGCCATAGGCCCCCACGGCCAGATCGGTTACACCGTCTCCGTCGAGGTCGCCCAGGGAAGCCACGGCCAGGCCGGAATAGCAGGAGCGTGCCAGGTCGGGACCACCGTTCAGTCCATCGGTGATCTTCACCGTCTCGCTCAGCTCGCCGAGCCACTGCAGGTTGATCGTTGCCACGTAGTCTTCCACTTCGCCATCGGCCGCGGCGCCGGTGGGATCGGCCGCGGCGTCGTCCGTGCTTAGTCGAAAACGTGCGTAGGTCTCCCCGGTAAATCCGGACGGCACGGTCGGGAACGTGAGTGTGACAACGCCGCTCGTCGCGCCGTCGGCCACGGTCACTTCCGCTCGCTCCGTCGCATTGTCGAACACGCCATCGCCGTTGTAGTCGATCCAGCCGTAGAGTGTTGCCGGTGTGCCGGTCGTATTCGTCACAACGGCGTTTACCGTCGGCTGCGTGCCAACCGTGAGCACGAGATCCGTCGCAGGGCTGTTCAATCCGTCTTCATCGTCGGGGAGTGCCGAGTCGACGTCGTCGGCGTTGGCCTTTGCGTTTTGCAGAGTTCCCTCTTCCCCGTCAAGATAGCCGCCCAATCGCAGTCCGGCCACCACCATGTGGCTCGGGCCGTTGTCGGAGGCCAGCGTGTTGTAGTTGCCCTCGCTGGTTCCCGAGGACGTATCCGGCGCGTCGCCGAAGTCGATCTCAACAACATCGGTCACCGTAATCGCCAGGGCAACCGTGTCGTCCGGCGATGCGCCAAACGTGGGGTTGTCGGCTTCGATAACCACGTCGAGGGTGGCGTTTGTTTCGTAGTCGAGATAGGCGCCGGCCTTCAGGCAGAGGCTCGTCCCATCGATTTCGAAAAGTTCCGCGTCGGCGCCGGTCAAAGTGAGTTCCAATGTCCCCTGACCCTCGTTGGTCGTGACAACATCGGCTACCTTGACGCCGCTCGTCGTGTCCGCGTCCTCGGCCAGCGTGGTCGTCGCGTTCTCAAGGGTCACCGTGGGTTCGTTGACGTCGGTGATCGCAATGCTCAGGGGAGCGGTGTCGTCGGGCGACGTGCCGAACGTGGGGTTGTCCACTTCGACGACGACGTCCAGCTGGGGGTTTGTTTCGAAATCGACGAGCACGCCCGCCTTCAGATACAGCTCCGCTTCCACGATCTCAAACAGTGCGGCGTCGTCGCCGCTGAGGGTCACCGCTTCGGCGCCGATGCCGTTGTCCGTGACAACGATGTCGGCGACCTTGATGCTGCTGGAGGTGTCCGTGTCCTCACGGAGCGTGGTTGTCGTGTTCTCAAGCGTTACGGTCATCGGCTCGTTCACGTCGGCCACGGAGACTGTAAGGCTGGCGGTATCGTCGGGCGTCGGGCCGGCGGTGGGGTCGTCCACCGTTACCGTAACCTCGAATTGCGTTTGCGTTTCGTAGTCCAGGGCCAGCCCGGCCTTCAAATGCAATTCGGTTCCGACCACCTCGAAACTCTCCGCGTCGGTTCCCGTGAGGCTGATCGACTGGCTTCCGGAATAGCCATCGGTAACCACGATGTCGGCAACCTTGACGCCGCTGGTCGTGTCGGTATCCTCCGCCAGTGTGGTCGTCGTGTTGTCGAACTGGACGGTAGGCAGTTCGCCCAGTTCGGCCAGGAACAGCACATACACCTCGCCGCTGCTCGCCGTATCTCGGCTAGCCCCGGCGGCCAGTTCCGTCACTCCGTCTCCGTCCAGGTCGCCCAAGGCTGCGACCGAGATGCCGAAATGGTCGCCGTCGGTCATGGCCGGGCCGCCGTGGGTGCTGTCGGCGATCTTCTGGGAGCTCTTAACGGTGCCGTCCGCGTTCATCAGAAGAACGTGCACCGCGCCGTTTGCCAGGCCGTCGGAACTGTCGCCGATTGCCCCGACGGCCAGATCCGTGACCCCATCGCCATCCAGGTCGCCGAGAGAGGCAAGACAGTCGCCAAAACGGGCGCCGTCGGGTAGCGTCGGCCCGCCGCTCGTGTCGCTGGCGATCTTCTGATAGCTTTCAACCGTTCCGTCCGAGTTCATGAAGAGGACATAGACCGCGCCGCGGTCGTCACCACCTGTCCCGTCCCGCAACGCGCCGACGGCCAGATCGGTCACGCCATCTCCGTTCATGTCACCCATCGACGCAAGGGACCAACCGAGTTGGTCCACGTCGTTCAGCGTCGGCCCGCCTCCGGTCTCGTTGGCGACTTTCTGGGATTCCCTGACGGTGCCGTCGGTGTTCATGAACAGAATGTACACAGCTCCACAATCGCTGCCATCAGTATCGTCGCCCTTGGCGCCAACGGCCAGGTCAAGCACTCCGTCCCCATCCAGGTCACCGATCGCCGAGATAGAGCCGCCGAAATGGTCGCCGTAAGTCAGCGTCGGCCCGCCGGCCGTGTCGCTAGTGATTTTCTGGTACTCCTGAACCGTGCCGTCCGGGTTCATGAATAGCACGTACAAGGCCCCGGTGTCGCTTCCTTCGGCTCTGTCAGCAACGGCGCCGACCGCCAAGTCGATCACACCGTCGCCATTAAGGTCGCCGATCGAAGAAACCGAATAGCCGAACCAGGTGGCACGGGTGAACGATGGCCCGCCCCCGGTGTCGCAGGCGATCTTCTGAGAACTCCCAACCGTGCCGTCCGCCTCCATGAAGAGCACGTAGACAGCCCCGTAATTCGTTCCTCCGGTGTCGTCCTTAAACGCCCCGACGGCCATGTCCTCGACCCCATCACCATTCAGGTCACCGATGGACGCCACGGAACTTCCGAACCGATCGTAGTAATCCAGATCCGGCCCCCCACCGGTTTCATCGGAGATCATCACCGTGCTGACGGCGACGGCCGCGCCCGGGGCGCTGGTGTTTTCGGCGTAGTCGGCAGTGACAGGGCCGGTGATGCTGAGCATCTGGCGTTCTTCGAGCATCTCCGCGTGCAGCGGACGATGGCTTGGACGGAGCGAGTGCCTCGTTCGCCCGTTGTGATTCGCTCCCTTGAGCAACCCGCGACCAAGAAATGAAAACATAGCCGTTCTCCTGATGCCAAAAGACGGTAGCAAAAGATGGGAGGGCAGAGGGAACTTGGTACCACCGCACGCCAGAAAGAGAGTGCGCCTCGTCACTCCTGCACGCCACAAACCCCTGTATTAACGATTTAGTTTATGGCGATTACTCTGGCAATGCAAGTGAATGTGCCCTGACAAGAAATGTAACAACCCGAATGGACAATATTCGCGCAAGTTCGTTGCTGTGGCAGAAATCCGACCGTTCCAGTCAACGCCCGAGTGCATTCCGAATGGGATGCGTTCCATCTGCGGCCACAAATTCACTCCACGAACGTCGCCACGCCGAACTGGTCCGGCGACCAGGTTGGCTCGATGCCGCCGCCCCAGGTCATGCGGGCGACGGGCTTGCGATCGCCGTCGTTGTCGATGAGCACGGCAGCGAGTCCGAAGCGGGTGCCGAGCGAGGGCGTGAGGCCCACTTCGGAAAGAGGGATCCGCAGTTCGTAGACGCATTCGCCCTTGCCGACGGCGACCGCCATTTCGTAGATGGAAGAATCGCGGAAGAGGTGGCCGGCCGTGCGTCCGCCGCTGTGATCGGCCGGTCGGAACAAGGTATGGGCTCCGCTGCCGCCGCCCGGGGACGCTGCCGACACGTAGTAGGCAAAGGCCTCGGACGGGCTGCCGCCTCGGACCGGTTGCAGGCCGAGGATCAGACTGTCGCCACGCTTGGCTTGTTCGCCCGAGGGCGTGGCCGCCGTCCATGACTGGTGGACGTCGTCGCGAACGCGGACCGCCACGTAGAGGTTGGCCGCGTCCCACATGAGGTAGCCCACGCCACTGAGATTCTCGGGAGTCCAGCGATAGCCGTCGGCCTGATAGGCCAGTTGGTTGCGGCCAATGAGCGGAATGGGACAGCGAGTGATCCAATCGTCGAGCCGGCCGTCGATCTTGGGCGCCCTGGCGGCGCGATGGGCCTCGGCCACGTAGTCGGTTCCGTCGTAGAGGGTAACGCGGACGTTGTCGATCATGGCCCAACCCGAGCCCTTGCCGATGGGAGTGAAACTGGTTTGGACGGCGCCCTCGGGCATCTGTTTGCGGCAGGTGAAGACCTGCCAGTAGGGGTTGTTGTCGCCGCAGCGGATCACCTGGGTGTCGTAGAGGCGGATCTCGCGGCCATCGGCCAGCTTCTGGGTCATGTTCGAGCCGCAGCCCATGTTCTTGTTGCAGGCCCAGAAGGTGTAGAGGTAGGTTTGCCCGCCGCGCACGGGAATGGAGCGGCTGATGTAGTTCCAGTCGGGCGAGTTGTCGAACTTGATTACCCGCCGGCCCAGGCCGAGGCCCAGTCCGGTTGCGTCGGCCCAGATTCGCGTTCTGCCGTCCACTCGCCATCCTTGCGGGCCGGCGCCTTTCGAGTCGGGTGTTTCAAAATCGCCGTTGCTGACGAGGTTGCCCAGCGTCTCGGGCGAGATGACCGAGAGAACGACCGGCTTGTCCACGGCAGGCAGACGCTTGTCGTTGAACTGAAAGTGAAGCACGGCCGGATAGTCGGCGGGAGCGATTCCAGCGGGAACGGGCATGTCGACGTGCCCCGTCAGATCCGATCCCGGTGGAAGGGTGAAGCCTTGCAACTCGCGGGGCGGCCAGCCCTTGGGCAGGCGGACTTCGACGCGTCCGGTGAGGGGCGCGTCGAAGAGGTTTCGAAGTCGCACCGGCAATTCCAGTTCCTGGCCTCGCAAGGCCGTGCGCCGCGGCGTGACCCGGCGGGCCGTCGCCACGCTGGCCGAGGTTCCCGCGGCCACCTGGGTCACGAGGATCTCGGGGACGACATAGGCCTTCAGACAGTCGAGGTTGACCCCTTCGACGAAGACGGGCAGACCGGCCAGAGCGAGCTTGGCCACTCCCCTGGTGCAGGCCACGCTCTGCTCGTTTCCCTGGTAGTCGGTGACGGTAAGGGATTCGGAACCGGCGTGAAGTTGGATGGTTTCGCCGTCCGCTTCATAAGTTGAAACGACGAGAACGGCCTGACCGTCGCGCTCGAACAGGTGGACCAGCCCGCCGCGGCCGAGCATGAACGTTCCCAGCGGCTTGGCGTCGAACAGCTTGCTTGTGAGAACGGCCAGTGTGGCGGCCACGGGGCGGGGGCTGAGGTCGTCGAGCAGGTAGTCCCACGATCCGGCGGCATCGCCCCGTCCGCCGAAGTAGATGATTCTTTGGCAGCCGGCGACCAGTTCGTCGGGCCATTGTCGAAGGACCCAGTCGGTCTGGTTCGTGCCCTGGATTTCTTCCAGGGGAGGCACCGCCCAGGCATTGCGTGCGCGGCCCGACTCGTCTTCCCAGACTTCGACGCGGGCCAGTCCTGCGGCGTTCAGATCGCTTCGGGCTTCGGTGACACCGCTTCCGTTCTGGTAGTGGACGGGCAGGGCATCGATGTAGGGTCCGACGCCCGCCTTGAGCATATCGAGGCGGAAGCTGCGCGGATACAGCCCGCCGGCCAGGATGGAGACGAGATCGGGGTCGATCTGTTTGGCCGTCTCGGCGCCGGTGCGGCACATGGCCAGGTAGGTTGCTACGGGGTCGTCGCAGCCGCCGGGCGTGATCTCGTTGAGCCATTCCCAGCCGATGAACTTGCCCTGGAGCCGGCGCGTGGCGGTGGCCACGAACTCGCGCCACACGTCCTCACGGAAGTCGAAGGCGCGGTAGCTGATGGAGGTGATCTTGCCTGGCTGGGCGAAGGCGGGCGGATCGTAGATGCAAAGCCACTCGGCCACGCCGTGGCGGGCTGCCGCCTCCAACTCCTTTTCCAACTCGTCCAACTTGAAGACCCCCGGGCCGGGGTTGTGGCGATACCAGTTGGTGAATCGCCGGCAGGTGGTCAGGCCCAGACGCTGGGCGATCGCCCAGACCTCTTCGGGCGGAGCGTCCATGTGGTTCGTCATGCCAAAACAAGTCGGCTTGCCCTGAGTGATCGCTTGCACGTCGGGAATCCGGGCGAAGGTCGTGTGGTGAGCCTCCCAGCCGGGTACGTTCAGTTCGATGAGGAACACGCCGCGCCGCTCGACCTTGGGGTCGAGCGTTACCAGTTGCCCGTCCCGCTTGGCCGTGAACTCCACCTGGCCTTCGTCAGCCTTGGCGCCGGAGGTGTCGTGGATCGTGTAGTGAAGCGTCTTTTTTTCGCCCGGTGTTTTCACGTTTTTCAGGCGGATCGCCAGCCGGACGGGCTCGTCGTAGGTGAAGAGGTGACCCGGTTGTTTGGTTTCAATCTCGTAGAAGCCTCGCTTGCGGACGAATTCGTTCTCCGCTCGCACGCTCCAGGGCCAGTCCTTGCCCTGGTCGTTTTGGAACTTGGCGATCAGCAGGAGCCGATTGTATTTCTTGACCAGTTCAAGTCCCTTCGGGACGGTGAAGGTGAACACGTGGCGTCCGGGTCCCGGTTCTGTGAGCTTCACCCGACCGCTCAGGCCGGGGTAGCTGATATGGCCACGTTTCTTGGTGTACTTGCCGTCCGGCGCATCGATCCATGGTCCGGTGCCCCAGATGGAAAGGGTCGTGGCGCCGAAATGTTCGGACGGGTCGAGGTAGTATTCGACAGGCACTTCCCAGCGATCGCCCGAGACGAGTTTTTTGCCGCCTGCCGAGGCGTCGACATAGATCCAGCTCTTGTTGTACTGGGTGTCGGCCTGGGCCGTGCCGCCCGAGATGGCAATCGGATCGCTGCCGGTGGAGGCGAGGGCCTTGGTGAAGTCGTCGTCGGGGCTGCGGGTCACGTAGACGAAGGCGTAGACCGATTGCAGGCCTTCGGAGTTGTGGATAGGCATTTCGTAGACGGCTTCGTAGCCCGGCGCGAGCTTGCGGGGCTTGCCGCCCCACTTCATCATGCCGTGAGTTTGGGTCTTCAGGTCGCAGGAGACGTAGACGTCGCCCTCCAGGCCGGTCCGCTTGATCCGCACCTGGATCGTTTCGCCCACGGCCGCCTGTCGGGGGACGGTGATCTCGCACCAGTCGGTTTTCTTGACCTGCTGCGGAGGGGATTGGGCCCAAGCGGGTTGGACCGCGATGGCGGCGCCTAAGACAACAAGAACGCGAACCAAGGACGAAACTTGCCCCATGACGATTCCTCCGTGGACGTGCGGTGTCGTATAATACGAGTTTGGAAACGCTGGAATCCCAAGGCCGATCAAACCCGCGACCCATCTCTCCCGATGTTGCCCGCTCCGTGCTCGGAAGATTGGAACAGAGGCCTAAAAAAGGGGACGGGGAAGGGCCGGATCGGAGTGTCCGCTTCCGTCAGCGTAGCCGATCCGTTGAGAATTGACCATGCCGGTGATATGCTTTCGCAGTGAGTAGCCCAAACCTCTCGATAATCGAGCGGCCTGCAGACAAAGGGGAGAGATCCGATGAATACCGTGCTCCGAGGCAGCGTGTCCACAGTTCTTGTTACAGCGGTCCTGGCTCTGGCCGTGGCCGAAAGCCACGGCGAGGTCCAAGTGACGGGGCCGCTGAAGAAGTGGCATCGTGTGACGCTCTCAATTGAGGGGCCCGAGACGAGCGAGACGGCCACTCCCAACCCGTTTCTCGATTACCGACTCGACGTGACGTTCACCCACCGGGCGAGCGGGGCCTCCTTCGTCGTACCCGGGTTCTACGGGGCCGACGGCGAAGCGGCCGTGACGCGAGCCGAGAGTGGCGCCACGTGGCTGGTCCACTTCACGCCCGGGGCCGAGGGGGAGTGGAACTACGTGGTTTCGTTTCGCACCGGGCCGGGGATTGCCGCCGACGTGAAACTGGGCGGTGGCAAGAGCGCCGGCGAGGCCGACGGGGCGAAGGGCTCGTTTGCGATCGGACCCACGGACAAGCAGGCGCCGGATCTGCGAGCCAAGGGGCGGCTTCAATATGTGGGCGAGCACTACCTGCGGTTCGCCGAGACGGGCGAATGGTTCCTGAAGTGCGGGGCCGACGCCCCGGAGAACCTCCTGGCCTACGCCGATTTCGACAACACGCCGAACGTCAAGGGTCGGCTCAAGACCTGGGAGCCCCACCTGCGCGATTACAGCTCCGACGGCGACGACCTGCTCTGGGGGCCGAGTCGCGATCTCGGCAAGGGACTCTTGGGGGCCGTCAACTACCTGGCCTCCGAAGGAATGAACGCCTTCTCGTTTCTCACCTGCAATATCGACGGCGACGACCGCAACGTCTTTCCTTACGTTCTCAAGACCGACCTGGCCGGCTACCAGGCTCGGGCGGAACAGAAAGGCCAGATGACGACCAAGCGGTGGACCGAGGTGGTCGATCCGCTGCGGTTCGACGTTTCCAAGCTGGCCCAGTGGGACCGGGTCTTCGAGTACGGCGAGCGCAAGGGCATGTATCTGCATTTCAAGATGCTGGAGACGGAGAACGACCATCTCATGGACGGCGGAAACCTGGGTGTGCAGCGCAAGCTCTATTGCCGCGAACTGATTGCCCGGTTCGGCTACCACCTGGCGTTGAACTGGAACCTGGGCGAGGAAACGAAGCTCTCGACGGAACAGATTCAGGCGATGGCGGGCTACCTCGCGGCCGTCGATCCCTACGATCACAACATCGTCATCCACACCTATCCGAACTGGCACGACCGGGTCTACGGTCCGCTGCTTGGGGACAAGTCAGCCCTGACAGGCGTGTCGATCCAGACGAGCAACCGTCAGTTCAAGGAGGTTCACGGCGCGGTGGTGACCTGGGTTCGCCGTTCAACCGAGGCCGGGAAGAAATGGGTCGTGGCCTGCGACGAGCCGGGCGACGCCTCGTTCTCGCTGGCGACCGACAAGGATGATCCGGGCCATGACCTGCCGCGCATGAACGCCCTGTGGGGCACGTTGCTCGGTGGCGGGCAGGGTGTGGAATGGTACTTCGGCTACAAGTACGACGAGTCGGACATGACCTGCCAGGACTGGCGGAGCAGGGACCTGTTCTGGGATCAGTGCCGCCTTGCCCTGGAGTTCTTTCGGAAGTTCGACGTGCCCTTCTGGAAGATGTCGCCTCAGGATGAGCTCTCGCCCTCGGGGGCCTGGGTGCTGGCCACGCCAGCGGGAGATTCCGACTTCCAAGCCGTCGTCCAGGTTCGCGAGGGGAAGACGGCCAAGGTAGCCCTTCCTGACGGGGAATTCTCCTGCGGATGGTTCAATCCGCGAACCGGGGAGGGACTCATCGGTATTGATCAGACGGCAGGGGGGGCGCGATCGTTCAAGGCGCCGGATGGGGGCGATTGGATTTTGCTGGTGCGGGCGGCGGCCGAAGCTCGATAGTCCTCGTCCGCGAATCGACTGCTGTGTTGCGTTTCGATCGAGGGGTAGGCCATTTGTTGGAGTCCAGCCTTTAGGCTGTCTTCCGCACGCTAAAGCGTGGACTCCAACACTCCGGCCCCCCCCAACTCCGAAACTTGACAGAGCACTAACGATTGCTCGCATAGACGAGCGGCAGTCGGCCGGCGGGGGGGATGACGGAGTCGTGGGGATTCAGACCGGGACCGACGAGGCCCTCGTCGTTGAGGAACACGTGGTCGTTGCCGACCGTTGCCACGGGCACAACCATGTAGCGGACGTTTCCGCCGCCGAAGAGGACGTTTCGTCCGCCGGCGTGACTGTAGCTGCGGAAGTCAGGGGTGTTCGGGTCGGGCACGTCGGAAACGAGGGCGAAGTTGTCGTGCCCCACGTTTCGCAGCCCCTGGAAGCCGTTGTCGTCTTGATAACCCAAGCTCATGCTGTAGCTGCCCCCCAGGGAGGCCTGAACCAGTTCCAGTTCTTCGCCCTCGGGCATGGTGAGAACCTGTTCGGCCGTCGGCACGACGAACTCACGTTCTTCGGCCATGGGCGAGTCGGGGCAGATCAGCAGGCGAGGATCTTCCAGATAGCCGTTCGATTGGAGAATGGCGGCGAATCCACCGCCCACACCGAGGCGGTCGCTGGGGGGCGCCGAAGGCAGGCAGCCGGCGAAGGCGTCGCTGTAGGCCGCCAGACCCTGGTAGAGGCTCTGAAGGTTGTTGGCGCACCGGATCGTGCGAGCCTGGACGCGACTGTTCTGGACGGCTGGGAAGATCAGCAGGGAAGCCGCCACGAGGATTCCCGCGACCGCCACCAGATCGAGCCAACTGAATCGGCTGGACGCACCGTCCAGTCGGGTGTCGGGGCGCATGGCGTGAAGTCGTCCGGCGGGAACGGGGCGTGGGTCGGGCGAGTGGCCCGTTTCCGCGGCGCGGTTTGCCACGGTCTGGCAAGTGCGGCGAGCCAGGCCGGGCGGGGGGGCGACCGGGTCGCGCGTCGCTTCCATGGGGGCGAGCACAGCTCGCAGGGTTTCCAGTTGAGTTCGCAACTCAGGGTTGTCAGCCAGGTTTTGCTGGACCTGTCGGCGCTCGTCATCCTCCAGAGCGTCAAGCAGGTAGCCTAGCAATTGCTCTTGTGCTTTTTCAGCCATGTCCGGCAGTATCGAGATGGGTCAAGGAGGGTTCCAGTTTTCGGATCGCCGCGTGCAAGCGACTCTTCACCGTTCCGACGGGAATCTCGAGGACCTCGGCCGCTTCGCGGTATTTGAGGCCCTGGTAGTAAACCAGCGTCAGGACTTCCTTGAGCGACTCGGGCAAACTGCTCACGGCCTGGTGGACTTGTGCCCCCGTTTCGGCCGATTCGATGTGAGCGTCCGGGCCGGGCTCTTCGCTGCCCAGAAACTCCATCAGGGAGCCGCCTTCGTCATCCTGCTCGCCGGCTCGACAGCAACGATCGAGGCTAGCGGCCTGGTGGCGCCTATTGCGCCGTTTGGCGTCGATAGCCTGGTTGGTAGCAACCGTGTAAAGCCAGGGGCGAACCTTGCGTCCCGGCTCGAAGTACTCGCACTTCAGATGGACCTGGAGAAACGTGCCCTGGAACGCGTCTTCGGCCATCTCCGCGTCACCGAGGTATCGTCGGAGATAGTTGAACAACTCGCGTTCGTAGCGGTGGACCAGCGTCTCAAAGGCCCGGCGCTCCCCGTCGTTCCGATACGCGAGCATAAGGTCCTCGTCGGACCACTCGGCGAAGGGAACGGTCTGTGATGCGCTCGGCTGCATGTGTTCGATCGTGCTGTTCATTATCGTTACGGTGGTACGCCGCCGGCGGTTCGATCGAAATGACCTTTCGGTCCGTTTTTCGTCGTTGAGCGTCGCCGGCGGTCTCCCGCCTCTCCTATCCATACTAACAGTTCCTCGAAAAATCTTCTCCCATTCCGCCATTGGTTTGGGGGAAGTGCCCGGCATGGTGCCGAACTGAACCCAACTAATCGCAACTGGCGTGCCAAACGTCACGAGCGTAACAGCCCTACCACTGGAAATCCGTTCACGCAATGCCCTAAGGTCCGTGTGCAAAGGGGCTTATGAATTTCGGCCAAGTTCACTCTGGCAGCTCGGAAGGTAGGCTTGCGGGCCCTGTTTTGAAAAAATGGGATGGCAGAACTTACATTCGCCCGGTGACTGGAGGGGGAGGGTCAAGAGATTGGTGGGCCCATGAGCGGGGGCAGAGGGTAGGGCACGGGAGCCAAGGTTCAAGCGTCGGCCTAAGAAATCAGCCGCACCGGGAAGATTCGCGACCCTGACCCTGAGAGATCATCCCCACCAGATAGGGGCGGTTTACAATCCAGACGGTTCACTTGGCTGAAGTGTCGCCCATTTCAAGGTCCCGCTCGGCGAGCGGTGGCCTACTTGTTCTACGGACTGCTAGCGGTGCTGTCTGCCGATGTGGCAGAGGCTGGAGAAAAGGGCCAACAGCAGCCGTGTCAGTGGAAATGCCGTCGTGGGTGGTGTGCCAGCAGGAATCCGGCCCCGTAGAGCAGGCATAAGAACACGGCGGCCGTCACCATGGAAAACGGATCGTTAGGGGTGAGGACGATCGCCAGGATACAACCGCCTAAGATCCAAACGCGCCAGTGCCGCAGGTCAAAGAGGTCGGACAACATCGTTGCTCCTCCCGCCGCCGCCAATCGCGTGTCATGAGGCGGTCTCAAGTGTGAAGCTGTGCTGCCAGGTACGGGTGGAGTCCACCACCCGACTTCCACAAGAACCGGATAATGCTGCTGGAAGATGGGAGGCTGAACTCGAAAAGCTCCGTCTACAAAATTATAGGATATTTTGTGGACGCAGTTCTCCCCCCGATTCGGTTAGTTGAGACGTGTTTCCGGGGAGAAATCCAGATTCAAATCCGAATTTCGAAATCCGAAATATGAAACAAATTCAGATTTCCCAAATTCGAATGACCTAAACATGGAGCAGCTAAATCGCCTGGAACAGCAAGGCTGATCTGGGCTCACCGTTTCGATCATTTGATATTTGAGTTTTGTGCTTGTTTCGTATTTCGGGATTCGGATTTGTCCCTGCGTGATCGCGCACGGTTGCTTAGCCCAGGAGTCCTTCGCGGACGGCCATCGTTGCCAGTTCGACCACTTTGTGAACATTAAGCTTCCGCATGATTCGCGACTTGTGGTTGTCGACGGTGCTGGTTGCCGTGTTTAACTGGTTGGCAATTTCGCGAACACTGAGCCCCTGGGCCAAGAGGATCACGATCTCCAACTCACGCTGGGTGAGTGTGGCCAAAGGGGAAGAGATTGCGGTCCGGTCGAATCGAAGTCCGCGTGAGGTTTTTACGACATAGTGCTCAACCTCAGCGCAGTAGGTTGGCACTCCACGAACCGCCTTCTGGATTGCTTCTCGGACCTCTGAAAAGCGACATGACTTGGTGAGGAAACCATCGGCTTGCAGCTTGAGTGCCAGGCGCACATGAACCTCGTGGACCTGATCCTCGAGGAGGATGAAGGGTGTTCTCGGTGCGAGTTCACGAAGTTGGCGGAGTACGGCGAAGGGCCCGTTGCCTCCCAACCACGGGTCAAGGATGACCACGTCCGGCTGGATCCCATCGATCTGCCGGACCATCTCGTAGTCGTTTGTGGCAATCGCGATGGCTTCCACCTCCTCGCAATCGCCGAGCAGGCTTCGCAATCCTTCGACAAAAAGGACATGGCGGTCGACGGCGACCACGCGGACGCGGCGATATTCAGATATCGTGCTTTGCCGGTACATGGGAACGAGCATAGCGTCCCCGGGTGACAAGAAGGTGTCACCCGGGGGCAGAATTTCCGGGATTTCCCAAAAAATGCCCCAATGATTGACACAACCCCATGCCTTTGCCCCCATATTGGGCGGGGCGTCTTTCGCAACTTCACCTGCCCGGAAAAGTCCACCATGAGCCTAGCGTTTGAACGGCAGGCTTCTACTGGGCCTGACGCATCCGCAGGACGTCGATTCGGAACGAACTCTCGTTCGACCCCAGGAACAACTGAAAGGGATTGCGAACCAGTGTCGCGGGCGTGTCAAGAATTGCTGCGTTGTCTGCAAATCGTTGCGGCCGGGCCGATTCTGCCGCGGAACTGGCATCGCGGAAGCGGGGGGAATAGAATGATCTTCTGAGTTGAACGCCTACGCCCGATGGAGGAGCCTGCCATGTCGAACTTGTTTGCTGAGCAATCCCGCCGCTCGTTTTTGAAAACCGCTGCCCTGGGGCTGGGCGCCGCCTCCACGGGCCGCTTGTTCGCCGCAGACCCCCAGGAAGACCTGCCGCCGGTCCGTACGATCACCCACGGCCCCAAGTTTCACTGGTTTGCCTACTACGACAAACTCCAGTTCGACCCGAGCGTGCGTTATGTGCTGAGCAATGAGGTCGATTTCGAGCATCGTTCGCCCAAGGCCGACGACACGATCAAGGTGGGCATGGTGGACCTGAAGGACAACGATCGCTGGATCGAGTTGGGCGAGAGCTGCGCCTGGTGCTGGCAGCAGGGCTGCATGCTCCAGTGGCGACCCGGTTCGGAGACAGAGGTGCTCTGGAACGATCGTGAGGGAGACCGGTTCGTCTGTCACATTCTGGATGTGAAGACTCGTAAGAAGCGCACGATTCCCCACCCGATCTACTCGGTGAGCCCCTGTGGCAAGTGGGCCATCGCGCCTGATTTCCGGCGCGTGAACGATATGCGACCGGGCTACGGCTATGCGGGGCTTCCCGATCCGAACAAAGAGGACCTGGCCCCCGAGGACTCGGGCCTGTTCCGAATCGACCTGGATACCGGGGAGCAGACGCTGCTCCTTTCGCTGGCCCAGATCGCCAAGATTCCGTTCGACAAGTACGACTTGACGGGCGCCAAGCACTATTTCAATCACTTGCTGGTCAGTCCCGACGGCAGCCGCTTCGAGTTCCTGCACCGTTGGCGGATGGAAGGTCTGCGGAGTTTCGGCACGCGGATGCTCACCGCGGCGGCGGACGGTTCGGACGTGCGGGTGATCGATCCGTCGGGGTACACGTCGCACTTCATTTGGCGCGACCCGGACCACATTCTGGCTTGGTCGCGGGCTGACTCGGACGGCGACGCGTTTTATCTGTACGAGGATCGCCAGGGTGGCAAGATCGAGGTGGTGGGCAAGGACGTGATGCCCCACAACGGGCACTGCACCTACCTGCCCGGCAACGAGTGGATCTTGAACGACACCTATCCCCAGGGAAAAGAGCGTAACCAGAATCCCTATCTCTACCACGTGGCGACGGGACGCCGCGTGCCCCTGGGGCATTTTTCACAGCCGCGGGAATACTCGGGCGAGTGGCGGTGCGACACCCATCCGCGATTCAGCCCCGACGGCAAGCTGGTTTGCATCGATTCGCCGCACACGGGCGAAGGCCGGCAGTTGCACCTGATCGATATCAGCGGGGTCGTGGGCTGAGCGAACGAGCCTGCGTTTGCTGGTGAAAAGCAGTGAAGAACTGTCTCGCATTACTCACTCGTGGCACGTTCAGATTCAGTTCCGCGCGAGATCGGCTCGATGGCGCGCTTACGGACAATACGCTCGGGATGTTCTTCCTGACGGTTTCGAGCCGCGTGTGCGATGGAATCGATGTCGAATCCGTGCGCAGCCGCATTTTCTTCCTTGAGCTTCCAGACTTCCTGTATCGTCGCGTCATCTCGGAAATCAGTTGTAATCTCTGGCTTCATCCGAAAAACTCCTCTGGTGTGCAAATCACGGGCGGGAGTATTCCCGAGTCTGCAAAGCACTCGCGAATTCTGCGTTGGATGTGCGGGTTGGCGATGTGTTTGCAATTCCAGGTCAACAGGTAGTCGATTCCATGCACTCCGGAGCACGCAATGTGAAAGGCGTCGCCGATCGAACGTTCCGGTACAACGGAACCTTTGGCCATTTCACGCGCTAATTCGCTGGGTATTGCCGTTTCAATGAACACAGACTCTGCCATTTTTCATCGTACCTTCAATTCTACGCGGATTTCTGCTCCTGGGAAATCGCTTGCCCTGAGGCCCCCCCGATCTGGTGGTGCCTTGCCCGGCAGCCTTCGTCGTGGGAACGCCTGCGGAGAACAGCAGTCGTGTGATATGATAGCTATTTTCCGCATTTGGTCTTTCTCGCCAAGCTACTGCCGTGACTATTCCATCTCCCCAGAAGCGTATCGCCGTGGTTGGCGCCGGGATTTCCGGCCTGGCGGCGGCCCATCGGATCACCGAACTCGCCCCCGATTGCGAAATCCGTCTTTATGAACGTCAAGATCGAACCGGCGGCGTGTTGGCCACCGTGCACGAGGACGGCTACCAAGTCGAGTTGAGCGCCGACAATTTCATCACGACCCAACCGTGGGGCCTCGACCTGGTGGGCCGTTTGGGGCTGCGGGATCGACTCGCGCAGACGAATCCCGCGTGCCGCCGCACGTTCGTGATGCGGAAGAAGCGGCTCTATTCGCTGCCGGACGGATTCCTCATGATGGCGCCCACGAAGATGTGGCCCATGGCGGTTACGCCCGTGTTGAGCCCGATGGGCAAGATGCGGGCGGGCCTGGAGTACTTCTTGCCTCCGAGCAAGAGCGACGCCGACGAGAGCATGGCCCACTTCGTTCGCCGGCGATTGGGACGCGAGGTTTTCGAGCGACTGGTCGAGCCCTTGGTGAGCGGCGTGTATGCGGCCGACATGGAGAAGCTGAGCTTGCTGGCCACGCTGCCACGTTTTCGGGAAATGGAACGGAAGCACGGCAGCCTGATCCGCGCCATGCGCAAGCAGATGAAGGCTCAGCGAGCCGCCGGGAAACACGTGGACCAGAGCGGCGCTCGGTACAGCATGTTCGTCACGCTGGAAGAAGGGTTATCCAGCCTGATCGAGGCCCTGGAAGCAAGGCTGCCCAAGGAAACGGTTTGCTTGAACACGCCTGTGGACGCGATTTTGCAGACGGACGATCGCTGGCAGATCACGCTTGCTGGCGGCCAGCGTGAGTCGTTCGACGCCGTGATCCTGGCGACGCCGTCTCACGTGGCCGCCTCGCTGCTGAAGCCGATCGACCAGTCGCTTGCCTCGGATCTCGGCAGCATCGAGCACGAGGGAACGGCGATCGTGACGATGGCGTTTGAGGACTCTCAGGTGAAGCATCCCATGAACGGTGCCGGGTTCGTCGTTCCGGGGATCGAGGGCAGTCCGATCCTGGCGGGGAGTTTCAGCAGCCAGAAGTATCTTCATCGTGCCCCGGAAGGCAAGACCCTCATTCGCGCTTTCGTCGGTGGAGCCCGAGCTCCGGAAATGGCCGAGATGCCCGATGAGGAGCTTGTTCCCATCGTGTTGAGCGAATTGCGGGACGTGCTCCGTATTTCGGGCGACCCGCTTTATCAGGTCACGGCCCATTGGCCTCGAACAATGCCCCAGTATCATGTGGGCCACTTGGGCCTGGTGGCCCGGATCGGAGCCCGCGTGGATCTTGTTCCCGGCCTGGCCCTGGCAGGCAACGCCTACGACGGCGTGGGGATTCCGGCGTGCATCCACAGCGGAGAGGTTGCTGCAGAACGCCTGCTGGCCAAGTAGCTCAATATTCTCTCTTCACAGAGCGAACGCAAGCACGCCAGTCTTCAGCGAGGGTGCCGCCACGGCGTGCTACCGATTGCGAGGATGGTTCACCCAATCTCCCCCAGTAGCTGGATGAATTGTCTGCCCATTGGCCAAAAACTTCCCCCCTGAGTAACTACCCTATAGATGTTATTGCCGGGGACAGCTTTGTTGCGCATTCGGGAATTCACAAAATGGCTAGTGTTTTTCTAGACAACCGCAACTGGCGACCTACATTTCAGCAAGCAGCCTTTCGGTGCTTATGCCGAAAGGTGCCTGCCCGGTGCTTCTGACCGGCGCTCCTTACTCGGCGAGCAATAGGCCCGCCGCTTGAAGGCACATCCGAAATCGAGTTCTTTCCTGACAAAGGACCGATTCCGGCTGTGCCTTTTTTTATTGCCTTTTGGAAAACATGGATTACGAGGCCAGAGATGATCAAAGCTTCCGGATTGAAGCATCGCCTGCATGGAATCACGTTCTCGATACTCCGCACAGGATCTCTGCTCCTGAGTTTGCTGCTTTCGACAGCGCCGGTCCTCGGCGATTCACCGTCGGCCATGTACAGTCCCTACGATTGGGCTTTCGTTCGTCTCGACAATTCTCGCCATGAGAAGGTCGAGCAATTGCGGCGGTTCTGCGATCGAATTCACGATCTGGCGGCGCGTGCGCGAGACGACGACGTCCTGTTGCGGTTCTTCGAATTGAACGCGAAGTGCTACGCACTTCGCCAGTCCGGTTCGCCCCCGGAGGAGTTCACGCGCAAGACGACGGAGTTTCGCAAGGCATTTAACGAGTATTACATCCAGAACTGGCTTGCTTTCTACGACATCCTGTTCGTCGACAGGTCAGGCACGGTGTTCTACACGATCCGGCGGGACGCCAACTACGAACAGAACCTGTTCGAGGGGCCCCCGTCGCAATCGCCGTTGGCCAAGTGTCTGAAGGAGGTCCCCGAGGGCGAAGCCTTCGTTGACTTCTGCTTCTACGAGTCTTCGGGGGAGCCGGCCGCCTTCCTCGTGGAACCGGTTCACATTCGCGGGGAGCATCAAGGGTGGATGGTGCTGCAATGCGCCATCAACAAGATCAACTCTATTTTTGCCGGTTCGGAAACGCTCGGCGAAACGGGCGAGACGTTTCTGGTAAACCACCAAGGCTACATGCTCACCGAGTCCAGCTTCGAGGGGCAATCGACGATCCTGGAAAAGAAGCTCAGCAACGACAATGTCCAGGCCAAGTTCCATGACGGCAAGGGGCACCGGCGGGTGACGGATTATCGAGGCTTTGCCGCGTTGACGTCCTTTGAGGTGGTCGAGTTTCTTGGAACGTCATGGCTGGTGGTGGCCAAGGTGGACGAGGCCCAGGTCACGACGGAGCACTACAAGCAGCATCGTCACTACTACGCCGACCGGATCGTCGAACACCTGTCGGCGATGCCCACAGGGGGCACTCGCGAGGAGTTTCCAACCGACGATCGCAAGACGATCCGCGTCGACATGGATGAATTCGTCAAGGCGGACCACGGCGAGATTCTGAAGACATTGGGGGTGTCGACATGCACGGCCATCGTCGCCACCTATCCGGGCAAGTTCGGCTATCTGGCGCACATCAGTCCCCTCGATCGGATTTACGGGACGGACGGTTCGAATCTTCTCGGGCACGTGACGAAGAAGATCCGGACCTACGACATCTACAAGTACGAACGGAGGCGCGTCCGATTTGTGATCGTGGTGCGCCATTTCGACAGTCTCATCAATACCGTGGACAAGCTGGTGGACGACGGATTTCTTCTGTCGCAGATCAGCGTTCTTTACCACCCCGAAGCGCGCTGCGCCAACGTGACCTACGACTACTCGCAGGATCGGATCAGCGTGGAGTGGGTGTTTGACCAGCCGCAGACCGCCGTGTGCATTCACCATGGCGACGACGGTCGCGATCTTGCAACGATTGTGCGGACTTCGATGGGCGAGTAAGGTGCCCGCCCGAAGTGTCGCGACAGGTTACCTGAAGGAGGTGCAACATGTTTGAGAGGCTCACACCCCGGTTCTTGCGGAACCTCAGGATATGGATGAAGCTCGCCCTGGGCTTCGGCGGAGTCCTGATCCTGACGATGCTCGTGGGTTATGTAGGTTGGTCCGGCTTGGCCAATACGGACGCGATCGTCGGAAAAGCCGACGACGCCAACCGGCTCATCAAGCAGGCGCTCAATGCCCGGTTGGAGCAGAAGAGCTACATGGCGGAGAAGCAGGACGTTTACGCCGAGAAGGTGGCTTCGGTCATGGGCGAGATCGACGCCGCCGCCGTGGAGATGGAAGCCCGAATGAAGGACGCCAAGGACAAGGCCGACGTGGCGGCGGCGAAAGAGGCGGCCGCGAAATACCACAAGTCCTTCCAGAACTGGGTGAGCATGTCGAAGCAGCAGGACTTGCAGTACCAGAACATGCTGGCCAAGGCCAACGAGGCGATCAAGCAAAGCGAAGCGCTCCGAGCCGATCAGAAGGCGCAACTGGCCCAGAAGCAGAAGGAAGGAACCGCTCTCGTCGCCGACAAGCTCTACAAGGCCGATTCGGCCAACCGTCTGATCAAGCAAGCGGCCAACGCACGCCTTGCCCAGAAGAACTACATGGCGGAACTGGACCAGGCATACGCCGACGAAGAGGACAAGTGGATCAAGGAAATCGTCGGGCTGTGCGACGAGCTGACCGCCGCCATGAAGCAGCAGGTGAACAAGGACCAGGTGACCGCGGCCAAGCAGGCCGGCGAGTCCTACGACCGGAACTTCAAGACGTGGGTTGAACTGGCCCAGCAGAAGGACGTTCTCGGTGAGCAAATGGACAAGAACGCCGCCGCTTTCATGAACGAAGTGGACAAGCTCTCCGAAGACCAGAAAACCAAGCTGGCCCAGGAGATCGAGTCCGGCGACAAGGACGCCGAGGCCCTTGCCGAGCGAGCCTGGAAGAGCAAGGTCTCCGACGCCATTCGCATTCGGGCGAACAACACCCGGCAGCATCAGCGCGACTACAAGCTCACGGGCGACGAGAAGTTCAACGCGGAACTTCGGAAAGCGGTCGCCGACATCGAAAGCGACGCCCAGGACCTGATCAAGCGTTTCAACGACAAGGCCAACAAGGACCAGGCCAAGGCCGTCGCCGACGCGGCTCGCCAGTACCGTGATCGCTTCGGCGAATGGGTGACCTGCGACAAGAAGCAGCAGGACGCCTATGCGGCCCTGGTCAAAAACGCCGGCGAGTTCGTGACCGCCTGCGAGGAACTGCGAGCCGACCAGAAGTCCCAACTCGCCAAGGTCCAGAAAGAAAACGCGGCCTTCCTGGCCGACAAACTCTGGAAGGCCGACTCGGCGAGCGAGGCGCTTGAACTCCTGTCGAGCGCCCGGATCGCCCAGAAGAACTACATGGCGGACAAAGATTCCAAGTACGTCGATGAGTTCGACGCCAAGGTTATCTCGCTTCGGTCCCTGTGCGAGAAGTTGACGGCGGCTATGAATCAGCAGGCCAACAAGGACCAGGTGGCCGGCGCCCAGGCGGGAGTCGACGCTTTCAGCGAGTCGTTCCACAAGTGGGTCGACCTGCAATCCCAGATGGACGGTCAATACGCGATCCTGGTGGAAGCCGCCGGCGAGTTCGGCAAGGTGTGCGACTCGCTGCGCAGCGGCCAAAAGGCCAAAATGGAGAAGACGATCGCCTCCGCCAACCTGCAATTGCTCGCGGGAGTGGCGGGCGCCCTGGTCATCGGCGCCTTCCTGGCCGTGCTGATCACCCAGATGATCGTCGGTCCGGTGCGCAAGTGCGTCAACAGCGTCGTGGCCCTGTCGAACCAGGATTTCAACGTCCTGGCCGACGTGGACAGCAAGGACGAGCTGGGGCAGATGGCCACGGCGATCAACACCTCGATCGGCAACACCAAGAAGGCCTTCGACGACATCAAGGAAGCGGCCGAACGCGAGCGAATCGCCGAGCAGGAGCAGGCCGAGCAGGAACGAAAAGCGGCCGAGGCGGAACAGCGGCGCAAGGAGGAGGAAGCCGAGCGGGAACGCAAAGCGGCGGAAGCCGAGCAGCGGCGCCGCGAAGAAGAAGCCGAGCGGGAACGCCAACAGGCCGCCGAAGAAGCACGCCAGGCGCAAATCCTCCGCGACAAGGTCGACCACCTGCTCGTGGTCGTCAATGCGGCCGCCGACGGTGATTTGACCCGGGACGTCGTCGTCGACGGCGAGGAAGCCATCGACGAACTGGCGGCAGGCATCAAGCGGATGCTCACCGACCTGGGCGGGATCATCGGCCAGGTCACCGAAAGCGCCGCCCAGTTCAACGAGGGTTCGCGCGTGATCGCTGAAAGCTCGCAGACCCTGGCCTCCGGGGCCCAGACCCAGAGCGCGAGCGTCGAGCAGATCTCGGCTTCGATCGAGGAACTGGCCGCGTCGATCGACGGCGTCAAGCTCAACGCCCAGGAAGCCGACGAAGTGGCCAAGAAGACGAACGACTTGGCCGAACGCGGAGGTCAGGCCGTGCAGAAGTCGATCGAAGCGATGGAACTGATTCGCACCAGTTCGGACCAGATCGCCGAGATCATCCAGGTGATTTCCGAGATCGCCAGCCAGACGAACCTGCTGGCCTTGAACGCGGCGATCGAAGCGGCCCGCGCCGGCGAGCACGGCATGGGCTTCGCCGTGGTGGCGGACGAGGTCCGCAAGCTGGCCGAACGGAGCAATCAGGCGGCGGGCGAGATCACGGGTTTGATCAAGGAGTCGAGCAATCGGGTCCAGGAAGGCGCCCAGTTGAGCGACGAGACCGGTTCGTCCCTCAAAGAGATCATCGAGGGCGTTCAAGCGACGGTCGACAAGATTTCCGAGATCGCGACGGCCACCGTCGAGCAGGCCTCCAACGCCACCCAGGTGGGCGAGGCCATCCAGGGCATCGCCCAGGTGACCGAGCAGTCCGCCGCGGGAAGCGAAGAGATGGCTTCCAGCAGCGAGGAACTCGGGGCCCAGGCCAGCGCCCTGCGGGATCTCGTTTCCCGATTCCGCACCGACGAGTCGAAGTTTGAGCGAGAGGAAACCCTGTCGTAAGGAACGGTTCGGACAAGCACAGACGGGGAGCCGGCGAGCCGGCTCCCCGTTGCGTTTCTTGCCGCCGCCATGATCCCAAAGCCGGTTAAGCACGCAACCCAACATGCACCAACATGCGCGCACGCAGAAATCGCAACCTGAGACGCTAAATCCTCGTTTTTTGGTGGGGATGAACACCGTTTTCTCTGGACATGTCGAGTCGGCGACCTAGAGTTGCGCACGCGACTTATCCCGGGTGGAAACCCTGGGAGCGACATGCCCGTCGATTCCGGACGGAGCACCTGGTGCGACAGGTTTCGGACCTGCCGCTTGAAGGCACAATCGAAGCAGTTCACCCCGACGGCGGGGAACGGCTCCGACTGTGCCTTTTTTGTTGCGCGCAAGGCCACGGTGAATCGCAGGAAAGGCGGCGTCCGGCTTCTGGCAGATGAGCGTGGGACTCATCGATCAACGACATTGGAACTGTAAAACTGGAGAAGCGTCATGTTCAAGCAATGGAGATTCGGACGGTTGCGAGACCTGAGAATCTGGATGAAGCTTTCTGTTGGGTTCAGCGTCGTGTTGGCCCTCACCGTCGCCGTCGGCTACGTGGGCTACACGGGGCTGCACAGTACGGCGGCCACCGTCGACAAGGCCGACGACGCCAACCGCCTGATTAAATTCGTCCTGGAAACCCGCCAGGACGAGAAGAACTTCATGTTGCGTGGAGACGGCGAACACCGTCAGACGCATGCGGCCACGATGAGCGAGATCTACGATCAGATCGGCGCGACAGCAGCCAAACTCACGGCACACAGAGACAAAAACACGCTCGACGAATTGAAGGCGACTGCGACCGACTACGAAGGGCGTTTTCGCAATTGGGCCGATCTTCACGACCAGCAGAAGACACAGGAAGCGGCCATGGTGACCAGCGCTCGGGAATTTCTTGCTCATTGTAACGCCATGCGTGCAGCGCCCGGAGGGCAGGACGAGCCGCTGCTCTCGCAGGACGCGAGTCGGAAGGTCGACGCGGCAAACGAACTGATCCAGCAAGCCCTGCATTGCCGCCGGCAGGAAAAGAACTTCCAACTTCGCGGTTACGAGAAAGTGGCCGGCGACGAGAAGCATTCGGGTGAGAAGTTGGAAGATCATCTCAAAACAATCTACGCTCTCTGCGACACACTCGCGGAGAGAACCAGCCGTCCGGAGGAGAAGACGCGAATTGTATCCGTCAAGTCGTCCGCCCGGAGTTACCAACAGGCCTTTGAGAACTGGGTTGCCCTGTACGAACGCCAGAAGGTCGAGGAAGAGGGGATGGTGGCCTCCGCACGCAAGTTCACCGAGTTGTGCGAAACGCTCCGCGCCAGCCAGAAGAAAGAGATGGAAACCACGATTGCTCGTTCAAATCTGATGCTTTTGTCGGGCGTGGCGGTGGCCGTGCTGCTGGGGCTTTTCGTCTCGATCGTGATTACGCAATTGATCGTGGGGCCGGTGCGCAAGTGCGTCAACAGCGTCGTGGCCCTGTCGAACCAGGATTTCAACGTCCTGGCCGACGTGGACAGCAAGGACGAGCTGGGGCAGATGGCCACGGCGATCAACACCTCGATCGGCAATACCAAGAAGGCCTTCGACGATATCAAGGAAGCCGCCGAACGCGAGCGAATCGCCGAGCAGGAACGGGCCGAGCAGGAACGGAAAGCGGCCGAGGCGGAACAGCGGCGCAAGGAGGAGGAAGCCGAGCGGGAACGCAAAGCGGCGGAAGCCGAGCAGCGGCGCCGCGAAGAAGAAGCCGAGCGGGAACGCCAACAGGCCGCCGAAGAAGCCCGCCAGGCACAAATCCTCCGCGACAAGGTCGACCACCTGCTCGTGGTCGTCAATGCGGCCGCCGACGGTGATTTGACCCGGGACGTCGTCGTCGACGGCGAGGAAGCCATCGACGAACTGGCGGCAGGCATCAAGCGGATGCTCATCGACCTGGGCGGGATCATCGGCCAGGTCACCGAAAGCGCCGCCCAGTTCAACGAGGGTTCGCGCGTGATCGCTGAAAGCTCCCAGACCCTGGCCTCCGGGGCCCAGACCCAGAGCGCGAGTGTCGAGCAGATCTCGGCGTCGATCGAGGAACTGGCCGCCTCCATCGACGGCGTCAAGCAAAGCGCCCAGGAGGCCGACGAAGTGGCGAAGAAAACCAACGATCTGGCCGAACGGGGCGGCGGCGCCGTGCAGAAGTCGATCGAAGCGATGGAACTCATTCGCACCAGTTCCGACCAGATCGCCGAGATCATCCAGGTAATCTCCGAGATTGCCAGCCAGACGAACCTGCTGGCGTTGAACGCCGCGATCGAAGCGGCCCGCGCCGGCGAGCACGGCATGGGCTTCGCGGTGGTGGCCGACGAGGTTCGGAAGTTGGCCGAACGGAGCAACCAGGCGGCCGGCGAGATCACCAGCCTGATCAAGGAGTCGAGCAACCGGGTCCAGGAAGGCGCCCAGTTGAGCGACGAGACCGGTTCGTCGCTGAAGGAGATCATCGAGGGCGTTCAGGCGACCGTCAGCAAGATCTCGGAGATCGCGACGGCCACGGTCGAGCAGGCCTCCAACGCCACGCAAGTGGGCGAGGCCATTCAGGGCATCGCCCAGGTGACCGAGCAGGCTGCCGCCGGAAGCGAAGAGATGGCTTCCAGCAGCGAAGAGCTCGGCGCCCAGGCCAGCGCCCTGCGGGATCTTGTTTCCCGATTCCGCACCGATGATTCGAAGTTTGAGCAAGTGGCAACGCTCTAACCGCGAGACCTCCCCGAAAGAAACGGCCTGGGAATCCGGCAGGCTCATTGCCGGTCCCAGGCCGTTTTCTCATTTCTACTACCCCTTATTGGCAGATCTTCTTCGGAACCAGCCGCGCGTCATTTCATCAGCAGCAGGCTGAGGGCCATCATGGCCATGCCGCCCAGCAGGCCAAAGAGGCTATCGTGCCCCTTTCCATAGGCGCGGCTTGTGGGCAGCAGTTCGTCAAGGCTGATGTAGACCATGATGCCCGCCACGCAGCCAAAGAGCACTCCCATCAGTTCCTCCGGGATGACTCCCGATTCGTTGCCCAGAAAGAACCGAAGGGCGATGTAGGCAAGGACCGCGCCGACCGGCTCGGCAATCCCGCTGAGCGAGGAATAGAAAAAGGCCTTTTTGCGATCGCCCGTGGCATAGAAAATGGGAACGGAGACACTGATTCCTTCCGGAATGTTGTGGAGGGCAATGGCGATCGCGATGGCCAGGCCGACGCTGGGGTCTTCCAGGGCAGCCAGGAAGGTGGCCAGGCCTTCGGGGAAGTTGTGGATCGCGATCGCCAGCGCGGTGAACAGTCCCATGCGGAGCAGCTTCGATTGTTGCACCCGGTGGTCGTGGGCGCCGGGATCGGCGGTTTCCGGATGGGCAGCGATCGCGTCGAAATCGGGCATCGGGGCGGAAGGATCGTGGAGAGGAATGGTCTCTTCCTCGGTGTGGGTCTCGTGAGGGTTTTCCGCCGAGGGAATGAGGTTGTCGATCAGGCCGATCAGGCCAATCCCAGCAAAGAAGGACCCCACGTTGACCCAGTGGCCCCAATAGTCGCCGTAGGCATCAACGAGGGAATCGGTGCCTTTGACGAAGATCTCCACAAAGGACACGTAGAGCATCACCCCCGCAGAGAAGCCGGTGGCAACCGAGAGGAAACGGTGATTCGTCTGCTTCGCGAAAAAGGCGATGGCGCTGCCGATGCTCGTGGCCATTCCCGCGAAGAAAGTCAACCCCAAGGCAATCCAGACGCTTCCCATGGCCAGAGGTCCTTTCTCGGATATTCGTGAAGCGGCGTTCTTGATTCCAATGCAGCCAATGTCGTGGTTCTCTGCAGATCGGCCGTCGTGGGCTGCTCTACCTTCTCCGAGGGCCAGGGAGAGGTTCCTTGGCAAGAGAGACGGTCCAACCTTCTTTCAGAAGCCCCACGCAGGCCGGGAGGATCCAAAATAGCATCCGGACTGCCTCCGGGGAAGCGGTTCCGACGGATGTGGATTGCAGATGGGCTCGCTCGATTGCAGGACGTACCTCCGCCGGCTTGCCGCCCTGCCCGACGACGTGCCCCTCATGATCGAGCACATGAAGGGGGCGGAGGAGTACGAGCGCTCGCGGGAGCATGTTTTCGGGATAGGCAAGGAGGTGGGGATTTCGTTCGAATAGGTTCGGAAGACAAAGGAACGACTGACAGCCGCCGCCTCGAGGGGGGCAATGGATCGGGTTGACAGGCAAGGGCCCGTATGGGAATCTGCTGGCAGGCAAGCTCGCTCTCCTTTCGGGGGTCCTCCCCGCGGTCGGAGAGTTTTCGTGGGCGTTGGTTCTACCAACGGGTGGATTTGTCGGCGGTTTTTGAAGAGGCTTCCATGGCCACGCGATCGTTTCTGGCGCAGGGAATCCCTGCCTTCGTTCTGCTTCTTGTTGTGCAACTGCCTTCGACGTCCCGCGCAGAAGGTCCCTGGGACAAGCCGCTCTTCTCCGCCAGGCCGGCAGCTATCGTGGCGGCACTTGCTGAGCGCGAGCCTCCGGAAGACGCCGATTGCGAGATCCTGCTTCAGGAGAAGATCTACCGGATCGACGATCAGGGGCGTCGCGAAATCATTGAGCGGCGGGTCGTCCATTGCGTCACCAAGGCGGGGGCCGAGGATTGGGCCGTTTTGGGACAGATCTGGTCGCCGTGGTGCCAGGAACCTCCCCAACTGCGCGCCCGCGTGATCTCCCGAGACGGAACGGAATACGAGTTGGACCCGAGCAAGGCGGTGCAAAGCGCCCTGGGCGAGGGACTTCCCGGGGTGTTCACCGATCGCCGTCTCGTGCAGGCACCGCTGCCGGGAGTTCGCCGGGGCTGCCTGATCGAGCAGGAATCCGTCCTTCGCGACAAGAAGCTCTTCTTCGATGCCGGCGTGATTGGGCGAATGAACTTTCAGCCGCTGGGGCCCACGCGCAAAATGCGTTTCACGGTGGACGCCCCTCAAGGGCTGCCGCTGAAGTTCCGGACGCGCAAGCTCGACCTGGCACCACGGGAAGTCGTGGAGGGAGGTCGGCGAATCACGACCTACGAAACGGACCGGATCGAGTGGCCGGGCGAGTACGTTCCCCTGTTGCCGCCCGAGAAGGCCGGTCCCCCCCAGGTCGCCTTCACGACAGGTCAATCCTGGGGCGAAGTGGCTCGCGTCTACGGAGGGCTCATTGAGGACAGGCTCGATCCCGAGGCCGTGCGTGATTTGGCCAAGGAAACCATCGGCGAGGAGACGACTCGTCTGCAGATCCTCGAGAAGCTGTTGCGGAAGACGCAACAACTCGTCCGTTACATGGACGTCGAGTTCGGACAGTCGTCGATCGTTCCGGCCCCACCCACAGAGACGATCGAACGGGGCTACGGCGAGTGCAAGGACCAGGCAACCCTGCTGGTCTCGCTGCTCCGAGCGGCAGGGCTCCAGGCGCACGTGGCCCTCGTGAATGTCGCCATCGGAGAAGACGCGGAAGACGACCTTCCCGGACTGAACAGCTTCGACCACATGATCGTTTATGTGCCGGGCGAGACCCCGGTGTGGATCGATCCCACGTCGGAATACACGCGAGTCGGTTGTCTGCCCTTGGGAGACCAGGGACGCCGGGCCCTGGTCATCGCCCCGGAAACGGAAGGACTCACGACCACGCCCCGTTCCACCTCCAAAGAGAATGTGTATCGCGAGACGTGTCGTATCGAGTTAGCCGATTGGGGCGGGGCGAAATTCGTGCAGACCGTTGAACCAGCGGGCACGGTTGAGGAAGGGTGGCGGTTGGACGCGGAGGAATCGGAACCGGGAGAACTTCGCAAGTCCTGGGAAGAACACGCCACAAAGCAACTGGGGGCATCGTCGTTGGACGTGTTCGAATGCACGGATCCGCACGATTTCTCGGTTCCCTTTCGCCTCCATGTCGAGATGACCGGCGCCACGTCCCTGGGGTTGACCAGCAGCGTGGACGCCTCGGCGGCGGTTGCTCCGGAGACGATTCTGGAGCGGCTTCCCTTTTATTTCCGCTGGGGCGCTGCGTTTGTGGATGAGGAGGAGAAGGAGGAGGAGAAAGAAGAGGCGTCGAAACCGGAGCGGAAGGATCCCTTCTGGATACAGGAACGGTACCGGAGCGAGGTCGATTACGTGGTCGTTCCCCCACCCGGTTATCGGTGCGACGCCGTTCCGGACGACGTGGAGGAGAAGATCGGTCCGATCCGCGTGAGTCTTTGCTACAAGATCGAAGAATCGGGGACGGTACGGGCCACGTTCCGTCTCGACACGGGTTCGGGGGAGCTTTCTCCCAAGGAGGCCGGCCGGCTGCGTGAACTGGTGGATCGGATGACTTCCGCGAGCGAGACGGCGTCGACGGAGAACATTCTCACGTTCTATTTCACCGGCTATCGACACCTGGCGGAAGGCCGCCTGATCGAAGGCCTGGCGGAATACAAGCGTGCGGCCGCGGAGCGTCCGGAAAGCGCTGCTGCTCAGGCGCGATTGGCTGCGGCCATGAACGACGCGGGATTCGGGCTGGCGGCGCGCCGCCTCGCCCGCCGTGCTGTCGAGATGGACGACCAGTGCCCCTACACGCACCTTGTGCTGGGGAGCATCTTGAGTTTCGATCTCTTCGGACGCCAATTCGAAACCGGCTATGATCGCGAAGCCGCCATCGCAGCCCTGCGCAAGTCGCTGGAACTGGGGCCGGGCAATGGCGAGTGTCTTCTACGGCTTGGGAACCTGCTTGAACGGGATCCGCAGGGCATGCCCTACGCACCGGACGTGGATTTCCAGGAAGCGGCCAAGACTTACCGCAAGCTCATCTCAGAATCGCCAGGCAGCGTCATCGGCGTGGAAAACAACCTGATGCGAGTTTGCTGGTACTCGGGCGACAAGGAAGCGACGCGCAAGTGTGCCGAAGAAGCGCCGGAAGGTTGGCCGCGCAGTACCGTGCTTCTTGCCGTGATCGCGGCAAGCGAGGGCGCGGAGCAGGCCCTGCGCAAGTCGGTTGTGTTGGAGGAAAATCCTGCGCAGCGAAAACAGGCACTGTTGAACGCCGTGGATCTGCTCACGGGAATGCGTTACTTTCAGGAGGCCGCCGCGTTCCTCCGCCGCGCAGCCGAGTTGCCTCCTCGCCAGGGTCAACTGGAGGCTCCGTGTCGTCTTCGCGAGCAGTTGAAGCGGCACGAGGATGTCGCCTTGGACGACGAGGATCCCCGCGCCGTCGTTCAGCGTTTGTTTGTCAAATTGCTGTGGAAGCGGAGCGACGAATTCGACCTGAAGCCTTTCCTGGCAACAGCAACTCAGGGCAAGGAAGCGGGCTTCGCCGAGCTGAATTTGATCGACCGCGAGTTGGAAGGTTTGCGTCGCGGGGCGCGAATGTCCTCAAACGCCGGCTACTGGCGGTCCGATCTCGTATCGGTCATGGAGTTCGACAGCGAGGGAAGTGACGAGACGGCGCACCGTGTGACGGCTTCGGGCACATTCTTGTCGAAGTCGACCTGGTATGTCGTGAAGGAAGGGGACCAGTATCGGCTGCTCGACCCGGGTGAAGACCGGGAGAAGCTGGGAGAGATCGCCTTGGCGCGTTGCCAGGCAGAAGATCCGGACGGAGCCCGCCAATTGATGGAATGGGCGATGAAGGATCTTGCCATTACCCCCAGTTTCTCGGACATGTTCAATCCGTTCCGCCACCCGCCCTTTGCGATGCTCTGGAGCCGGAAGCCGAATCTTTCGGCCCTTCGTCTGGGCGCTGCCGCCCTGGCGGGGCGAGGCCCGCAGGCCCTCGAAATTCTTGAAGGGGCACGGAAAGACGCTACCGACATCGCCGGCTTGCAGATCGATCGGGCCCTGGTCGACGCTTATCTGGACGCGGGCCAGGAGGAAAAGGCTCTGGAAGCCGTGGACCGCGTGCTCTCCCGTCAGAAACGCTCGCCCCTGGCGCACCTGTTGAAGTTCTTGGTTCTCATGGAAATGGGACGCTACGACGAGGTCCGGCAGACTGCCGAGGCCAGTCACAAGATGTTCCCCACCGCGCCCTGGGCGTTGGACATGCGAGCCCGGGCGGCAGCGGTCGAAGGAAATCTTGAAGAGGCTGCTTCTTATTGGGAAGAAGTTCAACGCTTACGGGAAACCGTCCCGGAGGTGATGGAAGGCCTGGCCTGGTGCCGCTTGGCCAAGAGTCCCCCTGGCGACACCGTGTTTCCGATTGCCCCGGTGGTGGCTGGACACTCGGCTCGTATTGCCCTTTTCGTTTTTGCCGCGGCACGTGCCGAGGTTGGGGACGTGGCCGAAGCTCGAGACAGCTTGCAGCGGTTCCGGGAAACGTGGGACCCTGCCATTCCGGCCGGGAGTGAATGGTACCTGGTTGGTCGACTGGCCGAACGATGCCAGCTTCCCGAGGCGGCCGCCGAGGCGTACAGGAAAGTGCCCCGCGAGAACTGTTTCTGGTCGATCCTGATTCACCGGCGTGCCCAACAGCGTTTGAAAGAGCTTTGAGAGGAGGGGGCGGCCCCGGGCGTCTGCCTATTGCCACTTGCCCTGAGGGGTAGAATTCCAGAAAGGGCCGGTTAAGGTGACCCCCGGCCTGACGCCCCCGATCCCTTTCAGGTGGCCCGTGCCATGCCCTGCAAGCATCTTCATGAACTGATCGAATTGTGCGAACGCAACCAGATCAAGCTAAGCAGTTCCGACCTGATCCACATGGTCTGTCCCCATTGCGGCGTGGAAGAGGAATGTCCGAGCACCCTCTGCGACGAGTATGACGCCTCGCACAAGGCAGCCGATGCAGAAGACAAGGCTGAAGACTGAAGACCGAAGGCTGAAGGACTGCAAGGCGGGGGCTTTTCGTGCGTCGAAATCGCCCCTGCTTGGCAATCGACCTCGCGCCAAGAACTCCAGCCTACAGTCTCCAGCCTATTCTGGGACGATCTGAATGGCGTCGGCGACGACGTAGCCTTCGGTGTCGGCGTTGGAGATCTCGACGACGACCTCCTCACCCGCGGCCAGGTCGAAACGCCCGAGGGGGGCGAAGAGGCCGTCGAAGGCCGGTGTTTTCGTTTGGTCAATTTGCAGGGCAACCGACTTTTCGCCCGCTCGCACGGTCACGGGCACGCTCGGGGCGCGGTTGGTGTAGGCAACGTAGCCGAGGCGAACCTCATAGTGTCCCGCCTTGGGGACCTTGGCTCGAAACTGCAGCGTCTTGAGCCCCTTGCCCTCGTTGCCGTCGTGAAGATAGCCTTCTCCGACGAAATGCTCCGACCAGGTTGAGTGGACCCATCCGCCAATCCGCCGGGCGGACCGGTTGTCGACCACCAGGCCCTCGATCTTCTTCGGGTCGAGCCCGGCTAGAGGCGAAGTCTCGTCGCCCCAGGGCAGCCAGGGTCCTTCGTCGGGCGCCTGCATGTTGGCGTGGGCACGCCGCGCGATTTCGACGAGACGCTGCGGTTCCTCGTAAACGCGGATCTCGCACACCCCGGCCGGCTCCTCTTCCAACAAGCGAATGGCGTCGGCCGTGACCGGCTTTTCCAGTCCCAACACATGGCGACGGTGGCGATTCGCGTCGATCTCGACAAGGGGAATCCAGCGTCCTTTCGAGCGGGCTTGGATCACGAAGTGCTGGGGCGCCCTTTCGGCCGTTTGGAAGGTGACATGGAGCATGTTCAGCGTGGTCGGCTCAGGCCACGCCAATTCGATCCAGTGGGGTCCGGCGACGGTGGGGTCGGGCCCCCAGGCGTTGGTCGTCTCTTCCCCTCGCATGCCCTCGGCCCGGGCCATTCCATTGATCACGTTCTCCGGCCGCATTTTCTCGCCGCTGGTGTGGCTGGTCCAACTCGAGGCAGTGACTTTGACCAGGCGAGCCAGGTCGCGAGGATCCTCGGCCGGAAGGTCGAAGATCGCAGCGCCTTCCTTGAGCAACTGCTGCTGCAAGGCGGCCAGGTGGTTCTGATAGACGCCGCGGGGCGTCGTGTCCTGGTGAACGCAGAAGGCGGCCCCTGTTCCCGCGGCATGGCCCATGATGGCGCAAGTGAGCATGACGCGTGTGTTGGACATGCCCAGGTGGCTGGCCGAGATGTTTCGCCCGGCCATCAGCAGGTTGTCCACGTTCTTCGAGTACAGGCAACGGAAGGGGATCGAGAAAGGAACGCCCGCATATTGGCCTTCCGTGCGGTCGCGATGTTGGGCCGTGGCGCCCTGGTGGAAGAAGCCGCCGGAATAATGATCGTCCACGGCCCACGCGCCGAAGGCCACGCGATCGGGAAACAGGGTCTGCATGCCGATGTCGTTCTGGGTGAGCACGTAGTCGCCGATGAGACGGCGATTTTCCCGTTTGCCGGCCACGTAGCCGGCCCAGGCCAGTTCGTAGTTGGCTGCCCGCTCAGAATCACGCTCGCAATGGTTCTTCGTGTGGTCCCACAGGCCGTAGATGAGCCTTAGCAAGTCGTCGCGGATTTCTTCCGCGTCGGCATAAGTATCTCGCAGACCGCCCAGCTCGATCATCCACTGGTAATCGATTTCGATCGACCTGGTCAGCCTGGGGTGCCGCTCGGGATTGAAGCTGTCGCAGGTGGGATAGGCGTAGATCCACGGCGGAGCCTGGAAGGGGCGGGGCTCGCCCACATCGCGGGCGTAGTACTTCAGACTGTTGCCCATGGTGTGCTCGCTCGGCTGTTCGGGAGCCCAGGGCTCGTCGTACATCGAGCGGGGTTCCTTGCCGTGACGATACTCGGCTCCGGCGGCCACGCCCACAACACTGTCGCCCGTGCAGTCCAGAAAGACCTTGCCCGGAAATCGCATGCGGCGGCCGGAACACACGTCGACGGCCTCCACGGCGGCGATACGCTTGCCCTCGCCCTCGTGCATCACGACGCCGGTGGCGTGGGTGTTCAAGTGCAGCCGGAGATTCGGTTCGAGGCGAACGAGGCGAAGCAGCCGGTTCGAGTAGAGCCTGGCCTCCGAGACCCGCTGGTTCCCGGTCGTCCGATACTCGTCGACGATTCCCGTCTCGCGGGGATCGAGGGGATAGCGGGTCCGATAGATGCTCGGCCAGGCGCCGACGGGCGGAACGAGAATCTCGCTGCTCGTGTTGCCGCCCAGAACGGGCCGATTCTGGATCAGCACCGTCTCGCAGCCGTTGCGAGCAGCCGCCACGGCGGCGGTGCATCCGGCGAGCCCGCCGCCGACCACGACCACGTCGGCCTCGGGCATCACCTCCACCACGCGACTCACCCCGCCGTGCTTTTCGCGAAGGGCGGCAATGGCCTGCACGTCTTCTGGCGGAGCCCAGTCGAGATCGTTGGTGAGAACGACTGCGTCGCAGCGGGCGTAGTATCCTGTTTGGTCGTGAAGGCGGATCTCCGTCTTGTCGGCAAGTTCAACGACGCCACCGTCCTCCCAGAGCCAGCCTTTCCGTCCCGACGCGCCGAATTCGACGGGCACGCGGTTCCCATCCAGAAGGACCTCGAACCGGCCCGGATGGTGCTCGGGGACCCAGTCCTTGGTGCGCACCCAGAGGCGATACTTGCCCGGTGTTGCAGCGGCCGTGGTCGTGACGGCGTCGGCCACCGGCTTTCCGAGCCCGACAGCCAGCAGGCAGGGCGAGCCCATCTGGTCAATGAACTGGGCGTCGTTGGTCCACCCGCCAAGGTTGTCAAAACGCTCGGCTTCGAGCCAGATCGTCTCGGCCGGCAGACGGCTTGCCGTCCAAACGACCACAACCGCCCACACCAACATCCCGATCGCGTATCGCATCGTGAAGTTCCCGTGTTGGAGTCTACGCTTCGGCCTGCTTCTGGTGCGAGGCCAAACTTCGGAAACGAGCTCCGATCTCTATCCGGCCAGTCTAAGGGGAGAGTTGCTGCGTTGCCAGAGCCGTCATTCCGGAGCGAGGAAATTCTCGCGCAGAAGGAGTCTTGTTCCCTCCCCAGCGCAGCGTGGGGGAGGGTTAGGGTGGGGCTGGGGCGGCGGATCGATTTGTCACTGCACTCGCCCAATCGGACAGCCGATTTTGCTGCCGTGTTGTTGATGACAACCGCTGCCGAATGGAATGCGTGTGAAGGGTCAGCCCCCTCCCCGGCCCTCCCCCTCGCTCGCAAGCTCGCTGGGGAGGGAGATTGTCCTCCCCTCGCTCGCAAGACGCGCTGGGGAGGGAGTTGCTCAAGGTTCGCCTGTGCCGATATTTCGCCGGGTAGGGTACAATGGTGTTCTGAACCAGACGTTTCCCTTACCCCGCCGGTGCTTTCTCGCTTTCCCATGTCGCCTTCCCCGTCCCGCCATCGCCCTGACGTCTCCGGCGCCGCCGACTTTGCGAGCACCCAGTGGAGCCTGGTGCGAGCGGCGGGGCAAACGGCCGATCTGGATTCGCGAGAGGCCCTGGAGGAGCTATGCCGCCGCTACTGGGTGCCTCTCTATGCCTACGCGCGGCGCCGGGTTCGCGACGTTCACCAGGCCCAGGACGCCGTGCAGGGTTTCTTTTCTCACCTGCTCGAGAGCAACGCCTTTGCCGTGGCCGAGCCGGACCGCGGCCGTTTCCGCTCCTTTCTGCTGACGGCCTTCCGCAACTTCCTGGCCAACGAACACGAGAAGCGAACCGCCCAGAAACGCGGTGGAGGCAAGCCGGTCCTCTCTCTGGATTTCGATTTTGGGGAGGCTCGCTATCGTCACGAGCCGGTCGATCGCCTGACGGCCGAACGGCTCTACGATCGCCAGTGGACCGTGGCCCTTCTGGATCGGGTCCTGGGCCTCCTTCGCGAGAACATGGCCCGGGCCGGCAAGGAGAAACAGTTCGAACTCCTGTCTCCCTTTCTCGGCGGCGCGCAGGGCGACGACTCCTATGGCCGGGTTGCCACACGGCTTGGAATCACGGAAGGGGCGGCCATGGTCGCCGCCCATCGTCTCCGCGCCCGTTATCGCCAGTTGCTCCGCTCTGAAATCGCCCAGACTCTCACCGACCCCGCCGATATCGACGACGAAATCCGCCGTCTCTTCGGGTGTCTTGGCGACTGAGCCGGGAACACGGTCCTTTGGGTGGCACGCTCAGATCGCGAGCGATGGGCGTGGTGAGTGGATGGTTCGACTGTTTGATTTGCCAGGTCAACGCAGGGCCAATACAGAAGACCGGCTAGGAAGAGAAGACAACCACAGAGGGCACGGAGGACACAGAGAAGAACGGAGATTTGTGGAGGGACAGGCTTCGTGATCGGGGCCTGTATTGAAGTTCATCGCACTCTGGGCGGGGGGCTGCTTGTGTCGACCAAGCACAAGTCATGACCTGTAGGAAACTGACAGGAGTCTCCGTTGGTCTTCTCATCAATTTCAACTCCGAAGCCCTCAAGGATGGAATCGAGCGTCTCATCCTAAGAGTCTCTCTCTGTGTCCTCGGTGTCCTCTGTGGTTGTCTTGTCTTTCAAACCTGGAGCGGGTTTTCCCGGCGAAATTGCTTATGCCCAAGAATTTTTGTAAGGCTGCGGGAGATTTCCTGTAAGGATAGGTGACCTCTTCTGGCTGCCCGGCTTTGAGGCTGGGCCGGCCGTTGTTTTCTCACCTTTTCAAGGAGCTGTTGAAGATGAAGTATCTCGTGCCCGCCCTTGCACTTACGGCCTGCCTGCTGGGGTTGCTGACCCCCGCCACCGCCGACGCCGCCAAGCCGATCGCCGTCCTCTCCCTCACGTCGCACCAGGACCTGCAAGGCGACACCGATGGAATCGGCGAATTGGCCAAGGTTTCCGATCTTCCCACCTGGCTCTCCAGCATGTTCAAGCTGTTTGCCGAGGGGCAAGGAGCGAGCGGATTGGATTCCACCCGGCCTTGGGGGGTGGTTCTTCAGTTGAGTGACGGCCTCAGCGCCTACGGCTTCGTTCCTATCCGCGACGCCGAGTACCTGCTCTGGGATCTCGAAGACCACATCAAGGACACCGAGGATCTTGGCAGCGGCGTCTATCGCGTGACCGGAACCGAGGCCGGCAAGCAACTCTACGCTCGCGTCGACGCCCAGTGGATCTACGTAGCCGAACGCTACGAGGATCTGTCCGACGTGGCCTCGAACCCGGCGGCCCTGCTCGGCGGGTTGGACAAGAAGTACGACGCCGCCCTCTGCGTGGAAACCAAGAACATCCCCGAACGAGAAGGCCGAGCGATCATCAACCTCCTCGGCGACAAGTTCGGCGGCATTATTCGCCAGCACGCCTCGGAGCAGGCCCTCAACTTCCTCGGCGAAGCCCTTTTCGCCTCGGAGCAGGTCGTCATGGGCTGGGAAATGCACTAGGACGTTCTATAAGAACACTCGAACAGGGACCTGGCGTCGGGGAACGACCCCACTGCCTGCCGACCCCCGGCGTCAGGCCTTTTTGTGACTGCTGGCTGGTCGTCGATGAATAAGTAGGTCCCGGGCGCCGCACGGGACTTTGAAGCGGAGCATCGCTCGGCAATTCAGGAACCGTGTGGCGCCCGGCGCCTACCAGCGCGGCAGGTGAAGCGTTCTTCAATCGACTGCTGGCCAACGCCACTCTGGGCGCCTAAATGACCTTGCACGATTCCAGGAGACCGTGTGCCACTGCTTGGCCACACGCCGCAGAATCCCTGAATCCTTGGAGACTTGTCCTCCCGGCGTGTGGACAAGCAGTGCCGAATGGGAAGGCATTTCCGGGAATCACGCAAGTCTATTTGGTTTGATGCCGGAGAGTATCTTGGACGCCTCCTTCGACGCCGTCAAGCACCTCCAGTTCCGTCACTTCCAGCCAAATCATCCACTGTGCAGGAAAGGTCGACGGGTTCTCCGCGGTACCGCCGCGATGATAGTGAGTACGTACGACGCCCTTAACGCGAATTGCCGTTCCCTCCTTGACGTTCTTGAGAAGGTTGCCACGAAGATCGAAGTACCGGATGTGCCCTGAAAGGCCGAGGTCCAGTTGAGGTGACCACTTGGGCGGCCTGTGTAGCCGTCCCGACAATTCGACCGGTTCCGCTTTAGGGTTGCGATCTTCGGGAACAGCTCGGGGACCGGCTAACCCTGGAGCGAGGGTAAGCACCGTTACGGCGACAACCATACACACAAGTCTTCTGGCCATTTTGATACGCTCCCAACTCGTGTACAGGAAGTAATCTGGCTATAGGCGGGAGATTTGCCGCCTGCCACTATCGCTGTGGGGCAGTCAGCATCGACTCGTGACGCCCCTTGTCTTGACACTGCACAAAAGCCACGGCAACAACCGCCATCAACGACGAGATGAGGCTGCACGGCACGTACCAATCGTATCCCGCGAGCGGCAAGTTGGCAATTCGCTCATAATTCACGACCCCGGAAACAGACGGCGCAAGAGCAAATGTTAACGCCCAGCCGACGGCCGCATACAACGTTATCTTGGCAAGCGATGAACGACTTCGCAGTCCGCCAATATAGCAAGTGCAGGCAGGCAGGATTGCTGCCGTCACAAATGCCGGAACGGATGATCCGCACAAAATCGCCAAGAGAAGGCCCAGGAGCGAGGCGACCAGGCAAGCACTGACGCAAGCAATCAACAAACGCAGTTTCTTCACTCGCACCAGTTCGCCCCCTTTCTGACGCCTGCCTTCCTGCGCGCCTGCCTCGCGCTGCATTGCGCGAATTGCCTTCTGCTTGCTTCCTCAGGGGCAATGATCCTGGATTGAACGTGGCTAGGCAATTCGTCGCCCTTTGTGGGTTGGGCTCGGGGCGGGTATAATCCTCCCATGAGCTTACTGGTGGGCTATTCTAATGGGCGCTCCTGTGAAGAGCAACGACCTTGAATCGACTGAGAACGACCGGAATCGGGGATGTCAGTTTTCGCTGCGTGCGCTGCTCGCCACGGGGATTGCCATGGCGTTGTTCTGCGGCGGGTTCCGTGCGTGCTTCATCAATCCTCGTCTGCCGAAGGTCGTCGCCGATCCATCTGATTTTCCAGTGGAATTGACTGAATTTCTCGAAGAGGCGGAAGAGGAACAGATTGAAGTCACTTTGCTGAGTGTGCTCAGGACCAGCAGCTTCCTCCGAGAGGATTACCACTGGCAGACGGATGCGTCACCGGAACTCATTGATCTGGCCACCAGATTATGGGAGATGAAACCGACTGCCGGAGGCTCAGCTCCCGTGCAGACATTCTGGGAGTACTGGCCCTCCAGGTGGGCCCGCCCCGAATGCAAGAAACCCGAATTCTTGATCTCGTCGTACTGGTGGGAGGCTGACTGGGGCGTGATGGCCATGCATGACACGGACAATCACCGTCTGTATTTCTGGCTAATCCATGACTTCTGAACGGAATTGCCCCCCAGATAGCAGCCTCCCGCCGCAGTCGCCGTGCAAATCGCTTGGCCTATTTGTTGAAGGCGGGTAGGGTGAGAAACGTGCGGGGGGGCCTGCGCTCTGCGTTATGCTTTGGGAGGAAAAACCAATGGCACGTCGGCGCATTTGGCTCGTTCTTGCGTATTCCCTGGCCTGGCTCGTTCTGAATGTCGCCACGGCTGACGCCCGGAGCGATCGGATGAAGGGGGCCCGGCCCTTCGAATCGGCCGCGGAAACGGTGGACCTGTTTCAGGCCGTCGAGGAAGGCGTGCTGGAGGTTCGCGTGATCCCGCGCGACTCGAAAGAATGCCGGGTGCTGATCGAGAACGTGACGGATCGCAAGGTGAACGTGCAGATGCCCCCGGCCCTGGCGGCGGTTCCCGTTCTGGCCCAACTGCTGGACGGCGGGCAGGACGGTCGCCAGCCCGATTCCTCGGCTCCCCAGCGGCTGGGCGTGGGCAATCCGTTCGGGCAGCAGAATCCCCTGCAAATGGGCCCCAACATGCAGGGGAATCCCTTGATGAATCCGGGGAATCAACCGTTCTTCGCCCCCTTTTCGATCGCCCCGGAAAAAGTGGCCCAGTTGAAGCTCCCGGCCGTGTGCCTCGATCACGGCCATCCGAATCCCCGACCGGCCATGCGCTACCGCCTCGTGCCGCTGGCCTCGGTGAGCGATTCAAAGCCTCTGGAAACGCTCTGTCGCGAACTGGGACGTTCGCCGGCGTCTCAGGTTGTGGCACAGGCGGTCGCTTGGCATTTGAGCAACGGCAAGACGTGGCAAGAGTTGGCTGCCATGAAGGTTCGGCGTCTCGGCTACCCAGACACGCTGCTCTTCACGCGAAATCAGATCGCCCAGGCCAAGGCATTTGTCGAAAAGCTCGACGAAGAGGCTGAAGGAGACAAGGCCGCGCTTGCCGCGCACTGATGGGCGAGGCTACAATCCTGGTCAGGCGTCTGTTGGAGTCTGGCCTTTGGGCCACCTCGTTACCCACGGATCGACGACCATTTATGGTCGTTGCCCGCCGCAGGCGGTATTAGGCCCGTCGTTTACGGCGGGTTACGTTGGCTGATCTTGGAACTCCCACTCGTCCCTGCCGCCGGAGGCGGCAGGGACGAGTGGGAGAGGTGTCGTGCCTAATGGACCCGTGCTAAAGCACGGGCCTAATACCGCCTGCGGCGGAGAAGGGCCGTAAACGGCCCTGTTGTGGTTGCGCTGATGCCGTTCGGAGTTCTGGCCAAGAACATTATGAGCGGTGCATCGCAGGCTTCATCGATCGCCAACGTTCAAGTCTGACAAGACGCCAGCTCGGATGCGACAATCGCTTTCCGGCTGGCGCGCGAGCCTCATGGCCCGGGAGACCTCATGATGACGCGTTCCCCTTATCTCGTCGCGTTGCTGCTTGTTGCACTCGTATCGCTTTCTGCCGCCTCGGAATCGGCCCAACCGGAACCGTTGCGAATCGCCCCCTTTCAGGCTGACGTGACGCCGCCGCTGGGGAGTGTGCTGTGTCACGGTTCACGCGTGCGGGCCAAGGAAATTGTCGATCCTCTTTCGGCCCGCGGAATCGTCCTGCTGGGCTCGGGCGAGCCGATTGTGCTCTGTTCGGTTGACTGGGTGGCCATCAGCAATGAGGCCCACGACCAGTTCCGCGAGAAGCTTGCCGAAGCGGTCGGCACGTCGGTTGATCGGGTCGCCGTTCACACCGTTCACCAGCACGACGCGCCGGGAATCGATTTCTCGACGGAGGCGATCCTCGCACGGCACGGGCTGAGCGGGGCCATGTTCGATCCCCAGGCAGCTCGCAACGCGATCGCCCGAACCGCCGCGGCGGCGGACGCGTGCCTGGATCATGCGACAGCCGTCACGCACATCGGGTACGGGAAGGGCCGTGTGGAAGAGGTGGCGTCGAATCGGCGGATTCTCGACGAGACGGGCAAGTGCGTGATGACCCGGATGAGCAGTTGCCGCAACCAGGCCGCCCAGGCGGCGCCGGAAGGGTTGGTCGATCCGAATGTGCGATTGGTGAGTTTCTTCAGCGGGGATCGACCGATTGCTTCGCTTACTTACTATGCCTGTCATCCGCAGAGCTACTACGGTCAGGGCGGAGTGAGCTACGACTTCGTCGGCATGGCCCGGGCGACGCGGGAGGAAGTGATTCCTGAAGCGATGCACGTTCACTTCGACGGCGCGGGCGGCAACATCGCCGCGGGCAAATACAACGACGGTTCGCCCGAGAACCGCCCCGTCCTGGCGGCAAGGCTCGCGAAGGGGATGAAAGCGGCCTGGCAATCCCAGCAGAAGGTTCCCCTCGCGGCCGCCGATGTGGCGTGGTCGGTTTGCCCGGTGGCCCTTCCTGTCCGCGATACGCTTGTCGAGGACAAGATTCTGGAAAAGCTCACCGACGAGAAGCTTGATAAGAAGAAACGCGTCTTCGCGGCTCGGGAACTGGCATGGCTACGGCGGATGAAGTCGGGTCACCAGATCGAGATTACTTGTCTGCACCTCGGGCCGGTCGCTGTGGTTCACATGCCGGGGGAACTGTGCGTGGAATACCAGTTGGCCGCCCAGAAGATGTGCCCGGAGCGGTTCCTCGCCCTGGCCGCTTACGGCGACGATGGCATGGGTTACATCTGCACGGAGCTCGCCTACAGCCAGGGCGGTTATGAAACGACGTTCGTCTCCCGCGTTGCCCCTGAGGTAGAACGGGTTCTGATGGGCGGGATGAAGGCGGTTCTCAAGGGAGGCTGTGATTAGGAATGCTCGGAACCAACTTCGGCATTTCGAGTTATGGGGCAACTGCGGTGAACAGGAGTCAACGGAGTGAACAGAGTAGAGAGACTCTGTTTTCTCCGTTGCCTTCTGTTCTTGTCAGTTTCCGATCGTCTGCGTATGCTGCCAAGTCCGCCGACCATTCACGTCGGAATCTGGGAGTCATTCTCGAGTTGTCCCGAAGGACGCAATCTCGACACTCGAGATGATTGCCTCGGCCTCATCGGTTCCAAAGGTGGTGACAAGGCGATCGCGAAGCGCTTTGTGGGTGTCGTTGTCTTGGGCCGTGCCGGTCAGATAGACCTGGGCCGCCGACGAGTAGCCTGTCTCAAGGCCGGCGAACTCTTCAGACGCGATGATGGTTGCCAGCTTGTCGAGCTTGCGTTCTGTCCATGACTGGTAGATTTGCTGCTGGCCGAGAATGCCTCCCAGGAAGAAGGCGACCGTGCCGACGATGAGCGTGGCCACTGCGGTCACGACGCACCACAGAGCGTGGACGGTCCAGGAGCGCGGGCGGCGGGTACCGGTTGAATCGTTCTTTTCCGGAGCTGAGCGCAGGGCCCGATTGTCGCGCCATGCGAGGAGGACCAGGACGACAACGGAAAGAACCGCGCCGAGGATCGAGCCCTGGGCGGCTCCCAGGCCGATGCCAACTTGAAGCGGGTTGAAGTTCGGCAAATCTCCGTTGGGAAAGACGGAGCGGTAGTACTGGGGAACGGTCAGCCCGAGCATCGCCCCCAGGAGCATGCCCAGGCAGGCGAATGCGAGGGTCCAGACCAGGACGGTGGCAAGGGCTTTTCTGGCGGTCATTGGCATAGACTCCGAACCTGTGGATGAAGAGTAAGGCAGGAGGACAAAAAGAATCTACCAGTTCGATCCACAAAATGTGGGATGGACGGTCGGTGAAAGTGCAAAACGACATGCGGACGTCGAGCACTTCCAGCGGGGTTGCGTCGTTTTGTGCTTTCGCCGACCATCCATCCCGCATTTTCGCCTCATCAGACGGGAAATCCAACCTCAAGCGGTAGGAAAGAAACAAAGGCATGACCAACCGGAACAACAAGACGACTGGCCATTCTCACCCGGTTCTGCTCCAGTTGTTCATGCCTTTGTTTCTTTCCTAGAGGATCGAACTGGTAGGTTCTTTTTGTCCACCTGCCCATCTTCCGGTCCCCAGCGACTGGAGGGGGCCGGCCTGACGCACAGGTGGGCAATGCACGCAGACTGAATTCTATCAGCACGATTGCCGGTCAGGAAGCTGACCTGGCATTCTGGCAAAATCCCCCATTGGGCCTGTCTCGGAGGCTGGCCTTCCCGCAAATTAAACTCTTGAACAGGGAAGCATTGGCAAACACGAGCCGGCAGCGGGCGACAGCCCCTGCCGGCTGAGTGGGGGGGAGGAAAAGGAGATCAAACCATGTTTCACCGAAAACGAACGCTTCCGCCCCCGATTCCCGTGGGCTGTGCTGTGAGCCGCCACGATTTTCTCGATTCCCTTCGTTTGCTGGGCGCCCGCATGAGCGTCGCCCGTGCCTGCCAGGTCGGAGAGGATCAGGGTGAGGTCCAGGAGATTTCCCTGAATTGTTCGCGAGACGTCTGGGAACGGGTGATCGGTCCCCCGAGGAACATTATCTGTCACTATTCCCCAGCACGTCGCGGACTCTATCACAGCTGGGAACATCACTGGGTCGGCGGAAGCGTGAAGTGTTTTGGATGTCTTTTCGAGCGTGCTTCGGATTCGCAATGGCTGTTTTTGAGTCGTGTTCTTTTCCTCGATCATTCTTCGGAATTACCCTCGCGTCGCCGGCTTCCAGAGCTTGAGTTCGCCGGCGCCACGAGGCAGCCTGCGTGAATCAAGAGCAAGTGAAAGGAGGAGGCCTCATGTACGCCCAACTCATCCTGCGATCCGGAAAGCACGCGGGGCGCACGCTGACCATGCGACACCGAAAGGTCCTCCTGGGCAGCGGCGACGACTGTTCCCTGAAGATCCCATCGCGAGACGCGGCGGCCCACCATTGCACGATCTTCGTCAGCGGCGGGCGACTGGCCGTTCATCAACTAGCCAAGCACGGCAAGACGTTGGTTGACGAGGAGCCCCTCCGTGGCACACGGCAGCTCCAGCCCGGCGACATCTTGCAGATCGGCTCGCTGACGCTCGAGATTCAATTCGACCCCGAAAAGCTGGCGAAGACGGCTCCCGCTCCCGACCCGGAAGACGAGGCGGCCCGAGCCCAAGCCGCACCGGACGCCGCCGCCCCGGTCCACGTGGTCGGGGTTGCCAGCGGTCGCGAGTGGAACACGTGCCCCTCCCCCAGCGATGCCGCGGCCGGAGTGCTGAGGCAACTGTATCATCACGACTAATCCCGCGACAAGCCGGGCTTCCGAGGCTCCCCATCACCCCCCTCGTGCATTTTCCACGAGATGGTGTAGCCGAAGAAGCCCGGCTATTTTGAACCTCCAGTCCTTGGGGTTCAGCCTCCAGGCTTCTCCGAGGACAGCTTTCTGCAGAAGCCGCGCCGCGCGAGTGGCCCACTTTTCTCACTCGGCGCTCATGAGCGACTTCCGTTCTTCCGTTTTCCCGGTGAACCTTTTGCACTCGCTGTCCGTCTATCGGTTATCCGAAACCGGAAGGAGGACCGCAGTGCGCACACCGGACTGGCATTGGAACGAGTTTCAGCAAGTTGGCACGGACTACGCCAATCTCGAGGAAGTGGAGAATTACGACGCGAGGATGGCCACGTTTCGGGACGTGGAGGCCGAGAATCGCAAGATGTTGGAGACGTTGTCGCTCCAGCCCGGGGCGAAGATCCTGGAGATCGGCTGCGGCACCGGGCGATTTTCCCGGGCGGCGGCGACGGCGGGCTACCAGGTTCTTGCCGTGGACGTTTCCCCCGTGATGCTCCAGTACGTGGACGCCAAGGCCGCCGAGGAAGGGCTCGCCGGACTTGAGACCTGTCACGCGGGTTTTCTCTCCATGGACCAGCCGGACGACCATTTCGACGGGGTGGTTTCGACAGTTTGCCTTCACCACTTGCCCGACCTGTGGAAAGCCGTTGCGTTGGAGAACGTGTATCGGGTGCTCAAGCCGGGCGGACGTTTCCTGCTGGGCGATGTCGTGTTTTCCTTCGATCGCGGCGGAGCCGCCGCGGCATTTGCGGGCTTTGTCGAGGGGATGCCCGAGCCCGTCCGTCCGGGGGCCGCGCAGCACGTGGCCCAGGAATACAGTACACTGGATTGGATCATGCAAGGGTTGCTGGAGCGGGCCGGATTCGAGGTGCTGGCAGCCGAGCAAGTACCGGCCTCCTGCATCATTTATGATTGTCGCAAACCCGGCTGATCAGCCGCAGTCGGGCGGCGGAAAGAGGGCTGAAGGCTGGAGACCGAAGGCTGAAGGGCTGCGATAGCAGAGGCTCTTCATGTATTGGGATCAGTCCCCTTTGGCAATCGGCCTCGTGTCAAGCACTACAGCCTACGGCCTACGGCCTTCAGTCTTCAGTCCTATGCTCAAGTCGAACGAAGATATCTGCGAATCCACCAGGGCGCCGTCGGCCGGCGGCGTCCGGGAACTGCTGGCCATCGCCCTGCCGATGGTCGTCTCCCACGCGTGCGATACGGTGATGACCTTCACGGACCGGCTCTTTCTCTCCCGCGTGGGCCCCGACGAAATGAACGCCGCCATGCTGGGCGGGCTCACCAGCTTCATGACGATGACCTTTTTCATCGGGCTCATCGGCTACACGACCGCGCTGGTGGCCCAGTACCTGGGCGCCGGCCGCAAGGATCGCTGCGCCGTGGCCACCACCCAGGGGCTGATTCTGTGCCTGGCGGCCTATCCGGTGATCCTCCTGGTAGCCCGGCCTCTCGTGTTCATGGCCTTCGATGCCAGCGGGATCTCGGCGGGGCAACTCGTCCACCAGAAACTCTACTTCGGAATCCTCATCTACGCCACCGTCATCGGCCTGCTGAGAACCACTCTCAGCAGCTTCTTCTCCGGCATCGGGAAGACGCGGATGGTGATGGTGGCGGCGGTGGTGGCCACCACGACCAACGTGGGCCTCAACTACGTGCTGATCTTCGGCAAGTTCGGTGTGCCCGCCATGGGAATTCGCGGCGCCGCCTACGGCACCATCCTCGGTGGGTTGCTGGGGCTCGCCGTGCTGGTCGTGGCCTATCTTGGTCCCTCGATTCGCCGCCAGTACCAGGTGCTTCAGGCGCTGCGTTTCGACCGCGAGGCCATGGGCAAGCTGTTCTGGTTCGGTTATCCGGCCGGCGTGGAGATGTTTCTCAACGTGCTGGCCTTCAACGGCATGATCATGGTTTTTCACGCGCACGGGCCCGCCACGGCCACGGCCACTTCGATCATGTTCGCCTGGGACATGGTCTCCTTCGTGCCCCTGATCGGCGTGCAGATCGGCGTGATGAGCCTGGTGGGGCGTTACATGGGCGCCGGTGATCCCGATACGGCCGCCCGGGCCGCCATGTCGGGGATCAAGAGCGGGTGGGTGTATTCCTCCGTGATCCTGGTGCTCTTCGCCTGCTTCCCCCATGCGTTGGTCAACGTCTTCCGCCCCATGGACCCTGACCCGGTCTTCATCGCGGCTGCCCCAACCGCCGTGTTCATGATCCGGCTGGCTTCGCTCTACGTGATGATCGAGGCGGTGGTGACCGTGCTGAGCGGCACGTTGCGAGGGGCGGGCGATACGTTTTGGGCCATGTGTATCTCGGTGACCCTCCACTGGCTCCTGCTGCCGATTTTGGCCGTGATGCTCCACGTGCTGAATCTTTCGCCCGAGGCCGGCTGGACGGCGGTGGTGCTCACCTTCCTCGGCTTCAGCTACCTGTTCTACCTCCGCTATCGGAGTGGGCATTGGCGCGAGATCCGCGTCGTCCAGACTCCGGTGGAACTGGTGGCCAGCGATCACGAGCTGGCCATGCATGAAGTGCGGGATCTGTAGGCGTTTGGCTGGTTTGGGAGGGATCCACGGATTTCTGGACGCTCATCACGGCGGAGCGCGATGGCTACGATGCTCGACGTTGCAATTCTCGTGTATATTGACGGGCGTCTTTTTTCTGTCAAACTGGGCAGGTGGCAATCGAGTGGGTGCTAGCTGTGGAGATCGATCATGCAAGGGAGCGGTGGTGGTAAGCGGGCGTTGGTTTGGGCCATTCGTTTGGGGGTCCTGGCTCTCTTTGCGGTTCTGGTCTACGCGATTCCGAAGGTCACCGAGCGGCTGAAGGCCCCACGGATAGGCATGGCCTCTCCGGCTTCTGCGGAACAGACGGCCATGCTGGAGAAAATGTACCGAGGGAGCGCCCCAGTCGAACCGGTCGAGTTCAGCGTCCTGGAAGCGCGGTTCAAGGAGGACATTGACGCTTCGCTCGACGAGGTGAACGCTCTGTACGACGAGCGGGAGAGGACGCCCGAGGAAGGACGCTGCCACATCGCGGCAGGGCCGGATGTTCCGACCCACGCAGCGCTTCAGGACGAGTACGTGCAGTATCGACTGACGATTGCCTCGTGGTACCACGACCATGGCCAGGACCAGGGAGAGGCGAAGCGGCAAGGGGAGCAGTTCCTCATCGAGTATGCCAAGTATACGGTGTCGGCCCCGGACTCGCTTGGAGCAGAGGATCTGCGGAAGATGGCGGAGTCGGCGATCAAGGCTGGGGCCCGCGACCCCATGTTTCGACTGTACTATGCGCGCATTCTGACCAATTGCGACCAGCGCAAGGAAGGCTTGCAGATTCTGGCCGAAATCCAGTTCCTGATCCGCTGCGACGAGTATCCTGCTTTGGTCAAGTTCCAGACCGTTGCATGGCCAACGCTGATCCCGGCCACGGACGCTCAGAGGATGTCGAAGAACCTTCCCGCGGAGGTCATTGAGGCCGCTGTGGTCTATCTCAGAGATGAGAAGACCACCCAGAACTCGCGGTTTCTCTACGAGACGGTCGAACGCTTGTTTACAATCGCCGGAATGCACAGCCGAAAGGCCTTCCTCGAGTCGCTGCTGCCCACGGAAGGTGTCGATCTCTGGATTCGCCACCTATTCCTTGCTCGCTATTACGGGAGACTGGGCTGGAACGCTCGCGGGTGCGGCTGGGGCTCGGAGGTCACCGAAGAGGGAGCGAGAGGATTTCACGACTACCTGGCGCTCGCCGCGGCCCATTATCGCCGAGCATGGCAGCTTTATCCGGAATATCCACGAGCAGCCAGCGACCTGATCGACATTGCGAAAACGGGCGTGGAGCACCGATGGTCGGCACGCGACTGGTTCTACGAGGCAACGCGAGCCCAGGTCGACTACTTTCCGGCATATCAGATGATGCGAGGAGCGCTGTTGCCGCGTTGGGGAGGTTCCCATTCGGAACTGCTGCTGTTCGCTGCCGAATGCGTCGATACGAATCGCTGGGACACCTACGTTCCGATTCAGGTGATCAACACGTTGTTCACCATCCAGCAGGAGTTTTCCGACCCGGATGATTTCGCTGCGACATCCGGCGTTGCGGCGTTGACGAAGGCGTTCGGTGAGCGGCTTCTCAAGGCCGCGGAGGCAGATCCCGGTATCCAAGGCAACTACCCCGGCATCTGGGGTTACCTGGCCGCCACGTTGGTGCGGGTGGGCGAGTATCCCTTGGCGCGGGAGATTCTCGAGAAGCATGGAGAGGGTATTTGCCAATTCCATCTGGGGTGGGCCGACATGAAGTTGGCCACCATTCGCGGACGAGCCTATGCCCACACCGGCCCTGCCCGTGAACTCGTCACGGAAATCGAGGAGGCCCTGACCGAAGCGGGACCAGATACCACGCCCGACACGTTCAAGGCCCTCGGTGAGAAGCTGGACCAGGCTCGCACGCTCGATCGCGCGCCCGAGATTCAGGAGTACCTGACGGATCTGGCAACCGAGATCGATCAGCTCGGGCGTTTCTACGTCGGCGAGACCGTGGAACTGACTCTCGACGAAACGCTTGCCGGGTGGTTTGCTCGCGCCGAAGTCCGCCAGGAGCCCGACCAGGCAGTCCAGGTGAGCTGCCTGGAGAAAGCGCCGGGCATCCAGTTAAGGCCGCTGGCCAACTTCTCGATTCCCTTCGAATTGGAAGCAGAAATCGGGCCTTCTCCCGAATGGGACTTTTCCGCCAGGAACGGCATCGTGCTCGGCCAACTGGACAATCGGGCAGTCTACGACCATCACTTGACGACTTTCATGCTTGTTTCGCAGCCGATGCAGCGTCTGTTCACCGTCGTGGGTGGTAGCCCAGGCGAAAGAGGCATCCCAATGCTGGAGAAGAAGTCTTTTCACCGGCTGCAGGTCAAGCTGTGGGCCGACCACATCCAGATGTCGGTCGATGACACGATGTATCGCAACCAGGCGATTTCGTCGGAGAATGTTTCCAACCGGATCGCCATCGGCGAGAATCTCCCGGACACGACGCCCAACCGTTTCCGATGCCGCAACATCCGCATCCGGCGTTTGACCGAAGAGCCGCCCGAGATGCCGTCACCCCATCCGGCCAACGAAACTCCCAGTGTGCAACTGTGAGTTTTCTGTTCAGATGAGTGTCTCCCGCTCAAATCCCTTGCCATCGTCGCGGCAATCGGATACCACGAATTAGTAGGTTGACTCTCCCGAGTCGACCCCTTAACTGCAAACGGCATCCGATCATCCCACACGGTGCAACCCGGTCGATTGTGCGGCGTTGGAGTGATCGCTCAATGGTCGGCTCTGGAGAGCTAGTCGTAGGTTGACTCTCCCGAGTCGACCCACGCGGCACCGACTGGGCCCAAGCACGCGATGGCGCGCAATTTGGTCGATGGTGCGGTTGTGGAAATGGGATATCGGTGGTTGTTCGATGGTCGGCTCTGGAGAGCCAACCTACGGGGGATTTTTCTGTGGAGGGGAGGTGAAATGGTGAGTCATTCAGACGTCAGGAAGGGTTTCACGCTCGTCGAGATTCTTGTGGTGATCACGATCATCACTATTCTTATCGCCATGCTCCTGCCGGCGGTTCAGTCGGCCCGAGAGTCGGCGAGGAAGAGTCAGTGTTTGAACAACCTCAAGCAGATTGGAGCGGCTCTACAGAACTACGTCATGTCGCACGAGGCGCTTCCCCCGGGTATTGTCCGCAACACTCGGGCGGCAGTGCCGGCTGCAACGAACAACACGACCTGGATTGCCCAGGTTCTCGGCCATCTGGAGTTGGAGACCATTCACAAGCGGATTGACTGGGAAGCGCAGCCCGGGAATTCTGGCACCAATGCCGAAATCGCCGCGATCGACCTTTCTATTGTGCGATGCCCCAGCGATCGCAATATCAAAACCGAAGGCGCCTATGGTCCGACGAACTACGTGGCCTGCATCGGCTATACGGACAAAGCCTGGCCGGCGAGCGAATTGTTGGAAGGTAATCGTGGCGCCTTCGGGGTCAACAGCCACCTGCGTTACGCCGACATGATCGACGGGAGCACCAATACGATGCTCATTTCCGAGTGCCTGGTCGGCGATCCGTCGTTTTCCTATTTCGAAAGCGACACAAATAACTACGGGAAGTGCCTTACTCCTACCGACTTTGACTCCGTGCCGGCAATCCTGCCCGCGCGAGGGGCCTCGTGGTTCTTCGGGCAGCACAATCAGGTGTGGACCTACTCGGCCCTGGTTCCGCCCAATGCGGATGCTCTCGAATGCGAACTCGATTACACCTTCGGCGACGACGGGGATCGGGCAGGCCCCGTGGGGAGATTTGCCGCGCGCAGCCATCATCCGGACGGGGTCCACCGGCTCAACGGCGACGGCTCCGCCACCTTCACCTCGAACAGCATCGACATGAAAGTGTGGAGGGCTTTGAGCACTCCGGCCGGGGAAGAACTGCTCGACAAGTATTGATCGGGGCGAACAAAAAACGACTCTTCGTAGGTTGACTCTCCTGAGTCGATCCTGACGCGGGGGAGAGTCTGCGACCACCAGTTGGTGGGCATCACCGTCGGTTGTGCGTTTGCGGCCGTGGGGGATTGCTCGATGGTCGGCTCTGGAGAGCCAACCTACGATTGTTCCGGATCAGGTGGCGGCTCCAACCGTTGCCGATTCCTGCCGACGGCTTTCCGCCTTGCTGGTGTCGGTCGAGAGGTACATGATGACGCTCCAGGAGCCGTCCGCCTCGGGCTGAACGTGCCAGTGGGGAACGACGGCCACGGACTGGTGGACCAGTTCAAAGCCGCCTTCCGATCCGCTTACCGACTGGATCGGGTAGGTCCAGAAGCCGGTGGGACGGGAGCACTTGAGGCCCACGTCGATTCCCAGCCACTCGTCGACGAGGTTGAGGCTTTCGGCATCGTGGAGATCCAGGTGGGCGCCGAGTTGTCCGAGCTCGTTGCCGGAGGCGTCGTAGAAGTAGCGGTCGTCAGCTCCGCTGGGCATGCCGGCGAAATTCCATTCCACCCCGAAGTGGAAGGAATGATCCTGGGGCAGGTTCTCCAGGCGGTAGGCGATCTCGAAGACGGAACTGCCGGCGCTGAGCGTGATCGCTTTGACGATGCGAATGGGAGTTCCCGCCACGTGGCCGTCCCGCGTCAATTGGACCTGGATGCGGTCGGGATTGCGGCGAACGCGGGCATCGTAGACGCCCTGGACGAAATCGCCGTGCTGGGCTGCCGTTCCGGTGGCCACCTGGTCGAGGGAAACATCGCCATCGAAGAACAGATCGACGAGGCTCTTGCGGCGGTAGGCGTCATAGCGGACGAGCTGGTCGAGACCTTCCTGCTTGAACACAACGCGATCGTGGATGCTGGCGCAGTCGTCGCCGCCCTGGTTGGCCCCGGCAAGGACCTTGCGATGGTAGGCCTCCGGGCTGCGGGTCATGGTGGCCAAGAGGTTGTGGTGGATTGCACGAACGTCGAGTTCGTAGAGATGTCCGCCGTGGGCGGGGGCGATCAGGCCGATCACACGGTCGTTGGCGACCTGCACTTCCTGGCGTCCGTCGAAGTTGAGGTCCTCGGCCTTGGCTTCGATCCAGGGGCCGGAGCGTCCGGTGACATGGTCGAGGAGATTCTCGGCCAGGATCAGGTGTTTGTAGACGGCGTTTCGGAGATGGGGTAGGTAAACACCGCCGAATGCTCCGTGCCAGTAGCTGCAGTTGCACTGGCCGCGGTAGAGTTCCTGGCGGGCATTCTCGATTTCGGGCCCGACGACGCCGTCGTCGATGGCCCGCTGCAGACGCAAGCTCACCTGCATCATCCGCGAGTACATTTCGTCCGTTTCGGGATAGCGGATCTTGAAGTTTCGCCAGTATCCGCCCCGAACGAATCGGCGGAGCGACTCCCAGCGGCCATCGCTTTCCATCTCGTGGCTCAGGTCGTAGTATTCGTTCTGCAGATCGACCGGCAGGGCCCACTCTGTCATCTCGCGATAGCTGCACGTGGGGAGGTAGACCTTGCCCAGCGGCTCGACATTGTCGACCGCTTCGGAAGGCGTCGTCATGTGGAGCCAGTCCTGGTTCTCTGTCAGGACGTCGAAAAACCGCCGCAGCCACTGGTCGCGATAGCAATGGTCGTGCGTATCGGGCCACGTGCCGAACTTTTCCCCGTCGTCGCCGAAGAGCACGACGGCATTGGGGTGCCGCTCGGCAACGTGGCGGAGGTAGTCGACGGTTTCGTGGGGCTGGCCGAAGGGAATCAGGTAGCGGAGGCGTTCGCTGCCCGGGAAGATCGACATGGTGCGACCATCGTCTTCGGTGAGGTAGTGGCCGAAGAGCTGCTCGTCGACCAGTCCGGACGCCTTGAAATGGAAATCGTCGAGGATCGAGTATTCGATCCCGGCGGCCGTCAGGTCGCGCACATAGGACTGCTCCCAAATGCGTTCGGGGACCCACATGCCGCGGACGGAGCATCCCAGGCGATTCTCGAGCCAGCGGGTGTAGGAGCAGATCTGGCCCACGCGATCTCGGGAGGGGATCATTGCCAGGATGGGTTCGAAGTAAGCTCCGCCCACGATTTCGACTCGACCTCGCTGAACCAGTTCGGCCAGCCGATCGAGATACTCCGGGTGCCGGGCGTTAAGCCACTCCATCAGGGAGCCGCTGGTGTGCAGACCGATCCGTAGCGATTCGTACGGCTCAAAAACATCGAGAAAAGGAAGGTAACTGTCCTGGTAGGCCTCCTCGAAAACATGGTCGAAGTTGCCGATGGGCTGGTGGTTGTGCAGTGTCAGGACGAAGCGGATAGGCTGGGTCATGTTCGATGTACTGTGTTCTTAACTTAGCGCGGGGGGATAGTAAGCGAATCCGTCATGGACATTTACTTAATCGGACGGGATGCCTCAGTTTGTCCAGCTTCCCTCAGCGGAAAATTTTCGCAAATTTCAGCAAGCCTCATATCTTCACGCAATGGGGCGAAACGCACGAGATTGGGTGGCAGCTCTACGGACCGGCCGATTCCACGTCGACCTCCCGAAGGAAGGCGGCTGCTTCTTCCGGCGTAACAGGGTTGATGTAGAAGCCGGTGCCCCATTCGAAGCCTGCCGCGCGCGTCAAACTCGGCATAATCTCTATATGCCAGTGATAGTGGGCCAGCTCCTGGGTGTCAAAGGGGGCCGTGTGAATGATGTAATTGTAGGCAGGCTTGTCGAGGGCGGTCTCAATCTTGCCGATGACCTGGCGGATGACTCCCGACAGGTCATCGATTTCGTTTTTCTGGATGTTCTCGTAGTGACTCGAGTGGGTTTTGGGCAGAATCCAGGTCTCGAAGGGGAATCGACTGGCGAAGGGGCAGAAGGCCACAAACCCGGGAGTGTCGACCACAATCCGCTTCTCGGAGGCCAATTCCTGCTGGATCATGTCGCAGTAGACACATCGTCCACGGAAGTTGTGGAATTCCAGGGAGCCGGTCATTTCCTCCCACACGTTGATGGGCACGATGGGGGTGACGATCAACTGGCTGTGGGTATGTTCCAGGGAAGCGCCGGCGGCGGCCCCCACATTTTTGAAGATCATCCCATAGACCAGACGGGGGTCCTTCTTCAAATCCACCAGTCGATCCCGGTAGACCCAGAGGACTTCCTGAAGTTCCGATTCTGTCAGTTCGGACGTGCTGACGAGATGGCGGGGGGACTCGATGATCACTTCGTGGGCGCCGACGCCCTGCATCATGTCGTAGATGCCTTCCCCCCGTTTCTGGAGTTCGCCCTCGATTTCGAGTGCCGGAAACTTGTTGGGCACGACGCGGACCCGCCAGCCTTCCCGGTCGCGATGGCTCCCCGGATTTCGGTAGGCGATGATCTCACTGGGGGTCTTATCTTCGTTGCCCTCGCAGAAGGGGCAGATTTTTCCCCGCCGGACCAGCGGTGAAGTTTCAAAGTCGTGGGGGCGCTTGGCGCGGCTCTTGGCCACAATCACCCAGCGTCCGACAATCGGGTCTTTTCGTAAGTCGGGCATTCTCGTCTCAATTCTCCTGGCCGAGAGGGCAAACTCGCAAACGCCCATGCCGTAAGGGGTTCACGCCTGCCAGTTCATCAGTTCGAAATCTTCGCCGGGAACAGTCGTCTCAATGGCGCCTTCGGTAGGAATTCTCTCCACGGCGAGTTTCTCCTGCTGAAGCTCGACATAGAACTGGATTGGGTCATCGGCTGCAAGTCCAAGGCCTTCAAAGGGGATCGTGACTTCCAGGACAAGCTCGGCGGCGACCTGAGCGTGACCAGCGGCCTGAGCTTTCTCGTCGCGGAGCAACCGGGCCGCCGGCTTGGGCGAAGCGGGGTTTGTGATATGCAGCTCGTAGCCGGCCGGTTCGTAGAACACCACGCGGATACCGTCGATTGCGGCGAGCCGTTCGGCAAAGGGGCCCCCTCGCGCGTCGAGTCGCAGGGCAAGACGTTCTTCATCGAAGCCGAAGAACAGATCGCTGACGAGCCCCTCCGCAGCAGCCATGCTCATCGTGCCGCGGGCGCCCTGGCACACGTAGTGCCCCGCGTCCAACCACTCAAAGTAAGTGCGTCGTCCATCGACCTTGACGTTCAAGAGCCCCGTGGGCTGACTGTGCAGACGCTGTCCGTGTCCCTGGCTGATGGGGCGGCCCAGTTCTCCCGGCGGCTCCTCTCCGAGAATGGCATAGACGTTCTGAAGGTGCTTCCGGAAAAGCCGGTCGAACAGGTTGTCCTGGGCACTGGAATGGGAATCGCCGAACCACCAGAACCAATCGCTTCCCTCGGCGATGGAGAGCTCCTGCCAGGCACGATCGAGCGTTTCCTTCCCGGCGAGTCCTGTCTCCGTTGCCTCCTGGAGATGGCGGCGCGTCTGGTCCAGCAGATCCCAGGCTCGATTGCATTCGGGATGGCCGATCCAGATTCCGAAGTTGTGCTGAATCCAACTGCCGGGAAAGAGGTTTGCCAGTTTGTCGGTGGCCGGGTGTTGTTCCAGGTAGTCGCAAATTCGGACGGGTGTGACATTCGGATGATTTGCCACGCGACGATAGAGAGCCCGGAGGAAATCCACGCCGCCGCCCGGATAGTATTCCCAGCAGTTTTCGCCATCGAGAATGATGCTCACCAGGGAGGGGCGATGCCCGGCGTTGCCGCCGGTTGCTTGGGCGATGGCCTGCACCTTGGCCAGGAAATCGTCCACGGCATGTTCGGCCTGATAGCGTTGATAATGGAAGCCGATCTGGTCGCTCATGGCGTGGTCGCGGAAGACCATCTGCAGGGTGTGGCCCTTCTCTTCCACGCGCCAAGGCCGATAGAGCATCTCCGGATTTCGCAGGTAGCCGTTGCCGTCCCGAGAGACCCATCCGTCCGTGGAGCAGGAGAGGATTTCTTCGTCGGTGGCGATCCACTGGATGCCGGCCTCGGCAATTGCGGGAATGATCCCCTGGCATACGGACCCCTCCGAGGGCCACATGCCGCGAGGTTTCTGCCCGAAAACCTCTTCATGAAATTCGACGGCCTTTTGGACGTGTCGAACAACGTCGTTCGGATAACTGGCGAGCGCCTTGGGCAAGGCCACGTCGGGCATGGCACGCTGGGCCAGACGTTTGTCCCATAGCAGGGGCAGGATGGGATGGAAGAACGGCGTCGTCGTCAGTTCGAGCTGGCCGCGCTGCTGCAAACGGCGGTGCATGGGGACCACCTCCGCCAGCAGTTCCATCTGCCTGGCGAGGAGCCACTCCTTTTCCTGCTGGGACCAACGCCGTCCTTTCTTGCGGAACTCGGCAAGATCCGCATCACGCTCGAAGGCCAGGTTGTGGATCCACGTCAGATTGGACCAGCACTGCAAGTCGATCAGATCGCGCCGGTTGAATCGTCTGGCGGCCTGGAGGGCCGAGTCGACCCCAAAGCCCCGCTTCTGGTAGAGTTCGTGATAGCGGGGGTAAGGGCGGATCATCTGATCCGGGTAGACCATGAAGAAGTTGTCGAGCAGGTAGACGAGGTCGTCTTCCTCCAAGTCGTCGGGAGGGAGGAGAGAAACTCGCAGATGCCGGTCCTGGCGTCCGCCTTCGGTGTATTGCTGTAATTGGAGGAGCAGGCTGGGAACCAGGTTGATCGTGGCATGGACTTCCGGCGTCTCCTCCAACAGGGCCGCCATTCCCCAATAGTCCTTGGTTCCGTGCAGGCGGACCCAGGGCATGGGATTCTCGCCGGTCAGGTCGTCAGGGTAGTAGGGCTGATGTTGATGCCAGAAGAAGGCTAACGAAACGTCGTGCATCACACGCTCTCAGGAGAGGAATTCGGTTGCCGTTCGACGCTTTTTGCTCGACAAAAGCCGTGGTTCACGGGCGAGCGCTGCGGCTTCGCGGGGATCGCCAACCTTGGGTCCCTTGATTGTGCGCTTTTTTCGTCTTTGTACCAAGCGAGGGGCGAGGAAATCGGGGCGGGGACGGTGTCTTCCGTGGGTGCGGTCTCACCTTTTCCTCACCCACAAATCGACGGCACTGTCCGCATTCAAGTGACGGCCATTCATGGTCGTTCCCCGCCGTAGGCGGTCCTAGGCCCGTCGTTTACGGCGGGTCGCCTGGCCGTCCTCCCGAGCTCCCTCTCGTCCCTGCCGCCGCCTTTGGCGGCGGCAGGGACGAGAGGGGGAGGTGTCGTGCCCAACGGACCCGTGCTAAAGCACGGGCCTAGGACCGCCTGCGGCGGGAAAGGACCGTAAACGGCCCTGTTGTTGCGTTGATACGGTTCGTATTTGTGGGCAAGGATAAACGCCTTAAGTTTGCCGTTCTCCTGAAGTTGGCTTGGCTTCGGGCGGTCGGTTACAATGGGCGTCCGGCCGTTCACCAGAAGATGGAGTCCAACCATGATCGTTTTTCTCGGGTTTCGCCTGGCTTTGCCCGTTGTTTCCGTAATTCTCGCGCTGGTCCTTCTGGTCGGCGGCGCGGGGCGCCTTTCGGCGGAGATTGTCACGTACCCGGCTCCGGAGGGTGAGACGCTCTCGACTGACTACGAAGTTCTGGCTGACGGTCAAGCGGTCGATGTCTACACGGCCCGCACACTCGATCCGCCTTTCGCCGGCAAGCGTTGGGATTACGGCGGCCCCTACAGCTTTGCCAATTTCGACATGGCCGGCCAGGTGACGGTTCAGGTCAAGTCGAAGCGGTCGCTGCGAGGCACGGTCATCCGCCCCGTTTCGTCCGGCATCGTTGCCGAGTTTGCCGACGACCACACACTGACGATACGTCTCGACCGTCCGCGGAAGTTGAGCATCGAGCCCGACGGGCGCAAGGGCCCGCTGCTCCTGTTCGCCAACCCGATGGAAGAGAATCGCCCCGCGCCGGACGCCGAAGGCGTTGTCTATTACGGTCCGGGCGTTCACAAGCCGGGCAAGATCGAGATCGGCGCCGGCCAGACTCTCTACCTGGCTGGCGGAGCGGTCGTGAAGGGCGGCATCATTGCCGAAGGGGACAACATCAAGATCTGCGGCCGGGGCATTCTCGACGGCTCCGACTGGGAGTGGCGCAAGGGCCCAACGCCCACGGTGGTCGCCATCCACGGCAACAACGTGGAGGTCTCCGGAATCACCATTCGAGGCGCTTCCCACTGGACGATCGTTCCCCGCCACAGTCGCCACGTGACCGTCCGCAACGTCAAGCTCTGCAACAGTCGCGTTCAGAACGACGACGGGATCAACCCCTGCAACTCGCAGGACGTGTTGATCACCGACTGTTTCATTCGGAGCGACGACGACTGCGTGGCCATGAAGGGGCTCAATTACGTGGACGGCGCGAACAACAACGTGGAGGGAATCACGGTCGAGAATTGCATTCTCTGGTGCGACCGGGCGAGGATCTTCCTTCTCGGCCACGAAAGCCGCGCCGAGTACATGCGGAACATCACCTTGCGGAACCTGGACATCATCCACTTCACGATGACTCCCTTTCTGTTCGAGCCGGGCGAAGACATGCGGCTCGAAAACGTGACGATCGAGAACGTGCGGATGAACGGGGAAGGGCAGCGGGAGTTCATCCGGTTGCGTCCCGTCGTTAACCAATACATGCGCAAGCAGGTTCCCGGGTTCGTGGCGAACGTCCGCTTCGAGGACGTGGCGCTCACCGGTCAGCCGGGCGAATACCTGGTCCAATTGATCGGCGCCGACAAGGAGCACAACGTCAAGGACGTCGCGCTGCGAGGCGTGACCATCCTCGGCCAACCGCTCACGGCCGATTCGAAGAATGTGCAGATTGGCGAGTGCGTTGAAGGCGTCAGTTTTGAAACAAATGCTCCGTAGTTCCTGCGATGGAGTCCGTCATGAAACGTCGTTTCTATAACCTGGCGTCCTGCGTCCTTGTGGTCCTTCTTTTCGGCGTTTCGGGCGCTGGGGCAGCCGACGGGCCGTCGCCGGAGGCCGAGTTTCGTCCGCTCCTGGACGCTCCGCTTCTGTTCACCAAACGCCATTCCTACAGCGGCATCCACATCTACGACACCTATTACAAGTGGCCGCCCGGCGGGGGCGGCATCTACGTGTTGGAGAATCCTTCGGCCCCGCGCGACCAGTGGCGCATTCGCGCTGTCATCGATCCCGACACACCGGAAACACTGGGGTTGGGAGTCTACGACGAGCCGGAACTTTCGTGGGACGCGACCCGGCTCCTTTTCACGTTCAAGGGCGAGCCGGAGGGCAGCACGAGGATCTACGAGATCGGCATTGACGGGCGAGGGCTGCGGCAGGTGAGCAATCCCGAGTGCGCCCTCGGCTGCTACCAGGGACGCTTTGGCGGGCAGCACGACGTTTATCCGGCCTACCTGCCCGACGATCGGATCGTGTTTCTTTCCACGCGGCCCAGCGGGCTGGTGCCGTGCAACAACACGGGCGTGGCGATCCTTCACGTGATGAATCCGGACGGGTCGGACATGCACCCGATTTCGGTGAACAACGTGAACGAGTTCGACCCGGCGGTCCTGCCGGACGGGCGGATTCTGTTCGGGCGTTGGGAATACGTCGACAAGAACGCGCTGACGATCCAGTCGCTGTGGTCGATCAATCCCGACGGCACGCAGGAGACGGCCTTCTATGCCAACAACATGGTCTTTCCCGAAGCCGTTCTTGATGTTCGGCCCGTGCCCGAGAGCCCGCTCGTGGTGGGCACGTTCTCCAAACACAACTCGACGCCTCGCGGCTCGATCGCCCTGATCGATCCGCGGATGGGCAAGAACGATCCCAAGGCGATCCACAACCTGGAGCATCCCGACCAGCCCACATGCGACACGGGCGATTCCTGTGAACCGTGGCCGGTCTCTTCCGACGTGTTTCTCTACAGCGGGCGGGCACCCGGCGCCGATCGCAACTCGATCCGCATGATCGATCGCCAGGGGCGGCAGATGGCCCTGCTGGAAGATCCGGAGATCTGCCTCCACTCGCCCATGCTCGTCAAGCCGCGGCGCAGGCCGAATGTTGTTGCCGACGTGGTCAACCGATCGGCGCCCACGGGCCGCTTCTTTCTGCAAGACATTTACAAGGGACTTGTGGGCGTGAAGCGAGGCGAGGTGAAGCACCTTCGGGTGATTGAAGAGACCTCGCGGATCAGCGCCTCGAACATGGGCGGCAGTCCTTACAACCAAACGTTTCTGGTCAGTGCCGCGCTGGCTTTTGGGGCGAAGAACTACCTGGGAATCGTGCCGGTGAGTGAAGACGGCTCGGCCTATTTCGAAGTGCCGTCGGGACGCGCCGTTTATCTCCAGGCCCTTGATGCCGATGGCCGGCTCGTGCAGAGCATGCGGACCTTCGTTCAGGCGGCGCCGGGGACGACCCGCTCCTGCATCGGCTGTCACGAGCACAAGTACAGCACGTCCGCGGCCTTCAGCGATCCGGCGCCCCTGGCCGGGCGCGAGCCGGACAAGCTTCAGCCCGAGTCATGGGGCAGCGGCTACGTGGACTATCCGAGCATGGTTCAGCCCGTGCTCGACCGGCGTTGTGTCCGCTGTCACGGGGGGCCCGAAGGGATCGCGGGAGGCATGGATCTTTCCGGCGGCTGGACCGAGCATTTCAACATCAGCTACGAGAACCTGGCCAACCGCAAGGAAACCCAGTTGATCGCCTACTGGATCGCGGCCATCGACTGCATGAACGGGACGGCGCCCTGGTCGAGCCAGATCTTCGCGCCTCGGGCGCATGGTTCCGGTACGGCGCCGTTGGCGGATCTGCTCATGAAGGGCCACGACGGCCAGATCGCCGATTTGACCCGCGCCGAGCGGGATCTGCTCATGGCCTGGATCGATTCCAACGGGCTTTACTACGGAACCTGGAACGAAACCGCCGCCGGGTGCGCCATTAAGGAATGGAAGAGCACCCAAGCAGCGCTAGTCGCTGAAATGCGTGGAGCGGGCTGCGTTCAGTGCCACGGCAATGGCAGCAAGGTCACCTTCTTCGAAAACGATTGGATCAACCTCGAGCATCCCGAGTGGAGCCGGATTCTCCGAGCCCCATTGGCCGAGGGAGGCGAAGGCCTTGGGTTGGCAACGTGCCGCCAGCGCAAGATCGATCCCCGACGCCAGCGAATTCACCTGTTGTGGAAGGGCTACGCCCACGCGGTTCAACCGCCCGAAGCCTTCCCCAAGCACGAAGTGCTGCCTCCCGACCCGAGCGGCGAGCCGGCGGTGACCTTCCAGTCAACGGAAGATCCCCATTATCAGAAAATGCTGGACATCATTCGCGGCACGCGCGACGTGGCGCTGGCCCAGCCGAGGGTCGACATGCCGGGAGCGGAAGTGATTGCCGGCACGTGCCGCACTTTCCGTGCTCCGCCCGTGCCGCCCATGGCGCCGCGTCCGGTCGCTACGTGCGATCGCAACGGCGTTGTCCGCATCGCCTGGGAAGTTTCGGCCGAAACAATCGGGCTGGAAGCCGAGGTCCACCGCGGATCGCGGGCCCATTTCGTTCCCACCGACGAGACTCGGCTTGCTCGCACTGCCTTGGGGTACTACGAAGACACCGACGCTCCGCAGGGCGAGCAGCATTACGCCCTAGTCCTTTGTTCGCCGCTGCAGAACAGTCTTCCCGCCTACGTGAAGGCCAAAGTTTCCTCGCCTCAGCCACCGCCTGCGCCGCGTGGCCTGAAGGTCCTCTCTGCAATGGGCTCCGTACGACTTCGCTGGACCGCCCCCGAGGTGGCCGTAGCGGGATACCACGTGGAACGAGCGTCGGGCGGGAGCGATGCCTTCGAGCGGCTTACGGCGGAGCCGATCCGCCTGCCCACGTTCATCGACGGTCGCGTGGAAGCCGACCGTACCTATCGCTACGTGGTTCGCGCTGTCAGTCGCCGCAATTTGGAGGGGCCTCCGTCTGCTGCGGTCGAAGCCGTGGTGCAAGCCGTCCCCGGTCCCGTCTTCACGGCCCCGTTGACGGAAACACCCGACGCCGTGGTTCTTGACGGCTCGGCCGTGCCGGGCACAACTCACGGGCCGGTGCGTTGGCAGGACGGATCTCTCGATCTCCGCGCCGGCGGCTACGTGACGTTCCCTAACGACGGGCAGTTCTCTCTTTCGCAACCACTTTCGATGCAGTGTCGCGTTCGGTTCGACGAGCGGACCGCCATGCCGGTCGTTGTGAGTTGCGGCCACTGGAACCAGGCGGGCTGGTTCCTGCAGTGGCTGGGCAACCGTTGGCGCTGGCACGTGGGGGGCGTCGACTGCGACGGCGGCGCGCCCGAGACAGGCCGCTGGATGCAGATCGTCGGGACTTACGACGGCACCACCGCCCGGCTCTACCAAGACGGCAAGCTCGTGGCCGAACGTTCGGGCAGTTTCAATCCGACGCCCTGGTCCGGCCCGCTCCACGTGGGCCAGTACAGCGGCGGTCCCAACGCCGACTTCCAGGTCAACGGCCAGATTCGCGGGGTGACGATTCATCAGCGGGCCCTGACGGACGACGAAATTGCCGGCCTGGACGACTGAGAGCGAAACCGAGACGGATTCGGCGGGTTCAAACGAGAAGACGACTTGTGACGCAAGAGTAGAGCACTACGGAGGGCACAGAGGACACAGAGGAGAATGGAGTAACGGAGAAATGACGAATGAAGAAGATCAAATGACGAAACAAGTCCGAAGACCTGAATGACGAAGGTTGTGGACGAGACGACTTTCGTGTCTTTGGTCATTCTTTTGACATTCTTCATTGGACGGGATCTTCCTCTGTGTCCTCCGTGCCCTCTGTGGTGTTCTACTCTTTCCCCAACCCGTTGCCGAGTGATTTGTTTCGTCCAGTGCGGAAGAGCAAATTTCAGCATAAGAGAGCTTCCAATGACACAATCCGTCCCTGCCCGTTGTGCTCTTGTCTTGATCTTCGTCGCCATCGGTTTGCCGGTGCAACTGTTGGGTGCCCAGCCGGGAGGCCAGGCTCGCCGAGGGCCGCAATTGCCGGAAGGCGTGAAGGCCTATCGCGACATGGCCTATGTGGAAAACGGCCACGAGCGGCAGAAGTTGGACCTTTTCGTGCCGGAGTCGAGCGAACCACTGCCGGTGATCGTCTGGGTTCACGGCGGCGGGTGGCAGAGCGGCAGCAAAACTAACTGCCTGGCCCTTCGAGCCGGCTATCTTCAGCAGGGCTACGCGGTGGCCAGCCTTGGCTACCGGCTGACGGATGCTGCCGCTTTTCCGGCCCAAATTCAAGACTGCAAGGCAGGCATTCGTTGGCTGCGCGCTCATGCTGAGGAATATGGGCTGGACCCCGATCGCTTCGGCGTGTGGGGCGCTTCAGCCGGAGGCCACCTAGTGGCCCTGCTGGGAACGAGTGGAGGCGTGGAGGAGTTTGACGTGGGGCCCAACCTCGACCAGTCGAGTCATGTTCAGGCGGTGTGCGATTACTACGGACCGAGCGATTTCATCGCCTTTGTGACCACACCCAACTACGAACGTCACGGTCGGGAAGACTCGCCCGAAACGAAGCTCATCGGCGGGTTGGTCATAGAGAACCGGGAGAAGGCCGCTCGTGCGGCCCCGATCACCTACGTGAGCGAAGACGATCCGCCGTTCTTGATCGTTCACGGCGACAAGGACGGGACGGTGCCGTACAACCAGAGCGAGCTGCTTTTCGAGGCTCTCAAGGCTGCATCTGTTCCCGTGCATTTCCACACGATCCACGGAGCGGCGCACGGCGGCCCGAGTTTCAGCGACGCGGTGGTCACCGACATGGTCCGGGAGTTCTTCGAGGACAACTTGAAGACGGGCGTCGGCAAGGAGAAGGAGCCGAAGGCCACCACCTCGGAGAGCACGGCAAGTGAGCCCTCGGCGAGTCAACCTCGCGCGGGGATCCCCTGGCAGCGGATCGCGAGTCGTCAGGACACGGATCGCGACGGGAAGATCAGCAAGGACGAGTTCCGCGGCCCGGCGCGGCTCTTTGGCCGGCTGGACAAGAACGGCGACGGTTACGTGACCCGCGAGGAGCACGAGGCGGCGTTTCGGCCGTTGGAGAAGCCGGGCTCTTGAATTGGCCATCGCACACCGGCCAGTCCGACCGGGTAGGTGGCATAGCTAGCCCGGCTTCTGCGAATCAGAAAGGTCCTTTCCATCTCCCCGGGGAGGGAGCAGAATTCCCTCCCCAGCGCAGCGTGGGGGAGGGTTAGGGAGGGGCCTGCATCGGCAGAGCGCTTTGCCACATCACTCGCAAACGCCGACGCAGATCGAGTGGACCGCGAGTGGCGCTTCGTTCCCCCACCCCGGCCCTCCCCCACGCTCGCAAGCTCGCTGGGGAGGGAGTAGCGGTGGCATCCTTGCCGCCGGAAACGTTCCCACTATCACTTCATCATTCTGCGGTTCCTTGTTCGATATTCTGCGGTTCAAGGTTGCGATTGGCGCATCGTTCCCCCACCCCGGCCCTCCCCCTCGCTCGCAAGACGCGCTGGGGAGGGAGGTGTGTCACGCTGCCTTACGGAACCTCTTCGCCGTTGACGTAGGTGTAGCCGTCGAGGGCGCCGACGGGAGCGTAGAAGGGCGTGGTGGCTCCGCTGACAATGTTGTTGACCGGGTCGAGCAGTTCCACCGTATCGGTGACTGAGGTGAAGATGATACCGCGGTCGATGATCGATGTATCGCTCAGCAGGTAGATCTCGTTCCCCTGCAAGGTAACGGTGGAGGGGCCGGTGATCTGGCTGAACAGGATGCCTGTGCAGCCGGACACATTGTCGGTGATCACGTTCTCGGTCAGGTAGACGTCGGCCGATTCAGCGAGGGAGAAGAGCATGCCCGTGCCGCCGGAACCGTCGAATTCGATCTCATTCGTGTCGGCGGAGATCGTAACGGGGCTGGCCGTTGTGAAGCTCATGCCCACGCTGTCGTCGCCCTCGAAGGCGAACGTGTTCTGAACGAGGGCGAACTCGGCCAGCTCGCTTGTCGAGGTCGTGGTGATGTCCACACCGGTGCTCGCGTCGCCGGTTGCTGTGAATTCGTTGACGAGGATGGACCCGACGATGGGCCCGTCCCAGTCGATGGCGAGCCCGGCGGCGCCGTAGCGGCTCGTCGTGATCTCGTTGGCGTAGATCTGGCTGGTCAGCGTGGAGTCGGCGCCGGTCGCGGTCGTTTTGATCAGGATTGCAGCGCTGGTGGCGTCGGTAATCGTGTTTCCGGAGAGGTAGAAGCCGTAGTCGCCTTCCGTATCGCTTCGGAAGCGAATCGTGTTGGTTGTCGAGCTGCCGTTGTCCTCGAAGGTGGAGTAAACGATTTCGACCATTTCCGTGTTGAGCAGATCGAGTCCGTAGTTGGTGGAATTGGTGACCTGGGCGTAGGAGAGGGCGAGCCACTCCGTATCGGTGGCATCGATGCCGACGTCGTTTCCGTCGAGGTCCATGTATTGGAGGCCCACGGTTCCGACATTGTCGAGGAGGACGCCGGTCGTGGCGCCGCTGATCAGGCCGCCGGTGCTCTCTTCGCCGTCGCCAAGGACGAGGAATTTTCCGTCGTGATCGACGATGCGAATGCCCACGGTGGCGTTGCTGCTGGAAACGCTGTCGAGGTTGGCGTCGACGGTGGCGTTTTCGATGTCGACGGCGGTTGCGTTGGTTGCCGCGATGTCGCCCGAGGCGAGTTCCAATTCGCCGGCGTTTTGAACGAAGAAGCCCGTGGCCCCGTCGGTTTCGATTTGCAGCGATTCGAAGGAGCCGTCGGCGGTGCTGTCCACAATGCTCACGCCGGCGCCGCCGGTCTGGTCGGTCACGTCCAGTTCGTTGAAGGCGAAAGAACCCGTGTTGTTGCGAATATCGATTCCGGCTCCTGCGGCGGCACGAATGGAGACGTCGTCGAAGGTGTGGTCCCCGGAGCCGCCGTCGATGGCCAGGCCGGTCGTGGCGCTGTTGCGTACGTTGACGGTGCCGAGGGCCACGTCGCCGTCGGCATCCTGAAGGAGGACGCCTTCGCCGCCGTCGTCGGCCACATCCATACCGGTGAAGTCCACCGTGCCACCCGTCGTGTTCTCGACCACGAGGGCTCGTCCGGCCGAGTTGCTCAGGTCACCGGAGAAGACGGTATCCGCGTCGCCGCCGTCGATATGAATGCCGATCCCGAGGGCGTCGGCAACCGTGAGGTTGTAGAACGTGTTCTCTCCGCTCGTGTTCTCCAGCAGCAGCCCGTCGAGCCCCGCATCGAGGATATCGACGTTCTGAACGACCACGTTCTCCACGCCGCTGCCGACGACGCCGTAGCCGGTGGCCGAGTCGATCACGAAGCCGGAGAGTTCCGAGTTGGAGGCCAGCGTGACGGCCGCGCCCGAGACGCCGAGCAAGGTGGGCCGGGCCGTGGAACTGTTGACGGTGGGAAGGAGACTGAGCCCGAAACCTTGGTAGTTGATGTAGTGGGCCGCACCTTCGCCCAAGATTTGCTCGCCTTCCTGCAAGACGATCGCGTCGGTCAGGACGCTGTCGCCGTGGACGAAGATGAGGTCGCCGCCGGCCGCCTGGGCTTCGGCAATCGTGTGATAGGGACTCTCGGCCGTGCCGAGGCTGGAAGTGCTCGAGGTGGTCGAAACGTGCTGGACATTGTAGGCCTCGCCCGTTTCAGGATTGACCGCCGTCAGGCCGCTTTTGAGGTCGGTTTGCTTGGATACGATCACGTTGTAGTTGCGGTGAACGAACTGATCGGTCCGGATGCGCGAGGTCACGTCGGCCGGGTCCTTCTGGCGGGGTCCGCCGGGAAGCACGAATTCGATTCCGAGGGTGAGCGACGTGCCGAAGGTGTCGTCGTCGGTCAACTCAAGCTGCACGGCCATGTTGTCGGTCACGTTGCCCTCGGCCCGAACCTTGTAGCCGTAGATGTCCTCCGCATTGTCGCCGAAGAACATGTAGGAGCCCGGGGTGATCGTGAGGTTGTGGGCTCGTGCCAGCTCGGTGGGCAGGGGAATGCCCACTTCCAGATCGTAGCCCAGCATGGCCACGCCGTAGGTTCGCAGGCGGGTGTAGGTGATCTGATTGCCCACGAATTGCTGGTTCCGGACCGACATGCCGTAGTCTTTTTCGTAGTCGCCGATGGGAATGTAGAGGTTGGTCCGCACATCCCAGAGCGAGCCGCACGATTCGAGGCTGATTCCGAGCTGATGGAAGGTTTCGCTGGTCGTGTCGTCCAGGTCGTACCAGAAGCTGGCGCCGAGAAAGCGGTTTCCTTCCGGCACGCGGTAGCGGTAGCCGAACCCGACATTTCCACCGAAATAGCCCTCGGTGCTCATGAAGAGGCGGGCATCGGTGAACAGGGTGTGCTGGTCGAGATCGATGTAGGGCATGATCTCGGCGTGGGTGATCGAGTCTTCTCGCCCGAAGGTTTCGAAGGCGATGTAGCCGGCCCGGCCGGCAACGGAGCCGAGGGGGCCAACCGCTTCTTCCTGGTCGGACTCCGCCTCGGCCGCACTTGCGTGGGCCGAAAGGGCGGCTCCCCACAGGGCCGGCAGTAGCAGTGCCAGGGACAATGTGGCAAGTAGCTGCACCGGACGAGTTGTCCAATGAGTTTCCGTGACGTGCCAAGCGAAGACATCCCGCTTCATCGTTAGTTCCTCAAACCGCCAAACAGACTGGAATTCCGTTTCCGGATGCAGAGCGAGTCGGGGATATAGAGGTGGCAGCCTGGGAGGTCAACGCCATTCGGACGGTCCGGGACGCTAACGCATGGTTCCCGTACTGATCCGCGTAATTTGGACGTAAATCGGGGTATGACTATGGCTTATCGCCGGTTTTGGGTGGAGAAATGGAGGGTGGCAGAGCGGGCTTTCACCGGCGATGGTCGATTGGTCCAAGGCCATATTCAACCCTCGCGAGATGGGAGAGACGTGAATATGGCCGTTGGCCAAACGAATGGGGACACCTGATTTCCTGGGGCGATGCCCCAGGCTACGGTGGATATGGGCCTTCGGCCAAACGTGTTTATGCTGCCGTCGATGCGGCAATCTGAAGGCAGATTGGCCCTCACAGGCGCTATGTAAAGCGTGCCACCCGTCCGTGCTAGCCCGGGGTTGGGCCGCTGGATTCGCGTTGGCTGGTGCGAAGATCGGCCTTCACCTGTTTGAGCTGGACCGCTTCCGGGGCCCGTTTGTAGTGGGGATCGAGGGGGTAGCAGCCGCTGATGAGGCCGTTGCGGGGGCCGGTGGTGCAGTCGCTGAAGGTGCGGCAGATCCGCTTGGTGGCCATGGGGCGTCCGGCGAGCGTGTCGGCGGGCATCTCCCAGTAGCTCAACACCATGCGTCCCACGCCAACCAGATCGGTCCAGCCTTCGCGGACGAGGGCCTGGGCCACGTGGGGCAGATAGTCCTGGAAGTAGGTGTAGGCCGTGCCCACCAGCGGCATGTTGGCAGTCGCCTGCTTCACCTGGCGAACCGCCTCGATCTGGCGAATGCAGCCGACGAGCGGATCTTCCGGCGGCTGGTAACCGTCGGAGGGCGGATAGAGGGCCGGACGCTGCATGTGAGGATTGTAATAGGGCGAACCGGCCGACAGGTTCAGCAAGTCCACGCCCCACTCGTCGCGCATCAGGCGGATCAACTCGATCGGTTCCGCCAGATCCATGGCCAGCGGGTCGCTGCGATCGCAGCCGAAGCCTGGATAGGGAGTGGGGTATTCGTGAGGGATGCCGGGCCCGAGTTTGCCGTCCTTCGCCCCATTGGGATCAGGATGGAACGGGGGGAAGTCGAACAGCGATAGCCGCACGCCGATCAGCAGTCCGGGACACGCGGCGCGAACGGCGGCGATGGTCTCACGAAGGAACCGGGTACGGTTCTCGAAACTTCCGCCGTAGGGGCCGGGCCGGGAGTAGGCCGACAGGAATTCGTGCCCCAGGTAGCCGTGGCAATGCTTGATGTCGACGAACTGGAAGCCGGCCTTCTCGGCCAGTCGGGCCGCTTCCACATAGGCGTCGGTCAACCGGCGGACCTCGTCGTCGGTGAGGAGGACCGAGTCGTCGTCGGGGGCAATGCCGAACTTGGCATCGAGGACCGGGTGGTGGTAGGCGATTCGAGGTTCCAACCGATCCTTGCGATTGGGGCGGCAGAAGCGGCCCGAATGGGTCAATTGGAGACCCACAAGCAGATCGTCCGTCGCGTCGGCCCCACCCTGCTCGCGATGGCCCTCCAAGAGAGCCTCCAGCAGACGCTGCATGGAGGCCAGGTTTTCGGGGCGGTAGTGAAGTTGGTTGGGGTTGGCCCGACCCTCAGGCACGACGGCAAAGGCCTCGCCACCCCAGATCAGCTTGGCCCCGGACAGTCCAAAATTCCGCCAGCGACGTGTCGTATGCTCCGACGGAGTCCCGTCCGACTCGGCATCCCAACCTTCCATGGGATGGATGCACCAGCGGTTGCCCACGGTTCGCCCGCCGATTTGGATCGGCTGGGCCAGGGGCGAGCCCTCGGCGGCGGAGAGGATCCGCTCGTCGCAGGGGAAGCCCGGGGCTACCTGCTGGAGGTACTCGCGAAATTGCTCCACGGTCTTGAAGCGGCCGATTCGTTGGAACTCGACGGTCACGTCGTTTGCCTCCACAAGGAAAAAAGTTGCGATTCAGGAAAGCATATTCGATTTCCCGACTTCGGCAACTCTCTTGATTCCGATGCAGCCAATGTCTGTACTACTACGCAACTTGACCGTGGGAGGCGTTTGTTGGCAATGCAGACCCCAGAACTACACCGTCATCGTTTTCTGGCACTCGGCTCCGATTGCTCCCAATTTGCAGGCGGAACCGGCGAGGAAATCGCCGCAGTGTCGGGCCTGGAGGTCGAGGGCTTCGCCCAGGGGCACGCCGCAGGACGCGGTCACGGTTTCCATGACCGCCCGCCTGGCCGTTTCCGTGGCCGGATCGCCGGAATCGGGCACACCCGCCTCGGCGGCGACTCCGTCGAGGGGACCTTCTTGCAGCGTTCGTTTTGGAACGCCTGCCGCACCGCTGGAAGCCAAAGCCCAGGCCATTTTCAGGGCGTCTGCCATGGGGGCGGCGGCGTCCACGAGCCAGCCTACGGCCTCCTTGGCCTTCACGGGCTGGCCCGTCAACAGCAACCGAAGGAGGTTCGACCACTGGCCGCGTTCGGCTTTTCGGAACGGCCAGTGGCAGCCTTCCATTCCGGGCACGACCGGCAGCGTCACTTCCGGCATTCCCAGGCGGGTTTCTTCGGTGGCCACAAGGTAATGGCAGTGCATGAGCAGTTCGAGAAATCCGCCGAAGCAGCGTTTTCCGCCCGCAAATCCGACCGACACTTGGAACTCCGCGTGAAGCCGGCGGGCGGTTGCCGACCAGGCCGCGGACAATTGGCGACCCGCTTCGGCGTTGCTGAGGGTGGGATAGAAGTCGCTCGTGTCGGCGCCGACCATCTGCGTGGCCAGGTGGAAATCGCCGCTTACGATCACGCGATCGATGCCTTCGGCCTTGAGCCAGTCGATGGCCCGATTCAGTTCGGCATCCACGTCGCCGTTGTAACTCTCCCGGCTGATGGTGATGACTCCCACCTGCCCGTCGTGTTCGGCGTTGACATACAACTGCTGCCACTCGGGGCTGCCGATCTCGTCGAAGACCTCCGGATACCAGCAGGAGGAGGCGGCCTCGGGGTGGAGTCGGTGATAGGCTTCGACACGTCGCACGGCAGCTTCGGCCCCCACGTCGCGAATCACGGCCAGAATACCGCGCCGGAACTGGGCGCACAGTTCGCCGATGGCGTTGACGTGGGCCAGGTGAGCCCTCTGCTCGTGGAGGATCAGGCTGGCCATCTGGAACAGGGCGCCCTGGATCCAGGTGGCCAGTTCGTCCTCGCCTTCGGGGTCCAGGGACCAGTCGACGACCGGGCGGAAGTGGTTCAGCGGGTACCAGTTCTGGCCGGTTGTCTTCCGCTCCTCCAATTCCGGCGTCGGCTGGAACAGGGGACCGTATTTCTGGGCCAGATGGTGGAGGCACGACCACGTGAGGAACGTTGCGCCGGCAGCGCCGATCACGTCGTGGGCTCGGAACGGATTCGGGCCGAGCAGCTTCCGCACGTACTTGTCGATCTTCCAGAAGGGCATGTTGGTGGCCCGGTGGCAACGCATGCCGGCCAGGGTCACGCCACAGAAGAGCACGTCGAGAACGAAGGACCAGTCGTCGCTGACGGGAACGGGCACCAGCCCCAACGCCCACAGGAGCTGTGTGACCGCGGACGTTTCGCTTTCCACGGTCTCCCAGACCTTGTTCGTTTCGTGGGGGAAGGCCGGGTGGGCCACGCCCACGCCCAGTTCCGAGGCGGGAAATCCGGACGTGACTGAACGGATCTCGATTTCCGGAAAGGCCTCCTGGAACAGGCGGTAGTGAGTCTTCTTCACGTCGAGGATTTCGGGAATCGCTTCCAGCAGGAAGCGGGGATTCCACTTCGCCAGATCGGCGGGAAGGCTGTTTCCGTCATAGGTCATCCGGACGATGTTGCCCATGATCCGGTCGGCTCGCTCCTTGCCGACGCCTTCGACGAGACGTGGGTAGTGGGGACCAATTCCATCGGCCGTACGGGGACGGCTGAGGCTGATGGACCGGACGCCGAACGGTTCCAGCTTGCTGGTGAGCTGCATCATCTTGCCGGCGCCGACGATGCCGTTGGCGCCGGAGATCACCAGCGAACCGCGCTGGCCGGACGTGCCGAAAACGCGGTCTACCAGTTCGCCGGCATCGGCGGGAAGGGCGCCATTGCGGAAGATGTCGAGGACGGAGCCAAGGCCCAGTGTTTCGAGGGTTGGTTGTCGGATTGATTTAGCCATTACCGGTCACCTCCTTCCGAAACGCGGAACAGGCCCGCGATGCCCATGTCTCCCGCCGCACAGCCGAAGAGCAATACGAGGCCGCCTCCCAGGTCCACGGCCTCCTCCAGTCCCTCGATCAGCATCCGGGTGAGGGTCGGGCCTTGCGGATGGCCCCAGACAAGGGAGCATCCGGTCCGGTTCATTTTCCGCCAGTCGTAGTCCATCACCTTCGAGAATACGGCGTCGTTGACGGCGAAGGGGTTGTGGCTCTTTACAACCGCCATGTCGTCCATCGTGAAGCCCGTTCTTTCGAGCAACTTCTGCACGGCCAGCGTGGGCGACTCCGGCATGAGGCCTGGCCCCGTTCGGATTTCCGCCTTGGCCACGAACTCGATCGTCACTTCGGGGCGCGGGCTCAGTTCTCGGGCCTTTTCCGGCGTGGTTACCAGGAGCGTTGCCATGCCGTCGGAGGCATGGGTTTGGGTCCCCGTGGTCACGCAGGTGTCCAGCTCTCGCATCTGGCGCAGGCTGTTCAGGGTCAGTCTGCGGACGCCCAGGTCTTCGTCGATGCGTCCCAGGAGTTTTCCTTGCACGTTCAGCACGTCGAGGGGAACGAGAACACGATCGAGGAACCCGGAGTCCTTCGCTTGGAAGTACTGTTCGTATCGGCAGAAGGACAAGTCTTCCACCTCGGTGCGATCGAGACCGTATTTCCGGGCGGTCGTTCCGGCGGTGGTCAGCATGGCTCCGCCCGTGGCGGGATCGAAGCCAAAATTGTCCCACACGTCGCTGATCACCATGGTGCGCTGGTGGGCTCGCCGTTCCGGGTACACGCTGGCCGGCGAATCACTGGTGCGATCGAAGGTGAGCACGCCCACCACGTCGCTGGAGCCGGTCTGCACCTGGGTTCCCGCGAGCAGCACGGCCTGGAGCCCCGTGGCGCAGGCCTGCTCCACATGGAAGCCGGGCAGACGTCGCCCGAGGCAACTGGCCACGAGCGGCGCATTCCAGAACTTCCAGTGCCACGGCACGGTGGAACCGATGATCAGGTATTCCAATTCGCTCGCCGGGATTTTCCGGACGCCGAGGATCCGGTTCATGGCTTCGCCCGCGAACTGGCCGATGTTGACCTCCGCCAGGGCGGACATCTGCCACGCGGGGAAGTAACTGCTTCCCCAGGTCCCGTAGGGGATTCTGGCATTGGGAAACATCACGAGGTTTTCTGTCATCGGACTTCGTCTTCGTTGGAGGTAGGGTGCGTCTTGACGCACGTGTTTGTCAATGCGTTTGTTCGCGGAGCGAACAACGACGTCAAGTTTCGATCCCCGCGTGTTTGACGGAATGTTTTACGAGCAGCCCGCAGTTCTTCTGGAAGAAGTCGATGGGCAGGAGGCCGGCCTTTGCGTGGATTTCAGAGCCGAGTTGCTCGGCCAGTTCGCGGAAGGGTTTTCCGCCGCGGATTTCATCGACGATGCGGGCGTGGTAGTTCTCGGTGGCCGCCAGGGCGCCGGCGAAGTAGGCGGCCACGTCGCTGGCCCCGCAGATAGCGCCGTTGTGACTCAGGCAGAGCGTTTCGGCTTCCAGGGCGGCAAGCCGCTCGATCGATTCGAGGTAGGCCCCGTAGTTGGAGAAGTAGTTGGGCCACCAGTCGTTTTCCTGGGGCATGTAGTAGCCCGTGGCGTCGGAGATGATGAGGATCTTGCGTTGGGGCTGATGAAAGCTCAGGCTGCAGTCGCTGTGCCCGGGGGTTTCCAGGACATTGAAGACCACGTCGCCCACCTCGATCTTGTCGCCTTCCTTGAGAGGTCGGTCGACGGCGATTCTCATCTCGGAAAGAGCAGCCGGCCGATGCTGCTCGCCGATCCTGCCCGCCTGGAGCATGGCGTTTGTGAGGGCCTGGTCGATTTGGCAGAAGAAGGAGATCGCTTTTTCGGCGCCGAGGGTCCTCAAGCCGACTTCCGAAGCGGCCACGGTGACGCCGGGAAAGAGGTCGCGGAACATGGGGACGGCCATGACGTGGTCGGGATGGGCGTGGGTGATGATCGCCTGCTTGACGGCCGACGGATCCAGGTCGAGTCCGGCGAACTGTTCTCGCAGGAGGGGCCCCATGGCCCCGGTTCCGCCTTCAAAGATAGCCGCCCGGTCCCTATCTCGGAAAAGGTACAGGGGATACTCGTTCGTGCCGAGCATGACGAGGCCGTCGACGATTTGTTTAGGCGGTCCGGTGACGAGCATGAGCGGATCCTCTTGGGTAGGCGAACGAAAACGGCTTCGGCGTTTCGGGTTACGGGGAAACTGCGGTGAACAGGAGTCACCGGAGTAATTGAGCTCTGTGAATACGAATAATTCTCTCACACACCTCCACTTTGACAAACAAGTAGGAGCGCGAGCATGGCCGATCGTTTCGAAACAGAGAGGACCGAGGAAACGGAGAAATCACCTCTGTTATCTTCGTTCCCTTCTGTTCCTGTCAGATTCCGGTCGTCTACGTATGCTGCCAAATCTGCTTATTATTCACATGGGGATTCGGGAGTTCTTCTTGAGCCGTCTTTCAGACGCTCTGCTTCATTGGTTAGGCGAACAATAATGGTCTCGCGCGAACAGGGCGGCGCCCAGGGCGCCGGCGAACTGGGGTTCGGGCGGAACGTGGACGGGACGCCCGAAAGACTCCTCAACCAGTTTCGCGAGATAGGGGTTGTGGGCGATCACGCCGCCCGTCATGACCAGGTCGGCCTGGATCTGGTCCATCTCGAAGATCCGCTTGACGACGGACCGAAACGCGCCCTTGACGATGTCTTCCACTTTCTGGCCGGCGCGAATCTTCTCGAGGATCTCCGTGGCGGCAAAGACCGTACAGAAGCTGCCCAGGGAGACCTCGCCGGTCGACGCCTCGGCCAGGTCGTTCAGGTCGCCCACGGGCAGATCGAGTCGCAGGGCGATCTCCTCCAGAAACGAACCGGTGCCGGCAGCGCACTTCCGGTTCATCTTGAACCCGGTGCGGCGTCCCTCTGCGTCGAGATGGATCACCTTGCTGTCCTGGGCGCCGATGTCGATGATCGTCATGGCCCGGCGCAGATGGAAATGGGCGCCGCGGCCATGGCAGGCGATCTCGGTCATCTTGCCGTCGACCCAGGGCACGTTGTCGCGGCCGTAACCCGTGGAGAAGGCGGCGGCCACGTCTTTCCTCGCCCGTCCCGCTTCTTCGAGCGACTCCAGCAGGCAGCTTTCCGCCGTGCCGGCATAGTCGATCCCGGAACGGCGCACCGCCTTTGCAATGATCCGGCCCTCCGGATCAATCAGGGCGAGCTTGGCGGCCGATGCGCCGATATCGATTCCGCAAAAACAGGTCACAACCGGGAGCACCCTTTCGATTGAATCGTCATCTGCCGTCGGTCAGGCTCACGCCCCAACGAGTTGCTCGGCAAAAGCCTCGATGTTCGTACGGGTCTGCTCTTCCGAGTAGAGCCGCAAGTCGTTGAGGTCGCCGTTCACAACCAGATAGGGAATGCCCAGTTCCGCCTGCAGGCGTTGGGGCATTTCGTAGCGGCAGTTCGAGTTGTTGGGGCAGGTCTTGGCGTCGTGATAGAGAATGCCGTCGATCGCGTATCGCTCGACCATGTCCTTGATGTATCGCTGCTTGAAGTCGTCGCTGCGGCAGATGAAGATGCTGCTGTAGGCCCGGGCCATGCTTCGGAAGGGATCGGCCGGGTCGAGGGCGTCGAAGATCCAGCTGTTGCAGTAGGTCGAAGCCACCACGGACGCCTGGAGTTCAGCGAACTGTTTGGAAAGGGAACTGAGCTTGCCCCAGATGGGCATGCCTTCCCAGTAGATGCGGAGGCGTTCGCCTTCCACGGCCCCCATGCCCGAGGCCACACGTTGGTCGAGTTCGGCCACGAGCAGCTTGTAGTAGTCGACGGCGTCCTGGGTTCCCCGCAGCACCACGGCCGGGCCCATCTGGATCGTGGCGTCGAAGAACGAGATAGGAGAAGGCTTGCTGGCGGCCGAGGCGAGGACTTTCTTCCAGAGTTCGGTACACTCCTTGGAGAGGCCCACGACCTCGCGAAGCCGATCCGGATCGAGCTTCGCCCCGGCGACTTTCTCAAGGGGCTCGACGAGTTCTTCGATCTGGCCGCCGATGTAATCGACCATTGCGTCGTCGATTTCGCCGATGGAGCGGGGCGTGTGGACGCCGATGCAGGGCACGTCCCACTCGCGCCCGTAGAACTGGAACCAGTCCTTCACGTCGCGGCACTGGTTCGTGTTGAAGACGAGCACGTCGGCCTTGGGCGGGCCGGGCAGCTTCATTTTCTGGATCGGGCTCTCGCCCTTGAGATAGGATCCGATGTCGCTGGTCAGGTAGGAGCAGATGTCGGGCGAGAAGCCCCGGGCATTGGCGGCCGGAATCAGGTCTGTCGCCATGCGGCTGGCCCCGAGCATGGCGCCGTGATTCTCGGGGAAATAGACATTGTAGCCAAGGGCGTAGAGCAGTTCGGCGGGGCCGACGCTCGTGCACCAGGCGGTCTTCTTTCCTTCGCTTGGGCCCTGGGCAAGTTCCGTGAAGTACTTGCCCATCACGGCCTTCATCTGTTTGGTTGCCTCGAAGTCTCTTCGCGGAGCATCTGCCATTTCAGGATCCTACGGAGTGGTCGGAGGTTGGCTTGCTCTGCCGGGGACGCGCAGCCGACAACCGTCTGCCCTGCTGCCGTGAGCCTATTTCATTCATCCGTTAAATCCCCCACGCCAGTCAAGACACGCTTTCAATACGTGGCCGGCGCATATCCCCAGGAGCAACTTGTGACCCGATTGTCGAATCCCGGCACGGCCATGTCAAGTCTCCGGGGCGGCACCGACCCGATGAGTCCCAAGGGTGGCAATCTCCCGATTCCGCCGCATTTTCAGATGTTCTTTTGACGTTTCGAGCGGAAAATGGTATCTGACGGAAGTGAGGCCGGCTTTGCACGATCCCCAACCAGCGCCAGGAGGTGCTGAATGAAACGGACGATACCCGCGGGCACTGGATCCGCACGACACGCACACACGCTGCTCCTGGCGGCCCTGTCGATCCTGGCAGGCACAACCGGGGCATGGGCCGATTGGCCCCAATGGCGGCACGATGCGAATCGTTCGGGAGCCACCGACGAGCGGTGCTCTGATCAGATGGTCTTGCAGTGGCAGCGGGACCTGGGGCAGCCTGACCCGGCCTACGATCACCAATATCGGATGTGCGCCGACGCAAGCTATGCTGCGGTGGCCGGTGCGCGGCGCCCCAGTGGCCTCGGACGGCGTTGTCTTTTTCGGCAGCGGGCTCTGGCCGGAAGAAGGCGTGTATGTGACCGCCGCGGATTGCCGTACGGGCGAAGTGCTCTGGCGGAGCGATTGCCTTTCCTACGTGCGGGAAGTACTCCGTGCAGGGCGGCAATTGGTTTGCCACGCAACCAGACGCGTTGCCGCCCGTGCCATCCGCTTTGGCCATGGCATTGTCCGGAATCTACGGTTCGCGAAGTGAACCGGAACACGAACTTGCCGCGGCCGCCAACCGTCCCTTGCTCCAGGCCGTGAAATATGCTCTGCACAACGAAAACCTCTATCCGGAACCCGTTCTGACGGAGACGACGGCCTACGCGTCCGAATTCGATGCGCCCGCCAAGTACCTCGTTCCCCGAGGCCACACGCGAGTGGCCTACCCGGCCATGGATCGGATCGTGGCCCGGGACCTGGCGCGGCCACAGTGGGTGGAGGTTCCCGAGAAGCTTCATCGGTATCCGAAGAACGCGAAGATCCGCCGTGTGGAATTCCCGGTGCTCTGGGAGATGAAGACACCGCTGCGTCTGTTGATCAAGGCGGGCGATCGGCTCATTGCCGGCGAGAACGGTCGCATTGCTTCGATCGCTATTCCCGAACCGGGCCAGCAGCCCGTCCAGGCCCTGGTTGAAGCGGGCCGATATCGCGTGGTGTTTCTGGAATCCGATCGGGATCAGGCAGGCCGATTGCGTCACCAGTTTGCCTCCGAGGGGCTCGAAGCCAACCGCCTTCAGGTCGTGCATCATGATGCAGATCTGAAGCTGACTCCCTATTGGGCAAACCGCGTGTTGCTGGGGGCACTTCCCACCGATGGCGGAGCGGCAGGGGACGTCGTTCGGATGGCACTGGAAGCGATGCGCCCGCAAACCGGACGGCTGGAGGTGGTTGCCGGTCTGAGCGAACAACGGTTGGTGAAGCGGCTCGTCGAGACAAGACCAGACTATGCCATGGAAGAAGGGCCCGGCCGACTGGTCGTCTTGCGCCCCCAGCCGCGCGCCGGCTCCGACCAGTGGACACACGAGGCAGGCGGTCCCGGCAATACCTTCAGCAATTCGAAGGAACTGGTGCGTTGGCCCCTGGCTACCCTTTGGTATTCGGGTGCGGTCGATCGCTACTTCACACCGGACAGCCATTTCCAGCACCAACGGAATCCCTATCCACTTGTGGCTGGCGGGCGGATGTTCCTCATCGCACACGAAGAGCTGCATGCGATCGACATCTACACGGGCTGCTATCTCTGGAAGGTCGTGATGCCCAAGACTGCCTGGGTGGAAGCGCGGTACGAGGATTCGCGAGTTTACGGGCGGCCCGTGGATCGCAACTACGTGGCTACGGACGACGCGGTTTACGTCATTCTGGAGGAGGAGATTCATGTCTACTCGGCCGAGGACGGCACGAAGACGGCCGTGATAACCATCCTCGAAGGCATGAAGAAAGTCGGCTTCCAGCCTCGCTGGACGGAAGTCCGCATCGAAGGAGATCTGCTGCTGGCAATCCTCGGCGATACGCTGGTTGCCCTCAATCGGCACTCGGGCGAGCTGGTCTGGAAGCGGAAGAGCACACTCGATGCCACCACCTTCGCCCTGGGCAACGGTCGCGTGATCGGTCTGAATTCCGTGCGCTCCGGGTGTACGACGAGTTTCATTCCTGCCGGTGGCATTCTGACCGCTCCCATGTTGGGCCACGGGTGCGTGTGCAACTATCCGATGTTCGCCTCGGAAGCCCTCTATCATACGGAAGATTTCGAAGCCTGGCGTCCCAAGGCGGTCGTGGCGTCGTGGGTCAACCAGGCGGCGCCGGTGGAGGATGGCGGCGGCGAGGTTGCGCCCCGTTCAGCCGGTTTTCCAAAAGACCTCGCCGATCTGAAGGTGGATGCGAAACGCTTCACACTGACCAACGCAACCCTGCAGCAGGCCGGCGGGGGCTTGCTGTTCGGCACGAAGGACGAGAAGGAAGGCTACGCGGTGACCGCAACAGACCAGCCGTTGGCCAAGGCCACCTTTCGGCTGGCGCTGAAGCGTGCTTCAGGTGGCGGGCGGCACGGCAACGCCTTCTTCCTCTTCGGCTCGACCGATGAACCGGACCAGATGGTGCAGTGCCGGCTCTACTACGGTGGGCGCAGCAGCCTGATGATCACGGGCGACGCAGTCGAGCGGGCGGAAAAGAAAGCCGATCTGCGAGGCCGGCGCCAGTTCGAAGTAACTGTGGAGGTCGACTGCCGCGAGGGAACGGTGACGTTCAAATCAGCAGACGACACCGTGACAGCGAAACTTTGCGGCGACTGGCAGGCCATCACGCACTACGGCTACGGCGGCGGGAATTCCGACAATCTCTTCACCGGCGTGCTGGTCGAGTGAGTTCGTTCGCAGAGATGATCCTGCTGCCTTACCCGTAGACGCCCACCTCGGCCAGGGCTTCGTACATGGCCATGATATTCTCGGGCGGCACGTCGGCCTGGATGTTGTGGACCGTATTGAACACGTAGCCGCCGCCCTCGGCGAGGGCCGACACGTTGCGCCGCACGTCGTCGCGGACCTGCTCGGGCGTGCCCGATGGAAGCACGCCCTGGGTGTCCACGCCGCCGCCCCAGAAGCAGATGTCCTTGCCGAAATCCTGTTTCAACGCCACGGGCTCCATGCCGGTGGCCGTCACGTGAACCGGGTTGAGAATGTCGACGCCGATCTCGATGAAATCGGGAATCAGCGTTCGCACGTTGCCGCAGGAATGGAAGAAGAGGAAGCTCTCGGACGCACGCTGGCGTATGATTTGGAAAAGCTCGGCCTGGAGCGGCTTGAGAAGCTGCCGATACATGGCCGGGCTGACGAGCATGGAATGCTGCGTGCCGTAGTCGTCGGCTTCCACCACCACGTCGACCACGTCGCCCAGGTCGTCGAGGGCGGCTTCCCAGAAACGCCCCTTCAACTCGGTGATCTTGGCTAACAGGTGTGTTGCCGCCTCGTCGCCCATGGCCAGGTCCATCATCAGTTTGTCCATGGGACGCAACCGGCAGGCCATTTCCAGGATGCCCGCACACAGGCCGCGCATGGTCACTGCGTAACCGCTTTTGTGGAATTGCTCCGCCTGTTCGCGAAGTCCCGCCCAACGTTGCGGATCGGCCGGGTCGGGCCAATCGAGACCGTCGATGGCTTCTTTGGTGAGCGTGGTGTCATCGAGCGGGCTGCTGCACTGGCTGAAATAGAACCCACCTTCGGGCATCCGCTGCTTGCACTGCCATTCGTCAAGGAAGATCTGCGAGTCTTCCTCGTCCTGGAGGTTGATTTTCCAATTGCTGCTGATTCGCGGAAAGAGGCCCCGTGTGTCGACCCCAAGCCGCTCGAACACATCGTCATGGGGAATGCACACCTGCTGGACAATGTCCATTGTATTGGGCTCGGCCGGGGGCAGACCCAAGAAGTGTCGAAGGTTCGTGTAGGCGGTGTTGCTGATGCCCGTGACCTGGGTTGAGGCCAGGTCCAGGGGGACCCGATCCGGCTCCTGGTGCTTCAGGGTTGTGAGAACGCGTTCTCGGGAGGTTGGGTCACTGGGGGACATGGACGGCTCTCCTTGGCTATTCTGCTCCGCTTGATGACGGGATGCTGTCGCGCGTGATCCCCGAGATTGTCGGACATGTCTGCCCTTCCGTCAAACCGAAAAGAAAGGCAGCCAAACACTCGGGGACCCGCTCTCTGGTCAAGACGAGCCGAAGCGGTGAGTGAAGGGGAACCGATCGAATCAGTTGGCCGATATCCTGGGGCGTCAAAAGCCCTTCCGACACTTCCGTCAGCACCTGGCTTAGATAGACGAGTTGGTAGCGATCACTCTCCACGGCTTCGTGAGCCTCGGCGAGTCCTTGTTCCGCCCGGTAGGCATCGGCCAAGAGCGGATTCGCATTGACCCAACACGCGTCTCCGTAGCGGCGAATCACGATTTTTGAAGCAAGCTCTGAGGCCTCGGTGAGGTCAATCGGACTTGGGCCATCCCCAAAACAGCCGATGAATACCTCGCCCGATTGGTCGGACGCGTTCTGCAACAGCGTCGCCAGTTGCGTGCTCTCCGACAAGGGACTCGCTTTGAGAAATTGAATACTCGCCATCGTCGAGGTCTCCTCTCCAACGAACCAGATTCGTGGCTGGAACATTCTTTCCAGGCAAACTGATTCAGGCAGAGGGTTGGGGAATGGGGGGCCCGCCAATACGGCTTCGTCTGCCGCAAGCGAGACCACGTCAGCTCGGTCTCACAACCCCCGTCCCTCGCAGGGGAGTTGCAATCCCTGGCAACTGGTAGGTCTTCTGACTCGCAGGCTTGGGGTTACCTGGCCTTCTCGCACCGGTCGGCACAGCCGACCAAGCTGCAATGGCCGAAAGAATCGGTAACCCCCCATGCCAGCATACAGCGGCGGGGCCGTCACGGATTCGCACCGTGTTCCCTGTTTGCCGGCCCTTTCAGACGAAAGACCCGGCCACCAGAAACCATGAAGAGTCCCGGCAAACATCCCTGACGGACAGGGCTTGTTTGGCTTGCCGAAACCCCTTGACCGTCACTATATCAACCCCGATAGGGGAGTCAACGGAAAAGGAAATGAAAACTAGATATGGCACCTTGACGTGCCTTGTCCACATCATGTAGTATGCTCGCTCGTCGGTTCGCTCCCTTCGGGGAGCGTCGCAAGAGGGAACCCGGTGCAAGTCCGGGACTGCCCCCGCAGCGGTAAGCAGGAACGAAAACCGTCATTGAGCACTGGCTCCATCGAGCTGGGAAGCGACGGCGAGTAGGCGCCTTGGAAAGCCAAGGTTATTTGCCTGCAAGTCCGAAGACCTGCCGACAACGCCGCAATGAAGCGGCGAGACAACTGACTCCTTCGCGGGGAAGGTGCTGTTAGTTCGGTTTGTTGCCGTGCGCTCGCGCCCCCTTGGGCCGTGCCTCAGGTTTCGCTCTCGAAGCTTGCAGCGTTCTGCGTGAAGGACATGCGCACTCTTTTGCATTGGAAAGGAAGCCTCCATGGCAACCACGGATAGCGTTGTTTCTTTCTCCTGCCAGGAACTGACGGGGACCCTCTTCACGGAGATCCGCAAACGGGACGGCCAGCAGGTTCCCTTCGACGCCGACAAGATCACCAAGGCGATCCTCCGTGCGGGCCGCGCCAGCGGCGAATTCGGCGAAGAAACCGCTCGCTCCTTGACCCTCCGCGTTCTCACCACCGCCCAGATGATGCTCACCGACGTGGCGCCCATGGTCGAAGACCTCCAGGACGTCGTTGAAGAAGTTCTTCTCGCTTCTTCCTTCAAGAAGACGGCCAAGGCCTACATCCTCTATCGCGATCAGCACGCGAGAATCCGCGAGATGGTCCGCCGGGCCGACGTGGAACTGATTGACAGCTATCTCGATCGGCTCGATTGGCGCGTCAACGAGAACAGCAACATGGCCTATTCGCTGCAGGGCCTGAACAACTATGTTTCCAGCGAGGCTAGCAAGACCTACTGGCTCAACAAGATCTACACGCCGGAAGTCCGCGAGGCCCACACCTCCGGGGCGATCCACCTCCACGACCTGGGACTGCTTTCGCCCTACTGCGTGGGATGGGATCTTCGCGACCTGTTGGCCGAGGGCTTCAAGGGGGCCTCGGGCAAGGCCGAAAGCCGGCCGGCAAAGCACTTCCGCTCGGCCCTGGGCCAGATCGTCAACTTCTTCTATACCCTCCAGGGCGAAGCGGCCGGCGCCCAGGCCTTTTCCAATATCGACACGCTCCTGGCGCCCTTCATCCGCTACGACCAGCTCGACTACCGCGAAGTCAAGCAGGCCATGCAGGAGTTCGTCTTCAACCTCAACGTGGCGACCCGTGTGGGGTTCCAGACCCCTTTCACGAACGTCACCCTCGACCTGCAAGCTCCTTCCACGCTGGCCGGCGAGGCCGTGATGATCGGTGGCGAACTTCGCGACGACTGCTACGGCGACTTCCAGGCAGAGATGGATTTTTTCAATCGCGCCTTTCTGGAAGTGCTCTCCGAGGGAGACGCCAAGGGGCGCGTGTTCACATTTCCCATTCCCACGTACAACATCACGGCCGATTTCGATTGGGACGCCCCGGGGCTCGAACGGCTCTGGGATGTGACGGCCCGCTACGGCATTCCCTACTTCGCCAACTTCGTCAATTCGGAGATGTCGCCCGAGGACGCCCGCTCCATGTGCTGTCGCCTGCGGCTCGATCTTCGCTCCCTGGAACGGCGGGGCGGAGGCCTCTTCGGCGCCAATCCTCTCACCGGTTCGATCGGCGTGGTCACGGTCAACATGCCCCGACTCGGGCACCTGGCCGACAATGAAGCCGACTTCCTGGAGCGGCTCGACCGTCTCATGGAAATCGCTCGAACCAGCCTGGAGACAAAACGAAAGGTCCTCGAACGCTTCACCGAGCAGGGCCTGTATCCATACACCAGGTTTTACCTCCGCCAGGTGAAGGAACGCTTTGGCGATTGCTGGCACAACCACTTTTCGACGATCGGGCTGATCGGGATGAACGAGGCCTGCCTGAATCTGCTGGGCCAGGACATCGGCACGGAGGAAGGCCGGGGCTTCGCCGCTCGCGTGCTGGACCACATGCGCGACGAGCTCCGCCGCTTCCAGGAAGAAACCGGGAACTTCTACAACCTGGAAGCCACCCCGGCCGAAGGCACGGCCTACCGCCTCGCCAAGGCCGACCACGAGCGATTTCCCGAGATGATCTCCGGCTATGAGTCCTGCTGCGACGCGGCAGACGAGCCGTTCTACACCAACTCGACCCAACTGCCGGTGAACTACACCGACGACGTCTTCCACATGCTGGACCTGCAGGACGATCTTCAGTCGCGTTACACGGGCGGAACGGTTCAGCATGTCTTCCTGGGCGAAGCGGCTCCCGATCCCGAGGCGGTCAAGCAGTTCGTGCGAACCGTGTGCGGCCAATATCGTCTGCCCTACTTCACGCTGTCTCCCACGTTTTCCGTCTGTCCCGTTCACGGCTACCTCAACGGGGAGACTCCGACATGCCCGACGTGCGAGTCGCCGACGGAAATCTACTCGCGCGTGGTCGGCTACCTGAGGCCCATCGGCCAGTGGAACGCGGGCAAACAGAAGGAGTTCAGCCTTCGTTCGACCTACAGCGTGGGAGGCGTCCAATGAAGATCGGCGGACTGATGCCCCTGAGCCTGAGCGATTTTCCGGGCCGGGTCGCCGCGGTGATCTTCACCCAGGGATGCAATTTTCGTTGTCCCTTCTGCCACAACGGCAACCTCATCCCCATGGATCGCGAGCCAGGCGACCTCCTCCGCGAAGAAGAAATCTTCAGTCTTCTCGCCGCGCGCTGTGGGAAACTCGGCGGCGTGGTGATCAGTGGGGGCGAACCGACCTTGCAGCCGGACCTGCCCGACTTCCTCCTCGCCCTGAAAGAACTGGGCTACGCAATCAAGCTCGACACGAACGGCAGCCGGCCCGAGGTGCTCGCCCGGGTGCTTCCGCTGGTCGACTACGTGGCCATGGATCTCAAGGCGCCCCTGCCCTGCTATGCACGCCTTGCCGGCGTGGCCGTGGCCCCGAAGAAGATCCGCCAGTCGATCGAATTGCTGGCCGCGAGCGGCGTCGAGCACGAATTTCGGACGACCGCCGTGGAGCCGCTCCTCGATCAGCGCGATCTGGACGAGATCTTCGCTCTTGTCCCTGTCGGGTCGAAGTATCGCGTTCAGCCTTTCCGTCCGGAAAACGCCCTGGCCGAATGGCTCCGCACGGCTGCTCCCGCACTGCAACCGCGACCTGTCCAAGTCCTTACAGGAGAAAGCACCGATGAGCATTAGGCCCGATTCCTGGATTCGAAAGATGGCCCGCGACCACGGGATGATCGAGCCCTTTGCGGAAGAACTGGTTCGCGAGGTGGATGGCCGGCCGGTCATCTCCTACGGCGTGTCTTCCTATGGCTACGACGTCCGGGTCTCGGACGAGTTCCGTGTCTTTACCAACGTCTATGGCTCGGTGGTCGATCCCAAGCAGTTCGATCCGAAGGGGCTGGTTGAAGTCAACGGGTCGGTGTGCCTGATCCCGCCGAACAGCTTTGCCCTGGCGGTGAGCGTGGAGAGTTTCAAGATTCCCGAGAACGTGTTGACCATCTGCGTGGGCAAGTCGACCTACGCCCGGTGCGGGATCATCGTCAACGTGACGCCCTTCGAACCGGGATGGCAGGGCCAAGCCGTGCTGGAAATATCGAACACGACCCCCTTGCCCGCCCGGGTGTATGCCGGCGAAGGCATCGCCCAGGTCTTGTTCTTCCAGAGTGACACTCCCTGCGACACCAGCTACGCGACCCGGGGCGGCAAGTACCAGAACCAGAAGAAGATCACTCTGCCGCGTTTGTGAGCGGACAGTAAGCCTTGCCCTTGCGTGGCCGGAAGATTCGCTACGCGCCAAAACGTCCCCTTCCAATTACCACCGACCCGAAAAGCCCGGCTGCAAATCTCCCAATTCTCGAAGCCACAATGTCTCCTCGGCCCCCAGCGGCAGCAGCCGGGCTGAGTTGGAGGAGGCATGCCTAAGCTATTGACATGGAACGTTTTGCGTCGGCACTGCGGCCGCCGGACGCTCGGGGGAAGTGGCCTACCTTCCGCGATGCTGAGCCTCCCAACGGCGGGCTCGTGAATCGGAAACCCGCGCGTCCCCCCTCATACTCGGCTGACACGGACGTGGTATACTAAGAGGTTTCGGATTGCCCCGCACCTCCCTCTCAGTAGCTTTCCCATGCGTCGAGACGACATCCGCAACATCGCCATCATCGCCCACGTCGACCACGGCAAGACGACCCTTGTCGATTGCCTGCTCCGCCAGAGCGGCGAATTCCGCGAGACCCAGCTTGTGGGGGAGCGTATTCTCGATTCCAACGACCTGGAGCGGGAACGGGGCATCACGATCCTGGCCAAGAACATCGCCCTCCACTACGGCGGCGTGAAGATCAACTTGATCGATACGCCGGGCCATGCCGATTTTGGGGGGGAGGTGGAGCGGGTTCTCCGCATGGCCGACGGGGCCCTGGTCCTCGTCGACGCGGCCGAAGGACCCATGCCCCAAACCCGGTTCGTGCTGTCGAAGGCCCTTGAGTGCGGGCTCCAGCCGGTCGTCGTGGTCAACAAGATCGATCGGCCCGATTCCCGGGCCGAGGAAGTGCTGAACGAGACCTTCGAGTTGCTTCTCGATCTGGGGGCCGAGGACGTGCTCGGCGATTTTCCCTACCTGTTCGCCACGAGCAAGGAAGGCTATGCGACGCACTCGCCGGATGTCCGCGGCGATTCGATGCAACCTCTTCTCGACATGATCCTCAAGGCGGTTCCCGGCCCGAAAATTGAGCCCGACGCGCCGCTTCAGATGTTGGTGAACACCTTGGACTGGTCCGACTACGTAGGCCGGATCGCGGTGGGACGGATTCGTTCGGGCACGATCCGCCAGGCGCAGCAGATTGCCCTGATGCAGGCCGACGGCAAGATGGTACGGGCCAAGGTGGCCGAGGTGCACCTGTTCGACAAGCTCGGCCGGGTCCAGGTCGAGGAGGCGACGGCCGGTGATGTGGCGGCCATCGTCGGGCTCGACGAGGTGACGATTGGCGACACGATCAGCGACCCGGAGACGCCCCGGGCGTTGCCGCGCGTTGAAGTGGACGAGCCCACGATCCAAATGGTCTTCGGCATCAACACCTCGCCTCTGGCGGGCAAGGAGGGCAAGTACGTCACAACCCGCCAGCTTCGAGGCCGCCTCGAAAAGGAACTGGAACGCAACGTGGCCCTGCGGATGGAGCCCCTGGAAGGGGGCGACACGTTCCAGGTTTCCGGCCGCGGCATCCTCCACCTCTCGGTGCTCATCGAAACGATGCGACGGGAAGGCTACGAGATGTCGATCGGCAAGCCCCGAGTGATCTACCACAAGAATAACGGCGTGCTGGAAGAGCCCTTCGAGAGCCTGGTGGTCGAGGTTCCTCCGGACAAGCTCGGGCCGGTCATGGAACTGGTCGGAGCCAGGCGGGGGCAACCGGTCGAGATGACAAACCACGACGACTACACCTACGTGGTCTTTTCGATCCCGGCTCGGGGGCTTATCGGGCTGCGAACGCGCCTGCTCAACGCGACCCAGGGCACGGCGATCATGCATCATCGTTTCGAGCGATATGCCCCGGCCGAAGGGGATATCCCCGGTCGGGCCAACGGCGTTCTCGTCTCCATGACTTCGGGCAAGGCGGTGGCTTTCGGGCTCGACGGGCTCCAGGAGCGGGCGGAACTGTTCGTCGGACCGGGCGACGTGGTCTACGAGGGAATGGTCGTGGGCGAGAACAGCCGCGGCGACGACATGCCCGTCAATCCGACCAAGGAGAAGAAGCTCACCAACATCCGGGCGGCGGGCAGCGACCGGAACATTCTCCTCAAGCCGCCGCGCGTCCTGTCCCTGGAGGCCGCCCTCGAGTACATCGCCGAGGACGAACTGGTGGAGGTCACCCCCACCCAGCTCCGTCTTCGGAAGACGCTGCTCAAAGAAACGGATCGCCGACGGGCCGCCCGGCAACGGGCGTAGCTCGGGCGGACCCACCTCGCGGGAAGACCAGCTATTTCGGGAAAGGCCAATGACAATCCGACGCCTTACGGCCGAAATTGCCCAGAGATTCCTGGAAGACCCACAAGCGGTTGATATGTCGTCCTTTACCCAAATCGAGGAGGCGGCAGCCAAGGCCTTCAGATACCATGAGGGCGTTCTCAATCTGGATGGTGTGCGACGGTTGTCGAGGAAGTCCGTGCAAGAGATTGCCAACTTCTGGGGCCATCTCTCGCTGGGCGGTCTCAAGGCGATCTCCACGAGCGACGCAAGGCAACTGGCGAAGAACAAGAAACACCTCCATCTCGACGGCCTGAAGAGCCTGTCACTGCAAGTGGCCGGTGAACTGGCGAAACACCGGGGCGAGGTGTTGTCGTTGAACGGTTTGAGGAGGATCAACCCGGAGGTTGCCAGAAAACTCTCCAGGCATTGGGGGCACCTGTACCTGAACGGACTGGCAAGCCTTTCCGAACGGGCCGCAAAGGAACTCGCAAAACACCGTTACGCGTTGTTTCTCGATGGCCTTGTTTCCCTTCCATACGATCAGGCGAAGCAACTTGCCAGTGGAAGTTCGTTGTCGCTTGCAGGCGTGGCCAGTCTCAGTGACGACGCTGCCGCCGCGTTGGGAACGCACACAGATTGGCTGTTCCTTGGTGGCCTGAGCAAAATCACAGCGCAGGCAGCGGAGGGCCTGGCGAATCACTCTGGAACCGTGCTTGCCCTGGGGTTGGTCCGAATGTCGGCAGAGGTCGCCGGCGCGTTGGCAAGACACAAGGGAGATTTACAGCTCAACAAGCTGACATCCATTTCCACATCCGCGGCCCGGGCACTCGCAAAACATCAGGGATACCTTTCTCTAAGGGGGCTTCGCAGACTGTCGGACGATGCAGCCGACGCATTCCGTTCACATCGGTATGACTTGGCGCTGAATAGCGTATCGCGACTCTCTGATTTCGCAATTGACGCTCTCGCATCTCGCAAGGGCAATTTCGGGAAGGAGACGATGCTCTGGCTGGGCGTGAAGGAACTGTCGGATGCCGGCGCAAAATCGCTCGTGCAACATCGGGGCGCTTTGTTCCTTGATCACTTGAAGACCTTGTCTGCCGCAGCGGCAAGAGCTCTCGCGAAGCACGACTACCTTTCCCTTGACGGCCTCACGTCATTGTCGGATGCAACGGCTCGAGCACTCAGCAGGCAATCAGGCGGACGTGCTCACACTTTGTCCCTGAATGGGCTGCAGGCCTTGTCGCCCGGCTCGGCCAGAGCGTTGGGCAAGCATGGGGGAGTGCTCAGCCTGGATGGGCTGACGGAGCTCTCTGCGGCCGCGGCCGAAGGTCTCGCGCAGCATGAAGGCTCCGTTTCGCTCCGGGGCCTGAAAACCGTTTCCGATGAGGTGGCGGCCAGGTTGGCAACGGCACGAACCATCGTTACCGGCTCTGTTCAGGAGCAGGTTGACGAGCACCGTTCCCCGGTTTGACTCATTGGTTCATGCGTTGCGCATGGCGTCAGGAAGCAGTGGAGAGGGCCTCCCCATGGTTCTCTCAAGGGTCCCGCGGGACCAGCGGTGGGGCCGGGCAGCTTCCGGGCTAACGGTTCAATTCATACGGATTTGCCGAGAGGGCCTCCCAGAATCCCCGAGTGCCTACGGTCTTTGTGTTGTCGTAACACGCGAGCTGGCAGGGAGTTAGGGGGGCATCGCAGAACACCGCGTCCAAGAACACCTTGGTTCGGTTGCCGACCCATCTACAATTCCTACGCCAGGGCAGCGCAGGCTCATTTTCGTAGTTCTCTCGGCTCTGCGAATGTCTTTTTGCGGCTCGTATCTCTTTTCCGACAAAAGGGGCTGGGGAAATGAGGTTCGCTCAATCTCGCGCCACCTGGTGGATGATCGCAGCCGTTCTCTTCTCGGCGGCGTGGGCGTGCGGTTGTAACACCGATCAGGCTGACAGAGACACCGATCGAGACGCGTCCAACGGTGTGGTGGCGCCGGATTTCTCCGAAGAGGTGGAGGCGGTGCTGGACCGGCGAATTCGACTGGTCGAGGGACTGGCAGCCCAGCCCGTGCTGGTCGCCGCGGTCCGGGCGGCGAATCAGGAGCATCAGGATATGCAAGAGGGGGAGGTCCTCGATCTCGATCGACGCTGGCAGGCAGGCGAAGGAAGCGATGAATTGGCAGAACCGATTCTCACCAGCGAGTGCGCTCGCACTCTCAAGGACTTTCAGGAAGAGCATGACGGTTTTTCGGAGATCTTCGTGACCGACGCCAAAGGGCTTGTTGTGGCGGCAACGAACCGTACGTCGGATTATTGGCAGGCTGACGAGGCGTGGTGGGAGAGGGCGTACAACCAGGGGCGAGGGAAGAGTTATTACGGCGCGATCGATTACGACGACAGTGCTTTTTCCGAATCCATCTCGTTGTACGTGCCCATCATCGACTCGGATTCTGCCAAGGCCATTGGCGTGCTCAAAGCCGTATGCGATATCACGGCGATCAAGATGGAACTCTGACTGATGAAACTCCGCTCCGGCATCACGGTCAAGCTGTCAGGCATTATGGTGCTTGTCGCCTCCATGGCGTTGGCCATTGCCCTTTTTGGCATCGCCATGATCGATCGGCTTGCTCGGGCCAGCGAGTCGGCCCTCGACCACCATTTGCCGCTTTCCCGATGCTCCGAGCAGGCGTTGCTCGCCGTCTCCCAGGGCTCGGTCTGTTTGAATCGGGTTCGGATGATTCAGAATCCGGACGATATGCAGGAGATTCGAGTCATCGAGGGAAAAGTTCATCGGAGCATGATCAACTTCGACATGTTCATCAAGGCGATGATCTGGGGGAGCCAGAGCGAGGCCTTTCGACGTTCCTACGGCGGCCTCACTTACGCGGAGTGGAAACGCAGCGGCTGGGACGAAACGCTGATGGTGAGCACGGCTCCTTCTGCGGTGCGTCAGGCGGCAGGGACGGCGGATCTCTACTATGGCGGTTTCGCCAAACACGCGCGGGCGGCAATACGGAATCAGAGAAGAATGCTCCGCGCGCAACTGGAAGGGCGTGAAGACGATGTTCGGGAGATCCGGCGCGAGGTGGACGAGAGCTTCAGGCGGGCCGACCGGTATGCCATGCTTGTCAACAACACGCTGGAACAATCGATCCGGAACGTTCACCGTCATTTGAATGCGATTGCGGAAGACACGAGGAAGACGGAACGGTTCGCCATACGCGCCTTCCTTACATTTTCGGGCATTGTCTTCGTGCTGAGCCTGGTGCTGGGGATCCTGTTTGCCTCGCGTGTGGTCGCACGCCCCATCACTCGACTGGAACACGGCACGAGGATGATCGGCGGCGGAAACCTCGATCACAAAGTGGGCACGACGGCTCGGGACGAAATCGGCGAGCTTTCCCGAGCCTTCGACCACATGACCGAGAATCTCAAGGAGGTGACCGCCTCGCGCGACGAGTTGGATCGGGCGAGGGCGGCTGCCGAAAAGGCCAGTCGCGCCAAGAGCGAGTTCCTCGCCAACATGAGCCATGAGATCCGCACTCCCATGAACGGGATCATCGGCATGGCCGAGTTGCTGGCCACCACCTCCCTCACCAGCGAGCAGCGCGACTACCTGGGAATGGTGCGGCAGTCGGCGGACTCCCTGCTGGGACTCCTCAACGACATCCTCGACTTCTCCAAGATCGAAGCCGGCAAACTGGAGTTGGAATCGATCGATTTCGACCTCCGCGACTGTGTGGGCAGAACGGGAAAGACCCTTTCGGTGCGAGCGGCCGACAAGGGCCTGGAACTGGCATGCCGCATTCAGCCTGAACTTCCCGACACCCTTGTCGGAGATCCCAATCGGTTGCGTCAGGTGCTGGTCAACCTCGCCGGCAACGCGATCAAGTTCACCGAGCGGGGCGAGGTGGTGATCGACGTTGCCGAAGAGCGTCGTGAGGATGCGGAGGTTGAACTCCGCTTCTCCGTGAAGGACACCGGAATCGGCATTGCCGCCGACAAGCAACAGACGATCTTCGAGGCCTTCGCGCAGGAGGACGCCTCGACGACCCGGCGATTTGGCGGCACGGGGCTTGGACTGGCGATCTGCTGCAAGCTGGTCGACATCATGGGCGGACGGATCTGGCTGGAAAGTGAAATCGGCAAAGGAACGACGTTCTACTTCACGGTCAAGTTCGGCATTGGCAAAAAGCAGCCGCACCGGGCGGCCACGTTGGGCACCCTCTTGAAGGAGTGTCCCACGGTCATCGTCGACGATAACGAGACCAACTGCCGCATTCTGAAAGAGGTGCTCAAGAGTTGGGATATGAGTCCTGCGGCCGTTGGGAATGGTCCGTCGGCCCTGATCGAGATGAAGCGTGCGGTTGCCGAAGGACACCCCTACCGACTGGTTCTGCTCGACTGCATGATGCCGGAAATGGACGGCTTTACCCTTGCTCAACGCATCCGCCAGAACGCGGACTTTGAAAACCCGGCCATGATCATGATCTCCTCGGCCGCCCAGGCGGGCGACGCCAGCCGGTGCCGGGAGATCGGGATTGCCCGATACATGACCAAGCCGATTGTCCAATCGGAATTGCTTGAGGCCGTCGCCGAGGTACTCGAACCGGCGGAATCCGTCGTGGGCGTTCCCCGTCGGCCCACGGAGCCGGAGCCGGCTTCGCACGGCCCCGCGTTACGAATTCTTCTGGCCGAAGATGGCCTCGTCAACCAGCGTGTGGCCGTGGGTCTTCTCGAAAGGAGAGGACATCACGTCGTCGTTGCCACGAACGGGGAGGAAGCCGTCAAAGCCCTGGAAGAAGATCGATTCGATCTCGTTTTGATGGACGTGCAGATGCCGGTGATGGACGGCTTGGAGGCCACCCAAATCGTCCGTCAGCGGGAACGGCAATCGGGTGTCCATCTGCCGGTGATCGCCATGACTGCTTCAGCAATGAAGGGCGATCGGGAAAAGTGCCTGGAGGCCGGCATGGACGACTACCTCTCAAAACCGATCGATCCCGAGCATCTATCGGACATGCTTGCGAAGTACACCCTTCGAGAACCCAATGCCGGTGAATCTGAGAAATCGGCACTTGCCGACGACGCCAGTGGGCCCGAAGTCAGCGTTGCCGTGGCGGATCCGCCTGAGGAGACGTCTGGCATTATTGATCTTGAGGAAGCGGCCAGGCGGATTCCCGCCGAACCGCAGGAAGTTTGGGAGTTGGCCCAATTGCTCCTCGAGGAATGCTCGAAACTGCTGGACCAGGTTCGCAGCGGCCTTGCCGACGGCGACGCCAAGGTCGTCCGGCGGGCCGCGCACACCCTCAAGAGCTCTGCCGCAGCCTTGGTGGCGGACCATGTCGCCACGGCGGCACTGCGAATCGAAAGCGTGGCTCGCGAGGAGGATCTGGAGGGCGCGGCGGCGGGGCTTTCCGAGTTGGAGGAGACGGTCGATGCACTCTGCCAGGCGATCCGAACCTTGCCTCGTCCGGAAACTGTGTGACGTAGTCCAAGGGGAAACCATCGTCAGCCCAGTTCTCACTCGGAATCCGATTCCACGACTTCTCTGGGAAGGAGCAACTCGTCGGCGCTGAGAGCCAAACAGGGCGGCACCGTCAGTAGACGTATGGGGCCGCGACCGTAGCGAATGTACCAAAGGGCGCCGTCTTGGCCTTCCGGAACCGGCACGCTGTAGAAATTGGGGTCTCGGCCATTCAGCCAGAAAACGGGCCGCCCGGCTGAGTCGTGAATCTCGCCGTGTCCTCCTCCATGAAAACCGTCGCCCTTGGCCGTTGAGTATCGGTGATAGAGGTCGACGTATCGGGCATAGAGGGTGAGGTCGTTGATCCTTGCTCGAGCTTCGGGCGTGTCGGCAAGATCTCTGGCTTCGGTCAGGGCCTGGAACATTCGCCCGAGCTGGTCGTTGAAGACCAGGTGGGGACTGGAACCGTCGAGTTGCCGATAGAACTCCGCCATGGGTTCTTTGGCCGGGCCAAACGATCGCGAAAGAAAGTCGTCGACCAGAGCGTCCACACGAGTGGCCTCTCCCACGTCCCACAACAGCCGCGCGGCAAGGTAGTAGTCCAGGCCGTTGGGGCCCCAGTTGTCGCTCGACTCGGACGACATGAACCGCGCACCCCGGGCGTGGAATTCCGGGATCGTCCGCTTCAAGTAGTCGAGATTCGAGCCGCGGGAGGCGCCCGGCATATCGCGGTCCCACGTGTTGACGCTGTAGTATTCGCGGATTCCCAGGGTGGTTCCCTGCTTCGACCATCCGTCGAGGATCTCGTCGAGCGTCAGCCCGCCCTTCAGAAACGCGGTGGCCACGCTCACCACGACTTGCGGATGCGGTTGGATGCCTGGCGGGGGCGAATGGAAATTGTAGGCGTACATGCCGACGAGCTTGCCCGGATACCTGGCTTGCACGGCGGCCGCGACCTCGTTGGCCAGAAGCAAGGCACGATCGCTGACGCTTCCCCGCTCGGCGCACCGGTCGCACTCGCACCAGCCGCCGCCGTCGCTCGGGTCCATGGAGATGCTGTCGGCAGTCGGGTCGCGGTCGAACTGAGCCAGGGCGAATTCGACAATCCGTTTCCGCAGTTCCGGATTGCCGATGCAGAGCTTTGCCTGGCTGTCCACGTTGCGTCGTCCGTTAACCAGGGCGTAGTACTCGGGGTGCTTGTCGAACTCCGCTTGCAGGCCACGGATGATGCCGCCGTAAGCGTGGCCCGTGTTCAACTCGATTCCCGAAGTTGCCCGGTTTCGGGCACACCAGTCGCGGTAGGGCTCCGCGTTGTAGTCCCAGAGGCCGAACCCGTACCAGATTCGCCGGGCAATGTAGTCGGGGGACTCGCGGACGTCCAAGGCCACGGAAAGGTCGGGAATCCGCGGAACGACTTCCCAATGCTTTCCGGGAAAGAACTGGCGATAGCCCAAGCGACCGAGAAAATCCCACACGGCGTGCTCCACGGCCAGTTCCGTGGCGCCCAGGAGGAAGACGCCGTGGCCATGGGTCTGTAGCAGGTAGTCCTCGCGCTCGGTCGGTTTCGGGTTGGGCCACTTCGTGGAAAGCGGCAGGCTGGGGAAATCGCTGGCCAGTCCAACGGCGAGCCCCTTGCTTCCATCGCCGGTGGTCACTTCGAACTCGGCGCCGGTGATCCGCGACAGGTAATCCGCCAGTGTGGAGGCGGCGGCTCGGGTTCGCTCCGAGGCTTCCGGTCCCACGACAACCGGCTGCAACGCCTTGGCATCCGCGGCCAGCGGAACCCGCGGCGCTGCGCTGCCTGCTGGCTCACGAATTTCCGATTCGGTTCGGCCAACACAAGCCAACAAGGTGACGAGCACGAGAATCGAGAGGGCATGACGAACGGAGAACATGGCGGTTCCCTTCTTGGACGCAGTCTTGTGGACAACGTACGTTGTAGTCGAAGAGAGAAGTGCGTCAAGACGATGTTCTCCCTCCCCAGCGAGCGCAGCGAGCGAGGGGGAGGGCCGGGGAGGGGGTAGAAGCTCCAGCAAAGCCCAGCCAGCAGCAATTCGTGGTGCGCCTGGACACACCAAGAGCAAGGGAAGTGAAGCGGGAGACGTGCGTCAAGACGCACCCTACGGGCTTAGCGGGAGCGATAGCGGTTTGTTGAATAGGGGCTCGCGCGATAGGTGCCCGTGTTGCCTCGCATCATCGCGTTGAGCATTTCTTGGACCCGCAAGGCATTGGCGTTTTTCAGAGGGATCACGCGAAGCCGCTCGGCGGCATCCTCGTCGGCGGCCGTGTCGAGGGACTGGGCGAACTTCGTGATGTCGTCGACGACGTGGGGAGGCGCCTTGATGATCAACGAATTGGTAATCTCGTCAACGGTCACCTGGGGAGCGAAGTTGGAATTGGTGGGCGTGCTGGAGAAGTAGGAACGGTAGACCGTCTGGATCATCTGCATGACCCGATTGGCATCGGTGTGCTTGATGGCAATCATCTTGGGCTCGTAGGCGGCGGCAACCGATTCGGCGATCTCGCTCGTATCGAGAATCTCCAGCAGCCCCTCGATCGTCTGGCGATCGGCTCGTGTTCCTTTCACGAGGATCGTGTTCAGGCGGTCGTCGGCCACGATCAGGGGAATCGACGTTTGGGTGCCGTATCCGTAACGACTGTAGGACGAGCGGGAGTAAGCGCTTCTCGACGTTCGCGGATCGCGGTTGCGGAACAGTTGCTGCAGCGTCTGCGCGATCTGGCTGGCGCTCGTATTCTGAATCTGAAAGACGCTGTACTCGCGGCTCGCAAATCCGGAGCGGGCCGAGATCGTTCGCAAGAGCGATTCCAGTTCGTCGAGGGCTTCCTTGTCTTCGGAAGCGATCGTGAACGAGCCTTCGCCCGCAATGATCAGGACTTCCGGAGGAGGTCCCGATTCCGTGTCGGTTTCTTCGGGAGCCGGCTCGGAGGAAACCTCGGCCGGCTGCGCATCAGCCGGTGCTTCCGCGTCCTCCTCGGCGGGCGCGGGAGCACCGGCTGACATGCTGACCAGGGCGACCGGCGCAACCCAAGCGCTGCGTCGGACGCTCCCCGTCTTGTCTTTCGTCTTCTCTTCGGTTTTGGCAGGGCTGGCCGGTTTGGCCGAGCCCTCCTTGGCTTTTGAGGCGGAAGGTTCCTTCTTCGGCGGGGCCGGTTTCTTTTTCGGCTTCACTTCTTCGGATGCCGAAGGAAGCAGGTCGCCGGGCTTGACAACGCGAATTTCGTTCGCCCGCAGATTCGGCCAGACCTTTTGGATCTCTTCGAGCACCTTCTTGGTGTCGCCCTTGAAGGGGACCACGCGGAGGTTGCCGGTGGACGACTTCCGTGCCGGAACAAGATTCGTCTCGCCCATGCGGATGAGGAGCTTGCGGATTTCTTCCAACTGGGTCGCGGAAGCTTTGACAAACAACTGGCCCGTGGTGGGATCGGGATTGACCTCGGGTTGCGAGAGATAGCTTTCGTCGGCGAACAACTGCCTGATCGCCAGATTGGCCGTGGTCAGTTCCACGTATTCAAGCTGGAAGATCTCCAACTCGCGATCCGGGATGCGGAACTGCTCCAGGACCTCGGCGATTTTCTCATGCTGCTCGGGCCGCGCCATGGCAATCAATTGGTTGCGATAGCGGTCCACGGTCAGATCGACGCGGACCCCTTGGCGTTGGAACATATCGGCAAGAACGCTTTCCGCGGCATAGCCGTCGACGTTCTTCAAATCGTAGAGCTTGAGTTGGTTGGCCGTATCAAGCTTGGCGCCCTTCTCAATCTCAGCGATCAGTTCGGTGATCTTCTCCTGTTGGATGGGCGTCGCGTAGGCAATGAGGGCGTCGTTGGCCTCGTCCAGCGAGAGCTGAACATTGTACTGGCCACGGAACAGGCTCGTGAGAATCTGCAGGACCCGGGCCGGATCGGCCGAGGTGATCTGGTGGACCTCAAGTCGCGGGGCCATTTCGATGGCGTCGCGATTCATTTCCTCGATCGTTTGGCGGATCTTCTCATGGTCTTCCGGCATAGCCGTCGCCACCAGAGAACCGGAGCGATAGTCGTAGGCAATGCTCGCCTTGGGCACGAGGGTCTGCAGGATCCTGTAGGCCGTGTAGATGTCGGTCTTTTCGAAGCGGTAAACGACGGCGGTCGGTTCGACGATTTCCGGAACTACCTTGTGGAACTCGTCCACGGTCCGCTTGATCGCCTCGTCGTAGCGTTTGTCGGCCCACACGATCAGGCATTCGCGTTCGACGTCGGGCACGAACTGGGCGTGCTGCAGAATCGACGGTTCGAGCAGCTTCATGAAGGTCGTCACGTCCTCGGGCTTCATCGGGTAGACCGCCATGACGCGGTTCCCGTCCAGCCAGCTATCGGCTTCGATCTGATCGACGGCGGACTTGATGATCTCGTGATCCTCGGGGTAGGCCCACACAATCAGCTTCGAGGGATCGGCTCCCAAGGTGAACTTGGCCTGGGGAACGACCGGCATGAGCACCTGCATGGCATGCGCCGCTCCTTCGGTGGGAAGCGTGTAGATGGCAATGCTGGGCTGCAGTTCTTCCGGTCCCTTCGTGGCCAACTGGTCGAGCGCGGTCTTGACCTTCTCGTGTTCTGAAGGCCGGGCGAAGACAACCAACTGGCGGGCATCGTTCCCCTGGCTCACCATGGCCTCCGGCACGGCCGTCGCCAGGATGGACATGGCCTGCCGGGCGTCGACGGTCTCCACCGTGTAGACCTGGACGCGAGGCGCCGTTTCTTCGGGCTCCTTCTTGGCCATCTCTTCGACGGCCTTCTTGATGATCTCGTGATCGGCGGGACGAGCCCAGGCGATCAACTGGCGGGTATTGGCGCCGATTCCGAACTGGGCCTCCGGCACGATCTGTCGCAGAATCGACATGGCCTGTTGCGCGTTGGCCGACTCCAGCGGATACACGATCATTCGCGGCGCCGTGGTCTCCGATTCCTTCTTCGACAGTTCCTGGACCGCTTCGGCGATCTTCTCGTGGTCTTCACCCCGAGCCCAGGCAATGAGTTGGTGGGGATCGCTGCCCACACTGAAGCGAGCCAGCGGGAAGGTGCCGGCCAGCAACTGGATGGCGCTGACGGCCGTTGTGTTCTCCAGGGGGTAGATTGCAACGCGCGGAGTCGTTTCCGGAGTTTCGGCGAACTCGTCAACCAGTTTCTGGATTTCTTCGTGGTCCTTGGGACGCGCCCAGGCCACGAGCTGCTTGGCCGAGGAGCCCATCGTGATCCGAGCTTCGGGAACGGCCGATTGGACGAATCGCAGGACATACATCATTTGGCGAAGGTCCCCGATCCCAAGCTCGTAGATCTTCACCGTCGCCATCTTCTCATCGGGGCCCTTCACGTCGATCTGCTCGAGGGTCTGCTCGACGAGCACCTGGTCGTCGGGACGAGCCCACACGATCAACTGGTAGGGCTCACCACCGATGCTCAACTGGGCTTGGGGGACCGCCAGACGCAGCATGGCCATGGCGCTCTGGGCGGAGATTTCGTCCAGGGTGTAGGTCACAGCCCGGGGGGCCGTTTCCGGAGAATCGGCGTTGGAAAGCTCCGCGATAATTTGCTCGACCTTCTCGTGGTCGTCGGGACGCGCCCAAACCACCATCTGATAAGGATCGCTCCCCAGGGTTGCCACGGCCTCGGGAACCACTTGACGAAGCATGACGGAAACCGCCGTCGCCGTCACGTTCTTCAGCGCGTAGGCCACCGCCTTGGGCTTGTTGTCTTCGCCGCCCTGGACCTGTTCGATCAGTTCGGCGATTTCCTCATGGTCCTTGGGCTGGGCCCAGGCAATGATCTGGTCGGGGGCCACGCCCATGGTGAAGCGGGCCGTGGGCACGCTCTGGGCCAGGAAGCGGAGAATGTAGTAGTTCTGCGCCGTGGTGGAACTGTCCAGAGTGTAGGCGATCGCCTTGGCCTGTTTGTCTTCGGGGCCTTCCACGTCGATTTGGGCGAGGGTGGTCTCGACGAGTTTCTGGTCGTCGGGCCGCGCCCAAACAACCAACTGGTAAGTTTCGGCGCCCGGGTTGACCTGGGCCTGGGGCACGGCCAGTCGGAGGATCTGAATCGCCGTGGCCGTGCTGACTTCCTCCAGGGTGTAGGTTACCGCCTGGAAGGCCTTTTCGGGGGCGTCTTCCGCGGCAAGCTTATCGACTGCCTTCTGGATGTCTTCGTGCTCGTCGGGACGGGCCCAAACCAGGAGCTGATAGGGGTTGGCGCCGATGGTCGTCAAAGCCCGGGGGGCGATCTGGCGAACCATGGCGATGGCCGACGCGGCCGTGGCGTTCTTCAGGTCGTAAAGCACGAGCTTGGATTGCTTGTCTTCAGGGCCGTCGACGTCGATTTTGAGCAGCGTTTCCTTGATCAGTTCGTGGTCGTCGGGTCGCGCCAGGGCGACAAACTGGTACTGGTCGGATCCAACGGAGAGTTGGGCCTGGGGCACGACCGAGCGCAGGATCGCCATGGCCGTCGCGGCCGTGATTTCCTCGACCACGTAGTTGGCGGGCACGGGGGCCGTTTCGGGGGGCTCCGGTGTGGAAAGCTCCTCGACCAGCTTTTGGATCTTCTCGTGGTCTTTGCCCCGCGCCCACACGACCAGTTCGTAAGGATCCGTGCCGGGCGAAGCGATGGCGTCGGGAACCATTCGGCGGAGCATGGCGGTAACGACTGTGCCGGAAGCGTTTTTCAGCTTGTAGACGACCGGCTTCGGAGCGTTTTCCTCGCCGCCCTGGATCTGTTCGATCAGTTCGACAATCTCCTCGTGGACCTTGGGTTGGGCCCAGGCGATGATCTGGTCCGGAGCCACGCCCATGGTGAACCGGGCCGTGGGAATGCTTTGGGCCAGGAAGCGGAGCACGTAGTAGTTCTGCCGCGTGTCGGAGCCGTCGAGCGTGTAGGCCACGGCCTTGGCTTCCTTGTCCTCCGGTCCGGGCACGTCGATCTGGGCCAGTGTCTCTTCGATCTTCTTGTGATCGTCAGGACGAGCCCAGATGAGAAGCTGGTAGGTTTCCGCTCCGGGGCTCACCTGGGCCTGGGGCACGGCCAGACGCAACATCTGAATGGCCGACGCCGTGGTGATTTCCTCCAGCGTGTAGGTCACGGCGCGGGGGGCCGTTTCCGGCGATTCCGAGGCCGAAAGCTCGTCGACCAACTGCTTCACCTTCTCGTGGTCTTCCCCGCGAGCCCAAACGATCAACTGGTAGGGATTCGTGCCGATGGTGGGCGAGGCGTCGGGAGCGACACGACGCAACATGGTGAGCACCGACGCCGCCGTCACGTTCTTCAGTTCATACACGACCGGCTTGGGCGCGTTCTCCTCGCCGCCCTGAATCTGGTCGATCAAGTCGGCAATCTCTTCGTGGTCCTTGGGCTGGGCCCAGGCAATGATCTGTCCGGGAGACACGCCCATGGTGAACCGGGCCGTGGGAACACTCTGGGTCAGGAAACGCAGGATGTAGTAGCTCTGGGTCGTGGTCGTGCCGTCGAGCTTGTAGGAAACGACCTTGGCCTGCTTGTCTTCGGGGCCCGGAACGTCGATCTGCTTCAAGGTCTCTTCGACCTTCTTGTGGTCGTCGGGGCGAGCCCAGATGAGCAGTTGATAGCTCTCCGCGCCGGGACTGACCGTGGCCTGGGGAACGGCCAGACGCAACATCTGCGTGGCCGCCACCGTGCTCACCTCTTCCAGCGAGTAGACGATGGCCGTAGGGAGCTTTTCGGGATCGTCTTCCGAGGCCAGTTCATCGAGCGACTGCTTGACCTTTTCGTGGTCGTTGGGCCGTGCCCAGACGATCAGTTCGTATTGGTCGGTGCCCACGTTGCAGAGCGCCTCGGGGGCTACGGATCGCAGGAGCCGCATGGCGGTCAAGGCGTCGATCCCCTTGAGCGGGTAGATCCGCATTTCGGGCTTGGCCCCGGAAGCGTCAAGGGTGGCAATGGTCTCTTTGATCTTCTCGTGGTCCTTGGGACGCGCCCAGACGACCATCTGGTCCGACGCGGCTCCTGCCGACAGGCTGGCCTCGGGCACGATGGGCGTGAGCAGGCGGATGGCGCCCAGTACGTCGCCCGATTCGAGCGTGTAGATCTCCATGCGAGGCGCCGTCTCGGCGGGCTCTTCCTTCGAAAGGCTCTCCAGGGCGGACGCGATCAGCTTGTGGTCGTGGGGCCGAGCCCAGACAATCAACTGCTGCGAGTCCTTGCCCACGGAGACTTGTGCCTCGGGAGTGACGCTTCGCAACAGAGTTCGCACCGTAAGCGCGTCGATATTCTCCAGGGCGTAGGTTTCCATCGAGGGCTGCGTTTCCGGAGGCCCTTCGGCGGAGAGGGAGTCGATCAGTTCGCGAACCTTCTCCTGATCGGCAGGACTCGCCCAAACGACCAACTCGTGCCGGTCCGAGCCGGGCGAAACGATCGCTTGCGGCACGACGCGGCGCATGAGCGTGGTCACCGCCGTGGGCGACGGTCCGTCGAGGGAATAGGTAACCGTCTTGGGCGCCGATTCGGGCGGCGCCTCGGCGGTCATCTGCTCGACGATCTCCCCAACCTTCTCCTGCTCGTTCGGGCGAGCCCAGACAATCAGCTCGTAGGGCGTCTTGCCGGTCGAGGCGATCGCTGTGGGCACGATCCGCCGCAGCACGGTGACGACCGTGGTGGTTGTCGTGTCGCCAAGATCATAGACCTCGGCCACGGGAGCGATACCGTCCTCGCCTTCAATCTGTTGGATCAGGTCGGCGATCTTCTCATGATCCTTGGGCAGCGCCCAGGCGATGACTTGGCCCGGCACAACACCGGCGGTAAAGGTCGCGCTGGGGACGGCGCCCTGAAGAAATCGGCTGATGTAGTAGAGTTGGGTCGTGTTCGTCGTTTCCAGTTGATAAACCGCCAGCTTGGTGGCCTTGTCTTCGGGGCCTTCCACGTCGATCTTTTCCAGGGTCTTCTTGATCAGGTCCTGATCTTTCGGCGTGGCCCAGGCGATGAGCTGATTGCGTTCCGGACCGGGACTGAGCTGAGCCTGGGGAACGGCCAGGCGAAGCAACTGGCTGGCCGTGGTCGTGGTGATGTATTGGAGGGAATAGGTGACGGCCGTGGGCATCCGGTCGGGCGAGTCGGCGGCGGTCAACTGGTCGACCACCTCCTTCACCTTGTCGTGATCCTTCGGCGCCGCCCAGATGACCAGTTGGGAAGGGGTGGCTCCCGGGGTGACAACCGCTTCGGGGACGATCCGCCGGAGGGAAGCGGTTACGGTCACCGCCGACACATTGCCCGAATCGTAGACGATCGCCTTGGGAGCGTTTTCTTCGTCGGACAACTGGTCGATCAGCTCCTGGATCTGTTCGTGGTCACGGGGTCTGGCCCAGGCCACGAGTTGGTTGGGCGTGGCGCCGGGAACGAAGCGTGCCTTGGTGACGACCTGTTGGAGGAACCGGCTGATGTAGTAGAGCTGGCGAGTATCGCCTTCAAGCTCATAGATGACGGCTTTTTCGCTGCCGCCGCCCGTGCCCTCCAGGTCGATCCGTTCGAGGGTCTTCTCGATCTCGGCGTGTTCATCGGGCCGAGCCCAAATGATCAACTGGTATTCGTCGTCACCCTCGGTGAACTTGGCATTGGGAGCGATTTCCTGGAGCACTTCCTCGGCGGTGTCTGCCGTGAGGGAGTTGAGCTGATAGGTGACGGCCAGGGGGGCCTTGCCGTCTTCCGTTTCGGCCGACATCTGCTGGATGGCGTCGGCGACCTCCGCCTGGTCCTCCTCGGTGGCCCACACGATCAACTGGCGGGAATCCGTGCCGATCGAGCACTCGGCTTCCGGAACGATCGACTGGAGCATCTTGGTCACGCTCAGCGCTTCGAGTTTTTCGAGCGTGTAGATCTTCATGACCGGCTTGGGTCCGGCTGCCTCGATCTTGGCAATGGCCGCCTTCACCTTTTCGTGGTCTGACGGGCGAGCCCACACGACCAACTGATCGGCGCTCTCACCCACCGAGACTTCCGCTTCGGGAGCGACCTTGGCCAACAGTCGCGTGGCAGTGACGGCGTCGCCCGCTTCGAGTTTGTAGATTTCCATAGTGGGCGCCGTGGGCGAAGCGTCGGCTTCGGTCAACTTGGCCAGGGCGCTCTTGATCGTTTCCTGGTCCTTGGGCCGAGCCCAGGCAACCAATTGACCCGCATTGTTGCCCACGGAGAGCTCGGCGTCGGGAACCATGCCCTTGAGGACCTTGATCGCCACCAGGGCGTCGACCTTCTCGAGCGTGTAGATCTCCATGGCCGGCGTCAGTTCCGGCGGCTTCTCGACGAGCGACTTGACCAACTCCTTGATCGTCTCGTGATCCTTGGGCGTGGCCCAGACAACCACCTGGGTCGGATCGGCGCCAAGGGTCATGGTGGCCTTGGGCACGGCTTCGCGAATGAGTCGCAGGTTGTAGTAGCTGTAGCGAGGATTGAGTCCCTCGAGGGCGTAGACGGCCGCCGTTTGCTGCGAACCGTCCGAGGCCTCCACGTCGACGGCCTCCAGGGTGGTCTTCACGGTGGCCTGGTCCTTGGCGTTGGCCCACACGATCAACTGTTGGGGATCGCCCCCGATGGCCGTTTGGGCCTGGGGAACGGCGAGCCGGAGGATCTGGGTGGCGCTGGCGACCGGGATCTCCTTGAGCGTGTAGGTCACGGCCATCGGCTTGCCGGAGCCCATGGCGGTGATGGCCATCGACTCGATGGCGGAGCGGACGGTTTCCTGGTCCTTTTCGATGGCGAAGACGGCCAGACTTTCGTTCTCGGCATCCACCACCACGTTCGCACGGGGCGCGAGATTCGCCAGAACCTGGGTGAGGGTGGCCGCCTCGGCATCGCCCATGGGATAGATCATCAGGTAGGGCTTGTGGGCGTCGTCGGGGCCCGCTTCCATCTGCTCGATGGCCTCGGCCACGATTTGGTGATCCCGATCGCGTCCGAAGGCGACAATCTTGTTGCCGGTTGCGTCAGCGTGAAACTGCATGTCGCCGACGAGCGATTGGAGAATTCGGATTGCCGTGGCCGCGTCGACTTCGTGAACCGTGTAGGCAACCGTCTTTTCCTTGTTTCCGTTGCCCGCATCGGAATCCATCGTTTCGATTGCGGCGGCGATGCCTTCATGCTGGTCGGGCATGGCCGTAATAAACATCCGGTCGTTCTTTGCGTCCAACTGGATGCGGATGTCGGGATAGCGATCCGTGAGCACCGTCTGGACCGTGCTCATGTCGGTCGAGGTGATGTCGTAGACCTTCAGTTCGGTCTTGGCTTCGGTGGCCGCCGCGTCCTGGATCTGCTTCAGGTTCTTCTCGATGATGGCATGTTCGCCTGCCGTGGCGATTACCATTAGTTGCCGGGCGTCGCGGTCGTAGGTGATCTCGGCCTTGGGCGCCAGTTCCTCCAGCCCGTCGATGAGGTTCTTCGGCGGCGTCTGCTGCATCGTGTAGAACCGCAGTTGCGGCGTGTTGGGATTGTCGGCGCCCATGTCAAGCTGGGCGATCGTGTCCTTGATCACCTTCTGGTCTTCCGCCGTGGCGTAGGCCATGATGCTGTCGTTTCGATAGTCGAGCGAGAGCTTGGCCTTGGGAACCAGGTTGCGCAGCAATTGGAAGACGGCCCGCTCGTCGGCGTTGTTCATGCGGTAGACCGTCACGACGGGCGGGTTCTCTTCCGAGCCCGAGCCGGTCAGGCCGGCGATGGCCGATTCGACGGCGGAATGTTCTTTCTGGGTGCCGAAGACGAGGAGGTTGCCGGTCGTGTAGTCCATGGAGACATTCGCGGCCGGCACGAGCTCCTTGAGTTGATCCGCCATGGCGCGGGCGGCGTAGTAACGGCTCGTGGAATAGCGAGAGTCGCTTTCGATGGCCGTGACGGCATAGACCTTGAAGAAGGGCTGTTCCTTTTCGCCGGCGGCCTTCTCGATCTTGTCGAGGGTCGCCTTGACGATCGCGTGATCGGCGGGAACGGCGACCACCGAGATCTGCTGGGCGTCATCATCGACATTGATTTTCGCCCGCGGCACGAGTTCGGTCAGGCCGTCCACCAGGGTCTCGGGAATCTCGGACTGAAGGGTGTAGATCTGAAGCTCGGGAGCTTGTTCTCCTCCGGCCCGGAGCTTGTCGATAGCCGTCTTGATCGCCGCGTGTTCCTTGGCGGTTCCCAGCACGAGCAGGTTGCCCTTCTCGTAGTCGACGGTGATTTCCGCATTGGGAGCGAAGGGTTCCAACTGGTCGGCAAAGGATCGGGCCGCGTAGTAGCGACTGCTCGAATAGCCTCGGCCCGACGTGCGCCCGCTGCTTGCCGGCAGTCCGGTCACCGCGTAGATCTCGAAGTAGGGTTCGCCGTCCTCGCCGCCCCCGGATTGAACCTTGTCGAGGGCCGCCTTGATGGCTTCCTGGTCGGCCTTGTTGGCCACCACGGTGAATCGCTTCGACTCGGAATCGGCGGAGATCTCGGCGTTGGGAGCCAGCTTCCGCAATCCGTCGAGCAGATTGTCGGGGGCCCGCTTCTTGAGCATGTAGACCTGCAACTGCGGGGAATTGTCCGGACCGGCAAGGGTGAGCTTCTCAATCGCCGCTTTCAGCACGGCTTGTTCCTCGGCGGTTCCGAAGGCGATCAGGCTCTTCGAGGAAAAATCGATCGACAAGCGAGCGTCCGGAACCAACGGCTCGAGGCTGCTCATGAAGGTCCGCGCGCTGTAGTACTGCGCCGTCGCACTGGAACCGCTCAGGCCTCGGATCTCGTAGGCCTCGAAGTAGGGTTGCGCTTTGGCCGACGCGGCCTGCTCGAGCCGGTCCACGGCGTCCTTGACCATCTGCTGATCGACGGGCGTTGCCACCACGGTAAGCGCCGTCCCGGCCGTGTCGATCGACACATCCGCTTCCGGCACGAGCTTCTCCAGGCCGTCAACCAATCCGGCAGGGGCCTTTTTCGAGAGCGTGTAGACCACCAACTGGGGACCGCCTTCGCCGCTTGCCGGGGCGAGCTTCTCCACGGCGGCCTTGAGCATTTCGTGTTCTTCAGGAGTCGCCCAGGCAACCAGCTTGTTGTTCTTCGACTCGATCATCAGTTTGGCGCCGGGGACGAGTTCCTGCAGCCCCGTCATCAGCGTCGACGCGGCGGTCAGGCGACCGCTCCGCGAGGTCTCGTAGCCCACGGCTCCCTGGATCGAGTAGGCTTCGAATCGTTTCTGCGATTCCGCGGTTGTCCCCGCCTTGAGCTGCATGAGGATTTCGCCGATCACCTTGTGTTCGCTGGGCTTGGCCCAAACAGAAACCTGCGTCGGCTCGTCGTCTTCGATCACCTCCACGTCGGGGAGGTCCTCGGCCAGCTTTTCCACCACGGCCTCAAAGCGTTTGCGCTGCCCCGGCGTCACGGGATAGACCATCAGCGCGTTCTCTTCCTCCTCGCCGAGCGCCCCGTCGATCTGTTCGACGGTTCGCGCCACGATCTCGTGGTCGGCTTCGTTCGCCACGACCACCAGCCGCTTGCCGTCTTCGTCGATCGTGACGTTGGCGTCTGGAGCGAGTTGCTTCAAGACATCGGTCAGGGACTGCGATGCTTTCTGCTTCAAGTTGATCACGCGGACCTGGGGATCGTTGGCCCCGGGGTCGTTCGACTGGAGTTGGGCCAGGGTGTTGCGGATCGCCATTTGCGAGTCGGGCGGAGCCAGAACGATCAAGCGATTATTGGCCGAGTCGAGCGTGATCTCGGCCCTTGGCACAAGTCCCTCCAAAATCGGGATGGTTGTCTTAGGGTCCGCCGTGGTCAGTTCGTGAACTTCCAGTTGGGGCGTGTAGGCCGCCGAGGTGAACTTCCCCAGCTTCTCCACGGCCGTGCGGATGATTTCGTGTTCCGACGGCGTGGCAAAGGCGACCAGGTTCCCCGTTTCGGAATCGATCGTCAGCTTGGCGTTGGGGACGAGGGTTTGAAGGTTGGCCAGGAATCCGGATGCCTTGGCGGCCCGGCCGGCAGGGCTCAGCCCGGCGACGCCGTTGATGGCATAGACCTCGAAACGGCGCTGTTCCTCAGCCGGTCCCTCCACGTCGATCTGCTCGAGGGCACGGCGGATCGCGTCGTGCTCTTCGGCGCGGGTCCAGATCAGGAGCCGGTTTCCGGCGCTGTCGAGAGTGATTCGCGTGTCGGCAAACAACTCGTCGAGCACTTTCATGACGCTCGTCGAGTCGGCCGACTTGAGCGGGTAAGCCACCAGCTGGAATTTCTCTTCGGGCGGCACGTCCTGGCTCAGTTCGTCGAAGATCCCGGCGAGCACTTCGTGTTCCGAAGGCGTGGCCCAGATCGAGATCTGCCCCGGCGTCTTGTCCGGAATTACCTTGACGGTTGGCAACTCGGCCTTCACGCTCGTGAGCACCGATTGAAAACGCGTCTGCTGCCGGGCGGTCACCGCGTACACGACCAGCTTCTCTTTTTCCTCGGCGGGCAAGGTCGTGGCGGCCTGTTCGAGGGTCGACTTGATGATCTCGTGATCGGCGGGCGTCGCCACCACGGTCAAGTACTTCTTGCTCGAATCGGGCGTGACGTGAGCCTTCGGCGCAAGCGTCTTGAGAATCGAAAGCACGGCCGCCGGCACTTCCTCTTCGGTCGGATAGAACCGCAGTTCCGGCTTGGTCGAGCCGGCCGCTTCGACCTTGGCAATGGTCTCTTCGATCTTCTTCTGGTCTTCCTCGCTGGCCACCACCATGAGCCGGTCGTTGGTCGTATCGGGCGTGATTTCAGCCTTGGGGGCGAGTTCCGCCAGCAGCTTCAGCACGGTGGGAGGCAGCGGTTCCTGGAGGTCGTGGAAGCGCAGTTCCGGCTTTGCCGTGCCCGCTTCGGCAACCTTGGCGAGCGTGGCCGCGATCTTCTCCTGGTCCTCCTCCGTGGCCCAAACCATGAGCCGATCGTTCTGGGTGTCTTCCGTGATCTGGGCCTTCGGCGCCACCTCTGCCAGAAGCTTCGACACGTTTGCGGGAAGCTTCTCCTCCAGGTCGTGGAAGCGAAGTTCTTCTTCCGTCGTGCCGGCTTCTTCGACCTTGGCGAGCGTGTCGGTGATCTTCTGGTGATCCTCGGGCGTGGCCATCACCATGAGCCGGTCGTTTTCCGTGTCGGCTGTGATCTGCGCCTTGGGCGCCAGCGTCGAGAGCAGCTTCATCACGTTGGCCGGCAATTCCTCCTTGATCGGAAGGAAACGCAGTTCGGCCTTGTCCGCACTTGCTTCTTCAATTTTGGTGATCGCCTCGGCGACCTTTTCCTGGTCCTCCGGTTTAGCCACTACGGTGAGGCGTCCGGTCTTCACATCGACTTTCACATCGGCCTTGGGAACGATCTCCCGCAGCACGGAAATCACCTCGGTGGACGAAGCCTCTTTAAGCGTGTGGAAGCGCACTTCGGCTTTGTTTTCCGGCGAGTCCGAGGCCGCCAGTTCCTCGAGGGTCTTCTGAACCATCTCCTGGTCGGCGGGCACCGCCATGACGATGAGCTTGTTCGCCTTGGCGTCGAGGGAGAGTTCCGCATCGCGCACCAGACGCGTCAGCAGCGTCTGGACCGTGGTCGGATCGAGATCGTCAAGAGGATAGACCTTGAGCGAGGGCGTGTTTTCGGGCGTGTTGCCGTGGCCAAGCCGCTCGATCGCCGTCCGCACGAGCGATTGCTCCTCGGGCGTGCCCCAGACAATCAGTTCGCCCGAGGTGACGTCGAGGGTCAATTGGGCGTTGGGGACGAGATCTTCCAGGTGGTTCTCGAACACCCGCAGTGTTGTCGCGCTGCGTTTCGCCAGGCTTCGGATCGTGTAGGTTTCGAAGCGCGGTTGTTCCTCGGGGGGCGGCTCCGAAACAATGTCGGCGATCGAGTTCTCGATCTGCGTCTGCTCGGCGGCCGTGGCCCAGACGAGCAGTTTCGATCCCTTGCGATCGACGAGCATCCGCACGTTGGGGAACAGGTCCTCCAGCATCTCCTGGACGTCGGTGGGATCGATGGCCTTCACCGGATAGGCGACCATCTTGAACTCCCCTTCCGCCGGGCTGCCTTCGCCTTCGAATTGCTTGAGAATGCCGGCAATGGCCTCGTGATGGATCGCCGTGGTCCAGATGGCCAACTCGCCGGGGCGTGCGTCGGGAAGCACCACGACGCCGGGCAACTCGCTCACCAGGCTCTTGAGGACGCTCGTGAACCGGGTCTTCTGCAGCGGCGTGACGGGATAGACGACCAGCTTGCTGCGGTCTTCGGCCTTGGCCTTCTCCAGTTGTTCCACGCCGCGAGCGATCAGCTCGTGATCCGTCGCCGAACCGACCACGATCAGCCGGCTGTTGTACGTGTCATAGGTGACCAGGGCGTTGGGAACCAGTCCGGCGAGCACGGTCTGGAGCGTCGGTGGGTAGTTGTCCTTGAGCGGATAGAACCGCAATTCCGTGGCCGTCGCTATCACGGGCGTCGTCCCGTCGACGGGCGGCGGCATGAGGCGATCCAGCGTTTCCTTGATCGATGTGTGTTCGCTGGGATAGGCGAACACGACCATGCTGCTGGTCGCCTTGTCGATGTTGATCTGCACGCCCGGGAAGAGCGATTCGAACATCGTCTTGAGCGAGTCGGGGTCGCTGTGGGTGATCGTGTAGACTTCCACGACCGGGAGTTCGTCCGCCGTGGCGCTGCCGCCACGCTTCTCGATCACCTCCTTGATGACTTTGTGCTCTTCTGCGGTGGCGAAGGCCATGAGTCGGGCGTTTGCCCGATCCAGGTGGAGTTCCGCGCCGGGAACCATTTTTCGGAGGATGTCGAGAATCGAATCGCTCGCCGTCACCGTGGCGGGAGTTGTTCCATCTGTTTTCGAGCCCGTGGCCGCGGCCGCGGGGGTCTCGGCGGCGCGCTCCAATTCGGCCCGATAGCGGGAACTGATCGGGATTCTCCGCCCGTAGGCGTCGATCCGGTATCGCGGACGACCACGGGAATCGTAGACGATGTCCTCGTCGTCCTCGTCATAGAGGGACCTGTGCCGACCTACTGCGGGCTCGGCGCCGGGCGGGGCCGTCGGGGTCGCCACCGCGACCGGTTGTGCCGACTCCTTGATCGAGTAGATTTCCAGCGTCCGTTGGCGTTCCGCAGGCAACTCGGCCTCCATGCTCTCGAGCACCTTGGCCACGGTTTCCTGGAAATTCGGCGTGGTGTAGACGTAGAGCTGGCCACGGTTTGCGTCAAACTCCAACGTGATCGATGGGATCATCTTGGTAAGAATTTCCTGAGCGGCTTCAGGATCCGCCTTGGTGATCGGATAGACCTTCAACTCCGGAGCCGGCGGCGCGGGCGGCTTGGGCTTTTCCGGCGGTTTCGCCGGCGGCTTGGGTTCGGGAATCGCCTCGATCAATGCCGCCATGGTTCGCACGTTGCTTGCCGTGTCGGTGATCACCAGTTGGGCCGTCGTGGGCAGAGGAACGATCTGCCCGTACACGCCTTTGACGGGGGTGATCTCGGCAATCACCGCGGCCGAATCCCGCTTGCCCAGCGGGAATCGCACCTTCACCAGTTCGGAATCGCCGCGCTTCTTCAGGTCGTCCATCTCGACTGACGGAATCAATCCCTCGGGGAGCCCTCGTGACAGATCCTGAACAATCAACATCTTGTCGCGGCGAATCAGCGTGAAACCGTGGGTCAGCAAAACGCTGTTGAGAATGTCGATCGCTTCTTCGGGCGTGTACCGCTTGGGATCGCTGTAGTTGAAGGTGCCCGGTGGCGGGTTGTTCATCACCAGGGCCAGATCCGCCTCTTCGGCAAACCACTCGAGCGCGTCGGCCCACAGTTGGAAGCGGAAGTTGAACTGGAGGGTCCGCTGAACAACCTTGTCAGCCCACTCGGCCTGTTGTTCCGGAGTCAGAATCTCAGCCAGCTTCTGTTCGTATTCCTTCTCCGCCTTCAACTTGGCCTTCGAATCACCGGCCGCTGCCGCGATGGCTGCCGCCCTCTCCACAACCACCGCAGTCACCCGCGCTCGTTGTTCGTCGGTCAAACCGATCCGATCGGCAATGTCCGGAACGCGGAGCTGCAGATAGCTCGTGTCGGGAGTCACCGCATGGATCGTCACGGTCGGAGGAGTTGCATTCTTCTCCCGGGCTTTCTTCCGGTCCTTGGCCGCAGGAGTCGCTTTGGGCGCTGCAGGTTTTTCTTTGGGTTTTGCTTCCGGTTTCGCGGCGGGCGCATTCGAGGGAGAGTCCGCAGCGGGGGCGGGGGCAGGAGTTGCAGCGGGAGCAGGCGCAGGTGTTGCGGCGGGTGCGGGAGTTTCAGCAGGCGCAGGTGCGGGAGTTTCAGCAGGCGCAGGTGCGGGAGTTTCAGACGCCGGAGCGGGGGGCGTCGTGGCCGGGGCTGGTTCCGCTGCCGGCGCGGGTGTGGCGGGGGCCGCCTCCTGGGCATAGCCGACCAACGTGACGCTCGCCACGAGCGCCAACGCGAGGAACACACATAAGGGCGATATACGCGTACGGAATCCGAACACGATCATTCTCCAAGGGGAATTCTCGGGATGCAGGTCGGTCAGGTTGGCATGCCTCGACTCTCGGGCAATACCTGTTTACAAGCGTAGTTTCACGACCAGTCGACGTAAAGCAAGTAACCGGAACTTCTTGCGCACATTTCCTGTTTTTGCGGTAATGCCGGTTCTGACACGCTTTGGCGAGGCACCGCCTCGCTGGCTTGATCGGATCAACAGCTTGTGAGTTCGGCCCCTTCCATGAAATGGAATCGAAGCATTGGCGATTCCGTCTCCGGAGAGCAAGGGAGGTGAACTTATTGGGTGGGACGACCTAAAATAGTCGTAGTGGGCGGGAGCGGTGGACCTACCAGGGCCGACCGCGGCACGTATCACGATGGGTGGCGGCGTTGCCACTTCCCAGGACACAGGTCGTAGTATACACAAAAAATTGTGGTCTCAAAAGCTTTTCTGGTCCGTCAGGATGGGGTGTCTAGCTCGTTTAGAGGGAGTGATCGAGGCTTGGAGGTACGCGGAAGAAGATCCAGGGGATCTCCGAATAAGCCCCCCTAAAGGAGCTGTCTGAAGGCCTGCATTCACCGCAGCCTGGGGCATCGCGCGTCCTTGCCCACAAATCGACGGCAGTATTCACGGCCATTTATGGTCGTTGTCCGCCGTAGGCGGTATTAGGCCCGCCGTTTACGGCGGGTCGCCTAGCCTGCCTTGCGAACCCGTGCTCAAGCACGGGCCTAGGACCGCCTGCGGCGGAAAAGGACCGTAAACGGCCCTGTTGTTGCTGTGTTGATCCAGTTTGAAAGACAAGGGGGGTGGCCCCAGGCTACGGTGAGAAGAGGCCTTCGGCCAAACGATCTGTAAGCGCATAAAACAAGCCGGGTGCTCGTGTTCCACTCAATGGAGGGGTTGCTTCCAATGGGGCAACGCCAGACACCCGGCTGATTCAGTGCGAAATCTGAACTTCTGCGGACTACCAGTTCTCAGCAAGCAGTTCGAAATACGCCTGGGGATGGGCACAGGCGGGGCAGGACTTCGGGGCTTCTGGCCCCTCGTGGATGAAGCCGCAGTTCAGGCACCGCCACACGGTCGGCTCCGGCTTCACAAACACGGTCTCGGCCTGGATATTGGCCAACAGTCCGAGGTAGCGCTTTTCGTGCTGCTTCTCGGCAATGCAGATCATGTCCAAGACCGTGGCGATCGCCGGGAAGCCCTCGGCCCGAGCCACTTCGGCGAATCCGGGATAGAGCGTCGTCCACTCCTCGTTCTCTCCCTTGGCCGCTGCCGCCAGGTTCTCGCCCGTCGTGCCGATAATCCCCGCGGGGAAGGCCGCCTGAATCTCCACCTCGCCGCCTTCAAGAAACTTGAAGAAACGCTTGGCATGCTCCTTTTCCTGGCGGGCTGTTTCCTCGAAAATCTGGGCGATCTGGACGTAGCCGTCCTTCTTCGCCTTGCTCGCGAAGTAATCGTAGCGCATCCGCGCCTGCGATTCGCCCGCGAATGCGGCCAACAAGTTCTTCTCCGTTTGTGATCCGGCGATCTTCATTGTTTAATATCCTCAAGTAGAGCTGTTAATAAGTAGCTTTCGTGATTGGGGAGACGACAGACTTCCATATCGACAGTATGCCGAATCCACTCAGTCTAATTTTTTCCGCCGGGACTGCAATCAGGCCCTGGCCTACAAGGGAGATCTTTCGTGAGTGCTGCCCACTTTGATGATGTTACCGACACCTACGAGGCCATGGTTGATTGGCCGCGGCGTTTGGCCGCTGCCGAGACGCTCCTGCGAGACGAATTCGATCAGAATGGAGTGAGTCGCGTTATCGACGTTGCCTGCGGCACGGGGCATCACGCGGCCATGTTTCACGGTTGGGGGCTTGAGGTGGAGGCCGCCGACATCAGCCCCAACATGATCGAATCGGCCCGCGAACAATTCGGCGCGCTCGCGGGGCTCACCTGGAGCGTCCGCAGTTTCGAAGAACCAATCCCGACAAAAACGCCTTTCGACGCTGTCGTCTGTCTCGGCAACTCGCTGGCCCTGGCGGGAGATCGTGCCGTGGTGCAGCGAGCCGTCCAATCCATGGTCGACGCCCTTCGTCCCGGTGGACTTCTCGTACTTCATGTGCTCAACGCCTGGCGACTGGCCGACGGTCCCATTCTCTGGCAGAAATGCCTCCGCCTCTCGATGCCTCAGGGCGAAACGTTGATTACCAAGGGCGTGCAACGTGTCGGCAACCAGGCCTGCGGGCACCTGATCGCGGCGCCCCTCGATGCCCCCGATCAATACCGCTACAACTGGTTCCCCTTCCTGTCCTTCGACGAGCAAGAACTCGGCGATTTCGTGCGTTCGGCCGGCGCCACCGACATCCGCACCTTCGGCAGCCATAAGCGGGCGCCCTACGAGCGCGAGTCGAGCGTCGATTTGATTCTCGTCGCCAGGAAGGACGAGTAGTCCCTCCACCAATCCCTACAGCCTCCAGTCTCCAGCCTACAGCCTCAATAGCTGTGTGAGTCCAGCTTGACCTTTCCTCGGAAGACCCAGTAGATCGCGACGGTGTAGGAGATCACGCAGGGCATGCCGACCAGCGCGATGATGAGCATGATCTGGAGCGTCTTCATCGACGAAGCATCCTGGTAGATCGTGATGCTCCGGGCGGCCGGCTCGATCGACGAGGTCACCAGGTTCGGATAGAGAGCCATTCCCACGAGGAACACCAGGGCCGCGATCGTACATGCTGAGGAGATGAAGGCGTAGAGCGGCCGGTTGTGATAAATCGCTCGGGGGATGTTGGCGATGGCTAGCACGTTCAGCACGACGATCACCCACGCGATCGGGAAATGCTTGAAGTTGGCCAGCGCGTGGGGCACCTCGATCATGGTCCAGACGGTCATCACCAGGTAGATCGCCAGGAACAGGAAGAAGTGGCGCCAGATCCACCCGTGCAACTTCTTCTGCAACTCCCCTTCCGTCTTCAGGTAGAGGTAGATGTTGCCGTGCATGACGAACAACGCCAGCGCCATGATGCCCACGCCGAGCGAGTAGGGATTCAGCAGGTCGAGGAACGTGCCCGCGTAGTCCTGGTTTGCATCCAGCGGGATGCCACGCAAGCTGTTGCCGATGGCCACTCCGTAAAGGAGCGGGGCGATCGTCGATCCGAGCAGGAAGCACAAGTCCCAGAATCGGCGCCACCACACGTTGGTTCGCTTGGAGCGGAACTCCATCGACACGGCCCGCAGAATCAGGGCCACGAGGAGGAGGTGGAAGGCGATATAGAATCCGGAGAACACCGAGGCGTAGGCGTTCGGAAAGGCGGCAAACAGGGCGCCGCCGAAGGTGACGAGCCACACTTCGTTTCCGTCCCAGAGCGGGCCGATCGAGTTCATGAAGAGTCGCCGTTCCGTGTCGGTTTTGGCCAGCGGGTGCAACATGCCCACGCCCAGGTCGAAGCCGTCAAGGATGGCGTAGCCCGCCAGCAGCACGCCCAGGAGGCCAAACCAAATCAAACAAAGCAAGTCGTAACTCACTGGATAACTTCCTCAATCAATAACTGGGGAGAAATCCGAAATCCGAATCACGAAATCCGAAACAAGCACGAAAACTCAAATACCAAATGATCGAAACAGCGAACCGAGTTGTGGCTGGCTTTCTGTCTTGGTCATTGGAATTTAGGTGATTTGAATTTGTTTCGGATTTCGAGATTCGGATTTCGGATTTGCCGTTCACGCACGGGGTTCTATTCTCTTTCGTGCCTCGCATCCGTGTACGAGGGTCCTCCTGCATCGGCCTGTTCCGCCGCCACTGCGAAGAACCCGTCCTTCTTGCCGTCGCCGGGCTTGGGGCCGCCGTCTTCCTCCGGGCCGGTGTGAATCTTCGTGTTGAGCACGAATACCCACACCAGAACCAGCAGCAGGTAGATCAACCCGAACATGACCAGCGAACTCAGCACCATTTCCTCGCTGATGGCGCCGCTCACGGCCTCCTTCGTGCGGAGCCCGTTGGTGGGCGTTGTAAAATCCATCTCGTGGTAGCGGTAGAAAACGGAGGGGTCCTCGCGGGCCTCCATGACGGGACCGAACTCGGCCTGCACGATCCACGGCTGACGTCCCACTTCCGCGGCCACCCAGCCCGCCTGGTTGGCCATGTAGACCGGCAGGATCGCAAACACGAATCCCCAGAGCAGCCAGCGCTGCTCGAAGAGCGTGCCCCGCCACCACAAGAACACGGCAGCCAGGGTCATCGCGATCAGGAGCGAGCCGATGGCCACCATGAGATGGAAACTCACGAACGGAACCAGCACCGGCGGACGATCCTCCGGACGAAACTTGTCCAAGCCAACCACGGGCGTCGTCGTGTCGCGATAGGTCAGTAGCGACAGGCCGGCGGGAATCTGGATCGCGTATTTCAACTCCTGAGCTTCGTCATCGGGAATGCCGAACAGGGTGATCGGCGTCGCCCCTTCCGTGGTCTCGTAAAGCCCTTCCATGGCGGCCAGCTTTGAAGGCTGCTCCCTGGCCACCAGCAGGGCCGAGGAATCGCCCGAGATCGGGGCGGCGAGTGCTGCGATCGTTCCCAGGACCAGGGCCACCTTGAACGACCGCTTGGCGAACACCACGTGCCGATTCTTCAGCAGGTAGTAGGCGCTGATGCTCATGACGAAGAACGCGCCCGTCAACATGGCGCCGATCCACACGTGAACCAGGCGATCGATGGTCGACGGATTGAACACGACGGACCAGAAGTCGACGATCTCCGCCCTCTGGCCGCGAGCCGCTTCGACAATATGGTGCCCGGCGGGCGTCTGCTGCCAACTGTTGGCCACGACGATCCAGACCGAGGAAAAAATCGACCCCAGACACACCATCAGGGTCGAGAAGAAGTGCATTTTCTTGCCGACTCGATCCCAGCCGAAGACCAGCACGGCGAGAAAGCCCGATTCCAGGAAGAAGGCAAAAATCCCTTCGGCCGCCAGGGCGGAGCCGAACACGTCGCCCACAAATCGCGAGTAGACGGCCCAGTTGGTTCCGAACTCGAACTCCATGACGATCCCCGTGGCCACACCCACGGCGAAGGTGACGGCGAACAGCTTGACCCAGAACCGGGTGAGCCGGTGCCAGTCGGGATCGCCCGTTTTCAGCCAGATCGCCTCGAAAATGACGAGGAGCACTCCCATGCCGATCGAGAGCGGCGGGAACAGGTAGTGCACCATGATGGTGAAGGCGAACTGGAGCCGGGAGAGCAAGACAACGTCGAATTCCATGTCGATGCACTTCTGGGAGAAAACCGTGGAGAGATCGCGGGCGAGGATTGTCAAACAGCCCGCCGAATTCTAGCCGGCCGCGTCCGTCGCTTCAATGCAAACGCCGAGGACCGCGAGACTTAGGGGCCCTATGCAAGAATCCTACCACGTTGGACAAGTCCGCAGCAGCGATTTGGCGTTCCAGCAGCGCCGGGATTCCAGGGGGCTGCGCGAATGGAGCGGTCCCCCGCGGGGCAGGGGAGAGAGGCAGTACGGAAGAACGAGCGATGGACCATTCACGGGTGGCACGCTCAGAGCCCGAGCGATGGGCGTGGACGGCCATATCACCACGCCCATCGCTTCGCTCTGAGCGTGCCACCCAGTCGTATCATGTCACTACGTGGCTACTCCTTCTCTTCCATCCCTGCCTGCACGGCCGTCGCGATCCGGTTCAGGTCGGCCTTCGTGAAGTTGCCGGTGATCTCGACCCGCTCTCCCATGGGCATGTGAATGATGGGGCACGCCACAACCCGCCCGTCGACCAGCACGGCCAGCCGGCGATCGATGTTGGCGGCGGTCAACTGGCGCATCCGCCGGCCTCCCTCCACGTCGAACACCACGCCGATCCGCCCCGGCTTGTCGGGTTCGGCGATCACACTGACCTTGATCACCCGCCACGGCTTTTCCTTCGGCCCGGCCGCCACGAGCGACTTGTCCGCCGTTTTCCACAACAGAACCTCCGCGCGGCCGTCGACCTCCCGCGTGATCAACTGGTTCTTCTCCTCCATGACCGAGGCATACCAGCCAAGATCCTTGCCGCCCGACTTCTCAAAGGCCTTTGCCTCCTCCTCGTTGGCACAGATTCGCAGTTCGAGGACCGAACCCGGCCCGTTCTCGGCGGCCTCTTCTGGCGTCTGTTTATCCGCTTCGGGCGCCGGTGTTGGCGTCTGCCCTTTCTCAGGCTCAAAGCTCAACAGGTCGTCTTCCGTGCCAAACTTGCCGTCCAGACCCGACGAACCGATCCCAAGGAACCGTTCCTTCTCTTTCCCACCCCAGAAGATCTGGTACGGATTTCCCCACGGATCAACCGGCACGCTTCCATCTGGGCTCTTCAGATAGGGACCGGACCAGGCCTTGGCGTCCTTCGCTTCTTTTGGCGGCGTCAGAAGCTCTTCAAGCCGGCGGGGATAGCTGCCCGTATCGAGACAATAAAGCTCCACGGCCGTTTCGATCACTTTCACCTGGGCTTTCACTTCGGCGGGCGTCTTGGGCTGCGAAATCAGCCGGTACCTGACTTCAAACCCTTCGCCCTCGTCGTCCTTGAATTGCGACATGAGCTGCAGAATCCCCTTGCCGCCCTCCCGCGTGGCAAACCAGAACGTCCGCGGCAATCCTCCCAGGGCGCTCATGATGGCCGGCGAGCCCGGCTTGCCGCCGCGCAACTCGCTCTCGATGGCGGCCGCCCGGGGATTCTCCCACGCGTCGTTCGCGACCGGCAGCACGATCATATCCATACCCCACAGCCCGGGGCCGCCGGGATTCGTTTCGCATCCGGCGTCGATTCCCTTGCTGGCCATCCACTGCTCGGCGGACATCTCTTTCGCATCCTCGCGCCCCGGTCGCGGATAGAGCCGACCCGTGTCGAGATCCACCATGCACGGGGCCTTCGATCCGTCGTCGTAAATCCGCAAACGCCGCTCGGGCTCAAAGCCTTCCGGCGCGGCCGACTCGACAGGCGGCTTGGCCTTCTCGGCCTCCTTCTTCTCGCGGTATTCCAGCTTGAGGCCGCCTTTCGCCGTCTTCTCAAGGACTTTCACCACAAAGTGCCGCTTCTCCGCCGTGGTGACGATCAATTGGCAGGGGATGTTCGGGAGTCGATAGATCTTGGCGTCGTCCTTCCTGCCAGTCACACGGAGCGGCTCAACCGAGCCGTCATCCTTGACCGTCTCAACCTCGCCTCCGCGAAGGCAGAACAACTCCGAATCGAATCCCAGGTCACCCTTGCCGAGTCGGGTGAAATCCCTCGCGTCGCCCTCTTGCTCCGTTTTCCACGGCAGCTTCAGCATCCCGCCGCTCGCCAGGTCGAGCACCACGGCCGCATCCTTCGTGTCGGCGTCGGGGAGGTGGATCGTGCGGGTGGCTTCTGTCGTCTCCCTCGCCCTCGCAACGGGCGATTGGGCGAAAACTGCCGCAGAAGGCTCCTCCCACGTCGGCGATCCCTTGCTCCCCAACTTCTGCTCGCCGATGTCGCTGGCGTACTTGAAGCCGAACTGATGTGCGAAGACCGTGGCCCGGGCGACGTACTCGTTTCGCATCTGGACGCTGATTCGGGAATCGTAGCCCAGTTCGAGAACGGTAGCATGACGGTTCGGGATCATTCTCAGAAGCTGGGGCAATTGCTCGAGAGTCACAGGATCGCCCTCGAACGTCATGTTGTCTGCATCCTGGACAACCCAACGAACCAAGTAGGGTGTCCAGGCCCTTTTGCCGGTAGGCAAGACGGCCGCGCCGCCCAAATCGCAGCAGTACCAGAAGCCGAATTGATTGGCCCAAGTCGCCGCAAGCTTCGTGAGTTCCTGGCAAGCATCCTGGGGCACTTCTTCAGAGAATCCAACTTCCAGGACTCTTCGCTCACAGTTCGGCAGCGATTTCAGTATGGCAGGAATCTCGTCCCGCGAGGGAGTCCACGTCTGCCGGGCATAGGCGTTGTAGTTCTTTTCCACACGTGCGGTGAGTTCCATTTGCGTTCCGTCACCATGGCCCGTCAAGTTCACGACACGGCGATCCTCCAGTCGGCCCGCCCGCGTCTCGCTGGTGATTCCGAGCCCGATTCCGGCAAGGCCGAACTCACGCTGCCACTCGAATGCCTGGTCGATCGCCTTTTCCGATTTCTCGTACAGGGAACCGGCCGGGCACTCCAGCAGGAGAACCAACTTCTTTGCTTCTTCCGCATTCCGCGAGCCCAAGTTCTCGCGAATTGTCTCGATCGTTGCCGGACGTTCTCCAAATTCCATGCTCCCGTCGTCCTTGATCCTCCACGTGCTGTATCTCATTCCCAATGGAGGAAACGCTCGAGTTTCCGTTCCTTCTTCGACCCCGGGAGTAATCAGTGCCCACAAACCGTAGCGGTGGGTCAATTCGTAGCCTTTTCTGATCGCCTTCTGGTACTCTGCCTTAGTTATCCCGGGACGAGGGCGCAACAGGATCTTGTAGACATCCGGTTCTTCCAGACGGCAAAGGACTGCGATGAACTGCTCCGTAGTCAGGGCCTCGCCCTCGCTCTCGTTTGACGCGACATGCAGAAGGGCCCACTCGACATTCAACTCCATGGAGTCACTCGATTCCGCTGGGTGCCGCGTCGTCTCCGCTTCTTCAGGTGAGCTCTCCCCCTTCCTCGCCAACCGCACCTCGACCCGCGTGATCCAGCCCTCGCGGACGTCGACTCGCTCCGCCTTCGGGTCGTAGCCGTCCATCTCCAGGGTGATGGTGCGCACGCCGGGCGGAACGAGAAACAGCCCGTCGGTGGTGCCCAGTTCCTTGCCGTCGAGCACCACGCTCGCCCCGGGCGGAATCGTCCGCACATAGATCCGCGTCGACCGCTCCGCCGATGTCTGGACCGGCGGCGTCAGAACGCTTGCCATGAGAAGAAAGACAGTTGCCGTGTTCATGATCAATTTCCTCGTAGGGCTGTTCGTTCAGTATACTACTCCCTCCCCAGCGAGCGAGGGGCCGGGGAGATCTGTCAAAAAGTTCGGAAGGCAGGGAGGCTCAGGGAATTGCGTGCTAAATGACCTTTCGTGATTCCCGGAGACGGCCGCCTGTCGATGGCGGGGCTCATCACGGCGGAGCGTGATGGCTACTATTCTTGGAATCGTGCAAGGTCATTTAGCTGTTTTGCTGTGTCTTGTTCACAACGCTGAACTGATCGGTATCTGCGACCGACAATACATGGCTTCCACCGCCGATGGACGCCCTGGTTCTTGTGGCGCCGCGCTGCGCGGGCTTTTCGTTTGTTCTGTTACCACCTTTCCCCAGGCTCACGCCTGGGGCTACTATCGTATCGCCGCGCTGCGCGGGCTTTTCCTGGCAGCAAGTCCGCGCAGCGCGACGAAACATCTGTAGCCACGGGGCGTGAGCCCGTGGACTCTGGCGCAGAGCGGTTTTCTTGAAGCCCGCGCAGCGTGGCGACACGAAAGGGCGCAACAGGGCCGTAGGGTGCGTCTCGACGCACATCGAACCTCCCGTGATGCTGCCTTCGCCATACTCCCAAAAAACGTCGTCGCCGCCATTCTTCACCGCGAGTGGGCGGCGCAGACGTATTTGGGCGATGGATCGCGGTCGGCGGCAGGGATGCCACCGTCACTTTGGCCCGCGGCACGGCGGAGCGTGCCTGCTACTATCTATTTGCGCCATCGGGGGCGAATCTTTCCGGGTTTCTTGCGAATTTCCCGAGGAGAAATAGAATAGGTCCGATTGAACTGTGCTCAGAATGCCCGACTTAACGCAACGAGACCGTGTGAACGCCAACGGCCACGACACCCAACCCGTTCTGCTCGAACGCCTCCGCCGGGGGAGTGATCACCTCGCCTGGGACGAGTTTTTCGATCGCTATTGGCGAGCCCTCTACGGCGCCGCCCGGCGGCGGGGCTGCTCCGACCACACGGCCGAGGAAATCGTTCAAGAGGTGATGCTGGCCGTTTTCGAGTCGCAGGATGTGTTCCACTACGATCCGGCCCGGGGTCGTTTCCGCGATTGGCTGGCGGCCCTGGTTCGAAACAAGGTAGCCGAACACCGCCGCCGTCCCGCTCAGCGTCTCCGAGCGCTCGGCGGAGAAGAAGCCCCCGAGGCTCTGCTCGAAGTGGAGGCCGGTGAAGACGCTCCCGACCAGGCGTGGAATTCCGCCTTTGAAGAAGCCCTTCTCGTGGTCCTCCTCGACGTAGTCCGCCGGGAATTCAACCCGCGCACCTTTCAGGCCTTTGAATTGTCGGCCCTCCAGGGGATGCCCGGCGCCGATGTGGCCCGGTTGACCGGCCAGACCCGCAACGCCGTTTACCTCGCTCGGCGCAAAGTCACTCAGCGACTGGAACAACTCGGCGCCTCCTATCGCGAGCGGGGCGAACTTCCCGCTCGGCTCCGAAAGGCCCTCGAAGCCCAGCCGGAACCTGCCGTGGAAAGGTCGCTGACCACGCGAATCGGACAATCCGGTCGGAATCGGATGGAAAAGAGGCCAGGAGAATAGCAGAAACAAGCAAAGGATTTCTCACGGAGGCACAGAGGCACAGAGAAGAAAGGAGCAACAGAGAAATGACGAATGAGGAAAATCAAATGACGAAACAAATCCGAAGGCCTAAATGACGAAGGTCGTGCATGATACGACATTCGCGTCTTGGGGCATTCGTCATTCTTTCGACATTTGACTTTCGACATTCTTCATTGGACTAGACCTTCCTCTGGCCCTCTGTGGTATTCTGCTTCTGTATTCAAGCCACTACTTGATTGAATTTACGATTTCGCATGTCGCTCCTGTCCTTTGAATCTCCTGAGATCCCCGATTTCGATCTGCTCCGTCGGATTGGTCAGGGTGGGTTCGGCGAGGTGTGGCTGGCTCGGAATCGTGCCACGGGACATCTTCGAGCGATCAAAGTGGTTCCCTTGCACTCGGCGGGCAACGTCGATCCGGCCGGCCGGGAGATCACGTCGCTCACCCGTCTGGAAGCCAATGTCCGCCAGAAGCATCCCAACCTGCTCGATATCCACCACGTGGGGCGGACGGAGAAGCACCTGTTCTACGTGATGGAGCCGGCCGACGATGTGAAAGGCGGACGGCCCGACGATCCGGAGACCTACCGGCCCGCCACCCTGGAGAGCCTTCTCGCCCAGGGCCCTCTCGCGGCCGAGGAGTGCTGGCGTCTGACGGAGGAGTTGCTGGAAGGGCTCGGCGCCCTGCACGAAGCGGGGATGGTCCACCGCGACGTCAAGCCCGCCAATTGCCTGTTCGTGGACGGTTCCCTCAAACTGGCCGACTTCGGGCTGTTGACCGAGAGCCACGGGGCCGTCTCTCGAATCGGCACCGAAACCTACATGCCTCCCGACGGGCGCATGGACACCCGCGCCGACGTCTATGCCGCCGGCCTGGTGATCTACGAAATGCTCACCGGTCTGCCGGCTCGACGTTTCCCCACCCTGGCCGGCCGCGCCCAGACGATCCGCGCCGATCGCGAACTGGCCGCCCTGAATCGGTTGGCCCTGTCGGCCTGTCAGCGCGAAGCGGAGGACCGGCCCGCCAACGCCCAAGCCATGGCCACTCTCCTCGAGAACCTGTTTGATCAGGCCGAAGCACCGTGGCGCCAACGACCGGGCGTCCGCGTGCTGATCCTGGGAGCTCTGCTGGTGGCGTTCGGCGTCTTCGTGGGATCCCTTCTCGACAGAGCGCGAGAGCGTCAGAAGTTGGGGCTCCCTGCCAGCCTATATAGCCAAACAGACGGGGTTGCCGTCAGTTTCATCAGCTACCCTCTCGGCGCAGAAATCCTCGTTGACGGACAGGTCCTTGCCAGCCCGGACGGCGTCCCTTATCGGACCCCGGTCACGGTGCCCAACCTGTCGCCGGGCGAGCACGAGGTCGTTTTCCGCCAAGTCGGGAGGCCTGATCTGGCGGTAGGGAAGATTAACTTCGGAGCGACACTCGAAGTGGAAGCCAACTTCGAGTAACTCAAAGGGAGAAATTGGTTCAGCGCACTGGCCAGACGTGTGCCTGCAAACGGTAACAAATGGCAGACATGACTGGTGGACGCCGTTGTGTCGCCGCGCTGCGCGGGCTTTTCCGGGCAGCAAGTCCGCGCAGCGCGACGAAACACTTGTGGCCACGCGGCGTAAGCCCGTGGACTCCGGCGCACAGCGATCTTTCGAAAGCCCGGGCAGCGCGGCGACACAAAATGGCGCAACAGAAATGGCTGCGTCTTATCAGGCATTTTCAGCAGATTGCCGGGAGCTCCCTTTCTTGCTCTTGTCAGCACCCCGCCTTCTTCACGTCTCCTATTTTCACAGTCGGGGCTGCAATTGGCGTGCGAACGCCGTCGTTTGGGGGAGAACTGATCTTGAACGACGCGGGACAAATCTCTAGCATCCGGCCGCCTTTCCCGACGGACGAAGCCCTCCTGTGTGTGCCTGACCCTTAAGGCAGCACGGTTTGCAGGCCGTCGTCCCCCAACCGATGGGCGCTTGATTGGCCTTTCCGCGGAGGTAGAGGCGGCGTCTGCCGCTTCGTTTGCGGCCCCGTGGACTTTCTCGGGCTGATCGAGCGCGCCGATTGGCGGATCGTTCGTCATTTTGTCATGTTGATTGGGACAATCCGGTGAACAATTCACTCGATGCCAGGCAACCGGCGCGCCGTGCGCGCCTGGTTGGTGTTGCGATGTGGGTCCTTCTCGCACTCGGTCCAGCCTGCGCGGCCCTTTCCCAAGCGCCGTCGCCGTCGGACTATCGCGCCTACCCCATTCAATACAAGACCGCGGCCGAAATCGAACAGATGCTCCGCGATGTTCTGCCAGGGTTGGGGGCAACCGCCCACCTGATGGCCGATCGCCAGACGAATCAGATCCTCCTGCGCGGGCCCGAACAGGTCCACCAGATTGCCAAACAACTGATCGATTCCTCGGATCGTCCCGAGGCGAGCGGCCCTGTGGAACAGCCTGTTGTGAAGACCTATCCCTGCGACGCAAGTCGTTTGCAGGCCACGGCCGATCGGATTCGGACGACCTTTTCCACTTTCGGTGTACGCGTGGCGATTGATCCTCGTTCGCCCCAGTTGCTGGTTCTTGCGCCGCCCTCGATCCACAGCCTGGTTGCACGGCTCCTGGCCGCTCCGGCCACGCAGATGGTTCCCTCCGAAACACCGCGCCCGCTGCCCAAGCCGAATGTCGTCGCCCCCAATCCGCAGGTCAATCCGGCGGAACAAGCCATTCGACAGACTCTGGCGAGCCGCGAAGCCCATAAGGAAGAACTCGTCATTCTGAAGAATGCGGAAGTGGGAGTGGTCGAAGCCCGCTTGCGCGACCTGCTCGGAACACGTCTTGAGCCCCTGGCCGCCAAGGAACCGGGTTGGCCCGACTACGTCCTCTCCGACAAAGGTGGCGAACATGTGGAGCTTCACATCGATCGCAGCCGGAACGGGATCCGCGTCGTCGGCGTCCAGTCGCTTACCAGCCAGATGGCGCGCCTGATCCGCACCCTCGACAGCCCCGCAGCACCGGCAGGACGAAAGATCCGAGTGCTTCCCGTGCGCCGCGCCGATCCCTTGAAGGTGCGTCAGGCGGTCGAAGCCTATCGTTCGGGCGGCACAGAGATCGACAGCAGCCCCCGATCCCCGTCGCCCGATCAGAGCGGCCGCTTCCACTACGGCAATGCGGGAATCGAACTGGTCGCCTACCTCTTCCAGCCCCAGGATGCCGAGGCGGCCGACTCCGGGGCGCAGGAACCGGAGGAGAAGGGGCGGTTGCCCATCGACGGGCTGCCCCAGCCCGGTCCCGACGTGGAATACGAAGTCCTTCCCGACCTGGACGTGATCATCCTTCGCGGACGCGAGAGCGACGTGGACGACGTGACCCGCATGATCGAAGAGATCGAGCGGATCAGCGCCGAAACCGTTCCCGAGATCGAGATTTACCATCTCAAGCACGTTCAGGGCGTTTCTATCTCTCAGGTTGTTACCAGCGTATCGCTGGAACTACTCGGCGGTCGTCAGGGCCGCATCAGTGTCACGCCTCTGACGAAGCCGAACGCGCTTCTGTTGATCGGTTGGGGCGAGGCGGTCAAGGCGGTCAAGGATCTGATCTGGAAACTCGACCAGCCCGTCGAGCCCAACAGCCAGTTCCGCATCTTCACACTCAAGCACGCGGCCGTTGCCACGGTCGGCGCCACGGTCCAGCAGAGCCTTGCCAATCGGGGCGGGCTGGGACCGCAAGTCCAACTCACCCCCGACATGCGGCTCAACGCGCTCATCGTCCGTGCGGCTCCCACCGACATGGCCGAAGTCGAAATGCTCATTCAGCGGCTCGACGTGCCCGACCCGGGCCCCGTAGCGCAGGCCCGCATGTTCAAATTGCAGCACTCCCTGGCCAACGATCTGGCCATGACTCTCCAGCAGGCCATCAGTGCGGCCGCGGGCGGCATGGGCACGCAGCGTTCGGCGGCCCTGGAACTGTTCGACGTGGAAGGCCAGAAGCTCATCCGCTCCGGGGTCCTCGACGACGTGCAGATCACGCCCGATATGCGAACGAACACGTTGGTGGTCTCCGCTCCCGCGGAGAGCATGGAACTGGTCGCCGCGCTGATCAATCATCTCGATTCGCCGTCGGCCGTGGCCCAGATCAAGGTCTTCCGGATCCGCAACGGCGACGCCACCTCGATGGCCACGATGCTCCAGGGCCTCTTGCCGTCGGCCGCCACCACCGGGACCCGTCCACAACTGCCCGGGGCCGAAGGCGAAAGTTCCCTCGTTCCCGTTCGCTTCACCGTCGATACCCGGACCAACAGCATCATCGCCACCGGAAGCCAGGGCGACCTGACCATCATCGAAGCCCTGCTCACCCGGCTCGATGAAGAGGACGTCCAGGCCCGAGTCAACGAAGTCTACCGGCTCAAGAACGCGCCGGCCCTGGACGTGGCCGAGTCGATCAACGAATTCCTCCGCAGCCAACGTACCATTCAGCAGGCAACCCCCGGCCTGGTCAGCGCCTTTGAGCAGATCGAAAAGGAAGTGGTCGTCGTTCCCGAGGCCGTGAGCAACTCGCTGATCATCAGCGCCGCGCCCGACTACTACCAGGACATCATGGATCTGATCGAGAAGCTTGACGAGCAGCCGCCCCAGGTGATGATCCAGGTGCTGATCGCCGAGGTCACCCTGAACGATACGGAAGAATTCGGGATCGAAATGGGGCTCCAGGACTCCGTCCTCTTCGACCGCAGCCTGATCAGCGATTTGGAAACGATCACGACCACGACGCAGGAGACGGGCCTGTCCCAGGTGACCACCCAAGAGATCGTTGCCGCCACCAATACCCCCGGTTTCCTCTTCAACAGCGACCCTGCCACGTCGATGGGCAACACGGCGAGCAACAACGCCCTCTCGACGGCGAGCATCATCGGTTCTCAGGCGCTTTCCAACTTCGGCACGGCGCGTGTGAACAACGAACTGGGCTTCGGCGGCCTGGTCCTTTCGGCCAGCAGCGAGAGCGTGAGCGCCATGATTCGGGCCCTCAAGGAAAACCGCCGCCTCGATGTGCTCAGCCGACCGCAGATCATGACTCTCGACAACCAGCCGGCCTTCATCCAGGTGGGCAAACGCGTTCCACGCATCACCGGGTCCACGGCCCGCAGCCAGGGGCTCGTCAACACGATCGAAATGGAAGATATCGGCCTCATCCTCGGCGTCACTCCGCGGATCAGCCCCGACGGCATGGTCGTCATGGAAGTCGACGCGGAGAAGTCCGAACTCGACTCGACCACGGAGGGCATCCCCGTCGCCGTTTCGGACGGCACGGAGATCCGCTCGCCGAGCATCAGCGTGACCCTTGCCCAAACCACGGTCAGCGCCGCCAGCGGCCAGACCGTCGCCATCGGCGGCCTGATCACCCAGAGCGAGACGGCCATCCACCGCAGTGTGCCCTGGCTCGGCGACATCCCCGTCATCGGGAACCTCTTCCGCTACGACGGTACGACGTGCAAGCGGGCCGAACTGCTGATCATCCTCACGCCCCATGTGGTCAAGGGCCCTGAAGAGGCCGAGCGTCTGAAGCAGATCGAAGCCTCCCGAATGCACTGGTGCCTGTCCGACGTCCACGAATTGCACGGCGACACGGGCCTGGTCAACATCGCGGAAGGCAGCGACCTGAGCGATGGTTCGGCCGAAGCCATCTATCCCGATGCCGATCCCATGGGCCAGGGGATCCAACCGCCCGCCGACGGCAACTGGGACTCGCTGAACGTGATTGAGCCGCCCACGCTCCAGGAGAAGCTCAACCAGGCTCCTAGCCAGACTCCTCAACCTACGCCGGCGCCGCAGGACTCATCCTCCGTGCCCGTGATTCCGTCAACCAGCGCCACGACGCAATACGGGCCGGTCGCTCCCTACGGCCAGCCCGCCACCCCGACGCAACAATACCCGACCTATTCCGCACCGGCAAGCTACAACACGCCCTACAACGTGCCGGCAACCGCCGCCGTGCCCAGCCAGTACCGCACCTATTAGTCGCATTGTCCTGCCAGTAGTCCACCGCAGCTTGGTTTTCGTGTGCCACTGCTTGCTTGCCAAGCAGTGCTGGCCGAATGCGCCAGGTCCAAACCAGAAGTTGAGTTGCGCTAGACTGCCAGTCCCGAAGGGACGACCCTAAACCAGCCCGGGGTGGAGCAAGGTGAGCGCCGCGAACCTTGCGCAACCCTGGGTCGTCAAGACCATAACAACGTGAACCCCGAAGGGGTGGCCCTAATGCTGTTGCCCTTCATGGTCATAAAAAAACCTCGTATTTCGCCAGAGCCTCTTTGCGAGATGCTTTCGATCATGTCCAAACTCCCATTCGTTCGATCGCTCTCCCTCCTTTCCCTCCTCGCTTTGGCAATGGCGGGCTGTTCCAGCCTCGACCTGCCCGACGCGCCCAAGTGGCCGGGATCGGAAGACAAAGTGCAAATTCCCAACCGGATGGTCGACGTGTGGACCGATGATATCCTGCACCAGGCCGGGCAGCCCTCGAAACGCGGCTTCGGCGGGCGGTTCATGTTCTACAACAACGAGAGCGAAGAGCCGATCAAGGTGGATGGGCGCCTGACCGTCTACCTCTTTGACGACCGCTGCGAAGATCCTATGAAGGAGAAGCCGATCCACAAGTTCGTCTTCCCCACCGAGACCTTCCAGAAGCACTACAGCGAATCGGACCTGGGGCACTCGTACAGCTTCTGGTTGCCCGTCGACGAGGTGGGAGGAGTCCAGAAGCAATTGACCATCATTGCCCGCTTCGATCCGAAGGTGGGCGCCAAGGTGTTGAGCAAGCCGTCCACGTGCGTCTTGCCCGGACGCCCCGCCGACGAGAACCCGACGAGTCCGCTCGTGCAACGCTACGAAGCCCACCAGTACACCAAAGATGCCAACGGAACCGTCCGGCAGGTGGCCTATGTGGAAGGTGTGCGAGGCGATCCTGGGGTGGAACAACCGACCCAATCGGGGCTTACCACGGCCACGATCAACCTCTCGCCCGACTTCACGCGCCAGATCAGCGAGTCGCCTTCGCCCTATACCCCCGGAAATCAGCCAGCCACGCTGGGATCGACACTTGCGCCTGGCCTGACGCCGGCTCCTACGGCGACTCCGGCGAGCGTGCCGGTCCAGACGCCGGCTGCGCCGGGGCCTTCTCTGAATTCTCAGGGAGCGGTGCAACCGCCAGTTGATTCTCCACTTTCGAAATTCCAGGCTCGAAGAGAAGCATTAAACCGGCGAGTTTCTTCTCGTGTTCGGATGCAACCGTCCCGTGGAGCGTGGCCGTCCGCCCGGCCATCGACACTTCAAGGGGCTTGGGCGAATGAATCGTTGGCGACAGCGACAACCGCTCAGACACTTCCGCCTCAATGGCCGGAAGAGGAATCGTGGTAGGCGCGAACCCCAGACGCAACCGGGGCGCGTACATCCCTGAAGAAAGCTGCGGTGCATTCCGCATCCGGTTGATGGCCGGGTCGACGGCCTGACGGACCAGTTGGCCTTCGATGGCCGATCGGATATCGGCTTCGCCGGCCACGGACTGGCCACCGACGAACCCGCCCTCGCGCGGTCCCGCCCCGACGAAATCGGTGGCGTCCCGCGATTCTCGCAAGAACCGTTCGTCGCCCGAGATCCCGCCCACCTTTTCATCGGCGGCGGCCCCCGGATTGGACCCGGATTTCATCCGGCTCCGTATCCGCTCCCGAATCGCGCTCGAGCCCGAATTCTCGCTCGTGGTCTGCCCCAGCGCGAAGGATGGCCCAATCAGGCAAATCACCAGAAGAGCCACGCAGACACTGCCGATCCTCGCCATCACTATTCTCCCAAAGCCGCTCAGTTGCCGACTGAACAAATAGGTGCTGCGTCGCCGCACGAGACTAGCGATTCCCATCCAGGAACCGTCCAACTCCAATATCTGAGTCTACCACACACAGCTCAAACAGACCATTTTTCCGGCTCATTCCGCCACCTAGACCGTTGCACCTACACTCCATTATGTGCTAGAATCTACCCCGTCGGCGGGGGTATTCTTGGGCGGCGTGCGCAGTTGATGGTCTTCGCTCGCGCACGGAACATGATTCGGCCCACCCGCCCCAGGTGGTTCATCGGACAGGTACCCAGCCATGAAGACACCGCTGATCTCCAGTGCCCTATGGAAGCTTGCTCGCGACCGGGAGCATGGACGGAAGCGTTCGGATCTGGAGCATTCATGAGGGAACTCTTATTGCCACCCTCCGCTGCCCGGAAGTCGTTCGAGCGGCGAAGGAGCAGGCTGAATCTGCGATGCGTCAACGTGGCCAGGAACGTGAGTACGAGCCGATGCCCTCCGTCGAATCCGTGGCGTTTTCTCCGGACGGCCAGAAGATTGCGGCAGCCTTTGGCGAACAGGTCATTCCGGGCAACCGAGCCGGGGTCGGCGCCGTCAAACTGTGGGACGCGACGAACTGGGAACCCATCGCCACAATCGCTCACGACAACGGCAACTTCGTCGCGCAAGTGTGCTACTCGCCCGACGGGACGCTCCTCGCAACGGCCGGCGGGGATCGTTCCGTGGTCTTCTGGGATGCCGCCTCACTCAAAGAAGCATCCAGAATCTCGGGCAACGGCCCGATCGCATTTGCACCGGGAGGAAGTCGCCTTGTCGTGCGCGACGGTGATGCATCCCTCAGTTTGATTGCCATACCCGGCCGGACCCCCGAACGAAGTGCAGGACGGAAATAAGAGGGCTGACGGTCCCGTCCTCGGTTTCCAGGCCTTGGACAAGGAGCCCCCCCCCTGCATAGAATGACCCGCCTCCACCTGGGGCATGGGTGGCGTCCCCCCGGTTGTCAGTGAGGGGACATTTGTGCTATATTACCCGACTGCGCTCGATTTGGTTTTCCGACCAAGTCGAGAGGGTCATGATTTCATCGAGTCGGTCCTTTTGATCGAGAACTACAAAAGGAGGATTGCGTGGGAACGAAAAAGTCTGGAAAGGGTCGTCGGAAGATCGGTCGCAAGAAGCGTCGTATGCGTTCTAAGATCCGTCACCGCAAATAGATATGACTAGCGACCTGCCGCTGATTCTGCTGTCGGGAATGGGGGCCGACGAGCGGGTGTTTCGGCGGCAGCGCGATGAGTTCGCCAGGTTGCTGCTGCCCGGCTGGATCGATCCTCAGCCGGGAGACGATCTTCCGCGGTATGCCCAAAGAATGGCGAAGCACGTGGACCCCGGCGGGCCGTGCTTCGTGGGCGGTGTGTCGTTGGGCGGCATGATCGCCCTGGAAATGGCACGCCATCTCGATTGCCGCGGGTGCCTTCTGATTGCGAGCGTGCGCTCACCTCGCGAGCTGCCTCGTCGTGCGCGAGTTCTGAAACCGGTTGCCCTGCTCCTGCCTCCCGGCAGCGGCGGTGTGCCCGTGCTGGCCGCCCGGTTCGCCCTGGCGGTGGCCGGCCCCTTGCTCGGCCCGGTCCCCCGGAACCTGCTCCGCCAGTTGGCCGACGCCGATCGCCACTTCCTGCGATGGGCTTCCATGGCCCTGCTTCGTTGGAAGCCACACGAAGACTGCCGGCAGATCCCCATCCGGCAGATCCACGGCGATCGCGACCACGTCCTGCCCCACACGCTTACCTCGCCCGACGTGCTGGTCCCCCACGGCGGCCACGTCCTGCCCATGACCCACGCCGACGAGGTCAACCGCTTTCTCCGCGACGCCATGGCCGAACTGGCGTGAGCAGAAGAACTCCCTCCCCAGCGAGCTTGCGAGCGAGGGGGAGGGCCGGGGAGGGGCTTGCGGAGCTGGTGGTTGTTGGGGTTCAGGAGTCAGGGGGAAACGGCTGCGCACGGCGTTCATAACGACGGAGCGTGACGGCCACTCTGGCGAATTTGCTTTTCGATTCCCCGCTGCTATGCTGGAGCCATCAACAGCCTGAATCCGCCCCAAGAGAACCCGCCCATGATGCCCCCATTCCGTCGCACCACACTCCTTGCCCTCAGCCTCGCTGTCGCCGCTGCGTCATCCCTCGCCCTGGCCGCTGAGAAAGCCAAGCCCATCGTCCCCGCCGATGACGTGATCAAGCTCTTCAACGGCAAGGATCTCAGCGGGCTCTACGTCTTTATGAGCGACACAAAGTACGAGGACCCGCGGAAGATCTTCACGGTCAAAGACGGGCTGCTCCACATCTCGGGAGACGGATTCGGCGGTATCTGCACGCAGAAGGAGTACGCCAACTACCACATGATCTGCGAATTCAAATGGGGTAAGCGCACCTGGGGCAAGCGAGAGAAGTCCGCCCGGGACTCCGGCGCGCTGGTTCATTGCACGGGTCCCGACGGCGCCTACAGCGGCATCTGGATGGCGTGCATCGAGGCCCAGATCATCGAGGGCGGCGTGGGTGACGTGCTCGTCGTGCCCGGCAAGGACGAGAAGGGCAACCCGATTCCTCTTTCGCTCACCGCCAAGGTCGTCAAGGATCGCGACGGCGAAACCGTGTGGAACAAGGACGGCGAGCCCAAGGTCTTCACCAGCGGACGGATCAACTGGTGGGGCCGGGATCCCGACTGGAAAGACGAGATCGGCATCCGCGGTCCGGAGGACAAGGACAGCCCCGTGGGCGAGTGGACCCGCATGGACGTGATCTGCGACGGCGGCGAGATCACCGTCAAGGTGAACGGCGCCGTCGTCAACCACGGCTACGACGCCGTTCCCCAGGCCGGCAAGCTGACCTTCCAGACGGAGCTAGCCGAACTCTTCGTCCGCCGCTGGGAACTCTGGCCCCTCGGGAAGGCGCCAGAGTAGAGAGGGAGCGTTGTCATCGTTGCTCATCACCAAGTGACGATCCGCCACGTAGTGGCGTCACGTGAGTAGCCAGGGGTGGAGCGTAGCGGAACCCCTGGATTCAAGATCTCGGTATCGATGCCGCGTAGCGGCATGACATCGCCACGCTACCACGGGTGGATCTCGCCTTCCCACACAGACTCAATCCTCCCGTTTCCCGAGATTGTGGCTCCCGCGCAGGAATTCGATCTCGCCTTTTGTCGAGACGTCCCTCGCGCCGCTTCCCTGCTCCGTTTGGACCGCGTATTTCGCAAACACCGTGCCGACGCAATAGTCTTCGTCGGTTTCGGCGTCCGCTGGACGACTGAACACAAACGCGATCCAGCCCATTCCTCCATCCAGGAAAGCTTCGGTTGCCGTGAAGTCTTGTTGATCTTCAAACGACACGGACTCGCCGACTGGAATTTCGACGACGCGGGACTCCTGGGCGAACTTCGGGCATTCCTTTCCCATTGAGAGGCTGTCCTCAGAGAAGCCGAAAACCCGAACGGGTGGGAAAGCGATCCGGATGGGGGCCGTTGTGAGGTTCGTGAACGTGTACTCCGCCGGTCCGCTCGCGCCGAATACGCGGTCGCTGTACTTCTCGATCGTCGTCGGGCGGTAGGTGATATCGACAGCCACGGGAGCCGAGGCTCGAAGAACGAAAGGTGCGATTGCTTCGTGACGCGGCTTTTTGGCAGAATTCCACAACTCCGGTGCCATGAGCCCCGCCAGCAAGACCAACAGGGCAAGCAGAGCAAGGGTTGTGTACTGCAAGATGCGTAGAGAGAGGGGAGACTTTGCGTTTGCCACAACATGCTGCCTCTTGAGTTGGCGTGAACTAGTCTGCCACGTAGTGGCGTCACGTGAGTAGCCAGGGGTGGAGCGTAGCGGAACCCCTGGATTCAAGGTCTCGGCATCGATGCCGCGTAGCGGCTTGACTGGATTTCACGCCAGGTATCGTTCGTCGAATGCAATGCCGTTTTCGCGGAGTATCCGCCGATATTCATCGAGCAGCGACTCCGTGCGGTGATGTTCACCCTGGCTCTTGATATAAGCGATGATCGAATCCTTCCCGCAGAACGATACGGTGAACGCACCGTATCCATCCTGCCAGCCCTCGAAGCGGCGGAATTCCGCCTGAGCCTTCAGCCAACGACTGCTGCCGGTTTTCACCTCCCTTACGTAATTGGCCACAGGCAAGATCGTCGGAATCGCGGTGAGAATGTGAACGTGATCGTCCATCCCTCCGATGCGATACAGGTGGCATTTGAGATTCTTGTGAATTCCCCAGATATAACGATAGAGTAGTTCTCGATAGTCGTCAGGCAACGTTCGCTGACGAGCCTTCGTCGAGAAAATGACGTGAAATAGCAATTGGGTGTAGGTATTCGGCATGACGCCCCCCCGATGTTGTGCGGTGCCATGGGAAGGGACACGATCGCACCGGTGTAGTGTATCCGTGAGGGGAGATAATGTCTACTCAGGAGGGCAAGCCGATTGTCATGCCGCTACGCGGCATCGATCCCGAAGACTTGGATCCAGGGGTTCCGCTGCGCTCCACCGTGAGGCTAATCACATGTCGCCACTACGTGGCGGAGAGCCGTTGGCTCTTTTTTTTTGCCGACGCTGTCGCTTCTCCGCGGTAAACGGCCGTAACCGGCAGTCACGCAAGGAGTTCGGGGTATCAGCGACCACCACCATTCCCCTGCGGGTTCCTGCCTCGCCCTAGGCTTCTGGCATCCCCATCCGGCACGCATTACGATGGAGGTTTGCATTCAATAAGAGCCTATCCGAAAATATATGCCTCCCACGGGCGGAAACCGCCTGCATATGCCGCATGTTCGTATCGGCTCTAAATCCTTACGGAGCGATGTTGTGATCGCAAGCTGGAGTTTCACGCCATGAACCGTCTCGTTGCCGCCCTTTGCCTTGCCGTTTGTCTCGTGGCCACCGCGCCGCTCAATGCGGACGATCGGCCCAATATCGTCCTCATTATGTCCGACGATATGGGCTTTTCGGACATCGGCTGCTACGGCGGCGAGATCCGCACGCCCGTTCTCGACGGGTTGGCCAAGGAGGGGCTGCGTTTCACCCAGTTCTACAATACGGGGCGCTGTTGTCCCACGCGAGGTTCCCTGCTGACGGGTCTGTACTCGCACCAGGCGGGCATCGGCCACATGCTTGGCGACAAGGGGCTCCCTGGCTATACGACCGGCCTGAACCGGCACTGCCTGACGATTGGCGAGGCCATGCGGCTTGGCGGCTACCGGACCTATGCGACGGGGAAGTGGCACGTCACCAAGGAGACTCGCCCCAACGGCGAGAATGAGAAATTCAACTGGCCGCTTCAGCGGGGCTTCGACCGCTTCTTCGGAACGATCCACGGCGCGGGCAGCTTCTACGATCCCAACTCGCTCACCCGCGACAACGAGTTGATTCCGCCCGACTCACCCGACTTCTTCTACACCGATGCGATCGCCGCCAATGCGTCGCAGTTCGTTCGGGATCATGCCCGCGACCACGGGGAAGAGCCGTTCTTCATGTATGTGGCCTTCACGGCCGCCCACTGGCCCATGCACGCCCGGCCGAAGAACATGAAGAAGTACGAAGGCGTTTACGACTGCGGTTGGGATGCCATTCGCGCGGCGCGGTATGAGCGGGTCAAGGAACTCGGGCTGATCGATCCCCGTTGGGAGATGACACCGCGCGACATCAAGTCGCCGGCCTGGGAAGATGCAACCGACAAGGAGTGGGAAAGCGCCCTCATGCAGGTCTATGCCTCCATGATCGACTGCATGGATCAGGGAATCGGGCAGATCGTGGGGGCCCTGGAAGACACGGGACGCTATGACAACACGCTGATCTTCTTTTTGCAGGACAACGGCGGCTGCGCTGAGGGCATGGGCCGGGGCGACGAGATCACCTACAAGGCCGATCCAGACACGATCGAGCCCATGCAGCCCGGTGAGTTGCAGTACGACATGATTCCGAAGCGGACTCGCGACGGCAAACCGATCCGCCAGGGCAGGGGCGTGATGCCCGGTCCGGCCGACACCTACCTGGGCTACGGACTCTCCTGGGCCAATGCGTCGAACACGCCGTTCCGCGAGTACAAGCACTGGGTTCACGAAGGCGGCATTTCCACGCCGCTCATCGCCCACTGGCCCAAGGGCATCGCCCAGGATCGCTGGGGCATGCTGGAGACGCAGCCGGGTCACCTCATCGACATCATGGCCACCTGCGTCGACCTTGGAGGAGTGGACTACCCGGCCGAATATCACGGCGAGACGATCACGCCCCTGGAAGGTGTCAGCCTCCGCCCGGCCTTCTCGGGCCAGGAGCTCGGCCGAAAGAAGCCCATCTTCTGGGAACATGAAGCCAACTGCGCCCTCCGCGACGGCAAATGGAAGATCGTCCGCAAGGGCAACATGGGTTCCGGCGATACGACCCCGTGGGAACTCTACGACATGGAAGCGGACCGCACGGAACTGCACGACCTGGCGGCCGAGATGCCTGGGCGCGTACAACAGATGGCCGAGGCGTGGGAAGCCTATGCTCTCCACGCCAAGGCCAAGCCCTGGCCCTGGGGCAGGAGCAACCAGAAGAAGAAGTTCGTGCTCAAGAGCGGCGCCAGTCTCGAGAAGCAGTCCGCTCCTCAAACCGCCGACAAGTCATTTACGGTCAAGGCGGCGCTCACGGCGTGCGGCGACGGAGTGATCGCTGCCCAGGGAGGAGTGGCCCACGGCTATTCGCTCTACGTCCAGGAAGGGAAGCCGGCCTTCAGTGCACGTTTTCGGGGGAAACTGCTCACGATTGCCGGCCAGGCTCGCCTGCCCGACGGCGCCTGCACTGTGGAGGCTGCCGTCGATGCTTCCGGCAGCATGGTCCTTCGCGTAGACGGGCAGGAGGTGGCCAAGGCCGAGACGCCAGGCGCCATCGCGACTCCCGTGGACGGATTGACCGTGGGCAGCGATGGCAACGACCCCGTTGGTCCCTATGAAGGTCCCCAAACTTTCGAGGGCACAATCCAGAAGGTTACCATCGAACTCGGCAAGCAGTAGAATCAGGGGTAGTCATTACCCTGTTTCCTTCCCTGTCCCGCTCGTCGCGTCTGCTGCTGGCCATGTCGGATCTCGACCATCAACTTGCCCCGTCCCCTCCCCTTGATTCCTATCTCGTGGTGCGGAAAGGTCCCGTTTGGCGAGAGATTTATCGTCTCGCCCCAAGCGGAGCCGTGATGACGGTCGGGCGAGACCCGAGCAACCAGATCGTCCTCTCCGACGAACGCTGCAGTCGCACTCACTGTGCCGTATTCAGCGAGGGCGACAAGTGGTATATCCGTGATCTGGGAAGCAGCAACGGCACCACGGTCAACGGGACGCTGGTCGCGAATACGACGTCACTGGACGAAGGGGCGATTGTTCGTCTGGGGGCGACCGACCTGCTGTTCACCTGCGAGTTGTCCCGCTCGATGGACGAGCCCACGGCAAGTATCAGTTCCACCACGCGGCTGGATGGGGAAGTCGAGGATCTGACCCTATCGAGCACGGACTCGAAATCGGTGATTCTGGACCGGAAATCGGTGACGCGATTTGCTTCGGACGGTGACCGGGAGGAAGAGAGTGGCAGCGGCGTCTCCATGGGAGGGACGTTTGTAACGCTCTATCGCCTGATCGCCGGAATGTTGTCCGCGTCGGACGCGAGGCAGGCCGGCGAGACGGTTCTGGACGGCCTCCTTCCAGCCATCGATGCCGACATTGGCGCCGTTCTGCTCTTTCCCGAGGACGTGGAGGATCGCACGAACCCGGCCAATCTTCGCGTTGTGGCTTACCGTGCGCCTGAAACGTTGCCCTATCGCCGTGTTTCCTCGCGGCTTTCCACCTCGGTGCTTCAGGCTGGGGAAGGCATCCTCGCACGTGACCTCGCCGCGTCCGGGCCTGCAACGGACCTGGAATCGCTTCATGATATCGCAGCCACGAGCGTTCTCTGTGTTCCCCTTCGACACGAGGGGCTCATTCATGGTGTTCTCCATGTCTACTGCCGCCATGGACGGCGCCAACTGAACGGTGAGGCCCTCGAACTGGCCCTGGCAGTGGGAGACCACCTTGCGAGGATTCTCGCCGGGCTGAACCAGAAGGAATCGTTGACGGCCAGCCTTCGGCGCGCGGAAGACCAGAACAAGTCGCTTTCCCACTTGCTGGAAATCGAGAGCGACCTTGTGGGCGACAGTCGCCCCATGCGCGAGCTTCGCGATTCTATCGCCCGGGTGGCAGCGTCCGACGCGACGGTCCTCATTCGGGGCGAGAGCGGTGTGGGCAAGGAGTTGGTCAGCCGGGCCGTCCATTTCAACAGCAACCGGCGGGAGGGCCCCTTCGTCTGCGTGAATTGCGCCGCGTTGACGGAGACGCTGTTGGAAAGCGAACTGTTTGGCCACGAAAAGGGCGCCTTCACGGGGGCCACGCAGCGCAAGGCCGGCAAGTTCGAGCAGGCCAGCGGCGGGACTTTGTTTCTGGATGAGGTGGGCGAGATGTCGCCTTCGATCCAGGCAAAATTCCTCCGCGTTCTGGAAGGGCAGAGCTTCGAGCGAGTGGGCGGTCACACAGCCATCCAGGTGGACGTTCGAATTGTGGCGGCCACGAACCGCAACCTGGAAGAGGCCGTGGAGGCCGGCGAATTCCGCCGCGATCTGCTTTACAGGCTCCAGGTGATCGAGATCTATGCCCCCCCGCTCTCGGAGCACGCCGAGGACGTGCCGCTCCTGGCTCGGCATCTTCTTGACCGGGCTTGTCGCCGGCTTGGTCGGCCGCCCATGGAACTGGCTCAGGACGCCGTCGACAAACTCTGCGCTTATTCCTGGCCCGGGAACGTGCGGGAACTCCGAAACGTGATTGAACGAGCGGTGGTACTTCACGGGGGGCTGCGAATCACTGCCGCCGAACTCTTGTTCTCTCCCCTCGTTCGCCCAGCCGCCCCCGACTTGTCTGAAGACGATCCCGCACCGGTCTCTCTCGACGAACTGGAGCGACGTCACATTCTCAAGACGCTTGAACGGACCAAGTGGAACAAACGGGAAACGGCCCGCATTCTCGGAATCAACCGCTCCACGCTGGACCGCAAGCTCCAGAAGTACGAGACAGGAGAGGCTGGAGACTGTAGGCTGTAGGCTGGAGGCTAGAGGGCTGCAAAACAAGGGCTCTTACCGCATCAGAATTGGCTTTCCTTGGCAATCCACATTGCGTCAGAAGCTACAGCCTACAGTCTCTAGCCTCCAGCCTTACTTCTTCCCCCACTTTCGTACGGTCTGCCTGCTGTAACAGCGGGCACGCCCTGCTCGCAACGCCATCAACCACTCCAGCAGCGGAATCCGAAAATTCTGTTGCACCAACGCCAACTTGCTTTCACGAAGCGACTTCCGCAACCCTTCGTCCTTCCGGATCCCCGGCTGTCTCGCAAGCGGCACGCCACTTGCTACAGAACATCGCCGTCAAGAAAGGAATACGTGGCATCGTGACAAGGTCCGGCCAACAAGGGCAATCCCGGGCTCGTGTGCGTGCCAACGACAAGGGGTTGTTGATGATGGTTACTTTTTCCGAATGTCCGCCCGCCGTTGAAGATGCCGATCTGGAGCAGCGCATCGCGGATTACCTGCTCGGGCACAAGATCCCGGCCCTTCGGGGAATCGAGGTTCGCTCCGACCGGGGCGAGGTGACGTTGCGGGGGCAGGTTGCTTCGTTCTACCAGCGGCAATTATGCATCAGTTGCTTCCGCAACGTGGCGGGAGTGGTCGACGTGATCGACAGAATTCAGGTGGCGTAGCTTCTGAGGCAGCCGGACAAAAAGAATCTACCAGTCAGACCTACCAGGATAGAAAGAAGCCGCCGCCGTTGGAAAGAGGGAAACGCGTAGTTGCTGGTGAGGAGAGACTCTTTCCAACGGCGGCGGCTTCTTTCTGTCCTGGAAGCGGCGTTGGAGCCTGCGAAACTGGTCTGCCCATTGATTCGGGATTGAGATTGTCCTTTCTGGTCGACGGGGAGAGTTCGTTTGCGGTTCCATGGAGGGGGATGCCATGCTGGCTGACGATTTCGTAGCCACGATCAGAGATGCGGCAGAAAAGCTGCGAGGCCGACAGAAGCGAGCCTTTCAGGCAAAGGTTTCCGTGGACTATCTGGGCGGTAGTGCACGCCGAGCGGAAACCGTCTTCGGTTGGGGGCGAGAGGCCGTTCAGAAGGGGCTTCTGGAAAGGCAGGGGACGGCTGCGATCTCCGAGATCTCTGTCGATCGGTCCATCAAGGCCCTCGGCCGGCCCAAGACAGAGGATCGGCTGCCTCAACTGGAAGCAGATATCCGTTCTCTGGTAGATCCACAAAGTCAAGCCGATCCCAAGTTTCAGTCCGCTTTTGCGTACACGCGCATGACCGCCGCGAGTGTGCGACAAGCGTTGATCAAACGCATGGGCTACAAGCCCCGGGACCTTCCATCGCACATTTTGTGGATCGAACTGGTAGATTCTTTTTGTCCGGCTGCCTGAGCACGTCGAGGCTGGCCTTGTCAGCGATGGGGGGCGTGCCCAGAATGGGTGTCTGTCTTCCTTTCGTCTGCCATGAACCTCGCCTTAGATCATGCGACGCCTCCTGGTTCCCATTTTTCTGATTGCCACGGCCCTGGCCGTGCCGGTGCTTCCGTTTCTCGCCTTCGGGCCCAGGCTTGAAAGCTGGCTCGAAAAGACCGTTCATGGTGTGGTCGATCCCGGGACGGCGTTTCTGGCGGTGGTCGGTTTGCTGAGCACCGACGTCTTGCTGCCGATCCCTTCGAGCGTGTTGAGCACCTTGGGAGGGGAGGTGCTTGGCTTTGGACTGGGGACCCTCGCGTCGTTTGTGGGCCTCACCCTGGGGGCGTTGCTCGGTTTTGGGTTGGCGCGGGTTGCGGGACGCCCTCTCGTGCAGCGTTGGACGTCTCCTGAGGATCTCGCGAGAATCGATCGCCTCACCGAGCGGATGGGCAGCGCCGTTCTCATTGTGACGCGTCCCGTTCCCATCTTCGCGGAGGCGGCCGTGCTCCTGTTCGGAGCAACGGATCTGCCATGGCGCCGGTTCCTGTTGCCGGTGGCGTTGACGAATCTGGCGATCGCGGCCGCCTATTCGGCCCTGGGCAATTGGGCCCATCTGCCGGTTGCCCTAACGTTGTCCGTGGCCCTACCGGTTCTCGCCACGTGGTTTGCACGGAGGGTGATCCGGCACGAACGCTAGCGACATCGTGTTACGGCCCGGGTTTTGTGGGGTCTTGGGGGAAGACGTCGGGGTCTTCAGGCAGATCTTGGATCCATTGGCGGATCGCGCCGGCAAGATCCGGGGCGCCGGATTGATCGGCGACTTGGGCGGCCTTCTCGGCGGCCGCCAGGGCCGAGTCCCGCTGGCCGGTCGCCAGATAGGCCATGGCCAGAACCTGGAGATACTTGGAGCTTGTTCCTTCGGTTAGCTCGCAAGCGCGCTGGGCGAGCCGTAACGCCTCCTCGCGGCCGGATTGACCAGTGTTTGGGGAGGCGAGCAGTTTCATTGCGCGGCTGCACAAGGCGGCATGGTTGTCGACCATGTCGAGTTCCAGGGAACGCAGGGCGTGCTCCCGGGCGCCTTCGGCGTCTCCAATCTTGATGAGTTGCCTTGCCAGGAGATCCTGAGCGACCGAGTTGTCGGGGCAGACCTTGACGCAGTTTTCCCAAAGGGCGAGGCTGTCGCGCCACGTTTGCACCTGACGCGTGCTGCGCACGTCAAGCGTCAAGATGACTGCGATGGCCAAGGCGACGACGCCAATCAACGCCGCTCGATTCTTCAACATGGCGTTGAGCGACCTGAACGCGATGGCGATGAAGACGGCCAGGCCCACAAGCGGAAGGTAAAGAAAGCGGTCGGCGCGGTGAACATGGTGAGTCATGATCTGGGCGCTTGGGCCCAGGGCCAGGACAAACCACGCAAGTCCGAACACAAGCATCCTCTTCCATCGCAACGTCCACAGGGTCGCGCACGTTGCTCCGACGCAAAGGACGCCGAAAAGAAACGTCGGATCCAGAAAGCTGTCCGCCTTGACCCGCGAGTAGTGGAATGCCAGCTCCGAAGGCCAGAAGAGCGACTTGAGATTCAGGCCGTAAACGCTCACCGCCAATCTCAGTCGTTCGACGACCGAGATCCCCGATTCGAGCACGTTTGACTCGGCGTCGCGGCCGAGCAACTTGATCAGCACGGTTGCCGCACCGATCAGCCAGAGCGCGCCGGTATCGAGGATCGTCTGTCGTCGCTCCGAACGGGGACGCATGAGCAGGTCCCACGCCGTGATGAGGAACGGAATCACCGCCGCGACGGCATTGCTGAGACATGCCAGTCCGCACGAGACGATTGCGAGGGCGCGCCAAGTGAACGCCAAAAGCCGGCGGCCCTGTTCGGACGAGTCGTGTGCGGCCAGATGGAAATGAAAACATCCCAAGGCGCCCAGAGTCATCAGAAGCTCCTCGCGACCCGGCACCCAGGCCACGGTCTCCACGACGACGGGGTGGATGGCGAAAATCGCCGCGGCGAAGGCGGCAGCGAAGGTATCCCAAAGAGCGGAGTTTCCGTCAGGAGAGGGGCAGCGGGGGTAGAGTCGCAGCACGAGCCAGAAAACCAGGATGACATTCAGCCAGTGAATCACCGCGTTGGTCAGCTTGAAGCCACAAGGGTTGAGCCCCCAGACGGAATAGTCGACGGCATAGCTCAGTGTCCGAATCGGGTAGTAGCTGTTGATGCAGCGAGAGGTGAAGATATGCCGGAGATTCTCGCTTGTCAGTCCCCGGACATGAGGATTCGAGAGCACCTGCTGCTCGACGTCGTAGTCGACAAACCCGAAACCGGTCGTGGGATAGAAAACCACAACGACCAGGTAAGACAAAGCAAAGAGGGCCCCTAGCCCCCGCAAACGAGTGAAATGCCTGGCGAGGGCAGAGGAGTTCTCCATGCGTTGGTAGCTCATCAATTCGGAATCGAGGCGTAACTGCTACTGGCCAATGTAGTTGCCGACGCGTGGAAGATCAACGCGCCGGAGGAACTCGGCAGTCAGAGAGGTTAGGACATGATGTGCAACTTAACCCTCTATCCGAATACTGACCGAATGCTCACGCGTTTCTCGCACACATTGGGTCGACGGGGAAAATCGAACATTTATCATGAGGTTATCTCCAAATTCCGATTCATGCGACACGTCTGCGTGCGTGATTTTCCCCCCCACCCTCTCTGTTTCGAGGATCATCGTGTCCAAGCATTCTTCTCGAAGACCCGGGTTCACGTTGGTGGAACTCCTTGTCGTGATTGCCATCATCGGCATCCTGATTGCTCTGCTGCTGCCCGCGGTTCAGGCGGCGCGTGAGGCGGCTCGCCGTGCGCAATGCACCAATCAACTCAAGCAACTCGCGCTGGCAATCCACAACTACCACGACACGTACAAGCAGCTTCCGCCGGCTGCCGCAGGTGGCTGGGGGCAGACGTGGCACGCCTACATCCTGCCCTTCATCGAGCAGCAGGCGGTGTACGATATCTTCGCGCCCTGGAGCGATTCCGGCTACGCGAATTCCAGTCGCCCCACGGATCGCTTCACAATCGTGGCGCAAACGCTTATTCCGGGATTCAAATGCCCTTCGGATCCGCAACCCGAGTACTGGAGCCTGAACAGCGTGGACCATCGCGGCACGGGCAACTACTGCGTCTGCGTGGGCGGGGACCTGTCGGAGTCGGACAATGTCGACACGTCGTCTCCCGCGACCATCGACGTGCGGAACGCCAACGGCATGATTCTCCCGTACATGTTCACCACCAGTCAACGACGCCGCTCCTGCGTTCGCCTTGCGGAGGTTACCGACGGAACCTCCAACACGCTCATGGTGGGCGAGATGCCCTGCACCGTCGAAGCGGAAGTATGCAATGTCTGCGACCGGACCTACCACTACAGCAACAACATCGACAGCAGCGCCGGCACGGACTATTCAGAAGTTCTTGGCTCGACTTACTTCCCGATCAATCTGATGTTCACGACCGACGCGACGATTCCGGCGGAAACCCAGAAGGAACTGTCGTTCGGGAGCTACCATCCGGGCGGCTGCAACGGCGCGCTGGGGGATGCATCCGTCCGTTTTGTATCGGAAACGATCGATATCGACATCTGGCGAGCTGTTGGATCGCGAAACGGCCGGGAACCGCCTGGAGAATTCTAGCCCCTTCGGTAGGATAGGGGGGCTTGGAAGAGTTTGGCCTTCTGTTCGATGGGCCAGACGAAACGAGATGCTTCTACCCTGCGACCCAAAATAATTTGCGTCAACTTGGCCGCGTTGAGGAACGAATAGGGGATATGGCTAAATCTGGGGGGGGAAGTTGCCAAGTCCCTGACTCGTAGAGTATTTCTGATTGAGTGCGATAAGATAACACTGGCAAGTTGCAATCATGTAGTGAGCGTAACGACTTCCGAACCGCCCAATAGCACGATAGTAATAATTATTCATGCTTGACAATCGTTCTTGAGCCACTTAGCCTCGCCTTCAGGTTGTAATCAAGTATTGTCCGCGTGGCGCCCGTCGGTTGATTGGGAACGAAGATCATTTTCGACGGGCAGAACTACCACAACTGATTTTGGGCGTTGTCCGGTCGGGGGGCCGGCAAAGGGACAGGACCTCCTCTTCGGACCATCGGCTGCATCGGGATTGGCCCGCCAAATCGTGGCGCGTGCCGACCAGCGATCTCGTCGTGCCATCGCCCCTGGGAGCCGTCAACCTCATTTTCCGTTTCTTTTCTTGAGAAGGAGACTGCCATGTCAAGTCCTAATGATCGAGCCAAATGCCTCCCTGTCCGAGGGCGTCCGGGTTTCACCCTCGTCGAGTTGCTCGTCGTAATTGCTATCATCGGTATCCTCATTGCCCTGCTTCTGCCCGCCGTTCAGGCCGCTCGTGAAGCAGCTCGTCGCTCCCAGTGTACCAATCAGCTCAAGCAGCTCGCGCTGGCGATCCACAACTACCACGACACGTACAAGGAACTTCCTCCGGCCGCTGCCGGCGGCTGGGGCCAGACGTGGCACGCCTACATCCTGCCCTTCATCGAGCAGCAGGCCGTGTATGATATCTTCGCGCCGTGGAGCGATTCCGGCTACGCGAATTCCAGTCGCCCCACGGATCGGTTCACGATCGTGGCGCAAACGCACATTCCGGGATTCAAGTGCCCCTCGGATCCGCAGCCCGAGTATTGGAGTTTGAACAGCGTGAACAACCGCGGCACGGGCAACTACTGCGTGTGCGTCGGCGGCGACCTGTCGGAATCGGACAACGTCGACAACGCTCAGACAATTGACGTGCGAAATGCCAACGGGATGATCCTCCCCTACATGTTCACCACCGGCACCCGTCGCCGACCGTGTGTGCGTCTCGCAGAAGTCATTGACGGCACCTCGAATACGCTTATGGTGGGCGAGATGCCCTGCACGGTCGAAGCGGCCGTGTGCAATGTTTGTGACCGGACCTATCATTACAGCAACAACATCGACAGCAGTGCCGGCGTTGACTATTCGGAAGTGCTTGGTTCAACGTACTACCCGATTAACCTGATGTTCACCACGGACACGACCATTCCGGCCGAGACCCAGAAGGAACTGTCCTTCGGAAGCTACCATCCGGGCGGTTGCAACGGCGCGTTGGGCGATGCCTCGGTGCGTTTCTTCGCGGAGACGATCGACATCGACGTCTGGCGAGCTGTTGGTTCCCGGAAGGGCAAGGAATCGGTGGGTGACTTCTAGGCGGCAGGACGTCTGCCGGACAACTGCAATAGCAACTTTGGAGACACGATGTTATGAAGCGAAGAGCACTGTTTGCATTTCTGATGTTGATTTCCATCTCCGGGTTCTCGGTACTCGGTTGCGGAGGAGGAGGTTCCTCGGACGCGACCATTCCGGATGGAGCCAGCAGCGTGGAAGCCCCGACCGACAACCCGGCCGAGGAAGACGCCGAGGCCCTGGCGGACGGTCCCTGACCTTTCAGGCGGCTATTCGTCGTAACCACGTCGAGAATCGCGACTCACAGACCCGATGTGCCTTGCGCTTACCTCCTCCAAGAGGAGGGGAGCACAAGGCGCAGTCGGGTCTTTTCGTTGTTCGAGCACTCCCACAGAGAACCAGGCCGTCAATGAAACCACTCTTTCATCGTGCGAGGTCGCATCTGCTGGGAAAATCGGAGGTGTGGCTGGTCGGAGGGGGGCGACGCGCGGATCCAACTCTGGTTATTTTCAGCTGACGGAAGCACGTCGCTGCATGAAACACGTGCTATGAGTGTGGTAATAATTATTCATGCTTGACAACCGCCCTTGGGCTATCTAGTCTCGATTTGGTCTTATGACCAAGTGTGGTTGAGGAATTGGGGTTCAAGATCATTCTCAACAGACATGAGATGTGGGGCAAGCGCGACGACCGATGTCGCTATTCTCTTCATGCACTTGTTTGCGTAGCGGAAAGCGATCGCGTCGGCTAGTTGTTTCCTTCGTGATCCTGAGCTTGGTTATTACGGATGTAGTTCGGTCGGGACACCGGGCTCCGCGACAACTCACTCATCTGTTGGGACCGTTGTCATTGCATATCCAGCGAATTTGGGCAGGCTGGCCCACGGCCCTCTGCGTGCGCCATCATTCCCTGTAAGCCTTCAATCTCATTTCCCATTTCCGTTCTCGAGAAGGAGACTGTCATGTCCGCTCCCCATGATCGAACCGGGTGCCCCGTTTTGAGGGTGCGTCCGGGTTTCACCCTCGTCGAGTTGCTCGTCGTGATTGCCATCATCGGCATCCTCATTGCCCTGCTTCTGCCCGCCGTTCAGGCCGCTCGTGAAGCAGCTCGTCGCTCCCAGTGCACCAATCAGCTCAAGCAGCTCGCGCTGGCGATCCACAACTACCACGACACGTACAAGGAGCTTCCTCCGGCCGCTGCCGGTGGCTGGGGCCAGACGTGGCACGCCTACATCCTGCCCTTCATCGAGCAGCAGGCCGTGTATGATATCTTCGCGCCGTGGAGCGATTCCGGCTACGCGAATTCCAGCCGACCTACGGATCGCTTCACGATCGTGGCGCAAACGCACATTCCGGGATTCAAGTGCCCCTCGGATCCACAGCCCGAGTACTGGAGCCTGAACGATGTGAACAACCGCGGAACGGGCAACTACTGCGTGTGCGTCGGCGGCGACCTGTCGGAATCGGACAACGTCGACAACGCTCAGACAATTGACGTGCGAAATGCCAACGGGATGATCCTTCCTTACATGTTCACCACCGGCACCCGTCGCCGTCCGTGTGTGCGGCTCGCGGAAGTCATTGACGGCACCTCGAATACGCTTATGGTGGGCGAGATGCCCTGCACGGTCGAAGCGGCCGTGTGCAATGTTTGTGACCGGACCTATCATTACAGCAACAACATCGACAGCGGTTCCGGCGTTGACTATTCGGAAGTGCTTGGTTCAACGTACTACCCGATTAACCTGATGTTCACCACGGACACGACCGTTCCGGCCGAGACCCAGAAGGAACTGTCCTTCGGAAGCTACCATCCGGGCGGCTGCAACGGCGCGTTGGGCGATGCCTCGGTGCGTTTCTTCGCGGAAACAATCAATATCGACACTTGGCGGGCTGTCGGTTCCCGGAAGGGCAAGGAATCGGTGGGTGACTTCTAAGGCGGCAGGACGTCTGCCGGACAACTGCAATAGCAACTTTGGAGACACGATGTTATGAAGCGAAGAGCACTGTTTGCATTTCTGATGTTGATTTCCATCTCCGGTTTCTCGGTACTCGGTTGTGGAGGAGGAGGTTCCTCGGACGCGACCATCCCGGATGGAGCCAGCAGCGTGGAAGCCCCGACCGATGACCCGGCCGAGGAAGACGCCGACGCCCTGGCAAGTGGTCCCTGACCTTTCAGGCGGCTATTCGTCGCAACGGCGTCGGGAATCGCGACTGACAGACCCGACGTGCCTTGCGTTTCCCTCCTTCAAGAGGACGGGGACGCGAGGCGCAGTCGGGTCTTGTGCTGCGCGGGTTCTTTCCGAACATGGTTGCCAGGCCGTCCACGAAGCTGTTTTTTTCTCGCGCGAGGTTGATCTCTGAACGTATCGGTGGTGCGTTGTCAAATCGGGCATTAGAACTATATTCGCGGTTATGCCCGCCACTGGCTAGTTTCAACCAAATCGGCAAGCGTGTCGCGTGTGAAGCGGGGGACACGATCGCGGCAAAATAATTATTCGTGCTTGACAATCACTCTTGCCCCACTTAGTCTCGACTTGGTTTTACTGCCAAGCGTTGCTTCCGTGAGGTTGAGAGATTGGGGTTCGAGATTACTCTCATGAGGCTTGAGACGTGGGGCAAACGTGTCGGCCGATGTGGCTATTTCCTTCGCGGACTTGTTCGCGCAGCGGATAGCGACCGCGTCGGCTCGTTGTTTCATCCGTAATCCTGAACTTGGCTATTACGGGTGTCGTCCGGCCGGGGCACCGGGCTCCGCGACGGCCCAACCTCTGTTGGGTTCATCGCCATTGTGTATCCAACGAATTTGGGCAGGCTGACCCGCCGCGCTTCCCCTGCGCCATCATCCCCTGCAAGCCTTCAACTTCATTTTCCACTTCCGTTCTCGAGAAGGAGACCATCGTGTCCGCTTCCCATGATCAAACCGGGCGTTCCTTTTTGAGGGTGCGTCCGGGCTTCACCCTCGTCGAATTGCTCGTCGTGATTGCCATCATCGGCATTCTCATTGCCCTGCTTCTGCCCGCCGTTCAGGCCGCTCGTGAAGCCGCTCGCCGCTCCCAGTGCACCAACCAGCTGAAGCAGCTCGCGCTGGCCATTCACAACTACCACGACACGTACAAGGAGCTTCCTCCGGCCGCTGCCGGCGGCTGGGGCCAGACGTGGCACGCCTACATCCTGCCCTTCATCGAACAGCAGGCCGTTTACGATATCTTTGCGCCGTGGAGCGATTCCGGCTACGCGAATTCCAGCCGACCTACGGATCGCTTCACGATCGTGGCGCAAACGCACATCAAGGGATTCAAGTGTCCTTCGGATCCGCAGCCCGAGTATTGGAGCTTGAACGACGTGAATAACCGCGGCACGGGCAACTACTGCGTGTGCGTCGGCGGCGACCTGTCGGAATCGGACAACGTCGACAACGCTCAGACAATTGACGTGCGAAATGCCAACGGAATGATTCTTCCCTACATGTTCACCACCGGCACCCGTCGCCGCCCGTGCGTGCGTCTCGCGGAAGTGATTGACGGCACCTCGAACACGCTCATGGTGGGCGAGATGCCCTGCACGGTCGAAGCGGCCGTGTGCAATGTTTGTGACCGGACCTATCACTACAGCAACGGCATCGACAGCGGTGCCGGCACGGACTACTCCGAAGTGCTCGGGTCCACGTACTTCCCAATCAACTTGATGTTCTCTACGGACCCGAATGTTTCGGCGGAGACCGAGAAAGAACTGTCCTTCGGAAGCTACCATCCGGGCGGCTGCAACGGTGCGTTGGGCGACGCCTCGGTGCGTTTCTTCGCGGAGACGGTCGATATGGACATTTGGCGAGCAGTCGGTTCCCGAAACGGCAAGGAACCGCTGGGTGATTTCTAGGCGGCAGGAGGTCTGCCGGACAACTGCAATAGGGACCTTGGAGACGATGCTATGAAGCGAAGAGCACTGTTTGCATTTCTGATGTTGATTTCCATCTCCGGTTTCTCGGTACTCGGTTGTGGAGGAGGAGGTTCCTCGGACGCGACCATCCCGGATGGAGCCAGCAGCGTGGAAGCCCCGACCGATGACCCGGCCGAGGAAGACGCCGACGCCCTGGCAAGTGGTCCCTGACCTTCCGGACGGCCATCCGTCGCAACGGCGTCGGAAATCGCGACTGACAGACCCGACGTGCCTTGCGTTTCCCTCCTTCAAGAGGACGGGGGCGCGAGGCGCAGTCGGGTCTTTTGCTGCGCGGAGTTTCTCCGGACATGTCCGGTGGGAATGGAACGAACTCTGCCCCTTGGGGAACGGGAGGGCGGACCTTCGTCGTGCGAGGTAGAGGCCGTGGGGAGGCTACGTCTTCGAGAGGCCAAAGAGACGGCCCAGGCCGCCGCCTTTTTTCGCGCCCTGCGTTTGGCTGGGCGTTCCCCCGGTGGTCAGGGCCTCAGCCATGGCGGTGAATGACTGGGTCACGGAGGCCTTGGGGGCCTGTTCGATGAGGGGGACGCCGTTGTTGCGAGCCTCGATCACGGTGCGGAAGTCGTTGGGAAACTGCCAGTAGATATCGCGACCGATGGTGTCCTTGGCCTTTTTCAAGGTGATATGACCGCTGTCGAGGCCGACCCGGTTCACAACGATCTTGACCTTGTCAACCACGCCCTCCATCTGGCTGAAGGAGGCCAGGAGACGGACGATGTTGCGGAGGCACGGCAAATCGAGTTGCGTGACCAGCAGGATCTCGTTGGCTGCCTTCAAGGCCACCAGGTCGAGCGGGGTGTAGCTCTTCGACAGGTCGAGGACCAGGTGGGTGAATGTGGCCTTCAGCAGGCCGATCACACGTTGCAGGTCTTCGGAACTGACGAGAGAGGTATCTTCGAGCTGAACCGGACGGGGCAGCAAGAAGACGCCGGAAGAGTGCTTGGTGAGGGACCGTTTGAGGAGAGAGAAATCCAAACGGGTCACGTTTTGGGCCACGTCCACGAGCGTGTAGTCGGGGATCGTGTCCAGGAAGACGTCGGCATCACCGAGACTCAAATCGAGGTCCACGAGAACGACCGAATGAGCCTGTTCCTGGGCAAGGGCGCAGCTCAGATTGACGGCGATGCTGGTGCTTCCCACGCCGCCGGTCGCCCCGGCGACGGCGATCACCTGGCAGCCGCGGGGTTTGCTGTCGCCTTTTCCGAATCGCCGCTCACTGATGCGTCCCAAAGCGGCGAGCAGGTCTTCAAGGCGCACGGGCAGCGGCAGAAACTCCTTGGCTCCCGCACGCATTGATTGAAGGATCAGGTTCCCGTCGTTGGAGGTGCTGACCACGAGAACAGCGCACTCGGGAGAGTCCTCGCTCAAGCGTTTGACGAGTTGGAGCGCTTTTTCCGGGTTCGCGTCGATCGCGACCACCCCGATATCCGGATTCGTTTGCCCGACGACGTCCGCAAAGAACTCGTATCGCGAGGCCTCGGCTTCGAGCCAGATCATGTCCATGCCCATCAGCATGGACTTGAGGCTTTCGCGAGACGAGTCGTTCGGGTCAACGATCGCCAGTCGAAGAACGTTGCTCATGGCAGTCTGTTCGGTGAAGCCAATCGAGAGTGTCTCGATTTCCAGGACAACAAAGATTCAGCATCCTACTGAATATTGCTTATTTATTGAGGTGAGTCGTAGCCGATCGGGCCAATCAGGCCCGGAAGCTGCGAGGTTGAGGACGCCGAGGTCGACACAGGCAGGGTTCTCGGCACAGGCGTGCTAACCGGACTGGTCGGTTGCGTGTTCCGGGAATTCACCGAAGCGGCCGGGGGCACGTCCGGGGTGGGCGGCGTGGCCTTCTGCTTGGGAGCCGGCTGCGACGGTGGTACGGAATTCGGGGCGGGTTCCGCGCCGGGCGTCGGGATTTCTCGCATCTCGATGATTTGGCCTTCGCCGGCATCGACCATGGACGGCATCGCTTCCCCCGCGCCGTTGCACTTGGCACAGCCCGTGCCATTGCAAGCGGAACAGCAATCGGGAACTTCGACATAGCCTCTCATGAAGAGTTCCCAGTCGTCGGGGCTCGTCGTCCGCATTCCCGGCCCGCACGGAGGCACTTGCTCCGCATCCATACCGGCAACGAGTTCCGGGGTGACGAGGATGAGCAGTTCGACCTCGTTTCTTTCTTCCTCGGTGCGGCGGAAGGCGGCCCCGATATAGGGCAACTCGCTCACCCACGGAATACCTTGTCGCTGTTCCTCGATGCGAGTTTGAATCAAGCCGGCGATTGCCAGGGTCTGTCCGGCTTCCATCTCGACTCCCGTATCGACGCGGCGATTGCGGAAGGCGGGCTGGTCGTCGGTGCTACGAGCCCCGTCGATTTCGCTGACTTCGGGACGTATTTCGAGGCGAATGCGTCCATTGCCGAGAACGATGGGGACGAAATCGACCTGGGTGCCGTAGGGTTTGTAGGTTGTGGTGGGCGTGACGCCGACGCCGCCGCCCGTTGTGACGGGCACTTCGCCGCCAGACTGGAAACTGGCCGGGCGTCCACTGACGGTCACGAGAGTCGGTTCGGCGAGCAACTTGGCCAGGTTGTCTCGCCGCATGGCTTCGAGAACGCCAAAGAACGTGCTTGGGCCGTTGACCACGTTGAAGAGGAAATTGCCATCGCCGGTGACGGATGCCGGATCGGTTCCTGTGGCAAGGGTCACGTCGCTGATCAGACCCGCGGCGGCGGATGTGATCTGGTTGGTGCCCGAGAGATAGGTCCAGTCGAATCCGAGGGCACGCAGTTTGGTCCGCGACACCTCCATCACCTTCACGTGGAGCAGCACCTGCTGGACGCCCCCGACCTGCAACCGCGTTGTCACCTTGTTGGGATAGAACGTCTCGGCGATCCGGATGATCGACGTCACGTCATAGGCCTGGTCGACGTAGCCCGAGATAAGAACGTTGTCCGCGTACCCGCGGATTTTCAGCGACGCGTTGGGGAACTGCTCCGAGAGGATCATCTCCAGTTCGCGGGTGTCGCCGTAGACGACCACATCCACCGTATAGATGTTGTTGTCCTCATCCCAGAGGTTCACCTGGGTCACGCCAGCCTTCTTCGCCGCCAATTGGATGTCCGTAGGCGACAGGGGCGTGAGATCCAGGATCTCCGGGTTGTTGACCTGCGCTTGTGGGATCTTCCGATCAAGCGTCAGGATCCGACTCGAATTCACCGTCATCTGTTGCCGCTCGTTGGCGGAGCGAATCTGGTGAATGATCGAATTGGAACGATTCTCGCCGGTTTCCGCCGCCTGAGCGGGCAAAACCAGGATCGATCCGGCGATGGAGAGGATCAAGGCCGCCAACCATGCCGCCGGTTGTGCATCACCCGCGGTCGTGGCAAACCAACCAATTCCATTAGGGCCTCGAAGAGCCGCGATCGCTTGCCTAACCATCCCTGTATCTTCCTTGATATTGGCCGGAGCTTGCCCACTCCGGCTGGTACTCCGTTTTCGTCGACCCATCCGCAACGCGACCCTGTGTCGCGTTGATCGGCTGTCCGCGAAATGTCGTTTCCGTTCGTCCGTGAACCGGAAACTCGCTCCTCGAGTTTCCCGATCCCACAGCGGGTCAAACCCGCAACGCAATACGGCCCGCAAACAAGCATGCATGCCGCACGCAAGTTCCAAACCAAGACTCTACAAAAACCTCCCTCAGTCAGTCGGAGTTCTTGCGTCCTCCGGCGGCGTGGGCTTGGTTTCCACGGGGGGGTTGTCAATCGACGGGGCTTTCCCGCCATCTCCCTTGTTGTCGTCTTTCGACGCCGCATCGCTGTCTGCTTTTGAACTGGGCGAGGGGCTGCGGAGGATCTTCCAGTGAAACGCGGGCGAACCGCTCTTTCCGGCCTCCGAAGACGCCTCAGACTCCTCCGTGCTCTGCATGACGACCTCTTGCACCTCGGAGCCGTTGATGACTCGAACGGTGTGGCTGGGACGCTGCGACAGGAGAACAGTTGGCTCGACGGGGACCGGCGTGGCTTGGGGAGCCGGTTCTGCCCCTTTCAGCACGCTGTCCGTCTCCCGATCGGCAATTTCCGAATCGCCGAAGATCTGGGCGATTCGGTGCCCTTCTTCCGGCAGTTCCGCTTCGTCATGGTCGTTGGGGCTTCGCAGGGCCAGGCGGAGTTTGCCCAACTCGTGGGCCAGCATGACTCGCTCGGTCTGGTCCGGCGTGAGCAGCAGGGAGATCGTCTTGGCGCGAATCGACTGTCCGCTCTCGTCCGACTCCAGGGTATACGTGGAGTCGACGGCAAACACCTTGATGTCCTGGAGGATGGTCTTGGTCATCGTCTTGCGGATGTCTTTGCTCTGTTTGACATAGACAAGGACATCCACGCGGTCTCCGGGGAGGATCATCGCGGCGCCGCCGCTGACTTCGTCCACTTTCACCGGAACCGAACGGTAGCCGAGGGGGATGGTGACCGCCGCGCCTCCGGCACTCTCTCCCTTGCTCAACAACTTCACTTCGAGAATGGGTTCTCCGGCGAAGAGTTTGGCGCGGGGACGACGGCCTTCGATATCCTCGAGTTTGCCGATGGCGCCTTCCGGGACCTTGCCCTTGGGCCATTGCTCCAACTTCAATTTCTCAGCATCCAGGACGTTGCCCATGGGAACGTCTTCCTTGACCACGAATACCGGTTGGGTCTCAATTTCCTGGGCAGCGGGCGTGGCGGAACGGCGCGCCATGACCTGGGTGATACCGATTGACGCAACGATACCGCAAATCAAGGCGAAGACGAGCAAGATGAGTGACTTGGATTGCATGAGGAGTTCCGTTTGGTTGCCTCGGGAGGATCGGCAACTGCCCCTCCAAGGCCGCGCCGGGAGGGACTCCGTCCTCCGAGTGGTTTTCAGAAGACGGTCTCTCGACGTGTTGTATATGGGGGAATCCCAAGGGACCTCGATCCGAGGATCGAGCTACCCGTGATTCCGGGGAACGCTACTGTTGCGGGACGTTCTTTCGTGCGATCCGCTCTTTCGGGGAGTTGGCCGCCTCGTCGCCCCACGCCGGATGTTCCTGCGCCGGGACGGGGAAATGGAAGCGACACCACACCCTGTCCTGTTCTTCGGCAGGACTGGCACACTTTCTCCAATTTGCACCCCGTTTCCTCCACAGTTACCGTTCGGAGCTCACGGGGGGGCTCACGCCAGCAGGAGAAAATAGGCGAGTTGGGGGGCTTGTCGAGGTTCACAGTCCGATTCCCAGGTAGGCGAAGTAAGCGATCGTTCCAATGGCAATTGGAATCCCGTAAGGAAGCAGCATCATGGAAGGTTTCCGCTTTGCCGCTATCTCCGAGAGCTTGCTGGGGCTTCGGATGATCAGGATTTCATTGGCGATGCTGAAGAACTGCTTCTGGTGGTGACGCCATTTACGGCTGACAACCACCATGATGACGGCAATGAGCGCTCCGATGATGGCCGACACGATGAAGGCCCAGAAGGTCTGAGAAGCGCCGACCCAGGCGCCGACGCCGGCGAGCAGCTTCACGTCGCCTGCCCCCATGCCGCCGATGGCGTAGGCCGGGAGCAGGAGGCCGAGACCGATGGCGGTTCCCCAGAGGCTCGCTCCGACGCCTGCCCAACCGTAGATGATCCCGCTGGCCAGCCATCCCGAGAGGATCATGGGGAAGGTGATCCAATTCGGCACTTTGAGCTGCCGTCCGTCGATCACGGCGGCCACGATCAGGATTACGCTGACCAAGCCCCAAACCGAGCAGACGAGGAACAGGTTGTCTGCCATTTGATCGGTAACCATTTCCAACATCGTGTTTTTCTCCGTGGAATTCTCGAAAGCCAGGACTGGTCGGGCTGCGCGATCTTGCTAGGCCCGGTTGTTGATGCAGAGGTTCATCCAACTGGCCGCGATCGTGGCGAATACCACAACGATCTGGGCGATCGTCACGTACAGTGAGGAAACGTTGAACGGTTCCACCTGCGAGCTCCCTTTCCGGCTGAATGAACGAATCAAGAACAGGTTCCAGGGGACCTGTTATGCAAGTCTAGGCCAAAAAAAACCCCCTCGGCACCAATTTCTTGGAATACCGAGGGGGCGATTTTTTCGGTGCAGGGGGAACGGCACGCTTGGCTACGCCAAACCGCCGAACCACCCAGATGACCTCACGGCGAGAAGGGCTAGCTGGAACTCACGCCGTTGAGCTCGTCGGTAATCGCGTCGAACTGTTCCGACGTGGCCGTTCCGAGCGAGCTGATCGCCGTCAAGCAGACGATGATGATCAAAGCGAGCATCACCGCATATTCGACTGCAGTGGGGCCATCTTCCGAAACGAGGAAACGTTGCACTTTCTGGGCGAGCGATCTCATAAAGTTCCTCCAAAATTCGTGGACCCGGGGTACGTGGTCGTACTTCGATCGGGACCATCCGAAAAAACCAAGGCGGGATTCCTCCAACGTCACGTCTCCACGTGGGGGAGACGCTGCCTGCAAGTGCATCGTCGGAAACCCTTACCATTACATGGAAGTGCCTCTTCCTCGCTCGCAGCCGATTTGCTGTATGACAGGTTGTCCCGAGGATCGGTAACGGAAAGAGCAATCCTCCCGGGACCGTTCCTCCCGCCGACCGTTGGTCGGCGGCGTCATCCTTTCGGCAACCAGGCTACCGGAAGACTCCGGCCCTTGGCTTTGCGTCCCGGCTTTGCAGCCGGTTTGCCTTTCTCGAGGATGGGAGGCGGCAGGCCTCTGGTTATCATGAGAGTCACGCCGAAAGGACGAGCGAGTCGTTGAAATCCGGCGGAAAAGGACTCTCGCGGCATCCTCTCGGACCCCGCTGGAGCATCGAGTGCTTTCGCGTTTCGATCCTCTGTAATGAAACCTATGTCACGTCTCGGCGATGTCAAACTTCGCTCGAAAGCTTTCTTGAGTGGTTTTCTGGGAATCCGGCGGCTCCCGTTCCGGGGGCATCAGCATGCCTGTCAGATTCCTTACAAACGGGACCGGCTGGCCCCGCCTCCGCTCGGTTCCCAACGTTTGCGGCCGTGCCTTCCTTGTTCCTGCTATGGCGATGGCCTTTCACGACACGGGGTCGTCACCTGGACAAAGCCCCCGAGGTAGTCTAGGGTTGTCAAGGATATCGATGAGTGTCTCACGCGAGAGAAGAACGACTTGAGTCAGAAGGGAGCACGCCAAGTGCGCACATTTCTTGTTACCGGCGGTGCAGGATTCATCGGATCGCATATTGCCGAAGCCCTTGTTTCCCGCCATGATCAGGTTCGCGTTTTGGACAACCTGAGCACGGGCCATCTCTCCAACCTTGATCCGATTCGTGACCGGGTGGAATTCATCGAAGGCGACCTGCTCGACGGCGAGACCGTCGAGCGTGCCGTGGAGGGCGTCGATTGCATCTTCCACGAGGCCGCTCTCGCCTCCGTTCCTCGCAGCGTCAAGAATCCGCTCGCCACCAACGCGGCGTGCGTAACCGGCACGCTTACGCTCCTCGATGCCGCGCGTCGCGCCGGCGTTCGCCGCCTGGTTTATGCCGCATCAAGCAGCGCCTACGGCGACCAGCCCTTTTCGTCGAAACGGGAAAGCGACCTTCCCGGCCCGCTCTCGCCCTACGCCGTGGCCAAGCTTGCCGGGGAACACTACTGCCGGGCGTTCACCGCCACCTATGGGTTTGAAACAGTGGCCATTCGCTACTTCAATGTCTTCGGACCTCGCCAGGATCCCAACAGCCCGTACTCGGCGGTTATTCCCAAGTTCATCACGGCCCTCCTTGCGGGAGAACAGCCGGTCATTTTCGGCGACGGTCTCCAATCACGCGATTTCACCTATATCGAAAACGTCGTCCACGGAAATCTCCTCGCAGCCGACGCCCAGGATGTGGCGGGGCGGGTCTTCAACGTCGCCTGCGGCGGATCCATCACGCTTCTCGACCTCCTTCACGCCCTCAACGAGTTGCTCGGAACCGACGTCCAGCCCTGTTTCGAGAAACCGCGTCCCGGCGACGTTCGACAGAGTCTCGCCGATATCTCCCTGGCTCGCAAACTCCTCGACTACGAGCCGCGAGTCGGAATTCGTGAAGGGCTCGCTCGCTCGCTCGATTACTACCGCCAGATTGCCGGGCGTTCGTAAGGGCGTTTAATCCGCAGAGGCGTCAGGTTTTGCGCGACCCGAAATCGCTGCGCGGTTTGCCGGGTTTTTCTGCTTTGCCTGATAGGAAGGGGCGCATTGTGCTGCCCTTTCTGCCGATAGTGCTTCCAAGGGGCCCGGTGGGCCCACGGAAGAATTCCTCGGAGGTGTAGGAGACTCGCGAGCATGATCACGGCAACCGGACGCATTCAATTCAAACCCGACGATGTCAACCTGAACTCCTCGGGAGTCAGTGATGCCTTCCACCGTCTGATCCGCGAGGCGATTGCGTTGCCCGCCAGCGATCTCCATTTCAATTGGAACGAGGACGACGTCACCATCTCCGTCCGCCATCTGGGCATGCTGCGACGCTGGTCGAATATTTCCCGCGAAGAAGGTGCTCGATTCGTCACCTATATCAAGGCCTCCGCGGGAATGGACGTGGCCAAGAAGCAACGTCCCCAGGACGGGCGCTGGGTCAACACCCTCGACGACCAGAGACGCGTGGACCTGCGAATCAGCACGATTCCCACCCTCTACGGCGAGGACATGGCGATTCGACTGCTCGAGCGGAACCAGAAACTCCTGAGCATCGAGAACCTGGGCCTCCATTCGAAGAACCGGTTTGAATTGGCCGACCTGCTCAACAAGCCGGGAGGCCTGGTGCTTGTTACCGGGCCGGCGGGTACCGGAAAGACAACCACCCTGTATGCGTGCCTCCATCGGCTCAACGATCACACGCGCCAGATCAACACCATCGAAGACCCGATCGAATACTCCCTCACCGGAATCCGCCAGTCCCAGGTGAACCACCGCCAGGGGCTGGAGTTCCCCGAATTGCTGCGCAGCGTTCTACGACAGGCCCCCGACGTGATCATGGTCGGCGAAATTCGCGACCCGGTGACGGCCGAGACGGCGGTGCGAGCCGCGAACAGCGGTCACCTGGTCTTCGCCACCCTGCACGCCCCGGTTGCCGCCGGCGCCATCGAAAGCCTGCTGGCTCTCGGGGTAGCGCCCCATTTCCTGGCGACCAGCCTCCTGGGAATCGTTTCCCAACGCCTGGCGCGAACTCTCTGCAACGACTGCAAGATTCCTCTCGATGTGTCTCGCGACAAGATGTTCGGCTCCGTCGAGCAATGGCTCGATGAGAAGCAGGGCAATCAGATTTTTGCGGCGGGTGGCTGCGACCGGTGCCAGCATGAAGGTTACCTCAGTCGAACGGGTGTCTTCGAAGTGTTGCGCATGACGGGCGAACTTCGGCAGATGGTTTCCCTTGGACGCACGGCACGCGAGATCCAGGACGAAGCGGTTCGCCAGGGCATGCTCGACCTTCGTCGTTCGGCGCTCCTCAAAGTGGCTGCGGGCGAAACAACGACCGATGAAATGGCCCGCATCATCCCTGCCGAGCGGTTTGCGGCCAATGGGTAGCGAGGAAACCAAGCGCCGAGTCCGGAATCGGAAACGCTTCCGAACTTGAACGTAACGCCTTTCCGGATCGGCAATTTCATCGGTGCGCTCAAGGCCGTTACTCCCTCTGCTCGCCCAAAGCACCTGCTCGCGCCGAGTGCAGCACGCCCCATTCATTGCCCCCGCTTCGGGGTGGCTCGCTGCCCGCCCTGCGAGGAGGTGACTTGCTTCTTGACCGCCCTGGCGCTACAAAGAAGGTGGTTTCCCACAAGGCCATGGGCCAAATGGGGAGTCGACTTTTCAGCCCATTTCTTAGACAGGGCTCCACAAGTGGACGGGGCATCTTTCTTTTCGTGAAGGTCCGTCCTGCGCCGCAAGGTTGTTATTGTTCTTTTCGAGGAGGGTTGCGATGCGTCGGTTTTTCCACATTTTCTTCGTGCTCACAGTTCTTGCAGTTCCGTTCACCATGGGCTGCAATGCCAAGCAGACCGAAGAACAGACTCCGATCCAGGCCACCGACGAGGAAGACACCACGGCTCCCGTCAATGACGCAGAAAATCCCTGAGCCACTTTTGGCCAACCTGCGTTTCTGAACAGAGAAGGCTTTTTCCATCATTCTTTTCTTAGCCCCTAGTCCTTTGTTCAACCAGGAGGATCGCAATGAAGATCCGTAACCGGCGAGCGTTCACGCTCGTGGAACTGTTGGTCGTGATTGCCATCATCGGCATTCTCATCGCTCTTCTCTTACCCGCCGTCCAGGCAGCGAGAGAAGCGGCGAGACGTTCCCAGTGTTCCAACAATCTGAAGCAGATCGGCTTGGCCCTGCACAACTACCACGACTCGTACAAGATGTTCCCGCTGGGATGGCTTCCGCAGACGGGTATGCCCGGCGGGGGAAGCGGATATGCGTGGGGTTGGGGAACGTCGATTCTGCCCTTCGTGGAACAGTCTGCCCTGCAGGATCAGATCCAGTACGGCAAGATCACCATCTATGCGGCGGCCAGCGACGCCACGATCCGCACCTACATGCAGGTGCCGATTTCGGCCTATCGGTGCCCGTCGGACACCGCTCCTGACACCAACAACTGGCTGAGCATGGCAAGTCAGCGGCTTACCACTTCCAACTACGTGGGCGCCCACAACAGTGACCATTTCTACTCGGCTAACGGAACCCGCGCGGCGGAACATGTCGAACGCGGCGGGTGCTTCAATTCCGAAGAAGGTGTCCGGTTTCGGGACATCAAGGACGGAACGAGCAACACCTGGGCGGTCGGCGAGCGGAAGTGGAGCTTCATGGACGCCAGCGGCAACGTCCTGATCTCGTGCTCGGCTCACGCCTTCGGCTCCGTCATTGAGCCTCATAGTCATACCTGGCGACGGGGCTACCAAATGGCTGTCGGTGTGTACAGGATGAACCTGGACGGGACGGACCAGACGGGCCAGATCTACAGCACCAACGTCAGCATGCGAGGCGCGCAGGGCTTCTCCAGCGAGCACCCCGGTGGAGCCCAGTTCTGCCTGGCTGACGGCAGCGTTCGATTCGTCGCCGAGACGATCGACGGCTATTTCGACAATCGCGGCGTCCAGACCAACTCGTCGGGTTCGGCCGCCACGGGAACGGGTGGTCGCGAGGTCATCGACACGACCTGGGAACGGTGTCTGGCGAAAGCTGACGGACAGCCCACCGGCGATTATTGAAAATCCGCATTCGCGGTTTTCATGAAGACTACGAAGCGGGGCGTCCTTTGGGACGCCCCGCTATCGTTGGACTACGGTTGGGGATGACGTCTCACGCGCCGCCCATGGGAGCCGCATTCCTGCGAGGCTTGGCCGCATCGGCGGGGACCTCGAAATTCATCGTGCCATTTTCCTTCGGCACATCGGCCTTCAACTCGTACTCCGGAAAGAGTTCCTTCACCGGGTCGTTTTCGCTTTCTGCAAGGTGGTCCAAGCCGCGGATGCGGACGACTTGCGCGCCGCCAACGGTTCCTTTTCCGGCATTGGCGGTATCGAACTTGCCGTCGCGGATTTCTGCGGTGCCCTGGGGGCCCGAGTTACCCGCCGACGTGTCTGGCTGAAAGACGATCGTTCCGGCAGGAATCGGTTTGCCGTCGAAGGTGACCGTTCCGGAGAGATCGTAGCGAGGCGGTCCGTCGCTACCGCAGCCGGCAGCCGAAATCAGGCAGGCAGCCAGCAGGAGCACGTGGGGGAGACAGACCCGGAGCCACGGGGAAGTCTGTTTCTGAAAACCAGTCATTCTTCTCCTCAAATCAGGATTCTCCTCGGAGCGATGGAAGCACCGCTCTCAAGGTCTTCTGGATCGCGCAATCGAACGGAGGGCTACTGGGTTATCACTTCGCCCTGATCACGGCTGGCGGTCGAGCGGTACGCGTCGAAATCGATGGTTTCCGAAACGAAGGTCACGGAACCGTCCGCCATGGCGAACTGGCACCCGCCGGGGTGGTCGCTGCCGAAGCTGACGTCGTTGTAGTTGCCGCTCGTGTAGGGTTGAACGTTGATGCCATAGTTGATGTTCTTGGCGCCGCCGTTGGTGGTCGTGTTGATGCCGCGGATCCACGTCCGGTAGGTGTTGGCATCGTCCCAGGAGATTTCGCCCAGCATGTAGGTATTGGCCGTGCCGTCCTTGATATCGCGGAACTTGCAGGGGCCGCCGAGATCGGCAAGGTCGCCGCCGGCCATGACACCCGACATGGCATGCCCGCCATGGCCGACCCAGCCCCCGGAATTCTGCAACGGATATTCAGCGCCGGTGGTGCTGGTCGGGATCGTTCCCTTCGGTCCGGCCACGCCATAGTAGTGGGTTGTGTAAGTCGCCTCGGAGTTGTAATACTCGCCCGTGTTCGTCGTGACCAGTTGCCGGCAACTGGGGCACTGGATGCCGGTGAGTTGGTTGGCCGCCACGGCATAGTTCTGGTTATAGTGGTTCGCGTCAAAATCCACCGTGTCGTGCAGGGCGCTCTGTTCGATAAACGGCAGGACAAGAACGTGCCAACTGAGCATGTTGCCGGTGTTTCGGTGTGTGAGGCCTCCCGGCGGAAAGGTCTTGAACGTGTCGTGGTAGTTGTGCAGGCCGAGAGCCAACTGCTTCATGTTGTTCGAACATTGAGACCTCCTTGCTGCTTCCCGGGCAGCCTGTACGGCGGGAAGCAATAGCGCGATCAAGATACCGATGATCGCAATGACCACCAACAACTCGACCAAGGTGAAACCGCGAAAACGACGGTGCATAGCAATACCTCCAGGACTACGCGCAGACCGACGCACGCGCGGATCCCCCGGAGGCTGCGCATGCTGGCCGCGAAATGAAAAGAAGACAGGATCAGCTTACGAAGACGCCTTGCCGGTCCAAATCATGGATCGGTGAAAGCAACTCGGGCGGATGCGAGCGACCGATGATGGTGGAGCGGGTAGAAGAGGTGCCTCCCATGGAAGACCCGCCACACAATTCATGATCTCTTGGTGGGCCGCACGCCCGTACCATCTCTGCCGCGGACAGCTCTGTTCCGGCATGGGAGACGCCACGTCAAACCACAATTCATGCCAAGCTGTTGACGCTGCAATCACAACGAACCCCGCAACTGCGATAGGGTTTCGCGGAATTCGAAAATAGAGCTACAAGAGGCTTCTTGTCGATTACGGGACCGTAGAAACCGAGGTTTGACATGTAGTTCTCCCAAGGTGCAACCCGGGACAAAGACACGTTTCAAACAACAGAGCCACGGCTTTCTCGATCCTCAACGGAACTCCCCCAACGCGAGAACGTGCGCTGCCACGGCAGGGCCTAGATGATCCAACGGGTACCCACCCTCCAAAACGCTGACCATCCTGCCTTTCGCAAGTCGGCCAGCTACATTCTTCAGGCGGGCTGTCGTCCGCTCATAAGAGGCGGGGTCCAGCCCCAGGTGCGAGATGGTGTCGGCGGCCAGGGCATCGAAACCGGCGCTGAGCAGTACGAACTCCGGGCCATACTCCTCCAGCTTCGGGAGGATCTTGTCCTCGAAAGCGGCTCGGTACTCGGCGTCCCCGGCGCCGTGGCTCAGGGGAACGTTCAAGGTGAAGCCTTCTCCTTCGCCCGCGCCGATCTCGGTTTCCTCCCCCGTCCCGGGAAAGCCGATCGAACCGGGCCGCTCGTGAACGCTGACGTAGAACACGTCTCGCCGCGTCTCAAAGAGATGCTGGGTACCGTTGCCGTGATGCGCGTCGAAGTCGACAATCGCTACCCGGCGGAGCCCGTGATTGCGGACCAGGTGTTCCGCGGCCACGGCGACGTTGTTGAACAGGCAGAAACCCATGGCCCGATCTGCTTCGGCGTGATGGCCGGGAGGGCGGACGGCGCAGAACGCCCGCGATACCCGGCCCGCCATCACCGCATCACAGGCGGCTATCACCCCGCCGACTGCCAGTGCCGCCACGTCGTAGCTCTTCGCGCACAGCCGCGTGTCCCGCGATCCGATCGAAGTAAAGCCCTCGTCGCAGGCCATTCGGACCAGGTCCACATAAGCCGGCTCGTGAACCATGGCGATTTCCTCGGCCTTCGCCTGGCGAAAGGGGATCGGAACCATCCGCTCCAGCAGGCCCTCCTCCCGCAAGGCGTCCAGAATGACCCGAAGCCGCGCCGGATGCTCCGGATGGACGTCGCCCGTGTCGTGGTCGAGAAATCGGCGATCGTAGACAAAGCCTAAAGACATGGGCTCGGGATTCATCGCTGGGAGGGTATGGCGGCCGGCTGGCTTCCATCCTAACGAGCCTCCGGCCAGGTGCCGAGCGTCTCCAACGCCACAACAAGAGCCACTGTCTCTTCAGCCCTTCAGCCTTCGGTCTTCAGCCTTCAACCTTGTTTCCGGTGGAAATGATCACCGCGAGTCGCTAGGCTGGAGCTTTGCAGCCGCCCTGCCGGCCCCCGACTTTCCTGGGGCCACGCACGTCGTGTAGTTCCTAACGATCCCGGAGATTCACCCATGCCGAGGAAGACCGTATTGGCCACACTCTGCCTGTTCCTGGCAGCCGCCTCGATGGCTCGGGCGGAGGATTCCGCTCTGATGCTCTGGTACGACAAACCCGCAGGCCAGTGGACCGAGGCCCTGCCCGTCGGCAACGGTCGGCTCGGAGCGATGGTCTTTGGGAAGACGGATACCGAACGCCTCCAGTTCAACGAGGACACGCTCTGGAATGGGGGGCCCCACGATTATGCCCACGAGGGGGCCAAGGATGTCTTGTCCGAAATCCGCCGCCTGCTCTTCGAAGGCAAGCAGCGGGAAGCGGAAAAGCTCGCCATGGAGAAGTTCATGAGCGTGCCCCTGCGGCAACGTGCCTACCAGCCTTTCGGCGACGTCCTGCTCGACTTCGGCCACGAAGAGGTCCAGGATTATCGCCGGGGCCTGGATTTGGAGCGAGCCGTGGCCTGGACGGAATACAAGAGCGGCGGCGTGACCTACAAGCGCGAGGTGTTTGTCAGCTATCCCGACCAGTGCCTCGTCATGCGAATCACGTCCAGCAAACGCGAAGGACTGGCATTCCAAGCTCGGTTCGCCTGTCCTCATCCCGATCCGAGCACTACTTCGACAAGCGACACGGAACTTCTCCTGAGCGGCCAGTTGCAGGATACGATTAACGAACGAACCAAGGAGATTGTGCCCGGCGTACTCAAGTACGCCGCTCGACTGAAGGTCGTCACCGACGACGGCCAGGTTTCCGCCAAGGACGACTCGATAGCAGTGGAGAATGCCAGTTGGGCCGTGATCGTGCTCACGGCGGCGACCAGCTATTGCAACTTCCAGGACATAAGCGCCGATCCCGTTGCCCTCACGGCAGACTGCCTGGCCAATGCGCCTTGGCTCTCCTATTCGATGCTTCAAGAAAGGCACGAGGACGATTACCAGGAATTGTTCAACCGCGTCACGCTCGACCTGGGAACCACCGAGGCGGCCAAGCTGCCGACAAACGAGCGGATCAAGAACTTTGCCGGCGGTGACGATCCGGCCCTGGTCGCCCTCTATTTCCAGTATGGCCGCTACCTGTTGATTTCCTGCAGTCGTCCGGGCAGCCAGCCGGCCAACTTGCAGGGCATCTGGAACGAGAAGCTCAATCCGCCCTGGGACAGCAAGTGGACCGTGAACATCAACACGGAGATGAACTACTGGCCCGCCGAGGTGACAGGCCTGTCGGAATGTGCCGAGCCGCTCTTCGACATGCTTGACGATCTGGCCGTTTCCGGAGTACGAACGGCCCAGGCCCACTACGGCGCCCGGGGCTGGGTCTGCCATCACAACACCGACGTGTGGCGCGGCGCCGCTCCGATTAACCATGCCAACCACGGCATCTGGCCGACGGGCGGCGCGTGGCTCTGCCATCAGCTCTGGCAGCGTTATCTCTTCACTCAGGACAAGACCTTCCTGGCCGATCGGGCCTATCCGCTCATGAAAGGGGCGGCCCTGTTCTTCGTCGACGCCCTCGTGGAAGATCCCCGCAGCGGAAACCTGATCAGCACGCCCTCGAACTCTCCCGAACAGGGCGGCCTGGTGGCCGGACCGACCATGGACCACCAGATCATCCGCAGCCTGTTTCGGGCCTGTATCGAGGCGTCCGAGATCCTGGAAGTGGATGAGCCCTTCCGCAAGCAGCTTGCCGACATGGTTCCGCGCATCGCCCCCAACCACATCGGCCAGCACGGCCAGTTGCAGGAATGGCTGGAAGACAAGGACGATCCCAACAACCACCATCGCCACGTTTCCCATCTCTGGGGCCTGCACCCCGGCCGCGAGATCACGCCGCGAGGTACGCCCGACTTGTGCGCCGCCGCGAAAAAATCGCTCGAATTCCGCGGCGACGGCGGCACCGGCTGGAGCCTGGCCTGGAAGATCAACTTCTGGGCTCGCTTCGAAGACGGTCCCAGGGCCTATCGCCTCCTGAGCAACCTGCTCACGCCCGAGCGAACCTATCCCAACATGTTCGACGCCCATCCGCCCTTCCAGATCGACGGCAACTTCGGCGGCGCCGCCGGCATCGCCGAAATGCTGCTCCAAAGCCACGCTGGCGAGATCGCCTTCCTGCCCGCCTGGCCCAAAGAGGCCTGGCCGACCGGTTCGGTCAACGGCCTGCGTGCCCGCGGCGGCCTGCAAGTGGACCTGACCTGGAAAGAGGCTCGTCCCGAATCGGCTCGCCTGACCGCTCTTGCGAGTGGCCGCCACATCCTTCGCCCGCCCGCCGGCTACGAGTTTGCCGTCATCCATGTCGGCGGAGAAGGCTCATGGAAGATGTTGCCCGGCGAGGGAGGATTGGCGGAGGTCACCCTGAGCGAAGGCGCGGAATGCCGCGTCAAGTTCCGCTGACGACAGCCGGCCTGCCCGGTTCATGCTCGCGACCCCCCTCTGGCAAGAGCCATGTCGGACGAACAGGCTCGTTGGCGGGGCCCGCCTCCTCATCTAGCCGGCTTGCCCCCAGTTAAGGTAGAATTAGCTTTCCCCGGTCGTGCATGGACGCCGAAGAGGTAGGAGTTGAAGTTCTCCCGAGCATTTCCTCGTGATCACCTTCCACTCCCGTTCCTCGGTTCCCACACCCACTTCCGGCGCGGCAGTAAATCATTATCCAAAAGCACTTTGCGCTCGTAGCTCAGCTGGATAGAGCAACGGACTTCTAATCCGTAGGTCGCAGGTTCGAATCCTGCCGGGCGTGTTTAGTAGAGGACAACGGACTGAATGTCCGTTGGTTTTTCATCATACTCGGAATTTTGGGGGATTTAAGAAGGGCCCGAGGTGTTTCTAAGCCGCCATGTCAGTTTGAAACGTTGTGCAGCCTCGGTCTCTCCTCAAATGTCCCTGAACAATCGACTTGCAGCGCGGACAATTTGCTTGGGGTACTTGAGCAGGGCCCGAGGTGTTTCCAAACCGCCATGTCAGTTTGAAACGCAGTGCAAACTCGGGCTCTGCTCAAGTCCCCCTCGTTCAAGGTTCGTGAGGCACGAAGATACCTTAGCTCACAACTGCACGTTGCGTAGCAATTTCTTTCCGTTCCTGGTACGTGGACCGCTCTTCTCGTGGTAGATATCCACGTTCTCATCCAGTAACTACCACATCTTGCATTCCCGGCTTGATCGCTCGCCACTCTCATCGCGCGGGGACTTCGCCCACCAGTTCATTGGAATTCTCCAAGAATTCTTCGCCGCGTTAGAACGTTGCGCCGTACATGTTTTCGTTTTTAGTGCTTCCTGCCTTGGGGATGCGAATGCCCAGGGTGCTGTTGACATAATCGGTGAAAGTGTTCTAATTGGCGATGCACTGCGTGCGGTCCCTATGGACCGCCAAACTAACTGACAGGCGGAGCACCAAGCATCCACTCGTTCATCCGGTGCCCTGGTAGGGGCCGGCCTGAGCGTTTCTCTTGGCGATCTGCCAACCCCAAAACGGCCGTGCCCTGTCAGGCGGCGGCCGGTCCCTACCTTTGCTCTTCACGCGTGATTGCGCGCGTGGAATCGGTGCGGTGAGATTCTGCGCTGATTCCGCGCGCCCACGTATGGAGGCTGCACGAAACCGAGGGAGCGAATCATGCGGCAAGGGCAAGTCTATACATGCGCCCGGAGAAAACGCATCGATGAGCGAAGCACGCAAGAGAAAACTGCCGCAGACACGGCCTTCACTGGCTCTCTTTATTCCCGACGATGGCGAAGACGACGACGTTGCGTGCGATCTGTCAGCGAGCATGACGCTTCCAGAGTTCTACGAAGCATACGTCTTGCCGGTCTGTCGCGTTGCAGCCGGACGGGACAAAAAAACGGTCCTGTTGGAAAAGACGGCAATGAGGTTCTGGCGCAAACTCAGCGGGAATCCCCCGCTTCACAGCATCGACGAGAACACGATGGCCACGTTTGTGAATCAATACCGCCAGTGCCCCGGAAAGTACGGCGAGTTGGTTTCACCAAACTCGGTGCGAAAACAATGCCGCATGATCCAACACATTCTGGACCATGCTGGTCCCAAGACTCGACGCAGACGAAATGCAAAGTCGCTGATCCCCGAGCCACCCTGCTTTCCGTTGGTGGAAGCCGTGGAAACCAAACGGCCAGCTCTAACACTCGACGAGATCGCCCGATGGTGGGACGCCTCCGATCGACCATCAAGGCCCTCCAATCTGACACCTACCCAACGGCGAAAGTGGTGGCGTGCCCTAATCACGTTTGCTTACAACACGGCGTTGCGGATCGATACCGTCGTGCAGTTGGAAAAGACAATGCTGGGTGCCGATGGATGGCTCAGTGTGCCGGCGAGAATCCTGAAGGGGCACCGGAGAGATTGGGAGTTCTACTGCAACGAGCAGGCAAGAAGTGCGATCGAATCGATATGGCACTTCGGATCGTCGCTGATCTTCCCTTGGCACACGGGCGACAAGCCGGCAAAGCCAGATGCCCTGCAGGACGAGCGGAAGAAAGCCTGGGAGGCAGCTGGAATTCAGCGAAAACACAACGGCTTCCACGGGATGCGGCGTGCGTGCCTGGATTGGGTCGGTTGCCGGAACGTGATCGCCGCGCGTTTTATTGCCGGGCATGCGGCAGCAGGCGATGTGCTACAGGGGCATTACATGAATCCTCGCACGATCGTGCCCGAGTATCTCGACATACTCCCGCAGCCGGTTCGGTCCACGGCAGACAAGGACCAGATGCTTCTGCCTGGTTTCTGATCACGACTTGGAAGGGAGGCCCGCTCATGATTCGTTGCGTTGAATGCCACGAACTAGTTGACGAGGCGGCGGCAGTTGCGTTGACGGAACGTTCGGCCATGTGTGCCGAGTGCCACGCAGAAGCCATGCGGGCCTGTCAGCAGGAACGGATGGAAGGCGGGTTGGCACTCTACTGCCCGGCCCCAAAGGAATTGTGGAGACGCATTGAGGCGGTGCGTGATTCGATCGGCGATTCTCCGCGATCGGATCAGCGGCCAATTGGCCGGGCCCTTGTCGGCACGATGCTTTACGTGCCGCAGCCGTCGCGCGTGGCGGCCGCAACGCGGGCTCAGGAAAGGATGGGGGCCGCATGAGCAACCGCTGCACGCTTTCCATGACTCATCGGCGAATGCGGCGTCCCCCACGCCGCCGGCCTGGGCCGGGCGTCTCTGGACACCCCCAATCCTGGCCCGGCCCGGGCCATCGCCGAGTTCTGTTCTTTTTGCGACGGATGGTCCGTCGTTGCCCGCGGGATTCAGTAGGAAGTGCCATTTCCGCGGGCGTCGTTCAATTGCGGATGGAGATGATCGAGTCGTGGATCCTGTTGACACGTTGTTCTGCGCGGCCGTGCTCTCGATGCTCGAACTGTTCGACCTGGTCGACTTGGACCGCGATGTCATTCGCGAGGAGATGGGTCTGGTCAAGGCCCGGTGGTCGGACGTTGTGGGCGCGGAGTTGGCGACGCCCCAGGACCTGGACGGGATCGAGAACGCCCTCGCGAAGGCAATGGGGATCGACTGAACCATCGGAGTCGGTTCCGGTGCAGCAAGGAAAGACCATGACGAACTACTGTCCTGAGTTAGAAGTCCGTTGAATCGAGTTTCGTGCTTTTGCTCGGAAAAGGGCAGCCGAACAAATGCAGCGAATTAACAACTCAGGACACTACGCGAGCGGAACGACCGTTTCCAAAGATCGCAGCCTGGACGAGATCAAACGCACATTGGTCAGGTACGGGGCAGATGCCTTTCGACATTCCGAGGACTGGGCACACGGTTTGGCGGTCGTCGAGTTCGCCGCGCACGGGAGACTCGTGCGGTTTTCCCTTCCCATGCCGAGCATGGAGGAGTTCACGAGAACGGAACGCGGTCGGACCCGCACGAGAGAGGCGGCTACCAAGTCCTGGGAGCAAGCATGCCGCCAACGATGGAGAGCTCTGGCCTTGGCGGTCAAAGCGAAATTAGAGGCCGTGGAAAGCGGGATAGCGACGTTTGAGCGTGAGTTCCTCGCCTATGTCGTCGATCCGGAATCACAACGAACCGTCGGCGAGGTCATGGCACCGCAGTTGGAGGCCTCATACGCAGGTGATCCGCGGCCGCTCTTGCTCACGGACCAGAGGTAACTACTGAGCCCATAGGAGTTATGAAATGCCGGACTTGGCTTGGATTGGCGTGTGCTTGACTGGTTGGGCCATCGTGAGCGTGTGTTGGCTTGTCGATCGCAGGAAGGCGGCGACGTTCATGGACGCCCAGGGCGAGGTGATCGACGATTACACGGCCGAGTTGGTGAGGCTGCGGGACTGGAACGCCGAACTGAAGCGGTCGCTCGATGCCCTCGACGATTGGGGCCGGCCCCTTGTCTTCGGCGACATGGCCCGGGATCCCCTGTGCGTCGCGATTCGGCTCATCTCCGAGACGCGAATCTGCCTGACCGTGATCAAGGCGATGCCCATTCGCCGGCATCAAATCGAGGTTCGGCACGTCGCCTGGTCGCCCAGCCCGCTGACGCGTTGGAAGGAAGCCGAACTGTTGCTCTCGATCGGGAAGGCCGGCACGAAGGCGAAGATCGGAATCGAACATCTGGAAATCATCACGGACGCCGTCCGTCGCTACAACGAATTGTTCCATCAATCGAAGGGAGTCGAAGATGCTGATCATGACCAGGAAGCCCGGGGAGAAGATCGTGATTCCGGCGCAGGATCTTCCGGAAGACGTGACGATCGAGGTCCTCGAAGTCCTCGGCAAACATGTGCGGCTCGGGACGCAAGCACCCAAGAGTGTCGTGATTCATCGTCTTGAGGTACACGAACGTGGCAAAGGAAAGGAGGAGCCAGTGGAAGCACGCGACTCAGACACCCAGATATGACAGCCCCCGCCGGGACAATTCGCCGAGTGGAGCAGTGGTAGCTCGCCGGGCTCATAACCCGGAGGTCGCGTGTTCGAGTCACGCCTCGGCAACTTGGAGCGGTGAGCTGTGAGCCATGAGCTACGGCAGCCGCGGATTGCTTTGCATCTTCCTTTCCCCCCAACTCTTCACCCAAGGAGGCCCCATGAAGAGTCTTTCGTACGGGCTGGCAGCATGCCTGTTGCTGGCGATCCTGGCACAAGCGAGGGCGGACGAACCGCTCGTGGACCTGGCCCCGCCTGGCACGTGCGACAGCGGCGTCTGCGTTGCCACACCGACGGAAGGAGGCTGTGCCGGAGGCGCTTGTCACCGGCCGGTCGCTTCGGCGGTGGCCACGGCCGGCCGAGCTCCGGCGACCGTCGTCCGACGCGTCGCCGTCCGGATCGGGCGCCGTCCGCTCTTGCGGCGGCTGTTCTTCAGAACGCGCCAAGTTGGCTCCTGCCGGCGCTAGGTGCAACACTCACTCGCCGGGCCGTCCTTCTCCCGGATGGCCCGGCGAGCGGCGTTTCGTGACGACCCATTTCACAACCAGGAAGAACCGATGAACGAAAAGAAGCCGCCCAAGCTGTTCAAGAGCCCGCTGGAACTGTTCGCTTTCCTGCACGGCCAGGTCTTCAAGCAAATTGGCCCAATCGTCGAGGCTCCGTCCGAACACCCGTCCGACTCTCTTCTTACGATCCCGATCACCTTGCACCTTGAACCATGCGAGCAGAAGGCGTTCGTCTTCGCCCTCGAGGCGGCCATGTCGGCGGGACTGCTCGATCCAGGCCAGTACGAGGACGTGAACACCGCCATGTGGCAACTCTCCGTGCAGCTCGACTCGGCCACACGCGCAGAACTTAGGGACTCGGCCGCCCAGGCGGCGGGACGGCACAAGGAACGCCTGGCCCGCAAGCTCTTCAAGGCGGCTGAGGCGGCGCCCTCTTGTCAGTGAGGTGCAACGATGGGCTGGCTAAAAAGACACCGAAAGCTGAAGAAGCCCGTCTCGTACGTCCTGGGCAACCAGCTTGTCGAGTTGCATCCGAGCGATGACGGCATCGTCATCAAAGTCCGGCGGAAGCGGCGCCACCATGGCGTGAAGATTCTTGTGCGTGAACTGATCGCGGTGGCTGACATGATCCGGCGTCCGAAGGGCTGGATTCCAAGGGTCGGCGAGGGGGTCTTCGTTCTGCCCAAGCAGTTGGCCTGGCAGCCAACTCCGCGCCGCAGGCGAAAGGCAACCATCACGGCCGTGATTGAGCGGGCGATCGATCTGGCCTTGAAGGTCCGCTACTCGGCCCGCGGCAAGGAGAGGTTCATGCCCTACGAGCGGCTTGTCCCTCGCGACGCGAAACTGCTGATTGAATGCGAAAGGATTCCCAAGGATGGCACCAAGAAATCAGAATCAGCCCCAACTCTCTTTTGACCCGTCGCGTGACATTGACAACTACATGAGCGACAAGGGGGAGGCCTTGCGGCGGCGGGGTCTTCAGAAGCAGTCGATTCGACTCTACGAACTGCTGTGCCGCTTGTGCCCGCCGGGAGAGTCGCAGCTTGTCTACGACCAACAGGCCGACCTGGTGAGCGATCTGAAGCGTCTGGCCCCCGGCGAGAGCGGCCTGACCGAGGGCAGCGTCTCCCGCAAGCTGAACCGGTTGGCTAGCCTTGGCTTCGCCGCCAAGTCCGGAGGCGGTCAATCGAACTGTCCGCTCGTTGTCGACCTGTACCTTCCCGATCTGGTCGCCCCGAAGCCGCCGCGACCGCGAAAGCCGGCCGTGGTCGTGAGCCCGTCAGAGGAGCGGCAGGGCCAGTTCTTCGACGGCGGCGCGGCCTTCCGCCTGGTCGGAGCCGACGACGAGCCCCCAAAAGCGCAATCGCTTGCAGTTTCAAAAGCGCAACCGCTTGCGCTTTCGGCCGGTGAAAGCGCAAGCGATTGCGCTTTCAAGCCAGCGCGATCCGAAGAACCCACCTCCTCTCCGCGCACACGTGTGCGGGCGCACGCGGTCGACGTCGTAGACGTAGTCGTAGTCGCGTCGACGGTCGCGGATTTTGAAGTGAGGGAGGCGAGGTCCGCTCTCTGCCGGACCATCGCCGCCTGGCGGCGGGCACGCATTCCTGAGCAGAAGTGGAAACCGAACCGCAAGAACCTGTCGACCTGGCTGAAGACCCACACGCTGCTCTTGCGAGGCGAGATTTCCCGCGACGCCTTCGAACAGGCCCTGCTCGACGCGCGGTCAGTCCATGATTCGGGCGAGATCGAAGAGTCGACCTGGGCCATCATGTGGCCGGCTTGGAAGAAGAGCATTCCCGCCTACACGGACCGCCTGTACGCCATGACGCTGCCCGACAACTGGCACGAGATCATGGCCGGCAAGACACCCGTTTCCGCTCCGCAGACGCCGCCCAAGATCGCGAGCGATTTGCCGGAAGCGACTGGCCTGTCCGAGGAAGCCCGCGAATGGGAAAGGCGGGCCCAGCAGGAGTCCGCGAAGTTCCGGGCACGCAACAAAACAGGGATTCGCCGGCCAGAAGCGGCGCCGAACGGCGAGGAGCCGCAGCGGGAGTAGGCCGGCCGTCGATACCCGGGGCTTCCACGAAATCACAAACGGAGGATTTTTTATGATCAGGCTGACATGCGAACAATGGGAGGCCGAGGCAAAACGCCGATATGGACCCCAAGCCCGTAATTGGCGGTTTCGGTGCCCTTCCTGCGGATATGTTCAGAGTGGCGAGGACTTCATCGCCTTAGGGATGACGCGAGAGGAAGCGGCAAAAAGATTCGCGTTTTCGTGCATCGGACGTTGGATGCCCGAGTGCCAGGAAGCCTTCATCGGCGAGCCAGGACCATGCAACTATGCGGGCGGTGGTTTGATTCGGATCGCTCCCATCTGCGTGGCTGTCGACGGCAAGTTGGTGTTTTGCTTCGACTTCGCCGACGAACCACTTCAGCCGGTCGCTGTAGGAGGGGCCTGACCATGGAAGCCGCTTTGAACCAAGTACTCTCCGCTGTGGTTGCGATCCTGGTACCAACGGTGATGATCCTTCTGCTTGAACGTCGCCGGCTGCGGAAATCGCTCGCCAGGAAGCAACGCTTCCTCCACGATTGCGTCCAGGCGGCCTGCCCGCCTGTCGGATGGTGCTTCGGTCCCACGTTTCTGGCGATCCAACGCGACAAACTGTTCCGTGCGGAGTGGGATGCCATCCAACTGGAACGTCGGCTCCGCGATCTTCAGGAGCAACGCGATCGTCAAACTGCCCGCAGTGAGGCGATTCTCGGCCAGGCGAAACGCTGGGCCCGGGAGGCGAAAGGAAGTCGTGACAGGCCTTTGCGTTAGAGCATAGTAGTGCGTCGGTGTGTCGGACCGAGGTAAGCAAGCGGCTTGGTAGAAGCGGCATCGGTGTGCCCCACCGAACGCAGGTTGAGAGTTGCCGTTCCCTGCGTCGGGCGTGATCACCGACGCACGGATCGAGAGCCAACGCGAAACCTCGGGCGATGTGACCAATGAACGTAGTGACGCCGTGGCCTGACGCGTGCAAGCGTCCCCTGTTCCTCGCATCGACTGAAGTTCAGAACCCGTTCGGCTAATCATGCACTTTCGTCAAGGCCCCCTCTATCGCCGCAAACGACACAAATGCATGGACTATCGTGAACCGCTGATTTCGACTGAGCGTGTGGGTCGTTTCTTTGACACACGGTTGGTTTGGCACGAGAGTCGAGTCCGCCAATCGAAAAGGTTGTGCCATCCTAAGGCTCCGATAGTCAGAACCCAGTAGTCTGTCGATCGATTCGATTGCACCTGCGATCGTACGAGTCATGACATAGCCCAGCATGACACCAACGTTCCCACCGCAATCGTATTGGCCACTGATGAAGCAGCCCATGCCATCATTGCCGACATATTCACCTGCACGACTCTGAAAACCGGAGTCTGTCTCGATGTTCAGTCGCTTGCATTCAACAACAAGAAAAGCGTCAGGATGCGGTGAGAAGGAAGAAACTTGGATGTCGAGTTCGCCGGTCTCAGTATCGGACTCGGCGTCTGCGATCTTTGGCCGACACGTGAATCGGAATTGCGGTCTGTCGTACTCTCGCATTGCGTTACTGAGGTGCCCCGCCAGTCGGCTTGTGATTCGGTTCTCCAATGGCTTGCCGGCGGGCGGCTTGACGTTTGGCCACTCAGCCAGGATGAATTGAATAACGTCAGGCACCATTTCATTGGGGAACGCCGCTGCGAACAAGTCAAACGCGCCGGACGTGCTCATTTCTGCCTCCGGCTTGATTGCACGATGGCATGAAAGATCTCGTCGGCGTCAGTTAGTGCGGCCGTCCTCGTCCACTGTCCTAACATGTCCGGTTTGAGAATCCGGATCTTCTTGCCTTCGGCAAAGATCACGCCACGTAGATACTCGAAGGAGCCCTCTTCGTACGATGCCGTCCTCGTGAGTCGATCGACGACGCGGGTAAGGCGGTTTCTTGCCTCGGTTTCAACTGTCGGTCGTTGTTTCTCTCGCTGGCTGAGGGTGACCATTGCCATGCCGATCTCCGCGAAGTGCGTACATTCGGCGGCAAACCAGAACGGAGGCTGTCGCCCATTCCGTTGATCTGCCTTCGACCATGTATTGAGCGTCTTACATAGAAGATCGCCATATGCTTGCCGTTCGGTGGCTGTCGTTGGCTGCGTGGTGCGGATGGGCTTCTCAGGCGAGGTGGGCGTTGCACTAGGAACGACAACGTTGCAGGTGTCTTCAATGTATGCGATTTCACTATCGGTCAACTTGAAGTAGCGATAGATAAGAGGCTCCAACTCGTCCCGGAGTCGTTCAACTTGCTCGCGACGTGTCTCGGCAAGTGACTCGCCTCGCAACTTGAAATCGTCACTCGCCTCACACTCCGTGTATTGAGCTGCAATATTCGCTTGCAGCCGCTTCATTCGTGAAGCAACCTCTCTGACAATTGCCTCCGCGTCGCGGTGAGACTTGTTGCTGTTGGGCAGTGGAAACGGAAGCCGCATGAGTTCGTGAACTCGCACATGGGGACGTTCAACGCCCAAGCTGCTCGCACTGTGCGCGAGGAAATAGTCCGCGAGACGTGACTGCGCGTACACTGTGAAAAAACGAAGCAGGTCGGCATCATCCTCTTCTCCGCCTATTCCGGTCAAAGAGTCGGAGTAGAACGCAAAGAAGTCCACGAATGAGAAGCGAGAGAATCCGTCATTCACTAAGACGAATGGGGGCTCGTAGAGAAGTCTGGACGGACTCCGACGGAATCCGTCCTTTGATGCCTTTGTTAGCTCGTCCTCTGGATAGCCACGACAATGAATCGAATCGAGTCGCTCGCGAAGTGTAATCGTGTCAGCCACCAGTGAGAACATCTGAAGTGAGTCATCTACTGTCCGAATATATGGTTCGTCCAAACGACCTGGAATTGGTTTGGGAGGTCCGTATGTTTCAGGGCTCTGATCAAACGCGATCTGGTACCATGGCTGAAAGCCCTTGCCCTTGGTCCATCGCTTGCCTTCGCCAGGTTTTCCAGCGATCTCTCCGAGGCGCTCGAGGCGAAGGAGATACTCAATAAACGCGACATCACGCGGAGTTCCCCACGACAGCGATTTCCAGAAGACAGCGGCTCCTACGGGTTCGTCGTCATCTGTATCGCTGGAAGTTCTTGACCACGCAAGAATGTCGCCGTTGTCGACCCATTTGCGATCGCTTGGAAAAACTCTGATGAGTCCACCACGTGGGTCCTGTTTACGCACTTTTGGAGCGATGTATTCAACACGATGCACATTATCGGTCGATTCAACGTGGTTGCTGAATGACACAATCGACGCTGGACGAATGGCGTGCTGGAACAAGAAGAAACGATAGTCGGACAAGTCAAATATCCGGTGGACTTGCATTTTGGCAAACCAGTGGTGCTGAAACTCGTCTGTTCGGTTCAATAGCACTTGGATTGGCAACAGCAGGCACGCTCGGCCATTTTCGGCAAGATGCAAGGGCACTTTCCACATGAAGGCGTGAGCGATTTGGCTCTGTGGCAGAAAGATCGCTTTCCGCTTCGGCTTTGTTCGTGGTGCTTCGGCCAAAAACGGATTGGCCTCCTCGCTTTCAACCCAATTCGTCACCTCTGCGTTTGACGGTTGGTTCCGGCCTACCCAAGGCGGATTTCCAACAATAACCTGGAAATCGTCTCGGATCGGTAATTTTGGCTCGAAGAAGTTGCCTTCGTAGATGACCGGAGTGTCCGTGTTGTTGTAGTTCTGTTCCTTGTAGGCAAGCAGGTTGGGGAGGATCTTGTCGGATTGTCGCTGCAATTCCTTCAGTGTGCGAGAATCGAATTGATCCAGATACGCGATGTAGAGACTGAAGCATGCGATACGACACGCGGTCACATTGACGTCGATGCCGCAAATCTGGTTCTCCAAGACGTCAAGTAAGTCATGCAGCCGTTTCTTCGTTTGAGCTCGTGGATTCTGATACTCGTACTCTGCCGCCATTCGGTTGAAGAGAATGACTAACAAGATTCCGGAGCCACACGCCGGATCAAGACAGCGGTTGTCAAGTAGTGATGAAACGTGTGATGTCGCCTCGTCAACAACCATTTCGGCCAAGTGACGGGGTGTGTAGAACGCCCCTTGGTCATCCTTGACCGAGGGCTCTTCCTCTTCTAAGAACTTCTCGTAAATCGCACTGATGGTTTCGACAGGAATCGATGCGAAGTCATATGCCCAGAAACCCAGGGTCCGTTGGCCGGCCCCAAGCTCGTGCCCTTCGAGAAAGCTGATAAGTGTCGAGATGTCCTCGTCAATGATCGTACGCTTCTCGGCGTCCAGATCAGTCTCGAACATGCTCCCATTGAAATCCACTCGCAGCTGTTCAAATACCCTGTAGAGAATGTCCCTTGCGCGGTCGGTAGGATACGCGGTGAGCAGGTCCAGCAAGCTGCTGACGCTTTGTTTCCGCACGAAACTATAGTCAGCAAGCTCAACGATACCCCGGTCCACGAGATAACACGTGAAGATAATGCGACCCAGGAAGGCATGGACGCGTTTTCGTTCTTTAACGGAGTTGCCCCGCTGGAGTCGGTCCCCCACATAACCAAGATTGTCCACAAGGTGCTGGTCTACCGTATTTGAGATCTTGAACTTGTCGGTGTACTGACGGTAGTAGCTTCCTGAGGCCACTCGTGTGACAAGTTGGTACGCATCCAGAGTGTCTGCAACGCGATCGAGGCGGTCGACCAACGCGGGATGATTGAGAATGTCGCCTTCATCGTCCGTTGGAAGCACCATTCCGGAAAAGACGTACAAGTGGACCGGATCGAGAATCAGGAGAATCGTCCCTGTGCCCTGATTCCAGAATCGTCGTTGAAGCTCGTTCAGCTCACGTCGTGTTGCGGGCCGATGGAACTCTTTGAGATAGATGGTCGGTACACCATCAAGACACATGATCGCATCGAGGTGCATCCGTTCAAACGCCCGACGAATGTAGCGGGCTTGATCCCGAAGGCGATCATCTTCAATCGCCTGAGCCGGTGACACGACGAGAACGCCAATTGGCGAGTCACGAAGCCCGAATGCTTCTCGGATTTCGCCGCTCGTTGCCATCGTTGCTCACCATTCCTTGGTTAATTCGCAGATTCTCTGAGCATTCCACGTGTCGACAACGTGACCGTAACTAGGCTGTGGATGCTATTGACACGTCCGGTCATCGAACGGCGGATGCTGCTGGTAAGCCGGCATTCTACCAGAATCCTGCCGGATTCCACGAGCCTACGCCGCACTTGTTGTGTTCAGATTCTGAGCCCTCGGGTTCGAGTGTCGAGGTGGGAGTTGTACCAGAGTTGCATGACGTCCAATCGAAGCCACCGAAAGATACCAGAATCGGGCGTGATCTCCAATGGGGGGTTCGGGAAAGGTCTGAGCCTGTCGAAAGATGCGACCAACGCTTGTCACGATTGGGCTGTTGCTCCGGCACGCTAGTGCGGGCGTGTCCTGAACTCGCAATCGACTGGCCTGCAACCTACTTCGGTCCGACATTCCGAGCGCAGCTAGCGACTTTCGGTTCCTGCGATCGGTCGCACCCACCGAAGTTGCCAAGGGGCTACGACCTCCCGGTGTCACTTTCCGCCCTAGCCACCTCCCCGCCTATCTGCTTCACTAAAAGCACCGGCCGCGACGCGGAGTCCTGAAAGCGCGATGCTACCAACGTCGCCCGCGTCGCGGCCGGGTTCTTTTTGAGGTGGTTGGATGGCTCGTGCCCGACAAGGCCGGCGGCTGTGCTTCAAGTGCGGGTGCAGCACGGTCAATAATCTGATGCTGGTCGAGTGGCTCCACGGCTCGGGCAAGCGGACGTGGACGCTGCACCCGCCCGCGGCCGAGGGGGAGCCGACGCCGCCGGCGATCGAGGGCAAGCGGTGCCCGACCGGCCGGCATGACTTCTCGCCCTTCTCCCTTGACGAAATGCTCGACAACGTCTGGCCCGGCGATCGGGCGGCGTAGGGAGCTGACATCGGTTGGTTCTTTGGAACTCGGGTGTTGAGCCCTCTGGTCGAGGGGCCCGTTTGTGTGTGTCCCATTTTCGCGAGACTCTCGGACCTTGATTTTGGGCCGGGTATCCTGGACTCGGCGGGCAGAAGCCATTGGAGAAAGCTGCTCCAGCAAAGGAAAGCATGAGTAGATGCCTCCTTGGGGATGATTTGTCCAGCTACTTGACTTAGCTCGTATTACGGCTCTATCCTACCTGCACGCCCATAGACTCAGCATTTCTTGGACTGCACGGCATTCTGCGGTGGTGGGCTGGGACTTCCCGTGAATGGGTTAGACACTAGACGAACATGTACCTCGGGAATGTACGGATATGACGACCCTCCTCCCTGGCGTCCTTGCGACCCTGATCGGTTCAGCGATCATATTCGTGTTTAGTTGGGCATGGCCGATTCTCGCGGATAGATGTCTGTATAGAGGCATACGTGTTGACGGTGCCTGGGACATCACTGAAGAACGTAATGGCCGAAACGTAACTGTTGGTCGTCTGGAGTTAAAGCAAGTTGGCGCGCGCATCGCAGGCAATAGCTGTCGCAGAAAGACCCGGGACGGGCAGAAGTCAGATCGCACGTTCTCCTATTCTGGGTCGATTTATGGTGATCAAGTCACTCTGCTCTTTGAAGACAGTAAGGGCAAGGGGTTTGATACGGGAACGTACGTCTTCATCGTCCAGAATGACGCAAAGACAATGGTGGGCATGACTACATTTCATGGCAGACAAGAGAATAGGATCGTCTCAGAACCTAGGATCCTCAAGAAGGCAGTCACTTGAGTTACAGGCATTCCGAGCAAGCGCCTAGAAAGTTGCTCGAGCGGATGCGATGGTGCGAGTCGCCAGGGAATCCGTATCCCTCTCATCACCCGATTCTTTGCCCGTCAGCATCACCCTCTGAGCACAAAATCCACCGTTTCATGATCCCGGGCATCCGAACGAAAGGACGTCCCTGGCCCCACCTGGTCCTTTTCGGCCTGGACGCTTCGCCGGCGGAGGCGGTAGGTTGGCTTCGGTAGCATCGCGCAAGGGTAGCTTGCAGCGGTGCTCGCTCTTGCGTGTTGGTTGTCTTCCCAGGGAAGGGCAAGGACAATCCTCTTCACGTCGGCGATCACCAGAACCTCGGATCGAGAGGGCGTTTGGTTGATCGCGTCTTGTGTAATTCGGCAGGTGGAGGCCCTGTTGCGATCCGGTCGGCTGAGCCGGCGGGCGATCGCCAGGACGGCGGGGATCAGTCGGACCACGGTGGGTAAGGTGGCGGCCGGCATGGTCACCTCGGCCGCGAGGCTGCGGCACGAGGAGGCGGCCAGCCAGAAGCCGCTTCTGAGCCAGGTCGAGCCTTTTCGCTGCCCGCGTTGTGGCGGCATGTCGGCCACGTTTCCCTGCGCGAAGTGCTATGTCGAGGTCGTCACGGAGGGCAATCGGCCCCGGACCAACGGCAACGGCCGCGTGGCCGTCGGGCTCGATCTGCTGCCGGAACACGCCCGTCGCTATCGCGAGATCCGGCGGCGAAGGGAGGCGGTGGCGGCCGATGGTTGAGTTCGTGTCGATGGAAGGGGAGGGGCACCGGATCGCCACGGGCGACGTGCTTCTCTTTCGGGCCGGGACGAATCCGGTCTCCCGGCTAATCTCCGGCGCCGGCCGCGGACGGCATTGCCATGCGGCGATCGCCACCTGGTGGAGCGGGGATCTGTTCTGCCTGGAGGTTCGCGAATGGTACGGCGGGCGGGCCGTGCTGCTGGAACGTGAAGTCGCCCGGCGGCCCGGACTGATCGACGTCTACCGCCTGGTCGACGAGCTGCGTACGCCGGACGAGATCGACATGTTCGACCTGGTCGCCAAGATGCGGCGTTTCGCCGGCGGCAACTACGGCTGGTGGAGCGTGCTGCGGGCCGCCCTCTATCACCTGCCCATTCTCCGGCTTGCTCTCAAGCCAATGACCGACGACCAGATGGAAAACGGCCATCCGCCCTACTGCTCCCAGGCCGTTTCTTACGCCTATCGCGTCGGCGGCGGCGTCGACCTGGTGCCCAATTCGGCCGACTGCATGACCGAACCTGCGGACCTGGCCCGATCCGGCCTCCTGCGATACCAGTTCACCTTGCGGCCGTAACGGCCGTGCCACTTTTCCCAAGGAGTCGTTCTCGTGAAATGCCGAACCACGATGTTCAGCGTGCTCGCTGTTCTTCTCATCTGCCTGTTTGTTTCGCACGTTCCCGCCGAACCGCCCACGCAGCCGGAGGCCGTGGTTGTCTGCCAGACGCTCGCCCCGCCACTGCCCACGGCCGCCACTGACCAGGCCGCCGGCGGCGCAATTGCCGAAGAGGACAAAGATGCCGTCGACGGGCTGACCTGGCGTGAGCGGAGGAAGCTCGGGATGACGCGTATGAACGTCGCCCGCGTGACGATCCGTCTGAGCCGCCAGGGCGAATTGCCGTCGACTGCTGGCTTGAGCGGTGAGGACCTGGACGCCGCCCGGGCCGAAATCAAGGACGCCGTCGAGGCGGAGATTATGGCCGAAAACCCGGAGGCCTGGGCCGAGGTGCTTCAGGCCAAGGTGCAGGCGGATCTTGGCGACGGCGACGGCCGAGACTGGGACGCCTTCTTTGAAGCACTCTCGTCGTTTCTGGATTCGCTGATGCCGTTCCTCGAAACACTCATCGAGCTGTTCGGCTCGTTCGCCCAGAACGCGATTCTCACACCGATGACGGGCATAGTGGATTGTGTCCCGGTCATCTCGCCGCACGTCGGCCTCGCTGCCTGATTGCTCACTCCTTCACGTGATGGGTTCTTCGCGGCGGGGGTGAAAGGCGCCGCCAGATGGGTTGTCCTGGAAGACGAAACCAGGCCATCTGCGAGTGGTCCCCGCCACGAAGAACCGCTCTTTCCTTTGGAGAATTGAATCATGCGTTTTCTTCCTTCCCTCTTGTTCCTGGCCGCGATCGCGGCCGCGGCCCCGGGCCAGTCGATCGACGGGCCGGACGAAGTCGACGCCGGCAAGCCGGTCTGGTTCTCGATCACCGACGTGCCGGAAGGGGCGTCGGCCGTGTTCTTCCCAACCGGGCAGTTGACCGTCGACGGCACGAAGATCGCCAGCAACCACGCCCTGTTCTGGACGGAGACGGCGGGGGCCTATCCCGTTTTCGGTGTGGTGACGACGGTCACCGTCGACTGGGACGCGAAGACCGCGAGCATCAAGCAAGTGCCCTTGAGCAAGACCGTGACGGTGACCGGGGAGGCGCCGTCGGGGCCCTTTCGTGAATCCCTACGACTCGCCGGACGAAACGTGGCAGGAGGCGGTGGCGGGGATCCTGTCGACGTCGCCCCCGAGGGACTATGCGACGGACCGAGCTGCTCGCTTCAACCGCCTGGCGGCAACTGTGGCGGAGGGCAGTGTCGGAACTGTCGGTGAGCTGTGGGAGCTGATGGCGGCCGAGAAGGCCGAAGGCGCCTGGCCGGCGACGAAGACGGCCGTGGCTGGCGTTCTCCAGTCGCACCTTGGCCGGGCGGATGCCGCTCTTGACCAGGCCGAGGCGGAGGAGCTGCTCGCGGCGATCGCCTGGGCAATCATGGAGGCCTCACGATGAGTCGTTTCTTGGAACGCGAATTTGCCAAGCTCGGCCGGCCGCAACCGGTCGACGAGCTATTGCGACGCGGCGTTCGCTTCGCACCGGATGCCGAGCCGAACTTCGGCTACGCCTACACGGCCCCCCGCTCGCCCCTTGCCGCTCGGCCGATCGCCGAGATCGCGCCTCACATCCTCGATCAAGAGCCGCGGGACACGGTCCTCTGGCCCTACCTGTTCCAAGTCTTTCCCGACTGGACCTGGGGCGAGCAGCCGACCGGCGATTGCACGCGATGGATGAAGCAGCACGAACTCGACGTGCTGTACGCGTGCCTTCATGCGGCCGGCTCGATCGAGGCCCCGGAAGCCCAGGTAGCCGGCGAAGGCAGCTATGCGTTGGCCAAGTGCGAGCTGGTCGACTCCTACCGGTACCACGGCGCCGGCTCGACGGGCTGGGCCCTGGCCAAGGCAACCCGGGATTTCGGCCACCTCTGGCGCAAGCGTTACGTGGTCGACGGCGACGAGTACGACCTGACGCACGAGACGGATTACTCGATCCCCTGGGGCGACCGGGGCAAAGGGCTGCCTGATGGCCTGGAGCCTTTGGCGGCCGAGAACCGTTCGGGCGATTTACTCGAGGTCGCTTCGCCGGAAGAGGCCGGCAAGCTGATCCAGGCCGGCTACTCGTGCGATTACTGCGGCTACACGTACTGGGCTCGTGAGCGAGGCGAGGACGGGATCGGCACGCGGTTTTCGAGCGGTTGGCACGCCATCACGGCCACGGGCGTCCGCTGGGATGACGACGGCCAGGTCCTTGCCCTCTGGATCGCCAACACGGGCCACGGCAATCACTGTTCCGGGCCCGTCGGTCCGTTCGCCGTTCCGGACGTCTATGCGCAGTGCGGTGGCTGGGTTCCCCGAAAGCTCCTTGAACCGGTCTACAGTGCCGGTGATTGCTACGCCCACACCGTGATCGGAACACCGATCCAAAAGCTCCCCGCCTGGGACGAGGCCTTGAGCTGGCTATGACTCGCATCACGACCACCTACCGCGGCCTGTCGGTCCGGGAGCCGGTGCCCTATGGCGAGGCCGGTGCGGCTTGGCAGGCCAACTTCGTCGCGTTGGCGGATCGGATCGGCAGCCACGTTGAGGCCGACGCCGATCCGACGGTCGACGACGACGAGGTCGGCACGGCCGGCAACGGCGCGGTGATGGCGCTGTCGACCTGGCGGAACACGTCGGACGACAGCGTTTGGCAGTGCCTCGACGCGACTGCAGGGGCGGCCGTGTGGGTGCAGTTGACCGGCGTGGATTGGACGGCCGCAACCGAAAACCTTCACACCGAAGGCAGCGTCCAGGCCGACGCGGGAATTGGGGCCGGCGGGGAGCCCGTGGCCGGCTACTCGCTCGCCGTCCGACAATTCTCCGATTCCGCCGCGATCAGGATCTGGGGCACCGATATTGCGAACCATGCGTCCATGTACGTCGACGCCTCGGGAGCGTTTCGCCCCACGTCGACGGGGAGCCTGTTCTGGACGAGCGGCGGATACTTTGCGTTCAGTTCCGGGGCCGGCGGCCATCTGTACAACTACATCGGCGGGTATTGGTACCTGCGAGACCGGGACGCCTCCAACGCAATCCGTGTGCAGATCGACTCGGCGGCAACACCGTATCCGGGCCGTCTGGTCATTCCCGAGGATGCCGACAACTCGATCGTCCTCGGCGCCGGCAACGACGCCAAACTCGGATACGACGGCTCGCAATTGGTGGTGGAGGCCTCGGGCGGCGTCTACATCCCCCAGGACCTGGTCATCGCCCCCGGCGCGTCCGTCACGCCGGCCAACAACGGCGACGTCGCCTTCGAGCTGACCAACGACACGACGCTCACGATCCGGGCGAGAGGTTCGGACGGTGTCGTGCGTTCCGTTGCCTTGGAACTATCTTGAACCAGAAGGTGAACCAGTGAGCGACATTCCCGCGATTGACGCAACCGAGCCCGTCACGGTCGAGCCCACCGAGGCGAAGACGTACCCAAAACTCTATCCGGTGCTGCTCGTGTATCGGTATCTGCCCGAGGGCGAGACCTACCGGCCGATCATGCAGCGGCTCACGCTCGCGCCGGCCAGGCTCGAAGACGACGGCTCGATCGACGTGCTGCTCGATCCGGCCAGCTACACCCAGTTCGACAACGTGGACATGCGCACCGAGCGGGAACGATCGCCCGTCTTTCGCGCGATGATCGACCAATTCGTCACGGTCATGGGGCAGATGTCAAACGAGCGGACCCTGCGGTTGGCAATCGAAGCGGCCAAGGCGGCGGATCCGGAGGCAGACACGAGCGAGCTGGAGGCCGCCCTGGCAACCGTGCAGGCGGCGCTTGAGATCGAGGCCGAGCAGTGAGCAGCCCGCCCAGTGGAGACGGGCTTTCCTGGGCCGACGGCGACGCCCTGATCTGGTCGCACGTGGACGGCCTGCGGTGGACCAGGCCCACGCGTTTGGCCTGCGAGGCGGCCGCGATCGGCGGCATGAACGTTGCCGCCGGCCAGGTTGCGGGACTTGCGAGCCAGGCCGCGGCCCTTGGGGGGCTGGTTGTCGAGGCAGGATCGATGAGGTGACGCATGAGCTACTACGTGAAGAACGACCTGGTTGCCCTGGGGGCGAAGCCGCCCTTGCGTTGCCGGGTCGCCTACGACGGCGGTTACGTCACTCAAGACATGGTCTCGGCTGCGAGCTACACGGTCTACACGCGGCAGCGGGACGGCTCGTGGTTGGCGATCGATGGTCACACCGACGTTGTGCTCGACGTGACTGCCGTGATCTCCGACGAGCTGCAGGGCTGGGACGTGGACGAGACGGGATACAACGTCGAGATCCTGCTTTGCTCCGACCTGGCCTCGCCCTTCAGCCAGTGGGATGCCGTCTACCTGGTGGCCGTCACCCTGGAGCTGTCCGACGGCGTCGTCGACGGCTTCGGCTGGCTTCTGCGTACTCCAAGCCTGTGAGGCAATCATGACCATTGCAAACTGGATCGCCCTGGCTGTCTTTGTCCTGGCAGCTCTGGGTATGGGCGGCTCGATCCTCTGCTTCCTTATGCGGATCGCTGAGCGGCTGGGCAAGATCGCCGCGTCGCTCAAACGGATCGAGCAGGACCTGACCAACAACCAGGCGGAGCACCATGAACTCCACGCGGCCGTCAGCGACCATCGCGTCCAGCTCGGCGAGCATCACGTCCGCCTGACCACGCTGGAAGAGGCCCGGCGGAGCGAGGCTCGGCACCCCAATGGGGGATGAGATTTTGCGGGTCCTTCCTGGCAAAAAGAAAGCGCCAAGGGCCCAGGGAACAGTGGGCGTGTTCGGTAATGTTGGTTGGTTGGGCAGCAGGGCTACCGGCCAGTACGAGCTACCGCTCGGTTGCCGGGGACGCTCCCGTTGGTCGCTTTCTCGTTGATTTGGCTCAGGCCTATGAGCGAACCTGCAGCAGGGCTGCCGGCCCCAGTAGCTACCGGGCGCCGCACGGTTGCCCAAACTACCAGATCGGAAGCCAGTGACACAAGCGAACGTACCTGACGACGACAACCGGCGGGCCGGCGACAAACACCGCGACGCCGAGCGGGCCAGGCGGCGCGAGTCGACCAAGGCCGCCCAGGACGTCGCCCCGATCCCGGGCCCCGAGGTTGAGGCTCCGAAGCGCCGGGCCCGGGCTGAGAAGAGTCTCCGCTTCTTCGCCGAGAGCTACTTTCCCGGCGCGTGCCACTGGAACTGGTCGAAGGACCACCTGAAGGCGATCGAGTCGACCGAGCGGGCGATCCGTGACCGGCTCCTCTTCGCCCTGGCCATGCCCCGCGGATCGGGCAAGAGTACCTTGTTCCGGATCGCCGCCCTCTGGGCCATCCTCACGGGCCAGTGCCGGTTCGTCTGCCTCATCGCCGCCACGGCCGACAAGGGCAAGGACGAGCTGGACAAGATGAAGAGCATGCTCCGCTTCAACGCGGAGCTGTGGGCCGACTTCAAGCGGGAACTCCACGCGATCCGCGAGCTGGAAGGCGAACCGCGGCGGTGTCGGGGCCAGACCTTCGAAGGCGAGCCGACCCAGATCGCCTGGGGCGAGGGCAAGATCGTCTTTCCGACGATCCCCGGCAGCAAGGCCTCCGGGGCAATCCTGACCGGCTGCGGCCTTTCAGGCGGCGACATCCGCGGCCAGTCGCACGTCTCGGCCGACGGCGACACGGTGGTCCGGCCCGACTTGATCCTGGTCGACGATCCTCAGACCAAGGAATCCGCTCGGAGCGCCACGCAGACCCGGAAGCGGAGCGACCTGATCAATCACGACGTGCTCGGCATGTTCGGGCCCGGCAAGCGGCCGGCCGTTTTGCCGCCATGACCGTGATCGAGCCGGGCGATCTGGCCGACAAGATGCTGGACCAGGACGAGTCGCCTCGCTGGGGTGGCCAGCGCTGCAAGATGCTCTACACGATGCCCAAGAACGAGGCGGCGTGGGAGAAGTACGGAGACATCCGGCGCCAGTGCCAGCGGGCCAAGAGCGGCTTCGAGCGGCTCAACAAGTACTACCTCGCGAATCAGGCCGAGTTGGAAGAGGGCGCCGAGGTGGCCTGGCCGGAACGGAAGGAAGACGACGAGCTGACCGGCCTGCAGCACGCCATGAACCTCGCCCTGGATGATTGGCGGGCGTTCCAGGCCGAGTACCAAAACGATCCGGAGCGGGATGACGACGGGGTCGAACGTCTCACGGCCGACGACGTGGCCGGCAAGCTCAACGGGCTGGGCCGCTACATCGTAGCCCGGGCTCGAGAGAAGATCACCGCGACGATCGACGTCCACGATCATCTGCTCTACTACGAGGTCGTGGCCTGGTCGCAAGGGTTCATCGGCGACGTGATCGACTACGGGACCTGGCCCAAGCAACAGAGCCGGTATTTTCAGATGCGGAAGGCTCGCGTGAAACTGATCGACGTGGCCCCCGACGGCGCCGACATCAACGGAGCGATCCTCCACGGACTGATCGAGCTGACGGGCGAGCTGCTCACGAAGCAATTCGTCCGCGAAGACGGCGAGGCCATGCACATCGACCTGGTCGGCATCGACCGCGGCTACAAGCCGAAGCTCGTGACCGAGTGCATCGCCCGCAGCCCCCACGCCGCCCGCATGCGGCCCGTGCGGGGCGACGGCATCACCGCGGCCATGAAGCCCATGGACGAATACAGCGACGTGGACGGGGCCCTCGTGGGCGATCACTGGCGAATGGACCCGGTCAAGAAGCGGGGCCAGATCCGCTACATCCACGCGGACGTCAACTACTGGAAGTCCTTCTCCCATCGCTGCCTGGCCACGCCGCTTGCCACGCCGGGCTGCGTTTCCTTCTGGGGCAGCAAGGACGACACGCACCGCATGTGGGCCGAGCACATTGCCGAGAGCGAGTACTTCGTTCGCACCGAAGGCCGCGGCCGAACGGTCGACCAGTGGGACCGGTTCAGTAACCAGCCGGACAACCACGGCTTTGACACCCACGTCTACAACCACGTGTTGGCCTCCTTCCTCGGCATCGTCGAGGCCACCACCAGCAAGATGCGCCGCAAACGCCGGAAAACGCGCCGCCGCGGCCGCAAAGTCAGCTACCTCGGGAAGTGAGCTATGAGCGTTGAGCAGTGAGCTATGAGCTGTCGAGCGGCCGTGGGGACTCGCTGCGAGTGGTTCATTGCCGACCGTTTGTCACTCGCTGTTCATCGTTCAATGTCATTGCTCACCGCTCATAGCTCAAAGCTCACAGCTCAAAGCTCCCCGACCCCAACGGGGTCCATACAACACAGCCCAGGGTCAGCGCTCGTGGCTACGCCGCGGAGCGCCACCCTGGGTAATGATCCCGTAGCCACAGCCAACGCTGAAGGCGTTGTACACCCGTCCCCACTACCGCCCGTTCCCACCGCTCCGGAAAGGTATCCATCATGGCCAAGAAACGCGTCAAGAAACCGCGAAACACGGGCAACCTCCCCGCCGCGAAAGCTGCGGAGCCGCCTCGGCCGGGGCGGCCGGCGGGGACGCCGAATCGGGACTACAGCCGGGTGGTGTCGGTGATCGGCACGCAATGCCCGCACTGCAAGAGCGAGCGAGTGGTCGTGGGCAAGCGGGTCTACCCGTCCACCTATCACGGCGGCCGGCGAATCGATCGGCAGCGGATGATCTGCCAGGCCTGCGGTCGTGGCTTCACGCGGCTCACCCACGTGGCCGTTGCAGAGTAAGAATTCCCTCCCCAGCGAAGCGAGGGGGAGGGTCAGGGAGGGGCCGCAGTTTCAGACCGCGCACCACCAACCAACACACACCAAAACGGGGCAACTTCACTTTTTGAGAAAAGGCGGGCGGCCGGAAGCAGCAACTTTCGACCGCCCTGGGCCCGTCGATCTGAAGAGGAGATCAACGTGCCGTAGGCACATGGAGTCTTCACTGATGACGGACGCACAAGGAACCATAGGTCACACTTCCGCACACGCGAAAAAAACGCCGGAGGAACTGCAAGAAAAGTGGGGCGTCGAGCCGGGCCAGCTCTGGCTGATTCCCGCGAAGAACGGCTGGCACCGCCTGCTCGTCGACGACGCCACAAAGGAAGAGAACCTCGATCGCCTCCTCGGCGGCCGCCGCATCGCCGCCGTTGCCACCGATCCGCCCTATTCCAGCGGTGGGCTGTTCGCGTCGACCAGGCAGAAGGGCAGCGTGAGCAAGTACAAGCAGCACGGCTCGAAGGTGGAGTACCCCGAGTTCCTCGGTGACACGCGGGACCAGCGGTCCTGGACCCGGTGGATGGCCAACTGGCTCCAGGTCTGCCTGGCCAGGTCGGAACCGAGCGCCTACCTGTTCACCTTCACCGACTGGCGGCAGATGCCCGCCACAACGGACGCCCTCCAGTGGGCTGGCTGGACCTGGCGTGGCACGAACGTCTGGGACAAGGGCGGCGCCTCCCGCGCCCCACACTGCGGCTACTTCCGCCACCAGGCCGAGTACGCCGTCTGGGCCACCAACGGCCGCGTCCCGAGAAAGGAATCCGGCGGCCACGCCGGCGTCAAGTTCTCCCCCTCACCCCGCGACAAGAAGCACGTCGCCCAGAAGCCGCTCGAAGTGATGGAGTGGCTCCTCGAAATCAACACCGGCCTGGTCGTCGACCCGTTCGTTGGGAGCGGGACTACGATCCTCGCCGCAGATAAGCTCGGTCGGCCCTGCTACGCCGCCGAGATGTCGCCGGCGATCGCGGCGGTGTGTTTGGAGCGGCTGGCGCGGATGGGGAAGCGGCCGAGGGTGAGGGGATGAGAGGGGCAACAGAAATGGCGGGCGTATCGGGCAGGCCTCCAAGTACAAGGAGATCGGCTCTTGTGGGGGCGATACATTCTGATCCCTCGGTGGTAGCCTTCGTTCCTCCCGGCTAAGATGAGTGCTGTCGATTCGAGCCTTTCTTTACGCATCAAGGTCCACATCCGTCCAGCCTTGCCTTTGATTTGTATTCCTGAGTAGCCCTGACGAGATGACGAACAGTTCACGACGTTTTCTGCTGTATTGCCCGGTCCGTGGGACGGAGTACTCGGGCGAGTTCTTCGGATCGGATCGGCTTTTCGACGTGGCCTTGAATGATTGGACGGGGGTTGGCGAGGGGCTCGAACGGGCTGAGTACGTCTTCAAAGAGCGTGGTCACAAGTGGCCGTGCGCCAAAGTGAATCTACCCAAGCTGCCTCGCCCGTACGACTACTACGCCTTTCTCGACTTCGATATTGAAATCACCACGCCGTCCTTGAACCGGCTGTTTCTCGTCGGCGAGGCATTGGGGCTCGATCTTTACCAGGCGGCGCTCGGCCCGCGGAGCCACGGTTCTTATCCTTCGCTCTTTGCCCAGCCGAAGAGCCTGGTCCGATCGACGCCCTTTGTCGAGATCATGATGCCCGTCTTCAACCGCGGGGCCCTGGAGGATTGCGTGGACACCTTTGACGAGTCCGAGAGCGGCTACGGGCTGGATCACCTCTGGGGCCATTTGCTGGAGCACCGGAACATGGCCGTGGTCGACGCGGTTGTGGCCGAGCATCCCCGTCCGATCGAATCTCATCAATGGCGGACGGCGGCGGGGCTTACACCGCTGGAAGAGCTTCAGCAGATCGTCAAGAAGTACGGGCTGCAATTGCCCGCGGGTGTTCCCGGCTCGTGAGCTGAGGGACTTCGCCGCACGCTGCCTTGCCAGTCGGTGAGGGTCCAGAGGACGTCTTCGGCGCCGCCGTCGTCGACCGTTTCGTCGGCCAGGAGTTGGTCGACGGCGTCGCCCCAGAGGTAGCGGTGGGAAAGGTCCGCGGCCGTGTCGCCGTCGAACTGGAGGACGGCCTGGTCGCCGTCGTAGATCCAGAAGGTGTCGGTGGGGGTGCCGCGGTTGCACCACGCGAGTCAAGCAATACGCATGCTGTCCGCGGAAATCCTCCCGACGCCTTTAGCCATCTCCATTCTTCTCGCTGCGCGACTTCCGGAACAGACTGCCATCGTACGAATCGAGTTGTACATTCACGCGATCGATCGTAAACAGGCGTGGTTGTTGCGAATTCTGCACTCTTACAGCAAAAGAACAACTGTCACACACGAACCACGTGCGGTACTCGCCAGTATCTGGGTGTGTGAACCAGACAGAAACAGATCTTGTTTGGCAACGTGGACAGTAGATGTCATCCAACTGCCCCGACTCCAGGGCACGTAGCAACTCCAAGCGTTCTTCAATATCATTATTCCGGGAGGGGAAAAACTCTGGACACATGTGCTGATTCCTCCAGTGCCTGTGCAGTTCCAGGCGCAAATTGCGTTCCAAGCCCTGCGGCCTTCTGCTGCAAGTGACGTAGCTCCTCCTCGAGAACGTGGTTGAGCATTTTCTGCGACGTAAACGCCTCCTCCCCAAGCGTTGCACCGCCCTCTAGTGACATTGCCCGATAACCTGTTACCGGCTCCACTCTGATCGTAGTTTGGGCGTGATCTTAACCGAACAGTCGTCGAAGTTCGATTGTCTTATTACACCCGCAATTCGGCAATCCCCCGCCCCTCGCCTGCTGTATCCCGCACCCCGCATCTTTGTTAAAACATCGTACCCCGCGCAACCCCGCCCCTTTTTTCGCGCGGTTGCGTGGGCTCTTCGGTTTGACGGACACCCTGAGATGAGACTTCGGATGGCGACGCGTGCAGAATAAATCGGTGTGTAGGCGGATTTGCGGCTCCCGAGAGGAATGTGAGGCGATCCTTGCCAAGCTGAAAACGACGGCTTGCCCCCATTGCAAACGCGTTGGAAACTTGATCCGGCATGGCTGCCTGCGCGGCTATGATGAGGAACATCCGCGCCAGAAGACCGTCCGAGCATGGCGGATCTTCTGCAGCAATCGAAAGCGGGCGACCGGTTGTGGACGGACTTTCAGCGTCTGGACGGCCGACAAGGTCAAACGCCTGCTGCTGACCGCCGATGCTCTGTGGACGTTCTTGAAACAGGCGGTTGTCAGCGGCAATAAGTTCCAGGCCTTCCGAAATCTCAAGAGTGGACTGAGCGATTCGGCGCCCTACCGGATCTGGAAACGCTTTGGCGAAGCCCAAAGCGCGATCCGCACGGCGCTACGCGGCCTGTGCAAGCCGCCGGAGGTTGATTCCGAGCGACCGGCGGAGCTTACACTCGCTCATCTCGAAGCCGCTTTCGCCGATCCGCCTTGTTTGTTACCGGCTCCACTCTGATCGTAGTTTGGGCGTGATCTTAACCGAACAGTCGTCGAAGTTCGATTGTCTTATTACACCCGCAATTCGGCAATCCCCCGCCCCTCGCCTGCTGTATCCCGCACCCCGCATCTTTGTTAAAACATCGTACCCCGCGCAACCCCGCCCCTTTTTTCGCGCGGTTGCGTGGGCTCTTCGGTTTGACGGACACCCTGAGATGAGACTTCGGATGGCGACGCGTGCAGAATAAATCGGTGTGTAGGCGGATTTGCGGCTCCCGAGAGGAATGTGAGGCGATCCTTGCCAAGCTGAAAACGACGGCTTGCCCCCATTGCAAACGCGTTGGAAACTTGATCCGGCATGGCTGCCTGCGCGGCTATGATGAGGAACATCCGCGCCAGAAGACCGTCCGAGCATGGCGGATCTTCTGCAGCAATCGAAAGCGGGCGACCGGTTGTGGACGGACTTTCAGCGTCTGGACGGCCGACAAGGTCAAACGCCTGCTGCTGACCGCCGATGCTCTGTGGACGTTCTTGAAACAGGCGGTTGTCAGCGGCAATAAGTTCCAGGCCTTCCGAAATCTCAAGAGTGGACTGAGCGATTCGGCGCCCTACCGGATCTGGAAACGCTTTGGCGAAGCCCAAAGCGCGATCCGCACGGCGCTACGCGGCCTGTGCAAGCCGCCGGAGGTTGATTCCGAGCGACCGGCGGAGCTTACACTCGCTCATCTCGAAGCCGCTTTCGCCGATCCGCCTTGTTTGTTACCGGCTCCACTCTGATCGTAGTTTGGGCGTGATCTTAACCGAACAGTCGTCGAAGTTCGATTGTCTTATTACACCCGCAATTCGGCAATCCCCCGCCCCTCGCCTGCTGTATCCCGCACCCCGCATCTTTGTTAAAACATCGTACCCCGCGCAACCCCGCCCCTTTTTTCGCGCGGTTGCGTGGGCTCTTCGGTTTGACGGACACCCTGAGATGAGACTTCGGATGGCGACGCGTGCAGAATAAATCGGTGTGTAGGCGGATTTGCGGCTCCCGAGAGGAATGTGAGGCGATCCTTGCCAAGCTGAAAACGACGGCTTGCCCCCATTGCAAACGCGTTGGAAACTTGATCCGGCATGGCTGCCTGCGCGGCTATGATGAGGAACATCCGCGCCAGAAGACCGTCCGAGCATGGCGGATCTTCTGCAGCAATCGAAAGCGGGCGACCGGTTGTGGACGGACTTTCAGCGTCTGGACGGCCGACAAGGTCAAACGCCTGCTGCTGACCGCCGATGCTCTGTGGACGTTCTTGAAACAGGCGGTTGTCAGCGGCAATAAGTTCCAGGCCTTCCGAAATCTCAAGAGTGGACTGAGCGATTCGGCGCCCTACCGGATCTGGAAACGCTTTGGCGAAGCCCAAAGCGCGATCCGCACGGCGCTACGCGGCCTGTGCAAGCCGCCGGAGGTTGATTCCGAGCGACCGGCGGAGCTTACACTCGCTCATCTCGAAGCCGCTTTCGCCGATCCGCCTTGTCCGATCGCCGCCTTCCAGGTCCGGCTGCAAACCTTCTTCATGTAATCTTACCTTCCCGGCCGGCCCGTCTTCTTGCGGGCAAGCGCGTGGTCCACATGGCGTCTGCAAGGCCGCCCGGACGGGCCGCCCTCGCCATCGGTGATGGTTGATCGGATCGAATTCCCATCGCATGTTTCGCCGGCCGCCGAACCGTGGCGGGCGAACTGTGCCCGACCGAATTGCCATCGCACTTTTGACCGAATTATGGCTGTATAGATTTGGGGGCCGAAAACGGGGTTGTACCGAATTGTTGAGAATTCTGGAGAAGACGGCGTCGACAGTCCCGGCCTGATCGCTGTTGATATCAGCGCAGGATCGAACGTCGCACCGATCGTTTCAAACGATCGGTGCGAGAAGTCTGCGATTCGGACCGGGACGACCGAGTGGGCTCGTTACGTGTTGGATGTCGTGCGCTCTTCGCGATAGCTCCTGAGCCATTGCTGGAGAACTTCGACGGCTTCGGGGAATTCGTAGCCGAGGGCCATCAGCAGGTCGATATTGTTGAAATTGCGGCCACAACGGAAGCAGTGAGCCAGGTTGTTGCGGGGATTCACCGTGGCACGAAACTCGCCGCATCCGAGGCAGATAAAGCGCAAGTAGCCTTCGAACTGCTTGGAGGCAGGCCCCTGGCGCCCGAGTTGGCGAAGGGTGACGCTCATCGGCAGTTCGTTCCGAATCGCCCGGAGGAGTTCCTTGGAAATCATGACGATGGTCCTTTGAACAGGGGGAGGACAGGTATTCAGAAATCGGTGATGTCGGTTTCCTTCCGCCAGTGAGGCTGGAGCAGAACACGGTTGACCAGGTCGATGTCGATCGTGGTGCCGGCCGAAGCGCGGACCGCTTCGAGCATGCTGGCCAGGCAGAGATTGCGGCATTTGCGCAAGACCCCGTCGGCCGAGCGAATGATCAGCTCGGTGGCGGCTTCGGTGAAGGCGCTGTGGGCCAGCCCGATGCGGTCGAGTTCCCGATGAATGAAGCCGCGCATGCTGTCGGGATGAAGCCGCTTGGTGATGACCGAGTAGGTCACCCGGCTCTTCAGGTCCTGGTTGACCGCCAGCGACAGGTTCGTGAGCAGGACCGGTTGACCGATCAGGATCAGGTTGTGGTTCTTCGGAAAATCCTCGAATAGCAACCGGAGTTTGTGGAGGTTGGCCATGTCCATCAGGTGGGCGTCGTCGATGATCGTCACGAGCATCTTGCCGGCGTGATTCAGGCTGAAGGCCTGTTCGATCAGCCGACGTTCGCACTTGAAGGCGGAGCTTTCGAACTCGATTCGAAAGGCTTCGCAGAGGATCTTGACCGTGTTGGTGTAGGTGTGCAGGGTCCGTGCGACGGTGGCCACCAGGTACTGCTTTTCCGGGAGCCGTTTGAGCGACTCCTTGATCACGGACTTTCCGGTCCCGGGGGTTCCGACGACCAGGCACAGTCCGCCTTGCCGGCAATGGACCCCGAGCGTGTCGTAGATTTCCTGCTGGTGCTCAAGAAGTTCGATCTCGCGGAGTGCGAAGGGATTCTCAGTCAGGCCGAAATAGGTGCGGATCATGAGAGTTGGTCCTCACAAGAAAGGTGATTCATTGGCAACAAGAACGAGCGGCCCTGCCGCCCTACGTTGACTCGCGTCTGCGTCGCAGGCCGTTGGCGACGGCGTCCAGAGGTCTCGCCGGGCCCATGCGCCGCCCCTTGTCGTAGATCACCACCGGCCCATTCCGGCTG
>CAXXQT010000008.1:0-722187 GCA_963674575.2 Thermoguttaceae bacterium
CGTCGACGCGCCGTGGCCTGATGCCGGGGAAGAGTACCTTCCTCCGCTGATCAGCGGAGGCCCCATTGAAGCGGCGTCGGCCAGCCCGCTAGTTTCGCTGCATCTTGCACCTTCCTCCGCTGATCAGCGGAGGCCCCATTGAAGCCCGTAACAAACGTGATCTCCATGCCGAGGTTCGGGAGCCCTTCCTCCGCTGATCAGCGGAGGCCCCATTGAAGCGACTTGGAGCGGTACTTCCAGGCCAAGTCGAACGACCCTTCCTCCGCTGATCAGCGGAGGCCCCATTGAAGCCATGTCGATGCCAGCCGCGCCCCACGCCTTCACCTTCCTTCCTCCGCTGATCAGCGGAGGCCCCATTGAAGCGACATCGGCGCCTCCGGTCAAGAAGAACGCGTGAGGCCTTCCTCCGCTGATCAGCGGAGGCCCCATTGAAGCACGATCCGCTGTTTGTTAAGGAGTCGATATTTAACGCCTTCCTCCGCTGATCAGCGGAGGCCCCATTGAAGCATTCCAGTAACAACGAAATTGCGGTGGGCGGCGACCCTTCCTCCGCTGATCAGCGGAGGCCCCATTGAAGCCTGTCGCTGTCTGGGTCGTGGTCGTTGTCTGGGTCGGCCTTCCTCCGCTGATCAGCGGAGGCCCCATTGAAGCTCATCTCACGAACCCCTTTGTTCTAGTAGCTCTCGCCTTCCTCCGCTGATCAGCGGAGGCCCCATTGAAGCCCGCGAGCGCGTCGGTGTAGTAGGTCGGCCATGGGGCCCTTCCTCCGCTGATCAGCGGAGGCCCCATTGAAGCCAGCGAAGGGTATTCTCAGGGAACACGCCGATGGACTCCTTCCTCCGCTGATCAGCGGAGGCCCCATTGAAGCAGAAGTACGACTATTTCAGCCATTGGCTTTTATCCCCCCTTCCTCCGCTGATCAGCGGAGGCCCATTGAAGCCAACTTACGTTTCATCCACGGAAACACTGCCCCCGGCCTTCCTCCGCTGATCAGCGGAGGCCCCATTGAAGCGTAACAGGTAGTCCTCGGAATGAACATCCTCCTGGCACCTTCCTCCGCTGATCAGCGGAGGCCCCATTGAAGCAGACCAAACGCCATTCCATCCAGTCGCCTACCGAAGCCTTCCTCCGCTGATCAGCGGAGGCCCCATTGAAGCTCTTGTCATGTAGGATTACTCTGTGCAACCGCGGTGCCTTCCTCCGCTGATCAGCGGAGGCCCCATTGAAGCTGATCGCAGCGTACACCGACGACCCAAAGCGGTGGCCTTCCTCCGCTGATCAGCGGAGGCCCCATTGAAGCCTCCAGGAGTGCCCGAACGCCTGTGTCGACCGACCGACCTTCCTCCGCTGATCAGCGGAGGCCCCATTGAAGCGATCCTGGCACGCAACGCCTTCAATTCAGCGTCTTCCTTCCTCCGCTGATCAGCGGAGGCCCCATTGAAGCGAGCCACCGCTCAAGCGCCTCATCCTTCTCACGGAGGCCTTCCTCCGCTGATCAGCGGAGGCCCCATTGAAGCCCCAATCAACATGACCGCTCGCACAGGTATCTGCGCGCCTTCCTCCGCTGATCAGCGGAGGCCCCATTGAAGCTTCTTTCTTTGAAGCTACAGCCCGTTCGATGGCGCCCTTCCTCCGCTGATCAGCGGAGGCCCCATTGAAGCGGATCAAGAACGAATCCGACGCGGCCGTCGAGCGATCCTTCCTCGCTGATAAGCGGAGGCCCCATTGAAGCCAGTCCCTTACTAGGTCGCCGGCCAAACCGTCCATGCCTTCCTCCGCTGATCAGCGGAGGCCCCATTGAAGCATCGCACCGAAGCGAAACTGTTCGCCGCAGATACCATCCTTCCTCCGCTGATCAGCGGAGGCCCCATTGAAGCGTCAACGTCGATTCCCATGGCGTTTGCCCACGCCTTCCTTCCTCCGCTGATCAGCGGAGGCCCCATTGAAGCTCCCTTTCGTTTCCCTTGTGTCCCTCACGTCTGCATCCTTCCTCCGCTGATCAGCGGAGGCCCCATTGAAGCTCGACGATGGCCATTCCGCCGGCGACTACAGCCAGGCCTTCCTCCGCTGATCAGCGGAGGCCCCATTGAAGCGGACATCACGCTGATTCGGGCAGGCAAGTACAAGATCCTTCCTCCGCTGATCAGCGGAGGGCCCCATTGAAGCGTAGGTTTCGCGAATTCATTGACAGCCATCACTATCCCTTCCTCCGCTGATCAGCGGAGGCCCCATTGAAGCAGGAGGTTCTTGGGACGGTGCGAGGTAGCGATGAAGGCCTTCCTCCGCTGATCAGCGGAGGCCCCATTGAAGCTGGCACTCTTGCGAGCCGGAGGGCGAGCGACCAGCCTCCTTCCTCCGCTGATCAGCGGAGGCCCCATTGAAGCTGGCACTCTTGCGAGCCGGAGGGCGAGCGACCAGCCTCCTTCCTCCGCTGATCAGCGGAGGCCCCATTGAAGCGAGCTACATCCGACGTCCGCCTATGGTCGCGAATTTGCCTTCCTCCGCTGATCAGCGGAGGCCCCATTGAAGCTTCCATGCCGCAGCGAGCATCCGTAAAGACACGCGACCTTCCTCCGCTGATCAGCGGAGGCCCCATTGAAGCTTCTGCGTGGTTCGCGTGGACGCGTTGGTTCTGTGTTCCTTCCTCCGCTGATCAGCGGAGGCCCCATTGAAGCGTTGCCGGAGGTGTTCCTGCAACTGCCACCGGAAACACCTTCCTCCGCTGATCAGCGGAGGCCCCATTGAAGCGATCCACTGCCAGACCAGCCGTCGAGAGGATCGCCTCCCTTCCTCCGCTGATCAGCGGAGGCCCCATTGAAGCGGCGTGTTGTTGTGCTTCCCTCGCCATCCGTCACACCTTCCTCCGCTGATCAGCGGAGGCCCCATTGAAGCGTGTCTGCTGTGCAGGCATCAATCAACAGAGGAAGTGCCTTCCTCCGCTGATCAGCGGAGGCCCCATTGAAGCTTCCAGCCAGAAAATGGCCCGTCTCCATCTGCCCGTATCCTTCCTCCGCTGATCAGCGGAGGCCCCATTGAAGCCCGGTTTTGTGCGGTCCTAGCGGCGGCGTCGGCGTCCCTTCCTCCGCTGATCAGCGGAGGCCCCATTGAAGCAAGAACCCACTGTGCGACACTCCGATCTGGTCCGCAGTCCTTCCTCCGCTGATCAGCGGAGGCCCCATTGAAGCAGGTCTGCGATGCGTTCTGACAATTCACCATCGTAGCCCTTCCTCCGCTGATCAGCGGAGGCCCCATTGAAGCCCCTGGTGTCCCTTCAGTGTCGTGATTCCCAGCCAGCCTTCCTCCGCTGATCAGCGGAGGCCCCATTGAAGCTGATATGCCTGTTGAGAACTTGATAGGAGCTGAAGGTACCTTCCTCCGCTGATCAGCGGAGGCCCCATTGAAGCAGTACTCTACCAAAATCCGTTTCTCTCCATTGTAACCTTCCTCCGCTGATCAGCGGAGGCCCCATTGAAGCGGCTCCATCCGAGTCCATGCCGTCGATTGCCACCACTCCTTCCTCCGCTGATCAGCGGAGGCCCCATTGAAGCACTACCTTGACGGTTGTAAGTCTGGGTCCGGCAACCCTTCCTCCGCTGATCAGCGGAGGCCCCATTGAAGCGCCGCCGTTGAGGATGGAGATGGAGCCCAGTACAACCCTTCCTCCGCTGATCAGCGGAGGCCCCATTGAAGCTGGTGAGATGGTAGCAAATTGCAACGTCAAGGGCATCCTTCCTCCGCTGATCAGCGGAGGCCCCATTGAAGCGAATCTTGCTGAGGTTACACATGCAACGAATCTGGACCCTTCCTCCGCTGATCAGCGGAGGCCCCATTGAAGCATGGGCCAGGCCCATCTTATGATCCGCAGTGGGTCGCCTTCCTCCGCTGATCAGCGGAGGCCCCATTGAAGCCGTGAACATCAAGCCAAACGCGGATGGGCTCGAGCGACCTTCCTCCGCTGATCGTGTCTTTCCGGACAAGCCTGCGATTTCTGATTTTTCGGCCGGTGGGTCCCGGAGGGCTCAGATCCGGTCGAATCGGCCGTTGCCGTAGCGTTCGGCGGCTTCCAGGCGGTCGCACAGTTCGAGCAGGTCATGCTGCACGGAGCCGCCTTTCATATCGTTGATGGAGATGCTTAGATCGCCGATCAGCCGCTCCAACTCGAAGGAGTCGATCGCGATGGCCTCGATTTCCTCGCTGCATTGGCAAGCCTTGAGGGACGTTTCGATCCCTTCGAAGGGATAACCATACTTTAGGATGAGGGCGCGTTCTTCCGCGGTGAACTCGATCTCGATAGCTTGCCGAGCCATCGTCGTTCTCCATGCATCGAAGGGAGCGGGGCATGAGCATCGACGCGAGTATAGCAGTTTAGACCGAAGGGACAATCGTTTGCCAGGGGCCAGGCGAGAGTGCCGGCCCAAGATCATGCAGAGACGGCGTCGCACGCTGCTCGATAGTTCCAGGGCATCCAGTCCTGCGGGCTGGCAGCCAGGGCCGCGGCGTGTCGCTGAAGTTCAGCCAGGTAGTCGAACGGGTTGGCCCCGTAGAGTTGGCAGGTGTAGATCAGGCTCATGAAGATGTCACCCACGCGGGCTCCGTTCTCCGTCTTATAGAACAGGGCGTTCTTGCGATGGAGAATGGCCTTCTTCAGGGCCCGTTCGCAGATGTTGTTGTCCAGTGGAGCCCCGGCCTTGCGGAGGAAGAGCGTCAGCTTCTCCCAGTGCCGGAGCATGTACGAAATCGCCTTGCCGAGGGCCGAGTTGGGCTCGACCAGACGCTCTTCGAACTGTCGGGTGAGCCAAGCGTGGAGATCCTCCATCACCGGACCACTTTCGGCCTGATGGAACTGAAGGCGTGCTTCCGGCGACAGCCTCTTGTTCTTCGCGATGGCGTCGTTGCGATAGACGACCTTCAGTGATTCCAGGACATAGCGGCATTGATCAGGAAAGCGGTCCACCACATCCACAAACTGCCGCCGGCCGTGGGCCAGACAGTTGGCGACGATTGTCTCCAGCTCGGCCGGTAGATTCCGCGACAAGGCGTCGCACATCTGGATCGGCGGATCGAGAGTTTTGGCACGTTCCGCCAGGACCTCCGAGAGGTTCTCTCCGGCGTGCTTGCGGCCACTGAAGAACAGGGCGATCTGGTGACCTTCGCCCGTGGACACGATCCCCGAGGTGAACAAGCCTCGGCGAGCTGGTCCCTTCTTTTCGTCAGCGCCCTGGCCGAAGATTTCGGCCAGGGCGGCTTGCTGTCCACGCTTTCCCATCCGTTCCAGGATCCGGACGGTCGTGTCGTCGTTGTAGAGCACCTCCCCCTGAGCCGCCTGCCGAATCAACTCGACATAGGCCGGCTCGATAAGCTGGGCCCCAGCGTCAACAATCTCCCATTGAGTCGAGGCCGGCAAGGGAATTCCCAGACTCCCCTGCAGGCCTTCCAGGCGGTTGAAGGGGCACCCCGTACCGTATTTCAACAGGCCGATCATACTGGAGACCGTGGCATCGTATTTCTCGGCCCCCAGGCCCTCGGGAGGTTCGGCCGTGAAGACCTTGCCGCAGAGGCCGCAACGCAACCGCTGAAGCCGGAAAACCTTGGCCCCCACGGGAGCCTGGCCCACGAGTCGGATCAGCACTCCCGGCTGGTTCTGCTCGTAGAGCGTCCCCTTGCCACACTCCGGGCAGCAATCTCCCGGCTGAAGCGATTCGTGCGGAACCTGAATCTCTTCCGCACCTGGATAGTCGTCGGCCCCGTTGCGACCGTGGCCTCGCGGCGGCGGTCTGGAGTCTTCCCCAACGGCAGTCTCGTCCGAGGGGGCGGAGCTATCGTCGTCCCCAGCGGAAGGCGTCGCTTCCTTGGCCTTGTCGCCAAGTACGCTCGAGGTCTTCTCGGTGCTCGCGCCGAAGAGCAGCTTTCGCAGACGGCTGATCTTGGTGTTCTTGTCTTTCAACAATGCAACGAGGTGGACGTACGAGTGAGACAAGGTCCGAATCGTCTCGTGGTCTTCGGCCGTTGCCCGGTTTGCCTCGACTCGCGCTAGAATCTCCTCCAGCTTGCTCGTGTTCAATTCGATGACCTTCGGTTCCGTCCGCTTCATGGCATCCCTGCCTCCGATGCGGCGACGAGTCGGTGGAATGACCGTCACGTTGTCGTCCCTGACGACGCAACCTCGATTCGACACTCTCGCTCACAGGCCGCAAGATAACACGAACGCCCCTGACGCATAAGGGCGATTTCTGCTGCCGAGCCATCAGTCTCCCGGCCCAACCGCGCGCCACATCGGGGCCGTGCGCGTCCTGGTCGGATCACCCGCCGAAAGAAGCACCTGTAACTGATGGGCAGTCAGCGTTGTGGCGGCTTCCGCCGAATTCCGCCCACTTGGCCACCAGGGAAACCGCCCGCTCGAAAGACGCTTGTGGCAGAGCCAAAATCCCTGGCCGTCGTAGATCAATGCCTTGATCGCGGTTGCCTGCCGGTTGCGAAACACGAAGACCCAGCCGCAGAACGGGTCCTGCTGGAGCATTTCCTGGCAGAGCCGAGCCAAACCGTCGATCCCCTTGCGGAAGTCGGCCGGCTCGATTGCCACCAGCATCCGCATCTGAGGCGTAATCTGGATCATGATGGGACGCCCCGAAAGCTCCGGCTCAACGCAACCAAGTCTGGAGCCTCGGCACCCTTCAGGTGCACACGCATCTTCGCCCCGCTGTCATCCTCCAACTCCACAAGGCACTCGACGAAACCTGACGACAAGGGGTTGGCCAGTTCCACAAAGGTCGCCGTGCCTTCTCCCGCCGACACGCCACCGGCCCCTCTCTCTTCGACTCGCTTCTTCAAGCCGTAGTAGTCAATTCGTAGCGCCTTCGCCGTCCGGTGAACCCCGTGCCTCTCGGCTACCTTCACCGCCGCCGCCCACAACGAACTCGGAATCCGTGTTCGTGCCGTTCGCCCCCCGACGCCAAGCTTCGAACCGGCGTCGAACGTTCTCAAGCTCCACCGGCAGCCCGCGTTTCTTCCTCGCACCCATTGGCCATCCTCCACAAAACCTCGCCTCGACAGCCAACGATACCAGACGCCATCAAAAGACTCATGCAGGCTTGCCGGAAGGACACCGCTGATCAGCGGAGGCCCCATTGAAGCTGCATGGCGCGACGTTCGCTCGTCGACTCCTGCTTGCCTTCCTCCGCTGATCAGCGGAGGCCCCATTGAAGCGTGGACTCAGAATCCATTTGTGAGGTCCTCATCTGGTTGCCTTCCTCCGCTGATCAGCGGAGGCCCCATTGAAGCTTGTCGAGTCGCTCCAAGCGGTCGAGAGCGTCGACACCTTCCTCCGCTGATCAGCGGAGGCCCCATTGAAGCCGCTGTACGCCGGCGCGACCGTCTTGGACCCGCACGGGCCTTCCTCCGCTGATCAGCGGAGGCCCCCATTGAAGCCACCGTCCGACACGATAACCGAGCAAAGCTCATCATCACCTTCCTCCGCTGATCAGCGGAGGCCCCATTGAAGCCAGTTCGATCCGCTTCGTCGGGTCCTCCCAGTAGTCCCCTTCCTCCGCTGATCAGCGGAGGCCCCATTGAAGCTCTCATGCGCCGACGCCGGCCTATCGGAATGCGCTGCCCCTTCCTCCGCTGATCAGCGGAGGCCCCATTGAAGCACCGACGCCGCACGGGACGCGGCCGTCCGGTTCTCGACCTTCCTCCGCTGATCAGCGGAGGCCCCATTGAAGCAGGAGGGCGACGGCTACCCGATCGTGGGCGTCGGCGAGCCTTCCTCCGCTGATCAGCGGAGGCCCCATTGAAGCCGAATTGTGCCGAACGGCTTCCGGTCGGAACTTCCACCTTCCTCCGCTGATCAGCGGAGGCCCCATTGAAGCTGGCGATCGCGGCCGCCAGCCCTGCGGCCGTGGCCGCCTTCCTCCGCTGATCAGCGGAGGCCCCATTGAAGCGCGGCCTCGTAGCTTGACCGCGTCCGGAGGTATTCGACCTTCCTCCGCTGATCAGCGGAGGCCCCATTGAAGCTTCGTGGCCGTGAACAGTAACAGGGATCCGTCCTCGGTCCTTCCTCCGCTGATCAGCGGAGGCCCCATTGAAGCAACGAAGTGTGCGTGGGTTGACTCGCCGACTGTGTCCTTCCTCCGCTGATCAGCGGAGGCCCCATTGAAGCGCTTCTGGAGATAACACATCGGACGCGTGGAAAAGCACCTTCCTCCGCTGATCAGCGGAGGCCCCATTGAAGCTGTGGCCGGAGGGACCGGCGTCCCTCGAGCGGCGACCCTTCCTCCGCTGATCAGCGGAGGCCCCATTGAAGCCAAGGCCGTCCGCCTAGACCGCATTTCATGAGATAGGCCTTCCTCCGCTGATCAGCGGAGGCCCCATTGAAGCGACGACTGGAAAAACGCCAGCGAACCGGGTTCGCCACCTTCCTCCGCTGATCAGCGGAGGCCCCATTGAAGCTTACCGGCGGCCGGATAGTCGCGTCCGCCGAAGTTCCTTCCTCCGCTGATCAGCGGAGGCCCCATTGAAGCGTTGATGATCGCAGCTTCGAGCGCCGCTGCGAGCGCCCTTCCTCCGCTGATCAGCGGAGGCCCCATTGAAGCCCCGCCTGGCGTTGGGGAACGCAACCGACCGGGGACCTTCCTCCGCTGATCAGCGGAGGCCCCATTGAAGCGACCCGGTCGTGCACCTCGCGCGGAACGCCGACGGGACCTTCCTCCGCTGATCAGCGGAGGCCCCATTGAAGCGAACGGATCGGCACAGGATGCGATGCCGACACTGCGCCTTCCTCCGCTGATCAGCGGAGGCCCCATTGAAGCAAGCTTCTGATGCAGCTTGTTGTAGCCCGTCTTCAGTCCTTCCTCCGCTGATCAGCGGAGGCCCCATTGAAGCCATTTCCGGCATGTGGATCCTGGCCAATTTCTACGGCCCTTCCTCCGCTGATCAGCGGAGGCCCCATTGAAGCGTCTGTGCAGCAGTCAGTGTGTAGCCACCAGCAGCTCCTTCCTCCGCTGATCAGCGGAGGCCCCATTGAAGCAGTACTCTACCAAAATCCGTTTCTCTCCATTGTAACCTTCCTCCGCTGATCAGCGGAGGCCCCATTGAAGCACTACCTTGACGGTTGTAAGTCTGGGTCCGGCAACCCTTCCTCCGCTGATCAGCGGAGGCCCCATTGAAGCGCCGCCGTTGAGGATGGAGATGGAGCCCAGTACAACCCTTCCTCCGCTGATCAGCGGAGGCCCCATTGAAGCTGGTGAGATGGTAGCAAATTGCAACGTCAAGGGCATCCTTCCTCCGCTGATCAGCGGAGGCCCCATTGAAGCCACCGTCCGACACGATAACCGAGCAAAGCTCATCATCACCTTCCTCCGCTGATCAGCGGAGGCCCCATTGAAGCCGAATTGTGCCGAACGGCTTCCGGTCGGAACTTCCACCTTCCTCCGCTGATCAGCGGAGGCCCCATTGAAGCTGGCGATCGCGGCCGCCAGCCCTGCGGCCGTGGCCGCCTTCCTCCGCTGATCAGCGGAGGCCCCATTGAAGCGCGGCCTCGTAGCTTGACCGCGTCCGGAGGTATTCGACCTTCCTCCGCTGATCAGCGGAGGCCCCATTGAAGCTTCGTGGCCGTGAACAGTAACAGGGATCCGTCCTCGGTCCTTCCTCCGCTGATCAGCGGAGGCCCCATTGAAGCTGGGCCTCGGCGGTCTCGCTAAAGGCGAGCTTGGCACCTTCCTCCGCTGATCAGCGGAGGCCCCATTGAAGCTGGCAATCACCGCAGCTTGCTGGCGTGCTTTTCAGCCCTTCCTCCGCTGATCAGCGGAGGCCCCATTGAAGCGCTTCTGGAGATAACACATCGGACGCGTGGAAAAGCACCTTCCTCCGCTGATCAGCGGAGGCCCCATTGAAGCGTTGATGATCGCAGCTTCGAGCGCCGCTGCGAGCGCCCTTCCTCCGCTGATCAGCGGAGGCCCCATTGAAGCCCCGCCTGGCGTTGGGGAACGCAACCGACCGGGGACCTTCCTCCGCTGATCAGCGGAGGCCCCATTGAAGCGACCCGGTCGTGCACCTCGCGCGGAACGCCGACGGGACCTTCCTCCGCTGATCAGCGGAGGCCCCATTGAAGCAAGAGATAAGGCTATGTAAGGACCTGCGTAGCATCGGCCCTTCCTCCGCTGATCAGCGGAGGCCCCATTGAAGCGACATACCGAGACGCGCGAGTCGCTGCATTGCGTCCCTTCCTCCGCTGATCAGCGGAGGCCCCATTGAAGCATGGACAGGCCAAGGTCTCCGTATCTGTTCTGCAAGCGCCTTCCTCCGCTGATCAGCGGAGGCCCCATTGAAGCCATTTCCGGCATGTGGATCCTGGCCAATTTCTACGGCCCTTCCTCCGCTGATCAGCGGAGGCCCCATTGAAGCGTCTGTGCAGCAGTCAGTGTGTAGCCACCAGCAGCTCCTTCCTCCGCTGATCAGCGGAGGCCCCATTGAAGCGGTGCGCAGCACCTTGGTTGCGGGCGGGGCATCGAACCTTCCTCCGCTGATCAGCGGAGGCCCCATTGAAGCGCGACAGGCGCAGTCCGCGAAGCTGCCGAGGATAAGCCCCTTCCTCCGCTGATCAGCGGAGGCCCCATTGAAGCTTTCCGAAAGGGACAACGACATGTCGACAGACACCCCCCTTCCTCCGCTGATCAGCGGAGGCCCCATTGAAGCATGGGAAAAATGAAGGTGTTGTTGCTGTTGCCGTCAGTCCTTCCTCCGCTGATCAGCGGAGGCCCCATTGAAGCGACATTCCGAGCGAAGTCGATGACCATCTTGTTCGACCCTTCCTCCGCTGATCAGCGGAGGCCCCATTGAAGCTTCGGTCGCTGCCCGTGGGGGGGCAGGACGTTCCCTTTTTGTCATTTTTCGCCCCACCCCATCCCTTGTCTCGCACAATCCACTACGCTAGGATACGCAGTGGCACGTTCTTACCCCTAACTTTCATCGTTGGAGACAGAAGATGGCATCGGGACTCACGCCCCGTGAGAAGGAAATCATGCGTTTGGCAAGCCTGGGATGCACGGATCAGGAAGCAGCCAAGATCCTCAAGTTGGCCCCGAGTACGATCAACAATCACAAGGCCCGGGCGATGGCCAAATTGGGGACGGACAAGACGGTCTTGTTGACACGCCTGGCGTTGAAGCTGGGAGTCACCAACATCAAAGACAAGCTTACCCCCGCCGAGAAGCGAAAGAGCGGCCGCAAGAACGACGGCTGGAACTGAGTCGGTAAGCGTTCCTCCAGAGGAAATATCCCCTCCACCAATATCCGCTCCTTTCCCGAAAGAAATCCCCCGGCCGCTCGTGCTACCGTGGCACGCTGTAGGCCGGATCCTGAGGGCCGGCCTGGGTTCTGATGAGCCCGGCCGGCCCTCTGTCTTTCTTGCGGGTGCTGTGCAGATGGAAATCGAAGAGCGGATCGACACGGCGGCGGAATCGCTGCTGGAGCAGGCGGGGACGACGAAGGTTCGGACGGCCGGGGGTGAGGTGGTCGAGATGGACGCCGGGGCGGGGCTCGAGGCCCTGAAGGCGATCGAGGGCCGGGCGGCCAGGCGGAAGGGGAAGCGGCGGACGATCACTTCGATCAATCTCGGGGGCGTCCGATGATGCCCGTGTGGTCCGCGTTCTCCAGTGCGATCGCCAGGACGCTCGGGGCGTTTTCTTATGCCGCGGCTGAGCCGGGGCGACGGCGGTTGCCTGCGCCGACGACCAAGAGCGAGGACAAGATCCTCGACACGGCCCAGCGGCGGATCGTGATTGAGGACGCCCGCGATCTGCGCCGCAACTACTCGGTGGCGGCCTGGGCGATCCGACGGCATCTGGACTACGTCGCCACGTTCCTCTTCCAGTGCCGGACAAAGGACAAGGGGCTCAACGCGGCCGTCGAGGCGTTCATGACCAGCGCCGGCACGGCGGACCGCTGGGACGTGACGGGCCGGCACTCGTTCCGACGCATGACCCGCCTGGCCGAGGCCCATTCGGTGGTCGATGGCGACGTGGGCTGGCATCTGCTTCGAAGCGGCATGGTGCAGGGGATCGAGGGGGAGCGGATCCGCACGCCCGTGAGCGGCGCCCCGGCAGGAATCGACAAGGACGATCTCATTCACGGCGTGCAGATCAATGGGGCGGGCAGAGGGATCGGGTACTGCGTGAACCGCCGCTCCAAAATGGGTGGGTGGGAATTCGAACGGATGGTCCCGGCTCGCCATCTGTTTCTGCACGGAAACTTTGAGCGGTACGACATGGTCCGAGGCGTCTCGCCGCTCACCTCGGCGCTCAACAGCTTTCGCGACACTTACGAGGCTTTTGATTACGCCCTGGCCAAGGCGAAGGTCTGCCAGCTCTTCGGCCTGGCCTTCAAGCGGAACGGCGGTGAAGAGCTCGAAGAGCTGAACCACGGCGGCTACGAAACAGAAGACACGGCCGCGGACGAGACGAGCGACTCCGACGAAACCGACGAGCCCCGCTACAACGTCGACATCAGCCAGGGCTCGCCCGTGATCGACCTGGACCCGGGCGACGAGGTCGACATTCTCGAAAGCCGCACGCCGTCGACCGAGTTTCAGCAGTTCATGACCATGATCATCATGGCCGCTCTGAAATCGCTTGACATCCCCTACTGCTTCTATAACGAGGCCCACACGAATTATTCCGGCGCCCGGCAGGCCTGGCTGCAATACGAACACGCCGCCGGCGAAAAGCGGGCGAACTTGCAGGAGTTTTTGGAGCGGGTGGTCCGTTGGCGACTGGCGGTTGCGGTGTTGGCCGGGGACCTGGTCCTGCCGCGCCGCGTGTCGGTTGCCGATCTGCCGCTCCGATTCATCCCGCTCGGCGTTCCCTGGATCGATCCGCTCAAAGAGGTGATGGCCGACGCCCGCGCCGTAGAGAACAAGCTAACGAGCCGGCAGCGGGTTTGCTTCCGCGGCGGCCGCGACTGGTTCGAGGTGGCCGATGAACTGGCGGAGGAAGAGGCGTACATGCGTGGAAAACTCTCTGAAACCACGGCCGCATGAGGTGCAAGCCATGAAGAAGACCATCGAAAAAGTGCCGGCCGAGGCGCTCAAGTTCCATTTTGGCGATGAGGCGTCGGTGTGCGAATTCGCCGAGGGGAGCGATGACGGGAAGGTGGCCGTCAAGATCAAGGCCCGGAGCCGCGAGCCGATCGACCATTGGTATTGGGGCCGCGTGATTCACGATATGTCCGGGATGCGGACCAACAAGAAACGCATTCCCCTGGACTACTGCCACCGCGAAGACGAAATCCTCGGCGCCTTGGACACGTTTGATACGGAAGCCGGCGATCTGCAAACCGCCGGGTTTCTGGACGCCGAAGACGACCGGGCGGCGGAAATCGTCCGCAAGGGAAAGAAGGGCGTGCCCTACGAGGCCTCTATCTTCTTCGACCGGCGAACGGTGGAGGCCGAGCGGCTCGGCGAACGCGAGTCGGCCACTGTCAACGGCGTGACGGTTCGCGGACCGGTCACCATCATCCGCAAGTGGACGCTCCGCGGCGTGGCGGTCTGCCCCTACGGCTACGATCCCAAAACATCGACGTGTTTTTCTGAAAATGACGGCGACGTCGACGTGACGTTGCTCTCTCACGATCCCGACGAAGGAGGTTCGACCATGCCCGTCGACCAACAGAACCAAGACGCCAGCCAGTTGTCCGAAAAGGACGGCGCCGATCCCCAGCCCGAAGGCCAAGAGAACCCCGTTCAGCTTGTTGGCATGTTTGGCCGGCTGCTTGGTCGGATGGTCAAGTTCAGCCAGTCGAGCGAGGACACCCCCGCGGATCCGCCGGCCAAGCCGACCGAACTGAGCGAACCTTCCACCGAAAAACCGGCCGACGAGCCTGGCGAGAAGCCCGGCAAGTTGACCAGCGGCGATGGCGAAGAGACGCCGGCCGTGCCGCCGAAGGCCTCCAACGAGCTGGGCGCGGGCTCGGAGCCCGAGGCGCCGGCCGAAAAGAAGGCCCCGGGCCAGGTGTTCATCGACCGGTTTGGCTTGGAGCAGGGCGCCGTCTACTTCGCCCAAGGCCTCTCGATGGAAGAGGCCACGTTCCAGCACAACAAGACGCTGGAGAAGAAGGTCGACGAGCTGACCGCCCGGATCGAAGGGGCCAGCCTCGGCAGCGAGGAGCCGGTGACCTTTTCCGGTGCTACTTCGAAGTCGAAGGACAAAGAAGAAAAGGCTTCGGGCGACGAGGCCCTCGACGCGTTCTGCGCCAACACGAACCTGCCCGGCCAACGTAGCTGACCTCCGAGGCGATCCCGGCCGCCAGTTTTCACGACCACCTACACCGACGGATCCGGTCGATTGAAAGGAAACCACGATGGCGCTTCCCACTCTCCTCGACGTCATGAAACGCAACGCCGGCGACGCGGCCGTTGGGCTCATTGACGAAACCACGAAGAACACGCCCGAAGTGCGGCTCGGAGCCGCTCGCACGATCTCGGGCACGAGCTACGACACGACCGTCCGGATCTCCTTGCCTGTGGCCGGCTTCCGCGGCGTCAACGAAGGCGTCGTGGCCAGCAAGAGCGAATATGCCAACCGCACGGTTGGTACGTTCCTGCTGAATCCCCGTTGGGAATGTGACAAAGCGCTGGCCGACGCGAACGAGGATGGGCCCCACGCCTACATTTACGAGGAGGCCGAAGCCATCGCCTCGGCTGCCTTTCAGGCCCTTGGCAAGCAATTTTACTACGGCTCGCAATATGGCGGACAGGCGAAGGGTCATCCGGGTCTGCGCGACTTCGTCGACTCGGAGATGATCCTCGACGCCGGCGGAACGACCGAAGAAGGCGCCACGACTGTGTGGGCCGTCCGCTTCGGCCGCAAAGACGTCCGGTGGGTCCTGGGCAAGGACGGCGAAGTGAAGACGGGCGATCCCTGGATCGAGTCGCTGGTGGACAAGAACGGCAACAAGTACACCGGCTACGTCCAGGAGATTCTCGCCCGCGTGGGCCTGCAGGTCGGTTCCCGGTTCAGCATCGGCTGCATCAAGAATCTGACGGCCGAGGACGGCAAGGGTCTGGACGACGATCGGATGTACGACCTGATCGAGGCCTTCAAGCAGCCGCCCGACATGTTCTTCATGACCAAACGGAGCCGCAAGCAACTGCGCTCGAGCCGCACGGCCACAAACGCCACCGGCGCCCCGGCTCCGCTGCCCACCGAAGTCGAAGGCATCCCGATCGTCCGCACCGACTCGCTCCTCGACACCGAGAATCCTTGGTGACGCCAATGCCGCCGGCAAGTGGCTGGTGATGACGACCAGGAAGCCGGATCCGGCCGATCCCTTTTCCTTCTAAGATCCACCGAGGCTTAATCATGGACAACCCTCAAAGAATGCTCCGCGACCTGGAGCTGCAGGTTACCAAGAGCCTGCCCAACGGCGCGACCACCGAGCACTCCGACTCGATCGACCTGGGCGACACGAGCACCAGTGTCTTCGTTGCCGACTGCGAGATGCTCATCGAGGCCCCCGCGCTGGCCACGGCCGAGCTCGGTGACGCGGCCACGATGACCTACGACGTGGAGCACTCGGACGACGACGAGACGTTCGAGACGCTCGCCGACACTGTCCTGGTCCAGACCGGGGCCGATGGCGAGGGCGCCGACGCCAACGAGGCCAGGTTGCGTCTGCCGTCGACCGTCAGGCAGTACGTTCGCGTGGCCGCCACCAACAGCGCCGCCGGCGACGCGAGTGACAGCAGCATGACCGCCGGCTTGGTCTTCTGAGCGAGGGAAGCCCGTGTCCAGCATTGTCGATCGAGCCATGGCCGTGGGCCAGCGGCAACTCAGACGGGTTGCCGCCGGGCCCGCGAGCTACGTTCGCCTGGCGGGCGGTGACCCGATTCCGGTCACCGCCCGAAAGGCCTTCGTGCGTGATGAGCAGCTCGGCGAGATGAACGTGCCGGTCCGGGTGGAGCGGTGGCGGTTCACCTTCGACGCAGCAAGCCTGGTTGCCGACGGCCAGGTTGTGCGGCCGCAGGAGGGCGACGAGATCCACGTGATCGTCGGCACGGAAACGATCGTTTACCGTGCGACGCCGGCCGGCGACGGCAAGCCGTGCTGGGGCTGGAACGACTCGGCCGAGCGGGAGATCTTTGTGGACACGGTCAACTACGACGAGGGCTGACGGATGACCGCCAGGATTACGCTCGTTGCCAATGCTGTCCGAGACGCACTGAATGCGGAGGAGGGATTTTCACAGGAGTTCACCGCCGAGGTGCGGTATCGCCGGGAGAAGGCCGTGGCGGAGCTGGGCAACCTCGACGTGGGCGTCTTCCGCTTCGGCGAGTCGCCCACGCCGGAGGAAGACGCGTCCGGCGATCGGGGCGGCGACGAGATCGAGTACACGATCGAGGTGGCCGTTCGGAAGAAGGCGAAGACCGACGAGGAGATCGAGGCCCTGGTGGAGCTGTGCGAAGAGATTCGCGCCTTCCTGTCCAGGCGATGGCTGGAGTCGGTTGCCGGCGATGTTACCGGAAGCGGCGCCGGCTATGACCCGATCTACGACGAGGGCCACATCAAGAGCGGCGTATTCTTCGGCCTGGTGACGGCCACGTTTCGAGGGTTTGAGGAATGACCTGTGATAGGGCTGGGAGCCAAAGCGAAATTCGACGACCGCAAGCTGCGGGGCCGGGTAAAGGACGCGAACTTCCGGAACCTCGGTCACGCCGCGGCCGTGATCCGCAAGGCCGCGCGGCGGAGCATCCACAAACGCAAGAAGGCGTCGACGCCAGGCCGGCCGCCCCACACGCAGACCAGGAATCTGCCCCGCGCCGTGCTGTATGCGGTCACGCGGGATCGGGAGTTCGCCGTGGTTGGGCCGTCGAGCCGGTTTGGCCGGCGGATCCACAAGGTGGCCGCCCTGCACGAATTCAGCGGGTTTGTGGGCAACTACCGAAACCCGCGACGGCGGATCCGGAAAAGCGGCGGAGCTGGCGAGATCGCCATCTTCACCCAGCGGCGCAGAAAACACGGACGGTTCGTGAAATTCGGCAGCACGACCAAGCTGGCTAAGGGAACGCTCCGCGGCAACGTCTACGTGACGTATGCGAAGCTCCGGACGGCGGCCCAGGTCCGCCGAGCGAACCGGCTGAATGAGGAACTATACGGCCCGCTGAAGGCCAGGGCCAACTATCCCAAGCGGCCCTTCATGGGCCCAGCCTTGAAACGAGTGGCGCCCCAGCTCCCTGAGCATTGGCGCGGAACCATGTTGCATTAACGAGGCCTGCATTGCCAATGAACGTCTCCCACGGTCTGGGAGGGCGAACCGCCAAACATTGGCTGCATCGGAACCAAAAGGAACCTGAACCATGACGATGACCGGCGAAAACGTCGACGGACGGAAGTGCAAACTCTATTACCTCAGCACCGGTAGCCGCGAGGCCTGGCCGGCGTCCGGCAGCCCGACCGATCTGGTCGAGGTCAAAAACGTCAAGGGCGATCTGACTCTGCCTCTGAACCGCAGCACATCCGACGGCAGCGATCGCGGTGACGACTACGAGAAGGTCGACCTGGGGCGGATCCAGAACGAATTGAATTTCCAGCTCAATGTGCGGACCGATTCGGCCTCCATCGCGGTGATCGACGCCTTCCTGACCGCGAACCTGGCCGGCGAACCGATCGTGCTTGCCGCCCTGAGTGGCGACAAGGACACGACCGGCATCGTCGGCGTCTATGGCGATTACGCCGTGACGAAGTTCGAGGACAAGCAGCCGGGCAATGCGGGCCGGCGCTACTGGGACGTTTCCGTTCAGCCGGCCGCCGGCTACGACGACCCGGAGCCCGTGGAAGTCGTCGGCACGTGATCCGCCATGGGAACGGCCGTCGACCGACATTCTGCCAGCCCTTCAACGAGGACACCGAATCATGCAGCGTTTCATTGATAAACAGGGCACCGTCTGGTGCGTCCGCGTAACCGACCAGGCGATCGAAGACCTGAAGACCAACGCCAAGCTCGACTTGGCCGTGCTCGGGATGCCGGCAGGCGAGGCGATCGAGCAGCGAATGACGCAGGACGCGTCGGTCGTGGTGGTGAGCCTACTCGCCATTTGCAAGGGCCAGCGGCTCGACCGCGAGATCACGCAGGACCAGTTTGGCGCCCGCATGGAGGCCGTCTACCCGTCCGCCCGCGACGCCCTGCTCGATGCCCTCTTCGACTGGGCCGGCAACGCCGCCACGAAAGCCCGCTTTCGCCGCGCCGCCCGCACGATCCGCGCCGAGGCCTCGCGTCCGAAAGAAGCCCCGGCCCCCAAACCCAAGCAGGAACCGGCCCCGGCCAAAAAGTAACCGTCCCTTCCTCCGCTTTCCGCTTTCCCCTTTCCGCTTTTACAAACATGCAAACCTTTGAAGATGCCAAGGGCCGGAAGTGGACGATCTCGATCGATCCGATCAACGTCGACCTGGTCCGTTCGAAGCACGACGTCGACCTGTTCGAGGTGGGCGCCGTCGCCAGCCAAGACGATCCTCGCGATTCGGTCGAATGGCAGCTCACCGGCAATCCCCTCCTGCTGTGCCGCGTGCTGTTCGAGCTTGTCGTTGACTCTCCCGGCGACGAGACGTTCGAATCCTTCGCTCGCGAGATTAAGGGCGACTCGCTCCACGCGGCCCGTGATGCGTTGTGGAGTGAAATCGTAAATTTTACCCCAGACCCTGCCGAGCGACGGGTCAGGCAGGCGATGCAGGAGAAGCTCAAAGTCCTCTCGATGCGGGGGATGGAGAAGATCTACGAGATGCTCCAGAGTCCGGACCTCGCTCGACGGTTCGACGAAGAGCTGAATCGACTCGACGATTCGTTTGGGAGCTTGCTGGACGAATTGGGATCCACCCAAGGGGATTCACCGCCCGCCAGCTCGCCCTGATGGACGAGTCCCGGACCCGGGCCCAATGGAACCATACGTCTCACGTGCTGGCCTGGATCCAGAACAGCGTGGCGTCGGAAGGCAACCTGGTCTCGCCGGCCGAACTGAACCCGTACGCCGAAGAGGACACGCCGGAGGCGGCCCCTCCCGGCATGACGCTCACCCCGCAAGTTCTGCGGGCCATGGTCAAAGCTCTGAGGATCAAGAATGCCAAGCGTAGGTGACATCATGGCCGGCCGGGCGTTCGTGTTGCTCTACGCGAACGACACGCCCCTCTATCGCGGCCTGAAGATGGCGGAGCGGCGGGTGCAGCAGTTCGCCTACAACGCCAACCGGATCGGCCGGTCCATGCTCACCATGGCCACGGCCGCCGGGGCGCCGCTGGCGTTTGCCGCTCGGACCTTTACCAACTTCCAGGACGTGATGAAGGAGGTGCAGGCCGTCACGGGCGCCACGGGCCAGGAGTTCGACAAGCTCTACGAAAAGGCCAAGAAGCTCGGGTCCACCACTTCGTTCACCGCCGGCCAGGTGGCCGAAGGAATGGCCAACCTGGGCCGCCAAGGTTTTGCGCCGGACGAGATCGATGCCGCGATCCCCTCGGTGCTGAATCTGGCCCGGGCGACGAAGACCGAGCTGGCCGCGGCCGCGACGATCGCCGCCGGCACGCTTCGCGCTCTCGGCATGGAAGCGAAGGAGATGCCTCGCGTGGCCGACGTGCTGACCGCCACGGCAAACAACTCGTCGCAAACGCTCGAAGAGCTGGGCGACACGATGAAGTACGCCGCGCCGATCGCCGACGAGATGGGCCTCTCGATCGAGCAAACCGCCAAGGCGGTCGGCGTGCTGGCCAACATGCAGATCAAGGGCACGATGGCCGGCACGGCCCTCCGCAAGATCATGGGCGACCTGGCCAACACGGACACCCAGGAGAAGCTCCAGGAGGTGGGCGTGGAGGCCTTGAACGCCGACAGGAGCCTGCGTCCCCTTGGCGACGTGATGGTGGAGCTGGGCCAGGCGATGGCCCGAATGACCAACGCCGAGCGGATCGCCTTCGCCCAGGACATGTTTGGGGAGCGAGCCTACGGGGCGGCCCTGAAGCTCAGCAAGGGCGGGTTCGAGGACCTGGCCGCGGCCATCGACCAGGCGGGCGGATCGGCCGAGCGGACGGCCGCACTGATGGACTCGGGGCTCGGCGGAACGATTCGCCGGCTCCTGTCGGCCGCCGAGGGCGTGCAGATCGCCGTGGGCGAAGCCCTGGCCGAATCACTCGGGAAAGCGGGCGGTCGCGTGACCGAGCTGCTCGGCAATCTCCAGAAATGGGTCAAGGAGAATCGGGAAACCGTCGTCACGGTTGCGAAGGTCGTGGCCGGCCTGGCGGCCTTTGGTGCGGCCGCGATCGTGGTGGGGGCCGTTGCCGGTTCGATCGCCGCGACGATTAACCTGGTTGCCATGGCCATCGGAGGATTGTCGACCGCCATGGCCTTCATGGCCGCCAACCCGTTGGTGATTCTCGCTGCCGGCTTCGTCACGGCCGCCGGCGCGATCGCCTACTTCGAGTCGTCGGCCCAGCGGCTTCCCAGCGTTATGGGCGAAGTCCGCGAGAAGTCGGACGAAATGCGGGCGGCGGACCAGGCTCTGTTTCAAGAGCTGGAAAGGCTGGCCGAAAAACAGGACCTCTCCAACACGGAGATGGACCGGGCCAACACGATTCTCGACACGCTCGAGGGCCGCTACGGCGAACTGGGCGTGACGATCGACAGCACCAGCGGCAAGATCGAGGGCATGGCCGGCGCCCAGGACAAGCTCAACGAGAGCATGAAGCGAGCGGCCGTGGCACAACTGAAGGCCGAGGCCCAGGGTATCGAGGCAGAGATTGCCATCATGGAGAAGGACCGCAACGACCAGGGGTTCTTTGAGAACTTTGGCTCTTTGTTCACCGGCGAGGACGAACGAGTCCGGCAGGACCAGCTCGCGATGGGCAAGATCATGGCAGAACGGGCCAAGGTCGACGCCATTCGGCGGCGGATCGACGCCCTGGAAGGCGGCGACACGGACGCACTAACCGGGAAGACGACTACCGAAACCGAAGTCGTCACCACCGAAACGATCCAGCAGCAGCTCGTCGCGGGCCAGGTCACCGGCGAAGAAGCCCTCAAGATGAACCAAGAGCTGCAGGACCGCTTGGCCGAGTACCGCATCCAGCGCATGGTCGACGAGCAGGACCGAGCGATCGCCGAGATCAACCGCCGCTACGACGCCGAGCGGAAGAAGGCGGAGGAACTGGGCGCGAGCCTCAGCCTGGTCGAGAAGGCGCGGAAAGCGGCCCTGGACACGGCCGACGAAAAGTACGCCCGCGAGAAGGCCGCGGAGAAGGAACGTCGGCAGAAGGCGGCCGACGCGTCCAATGCCCGGATGCGTGACGAGATCGCCCGCATCGAGATCGAGAAGAAGAGCCGTACCGAGATCGACCAGGTCAAGGCCAGCGGCGGCCCTGGCACGGCCGCCAAGATCAAGGAGATCGAGCGGACCCGCGAAAAGCAGCTCCTGGAGTTGGAACGCGGGCGGGCCCTGAAGGACGCCAAGAGGCAAGGCCTTGACCCGGCCCTCGTCAACGAGCTCTACGACGCCCGCAAGGCCCTGGTGGACCAGAAGGGCAAGGAGGACAAGTTCGCCCAGATCGCCCAGGGAAAACGCCAGCTCCGCGACGCCGCCCTCGCGCCCACGGCTCAGATGGGTTCTTTGGAGGCCTACCAGGCCATGGCTCGCCACAACGACCCGGCGCTATCTGTCCAAAAAAACCAGCTCCGCAAGCTGAATGACATCGAACAGCACACGAAGGATGCGGCCGAAAAGGCCGGAGTTACCGTGATCGAGGTGGGAATCGGAGATGACTGACATCCAACGCGTCGCCACCCGCTACGGATCGGGCCGAACGAGGGTCACCGCGAGGGAGAACGACGTTCCGCTCGTGACCCACGAGCTGACGCTCAACGTATCGACCGACGACGCGACGATCGGCACGGCCAGCGTGGCCGCAGACGGCCGCGTGATCCAGCTCGGCGACGTCTACACCGACGGCACCGACTACGATCCGACCAGCGTTTGCGTCGGGATCGACGTGAGCCGGGACCCGGTCTGTGAGAAGAACATGCGGGTGAAGGCCTCGTTTTCCAACGAGGAGCCCGAACTCGAGGTAAATCCGCTCGCCCAGGCTCCGGTCTGGCGGCCCTACTTCGAGACGATCGATTGGTACTTCCCAGCGGACCAGCGGGGGCAGTACTACCGCAATACGGCCGGCGACTGGCTCGAAACGCCTCCGCCCACGAAGATGACCGTGATGGGGTTTCGGATCACCAGGAACGAAACCGCGTTCAACGTCTTCGCCTTGGCTTCCTGGATGGAGAGCGTCAACACGGATCTGTGGCATAGTTGCCCGGTCGGCTACGTACGCCTCAAAACAATCGAGCCGGGCGACGCCCAGACCGCCTACGGCGTGACCTACTACCCGATTACCTACAACGTGCAGATCCATCCCTTCGGCTGGCACCCGTGGTACACGCCCAGCATGGGCCGCCGATATCGGGATAGCAGCGGCAAGCTCCGGCTTCCTTCGGCCGAAGGTGTTTTCCAGAACCAGCCCATCCTGCTCGACGCCTCCGGCAACAAGCTGGCCGACGGTGCCGATCCGTACCTGCAGGCATTCTATCCGCTCAAAGAACGCCCCTTCTCCCCACTTGGCTTATAGAGGCCCCACCATGACCCTTGCTAGCGTTCCCATCGAGATCCGTGGCAACGATTGGATCTTCTATCCGACCGTGACCTTCGCCGGCGTAGTCGGCCTGCCAGACGACATCCTGGAGGCCAAGCACTGGAACGCCTCGGGCGATCCGCTCGAAGCGACCAACGTGGTCCACCAGTCGCCCCTTCGCTACGCCCAGCCCCACGGGGCCGACGTCGTCGCCGCGACCGAGTACTTGTTCGAGGCCCGGAAGGTGACCGACGTCCTGGACGTGGTCGTCGTGGTCGACACGCCGCCCACCGACGACTATGAGATCACGGTCGACGTCCAGAAGTACAGCAGCTCCGCCTGGTCGTCGATCCTCAGCAGCGGCGCCGAGACGATCGACAGTTCTGCCTCGGCCGACACGCCCACGAGCGTCACCCTCAGCGGCGTGGCCGGCGTGACCGAGCTGGCCGCCGGCGAGCTACTCCGCGTGGTCGTGACCGCGAGCGGTACCAGCGGCACGCAAGCCCAGGGCCTCTTGGTCCAGACGCGGGTGCATGAGCAGCCCAAATGATCGGCGAGGTCCCGCGGTGGCGAATCCCAGAATCTACGGTCCGGCTGCCCGGCGGCGAATCGATCGCGCCGTCATGCGCGACGAGGCCCGCATCGACGGCCGCGACCTCCCAGGCCCGCCCGCCGGCGATGGGCCGCTCCCGCGGACGTTCCGGCGGTTCACGCTGACCTCCACGCTCTCGGCCGACGGGGCCGGCGACGTGCAAGCGGCGGTGCTCTGGGAAGACGGAACAGCGGACGTCGTCACAGCGCCGGACAAGAACGCGTGGGGGCTGATCGGGGAGACCGGCGAGGCCGCCGCCGTCTGCAACGATGACGATGAAGTCGAGTGGCGGGTGACCGGGAATCCAGGCCGACCGGTCTACCTGGCCACCGTGGGCTCCTCTGCGATCGCCGGCGACACGGTGACCGTGACGGCCGACTTGGAAGGAAGCGGCGTGGCCACCTCTGCCACGCTCACCGGTCCGCCGGTCTTCAGCGGTGGCGAGGTGCTGCTCTGGAATGAACGGGGGGAATGGATCGCGGCGGCCCTCGGTCGCACGTATCGCCGCTTCACGTTGACCGCCACGCTCGACGCGGGCAGCTCGGCTGCCGTCGAGTGGGACGACGAGACCACCGGCACGGTCTACGACCGCGACACCTGCTGCTGGGGACTGATCGGGGAGACAGGCGAGGCCGTTCTCGCAGTGAACCAGGCGGAGGACGGTGTCGAGTGGCAAGTGGCGAAGAACCCGGGCCAGGCCGTCTACGAGGCGACCACGACCAACTACATTTCAGACTCCGCCACGACGGCGAGCGTAACGATCACGATCGGCACGGCCTCTCGCACGCTCACGGTCGACGTGCCCTCGGGGGCCATCTCGACCGATAAGCAGTACCCAAACAGCGCCACGGTCTTTGTGGCGCACAGCCGAGGCGACTGGAAGATCGTGTCCTTCGTCGTGTGCGAGGAGGACGCCGCGTGATTCGACGGCCGCCGAAAATCGAGGCGTATCCGCTACCGGAACTCTGGCTGCCAGGCCGGCAGAAGGCCGCGCCCATGGACTCGCGGCGATTCCTGCAGCGGATGGGATGCCCCAAGGACTGCGGATGCGGCGGGGACGAGTGCCAATGGCCTCCGTACACGGGGACCTGCCCGACGTATCTGCAAGTGGACGTCGAGGGCACGGTTGCGGGCGACACTTGCACCGACGCCGAATGCGCCGCCATGGACGGGACCTACACGGTGGAACGCGTTACGTCATGGGACAGTAGCGTGATCGGGGACATTTCAGATTATGTTTTTTACGCTTGTTCTCCCCGCATCATGTGGCGACTTACCGGCATTAACACGCTACTATGCACGGGTTTCTCAAATCACTATTTCCGGGAGTTGTGGGTCATTTTGCAATGCTGCAACGGTCACGCGGTCTATGACGACAGATACGGCTTTCTTGTGTATTACTACGAAAACTCGGCCTACCCCATACCCCTGATCACTACTTCGTTCGCGGCACTGCCTGGACGGCCGAACTTTGACGCGTTTACATCTGTAACAGCCGACCCTGTCTCAGACGACGACTCCCCGGCGGAAACCCTGATCAACGGCTACTGTGCCGATTGTACGGCAACCATTACGATCCCATGATAAGCCCCTGCCTCGATAGAATCGCCGAGGGCGTCTACCGTTGCCGCAACCTCGGCCTGGTGATCCGATCCACCAAAAGGCGGATCGTGTGCTGCTGCCACGTGCCGCGGATCCTGGAAATTATCCCGCAGCCGGCTTGCCCCATGGGAATGGTCCTGACCCGCCTGACGCCCGCCGGCGTCGATCGCCTCGGACGCTGCCGCGCCGCCGGCTGCGGTTTGATGCACAAGGTCGACGGCCACACCACCTGCGTCGCCCTCGGCGGCAAGAAATGCGGCTGGCTCGCCCGGTGGGCCGCCTGCCTCAACGGCCAGACCCCCTTCCCCAACGGGACGGCCGATTGTCCGCATTGGGGCTAGATACACTGCTCGCCATCGATTTCCAGGTAGAGGCATTCCCAGGATCGGCCACCGTTGTGGCGGACCACACAGACGTACTTGGACCGAATCATCGCTCCAAATCCGTTCTGCGAATCCACGTGGCTACGGACTCGCCAACCGTCACCTTCTTTCGTGACGGAGTCAGCCTTCCAGGGGAATTTGGCAGTCGAGGGGGCCTTGAGCTGCTCCTGGACGAACTTGTCCGCCATTTCTGTGGCGTAGTACTCGTCATTCCTGGCACTATCGCCTGTAGGCGACGCGTCCCCGCTGAACACGCCGGAGCAGAAGAGGACGCACACGACCAGGCCGCCGAGAATCGCCACGGCCGTCAACTGTTCGGCCGGGGAGTGCTTGCCGCCGGGTCCACGCTTCGCTGGTGTCGTCGGATGGCCGCAATGCGGGCACGCCTCTGCCTGGCGGCTGACCTGCCCGTCACACGCAGGGCATAGCACCAACCTTGCGGGTTGCTCTTGTCCGGCTCCAGGGGCTGGATCTGGCCGCAAAGCAAGCACGCCACGCCAAACAACAGAGGCGGCGCGGCCGGCAGCAGCAAGCCGCTTCTCGCTCGGCTTCGGTGTCCTCGCGACTGGTTGAATCCGTATTTCTCCGGGATCCTCGGGGGTTGGATCCGGGGACGGCGGCAACGGCGGCGGGAAGATCAGTTCGTCGAACTCCAGGCCACGCACCTGGGACGCAGGAAACCACCGCTTGTCCGTGTCTCTCCGGACCGGCGTCTCTCCGTCGATCCTGCCGAGGCGAGCCGCCTCCTTCAATTCTGCCGGCGAAAGAGGTCCAGTCTCGACGCCCCCACGCTGATAGTACCACGCCATGGCTTACCCCCTGAGAATGTAGACGCCCCCGAGTGTAGTCGCCACCATCGGACCGAGCAAATCGGGACCTCACGTAGTCTAACGTGGGGACCTGTCACGCACCGCAACCGGTTGCGAAACCGGTTGCGGAAGGAAGAGTTTCTACAGCCAAGGCTGGCAGAAATGATACAATCTCGCACCATCAGCTCGCGGCAAGAGGCGTTCGTGGAGTCTCGTCACCTCGGGACACGAAAATGCGATTGCCAGACCGGACTGCTGCTGGTCCGATTTCAAGTCGCCCGACTTCCATTTTCAGACGAGTGTACACCATTCTGTACACTACGGCAGAAACGCCGCTAACAAGAGGGCATCGGCTGGCCCGTTAGGGTGTACACTATCCATGTTAGATAGTGCTCACCACTGCGGTGGGGAATTCCGCCACAAGGCGAGACTGTGGCTCTGGTTGCGTGCGAACATCGAGCGTAAACACAGACTCGACAAGCTAGGGGTCACAGGTTCGAGTCCCGTATCGCCCACTGAGAAAGCCTCGCTGGCAAACCCTGTCAGCGAGGCTTTTTTCGTGCCTGGACAAGGAGTTACGGCGAGGGAGGCGTTGGCTTCGTGTTGATGCCACCTGCGGAAGCGTTCAAGGGGTGTCCGGCGCCAAATTGGCTGGGAGCATGCGTGAGAACTGCTCCAGGATGGTCCGTGCTTCGTAATTGGCGGGATCGATCTGGACGGCCTGGCTCCATTTCTGCACTGCCACGTCCGGACGACGGTACCGCAAAGCGATCACGCTGCGACTGAGTTCGCTGGCGTCGATCCGTTGAATCTTCGGGTAGGTGGCGATTGCGTGGGTCGTGCCGCCGCCGAACCCCAGGACGTAGGCGGTTTGCGGGTTCGGGCACAGCAGCATGGGGAGGTGGCCCTGCGGCATCTGGCTGGTCAGGCAGGAGATGTTGGTGCCGGCCATGTTGCGATTGTCGATGGCAAGTGGCCACTCCGCGCCCTTTTCGCGGGTCGTCATGGTGCCCAGCACGTCCTCATTGTCGTAGAGGAGTTTTTCGTCCGGGGCCTCCGCGCCCTGGGCTCGGCGGAAGACGTCCCACGGCATCACGCCCAGTCCGGTTCCTGCCGTGGCCGTCAACGCCGCCTGTCAGCCGCCGCGAGCAGAACCCTTCCGCGGGACCGCATGGCGGTCACCAACTTCGCCTTGCTCTTGGGAACGGCCGTCAACACGTTGCGGTATCGGTGGACCATGCAGCGTTGCCAGGCCGCCTCGGGATAGAACTCGGCCAGCGTCTCCTCGACCGACTGGCGAACCCGTTCGGCCACGTGCGACCGAATCTCGCTCTTATCGGCCCGAATCACGCCCTCCAACTTCGCGCCGCTTTCCTTAGTGTTACAATTGATCATGCTAGCCCTTTCGTTCTGGTAGTGGTGAAGTTCAGCAACTCCCTACTACCAACCAAAGGGCTACCTTCAAAATGTGCGCAGCAATGTAGACGTTATCCAGGGGGCAGCCAGCCATACTTTCCCCGTATGGGGTATACTGCAGGAGGATGGCTTACAAAAGGACAACTGCCGCCACTCGCATGGGGCGGGCATGGCACACGAAATCGCGAAACTCATCCTTGAACACGCGGGTACCTTTCTGGAACGGGAAGAAGCGATTCGGACTGCGATATCGCTGGGGATGCCGCTGAACCAGATTGAAGAGTACCTTGATTGGATCGACCAGCATCGCCCCCCGCCAGAGGATCAAGGCCACAATGGCTTCGTAGGGTCCTGAATCACGGACAGCAAGAACGAACAAGGCCCGCACCGATCGGTTCCGGTGCGGGCCTTGACTTTTCGTGATTTCGGACGTCGAGCTTATTCGTTAGAGGTTGACGACCTCCTGAATCCTCCTCCGAGTCTCTTGCGATCAGCCACGTCGTCGTCGCCCCGCCGCACCAGCGACGCCCGCTCCCAACAGCGACCAGATCAACAGGCTCGCCGGTTCCGGAACATACGGGTCTCCTGCTGGAGTATTCATCCCGATCATGGATTGCACGTCCCACTCGTTGGCGTCGTTCGTCACAAGGTTGTAAATGAATACGTCCTCGTCCTTCAAAATGCTATCTCCCGCCACCCCCAGGGCGATCTGGTAGTCATCCCAGCTCAAGCCAGTGACGGTAGCGGTTCCTATGCCCTCATAGTAGATCGTGAGTCCGGCCACCAAATCCTGTAGGTCACCATCGTCCCCGGTCGAATTTGTCCATTGTTTCCACGCTGAATCACTGCCATCACCAGCCACCCAGTTCGTGATAGCAGGCCCACCGAACAAAACATCGAGCTCGTTGTTGCCACCGTCCAAGTAGGGCTCGTTGGCATCGATGTTCTGCATCGACCACCAGATTGCCCTCTGGACAGCCGTGAGAGCGTTTGTGTCGTTGTTGACCGCCGTGTGCATCGTCTCACTGGTCATGTAGACGTAGTAGGCCCACGCCCCGTATTCAACCAACTGACGACCGGTAAGCGAGCTTTCGCCGTATTGCGTCTCCAACGACTCGTCCCCTGAAACGTCGCCGACTTTATACGAGCCCGACCCAATAGACTCACCGATCTCCACACAGAATGTCTCCAGCACGTTTGTTGAATCGCCTACTTCGGTCATGAGAAACGGGCCGCCACCATCAGCGCCAGCTGGAGCTGTATTTACGTACACAACATCGTCGACAACGAATCGACCGTCTTTGCCAAAGTCGATGCCGGCCTGGGCGGCACTCGTAAACGCAACCATAAGGGCTGCAACAACTAACAAAGCAGTTTTCTTTCGCATGGTTCTTTCCTTAAGGCGCGAGGCGGGAAGATTGGTGAGAGGTGGTTAGTCACCCCTTCTTCTATTGCCCTATAGGCCGCAGAAGCGGGGTTCCTGACAAGGAAATACAGGAATTATCCCAAACACCCTCGCATCAGGAACCTTCAGCCTACAGTTTTCCGTCTCCTGTCCCGGCCCAACCTATCAGGGAATTCGCAGCTCTCGAAAACGTCGTGCTGTTCACTTTGAGTTATGTGGCAGTCCACAGATCGACAAGCGAGGGGCACTGCTTCAAGTCCCGTATCGCCCACTGAAAGAGCCTCGCTGGCAGATCCTGTCAGCGAGGTTCTTTGTGTCTGGACAAGGAGTTACGGCGAGGGGGGGCGTCCGCTTCGTGTTGATGCCACCTGCGGAAGTCTTCAAGGGGTGTCCGGCGCCAAATTGGCGGGGAGCATGCGAGAGAACTGCTCCAGAATGGTCCGTGCTTCGTGATTGGCGGGATCAATCTGAACGGCCTGGCTCCATTTCTCCACGGCCACGTCCGGACGGCGGTACCGCAAAGCGATCAGCCCCTGGCACAACAGGTGATTGGACTGCTGGCTCGCGTTGATTCGATCGGCCTGCTGCTGGTCGGCGCCTTCGACCACCGGGAGCACCGACTGGAGCAACTCCGTCAGGGCTTCCAGGTTCTCCGGGCCCGAGGATCCCTTGTAGAGAGGAAGATTGTATTCCAGGAGCGGCAAATCGTCGGTGTTCAACGCGTCGGAGTCGGCCACGAACTGGGCCAACGCGTCGTCGTGCGCGATGTAGAGGGCCAGCAGCTTCGCCGGGTCGTCGAGGCCGACCAATCCCAGGTCGCGACGCACGTCGGGCTGACTCATGCGTTCTGCCATGCGCGGCAGGTCGACCTTCAAGGGACTCTTCGACGCCACCACGAAAACATGCTGTCGCCCCGGCGCCCACCACAGCGAGGTGTGCGGGAAGACACGCATGGTCGTGCGCACGATGACCTGCAGGTAGTACGGCGGGATGGTGCCGGGGTGCAACCACTGAATCATGATTCCATCGTCGTTCAGGCGGCGGTGGCAGAGTTGGTAGAACTCGAGCGTGTACAGGCTCCCCGAGCCGGCTGTCTGCGGCCAGAGCAGGTCGACGGAAACAACGTCGAAGGTCTGGTGCGTGGTGAGCAGGAAGTGCCTGCCGTCGGTCACTTGCACGTGCAGCCGCGGATCGGCGATCACGTTGTGGTTGATCGCGTCGAACAGGGGGGCCACGTCGATCACGCTGCGACTGAGTTCGCTGGCATCGATCCGTTGAACCTCCGGGTAGGTGGCGATCGCGTGGGTCGTGCCGCCGCCGCCGAAGCCCAGGACGTAGGCGGTTTGCGGGTTCGGGTGCAGCAGCATGGGGAGGTGGCCCAGCGGCATCTGGCTGGTCAGGCAGGACATGTTGGTGCCGGCCATGTTGAGATTGTCGATGGCAAGGGTCCGCTCCGCGCCCTTCTCGCGGACCGTCACGGTGCCCAGCACGTCCTCGTTGTAGTAGAGGAGTTTTTCGTCGGGGGCCGCTGCTTCCTGGGCTCGGCGGAAGACGTCCCAGGGCATCACGGCCAGCCCGGTCCCTGCCGTAACCGCCAACGCCGCCACGAGCAGGGCTCTGCCGCGGGATCGCATGGCCGGCTCAACGGCGCAGAGCACGAGTCCGACTGCCAGGTTCAGGCAAAGCAGCACGACCAGGCTGCCCTGCATCCCGCAAAGAGGCAGAAGCACGAATCCGGCGAGGGCCGCTCCCAGGATCGCGCCCAGCGTGTTGCAGGCGTAGAGTTCTCCCAGGCGTTGCCCGAGCTGCCGGAGGCTGCCGACGTAGACTTGTCCGGCCATGGGGAAGGCCGCTCCCATGAGAAAGGTCGGCAAGAACATGAGGCCAAACGCCTTGAGAAACCGGCTCCAGGTCTCGCCCCACCACGGTTCCGGCAGCATCCAGGCCTGAAGCCACTGGGCCGAATGGGCAAACGCGACGATGGAGAACAGCACGTACAGGGCGATTCCCACTTCGATGATCCCGAGAATGGCCACGCTCCGCTTGCTTCGGCTGGCCACAACGGAGAAGACGAGGCTCCCCAACGCCAGACCGATGAGAAAGGCCGCCAGCATCGTGCTGAAGGCGTAGACGGAGTTTCCCAGGTAGGGAGTCAGCAACCGGGTCCAGACGACCTCGTAACCCAGGGCCGCCAGGCCTGAAACGGCAAATGCCACGAGCACCACCACCCGCAGTGGACTCCACGCCGACTCGCTTTCCTCGGACTCGTCCGGCGGCGAGCTTTCCACGGGAGGCGTCGCTTCCAACGACTTCCAGCAGAACCAGGCCCCGGCGCCAACGGCAAGGCTGAGGGCTGACGCCACGCGCACCGTGGCTTCGATGCCCAGGTTGCCTATCAGCAGGAAGCCGGCCGCGTAGCAGCCGAGGGCCGCCCCCAGCGTGTTCAGCGAGTACAGCCTGCCGGTGTCGAACCCGACCTCGCGTTGGCTGGCCACGACGAATCGGCTCAGCACCGGGAGCGTCGCTCCCATCAGCGTGGTCGGCACGACCAGCAGGCCAAAGGCGAACACGTATCGTGTCACCGACAGAAGCAGCGGGAACTCGGCCAGGCTCTGGTGAATCCACACGTAGACCGGACCCGTCTGCTGGAGCACGAAACCAAGGCCGAATCCCGACGCGCCGATCGCGACTTCCAGAACGGCGTACGCACGGAGCGGGTCGCGGCGGCGATCGATGAAGCGCCCGCCGAGGAAACTTCCCAAGGCAAGTCCGGCCATGAACGCCGCGAGCACGGTGCTTACGGCGTAGACCGTGTTACCCAGGATCACCGTCAACTGCCGCGTCCAGACGACCTCGAAGATCAGGCCGCTGACGCCCGAGCAGAAGAAAAGTGCCAGGAGTACTATGCGTACACGCCGGGTGGATTGGTTGCAGGTATTGGGCGAGTCGAGCATCATCGCGTCTCGTCGTATCGCTGCCATTGCGGGCGGGCCGCGTGGAAGACGACCGAGTGAATGAGAGTCGGGGGGGCGAAGAATAACTTATGCATGAAATCCTGCTTACCTCTTTGGCGGGCGTCTTCTTGCCACAAAAAGCACTTTTCGGTACACGCACAGAAGCCTACCAGAGCCTGCATGTGGCATCAAGGATGTCGACGCGTCAGGCAGAGGCTAACAATCCCGCGGGGTTCCAAGGTCCCGCGGGGGGCAGCAAAGCCTCCGGATCTACGGCCCCCCGGCCTGCATCAATCCAGATCGAAGCGGGCCAGGTGCTCGTCGAGGGGATGCTGCTTGGCCTCGCGCTGGTCTTCCTTGAGGAGAATGCAGTCTTCCATCACGAGAACGTCCATGTTAGTGGCCATGAAGCAGCGATAGGCGTCTTCGGGCGTGCAGACGATCGGTTCGCCGCGGACATTGAAACTCGTGTTGACCAGCACGGGGCAGCCGGTTTGGGCCTCGAAGGCCTTCATTAATGCGTGCAGCCGGTCGTGACGCTGCGGATCGACCGTCTGCACCCGTGCCGAGCAGTCGACGTGGGTGACGGCGGGAATCGTGGAGCGGATCGAGTGGAGGCGATCGAGGCCGGTTGCGCCCGGGTCGTCGGCGGCGATTCGGCGGCTTTCCGCAACGGGGGCCACCAGCAGCATGTAGGGGCTTTCCTGACCGGCGGGAAGGTCGAAGTAATCGCTGGCTCGGTCGTGCAGCACGACGGGAGCGAAGGGCCGGAAGGACTCGCGAAACTTGATCTTCAGGTTCATGACCTTCTGCATGACGCGGCTGCGGGCATCGCCCAGAATGCTGCGACTGCCGAGCGCCCGGGGTCCGAACTCCATCCGCCCCTGGACCCATCCGACGACCTTCTCCGCCGCGAGCAGTTCAGCAACCGAGCGACAGAGTTCGTCTTCGTTTTGGGCCTTGCGGTAGGCCGCGCCTTGGGCGTCCAGGAAGTCGCGCACCTGTTGGGAGGAGAAGGACGGTCCAAGGAGCGATCCTCGCTGGGAGTCGTTGGCAGAGACAATTCGTTCATTGCCCAGCAACTGATGCCAGAGAAAGAGGGCCGCTCCGAGAGCGCCTCCAGCATCGCCGGCCGCCGGTTGAATCCAGATCTCGTCAAAGGGCCCCTCGCGGAGAATCCGGCCGTTGCCCACGCAGTTGAGGGCCACGCCGCCGGCAAGGCACAGACGGTTCAATCCGGTCTGACGATGAAGGTGCTCGGCCGAGCGGAGCATGATTTCTTCGGTCACCTGCTGGACCGACGCGGCCAGGTCCATTTCCCGCTGGGTGATGGGACTCTCGGGCCGGCGCCGGGGCCCGCCAAAAAGCCGGTCGAACTTGCGCGACGTCATTCGCAGTCCCTGGCAGTAGCCGAAGTAGGCCATGTCCATGCGGAACGAGCCGTCCGGCTTAACGTCGATCAGCTTCTCGCGGATCAGATCGGCATACTTCGGCTCGCCAAACGGGGCCAGGCCCATGAGCTTGTATTCGCCCGAGTTGACCCGAAAGCCGCAGAAGTAGGTGAAGGCGGAATAGAGCAGCCCGAGGGAATGAGGAAACCGGAGTTCGTGGCTCAGTTCGATGCGGTTCCCACGACCCGTTCCAAAGCTGGCGGTGGCCCATTCGCCCACGCCGTCGAGGGTCAGCACGGCCGCCTCCTCGAAGGGCGAGGGGAAGAAGGCGCTGGCCGCATGCGACTGGTGGTGCTCGGCAAACACGCAGCGCCGCTTGTACTTACCTCCCAGTCCCTTGCGAATCTCGCGCGGCAGGTGCAGCTTTTCGTGCAGCCAGCCTGGCAGAGCCGCCACGAACGATCGGAAGCCGCTCGGGGCGATAGCCAGGTAGGTTTCGAGCAGCCGCTCGAATTTCAACAGCGGCTTGTCGTAGAAGACAACGTAGTCGAGATCCCCGGCGTCGATCCCGGTTTCGGCAAGGCAATATTCGACCGCACGGGCCGGGAAGCCGGCATCGTGCTTCTTGCGGGTGAACCGCTCCTCCTGGGCGGCGGCCGCAACCTGGCCGTCGACCAGGAGGGCGGCTGCCGAGTCGTGGTAGAACGCGGAAATTCCGAGAATGGCGGTCATGGCGTTGTTACTGCCGCTTTCCCAATGTGGGTCAGAACGCAGTTGAAGAAGGCCTCGTGAATATCGCCGGGAGCGGCGTGGCCCATAAGCGGCTTGGTGATGATCTGCTTGGGTCCCTTGAGGCAGTTGTAGGCTGCATAACACGTGCTGGGCGGGCAAACCGAGTCGATGAAGCCGACGCTCATGATCGCCTCGGCCCGGCAGCGGCTCGCGAAGTTGACCGCGTCCACATAACGGGCCACTTGAAGACTCTCAGGCTCGGGCTTGCCGTTTTCCTGGGTGGGAACCAGCTTGGGCCAACCATTGATCCGGCCGGCGGCGCGTCCCGAATGATCGCAGATGGCCGGTACGCCGGGCGCGATCAGGGTCACGCGCGGGTCGAGTCCTCCGGCCGCCAGGGACTGGCCGCCCCCTTGGCTATGGCCGATCACAATCAGGTGCTCGCCATCCCATTCGGGCCGTGAGGTCAGGAAGTCCAAGGCTCGAACCAGACGCAGGAACATGCCGCGGAAATAGACCTTCTCCAGGCTGTCGCGACCCTCCTGCCGGTAGCCCTTCAAGCGTCCGGCGCTGAGGTCCTTGTAGAACTGGGCGGGCTGACCGTTGGGAATCCCGTGGGCGTTGATGTCCATGGAGAGCATGTCTTCGCGAGCGCCCTTGACCGCGTTGCCAAGGACGGAACTCCGCACCCCCGCCCCGTGAACCCAGAGGATTGCCGGCAGGCTCTTGGGCTTCGCATTCTTGGGCAGGGCGAAATAGCCCGAGACGGGCGCGCCGCCGACGCAGGGAATCTGCACATCAAAACAATCGAGGCTGCCGTCGCCCTGCTCCACCGGAGTGAGGGCCGGCTGGAGCGGTTGCTCGCGGACCTTCTTCTTCTGATCCGCCCAGAAGGCGTCGAAATCGTCGGGTACCGGCAGGCTGGGCTTGATCTCGAGCGGTGAGAACCCGGCCCCGGCCGTCGCTCGCAGGGTCTTCCCCTCGGGGGGTGTGAAGCTGACCTGGCAGCGCAGGAATCCCGGCGATTGGCTGGTGACTGCCACGCTGACCGGTTTGGCGGCTAGCGCCAGTTTGCCTTTCGGGAAATCGTTCTTCGGTGGGTATTCGGTGATGAAGTCGTCGACGGTGTAGGAAACCACGCCTTCCTCGACCGGCTTGCCGTCAAGGCTCACCGAGATCAGGAATCTCGCTTCTTCGCCTTTTTCGTAAAGAGCGTCCTCCCTATCGGTCACGACGTGCAACTGATAGGCCGGCTCGGCGGCCTGAACCTGCGCCGCTGCCGCGGCAAGAACAACGAGCAGCAGGCCAACACGCCGAAATGGCGCGAAACGCGAAGCGGAGAGGGGATAAGCGACGCAAGACATGGTGCAGGCTCCCTTGGTTGGCACGGAGGGGCAAGTGGGTCTATCAATGGCCCACATTCTAAATCACCGTGCGCGATCATGCGACACTATGACTGATAAATCCGAATCTCGAAATCCGAAATACGAACCAACTTCGAATTTCCCAAATTCCAATGACCGAAACAGGGAGCAGCCAAATCGCCTGGAACAGCAGGGCAGATCTCGGTCCAGCGTTTCGATCATTGAATATTCGAGTTTTGTGCTTGTTTCGGGTTTCGCAATTCGGATTTCTTCCCGGATGCACCTTGCTCTTTTCGGCTGACCTGGTTGCCAAGACCGCCGCGGTTCCAATCGCACTGTCATGGATCTCCGTGTCTGTGAGAGATCACTCCTCCCCTGCCTTCTCGGGGATCTTCTTGAGCTTCGCTTCCAGCTTCTTCATCTGTTCCTGCAACGCTTTGGCTTCCTTGCGGAGCGATTCGACCTGACTACGGAGCTTGGCGACGACCGTCTGCTTCTCGCGGAGTTGTTCGATGTTCTCGTCGATGCCGAGCACGAGCCGTGGATCGGGTTCCTTGCCCCGCTGGGCTACGAGCGCATCGAGTGCCCGCGGCGAGTCGGACTTGGCCAGGGCGTCATAGGCGGCCTGGCGGACGGCGCGGCGGCAGTCGTTCATTTCGGCACACACGGCGTCAAGGATCTTGGCGTCGTCGCCACCGAGCCGGACGAGCGCCTGGAGAACGGCGATTCGCCGGTCGGGCGTGGTGGGGCCAGTGAGACAACCGAGAAGCCGCTGGACGGCGTCAGCGTCTTCGATGTCGGCCAGCCCATCGGCGGCTGCCCTGAGAATCACATCGCGGTGGCTCTTGGTGTCCAGGGCCGCGACCAGGTCGTCGCGGCAGCCCGCCCGGTCGATCTTGGCCAGGGAGCGAAGCGCTTCGGCCCCGGCGTAGTAGGATTGGTCCTCTTGGATAATCGCTCGCAGGGCTGCTTTCGTCTCGTCGTGGCCGAACTTGCCGAGCGACTTGATCGCTTCGCGGCGCACAAACGATTTGGCATCGTCCTTGGCCAATGCGATCAAGGCCGCGCGGATCTCATCGCCCGAGAAACCGGCCAGAGCCTTGGCAGCCTCTTGCCGAAGCGCCCAGAAGGCATCTTTCCCGGCAACATCGAGCAAGGCCTGCCTCGCATCGAGATCGTTCTTCATGGCTGCCAGGGCTTGCACGGCTCGGACCCGGCTTATGACGTGCGGGTCGTGAAGGGCCTGGTCGATCCATTCTTCCTTGTCCTTGTGGAAGGTAACGTCCTTGAGAACCCAGTCGTTGGGATCGAAGACGACGCGCACGGGCCGCTCGGCCAGATCGAAACGGAAGGTCTCCTCGGCCTTGGCTACGGTGATCTTGCGGATCTCTTCCCCCGAACTTGTCACGAGGGCGACCTCGACGGGCATCCGGAACAGGGGCGTCAGGTCGTCGACCGTTTGAGTCTGCTTCACCGTGAGAGCGACCTGTTTCCGCTGGCTGTCCCACGTGTAGGCCAGGTCGTATTGAGGATGGCCGCCGTGGTAGATCCACTGGCCGAAGAACCAGTCGAGGCCCTGGCCCGTGGCTTCTTCCAGGGCGATGCGGAACTGGGCCGTCTCGACCGACTGGAGGGCGCACTTGTTCGTGTAATGGCGGATCGTTTGCCAGAAGGCGTCGTCGCCCAGCACGTAGCGAAGCATGTGAAGGATCCGGGCGCCCTTGGGGTAGCTGTGGCGGTCGAACATGTGAACGGGTCGGTCGTAGCGGGACGTCACAATCGCGCGGCGGTAGCGTTTCTGGTCCTCGTTCTTGTACGACTGGGCTTCTTCATAACGCCGCCAGGCGGCTTCGTCGTCGCCGAACTCGTGCTCGTACCAGACGGTTGTGAAATAGGTGGCAAAACTCTCGTTCAGCCAGATTTGGCTCCAGTCCTTGCACGTGATCATGTCGCCGAACCACTGGTGGACCAGCTCGTGGGCGACGAGGCTTTCGCTCGACGTGTCGAGTTCGGCGCGCTCGTCGTGGAGCGTGTTCAGGTTCAACGTGGTGGCCGAGGTGTGTTCCATGCCGCCCCAGCCGTATTCGTCGACGCAGATCTGCGAATAGCCGGCCCACGGATAGCGATAGCCGAACAGGCCCGAGTAGTACTCGACCATCCGGGCCGTCTTCTCAAAGCTTCGAGCGGCTTCGTCGAGCCGTCCCTTGGGAACATAGGACGTGACCGGCAGCCCGTCCCAGCTTTGCTCGTACACCTCGAACTCGCCGGCCACGACGGACATGAGATACGAGACGTGTTCCGGCTCCTGGACGAAATGCCACGTGACCTTGCCGCCATCAGCCGGTTTCTTTTCCTTCAAGGCGCCGTTGGAAAGAACGATGTAGCCCTCGGGGACCGTTGCAAGAATCTCGCTGGTGAAGCGATCCGACGGATGGTCGTGGCAGGGGAACCAGTATCGAGCATACTCCGGTTCGCTCTGGGTCCAGACCATGCGGGCCTGGTTCGGCTCTCTTTCGTCGGGCAAGACGAAGTGGGCGCCCTGCTTGGGTTTGCTGATTTGATATTGGATGTCCAGTTGGAGTTCCGCGTCGGCGGCAACTTCACGGCCCAGTTCGACTTCCAGCCGATTGCCACGATGGGTGAACTTCAGCGGCTCCTTCGAAGGACTCTCAAGCGAGACCTGCGCGATCTTCATCTCGGCGGCGTCGAGGCCGATCGATCGGATGGGGCGGAAGGTCTTGAGCGTCATCAGGGCACGGCCGTCGATCCGCTGGGCATCCCAGTCGAACTGCAACTCCAGGCGAACGTGGCGCTGGTCGAAGGTGCGGCCTCGCAGGCTCCGTTCCGGCTGCGTGAAGGGACCTCGCTTCGGCCCGTCGGCAAACGTCCAGCCGCAGAGCATCAGAAAAAGGAGCAGGGCAGGGAGGGGCCGGGGACGGAGAGCCATAGATGCAACCTCAGGGCAGGGCAGGGCAGGGCGGTGTGGCCGGACGGCGACAAATATCCCCCCAGTATAGTCGCAGCTCGCCGTGTGAGGGAAGGAAACGCCGGAGCGGGGGCCGTGCCGGTTGTGCTGGCGATGGGACGTCCAGGAGGATAGAATTCGGGCATTCTCCCTCGGTTTTTCGGGGGGATCGCGATCTCGGCCTAACCTGGCCGAGAACTTCTCTTCGACCGCGTGGAACAAAAAAGGACGATTGCATGAAATCCTCCCCTGCCTTTCGGCGAAGCGCCACCTTGGCCGCCACCGTTGCTTTTCTCCTGGCTAATCTCGTCGTAACACCTCGGGCTATGGCCGACGACCCGTTGCCGACGGCCCTGCTCGACTATGTGAATCGTCCCGAAGACGCCTACGGCTGGGAGCTTCGCGACCAGGTGTCCACCGAGCACGGCGTCGTCTATGATCTGAACCTCACGTCGCAAACGTGGCAGGGAATCGTGTGGCATCACGCGCTCCAGGTCTTCCAGCCGCTCCGCGTGCAGTATCCGGACCACGTCCTGCTTTTCGTCACCGGCGGAAAGAACGGCGGGCGTCCCGGCAAGGAAGACATGCTGCGAGGGCTGAAGCTGGCCGAAATGACCGGTTCCCGGGTGGCCATCCTCAGCCAGGTGCCCAACCAACCGCTGTTCGGCGACCACCTGGAAGACGACCTGATTACGGAAACGTGGCTCCGCTATCTCGAGACCGGCGACGCCACCTGGCCGCTCCTGTTCCCCATGGTCAAGAGCGCCGTGAAGGCGATGGACGCCGTCGAGTCGCTGGCCGCCCAGAAGTGGGACGGAACGATCAAGGGCTTCGTCATCACGGGCGCTTCCAAGCGAGGCTGGACGAGCTGGCTGACTCCGGTGGCCGACAAGCGGATCGTGGCGACTGCCCCGATCGTGATCGACGTGCTCAACTTCCATCCCCAGATGCGCCACCAGCTCGAAACGTGGGGCAAGTTCAGCGAGCAGATCCGCGACTATTCGAGCAAGGGCTTGATCAAGCTCGAAGACGAAACGCCGCGAGAGGTGGCGCTTCGGGAGATGGTGGATCCCTACACCTATCGCAGCCGCCTGGCCCTGCCCAAGTTGATCATCAACGGCACGAACGATCCCTACTGGGTGGTCGACGCCCTTCGCTTCTACTGGTTCGACCTGGTCGGTCCCAAGTATGTGCTCCAGGTTCCCAATGCAGGGCACGGATTGAAGGGCGGACGCGATCTGGCCTATTCCACGCTGGCGGCCTACTTCCGTCATGTGGCCAGTGGCACGGCCATGCCCGAGATTCATTGGACCTGCGAAAGCGAAGACGCGGGGCCTGTCCTTCGGGTTTCGTCGTCGATTGCTCCCAAGGCGGCCAGGATCTGGAGTGCCCGGTCTTCGATTGCGGACTTCCGCCAGGCGGAGTGGGCTTCTCGTCCCATGACCGAGCAGGATGGTACGTGGGTGGGCCGCGTTGCCAAGCCGGATCAGGGACACATTGCCTTCTACGGGGAGTTGCAGTACGAGTTTCAGGGTCTCAAGTATTCTCTGTGCACGTTGATCCGCCGCGAGTAGGCTCTTCCCGATCCGCTTTCCAGGAATGAGGCTTTCTTTCCAACCCAAGGAGCGCTCCCATGCGAATGCGAACCCTGACGGTCTTGATGACGATCCTGTTTGCGGCCAGCGCCATCGGGGCTGAATATCGGGCCGAGCTGGTCTTTCCGCTCCACGATCAGCACAACCACGCACCGGGCATTGTAGAATGCCCGGACGGGAGCCTGCTGGTTTCGTGGTATCGGGGTTCGGGTGAACGGAAGTCGGACGACGTAGCCGTCTACGGCGCTCGTCTGGCCAAGGGAGCCGAAGCGTGGGGGCCCGTCTTCTTGATGGCGGATCGGCCGGGCTTTCCCGACTGCAACACCTGCATGATGATCGATCGCCGCGGCCGGCTTTGGCTCTTCTGGCCCACGATCCTGGCCAACACGTGGGAGTCGTGCCTGACGAATTTCCGGGTCACGTCGAACTTCGCAGGGTCCGGGGCGCCCAAGTGGGAGCGGGAGGGGCTCGTTCTTTTGAAGCCCGATGATTTCGAGGAGGAGACCGTCGAGGCCCTCGATGCGATGCTGGCCGGACTGCAATTCACCTTGCCCAGGAATGTCCAGGAAGAAATCGACGAAGCTCGCAAGAAGCTGGGCGACAAGCTCTATCAGCGGCTCGGTTGGCAGCCGCGCTGCAAGCCCACGATTCTCCCCAGCGGGCGTATCCTGCTTCCCCTCTACACCGACACCTTCTCCATTTCCATCATGGCCGTCAGCGACGACCAGGGGCAGACATGGTACGCCAGCAAGCCGCTTGTCGGCTTCGGCAACATCCAGCCGAGCGTGCTGTGCCGCAACGACGGAACGCTTGTGGCCTACATGCGGGAAAACGGTCTGAGTCGGCACGTGCGTGTCAGCGAGTCGCGCGACGACGGAATCACGTGGGGCCCGGTTTTCTCCAGCAAGTTGCCGAACCCGGGTTCCGGACTCGACGGCGTTCGTCTGGCCAGCGGGAACTGGCTGCTGGTCTACAACGACACGACCGACGACCGCCACCGGCTTGCCGTCTCGCTTTCGGAGGACGAAGGCAAGACGTGGCGTTGGACCCGCCACCTGGAGGACGACCCGGGAGGAAGGTATCACTACCCGGCCGTGATCCAGGGCGCGGACGGTACGATCCACGCGGTCTATTCCTACTTCGTCGAAGGGGGCAAGAGCATGAAGCACGCCGCCTTCGACGAGGCGTGGGTGAAAGCCGGAGATTGACACTGGCCTGAGCGTGGCAGTAGGCTAGGAGCGGGGGGTAGTCCGTGTCGTCTTTGTCTGGATGGATGCGCCATGCCGATTTCGACTTCGTGTCCGCACTGCCAGAAGAAGTTCCGTGCCCCCGACAAGCTCGCGGGCAGGTCGGTCAAGTGCCCTGCTTGCCAGGGCGTGGTCCGGTTGCCTGACGCCGAGAATGCGCCCGCGGGGGAAATGCCGGTCAGGCCGCCTGAGGCTTCTTCCGCTTCGTGGTACATTCTTACGGAGAGCCGGGAGCAGATGGGCCCGGTGAGCAAGGAACAACTCGACAATCTTGCCACGAAGGGGCGGCTGAGTTTCTGCCAGGTCCGGCGAGGCGACTGGCGGGCCTGGAAGTGGGCCGACGACGTCTATCCCGAGCTGCCGCCCTCGCAGCGCAAGGAGAGCGGAGAAGCGACCACGGCGACCAACGAGGAGCAGGATTCCGCCCGACTGGTCTTGTGCCCCGATTGCGGCAACAAGGTGTCGAGGCGAGCCACCCAATGTCCGCACTGCGGCTGCCCATTTCAACAAACGCTGTCGAGAGGCGAACAGACAAGTGAGCAGAACACAGATATTCAGCGTGGGCATGCATTACAATGGCTGATGCTTGGCCTAGTCGACGGACTCAAGTACTTCCCTGTTCTGTTCGCAACCAGCCTCCTTCTTGGACTGGTTTCATCGCTGGCGGTAGTACTTGCTGGTATTGGTCCGGTCATCGTGTTCGGGCCCCTTTTGTGTGGTTTCTGGGCGGTCGTTGTGGCAATCGCGAGACGGAAGGACACAAATCCCGGCAAGGTCTTTGATGGATTTTCGGTCTTTCGGAATGCAGTTGGACTTACCTTCTTGATTCTCGCCTATGCCCTGATCGGCCTGGGGGGCCTTGTGATAGTCGGGTTCCTGATCAGCAAGGCATTTCACTTTGCTCCGCTGTGTGTTGCTCTTGTACTGACTTGCCTGTACGCACTGGCATTCTATTTGTGGTTCCGTGTCGTTTTCGCATTTGTTCTCGTAATCGACCAGAACCTTGATGTGGGCAAGTCGCTTCGGCTTAGCTTGCGTCTGACAGGCGATCGACAAGCTCACCTATTCCTCTCGTTGGCTAGTGTGTACTCGGTTCTGCTAGCGGCATCCTTCACTGGCGCCCTGTTCGTGTTGTTGAGCCTGCTCGGCGTTCTCTTCAATCCCATTGTCTGGGCAATCAGTGCGAGTATCTGTGCGTGTATTTGGTTTGCTGCTGTCACTATGCCTGCAGGACATTTCTACGCAGACCGAATTCGTGACTTCGACACCGATGTTTCTGTGTATGCTCCTCCGAAACCCAGTGCATTCGTAACGGCAGTTGCGATGGCGAGTCTAGTCGCCCCGATCATAATCGCGCCAGCCTATCTGCGTTGGGCGGCGAACAATGTGAGCCGGGAAATTGGTGATCAGTTCACGGAGCCTGCCGTACCCGAGCCGGAGCCGATTCCCGAGCCGGAAGAACCGGCCGAGGAACTACTTTCTGACCTAGGCAAGAAGGCGTGCATCGACGAGGCGGCCCGGAAGATGGCCGAGTACATCGACGATCTGCAGCGTCAGCACCACCTTCCCCTGACGATGATCCGTCAGACCGCCGAGAGCGTCAAAATGTTGGAAAAACTGGCCAGCGGCGACCTGGACGCGATTCCCGAGTCGACCAGCGCCGTTCCCGGCAGGACCGGCGTGGAACCCTACGAGTCGCAGGTCGACCAACTCTTCATCACCTGCCGCGATTGGGTTCGCGCCAAGGTCAAACGCGGGGCCTGCACCCGCGCCGACGTTTGGGGCACGGCCCGGCAATGGGCCGAGGAAAAACGCGATTCGGTTCTTGAGCCGCTCGGAGGCCTGTCGGTACAGGAGCTGACTCCCGCACCGCTTCCGGAAGATCTTCAGCCGTAGGAGTTCCGCAGGGGCCTACGTCTGGTAGACCGGGAAGGCTCTTTTCGGGGGACGCAGGTAGATCACGAACCACAGGATGGCGGCGATCGTCAGGAGCACGAGGCTCACATTCTGCGAGATCGTGAGTCCCGTGCCGAAGATGGCCGCTTCGTCGTTGCGGATCATCTCGAGCAGGAACCTCGTGACGGGGTAGGCGCTGAGGAAGAGGGCGAAGACCTGGCCGTCGCGGGTGCGGAAAGGCGCGAAGGCTAACAGCAACAGGCAGAGAATGAAACCGTTGATCATGCTGTAGATCTGCGTCGGATGGACGGGCTGATGGACGTGACTGGCCACTGTCCAGGAGACGGTCTTTCCATTGGTCGTCTCCACCACGACGTCGTGTCCCGGCCGGCGTTGATGGCCGAGGATGAGTTCGGCGTCTTCGAGGGTGTGGACGGGGATATTGTTGACGGCGGCAATCCGATCGCCTTCGTGGAGCCCGCCCTTTTCAGCAGCGGAACCGGGTTCGACCTCTGAGATCAACGGCGGATCTTCCAGGCGTCCGGCGAGTCGCAGTCCGTGCAGGTAGGCTTCGCCCCGGCGAACCTGGTGCATGTGGGCGGGACTGCCGGCGGGGAATTCGACCGCCCAGGGCAGGTCGCAGACGCCGCCGAAGCAGCAGCCGTTCAGGAAGCAGCCGATTCGCCCGATCGCCAGCCCGAGCATGAAACTGGGCGCCATCAGGTCGAGCGTGGCGAGCAGCGGCAGCTTATGACGGTAGACGAACACGAGCAGCGCGGCGAGACCGCCGATCACCGACCCGTAAACGACCAGCCCGCCCTTGGTGAAGTTGAGCAGGCTTCCCAAAGTGGTGTACTCGTGTCGGTACTCGACGATGTAGAAGACGCGAGCGCCGACGATGCCGGCGACGATCATCCAGAAGCAGAGCATGATGAGCATGTCAGGATCGAGGGCCAGTTTACGACCTCTCCATGCGGTCAGTCCGATCGACGCCAGCACCGCGACGAGGAGCATTGTTCCGTAGCCGCGAATGGGCAGCCCCTCCGGTTCGCAGACATGGGGCAGGATGAACCACACGATCGCCCCGAGCACGGCAAACAGGGGAATGTAACCAAGGGTGTCGGCGTTGAATCCCTGACGCCACCCGAGCCAGCCCACGGTGACGACGCAGGCGATCACGCACACTGCCAGGAGCAGGCCAAATCCAAACAACGGAATCCCGCCAATGTTGTCGGGAATGAAGAAGATGGTTTGAAGCATGGGGACGTCTCGGCTTGCTAGTTCGGTCTTGCCAGGCAGTTGTCGATCAGACGCGTGGCGCCGATTCGAACGGCCAGGGCGATCAGGGTTTCGCCGGTGATTTTCTCGACAGGGCTCAACGTTTCCGGATCGGCCAGGGCCACGTACTCGATCTGTCCCTGGCCTTGTTGAAGTAGAATCCCCTCGACGGCCTCGCGAATTCGTTGCGCGTCCGTTTCGCCCTGGCCGATCATGGTTTCCGCTCGGCGAAGGCTCTCGTAGAGCGAAACGGCCCGGCGCCGCTCGTCGGGGCTGAGGTAGGCATTGCGGGAACTCATGGCCAGGCCGTCCGGTTCGCGGACGATCGGACAGACCCGCACATCGATGGGCACATCCAGATCGTCGACCATGCGACGGATGACCTGGGCCTGTTGGTAGTCTTTCTGGCCGAAGTAGGCGGCGTTCGTCCCGGCCATGTTGAAAAGCTTCAGGACGATGGTCGCCACGCCGCGAAAATGCCCCGGGCGGCATTGACCTTCGAGCGGTTCGGCCACCGAACCCACCTCGACCCAGGTGGCGTGCAGAGGGCCGTACACGGCGCTCGTGTCGGGCACGAAGGCGATCTGCGCGCCCGCGCCGGCAAGGGCGTCGAGGTCGGCATCCAGCGTTCTCGGATACTTGTCGAAATCTTCCGACGGGCCGAACTGGGACGGATTGACGAAGATCGACACGACGCACACGTCGCACTCGGCCAGGGCGGCTTCGACAAGGCTCAGGTGGCCCCGGTGCAAGGCGCCCATCGTCGGAACGAGGCCCACCTTCTTTCCCTGGCGTCTCAAATCCGCCACTTCCCGAAGCAACTCTCGGGGATCGGTGATAAGTTGCGGTCGTTTTCGTTCCATGGTCATGATGAGCTTTGCTTGTTTTCCATGGCCGCCACGGCGGCCAGCAACTCCTCGAGGGCGTTGTCCGGTCGGCGGGCGTCGAGTTCGAGGACGGGGCCGAAGCCCGGTTTCGCAAATTGTTCAACAAGCGCCCGGCGAATCTTGTCGAGATCTTCCGTGGCAGCGACAGGAGTTCCTCGTTCGGCCAGACGTGCGGCGCACCATGGGGCTGGCGCGTCGAGCAGGACGGTCAACCTTGCCGGGCATGTCTGCTGGAAAATGGCACGCCACTGCTCCAGGAACATGGCGCGCCGAGTCTCGTCCGAAAACGCTTGAATCATCGCCGCCGACTGGCCCACCCAGAAATCACTGATCCACACGGAGCAAGGCTCATTCCAACGGGGCGAATCGGTCGCCACGGTCTTCGCTCGCTGCTCCGCGAATTCTAACTCTCTGGGCGGCGTAACGCTATACGGATTGGTCTCGTCGCCCCCAGGGTGAATTTCGGACACGGGATCGGCGATCACGACCCCCCTGAGACGCCCGGCGGCCGTTCGGGCGAGGCGCCGCTTTCCGGATCCTGCGGGTCCGGCAAGGGCAAGGTAAGGCCTCGTGGTGTCGAGGTGGTCGAGCAATTCCCGAATCGTCCAGCCGATGCGCGGGTGTCGCAGGGTGGGCGCGGCCTCGGCTGCCGGCGCCAGGACGAAACGTCGCCAGGCCATGCGTGGGTGGGGCAGTTGAAGCGTCTTGCTGCTTTGGATGAGGTCGCCGTAGATCAGCAGATCGATGTCGATCGTCCGAGGGCCCCATCGCTCGTTGCGCCGACGCCCGAGATCCGCTTCGATCTTGTCCGTGATTGCAAGCAGGGAGTCGGGAGGGATCGACGTCTCCAGGAGGACGGCGGCGTTAAGAAACGCTCCCTGTCCTCGAGGGCCGCCAATGGGAGACGTTTCGTGGAGGCTGCTTCTTGAAACGACCCTGGTCGACGATGTTTGCTCCAGGCGTTGCATTGCCGCCCGAAGGAGAGCGGCGCGATTGCCGAGATTCGAGCCGAGACCTAGCAGGCAAAGGGGCATACCAGACTATCAAGGAAGGGAAGCAGGCGGGACGTCTACGAATGGAAACAACGCTCCCTTCGATCGAACCCGGGAGAGGATGCCTCCATCGGGCATCCAGGCCGCAAACCATGCGCGGAAGAAAAAAAGGAGGGGGCCATCCCGGCCACGACGTTTGCCGTCGACTGTCGTTCCCTTCGGTCGCCGCCCCCCGAGGAACTCTCGGTGTAGGAGGTGCGGCATTCTCCGTGAATATCCCCGAGGGAAAATTCACGTCGAATGACATCGTTTCTTCCAGCCACTCCTGCAACTGGAAAGAACTGATCTGCTTGACATGGCATCACCACAAGTGGCGAGTGATGAAAACGACCCTTCAACTCTCTGCAACGGGTTGACCATTAGAACCTGTTGCGACCGTTTTTCATCTCAAGCAAACCAACAGATGCAATCATTGTCCGAATATGAACCGAGTTGTCAAGCAATATCGACTGATGGCTGAAAAAGTTTCCTCAATTCCGTCAACAACTCAATCCACTCTTCGAATCGCACTTGCGCGATAACTGATGTCGCCACCTGTCGGTGTATCACCCGAAGGTGTTAAGGAAGCTAGCGGTGCTGGCGACAAAAATGCCGAATCCGTTGGGCCACCAAGCCCCGAACACTTTGGGCATCGATACTCGCGGTGCCACGGATAATCAAAACGAACAAGATAGTCATAGGGGCGCCTGACGAGCGCGGCGTTCTGTTGCGTATACCATCGAGCTGCGCCAATTGTGTCCACATAGAGCAACGGCTGTGGTGGACGACAGCAACGACCGGGCCTTTCCCATGCCACGACGGCGTTCGACACCGAACACGGCTCCTCAGACGCCTGAACCGTCTCCAGGCAGTTGAGTTCCGGTGGTGGCTCCGGGACGCAGGCGACAGCCGGCGGCTCTGCGCCGGTGATAGATGCTGCCAGGCACAACGCACAAACACTCGTGAACATGATCGCGGACCTCCCGGTTCAGCTGGTGATTCCCCGTCGAACGCGACTTGCTCGTCGTTGTCGCATCGTGATTCTCTTCGGATTCCTGTCTCTGGAGAACCACTACGATCCGGACAGCCGGCATAGATGCTGTAGGTTTCGTGAGTTGCCTGAATGCCGCAGGTGTCCTAGATGTTCAGCGGGGAGGGGGTTCCTCTGGTTTTTCTGGTGCTGATGTTTGTGGTAACACGGAAAAGCTTGCGCATCAGTCCTCTTAGATTGCGAAGATGTGAGGCCTGGGTAAAATAGACGCCTGTGGGGCCTGCTTTGTCCGGCGATCGGACTCAACGCGACGCATTCCGGGAGTCACTCCTTGACGTACCTTGCAGATGGCTTTTTGTTGTGGCTCATGCTTGGTCTGAGCGTTTTGCCCACCCGCACGATGGGTCAAACCGAGCGACCGTCCGGGGCAATGGCAGGCGTTTCGTCCGGAACGTGGTCGTGGATGCGAGGCGTTCCCCGAGGGTATCGGTTGATTTCCTTGGAGCTTTCGGGGGAAAGTCTTCGGTTGCCTGTTGAAAACGCTCGCGGGGAAATCGCCTGGAAATACGTGGACGCGGATGGGCAACAGGTATGGACGGTGCTTCTGAAGGATGTGGAGGTCCTTCGCTGCGAGCCGCTTGCAGATTCTGAAGGCGCGACCCGTGGCGTACGCTTGATCGTGCCCTTGGCTCCCCGGCAAGCGGATCGTTTGAAAGTGGCGGCTGCCTGTGGCGCCCTGCGACTGCAGGTAGGCGAGAAGGAATCGAGACGGGATGAGATCTCCATGTCGACCTGGCCGGTCGCGGCCGTTGAGGATCGAACTTGCGAGATCGAGCGAAGCCTTGCGGAGGAAAGGAGTGATTCGGATGTCCTTGAGAGGCCCACACTTGCCGCGCCCCGGCAAGCGGTGATCGGCTCGATTCGAGGGACGCTCACTGTCCCAGTCGAGGTGAAGTAGCCCAGGCTTGTGGAACCGCTCTATCCCGCGGGCCTTGGTTCGTCTGCCTCGGACTTCCATGGAGCCTCAGTGGAAGTTGTCCGCCAGGCCGAGATGCCGTGTTCCGGATACTCATTCCGTCCGAGGCCGATCTTGACCAGGAAAGTCTTCTTGCTTCCGTGGTCGTCGTAGGTCACGGCGTAGACCTGGGACACGTATTCCTTGCTGCTATTCAGGCAGGTGAAATGGCGGATCTGGGCTTGATTTCCCAGGGCGAGCATGGCACGAACCTCGGGCTTGGCGACGAATTCTTGCAGCGATTCGTACTCTACCTCGTCGCTGAGGAAGGCTTCCATCAACTCCTCGCCGAGGGGGCGGCGATTTCTGGCCGGCTTTGCCATTTCGAGGGCCTTTTCGGGCTCTCCGTGCTTGAGGTAGTCGAACCACTGGAGTGCGAAATCGCGGGAGCCCAAATCCACAAGGCGGCGCAGGGTCAGGTCCTGAGCGATGCCGGCGGTGCCCCAGAAGACGGCCAGGATGATGCCCGCCAGGGCGAGCCAGCGTCCGGAGACTTCGCCAGGCAGCCGAGCGATACGAGCGAGGGCGACGAGGGAGCAAATCACGGCCGCCGCCCCGATGAAGAGCAGGCCCAGATGGACGATTGCCAGAGCCGACGCCAGGCCCAGGAGAAATCCGATAACGGCGAGTCCGGACAGGGCGCGATACTCGGGTAGTTCTGCCTCGGCGGCATCCGAGAACTTTCCCCAACTGGAAGGATTGGATTGATCGTTCATGGCAGCAAATCGGAAGGGGGATCAGGGAGCTATCGAAATTCTTTCGCGACGCGGTCAGCGTGCGGGGGCGCTGCTTCCGCCGAACCCGTTTCCGCCTTCCACCTGGGTCTGGAGTGCCCTTCGGCGGTTGGCATAGGTGCTGGCGAAACGGCTGCCGTCGAACTTGTTGGGGCCGGTGAACGAGGACAGGGAGCCGCCGGAAACGAGCGAGACGAAACGCACCCACTGGCGATCCGGCGATAATGAACTCTGGCTCGGAAAACCTCCCCGGAAGGCCGACTCGGCTAACGGCGCGGTGTGCATGGTGAAGTTGGCGAAGGAGACGAGAACAGCTGCGGTGATGCAGGCGAAGACGATCCCGCCCGCCTTGTTCACGACGCCCAGGAAGCGGACGTTCACCCGCGAGATGGTGTTGGTCACGGTTTGCAGGATCGTGATGAAGAGGGCGAAGAGCACCCAAAGGGAGACGAAGTCCCACCAATAGCTCCCGCCTTTCATGGCGCTGTCCAGGAGCTTCGCCGTGGGTTCAAAAAGACTCGTCGCCAAAAGAGCGGCAAAGACCACGTTGATGAAGCGAATCGCGTTGCTCCACATGCTCTCGGCCAGAAGGCACAGGACGGTTGCCGCGAACAGCATGAAAAGAAGTAGCGGAAAGAGCCAGCTCATCGTATTCTTCCGTTGGATAGGTTGACGCTCTTGGTCAGCTCGTCGGGATCGAGGTTATTGCTTCAAAACGCGAGTCAATTCGGCCAGGGAGGTGATCCCCTTGGCTACGAGCACGACGCCTTCCTGCTGGAGTCCTTGCATTCCGTCCTTGCGGGCGGCGGCTCGAATGGCGTCGGCGGTCGGCTGCGTCATGAGCACCTCGCGGGTGGCGTTTCCGACCACGAGGAGCTCGAACAGCCCGATCCGGCCCAAGTATCCCAGGCCGCCGCAGGTCTTGCAGATCTCCTTGGGGTCCTCGGGAGGCTGCGGAGGCCGATAGAAGGCGTTCACGCGCCCTTGGGGAATTCCCAGTTGCTGGAGCACGTTGGGCGGCGGGGCGTAGGCTTCTTTGCAGTCGTCGCACAATTTGCGAACGAGCCGCTGGTTGAGAACGCCGGTCATGGCTTGGGCGAACTCGCGGAGGGGCGGCTTCATGGCGGCCAGGCGAGCCAGCGCTTCCGCGGCATCCTTGGCTCGCACCGTGCTGATGCAGAAACGCTCTTCCTGGAGAAGTTCCTTGCAGATCCTGCCCAGCATGTCCCCGTCGATCAGGTCGCGGAGAATACAGACCTGCGGCTCCTGGAGGAAGAAGAGACGCAACGCTTCGGAGACCGGTTTTTCGGGATCGTCCTTCTTGAAGGTCGTGATGTGAACGTTTTCGACCGGTTCGTAGCGATTGTCTTCGTCTTCCAGGGCCATGAATTCGCGGACGAAGCGGTCTGCGTCCTGGATGAGCACGTGGGTTGTGCTGCGAAGACCGGCCGCCGGCATGGCGGAGGTGATGAAGTAGCCCTTCGTGGCGGTGAGTATCTGCCGAATCTGCTCTTGCATCTTCGGACGCATCCCCAGGTCATCGAACGTCTTGAACGCGACGCGAGCCTTTTCGAAGTGCATGGCGGCTCGTTCGCCGGTCTGGGTGCCCTGGGTGGAGAGGGAGCATTGGTTCTTGGTCTTCTTGTACTCGGCTTGAAACTCGCCGCTCTGGCGGCTGCGGCGATCTTCCGGTTTCAGGCCGCAGAGCAATTTGAAGGCTTCCAGGGCCGGGTCGCCCTGTTCACGTTCCAGACCCTCCGCTTCCTGCCAGACGCCGTCGATCTGATGGCGGATGGCGACGCCCTGTTGGGAGTAGTCGAGCATGATGGCGTCGGCGCGGCGTTCCAGGCCGTCGGCGATGATCTTGCGAGCGTCGGTGAAGCCGGGATTCTGCCGGGCGCTGAGCAGGTTGACGTTGTTCTGCCGCTCGTCGGCGCCGGTCGCCTTGAGGGTGACCGGGGGACCGGCCTCGTGGGGGTCCTTTTCTTCCATGGCCACTTCCTTGCGGAAGAGGCGTCCGAACCATGCCTTGATGTGCATGGGGGTGAGGACCTTCTCGCTGTCGGCGAGTTCCGCATTCCGTGTCTTCACGTAGGCCAGCAGGGGCACCCAATGGCACAGGATGAGCACCGGGAAGCCGACGAAAAAGATCGGAATGAGCCAGAACGCGAGAATTCCGACCAGGAACGGCCCGAAGACGATGGGATTCCACTTGAAGTGATCGAATTTGTACTGCTGGGCGTCGCGGCTGACCCAATCCGTGGAATAGACCCACATGAGCACGACGATCCATCCGAGAAGGATCTTGGTGATGCTCATGTACATGCCGGGGCCTGCCCACCCGGAACCGGCGGCGGGGGCGGCGTCTCCTCCGCCCTCGCCCTCAGAGGCGGCTTCATCGGGGGCCGCGGAGCCTTCCTCCGCGGCGGGAGCGGAATGCTCTTCTTCTTGGGCTCGCAGAGGGGGCGAGCCGATTGTCCATACGGCCAGAATCATGCATAGCAGGAGAAGAAATCGACGCATCAGGTGACAACCTATTCCAGCAGTTTCGTTGAAGTTGATTCCCGAATGGTGGTGATCATCCGATCCGGGCGATGAGGCCGGCGGATTCTCACGCGGACCCTAGAGGATTCCGGGTTCTTTCACCTCGATTCCCTTGAGGGCCATCTTGAGGGCCTCGATATTCGGCGCCACCTCGAAGGCGGTTGCGCGATCGATGAGCCGCTCGGTTACCAGGTGTTTCAGACTCATGGTGAAGTCCTGCATTCCCTCCTGGGCCCCGATACGGATCGCGTCGGGGAGCTTGTTGTCCTGGGATTCCAGGATCAGCTTGCGGATCGTGGGGTTGAAGGTCATGATTTCGCACGTGGGCACCCGCTGCACCCCCTCTTTAATCGAGGGCAGGAGTTTCTGGGCGACGATCCCCTTCATGTTGAAGGCCAGGGCGCTTCGCATGGCCGGGTGCATCGACGAGGGGAAGAGGTCGAGAATACGTCCAATCGTACTGGGAGCCGTGGAGGCGTGGATGGTTCCGAAAACCAAGTGGCCCGTTTCCGCCGCGTGAATGGCCGTTTCGAACGTTTCGCGGTCACGCATTTCTCCCACGAGCATGACGTCGGGGTCTTCACGCACGGCATGCTTCATTCCGATCCCGAAATTGACCACGTCCATGCCGATTTCGCGCTGGTTGATCAAGCACTTCTCTTCGGTGAACGTAAATTCGATCGGATCCTCAAGGGTGAGGATATGTTTGCGGTAGTTCTGGTTGACCCAGTTGAGCATCGACGCGATCGTCGTACTTTTACCCGAGCCCGTGATTCCGGCCAGCAGGATCATGCCCTGGCTGAACTTGCAGAGCTCGTAGAGGACCGTGGGCAGGTAGAGGCCTTCCAGGGGCGGAATCCAGTTGTTCACGCGCCGGGCCACGAGGCCCACATGGCCCATCTGCTGGAGCACGTTCACGCGAAAACGCCACGTTTTGTCGTCCACATCGAGGGAGTAGGCGAAGTCGGCGCCGCCGTCCTCGTCGAAGATTCTCCGATTGCGTTCGTCCATCATGGGGAAGATGAGGCGAACCATCTCATCGTCGTCGACTGGCTCCCGGTTCATGGGGCGGAGAGAGCCGCCCACGCGGATGTACGGGGGGCGATCGACCTTGAGGTGCAGGTCGCTCCCTTCCAGCTTGACCAGCGCTCGGAACAACTTGTCGATCTCGAGGGGCTCTTTCTGCTTCTTGAATCGTTCCTGGTCCGATTCGATCGGGATCGACATGAGATGTTCTCCGTGGAAAACTTCGGGGATGTCCAGGGATGCTGCGAAGAGGCGGTCCGGCTCAAAGCCTGACGGGAATTCCCCGGTCTCGCATCACTTCCTTGGTTTCTTGTATGGTATATTCGCCGTAGTGAAAAATGCTTGCTGCCAGCGCCGCTTCCGCGCCGCCCTTGAGGATCGCGTCTGCCAGGTGCTCGGGGCGTCCGGCCCCTCCGCTTGCCACGACCGGAATCGAAACTTCCGCAGAAACGGCGGCCGTGATCTCCAGGTCGTAACCGTCCTTGGTCCCGTCGGCATCCATGGACGTCAGCACGATCTCGCCGGCTCCCAGACGCTCCACTTCCCGGGCCCACTGGACTGCTTCCAGCCCGGTGCCGATCCGCCCCCCGTTGATGTGCACCTCCCAGAACTCCGAACCGTTCTTCTGAACCCGCTTGGGATCAATGTTCACCACAATGCACTGGCTCCCGAACCGCCGGGCAGCTTCCCGCACGAATTCCGGATTGCGGCACGCGGCCGAATTGATCGACACCTTGTCGCTGCCCGCGTTGAGCAACGCTCGAATATCGTCAATCGTTCGGATTCCACCACCCACCGTCAGCGGCATGAAAACCATTTCCGCCGTACGTCGGACGACGTCGAAGATGATGTCCCGGCCTTCGTGGCTCGCCGTGATGTCGAGGAACACCAATTCGTCGGCGCCCTCGCGCTCGTAGCGCGCAGCCACCTCAACCGGATCTCCGGCGTCCCGCAGATTCAAAAAATTCGTTCCCTTGACCACCCTGCCTTCGTTCACGTCAAGACAGGGGATGATCCGTTTTGCGAGCATCACTTCTCCGCCGATTGGATGGGCGACCGGTATAGGATTCGGCCCCACAGGGCGGGAGGACCGCCAACCAACACGAGCGAATGCTCGGCTTGGATGGCCTTCTCCTGAGCGCATCTTCTTGCTGACACAGCAAGTCCTTACTGTAAGTCGACCAGAGGCCCCGGTCAACGGGCTGAATCGTACGCCACCCTCGGGAGGTAGGTCTCGAACGGCTCCGGCCACCGAAGCGCCCCGAGTCCGCCCTCGCCCACAACTTACTTCCCGGTGACGAATCCCGCGTTGACCCAGTCCACATGGTCGCACGCGATTCCATCGCCACCATCGTCGACCACGAAGTGAATGGAGCGATAGCGAGGCGACAATTCCACATCAAAGTGCCAAATCCGTAGCGTTTCGTCGGAGAGTAGGGGGCTTTCCGCCATCAGAACCGGGGGTTCTCCCATTTCGTCTGGGGCGCCCAGCACCCGGAGCACCACGCTTTGCCGCGGATCGTCCGCTTTTTCGTCGTCCAGGCCACCCGTGGCGACGAACCGCCTGGCGCCATCGGGGATGGCGTAGACCAGGGTCGATGCGGCGTGAACGCCAACCCCCGAATCGTAGGGTTTGCCGAGCAACTTCATTGTTTCCCCCTGGCACGTGCGGTTGGAACCGATTTTTCCCCACCCGGTCGTTGCCGAAGTGGGGGATAGCTCGCTGATGGAGATGTCCGGTCGCGGCGGCACGGGTGGGAGTTTCAACTCATCAAGGGTTCGAACCTTCAGCCGAGCCGCTTCGGAAAGACGCCCGTCCCAGCCGCTAGAACGCACCTCGTACACATATTCGACGCCGGGGCGGATGTCCGCGTCACGATATTCGCCGGTGTTGGCCTCGAATGTTTGCCTATCACTCCTGCGGATCTGGAACCGGGAGGCGGCGCCAGACTGCCATTTGAGGGTTACGGCTCGATAGGAGACGTCGGCGACAAAGTCCGTCACCGGCGCCGGTTTTGGAACCGGCACTGCCCCACGGCGAAACCGGACTTCCCACGTGACGGTTCGGGTTTCCAGCGAACGAATCGTGGCACGGAGTTGAGGTCCTGTCTGTTTGAAAGAGACCGCCAGGTCTGGCGAGTCGCCCAGAATTTCTGTTGCGAGAAACGAATTCTCGCCCGTAGGTACCACGATCCGCAATTCGTAGGGATCGTTGGCCACGACCCGGCTCTCGCCGGTGAGAACAAGATCATCGGCATCCCATTGTTCCCGGACTACATCGACTACGCCCTGAGTGATGTGGCGGGATGTGCTGACAAGAATCGGATGATTCGTCTCGGCGCGAAGGGCCAGGATGCGGCAGGTTCCCGGCGGCAGGACGGATTGAACCCGACCGGAGAAGGGGGGCACGAACTGGTCCGCCCAGTAGTCAAAGCCAACGTATTGTTTTGCCGGGGGCAACCCGACAGACTCGGGGGAGACGTCGATCGTGGCAGGTTCCTTGGCGTCCCAATTAAACAGGCCAACCACATCCCGACGCGATCCGCTCCGCTTGTCGGTGAGGAGCCAGATCCGTGCCAAATCCGAGGAAAACAGGTCGACCGGGCGGGGATGCAGCCCGTGATTGGGCATCGTCCGGCGCAAGAGGTCCAGCCGATCGTCGGGTAGATCAGGCAGCCATTCGCTGAAGGCATTGAGTTGTCCCGAGAGGGTTACCCAGGAGCAAATCAGCCGGGCGTGGTCAAGCGGCACCTCGGGCCGAACGTAGATCGGGTCCGGATCGTTGTGCCACACTCGGCCATGGAGGAAGTAGCGATTCGTGCCGTGCCAGGGCCCTCGGCAGAGGGCTTCCAGGGTCGTTCCGTTGTCCGGTCCGATTCGCATCGCGTCGACCAGGCCGAAGGCGGCACCGAAAGACCGCATGTTCTGGGGAATGCAGCAGCCCAAGAAGAAAACGTCGTTTCCTGCCGCCTCGCGGACCAGTTTCAGACCGTCGCGGTAAGCTTCGACGTTCGTCTTGGCGGGATCGTGGAATACGGCCTCGCCAATGTCGTCCTTCACGTAGCCGTTGTTCACATAGGTCAGTTTTGTCGCAGACCCCACCCAAAGTCCGTCCATCTTGAAATAGCGGTAGCCCCAATCGTGGGCCAGTTGGCGGACGACCTTGCGAACGTAGTCGCGAGCAGCGGGATTGGTCATGTCGAGGGAGGTGCCCCCCCAGCGAGCCCAGTATGGGGTGCCATCGGCGCGGTGGACGAACCAGTCCTGGTGATCGGCGAAGAAGGGATCGTCTCGATCTCCGGCAAAGGGCATGAACCAGATGCCTGGCGTCAAACCAAGGGCAGAGATCTTGTCGGCCGTCTTTTTCATGCCGCTGGGATAGGGGCCGTCGGGCTTGTGGTTGCAGAAGACCTTGGCGGGTCCGTTTCGACGCTCACCGTCCTGCCACTTGTCGTCGATCTGAACGAAATCAAAGCCAAACGGTTTCAATTCCTCGGCTGCCACAGCAGCCAATTCGGCCAGGTGTTCTTCGTCGCACGCGCCTCCGTACTTGTTGCTGTACCAGGTGCAGTAGCCGCTCGGCAGGGGCCGCAGATGGATGTCGTAGAGGCGAACGATCGTGTCCGCATAGGCTTCCAATCCGAGTCGGGCATCGTCGAAGGGGCCGACTGCGAACAACTCGCTCGGCTCCGAGGCGCCGGGGGCGATCGTCAACCGCCCGTAGTCGATCTGGGGCTCCAGTTGAACCGCATTGTCCTCGATGTTTGAAAACACGACGCCGCATCCTCGGTCATGGCTGATCCATCCGGAGACAACACCCGAACGCGTTTCAGGCGAGGCAACAGCCAGGAAGGCGTAGCTGCCCGGGTGGGCGTCCGGCGCCGTCAGGCCCGCGGTTCCCAGGGCCTTCAGCGCACCGGGGTCGTCCGGCAAGTCGAGTTTCAGGCGAAAGGGCCTCACGTCATGGACAATTCGTTCCCCGTCGGTTCCGGCTGCCATCTGCGTTTGCAGAAGCACGAAGCGAACGTTGGACACGAGAATCACTCGCACCCGGTCGCCGTCCGGCAGAGCGGCTTCCAGCATCCGGCCGCTTCCGAGACGGGGATGGCTCCAATCCCCCGCGGTGATCTGTTGGGGAGACTTTTCGAGGAAGACATGGGCAAACGCCTTGTTCTTTACGTCGGCCAGTCGGAAACACGCGGCTTGAGCATCCCATGTGACGCGGAGCTGATCGCTCTCAATGGCCGCTTCGGCGAGCGGCTTCTCATCGGCAGTTGCGGCAGACAGGATCGTGGACAGGGAGAGCAGGAGTGACCAAACGATGGGTTTCATTGGTTTCTAACTCGGTGATGGGATTGCGAAACTGCCGGATAGGGCTGGCAATGCGGATACGGTTGGCTCAGAACAACAGGATAACTTGCCTATTCTCGAGAAGGTAGTGTTGGGGGGGAGTGGCCTGAAATGCGGTCCGGGGTACCATTATCTTCCGAAGAGGACTGAACTTGCCCATAACGCGTCAGAGACCGATGCCCATCGATTCCGGCTATCGCGAAAAACTTCAAGCCCATTTGGCCCGCCTGTATTCCTCCGATCTCGAACATACCCTGGAGGAATTGGCCCGGCGGACGGCGGACGCGGCCGACGAAATCCCGCCTCCCAAGTCCGCTTGGGACCAGGCCGACGCCGTGCTGATCACCTACGGCGACCAGGTCCGCTGCAACGGCGAGGCCCCGCTGGACACGCAGCGGCGATTTCTCCTGGAACACGGGCTCGAGAAACTCCTGAGCACCGTTCACATTCTCCCTTTCTTCCCCTACTCGTCCGACGACGGTTTTTCGATCATCGACTATCGTCAGGTCGATCCGACCTTGGGGACGTGGGACGATGTGGCGGCCCTCGGCCGGGATTTCGACCTCATGTTCGACCTGGTCGTCAACCACTGCTCGCAGCAAAGCCTTTGGTTCCAGAAATACCTGGCGGGCGAGGAGCCCTACACTTCGTATTTCATCGAAGTGGATCCGGAAGAAGACGTGTCGCGCGTCACTCGCCCGCGCAGCCATCCCCTGCTGACTCCCTTTGAAACGTCGCGGGGCACGCGCCACGTGTGGACCACCTTCAGCGATGATCAGATCGATCTGAATTTTGCGTCGCCCCACGTGCTGCTCGAAATGATCGACGTCCTGCTTTTCTACCTGCGGCGCGGGACGCGGATCATCCGACTCGATGCCATCGCCTATCTTTGGAAAGAGCTGGGGACCTCGTGCATCCATTTGCCGCAGACTCACGAGGTCGTCAAGCTGATGCGAACGGTTGTCGAGTCGGTGGCCCCGGGCACGATCCTGCTGACCGAGACGAACGTGCCTCACGAGGAGAACGTGAGCTACTACGGCCAGGGTGACGAGGCCCAGATGGTCTACCAGTTCAGTCTGGCGCCCCTGCTGGCTGAGGCTCTTCAGACGGGCGATGCCACGGTGCTGAACCGTTGGCTTGCCGGCCTGAAGCCGACGCCGCCGGGAACGACCGTTTTCAACTTCACCGCTTCCCACGACGGGATCGGGGTTCGGCCTCTGGAAGGCATCATGCCGGCAGACCGCCTGGAAGGCTTCATCGAGGCCGTCCGCCGACGCGGCGGCCATGTCAGCTTGAAACGCAATACGGACGGCACGGAGAGCCCCTACGAATTGAATATCACCTACTTCGACGTCGTGGCCGACCCGGATAATCCGGATCCTGCGCTCCACGTGCGCCGTTTCCTGGCAGGCCAGGCCTTGATGCTCTCCCTGCAGGGGATCCCCGGAATCTACTTCCACAGCCTCGTGGGAACTCCCAACAACCACAAGGGCGTCGAGGAAACGGGGCGGGCCCGAACGATCAATCGGAAGAAATTCGAGCGAGACGATTTGGAGGCGATTTTGGATCGTTGCGATTCAACCGAATCGCAGGTCCTTGCCGGCTACTGCCGTCTGTTGGAGGTTCGCCGAGAGCAACTGGCGTTCCATCCCGATGCTTCGCAACGGGTCCTTTCTGTCGGCCAGAACTCCGTCGTGGCGCTTTTGCGAGAAAGTGTGGACAGTTCGCAGCGACTCCTCGTATTGGCGAATCTCGGTCCGCAAGGCGTCTCGGTTGACGTGGAGAAGCTGATCGGCGACGCGCCGGATTATGATGTTCTGGACGACGAGAAGGTCGCTTCCTCGGTCGCCCTGGAGCCTTATCAAGTACGCTGGCTGCAATGATGGAGCCCCCCAAGGTAGCAGGCGCGCTCCGCCGTGCCGCAGCCAAGCAGATGAAAGAACTTGCCTTCTGTATCGAGCAGGCAATTGCATGAATTTCTCCGCTTGGATGACGGTGTTCATGAGGCAATGGGAATATCTTTCGGAGTCATTTTTTTGGAGAACAGCGAGACTGGATCGTTCCTGCCTTTTCCGATAACTTGGCGGACGGCACGGCGGAGCGTGCCTGCTACCTTATTACCGAGTACCATGCCATGGCCAAACAATCCCACAGTTCGAATCCACTTCCTGAACTTCCCAACAAGCCGATTCAGCGTTACCTCGATCCGCTGACTCGCTTCATGCACGTCGAATCGGCCGGCGGCATCGTGTTGTTGGCCTGTACGATTGTTTCTCTCGGGCTGGCTAATTCGCCGCTGGGTGAGAGTTTCATCAAGTTCTGGAAGACGCCGGTCGGCTTCTCCCTGGGCGGCTACGACGTGATCCACCCGCTCTACCACTGGATCAACGACGGGCTGATGGCCATCTTCTTCTTCGTCATCGGCCTGGAGGTCAAGCGGGAGATGGTCCTGGGCGAACTCCGCGAACTGCGGCGGGCTGCCTTGCCCATTGCCGCGGCTCTGGGCGGGATGATCGTGCCGGCGGGCGTTTACCTGGCCATGCAATGGGGCCAGCCCGCCGCGCGGGGCTGGGGAATCCCCATGGCCACGGATATCGCCTTCGTCGTTGGCTGTATGGCCCTGCTCGGTCCCAAGGTGCCTCACAGCCTGCGGGTGATGCTGCTCTCACTGGCCATTGTCGACGATATCGGGGCGATTCTCGTGATCGCCATCGGCTATACCGATTCAATCAACTTCCTGGCACTGGCCCTCGGCGTCGGGGGCGTGGTCCTCGTGGTCGTGTTGTCCCGGCTTGGGGTGCGCAGCATTGGCGTCTACACGATTCTGGGCGCGCTGGTCTGGTTTGCCATTCATGAGTCGGGCATCCACGCCACGATCGCCGGCGTGGTTCTGGGCTTGCTCACGCCCGCTCATCGCTGGGTCAGTCCCGGTCTGTTCGGGAGCATCCTCGACAAGGCGGGAAGGGTTTTTGACGGCGAAGATCTCAGCAAGTCATCGGAGTACGTCGTGCTGCGCCACATGGAAACGGCTTCCCGGGAGGCCATCTCGCCCCTGGAACGGTTGGAAACCAACCTCCACTCCTGGGTCGGTTTCGTGATCATGCCCGTATTCGCCCTGGCCAATGCCTGCGTGCCCATCGACGTCTCCTACGTCACTTCGCCCGTGGCCCTGGCGATAGCGGCGGGCCTCTTGATCGGCAAGCCGTTGGGAATCGTGGCCTTCAGCTACGGCGCCGTCCGGCTCGGCTGGGCCAGGATGCCCGACGGCGTGACGTGGGGAATGGTCGCCGCCGGAGGATTCCTCGCCGGGATCGGCTTCACCATGGCCATGTTCATCGCGGGGCTGGCCATGAAGGGCGACCTGGCCGAGTGGCTCGACCCGGCCAAGATCGGCATTCTTTGCGCTTCGGTCCTTGCGGCCCTGATCGGCATGGTGTTCCTGGCCGCCCAGATCAAGTCGGCCCCGCAGAACACGCCCGAGTAGTTTATCCGTCCTGCAAAATGCGGTAAAGTGGCCCTTGCACGCGGGCCCCATTTCCAGCAGCCGTCTCAGGGAACCAAATGACGCAGACCGGACCGATTTCCCGAATCGCGCGAATCCGTCGCGGCGCCCAGGCCTACCGGTTCATCTCGCTGCTGGTCTCGCTGCTTCTGTTGTTTTTCATCGCGGCCGTGGGCTATATGCTTGAAGACCCGAGCCAGCGGCGCCTTGCCGGTTTTGCCATCGCCGTGTTGTTCAATCTTATGTTGCTCTCGGCCGTCAACGCGATCAGTCAGACGCGACGAACCATGACAACGGCCGTTGCCCTGGTTGTGCCGGCGGGGCTGCTGAGCCTCGTTTCGGCGGCCTGGAAGGCCGACGCCGTTCTCGTTCTCAACAACCTGTTTTCCATCGCCTTCATCGCCTTGGTGGTTGTTCTCGTGCTCGACTTCCTGTTCCGCAGCGAGACGGTCGATACGAACATGATTTGCGCTTCCCTGTGCGTCTATCTGCTCCTGGGGTTCATCTGGGCGTCGCTTTACAGCCTGTGCGAGGTTTTTCGTCCGGATTCGTTCGTCTACGCCTATGCAGACGAGTTCGAACAAGCGAGCATGGTGTTCGGGGGCGAGAAGTCGCTGGTCCCCCTCTATTACAGCTTTGTCACACTCACCACGCTCGGCTATGGCGACATCGTCCCCGTCTCACCGCCGGCCAAAATTCTGGCGGTGCTGGAGGCCGTAATCGGCCAGATCTACTTGACCGTCCTGGTGGCCCGGCTGGTCGGGTTGCACATCGCCCACGTCACATCGGGATCTTCCGAAAACAAATCATGAAGCAAGAAAAATATCCAGACTGGTTCCTCTGGGCCTACCAGAAGGGCTTCGTCTTCTGGCTTTCCATTGCGGCCCTGTTCGGCTTTTCGATGTTGGCCGTGGTGTTCCATCTCGATCACTCGGTCCAGTCAACGGAAGAGCGGATTCACCAGGATCTGGTCCGGGTGAGTGAGGAAATCCAGGAGGATGAGAGCGAGCAGGCCCGTCAGCTTCGGGAGATCCGGGAGGAACTCGACACGATTCGCGAGGAGTTGGAAGCGATGCGAGAAGCCGAAAGATCGCGGACGGACGCCAAGGAACATTGATGGGCTGTGGGCCAGTCTCCCCCGAAGCGGCTCGGACGCCTGCCTTCACGGTGTCTTCTCTGACGCCATTCCGTATTGGCTTATTGTGGCGAGCAAACCCTCGCGGTGGATTGGTTTTGTGGCGTGATCGTCGCATCCGGCCAGCAGGCACTCTCGGCGTTCGCTTTCCATGGCGTGTGCCGTGAGGGCGACAATGGGATAGGTGTATCCGTTTTCCCGCAGTCGCCTTGTTGCGGAATACCCGTCCAGGACCGGCATTTCCATATCCATCAGGATCAGGTCGAACGGATTCCCCGCCTGGACAGCCGCCATGGCCTTTTCGCAGGCAATCTGGCCGTTCTCTGCCAGTTCGACATCCACGCCCGCCTTCCGCAAGATCAACGAGACCAGTCGCTGGTTGTCCAGGGAGTCCTCTGCAAGCAGGACCCGGCAGTGCAGGTGAGACAGATCGGTCGGAGGAGAGGTTCCTTGCGCGGCTTGTCCTGGGCCGGACGCCGTGTCTGCGGAGGCATCGACCAGGCTCACGCCCTCGAGCGAACCCGTTGGCAATTGCAGGCGAAACGTGCTGCCCCTGCCGATCTCGCTTTCCACGGTGATTGTGCCGTTTAGCTTTTCCGCGAGATACTTGCTCACCGTCAGGCCGAGCCCGGTGCCTCCGAAGCGACGGGCCACCGAGGCGTCGCCCTGCACAAAGGGCTTGAAGAGTCGTGAAAGAACGTCCGGCTCGATGCCGATTCCCGTGTCGATCACCCGAAACTCAAGCAGTGGTTCCGCGCGGTCGTCGGGCAGACGCACGGCCAGCCGAACGGACCCCTTTTGGGTGAATTTGATCGCGTTTCCCAGGAGATTGAGCAGAATCCGCCGCAGGCACAGCGAGTCCGTTTCGATTGTCGCCGGCAGGGGGCCGTCGCACTGAAGTTCCAGTTGCAGTCCTTTGCGATCGGCCTGGATTTGCAGGCTGCGCACCGCGTCGGAGCATATTTCCAGGGGCGACCAGCGAGCCATTTCTATGGTGAATCCGCCGGCTTCGATCTTGGACAGGTCGAGGACGTCGTTGACCACGTCGAGAAGGTGCCTCCCGTTCTTGACCATGATCTCCACGTGCGGCAGGAACGACTCGTTTTCCGCTGAATCTCGCATTTCATCGAGCAGTTCTTCGCCAAAACCGATGATCGACGTGAGCGGCGTGCGGATTTCGTGGCTCATGTTCGCCAGAAACCGGCTCTTGGCGCGATCGGCGACCTGTGCGGCCTCACGGGAACGACGGAGCATTTCGTTGGCCCCCTCCAACGCCACGGCGTACTTCTCGATCGACTTCATCTGTCCGGCGATTTCTCGCTCCAACGCCTCGGCGTACTCGCGCATGTGGTCCTGGTTCGCCTTCACGAGCAAGACGTTCTTGACGCGCGGCAGCAATTCCACCGAATCGACGGGCTTGGTCAGGAAATCGGTCGCTCCGAGTTCGAAAGCCTGACGCTTTGTGTCCAGGTTGGTCGACGCCGTGAGGATCACCACGGGAATGTCCGCAAGATGTTCGTCCGCTTGAATTCGCTCGAGAATGTCCAGCCCGCTGATCTCGGGCATCATGATGTCAAGCAGGATGACGCTGGGCATTTCGCGACGAATGACGGCAATCGCTTCCGTCGCTTCGGAAACGCCCACGATCTTCTCATACCCTTCCGTGGCGAGGTTCTTCCGGATGAGCTTGATGTTGATGGGCTCGTCATCGACGATCAGCACCTTGTTGGTTCGCTTCACCTCGGGAAAGGACGTCGGTTGAAGCACGGGCCAGTGCAATTCCATGGGAGGCCGATCCGGGAGGCCGGCGTGAGCGCCGCGGCTTCCGTTGTCCGGCTTCGCGGCGGCGTCGTTTTCGGGCAGGGCGTCGTTCGTTGCGGCCTGGCCGCTGATGGCGAGGCTCTTCATGTATTCGAAATAGCAATCATGGAAGGCTTTGAGGCGAATCGCGTTGCGAACTCGGGGGAGAAGTTCCGTGGGGTCGATGGGCTTGAGCAGAAAGTCCGTTGCTCCCAGTTCGAGCGCCCTTTGCTTCGTGTGGGAGTCCGTGGAGGCGGTGAGGATGAGGACGGGAGTGCGTGCGAAGACGCTGTTCTTCCGAATCGCCGCCAAGACCTCTAAACCGTCCATCTCAGGCATGACGACATCGAGAAGAATCGCGTCGGGCAACTCGCGCTCGATGATCTCCAGGGCTTGCGCTGCCCTCCGAACGCCCCGTGTCATGGGACGTTCGATGCTTTGAACCCGCCTTCAACCCTAGGTCACATTTCAGGCGGACGCAGCGCGGGGGAAGAGAATCGGCGGGCTGGCCGGAGAATGCCGGTTCTGCGACTTGTGACCTTACCCCCGTCCGGGGGCGGACGAGGGAGACGCTACGGCGATACGCGCCGCATCCTCCGTCAATTCCGCAAGGGCTGTCCCGATTTCGCGTTCCTGTTGGTCTTGGGCAAGCAATTCCAATCGTGCTCCAAACTGCGTGAAACCGGCGAAGCCGGCCGTTCCTCCGGCGCCTTTCAGCCAATGGGCAAGACAGGCCAGCTCCTGGTAGTCCTTTCGGGCGTACGCCTCTTGCATGGCGTCGGCCTTCTCATTGAGCCGGTCGGCGAATTCCAGAACGATCTCGCGAAAGTCGGGGTCTTCCGTGTCGAGAGTGGAGTGCAGCGGCGGTTCCGAGGCCGTGGGCGAGTCCGCTGGCGGAACATCCTCAGCTTGCTGCACGGGAGACGATGGGGTGACGCTCTCCAAATCGCGGAGACTTTGAGCCTCGCGTTCGTCCGCGGGCCTCCGCGAGCCCTGCAGCGTTTCGGCGACGGTCCGCACGAGTTGGTCGCCGTCAATCGGCTTGGTGATGTAGCCCGAGCATCCCGCAGCCTTGCACTTGTCCTGGTCGCCCTTCATGGCATGGGCCGTCAAGGCCAGGATTGGCAATGTCAGGCCCTCTTGACGCAGGAGCCTGGTGGCGGCATAGCCGTCCATGATCGGCATCTGCATGTCCATAAGGATCAGATCAAAAGGTCCCCTCAGCGCCAGGTCTGAGCCGGCTTTTCCATCTTCCGCCATCGTCACTTCTGCCCCCGCTCGTCGCAACACGAGACCGGCGAGCTTGCGGTTGGTGGGGCCGTCCTCAACCAGCAGGACTCGTAGACCGTCGAGAGTTGGCAATGGCTCCTGGGACGCGAGGCTCGCGGTTCGCGCCGAACTTGCCGCCGGAGCTTCGAGGATCGAAACACCGTCCAGCGGACCCGTTGCGAGCGATGTCGTGAACGTGGTGCCCTTGCCGGGCTCGCTGGCTACCTGGATTTCGCCGCCGAGCGCTTGGGCGATGCGGCGACTGATGGTCAGGCCCAAGCCGGTGCCCCCAAACTGTCTCGTCACGGAAGTGTCCGCCTGGACAAAGGGATCGAAGATCGCCTCGTACTTCTCCTTCGGAATGCCGACTCCGGAGTCGATAACCTGGATCACCAGGCGAGACGCTGGCGATTCCTGTTCGAGGCTCGCGACGACCTGCACGCCGCCCTTCTTCGTGAACTTGATTGCGTTGCCGACAAGGTTCATCAAGAGCTGGCGAAGTCGCGACGGGTCGGTGGAAATCGTTTCCGGCACTCCCGTTTCCCAACGATAGTCGAGCGACAGTCCTCCCTCCAACGCCCGGATCCGCAGCGCCGAAATGACTTCATGGATCACCAGGTGCGGTGAACACGAAACGGTCTCGATCTCCAATCGGTCCGCTTCGATCTTGGAAAGGTCGAGAATGTCGTTGATCAAGCAAAGAAGATGCTTGCCGCTGGCGTGGATGGTCTCCAGGAAATCGACTGACTCCGCGTTGCCGCTGTGGGTTGTGTCTTTGCGGAGCAGGTCCGCGAAACCGATGATCGCGTTGAGAGGCGTGCGGATTTCATGGCTCATGTTCGCCAGGAATCGACTCTTGGCGACGCTTGCTGCTTCGGCGGCGTCTCTCGCCCTGAGGATCTCGCTCTCGATTCGCTTTTGCTCCGTGATGTCGACGAAGACCTCCAGCCGATGGCGTCGCTCCCTGGCGACCAAGGGAACCTGGGTCTTAAGGATGGGAACGTGAACTCCGTCGGTTCTGAGTAGCATGCGTTCGGTATCGCTAACGGCCTGCTCGACGGTCGAATTCGCATTCTGCTCCTCTTGAAGCGTGCAAATGAACCGCTCGGACACCGTACCCACAACCGACTCCTTTTCGGCTCCGATCATTTCGCAGGCCGCGGGGTTGGCCTCAACAATCCGTTCCGTGTCTCCGTCTATGAGGAATACGCCCACGGGCAACGTATCCAGGATGGCCCGCAGGTAACGCTGGCTGTCGTGCAGTTCCGCCGTCCGCTCGCAGACTCGCTGCTCCAGTTCGTCGTGGGCTTTTCGCAACGCTTCCTCGGAACTGGCCACGCGATCCAGCATCCGGTTGAATTGGGCACACAACACGCCCAGTTCGTCTTGGGACTGCTCTTCCACGCGGATCGAGTAGTCGCCTTCGGAAGTGATTTGCGAGGCGGTCTCCCCGAGCCTGACGATTGGGCCGGAGATCGCCCGCTGCATTCGTGCGGCAAGCCCCACGGCCAGCAAGAGGCCGGTAAGCAATACGACGGCAAGAACCTTCGCGTGGGCGAGCAGTTGCTGGTTCAAGCTGTTAGTGTTTGCGCGGAGATAAAGGCCTCCCAGGTCCTCGCCGCGATCTTGAACACGATGGAAGACCTCGATGATCCCCTTGCGAGTCACCCGGCAGTCATTCTTGTCGAAGGCGGGCGGCAAAGGGTCTGTGTTCGCATTGGCGGGATAGGTGGCCAGCACGTGGCCTTCGCCGTCGTAGAGACACGCAAATTCGACGGCCGGCTGGGCCTTGAGCGAGGCCAGGAGTTGCCGGGCCGCAAAGGGGTCGTCGAAACTCAGGACGCCCGTGCAGTTGAAAGCCAGCATTCGGGCCTGCGTCTGCAACGCCTCACTCTTGAAAGCAATCATCGTGCGTCGTTCGTTGACCGTGACGCCCACCGCGGAGAAGGCCAACGCCATTGCCGCCGAAACGAGCGACAAGACAATCAGCTTGGTTCTGATCGACCAGTTTCGGAATGCACGCATGTCAATTCCTCATGGAACTCTTTTGACGCCGGGACACGCCCTTGGTTTGTGGTGGGCGGTCGCGGGGCGGTCACTGCGACGAAGCGTCCTGGGGGGGCGTCGAACTGTGAGTGCCCACAGGGATCCCCAGGCTCAGCAACTTGGCGTCCATGCGGAGTTGCGCCCGCCGTGCATTTTCAATGTTGATTTCGAACCGTATACGATCTCCGCCAATGACGAAGTTGGCAGTCGCTCCCCGTTCGGCATAGCCGGGCGATTCACCGACCACCAACACCGGATCGTCTCCAAGCTTCTCGATCACTGTCGCCTGCTGGTTGGGAGGTACGGAGCGACTCACGAACAGGATCTGGCAGGGGCCGCGATAATCATCCAGCGTGGCGAATCGCCGCACGACGATCCGTCGGTTGTGAAGGGTCTTCTTGGCGGCGATCTTGTCGATCGTTTCTCCGAACGGATCTTCTCCGAGGATGCCGATCACGAAAGAACCCGAATCGCTGGCGAACGCGCCCTGCGGCCATTGGCAATAGCGGCCGAAGCTGTAGAGGTAGACCGCCTTCATCGTGTATTCGTCGGGCAGCGTGGCCTCCGCCGGAGCTTCCTGGCCCGGTGCAGACGAGGCGTGAAGCACAAGCCCCGCCAGGACCAGGAGGCTGACCGTCCTCTGGAAGAAGCCCGGCATAACCGGCGCGCAGCGCGAGACGCGTCGGTGACTGTCCTGCAAGTTGGTGCCAAAGGGAACGAACACGCCGAATTTCACCCAGTCTCAATCAGGGCAACTGTACGGATGAGAAAATCTAGCACATTTCTTATTCGCCGCATTTCTGGCGGGAAAAGGCCCAAGTCCGCTTCCGCAAACGCTCGCACGGCAGACGCGGAAGTCGAAAGGTCAAAGCTCTAATAGCGCCAGCTCAATTGGCCGTAGACTTCGGGTTCGACCATGGTGTGGAGCATGCCGAGCAACTGGTCATCGCCGAATTCAGGATGTGTTCCCGCGAGCAGATTTCTCCCGACCACGGAAAACTCCAGGTTCTCGGTGTAATGCCAGGCGAGCCGCGCGTCACCCACGATGTAGCTCGGAACTCCGAGGGTGGGGAGCGAATCAACATAGCGACCGATCAGGTTCAGTTCCCAGTTCCTCCCCAAGTCCCAACCCGACTGCAGGTAGAGCTGGTTGTTCGGAGACGCCCCGTTCACTTGGGCTTCCGTCTCCAGTCCCGCGACAGGATCCAGGTCCATCAGCAAATAGGTATAGGCGCCTCGCACACGCCATGCGGGGTTGATCGCGTAGGTGACGGCCAGTTCGGCTCCGTACACGTTCCCGCTTTGGATATTGGCATACGTCAAGGGGAGAACAAGATAGGGATTCACGGCGGCCACGGCGTAGGGAGTGCCCGGCGCCGTGCTGATGAGCCGCTCATACCGGTTGAGGAACAGGGCCAGATCCCAGGAGAACTGTTCGGTCGCCTGCTCGCGATAGCCCAATTCGTAGGCAATCAACTCTTCGGACTGGAGATCCCCATTGGCATACAAGAGCGGGTAGACCGGCAAGGCGGACTCGGGAGGAACCGAGGCGGCGGGTAGTATGCAAATGGAGCTTACCTCGACATGCGCCGGAGTACGCACGGCCCGCGAAATGGATCCCCAGATCGAACGCTTCTTGTCCGGGTTCCACAGCAACCGCACGCTGGGCTCGAATTCGAGTCCCGTATAGTCGTTGTGTTCAATCTTGGTGCCGAGCGTCAGATACCACAAGTCCTCGGAGAGCGTGATCTGATCTTGCGCAAAGCAACTGAAGATGTTGTCGGACCGCGTTGTGGGATCGATTTGGAGTGCCGGTGACGAGCTTCTCGCCGTGCTTATTGCATTTCGGAAACCAAGCCCCCAGATGAACTGGTGACGCGGCCCCAGGGGCAAGCGGTGCTGGAAATCAAAATCGAAGGTCTTGCATTCGTCGAAATACCCGTAGTCCTGCCAAATGTCCTGGGTTCGATCGTAGTAGGTTCGGATGGTCCAATCCGAGTCCTTTCCAAGTTCTCGCCTCCATTGGAGGTTGATATTCTCGCCCGTGACGTAGGTGGTGCCCCTCTGGACCGTATTGTAAGGCGGAGCGGCGTCGATTTGCCCTCCCTGGAATGGTGTGAGAACCGATCGGTCGCCGCTGTAGCCGTTGTAGTAGTCGCCCTGCAACGTGATCCTGTCGTCGGGGGAGGCGTCCCAGTCCATTCGGAATTCGCCGCGCGCCTGACGCCATGCATCGTTGGCAGGCTCGTCGGGAAGGTAGCCGTCGTCCCGCTCAAACCACTTGCCGTAGATTCGGTAAGAAAGGTCTTTTCCAACCTGCCCGCCGTAGCGCGCCGCTCCGAATCCCTGTTCGTAAGTTCCGGCGCCGGCCTCCACGTACGCTCCCTGGGTGTCTTTGGAACTCTTGGTGATCACGTTGATCACGCCGTTGACGGCATTGGCGCCCCACAACGTTCCGCCCGGGCCGCGGATCACCTCGATCCGCTCCACGTCTTCCAGGAGCACGTCCTGCACGTCCCAGAAGACGCCCGTAAACGAAGGCGAGTATACGGTCCGCCCGTCAATCTGCACGAGAAGCTTGTTGGCAAGCCGTCCGTTGAAGCCCCTCGACGTGACCGCCCACGTGCTCGAATTCACCTTTGCCACTTCGAGTCCGGGGACCATACGCAGGACTTCCGGGATCGCTTTGGCGCCGCTGCGCCGGATCATCTCGCTGGTGACAACGAAGATCGCTGCGGCTGACTTCCCAACCGTGCTCTCCTGTCGTGACACGGTGGACACCGGCATGTCCAGCGACTTCGAACCGGTCAACCCAGACACTCTCACTTGGGAAAGCTGACCTACGTCCGTGTCGGCCATGTCCAGCAACTTGTCGAGATCGGTCGATTCAGCAGCCTCGTCGGTCGGACTCGCTCGCTCCGGCACGTCAGCCGGCTGCTCGGTCGTTGCCGCGCGAACTCTCGGACTGGGGAAGCCCACTGCTCCCAAACACAAGAGACATACCGCGGTGATCCTGAGGGCCTTCATGATCTGCTCTCTGAAATAGCATCAATAACGAGCGCATGGAGAACCGGACGCGTGGTTCTTACGTCGCTGTTTCCTAGCTTCGGTCGTATTTTCCACAGTTCATTCGCAAATGCCTCATTCTCAGTTCAGAAGACGTATCCCGATTATCCCTCTGTTCCTGCGGGTTGTTGCCTTGTAGCTCGTAGGCGGGGTATTGCGTGGATTGGGCCACTTGTGTCGATTATGCTGTTGTCCAGCGGACGGCCCGTTCTCACCGCCCTTTTGAGGATCATCCCCAATGAAACTGCTTTCGATCGATTTACTCCTCCTGTTCGTGCTGCTGATTGCCGTTTCCACTATGCTCGCTCCCGTTCAACAGGTTGCCGCCGGCGACTCGCTGTCCTTCTATCTCGGCACCTACACCCGAGGCGAGAGTCGCGGCATCTACCAGGCCCAGCTCGATGCGCAGACAGGTCGTCTTCACGGGCTCGGACTCGTGGCCGAACTGGAAAGCCCCTCGTTCCTTGCCCTGCACCCGTCAAAGCCGATCGTTTATGCCGTCAGCGAAGTGAGCAACTTCGGCGGAGAGAAGGCTGGGGCCGTCAGTGCCCTGCGGCGCGATCCGGCCACTGGGCAACTCGCCTTGCTAAGCCGGCAGACCACCAAAGGCGCCCATCCCTGCCACGTTTCCGTCACGCCCTGCGGGAAGTACGTGATGGTGGCCAACTACTCGGGCGGCAGCATCGCCTGCTACCCGGTGAAGGAAGACGGCAGCCTGGGACCCATGAGCGGCTTCGTTCAGCACGAAGGCTCCAGCGTGAGCCCGCGTCAGAAAGGGCCCCATGCTCACTCGATCGATACCGATGCCGCGGGTCGATTTACCCTTGTGGACGACCTGGGACTCGACAAAGTTCTGATCTATCGTTTGGAGAAGGGCAAGTTCGTTCCCAACACTCCGGCTTTCGCCGCCCTGGCTCCGGGCTCCGGACCGCGACACCTTGCTTTCCATCCAAGCGGCCGTTTCGTCTATGTCATCAACGAACTTCTCTCGACCGTCACGGCCTTCGACTACGATGCGAAGGCAGGCACGTTAACCGAGATCCAGACGATCGGCGCCTTGCCCGAGGGATTTGACGGCAAGAACACGACCGCAGAGGTGCGCGTCCACCCGTCGGGCAAATTCCTCTACGGCTCAAACCGCGGCCACGATAGCATTGTCACGTTCCGCATCGATCCGGCGACGGGCAAGCTGACCCTGGTCGGCCATACGCCGTCGGGCGGGAATTCGCCGCGAAACTTCACTCTCGACCCAGCAGGACGCTACCTGCTGGCGGCCCACCAGAACTCCGACAACGTGGTGGCCTTCCGCATTGACCAGGAAACGGGAATGCCGAAGGCGACCGGAAGCGAACTGAAAGTCGGCTCGCCGGTCTGTGTCGTGTTTCAACCCGAGTAGAGGGCGATTGGGTGACCCCAATCAGCCTCCGGCTTTCGTCAGCCAGCGATCGAGCTGGTTGGCAAAGGCCTGCTTGTCCTTGCCGTTGAAGTTCGCCGGGCCGCCGGTGATCTGGCCGCCGCTGCGCAACTCGTCGAGCATGTTGCGAACGGCCAGTCGTTCGCCGATGTTGCTGTCGGTGTACAACTCGCCTCGGGGATTCAGAGCCTGGGCTCCCTGGGCAACCACGTCCGCGGCCAGGGGAATGTCGGCGGTGACAACGAGATCCCCCGGCTCCACCTGTTCCGCAATGTGCCGGTCTGCCACGTTCAACCCGGCGCGAACCACGACGCTGTCGACGTATTCGGACTTGGGAACGTGCAACGGCTGATTGGCGACCAGCGTCACCCGGACCTTCCGTCGCGCTGCGGCCCGAAACAGCAGTTGCTTGATCTCACCCGGGCAAGCGTCTGCATCAACCCAGACCTGCATACGCGAACCTCTTGGAATCGGGGCAGGAGCAAGGGACGCCCATAGGCGTTTTTTGCTCCGCGAAGAGGCATTTGCTCGCTCCAGCGAACAACGACAATTGTTGTTTCCCCGCCCCTTAGCGCCGGTTGTACGCCATAACCAGGTAAAGCAGTTGCATGATGACCTGGAAGGTGGCGGCCACGTAGGTGAGGGCGGCCGCACTGAGCACCTTGCGGACGTAGGGCATCTCATTCGGTCCCACGATCCCCAACTCGGCCAACTGCTGCTTGGCCCGGCTGCTGGCGTTGAACTCGACTGGCAGGTTGATCACCTGGAAGAACACGATAGCGCTGAACAGCACGATTCCGAGCAGCAGAAGCGGCTGGATGCTGAAGATCAGGCCGACCACGGCAAGCATCCAGCCCACACCGCTGCCGAATCCGGCGGCCGGAACGGCCATGTTGCGGATGATCAGCGGGGCGTAGTTGCGGGCATCCTGGATCGCGTGGCCCGCCTCGTGGGCGGCAATCCCCACGGCCGCCAGGGATCGGCTCTGGTAAACCTCCTGGCTGAGCCGCAGCACCTTGTGACGCGGATCGTAGTGATCGCTGAGGTGGCCCGGCGTGATTTCAATATCGATATTCTGCAGGCCCGCCGAGTCGAGCACATGGCGGGCCGCTGCCGCCCCGCTCAAGGGGGCGGGACGCTGTTGGGCCTGGGCGTAGGCCGACTTGACCATCATCTGGGCCACTAGGGCCAGCAGGATCGCCGGTCCGAGGAACAGAAAATACATAGGGTCAAAAATCATCTCTCGTGTTCCTTATGTCATGTCACCCATCGGAGGAGCGGTGCGGATCGCTCTGCCCGATAGTTAGTATTCGGTCTTGGCTTTCAAGTATTGGATGCGCGTGGGGAAAGTCCGTTACAGAGGATTCTCCCCTGCCGGGCATTCCCTGGCAACACCCTCTATTCTACGCGCGTGTGGGAGCCGCGGTTTGGACAGTGCCTTCGAGATCACGGTTCCGGTTTGCCTATGTGACGTTGGGCCAACGACTTGCGAAGGGTGAGGGAAACCCCGGCCTGATCAAACGTCAGAACCCGGGCCATGCTTTCCCGGTTCGGGTCGGGCGGCATTCCTGCGGTGGGGGTGGAGTCGCGGGTCGTCGTGGGGGCTGTCGTGGTCGAAACGTCGATCGTCGGGCATTCCCAACCCATGGCCCACACCGTCCGGGGCACACGCGTTGCCGGTTTCGATCCGTCCTACCGAGGGCAGGCGGATTTCGAAGGTGGTTCCCTCTCCCGGTTCCGATTCCACGCGGACTTCGCCGCCGTAGTGTCGGACGATTTTGCGAACGATGGCCAGGCCCATCCCCGTGCCGTCCGACTCCGTGCCCGGCGCTCGCCGACCCGGCATGAAGATCTCCTTCTGCCACTCAGCCGGGATCCCGGGCCCGTTGTCGTAGATTCGCAGGAGGGCCATGCCGGCCTGCTCGCAGTCATTCGTTCCCGTGACGGCAAGTCGCGGCACATCGCGATCCGTGCCGTGCTTCAAGGCGTTGCGGATCAGGTTCGTCACCACCTGCTTCAGGCGATGGCGATTGCACCATAGCCTGGGAAGCGACTCGTCCACATCGACGGCCACTCCCCGTGCCCGCAGCAATTCGCGTTGTTCGAAGAGGACTTCTTCGATCACGCCATCCGTATCGGCCAGTTCGGGGTCCATCTCGACGCGCCCCGTTCGTGCCAGGCCGACCAGGTCGTTCAAAAAACGCCTCGATTCGGTCATGCAGGCCCGCACGTGGCTCGCGATCTCCTTCAATTCCGGTTCTTTCTCTTGGCCATGTTTCACGTCCAATCTCTTCTGCAGTGTGGAGAAGGAGTTCTCCATGAGCATGAAGTTGGCGTTCATGTCGTGGGAGAGGGCGCGGATCAGATGGTCCATTTGGTCGTAAGACTCGCTCATTCGGCGGACCATGCGGTGGTAGTCGCGCTGAAGGTGAATCTGGCGAATGGCGCCGGAGATCGCCCGGGCAAGCTGCTGGCTGTCGATCCGGCCACGGAGCACGTAGTCGCTGCAGGCTGACTGGGCCACTTCCGCCGCCAGGTTCGGGGTCTCCTCATCGGCGACGAGGATCGTGGCCGATTCGGGAGAGATCTTCGCAAAATGGGTAGCCAGATCGAGCCCCGACTGGCTGGCCAGGTCTTCGGCCACCAGCACGACGTCGAAGAAACTCTCGCCTAGGAGCGAGGCCGCTTCCTCGGCCGAGCAAGCCTCGTCCGCCTCGACGCTGCGCCCGAAGTGGGCTCGCAAAGGGCGTATCAGGCGAACCCGTTCCACTCGTTCGGCATGGGCCACGAGCACGCGGATCAGCGAACGATCGTTTGGGTTCGACATGGATTTTTTCGCCACGCTTGTCATTGCTTCTGCCCCGAGTGTTTCGAATCGGCTGGCAACTCTGGTGTCGCCGGAATCCCTGCTTGCAGGGGGATAGCCCCTGGCAGACTCCTTCTGATTGGATCGGCTTGCCGGACCCAAGTTTCTTTCCTGGCTTTCCTAGAATCTCGATCTTGAACGCATCCCCCCTTGCGCAATCGATTCGATCGTTCCAGGCAGAACGGTTGGAGCGTGCGCGGTGCTATCAAGACCTCGCAGCGGAAAGGGGGGAGGTTGCCCACCCGGTTTGTCCATGGGGGCGCGGAGTGTAGAATAGAAATTGGTCTGCCATTCTCGTCCGATGATCCGATGTCGTGGAGGCTCCTTGGCCATGAGAGACTCGTTCACGACGATGTGCCTGCTGCTCCTGACTGTGCTGGGAGTCGGCTGTATCCAGCGTGCAGAACCGAGCCCCACGTCGGTGAAGGTGCATTCGCAGCCTGAGCCGGAACGATCTCAAGTGGTGGATTTGGCCGCGTTTCGTTACTATACAGAAGACGTGAAGAAGTGGCCTGACTACCAGTTTCCGCTTGAGCATTCGTTTGACCTTCCCGAGGTGCCGCCTGAGGTTGTCGGGCCGTTCTCGGAAGACGATATCCCGAAAGACTAGCGTGGTGGGAGCGTTTGACCCTTATCATCGATGGCTTGGAATCCCTGCGCAGGACCAGCCGGCGGACCATTACCGATTGCTGGGCCTGGTCCGCTACGAGAGCGACTCTGATGTGATCGAGAACGCGGCCAATCAGCGTATGGCCCATCTCCGGTCGTTTCAGACGGGGCGCCACGCCGCCGAGTCCCAGAAGCTGCTCAACGAGGTGGCGGCGGCGCGGATCTGCCTGCTCCATCCGGAGAAGAAGGCGGCCTACGATGAGACGCTCCGCCAAGCGGAGATACCGCCCGTTTCCGTTGCCACTCCTCCCAGTCCGGCGGCTCCGTCGCCCTGGGCTTCCCCCCGCATTCCTCCGCCTCCGCTTCCTGGGCAGCCCGTTGTCGAGCCGGACGCGATTGAGTCTTCTGTGGCCCCGAGTGTCGCGACTCATCCTGTTTCCCGGTTGAGACGCCGGAATCCGAAGGGCGTTCTCGTGGCGTTGGGCGGCTGCGTTGCAGCCTTGGGGATCGTGATCGCAATCGCCCTGGCGACGCGAGGTTCGCGAGGCACGGAGTCGAAACTCGTCCTCGATCTTGCGGGGGCCGATCGCGAGGAGGTTGCCCTTTCGATCGACGGGGTCGACCAGCCTCTGCCCTCCTCGGGACCGCTGGAGTTTGCCTGCCAGCCAGGCCCTCACGAGGTGATCACCACCCGTCGAGGCTATCCTCCCTACCGTCGTCAGATCACCCTCGGGACTCGCGAGAGGCTGACGATTTTTCCCGGTTGGAGCGAGGCAGCAAAACCCGCTTCGTCGCACGACGCGGAGCCCAATGGTGACCCTGAGGAAGTCGAATCCGCCGGTGGTGGGGAGCCGGAGAAGCCGGACTCGCCGGAGCCGGGTACGGTCGTGGCGCCGGATCCCGATTCGGTTGGACCAACCCCGCCGGCCACGGACCCCTTCGCGTCTGAGCCGAAGCCCGCTTCCGAAGATCCGCTTGTCCAAAGGGCCGCGGGCCTTGTCGGTGAGGCGAAGAACGCCAGCGGCGAGATCGGCGTCGGAACGCTGTTTGCGAAAGGGGAGAAGTTCCTGGATGAGGCGGCCGCGGCGAACCGGAACGACCTGGCGTTGCAGGTTCTCGATGCCTTCCAGAAGCAGCTTTCGAAGAGGGCTTGGCAGCCTTATGCGGAACCAATCGCGCAACGGCAAACCCTTCACCACGCCCTGGCCGAATTGGAAACCGATCCGGACGATCCGGAGGCCAATGCGGTCGCGGGGCGTTGGTACCTCGTGGAAGCGAAGGATCCGCAGCGGGCCTTTTCCCACATGGCAAAAATTCAGCACGAGGCCCTGCGCTCTCTAGCCAAAGCGGAACTGATTCCGCCCCAGTCGCCCACGGAACAAGCGGCCCTGGGGGATCGGTGGTGGGATCAAGCCAAATCGGCGACCGATTCCGTTCTCAAAGAGGCTTTCGTGGCACGGGCCGTCCACTGGTATGGCCTGGCACGACCTCGCCTCGGCTCGCGAGCGGAGTTGGACAGGATCGCGAGCCGTCTGGACGATCCGCTCCGGGCGGTTTCGGTTCCACAAACTCCGGGGCGGCAGTGGCCGCTTCCGGAAGGCAAGGAGGTTCAGAAGGGTGGATGGATCGATCTGGGACCTCAGATCAATCTGTTTCGCGATGTGGTGCGAGGCCAGTGGCAACCGAGCCCAGCCGGCCTGACGTCGGCGGATCACGGCAGCGCCCTGATGCTTCCCGTCGCCGTCCACGGGGACTACGAACTGACGCTTCAGGGAGCGCCAAGCCAGGGGGCGGCGTACGTGATGGTCACGATTCCGGTGGGCCGCCACGCGACGTGTGTGTGTTTTCCCGGTCCGGAAGCGATCAAAGACATAGACGGCCGGGGGTATGTGCCTCCCCGTAGGCGGTCGATCGGTTCCTCGAACGTCCCATTTGCTTTGCTGATCCGAGTGAAGAGTGAGGGAGACCGAAAACGCATCTCCGCGGAGGCCAATGGCAGCGCCTATTTTGAATGGGAAGGCGACGAGTCTTCTCTCGCTTGTTGCGACCTCGGTCAAATGCCGCGGCGAGACCAACCGGGCCTGGTCAGCTGGCGAGGTCAGGTGGCGATCCGCGAAGTTCGCTTTCGACTCCTGGAGGGCGAGGCCCGGATGCTGACGGGGAGTGCGTTGCCTGCCCCGCCCTATCATCTGACGGGAGAGGTGGGGTATTACCAAGGCACATCTTTTGAAGCGTTCGCTCCCGAAGGGGCTGTGCTGGCGGGGTTTCGTCATACGTCCGATTCCCTCGGACTGGACAATCTGCAGCCCGTCTATCGCATGAAAAATGGTGACTTGCAGGATGGGACATGGGTGGCCGGCGAGGTGGCGCCGACCGGTTCCGTTCTTGCCAAGGACGGCTATGCCGTGGGAGCCCTGGAGTTCCACACGGAAAGGCGGCGTCTGCGAGGCGTTACGGTGCGCTTCTGCGCGACGGGACCCACCGGGCTCGACATGGCGGACTGCTACGAGGGACCTCGCATTGGGGACGCCGGCACGGATAGCGTATCCGCCGTGGAAACACGGGGCCGGCACGCGATTGGCATTCACGGCCTGTGGAACTCGGGCCGGGTCGTTTCCCTGGGCCTGATTATGGATCAGGTTCCGGAAAACAAGCTCTGGAGGCCAAACACGGATGGACGGGGCGAGCATCTCTCGCTTCTGGATCTCGATCCGCTTCAGGGCACGGTGGCCGGGGTGGCCGATTTTCGGGGACTTGGCGTCGGAACGGCCGACCCCGCCCACTGGCCGATCCTGGACGAGGATTCTCAGTTCTGCTCGGAGTTCATTTACGCCCCGGCTCCGTCCATGTTCCGCTGGAGACGTTTGCCGGCTATGAAGAGTTTTACGGCCATCGGCTATTGTACCGAGAGTCGCTCCGTGCGATTTCGCGTCCGCCTGGACGGGCAAACCGTTTTCGAGAGCGAGTTGGCGGGCGTGGTCCCCATCAAGGTGGATCTTCCGCCCGGCGAGCAACTCGAACTCTACGTCGACCCCATGGGCACAAGCCAGAATGACGAGAGTTTCTGGATGTTTCCGCGAATGAACTCGCGTCCGGCAGACCGGGTGACCGATTTTGATGGTAGGGATCCCCGTTGCAAGAAGCTGGTTGATCTGACGCCCGTCATGAAAACCACCGCACCGAGGAGCAAGTCCCACAAGCCTCTCTTGCCCGTTTTTCCCGTCGAGGGGCTCTGTCGCGAGTTCCTGTACGCCCATCCTCCCTCGCGAATCGTGTACCAGGTGCCAAAAGGGGCCACCCGCTTCTCCGCCGAAGCCTACGCGGTGACGGACCGGGACGTGCGTTTTCGCGTATCCGTCAACGGCAAGGAGGTTTACCAGAGCAATCAGCTCGGGATCGAAGCCATCCAGGTCCCGTTGCCCCGGCAGGCGAACACCATCGAACTCTGGACCGAACCATCGACACGAGGCCGGGTCTCGACTGGCGATGCGGCCTTCTGGTGTTTTCCGCGATTCACCAAGTAGTCCTGGTCCCCCATGGGGGTTGCTGGCGGTCCCCCGTGAAGAGCCGGAAAACCGTGACATCTCTGGAGGGTTCAATTAGGATGGAGATTTCCGGATCTGCCGTTGCACGCCTCTGCCAAGGTAGAGTTCGATGTGTTGCACCTCCTGAACGGTCGTGCCTGATGTCCCTTTGGCAAGGGCGCTTGGGGTCCCTCCTTCCTGCATATCATCAGAAAAGGCATGACATATGTCTCGCCGCTCCCGTCCCAATGCGGGTCAAGCCCACAACTCAACGATGACCAACATGCGCCCCCCATTCGCAAAAGTCTACAACCAGAGCTCCAATAGGTTGTCCCGGAACCGGCGGAGAGGATTCTCCCTTCGCAGCCTGCTCGTCGCGTTGGCCGCGCTGGCCGGTGTTGGGGTCGTGGTTTGGTTCACCTTTCCCAGCCTGTCGTTCTCGTCCCAAGACACGGGGCCCATGATGTACACGGTGGCCGAAGGCGACTTCGTGCATGACATCACCGAGCGAGGCAATGTGGAAAGTGCCAGCAACGTGGAGATACGTTGCGAGGTGGAGAGTCGCGGCAGCCAGGGCACGATGATCCTGGAACTGATCGACGAGGGGGCCTACGTCGAACCGGGCGACATCCTCTGCAAGCTCGATTCCTCCTCGCTCGAGCAGGAACTTGTCCAGCAGCAGATCGTGTGCAACACGAGCGAGGCGGCCGTGATCCAGGCCAAGAACAACTACGAGACGGCCGTCATCGCCAAGGACGAGTACATTCTGGGTACCTACGCGGAAGCGCTCCAGGGCATCGAGGGAGATATCTTCGTCGCCGAGGAGAACCTGCGCCGCGCCAAGCAGACCCTGGCCTACACGGAGAAACTCTTTGCCCGGGGCTACGTTACGTCGCTTGCCGTCGAGGCCGACGAGTTCTCGGTCCGCGACGCGGAGACCAAGCTTGCCCAGGAGAGTACCCGCAAAGAGGTCCTTGAGAAGTACACCAAGGAGAAAAACGTCAAGCAACTGGACGCCGACATCAAGACGACGGAAGCCAAGCTCAAGTCAGAAGAGCACAGTTACGGGCTCGACAAGGAGAAGCTTGCGGACCTCGAGGCCCAGGTGGAGAAGTGTACGGTCGTGGCGCCCGATTACGGCCAGGTGGTTTATGCCAACGTGACGGATCGTCGTGGCGGCAGCGAAATCATCATTGAAGAGGGCGGCTCCGTGCGGGAACGCCAGGTGATCTTCCGCCTCCCCGATCCGAATCGAATGCAGGTGAAGGCCAAGATCAACGAGGCCAGCGTTTCCATGGTCGAATCGGGCATGAGAGCCGGGATCCGCCTCGACGCCTTTCCCGACCTGGAATTGAAGGGCGAGGTGGAGAAGGTCAATGAGTATCCCGTGCCCACGTCGTTCTTCTCGGGCAACGTGAAGGAATACGAAACGACGATTCGAATCCACATGCCCAACGGGGAAGAAGGGGCGGCTCGAAACAGAAAGAAGAACGGCAAGAGCCTCAAGCTCCAGGCCGACTCGCCTAAGCCGGGTGAAGAAGCCCAGGCCCCCGTCCCCAAAGAAACCGTTGAGGCTCCGCCGAAGCCCGCCGACGGCAAGCCGGCGAAGCCGGAAACCGACGCGAATATCGATCCCGAAACCGAGACGAAGAAGCCCGCCGATCCGCCCGAGCCTTCGGCGGATACGCCGCCTGCCGATGACAAGGAGGAAGAGGTCAAGCCAAAGGCTGCCGAACCCGGCGAAAAGCCGGTGGCGTCCGATTCCGAGGACAAAGTCCAGCTTCGTCCCGGAATGACGGCGGAGGTGAAGATCCGCGTCCAGACGATTCCCAACGTGCTGCAAGTTCCCGTGCAGGCCATTGTGGAGCACGGCGGCAAGAACTACGTTCTCACCTACGACAAGGCGGCGGGCTGGGCCAAGCATGAGGTCAAGATCGGGGCGACCAACGACAAGACGGTCGTCATTCGCGAGGGGCTCCAGGAGGGCGACAAGGTTGTCATGGGAGCGGCCAAGCATCGCGACAAGCTGAAGTGGCCCAAGATCGAGACCATTCCCGGTCAGCCTGGCGGCGACCAGGTGGGCGGTCGTGAAGGGAGGCCCGGGGCCAATGGCCGGCCTGGCGGCGAACGTTCCGGCGGCGGAACGGGTGGCGGACGACCCAACGGAGCTCCCCGTGCCGGCGCGGCCGGCGGCGGCTTCGATCCGGCCCAGGCCTTCGGCCAGCTCGACAAGAACTCCGATGGCAAGCTGAGCGAAGACGAAGTTCCCGGCCCCCTGAAGAGCCAGTTTGCAGCGGCGGACAAGAACGGCGACGGCGGACTCGATGTTGGCGAACTCACGGCCGCCATGCGAGCGGGTGGAGGAGGTCGAGCTCCGGGCCAAGGCGGTGGACCCCCTGGCGGCGGCGCTGGACGCGGAGCGGGTGGCGCTGGAGCACCGGGAGGTCAGCCCGGCGCCCGAGGCCCCGGCGGGGCACGTCCCGGAGGCCCCCAATGAAGCTCGCTGCCAGCACCCGAGACCTGACCAAGGAATACGTGCTCGACGGGGAAACCGTCCGGGCCCTGCGCGGGGTCTCCCTCGACGTTCCCGAAGGCGACTGGGTGGCCATCATGGGCGCCTCCGGATCGGGAAAGAGCACCATGCTGAACCTCTTCGCGTGCCTCGATCGTCCGACTGCCGGGTCGATTATGCTGGGCGACGACGACGTGAGCAAGCTCGACGACGATCAACTTTCCGAAATTCGAGCCTCGCGAATCGGCATCGTTTTCCAGTCCTACAACCTGATTCCCCAGTTGACCGTCATCGAGAACATCGAGGTGCCTCTCTACTACCAAGGCGTGTACAGCGCCAAGGCGCGAAAACGCTGCATCGAACTGGCCGGCATGGTCGGCTTGGGCGACCGCCTGAAGCACCGTCCGACCCAGCTCTCCGGCGGACAGCAGCAACGTGTCGCCATCGCACGAAGCCTGGTGAACGATCCCTACTTCATCTTGGCCGATGAACCGACGGGAAACCTGGATTCGGCGACCACGGAAGAGATTCTCGGACTCCTCGAACAACTGAACAAAGACGGCAAGACGATCATCATGGTCACCCATGAACCCGAGGTGGGAGATCGGACCAAGCGCGTCGTCGTCCTCCGCGACGGAAAGGTCATTTCCGACCGTCCCACGGGAGGCCACTGCCGGGACTAAGGGGCGACGCAACAACGAGTGTCGTTGGTCGCTCCGCGAACAAGCGTTTCTTCACGGAACGAAGGGCGACCGTATGCCACACTTATTCACGCCCCGATACTAAGACGCCCGACGGAGCGGCGATCCCCCTGCCCTCGAACCACTGCCCACCCAATAACGACAACTTTCCCATGACCTTCTGGCTACGAACCTGGCAACTCGGCATCAAGAGCCTCCTGCTCCATCCCTTGCGGTCCCTGCTGACCGTGCTGGGTATCTTCATCGGGGTGGCCAGCGTGATCTGGTTGCTGGCCATCGGCGAAGGGATCAGCCAGAAGGCCCAGGAGCAAATTGCCGAGCTTGGGGCCGACAACATCATCGTGCGGACCATCAAGCCGCCCAGCGAGGTGATGGACAGCTCCTCGAGCGGAGCCACGCCCTACGGTATCACTCGCGACGACTTCGAGCGACTGACGGAAACGATTCCCACAATCGAACGGGCCCTGCCCATTCGCGAGATCCGCCGCCGTTTCTCCTATGCCAATCGCGTCGTCGACGGCCGGCTCGTGGGTTGCACCCCCGAATACGCCGAGGTGACCCGCTTGAAGGTCGATCGGGGTCACTTCATCACCGACGTCGAACTGGAGCACAAGCAGAACCATTGCGTCCTCTCGGCCGGCGTCGCCGAACGCCTGTTCCCCTTCGAAAACCCGATCGGCCGTTCGATCCACGTCGACGAGCACTATTACGTCGTCGTCGGTGTGACCAAGGAAAAGGCGCCCTCGGCCGGAATCGGCGGGTCCTTTGCCGCCCAGGACTTCAGCAACGACGTCTACATCCCCATCAGCACCCTCTGGAGCCGCATCGGCGACTTCATCGTCACCCGCCGTTCGACCAGTTTCGAACGAGAGATCGTCGAACTGAGCCAGGTGACGCTCCGGGTGGACGACATCAAGAACGTGATGGAGACCTCCGATCTGGTCGAACTGACGATGGCCGAGCACCATCGCATGGAAGACTACGGCGTCACGGTTCCTCTCGAACTGCTCGAACAGGCCAAGACCACCCGCATGATGTTCATTATCTTCATGGGCATGATCGCCGCGATCTCGCTGGTTGTCGGCGGCATCGGCATCATGAACATCATGCTTGCTACGGTGACCGAACGTACCCGCGAGATCGGAATTCGCCGCGCCCTGGGCGCCAAGCGTTCCGACATCATCCGCCAGTTCCTGGTCGAAACGATCGCCCTATCGATCGTGGGCGGCGTGACGGGCGTTCTGGCCGGGCTCACCTGCCGCGGCGTCACCAACGTGATCCGCCAGGGCCTGGAAAAGGCCTTCCCCGAAGTGATGGCGGCTTTGCCTCCCGTCATTCAGAGCGTCGAACCGATCGTCGTGCCCTGGTCGATTCCTGTGGCCTTCGGCATCTCGGTCGTCATCGGCATCATCTTCGGCACCTACCCCGCCATGCGCGCCGCCTCGATGGACCCAATCGAAGCCCTGCGACACGAGTAGGGGAAAATCCGAAATCCGAATCTCGAAATCCGAAAGGGATCGAATCGAACCTCATTTCGGACTTCCACAACCGGATTCGTGCTCGAAGAGAAGACAGACGGCAGGGAACAAGGCGCGACGTTGGAAGGTTGCGTGAACAGGAGTTCTCGGAGCGTCAGAATCGGCTTCCCATACCGATCGACCTCGTGTTCCGACCTCCAGCCTCCGGTCTACAGCCTCCAGCCTCAACTGATCAGTGTTGTATTGATCGACATCATCGCCAACGCTGCCTGCATGGCGTCGATGGCTTCCTTGGCGGCCTGGCCCACCTGCTCGCCCTGGGTGATGCGGTCAATATGCTCTTGCCGGGGCTTGAGATCCTTGGGATCGAAGATCGTCGGCAGCATGCCCGTGCGCGAGGCGAGGGAGAGCAGCACGGCCGTCCGGGTGTCGATCTCTTCTGACTCTTCGAAGATGGCCGAACTCAATCGCTGCAGGATCTTGCCTTCCGGACCGTGGTCCACTTCGGGATAGGTCACCTTGGGGAAGACGAATAGAAACGTCCCCTTTTCCTGTCGCAGAATGCCGCGCTGGCACAGTCCTTCGGCCACGCGATCTTTCAAGTGGCGGACGGCCGTGAACCGCTCGACCCAGTCGGCGAGCGTATCGGGCTGCCCGGCCGTGACGATCTTTTCGAGGCATTCGTCGAGCAGGGCGTCGCCCAAGGCTGAAGGGCTCAACGCGTGGACCATCTTCTGCTTGGCGTCCTCCACGCGGATTCGCTCGTGCAGCATCAACTCCGCTAGAACCGCCCCGGCCAGGGCGTAGGGATACATGGCGGCCGAGATCGTGCCCTCCTCGTCGCGCAGGGCCAGCAGGAGGAGTTCCTCTTGCAGAAAGAGCGGTTTCGAATCGGTCATGGCAGTTTCTCCCGCGAAACAAGGCCCATGGAAATCTTACCCAACCCAACGCCCGGGAATCTCTACCAGAAGTATACCCGTTCCCGGGGGGACTGTCCCGATTTTCGCAGCGCGGTGGACGTGGTGTCGCCAGTACGCGCTTTCGCTGCGAAAATGGGACTGTCCCCTTCGCGCCGCCGAGAGGTGGAACGGAAGGGGATAGGTCCATTTTTCGGTTGACGCAGCTCGGGTGAAACACGCCCTACGGCCGAAAAATGGACCAGCCCCCAACTCGCCCGGGAATCTCTATTGGAAGTATACCCGTTGGCGGCAAAAGGTGGATCTCCCCTGGATTGAGGGGCTGCCATGGTCTATGCTGTGCATCGGGATTCTTGAGAATGGGATGGTGGTGGAATGAATCGGCGAAACGTCATTCTGGTGGGGCTCGGCGTTCTTGAATTGCTGGTTGCCGCGGCGGCCTATGTCTGTGAAGAATCGCTGGATGCCTATTGGATCAGGATTGCTTGTGATTCCATTGTCTCTGCGCAGCCCTACCTCGTGGCTATCTGGATCGCCTTCGGTGAACGGACGCTCCCCTGGCGCTTGGTGACCGTGGCCGCCTGCCTGGTGTGCCTGGACCACTGCCCCGAAAGTGCCATTGTCATCACCAGCGATGCAATTGCTGTGTACAGTCCGGGAATCGTTCCGGTTCTGGGGGCTCTTCTTCTAGCTCGAACGTTGGGGCTCGGCTTTTACGACGCTTCCAGAACGATGCTCTCAAACAACTCTCTGAGCTTTCAATTCTCGTTACGTCGCATGCTCGAATGGACTGCGGCAATCGCCGTGTTGTGCAGCCTGGGGGCCATGGTGTCTCCTGTGATTCTCAGGATCCTGTCCGAGGTTTTTGCCTCGAGTGGGCTTCTGTTGTGTCTATTTCACGGCCAGTTGGCTGCAACTTCTCTCGCTTGCGTGATCGCGGTCCTCGCAGTGCGCCGCTTGTGGTTAGGGCTTGCGCTTGTCGTGCCGTTCGGCCTGTTTCTTGCTTACCTGCTTCATCAACCGCAATACTGCTCAGCCTGGAAAGCGATCGAGTTCTCGGCCTGCCTCATGACCTGGATCACTTTCTGCCTCCTCCCCGTTCGTCTCTTCGGCTACCGCTATGGCCGCCCTCCTCGTCTTGCCGCAGATGACAAGCCCGGGCAATGCCCCTTTCAGGAGCCGTCTGATCCCGCATGCGAGGTGACGCCATGAATCGGCGAAACGTCATTCTGACAATCCTCGGCGCTCTCGAACTGCTGGTTGGAGGGGTGGCCATCGTCATCCTGGAATGGACCGACTCCGAGTGGACCAGTCTTTTCTGTGCGGCCGTCTTCTACGCGCAGCCCTACCTGCTAGGCATCTGGATCGCCTTCGGGCATCGCACGCTCCCCTGGCGCATGATTGCCGTGGCAGTAGCCTTTACATGTCTGACCCATTGCCTGAAGAACGTTCTCTACATGGCGCCCGAGTTCATTGCTGTGCTCAGTCCGGGAATCCCCGTGGTTCTGGGTGTTCTTCTTCTGGCTCGCATTTTGGGTCTGCGATTCTACGACTCTTCCACCACGACGCCCCCGGATGATTCTCCGAAGTTCCAATTCTCATTGCGCCGCATGCTCGAATGGACCGCGGCCGTCGCCGTGCTGTGCAGCATGGCTGCCATCGCTCCTCCGGACGTTTACCGTGAGCTGCGTTCCTTCGCCACGGAGGAACCTCTCATGCTGGTCACCATTCACGCTCTCTTGGGCGGAATATCGCTTGCTTTCGTCGCGGCTGTTCTCGGGATGCGCCGTCTGTGGTTGGGGATCGGTGTCCCTGGAGTCGCCGGGCTGTTGGTCGCCTACTTGCTTCATCGCGTGACGGGAGCCGTACCTTCCGAGATGTTCCTGTTCATTGCCTGCTACATGTTCTGGCTTACGCTTTGTCTCGTTCCCGTTCGGCTCTTCGGTTACCGCTACGGCCGACGCCGTTTGGTTGCCACGTCGCCCTTCGCGAGCGACGAACCCGGGGAATGCCCGTTTCAAGAGCCGCCGGATTCGGCAGAAGGGGTGGTCGTGCCATGAACCCGCGGAACGTCATTCTCGTGAGCCTTGGAGTTCTCGAACTACTGGCGGCGACTGCTGCTGTCATTGCGTTCGAAGACGGGCTGCCTTGGAAATGGGCCATTTTCCCTGTCATTGCAGTAATCTATGTGCAGCCCTACCTGATAGGCATTTGGGTCGCCTTCGGCGAGCGGACGCTCCCCTGGCGCCTGGTTGCCGTGGCCGCAGGCCTGACGGGCCTGAGCCAGTACGCCAACTACGCCCCCATCTGGATGACGCTTGTGGTCCTTGTGAGCATTCCTGGAATCTCGTTGGTCTTGGGACTTCTGCTCTTGGCCCGTGCATTCGGATTGAATTTCTATGACTCTCTCACCCGTATCGACTCGCAGCAGGCTCCCGCGTTCCAGTATTCAATACGCCACATGCTCGAATGGACCGCGGCGATCGCGGTGCTGTGCAGTTTGGCGGCCATGGCGCCTCCGGAACTCCCTGGAAGCCTGTACGAGGCTTTTGTCGATGATGGGGTCCAGTTGTGTTCTCACCACGGCCTGTTGGCCGCGACTTCTCTCGCTTGCGTGATCGTGGTCCTCGCAATGCACCGCGTGTGGTTGGGGCTTGCGTTTCTCGTGCCGTCCGGCCTGCTTCTTGCCTATCTGTTTCATCAGCCCCTAAGAAGCGCAGGCTGGGAGATAGTCGTGCTCTCGGGCTGCCTCATGGCCTGGATCACTTTCTGCCTCCTCCCCGTTCGCCTTTTCGGCTACCGCTACGGCTGGCGTCCTCGCGCCGCAGGCAACGAATGCCCTTTTCAAGAACCGCCCGATTTGGCAGACTGACCTCTCACCACGACACAAGACGCTTTCTGCCAGAGGGAATGAGATGCTCGTTCGGCTGTTGTTCATCGGTTGGCTTTTGATTGGGCTTGCCCCGGGCCAGGCTGCAATTGCAGCGGAACCTTCCATCTTCACTGCCAAGCCGGTCGCCTCGCCTACCGAGGCGGGCGCGGTCCGGGACGCCGGATCGGGCGACCAGGATGGATCCGGCGCCGAAGAGACGCTGGACAGCGAGGTCGCTCGCGCCTGGCAGCAACGCCTTCGCGGCGTGTTTCCCGCCAGCCTCACCGAAAACGGCATTCTTCTGCCCTACTACCAGTGGATTTCGCTGCTGGTGGTGATTTTCGCCGGGATCCTCGTCGATTGGTTCGTCCGCTCCTTTTTCAACCGGCTCGTGATCCGCTGGTTGCGGATGGCGAAGCTCCAGTTCGATGAGGAGGTCGAGCGGGGGATCTGGAAGCCCGTCGGACTGCTCTCCATGGCGATCGTGTGGTATCTGGGCATGGTCATCATCGGGTTGCCCCGGGAAGTGCTCGTCGTGCTGCTCCTGGCCGTCCAGTTCTTCGCCGTCGTGGCGGCCGTGTGGACCGGTTTTCGGATGATCGATCTGCTTTCGAGTTTCCTGCTCAAGAAGGCGTCGAAAACTCAGACCAAGTTTGACGACCTGCTTATTCCCCTCGTTTCCCGCACGTTCAAGGTGTTCGTCGGCTGCATTGGCGTGGTCAGCTTTGCCGAGGCCTTCAACCTGCCCATTGCCGGGTTGATCAGCGGCCTGGGCATCGGCGGCGTGGCCCTCGCCTTTGCCGCCAAGGACACGGTGGCCAACCTCTTCGGCTCGCTCACCGTGCTCGTGGACCGGCCTTTCGAGATCGGGGACTGGATCGTCACCGACGGCGCCGAAGGCTCCGTCGAAACGGTGGGCATGCGGAGCACTCGCGTGCGGACCTTCTACAATTCGCTGATCACGATCCCCAACAGCAACCTCACCACGGCCGTGGTCGACAATATGGGCCGACGCCGCTATCGGCGGATCAAAACGACGCTGGGCCTCCAATACGACACCCGCCCGGAGAGGATCGAGGCCTTTTGCGAAGGAGTCCGCGAACTGATCCGCCGCCATCCCTACACGCGAAAAGACTACTACCACGTCTACTTCAACCAGTTCTCCGCCAGTTCCCTCGACGTGCTGCTCTACTGTTTCATCGAGTGTCCCGATTGGGCGATCGAACTTCGGGAGCGGCAGCGGTTGTTCCTCGACATCCTTCGGCTGGCCGACGCCCTGGGCGTTTCTTTTGCCTTCCCCACGCAGACATTGCATCTCCACCAGGAGCAGTCCGACGGGCCGCCTCCCACCCCGCTCGGAGACTCCCCTCTGACGGCGGGCAAACGCTTGGCCGCCCAAGTGGCCGGTCCCCCCGCCACGCCCCAAACCCGTCCCGGCGGGGTTGAATACGAAGAACCGTTCCAAATGGACGAATAATGTTACGATAGAGTCCAACAAGCCTCCCTCCCCAGCGAGCTTGCGAGCGAGGGGGAGGGCAGGGGAGGGGCCCTGAAACCATCAGCCGGGCTAATTCACGTAGTCCGGCTGCTGAAGGCCAGATTTCGAGAACTGGACAATCCAAGAGCCCGGCTGGATCTCGCAGCCGGGCTCTTGGACCGCCAACTAGACAGCGTTACCGATGGTCTGCAGGCTGAAGCCTGGACTCCAACAAGCCTCCTCCCCAGCGAGCCTGCGAGCGAGGGGGAGGGCTGGGGAGGGGGATTGGAACCATCAGCCGGGCTAATTCAGCTAGCCCGGCTGCTGAAGGCCAGATTTCAAGAATTGGACAATCCAAGAGCCCGGCTGGATCTCGCAGCCGGGCTCTTGGATCGCCAAATAGACAGCGTTATCGATGATCTGCAGGCTGAAGCCTGGACTCCAACAACCTTGCGAATAGGATTCTCCCAGGACCGGCCTGCAAATTCGTATCGAACACAGGACCTGAGCATGCCTGAAAAGAACGTCATGTCTCGCTCGAACGGGCAATTGGCAGTCCGTCGCCGCACCCTTCTTACCGCCAGTGTTCTTCTAGGGCTCCTGTGCGCGGCACTGACGACCGTGGCTGCCGAGCCGCAGCGCGGCGCCTCGCCCGAGAGTCTGGCCGACTTGAAGGCCCTGGAGAGCCAGATTCAGGCCGTGGTGAAAAAGACGACGCCTTGTGTCGTGGCCGTCTCGGGCGGAAGCGGAGTGGTGGTCAGCGAGGACGGGCTCGTCCTGACGGTGGCCCACGTGGGAGTGCGCGCCGGACGACGCGTCATCGTCACTTTTCCCGACGGGCGACGCGTTCGCGGCAAGACCCTCGGCAATGACCACGGACCCGATGCGGGCCTGGTCAAGCTCGATGGCGACGGGCCCTGGCCATTCGTCGAGATGGGCGATTCCGACGATCTGGAGCAAGGCCAGTGGTGCGTCACGCTTGGCTATCCCGTTTCCTTCGAACGGGGCAAGCCGCCGGCCGTGCGTCTGGGACGGGTTTTGCGAAGCCGAAAGAGCACGATTCTCGCCGACTGCAAGATCATGGGCGGCGACTCGGGCGGACCGCTCTTCGACCTGGAGGGACGCGTCATCGGAATCGGAAGCCGTTGTGACGACAACCTCTTGATCAACATCCACGTGCCCATCGACAGCTATCGCGACCAATGGGACCGCCTCGTCCAGGGCGAGGACTTCAACAGCCTGTCGCCCAAGGTGGCCTTTCTCGGGGTGAGCCCCAGCGAGGATTGGGAAGATGACCGCATCGCCGAAGTTATTTCCGATTCGGCCGCTGAGAAAGCGGGAATCAAGCCGGGCGACCGGATCATCCAGTTCGACGGCGAGCCCATCGATCACTACGAAGAGCTGCCCCCTTTGATCCGCAAGCGCAAACCCGACGACAAGGTGAAGATCGTCGTACAGCGGGGTGAAGAAACCCTCACCATAGACGTGACGCTGGGAAGCATCGGTGGATGACGCTGCCACGAAAATGGGTGGCCCGGATGTTTCTCCCGCAAATGTTGTTGCTATTCCGTTTGACAATGCCGGGGAAACGTCTGGGCGGCGCAGCCGCAAGAGGAAACCCGTGACAAGTTGCCCTATGAAACGAACTGCCTGCCTTCTGCTGACGATCGTTCTCCTTGCGCCGGCGATGGTCCGAAGCGCCGAGGATCCTTCCCCTAGTGAACATCCTCGCCCGCAGCGCCGTTGGAGCCGCAATTGGCGGCCACACATTACGAACGCGGATCAGGTGAAATCGGCGTTTCAGGAAGCGATCTCCGACGCGTCGGCGGCAACGGTGACCATCCTCAGCGGCGGAGAAGCCGTGGCGCTGGGAGTCGTTCTCGACGGCGACGGACACGTGGTCACCAAGGCGAGCGAACTGGTGGGCAAGTTGACCTGCCGGACGCCGGACGGGAAGGAGCACGAAGCCACGCTTCTCGGTTCCGATGAGTCCTATGATCTGGCCGTGCTCAAGGTCGAAGCAGCCGAATGGAAACCGGCGCCTTGGCGCACGGGCGCCGTGCCATTGCCGGGGAGCCTGGTTGCCTCCGTTGGGGCTGAAGACGAACCGATCTCGGTGGGAGTCGTGAGTTCCGGAGTCCGGCGGATTGGCGGTCCCACCCAGTCCGCGACCCGTCGCGGACGCCTTGGGGTCGGCCTCGGCGAAGGCGAAGGCGGACTCGGCATCGCCAGCGTGGAGAAAGACAGTGCGGCCGACGAGGCCGGGATCGAGCCGGGCGATCGCATCCTCCGAATCAACGGCAAGGAGATGAAGGACTACGAGCAAGTGGTCGAGGTCGTAGGCGCCAACCCGCCGGGGAAGACGATCCGCATCACGCTCCAACGCGAAGAGGAAGAAATCGAACTGTCGGCCACGCTGGGGCGAACGGAGCCTCGACCCGAACCGCGTCTGGATCATTGGGGCGGGGGGCCCTTCAGCGACCGTCGTTTCGGATTCCCCTCCGTCCTGCCCCACGACTCCGTCGTCGACCCAAGCCAGTGCGGCGGCCCCCTGGTCGACACCGACGGCAGGATCGTCGGCATCAACATCGCCCGAGCCCTCCGCGTCACCACCTACGCCCTTCCCACCGAGGTCGTGCTGGACATGTCGAAGAAACTGCTGGCGGGCGGCGAGTGAGAGCTCTTACTTGCTCTGGTTCACAACCTCGACGCCGACACGTTCCAGCGTCACCGGCAAGACTCCGGAATTCAGAATCCAGGCGAGGTCATTGAGCTCTTTCTGCGTGAAATCGCCGGTGATCATTCCTTGCTGACTAATTCTCGCCTGGATCGTTGGCGCTGAGTGCACTTGGCCGTTGAGAATGATCGCCAACTGGCGGCTCCGTTGCCCGTCCGGCGAGGGCAAGTTCTCGCCGGTCAGTCCGGCCATCATCTGGCCGCCTTTCTGGTTCAGCGAGAACATGAGGGTCGGTCGCCCCTGCTCATCTACGCTCGGTTGAACCCGCGTGAGAAAGGCCCCGTCAATCTTGTAGGGATCGTTGACGACGAGAAGCTCCACTTGAACGCCGTCGTCCCGTTTGACCTTGCGAGTTGTTAGAGTTAAGAGATCGAGCAATCCGTTCTTCTCGCCTCCCTCGATCGGCACCCACCAGCCCAGCAGGCTTCCCTGCGTGTCGTGGACCTCCCGGCCCTTGGTTTCTTCCGCAAGTTCGATCAATCGCCAGTGATCCAGCTCATTGGCAACAATGCGGAACTCAAGCGTTCCTGATGCGCGAACAATCCGGTCGATGCGATCGAGTGCCGCCGGATCGTCGGTGAAAGCCTCAACCCGCACGTTCCGGGCGTCGTCGAGAGAAACCTGGCACTTGAGTGAGCCCCAGCGGAGCCTCTCCTGAACAACAGCCTCGGCACGCCGCGCGTCGGCCGGACGTAGGGGCCCCTTCTTGTCCGCCGTGGGCTCCGGTGCATAAGTCAACACGGCGGCCACAGGACGCCCGCAGCCGGCAAATAGGAGCAATACGAGTAAAACAAGACGCGACATGGGAAGTTCCTCGCAATCGGCGAATCCAGGCGGTACTAGAGGGGTGATAACACATCGACAGTGATTGTGCAAGGATCACCGACCGGCGCTTGCTCCCACCCATCCCGTCCTTCACAATAGGTGCGTCGGCCAGTCGCTCGGTCCCCGGTTGCCTGCCCAAGGAGTTGCCGCCATGCCCCGCTTCCCGTCGCGGATTGCTCTAATCTTGCCCGTCGCCGCCTTTCTCATCCTCAGCGTGGCGACTGCGGCAGAAGATTTCATCGAGATGCATCCCCAGGGCCAGCGTCTGCCCTTCGATCACCAGGGGCCCTTCGTCACGACAAGTGATGGCGGCGTGCTCGCCGTCGGCCGCTCCCAGGCCTACGTCAGTCATGATGAAGGCAAGTCCTGGCACGCCTACCCGCTCTTCCAGGACAACGCGAAATACGAAGCCCGCGGCGAGCGGGCCCTGCTCAAGCTGCAGGACGGCACCGTCGTCTTCGCATGGATGAACGATCGCCAACGTCGCCGCGGCGGGCCCTGGGGCCAAGGGGGCGAAGCGGAGGCCGCCGCGTGGGTTCTTCCCGTGTATGTCAGTCGCAGCACCGACGACGGCAAGACGTGGTCGGAACCGCTCATGATCCAGGAGGGATGGTGTGGAGCGATCCGCTCCATCATCCAACTCAAAAGCGGACGGATTGTCCTCGTCGGCCAGAAGGTGGTCCCCTGGCGACACGTCACGTTGACCTACGTTTCCGACGACGGCGGCAAGAGCTGGAAGGCCAGCAATCTCCTCGACATGGAAACCAGCGACAGCGGTGACCATGGCGGGACCATGGAAGGGACCGTCACCGAGTTGGCCGACGGTCGCGTTTACATCCTGCTTCGCACCACCCGGGGCTGGTTCTGGGAGGCTTTTTCAAGCGACGGCGGCCTGACCTGGGGAAAGCCCATCCAGTCCAAGCTGCAATCGAGCACCTGCTGTGGCCAGTTGGCCCGGCTGGCCGACGGGCGGCTTGCCCTGCTCTGGAACCGTCCGACTGATGAAAACCCCCGCGATATCCGCAGTCGCGAACAGCTCTCCGTGGCCTTTTCAACCGACGAGGCCAAGACATGGAGTGAACCGATTGTCCTTTCACGGCGTCGCCTTCAACCCGGCGAACCCTATCACGCGGCCCGCCAGTCCTACCCCTATCTCTACGAGCGTCGCCCCGGCGAATTCTGGATCACGACCATGCAGGGCGGTCTGCGGATGAAGATCGCCGAGGCGGATCTCCTGGCTACCGCGACGGATCGCAAGGATGCCGAGCTGACGATCGTCGCCTTCGGCACCTCGACCACGGCGCGGCGTGTGGGCGTTGCCAACGTCTATGCCGACCTCCTCCGCAAGGAACTGCCCCAGCGAGGACTCTCCGTGCGCGTGATCAACCAGGGCGTGCCGGGCAATCGAACCACCGACGCCGTGCAACGCCTGGAGACGGACGTTCGAGCCTACAAACCCGATATCGTGATCCTCCTGTTCGGCATCAACGACTCGGCCGTCGACGTCTGGCGCAACGCCACCGAGCCGCGAGTGCCGATCGCCGTGTATCGCAAGAATCTGACGAGCATGGTTCGCACCCTCAAGGCCGACGGCGCGAAGCCCATTCTGGTCACGCCGCAGCCCATGTGCTGGACCGAGAAGTTGAAACGTCTCTACGCCGGTCCGCCCTATCACCAGAAGTCGCCTTATGACGCCGCCGACCCGTTGGGCTTCAATGTCACGCTCGTCGACTACGTGCAGGTTGTCCGGGAGGTGGCCGCCCATGAGAATGTTCCCCTGGTCGATCTCCATCAACGATTCATGGACTATCACCGCGAGCCGGGCCATCAGTTGGCCGATCTCCTGCTGGACGGGATGCATCCCAACGACAAGGGCCACCGCATGATCGCCGATTGCCTGCTGCCGGTCATTCTGCCCGCACGCGATTGAAAGTCAGGGGGACTGGTCCATTTTTCGGTCAGCAAGGCACTTTGGCGAACATCCGTTGTCCGAAAACATGGACCTGTCCCCTTCTTGCCCGCGTCTGATTGAATTCGTCACGCGAACGGTTCAAAATGGGGCCGTCTTCTTCTGGAAAAACGTTCAACCTGCATGGAGATGCCATGTCCTTGCCTCACGATCACGGTTCTGCCATTTCCCGACGCGATTTTCTGGGCCGCTCGGCGGCGACGGCCGGCGCTCTCACACTTGCTTCCACGCAGACAGCTCATCCCGCTTCGCCAGCCGAGCCGGCGCCAAAACACACCGCCCCGCTGGCCATGTGGGCCCTGACCGACAAGCTCGAATCGGGGAACGTCCAGCGGCAGCTCGACCAGTTTGACAAAGCCGGCTGGGGCGCCGTTCTCTATCCTCGCTGGGGCCTCGAACTGGAATACCTGGGCGAGGCCTGGTTCGAGCGGATTCGCTTCATCGTCGAGCAGGCCGCGGCACGGGAGATGGAGCTTTGGCTCTACGACGAGTTCTGCTGGCCCAGCGGCCACGCCAAAGGGTTGGTGACCAAGGGACGGGAGGACCTGGCGGCCCAGATGATGGAAGTGGAGCCGAGCGGCAAGAGCCAGATCATTACTGTGCCCGAAAGCGCCGATATGCTCCGGCCTGAGGCAACCCAGCGGTTCCTGGAAGTGACTCACGTGCGTTACGCCGCGGCCGTGGGCGAACACTTCGGCAAGACCATTCGTGCCATTTTCACCGACGAACCGTCTCTGGCGGCGCAGCATCGCCCCCAGCCGCGTGGCAAGACCGTTTGGCGATTCATCTGGTCGCCCGTCCTGGAGGAGGCCCTCGGCGGCGATTTTCGGGAGCGACTGACGAAGGTCGACGATCTTGCCTCGTGGTCCGGTTGGAAGGACTACTGGGCGGCTTACACGAAGGCCTTCCACGACAACTGGGTGGCCCCCATCGCCCAGTGGTGCGAGGACCACAAGATCGCCATGACCGGCCATTTTCTCGGCGAAGGAAGCCTTGGCACGCAGGTCGCTTACAACGGAAGTCTCCATCGCCAGATGGGCGTCCCCGGCATTCCCGGCATCGACGAGATCAGCACGCGAAACGATCCGCAGAAGTGCGAAGCTCTCACGCTCGCTGCCATTGCCGAGTATCCGGGCCGCGAACGAATGGTCGAGGTTTTCGCCCTCGGGCCACCGAGCATGAGCCTTGAGCGGATGCGTCAAATGGTCGAGATTTGCTCGGTCTGTGGCATCGATCGCTACGTGATGGCCATCTGCCCCCACGACCTGAGCGGCGGCATGACCAAGCGTACCTATCTCGGCATCCACGGCCCCCAGCAGCCGTGGTTTGAGCGGTATGCTCCCCTGTTTGCCCAGTACGTGGCCGAGGCCGCCCCGCGAGCCCGGCAGGCCCAGCCCCTCGGCATCAAGTGGCCCAGCGAAGAGGAGCTGTGGGCCCTGGCCGGTCCCAACCCCCGCGGGTCGAAGGAACTTCAGCGGATGACCCAAACCCTTGTGGCCCAGGCAAGGGAAGCCATCCAGGCCCGGCTTGCGCCGGCGGCTCCGTCCGCTCCCGCCGCCGCCCAGCCGCTGCCGACCGAAACCAAGTGGTCCTTCTCGCCCGTTGGCCTCAACTCGCTTCGACTCGACGCAGCCAGCCTCACGATTCAGGATCTGCCGTCTCGTGCGGAGCTCGACGTTCAGAAGCAACTGGTGCGCGGACTGACCGTCAACGGCAAGGTGATCGATCTCGAAGCGGCCCCTGCCGACCAGCAGTTCGACACCAGCTATCGCCGCGTCGACATCACCCCGCTCCTGAAGCAGGGCGAGAACCAGCTTGAAGTCGACTTGGCCGAGGAAAAGCCGCTCAAGTTCCTGCCCAGCCTGATCCTTTGGGGCGACTTCGCCGTCGATCCGCAAGGACGACTGATTGTCCCGCCGGCGACGATCCCGCTGGGCGACTGGCGACAGTACGGCTATCCCGAGCTCTGCGGCGCCGGTTGCTACCGCGCGACGGTCCAGTGGGACAAACCGCCCCGCCGGCTGTGGAGCCAAACTGGAGGATACCCGGCCCAGGTAACCGTCAACGGCAAGATCGTCGGCGCCCGACCCTGGCCGGCCTTCTCCTTCGACCTATCCGAAGCCGCCAAATCAGGAACCAACGAGATTGCCGTCGAGATCACCAGCACCGTAGGCCATCTCTTCGTCGCCAAGGAAGCCAAACCCATCGGTCTGATGGCCGTGAAGCTGGAGCCATGAGCCGTGTCCCCCATTTCCGCACCCCGTAGGTTCCGGGCGCCGCACGGAACCCTGAACCGACAAAACGCTTCATTTTCCCGAACGCGCCGAACGCCTGAAACCGATCCATTCATTGGGAGGATCCACGCGGGTTGAGATAGCAGGGTTCCGTGCGGCGCCCGGAACCTACTGGGTGCTGAACGACGACGAAGACCTACCGCCTCCAACGTCGCACATACTTGGTCCCGTATTTCTGGGCGAGATACGCTTCCACCCCCGCTCGTTCGCCTGGCGAAAGCAACCGGTCATAAACAACAACCTCGGCCATATCGCCGGGGCAGTTCTCATTGCCGCTCCAGAAGGGAATCGTCAGGTTCCCGCCGCTGCCGAACTGGGAAACCACCGGGACGCCGGTCCTGGGTGTACCGGGCACGCCGTCTGAGGCCGCCGACATCGTCTCGCGCCCATCGTGCATGAACGTGGAGATCGTCGGTCCCGGGCTGGTGGGATGCAGGCCGACCGCGCTGTTGAGCTGGTCGTAATGGAACCCACTGCGCTGCATGTAGAGCCGTGGCTCGCCGCCCGTGCCCCAGATCCCGTTCCCACACATACCAAAACTGTTGTTCTCCGCCCGGGTCACCATGAAGATGGTGAAGTCCTTGCCCGCCAGGTTGTTGTTGGCAAAGCCCTTCACGGCCAGCGAATCGTCAACGCCGTCGAAACGAACCACGGGCTGACCGTTTACACCGTCGGAATTGAACGTGGGCGGGCCAGTCAGAACACCAGTGAAGCTCTTGTGCGGCTCCGCCATTGCGGAAGGCCCCACGCGAGCCGGCCACTGCCGCACCCCTGTGCCACTGGCCAGGTCGATCGAGTCGGCCGCAAGCCAGAGTTTCAGGTTCGGGGCAAGTGCGGGAAGGTCCGGCGCGGTGAGCCTGGGGACGTCGGAGACCTTCGTGAGCGAGGCGGAAGCAATCGCGCTCGACCGGCCGTCGGGCAGCACGGCCATGCATCGCACCGTGGCACTATCGCCCAGTTGGATCGGCTCGCGGTAACGAGGGGACGCTTTGCTCGGCTGGCTTCCGTCCGTGGTGAAATGCAGACTCGCCCCCGGCGTGGCCGTGGCCAGTCGCACGGTGAGCGTGTCGCGATAGAAGTCCAATTCGTCGACCTCGATCGTCGGCTGCCACATACCGGTGGCGAGCGAAGTGTCCGGTTCGATCACCAGCATGGCCCAGGGCGAGACGGCCGGCAGCGAAAACGTTGTCGTATATTCCGCCTTGATCGGAATCGTTTCCACAAGCTGCCCGTACGAGTGCGACTGCTCGGCCCGTTCGTGCAACGCCTTCTCAAACGGCACCGGCCTGAGCAATCTCACCTTCAGCGGTCGCCCGCCAAAGAAGAGATCCGGCTCCAGCGACAATTGGAAGGGCAGGGGGGAGTCCGACCAATCGACCAGATGGAGCACGACCGGGGCATTGGCCTTGCCGGGCAGGGCCCGGAGCACGGCACAAAGACGCTTGCCACCGTGCAGCGTGACCGGCGAGCGTTCGCCGTAAAGACCGCAGGAGAGCCCTGCGCCAAACGCTCCCGCGTATTCGTAGCCGTCCAGCCAGGTGGAACTCGCTCGAATGAATCCAAACAGGTCCGCGTATTGCTCGGCCGTGCCGAAGTAGCGGGGCGCGTCGCTGGGCATGTAAACGTCCCAGGGCACCATGCAGTGGCCCCCGCAGGCATAGGCCATGGCAATCGTCTGACGCGTGAGCCGGCACCAACCGTCCAGGTCGTCGCGATTGCTCTTCTTGGGCATGGTGACGACCTGCCGCTTCCCCAGGGCCGCGGCCTGAAGCATGGCGCTATGAATGAACCCGGGGTCGGCGTGGCGAAAAGAAAGCTCTCCAAAACACCAGTCAAAGCCCAGTTCAATGTCCGTCCAGCGGTTGCAGCCGTTGTTGCAAGAAAAGCTCACTCGCCGCCCGGCATGCTCGTCGACCGCCCGCCGGGTCCGCTTGTGAAAAGCGACGGTCGCTTTCAGTTGGAAGTCACGAAACCGGTCTTTCAGTTCTCCACCGTCGAATCTCCGAAAATCATCGCCCACAGGCGCGCCCCGGGCGATCAACATCTCGCGGTAGTTGAACGTCTCGACGTTCTCGATCCCCATCGCCGCCCGTTGCTGGGCCGTGGTCGAGTCGGCCAGGTATTCTCGGAAGGCTTCCATGCAGTGGTCGCAGAAGCAGCCGCCCCAATCGACAGCCCGGTAGTTGCCCCACGGCTCATCGCGCTGCATTACCTGTGCCCCGGCGTCGAGATACGACTTCAGATACTCCACATAGCGCTCTTCGAGCGTGGGATTGTTCACGCACATCCACCAGTTCCCCGGCGGACGCCAGGTGCGCTTCCAGGTGGGCACCACCGGCTGGCCTCGCAGGTTCACGCAGGCCAGGGCGGCGTAGTCGGAATCGCCCTTCGGCATGATCACGTGGGACATGGCCGACGAAGCGGCGCCGCCGAAGAGAATCCCTGCCTCCTGGCAACGGGCGATGAACTCCTTGTCACGGATATAGGCCCATTCCAGCCGGCTCACGTGGAAACTGCGGAGCGCTTCGAACGTGTCGTGCCGATCCTCGCCTTTCCCTTTTCGCAGAGTCAACGATCGCATGATCACGTCACTTGCCCTGGGGGCGCCCTCCGGCATGGGCCGGGCCTGCGCCGCTTCGTGGATGCGGCCAACGCTGGACGGCTCGCCGGACAGAACAGAAGACAGGCAGACCGCCACGATCGCCAGAGTCCACAAAGGCGTGTATTTCACGGAAGATCCCCTTTCCCGGTGCAGATTGCGGTTTCCGGACGGCTTCAAGGGTAACTGCCGGCGAGGACGCCGACAATAGCACGAAGACGCTGCCTGCACGCGTATCCAAATGACCATGTACGATTCCAAGAATAGTAGCCATCACGCTCCGTCGTGATGAGCCCTACCGTCGACAGCCGGCCATTTCCGGGAATCACAAAAGGCCATTAGTGGCAATCCGGACGCGAATCGACAAGAATAGGGCCATTCCGAATGAAGCCAGACCTTCACGAACAACAAGGTTCTTCCATGACACACACCCTCCGCTCCCTGTTGGTTCTCGTCGCAACAATAATCGCGCCGGCCCAAACGGCTTTCTGCCAGACGACCGTCAACATGTCTCCCAGTCATCCGGGAAATGTCTTTCTCCAGGGTGAGACCCTTGCCATTCCGGTTGCTGAGAAAGATGCTCGTTGGTGGCGGCTCGAGGATGAGAGGGATAAAACGCTTCGTGAAGGAACTCTGCCGAAAGAACCCCCCGGGGCCCTCGTGGCAGCGGAGTTGCCCGTTGGCTGGTATCGAGTTGTGTTTCTGGATGGCGCCGGCAAGGAGATTGGCTGGACCACGGCGGCCGTGCTCGCCCCGCTCGCGGCCCCCACGCCCGACGATTCGCCGATCTGTGTCGATTCGGCCACGGCCTGGTTCGCCAAGGACGATCCGAGTCGTCAGGAGAAGTCTAGCCGCCTGGCGGAACTGGCCGGAGTCAACTGGATTCGCGACCGCATGCGCTGGCGGGAAATCGAGCCGGAGGAGAATCAGTTCGCCCACGACACGACCTACGACAGCTCCGCTACGATTCAGCACCGACACGGGCTGAAAGTCCTGCAAGTGTTTCACGACACGCCGCCCTGGGCAGCCGAAGGACGCTCGCGAGGCCGATTTCCGACGGATCTGCGGCACGTCTATCGATTCGCCAAGGCGATGAGCAAGCGATTCAAAGGACGCGTCCAGGCCTGGGAACCTTGGAACGAGTCGAACGTGAGCAATTTCGGCGGGCATACCATCGACGAAATCTGCTCCTACCAGAAGGCCGCCTATTTGGGCTTCAAGGCCGGCGATCCCGACGTGACCGTCTGCTGGAACGCCACGACCGGCGTGCCCACCGAGCGCCAGACCGACGCGCTCCTGCTCAACGAGACGTGGAGCTATTTCGACACGTACAACATTCACACCTACGACTGGGCCGACAGCTACGAGCGACTCTGGATTCCCACTCGCCGTGCGGCCTGCGGCAAACCGCTGTGGATCACTGAGAGCGATCGAGGCATGAAATCCGAACCCCCGTCGCCCACCCACGACCTCTCCCCCGTCAACCGCCGCCTCAAGGCCGAGTTCCTGGCCCAGTCCTACGTTCAAAGTCTCCACGCCGGATCGCAGCGCCATTTCCATTTCGTCCTCGGCCACTATGGCGAGGGAGAGACCCAGTTCGGGCTCTTGCGTCACGACATGACGCCTCGCCCGGCCTACGTGGCCCTGGCGGTCCTGGGCCGATTGCTGGCCGGCGCCCAATGCCTCGGACGGCTCGTCGAAGCTGACGCTCCCGACCTCCACGTCTACGGCTTCCGCTCCCTGCCCGACGGAGAGCGACGAGACGTCCTGGTCGCCTGGGTCGAGAAGAACGTCGATTGGCCCGGCCGCGGCAAGGCGAAACAACAGTGGCCGCTGCCCGAGGGAATCGCGCCCCAGCGGTGCTTCGACTATCTTGGTCGTGAGATCTCGATCGGCGATCCCGTGGCCCTCACGTCGGCCCCGATCTACCTGGTTCTGCCCGAGGGCCAGTGCGACGGCCTGACGCTCACTCGGCCTGAACTGTCACCCCGGCGAACCGATCGCGTCTCGCCCGTCGTGCTTCAATGTGCCATGCCGCCGGGAACGGGCAAGAAGATCGACCGAATCCCCTGGGCCTGGGAATTCGATTACCACGTGGCGCCGGGCACTCCCTGCCGCGTGCCCCTCTACGCTTACAACTTCAGCGACAAGCCCCTTCAAGGCACGGTTGAACTGGTACAGCTCCCGCCCGGCTGCAAGGCCGAACCGACCCAATGGAACGTCGATCTCGCCCCCATGGACCGCGTCGAGCTGCCCGCCCAGTTCACCATCCCCGAAATGATGACCGCCGACAAGGACGATCTCTGGATCACCTTGCGCGGCAATTTCGGCGGCGTCCAGCCAACCTTGACCTTCCGGCTGACGGCCGAAAAGAAGTGAGCCTTCCTGGCCGCCGACAACATCAAGAACGTATCGTTCCGGAACACGACGCAGCCACAACAGGGCCGTTTACGGTCCTTTTCCGCCGCAGGCGGTCCTAGGCCCGTGCTTTAGCACGGGTCCGTTAGGCACGACGGCCACTGTGAACATCGCGCGTGTTTTGCACTCAGGTCAGACGCTGCTTAGGCTAATGCCGCCCCGTTGGGGCTGGTTGATATTGGTTGGGTCGCGTACCCAGGGTTGCGCCACGTTCGCTAGGCTCACATGGTTCCACCCTGGGCTTACATAGGGCTGTGCCTTCGGCACGGTTCTTGTTCGGACCGTTGTCCAAAATGGCTGGGAGCTGTAATAGTCCCGAAGGGACGACCCCAAGCTAGCCCAGGGTGGAGCGGCGTGAGCGAAGCGAACGACGCGCAACCCTGGGATTGGGAGATTCTTGCATTGCTGAACCCCGAAGGGGTGGCCCTAAGCCGAGGCATTGTGGGCAAGATCTCGCTTCGGTGGATCATCAATTGTGATTTGCGGCACCAGACGACCCGCCGTAAACGACGGGCCTAACACCTACGGCGGGCAACGACCTTAAATGGCCGTCTATTGAACGCGAATCCTGCTGCCGATTCTGATGCCGCTACGCGGCATGCCCCGCCCTGGGACACGAATCACCTCGTCCTTCCGCCTACAGCCTCCAGTCTACAGCCTCTGACTCTCAGCCTTCAGCCTAACTCCACCTCCGGATGCACCCACGGCCCCCGATAAGCTCGCTGTAGCTGTTTCGTGGCGGCCTCGTCACCAACGACGGTTCGGGTCTTCGGGTCGTAGACCAGTGAGCGGCCCAGGCCCATGGCCACGTTGGCCAGGATGCAGCTTGCCGTGGAGATGTGTCCCTCCTCGATGTCGGCCACGGGGCGGGTGCCCTTCTCGATGGCCGCCAGGAAGTCGAGCATGTGCCCGCGTGTGGCGGGAGCGGCGAACAACTCGATGTCTTTTTCGGTGGCGTCTTCGGGATACTTGTCCCGTTCGTCGACGCAATCCCGGTGGATCCGCTCGCCTTTGCCCCGGGGAATGAAATCGTACTTCGTCACGCTCGCCTTGAGCGTTCCCTTGTCGCCGTAGAGGGTCAGGGCCCACGGATAGTCCTTGTCCGGCGCATCGCCCCAGGTGCGGTGCTGCCAGACGGCCGTCAGGTCGTCGTACTGGAACGTGGCCGTTTGCGTGTCGGAGATGTTCGACTTGCCTTCCTTCTGCACGAAAATGCCGCCCGAGGAACTGATCCGGTTCGGCCACCCGAGCCCCAGCATCCACCGGGCTGTGTCGAGCATGTGGACGCACATGTCGCCCATGATGCCGTTGCCGTACTCCTTGAACGTCCGCCACCAGCGTTTGTGTGGGATTCCGTCGTAGGGACGCAGCGGCGCCGGGCCGGTCCACATGTCGTAGTCAAGGAAGTCGGGGACCGGCTGGAGCGGCGGATTGCCGTTGGCTCGCATGTGGTAGTAGCAGCACAACTCCACGTGGCCTACCTTGCCCAGCAACCCCGCCTCGACGATGTTCTTCTTCGCCTCGATCAGGTGCGGCGTGCTCTTCCGTTGGGTGCCCACCTGGACGACGCGGTTGTATTTCCTGGCGGCGGCGAGCATCGCTTCGCCTTCCATCACGTCCACGCTGATCGGCTTCTGCACGTAGACATGGGCCCCGGCCTTCACGGCGTCGATCATCTGCAGGGCGTGCCAGTGGTCCGGGCTGCCGATCAGAACGATGTCCAGATCCTTCTCGGCCAGCATCTTGCGATAGTCCGTGTACGTCCGCGGCCTCTTGCCCGACTTCTGCCGCTCGCTGATCAGCTTCGCCGCGCCGTCCACCATGTTCGTGTCCACGTCGCAGAGCGAGACAACGTCGACCGGCGCGACCTGGATCAGCCGGCAAAGATCGCTCTTGCCGTACCACCCCGTCCCGATCAGGCCCACCCGCTTGGGCTTGCCGTTGAGGATGTCCATGCCCTCGGCCCCGAGGGTCGACATGGCCAGGGCGGCGGACGCGGTTTGCAGGAAACGTCGACGATTGATGTTGAAGCTCATGAAGGATCCTTTCCGGCAAAAATGGAAGTCGACGCCCAGTATACCCTGCCCAAATGGCCGGGGAAAGAAGCCCGGTCCGTCCGCAATCAGCAAGGGATGGCGGCAACGCAAATTCCCCCTTATCGCCCAATCGTTGTAGAGATTGCCGAATCCCATTAGGATCAGTTTCAGAGGCCCTGGAACCGGTCCCTTCCGCGATCAGCGGACGTCGAGACGAACCATGGACACACCGGAAATCGATGCACCAACCCGGCGACGCGGATTTGGCCAACGGCTCTTCTTCAGCCTCCTCCGAATTGCCTGCGGCGTGCCCATCGTCAGCCTGCTGGCAGTCGGCCTGTTGTTCGCCGCGTTCAGCGTCACCTGGAAAGGCCGGTGCATCGGCTTGAACGCCCTGTTGGCTGGCGGGGCCTTGTACCTTGTCGTGGGCTCTTGGAACCGGCCCTGGTTCAAAGCTCGCCGGGCGCGAGTGCTTCTCCTGCTCCTTGTGCCGGCCGTTCTCCTTGCCGGCGGTCCGTTGGTTTTGGCTCCTGACGGCGGCGCCGAGAACACGCGCGTACGCAATGCGTACCTGGGCGGGGCGAACCGCTTTCACCGCTTTGCCCCGTTGAACGTTATTCCCGAGGTCGACCAGGTCTCCGTGGGGTTGACCCTTCTGCCCTTCGGCGATCCCTACGTCAATTCCGCCAAAGGGCGGCGGATGCGCCGGCTGGTGCTGCCGGCCTACGAACAGATGGAAAACGATCCGGAGTTTCGAAACCTCGGGTCGGCCATTGGACCGGCCTGTCGAGACCTGCTGCACCTGGACTTCCGCAACGGGCACTACTACGTTTTCCTGCCCGACGCCGACTCCGCCCAGCGTTTCCCCTGCCTCGTCTTTCTCCACGGCATGGGCTTCTGGGAGAAGGAAGGCAGTGCGGAGTTTATTGTGGATGTCACCCGCGAGGCGATCGCCACACTGCCGATCGATGCCAATCGGGTCTTCCTCATGGGCTATTCCCAAGGCGCCGTCGGCGTGACTCGGGCAGCCGTTCTCGCGCCTGGGCTCTATCGCGGCCTGATCTACGTCTCGCCGATCACGGAGGACAATCTTTTCGGAACCCCCGAGTTCGCCACGCAGAAAGACAGTCTTCGGCTCCTTTTTCTTCACGGGCGCGACGACTTGCGCATCCCCTGCAACTTCGTCGAGGGCACTGCCAGGATCCTCCGGCAGACAGGCTACGACGTTCGGATCCACGTCTATGAGGACGAAGACCACTACGCAATCCTCTCCCAACAGGACGCCATCCTGGATCAACTCGCCCAATTCATCTCCGACGACGATTCCGAAGACAGTAGCCATCACGCTCCGCCGTGATGAGCCCTGGGGCCGCAAATCGAACGGTATCAACAGGGCCGTTTACGGTTCTTGTCCTACAAGGCCCGTGCTTTAGCACGGGTTCGTGAGCTCGATAGCTCGTCCTCTCCTTCCATCCGCCGCCGGAGGCGGCGGATGGAAGGAGAGGACGGGTCCGAGGTTAGACCACGTGACCCGTCGTAAACGACGGGCCTGGTACCGCCTGCGGCGGACAACGACCATGAATGGCCGTCCAATAAGCGCGAATACTGCCGTCGATTATGTTGGTCGATCCGCCTCGGTTGGCAGCATCCCACCTCGACGCCCCCCAACTCCCCCAAGATCGGCGCCACCCTGGCGAAGAACCTATAGTAGTGGAGCCCGCTCCCGTCACGTAAGTCCTTTGCCAAGTGGAGATTCCGCGATGATCGAAGAGAGAGTCTACAAGCCCATGTCGGGTTGGTTTCCGCTGATCGTTGCGCTCGCACTGATCGTGACGGCGCCGACGGCCTTCATTATCGGGGTGGTCGGAGAAATCCTCGTCCTGTTGTTCGTGGGGGTGGTGGCCGGGATCGCCGGGTTGCTCACGCTCTTCGGCTTCCAGGCAGTGGCCCCCAACGATGCCCGCGTGTTGCTCCTGTTTGGAGACTACCGAGGATCGATCACGAAAAGCGGCTTCTACTGGGTCAATCCGTTCTTCTCCAAGCGGAAGATCTCGCTCCGGGTGCGCAACTTCGAAACGGGCTCGATCACCACGCCCGAACAGAAGGACGCCCAGGGGCATATCGTCCAGCACAAGACCCGTTCCGCCGGCCGGCCCTCGAAGGTAAACGACAAGGACGGCAATCCGATCGAGATCTCGGCCGTGGTCGTCTGGCGGGTGGTCAATACGGCGGAAGCCCTCTTCGAGGTCGACGACTATGAGGATTTCGTAGCCGTCCAGAGCGAGGCCGCATTGCGAAACCTGGCGAGCCGGCATCCCTACGACAGCCACGACGACGACATCTCCCTCCGCGGCAACACGCCCGACATCTGCGACCAACTCAAGCACGACATCCAGGAGCGGCTGGAGAAGGCCGGTGTGGAAGTGATCGAGGCCCGCATCAGCCACCTGGCCTACGCTCCGGAGATTGCGGCCGCCATGCTCCAACGTCAGCAGGCGCAGGCCGTCGTGGCCGCCCGAACCAAGATCGTTGAGGGGGCCGTGGGCATGGTCGAGATGGCCCTGGACCACCTGTCGAAGGACAAGATCATCCAACTGGACGAAGAGCGCAAGGCGGCCATGGTCTCCAACCTCCTCGTCGTTCTCTGCAGCGATCGCCACACCCAGCCCGTCGTCAACACCGGCACGGCCCATCCGTAGGCATGAGTGCTGCGAAGTTCTGGGGACTGGTCCATTTTTCGGTCAGCAGGGCGCTTTGGCGAACATGCGCCGCCCGAAAACATGGACCTGTCCCCTTCCTCCACGGATCGGGGTACAATGATCGACGAATCAGGTTCGGAGATTCCCATGACCGTAACCATCAACATCGATCTACCGGCCGACTTGCCCCATTTCCACCTCCCGAAGGCGGTTGCCGATCGCCTGCAGTCCCTGTTGGACCGCCAGGATTCCGGCCAGGCGTTGTCCGCTTCCGAATGGGAAGAGGCAGAAGGACTGACGAACCTGGCAGAGTTTCTGACTTTGCTACGTCTGCACGCAGAGCGGTTGTGCTAAATGTTGTGCGTTGTGGGACGGCTCAGAGAAGAGGCACCGGTACTGCACAGCTACGAATGGGGGACACGATGCGAAATACCTCGCTTGCGCTGCTACTGACCGTCTGCACGTCTGCCCTGGGGAGCGATCTCGAGTACAAGACGCCACTCACGAATCGGCTCGCAACCGAGGTGCCGCAGATCCTCAAGTCCTTTGACCCGGCCACGGGACGCTTCAGCTCGGGGATCTGGATCTGCCGCGACCAGCATCCCATGTATCCGCTGGCCGTTGCCTACACGACCAAGGCCGACGCGAACCCGTACTATCACGACCCCAAACTGCTCGCCGTGATTGTCAAGGCGGGCGATCCCCTGTTGGAGAACATGGACGAGCGGGGCCAGTGGATCTTTGCGAAGAAGGACGGCAGCACGTGGGGGAAGATCTGGATGCCGTGGACCTACTCGCGCTGGGTTCGCACCTTCCAGTTGATCGCCGATCAAATGCCGGAAGAAGCCCGCAAGAAATGGGCCGATGCTTTGATCCTGGGATACACGGGCATCAGCAAAACCCAACTCGGTAGCGTTCACAACATTCCGACCCACCACGCCATGGGCCTCTACGTGGCCGGCAAGACGTTGGATCGTCCCCAGTGGTGCCGCCAGGCCGCCGAGTTCATGCAGAAGGTGGCGGCAGCCCAGTCCGAGGCCGGCTACTGGTCGGAAGGCGGCGGACCCGTCGTTCGTTACGATTTCGTCTATGTAGACGCCCTTGGAACCTACTACGCGGCTTCCGGCGATGCGAGCGTTTTGCCTTGCCTGGAGAAGGCGGCCGCCTTCCACCAGCACTTCACCTATCCGGGCGGACAGGCCGTCGAGACGATCGATCAGCGGAATCCCTACCACGGCACGATCGAGCCGGGCAACGTGGGTTTCACCTTCACGCCATCGGGCCGAGCCTATCTCCAGAACCAGTGGACCCAACTGGGCATCGATCGGCTGAATACCGATCTGATCGCGTCGCTTCTGCTCTACGGCGAGGAAGGCCCGGTTCAGGAGATTGAAGCGGGGAAGGATGCACCACCCTTCGTGTTGACCGAAGGCGGTGTCGACCTGGCTGCCACGCAGAAGGTCGGGCCGTGGTTCATTTGCATGTCAGCCTACGTCACCCCGATCTCCAAATCGCGATGGATTCAGGACCGTCAGAACTTCGTGAGTGTCTACCACGAGCGACTCGGCCTTATCCTGGGCGGAGGGAACACCAAGCTGCAGCCCGCCTGGAGCAACTTCACCGTGGGCGACATGGCGTTGCTGGCCCACACACCCGGCGATACCTCGCCCGATTTCCTGCCCAAGGGCGAACTGGTTCACGTGCCGGAAAAGGTCGCCCTGCGGACCGACCCTCATTTGGGCTTGGAACTCGTTTACGGACCCAAGACGTGCCGGATCGAAGTGGAGGTTCGAGACGAGCAGACGCTGGTCTACCGGATCGCCGCCGCCGGCAAATCCGAATTGCCCACAGCGGCTCATCTCACCTTGTTGCCCAAGCCGGGTGAGACATTGACGACGCGTACCGGCAAGTCCTTCACGCTCGGCGACGATCCGATCAGCCTCTCGGCAGAAGGCTTAGCCGGCTCGTTGACCTACGCCGGCTTCCGCCTGCAATTACCCGCCGAGGCCAGCCTCCACTGGCCAGTCCTGCCCCACAATCCCTACCGCAAAGACGGCCGCTCTACGACCGCCGAAGCCCGGATCGAAATCCGCATCCCCTTCACCCGCGACGACCAGCAATTCGAACTCCTCCTTGAGGTCCCCAATCCGTAGAGCGTGCCAGGCGTTCCTCTGATTGAGCGGCCTTGGGGCGGCGAAGGGTTGGAGAAGAACTATCAGGCCTGAGTCACAAACGGCAGAAACAGATGAAGCAGGAGCATCGTATTCCTCGTGCCGGCTTGCCCGTGCTTCGTTGAATGGAGATGAGGAACCGGGCCGAATCGCTTCTCGGTTTGCCACCCCCAACTTGTCCGAAGCTTCGTCGCCTTTCTGTCAAATGCGACGAGCCTCGGTCCCAGGTAAGCTGCCGCATCTTCGGCTGTTCCCTCGGTTACGAATCCAACCATCGCCCCGTAAGGGTGTCCGGGGCTGTACTTGCCGCTGCTGAATCGGCACACACCTTCCTGGATGTAGTGGTCGGCAGGCGTCTTATGGCGGTCGGTGACCTTCTTGCACTCCATGGCGAAGTAGCATGTTTCGTCGAAGCTGTAGGCGATGTGAATATCGATGAGCCCGGTCGGATGCCGCTTTTCCGGATCGTCTCGCTGGGTCTCTCGTTCAATACGAATCTGCGGCTGCGGTTCTCGACGCCTCTTCTCCGCCACCATTTCCCAGCGAAGTTGGTCGGTAATATCGTCCTCATGATCGTTCGGGCAAACTCGCTTGCTGCCACAGACCCGTGGCCATGCCGTCACCGCAATATCAAGCACCGTTGCGACGACGTCTTCGATAATCTGATTGGCCGTGGACGAGTTCAACGCCCCCACGCCTATCCGTGCCTTGAAGTCACTCACCACCGCCTCTCGTCAGCAGGTCCTTGAGAATCGCGTCGCCGTCATTCAATCCGGCAGAGCGTGTCCAGAATCTCCGTTGGGAAGGTTTGACGACGTAGATCGAGTCTCCAGAGTAGACACGCAGGTGACGACGTGTGTGAATGCCCCGCGAAATCTCTTCGTCGAGGTTCCTCGCCACGTCATTCAGCACGGCGTTCAGATCGGCGACTTTCTCGACCCCCACATTCGGTCTTCCATTGCCAGACGCGCGCATAATCGTGAATCGCACGACTTGCAGCGGTGCATTGGCGTCGAGTACGTCGGCCACGAGCCGGCGTTTCTTTCTCATTTCCAGGAACGGCTGAATCACGGCAATGACGTGTTCGGCGTACTTGCGGCATTCCGTGACGGACGGTCTCAGGAGAGTCTCGGACTTCTCGTGGTTTCGTTGCAGGTCGATCGTGTGATTGACCATGTCTTCCACGAGGACCTGTTCAAAACGATCAAGGCCGTAGAGCTTGAAGACGGCTTTGTCCAATTCGGCAACAAGGGATGTGTCGTAGCGATCGTTACGAGCCGACTTGCGCAATTCACGTTCGAGATCACAAATGTCGTCAACGTCCCGTGCTGTTGCTTGTTCAAGGCGAGGAATTGGCAGGCGAAGGACGTCATTTTCGAGGATTTCGTACTTTTCCAGCCCCCATTTTGTTGCGGTAAGAAAGACGAAATAAGTGGCGAGCGACGAATTCAGAACTGCGTTGAGATAGGGAGCAAGCGAACGCTTGCCCTTGGCGAAAGAGACCCCAAACTGAGACAGTGAGTAGACCATGTCATTGTGACAATAGGCCGCAACGATCCTGTTTCCGCGAAGAGCACTTGCGGCAAGGACAAGCGGACCGCGGTAAACTTCCGCAGCACGCGGCCATTGAAGATAGTCCGCTTCAAATGGAGGCAACTCGTCGACTGTCACTTCGAATGGGAACATCCCGCCACCGGTAAGGCACGGTAAGCCGTGGAGTTCGGGAGGGACCTCCCGTGTGCGATTCTTGACCGTTCCCTCGATGTACCCCTGGTGCATTTCCATTTCGTGTTCTGCGAGAAATGCCTCCAGAGCATCACAATTCTCAATCAGCCGATCGACAAGGGCCATGTCGCGCGCCGATCCCCACGATGCCACTTTGAGGGCATAGGCATTAGTGGCTGCCAATGAGATCGAAAGCCGTTGGACGTTCTCCGGCCCGATCTGGAGAATGCCATGATTGCGAAACGGGCGTGCAAATTCGACTGATACGAAGGGGAAAGACGCACGGTCGTTTGATTCTCGATTTGCTGCTACCAGAATCACTGCCGGCTGTTTTGCTGAGGGGAACAGCTTCTGATCGTGCATGGCAGCAAGATTTACCAACAGAGCCGGCTCAAACGACCTGAGCAGGTCTTGTTTAGATCGCAGCGATTGATCTTCCTGACTGAAGAATCGTTTTCCTTCCAGAACCATGCCGATACGGGCGTTGCGTCGGGCAAAATCTCGCGATCGCCAAACGAACGCTTGGTCTGGAGGATTCTTGAATGGCAGAGTAACCGGAGTTGGTTCTCGATTTCGGCAGTACTCTAGGTAACGTTGCTCACCGCTCGGAGTTACGGATCGCTTGCCTTTAGGACGCGTCCAGGGCGGGTTTCCCACAACAACGTCGAACTGCTTATCAGCGAAGGCCTGATTGCGGTGAAACGTCCCGTCAGGATCGAACGCATCGCCAACAAACAGCGTGCGTCCCTTGAGCTCATGCTTGAACTTGAGCTGATGGTGGGAGTTTGGCACCGGGTCGAGTTCAAACGCCGTCAGGCAAAGGCTGAACGCTGCAATCTCGACGGCCGTTTCCTCGATGTCCACGCCATAGACTTGGTTGTAGAGCACATCCCGCACCAAGTCCCGCGTATGCTTCTCACCGGCGGCCAGCCGTTTGGCAATGAGCCGGCGAAGCGACTCGACGAGAAACACTCCCGAACCGCACGACAGATCCAGAACCTTGGCTTCAGGAGACAATTCGCTGCCAAACAAGCCGTCATCAAATACCTGGGTGAGCAGGAAGTCGACGACATTGACCGGAGTGTAGTGTGTGCCTCTCGCAGCGGCCTCGCGGGGTGAGGCAGTGTGGATGAACTTCTCATAGATCGAACTAATCAGTTCGATTGGAATGACGCTGAAATCGTAACGCCAGAACTTGAAACTCTGCTGCAGCGTCGTAAGGTCCGTGCGAGCAAGAATGCACTGCGGGATTCGTAGACGCTCTCTCGTTAGCTCTTTCGAAAGTGAAGCCTCACGCGGTGGGGGTGGGAAGAGGTCGCCGTTAAATGCACCTGCCATCCGGGCGAAGAACGTCCGGGTCTTGGCCACCCCCGAAAGAACCTCCTCAAAGGTGTCCGCTTCCAGCCCGTCAAACAACTCGTCGGGTAGCACTCCCTTTGCTTCCAGGTAGGCGATGAAGACCGTCCGCAGGAGCAGACGGTGCGCTTGGACGCCGGCCAGACCGAGCTGGCCAAGTTTCTTCGCCGCAAGGGTAAGGTCTTCCGCAAGTTGTTCGTCGATGCGCGTCTTGCGCCGGATTCGCTTGCCGATCGGTCCGAACCAGAACTCGCCCGACTCGATGCTGTCTCTGGCCAGAAGGTTCGATTTCATCTCTTCGAGTTGGTCGGCAACCGATTCGAAGAGAAGGACATCCCGAGACTTGAGGCCGGCAGTATCTTCGGGAGGAGGCGCGAAAGCGTTGAAGATGCGGATCTGCGTGGGGGTGCAGATCCACAACATGCGGGCCAAACCGTGGTTCCACGCAGCCTTATGCCAATTGGCGAGCTGCTCATCCGAGGGGTCGGCTGCAACGCTCTTGAAATAGATGCACGGCGATCCGTCGAGCTCGAATACGTCGCTTATGCCCAGCTTGCTTTCATCAAGGACGGAACCGTACTTGAACGAGCGGTCGATATGTTGAGCATCCGTTCCGGACTTTCGCGCAGCACGAAGGGTATCGGCTTCAAGTGTACCGGCCGCCGGGCGACCATTCACGTAGAAGCCGAGTCCCTCTAACTGTTTGATATAATTCAGGTTCCGTTCATCCATGGATCGGAGTTTTCAATATTCCTGGTACGGAAGTATACCAAGTGATCGGGGGTACATCGACGCCAATCACTCACAACAGATGCCTGCTCAAATGTGTTCAAATGTACATTTTGGCGTCTTCGGCATTTATCGCAATACCCTGAAGATGGGGGCAGGAAGACGACTATACACCTCACTCCCAATATCGAGGAATTGGCGAGGCAAATCACCCGCTTGGCACCGATGATTTTCCGCGCCCCGCCCTCCATTTCAACGGCCCCAATCGGAAAATCGTCGGTGTTGCGTCACCAACAAAAGGCCTTCACCCTCACTCCCATTTTGCAACGCCCCTCCAATTAACTACCCCAAGTTGCGTTCTCGGCGAAATTCATAAAGCCTTTTGTGTAAATGGTTTACGTTCTATGTCGTCGCCCAGGATTTTGCAACACACCCCAAACACGTTGCAAAACTCCCCGCCCCCAAAAGTCCCAACTTCCGGCCACTCCAAAAGTTCCTACTCCTTGCCTCCCAACGCTTTAGGCACACCCCCGTCTCTGCCCCCCAAGAATCCCGCCCCCTCTTCCCGTATAATTCGTTTCTGGCATCCACACACGGATATGCCAACCGCTTCGTATCGTTCCCGCCCCTTTGTCTTCAAGTCATGTCCGCCTTCTGCCAACGCGTCATCGACCGCCTGATTGCCTGGCGAACTCCCTTGCTGGGGCTCGCCTTGGTGGCTGCGGCCGCGGCGTTTTTCCCGGCCAGGAATCTCGAGTTCGACCGGTCCATCGACAGCATGTTTGCAGCCGATGATCCGCTGATCGCTCCCTATCATCGGCTGAAACGGGCTTTCGGGGGCAACGAGGTGGTGTTGGCCGTCTACGCCGACGCCGACCTGTTCAAGCCGGACGCAAGTGGGATCCATCGTGTGGCCGAGGTGAGCCGCCGCCTGGAGGACATCGAAGGCGTGGCCGGCGTGATCAGCATCGATCAGCCCCTTGAGGATCGGATCGTCGAAGACACCTGGCAGGCCGTCCGGGCTCGAAAGCTCTTCGAGGGCTATACCCATTCGGCCGACGGACGCGTGGCCGCCGTGGTCTGCATCCTCGAACCGGAATCTGAAGCGGCCGTTCCCCGTCAGCAAGTGATCGCCGAGATGCGCCAGGTGATGACCAGCCTACCCAAGCCCCTGGCGCCGGGTATGCTGGCGGGCGAACCGGTCATGGTCTCGGACGGCTTTCGCTACGTGGAACAGGACGGCCGTCGCCTGGCCTGGGCGTCCACCCTGTTGCTGGCCGCCGTGATTATCGTGTGTTTCCGGAGCCTCCGCTGGGTCCTTGTGCCGGTTGCCGTGGTGCAACTCGCGATCGTGCTCACCCGAGCGACCCTGGTAGGCAGCGGCGTGCAGATGAGCATGGTCAGTTCCATGCTCACGGCCGTGGTTACCGTGGTGGGCGTGGCCACGGTGATCCACGTGATCGTGCGATTTCGGGAGGCTCGGCAGGAGTCGCTTCCTCCCCGCGAATCCCTTTCCCGCACAGCCGGACTACTTGCCGCACCGGTTTTCTGGTCGTGTGCCACCACGGCCGCCGGCTTTGCTTCGCTGCTGGTCGCCAAGGTCGCCCCGGTTCGTGATTTCGGACTGATGATGGCTCTCGGCACCGTCATGGTCTTCGCAAGTGTCGTGTTGGTCGTGCCCGGTTTGGTGCTCATGGGGCGAGCCGATCCCGACCCCAAGCGGGCCTGGGGGGAGCGGTATCTCGAGAATTTCCTTGCCCGAACGGTCCGGCTTGTTCAGCTCCGCCCCAAACTGCTCGGCGCGTTGATCCTGGTCCTGGCCGTCGCGGCGGCGTCGGGCATGACGCGACTGGAGTTGGAGAGCGATTTCACGAAGAACTTTCGCGCCGACACGCCCATCGTCCGCTCCTACGAATTTGTCGAAACGAACCTAGGAGGCGCCGGTGTGTGGGACATCGTGCTGCCCGGCCCCGAAGCCCCCGACTGGCAGTACCAGAGCCGCCTTTGCCGACTCGAAGACCGCCTTCGCAGCGAGGTTGTGATTACGGACCCTTCCGGGGGGACCTCGCCGGGGCTCACCAAGGTCTTGAGCCGCGTGGACGGCGTCCTGGCGGCCATGCCGAACGATCCCAGTCGAATCCGTTCGACGATGCGCCGCAACGTGTCGGTGGGCAGTGCCTGGCGGCACTTTGCAAGAAAGATGCCCGCCCTCCAGGAAGCGCTCGAAGGGGAAGATCCCCAGCAGCCCGGCCGGCACCTGTTTCGCATCATGTTGCGATCCTACGAACGGCAGCCCGCGTCGGTCAAACGAGCCGTGATCGCTCAAGTCGAGCGAATTACCCGCGAGGAGTTTCCCGCCCAGGAAGACCAACCGGATGCGGAAGTCACGGGCTTCTATGTCCTGCTGGCCCACCTGATCGAGAGCATCTTGCGCGACCAGTGGTCTGCCTTCTGCATTGCCGCTGTGGCGATCTGGCTGATGATGTTCGTTGCGCTGCGTAGTCCGGCATTGGCCACGATCGCCCTGGTTCCCAACGTGCTGCCGATCTTCATTGTCACGGGCATGATGGGCTGGCTGGAACTGAAGATCAACATGGGCGCCGCCATGATCGCCGCCGTTTCCGTGGGGCTTTCCATCGATTCGTCGATCCACTACCTGACCGACTTCCGGCGCACGCGCCAGCGCGGCGCGAGTGTGGACGAGGCCCTTGCCGCGGTTCAGCAGACCGTGGGGCGGGCCGTCGTGTTCTCCACTCTGGCCCTGATCGTCGGCTTCACCATCCTTTGCACGAGCCGATTCGTGCCGACCGTTTACTTCGGCGCCCTCGTGAGCCTTTCCATGCTCGGGGGTTTAATCGGCAATCTCGTTGTTCTACCCGTGCTGGTCAAACTGGTCACGGGCCACGCCCACCCTCCCGCGGAACCAACACCGCCTGAAGCATCGGATGAGGCAATCGGTTTCAATTCGAAGGAGTAATCCCATTTCCACGGAGAAATCACGCGAGCAATCGCAAGGCGAAGAGATCGCCAACAGCGTCAGTCACGGCATCGGCCTTTTGGGGGCGATTGCCGCCACGCCCGTTCTGATCGTGGCAGCGGTAGGGCAGGGGGGGCCTGCCGAGATCGTGGCGGCGAGTATCTTTTCGGCCACGATGATCGCCCTCTACCTGGCTTCCACCCTCTACCACGCCCTGCCGCCCGGACGAGCGAAGCGGATCGTCCGGCATTTCGACCACGGGGCCATCTACTTGCTGATCGCGGGCACCTACACGCCCTTCACCCTGGGCGCGCTCCGCGGGCCCTGGGGATGGAGCCTTTTTGGCGTGGTTTGGGGGCTGGCGATTACCGGGCTCGCCCTGGAAATGGTCAACAAGAAGCGTGCACGAGCCATTTCCACCTACCTCTACCTGGCCATGGGGTGGCTCGTTCTTATCGCCATCCATCCCCTTTGGGTCCAACTGCCCAGGGCGGGATTCGTCTGGATGGTGGTGGGGGGCATCGCCTACACGGGCGGCGTGGCACTCTATGTTGCCGACCGAATTCCCTATGCCCATTTTGTCTGGCACTTGTGTGTTCTGGCAGGCTCCGGCTGCTTCTTCGTCGCGGTCCTTCGCTACTCCTACTGAATCATCCCTGCGAACCGCTCGCGGGCTTGCCGACGAGTTGAGAGGGCGGGATCACCGGAGTGACAGGCACGCCCGTCTCGGTCAAAAAGCGAACGGTCGCGAAGGTAACGACAAGGGTGTTGAATACGACAAAGCCGAGGACGAACAAGCCTCCGCCTTCTCCGCTGCCGTAGCTGTGCATCCCGGTGCCGAAGAAGAAGTTCACTCCCCACCAGGCCATCACAATCGAGGTGATGCCGAAGACAGCCCCCGCGGCGAGGGCGAAATCGCGGAACACGCCGAGGAAACGGAAATGGAGGATGCCTACGTAGATCAGCAGCGAGATCAGGGCCCAGACCTCCTTCGAGTCCCAGCCCCAGAACCGCCCCCACGAAACGTCGGCCCACAGGCCGCCGAGAATCGTCCCCGCCGCCAGGAGCACCACGGCCACCTGGACCGCCCGGTAGACATAGCCGGACAGGCTGACGCATTGCTCGGGAACCCGGCGCCGGAATGACTCGGCGGGCGCCTTGTAGTCGTGAGCCGGACGGTGCCCCTGGGCCACGACCTCCGCCGGCGGTGCAAGCGGGTCCCGATAGCGTCCGAACATGTAGTAGGCCATGGCCGTGATTCCCAAGCCCCAGGCCAGGAACCCGGCTCCGTAGCTGGCCGTAATCGTCAGCACGTGGAGCGTCAGCCAGAAGTTGTCGCGAAGGACCGGCATGAGCGGATTGATATTGGAATCCCAAACAGGTGCGTAGTAGGCGATCAGGCCCACGCCGCACGCCGTCCCCGCTCCCACGAGGGCAAACGCCTTTCGCTCCATGACCTTCTGCATGGGAGACGCGAGGCCCGATTTCATCAGCGTCCACGGCCATGCGATCACACCGAGCACCGCTGTGAGAACCAGACGAGGAACCAGCCAGAGGGCAATGGCCAGCATGGACAGTCCCACGATCCAGACCACGAAGTCGTTGATTGAATTGCCTCGCGGAGCCAGTCGAACGATCGCATAACCCGTTCCTTCCCCATAGGAGATCTGGGTCAGCACGTAGAAGACAGCGCCGACCAAGACCAGGCGGGGGAGTGTGACGAGCCCGCGGACGACCGTCATTCCCAGGTCGTTTTCCTCAAGCTTTTCCGGCGCCGGAGCCAGGGGAATCGCGGTCATTTGCCAGGCACGGCGGGCTGCTGGGCCAAACAACGGGGCAAGGGTGAACCAAAGCCCCAAAATGGCCGTTACCAGGGCCACGAAGACCACCGTTTCGAACATGTTCGTCACCGGCGCCCAGCCCGTGATGTAGGTCCGCATGGCGAATCCGATGACCGAGAAGGTCTGGCCGACGATCAGCAGGAGCACGCCGAGCCAGTACATGGGGGCCCGGATCGGCCCAAAAGCGGCCGCCAGACAGCATAGGGAAAGGAAGCTCACGACCCACGACCACTTGAAGGGGTCGAGCTGGTAGTAGCGGACCTCCGCCTCGGTTGCGCCGGGAGGCGGATAGGCCGTCAGTTCGATCAGGTCGGCATCGGCATCACGCATGACGAGTTCGGCTCGGAACGGTTCGACGGATTCGCCGAGGGCGCGAATTTCATCGGCAAACCGGGCCATCGCCCCGTTGAAGCGCGCCCCGCGATCACTTGCGTCGCGGTCCGTGTAGGCGGTCGCGGCTTCGGTAAAGGCTAGCCGTTCCGTTCGGGCCGAATTGCCCTCGTTGGCGAGACGCTCGAGCAGGGAGAGACGCGTTTCTCCGGGACCGGGTGAGATTGGCTCGGAGTTTCCTTCCGGCAGATCGGGCCACAAAACGCAGCGGTACACGTCGTCGCTACTGAACAGGACCGTCTGAAGGCTCAACCAGGGTTGGGCCTCGTCGTCGGGGTCGCGGTTCTTTTCTAAAGCGGCCGGATTCAAGGCCGGCAGCACGCGGATGGTTTTCCGGCTGTCGAAGAGGGCCAATTGGGCCTGCTTCAAGGCCAGGACCAGACCGGCCGAACCGCTCGCAACGATGTGCGAGGCGTTGCGGATCTGTCTCCATTGCGCTTCCGAGGCCATGGGAGGAGCATCGTGAGCGAAAACTTCCTGCATTCCGAGTTCGGCCGCTGCGGCCAGTTCGCTGGCCTGGGCCATGGCTTCGGTCAGCATGCCTTCGAGCTTGCGAAGGTCGAATTCCTTCTCGCTCTTCTGCAATTCCTCGTCGATGGCAGCGAGACTTCCTTGCACGGCCTCGAACTGCCCGGCAAACTGATCGCCGTAGGTATCCCGTGCGACGAGTGCGAGACTGCTTCGAGCCTCTGTCCAGGCAGAAGCCGACGAGTTCCACTTCTCCTTGACCGCGACCATGGCGCCGAGGAAGGTGTTCGACGGTTCGCTAAACGGATCGAAGGAAACCTGGCGATAGGTCACGTAGGCTCCGTAGAGTTCGTTGATCGCCACCTCCCGGCTCGTCAGTTTGAGTTTCTTCCCGCCTGCTTCGCGATGCTTTTTGGAAAGTGCCCGGACGGCGTTCCAGAAATCGTTCGCACTATCCACGTCGTGGGGAGAAACGTACTTCAGGTGCTTTCCTTCGGCAGACAGCACGGGCACGCCGAGGATCTTCTCCCGGAGCGATTCATGTTCCGCGATCAGGAAGGGAACATACTCCCAACGCTCGGGTTCCACGGTCCAACTGAAGAGGAGCTCGGCGGCGGTGAATTTTCGCCTTCCCTGGGGAAACAGCTTCTGGGTCTCCGCAAACTCCGGGCTTTTCTGCGTCTCTTCCGACACGCCCTCCAGGCTCAGACGCGGGTTGGTCCGACCGCCGCAAACGTCCTCGACGGTGAGACGTGCGTAGGTGTTGAGGGGCATCATCCGCCCGTTGTGGAAAACGGGGAGCCGTTGCCAGGCGGAAAAGTCCACCCCACCTGGCTCTTCCCCCGAGGCCATGGAGCCGAATGCGAAGAGGCTCGTCAGCAGAAGCGACAAGGTCAGCAGAAGGCGTCGTCCGCGGATACGGACTGTTGGCCAGTTTGCAGAAACAACACTTGCGCCCCGCGAGCGTCGGGGTGACGTTCCCGGTGGCGTGTAGGGAAACGGCATAACATACCTCTATCCAGGAACCTCGCTGCGGCCGCTGCTCCGCCGCGCGAAGAAATAGGCTTTCATGTAGAACATTGTAGCGATCCCGGCAACGATCATCATGCAGCCGAAGTACTTCAGCCCTCGTCCCGGGTCGTGGTTCACCGTAAGGAAGGAGATGAACAACTCGTCTCGGGGCATCGTCTCTCCCCGAAGGACGCGACCACCGAGCCGCATGTCGTACATGCCGTCGTCGGCCCCGGGCTTGAACGGGCCCCGGAAGCTCTCCTGATAGATTCGGAACGACCGGCCCGTCTCCGGGTCGATGCGGGTGATCGGCTCGTTGAGCGTGATCAAAACGCCTTCTTCGATTGTTTCGTCGCACTCCTCCTCTTTCGTGTCCGGGTCGGTTTTCACGGTCACGAAATCCACCAGGCTCGAATAGTGGGAGGCCATGCTCGAACCGGGATCCAGTTTCCGCTGGAACTTGTCGAGGTACACGTGGAATCCCACGTCGACCGAATCGGGAACCAGCGTGATTTGCACGCGCCGATCCTTTCCGATCACGATGCGCTGTTGCAGGTCGCTGGGAGGCATTTTCATCGCGCCCAGATACCGGCCTTCCAACCAGAACTCCTCGGCCGTGCCGTCGACCGTAAGCCGCACCAAGACAAGAGGTTCGGTCGCGGACGATTTCTTGTCAAAAGACTTTGCGGAGAAGACCTTCCCCGAATGATCGCACGGCTCATACGAGTCCACATAGAATCGAATGGACCGCGCCGTACGCCCAGACGCGACGTCAACCTGTTCTTCCGGATTCAACTCCCTGGCCGGTTCCAGCTTGGGCGATTGCCATACGCGACAAAGCAACTTCCCATTGCTCGTCTGCAGGAGGTCGATGCGGGGTTCTTTGGGGTTGTGGAGGGATTCGGCCGAATCGGCCACCTCGGCCGCGAGCGGGCTATCCGCATCGAGCCAGTAATTGCCAAAAATTCCGTAGTCCGGCGCCTGCACGTTGAATTCGGGGGTTTCGGCGAAGAGGATCATCGTCTGCGCTTCACCGTGGGGTGGAAGGAGCCGCAGTTCCAGCCCCAGAAAGGCAGACGTCATCCCCACGAATTCGACGGTGTAGCCGGTCGAACCCAGTTCCTTGCGTTGGCCCGGTTGGAGATCGTCGACCTGGAAGCGAAACACGTCGCCCCGGGCGTAGATCGCGATTTGGCCCTGCTTTCCCAGATCGCCCTCCGGTCCGGTCAACCGAAAAGCCTCCGATTCCACGTCGCCTGTCGCGAGCCGGTAACTGAAGCGAACGCCGCCGTCCAGCCGTTTTGCGTCTGCGGAAAACCGGGGGCCACCCGAGCCCATTCCCATCGTGCGAGGAGCCAAGGTCACGTCCTCGAACGTTCCAAGCTGATCCGAGCCCGGTTCGGACACGGCCGCCCGAAGGACGAGCGGTTTGGCCTGGGAACTGCTCCAATCACGGAAATAGTCCAGCACTTCCAACTTGATGCCGTCCTGGTCGCAGATCTTGCCGCGATCCCGATGTCCCACGTGCCACGGGAAGAAAGGCTTGCTCCCGTAGTCACTCCAATTGAAGGGACCCGAGGCGAAGGGGATGTCCATCACGCGATAGGAGTTCGTGTCCGTTTCATCCGAGAGAATCTTCAGCTCGAAATGGCGGGTACGCTTGTAGGCCGTATGTCCGATGCCGCCTTCGAACAACGGCAACTGGGCGTCGATTCCGCTCGCGGCGCTGTAGATGCACCCGACCAGGAGGACGAGAATTCCGGCATGGGTGACCAGGAAACCTGTTTGGTAACGCCGCCAAGGGAAGCGAATCAACGCCGCACACAACACGTTGATGCCCAACAGGCCAAGAAGGGTCGCGAACCACCAGGCGCCGTAGACGGCAAAATGGACGGCCTCGGTGCCGTAGTCGCGCTCGAGGAACGTGGCCCAGGCCAGGACCGCTGCCAACAGCAGGAGAAGGACCACCGCCAGGACAAGGGAGGCGAAACCTTCATAGAGGAGGAGCATCCATCGAACCGGCAAGGACTGGTTCTTCGAGCTGAGCTTGGGGCGTGCCATGGGGGCCGTTTTCGGGTCGGACGCGAGAAGGCGTTGTCTCGGACCCGCTCACAAGACCACGGGGCTGTCTCCAATTCCAGGGGAGACTGGCACGTCTTGTCAGGGCCTCTCTGCCTCGACTCGGTCAGCAGGGGAGTGGGAAGGGCGTAGGCGGGTGGCGCTTGGCTTCAACGCTTTGTCGCCGGGTGCGCGTGGGCGCCGGTTCAGTCACGGCCGTAAGCCGCTCTGCCAATTATACCGCCAGAGTGGCAGTGAGTTAAGAGAAAGGGACGCTGGAGAGGGGAGGCTCTTTCGCTAAGTCGTTGGGGCTTGGACACCTGCCTTGTCGGGGTGCGAGTTGGACTCGCCTTCCAACTCAATAGAGGTTTGGCGTCGATTCGGTCCACCCGACCACGGGAACCTCTTGGGCCATCACGAAGATCTCGACTCGGCGATTCTTCCGGCGATCTTCTTCGGACGTGTTGGGGGCAACCGGCTGATGGTCGGCGTAGCCGGCAATTCCGATCCGTTCGTCCGCGACGCCCAACTTCCGCAAGGCCTCGGCCACGCGACGCGCTCGGGCGGTGCTCAGGTGGAAATTGTCGTCAAATCGATCTCGGGCCGGCTTCCTGGCCACTTTCTGACTATCCGTGTGGCCCACGAGGAGCACTTTCAGGTCTTGCCCATCTTTCGAGTCGAGCAGGGTGGCCAGGTTGCGGAGGACCTGACCGGCGCCCGGTTTCAAGGCATCGTCGCCTTCATCGAAGAGGATGTCGGAGTCCAGCTTGGTGGCCCCGGCCCCGGAGGCGAATGCCAGATTGCCGTAGCGTTTGGAAATTCGAGCCAGTTGCATCTCCGTGCGAGGCGTTACGCCGGGCACGGGATCGGCCGATGCCGTCCGGTCGGTTTTCTGGGATCGGTAGGTTTCCAGCCGTTTGCGGTCAATTCCGGACTGGCTCTCCATGAGGGCCAGGTCTTCCTCGGTCCGCATCAGGAGTCCCTCGATGTTGTCGGAATGGACCTTGAGGTTTTCCAACTGGGCCGCGAGCGCCTCGTTCTGTTCGGACAGGGCGCGATTCTGCGTGGCGAGGGAATTTGCCTTTCCGGCGGGGACCAGGCAACCTGGGGCGGAGGCGAGAAGCGCCAGAAGGGAAAAAGCCAGGCTGAAACGTTGCGCCGCCATGATTCGACTCCTTTCGAATCCTCGGTTCCTCTCACATGTTTGAGAGGAACCTCTTCAACCAATCCATGGTTTCCTGCCCCGATATTGAGGATCGGGGTAGGAATAAGTTGCTCAAAGTCGCTTTTCGCTCAGCGAAAAGGCATTTGTTCGCGGAGCGAACAACGACACTTGCTGTTGCACCGGCCTTAAAACAGCACGCCCTTGAGCATATCAAGGATCGAGCTGTTGATGGTCATTGCTCCGTCCCAGTTCCACATGTTTCGAACGATGTCATAGGACATGACGCCGGCGAGAGCGAGAAACAGGGTGCATGGGAACAGGCCGAGCCATACCAGCAATCCCGAATAGGGGGCTTCCTGAAGGGTGGGCGCCCCGGCCGCGACGGGGGCGGCACTGGCCGCCATCGACATGGCCGCCATGTCCATTGGGGCCTCTTCCACGGCTTCGAAGCCAACCGGCGCGGCCGCACCGAAATCCTCGTCGAGCATGGCGGGGGCGGCGGCCGCAACGGCCGATTCGTCTTCCATATCCAGGGCAATCACCTGGGACCCGCTCTCCTCATCGCCCACCTCTTCCAGGGGCGTGAGCATGAACTCGTCCTCGGTTTGCACTTCCGCCGCTTCGGCGTCGGTCTCCTCCAAGGTCAGCATGTCGTCTTCGCCCAATTCGAGCGATTCGTCGTCGCTGGTCAAATCCAGAGGTTCTTCGAGCGACAATCCGCTGTCGGCCGGATCGACGAGGGAAATCCCGCTGTCGCCGCCGATGGTCACGTCGCTGCCGGCTCCACTTCCGCCGAGCACAAGGTCCTCGTCGTCCAACACGTCGGCGCCGACTTCCACGTCGCTGCCGTCTCCGGCCTTCTCTTCCGACGCGAGGGCGATGTCGCTTTCTCCAAGGGAGACGTCCTGGTCCAAGGTCAGGTCCAGTTCGAGGTCCGAGCCGCTCGGACCTTTGCCTTCGCTCCCAAGGTCGATGTCGCTACTGCCGGCCATCTCGAACTCGGTTTCCGTAAGTTCAAGATCGCTGCTGCCATCTCCAACTTCGAGGTCGCTGCTCCCCGCGCCAAGCTCGAGGTCGCTGCTGCCGGCTCCGAGTTCGAGGTCGCTGCTTCCAGCTCCCATCTGCAAATCACTGCTGCCAGCGCCCAATTCCAGGTCGCTGCCGCCAAGCTGGAGGTCGCTGCTGCCGGCTCCCAGTTCGAGATCGCTGCTGCCGGCGCCGAGTTCGAGGTCGCTGCTCTGCGTTCCGATTTCCAGGTCGCTGCCGCCGAGCACGAGATCTTCGTCCTCCGCTTCTGCCGCGTGTTTTGTCTTGATCGATTCGGCCAGATAGTTCTGGACGTCGTCGACCTTGAATTTCCAGCTGGCTCCGTCACGAAAACCGCGGAGTTTGTTCTGCTCGCGCAGAAGCTGGACGTCGGCTGGTTTCAGACCGAGGACTTCGGCCGCTTTCGCAATGTCGTAAAACTGAGACATGTGGCTCTCCCAGGCAGGCTGTCGCGCCCGGGTTCCCGTCCCGCGGGCCGACCAAACCTCACCGGTGCTCCAGTTGGGATTGGATCTCGAACGGCAAAGGATTCTTGCCGTTGTAATGGGTCATCTGCAGGTCCCAGGTGATGTTCCGCACCGAACGAAGTTCGACGGCGCCGGTTGCCAACTCGACGTGATAGACCGCCAGGGTCTTCTGTTTCGGGTCCACCACCACGACTTGCTGGTAGTTTCCGTCAACAACCGTCGATTCGACAATCATCTGGTTGCTCGCCGCGGCGATCCGACCCAAAGCAACCCCTGGAGGAGTCGTTTGCGCCGAGGAGGGCATGGCGCCCATCGCCACCGCGACCAAACCTGCAACCAATACGATCCCAAGTACCGTGCTTCGCATCCATGCACCCTAATTTCTAGGACCTAGGCAAAATGGGACCCTAAAACTAATTGTAAAGAGCCCACATTCCATTGCAAGAAAATTCAGCTCGGGAGGGGGAAACGGATTCCGTTGCCCTGTTCGCCTCCTGGAAATACCTGCTCGACTGGCACAGGCCGTCTTCAAAAGCAGCAATCGTCGCCTGACAATCAATCCTGTTTACCACTGGGGAGAGGCTTGATCCTGTCGCTTCTGTGACATCGGTAACTGTAAGTAAATAAGCAACTTATGAGTCAGCCACGCAGTCTGCGGGCCTCCCGGTCCGGTGGCCGGTCTTCACGCCACGCCTGGGCATATCCCGAAGCCGGGGGAGTGTACTCCTGGGCTGCCGAAACCGCAAGAGCAGCTTGAGTTAACGGTGGAAGCGGGACTACCGAGGGGGGCCTCGCGAGTGGCTCTCTCGGCCTGGGGTCCGGTGTCTCATCCAGAAGGCTCGGTCGCCGGCCTTCCCCTCCCTGTCGGGGTCCTCTAAAATCGTATTCTGGCTGAAGTTACGACGAGTTTTCGGGCGGGTGATCTCAAGGTCATCCCATGCAGCATGGATCCTTTGCCAAAGACGTCGACAATCGGTTTGCTCCTGAGTGGGGGTCTCGATAGCTGCATCCTTCTGGGAAGTCTCCTGCGCCAGGGGCACTCGGTCCTGCCCCTCTACGTCGATTCCGGACTCATCTGGCAAAGGGCGGAATTGAGCTACCTTCGCCGGTTTCTGTCGGAATTGGCGAGCGAGGCGGTGTTACCCCTCGTTGTCCTGCAGGTCCCCTTGGACGATGTCTATCAAGGCCACTGGAGCCTGACGGGCGAGGATGTTCCCGTTACTGACGACGATCATTCGGTGTATCTGCCGGGGCGGAACGCCCTGCTTCTGATCAAGGCGGCTCTCTGGTGCCGGAAGGGGGGGATCGAGGACTTGGCCTTGGGGGTGCTTGGGACAAGCCCTTTTGCCGACGCCAAGCCCGAGTTCTTTGCCCTGTTTGGCGGGGCGCTGAACACGGCACTCGACGCGCAATTGCGGATTCACCTGCCCTTTCGGACTTCGTCCAAACTGGAAGTCATGCGATCCGGACGGGGGTTGCCGCTCCAATGGACCTTTTCCTGCGTGGCTCCCCGGCAACAATTGCACTGCGGGCGGTGCAACAAGTGCCTGGAACGGCGGCAAGCCTTCCACCAGGCGGGGTTAGCCGACCCGACCGACTACGTATCCGATCCCCACTCTTCATGAGGCGAATTCAGGCACTCGGATGAAAGAAATCTACCAGTTAGACGCACAAATGGGGCTGGACGGTCGATGAGAGTGCGAAACCTCGCGCAGCGGTGATATCTGCGGCGACTTGCTGTTTCGTACTCTCATCGACTGTTCATTCCCGTTTTGACGTACCTGTAGGCGAACGACACCCGCAACGGTAGGATAGGAGAAAGACGTGGAGATATGGAGCGGCGAACTCGCCAACCATGTCCAGCACAATTCTGCTCCATATCTCCACGTCTTTCTCCTATCCTAGAGCGTCTAACTGGTAGATTTCTTTCATCCGCCTGCCGCACCCCCACCATGTTCCAGGTCACCCGCGAGATCGACTTCTGCTACGGCCACCGACTGCTCGACTATGACGGGAAGTGCAAGAATCTTCACGGACACAACGGCAAGGTGCTGATCACGCTGGAGGCTCCCTCGCTCGACGGGCTGGGAATGGTCCTCGATTTTGCGGATATCAAGCGAGTTATTCAGAAGTGGATCGATGACGAACTCGATCATCGCATGATCCTGCGCCAGGATGATCCCTTGGTCGACGCCTTGCGAGAAGCCAACGAGCCGCTGGTGCTGATCGATGAGAATCCCACCGCTGAAAATCTGGCGAAGCTAATCGCCGACTTTGGGGTCAACGCGGGTTTTCCCGTGGTCGAGGTCCGGTTCTGGGAGACCCCCCACTGTTCGGCCACTTATCGTGTGCCCAAGAAATAACACAGTCCGGGCACCGAACGAATTCGGTGGACCCGGACTGTTTCCCCCCTGGGAACGTGCTACAGATTTCCCTTCCTGGCGACTCACTGGTGCGACGAGTGCCCGCTTTCGGGGCTCAAACGTCCAATAGCACGTTTCCCTCTTTATTGAACGGGATCGATCACCAAGGTGAGGTGGACCAACCCGAAGGTCTATCCAACCTGCCGCAACGGCTTGCGAGACCCTGGTCATGGTGACCCGATCGTCCGTTCTTTAACGTCCACTTCCAGTGCTCAGGCGTCTTGGACGCCTTTCAGTGGCGGACACTGAGTTCATCGGCTTTCCTGGGGGAGTCACTTTTGGCAATCTCTGACGGTTGTCCGGATTCTCCGGCGTGGGCGGCGAATCGTGCCAGCCGGCGATTTGCTTCATTGACCTTGCCGGTTATGCCGATTTTGAGCATAGTGCGCGCCCGTTTGTCGCCTGCTTTCCATTGGAACTTTGGGGTATCCTGCCGTGACCGAGAACCCACGCCCGACGTCCACGCTTTTACGTTCCCCCGTTCTGTGGGGTGGTCTGGCCTACACCGGGTTCCATCTGCTTTGGTCTCAGGGGCTCCTGACCAATCCCTTTGTGCTTCGCTACTTCGCCAAGCACCCGGTCGAGTATGTCGAGACAGGGATGTTCATGGTCGGTATGGCCGCCCTGCTGCTCAAAGCCCTCGATATCCTGTTCCAGAAAGGCCAATCCGACGAACCCCTTCTGCCAAGGGCAGCGGCCGGGGGTATGCCCGCCACAGAGGCCTCGACCCTCCTGACGGTTCTCAGCCATCTTCCGCTGGCCCGACAGGCTCACGTGTATGTCACCCGCGTGCGAAAGGGTCTCCTCCACGTTCACCGTGCCGGTTCGGCTGAGAAACTTGACGACGAACTGAAATACCTCGCTGACGAAGACCTGGAACGGGCTCACGAATCCTACGGGCTGGTGCGCCTGATTATCTGGGCCATCCCGATTCTCGGCTTCCTGGGAACGGTAATCGGGATCGCCCTGGCTATGGGCAAGCTGTCGCCCCAGGCGCTCGACACGTCGCTTCCGGAGGTCATGGCCAGCCTGACGATCGCCTTCGACACGACTGCGGTGGCCTTGGCGCTTTCCATCGTTCTGTTCTTCGGACAGTTCGCCGTGGCACGCTACGAGCAGGGCCTTCTGGAGGACGTGAACGAGCGGGTGGCCGAGGAACTGCTCGGGCGTTTCGAACGACTTCCCGACACGCCCGACGGCCAGTTGGCGGCCGTGCGAAAGTCTCTGGAGGCAATTCTCCAGTCGCACGAACAAACCGTTCTGCAGCAGATCGATGCCTGGCAACATTCCCTTCACACGGTCACCCAGCAGTGGCAAGAGATCCAGCAGACACTTCAGGAGAGCGGCGCTTCGGCGGCGGCTTTGCAACAGGGCATGACGCGGCAGGCCGACACTCTGAACCGGGCCATCGAGGCCGTTGGCACGATTGCCAACCTCGAGAGCCAGTTGAACCGCAATCTCGGCGCGCTGGCCGGTGCGAAGAACTTTGAACAGACCGTCATGAGTCTGGCCGCTGCCATCCATTTGCTCAATGCAAGGCTTGGCGACAACTCCAACCTGTCTGCTCCCGTGGCGCTGCAACCGGAGACTCGCAAAGGACATGCTGCATGAGAAGGTCCGCGGCGAAGAAATCGCGACGGAGAGACGGCTCGGGAGGTCCCGTGTCGCTCTTCCCGTTTCTTGCCGTGCTGATCTGCACGATGGGGTCGCTGATTCTGTTACTCGTGGTGCTTGCCCGGCAAGCCCGGCTCCAGGCCTCCGTTCCCGACGCTCCCGATTTCCAAGAGGAACGTGAGAAGATCGGGCGGGAACTGGAGATGGCTCGACTTCTTGCCTCGCAGATGGACCAGTCGCGCGAGGCAACCAACAAGGACCTGGACAACGCCCGGTTCAAGCTGGGCCAGATCGAGGACCACGCGGGTGAACTCCGACGCCAAATCGACGCCCTGGAAACGGCTTGGAAGCAGTTCGACCAACTTGAAGAAGGGAAGGAATCGACCCGTCAGGCCGCCGAATCGGAACTGGCCGACCTGGAGGCCAAGATTCGGCAGCAGGAGCGGGAAGTAGAACTGGCCAAGGTGGAAGCGGCAGGACGCAAGCCCGCCTACAGCATTGTGCCCTACGAGGGCCCCCACGGTACCAAACGGCGTCCTATCTACCTCGAGTGCCGCGGCAGCGGGCTCGTGTTGCAGCCCGAAGGCGTGGTTTTTCATGCCAGCGATTTCCAGGGCTCTCTCGATGCGGGCAATCCCCTCGACGTGGCGCTCCGCGCCGTTCGCGAATACCTTACGGCCCAGCAGGCGGTAGGCAGCGAGGAGGAAGAACCCTATCCCCTGCTCCTCGTTCGCCCCTCGGGAATCGGCTACTTCTACGCGGGCCGTGCCGCCATGAAGTCCTGGGGGACGGCCTATGGATACGAACTGATCGGCGAGGATTGGCAACTTGATTTTCCGCCTTCCGACCTGATGCTCCAGCAAACCATTGTGAAAGCGATCGAGCCGGCGAGGCGACGGCAGCAGCGTTTGATCGCCGCGGCGCCCAGCCGCTTCGGCGGCGGGGATCGACCCGTCTACACGGTGACGCCCCATCGGGGCGGGCTCCAAAGTCGCAGCGGGGGCGGCGACCGGAGTACAACTTCGTCGTTCGGTCTGCAGCCGAGCGGCTCTCAGGGGCGGTTGGGTAGCCAATATGGCGGCGGCTCCGGCGACCAATATGGTGGCACCTCGGGCGGCACAAACCCGGGTGCGCGTCTCGGCGGTAATCCGGCGGGAACCGAAACCGGCGGCAGCAGGTTCCACCAGCCGGGGGCTGGCAGGAGTGCATCTCCCGGGACAGCGATCTACGGTGGCCAGTCGCGCGGAAGCGATGCCTCGTCGCAGACGTCGTCGAGTCAGTTGGGGTTCGGCTCCGAGGGCTCAAGCGGCGGCTCCCGCGGGGCCAGCAACGGCGACTCCACAACGGGCCAGGCCGGCGCGACGGCTGGCGAATGCGGCGACCCCTCGCCGGGATTGAATTTCACGGCCACGCAAAGCCTGGCCGAAACCCGCGGACGAAACTGGGGCCTCCCCGATGCAAACCAGACGGCGGTGGCGATCACTCGGCCGATCAGGCTGGAATGCCATTCCGATCAGCTGGTGATCGTCCCCGAGGCGGGGCTGGGCTCGCCCAAGCCGATTGAGCTTGAGCAAAGTACAGAAGCCTCGATCGACAGTTTTGTGTCGACGGTGTGGGATTATATGGAAGGCTGGGGCAGGGCCGGACGAGGAATGTATTGGCGCCCCGTGTTGAACGTTTACGCGGCCCCCGACGCGGCTCGGCGTGTTGCCGACCTGGAGACCCTGCTTCGAGATAGCGGGTTGTTGGTCAAACGTGTCGGGCAGCTTCCCGTCGTTCGTTAGTGAATTGAAGGCTGGAGGCTGGAGACTAGAGGCTGTAGTGACAGAGAACCTCCGTGCATTGGAAGCGGCATCGATTCAGAACAGGAGATCGGAATGGCTCGAAAAGGGATCCCCATCGAACACCAGCAACCGCAGGCGGCCCGGCAGCAGGGCGGCCTGGTTATCGGAATCACGCTCGTTCTGCTTCACCTGGCCTCGATTGCTCTGGCCCTCACCTATTTCTAGGCTCGAAGTGGCAAGACCCCCTGCCTTTCCGTCCTTCAGTCTTCAGCCTTCGGTCTTCGGCCTCATCTCCTCCGTCATTTGAACCATGCGGCATACCGATTCCACACCTGGCCACGATTCCTTCCTCGATATCGTTTCGAATATCGTGGGGATCTTGATCATTCTCGTCATGGTGACGGGAGTGCGGGCCAAGAATTACCGGCCCGAGAACGAAGAGGCCAGGCCCGACGCCGAGTTGGAAGCCCTACAGGAAGAATTCAATGCCCAGCGACGCGATACGGAGGCTCGCCAAACCGAGTTGATGGCCTTGAATCGGCAGATCGACGAGATCGAGACCCTTGCCAAGGCTCGGGATCGAGAGCGGATGGTCCTGGCCACGGCCGCCGAGGCCATGCGTCGCAAGGTCCAGAAGCGGCGTGAGAAGCTTGATTCGCAAACGCAAAGCCAGTTCGATCTGAGCCGCCAGGTGGCGGAGGCTGAAACACGCCTGGCACAACTGGAGAGCCTCGAAACGCAGATTGAGGCGAGCCGTCCCAGGAGTGTTCAACTCAAAGCCCTGCCGACCCCCTTGGCCAAGACGGTGCGGGGACGGGAGGCCCATTTTCAGCTCAAGAACCACCATGTTGTCTGGATTCCCCTCGAACAGCTCCTGGAAGAGTTCAAGCACGACGCCCGCAGCAAGCTTTCACAACTCTATTCCGTGCCGGAGTTCACGGATACCGTGGGGCCTTTTGGCGGTTTCCGTTTGCGCTACACGATCGAACTGCGGACGATCGACCCCGAGGAGGCGATGGCTACGGGCGCGGTCGGGCAGTACCCTCAGCTTCGGCGATGGACGCTGGTTCCCACGTCGAGTGTTCTGGGGGAATCCGTGGATGAGGCCCTGGGGGCGAACTCGCGTTTTCGCCAGCGTCTGAGTTCACTGCCTCGTGACACGACGATCACGGTCTGGACCTACGGCGAGAGTTTTCAGGATTTCCGTCGGATCAAAGAGGAGCTCTTTGCTCTTGGCTTCGAAACGGCCGGTCGCCCTCTGCCCGACAAAGAGCCCATCGGCGGCTCACCCGAAGGAACCCGTTCGGCAGCGCAGTAAGGGGGCAGGGTTCGGGAAACAGGGGATAGGGTTCAGGGTTCAGGAAGCAGGGGATAGGTTTCAGGGTTCAGGATTGTTGGAGTCCAGGCTTCAGCCTGTAACAACTCCCTCCCCAGCGAGCGTAGCGAGCGAGGGGGAGGGCCGGGGAGGGGGAATGCGGGGGGCCAGCGTTCAGGGGTCGGGGGATAGGAACAGAGGGCAGCCCGGCTGGGAATGAGCCCTGACCTGTAGAACCACTCGGAAACGTGCGGTCATTCTTGTTGCGTCCAATTCGTGCCGCCGCGCAGCGGTGCGATACGATTGTAGCCCCAGGCGTGAGCCTGGGGGCTGGGCTTACAGTCGACCTCGCGTCAGGAACCTCCAGCCTTCTTCACGCGTTCTCGCGTTGCTGTTGCAGGTGCAGAATTCGCAGTCCGTCGAGCACCAGTTTGAAGTGTTTTCGTGCCCGCTCGACTCGCTGCGTCTGGGCCGAGTCCTGGCGTTGTTTCTCCTGCCACTCGCGGGGGCTCATTTTGAGACGGCCCCGTTTGTAGGCCTGCTCTTCCTGACGCAATCGGGTCATCCGCTGAGCGGCCTTGGTCTGAAACTCCTGGTAAGCCCGCTCGACGGTTCCGAACGCGTGTTGGTAGTGCTGCTGGCGAAAGTGCTGATCCCGCGCATTGCTCAAGGCGACACTCGACATGAGACCGCTCTGATCGGCAGCCAGCACCAACTGGTTGAAGTCCGTCAGGTCGAGCGAGGTGAAGCGAAGCCCCGGCTCCCCGCTTGTGGGCGAAGCGTCGTCCTTTTTCGGCGAGTCTCCCCGCTGTCGCGATTGCAGCTGGACGAGGGTCCGCTCCTTGCCGAGTTGGAGAAAGTCCTGCATGCCCAACGGTTTGAGCGAGCGTCCCGTCAGGGCGTCGGAGATCGGAATCACCGTGCTGGTCGGAAAGCGGTCGGCCGTCATCAGCACGGCCAGTTCGCCCTGGCCCCGACGGGCATACAGGGTCGACGGCTTCACGTCTCCAGTCGTGTTGACAGAGAGGGCGCAGAAGAACCGGTTAACCAGCGCCGCCTTCGACGCGGCATTGGGGGCCTCTGTGAACTGGCGGACGAACTCTTCCGGGAGGCCGGCCACGCTGACGCCGCGCTTGGGCTGACGCCTGCCCACCTGCTTCTTGGACTCTCTCTCCACCTTCCGATGGAGCCCCTGGATCACCTCGTTGAAACACTTCAGGATTTCGCGAATCGCGGTCTGCCGCTCCACGAGGCCCCGGGCTTCTTTCCTCGGGATCCCCTTGGCCTTGGGATCTCGGGTCAGCGTTCGCGTTTGGGCTGCCGTATACGTGTCCTTGATTTCCTCGAGATGGGCGGCGGCGACCTCGTATTCCTGTTTCAGGAACGTGGCCTTCACTTGGGTGAAGTCGTTTTCGTAGCGAGCCTCGCCAATACGCGTCTTGAGATTATGGAGATCGCCCAGGAGCACCTCGCCCCGTTCCAGACGCGCTTGCGCGAGGGATAAAGACCCACCATTCCTGGTGGACCTGGCAGACTTTCCCCATCCAAACAGAGCCATGGCACCCCTCCACAATCCTCCGTCACTGCTGGCCAGGGATCGGGAGACGGCTTCTCTGTTCCCGATCGAGACCACAGCCATCAATATCCCCCACTCCTCCAAAACTGGCAAGGATAAGGAGCGTTGCCCGCCGATTTCTCCCCCCCGTAGCGGTGGCATCCTTGCCGCCGAATGCGATGGTGTCTGCCTCTTCCGTCACGACCTTGGCAGCTCTTCTGCAGGGAAATAGGACGGGGCCCCGTCGCGGGGAAGAACGCGGCGCCAGCCGCGCTGGTAGGCGCCGGGCACCGCACGGCTCCTGAATTGTCGAGCGATATTCCATTCCAAAGTCCCGCTCGGCGAGCGGTGACCTACTTGTCGGGCGGGCTGTCAGCCTCCGCCCTACAGAAGGGCCTTCCCAGTTGTGATCGCCTGAACGAACTGCTCGGCGATCCGCTCCGGCTGCCATTGTTCCGCCCGGGCACGGCATCGCGCCGAGACCTCGCGGTAGTAGGATTCGTCGTCCCAGAGCCTCGCGATCGCGTCGACCCACGGGGCCACTTCGTCGGCGCTCGGAAGCTCTCTCGACTCGGGCGTGTAGCGAGCGGGAATGTCCAGGAGCAGTTCCCGATCCCCGATCACCTCCGGCAAGGCCCCTCGCGTGCTGCCGAGCACGGGAATGCCGTTGATCATCGCCTCGGCGGCAATCCGTCCGAACGATTCCTGCCAGACCGACGGCATGAGAACCACGCGGCTCGCGCGGTAGTAGTCGCGAGGGTCGGGCGTGTTGCCCATCCGGAACAGATTGCCTGCGCCGGCCAGGGCCGGGTTGGCGGTGACCATCCAGTGCGATGCGCCGCGGCTCTCCACGATGAGCAGGGGAATGTCGGGCCGCTCCCGCCCAAGCACCTCGGCAATCCGGGCCACGACATAGACGCCCTTGTGGGGCTGGGGATTCACAAAGGTCACATAGCGTTGCTGAGAATCTGGCTCGCAGCACACCAGATCCCAATCGATCAGTGGATACACCGGCACGCATTCAATGCCCAGTGTGTCGCGATACCAGTCGGCGTGGAATTGCGAGAGGCCCACCGTCGTATCCACCTGGTCAAACAGCGCGGCGTCGGAATAGGCGAAGTTGCAGAGGTAGAAGACGGTTCGAACGCTCCGCTGCCTGGCCATCTGCAGCAGCGGCCCCGCCAGCCAGGAGCCGCCGTAGGTGACGACCACCTCGGGTCGCCAGGAATCGAGCAATTCCTCATAGCTCTGAAGAAAATTCTCGCCCGCGGCCCGAGCCGGCTCCCGGCCCGGACGGCTGGGCAGATAGAGGCCGCAATCGACGCCGTTCTTGCGGAACATAGAGACCGAGTAGTCTTCGCCGCGAGCGTGTCCGTCGTAGATCTCGAAGGGAATCCCCTGGTCTTCGAGCAATTGCCGATTGGAGACGCCGCCCTCAAAATCAAGCCCCGGCCCGCAGAACACGCGGACCTGCCAATCGCGCCGCGCAAGCGCTTCGAGCATATCCCGCAACGAGATCGCGGCGCCGCTGGAAGTGTCGATGTAGGAGTGGTAGAGCGCGGCAAGGATGCGGCGATTGGATGAAGGCACGTGACGTCGCTATTCCTGTTTGACTTCTTCCGACGCGTGTGAAGCGTTCTCCTCCTCCCGCCCCAACGCCTCCGCGACTTCCTCAGGCAGGACAATTCCCTCCATGCGGTCGTGCTTGTAGTTCCAGGTGGACTTGATCTGGTCGACGCTGGGCACGTGCTCCGGGCTGAATTCACGGAAGGTACAGCCGGAGATGACGGCGTCTGTGAAATCTGTGTTCTTGAGATTGCTGCTGGAAAAAACGCAGTCGACCAGAACTTGGCAGGAGAGGTCCATTCCCTCCAGGTCCATGCGGAACTTAATCCCCGAAAGGTCGCCCCTCTTGTAACTTGCGGTCGAGGAAAGCTGATCTTGACTGACGGCCAAGAGTTCCGCCCCTCGCACGTCGCTGTCGGCGATACTCGCCGCCCTGTCGGGCCCCGCCAAGACGATCGTCGCGTTTCGCAGATCCGATTCGGACAAGTCGGCGCCGCCGAACTCGCACTTGAAGAACTTCACTTCGCGCAGATTCGCGCGATGGAAGTTGGCGCCGGTCAAGTCGACCCATTCGAATTTGGAACCGCGCAGATTTCGCCGGGAGAAATCCCACCCGGAACAGTCAATGTACTTAAGGGTAATCGCCAGCGGCGTGGGCAGGAAACTGTTATCGAGCGTTCGTCCACGCCATGACAAGGTTGACGCAATCTGGTCGTATTGGATGCGTGCGGCGCTGAACGTTGCTCCGCGGATATACGCGTCGGTAAACTTGCTGCCCGTGAAATCACCTGTTCTAAAAGCGGTATTGGATAGATCGAATCCCTCCAGGTCCAAAACGACCTTCTTGTTGAAACCAGCCTCCCCGATCTTGGTCCAGTTCTCCGGATCTTCAGGACGCTCTTCTCCTCTGAGCGAGCCTCCCAACAGAAAGAACCCGGACAGGCTTTTGAGCTTGAAACTCTTCGTGGACCGGATCTGTTCGGGACTGAGGAATTGCCGTTCGAAACGGAAATAGTGGCCACGCATCATACCTTCGATTCGAGCATCGTGGAAGTCGCAAGTCTGCAGCCATCGATAGTCGTAGCCATCCCACGCCGCGCCGCGGAGGTCGGCTCCCTCGAACGAGGCGGGCGGGTCGTTGATCTTAGGCCCACGGCGAGAATCGATCTGGCAGAAGTGAGCGTTCCGCAAGTTGCTGCCGCGAAAGCTCGCGCCGGACAAGTCTACGCCTCCGAAGAAGGAGTCTTCCAGATTCAAGCCCGACGCGTCAACATTGACTCCCGGCTTGAAACCACGGGGCGCGGAAGGTCCCGGCCGGAACTCGTTCACGTAGATCTGGCCATAAGACAGCGTCCCGAATGGCCCAGAAGCCACGCAGAGCAGCAGAAAGACGGCTGCGAGTTTGCCGAATGTGGGTAGATACTGCATTGTTGGCTCGATGATGACTCCGCGTGTGTTCCAATCGCCCGCCCACGTCATGCCCTGATTCCGTTCATTCCGGACGTTCCCGCTCTCCCTCCGATTCGGCTCGCCGCTTGGAAAAATGCGGTTCAAGAGCCGGATGAATGTGAGTGTCCGGCTCTTCCGTATCGCCGTAGTTCATGATGAGCAAGTCGACCCGTTCGACGAGCGAGTCGACCGAGTCCAACGTGGCACGTGACGTTGCTATTTCTCTGCGGTCTTCTTGGGCGGTCTTGGAGCATGCTCGAAGTTGTCGAGTTTCACCCATTCGTACTTGGCAATGAGACGTTTGAGGTTTCGAGTCAAACTCTCGTTCCTATCCCGCCAGTCCTCGGCCTGGCGCAGAGCACGATTAAGACGGTAGAGTCCGACATCCTCTTCGTCTTGATAGTATTCCTTCAGGATCCACGCCGCCAGATGGAACTGGTGTTCGGAATCCCACGTCGAACACGCACGAATCAACTGGTCAATGGCAGGTCTGCCGATACTAATGATTGCCCGCGCCGCCGGGTACGGATTCAGAGGATCTTCCTCGGCTCGCCAACCTTCTTCGACAAAGTCGAATCGTTGGGCGAGATCCCGCGCAGCCTCAGGGGCGCGATACAACCCCAGCAGTTCAATGGAGCGAGCCATGCACTGGTTAGTCTGAACGCTGTGCGGCTCCGTGCGCAACCTCCTCATTAGCACCGCAATCGTGCGGCGTTGCCTTGCTTCGAGGCGATTGAAACCGCTCAAGTCGACAGGATCTTCCTGTTCGATCTGCACCACCAGTGGATCAGTCGGAGTTGTATCGCGAGAACTCTCGCCACAATACACGCGTGCGCTGCTTGGAACGCAGCTCAGGAGGGCGAAAAGGAGTATCCTCCGTCGTATATACGGCGCAGTCATGAACGTTGCCATGATAGGTTGCTCGTAGTACGGCACGTGGCGTTGCTATTTCTCCGCGATTCTCTTTGGCGGTCTTGGAGCATGCTCAAAGTTGTCGAGCTCCAGCCATTCGTACTTCGCAATGAGTCTCTTCAGTGCCGCGACAAAACCCTTGCTTGGATGATTGAGCTTCTCTTGCTTCTCGAGCATCCGATTTAAGCGAAAGAGCCCCACCTGCTCGTCGTCGCGATAGTAGCTCTTCAGCATCCAGGCCGCCAAGTGGAATTGATGCTCCGATTCCCAAGCCGAACAGGAACGAATCAACTCGTTGAGCGCCGGCTTGCCGATGCGTGCAATCGCCGACGCGGCAGGAAACAGCCCAAGCGGATCCTCGGAAGCATCACCCACTCGTTCAACGAAATCGAATTGTCTGACCAGATGCGGCCATGCCGCCGGCCCTCCATAGACTGCCAGCAACCGCATGGCTTCTGCCTTGCGGCGGTTGACCCTAGGGCTATCGTCTTCTGACTGCATTACCTGCAAGAGCGCGAGTTCCACGACCTCGCGACGTTTTCTCAGTTCGCCAAATGTGCGCTGATGCGACGTGAGTTGTTCAACGAGGGCATCGACAGATTGCAAGAACTCCTTGGGCAGTTCGACGGCCGCCTCATTCTCCTTGACCCTCTTGCAGGGCATTCCGACATCTTCGATGGTGATTTCCACCGTGTTCGACTCCACCTTGGGCATGCTTTTCGTGAACACGGTCTTCTTCACCGAAATCGCGTATTTGCCCGAGCGGCTGAAATCGAATAGCCGGCTGAGCGCAAACTGGGTGCGCCGCTGCTCGCCGGGCTGGAGCATGTAGGTGCAGCAGGACCCTTCGGTCCCACGTTCGCAGAATCGTTTTCCGTAGAGCGTGAGGGGCGTCTTCGTGCCGTCCGGGAGCAGCACCTTCAATTCGTACATGAACGGGTCGAAGGCAAATGCATCAACGGCGTACACCTCTTCACTCCCGACGTTCTTGAAGGTCGCCTCCAGGACGATGGGCTCCTCCGGCTTGTAAACTGCCTTGTCCGTCACAATCGAGATCGCCTGATTGGCCACGGGCGTTCCCCACGCACGTTTCGCCTCGTCCACCTTCAAGGGCGAAGCGTAGTCGCGAGCCAAGGTGATTCCCGGAAGAATGACTACGAGAGTTGTTTGTAGAAGAACGCACAATACTGCTCTTGTTTGCGTCATCGACGGGCCTCCTGTTCGGCGAGAAGAAATCTGCGCAGCCTATTACTGTTTGGCCTCTCCCGGCACATCTGAGGCGTTCCCTTCGCCCCGCACCATGACCCGCTGATGAAAGACGCCGGGCTTGAGCTTCTCGTCCACGAGAATTTCAAGCGTGTTCGAGGTGACCGTCAACGCCTTGCCCTCGTCAGACTTGCTCCAGACTCCCCTTTGCGCCGATATCGTGTACTTCCCCGAAAGGCTGAAATCCAGCAAACGGCTCAAGTTGAGTTGGACGCACGCCTCTTCTCCCGGTTTCAGGCTTCCGGTAGATCGCGAGCACTCTCCGCAGACATCGAGCTGTTTCTTTCCGCAGCGAGTCCAGGGTACGAGTTCCTTGCCCGCGAACAGGACCTTAATGCGATAAACGGCCAAGGGATGCGAACTCCAGGTCCGGACGTCCTCGTTCCCAACGTTCTTGGTGCAGACAGTCAGAACGATGGGCTCCTCCGGCGCGTAGGTCGTCTTGTCGCAGGCGACCGAAATCGCTTGTCCCTCAGCGGGCGTCCCCCGCTGGCTGGCCAGCCGCTTGTCCATCTCTGCTCCGCGACTGGTTCCAAGAATTAGCAGAATCGCCAGTGTCACGGAAGGCACAAGTGCAATCCTGCAAACGGAAGCGTATGCGCTTTTCAAAGTACTCTCCCCTACTGATATTGTAGATTGGTGAAGTAATCATCCCATTCTGGAAGTGAAGTGCTGTCGACGCTTGCCGGATTCTGTGAGGAAGTTGCACCGGGCTCCAGCGACCAGTTTCCTTGGGAATCCTTCGTGGCCGAACCACTCCAGTTCCAATCAAGAGTGCGGAGAGTCACCCAAATCGAATCAGTTCCGCTCGGCTTGTACATGAGGCAGAGCCGATAACTATCGGAAACACTTCTCGCCTTCTGTTCAGTAAGAAGTATCGATCCCGGCGTGTCGTTGTCAACATGAGCTTGGGTGTCACTGTTGCCAATCGGTGTGACCACGCCGCCGTATGGGTTTGGAACGTCAAGCACGAATGCGCCGTTTGATGACCATGTTTTAACTGTACTTCCAGCGTCATCAAGAGTCAGGGAACGTTCTGTATTCACAAGCTGCATGAACGCGATACTCCCGGCCCCAATTGCCGGAGTCGTCACTTGGGCAGACCAAGTAATTCCGGGGGAAAGACAGCTCCCGAAATGCAGCTCTATCGATGGGTCATTTAGGAAGCCCGCATTGCCCACATCGACGGCTGGGTTGTCGCTCGTTGTCACCGAAGTCAACGTAGCCGTCGGACGCAAGACGTTGAACGTCGCCTCGGCATCAAGAGCCAAACCGCCGACGATGACCTGATAACTCACTTCCGAGCCCGTACCACTGCCGATCCAGTAATAATCGACAGTGTTGCTGATCAAATCACTGGCCTCGAGCGCGGTCACCGTCCCGGCCTGCGTGGTCTGCGTGTAATTCTCGATACGCAATCCCGGTACCGTCCACAATCGACTCGTGATCGGCAGGTCCGTCGGCAGAAGCGTGCCCACAAGCGATATCTTCTCCCCCACCATCACGTCGCTCGTGGTGTCCTTGATGCTCTGACCGGCTCGAGTGATGTCGAGGTCGTAGACCGTCGCGATCACCGTGTCGGTGTCGGCTTCCGTCAAACGGTTGCTGTCGGTGCCGCCACTGGCGCTCTTCAAGGGATCGCCCGTCACCGTAATCTGGCAGTGCCCGGAGGAAGGGCACGCGCTCTCGCCGCGAGCGTAGAGGGTCAGTGTCCCCGCAGATGCCAGCCGGTAGGTCACTCCCACGTCTATTTGCATGCAACCAGTCGGCACACTTCCCCCTGATCCACCGCTGCCCGTGGTGTCCACCAAGGCGTCCTCCTGGGCGAATAGCGTGAGGTGCGAATAGCCGCTGAAGACGACTGTCGACCACGAGGTCCAGATTTCGGAATCGGACACGTCGAGAGTGAGCACGGTCAGCTCGCTTGTGTCGGTCTGCCCGGGATCGGCCGCGATCAATTGGCCCGTCGTGTCACCCAACGTGTGCAGGATCGTCGTGTCGAGATCCATGTCATAAGCAATCACACGTAGGGTCTCGACGTCGTATTCCACCCCGTCGTATTGGACGACAAGATCCACATACTCCTTGCCGAACTGCTGGGTCATGTTGATGTCGATCTCTGTCCCGTCGTCTCCGATCCAATTCGCCGAGGGAACGATCACGCTGTCGCCGCTGTCGTGAACGAGCTTGTACGACACGCTGATTCCGTCGTTGGGATCGGGATCCATGAGCGTGATGTCGCTCTCATGGACCGAATGCTCGGCGTTGCAGAGGATTTCCGTATGGCCGCCCGACCAGAAACTGCTGCCCGTATAGCCTCCACTCCCGCCACTCCCGCCGCTGTCTCCACTATCTCCACTGTCGCCACTGTCTCCCGACAGGGTGGCAGTCAGTCCGCTTGAACTCTCCGAAACATCAAGCGGCTTGATCTGCCCATGCTTGACCTCTGCTCGCGCGCCCGACTGGGCGGGCGTGCCGCCGCCGGCCGAGAGATTGTCGAAAAGCTGCGAAATCGAGGCGCCTGCCGAACTGGCCGGGACGGCTGCAGCGTCTTCGCCCGTACTGGCGGCAGGGACGAAGGAAGCGGAGCCGTCTCCACCATGGGCCCACAGGTCCGCGGCGGCCTGGGCAAGGTGATCGAAGAAATCCGTGTCGACCGAATCGGGAAACAGCCGCCCAAGAAGGTCCGACTTCTCCGGCAGGTCCGCCTCGTTCCAGGCAAGGATGAAGTCGGCTTCCGATGCAGTCGCGCCGCCGGTTGCCGCCAGGTCGTCCGAGGAGTCAGCAAAGGTCATTACGGAATCCCCCGGGACGATTGCCTGAAGGGAACGTTGTTCATAGGCCCGATCGCTGCCGGCGCCGTTCAATCGCTCAGCCAGGCCCCTGAGAAGCTCGCGGTCGTTTTCACCCCACAGGTTTAACGAGTGGTCGCCCCCCCCCCCATGTGAACGCCACGGCTAGCAGGCCGAGCAGTGAATCACTCGGCGCGGCCCGCGTTTCCAACGCTTCCAACCCGCAAACGCGGGTCTTTCCCAGGATAGAACGCCGCTCATTTGCCTTTCGACTCGATCCCACTCGCCTCATGATGCACTCTCCCCTCGGTTGGTTCTGGAGGCGGATTCCGCCACGGCACATGCCTAACGGCGCCGGGCTGCCGCCCCGGGTAGTCCTGTCTGGCGCGATGGAATCTAACGATTGCACCCAACGCTGTCAATCATGCTGAATGGGGGAGGATGTTCTTGCGCCAGACACGGCTCAGAGAGCCATGCTACGGAAGCGGCGTGATCTGAATTGTGTGCGTCACGGGGACCATCGCTTTGGCGACGGCCTCGGCCAGCGGGGCTCGCTCGGCCTCGGTTTCCGCCACGGCCTTCTCAAAGTCCTCCCGGCCTCGTGAGCCGTGAAAGACCTTCTTGACTTGCGTCGTTTCAAAGGCCTGCTTGGCCGCTACGGCCGCATCGACTCGATCGAAGGCCTCGCAGAAAGGATTCTCGGGGAAATCGGCGGCGAGCAGGATGCCCGCGGCCAACTCCTCGCCCGTGTACTCGCGAGACGCCTCGCCCCACTGGACACGATAACGCTTGGCCGGATCGCAATTCACTTGGAGAACGAAACGGTTGAGATCCTCGGAAAACGGAACCAGCGTGGTTCCCGAACGAATCGATTGATCGTCGTCGAGTTCGCCCCGGGCGCAGAAGGGATAACGCGCGCTCGTCAGTTGGACTTTCCCCTCCGTGAAGGAATCCACCGTGTGTCCCTCGGACGCACTGGCCGTTCCGACCGCGAGATCGACGGTGACGGTGCCGATGTCGCCGTCGAGGCCCAGGGCTCGGAGGAAGGCCCAGGCCATGATGACCTGGCCCGCCCAACCCGGATGGATGCCGTCTTTGCCGGCCACCTCGTAGGGCTTGTCCGCGGTGGCGCCGTGCTGGGCCGGGGCCAGAACCTGGGCCTGCAGCATGGGCCAGAAGATGTCGGCAAAGCGAACATCTTCCTCCTCGGCAACCTCCATGGCGATGTCGCGGAGGGCGCACAGATGCACGTTGTGCTGGTCGAGCGTGCCCGCACGACTTTTGACCCATCCGGCGATTTTGCCGGCACAACCGGGCGATCCCACGACGACACGGACTCCGTCTTCCTTGAACCGGCGAACGATGGCCGTGTAGTGGTCCTCGTACCACTCGCCGTTCGTCGCGTCGAAAGGCCGATAACGAGAATCGTTCATGCCGTAGGATAGCGTGGCGACCGTCGGATGGAATCGCAGGCAGTCCTTGTCCATGCGGTGCAGGAAACCGTCCGTCTTCTCGCCACTCCAGCCATACTGACGCACGGTGATCTTCAACTGGGGCACGCAGGCGGTCAGGTAGGTCTCGATGATTCGCGAGTACTTCTTCTGTTCGGTGATGGAATCGCCGCAGATAGCCAGGCGGTCGCCTTCCTTGAGCAGCAAGGCGCCCGGGGCAGGGGCCTTCCGCGGGTTGAAAATCTTGAACCCTTCGTGATCCGGTTTGACCTCGTACTCGTAGGGGCCGAGTGCGGGGGCGCTCGATACGGTCGCTTGCCCACGGGCCGAAAGGGGCTGAAGGAGCAGCAGGCAAATTACCAGGAAGGAAGAGCGTCGTTGAATCATGAGGTTGCACCAAGGTTGGGAGTGATTTTGGTTGACCCTTGCAGTGGGGTTCGGGATGGAAGGGACGCCGAACATTTCTATCTGTCAGCCGTCGAAGCCGGAATCCGTCCAGCGGCGCCAATCGGTTTTGAGTTTGTCGGCCACATTGCTCAGTTCTTCGTCGCCGGAAATCCGGGCCAGCAAGAGCCAGCGGGAAAGGCCCGCTTCACGAATCCGCTGAATCAGATCGTCCCGATAACGCCGATAGGCGAGGCCCTCGATCCAAAGGGCAATCTGGCCGCTAAGGAAAAAACACACCGTCAAGACGGTCGCGTAGACCCACACGCTGCGGATCGCCTCAATATCGATGCCCAGCAGCGTGTTGATCCAACGCATGTGGACCATCAGGCAGATGATGGCCAGGGTGACCATGGGAACGAGGATGAAGTTCGAGCCGGCGTCGGAGAGAATCTCACTGACCGCCGCCAAGTGGCCGTAGAGTTCAGGCTTCTCTTCCGAGAGCGGTGGGAGACGGGTCTTGTCAATCGGTTGAACGTCGACTTGTCCGCGGTGGCATTCGGCAACGAATCGGTCGCCCTCGTCGAGAATCTCTTCGAGTTTCTGAACGACTTCGTGCTGCCGTTGCTGATCCATAGTGGGTCCAATCGTGACTTGGCGGGGTTGGAAGACCGACGCGCGTGGTTCCGGGATGGGTGCGTGCATTTTCCCCCAAAAGTGGTGCGGCGACAACCTGTTCTCACTTTCCGGCGAGACGTCCGTGCCCGTTGACATACTCTGGTGGTGCGCGATGATAGGTAGGATGTGCACGAATCCGAGGCACGCGCTGGGTTCGGAGCGATGACGGTGGCTTGCTGGACCTGCCTTCTGTTCCCCACGTTCAAGGGATTGATATGCCCCCACGAATCTACACCCGCACTGGCGACCAAGGCGAAACAGGGCTCTTCCTTGGCCCGCGAGTGGGCAAGGACATGCCGCGGATCGAGTTACTGGGAACGTTGGACGAACTGAGTGCGATCCTCGGGGCGGCCCGATCCGAGGCACCCCCGGCGGAAATCGATACCATCGTCTACCGTGTTCAGAACGAGTTGTTTCTGGTTGGGGCCGAAGTCTCCGCCCAGGATCCGAGCCAGTTGGGAATGCCGCTTATTGGGGGAGAGAACGTACAGGTCATGGAAGGCGACATTGATCGCTTGAGTGAGAACCTTCCCCCCCTGAGTGACTTCATTCTTCCTGGGGGAACGCCCTTGGCGGCGCGACTTCACTTGGCCAGGACAGTATGCCGTCGGGCGGAACGACGGTTGGTGACCTTGCTGCGCGAGGTTCCAGAAGACCTTTCCCTGGTCTTGTTGGCTTATTTGAATCGGTTGGCTGATCTTCTTTTCGTCCTGGCCCGCTACGCCAACGTGGTGGCCGGCAGTTCCGACATTCCATGGAGCCGTCCGCAGTCTTAGGTTGACTTGCTTGCTCGATCCGTGGATCGGACTGGGCATCGGGACATTTCTGGCACGCTGCTGTGCGTGCAAGCCACGTGCCTAAATCGTGCGCACTGCCTGCGTGCGGGGGCGGCGTGGGGGGGCCTGCGGGGCTTGCTGGTATTTGCGCAAGTCCCTATTTGGATTCCCCTTAAAGAGCCTCTGGGGCCTTCCTTGAACAGATTGGCACATCAGTTGCAAACTGTTCGGGCGATGCGAATTGGTCTAGCAGCGGATTCTGCGACCCGCTGTTTCCTGAAACCCCGTGGCGCTGGTGCGCCCAAAACCCCAAGGAGCTGTGACGAAAGGTGCGGAGTATGACACAAAACAATGAGCGGAATTGGAGACGCCGGCTTCCCGGCGTTCTCGGTGCGGCCCTTGTCGTGGCCGCGTCCATCTTGACACCAGCCCTGTTATTCGGAGCGGACGAGTCGACCCCGAGTGGCGAACTCGCGGTCGAGACGCCCGCTGAAGGGGCCTTGGATCGAGGTGATCATGCCTGGATGTTGACCAGCTCGGCGCTGGTGCTGATGATGACAGCCCCCGGCCTGGCTCTGTTTTACTCGGGACTCGTGCGGAAGAAGAACGTGCTTGGCGTCATGATGCAGTGCGTGTTCTTGATGGGCTTAATGACTGTTATCTGGGCCCTTTATGGTTATTCGTTGTCTTTTGGTGGCGACGGGCCGCTCTTGGGCAACGGCGAGTTCTTCCTTATGCGGAATGTCCAGATGGTTGACGGAGTGGCCCCCATGGAGGGCTCGATTCCGCGTCTTACCCACATGCTCTTCCAGGGCATGTTCTTCATTATCACGCCGGCCCTCATTGTGGGGGCCTTTGCTGAACGCATGAAGTTCAGCACGATGGTCGTTTTCATGATCCTCTGGGGAACCTTCGTCTATTGCCCCTTGTGCCATTGGGTGTGGGACGGTGGAATCCTCTGTGACGGAAACGAAACGTTTAAAATCGGCGGGGCCTTGGACTTTGCCGGTGGAACCGTGGTGCATATCAGTTCCGGAATCTCGGCCCTGGTCTGCGCGCTGCTGATCGGGCGTCGCCTGGGATTCGGCAGCGAACCCATGCCCCCCCATAACCTGACCTACACCGCCATCGGAGCGACCATGCTCTGGGTCGGATGGTTTGGGTTCAATGCCGGCAGTGCCCTGGCAGCCGACGGCCTGGCGGCCAGCGCCTTCGCGGCTACCCATTTTGCAGCTGCCGCGGGATGCCTTGCCTGGTCCATATGTGAATGGGTTCTGCGCGGCAAACCTTCGTTGCTGGGAGCCTGTTCCGGGCTCGTGGCGGGACTCGTCTGCATCACCCCCGGCTCGGGCTTCGTCCAACCGGTTTCCGGCATTCTTATCGGTCTGATTGGAGGCGCCGGTTGCTTTTTTGCCTGTACCGCGGTTAAATCACGCTTCGGTTACGACGATTCCCTCGATGTGTTTGGCGTTCACGGCGTGGGCGGCACCATCGGAGCCATCCTCACTGGCGTGTTTGCCACCCGACACGTTGCCGACGTTCGCGACGGCGGCCCCGTGGGACTCATTGAGGGCGGAACCGTCCTGGTTAACCAAATTGTCGCCACCGCGATTACGTGGGGGCTGGCGATTGTCGTCACGTTTGTTCTACTGAAGATCCTGGATGCAACCATGGGACTTCGCGTCTCGCAAGAACAGGAAATTCAGGGGCTCGACCTCAGCCAGCATGGCGAGGAAGGGTACATCTTTATTTAACAAAACCTCTCGCATTTCACGGCCATGTGCCGAAACCACCCCAAGGAGACATCCTATGAAAAAGATCGAGGCGATCATCCGCCACTTCAAGCTGGAAGACGTCAAGACCGCGCTCAACGAGCACGGCGTGCAGGGCATGACCGTGACGGAGGTGCGAGGTTTTGGACGGCAGAAAGGCCACACGGAAATGTACCGTGGCACCGAGTACACCGTGGACCTGGTTCCGAAGATCAAACTGGAAGTCGTCGTTGCCGAAGATGCGGCGCAGGGCGTGATCGACACGATCGTCCAGGCCGCGCGAACCGGCCAGGTTGGTGACGGCAAGATCTTCGTCCATGACCTTTCGCAAACGGTGCGCATCCGTACGGGCGAAGTGAACGGCGAAGCCATCTGAACGAAAACGCGGTAAGTCCCGTTACCGCTTCAGAACTCGACGGGCCGTGGAAACCGGCTGGAGTCGGTTGTCTCTGGTCTCCCACCCAGATACAGCCGAAGCCGGTCTTCACGGCTCGTTGAGGTTTCGTTGTGACCTGCGCTGTGAAAATCGGGACAGTCCCCGGTGAACGTCATGCCGCCCGGCGTGTGGCGACGTTCGAGGACACATCACGCGACAACTGCAAGATGTCACGTGATGGACTGTTCTGCCGGGCTTGGACGACCTGTTCGTAGAGTCGGACGACCCGATCGTAGCTGCGGTTGGCCGGGTACTTCATGGCCGTCCGTCGCGCGGCACGACCCATGCGCTCGGCCAGAGTGGGATTCTGCATGGCTTCCACACGCTCCGCCAGCCCGGCAGGGCTGAAGTTGGCAAGAATGAAGCCGTCGGTTCCGTCCGTGAGCAGTTCAGCGTTCCCGTTCTCGCGGGAGGTGATGGACGGCAATCCGCAGGCGGCTGCCTCCAAAACGCTTGGACTTGCGACGGCCTTCCTCGCGGTGACGAGGAGCACGTTTGCGGCAGCATAGTAGGGGATCAAGTCCGCAACCGTTCCTACATGCGTGACGTGCGACGCGACCCCAAAGCGATCGGCCATGCGAGTTGCCGAAGGCCGACAATGGCGAGCCCCGATCACGAGACGCGACGGAATTCTTTTCGCGTTCAAGCGTTTCACGGCAAGGAACAGGAGACGCCACGACGCCTCGTCGTGTTCGTCTTCAAACGCCAACAGGAACAGCTCTTGGGAACCGATTCCGAGCTTTCGACGCGTCGTCTCGCCCTTCAGTTTCCGCACGTGCGGAGAGAACTTCTTGATGTCCACACCGGGGTGAACCACGCGAATTCGATCGGGCGGGAACCCATGCAAGGTGTGGTACTCTTCCGCAATCCGTTCGGACGACGCCAGGACGATCGAATCGCTTTCTTCCAACTGGCGGCGTGCCAGGCAGAGCTGCTGGCGATACTGTCGTTGCCACCCGCCGAGGGCGCGCGCAAACGGTCGACGCCACCAGCAGGCCGATGCCCAGCGCCGCTGCCATTGGGCGAGAGGTGAACCGTTCAGGGGGCTGAACACGTCGGCGTAGCACGTGACCCCCATGTCGTGAATGATGTCGGCTCCGATCGAGCGGAGCTGCTTTTCGGCCGCCGAGTCGCGCCGCAAGAGAGAACGGGCGGACCTCAGCCGATGGGGGACAATCGGCATCTCACGACTCGTCTCGCAGAAGTGCTGCCCCACGACATGCACCTCGTGCTTGAGGCGAAGAAGGTGCCGGGCGAGTTCGAAGGCAAAGCCCTCGATGCCGCCGCAGTGGGAATCAAAACGTTCCGTAGCCAATGCGATCTTCATTCGTTCCGCTCCGGCGTGCTCCGCGTCATGATGCCGAAAGGTAATCTGGGTAAACTATCGGCAGAATCCTTGCGATTCTTGACGGTTGTGCGGCTGTTGCCGCTTGTGAATCGCGCGGGCTACAAACGGGATCCGCTTCTCGCGAACCGGCTTGAGAAGCTGGGGGAAGTGAAACGACTTGCCGGACCTTCGTCTGAAAAGCCTGGTGTGCCGCCCCCCCCGGCGGGACTGATTCTTGCTTGGCGCGGCATTCGAGACTTACGAAGTTGAGCACTCCGTGGCGGAGAAGGTAGCTCGCGATGGAGCAGGCCCTGCCCGTCCCCAACCAAGCTATGGAGCGACCTTCACCAAGCTGTCGTCTGTGTGCTCGGGCACTGCTCCAACGCCACTCTACCACGCTTTCGACCAGTCACGTCCACACGGGGTTGAGTTTCACGTAGCTGGCAACCGCCAGTAGGTTGGTACGTACTAGGTGGAATTTGCTCACTAATACCCTTGTGTGATGGATTTTTCCGGCCGTCCATCCGTTTCGCCCCCTCGCCTTGCCACACATAGCCCCCTCGATTGCCCTCTTGCGGTCGTGCGGCTTAGCGCCGTGGATGTCCACGACGCGGGCCCCAGGCAAGGTTGTCTTGATCACCCTCGCAGAAGACCTCGTCGTGCGTCACTGCCTCCCGGCGAGAACGATAAGCCGGTCTTCGTCCTCCCGTGAAGCCGCTCAACGAACCTGTTTGCTTTGCGGACCCCCTGTAAGTATCATCGAGCCAACTACGGAGCAATGCACTGGCTATCCGGTGTGGTGCTCAGCACGTGGTCGCGAAACGGGCGCGACTTCGTGTGATTGTGATTGGCTGCCTCTTCCCTGCGTTTTGAGAGTACATGCAATCCGACTATGATGACTTTTGCCTTGGAGGACCGACATGCGCCGCTGGGGAATACCACATTCTCTTCTTGTGCTGACTCTTGTTCTCGTTGGATTGACCCTAGCTTCGTTTGTGGTCGTCCGTATTGGAACTGCATTCAACCGTGATTGGCTGCCCTACAGGAATGCCTTGCTGCCCATACTCTGGCTGTGCTGGATGAGCGTGGTTGCGACCTGGTACTTCATGACCCGTTCTTCCACCCGTCGTCGCTTTGTTCTCTCTCCAATCGTAATTGCCACGATACCATTTGTACTGGCTGTCGGCCTCCTGTCGACAGCGTTCGGCTATCTGGAATCCGAGAACTCCGCGTTTAACTGGATGGTGTTTCGTAGTACGCTGCTAAGCCCGATGTGGGGCATTTCGCTTAGTGCACTGGCGACGTGGTTCTATTTCAGGAAACAGAACACTTACCAGCTCTATGCTCGCTATCAGAGCAATGAGATGGTCAAAAACCGCCGCGCTGTGGATACATGGCTGCCAGGAAAGACGATGGACCATCTTGAGCGGATCTATCGTGACGCGATCCTGAAAAGCAGTCAAGGTGACGCTTCGGTCACCGAGGATACAGATCGCTATTACGAGACCCTCGCTTACGCGATGTTCATGAATCAACTCGGGGCAATGTGGGAGACTCCGCGTCTATTCGGTCTGCACGTTACTGTCGACAATACGCTGTTTCGGAGCCTCTTCAAGCCGAACATCGCCCGGTACTACCTGAAACTGGCGACGTTTATCAACCATCGGCGGCAGGTCCGCAGTGAAGAAGATGCTGAGGTGTACGGAGGCTACGAGAACCTTGCCATCAGGTACTTGACGCAATACGCTCGCGTGAAGCACAAAGGGGCCAATATCACGGAAGACTGTGTAAGACAGTGCGTAACCGTCAGAAACCCAGAGATTTCAACAGAACTCACTGCGCTCAGCGAAGAGACTGGCCAGAAGATGAATGACCTGATCTCAGGTTTCCGAAAGACCCTTATGGGAGATATTGAGAAGTGCCGGCAAAGCCATCCCAACTGCTGCCCTCGCAATCCATTAGGTGAGTGTCCTGCAACTTCGCTATATCCCACGACTTCCGCAAATTCGAATGGCGAGTCTCCTGACAGCGGTAATTCTTAAGACAGGTGATAGTGATGGGAAATTCGATTTCCCGTGCCCCTCAGATCACGATCACCAAGAATGGGTGAGCCAAGGAGGTGCAGGAGTGGGAGGGCGGTTAGCCGCCCTCCCACTCCTGCACAGGCTGGTCGTCTTCCAGACCCATGAATCGACCGGGCCGCACAACGGGATTGGCCTCTCGCGAACCGGCTTGAGAAGCTGGGGGAAGTGAAACGACTTGCCGGACCCTCGCCTGAAAAGCCTGGCAGGCCGTGCCCCCCGTCGGGACTGCTTCTTGCTTGACACGGCATTCGAGACTTACGAAACTGATCACGCGGCGGGCCGAGATCCAGAAGCCATCGGATTGGCACTCGGCCGTGCAGGACGGAGCGGAACGGTTCGCGTGGCGGCATCGTCGCTGCCACCAACGAACAACTGCCTGACAGGTCATGAGCCGCTAACAAGACCCTTGAAAGTGGGACGCCTTCGTGCGGGCGCCCTGCTTCAGTTGTCACGCCCTGAAGCCGTCTCGATCAACCTTCTCTCCTTTATTTCATTGTCTTATGGCTGGTTGACGGGGCTGGCATCTGCGTGGGGGGACGAGGCCCGTGGTTCAGCGCGCGTGCGCTGGCGGCTTCTGTCCCAACCTGGGGAGACCCTGAGGAGACGAATCTATGGCGAGTGTCGAAGAGCGAGTTATTGAAGTAACCGCCCGCGTGTTGGAACTGGAGCCGAGCCAGATCAAGCTCGAGCACGTTTTCACAACCGACCTGGGAGCGGAGAGCGTTCAATCGGTCGAGTTGGTGGCCATGTTCGAGGAGGAATTTGGAATCGAGATGGACGAGGACGAAGCCCTGAGCGTCACGAACGTGGGCGATGCCGTCGCGTACATCACGAAGGTCTGCGGGCAACAGGGCGCCGACGGTTGAGCGGCCTTCGGACACTCGCGGTTTCTCACGAGAAGATTCCAGATAAGGAGTAGATATGGCAGATCACGAAAAATTCCCCTTGATCGATACAACGGAACCGAACTTGATGGAGGACACGTTCGATTACGGTCTTCCGCCGCGGATCAAGTTCGACGGTCCCCTCGTCGAGTACATTGACGGCAAGCCGGTGGAGTTCTCGGCCGAGGATCTGCTGGCCCGGGATTTCCACGTGACGGACACGACTTTTCGCGACGGGCAGCAGGCCAGGCCGCCGTACACGATCGAGCAGATGGTTCACATTTACGATCTGCTCTCGAAGTTGAGCGGCCCGAAGGGAGTCATTCGGCAGACGGAGTTCTTCCTCTACACCAAGAACGATCGCGATACGCTCGATCGCTGCCGGGACCTGGGCCACGCCTTCCCGGAATGCACGGGTTGGATCCGCGCCGTCAAGGGAGACTTCCGCCTGGTTAAGGAAGCCGGCCTGAAAGAGACCGGAATGTTGACCAGTTCCTCGGACTACCACATCTTTCAGAAACTGAAGTTCAAGAGCCGCAAGGAGTGCATGGACTCCTACTGCGAAGTGGTCGACGCGGCCTTTGAGGCGGGCGTGCGCCCCCGCTGCCACCTCGAAGACATTACCCGCGCCGACATCTACGGTTTCGTGCTCCCCTTTGTGGAACGGCTCATGCGGATGAGCGAACAGGTTCCCGAAGAACTTTCGGCCAAGGTCCGTCTCTGCGACACGATGGGATTCGGCCTGAGCTATCCGGGAACCGAACTGCCGCGCAGCATCCCCAAGTTGATCTACATGCTCAACCGCGAACTGGGCGTTCCCTCCGACCGCCTGGAATGGCATGGGCACAACGACTTCCACAAGGTCCACGTGAATGCGGCCACCGCCTGGCTTTATGGCTGCGACGCCGCCAACGCCACGCTCTTCGGTTATGGCGAACGGACCGGAAATCCGCCGCTGGAAAGCGCGATCATGGAGTACATCGCTCTGCGCGGAGACACCTGCGGCGTCCAGACCGAGGTCATCACCGAACTGGCCGAGTACATGCGTTCGATCGGGTTCCCCATTCCGGAGAACTATCCCTTTGTGGGACGCCATTTCAACACGACCCGGGCCGGCATCCATGCCGGCGGCCTGCGCCAGGACGAACGGATCTACAATATCTTCGACACCACGAAGGTCCTGAATCGCCCCCCTCGCGTCGCCCTGACCGACAAGTCCGGGGTCGACGGCGTGGCCCACTGGATCAACGAGTTCTTCGGCCTCAAAGGCGACGACCGGATCAGCAAGATCAAGTGCCACAAGGTCGCCCGATGGGTCATGGACCAGTATGAAAAGGACGGCCGGATCACGGCGATCAGCGACGAAGAGCTGGAAGCCAAGGTGCAGGAACTGATGCCCACCTATTGGGAGAAGTACTGCAGCGCCTGACGCGATGCGTGCAACAAGAACAGAGCCTCCAAGTTGCCAGCCAACTTCGGGGGCTCTTTGGTTTCTTGAAAAGCTCAGGCAGGCCGCTGACCTCTGAGCCCTGCTTCTGTTTCTGGCCCCTGACAGCTCGAAAAGCCCGGCTGCATGAGGGAACTGTGTGCCGTAGAGCAGGCTCTTTTCGATTGGGAAATGCAGCAGCCGGGCTGACTCTTGCCAAAAATCCTGAACTCTGGTTTCAGCCCAGTACCTCTTCTTCCGCTGCTGTCAGGGCAATGGCCAGTCGGCGATCGTCGGCCTGGTGGGCGTAGTGACGTGCCATGGCAAAACGCTCGGCAAAGAAGCCCCGCCACTCGCTTTCGCTGGGAGTCCAAACGCCCGTAAGCCAGGCGTTATACTCGGTCGTGATCTCGCGCAACTCGTTGGCCACATGGGACAGGTCGACCTGGCTGGCCTCGCGCCGGATGCGGTTGAGATGATGAAGCGTGTCTTCGCTCGGTTCCTTCATGGCAACCCCTCCGTCCATTCTAGGAGCGGGCTGCCCTATCCGGGTATCAACCGAAGGAGGGAGGCCGGCCAATCCGGACTAGTCACGGGTGGCACGGCCCAGAGCGAAGCGATGGGCGTGGTGACTGACCCTCCACGCCCATCGCTTCGCTCTGAGCGTGCCACCCACACCGGTGAGCCGGTCGGTCTGGAACTCGCTGCTCAATGTAACCGGCAGGGTGGTGTGGCCGTGCAGACCATTTTGTAGCGGGTGATCCCATCGCCGCGACTGGGGCGAAGCTGCATCGGGGCGCCACATCGCGGACAGTAATCCATGTCGCCAACCGTGTCCCCCCGATCGATCTTCTCCTGGCAAGCGGCGCAGAGGGTCGCTTCCGGGTAGAGTTCAAGCCGTTCGACCGGAATGTTCTTGCCGCAGGCCGTGCAGGGACGTCCGCCCGGCCAATTGTCATCGAGATCGGATCGTGGTCGGAGTGTCAGTCCCATATGCCCGCACTCCAGGCAGGCCAGGAAGGGGGCGGAGGCCCGGAACAACTCGGCCAGCATGTCCAGGTTCATCTCGCTCGTTCGTTTGAGTCGGCGAGCGGCCAGCATTCGCCGGGTCATGCCTTCCGGACCGCACAATTCCGATGCCTGACAATGGGGGCAGATGACTTCGAAATAGGGGGTGCGCTGGTCGCTCATGGACGATCCTTGTGGGGGGAGATGACGGCTCGAACCACCTATCCTACCGCGTTTCGTGCGCCCCGTCAGTTCCCGCCCCGGCTCTCGCTGACTATTCCAGCGAGCCTGGCGCTCTGGTAACCTGGGAGAAAACGCTCGCTGTCATCACTCCGGGGGGGCCGCGTCCAGGCTCCCCCCTTACATTCCTCAGATTCGCTCCCGTGACCCAGGCCCTTGGCCGGTGACCGAAGCGGAGAATTGGTTGCCCTGCCATGGTGGGTTGGTTCTTTCGTTCGCCACCGCTGACCGGAAACGCGCTGCGAACGTATCGTTACCATCTTCAATACGCCTTGTTCGACGCCGTGACCGGTGGCGTAATCGCCACGGCGCCCTTTATCGCGATCAAGCAAATGGGCGCTCCCGATTGGCAGCTTGGCCTCAAGCTTGTCCTGTCCGGGCTGGGCATGTTGGCCACGCTCTATCTGAGCCATTGGATGGCCGTCCGCTCGAAGATGCCCTTTGTCTTTTGGCCCGGTCTGATGTGTGTCGTTACCACCGGCGCCATGGCGTTGACCGATAACTCGTTCGTTTTTCTCTTCTTCAGCGGGCTCGGGTTGATGTTCAACACGATCACCCGTCCGGCTGTGGCGGCGATTGTTCGCAGCAACTATCCCCCGGAACACCGCGGTCAGGCCACCGGGGAGATCCGGCGTTGGAGTTCCCTCGTCTTCCTGTTCGTCGTGCTCGGTTCTGCGGTTCTGCTCGATTATTGCACCAAGCACGATTCCGATCGCATTCTGACCGCGATTCGTGTCCTGCTTGTCCTGGCGACCATCTCGAACCTACTGGCCTACGTGCAGTTCCGGCGGATCCATGTGGAGGAAGAGATCCAGAAACTGGCCTCTGTTGCCCGCCCTCGCGTGGTTCGGAGTTTTGTGGAGGCGTTGGAGATCCTGCAGCGTGATTCCCGCTACCGTTCCTATATTCTCGGCTGCTTCGCCTTCGGGTTTGCCGCGGCAACCTACGTGTCCTACATCCCGGCGTTTCTGAGTCAGAATCTCCGATTCAGCTACGTGCAGTGCGTGGTCTACCTGCACGTGATCCCGGCGGTTGCTGCCTTCCTGGTCACGGGCCGGCTGGGACGCTGGTTCGATCGCGTGAGCCTCTCGACCGCCTGGGGCTGGATTCGTTTCGGGTGGGGGCTTGATCCGTTGCTGCTGGCAGCCAGCACGGCCCTCATACCTCTGGCGGGAAAAGAAGTGGTCCTGCTGGCAATCCTGGCTCGGATCGCCGTCGGGACTGTGCAGGGCGGCTACTGGATTCTCTGGTGGCAGATCGGCGTCGCCTTCTATGCCAGGCCCGGCGCGGACACCAGTCGCTACCAGGGCGTTCTCGTTTTCGTGGACGGCATGACGAAGATGACCGCCCCCTTCCTGGGAGCGTGGATTCTGGCAATGCCCGGCTCTTCTCGCGAGACTTTGTTCCTCATCGGCGGCGCGGGTGTGCTGCTCTCAGGTGTCGTCTCTTTGATTCAGGGACGCTACGAACGCGGCGATCTGCACCTTGTGACGACGGCAGAGTACGAGGCCCAGTTCGAAGAGCCAATCTAAATGACCTTGCACGATTCCAGGTAGTCGTGTGCCACTGCTGGCTCACGCGCCGCAGAATACGTGAATCTCAGAGTGATGCGTTCCCGGCGTGTGGGCAAGCAGTGCCGAACGGGATCACATTTTCGGGGGGCACGAAAGGTCATTTAGAAGAGGTTCAGCATCTTCTGGGCGATGCTCTTCTCCTCACGCACCGGCGTTTGGCCCTGCACGTATTGTTGCCAGAGCCTCGCGTCGTGCCCGTAGTCTTCACCGCTGACCTGCTGAAGACTTTCCATGGCTACGTACTGCATGGCCGGGTCGCGATCTTCCAGGACCGAGCCCAGGGCGGCTACCGCGTGACGACCCCCCGCCTCGCCCAATCCCTTGGCGGCGGCTACGCGAACTTCCTTGTCGGTGTCGCTCTGGAGAATTCGAGCCAGCTCGCGCGAGGCCGTCTCGCCGCCCACCTGGGTCCACGCTCGGCACGCGGCCATGCGAACTCGCTCGTTCGGATCCTGACCGGCTGCCAGAAGGGCCTGCTCTGCCGCCGGTGTGTTCAACGCTCCGAGGGTGAGCACGATTTCCGAGCGGATCAGGGGATCGTCTTCTTCTCCGCATTGAGGTCCGAGCTCCCGTGCCAGCTGCTCGGCCGCGGCAGGCGACATGTCGTCTGCTCGTTTCCGCTGTTCCCGGAGGCGAGTGATCTGCTCATGAGGCGGCGTGATCCCCGGAACCGAACTTGTGTGCTTGCTGGTTGATCGAGCCCAACTCGGCATGGAGCATCCGGGAAGGCATAGCCAGAGACCACACGTGGCCAGGAGTGGAAGCAAGGCGATTCGATGCAACTGGTTTCTTACCATTGACTTTCGTCCATTTGTCGGAGCCGGCGGACCGAAGGCGCAAACCGGGCCACAGAAGAGGGGGGACTATAGCAGAGGCCGGACCGGTGTGCCAAGGTGGATTCCTTGGGAGTTGTCAGGGTTTAGGGGGCAGGAAGCAGGACTCAGCTCGGCTGCTGCACTTCCCGATAGAAGAGAACCTGTTTTGCGGCGGACAGATTCCCTATGCAGCCGAGCTTTTCGAGATGTCAGGGGCCAGGAGATAGAAGCAGATTCAGAGTCAGGGGGGCAGCGTCCAAAGCCGACTCCCTCCCCAGCGAGCTTGCGAGCGAGGGGGAGGGCCGGGGAGGGGGAATTGCGGCTGCTTGTGATTTCTGGTGCTGTAACTGTTTTCTGTGAAACAGGTTAAGGCGTTTCGTTGCGTTGGTGTTGCTGCCTGAGGGGGTGTGGGGTGGCCGACATCTAGCATTCTGCTGGCAATTTATCGCCCAACTGGTCGAATAACGTGGCGACGGGCGGGTGCTTCCGCGATTGGCGGAACTCGTCCACAATGGGGCCGAGAGGTTCCTCCCGACACATTTCTTTTCCCATGCAAGAGCCCATGTCCGAACCCATCAAGCACACGGAAAAACGCAACTTCGTGGAGACCATCCTCCGCTACATCCCGGGATTCCGGGGCTATCTGGAGAAGGAGTATCGTCGCGATGCCGACGCCTTGCAGCGCCAGTGGCTCACCGAGCGGCTCAACCGGGCCAAACGCTCGATCGATCAGTTCGCCCGACCTCTCGCTGATGCGGGCAAGATCGATCTGTTGCCGGAGGTGGATCGAATCCGCGGGAAACTGGATACCCTGATCGCACGCATCGACGGGGCCATGCGGGGCTACAGCGGGTTCTTCGACCTCGTTCGCGTGAAAGAGGAACTCCTCGATCGTGTTTACCAGCACGACCTGGCCATGATGCAGGACGTGGACGCCCTTGGGGACGCGTTGGAGCAACTCCCGACCTGTGAGGATCCGGCCGCCGGTCTGGCGGAAGTGTATCCCCGCCTCGACCAACTCAACGAGAAATGGGACGAGCGAGCGGATATGCTTGCCGGACTGGAATAGACAGACCAAGATAGCAGCGTCGTTCGCTAAGCGACGATCACGATGTGTGCCACTGCTTGCAAGCAGTGCCTTCGTACGAGTGTCTTGCATAATGTACTGCTTGCAAGCAGTGGCACACGCAGGCTGAAGCCTGGACTCCAACAATCGACAAGAAGAACCAGAGGCTCACCGGCCAGAAGGAGACACCCATGGGCATCCGAATGGAAGTCATTCAATACTTCGACGAATCGAATCGTTCCCTGGTGCAGCGGATTCCGCCGCAGGGCTCGGCCGACATCAAACTGGGCGCCCAGTTGATCGTTCAGGAAAACCAGGAGGCGGTTTTTTTCCGGGACGGCAAGGCGATGGACAAGTTCGCCCCCGGACGGTACACCCTGACCACCCAGAACGTGCCCATCATTACGCGGATCCTCACGATCCCCTGGGAGAAGTCGCCTTTTCAGTGCCAGGTCTACTACATCGGCAAGCAGACGTTTCTCGACCAGAAATGGGGAACACGCCAGCCGATCACGTTCCGCGACGCCGACTTCGGCATGGTCCGTCTCCGCAGCTTCGGCAAGTACTCGTTTCGTGTGTCCGACTCCGAGGTGCTCCTGAACACGCTGGTCGGAACCCAGGGCAAATATACGACGGACGAGGTCACGTCGTTCCTGCGCGACCTGATTGTTGCCCGGCTGACCGATCTGCTCGGGACCCTCAACGTCGGCATTCTCGATTTGCCCAGTCGCTACGACGAAGTGGCTTCCGGCACCCGGGCGAAGGTGGCCGAGGAATTCACCAAGTACGGTTTGGAACTGGCCGATTTCTTCATCAACGCCATTACCCCGCCCGAGGAGGTGCAAAAGGCGATCGACGCCCGCAGCTCGATGGGGGCGATCGGCGATTTGAATGCCTTTATGAAGTTTCAGGCCGCTAACAGTATGCAGAAGATGGCCGAGCAGGGCGGAGGCGCCGGCGGGGCCATGGGCATGGGGATGGGTGCCGGATTCGGCATGATGATGCCCGGTATGATCCAGCAGGCCATGCAGCCTGGCATGACGCCCGGGGGCCAACCTGTGCCGCCGGCCCCACCTGCCGCTGCCGCAGGAGCTGCAGGGGTCGCAGCCGGAGCCGCTATGGGAGCGGCCAGCACTGGTGGAGGTCTCGACTTCGGCGACCTTGCTCCGGTGGCCACCGATCCCCAACAGCTCGTCCGTGTCGCAGCCCAGGCCAATGGTTACACCGTGGAAGAGGCGGGGGACTCCTGGCACATCACGGTGCCGGTCGGCGCCTTGCGCAAGCAAGTGGTTCACGTCGAATTTGGGGCCACCGACGACCAGGGGCACGCGATGATCAACTACTGGTCTGTCTGTGGGCCCGTTTCCCCACAGAATGCCTTGGCCCTGTTGCGCTACAACACGAACATCCTCCACGGCGCCTTCGCGGCGAGAAATGTGGCGGGAACCGAAATGGTGGTCCTTCAGGCCAACCAGTTGGCCGAGACCCTCGACAGCCTCGAAGTCAGCCGCACCCTGGCGGCGATCGCCTGGCAGGCCGACAAGGCCGAGCAGAAACTGGTCGGAGGCGACGAGTATTGAGCTGGTTGCCTCCGGGGGCAGGGGGCTTGCGGTGGCATTGCCGGGAGGGTATGCTGGTCGTCATTGCAACTGGTCATATGAGTATAGCAGTTCCCTCCCTCGTCAGGAGTTGTTGTGGCTACCGCGGAAATTCTCCCTGTTTCACCTCGTGAAACGGTCGTCGATGCGATCGTTCGAGCGCTGGTCCAGTACATCGCCGAGAACCGATTGCAGGCCGGGGATCGCCTACCATCGGAACGGACCCTGGTGGGGATGATTGGGGCCAGTCGTCTGCCGATCCGCGAGGCCCTCTCCGTTTTGAAGGGGCTGGGGATCGTGGAGGCCCGGCATGGCAAGGGCTTCTATGTGAAGAAGCTCGATCCGGCGGCCGTCTTCGGCATGCTCTCGCCCCTGCTGAAGATCCAGACGGGCATGGACCAACGCCACCTGCTGGATGCCCGGCTGGCCCTGGAGACGGAGATCGCGGCCCAAGCCGCCCGGCATCGAAACGACGAGAACCTGGAGGTTCTTGAGTGCGAACTCGACGCCATGCGAGCGTCGATCGAAGACCGGTTCGACTACGTGGCCCACGACAAGGCTTTCCACCAGGAGATGGCCCGGGCGACGGGCAATCCCGTGTTTGGCGTGTTCATGGCCTCGCTCACTGACCTGCTTGCGGAACTGCACGATCGATTCCGCGACAAGCCGTCCTTTCGCGAGCATGCGATAGGCGAGCATGAAGAAGTTCTTCAAGCGATACGCCAGGGCGACAGCGATGCATCGCGGAGGGCGATGCGAGATCACCTTGCCAAGGCCATTGAGCGGCTGTAGACAATTTAACTTAAACGGATTGATAAGACGCTTCGAGAGGAGGAGATGGACATGACCCGAAGTTTCCTGCTGACGCTGTTGCTCGCGAGCGTGGCAAGCGCCGGGCCCATGAAGGTTCGTCCGGACAAGCCAAACGAAGTGACCTTTCCGGCCACCAAAGCCCGCTTCGTGCGACTGATGATCCACGGCTCGCTCCGAGGCCAGCCGTGCATTGACGAGTTGGAGGTTTATGCTCCCGAAAGCGAGCAGAATCTGGCCCGCACGTCGCAGGGAGCGAAGGCGAGCGCGTCGTCGTGCCTGGTCGGCTATCCGATCCACCAGATTCCGCACCTGAACGACGGGCAGTACGGCAACAGCCATAGCTGGATTGCCGCCGGCGCCGCGAACGAATGGGCCCAAATCGAACTGCCCGGAGAGCACACGGTCGATCGGATCGTCTTCTCGCGGGACCGGCTTGGACAATACAAGGACCGCATGGCGGTCGACTTCGAAGTGCTTGTTTCCCTCGACGGCCAGAAGTGGGAATCGGCACGAGCGGTGAAGGCGGTGGCCGAGGGTGTGCCCTTGCCGAAACCGCCCGGGCCGGCCGCGCCGCAGGCGGTCGGGCCCTTGGACACCTCCGACGCCACGCTGGCCTCGCTGCTGAATGCCGAGGAACTGATCCAATACGCCTTCCTGTGCGAGGCACGTACGTGCCGGCGAATCGACGAGTCCAGCCCGGCCGAGCGAGTGCTGCGGCAATATGGCGAAATGATCGATCGGCTGGCATCGCAGAACGTCGATACGAGTGCCGAACGTGAACAGGCGGCGAAGCTTCAGAAGCGACTGGAAGCGTGGCTGGCGGCAGGTGAGAAGGCGGATCGCGATGCAGGCGTGACGCTGTTTCTCGATGCGCGGATGGCCAAGCGGCGACTCATGTTTCGGGATCCCGCCCTCCGTCCCCTCCAGCACATCCTGTTCGTCCATCGCCATCCCTTCCTGCCGTCGCACAACTACAGCGTGATTCTCGACGCCAAGGGCGCCCCCGGCGGAGCGATTTGCCGATTGGACATTCCCTGGCTCGATGGCCGGCTGGCCCCGGAAACCAAGCAACTGGCCCAGCTATTCGACGCCGGTGAGGGCGTGGCCCGCAACCCGGTGGCGAGTTTCGACACCAAGACGATCTACTTTGCCCATCAGCAGGCCAAGGGCGATTATTTCCGACTCATGGCAATGAGCGGCGACGGCGGCGACGTACGGCAACTGACAAGCGGCCCCTTCCACGACTATTTCCCGTGTCCGCTGCCCGATGGCGGGTTGGCCTTCATCTCGACGCGGTGCCGAGCGCGGTTTCTGTGCTGGCGTCCCCAGGCCTTCGTGCTGTTTCGCATGGACGCCGACGGGACGAACATTCGCGCCCTGTCCCACGCAAACCTGAGCGAGTGGACTCCGTCGCTGATGAACGACGGGCGGATTCTCTGGATGCGGTCGGAATATCTCGACAAGGGAGCCGACTTCGGCCACACCCTGTGGGCGATCCGTCCTGACGGAACCTATCCGGAACTGATTTTCGGCAACGACACAATCAACTGTTATGCCAACGGGCACGAGGTTCCCGGCACGGACGAACTCTGCTGCACCCTCGTTTCGCACGGCGGCGACCTGAACGGGCCGATCGCCCTGATCGAGCCCTTGAAGGGGCGATTCAATCCCGAGGCGATTCACAACATCACGCCCGATTTCCCCTACTACACGCACATGAGCTGGCCGCGGCGGGAGTGTTTCCGCGACCCGGTGCCGGTGAGCCGCGACTACTTCTTGTGCAGTCACGCCCCGGACGATCGGTTTGGGCTCTATGTAATCGATCGCTACGGCAATCGGGAACTGCTGCACATGGATCGGGCGATCGGAGCGATGTGCCCGACCCTTTGGCGCAAGGAGACGCCGCCGCCGGTGTTTCCGGCGGTGAAGGAGGAGCCGTCGGAGATGGGGCGATTCACCATGGCCGACGTCTACCAGGGACTGACGCCGCACGTGGAGCGAGGCCGGGTCAAATACATCCGCGTTTGCCAAGAGCTGCGGGCCGACCTGCTCGAACTGCCTAGTGGTGGCTACCAGGCCGATCATGAAGGGTTCCAGGACTGGTATGCCACGCCCACCCACTTGGTCCGCGGACCGAACGGTTGGCCCAGCTACGTGGCCAAGTCGGTTCTGGGGACTGCCAAGGTGGAAGACGACGGTTCCGCCAGTTTCACGGCGCCGGCGGGCAAGGTGCTCTATTTCCAGGCCCTGGACGAAGAGTTCAACGAGATTCAACGCATGCGGAGCGTGGTCCAGTTGCAGCCCGGCGAGACGCGGAGTTGCATCGGCTGTCATGAAAATCGCCTGGCGGCCCCGCCCGTTCGGCAAGGCAAGGCGCTTCGCCGATTGGCCGAGCCGCTCGAGCCGCCGCCCTGGGGAGCCGGGCCCTTTGCCTATGAGCAAGTCGTTCAACCGGTCTGGGACGCCAAGTGCGCGAGCTGCCACAATGCGAAGGAACCGAACGGTCTGAATCTTGCCGCCACGCGTGATGCGGTAGGCGTGCCGGCGTCGTTCCGCACACTGATCGAGGGCGGCTGGGTCCACTATTTCGACTACCAGTGGGGCCAGGAGCATCACAAGGCCGACCCGCTCACCTTCGGCACCGTCAAGAGCAAGCTCTGGGAAGTGCTGGACAAGGGGCACTACGATGTGGAACTGACCCGGGAAGAACGACGCCGCATCAAGTGCTGGACCGATTTGAACTGCCCCTTGTGGCCCGACTACCAGTTTCGCCAGAATCGATTCGCCCAGGCGGCGCAGTGAGCAGTGAGCAGTGAGCAGTGAGCAGTGAGCAGTGAGCAGTGAGCAGTGAGCAGTGAGCAGTGAGCAGTGAGCAGTGAGCAGTGAGCAGTGAGCAGTGAGCAGTGAGCAGTGAGCAGTGAGCAGTGAGCAGTGAGCAGTGAGCAGTGAGCAGTGAGCAGTGAGCAGTGAGCAGTGAGCAGTGAGCAGTGAGCAGTGAGCAGTGAGGTTTTGGTTGATCAAAACCGATGGCTCATAGCTCAGCGCTCAGCGCCAAACCGCGGGCGGCACGAGTGGGGAGACCATTCCCCGAGGATCTTGAAGCCTTGCCCCGCAGCTTTGCTTCCACCGCTCAAAGCTCACCGCTCTGAGCTCAATTCGTCGTGCTGGGGGCCATGGAGGAGTCGATCGCCACGACGATGGGCCGGTCGAGGAAGCCCGAAAGCTTGCGGCTGCGGATCGGGTGCTGCAGTTTGCGAACCGCTTTGGCCTCAATCTGGCGAACCCGTTCCCGGGTGACCGAGAAGATCTTGCCGACCTCTTCCAGCGTGTAGGTGTAGCCGTCGGCCAGTCCGTAGCGGAGGCGGATGATCTCGCGTTCCCGGTAGTTCAACGCGCCCAGTACCTCGGCGATGCGATCCTTCAGCGACACCTGATTCATGTCTTGCAGGGGATCGTCGTCACGGTGGTCCTGGAGGAACTCACCGAAGTAGCTGTCGTCGTGGTCGCCGACGGGTTGATCGAGCGAGAGGGGCTGGCGGCTCATCTGGAGGACGCAGCTCGTTTCGTCGATGGTCAGACCGGCCTTGGCGGCGGTTTCCTCGACGCTTGGTTCACAGCCGTTTTCCTGAACCAGATCACGGGTGACGGTGCGGACCTTGCTCATGGTCTCGATCATGTGGACCGGCACCCGGATCGTGCGGCTCTGGTCGGCAATCGCCCGGGTGATGGCCTGGCGGATCCACCAGGTGGCGTAGGTGGAGAACTTGTAGCCTCGGGCATGCTCGAACTTGTCGACCGCCCGCATGAGACCCGTGTTGCCTTCCTGGATCAGATCGAGGAAGCTGAGGCCCCGGTTGCGATAACGCTTGGCGATCGACACGACCAGACGCAAATTGCCGGCTGAAAGGCCTCGCTTGGCGGCCTCGTAGACTTCCTGGTAGGCAGCCGTTTTGCGAACGCGGCGGCGGAGCGTGGAGGGGCTCTCCAGGGTGATCTTCATCAGGTAGCGGAGCTCGGTTCGCACGTCGTCGATCCGGCCTGTCGTGTCGTGGATCGAGCGGAGCTCCTTGAGCTCTTCCATCAGCGTGTCCATGCGGCGAGAGATCTCGCGGAGGTCATCCAGGAGCGGCTGGAGCCGCTGGGTGCGGAGACCGAGTTCTTCCACAAGGCGGACGGCCTTGCACCGCCGTTGGACGAGTCGGCGCCAGGCATCGCGGCGTTGTCGCGGCGTGTGCGACTTGCTGATGGCCACCGCGAAGTCCTTCCGATTCACCTTGAGCAGGTGATGAAGCGTGCGGAGGTTGGGCGGGAGAACGCCCATGATGTGGCGTTTCTCGCGCAGATTGGTGACCGAAACCTCGATGGTGCGGTCCAGTCGCAGGCGTCCGTCATGGACCTTCTCGAGCAAAGCCACGGCCGTGTGGAGGGCGTAGTCCGTCGCCAGCATGGCGTTGCGGAAACGGGTGCGCGACTTTTCGATTTGCTTGGCCGCCGAGATCTCTTCTTTACGCGTGAGAAGTGGAATCTCGCCCATTTGCATCAGATAGATGCGGATCGGGTCGTCGATGTGGCTGTCGTCGCCGGTCACTTCGACATCCAGCTCTTCCTCTTCGTCGATCGCATCGTGATCGAGGAGCTCGGCTCCGTTGACGTCGAGAACTTCATCGACATGGGGCGCGCCGTTGGCCCCGTTCTTCTTCGTCGAGCCGTTACGGCCCGAACCGTTCCTTCGACCATTCTTAGCAGCGCCGGTTCCGTTCTTCCGCCGCCTAGCCGATTGCCCGTTGATTGCTTTGGTGCTGACTCGTGCCAAGGTGAAATCCTCTCAAGCCTGGGACATCTCGGGGAGGCTGGCCCGCGTTGGGCCGGTTCAAGATCCGAGGTGACCAAAGGGCATCTGCAATGCCAAAACCGGATGGAGGCTGAGGGTTGTTTCGTAACCGGTTGGGAGGGAACGCTTTAGGTGGGCTGAAAAGAACAAGGGCTGCCCGCTATTGATTCGACGCGTTGCCGGAACGCATCGTTCCTCGTGGTTGGTGTCGATTTCTGGATTCGCCGAGAAACCGGCTGGACGGATTGGAATGGGGTTCACTAGCTCACTCATTCGTGGCACTGGACGCATTTGTCCTAAGTTTCGTAGTGATCCTGGGCTGCGTTCTTTTTCGCAACGCCAGAAATTACCAGCTCTACCCGGTTTACGCAATATCCGAACTGAAGATTTTGGCCATTTTTTTCTGACCAGGGGGCGAAGAGACACTGTGTGTTCCCCGCGACAGGGTGGTTTGAGGCGGCGATCAGTCGCTTCCAAAATGCACGGACCTTGAGCCATTCTCGGAGAGGCGAGCCTGGGCAGTCGAGCCGTCTGCGGCGAAGCTTGCTGCCTGCGTTCTGCTGTCGAGGGCCGATCGGCCAGCCGATTCAATCGATCACAGCCAGCCTCGCCACGGCGCGAGCGGTGGGCTCGCCGTCGGTGGGACCGATCCAGGCCTGCCAGTCGAAGCCCGTGTCGGTGGTGGGGGCCTTCTGTTGCAACTTGACTTGGAACTCGCCGTCGGGGCTGATGTTCCAGTCGATCTCGAAGTAGGCCAGGATTCCGCCGGCCCATTCGAGTTTCTTGGGCCAGGTGAGCGGTGGCGGCGAACCCATGAAATCGGCGTAAATCAGCCACACGGCGAATCGCCCTTGCCGTGGTTCACGTCCGGTCGTGGGCAGCGTGAAGGTGTCGGACCGGGTTGAATGGACGATGGACTGGCCGTTCACGTTCTCCGCATCCACCGGATACCACTCGGCCGAAACGAGCGGAGTGTTCCTGGTCGATGCCGACTCCTCCGTCCCTGACGGATCGTAGGCCCGGATCAGGACGGCTGCAAAGTCATTGTCGACACCCTTTCCCGGATCGATGCCGCCGTAGCGCTCGACCCGGTTCTTCCCGTGGACGCGGAGCAGGTAAGGAACGTTCGGCCACAGCCACTTCTCGTCGGCGTCCCAGACCCGCACGCGGCGCATCCAGTCGTACTGCCGGTAGGCGAGCCGGTCGTTCCACATTTCGCGGTGTTCCTCGTCGCTCGCACGGGTCAGTTCGATTGAGACGGTGAGGGTGCGGGCCTTGCCGGGAGTTTCGGCCTCGCGCAGAGACAGTTTTCCGAGCAAGATCGGTTCGCCCACTGGCGGTTCGGCCGGATTTTGGGGCGGCCAGTAGACGCCGAAATCGAGTGTCTGTAAAGGCGGCGGGGGCGGCGTCAAGGCCGGTTCGGCGGCGGGACCGCAGCCGGCAAACACGGTGAGAAGGCAACCGGCAACGAGCAAGACCGCGTTTCGCATGGAATTTCCTCGTCAACGGGCGATGGGGAGGCTGGGCCCATTATCTTCCTCCAGTGTTGTGCCCGCAAGGTTTGCTACGGGGGCGTCCGAATCACCGAAGAGTCTGGCATCCGGGTTCACTGTATGCGATGATACCGCCATAAGCGGCGCCTGCCACTGCCAGTTGAAGTTTGCCTTGTCGGAGTTCTACCCATGCGATATTGCCCGCTCGCCCTTTTCGGACTCGTTCTGTCGTGCCTGTTGAGCCACGTTTCTGAGGGCGCCGATCCGTCCCGGATGAAACGTGCCGATGCATTCCTCGGCATCCATTTCGATTTCCATGCCGGAGATGATTGCAGCCAGGTTGGCGCACGAACCACTCCCGAGATGGTCGAACAGATCATCGACAAAGTCCATCCCGATTACCTCCAGATCGATTGCAAGGGCCACCGGGGCTATTCGAGCTATCCGACCAAGGTGGGCAACCCCGCGCCTGGTTTCGTGGGCGATCCGCTTAGGATCTGGCGCGACGTGACTCGCCGGCGGGGAGTTCCCCTGTTCATGCACTACTCGGGCGTCTGGGATTTTCAGGCCGTGGCGACCCATCCCGAGTGGGCGGCCATTGGCGCCGACGGCAAGCCCAACACCAAGGCCGCGTCGGTCTTTGGCCCCTATGTCGACACGCTCATGATCCCCCAACTCCGTGAGTTGGCAGGCGAGTACGGCGTGGACGGCGTATGGGTCGACGGCGATTGCTGGGGCACCGTGTCCGACTATGGCGAGAAGGCTGTTGCCGAGTTTTGCCGGAAGACGGGGGCCAAGGCGGCGCCTCGCAAACCGGGCGACCCCCTCTGGCACGAGTGGATGGACTTCCATCGCGAGGGCTTCCGCCGCTACGTCCGCCACTACGTGGACGAACTGAAGGCCTCCCATCCCGACTTCCAGGTGATCAGCAACTGGGCCTTCAGCGACCACATGCCCGAGCCGGTTTCGGCGAACGTGGCCGGCCTGTCGGGAGACTTCTCACCGGACGACAGCGTCAATTCGGCCCGTTTTGCCGGACGCTGCCTGGAAGATCAGGGTGTGCCCTGGGATCTCATGTCGTGGTCCTTCAGCCGCAAGACACGCAAGCAAAAGCCTGCCGTCCAACTTATGCAGGAGGCGGCGGTTGTGCTCGCCCTGGGCGGCGGCTACCAGGCCTACTTCAAGCAGGACCGCGACGGCGCTGTCCGTGATCTGGCCGAAATGGACGTGATGGCCGACGTGGCCCGCTTCTGCCGTGCCCGGCAGGCCTATTGTCATCACTCGGTCGCCGTGCCCCAGATCGCCTTGCTCTATTCGACGACCGGGCATTACCACGAATCGCCGCGACTCTTTCACTGGTCGGGCAGCAACGGTGTGGCCGTTCTTCGCAAGGCCCTGACCCGGATCCTCGAGAATCAATACGGAGTGCAGATTCTCAGCGAGCACCAGCTTCGTGGCAATATGTCGCAGTGGCCGGTGATTGTGACGCCGGGATGGACCGTGCTGGAGCCGGAGTTCCGCGATGAACTGGCCGCTTATGCCAAGTCCGGCGGTCGCCTCGTGCTGATCGGCGCGGGGCCCGCCAAGCTGTTTGAGTCGGAAGTGAAATCCCAGACAGACGGGATCGTGGCGATCGATGCCGTCGACGACGCCTTCCCCGAAGTCCTTGCCAAGGCGCTGCCGGATCCGGTCGTGAAGGTCACCGGCGCCAGCGACGTGGACGTGAGTCCGCGGACCCTGGGCGGGAAACTCTCGATTCACCTGGTGAACACCTCCGGTCCTCACGCCGACGCGCCGGATGGCGGAATCACCGAGATCAAACCGCTCGGACCGCTGAAGGTCTCGGTCCGACTCGACCAGGCCCCCAAGTCAATCACGATGCAGCCCGAGGGCACCGCCCTCGAAGTGGCGTGGGCGGAGGGCGTGGCTACCGTGACCGTGCCCAAGCTGGAGATCTACTCGATCCTGGTGGTGGAATGATGGCGACCATGAACGCCAAACCCGACGAGGACTGAGCAGTGAAGGGCACCACAGGGTGGGGTCTGCTGGCCCGTTCCTGGCCGATTTGCTAGGCTGGTCTTTTGCGTGGTCCCACCCGGTCCCGGGGCCTTGCACGGGAGTTTCCGGCGTTTTGCCTGAACCCGCTCCCGATCGAGACGCTCCTTATCCCAAGGGAAGAAACAAGGATGGCTGCCACGGAAATCATGCCCGACCTCAAGCGGATGAAGCCCCGACGCGAGGACCTTGCCGAGGACGAGGTGCTTTGCCAGTACTGCACGGCCAAGTGCTGCCGCTACTTCGCCCTGCCCATCGAGGAGCCAGAGAACTGGAAGGATTTTGAGTACATTCGCTGGTACCTGCTTCACGATCGAGCCACGGTGTTCACCGAAGACGATTCCTGGTACCTGCTGGTCCATACCAAGTGCAAGCACTTGGGCGACGATCATCTTTGCCAGGCCTACGAGACCCGTCCCCAAATCTGCCGCGACTACACCACCGAAAGATGCGAGTACGAAGACGATTGGGTCTACGACCACTACTTCGAGACGCCGGAACAAGTGGGCGAGTATGCCGAAGCGGTCCTTCCCGTTCGCAAGGGCCGCACGATCCGCAGCCCCAAGCCCGATCCGCTGCGCGTGGTTTCGTAGGTTAGTTCTCCAGAACCGACCGCGTCGTACGTTGGCTTTCCAGAGCCGACCAATTGAATGATCACCGATATCCCATCTCCGATGAGCTGCAATCGGCCGTGCTGCGTGCCGAACGCTGCTTGGATGCCGCTGGCGGTGTTTGGGTCGACTCGGGAGAGTCAACCTACGGTTACCGCCTGCAGACACGGCTCGGAGAGCCATGTTACCTGAACCCTGAACCCAGCCAACTCCGACCAGTGTCCCAGCAACGCATCACTCCCCGCACGCTCAAAGGTTTCCGCGACTACCTGCCCGAGGCGATGATCCCGCGCGAGCGGCTGATCGAAACGGCGCGGACGGTTTACCGGTCGTACGGTTTCAGCCCGATCGACACGCCGACCCTGGAGTATCTGGAGATCCTGGCGGGCAAGGGCAGCGAGGAAACGGACAAGCAGCTTTACAAGTTCGAGGACCAGGGGGGCCGCTGGGTCGGGATGCGTTTTGACCTGACCGTGCCGTTGGCGCGGTTTGCCGCCCAGCACATTGCTACGCTGGGCACGCCGTGGAAACGTTACCACATCGCCACCGTGTGGCGCGGCGAGAAGCAGCAGCGTGGCCGCTACCGCGAGTTCATGCAGTGTGACTTCGACACAATCGGCACGCTCTCCGTGGCGGCGGACATCGAAACGACGCTGGTGATCAACGACCTGTTTCGGGCGATCGGGTTCGAGGATTTCACGATCCGGGTCAACAATCGCATGGTGCTCAACGGCCTGCTTGAGCGTTTGGATCTGGCCGACCGCGCCACGCCGATCCTCCGCGCCCTGGACAAGTTGGCCAAGATCGGTCCCGAAGCGGTGGCCGAGGAAATGGCGGCCACGGCCGGAACCACGCCGACGCAGGCGACAGAGGTGCTTCGCCTGGCCGGTCTGGAAGGTTCGAACGACGCTATTCTCTCTCAACTCGAGCCGCTCGTGGCGGGTAGCGAGAAGGGAGCGGAGGGTGTGACCCGGATCGACCAACTCCTTCGCGCCGTCGAGGCTGCTGGCGTTCCCCGGGAACGAGTGGCTCTGGATGTTTCCATTGCCCGGGGCCTCGACTACTACACGGGAACGATCTACGAGACGTTTCTCAAGGCCTTGCCTGGGATTGGCAGCGTCTGCTCGGGGGGACGCTACGACAACCTGGCCGAGCTCTATACCAAGCAGGAACTGCCCGGCATCGGTGCGTCACTCGGACTGGATCGGCTCCTGGCGGCGATGGAAGAACTCGAGATGATCGAGAAGGTGCGAACGCCGGCCCCGGTCTTCATTCCGTACTTCGATCGGGATCGGCTCCACGAGTACCTGCAACTGGCCGCTCGACTTCGCTCCGAGGGAATCGGCGTGGAGCTGTTCCCCGAGCCGAAGAAACTCGGCCAGCAGCTCAAGTATGCCGATCGTCGCGGTTTCCGCATCGCCTTGATTGCCGGCGGCAACGAGTTCGAGGCCGGCACCTGCCAGGTGAAGGACCTCGCTAGCAAGACCCAGCAGGACGTTCCTCTCACAGAAGAGGGCCAACAGCTCATTGAGGTCATTCGCCAACTACTGGGTGATTGAAGCGGTTGGCCTGCACGGGAATTGGACAGGTCCTGCCCAGTTGTTGCACAAGCTGGCGTCAGAGTTCTCGTCGTCTTGCCAAAAAAAGCCGTTGTCCGCATGTATTTTGACAGCTTGCGGTTTCGTTCGATTGGGTGGTGTTGCGTTCGCTCCAGGCAAGGGTTTTGGCGGTCAGGGCAAGGAAATGGGGTCGCAAAGGGGGGCAATTGTCCCTACCGGTTGCCGAAAAGAGGTCCCCCTCGGCGTGTTGTCCGGAAGGCGAGGTCGGGTCGGGCACAAGAGTTGCATCATAAGAAAAGTGAGGATTAACGCCCCCCGCCTTTGGTGGACCAAGCACGGGTATGGGTCCCGTTCGGTCGCACCACAGCCAATATTCTGCTATAGTTGTGGAATAATTGAGGTCGAGAAGAAGGCAGCTCTCAGAGGATTCGGTCGGAGGACCAAACCGAAGATTCGTTCGCATCTTCCCAGGAAGCCCAACGTTTCTTCCCCGTGTCGTCCCTTGATCGATGTCTGATTCGAGCGATCCTCGCCCAAACCTTCACGTGGCTGACGGATCGTTCGCATCGGCAACCGAGAACCAAGTGTCACGATTGCCGAAGGATTCCAAGTGCTTCATGCCGGGGTCCATGTACAGCCGTTGCGACCACTATGACGAACACCGTACGTCCTGCGACCCACAAACCGAACCCGGCGCGATGAGCTTCCACGTCTGCAAGAAGCTCATCCGTTCGGCCAACGTCATGTAGCCTCTCGAAATGTCGAGCACCTTTGAATCCCAAACAACGGATTCGGACCGACTGGGACGAATGCCTGCCGATCTGAGCCCCGACTCGGACTGGGATGATGGTGCGTCGACGCACGCTCGTGCGTTGCACCTCGGACGAGAGCCGCTCGACCTGGACCCGCAGCAGGTTCTTCACAACCTCAAGCGGGTGTTTTCGTCGCTGGAGAGAGAGCTTGTCGGGTTCGAAGACCTCCTCATTCAGTCGGTCTACGCACTGTTGACTCGCGAGAACCTGCTCGTATTCAGTCCGGCCGGCACGGCAAAAACTCTCTGCGCGAGCCTCATCTTCGGGCGAATCCGCGGCGCGCGGGTCTTCGACACGCAGATGTCGAAGGGCACGCTGGCCGACGAGTTGTTTGGTTCGGTCGATACGGAGCAACTGAAGAAGGGTCGGGTGATTTACAACACCCGGGGAACCCTCGTCGATGCCGACTTCGCCTTCATCGACGAACTCTTCGACGCCAACGACATGGTCCTGCGAGCCCTGCTCGGCATTTTCAACGAGCGGGTTTTCAAGAAGGGCACGCAACTCGAAAAAGCCCGGCTTCACACGGGAATTGCTGCGGCCAACTATCTGCGCGCAACCGACGTGACCGAGGCCGTGCTGGACCGGTTCCTGTTCCGCTCCTACATTTCGCCCGACTACAATCCCTACACCCTGCTGGCCATCGACCAGGCCTTCAATCGCCACTACGGCCGGGCCAAGGCGGCGGTGCTCGACGACCAGATCCCGCTGGAGCACGTCAGTTTCCTGGCCGACATCGTCCGGGGTCAATCGCCCGACCACGTCATCACGGCGCCCGCACACGTGTTGTTCCTGAAAAACGTCCTCATGAATCGCTATCGCGAACTGGTCGACGCGTCCCAGGAAGGCAGCCGCAAGCGAGCCCTCTACATTAGCCCGCGAACCTACGCCAAGTCGCGCATCCTGCTGAATGCCTCAGCGCTGCTCCGGGGACGCATGGAGCTTACGACGGAGGACCTGTCGCAGCTTCGCTATGTGATCACGACGGTGGGCGGTCAGCCCGAGCAGACCGAGTGCTTCGACAAGGCGCTCAAGGAAACACTTCTGAAAATCCGCGGCGACGACCTCGAAGTGATCGACCAACTGTCGGAGGCTCACGAGCTGACCGAGCAGATTATGGCTCGCGTGCGCGACGGTGAGATCGTTCCCTGTACGCGGTTCCTCCAGCGACTTCTGAAACTCTTCGGCCTGGTCAGCGAAGGGGACGTGACGTTCGACCACGTGCGCCGCTTCATCGACAAGCTGCAGCCGAGGGACGAACGCGTGAAAGCCCTTAAACTCGGCCTCGAGCAACGAATCCAGCAGCTCACACGCCGAGTCGACCAGGGCAAGTGCAGCGTGCTGAACTAGTTCCACGTTCGTGAATTGGGTAGGCCATGTTCCCGACTCCCACCGCAACACGCCGGCGATCGGCGCACGAGTCCTACGACCTCGTGCGTTATCTAGGCTTGTTTGATCTGGAACTGGGGGACGTAAATCCCGAACAGTTGAGCATGTTCCTGGCGGCCCGGGCCACGGCCGAGTACGTGGACGATCTGGCCATTCCCATCGCCACGCGGCCCAAACTCAGCGAAGAGATCACCGTCCGCGAGATCGAGACAGAGTTGCCCATGGCGTTGACGGGCTACACGAGCGATCCGTCCGGTTCGGCAATGCCGTCCAACGACATGGACGTGACCACGATCGAAAGCGTCGAACAAATGTCCCGCATCTTCCCCACCCAATGGTTGCTGGAGGATGTTTGTCCTGATGCCTTCTACGCCAAGGTTGCCCAACGTGAGTTGCTCATGCCCAAGTGGCAACATCCCACGCAGCACCCCGAAGATTCTGACGACGAATGCCCCGACCGCGACCGGATCGAAGATCACTCGCTTGCCGACACCCCGAAGCAACACGCTTACGTGCTTCTGGATACCTCGCGGACGATGCGCGACCACGATCGTCGCGGACCGGTGGCCCGGGGCCTGGCCCTGGCTTTCCTGCTCCAGGGGCACCAGCAGCGAAGCCAGTTGAACTTCCGGCCCTTCACCGACCAGGCGGCCGACCTCTCGTCGGGCACCACACGCGACGATTTCCACCGGATTGTCCGCCGCGTGATCGACATTCCCAACGGCGGGCAAACGCGCATCCAAAAGGCCCTGGAACAGGCCGTGCGTGATATCCGTACGGCAGGGGCTTGCCTGAGGGCCGACGTCATGTTGATCAGCGACGGCATCTCGCGTCTCACGGACAATCCCTTCGGCAAGGAACACCTGCACACTTTCCTCGTGAGCGATTTGATGGCCGAGGACGAGTCGACGGGGATCATTCGGACGCTGCGCGATTGGAGCCGCTCGTTCCGCCGCGTGTGGAAGAGCCGTTTCCAGGAGATTCTCGCGCCGACGGTTGCCGATCTCCAGGTTGCCACGAAAACGCTGCAGGCCCTGGCGGCCCGCGCCACAAACGACGATGCGGCCCGTCTTCACCAGATGCTGGAAAATGCCCGCTACCTGGCTGCCGAACTGAAGAAGGCCGCTGGAAAGAAGGCTCCTGTCCCGCCCGAGGTGCAGGCGATTGAAGCGGAGTTGGCGGCCGCGGAGAAGGACCTTCCGCCGGCGCCGTCCTCGTCGTCTTCCTCCGGCGCTCCCATCGCCGCCGAGTCCCAGGGCACGATGGAGAGTTCGCTCACGTCCGGTACGACCATCGCCCCGGCGGGCGAATCGCTCGGGCTGTGGCAGCTGATTCGTCGCCTTGCGAAAGGCGCCTGGCGGATGACGATCGGGCGTCTGATTTCGCGATCCTAGGACAGGTTGTTCATATGGTTGGCACGCTCAGAGCGAAGCGATGGGCGTGGACGGTCAAATCACCACGCCCATCGCTTCGCTCTGAGTGTGCCAACCACCCAATCTCTAAGACACGCGTTGCGGGGACGCAACACGGCGGGTCGGGTTCGCGGGGTTGTTCGGGTTCCCCTGATCGGGCTCTGCATGGCCGGGATAGGTGACCGGTTCGATGGCGGTTTGGCCTCTGGGAGAATGCTATATTCTCGGTAAGAGATCGGCCCGCCTGTTCTGGCAGGCCTCTCGCCGCGCGAGCGGTTGCTCATCCCACGGAACTCTTCGGCTACCTCCTGCTCTTTCTACTTTCGATCGATAACGACGTGTTGGCTCGTGCTCTGCGATTGTCCGCGTTGCGCGTGCCGAAGATGCGACCGTTGCTCCATCGGTGGCCGAGGAGACACTCAGGAACAAGAGGATTGCTTCGATGACCGACACCCCCGACTCAACTTGTTTGCTGGAAACTCCCACCGTCGTCGCCGTTGATCAGCGGGCCTGGCCCCGCTTTCAGCCCGAACGAACCGACGCTTTCGTGGTGACGGATGACGAGCCGATCGCCGCGACCATCGTCGACGAATCGTTCGATGGACTGGGAATTCTCGTGCCCCTTGGTTTTCAGGCCGAGGTCAACGATCCGATCGAGCTGGAGTATTGCGGATTACCGGTACGGGGTGTGCTCCGTTCGGTGGTCCACCAGGGCGCGCGAACTCGATTGGGAATTCAGTGGACCCAACGCCATCACAAGTCGTTGGAAATGGGCCGTCGACGATGCCGAACGGAATCGGATTACTTCCGCCTCGCCGGGCTTCCCGTTGCCTGTCGCGTTGTCGACCAGGCAGGCAACGACCTGATCGCCCTGCTACCCGACGGCTCGGAGCTCGAAATCACGCCCGAATCGCTCCAAACGCTCAACCGATTTCAGCGTTTGGATGGCCTGAAGGGGGCCGAAGAGGAACTGCGATTTCTCCTGGCCGTTTACCAGCTTGGGACGGTCGACTCGCCCGACGACGCGCTTCGCCAGGTGCTCAACCTCGAGTTTGCGTCGAAATGGGACTGAGTAAGGCGTGAAAAAGATTGCACGGCCCGCGCTGTGTCGCTGTAATAGTGGGGACGCGGATCGCCGTGCGGAGTTCCTTCAACGCGGCCTTCGTGCGCGTCCATCCGCGATTATCCAGCAAAGCTTCCCCAGGAGCGCACGATAATGAGACGGTCCCCTGCAATTGCGACACTGGCCTTTGTTGCCGTCACTGCCCTGATACTGACAACGCGTCTTTCTGCCCAGGACGCGGCCCCTGCCGATCGGAATGCGGTCAACACGTCGGCCCGGCCCGGCGACATGATGGCCGACTCGCCGGTCACCTTCCCGAAAAAGGGAGCCCTGCCGTCGAAGTATCCGCCCGATGTGCGAACGAAAAGCGAGCCCGTCGAGAAGGACTACTACCTCTTCAGCTCGCCCTGCCGCTCGCTGGAGCAAATCGAGCGGATCCAGGCAGAGATGCCCGCCGGAAGATTCACCGCGCCGCCGGGCGACTGGAAATACCTCGCCCGCACGCGAAAGATCCTCACCGAGGGCGGAGAGTTGCACCTGTTGGCGCTGGGCGACAGCATCGTGAACGACACGATGCGTTCCGGCTGGATCGCCAAGCTCCAGGAGGCCTACCCGAAGGCGTCGATCAAGGCGACCGTGTACGTGCGAGGCGGAGGCGGCTGCCAACACTACAAGGAGGAGAATCGCGTTGCCCAGTGCATCCTCCCTCGCAAGCCGGACGTGGTCTATGTCGGCGGGATCAGCCAGAAGGACATCGAGAGCATTCGCGAGGTGATCCACCAGTTGCGCGCCGGGCTGCCGGACGTGGAAATCCTCCTGGCCAGCGGCACGTTTGGAACAACCGACCCGCGATCGCCCGAAATGCTGGCCAAGGCTCGTCACTCGGGAAGCGGCTCTTACGGTCAGGCTCTGAAGGCCCTGGCCGCCGAAGAACACTGCGCCTATCTCGACATGACCACCCCGTGGGCCGAATACATTCGGTCCTCCGGTCTGCACCCCCACCGGTTCTACCGCGACGTGGTGCACGCCAACCCCTACGGCGAACAGATCCTGACCAAGATCATGATGGCCTTTTGGACCGCGCCCGGTTCGTAAGAATTGAAACCGCTGACGAACGCTGATAGACGCTAGTGATCGGAAAGTCATTAGCGTCTCTTAGCGTTTTCCTTGACGAGCGATTCGCATCCGGTTCTCTTTGGGGCTATGCTGACGCTCAATGACGGCGTATCGCATAGCACTTCCACTGGATTATGAGGTGAGACGGATCATGAAGTTCTCGGCTACACGCTTGAGTTGCGGTTTTCTTGTTGCGCTGGCGTGCTGGGCTGTCGGTTGCCCCTCGGTCGACGCTGCCACGTTCACCGTCGCTCCTGCCGGTCAGGATTCCAATCCGGGTACCCAAGAAAAACCCTTCGCCACGCTTCAGGCCGCCCGCGATGCAGCACGGCGCGCCGAAGGTGGGCCGCACCGGATTGTCGTTGTGCCGGGCGAGTTTTTTGTGGCCAGCCCGCTGGTCCTTGAGCCGCAGGACAGCGGTCTGACCATTGAGGCGGGCGAAGGCGGCCACGTGACGCTCTACGGTGGCACGCCCGTCACCGGCTGGAAGCCGGACGGCGAGAAGTTCTGGGCGGCCGATCTGCCCGAAGTGAAGGACGGAACCTGGGACTTCCGGGCCCTGGTTGTCAACGGGCGGATGCCGCCGCGGGCACGGCTGCCGGAATCGGGAACCTTTCTTCACAAGAGCGTGTTCGACGTGCGCTGGCTTTCTTCCGTGGGAGGCGGCTGGGACCGCAAGCCGACCAAGGAAGAACTGACCAATATGCTCTACGATCCCAAGGACCTCCCTGCCTCGCTCGACGTGAAAAATGCCGAGGTCCGCGTCTACCACATGTGGGACGAGTCGATGGTGGGCGTGGCCAAGAACGACCTGGAGCGGCATGCGTTGGTCTTCTCCACGCCGACCAAGTCTCCGCCCGGGGCCTTTGGCGTCAAGAAATACGTGATCTTCAACACCCGCGAAGGCATGAGCCAACCGGGCCAGTGGTATCTCGATCGCACGCGGGGCAAGCTCGTCTACTGGCCTCTTCCCGGCGAAGACATGAGCAAAGCCAAGGTCATCGCGCCGCGGCTTGAGCGGCTCATCCACCTGGCCGGCAACCGCCAGAAGGAAATTACCGGCGTCACCCTCCGCGGACTGACGCTTCAGGCCACCACCACGCCGCTCAAGGCCGGCGGGTTTGGGGCCTACGCCTTCGACGGAGCGATCCGCATCGATCGGGCTCGCAACTGCACGCTGGAAGACCTCGAAATCTCCTGTGTAGGCGGCTGGGCCATCCAGTCGGGCAGCCTGAACGACTCGCGAATCGCTGATTGCCTGCTTCACGACGCAGGTGCGGGTGCGTTCCGCACGAGCGGGGCCGGCACCGTCATCGCCAACAATCATATTCACCATGTGGGCCTCTATTATCCCAGTGCCATTGCCGTGGCAGCCTATGGCTCGCGCAACGGGGAAGGAAAGGGAATCCACCTCTATCGCAACGAGATTCACGACACGCCCTACAGCGGCATTGCCGGCGGCGGGACGGGGCTGGTGATCGAAGAGAACCTGATCAGCCGCGTCATGCTCGAAATGCAGGACGGCGGGGCCATTTATGGCGGGATGAAGGAAGCGATCCTGCGGGGCAACGTCGTTCGCGACGTGGTCAAGATGGGCGAGGGCTACGGCGTCTCGGCCTACTATCTCGACGAAGGCGCCCGGGACTGCCTGGTCGAGAAGAACGTCTCGATCGGCGTTGCCCGGCCTACCCACAACCACATTGCCACCAATATCACCATCCGCGACAACGTGTTCGTTTCCGAAGGCGAGATGTCGCTCAGCTTCCATCGCTCCGCGGACTGCAAGCTGGAGAACAACACCCTTGTGGCCCCGGGCGGCATCAAGCTCGCTCCGCCCAACGCGGTGACCGTGTGGAAGGGAAACCGCGTGTTCCGCGGCGGTCTGGATAAGGACGGCAACGCGCAACGCTACACGATTGACGATGCCATGCCCACGTCGCCACCGCCGAAACGGATGACCTGGTCGGCGACGGCCGTGCCCGTGACGACGCCCCCGGTGCTCGACGGCGAGATTGGCGCCGAGGAATGGCCCGGCGGGCTTGTCCGCCTCGATCGTTCGCCCTCCCGTTGGAGCGCCAGCGGCGCTCCCGTTTATGCCCGGTTGAGCTACGACGATCAATGCCTCTACCTGTCCGTCAACGTGACCGCCTTCGATGTGACGCAACTGAAGAGCGGAACCACCTGGGGCCAGGATGATGGGGCGGAGATTGCCCTGGCCGGCAAGACGGCGGACGGGAAGGAGACTGTCTATGTCGTCCGCGGTTACCTGAACGGGACCTTCGAGAGCGTGACGGACGCCGGGGCCCCGGCCGCCGACGCTGAGCGACTGGGCAAGGCGGTCGGCTTCGCCGCCAAATCCTACGGTAAGACCCGCGGCGGCTGGCGTGCCGAATGGTCGATCCCCTGGCAGGCCCTTGGCCTGAAGGCCGAGCCCGGCATGAAGATTCCCTTCAACCTGACGGTCTACCGCAGCGCCGACAACGTCTGGCGCTGCTGGGAAGGCGCCCTCGGTCAATCCTGGCAATTGCAGGAAGCCGGCACCCTGCAACTGAAGGCCCCGTAGGTTGGCTCTCCAGAGCCGACCCTGAAGCTAAATGACATTGCACGATTCCAGGAGATCGTGTGCCACTGCTCGGCCACACGCCGCGGAATCCCTGAATCCTTGGAGACACGTGTTCCCGGCGTGTGGACAAGCAGTGCCCAGTGGGACGGCATTTCCAGGAATCACAAAAGGTCATTTAGAGCCGATCCGAAAACTGTTGCCGATACAGTCGGTTTCCGCCCGTGGGAGGCATGGTCTGTGGTTTTCGGATAGGTTCTTAGACATGCCGTCCAATCTGTGCAAGACGCTGCAGGTCCTTCGGACGAGGCAAAAGGACCTCCCGCGAGATCCGGGTCGACTCGGGAGAGTCAACCTACCGGGTTTCCAACGCCCGCCGCAGATGCCCCCCGGCCTCGGCGAGCCGCCTCCTCGCTTCCTCGGCCGACAGGCTGCATAACTGGGCAACCACGGCGGTTTTCAGTTCGCCACCGCACTGGTCGAGGAGTTTCTGGGCGTCCTCTTCCGAGAGATCCGTCAGGTCGGACACGATGCCGCGGGTCCGCTCGGTGAGTTTCACGTTGGTTGCCCGCAGATCGACCATCAGGTTGCCGTAAGTCTTTCCCATGAGGATCATGGCGCCGGTGGTGAGCATGTTGAGCACCATCTTGGTGGCTGTGCCGGCCTTGAGCCGCGTGGAGCCACTGATGACCTCCGGGCCCACGACGGGGATGATGGCCACGTTGCAGCATTCGGCCAGGGCGGCGGCCTCGTTGCAACTGAAGCCGACGGTGAAGCAGCCGATCGAGCGAGCGTAGTTCAGCCCGCCGATCACGTAGGGCGTGCGCCCGCTGGTGGCGATCCCCACGAGAATGTCTCGCTCGCTCAAGGCGACTTGCTTCAGTTCCGCCACGGCCGTTTCCTGCGAATCTTCCGCGCCTTCAACCGCCACGAACATGGCCCCCTTCCCGCCGGCGATGAGCCCGACCACCTGGCTGGGGTCGGTGTTGAACGTGGGCGGGCATTCCGAGGCATCGAGCACCCCCAGCCGACCCGAGGTTCCCGCTCCCACGTAGATCAGGCGTCCGCCGCCCCGCAGGCGGTCAGCGACAGCCTCGATCGCCCGGGCGATCGGTTCTCGCTGCTTGGCGACGGCCGCGGCGATGGTGGCGTCTTCCGCGTTCATCAAGTCGACAATTTCGACGGCCGACAGGGTATCGATCCCTTCAGAAGCCGGGTTTCGCGATTCGGTGGTCAGTTCGTTCAGCATGGTCGGATGCGTGGTGGAAACAGGAACGTGTGTCGGCTGCCGGTAGATTTTTTTCCTCCGGTCGACCAGAATATTCTAACCCAACTTGTTCCGGAGTCCCAGATATGCAGCTTGCCATCCACCCTGTCGATGTTGTGATTCTCGTAAGCTACCTGCTGGCGGTCACCATGTTTGGGGTGTGGCTGGGGCGAGGCCAGAAGGATGTGGCTGCCTATTTATTAGGCGGCCGGAACCTGCCCTGGTGGGCCGTCCTGTTCTCGATCGTGGCAACGGAAACGAGCACGGTCACCTTCCTGAGCATTCCGGGGCTCACCTACGCCCAGGGCGGGAACATGCTGTTCCTGCAGTTGACGCTGGGCTATATCGTGGGACGTTATGTCGTCGTTTTCCTCTTCCTGCCCCACTACTTTCGCGGGGATCTCTACACGGCCTACGAAGTCCTGGACCGCCGCTTCGGCGGCGCCACCAAGCAGGTTTCGTCGCTCCTGTTCATCGTCACGCGAAACCTGGCCGACGGCCTGCGGCTCTTCCTGACGGCCATCGTCCTGGAACAGGTGTTCGGCATTGAGTTGTGGCTGGCCGTGATCGTCATCGGTGTCTTCACGATCATCTACACCTTCGCCGGCGGCATGAAGTCGGTCGTCTGGAACGACTGCATCCAGTTCTTCGTCTACGTGGGCGGCGCCGTGGTGGCACTGGTTATGATCCTTGCCTACGTGGGGACACAATCCACGCAAGTCTCCGACCTTTGGGGTAGCCTGCCCGCTGGATGGACGACCCTGACCGAGTTTGCCGAAGCCAACGGCAAGTTCCGCTTGCTCGATTTCAGTTTCAGCCTGACCAAGGCCTACACCTTCTGGTCGGGCCTGATTGGCGGCACCTTTGTGGCCCTGGCCTCGCACGGTACGGACCAACTGATGGTCCAACGCTACCTGAGCGCCAAGAGCCGGCGGGCGGCCGGTTGGGCCCTGGGCCTGAGCGGCTTCGTCGTAGCGGCCCAGTTCGCCCTGTTCCTACTGATCGGGGTCGGGTTGGCCTGTTTCTACAACCTCTTTCCGCCCGAGGAGGCCTTTGCCAGCAACGACCAGGTGTTTTCGTCCTTCGTCGTCCGCTATCTTCCCGTCGGCGTGGTCGGGATCATCGTGGCGGCCGTGTTTTCCGCGGCCATGTCGACCCTCTCCAGCTCGCTGAGCGCCTCGGCCTCCGCGGCCGTGAATGATCTCTACGTTCCCAGGCGCAAGACGGAGGCCTCGCCGCTGCACCTGCTTCGCGTGAGCCGAATGTTCACGGTCGCCTTCGGCCTGTTCCAGATCGGTGTGGGCATCGCCGGGCAACTGCTCCTGACCTACGGCAACAAGGCGGCCGTGGTCGAATCCGTCCTCGCCATCGCCGGCTTCACGATCGGCGTGGTGCTGGGCGTGTTCTTCCTTGGCGTGCTTACCAAGCGAGCCACGCAGCCGGCAGCCCTCACCGGGCTGCTCGTGGGCCTGGTGGCCATGGGCATCACGGTCTTCACGACCGACCTGGCCTGGCCCTGGTTCGCGATCGCCGGTTCGTCGATCACATTTCTTGCCGGCGTCGCGGCGGCGAGTGTTGTGCCGAGCAGTGGCGAATAGCGCTATTCACGGGTGGCACGCTCAGGCTCTGAGCGTGCCACCCAAATAGCGTCTTTGGGCGGTTCATGCACAACCTTCCCTTTGTAAGTTCCGCCCGTCAATTCACCATCAGCTCTTCCACCGATACGGCTCGGTCGTTCGTTTCTTCGATCCAACCATTGAATGACCGGCAGGAGCGTTCCCACGATCAAGCCGATTGGCAGGGGCTGAAAAAGGACAGTGTGAGCCATGCCGAGGACCGAGGCAGATGCCTTCGCTCACGTTGCCCATTTGAATACGGCCGTCACGCAAGCCAACACCCAGGGTCGCCCTGCATGGGGTCGCCCGTCAAGGCGTAGGCGAGGCATCGCAGGCCGCCGCGGCACGCTCCTGCATACGAGCAGCCGGCGCAGGCGTCGCCAAGCCGTTTGGGATCGCGCAAATTGCACAGGACCTCGCTGTCGTAGTACAACTCGCGCAGGGGCTTCGCCAGGACGTTTCCGATGGAAATCGGCATCCGCCGGCAGGGATAGAGTTCGCCGTCGGGCATCACAGTCAGCAGGCTGTCGCCGGCCGTGCACCGATAAGGGACGCCGCCAGCGGTGAGAAACTGGAGGGCCCGGTGGGCTGCCACTTCCGTGCGAGTGAACCACGATCTTCTCGCGTGTCGGCGCGCCGAGTCCACGAGCAGGCAGTACTCCCGCGTCTGGTCCGGCGTGAGCAGTTGGTCTTGCATCGCTCGCCCCCGTCCCCAGGGAACAACACGATCGGTCCACACCTTGGCCACGCCCAGAGAGCGGCCCAACCTGGCCACCTGGGGAAACTCGCGGTAATTGCCGGCGTGGGCCGCAAAGGAAATCAAGGTGCGGACTCCACTCCGCACGAGGCGTTTGATGCCGCTCACGGCCCGGTCGAAGGCGCCGTTTCCGCGAATCGCATCATGGGTTTCACGCAACCCGTCCAGGCTCACCTGCACGTAGGCCGGGCCGAGCCGGCGAAGGCGTTTTGCCGCGGCCGAGTCGACAAGAGTGCCGTTCGTCAAGATCGCAAAACGGAACACCTGCCGCTGTTCGGCCAGGAGCGAGAGGAATTCCCAGAAGTCGCCCCGCAAAAACGGCTCCCCGCCGGTCACGTGGATTCGCCCGGGAATCGGCCGGTTCGACGACGCTTCACGCCAGTTTCTGAGCAGTTCCACATACTGATCGAGAATCCTGCGAAGATGAGGCAGGTCGAGTTCCTCGGTGACCCGGTCTTCCTGGTAGCAATGGCGGCACCGCAGATTGCATCGGTCGGTCAGATGCCATTGCAGCGTTAGCCGGGACGGGATGTGGCGGCGTTCTGACGATGTCATGCTGGGCTCGCGCGTCAGGCGTCAGTCTCCACACCCGCCGCAGCCGTCTCCGCACCCGCCGCCGCAGCCGTCTCCGCACCCGCCGCCGCAACCGTCTCCACAGCCGCCGGCGCCTCCTTGTCCGGAAGCCCGGAACACCTCTTGGAGCGATGCATAATCCGTGTCGGCCAGGTGTCCCATTCCCATCAGGCCCACGCCGAGAAGCAGCAGGCCATCGGGAGCGGCGATGGCATTGTCGGTTGCTGGCTCCATATCGTGCTCAGAGAAAGTCTCCTGCAGCCTTTTCAAGTAGTCGCGTCCTCTTCGGCTCAGTCGTGTGGGATAGTACATGATCGCCGCGATGATGGATGCCAGCCCCGTCAAGAGGATGAGAAAGAAAACATTATAGTGGCCCGTCGTCAAAGCGGCGGTCAGCTTGTAACCGCCCAAACCCAACAACGCGGCGATGGCGCCCAGGCGGACGACTGTCCGGAGCATTCTGGCCCCGCGTGGCAGAAGGAGGCTCTCCAGTTCGAGCCGTTGCTTGTAACTCTGGCAGAACAACTCCACGCTGCTGGCGAGGCCTCTCGATCGGAACAGATCGCCAGGCCGCTGCGGATCGCGAAATCCGTTGAAAACTGTCTGTTGCAGGGAAGAGAGATGCTCGACTTCGGCACGGGAAACGCTCTGCCGGATTCGTTTCTCCGTCGAACCCGATCGGCCAGTCGATTCTTCGGTAGTTTCCAGGTAACGTCGCTGAACGAGATCGACGATCCCCAATCGGGTAACAGCGTTCGCGCCTCCTCGCAAATAGGCGATCTCGTAGGGATCGGGATGCTTCGGCAGGAAGAGCGGCGGCAGGAGATGGGTCTTGTCACTTGAGCGCAGGAGCAGCCAAACGCCGACGAGCACGATCGCACTGAAGATGCCATAAACGACCAGGAATTGACGTCCCGGCATGTCACTGATCAACGCGAAGATCGAAACCGCCATTTTCCATCCACCCCGAAAAGAAGGAACGCCCCTCAAGAGGCGCGATTCGCACCATCCCCCTATTGAAACACAGGCAAGATTCCCCCGTCAATCCGCCATCAACTCTTCCGCTGAAACAGTCCGGTCGTTCGTTTCTTCGATCCATTGCTTGAGAGCCTGCCGTAGCCGGTCAAACTGGTCGCGATACTTGGGGTCGCCAGCCAGGTTGCGGATCTCGTCAGGGTCGCCGGGCGTGTTGTACAGCTCGAACTTGGGCGGCTTGCCGCCGAGACTCTGGGGATCGACCTGGCTGAGCAGCTCGAAACCGAGAGGAAAGGCGTCCTTCTGCCGGACGGTTTCGTCGTAGGAGCGGTTCCGCCAGGTCTTCCAGAACTTCAGGTCGGCGTTCACCGTGCGGGGCTTGTGACGTCCCTCCCGATAGATCAGGTGGAAGCGGCCGTCGTAGACAGAACGCTCCTGCATGCCGCCGTCAACCTGTTGCACCTGGTGGGAGATTTCAGCGAAGATGAAGTCGTGCCCCTTGGCCCCGGGCCGGCCTTCGAGAAGGGGGCGAAGCGAAAGCCCGTGCTGAACCTTCGGCGGCTCGATCCCGATCAGGTCCAGCAAAGTGGGCATCAGATCCAGTTCGCTCACCAGGGCGTCGCTCACCCGTCCTCCGTCAATCCCGGGCCCCTTGATGGCCAATGGCACGCGAAGTCCCAGGTCGTTCAGCGACATCTTGCCTCGCTGGAAGCACGGGCCGTGGTCGCCCATGAAGATCACGATCGTGTTGTCTTCCACGCCGGAGAGCTGCAAACCATCAAGGGCCTGCCCCACGGCCGCGTCGGCCACCTCGCAGTAGTCGAGATACTCGGCCCAGTCCTGGCGGATCACCGGCGTGTCGGGCAGAAAGCTGGGCGGCTTGACCTCGTCCGGGTCGACGCCGATCTTGACCTGGTCGCTGTTGCGGTACGGGCGATGGGGCTGGGGGATGTTGTAGAGGAGGAACCAGGGCTTCTCTTGTTCCCGGGCCCGAGAGGCGAAGGCCGCCACCTCCTCGGCCGTCATGGCGCGCCGAAACTCGTCGTAGGGGAACTTCCGGTTCGGCAGCACGTGGAGCTTGTGAGTCGTGGCCGTGTAGTAGCCGGTCTGGTGCAGCAACTCGATCAACGTGGGGAAGGCGTCGCGGATAAACAGACGCCGGGCCAGGGGCCGGTTGCGTTCTTCCTCGGTCACCTTCGAATCGGGCTTGAAGTAGTTGTAGGTGTTGCCTCGCAGGCCGTTGACATGGTTGTGCACGCCCGTGTAAATCGCGGCCTTCGACGAAGAGCAGACCGGGTAGGCCACGAAAGCCTCGCGGAAGTAGATCCCGTCGGCGGCAATCGAGTCCATGCGCGGCGTTTCGAGGCCCGGCGTTCCCAGAAAGCTCAGGTGCGGTCCCTGATCCTCCGTGAGGATGAAGAGAACATTCGGACGCGACGCCCCCGCCGCCGAACCAACGGCCGCAGCAAGGACGAAAACGCAGGTCAAACAAGTAACGATCGAGGAACATCGCAATGGAGAGCCTCCCGTGGAGCGAGTTGTGCAGTAGTCTACGCCCTATTCTAACGTCCCCCAGGGCCTGAAAGAAAGGGAATCTTGCGTTCAAGGGGCGACGTAGCAACAGTCGCTTGTCGCTCCGCGAAAAAGGCGTTCGTTCGCGGAGCGAACAACGACATTGGTCCGTCTACACCGAAGGTGTTACATCCCACAGCCCGGCGTCGCGAAGCGCACGCTGGGAAAGCGGGCACGGAATCCCCTGTACTCCGAAGGAGTTCTACAACCCCATGGCATTCTTTAACGTCTCGTATGTGCCGTTGAGTCGTGCGAGCACCTTCCACGTGTCAAACCCCTTCGGGGTATAGGGCGATGGTGTCGCTTGTCCCCAGCGTGCGCTGCGCGACGCCGGGCTGTGGAATTCAACGCCTTCGGCGTAGCCGTACGAACTCACCGCGTGACGTGCCCGTTCAAACGATCCTTCAAACTTCACCCTTCCCCCTTCACTCTTCACCCTTCACCCCGCTTTTCGCGTGTTCCCTCACCGTCTTCCAGGCCACCTCGCGGAGGATGCGATCGAGCTGGGGATCCTTGTAGAGTTCCTTCGATAGGTCGCAGGGATTGTTCTTGTAGAGGCAGGCGTAGTAGAGGTAGCCTTCGAGGATGGAGACCGGGGACGTGGGGTGAATGGAGTCGCGATAGAGCCCGACCCGACCATCGGCAGGCTTCTCGCCCTTTTTCTGGGGCACGTAAAGGGCGTCCACTCCCGGCAGGTCGCCCGCCAGCTGGCGACGGACCAGTTCGAGCATGGCGTCCGCGACCGGAATGACGTGCACCTTGCCGGGATATCGTTGGTTGAGTTGATCGACCGTTTCGCCGATCCACTGGTTGATTTGCTCTGCCTTGCCCTGGTAGGTCTCGAAGGTGGCGTCGGAGTCGGCGGTTTTCCCGGCCCGCTCGTCGAGCAAATCGGTCAGGTAGGGCCAGGCATCCTGGATGTAGAAGACCATGTCGGGGTTGTGCTGCAGGCCCAGGTTGATCCAGCGGGCGAAGTCGTCGACCTCGGAGCCTTCGTAGTGGGCGCCCATGGTGAGCACGTCGCACTTGCCGGTCATAAGGGCCCGCTTGACGACTTGCAGTTCCTTGGGCTTCTCCCAGTGGGAGCGGGGTGAGCCGGTGACGCCGCCGGAGATCTGCCGCACCTGGAAGTGGCCGGAGAAGCCGCCCACGCGGGCGGCCGCTTCGAAAGGCCCCAGGGCCGGGGCGACCAGGCTGTGGCCGGTGGAGGCGACCCACAGCCCGTTGCCCGTCTTGGTCATCGCCGCCAGGTCCGGTTCCTTGCGAGACGCCGCTGGAGCACGCTTCCGCTTCCGGCTTTGCAGGAAGGCCCGGGCCTCCGTCAGCGTCAAAACGCCGTCGCCATTCCCATCGGCCTTGGGAAAACGCGTGAGCGCCTCGCGAAGCCGTTCATTTGTTTGGGAGGTTGGCTCGTCGCTGAGAGCGACGATCGGGATGAACGCACAAATGGAGACCGACAAAATAAGAAGGCGAAACACAAGAATCTCCGTCGAGGTGAAACAGGCTGCTACGGGATGACTCAAAAATGACTTCGCAGTGTTCATTGGGGAACATCACGGCGGAGCGTGATGGCTACTATGGAGTTGCCGAAGTCATTTCTGAGTCATCGCTAATCCAGTTGGAGAGGACGTTCGCCGACGTGAACGTCGAGTTCCAGTCGCGTGCCGGCTCGCATCACGACCACGACGGCGTCGGAGCCGACCTCGGTCTCCGCCACGGCGCGGCTCAGGTCGACTGAGGCCTCGACCTTTTCGTCGTTCCAGGCCACGATCACATCAAATTGCTCGACACCGGCGCGATCGGCCGGCGAGCGGCGGACGACGTCGGTCACCATGGCCCCGACCTGATGGGGAAGGTCATATTCGTCGGCCACTTCCTCGTTGACGTCGAGCATGGCGACCCCGAGCCATCCCCTCGCGATCCGCCCGTGCCGGCGGAGACCTTCGTAGACCTTCTTCGCTACGCTGCTGGGAATAGCGAAGCTGATGCCCAGGTTTTGCTCTCCGTAGATGGCCGTGTTGATCCCGACCACTTCACCCTGCAGATTCACGAGCGGCCCGCCGCTGTTGCCGGGGTTCACGGCCGCATCCGTCTGGAGATAGTCCTGGTGGGCAAGCGCCGAGACCCGGGCTCGACGCCCGGTGGCGCTGATGATCCCGGAGGTGACCGTGTGGTCCAGGCCGAAGGGATTGCCCACGGCCAGTACGGAGTCGCCCGACTCCAGGTCGTCGCTATCGCCCCAAGGGGCGGCTACGAAGGGACCTCCGTCGATTTTGAGAACCGCCAAGTCTGTCAACGGATCCCGCCCGATCACTCGAACGTCCCGGATCGGCGTTCCGTCACTCAGTTCAACAGTGATTTCCGAAGTCCCGTCAATGACGTGGTTGTTGGTGACCACGTAGCCTTCCGGGTCGACGATCACCCCCGAGCCGATGCCGTCCCTGCGGAAGTGCGGGATATCAAACAGCACGTCCGTTTCCTTGGCCGGGACGTCCTGGGTGATCTGGGAAGTCTCGATTCCCACAACGCTCGGGGCAATGCTCTGGGCAACGTAGGTCCGACGCGAGACGGCCTCCGGAAATTCAGTGAGCAAATCCCGGGCGACTTCCGCCTTGGCCAACTGGTCACCACGGGTAATAGCGTACTGGACTCGTTGGGCGATGTACGGCAGGGCCACGAGGGCCACCAGCGTGGCTGTGATCAGGGTCCAGGTTGCCAGCCGGATCAGGGTCAACGTGGCAGCTCGCTGGGAGAGGCAGGCATCGCCGTGAGAGGCGTTTGCCATGGGGGGCGGTTCGACAGGGGAGGCGATCTCCGGGGAGTCTTCAACCGAAACGGGGACCTCGGATGGGTCAATAAGATCCTCTCCAAGGGGACTGGAGAGGTCGTCTGCGTTATCGGGCCAATTGGGATCGTAAGTCGCCATTAGACCAGTCACACGCTCCAGAAACGGGAACAAGGTTCGACCAGCCAAGAGCTCAGCAGTCGATATCAACTCCCATTATACCGTCCGATTCTCCCCGACCCAGTATTTGGCGCCTTCAGACAAATACCCCTAGGGAGTGGTGCATAAACCTTTCCTTGGTTGATGATCAAGGTTATTCTGAGGCGAGAATGGTGACGGAATCAAGGATCTCCCCGCCCCAACCCTCCAGCCTCTAGCCTGCAGTCTCCAGCCTCTCATGTTCTTCTCCCGAATTTCGACCCGACAACTGGCCGACCTTTGCCACCGCGTGTCTTCTGCTTTGTCGGCGGGGTTGGATGCGAGGACGGTCTGGCGGCGCGAGGCCGAGCGAGCCCAGGGAATGTTGGCCAGGAAGCACCTTCGCACTGTCAGCGAGGCGATCGACGCCGGGGCCGATATGCGTGAGGCCCTCGCCGACACCGATGAGTACTTCCCCGAGCTGTTTCAAGAACTGGCCCACGTGGGACACCAGACGGGCCATCTCGACGAAGCCCTCGCCCAGCTTGCCGGCCACTACGAATTCCAACTGAAGATACGCCGGGGCTTCCTGATGTCGATGGCCTGGCCCCTGATCGAACTGAGCGCCTCGATCCTGATCATTGCTGGGCTCATCTATATGCTGGGGGCGATCGGCGCCAGGACAGGCCACCCAATCGATATTCTCGGATTCGGGCTCGTCGGGACCCCGGGCCTGGTGAAGTATTTTGGCTTCCTGACCCTTGTTGGGGCAGGGGGTTTCGCCGTCTGGTGGGGGATCCGTCGAGGCTTGGCTTGGACCAAACCCGTGCAGCGGTTCATGATCCGGCTGCCGGGGATCGGAACCGCCCTCGACTCGCTGGCACTGGGACGCCTCTCCTGGGCGCTCCATCTGACGCTGAATTCCGGAATGGACGTTCGCCGGGCCGTGGCATTGGCTCTTCGGACGACGCGGAATGCCCGGTATACGGACCAGATGACCTTCATTGACTCCTGGATTCAGCAGGGCGGTTCCCTCTACGACGCCTTCACCCAGGCGGGCGTGTTTCCCCGCTCGTTTCTCGACGTCCTGCACGTGGGGGAAAGCACGGGCATGATTGTCGAGTCGATGAAGAAACTGGCCGACCAGTATCGGGAGAAGTCGGAAGGTGCGATGAAGATCCTGGCCGTGGTGGGGTTCTTTGTGTGCTTTGGCGTGATCGCACTGATTCTCATCGCCGTTATCCTCAAACTGGCTATGTTCTATATCGGCGTCTTGAACGATCCGTTCAGCGTTTGATCTGCAGCAGGCCACGGTTGCAATGGGGGCAAATTCGTTGCCCCACCTGTCACACTCCCCTATACTCACGGAATGCAGGGGGCTGCTCGTGGGCGTGGACAGAATGGGCCACCCATACAAGCGGATCGAGGAGGGAGAAACTGTGTCTTTCTACAACTGCAAGCATGTCATTCTTGATTGGGGCCTCGCGCTAGTCGCTACGGCCCTGTTGGTTAGCCACGTTGCGGCCGCCGAAGAGCAACAGGGGCCCAAGACCGGCGAGAAGGCGATTCTCGCCGCCCTCGAACAGAAGACGATCGTGGATTTCCCCGACGAGCCCTTGTCCGGCGTCGTCAAGTTCCTTGCGGAGTTTCACCGTATCCAGATTCAAGTCGACGTCAAGGCTCTGGAAGACGTGAGCCTGGGGACGGATACGCCGGTCAACTGCCAGGTTCAGAACGTCACCCTTCGTTCGGGGCTCAACCTGATTCTCGGTGATCTCGATCTGACGTGGATCATTCGCGACGAAGTGTTGGTGATCACCACTCCGGAAGAGGCGGAGTTGTACCTTGTGACTCGCGTGTATGACGTGGGCAAACTGGTCGCCGTTCAGGAACCTGGCGGCAAACGCTGGCATGACTTTGAGTCCTTGGTCGATACCATCACGCACACGATCGTGCCCGATTCTTGGGAAGACGTTGGCGGGCTGGGCCGCCTGAGCGAACTGGAGTACCGAGGCGCTGCCGTGCTGGTGATCCACCAGAGGCCGGATGTTCACCTGAAGATCGCCGCCCTGCTGGAAGACTTGACTAAGGTGGCTGACCAGTGCGAAGACGTGATTCCCACCCGCGAGAAGAAGAAATCGAAAGATGCCAAGAAAGGTCCGATGGGGCCTGGCGTGATGGGGGGCGGATTTGGTGGAGGAATGGGAGGTGCGTACGGTGGCGAAATGGGAGGTGGCAGCGGCCAGTTCTGATGGGAGCCGTTGCGCGTCGTCTGAGAGACTCGTGATCCGGACTTGACTCATGTCGCTACGGGAGAGGCGGCCAACCGTTTCGGGTTGGCCGCTGGCATTTCTTGCCGTTGAAGTCCTTGCCTGACCGTGCACATGGTGAGATCCGGCAAAAATGTCGGTTGGGACATGCGCTGGGCTCGTTTCTACCGTCCATCTCGGGAAAACATGGATTCTGCGGAAATGTCATGCCGACGGTGGCTCCCGTGGATTTTCAAGCCGGGTAGAATGGCAGACGAGCGGGCCAGCCCTGACGCTCACCCGGGTAGGGAATCGTCCTCCCAGGCGTCCGAATCCGCAATGAGGAGAACTCGAATGATGACAGGTGGCATCCATCCGTCTGCAGCGAAGGCAGGGCCCGAGTTCGATCGGCAGGAGGAACGATCGGACGGCACGGCCATTGCCGACCGCCTGATGAAAAATCTGACGACCGTCCGGGAATCGCTCATGCGACGCGTGCTCACTCCGGACAAGTCGGTTTCGCTCGACTCGATGCTCCTTCCCGTTTCCAAACTCAAGGCCCAGCAGCACGCGGTTGAGGAGGTGGAGGCGTACGTGGTCGCCGAGTCGGCCTATGCAGTCCGCTCGCTGAAACTCGTGATGACGCCCGATCCCTGGTATGCCGAGTGGCTCCAGGGCATGCGACTGGAATCGTGGAATCCCCTGGGAAACGTGCCCGAACGCATCGCCTCCTATCTCAAAGAATCCGCCGACGGACGCCGACTTCAATTCAGCGACCTGCTTGTGGAAGCGATTCCGGAGGCGAGGCTTGCCCCGCTGGTGCTCTTCCGCATTCTTCCCATGACGGTTCACGTGGCCACGGCCCTGGCCTTCCGCGATACCCGGGGGGCCGAGAAGCTCCGGGCTGAGCAGGTCAAGATTCTGCCCTCCATCGGCTACTGCCAGGAGTGTCATGGCAAGCTGCTTCCCGACGGCCAGGAATGTGCCAAGTGCGGCAATCCACTCTGGAATCGGCAGTGGCTGTGTGAGATCGACTGAGACGCTTCCTTGAAGGCGGCAGTCGAACAAATGTCCAGCCGATTCGTCAGTCTTCCAGTGCGGTATGCCGAACCGCCTCCTGCTAGCAACGATAACCTGTTGCCCTGTTGCCGGTTTGGCACGAGGAAGCGTACTGCTTGACGGGACCGTTTCGGGGCCAACCAGTCCTTGTCTGACCGAGCGCTGCTTCCCTGCGTACGATTTCCATCGAGCACCTCCTCGGACCAACAAGAGCCACTCGGTGAAGGACCGTCGATGTCCGGTGAACGTCTTTTCTATTGAGGTCTGCGTTGCCAATGAACCTCTCCCACGGCCTGGGAGGCTGCCAATCCGGCTCTCCGAGCCCGATTGGCGAAGAACCGCGAGCATTGGCTGCATCGGAATCAATAGGGACAGAACGCCTTTCGGTGGGTGTTCGAGTGGGCTGGCGGACAATCCGTTGAGGAAAGGGGCATTCCATGAACGGGTCGGATCCGATCGTCGCCGACGGCAACGCGACCGCCGATCGGCGAATTGCGGAACTTGAACTGCAGGTTCGCGAACTCCAACGCGTAGAGTCCCAGTTTCGAATGCTTCTCGAAACGTCTCCCGATGCTGTGGTTATTGTCGACGAGTCGGGCGAGATCATGCTCGCCAACAGGCAGACCGAGAAGATGTTTGGGTATGCCAGTGGTGAACTGTTGGGGCTCCCGGTCGAAGTGCTCGTCCCCGATCGCTTTCGCGAGTCCCACGTCCGCCATCGTGATCACTACGCGCGTTGTCCTCACGCTCGAGCCATGGGGACCAACGCAGAGTTGTGTGCGCTGCGCCGCGACGGAACGGAGTTTCCGGCCGAGATCAGCCTCAGCCCGCGCCAGACGGAAGACGGCATGCTTGTCTTCTGCTCCGTGCGCGACGTGACTCAACGCAAGACCGTGGAGCGAGCCCTCCACGACCGGGAAGTGCAGCTGGCGGCCGCGCAGCAGATCCAGGAACACCTGCTCCCCCAACGTCCTCCGTCCATTCCCGGGTTCGACGTGATCGGCGCCTCCCATCCGGCGGAATTTGCCGCGGGCGACCATTTCGATTACTTCCGCATGCCCGACAGATCCCTCGCCGTTGCCATTGGCGATGTGGCCGGGCACGGCTTCGGGCCCGCTCTGATCATGGCCTCGGTACACACGCTCATTCGCTCCCTTTCGCAACGCTACGACAATGTGAGCGACGTGCTGTTCCACGCCAACCGGTTTCTTTGTGAAGAGACGGCGGATCACTTTTTCGCGACCGTGTTCTTCGCCCGTATCGACACGGAGACCCGTCGTTTGGAATATGCCAGCGCGGGCCATCCGCCCGCCTATGTCTTCAGCCGCAATGGAGACATCAAGGCCCGCCTGGAGAGCACGGGGATTCCTCTGGGGATCGAGCCCGACGAGGTCACTCCCCTGGGGCAAGGCCTGGTTCTCGACGAGGGCGACGTGGTCCTCATGTTGACCGACGGCGCCATCGAGATTCAGTCGCCGAGCGGCGAATTCTTCGGAGTAGAGCGGGCGGTTCAGTGCGTCCGACAGTGCCTTGACAGGTCCGCCCGGGAGATTCTCGATCGCCTCTACAAGACCGTTATCGAATTCTCGGGGCGGGAGAGCCCGGACGACGACGTTACGGCCGTCGTGCTCAAGGTCGGACCTGCATAGTCACGGGGACTGGTCCATTTTTCGGTCAGGACGGCGTTTTGGCGAATATCCGCTGTCCGAAAACATGGACCTGTCCCCTTCCTTCGCGCTGTTGGGAAGGCCTTCGCTGCTTGCCCCTCGTTGCTGACCCGTGCTAAAATAGAGGTTCCGATCCATTGAATTCTCCGGAGACGAACGAATGCGGAAGCTTCGAGATCACCGCCTGGCTATCCTCTTCACTGCCGCCGCCCTGCTGCTCATCACCCACGGGTGCGCGAAGAACAACATTCGCGATTCCGCTCAGGATGGCAAGGTCAGCGTTCGCCACATCCTGGTCATGTACGAAGGGTCAGAGAAAGCGCCGACCCGCGTCACTCGCACAAAGGAAGAGGCCAAGATCCTCATCGACGAACTGCTGGCACGGCTTCAGAAAGGTGAGAAGTTCGAGGACCTCGCCGTGGATTACAGCGACTGTCCCTCGGCGAAGAGCGGAGGGGATCTTGGGCCCTTTGGGCCTGGCGACATGACGCCCCCCTTCGAGGAGGCAGCCTTTGCCTGCGAGGTGGGCGGAATGACCGGAGTCGTCGAGACAATGTTTGGATATCACATCATCCAGCGGTACAAGTAGGGCGCTGCTGACATTTGATGCGGGTCGTAGGGTGCGTCTTGACGCACCTCCGGCTTTGATTCCCTCGCTCTTGGTGCGTCAAGACGCACCCTACGGACCTTCATAGACGCTCTGAGCGTGCCACCCAGCAAAATTCCGGGGTAGAGAACTCCCCCACGCGAGCCGCCCTCCCGATTTTCCTGTTTTCGGGAGAATCTCTCTTGTAATCTATGACAGTTGTCATATACTGCCGATACTACAAGTGTCATAGGCGGCGGGCAGTTGCCCGTCTCCTGGAATGCATGGGGGTATTCAATGGCCAAAAAGCGGCAGTCGACGCGGCTCCTCGCAAGCGAGCTGGAAATCCTCGACATGCTGTGGAGGACCGGGGACGTGACCATTGCGGAAGCGCGGGCGGCGCTCGGGGGCGACGCGGGCTACACGACCGTGCAGACCCGCCTCAACCGCATGGTTGCCAAGGGCATCGTACGCAGGTCGCGGGCCACGCCGGCTCGATATTCGGCCGGGGTCACGTCCGACGACGTGACGGGGCGTGATCTCGACCTGCTCTTGGAACGGGTCAGCCGCGGTCGAGTCGTTCCCCTGGTCGCCCATCTGGTGAAAGACCGGGACTTGTCCTCAAGCGAGATCGAGGAGTTGAAGCGTCTGATTCGGGAGGCTGAGAAGGAGAGCCGTTCTTCGGAAAGAAAGTGAGGGGGATCCATGGGTGCGTGGTTGGCGACTTGCTTGTCGAGTGTGGGGTGGGCCTCGGTCCTGATGGCCGTCGCAGGTCTTCTGGCCTGGGCGGGTCTGCGGTTCTTCCGTGCGAAATCGCCGGGGCTTCATCAAGCGGCATGGTGGATCGTGCTGCTCCAAGGATTGATCTTGTTCCAGGCCACACTGACGATCCCTTGGTACGAGCCGGAAGCTGTGCCCGCCCAAGTGGAAACGGTTCCTGTGTCGGCGATTCCGCCATCGGTCGAACTGGCCCGCTTCGATTCAGCCGTGCAACCGGCAGTCGAAGCCGCGGTCCCGGAAAAAGAGCCGACCGCGGTGGCCGAAAGTCTGGAGAGACGGGCAGTCTTGCCCTGGCCCTGGCTCCTGGCCATCGCGTGGATCGGTGGGATGGCCCTGATTCTCGTGCGGTGGTTGTGGGGCTATGTGGTGTTCCTCCGCGCGTGCTGCGATATGAGAGACGGGGGCGAGGAATGGCGAGTCGCTGACGGGTTAAGCCCCACCCTGGCCCTCCCCCTCGCTTCGCTGGGGAGGGAAGAAGTGCCTGCTCCCCCCGCTTCGCTGGGGAGCGAGGTGTTGGCAGAATGGAAAGCCGTTCTCCGGGAGGCCGGAGTGGGGGCATCGATTCCGATCCAGTTCGGATTCGATGCCGGCCCGGCCTTGTGCCGGCATCCTTTGGGATACCGCTTGATCGTGCCGATTCGGCTATGGCGGCGTTTGACCGGCCGGCAGCGTCGCTGCATCCTGCAGCACGAGGTGGCCCACTACCTGCGAGGAGACGTTTGGCGATTGTTCCTCGCGAGGCTTCTCGCCCTGCCGCACTGGTTCAATCCCATGGCCTGGCACGCCGTGCGGTCGATCGAGCTTGCCACGGAATATGCGTGCGATGATTACGTCCGCCGGATGGATCCGGCGAGGAAGATCGATCTGGCCAGAACGCTTCTGGCTGTGGGGGAAATGCTGAGCCAAACGCCCGCTTGGGCAACTGCCGGTGGAGGTGGGTGCCTGTTCAAGCGGATTTCGCGGATTCTTTCCGCCAATCAAGAGGGAGATTCGATCATGAAGAAGGCGATGATCGTGGTGGTGTTCGTTCTCGCCGTGTTGGTGTCTCTGGTTCGAGTCGAGTTGGTCGCCCAGGAGTCGCCGCCGAACGCGCAAGTGGCAAAGCCGGCCGCCGACACCGATTCGCCGAAGACGACAGCCGTCCAGAAGAGGATACGTGAACTGTCTGAACAAGAAGCGATCCCGCACGAAGAAATCGAGGCCGTTGCCGCCCAGGCGGCGGCTGCCGGTAATGCAGGACGAGTCTTTGCCGAGGTGGTGGCCGCCTACCATGACCTGGGAGCAACCGAGCGAATCGTGGCTTGGGCACAAGCGGCGCTGCGCCAACCGATCAGTCCGCTGGAGCGACTACGGATGTTCCAATACTGGGCGGAGGCGGCCCACCTTCAATTGCAGGGACAACCCCCGCAAAACGAACCCGAGGAGCCGCCGACTTTTTGCCCCGGGGGGGCCCCAGCTGTGTTCCGTCCGGCCTTCTTGGGGCTTATGGAAGCGAGCCGCTACCGAATTCCCGTCGACGGGTTCGGCCCTTCTCAGCAGCCCCAGGGAGACGCCGCCTCGTGGACTCAGGAGCAGAAGGCCGAACTCGTCGGAATTCGCGACAAACTGGTTCACCTGCTTTCGAAGGGCAGCCCGGCGTTTGAGCTGGCTCTGAAGCGATTCTTCCTCTCGGAGGGATTTATCGAAAGCCTTCCCGGTCCCAATGCGACCCCTCGTTGGCTTGGAGAAGGTCGAGCCTGGGCGGGCACGTTCCTGCTCGACTACCCCGCACTGTGGAAAGACCTTCCGCCCGTGGCCGATGCCTACATAGGTGAGGTGGGCGCCTTCGACGACGTCAAGCTCGGCCTCAAGGAAGACTCGCATGGGCCCCAGGTCGACCTGGACGTGGAACTGATTCCCTTCCTCGGAAAGCACACCACGGTGGTCACCGACTACCGTCAATCGCCCAACGGCTCTGACGAGGAGTTTCTGCTAGCCGTCGAGGTTACCAATGCTCGGCAAGTGGCCGACGTTGTCCGACGTCTTATGGAGAAGGAACCCGACGCGAAGATATTGAGCGAGGGAGAGGAGAAGATCTGGGCCGTGGAGCAGCCGGAAGACGGATCCGGTCCTCAGGGTGTGTGTGTGACCCATGGCTATTACCTGGCCGGCGACCTGGATCTGTTGCTGGAAACCCTCAAACGGGCGCCGTGAACCGTCATCGCCTCGAACGTCCGTTTTTCGCGTAAGTGACACGATGTCAATACTTTGTGTGGACGGTCGAGCCTCGCAGGACGCTGGTTTCTGGATTTGCCGCATGGCATGAAGTACAATGCCATGTGGCAATGCTCTCGATTGGCGAGATTCCCATGGAAAACATCCTTCGTGTCCGAGATTACCTGGGCGGCTCGGTCGTGATCGGCTCACCGGAGTCGGAACTGGACTTCGTGCCGATGATCCGTCAGGGCTTCCCCGTATCCGTATTCGCTTCGCTGCGCGATCGCGCCAAATTGAGCGAAGATGTTATATGCAGTTCGTTGCGGATCGCCAAACGAACGGCAGCTCGCCGCAAGAAGGACGCCGAGCGTCTGAAACCCGTGGAATCCGAACTGCTTCTCAGGCTTGCCCGGGTCCTTGCCTCGGCCACCGAGGTTCTGGGGACGGAAGACAAGGGACGCCAGTGGCTGACCACCGCCAATCGCGCCTTGGCAGGAGCCGCCCCGATTGATCTTCTCGATACGGGGCTGGGCTTTGAAGAGGTCATGGACGTTCTCACCCGGATCGAGCACGGAGTCTATAGCTGATGCGGGTGTGGCGAATCTGCCGACAGCGGCACCTTGCCACCGCGCTGGGCGGGATTGGTGCGGAAATGGTGGGCGGGCGTTGGAACCGCAAAGGCCTGCGGATGGTCTATGCCTCGACGCCCCTTTCCCTCGCTTCCCTTGAGTTGTTCGTTCACCTTGAACCGAACTTGGTTCCGGCCGATCTCTACTCGGTCTGCGCAACCGTTCCCGACGATTGTTCCCTGGAACGACTGTCCGAAGAAGACCTCCCGGCAAACTGGCGCGACTATCCGGCGCCGCGAAGCCTTCAGGGCCTCGGCTCCCAATGGCTCCTCGAGCGACGTTCGCTCGTCTTGATGGTCCCTTCGGCTGTCAATCCCGAGGAGTTCAACGTTCTTCTGAATCCTCTTCATCCGGAGATGGCAAGCGTCTCCGATGTGGCTTCCAAGCCGTTCCATTTCGATCCACGAATGTGGGACACTCGCGGAAACGTGGGGCCCGGGTGATTCATTTCGCGACCGTGTTCCCGGTGAGGCAAACGACGTCGCCGTTTTCAAGCGACAGATAAAGCCGCTCGTCTGCCGAGGCCATGCCGTCGAAAACGGGTGGGCAATCGAGAGGCAGTTTTCCGAGAATCGCCCCGTTGCCGGCATCGATCGACATCATGAGCCCCGCGTCGGATTGACGCGGTGTTCCGGAATGCTCGCCGCCTCGGGCGGGGGCGCCGGCCACGAAGAGCACGCCCGCGGCCTTGACCATGGCGCGGACCCGCAAAGGCACCGTTACGTTCCACTTCTTCTCGCCGCCGGCGCGAGAGACGGCGAAAAGCCGGTAGGGGCCGTCTTCCAACTGGTTCGACCAGTGAACGCTCGTCCGGCCGTAGCCGAAAACGGTCTTGTCATCGAACACCAGGAGCCGGCCGTAGATGAGGTTCTTCTGGCGACCGCTGCAGCCGGTCGAAAGAGAGCATTCCTTGCCGAAGATCCAGTAGGATCGGTGGGACCAGGCATCGTCGAGCATACCCGTCACGGCAAACAGGTGATCGCTGCCGCCGTGGCGAATCATCGCCTTCCCGTCGAAGGCCGACTCTTGCAGGTAGACGTGCTCGGCATCGCACGAGAGGATGTCGTTGCGCGACCCGGGCATGCGGTTCTGGTCGTACTGTTCCGGCTGACGCCCGGTTTCCTGGTCGGGGCTGTAGATCGGCGTCCGCTTCAGAAGCCGTCCCGTGGCGGGATCGATCCGGCAGATATTCAAGCCGCCGTCGAGGTAGGAATTTCGTCCGGCGACGGCCACTACGGCGCCCTCCCGCGAGAGAACGCTGCCCAGGCAGGGCGAAACCGATTCCACCTGCCCGTCGACCACCGTGCGGCGATCGGCCGATGCCGCCAGAAGCCGCCAGGCCATGACGCCGTCGCTCGTATCAACGCTGTACACGTACCCGTCGTGAGAACCGAACAGGGCTCGCCCTGCGACGATGGTTGGGGGCGAGTCGATCCGCGCCCCGGCAACGAACTGCCACGCTTGCTGTCCCGAGGCGGCCTCCAACGCACACACGCGATGGGCATTCACATCGGCCACGAGCACCTTGCCGCCGTCTACGACGAGCGAGCTGAGCCGGTCACCGACTTTGGCTTGCCAGGCCACGTTGAGAGCGGCAGGCACGGCCGTTTCTGTCGAGCCGCTCCGCTCGCCGTCGTGGCGATAGGTGGGCCAGCCGGAAGAAGCCGCGGCCTGCGCCGGAGCAAGCGGACGTTCAAAAGCTGGGCCCCGTTCCGGCGACGAGGTTGTTGACGGAGCCGTTCCGTCATGCGGATGACGGGGGGACAACACATAGAAGCCGGTAGTCTTGACCGTTGTGTAGCAGCCGCAGGCATGGGGCGGGGCGTAGAGCAGACCGTTCGCCGGCATCACGCCGTAGCGGCACACCCCGCGGACCCAACTGTTCCACAGCACTTCCCCTGACCTGAGATCGATGAACTCCGTGCCCCGCCGACCGCCCAGGATATAGTGATCCGTGGCCTTGTTGTCGTAGCAGCGGTGATGGTGGCCCGGGTTCTCCGGTTCCACGTGCATCAACACGTCTCCCGTCTCGGGATCGCGCTGGGTGACGAAGTACGGCCCCCACGCCGGGCTCCGCTTGTTTGGAATAGGTTTGAATCCACCGATCCAAACAGAGCCATCGGCCACGAAGACGTCGCGAATCTGCACGAGCAGAGGTTTCTGGCTCCAGAGTTTCTTACCGGAGTCGAGCGACAAGGCTTCAATCTTCTCGTTGCCCGCGCAGTATACGCGATCGTTATTGACGAGTTTGAGCGTGGGAGCCGCGGTGTTCCACTTCTCCTCGCCGGTTTTCAAGTCGACACAAACGATTCCTCGCCCAGTTTGATAGAGCGTGCATCCGTCGGCGGCGCGAAGCGACAGGGGCCGATAGCCCTGCAATTCGGAGTCTTCCTTGGCCCACAGTTTGCTTCCCGATTCTGCATCGAAGGCAACAATCGATTTCTTGCCCTTGTTCTCCGTCGTTCGCAGCCGTTTGACCAGCGGCTCGGCGGAGTCGCGAGTATCGACGGGCGACGCGTCGAGGCCGACCAACTTCACCCACTTGTCGATTTCCTCGATCCGTTCCTTTGTCACGCTGCGAACCAAGGCTAGAAGCACCCCTTCCTCGAGGAGGATCTCCTCGGCGCCACGCGTGTCTTCGTAGGTTTGCACGACTTCGCCGCTGGCCGCATCCACGGCCACGAGGGGCGCATGGAGCCCCAGCGTGACGTAGACCCGATCACCGACGGCCACGAGTTTGTGCTGCAACTGGCGCGGTGTGGCCCCCCAGTTCACGATGTGCGGAAACCATTGGGCGATCGGTTTTTCCCAGAGAAGCGTCCCGTTGAAGGCATCGCGTGCGACCAGGCACCAGCGGGGCGTGGCACGCAAGGCGTTTGTTTCACTGTCGTCGAGGATGTAGAAGATCCGTCCGCCCGAGGAAACGACGCAATAGATCCCCGGCACGTGTTCGTGGCTTCGCATATAACTTGGACCGGAAATCCATTGGACCCGGCCCGGCGGAGCGACCACCTCGTCGTGGGCCACCGGGTTGCCGCTGGCGTCGTACTTGAAGTGGGTCCACTCGTCGATGTCCGTAGGACGAGGCTTGACGGTCTTCACCCAGGCACCGTCCTTCTTCTCCCACAACACGCCGCAAGGCGCGAGCACCCGCAGGGCCTCCGTCCGGGAAACCTGGCCAAGCCGCTTGGCCACAACGAGGTTCACCACATTGTCTGCGTAAGGAAGGCGAGCCCCGTCGAATGTGTCGACGGCCACCCGGCCGTACCGGCCTTGGTTCAACAGGGAAGTGCGTGCCGCTGCAACACGTCCCGCGTCAGTATCCAGGCCGTGAACGAGCCAGTTCTCATGGCCTGCCAGATCGCCGAGCAATTGACCGTCGTTAATGCCCAGCACAACAACTAGCCCGCCGGGAACTCCGGCAGCTTGAAGAGCCTCGTCGGCCGTCGCGCTGCCGGCAGGTGCGGCGACGGCTGTACTGGTAAGGCCAACGAGTAACGCAAACAGGCAAGATCGCAAGAGGGGCGTTGGCAACATGACAAAACCTCGCAAGAAATGTCGTTGTTCGCTCCGCGAACAAACGCCTTTTCGCGGAGCGAAAAGCGACTATCCGCGGCCTCGATCTCTGGTATCGCGTGTTCAACGCGTAGGGTGCGTCTTGACGCACCAATTGGCACATTATTGGCGATGCTCGGTGCGTCGAGACGCACCATACGGCCCTCTGGCAACGCGTGTTCAGTTCTTCGAAGCCGGCGTTCCAGTCCCGGCTAGGTTGGCCACCTCTTCTTTGTTGAGCATCCCGCGGTAAACGCGCAGGTCATCAACCTGGCCATGCAAGTTGTTGTTGGCGTTCTCTTCCCAGCGATTCCAGCCGCCGATGCGGAAACGATGGAGGTCCAAGGCCTGGCCAATGCCAAGGAAAGCCTGGCCCGCCGGTTGACCATCCACGTAAAAGGCCGCCTTGCCGCCGAAGCGGGCATCGCAGACCAGGGCCACGTGGTGCCACGTGCCGGTCGCCAGCGGCGTGTCGGCTGTGCAATGCGTCCAGTTCCATCCGCCCGTGTTGACGGCCACGTTGGGCGTGCCGTCCGGGAGGAGGCTGAAGTGGACGGCGCCGGACTGGGCCTCATTGCAGAACAGGAGCGGACTCCATTGGCGGTTGAGCGAGTCGGCCTTCACCCACAGGGCGATGGAGATCGCCTCGTGAGCGCCCAGACCGTCCGACTCGAGAAAACCGGTGCCATCCAGTTGCAGGCCCCCGCTGCCGTCGTGGCCCTCGCCGGGCCGGACGCCGACGGCTTTCATGGTCCGACCGTGCCCCGAACCGTCCGGCACGCTTCCGTCGGAGACCGCATCCAGCGACCACGAGGCGAGCAGTTCTGCCGGAATGGGATCGGGAGTGACGGGCTTGGCAAACTCGGGCGGGATGCCGCAGGCCGACTGAACGGTGGGCACGGGACGGAAGTCGGGCTGGCCTCGATAGCTGAGGTTGCGCCGACCATAGTAAGACCCGTAATAGGGGGCGCCGCAATCGATCCAGGTCACGAGTTTGACCCATTCTTCGCGGGAGAGCTTCGTATCGTAGTGTCCGTCCTGGAGAATCTGGATGAGTTTGCTCCGATGGGACCCGTGGCCGTAGGGAGGAACGGCTTCCACGTTGGCCATCGAGTAGTCGGCCCCGTTCCATTCCCGCACCGTGTCGACCAGGTCGGCTTGCATGATGTTTTCATAGGAACGATTGAAGATGGCCGTCATTTCGCCGCGCAGATCCGGCAGGGCCTTGGGATCCTTGCCGTTGTGGCAGCGGGTGCAGTGGCGGTCCAGCACCGGCTGAACGTCGCTCGGGTAGTGGAGCGGTCGCGGGGCGACCTCGCCCGGTTGGGCCGCAAGCTTCGCGGGCGGCCGGCCCAGTGCGGCCACCGAACGCGAAAGGGGCGCCTCGGTGCGGTGCTCGTGGCAGCCAATGCAGGAACGGTTCTCGCCCGGTTCGAGGTTCACGAACGTCCGCATCCGCTGAACCTGCATGAAGTCCTTATCAAGGGCCTGGAGGAACAAGTTCTTGCCGGCGGGAACTTCGAAACAGGCCGAACCATCCTCCTCCACCGGCACAATCCCGCATAGAACGGCGATCCAGATGTGGGCGTTGTGGCTCACGGCGATGTGCCCGCCAAACCCGTCGGCCCTGCGATCCTGGCCGCGGAGCGGGTCCACCTCGGCCGCCCAGGGCTTGGGAATCTGCTCCATGACACGGAGGTACTTGACTGTGCCCGGCTCGACACCGTCGAGGCCGCGGTAGACGTCGCTGACGAACAGGGTCGCTGTCTCGGAGGGTTCCTCCTGCTGCGGCAGCGGCGGGAGCACGGGGGGAACCTTACGCGGACGCAACGGCATGGGCTCAAAGCAGGACATCTCCGGATCATCGTAGATCGGGACCCGGTTGCCGAAGGCATCGAGCAGGTAGATGCCGTAGGCGGCCTGGTCGTTGTAGCGGCCCTCGGGATTGCAGGAGACGAGGAAGAACTTGTCGGAAAGCGGGTAGGGGTCGGCATAGAAGGGGCCAAAGATGTCTTCGCGCCAAACGCCGTTGCGCCGCTGGTAGAGCCCCCGCAGACCTTGCGTTCTCACGTCCGGTGTGAGACTGGTCATCCCCTCCGGCGTGCGTTTGCTCCGACCCGGATTGAGCAGAAGCACCTGGCCGATGCCCATCGGCTCGTGGCCGCAACCAATGCAGACGGCCTGGCCCGGCTTGCCGGGAATCTGCCGACCTTGCCAGAAGACGCCCGGGTTGGTGATGTTGTCGCCGTAGAATTCCTCGCTCCCCGAACCGTCGGGACGCATGGTCCACAGGGGCTGCACCCCGGCGATGCCCTTGTAGACGTATTCCCAACGGTTGTAGAGAATCCGCCCATCCTCCATGACCGTCGGCGTGAATTCGCTCAAGGCGCCCATCGACAGGGGACGCAGGCCCGTGCCGTCTGATTCCATCCGAAAGATGTTCGTGCAGGCCAGGTAATGGTTGGGCGTGCACAGCACACCGTGCTCCGAACGGGTGGAGGCGAAGCAGATCCCGCCGTCGGGCAAGTAGCAGGGGTGGACGTCGTCCGTCCAGAAGCGATAGCCGATGAGTCCGTAGAAACCGTCGCCCGTGCTTGTCTTGCCGTAAGTGGCGATGCGATCCTCTTCATCTTCCGGCGGGTGCGTCACCTGCCGCAGCCCTGTTCCGTCGACCCCGATTTCGTAGATCCGATAGCCTTCCCGCTGCGGACGGTGGTAGCCGAAGAGAATGCGCTTCGCGTCGAAGGAGAGGTCAAAACGGTCGAAAACCCCGCCGGCCAGCGCGGGGGCGATCTCGCGAACCGTGCCGTCGCTCAGCGACAGTTCGCAAAGGTTACCACCCCAGCGGCTGATGTGCTGGAAGTCGTCGTAGTAGTGCTTGCTGTTGTAGGTGTAGCGTTTGACAAACAGGATCTTCGCGTCTTTCAGCAGCGGGTTTTCTGCGACGAGCATGCGGTGCTGCAAGCGGGGCAGGGCGGCCATCAAAGTGTGAGTTGCCTTGCGGGAAGGATCGAGCCGCGGCGTTTCGGCAACCAGTTGCTTCTCGAATTCATCCAGTTCCACCCGGAACGCCGAAACAGGATACGCTTCGTTTTGAGTTCGCCCCAGTTCCTCCACGGCGGCGCGGAGCCGGGCCAGGTCGGTCGAAAGATGGGCCAGGACGGAAACTCGCACACAGAGGTCGAGCCAGCGCGGGTCGGAGGCAGCAACCTCGTTCTTCACCAGCTCATCCAACGCGTATCGGATCTCCTCACCAAGCGGGCCGCAGTCGGCGATGGTCTGGTCGAGCAATTGCTGTTCGAAGTGATGGTCTTCCGACGCCAGCCAACCCTCGGAAGCAAACCAATCGGCATGAACCAGATCCAAGAGCGGGTTTTCAGAGGCAGGGAAGTCTTGCCGGATCTGCTCCCAAAGCCGTGGGGTGGGATTCGGCGTGGGGGAGAACCAGAAGGTCGGTTCGCTGCCGGGTGTGAGCCGAACAACCAACGCGTTCTCGCCGGCCTGCAACGGCAGATCCAGGATCAACTGATCCACTTGCGTGCCGTCAACCTTGGTGGAACATCCGTACCGGCCCCTGCTGAGGTGAGTGTCGGCCGAGGCGATTTTCTTACCGTCTAGCCATACGTCGAGCCGGTCACCGCCGCCCAGTCCCACAGTCAGCCGGCACGCTTGCTTCGCCCGTAGCGAGCGAACCAGGTAGACCGCCTGCGCACTCGTTCCAGTGAGGAAGTTAACAGGCTTGCCGTCGGCCAAGGCCTTCTGCGGGCTCCACAAGGGACGGCTCTCCGCGAGTTTGACGCCCAGATCGATCCCCTTTTCGGGGCAGACAGCCTTGTCGGCCTCGCCGGCGGCGAGAAGTGGTGTGGCGGACCAACTGCCAAGCTCCACGAGCTTTCGAGCGGCCGGCTGATCGGCTCGCCACGCGGCGTATTGGCTGCGAGTTGCCAAAAGCGTTTCCTGAAGGGTCGCCTCTTTCGTGTACATGGGCGGCGCAGGCAGTTCCTCCGCCTGGCACGGACAGGCAACCGAGACGAAAAGGCCAGACACAACCAAGGCGAGTTTCAAGCAGGACACGGCAGGCTCCGCTTCTTCCGAGGACATCTACCGAACCCGGGGGTCGGCAGACCACCAGGACTGTGACGCTTATGATGCCCTTTCGGCAGCCAGAAAGCAAGCAGACCGCCCCCCACGGGGTGACAGCGGATCTTGATCCGGTGTGCTTTCGGCACTGGAGGTCCGGGCAGGTGCCACTGTCTCCATCACCTGTTGGCGCCGCCGTTTCTGCCAGAACGCCTTCCATTTGCTTGCACTAAAACCGTTCCACTTCGCACCGGTTTGGTGCCACTGGCGTGTCGCCAGTGCTTTCTAATCACTGGGGTATTGTCATGATCGTCGCTGGGCGGACAAACACGCCGGTCGCCCGCGATCGCCCTTCTTGAAGTCTTCGATCGCTCCCGACAAGGCCGCAAGACTCTTCGCGTAATCCGTGTCCGTCGGATTCTCCAGTCGCCAGAGGTCGAATAGTCCCTCCTGGGAAGGTTCGGGCTCACGGCTGGCCAAGCATTTCTTGGCAAATTGGGTGAAGCTCTCAAGTTCTTGCGAGGTTGTGCTCATCGATTGTGTCTCCGTGCCGACCCGGCAATCATGAGACATGGACAGTGGCAGGGCATCTATTGGTACTTTCAATCCTACGCCTACCAGCCAGCCCTGGCAAGCAACCGGAAGATACGTCCCTATTCGCCTTCTTGCGATCCCACTTCCTCCGCATCCTGCATCTCCGATTGTTCTGGCTCATTGAGCCCATTGTCATCGAGGATCTTCCCAAGGGTTTCCGAGATTGCCACGAAAGAACCCATTCGGCTCATGTACGTTGCGTAGTAGGCGGCATAAGAATCCGGGTCTTTTGGATCGCCAGGATCGTCGCCGAGGGACTCGATCGCGGACGGAGGAAAGACGGCATGGTACTGGCATGTTGTATGTGCCCTTCCTTCCCGGAAGACACTGATGTACGCCACGAATCCGTCCGTAGCAGGGACGCTCGCATCACCGCGGCATGTCCAAATGCCTGCATTCGCATCAAGAATCGCAGAAGCGACCTCGTGTCCTTCAAGGTGAACGATCTTGGGCGTGCCCATATCGCTGTCAAGCTTTGCTGCTACAGAGCCTTCACTGCAATCTGCCACAATCACTGAATCGTAGCTGAGATCCGAAGTCCCCCAGCCACCCTCGTACAGCACGAAAGTCTTCGGCATCCCCACCTGATCGATGAAGAACGATAGCGAGCGCAACCGCTTCGCAGAGGCTCCCCAATGAACTGCGAAAACCCTCAGATCCCATCTCCCCGGCGCGGCCTGCTTTCCATACGGAAATGCCGCATCCGCCGCCTCTTCCAGCGTCGCGCCTGCCGGAAATACGCCGATTTCCATGCTGTGGCCAGAAACAGAATCATCCTTGGGCTCCGAGTCAGTGCGAGCGCTCTTGGCGACCGGAACGGGCGGGCCTGGTGCGCTGGCAGTGTCGTTGTCGCGGCATCCTGTCAGGACAAGGCACAAACTCACAAACATCACACGGCCCATGTCTTCCACCTTTTGCTGATTAGTCTTCGGCAGGGGCGCCTGTTCACGCCACCTGCTGACCCCGCCGTTTCTGCCGGAACGCCTTCCATTTGCTTGCGCCCGAACCGCTCCACTTCACATGGGTCCGGTGCTGTTGGCATCTAGCCGGCGCCATCTAACCACCAGGGTAGTATCCTAGCCGCCGCTAGTCGGACAAACAAGCCGGACGAGACCATCTCGTCGTAGGCTCAAAGTCACGTCACCCTCTCGGAGGATGCAATCCCCAGGTCTTGTTGCATTCTGCCAATCCCATGCCGAAAATAGCACTGAGGAGCACGAACCGAACGTGCCTTCCGGCCCAAATCACGACCACAAACCAAACAAAAATCCCCGAGGAGCAGGTCCATGCTGCGACCGTTGTTGACGATTTTGATCTTCGTCGTTGTGATGTTCCCGTGTGGTGTTTCCGCCGAAAACACCTACAGCAATCCGCTCCTTCCCGACAACCTCGCGGACCCGGCGGTGATCTTCCACGAGGGGACCTACTATCTCTATGCAACCGGCCAGGTGGACGGCGACAGCGGCTATCGGGTTTATACGTCGGCGGATCTCGTTCACTGGAAGCGGGGACCGGTCGTGTTCCAGCCTGGCCAGCCGCACATCTGGGCGCCGGACGTGTGGCGCGACCCCGGCTCGGGACGTTTCTATCTCTACTACACGGCCAACCAGACAGTCGGGGTGGCTCAGGGCGACTCGCCGAAAGGTCCCTTCACCAAGCCCCGCAAACTGGTCGATAGCTCAATCGACGCCCATCTGTTTCGCGACGACGACGGCCGGCTCTACCTTTACTACGTCCGTCTGCCCGGCTTCCACATCACGGTTCAGCCAATGGCGACTCCTACCGAGCCGAAGGGAGAGCCAAAGGAGGTCTTGCATCCCGAGTCGGAATGGGAAAGGCGGAACGGCCACGTGACCGAGGGCCCCTGGATGATCAAGCACGACGGCCGCTACTATCTGCTCTACAGCGGCTCCGGCGCCGACACGCCCGACTACGCCGTGGGCTATGCCACCGCCGATAGTCCGCTGGGCCCCTTCACACGTGCCGCCCACAATCCGATTATCGAGCGGGGCGAAGGGCTCTTCGGCCCCGGCCATGGCTGCGCGATCCAGGACGGAGCGGGCAAGTGGTGGTTCGTCTATCACCAGAAGCGGACGGCTCGCCGCGAGTGGGGACGCTTCGTGTGCATCGATCCGCTCGCGTTCGACGCGCAGGGCAACCTTCACGGCAAGGCCACCCGCGGCGAGGTGCAACCGGGTCCGGCGTGTGACGAAGCAGTCGCCGAGTGACGAAGGACGGTGCGGACCGGTTCTTGCCAACGAATTGTCGGCAGTGTTCGCGTTCAATAGACGGCCATTTATGGTCGTTACCCGCCGCAGGCGGTTAGGCCCGTCGTTTACGGCGGGGCCGGAAGCCTCACCTCGCGTTGTCCCTCCTTCCTGCCGCCGCCGGAGGCGGCGGCAGGAAGGAGGGAAGGCGGTATCGTGCCTCATGAACCCGTGCTAAAGCACGGGCCTAATACCGCCTGCGGCGGAGAAGAACCGTAAACGGTCCTGTTGTGGCTGCGTTGAAGCAGTTTGGGCTTTTGGAGGACGGCAAGACATCGCCTCACACCACAACCCGCCAGCGACGGTTGAACAGGGCGATCATGGAACTGATCATCAGGAAGTCGGCCGCGAGGTAGGCGAGCAGGAACAGCGCGGCGGTTGTGTCCGCCCAGTTGACGCCCACGCCGGCGGCGTCGGGCACGCTGCCCAGGGGAAGGCTGAACGTGGCAGCGAAGGGGCTGACGAACAAGGCCTCCCGAAGCGACAACGTCATGTCGTGGTTCGGATAGAACAGATCGGCAAAAGCCTTCACGGCGATGGGGGCGGCGAAGAGCAGGATGACCGCCAGGTACGTCATCATCAGGCTCACCGACGTCCGTCGGCACAGCAGCGAGGCGAACATGCCCATGGTCGTGGTCGTCAGGCAGGTGAGCAGGATGATGGTCAGGTAGACAATCATCGTGATCGTGTCGCCCCAGAACGTCCAGGGCGGCAGGAGCCAGGCCAGGAGGAGGGGCCAGATCAGAAAACTGGTCAGCACGACGGAGATTCGCAGGCTGGAATAGATCTTGCCGGCCAGAATCTGCCACGGCGACAGCGTCGTGGTCAGAAGGATCTCCAGGGTTTGCCGCTCACGCTCGTTCGTGATGCTGCCCGCCGCGAAGACGGGTCCCACGAGCATGTTGAAGAGCAGGACGTAGCTTGTGTACCAGGGGGCCCACGCCGGCTTGATGTAGAGGCAGACCGCCATCACGAACAGGGCCAGGCCCATGCTGAGTTGGATCACCAGTCGCAGCATGAGCGTGCCGTGGCCGAACAGTTCGCTCCGCATCTCCTTGTCGTAGATGGGGTTGATCGTGTCCGACATGAAGTCGGTCCGTTTGGGCGGCGCGAACAGGTTGTCCGGGAACTGGTCGCTGCGGATCACCATGCCGATCGCTTCCCGCTGCTCCTCTTCCAGGTCGACCACCTCCTCGGCCTCGGCGCCCACGTCCGGCGGATGCATCAGACGCCGGCAGACGACGATCATCAAGGCCACGCAGACGACGGCGCAGCCGGCGGGCACGAACCCCGCCAGGACCGTCAAGCGGAAGGCCGCGAACTCCTGCGACACGCCGAAGAAGATGATGCCCGCCAGAGCCAGCGGAAGAATGACCAGGTACGACACCACTTGCGCCGCCACCGTTCGCGAAAAATAGCTGCTTGCCGCGATGCTGATCATCCCGAAGGTGATCACTGAAGCCGCCATGGCAATGTAAGTGCCGAGCACCTCCGAATAGTGGACGCCGCCCAACGGCAGGCACAGCATGACGATCGGCAAGGAACAGAACACGAGCACGGCCAGATGGGCCATGGCGGCGAACAGTTTGCCCGTCACGATCGCCCCGGGCCGCATGGGGCTGGCCAGCAGCATCTCGTAGGTCTTGCGTTCCTTCTCGCCCGTGATCGTTCCGGCAGCGAAACTGGGCGTCATCAAGGCGAGCAACACGTACTGGCCCAGGAAGAACATGTTCACCAGACGCTTGGCTTCTTCCGGAGTCTCCGTCAGGTCGAGCCGATCCGCCTGGGGCCACGCGAAGTAGACGACCACGCCGAGCAACGCCACATAAGCAAACAGCAGCAGGAACGCGCGGAGCATCCGCAGATTCACGAGCAGTTCGCGTTGAAGAACAGGATTCTCAAGAAGAAGCATGGCGAAGTTGGGCAGCGAAATGTGGAAAGGAGCTAAAAGACAAATACGAAATACGAATCTCGAAATTCGAAACAAAATCGAAATTCAAAGCACGAATGTCAGAAACCGGTGTATCGGCCTTGCTTGGCCAGACGGCGCGGCGTCTGTGTGTTTTGGTCATTTACCCTTTCGGTCATTAGAATTTGTTTCGTATTTCGATATTCGGATTTCGGATTTATCCTCGTATATCGAGATTCGGATTTCGGATTTCCCCGTCACGCTACTGCGCCTTTCGTCACCAGCATGAAAACGTCTTCCAACGTTGGTTCTTTGTCGGCGAAGGAATACATCCGAACGCCTTCGGCAACGAGACGCTGCATGAGGGCGGAAATCTGTTCGTCATCGGCCTCCAGTTCCGCCGTGACCCGGCCGTTCTCAACCTGCACCTCGCGGGTTTCGGCCAGGCTGCGGATGATCGAGACGCCGACCTCTTGCTTGTCGATGAACTTGATGATGATCGTTCGGTTGCCCCGGATTCGGCGATAGACCTCGTCGATGGGCCCGTGCATGAGGAGCCGTCCCCGCTCGATGATTCCGATCGACGTGCAGCAGTCGGCCAGTTCCGTCAGGATGTGACTCGAAATCAGGATCGTCTTGCCCATGCGGCGCAGCTCCTTGAGCAACGCCTTCACCTCCACGCGCGCCCGGGGGTCCAGGCCGCTTGCCGGTTCGTCGAGAATCAGCACCGGCGGGTCGTGGACGAGCGTCTTGGCCAGGCAGAGCCGCTGCTTCATGCCGCGCGACAGGCCGTTGACGAAATCGTTTCGCTTGCCCGTCAGATCGAGCAGCTCGAGCACGTCGCCGATGACCTGTTTCCGGGCCGAACGGGGAATCTGGTAAGCCACGGCGAAGAAGTCGAGGAACTCCCACACCTTCATCCCGTCGTAGACGCCGAAACTGTCGGGCATGTAGCCGATGCTGCGACGCACGTCGAGGGGCTGGCGGTTCACGCTGAACCCGTTGACGATGCCCTCGCCGCCGGTCGCCTTCAAGAGGGTGGCCAGGAACCGGATCGAGGTGCTCTTGCCGGCGCCGTTCGGGCCGATGAATCCGAACATTTCCCCCGGCTCGATCTTCAGATTCAGACGATCAACCGCGACCAGGTCACCATAACGCTTTGTGAAATCGATGAGTTCAATCATGATCGCCTTCGCGAAAGACGGGCTTCCACTGGATGAAATCAAATCGTGTGTTATTATCCGGTTCGGGAGCCGCGCCGAAACCGTACTGCAAATTGGCCACGATCAGGGCGAGGTGGCGTTTCTGCGGGGCGGAGGGACTCACGTCCAAGCCGGGGAGCGGCTCATCGGTCCAGGCGATCATTCGGACGTCGCCCGGCTCCATTCCGTCGGCTTTCTCGGCCAGCTCGAGGAGCGGACGCAAGCTAAGCGTGCCCGCCGCAGCTCCCGGACCGGTTTCGGCGGCGGCACTTCGTTGATCGGGCCAGGGGCCGCGAGCTTCGTCCTCGCCGGGAGCGGGCTGCCATCGTCCCGCCAGATCGGCCGAGTCTTCCGGATCGATTGTTCCCAACCATGCCGCCATGAGCCGGCCTTCGGCAGTCTTCCGAAGAACGCCCACGTCGCGGAGCTGGTAACTCGTGCGATTGACGACACGGTGCATGCCCGGGGCGGGTTCGAGCCATTGAATGTCTCCTCCCAGATCCAGCATCTGCTCCGAGTGGGTCATCTGGGCGGAACTCGAAGGCACGCGAAGATCGGCCAGGTTGACCTCCGAGCCGTATTCGTAGCGGACCCGCTGGGGCGATTCCCTGAACTTCAAACCATTGGCCTCCGGTTTGCCGGTTGCCGAGAACGGCAGGATCTGGGCCCCCGGGTCGTCGAAATGGAAATCGTAGCCCGTTCCAAGCGAGGTGTAATAGGCGGAATAGCGCGTCACGTGGCCGCGAGGATAGTCTCCCTGAAGTTCGACCACGGCCACTTCCGTCTCCGAGCGGACAAAACCGATGTCGAGCTGCGCCTGCCGGATCACCACAATGGCGCAGATCACGGCGATCACCGGCGCGGCAACCCAGGCCCATTCGACGCGTCCGAGCATCCGGAAAAACAGCCAGTTGAGCGGCACGAGAACGAGCAGATAGCCGGCAACGATCCAGACCACGAAACTCCGATCGGGCACCTCGATCCCGGCCGCGTCGGAGAGGGCGGCGCGGGCCGCATCGGCCACCGTGTTGAAGTCCGTCCAGGCGCCGTAGTTCATGACCTGCACTGGTCTCAGGCCGTCCGCTGCGACTGGCGACATACCTTGTGGGTAGCCCCCCATGGTATCGTTAAAGGCCACCGCAGGCGTGGCGACTCGGATTTCTGTACTGCGCCGCCCCACATCGCGCGAAAAGAAACGCAAACGGGTGAGCCACTCCGTGTCGAAACGCGAGTCAGCGCCTCCGCCTTTCCAGGTGACCGCGTACTCGTTCAGGTCGATCCCCAGAATGTTTTGGCCGAACTCCCTTGCCGGTCGGCGCATCAGGCAGCCGTTGAAGAAGCCGTCCCAACTGGGCCAACTGACCAGTTCCTCGGCGCTCAACTTGAAGGCGGTGACCACGATCCGGCCCCGTCCGATTCGCCTTTCCGCCACAAGGTCGCCCGTGGTGGGCACATACTCGGCCTCGGGGTGCATTTTCAACTTCACACCCGACCATTTGCCAATCGGCCGCAGGGGTGGTCCAGCCATCCTGCGAATCGGTAGGTTCCAGTGCCGGTTGATTTCGTCGAAGTCGGACGCGATCAGCTCGCGCGTTCCTTCCCCCGTGGCGGGCAGGTAGTCGCCCAGGAAACTCGCGCCCAGCGTCTCCAGCGTCTCCGGACCGCTCACGATCAACTGGCCGCCCCAGTGGATCCAGTCCAGCAACGCCACCTGCTGCTCCAGGCTCAACGCCTCCGGCTCCGCATTGTCCCAGAGGACATAGGCCATGGTGGTCCAGAACAGGGACTGGTTCGGCAGGGGCGTCCGCCGACCGGGCGAAATCAGGGAAAGGCGATAATGTTCGTTCGACGTGTTCGATACACAGTCGAGTTTCTTCAAATAGCCGTACGATTCGGGATAGCGGGCCAGCACCAGGAAATGGAACTGGTAATACGGCATCCGCTTGATGGGCGGGAGAAGGCCGAGGGAGACGCCGCTGTGACGGCGGGCGTCCAGCGTCCCTTGCATCGAAACCGGCGAGTCTTCCGGAAGATAGAACGAGGTGCCAAGGGTCTTGGCCTGGCCCTTCGAGAAGGCGGCCCTTCGCCGCGTGCTCATCGTGAAGGGCAGGCCGGGAAGGGGCGTTTGCCTGCCGGCGGCAAGATCCAGATTGCCCACAATGTCGAAATTGTTGGCCAACGCGGAAAAGGTGAGGGCCGACCAGTGCCCGGGCTTCAAGTAGCAGGCCGCTTGAGCCGGTTCGCCCAGCTTGGGGAAAGGGCCCATGGGCCCATGGGGAAGGGACGCGTAGCGGAGTTGGCGGAGGGGCTTCTTCTTCGCCTCCTCTTCACGCTTGCGTTTTTCTCGCTCTTGGCGCTCCTTCAGCAATTCCTCGGCCGTCTTCTTCTGAACCGGCTCGCTCCGGCAGCTACAACCTTTGCAGCCGGGGATACAGATCGCCGCCGTGAGAATCAAGAGAAGCAGCGTCCTGCGAAGTCCTGAATCCTTCTTGCCATCTCGTTGCATTGGGCAACACCCTATAAGCCACCACCCCAGTCCGGCCGATCGGCTGCCAAACCCGTCGGTCCCCTCGTCACTCCTCTCCGAATCGTCGTGATGGAAACCCGTGGGACTTCCATCGACCGGGGCTGGTCCTCCCGTTTCCGGGGGACTCCCCCACCTGCCTACGAGTTTAGGCGGAATCGACACGCCGGGAAAGGGTTTGGCGAGAATCTTCGGCAGAAGCTCCCCCGAGCCGCCCCGCTCCTACTCGGCCGGTTCCAGGACGCGAAGGTCCGTCCCCGTCACCAGTTCCTTCACCCGCTTGCGGTAATCGAGCATGTGGGACGCCATCAGGTGCGTCTCCAACGCCTCGACCGACTCCCATTTCTCCACGATGGTGACGACCGATTCGGCCGGCTCATCCTGGGCGTCAATGTTGGTGGAGACGTCCAGCATGGGCATGTACTCGATACACCCTGTCTCTTCGCGGACCAGGGGCACAATCTTGCGAAATTCCGCTAGAAAACTATCTCGTCGCCCCTCGGCGACCTGAATCGTAGCAATCACGCAGATCATGGTTGTTCTCACTGTCTGTAGCTCTCTGAGTCGGGACTTGAAGCGTCCTCCGAATTTCATGGTCGCTCGACGCCTTGGGGAACCGTCCTCTTGAAGTGGCACGCGAAAAGGTTGTGCAAGGGACGGCTCGGAGAGCCATGCTACGGCCATCCTACGGACTGATTTCCGCCTTTTCGATGCAACAGGTTTCCAGTTGGCCGGCGTCGGGATCGACTCCGATTCCCGGTTCCGTCCACAGTTGGGCGGACAACGGGCCGTCGTCGCCCGGGCGAACGAGCGGGGGCGCCGCAGCCAGGTCGACCCCAAAGGTATTTGACGGATCGATCCAATCGGTGGGGTAGGTGAAGTTGTCCTTGGAGGCCAGGGCCAACGCGTGCCTGGTTCCGATGGCCGACTGGAGAGGCATGCCGATGCGGCAGGGCATGCACTGGCTGTGGCACGCATCGTGAATGGCGGCCGCCGCTGTCAGGCCTCCCACACGCCCCACGCCGACGTTGATGAACTGGCAACTCTTCAGGTCGAGGGCCATGTCCACATGGTCGGTGGAGACGATGGACTCCTCCAGGCAGATCGGGGTTCGCAGGGCTTCCTGGACCATGGCATGGCCGACCAGGTCGGCCGCCAGGAGGGGCTGCTCGACCATGGCGAGCATGAAATCGTCCAGGCGGCAGAGCGTTTCCATGTTGCTGAGGGTCATTGCTTCCTCGATGTCGACATGGAGCGTCTCGGCGCCGAAATACTGGCGGACCACGTTGATCATGTTGATGTCCCAACCGGGACGCATCTTCAATTCGATCCGTTCGAAGCCGGCCTCGAAGGCCGTCTTCATGTTGTCGATCAGTTCCTCGATCGTTTCCGTGCGATCGAAGGAGACTCCCAGGGCGACCGTCTCCCGCTTGCCCTGGAGCAGTTCCTGGATCGGCTTTTCGTCCATCCTCGCCTTCAGGTCCCACCAGGCCGTGTCCAGGGCCGCCTTGGCGTATTGGTTGCCGCCGAAGGGGGCGAGTCGCTCGGCGAGGCCGTCGCCGCTGTCGATCGATTGGCCGGCAATCGCGGGCGCGAGCCAATCGCGCAGGGCAGCAAAGGTGCCCCGCGCCCATTGGCCGGCCAGCGGGGCCGTTCCCGGCGAGGCTTCGCCCCAGCCGACCGCGTCGCCGCTGCGCATCCGCACAAGCACCGTTTCCAGGTTTGCGATCGGTCCGCAGCTCGTTTCCAGGGGATGTTGAAGGGGCAGACCGGCAAGGTAGATGTCGAGGCCGTCAATCTTCATGGGTTGTGCTTCTGCTGTTCGGCCAGTTCGATGGCCTTGAGAAGGCCTCGGGCTTTGTTGAGGGTTTCGTTCCATTCGTTGGAGGGGACGCTGTCGGCCACGATGCCCGCCCCGGCCTGGACGTAGGCCTTGTCGCCCTGCACGACGATCGTCCGCAGTGCGATGCACGTGTCCATGTTGCCGTTGAAGTCGATGTATCCGACGGCCCCGGCATAGGGGCCCCGCCGATGGGGTTCCACCTCGTCGATAATCTCCATGGCCCGGACCTTTGGGGCTCCGGAGACCGTGCCTGCCGGCAGGCAGGACTGGAGGGCGTCGAAGGCGGTCTTGCCCGGCTTCAAGCTTCCGGTCACGTTCGACGTGATGTGCATCACGTGGCTGTAGCGTTCAATGGTCATCACGTCCGTGAGTTGGACCGTGCGATACTCGGAAACGCGACCCACGTCGTTGCGCCCCAGGTCGACGAGCATTACGTGTTCGGCACGTTCCTTGGGATCGGCCAGCAACTCGTCCGCAAGCTGGCGGTCCTCCTCCTCCGTCTTCCCGCGAGGACGGGTTCCGGCCAGGGGGCGGGTCGTCACCTGCCCGTCGACGACGCGGACCATGATCTCCGGCGAGCTGCCCACCAGGGTCACACTGGGCATGCGGACGTAGAACATGAACGGGCTGGGATTGACGACTCGCAACGTTCGGTACACCAGGAACGGATGGCTGCGGATCGACGCCTCCAGACGCTGGCTGAACACGACCTGAAAGATATCGCCCGCCTTGATGTACTCCACGCACTTCTCAACGGCTGCCTCGAACTTCTCCTGGGTGAAGTTCGACTGGCACTGCAGGTGAACGTCGCCGCTTGTGTCGATATCGACGGGCAGGAGCTCGTCCGTTCTCGCGCCGAGACGCTCGACGATCTCGTCGACCCGCCGGCACGCGTCGTCGTAGGCGCGACGGCGGTCTCCCCCGGCTCGATCGAGCCGGGCCATGGCCACGACCACGATGGTCTTCGTCACATTGTCGAAAACGACCATCTGGTCGTAGAAGGCGAACGCGAGATCCGGCACCTGGCGATCGTCGGGGGGAGCGTTGGGGAGATTTTCCACGTAGCGGACGATGTCGTAGCCGGCATAGCCCACGGCCCCGCTGCAGAAAGGCGGCAGTTCCGGCAACGTGGCGGCTCGGACCGATTCGATTCGCTCACGCAATTCGGTGAGCGGATCCGCGGACTCGAACTGGCGGGTCTCGAGAATCGGTTCTCCCGAGGCGGAAGCCCCCGTGTGGGAACTGATGGTGACGCGGTTGCCGTAGGCCTCGATCTCCAGGAAAGGGTGCGTGGCCAGAAAGCTGTACCGTCCCACCTTCTCGCCTCCCACAACGCTTTCCGCCAGGCACGAGCATCGGCCCGCATCGAGCTTGTGGAAAGCGGACACCGGCGTGAGCGAGTCGCTCACGAGCCGGCGGTAGACGGGCACCAGATCCACGCCCTCGGCGAGGTCGCAAAATCGCTTGAATTCGGGAAAGTGCTTCACTACCGATCCATTCCTTTCACCAACGGTGACGACAGACGCCAAGAGAAGGTTCAGCTTACCAACGCCGCCCCCACCCGACAAGGAACATCGCCCCCCCGACGGACACGTCTGCGCGACATGGAATTTGGTGTTAGAGTCTCGTTTCTCGCCCCCCGAGAAGCTCCGAATGGGTGGTTGTCGTCGGAGGCTCAAGCGACGTATCTCATTGACTTGACTCGCCTTGACACCCCTGGGGGTAGTGATAGAATCCTGAAGGTAGCGTGGCCTTTTCCCGCCTGGGGCTGACGGATTTGGTCGCACTTTCGCCAAATCGGCCACCGAGTTGATTCCTTCGGATTTCCTCCCATGAAGTGTCAGAAATGTGACAAGCCGGCGACGTGCCATATCACGGAACTCACCGATGGCACCCCGCAGGAGCTGCACCTCTGCGAAGATCACGCAAGGCAGTATCTCACCGCCGGGGCCGAGGAGCCGACGGCCGGCAAGGGCATGGCCGCCGCCATGGCCCAGCACATGGCTCAGCAGATGGCGCAACAAATGGCCGTGGGCCAGACCGCCGAGGAACTGGAAAAGCTGGACCAGCAAGCCTGCCCCGTTTGCGGCATCACGTTCTATGAATTCCGCAGCCAGGGACGCCTCGGTTGTCCCAACGACTACCTTTGCTTTCAATCCCAGCTTGAACCGTTGATCCTGAATATTCACGGAGAAACGCAACACGAGGGAAAATCGCCCAAGAACGCCCAGGGAACAAGTCACGAGCGGACTCAACTCATTCGCCTCCGCCGCGAGATGAAAGAGGCCGTCGCACGGGAGGACTACGAGAAGGCCTCCGCCCTGCGTGACCGTATCCGGGCGATTGAGGGACGCGACGGACCGAAGCCCGAGTGACCCCTTTCCCAATCCGTTTGATCATTCCCGAGTCTATCCTGATTCGTTTCATAACCGATCCCAACCGACGACCAAGGCAAGGTGCCGAGCAGATTGCACGCCAATTCCGGGTTCCAGACGACCCCCACGCAATCCTAATCGCGACCGGCCCGCGGCGTCCGATCCCGGAATTCCATCGTGGAACTTGACGATCTCACTCGTTACAGCGGAGAGTGGCTTCGAGGCGTCGGCCCCGAGTCCGACATCGTGATCTCCAGCCGAATTCGCCTCGCGCGGAATCTGGCGGAATACCCGTTCATCAGTCGCGCCACCGACCAGGATCGCGCCCGCATTCAGGACGACCTGCGGGAATGCATCCAGAATCTCACCCAAGGCGAACAAGCTCTCTACGTCAACGTCGACGATCTGGCCGGCGTCGATCGCCAGTTCCTCGTCGAACGCCAGTTGATCAGTCGCGAACTGGCCGAGAGTCGCGGTGCTCGTTCGGTGACCATCGGTCCTGAGGAAAAATTCAGTCTCATGGTCAACGAGGAGGACCATGTCCGCATCCAGGTGATGCAGAGCGGATTCGATCTCGAGGCCGCCTGGGAGCGGATCGACCGGATCGACGACGAAATCGAGAAGCACGTCACCTATGCCTTCGACGAAACCCTTGGCTACCTGACGGCCTGCCCCACCAACGTGGGCACGGGAATGCGTGTCAGTGTCATGCTCCACTTGCCCGCCCTGGTCATGACCCGCCACGTCGAGAAGGTCTTTCGCAGCCTCCACAAGATCAGCCTTGCCGTTCGCGGACTCTACGGCGAGGGCTCCCAGGCCATGGGCGACTTCTACCAGATCAGCAACCAGGTCACCCTCGGAAGGTCCGAGGAAGACATCATCAAGCAGGTTGGCGACGTGGTGCCCGTGATTATCGAATACGAGCGCCAGGCTCGCGATTTCCTGGTTCGGGAAAGTCAGGAGAATCTCCACGATCGTGTTGCCCGGGCTTACGGGATTCTGCGCAACGCCCAGACGATCAGTTCGGAAGAAACCATGCACCTCCTTTCGAGCGTTCGCATGGGCGTCAACCTGGGACTCATCGAAGATCTCAAGATTCCGGTGATCAACGAGCTTTTCATTCACACGCAGCCCGCCCATCTGCAGAAACTGAGCGGGACCGAACTCGATACGACCGATCGAAATATCGAGCGAGCCCGCTATCTCCGTCGCCATCTCGCCCCCCATGGGCCGGGGGAGTCCGAGCAGAACTGACTCCGCTCGATTGATTTCCCCTCACCGAACCATCAAGATGGAGACCGGCTGTCCCCCGTGGAAGGGTGCGCCGTCGCGTTTCCGCTGACGACACCCGGTTGGCCACCGCGATCACATTCTGCAACTACTCGCCTATGGAGACGTCCCGATGCCACAGATTTCAAGGATCGTTGAGCTTGTCGCACACGGTAGGTTGACTCTCCCGAGTCGACCCGGGCGCCACCTGTGGTATCCAGCCATCGCTCTGCTTAAATGGTGCATCGCCGACAGTTCGATGGGTCGGCTCTGGAGAGCCAACCTACGGGCGGAAATGGGACTCATGCTCTTAGGCATCCTTGTCTCCTGCCAGGTTGCGTCGGCTCAGGCCCCTCTGCGTTTCGAGGCCGAAACCGTCACCGAACCGGCAGACGCCTGGCAAGTGGATAAATTCTCCGAGCAGAAATGGAATCTCTGGTCCACCGATAAGGACGCCGAGAAGAAGTGGTCGGGCGGCGTGGTCCTGCAATCGCCGCGAGTGATGAAGGACCGAGCCAGCGGCGAGGAGGGGGCGCCCGTTCTGCATACCCACGTGAAGGACATCAAGCCGGGTAAGTACTACGTCGACCTGGGCGGGGTCGGCCGTCCCGTCGGAATCTCCTACGACGGGAAGACCTGGAAAAAGATCACCAATTCACATCTCGGCCTGATCGAGGTGGGCGAAGGTGGATTCGAACTCTGGCTCGACGACCGTTTTGCTTCTACCACCAGCCCCGGCTCGTGCTACTACGACTATCTCGAATTCACGCCTCTTCCCGATCCCAATCGAAAACCCAAAGTGGAGGGATTCGCCAAGACGCGCGTGGAAGAACGGCTGGACCGAGGCGTGGTCGCACTTCCCCGGGCCGGCGGTGAGGTCTACGTGGGGTGGCGGCTCCTGAAAGACGATCCGGCCCACGTTGCCTTCGATGTCTATCGCCGCACCGGTTCCGGCGACACGACGAAACTCACCAAGACACCCATTGCCAAAACCACCGACCTTGTGGACCCGGCGCCGGTTGCCGGCGTTCGCAACGAGTATGTGGTGGTTCCGGTCGTCGACGGCAAGCCGGGAAAACCGTCGGAAACGGTCGGCGTCGTTCCGGCCGAAGAGGCACAAGAGTTCGTTTCGATCAAGCTCGACGGCGACCACACCGCGCAGAAGTGCGGAATCGCGGATTTGAACGGCGACGGCCGCTACGACTACGTCATCAAGACCCCCAACGCCAACATTGATCCCTATGTGAAATACTGGAAGCCCAGTCCCGAGACCTACAAGATCGAAGCCTACCTGGCCGACGGCACCTTCCTCTGGCGCTACGACATGGGCTGGGCAATCGAGCGGGGGATCTGGTATTCACCCGTGGTTGTCTATGACCTGGACGGCGACGGCAAGGCGGAAGTTTGCCTGAAGGCCGGCGAGGGCGACCCACGCGACGAGGACGGACACGTGACCTCCGGGCCCGAATATGTTCTCGTCCTTGACGGGATGACCGGCAAGGAAAGGGCCCGCACCGCCTGGCCCGCACGGGAAGACTTCCCCAGCTACAATTACGCCTCGCGAAACCAGATGGGCGTCGCCTTTCTGGACGGCAAGACACCGTCGCTGATCGTGGAACGGGGCACCTATAACGTGATTCAGGTCCTGGCCTATGAGTTCTGCGACGACCAGTTGCGCCTGCAGTGGCGCTGGAGCGATGCCGAGGAGGGTGGCCGATACCGGGGGCAGGGGGCCCACAGCATGCACGCCGTGGACATCGACGGCGACGGTCGCGACGAGGTCTTTCTCGGTTCTGCCGTGCTGGACGACAATGGCTGTGGCCTGTGGTCCACCGGCATGGGACATCCCGACCACCACTACGTGGGCGACATCGATCCGTCCCGTCCCGGACTGGAGGTTTATTACGGTATCGAAAGACGCTCTCCCAGAAACGGTTGCTGCCTGGCCGATGCCCGCACGGGCGAGATTCTCTGGGGAATCGACGTTCCCACACGCCACGTTCATTCCACGGGCATGTGTGCCGACATCGACGCCGAACATCCCGGAATCGAGGCCTACTCTTCCGATACCGACGCAGAGAAGAAATCCAACGTCCGCTGGCTGTTTGACGCCAAGGGCCACGTTCTTCGCGACGACCTGGATTGGGGGTTTGGATTTCGGACCGTTTACTGGGACGCCGACCTGCAACGAGAACTTCTGCGAGGACGGCGAATCTTCGACTATCAGGGCGACGGCACGATCACGGAAATCGGCGGCTCCGCCATTGCTTTCGCCGACGTGCTGGGCGATTGGCGCGAGGAGCTGATCGTAACCGTGCCGGGCGAACTGAGGATCTACTCGACCACGATCCCCGCTCGGGACCGCCGGATTTGCCTGATGCAGGATCCCCTCTACCGGCTTGACGTCTGCATCCAGGCCATGGGCTACACCCAGTGCCCGATGACGACGAATTGTCTTTCCGCGGAGTAGATCCGAGGGCTCTGCTTGGCCACAAGTTGGCTGTGGCTTGTGTCGGTCCGTGCTAGCTACGCCTTGCCACCGTCTTCCGCCACGTCCTCGTGACGCAGGGCGGTGGTGCGATGGTGGTAGGCGGCGATCACGTCGCGCCGGCTCAAAATCCCCACGATCTTGTTCGGGTCCTCGACAGTGACCACTGGCATTTCATCGATGTTCTTCTGGGTGAACCGGCGCAGGGCCGTGTGAAGGTCGTCCCCCGGATTCACGGTGAGCACGGTCTGGGTCGCGATGTCGGCGGCCACCACGAGGGCGCCGTCGCCATCGCCCGTGAGAACCGACCGCAGATCGCGAAGTGAGAAGATGCCGACAAGCTCCTGGGCCTTGTTGACAACCGGGAAGTAGGCGTTCGTCGAGTAAGCGGCCAGGTGGAGAATATCCTTGAGCGGCATCGCTTCGGGGACGAGATCAAGCCGGCGATCCGTGTCCATGACTTCGTCCACACGCATCTGTTCGAGCACGTCGATGACGAAGTCGCCCTGGTGCGCCGGGCTGTCAACCAGGGCCGTAACCTGTTCTTCGTAGAGCGTCCAGCGGGAGGATAACAGGGCCACGTTGACGATGCTTACGAGCATGAGAGGCACGAGCAAACCGTAGGAGCCGCTCATTTCGCACACCATAATCATGGCCGTCAGGGGCACTCTCGCCACGCCTGCGAAAAACCCGCCCATGCCCACGAGGACAAATGCCTCCGGGTGCTGGATGACCCCTGGAAAAAGCTGGTTGCAGATCGTGCCGTAGGCCCCTCCGAGCATGGCGCCGACAAACAACGACGGGGCAAAGACGCCTCCGCTGCCGCCTGAAGAGATGGTCACGGAGGTGGCGAGGATCTTGGCGAAGCAGAGGATGAGGAGCATGCTTAGTGCGATGCGCCCGTTGATCGCCTCTTGGATCCACCCGTATCCGCCGGCCATAATCTGGGGAAGCCCTAATGCAATTCCTCCCAGCATCAGGCCGCCCAGGGCCGGCTTGATGGCATTGGGAATGGGCAGGTGGCGAAAGAAATGGTCGCGCAGGCCGTAGAAGACCGTTACGTACAGGTAACCGACGACCGAGCACACGACGGCGAATACCACGTAGAAGGGCAATTCCAAGGCGTTATCGAAAGCCAGCCCGCGAGGGATGCTGATCGCCATCACGTGTTGCCCGAAGATGGCAGCAAACACGGCGTAGGCGGTGACGGAAGAGATCATCGCCGGGACCACGGCCGCATATTCGAGAGCCGTTGATTTATAGAGCACTTCGGCGATGAACAACGCGCCACCCAGGGGTGCCCGAAAGATCGCGCCGATTCCGCCTGATGCCCCCGACAGCATCAGCAACCGGCGGTCCCGTTCGCTCAAACCGAGTCGTTCGGCGAGGAACGAACCGAAGCCAGCACCAATCTGGGCAATAGGGCCCTCGCGACCCGCCGACCCCCCTGTGCCGATGGTCAAAATCGACGCCACTGTTTTGATGAACGGTACCCTCGCCCGAATCCGCCCTCCGGCCCGATGGAAGGACCGGACCATGGCATCTGTTCCATGCCCCTCCGCTTCCGGAGCAAACCCGTACACGAGCAGGCCGCAAAGCAATCCACCAACGGTCGGAACGGCCAAAACGGCCCACCAATGCAGGGGCATCTGAGCTTGATGCTCGATTGCTTCACTTCCCGCTGATGGGGGGTAGTAGCCTTCGATGCCCCCAAGGGCCAAACTCTGCGTCAATGTGAGCAGAAAGTAGAACGCCGCGGCCCCAAGACCGGCCACCACGCCCACCAACGGACTCAGAATGATCAGCCGTCCGGCGGATTCCGTGTCGAAGATCGTGCGCAGGTGATTGACGACTTTTCCGGCCAGAGTCGGCTTCACAACGAAAGGACCCCTCACTTGCGGTTTCAGTTCTGGAAGAAACGGCGTCCGATGCCGGCACACTGGGCGACTTGACAGGGACCGAACTCGACGGGGGCACCAACCCTTGAATCGGGGGGTGAAGCGTCCACGGAGAACGAGGACAATTCCCACCTTAACGATCGCGGCCCCAATCCCCCGAACGAGGTGGTCTCGAATTCAAGTCAGCCGGTCAGGCATTCCCTCTCGGCATGAGTGCCCGGTACTCATCGCGCACGCAAGATGCACAAACCTTTATGATAGGGACAGGCAGCGTTTTTGAAAATCGCTTTTTTGGAAATGGGGCAGATTCGTTGATTCCCCAGCTAGAGTCGGGATAATACACACACGAACGAGGAGGCACGACGGAACCCGCCAAGTTTTTGAATCTCGTGGGAGGCGAATCTCATGACTCGGCCCGTATTTCCCCGTATTCTTGTCGTTTGTCTCTTCATGTCTGCCATCGGTTTGGGACCCGGAGCTCTTGCCGGAGACCCGAAGGATCTTCCGCCGCAAGTTGAAGCCCCACGCGGAATCTGCGTGGTCCTGGAGAAGGTGGGCGAGTCCCACCGCGAATTGCTCGACCGCCTCGCCCGCGATACCGAGTGGGTGTTTCTCTTCCAGGCGGCCTCGAAGGAGGCCGTTGACGGGGCCTACCGCTTTGCCCACGACCACAAGCTTCTTGGCCGGCGCGTGTTCGTCGAGCACGGGTCGCTCGACTCGATCCACCTCGCTAACGATCTGGCCGACCTGGTCCTCGTTCCCTCCGATCCGCCGTCCACTTCCGAAACTGAAATCCTCCGCGTCCTTCGCCCCGGCGGGATTGCGCGTTTGGACCGCCGCGAGATCACCAAGCCGATTCCCGAGGGGACCGACTCCTGGGGCCACCCCCACCACTTGCCCGACAACAATCCCCAGTCGACCGACCGACTGGCCCGGGCTCCCTACCTGACCCAGTTCCTCGGCGGCCCCATGTTTTCTCCCATGCCCGAGGTGACCGTGGCCGCCGGAGGCAGGATCTTCCGAGCCTGCGGCCACATCGCGCATAAGAAGAACCAGAACGAGCAACTCAACACCCTCTTCGGCATCAATGCCTACAACGGCTCCATCCTCTGGAGCCGTCCCCTTACCGAAGGCTTCATGATCCATCGCAACACGATGATCGCCACGCCTGAGGTCCTTTATCTGGCGGATAACAAGTCGTGCAAGCGAATCGATCCCCAAACCGGCAAGACGATCGATGAGATCGTGATCGACCATCCCGACGCTGACGGCCCGGTGTGGAAGTGGATGGCTCTGGTCGATGGAACGCTCTACGTGCTTGCCGGCGGCCAGGAGGTCCCCATCCACACCCAACGCAGCGAAACGCCCGGCATGGGGCACTGGCCCTGGGGCATGTGGGAGGGACACGACTATGCCGATCCGAAAACAAATTTCGGCTTCGGCCGCACGTTCCTGGCCATTGATCCGGAGACCAAGAAGGTCCTTTGGACCCATCGCGAAGACGAATTTCTCGACAGCCGCGCCGTCTGCATGATCGGAGGACGCATCTACGCCTATTGTCCCGAGAAGTTCGTGGTCTGCCTGTCCGCCCAGGACGGCAAGCAGGTCTGGAGAAACTCCGATGCCGATCTGCTGGAAGCCATCGGGCCGAACCAGCGAGCCCAACTCTACATCACCGGCTATTCGACCCAAACCTACATGAAGGCGGGCCCCGAGCATCTCTTCTTCGCCGGTCCCCAACGGACGAAACTCGTTGTGGCCAGCACGGAAGACGGGCGACTGCTCTGGACCAAGGAGCGAGGCAACGTGCAGATCGTGCTCCGCGACGACGGCTTCTACGCCGCCGGGGCGCAGAACACGGAAACAGGATTCAAGTACTCCTACGATGGCGAAGTGCTCGCCAAGTTCTCCCAACGCCGCGCCTGCACCCGGGCCACGGGAACCCTCGACAGCATCTTCTTCCGGGCCAATGGCGGCACCGTTCGGGTCGAAACGGCCTCCAACGCCTCCAAGCACATCGCCCCCATGCGCCCACCCTGCCAGGATGGTGTGATCATCTCCGACGGCCACTTGTTTTGGGGCCCCTGGATGTGCGGCTGCCAACTCTCCACCTACGGCCACGTGGGCCTGGCTCCTGCAGGAGACTTCTCGTTCCAACCGGGATTGAGCCCCGATAAGCTCAATGTGCAGGCGGAAGACCTCTCGGCCATCACGCCGCTTCCCGGCGAGGTCGATTGGCCCACCCTCGAGGGCGACAACGCCCGCAGCATGACAACCGCGATCAAGATTCCAGAAGCCGTCGAGCAGAAATGGGAGATTTCGCTCCCGGATTCCGCTTTTCCGACCGCCCCCATCAGCGCAGGCGGGCTCGTGTTCTATGCTGATCGCCACGGCGTGGTTCACGCCGTGAAGGCCGAGTCGGGCGAACCGGCGTGGCAAACCTTCACGGCTGGGCCCGTCTATTTCCCGCCGGCCTACTGGAACAACCGTCTCTATGTGGGCTCGGCAGACGGCCGCGTTTATGCCCTGGAAGCCGCTACGGGCAAAACCTTGTGGACCTTCCGAGCTGCCCCGGTCGACCAGCGAATCTCCGTCTACGGCAACCTGATCTCCCGCTGGCCTGTGGCCGGCGGCGTGGTGGTCGAGGACGGCATCCTCTACGCGGCCGCCGGAATGGCCCACTACGACGGCATCCACGTCTACGCCCTCGACGCCGCCACGGGCGAGGTGAAGTGGTACAACGACACGTCAGGCAAGATCTCCACAGTCACCGACAGCGGCGTGAGCCTGCAGGGCGAGCTCTTCCTGAAAGACGGCGAACTCCGCTTTCTCGGCGGCGGGGCCTATGAATTTGCCCGCTACGACATGAAGACGGGCAAGTGCCTCAACCAACCGCACGACCAGCCCAACTCGCGTTTCCACACCGCCTTCTACGCCTACTACCCGAAATACGGGAAATACGCCATCCTGGAACACACCTTGCCCGGTGGCCGACAACTCGTTTACGACGCCAGCTACGAAGGCAGTCGCCATAGTGCGCTGGCTCTTATGGAACCGCTGCCGGAAGGCTCGCCCAAGGTTTACAAGGTTGCCTCGCGCTGGATGCACCAGCGTCGCGGAGATCCCCAGCCCAAACAGGCTTGGGCCATCCCGGCCGGACCCCGCTACAATGCCTTCGTGATTGGGCCCGACAAACTCCTCGCCGCGGGCCACACGGGCCTCGACGATCAGAGTTCCACCACCTTCGCCGCCATCAACCTGGAAGACGGCGAGATCCTCTGGACCCAACCGCTTCCCGCACCGATCGTCAAGCACGGTCTGGCCCTCGACCACACCGGTCGCATCTTCGTCACCCTCACCGACGGTCGACTCCTGGCCTACGGCCCGTAGGGTGGGCAAGAACGGCCCAACGCGACACGCATTCTGGCAATCAGACGTTGTCCGCCAACGCAATCGATTCTGAAGAGCCGGTACGGGAGTGGCAGCCCACCATGAGCGATGTCCCACTTCAGCCAAGCCGCATCTTGCCGGCGATGCGCCCGTTCAGAAGTGGAAGACCGACCATGGTGGGCCGCGTTGGCGTATCGGTTGTGTTCCACGTTTTGGCAATGGAAGGCATGTTGGTCATTCGATTGCGTTCTGAAATGGTCCACTTGGCCCACCCTACGGCCTTGCCAAGACGCCCTACAACCTCCCCAAAACCTCCCTCACCTTCGCCTCGTAGAGGGCTTGCCACTCCGGTGCTAAAAAACACTCGGTCACTTCGTAACCGCCCTTGTCGTAGTCGGCGGCGGGAGGGCCGTAGTGGATGTAGCCGTTGGAATAGGCGGCCATGAACGTGTGCTCGTGAGGCGATGCCTTCTTCACGTTGAGCCCCACCTCCACCAGCACCTCCGCCGGCGACGTGACCAGCACGAACTGGCCGACGCGGATTCCCTGCACTTCTGTGGCGACGGTCGGCTCGCCCGCCGCGTCGTTGATCGCCTGGTGCCGTTCGAGCGTGGCGATCTTGTCCTCGATCCGGGCAAGCTTCTCCATGGCGTGGACGTTCCGCAGATACTTGGCGATGTGGCCGCGATTCTGTGTGTCGATGGCTGAAAGTTCATCGCTCCCGGTCTGCTCGGCCTGGAGGTAGCGGTAGCTGTAGTACGATGGGAAGTCAGGGCTCAGAGCGTATTTGAGATAGAGGGGAACAAAGGTCTTGATGTTCAGGCTCGTGCCGCGCAACGATCGGAGCAGTGTGGTCTGCTCCTGGCGGAGAGCTTCGATCCGCTCGGGAATGTCCGTCCTGCGAGGAAGCGGCAAGAGCTCGTTGACCACCTTCAACGTCGCATCGCCCGTTTGAGTGGTCCGATACGCCTTGAGCGTGCTCAAGCCGAGCATCGTTCCAAAGGGTTCTGCGTCGCGAGGGCGGTTGACATCCTTGTAGAGAACGGCCGTGATATCGCCTGCCGCGCCTTGCAGGAACAAGGCCATGGCGCCGTGGCCCAGGTTCTCTTCGATGACTTTGGCGGCAAAGCCCGGAAAGTCGGCCGTCACGCCCCCTCGGGGAACGCCCAGGTAGGGATGACAGGCGAAATTGAAAACCACGGCCAGGGGCTGGCCATCGAGCCGGTCGATCCTGAGCACACCGATTTCCGGATCGACGGGCCCCACGCCGGCCACCTCTTCGTCAGGCGGGCAGGGATTCGAATGGCGAATCGTCCAGTGCAGCCCGTTGTTCAGACGCAGGGCCCGATTCATCATGATCCGGTCTTCACGACCGGTGCCGCAGCCGACTCGCACCGGCGTCATATCCGCGGCGGCCCGGCGGACGGCGTCGAAGGTCCGCTCCAGTTGCTGCTCATCGTCGCACAGCAGTCGGCCGGGCGGGTGAGTATGGGACGCGTTGACAAGCACATTCTTGCCGGGGATCCCCAGTTCTCGTTGGATTCGCTCGCGGAGCCTGGGCAGAAACTCGTCCTTGATATCGCCGATTCCGCCAATGGCGACAGCGTCCATGGATATTATGGCTAGCCGCGTCGTGCCGTCGTCGAGCACCAGGGCCTTGGCCAGGAGCGGGTCGTTGACTCGAACGCCGTCCGCGTCGGTCGTGATCTCGCTCTTGGCAACCCCCGCGCGAAGAGAGCTGGTGGGCGAGTCGGCTTGGGTTATGGAGGCGGCCGCTCCGCTGGCGATGCCGGCCAGCAGGCCGGTCCCCAGGAACTGGCGTCGTTTCAGATTGGTCATGGGATGGCCTCCCCTGCGAAAAGGTCACTGCACCGTCAGTATCTCCACGTCACATTGCTTGGGATCGCAGCGAACGGTCATCAAGGCGTCGTTGTCAGCCCGATCCGGTGACAGGTCGATTTTAACAACCGTTTCCCCGCCGCCGGCCTTGGTTTCAACGCGAACGACGTTTCCCTCCACCTGCACGCTACACTCGGGCCGCTCTGCTTTCGTGGCCACGTTCATCACGGCCGCGATCCGTCGCGTTGCGGTTCGCTGCTGTGTAGCGGCCGTGAAATGCCAGAGCTTAGTCGGTTCAGTTTTGCTTGCCGTGGGGAATCCCGTCTTCGGATCGAGGGGCCACTCGTTGGTCTGGGAAAAGCCAAATCCGCCCGGCGTAACCAGGTGGACTTCCATCTCGGCATCCTCGCGATGCGAGATGAACGTCTGCTCCGCTTGGTTCAGTTCGAGTTCTTCCGGAGCGTGCATCAGCCACTGGAACGTGGCCGGCTCGGGGGACTGAAGGTCGTCGACGATGCAGACAAGGGACGGTCGGACGAGAACCACGTGGCGGCGGAACCGGGTCAGCCGATCGCCGTAGGCGGTCGTGGCGTCGCCACACACGTAGCCGATGTGAGGCGTTGATTCGAAGGCGACGATATGGCCGTTGGCCGTAGCCTTGCGATTGATCTGGCCCTGGCCATCCACGAGGATCGTGTTTTGGGCCACGGTCTGTTGGGTGTAGCGGGTGTGAAACGGCGTGCCGTGCTGCGGATAGCGGGAGCCGCCGGGCCGGGCCAGGGCGTGGCCACCCTTGAGGATGGCAAACCCGTTCTGGTCGGCGTAGCTATGGCTCACGCCACCGAAAGGCGACGACTTGAAGGCCACGAACAGGTCGTTCTCTGGCTCGGCCAGATCGCTGTGCAGGGCGGCCCAGCCAACGCCCTGAAAAACGGCGTCGGGGGTCATGTCCGGCGGAGCGCACCCTTCCACGACCTGGGGAAGAATGAGCCCCGTCATCGGCGAGAGCGACGGTTTACCTCCGCTGGATGTGCGAAGCAGGTCGACCCACCAGCGAAGGGCCGGGTCATCTGTCCGCTCCGCATGAAACTCGAGCAGCCCGCGAAGCGAGCCGGAACGCTGCATGGCGCTGCCGTCGTAGGAGTCGCCAAACCCGCAGATCTCACCCACGGGCGAGACGTTGTAGAAAAAGAAATAGGGCAGCTTCCGATAGAAGGAACGTTGCCACACGTCGAGCCCCGTGGCGATCCGGAGCGATTCCAGAGGCGTGATGAAGATCGTGTTGTAGGCCATGCCGTAGCTGATTCCCTCGGCCCAGCCCCCGTCGCGCCCGGCCCAGTGCGGAAAAACGGTGAGGATCGTCTTCAGCGCGTAGTCCATCCACACCGCCGCCCGCGGATGCTCGGCCAGGGCGATGGCGTGTTCAACCAGGTAGCCGGGCAGACGCCCGTCGTGGCTCGATTCGGGACGTGCCAGGAAGTCGCGGCGCTGGAGCCGACGCAACATCTGGTCGGCCCGAGCCACCAGCATCGCCTCGGCCTTGGCCCGCTCCTCGTCAGTGAGCAGGTCGTAGATCCAGTCGTAGGTGAGGGCTTCCGACTTGACCAGTCCCAGACCGACCTCGTCGCCATAGGGCGCCATCACCGAGGAGATGCCTTCCGGATCCCACTCGGCGGCATTGAGCAGCAGGGCCTTGGCCTTCTCGCCGTATTTCCTCTCGCCCGTCATGGCATACATGAGGGCCAAATGCTGCATGGCCCCCTGGTGATAGCGGCGCAGCTTGGCGTAACTGGCCGTGTAGGCCAGACGCCGCTTGGCCGGATCCTGAATCTCGTCGTAGTTCGGCTCGTCAGGCAAGTCCTTCTTCAAACCCTCGTCAGCCGCACGCCGAAGTTGCTCGAAGGCCTCGCGCCGGGTCGTCTTCAGCGTGGCGCGGATTTCATCGAGTCGGGCCTTGGGATAGAGCAGACGGGGATGCTCCTTGGGAACGCGCCGGAGCAATTCCTCGACCGGAACCCACGGCTGAGCCGTGGCGTCTTTGGCGATTTCGAAGAACCTGGCGGGGGTCGTGTCAGCCACGGCGCCGTCCGGATCAACCGCCTCGACGCACCACGAGTATCGCCCGCTGGGAAAGGCCTTTTCCGGAACGTGCACCGGATCGTTCTGTTGGGGCGATCGGTAAACCTCGGTCCCGCTTTCATTGGTCACCTTCAACACGTAGGTTGCCTGGCCATTCTTGGCGGCACGCCACCAGGAGAAGCCGGGCGGCGACACGTCCAGCACCTCCTCAGGTTCCGGACGCGAGAAGCTGCCTCCCGCGGGACGCGCCGCGGGAAAAGCCACACGCGGATCGCCCGCTTGCACGGACGAGGCGAATAGGAAAATGGGCATCACGACAAGAACCGCGAAACCCCATCGAATCGTGGTGTACATCGGTGTTGACCCTCGTTGCTTGCGAGTATCATAGTGGCCACGCACGGGTTGGTCGGGAGCGGGTCCGACCGCCGGAACGAACTTCCGCCAGACAATCCTCCCGGGCAATATAGCGGCTTGCCTGGGCCCGGTAAACTTCCGAAACCCGGCTTCCACCGCTAATATGGGGACATGAGCGACCAGGAAAAGAAACCGGCCGAGCGACTTGCCACGCAAGTCCAGTATCTCAAGGGCGTGGGGCCTCGCCGGGCCGAGATGCTCCAGCGGCTGGGCCTGCGCACCGTGGCCGACCTCCTGTTCTTCTTCCCCCGCGACTACGAGGACCACACCCAACGCCGCCAGGTTGCCGATCTGGAGGAGGGGGTGCTCCAGTCCGTTCGCGGACTGGTCGAGGAAATAGACACGCGGGATCTCGCCCCGGGCCGGAACATGGTCGGCATGCTCGTCCGCGTGGGCAACGACCACCTGCGGGCCGTCTGGTTCAACCAGCCCTTCGTGTTTTCCCAATACCGCCGAGGCCAGGAGGTGCTTGTCTCCGGCAAGCCAAAACAGCGAGGCCTCATGTGGCAGATGGTCCATCCCCGGGTGACGATCCTGGGCGAGGATGAACCCGAATCGGAAGGCGGCATCCTCCCCGTCTATCCGCTGACCGAAGGGCTCCAGCAGTGGCACGTTCGCCGCATGGTCCGGGCTGCCCTGGACGGCTACGCCGAGCTTCTCGAAGAAGCCTTCACCGAAGACTTTCTCGCCAACCACGATCTCCTGCCGCTGGCAACCGCCCTGCCGGAAATCCACTTCCCCAGCGGGGCCTCCTCGCTCGAAAGAGCTCGTCGACGTTTCGTCTACCAGGAGTTGTTCACTCTGCAACTGGCCCTGGCCATCAAACGGCAACAGCAGCAGATGCTCCATCGGGCAGAGCCCCTGGAGACCACAACTCGCATCGACGCCAGAATCCGGCGGCTCTTTCCGTTCGAATTGACCGCCGCCCAGGAAAAGGCTGTGGGTGAGATTGCTGCCGACATGGCGTCGACTCGTCCCATGAACCGCCTGCTCCAAGGCGACGTGGGAAGCGGCAAAACGATCGTGGCCGTCTACGCCATGCTCCTGGCCGTGGCCCACGGGGCCCAGGCCGTGCTCATGGCTCCCACGGAAATCCTCGCCCGGCAACACGCCCTCACGCTCAAGCGAATGCTGGCCGCCAGCGAGGTCCGCCTCGTGGAGCTGGTGGGCGGAATGGCCGCCGGCCAGCGCAAGCAGGCCCTCGAAGAGATCGCCGAAGGGAAGGTCGACCTGGTGATCGGGACTCAGGCCGTCATTCAAGACGACGTTCGCTTCAAGAAGATCGGCCTGGTCGTAATTGACGAGCAGCACAAGTTCGGCGTTCGCCAACGGGCCCTGCTCCGCGAATCGGGCGGCGATCCCCACTACCTCGTCATGACGGCCACGCCCATCCCGCGAACGGTCACCATGACGCTCTTTGGCGACCTGGAAGTCTCCACCCTGGACGGCGCCCCGCCCGGACGACAGAAGGTGAACACCTATCTCCCCACGGAAGAGGAACGCCAACGCTGGTGGGAGTTCTTCGGCAAGAAGCTCGTCGAGGGACGCCAGGGCTACGTCGTCACGCCCCTGGTCGACGAATCGGAAACCATTGCCGCCAAGAGCCTGGAAGAAAGCTACGAGGCCCTGGCCAACGGTCCCCTGGAGGCCTTCCGCTTGGGGCTCGTGCACGGTCGCATGAAGCCCGAAGAAAAAGATTCCATTATGGCCGAGTTCCGCTCGGGCGAAATCCAGGTGCTCGTTTCCACCTCGGTCGTCGAGGTCGGCGTCGACGTGCCGAACGCCACGCTGATGACGATCGAGAGCGGGCAGCGTTTCGGGCTGGCCCAGTTGCACCAACTCCGCGGCCGGATCAGCCGGGGCAAGTTCCCCGGCTACTGCGCCGTGTTTGCCGACGATCCGAGCGAAGAAGCCGCCGCTCGCTTGAAGGCCTTGTCTTCGACGACCGACGGGTTCAAGTTGGCCGAGGTCGATTTCTCGCTCCGGGGCCCCGGGGAATTGTTCGGCACTCGCCAGCACGGCCTGCCGCCCTTCCGCATTGCCGACCTGCAGCGCGACGCAGCCATTGTCGAAGAAGCCCGTCGCGACGCCCAGCAAATGGTCGACGCCGATCCCGGCCTGGCTTCACCGACCCATGCCCGCCTCCGCCACATGATGCTGGTTCGCTACGGGAAAGCCCTGGAGTTGGGCGACGTGGGGTAGGGGCTTCGCCGGAGCATTCTTTGGACATTCAGAAGCGTCTCGCGCGGAGACGCGGGGGCGCAGAGGATCGGGATTGGGAACCTTGCGGGGCTGCGGGGGGGTGACGACGGGAGGTAATCAGATTGCAAAAGGACGGGGGGCCTTTGGCGATATCCCATCTTGACTGATTGCTTGGAGTAGTTCTACCCCTTTCTTGGCCACCCTGGGGTGTTCTTGGAGGTCGTCTCCACGGGGGTCTGAAACGAGGTTGAGTTTCGCAACGTATAAGGTGGGGTGTTGCACAATCAGTTGGGAAGGGAGCGATGGCATAAACGTTTACCAGAACGTCGTTTGCGTCAATGCCTTCGGCAGCAAGTGCCCCCCCCTCGCCTGGGGGGGCACGCTGCAAAACTCCGTCGGATGCGAGGGGCTGGGGTAGGTTACCGCTCGCCGCACGGGACCCGGAGTGGATGATCGCGGGAGGCCTCTTGTGGTAGAGCTACCCAGGTTGCGAAAACCTGGACCGCCCGCGCGTCCAATGCCCAGAGCTGACCCTCACTCCTCGAGTTGACCCTCACTCCTCACTCCTCGTCGCAGAAAAACGTCTGCTGCTGACGGTTCCCACGCCGGGTTATGTGATGCGGCAGCCCCGGAATGACTACTCTTGCTAAACGAGTCGTGGCGGCGACTCCAATGCCGCGTGTCTAGTGTACCAAAATCGGTCTCTGCCCCTGGATTCCTTTTTCGTCTTCTTTCGTCTGCGGTGATTCGGAAGTGTCACGCGAGCCGTCTTACCGTGGCTGGTTCGACATGCCCGGCATAACGGTCACTCCGGTCCGTCTCGTACTGGTAAACATGCCCCCAACAACCTGTAGGGCAAATGATCTTACTCGAAATCTTACCTAGGGTAACCTGATGCGACTCGCCGACAAAATCAGGCCCAGCAAAGAACCGCATGTTCACAACGACCTCCTTGTCCACTTCGTGAACTGCTAGGATGTGGCACCAGTGTCCGGGTGTCGTGGATTGCCCGGGACTGGTTTCTCCAAAAGGCATCGCGAACCTGGGGCCGGGTTGATCGAAGAACGACTCGTGTTCACCTCCTCTCTTAAGGAAGTTGCGAAGTGAACGAAACTCAGGCTCGCTGCCTTGATAGCCACGCCGGTTGTGGGTGAGATAATAGTGAAATGCGATCTTCGCAATACCGCGGAATGCGTCCGTTGAGAACGTGAAGATAATGCGGCCTGGCATCTGCCTAGTACCAGGTTCAGTGACTGGTCGATCTTCCCACTTGAATCCGGGAAACACTTCTTCCAAAAGACCCTTGAAGATCGCGACGTTGTGCTCGGCGCATGAGCAAAATACCCGCGTCCATTTCTTGCTCCCGATTCGCTGCACATCTGACTGCAGCCGATTGGCGGTCATTCCAGGATACAAGCGGACAAAGTAGTCGCTGCCGTCTTCGTCACGAATGGTAATTCCATCGACCGGATGTACTGATTGTCCGTTGGCCAGTGGTTCGACCAATTCGCTGTGGTCACCCGTCCGAGCAGTGTAAATCGGTGGCTTACTGCCTTTTGCGCCCCGTTGTCGCCGTCCTGATCGTTGGCCGCGCCCAGTAACATTCACCCGTTGCCTCAACAACCCAAGTGGAGTTGCCTGGGCCAGAATCTGCTCGTACACGCTGAAAGAGTTGTTGCACTTGGAGCAGCAGCCGCGAAAACGCACATCCCCATAGAACTCGCCAAACAAAGCTCCGGGCAAAATGTGGTCGCCTTTACCGCGACCTGGATTAAAGAACCGACCACAGTAGATGCACTTTGTTGCTCTCATCAGAGAATTGTACCCGACTCCGTGTCAGATGCTCGTGCAATTCACTGCCTTGCTCGGCCGTCAATTGCTCAGGCTGCAATCCTACGAACTGTGGATGTGTGGATGCGGGCGAATCAACGGCTCCTGAAACCTCTTTCCGTCGCCCGGCTCATCATTATGCTTAACCCGTTTCCGATGGGGCTGCGTCTCGGGCATCAAAGACGCTCCTGGATGAGACACACTTACACCGTCACTTCACCCCAAGACGCACTGGCGGGTCGCCAGTGCCACCATCGTCTTTGAAGTGGCACGTTTTCGGTGCAAGCAGATGGGGCGTCTGCCGACGGTTTAGCGGGTAGTGTACTCACTCCGGTCGGACGGTGCCACCCGGGCGCAGCTACTTGTCATCTCCAGGTGCTTGGTCGAGACAGTCGATATCCATTTGGCTTCGTTACGGGATCTGGCAGTTGCGACAGTCGAAGATGTTGTTCGTTGATCCAGAAATGTCCGTGAGCGACGGCCTTCAACTCGCCAGATTGTCTATTCGGGGGAAAGGCAATGAGGACCTGTTTCGCCGGTTGATGCTGCTTGACCATTTTGATTGGCGGCACCAGGTCGCTATCGCCAGAAACCAGATACGCCACGTCAAATTCGTCCGTAAACGCATCGACCAGCATGTGCGACGCGATGTTTACATCGGTCTTCTTTTCTTCGGGAATCGTTGCGACATGAGCACATCGACGGCACTGCCGTTCCTTCAGCAAATACCGTCCTCGAATAATGTCGAGCTTCGTCGTATGCGTTGCGAGTGCGTCAAGGAACGTCTGTTGGCGTCGGTGTTTGTCGGTCCCCCCCTTGATATCAGCAGTGAAGTACTTGGCACGCACAAGCACACAGTTGGCACGGAGGAGTCTCTGGCTAAGCTGCTCGATGTCCAGCCAGTAATACCGTTTGTAGCCGCCACTCTTCAGCCCGTAGTAGAGATTGAATCCGTCGACATAAACTATTGCCCTGAACTGGCTTGCTGATTGAGCATTGGTATCAGTCGGTGACATTTCTGCCTCGCGAGAGGTGGACAAAAGTCGCTTGACATATTGAATTTCCGGTGATAGTATTCCGATATATAAAGTAACCCCACCGGGGATCGCATCCTCGGTTCAACGCCAGCCGCTAACGCTGGCGTTTTTTGTTCCTTTCCCTCCGACCGGACCCTCCTGCAGTCCGTCATCCCGTCCCCTCCCCCAGCCTCTTGACGATGTCTCTCTCGATCGCCTTGATGTCCGCCTCAATCTCACCGAGTGGACGAGGTGTCGTGTACTTGCAGAAGTGACGGTTCAGCGGGATCTCGTAACCAACCTTGGTCGCCTCCTCGTCAATCCCCGGGTGGATGCCACTGCCCACACCACCTGTTGACGCCGCCGTTCCTGCCGGAACGCCTTCCATTTGCTTGCACCCGGACCATTCCACTTCACATCGAATCGGTGGCACTGGCGCCTCGCTGGCGTCTTCTCATCACGCGGGTGTCATTCTATTCGTCATTCAATGGACAAACAAGCCGGACGGCACTCCGTAAGTCCTGGACAGAACGGCGTCGTCCACTTCCCCGCCGGACAGGTTGCGATCATAGCCCGGCCCTTCCCGTCGGAGGCGAAACGCCGCTTTCCCGGGCCTTTCCCGAATCGTCAGCCGCTCCAGCAGTCAGTTCCGGGCTGCGATCAGTTTCTCCTACACTCCGCTCAGCCAATGCCAGTCGCGTGGGGAGTTCAGGAGACGTTCTCGGCTTCCCATGTGTCGGGCGCCGCCTCGTATCGCATTTCCCGGCCGCGTTTACCCGTCCGCAAATCCACCGTCCACGCGAAGTAGACAACCACGTAGCCGAACCCGTGACAGCGGTGGCAGCCCGGATCAACTTGGTGGTGATTGTAGGTGCAATCGTAGCACCTCGTGTTGCCGCCCCGCCGCCGGACGATTCGAAGAAATGACGTTTCACCGCACGCCTTGCAGCGTTTGTCGTGAGCGAGAACTTGCTCGCCACAGGTAGGGCAAGTTCCGATTTCTGACATCCCATCACCTTAGGATCACGGGAAATACAAGGTCGCCTTTCGCTCCGCGAAAGAGCGTCCGTTCGTGGAGCGAGCGGCGCTCAGATTCTGCGCGATATTCATCGCCGGCCAACAGTGCCAAAGCAGGGAGTTGGCGATGCACATGAAAGTCCGAAAGGCCGTCGAGGTCACAGAGGCAGAAAAAGAGGTGCCAGCAACATCGAACACAATCGGACGTCGGAAACTCGGCATCCGATCGACACCAGGCATCGAAAGTGTTAGCAATCAGGGCGTTGCAGAGTTGCACCCGTTGCCGCCATCGCTCGTCTTCGTATTTTGAACGAATTCGGTATTGAAGTGTCATGCGGATTCCTGAAGCATCGAGAGGACGACACAGAATCCAGCATCAAGGTTCGCTCGCCGTCACGTTCGCAGGCGCCACCCGGCCGACGACGATTGGTTTGCGATTGCTAATCCGCCTGGCTTCGCGGCTCCCGTAGATCGGCTTGTTCGGCGAGTTCTTTCAGTCGACGCTCGACGTCCTTGGCGTCAGCGACTCGAAGAAAGCCGAGTTCTTCTGAGTGGCGATCGCCGTCCGAATCGCGCCAAGCCCGTCGGGCGATGATGACGTCGCCGGACCCGTCTCGTTTTTCTTTCCGGAAAATGTCCGTCAACTGGTCGGGTGAATAGCTGCGAATGGTTGTTGACCGTCCACCGTCGAAGGTAATGGCGCGACGGTCAGTAATGACGTAAACCGTTTTTCGGGCTCGCAAATAGGCCCAGATCGGAGAAGAGAGCATACCGAACCCGATCAGAATAAACGGCAGCCCGAAAAGCGGAAAAAGGCAGAACAGTCCGGGCCCTTTCTTCATGGTCGTCATGCCGCACGCCGCAATAGCGGTCCAGAACAATGCGAACGCTGTCCAGGGAATTCCGAACAAGAAGGCCCCCGTTGCGACTGGCGTGAAGAAGATGCGTTTGGGCATACCGATCCATTCGATGTGCTCATCGCGCTCCAATTCGCGATCAACCGTGTCGTGAACCGTTTGAGGGATTGATGGATCAAACATGGCTTCTCGCAGAACCTCTTATTCGATACTGATTACTTCTTGCCGGAGGGCTCGACGAACCTACGACATCAAACTAACCCGTTATGGTGGCACGGCTACCGACGCTTCCACACACAGTGTACTCAGCGACTCACTCGATTTCGCTGCGAAAGAAGCCCGCAAACGTAGGCACGCAGTGTCTCGAATTCGTTGCAGTGCTGTGCGGATGATCGCCACACCCTGGGTTCACTCTTGCCCGACTTGGGCCACATCAAATAAATCTCACCGCTATCGTCCGGGTCGAAGGCAAACAGAGTCAGACGCTCTTCTGGCGGGTATTGATTTGGCGGGGATCCCTCCCAATAGGTTTGTGTTATCTCGATCTTCTCACGGATGTCCTTGTCACGCCAGCATTTTCGCATGTGCCGAACGTTAAGCCAGTCAAAACCGACATCCGCATTTTGCCATTTTCCGGCATAGGCAAACCGAGCCCGGAGCATCGGTGTGGCATCGCGGTAGATATTTCGTGCCAGTGTTGGAATTCCCTTGTCTAGTTCATCGGGAGAACCGAGGCATTGTGGAAACATGTCCTCGTGCCCGTCGGAATTACGAGTCTCGTGAAGGAGCTTGAGCAACGTTGCGAATCTCTTTCCGGCGAGCGCAGACTTCTTGGGCATGCCATTTCCCTTCGGTGATGCCCCTGGCCTCAAGCGTCGCTTTTTCCTGCTCCAACTGGTCAATCTCCTGCCGGAGCCGAGCGATTTCCGCATCAAGGGGGGAACTATCCGCTGGCAAGTTTTCGGGCGGGCCGCCGTCCGCTTGCCCCTGCTTCTTCCGCTGCGAGCTCCATGTGCCCACGAAGGTCCCAACCGTCGCACCGCCGGTCGCCCCCAACACTCCCCCGACGATCGCCCCAACAAGCAAACCCAGCAGATCGGCGAGAAAGCGCCCGAGAGCTCCCATTTCAGAAAGAAGCGGACCTTCCCGGAAGTGCGCCTGACCAAGCCACACACCCAACATCACCCCAAGGATTCCGCCAACCATGCCAAAGGAACAACTCCCCGACACTGCCCTTATCCGCAACCCGTCCATCAACCGGCCTCCATCGCCACCTTTCTCGCCTTGCCCCCGAACAGGCAAATCAAGACATGAACTCGCGTGCCCTTTTCGCACGACAGCATGATAGCCTAAAGGAAACGAGTCAGCAAAGCTCGCAAGAAACAGCAACAGCGGGCCCGATGATCGGGCCCGCTGTGAGCGAGACGCTGAAAGGAAGGCGGGGGATACTGCCCCGTCGCCTACGGAGCCTCCTCTGCCTTGGCCGAGCCGCCTTTGCCCAGTTCGTCGGCCAGTTCGATATCCAGGGTGGCGTCGCCGACGGGCAGGTCGAACGACTTGACATAGAGATCTCCACCCCCGATCGGGGAACCGTAGGGATTGAAGTCGGGATCCGGATTCTTGCCGTCGAAGGCCTGCACCGTGATCCGGTGCGGACCGCCGACAAATCCGACGCCGTCGGCTCCGGAATCGAACTTGCCATCCTTGATGGCGGCCGATCCCGCGGCGCCGCTGTTGCCGGCGCTGGAGTCCGGTTCGAACATGACCGTGCCCATCGGCACGGGCTCGCCCTGGTAGGTCACCGTGCCCGAGATCCGGTAGCGTTTGGGGCCCTTGTCGCCGCCGCAGCCGAGCAGGCACACGCACGCGGCTGCAATCAAGAGATATTGAAAGATGGATTTCGCCATGCTGATCACTTGTTCCTTCTTGAGTCGAAGCAAAACGGAGAATCGCCGTTTTTACGGCAACGTGGTCGGCTCGCCGGCGCCGCGGCTGGCCGCCGATCGATAGATGTTCATGTCGATCGTCTCGGAGACGAACTTAACGGAACCGTCCATCATGCCGACATTCATTCCTCCGGGATGCTCGCTTCCGTAGCCCCCGTTGTTGAACTTCATGGTGAGCGTTCCGTCTTTGCCGGCGTTAATAGGCCACCGGTGATTCTTCGTGCTCAGCAGCGCCACCCCGTTGTACCAGTAGAGGCCGCGAGTCCAGGCGCGGTAGAAGGGGTACTTGTCCCAGGCGACTTCTCCGATTCCGATCGTGTTCGACGTTCCATCCTTGATGTCTCGGAACCTGAGCGTGCTTCGCAAGGCGAACACGCCCTCGACGGCATATTCTCCGAAGCTGCCACTCCCTTCCCGGCTTGTGTCGCGTTCGTATTCCTCGTTCGTCAACGGGTTCGTGCCGATGGGGCCCGAGTTGCCGTAGTAGTGCGTCGTGTAGCAACCGTCTTCCGCGCTGCGGAGCGACTCTTCCTGGGAGCAGCTCGGGCACAGGAAGGTGACGATCCGGTTCTCCGCCAGCGGCAGATTGTTCGTGTAGTTGCCGGCGTAGGAGATTTGGTCGTACAAGGGCTGTTGCTCGATGAACGGAAGAAGGCGGCAGAGGTAGCTGATCGTGCCGTTGCCGCCGACGCTCGAAGGCGGAAATCTCTTGTTCACGTCGTGGTAGTTGTGCAAGGACAGCACCAACTGCTTCACGTGGTTGGTGCACTGGGCCCGCCGGGCCGCCTCCCGCGCCGATTGAACGGCGGGCAACAGCAGAGCAATCAGAATGCCGATGATGGCGATCACCACCAGCAACTCGACGAGCGTGAACCCGTTCGTTCTGGTCTTCATAGCGTCAAGTCCTCCCCGAAAAAGATAAGGATAAATACTGAAGCGGCCCGCAGGCCGGTTCGCCCAGGCTCGTGTTGATGTGCCGACTATGGGATCGGCAAAAACTGTATGGCGTCGGCTGTGACGAAACCGTTTGCGCCCTCATTGCTCACGGTCACAACTGCCGGACGGTCGGCGTCGAAGTGGAAGACTCCCAGAGAAACGAACAGCCCGTCGATCGGCGGAACCCCTCGCTGATCGAGGCGAATTCGCTCGACGCCTCCGGAAGACTCAATATCGATCGGCACGTTTGAGGCGCGCTCGTAGGGCTCACCTTGCACGAACGACGAGTACGACATCCTCACTTCGTAACGTCCCGTCTTCGGCAGATTCGCGGCAAAACGAATCGACTTGGCGCCCTGGTCCGCTTTCATGTCGTGGTAGTACCAGTCGCCGACCCATTTGCCGCTCACTCGGCTGCAGATCCAGTCGCCGGAACAATTGGTGCGTCCGGCGTCGACGACGATGCCGTCGAGATCCATGATGCTCACGCCGCTGCGGTTTCCGCAGGTGACGCGTTTGTGCCAGTCAAAGATGTTGAACGACTCTGAATTTCGATCTCGGATTCCTTCGGGGCGGCTTGCCTCCGTGTTCTTCACGCCTTCGAAACGGATGGCCTCGCCGCTCGAAAGCCGCTCCGGGGTTGTGCCGGCTGTCGAGGTGTTGGAGGCAGGCTCTTGCTCGAACACATCGATGGCGCCTTCGAAGACGGCCACGTCGGTCTTGCCGGCCCGATCCACCTTCACTCCGAATTCCGTGCTCAGATCGACCACGTTGACCTGGGGCGTGTCGATGGTGAAACCTTCGCCCCCCGTCCATGCGCGGGCCGTGATGATTCCCGTGTCCATGCGAATGCGTTTCTCTCCCACGATCTCCATGTCGGCGGGGCCCTCGAGGACCATCTGCACGCCGCAGTCGAATACCAGGGTCAGACGCCCGCTCTCGATGCTGATCCGATTGCCCGGGCTCAGACGCTGATGCATCCCGTAGGCTTCGTTTTCGTCGTGCCATACGACGTCGTTGAAACCGACAACGCACGCCACCAAGTCATCCGCTTTCGGTGCGGTTGGCGCTTGCTGATCCGGTGCGTTGCCCCGTTCCGTTCCGTCAAGCGGTACGGGCTCGACTTGACCCGTCCCCGATTTGGCCAACGTCGGCTCGCTGCCGTCTGGTCTCGGAATGACCGAGAGAAACGCCAGGAGGGCCAGCAGGACAAGTCCTGCCGTTGCGACCACTCCGGTGAGACGCCAATTGCCATGACGCGAGGCCGTCGTCATCAAGACAAGATTGGCACTTTCCGGCGTTTGGGGAGGGGGCTCGTCGTTTGGTGCGGAGACGTTCGGCGGTGAATTCTCGCCCTCGCGATTCTGGCGGAAGATTCGGCTCCGCAGATTAGCCGGCGGGCGGGGCGGTGGAAACTGTCGCAACCAGTGTTCGAAATCGTGGTTCATGCCTGCTTCTGTTCCTTATCGAGATAGCCACGCAGTTCTCGAAGCCCTCGCCGATACCACGACGCAACCGTGTTGATCGAATCGTTTCGCATCTCCGAGATTTCGCGGAAGGTCAGCCCGGAATAGAGGTGCTGAAGAATCACCTCTCGTTGAGTTTCAGGAAGCATGTCCAGAGCCTGATTCAATCTGACATGGTCCTCGGCCCGGGAGGCCTGCTCTTCGACACCTGGGGAGGTGTCGAAAAAGGAGTCATTGGGCAGTCCGCTCGAAGGCCTCTTCCTGCGGACTACCTGGAGAGCAGCATTGCGCACGGCACGAAAGGTGTAACGTTTCAGATCCTTTGGCTGGCAGTCGATCGCCAGCAGACTGCAGAAGGCATCGTGGACGGCATCTGCGGCCAGTTCGCGGCAGCGGGTGACGGCAAGCGCACACGCGAACAACTCAACTTCGTAGAGGTCGTAGATATCCTCCAGCCGAGTCGCCAGGGGCTTCGACGCCAGATGTGCACGTTGCCTCAGACGAAACCTGCCAGGGCTGGTTCCGGCATGCATTCGCGGCGGTCGCTGCGAGCGACCGGTCAATTTTCGGGGAATCGGCAACGACACAAAGGCTCCTCTCAGCACGAAGGCCGGGAGCGAGTGCACAATTCCCCAACCTCCAAACACCCACCAAGATGCTCAGTTGTGTCACATTTGTGCAAGAAATGCGAGAGAATCCCAAAAAAGTTTGCAGAGATCCGGCTCTATCGAGGGGGTGGCTGGTCCCGGAGCGAAGCGATGGGCGTGGTGATTGAGCGATCCACGCCCATCGCTCGGGCTCTGAGCGTGCCACCCATGTCAGCCATGCCCAGCGCTGGCTGAGACGCCCAAGAAAGAGCAAGGCGGGACGCCTTGCCCAGCAAGACGTCCCGCCCTTCGTCGCCTATTGTCTTCGCCGCTCTCGCGACCTGATCTCCCCGGCTACAGGGGCCGCCGAGCCATCACGGGCACCGGGGACGGGGCACCCGGGAGCGGGCCGGGAAGCGGGGCCGCTGTATTCTCCGCCGGAGTTGGCACGCCGTCCCGAGCATCGAACATGGGGACCTCGCCCGATTGGAGCCGTGTTTGCCAGCCTCCTCCCAACGCCTTGTAGACGGCAATCAGGTTGAGCGCCACCTTGCCGCGAGACTCCGCCAGATTGTCCTGCTGCATGACCAGGGCTCGTTGCGTGTCCAGCACTCGCTGATAGTCCGCGAAACCCTGTTCGTATTGCAGCATGGCAATCTCGGTCGCCTTGGCCGTTTCATGAACGCCCTCCGTAAGGAGCTGGACTCGCACCTTCTCCTTGAGGAAGGCGACGATTCCGTCTTCCACTTCCTTGTTGGCCTTCAGAACCGTGTCCTGGTAGCGGAAGACCAACTGGCAGAACCTCGCATTCTGAACAAGGATGTTGTTGCGAAGCCGACCGTAATTCAGGATGTTCCACTGGAAACCCGGCCCGATGGAACCGGTAACGCTCTCCCATGCGAACAAATCCTGAAACTGTTCGGAGTTGAACGCGATCGTGCCGCTGATTCCGATGTGCGGATAGAGTTCCGCCTCGGCGATACCGATCTGAGCACACTGGGCGGCCGCTTCCCGTTCCGCTTGGCGAATGTCGGGCCGACGGCATATCAGTTCTGCCGGGATTCCAACGACAACCTCGGGCGGCACTGCGGGAATCGCCTTGGGCCCATTTCTGAGGACCTGAAGCTGTTGCGGAGGCAATCCCAGCAGGATGCAAAGCCCCGTCTCCGCCTTCCGGTGCCCTTCTTCCAGAGCCGGAATCAACGACCGGGTCGCGGCAAGTGCAGATTTCGCCTGACGCAGGTCCAACTCGCTGACCACGCCCTGGTCGAAGCGGTGCTGGATGATCTGGAGCGTCCGTTTCTGGAGTTCCACATTCTCGTGCGCCAGGGCCAGTCGCTCCTCCATCGTGCGGAGTTGCAGATAGGCCGAGGCCACCTCGGCCTGAATGATGACCAGAATGTCGTCGTAACTGGCCACCTGGGCATCCAGGTTGGCGTCGGATGATTCGATTCCCCGACGGATGCGACCCCAGATATCAAGCTCCCAAGAGGCATCGAATCCCGCAAGCCAGTCGTCGTAGTGCTTCCGGATCGGGAACTCGCCGAACGGGAATGCCGTGTCGCTCATCTCGTTGCGACCGTAGCTGCCCACCATTCGCTGTTGCTGCGGGAACAGGTTCCCTTCAGCAATACCCCGCTGGGCCCTGGCCTCCACAATCCGTTGGCAGGCCATCTTGAGCGTGAGGTTCTCCCGCGATGCCGTGTCGACCAGTTCGTTCAGCACGGGATCCTGGAAAACGGCCCACCAATAACTGTAGTCCGTGGCTTCGCTCACCACAGCCTCGTCCGCCTCGTCAAGCCACTCGTCGGCCACGGAAGCGCCGGGTCGGCAGTAATCGGGACCCACCTTGAAATCGTTCCCCCACCATTGGTGGAGACTGGTGCATCCTGTCGTCACCAGGATCACTGCCACAGAAACGGCAATCCAGACGCGAGGCCCGATCGCCAAATGCGTCCAATGTGGGGTATGGGGACTCTCCCCTGCCTGGCCCTTGCCCCCAAGGTTCAGCGTCTTGTTCTCTGTCACTTGACCCTCCTAGTCAAGAATCTGGGCATTTGCGTGCAACTCGGCAAATTGGGATTCATGAGTATCGTCGGTAAATTCGCGACAAGCCGATTACCAATCCTCCCTCCGGAAACCAATCTACCCAGACACCCGCCCGGGCAATCGCCATGACCGGAATGACCCGTCCATGTCGAATAATTTCTCTCCAAATGAACTCGAATTGACCGAATGACCTTGACGATGACCGACCAGTCACCTATCTTAATCACGGGTCAAGTGCCCTCTCGTGGCGGGTGTATGTCAGGATTTCGGGCTTCGGAGGCAGGTGATGACGAATCTCATGGCTCGGCGAAAGACTCTCGTCGATTCGATGATGCGCGACGCAATCTACCAGGGGGCACTCGCCGTCCTGGGAGAACATGGCCTCAACGGAGCGACCATGGATCGTGTGGCCGCCGCGGCAGGCGTTGCCAAGGGCAGCCTCTACAACTACTTCCGCAGCAAGGACGAACTGCTCACCTTCGTCCACGAGAAGACGCTTCAGCCCCTGTTTGAATCCAACGAAAAGACTGCCAGGTCGGACCAATCGGCCGCGAAAAAACTGGAGGCCATGACCCGGAGTTGGCGCCACCACGTGCGGGATCATCGGGCGACCTTTCAGATCCTGATCCGCAATAGCAATTGCGAAGGGGTTTTCAAAGAGGCCACGGCGAAGGGCGAGGCGGCTACCGTCGGCTTGATCGCCGAGATTATCCAGGCCGGAATCGACGGGGGAGAATTCCGCCCGCTCAATGCGAAGTATCTCGCGGAGATGCTGTTGGCTGCGGCCAAGGGAGCTCTGGAGGCGGAATTCATGGAAGGCTCGCAACGCGAGGATGATGAGGTGATAGACACGCTGTTGGCTGTCTTCCTTCACGGCATGTCCGCAAATTAGGTGTCTTCCTTCGCGAGCGGTGTGCAAATTAGGAAAGAAATTCAGAGGACTCGGGAACGATGAAGAGAGCTGGAAGAATCGTGGTCGGCGCGGTCGTGTTGGCCGGCCTTTGCGCGGTGGTGGCCGGAGCGTTTCTCGCCTCCAAGAGCGGCGAGGCCAAGGAGCAATCCGTCTCGTCGGACAGTCCTGAGAAGTTGGGCTCCCCCGTCCCGGTGGTCGTCACCGCGGCGAAGGAAATGGTCTTTGAGAGCCGTGTCGTCGTTTCGGGCAACGTGGAGTCGAAACGTTACGCCCTTGTTTCCGCCCGAATTCCCGGCTCGTTGGACGCCGTGTTCGTTGATGAGGGCGACGTGGTCGAGGCCGGCAAGACCGAGCTTTTCCAAACCGACTCGGTCAAGCTTTCCAAGGCCGTGGCTCTCGCCGCCCAGGAACTCACGGTGGCGGAGTGCTCCGTTCGCGAAAAACAGGCCAACCTGGAACAATCCCTCGCCCAGAACGAGCAGGCGGCCAAGGATCTGGAACGCTATCGTGAACTGGCGAAGAAAAACGCCGTTTCCGCCCAGATGTTCGAGCAGCAGAGCACCCAAGCCAAGCAGACCGCGGCGATGGTCAAGCACAAGCAAGCCCTGATTTCCCTGGCCGAGGCTCAGTTGGAGCAGGCACGCCTGTCGCTTAAGATCGCCGAGAAGGACATGGCCGATTCGCTCGTCGTGGCCCCGATCAACGGTCGCGTTTCCGAGCGGATGAAAGAGCCCGGCGAAATGGCCGCGGCCGGAACCCCCGTCGTCAAAATCGAGGATCTCTCCGTCCTTGAGGTCTCCGTGTACATTCCCGAGGAGTTCTACGGGAAAGTCCAACCGGGGAAGACTCAGATGCGAGTCCGTGTCAGCGGAACGGATCTCGGGACCCGTCCGGTCAGCTACAAGAGCCCCACCGTCCATTCCAAGTTGCGGACCTTCGAGGTCAAGGGAATCGTTGAGAATCCCCCGGAGCAGGTTGTTCCGGGATGCCTGGCCGAGGTCTGGATCGTGCTCGACTCGCGACCGGGGATCGGCGTCCCGACCGCCGCCATTCAGCAACGAGGCGATCGGAAGGTCGTTTTCGTCGTTGAGGGAGGCAGTCGAGTCCGGATGATCCCCGTCGAGATCGGGCGGGAGACGGAGGGCTGGACCGAAGTGACCTCGGGCCAGTTGCCCGCCGATTCCCTGATCATCTCCATGGGGCAGACCCTGGTTGAGGACGGCTCGGCCGTTTCCCTCGTCGAGGAGGGCGGCAAGTGATCCTCTCTGATTTTTCCGTCCGGCGACCGGTGGCCATGGGCTGCCTGATCATCGGATTAACTTTGTTGGGAATGAACTCCTATCGCAAGATGGGCCTGGAACTCATGCCCAAAATGGACGCCCCGTTCGTCACGGTGGTGACCATCTATCCGGGAGCGGCCCCCGAGGAACTGGAGACTGACGTCGCCAAGCGGATTGAAGACGCCGTGGTCTCGATCGACGGTCTCAAGCACGCCAGCTCCACGTGCATGGAGAACGTGTGCCAAACGCTCCTTGAGTTCCAGATGGACGTCGACGTCGATGTGGCGGCGACGGACGTGCGCGAGAAGATCGACGCCGTCAGCGCCGATTTCCCCGCCGACGTCGAGGATCCCATCATCCAGAAGTTCGACATCAACGCCAAGCCCATCGTCAACATGGCGTTGACTGGAGAGGTCCCCCTCGACGAATTGTACGACTACGCCGACAACACGCTCAGCGACCGGCTTACCGTCATCTCCGGGGTGGCGGAGGTCCAACTGATCGGCGGGGCCGAGCGGGAAGTGCATGTGGAACTCGATCGCGAGAAGCTCGCGGCTCGCGGCCTGACGAGCATGAACGTGGTCCAGGCGATCCAGAGCGCCGTGCGGACGATTCCGTCGGGCCGCCTGCGGGATCGCGGTTCGGAGTATTCGGTGAAGTTCGATGCCGACTACGACGAAGTGGCCGACATTGCCGACCTCGAGGTGGCCAACGACAGCGGCCATCGCTGCCACATTCGGGATATCGGCCAGGTGCGCATGACCACCGAGGAACTTCGCCAGAAGGCCACGGTCGACGGGCGACCCTGCATCGCCATCAAGGTCGTCAAGAAGGCCGACGCCAACGCCGTCAAGGTGGCCAATGCGGTCCGCGGGGCCATGACGGACCTCGAAGCCCAACTGCCCGGCGGAATGGAACTGCTTTGGGTCGACGACGACGGCCGCTTCATTGAGGCCAATAACCTGGATGCGTGGACCAACGTGTTCCAGGGGATCCTGCTCACCGCCGCAATCCTGTTCCTGTTTCTCTACAACATTCGCGCCCTCTTCGTCGTGGCCATTTCCATGCCGCTGACGATCCTCATCGGCCTGTTCTTCATGCAGGCCGTCGGCTACACGCTCAATACCTCGACGCTCATCGCCATCGGCATGTCGGTCGGCGTCCTCGTGACCAACTCGATCGTCGTCCTCGAAGCTATCGATAAGCGGTTGAACGAATCCGGCGACCCCAAGAAGGCCTCCCGGCTCGGCGCCAAGGAAGCCTTCATCGCCGTCCTGGCCAGTGCCGGAACGAACGTCGTCGTCTTGTTCCCGCTCACGGTCATGTCCAGCAAAATGGGCATGTTCATCGGCCCCCTGGCCATGACCATGTTCATCATGACCGTCGTGTCGCTCTTCATCTCCTTCACCTTGACCCCCTTGCTCTGTTCCCTCCTTCTCAAGCCCAAGGTCGAGGGTTCCCGATCCCTCCTGGCCCGGATGGAGCGGGGGTGGAACGGGGCCTTTGATCGACTCGTGGCCGGATACAAGTGGCTCCTTGAATTCACGGAACATCGCCGATGGGCCGCTGTGCTCATTCTGGTGGGCGTCATCGGCCTCTTCCTCCATTCGTTCAAGGTCGCCGGAAGCCTGGGAACCAGCGCCTTCGCCCAGATGGACATGGGAAGCGTCTATGTCCGCCTCGAGTTCCCCACCCGCTACAGCCTGGAAGAAACCATGCGCAGAACGGAGCAGGCGGAAGCGAGGCTCCGAGACCTGCCCGAATTGAAACACATCCTCACCACGGTCGGCAAAGTCGAAGCCATCCTCGGACAGTCGAGCGAAGGCGTCTACCTGGCCCAGATCCTGATGAAGTTCTCCGAACGTGACGAACGCACACTCACAATCGACGAGATCATGGCCATGACCCGCGAACGCATGGCCGACTATCCCGGCGCCATCGTCGCCGTCAGCCTGCCCTCGTTGATCGGCGGCCAGTCCACGCCCGTCGAGCTGGAAATCGCCGGAACCGAACTGGATACCCTCGACAATCTGGCCGTCAAGTGCCTCGGTTTCACCGGCGAGATCCCCGGATTCCTCAACCCCGACACGACCGTCCGCCCCGGCAAGCCGGAAATCCGCATCGAACCGCGCCGCGCCGTGCTGAGCGACCTGAACGCCCCCGCCGTCGGCCTGGGCATGACCCTTCGTGCGAACCTCGAAGGGATCGAGGCCGGCACCTTCAAGAAAGACGCCCGCAACTACGACATCGTCGTCAAGTTGAACGAGGAAGAAGGCAAGGAACAGGTGGGCCACTTCCTGTTCCCGGGAGCCAGCGGGAGACCCACCCTCCTGGCCAGCTACGGAAATGTGGTCGAATCGGAAATCCCCATCCAGATCACCCGCAAAGACAAGCAACGAATCGCCAAACTCACCTCCCAGTTGGACCAAAGCCTGCCTCTGGGCACGGCCGTGCAGAAACTGAGCGCTGCCATCGACGAAAAGGCCAATCTGCCTCCCGGCTACGGCTACACCTTCGCAGGCGAGTACGAGGTGATGAGCGAAGCTCAGGCGGATCTGGGCGAAGCAGGTCTCACGTCGATCGTCCTCGTGATTCTCACCCTTGCCGCCATCCTGGAATCGTTCCGACAACCCGTCTTGATCTTGTTGACGATCCCCCTGTCGCTTATCGGAACCTTCTGGGCCCTGGCCCTGGGCGGCGAGAGCATCAGCGTTTTTGTCATCATGGGCGTCGTCATGATGATGGGTATCGTGGTCAACAACGCGATTCTCATCATGGACCAGTTCAATATCCACGTGGCCGAGGGAATTCCCCGCCACAAGGCCATGATCACCGCCTCGTGCGAGCGTTTTCGACCGATCGTGATGATCACCCTGGCGGCCGTTCTGGGAATGTTGCCTCTGGCCCTGGGACGCGGCATCGGCGCCGAAATGCGAAACGGCGTGGGCATCGCCTCCGCCGGCGGCATCCTTGTTTCCGGAGTCCTGACGATGCTCGTCCTTCCCATCCTTTACGACCTGTTCACGCGAGGAAAACGCCCCGCCCCCCAGAAAGTGGAGGAACCAAATCCACAATCGTGAGACGGGCAAGGCAGTTCTTCGGGTTGCCTGCCGAATCACTTTTAGTATCGGGGCAGGAATAAGTGTCGCGCATGGTCGCTCTTCGCTCCGCGAAGAGACGCTTTTTGTCGCGCCGCCCCTTGGGCAGGATTTCGAGAACGTAGTTGAGACCGAAGGCCAAAGACCGAAGGATTTTTATCGACCTCGCATCAGGAACCTGAAGCCTACAGCCTACAGTCTCCAGCCTTAGCCCAGCCCGCACCCGACGGAGAAGGCATCATGTTGGTCAGCGTTGAGGAGTGGTCGAAGGCGTCATGCCATGGCAGCGAGGTTGAGTTTGTCGCCATCCAGTTGGAACACTTTGGCTTCATGCTCTCCCGTGCCCAGGCGGAGGAGTACTGTCGCAAGCTGATCCAGTTGCGCAGAGGCGACTCGTGCCATACCGACGAGGGCGACACCTTGTTCATGGATCTGGATACGGCTACCTACGACGCACCGTTTGTTATCGTTTCGACGACGCATGACGCGCCCAATTTCGGCTGGTTTTGCGATATTCCCGAACCTGCCGCCGATGAACTGTTTCGTAAACTGAAAGAGCGGCTTCGCGATCGCAATGGCCAGGCGAACACCGTTGCCCAGGACGAAGCCGGGCTCTTGAATTGACCACTTGATTAGGACATCGAGGACCATGGACGGGAATCGAAATCATCTGCCGGGAATCCTTATTCTGGGAGCCCTGTCCCTTCTTGCGCCATTTCGCTTCGCCCTGGGAGACGACGGAGATCTTCGCAAATTGCCTGCGGTGGAGTCCGATTTCTACGCGGCGTCTTACGACGGCCCGGCCTCTCTCTCCGACGTGCCCTACGGCCAGCCCGAGTCGCCCTGGGTCTGGCACATTCGTCCCAAAGGGTTTGTCTATCACACCTACTGGGCCAGCGCCTCGGAACCCCGCCTAGCCACCCATCTGGTCGACGAGCAGGACGAAGGCGGCCTCCTCGACTCCCATATTGGCGGACGTTTCGGGATCGTCCGCTTCGGTCCCAAGGATCACCCCGACGGCTTCCAGATCGACGTGCTCGGCGGTGCGAAACTCCGCCAGGACTGGGACGTGGGACTCGATGTCCTGGCCACCGACTTTCGCTACGATATCCTCGGCACCTACGGGGCGGGGCCGAACCGTTTCAAGTTCGGCTTCTACCACGTCAGCGCCCACACGGGCGACGAGTTCCTGCTCAAACATCCGGACTTTGATCGGCTCAATTTCTTCCGCGATTGCCTCGTGGCCGGCTATTCCTATTACCCGATTCCCCAGGCCCGGGTCTATGCCGAGACGGCCTGGGCCTTCGACCACGAGTACTCGGAGCCCTGGGAGTTCCAATTCGGCATCGACCTGGGGCCCAGCGAGCGGACCGGCATCGGGGGATCGCCCTTTCTCGCCATGAATGTCCATCTGCGAGAGGAACTCGACTTCGGCGGCAACTTTGCCGTCCAGGCCGGCTGGGCCTGGCGAGGCGACGACACCCTCGACGGCGTCCTGAGAACCGGCCTCTACTTCTACGAGGGCGCGAGCCCCCAATTCTCCTTCTACCACGAACACGAACGCCAAATCGGCTGGGGCATCTGGTACGACTACTAGGAGAGGCTGGAGACTGCATAGTAGCCATCACGCTCCGCCGTGATGAGCGCCTGGTCGTCGGAAATGGTTGCCTTTTGGTTCTTTTCGAAGCCTTGGCTTCCCGCTCCGATCATGCTCCTCGGACTTCGCTGTTCTCCTGCTAGGTCAGGCAGGAGACTGGAGACCATAGGCTGGAGGCTGTAGGATGCTGATGCGACGTCGATTGGCGTTGAAAGCCGATCCCGATGCGCAGCAAATCCCTGCTTCACCGTCCTTCAGTCTCCAGCCTCCAGCCTAATCCTGCCATGAACGATTTTGTCCAAGTGGTCACCACGGCCCAGCGCGAAGAAGACGCCCGGCGGATCGCCGACCTTCTGGTCGAGAAGCGGCTTGCCGCCTGCGTGCAGATCGTGGGTCCCATCACGAGCGTCTATCGCTGGAAGGGCCAGGTCGAGTCGGCCCGGGAGTGGCAGTGCCAGATCAAAACCCGGCAGTCCCTCCTCGACGACCTCTTCGACGCGATCCGGGCTGCTCATCCCTACGAAGTTCCCGAAATCGTAGCCCTGCCGATCGTGGCCGGGAGCCGCGATTATCTGACCTGGCTCGAAGAGCAAACGGGACCTGGCTAGTGGGCGGAGGAGGTTGTTGAAAACCCCGAGTTGTTGCGTCGAATTCTGTTGTGCCGTTTCGTGCAGACGAGGTGGACGCACCGATGTCGCCAGGCTCGGGCGTTGGGTAAACCTGGCAACATCACCCAGCCTCACCTGTCTCGAAGAGACGCAACATGTCAGTTCGGGACAGACCGAAGCGGCATCGCCGCCGAGCATCGCCCCGGGAGGGAATGGCGTAGCCATTAGTGGCGATGTCCCATATGTCGTGGAGCACATGCCATGCGAGAGATCAATTGGGCATAGCCGCCGACGCGTCAGTTTCCCAATGTAGCAAGCAGTTGCTCCTTCTTCTCAGAGAACTCTTCCTCGCTCAACACACCTTCGCTGTGCAATTGTTTCAATTGTCGCAGGAGTTCGAGGGTTGGCTCCAAGGACGTGTCTTTGATACCCGGAGTGGTGGCGGAGCCATTGACCGTCAGGTTTTGGGCTTGCGTGTCTGGAGACTCATTTGAGGCAGGGAGATCGTAGTGTCGAGCGGCTTCAAGAAGATCTGCCATCATTCGAACGAAGCCGCGGATCGCTGGGGCGCCGATCTGTCCCATGTCAATATTGACTTGGTCATTGACTCGCAATTTGGCAAACCAACCGCTGCGGCAAGAGATTTCGTGGATGTCCTGCAAATTGAAGGACTGCGCAGGTTCGCAACTGTTGTGAGAATAGAGCGTCGTTGTGGTGAGCATGGCGCCGCTCATGCCGGTGCCCAATCCGGAAGCATCGAGCAGAAGAAGCACGGATTGCGGATCTACTGACGGTGCATAGGTGTTGATTGCATTGGTGAGCTTTGCTTCGAGGATCTGCGGTTTACGGTAGATCAAAGGGTCATGCAGGTGTTTCTGATGCGCGTCCAGGATTCGTGTGCAGCACTCCTCACGCGTCTCAGGGCGCCCCTCGCTTGCGTCATCGCAATTTGCGAGGGTATGGTCATTGGTCGCGTCATTCGAATCAAGCCTTGCGATGATGTCCGGTTCTCCGTCCCAGGTGCCATAGAGCAGGCGGTTGACCACGCCTCGATATGCCTGACCGCACACACCGTAGACGCCGGCTATTCCCAAAAGGGTTGCGAAACCGAAACCTACCACCTTAAACGGTTCCCACGGGATCACGTAGTGGTGGAGGAGTGCGACGGGAAACCCTACGATGACAAACACGACGATCCCGGTAAACAGTCCCAGGGCAACGCCGCAGAGCACGCCCAGTGCGCGCGCGGCAAAATGATCCGTTGAACTGGGTTCGCGCGGCGCCCTTGTGTCGATTGGTGTTACCGAAAAGGTCGTCCCGACCTGTATGGATGGGAGAGGGGGGGGAGTCGGCTCGCTCAGTGTCTGTTTGGGGCTTGCATTATGATCGATCGCGTTTTCGTTCATCTGTGCCTCCATTGAAGGGCCGAAAGGACAGCGCCCCGTCAACCGGATTCCCTGAAAAGGCTAGCTCATTGAACGTCTGTCGATTCGGGAATCGGGTCGATTCCGATGTTAGGACGGCGTCCATTTGTTCGCTCCGTGCCGGTTATGCCGATCCTGACGCGACAGCCAGGGCCAGAGGCGGCCGGCGCGGGTCTTGAACCTGTGTGGCGCAGCCACTCCAAACATGGCGCAGGGCGGCACGCTCAGAGCCCGAGCGATGGGCGTGGTGATTCAGCGATCCACACCCATCGCTCGCGCTCTGTGCGTGCCACCTACGAATCGCCCGGGTCGGGTTCCTGCTGTGCCCCGGCGAGTGGCACGGGCCGGCAGAAGTGACTACACTACTCGTGATGCGGAACCCCGGAATCCGCCTAGAAGGAACAGTGAGCAAGGAAGGAGTCTTTGAATTGTTGAGAGGTTGTCTGCGAGTATGTCAACATTCAATTGCCAGCCAGATTAGGAGATCGGCGTGAACACGAGGACATCATTAGTGTGCGTGGCCACTGTTGTGGCGGCGATGGGGGTCTTGTGGACCGGATCATACGTCTGCTCTTCGGAACGTGCTCCGGGCGTCGGGCAACGAACATCCAATGACTTCACAGGGAAGATCGTCCATGTTCAAACGACCACAGGCAGCAGTTTCGTTCTTGAGAATGTCAAGGTTATTGAGTTTTGTGGACAGTGGTTCTTCTCCGGTACGGGAATCAAAGAGTACGCAGACATGTGGTGGGAGGGCGTGCCAGTCCGAATCAATTTTGCGTCGGTCGTTTCGTACAGCCCGATGAAGGTGGAAGAGTACGAACAGACAATTGGCAAACGCAGTGAGTAATAGAGCTGGCGCGTGACCCGACCAGGGGAAAAGACGACCCAATCCGTTGACACGCGATTCCCCATCCGCCATGTTGGAATTCCACAATGGCTGCCGCCCTGCAAAATGTCACTCGGGAGAACAACGATGGGAATGCGTTCGGTACAACCGGCATCAATGAAACAAGCTCACCCTTCTCGCCGTAGTTTTCTCAAGCGATCGGCGGCGGCTCTGGCAGCGGTCCCGTTGGCTCGGCCGCTCATCCTCTCGGCCGCCGAGCCCGGTTCCACGTCGGCCAATAGCAAGGTGAATCTCGCCCTGGTCGGCTGCGGTTCCCAAGGACGCGGCGTCCTGCGGGGCCTTCTGGCCGGCGGCGCCAATCTCGTCGCCTTGTGCGATCCCGATCCGGAAATGATCAACAAGGCCCGGGTCGATGCCCTGAGCGCCGGCGGCGAAGCGACCAAGGACGCCAAGGGGTACGAAGACTATCGCCGGCTGCTTGACAACGCCGCAAGTTTCGACGCCGTCCAGATCGCCACGCCCGACCACTGGCACGCCCCCCTGTGCAAGGCGTTCATGAAGGCCGGCAAGCACATCTACTGCGAGAAGCCGCTGACGCACACCGTGGCCGAAGCCCGGGAGATTCGCGAACTTTCGCGGACCGCAAACGTCGTCACCCAGATGGGCAACCAGGGCAGCGCCAGCGAGTCGCTCCGCCGCTGCACGGAGATCATCCGGGCAGGCGCGCTGGGCCAGATTCGCGAGATGTACGAGTGGGGCGTCGGCGTTACTGCCCACGAAGGCAGTGCGGAGGGCGAGGATCCCGTGCCCGACGGTTTCAATTGGGATCTGTGGGTCGGGCCGTCCGCCATGCGTCCCTTCAAGAAGGACGTCTATCATCCCTTCCGTTGGCGAGACTGGTTCGACTTCGGCAACGGCGGGGTGGCCGATATCTGCTGCCACACGATCAATCTGCCCATGCGCTCGCTCGATCTGAGCTACCCCGAGAGGATCGTCGTCAACATGGAAGACGGGCGGCAGATTGCCGACAAGCCGGCCGTGGAGTTCCACTTCCCCGCTCGGGGCGATCTCCCACCGGCAGCCCTGTACTGGCAGGGAAGCGGCAGGCCGCCGGCCGAAGTGATCAAGCCGCTGACGGACGTCTATGGTGACAAGATCCCCGGCGGCCTGATGATCCTGGGCGAGAAGGGCTGCATCTACACCAGCCATTGGAACACGGGCGGCCTGATCCGGCTCGAAGGCGAACCCCGCCTGAGCGACGTGCTCCGCCACGACGCCACCAAGGACATTCCCAAAACGCTTCCGAGGGTCAAGGACCACGGCCGGGAATGGCTCGACGCCTGCCGCGGCGAGGGCAAGACCTTCTCCGACTTCGACATCGGCGGCAAGCTCACCGAGATCGGCCTGGCAGGCGTCGTTGGCCTCCGCGCCGGTCAGAACCTCGACTGGGACGGCGAGAAGATGACCGCCAAAAACGTCCCCGAAGCCGACCGGTTCATCCATGCCGAATACCGGAAGAAATGGCTGATTTGATGCCGCGTCTGTCCAACCTGCGAGAATGACCCTTCGCAGATTCGGAACGGGATCACCAAGCGTAGGTAGGTCACCGCTCGCCGAGCGGGACCTGGCGTAGAGTTTGCGGGCGGTACAGGCCGGCAGAGGTGACTACGCTATCCGTCAAACGACTGCACGCCTACCATTCGCTTGTACCCAAACCGTGCCACTTCACCCCCGTTTGGCGGCGTTGGCGTCCCGCTGTCTTACAAAACGCTACTCGATTACTGCCTCGCTACGACAAAACCGAACATCACCAAGAGAATCGATCCGATGACCACACCATGAAATAGCAGAAGTGTCTTGCTGAAGATCGCTGCCGACCACGATCCTTTGATGCTGGGAATCGTGGTCGTGTTCATTTCAAGCGTTGGGACTTCGTCCGATTCTGCGATCACCAAGGCGTACAATTGCCGATATCGCTTCTCTTGATCGAGGAAGAACCCGTCGAGTATCCAGAAGACAATCGCGGGGAAGTAGGCGACGAGGGCAAAACGAACGTCGGCATCTTTGGCACTTAAGGCAAACAATGCCGATACCAGCGTTACGCTCCATCCTTTCAATAAGAACGAACAGTTGTTCATCCTGGAGATGACCGCCTGAATGAACTCAAGGTGTTTCAGTTTCGTTTCCGTATCCACAATAAATCTCCAGAAGATTAGGCCATTACCTATCGCTTCCTCGAACAACAGTCCTGGTTGGACCTGTGGTACAAAAGTGGGGCTCGGGTCGCAGTTGACTCATAATCTTGGAAGTGCGTGACAACCTGTCCGAAATACCTCCCACGTTTGTCGGGGTGCATGGTAACCTACGAGCCCTCGTCTAAAGAATACCCCGTGTGGGGTATTTCGAGGCAGGTGTCGGTGACGCCGGATCTTGATCCGGTGTATCTCCGGCGCAGGAGCTCTCGTGCACGATCCGTCTACCCAGTGCAGCGGCACACCGACTGTTTGCCACCATTCATGCCCGGCGAGCGGAACTCCGGATCTCCGGCGCGTTTGCTGCGTTGAGAGGACTTGCTGTTTCGCCGACGGCGCCGCGGCTCGCTTCGTTGACTCGGAGGAGCAAGGCGATTCAGTTGTGGGAAATCGACATTGAGGCAAGCGGGGTCGATATTTCGAAGCCGGGGCAGAACGAAAAGAGCCCCGGGCGAGTGTTCGACGCGATCGCGCGGTTGGGCTTGCCCGCTGGCAAGAGCCCTTTCGAAGTCATCTTCGTGGAGAAAATGGTTGTGACCGACAATGCAAAGAACATAAGCGTCGACGCAAGTGGTCAGGCGCAGGTCAACGTCGACAATGCCGGGGCCACAATTCACCAAGAGTCGCAGAACGTCCAGCAGGATGACGCTCACGTGACCGAGGAACTCATCTCACTAGTTCGGGAATTGCAGGTGGCCTTGGAGGACATTCAGGCAGACCGAGAGCAGGATGCGCTGTACCTGCGGCAGTTCCTGGAGCAGATCGACCAACAACTCGCGTTGCCGAAAGCTCAACAGAAGCCCCGATTTCTCGAGTTATCCGGCAAAGGCCTCATGGACGCCGCTCGCACTGTCGGTGAAATCGTTCCCGGCCTTCTCGCCACCGCACAACGGATCTGCGAGACGGTTGTTCACCTGTAGCCGGCGCCTTCTCGAGCGAGGACGGCAATCAGGCCGTTTGTTGGAGATTCCACGTCGCCCCTAGGCCGCCACCTTCAACGGCTGCAGTTCCGTCATCAGGTTGACGGTTGCCAACATCTTGCCTTCGGCATCGTAGAACTGGACGATGCCGGCTGACAACAGCCACATCGCCATATAGCCTTCGATTCGATACGACCGGGCGCGGTATTTGCCGTCGTCAATCAGGAGCGTTTCTTCCAGACCGAAAAGGGCGGGCAAGGCTGCGCCCAGTTCCACAAACACCTGGATGACCAGTCGTCGCACTTCATGCAGTTCGGGGGCCATCGTCGCAACCTCCAGTTGCTGGATTCGGCTTCATGCCGCGCTGAATGGGGCTGGCTATCTTATCGGGAAGAGCGACGATGGGGGAAGGCCGGTTTCGGGCGATTGATCGGCTGGTTCGAAGGCAAATCTGCGGGGATGCTTTCACTGCTGCCATGTCACGATGCAGGAACCCTGATCTGCCTGCTTCGACGGGGCATTGATCAACGCTGCTAGCACTGCTGGCGTCTTCCTAGGGGAATCTCCTATGAAGACAGCGGGGGAACCCCAATTCTTGCCTGCCGACTTTCTGTCATATTGCCGACACGTCAGGCAGGACCAGGCTCGGCAAGAACGAAAGTCGTGGCCCAACTCGATGTCTTCCCGTAGACGCGAGTGCGACAACGCCCGCTCCAGAAGTCCTGGTCGGCCGCAATATTCAAGGAGGGAAAACGATGTTGGTCCTAGCTCGCAAGCGTGGTGAGTCAGTCGTTATCGGCAACGACGTTACCGTGACCGTCCTGGAAGTGCGAGGGGATCGGGTGAAGCTTGGCTTCAGTGCGCCAGGGGAAGTGCCGATTCACCGAGCGGAGGTGCATCAGAGCATCGAGAATCGCTCCCGTGCCGAAGAAGATCCGAGGGGCGCGCCTCTGGCCATGCACATCGAGTCCAGTTGGCCTGAGGTTCAAAGGGCAGCCGTGTGACGCGAATCGTCCGCTTCAGAAAACCGGTTCCTGCTGCGTGGCGCAGTGGAAGGCGCCCAGGCCCCAGACCAGGTCGCGGGCCGGCAAGCCTACGGCGCGGCGATCCGGGAAGAGGCTGGCGAGAAGGGCGAGGGCTTCGGCGTCGGCCGGGTCGTCGTATTGGGGCACGAGGACGAGCCCATTGGCGATATAAAAATTGGCATAGCAGGCCGGGGCCCGAACGTTGTCGAAATAGACCGCCCCGGGCATGGGCAGTTCCACGACCTCTAACGGTCGCCCGTCCAGGTCCGTCTCGCCGCGAAGCTGCTCGGCGACCTGCCGCAGCGACTCGTAGTTCGCATCGCTCGGATCTCGTTCGGCGGGGACGACGAGCGTGGTCGGGCCCACGAATCGGGCGAGCTGGTCGACGTGGCCGTCCGTGTCGTCGCCCGCCATGGTCCCATCGATCCAGATCGTTCGTTTGGCTCCCAGGTAGTCCGCCAGGTAGCCTTCGAGGACGTGCGTGTCCGTATCGGGATTGCGGCGCGAATCGGTCAGGCAGGACCGGGCTGCCAGAAAGAGGCCCTTTCCGTTGGTGTCAATGGCGCCGCCTTCCATGACGATCCCGGGGGAAAACGTTCGGCGTCCTGTGATCCGGGCGATTCGTCCCGGCACGGCATTGTCGGCGTCGAAGGGCGGATACTTGCCGCCCCAGGCGTTGTACTCCCAATTGACCAAGACGGGTTCCGCTCCCTCGGGGCCGGAAAGAAACGTCGGACCGTGGTCCCGAATCCAGGCGTCATTGGTGGGCACGTCGTGAACAGCGACGTTGGTCAACGAGCCGACCATCGCCTCGGCCTGTTCCAATGCGGCGCCCGAGGCCAGAACGTGAACCGTTTCGCACGGCGCCAAGACCTCCACCATCCGACGCCACACGTCCGGAATCGGTTCGAACCGCCCCGGCCAGGTATCGCGGTTGTGGGGCCACGAGAGCCAGGTGGCCCGGTGCGGTTCCCATTCGGCGGGCATCCGGTAGCCAAGTGCGGCGGGAAGTGCTGAATCGGGCATCGTTTCAAAAGCGGAAAGCGGAAAGGGGAAAGCGGAGATGATAATGACGAATGTCGAAATTCAAATGTCGAAAGAATGACGAATGCTCGAATGACGAATGGACCAGGGCCTTGGTCATTTGGGGCTTCGGATTTCTTTCGTCATTTGGTTTTCCTCATTCGTCATTCCCTTCGGGGGTTAATCCAGGTATCTGCGCAGGAGCCCGTCGTAGGCGTCGATGCGGCGATCGCGGAGGAAGGGCCAGTGGGTCCGGGTCACGTCGATTTGTGCCAGGTTGCACTCCACGATGAGCGTTTCTTCCGCGTTGTGGCTGGCCCGGGCAAGGAGGTTCCCGTTGGGATCGGCCACGAACGAGGCCCCCCAGAACTCGAGCTGGTCTTCAAGTCCCGTGCGATTGACTCCTGCCACGAACAGCCCGTTGGCGATCGCGTGGCTTCGCATCATCGTTTGCCAGGCCTCGTGCTGGGATGCCCCGAACTCCTCCTTCTCGTCGGGCAGCCAACCGATCGCCGTGGGATAGAAGAGGATCTGGGCCCCGGACAGGGCGAACAGCCGGGCCGCTTCCGGAAACCACTGGTCCCAGCAGACCCCGACCCCGATTCGTCCGAAGCGGGTGGGAAACGAAGGAAAGCCGAGATCGCCGGGCGTGAAGTAGAACTTCTCGTAGTAGAGCGGATCGTCGGGGATGTGCATCTTGCGGTAGATGCCGGCCGTGGAACCGTCGGCATCGAAAACAACCGCCGTATTGTGATACAGGCCTTGCGCTCGCCGTTCGAAGAGCGAGCCCACGAGGACGACCCCGTGTTTCTTGGCGGCGTCGGCCAGGGCCCGACTCGTGGGGCCGGGAATCGGTTCGGCTTCGGCGAAACGTCGATGGTCTTCGCTCTGGCAGGGATATTGGCCCGCAAACAGTTCGGAGAGGCAGACGATTTGAGCACCGCTGGCGGTGGCGTCGGCAATCCGGTCGAGAGTCCTGGAGACGTTTTCCGCAGCGTTGGGCGAACAACGCATTTGGAGCAGCGCCACTCGAACCGTTTCTTCGCAGGGCAGGGAAGAGTCAGCAGACGACATATCAGTATCACTTTTCGAGGCCGGGTTTCCGACAAGCTACGGGAAAGAAGGGAGAATCGATTTTTCTCGGCAATCGATCTCGCGTCAAGGACTCCAGGAGGTAGGGTGCGTCTTGACGCACCAAGAGCGAAGGAATCAAAGCCGGAGGTGCGTCAAGACGCACCCTACTCAGGACTCTTGCCTACCGTCTCCAGCCTCCAGCCTCGGCCCGGGTTGCCGGGTAGGCCGTCCGGGCTTGGATGGACGCCGGATTGGGCCCCAGAACCTGGATGGTCACATCGTCGAGCCAGGCGGTTCCGATGCCGGACAGGGCGATCTTCAAGCGAAGGGGGCCTGAAGCGGGGCACACCCGGTAGAGGACGAATTCCTGCCATTGGTCGTTGCCGTAGATGCGCTCGCCCAGGGCGGGTTCGGTCAGCGAGTCCATGATCAGCAGGCCGTCGGCGCCGCCCTGAAGGGGCTCGGGAATTCTCGCCCAACCGCGAATCACCACGATGGACTGCGCCTCCAGGTGAATTGGAGCCGAAGCGATCCACACGGGTGGGGATTCCACGAGCTGAGGAACCTGCTTCGGATCGGCGGGATTCACGGTGAGAGCCAGCCCAAAGCTGCCGGAATGGGCGGCCTCGGCAGCCAGGTCGGCGCGAGCGACCACGCCCGGGGCCGGGTACTGGACATGGTCCCAGCCCGCGGCCTGCCAGGTTTGCAGGTTCTCAAAATCGCCGCCGGGAAGCAGGTTCGCCGACAGGGGTCTCTGAGACACCGCCTGCTGTAGCGCCCAGTGGCCCGGCAGGGCGGCAAAGGTGGCGAGCATGGGGCTCGAACCCAGGCCGGTCAAGCTCTTTGAGGCGGCCAGCCAATGCTCGCGTTCGAGCAGGCGATAGGGACGCATGGCCTCTTCGGCGTGGGCGTAGGCATCGGCATAATTGTTGGCCGCAATGGCCTGGTCGCATTTCCGCAGCGCTTCTGCGGCGGCTCGACGCAACGTGGGAACATCGGCCTCCAGGGCCTTGAGCTGGGGAGTGGCCGGCGCGGCAAGGGAAAGGGGGACGATCAATCGTTCGAATTGTTCCGTCTTCAATTGAGCCAGACGCCGTTGCAGTTCGGCTGCCCGGCGGCCAATTCCCATCGCCAGGCGGCTGCGACTGGTGCGCGTCGACGGGTCCTGGGTGAGCAATATCAGGCTGGTCAGGGCAAACTGGTCGACCGTGACCAGCGTTCCTCCGTTGGTGCGATTGCTCCGCGCCCAGCGAAGCCGACCGGGAGCCATCTCGTGCGCCTCGTCCGCCTCCGGAACACCGGGGACCAGCACGGAGACCTTCCGTTGCGAGGCTGTACCGGGAACCTGCCCGGCCCCGCGACCGTTCCAAAGGGCCATGACCAGACGATCCCGATCCCGGCGAAACACGGTGGCCAGAATCTCCGAATCCCGCGGTTCCGCGATGGCGACCGAACTGGCGTCGGCAAGCCACGGCTGGGCAAGCCCCAGTTCCAGGTTGAGAAGCTCCAAGGTGACACGCCGCACCTCGGCCGCCTCCCCGGTGGAGTCCATGGGCGTGTGCGATTCGAAGAGCAATCCTCGTGCGGCGCTCGCACATGACAGATAGGTGATGAGCCGGAGCTGCTCCGAAGAGAAGCCCGCCGGCCCCGATCCTCCGGGAGCCATGGCCTGCCACTGAGCAAGTAAGGCCGGTTCCGGATCGGTGGGGACGACAGCCCAGATCGGAGTGCCCGGACGCGCCAACTGGGGCCGTAGGCGAAGCCACTCCACGTAGTCGCTCATCTCCAGGCTCGAGCCCAGGGCGGGGCGGCCGATGACGAGAATATCCGCGATCCGGCTGTAGCCGCGAAGATCGCTGTCGGGACGAGCAATCAGCGGTCGCCGGAATCGGCTGTCTGCCGTTCGAATCTGATCGGCCCGGACGCGGACCGAGTCCTTTTGGCTTTCACCGAGACCTTCTCCGAGGTCCCATGCCAGCACCCGGCCGTATTCAGGTCCCAGAACGGTCGGTGCGGCACCGACTGGACCGGACGCGGGCGGCAATGCGGGCGCGGGGCAGATGAGCCATATCCCTGCCTGATCCGCTTGGGCCAGCACCTCGGCCGATGGCGCACGTTCGAGCCAGATTGTGTTGAAACCCTGGACCTTGAGTACCGTGAAGGGTTCGCCTCGCCAGCGAATCGCTCGAACGAAAAAGGGACGCTCGTCCACCAGGAGAACCGAACGATCCAGACGGACTCGGGGCCGAGTGTTCCCGTCCGTCGCTGTGTAACGATCGCTCTGCCATGGCGCCGATGCTTGAGAAGACTCCGTCACAACTTCGCTGGCTACGGGCGGTGACGAACTGGCTGCGGGCGGTGACGAAGACGAGGAGGGCGCCACATACCCGGCAATGTCGAGGTCGTCGATCCAGACGTTGGTTGTTCCTGTTCCGCCGAGAACATTGAGCACGATCCGGGAAACGTAAGCCTCACGTGAATCCACGGTTGAACCGAACTGCTGACGCAAAATTTGCGTTTGTCGGGTGAGCTGACGAGGAAGGTCGTCGATCCGCAACTGCTGCCATTTCCCGACGTTGCTGTAACTCGTGCCGCGGACAAGGACGGTCAACGGCTGCTTGGTCTGGGGGTGGAGGCTGCGGGGAAGTGCCAATTCTGCCAGCAACTGGATCCCCGGGCGGTCCGAGCGAATCTGAATCGTGGGAACCAACTCGTCGATCACGCGAGGGTGACCCACGTCGTGAGCCAGGTAGACGTAAGTGCCGCCCTGACCCACCACGGTGATCTTCTCCGAACGCTCTCCCGTGTTCCGAATCACCGCAGTCCGCTGCTGGTCTCGGATCGTGAACTGTCCGTCTCCGCCCAGAAGTTGCCACGAGGGCTCCTTCTGCTCGAAGCCCTCATACCATGCCGACTGCCCGAGGACCGTTCGCGAGCCGAAAAGCGAACACGCCGCCAGCGTAACGAGCAGTGGAAGGGATCGCGGGAGCGTGGTGGTGGATATCCGACTCATGAACTTCTTATTGGCTCAAACGAAAAACGCGGATGGGGCCGTCCCGGAAGAAGAGGGGGGTATGAAAACCTCCTCGCGTCTGCCTTGTAGGGGGAGGCGGTCTCGATTCCCCGTTGTCGTGAATGTTGGATCGCGGGTTCGACCCGTTTTGGGGAACTCCGTGCCGATTTTTGACGTCCTTAGTTATAGGCAATCCCTGAACGTGGGACGATTCGAAGGCCCTTTCCTGTGGGAGGTTATCTCCTTCGTTTCGGGATTGGTTCTGACCTTCTTGAACGGAACAAAGCGAAACGGTTGCGGGCTGAGCCGATGCCGGATGGGGCCTCCATCGGCATTCTGACGCCTTTCACTGGTCTTTCGGGGGGCGTCAGTTGGCCGGCCACAACCAGGCATTTCCCGATTCAGGTGGTGGGTCCTTCTGCGGCTTCGCCCTCCAGGGAACGTGTTGTGTTTGGGAGGGCTGGATGTGTGGTGTTGGGGCAACATCGCCCGCACCGTTGTGCATCGACGTAAGACGTGCTTTTAACAGGATTTGTGACACCCGGCCAGATCAAACGTTGCAGAAAATCATCTCGAGTGGAACACGAGTTGGCAGAAGGAAAATGTCTAAGTCATTATCTGATAGTGGGTTATGTAGTTGTTTCGGTTCTCGCCGGCACTTTGGCGCGCGGGATGCTTCCTCCTTTGAAACGTCCAAACCGCGAAGGAGACATCCATGACGCAGCCACGAAACGAGCACGAAGACAAACACGAAGTCCCCAGCGAACTGGTCGATCTCGTGAACGCCATCCAGGATCTGCCTACCAACGGGCGCGATCAGGTCGAAGCTGCCCTCGAACGGGTGGTGGACAGTACCCGTCGGCGTCGGCGAATTCTCTCCCTGGTTCAGGACGCGTTGAGCCAACTGCGTCTCGATATGAAATACCTGATGTTTGACCTGGAAGCCACGCGACGCGAACGAGATGACTACCGTCGCCAACTTGAAGAGGCTTCTTGATCGGCAGGCTTGTTGAGCGACGACGCCCATTGCCCCCCCGGGCGATCTCCAAAACACCCTCCCTCCGAAAGCTCCGCCGCGGCCTCGCGCCATGACGGGGCTTTTTTCGTTGTTTCATAACTTCTCCTCCTTAATGGGGGGAAGTAAATGGGTCTCTCCCGGATTGTCACAGGGCGAGCTGGCAAGCTGCCCGAATTGCCAACTCCGCCCAACTTCGGTCGCGATGTGGATTGCGAGCAGCCGAGAACCGGAATAGGATAGGATTTGGAGACTTGGTGCCCCAACCGATCGCGGCTTTCGTAGCCGACCTTCAGAGGGGTGAAGCGAGGTTTCTGACGTTCCTGCTAGAAACTTCCAGTCTCCTTGCCGATTATTCCCTTGGCTCGTCTCGGACGAACCGAGTCGACCCATCCATCGCCCTACTTGCCTCGTGCGGGAGTGACATTGCATGGCCGAAGCCAAAGCTGAGCGGTTTGCCAGTCACGCGCTCGATCTGAAGCTCGTTACCGAACGGCAGCTGCAGGACATCTGGACCGACTTGGGAAGCCGCAACATTCCTTCGGATGATTTCTTTCAGGCTTGCGTGCGCCGGGGCTACCTTACGAACTACCAGGTCGAGTTGCTCACGGCCAATAAGCGCGAGGGCTATTTTCACGGCGACTACAAGATCCTTTACATGGTGGGGGCGGGGACGTTTGCCCGCGTCTATCGAGCGGCGCACCGCGAGACCAACGAGATCATGGCCGTCAAGGTCCTTCGCCGCCGCCACCTCGACAAGAAGTACGCCGGGCAGGCCGCCGTGGATCAATTCGCCCGCGAAGGCGAACTTGGTCTCAAACTCCGCCACCCGAATGTCGTGGCCGTTCACCAGGTGTCTTCCAAGGACCGCGTTCATTTTCTCGTGATGGATTTCGTGGAAGGCTGGAACCTCAAGGAGTTCGTCAAGATCCGGCGCCGCATGGATCCGATGGAGGCCACTCGCATCATGGCGGATGTCGCACGGGGCCTGACCTACGCCCACGAGCAGGGCCTGGCTCACCGCGACATGAAGATGACCAATGTCCTTGTTTCCAGTCGTGGACAGGGCAAGGTTGCCGACTTCGGTCTGGCTTCGATCAGCGACGAATTGAGCGCCGAAATGATCGCCGATATGGATCTTCCGAACACGCAGACCATTGAGTACGCGGCGCTTGAACGCGCCACGGGGGTCAGGGGAGATCACACTCGCAGCGATCTCTTCTTCCTCGGCTGCATCTTCTACCAGATGCTGACTGGCAAGCCGCCCCTGCCCGAACCCCGGGACAAGCTGCACCGCCTGAGCCGAACGCGTTTTGAGGAGATCGAACCCCTCCAGCAGGTGCTTCCCAGCTTGCCCCAGCCGGTAGCATTGATTGCGAACCGTGCGATGATGCTGGATCCCGAACGGCGCTATCAAACGCCCGATAAGATGCTTCACGATCTTGAAGCTCTCCTGGAACGAATGTCGGGAAAGGAGACGGGCGCAGCCGCCGCTACCGAGGAGGCTTCCACACCAGCCCCGAAAGCTTACGTTCCCGATCAGCCTTTGAAAAACCTGATCCTTGTCGAGGGCGACCTGAAACGCCAGGAGCAACTCCGCAACGCCTTGGGTAAGGCGGGTTACTCGGCTTCGCCGACAACCGATCCCTTTGCGGCCGTGGGCAAGTTCTTCGAGAACCCTCAGGTTGTCGAGGGCCTGCTCCTGAATGCCCAGGACGTGGGAAAGCCAGCGCTCAACGCCTTCAATCGACTGGCCGACAATCCCAAGACCCAGGAAGTTCCCGTCGTCCTGCTCCTCGATGAGCCCCAACGTGACTGGGAGGCGGAGGCGAAAGCTTCGCCCAATCGCGTTGTGCTTCACATGCCCCTGAAAATGAAAGCCCTTTTGGAGGTGCTTGGTCGCATTGTCCACGAACCCCCCAGGGCCTGATTGCTGTCCGACCGTGACAAAACCGGCCACACCCAACGTGTGGAACCCGAAGTGCCTGACCTCGGCACATCACCAACCAGAATCCGATTCTCCCAGTCTTCGGCTCGCGCTCTGCAACAGCCCTCGAATTTCGAGGAGGAAGCGTCCCGCTCATTCCTCGCCCGCCCCCAGATCAGCGGCGACCGATTGCCCTGACCGGCATCAAGGTCCTCGCAAGTTTTCCCTATCCAGAGATCCATGAACACTCCTGCTGAATTCACGCTCTCGTCCGTTGAGCAACACGCGGTTGACGCTTCCCCTCTCGATCCCATTTATGCCCCTGAGGAGAAGATTCCCGTTGTTACGGTCAACAATTTTCCCGCCCTGGGTCGTCTTGTCGCCATGCGATTCATCGAGTGGGTCCAGCACAATCCCGGCGGGGTGATTTCCCTGCCCACGGGTAAAACTCCCGAACACTTCATCAAGTGGGTCCAGCGGATCCTGGGGACCTGGGATTCGCCGGAAACCCGGGCGATCCTCGAAGAAAGCGGCGTCGATCCGGCAATCCGCCCGGACATGAAGAGCCTGCACTTCGTGCAGATCGACGAGTTCTATCCGATCCAGCCGTTCCAGAAGAACAGCTTCTATTACTACGTCAACAAGTACTACCTGCGCGGTTTTGGTCTCGATCCCGACAAGGCGTTGCTGATGAATTGCGCCGAGATCGGACTCCGGGAGGGGGAGACGCTCCGCTCTGTCTGGCCGGACTCGACTGTGGACCTTTCGCTCCGCACGCGCAGCGCGAGCACGGACCTGGAACGGGTCCAGTCCGACGTCCTGGCTCGTATCGACGACTGGTGCCAGAGCCACGAAGAGAAGATTCAGAGCCTGGGCGGACTTGGGTTCTTCCTCGGCGGGATCGGACCCGACGGCCACGTGGGCTTCAATATCCGGGGTTCGGACCACCAGTCCACGACCCGGCTCATGGCCACCAACTACGAGACCCAGGCCGCCGCGGCCGGCGACCTGGGCGGCATCGAGGTCTCCCGCCAGCGCCTGGTGATCACCATCGGACTGGGAACGATCACCCGCAATCCGAACTGCGCCGCCATCATCATCGCCGCGGGCGAGGCCAAGGCCGGCGTCGTCGCCGATGCCGTGGAAGGGGAGCGAAGCGTGCGGATTCCTGCCAGTTCGCTCCGTTGCCTTCCCAATGCCCGCTTCTACGTGACCCTCGGCGCCGCGCGCCGCCTCGGACGCCGCCAGGTCAGCCTCGTAGCGGGTGAGGCCAAGTTCACCGACGAACAACTCGAGCGAGCTGTGATCGACCTGGCTCTCGCCAAACGCAAGACGGTCCTGGAGATCACCGGCGAAGAGGCCGGGCGAGATCCCATGCTTCGCCAGGTCCTCACCGGTCGGCAGCAATCGCTGGAAGATGCCGCGCGCTTCGTCCACGAACAATTGGTCGAGAAGATCAATCGGGGCAGCACGTCCATTAGCGACACGTGTTTCCTCCACACGGAGCCCCACCACGACGATCTCATGCTCGGGATCATGCCCCACATCGTCCGCAATATGCGGACCGCGGCCAACCAGCACTACTTTGTGACCCTCACCAGCGGCTTCACGGCCGTCACGAACCACTACATGCTTGCCCAGCTGGAAGGGCTCAACGAGTGGATCGATTCCGAGGTCTTCCGTGAACTCTACCAGGAAGGCTATTTCGAACTGGAGAATGACCAGGGCCGCAATCGCGACGTCTGGCAGTACCTCGACGGAATTGCCGCGCGGAACGAGGATATGCGCCACGAAGGGGCCGCGCGGCGAATGCTCCGCAACCTGATGGAACTCTACGACGAGAGCAGCCTGAACGCGATCCGCGATCGGATGACGGAACTCGACCACTACTTCCGCAGCGTCTACCCGGGCCGGAAAGATCCCGACATTGTTCAGAAACTCAAGGGCATGTGCCGCGAGTGGGAGGCCGAGACGCTTTGGGGCTATTTCGGCTGGCAGTGCTCGAACATTCGCCATCTCCGACTCGGCTTCTACACGGGCGACATCTTCGTTCCCGAGCCGACCGTGGAACGGGATGCCAAGCCCGTCCTCGAACTGCTCGACGAGGTCCGCCCGGACGTGATCTCCTGTGCCCTCGATCCCGAGGCCAGCGGGCCGGACACTCACTACAAGGTGCTCCAGGCGATCAGTGAGGCCACCAATCAGTACGTGGAGAAGCACGAAGGAGCCGAGCTGCGTGTCTGGGGATACCGCAACGTGTGGTACCGCTTCCATCCGAGCGAGGCCAACGTGTACGTGCCCGTCTCGCTGAACATGTTGTCCGTCATGGAAAGCGCGTTCCTCAACACGTTCGTTTCCCAGAAGGAAGCCTCCTTCCCCAGCTTCGAGCACGACGGTCCTTTCTGCGAACTGGCCCAGTCCATCCAGGTCGACCAGTACCAGATGCTCAAGACGTGCCTGGGCCGCGCCTGGTTCGCCGAGCACGCGAGCCCGCTCATTCGCGGCGCCCGGGGCTTCGTTTACCTTCGCGAAATGGACATGAACGAGTTCCGCCAGACCGCCCGCTGCCTGCGAAAAGCCGCCGAGGATTTTTAGAGCCGGCGCAACCGTTAGCGGTGAGACGGCCGTTTCCGTTTGTGGGAGACCCTGCGCTCTTGCGAAACCTGCAAGTAGTCCTTGCGAACTAGTCTTGCTTCCTTCGGGAGGAGGATTGAGAGTTCACCTTCCCCGTTGGTAGCATCGAGTTGGAATCGGGTGTTCTCGATTGAGACCCCGTTTTGCCTGTTTCTCGCTAGCGTTCAAGTTGGTCGAAGCCTGCGTCGCCAACGAACCGCGGGCTTCCAACCAGGGCTCGTGGCTTGGGGCATTTGTCTCGGATTGGTTCATGACGGCAGGCTTGCGCCCGTTTTCTTGAATTCCTTTCCTGATCCGAAGTTGAAGGTTCTCCATGGCAGCTAGAGTCCAGTTCGCAAGCGGTGAATTTGTCCCTCTCGAAATGCACAAGGTTCGTGTCGTTCAGAAACTGAACCTCCTACCCGTCGAGGAACGTTTGAAAGCCGTTGAAGACGCCGGTTACAACACGTTCCTGCTCCAGAACTGCGATGTCTTCCTGGACATGTTGACCGACAGCGGCACGAACGCCATGAGCGATCAGCAGATCGCCTCAATGATGGTGGCCGACGACGCCTACGCCGGTTCCGCCTCCTACACGAAGCTCTACGAGGCGATCGTGGAGATCTTCGACACCGAGTATTTCCTGCCCGTTCACCAGGGCCGCGCCGCCGAGCACATCATCAGCCAGGCCTTCATCGGCAAGGGCGGCGTGGTGCCGATGAACTTCCACTTCACGACCACCAAGGCCCACGTGGAACTGGCAGGAGGCCGAGTCGTCGAACTGTTCACCGACGAAGGCCTCAAGATCAAGAGCGACTGCCCCTTCAAGGGCAATATCGACATCGACAAGCTCAAGGCCCTCATCGCCGAGGTCGGGAAGGACAACATCCCCTACGTCCGCATGGAAGCGGGCACGAACCTCATCGGCGGACAACCCTTCTCCGTGGCCAACATGCGCGACGTCCGCAAGGTCTGCGACGAGAACGGGCTGCTCTTGGTTTTCGACGTGAGCCTGCTGGCCGAGAACCTCTACTTCGTCAAGACGCGGGAAGAGGAATTCAAGGACGTCGACCTCAAGACGATCATTCGCACCATGTGCGACCTGGCCGACATCATCTACTTCTCGGGCCGCAAGATCAGTTGCACCCGCGGCGGCGGAATCGCCACCAAGAGCAAGGATCACTACCTGAGAATGCGGGACATGGTTCCCCTCTTCGAAGGCTTTCTCACCTACGGCGGCATGTCGGTTCGTGAAATCGAGGCCATGGCCGTCGGGCTCCGCGAGACCCTCGACATGGACATGATCCGTCAGTCCCCCGAGTTCATCAAATACCTGGTCGACAACCTCGACGCGGCGGGGATCCCCGTCGTCACTCCGTCCGGAGGCCTGGGGTGCCACTTGGACGCCATGGGCTTCCTGCCCCACGTGTCCCAACTCGAGTACCCGGCCGGGGCCCTCGGAACCGCCCTGTTCATCATCTCGGGCATCCGCGGCATGGAGCGAGGCACCATCTCCATGGACCGCGACGCCGACGGCAACGACGTTCCCTCCGAAGTTGAACTCCTTCGCCTGGCCATGCCGCGACGGGTCTTCACCCTTTCGCAGGTCAAGTTCGTCGAAGACCGCGTCAAGTGGCTCTATAAGAACCGCGAACTGGTCGGCGGCTTGGAGTTCTACGACGAGCCCAAGGTGCTCCGCTTCTTCGTCGGCCGCCTCCGCCCCACGTCGGACTGGCCCCAGAAGCTCATCGCCAAATTCCGCGAAGACTTTTCCAACGGCGTGTGATTTCCAGAAGAACGCAAACAAGCCCGACTCGCCATGCAAAGCGGGTTGGGCTTGCTGTCCTTGGAGTGCGATGGCCCGGCATCGCCTTCTTTTTGGCGGCCTGTTGGTCGCCCAAAGCAGAAAGCGACGGCAGGCTGTCGCCGCTCCACAGGACTACTTCTTTTCCGGGACTTCCTTCCCGGCTTGGTGGAAAAACGCCCCGGCGCCGAGTTGCGTGCGCTTTCCGGCGGCGTCTTCCAGAAACAACTCGAGGGTCGAGGCTCCCGTGGCCTCGAAGTAGTCGACGCGCAGCCGATGGCAACCCTTGCCCAGCCGCACCTTGCGGCCCTGTTCCTGCCGGGGATGGGGGCCGTCATTGTCGATGATCGTTCGGCCGTGAAGGTTCAGTCGGCTCCCGTCGTCCGACGCCAAGATCAGTCGGTGCATTCCGTCCTTCTCGATCTTTAGAAGTCCCTCAAATCGCAAGGCGAAGTGCTCCTTCCGCTCGCCCGAGAGGTCGCGAGTTTTCAACTCGGCGGCGATGCCCGAGCCGCTCGGCTTGAGACGGTCGAAATCGGGAAGAGCGTCGAGTTTGCCGTTCACGTAGAGTTTCCATGTCAGTCCGGGCTCCACGTCCTTGACATCAATGCCTTTTTCCGTCGGATAACGTGTGAGCTTGAAAGCTGAAGTCTTCTCTTGCTCGCCGCGCCGGTATCGCAAGGCCAGTTCGTCGCCGGAACGATGCAGGGCGAGCGTCAGGAGCCAGTCGATTCCGTCCCGAAGCGGGGCGTCGTCTACTGCCAGGAGAACATCACCCGGCTGAATTCCAGCGGCGTGGGCGGGAGAATCGGCGGCCACCGTTTCCACACGAGCCTCCTGACCCAGACAATCGACTGTCAGGCCGGCGAAGAGGTTTCGCGTGATCTCCGGGGCGATCAGTTCGTCGGCCCACTGTCGCATTCGGTCGATCGGGATGGCGTAGTTGATGTTCTCTTCTTCCAATTGCCGGGAGCAGACCACGGCAATCTGCCGGCCTTCGGCGTTGATCAGCGGCCCGCCGGAATTGCCCGGGTTGCTGGCGGCGTCGAACTGCACAAACCGGTCGCGCACATCGCCGGCGAAGTGTGACATGACCAGGGCGTTGGGCGCGTTGGCCATGATTGCCGCGGAACTGATCATGCCCGAAGTGAACACGATTCCCCGCCCGCCGGGGTTGCCTCCGCAAACACAGGGCTCGCCGGTCATCAAGTCGTCGCTGTGCCCCAGGGGAATCACGGTCAGCCCCTTGGAGACGTTGATTTGCAGCACCGCCAGGTCTTTTTCGGGCAGTCGTCCCACCGTCCGGTAACGCAGAGGAGGGGCGTCTTTCATCAACACCACACCCGGCCGATCACGGACGACGTGGTCGTTGGTGAGGACAAACCCGGCCGGGTGAATGATCGATCCGCTGCCGCTGTGGAGTTTCCCCTCGCGATCCTGGCTGAAGACGGCGACGACGCCGTCTTTGATCTCGCGAATGATCTCCACGTTGCGGGTCACACGCGGACTCACGCTGTCCTCGGCCCACGCCGGCAGACCAATTGCCACCACGATCCAACAGAAAACGCAACGTTGTGCCGTCCCCATGAAACCGCCTCCTGTCATGTGTCCGTCAGTTCCGTCGTCGAAAGGAACCGTCACCGGCCCATTGTAGGGCATCGGCGGTCAGGGAGACAGGGATGATCATCCCGCAGGAGCGGCGGTAGTATTCGCGTTCATTAGACGTCCATTCATGGTCGTTGCCCGCCGCAGGCGGCGGCAGGGACGAGGGGAAGAGTTTTCTTGCCACGTCGACCCGTGCTGAAGCACGGGCCTAATACCGCCTACGGCGGAAAAGGATCGTGAACGGCCCTGTTGTGGCCTGCCTTGATGCCGTTCGGATTTGCGGCATCGGGACAAGGTCTCCAAACTCACTCCGACGAATCTCCTTCAAAGGGATCGCTCGCCTGCTCTTCCTCCTTGGGCACGACGCTGGCGGGTTCGAGCATCGTGTAGGCGTGCAACAGCGACGCCACCAGCCCGGCCGTGGCCACGGCGGCCAGGACCAGCACGGCCAGCACAAACATGCCGACGACGGGCGGCAACTTGAACCACCCGAGCACGCCGAAGGTAAGCCCGATCCCCGCTGCTGCGAGGAGCAACGTTCGCAATCCGAACTGGGGGGGACGGACGGCGATTCTGATCCTCTCCCTGTCGATGGCGGATGGACTCATCAGTTCATTCCTCCGTCTTTCTGTCGCGGCAAGATCACGTCTCTTCGCTCCCAATTCCAGAAACGGTTCGCTGCCGCCAGGATCTGGGCCTTCTTCTTCTCAAAGACCATGAAGAAGGCGAGCAGCGGAATCCCCAACGCGAGCATAGCCAGAGCGACCACCCAGATCTGGTGCTGGTCGACCGTGGCATGATAGACGAGCGCTCCCAGCACAAGGGCCAGCGACGTGAATCCCACGATCACAAACGATCGGATCCTCAGGAAGATCCCCCCGAGGATCCCCAGAATCGCCAGCCCGATCAGGCCCAGGGGCAGCCAGATCGTCTCGCCCAATTCCCAGAGGAACTCGGCCGACGAGGTCAGGTAAATGCACGTCAAGGCAAGGTACCGCATGGCCGAGGTGACTGACGGCTTCAACTCGCGGTGGTGAATCTGTTCGGCCAGGAGGATCGCCAGCCCGATCGGAATCCCGTAGAGCTGCACGTGTTCCGCCAGGCCGAGGTCCATCTTCTGCCACAGCAGGCAGAACGACGCGGCGAGCGTGCCCAGGGCCAGGAAGCTGTAGAGTCGCGAGCGTTGGGTGGTTGCCAGGACGGCATAGAACAGGCTGCCGCAGAACCACACCGCCGGACTGTTGCCGGCCAGCGGCGAAGCGGCAACCACGTCCGTGGGAATCCAGTAGGCGACGGCTGGCACGAGCGGGAGCAGCGCCGCCGTGTTCGCCAGAGGCCGGCTCAGAACCGGCAGGCCCAAACGCTGGAACCACTCGCTCAGAGCCGCGCCCGCGAAAGCGATGGCGATCACGATCAGCATCCAGTACTGCTCTATGATTCCCAGGCGGAACAGGCCCGGCTCGGTCAGCCAGAGATGCAGGGCGATCAGTCCACCCAGGATCTCGGCCCCGTAGACATAAACCGTCCGTCCTTGCTCGCTTAGCCCAAGGGGATCCCGACGTGGCGAGACCGCCATGGCAATCAGCCCGACGATGACCGCGGCCATGGTGACGGTTACCACGACGACGGCCCAAGTGGCCATTGGGGCCCCAACTTCCGGTCGGAAGAGGAAAGCCTCCTGGACGAGAATCAGCGTCAGGGCGGCCGCTGCCGTGCCCCCGAACCCGATCAGCGTGTTCCGACCGCAACGGACCCAGGGATTTTCTTCCGCCAGCAGCCGCGGCAGCCCGACGCCGACCACAAGCAGCATCGCCACCGAAGCAACCAGCAGCACAACGGTCTGGTTGAGCAGGTTCATATCGCTTTCGGGAAGAACAGTCCAGCCGAATGTGGCCAGAAGCACTGCCCCAAGGGTCAGGGTGGCATAACGCCAGCCCGTAGCCCGCACGCCTTGTGACAGTTGTGCCATCAGGAAGGACGCCGGCAGCAGGACGAGCACCGCCATCGGCCCGGACCACGGTCCCGGTGCGAACCGGCCCAAGCCGGGACGCACCAGATCGCCGAAGCCCGAGTCCAACGAGGTTGCAATTGCCAGGACCGCCGATGTTCCGACAAGTCCCCACTGGGTCGCCAGCACTCCGTAGTGACTTCGTGTGCCTTGCGGATCTTTGCCGATCACTCCGACGCCCTGCAGGCCGGCGTAGACCACCGCGGCCACGAGGGCGCAGCAGGCCAGATCTGGGCCCGCAAGCCATAGTAGATGTCGGGGCGACTCGGCCTGTATGTCGAGGGTCAGTCCCAAGGCAATCAGGCCCAGGTAATAGAGGCCAGGCAGCGAGAATTGTCTCGAATCGCTCGCCAGTCGCAGAAGCAACACTCCCGCCACGGCCGCAACCGCGGACCAGGTGAGTGCCGTAGCCGCCGGGTGCGCGATCCCGGCCAGGGTCTGCACGAGGAGCACCGAAGCCAGCCCGCCCAGCAGAACCAGGGCCAGGTGCAAGGCAACCTCGGCATAGCTGTAGTCGCGATCCCCGAGTTCCAGTCGGGCGACGCGCTGGGGCAGCAGCATTGCCAGGATCGTCCACAGGGCTGCCCCGGCAGCCAGGGCCAGGGCATTCGTCTCGACGAGGCCTGCCAGGCTGTTATCACGCCATGCGACCCATGCCACGTTGGCTGCAAGGTTCAGCAGAAGCCCGGACAGGGCAATCTCGGCAACTCGCCGTCGCCAAAGGGCGGTTACCATCGCTCCGACGGCCGCGGCCAGAAGGACCGCGCCCGCCCAGTAGGGACGCGCCGGATCGCTCACGCACCAGATCAGTCCGGCCATGGAGGCCGACAGGGTGAGGACGAAATGCCACATACAAGCTGGCTCGGCCGGCAGCAGGTTACCCAAGCGGTCGAGTGGAGTGTTCGTCTCGCCTTCCTCTGATTTGGTGAACCAGGCCACGCAGCCTGCCAGGGCGAGGATTGCCAGTCCCAGGCCGGCCCAACCGGCGATTGCTACGTGGTAGGGCAGCCAGGCGTCCTCGTCCTGCCAGAAAGTCCAACCGGTGGCGCTTGCGCCGAGCAACGCGCCGCCCGCCAACGCGGCGGCTCCGATCACATGGACCACGTCCTCGCGTCGCACCTGGAGCAGGAACCAGCCGGCCGCCAGGGCCGCCAGGAGAACGGCCGCAGCTCCCGGCGCCGAGCCGATCGCGTGCAGTGTTTCCAAAGGCAGATTGCCGGGCGAGGCGACCAGCGCCAGCCCTGTGGGTATGGCAAGGGCCAGGGCCCCGCCGCTTGTCAACGCGATCTGCAACGCCAGCAGCGGACTCGACCAGACGCTTCGTTCACGCAGTTGATAAAGTCGCTTGCTGACGGCCAACCAGGCCAGGGCGACCACGGCCCCGGCGATCACGTTTGCCTCCACGAGCATCAGGAAGCTTGACCAATCGTCAAGGCCCCGCTCGTAGTAGCCCACGATGAAAGAGGCCGCTACGTTTACGCCCAATCCCGACACGAAGGCCCAGGCCTCGCGTCGTCGCCAGACGGCCATGCTGGCCGAGGCGGCCGAGGCCAGCCCAATCGCGGCCGCTCCCCACAGGCGTTCTTCGGCCGGGCTGAAAAACGAGGCCGTCACCAGGCCCAACAGCACGGCCGCTGCGCCGGCGGCGATGACCCAGGTGTTCGCCGCTCGGAGAAGAACCTGGGGCGGCCCTTCGGCCTCCGGGATTCGTACGTGCTCGGCAAGCCACCAGGTAGACAGGGCGATGAGCATGGAGTAAGCCGCCCATCCGATCATCATCGTGTGCAGGCCCCACCACTGGCCGTAAGCCAACAGGCCAAGGGGCTGCTCCAGGTTTGTCATGGTGCAGCCTGCCAGGGCAATCAACGTCATGCCGGCCAGGCCCGCCAGATCTGCCGGCACGGAGCGCCCCAGGCCAAACTGGCGATAGACGGCCGCCGCCACCACCGAAGCGAAGGCCAGCCAGCCCAGCCAGCCGCCCGCCGCGGAGGCCATGTCGTTCAGGCCGACGAAGTGGATGTCGAGCAGGGCGAGCATTCCCGGCAGGAGAACCGCTGCCACGGCCAGGGCTCCCATACCCAGTTCCAGTCGCATCAGCAGGGCTGCGGGGCCAGGGCGGTCTTCCCGCCACACGTCGACCTGACGCCTTGCCGTCACCCAGGCCGCTGACCAGCCGGCGGAAGCGATGGCGAGACCGTACCAGAGAATCGCCCACTGCTCGGAGCCCCACGCGGTGAACGAGAGCAGGCAGGCCAGCACGAGGCCGAGTTTCATCACCAGGCCCGCGGAGAAGGCGTAGCCGCTCGACGACTCACGCCAGGCGAGCACCACCAGGGCGCCGGTCGTGATGAGTAAGGGCACCAGGTAGGAAAGTTCCGTTCCCATGTTGTGGAAGAAGGTCCCGGCAAGCGGGCCCTTGGGAGACGTTCCCGTCAATCGGGCTGCTGCCGACAACAAGGTCACGCCCAGTACGGGCAGCAGGGTGAGGCACTGCAATGCTGCTCGAGTGGCTTGCGGCGCCGAGTTACCCGTTTCGACACGCATGCCGAGCGACCTGGCCCAGGTTACGATGGGCTGACGGAGGCACACGGCCGCCGTCCCCAGAGCCAACAGGCCGCCTGCCACCCAGCGGAGGACACTTGCGGCATCGTCGCTGGTGCCCAGCCCGGCAGCGAGCAGCCATGGTACGGCTCCCGCCACCGCCAACACCGCCAAGAGCTCTGCCTCGCGCCAGCGGTACCACGCTCCCGCCGTACAGCAGGCAATCAGCGTTACCAGCAGTAGCCAACCGGTCGGCGATGCGACGGTTCCTTGCCACGCGGCGGCTGGAGCGGCAGCGCTCAGTCCCAACTCGTATCCCACTGCCGGCAGCGTGGCGCCTACTACGACTGCCAGTTGCACGACGCACAGGAAGCCGCCGAGCACGCGGTCCAGGCTGGGCCACTCGGGGGTGAGCAATTCGTCGACCGCCTTGATGCGACGGAGCCCCACCCTTGATGCCGTCCACAGCAGCGCGAGAAGGGCCAAGGCCACACCGTACACCTGCCAGGTCCGCAGGTCTCCCAGGTCCACTTTGCCGTTGGCGGTCCAGGGGAACCGCTCGATCCAAGCCGTTGCCGCCGCAATGCTTCCCAGACACATGACGGCCTGAGCGCCTGTGATCAGGCCGGGCAGCCGGTTGACGAATGCAACGACCAGCCAGATGGCCGCGAGCCAGAACAGACACAGTGAAAGGGTGAGCGGATGTTCCCACGAGCTGGTCATAAGGAGGGGCAGGGCAAGGGCCGACGAGAGGCCCGCCGCCTGGCTGATGGGCTCGACGAGCACGCGATGAACGCGACTGCGAAGGGGATGGTCTCCTTTTCGAAAGGCGAATTGGCTGGCCAAAGTGGCGGCCACGCCCAGCGTTGCATGGAGAAGAACCGCATCGAGCCACGGTTGATACAACCATCCCGGCAGGCAGTACACGAAGGTGTGAACCAACGTTGCCAGCAGCGTTGCCGAGGCGGCCCAGGTTCGTTCGAAGGACTCTCGTGTCCAGGCCCCGACCAGCCACGCCCCAGCCGCCGCCAGCAGGGCCACTGCCGGCCATGCCGTGCGCACGTGAACCGTAAGATTCGGCAGCAAGACCAACCCCGCCACCACGATTGCCAATCCCGCGAGCCAATCCGCCGCATCCAGCGCCGCACTGCGATACAAAGCTGCCACTCCCGTGGCGGTGGCATCTTGCCGTCGTTTATCTTCCTCGCCATCGTTCGTTGTCCGGCGGCAGGATGCCACCGCTACGGCCCAACCGAGGATTGAGAGTCCCAAGGCCTCGATTCCCAGCACGGCCGCCCAGATTGGGGCCGGAGTGGGGACCAGCCAATACAAGCCCCACAGGGTTGCACCGACCAGGAGGGCCAGGCCAACGTGATTCACAGACTGCAGCCGCAGCCAGGCATTGCCGATCAGGCATGCGACGCCGTAGACGGCGAACACGAACAAGGCCAGCGGCACGGAACTTCCGCCTTCAAACCAGCCGGCGGCTGCCGATCCGACCAGGCTTACCACGGCCACGACCCCCGTTGCGCAACCGTAGACCCGGGCATCGTCCTTTCGCTCGGCCTTCACCAGCCACGTTGCGGCGCCGGCCAGCAACCCGCTGAAGCCAACGAGCACGGCGGCGCTTGCACCGCCAAAGAGGACCCGAATCATGATCGACGCGTTGATCGGTAGACCCCACGGAAGCTGGCCGACGATCAGGTGATAGCCCGTCAGGCAGGCGGCCGCGCCGGCCGCAATGGCTCCTGCGTGCGTCCAGGGGAATTGGCAGACCGTGGCGATCCAAACGAGGACGGCTGCGTCGACTAGCGCGACGAAAAACACCAACGCCGGCCAGGGCCAGGCCAGAACCAATCCGGCCGCCATTCCGCCGACAGCCATCAATCCCACCGCCGTTGCCGCCGCTCGCCACGAGGCGAGCTTCTCGTGCCCTTCGAGTTGCCGAGTTAGGGTCAGCGAGAAGGCCAGGATTGTGGCCGAGGCCAGCGAGACAGCCACCGACAGGGCGTCGGCCGCAATGGCCACTGTGCCGATCGATGCCGCCGCTATCTTGGCGGCCAACCCCAGGGCGAAGGCCAGGGGAAACAGCGAGCAGCCCAGCAGGAAGAACGCCCCGATCAGCGTGGGAGGCCCCACTTCCTTCAGGCCGGCCATCAACCGACGATGAAGCACGAGCGGGACGGTGAAGCCCGTCACGGTCAGCGCTCCAAACAGTCCCACACGCCAGAACTGGGAAACGAGACCGGGCCACGCCGAGAGGGCGATGATTGCCACAACGGGAGTCAGGAGCGCGGCCGCCAGGTGCCAGGGCCGATCGGGGACGAGCACTCGGCCTGCCTGCGCGGCCAGGTAGGCGAACAAGGCCGCTGCATTCAGTTCCGCTAACAGGACGGCCCAGCCGCCACCCGAATTGGCCATGGCCAAAAAACTCAACGGCACCAGCAGGAGCGACATGCCCAACAGTCCGCGTCCTGTCGTCTTCAACTGCCAGCGGATGCAGGCCAACAGCCCCATCAGCAAGCTCGCGACCGTGGCGCCGGAAAAGGCGCCGAACTTCAGAACCGGGTACTCCTGCAACGTCTCCCAGAAGTAGATCACGAAGATCACTGCCCCGGTCACGATCAGCGGAGCGCTCAGCAACACACCGAACAACTCAACGGCCGGGATCTCCCGTTCTTCGAGAAAGGACTGCACCAACTCGCGCCAACTCTTCTGCGGCGGCCGCGCCGGCACAGGACGCGGGCGGGCCGCAGGTTGCTTCGCCGCAGGCGCCGGGACTGGCGGACGGGCTGGACCACCCGTTGCCGCAACCTGGGGCGGTTTCTGGGGAGGCGTCTGCGGCACGGGACGCGGTGTGGCCGGGGTAACCGCGGGTGGGGCAGGGCGTTTCGACGCGACGGGTTTGGGCGGCTCGATCACGATCGCTTCGAGCGGCTGTTCCGACGCTGCCGAAACCGGTTTGGGCGGCGCCTTTTCTTGGGTGGTTGTCGGCTCGGCGGCTTTCCTCGGTTCGACGGCCGGCTTGGCGGACGTCATGGCCAGGGGGCTCAAGCCGTAAAGGACTCGCCGTTCCGACTCAAGTTCGAGAAGAAGGGCCTTGGCATGTTCGGGGGGCAACTTGCCCTGGTTCTGCCAGGTTTGGATTCGCCGCCGCACCGCCTTCAGTTCGGACGTGCTCTTGGCCTTCGGGTCGAACAACGTCCGGCCGCATATCTGGCAACGTCCCCCTTGGATCGACGTTGTCTGGTCGCACCAGGGGCACGACATCTGAACACGTTCTTCTTTGCGAGGCGTTCCCGCCATCGCTCGGACAATCCACGCCAGCACGACCCAGATCCCGTGCCCGATGACTGTCACGACAACGAGCAGAATGAAGAGAATCATCAGGGCTTCTGGCGGCATTGTCTCAGCCCTCCCTCTTGTGCATGGCGGTCTATCGAGGTCTGTATTGCCAATGGACGAGCACTGGCCACATCGGAACCAGAAGTTGCCAATCGTCCGGGGTGTTTTCTGGCCGCTAACAGAGGCCCCGGCTGATGCGGGAATTATACCTTTTAGCCAGGGCTCCTTCTCCTAGGCCCCATTTCTTTCCGGATATAACGCCGCCCCCCCAAATGGAGCCGTGGACGTTGGGCTTCCGCAACACGAGGAGTTGGTTGACAGGCAGGCGGCCTACGGTTCATTGACCCATGTGACGCCGCTCCCTACGATGAGGGCTGGTCGCCAGAGCTTGAGGGGCGAACGAGGTGGAGTAGAAGACAATTGCTTGAACAGGGAGCAAAGGAGTGGGCCGACGCACATTGAGGGAACACGGCTGGCTGGCGATCTGGTCCTTCACCATGGTTGTTTTGGCAACCGGCTGTGCGAAAAGAGACACGCCTCCTGCCCAAGCAACCGCTGGTGGGCCAGTGATTTCGGCGGACGAGTTGCCGAGTGGCGGTGATATGTCGTCGGAAGAAGAGGCCGCGGAACTGGCTCGGAAAATCGAAGAGCGAGTGTCGCAGGGCGATGATGGTTATTTGCGCAGGATCGTCGACTGGAGTCTCCTGTTCGACCGTGCCATGACGGGAATCGAGTTATCCGAGCCTTCTCGTTCCCAACTGCAACAGGTGTTTCTTGCAAAGAGCCGCATTGCGGAGAATTTCGCGGGGGAACTCGTCAAGAGCACGGCCATGGGAGGCAGTTACCGATTTCTGCGAGTTCACCAGAAGAACGGACGAATGAGAATTCTCTTTCGTGCAGATTTTGGAGATTCCGGGCTCAACTATCACGACATGCTTGTCGTCAAGGACAAAGCAGGAAAGCCCAGAATCGGCGACATCTACGTGTTCCTCTCCGCAGAAGACATGTCGACGACGCTTCGACGTGCCCTGATTCCCGTGGCCGCGCAACAGAATCGATCACTCCTGGACAAACTCCGTGGCGTGGAATCGGAATACATGGCCCATGCGTCGGAAATGCATGCCATGGCAATGAACATCCGGGCTGGAAACAGTCGCGAAGCGATGAAGATCCACGATTCGCTGCCTGCGAGTCTGCAGAAGCAGAAGTCGGTTATGATCATGCGTTATCGAGCCGCCAGCGATATCGGCGTGGCAGAAGTTCAGGAGGCAGCCCAGGACTTTCGGAAGTGCCATCCGGACGACCCCTGCCTCGACATGCTTTCGATCGACCTCTACGCAACGTCCGGCAAGACAGACCAGGCAATCGAGTGCATCGATCGGATTGATGAGGCCGTGGGAGGCGACCCCCGCCTGAACGTCGTGCGGGCAGGCTGCTATCGCGTGACAAAACGCTACGACGAGGCAAAAAAGGCTGCCGAGAAAGCGGTCGAAGCCGATCCCGCGGACGACGCCGGCCATTGGGAACTGGTGACAATCGCCTTGGAGTCGCAAGACTTTGCCGAAGTCAATCGACTATTGACGCTGATCGAAACACAATTTGACATCAAGTTCGGCGACTTGACACAGCAACCGATCTACGCGGAGTATGTGAAGTCCCCCGAGTATCAAGAGTGGCTTTCCTCTCGCAAACAATGAATTCCGTGGCGGCAGCTGTCTGACGCTTCGACCGCCCCACGATGGAGACTTGAAACGATGAATTTCTGTTTTGAAACACGTCTTGCTGCCCGAGTCATGGCGACCTGCCTGTTGCCGCTTTTCCTCGCCGGTGTCTGCGCTGCCGCGGATCCGGACGTCTGGATCGGCACGACGACCCCAAAAGGCGGCCTGAGCAAGGGCCTCTATCACGCTCGATTCGATGCGGAGAAGGGCAAGCTTTCCCCGCCGGAATTGGCTGCCGAGATGAGCAATCCGGGATTCCTGGCCCTGCACCCGAGCGGCAAGGTGCTCTATTCGACGGGAACGGTCGAGGGTGAGCCTTCGCTGGTTGCTTATCGCATTGAGACCCAGGACGGCAACGCGAGCCTGGTGCAGTTCAACAGCCAACCGATCGGCGATGGTGGGGCTGCCCACCTGGCCACCGACCGGACGGGCGAGGTTCTCATGTCGGCCCAATACGGTGGCGGTTCCGTTGCCATTTTCCCTCTTCGTGAAGACGGCTCGATCGGGCCACGATCCAACCTTCTCAAGCATGAGGGCGGGTCCGGCGTCGTGGCGGGGCGCCAAGACAAACCCCACGCCCACTGGGTCGGCACGTCGCCCGACAATCGCTTCGTCTTCGTGCCCGATCTGGGCATGGACAAGGTCCTCATTTACCGCCTCGACCTGGACAAGGTCGATCTCATTCCGCACGGTTTCGGCCAATGCCCTCCGGGCGGCGGCCCGCGACACATGAAATTCGCCCCGAATGGCAAGTACGTTTACGTGCTGAACGAGTTGGCCCTTTCGGTCACCGCCTTCGCCTACGACGCCAAACAAGGCACGATGACGCCCCTGCAAACGATTCCCACCGTTTCCGAAGAGGCCAAGGCGAAGGAGTCGTTTGTCAGTTCGTCGGAGATTCGCGTCCATCCCAGTGGACAATTCGTCTACGCTGCCAACCGCGGCCACGATACGATCACCGTCTTCCGGGTCGAACAGCCAACAGGCCGGCTGGCCCTTGTCGAGATCGAGCCGATTCGCGGCGGTTGGCCTCGCAACTTCAATCTCGATCCCAGCGGCCAGTGGCTTGTAGCTGCCGGGCGTGACAGCAACACCCTCGCCGTCTTCGCCATCGATGCCGAAACCGGCGAACTGATGTACACCCGCTCTATGGTCATGGTCCCCACGCCGATCTGTGTGCTGTTTGGGGAGAAATGAGGTATCCCATGAAAAAGATCTCCATGTTCGTGTGCTCCCTGATATGCCCGTTGCTCGTTTTCCTGACGCTTGCGGCGGTGGCGCGCGCAGGCGAGCCTGAACCGGCCCCCTTCCAATTCGTCCAGATCTGCGACACCCAGCTTGGCTTTGGCGTGGACGGCTACGACCAGGACCTGGAGAAGTTTCGCCAGGCCGTGCGGCAGATCAACGCCATGAAGCCGGCCTTCGTGGTCATCTGCGGTGACCTGGTGAATAAACCGGAGCCCGAGGCGTTTGCCGACTTCAAAAAGGTGAAAGATCAGTTCGAGGTCCCGTGCTATTGCGTGGCAGGCAACCACGACCTGGGCCACCCCGCCACCCCTGAAAGTCTGGCCCGATTCCGAGAGCTGATCGGCAAGGACTACTACTGCTTCAAGCATCAGAACTGCACGTTTGTGGTCGTCGATACGGAGTTCTGGAAGACCCCCGTCGAAGGGGAGTCCGAGGTCCACGACCAGTGGTTCGAGAAGACCCTCAAGGAAGCGAAAGCCGAATCGAGCCCGGTCTTCGTGATGGGCCATCATCCCCTGTTTCTCAAAACGGCGGATGAGAAGGAGGAGTATTTCAATATTCCCCCCGAGAAACGTTCGCAGGTCCTTCGCCTTCTCCGGGATAACGGCGTGGTGGCCATGCTGAGCGGGCACACGCACCGTGTCGTGGAGAACGAATACGAGGGGATTCAATTTTTGAGCGGCGAAACGACGAGCAAGAACTTCGACAAGCGTCCCTTCGGCTATCGAGTCTGGGACGTGGACAAGGCCGGCAAGGCGAGCCACCGATTCGTGGCGTTGGAGAAATAGGCCAGGTAGGTCGGTGTTCGCCGAACACGACTTGGCGTTGGGCACGATCTGCTACTGGAAATCGATGCGCTGCAGAAGGTCGAGCCCTTGGCGAGGAAATGGCAGCCGGCCACAGGTCCCGCTCGGCGAGCGGTGACCTACAGGCCACCTGGGAATCTGCGTTGTTGGTCCGGGCGGATCCGGCTATACTCCCGCCCTGGATTCTGCGCTCCCCAACTCTCCAACTCGCGCCGAAAGGCCTAAGCTCATGCAGGCTATGGATTTGCGCCGCCCGTTCGTCTGGGCCCCTCTCGCCATTGTGGCCCTGGCCAGCGTGGTATTCTTCACCAATCTCGGGACGCCTCGGCTCTGGGACCGGGATGAACCGCGAAATGCGGGCTGCGCCGCGGAGATGCTCCAACGCGGCGACTGGGTTGTGCCCATGTTCAACGCCGAGCTGCGAGTCCACAAGCCGGTGCTGCTCTACTGGTTCATGATGTCGGCCTATTCGGTGTTTGGCGTAGGGGAATTCGGCGCGCGCTTCTGGTCGGCTTTGCTGGCTGTGGGAACGACCCTGATGACCTACCAGATCGGGAAACGATTATTCGATCGCGAGGCGGGGTTTTGGAGCGCCGTCGTGTTGGCCACCACGCTCATGTTCACCGTGGCGGCCCGAGCGGCAACGCCTGACTCCGTGCTCATCTTCTTCACCACCCTGGCCACGATGATCTACGTGCTGGCCGCATTTCCGCGACATGACGTGGAACCCGCCGCCGGCCCCAGTGAAAGGCAAACCTGGTATCCCCAGCGATGGACCACCGTCGCCTTGATGTACGCCGTGATGGGCGTTGCCGTGCTGGCCAAGGGCCCGGTGGGGCTCGTGATTCCCACGGCCTGCATCGGCATGTTTCTGTTGATCATGCGCTTGCCGACGCGCAACCAGGCAACGGACGAAACTCGCCCCTGGTGGATCCGCGTTCCTCTGGCCATGGTCCGCCCCTTTGCTCCGCTCCATTTTCTGCGAACCTGCTGGTTCATGCGACCAATCACGGCCGTATTGCTCTGCCTCGCCGTAGCGTTGCCTTGGTACATTTGGGTGGGCCTGCGAACCGACGGCGCTTGGATCCAGGGATTTCTGCTGGAACACAATGTGAACCGCGCCATGCACGCTATGGAAGGGCACAACGGTCCCTTCTTCTACTACATCGTTGCCATCTGCATCGGCTTCTTTCCATGGTCCGTCTTTTTCGCGCCGACCCTGATCGACGCCGGCCGTCGTATTCGCAACGATCATCCCTGGAAGCCCGGGCTAATCTTCGTGGCCTGCTGGGCCGGGGTTTATCTGGGCCTGTTCTCGCTGGCCCAAACGAAGCTGCCCAGCTATATCACGCCCTGCTATCCTGCCGTGGCGCTTCTGACCGGGTGCTTCCTGTATCAGTACCGGCGGGGAGAGGCCTATGGACCGGCTGCACTGCCCAAGGTGGCCACGAGCATTTTCGTTGCCGTGGGAGCGATTACGCTCATCGCCCTGCCGATCGCGGCCCATATCTTCCTGCCCGGCGAGGAGTGGCTTGCCCTGATTGCCTTGATTCCACTCGCCGGCGGAATCGCCGTTTTCGTGCTTCAGGTCCGAGGACGCCTGAATCGGGCTGTTACCGTCTATGCCACCAGTGCGGCCCTGTTCGTCCTGGTCGTCATGGCCTTTGCGACGGTGCGAATCGATCGACGCCGCACCTTCGATGAAATCCTCGGCCCGATCGCTGCGGAGAGCGCCGCTCCGGAAGTGGCAACCCTCGCCTGCATGGAACCTAGCTGGGTCTTCTATGCCGGCCGGAGCATCCACGAGTTCCCCCGCGACGACGCAGACCAGGCACGGGCGTTTCTCGATGGCGAAGACGCGTTTCTCATCACCACGGCCGAAGTGTACGCCGAGTTGGAGCAGGAACTGCCGTCCGATGTCGAGGTTCTGGCGTCGGTCGACAAGTTTCTCGATAACGATCGGCTCCTGCTCCTGCATCGTGGTTCTGCGGATCACGTTGCTGCAAAGCCGCCGGTGGGCGAGTCCTTGCGTTAGAGCCGCAAATCACAATTGATGGTCCGCCGGACGAACAAGAAAAGAGCCCGGCTGCGAAACCCGGCCGGGCTCTTGGATCTTACCGTTCTTGAGGTGTCACCTTGAGCAGCCGGGCTAACGGCGCTAGCCCGGCTGGTCCGAATCGGCGGTTGCCTATCTACTTCCTCCGCCTGGCATCCTTTTTGCTCCTTCCCGAGGCCGGGTGCGTTCCCTTTGGTTGTGCATTTGGCCAATGTGCTTCCGGGAGCCCCTGCTTGACCGAAGGGCAAGGAATGACTTCAGAGGGAAGGGATATGTAAATGAGCAGAAGACGGCATGTTCAGTCGCGCAGGCTGTGGGCGGAGTCGCTGGAGCGACGCATGATGCTTGCCGCGGACCTGGGGCAGGGCGCGGCCATGGTTGACACATCCGACGTTGTCGCAGTCTCGGCCGATGAGACACCTCTGCAACAACGCGATCGTAGTGCAGAGGACAACGAGACGGGTGACGGATGGCAAAAACGTCCCCGGGACCGGGATAGCGAGGACACGATTGTCGTCACGCTCGCGGCGGAAGCCGGCGAGGCGGGAAGCGGTGAGGGGGTACCGACGCAAACCCAGACAGGCAAGGGCAACGACAATGGCGATCGGGACCGTGATCGGCTGCAGGACGGCAGTTGCACTGCCACCGTGGCGACAGTGACCGATCTGGCGTTGGCGGCCCAGACCCAAGATCGACTTCAAGACTCGATCAAGGCCCAGGACCGTGACCGGCTGCAGGACGGCAGTTGCACTGCGACCGTGGCGGCAGTGAGCGATTTGACGCTGGCGGCCCAGGTCCAGGACGGAGACTGCGATCAGACCCAGGATCGACTTCAAGACTCGATCAAGGCCCAGGACCGTGACCAACTGCAGGACGGCAGTTGCAGCACCGCCGTGGCGGCAGTGAGCGATCTGACGCTGGCGGCCCAGGATCAGGACCAGACGCAGGCCCGGGACCAGAGCGGCGACTGCGATTCGGATTGCGACCAGACCCCGGATCAGAGCCGCGATCGAGACCGGGTTTGTCAGGTTTAGGATCGCGTCGGGATAGGCTCAATGTCACGGGGGTGACGTTGACGAAGTCGGGTTTCCGCCTCTTTCGATTCGGCCGGGGCAGTCCTAACCGGACCGTTTTACGGCGGGAACCCGGCTTCTCATGCAAGGCGTTACGGAACTGCCTAGGTTGTTGCGTGTAACTCTTGAGTGGGAGTCGAGGAGCGGGGTCGGGCTCCAGAAGTTGAAAAGCGGTTTTTCGCCGGGTAAACTGCCAGTTCAACTGCCTTGGAATCCATCTATCCTCTTGCACCCTTGGGAGATGCTCCGTGTCCCACATATCACGACGACGTTTTCTGGAAGATTCCATGTTTGCCGCCGCGGCGGCCGGTGCTGCAGCCGCTGGGCTCGGCAGCGTTTTCCCCCAGCCCGCCATGGCCAACGTCGGGGCCAACGAGAAACTCGGCGTCTGCGTCGTCGGAATCGGCGGCCGCGGCTGGGGAAGCCACTGCAAGGAATGGCTGGGCGATCCCCGCACCGAGATTCGCTACATTTGCGATCCCGATTCCACCAAGGAAAGCAAGTGCGATCAGATCGCCGAGAAGCAGGGCGGCGTCCGTCCCAAGTTCGTTCGCGATATGCGGGAGGCCTTCGACGACGACGCCGTCGACGTGGTGAGCTGCGCCTCGTCGAACCACTGGCACGCCCTCTGCGGCGTGTGGGCCATGCAGGCCAAGAAGCATTGCTACCTCGAAAAACCCATCTGCCACAACGTCCACGAAGGCCAGGCCCTGGTGGCGGCAGCGGCCAAGTACAAGATGTGCTGCCAGGTGGGCACCCAGTGTCGCTCGAACCCCTCGAACATCAACGCCGTCAAGTTCATCCACGAAGGCGGGATCGGCGAGGTCAAGTTCGCCCGGGGGCTTTGCTACCGGCGTCGCAAGTCGATCGGTGCGTTGGGTGAGTATGACGTGCCGAAGGAAGTGGACTACGACCTGTGGAGCGGCCCGGCGCCCATCGCCACGCTCACCCGCCCCCGGTTCCATTACGATTGGCACTGGCAGCGGCTCTACGGCAACGGCGATCTGGGCAACCAGGGGCCCCATCAGACCGACATCGCCCGCTGGCACCTGAACATCGATCGTTTTCCCAACTCGGTCATCACCTGGGGCGGTCGCCTCGGCTACGACGTCGAGAAGAAAGATCCCAACTTCGTCGACGCGGGCAACACGGGGAACATTGAAACGACCGTCTACGACTACGGCGACAAGTGCATCGTCTTCGAGACCTACGGATTGGATACGCCCGCAGTCCTGGGCGCCAAGGTCGGCGTCATCTCCTACGGCACGACCGGCTACGTGGTCCAGTCGTCCTATGGCTACTCGGCCGCCTTCGACCTGGACGGCAACAAGACGCAGGAGTTCAAGGGAGGAGCAAACCACTTTGGGAACTTCCTCGACGCCGTGGTGGCCGACGATCCCTCGATGCTCAACTCGGACGCTCGCTGCGGGCACCTGTCGGCCGGCCTGAGCCACATCGGCAACATCTCCTACTACCTCGGCGAGCAGAACAAGGTCTCTGTGGACGAATTGAAGGAGCAGGTCAAGCAGATCAAGAGCCTTGACGACAACGTGGCGACCCTGGAGCGGATCGTCGAGAAGACCGAAGCCTACGGAGTGGATCTTGCGAAGACTCCCTTCTCAATCGGCCCGCTGCTGAAGTTCGATCCGGAGAAGGAGACCTTCGTGGGCAACGCGGATGCGGCCGCCATGATCACTCGCGACTACCGCGCTCCGTACGTTGTGCCGAATCCCGAAGACGTGTGAGGCAGCCGGCGACGCAGCCGTTAAATAGAACAGCAATGCCCGTTGTATTTCACAGGCGTCCGTGAAATATGGCGGGCATTCTCCATTTCTTGGCTCGCTTTCTCATGGAGTGTTCCGCCCTGAGAAACGGGCTCCGCAGAATGTCGCAAGGCGATCGGGTTTCTTTTTGGTGTTGCAAGTCTTTTTTCAGCAAGGGCTTGCGGCGGATGTTCCGGCGGCCGGACGCAATCCTCTGCGTGCTCTTGGGACCGTTTCGTGACGCCATTGTGATTTCTCTTTGCTTCCCTGGCACGCACCTTGCATTTGGACGAGGTGATCACCCTTTCATCCAGGGGACCCCGACACGGTTCCGGCTCTCTCGTTTGCAGACAAGAGAATTTCATCATGCTTCACTACTTCGCCTTGCGAATCGAATCTCACTCGCTGGTTGCCGCGGAAGTCTCCTCGGAAACTGCGGCTCTTCTGCTGCAGCAGGCTGAGCCCATCATGCTAGGTTCGTTCTCCGAACTGGGGGCGTTGGCCCATCGTCTCGGCCTGGCGCTGGTGACCATCTCCGCAACCTTCAGGCCGGCGAAGCAATCGGATCGAACTCCCTCCACATCGCTGGTGGCAGTGGCGTGACATGGGAAGCACAAACGAGAAGAGGAACTGCAGGATGCACTGTCTCCTAGGCTGTCACGCTTTGGCTCCGATGCTTGTTCTGTTGGGACTCACCCTGAGCCTGGCCGGATGCGGAGGTTCGTCCTCGTCCACGGACGGGGCTGTCGAGCTGCTGAACGTCTCTTACGATCCCACGCGGGAACTCTACCAGGAGTTCAACGCCGCCTTCGTCAAGCATTGGCAAGAGACGACGGGCCGCACCGTGACGATCACCCAATCGCACGGCGGGGCCGGCAAGCAGGCCCGGGCCGTTATCGATGGACTTCAAGCCGACGTGGTGACCCTTGCCCTGGCCTACGATATCGACGCCATTTCCGAAAAAGCCGGCCTGTTATCGGCCGACTGGCAGAAGCGGCTTCCCGAGAACAGTTGTCCCTACACGTCGACGATCGTCTTTCTCGTCCGCAAGGGGAACCCCAAGAACGTCAAGGATTGGGACGACCTGGTCAAGCCGGGGATTGAAGTCATCACGCCGAATCCCAAGACGTCGGGCGGCGCCCGCTGGAACTACCTGGCTGCATGGGCCTACGCCCTCGAGAAAGAGCTTGGCGATCTTTCCAAGATGAAGGACCCGTCCCAGACTGAGCAGGTGGCTGCCGCCGAGAAAAAAGCGGCCGACTTCGTGGCCGATTTGTATCGCCGCGTACCGGTTCTCGATTCGGGCGCCCGAGGCGCCACCAACACGTTTGTTCAGCGAGGTATCGGCGACGTCCTGCTGGCCTGGGAAAACGAGGCCTTTCTGGCCGTTACTGAACTCGGTCCCGACAAGTTCGACATGGTCGTTCCCTCGTTGAGCATCCTCGCCGAACCGCCCGTTACGGTCGTTGACAAGTGGGTCGACCAGCACGGCGCCCGCGAGGTGGCCGAGGCCTACCTGGAATACCTCTATTCGCCCGTCGGGCAGCGTCTGGCCGCCAAGCACTACTATCGGCCCATCAAGCCGGACGAAGCCGATCCAGAAGACATGAAACGTTTCCCGGAAGTGCAGCGGATTCGCGTCGACGACGTTTTTGGCGGCTGGCAGAAGGCCCAGAAAACCCACTTCGACGACGGCGGCCTTTTCGACCAGATCTACACGGCCCAGTAGCCTGGGTTGCAACATGGACATTTGAGGAAACGTTGTATCCGTTTGGCCGAAGGCCTTCTTCACCGTAGCCTAGGGGAACGCCCTTGTCCTTACCCACAAATCAGCGGCAGTATTCCGATTCAATTGACGGCCATTTATGGTCGTTGCCCGTATTAGGCCCGTCGTTTACGGCGGGTCGACTAGCCTGACCTCGCGTCCTCCCTCCCGTCCCCACCGCCGCCGAAGGCGGCGGTGGGGACGGGAGAAAAGGGGTTGCACCTCGCGGACCCGTGCTAAAGCACGGGCCTAGGACCGCCTGCGGCGGAAAAGGACCGTAAACGGCCCTATTTTGGCTGCATTGATGCCGTTCCTATTTGTGGGTAAGGATTCGTCTTCCTAGGGCGGTGCCCTAGGCTACGGTGGTCGATGGCCTTCGGCCAAACACGCAGCAGACAAAATGAGCGTTTTGGAACAACCGCAACGAGAAGAAGGAATGGGAGATTCCCCAACGTCGCCCAAGGTTCGGGCTGGCATGAGCCGCCGGCAAAGCGTTCTTCCCGGCTTCGGGCTGACGTTGGGATACACCATGCTCTACCTGAGCCTGATTGTGCTCATTCCCCTGTCGGCCCTGTTTTTCAAAACGGCGACCGCTCCCTGGGAACATGTTTGGGAGACCGTCAGCAGTCCGCGGGTGTTGGCCGCCTTTCGCCTGACTCTGGGCGCGTCGGCCGTGGCGGCGACCATCAATGCCGTGTTCGGACTGGGCGTCGCCTGGATGCTGGTGCGCTATTCCTTTCCGGGCAGGAGGGTGGTGGATGCAATGGTGGACCTGCCCTTCGCTTTGCCCACGGCTGTCTCGGGGATCGCCCTGACGACGGTCTATGCTCCCTCGGGTTGGCTCGGCGGTTGGCTCGAACCGTTGGGGATCAAGGCCGCTTTCTCCGCCATCGGCGTCACGATCGCCTTGACCTTCATCGGCCTGCCTTTCGTCGTTCGCACGCTGCAGCCGGCCCTGGAGGATCTCGATCCCGAGGTGGAAGAGGCCGCGGCCAGCCTGGGCGCGGGGCGTTGGCAGGTCTTTCGCTACGTGATCACACCCGCCATCCTTCCTGCCTTGCTCACCGGCTTCGCTCTGGCCTTTGCCAGGGCCCTGGGCGAGTACGGCTCCGTCGTGTTCATCGCGGGCAACATGCCGATGAAAACCGAGATCGTTCCCCTGTTGATTCTCGTCAAGCTGGAGCAATACGACTACACGGGCGCCACGGCGATTGCCTCGGTCATGCTGGGGATTTCGTTCCTGCTCCTGCTGTCGATCAACCTGCTTCAATGGTGGAGCACGCGGCGCCAATTGGCTGGATAGGAAGCGAACAACATGGCCGGAACTGCAAAATCACGCCTCTCGCGCCAACCTATGGCCGCCACGATCGCCGGTCGGGGCGATCCCTTTTGGGTCAAGGGACTGATCTGCGGCGTCTCTCTCGCCTTCCTGGGCCTGTTCCTCGTGGTGCCCCTGGCGGCCGTTTTTACCGAGGCCTTGCGCAAGGGCCTGGGCGCCTATCTGGCGAGCTTTCAAAACCGCGACGCCCTGGCCGCCATCAAGCTCACGCTCCTGGTGGCTGGCGTCTCCGTGCCGCTGAACATCGTGTTCGGCCTGGCCGCTTCGTGGGCCATTGCCAAGTTCGAATTTCGCGGCAAGAGCCTGCTGATCACGTTGATCGACCTGCCTTTCGCCGTTTCGCCCGTGATTTCCGGGCTGATCTACGTGCTTCTGTTCGGCCTGCAGGGGTGGCTGGGGCCGTGGCTCACGGCCCACAATATTCAGATCATCTTTGCCGTACCGGGGATCGTGCTGGCCACGATCTTCGTGACCTTTCCCTTCGTCGCGCGCGAGTTGATCCCGCTCATGCAGGAGCAGGGAACGGAAGAAGAGGAAGCCGCCCTGGTGCTTGGCGCCAGCGGCTGGCAGACATTCTGGCGTGTGACGCTCCCCAACGTGAAATGGGGTCTGCTTTACGGCGTGATTCTCTGCAACGCCCGGGCCATGGGCGAATTCGGCGCCGTCTCGGTTGTGTCGGGCCACCTGCGAGGCCAGACCAACACGATGCCGCTTCACGTAGAGATTCTCTACAACGAATACAACTTCGTGGCCGCCTTTGCCGTGGCTTCATTACTGGCCTTGCTTGCCCTGGTGACCCTGGTGCTCAAGGCCCTGGTGGAATGGCGAGGAAATCAAATGAGGCTGTAGGCTGGAGACTGTAGGCTGTAGGGCTGAGGAAAACGCATGTCATCTAACGAGGTTCCTTCAGAAAACACGCCACGCGATGTCTACGCCCTACAGTCTCCAGCCTGCAATTTCCATCCTCCAGCCTACAGTCTCCAGCCTACAGCCTACAGCCTCAAAATGAGCATTGAAGTCCGCAATATCAGTAAGAGCTTTGGCAACTTCCTTGCCCTCGATGACGTGTCGCTCCATGTCCCCGATGGCGAGTTGGTGGCCCTTCTCGGTCCGTCGGGGTCGGGAAAGACCACCCTCCTGCGGATCATCGCCGGCTTGGAGGCCTTCGACCTGACCGACCGCAGCTCCATCCTTTTCGATGACTGCGATGTGGCTCGCCAGGCGGTGGGCCGGCGCCGGGTGGGGTTCGTGTTCCAGCACTACGCCCTGTTCCGCCACATGACGGTTTTCGAGAACATCGCTTTCGGGCTGAAGGTGCGCCGGAAGCGAACCCGGCCCGCCAAGGCCGAGATTGAAAGCCGGGTCCGCGAGTTGTTGGAATTGATCCAGCTGGAAACGCTGGCCAACCGCTATCCTTCGCAGCTCTCCGGCGGACAGCGTCAGCGGGTGGCGCTCGCCCGGGCCCTGGCCATCGAGCCGAAGGTGTTGCTCCTGGACGAGCCCTTCGGCGCCCTCGATGCCAAGGTTCGCCAGGGACTGCGGCGATGGCTGCGGCGGCTTCACGACGAGATCCACGTGACGAGTCTTTTCGTCACCCACGACCAGGAAGAGGCCCTGGAAGTGGCCGACCGGATTGTCGTCATGAACCAGGGCCGGATCGAACAGGTGGGCACTCCCGACGAGGTCTTCCACCAACCGGCCAACGCCTTCGTGATGGACTTCCTTGGGAACGTCAATCTGTTTCACGGCCGGATGGAATCGGGGCGGGCTGTCTTCGACTCCATGGTTATCGATCCGCCTGCCGGCTTGGAGGTCAATGGCGATGCGGCCCGGCTTCTCATCCGTCCCTACGACCTGGAGATCCAGTCGGAAGACCTGGGACCGTCCAGCCTGAGGGCCTGCATCACACGGATCCAGTCGGCGGGACCTGTCGTGAAGATCGAACTGATGGGCAAGAACGAGCAGCCGATCTACGTGGAGGTGGCCCACGATCGGTTCCGCGAGCAGCCGCGGGCCGTGGGCGACGAGGTCTATGTCTCGCCACGGGTTTCGCGTCTCTTCGTCGAAGACTGTGCTGGCTGAAGCCGCCTGCGGCCATCTCGTTTGCGGTTGGGGCCCTCAACCGCACTCTCGGGGACGCCATGTCAGCAGGAAATGGGTCAGGCGGTGCGTATCGACGGCGTCGCGCTGAGCGGTTAAGGTGAACGTTTCCACTCGACGCCGGGGATCCCGGTCCCGCCCTCCCGTCCCACCAGATGCTGCTATCCACCCTGAGAGGATGCTCTCATGCCACACCGCCGCGATGTGCTTCGAATGATACCGCTGTCGGCCCTGGCCTGGCGGGGCTTGTCCGGTCCCGCTCGGGCTGAGGACAGTTCGGCCGACGAAGCTTTGCCCCTTCTGGCCGGCCCGCCGGTCGTCCAGCATCTCTCGCCTTCAGGTTTCGCGGTGAGCGTGGCCGTTGGCGGGCTTGCCACTGGTTGGGTTGAATGGGGATTGTCGGCCGAAGCTCTCGATCAGCGGGCGGTGGCCAGCCGGGCCGGACTGATCGAGGCCGACGAGCGGGCCCTTGTCATACCCGTTTCGCTGGGAGGCCTGGCCGAGCCTGGGCGTAAGGTCTACTACCGCGTCGTTGTCCAGTCGCTCCACTACAAGTCGGCCTACTCGCTGCAACGGGGCAAGCCGGTTGCCGGATCCGTCCACTGCCTCACCCTTCCGGATACCGCGGCCCCGCGTGCTCGCGTGGCTGTGGTCAACGACACCCACGAGCATGTGAAGACGGTCGAGGCCCTGGCTTCTCGGATCGAGACGGTCGATCCGGAGGTGGTCGTGTGGGCCGGCGACACGTGCGTTTCCGCCTACGACCGGCCGGAAGATCCCTCTCGCGTGCTGCTGAAGCCGGGTTGGGCCACAAGTCGTTCGCTCCTGTTCGTGCCGGGCAATCACGACGTGCGGGGAGCCTGTGCCCGACAGGTTGGCGATTGCCTGGCCCCGGGGCCGGAGCCTACGCTGCCCTACAACGTGGCGCGGCGCCACGGCCCCCTGGCGCTCGTGTCGCTCGATACGGGCGAAGACAAGCCCGATACTCATCCCGTGTTTGCGGGCACGGCCGCCTACGAGCCCTATCGACTCCGTCAGGCGACCTGGCTCCGCGAGGCTCTGGCCCGGCCCGAGATCGCCTCGGCCCCTTTCAAGGTCGCCTTCTGTCATATCCCGCTCCGCGGGCTGCCGGGTGAGAACGACGGCCGGACCCTGAAGGGGTTTGCCGCCTGGTCGGGATACGGGGCGCAGGCCTGGATGCCCCTCTTGAAGGAAGCGGGCGTTTTCTTGATCGTCAGCGGCCATACCCACGCCTGGCGCATCGACGATCCCGCGGAAGGGCTGCCCATGCAGGCCGTTGGCGGTGGGCCGGAACAGGAAAGGGCCACGCTGACTGTCCTGGAGTCCGACTCGCAATCTCTGCACGTCGCCATCCAGGACCTTTCCGGGGCCGTGCTGGCCGAACGCCGATTGTTGCCAAGCAGCTGAATGGCCTTGTATGATTCCATGAATCGTAGGCATCATAAATTCTCGCACTTGATACAAACAGAAGAAGCACGAGGAAGACCGATGAACCGGAGTAGACGCAACACGGGCCTCGGAATTTGCATAGCGTTCTTTCTCCTGTCCAACTTCTCGCAGGCCGGCGACTTGCCCTGTTTCAAGGAGCATGTCGTTACGGATTCGATCAAGTTCGGCTATCAACTGGTGGCCATCGACTTGACGGGGGATGGGAAGAAGGACCTGATCGCCATCGACGAAGGGGCGACCGAACTGGCCTGGTTCGAGAGTCCTTCCTGGACGCGGCATGTGCTGGCTGTCGACGTGCCCCGTCCGCTGAACGCCGCTTGTCACGATGTGGACGGGGACGGCATGCCCGAGGTGGTGCTGGCCTATCACTTCGAGTGTCGTCCGGAAGACAGCGAGGGGAACGTGGTTCTCCTCACCCGTGGCGCCGACGTTCGCCAGCCCTGGACTGCCCACGAAATCGACCGCGTGCCCACGGCGCATCGCGTGCGTTGGATCGATCCGAAAGGGGACGGAAGCAAGGTGTTGCTGCTGGGACCGATGGTCGGCAAACAGTTCCCGCCCCAGGAGGGCGACGGCGTGCCGGTCTACCTCTACCGACCCGGCGACTGGAAACGAGAAACGATCACCCGCGTGCCGACCGGAATCCTTCACGCCATCCATCCCGTTTCGTGGGATGGTGGACCGGCCGAGCAATTGCTCACCGCCAGTTACGCGGGTCTGCACCGGTTCGAGTTCCGGGACGGCCAATGGGCCGGAGACCTTCTGGCGACCGGCGATCCCCGACCGTGGCCCCAGTGCGGCAGCAGCGAGGTGCGGATTGGGCATCTGGGCGAGAATCGCTTCTTGGCGGCAATCGAGCCCTGGCACGGCAACCAGGTCGTGGTTTATCTTCCGGAGAACGACCGCTGGAACCGCACGGTCATTGAAGATCAGATGCAGAACGGCCATGCCCTGGCCGTGGGGGACCTGGACGGGGACGGACGGGACGAGATCGTGTGCGGATTTCGCGGCAAGGGCCACCACCTGTCGATCTACCAGGCGACCGATTCGGAGGGACGACGTTGGACCAAGACCGTCCTGGACAACGGCGGCATGGCGGGCGCCGACTGCCTGATCGAAGATCTCACTGGCGACGGGCGGCCTGACATCGTCTGCATCGGCGCCTCAACGGGCAACGTTAAACTCTACGAGAATCTGGGGCAGTAGCTGCCTGCTCTCAAACCAATTCCGCTCGGGGAATTCTGGCGAGCAGCTCATCCACCATGGTTCGTCGTTGCTGCAATTCCTGACGCAGGTTGCGGGTCCGGGTGTGATGAATCTCCGTTGGCAACTCATCCCGCTCCCGTTCGAGCAATTCGCAAATCAGGCTCCACTCCACTTCGGTCAGTTCGGGTTGATCGCGCATGACATCTCTCCTTCGACATAGGTTTTGTCAGCGGTTCTGAAGACATCCTCCATGCGAATTCTAGCCGGTTGTTCAATACCTCCAAGTGGTTGGTTTGAACTTTTGAACTTTGCGCTTTTTTTTGAGTTTTGACCCTTTTGGCTCAAAAGGGGGGAGGTTCAAGAATCGGTGAATTCGCGGAGCATGGTTTGGTGTTCGAGGTCAAGTTCGGTGAGGGGATCGAGGCGGAAGCGAGTGAGGCGTTTTTCGTCGTCGGGGAGGGCCCAGATCCAAACGGCGTTGGGGCCCTTGCCGCGACGCTTGCGGATGCAGGCGAGGGTTGTGTAAGCGCGGCGGACGCCTCTTTCTGCGAAGCCGTTATCTTTGCCCTGCTGGAGGACTTCCGTAGCGGGGCAGGGGCCCTCGGTGAGGAGTTCGCGGAGCCAGGCGACGGCGTCGGATTGGTCGAGGGTTCGGGTGCGGCGGTCGAGCAGTTCGCCCGGCGAGGCGGGGAGCGTTTCGTCGTGCCAGAGGATGCGAGGCGCATCGGCGCCCTCGGGGACGGCAATGGAACACGCGAGCGGCGGAACATGGGCCGTGACGTTCGTCTTGATGGGAAGAAAGAGCTTGGGGGACGATTGGTCGGCGGCTTGGGATGAAACGGAGCGTTTGCCTTTTTTAGAAGTCCTTTTCTTGGAGCGAGGGGGCGAGGAGCCTTTGCGGGAGTCTTCAGCAAGGGCCCAGATCGTGCGGGCCGAGTCGGCGGCGAAGCGGGTGTGGGCACGTTGCCAGGTGAAGCCGGTGGCGTTGCGACTCGCCTGGCACACGGCGAGGACGGTAATACGATGGCGGGCCGCCAGGTCGGCGAGGGACTCGATAAGAACCTGGGCATCGATGCTGTTGGGCGAATGGAGTTGGGTGAGGAAACGGGTGAAGGGGTCGAGGACGAGGAGGCGACAGTCGGGGTTCTCCTGGAGGAGGGCGTCGAGGTGGGCGAGGGTGGGACGAAGGCTGAGCCGCCAGAGCGGCCGGGGCAGCTCTTCTTGAGACGCTGTTCGAAGCGAGGTGACGGCGGTGATGCGGTCGAGACTTGCGCCGGCGGCGACAAGGCGGGGGAGGACCGTGTCGGCGAGGTTATTGGCCGAAGCGAGGAGGAGGACGCCGGCGGGCGGGTTGGGCTCCGAGGGGCGATCGGGCCATGGGACGCCGGCGGAGACGCGGGCGGCGATATCGAGGGCGAGGAGGCTCTTGCCGACGGCGGGTTCGCCGATGAAAAGCGAGACTTTGGAAAGGGGAATGCGGTCGGGCCAGAGCCACTCGAGCGGCTCGGGGCTGAGATCCGCAAGGCGGACGGTGACGGGGCGGTTTTCCGGGGGCGGCGGGTCTTTCATCCGGGTTTCTTGATGGCTGGGTTGGGGAGAGGAGGCCGGACGGCGAGGGCATTTTGACACATACGTGAACGTTTGTCCAGTAGTTTTTGGCCGCTGCGGCCGGAGAACTGCAAAGTCATGGGGACGGGGCCATTTTGGGGTCAGCAAGGTGTTTTGGCGAACCTTGCCGGCAACGGGAATTAGAACGGGGACCAGGGCGGGCGTGATCTGGCGATCGGGCGAATCCCGCTGGACCCGGTCCAGATAGCGGAGGGGTTGCCCCTTGCCTTCGCCGGAGTGGATCTTGTTTTCGATGAGCAGGCGCCAGCCGCCGGCCTGACTATGGGCGAGGATGTCGATATTCTGCCATTCCCGCAGCACTTCGACGTCGTTGAAGCTCATCAGCTCGACCTGGGCCGGGCTGAGGGAGATGGCCGCCCCGTCGTTTTCCATGAGGAGCCTGCTGAGGAAGCGGCGCAGGAAGGTCGGGCCGAGTCCGTGGCTTTCGCCGGGCGTGAGGAGCCAGGCCAGGACGTTGCTGTGGCGAATCTCGACGTGGTCGATCCGGAGGACGTTGAACAGGTTGAACGCCGAGAGTCGGGCGGTGAGCTGCTCCAGTTCCTGGTTGTCGACCAGGAAGGCGTCGAGAGCGCGGCGGGCGGCGATTGGGGCCGTGAGTGGTTCGGACACAATCATGTTCCTCCTTCTTCGATAGGCCCTCAATTCCGATTCAGGCCCATTTCGCGGCTCTGCAATTTCGCCTTCCACTGGCTTTCCATCCCTGCGATTTCCTCGTGGGATGCGGCCGTGCCGGCCACTTCGAGGATCGAAACCTGATAGTCGCTCGGGTCGCGGCTCTTGAGGGCGACATTGCCGCCGTGGCCGGTCTGGATGTAGTTCTGCCAGCGGCCCCAAAATCCCTCCTGTCCGTCCGCCATGCCCACGTACTGCTCCTTCGTCTTGGGGCAGGTCAGCAGGTAGATTCCCGCGCTGGATTTCAAGGCCGAGATCCAACTTGGCGGGATGCGATCGAGTCGGGAGAGCGGCTCCACGAATTCCAGGAAGCCGGGGAAGTCCGGTTCCTTGAACTCGGTTCGCAGTTCCACGATGGGCTTGTCCTGACGGTCGGCCCGCTGGACCCAGGAACGCATGCCGGGGCCCCAGTCGATATAGAGCCGGCCGTCGAGGTCGGCAAAGCGTTCGTCTGGAGTTAGCGAGTAGTCGTCGCACGTCCCCGCTTTGTCCACACCATCCATGTGAGGCTTCTGCCTGTCTTCGTTCAGCACCCCCAGGTACTCCACGGCGTAGAGTCCTGCGAACAGTGTTTCGTGACTGGGAGTGCCGACGAAACATGCCCAGTAACCGGCCTGGAACTTACTTCGGTTGTTGATTCGTTGCGTGCATTGATACAACTCGAAGTTCTCCCGATCGTCTCGCCAAAGCTCGTAGGGCGTCCGTCCCTTCGAGGCCCGCTGGTCTTTGTGGCGCAGCAGACGGACGTCGCTCAGGGCGATCCCGGCTTCTTTCAGGAGCATGTTGAACGTCAGGAGCATGGTGCGTACCTCGTGGTCGGTCACGGTGGACTCGCCCGTTCGTCGGTCTTGTTCTTCTCAACTCCAATCGAAGTTCTTCACCACTTGGATGATCTTCTCGCCGTCTTTCCAGAACTTCTTCCAAAGCGCGGCGACGACTTGATGCACGGACTCGTCCGAGGTGTCGGCTTCGCCGTCTTCGTTGGTCGTAAGTTTCTGGATGCACGAAACGACTCGCGTGAATTTCGCCTCCGGCTTGAGGCCCCATTTCTTGAACTTGAAACCGGCGTCCTTGATCGCTTCCATCAGCCGGCTCCGCTTCTCGCCATCCGCAAATGGGCCGACGACAAGATTCATTCGGAGTTGTGCCGCCTCCTTCTCGTACCGGCACGCACACAAGATGGGAACCGGCCGGGGCATGGCCGGCCAGCCCGTACCATCCTGACTGGGCAAACACTCGCCAAGCGACACGGGAAGAAACCTGAACACGGTTGCTGCTGAGTCGCTGAATTCGCACTCGACTTGGGAGCGGACCGCCTTCTCCACCGCCGCCGTCACACTCGACGCCGTCCCGTACTCCACGATCAGGTCGATTGCCTGACGGTGCTTGCGGTAGATGGCTTTGCAGAGGTCGACGAGTTCTTGGTCCTGCATGGTCAGCCTCCGGAGGGTGGCGAGGTAGTGGTCGAGGAGCACCTGGGCGTCGTCGGGGATCCGGCTACGGTTCTGGTTGATGATCTGCTCGGCGAGTTCCAGAACCAGGGCATGGCTCATCGAGAGATAACCGGCCTCCACGGCCGCGTCGGAAGGATCGTCGCCTTCGAGGGTGAGGTAGAGGGGGATGATCTGGCGATCGGGCAAATCCCGCTTGACCCGGTCCAGATAGCGGAGGAGTTGCCCCTTGCCTTCGGCGGAGTGGATCTTGTTTTCGATGAGCAGGCACCAGCCGCCGGCCTGACTGTGGGCGAGGATGTCGATGTTCTGCCATTCCCGCAGCACTTCCACGTCGTTGAAGCTCATCAGCTCGACCTGGGCCGGGCTGAGGGAGATGGCCGCCCCGTCGTTTTCCATGAGGAGCCTGCTGAGGAAGCGGCGCAGGAAGGTCGGGCCGAGTCCGTGGCTTTCGCCGGGGGTGAGCAGCCAAGCCAGGACGTTGCTGTGGCGGATCTCTGCGTCGGCGATCCGGAGGACGTTGAACAGGTTGAACGCCGAGAGGCTGGTGGTTAGTTGCTCCAGTTCCTGGTTGTCGACCAGGAAGGCGTCGAGGCGCGGCGGGCGGCGATTGGGGCCGTGAGTGGTTCGGACACAATCAAGTCAGTTCTGGTCAAGAGGTTTCATTTTCGACTCAGGGCCATCTCATCGCTTTGCAACGTCGCCTTCCCGGTACTTTCCATCTGGGCGATCTCCTAGGTTGCTGCGGCTCTCGTTGCCGCAGTGGCCTGTTCGTGGGTAATAGTGTTCCCGTTCGTATGTTACTCTTACTCGTCACAAGAGAGAGAAATGGCTTCGGCGACTTTCCGCGGATCATCGGGTTGAAGGGCCCATCGGTAGGCTGGATGTACTTCCCAATGAAAGCCGAAGTCTGCAAACGCTGAGGACAGATACTTGTTTTCTTCAAAGTACTTCCGCAGAACTTCGCCGGATTCGAGGTCTCTCCTTGCGGTGAGGAAGTTGATCTTGTACATGAACTGCGCCAGATCCTTCGCGTTTGCAGTCCGACCTCTTGTGAATTTGAATATCCATTGTTCCTGGATGTTCTTGATCTTCTTCAGCAGTTCGTCGGTTGAATAGACTGCCGCCTGCCCTTCCCGTAATTCTCGTCGGGTTGGCTTCATATTGAGGAGCAATCTCTCTACCTGAGGCAACTCCGACCGATACTCATTCGTTGTGTCTTGAAGACGCCCCTGGGAGTACTGCTCAAAAACGGAGTTGAAGTCCTCTGTCATTATTCGGTTGTTGCCAGCATTGCAGGCCGCTTGCGCGGCCAGGGTACACAGCTTGACCAAATCCCTGGGCCGTTTTCGAATCAATGACATCAATATTCTGTAGGTAGGACATCGGTCCCATTTCCCCTTTCCGCGGAATTCAGACTCCATGATGTACTCCAGAGGCAAGGCAAGGTCCCTCTGGTTCATGGCCATCAGGTCTTTCTCAGAGACCTCCCTTCCGAAGAAAGACTGTATTCGCTTGACGAGCATCGCCAGGATCTCGAAGTTTGTCCAGGTGTGCCATACGACGGAGCCCTCGATCTTGTCTGTGGATTCGTCCGCCGTTCGCACAAGAAAATACACATCCGACCGCAACGCGACCTTGAACCGGAGGCCCTTATAGTCGTTTGACAGATCTCTGAGAGCATTCAACAGCGTCGAGAGGCGTTCAATTCCATTGATGTCACCTTTCCAGCCACGGTCCAAGTCATCCAAGTACACGTTGATTTCGTTCTTCGATAGGCATGCATTTACTGCGGCGTTTTCAGCGGCACCAAGGTCCATGGCTTTTTCAATGGTTGGCCGCAGAATGTCCTTGACGAAGTTTGTGAATTGTGCGGCCATGCCCATGCTTTTTGTCAAGGGCTTTGGATCGAGGCCGACGCTTGCCAATGCCTTCTGGAAGACAATGCGCAGGAGCCCCTCCTTCCAGGCCCGAATCCGCTGAAGGAAGTCGCGATCATTAGTGGCAATCTCTAAAACGTCATCTGGGCGAATGAGAAGGGATATCGTTCCATTGTCATGATCTTCTTGCCTCGCCACCGTAAACAGAGCCGACTTGCCTATCCCTTTGTGGCCAACCAAGACCCTGAGAGGTAGTCTGGCTGTGATTCTGTCATAAACCGGACTCTTGAAGTAGTACTGCCGCAGTCGGGCGGGGTCTTCGTTCTCCGCCGCTTCATGCCCAAACAACCGTTGGATTGTCTCGTCGTCAAATCTCTTGACTCTTTTCTCCATCGTTTCGCCTTTCTTCCTCGCTGGTGTTGATCCGATTTTGGAAGCAGTTGCAACTGCAATCGGCTCGTCGCTTTCGTCACCTTCATTCGCGCTAGGCTGTCTATCCATTCGCCGCCTTGTACGCCTCGGACATCAGATGCGAAAGGACTTCTTGGTACCTCCCGCCACCACCGCCTCCATCAGCTTCTCGCTGTCGGCCTGGGATTGGGCCAGCTTGGATTCCAGTTCGTCGCAGATGGCCATCAGTTGGTCGACCTTGGCGACGATGCGGTCTTGGGCAGCGGTTGGCGGGAGTGGCACGGGGCAGTGCCGTAACTGCGTCATGTTGATCGACGCCAAGTTTGTGGTCTGCTTGGATGAATTCTGAAAGTACTGTCGCCCTGTCGGGGAATTGAGATACATCAGCAGCCACGGCGTGCGGATCGCCGATGCCGTGGTTGTTGTCCTTCGCCTCGACCACGGCAATCGGGATGTTGGGCCGATGGTGGAGGATGTAGTCGGCCCGTTTGCGCTCCCCGCGTTTGACCGTTTTCCCCTTCCAGATGATCCGCCCGTTGGTGAAGTAGACCTCCTCTCGCACCTGCGTCATCAAGTCCCACCCCGCCTGCTCGATCGCCGGCGTGATGAACTTGGTGCGGATGTCCGCTTCGGTGAGGGATTTCTTGTCGAGGCGGGCCATTATGGGGAAGCAGCTCGGTGGCTGCCCGCGCCGGGAAGTCGCCACGGGCGGTCAAAACATCGGGCAGACACCCCGCCCGCAAACCACTGCGTGGGGTATTTATCGTAACCCACGGCCAGGGGGCTCACAAGTTTTTTTGAAAATCGGTGGACGGAGTGAGAAGCTGGGGGAAGTTTGAGGGGGACGAGTGGGGGAGGTGCAAGAAATCAGGTGAGATGAAAGAAAGGCGGGCTGGGAAGAGAACGAACGACCCGTGATTGGACAACACACACCATGCCGGAACTCGCATCGGCAACCGGTCTTCGGCCTGTCCGATCACCCCAAGCGAACGCTTCGAGGTCACGCTGTTTGCCGAAAATCGTCATCCGCGCGACGGCTCGATTGAGCACGTGGTGCGCATATCGGCCGCCGGCAACTCGCAATCGTCGTGGCATGTCCGGAAGGGTACCACAGCCGTGCCCGATCGGTCAAGAAAATAGACTCCCGACCCCTTTATTCGAGCCCTTTCAGGGAAGTGGCACACACTGGAGTGCGCTCGGAGTCGAGCAAGGCCACCCGCCATGTCAGGTGGTGTGGGGAGGATGCCCGGAAACGGGTATCCTTGCCCGATTATTTGCCCTTTGTGCCAAACAGCACCTTCAAGCGTTTGTAGAGTTCGTTGCACAAGTCTTTGTAGCCTTGTTCATTTGGCAGATATTTTAACGCGCGATGGTGCCCAAGATCGGAAGGAATGTCGTCGATCGACTGGGTGATTGGAACGACATTCTTGCCAAGGGTATGCGCGATTCCAGTCTCGTACATGACATTTGGATTGCGGCCCGTAAAATCGACAACGACGACGTGAGAGCGAAAAATGAGGCTGAATATGTCTTGGATAAATGTGCTGTTGTCCCAGATATCATCCGCTCTGAGGCATTCGAGATTCATGTAGTCTGTGACCTTTTGGATCGCGGTATATGTGCCGCCGAACCCAGCGAATGGCATCATGACCGAAACCAATTTGTCATTCTGCGGCTCGTCGGGAACGCGAAAGACGGAAGGTTTGAATGTGATCAGTTTCTCGGTTTGCACTTCCGTGAATGAAGTGGAGACAAACTCACCGCGCAGGGGACACAATCGTGGTTTGCCGTCGGACTGCACTGAGATCGTCAGGCCAGACGACTTCAGTGATTCAGTCATTGCTGCAACAGCTCTGTCGTGGTCCACGTTTTCGTCGAACAGAAAGTGATCCGGATGAACTACGTATTCGATCACGGATGTGATCTCAGCAGACGGCATCGAACCTTGCGGCGCACGCTTCGCGTTTAGCTCGTTGAGTGCGTCGTTCACCCAGTGAATTCGGGTTGATCCGTCGTGGACGTAGTCGAGATCGAGTCCGACAAAGAATCGTGTCAGCTTCGACGAACTGCGATAAGGAAAGAACCCAAACGGGTCGTCACCGCAGATCATCCCCGCGAGACGCATCAGACATGCTGCACTGAGTTTCATTTAGGTAACGTTTTGTCCTTGGCAGATGACTTGTTATTGGACCGAGACTTCTTCAGTAGGCAGGTTGACAACCGGCCGGCGTGTATACATGCGTACTGTCGTTGACTTCGGGAGACGGCCTGAATATGGCCACAGTCTACCGCTCCGCCCCTACCGGAACAATCCACCGGCCACAAACCGAGCCGCCTGCGGTTCACTCTGCGGGCCAAACACTACTCCTAACCCACTCCTCCGCCTGAACAACACCCCTATCCGTTCGCCCAATCTCTTAATGCGGGGCGTTGGGCGCTTCGGGGATGACTGGCGCATTCTTGAGTCGGATGAACCGCAATTCAGGAGCCGTGCGGTGCCCGACGCCTACCATCGCGGCCAATGCCGCGCTTTTTCAACGGGCTGCTAATGGGCGCTAATGAACGCTGATAAGAGGAAGGGGGTGTGGAACGCCTTCGGCGTACAGATTGACGGGGGACGTGAACCCGGCGTGCGCTGCGCGACGCCGGGCTGGGGAATTCAACGCCTTCGGCGTAGGGGAGAGATGGGGCTGTTCCTTCGGCGCGGACGGGTGGAAATGGGAAGCGAGTAGCGGGGTAAAGTTTTCCTACCCCTCGCTTGCAAGACGCGTTGGGGATGGAGAAGGCCCTTAGGGGCCGACAAATAACCTTCCGGCTTTTCTTGGGCAACATCACGACGGAGCGTGATGGCTACTATGCAAAGGCGAAAGTTATTCCTCGGCTGCCCCTTCAGGGAAACACTACTTGAACGTTTGAAGTTCCAGTTCAATCGCCGATACGGATGCTGCGGGGAAACTCCATAACCCGTCTGAGGGAAGTTTCTTCTCAACCGGCTCCAACAGGTTCGGGGTGAGTGGGGTCGTTTCCTGCTCGGGTTCCGCTGAAATTTCGAAGACTTGTCCAGCCTTTACTTTGGCCCCGGCCACGGCAACCTGTGCCTCGATCGCCCGAGTTCGCTGGGTATTGACGACGTGAAGGAAGAGCCGGTCGCCCGTGCGGCTGGCAACTACGTCCAGACCGTCCACCGATTGCGAGACCTCGACCCGCTCCTTGCCGCCGTGGCGCCGGTAGAGGCTCATAACCCGGGCGACGGGCATGAGGTAGGCGCCTCGCTGGCCCGGGACGGGGAGCATGACGGCGTTCACGTTCCAGCGGGTTCCGCAAAAATCGGCCAACGTGGCGACCTTGAGCACATCGCCGTGACGCTGATGGACATTGAGCATTCGGGCGTAGGACACTCCGGCGGCCCACGTGGAAAGCACATCGCACCGATCCCGACCGGGAATCGAAAAATGGCACTCGGTCATGGCCAAGGGCAGGCCGCTTACCGCCGCCGACTCGCGAACCTGGCGGATCTTCTCCTCGTGGATCTTGTAGGCTTCCATGAGCACGTGCCAGGTCCGATCGGGGTCTTTTCGATACTCCAGGTCCCGCAGGGCAGGGGCCTTGCGATCGTCGGGATTGAACATGTGGTGGAAGGCCAGGTAATCGAGATGCTCGCCCGCCATCTCGGCCATCCGCGGCGCCCAGCCGCTGTCGCCCCAGCCAATGAGCTTGATGCCGGGGTCGGCAGCCCGCATGGCCCGGGCAAATTCAACCGTCTTCTTGCCCGCCTGTTCCAGCGAAAAACCCTTGCGGTCGTAGGACGTTTCGTTGCCGATCTGCCAGTGTTTGACCGCAAAAGGTTCCTTGCTGCCGTGTTCGATCCGCTGGGCGTGGTTGGGCTGATTGCAGTAAGCGACCCAGGCAGCGGCCTCGTCGGCGCCGGCCGTTCGCACGCTGTCCTTGTACTGCATGTAGCGCTGCCGGCCGTCCGATTCGAAATTGACGCAGATGAGCGGATCGGCGTCGACCTGGCGGCAGAAGTCGACAAACTCGGCCGTGCCGACCTGGTTCGACTCGATTCCGCCCCAGAGGAGGTTGACCAGCGGCACGCGCCGGTCACGGGGGCCCACGGCTTCACGCCAGCGATAGAAGTCGCAGAAGATGCCGCCCCAGCGGACCATGGTCGCGCCCAGCTTGCGGGTTGCTTCGATCAGGTCCGGACGCCATCGATCGCGTTGGTGGTCCCAACTCGCTTCCACGGAACCGTCGGTGGCCCCGAGAGGTTCCATGAACTGCATGTAGAGATAGGGAGACAACTCGTGGAGCGGCTTGGGATCGATTTCGAGCCTCGGTTGCGAATCTTGCGTGGGAGCGGCCGACGCCCTCGCTGCAAGCGCTGGCCCTCCTGCTGCCGCTGCCATGACCGTGAGTGCTTCGCGACGATTCATGAGTTGTTTCCCCTGTCGTTGGAGTCCGGGTAGCGGTGGCATCCCTGCCGCCGGAAAACGTCGAAAATGTGCGGCGGGATAGCAACGGTGTGAGGCGTGGTTGCATGTTTCTGTCTGCTTGGCGGACGGCACGGCGGAGCGTGCCTGCTACTTTCGTTGGAGTCCAGGCTTCAGCCTGCTTGGGTCTTCGGGAATCGCGAATGGTACGGCGGCAAGGATGCCACCGCCACGGGGAGTTGGAGTTCAGGCTTCAGCCTGCCTTTCGAACAATTGCCAGACCTCGTGTTGCCAGCCTCTCAGAAGTCGATTTCCTGCAGGTCGCAGCCCAGTTCCGTTCTCGGAAAGGTTTTTCGAGCTACGTCCAATCCGATCGGATCGGACTCGGCGGCAACCGGGTCGACGTGAACGATCACCAGTCGGCCCACGTCGGCGGCCCGAGCCACCTGGGCCACGGGAGTCGTGCAGCTGTGGCCCGTCTTGGCGGCCCACTCCTCCTGGCCGTCCGGGAAATAGCATTCGTGAACGAGCAGATCGACGCCCCGGATCCGCTCCACGTAGTCGGCCGCCACGTGGGCCGTCGTGTCGGTCACGTAGGCCATGGATCGGTCCGCCCAATCGATCCGGAAGCCCAGGGTGCCGCCCACGTGTTTCAAGGGGAAATGGCTGAGCTGCCCGCCGTCGGCCAGTTCGACGGGGCTGTTCGGCTCAAGGGGGCAGAACGTCATCGGCGGAAGCACGGGGAAGATGTGTTCGGAGAACAGGTGCTCCTGGATGGCGGCCAGCTTCTCAGGCTCGCCAAACACACGAACCCGGTCGAGCGGATGTTCCCGGACCACGCTGAACAGGTAGGTCAAGCCGATGATGTGGTCGAGGTGGGCGTGGGTGAGGAAGATATCGAGGGTCGGCGTGGCCAGAAATCGGGCGGCGCGGAACATGGCCGTTCCCGCATCGAACATGACACCGCATTCGGGCAGGAGCATGCACGGGGTGTGACGTTGTTCGTTGGGGTGGTAGCCGGTGGTTCCCAGAAGCACGAGTTTCATGACGCGTCTCCCTGCTTCGCGGGCGTTTCTGCCATCAGGGCTCCGATAACCACCGCCACAATCTCCGCCTCCCCGCAGTCGGCCAGGGCGTTCAGCACGGCCAGGGCCCCGGCATCGTCACAGTCGCTGGCCATGTCGGTGTCGAGGATCACGCGAACCGGTTCGGATGCGGGGAGCGACGGGGCAAGGAGGAGGAAAGCGAACAGAAAGCTCGGCAGGCGGTTTGTCATGGATGTTCTTCGGGAGAAATCGAGCACGGATTTCACGGATGGCATGGATGAGGGGGACGTCCAGCTTTTCAGCTTGGTCCCAGGGCCTTTTGATAGCGAGATTTCAGGTAGGCGCAGGATGTCTTCAAGGCGGCGGCCATTTCGTCGGGCACCGGCTCGTGATGCATGAAGGGGGTGACCGGGTAGCGGAACTCAGCTTCGGCCAACGCTGTCAGCCAGGGAGTGCAATCGGTGGGACCGATGCCCGGCAACTGGCTTGTTCCTTCGGCATTCTGCCAGGCGTAGAAGAACAGCAACTGTTTGCCGCAGATTCGAATCGCTTCCTCGACCGACTCCTCGTTCTTCTGGATGTGATAGGGCGCCAGGGCGATGCCGAGTCGCGGATGGCGGTTCAGGTCGGCAAATGCCTTGAACGAATCCAGGTAGTTGAGAAGGGGCCGGCCGCTGTGGTTCTCGATCGCCAGGTACGAGTTGTGCTTTTCGGCCAGCTCGAGTTCCGGCTTGAGTCCTTCCAGGAAACGCTTCATGCTCCCGGTGAGGTCCTTTGGGTCGGAGAAGGGCCCGCTGCCGCGAACGGCCACGCCGCCTCCCACCTTGCCCAGCAGTTCCGCATAGCGGGGATAACCGCCCGCATAGACCGAGAAGGCGTAGAGCTTCAGCTTGTGTTTCTCAAGCAGGGCTACAAGGCCTTCCGGCCCGAGCCGATTGAGCACGTCGTCCAGGTGGGGGCAACCCGCATGGGCCGACCAGATGTCGATCGCGTCGAATCCCAAGGCGGCGATCCGCTCCACGGCTCCTTCGATCGGCAGCGAGGTGAAATTGATCGACGAGCAAGACAGGCTCATCTTCCAGGAGGCTTTTTCCGCGGCCCACGCCGCCTCGGCCAATCCGCAGGCACCTGCCACGGCGGCGGCACCCGCCTGAAGGAACGTCCTCCGGCTCTGACGATCATCCAACATGGTTCTGGTTCCCCCTAAGAAACAGCCTGTCGACTACTCGAACTAAGCGCGCAATCCGCACAAAAGGCGAGGAATAGCCACAAAGAACACGAAGAAACACGAAAAGACAAGATAAGAGCTTTCGAGTGCGTCTGATAGACCTTTTTGCGTCTCTTCGTGCCTTTTCGTGGCTATTTCAGTCATAGTGTTTTCAGTTTGGGTCGATTCGTGTTCCGTCTTCCTTCCTACTTCCAACTCGACTTCAATTCATTAACTTCCAGCGAGTTGACCTTCACCGAGCCGTCCTCGGCGAACACCTCGATCGATTCGATCGGCCCTTCCGAGCGGAACGACTCGGTCTTGACCGCGCGTCCGTCGTTGCCCCAGATCTCGATCGAAGGGCGATCGACCAGGATCTGCACGCGGACCTTCCCGTCGATTGGGGCCAGCGGCATTCCGTCAAGGGTTGCTTCGGCCGCGTCGTAAACCACGGTTCGCTCGCCGATTTTCAGGCCGAATCGTTTCGCGTCGCCCACGGTCAGTTCGGCTCGGATGTCGAAGAGACGCCCGGAGGTCTTCACGGCAACTGGCTTGTCCGCCTTGGCGACGACGTTTGCCAATGCATGTTTCTTCTCGTGCAGTAGCTCGATTTCCTTTACCGGCTGGGCGAACATTCGCACGCCGTCTTCGGTCGTTTGCAGCGTGAGCCGGCAGGGGAAGGACATCATCTGGTTGAAAGGCATGCCCTTCATGTCGATCCGGGCCCAGCCGATCTGGATGCGGCGTCCGTCGGGCGTGCGATCGAAGGTCTGCGAGGCGTAGTAGCGACCCCAGTGCACCTGGTGTTTGCCCTCGTGCTCCGGCGTGAAGGTCTTGCCGTCGAAGTGGCCGATCACGTACTTTGCGTCGGCGGCCAAGACCACCCAACGGGTATTGGCCTTGTCGCCGTCGATGGGTAGTTCGAAGATTTCGGGGCACTCGAAGAAGCCGTCCAGCTTGCTCTGCAGCGTCCAGTCCTTGAGGTTGGCCGAGTTGTAGAAGGCGATTCGGCGCTTGCGATCATTGTCCGGGCCTTCTTCATCGTAGACCGCCATTACCCAGTGTCCGCCGGGTTCGTACCAGAAGACCTTGGGATCGCGGCCCTGGTGCTCGACCACGGGGTTGCCTTCGTAGTAGGTGAAGGTCCGCCCCCGATCGTTGCTGTAGGCGATCGCCTCGCCGCAGCCGGTGTCGGTGAAGGTGGCGATGATCGTCTTGTCCTTGCCCTTCTGGAAGCCGGCGGTGTTGTTCTCGTCGATCGTGCCGCTGCCGGAAAAGCAGTGCTTGACGGCCTGGCTCCAGGGGTAGAGGGCTTCGGGAAGTTGCTGCCAGTGAACCAGATCGCGGCTCACGGCGTGGCCCCAGTGCATGTTGTCCCAACCCCAGCCGTAGGGGTTGTGTTGGAAGAAGAGGTGATACTCACCGTCGTAGTAGACCATGCCGTTGGGATCGTTGTTCCAGCCCCGCTGCTGGCTGAAGTGGAACTGGGGGCGGAGCGGTTCGTCGTAGAGGGATTCGTGACCCTTGATCTGGTCCGTCTGGTCGACCAGGTTCAGTCCGCCCGTTCCCCGCTCCAGAGCGTCAAACTTGAGGACGGCCTGCTTGTCCCGGAACTGGCTGATTTCGACGGGGGCCCACCAGTCGGGTTCGTCGGGGGCGATCTCGACGTTCGAAATTCGGACGGGTTTGCCGTCGACCACCAGTTCCATGCGCCGCTTGGGGGCCCCGTTCTTGATCGGAAGGTTGAGGTAGTTCTTCTCCAGCAGGATCGTCTTCTGGAGTTCTTCCGGAGAGAGGGCCATCGTGCGATTGCTTTGCACGATGTGGTCCACGTTGATGTGGCCCCAGCCGCCGGTTCTCACGTCGACGATCCGGATCACGGCCGTGGCGCCGGCCAGGTCGGTCACGTCCCAGGTGCGCCAGTTAAGGGCCTCCGAGCCGCCGGGGGCCGTATTGGGGCCGGTGGCTGTTCGGACGGGCTTGCCGTCAACAAGGAGACACAGATACGTCTCGTTCTCGTAGCCGCCACCTCCGACCAGGAAATTGATGAATTTCCGCTCGATCTCGAAACTCGGCGAAGTGAGCGAGCCTGTTGCACGATCACCGCCAAAGAAGCTGTTGACCAGCCCCTTGCCACGGTAACCGCTTACGTTCATCTGGTGGTCGAGGGTTCCCTGGGCCGGCCCGGGGCCAAAGGCCTCGCCCTCGACCGTCCAATCGCCGTAGTCGGTCCCTTCGAAATCAGCCAGAAGAAGGTCGTCCTGGGCCGAAGCCGGCGCGGCGAGGAGGAGGAGAAGGATCGCGGCAAATGAAGAACGAGTCATGGTGTGGTTCCGAAGGTGGGTTATTGGGGGGCGATTGGAGTCGTGCAGGTGTCAGGGGGCGGCCATTTGTTGGAGTCCAGCCTTTAGGCTGTCTTTCGCACGCTAAAGCGTGGACTCCAACATTCCGGCGCCGAAATCCTAAGCTGTACGGAGCATCGGGAATGCTTTTCGATGATAGCCGGACGAGCCCCATGGGAAAAGGCTTGCGTGGGAGGAATGGCGACTCTGGGCTGCCGGTTATCCCGTTGTTCGAAGGTAGCCCGATTGGGCGGGTTGAGGCTGGGCCGGCAGAAGACGAGAATTGAGACCGCTCGGCGATAACGCACGGTCCGTCTCATGTGGAGGGAGAGTACCCATGCGAGATTTTGTGATCACTCTGTCCCATCGGCCGGGCGAACTGGCCGACGTGACGAACGCCCTTTCGCTTCAAGGGGTCAACATCCGGTCTCTGACGGCGATTCACGTCGACAATCGGGCCCTGGTTCGGATTATCCCGGACGACATTGACGGGGCCCGAAACGCCTTCAGTTCGGCCAATGTCCGCTTCGAGGAAGAGGAACTGGCGACCGTGCTGCTTGAGAATCAGGCCGGTGAACTGACCAACGTTCTGGCCAAACTGGCCGATGCCGGGGTCAATCTGGACGCGATCTACGTGATCGGCTTTGCCGACGATCTGCTGGAACTGGCCTTTGCGACCGACGACGTCAAGAAGGCCAAGAAGGCCCTGGAGGTCGACTGAGACGCGGCACGCTGGTCGCGTCCCGCCTCGCTGCCCGACGATCCGCTCAAAGGACGTCGCCGGGAACCAACTCGCCGCCCCCCACGGTTCCCAGGGACCGCCAGACGGCGCCGTCGATCGTTTCCGAGACGAATCGTACGGAGCCGTCGCCCAAGGCGGATTGCACTCCGCCCGGATGGTAGCTCCGCGATGTGATGGCGGCGAAGGAGGGGCCGCCCTTACGTTCCCGCATGCTGAGCACGTCCACGTCGGGCTCGCTCAGGTCGGGCCCTCCCGGCGTGACCTTGTTCGGAGGCCAGGCGGTCGTGAACCCGTTGTGATGGACCGACATCTCGGCCCACTGGGTGTGGGCCTTGGTGAAGACCTTGCAGCCGGTTCCCTCGTATTCCGGACAGACCGTCAGCGGATCGGCCGTCGGCGGGGGCACATCGTTCGGATCGTTGATGATCGAAAAGGGGCCGCAATCCCGAATCGTCACCTGGTAGTTCTTGACCTCCGACAGGATCAGCGTGTTGCTGAGCCCATCCGTGAAATCGGCGAAGCGGCGGCTGAAGTTGATTCCGAAAGCCGATCGCGTTCGCGGGCAAGGCGTGCTGAACCCGTTCCATACATACCAGTCGCCCATGCAGAAGCCGTAACTCACGCCTCCGATCAGGCCGAACTTTGAGTGATTCACCGGATCCCGGTTGATCTCGCTCGGACAAAGGAAACCCTCGATCACGCGACCTACGGCTTCGGTGTTGGCCAAATCGGCGTAGCCGGCATTGATGTCCATGGCCTCGGTCACGGTGTTCATTTCGATGAACGACAGGATTCGGGCGTGGGGGCCCAGGTAGCCCGTCCAGTAGGAGCCATCGGTCTGCTGCCGCACGAGGGCCCCGGGGGGGAGCCTCTTGTAGGTGCTTTCATAATTGTGAATGGCCAAAGCCAATTGCTTGAGATTGTTCGAACACTTGATCCGCCGCGCCGCCTCTCTCGCGGCCTGAACGGCCGGCAACAACAGCGCGATGAGGATGCCGATAATGGCGATGACCACCAGCAACTCGACCAACGTGAAAGCGCAAGGACGTCGTCTCTTCTGAAGCTTGTCAACCATCGTTCCCCTCTGAAGATTCAAGATCCACCTGATCCGCATCGCCAACGAGCACGAAGCCCCTGGGCTTGGCCGCGATGCTACTTGCCGGCCTCCACCGGCACATGATTCGGATACTCCCACCGGCCCACGTTGTCGCGAACCCATTCATAATAGAACCGTACGCCCCGATCGCGCGAGCCCGTGCCGTAGCCGCCCATCTCGGCGTGGGGCGCGGTGCCGCTGTAGTTCGTGATTCCCTGGATAAATCCGGCGTGAAACAGCATCGCCGCATTCGGCGCTTCCTTGAATCGTCGGCAATCGGCGAAGATGTAGTCGAGGTTCGTCTGATTGAAGATGCCGTCGTTCTGGTAGGCATCCTGACGCTTCGTCTCCACATTGACGACGAAACCATCGGTCGGGATCGGCATCTGTTTCTGAATGATGCGCACTTCCATGCCGGGATAGGAATCGGCCGTGCCCGACTTGATGTCGGGGCAGATTCCCACCTCGATGTGCGGCGCCACGGCTTTGAACCAGGCGGTCAATTTCGCCTTTTTCGCAGCCCCGTCCGGCTCCCGAAAGATCGGGTGGTCGATCCGCTCCGGATGGCTGTACTCGTGCATGATGTCCACAAAGACGTTCCGCAGCTTGCGCTCGCGCAGAAATGCGGCGGTCTGCTCGACGGCCTGGCGAATCGCGGCTTCGTCGTAGAATTCCTGGTCCTTGCGGGGTGTAAACAGGCCCACCATGACCACCATGCCCCGACGATCTGCCTCGCGAATCAGTTCTTCCAATTGCGATGCAACCTCCGGACGGAGCCTGCCGTCGCGCGTGAACCCGTTTCGCCCCCGCTGGGGATCGGGCCAGCCCGTATTGCTGCCTTGAATGTATACGCCGATCGTGTTGATCCCGTGGGCCGCCATGTTGTCGAGATTGCGGATGTGACGTTCGGTCACGACCGTGCTGTACAGCGCGTTTCCACAGCGCAGGCCCCAGAGATTCACGGGCTGTCCGTCCAGGTAGGCTCGGTTGTTTCTAATTTCGAACTCGCGTGTGGCCGGCAGCCCGTCGGCTGCGCTTGCCGAGGTGATGGAAGTGACGGCGAGGGTCAAGGCTGTGAGGAGCAGATTTCGTGATGCGGTCATGGTGAGAATGGTTGATGGTGCGTATTGGCCGGGAAAATCGAGCATTCGCCGCCAGTGTCTCGTATCCCAACAAACAGGTCTATCCCGCTGCAAAGGGGTCTGGCCGGTCTTCCGGGACGTGCCGCGTAGAAGCGGCAAGGTATGGGGATTTCGCCTGGTGAGTCGGGATCTTGTGCAAACGAGACAGGGCAGGTGCAGTCGCAAGTAGAAGCCTAAAGGGTGGCCGTAGTGACCACGTGTCGCTGTCGTCAGGGTTCAGGAAGCAGGATTGTTGGAGTCCAGGCTTCAGCGTGTAACAACTCCCTCCGCAGCGAGTGTAGCGAGCGAGGGGGAGGGGGCTATTGAAAACTCCGAAAGACAGGCTGGCACGAGTGGGGGACGCAACACCGTTGTGTCGCCGCGCTGCGCGGGCTTTTCGCTTGCTTCGCTACCACTTCTCCCCAGGCTCACGCCTGGGGCTACAATCGTATCGCACCGCTGCGCGGGCTTTTTTCGCTGGCAAGCCCGCGCAGCGCGGCGAAACGTTGGTAGCCACGCGGCGCAAGCCCGTGAACTCTGAGGCAGAACGCCGCTGCTGAAGCCCGCGCAGCGCGGCGACACGAAATGGCGCAATAGAGATGGTTGCCCCGTATCAAACGTTTTCAAGAGGCCAGGGATCAGGGGTCGCTCCCAGCCAGGTTGTCTGCTGAACCCTGAACCCTTAACCCTGCGACAGAAAACGCTTGACTCTCGTTGACTACTTCGGTAGTATTACCGCGGTAGTTGTCCCGAAGGAGGTTTGGGGTTATGAGTGAAGGAAGCAGTTTTCGCCTGGGGGATCTGCAATTACGGATCCTGCGCGTCCTCTGGCGTTGGGGGCCTTTGGGCGTGGGCGAGGTTCGAGACAGGCTGGACGGCAGCGACTTGGCCTATACGACTGTGGCGACCATGTTGCGAAAAATGGAGGACCGGGGCCTCGTCGACCACGAGACCGAGGAGCGACGCTTCATTTATCGCCCTGCCGTCGACCAGGACGACGTGACGCGGAGCATGGCTGACGATCTCGTGGACCGTGTTTTTGAAGGCAGCCTGGCCCGGACGGTTAGCCATCTGCTTCAAACACGCGAGGTCGACGAGAGCGAGTTGGCCCAGTTGGAAAGGATGATTCGCGAGCGGAAATCCAAGAAAAGAAAGCGTTAGGCAGGTGGAGGCCATGAACATGCTTCCCGATCACGCCATTCTGTCGGTCGTGCGTCTGCTGTCCGTCTTGACGCTCGGGGTGTCGGTGGCGGTGCTTCTGGCGTACGTCGGCGAAAGGTATCTCCACCGGGTTGCCATGCGGCGGGTGCTCTGGCAGTCAGTCCTGCTGGCCATAGCTGGGTTGGTTGCCCTGGAAGTGAGCGGGGCAGGGCAGGCCGCGTCGACCTTGCTGGCCCGGTCCGGCGTCGAGGAGACGGGAACTCCAACGGCAGGGGAGTCGAGCTACGTGGCTTTGGATCTGTCGCGGACCTTCCCTTTGCCGGAAGAGCCGTTGCCCGTGGAGACGCTTCCTGCGCCCGCTCACGAGCACGCGTCGATTTTGCTCGCGGACGGTGCATCCCGTATTTGGCCGGAAGACGCTGATATTGCGACACAAGGCGAGTATTTGTCGGCTTCGTTCCCGGAAATCTCAATTTTCGCGATGGAGGCTGGAGTCGAGTCGGCGCCGCCGGTTCTTCCCCCGATGAAGGCTGGGCCGTCGATTCAGGGGCTCGCAACCGGTGCCATTCTTACGTTATGGGTTGGCGGAATCGTCTTCTTCACCGCTCGCATGTTGCTTGCTCGGTGGCGGCTCTTCGGCTTGCGTCGCCGTTGGCGCCCGACTGACTCGGCGGAGCTGAATCGCCTGGTGGAGGAGTTGCGGACGCAACTTGGTATGAAACGCTCGGTTCGGATCTGCACGGCCGCGGATCTTGCCGCGCCGGTGGCTTTCGGAACGTTTCGTCCTACCGTCCTTTTGCCCTCCGATTTTCCGGATCGATTTTCTCCGATCCAACAACAGGCGATCTTGGCCCACGAAGTGGCGCACCTGGCAGGGGGAGATCCGGCTTGGCTGTTTCTGGGCGACCTCGTTGGGACGCTGCTCTGGTGGCACCCGCTTGTTCACGTGGCACGCTGGCGATTGGCGACCGCTTCGGAGCAGGCGGCGGACGAGGCGAGCGTGCTCGTTCCCGACGGCCCCGAGGCGCTTGCCGACTGCCTCGTCCAGTTGGGACGCCGCTTGGTCAAGAGGCCGCGACTCGGTTGGGTGGCGGCGCAGGGGCCGGGCTTGCGTTCAGGCTTGGCGCAACGCGTGCAACAACTCATGAACCTTGAGGACCGGCCAGTCCGCTTGCCCGCGAGATCCGCGTCGAGGATGGCCCGGCCGGTTGCCGTCTTATTGCTGATGGTTGTGACCATTTCATGCACCCTTTGGGCTCGCCCGAAGGCGTCTTTTGCGAAGGGAGATGAAACGATGAACGTGCTGAGACTATCTTGGCGGCAGTCCCTTGCAGCCGCTGCACTCACCGCCTTCCTCGGTCCTTTGGGCGGGGAAGCTCCGGCCGACGACGGGGCTGCGTCTCCGCCCAAGCCGCCGCAACTGGCCGAAGGCTCGCCCGCCGATCCGATTCTGCTCGCCGATCGCGGGGAGCGGGAGAGAGAAGAGCGTGAGATGCGCGGCGATCGCCGGGAGCGTCCGCCACGCGACCCGGACGCTCGTCCACGCCCCGAACGGGAGCGGGATGAGCGAGCGGAACGGGCTCGCGAAGGTCTTCGTCGCGAAGCGGAAGAAGTCGCACGCGAAAAGGCCAAGGTGGCGAGGGAATCCCAGCGAGTCGAACGTGAACTGACCGAGGCCGTCGAGAAGACGAAAAGGGAGCACGACGACGTCATCAAGCATCTTGAAGAGCTCGAACGCAAGCTCGTCGCAATCAAGAAAGAGCATCCAGATAACGAGGGCGGCGAAAGGGCGGAGCAACTCGCCCGGGAGATGGAAGAGGCCAGGCATGCCCGAGCCGAACAGGTAGAGCGATTGGAGAACCTCGACCGCGAATTGGCCGAACATCGTGAAAACGCCGGGCGCCGCAACGCCGAATTGGAGCGGGCCATGGATGAGTTGCGCGAGCAACGCAATCGAATGCGAGCCGAACCGGATCGCGACAATCCGGAGCGCAGAGAAATTCTCGGACGGATCTCACAGATCGGCCGGGAGGTCGCCGAACTTGCTCGTGCCGGCAAGCATGAAGAGGTTGAACGTCTGGAGCGGGAAATGCGCGAGCTTCGCGTACGGCTGGCGGAGGTGAGCGGTCGCGAGCATCCCGGGCGGCCCGAGGCCGTCGAGCGGATCGAAGCCCTTGAGAGAGAGCTCGTCGAGTTGCGCGAGGCGGGACGTCACGACGCGGCCGAACGGGTTGAACGCGAATTGCAGCAGTTGCACCGGCGTCTCGACGCGGGGCGTGAAGAAGGACGCCCCGAAGTTCCGGCCGAGTTACAGGTCCAGCTCGACCATCTTCACGCGGCCATGGAGAATCTCCACGCCGCCGGATTCCATGAGCCGGCAGAAGATCTCGCCCGCCAGATCGAGCAGATCCGACGGGAGCACGGAATCGGCGAACCACGACCGGAGGGCGAGGTGGTCGATCAGCTTCGCGGGGAAATTGCGGACCTGCGACGGGAGAATGAAGAACTGAGGCAAGGTCTGCAGGAGCTTCGTGCGGCGCATGAGGCGATCATGAGAGAATTGCGCGGGCGCCGTCCGGCTCCGGAAAGAGACAAACCCAGGCCGGAGAGGTAGCGGGCTCTTCCCGAGATGAAGATGCGAGCCGTTCGCGGGTCTTCCAACCGTGAACGGCTCGCACTTCCGGGGCGATCTTCGGCAGGGGGCCTATTTCACCTCTAGCTCGATGGTCTGATGCCCCGGTGCGATTTCAACGCGCAGCGGCGTGCTCTCGATCGAAAGATAGCGTTTCGAGACCCGGCTGCGGCGAACCGGAGGCGGGGGCTGGTCGTCTTCTTCCATGTCGATTGTGCCGTGGTCGCGGCGGCGGACGCCGGTCGAGACCGACATGTCCTGCACGGTCACCCGATGCTTACCCGGCGAGGCCCCCTCGCGCTGATCGGCGCTGTGCAGGACGAAGGTTCCCATCTCGTCTGTAAGAGCCGTGCAGTGCGGACTGCCTCCTTCGTCTGCCGGCGACTCCGGAAAGAAGGTGACCAGGCAGTTGTCCAGCGGTTTGCCCTTCATCTGCAGCGTTCCTTCCACGGTGGCCGGCAGCGGCTTGTCGCCACAACCAGCCACAAATACTGCGAGCAGCAGGAGGCAGACGGGGGCTCGACGACGCGGTGTTTTCATGGCGCCACCTCCGCTTCCCCGCCGCTGCGAGTGCTCAAGGCCCGCAAGGTGGCCATGGGAATCGTTTCGGAAAAGAAGCGCACGGAGCCGTCGGCGAGCGAGATGTTTGCCCCGCCCGGGTGACTGCTCCCGTAGGCGCAGAGCCGCATGTCAATGTAGTACTCAAAGTCGTCGGCCGAATTGGCGGGCGGACTTGCCGAGGCTCGGTTCTCGTAGTTGAACGGCAGGCGGTAATTGATGGGCGAATAGCTGCTGAGGGTGTTGTGCGACACCACGAGCCGGCTGGCGCCGCACCAGTTCCCGTAAAATCGAAGGGCCCAGTCCCAGCCCTGATCGGCAAAGGTGTTGTAGTTGGGATCCCAACGGGATCGTTCCCCGAAGAAGAGCGTGTTGCTCGCGCCGTCCGTGATGTCCGCGAAGCACACGGGCTCCTGGTTCGCCTTGGGTTGCGAATCCGGCCCGGTCATGAAGAAGATGCCGTCGGCTTGCAGGAATCCCGAGTCGGGATGGTAAGAGCGAGTGCCCGCATTGCCGCAGTAGCTGGTCACCTTGATATGGCGCGGCGGCATCTCCACGCCTTGGATGTGCTTCTTCCCGTAATCCAGAGGGTTCTCGCTTTCCGGCTCGGAGGGACACAGCAGGTTCGGGCCCTTGGCCGCCAGCGAATCCATGTCGCCCACAAAGGCATTATCGGGATCGCTGAAATCCCACTGGTCATAGAGACTGCCCATTTCAATGAAGGGCAGCAGGTGGATATAGAGGCTGAAGCCTCGTTTCCGGACCTTGGGCGTTGTGAAATTCCAGCCCGAAAGAAAGGCGGGCGGAAAGGTCCCGGCCATGTCGTGGTACTGATGGGCGGCCAACGAAATCTGCTTCAGGTTGTTCGTACATTGCATTCGCCGCGCCGCCTCGCGTGCCGCCTGGACGGCCGGCAACAGGAGGGCAATAAGGATTCCGATGATCGCGATGACCACCAGAAGCTCGACCAAGGTGAAGCCTCGATCGCGATTGATTAGAGACGCCGTCTGACCGGCCTTCTCGCTTGGGCGGAGCCCGGAGACACTCCGGACCGCGGACCTGGTCCGCTTCTGCCGCCCCGTCACAAGATCATGAGGAGCCATGTGTCTCGACCTTTCATCATGGAGATCCTTTCAAGAGGTTCAGGGATTCTAGAGAGGTTCCAACAGAACAGGGGAGTCTCCCAGGGCATGGAGGACACTCGACCGTTTGCTCCGTTAGCGGCTCTAGGAAGAGCGCAGGGATGTTGGTGTTTTGCACAGTTCTTCGGAATCCCACCGCAGAAGAAAAAGCGTGAAGCTCGCCAATCCTGGAGACCCCCCCATCAGACGACTGCCTGCCTCCCGCAAGGGAAAGAAACACTCGGCCTTCCGGGGGTGCCAGAACTACCCTGTGATGACCTTAGCGAGAGACGAAATAGGTGTCAAGCACCTTGCTTGCCAGGGGGGGAGGGGGGGCTAGCCCCGGACGTCCCCTCATGAAGTGACTACGTGTTGCCGTCCAGAAATTGCGAGAGAGCGTCCATGGCCGTGTCGATCGTCGTCTTCAACTCGGTCTCCGTCGCTTCCAGGGCAGGCCAGTCGGCCTCGCCTTCGGCCAGGAACTCAAGCGTTCGCGTTTGATGCAGAGCTCGATCGAAATGCAGGCAGCGCATGACCCCTTGGAGCTTGTGGGCCGCGGCTTGAACCGACTGGGCCTCCCGTTGCGCGACAGCTCGTCGGAGTGTATCCAGGAGGCGGGGGACTTCATCGAGAAACGCCCGGACCAGATCGCGCAGCAGATGGATATCGCCGCCGGCCATGGCCAATGCTGCCTGGAGATCGACGCCCGAAATGGGGCCGCTGCGAGCGTCTTCCGCATCGTCCATGTTGTTCATCGAAGTCAATTTGCCAAGCGAGGATTAAGAGTGTTTTGGGCACGAGGAAATCTCGTGGGAAGATTCCTGGAATTCATCGGGGGTGTTGTTGTCGGAGCTGACCGTGGCCGCAGCCAAGGGGGGGGGGGACAGGTCAAGGCAGGCCGTCTCACGATGAATTCCGAGAATTTAGTTTACTTCTGTCGCGTGCTTCGGGCAACTGCGGTGGACCTTCCCAAGCCATCGCCATGCGTTCGAGTTCATGACGCACCTCTTGGGCACGAAGGTAGCCGAGCCCGTGGTTCTGCAGCTCGCGCATCAGTCCGTGAAATTCGACCGAATTCCATTCAAGGGGCCCGCCCGTGGTCTCCCCGTTGTTATTCGTGGGGGTTCGCATGACCAGGAAGGTTTCAAGAAACGGGCGAGCGGCATCGTCCCAGTCCTTCCAGCCGGGGAAATCGTATTCCCAATCGAGCTGCCAGAGGCGAAGGCACCAGTCTTCACCAGCGGAGAGCATCCAGCGGCAGTCCGGACTCAGAAAGACGGAATTGACGCCGCCGGCATGTCCTTCGAAGACGTGAACGCAGGTTCCCCGTTCGAGTTCCCAGAGCCTGACGGTACGGTCCTTGCTACCAGTCAGGGCCCAACGGCCGTCGGAACTGAAACAAACAGACGTTACGGGGCCTTCATGCCCTTTGAGAATCAGTTTGCAGGCGCCGGAGGTAACGTCCCAGAGTCGGGCCGTCCAATCCTTGGCGCCCGTGAGCGCCATGCGGTTATTGGGGCTGAGTGCGACGGAGTTGATCCAATCCGCATGGCCCTGGAAGCTCCGCAGGCACTCCCCGGTGGCAAGGTTCCAGAGCCTTGCCGTGCGGTCTTCGCTACCTGCCAGGGCCCAGAGTCCGTGGGAACTGAGAAAGACCGCGTTGATATGGCTCTGGTGTCCGGTGAAGGATTGCAGGCAGGTGCCCGATTCGACGTCCCAGAGTCGGATTCGCTGATCCCAACTTCCCGAAAGGGCACGGTGCCCGTCCGAACTGAGATGGGCCGAGGTGACGCAGTTGCCGTGGCCCTTAAGGACTTTGAGGCAAACGCCGTTTTCTACGTCCCAAAGACGCAGCGTTTTGTCCCAGCTTCCGGACAAGGCACGCGTTCCGCTGGCGTCGAGGGAGACCGAGCGAACCGAGTCCGTGTGGTCCTCCAGCGTCCAGAGGCACTGTCCCGTATCGCTTTCCCAGACGCGGACGGTGTTATCCCAACTGGCCGAGACGACAAGTCGCCCGTCAGTGCTGAGGACGCCGGCGTGGACGTCCTTGCTATGGCCGTCGAAGGTCTGAACCGACCAGGCGTCGAGAAAGTACTTCCGCCGGCTGTGGCGTCCAGCCATGGCCCAAAGATCGAGGGCTTCGCGACCCACCTCGTATCCGGGAAGGCCTCGAGCTTCGCGGATTCGTTCGAGAGCCTCGTCGTAGTCGCCCAGGCCGGCCGCTTGCCTGGCTTGCTCGCACAACTCCGCGAAGTCGGCCTGGGCACGGCCAGCTTCCTCGGAACTGGTGATATGGCACAGGGCGGTGGGGGAGACGAAGCGGCGAGCCCTGTCGCGCAGCAGTTCCAGGTTCCAAAGCTTGAGCGTTCGATCCAGGCCCGTCGAAAGGGCCCAACGACCGTCTTCTGCCAGGTAGACTGTGCGGACCGCGCCGGCGTGGGCCTTGAAGGTGCGAAGGCATCTTCCCGATGCAACTTCCCAGATTCTCAGGGTTCGATCATTGCCACCCGACACGACCCAATCTCGATCGACGCTCAGGCAGACCGTGTTGATCTTGTCGGTATGCCCCCAGAAGGCCTGCAACAAATCACCCGTATGGCGATCCTTTAAGACAATCGAAAAATCATCGGTTGCCGAGAGTTCCAGGTTCCCGTCGCCGCCGACGGCCCGTTGCTCCGTTCCCCAGGTGATGGTCCGGAATGATCGAACTTTTCGATTTTTCGTCAGGTCCCAGAGTTGCAGGGTGCGATCGTTCTCGGAGGACAGCTTCCAGCGGCCGTCGGAGCTGACCGCACCGGCCGAGATCTTGCTTCCCGTGGCGTGGAAGGTGACGGCAAGTTGTCCCGTCAACGCGTTGCACAGGCAGAGCGATTCCTCGTCGATCTGCGCAAGAACCCAGCGTCCGTCTGAACTGAGATAGACGTGCAACGCATTCCGAGGCAACTCGGTGAAGGTTCGAACGCATCGGGGGGCCAGGGCGACGAGCGTCCGCGCTTCATCGAGGGTGGCCTGGACTTCAAAGCGTCCCCCAAGGCCGACGGCCTGTTCCAGCGATTTGAGGGCCTGTTTGATCTCTCCTCGTTCCAACTGGACCTGTCCCATGGAATAAGCGGCTTCCCAATCGAGGGGGCGGGTCCGGCAGAGTTCCTCCAAGTGGAGGATCAGATCTCGGTCGGTGATCTGGCCGGTACGCCACAGGAGGAGTCCACGATTGTGGGCGACCTGGGGCTGCCAGGGGTGCAATTCCCAGGCCTCTTCCAGGCATTTTGCGGCCTCCTGGACCTTGCCCAGGTCGAGAAGCGAGGCGGCGCGATTGTTGAGCGTGTCGGCCTTGAGCTGGGTGGTTACGGGGCGTTGACGGGGGTAGGCCGTTCCGAACTCGTTTCGGTAGATTCGCTGGAGAACCTCCACGATCTCGGTCATCGACTGGGGGCGATCCTTGGGGTTATTGCGGAAGCAGCCGATGAGGAGATCGGACACCGAGGGCGGCAGGGGCGGGAGGATATCGCTTTTGGGGGGATTGGCGAGATAGTGTTTGAGGACTTTGCCCGCCGTGTGGCCACCCCCACTACACGGGGCCGTTCCCATGAACATGGCCAGCAGGCTGACGCCGAAGGACCAGATGTCGGTTCTCCGTGTCAGGTGGGTCCGGCCGCGATCGTCGACTCCCGACTTGACCTGCAAGGCCGCCTCAATTTGTTCGGGGGAGCAGAAGGCCGGGGTCATGCCGCCCCAACTGACGAACATGCTGCGCTGCATGGCGCCTGGCACGTACTCACCGGCTGCCACGCGAGCCTTGGCCAGGCCGAAGTCCGTGACCTTAGCAACACCGCCATCCATCATGACGTTGTCCGGTTTCACGTCCTGGTGGATCAGGCGGTTTTCATGGGCGTATTCCAGTCCCCAGGCAAACTGGATGGCGATGTCGAGGATCCGGCGCAGGCTCTCTTCCGGGCCCCCCTGGTAGAGCATTCGGTTTTCGATCCAGTCGTCGAGACTCCCGTCCTCGACGAACTCGGCGAAGACCATGGGGATATCGCCGATTCGCCGCACGTAGTAGCAACTCACAATGTTCGGGTGCAACCCGAGCTCGACCCAGGTGGTGCATTCCCGTTCAAAGTTTTCCTTCCCTCGTTCCGTTTGGAAGGTTTCTCGCTTGGGGCGTTTGAGGGCCAGATCGAGGTCCCAGCCGCGATGGCGAACGCGGTAGACGAGGCCCATGCCGCCCTCGGCATAGTGCTTACCCGGATCGAAGCCGGCCTTGAGGGGCTTGACCTCGTAGGCGTCCAGAATGACCTCGCCCACGTTCCAGATCTCGGGAGTCTCTTCCGCGTAAACGACCTGGTGGGGCGCACGGTGGCCCGAAAGGGCACCCGGGAAAAGCTGGGTTTTCGTGGCTGTGTCGACCAGGCATGTGAGCAGGAAGGTCGTGTCGCACTTCTTGCAGTGCCCGGTTTTTCCCAAGTGGGCCTCGTCCACATTGTACTGAACGAGGCATCGTGGACACGTGACGGTGACCTTCGGCATGATTGTGGCTGCTCGCCCGCCAAAGAAACGTTTTTCGCCAACCCAAGCCTGCGAGGACTTGGGACTTTGACTGAGAGGAAGCGAGCAGTGCCCGCCCCTTGAAACGGTGGTTCCTGCCCTCCGACACCCGCTTGCCCTGAACCGGCGCCGTGACTTCGAAACCGCGTCTCTGCCGCAGTCCCGTCCAATCGGTTGCTGGTTTCGATCTTAGATGCTTCCCCGACCGAAGTCAATTCAGCCCATCGGCCCGATTGAGGCGACCCGCGAGCGGCTCGGGCTCCACGTTCCCCTCGGGCCAGAGTGGCACCGCCTCAGTCCAGAAGCTGTTGCCACGCGTCGAGCTGGATCATGATTTCGTCCAGTGAGAGCAGTTCCTGCTTGATCTGCGGCGCCGCATCCAACACGGGAACATCATCCGTTTCCCCCTGCCGGGCCCTTTCCACCTCCTCTTCCAGGGCGTCGATCCAGGGCGGCACTTCGAATCCGACGCCCGCCGGTTGGGCAGTGAACCGGCCCACCTCCCGATTGAGAAGATCGAAGGCCGGAGAAGACTCCGCCTCACTCACGCTCTCCATGGCGGGTCGAACCAACGCGCGAAGCCGGTCGATTTCCAGCGGCCGTATGAATCGCTCCCCCAGGCGCTCCGCAACGCTCGGCAAACGCATTCCGTATCGGCTCACGAGCTGTTCGTAGCGTTGGAGATTCTGTTCGGCCACCGCCTCGCTTCGTTTCTGGACGGCATCTCGCCAGAGCGTGGCGGCGCTGTCGAGCCCTTCGCGAATCAGGACGTCGTGCGCGAGCACGATGGGGCGGAGATTCCAGGCGACCCGGTCGTAGCTGGCCAGAAGTCGCAGGAAGTCGAGCAGCGTGTAGAGCAACTCGCCGTGATCCGACTGGGTGGTCGTGCTGTTGTAGTCCACGTAAACCGAATAGTTCTCGACAACCGCCTCGATCGTGAGTTCCAGGTGCCGCACGGCCTCCTGGCGGCTGATCTGGCGGTCCAGGTCGTCCAGCAGCCCAAGAGGAATCTCTTCCTCTTCCAGGGCGGCAATGAAGTCGTCTGCGCCCTGCTGCAAGATCGCGCGAAGATTGCCCAGGTTCATGAACTGTTGGGTGAACAGGTCCCCGCCGTATTTCTGGATGAACTGCTTGAGCAGCTCCCAACGTTCCTCCCGACCCAGCGTTTCCAGCACGGAGATCCGAATGGCTCGGCTGTGCGCCAGCCACCTGCGCAGAAGCATCTCGGCGACCTTCTCCAGGCAGTCGATCAATTTTTTCTCGCGAGCGGCAGCACGTTTTGAGCCCGACACGGGCCATTTGGCCGAGGAGAGCACGATGCAGCGGACGATTCCCCGGCAGCCGATGTCAAAGAGGCGATCGAATTCGGTAATCGCTCCCGGACCGACCGGATGGGATCGTTCCATGTGATGAACCGTCTTCAACAACTGGAACGTTTCGGTAATCAGGCCCATCCGAGGCAGATGGTCGAGGAATCGCACGAGGACTCGTTGGAGCGATCGCGACGAGAAAATGTCTTGCGGAACTCCCCCCCGCGCCGTCGGCACGTAGAGAAGTCGTTCCTCTGCCAAGGCCTCCAGGAGCGGGAGCCAGAGCTGTTTCACCCTGGAATAGTCGCCTCGATAGAGGGCTCGCAGCACGGAATCGGCTTGGTTTTCCCACGAGGCTGGCTTGACCGTCGAACGTTCCTGCCCGATCGCCGCTGCCAACAAACGGGACGCGTCGGCCGTCTCCACGCATGCCGAGATGATCCGATCGAGAAGGAACTCCTTGACGCTTCGACGCTGATCGAATTCAACCAGCGATTCGTGTGTGCCCCGGGGAGCAGGAATCTGATAGCGGTGCGCCATCCGCAGCAGATCCAGCAACCGGGCTCGATTGGCCTCGGCCTGCTCCAGCCATCCGGCCAGAACCTCGTCCCGCTCCGATGCGTCTTCGGCGGGGGCAACGGCTGCCATTTTCCACAGGCTCGCCAGCGTTACGTGGAAGGCCAGCCGGTCTGCAATCCGGTCGGCTTCGGCCGTCAGTTCGTAGTCGCTGATCGATTCACCCGAGTCGAGCAACTCGCTGTCGAAACCGTCGTCCGTCGTGTCCCGATAGCTGACATTCTCGTAGGCCGCGCTGAAGAGGCTGTCTTCGTCGTCTTCTTCGTCCTCCTCGTCGATCGGTTCCGCTTCTTCCTCCGCGGCAAGATCGGCTTCGAAAAGGTCCAACTGGGGGATGCTCCAGTAGTCCAGGGCGTTGGCTTCCAGGTAATCGAAGAATTTTTTCGACATGGCCCACGCTTCAGGCGATTCGGCTCGGCCCGCATCGTCGTCGGCCTTCCCGCCGTACCATAACTGGCCCATCCACTGGGGCGTTAGGAGGTGGAAGGAGTAGTCGCTTTCCGCGAGCGGCACTTCCGACGCCGAGTTGAGCCAGTGCATGAGAAGGCCCATCGAGGCTACCATGTCGCCGCGATCCAGGAGCGACTCGACCACCAACGCGTATGCCTTGGGGGAACGGAAGTGCTCCACGTGCTGTTGCCAGAAGGCAACGTCGCCCGCCGAGGTACCGGCCTCGCGCCAAGCCGCCAACGCCGTGGCCACCTGGTCGGCCGATTCCGACATTTCCCGTCCGGAAAGGCCGTCAATCTCCGATACCTCCGTGCTGGCAAACTGGTCCCACCAAGCGGCGAGCGATTCCAGATGGAGCGACAGACGCCGCTGCAACTCCATATTCCCCGTAGCCGCCGCCTCTTTCTCCAGCCTCGCATACAGATCGAACACGTCGTTGATCAGGTCGATCAGATCGTCGATCCGGTGATCGTGGATCGTGTTCTCGATGGCGGGAAAGAGGCTGAACTGTCCGCCGAATCCGAGGATGTTCCAGGGATCGGCCAGGGCACCGCACTCGATGGCTCGATGGAGGAGGTCCTCGATCTCCGGGATCCGCTGCGCCGCCTCTTCCAAACGTCCTTGGTCTGCCGCTAAGTGGGCGGCGGTCAGTCCGCAATCGATCTCGCAGGTCATTCGGGCGGAGGCTACCGGCACGATCTGCGCCTGCTCTGCGGCCGCTTTCGTGTAACCGATCCGGGCGTAGAGACGGGACAAGTGGACGTGCTGCAACTGACGCGCTCGCTGCTGGGCCAGGCGATGATTCAAGTCGTGTCGGGCCCCCGCAAAGGGCTGTCGCAACATCCTCGCCTCTTCGCGAAGCCGCTTGCCGTGAACCGGTCCCAGACGACTCATCAGCTGATCGTAGAAGTCGTCGCGATAGGCGGCGATGTGGGGCAGCAGTGTGGCCAAACTCGTGGTCGAGTCGTGCGCCTCGGGCCGGTCCCCGCTGACGCCCGAGCCCATAAGCACCGTTCCTGCCAGCACCGCGCCGGCCTCGAACAGCAGCTCATCTCGGGGCAGATCCTTCGTGTCCGTCACCCGCGTCAGGAGCGCGTCGACCGTCACTTGCTGAAGAACGTAGCGGCGGTAGTAGCCCCGATTGTCGATATGATGGGGATCCCAGGTGCCAAAATGGTAGTTGGGACGACGATGGACCGGATGGTCGAAATCAAACGCACGGGGATCGAGCGCCAATTCCTCAAGTTGCTGTGGATCGAACCACGCCATTCCCAGGAGATCGGGATCGGTTTCCCGAAGGATCTCCAAGGCCATGGCGATCAGGTCGTGGTATGGCCCGTGGGCGACCCCGACCTGATCGATATAGAGGGGAATCGGCCTGATCCGCTCGTGGGAATAGGGCTGGAGTTTACGTCCGTTTCTCAACACGGCCACCGGACGATGGCCGACGAAGTCGTTCAGACGCTTCAATCCCTTTTCCAGGATCCGCTCGCTCTCGTCCCAGGGGCCTCCCTCCGCAAGCAGGACTTCGCAGACGCGACCCACGAAGAAGGGTTGATAGAGCAGTTCGTCGCTGGCGTGCATCAACAGGTCACGGTGATGGCGGCGATAGGCCGGAAGGGCCTCCGAAAACACGAGTCGGGTCACGTCTCGAGCCTGATCCACGTTTTCGAATGCGTCCGAGGTCCCATGGAGTCGCTCGAGGGCGTCAAGGATCGCCGCCTCGGCTCGCTTCCAAAGGGGAAGCTCTCGATCCTGTTGCTCAAGGGCCTCAAAAAGACGATTCAAACCGCCCAAGAACCGCGCATCGGGAACCCCTGAGGAGAAATTCAGGTAGCCGACGATGTCGGCAAGGTCTTTCTGGGTGGCCTCGCCGAGAGGATCGTGAGCCATGAAAACCTACTCCAGGGGGGCTTCAACCAAGATTTACAACGATCATATTAGACGCGCGGTCGCAAATGGTCTACCGGCCCTGTCCTTCGGGGGGCAGGGGCCTGGCTCCGCTACCCAAACACCCGAGATATATGGTTTTCGCGTGATTTATCTGCCGCCTCGGGTTACCATGGAGAAACGGGGAAGGTGTTTTCTCTTGGCCCCTGATTGCCTTTTCGGCCGAAGCATTCTTCACAAATCCTGGTCCTTTCGGTGAGGCTCATTTCGATGAGGCGAATCCTCGGATACGCGTGTCTGGCCCTGTTCGTTTTGCCGGCGCTTGTTGACTCTACCCTCGCGGCTCCCGGTGTCCAAATCATTTCGGAGACTGCCGCGGCCCGGCACGGCCTGACCCGACCCTGGTTCATTCAGGCCCAGGTCGATCGGACCCAGGGGAAAATTGAGCACATGGTCCTGTGCGACGGAACACTCTTCGTGCAGACCGACTGCGCCGTGCTCCAGGCCATCGATGCGGAAACCGGGCAGACTCTCTGGACGAAAGAAATAGGTCGGCGTGGTTTTCCGAGCAGTCGTCCCGCGGCCAGCCAGGAGATGGTTGCCGTTGTCAACGGGTCGACCCTTTATGTCCTCCATCGGCAGACCGGGCGATTGCTCTGGTGCCGGGAGGTGGACGGGGTTCCCGGCGCCGGTCCTGCTCTCAGCCAACTTCGCGCCTATGTGCCGACAACGGACGGGCTCGTGCTCGCCTATCGTCTGGAGGCTGTGGTCGATCCGGCCGTCGAACTGGGAATGCTCGATCCGGAATCCGAAGCAGATGCTCAAACCCTCAAGGCCCGACGTTTGGAGAGCCTTAAGCTGCATCAGGAGCTGAAACCGCCCCTGGCGTGCCAATCCTTCGGACGTGCCATGGTTCAGCCCCTCATTATTCGCGAGGAGCCTGGTGAAGAATCGGTCGCCTGGCCCACCGATCGCGGCTACCTCTTCGTGGGTCGGATTGACCGTACCTCGGAAGACTGGTTCGAAATGGTCTACAAGCTGGAAACGGGCGCGGACATCACCGCCCGCCCCACCTTCCTGCCCGCCGCGACTGAGGAAGCCTCCGATTCGGGTATCCTCTTTGCTCCCTCCCAGGATGGGTTCCTTCACGCCATTCGCGAGCGAAACGGCAAGTCCATGTGGCGTTTTCCCACGGGGGAACCTGTCGTCCAGCCGGCTGCTCCTATTGGCGACCGAGTCTACGTCACAACCCAACTGGGTGGAATGTATTGCCTTGCCGTCGCCACGGGTCAGCAGTTGTGGTGGACGCCGGGAATCATGAAATTCATCGCGGCCAGCAAGGATCGGGTCTATGCCACTGACCGAAGCGGGAACCTCGTGGTGCTTCACGCCCAGAGTGGCGGGCGTCTCGACGCCATTCCCACCTCCGGGCTGACGATCAAACTCATGAATCTCCAAAACGACCGTATCTATCTTGCGTCCGAAACAGGGCTTATCCAGTGCCTTCACGAAGTGGAACTGACCACACCGCTGCTCCACCGCCCGAAACCAATGCCCAAGGAGGAAAAGCCTGAACCCACCAAGACCGAAGTTCCCCAGCAAGCCGAGGAAAAGGCGCCCGCGAAGAGTCCCTTCGAGAGCGGCGGCGCCACGGCACCGGGGACCGACAGTCCCTTTGGTGGCGGCAGCGATCCCTTCGGTGGAGGCGGTGCAGCTCCCAGCGAGAATCCCTTTGGCGGCGGAACGAGCGGGGGGAGCGATCCCTTTGGCGGAGGCGGCGCCGCTCCGAGCGAGAACCCATTTGGCGGCGGTGCCAGTGGTGGAAGCGACCCCTTCGGCGGAGGTGGTGCGGCGCCTGGCGGGGACCCCTTTGGCGGTGGCGGGGCCAGTGGGGGGAGCGATCCCTTCGGCGGTGGTGGCAATAGCGGCGGTGCCCCGGCTCCTGACCCCTTTGGCTAGGATGTCGCGAGGCAACACGTACGTGCACCGTTCCCTGAGTCGTACTTGAATCCAGGCCCTGCCCAATCAGCAGGGCCTGTTCTGTTACCTTGGCTCAACCGGCCCCATCTTCCTCCGGGCGATACGGAGGCAGCCGGTCCAGATAGCCGGGGTGAACTCCGCGCACCCGGACCTTGCCTTTGCCGTCGGGCCGTCCGGTCAGGCCGAGTTGGAACCGGTCGCGATAGTAGTAGACGAGCACCTGCAGGACGGCTGCCGGAAGCAGGATCGTCACGAGCCAGGGCTCGATGACTGCCAACACCAGGATGCTTACGGTCAGGGAGACCATCAACGACAGAGAGACGAATCCGGCAATCGCCAGTCGGACGATCCAGAGTCGCAGACGGAGATAGCCGAGGGTGGGAAACGAAGGGACCAGGCCTCGCCACTGCAGCACCATCGCGGCCGCAATCGAGAGAATGATCCCGACCAGGGGGACATGAAGCAGCAATAGCGGAATCGCAACGGCGGGGGAATCGCTCACGATCGGGCTCAGCAGTACCAGGCCGGTGCGGTTCGTCACCCAGCAGGCCTTGGGAGGCTTGACTCGGGCACTCAACATCACCAACTCATCCCCGTCACGCCATACGCCCACCGTCTCGGTCGCAGACATGTCGGCCGGTTCTTCCGCTCCCAAGGGCGATGCGTAGGGGTTCTCGTGCTGGTAGTCCACCATGGCACCCATGATAACACTCGTCGAGCGATTCACGCACCTGACGGACGCTCGGGCAGCCGAGCAAGGTAGTCCGGATGGACGCCTCGGACACGGACCAGACGCCGGCCGTCCCGCCGGGCTTCCAGCCCCAGCACGAGCCGGTCTCGGGTGACATAGAGGTAGATCGCCAGCGCCCCGATCACAACGGCCACCAAGAACAGGGGGCTGCCGCCGGCGACGGAGATATTGCTCGTCGCGAAGGCCGCAATGAAGAGAAACCCGACGGTCAAGGCAACCATTGCGCGTTTGAAGGCGAGTCCCCATGTGAGCCAGGCAAGAGACGGGGCCCCGCCGATGTGGCCAAGAATGGTCGCAACAACGGCCACGAACAGGGCCAAAATGAAACCGACAATCGGAATCAGAAGAAGACCAAGCACCACGGCGGCGCCCACGGCATCGTCGACCAGCGGAGCCTGGTGGAGGAAGCGTTCCCGGTTGGTGACCCAGCAAGCCCTCGGAGGCCGGGCTTGCTTTCGGATAAAGACCAACTCGTCGCCTTCGCGCCAGATCTGCCCCATCTCCGGTTCGGGAGACGGGGACGCTTCGATGGCCGCCTGCGGAGAGGCGTAAGGGTTGTCGTGCTGGTAGTCTTCCATGCCCGCTATGGTAGCACAGAAGCGACAATCCCGCCGCGGCGAGGAGCTTCCCGCAATCAGGCTTCCTTCAAGGCGGCTACCAGGTCGAGCATGGCCTTCTTGCCGTCGCCGAAGAACATGAGGCAATTATCGGCCGCAAACAGCGGGTTGGGAATGCCGGCAAAACCCGGACTGAGGCTGCGTTTGACCACGACGACCGTTCGGGCCTTGTCCACGTCGAGGATCGGCATGCCGGCGATGGGGCTGTCGGGATCGGTGCGAGCGACGGGATTGACCACGTCGTTGGCGCCGATGACGAGGACCACGTCGGTTTGGGCGAACGTGGGATTGATCTCGTCCATCTCCTTGAGCTTGTCGTAGGGCACTTCCGCTTCGGCGAGCAGCACGTTCATGTGGCCCGGCATTCGGCCGGCGACCGGATGGATGGCGAACTCGACCTCCACGCCCTTCGATTCGAGCAGGTTGGCCAGATCGCGGACGGCGTGTTGGGCCTGGGCGACGGCCATGCCATAGCCCGGGACGATCACGGCCCGCTGGGCCCCGTCGTAGAGCATGGCCACTTCGTCAGCCGAGGTGCTCTTGACCTTTCCGCCGTAGACCTCGTCGGCCGTGGCGGAACTTTCACCCGCTTCCAGCGTGCCGAAGAGAACGTGCAGGAGCGAACGATTCATCGCCTTGCACATGATGGCCGTGAGGATCAGGCCCGAGGCTCCGACAAGCGACCCGGCGATGATCAGCACGCTGTTTCCCAGCACGAACCCGGTGGCCGTGGCGGCCAGTCCGGAATAGGAGTTCAGCAGAGCGATGACCACGGGCATGTCGGCGCCGCCGATCGGGTTTACGAGCGTTACGCCCAGGATCGAGGCAACCAGAACCAAGACCCAATAGACCCACAGGCTTTCCGCATGGAACGAGCCGTAGCACAGCAGGATCAGCACGATGACGCCCAAGACCGCGTTGAGGAATTGCTTGGCCGGGTAGTCGAAGGGCTTCTTGAACGCTTTGAACTCCTGGAGTTTGGCGAAGGCCACCAGGCTGCCCCAAAAAGTGACGGCGCCGATCAAGCCGGCCAGCAGACCGGTCACACTGGTCAGTGTGAGCGTGCCAGGGGCGACAAGGCCCTCGGCCAGCGTTTCGCCCGCTTCCGAGACCTTGCCGGCGCGGCCGGCGTGGCTGATCATCTCCGCCCCGGCGACGAGGACCGAGGCGATGCCGCCGAAGCCGTTGAACAGGGCGACCATTTGCGGCATGGCGGTCATTTCGATCTTGACCGCCAGGTAGGCGCCGATCACCGAGCCGACGATCAGGCCCGCGATGATGAGCACGTAGCCGCCGATCATCTGGTCCCAGAGGGTGGCTACCACGGCAATCAGCATGGCCAAGGCGCCGAGCAGGTTGCCTCGCACCGCCTTGCGCGGATGGGTCAAGCCTTTCAGCCCAAAAACAAAGAGAGCCGCAGCCAGGAGATAGGCCAGGGGAATAATGGTGTCTTGCACGGTCGTCGCTCAGGGGGTTAGGGGCCGAAAAGGTCGCCAAGGGTCGAGGGCTGGGATCAGGAACGGGGGCAGAACAAAGCCTGGACCCTGAATCCTGAACCCTAACAACTATTTCCGTTTGAACATGGCGAGCATGCGGTTGGTCACCAAAAAGCCGCCGACGACGTTGACGGTCGCCAGGACAACGGCGAGGAAACCGAGGATCGAAGCCAGAGTGCTGTGATCGGCGCCGGCGGCCAGCAGAGCCCCCACGAGCGTGATTCCCGAAATGGCGTTCGAGCCCGACATGAGCGGCGTGTGGAGCGTGGGCGGGATCTTCGTGATGATCTCGAAGCCCAGGAAGATCGCCAGGACAAAAATGGTAATTCCGGTAATAAGATCCATGGCCAGTTGTTGGGGGCTAGGGGTCGGGGGTGCGTTGCGGCGGCGTCCTGCCGCGGGTCTTCTTCTGAAGTGGTATGGAAACGGCGTCTGGAAGTCGCCGTCCTGAGGTTATTCCGCCGCCGGTGTTTCGATCTCGATGCCGAGAATCTCGGCAACACGAGGATTGGCAATCTTGCCATCCTGGCAGACCAGCGTGTCGCGAACGATCTCATCTTCCAGGTTCACGTCCAACTGGCCGTCCTTGACCATGTTGAGCAGGAACGTGGCGATGTTCTTGGCGTACATTTGGCTGGCATGGTAGGGGATTTCTGCCGGCAAATTAGCCGGTCCCAGGATCGTGACTCCGCCGTCGACCACGGTTTCGCCGGGCTTGGTCAACTCGCAGTTGCCGCCTCGCTCGGCCGCCAGGTCGACCACGACCGAGCCCGGCCTCATCTGGCGGACCATTTCCGATGTGAGCAGAATCGGGGCCTTTTTGCCGGGAACGGCCGCGGTGGTGATCACCACGTCGCTTTCCGCCACGGCCTGCAGCATCAGTTCCTGCTGCTTCTTGATCGCTTCGTCATCGAGTTGCTTGGCGTAGCCGCCTTTGTCTTCGGCTTCCGCCGTGTCCAATTGGATTTCCAGGAACTTCCCGCCCAGGCTCTCGACCTGTTCCTTGACGGCGGGGCGGACGTCGTAGGCCGACACGATGGCCCCGAGGCGTTTGGAGGAGGCGATGGCCTGCAAGCCGGCCACCCCGGCTCCAACGACGAACACGCGGGCTGGCGCGATCGTTCCGGCCGCGGTCATCATCATGGGAAACATCTTGGGCAGGGTGGTCGCCGCCAGCAGCACGGCGCGGTAGCCGGCCACGGTGGCCATTGAGGAAAGCACGTCCATGCTTTGGGCACGGGTGATTCGGGGCACCAACTCCAAGGCCATCAGGGTGGCGCCGGTCTCGGCTGCTTTCTGGGCCGCCTCGGGGCATCCCAGGGGATCAGCCATACCGATGACGATGCCGGCCTTCTTCATTTTGGCCAAGTCGTCGCCTGCTGCCTCGCCCGCGGCGCCGGCGGTCCGCACCTGGAAGAGCACGTCCGCCGCGAAAACCTCGTCTCGGTCAGCGGCGATCTTGGCTCCCTTTTCCGCATAGGCTTCGTCCGGGTAGCCTGCTTCCAGTCCCGCCCCCGGTTCGATGACCAGTTCAATTCCCGCTTTCGCCAAGCTGGGGATGACGGCCGGCACCATGGCGACGCGGCGTTCGCCCGGAAAGGTTTCTTTGACAACTCCGACGACAATCATGGTGTAATACTAGCCTTAAGGGTCGTTAAGCTAATTTCGTTAATTTTCCACGGCGGGAGCCACTTAACGGACGATTTCCGAGCGGTTACTCGTGTTGGCCTGGCAGCCCTGCCGCCCTGTAGTATAGGGTGCCTGGGAGAAAAAGCTAACCGGCTTCGGGCTGGCTTCTCGGCAAAACGTCCCAGAGATCTTGCTGATTCCCGAGGGAATCCTGCTTGGTCTCCGTCTCCAGAGGCCTGCACGATACGTCCCGCAAAGCAAAGCAAAGGGCCATTATCCGCAAGTCGGCTCGAAACGAGAATAGCCCTTCCGGGTGGAACGACGGCATTTTGTTTGTTTTTCCGACTCTGCGTATTGGTGCCTTGTCGCGGAGCCGATAACGGGTTAAATTACACGTTTCCCTATTTCTGCGCAGAAGACGCTGGGGGTGCTTTCTCCCGGCAAGTGCATATTGTGATGGCGGTCCAGACGATGCCCAGCAGGGCGAGAGCGAGTTGGTAATGCAAAAGACATTCATGGCCAAAGCGGCCGACGTTGAGGCCAAGTGGTGGGTAGTTGATGCCGAAGGCAAGGCAGTTGGCCGCTTGGCGAGCGACATCGCAATGATCCTCATGGGCAAGCATCGCCCCACTTACACCCCCCATGTGGATACGGGTGACTATGTGATCGTGCTGAATGTCGACAAGGTTGTTTTCACCGGCAAGAAGTGGGACCAGAAAGAGTACACATGGTACACCGGCTATCCCGGCTTGCGGAGCGAATCGGCTCGCGAGCGGTTCGAGAAGAAGCCGGAGCGGATTCTTTATGATGCCGTGCGGCGAATGTTGCCCAAGAACAAGCTTGCTCGGCAGATGATCGAAAAGCTGAAACTCTATGTCGGTACAGAGCATCCCCATCAGGCCCAGAAGCCCGAGGCGATCGAGCTGGGCGGGGCGAAGAAGGGGGCTGTGGTCGGTTGAGTGCGGCCGCCGCGAAAATCTCCCGATACCCGAGCAAGACACACGAAACTGGATAAATAGCGATGTCAGAAGCGACGATTGAAAGCAAAGGCACTGGCGATTATCTCGGAACCGGCCGACGGAAGAGTTCGGTGGCTCGTGTTCGGGTTCGTCCGGGTCAGGGCCAACTCCTGATTAACAAACGTCCTCTGGAGGAGTTCTTTCGTAACGAGCAGCAGCGAGCCGCTGTGCTGGCTCCTCTCAAGGCAACCGAGAAGCAGGCCGACGTGGATGTGATTATTCGCGTTCACGGCGGGGGGCTCACGGGCCAGGCTGATGCTTGCAAGCTGGGGATTGCCCGCGCCCTGAAGTTGATGGACGGGGAGTTGGAAGAGACGCTTCGCGATCAAGGGCTTCTGACTCGTGATTCCCGCATGAAAGAGCGGAAGAAGTACGGTCTTCGCGGTGCTCGCCGAGGCACTCAGTTCTCGAAGCGTTGATCGCCGAGGGGTCCCGCCGAAAGGCGGAAGAATGCAGAATACGAACGGCGGCCGATTCGATGAATCGGCCGCCGTTTTCTGTTTCCGTTTGGTTCGGCTTATCGAGCTCTTGGAGTGGCCGTCAGGTCATGCCGAGGGTTGACGGTTCTCGTAGGCGAGGCTGTCGAGGAATCGCTGTCCGGCCAGATAGTCGCTGGGCGGAACCGTCTTGACCATGGCCTTCAGGTCGGCTCGCATTTTCTTGATCGTGTCGTCGACCTTCATGTAGTCGTCCCAGGTGTTCTGGCCGTACTGGGCCCGCTTGGCAAACAGGCCTTCGAGTTGCTCGCCGTTGTCCTTGAATTCAGACTGCGTGAGAACTCGCGGCCATGCGATTTCGCCGGTCACCGTATCGAGTTGGCTGGGGCTTAGTTTGGCCGGGCGCCCGGCGGCGGCCATGCGAGCAAAATCCTCGCGAGTTGGGCGAGGGCCCCGTTCGGCCGCCCGGTAATCGCGATTCTTCTGACGCATCTGGAAGTACGTGTCGGTCCATTGCTCGCGGTTTTCCATGCCGCGCTTTGCCGCTTCCGTCATGTTGATTGCCGCCTCCGAATTGGCCATGTTGGCCATTCCTTGGGAGCGGACCACATCTGCGTAGCCTCGCTGGTAGCCTTCGGCTGCAGTGGAGGCCCGATTGTCGACGTACGCGCCGCCGTAGTACTGCGCGACTGCCCAGGGTGTCAGGACAGCCAGAAGTGCCAAGGCGCTGATTGCTGATCTTTTCATGACGCATCCACTCCAAGAGTTTTGGGACACTCACCGGAAGTTGGTGTTTGGGTTGTTGTTTGTACGGTTTGTCTCGGCGCGACCCCCTAAAACGAGGGGAATCTGCCTGCAACCCCCAAGACTGCGTTGAAGGTCAGTTCCCCAGAAGGGAGTGATAGTTATAATAAGGCGATGATTGCCTGTCGTCAATTTGTGTGACCCAAAAGAGGAAAGGCGGCTACCCTTTTCAAGCCCGGGTCATTAATCTTGAAGCGACTGGCCTCAGAAACAAGGCCCGTTTGGGGCACATTGGGAGAAATCGCATTCAGCTTCTTGCATCTGGAGAACGTCTGATGAAACGACTTGTCTTGGCGGCCATGATGGCGGTGGCATCGGTTTGGTGCACAGCCGGCGTCGCGGCAGACGAAAACCTCGCCCCAACCATCAAGGCCCTTGCGGCCCAAGACCCCGCCGCGCAGATTCAGGCCGCCGAAAGCCTGGAGGCCCTTGGGTCGGAGGCAGTCGAAGCCGTTCCTGCCTTGATTGACCTGCTCAAGTCGGACAATGCTGAGGTGCAAGCCCATGCTGCTGCCGCCCTGGGCGCGATCGGCCATGATGCCAAACCCGCCGCGAAGGCCTTGGCGTCCGCGATCCGCGACGGCGACGAAATGGTCCGCCGCGAGGCAATTGAGGCACTGCAGAAGATCCGCCCGGGCCCCGCGGTGATGCTCCCCATCCTTGGCGAACTGCTCAAGGACGGCAGCCCCGTCGTCCGCACCCGCATTATGGCCGCATTGGCCGAGCATGGTTCCCGTGCGATGCGTCTCCTGGTTCCTGCGTTGGAGAACGAGAAGACGGCCTATTTCGCCTGCCTCGTGATCAGTGAAATCGGTCCGGATGCGAAGAAGGCCGTGCCGGCACTGGTGAAACTCCTCGGCACGAAAGACCAAGCCCTGCAACGCGAAGCGATCATGGCCCTGGCTGCGATTGGACCGGCTGCCCAGCCGGCGGTCGACAAACTGGCGGGGATCATCGATTGTCCCGTCAATGGCGTGCCTGCCATTTATGCCCTTGGAAGCATCGGTGCGGTGTCGGACGATGTGAATTCGAAACTGGCGAAGAAGGCCGAAGGCGACGATGCGATCGTCAAGACCGTGAGTGCTTGGACGCTGGCGAAGTTGCACCCAGGCGAAGAGCGGTTTGCACGCCGAGCCGTCAAGTTGCTGGTGGAGGCCTTGAAGTCGGGTGATCCACAAGTGCGCCTTGCGGCTGCAAAGGCTCTCGAAACACTGGACGCCGATCCCGAAATCATGCGTCCCATCATGATTGAGGCCCTCGAGGACGCGGATGAAGGCACGACCGTGGCCGTGCTTAGCACGATGGCCAAGCTGGGGCCCCAGATTGTGCCGCGGCTGATCGCTGCCCTCCAGCACGAGAAGGCCCGCCGTTTTGCTTGCCACATCCTTGGCGAACTCGGGCCCGGCGCGGCTCCCGCAACGGACGCCCTGGCCGGGTTGCTTACCGACTCCGATGAATCGACCCAGAGCGAAGCCGCCTTCGCCCTGGCGGAAATCGGCCCGGGCGCTGCCGCGGCCGTTCCTGCCCTGCAGAAGGCTTTGGACAGCGACGGACCCGTTCGCTTCGCTGCCGCCTATGCCCTGGGGCGAATCGGGAGCAAGGCCATCAAGGCCAAGCCGGCTCTGCTCGCGCAACTGAAGAGCGACAACAAGGATATGGTACTGCTCAGCGCTTGGGCTCTGGCACACATCCACCCCGAGTGCCCGACTTGCCAGGAGAAAGCCCTTCCCGTGCTGATTGCCGGGCTGGACGAGTCCGATGCGAAGTTCCGCCGCGAGTGCGTCAACGGGATTGGCTGTTTTGGGAAGGCCGCCAAGGACGCGGTGGAGAAGCTGAAGAAGGCGATGGAGGACTCGGACGAAGAAGTCCGCGAAGCTGCTGCCGCAGCTTTGAAAGCGGTTGAGTAAGCGGGGGCTGCCAAGGTCTGAGGAAGTTGTCTTCTTGATCGTCTAACCCAAGCCGGGTCATCGTCCGATGGCCCGGCTTTTCTGTTGATGGTGACAGGTGCCTGCCTAGCGGGGCAGGATCACGTCGTCCAGCAGGTACCGACGGAGGGATTTCACGACCGAGAGGAATTGCTGCAGATCGAAAGGCTTGGTCAGGTAGCTCTCCACGTGGAGATTCTCCTCTTCGAGGATCTGCTTGTGGGCGGCCGAAACCGTCATCACGACGACGGGGATCTTGGCCAGATCTTCGTCTTTCTTGATCACGGCGAGCACCGCACGACCGTCCAGTTTCGGCATCTGGATGTCGAGCAGAATGAGATCAGGTCGGGGAGCTCGGGCATACTTCCCCGTCTTGTGAAGAAACTCGAGGGCTTCCTCCCCGTCACGAACAAGGCTGATTCGGCAGGGAACCTCGCCCTGTTTCAAGGCTTCGAAGGTCAACCCGGCATCCTCGAGGTCGTCTTCAACGAGGAGGACCTCCAGGGGGCGTCCGACAGTTTCGCGAGTCATGGGGGCGGCCTTCAGGTTGGCAACCGACTCCGGCGGAAGAGACGCGAGTTCCGCGCGGGGCGTGTTCAATCATCTACGTTGGGTTACAGCTCAGTCGGCATTCGGGAAGAGCGTCTCGTACTTGACTCCCTGGCGAGGCTCGGCCATCCAGGGGCCAACCGAATCGCGCCACTTCGCATAGTGGGGGGTGGCTTTGTGGGCCGTCATCCCGGACTCGTCCCGATAGACCTCGTAGAGCATGAATCGGTTCGGGTCGTCCTTCTGCTGGAGCACGTCGAAGCGCACATTGCCCGGCTCCTCGAACGTCCCGCGTGCATTCTCAAGGGTCGCCTCGATGAAGTCCTGGCGATTCTCCTCCTTGACGCGAACGTGGACGCAGACGGTGTACATGGGGGCGGTCTCCTGGTCGCTGAGGCTCGTGACATCAACGAGTTCCCGTGGTAGGGACGTCCGCCTGTGGCGGCACTGCGAACAGCAATATAGCAGGATGCATGGTGAAGCAGAAGCTTTGGCGTCGTTCTGGCAATCAGGCAATCCCCAGGCGAGGCACGGGCCATGGTTTGGTGGAGTGCGGTCAAATTGTGGGCGTCTATCTTCTCTTGTCGAGTTCGGTGGCTGACGAACCTTGCGGAGGGGGGGACGTCGTGAGTGGGGTGGTCGCAAGAATCGCCCCTGGAGTGCACGGGCCTTTGCGGCGTCTTTTTCGTTGTGGCCCCTTTCACAAAAAAGGGGATGCGCGGAAAATGGCAGGGCAGGGGGCGCCGGCCGCCCCAGGGATGAGCAACTGTCGACACCAGTACGCCCGGAGGGTATGAGATGGAGCCGAAATCAAAACGCAAAGCGTCCGAGGCGGTGTATTTGGGGATCGACGTGGGCGGAACGAAGATCCAGGCCTCGCTGATCACCCAGGCCGGCGCCGTACTCTCCCGCCACCGCTGCCCCACCCCCCGGGAAGGCGGCGCGGAGGCGGTCCTGAAGGCGATTGTCGCAGCTTCCGAAGAAACCATGGAGGAGAAGGTCTTTCCGCGGAATCGCTTGACCGCCGTGGGCCTTGCGATTCCGGGGGTCGTCGATCCCGAAAAAGGCTTTGTCGTGGTCACGCCGAACATGAGCCTTACCGGAATCTCCGTGGGGCCTGAGTTGGAGAAGGAGTTCGGTGTACCGGTGGCGCTCGGCAACGACTGCAATCTTGGCGCCCTGGGCGAATCCTGGCTCGGCTCTGCCCGGGGCACCTCCAGTTCCATTGCCATCCTCGTGGGAACGGGGGTCGGCAGCGGCATCGTTCAGCATGGTCGGTTGTGGACGGGGGCTCGGGAGTCCGCCGGAGAGATCGGCCATATCGTCATGCAAATCGGCGGTCCGAAATGCGGATGTGGCAATCTCGGCTGCCTCGAAGCCTTGGCGAGCCGCACGGCAATCGAACGGGACATTCGTGACGGACTGGCCGCGGGACGAACAACCGTCTTGTCCGAAATCCTGGAAGGTGATCTTTCTCTGATTCGATCCAGTTCCCTCCGCCGTGCCCTGGAAGCGAAAGATCCGCTGGTCACCGAAGTGATGCAACGTGCGTCGGAGGTCCTGGGGCATGGCTGCCTCACGGTTCGCCATTTGATCGATCCCGAGGTGATTGTGTTGGGCGGCGGTGTGGCGGAGGCTTGCAGCGGGTTCATGCTCCCGATCCTCGAAGACATCCTGGCCTCCGATCAGCTTACCGGTGCGAGGGAAGGGGGGCAGGTTGTTCTTTCCGCCTTGGGCGATGACGCGGTTGTGTTGGGGGCGGCGGCGCTGGCGGCTACCAAGGCCGGATTGAGCCCCTTCGAAAAGAAGAACGCGGTCCGCCCCGAATATCCCGAGATCGGCAAGGCTGATTTTGGCGAGATTGCGGTCGGCAAGAAGAACCACGCCAATGACATCCTCATTCGTGTCAACGGCAAGGTGAAGAAACGCAAGAAAGATGCCGTCAAGGAACGTCACGGAACATCCCATGTGGTGGATGCCAAAGAACTCTCCCGCGTGTGCCGCGGCGGACCGGAGGTCGTATTTGTCGGCACGGGGCACCAGGATCAGATGGTCCTGAATGAGGAGGCGGAGTTGTTCCTGAGCCAGCGGAGAATCCGGCTCGTGGTCACTTCCACGCCCGACCTGGCCGAGGCCTACAACGCCTGCTCGGAACGCAAGGCCGCCTTGATCCACGTGACGTGTTAGGTCAGTCCTCGCGGCTGACCACTTCGCCACGCGTCGAAATCACCACGTCGTGCAAGGGAATGTCCTTTCCTGAGGCCTCAATGGCCGCGCGGGCCATTCGAACCAGGCCCGTGCAGCAGGGCACTTCCATGTGGATCACCGACAGGCTCTTCACGTCGGACATTTGCAGGAGAGATGTGAGTTTGGCCAAATGCGCCTGGCCGTCATCGAGCTTGGGGCACGCGATGGCGACGGGGTTCTGACGCAGAAAACGCTCGTGAAAATTGGCCATGGCGAAGGCGACACACTGGGCGGCAAGCAGCAGGTCGGCCTCCTGGAGGAACGGTGCCCCAGGCGGAATCAGGCTGAGTTGCACGGGCCAGTGGCTCAGCTGCGAGGTTCGCGGTGAGCTGTCCAGTTGGGGGGCGGGGCCTTGCGGATTCGATGGGGGGGCAGACGGTGGAAGAATCTTGAGGCCGAAACTCTGCACGGCCGTCCCAGGACATCCTCCGGATGGGCTGTCCTTTTTTGCCGCAAGATGGTTTGCCACGGCGGCTTCGTCGAACTCGCCGGCTTCACGCTCAACGATCGTGATCGCGTCCCTGGGACATTGGCCAAGGCAAGCGCCGAGCCCGTCGCAGTAGACGTCCGAAACGAGCCGAGCCTTCCCCTCGATGATTCGGATGGCCCCTTCTGCGCAGGAAGGCACGCACTGGCCGCAGCCGTCGCATTTCTCTTCGTCGATCTGGACGATTTTCCGCACGGGCATCTGGGGAACTCCTGCTCGGCAACCCTGAAGGGGGCGCTCGACGCTTTCGACAACGCGCTGGTTGGTATGGTCGCTTTGCGACCTGTTTCATCTTACGCCCTGGCCGCTCCGCGACGATTGATCTGGATCAAAGGGCCGACAAGAAATCGAATCGGGGCGGCCCAAAGGGCCGCCCCGAAAGGGAATTCGCCGGTGCCGCGTGCCACCCATGAATAATCCGGGCTATCGGTGTTCCATCCAGGCCGCGTCAGGTTCGTCGTTGATGACGCGATCCTCAATGAAGCGGCAAATAAATGCGGGAATGTTGAAGCGACGGTAGTTGAGAAGTTTCTCGGCCTGCAGTTCCGTGGGCAATGGGGGAACGAGCAGCACCTTGCGTTCGGCGTGCGCTTCTGGTTGAGGACGGTTCAGAACAAACTTGGCTTCAAGCCGTTCCACGTCCCGGAGTCGGCGGGAATTCTCGCCGCCAACGATCAGCATGATCGAGACCCGGTCGCGAACGGGAGAGATACCTCGTGCATTAAGCATGGGCATCGTGTCGAGGCCGGTATAGGACCATTTGGGCGAAATGAGGACCAGGGCCTTCACGTCCTGGCCCTGTTTGATTCCGGCGTGTTCGTAATTGGGGATGGCCCAGTCGTAGGCCGCCCAAACCATGGCTATCGACGCTCCCATTTCCGAGCCCACGATCACCAGCTTGTTCAGGTTGAGTTCGCCCTTGTTGTTCTTCTTGACGAGAAAGTTGCGGAGTGCGGCCATGTCGTGGCGGGCGATGTCACCGAAATCGTTCGCGCGGAACTTGGAGGCATCCAGTTTCTCTTCCCGCATTCCACCGCGTCCCGCAACATACTGGGTGGTGCTTGCGCCGTGGCCTCGCAGATCCGGCACGAGGACGGCGCAGCCCCGTTTCTGCAGTTCTTCGGCCAGCACGGCAAACTCCTTGCGGCTCGATTTCCAGTTGTGGAGCAGAAGAACCGGCACCGCGTCCTTTCCCCTCTCCTTCGGGGCGGGATAAAACGTGGCGGTGAGCGCTACGCCGTCGCGAGTCTGAAGTTGGCTACCGCTGATATCCTCCGGCTTGGGGAGTTGGTCGCCACGAGATGCTGCGCGTGCGGGCTGTCTGGTTGCTCTGGGGTTGGTTGCAGGAGGCCTGGTCGAAGTGGGGGGCTGCGCGGCGGCAGGCCGAGTCGGGGGCTGCTGGGTTTGCGGCCTTGGCCTTGGGCCGGCGAGCGATACCTGGCCCACTGCGAGCAACGCAAGCGTTAACAGTAGAATCCCGCCTCGGGTCCACATGATCATGATTCCATTGGTCTTGTGCATGCTCATTTGGCCTCCACCCACGTGCGCGTTAAGAATTCAGTCCACTTGACCGATTCCCGTTTCCGGTCCCCGCCGGCCCCAACCACGATCCGCTTTCGGAAGAGGCGATCTCGGAACCGTTTCTCAGGAATCGCGCTAAAAATAACGGCGTCAGTAGATCCTATACCTAAATCCTATAACGAGTTAGGAGACCAGTCAACGAAAAGCGCATTTCCTGGCCTGACCGCCTGACAAGAACGCTCGAAACCGCGAAGAATCCCACCTTGAGGGGTAAGAAAAACCGCGGTTCGGAGTATATGAGAAAACGTAACTTTCGCCAGCAACGAGCCGGAAAGACGGCTATTTGAAGGCGGCGGCGTCGGCTGCGAAGTCGTTTCCCGGATCGTGAGGGTAGAAGTGACGTCCGATCTGGTTGGCGAGGTTTGCCACGAACTCACGTTGGAACGCCGGTGCCTGGATGTCGGACGTTGCTTTGGCTGCGTTGGGAGGGTAGACCACCTGGGGCATGGGCCGATCCACCAACAAGTTCCCGCTTTCGCAGTCGTAGAGTTTCATCGTCACATTCGCCTTGCCCCGGAATAGCGTTTGGCTTTCGTAGATGCTGAACTGTTCCACATCCAGGCCGAGGACGAGATCCGAGTCGAGGGCCCGTCCCACCTCCAGGTAGTCTTCCCACATGTTGTTGTCCATCCACTCATCGACCTTGCGCTGATCGATGATCTCCACTTTCGGGACGTTGGCCCCCAGAAGAATGGACACCTGACGCGAGAGTTCCTTGGGCACGTTCGGGGAATGAAAGCCCGAGTAGTCGAGGCTCCGGCAGACCACGGCGACTTTCTTGCCGTTCATGTTGTTGAATTCGGCATCCACGTTCGTTCCCTTGATGAGGTACACGGCCGTGGCTAGTGCGGACGTACAGCCCGAGGCGCCGATCAAAAACAGCAGGGTTACACCCACCCAACTGAGGTGAATGTATCGGAACCGGGATCGATCTTCCATGATCTTCCTCGTAGCGTGATGCCAAACAGGTTTTGGAGTGTTGGGTTAGAGCGGGAACGCAGTTTGCGCGTAGGTTTACCAGTTAGGTTCAATTCTCTCGGTTACCGAAATGCAAGCCGTATCAGCCAATCGACGAGGGTGACGACGGCAATCACCGTTCCTCCCCAGGCCAATCCATTCGTGTCGGGAAACCATCGAGGACGCCGTCCCAGGCATGCGGTGCTGGTGAGGGCTACCTCGGAGGCAATCGCTGCAAGGGCGAGCAGCACTCCACCCGCGTTGGCGGCGAGTCCTTCCAGCAGGCGACCATGAACCACAGCCGCCCAGGACGTCGTCATGCCACAGGTCGGGCAGCGGACGCCGAAGAGGGCCACCATGGTGCAAGGGGGCAACCCCAGTTGCTGATGGGTCCCAAAACCGCTCGCATTCGGTTCCAGTCGGCACGCGACCACCAGCGGCACCAGGAGGGCCGCGGCCGTTGCCGCCGCTCGGAGTCGTCCGCGAGCGGAAACGACACGAAGCCGATCGCCGCGAGCGATTCCGCCACAATTCCCGTTCAGAAAACGCGGATCGGGGTGACAGAGTGGCTCGCCCCCTTCCGAAACACGAAAGGGATTCGCCGACGATCGATTCAACGGTTCGGGGGGAGGATAGCCGGAAGCCAAACGAGGGGCAAGGGGGATTCTGGGGTCGGAGCAGCCCGGAGAGACGTCGTCCGGCCCCAGATTTATCTCGCTTGCCTGTTTTCTCACCGCAAAATCCGCCTTATACGTTCTCTGGCACCACGAAAGGCTCGCGGTATTCGCGAGTGAGGAGTTTGTTGGCCGCTTGGTCGCCAATGAACTGCTCCTTCTCGGCGTCGAAGTGGAGCAGCTTGCCGAGTTGGTACTCGGTCGAGGCCAGTTCGAGCCCCAGGGCGTCCTTCAGGCCCTGCTTGATCCGAGCCCACGATTTCTGAACTTCCTCGTTGTCGCAACAGGAGGGCAGGGGGGTGGAGCCGGGCACCTTTTCGCCGAGGCGATAGGAGATGTTCCCCAGGTGGCAGAGGGCGGCCGACAGGTGCGCTTCCAGAACGGGGGCGTGCAGGTCTTCCTTTTTTCGAGTTCGCACGCAATGCACGAAATTCTCGAACTGATTGCCCGGCCCCATCTTCACTTCCACGTCGAGCGACTCCGCTTTGTTAGATCCCTTGGGGGTGAACTTGCCGCTTTCGAGGACGCCCTTGGTTGTATAGAACTCGTTGCCCACCTTGGTGGGTGGTTTGGGGTTGCCCTGGATCATGGTCCGGTTGTTGAGGCCGGCTACTTCGAAGACGAGCAGGCAATCGCCGAAGTCGAACAGGGTCACCTGCATGTTCGGCGTTTCGCCCTGGTCCGTGTAGGGTGGCTTACCTTCCGTCGAGTTGACCCAGCGTCCGCCCATGCTGATGACGCTTTTGGGAAGGGTTCCGCCGGGGATGCCCCACCGCGCGATGTCCATCTGGTGGACACCCTGGTTGCCGATTTCGCCGTTGCCGAAATCCCAGTTCCAGTGCCAGTTGTAGTGGACCAGGTTCTTATTGAAGGGCCGCTTCTTCGCCGGACCCAGCCAGAGATCGAAGTCGAGTGTTTCCGGCGCCGGTTCGTCTTCCTGGAAGCCGATGCTCCAGCGAGTCTTGGAGGCGTAGCCCTTGGAAACCAGCAATTTTCCGTATTTGCCGCTGGCGATCGCAGCGGCCGTTTTGGTCCAGCCGGAACTGGATCGGCTCTGGGTGCCGTGCTGGATGATGCGATCGAACTTGTCGCCCGCCTCCACGCACTTGCGGCCTTCAAAAACGTTGTGGCTGATTGGCTTCTCGACGTAGACGTCTTTGCCTGCCTGGCATGCCCAGATCGTGATCAGGGAATGCCAATGGTTGCAGGTGGCGATGGAGACGGCGTCGAGGTCCTGGTCTTCCAGGGCTTTGCGGATGTCCCGGTAGCACTTGGGGGTGTTGCCGTCCATTTCCTGAATCTTGGCTGCACGCTTTTCGTGGAGCGAGGAGTCTGGATCGATCAGGTGGGTCACCTTCACGTTCTTCTGCTTGGCGAATTCCGACATGTGGGACTGCCCACGACCGTTGATGCCGGCAACGCCGATGCGGACCGTGTCGTTGGCCCCAAGAATCATGCCGGAGCTCTTCGTGCCAGCGATGGCGAACGTGGCGCCGACTGCGGTGGTGGCGGCTGCTTGTTTGAGAAAGGAACGTCGTGTGAGGTGGGACATGGAAGACTCCTCCGGGCGTGGGGCGGGGTGATTTGGCCGGAGGGCTGGCGACAACGCGCTTTCTTGGCAATGTGCGGCGGCCTCTCTCCCTCAGCCGAGACTATTACAACAGACGCGCATGGCGTTGTCCATAGTTTCCTCGCAATCCCTACATGCGGCCCGAATTCTCCCAAAGCGTCCCCCCGGCGACTTGCGAAAACCGGTCCTCCCGACCCGCGTGGGAGGCGCAAGATAGAGTTTTGTGTGTGCCTCGGTGGAATGCGACGCCACCAGCCTTCTCGTTATCGTTTTCCCCCCGTGGAGACGTCGCTCCTCGCCTGTCAGGAAGCTCTGCTCATGGATCGTCGTTCGCGAAACCCCGGCCCTGCACGCCCTCGTGCCTCTGTCAGGAACCGTCGTCGGAAGAACGGCCACGTCGTCCAGTTTCTGCTCGTTTTGTCCGTCCTGGCCCTGCTTCTGGGCTCCCTCATTGCCTGGAAAGTCTACAGCAATGACCGAAGTTGGCGCGAGTGGTCCATGGGAATGCGTTCCGGCCTGCTTGGAATGCACGGCAAACAGTCGGTCGACGAGGCGGGCGACGGAGACGGAGAAGGAGAAGAAGACTGGGACGGCGACGAACTCGCCGGCAAATCGATTCGCTACTTCGGAAGCGGCTACGCCGAACTCGGCGAGTTTTCCGTCCGACGATACGATTCGATTACGAACACGACTTTCACCGTGAATTTTCATCTCAAAGCGATGACCCCCTACGAAGACGAGGCGAGCTTTCTCAAGTTCATGGGTGAAAATGAGCGGGCCTTCCGAGATCGCGTAAGCGAGGCGGTCCGCGACTGCCGACCCAGCGACTATGCCGACACAAAAACGATGAGCAAGAAGGTTGCCACTCGCGTCAACCGGGCTTTCGGCGGGCGCTGCCTGGAATCGGCAGAATTAGCGGATTTCGAGGTCTTCGAGTCGATCGGCGTCTACGGATCACAAGCCTGGGAATCGGCCGAGCAAGCCGCGGCCCGTCGACAGCAGCGTGAGTAGGCCCCCTCAAGGCTGAAGACGGAAGACCTAAGGCTGAAGGATTGCGGAACAACGACTCTCGACGTATCGAAGTCGGATTTCCATCCCGATCGGCCGCGCATCAGAAACCTACAGCCTACAGTCTTTATCCCTAGCCCCGCATTTCACGGAGTCCGCAACTCTTGAAAGACCCGTTCTTTTCACTTTGAGGGAAGTTCCTTGAGGCGAAGGTTGCGGAATTCCACACGGGTTCGATGCCCGATGAATCCAACGTGCCCGCTCTTCCGGTAGCGTCCCGGATGGTCGGCGCCATCGAGCCCCTTCTGCCCGAGATGGTCCAACTCGGCCAGATCGGTGTCGACAATGACGGCCCCGTTGAGAGTCACGCGGATGTGTCGCCCCTGGCAGAGGATCTCCTGACTGTTCCACTCGCCCACTGGTTTGAGGTGCCCTCGCTTGGCGGGCACCAGCCCATAAACGGAACCGTGGTACTGCCAGGGCTTGAGCTTCTTGTACTTCTCGGCCGAGTCGTCGAGCACCTGGATCTCCATGCCGGTTCGCGAGATGCGTCCATCAAGCGGCGCCCGGATGGCGATCCCGTTGTTGCCGCCGGGCGACAGCTTGAATTCGAAGCGGAAAACGAAGTCGGCATACTCCCGTTTGGTGCAAAGCAGCCCTCCCGCTCCCTCCTTGCTCGCCAGGATCCCGTCTTTCCACTCGTAACCGTTGACGGCGCCCTGCCAGTCCTTTTCCAGAGAGTCTCCAACAATCAGAGGCACGAACCCGTCTTCACCGGTTCCTTGTGCAAGGACGGGGAGGGAGGAGAAAAGAATCACAAACAGAGTTGCCCATCGCTTCGTCATGGCATCACCTTCCAATGCGTGGGACACCATTCGGAAAGACCGTCTGGGTTCCCTTTTTCCTGCGGCGTGGGGCCGCGGATTGCTGTCAAGAACATCTGGCCATCCTAATCCGTGACCCCCCGGTTGTCATCCGGATTGCCTCGCCATGGGCCTGAGGCTTGATTCCTGCCGCCGGGCAGAGTAAGAAAGACAAGCCTTTCGTTGCATCCCGAATCCTCAGCCCGGAGTCCTCTCATGATTGCAGCACGATATTCTCACTTCTTCCGCTCGGCTAGGATGCTTCCCGCCGTGGTCCTGGTTTGTCTCCTGGCCGGCAGACTCCAAGGGGCCGAACCGGCTGCCGAAGCTGCCGCTCCTGCCTACGCACCGATCACCCTGTCCACGTGCTACGAGGTCGATCCGGCCTGGCCCAAACGTCCTGAGCAATGTGTTTGGGATCAGACGCCGGGCGTCACGGTGGACGACAAGGATCAGGTTTGGGTCTTCACCCGCGGCACTCCGCCGGTTCAGGTCTACGATGCCGATGGCAACTTCGTCCGCGCTTGGGGGACGGACATCGTGGGATCCAAAGGTGAGAGGAAGACTTCTCACTTCATTCGGATCGACCACGAAGGCATGGTCTGGCTGGCCGATACGGGCAAGCACGTCGTGATGCGGTTGACGCCCGAAGGGAAACTCCTGCAAACCCTCGGCACTCCGAACGAGGCGGGCGACGATGAGCACCATTTTGATAAGCCAACCGACATGGCGATCCGCCGCGACGGTCACGTGTTCGTGTCCGACGGGTACGGAAACAGCCGCGTGGTCCATTTCGACGCGGAAGGCAACTTCGTGAAGGCGTGGGGAAGTCGCGGCACCGGGCCCGGCCAGTTCAGTCTCGTCCACTCCATTGCCCTCGACTCGAAGGGCAACGTCTACGTGGCCGACCGGAACAACGCCCGGGTTCAGGTCTTTGATCCCGATGGCAAGTTCCTTGACCAGTGGCAGAACATCCTCGTTCCCTGGGGACTGTGGATGACCGCCGACGATGAACTCTGGGTGTGCGGAAGCTCGCCCATGGCCTGGGCCGATCCGGCCATGCCCTTGAGTTGCCCGCCCAAGGACCAGGTCTTCATGCGTTTCAGCACCTCGGGCAAACTGCTGCAACTGTGGACCGTTCCGAAAGCAGTCGACGGCGAGGAGAAGCCGGGTGAGCTTAACTGGCTCCACGGAATGGCCCTCGATAGCAAGGGAAACATCTACGCCACGGATATCATCGGCAAGCGGGTCCAGAAGTTCGTCAGGAAGGATCCTTGACTTTCCGCTTGAGGACGGGCCGCATAGAATTCGCCACAGAGCAATCGAGACCGGAAATCGAGCCGAGGCGAATTTCGACGTGCCAAAAAAAGCCCCCCGTCCGCTTGGCGGAATCATTCACGCCTATCAGCGGTATGATCCTCAGAATATCCCCTCTCCGCTGGCCGAATCGCCGGATGTACTTTCCGGCGCCTTCGACCATGTGTTGACCTACGGCAACCTCAGGGAGTTGACCGAAGAGGAACTGGCCAGGGCTGTCAAGCTCGACGCCCGCCAGATTGCCGGGTTGGGGCCGAGCCTCGATTCGCTGATTGCCCGTCTGCGCGAACGCCGCCGCCGGATTCTCGAGAAGTATGAAACCGAGCGTGTCCAGCAGGAGGCGGCGCAGCGCTACCGCGAGTTAGGTCGCACGGTGAAGCCGCCGAAAGCCATGCGTCAGGCCTTCCAGGAGGCCTTTCGTGGCGAGCAGCTCTTTCAACTTGAGCGGCTCTGGTACCACTGCGAGGACGAACGAGGCCCGCTCGCCCGACAGCTCGTTCAACTCGTCCACCGGCTCGGCGAAAAGTACCAGATCGACGAGCTGGCGGCCGACTATCCCTTCACCGGACGCACCACGCTCACCGTTGGCCAGGCCCTCCAGATCAAGGCGGAACTGGAAGCCATCGACCGGCTGCTCAAGCAGCTTGAAGAGGCACGAAAGACCGCCCAGATCGGCCTGATCGATCTCGACGAACTGGCCGAGCTTGCCGAACCGGAAGATGTGGAAGGCCTGCGCCGACTGGCCGAACAGATCCGCGAAATGGTCAACGAACTGGCCGAACGGCAGGGGCTGGAGAAATCAAAGCACGGCTTCCGCCTCACCCCGAAGGCCTATCGTCTGTTTCAGGGCCGACTTCTGGAGAGGATCTTCAGCCAGCTCGACGCGTCGCGATCCGGCCGGCACCAGGGCCCGGTCGTTGGCGAAGGGGCCGTCGAATTGCAGCAAACCAAGCCCTACGAGTTCGGCGATTCCGTGGCCAACCTCGACATAATCGGATCCATGCAGAACGCCATGGTTCGCAACGGTCCCGGACTGCCCGTGCGGATGCACGCAGACGACCTGCTTATCCATCGCACGCGCAACACGCCCAAGTGCGCCACCGTGGTGTTGCTCGATATGAGCGGTTCCATGCGTTACGACGGCCTGTACGTTGACGTGAAACGAATGGGCCTCGCCCTCGAAGGGCTCATTCGCCGCGAGTACCCGGGCGACTACCTCCAGTTCATTGAAATGGCCACCTTCGCCAAACCTCGCCATGCAAGCGAAATCGCTGCGCTCATGCCCAAGTCCGTCACGCTTCACGACCCCGTCGTTCAGCTTCGGGCCGACATGAGCAACGAGCGGCTCAGCGAGCAGGACGTGCCGCCCCACTTCACCAACATCCAGCACGGGCTGCAACTCGCCCGACGATTCCTTGCCGCCCAGGACACGCCGAATCGCCAAGTCATCTTAATCACAGACGGCCTGCCTACGGCCCATTTCGAGGCCGAGAACCTGTACCTCCTCTATCCGCCCCATCGCCGCACCGAAGAAGCAACCCTCCGCGAGGGGCTCTACTGCTGCCGCGAGCAGATCACGATCAACCTCTTCCTTCTTCCCACCTGGTCCCAGTCGAGCGAGGACGTTCGCTTTGCCTACCGCCTCGCCGAATCGACCTCAGGCCGCGTCTTCTTCACTGCCGGCAAGGACCTCGACCGCTACGTCGTTTGGGACTACCGCAACCGCCGGCGCGAGTTGATCGGGTAGTAGAATTCCCTCCCCAGCGAAGCATGGGGGAGGGTTAGGGAGGGGCTGAGGAGGGGCGCGGCATTGTTGATTAGGGGCGGCTGCTGTGGGGTATGAGGCGCTGATGGATTCAGGTCTTTAGAAGCTCCGATTCCCCTCCCCGGCCCTCCCCCTCGCTTCGCTGGGGAGGGAGCGTTGGTGTTTCGAAGCCGAAGGTCATGCAATCCCTACAATCGTCAAAGTCCATGGTCGGGGCATTCTTCGCAAGACGGTCCGGCACGAATGCCGATTCAGAGAAAGACGATTGTCCACTCCGTTTTTCCAGCGGATCACCGCCATCATGATTATGCAGATTGCCCAAACTGCCACCCAAATGAGCCAGGCCCAGCTTGGCTACAACGTGGGGATTGCGGTTGCCAAGAAGGGCCTGGATGCTTACGAAGCCCAGGGCGAGGCGGTGGTGCAACTTCTGGAAGCGGCCGCCCAGATGAGCAAGGCCATCGGGCTTGGCGAAAACTTCGACGCTGTCGGCTGAAAAAGACGCCCGTTCAGTTGCCGCTCGGCATTTGCATTTGGCCGAACCGCACAACCACCGGCCCCAGAAGACCGGCCGGCTTGAGCGGACTGCCCTTGGCGGGACCGCTGATCGTCCAGGTCTTGCGAGCGGCTTCTTCGAGGCCGGCGTCGTAGGCCAGGCGGTTGAACCATGTGTTGGTCACGTCGATCGACAGGCGATTCGTGCCTGGTTTCACCAACCGGGTGATGTCCAACCGGTAGGGCGCCAACCACACGCAGCCCGCCGGCTCTCCATTAACCTGCACTGAGGCAATCACCTCCACCTGTCCCAGGTCGAGTTCCACGCGAGTTTCCGGGCCCATCGACTCGACTGTGAATTCGGTCGTGTAGGTGGCCGTGCCGGAAAAGGCCTTGGCTTCCGCCGGAAGATCAAGATCCGTCCAGGAAGCGAGCTTGGAAATTTCCATCGACTCGGGTGCACCCCAGCCGTTCGGGAAGGCGAGGTTCCACGGGCCGTTCAAGGCGACGCTTCGAGGCTCGCGAGCCTCCCAGGTTGAGACGGATCCACCGACGCGCCGAACGCGGTACTTGCCCGGTTCCCATGCCAGCAGACGCCCTCCGTCGGCCACTTCGCAAGCAGCACGCTCGGCAACGACCGGCTCCACCAGCGACAGCGGCGCTGCCTCCCAGGCTTCCAGTCGGCTCTCCTTGCCATCGACGGTGCGCATCACCACGAACAGCTTCTTGCGGGTCTGATAGGCCGGGTCGCCTCCCGCCCAGGCGTTGCTTGCCGTCACCGACTTCGCTCCGGCAGCCAGGTTGCGTCGGACAAGGTCAGTCACGTCCTTGCGGCGTTCTGCGTTATCCGGATCACCGTAGCTGGCCGAAACGACCTGCGGGCCAGTCTCCGTTTCGTGAACGGCCTGCGCATCACACACGGCTTCGCCATCTCGTTCTATCCCCACTACCGAGTTCGAGCCCGGTTGCTTGGCCCGGCGGAAGACGACGAAGACGGACGCCGATGGCGGGAGATCCAGGGCGACAAAGGTTGTGCCGTCTTCCTGGCGGACTGCCCCGGCGGACGTCGTGGCTCCAGAGACGGGGTCCCAGAGTTCGACCGCTCCGAGAGCGCGAAACCGAACCGTTCCGCGGAAAGCCTGATCAACTGGGGAGGCCACGAAGTACCAGTCGGCGCCGTCCGCTTGGCGATGGGTCCAAACCAGGTTGCCGGCTCCTTCGACGTCGGCCTTTAAACCACACCGTGCCAGGGCCCTATCCAGCGGCATGCCCCACATGACCTGTCCCGAGTCCACGGTCCGCACGTGTTCAGTCTCTGTGGATCCTCGTCTGTCGCCCCAGAGGGTGCGAACGGCCTGTTGAAAGCGTTTCCCCGCTTCACTCCCGCCACTCAACGTGGCCAAGCCCTGGGGCGGCTCTCCGAGAATCACGGCTCCCTCGTTGACAAGCGAGACGATCCGCTCGAGCGTCTCTGGCAGCATCCGCTGGCAATCCGGTAGCCAGAGCAAGCGGTACTGCAACCCTTCCGGTGTGACCAGCATTCCATCGCGAACGGCCAGCCGATGGAGCAGCACGTCCGGGTTGCAGTAGTCGTAGCGGAACCCTTCCGGAAAGGGTGCGTTTTGCGACGGCTTGTGATCCTGCTCATCGCCCAGATACCACAGCACGTCGGACACGGGCCGGCCTCGCTCCAGCAGGTAACCGCATCGAGCCAGGTAGGCCGTGAAAAGGGGCATCTGCTTCCACCACGTTTGCAGTCGCAGGAAGGGGGTGCCGATGCCGGAACCGAAGGCCGTGCTCGGAGGCAGGAAGTCGGTCCGCGGGTTGTGGGTGTACGTGTGGAACACGAGGTGCGTCACGCCCTCGGCCAGGTGCATGTCGGCCACATGCTTGAGCATGCCCGGGTGCTCGTTCCAGGTGAGGTTGAAGGAGGTGAAGGCTTCGGCGGCCACGCGGGGTTTGCCGTAGAGCCTGGCGGCTGACACGCACGGCTTGACCGGCTTGAATTCAAAACTCCCAACGAAGTTGTCCGACCGGGGATGCCAGAACTCGCACATGGGGACGTCGGCGTGCTTGTAGTACTCCAGAATGTCGCCGGGGAAAACATCGCCCGAGGCTGTTTCAAACGAGATCGCCAAGCCGTTTTTGTGGCCGAGCTGTGCCATCCGCCCGAAGAAGTTCTCAACGACCAGGTCGTTGACCGTCGCCCGCCAGTCGCGCAGGAATCGCGTCGTGGTTTCCGGATCGCCCACCACATAGCCGGCCAGTGCGGGCAGCCACGGCAGCAGTTGATAACCGCGCAGTCGGGTGAACTGGCCGTCCATTCCCGGCGTCCAGGTTTGGGTTTCGCATTCCCAGCTATCCAGCAACATGCCCTGGAGCAGGCCGTCGGCCAGCGGCCCGCCCTTGCCGGCGAGACGCCCGATGTAGCCGGCAAAATGCGTTTCGGCTCCCTCGGGGGAAAGTTTGTTGCACTCCCAGCCGGTGGCCTCCGGCGGAGCGGGACCGTTGCGTTTGCCCGTGTTCACGTGCCCCCAGCGAAGCACGGTCCAGTTGCCTTCCGGGACGTTCCAATGCAGCGTGCCGTCGGCATCCATGCGGTCAGTCAGATCCACAATGGCCTCGGGCTCGATCCAGGCAGCCTTGTTTTGATCGGGATAAGGCGAGCGGATCAGCCCGCGGAGGACAAAGGCCGCCTCGGCCTCCCAGTTGGTCTTTCGTGCTGCTGAAAGCAGTTCGATAGACGCGAGCGTCATTGCGTGTTCGTGGTCGATCGTGATGCGATAGGTCTTGGCCGGAATCTCCGAGCAGGCCAGCGAGATCGGCTTTCGGCCCTGCCAGTTGCTTTGAGGCATCTCGTATTGGGCCACTTGCTGCCGGCCTTCCGGCAACACGGCCTCCACCGTGATGGTCACGCCCGGTACGTAGCACCAGTTGTGATTGAAACTCTGCACGGACGGCAGGACCACGGTGCGGAGCGTGACGGTTTCTGGAAACGAGGCTTCCAGCCAGACAGGCTCGTCGCCTTCCCCCAACCGAATTGTCCCACCCTTTTCCTTTCGCAGGCACTTTTCCCACGCCAGATCCTGGCGATTGCTTTCCACCGATTCCGGAGCCAATGCGCTGCCTGTGTCACCCAGCGGCGTGGGAAAGGCCAGCACGGCAACCTCTCGGTAATCGCGCCAGGGCTCACCGCTCGGTTGCGGTTGGGGCAGGGCCACCGCCACATCCTGGGCGCCGGCCAGGTCGGTGCGGCTCCAGACCAAGTGGCGCATGGCCTTCTCGGGCGTGATCCAGGGACCGCCGGCCATTGCCCAGCCGGGACAGTTCTGCATGGTGAAACGCAGGCCCAGACGCCGGCACTCGTCGGCCGCGTGACGCACGGCGTCGTCCCACGATTCGCTCAGGCATTTGATCTGGGGTTCCACTCCAGGCCAAGGCCCGCCGAACTGGCCGTGAAAAAGCTGGACCCCTTCAATGCCCGCTCCCGAGATCGCTTCCAGGTCGGCCGTGGCGCCCTCTTGGGCCACGTTGCCGCCGATGAAGTGAAACCATGTCTCGGGATGAAAGACCTGAGGCGGGCTGGCGAACTCGGTGGCGTCTTCTTGCCCGAAAGAGCGTTGCAGGCTCTGGGTATCAGGAACGGCCGGGGGCCTCGTGTCGTCGGCAGCGGCCTGGACCGACAAGGTCGCCATCACAATTACCGCAAGCCAAATCCGCGTTGCCATAACTCGTTCCCTTATCCAAGATCATAGTAGCCATCACGCTCCGCCGTGATGAGCGCCAACTAAATGACCTTTCGTGATTCCCGGAGACGGCCGTCTGGCGACGGCGGGGCTCATCACGGCGGAGCGTGATGGCTACTATTCTTGGAATCGTGCAAGGTCATTTAGAAAACAGATAATTTGCGCAGAAGTCGTGCGCGTCAACCGCAACGCTCGACAAGTCGCGCTATTGAAATTTTCCGCGACCTTTACTTGACCGCGAAACGATAACTCCCGGCCTCCACGGCAAGCACGGCATAGCCGTCTTCCATGTGCAGGAATTGCACGCCGGCGCTGCCGACGCCGACGGCCACGTCGGACTTGGCCTTGGCCGGCACGTAGATTGTGCCCGAGGTGTTGGCCGGAAGGGTCACCTCCAGCACGAAGGAACCGTCCGTGCCCTTCTCCCACGCACTGTGGATCGTGCCGTACATCGATTCGGTCGAAGCGCTCACGCTCGTCAGGTCGGCCGGCGGCATGGGACGGATGATCACGTGCTTGAAGCCGGGCTGGTCGGGATCGGCGTTGATGCCGGCCAGCTTCTGGTAGAACCAGGCCACCAGGTCGCCGAACATGATGTGGTTCAGCGAGCTAACGCCTTTCCAGTCCTCCCAAAGCGTCGTGGCGCCCTTCTCGACCCACTCGCCGTAGCTGGGGGCCGTCTTCTGATTGAGGATCCGGTAGGCCAACTCGTGCTGACCGTTCTCGCTGAGCGTGTGGAAAAGGTACTTGGCGCCCAGGATGCCCACGTCGAGGTGGTCGTCGCGTCCGGCGACGTTTTCGGCCAGGTGTTTGATCACGGCGTCACGTTCCGAATCTTCCACGAGGCCCTGGTAGACGGCACAGCTCAAGGCCGTCTGGCTTCCGTTCAAGTAAACGCCGTCGCCCTTGTAGAATTCCCGGTTGAACGCCTTTTTGATTTCTTTGGCAAGGGAAGCGTATTTTTTTGCGTCTTCCGTCTTGCTGAGGATTTCGGCGGCCTGGGCGACGATTCGGGCGTCGGCGTAGTAGTAGCCCGTTGAGGTGATCGTGTTGGGGGTGACCGTGTCGGCGGGAACCCAGTCGCCCAGGCCGATCTTGACGATCCCGTTTTCGGCCCGGCTGGTCAGGTAGTCCACGTAGAGCCGCATTCGGTCGTAGTGGTCCGCGAGGATTTGGGTATCGCCGCGGTAGGTGTAGACGTACCATGGGATGATCAAAAAGGCGCTGTCCCAGGCCGGTCCGTTGCCCCATTGGTAACCCCAGCCGGAGGTCGGCACGATGGCGCAGATCTCGCCCGTCTCTCGCTGCTCGTCGTGGATGTCCTGAATCCACTTGCGGTAGGAGGCCGTGTTTTCGAACTGGTACATGGCCTGCTCGGCCGCCAGGTGGGCGTCGCCCGTCCAGCCGTTCTTCTCCCGCTGGGGGCAATCGGTCGGATAGCCGTGGTAGTTGCCTCGGTAGCTCCACTGGGTCAGCTCGACGAGGCGATTGAAGAGCGGGTTGGAGCATTCGAAGTGGCCGGCGCGCCCGAAATCGGTGTGGGCCACCTGGCCGCGAAGAAGATCCAGTGTGGGCTTCTTCGCCAGGCCGGTTACTTCGACGTAGCGGAAACCGTGGTAGACGAACCGCGGTTCCCAGACCTCCAGGCCTTCGCCTTTCAGGGTGTAGGTGTCCGTCTGGAAGGGGCCCTCGAAGACGAACTTCGAGATTTCACTCCGCTCGATCATTCCATCTTCATCGATCCGTTCGCTGTAGCGAAGGGTGACCTTGCTGCCCCGCTTGCCCTGAACGTGCAGTTGGGCAAAGCCCGGGAAGTTCTGGCCCATGTCGAACACGTAAACGCCGGGCTGCGGCTCGCTCACCGAGACCGGCTTGATCGTTTGCGTGACCCGAATCGGCGGCATCATTTGCGAAGAAAGCGTGCTGGTCGGGCTGTCGACGACCTCGGGCTGTTCCCAGCCGGAGGCGTCGAAGTCGGCCGTATCCCAACCGGGCGTCTCCAGTCGGGCGTCATACGATTCGCCGGCGCGGATGCTGTCCAAGACGATCGGTCCGTTGCCCGCCTGCCAGGACGAGTCGCTTACGATCGTTTGCACCGTGCCGTCTTCCAACTCCAGGCGGAGCTGCAGCAGCATGGTCGGCTCGCCGCGCCAGGGCGACTGGTCGAAGTTCCAGGTCGCCCGGGTGAGCATGTTGTACCAGCCGTTGCCTAGGATGACGCCGATGGCGTTATCCCCGGTCGTGATTTGTTCGGTCACGTCGTGGGCCACGTAGAGGGCCCGGCGGTCGAAGCGGGTGAAGGCCGGATCGAGCACATGATCGCCCACCTTGCCGCCGTTCAGGTGCAATTCGTGGTAGCCTAGTCCGCAAACGTAGGCCGTTGCTCGGCGAACGGGCTTCTCCACGCGGAAGGTCTTGCGGAACATGGGGGCGGGGGCTTTTTGCGACCAGCCCACGTTGGCGCCCGTCTTCGGCACGCCCCAGGGGGCCATTCCCACCTTGCCGGTCACGGCGGCCGCTTCCCAACTCGCAAGATCTGCATCGGGAGCGAAGAACGATTTGCCGGGAGCCGGCTTGGCAGTTGCCTTCCACGACTCGTCGGTGGTCCAACTCAACCGCTTGCCGTCAGCCAGTTCGACGACCAACTTGATCGCCAATCCGGCGGGGCCTTCCGTGGCATTGTCGATATCGGCCGCCAGCACGTTCGTGCCGGGTCGGAGTTTCTCGGTTACTTCCACCTCGTAGGCTCGACGCCAGGCGTAGTCTTCCGGCGCGTTCTCGCTTATTTTCGCTCCGTTCAGCCAGAGGCGGAATTTGTCGTCAGCCGCAATGACCAGGTAGGCCCAACGGGGACGCAGCTCACTTGGCACCTCGATCGTGCTGCGGAAGAACCGCTTGCCCGCGGGAACGCTCACGGCGGCATTGCCCTCGGAGGTCCAGATCCACGAGGCATCGGTCAGCTTCAACTCTTCGGCCGGACTGCCCGCCTCAACCTTCCGCTCGAACGGCTTGGTGTAGCGAAGCCACTTCGCCCCCCAATCTTCCGCGGCGAGAATTCCCATGGACCACGAAGCCGGTTTGCTCCACGCCGACGCCTTGCCGTCCTGGTCCCAGATCCGCACCTTCCAACAGCACGCCTGGTGGGAGGTGAGCGGCTTGCCGGCGTAGGTCACGTGGATCGACTGGTCCGACTCGACCTTTCCGCTGTCCCAAAGGTCGCCTTCGTCGGCGGCCAGCTTGGCCTCGCTCGAAGCCACCAGCACCTGGTAGGCCGTCTGGCGGGCACCGCGGCGGGTATCGACGATCTGCCAGGACAGCCGGGGGGCCGTGGCGTCGATTCCGACTGGATTGGAAAGATATTCGCAACCAAGGTGGTCGACCTGGGCGGCATTTTCGGCGGCAATGGCCGAGATGCATAGAGATAGAGAAATGGCACACAGGCACAACAGGCGTCGGATCATGACACACTCCAGAGGGGGGAAGCGGATCGATTTGCTCGATTTCTCTCTGTTGTAGATGCCATGAGGGCGGTTGTCGAGGCACTCGGATGTCTGGAGAACCTGGCGGCCTCCCCAGAATTCCACCAAGAAATCGCCCGGAATCTCCGAATAGAATATTGCTTCGCAAACATGTTTGTGATACAAACAAGAGTGTCGGGAGTCTCCGTCTCTGCCGGCCCGCATGCCTGACAGGGCCAATAGTCAGAACCGTCAATCCGAGGAGTTTCGCGATGAATAAGGTGCAGAATCAGCCCGAGGATCCGCAGGAAATCTCCCGTTGGACCCGGGCCTACGCCCAAAACCGCAGCCTGCCTGTGGTTGTGTTCCTCCTCATCTTCCTGACGATCAACGTGGTGATCGGAGGGGCGTCGCTGCTTGCCGGCACGGCCTATCGATCAGGCAACGTGTTCCTCTTCTGGGTCGCGATAGCTGCGCTGGTCCCTGCGTTTGGGGCGATTGTCTTTTTCTCGGTGCCCAGATGGGCTCGCAAGTTCCAGACGTGGCTCATTGGACGTCTCTACGCCAAGGAAGGAAACGTGGCTTTCTCGCTGCAGAGTCGGCACGCAACGGCCTGGGGTGTGATTCTGGTCGTTTGCTTTGGGGCTTGCGTTGCCGCGTCCGTGATCCTCGGCTTCTTCTTCGATATCCCATCGAAGTACATGCAGCCGATCTCCGCCCTCTACGTCGTGCCCTTTCTGGTGGGGCTGTGGCTGTTGATGCGGCCCATGACCGGCTGGGCCGCTCTGTTATGGCCCTTGCTCTACGCACTCCACGCCATCCTGATCGTCGCCGGGGCTCCCATTCTGTTCACCGGTCCGTGGGAAGTCCTGAACATGGTGATTCCCATCGCGGGCTACGGACTGCTGGCCAGCCTGGCGGGCCACCTCTACAGCCGAGTGGCCCTCCGTCATTTGAGGCAATTGGCACAGGCGGGGGCGAACCATACAGATCCGCTTGAGGAGGCACGCAGTTCATGACGGATATCGATCGAGTCATTCATGAGCCAGTGCGACTGCGGATCCTCTCCATCCTGACGGGCGTCGACGTGGTCGACTTCACCTTCCTGGTTTCCACCCTGGGCCTGAGTCGCGGCAACCTGTCGTCCCACATGGACAAACTTGAGCGAGCCGGCTACGTCGAGATCCAAAAAGGCTTCAACGGAAAAGTCCCTCGCACCGAATACCGCATCACCGACACCGGGCGGACTGCTTTGACTGCGTATTGGGCGGCCCTGGACCAGATCCGTAGCTTGTAGGTCACCGCTTGCCGAGCGGGACCTGCGCATTTTCTTCCCAAGGGCTCGCTCTTCTGTAACGCATCTATTGCTAGTGGCGGATTGGGCTCCCGTTCCAGGTCGTGTTCGGCGAACACGGACCTACCTGTTGTAGGTCACCGCTCGCCGAGCGGGACCTGCGGCGAGTGCGCATTTGCTGTTCAAGGGCTTGCTGTTCTGTCACGTGTCTACTGGCAATGGCAGATTGGGCTCCTGTTCCAGGTCGTGTTCGGCGAACACGGACCTACCTTGCGAAAAAGACGCTTGACTCATCGGGCGGAAGTGTTACAATCTGTAGTGTTACAGGGTGTCGCACAAGGAGGATCGCTATGGCCAAGAAGCAGAAGCCGGCTCTCAGCGAGTTGGAAAACAAGATCATGGGCCTCGTCTGGCAGCATGGCGAGGTTACGGCCGAGCAGGTTCGCAACGCGCTGGAATCCAGTTCGCCCATCAAGGACTCGACCGTCCGCACGATCCTCCGCCGGTTGGAGGAGAAGGGCTACGTGCAGCACGTGACCGAGGGTCGGGCCTACGTCTATTCGCCCACGGTCGCCTCTCAGAACGTGGCGGCCGACGCCGTGCGCGGCATCATCGACCGGTTCTGCAACGGCTCGGTGGAAGATCTGCTGGTCGGGATGGTCGACAGCCAGGTGGTTTCTCCCGACCAGCTTGAGCAACTCGCCCGGCGAATCGCGGCCGAGAAGGACCGGGACACGAGGGGAAAGCAGAAGTCACATCGACAAAAGGAGCGTTGACATGGCGGCGGCATCGTGGTGGGCAGTTGCGTTTCTAGTCGACATTTCGTTGAAGGCGGCCTTGCTGGCCGTGCTTGCCTGGGCGGCAATGGCCGTCTTCCGCCTGCGGGCGGCTCCTGTCAAGCACCGCGTCTGGGTGCTGGTCCTGGCAGGCATGATGCTCATGCCCGCTCTCGTTCAAGTGGTCCCTGCCGTGTCGCTGCCTTACTGGCTCTCTCTGAGTCTGCCAATCGTAGACGAGGAAGCCGACACGACGGTTGCCCTGCAAACGGTTCCTTCGGCGCAGACGCCGGCTGAGCCAATCGCGCTCCCTGGGGATTCTTCGCTGGAAGCGGCTCCTGTTGATCCTGACGTGTCGGCCAGTGAGCCGGCAATCGAGGTCTTTCCGGAGATTGCGAGCGCAGGGATCGAGACCTCTGTGCCGCAGCACCAGGCAATCGCTCAACCGGTGCCGGAAGCCGTTGTGATTCGGAAGCCTGCGGTAGCGTCGGGCACGATTCTGGCGATGGCGATTCTTGGTGTCTACGTGATCGGCGCCGGCCTGTTTCTGATCCGACTTCTGGCGGGCCTGGTTTGTCCAACGTCGATTGGCCGATCTGGCCGAACAGGCCTGCGACGACGAGGTGATTCGCTGTACCGGCGCCCCCTATGATTACGCCCAGAACCTCCTGCAGATCGCCTCGCAATTGACGGACAACTCGCGGCTCCGGCCGGTCGGTGTGGCCATGGCCCGCAAGGCCAGTGTCGCCCGTCGGATCGAGTCGATCATCGATCGGGAACGCCCCCTGTCGCAGCGGCTCGGCACGCTGGCCGCGGTGTTGCTCATGGCGCTGGTGGTGCCGATGGTGTTGTTGGCGGCGGGGCTGAAGGGGGCGGATTCAAAGGCAGTGGCCGAGGAGACTCCGGCGGTCGTGGAAAGTGAAGATTCTGGCGAAGCGGAGGCCCCCCTCGACGGCGAAGAGGAAGTTGTGGTCACCATGCGCGCAGCGGGGGTGATTCGCGGCAAGGTGGTGGATGCAGAGACCGGCAAGCCGATTTCGCCGTTCACCGTGCATGTTGCCTTCTCGCCCGACCGTAGACCGAACGAACCGGCCGGCAGTCTAAGCGGTGCGAGGGCCTTCGGTGGAGAGACATTCGCCTCTCCCGACGGAACGTTCCGCATGGGCGACTTCATGCGGGGCATGCCGGTCAAGACCCAGGTCGAGGCCAAGGGATACGATTCCGTGATTGTCCGCCGCCTTGTTGCGGTGGCCGAGAGTGAGGCAGGGGCGGTGGAGATTCGCCTCTCACCGATTCCTCCCTCGGAATTGGTCACCGTTGCCGGTCGGATCGTGAATGAAAAGGGCAAGGCGATGATTGGCGCCGAGTTGCGGCTTGTTGTTGTGGCGAAACGCCCCTCTCCAAGAGAGCGGGTCCGTTTCGACTGGAGCATGATCCGCAACGGGCAAATGAGGATGCAGGAGCCCGTATCGCAGTTCTTGACTGCTGTGACCGACCGCGACGGCCGCTTTCGTTTCGAGCAAGTGCATCGGGGGCAGGATATGGTGATCGCTTATTGGGGGCTGGGCATGGCGCCGGGTCGCACAGCCGATCTCGAAGGGGTTCCGCCCGAACAGTTGAAGGATTTGACAATCACGGTTGCCGCTCCCGGCACCGTTCGAGGGGCAATCGACAGGAAGGCCTATCCGGAGGTTAGCAGCATCGTGCTGACGAGCAGAAACCTGCTGGCGAGCCGGACCGGAGGTGTGTACCTGGCCGAGGTTTCTGCGAAAGGAGACTCCTACGAGATTCGAAGCGTTTTCGCGGGTCACTACGACCTGCAAGTCTACGGCCCAACACGCCGCATGGCCGATCATGGAATCCGCAAGTACGACGTGATTCGACATGAGAGCGTTGACGTGAAATCGGGTGAGACGGTGGTTGTCGATCTCGCTGCCCCGTCCGAGGAAGATGCTCACGGCGCCGAAGCGGAGGAGAGGCGCGCTTCGAGCATCCCGGCGGAATCGTCGCCGACGCCCGCGTCGAAGGAAGCCTCTGCGCCTCTGCCTGTTCCCCCCGCTACGTCGGACACGGATATCGTCGTGACCGGAACCGTGGTTGACGAATCCGGGCAAGGTATCGGCGGCGCAAGGCTCTTCCTGCCGCTGAAGCGCGAGGACGACAGCCGCCTTGCCCTGGCAACAACGACCGAGAGCGGTTCGTTCGCGATCCGCGCACCCAAGGCGTGGACTGAGCCAGGCACGTTCACTCCTTCCTGGACGATCTGGTGCTATGCTCAAGAGTACCGTGTTGCCGCCGCTTCGGCCTACAACCAACTGAGAGGTGGATCGGATTCTCCCGTCCAAATCGTGCTTGACTCCAAGACCGACACGGCCTTCGAGGTGAAGGATCCACACGGCGTTCCGGTTTCTGGGGCCCACGTTGAGCCGTGGCACTTCTACGTTGGGAGCTACGACATCCTGCCGAAGAGGCTCCGCGAACTTCTTGCCGCCGAGACCGATGAGAAGGGCCGTGTCTTCTTTCCCGGATTGGGACGAGACAAGCTATGGTCGGTGCAAGTGACGGCAGACGGTTACGGCACCCAGCAACTGCGGCTGCGCGACTCGGCCGAAGAACCGGCCATGCGGACCATTTCTCTGCGATCCACTGGGCGACTGGAGGGACGCCTGATCGCAGGGAACTCAAAAGCCCTCAAGGACGCCCGGGTGGGTGTTCATCAGGAAGACTACCTCGGGCAATGTACCTATGGGACGGCGTTAGTGGAGCCGGACAAGGACGGACGGTTCGTTGTTCCAGCCTTTGCCGAGGGCGAGATCAAGTTGATCGTCCAGGTTGACCCGTCGCTGCCATTGCGCCCGCGGATTCCGGAACGCCTCGAGATCTTCGCAGGCGAGACGACGCACGTCGAGGTGCCCTTCGAGCCGACCGTGCGTGTGCGAGGGCGGGTGCAGACCAAGGGTGAGGCCAGGCCTGTTGCCGAAGCAGTGGTTTCGGTACGGTATGGCTCCTTCGGGCAGAGCGACCAATTTCGAACCGACTCGGATGGATATTTCGAGGCGGATGTGCTGCCGGGCCCGGTGTACCGACTGCTCATCATGAAGCCCGAAGAGTATTCGAAATGGATCGTCGAAAAGGCCGGCTGGCAGAGTCAGAACGCAATCGAGGTTCCCGCCGGCGCTAAGACCTTTGAGCTTCCGCCGCTGGAATTGATCGAAACGGTGCAGCGAACGGGCCGGCTGGTGGACCGGGAAGATCGTCCGGTCGTCGGAGCCAGTATTCGGGCGAGCAAGGGTAATCGGGTCTACGCCTGGGGAAAAAGCGACGCCCAAGGCGACTTCACGCTGCGTCTGCCCCAAAGATCCGTGGTGGAAGAATACGATGCCAGCCGCACGGGGAAGGGAGTGCCACGCAATGCGACCGTCGTCAGCGGGTTACCCCTTGTTCTGCAATTGAACGAGTGACAGCACTTCCACTGTGCCTCAGCGTCTCCGTGTGATGAAGAGAATATCTCGCGCGGAGACGCAGAGGCGCAGAGAAAAGGCAGCGGGTTAAACAAGTCTGCCGAAAATGGGAACCGGACCTTCCCTCCGAATCTCCGCGCCCCCGCGTCTCTGCGCGAGATCCTGCTTTGTCCTCTTCGTGCCTTTTCGCGTTTTTCGTGGCCATCCTGCCCACTCAATAGCTGCCCGATTTCAGCGGCGAACTCTTGACTTCCGCACGCCCGTCCCTCCAAATAGCGTTCATCCAGACCCGAAGACACGCCCTCCGGAGGAGACATGCCATGCCCGCCAATCTCAACCGCCGCCGTTTCCTTGCCGCCTCGGCCGTCACCGGAGCCGCCACGATCATTCCCAGGCACGTTCTGGGCGGGGCGGGCAATGTGCCGCCAAGCGAGAAGATCACCGTGGCTCACATCGGCATGGGAACGCAGGGGTTCCGAGAGATCGGCTACCTGCTCGGCGAGCCGCGGGTTCAGATTGTGGCCGTCTGCGATCCCAACAAGGACAGCAGTGACTACGTGGAGTGGGGCAAGGGCGGCATCCTGAGGACGCTCCGGGGCTACATGGACGAGCCGAACTGGCGGGCTGGCGACGACGGCTGCCCCGGCGGACGCGACGTGGGCAAACTCGTCGTCGACACCTACTACGCCAAGAAGCGGGCGGGCGACAAGTTCAAGGCCTGCACGGCCTACGCCGACTTCCGCGAAATGCTGGAGAAGGAAAAGGACCTCGATGCCGTCAAGGTCATGACCCCCGACCATTTGCACGCCACCATCTCCGTGGCGGCCATGAACAAGGGCCTCCACGTGATGATGCACAAGCCCCTGGGCAACCGCATGGCCGAGGGGCGGCTCGTTGTTGAGACGGCCCGGAAGACGAAGGTGGCCACCCACCTGTTGGCCTACGGTTCCGGCGGCGGCAATCGGCTGATCGCCAAGGCGATCCAGAAGGGAATCATCGGCAAGCTCCGGGAGATTCACAACTGGACGAACCGGCCCGTCTGGCCCCAGTACACGCAGATTCCGACCGACACGCCGCCCGTGCCGAAGGGGCTTGACTGGGACCTGTGGCTAGGCCCGGCCCTCGACCGTTCCTATCACCCCCACTACACGCACACCGTCTTTCGCGGCTGGTACGACTTCGGCGGCGGCTCCATGGCCGACATGGGCATCTACAGCCTGTGGCCCGTTTTTGAAACGCTCGGGCTCGGCGTGCCCACTTCGGCCCAGGCCTGGGCCACCCACGCCTGCACGATCGAGAACGGTGTGAGCCGCACCATCAAGAACGACTTCTCCTATCCCACGGGCTGCAACATCCGCCTGGGTTTTGCTGCCACCGACACCATGCCCGAACTGGATCTCTTCTGGTACGACGGCGGCATGAAGCCTCGCCTGCCCAAGGAAGTGGAGGCCCACACCGTCGAAATGGATCGCGAGGGAATTCTCTTCGTCGGCGACGATGGCATCATCATGGCCAGTTTCCATGGCGACAAGCCGCAACTATTTGCCAAGGGAAAGCGGGAAGACCTGGTGCTCAAAGACGATTCCCACGGCGGCGGACGCCACAGTGGCTGGGTCGACGAGATCGCCGGCGGCGAGCAGTCCCCGGGGAGCTTCCTCAACGCGGCCGCAATCACCGACGCGGTGAACCTTGGCACCGTTGCCCTCCGGGCCGGCAAGCGAGTCGAGTTCGACAGCCAGGCCATGAAGATCACCAATGACCGCGGCGCCAATAAGTACCTGGTTCGGGAGTATCGGAAGGGGTGGGAGTTGTAAACGCCATCCGAAATAGTGTCGTGTGATTTCCAGAAACAGGTCCACATTGGATGCGGGGCTCATCACGGCGGAGCGTGATGGCTACTATTCTTGGCACTGTGCAAGGCCATTTAGCCCTTTTCGGGGGCCGTGTGTCTTCGGCAGACCGGCAAGCCGCCGGAATTGCCGAGAAGTTGATTCTGTGGGAGAATGGAGGCGTGACCGCCTCTCGGTCGAGTCGCGTCACGCTGGTTGATCGGTTTGCGGTAAACAGGAGTCCGGTGGCATGTCTTGGAGTTTTGACGAAATTGAATCGGAGGCCATGGGGCTTGATCTTCAGGGGAGAGCACAATTGGCGAGGAAGCTCCTGTTGAGCCTTGATGCGCCCTCGGATGAGGAGAACCTGCGGCTTTGGGTGGCTGAAGGCGAAAGGCGTTTGCAGGAATTACGAGAAGGAAAAGCAAGGGAGATTCCTGCGGGTGAAGCACTCCGCAACGCACGAGCAGCCCTGTCATGAGAGTGCTGTTCCACGTAGACGCAGACGCCGAAATGGCGGAGGCTGCACAGTACTACGAGAAACGCACTATCGGTTTGGGGGATGCCTTCCTCGACGCCGTTGAAGACGCCATCAAGAAGGTGGTCGCAGAGCCTGAAGGTTGCGGACTTGTCGGCAACGGGCTCCGCCAGAAGCTCCTTCAGCGTTTCCCTTACAGTCTACTCTACGCGGTCGATGGCGATCGGATTCGTATCGTGGCCGTTGCCCATCACAAACGCCGTCCTGGATACTGGCAATTCCGTGTGTAAACCTCGGTGGGTGGGCATCCCCTGTTTTCGTGGCCTTGACCGGCCGCGAGGCGGGGCGAAGAATTCCGAACCCCGGAAAAGGGGGCCCCGAATTCTCACGCCAGGACCCCCACCCCATGCCAATTCACAGCGTTACTCCCGCGGAGTTGAAGACCCTTGTGGCCCAGCAGCCGGATCTGCCGTTGATTGACGTGCGGACTTCCCTGGAATTTGTCGGGGGCCACGTGGAGGGGGCGGAAAACGTTCCTCTTCACCGGCTCTCGGCCGAGCGAATCGATTCCGCCCTGGGCGAGCGCAAGAACGGGGTCGTGTACTTCATCTGCAAGAGTGGCGGACGGTCGCGGATGGCCTGCGAAGAGGCCTTGGCCTGGGGAGAGTCCAAGGTGGTGAACGTGGAGGGGGGAACCAGCGGCTGCGCTGCCGCCGGGTTGCCCATGGCACGCGATCCGAACGCCCTCTCCTTGCCTCGTTTGGCCCGATACGTGGGCGGGGCCGCCCTGATCTTCTTGGCCCTGGGGACATTGCAGCACCCCGTTGGGGCAATGCTCTTCGGGATCCTCGGCGCGGTCCTGATCGTGTCGGGAAGAATCGGGGTTTGACAACGGCCATCTCTTTCATCCAACCCCGTGAGTCCCGGGGAAGAGGTCTGTTGAAGGCGCTTGATATGGCGTAACCACTTCGTGTCGCCGCGCTGCGCGGGCTTCGGGGAAAACGCCATGCGTGGCAGTCCTTCCTCGTCTTCTGGTGTCTCTGGCAGATTAGGGCTGTGGAATCGTCCTCCCTCTACCTTCCCACTTCCAACCCCTCGGCCACGCCCTCCAGTTCCTTCGTTGTCGGTCGATTGTGAACGGGATCGGGGTGGTCGAAGGGGTCTTCCCAGAGTTGCTTGCGCCACTGGTCGGCAAATTCCTGGGCCTTCGTCTGGCTGGCAAATCGGCGTCGATCGTTCCGTGCCGTCTCGTCCACAATCTGCAGACGGCCCAAAGCGTGCAGGAAGACGTCGTAAAGGAGGTACCGCCGCACGGCAAGCTTTGGCCACTGCCGGCCGCGGGCGGCCCCAAAAAGCCTGGGTGATCGGCGGATGAGGAAGCGGGACAGGCTCACTTGGGGCGGCAACGCACAGATGGCAATTTCACGCCGCCCCTCGCTCGTGTAGCCCAGACGCCTCACGCCTCGCCCGAGGTCGTTGAAGTGAACCGCCCGCAGACGTGACCAGAGTCCCTTCGGGAGCCGTTCCAGCAAAACGCGGACATCGTCCTCACCGAGGTAGTGTCTGCGCAATTCGTGCGCCGGCGAGGAACTGAACTTGATCTGGCGAGTTCCGGCCATCGGTATATCTCCCACGTCTTCAGGCACCGATTCCAATCGCTATTATATGTCTGATTACACGACACGCGTTGTCGAGTTTTCGTTCGCCCAATAACCGCCCTGATCGTTTCTGCCGGGGCGACGGCAATTCCCCTCATTGCCTTGCTCGTCTTCGTGAGGATCTTCGTGGTGGGTGGTTCCTCCAACGTGGCCCAGATAGCGGGAGAGTCCGGCTACGAACTTTGGAGGACGTGGTTTCATGTGTGGCCGCTGCTGTTTCTGGGAAGTTCCATATCCTGGCTCACGGCCGTCGCTGCAACCGTGTGGCCCCCTTATCCGCCACGAGGTTGGCTTTCGACAGCGACGCGACTTGTGGCCGTTCTCGTGGGCGCAGTCACATGCTTTGTTCTGACCGCCTATATTCCCGACGCATGAGCCAGAGGGATAAGGGATCCTGCTCCGAGTACCTGATTGCGCATTGATGGCCGTTGATCCCGGTGATATGAAACCGGAGCCTTGTCGTGGAATTCAGGGACGGGTATTGTGAGGTCTGGAGGCCCGCGTTCGGAATCGGGATATTGGTCTGCCTGTGAATACCAAATCAAGGAACAGGAATCGGCATGATCGCACTGATTGCCCACGACAAGAAGAAGACCGAGATGGTCAGCAGTTCAGACGCCAGATCGTGAAGTTGAGCACAGCGGCGAAGTTGACCCAGGCAAGATAGGGTACGAGGAGTCCGCCCGCGATCTTCGAGCGGGACCAGAACGAAACCGTCGTTGCCGCGATCGCCGCCCACAGCAAGAGAATCTCCGTGAAGGCCAGGCCCGGATTCTGCAGGCCGAAGAAGAGGCAGGACCAGAGCGTGTTGAGAATCAACTGGATGGCGAACAGCAGCAACGGTTTCCGGGCGCCGGCCACGCCAACCTGACGCCACACGAGCCAGCCCGCCACCGCCATGGCCAGGTAGAGGGTGGTCCAGACCGGGCCGAAGATCCAGTTCGGCGGATTCCAGTCCGGTTTTGTCAGGGCGGCGTACCAGCCGTCGATCCGGGGTGTCGTCACGGCACTCCCGATCCCGGCGGCTCCGAAGCAAACAAGCACAAAGACGATCAGCCCGAGCCATGGATGTCTTGGTTTCGTCTCGTCCATTCGCTTTCTCCGGCCGGTTTGCAGGCTGTAGGTGCTCGACGCCACATGGTCTTGTGTGCCGCGGGAATTGTACCGTCGCGTCCCGCCCTCTGGTAGAATCAAGTTCCCAGATCGGATAGATCTGTCCTCTTTCCCGGGAGTTTGCGAGGTTTCGCCCATGAGACATTTGCCAAAATGGTTCGGCATCGTCGTTCTCGCGTGGCTGGCTGCCGGGCTCGTGCAGGCTGCCGCGGATGAACAGCTCGTCACGATCACGCCGGAGCAGACGGACGAAATCCTGGCCAATCCTGGCGTCGGTTGGGAGACCTTCCATCGTACGAGTGCGCAGGACAAGAATCTCCCGGCGTGGATCCCGTCCACCATCCACTACGCCCGTTGGGGCTGGCGGCAACTGGAACCGGAGCAAGGCAGAATCGACTACGAATTCCTCGACCACATCCTTCAGGAGACGCGAGAGGCCGGCCAGCAGTTGGCCTTTCGGGTTATGTGCTGCTCGCCCTATCCGGGCCGGCCTTATCATCCCGAATGGTTGCGGGAGATAGGTGGACAGATCGCCACAACGAAGCACGGCAACAGCTCGGAGGTTGAAGTGCCGGTCCTCGACGATCCGAAGATCCTGGCGGCCCACCTCGATTTCATCCGCCGCCTTGGCGCCCGCTACGACGGCCATCCCGACATCGTACGCCTGGATCTTGGCTCGGTGGGCTGGTGGGGCGAATGGCACATGAGCCGTTCGAGCAATGCCTCCATGCCCACGTCGGAAACGCAGAAGAAGATCGTCGACGCCTATCTTACCGCCTTTCCGAAAACCCCGCTGGTGATGCTGATCGGCGGTGGGGACATGCTCCGATTTGCCGTCACGCACGGAACCGGGTGGCGAGCGGATTCGTTGGGTGACCTGGGGAGCTTCTCTCCCACGTGGAATCACATGTTCAACAGCTATCCCCAGCGAATCGGGGCCATTCAGGATCTCGATGCCTGGAAGCACGGTCCGATCGCCTTCGAGCCGCCGGCTGCCGTGGCGGAGTTTGTCGAAAAGCAGTGGCCGCTGCGATGGATCTTCAACTACGGGCTGGCCGTCCACGGCAGTTCCTTCAGCGGCAAGTCAGGTCGGTTGCCGGAAGACGACCACTTCCGCGAAGAACTGGAGCGATTCCTCAAACGACTCGGTTATCGCCTCGTTCTCCGGGAACTCAAGCATCCGAAAGAGTCCCAGGCCGATACAGCCCTCGAGATTGCCATGAAGTGGCAGAACATTGGTTCTGCACCGTGTTACCGTCCCTACCGGGTCGCCTACCGACTGTCGAACGAAGCAGGCTACGTGAAGATCCTCGTCGGACACGTGACGGTGGAGCAATGGATGCCCGGCGAAGTCGAGTTGTTCACCGACGAGTTCTTCAAGCAGCCTCCCGACTTGCCGCCCGGTGTGATTGCTGAGGTCACCGATTCCGTGCGTCTCCCGGCTGACATTCCGCCGGGAGACTATACACTATCGCTGGCTGTTGTCGGAGAAGACGACACGAGGCCCGTGGTTCGCTTGGCCATCCAGGGCCGGTCGGAAGACGGTTGGTATCCGCTCAGCACGCTGACCGTGTCGCCGTGATTCGGCAGGGCCAATGTCCTGTCGCTAACGCTGCGGGCAGCTCAAGAAACAGTTGATTGCAGTACATCCCTGATTCAGATTTGGAGGAGAAAAATGCACGTTCGCACACTCTTGATTCCCGCTATCCTTGGCTGTCTTGCTTTTGTGCCGCAATCACTCTTCGCCCAGTCGAAAGCTCCCAAGGGCATCAGGAGCGAGCGATCTCTTCCCGATCGGTATCCCTATGTCGTCAAAGACGTTCTCAAGTACTGCCAGCCGGAGAAGGGATTCTGGGTCGATCTGGGGGCAGGCAAAGCGCAGCTTACGATTCCTTTGATTGAGGCGACGAAAAACCCCGTGGTCATGCTCGATCCGGACGTCGACGGGATGAAGAAGGGACTGGCGATTGCTCGGGAGAAAGGCCTGGAGGATCGGCTGTCGGCCGTCGTGGGCGTGGCGGAGAAGATGCCCTTTCCCGATGACTCGGTCGACCTGCTGGTCAGTCGCGGCTCGATCTTCTTCTGGGACGACCCGGCGAAGGGCCTGCGCGAGGTCTATCGAGTGCTTCGCCCGGGCGCCAAGGCCTATATCGGCGGTGGGGCAGGCAGCGGCTATCCTAAGGAGGCCGCCGAAAAACTGATTCAGAGCCGCAAGAGCAAGACGAAGGGCGACGACGCTGAAAAATGGCAGCGATTCATCGAACTCCGTCGCCCGGAGCAGATGAAGAAGTGGGCCCAGGAGGCGGGACTGCAGGACTTCCAGGTCATGGGCGAGGGCGCGATCTCCGCCGCCGACGCCAGGGTTGGTCAAGGCGTGTGGCTGCTGTTTGAGAAGAAGTGAACCGAAAGAAGACGTTCCCGCCAGCGTCCGATCAGACCGTATGAGAGGCTGCCATGAAAGTGTTTTCCTGGGGAGTCTGGCTCGTTGCCATGACGGCTTGCGCGACGGCGAAGGCGGATCTGGCGGAGCCTGTCATCGAGCGAAAGGCGAAGGACACGCTGACCGCCGTGGAAATCGATCAGGGTGAGACCCTCCGCTTCGTGCTTGCCGACGGAAGCAGTCGGACCCTCCTGCTGGAGGATACGTGGGCCGAGGTGGTACTGACTAATCTCAAGAGGCCGAAGAAGGGCTTCGGCGGTGGCGGCACGCTCTATCGGTTCGGCTGTCGGGTCGTTATCGACGGCCAGCCAATGGAAATGGTCCGATACGTTCCCGTCCAGGAGTCGTTCTACGCGCCCTACGTGGTCGACGGGATGCGGATCTGGCCGGACGGGGTGAGGAAGATCGGCGGACTGTTCAACGAAAACCACGGGGAGTGTGTGCCCCGGAAGGCTGCCCGGTTTGCGATCCAGGACGCCACGCTGCCGATCTGTTGCGAACAGGAATTGCGCCCCTGGTACCCCAACGCGGCGAATTTCATCGACGTCCACGAGTCATACAATGGCGACGACGTGTGGCTCGGTCCCTACCAGGGAGCCGATCTGCACGGCGGGCTCGACATCGACATGCCCATCGGCACTCCGCTGTGGGCCCCCATCAGCCTGGACGAGCAGTTCTATTTCAACTCGCTTGTTAGGGGGCACAACAACAACCGTTGGCGGGGCATCCGCCGCTGGGCGAGCGGCGACCGGTGGGTGATCCAGGCCCATCACATGACTCGGCTGCTCGTGCCCGAACACACCCCGCTCGCCCAGGGCACGCACTATGCCGAAGCGGCCGGGACTCTTACCGGCTCGCACGCCCACTCCCACTTCGTTTTCAAGGTGGGGGAAGAAGACGACGAGGTGCTGCTGGATCCGTGGATCCTCTTCTGGCAGATTTTCGAAAACAACAAGCGCCGGGCTGGCGCCCTCCGCGCCGCCATTGCTTCCCTGCAGCCGGCCGAGACCGGTTTGCCGGTGAAGTTTGACGGCTCGGCCTCCCGTGCGGGGGTGACGGGGAATCTTCTCAGCTCCACCTGGACTTTTGGAGACGGCGGCTGCGGCCGGGGCCCGAGTCCCACACACGCCTTCACCACCCCGGGTGTTTTCCCCGTAACGCTGGTTGTCAGCGACGGAACGAAACGGGCGACGACCACGCAGCACATTGTCGTCAGCGGGCAGCCCGTGCGATCGCCGTCGCTGACTCTTGCGGCTCCCGAGGAGATCGAATTCGGTCTGCGCCCTGTTTCGGCGATGGACGTCTATGGCACGCCGGTGCCCTTCGTGCCCCACACGTTGCGCTTCGTCGCCCACCCGTCGCGTCAGCCGACACCGGCGGCGAAGCGGATTGAAGCGAGAAACGCCGGCGGCGGTACGCTTGACGAGTTACAGGTGGAGGTGGAATATTGCGAAGGGCAGGGCTGGCTGCACGTGGATCGAGAGGGGGATGGCAACGATCAAACGATCCTGGTCCACGTGAATGCCAAGAAGCTCCGGCCCAAGCACGGGATCTACCGCGCCGTGGTCACCGTCCGCTGCCCCGGCGCCGTGAACTCGCCGCAGGTCTTCTTCGTCGAACTGACCACGCCGCGGTATCCTCCGGACGCGGAAGTCGTCGTCGACAACCTGGACGACGCCTGTTACCCGAGTCCGTGGCACTGGACGGCGCCTCGCTTTCATGGGCCGTGGCCCCAGGGTTACCGGGAAACGTACCTGGTCGCCGCCGGTCGACCCGGGGAGGACGCCTTCGTTCGCTTCCAACCTTACCTGGCGGCTGGCCGATACGAGGTGTTCTTCGATGAACGAACGCCTTTTCGACCCACGGAGCAAACGCCGGAAGATGTTCGCTTTGCCGTTCGCGTGCGGCATCGGCAGGGGGCGAAAGTTGTCTGGGTGGAGCCGCTCAAGTCGCGTGCCATCGGCACTTTCGAATTCCATGAGGGCAACGACGGCTACGTGCAACTGGAGACGAAAGGGTCGACCGGGATGGTCGTTGCCGACGCGGTCCACTTCAAGCGGCTCGAGGTTGCCGAGCCGGCGAAGTAGGGGGTGACGCCGTCTACTTGTTGCCGACCTTCTTCATCGTTTTCTGGTAGCGTTTCTTCATTTCCTGTTCTCGCCACTCGAGAAAACGTTGTTCCTGCGCATCCCGCTCTTCCGGCGAAGCCTGGGCCGGCGGGGGCATGGTGATCTCCGCGTAGGTGATCCCTTCCTCCTCGCGATCGACGGCGATGATCTCGTCGTCGTCGACAATGAGCGTTACGCCCACGTTGGCCTCGACGACCGGGATGCCGTTCTCGCGTCCGCGGGCGAGAACGGTCTCGTCGTTGCGTTTGGATCGGCTGCCCATGGCGGGAATGAGCAGCAGGCGGGCTCCGTCCAGGACGGGGATCTTCGCCAGTTCGGGGTTCCACCGATCGTTGCAGATGAGGATCCCGCATCGCCCGAGGGGTGTGTCGAAGGCCCGGTTGTGGGCTCCGAGCCGATTGTACCACCAGGACGGATGATAGCCCTCGGCGAGCTGCATCTTGTGCTGCTTGCCGCGGATCGAACCTTGGTCGTCAATGAACACGGCAGAGTTGAAAACGTCTTCTCCAATGCGTTCCGCGAAACCGAAGACCAGGCACATCTCCAGTTCGCGTGCCAGGTTCTGGAAACGGCGGATCACCCGGTCGTCGATTCCGATTGCCACGTCGCGCATCTGCTCGGCCTTTGCCTCGCCGGCGATGATTTCGTTGACCACATAGCCCTCCAGGCATCCCTCCGGCGCCACGGCCAACTGGGCCCCGCCCGCCTTTGCTCGGCGAAAAACCTCCTCCAGACGATCGGCGTTTCCGGCCAGGTCGAACTTCACCGGCACAAACGAGATGGCGGCGACGCGGATCTTTCGACCGGTTTGATTGTCGCTGTCCTGTCCGGCAGCGATCGCAAGGGTTGGCATCATGGTCAATGCAAAGAACAGACAGTGGTTCAGCATCGGGCTTTTCCGTCAGATAGGTGTCGTTTGCTTGTCAATGTTGACACGATACTGTCTGAGCAAGGACGCTGCAAGCGTTCCGCGAACGCTGAGGCGCGGCGTGAAGAGTTCGCTCAGAGTGAACGCCCATGACGGCGGAGAGAAGGCTGGAGGCTGGAGGACAGGGACGCTTGTTGCGCCCTAGTTGGATTTTCATCCCAATCCAGCTCGCAGCAGAAACCTACAGCCTACAGCCTTCAGTCTCTTGCCCCAGCCCAGCATGCTTTGCGACGGTTTGGAGCAAGGTCGCTCGGTCGATCGGCTTCGCCAGGTAGTCGTCGCATCCCGCATCAAGGCATTTCTGGCGATCATGGCGCATCGCATGGGCGGTCAGGGCGATGATCGGCGCGTCGCATCCCGCGCTTCGCAACGCCTTGGTTGCTTCGTAGCCGTCCATGACCGGCATCTGCATATCCATCAGGATCACGTCGAGTTGATTCTGGGGCGACAAAGCCTTCTGCACGGCGATTTGACCGTTGTCGGCCAGAACGACTTCCGCCCCGGCGTTCTTCAACAGAAACGCAACGAGACGTTGGTTGTCCGGGCCGTCCTCAACCAGCAGCACACGGCAATCCAGTCTTGGCAGGGTGTCTGAGGCAGCGGCTCCGTGCTTCTCGGTTGCCGCGGACAGGGCCGGAGGACGACTTGGCTCGTGGATTGCTTTGGCCTGGATCGAGGCGCTGAACGTGGTCCCCTTTCCCAACACGCTCGCGACGGTGAGGTCGCCGCCCAGCATTCTCGCCAATCTCCGGCTGATTGCCAGTCCCAGTCCGCTGCCGCCGAAACGACGACGGGGCGTGCTGTCCACCTGCGTGAACGGTTGAAACAACATGCCGAGGTGTTCCTTCGTCATGCCGATGCCCGTGTCGATGATGTCGAAGTGGAGGCTATGGTTCTGGTCGGGGCCGGCCTCCGCGCGGATCACGATGCGGATCTTTCCCGCCTCGGTGAACTTGATGGCGTTGCCGATCAGGTTCACGAGGATCTGACGCAGGCGGATTGGGTCCGTTACGACCTTGTTTGGGACATCGGTTCCGTACTCGAGAAGCAGCGACAAGCCTTTGGCGTCGGCCTGCACCAGCATGGTCTTGAGAACCTCCGACGCCAGGCGACGGACTGAGCAGGGTCGAAGATCCAGGTTGTGTTTGCCCGCCTCAATCTTGGACAAGTCGAGGATGTCGTTGATCAGGTGAAGCAAATGCTCGCCGTTGCGCGTGATGATCCGGCAGGCTTCCACCGCTTCTTCCGTGGCCGCCGTTTCGCGGAGCAGTTCGCTGAACCCCAGGATTGCCGTCATGGGCGTGCGAATCTCGTGGCTCATATTGGTGAGGAACTCGCTCTTCGAGTGATTGGCTGCCTCTGCGGCGGTTCGTGCTTCCGCCAGAGCTTCCTCGGCCTGCTTTCGTTCCGTAATGTCTCGAAAGAGGGCCAGCAGGCAAGCTCGCCCGCTGTAGAGAATCGGGCGACCCGATATGTCGGCATAGAAGATGGTCTTGTCTTTGCGGAGCACGGGCCGGTCCTGATTCATCGTGATGCGACCTTCTGCCGCTGCCTGAAATCGAGCAAGATCGTTTGGTACTTCCTCGGGGGGGTGGAGATCCGGAATGGACATGGTCAGCAATTCCCGCTCCGAATACCCGAGCATCTGGCAGAGCGAGGAATTCACCCGCTGGATGTGTTTTGTTTCAACATCGGTGATGAGAAGTCCTTCGGCGATTCCGCTGCAAATTGCCTGAAGTTCCTCGTAACTCTGCTGAAGTTGTTTCTGCTTGCGTTTGCGCTCCGTCAGGTCAAGGAATGACCCAACCTGGCCGATGAGCCGTCCGTTGTCATCCTCAACCAGGCTTCCTCGGAGGTCGGCATCGAATCCGGAGCCGTCCTTGCGTTTGGCCACCAGTTCCTGGCTGCAATGGCCCGTTGCGTGAACCTCTTCGACGAAGGTCCGGAGGGCTCTCGTATCTTGCCAGAAATCGGTGGCGGGACGGTCCAGCACCTCGGTTTCATCCTCGTAGCCCCATGCCTTGATCGCCGCGGGGTTGGCATGAGTAATGCACCCCGAAAGGTCGGTCGTGAACAGCGGACTGATTGAGGAGGCGAGCGCGTGCTTCTTGATGGCCAGGCGGTTCAGGAGTTGTTCGCTGTTCCGGCTCTCGATGCATTCCCAGTGGCCATTTCGTCTCACGATGGCGCAATCATGAAAGTCCACAATTTGGAAGAACTGGGAGGCGGAGCATTTCTGCAGGGGGTACGTACAGAGGGCGATCATTTTGAAATCGGAGATCTTCGCCTGAACTTGCTGCTCGTAGGTCGACAGATCCGCCCAATATCGGTCCTGCAAATGCGTTGCGTCGCCTGTGACTCGCAGCCCGACATAACCGCGTTTAAGGGTATGCTCCGCCCTGCCGATCCACTCCCAGAGCACTTGGTCAAAATCAAGACCCTCGTCGGCAAGATACCACTGCTTGTGGGGGATGATGTCCATCTGCCCGGTCGTCAGTCGATGGTCCAGATTCGGAACCACGGCTCGAAGAGAATCCTTGGCCTCGTCGACAGAAATCGGATCGGAAGTGATCCAGATGCATGCTTCGTTCGCCTTAAGCCCCTCCTTGAAATAGGGCACAAGGGTTTCCAGCAGATCTTCTTTCGTTTCGTAGAATTGGCAGAGATGGGCGCCCCAGGGCACGTGCTCCGGGATCACAAGTCCTGTCCTGTTCAGTCGCTCCATCAGTCGCCCCTCAGCATCTGGTGCGGTACGGTGTTCGCGCAGGTCAGCACGAGGTTAGAGACCCGGGAGTCCTCGTGGTTTCCCGCAATGCTGCGATTTTGCCATAAGTCCAGCAGAAATACCAGCTTAATTCCTGAAGGCGGGGACTTGGTGGAAAAACTATCTCCTCCCATCCCGGTGCTCGTTTGCATCTGTCGAACGGTGTGCGCAACTCCTGATCTGCAAATGAGAAACGCGGCAGTTGGCATGCCCCAAAAGGGCTGTGCTCCCCTACCTGTTCGCCGGACTTTCATATCGCATTGGGATGGCGGTTACGTCATCCTTTGTTTCGGGCGGGCCTGCCTGGACGAACCCGAGCTTTCGGTACGCGGGGACAGCATAACGCGAGGAGAAGACGGTGAAGACGCCGGGATTTCCCGCGGCCAAGCATTCTTCTCGGGCGACGCTCCACAAACGTCGCGCCAGGCCCTGCCGGCGAAACGGTTCGGCGACAAACAGATGATGGACGTGCGCGTTGTCGCGAATGCCCACCACCCCGATGACGTGCCCCTCCGCCTCTGCCACGTGGTAGCGATGTCCGGCCTCGAAGAAGCCGCGGATGCTCGCGGGCTGCATGGACAAGATCAGGTTGCGCCGGCCCTGGGGCGGGAATTCATGGGCGATGAACTTTTCCAGTAGAGGCAAGATCAGGGCGCTGATCGCTTCTGCGTCGTCGATGGTTGCCGGTCGGAGGGGGACTGCCTGATTGGCAGTGTCGGGAGTGAAGTGCATGGCCTGGAGTTCCTCGGGGGGCCAGCTTGAGATGACGCTTCATTTCGTGTCGTCGACGGATTGCGGCAGGTTTGCCATCAGTTCAGTGACGGTTGCACTGGAAGTAAGGCAGTCGACGACGCTTGGCAGGGGGCGGACGAACACCGTGTCGCAAGTGGACTCGCCAAGGGCCGGGTCGACAGGAAAGGCCAACTGCTCCCGATCGACGGAGAACTGGGCGTTCACTCCGTCCTTGTTGCCTCGGGCATCGACGCGGATCCACCGACCCAGGCTCGCCAGGTAGACGCTGTTGAGTCCGTGGAGGACCAGGCGGTCGGAGGATTCGTCGTAGCGGAGGACCTGGTAGCACATACCGGCCGGGATTCCCACGCGCGAAGGAGGGCCGCCTGGAGATGGGCCTTGGCGTAGCAGATCCCCGTCCGATGCCGCAGGACATCGGTGGCCTGGCAGGTCACCGTCTGCCGTCCTGCGTCGGCCGAGTGGGAAACCTCGTCGCGGACCCACTCGAAGAGGCGTCTTGCCCGCTCCACTTCGCACGACGCCCCTTGGACCAGTTCGTCGGCCAACCGCCGCACCTCGACCGCCAAGCAGTCGACGATTTCGGTGGCTTCCAGGTATGGCTGGAGGTCCTCGGATTCCGGGATCGGCCCGTCGTTGGTCATCGATTTCGCCCTTGGGAACGCGCGAATGGTCTTGTCTCAAACTGAGCACGTAATCTGTGGGAAAGGCGGGGGAATAGCCACAAAAAACACGAAGAAGCACGAAAAGACAAGATGAGAGTCTTCAAGTGTGCCCGACAGGTTCTTTGTGCCTATTCTGAGGATGGCGTTTTCAGTTTGAGGTCTTGTCAAATCAAGCCTGAGGAGCCGCCTTGTCAGAAGACACGGGCGATCCGGAGGGGTTCGGTTGACTTTCGCCCGTCCGACGAATAACTTCGACTTGTCCACAGTCGCCATCACGTTCCGCCGTGATGGACGCCTGGCAAATTCGTTCAGAGGCTTCTGTTCCGGGATTTTTTGTGCATTCTCGTGTTTTTTGTGGCTGCTCTTTTCTCGGAAGCACAGGTCGGCCGCCCCAAGTCCCACGCATTCCCCAACCGGTTCGAGGAGGTTGACATGACCCGACTCCAATCCCTCTCGTTGCTCGGGCTTCTGGCCGTTTGCTGCTCCTGCAGCCCGGAGAAACCTGTCGATTTGAATTCTGCCCCCGACTCGGTCTCGTCGAACCAGGAGGAAGCGGCCATGTCGGATCCTTATGCCGGGGCGATTGCCATCTCCAAGGACGGCGTGATCTTTCTCTATCTTCGCGGCGACGAGATCGTGAAGGACGGCGCCGTTGTGGGCAACTTCGACGGCGATCAGGTCCGCAAGGATGGTAGCATCGTCGGCCAGATTCAAGGGGACGTGTTTCGCCACGAGGGCAGCGAGGTCTGGAAGCTGGACAAGGGCAATCTCTACGAGGGGATCGAGATTCGTCTGGAAGGTTCGATCATCGGCGACATCCGCTCGGACGGGTCGATCTGGAAAAACGGTTCCTCGTGGGGCAAGGTCGAGCCGTACCAAGGCGGCGGCGGTGAAACCATGAGGGTCATGGCCGCCTTGTACTACTTTTCCGACTATTTTCAACAAGGTTGAGTCGTATTGCCGGCCGGCGAGATTTCAGGGCCGCCACCCCGTTTTCGCCTTGGTGGCATGTACAAAGGTATATGCCTATGGCTCGGGAGATCAAGGCGAGAATTGGCCGGTTGGATGTCTTTTTGTGGGGGTGTCGCGGGTTTGGCAACGGCTTTGAGTTTTGCAACGTACGAGGGGTTGTTGCAAAACAGTTCGGGTGTGGGGAGTTGGTGTAATTGCTTCGTTGGTGAGCGTTTGCACAGGTGCGAAACTCTGTAAGTTGCCATTGCGAGTTGGAAAGGTTGTTGCAAAACTCCGTCTGGTGAGGGAGGCGGGTATGGGGTTGTTGAAGACGTGTGATACGGAGCAACCGTTTCTGTTACGCCGTTTTGTGTCGCCGCGCTGCGCGGGCTTCGGCACCGGCGCTCTGCGTTATGGTCCACGGGCTGACGCCGCGTGGCTACCGACGTTTCGCCGCGCTGCGCGGGCTTGCTGTCGGGGAAAGCCCGCGCAGCGGGGCGATACGATTGTAGCCCCAGGGGTGAGCCTGGGGAGACGTGGATGCGAATCAATCCAGAAGCCCGCGCCGCGTGGCGGAACAATGGTAGGGCAGGTACGCGAGGGGTATGTCGGGGATGACGACCCGTGCCAACATAGCGATGCATGCACTCCAGCCAAGTCGTCTCAGTGGGTCAATAACCTATATTGTGTCCCCGGATTTCAGCAATTCAAGACGCGATCTTCCAGGGTAATCACGCGTTGTTCCCTGGGGGACCAGGCCGGGTAGGCGGTGGCGATGCCGAGGAACGTGCCGGCCTTAGGATCGGCGCCGGCGTCGAGGTGGCACGACGTGCAGCGAAGCGCATTGCCGACGAAGGGCTTTGAGAGGGGATGCTTGTCGGTCGTCTCCACAATCTCCTTGCCGAGTTGGATGATTTGGCCAAGCTGCCCGGGCGGAAGTTCTTTGGGGCCCTGGAGTTCATTGGCTTCGTCTTCCGCGGAGACGTGCGACGGGATGGGGGCAAGTAGGAGGCCGATCAAGACGCACCCGATGATCGACGCTGCTCGTGTGGTCGTATGCCGTGTGCCGGCCATTCGGAGTCCCCTTCTTCGGGATGTGTTGGTCGGGATGGTTGACGTGAATTCGATAGGTCCCGGGTGGTATCGGATCTTGATCCGGGTGCCTCTTGCGGCTGCGCCGCCCTGACGATTTTCCGGCTCTGTCAACAGGGATGGCCACTGGAATGCGGAAAATCATCAGGGCCACCCGGCGTGCAACTGGTCGCCGCTAATTCGACGTCAATTTGACATAGGGGCATGCTAGCCGCGGCGGACCTTTCTCGCAACCTCTTGGGCTTTGCCCCCAGGTTCGAGAACCTGGGCTAGCCGGTGCCCAGAGTGTCCAGTTTGGTGCTTCTGTGAGCAAGTGGCTGTCCTCGCCGAGTCGACGGGCGTTTTCCTGGAAATGATGACTTGGCCGAGCATTGTTCTCAGAATAGTTGACGCGTAAAGTTTCTTCGTGGGCGACAACTTGGAGAAAAGGCATGGCACTTCAGCGGGAAATCAAGAAAAGGCGGCCCTTCGACTCCCCTCAACAGGAAGCGATCCTCAATATCCTGCGGACCAGCGACCAGTACCAGGTCCGGTTCACCAGGCTGTTTCGGTCGTACGGGTTGACCCTGTCGCAGTACAACGTGCTTCGCATCCTGCGGGGTGAAGGACGTCCGCTTCCGATCCTCGAAATCGCCTCGCGCACGATCACGGTGGTGCCCGGGATTACGGGGCTGGTCAATCGGCTGGAGGAGGCGGGATTTGTCCGGCGGGAGCGGTGTCAGGAAGACCGTCGCGTGGTTCGGATCGGATTGACGGCCAAGGCGCGAAAGACGTTGGCGGCCCTCGACGAACCGTTGGACGAACTGCACAAGGCGCTGATTGGGCACCTGTCTCGGGCGGAACTCAAGACGTTGATTCAACTGCTGGAGAAAGCGCGCGGGCCGCTTTCGGAGGCGGAATGAGCGATTTGTGACGGGCTTAATAGGGAAGACAATCGAGAAGAGCGGAGCACCACAGAGGGCACAGAGGTCACGGAGAAGAAATGAGAAGGTGTGGAAAGAAACTCAAGGGCTTTTTGTGGTTCCTGGAGAGGGGAGCCCGTTGACTATGGGGCTCATCACGGCGGAACGCTACTATTTGTGGAATCGTGCAAGGTTACTTGGGGTCAACCGATAGGGAAGTGAAACAGTCAGGTTAGAAAGAAGAGGTATCGACTCATGCGACACATGCTTTACTGCAACACGGTAGGTTGGCTGGGATCTGGGGGGCTTCTGCCGCTTCGGCTCGTGATGGGAGCGGCGTTTATGCTCCACGGGTGGCCGAAGATCCAGAGTCCATTCGAATGGATGGGGCCGGAGGCGCCTTTTCCCGCGGTTCTGCTCGCCTTGGCGGCGCTGGCCGAGTTTGGCGGGGGGCTTGCCTTGATCCTGGGGTTCCTGACGCGACTTGGGGCCTTGGGTGTTATCGCTGTGATGATCGTGGCTGTCGGGATGGTTCACGTTCCGGCCGGACATCCTTTTGTCGGTCAGCCGGGAGGGCCGTCCTACGAACTTGCGGCCGTTTACCTTGCGTGCGCGATCGTGTTTCTGATTGTGGGACCGGGACGAATGTCGGTCGACGCCCTGTTGTTTCAAGGCAAGAAGAAATCAGAAGAAAGGCCGGGCTGATTGCCGGAACCCCTACAAGGAGACTGTGCGATGACCACTGAAAAGAAGGCTGCCGTCGACCACCCGATTCACGAACTGATTGCAGGACGTTGGAGTCCATGCGCCTTTTCCGACCGGCCGGTGCCGGACGGCGATCTTCGGTCGTTGTTCGAGGCGGCTCGATGGGCGGCGTCGGCGTACAACGAGCAGCCGTGGGGATATCTTGTGGCCACCAAGGCGAATCCCGAAGAGCATGAGCGAATGCTCTCGTGCCTGGTGGACGGGAACCAGGTCTGGGCGAAGAAGGCCCCTGTTCTGGCGATCGGCTGTGTTCGCACGCATTTCGCCCACAACGGCAAACCGAACAATTACGCGAGTCACGATCTTGGGCAGGCGAACGCCACACTCGCCCTGGAAGCGGCCGCCCGAGGGTTGTTCGTTCACCCCATGGCCGGCATTCTTCCCGACAAGATCCACGAGTCCTACGAGATTCCCGAAGGAGTGACTCCGCTGGTGGGCCTGGCGATCGGCTATCTCGGGGACGCGAGCGAGTTGCCGGACGGCTATCGGGAAAGGGATCTCGCGCCGAGGCAAAGGAAACCGCTGGCCGATTTTGTGTTTGGCGGGAGGTGGGGGGCAGTGTCGGAGGTTGTGTGAGCGATGGAGCCTAACGGTAACGGTCTGATCCGAATGTCTTTGAAGATGCTCTTAGGGTCACACGCCTGCAGGGCGATCGCGCCGCCCTATGTCAGTAGCCGCGTTCCTCTTGCGGCTTCGCCGCCCTGACGATTTTCCGACTGTGTCAGCAGAACTGGGGCACGGAATGCGGAAAATCATCAGGGCCACCCGGGGAAAATCATCAGGGCCACCCGGGGAAAATCATCAGGGCCACCCGGGGAAAATCATCAGGGCCACCCGGGTTGTACCGCGAGCCGTCGGTCGGTCAATTGCCCTGTCATCGTCCGACGGTGATGCCCCAGTGAACGCTCGAGCGATGGGGCGGATGGTGGGGAGGGCGGTGTGGGCGATATCCGTGCCAGTAATGGACCGGGGGCGGGCTGACGTAGTAGTGCTCTTGGACAACCACCGGCGGCTGATAGACCGGCCGCGGATAGGATGGCTGATAGGTTGGCTGTGGCATGGGGGCGCCGACGGGCGCCCGCTGCATGGCTGCGATGACCGCCGTGCTGACGCCTTGCTGGTGCAGCGAGATCACGTCGGCCGTTTCCAGGCGGCGCTGAATGCCGTTCTGGCTGATGTGCTTGATGATGATGTCGTCGGCCACGCCGTTCTGGGACATCTGCACGACATCGGGGATCGACGTGGCACGGGAGAGTTGCCAGGCTCGCTGTTGCTGGTAGGCTCGGGCGCGGGCCGCCTCTTCCTGGTCCACCGAGTTGCCGATGGCGGCTCCGGTGACCAGCCCCACGGCGCCGCCGATGAGCGCTCCGGCTCCGGCGTTGTCGTTGTGGTCGCCGATCGCTGCCCCGGCCAGGGCGCCCGTGAGTCCTCCCAGCACGGCCCCACGATCCGTGTGATACTGAGCCATCACTGAATTCGGCTGAAGGGCGAGAATAAGGAGGGCTGCGAGAGTTCCGTAGAGCTTCATGATTCCGTCCTTGGAGTACATCTGCGGCTTGGCGCCATTGCCATCAGCGCAGCGGGCGTCCAATTAAAGTGGACCAGACGACACTTGGCAACATCAATTTCTATCGGCAGTTGGGGATATTCGGCTCCACTCTTGGGAAGAGTGCCCCGGGGCCGGCGGGGTTTTTTCTGGCCGGATTACTGCTGGGGTGGCACGATCCCCGTCAATCACCACGCCCATCGCTTCGCTCTGAGCGTGTCACCCACTCGCCCGGCGATACCGACCACAGTGGGGGGGCGGGGGGCATTGTTTGCCCCAGAAATCTTGCGAATGTGGCGATCTCTACTTCACTTCCAGGGAATGTCCAGTTCCCCTCCTGTTGTTGATGCGATGACGGAACCCGTTTTTGATTCAGGATTTAAGGTGCGAGTTGTTTTCAGGCTTCGTCGCCGACTTCCTCGGTCATAGAATTTTGCAGGTGCGGCCAAGAGCGGTGCTTGTTCAAATCCGTGCAACCTGATACGGAGGAGCTGCGATGCTGGAACCACCGGTGGTTGCGAGGTGAGGGGACATGCGGTCGGCCCCTCGGAAGAGGTTTGTTTCGGCCGTTCCTGATTCGTCAAAAGAGAAGCCCGCTACGGTTTCGGCCGTGGCGGGCTTCTTCTGTTTTTCGTTGGGTGGCGTTGCATGGTAGAATTGACGGATACTCGAAACCCCTCTTTTTGAGCAAGTGGCCGGGAATTACACGATGCCCAAGCTGGACTTCCGCAATATCGAGCAGGACCCCACACGGTGTGGCGGGCAGCCCGTTGTAGTTGGGACCCGTCTCCGCGTAGCTGTCATACTGGGCTGCTACCGTCAGGGGATGAGTGTGGAAGAGATCGTCCAGCAATACCCCGCTCTCAAGCCGGCTGACGTGCATGACGCCTTGGCGTATGCCTACGACCATTTGGGCGAAATCGAGGCTGACCTGGCGGGCGACGATGAAGCAGTCGTCAAGGCCCGCTATCCAGGCGGCCACTCGGGATCATGAGCGCCCTTTGCCTCTTCACCGACGAAGATGTCTATGCCGCGATTGCGCCAGCCTTGCGGAGAGCCGGCCTGGATGCCGTCAGCACCCCAGAGGCGGGCCGACTTGGCGAATCGGATGAATCGCAACTCGCCTATGCGGCCAACGAAGAGCGCATTCTAGTCACGTTCAACGTAGCCCACTTTGCGGCACTGCATGCAGCTTGGCTAGCCGAAGGACGCCATCATGCGGGCATCATCGTATCCACCCAACGCCCGATTGGCGACCTTCTGCGCCGAATCCTGAACTTGGCGGGCGCATTGGACGCCGAGAACATGCAGGACCGGCTGGAATACTTGAGCGATTGGTGAGAATGTCGCAACTGCTGGACCCGTTTGGCGCCGTGGTCACGGGCTGCTCGGCACGCTGCCAGTTCTTTCCGCCGTCGATGGAAGTATGGTACAAGAAGTCTTTTCCGTCGCTGTAGAAGACGAACCACGTTCCTTCGTGGTAGAAGGCCATGTGTTGAAACTGCCGTGTCGTGCAGTGGTTGTGGTCAACGGGGCCGTCCAGTTGGCGGATGGTCACCAGGCTTCTTTCGGTCTGTTGCTCCCCGGCCAGGCAGGGGCTGGCAACAACCATCAGCAGCAGGGGCAGGAAGTATCTCATGGTCGATTCCCTCGTCAATTTGCGTTCGCCGGGGCGATCGCTTCTGTTTCAGCAGCCACTTGTACAATTTGGGATTGTCATACGTTTCCGTCCATGAGTCGTGGCCGGCCTCCGGGTATGTGGTGAGCTTGACGTTGCCTCCGTGCTTCTTCAGGGATTCGACCATTTCCTCGGAACGCTCCACGGGCACCACTTTGTCTATCACGCCGTGAAAGACCCAGGTCGGCAGGTGCGGGAAACGCTCGGTCCAGTGAGTTTCCCCGCCGCCGCAGATGGGAGCAATGGCAGCCAGGCGGTGCGGCGTGTAGGCCGCCAAGGACCAGGTGCCAAACCCGCCCATGCTCAAGCCGGTCACATAGATGCGATCCTGATCGACCTTGTACTTCTCGACAATTTCGTCGAGCAAGGCTGTCAGTTTGACCGGTTGCCACCATTGATCTTTGGGGCACTGGGGCGACACCACGATGAAGGGAAACTGCTTGCCGGCCTCAATCAGTTTTGGTGGGCCGTGCTTCTTCACGAGTTGCAGATCGGTTCCACGTTCCCCGGCGCCATGCAGGAAGAGGAGCAAAGGCCACGAATCCTGTTGGTCGTAGTTCTCGGGCAAGAACAGCAGGTACTTCATCGTGACTTTGAAGTTCCTGTCCAGATCGCATGGTTTCTGGGCAGTGGGGGTGTCCTGGCTGTTGCTCGGCGTTTCCACTTGCGCGAAGACCGTGCAAGGGATGAGTAGCGACAGTGTCACGGACAGAAGAACGGTTCGTTTCATGGTGTGCGTCCTCGGGAACACGGGATTCGGTATCATTATCGATAGAAGTCGATCCAGCTAATGGTCAGTGACCTGGCCTCCAGTAAGGCCTGGGGCAGGGCCATCTCAAAGTAGCCTGCTCCTTCGGGCAATCCTGCGACGGGTCTGCCGCTGGCGTCGAACGCCTGGATTTCCGTCCAATAGGGGCTGCCTTTTTCTACGGTCTTCTCTCGGCCGCCTTCTACTGCGTGTAGCAGCCTGCGATTGCCGCTGTGGCTCAGGACCGAGGCCTTGATTGTGACCGAGCCATTGTCAATGCTCAGTTGCTCAAGGCCCCGCAGGTGGAGCCGAAGGCTCACATGTTTCGGCCACGGATCTCGCGCAATGGTTGCACTGCCGATACCGCTCGGGCTGCGGATGGAGTAGATCGTGCGGTCGTCAGTGATGATCTCCGTGACATGATCTTCCGGCTTCTTTGCGGTTGCCGGGGCACGCAGTTTCATCTCCGTTGCTGTTGGGAAATTCTTCGGGACCGGGAAGCTGACCTGGCCCGTTGCCGCCCACTCGCAGCCACGGATCAGCATGGTCTGGAATCCGATGCATCGCATGGCCGTATCGAGCCCCGCTTTCCACAGGTGTCCGAGCATGGTGACATAGACGCGGCCTTTGCCGTAGGGGGTCACCCAGTCCATGACCTCGTTGTCGCCCGTGTCCTTCGAGTGGGCGTAACTGAGAACGGTCATACGCTTCGCCGGGCCGTGCTGACCGTGAGTCAATTGCTCGTGAGGGTGCATCCATTTTTTGGGCAGCCCCTTGGTGATCGGATGGTCCGTATTCAAAACGGTCACCAGGAAGTCGTGTTCCGGACCATGGCCGGGGCTGCGGCCCTCGCCTTGGGGAACCACGACAACCTCCTCGTCCGGGCTGACGATGAGGCCCGGTCCAAAGGCTTTGTTTCGCCAGCCCAGGCCGATCATTTCGTTGTAGGCGGGCCAGTTGGGGAAGGAGTTGTTGGCCGAATGGTAGATCACCAGGCCGCCGCCCCCGCGGACGTATTCTTCGAGCGCCTTCTCAACTCGGCTTGGCCAATGAAGGTCCGTGGGCTTGTGCCCGCCGTTGAAGTTGCTCACGACGACATCGTACTTGGCGAAGTCGGGCTGCCACCGGTCCCATGCGACCTGCGACGTGTCGGCGGTTGGGCTGGTGGAGACATGGACCGTAAACCGGCCGCTGCTCTCCAGGGTCTCCTTGAGGATTTCGGTGGCTCGGGGCCAGTCGTGGTTGTTCATGCCATCCACGATCAGGAGGGAGAGCTTGGACTCGACACCCAAGGCCGGGGCAGCCAGAACAGTCAGAAGTGCCAGAATGTAGAGCCGTCGCATCTTGAACCTCGTCAGGTTGTGATGGTCCCGATTCTATCAACCGAGATCGCCGATTGGTAGAATTCGCCGTGATTGGCCAACGTTCGAGGAACTTCAACGTGGGCCTTTCTCAACACTCGATGCGTCGAACTTGCGCACAAAATCTCGGGAGGAGCCAAAAAAGAAAGCCCGTATCAGCCAAAGAGTGATACGGGCTCCTCCTGCCCCGAGACAGAGGGGCAGATCTCATGCAGTTCGGTTACCAAGCAGGTTGTTTACCCAAGTCGACTGGTGAATGTGGGATGCCGGGATTGTTGGGAAACAATCTGTCCGTTCTCTCCGTATTCCCAGTGAAGTCTTGATCAGGCTCAGGGGGCTTAGGGACCGACTTCCTCTGTCTATTTACCCGCATCCGCTTCCCATTCGTGACGGTGCATTTGGACGGAATTCCACAATTCGTTCAAATGATGAGGAATGGGCTTGGAATGCCGGAGATCTTTCGATCTCTAGAAAGGTGAAGCGGACGATGAGCAGTGGTTTCAGCGGACGCAGCAAAGTTCGAATTATGATGAACAAGAATGTCAAGGACCTGTCGACGCCAACTCGGACAACGCCTCTTCCAAAAGACGTGAGTCTCTGAGTCGTTACTACCATTTCCTCCACAACCACCTGTCCTTCCCATTTCGAGCGATCTATCGTGAGCCGGTCGGGCCGACGGAGGATGTGACACACGATGTCACCGTCATTGCTCTCTGCGCCCCTTCGAGGCATCTGATGAATCGGGGCCTGGTGTGCCGTGCGATTCACCAGGCAACGGTCATTGAAGTGCCGCTTGTCGAGGTCGAAGTGGCCTCCGACAGTCCGAACTTCGGGCTGATCGAGAAACATTGGTCCTGGGCGTGGAATGACCTGTAGTCGGGCGCGCCTGACGATGCGGATTATGCTATATTTGTATGGGCGAACACGTTTTTCGGCTCTCCCCTTTTTAGCGAAGGAGGGTAACACCATGCGATGCACTTGTCCTGTCTGCTCTCGCGTGTTCGAACAGGACAGCAACCCGGCGGGTCTGAATTTCTGCACGAACTGCCAATGTATGTTCGTTGCGTCTTCTGTGCGGGCAGTACCATCCTGGATTTGGGGTGTTGTGACGGTCATGCTCGCCAACTCTCAGGCATTGTCTTGCCTTTAGCGGTACGCGGTGCATTCTGAAAGGGCTCGCCTCCTCTCTCGCACCGTGTTCTTACGGGAGAGGCGAGCACGGGCATGTCTGTCGCGGTCTGGGCTCGCTTACGGATTACTGGGACATGCCCACCGATTCGCCCGAAGAGCCTCTTCTGCCATCGTGCGGCGTGCCATTCTCTTGGGCCGCTGTGTGAGAAGATCGCTTGAATTGCTCGTCGTGGGGGAGCGTTTGCTTGTCATCATGCTGTTCTATCTGCGAGAATGATCGAGCCATAGCCGCAGTCATCCCCAAGACCCGAAGAGCGAGATCTCAAGATGCTGACCATTCGCAGGATATTCCTCGGCGCACTGCTCGGGCTTGTCCCGCTTGCGGCCTTGGGTCAGGACACGCCTTCGACGCCGCTCAGGGTACTGTTCATCGGCAACAGCTACACATCGGTCAACGATTTGCCGGGCATGGTCGCCGCACTGGCTGATGCTGCCGGCGGTCGGAAGATCGAGGCAGGCCGCCGTCTTGTCGGCGGCTGCACGCTCGAACGCCACGTCAAGGAGACCGGCGCCGTCGACAAGATCCGGGAGCAGAAGTGGGACGTGGTGGTCCTGCAGGAGCAGAGCCTGCGCCCGGTTGTCGGCAGGGGACTGATGTTCCAGTACGCTCGGGTCCTGGATGCCGAGATCAAGAAGCAGGGCGCGAAGACCGTCTTCTATCTGACCTGGGCGCGGCAGCACATACCCGCCATGCAGGAAGGGGCTGATCCGGCCACGGCGCCTGATTACGTCAAGGCGATGCACGGGGTCAGCGGCGCGGGGAAGACCATCGATCAGGAGACGTGGTTTGGACAGCAGAAGGCCGGTTTGGCGGGCGGATTGAACGGGGCCTACCTGGAGATTGCCAAGGAATTGGGGGCCGGTGTCGCGCCCGTGGGGATCGCCTGGAAGATGGCCTTGGCGGTGGAGCCGCCCTTTGTTCTTCATCGTTCGGACAAGAGTCATCCGAATCCTACCGGCACGTACTTGGCGGCTTGCGTGTTCTACGCCACCCTGTTGAAGGCCAACCCGGTGGGACTCCCCGGCGAGATTCAGAGGGGAGACAAGGTGCTGGCCGACATCCCCGAGGATCAGGCGAAGAGGTTGCAGGAGATCGCCTGGGCGGCGGTGAAGAAATCGCCAGGAGGCGGAGCGACCTGCCCAGACCGAGTTGGCGAGGCCCCGAGTCAGATGGGAGAATGATCCGATGATCAACACACGTCGTGACTTCATGAAGGCGACGGGCGCCATGGCGGCGTCTCTTGCCCTGTCGAGCCCAGGATTGGCGGCCGAATCTCCCCGGAAAAAGCGTCACATCGTGACCTTGAGTTTCGACGACGGCTTCAAGAAGTCGTCGATCAAGACTGCCGAGATCTACGAGAAACACAACCTGTCCGCCTGCATCAACGTGGTGGCCTCGGCCCACATGAAGGAATTCCAGCCGCCCGACTATCCCAACGTGCAGCGGGCGGACTTCGGCCTGTGGAACGAACTTCAAGCCCGGGGGCACGAAGTCATGCCGCACAGCTACAAGCATGCCAACTTGCGGCCGCTTCCTCTTGAGGAGGCCAAGGGGCTGATCCTGCGTTGCCTGGATGTGTTCTCAAAGGAACTCAAGGGGTTTGACCCGAAGAAGGCCATCTACAGCTTCGCCTACAATGCCTCGACTCCAGAGCTGGAGGCGTGGCTGTCGACCCAGGTACGGGCCTTCAGGACGGGCGGGGGAGCGATCAATCCCTGGCCGCACAAGGGACAAGTCAAACTGACATGCACCAGTTTCGGACCCGGGAACTGCGAACACGCCATCGACCGCGAGATCGAGAAACTCCTCGCCCGTGAGACAGGATGGTTGATCTTCAATACGCACGGGTTGGATGACGAGGGATGGGGACCGCTGAGGGCGACGTACCTGGACAGTCTCTTGGACAGACTGTCGGCCATCGAGTCGGTGGATGTTCTGCCTGCCGGTCGCGCGTTGGAGAAGTATGTTGAGTCTGCCTGACGGGGAGGTCAACGCCTGGCGGCCCATTTGACGGCGTTGGCCATGATCAACTGGACTTCGGGACGGAAGAAGTCGTTGTAGGTCTCGTGGCCGGGAGTGAAATAGAAGACGCGTCCTTTGCCGACCGTCCAGCAAAGGCCCATGCGGCCCGGCGCCGTGGTCCCGTCCGGCTTGGTGTACACGCCGTCCAGCGGCACGGCCTCCGGTTCCGGCACGGCAAAGGGTTCACCGTAACGCTCGATCAGGGGCAGGTTGAAGTCCTTGACGCCCTTGCAGATGGGATGGTCGGGCTCCTTGACGGTGATGCTCACGGAGGTTCCGTCGGCCTTGTACTCGCCCCAACTGCACCTCGTTCCCATAAGCCGTTTGTAGGGCTTGGCGAAATGGGAAGAGTGCAGGGAGAGGAAACCCATGCCGCCTTCGTTCACGCGCTTGTAAATGGCCTCGACCAGTTCGTCCTTGACGTCGCGATGGCGCTTGTGGCCCCACCACATGAGCACGTCGGTCTTGTTGAGCGACTCCTGGCTGACGCCCTGGTCGGGATCGTTGATGCTCGCCGTCACGATCTCCCAATCGGGCAGGGCCTTCTTGAGACCTTCGGCGATGGCCCCGTTGATGTCGTTCGGATAGACGTTCTTCGGCGCCGTGCCCTCGGACCAGACGACAACACGGCGTTTGGCGTCGGCGGCCCAGGCTTTTCGAGGGAGGAACGCGGTTGCAGCAGCGGCAGCACCAAGACCAAGGACAGTACGGCGAGAGATCGAGTTGTTCATGGTGATTGGCTTTCCTTTCAAGGTTGTTTTTTCGCACGTTTCTGTGCGGATCGGACAGGTTTGGTTTTTTGGGGAGAGGGTGCGTCGAGATCGACGGGAGCAAAGGGGTATTGTACGTGAAGGGCAGGGGGGGATGCCAGTTTTGGCGGTGGGACGCTGCTTTTGGGGGGCGGGGCGCAGATTGACAAGCAAAGGGATGAGGTGAGAAGATTTCAAGAATCTGTGGTTTTCGGATAGGTTCTAAGTTGTCGACGGAGAACGGAACAGAATTTCCAGGCAAGCAGAAGGAGCCCTGAACCGTGGCGGAGAACATATCTACACGAACCGTCGTTGTGGCCCACCCCAACGGGCTTTGTATGCGAGGGGCGAGCGCGATCGCACAAGCGGCTCGCGGTTTTCAGGCGAAGATAGAAATCGTCAAAGCAGGGCAGCGCGTCAGTACTGCCGATCCATTGGAGATCGTCTTGTTGGCTGCGGAGCACGGCACGGAACTCGTGGTGGAAGCGACAGGCCCGGATGCTGACGATGCCGTGGACGCGATGGGGATCCTGTTTGCCGGGAAGTTTGGCCTGGCATGAACTGACGATTGGGATCAACTGGAGATCAAGTTGGCGTACATCTGGATACTGATTTCTGCCTTTTCTTTTGCCACGATGGGGGCCCTGGCGCATGCACTTCGGGGAGATGTTGACTGGCAGATTGTCGCCCTGGTTCGCGCCCTGGTTACGTTGCTTGCCTTTGGCGGTTCGGCCATGGTTGCCGGGGTGAAGTTGAGGTTCTGGAAACCGAAGGACCTGTGGATGAGGAGCGTGCCGGGCAGCATCGGGATGGTTTGCACGTTCTTTGCCCTGGCCAAGCTGCCCGTGTCCGTGGTCATCACGTTGACGAATCTCAGTCCGATCTGGATTGCTCTCCTGTCCTGGCCACTCTTGAGGCAGCGTCCGCGCAGAGGCGTGTGGCTGGCAGTGTTTGTGGGAGTGGTCGGCGTTGCCATGGTTCAGCAGCCGCAACTGGCACGCGGCAACTATGCCGTCCTCGTTGCCGTGGCTGGATCGTTTAGCATCGCCTTGGCCATGATCGGCCTGAATCGTCTTAAAGACCAGGATACTCGGGTGGTGGTGTTCCATTTCTCCGTGGTGGCGTCCTCGTGTCTGCTGGCCACGCTGGCGTTTTCTGACGGCTGGAATTTTTCTCGAACAGCCGTGCTCGATGGACGGGTTGTCGTGATGTTGCTGGGAGTAGGCGGAGCAGCCACCGTGGGACAGTTGTTTCTAACGCTTGCCTTTGCGGCCGGGCCGCCATCGGAGATTGCTGTGGTCGGTCTGACCCAGGTTGTGTTTGCTTTCGGCTATGACACCTGGATCTCGGGCCACGCCTTTGACCGAATAACGCTCACCGGTATGATCTTGGTGATCGCCCCTACTGCCTGGCTTCTGGCGAAGGTGCGGCGGCGAATTGTGGAGGGCACGACGTCGTAACGGGGCTCCAGCAACCGTCACGAATACGTCCTGCGGTCGAGCAAGCAAACCGAAGCTCCTTGAGCACTTCCCTGGCGGTGTAGCATCACCTTCGAGCCGGTCAAGATCCTCGTTGAGGGCGACTTCTTCTTCGAGGAGTTTGTTCTCCTGGGCCGGAAGGACACCGGAGAAGAGGTTCGCGTTATGGCGACCGAGGCTCTCGTCTACCAAGACTACCAAGTGACACAACTTCGCTTGTACTTCGACCGGCTGACCGTGGCTGCGGCGCTCTCGCGAGGCATGGTGGAGAAGTGGCTTGTCAGGAAGGTGGAGCGGGCGGCCCTTCGGGGTCTGGCTTAATCGTCGTGCGAGCGCCGTCGTTGGTGCCCGCAAACCAATGCTCCTTGTGGAACCCCTTCAGGATGCGGGGGGCTGTGGGGGCTCGTCCCCAGGGTGCGCTTCGCGACCATGGGCCGGCAGTGGAACGCTTTCAGCGTAGGGAATTGGAGTGGCGAGTGGGCGAGATTGGGCAAATGGCCGACAAGGAGTAGACTGCCGCAGGGGGAGTCTGGTCGAGCGTTATACGGTCGGAAGATTCTCGCCAAGAAGGATGGAGGGCTGGTTGCATTCAAAGGTGGGGGGCCGATGATGAGAGTTGTCCTGACGGTGCCTGGCGTTCTGGCCGGTCCAGTGGCGGGGGGCTTGGGGATGTACTTGTCGGTGTAGCAATCGGGGAGATCAACCATGGCCGGGAAATGGTCGCTGAAGCAGGTCTTTCTTCGCACGCTTATCGTAGCCCTTGCGGCAAGTGCCTTGATCGGCATCTATTCGTTTCTCTTCGGCCAGTTTGGCCCACGCGAATTCAAGATCCTGGTCACGACGCTGAGCATTTCGTATTTCAGCATCACCTCTCTGGCTTGTGGCGCTGCCTTTGAAGCAAAGAAAGGTGGTGTACTGGCATCCATCGGGTTTGCCGTCAGTATCCTCGGATTTCTGGTCTTCGTTCCCGGCATCTGGACGGATTGGACCCACAACGAGGTTTACGGCAAATTGATGTGGACGCTCGCAATCTTTGCCTTCTCCTTCGCACAGATCTGCTTGCTGGCGCTTGTCCCGCTCAAGCAATCCGCCAGGTGGCTGTTCTTCACAACCGTCGCGGTGATCTTCGCTCTGGCAATTCATCTTTCGGGATGGATGATCCTTGAGTTTCGTGGCAACAACGAATGGCTTTTTCGGATTGCAGGTGTGCTCGGGATTCTGGATGGTTGCGGGTCGATCTTCATTCCTGTGGTGTACAAGCTTGGTGGCAAAGAGGTTGAGACCACTCGTGTTGGACCGCTTGACCACATCGAATTGTCCTGCCCACGTTGCAACCATCGGGAAGTGTATTCCGTTGGCACGATCAAATGCAGAAACTGTTCCTTGGAGATACGGGTTGATATTCCCGAAGAATCACAGGATGGCTCGCCGAGCAGTTGATTCCCCGCCGTGAGTCCGGTGCCTAAGAACTAACGCTCGGGGAGACCGCGTCTTACTGAATCAGGTCCGGAGCGGCATCTTATTGACTTCAATCATCGCCTGAAACTCTGCCGGTAGACCTTGCCTGAGAACACAAAGCACATCTTGTTCTTAATGGGCACCAACTCGTCACGGATATCCGTGGCATAGCATCCGGGTGACCTATATGGGTTTTCGTCCATACTTCTGAGCGTACGTCTTTCTGCTCCATGTGACAAGAAACTTGCCGAGAAATGCGTGTCAGCGTGTAATGCAGATGATCAGGCGTGCCGAGACGAACCACTTAGGTGTATCCCAAACATCGGACAACCTGACAAGGGAGAAGTGCTACCATGGAACTGGTAGATCAGGAGGCTCACTGATGCGAGAAAAGCGTCGTGGTTGTCTCCAACGCTGAAGACGAAGCGCGCAGGATCTTCCCCTTGCGTTGTGTGGGTGTTAGGCTGATTGCTATGTTTCGTGTTTGCCGTCAACCTGTCGCAAGGAGACCGCCATGAAATGTCTGCTTCCCTTCACCACGCTGTTGATTGTGGCTGTGCTGATGCAAGCCGAGGGGTGGGGCGAAGACCCTGATGTCCCGCCGCCCGAAATGAAGGCTCTGGAGAGGCTGGTTGGTACTTGGGACGTTGAGCAAGAGAACAAGGTGCCTGAACAAGATCGCTTGAACTACGTCCTCAAGGCGAAAGCGATTCTCGGTGGGCGATTCATCCAGCAGATGGGGGCGTCTCACGACGAAGCGAAACCCACGCAGATGGGAATGTACACGTACGACGTAAACAAGAAGGGTTCATCCGATTCAAGAATGCGCTCGCCCGACCAGCGCCGAATCGAGCCGAGGCTGATCAGAGAAGAGGCACCGGTACTCTGCCGCGGAGTACCGGTGCCTCTTCTCTGGCTTCCCTTGTTTCCGTAAAGTCTGCGTCGAAACCTGTTTCGATGCAACAGCTTGCACCTGCGCACGTTTCGGTCGGATGAACCACAAGAAGGACTATCACTACTGGTTTTTCATGTCATCGGGGTTCTTTGCGGAATCTACTGGAATCTGGGACGAGAAAAGCCAAACATTCACTTTCACAAACAGTTTGCCAGGGGGCGGAAGGGCAACGATCACAAACCGCTTTTTCAACGAGACGGAATTTGTCTTCTCGATGACCACGAGAAATGCCGGTGGCAAGATCGGCTATCAAATGGAAGGAAAGGCCGTCCGCCAGAAGTAGAGACGGGTTCCGGACCATCAAGAGCTATGTCGCCAGAGTTGCAGGACTCGCAATCGCATGAACAAGGCGCATTTCCCACGGTTTGCCATTCTGCTCTTGCTTCTCTATGTAATCCAGGGAGCCGCTGCAGGTGAGGCACTAGCCAAGCCCAAGCCTAAGTCGCTGACGGCTGCCGTTTGGGTGGAGTTGGGATCGGCTGATGGCAAGGAAGTTGTCGTCGAACCCGATTTGAAGAAGCTCAAGGCCCAGAGGGTGACCTTGGAGCAGCTTTCGACGGCACTCTTAAGACGTCGCTTTGCTGTCGGTGAGTGGACCATTCAGATCAAAGGCAAGAAAATTGACTTATCTCATGTGGCAAAACTCGCGGTACGTGAACTCCAGGCACCACCTTTTACGGTCAAGTTGCGTGATGGGCGTGAAGTGTTGATCACACCGGACCCGAAGCGGATCGCCCACTACGTCGTGACGGGCAGGTACTTTGAAGAGGACGTACGCAAGGCGCTCGCCGAGTATTCGGCGAAGGACCCAGGGGACATTCACGTGCTTTCCATGATCCCGGTGCCCGGAAATGTCAGGGGAGGGCACTTCACCGAAGCAGGCACCATGACGCATTTCAGCGTGGGGGAACCGTTGGAGAATTTCGCCAAGGTCGAGGTGAAGTCCAAAGGCATCACGACTAAGTGAAGCGGACGGACGAGTTGCCGCTGATTCATGCCGTTCGGCGGAGGGAAGGTTACCGTACCCGTTATCTGCAGGAGAGACAGCAATGACCGCTTTTTGTGCATTCATGATCACGGCATCGGCAATGCTCGGGCAGAGTGAAGCAACGGAATCGACTTTGCCTGACAACATTGTCAAGGAGATGGAGTATTTTGTCGGGGACTGGACTGTCGAGGGCGATGTTCTTGGAATGCCCCTCAAGGGCCGCTGGACCGCCAGGTGGTCACCGAGGAAGCACTGTCTGCTGATTACCAATCCCAAGAGTTTGGGTGGCGAGAAAATCCTGGGACATGGCATGATGGGCTGGGATACCGAGAAGGAGGAGATCCTGGTATTCATGTTCTTCTCCGACGGAGTGTTCGAAGTTGGCCGGTACAAGCTCGAAGCGCCGAGGGTGCTCAAAGGCACCTTTGTCGGTTCGGCGAAGGGCGAGCCGTTCACGGCGACTGCCACCGTCCGAACAGACAAGCCCGAGGAATGGACCTTCCAGACGAAAGGAAACACGGTTGGCGGCAGGAGAGTGGGAGAGTTATCGGTTCGATTTATCCGCTCCAAGAGCAAGCCGAAAGGCAAGAAGAAGTAAGCACTGACCACTTGGGCGGCAATTCAGCGTTCCGCTTGCGGCGTTCTGGATTGCCCGTGGAACTTCCTTGAGACCCGAATTGGAAGAACTCTTTCCTATCGGGGTGGCGGTCCCTGCAAGGTGCCGCCTGGTTTTGCACCGGCTTCTTCCAGCAATTGATCAAGCAGTCGCTCGGCCTCGTCCATTTGTCCCTGCTGAAGCAGGCGGGGGATCTGAGGCATCCTGGATTGCAGCGGCAAGATGTCCTGGCCCTCGTTTCTCATCGCGCCCAGTCTCTGTTCGAGTTGCCGTATCTTGTCGGCGAGGTGCGGTGGAAGGCTTCCCTGTCGGCCCGCGAGTTGCTGACGCTGACGCTTGAAGTCCGCCTCCGAGCCCGGGTTTTCCAACTGCTGCACAGCGCTGGTGTACCGTTTCCGTACGAAACTCTTGATCGATTCGACAATGCCGTCGTAATCGCGGTCGCCGGGAACGGTTACTCGCTGGTGTGGGAACGGGTCTGATTCCAAGTCGGGTTGGATCCGCTTGTAGTTTGCGTCGATGATCTCGCACAGGTGTTTGGGCTCAAAATAGTCTTCCAGAACCGTCCGAGCCACCTGGCGGTATCTTTGCAGAAGGGCGGGGTCGGCGACGATGCGTTCCAGCAGCGGGTTCGGGGCCGGGGTGGGAGGCAGCGGCCAGGCGGCATTCCAGTCGGCCAACACATGGAGTCGTCCAAATGCCTCTTCGCAGAATCCCACGTCCAGGTCCCACGGGAGATATCGCCATCGATCCCGCTGCGTGTCGTAGTACAAATAGTAGTTGTGTGGCGAGCCGCCCGTCAGTTGATCGAAGGCGCCGGAAAACAACATGACGGCGGATACGCGCAGGAAATCGTCAAGCTCCAGCGATGATTCCAGGGCGGCAGCGAATTCGTCCGGTTCGGCCGCGTTGATCATTCGCATGAAATCAACCAGATGAGCATAGGCCTTCTTCGCCGAATCGGACTTCGGTTCGAAGGTCTTCTTGTAGAATGACGGGGCATCGCTCACAAGCTGGAGATTGCTCCCAGGTCCTCCCTCATCGACCTTGAACAAGGCGCCGTTACTGTCGGGCAGGTGTTGCTGCACAAAGGACATGTCGATTCGCTCGACATTCACATAGACACCCAGGTAATCCCCGTTCAGGAAGATCCTCGCATAGTTGGCCCGATGCGTCGGCAGGCCCTGATCGCGGAGGATCCTTGTGACGATTGGTTCGCTGAAGAGGCTGCCAAACTGCACGCCGTTGTCAAAGGAGACCCGTTGCAATCCAAAGAAACGGGCGTCCGCTTCATATTCATTGAACTTGATCAGGAAACTGCGTTTGTGACTCTGGTGAGGATTTGACGAACTGTTGCCCTTAAGCCGAACCGCTACGTTGTCCACCTTGACGTCGCGCCACTGAAAGGAGGCTGGCACGTAGATGCGCTCGGGGAGGGCTGCCAGCATTCGCTGCATGTTCTCCGGGGAGATCTGCAATTGAATCGTCTGAACTTCGTCGATTCGGTAGAACTCCTCCTGGGCTTTGGCGTCATCCAGACCGTCGGCCGTGAGTGTCGCGTCGATTGGGCGCACCTGTGAACTGTCTTCTGCGTTCTGGGGAACCAATGTTGTCTGAGCAATGCCCGGCGGCGGAGCCTGACCCGGTTGTGGTTTGCCTTCCCTGTCCAGCCCGAGCGTCCCGATTACCCGGTCGAGCAATTGCTCGGCTTCTCGTGTCTGGCCGTTCTGCATCAGCGCCGGGAAGTTCTGCATCAACGAAACAACCTCGGGCGGGGGCGGGCCGGCTTGTGCCCGCAGTCGCATCGCGGTCTCGATCCTGGCGAGTTTTTCCCTCAGACGCTGCTCCAGAGCTTCGACCGAGTGCTGCGCCTGCGCGATTCGCGTCGCTGTCTGACGCTGCTCGGGCGTAAGTTCGTTTCGAATCTGAATCATCGTCCACAGATGGCGCCGTTGTTGCTCCTTCTGGATTTCCAGAAAATGATCGAGCTGTTTTCGTGTGGCATCTTCATCCAAGCGTTCTTTCGAAAGCAGTCTGGCAAGACGGTCGATCGAATCGCGGGCGCGTTTGTCGAGTTCGCGGATTTCCGGTTCCGCCTTTTGGAGGAGAACGTGAATTCGCTCAAGCTGCGTTTCCGTCAGGCCGGTTTCTTCGCGATGTCGCATCAACTCATCCGGAGAGACGACAAGGCTCTGCAACGGGTCTCCGGGTTGCTGTTGTGCCGCACCGCTGTCGGCGGATACTGCTAGCAGGAAAATGCAAAGGCATGGCGATGCTAATTCTGCAATTCTCATCAGCGTCTCGACTTTTCGTCAGACAATAGGGGATTACGATCGTGGAGGGCTTGCCGCGTGACGTGCATTGGTAATCTAACAGTGGCAATGCACGTTCGCAACGACCGACGGCTGCCGCAAGTGTCCCGTCCGTCCACCAGCGAGCGCAGAAGGACAATCGCGGTGTCCTTGCGTTGAAGGCCATGGCCCATCAGAAGTGGCCCGAGGGCGCGAAACGAAGCGATCGGCCTTGGAAGAAGACCTGGTACGAACCGTTCGACGACATCGACAAGGTATCGCTCGGGCTGCGATTCACTTCCAACTTGCCGGCCCACGCCATGATCCCACCCGGCCAGTGGAAGTTGTTCAAGATGGCCGTCGAGTTGGCTCAGTCCGGCGCCCTGACGCCGTTGAACGACAACGAGCGTGAGGTGGTGCGAGCGATTGCGATGGAGAGCGAGCCGATTTTTGCGAAGCGGGCGTGAGGCCAGGCTCTTGATTTCGAGGACGAGCGTATTGGGAAAGGCGTCGGTTGCCAAAACCGGACGTTCTTTGTAGGTGACGCTGCTGGGCGAAATACAGAATCGTCATGGTTTCTCATCAAGCTCTGGAAGCCCTCTTCAGCACCTCATCCGGCACGCACGAAATGTCATCCAGCACCTTGGCCGCTCGGGAGAAGTCGCCGTCCTCACTCAGCTTGCTCCGCACAATCAGGCACTCCAGCTCCGCGGCCGCTGCCGACGCCAACCCTCGCTGCGAGTCTTCAATGACGACACACTTCTCGCGACGCAAATCGAATCTCCCCAGTGCCGCCAGATACGGATCGGGGTGCGGCTTCGTCCTTGGGTAGTCTTCAACGGTGAGCACAAAATCGAAGTACGCGAGCAGGCCACTCTTCGCATGGGCCATCTCGAAGTGATCTCGGCGACTGCTGGTTACCACGCCCATTCCGACCTTGCCGTGCAGTGACTGCAGCGTTTCCTCCACGCCGTCAATGACACACGACTGCTCCCCAATGAGCTTGGCGTATAGGCGATTTCTTTCCTCGCGAAGTTCGGCAATTTTCTCCGTGCGGATCCCTCGCTCCACCGCCAATGTCAATACGCTCTGGCCTTGCCGGAGCGAGATCTCCTTGAACTGTTCGAGCGTTACTTCGATGTCCACCGTATCCAGCACTGTCTTGGTCGCCTGGAAGTACCGCTCTTCGGTGTCCACCAGCACACCGTCGTTGTCCCACAAGACCGTAAACATGCTTTCCTTCCTAAGAGCAGTTTGCCGGGGACCATGAAAAAAGCCGCCTTGCAACATCTCGCAAAGCGGCCTTAGTGGAGGCGGCGGGAATCGAACCCGCGTCCCGCGACATATCCAGATAAGCTTCTACGTGTGTAGTCGAATGTTTTAATTTCGCCGTCCGGGGCCGCCATTCGACGGGCTGCCCCAGGGGCTAGACAAGAACTTTTTTAACCTTGAGCGTGCTCGTCAATGACCCAAGGCGATCCGAAATTGGTGACCAGCAGTCGGGCCTCTTCGGCAAAAGCCCTCAGCCGGAGCAACCTATCTCTAGGCGGCTAGTACGAGGTTATCCTCGGCAATTGTTGTTTAGTCAGCTTTTAACGTGGCCCGCTGACCAACCACGACACGCCACCTACCTTTCAACTGCCCGGTCGAACCCAATTCGCCCCCGACAGGAAAAAGGGGGGATGGAAACGAGCCCATCCCAATAGTACTTCGGCCGCTGGGGCCGAAAATTGGAGCCCGGTTGGGCGCCAAGCGGAAAATGGGACCCTTCGGATCACCAGCTGGCGACTTCTCCTCGCTCATGCCTTTGAGCCGGGCGGCAGTGGACCCCCCGGCCTTTCGGGGCACATCACGACGGAGCGTGATGGCTACTTTGGGGCTCATCACGGCGGAGCGTGATGGCTACTATTATTCTACCGGCGCGGGGGGCGTTCAGTCAAAGGGCGACTCGCCCGGTTCGTCCCACATCGGCTCATACTCGCCTCCCCTCGGCGAGGGGCGGTCGGCCTGCTCGATGACGACTTCGCATTCCGGAAGCGACTTCAGGAACAGTCGACCGTAGGGCTTGGTGCGGATCCGCGGGTCGAGGATGACGACGATTCCCTCGTCGGTCCGCGAGCGAATCAGTCGACCGAAACCCTGCTTGAGCTTGATGATGGCCGTGGGGATCTGGAGATCGGTGAAGGGGTTGCCGCCCCGGGCCTGGATGGCCTCGATTCGGGCCTGGGTGAGCGGATGGTCGGGCACGCTGAAGGGGAGCCGGGTGATGATCACGTTTCGCAGGGCGTCGCCCGGCACGTCGACGCCTTGCCAGAAACTGTCGGTGCCGAAGAGGACGGAGCGGGGGTTTTTCTTGAACTGCTCGAGCATCTTGCTCCGAGGAATGCCCTCGGACTGGCTGTAGAGGGCCATGTTGTTTTCGGCCAGCCAGGGGACGAGCGCCTCGGTCATGCGGCGCATCATCTGGTAGCTGGTGAAGAGGACGAAGGCGTGGCCGTCCGTTCGAGCGATGTAGCGGCGGACCATCTCGGCCGACTTCTGTTCGTAGGCCTGCGACTGGGAGGCCGGGTCGGGCATGCCGTCGACCAGGATCAGTTCGACCTGCTCGCGATAGTCGAAAGGGCTGCCCTGGCAGAGCGTTTGGCTTTGGGTGAGTCCGATGCGGGATTTGAAAAAATCGAAGGAGTTCTTGGCCGTGGCCAGGGTGGCACTGGTGAGGACGACCGTGGGGACCTTGTCATAGAGGGTTTCCCGGAGGGCGGGGCCCACGTCGATGGGCGAGGCGGCCAGCTTCACGCGGCGGTAGCGGCGGTAGAAGGAACGCTCGATCCAATAGACCGCGTCGGGCATCCGCTGGGATCGCCAGTCTTCAACCTGCTCGGCCAGGGCCTTGAGCCGGTCGCGGGCGGCCAGGAAGTCCTGACGCTCTTCGGGGTTGTCGATGCCGTCGGCTACCAGGCGGACGCTGCGAGCCAGGTTGGCCAGGCCCTCGCTGAGCGGGTTGGGCACGATTCCCGGCTCGCGGACCCGGCCGTTGCCGCCCCGGTGGTTTTCGAGCCAGGCGTCCAGCAAGTCGAAGAAGTCCGCCGCGCGCTCCCGGCACTCGGCCACAAGCTTCTGGGCCTCGCGGGCCGACTTCTGGACGAGGAGGCCCTTGTTGGTCCGGTCGTTGTAGAGTTTGTTGAGGACGTAGTCGACCTGTCCGCTGGTGATGCCGATTCCCAGGTGGTCGCCCGCCACGGCCTCGAGGGTGTGGGCCTCATCGACGATGAGCACGTCGTAGTTGGGCAGGATGCTCACGTTCTGGCGGCGAAGGGCCAGGTCGCTGCAGAGGAGGGCGTGATTGACGACGAGGATCTGGGCGTTGTGAACGCGGCGTCGGGCCTTCTGGTAGAAGCAGTCCTTGTACTGGGAGCAGTTGCGTCCCATGCAGTTGCCCGAGTCGCTGGCCACCTCATCCCAGACCCGCGACGCCGGTTGAAAGGCCAGGTCGGCCCGGGAGCCGTCGCCCGTCTCGCGAGCCCAGTCGCTGATCTGGCGGAGATGGTCGAATTCTTCCGTGGTGGTGAGCAGGCCGGAGGCGCGGGCAATCGCGTTGTGGAGTCGGCGGAGGCTGACGTAGTTGCCGCGGCCTTTGACGAGGACGGCCGAGAATTCCAGGGGGATGACGCTGTTGAGGAAGGGGATGTCCTTGGCGATCAACTGTTCCTGGAGGCTGATCGTGTGGGTCGAGATGACGACTCGCCGCTTGGGGCCCTCGGGATCGGCCTGGGTGGCGTCGAGGATGGCGGGGACGAGGTAGGCAAAACTCTTGCCCACGCCGGTGCCGGCCTCGACGATCAGGTGCTGCTTGTCACGAACGGCTGAATCCACCGCCTCGGCCATCGCCAATTGCTCGGGGCGATGCTCGTAGTGCTTCATCCGAGCGGCGATGCGGCCTTCCGGGCCAAGGATATCCTGGGGGACGAGCATGGGCGGGATGGGAGACAGGGTGATGGGCGGGCGCAAGGCAGGCGGACAAAAAGAATCTACCAGTTCGACCCTCTAGGAAAGAAACAAAGGCATGAACAACTGGCGCAGAACCCGGTGAGAATGGTCAGTCGTCTTGTTGTTCCGGTTGGTCATGCCTTTGTTTCTTTCCTACCGATTGAGGTCAGATTTCCCCTGTGAAGAGGCGAAAACGCGCGATGGACGGTCGGTGAAAGCACAAAACGACGCAACTTCGCTGATAATGCCCGACTTCTGCATGTCGTTTTGCACTTTCACCGACCGTCCATCGCACATTTTGTGGATCGAACTGGTAGATTTTCTTTGTCCGCCTGCGCAAACCCCCAGCCTACCATTGGAAGGATTCGGGGGGTAGGGAGGCAAGAACCGACTCGTGCTGGCGAATAATCTCTGGTCGGGAGGAGTGCCCCTCCGGGTGGCGGCAGGGCGACCCTTCCCTGGCTGGTCGATCCAAGGCGGTTTTGCTATCCTCGCATAGACTTTGTTGGCAAAACGCCCAATCGCAACACCTGGGGTGACCATTCATGCCCATTGAATTCCGCTGCACGCGCTGCAACAAGCTTCTTCGCACCGGGGATGATACGGCCGGCAAGCAGGCGAAATGTCCCGAATGCGGTACGGTGATGCCGATTCCCAGTTCCGTGCCGGGGTTCTCTCCTGCCGTGGCAGGAGGCCCGGCGCCTGGCGGCTATGGTTCTGCGGGCGCCTATGCACCGCCGGAGTCGACCAATCCCTACCAGTCGCCGACGAGCCTAGCCCCGGAGCCAGTGGCCTTTGCCCCGGCTGGCGAGATCAGGCCGACCCAGGTTGATTTCGGGCAGGTGTTCTCCCGCACCTGGGCGATTTTTTCCGAACGGTGGGCGCCGTGCGTGGGGGCGACACTCATCTGGCTACTGATCATCTTCGTCGCGAACGGCATTCAGCAAGCGGTTCTGGTTGCCTCGCGGGCGGGGAACAAGGACCTCGCGGTTATCATCGCGATCCAGATTCTCGTGCAATTCGTGTTTCAGGTTTTTGCGATCTGGTTGATGTTGGGGGTGCAACTCTTCATGCTTTCCATCTGTCGTGGAGAGGAGGCTCGGTTTGGCCTGTTGTTTGCGGGCGGCCGCTACCTGCTTCCGGCTGTGCTGTGCAACCTTTTGGTTCAATTGATCGTGGTGGCGCCGGCCGGCCTGGTGGTGGTGGCGTGCCTTGCGGGCGGCATGCCGCTGTTTACGGCGATTCTGTGCGGAATCCCGCTGACGGTTTTCCCGGGCTGGATTTTTGCCATGATGTTCCTTCAAGCCCAGTTCCTTATCATCGACCGCAATGCGGGGGTCGTGGAGGCTATGGGGGGGTCTCGAGACGTCATGGCGGGCAACAAGCTAATTGCCTTTGCGGTTCTGCTCGTGGCCGGCATCCTGGCAGGGCTCTTCACGTTGTTGACTTGCTTTACCGGGGCACTCGCGGCAGCTCCCTACATGATGATCCTCACCGCCGTGCTCTACCTGGGCGTGACTGGGCAGCCGACGATGCTGGACCGGCATGTCAGCTACGCCGGCACTTATGGTCCGACGCCTAGCGGCCAGGGTGGGACGCCGTTTGGGGCCTAGTAGGGGCAGGGCGGCAAGTACGATGTGTTGGGTGGCACACTCAGAGCTCGAGCGATGGGTGTGGCGGTCGACATTCCACGCCCATCGCACGGGCTCTGAGCGTGCCACCCGGTGAGCGTGCCACCCGGTGATGGTTGGTTCCTTGGGTGAGCCTCCCCTCGCGGGGGCTTCGGGGCGAGCTTACAATGGACTCGTGAAGACCCTCAACGAAGCCCCCCCTCCTGCCGCCCCCTCGCGACCCAATCCCGCCACGTTGGGAACGGCCTGCTGCATTGGTTCCGCCATCTGCTACACGGCGGCGAACATCTGCCTGCGCCAGCTGGCCGGATGGGAGGTCCATCCCGCGTGGGTGATCACCGTGAAGGAAATGGTGACGGTTGCGGTTGTCGGTCCCTTTCTGCTCTGGCTGATGGTGCAGGGGAAGTGGACGTTTCGCGACCCGTTGGTTCTGGCTGTGCTGGTGGCCACGGGCGTGGGGGTGCAGTTGGCCGGCAACATGAGCGTTCAGTGGGCCTTCGGCGTGGTGGGCCTTACGGTGAGCACGCCCACTGCGATGGGGGTGATGCTGGTGGCCAGTGGCGTGATGGGGTTTGTCTGGTTGGGGGAACGGGTGAACCGTCGGTCGGTCCTTGCCATTTCCCTGCTGATTGTTGCCATTTCGCTGCTCGCGGTGGGAACTTGGATCGCGGGACAAGCTAAAGCGGCTGCGACCGGAAATGCGACGGCCGTCGCGGAGCCTCCCTCGCTTGGCAAGGCCCTGCTCGGCGTCGGAGCCGCGGCCTTGGCCGGCGCCATGTTCGCCACCCTGGCAGCGGCCGTTCGATTTGCCGGGGGAAGGAAGACGCCGGTTTCCGTGATTGTGTTTGTGATCACGGGCACGGGAGTCGTTGCCTGCGGACTGCTGAGCTTGAACCGAATCGGGGTCGAGGGGATTGCGGCCACACCGCCCGATCGTCTCGGCTGGATGATCGCCTCGGGCGTGTTCAACTTGCTGGGGTTCCTGCTGATCACGAAGGGGCTTCAACTCACGACCCTCGTTCATGCCAACGTGATCAACGCCTCCCAGGTGGCCCTTGCCGCCGTGGCCGGCATGCTTCTGTTCAGCGAGCCGAGCAACGGATGGCTGGTGGCGGGGATCCTGCTGACGGTCGTGGGGATCTTCCAGATCGGCAACGATCCGGCAGGGGAAGAAGTGATGGAGGCCGTGTAGGCGGAGGCGTTGGGCTTGGTTTGGCAGCCGGTTGAAAAACTTGATAGCACAGAATCAGAAGACCGGCTGTGGGTCACGGGGGCCCTGAATTGGCCACATTTGCCCTGCTTCAAGGTCCCGCTCGGCGAGCGGTGACCTACTTGTTCAACGAGCGGCTGACGGGCCCCTCTGGAGCGGGTTTTGCCGTGCCTGATCGACTCCTGTCGGGCAGCAGTCTGAAAAGCGTCTGTCGCACGATAGCTGGACGGGATAGAATGATTCGTAATAAGATCCTAACGGCTCGCTTCCGCGTTCAATTCGGTTTCTTTCATGACCTCCCGCTTGGCGGAACGGCTCGTTGCCCTGGAGATCTGTCATGCCCCGAAGAGCCCTTCTGTTCGTCCTTCTCGCCCTGATGGGCTCCTGCTGGAGCCTGAACGCTTTGGCCGACGATTGGCCCCAATGGTTGGGGCCGCAGCGTGACAGCGTCTGGCGTGAGGAGGGGATTGTCGAAGGCATTCCCGAGGCCGGGTTGAAGGTCAAGTGGCGTGCTGAAGTGGCAATGGGCTACGCCGGACCGGCCGTGGCCGAGGGGCGGATCTACTTGATGGACTATGTGACGACGTCGGGAGAGGTCACGAACAACCCGGGGAGGCGGGACAAGCTCGAGGGCAGCGAACGGGTGCTGTGTTTCGATGCCGCCACAGGGCAACTTGTCTGGAAGCACGAATACGTACAGGCTTACGATTTTTCGTTTGCGGGTGGACCCCGCTGCACGCCCGTCGTGACTGGCGGCAAGGTCTACGCCCTTGGCGCCGAGGGACGACTGCTATGTCTGGCTTTGGCTGACGGCAAGGTGCTTTGGGAAATCGACTTGAAACAGGCCTACAACGCGCGAACGCCCATGTGGGGATTCGCGGGCCATCCCCTTGTGGACGACCAGCGGCTGGTTTGCCTGGTCGGTGGCGCGGGGAGCGTGACCGTTGCGTTCGACAAGGACACGGGCAAGGAACTCTGGCGAGCCCTGGATGCGAAAGAGCCGGGCTACTCTCCGCCGACATTGATCGATCGCGGCGGCGCCAAGCAACTGGTGATCTGGCATTCCGAATCGATCAACGGGCTCGACCCGGCCACCGGCAAGGCCCTTTGGAGCGTGCCGCTCAAACCCGACTTCGGCATGGCGATCGCCGCCCCGCGCCAACTCGGCACGAAGCTCTTTGCCAGCGGCGTTCGCAACGCGGGGGCCATGATCGAACTGACCGAGTCCGGCGGCGCTGACCTTTTGTGGCGAGGCAATCCCACCACGGCCGTCTATTCCGCCAATGCGACGCCTTTCCTGGAAGGTGAAGTCATGTACGGTTGCGACGGTTCCGGCACGCTGGTCTGCGCCAACCTGAGCGACGGGAAGCGACTTTGGGAAACGGCCGAGCCCACTTCGGGCAAACGGGGGAAACGCTACGCCACGGTCTTCCTCGTCAAGCACAAGGAACGCTTCTTCCTGTTCAATGACTCGGGCGACCTGATCCTGGCCAACCTGTCGCCCGAGGGTTATCAGGAGTTGGGACGCTTCCACGTCCTCGATCCCACGAGCAACGCCATGGGGCGAGACGTTGTCTGGAGCCATCCCGCATTTGCCATGAAGTGCCTGTTCGCGAGGAACGACAAGGAACTGGTCTGTGTTTCCCTGGCGGCGGACCAGGTGGCGAAGTGTGTTTCTCCCCGACCCGGGCCACGTGGGCTTGCCGGATCAATGGCTCAGTTCCTAGGACGAACGGTGCTCTGCGTTCCGCAGGTTCTCCATCCGGGACGGCTCGCTTCGCACGAGACGCCGTGTGGAAAGCACGCTCGCTGATGGGCGTTCAGGCCGCGAGTTCACGTAGCGGTGGCATCCTTGCCGCCGGCCTTCGTCGCAAGCCGATCAACGCTGCTCAAATGCCGAAACCGTTGCTCGCCTCATTGATCATTGTCTTCGCTTCCGCCCACGTCGGGTGCGTGCAGACGCTTGCCGATTCCGGACTCAAGTCGATCGAGTCGCGGATCGCCGATCGCGACTTCCCGTCCGTGTTCATGGCCTGGTCGCCAGCTACGAACCTGGAGGGTCTCGACCGGGCCGGGAATATGGCCCGCCGCGACCTGGTCTTCCACGCTCCCGGGGTGGCCGGGCTCCGCTGGAGCGGCGCGTACCAAGGTTTGGCCCAGGCCTTCGACGCGAAGACCGTGCCGAGGGCCCGGGACTTTCGGAAGCGGCTGGCCGAGTTGAATCCGAATCTGATCTTCCTGGCCGAGATCCGTTATCGCGACGCCTCGCAGAAGTTCCTGCCGGCCGATCATCCCTGGTGGAAGCGAGACGAACGGAAAGAACGTCTTCCCGGTTGGGAGGAAGGGGGCTACTGCCTGCTGGACTTTGCCAATCCGGGATTTCAGAAAAATGTGGCCAGGAAGGCAGCGGCCGCCGTCAACACGGGCGTCTTCGACGGCGTCATGCTCGACTGGTGGCAGGACGATGACGACCGGCTCGCGCTGGTTCGGCGAATCCGAGAGGCGATCGGGCCCGACGCCCTTATCCTCGTCAATGCCAACGATCGGCAGACGCCGCGGACGGCCCCCTTCGTGAACGGCTACTTCATGGAATGCTGGCGAAGCAAGACACGCCGGGATTGGGACCGGATTTCCGAGACCCTTCGCTTTGCCGAAGCGAAGCTCCGCCGCCCGCACGTCAACTGCCTGGAGACGTGGTACGAGAATTCGCGGCGGGATCTGAACCGGATGCGGGCCACGACTTGCCTCGTGCTCACCTGTTCGGACGGTTACTGCCTCTTCTCCGATCCCAACGATCTGCCGACGGGCGATCACCGCCACGACTGGTATCCCTTCTGGGAGAAACGCCTGGGAAGGCCGACGGGGGAAGGCGTGGTTTCGGGCGACGGTTCGACGCGACGGGATTTCGAACACGGCACGGCCGTGTATAACCCCATCGGCAATGGGCCGCTCGAGATCCGTTTTGAGCGGCCGCGACGGAGTGTGGCAACCGGCGAAGTCGCCAGGGAGCACACGGTTGCAGCGTTGGATGGCGATATCTTCCTGGTCGTTGAGTGATCGTAGCGGTGGCATCCCTGCCGCCGGTCTTCCCTGAGTGTGTAGGGTGCTTGGTGCGTCGAGACACACCCTACGTCGGTTTTGTTGGTTGCGTCTTGTTTCTGCTTCGTAAAAAGCCGGGCAACGATTGGCACTCAACAGTCGGGACCATGCGATACAAGGTGGTTCGTTCAAGAGCCCGGCTTTGGTGAATGGCGCGCTCAAAGAACGAGCGATGGGCGTGGATTGGCGAATCTCCACGCCCATCGCTCCGCTCTGAGCGTGCCACCCAGTGCGAATGCGAACTGGAAGCTGCCCTTACGGTTCGACCAGGTAGGTTCGATCCGCAACGTTCACGATCACCGGCTCGTCGAAGACGAGGTATTGGGTGAACTGCTTGCCGTGGAGCTTGGCGAGGCGGAAGTACTCGTCGCTGAACTGCTTGACCCGGACGGCCTTGCTCTGTTGGGCCTCGCTGGCGGTCGAGTCGATCCACTGGCCGCTTCGGAGGTAGAAGGCCCGATTGCCGATCTGACGAACCGTCTGCTGGGCCTGCTTCATCTCGCTTTCCGACTCAGCCAACGGCTGCACGGCGACCGGACCGCTGGCTGCCTGGGCGGGAAGGGCCATGCTCTGGCCCGCGGTGCGGCCTCGTGAACTGTAGCCTCCCATTTGGCCGCCGTAGCCGTTCATCGCGGGGGCCCCGGTGGGGGCGGGACGGCCGGCAAGGTCCGAATAGCTCGGCATGGCCGGCGCGTTGGCCCTCTTGGCCTGCTGCATGGCCCCCTTGTAGGCCCGCTGGCTGAAGCCCGACACGCCGTGGGTGTCGGCCAGGGCGCCGAGACGGTCTGCGGCAACGGAAGCGTTTCGCGCCAAATCGGTCACTCGCGTGTTCTCGTCCGCCAGGAAGGACGTGTAGGGCGTAAGAATCCCGTGCTTGGTCGACAGCTTGACGAGCTCGTCGATCAGCTCCTGGTTCTTGCCGTTCAGGTCCAGGTCGTCGAGGATCTCTCCAACGCGGCGGACCGCCCAGAGCTTTTCGATGAAGGCAAACGATTCGTCCTTGCTGCGCTTGACCAACTTGGCCGGGAAGTCGTAGGTTTGCTCCTTGTCGCCGATCGAACCGCTTACGATCACCTTGGCGTTGCCGTGGGTTCGGTAGCGGCCCACCATCACGAGCTGTTCGCCTGCGAAGAGGTCGAAGACTCCCTTCGGGTAGACGCGACTGATCGGTTTGCCGTGGCTCTCTTGTTCGTCAAACGTGAATTCCAGTTCCACGTTCGTGAGCACGGGGGACTCGATTCGCCGGTAGAGGCGGCTCACGCGGTCTTCGATGTCTTCTTCCGGACGGACGTATTCGCTCTGGCCGAAGTTCTCGCGCACCAGGCGGTCGAGAAGGCGGCTGTTCACGTCGTAGCCCACGCCGAAGCTGAAGATTCGGGCGCGGACCTTGTTGACGTCCTTGGCTCGGCTGACGATCTTGGCTTCGTCAGTTATGCCGGCCGTCGGCAATCCGTCGGTGAGGAAGACGACGTAGCTGGGCCGCTTCGTATCGTCGAGCTGTCCGAGGGCCGTTTGGAGGGCCTCGTCGATGTTGGTGCTCCCGCCGGCGTAGATGCCCTCGATGAAGCCCTGGGCTTCCTTTCGCGTTTCGTCGTTGAAACGCTGCAGTTCAGGCCGGAAGGACTCGACCGAACTGTCGTAGGCGATGATGTTGAACAGGTCTCCCTTGCGGAGATTGCCGAGAACGAAGTCCAGGGCTCTGCGAGCCTGTTCGATCTTCTTGCCGCTCATGCTGCCCGATCGATCGACGACGAACACCACCGTCTTCGCGGGGAGCTTCTCATCGTCCGACTTGATCTTGGGGGTAGCGAGCAACAGGAAGTAGCCGTCCTTGTCTCCGTCCGGACGGTAGCTGAGAACCTTCGTGCTCACCTTGCCGCGTCCCAGGTCGTAGAACAGGCGGAAGTCGGAACTGGGTATCTCGTTCTTCGCTTCGTAGGTGATCGTGGCGCGGCGATCGCCCGAACGCTTGATCTTCACATCGTGGGTCGGACTGTAAATGTTCTTCAGGTCCTTGGGCGCTTCCAGGGTGACGCGGAAGCGAATCGACTCCACGGCCTGGGACGTGTATTTCGCGGTGCTCAAGGGGAAGAGGAAATCGGTCAGGCCGTCCTGCATCCGGAGCAATTGGGAATAGGTGAGGGTGACCGTTCGCTTGGCGCCGGGGGGAACGGGGAAGACGCTCGTTTTGAACAGGCCCGTGCCCATCCATTCAAGCAGGGCGGGGTCCTTGTTTTTGCGGACGATGTTCTCATACATCTGGCGGGCCTCGCTGGCTGCGAGCAGCTTGGCGGGATACTCCTTCCCATCCACCAGCAGCGTGAGGGAATCGACGGCGCCGTCGTAGGGCAGGGGAAAGACGAAGGAGACTTCCAGTTGGCGGCTTCCCGTGTTGACGAAGGACTGGGAGACCTGGACCTGGGCCACCTGGTCGGCCAGCTTCGCATTGACCTCCAATTCGCTGATCTTGTAGGTCGCCGGCGGTTCAGGCCGCGGACGAGGAATGGGATGGGGATGGGGCGGCCAGATAATCGGCGGCCTGGGCAATCGCACAGACTGCCCAGGATCGACAACAACCAGAACCCCTTGGCCGCGAGCGGTCGAGGCCACCGCCAGGCAGGCCAGGGCCAGCAAGATTCCTATCCGTCGCGCCATGATATCCATCTCCCTTTGAGAACTTGGTGGTTGGGTACGCCTAACAATGAAGACGGATCAAACGGCAAGAAGTTTCATGGAGGGGGCCTCTTGTGACAATGCGGTGACAAAATGTCCCTCTAGTTAGGGAGGTCGTGTGTTTGGTGCCGCCGGGCGAATCCCTGTCATCTAACCACATCGAGGGAGTGACGGCGCAAGCCAGTTGAACCAGGCAAGATGTCGAACCCGGAGAGACTCTGGATTGTCTCCATATTGTTGACGCTAACCATTTCCTTGTTATTATCCAGAAGACCGGTTTCTCTTCACTCTTGAGAAAGGAGGAGCGGAATGAGAACGGCCAAGCAACTCTCGGTCAGTCTCGTCAACAAACCCGGGCGGCTTGCCGACGTACTCGGCGCCCTAGCCAAAGGAAAGGTCAACTTTCTTGCCCTGTCCGTCATGGATTCCCGGGACCGAGGCACGGTTCGCTTCGTCCCCGACGAGTTCGATTCTGCCACCGAGGTCTTGGAGAAACTCAACATTCGCTTCGACGCCGCGGACGTGCTTCTCGTGGACGTTCCCAGTCAGAACGGCGCTTTCCGCAACATCTGCGAACGTCTTGCCGGCGATCACCTCAACATCGACTACGCCTATTGTTCCGTGAATGCGGAGAAAGGTTCCAAGGGCAATCTGCTGGCTGTCATCAAGGTCAACGATCTGGCCAAGGCCCAGAAAGTTCTCCAAACGAACGGCCATTCAAAACGTCAACTGCCGGGACGCCGACCCGTTCACGCTCGTTGAGACCGTGACACGGCTCGGAGTGGAAGAAAGACGGGCTTTCGAGCTGGCGTGAGTCTTTTCTCCCCGAGAGAACTGCGAAGTCATGAAGGAAGGGGACAGGTCCATGTTTTCGGGCAGCGTATGTTCGCCAAAATGCCTTGCCGACCGAAAAATGGACCAGTCCCCGTGACTGGGCAGTTCGCGTGTCTTTCTCCCACTCTGTCTGGCAATCCTGATGACTGACCCGGCGACGAAACCGACTTGCCTTTGGCGGAAGGGAACACTCTATTTCTCCGCCGCACTCTGCGCAGGCGTGGCGTTGTGCTACTGGTTCCAACCCGACGGGCTGGCGGCCCTGACGCTGGTGCCGATCTGGTTCTGGCTCGTGCCGGCGTTGGTTCTGGCGAGACTCGGTTACGAACGGAGCCGACGGGCGCTTGTCGGCGCCGTCCTGCTGAGCTGGCTGCTGGTTGTCGTTGTGGGCGATGGCGAACTTCAGCATCTGGTGCGTTTTAGGCGGCCTTCAAGCGAGGCGTGGTCCGCCGCTCGACGTCAAGGAAAAGCCATGCGCGTCGTCACGCTTAATTGCCGCATGGGCAATGCGGCGGCGGCCGCGGAGGTTGCCGACTACGATCCGGACATCGTGCTTCTCCAGGAATCTCCGGGACGCGAACAAGTTGAGCAGTTGGCCCGAGAACTCTTCGGCAGCGAGGGCGAGTTTCTGCGAAGTGCCGATACCTCGATCCTGGCTCGGGGTCGGGTTGCGGCGATACCGAATCCTCAAGCGATCCATTTTGTTCACGCCGAGGTTGCTTTGGCCAACGGCTTGGAAGCGGAGGTCGTCTGCCTGCGTCTGAACCCTCCCATCTCGCGGGTTGACTTCTGGAGTCCCGGCTTCTGGCGGGATCATCGCGACAACCGGATCCGCCATCGCAGGGAACTCCGCGCGGTGATGAAATCGCTTCGCTCGCGGGACGAAACGAGCCCCGTGATCGTGGGCGGCGATTTCAACGCGCCGGCCGGCGATGGGGCCTTCGAGCCGCTCGCTCCCCGACTGCACGACACGTTTCGCGAGGGCGGACAGGGATGGGGGAAGACGGGGACAAACGAATTCCCGCTGTTTCGAGTCGATCAGATCTGGGCGAGTCGGAATCTCCGGGCCGAAACCGTGATGGCCAGAAAAACGAAGCACTCCGACCATCGGCTTGTCGTGTGCGACCTGATCGCGGACGAATGACGATGTCTGTCCATTTGGGCGAGCACGCAAGTTCGTATGTCACGAAGAATTGAACAGGAGAGAACAAAGACAACGGAGAGACAAGTTCTCTGTTAACTCCTGTTCAAGATGGACAGACACGTGTGATTCAGATCGTGGCTAGGGCCGGTTGACGAGGCAGATCTCGCCGGTGCGGGGTTGGAGCTTTTCCGTTCGCTCGATCGCCAGGTGCGGCAGGGTCGTGCGGAGCCGTGCAATTCCCTGGTCCGTCACTTTCGTGCCCGACAGGGCGAGCACGCGAAGAGTGGGATGTTGGCGCAGGCAGGCCAGTCCGGCGTCCGTGATCGAGGTGTCGCACAATCGGAGTTCTTCGAGGTTTGGGAAGTCCATCATGCGTTTCAAGGCGTCGTCCGAGATGCTTGTGCCGGACAGATCCAGGAAGGCGAGATTGGACAGGGATGCCAGGAATTGCAGCCCGCGATCCGTGATGGGGACGCACTGCAGGCTGAGGGCTTCCAGGTGTCGGCAGCCGTCGAGCTCGCGCAAGCCGGAGTCGGTGACTTGCGTTCGGCCGAGCAGAAGGTCCCGTGCCTCAGGGAAACGAGCGACCAGTTCACGAAGTTCGCGATCGCCGATGGGCTGGCTCGTCGAGTCGACGAAGACCACGGGGCCTTGCTCTCCTTCCTCGGCATAATGAACCACCAGGTGGGAGCCGTTGGGGCCATCGAGATGCTTGGGCGCCCACTCCTCTCCGACAAGAGGCGGCGATTCCAAGGCGTTCCACCAGGCGGCCTTCTGGGTGCGGGCCGTGTCGATGGCGACGAAGGCGGCGCCGCCGACAAACACGAGAGCAAGAACAAGCTCGACGCCGTGGACGCCCAGATCACGCAGGGCATGGCGACGTTTTCCGGCAGCGTGGACCGTCACGGGCACCCGACGCCGGGCTTCCTTCCAGGTGGCCACGGCCGACGCGATGCAATAGACGCTTCCCAAAACGGCGAATAGTGTAACGAGAAAAACCGCGCCCCACTGCATGGTCGGTTTCCTTTCGGAAGCGGGGGAAGAGAATGGCGTTGTCCTAACTATCGCCTAATATACCACGCTTCCGTAACGAAGCTCTAACCGTTCTCCGCGGAATCGGGGATTTTAACACGTTGACTCGCTAATCTGCTAACGCGGCGATACTCCAGCCCGGCTGCTGCCGTTGGGTTTTGAGGAGGCCGTTGCAGCGGCGGAAACCGGTTGATTTGCAGCCGGGCTTTTGAAGTCGGTGAGGATTGAGGGCAAGAGCCGGGCTAGGGCTGATGCTCAGCGGGCAGGGCTGCCTGGTGTGAGGTGGCCAATTCAAGAGCCCGGCTATTCTGGTTCAGCCGGGCTTCTGACGTTGGTGGCGGTTGAGGGCAAGAGCCGGGCTAGCTGCGCGACCTCCGCCGGGCAGGTGCCTGGTGTGAGGTGGCCAATTCAAGAGCCCGGCTATTCTGGTTCAGCCGGGCTTCTGACGTTGGTGGCGGTTGAGGGCAAGAGCCGGGCTAGCTGCGCGACCTCCGCCGGGCAGGTGCCGGGTGTGAGGTGGCCAATTTAAGAGCCCGGCTATTCTGGTTCAGCCGGGCTTCTGACGTTGGTGGCGGTTGAGGGCAAGAGCCGGGCTAGCTGCGCGACCTCCGCCGGGCAGGTGCCGGGTGTGAGGTGGCCAATTTAAGAGCCCGGCTATTCTGGTTCAGCCGGGCTTCTGACGTTGGTGGCGGTTGAGGGCAAGAGCCGGGCTAGCTGCGCGACCTCCGCCGGGCAGGTGCCGGGTGTGAGGTGGCCAATTCAAGAGCCCGGCTACTCTGGTTCAGCCGGGCTTCTGACGTTGGTGGCGGTTGAGGGCAAGAGCCGGGCTAGCTGCGCGACCTCCGCCGGGCAGGTGCCGGGTGTGAGGTGGCCAATTGAAGAGCCCGGCTACTCTGCTTCAGCCGGGCTTTTGACGTCGGTGACAATTGAGGGCAAGAGCCGGGCTACAATTGGGCCTCACCAAGCTGCAACTGCATGCGTGAGGTGGCCAATTTAAGAGCCCGGCTCTGTTCAACCGGCCGTTATCCGCACTGGTAGTGGCGGCCCGTCCGCCAGGCGAGGGTGAACATTCCGCCCAGGACGCAACCGATTCCTGCTGCGACGAGCGGCAAGCCCGTGAGCCAGCCGACAAGCAGCAGACTTGTTCCCGTGACAACGCATCCAATCGGTAAGGCAACTTTCTCTCGCATCGCAAGCCTCCTTTTCTGGAGGTCCATCCTCCGGAATGCTATTCGTCGGCTGGCGGCCAATATCGGAGAGCTATTCTCGTTCGGTTTCGTGACTTGAGAATGAGTCTCAGAAGCCGATGCCCCCCAGCAGCCTGTGACGATAGATTCAGGGACGACCGGGGCCTGCAAATAGGGCCTCTCGTTGAGCGGACGTCTTTCCGAGTAGGCACCTCGCGATGAACCGCAGAATATCGAACAAGGAACCGCAGAATGATGAAGGGAAGGTGGAAACGCTGTCGGCGGCAAGGATGCCACCGGTACGTCTGCCAGTTCAGACGCCTTTCGGCGCCTCGGAATCAGCTTTCAGTCTCCAGCCTTCGGTCTCTGAAGAAGGGCCAGTGGAGGCTGAAGTCGATTCGCCGGAGGGCCACGTCGAAGACGAGGAGGATCAAGGCGACGGTGAGCAGATAGGGCCACAGCGGCGTGGGACGCCTCGCCGTTTTTCCCGGGCGTTCAAAGACGGCCTCGGGCTGCGGATCGAAGGTTCCTCCCGAGCCTTCCGCGACGGCGCGGAGCAAGGCCTCGTTGGTTGGGCGGATTCTCAGTTCGTCGCTGTAGCCGACCATGAGGCCGCGGGATTGGCGGTAGACCACCTGGTCGTTCTGTTTGAGCGTCACTTCCAGGTGATAAGCGCCGGAGGTCGGGGTCTGGACCTGCGCCGCATAGCGTCCCGGCGCCGCCTGGTCCATGGTGGACTTGACTGGTTTGAGTTGGGGACCGATCACGGTCAGTTCCACCTCAGCGTCGTTGAGGAAGCGACCGATGTCGTCGACGGCGTCAACCGTGAGAGAGGCCTGTTTTCCGCGGCGGTCGGCCTGGAGCACGATCCCGCGGCTGTCGCTCTTCCGCATCGTGTGACGAACGACCTGGGTCCAGAACTGGCCGAAGCGGGGCCAAGTCATCCACTCGGCTGCCCAGCGGTTCTTGGCATCGCTGGTGAAGGCGGCCGTCATGCCCAGTCCGTAACGCCACCAGGCGAGGAGGGGATCGCCTTTTTCCGTGGCCAGGATGACCTCGCTGGTTGGCTTGGGACGGGTCATGACATAGCCGAGCAAGAAGGGGGCCGCCTCCACGTCGATGTCGGCCAGGGCATGGGTCGAACGTATCACCTGGGGGATGAAGGGCTGTTCGTCGATGGCCGACTTGCTGGCCGTGACGGTCTCCTTGGCAAAAATCTGGGGCACCTGGGCGGCATCGCTGGTGAAGTAGTAGCGTCCTCTTCCGACCCGGGCGATGTCCTCCAGCAGCGCCGTGTCGGCGCCCTCGCCCACGGCCACGGTGGACACGGTCATCTTGCAGGCCACCATTTGCTCGGCCATGCCCTCGAAATCGCCCGGCGAGGACACGCCGTCGGTCAGCAGGATCACGTGCTTGAGCTTGGCGTTGGTGGCCATGAGCGTTTCGAAGGCCTGTTGCATGGCGGGGTACATGGAAGTGCCGCCGCCGGCGTCGATGCGGGCGATTTCGTCGCTGATTTTTCCCTTGTTGGACGCCGACTGCATCTCGCTGATCACGTAGGTGTCGCCGTCGAAGGCGAGCACGCCCACGTGGTCGCGCCGTCCCAGCAGTTCGGCGGCGCTGCGGGCCGCCGTCTTCGCCATCTCGATCTTGTCGCCGTCCATGGAACCCGACTTGTCGATCACGAGGACCATGCCCAGCGAGGGCTTTTCCTGTTCCTTCTCGAAATCGCTCCGGACGGGGAGGATTTCTTCCAGCGTGCTCTTGTAGTATCCGCCCAGCCCGAAGGACTGCTCGCCGCCGAGCATGATGAAGCCCCCGCCCAACTCTTGGATATAGGTTCGGGCAACTTCCATCTGCTGCTGCGTCAGCGACGTGGCGGGCACGTTCGAGAGAATCAACAACTCGTAGTTCTGCAGGTCCGAAAGGGACTCGGGCATGCCTTGGGGAGGACGGATGTCGACCGGAAGGCCTTCGTCTTCCAGGGCATAGGCCAGGTCGCGGATCAGGCTCGGATCGCTTTCGATAATCAGAACGCGAGGTTTGCCGGCGGCGAATACGAGGCCCGAGTCCATGTTGTTGTCCAGGAGCGTGTCTTCCCGGCACTCGGAGATCCTTGCGCCGAACGCCACGAGCCGGTCTCGCTCGATCGATTGCTGGAAACGGAAGCGGTTCTCGCCTTTCTTCAACGGACGCCGTTCGGAGATCACCTTGTGGTCGCCGCGGTAGACCTCGATCAAGCCTTCGTCGTCGTGGTTGGCGTGCACGACCACTTCCACATGGAACGGTTCCCCCTCGCGAACTTCGGCCGGGATGTTCACTTCCGAGACCTGGACCTCCGGCTCGCTTCGCGTGGGCAGGGGAACCGTCGACACGGGAACGCGGCATCGGGCCGCGGCGGCCAGGGCGTCGCCGGTTGTTTCGTTGCCGTCGGTGAGCACCACCAGGTGGGGGACGAATCCCGGAGGAACGAAACCGGCGGCCGCTTGGATGGCGGCGGCCAGATCGGTGCCGTCGCGTATCTCCTCGGCCTTGGGGGCGTCGGGCTTGGACGCCTCGTCAGTCGGATTCGGAAGGATCGACGGATGCTTGCCGTAGACAAGCCGCTCCGTCTGAATCGTGCCGGCGCGGGCGGCAAAGGGCAGAAAGGCCACCTTGTTCTTCCCGCGTTTTTCCAGGGCCTTGTCGAGGAACTTGTCGACTGCCTCAATACCGTTTTCGCCCACGCTCAGACTTTGATCGGCCAGGAAGACGACGTACTGTTCATGCGTTTCGTGCAGCAGAGTAAGGCCCGCCAGGGCCAGGAGCACGAGGAGAACGATCAACGTGCGGGTGACAAGGGAGACAATTCGCTGGGGACGGGGAAAGTCGCTCAAGGAGCGCAAGTAGTACCAGCCCAGCACGGCCAGGGCCGGGATCGCGAGAATCAGGGTCCAGGGACGAATCAGTTCAACCATGGGCTCACGTAAGGACTCTCCGTTGGTGCAGGACCCATTCGACCAGTGCCAGAAGGCATGCGGCGGCGGCCAGGTAATACCAGAGCGGCCTGCTGAACCAGGACGCGGCCAGGTGGTTCGTCGGTTTCGTGATCAACTCGGCGGGCGTTCGCAGATCGCTCTCGGCGTCGCTCGCCAGGTTGACCGCCAGTTCGGCTAGCGGAGATTCTCCTTCGCCGGACGCCGCTCGCGCGACGCTCCACACGCCGCACTTGTTGAGGGGAGGCACGGCCAGGTAGGCGGACGACTCGGCGATCGCGCCGGCTTCCTCGTCGCCGTTGCTCGCTTCATGGGCCGCTGCTCGCCGATGAACAGGCAAGGGCTGCGAGTCGCCCGAGGGGTTATGGAGCACGAAAGCGCTTTCTTCTGTCTCAGCGTCGTCAGCCAGTTCGACTTCGGCGATGGAACCGGTCGGCAACGCCTGCCGCAGTTCGCCCGTCTGCCCGTTGAACCATCCCAGCGTGTTGGCCACCATGATCGGAAAAGCGGTGCGGAAGGCAAGGTCGCCCTCGTTGATGTCGACGGTGAGCACGAGGCATTTGCCTCGCTCGCGCTTGACCTCTGCATAGACGGCTTCGCCCGACAGAACACTGGCCAGGGCATGGGGCGGATTGGTGAACGTGAGGGCTCTTGCCTTGGGCATGACGACGTTGTCGAGGCGGACGTGGGTCATCAGGGTCGAGGCTTCGTCCTGCTCGGTCACGATCGGATCGCGGATCGGCTGGCCGAGTTTCCATGCGTCGCAATCGCCCGACGGATCGACGACGAAAACCTGCCCCGGGGGCAGCATCTCCGGAACCTTGCGGTGCAGCACGACGATGCCGTCGGCGGGCCACTTGTCCGGGAACTCTGCCTGAACTGTGACCCGCACGAGCGGATTGGCTTCAAAAACCTTCTGGAGGAACAGATTGCCCTCCGTGATCAGGAGCACGTTCTGGATGGCCCGAGCCGGCAGGACCGCCCAGGCTCGATCGTCCGTGGCCAGCGAATTGATGACCCGTTTCCGATCGGTTTCCGGCTTGGATGCCTCGGACGGCTCGTCTTCCTGATCGTCGTCGGCGATTTGCAGTTCTGTCAGGCTGGCTGTGAGCGTTCCGCCTTCGAGGGAAGTCTTTTCCAGCGAGCGAGCAAACACGCCCTCGGGCGACAGATCCAGCGGCAGGATGTCGACGGGCGAACCGGCGAGTTCCAGTTCCAGTCGACCCTTCACGGGGTGGGAGGAGGCATTTCGGACGGCCACGAGGACTTCGTAACCGAGCGGGTCGATCAGGCTGCGGCGAACCTGGAAGCGGGTGATCCCTACATTCCCCGCGTCGGCGCTGCCGAAGACGCGATAACTGACGGCGGCGTCCGGTTCCGCGTTGTTCTCTTCGGCCTTTTTCCGGCATCCGTCGGTGAAGACGAGCACCTGGCCGTGGGGATGCTCGGCGACCAAGCGTTTTCCCAAGTCGATGGCGGGTTTCAGGTCGGTGGAGTTGTCGGAAATCTCGATCGAGCGGAGGGCACGCTTGAGTGTGGGGGCGTGGCCGCTCATGCCGACGACCACCTCGGGTTCCGAGCCGGCAAGGACGATGGCCATTTCATCGCGGAACCGAAGCCCATCGACGGTGGCCAGCGCCGCGTCGATGGCTGCGTCGAACCGGGAGCTTTCTCCGTCGTCCGCCCGCATACTGGCCGAGTTGTCGATCACGGCGACGATTCGCCTCGCCTGAAGGAGTTGCCAGGAGAAATAGGGGTCGGCAACGGCCAGAACCAGAAGCGTCACCAAGAGCAACTGGGCCAGCAGCGAAAGCACGTGTCGCAGGTATTGCCAGAGGGAGCGGGGCGGCTTCTCGTCGAAAATCTGTTTCCAAAACAGATTCGTCGAAACGGGGACCCGTCGCAGACGCACCTTGAGGATATAGAAGACCACGACCGGAACGGCCAGGGCAGCCAGGGCGAAGGCGAGGGGAGTGGCGAAGGCCATGGCTCAACCTCCCATTCCGGCTTCGCGCATCATGCGAAGAATGAGTTCGTCGAAGGGGACCGTCGACGGCGACTGGGTGCAGCCCAGGGCGTAGCGGCGGCAGTACTCGCGAACCGACGACTGATGTTGGCGAAACAGGGTCGTGTAGGTTCTCAGGTTCTTCTCCGTGACGGTGACTTTGCGAACCGAGCCGGTTTCCACGTCGACCAGTTCCACGTCGCCGAGGTGGGCCGGGTCGGCCTCTTCCGGGGCGTGCAGTTGGAGCACGTGGCTGTCGAACCGCCGGTAGCGCAACTGGTCCAGCCCGAGCTGATAGCCGCGCTCGTCGAAAAGGTCGCTCACGACAACGGCGATCCCGCTGCGCTGGCTGCGGTGGAGCAGGCCCTGGACACTGTGGCCCAGGTCGGTGTCTTCGCCCGTGACCTGCTGCGATTCGAGGAATCGCATGAGAGGCAGGATTCTCGCCTTGCCGCGCGACAGGGGAAACTCGTCGACCACCGTGCCGGCGAAGGCCAGGACGCAAACCCGATCCAGGTCGGCCAGGGCGATGTAGGCCAGGGCCGCCACGAGCCGCCGTGCCAGATCGAACTTGGCGGGCGAGCCCGCAGCCATGCTCCGTGAACAATCGAGCATGAGATAGACGTGCAGATCCTGCTCCTCCTGGAATCGCTTCAACAGCAGATCGCCGAGCCGGGCGTAGACGTTCCAGTCGAGGTAGCGGAAATCGTCGCCCAGCGTGTACTCGCGATGGTCCGAGAACTCGATTCCCGAGCCCAACTGCATCGTCCGCCTCTGCGCGAGGAGCGATCCGCGGAACACCCGTTTCGAGATGATCGAAAGGTATTCGAGGCGCGTCAGAAAGTCAGGTTCGAACAGAGCCATAGGACTTAATCACGACGAGACAACCACCGACCGATCGCCCCCATTCGTCAATCAGTTTGGGACGAGAGTAGAACACCACCGAGGACACGGAGGACACAGAGGAAAATCCAGGGTACGAGACGCTTGATTCCATCCTTGAGGACATCGGAGTTGAAATTGATGAGAAGACCGACGGAGACCCCTGAGAGTTTCATATAGGTCAGGATTTGTGCTTGGTAAATTCCGAGCAACTTGTCTACGGCCTTCAACTCGAGAAGCAACCGATCCTCAATGAGAATGTCAATTCGATATCCGCAATCGAGATGAACTCCTTTGTATTCTACCGGTATCGGCACCTCCAATTGAAAACCAATCTTCTGAATTGTCAGTTCGCGTGCCAAGCATTGTTGATAACTCAAATCAAGCAACCCTGGGCCCAGAGTCCGGTGAACTTCAATGCAAGCCCCGATCACCCGGCCTGTCAGATCATTGACCTCCATCTTCCTCTGTGCCCTCCGCGCCCTCTGTGGTGTTCTGCTCTTCTGTCGCAAGCTGTCGCCTATACTGAAGTTGGCGACTAAAAAGACCCCACCAATCCCCTTTTCTTCTACACCGCCTGGCCTTCCAATGCGCCTTCCGGCACTTTGGCGAGGATGTCTTCGATCACGTCGTCGGTGCTGATGCCTTCCGCCTGGCCCTCGAAGTTGAGGATGATGCGATGGCGCAGGGCCGGCAAGGCCATGTCGCGGATATCGTCGCGGGCGACGTGGTAGCGCTGGTCGAGGATCGCCTTGATCTTCGCTCCCAGGATGATCGCCTGCAACCCCCGCGGGCTGGCGCCGTAGCGGACGAACTGTCGGGACGCCGGGGCGGCGAGTTCGTTTTCCGGATGAGTCGCCAGAACGAGGGCGATTCCGTAGCGGCGCACGTCGTCGGCGATCGGTATCTGCCGGGCGAGTTCCGACATCTTCACGATCCGGCTGCCGTCCAGGGCGGCCTTCGCCTTCGGCTGAGCCGATTCGGTGGTGCGATCGAGGATGCTTTCCAGTTCGCTTGGTTTCGGGTACTTGACCAGGAGCTTGCAGAAGAAGCGGTCGAGCTGGGCTTCGGGCAGCGGGTAGGTGCCTTCCATCTCCAGCGGGTTCTGGGTCGCCATGACGAAGAAGGGCTCGCTCAACCGGTGGGTGACCCCCGCCACGGTGACGGAATGTTCCTGCATGGCTTCCAGCAAGGCCGACTGGGTTTTTGGGGTGGCCCGGTTGATCTCGTCGGCCAGCAAGACATTGGCGAACAGGGGGCCTTTCTGGAACTCAAAAACCTTATTGCCTTCGGCCGTTTCAGCGACAATGTTTGTGCCGATCAGGTCGGCGGGCATCAGGTCCGGCGTGAACTGAATACGCTGGAAGACGAGATGCAACGCGTCTGCAAGGGTGCGCACCGTCAGGGTCTTGCCAAGGCCGGGGACCCCCTCCAGCAACACGTGGCCACCCGCAATCAACGCGACCAGCGTGTCGTCCAGAATATCCTGCTGTCCGACGATGACCTCGGAGATTTCGGACCGAAGTCGCTCGAAATCCTCGCGGAAGCCGTCCAGTTCCTGCCGCATTTCGTCTGTAGTGCTCATGCAAAACCATTGTAGTGAACAAGAGTGGTGTTTATAATCCTGCGGAGAGCGGCAGCATTATGCCACAACGAAGGCGGAGTGTCTAGGAATTTGCTCGTAGGGGGATTGGTCAGGTGGGGTGGTGGCGCCTCGCGAGCTGACGTGTTGTCTTGAAGAATTCGCAGGTGCTGTGCATGAACAACGGCCCTGCTGCGTCGGCTTGAATCGCTACCGTCACCACGATGTTCCTTTGGTTGCCCCGTCCAATCAGGGGCCCCCACATGAAGTGGATTGTCCCAAGGGGCCGACCTCTTCCCGACTTTCGAGAGTGGTTTCCCATTCACTTGTGTCCACATTTATTGCTCGGAGGTTCACCGATGGGTCGTGGTCACACGCGGTTTCTCTTCTGCGCAAGGAGTTCGCTCCTGGCAGCCCTCTGGCTGACTTTGTTTCTTCGTGTCGCCGCTCTTGCGCAACAGGCCGATCGGGCGGAGCTTAGCGACGAAGAGCAGCGGCAGGTTGCAATTGCGGAACGCTTTCTGAGCATTCTGGAGAAAAACCCCCGTCGCGGCACCGCCCTCGATCGGATCTACGGCCACCACGTGGAGTTCGGCACCCTCGACCCGTTCATGGCATCGATTCGTCAACGAGTCGAGAACGACCCGAAGGACGGCACGGGCTGGATGCTCCTGGGCCTGTTCGAAGCCCATCGCGGCAACGACGCGGCTGCCATCGACGCCTTCCGCAGGGCCGAAAAGCACCGCGTCGAGGATGCCCTGGCGTCGTATTACCTGGGCCAGTCTCTCCTCTTGCTGGGGCAACCGGACGAGGCCGTCGACGCTCTGGAACGGGCCATTGGCAGAAAACCGCCGCGAGTTGATCTGCTGGAGATCTTCCAGCAGTTGGGAAGGGTTCATCAGCGAGCCCATCGGACCGAAAAAGCCATGAAGACCTGGGAGCGGCTCGAAACACTTTTTCCCGACGATGCCCGTGTGCAGGAACAGATCGCCGTCGTTCTCGTGGAAGAGGGCGAATACACGCTCGCCCTGCCTCGGTACGAACGCCTGGCGAAACTCGTTCGCGACGATTACCGGCGGACCATGTTTCGCATCGAGATCGCCGGCTTGAAGATCCGCGAGAATCGACGCGAGGAGGGTCTTGCCGACCTCGAGACGCTGCTGGGCGATCTCAATCCGGAAAGCTGGCTGCACCGCGACGTGCGCCGCCGAATCGAGGAGGTCTTTCTGCGCAGCGGCGATCAGGACGGCCTGGTGGCCTACTATGAGAAGTGGCTTCAGTCCCATCCCGACGATGTGGACGGAATGGCCCGGCTGGCACGCTTCCTGGCCTCGTCAGCCCGAATCCCCGAAGCGACGCAATGGCTGGAAAAGGCCCTGAAGCGGGCGCCGACACGAACCGAGCTTCGGAAGGCCTTTATTGATCAGCTCGTCGACGACGGTCGTTACGGCGAGGCATGCCAACAGTACGAGTTGCTCGTCGAGTCCGCCCCGGGCAATCCGGACTTCCTCCGCGATTGGGGGAAGCTTGTGGCGAGGAACAAGGACCTTGACGGGGCGGCACGCAAGGCGGAAGCCGCCCGGATCTGGCAGCGAATCCTGGCCGCTCACCCCGACGACGCCCTGACGACCGCCCAGGTTGCCGATCTATTTCGCCAGTCGAAGATGAACGACGAAGCGCTCGAACTGTATCAGAAGGCGGTGGAGCAGGCGCCGAACGACCCTCAATACCGTGAATACTTGGGCGAGTTCTACCACATCCTCAAACGTCGCGAGGAGGCCCTGGCCACCTGGGCTTCCGTGGCGGAAGGGGACCGGCGTACGGCACTCAACGTGGCGCGTCTCGCCGAGATCTACAACAGCTTCGGGTATCTGGACGAAGCGATCGAGCAGATCGGGGAGGCGTGCCGGCTGGATCCCAAGGATTTTTCCCTTCAGTTGAAGGCCGCCGAGTATCACAGTCGGGGCGGGAAGTTCGACGAAGCCCTCGCGTTCCTCGACGCGGCCGAGAAGATGGCCGCCAATGAGGAAGAACGCGAAACGATTGTCTCGCAGCGAATTGACGTGTTTCGCTCCAGCCGGCGGCTGGACGACGAGATCGAAGCCCTGGCGACTGCGGTGCACCAGGACAAGGACGCTTCGGCCGAATCGTGGCACCTGCTCGCCCGCTATTGCGCCGCAGACAGCCGCTGGACCGAGGCCACGGAAGCCGTCGAGAAGGCGTTGGGGAAGGACGGCAAGTCGACTTCGATTCTGGCGACGTCCGCCAAGATCGCAGAACTGTCGGGCGACTACGCTCGTGCGGCGGAGAGCAACCGTCAACTGGCGGCCGTCGATCGGCGCAGCCGGAGCGAGCACCTGATGAACGTGGCCCGCCTGGAGGCCCAGATGGGGCGGACGGACGAAGCCCTCCAGGCAGGCGAGGAACTGCTCGTTGCGGCGCCCGGCAACACCGACAACTACGAGTTCTACGCCCGGCTGTGTTTCCAGCTCGGCAGAAGCGATCAAGGGATCGATCTGCTCCGAAAAGCCGTTCGCATCAATTCCTCCGAACCGCACCTGATCATGGCGCTGGGCGCGGCGCTGGCCGAGCAGTTTCGTGCGGACGAAGCGATCGAGGTCTATTGGAGAGCCTTCGAGAAGACCGACGACCTCGACGATCGCACCAGCCTGACCATGAAGCTGACGGACCTGTACCTGCAGAGGAACCAGTTCGAGAAACTCCTCGAACGGCTCGAGCGTCTGCGGCAGGAGGAAGACCATCGCCGGGAAATGACCATTTGCCTGGCCCAGGCTCATCAGACGTCGGGAGACTACGGTACGGCGCGGCAGGAGCTGGAAAGCCTGCTTAGCGAAGACACGCGGGATACGAACCTGCTGCAGCAACTGTCGAAGCTTTGCGAAGACGGGTCCGACACCGACGCGGCGATCGACTACCAACGCCAACTCGTTGCGATCGCTCCCGGACACGAGTCCGAGTATCGCCTGGCGCAACTCCTCCAGTCCAGCGGCGAGTGGGATGAAGCCGGCCGGATCCTCCAGAAGCTGATGCAGCGTGAAGAAGACCCGGTTCGCCGTTTGCGCAACATCGACTCCTTGCTCTCGCAAGGCGCCCACGAAAGCGTGCTTGCCCTCACGGAACCTCTTCTGAACGAGCGGCGAGACGATTGGGAACTGCTCTATCGCGAGGGCGTGGCCTGGGAGTCGCTGGACAAGCCCGAAGAGGCCCGCGATCGATTCGAGCGGTTGCTGGCCCTCGCTGTGGCACACGACGAGTTGGGGGTTGTCGCGACAGACCGCTTCAAACAGGCCCAGGCGAAAGCTCGCTCGAACAACCTCCGCGGCATTCACTCGCAGATGCCCGCACGGCCTTCGCCGTTCTCTCGCCTCTCGATGTCGACTCAGATTCGCCGGGCCGTGGGGCTGGATTCGGAGCGCGAGTACTACAGTGCAATCGCTTTTCGCCGGCGTTCCATCTGGACTCCCGATTCGTTCGGCGATGCGCGAATGGCGGCCTACGCCTGGCTGCTCAAGTTTGACGAAAACACGCAGGATGAAGCGGCCAGCCCCGTAGCCAAGAGATTGGAGGCCTTGGCACAGGCAGCCGCCGCGGATGACGCGGGCCGGGAGACCCTCTATGACTGGATGTACGTGGAACAGCTCCGGGGCAACCGCGATTCGATCTTCCGTGTTGCCCGGCGTCTCGCCCGGGACGGCGGCGTGGAAGAGCAGCAGTTCTTCCTCACCTCGCTCACCTTGCGGCACATCGACGCCCAGACGCAACGCATGCCGCAGAGCTCGCAAGGCAAGGTGAAACGGGAGCCCCTGCCCGACGAAGACCTGGAGTTGATGCTCCAGTGTTTCGAAGGCCTGGCCGGGGAGGCGGCGAAGCGGGTCAACGCAAAGTCCCTGAGCGGTCAAATTGCCTACGGCTCCAACGGCCAGGTTTACATCCAGGTTGGCGGAAACTGGGTGCCCGTGAGCGGCTTCAGCCGCAGCGGCGTGAATCTGCAGGGAATCGTGGAAGAACTCAAGCTGGCTGGACGCCAGGAGCAGGCAGACCAACTCGTCCGAGAGGAACTGGACTCTGCCAAAACGGCCAGCGAACATGTGGCGGTCATGAGCCTGCTCTTCGAGGAAGAGAGGTATGAGGAATTTGAGGCGTGCCTTCCGAAATGGCTGAAAGCCGCCCGCGAGGAATTCGCCAAGGGAAACGCCGAGGCGTCGGGGGCCGGTTCTCGGTCCGGATCCAGCGCGGCCAGCTCGCTGAGCTCGGCCTCGCGGCTCCTCGTCAATTGGATGGGGCATGTGGGAGCGGAGGAAGAACACGAAAAGCTTGTCGCCCTCCTCGACCAGGCTTTCGATCTCGACAGCGAGATTGCCCGGGCCAATCGCGAGCAGCGCCGCACGAGCAGACGCCCCTCGTCGGCCAACGTGCAGATGCGCACGACCCGCCTCCGCTTGAAATACGGCAAGGAGGATATTCAGGCACGGTTCGACTATCCCACGCCGAATACGCACCTCGATACGACGGGCGTCACCTTGCTTCGCGAAATCTACGAGATATTCCAGCGCAACGACGTGCTTGACGACCTTCCCGCCCACCTGGAGCAGCGGCTGAAGCAATCACCGGAAAGCGGCAGACTCCACGCCACGCTGGCCCTGGCCGCAGTTCGCTGGTGGATGGACGAGAAGGACGAAGCCCTCGTCCTGTTGAAGCAGGCCGGGGCGCTCCTGAATGACGATCCCGAGTTCCGACTTCAGATCGCCATGCTGCTTCAGGCCAGGGGGGATCTCGAGGACGCCCTCGAGGTCGTTGACTCGATCGTTCCCAGGGAGGCCAAGCTGGTTCAGCAGCGGGAACTCATGGCCCTCCAATTCGCAGAGCGGGTGGGCGACATCGAGCGGGCTCGGCAGGCGGCGGAACGGTTGTTCGGGGTCCGGATGGACAACGCGACCCAGCTCAGCCTGATCGAACCCATGCGGCGTCTGGGCATGCAGGACATGGCCGAGGCGATTGTCTCACGGGTGCGACGTCGGAGCGGACGCTCGCTCAGCTCGCTGGGAACGCTCATGACGATGTACCAGGGGCAGGGGAAGGTCGACCAGGCCCAGCAGATGGCCCACACGATCCTCCGACGCACCAAGCCGCTCCTGTCCAACCTGGCCATCAGCGGTATGAGGGCGTCGCCCTACGGATCGGGATCGAGTGATTCCCGGTTGCGAACCCAGGCCCTGCGGTTGCTCCATCAGACGGGGGGACTGAAGGAGATGATTGGCCGGTTGGAGGGACAGCTCGAACGATCGCCGAATTCGCCGCGGCTATGCGAACAACTGGTCGAGTACTTTGAGGCGGCGGGCGAGCGGGAGAAGGCCAGTGACCTGCTCGCTCGAACGGTGGAGGCCCAGCCCGACGCGATGGCCTTGCGCGTGTATTACGCTAAGAGCCTCGAGTCCGCCGGCAAGCTTTCCGAGGCCTGCGACCAGTACGTGGCCATTCTCCAATGCGACCCGGCCGTGATCCTCGACGATTTCTACAAAGTTCGCCGACTTTTCGAGCGGGCCGAACGCTCGATCGAACTGATCAAGGCCGTGGAGAACATGAATCTGAAGGCGTTTCCCCATCCCTACTACCTCGTCGACCTCCTGTCGGACCTGATGCGGAACCGCGGTGGAAAGCCGAACAAGGAACAGATGGAGCTGGCTCTCAACCTGTGCGAACGCGTCTTTGAGGCCTTCCCCGAGTACCGCAGTCGACTGATCTCGCGGATGTATGACGAGAACGTCTGGACCAACGACCGCGTGTTCGCTTTGGGCAAGAAGGCGATCCTGCCCTCGGCCCGGGAGGCGGACTCCAGCCCCTGGTTCGGTTTGGACAACATCTACTCCTACAGCTCCGGAGGCCGGGTCAATTCCCAGTTCAACCGGATGCTGGAAGGAGTTCACGACTCCAAACGTCTGCCCGAACTGCGGAAGGCCGTTGAGGAGCGACTCGTCGACATTCCCGAGTGGCGAGGCGGGCAGGCGATGCTCGCTCTGATCGACCTCAAGGAAGATCATAAGGAGGAGGCGAAGGAGCGTCTGAAGTCGCTTGTTTCCGATGATGCGACTCTGGAGACGATGCCCGACGACACCTGCTGGCTTGTTGGGCAGGAACTCGACCAGTTTGAGGACACCCGGGATTTGGCACTCAAGCTGTTTGAGGTTGCTGCGGAGAAGCCGTCGTCGATGACCCAGATCGAGTATTCCCCGACAGCTCGGTTGATCGAACTGTACCGAAACCTCGGACGCATGGACGATGCGAAGAAACTGCTGGACAAGCAACTCTCCCGGAAGAGCGATATCGACTACGACGACTCCTACCTTGCGTACGTGAAGATCGAGAATTCCGTTTGGGCGGGCCAGCAGTACTTGAAGTTGGAGTGTCCTGTCGAAGCGGTCCGGATCTTCCGCGCTATGGCCGACGACGATTCGACCATCGAGATGGCCGGACGCCGGTACAGTGGTCGGGCCGACTACTTCCAGACGAAAGTCAAGAAGGGCTTGAACGACGCGACCGCCGCCCTGGGCAAGATGGACGCCGACGATGCCATGGCGCAATTGCTCTCCGTAGCGAAGGAACCTCACCCCGGCTCTTCTGCCCTGGACCTTATGCTGGCGGTCCCCGAGATGGCCGACGTTCGCACGAAGGCGATGGAGAGCCCCTTGATCGATCTTCTTGCCGAACTTGCCAAGGAGCCCGCTGTGGCTCAAGCCATCTACGCTCGGCTGGCCGACTTGCGACAACGCTATCCGGCGGATCTGTCGATTCCCGTGGTGGACGCGTGCCTCCGGCTTCGCACCGGCTACGAGCACCGCGGCGAGGCCGTGCAGACCCTTGTGGATGTCGTGGCGGAACAGCCTCTGGAAGAGATCAAGTCGGGACGCAGGCCCAACGGACGGCAACGCCGCGAGGCCCTGACCCAGGTGCCGATCTGGCTGGCCGCAAGAGAATGTCTCAAGACGCCTGAGCAACGCCCTCTGGGCGACACCCTCGCAGCGCGGGCCCTGGATGCGGCTCGCCGCCAATCGGACGATCGCTTCACCGCGTCGGTCCTTTACGACTGGGGCAAGACGGCCCTGGAGGAAGAAAACCGCGAAGGAGCCGAAGCGAAATGGTCCGGACTTCTGGAAATCGTGACGCACCATCCGCGGCAGAAGAAATCTCCGGCGACGCCGAAGGCCGGTCCGGTTGAAGGCCGTCCTCGTGGAAACGTCCCCAGGGCTCTTCCGGCGGCCACGAAGGCAACAACGGCGGACAAGAACGCCGCGCCGCGGATTCCGCCGCTGACGATCTCCGAGTTCCGGTTGACGATGGAGATTGCCCTGGCGGCCGCCGAGAACGGGATGGCGGACTTGTCGCGAAAGGCTGTCCGCGTGGGCATGCGTGGCGGCACGCCGGTGGCCGATCTCGATACTTCCAGCTATCAGCCAGGAAACGTCACTCGTTACTCTGCGGCCGCAGCCAACTCGCCCGACAGCGGCGCATCGCAAGGCGAGGCGGAAGTGGCCGAGAAACTGCGCGATGTGATTGCCCGGTGGCAGGGCGGCGCCTATCCGCCCGAAGAAGTCTACGACCTGTTGGCTTCCATTGTCTTCCCGGCCAATCGGCTCACGGAGATCCTGCTCTATGCGGATTCGTCCAAGCTTCGGGAGGCGGAGGCTCACAGCCTCGGCGCCCTGCTCGTTCGCCATGCGAAGTTGGCCGACCGATGGGAAGATCTGGCGGCCCGGATCGAGGCTTGCCGGCAGAATCCCCAGGCCCAGGTTCCGGTGCTCGTGTTGGAGGTCTGGATCGCTATCGCTCGCGAACGGATTGACGAGGCCAAGACCGCCCTGGTTAAGTTGGCAAAGGTGGTCCAGGAGGGGGCCCTGCCGGCCATGGTCCAATTGGCCTGCCACGCGGCTTTGCCGGCCACCGAACACGAGGCCCTGGAGGAGCCCGCCTACGCCATCCTCAAGGCGGCGCTCAAACTCGAGATGGAGACATCGACCAACAACCGCAGTAGCGACGAGGACCAGCCAGCCCTCGGCGCCCTGGTCGCCAGGGTCAACCGCTACCTTGCCGACCGCCCCGAGCAGGTCAACCAGTTCTACGACAACTATCTCGCAAGCCGCCAAGATTATTATTCCCGCTACAGCGGCACCTACGGCCAGTACCTGCAGTGGAAAGACTGGGCCACGATCGCCGAAGAGGCGGCCAAGGTCGGAGCGAGCAGCGTGGCCTTGGATTACCTCGGGCGGGTTGCCGACTTCTCCTACGAACGCTATTCCAGGCCATCAACAACCACGGCCCTGGCTGTCGTCTGTCGGGAGATGGACCAGCTTTCACCTGTCCAGCGCTACGAAGCCTGGCGCGACTGGACGCTGCCGGTCGAGGGACGCCAAACGGTTCGCTTGACTGCCGACTGGATCGAACCTGTGCGGGTTCCACAGCGGTTCCTCAACGCCACGAAGTCCTCGACGCTGCGCTGCGAAGAGGACTTCCTGTGTAACTTCACGGAACTGCTGGCCAGCGCCGAGGCCGTGGGTCGCCTGGAGGAACTCCGAACGCCCGTCCAGCAGGCCCACGAGCAGAAGCTGGAGAACGCGACGTTGCTGTATGCCCTGCTCCTGATCCGGCTTGGCGACGTGGAGGCTGGCGGCCCCGTGGTCAAGGGCATCATCGACACGGCGCCCGATCGGCTGAAACGCGAGTCGGGAAAACCTCGTCCCGAAGCCTGGGGCGATTATCTTGTCTATCGGGCTTGCCTCCAGTCTCCGGAGTTCGTGAAGTGTTACCAGTCGAAGAGGGGCAAGCTCACCCAGGCCCTGCGGTCGTTGGGCGACGCCAGAACGCTTGCCCGACTCAATGTGGATTTCGCCCTCCGAGCGGGGCAGGGGGGCGCTCCGACGGTTCGGCCGGGTGACGATCCCCTGCTGGCCCATTGGCTGCCCGCCACGACTCGCGAGGCGGCTCCCAGCGGCGTCGATCCCTGGTGGGTCACCCACGAGGGCCACATTGCCCACTTGACCGGGGCGGGGTCGGACCTGCTCTACTTCGCCTACCCCGTGACGGGCGAGTTCGAGTTCACCATCGAAGGATACGACGGAAGCTGGGCCGAGACCGATTTGGGCTACGGCGGCGTTATGGTCGAAGGCCAGGACAGGTCGCGGGCAAGTGTCTGGGCCGTCGACGGGCATGAATCGTACACCGGAGGTCGAACGCTGCAGCGGAAGCGCGAGTCCTTCGGCACGCTTACCATCCGGGTGGCCGACGGGAAGATGCAGTACATCCGCCACAACCACGTCTGCCACGAAGAGGAACTGAGCGACACCAGTCCCTGGCTCACTCTCTACACGTACTACCCCCGCTCGACGACGCTTCGCAACCCGCGATTCCGTGGCACGCCGATCATCCCGCGGGAGGTGCGTCTCGTCAAGGGCGACCGGATGGACGGGTGGAACTGCACCCATTTCTCGGAAACGCAGCCCCGCCGGCGGATCATGAGCCTGACGCCCAAGAACGAGAACGACTCGATCAGCCGCTACCAGCAGCAGGAACCGGCGGAGTTCGACTGGCAGGCAAAGGACAGCCAACTTCTCGGGCGAGCTCGGGAGGACGGGCAGGCAGGCCAGAGCTGGATCTACTATCATCGCCCCTTGCGCGACGGCGAGTCGTTCCGCTACGAGTTCTACTACACCCCCGGCAACTCCGTGGCTCATCCTACCATCGGACGCGTGGCCCTGCTCCTCGAACCGGCAGGCGTTGCGGAACACTGGATTACCCGTCCTGACTGGGACGCCCCCGTGCTGGGGCTGGCCGACGACAATCGCCTGGCCGTGACCGAAGCACGCCGCGGCCCGGGCTCGCTTCCCTTGAAGCCCGGCGATTGGAACGAGGTTGTCCTCACGCTCAAGGACCGCACGCTTCAAGTGACGCTGAATTCGCAGCAGGTGTACGAGCGGGCTCTCGAAGCGGAGATCGACGGCCGGTTCGGGATGTTCCGCCATCGGAACGAATCGCTCAAGGTTCGCGCTCCCGTGCTGACCGGTCCCTGGCCTGGGTCGCTGACTCCCGAAATTGCCGACGATTTGCTGGCTTCAACACGTGACTACTCTCCTGCCGATCGCCAGCTTTTCAGCGTCCTTCTTACCGACAGGTTCTTCTCTCTGGACGCGGCCCAGGTTGTCGCCGAGGCTCGCGAGCTTCCGCCGCAGAAGGCGTATGAAAAACTTTGCTCCTGGGTTCTCACTTCGCCTGACCATGTCCGCCCGCGGCTCTATTTCGAGCTGACGACCGACGAAAATGGCGACCAGACCGTTCTCTGTCCGGCCTGCGAGTTGATGGCCGTGGCTGACGGGATCGGAAAACTGCCGGATCTGGAGAAAGCCATCGACGCCCTGACTCCCCGCTGGGACGTGGGACGTCGCGCCAAGATCGCCCTGGCAGCCCTCGCCGCCATGCAGGGCGGCAAAGTCGACGTGGCCAAGCGGCGGATCGCCGAGCTTTACGACTATGCCAAGAAGGGATTTCCCAAGGAGATGGGCGTTCGCGAACGGTGCGTCGATTGGATCGTGGCGTGGGAGGCGGCGAAGAACCCGGCGCTCGAATGGGACTCGCTGGACCTGGCCAACGAATTGCAGAACAAGAATCGCGACAGCAAGCATTCGGCCAAGGACGGGAACTGGGCGAAATGGCTCGGCATTCTCGTCGGCCACGTGGGCCGGGCCATGAGCGGTGGTGAGGAAGGACCGGCGTCGCCAAAGAACCTCACCCAGTGGGCGGCCGTTCCCTACGAGCAACCGGCGTTGCGGGGGCGGGGATATGGATGTTCCGAGTGGTTTTATCTACCGGGGATCGTGCAGCATGTGACTGGCGGGAGCTCGAACCAGCTCTTTTTCCAGTCGCCGCTGGAGGGCGACTTCGAGATCGAGGTGGAACGATCCCTGCACGGGCACCGAGAGGTGGCCGTCGCCTACAGCATGCTCGCTGCCGAGCCTCGCTACGATTTCAAGGCCACGCGCCTGGTCACGCTCATGGGCCGCAATCGGGATCTGGAGGGGGAGGTCAAGATCCCGAACGAGCGCTCATGGCTGGCCGATTTCCGCATCGTCGTCCGCGGCAAGAGAGTTTCGACCTTCGTCAAGGGAGTTCCCCTTCACGAGGAGACGTTTGCCGCAGTGCCCGCCCCGTGGCTTGTCCTGCAGGCGGCCAATCCGTTCTATGCCAGCACCGTGCGGAATCTGCGGATTCTGGGCAGCCCCAAGATCCCCGACGAAATCGATCTGATCGCGACTGACCGGGCCGCCTGGCGCGCCGATGTCTACGATGAATACATCTCGACGACAGCCGATGATGAGAACGCCCCGTGGAAGATCGTCGACGGCGAACTTCGCGGGCAACTCCGAAAAGACATGGCGGCCCGGCATTGCGAGAGTTTGCTCCTGTACCAGCGGCCCATGCTGGAAGACGGCGTCATCGAATTCGAGGCGTTCTACGAACCGGGCCAGTTCGAGGTTCATCCGACCCTGGGACGGACGGCGCTGATCGTCGGCCCGGACGGAGTGCGGAAACACATTCTCACCGACGCCCAGTACGAAACGAGCGGTCTTCTGCCCGACAATGTCTTCCCCGTCGAAGGGGCTGCCGAACGTGTGGAACTGAAAGAAAAGGACTGGAACCACTACCGGCTCACCCTTCGGCAGGACCGCCTGACCTTGGCGGTGAACGGCAGCGACGTGGCCGCCGTCACCGTCGCCGAGCCGCCATGCCAGCGGCACTTCGGCCTGTTCCGCTACGGCGACAAGACCCAGTGCCGCGTTCGCAACCTGGTCTATCGGGGCGAGTGGCCTACGACCCTGCCGCCTGTTTCTGAGCAGCAACTTGCCCGGCCTGTCACAACGGAAGGCCCTGGGACGTGGTCGGAACCTACCGTGTTTGAACTGAAGGGCCCGCAGGAAGGGCTCAAGACCGCCGGGCTCGTGTTCACCGGGCCGGCAGATCGTATTCTCGATGTGGATTGTGGAAAACGGATGTTGCTCCGCGAGGCAGCCGACTTCCCGTCTCGACCCAGATTACGGCTTCCGATCGAGATCACCGGAGACTGGATGGTCACCCTGGATTTCGAGGACTTGCGAATGGCTCCTGCCAAGGAAGGGTGGGGGAGCAACTTCTCTTTGCGGGCAGCCATCGGTCCGGAAATCTATACCGAGTCGGGGGTCGGCATGGAGGTGTCCGGCCTGCAGACGCTCAAGTGCAATCGGCGGCACAAAACGGTCCTGCATACGGATTGGCACGAAAGTCGACGAACCCCCGTGCCGATCGAGGCGGGGCGATTCCGCCTCATTCGATCAGGGCCGATCGTTTCTGCCTGTTTTGCGGAGAAGGGATCGGACAAGTTCCGATTTGAAGAAATGTATTCTGTGGGGGATGCTCCCCTCCGGGAGTTTTCGGTAGAATGCAGCGCCTCGGACGCCGACGCCGTGATCGACGTGGTCGTGACGAAACTGACTGTCCAGACCCGCGAGAACGAGAAGGAGTAGTTGGCCCGCACCGAGGTGGGGCGAAACACTGTCGCGTTCAATGACCTTCATGAGGGAGCGGTTGCCATGGGGAGCCTGTTTGAACGGATCGAAACGGTTCGCTCGCGCCAACAGCGGCAATGGCTTTGGCAGGCGTTGTCGCTCGGCCTCGTCGTGGGCGGCGTGCTGGGCTGTGGCTTTGGCGTCGCCCGGTGGCTCGGCGCGGAGACGCTCTCGTTTTCGACGATCCTTGCGGCTGTCATTGCCTGTCCGGTGGCGGGGTTGATCTACGGGATTCTCACTCCGTGCCGCTCACGTCAAGCGGCGCTGGCCATCGATCGGCGTTACTCCTTCAAAGACCGCATTGCCACCGCCCTGAGTTTCATTCAGCAGGAGAAGGTTCAGTCACCGATCCACGACCTCCAATTGGACGACGCCCAGGCCCACGCGGCGGCGATCGATCCGGTCGAGGTGGCGCCCTATCGCGCTCCCCGGTCGTGCGGCTGGGGGCTTCTGCTGTCGGTTGCGGCGATTGTTCTTGCGATTGTCTCCGGGCCGCACAAGAAACTGGAGGCGGCCGTCGTTACCAACGACGTGGTCCTGAAACAGGCGGATCGGATGGCGGCTGATCTTGAGGAGCTCGAGAAGTTCAATGAAGAGAACCGCGATCCGGAGCTTGAGGAGACGCTCAAGGAGCTTGCCGAGATCGTCGAGCAGCTCAAGCAGCCGGGAGTGGATCCGAAGGAGGCATTGGCGAAACTCTCCGAGATGGAGGCCGTCCTGGAGGCCAAGCAGCAGCAGCTTGCCGATCCGGCGGCCGAAGCGACCCTCCAGGAGATCGGCGAGGCTCTGTCGCTCGCCGAGGCCTTCCAGGCGGCCGGCGCCGCCCTCACCCAGGGTGAGATGGAGAAGGCGGCCGAGGAGTTGGAGAAACTCGAAATGCCCGAGCTCGACCGGCAGACGGAACGGGCCGTGACGGAGAAACTGGACAAGGTCAAACCGAATCCGTCCGCGGGGGCGCAACGCCGCCTCAAGGAGGCCGCCGGCCAGGTTTGCTCCGGCCTGTGCCAGGGCGATCGCAGCAAGTTCAAGGAGGGGATGGAGGGACTCGCCGGCGAGTGCAAAAAGCAGGGACGCCGCAAGAAGCTGTCCGACCTGCTTCGCAAGCAGTGCAATTGCCTCAGCGAGTGCAAATCCGAGTGCGAGGGAGCGTGCAAGAACAACGGCCAGTCGAAGAAGAAGGGCGGAAAAGGCTGGGGACTGGCCGTCAGCGGCAACGAGCCGGGCGACAAGACCGGCAAGCTCAAGACCGGCCCGCAGATGCAGATCACCGGCATGGAATCCGAGGGCGGCGACTCCGACGTGGAAACGGTGAGCAGCCCCGAGCAGCAGCAGGAGGCCCTTCGCCAGTATCGCGACAAGGTTGACAAGTACGAGCAGATCAGCGAGTCGGTGCTCGACTCGGAGCCGATCCCCCTGGGCCACCGCCAGACGATCCGCCGCTATTTCGAGATGATCCGTCCCCAGGGCGGCGAGACCGACGACGTCTTGCGCCGGACCGAGGACGGCGCCGGACGGTGAAACGGTTCGGCTCGGCCGATTCACGGGGGGCACGCTCAGAACGCGAGCGATGGGTGTGGACGGTCAATCATCACGCCCATCGCTTCGCTCTGAGCGTGCCACCCACTGCGCATTGCCATTGAGGGAGCTGTCCACTGCTTGTTGACTTTACCCCATCCGCTGGGCCTCGCGATACTGTTTGAGGGTCTGGCCCGTCGTCTGGCGGAACACCCGCATCAGGTACTCCGGATATTGGAATCCGGCGGCACGCGCGATCTGCTTGACCGTCAGATCACTGGCGGCGAGCAGTTCCCGGACCCGGGCCAGTCGGACCCTCTGAATTTCCTGGTGCATGGTGCAACCCAGGGCCTGTTTGAACCGTGGTTCCAGGGCCCCTCGGGAACGGCACACGTGGCGGCAGACGGCCTGAACGTCGATGCCTTCGCAGGCACTCTCGCGGATGAAGCGTATCGCCTCGGCAACCAGCGGGTCCTCGGTGGCTACCACGTCGGTCGACATTCTCGCCACGATCTCTCGGGGAGGAATCAGGTACTCCTGCTGCTCCACCGGTTCGCCATCCATCATGCGATCGAGAAGTTCGGCCGCTTCGTAGCCGATGCGATGGGGGTTGAGGTGCACGCTCGTCAGTTCGGGAAGGGAGAGATCGCAGAGGCACTCGTCGTTGCCCACACCGGCGACGGCGACCTGGTCCGGAACGCGGAGCGAGGCGCGCCGGCACGCATCGAGCACGCGCAGTCCGGCGTCATCGTTGCAGGCCATCACGGCGATGGGCACGGGCAGTTTCTTGAGCCAGCGGCGAAGTTGGCGGCACTGCCGATCCCAGCGGTCGCCGGTGCGGATGTCGTCGAGGCGGATTTCATAGTACGGCAGTCCGCTCTGCTCGACCAGTTCGCGGAAGTGGTCGGCCCGGGCGTCCATCGCACGGTGTTGTCCCTCGGGCTCTCCGACAAAAGCGAAACGGAGGAAACCCCGCTCGCGGAAGTGCTCCCACACCAGCCGGCAGGCCTCGGCGTCGTCGGGCCCGATCCACGGAATGCCCTTGGTGGGGACGAGGCGGCGGAGATCGACGACGGGGAGTTTCGTTCGCCTTAGGGCGTTGGCCATGCGGCGGTCGTTCACCCGGGCGAGGATCCCGTCGCCGTGCCACGACTTGAGCCAGGCGGGGGGGGGGTCTTCAAGTCCGCGGGGCGTGAATTCCAGTAACCACTTCTGGTGTTTACGGTTGTGATGGGCGATGCCGCGAATTACCTCCCGGGCGTAGGCACGGGACGATTCGATCAAGAGAGCGACGCGCCGTTGGCGGGTTCCTCGGTTGATGGGGCTCATGATTGTCCACTTGCCAGATGGGTTATTGCCCGGTCTCAAATAGTATAGCAAATATATCGAATATTGCAGCACCTTTTGCTCGCGTTCACGGCACGTCGAGATATAATGATTGCCGTGGTCGTCGAAAGCATGTCACGAGCAAGGCGTGCGAGCTTTCGACCATCACGCTTGGGGACTGGGGAAGTAGGGCTTATCTAAGTGTTCTTTTCTTATTTCCGGGGGAAGTCTCTTTAGCGGGGAGAAGTCTTATGAGACTGCGCAATCGCGTTGGGTTTACGCTCGTTGAGTTGTTGGTGGTTATTGCCATCATCGGAATTCTGATCGCACTTCTTCTGCCGGCTGTCCAGTCGGCGCGGGAAGCTGCACGACGCAGCCAGTGCAGCAACAACCTGAAGCAAATCGGGCTTGCTTTGCACAACTATCACGACACGTTCAAGTGCCTGCCGTCGGGGTACATCCGGCAACTTGGGGCCGTGGACAACGAAGGCCACTGGGCCTGGAATGCCTTTCTCCTGCCCTACGTGGAGCAAGGCGCCCTCCACGATCAACTCATGGTGGGAGACGTTCCCATTTCCACGGTGATGCTGACGCCTGCCCTGCTCGAGGCCATGCAGATGCCGCTCAGTGCATTTGTTTGCCCCTCGGCGGGGTTGCAGCCGGAGATCCACGACGAGGCCGGGCGCCGTATCGCGGCCAATGGCGGTAGCGAGAGCGGCCTGGCCGTGACCAACTACATCGCCTGCAACAGCACCTACGGCCTGAAGAAGGACCCCGGCTTGAACCCAGCCACGGACGCTCTCGGACCGTTCTACAAGGAAAGCAAAGTCAATTTTCGTGACGTGAAAGACGGCACGAGCAACACGATTTTTGTGGGCGAGCGCGCCTACTACATTGGGAATCTCAAAGCCTATGCCGGGGCGATGTACGCCGCCCGCGACTACAACGCAACCGGTCCGGCCATCAGTTCCGCCGGGTCAGCTTCCAACCAGGGCTTGATTTCGATCATGGGCGGCGGGGCCGAGCCCATCAACGCCTATCCGGAGGAAGGCCGAGACCGGATCGCCTTCAGCAGCGACCATCCGGGCGGCGCCATGTTCTGTTTCGGCGACGGGGCTGTCCATTTCGTGAGCGAGACCATTCAGATCAACACGGCGACCACGGCGTGCGACTCCACCTTTGAGTACCTGCTCGGCATGGCCGACGGAAACCCGATTCCCGGCGACGCCTTCTAGGCTCTGTTTCAAAACTCGAGGTGCCGGGCTTCGAGCGGCTGCACGAGCCACTCGCTGCGTTGTCCTGCATCGACATATGTCCAATATGCCTGCTTCGGACGCCTTGCGGACTGGCTCGTTCGCTCGCTCTCGGGCCTGCGGCAGACTTTTCAAACAGACCCTAGTGCGGCGCGGTCGGCACGGTGTTTGGGAAATCGGGCGTCCTTGTTCGGGTCGTCGTCGGATTTGGTTTCGCGTTACGCCAATTGAAATAGCAAAGAAAGAGTCGTCATGATGAAGAATGCATTCTGGGCTGTGTTTGCCGTCTCGCTGCTGGTGGTGATTGCTGGTTGTGGGCCCCAGTCCGACCTGCCGGAACTGGGAACGGTTTCCGGAGTTGTAACCATGGACGGGGAGCCGCTGGCCGGCGTCTCCGTGAAGTTCGTGCCCGCCAACGGCAGAACCTCTTCGGCGACCACTGACGGGAGCGGAAGGTATGAATTGACCTATACCCGCGAGGTGAAAGGAGCCGAAGTCGGCGAGCATACGGTCTATATCACGAGCCAAGGCAGCGAAGGGGGAGGAAACCCGAACGAGGAAACCGGTGGCGACGGACCGACCGTCGAGTTCTTCACGGGAACGATTCCCGCGAAGTACAACGAGAACACCGAGTTGAAGGAGACTGTCACCGCGGGTTCCAATACGTGCGATTTCAAGCTGGAATCGAAGTAAACCCGCGCAGGCATCGGGCCGGGCGGCGGCGCTGTGCCGCCGCCGCTCACCCGGACGCCCTGCCTTGCTAAATAGTATAGCAAGTATAATAAATGTTATAGCTCTCGGTGGTGGGACTCGAAGAGGGAAGCAGGTAGGATAGGGGTGTCTTCACGATCTGCTGCGGTCGTGCCCAACACCGGGGCGACCGCCCTTGATCCTCCCTTGTGAGCCTGACCACCATGAAATTGCGATCGCCTTGTGTCGTTCTCTTGGCCCTTGCCTTCATGTTGACCGGAGCCGCTGACGCAGTGGCCCAGGAGCCTGCGGAAGGGGCCCGGGATTCTGCCGAAGGCTTCGAGCACTTCATCACCCGCGACGGCGGGCGTCTGATGGATGGTCCCAGGGAGTTTCGCTTCGTTGGGGCCAATATTCCGGGGCTGGACCTCTCGTACGACTACTTCTATGGCCTTTCCGAGCGGATGATTCTGCCGACGCCTTGGGAGCAGGAAGACGCTTTCAAGACGGCCGGCCTGATGGGCTTCACCTGCGTGAGAACGTGGAACCTTCCAATTGCGTCGGTGGGGGAAGAGGGAGCCGACCGTTACAAGTACGTTCTCGGCCCGGGCAAGTGCAACGACGAGGCTTTTGTGACGATCGATCACATGCTCGCCCTGGCCAACAAGTACCGGGTGCGGGTGCTCCTCTCGCTGTCGGCCGATGCGGGCGATTTCCTGGGGGGAGTGGAGGAGTACGCCGCTCACCGGGGCAAGCCGCGCAAGGCGTTCTTCAGCGATCCGGAGATCATGGGGGATTACAAGGCCATGCTGCGCTACGTGCTCACGCGGCGCAACACGGTGACCGGCGTGCCCTATTCGGAGGACAAGGCGATTCTGGCCTGGCAGTTCGGCAACGAGATGGATCGGACCCGCCCCGGCGACCAGATCCAGACCGCGTGGCAGGCCGAGATGGCGGCCTACATCAAGTCGCTCGACAAGAACCACTTGATCGCCTACGGGCGACGGTTCCTTCCTGCCGAGCCGGATCCGAATGTCGACATCGTTGTGAACCACTACTACGGCGGCGACTGGCTCAAGCGGTTGAAGGACGACTGCTCGAAGGTCAAGGGCAAGCGGCCGTTTGTGATTGGCGAATTCGGCCTGGAGCCGGATGCCGGCATGGTGGCGGAGTTTCTCGATGCCGTGATTGAGTCCGACGCTTCCGGCGCCATGCTCTGGAGCCTGTATTTTCATCATCGCGACGGGGGTTTCTGGCATCACGGGATCATCACTCAGGACGGGGCCAAGTCTTATCACTGGCCCGGCTTTGAGACGGGCGACAAGGTGCAGGAACGGCAACTCCTGACGGCGATGCGCCAGCGGGCTTTCAAGATTCGCGGCCTGGCAGCGCCTCCGATCACGGCGCCGGACTCGCCGACCTTGTTACCCTTTGCCGAGGCGGCCCTGTTTTCTTGGCGCGGATCGGCCGGGGCGGCGGGCTACGATATTCAGCGCGCCGCCGACACGAACGGTCCGTGGACGACGGTCGCAGCCGACGTGATCGACACGGTTCCCTGCTATCGACCCATGTTCGCCGACTCGTCGGCCCGGCCCGGCGAAACGTGGTTCTATCGGGTGATTGCCAAGAACGAGGGCGGCAAGTCGCCTCCTTCCAACGTGGTTGGCCCCGTTGAGATTGTCAGGGCCGTGCTGGCCGATGAAATGAAGACCTTTGACCAGGCGACCGATCGCTCCCAGGGGCTGGAACTGGTGGACAAGGACAATTATCACTTTGCCGAGCACTACTACCGCGCGGGCGGCCATGAGGGCGACTGGCTGATCTACGGGGCGCCGAAGGGACTTGCGCTCGCCGGCTTCCGCCTGAGTGTTTGGAATCCAAGTGAGACACCGGGGCTTGAGGTTCTCGTTTCGGCCGACGGCAAGGCGTGGCAAGACGTGACGCCGCCGGCAGAGGTTCAGAACTACAAACCCTATTACGCAAAGGCGCAGTGGGCCAAGATCCGGGCGACGGAGCATCGTCTCCGAGCTAGTGGACTGCCGGCTGGTATGCGGCAGATCAAGGTCCGATGGCCTGGCGACGCCCTCCTCGATCGAGTGGAGTTGGACTTCCGATGAGCCGAACCCTGTTGACGATCGCAGTTGTTCTGTCTCTGCCATGGTTGGGGAGCGTCTTGGAAGCGGCCGAGGCAATCAAGCCGCCCAACATTCTTCTGATCATGGCCGACGACCTGGGGGCGGAGTGCCTGGGCTGCTACGGCGGCGCCAGCTTCGAAACGCCCAATCTGGACGCCCTGGCCGCCACCGGGATGCGCTTCGAAAACTGCTATGCCACGCCCCTGTGCATCCCCACGCGAATGCAGCTGATGACCGGCCGCTATCCCTTCCGCACGGGCTGGAGCCGAAACCAGTGGGGCGAGGATCACTATTTCGACCCGGCCAAGGAGACCTGCTTCGCCCAGGTGCTGCGATCGGCCGGCTACGCCACGTGCGTGGTCGACAAGTGGATGCTCTGCTACGACTTCCAGCAGTGTCCCACGACGTTTACGGATGCCGGGTTCGACGAGCATTTCATGTGGCGGCTTTGGGACACGTCGATGCCTGTTGCCAAACGCGTCGCCCCGAACAACCCGATCACGCCGGGCGTGTGGAATGCCACTCTTTGGAAGAACGGTCCCGAGATAGCGCCCGAGGGAAGCTATGCTCCGGACCTGTTCTGCGACTACCTGATCGACTTCATCGAGCGTCATCAGAAAGGGCCTTTCCTGGCCTATTGGCCCATGCACCTGGTGCACCTGGAGACGTTTTCCGGGCGGACGACGCCCCCCACTCCTGACACGCTTCACACCTGTGGGAAAGGCGCCACTTCCGGGCGCAACATCGACAAGCAGCAGGGCATGGCCGACATGATCCTGTACATGGACAAGCTGGTCGGTCGGCTCGTCGCGCGGCTCGACGAGCTGGGCATTCGCGAGAACACGCTGATCCTGTTCACTGGCGACAACGGCACGAGCGAGGGCATCCGCACGGCTGTCGACGGCCGGGTGGTCCCCGGCGGCAAGGGTGGGCTCGACGAACGAGGCTGCCGCGTGCCGCTGGTGGCTAACTGGCCGGGCACGACACCGCCCGGCGTTGTCTCGGACGACCTGGTGGACTTCACCGATTTATTCCCTACGCTGGTTGAGGCCGCGGAGGCGGAATTGCCGGAAGGAGTCACGATCGACGGGCACAGTTTTCTGCCCCAGCTTCGAGGCGAGAAGGGGAAGCCGAGAGAGTGGATCTTCTGCCAGTTGAACGATCGCTGGTTCATTCGCGACCGGCAATGGATGTTGACCAGCAAAAAGGAACTGCTGGACGTAACGGAAAGATACACGCCTGAGAAGGCGGCGGATTCCCCCGGGTCGACGGCGGCTCGCGAGCGTCTGCTTCAGGCGGTCACACGTTTGCGTAAGGGATCGGCGGTTGCGCCGTGAAGGCGGTTATGGAAAGAAGTTGGCCCGGATTATGGTTGTTCATGGGCGTGGTGACTTGACCGTCCACGCCCATCGCTTCGCTCTGAGCGTGCCACCCACAAACCTGCGACACAGTACCTTTTAGGGGCCTGCCACAACTCATTGGCCTGCAACACACGATGGCCAGCCGACTGAAAATGAGCATGAAGATTTCGATACTGATTGCGATCATTGCGATTGCATCCGTGGCAGTTGCGTCTGAGCCAGACGCCGTGGCGCCGAGCGTTGACGTCCTTCATGAATGGGACGTCCGCCCGCATGGGGGTGCGCTGACTCTCTGGCGGGATGGAGAGCCTTTGACGCCCATGTTGTTCTGGGGGTCCTATCTGCTGCAGTACGAGGTGGAAGGGCTTGCCGGCGAGGGATACGAGCTGTTCAGTTTCTTTCGCTCCTCGCAGCATTACGAGCACCCCTACTACCGGCCGGACGGCAGTGTTGCGTTGGAGTTCCAGGACCCGCAGATTCGCAATCTCTTGTCCTACGATCCGCAAGCCTTCTTCCTCCCCCGAATCTTCACCACGGCGCCGAAGTGGTGGGTCGAGGCGAATCCCGGTGAGCTCTGCCGGTACGCCAGCGGCCAAACCCATTCGTACAGAGACGGACGCCGAGTCGAGCCTAGGGAATCGATGGCCTCGCAGAAGTATCTTGAGGAGATTGGTGGAGCGTACAGGAAAGCGATCCGTCAGTTGATCGACGCCGACTACGGGAAACAGCTCATGGGCATCCACGTGGCCGGTGGTCCGTGGGGCGAGCATTTCTACTGGGATGCCTTCTATTCGCACACGGACAAACCCGCCGCCTCCGACGTTTCGGAGCCGATGCGCCTGGCCTTGGTCGAGTATTTGAGAAACAAGTACGACAACGATGTGGAACGTCTGCGGAAGGCCTGGAACGACGATGCGTTGACCTTCGAAACGGTTCAGGTGCCGGGCTTGCGGGATCGCGTCGAAACAAACGCGGGCGCCTGGCGAGATCCGGCCCAGTCGCGAGCCGTGATGGACTACTTCGAGTGCCACAACGACGTGGTCGTGCGAATGATCGATCATTTCTGCCGGATCGTGAAGGAGGAGAGCGGCGGCAAGCTGCTGACGAGCGTGTTCTACGGCTACACGCAGGATGAGGACTGGCCGATCGAATGCGATCACCGGGCGGCGAGCAAGCTGCTCCGGCTGGACAGCGTCGACATTCTGTCGTCGCCCCACTCCTACCGCCGACGCCGCTTGGGCGAAGACGCCGCCTCGCGGCAATACCTCGCCAGCACGGCCCTCCACGGCAAGCTGTTCATCGACGAGGGCGACGACCAGACCCACCTGGAACGCCTGAAGAAGCGTCCTGACGGGCGCGCCTATGCCACGAACCTGGCGGAATCGCAGACGTTTCTGTACCGGGAATTCGGCAACGCGGTCACTCATGGCATGGGGCTGTGGTACATGGACCTGAACGATTGCTTCTTCCGCGACGACGCACTGATCGAGACCCTCGGGCGGATGAAGAAATGGGGCGACGTTTCCATGGAGTTGCCCCGGGGCGGCACGGCCGAGGTGGCAGTTATCTCGGCCCCCGAGAGCGAATTTTACCTGGGTTACCGGCTGTCCTCCAACAACGCGATCTGCGACGCCCTCTACCAACTGCAGATGGCGGAGCTCTCCCGTGCGGGGGCGCCTTTCGACCGGTACTTGATCGACGACCTGGATGCCGTCAAGGATCGCGATTACAAGGTTTGCATCTTTCTGGACTGCTTCTACCTGACCGAGCAGCAGCGGAGGATGGTCGAATCGCTCCGGGCGGATGATCGCACCCTCGTTTGGTTCTACGCGCCGGGCTACGCTTCTCAGGAGGACTTGTCGCAGCAGCGAATGGAAGAGCTTACGGGCTTCCAATTCGAGAAGAACGAAGAAGGGCTGTTGCAGGGAGTCACAACCGCGGGGCAGGCGTTCGGCGTCGACAAGTTGCAGAAGACGCTATTCACCGTGTCGCCGGAAGAAGGCGTGTCGTGCCTCGCGACGGGCCTCGGAGAATTGCAGGGCAAGACAGTGGTTGCCCGCCGCGATTATCACAACTGGACCTCCGTGTTTTCGGCGATCCCCGGGATTCCCTCGGGCTTGTTGCGGAATCTCTATGCCGAGGCGGGAGTCCACCTTTACTGCGACTCAGGCGACGTGCTCTCGGCCAACCAGTCGTGGTTGATGCTCCATACCCGGTCGGCGGGTCCGAAGACGGTTCATTTGCCAAAGCGATATCGCAAGGTTACTGAGATTACGGGAGAAGAAGTGATTGGCGAGAACATTCACTCCTTCGACGTCGAACTGCCGCAACACGTGACGGCTATCTTCATGTTGGAATAGACGGTGTGGACATGAAACCTCGACAAGACGATCACTATCGTTGGGCAAGCCATTTTTCGCATTGGAGGTGTCTGTGTCTCTGGACATCGCGGGCTGGCTGGTGCCTGGCTTGTCTTGTTGCTGCGGCGATGGCCTTCGGTGACGAGGCATCGAAGGATGCGGTGCTGCAATCGACGCCAACGTCGCTTGAAATCCTCAAGGTCGAACCCACCGTATTGTTTCCCCGTAGCGAACCGCTGATGCAGATCGCCCGGGTCACCGTCGTCAACCGCGCCACGGAGCCGATGACGGCGACGGCGCAGATCACGTTGGGCGACCTGGATACACGGCGGGAGCCGCCGGTTACGATTCAACCGGGGGAAAGCACGTTCGAGATCCAGGTTCCCGACACGGCCGCCCCGGCCCGGTTGCGCGTCGTCCTCGGCGATGCCGCGGGGGAGCAACTTGCCGACTGGGAGTCTCGCTGGCAGCCTCAGCGGCATTGGGTTGTGTATATCACCAAGTCGGCGCACACCGACCTGGGTTATGAAGACTACGAGCACGTCAAACGCCGGGCACTAACCCAGTACGTGGACGACGCACGGAAGATCACCGATGCCACCTGGCAGCAGCCTGATGTCAATCGCTATCGCTGGACAATCGAACATCTCCACTGGTTGCGCGGCTGTCTTTCGCATCGCTCGTGGCCGTGGTTTCGGGAATTGATCGACGATTACGTGAAGACCGGCAAGATGGGGTTGATCGGCGTGCAAACCGGCGTGCACTCCCACTGGCACGACGTGGAACAGCTTTGCCGTTCGACCTATTGGGGGCGCAGGCACGCGCGTGATCAGTTGGGTTTGGACTTGCCGCTCTACCTGATCGCCGATGAGCCGGGCATTACCTGGTCTGTGGCCCAAGCGTGGGCCGAGGCAGGAGGCCGTTATGTGATGAACTGCCAGAATTGGGGGTTTCGAGGCCGCGAGTCGAGCGTTCCGCTGATCTTCTGGTGGCTTGCGCCGGACGGACACACCAAGGTGCTCTATTCCAATCCCGGGCACTACGGCCGCTGGTCCTACAACAAGAAACAGAATCTCCGCTCGGGATCTGACAAGATGCTCAAGTGGTTTCCCGAGTTCCTGAAACGCGTCGAGGAGGGAGGATTTGGCGAGTATCCTTACGACCTGTTTCTTGCCTCTGCCTATCGGGATCACGAGCCGCCATCAGAAGAGGAGGCGGAAGCCGTTGCCGCATGGAACAAGAAGTGGCGTTACCCGGAACTGCGGATCGATGATCCGACACGTTTCATGGTCGAAATGGAGCGGCGCTGGGGCGACAGTATTCCTACACTCGCTGGTGACGTGACCAGCGCCTGGGCCGACTATGCTGCCATCGATTCTGACACGTTCGGACGAAAACGCGCAGCCAGCGTCCAACTGGCGACGGCCGAAGGCCTGGCTTCGGTCGCCCGACTGCTCGATCCGGACTACCTGCTGCCGCAGCGGGAGGTCGACGAAGCGTACTGGAAGCTGTGTGAATTCGATGAGCACTGCTGGCCGACAGGAAAGAAACCCGACGATGTCCAGGAAACCAACACCGTACTTTTCAAGCACCATAACGTCGACGTCGTTGAACGGATCGTGGGCAACGAACTCGAACGCGCCCTGCAGTCCATTGTCGCGAAGGTGCCTTGTCCAGGTGAGCCAACCGTCGTCGTCGTCAATCCCTTGGCCCATCCGCGGACCGACTTGGCAAGCGTTTCATTGGCCGAGTTGGGAGACCTCCCGAAAGACTTCAGCCTGGTCGAAACGACGACCGGTGAAAGCGTTCCCTGCCAGCGTACCGTGGACCAGCTCGTGTTTTTGGCTCGCAACACCCCTGCTTTTGGCTACCGGACGTACACGGTGAATCGGAAGCCGGCGAGGGAGGCCGAGGGAATCCTGAAGGCTGAAACCGCGGTATTGGAAAACCGCTTCTACCGGATCGTCTTCGATGAAGTCCAAGGTACGATTACGAGCCTTTTCGACAAGGAACTGGGCCGCGAACTCGTCGACCGGTCGGCCCCGCATGGCTTGAACCAATACATCTATGACCATCGAACGGAGCCGAAGGGTACGGAGGGTTACCAGGTATCGCCGGCCAAGGTGTCGCAGATGACAAGCGAGGTTGGGCCCCTGTTTGCCACCATGCGAGTGGAAACCCGCGAGCCGCAAAGCGGAGCGGAAATTATCCAGACGGTGACGCTCTACCGCGATGTGAAACGCGTCGATATCAAGAACGAACTTCGCCACGTTCGTGCCATGGGCGCCACTCCGCGTTACACGAACAACGTCTTCGTCGCATTTCCGCTACACGTCCCCGACGCCACAACTCGCGCGGAATATGCCGTGGGGACGGTGCGGCCTCACGAAGACCAACTCCATGTGGGAACGCAGGACTACTTGGTCGTTCAGCGTTACGTGGATTGCAGCAACGACGATTACGGCGTCACCTGGACGACTCGCGAGGCGCCGGTGGTCCATTTCGGCGAGATTCGCTACAACCAGTTCTCCAAGGACTACCAGCCCAAGAAGCCTTGGTTGTACAGCTATGCCATGAGCAATCGCATGGCCGGGCTGGTTTGGCATCATCCCGACGAATGCTGCGCCACGCTGCACTACACAATTACCTCGCATGCCGGCTCATGGCCTTCGGGCGGCTCGGCGGCATACGGGTGGCAACGCGGCAATCCGCTTGTGGCGACCGTCGTCAAGCAGCCCCATGGCGGGACTCTGGCGGCGCGGCAGTCGTTTATCCAAATCGATGCCCCCAATGTCCAGATGGCTGCGTTCAAGCCGAGCGAATTGCCCGGCCGGGGATTCATCATCCGCCTGATCGAAACGGAGGGACGGAGCGAAACGCTCGTGAAGGCGAATTTCCCCGCGTTTCAACTGAGTCAGGCCGCAAGCTGTAACCTTGTCGAGGACGATCAGGAAGAACTGCCTTTGACGGCCGACGGCCGAGGCTTCGAAATCAAGATGGGCCGCTACGGTTTGGCCACCGTCCGCCTGGTACCTCGCGGCCAGGCTCCACCGCCGGTCGTGCATTTGCAGTTGGAGACGCAAAGCGACAGCACCATTCGCTTGACCTGGCCGGTCGTCGCAGACGCCGCCAGTTACCGCGTCTATCGATTGCCGGGTTCCGGCGAAGCGGTCTGCCTGGATCATTTCGTTGCCGAAACCGACCAGACACAGTACGTCGACGACGCCCTCCGACGCGGTTCGACCTGTTACTACCGGGTTGCTGCGGTCGCTCCGGGCAACCTGGAAGGCGCTCCGAGTGAGGAAGCGATGACGCGCACCCGCAAGGAGAATACCTCGCCACCGCCACCGGTTCACGACCTGGTCGCCATCGAGCGAGGTTCGCGGCGATTGGTTCTAACTTGGCTTTCGGATACAAGCGGCGACGTGTCGGCCTACGAGATCTACCGCAGCGAGGATGCCGACTTTGAGCCTGGTCCGGCAACGCTCGTCCACACAATCAACAAGCCGGAGCCCTATTGCCGCCAGCTCTATGCCGACACGCAGGTGATGCCGCGGACGTCGTATTGGTATCGGGTTGTTGCGGTAGACTCCGACAACCGGTGTTCGCCGTCGGCGGCTTGCCGTATCACCTTGTGCGACGATCCCGAGAACGGCAAGACAATTACAGACAAGTAATGACACTCGTAGAAGGAGCACCGCACGACACGGCGGTTCTCCTCGGATGATTCTGAATAGACAGTTATCGCACAAGAGATATCGGAGAGTTCTCATGAGCCACAAAATGGACACAGATCGCCTGAAGGCCCTGCGCGACACGATCGAGGAGGTGACCTTCTCCGTGCCGGAAGAGGAGATCATCGAACGCTACGAGCGGCTCTACACGGGGGCCGTCAACGACGTGATGCGGGAGATGTGCATGCCCAACCAGGGCCTGCCGCCGCAGATTATACCTCTGCGCGACGAGATGGTCGTGGCGGGCTTCGCCTTCACGATCCGCTCGACGGCCGATCCTACCCTGGGCGGCGAGCTGGAAGTGCGGGTGAAGATGCTCGATGAACTGCGGCCCAACATGGTCTGCGTGTGGAACGCGAACGGGGTGGACGGCGCCTCCCATTGGGGCGGCGTGATGACCCGGGCTTCGAGAATTCGCGGCGTGCGCGGGGCGATCATCGACGGCGGAATCCGGGACACGAAGGACATTCTCGCGCAGGGATTTCCCATCTGGTATCGCTATCGCACCTCCAACGGGGCCCTGTCCCGCTGCAAGATCACGCACTACCAAGTGCCTATCGTCATGGAAGGCGTTATCATCAAGCCGGGCGACCTGATCCTCGCCGACATCGACGGCGGCCTGGTCGTGCCTCGCAAGATTGTCGAACAGGTCCTCCAACGGGCCGAGCAGATCGAGCGCAACGAAGGCGAGATCAAGGAATGGGTCGATGCCGGTTTGCCGGCGGAGACGATTCACGAGCGAGGGGGATACTTCTAGAGAAATTCGAAATCCGAAATCCGAATATCGAAACAAATTCGAATGTTGGAAATCCAAATGAACAAGAATTCGTTGCTGATGGGTGGGGTGCCGCGTCGGTACGCAAACCACGACGGGTTTGAAGCATTCCGTATTTCGTATTTCGAATTTGTTTCGGATTTCGAGATTCGGATTTCGGATTTTGCCATCAATTTCTGCATGGATTAGCCCGAATGTCTTCATCTTCTCAATCACGCGACGAGTCCCTTGGTGGTCCGGTTCTTCCCTACAAATGGGAACTGCTCGTGCTGTTGTGGGTGGCCTTCACCTTCAATCAGGGCGACCGCCAGATCTACAACAATCTGCTGCCGCAGATCCAGGAGAACCTCCAACTGAGCAATGAACACGCGGGGCTCGTGGCCACGATGTTCAACCTCATTTACGGGATCCTGGTTCCCATTAGCGGCTATGCAGGCGACGCCTTTCGACGGAAGTGGGTGATCATCGGGGCACTGATCCTCTGGAGCGCCGCCACGCTTCTCACGGGCCTGGCGGGCGGACTCATCGGGTTGATCGTGTTTCGCGGGATCGCCACGGGGGCGGGGGAGGCCTTTTACTACCCGTCGGCCAATTCGCTCATCGGGCAGTTGCATCAACGGACCCGCGCTCTGGCCATGGGCATTCACCAGACCGCCAACTATATCGGGGTGGTCGTGAGTTTCTTCGGGGCCTACGTGGGCGAGAGATATGGCTGGCGAAACGCCTTCTACTTGTTCGGCATCCTGGGAATTATCTGGGCGATGTGGATGATCTTCCGCATGAAAGACACGCCTCAGCCCCAGGACGATTCCGGGACCTCGCGGCGTCCGCCGGTGGGAGAGGTGGTTCGATACCTTCTTGGCAAACCGACCGTCCTGTGTCTGGCCGTGTCGTTCGCTTGCCACGTGTTTGCCAACATCGGCTACCTCACCTGGATGCCGACCTTCCTCCACGAGAAGTTCGAACTGAGCCTCGCTACCGCAAGCCTCTGCGCCCTGGCGATTCACTACGCCGCCTCGGCCCTGGGCGTGCTCGTGGGCGGTCACCTTTCGGACCGCTTCGTGATCCGCCGCCGTGCGGCGCGAATGGAATTCGAGTGGATCGGCCTTCTGCTGAGCGCCCCGTTCCTGATCTGGATGGCCTATGCGGGCAGCCTGTGGGTCTGCCTGACGGCCTCGGGGCTGTACGGTGTGTTCCGCGGCGTGTATGACTCGAACCTGTTTGCTGCCCCGTTTGACGTGACCGCAACGCGATACCGTTCGTCGATGGTGGGTTTCGTTCTGAGCTTTGGCTTCATTGTGGGCTCGACCGCCCCCTATCTGCTCGGCGTCATCAAGACCCGCTGGGGGCTCGAGCCGGGCATCACGCTTCTCGGAGCGGCCTATGTGGTCGGGGCGATTGCAGCTCTGGTGGCGCTGTACGGCTTCTTTGAACGCGATTACGTGCCCGAGGAAATCGTGGAGGAATCCGCATGAGTTCGCTCGAAGGAAAACTTGCTCTCGTTACCGGCGCTGGGCGCGGGATCGGTCGGGCTATCGCCCTCGACCTGGCCCGGAGTGGCGCCGACGTGGTCGTCAACTACGGCCGGAGCCGGCAGCAGGCGGAAGACGTGGCCGAACAGATCACGGCCATGGGCCGGCGGGCGATGGCCGTGCAGGCGGATGTGTCGAAGAAGGCCGACATCGATCGCATGTTCGACCAGGTGGAAGCCGAACTCGGCCCGGTGAACATTTTGGTCAACAACGCCGGGATCGAGCCGCGAGCGGACGTTTGCGATTTCGACGAGGGGACCTACGACGCCGTGATGGACACCAACCTTAAGGGCGCCTTTTTCTGCGCCCAGCGAGCCTTGAAGAAGATGCGCGAGGCCGGTTGGGGCCGGGTGATCGGCGTTTCGTCTCTTCATGAACTCACGCCCACCGGCTTCTCGGCCCTGTACGGCATGAGCAAGGGCGGCATGGCCCTAATGATGCGCGAGATGGCCAAGGCCTACAGCCACTACGGCATCACGATCAACAACGTGTGCCCCGGGGCCACGCGAACCGACATCAACCGCAAGGTGCTGGCCGACCCGGCCTACGAGGCCAAGGTGATCGAAAAAATCCCGGCCGGCTTCATCGCCGACCCGGAGGACATCGCTCCCGCGGTCACTTTCCTGGCCTCCGATGCCGCGAGGTACATCACGGGGGCCTCCATCTTCATCGACGGAGGTTTGTGGCTGTGAACAAGTTCGACAGCGACCATGATCCCGCCAAGGAAGAAACCGGCGCGTACAAGATGTGACATTCCGAGATCGCCGATTGGGAGGAGAAGACTCATGACGACGTGGACCTATCGAGCCGTGGCGGCGACCTTGTTGCTGGTTTTGACGTCGTCTCGCGCCCGCGCTGAAATGCCGGACAACTACCTGAAATTGTGGGACGATCCCGCGGTCAAGGCTCGGATCGCGCACGACACGGAACAATACCGCAAGGCGGACGCAGAAATCCTGGTCGTCGACACGGCGGGGAAGCCGGTCGCTGGTGCGAAAGTGACGGCCGAGCAGCAGACTCATGAATACCTTTTCGGTTGCAACCTGTTCGCCCTCGGTCAGCTCAAGTCGCCGGAGCTCAACGGGAAGTACGAAAAGGCCTTCACGGGGCTCTTCAATTTCGCCACGATCCCCTTCTACTGGGGCGACCTCGAACCCGAACAGGGCAAGCCGCGGTTTGAGGAAGGCTCGACCTACATCTGGCGCCGCCCGCCGCCGGACGTGCTGCTCCAGTGGTGCCAGGCGAACGGCATCACCGCCAAGGGTCATGCCCTGCTCTACGCCAAGAACATGTTCATGCCCGGGTGGACCGTTCCCGACGACCCCGAGGCGTTCATGGTCCAGGCCCGGGCCCACATGGCGGAACTCGCCAACCGCTATGGCGGAAAGATCGCCGTTTGGGACGTGATCAACGAAGAGATCCCCCGAGTCGCCCACCTCGATCAGTGGCACGCCGTTCCGGACGACTATTCGATTCAGTGCTTCCGGGAGGCGGACCGGCTCTTTCCGAAAAACGTGAAACTGCTGATCAACGACGGCACGAGCCAGACCCACGTCACCACGGATCTATGCGAGGCCAACGTCAAGAAACTGCTCGATGCGGGCATTCGGGTCGACGGGATTGGCATCCAGTTCCACACCTACGGCAATGCCTTCGTCAATGGCAAGGCCTATCCGCCCAAGCAGTTGATTTCCGTTTACGATCGTCTCGGGCGACTTGGTCCCTCGTTGTATATTACGGAGACAACGATTCCCGGTACGGGCGAGGACGGTCCCGCGTTGCAGGGCGAGGCGGTGGCCAACCTCTATCGACTCTGGTTCAGCACGCCGAACATGGCCGGCGTCACCTGGTGGAACCTGGGCGACGGCACCGCCTTTGGAAACGAGAACAAGGCTCTGGGAGGGCTGGTCGACGAGAAGATGGAGCCCAAGCCGGCGTACGAAGCCCTGAATCGGCTGATCAATCACGAGTGGAAGACGAGCACCAAGGGCGTCACGGGGCCCAATGGCCGCTTTGCCTTCCGTGGCTTCAAAGGTGGCTACCGGGTGACCGTCGAGAGGGCCGGCAAGAGCCAGGAATTCTCCATGAAAGTGGCCGACGGAGCCAAACCATGCAGATGTGAATTGAAGGTTCGTTGACTGTTCCTTCGCAAGACGCACCCTGCAACGACATAAGTATCCCACTGAAGGAGACAATAGATGAGAACCGCACCGTTTGTATTGGCCGTGCTCGCCGGAATGACGGGCTTTGCGTTGCACGCAGCCGAGCCCAGCGGCACGATGAGCGAGGCGTACTGGAAGATCTGGAATCCCGAGGTCCAACGGAAGATAGACCGCGACATCGAACGCAACCGCAAAGCCGACGCGGTTTTGCATTTGAAAGGCGTACCGGAGGGTACGGAAGTCGAAGTTGAGCAGACATCGCACGATTTCATCTTCGGCGCGCATATCTTCAACTTCGATCAGCTTGGCAAAGATGAGTACAACCGCCGGTACAAAGAACTCTACGGAACGCTGTTCAACTCCGCCACCATCGCCTTCTACTGGAAGAAGTTCGAGATGGAGCCCGGCAAGCCGCGTTTCAGCGCGGAGGAGCGGGATACGGCCCAATATTGGAACACGGTGACGGAGCCGAAGAAGGAGCCTCACTGGCGTCGTCCGGCCACCGATCCCGTGGTCGAGTTCTGCGAGCGCCAAGGCATCCGCCTGCACGGGCACACCATCATCTGGGGAAACCGGAAGTGGCAGCATCCCGAGTGGCTGTTTGAAACGTACTGCCCGAAAGATGAGAAAGAGAAGATTCTCAAGCTTGGCAAAGAGGGGCTTGCCGAACTCTCACCGGCGGAAATCGCGGCCCTGGCGCCGGTCTATACCAAGGAAATGCAGCGGCTCTTCGAAAAGCGAGTCGCTGAACTGGCGGCGCACTACGAGGGCCGCCTGCATAGCTGGGATGTCGTCAATGAGAGCGCCACGGATTTTGGCTTGGGCCGGATGATCCCTGGCGACGCCGTCTGCAAGAGTCATTACGGGCTGATGCCGGGGGATTACACATTCCAGGCATTCAAGACCGCGGAAAGCGTCTTTCCAGAGAATGTGATTCTGAATATCAATGACTACGTGGGCGACGAGAGATACCTGAATCAGGTGAAGGACTTGCTGGCTCGCGGGCGCCGTATCCAGATCATGGGGTCGCAGATGCACCTGTTCAATCCACAACAATGCCTGGATATCGCCGCGGGCAAGCCCATCCAGACGCCGGAGCAGATCTGGAAACGCATGGAGATCCTGGCCCGAGCGGGACTGCCGATTCACCTCAGTGAGATTACCATCACTTCACCCGGCAGTGATGATCGCGGGCGGGAGATACAGGCGATCGTGGCACGCAATCTGTACCGGCTGTGGTTCAGCATTGAGCCGATGATGGGCATCACCTGGTGGAACGTGGTCGACGATTGCGGCGCGCCGGGAGAGCCGACAATCTCTGGGATGTTTACGCGTGATATGCAGCCCAAGCCGGCCTATCATGCCCTGGACAAGCTCATCAACCATGACTGGAAAACTCGCGTGAATGTGAAAGCCGGCAAAACGGGGACCGTTTCCTTTCGGGGATTCAAAGGGAAGTACCGCGTGGTTTACAGCGATGCTTCAGGTAAGCAGAAAACACTGGAATTCCATCTGTCGAAGGACGGCGACGGAATCTAGGCCAGCAACCCATAAACGCGACGGAAAAGGAACATGCAGATGAAGATCATTGGCCTGATTGCGGCAGTCTTGTTGGCCGCCTTGTCGGTGACCGCTCGGCCGGTCGCTGCCGAACTACCGGAGAACTATCTCAAGCGATGGAACGATCCGGCCGTTCAGAAGCGAATCGATGACGGCATTGAGCAGAACCGCAAGAGCGACGCCGTGTTGACTATCGTCGACGCCTCCGGCAAACCGATTGCCGACGCCGACGTGAAGATCGAGCAGAAATCGCAGGAGTTCCTCTTCGGCTGCAACATGTTCGTCATCGGCCAGATGAAGGAAAAGAACGCGGCCTACGAGGAAGCGTTTCTGAACTTGTTCAACTTCGCCACGATCGCCTTTTACTGGGACGACCTGGAGCCCGAATCGGGCAAGGTTCGTTTCACCGAGGGAAGCCCCTACATCTGGCGCCGCCCGCCACCCGACCGGGCCGTCGCCTTCGGCAAGAAGCACGGGCTGACGCTCAAGGGCCACCCGCTCGTCTGGCACAACGGGGCCCACAATCCCAAGTGGATGCCCAAGGATCCGGAAGAGTTGAAGAAGCGTTATCTCAAGCGTTTCCGGGAGATTGCCGAACGCTATGCGAAAGATATTCCCATTTGGGACGGCGTGAACGAGTCGATGGTCTGCTCCAAGGACTTTCCTCTGTACTCGGAGGACCGGACCCATCCGGCCTACGTGCCCTGGGCCTTCACGGAGGAGCAGAAACTGTTCCGCCCGGAAAACCTGTTGATGATCAACGACGTGACCACCTTCAACTGGCCCGCGAACGACTCGAATCGCTACTACCAGCAGTGCCGGAAACTCGTGGAAGACGGAGTTCCCATCGAGGGAATCGGGTTCCAGTTCCACTTCTTCAGCCGCAAGTCGCTTGACGGCTACTTGAACGGTGATCGATGCGATCCGAACACCTTGCTCGACACCTACGAAATGTTCGCCAAGTTCGGTCTGCCCCTCTGGGTCACGGAGATCACGATCGGTTCGGCCGGCGAGGACGGCCCCGCCATCCAGGGCCGTGTGGCTCGCGACATCTACCGCCTGTGGTTCTCCGCCCCGAAGATGGCCGGCATCACCTGGTGGAACCTGGGCGACGGCACGGCCTACGGGAATGAAGGCGTTGCCGGTGGCGGCCTGGCCGACGAGGATTTTAGCCCGAAACCCGCTTACCAAGCCCTCGATCAATTGATCAACCACGACTGGAAGACCAACCTGGATGCCAAGTCCGCGGCCGACGGCGAAGTGGAGTTTCGCGGCTTCCACGGTAACTACGAAATCGAAGTCACCCAGGCCGGAAAACGTAAGACGTTCCCGCTGACGCTCGCGCCTGGTGCGACAGCGAAAGCGACCCTGACGATGCCGTAGCAACCAGCCGAAGAATAACAGGGATTATCTGAAATGCGAAATTCCCCCTTGATGCTTGCCATCACACTCCTGCCGCTTCTTTCCGCAGGCCTGTACGCCTCTGAGCAGAAAGAACAGGCCGCCAGGCCGACCACGGATTATGTGAAGCAGAGCGTGATCTACCAGATCCATCCGCGTGTGTTCACGAAGGAAGGGACCCTCAGGGCGACCGAGACACATCTGCCCAGACTTGCCGAGTTGGGCGTTGACATTCTCTACCTCTTGCCGGTTTTCGTTTCCGACGACGACATGGACCGGGCTGGTTGGAGTAGCAGCCAAAAGGCGTCGGGCATGAACAATCCCTGTAATCCTTACCGGATGAAGGACTACTACAACATCGATCCCGAGTACGGTACCAACGAAGACTTGAAGGACTTTGTCGACAAGGCACACAAGCTTGGCATGAAGGTGATGCTCGACATGGTCTTCTATCATTGTGGACCCAACGCCGTCTTCCTGGAAGCTCACCCCGACTTCGTGAAACGCGACAAAGACGGCAAGATCTTCACGGGAAGGTGGAACTTTCCAGTCATCGATCACGCCAACCCCGAGCTTCGCGAGTATCTGATTGAGAATATGGAATACTGGGCACGGGACTTCGGCGTCGATGGTTTCCGAGCGGACGTCGCTTCGTCGGTTCCGCTCTCCTTCTGGGAGGCGGCCCGGGATCGGCTCGAGAAGATCAATCCCGAGATCATCATGCTCGCCGAAGGATTCAAGAAAGACAACCAGCGCAAAGCGTTCGACATCGACTACCTGTTCAGTTGGTATCAAACGCTTCAGAGAATCTACCAGGGACAGTCGCCTGCCTCGGACGTTCGCAAGACGTGGGACATCGCATCCAAACGGTCGCTGCCTGGCACGCGATATGTTCACTATCTGGAGAGCCACGACACGACGTGCAAAACCCTCGATTGGAAGCGTCCGAACAAGATCTGGGGGCCGGAACTGGTCGACACGGCACTGGTCCTGAACTTCACGGTCGACGGTGTTCCCTGGCTCTACAACGGGCAAGAGGTCGCCGATGCGGCCCGACACAATATCCATGCCACCAAGGGGTCGTTGACGATCGACTGGCCCAATGCCGAGACGCCGCAAGGGAAAGCCCGCTTCTCGCTGTGCCAGAAGCTCTGCAACCTTCGGCACACGGAAAATGCCCTCACGCACGGGGCAGTCACCTGGCTGGACAATACGGCGCCGGATCAAGTCATCTCTTTCCTGCGGACTACCGATGAGGAACAGATTCTCACGGTCGTCAATATGAACAAAAAGAAGGTTGCCGTCACGGTGAACTTGCCGTCTGCGAACGTCCCCTGTCAAACGCTGCTTGCCAGAGGCGTGGAGACGGTTGCGAATACGGAAGACACGAAGTCGTTTGCCCTCGAGGGCTGCGGCTACTTCGTCGGCAAACGAGAAAACAAATGACCACAGTAGAAGCGTGGTCCCGGAAATGAACCTACACTCGGTGCGTCAAGACGCACCCTACTCCCTCCCCAGCGAGCTTGCGAGCGAGGGGGAGGGCCGGGGTGGGGGAGAAGCGTCACACGCCCGCCAACATCCGACACAACACCACTAAACAACACTCGGTGCGTCAAGACGCACCCTACGATGTGCGAAAGACTGACCTATGAAAATCGTTGACATGCGTGTCCGCACCGTGGCGATTCCTATGAACTCCATGCTGCGGCATAACACGGGCGTCCATCCGGGCTACCTGCTGAGGACGGTCCTTGAGTTGATCACCGACGAAGGGATCGTCGGACTGGGCGAGGTGGGCGGCGGCGACCAGCGGGGCGCCCTGACGAAGCTCAAGCCCCGGCTCATCGGCATGGATCCCTTCGACCTGGAGGCGATCAAGCTCAAGGTCCTCCGGGCGATCTACTACCTCTCCAACTCGCGGCTCTACGGGGCCATCGAAATCGCCTGCCTTGACATTCAGGGCAAAGCGGCCGGCGTGCCCATGTGCCAGTTGCTCGGCGGCAAGGTCCGCAATGCCGTGCCCATGATTGCCTACCTGTTCTGGCGCTACGATCGGCCGGGCGGCGGCGACGACACGACGGCCGAGGACCAGGCCGACCTGTGCGTTGAACTCCACGAGACGCTCGGCGTGAACGCCATGAAGCTCAAGGGCGGCGTGATGCCGCCCATGGAGGAAGCCCGGGTGCTCGAACTGTGTCGCAAACGATTGGGCGACGATTTCGGGCTCCGCATTGATCCCAACGGCACCTGGTCCGTGCCCACGGCCGTCCGCGTGGGCCAGCGGCTGGAAGGACTCGGCATCGAGTATTTCGAAGACCCCTCCTGGGGCCTGGAAGGCATGCGGGCTGTTCGCCAGCAGGTTCGGGTTCCCCTGGCGACGAACATGTATCCCAACAAGTTCGACGACCTGGGCCCGGCGATCCGGATGGACGCCGTGGACATTGTTCTCACCGACCTCCATTACTGGGAAGGCCCGCGCGGTGTGAAAGATCTGTGCGCCGTCTGCCGCACCTTCAACCTTGCCGTGGCCATGCACTCGGGAGCCGAATTCGGCATCGAACTGGCTGCCATGATCCACACGGCCTCGACGATCCCCGCCATGCCCTTTGCGGGCGACGCCCACTACCATTACCTGGAAGACGACATCATCGTCGGTGGCAAGCTGCCCTACGAAAACGGGGCCATTGCCGTTCCCAAGGGCCCCGGGCTAGGAGTGGAGCTCGACGAAGACAAGATGAAGCACTACGAGAAATACTACGAGGAAAAAGGCGACTACTATGCCCGCTTCCACGAAGACCCTCGGCGGCCCGAGTGGTACCCCATGCCAGGACAGACCTAACACCATGGACAGCAAGAACATAACGCGTCGAGGGGTTATCCGGACGTTGGGCCTGGCCGGTGCGGGCTGCCTGGGCGGCGCCCGGACTGTTTGCGGAGCCCAGCTTGGAACTTTCGGCGCCGGAAAATCAGAGGATGCGGAATTGCCGAAGCCGCTTCCTGAAGACCCGGTGGCCGCAACGCATGAGCTATTCGATCGCTACGAGCGGCGGTTTGCCGAGGCGCGGTTACGGTTGCCCGATTGGCATCCAGCCCAGGCAGAGGATCGGGAAGCCATTGCGCGTACAACCAAGGAGTGCCTGGGCATCCGCGACGAGTGGATTCCTGCGATCAAAGCGGAGGCAGTGGGCACCGTCGATTTCGATGGAGGGCGAATCCAGCGGCTGCGAGCCACGTCATGGCCGGGCACGGCCGCGTCGGCCTTGTTGTACGTGCCGGCAGACGCCGGGAACGATCGCCTGCCGCTGGTGGTGCTCTGCTGCGGGCATGGCCGAGGCGGGAAGCTATCTTCCACCTATCAGCGAATGGCGCGGCACCTGGCACGCCGCGGTGCGATGGTCCTTTGCCCGGACAACATCGGCCAGGGCGAGCGAGAACCAATGGGGCACCGCACATGCGTGGCGCCCTTCGTTTGCGGGTTGAGCGTTCAGGGGCTGATCGTCATGGAAACACTCGGCTGGATCGACTGGGCGAGGAAGGACGCACGGGTCGATCCGCAGCGGGTTGCGGCGATCGGGCAATCGGGCGGCGGGACGCTTACTGTCTTCCTGGCGGCTCTGTGCCCGGAACTTGCGGCGATCTCTTCCTCGGGTTATCCGAGCACTTTCGATTTCGTTGCCCGCAAGGAGAAGACGCACTGCCACTGCAACCTGTTGCCCGGCATTGTCGGGCGGCTGGAGATGTGGCATCTGTTGGGCTGTTTTGCGCCCCGCCCCATGTTCATCTTTCAGGGAAAGGCGGATCCGCTGTTTCCGGAAGACTTATTCTATCAAACTACTCGCAAGGTGCGCCACGTCTATCAGCAGAAGGCTGCTGAGCAGGCGTTTGCAGCCCGCGTGTTCTCTGGTGGGCATTCGTGGGAGGAGCCTCGTTACCAGGTAACCGGCGACTTCCTTGCCGCGACGCTAGGCCTGGGGAAGCGTTCGGGCGGAGAGGATTTCAATGAGACGCTGCTCGGGGATGACGGGCTGTGCTGGGAGGAGTGGCCAGCCGACGCGGTTGACACGGACAGGCTTGCCCAGCAGTTGAGCGGTCGGCAGATGGAAAGTCGGCTGACCTTGGCGGACGCTTTTCCGGTCCGGGAGACGGCACCCGCGTTGGCCAACGTCACGTCACGTGGTTCGACGCGGCAGATACTTGCCCAGTACGAGGTGTTTCTTGGGGCTGTATCGGCAACAGTGCAGGAATAATTCAGCGAGGAAATGGCCTATGTATACGAACGTGATTACCGCCATCTTAGGGTCTTGGGGCGAGATTTCTGCGCAGTTCGCACGCACACGAGAAAATTGCATTGGATTGCGGTTCTTGCTTGCTTTGGGACTGGCCATCTGGACAATCGGTTGCGTGGCGTTGGCGGCGGAGCCAACAACGACTTCCCCCAGAGATCTATCAAAGACGGCGCCGTCCTGTTTCGACGTTCACGTCAACGATCTTTCCGACGAGGGCGTGCCGCTGGTCCGGCCCTGGAAAACGATCGCCCTGGATCCAGCGTACGCCGGGGGCTGGCTGGTCGTGGGCGACCTGACGGGCGATGGGGTTGCCGAACTCGTCAGTGCCAAGAACGGCGTGCCCGGCAACGATCTTCACTTCACCTCGTCGGTGGTCGTGCATAAGCTCGACGGCTCCGTTCTCTGGCGATGGGGCAACCCTGACGCGCGAAACGCGATCCACCACGACGTAGCCTGCCAGGTCTACGATCTGGACGGCGACGGGCGCAACGAGGTGGTGGTGGCGGCGGATCGCCGTGTCGTCGTGCTCGATGGGGCGACGGGGGCTGAGCGACGCTCGTTCGAGATTCCGAAGAATGCCTCCGACTGCATCACCTTCTGCAATCTGTCAGGGGGCGATCGAGCCTCGGACATGATCGTCAAAACCCGCTATGGGCAGCTCTGGGCTTACAACCAGGACGGAGACCTGCTCTGGACAGTTACCAAGCCCGGTGGCTACCGAACTTCGCACCAGCCCTTCCCGGTGGATCTCGACGGCGACGGCCGCGACGAGATCATTGCCGGATACGCGGCGTTGAACCACGACGGCACGCTTCGTTGGAAACTGCCCGAGGAGGCCTGCCGTAGCGGCGGCCATGCCGACGCGATCCGGCTCTTCCATGATGGGGAAAAGCCGGAAGACAAGCGGCTCTTGTTGACCCATTGCGGCGGCAATCGCATGGATATGCTCGACGGTAACGGCAGGATCCTTTGGAGTGTGACGGGGCTGCACTTCGAATCGGTCTTTTTCGGAGAACTCGCCAAGGACGTTCCCGGACGAGAACTCGTCGTCGACATCTGCCATCAGGCCTGGGGAAAGGCGCCTTTGTTGGTCCTTGATGAACAAGGTCGAATGCTCGGCCGCTACATGACCATGCGCAGCCGTCAGCACCGGCTGGTTGACTGGTTCGGCACGGGCGAGGACCTGATCTACTGCGGGCAGACCCGGGCGCTGCTCGATGCCGCGGGGCGGAAGCGGGCCCGATTTGATACGACCATGCCCGACGGAGTGTCGGCCGGAAACGGCGACGATCCGCTGCGCTACATGATCCATCTGGCCGACGTGACGGGAGACGGGCGACCCGACCTGGTCGTCAACACGGTTCCCGGCACGGCCGTCTGGATCTACAAAAACGAGAAGGGCCCGTGCAACCTGTCGCCGTCCCGGCTCACCATGCCGCTGAACGCAACGTTGTATTGAAAGCGGAAAGCGGAAAGCGGAAAGCGGAAAGCGGAAAGCGGAAAGCGGAAAGCGGAAAGCACCGATCACGAAAGCTCAGGAGGAAGACAGATGATGACACATCTCAGCTTGGCAACTGTTCTGGCGTTGACGACCCTGGCCGCCGATCCGGGGGCCGTGCCGCTCCACGAGCAGCAGGCTCACCCGTCCCCTGCGTGGCTCACCGGCGGCGTGATGTATCAGATCCAGCCTCGGGCTTTCACGCCGGAAGGAACCCTGCCCGCCGCCACGAAACGGTTGGCCAAGGTGGCGGAAATGGGCGCCGACGTGATCTACATCTGCCCCGTCTTCGTTTCGGACGATGATCCGGACCTGGGGGGCTGGAGCCCGCGGCAGAAGAAATCGGGAATGAACAATCCCAAGAATCCCTACCGGATGAAGGACTACTACCACGTCGATCCGGAATACGGCACAGACGACGACCTGAAGGCCTTCATCGCCGAGGCCCATCGCCTGGGGATGCGGGTGATGCTCGACATGGTTTACCTCCACTGCGGCCCGAATGCCGTGTTTCTCAAGGACCATCCCAACTTTGTCCAGCGGGACGAGAAGGGCGAAATTGTCTGCGCTTCCTGGAACTTCCCAAGATCAACCACGACAATCCCGAGCTTCGCGAGTACCTCTGGCAGAATATGGAATACTGGGTGAAAGACTTCGACGTCGACGGATTCCGCTGCGATGTCTCCAATGCCATCCCCCTGGATTTCTGGGAAACGGCCCGCGAGCGGCTGGAGAAGATCCGTCCGGATATCGGCATCCTGGCCGAGGGAACCCGAGCGGCGGACCAGCTCAAGGCCTTCGATCTGGATTACGGTTGGGGATTCAAGTGGAGCGATGCCGCCGCCTTTCGCAAGCAGTGGGAGAGGATGTTCAAGGAACGTCCTCTGGGCGGCGCCAAGTTCATCCGTTTCATCGACAACCACGACATCTCCAACGACCACTATGACAACCGGCTTGAGAAGCAGTGGGGGGCTCGACACATCAACGCAGCCCTGGTGACGCTCTTCACTCTGGACGGTGTCCCGTTCGTCTACAACGGGCAGGAGGTGGCCGACAAGGCTCGCCACAGCATCTTTGGGAAGTCGGCCATCGACTGGGCCAACGGCGAAACCGAAGAAGGCAAGGCCCGCTTTGCCTTCTGCCAGAAGCTCTGCGCGATGCGCCATGCCGAGAAGGCTCTCACGAAGGGCGAACTCGTTTGGCTCGACAACGATGCTCCGAAGACCGTGCTCTCCTTCCTGCGTCGCTGTGGCGACGAAGAAGTCCTCTCGGTGGTGAATCTCTTGGGCGAGGATACGAAAGTCACGATCCAACTTCCCGAACCGGCCAAGGGGTTCGAGATCCTGATGTCTGAGTCGGCGAAGGCCGATTCGTCCGGCAAGGCTCTCACGCTGGATCTTGGCGGCTATGGGTTCTACGTGGCCAAGTGCGAGGGGAAGTGACGAGACGCGTCGGTCGCTTGTGATGCCGCTACGCGGCATGGAGCGTGTGGGGGGATGCCAGGGGTTGCGCTGCGCTCCACCCCTGGCTACTCACATATTGCCGCTACGCGGCGAGAGAACAAGTAGGACGCCGCCCACCGCGTGGAATTGAGAATTGGTGGGCGACCCCACCCTGCGGCTCTTGTGATGCCGCTACGCGGCATGGAGCGTGTGGGGGCGATTCCAGGGGTTGCGCTGCGCTTCTCCCCTGGCTACTCACATGTTGCCGCTACGCGGCAGGAGGGGGAAGGGGCGTTCACTGAGCCGCAGGGTGGGGGGGGAAAATGCAAGACGCCCCACGGTCACTTCACCGATACCCCATCACTCGGCTGAAGGGCTTTTCCTCGGAGATCTCCGCGGCAACCTGGTGAAACTTGGCGTCGATGTCGTCGGCGTAGTGGACGAGGACCGCCTCGGGGATCATGGGCGGCTTGGGCGAACCCCACTCGGGGAGCCGCTGGTGGGAGATGATCACGTGTTCCAGTCGCAAGAGCTGCTCCGGCAGGATGTCGACTTGGGCGGCTGCTTCGCGAACCAGGTCGCGCCCTTGGAGAATATGCCCGATGAGCTGGCCGGACGTGGTGTACTCGGCCCCGGTGGGGCTGGCGTCCAGCTCGCGAACCTTGCCGATATCGTGGAGGATCGCCCCGGCCACGACCAGGCCCCGATCCAGGGGCGGCGTCATTTCCGTGTAGTAGTCGCCGTATCGATCGGCGAGAAAGACGGCGTTTCGGGTAACGCTGAGCATGTGTTCCAGCAGACCGCCCACGAAGGCGTGGTGATGCCGCTTCGCCGCGTAGGCCTCAAGCAGGACGCTTTGGTGCTCCTGGAGGAGAAGGAGCACAAGGTCGCGCAGGCCGCCTTCGGGGATCCGCGTATTGGCGATCTCGACCAGTTCGGAGAACATCGTTTCGCCGTCAAACCGTGACGAGGCGCAGCACATGGCCGGATCGAAACCGTCCTCCTGATCGGCGTCGACGGCCTCGCGGATCTTGCGGATGTCGAGCTGCGGCCCGTAGTTGCTTTCCCGGTAGACCGCCCGAAGCTTGTAGAAGCAGCCGGGGCTCCACTGGTCGCGGCATTCGGCCGCAAAGGGCGAGTTGCCCCAGATGGGAAAGGTCACCTCGCGTCCCCCATCGCGAAAGCCTACTTTGAAATAGGGTTTCCCGTCCCGGGTCGTCAGTTGTTCTTTCAAGGTCATGAGCACGAACAGATCGCCTTCCTGGTCGGCGACCATCTCGCTCAAGGAGATGACTGGCATGGCAGGGGGGGACATGGCGACTCCGGCTCGGGCAATGGTGGGAGATAGAAAACATCAGCCTGCGGCGTCGATTCTAACGGGAATTTGCTGGTGAGGCCAAGGGTGGGGCCGATAAGAACATTCAACAGAAGGGCCTTCTCGACGGTACGTCCGGGAATCCTACTAGCGAAGGAAGGAAGAAAGAACGCTAATCTCCGCTAATCACTGATAAGAGTAAGCAGGAACGCCTGTCTACAAGTCATTTTCATAGGGCCCTGTAAGCTCACCCTTCCTCACGGAGGTGTTCTTTACCATCGGGCGACCTCCAGGCAAGATTAGTGTTGATCAGTGCCGATTAGTGTTCCTTCTCCCCAGGTTGCGGAGTTGTCGCTAAGTTCAATGAAGAATACGACTTGAAGCTCATTGCGGGATGGTTCTCTCCTCAGGTAAGCGGCCACTTGCCGGCTTTCTGGATCCGTTGAAGTTTGCCTAGATTGCCAGCCGAAAATAGGGTAGGTCCGTGGTTGTGTGCCCAAGGTTATGGGGGCAGCCTGAAGGCTGGACTCCAACGGGGGGCTCCGGAAGACGATCTTTCCAGGTGAATCGGCACAATGGCAAACGTCCGCCGCAAGCGTCTGAAACCCAAGATACTCAAGCCGCCCAGCACGAAGCGGTTGTGGCTGGAAGGGTTCATCGACTATGCGGCCGGCGAGTGCCACCTGGCCGAGAACACGGTGGCGGCCTACCGACGCGACCTGACCCGGTTCTTCGAGTGGGCAGCCGGACGACCGGTTCCGGAACTAACGATCCAGGACCTGGGCGACTATGTGACCTGGCTTCATCGCAAGGACTTCAAGCCGGCCACCCTGGCAAGGCACCTTGTCTCCCTCAAGGTGTTCTTCCGGTACCTCCAGCTGGAAGGCGTGTTGGAAGAGAACCGGGCCGAACTGCTCGGCAGCCAGAGGCTCTGGGAGCGGGTGCCTCACGTGCTCAGTCCCGAACAGATCGACGCCCTCCTCGCGAGCCCCACCCAGGACGACCCCTATTGGCATCGCGATCGGGCCCTGCTGGAACTGCTCTATGCCACCGGCTGCCGGGCCTCGGAGCTTTCGAACCTCAAGCTCGAAGATGTTCACCTCGACGAGGGCTACTGCCTCTGCCGTGGCAAAGGCGACAAGGAACGTCTCGTACCGTTGGGCAAGCGGGCGGTGGACGCCTTTCAGGCGTGGCTGGAGAAGGAACGCCCGAGCCTTGCCGCCCGGGTCGACAACCCTCCCCGCTGGGCCCTGCTCAGCTATCGAGGAAGGCGACTGCGGCGCGAGCGCATCTGGGAGCTTCTCAAACGCTACGTTGCCCGGATCGGCGCCCCTTCCGGCGTCAGCCCCCACACGCTGCGGCACAGCTTTGCGACCCATCTTCTGGCCGGCGGCGCCGATCTACGCCAGGTCCAGGAAATGCTGGGGCACGCCAGCATCGCCACCACCCAGATCTACACCCACGTGGACATGACGCGTCTGAAGGCCATCCACAAGAAGTTCCACCCGCGAGCGTGATGAGGCTTACTCCGGCTTTCGAGGTGGAGTGAATTTGATCTTCTCCACGAGCTTGATGACCTGGCCGTTCTGCACGTGGCCGGAAATGGCGGTCATGGCCTGGACGACGTACTCGTAGCGGAGATTGTAGTCGCAATCGAATTCGACTTCCGTGCTCTCGAGCGTTCCTGGTCCGGGAGCGTCGCCCACGATCTCACGGATCTTGGTTCGCAACTCCTGGAAGTTCTTGACGGGGACCTCGGCGAACTTGATCCCCGCAAGCATGCCGGTTTCGGTGGCCGTGATCCGGATTTTGATGGGGGGCGTGGTGGCGTCTTGGGGCGTTCCCTGGGCGCCCTGGGCGGGCATCTTCACGTTGAAGTCGCCTTCCGGGGCGATGATTTTGAACGTCATGACGAAGAACACCAGCAGCAGGAAGACAATGTCGATCATCGACGTCATCTGCAGCGTGATCTCTTCCTGGTCTCGTCCGGTGTTGCGGATTTTCATGACTCGGCATCCCAAGGAGGCAGATCGCCCATCAAGGTCCTCACCCAGCGTTTCAAGTATCAGAGATTCCGCGGGAAATCGCTTCCTGCTGTTTGGCGCGGAGGGCGAACTTTTCGAAACCGACGTCCTGGCACACCTGGATCACTTCCTGGATCAGCCCGAACTTCGTCACCCCGTCGCCGCGGATGATGATGGTCGCCTGCGAGGCCAGCCCCTGAGTCTTTCGGTTGATCACCTGGTGCTCGAGCTTGAGCAGTGGGATCAGGCCCTGGATCGGCACCTCGGTGGTCCCCATAATCGCCGTGCCTTCCGACGTGACATTGATCGTGATGGGCGAGTCGAGCGGCGCGTCGGGAGGTTGGGCCAATTCGCTCGAAGGCAGGTGAATTCGCTGATTCTGGTCCGCTTCCGTGAAATTGACGAGCACCATGAAGAAGGCGATCAACTGAAACACCATGTCGATCATGGGCGTCATGTCGCCTTCATGAATTCCCGAAGATTTCTTGGCCAATCGCATGGCAATCGCTCGAACTTGGGGAGTCGAAACTTCACTCGAACCGACCGAAGGCTACTTCTTCTGGAAGCGGCCCATCAAACCTTCGCTGACGATGCCCACCTCCAGAACCAGCCGGGCAACCCGGTTCTTCAGGATGTTGTACGCGGCGATGGCCGGAATCGCGATGGCCAGTCCCAACAAGGTGGTGAACAAGGCCTTCGAGATACCTTCCGCCAGTTCGGAGGGCTTGGGTTGCGTCGACGTGCTGGCGATCGTGCGGAAGGAGTCGACCATACCGACAACCGTTCCGAACAGTCCGATCATGGGAGCGATCGTGCCGATCAGGCCCAGGTAGCTGAGGCGGTGTTCGAGCTTCATGTTCTCTTCTTCGCCCACCTCCTGCATGGCTTCGACGGCCTGTTCGTAACCGGTTTGCAGCTTCTCGAGACCGGCCGAGAGGACCAAGCCGAGAAAGGACTCGTCGGCCTTGGCGATTTCGTAGGCCTCCTGGTAACGCTTCTCATTGAGGTGGGCTTCGAAACCTTCCACCAGGGCGGCGGGAATCACATTCTCGCGTCGTGCCGTGAGCAGGTTCATCACGAACAGGGCCACGGTCGTGAACGACAGGGCCAGGAACACGAGGCTGAAGAACCAGCCGAGGGCGCCCACCATCCAGGTCAGATAGTTCTGCTGGGCCGCTTCTGGTTCGGCCGCTCCGCCGGTGGGTGCGCTGGCCGGGGCCGCGGCGGGTTCTGCGGCAGGGGCCGCCAAGTCGTCTCCAAGGTCGAGGTCTCCGGCTGGTTCTTCGGCGGCATAGGCCGGGGGAGCGCCGAGGATCGTCAGTCCTGCCACGAAGCCGACCGCGAGCAAGGCGACGAGAAGGAGAGTAGGAGTGGCTCCGAGCGAACTATGCAACAACCGATGCCGCATCGTGACCTCCCAGCAGATGAGCGCTGATAGTGGGGTGATGTTCCGAAAAGCAGTGTATGCAACGTGTAGTGTAATCCGAGTTTGCGGATACCGTAAACCATCGGGGCGGGAAAAACGGTCTTTCCCGGACCAGATTGCCTCCCCTCTTAACGGGGAGACCGTTTGTACCGATCACGCAGGATGCGGGCCGCTTCTGCCGAACGTTCGGGTTTCTGCACCTCGTTCCAGAGCTCCACCAGATTCTGCAGCGCCTCGATGTGGTTCTGGGGCGAATTGAAGTAGACCAGGTGAACGGTGAGATACGCCAACAGGGCGTCCTTGGGGAGTTTGCTCGCGCGGTACGAGGCCCCCCTTGCGTTGTAGGCCTGGGCGAGCAAATCGTAGTTTTCCGAATCGGCCTGGGCAATCACCTTTTCGATCATGTCGAGGGCCGTTTCCTGTTGGCCGGCAGCCGCCAGGCAGCGAGCCTCGCCGAGGGTGGCCGCAAGCTTGTAGGCCTGAACGCCCGGAGCCGTGTCAGGGGTGTCCAGGGCGATCTTGAACGAGGCGGAGGCATCCGCCATCTTGTTCTGTGCCAGGTAGGATCGTCCCAGGGCGACGGCGGCGCGGGCGCGGTAGTTGGGCCAGGGGGCCATCTGGCCCACGGTTCGGTAGGCGCTCTGAGCCACGTCCGGCTTGCCGGCCGCTCCCGCAAGATCGCCGAACAGCATCTGGGCGTCCAGGTAGTGGTAGCTGTCCTTGTTGGCGTTGATGAAGGCATACACCTTGCTGCCCACGTCGGCAATGTTGCCGTTGCCTACCAGGGCCATCTGGGCAAGGCTGTAGAGCCGGTAGTATTCAACGTCCTGGGCGACCGGACGCCGCGCGATCTCGGCGGCGTTCGTCCCGGAGAGGGCTTCGACCACGTCCTCGTATCGCCCGGCACTCAACGCGGTCCGAGCCGTGCTGAGCGCGGCTGGTTGCTTGTCGAACGTGATCCACTCAATCTGGCCCGCGGGGATGTCCGTTTGCTTGCCATTTCGATCCTCGACGGCCACTTTCAAGGCGTCGACCGACTTGATCGTGCCGACAACGGTTCGGTCGGCCGTCTTCACCTGGTCCGCGGCATGGGCGGTGGTGATTGCCAGCATGGTGACAAGAGCGGCGACACACAAAGTCGCTGAGCGTTTCATACAAATCTCCTCGCTTCCATCCAAAGGGAAAGGGACGTGCCCGCCGGCGGGAATCACTCGGCTCCCTTCAGCCCCTGCGGATTGTCGACTCCCTGAAATTTCTGGATCGCCTTCAGTAGGGCGTTGAATTTGTCAAACCATTCCTCGCCGCCGAGGCTCGGATAGAGCTTGTGGGTGATCTTGATGTCATTGGCCGCCTTCTCGAGCGTCTTGGCCTGCTCCTCGCCGCTCTGGGTCTGAGCCATTCGCATCCGGCACAACGCGATGTTGTAGCGCGCTTCGAAGAACACGGACCGGAACTTTTCCACCGAGGCCACTCGACGGGAGATCCCGTTCCAGCCCCAGAACAGGTAACTGCCGTTGGCTTTCTTCTGGCCCCCGAGCATCGCATTGAGATAGAACTGGGGTTGCTTGGTCGCTCGGGCCATTTCCTGGTAGGTTCGCGCGGCTTCCATCTGCACGTCCACTCGCATCTCTCGCTCTTCGAGGATCCCCTTAAGAAGAATGAGAGCTCTCTTGAAGTTCTCCAACCGCTTCTTGGGATCGGTTTCGTCCTGGTTTCTTCCGAGGGCCCGAAGGCAAATGGCCAGTTGAACCTTGATCGCCGTCTCCGCCCCCTTCGGCATGTCCGCCGGCGGTTTGTCGATCAACTTGAAGTAGGTCGCTCCCGCCTTCTTGTAGTAGTCCAAGGCCGCCGGGGGCAAGGGCCCGTCGCCGGGATCCAGGCCCGCGGCCAGGCTGGCGAAGGTCTGGGCCACCCAGTTGAGCGAACTGAAGGAATTCCCCTTTTCCCGCGTCGAGATCGTCTCAAGGAACTTCTCGAATCCCTGCGACACCTTCTGGATCTCTTCCGTCTTGCCTTCGGCGCGCAGGCGGGTAAGCAGATCTTCCAGTTGGCGTCCCAGCGAGATGTAGATCTGGGTCAGCCGGGCGGCGCCCTGGTCGTCCTGGGCGACGAGCTCCTCCAGCTTGCCCATCACCGTTTCCGCTTCCGTCAGCTTCTCGGCGCCCACGTAGGCGCGGAGGGCCGTCTTGTAGACCTCGATCTTGAAGTCCGTGCGTTGCGACACGGACGGGTCGTTGGCGGCGATCAAGGTCATGGGGCCGAGCTTTGGATCGTCGAGCCACCGGACCGCCTCCGCGGCGTCGCCCGCGTCGATGAGAATCTGGGCCAGGGCCAGCACGGAGGCGGCAAGCGCGTAGTCCACGCCTCCGCCGGCGTCGACGGCCTTGCTCATCCGGTCGATGCCCTGACGCAACGATTCCTGCGCTTTCCGGACCAATTCGTCCAACACCTCCTGGCTGGGCCGCTCCCCTTCTTCCAGGGCAACCTGCTGAAGGTACTGGCCCCAGTAGAGATGTCCGAGGCGGAGTTCGGCCGCGGCTCTCCGAGTCGAATCGGGGGGCAGCTTCTCCAGGTACTCCTTGGCCTTTGGGATGTCCTTCATGTCCACGGCCGTGTCGAAGAGCATCAGCCAGGCCTCTTGGGCCGACGGATTGTCGGGCCACCGCAAGGTGACGTACTGGGCCACTCGCTGCATCTGGGCCAGTTCGAACGACGTGTCGCCGCCGGCTCGCCGCTGGGCGTCGAAGAGGGTGCGATAGGCCTTGATGGCGATTTCCGCCCCCTTCGTGGCGTTCTGGCTCTGGGGATAGCGATAGGCGAGCAGTTCCCCCATCACGGCCGCATCGTAGGGCCGTTGATCGACGAAATAGAGATAGGTCAGGAAGAACCGGATGGCGTTCAGTTGCGCCAGGTCCGTCTTCTTGTCGGCCAGTTCCACGGCGAGCTGGGAGTATTTCAGGGTCGCTTCGCGAGCGGCCGTCAACTGGTCCGACAGGCTCTGCTTTTCCGCGGGATCCGTTGCCCGGCGCATCTTGCCGTCGGTGGTCCGCAATCTCGTCCACGCCATGTAGGCCTGTTCGTAGGCGTCTTCAAAGGTAGTCGGTTCCGCCTCGACCACCTCGGGGGCGCCGAACTGTTCGTCCGTGAGCAAGTCGTTGGCTTCCTTGCGCAGCGGGCCCTGGGTCCGTTGCACCAATTCCAGGTAACGCCGCGCCGTGCGAAGCAGATCACGACGTTTGGCGTCCTTGGGGTCGAGGGCCTTGGCGGCGTCCAGGCACGCCCGGCCTGCCTGCAGCTGGATTTGGAGACCCTGGGTGTTCGTCGTTTCGTTCGGGAGGGCGTTCTCTTTCCACTCCGCGGCAAGCTGGATTGCTTCGTCGGCTTTCTTCACGTCCGGCTTGATGAGCGTTTCCATCAACCAAAGGGTGGCCTGCCGCTTGAGGCCGCGGATCGCAGGTTCTCCGCCGGGGAGGGTCAACATCTCGCGGAAGATGTCGATCGCCTTCTGGTTCTGATTCAGGTCGGCGTAGATCTTGCCCTCGAAGTTCCTCGCTTGCAGCCCGCCGACTTGTTCCTCGTTCTTCTCAAACAGTTCCTCGTACCGCTTGGCGGCGGCTTCGAGCTGCTCTTTGAACTCCTTGCTGTCCGGAGCGTAGGTTCGTGCCTTGCGGTCCGCAATATTGACCAGAAACAGTCGTGCCTGAAGCAGTTCGCCGTAGGCTTCCCTCAATCGACCCTTGTTGCGGTTTGAAGGATCCGCCTCGGCACGGTCTTTCAGTTCCTTGGCCTTCGCGTAGAGGCGATTCTCCGCCCCTTCCAGGGCGGCCTGGCCCTGCTTGAAGAAGTCTCGGGCCTCCGCCAGCTTGGCCTGCTTCTCTTCATCTGAAAGCCCCGGGATCTCGGCCTGCTGGGCGCGGAGGGCCCCTCGCAGAAGCAAGCGTCTGCCGATCAGCGTGCTCGCTGCCCCGGCTTTCTCGTGGGTTGGATGCTCTTTGAGAAACCGCTCAATCGCTTCGGTGGCCTGATCGAGTGTCGCCTCCCGCTCCGAAGCGCTTTCCGTTGCGTCGGCCGCTTCCAGCAAGGTGGCGCCAATTTCGTAATCGATCATCTCCTTGAACTCGGGCGGACAATCGGCGCGGTCTCGCATTTTCTCCAGATACAAGATCGCCATGTCGTAGTACTGGATTTCCCGCAAGCCATCCAGCATCTTCTTTGCTGGCGGCTCGGCGCCGGGAGCAGCAGGGACGATGGCGAGCCAGGAGACGACCGAGATGACCATGCCAACGATGGCGGGCAACCTTCCGGGAGTTTTCATCAACTACTCTCTTCCTCGTTGGGCAAACACTCCTGGGATCAGCCGACAACGGACTCCAGACGGAGATCGAGCGGTGCGAGGGGAACGGAAAAGTCGTAGGGACAAGGGGACCGCTGCTTCACGTTCAAGAACTCAAAACCCGGATCGGACCGGCTGGATAGTCCGCTGGATGTACCGCGGCACGCGACCCGTGCCGCCCGTTTCGTCCTTAGCCTACCGATTGGCACCCAACAAGACAAGGAACCGGGGCCCGGCGGTTGGCCCTCCGCCCAGTATGGATGGCGGTTGGAGACGTCCGTCGCCGTAACTCCCGGCAAAAAGTCCACGATCCTTGTCTATTTTATCCCAAGCCGGACAATCCCGCCAATGATTTGCAGGCCAGCCGGGGCAATTTGAGGGGGCCACACGCCGGGAATGAAATCCCTTTGGCCTATCGTCGCATTAAGGTATCCTTGCATTAATTGGCCGGCCCTGTATGCCGATTTTTCCCATTTCTCCGGTGATAGCCAAGGCTGCCCCCGTGCTCGAATTTCGTACCGGCCCTCGGCCCCGCAATTATCTGGCTCGGCGGGAACAGATGCGCCTGTTCATTCTGGTTATGGCGCTCATGACGATCCTCTGGGTGGCCCTCGAAGCGCGAGATCCACAGTATTTCCAATGGATCTGGAATGGGAGCCAAACGCCTGAGACAGGGGAACAGCCGGTCGATACCCGGTTTGTCCCGACCAAGTCGAACACGGACGACGCGTTCATTTTCTCCGGGCCGGGAGAAGATTCGGACGAGGTCCCGAAAACCGTCTCGGGGACGCTCACGAAGGCTGACCTGGACGCGGTGCGCGACGACGAGCCTTTTCACGCCGGAGAGCAAGACGCCTGGTTCAAACTCTTCGATCGGCTTCGCAATACCGACCCCGAGGTTCTGGCCAAAGAATCGATCGGCCCAGTCACCTTCGTTCAACTCTTCCGGCAACCGAGAGAATATCGTGGCGAACTGGTGACCCTGTCCGGGGTCCTTCGCCGTACTGAACGGCTGCCGGCCCCCCGAAATGATGTGGGAATCGAAACCTACTACAGGACGTGGCTCTTTCCAGCGGACAATCCCGACAATCCGATTGTCGTTTACACCCTGAGCGTTCCGGACGGCTTTCCCCAGGGAATGACCATCGAAGAACCCGTGCAACTGGAGGGCTTCTTCTTCAAGCGATGGCCCTATGCCGCCCAGGACGCCGTTCGTTCGGCGCCCGTGGTGCTGGCGAAATCGTTGCGTTGGGTTGCCGTTCGCCCCCAGAAATCCTCGCCCCCCATGTCGCCGGCCTGGATCGTGGCTGTCGCGGCGGCAGTGGCCGTTGCCGTTGCTGCGTTCGTCGGATGGAAAACCCGGCGCAAGACTCACGACGCCCAGCCCGCCCGCCTCTTTCCCGACCAGACCGCTTCTGATTCGAGTTCCGGTGGGACCGCCATGTTGCGACTTGTAACCGCTCCCGACGCGGAGGAGGACGAGCAATGAACGCCAGACGCGAGGGCGATTGCCAAGGAGAGCCGATGCCCATGCACCGAGAGCCCCTGTTTCGCCGTCCTTCAGTCTTCAGCCTTCGGTCTTCAGCCTTCTTTCTGGCGGCCTTGTCGTTGGTCGCGGCCTCTGCCCATTCGGCGGGCCTCGGGCCGCGCGAACTGTTCGAACTTGGCGGCATTGGCCAGGACGAACTCGCCCAGCTTGCTTCTGCCGATTCCTGGCAGGCTTCCGACAAGGATGTCCTGAGGCGAATGCTCTATCGAGTCGAAAAAGACGTTCGGCCCGCCGACTGGGAGCGGTGGAGCCAGGGGGATGTGGATTGGCATCGCGTCGGCGATGAGCCTGACGCCTATCAATTGCAGGTCTTCCGGCTCCGCGGACGTGTTTTGCTCGTCGAGCCCTATTTGTTGAGTTCCAGGAAAGACGATCCGGGTGAGTTTGCCTCGATCTGGCGATGTCGCATGAAACTGGATTCGGCAGAGGAGACTGTCGACGTGTTCACGCCGCGCTGTCCGAAGGCCTGGAAGGTGGGGCAGCCCATCGACGAGCCTTCGGGAGCTCTGGCGCTGCTGTTGAAGAGCAGGCTGGGGGAGTCCTCTCCGATTGCCTGGTTTCTCACCGACCATATGGCCTGGTACCCTCCGACCTACCTGGGGCGTTTGGGAATGGACGTGGGCCTCCTCGATGACGTGGTTGTGGAGCCGCCACCCAAGAAGGGGCGTGACGGCGCGACGCCCCAAGTGGATTGGTCAACGCGGCTTTTCACTCAGCGGGATCACGAACCCTTCTATCGGATGTTAAAGGCCGTGGGCGACGCCAAACCGGGGCAACTCCAGCAGTGGGCCCAGGAGGAACTGGCCCAGGCCAGCAAGTCGAGTTTCTCGGTTGTTCCCCTGTTCAATCGTCCCCAGACCCAGCAGGGGCGCCTTTTCGAACTGCGAGGCGTGGCGCGTCGAATCGTGCCGGTTCGGGTTGGCGAGCCCGAGGTGAGGGAACGATTCGGCATTGACGAGTACTACCAGGTCTACCTGTTTACAGAAGATTCTCAAAATAACCCCATCGTGTTCTGCTTGCGCCGATTGCCGGAAGGTCTCCCCATGGGGGATGGGCCTGGGTTTGGCGAGGAATTGAGTATCCCCGGCTTTTTCTACAAAACCTGGTCCTATCCGGTTTCTGAGGTGGTGTCGGAGGGGAAGCCGCAGCGGCAACTCGCTCCCTTGCTCATCGGGAACAGTGCCGTTTGGTTTCCGGACCAACCGCCGGCTCGCTTGAGTCCGACCGTGCGACTGATCGGCACCACCGTGCTCCTGGTGGTTCTCGGAGTTGTGTGGTGGGTTTTCCGCCAGTTCGGGCGAGGCGATCGGGAATCGGCACGCCGCAGGCGACAACGCAGGGCAACGGAGCCAGCCGACATGGATTGGCAGGGCCTCGACTCATCCGCCGACGAAACCTGATTGGCGAAGAAACGGAGGCTGGTCTGGGGACGCCCGGCAAAAGGTCCGTGCTTGACGGGCTTCGCTCAGAATGCGACCGTTGCTGCTTTTTTCTGGTTCATCCGATTCAAGAATGCGCTCGCCCGACCAGCGCCGAATCGAGCCGAGGCTGATCAGAGAAGAGGCACCGGTACTCTGCCGCGGAGTACCGGTGCCTCTTCTCTGGCTTCCCTTGTTCCCGTAAAGTCTGCGTCGAAACCTGTTTCGATGCAACAGCTTGCACCTGCGCACGTTTCGGTCGGATGAACCTTTTTTCTCTTCCTTCCCCGATGGGGGCTGGTGGTCTTTTTCGGCTCCCTTGCCCTACAATACAGTTCTCCATGATTTCAGCATGAGAAGGAAGAACCCTATGAAGCGAGCGAAGATCACGATCGTTGGGGCAGGCAATGTGGGAGCCACCACGGCCCATTGGTGTGCGGCGGCCGAACTGGGCGACATTGTCCTGCTGGATATTCCGCAAACCGAGGGAATGCCGGCCGGCAAGGCCCTTGACCTCATGCAGGCTTCCCCCGTGTTCGGATTTGACGCGAAGGTGACCGGCACCACCGATTACGCGGACACCGCGGGCAGTGACGTGGTTGTTGTCACCGCCGGAATTCCTCGGAAACCCGGCATGAGTCGCGACGACCTGCTCAACACCAATGCCCGGATTATGGGAGCGGTGTGCGAGGAGATCCGTGCGTCCAGCCCCGATGCCATCGTGATTGTGGTCAGCAATCCTCTCGATGCCATGGTTCAGCGGGCTCTGCAAGTCACGGGATTCCCGCCGCAACGGGTTCTCGGGCAAGCGGGGGTCCTCGACACGGCTCGCTTCCGTGCCTTCCTGGCCATGGAACTCGACGTGAGCGTCGAGGATGTCTCTGCCATGTTGCTCGGGGGGCATGGGGATACCATGGTCCCCTTGGCGAGTTGCAGTTCCGTCGGCGGCATTCCCGTCACCCAGTTGATCGATGCCGAGAAGCTGGAAGAGATCGTGCAACGGACCCGAGCGGGGGGCGCGGAGATTGTGGGGCTCTTGAAGACGGGGAGCGCCTACTACGCCCCCGCTGCGGCTAGCGCCCAGATGGTCGAAGCAATTGTCCGCGACAAGAAACGTCTGATCCCTTGTGCCGCCTACTGCGATCGCGAATACGGCGTCGGCGGCTACTACGTTGGAGTGCCCGTCGTGTTGGGGGCAGGGGGGGTCGAGCGGATTGTCGAATTGACTTTGACTGCCGAGGAGCAGGCTGCCTTCCAGAAAAGCGTGGATGCCGTGAAGGGGCTCGTCGAGACCATGGCCAAGCTCACAAGCACGCCGTGACGGAAATCGGCGAGTTCGCTTGACAGCGGCGCAGCGTATCGAGTAAAGTCACTCGACGATGTCCGATCGATTCGCGTTTGACGCGGATAGACTCACATTTGGGGGGAGTCGGGACAACGACTTTTCACTTGCGTCAGCAGTCGCTGAAACCGTCCTCTCCCACCTGAATTCTTGCGCCTTATAGATCAATCCCTGGTTCAATCCAGATGAATCCCATACATTCTTCGACGCGTTCCAAGAAGCCTGCCGCGCCGGTTCTCCCCTTCACGGTCGAATCGGCGTTGTTCTCCCCCTCGGCGGAAGATGGCTCGCACGCATTCTTCGCTCCCCTTCATTATGAACCGAAGTATGCTTATCCGCTCCTGATCTGGCTTCACGGTCCGCAGTGCACCGACGAACGCCAGTTGGTGCGGATCATGCCGCTGATCAGCATGCGAAACTACGTGGCCGCCGCCCCCCGGGGCTTCTCGGTCCAGAACCGCGAGGGGCTCGGGTGGCCCCAGGATCCGACCTCGATTGAGGGGGCCACGCATCGCGTTTTCGATTGCATTGCTGCGGCAAGCGATCGGTTTCACGTGGCGAGGAAGCGTGTGTTTCTCGGCGGATTTGACGGCGGTGGAACGATGGCGTTGCGAATCGCCTTCAATCAACCCGAGAGTTTTGCCGGTGTCCTCTCCTTGGGAGGCGCCCTCCCTCAAGGGCATCATCCGTTCGGGCGACTGGTTGCCGCTCGACGGTTGCCTACCTTCCTCGCGCTTGGACGCGACAGCGAGGTTTATGGTCCTGAGGACGCCTGCGATGACCTTCGGCTGCTCCACACCGCCGGGGTCTCCGTGACCCTCCGCCAGTACCCGTGCGGGCATGAACTCGCCACGCAGATGTTTCGTGATGTGGACCGCTGGATCATGGAACAGATCACCGCGCCCGCCGAATCGCCCGACTTCGTCTAGCAGCTCGTTGAACAGGTAGGTCATCGCTCGCCGAGCGGGACCATGAAGCGGAGCAAACGTGGCCAATTCAGGGCTCGTTTGACCCACAACCGGTGTTCTGATGGCGTGCAATCGAGTTCCATCAGTTATGGGCAGTCCGTTCATGGGCACTATGTGTTGCGCGATGGAATGCCAACTGTGAGGTCCCGCTCGGCGAGCGGTGACCTACCCAAGTGCCCATGAATCACTCGTGCTAGCATTGCTGGCACCGGCGATCTGAACTTGGTTGGATCGGCATGTCGCCATCTATCTCTTGACACAAACTTGGGAATTCCGCTAAAAGCTCCGGACCTATTCTGCCTCTCGTCGAGGTCTGCGCTCTTTCCGTGCCGATCCGCGACGAGGCGTCAACGGATTGAACATGGCTACGGACGAACCAAACGCGGAAGACCAGCCCGCCACCGACGAAGGATCGGCGGACGAGCAACCGACGGGTCGCTTCCAGCGAATCAAACAGCTTGGCCAGTACGCACGGGAGCACCGCTTGAAGGCGGCGTTGGTCGGTGCCGCTGGACTTGCCGTCGTTCTTGGGCTTCTCCTTGCCATTGTTCTTCTCGCCGGAGAGGAAGAAAAGCCGGTAACTTTGGAGGAGGCCCTGGAGACTCTGGACGCCGGACTCTACGACCAGGCCTACGACATGGGCAAACAACTGCGGGACAGCGCCGATCTTCCGGAAGATTCGTACGGCGCCCCCGCGTTCATTACCGGAGCGGCGCTCGCCTACGAAGCGGATCGCTCCTTCACCGACAACAAGAAACCCTATTACCTGCTCAGTTCCCGCTATCTGGAACAGGCACGCGATCTGGGGCTTCCTCCGGACCGGGAAGGGGAAGGCCTCTTCCAATTGGGGAGGACGCTGTTCCTCAGCGGCCAGATCCCCGCAAGTCGTCCTGTTTTTGAGCAGGCCTTGGAGGCCGCTCCCCGTCATCGTTCGGAAATTCTCTGGCTGCTCACCGAGGCGTTTCTGAACGACGCCAATCCCGATTTCGAAGAGGCGTTGGTCTGGAACGACAAGTACCTGGCGGACCGGGTGCTTCGTCCCGCGGAGCGTCGTCGCGGATTGCTGCAGCGAGCCCGGATCCTGCTCGGACTCGGCCAGAAGGACGAGTGCATGGCCACCCTGGCCGAGATTCCGGAGGACGCCAAAGACAAGGCCGAGGCCCTGGTCATTCGCGCAGGCGTGATGATGGCCGAGGCGGACTCCATACTCGCCGCCGAGGATCTGACCCCCGAGCAGCAGCAGGCGGCCCATCAACGCTACGGCGAAGCCATTGAGGTCCTGAAGGCTGCCCAGGGACGGGACACGCTGAGCACCCAGGCAAGCCGAAAAGCCATGTTTCTCACCGCGGTCTGCCTTCGGCGTCAGGAGGAATTCAGCAAGGCCCTGGAACAGTTCGCCCACACCGCGCGTTCCAATCCCGAAACCTCCGAATCTCTGGCGGCCGACTTTGAAATGGCCGAGGTTCTTCGCACGCTCGGCGACCACAAGGAGGCCGTGGCCGCCTACGCCCGCGCTCTCGCCCAGGTGAGCGAGCCGGACGACTACAGCAATCCCTGGATCTCGCTCAACGACCTGCAACGCCGGACCCTGGAAGCCTACGACTTCTATCTAGCGGACGAAGCGTTCGAGACGGCCCTGTTGCTGACCCAGCATATGCATCCCCTCTTGCCCGAGCCCCGGGTGACGGAACTGGAAGCCAAATGCCGCGCGGCCAGGGGACGAGCCCTGCTGGAGGCCTCGCTGTCGCTCGAAGCCGAGTCGATGGCCGCCCAGCAGGCGACCGGACGCGAGCAGCTTCGCCTCGCCGGCCTGGCCTATGCCAAACTGGCTGGGCTGCGGAGCGTTACCGAGTTCTACACGGATGATCTCTGGCAAAGCGCCCAGTGCTTCATGCAAGGCCACGACTACATCCATGCCGTGAAAACGCTTCAGGAGTACCTCAACAACGGTTCCCGGCAGCGTCATCCCCAGGCCCTGGTTGACCTGGGCGAGGCCCAACTCAATCTCGGTCGGATGGACGGGGCCCTGGCGGCTTTTGAAGAGTGCATCGAATTCCATCCTCGCGATGCGGCCGCCTACCGGGCTCGCCTGATCGCCAGCCAGGCCCACGCGGAAAAAGGGGAGATGGAGCAGGCCGAGGCCCTTCTCGATACGAATTTGAACGGGCACCTCGCGCCGGGAAGCATCGAGTGGCGGGATTCCCTCTTCGCTCTCGGACGCCTTTACCATCGCCTGGGACGCTACGACGAGGCCGCAAGCCGACTCGACGAAGCCGTACGCCGCTACCCGGACTGCGAGCAAACGCTCCCCGCCTACTACCTGCTTGCCGAATGTTATCGCGCCCATGCCGCCCTCCTCCGCAAGCAAGTCGATACCGACCTCGTCGAGAGTGTTCGCAAAACGAATCTCCGACGCGTTTACGAACAACTGACGAAAGCCGGCGAATACTATGCCCTGGTCCAGGAGGCCCTCAACGAACGCCAGGAGCGGCAGCAACTCTCCGACGTGGAACAGAAAACGCTGCGCAACTGCTATTTTGCCATCGGCTCCACCTGGTTCGAACTGGGGGACTTCGAAAACGCTGTCCGAGCCTACACGGCAGCGAGCACACGCTACCAGAACACTCCCGAGGCGCTCGAGGCCTACGTGCAAATCGCTCGTGCCCACGCAAGACTGAGCGATCCCGAACAAGCTCGCGTTACCGTGCGGCGAGCCGAAGAAGTTCTCAAACGCCTCAAGTCGCAGGGGGATTTCCTGCGAACCACGAACCTCGATCCCCAGCAGTGGGAAGAATTCCTCGCCTGGATGGAAACGCTGTGAACGATATGACCCCTCTGGAAACCGACGCCCTCGCCGACCTGGTCCGGCAGAAGCGGGACTTTCTCCTGAGCCTGCGCGAAATGGGGAAACGGCAGATGAAATTCGTGGTCGAGGGAGAAATGACCCGGCTTCTCGACGTGCTCGCCGAAAAGCAACGCGTCCTCAACGGCCTGCAGCGGGTCGAACGCGCCCTCGACCCCTATCGCGGCCAGGAACCGGAAGCACGCCTTTGGCGAAACGACCGGGCCCGCGCCGATTGCGCCCAACTGCTCGACGAGTGCGAACGCCTCCTCAAGGAAACCGTCGAGCAGGAACGCCAAAGTGAGGCGGCGCTCGTCGTTCGCCGCGACGAGGCCGCCGTCAAACTGCATCATGCCCACACTGCCGGCCGTGCGCGGGGCGCCTACCTCGAACGGGGCCGCGCGAACTCGAGCCGACTCGACCTCTCTTCGGAAGACTGATGGTGAATCAGAACGCACAAGACTCCCTCGAACAAGCCTCGGCGACCGCTTGCGACGCGCTCTTGCCCGGCGACGACGCCGATCTGCAGACCGTGCTCGCCGCCTGGCACTCCGCCACCCTCCGCCTGGAACGAACCCACGTGACGCTCCAGGAGGAAGTGCGACGCTTGACGGACGAACTGGAAGCCAAGAACCGGGAACTGGCTCGCAAGGACCGCCTTGCCGATCTCGGCCAGATGGCCGCCCACGTGGCCCATGAGGTACGAAACACCCTCGTCCCCGTCTCGCTCTACCTGAGCCTGCTCCGACGCCGACTCCAGGGCGACGACCAGAGCCTCGAGGTGCTTCAGAAAGTCGCCTCCGGCTTCCAGGCCCTCGATGTTACCGTCAACGATCTGCTCCACTTCACGTCGGATCGCGACCCCTGCCGTCAGGTCTTCGTCGTGGACGACCTGTTCCACGAAATCAGCGACTCCCTCCTTCCGCAACTCCAGGCCCAGGCCATCACGGTAGGGCGGAACCTCGAACCGGGGCTCACCGCGATCGCCGACCGCGAAATGCTCCGACGGGCCTTGCTCAACCTTGTTCTCAACGCCGTTGACGCCATGCCCGACGGGGGCCGCCTCGAACTCGCGGCCGACCGCGACGGCAGCGCAGTCCGCTTCACGGTGGGCGACAGCGGACCGGGGCTCAGCGACGACATCCTGCGACGCCTGTTCGAGCCCTTCGTCACCACCAAGCAGAGCGGCACGGGCCTTGGGTTGACCATCGTTGAACGGATTGCCGAAGTCCACGGCGGCACGGTCACCGCCGAGAACGGAACCGAGGGCGGCGCGCGTTTCGCCCTGCGAATTCCCATGACTGCAAGCGAGGTGAACGCATGAAACTCCCGGACAACCCATCCGCCACGCTCGAAGCCTCCGGACGCGTTCTCGTCGTCGACGACCATCGCCAGGCCCGGGAATCGATTGCCGACGTGCTCCGCCATGTAGGCCATGATGTGCGCTGCTGCTCCAGTGCGGCCGAGGCGCTTCAGACCGTTCAGGGCGAGCCTTTCGATTGCATCGTCACCGATCTCCAGATGCCCGGCATGTCCGGACTGGAACTCATCGTCCAGTTGGAACGCCGTGGCTGCGACGCCCAGATCGTGATGGTGACGGCCCATGCCTCCGTTTCCAGCGCCGTTGAAGCCATGCGCCGCGGCGCCTTCGACTACATCGAAAAGCCTTTCGACGTGGACCAACTGGAAACCCTCGTGGGCAAGGCGATTCGCAGCGGTCGCATGCTCCAGCAGGCCAGTCGCCCCGATCGCGCGACTCCCAGCGATGTGGCGCCCGTCATGGTCGGGGCGAGCCCCGCCATGCAGAACCTTCGCGACAAGATCGCACGCCTCGCCCCTACCCCGGAAACTGTCCTGATCCACGGCGAAAGCGGAACGGGGAAGGAACTCGTCGCCAAGACGGTCCATGCCATGAGTTCCCGTGCCACCGGGCCCATGGTCAGCCTCAACTGCCCCGTCCTTTCCGTCCAACTCATGGAGAGCGAACTGTTCGGCCACGAACGGGGCGCTTTCACCGGGGCCGAAGCTTCGCGAACGGGTCGCTTCGAAATGGCTCATGGCGGATCGATCCTTCTCGATGAAGTGACTGAAATCGATCTCAACCTTCAGGCGAAACTGCTCCGCGTCCTCCAGGAACGCGCCTTCGAACGGGTCGGCTCCAGCAGCACAATCGAAATCGACGTCCGAGTCCTCGCCACGACCAACCGCGACCTGAAACGGGAGGTGGCGGAAGGTCGGTTCCGGGAGGATCTTTACTACCGACTCGCCGTTGTTCCCGTGGAGGTTCCGCCCCTGCGCGATCGGCGGGAGGACATCCCCGCACTCATCGACTATTTCCTCGGGCGCTGCGCCCAGCGACTCCAGCGAGAGCCGGCCTCGCTCGACGCCGGGGCGATGGAACTCCTGGTTCGGTACAACTGGCCCGGCAACGTTCGCGAACTGGAGAACGTCGTGACCCGGGCGAGCGTGCTTCAGGGCGATGCGCCCCTCACCGCAGACGAACTGCGGCGATGGCTGCTTGCCGATCCGTCGGACTCCGCTTCCCCTGGCCAGGGCGACGTGCCCGTCGGACTCAGTCTCCAGGAGATGGAGCGCCGCCTGATCGAAGCCACCCTCGACCACCACGGCGGCCACCGCGCCAAAACCGCCAAGGCCCTGGGCATCGGACTGCGAACCTTAACCACCAAACTGCGACAATACGGCTACGCCCCACGGGAGAATTCCTGCCGCGCGGCGTAAACGTAGGTTGGCTCTCCTGAGCCGAGGCTAGCAATACAAACGTCACCGGAAACCTTGGATCCTGGTCATGCGGAAAGGGAAACTCAGCGACGATTCGAGGGGTCGGCTCTGGAGAGCCAACCTACGGGAAACCCGGCTCGGAGAGCCAGGCTACGAAGACCCGGCTCAGAGAGCCAGGCTACGAAGACCCGGCTCGGAGAGCCAGGCTACGAAGACCCGGCTCAGAGAGCCAGGCTACGAAGACCCGGCTCGGAGAGCCAGGCTACAGAACTGCGACGATCGGCTGAATCGGCCGGTTGGGCCGCGCCGAATCGGCCGGTTGAAATCGGCTGGCACGGAACCGTTTGGGAGAAACAGTCAAGACAACCAGACACCGTAACTGCAAGCGGCCTGGAGATTTGGGAAGACCTGGCTGAACAGTGTGTTTTACGGACACGTCCCACACGCCATCGTTGGCATGGGGCTTGCTCCAAGGAGATTTTCGGGCTCGCCCAGGCGAGCCGGGATGGATCGGTCATGTACTCGACCTTGTTCAAATCGACGACGATTCCCGTCCTGCAGCAGGCGGTTCAGTTCAATCAGGCACGGCAAGTTGTCCTGGCGGGCAACATAGCCAACATGGACACGCCCGGCTACCAGGTTCGCGACCTGTCCGTCGAAGACTTTCAGAACCAATTGAAAGAGGTGATTCGCAAGCGGCATGCCCCGGCCCAGCCGGAATCGCTCGGAGGGGCCTTGAACGGGCTGGGAGGCTCCGCGGCGAGCGACGAAGCCGAAAGCGTGAAGGATCCCAGGACCATCCTCTACCACGACAAGAGCAACGTGGGCGTGGAATACCAGGTGACGGAGATGGTCAAGAACCAGATGCAGCACAACATGGCCCTGACGATCATGAACAACCAGATGCGACTGCTGGAAACGGCGATCAGCGAACGGCTCTAACCCTAAGTGATGGAGTCTGATATGTTTTCTTCCCTGGACGTGAGCACGAGCGGCCTGGCCGCTCAACGGGTCAGGATGAACGCCATCAGCGGCAACCTGGCGAACATTTCGACAACTCACAACGAGGAGGGGGAGCGAATTCCCTACCAGCCGCGGTACGTCATTTTCCAGACCGACGACAGCGTCGGCTCCAGCGGCGCCTCCGGCGTGCGTGTCGAATCGGTTCAGACCGAAAACCTGGAACCCCTTTACAAGTACGAGCCGGACCACCCCGACGCGATCCAGGAGGGGGAGTGGGCTGGCTACGTGGCCTATCCCAACGTGAACATGATGACCGAGTACACCGATGCCATGGAGGCTGCCCGGGCCTACGAGGCGAATCTCGGCGCCATTGAAATCGCCAAAGATCTGGCGAACCAGACCCTGAGGATCATTGCCTGATGAACTCGATCCAAGGATTCCGAATCCCCACCCCCGTCGGGACCCCCCAATCCTCCGGTGCCCAGGAGGCGAGTGGCGAAGGATCGTTCAAGAGCTTCCTGCTCGATTCGATCCGCGAAGTCAACACGATGCAGCAGGACGCCGACCAGGCGGTCGAAAAGCTCGTGGCCGGAGAGGACGTCAATCCTGCCGAGGTCCTCACCGCCGTCCAGAAGGCCGACATCGCCTTCAAGCTGATGATGCAGATACGTAACAAGATGGTCCAAGCGTACAACGACGTGCAGAGCATTCGCGTTTAGGAGAACGCCTTATCCGTGTGCCACTGCTTGCTTGCAAGCAGTGCAACACAGCTAGGGTCCGAAAGCCGCGGCTTGTTCGCAAACAGAGATTCCAATAGGCACTGCTTGCAAGCAAGCAGTGGCACACAACTGGACGTGACACACAATTCGACGTGACACCACGAGGCTCCATGGATGGATTTCCTCAATAAGTACTTCGCACAGATTCGGGAATTGTTCGAGGGCATGACGCCCGGGGCTCGAATCACTTCGGCTCTGCTGCTCGCCGTGACGGTGGCCAGCCTGGGCTACCTCTTCACCTCGGGATTCAGCAGCGGCGGCGACGTCTACCTGCTCGACAACTACCGCTTCAACTCCGACCAAATGGCGGGCGTGCTGGGGGCCTTTGCCACGGAGGGCCTGGCGTCGCCTGAGGTCGTGGGTGGGCAAATCTGCGTGCCTCGCGGCAAGGAGATGGCCTACGTGGCCGCCATGGCCAAGGCCGGCGTCCTGCCCCACGACTTCAGTTGGATCGATGAAAACGCCCTCAAGGAGAGCGGGACCTTCGAAGATAAGACGAAGTTTCAGGCGCGCCTCCGAAACGCAAAGCAGCGAAAGATCGGAGAAATGCTCCGCGCCGTGCCCGACTACGAGCAAGCAGGGGTCATTATCTCCGACGACGTCAAGCGGGGAATTCATCGGGAACGGGTTGTGAGCGCCGTCGTAAGCGTCAAGGCCATCGGCACGCGACCCCTGACCGAAGAGCAGGTTCAATCGATCCGTCAAACCGTCAAGGCCGTCGACGCCGCCCTGAAACTTGAAGACATCACCGTCACCGATCTCAATACGGGCCGAGCTTACACCGTCCTGCCGGGCGACCTCTCCGGCGGTCAGGGAAGCCCCATGGCCCAAGAGCAACGGCGACTGGAAGAGTACTGGCGAGTCAAGATCGAGTCCCTCCTCGGGCTCATTCCCGGCGTGATCGTCACTCCCACCGTTGAACTCTCGCCCTTGAAATACAGCAAGATCCGATCGACGGAATACGACAAGGAGAAATCCGTTTCCGTCAACATGGTTGAGCAGAAGACCTCCCGCGAGTCGGTTGGAGAGAGTCGCCAGGGTCGCCCCGGTTACGCTTCCCAGGGGAGTAATTCGGCCCGTGCTATTACGAGCACGGAAGCCAAGGGCGCCGAGGAGAAGGAGAAGACTTCCGAACTGGTCGAATCCAAGTTGCCGGCCGGCGAGGAGACTGAGCAGGAATACGCCGCCCACACGCCGGAGCGGGTTTCCGTGGCCATCGCCGTGCCCACGAGCTGGTTCACCAAGATCTGGCGGGATCAGAATCCGGTGCCGGAGGGCGAAGAGCCGCCCGCCCCCACGCCCACGGACATCGACAAGATTCGCACTACGGAACTGGACCGCATCAAAACCCTGGTTGCCGGCACGCTGCCTCAAGTCGCAGGAGTGACGGATCTCTCCGAGTTGGTGAACGTCACCGACATGGTGGACATCGCCCCGGCGCCGATCCCCGGGCCCACCTTGACGGACAATGCCACATCCTGGTTCGCCCAGAACTGGAGCACCGTGGGCTTGATCCTGCTTGGGCTCTTCAGCCTGCTGATGCTCCGATCCATGATTCGGTCGACGCCGCCCGGAAGCACGGGGGACATGGCCGCCTTCGAACCCGCCTTGAGAGAGGGCGGTGAGAGCGAAGACGCCGAGGAGTCTGACGAACCTCAGAAAATGGCCTTCGCCGGAACCGGGGCCTCGCTCCGCGATGAACTGACCGACCTGGTGGCCACCGATCCGGAAACGGCCGCGAACATCCTGAAGAACTGGATCGGGGCGGCGACGAAGTAATCCGTCCTCCGAGTTTTCCAGACCAACACGCACAAACCGACGCAAGACAACCCACCGAGCCAACGCATGAGCAACGAACAGGACGGATTGCGAAAAGTCGCCATCGTGGTTTCCAGCCTCGATCGGCAATCGGCGGATCTTCTTCTCGACAAGATGCCCGCCGGAGACGCCGAGCGGATCCGCCATGCGATCTTCGATCTCGACTCCATCGACCCCAAGGAGCAACGGCGGGTGATCGACGAATTCCTTCAGGCCGGTCCCGCACGGCGCCCCCAGGCTGGCGGCGATACGCAAGTCGTGTTCAGTCGCGTGGCGGCAAATCCCGAACCTCAAACGACCTCCGGCGGTCGCGAGCGGGTTTTCGACTCGCTTCGCGAAATGGCCCCCGAGGGGCTTGCGGGAATCCTGGCCACGGAGCGGCCCCAGACCATCGCCCTCGTCCTCTCCCACCTCCCGCCCGAACTGTCGGGCAAGGTGCTCGTTCATTTTCCGTCCCAGGTGCAGCCCGAAATTTTCCGGCGTCTCGTGGAACTCGAAGAAACGGATCCGGAGATTCTCGCCGAGATTGAGGAATCCCTTCGCGCCCGGCTCACCCAGGCCTTTGCCTTGCCGCGGAAGCGAGTGGCCGGATTGTCGGCCGTGGAAGGCATCCTCGACGCCTCCGACCGGAACGTGGGCGCCCAGCTCTACCGAAACCTGTCGTCCCACGACCAACAGCTTGCCGCCCAGCTTCGGCCCGAGCAACTCGACTTCGACGATCTCGAACGCATCGACTACTCCGACCTCCAGGAGCTGCTCGACGCGATCGAGTCGAGCCTCCTCTCGTTGGCCCTGGTCGGCGCCGCGCCCACCTTGGTCCAGCGCGTTTCGGCGGCCCTGCCGGCGTCGCGGGCCGCGGCCTTGCGCCACGACATGAACCACCCCGCGCCGACCCGTCTCAGCGACGTGGAAGGCGCTCGCGAGAGAATCGGCCTGATCGCCCAGAAGATAGGGATCCGCTCGCCCCATTCGGCCGTCGGCCGCCCCCAACGACCCCGAGCCGGTTCCGAATTCCTCCACGAAGTGTAGCCACGTTTCCTGTCACCCAGACGCCGCTTTCGAAACCAACCGCCCTTCGAGCTTCCGACAACTGAACGAATCTGGATCGAGCAACTATGTCCACCATCATCAAGGCCACCGATCGTGCTCGCGGCATCCAGCCGGTGGCGTTCAACTTCGACGACATGGCCGTCAAGGCGGGCGCCTATCTGGACGGGGTGCGCCAGCAGGCGGATCAGGTTGTCGACAAGGCCCAGAAACAGGCCCAGAAGGCACGCAAGAAGATCGAGGAGGAATCGCGGCGCAAAGGCTACGCCGACGGACAGCGAGAGATCCAGAAGCTGGTGGAGAAGAAACTGGGCGAACAGATCGCCACGCTCCTTCCCGCTCTGGCCGCCACGATCGAGGAAATCCAGCACGCCAAGCAGGCCTGGATGACTCATTGGGAGCACAGTGCCGTTCGCCTTGCCACCGCCATTGCCGAGAGGATCATTCGCCGGGAGATCGCCGCCGCGCCGGAGATCACGGTCGACCTCGTGCGTGAATCCCTCGAACTGGCCGCCGGAAGTTCCACGGTCCGAGTCCTGCTCAGCCCTGCCGACCATGAAAGCCTGCGACCCCACGCCGAGGCGTTGATTGCCAAGATGAGCGGCCTGGGAACCTGCACGCTCGCCGCCGATCCCGACATCACTCCCGGCGGATGCCGCGTGGAAACCGATTTCGGCGCCATCGACCAACAAATCGAAACCCAGCTCCAACGCATGGAAGAGGAACTTACCTAGCCGCTCGTGAAGCCAAGCCGGGCTCCTGAATCCTCCGTTTCCTTACAAACCACGACTCCGTCAACCTGAATTAGCGTTCCATGGATCTCGTTGACCAGATCAAGCACGTCATGCCCGCTCAACTTACGGGTACCGTCTCGCGAACGATCGGGATGACCGTATCGGCCGACGGGTTCCCCGCGCCGGTCGGCTCCCTTGCCCAGATCGAACGGGAGACGGGCGAGCCCCTTGAAGCCGAGGTTATCGGCTTTCGCGATCGCATGACGCTGCTCTACGCCTTCTCCGATTTGGCCGGCATCCGCCACGGGAACCGCGTTCGGCTCCAGCGAACGTCGCGTTGGCTCCGCGTTGGCGACGAACTGCTCGGACGCGTGATCGACGCGCACGGCAACGCCATCGACGGTCGCCCCCAACCCATGCTCCCCGATCGTGCGGCCTTCCAGCGTCAGGCCCCCCATCCGTGCACGCGCCCTCGCATCGACACGCCCCTGAGCACCGGGATCCGCGCCATCGACGGGCTTATGACCTGTGGACGCGGACAGCGGGCCGGGATCTTCGCCGGCAGCGGCGTGGGCAAAAGCGTTTCCTTGGGGATGATGGCTCGGTATTCGGACGCCGACGTCATCGTCATCGCGCTGATCGGCGAACGGGGACGCGAGGTCAACGAGTTCATCGAACGCGACCTGGGACCCGAGGGTCGCAAGAAGAGCGTTGTTGTCGTGGCCACCAGCAACGAGCCTGCCCTGGTCCGCGTCCATGCCGCCTCGACCGCCACCGCCGTTGCGGAGTACTTCCGCGACCAGGGCAAGGACGTCCTCCTGCTGGTCGACTCCCTGACCCGTTTCGCTTTGGCCCAACGCGAAATCGGCCTGGCCGCCGGCGAGCCGCCCACAACGCGGGGCTATCCGCCGTCCGTCTTCGCCCTCCTTCCCAAGCTCGTGGAACGAGCCGGACGCACGCCGCAAGGGAGCATCACCGCGTTCTATACGGTTCTTGTCGAAGGTGACGATCCCAACGAACCGGTTGCCGACACCGTGCGCGGTCTGCTTGACGGCCACATCTGGCTCTCCCGAAAAATCGCCTCCAAGAACCACTACCCGGCCATTGATGTGCTCGAAAGTCTCAGCCGCCTGATGCCCGAAGTTGCCAACCCCGAGCATCGCCAGGCCGCCGGCACCATGCGGGAACTCATGGCCGCCTATCGCGATCACGAGGATCTGATCTCGATCGGCGCCTATCGGAAGGGCGCCAACCCGGCGGTCGACCTGGCCGTCGAGATGCTGCCGGAGATCAACGGATTCCTGCGACAACAAGTCGAAGAACGTGCGAGTTGTGAGCAGGCACGAGAACAACTGATCCAGTTCCAGCGAACGGCGGCCCAGAAACTGGGCGCCATGAAGGCCAAGGAACGAACCCAACAAACACAAAAAACATAGTGCGAGCCTCGAAAAGGACCCCATCACCCTAGACCATGAGCAAGTTCAAGTTCCGATTGGCGACCCTCCTCCAGCTGCGCGAGACCGCTCGCGACCAGCGGCGGAGCCAATTGGCCGAGGCTTACGAGGCGGAAGAGATCCTCCGCCAGCATCAGCGGCGCGTGGGCGACCAAATCGACGAGCTCATGCGTGAATGCCGCGAAGTCTCAGGACCGGGCGAGTTGAATCTCGACCGCCTGCTGAACGCCCGACGCTACGAGGTCACCCTGAGGCTCGAACAACAGGATCTGTCACAGAAACACCAGGCTGTCCTGGCCGAAGTGGAACGTCGGCGCGAGGCCCTCGTGGCCGCCAATCGCGCCGTCCGCGTTCTCGAACTGCTCCGGGACCGCCAGAAGGAACAGCATCTCGAAGAGGAGCGGGTCCGCCAAATCAAGGAACTCGACGAAGTCGCCGGACGGAATGTCTTGCGGGAGGTTGAATTATGATCTCCAAACTGCTCGAAGGAGCCGTCAATTTCGTCGTCTACGGAGCCGCGGCCACCATGATGGCCACCGTCATCATGGTCTGCTATCTCTGGTCCACCTGGCACATGGACCGGGGGCGGCTTGTCCAGATGCTGGCCATCGCCCAGGGACTCGACCTCTTCCAGGCGGAGGCCGAGACCACGGCGGAAAAGTCCGAAATTTCCACCGAACAGCCTTCGATGCAGCAAATCATCGATGCTCGGCTCTCCAAGGACCGCGACCTGACCATGCGGGAAGTGGCCCTCGAAAAGGGCAACGAGCAATTGCGAGCCGAACTTCGCCAAGTGGTCGCGAAGACCGAGGCCTACGATCGCATGAAGCAGGATTTTGAAACCTATCTCGCCAATCTCAAGGAAGGCGCCGAAGCCGACGGTCGAGCCGTCGTCGGACTGACGCTCCAGACGCTGGAACCCGATCAAGCCAAGCTCTTCCTGCTTGAAATGCTCGAAAAGGAGGAAACCGAGGATGTCGTGCTCCTCTTGACCAGCATGGACGAACGTCGTCGCGGAGGCATCATCGAGGCGTTCCAGACGCCCGACGAGATCGCGAAGATTGCGGAAGTGCTGCGACTCATTCGCCAGGGCTATCCCGAGGCGGCCATGGCCGACGAAGTATCGCAGAAGGTCGATCCGAACAACCTGGGGACGAAGTAGAATGGCAAGACTCACCACGGAAACGTCGTCAACCTATGTTTCGGTCGATTCGGCAAGGTCGACCACGCAGAAGTCCGGCGCTGACATGTCCTTGTTCGGCGCCTTCGACGAAGCCCTGCGCCAGGCCACCGCTCGAAAAACCGAGCGGAACGAAGACCCCGAACCGAAAGCCGCGGAGGCGAAACCGGCCGCCGAAGCGCGAGACACCGAGCGGACCGACGAACGGAAGAGCCGCGAAGCGGACGACACCGTGCGGACTGACGACGTCGACAACGTATCGGATGGCGAAGACAAAATCGAGACAGATGAAACCGAAGGCGACGAGATCTCCGACGACGGCGCCGAAGAAGTCGTGAATGCCGAGGAGGACGCCGAGACGGACGAGGACGACGTTGCCGACGTTTCTGCGGTCGCCTTGCAGCCTGTCGTCGACGAGGCTGCGCCGGCCTTGCCCGAGGGCGAGGCCTTGGAACTCCCTGGCCTGGCTCCGCAAACCTCCGATGTCGAACCGGTGAATCCTGAACCACAGACGCCAACTCCCGAAGACATGTTGGTTCCGTCCGAAGAGGCGGTCGGCGAGGAGACGGCCGACGGAACGTCCCAGATGGTTGCCCCGGAGGGCGACGCCGTCCCGGTCGAATCCGAGGAGACGACGACTGACGAGGACGGCTTGGTTCTGGAACAGAAACCCGTTCGCGAGGAGCATCCCGAAACGGTCGTCGAATCCGACGAACCGGCTCCCGACGCGGAGGAACTCGTTGCTGAAACCGGCGATGTGGGCGACCAGGTTGACGACGAAACGTCTCGCGAGGAACACGACACGACCTCAGGAAAGCAGGACACCGTCGACGAGGGCCCCAAGTACGGGGAGGCCACAAAACCGAACGACAACGAGGATGCTGCGCCGGCAGAGGCCAAGCAGCAAACGGAAGGTCTTCGTATCGACTCTGTCGAAACGACGCGACGAGAGACGCCCGAAACGGCTCCCCCACCACCGATTTTGGACGCTCCGGCGACGACTGACTCCGCGGCGAACCAGGGCGGTCAGACAACCACGATCACCGACGGCTCGCAAGTGGGCGCAATGTCGGCAAGCTCCTCTGCCAGTCAGGGGACGGCGTCCCAAAGCGCCGCCCAGGATGCCGCCCAGGGGGTCGATTCGACTCGGTTCGTCCAACGGGTGGCCAACGCCTTTGCCTCCCTGAGCCAACGGGGCGGGGATTCGGTGCGGCTGAAACTCTATCCGCCCGAACTCGGCTCGCTGAGGATGGAAATCACCGTCAAAAACGGCGAATTGAGTGCTCGGGTTGAGGCCGAAACCTCGGCGGCCAAGAGCGTGCTCCTCGACAACCTGCCCCAGCTTCGCGACCGGCTCGCCGAGCAGGGGATCAAGGTGGAACGTTTCGACGTGGGTGTCTCCGATCAGCCCGAGGGCGGCATGTCGGAACGCCCGGACGATAGTGGCGACCGTTCCTTCCAACAGTCCCGTCGGGACGGCAGTTCTCGACGCGGACTTTCGCCCCGCGAAGGCGACGGCGCGGATGGGCGCCGCGAAACACGAACGACAAACGACGGCCGCTTGGATGTGTTCATCTGATCCGATGCCGATCGTCGCAAACAAACCATAAGGAAACCAGACCATGGCAACCAGTTCTTCGGTATCCGTCACGGGCACGACCGGCACGCAGGTCAGCACGGGGTACGACGCCTACTCGGAACTCGAAACGAGCGATTTCATCGAACTGATCATCGCCGAGCTCCAGAACCAGGATCCCATGGATCCGACCGACACGACGGACATGCTCAACCAGTTCAACCAGATCCGGGAGATCGCCTCGAACGACAACCTGTCCGACACCCTTCAGGCCGTGCTTCTCGGCCAGAACGTCCTGACGGCCAGCAACATGATCGGCATGGTCGTTGAGGGAACGAACGAAGACGGTGAGAAAGTGATCGGCATGGTCGACGCCGTGCAGGTCGACGAGGACGATCCCCAACTGCTCGTGGGCGGGTCGTACATGTCGCTCAGCGATGTGCTCCAGGTGATCGATCCGGAACTTGTCACGGAAGACACGGAAGAGACTGACGAGACGGAGTCGACCGAGGAGACGGACGAGACCGAAGAGACGGACGAAGACACTACAGTGGAAGAAACGGACGAAACAGATGCGGACACGAGTGACGAATCTGACGACGATACCACCGAATAGGAATCCTGGGCAGGAATAATCAGGGAGGACTTAGGAACAACTTCGTCAATTCCATAGTAGCCATCACGCTCCGTCGTGATGTTCCCTAGGAAACACTGCGAAGTTGTTTCTGAGTCATCCCGTAGGGAGGAAGATCCCAGCATCCCGCTCTGAGATCTTCCTGGAGAAGAGCCCGAATCAACCGCCGTTCCAGCACGGCAAACACGAAGGGAATTATCATGGGTCTCGCATCAGCACTCAGTACGGCGCTCACCGGACTGTCGGCCGCGGAAACCACCATCGACGTGGTCGGCAACAACCTGGCGAACTCGAATACGGTGGCCTTCAAGGCGTCGACCGCCTCCTTCGCCACCCAGTTTCTTCAAACCCTCTCCCTCGGCTCCCAGCCGACCGCTGCCAACGGCGGAACCAATCCGCGACAGAAGGGGCTGGGAACCCTCGTTTCGGCCATTTCGACCGATTTCAGCCAGGGAACCCTCGAGATCAGTTCGAACGCCACGGACCTGGCGATCCAGGGCGACGGGTTCTTCATGGTCGAGGGCTCTTCGGGAGAAACCCTCTACACCCGGACCGGAACCTTCTCGTTCAACGCCGACAACGAAATCGTCACCACCACGGGAAACCGTCTTCTTGGCTACGGCGTCGACGAAAACTTTCAGATTCTGCGAACCACTCTTGTGCCGATCACGATTCCCTTGGGCGAGGCCGCCGTCGCCGAGTCGACCAACAACGTCTTTCTGGAAGGCACGCTCACGCCGACGGGAGACGTGGCCACTCAGGCCCAGCAGATTCAGACGGGAATTCTGGGCGACGCCACGTACACCTCGCCGGACGACAGTGCGACGGTGAGCATCGCGCTTCAACCGCCGACGACGACGGTCGGCACGGCGAGCGTGCCCAACGGGACGGGGCTCGTGGCGGGAGACGAATACGAATACGTGATGGTGTGGGACACCGACGCGTCGGTTGCGCTCGCCTACAATACGGAGAGCGACTTCTCCGACTCCTTCACGCAAACGGTGGCGGCCAACGGCGATTCGATCGATCTGAGCGGACTCCCAACCAATCCTCCCGCCGATTCCTACAGCCATCTGAGCATCTATCGACGAAATACGGCCCACGTTGCCGGTGGGGATGAAGATTACTACTACGTGGGCCAGGTGGCGAAAGGCACGACGACGTTTTCCGACACCATGGACGACGCAACGGCAGAGGACCCCTCCAACACCACCCTCGACACGCAGAACATCACCGGCAACTACACCTACTACGTGACCTACGTGGCCGCCGACGGCACCGAAAGCCGTCCCAGCTTGATTTCGAACTCGGTCAATGTGACCAACGGACGAGTCACGCTCGATGAGTTGCCCTATGCCGACATCGCGACCACCGATTGGCGGACCCGGAACATCTACCGATGCCTGTCGACCGACTCGAGCGACTTCCACCTGGTTGCCGAGATCGACAACATGGATCCCAACGTGGTTTTCGTCGACAATCTCACCGACGACCAGATCGAAGGCGAACCGACGCTTGACCTGGACGGTCCCAAGATCATGTCCTCGACATGCCTGGTGGACGTGCTCAGTCGCGATGGGTCGACCTACAACCACGTGTTCGAGGAGGGGATCCTCGAATTCACGGGGGAGAAAGGCGGTCGAACCCTCCAAACGCAGGAGTTCGAAATCACGACCACAACGACCGTCCAGGATCTGATCGACTTCATGAGCGATTCGATGGGCATCCAGTCGGCCACGGCCGACCCGGTCAATCCCATTCCCGGCTCCACCGATGCGGACATAAGCGGGGCCACGATCTCACCCGGCGGACTCGTCCAGGACGGACGAATCATCCTCACCGGCAACAACGGCGTGGACAACGCCCTCGACATCGGGCTCTCGGGCATGCTCCTCGTGACCGACACCAGCACCGAAAACGTGGATCTTCCCTGGGGCGTTCTCCAGGAAGCCATCGGCGAGAGCGCCGTGACCGACTTCGTCGTTTACGACTCGCTCGGCATTGAACTCAACGTGCGCTGCACCTTCGTGTTGGAAGAAACCGACAGCACGACGACCACCTATCGCTGGTTCGCCGACTCGGCCGACAACGATCCGACCGAGGGCACGGAGATCGCTGTGGGGACGGGAACCCTCACCTTCGATGGAGAGGGGAACCTGATCTCGGTGGGCGATTCGACCGTGTCGATCGAACGGCGCAACGTCTCCAGCGCCTCGCCTCTGGAGTTCGACCTCGACTTCAGCAGCATCTCCGGTCTGGCGGCCGAACACAGCACCGTGGCCGTTTCCGGGCAGGACGGCTCCGCGCCGGGCGTGCTGACCAGCTTCATTGTCGGGGAAGACGGGGTGATCAAGGGCGTGTTCTCCAACGGTTCCACCCGTGACCTCGGCCAGATCCGCTTGGCCAGTTTTGCCAATCCCTCCGGCCTGGAGCAGAAAGGCGAAAACCTGTACGCCGAGGGCGTCAACTCGGGGCTGGCCGTCCAAAGCGACCCCGGGGAGCAGGGCTCGGGCAGCATCGTTGCCGGTGCTGTCGAACTATCCAATACAGACATTGGAGGCAGCCTGATCGATCTCATCCTCGCGTCCACCATGTATTCGGGCAATGCCCGCGTAATTACGACCACCCAGGAGATGCTCGACGAATTGCTCGCCCTTCGCCGTTGACGTACTGAACGAAAAAGCTATGGTTTCCGGGGTCTTTCCTGACTGAGAGGTCGGCGACGGACCCCACCGGGGTGTTGCCCACCCCGCCCCTTGCCGTTTATCCGGATTCACTGAAATCAATGATCAAATTGACACGACTAGGCGGGGAGCCGTTCATCTTGAACGCCGACTTGATTCGATACGTCGAAGAATGCCCCGACACGTTCATCACCCTTGTCTCGGGGGAACGGGCCGTGGTCGTCGAGTCGATGGACGAGGTTCTGCGTCGCACGGTCGTCTACCAGCAGGCGAAGAACCTCCTGCCCCATTTTGCGAGGCCCAAAACGCTCGCAAGCCAAGAGGATTCCTGATCAATGGACATTGCCAGCGTTGTCGGTGTTCTCTCCGCGTTCGCGCTCCTCGTGATCGCGATCCTCATTGCGCCGGGGGCCTCCTTTGGTGCGTTCGTCGATTATCCGTCGCTCATGGTCGTTTGCGGGGGCGCCACCGCGGCGGTCCTGATCTGCTTTCCTCTGAAGGATGTCCTCTCCGCGCTCCGTGTCGTGAAGAACGTGTTTTTCAACAAGCAGGACGATATTTCCGAACTGATCGAACTGGTGGTCTCGCTCGCGGAGACCGCTCGCCGCGACGGTCTGCTCGCCCTCGAAGGGCGCATTGAGGAAATCGACAATTCTTTCGTCATTCTCGGCATCCAGATGGCCGTCGACGGCACTCGCCCCGAGGTTATCGAAGACATCATGCGCACCGAAATGGACGCCGTAGCCACACGGCATTCCGACGGGAAAAAGGTCTTCGATCAGGCCGGGCGTTTCGCTCCCGCCTTCGGTATGATCGGCACCCTCATGGGCCTGATCATCATGCTGGGACAACTCGACGACCCTGACGCGTTGGGCCCGGGGATGGCGGTCGCCCTCATCACCACCCTCTACGGGGCGGTCGTGTCCAATATCGTGATGCTGCCTTTTGCCGAGAAACTTGCATTCCTTAACCAGCGGGAACTGCTGGTCATGGAAATCGCCGTTCGCGGGATCATGGGCATCCAGTCCGGTGAAAACCCACGCGTCATCGAGCAGAAACTGACCACCTTCATTCCGCCACGACTCAGAACGGAAGCGGAGGAGGCCGCGTAATCATGGCGCTCAAGGTTGAAGAAGAGGAAGCTGGGATTCCCGAATGGGTCGTGACCTTCGGCGACATGATGTCGCTCCTGCTCACGTTCTTTGTCCTCCTGTTCTCGATGAGCGAGGTCAAGCAGGATCGCAGCCAGGCCCTGATCCAGTCCTTGCGCAACCAGTTTGGACACGACAAATCCACGGCCTCCATGGTTCCCGGCCCCGTGGCCCCCATGAATTCCGCCATCGCGCGGCTCGCCAGCATGGGCCGGGCCCAACGTTTGAACACGATGAACGGTGGCGACAAAGTCAAAGCGCCGGTGGGCGACTACCACCGCGTTCGCGCCATCCGTCCCGCCGATGAGACTACGCAGGGCGGGGTGATCGACTTCCGCGAAGGCGAGGCCGATCTGTCCGCCGACGCCATTGCCACCATCGAATCGACCGCGGCCAACATCAAGGGAAAGCCTCAGAAAATCGAGGTCCGAGCCCACACCACCGCCAAGCCCCTTCCTCCCGAGTCGCCCTATTGCAACCACTGGGATCTCGCCTACACCCGCGCCTTCAACGTCCGTGACCAGTTGATCAGGTGCGGCATTCTCGAAGAACGCCTGCGGATGTCCCTGGCGGCCGAAAACGAACCCCAGTACATCAGCCCCACCGAAGAGCAACGGCAGAAAAACGCCCGCGTCGAGATCCTCATGCTCGACGAATTGACCAAGGACCTGGAAGGCACCGCCGAAGAACGGAACAAGAAATACTCGGCATCCGGTCCGGTTGGCGCACCTCCTGCCCCCTAGATCGGGCTGTTGCTGAAGCACGGTCGGGCCGGTCGTACTCTGTTGCCAGGTAATCAGTTATGGGCGGTGCTCCCATAGACGCTATGTGTTGGGTGATGGAATGCCATTTGTGAGGTATCGCTCGGCGAGCGGTGACCTACCTGAGGTCCCGCTCGGCGAGCGATGACCTACCTGAGGTCCCGCTCGGCGAGCGGTGACCTACTTCAGTGCTCTTTCCGTCTCTGGCGACGTCATTCCGTCCCCCCCCTATTTGGTCTGTTCTTCGGCGTAACGCGTCTTGTGCGTAGATTGGGGGGATTCGCCATGCCCTCGCAAGTCGCGTAGTGCCGAAAATAACGTCTGCCCATCTCTTGCTTTTTCCCGACTCGACTACCGCTGGTCGAAAATGGCGGGCTACCCTTTCTTGAGGGCAGCCTAAGTCGTTGTCCGCAACGCCCACTGACGCCAGTGGGCTCGCCGCTTTCCCCTTGAAGGAGCGGCTCGGCATACCGCTTCCGTATTCTTGCATTCCATGAGCCATGGCCGATCCCATTTCCGACCAAGTTGATTCAGCCGATCAGAGCCCCGTGCCCCACGCCGGAAAGTCAGCGATTTTAGGCAAGTTGATCCTCCTTGCGGTGCTGGCCACCATTGTTGTGGGGGAGTGCATTGCCGCCTCGTTCTTCCTGCCGAGTGCCGAAGAAACCGCCGCCTTGGTGGGGGGGGGCAGCGAGGCTCCCGAATCGGAAAGCAATCCCATCATGGACGAATTGGCTGCCATGGATGCCGAGGTCAAGAATCAGACGGAAGTCGATCTCGGTGAATTCGCGGTGACCGCCTTTCAGCCCCTCTCCAACACGACTATGCGGATCGATTTCCACCTCTACGGCACGATCAGCAAAGATGACGTTGAGGACTTCGAGGCGGCCTGGCAGGAAAGCCAGCATCGTCTTCGAGACCAGGTGATCGTCACCTTGCGGAGTTCCGAGTTGGGAGACCTCACCGACGCCGGGTTGGGCTTGATTAAAAGACGGATTTTAGAGAAAACTAACCGGACTCTCGGCAAGCCCTATCTCCGGTCCGTCATCTTCAGCGATTTCTCGTTCATCGAGCAATGATCGGAGCCGGCCTGCCTAGAGGCCCCAAACGCTCTGTTGAGTTGCGGAGTTGTGGGTGTTGGAGTTCGCGTTTTCGCGTACAGAAGACAGCCTAAAGGCTGGACACCAACGAGGGCCCAGACGGCGATTTTGTCTGAGTCATCCCTAGGGATTTGCGTTTCAACGGGAGCGATTGCGGCTGCTGGCAGTGCTAGCAGTGCGACGGACGCAGGATGCGTACCTCCAATCGCCAACCACGTCGTTTTCAGAGCCCCGAACGGTTCGAGATGGCTTTTCTCGCCGTGCTCGGGACTCCAGATGCCGGGAATGGATTGCCATGGCCGACGACAATGAACTGATCAATCAGGCAGATATCGAAGCGCTCCTTCAAGGCGGCGGGTCGCCGGCAAGCGAGCCTCCCGCAGAAGCTGCCCCTCCGGCTCAGCCCTCGGAAGGCGGAGGAGAAGTCGACCAGTCGGAAATCGAAAAGATGCTGGGGGGAGGCGCTGCCTCCCCACCCCCAGCGGCTGCCGCCCCCGCGCCTCCGCCCGAAGACATGACCGATGCCGACAAACTCCTGGGCCAGGACGATATCGAGAAACTCCTGAGCCAGTCCGGGGCAGGAGGGGCAGCGGCCAGTCCTGCACCGTCCGCTCCGGCTGCTTCGACGGGAACTCCCGACCCCGAGACAAGCGCGGTGGCCGAGACCATCTCGCAAGGCGACGTGGAGTTTCTCTTCAATCAGGCGGAAAAGGCCCTCGAATCGGTTAACGCCGAGCAGAAGGAGATTCCCGCCTCCGCTGCCATGTTCCAGTTCACCGAGTTGACCGGCAGTCCGGCCAACACGGAGGTCGCGACCCTCGATCTCCTCAACGACGTGGAACTGGATCTGAAGATCGAACTTGGACGCACCAACATGTACCTGGAGGACGTCCTCAAGCTGCGCAAGGGGGCCGTGGTGCCCCTGGATAAACTGGCCGGCGATCCGGTCGACATTTACGTGAACGGGCGGCTGATTGCCCGTGGGGAAGTGCTCGTGCTCAACGACAACTTCTGCGTTCGCGTGGCCGAACTGGTTGCCAGCACGAGCCCCGTCGTTTGATCCGGTGAACCGCGACAAGACGACTCGATTGGCGAATCTCATGGACGAGACGCCAGGATCCCGCATCGCTATCGGCTCATTGGGTCGCCGCGGATGAGGGAAAAATCGGACGGAGGCAAGGATGCCCAAAAAATCTTGGTTCGCCGCACTGCTGGCTTTTGCCTTGTTTGCTGCGCAGGGCAGGGCACAGCAGCCATTCGACTCCTCTTCCTTTGGGGCGGAGCTCGTGCAACGGGTGACGGCCCGATCGTCACGGTCCGGAGAACCTCGCTCGGAGCGAGCAACCGTCTCGCCCGGCAGGGCGTCGCCCGAGCTTGTTCTGCCGGCTGTTTACGAGTCTCCCGACCGCGACCTCCGAACGCTGCAACAGGCCGAGTACACCACACCACCGCAGACGGCGACCTCAAACGACGCATCCCCGCTTTCTCAAGAGACATCCGACAGTCCCGCGGCGCCCCCTGAGACTGCCGAACTGTGCCAATCCCCAGCGCGATCCGACTCGGATTTTTGCCTCCCGCTGGCACGTCCGGAAAAGAAGCAACCGGGCGCCAAATCGGCGTCGCCTTCGGGCAAGGGCTTGCAGGCCGCCCTCACCGTGATCAGCAGTCTGGCCTTGGTTTTAGGGCTGTTCTTCGTCACGGCATGGTGCCTGCGCCGCACGGGAGCGGGAGGGCTTGCCACTTTACCGAGCGACGTCTTCGAAACGTTGGGCCGGGCACCGCTGACCAATCGCCAGCAGGTCCACCTCCTTCGATGGGGGAGCAAGCTGCTGCTCGTTTCCGTTACGCCCGACGGCGCGGAGACGCTTGCCGAGATCGACGATCCGGACGAGGTGGTTCGCCTGACCGGGCTCTGCAAGGCAAATCACGCCGGCAGCGCTGCGGTGGCTTTTCGCCAGGTTCTTCGCCAGTTCGCCAAAGAACCGGCCGAACCCGGATTCGTGGGCCGAACCGAGCCAGACCTTCCCCATGCCCACCGGCCCTCCGAATTGGAGAATCTCCATGGCTGAATCGACGGGGAAAAACGACAAAACGACCTCCCGCGACGCGCTTCGCACATGGCGCAAGAGCCGTTCCCGGCAGGCCCTTGCCTGGCTGGCCGTCCTGCTCGTTTGTGGGACCTTGATCAGTCCGGCCCTGGCCCAGGAGTCGGCCAATCGGCCTCTCTCGCTCGACCTGCCCCAGGGGCTTGCCGGCGGCCCTGAGCAATGGGCCAGTCCCGAAGGACTCAGCGCCACGCTCCAGGTCATGCTCATGCTGACCGTGCTCAGCCTGGCCCCCGCCGTGTTGATGATGACCACCTGCTTCGTCCGGATCATCGTCGTCCTGGGACTCTTGCGCCAGGCCCTGGGCACCCAGCAACTGCCGCCCAGCCAGGTCATCACCACCCTGGCCTTGTTCATTACCCTGCTGGTTATGACGCCGGTCTGGAAAGAGGTCTACCATACGGCGATCGCGCCCTACACCAACCACGAGATCTCCATCGACGAGGCTTGGGAAACCGGCCAGATTCCCATTCGACGCTTCATGAGCATGCAGATCGAGATGGCCGGCAACGCGGCCGACGTCTACATGTTCCTGGAACGCATGCCCGACCCGCCCGAGGTTAACGGCTACGAGGACGTCCCCCTTGCCGTGCTCTTGCCCGCTTACCTGGTCAGCGAACTCAAGGTGGCTTTCCTGATCGGTTTCCAGATCTACCTGCCCTTCCTCATCATCGATATGGTCATCGCCAGCGTGATGGTCTCGATGGGCATGCTCATGCTGCCCCCGGTCCTTATCTCGCTTCCGTTCAAACTGATGCTGTTCGTTCTGCTCGACGGTTGGAACCTGGTCGTGGGCATGCTGATGGACAGCTTCGCCCCCTACACGTGACGACGCCGCAACCATTGTCGTTGTTCACTTCGCGAACAAGCGCCTTTTCGCGACGCGAAAAGCGACTTCCCTTTCCCGGACATTCAGCCTGTGATCCTTGATATGAAAAGAGAACATCGCTATGGGGCCTGAAGATGCAATCGATTTGGCGCGACGGGCCATGTGGGTGGCCGTGTTGCTCGGCTCCCCTGTCCTGCTCACCGGCATGATTGTGGGACTCATCGTCGGCCTGCTCCAGGCACTGACGCAGGTCCAGGAGCAGACGATTGCTTTTGTGCCGAAGATCATCGCCATGATTGCTGTACTCAGCCTGACCTTGCCCTGGTTGATTGTGCAGATTCTCCAGTTCGCCACCGATCTGATCACCACGATCCCGGACAGGCTCTGAGACTTGCCGCAGAAGAACCATGCATTGGATCACGCAACTCGACTTGGGCAAACTGCTGCTCTTCACCCTCGTCTTGACGCGGGTGAGCGGGCTGGTGATGACGGCGCCCATCTTCGGTTCCACGGTCGTGCCCGTGAGGATCCGGGGGTTGCTGGCGGTGGCCGTTACCATCCTTGTCCTGCCCGCTCAGTGGAACGTGACCATTCCCGATCCCCAGACGAACCTGCACTACGTGCTTCTTCTCGCCGGCGAATTGCTGATCGGGTTGACGCTCGGCCTTGGAATCGTGATTCTCTTCTCCGGCCTCCAGGTGGCCGGCCAGATGATCGGTCGGATCGGCGGGATGATGTTGGCGGACGTGTTCGATGCCAGTGCCGGTGAAAGCGTTCCCTTGTTCGCTCGATTCCTGCATCTGACCTGCCTTGCCGTCTTCCTTCTGATCGGCGGACACCGGGCTGTGATGGCCGCCCTGCTCGATACCTTCACCACGCTGCCGCCGGGCAGTGGCGGCGTTCCCAGCGGTGTGGGGGAAACCTTTGTCCTGCTCGTGGGCCAGAGCTTCTCCCTGGGCATTCGAGCTGCGGCGCCGCTGGTTACCGCCTTGCTTCTCTCGACCCTGGTCATGGGGTTGATCAGCCGGACCCTTCCCCAGTTGAACATCCTCGCCGTCGGCTTCGGCGCCAACGCCATGATCACCTTCGGGCTCATGTTCCTCGTCCTCGGTGCGGCTGTGTGGGTCTTCCAGCAGCAAGTGGAGCCTTCCCTCCAACTTCTGTTCGAATCCCTCAACGTAGGAGCTGTCCTGCCCGGCCCTTAGTGCCTGAACCCTGGAACCCCTTCCCGGCCCTGGTCTGTTGAGAACCCCGAAAGACATGAAGACGATCGTAACTACTCGCGGCACATGCTGTTGTGTCCTGTTCACCGCATTGGCTGGGCCTGTGCATGCAAGCGGTAACAAATGGCCAGCAGGAGTGGTGGACGCAACACCATTGTGTTGCCGCGCTGCGCGGGCTTCTCGCCTGCTTCGCTACCACTTTTCCCCAGGCTCACGCCTGGGGCTACAATCGTATCGCACCGCTGCGCGGGCTTTCCCCGACAGCAAGCCCGCGCAGCGCGGCGAAACGAAATGACGCAATAGAGATGGTTGTACCGTATCGAACGTTTTCAACAGACCTGCCTCAGCCCTCCTCCTCGCTCGCTACGTTCGCTGGGGAGGGAGTTATTGCAGGCTAAAGCCTGGACTCCAACGATCCTGAACCCTGAACCCTGAACCCTGAACCCTAACAACGCAACCTGAACCCTGACAACTGACAACCGACTTCCATGGCAGACCAGGACGGTGACAAATCACAGGACGCAACACCGCATCGTCGGCAGAAGGCCCGCGAGGAGGGGCAGGTTGCCAAGAGCCAGGACCTGGGCTCGGCCGTTCTGTTGTTGGTAGGGATGATCGTTCTCCTGACCGCGGGGCCGAGTGTTACCCATTTCGTGATCGACTACAGCCGCCGTTTGCTCGGTGCCGAACCCTGGCTGAAGGCGGACCCGACGTTTGCCGTTTCCGTCTGGAATGGCACGGTGGCCGGCCTGGCCAGCGAGCTCCTGCCGGTCTTTCTGTTCATCTTGCTTGCTGCCATCGCCGTCAACCTGGCCCAAGTTGGGTTCCTTTTTCTGCCCAAGAAGGTTCAATTCGACATTACCAAGCTTGACCCCATCAAGGGCGCTCAGCGATTGTTCTCCATGCAGAGCGTTGCCCGTCTTGTCTTCGGGCTGTTCAAGATCCTCGTCGTCGCGGCCGTGGCCTACGCCTCCCTTTACAACGAGAAGGAACGGGTCCTCGGGTTGGCGGCCATGTCCGTTATTGAGATTGCTTCCTATCTTCCCCAGGTTCTCATTTGGACCACCATCAAGATCGGGGTGGCCCTGCTGATCCTGGCGATTCTCGACTACGGCTTCCAACGCTGGAAGCATGAGCAGGATCTGAAGATGACGCAGCAAGAGGTGCGGGAGGAGATGCGCAATCTGGAAGGCGATCCCCATATCGCCGCACGGCGCAAGGCCGTCCAGCGCCAGTTGGCCATGGATCGCCTTTCCGAGGCCGTGCCTAAGGCCGATGTGGTCGTCACCAACCCCACGGAACTTGCCATCGCGATCCAGTACGATCACGAAACGATGGCCGCCCCGATCGTGGTGGCGAAGGGGGCGGGACTTCTCGCCCAGCGCATCCGACGCCTTGCCCTGGAGCACGGGATTCCGATCGTGGAGAAGAAACCGCTGGCCCAGGCCCTCTACCGTGAGGTTGAAATCGGACGCCCCGTTCCCCACGAGCGTTACGCCGCCGTGGCCGAGGTCCTGGCCTACGTTTATCAATTGCAGGGTCGCGAAGCGCCGAAGCCCCGCGCTGCTTAATTCTCGCAACCCTACTTCGCGATCACCGCACTACGATAAGCGGTTCGGGAGTGGGGATCCTGGAGGGCGGCCTGCATCTGGACGGCCAAGGTTGCCGGCTCTTTCTTCCCCAGCACGCGATGGAGATGGGCCCCCTCTGGGGTGATGAACTGCACGGTGGGGAAGGCCTCGATATGGAAGTCCTTGCAGATCTCCGGGGCGTCTCCGGCTTCGATCCGCAGGCACACGAAGTTCTCCGCCAGGCGGATGACCTGTTCGTCGTGGAACGTTTCTTCGAACATCTGGTGGCAGTAGAGGCACTCCTCCGTCTCGAAGAACACGAGCAGTGGCTTGCCTGACCGCCGAGCTTCTTCCAGGGCGTGGGCGAAATCCGTTAGAAACGCCACGTGCTGGTCCGCCTTCGGAGCCTCTTCGGATTCGGCCTTTGCCGTCGCCCTCAGTTCAAGGGGGCAGCCCCCCTCGCCACAACCGCAGCCTGCAGCAACGGCGAGGATCGGCAGAAAGCCAAGCAGTGGCAAAAAGGTGCGCATCGAGGATGTTCCGAGTCTGTTTGCCCGCGAAGTCGAGGGGGAATGGGCAAGTCGGCGCGGCGTGGTTGGGCGAGGCACGTTCCGGGGAGCCTCGAATCAGGACGCGTGAAAGCGAACGGTTGAGACTTGCCTGCTTCCCTTATCGCCCACCCGGAGGTTCCGACTTGAGGCTACTCCCGGTCGGCTTTTTCCGGTTCGTGCTAGCACTGCTAGCATGGCCGTACTCAGGTTGTTGCACCAAACGACCTGGACAGAAGAGGCTGTTTTGGGTACCTTCCCGCCCTCACTTTTCCTTGATATTTGTGGAGCGTTCGTTGAGCGGACGCCGCGGTTTTCGGAGATTCGAATGGCATTGGATGCGGCACGCAACGCCGGCGGCACGTCTCCCCTGGCCCGGTTGCAGGACTTCGTCCTTCCGGTCGGGATCGTTGCCAGCGTGCTCGTGATCGTCGTTCCCCTGCCGGCCGGGCTCATGGACGTGCTCCTGGCGACCAACATCGCCATCGCCGTCATCATGCTCCTGACCACGATCTACGTAAGAACTCCTCTGGAGTTCAATATCTTCCCTTCCCTCCTCCTGGCCACCACGCTTTTCCGGCTCGTCTTGAACGTTGCCACCACGCGCTTGATCCTCACCCGGGCTGAGTCGGCCGGCGAGGAGGCGGCAGGCGGCGTCATCCAGAGCTTCGCCGAGTTCGTCGCCGGCGATAAGATCGTCGTCGGCCTGATCATCTTCGTGATTATCGTCCTCATCCAGTTTGTGGTGATCACGAAAGGCGCCACCCGCATCAGTGAAGTCGCCGCGCGTTTCGCCTTGGACGGGATGCCCGGTCGCCAGATGGCGATCGACGCCGACCTCAACGCGGGCATCATCGACGAGCGCGAGGCTCAGCGACGCCGCGAAGATATTACGGCCCAGGCGGACTTCTTCGGGGCTATGGACGGTGCCAGCAAGTTCGTTCGCGGCGATGCCGTCGCCGGTATCTGCATCACGCTGATCAACGTGGTGGGCGGATTGTTTGTGGGCGTCATCGAGTCCGGAATGTCCGTTTCGGAGGCTGCCGCCCTTTTCACCAAGCTGACGATTGGTGACGGCCTGGTCAGCCAGGTGCCTGCCTTCCTCATCTCCCTCGCCGCCGGCCTGCTCGTCACACGAAGCAACAAGAAGGTCAACCTGCCCGCCGAGTTCATGGGCCAGCTCTTCTCCCGGCCTCAGGCCCTCGCCGTGGCCGGCGGCTTTCTGGGAATTCTGGTTTTCACCAGCCTGCCGAAAGTGCCGCTTCTGCTCATCGCCGGAAGTTGCTTCGGAATCGCTTACTCCACGAAGCGCCAGACCGTCAAGGCCCAGGCCAAAGACGAAGCCAAGAAGAAAGCCCAGGAGACCAAGAAGCCTGAGGAAAGGATCGAGGACTACCTCACCGTCGATCCCATGGAAGTCGAGATCGGTGTGGGCCTCATCAAGCTCGCCGATCCGAAACGCGGCGGCGACCTGCTCGAACGAATCCATCGCATCCGACAGAACGTGGCCGCCGACATCGGCATCATTCTCCCCAAGGTGCGAATCCGCGACAGCTTCCAACTCGACCAGCAGCAGTACCGGATCAAGATTGCCGGCATGCCCGTCGCCCTCGACACGGTCTACCCCGGTATGTTCCTTGCCATGGATTCGGGGATGACGACCGGAAAGGTTCCGGGCTTCGAAACCAAAGATCCGGCCTTCGGCACGCCCGCGCTTTGGATCGAGGGCGGACTCCGGGAGAAGGCCGAGATGTTCGGCTACACCGTCGTGGAGCCGGGGGCCGTCATCGCCACCCACCTCACCGAAACCGTCCGCAAACATGCCGACGAAATCCTCACCCGCGATGCCTCCAAGCACCTCCTCGACGAACTCAAACAAACCGCACCGGCCGTGGTCGAGGAACTCATCCCCGGCCAGTTGAAACTGGCGGAAGTCCAACGCATCCTCCAGATGCTGCTCCGCGAGCAGGTCCCCATCCGGCAGCTCGCCGCCATCCTGGAGACCCTCGGCGACTACGCCGGACGCACCAAGGACCCGATCCTGCTCAACGAATTCGTCCGGGCTCGACTGGCACGCCAGATCTGCACACGCTATCGCGACAAGAACGATCGCCTCCACGTGGTCACCCTCGACCCGACTCTGGAAGACCGAATCCGCGCCGGATTCGAACACTCCGAACGGGGCCTGTTTATTCGCATGTCGCCCCAGGCCGTCGAGGCCACCTGCAAACGCCTCGCCGCCGACCTCGACAAGCTGGTTGTGGCCAACCACCGCCCCATCGTCCTTTGCAGCCCCCAGATTCGAGCCGCCTTGAAAGAGCTAACCATGCCCCATCTGCCGGACCTGGTCGTGCTCAGCTACAACGAAATCACTCGCGACACCCGCATTGAATCCGTCGCCATGGTCAGCGACGCCTGACCGCGAGCTTTGTCCCGCGACCCTTTGAATACGAAGCGAACACCTTTCTCAATAGAACGGAACGACGGCCATGGAAATCCGAACCTACCGCGCAAGATCGATGCACGAGGCGCTCGCCCTGGTACGACGCGACTTGGGACCCAATGCGGCCGTGCTCCACACGCGAGAAGTGCAGAACAGCCGCTTGTTCGGGTTGATTCCCGGCCCGCGCCAGATCGAGGTGACGGCCTCGGAAGGGGTCCACGTTCCAAGCCGCCTGCCCGCGATGGACCCGGAGCCCCAAGTGCCGCCACCCATGCCGGCCGCTGCGTTACCCGATGCCCCTGCTTACGCTGAACCCATGGCCGCGTCCTGCCCGCCTCCCGAGTTGCCCCGCGCGCCCGAAAGGTTTCCCGCTCCCGAGCCGCCTACCCTCGCCGTTGAGGATCAACTTTCCGATCTCCGCGCCATGCTCCAGGAACTCTGCCGGCAGAACCGCGGAACGGCCCATTCCCGCGACCTTCCCGACGGCCTCTTCCGCCTGTTCACCGATCTGATCGAAGTCGATCTCAACGAGGAAATCGCCCGGGAACTCGTCGAACGGGTACGCCGCGAAATCCCCGACACCGAACTGGACGATTCCGTCCTCGCGAAAACGCGAATCGCCTCCATGATCGAAGCGGAGTTGCCCGTCGCCGGGCCCATCAACCTCACCCCCGGCACAAGACGCCTCGTGGCCCTGGTCGGGCCCACCGGCGTGGGCAAGACCACGACCATCGCCAAGCTGGCGGCCAATTTCCGCCTCCGGGAGAGGAAGAACGTGGGCCTGATCACGGTCGACACCTACCGCATCGCTGCCGTGGAGCAATTGCGGACCTATGCCGACATCATCGATCTGCCCATGGAGGTCGTTTCCTCTCCGCGCGAAATGCGCGAGGCCGTGCGTCGCATGGAGAGCCTCGACCTCATCCTCATGGACACGGCCGGACGCAGCCCGCGCGACGAAATCAAGATCCAGGAACTCCGCTCTTTCCTCAGCGAGGCCGAGGCCGACGAGGTCCTCCTCGTCCTTTCCAGCGTGGCCGGGGAACGGACGCTGACCCACACGGCCGAACGTTTTGCCACGGTGGGCACCACCGGAATGATCCTGACCAAGCTCGACGAGGCCACGAGCCTGGGAAACGTGCTTCCCCTGAGCCGGGCGAGCCGTTTGCCCATCCGCTACGTCACCAATGGTCAGAGCGTTCCCCACGACATCGAAGGCGCCGAGGCCAAGCGCCTCGCCCGACTCATCCTGGGCATGGAAATCGCCACCCGCAGTTAGGTTGCCAAGAGTAGTAGCCATCACGCTCCGTCGTGGTGAGCCGTTGCTAGAGTGTCAAGCTGCTTGTCAGCCAGTGCCCCGAGTTCTCCCCCATGATCGACCAAGCCAACGACCTTCGAGACCTGGTGATGCACGCCGCACGGCCCTCGGGCGACGAGGCGTCGCGCCCGGTGAAGACGGTGCTGGTTGCGGGCGGGAAGGGCGGTGTGGGAACCACGACTGTGGCCGTCAACCTGGCCGTGGCCGCCTCCCAGCAGGGAGTCCGAACGGTTCTCGTCGACGCCGACCCCGACGCACCCGACGTTCAGATCCTCTGCCGTCTTCGCCAACGCCACACGATCTCCGACGTGCTCCGCGGGCGACGCACGCTGGGCGAGGCCCTGCAGCCCGGGCCTGGCTGCGTGATGATTCTGCCCGGCGCGTGGGCAACCGCCGATCTGGCTGACGCTTCGGAACTGCGCCAAACCAAACTCATCGAACAATTCACCGGGCTGGGAAGCCGCGCCGACCTGGTCGTCCTCGACGGCGGCAACGGCCTCCACCCCTGGACGCGACGACTCTGGCACACCTGCCACGAGTTGGTCCTCGTCTCCTCTCCCGACAACAACGTTGTTCTCGACACCTATGCGGCCATGAAAGTGGCGCTGGACCCTGCCTGCCCGCCGCGCGTTCACCTGCTGGTGAACTCGTGTTCCGGCGAGGCCGAGGCAGCCGAAGTCCACGCCCGCATCCGGCGATCCTGCCTGCGGTTCCTCGGGTTTGATCTGCCCCATTGGCATTGGCTGCCCGCCGATGCGGACGTGGCGGCTGCCGGGCAGCAAGGTGTCCCCTTCGCGCTGACCCATCGCCAGGCCCAAGCCGCCCAGTCCCTCGCGGCTTTGACGTGCAGCTTTGGCGATGTGGAGTCCGAGGGCGTGGACGAAAACGCATGGGATGTGGAGCAACCCACAACAAATCACGACCTTTTGGCGATTGGGCTGAACCTTTGTGAGGAAGATGCCGATAAGGATGACAACCGTAGCCTTTCTTCGCAGTGTTAAACTTTAACGCTTGCGTAACTTTCGACGGCCTCCGGGCGAGCTTCGAGCAACTTGCAACCTGGACCCCCAGGAATCGGCGGATGGAACGTTCCGCCACCCCCGGCAAGTGGCTCCTTCTCGCTCCGAAAGGTTTGACTTGTGGCACGATTGTACGCTGGAATCCTTGGCCCCCTCGCAATGCTGACGATCACCACCAGCGGCTTGATCCACGGACGGACAAGTCAAAGCGTGGCGTGGTCGGCCTGGATCGCCTTGATGGTGTTTGCGGCAGTCGGATACGTGGTTGGCTGGATTGCGAATCGAACCGTGGAAGACTCGGTTCATTCAGCGATTGCCGCCCGCCTCGAAGCCGAGTCGGAACCGAACGCCGCCCCGTAAGGGCAAACGGCTTGCACGATCGCGGCAGCCCTCGCGAAGGAGAGGACGCCGCTCGACGAGCGAGCTGGTTGCAGAAGGAGACAACGGTTACTACGTGAAGTACCCCCCATTCGACCACCCCCGGCAATCAACCAGGCAACACACAACGCCCCCCCAGCATTGCCCCCCAACCGGTCGACGAGTACTTGAGGATAGAAGGAAACGCACAGGCTCTGTGCATTGACGCGCCGTCACGGAGGACTGCATGCCCGTCACCATAGCTCCGGATGATGTGGAGCAGATTTGGATCGAGTTCAAGAAAGATATCACGAACCAGGAACTTCGCAATCGCCTGGTCGAGATCTATCTGCCGCTCGTCAAATACAACGGCGAACGGATCTGGGCTCGACTGCCCGAGGGTGTTGAATTGGACGATCTCATCTCGGCCGGCGTTTTCGGCCTGATGGACGCCATCGACGCCTTCGATCTGTCTCGCGGTGTCAAGTTCGAAACCTACTGCGTGCCCCGTATCCGCGGGGCCATGCTGGACGAACTGCGAACCATGGACTGGGTCCCACGCCTGGTCCGCTCCAAGGCCAGCAAGCTCAACGAGGCCATCAAGAACCTCGAAGCTCGACACGGACGCCAGCCGACCGAGGTCGAACTGGCCGCCGAACTCGAGATCACCGTCCCCGAACTGGAGAAGATGATCCTCGACGCCAACGCCGTCAATCTCATCAGCCTCAACAAGAAGTGGTATGAGACCGACAGCTACAAGGACGTCCGCGAGATCGACATCCTTGAGGACAAGAAGGGCGAGGACCCGACCAAGCGCATCCAGAAAAACGACCTTATGCGTCTGGTCACCAAGGGCCTCAATCGGAACGAGCGACTGATCATCATCCTCTACTACTACGAGGAGCTGACCATGAAAGAGATCGGGGCCACTCTCGATCTCAGCGAAAGCCGCGTCAGCCAGATGCACAGCTCGATCGTCCAACGCCTCAAAGGCCAACTGCTCCGCCGACGCCCCGAGTTCGGAAGCTGAAGCATCCTTTACACTGGCCTATTCAAAACACACCCCACGGTCTCGGCAGGAAACTGCCGGGGCCGTTTTTTATGGTAGCCATCACGTCATAGTAGCCATCACGCTCCGCCGTGATGAGCTCCTCGACCCCAACGGGGTCCATACAACGAAGCCCAGGGTAAGACGTGCGGCTCCGCCGCGCGTCGCCACCCTGGGGCGGAGTGTCAGGCCCCTTCGGGGCATGCGTCGGCAACGATTTTCGCCTCCGCCCACCTCGAAGAGGCATAACATGTCAGCCCGGGGCAGAGTGAGTCGGCGGAGCCGACGAACGCCGCCCCGGGGATAGGCTTCTGGAGAACGGTGCCAGCATCGCACACCGTGTGCAACGCTTTCAGCGTAGACGGTTCGTGCGGGGATGCCTACCCAGGGTGGCGCTCGGCGGCAGAGCCGCTGGCGCTGACCCTGGACTCCGTTGTATCGACCGCTTCGCGGTGAAGAGGGCAATGTCTCCCGCCAAGACATCCACGCCCCAAAATTCCCTCTTCGTGCCTTTTGGCGTTTTTCGTGGCCATCCCCCGCATCGCCGACCGTCCAGCTACTCCCACCCTCACGACGCAAGAACGAAAACGAAATACGCCATCCCTGCCAGGAACAGCAGCCCCAGCCCGACGGCGACGGCAATCGCGCGGCTCGAAATCTGTTCCGGGCCGACGATCTGCTCGACCACGTAGCCGTCCGCGAACTTGTGCCCACACCACTCGCAGTGGCGCGGATACGTCGGTTCGAAGGGCTCGTCGCACACGGAACACATGAGCATCACTTCGGGGTCCTGTTCGGTTGAGTCGTCGGAATCGCCGCACGTGCCGCAACTTCCCTCGCCTTCCTCGTGGCCGTGCGTCGAACACCCACCGGAGCATCCGCACGACGCCCCTTGGCCGCTGTCGGCGTTCTCGGCCAACTCGCCCAGGAATCCGCGGTCGGCTTCGGCAAAGTCCGTTCCCGAGTGTTTACAGATGGGGCATCGCGTCGTCCGCTTCGCCCCGCATTCGGGGCACGTCGGCCAGGGATGGACCACGTCGGAAGCATCGTCGTCGCCGAAGCCGCTCAAGGCGCTGTGGTCCTGGGCATCAAAATCAAGGGCGAACTCGCGGGCTGCCACGGCATGCTCGGCCGGCACAAGGACCTTGGCGGCCGTCGGTGTGCCTACCATGTCGACCCCCGATCCCCCGTGCAGGAGTTGGTTGGTGACAACCGCCGCGATTCCCTGTTCGGCGAGCAGGTTCTTCAACAGAAAGGCCTGCATGACCGACTGGGCCGAGTAGATCTCGGTGGGGTTGTGAAGGTGGCTCTGGTCTTCCACAACGCCCCAGAACGATTCCGTCTCCGGGCGGTCTTCCCAGTTGCCGTAGCGCTGCACCTCGAGCACCGTTGCGATCGATCGGGCACGGTCGGCGTCTTCCGGGGCCACCTGAACCTGCCACCCGGGGCGGTCCTTGCCGACGATCACCGCGTAGATTTCTGACTCAACTCGAGCTGCCCCGAGTTGGGCGGCAAGGTCGTCTGCGTCCCGCTGTGCGCGAGCCAGAAAAACCGGGATCTGGAAATTGGACATCGATTTCTCCCTCAAGCGGGTCAAACAGCCATTCATTGGCAAGCCACCTGTCAGGCAGTATAACTGACCATGCATCCTGTCGGAAACCTCAGTCCCTTGTTGCGAGAGCCCTGCCATGACCAGTCGCCAGACCGCTTGCCCCAAGGATATTCGCTCTCTTGTAGGCTTCCTTGCCGTGTTTCTGGCAACGGCCGGCCTTGCCCCGGCTCAGGCCCCTCGCGTCCTCCCGGCCGGCGAAAAGCCTGCCGATGTCCGGCTCGGCGAACTCAAGACCCTGGACGGCTACTTCCCCTTCACCCCCCCCACGTCGGAAAAGGTCTGGCAGGCACGCTCCGGGTTTCTCCGCCACCAGTTGAAGGTTGCCTGCGGACTCCACCCCATGCCTACCAAGACGCCCGCCCATGCCGTCGTTCACGGGCTGGTCGATCGCGGCGAGTACACCGTCGAGCGTGTCTATCTCGAGAGCTTCCCCGGCCATTTCGTCACGGGCAGCCTCTACCGTCCCAAGGGAAAAACCGGGCCCTTGCCGGGTGTGCTCTGCCCCCACGGCCACTGGGCGAACGGTCGCTTCTACGAAGCCGGCGAAGAAGCCTTTAAGAAACAGCTTGAATCGGGGGCCGAGAAGTTCGATCCCAGCGGACGCTATCCCCTCCAGGCACGCTGCGTTCAACTTGCTCGCATGGGCTGCGTCGTCTTCCACTACGATATGGTCGGCTATGCCGACAGCGTGCAACTGGTCCATCGGCCCGGATGTCGCGAGGCCATGAACACGCCCGAGAACTGGGGGTATTTCAGTCCCCAGGCCGAGTTGCGACTCCAGAGCATGATGGGCCTGCAAACCTACAATTCGATTCGGGCGCTCGACTGGTTCGAGTCGCTCCCCGACGTTGACGCCAAACGCATCGCCGTCACCGGGGCCTCGGGCGGGGGCACGCAGACCTTCGTCCTCTGCGCCATCGACAAGCGTCCCGCCGTGGCCTTTCCGGCCGTCATGGTCTCTACGGCCATGCAGGGGGGCTGCACTTGCGAAAACGCCTGCTATCTCCGCGTGACCGAGGGCAACATCGGCATCGCCGCCCTGATCGCCCCGCGACCTTTGGGCATGACCGGCGCCGACGACTGGACCGTCGAGATCGCCGCCAAGGGACTTCCCGAACTCAAGCAACTCTACACGCTCCTCGGCCACGGCGATCTGGTTCAGGCAACGCCCCTCGTGCAATTCAAGCACAACTACAACTACCAATCTCGGGCGGTCATGTACCGCTGGCTCAACGAACACCTGAACCTCGGCCTCTCGGAAGAGCAGGTTGCCGAAACCGACTTCGAGCCTCTCACACGCGAACAACTGACCGTGTGGGACGACGAACATCCCCAACCGGAGGGCGGCGACGATTACGAACGCAGCCTGCTGCGCTGGATCACCGCCGATTGGGAGAAACAGATCGCCGGGGCGATCGACACGATCGGGAAGCAAGGCGGCCGGTTCGACCAGATCGTCGGCGGCGGTGTGGCCGCCCTCTTCGGCCGCGGCGTCGTCCGCTGGAAGAAGCCGAACGCGGAGGACGAGACCGTTAGCTACCTCTGCGCCGACTTCGAAAGCGGCAACGACGTGGTTGCCCACGAGACCGGCAAGATCCAGCGAGAAGGATACACGGAAACGACTCTCGTAATTTCTGTCGAATCACTCGGCGAGCAGGTCCCGGCGATCCTGCTGAAACCGAAGGCCGGCAGCGGCCAGGTGGCGGTCTGGGTCTCGCCCCAAGGCAAGGCCGCGGCCTACCGAGCCGACTCGGCGCCGATCGACGCGATCAAGAAACTCCTCGACGGAGGCGTTGCCGTTCTGGCCATCGACCTGTTCGGCCAGGGCGAGTTCACCGACGACGGCAAGCCGATCGAAAAGGCCCGGCTCGATAATCGCGGAGACTCGCCGTGGCAGAAATACGCAGGGTACACATTCGGGTACAATTATCCGGTCTTCACGAAGCGGGTTCACGACATCCTCACGGCCGTGGCTTACTGCCACACGGACGGAGTGGCCGCCAAGCGGGTCCACCTGGTGGGCCTGGACGGGGCCGGACGTTGGGTCGCCGCCGCCCGGGCGCTCTGCTACCGCACGATCGATCGAACGGCCGTCGACACCGCCGGATTCCGCTTCGCCGAGGTCCAGCATTTCGACGATCCCGACTTCCTGCCCGGGAGCGTGAAGTACCTGGATCTTCCCGGCATGCTGGCCCTCGGCGCCCGGGGCCCCCTGTGGCTTGCCGGCGAAGGTCCCAAAGCCCCGGGCCTCGTGCAGATTGCCTTTGCCAGCCAAGAGGGCTCGGCCGACCTCACCGTCTTCGACGGCCCCGGCGAAACCCGACCCGACGCCGCCGTCAACTGGCTCCTGAAAAGTGACAATTGACAACGGACAATTGACCGTGTGACTCCCAATCTCATCCCTACAGCCTACAGTCTCCAGCCTACAGCCTAATACCCCATGCGCGACTACGTAGTTTTTCTTTCCATTCCCGGTCTTCGCGAACGCGATGTGACGGCCATGCGTAACCTTCGTGGGGCCATGGCCGGCGGCGAGATTGCCGACCTGACTCCCAGTTTTCCGGCCGTTACTTGCCCCGTTCAGGCAGCCATGACGACGGGCCGACCGGCGCGGGACCACGGCGTCGTTGCCAACGGCTTCTTCTGGCGCGAGACCGGCAAGGTCGAAATGTGGACCTCGCCCGCCGACTGCATCGAGCAGCCGCAGCTTTGGAACCTGCTCGGCAAGCGGAGCGAGAAGCTTACCTCGGCCGTCTGGTTCCCCCTGCACAGCAAGCAATGCCAGGCGGACTACGTTTGCACGCCCGCCCCGATCCACAACCCGGACGGCAGCGAGTCGCTCTGGTGCTACACCCGGCCCGACGACCTCTATGGAACCCTGCGCGACGAGTTAGGCGACTTTCCGCTCCACAATTTCTGGGGTCCCATGGCGAACGTTGCGGCGAGCGACTGGATTGCCAGGTCGACCGTCCATGCGGCCAGGAAGTGGCGTCCCAGCTTTCTCTACATCTATCTGCCCCACCTCGACTACGCGGCCCAGCGAACCGGCCCCGATTCGGCCGCCGCCGACCAGGCCGTTGCCGATCTGGACGAAGTCCTCGGCCGCTTGATCGAACAGTTGCGCGAAGCCTACGACGAGGAGCCGCTCTGGCTCGTGGCCGGTGAATACGCGATTACCCCTGTTCGGCACGTTTCCTATCCCAATCGCGTCCTTCGCGAAGCGGGGCTGCTCGCGGTTCGCGAAGAAGACGACGGCGAACATCTTGACATTGAAGGCAGCGCCGCCTTCGCCATGGTCGATCACCAGTTTTCCCACGTCTTTGTCAAAGGCGGCGATGGCGAAACCGTCCGCCGCGTGGTCGACCTGTTTGCCGGTCAACAGGGCATTGATGAAGTCTTGACGGGCGACCAGTTGTCCTGCTACGAACTCGATCATCCGCGGAGCGGCGAGGTGGTGCTTGTTTCCAGGCCCGACAGTTGGCAGGCCTACTATTGGTGGCTCGACGACACCCGAGCCCCCGGTTTCGCCCGCACCGTCGACATCCACCGCAAACCCGGCTACGATCCGGTCGAACTTTGCTTCGATCCGGCCACCAAGTCGATTCCCCTCGACGCCACCCTCATCAAAGGTTCCCACGGCGCCCCGGTGCGGGAAAACTACCAACACGCCGTCATGCTCTCCTCCGAGCCCGGTCTCCTCACGCACCACACCGGCATGCGAGACACTGACGTGTTTGGAGTCATCGCCAAAGAACTTGGCCTACAGTGAGTTGTCAGGGTTCAGGGTTCAGGGTTCAGGGTTCAGGGTTCAGGGTTCAGGGTTGAGCCACTCCCTCCCCATCGCGTCTTGCGAGCGAGGGAGGGCAGGGCAGGGGAGGGGCCTGAGGAGTTGTTAGTTATTGGGGTTCAGGGGGCCGAATTGAGTGGAAAGGGGAAGTCTGTAAAACCGAGGGATTCCGAAGAATGAAGGGATTGCGTACTGCGTTTTCTGTTGCGCCCCGGACAGTAAGTCCGCGCAGCGCGACGAAACATCTGTAGCCTCGCGGCGTAAGCCCGTGGACTTTGACGCAGGGTGGTTCTCCTGAAGCCCGCGCAGCGCGGCGACACGAAATGGCGCAACAGAAACGGTCGTGCCATAGCAAACGTTTTCAACAAACCAGGGCAGGGGAGAGTCAACCTTACTCCACGTCCTCCACCTCACCCCTACAGCCTACAGCCTTTCTATGGACCAGCCTCAACGCGACACGCTCACGATCGGTCGCCTGCTGCTGCTTACCGCGGGGGTTGCAATTGGGCTGGGCGTGTTTGTGCCCCAAGAGCATTCTGAGCAGATCAGTCCCCTAAGCGGTCCCTACCTGCTATCTCTCTACAACGCCCTGCTCATCGGCTCGGCCCTGCCGGCCCCCTTCATCGTGTTGGGCCAACGATTGCGGAAGGGCCCGGCCATCGGGCCCGGCGGCCTCTTTGCCGTGACGATGGGGCTCGGGAGCCTGCTCATGCTCCCGCCCGTGCTGGTGGCTCGTCTCCAGGGCGAGGATGGGTCCGCCATGATATGCCTCTACTACGCGCTGCCCCTCGTCTCGTTCTGGTATCTCGCCTCGGCCCTGATCACCGGCGCCGTCAGTCGCCAGCTTCTCTCCCGCGCGACACCGTGGACCGAGAAATACGGATTCCTCCTGGCGGCCCTCTGGGCCCCCCTCGGAATCTGGTGGCTCATCACCGTCTTCTACGCCGAAGCCTTCCAGTAACAAAAAGCCAGGCTGAAGCGGAATAGCCGGGCTCTTGAATCGACCACCTCACAGCAGGTAGCCTGATCACGGAGGTTCGCGGCACTAGCCCGGCTCTTGCCCTCCATTGCCGCCACCCCCAAAAGCCCGGCTGCAAATCAAACGGTTCTCGTCACTGCAACGTCTGTTTGGACCCCAACAGTAGCAGCCGGGCTGAATCAGAAAAGCCGGGCTCTTGAATTGGCCACCTCAAACCGAGTATTCTGGCCAGTTGAGCAGCAACTGTAGCCCGGCTTCTGGGAAACGAGAGAATATTCCCCGCGGAGTCGAATAACGGGAAACCGTTCTTCGTGGCTATCCTTCCTGCCCGACAATCCCGTTCCCTCCGCCGCCATCCCGCGCGGCAACGCCGCCCCACCCCCCTCCGGAGCCTTCCCATGCCGAATCGATTGACTCTCACCGCCTCGGCTGCACTGTTCGCGTTCCTTCTTGTTCCCGCTGCCCGCTCGGCCGAACCGCTCGACGCCGCTCGGATTGCGGAGATCGCCCGGTGGCTGCCCGCGAAGCCGCAAGGCGTGGGACCGACGATCGAGGATCGCGAGGCCTGGCAACGGGTGGCCGAGTCGGCCCGGTTCTCGGGGGCGGTTGCCGACGCCGAAAAACTTCGGCAGAAGCCGGCTCCCGAACTCACCGACGACAGCTATCTGGACTTCTCCCGCACCGGCAATCGCAGCCGTTGCCAGAGCATCCTCAGTCAACGCCATCGCCGAGTCTGGGCTTTTGTCCTGGCCGAGTGCATCGAGAACAAGGGACGCTTCCTTCCAGACATCGAACAGTCCATCCGCGACCTCTGTTCCGAGAAGACCTGGGTCCTTCCCGCCCACGATCGTTCCCTGGCCAACTTCCAGGGCAAGACGCAAGAAGTCGATCTGGCCGTGGCCGACGTTTCGTGGAATCTGGCCACCGCTTACTACTGGCTGGGAGAGAAACTGAGCCCTGAAATCCGCCAGCTCATTCAGTCTGAGTTGCAACGCCGCACGATCGATTCCATGGAGAGCTACGTGAAGACCGGCAAGCCCCGCATGTGGTGGGCCACCGGCACCAACAACTGGAACGCCGTCTGCCTGGCCGGCGTGACCGGCACGGCCCTGGTCATGGAACCTTCCGTCGAGCGTCGCGCCTTCTTCGTCGCCGCTGCCGAGCACTACATCCAGTACTTCAAGAAAGGCTTCACCGCCGACGGCTACTGCTCCGAGGGCATGGGCTATTGGAACTACGGCTTCGGCAACTTTGTTTTTCTGGCCGAAACGCTCCTTCAGGCCACCGGCGGCAAGCTCGACCTGTTCACCGATCCGCTGATCAAGGAAGTGGCCCTCTTCGGACCGCGAATGGAGATTCTGCCCGGCGTTTATCCTTCGTTTGCGGATTGCGGGATCGGCAGCCGGCCCGACTCTCGCATGATGGCCTACCTGAGTCGCCGCTTTCGCCTCGGCATGACCGACGTGGAGAAGGCCGGCCTGGGGCTCGATGCGGCGCGATCGAGCAGCCTGTTCGCTCTCGCTTTGTACGGATTCGACAATTCCGCCACCGCCGTGCCGCCCGCCGACCACGGCCTGGGAAGGGAACTCTGCAACTGGTTTTCCGACGCCGGCATCCTGATCTGCCGTCCCAACGATCCCAAGACCGGCCTGGGAGCCGCCCTCAAGGGTGGTAACAACGCGGAGCACCACAATCACAACGACGTGGGCTCCTACGTGGTCGCCCTGGCCGGCAAGACCCCGCTCGTGGATCCCGGCGGCGAAATCTACACCGCCCGAACCTTCAGCAAGGATCGCTACGTGAGCGGTGTGCTCAACAGCTTGGGCCATCCCGTGCCTCGCTTCGGTGAAATCCTCCAGAAGACCGGACGTACGGCCGCAGCCAAGGTACTCAAGACCGAACTGACCGATGAGGCCGACACCCTTGTCCTCGATCTCCGATCGGCCTACCAAGTCGAGGGCCTGAAGACCCTGGAGCGGACCTTCGTCTTCGCTCGCGATGGCCGGGGTTCCCTCACCGTGACCGATCGAGTCGAACTCGACAAGCCCGCCCCCTTCGAAACGGCTCTGATTACCTTTTCGAAGTGGACCCATGAAGGCAACCGCCTTCGGATCAGCTCGGGCGATTCCGCCGTCGACGTGGCCATCGACACCTACGGGGCCTCCTTCACTCTGGAGGACACCGAGATTCACGAGAACCTCTCCCGCAAACGCGTGCCCATCCGCCTCGCCGTCAAGCTGGACCAGCCGATCACCTCCGCCCAAGTGACCCTCACAATTACTCCTGCAGAGAATTAGTGCTCCCTGCGCCTCCTCCTTGCCAGCAAATCAGCGCCTGGGTTTGCGTTCAATTGACGGCCATTCATGGTCGTTGTCCGCCGCAGGCGGTCCTAGGCCCGTCGTTTACGGCGGGTCGCCCAGCTTGACCTCGCCCCCTCTGTCCCGTCCCCAGCGCCGCCGAAGGCGGCGCTGGGGACGGGACAGAGGCTTGTGCCTGCCAGACCCGTGCTAAAGCACGGGTCTGGGGCCGCCTGCGGCGGAAGAGGACCGTAAACGGCCCTGTTGTGGCTACGTTGAAGCCGTTCGTATTTGTGGCTGAGGCCCCTGCGCTTCCCCCGTCGCCCAAATCCGCGATAATGGTATTACCATCTGTCGGAAACCAACAACCCAGGGAGAATGCCATGCTATCGGCCCCCGAGGTCCTCAACCAATACTACCTGGAAACCCGCTGCCAGTTGCTCGAATTGGCTGCTACCCTCGACCGGCTCGATCTGGCCGCCGGACGCGACGGCGACAACTCCGCGACCCGCGACCCGCGACTCGAGCGGATTCGAACGACCCTGGATCTGCTTGCCGATCGCAAGGCTTCGCCGGATCGGGCGGAGCAGGTCCTGCGCCTGTTCTCGGATCCCGTGGACTAGTCGCTTGACCCGAACCGGAGCATCGTGTGCCACGGCTTGCTTGCCAAGTAGTGGCAAAGCGTTGCCTCACGCATCTCCCATTTCCTTGACCAGACAAACCACGACATGCAGATCATTCAGCCCCACTACCACGCGATTGCTCGAACGGCTCAGGACTACGAGCGGATGGCTATGTCCGGGGTGGTCGCCGTTTGCGAACCCGCCTTCTGGGCCGGCTTCGATCGCCTCTATCCCGAAACGTTCATCGACTACTTTCGCCAGATCAGCGAATTCGAGCCGACCCGCGCCGCCGACTACGGGATTCGGCACTTCTGCTGGGTCGCCGTCAATCCCAAGGAGGCCGACCATCCCGATCTGAGTCGCGCCGTGTTGGAGAGGATGCCCGAGTTCTTCCAGAAGCCCAATGTCCTGGGGGTGGGAGAAACGGGCCTTCACAAATCCACCCAGAACGAATGCGATATCCTGGAGGCCCAGGTCCGCCTGGCGATCGAGCACGACCAACTCCTGCTGATCCACACGCCACACCTGGACGACAAACTGCACGGAACCAAGCGTGTTCTGGAGATCCTCGAAGGAATGCCCATCGATCCCGAAAAGGTCTGGATCGACCATGTGGAAGAGCACACGATCGAGATGGTCCGCGACCGGGGCTACTGGTTCGGATTCACGCTCTATCCAATCACCAAGTGTTCCCCCCGCCGGGCGGTCGACATGATCGAAAAGTACGGCTCGGAACGCCTCCTCGTCAATTCCTCGGCCGACTGGGGCCCCAGCGATCCCTTCCTGCTCCAGGAGTGCATCCTCGAGTTCCGCCGCCGCGGCCACTCCACCCAGGACGCCCTCGAGATCTTCCACAACAACCCCGCCCGATACCTCGGCCAGAATCCCAAATTCGACATCAAGCCGATCCGCATTGAGGAAACGGCCTGACGGTAGGTCACCGCTCGCCGAGCGGGACCTTGAAATGGAGTATCGCTACCCAATCCAGGAGCCGTGCGACACCCCGCACCTATCAGCGTGGCGCCTGCCGCGTTCTTCAACGGGCTGTTGACAGCCCGAGTTGTTCATGGGTCCCACGCCCATCGCTTCGCTCTGAGCGTGCCACCCCACTGCATGGCGCCGGCAACTTGTTGGCCGGCAGGCGGTTGACCAAGCTGTCTGTCTTTCCTGGCTTGCCTGGTTTTTCTTGTGCAACCCGAGAATCTGGGGGGGATTCGGTAACGCTAGTGGTTATTACGAAGATTCAGGCTGCCCCGTGCCGATCCATAGGGAGGTACGATCGTTTCGCCGTGAGAGGTTTGCGCTGTGAGCGAGGGGCTGGCCAGAACATTTCAGGTACTCACGCAGACGCCGAATGAGGCGGCGGTCCGCGCGCTCACCGCCGTTCTGGATAGCCCCTTGGAGCCGATTCGACGCCAAGCCCTGGAAACCTTGATCGCCCGGCGGAGCAGCGGCGGCAAGCGGGATGTTCTGGCGCGGATCGATCAACTGGACGAACAGGGGCTGGCCTTCTTTCGTGCCCGAGCGGCGCGGATGACGGCTACCCTTCGCGCCGCGATCCTCGACGCCGAGGATCCGCTGCGGAGCAGCGCGTGTCGAGCCACCCTCCTTCTCAACGAAGTCGATCTGATCCCCGCTCTGGTCAGTGTCCTCGAAGACCGCCACGATCCCGACAGCCACGAGATCGCCGCCACCCTGATGGAGCTCGTTCGCTACCTGGCCGCACAGCTCCACGACACCGACGCCCCCCCGGGACGCCGCGATCCCGCCACCGTCCGCGACAATGTGCTTGGCGCGCTGGAGCGAGCCATTCGCGCGTTCACTCGCCACGATCGTCCCGAACTGGTGGAGGCCTTCGCGCTCCTCGTTCCTGCTTCCAATATGGTGCTCATCCAGACCCTCAACTCATCGGGGAACCCCGCGGCTTCCCTGCTGTTGGAGCAATTCAGGGAGAGCCCTCACCCGGCCGTCATGCAACTCGTCCTCGACCTCCTCGAGGATCTCAAGACGCCCGTTGCCACGATCACCGCCGTCGCTCGCCGCTCGGACTTGCCTTTCGTGCGGCTGCTTCTCCGGAAAACGACGGGGGAACCGACCCTGGCCGCGCGGAGGAATCTCAAACGTGTTCGCTCCCTCGCCTGGCTCCAGGATTGCCGTTGGGTGTCGAGCAACCTCGACGACGAACAGCAACGTGCTGCCCTCCGCCTCGTACTTCTCACTCGTGTTCCCAGAGACCAACTTTTCAATCTGGTTCGCCATGTCCTGCTGCACGGCGGTCTTCCGGCTCGGCGGGTTGCTGCAGAGGCCCTCGAAGGATTCAACGGAAAAGAGGCCAACGAACTCGCGCTCCAGGTTCTCGACGACCCCGATCCCCTGGTCCAGGCAAGCGTCGTTCGTCGTTTGCGTCGGCGTGGGATTCCCGGCGCCATGCCCAAACTGGTCGAACTTGCCCACAGCCCCCATGCCATCGTCCGCGAGGCGGCCCAGGAGAACCTCGAAGAGTTCAGCTTCGAACGATTTCTGAACGCCTACCATATGCTCGACGACGACGTTCGCCGCTCCACCGGACAGATGGTCAAGAGTGTCGATCCGTCCACCGTTCCGCTCCTTCGTGAGGAACTGGTTTGCCCTCTGCGGGCAAAACGTCTACGAGGGATCGAAATGGCGGTCTACCTCGAACTGGTGGACCAGGTGTTCGAGGAACTGGTCGAACTCCTGCGAGACGAGGACCTGATTGTCCGCCTGGAGGCCATTGCCGCTCTCACCCGGGCCACGTCGCCCATGACCGAGAGAGTCCTGGCTGACACGGCGAACGACTCCAATCCCCGCGTCCGAGAAGCCGCCAAACGCTGCCTCGACGAACGCCGTCTCGTCAGCCAGTGGCAGGAGATCTGGGAAAGTCCAAACCAATAGCGCTCGATCACACTGAATTCTCGGGTGCCACTGGCTGCATGCCAGCCAGTGCCGACACGTTCGCTCGACCCGTTCAACTCCCCTAACATGCAACAGACTCCCATGTTCTTTCAATGCCCGCTGACCATTCTGATCGCCCAGGGCGACTCCCGCTTGCGGAGTTTTTCCGGCGGGTTTCGGGACTACCGCAGCCAGTTCGACTCGGGGGACATCGCCCTTTTCGTGGCCGGCGTGACCATGCTCATCGGCGTGCTGTGTCTCGTGGCCCGGTGGTCCGAGCGCCGCGTCCGCAACGACAGTTCCCTCAGCCTGTTCTGGACCCTCTCCAAGGCCCATGAGCTCACGTGGGGTGATCGTTGGCTCCTTTGGAGAATCGCGCGAAACAAGCGAGTGTCGGAGCCCGCCCTCCTGTTCCTCGACCCCCGCCTCACGGCTCCCCAGTTCATGCGCCATCTGGCCCCTCAGCCCGCGGCACGCCTCAAGGTCTTCCGGCGTACCGTCTTCTTTGGGATCGATCGTCTGGGCGAGGAGCACGGGGAGAACGCCGCGGAAGAAACGCCACAAGCGGATACCGACAGAACATCGCCGGAAGTACATGCCCAGGCGGTCTCCGAGGAGAACTCCTTTCCTCTGGATCCAACCGGCGACCTGGCCGAGGTGTTGGGCGCCATGCGTGCCTTCAGCCTCCAAGACCAGTTGGTGACGCCCCGGGAATCCGAAACCGGGCCCCAGGAAGGAACATCCGCCCATTCTCAGGAATCCCAGGAAGAAGCGGCGCCCACCGCCGAACTCCCGGCCCCCGACTCTCCCGTCCTCGACCTCTATCCCTGGCTCAGCAACGACTGGGAAATCGAGAACGCCGACGACTGAATAGTAGCCATCACGCTCCGCCGTGATGAGCCCACTCCATCAACGAGTGGCGCAATAAAAAGGACAGGCCCATTTTTCGCTCGACGTGTCTGATGCACAGCACATCGTCGGGCCGAAAAATGGACCTGTCCCCAAATGGCTCGTTCGCCGCCGGACGCGATCAATAGGCGCTGTTGATCTTCGGCTTCGGCGGATTGCGCTTTTCGAACAGGTCGGTCACGCGTCCCGAAGACACCTTCGGAATTCCTTCCGGCGGCTGGGCGCGGAAGTCGGCGGGATTGGCCTTCGAGTCGTAACGCACCACGTGAACCTTGCGGCGGTATCCCATCCGGTTCAGCAACTCTTCCAACGAAATCTGCCGAAGGTTGAACTCCCGCCCTTCTCCCAGGATCCACTTCCTCGCCGCAAGACGCTCGGGGGAACTGCCTTCGTCCGGGGCCGTTCCCATGACAAGGTGCCGTGTCTCCGTTGTGATTTCGCCGTACTTGTTGCCGTCGTCATCCAGATAGAAGTCGACGACTCCGCCGTTGGTCGCGATCAGATTGCGAATCTCATCCAAGTCGCTTCGGCCATCGCCGTCCAGGTCCATTCCGCCCGTCAAGGCGAAGTGCTCCTGCTGTCCCGGCTTCCACAGGGGCGTGAAGATCTTGTCGCCCGCCAGGATCGGGTTGCGAACGTCCTCGTCCACGATCTGGCACACCGCGCTGTGGTCATCCACGTCGATGACCTCGATGGCTCCCTTTCTTCCGGCCGTTGTCACGTCGGTCATGTCGGCCGCGTAGACCGAGAAGTTCGTCAGACGTCGCAGGCCGTCTGCACGTCCCAGGTCGATCGAAACCGTGTCCCCGCGCCCCGCGTAGGTGACCAGGCCGTCTGGATGATCCACCACGATCGGGTCCAATTCGTCGATCTTCTCGTAGAGCGTGCTGATCAACGAGTCTTTCTTCTTGCGTTCTTCTTCGTAGCTGGCCTGGGCGGCTTGCGCCTCCGCCATTACGGTCTGCTTGGCGTCAGTCACCTTCTTATTCTCTTGCCGCAACTGGTCGTTCAGGGCATTCAACTTCGCCTGGGCGTCGCGAAACGCGACCAGGGCTTGCGTCTTCTCGGTTTCCGCCTTGGTGGCCCGAGCTTCCAGTGCGTTGATCTGCTGCTCCTTGGCCGCTTCCAGCGAGGCGTTCTGGTCCTTCACCTGCTGCACTCGCAGTTTCTCGGCGGAGAGCGACGCGTTCTTGCTCTGCACGTCGTCATACAGCCACTGGCACATCTGCCGGTAGGTCGCGTCCGTGGCGTTGTAATTCCGAGCGAACTTCTCCGTGTCTGCGTTGTAGGCCTCGTCAATCGTCTGCTGCGTTGCCGTATCCGGGAAGCCCACGATCGTCTTCAGTCGCATGTTCTCCGCTACGGCCGCCTTCAATCCCGTATTTGCCTCCGCCGCTTCGGCCACTTTTTCCTCGGCAACCGTCTTCTGCTTGTTGTATTCCTTCGAGAACACGAAGGTCAGGACGGCGAAGACGATGGTCAACATCACGAAGACGATCAAACCAATCTGAAGTCCTTGGTTCTCGCGTGCCATAACTCATGCTCCTGTGCAGCGATCCTTCCCCAAAAAGGAAGGCATGCTCGGTCAACGGCCAGGGGGTCGTGTTGGTAACTTGATTCGGGAAGGTGGTCGCAATTCAGTCAACTTCTGGCCAACCTTCCTCGGGCTCACCGGGGAACCACGTTGGGATCCTCTGTCTCCACCGACGGCACCGTCCTTCGATCGAAACCAGTCAGAGAAGACGCGGAAATGGCTCAGAAAAGGGTGTTTCTGCCTGGGTCTGACGAGAGAAATCCGGGCTTGTCGGGACGCCCCAAAAAACCTGTTGCTCCTCGAAGGCCAAGACCCTAGCGTCGATTCTAAACCGGCTCAAAAAGGGTGTCAACGAAAAACCCCCACCATACGGGGATTGGGTCGCAGACTTCTTGCCTTTCCCCTCTTCTCAATCCCTAAAGGCCCGCACCACCCGCACTTCCGACCGATTCTGAACGCTTGAATGCCCCGGCTGGTTCCGAGTCCGGGCGTCCGCTATTGTGAGGATCTCGCCTTCCCCTCTACTGCTGCCACGGCAGCCAAACCAGTTGGACCCAATGGCTGACCAACCCAAGCAAAAAATGCTGTTTGACGATCCGGAACCGCCCTTGCAGGATGCTTGTCCCGAGCCTCCCGCGAGCACCCCCCCCCCGGATTCCGCCACACTTGCACCCGAAGAGGCTCGGGATACCCCCCCGCCGGAGAGCCTCGCCGGGGCCACCGTCTTCGTCATTGATGCCCACAACCTCATCTACCAGCTCTTCCATGCCCTCCCGGAGATGACGGGCCCCAAAGGCGAGCCCGTGGGAGCCGTTTTCGGTTTTGCCCGCGACCTCTTCTTCCTTCTCGAACAGCGGCAGCCCGACTACTGTTTCTGCGCCTTCGACCTGCCGGGCGACACCTTCCGTCACGAGCTGTACGCCGAATACAAGATGAACCGCTCGGCCATGCCCGACGATCTGATACCCCAGATCGCCATGATCCGGAGCATGCTCGCCGGCTTCCGCATTCCAGCCCTCGGCCTTCCCGGCTACGAGGCCGACGATATCCTGGCGACCATGGCCCACCTCACCGAGCAACTCGGCGGCCAGTGCCGCCTCGTCACTTCCGACAAGGACTGCCGCCAACTCATCACCGACCACGTCGCCCTTTACAACATCCGCAAGAACCAGGTCTTCGACGCCCAGGCATTGGAGAAAGACTGGGGCATTCGTCCGGAGCAGGTCGTCGATTTCCAGGCCATCACCGGCGACAGCACGGATAACGTGCCGGGCGTTCCGGGACTCGGCCCCGGCTTCGCCAAGAAACTGCTGGAGAAGCACGGTTCTCTCGATGCGGCCATTGAGGCCCAGGGCGACGGCCTGGGACCCAAGCGACGCCAGGCCTTCAACGAAAACGTCGAACTCGCCCGGCTCAGCCGCGACCTCGTCCGCCTCGACTCCCACGTGCCCGTTCCCATCGATTGGCAAGGAGGCCGGGTGGAAGGGGTCGACGGCCAGACGCTCGCCGCCCTGTTTCGGCAGCTCAATTTCCGGGCCCTCACGGAAAAAGCCGCTGCCCTGGCAGCCGAGGTCTCGGAGCCCGCCCCACGCCGCGAGCCGACCTATCGGCTGGTCGCCACCCCCGAGGCCTTTCAGTCCTTTGTGGCAGAACTTGGGCGGCAGACGTGCATCTCCGTCGATACGGAAACGACCCATCTCTGGCCCCGCTGGGCCGAGATCGTCGGCTACAGCTTCGCCTGGAAAGAGGACGAAGCCTGGTATGTCCCCGTTCGCGCTCCCGAAGGCGACCCCTGTCTCGACCCGGCCGAGGTTCTCAAAACGCTCCGCCCGATTCTCGAAGACCCCTCCATCCACAAGATCGGCCAGAATCTCAAGTACGACTACGTCGTCCTCCGCTCCGCCGGCGTGCGGATGGCCGGCATCGCCTTCGATACGATCGTTGCCAGCTACCTGCTCGATGCGGGCAGCCGAAACCACACCCTCGACGAACTGGCCCGGCGCTATCTTCAGCATGAAACCATCAAGATCAAGGAGCTGATCGGCTCGGGCAAGAACCAGAAACGCATGGACGAAGTGCCTGTCGCCCAGGTGGCCGACTACGCCGCCGAGGACGCCATCGTCCCCTTCTGGCTCAAGCCGATCCTGGAAAAGAAGCTCGCCGACGCCGAACTCGACAGCCTCTTCCGCGACGTCGAAATGCCTCTCGTCGAAGTGCTTGCCGAACTGGAATATCGTGGAATTCGGGTCGATGTTGACTGCCTTCGCGGGCTGAGCGAGCGCCACGGCCTGCGGCTCGCCGCGTTGGAAAAGGAGATCCACGAGATCGCCGGCCACGAGTTCAACATCGCCTCTCCCAAGCAGCTCCAACAAGTTCTGTTCGAGGAGTTGAAACTCCCCGTGGTCAAGAAGACGGCCAAGACGGGACCCAGCACCGACGCCGAGGTCCTTGAGGAACTGGCTCAGCAACACGCGCTCCCCGCACGAATCCTCGACTACCGCCAGGTGGCCAAGCTTAAGGGAACCTATGTCGACGCCCTCCCCGACATGGTCCTCCCCGCCACCGGCAGAGTCCACGCCTCCTTTAACCAGGTCGTGGCCGCCACCGGACGCCTCAGTTCCAGCGACCCGAATCTGCAGAACATCCCCATACGCACCGAGGCGGGACGCGAGATTCGTTCCGCCTTCATTCCCGGCGACAAGGACTGGCTTCTTCTCGCCGCCGATTACTCCCAGATCGAGCTCCGCGTGTTGGCCCATTTCTCCGAGGACGAGAATCTCTGTGCGGCCTTCCATCGCGACGAAGACATCCACGCCCGCGTGGCCGGCCAGGTCTATGGTGTCGACTTGACGGACGTGACCCCGGACATGCGACGCAAGGCCAAGGCCGTCAATTTCGGCGTGATCTACGGCCAGACCGCCTGGGGACTGGCCAAGCAGCTTGCAATCACCAAGGATGAGGCGGCCCAGTTCATCGACGCCTACTTTGCGGGCTATCCCGGAATCGAGACCTTCCTTGACGAGGTGCTTGGCGATTGCCTGGAACACGGCTACGTGAAGACGATTCTCGGGCGCCGTCGAGCCATTGAGGGCGTGCGGGCCAATCCGCCCCGGCAACGAAACCTCGCCGAACGCACGGCCGTCAACACGGTGATCCAAGGCTCGGCCGCCGACCTCATTAAGCTGGCCATGCTCGCCGTCCGGCGTCGCCTGGTGGAGGAAGAACGCCGCAGTCGCATGCTGCTTCAGATCCATGACGAACTGGTCCTCGAAGTGCCTCCCGAAGAGTTTGATGCCGTCAGGACGCTTGTCTCGGAAGAAATGGCCGGAGCTTGGACCATGCGTGTTCCCCTCAAAGTCGATGTCAAGGCCGGCGCCAATTGGGCCGATACCGAACCCTTGGAGTGAGCGGCGCCACAAGGCGCCCATCAACGACTGACCCCTATTCCCCGGAGTGAATTTCCAAAACTCGCACACCGGCGTGTCGAAAAGCCCGGCTACCCCAGGCCACGTCTCCGACGCAACCACGCTCAAGCTGTTGGGAGCCGAAGTAGCCGGGCTGGCCCCTCCTTCCTGAACCCTGAACCCTAACAACTCAACCGGACCCCTGGCACCCCGCATTTCCCCTCCCTGGCCCTCCCCCTCGCTCGCTGCGCTTGCTGGGGAGGGAGTTATTGCAGGCTGAAGCCTGGATTCCAGCAATCCTGAACCCCGAACCCTGGCAACTCAACCTGAACCCTGACAACTCAATCCGAACTCCTTATGGCAGAATCAGTTGTGGCAAAGCCGATGCCGGTCGTCGGACTTCTGGGCGGCGTGGCCAGCGGCAAGAGCACCGTTGCCGCCTTGCTGGAGGAAATGGGGGCGGGCCTGCTCGATGCCGATCGTGCGGGCCACCAGGCCCTGAACCTCCCGGAGGTTGAACAATCTGCCCGAAACCGTTGGGGTGAAAGCGTTTTTGATGAACAGGGCAAGCTTGACAGAAAACGCCTGGCGGCGATTGTCTTCGCCCCTCCACCGGATGGTCCGGAGCAACGCCGGTTCCTGGAGCGGTTGACCCATCCCCATATCGAGGTGAACATCCGCCAACAGTTGGGGACTCTGGCGACGAAACTGTGTCCCCTGGCCGTACTTGATGCACCGTTGCTTCTTGAGGCTGGTTGGGATAGGTTGTGTAATAAGCTTGTGTTTGTCGAGGTTCCCTCCGACGTTCGTCTTACCCGAGCCATTGAGCGAGGTTGGACCGTCGGTGAGTTCCAGGCACGCGAGCAAGCCCAGGTGGCTGTGGCCACGAAGCGTGCCCGTGCAGAGTTCGTCATCGAAAATGCAGGGGACCTGGACACAACCCGCGAGCAGGTCGCGAAAATTTGGCGTACGTTGACCGGCTTGTGAACCAGAGGCGGTTTTCTCCGTTCTCTTGAAGGACCTCCCACCTCGTAAGGATGCAATTTCGACCCAACCTCCCCCCCAGCCACTGGATGGTCGCAGTCGGCGAATCTTCACTACCCCCGATCGTTCATCCCCTTTTCCCATATCACTTTGGTTCGGAACCGGATCTCCCACGCCGGGCTTGATTCCTCATCGTTCGATGGGCGATCAGTGTCTCCCGGTTACGTCATGAGAACGGTTTCGTCGATTCATTTCCCTGACCGCTTTTCCCCTAATCCAGCCAGGCATCATCTGCCAGAAAACCCACCTTCGGCTGCCTTCTCGCGCCGAGTCATCTCATCCGCTTAGGAGCTTCGCCTTATGGCATCCTCGAAAGAAAATCGACCGGGCGCACGTCCGAGCCGACGCGGGGCCTCCACCAGGAACACCCAGTCAAATACTCCTATCGACCCGATCCAGGAAATCTACGACGAAGAGCCCACCTCCATGGCGGAGGAAATCGCCGAGGGAGCTGATCGCTACGACGACGTACGCACCAACGAACGCTACGAACAGATCAAGCAGTCCGGCGATACCCACATCGCCGAACTCCAACGCATGTCGATGGCCGAGTTGATCGATGAGGCGAAAAAGGAAAACCTCAGCGATTACGCCGGGATGAAAAAGCAGGATCTCATCTTCAAGATCCTCAAGGAGCGGGTCAAGCTCAACGGCCTCATGTACGGCGAAGGGACCCTGGAGATCCTGCCGGACGGCTTCGGCTTCCTCCGAAGCCCCGACTACCACTACCTCTCCTGCCCTGACGACATCTACGTTTCTCCCAGCCAGATTCGCCGTTTCGGGCTCCGCACCGGCACGACTGTTTCCGGCCAGATCCGCCCACCCAAGGAGAACGAACGCTACTTCGCCCTCCTTCGCGTGGAGGCTCTCAACTACGAAGACCCCAAGGTCGTCGCCAGCAAGGTGCCCTTCGACGATCTGACGCCCCTCCATCCAGACTCGCGTATTGTCATGGAAGAGGCCACGGGCGATGTCAATACGCGTGTGGTCGACATGATCGTGCCCGTTGGATTCGGCCAGCGAGGCCTGATCGTCAGCCCCCCGAGAGCCGGCAAGACCATCCTCATGCAGAAAATGGCCAAGGCCGCCCTCTCCAACTATCCCAACCTCTACGTGTTCATGCTCCTCATCGACGAACGTCCCGAGGAGGTCACGGACATGGAACGCCAGGTCAAGGGGCCCAATTGCGAGGTCATCAGTTCCACCTTCGACGAACCCGCTTCTCGCCACATCCAAGTTTCCGAGATGGTCCTCGAAAAGGCCAAGCGGATGGTCGAGTACGGCTACGACGTGATGATCTTCCTCGATTCCATCACCCGCCTGGCCCGGGCCTGGAATTCGGAATGCCCCAATTCCGGAAAGATCCTCTCCGGCGGCGTCGACGCCAACGCCCTGCAACGCCCCAAACGCTTCTTCGGCGCCGCACGCAAGGTCGAGGAAGGCGGTTCGCTCACGATCCTCGCCACCGCCCTGATCGACACGGGCAGCAGGATGGACGAGGTGATCTTCGAGGAATTCAAAGGCACCGGTAACCTGGAGATCGTCCTCGATCGGGCCCTCGTCGATAAACGCATCTGGCCCGCCATCGATATCAACGCCAGCGGCACTCGACGCGAGGAAATGCTCATGGACCCGGAGGAATACCGCCGCGTCTGCCTCCTCCGCCGTGCCCTCAACGAACTCAATCCCCCCGAGGCCATGGACCACCTCGTCGAACGCCTCGGCAAAACAAAAACCAACGCCGAATTCCTCATGGCGATGAACCTCAAGTAAGTTGTCAGTTGATAGGGTTCAGGGGTCAGAATCAGTTGTCAGTTGTTGGGGGGGGGCAGGGTTCAGTTTTTCGAGAAACTGGACCCTCAGACCTGATCCCTAACAACTCAACCTGAACCCCGAACCCTGACAACCGCCAACTCGACCCGAACCCTGACAACTGACAACTCAACCCGAACCTTAAACCCTGAACCCTGACAACTCCACCAATGCCTACCGTATTCGAAGGAAAAGCTGACGCCGCGCAAGGTCGCTTCGCGATCATCGTGGCACGGTTCAACGAAACGATCACCTCGCGACTGGCCGACGGTGCGATCGAAACGCTCAAGAAACACGGCATCGTCGACGAGGCGATCGATGTCTTCCGGGTTCCCGGGGCCTTCGAGATCCCCACGGTCGCTTCCCGGCTGGTCGACACGGAACGGTATGAGGCCATTATTTGTCTTGGTGCCGTGATCAAGGGCGAAACGTCCCATGACGAGCACATCAACCGGGCTGTGAGCCTGGCCCTGGCCCAACTCGGCCTCGAAACGGGCCTGCCCGTCATCTTCGGCATCCTCACCTGCAACACCCTGGAGCAGGCCATCGCCCGAAGCGGCGGCGAGGCCGGCACCCGCGGCAAGGATCAACCCGACAGCCGCATCGGCAACAAGGGATCCGAGTGTGCCGAAGCCGCCCTGGAAATGCTCAGTCTGCTCCGCCAAATCCTGGACTCGGACGAGGAGGAGTAGATGACCAAACGCAGCCACGCTCGCGAAGTCGCCTTCCAGGTGATCTACCAGGACGACCTCAATCCTCGCAATAACCCCGCGGTGACCGACGCCTTCATCACCGAGCACATTTCCAACGAGGGGCTGGCCGACTTCGCCAGGTCGCTCGTCGCCGGCACACGCCGCAACCGCGTTGACCTGGACGACGCGTTGAACGCCACCGCCGACAACTGGTCTCTCGAACGCATGGCGGCCACCGATCGCAATATCCTCCGCCTGGCCGCCTACGAACTCCTCCACACCGATACGCCTCGGGCCGTGGCGATCGACGAGGCTATCGAATTGGCCAAACGTTTCGGATCCGCCCAGTCGCCCCAGTTTGTCAACGGCATCCTCGACCGACTTGTTCCTTCTGAGTAACGGATAATCCTCTTCATGGGCATCTTCGATAAGTTCAAGCAGGGTCTCAAGAAGACGACCCAACTGCTCAACACCGACATCCGCGATCTCTTCAAGAGCGAGGGCCGACTCGTTGATGATGAGTTCCTCGACGAACTCTTCGAGAAGTTCATCAAGACCGATATGGGCGTCCAGTCCGCCCAGGAGATCGTCGACACGATCCGCACCGCCTTCCGCGGACGGGTCGCTCAACTCGAGGAGGTCCTTGAAGAGGTCAAGAAGAAGCTCAAGGCCCTCATGGCCCAGCCGGCCGAACCGATCCGCTTCGCCGAAAGCGGTCCCACCGTGATCATGGTCTGCGGCGTCAACGGCTGCGGAAAAACCACGTCGATCGCCAAGCTGACGAAACTCTTCGCCGACTCCGGCAAGAAGGTGGTTCTCGGGGCCGCCGACACCTTCCGCGCCGCCGCCGTCGAACAACTCACTGTCTGGGCCGGCCGCCTCGGCGCCGAGATCGTCACCGGCGACTCCGGCACCGACCCGGCCAGCGTGGCCCACCGGGCCGTCGCCAAGGCCCTCGAAATCGACGCCGATGTCTGCATTGTCGATACGGCCGGACGCCTTCAAACCCAGCAGAACCTCATGAAGGAACTGACCAAGATCCATCGCGTCCTCGGAAAGCAAATCCCCGAAGCGCCCCACGAGGTCATTCTTCTGCTCGACGCCACCACAGGCCAGAACGGGATCAGCCAGGCCCAGCATTTCGCCGAGGCAGTCCAATGTACGGGCATCATCCTGGCCAAGCTCGACGGAACCGCCAAGGGCGGCGTCGTCGTCGCCATCCGCCAGTCCGTCGGCCTGCCCGTCAAATACGTCGGCGTCGGCGAACAGGCCGACGACCTCGCCCTCTTCGAACCCGACCCCTTCGTCGACGCCCTCTTCGACGAAGCGGGGGCCCAGTAGGTCACCGCTCGCCGAGCGGGACCATGAAGCGGGGCAAGCGTGGCCAATTCAGGGCCCGTGTGACCCACAGCCGGTGTTCTGATGGTGTGCAATCGAGTTTTTCAACGGGCTGCTAACCCTCTCCCGCCTTGACCGCCGCCCTCGGTCGTCGAGAATGGATCGGTACGGTCGTCCTGTCGCCTCCGTGGGAGAGATACCATGAAACGCCTGCTCCTCTTCGTCTGCATCTGCCTTCTCCTCGCCTCCTCAGCCCGTGCGGAAGAAGCCGTCATCGCCCTCTGGAACGGCGAAGAGCTCTTCGACGTGAGCAAGGTTGAAGAGCGAAGAGAGTCACTCCTGCAATTCGCCCGCGAGGTGAAGCCCGACCTGCTCCTTCTCGACGAAGTCTGTTCCCTCGAAGTCGTTGAAAAGGTCCGCGACGTGATGGAACTGGACGGCTACCACGTGGCGTGCTCCGACTTCAACCAGCGCGATGACTTGGAGTACAACTCCTTCGAAGTCGCCATTCTCAGCCGCTATCCCTTGACCCGCGTGATCGAGTTCGACCAGTCGCCCGACAACGGCCCCTATACGGACCGGGGTGAACCGAACGAGCTGCCCCTCTCGGCCGAATCGATGTTCAAGCAGGGGATCCAGAACGCAGTCGTCAGCCGCGGCTTTCTCTGGGCCCGCATCGACGCCCTCAAGCTGACTCTTTGCCTCACCCACCTCAAGTCCTCCTGGGGCGGCGGGAACGCCGAAGCGGATCTTCGAAACGCCATGAAACGCGAATACGTGGCCGCCGCTATGGCCATGAGCGTCCTCGACGACCTGAAGAAGTTCCCCGGCCACTCTTGCCTCGTCGCCGGCGATATGAACGTGGGGGCCACCGACGCGAAGAAGAACGGCATCGACCTGGATGTCGATTCCACTTTCGGCGACGGCGACTCCTACGACGAAACCCACGCCCTGCTCAGCAAGGGCCTCGTCCAAGGCCTCAGGATGAAGAATCTTACCCTCAACGTGGGTGAAACCTACGATTCCACCGATTTCATAGGAACCGGGCCCATCGACAACCTCTACGTCGCCGGCCCCCATGCCGATCACTTTTCCGAAGCCATGAAGACCGGGCAGACCTTCGGCTCAGACCACTTCGCCGTCTGGACCGTCTTCAACCGTTAGCCGGGCTCTTGAATCACCCATCTCGCGCCAGGCAACCCCTCCTGACGACGCTCAACCCTAGCCCGGCTCTTGCGACACCACATGCGACAACCCCCGCGGTGTGCCACTGCTCGCTTGCCAAGCAGTGCCAACTACCGACAGGCGCCCCACCAGAACAACTTCGACATTCGACATTCCTTGTTCGATATTCTGCGGTTCCTTGCTTCGCGACTCGTCGCCACTCCAACTCCACAGACGCGAAATCCGTCGGCAGACTTATCGTTTGCCGACGGACTTGCGTCGAGTGTTGAAAGAAAGCGATGACAAGTCATCGCACTCCAAGGACCGCCCGCCTTTCAAACTTCCCTCTTCACTCTTCAAACTTCATTTTCCGGCATTGAACAGAATCTGCGTCCCTTCCTTGCCCGCCACCACGATGTCGATGTCGCCGTCGGCATCCAAATCGGCGGTGCGGATCTGCAGGCCGGCGCCGACCTGGCCCGCGTTGATCGTGTAGGCGTCGAAAGCTTTCTTCTCGGCGTTCCACACGTAGTAACGCATGATGGGCGGCTCGGCGCTTCCCGGATCGCCTCCGTTGTGGGCCCGAATTCGCTTGCCCGTAATCAACTCCTTCGAGCCGTCCCCGTCCAGGTCGGCCAGGCAGAAACAGTGCGGCTGGGAGAAGGAGTCATCGATCAGGTGCTCTTCGAATTGCAGTTTCCCGTCGGCGTCCGGGCCCAGCCCGCGCCACCAGTGGATCCCGTATCCGTGGGACTCGCTGTTGATCACATCGTTCGTTCCGTCGCCGTCGATGTCGTAAACGAGCATGGGGCAGGCCGCGTGCGGCTTCTCCCAGTCGGCATGATACTTCCAGGGCTCCTTCAACGGATCGCCCGCGGGCTTCTCAAGCCAGCCGAGCCCGAACAGGATGTCGTCTCGTCCGTCGTTGTTGATGTCGCCAAAACCGACCCCGTGACCGTTCAGATCGGCGATCGTGTGCCCCACCAACGCCGGCACCGTTTGGCGAACCGTCTCCGTCTTGCGGCCCTTGGCGACCTCCACGTCCCGCTCTTCCGTCGTGAAGCTCCAGATCACGGTCGGGTTCTTCTTGTTCCACTGGTTCGAAAACCACTCGGGCTTGCCGTCGCCGGTGAGGTCGACCAGGTAGCTCACCTCGTTGTTCGCCCAGCCCGTGTCGGCCAGCAGGTGCTTGGGCCACAGGTACCCTTGCAGCAGTTTCTCGCCGCCCGGATTCTCGTACCAGTAGACCTCGCTCGACAGGAAGTCCATGGAGACAACGTCGGGCCGGCCGTCGCCGTTCACGTCGTAGGCCCATTCGCCGTTGGAACGGACGTAGCCGGAATTGTCCTCAAGGATCCGGGCCGGGCGCGGAACCCACTCACCGTTGCGGTACCAGTTGCGACCGGCCGATATGTCCAGCTTCCCGTCGCCGTCGAAGTCCGCGATGTCGCAGCCCTCGTTCGCATCCACCGCCAGCACCTTGACGTCGAAACGCACCGGATGATCCGCTCGGGCTGTCGCAACCATCAGAGCGGTGACAAAAATCAGGGCAAGGGTCCTCTTCATCGCACTCTCCTGCAAGGGGGGCCGCTATCTTCAAAACAACCGATCAGCCTAGTCCTGCCCCGGGCGGTTGTCAAATACCACCCTGGGTAACTGTTTCCACACATCCCGGGTGGCACTGAGGATTTTTTCCGCAGGCCATGTTCCATTCCGCAACCCGCATTCGGAAAATCCTCAGTGTTGCCTTGGCAACAAGAGGATCTCCATTGTTCGCGTCGCCTTCGCAAGACGCGTCCTCTCGTGAAGCGACGCCCAACCGCCGGTGGAGTGTGCAACGCTTTCAGCGTAGAAGGGGGATCCGGGGATCGATACCCAGGGTGGCGCTCGGCGGCTGCGCCGCTGGCGCTGACCCTGGGCTACGTTGTGTCGACCGCGCCAGCGGTGAAGAGTGATCTGGCGGGGCGTGATCGTGGTGTTGCCTTGGCAAGGAGAATCCTCCCCGTTCTTCCCCGGCATCCATGAAATCTGGGTTGTCCCCAGCCCTCCTCTTCACCTTCATCATTCTGCGGTTCCTTGTTCGATATTTTGCGGTTCATTCCGCCCGGGCAACACGGGACTCTCCCACTTCCCTCCTCATCCGTGCCATCCGTGGTCCTCTCTTTCTCCTCGCTCTTTTCCGGTTCACAACCGCCCCCCAAACCGCCATAATCAAACTCCATGAACACGCCCATGACCAAAGCCGTCATCCTCGCCCGGGGGCTCGGAACCCGCATGCGCCAGGCGGACGGCGATGCCCAACTCGACGCTGATCAGGCCGACGCCGCCGACTCAGGCGTAAAAGCCCTCATCCCCGTGGGCAGGCCCTTCCTCGACTACGTCCTCTCCAACCTGGCCGACGCCGGCTATCGCCACGTCTGCCTTGTCGTGGCCCCCGATCACGAGTTGATCCGCCGCTACTACGAAGAAGAGGCCCGGCCCGAGAGGGTTGCCGTCCACTTTGCCGTCCAGCAGGCCCCCAACGGCACGGCCGACGCCGTGGCCGCCGCCGAAAACTTTGCAGGCGACGCCCCCTTCCTCGTCATCAATTCCGACAACTACTACCCCCGCGAGGCCCTCGCCTCCCTCCGCCAACTCGACCGCTGCGGCACGGCCCTGTTTGAACGGGCGACCCTGGTGGCTCAGAGCAACATCCCGGCCGAAAGGGTAGGGCGGTTCGGGGCGGGGCTCATCGACGACAAGACCGGACACTTGATCCGCATCACCGAAAAACCCAGCGACGAGCAACTGGCCGCCCTGGGCGACGAAGTCTGGGTGAGCATGAACTGCTGGCGTTTCGGGCCCTCCATCTTCGAGGCCTGCCGCCGGATCCCCCGCTCCGCCCGGGGCGAGCTGGAAATCACCGACGCCGTTCAGTATGCCATCGATCGCCTCGCCGAGCCCTTCTCCGTCGTCAAAATTCGCGCCGGCGTGCTCGACATGACCGGACGCCGCGACATCGCCTCGGTCAAACAACGTCTCGCCGACGTGGAGGTGCGACTGTGATTTCCCGCTCGGGGACGATCCGGGAATTGACAGGAACAGGAGGAAACGAAGATAACAGAGGCGATTTCTTCGTTTCCTCAGTCTTCTCTGATTAGTTTCGACTCCGAAATCCTCAAGAATGAAACCAGTACTCTAAATGACCTTGTACGATTCTAGGAGACCGTGTGCCACTGCTTGCCCACACGTCGCAGAATCCCTGGATCCTTGGAGACACGTCCTCCCGGCGTGTGGGCAAGCAGTGCCGAAGGGGAAGGCATTTCCGGGAATCACGCAAGTCCATTTAGATATTCCTCTGTGTCCTCAGTGCCCTCTGTGGTGTTCTGCTCTTTCCAAATTTCCCTCGGATTGGTCATCAACTTCTACTACCGCTTATTGGCTGTGTTTTTCAGGACGTGCCGACGCACGGTCTTGAATTGGCCTCGACTCTGTTAACTCCGTTGACTCCTGTTCACCAAAATCACCCCAGTAAGCCGAAACGCCAAAATTGTCTCTGAGTCATTCCTCACGCGACTGCCACGACTTCTCCGATCTCGCGGCCCTCCAAGAAGGCTTCATTCGAGCTGGCTTGCGCGAGCAGTGGGCCGGCTCGAAGGCCGATCTGCTCGTTCGCTCGGCCGCGGCGTTGGGCGATCCGTCGCCCCAAGCCCCCGCGGCCTTCTTCGTCCCCGGTCGGATCGAAGTCCTTGGCAAGCACACCGACTACTGTGGCGGCTCCAGTCTCGTGGCCGCCGCCGAACAGGGCTTTGTCATCGCGTTCTCCCCTCGTGGAGACCGCCTCGTTCGCGTCACCGACGTCTGCCACGGCGAGACGATGGAGTTCCCCCTCGACGCCGATCTCGTGCCAACCCTCGGCCATTGGTCGAACTACCCGATGACGGTCGCCCGACGCCTGGTCCGGAACTTCCCCGAGGCCGATCGCGGGGCCGAGATCGCCTTCGGCAGCGACCTCCCGTCCGCCTCGGGCATGAGCAGTTCCAGCGCCATGATCATCGCCTTCTTCCTGGCCCTGGCCGACGCGAACCGCGTGTGGGAGATGCCCGCCTTCCGAGCGAACGTGCCGGGCCTGATCGAGCTGGCCGCCTACCTGGCCACCAACGAAAACGGGCAGAACTTCGGTGCCCTCGCCGGCGATCGCGGTGTCGGCACGGCCGGCGGGAGCGAAGACCATACGGCCATCCTCTGCTGCCAGGCCGGCATGCTCGGCCAGTACGCCTACTGCCCGGCCCGGCATCTCCTCAACGTCGCTCTGCCCCGGGACTGCACCTTTGTGATTGCCTCCAGTGGCGTCGTGGCCGAGAAGACGGGCGCCGCCATGGAGGCCTACAATCGGGCCTCCCGCCTGGCCAGCCTCGCCTGCGAGGCCTGGAATCGTGGCTCGGACCATTCCGATCCCCACCTGGCCGCCGCCCTTGCCTCCTGTGAGGGCGATACGGCCCAGGTGCGACAGGCTCTTGAGACCGTATCCCTCGACGGTCTCGACGCAGACCGAACCGAACTGCTCACCCGCTTTGACCACTTCTGCGAAGAGAACGAACAGGTCCAGCCCGAAGCCGTCGCCGCCCTCCAGGCCGGCGACCTGGACCGCTTCGGCCGCACGGTCGACCAGTCTCAATCAGCGGCCGAAAAACTCCTGGGCAATCAGATCCCCGAGACCACCTACCTGGCCGCCGAAGCACGACGCCAGGGCGCCATCGCGGCCAGCGCCTTCGGAGCCGGCTTCGGTGGCAGTGTTTGGGCCCTGGTCCGCCAAGCCCAGGAAAGCGAATTCCAACAAGCCTGGCGTGACGTGTACCTCACCGCCTTCCCCCAGCACAAACCCACCGCCCAATTCTTCTCCACCACCGCCGGGCCTGCCGCGATGCAATTGGGGTGAAGGTATGAGCTGCGCCGGGCTGGGGAGGTTGTCAGTTGTTGGGGGCCAGGATTCAGGGGGCAGGAGGCAGCACACAGGGAACCGTGTCGGAGGGTGGTCTGTCACCCGAAGGGGTTCGAGAAACGTGGCAACGCGCTGCCGGAATCGTCTTGTTGAACCCCTGCGGGGTACAGGTGGAAGGCCTGTCGGATCCCAGCGTGCGCTGCGCGACGCCGGGCTGAGGAATCTAACACCTTCGGTGTATACGGCTTTCCTGAACCCCGACCCCTGAACCCTGAACCCCAACAACTGCGTCTACTCTTCCAGCCAACTCAGCTTCTGCTTCTCTGCCTGTCCGTTGCCGACGGCTTCGAGAAACCGCTCTTCCAACGTCCCCTTCTGACGTACGTCGTCCATCGACGCTTGAAACACGAGCCGCCCCTGGGCGATGATTGCCACGTGGCTGCACAACCGCTCCACGATCTCCAGCACGTGGGAAGTAAGAAACACGGTGGCGCCTCGTTTGACGTACTGAAGCAGCATATCGCGAAGCATTCGCGAGGCCACGGCGTCGACCCCTTCAAAGGGCTCGTCCAGAAACAACAGGTCAGGGTTTGGCATCAAGGCGGCCGCCAGGGCCAGCTTCTTCTTCATGCCGTGCGAGTATTCGAGCGTGGTCTTCTTCTCATCCCGGTCCAGATCCATCATGGCCAGCAGTTCCTGGCATCGCTGGCTCACCGTTTCCGGCGGCAGCAGATACATCCGCCCCACGAAGGTGAGATACTCCCGGGCCGTCAGATTGTCGAACAACGCCAGATCCTCCGGCACCACGCCGATCCGCTGCTTGATCTGTCGCGAGGCGTCCGTATCGGCCAGGTCCGTCTCCAGAACCCGCATCGAGCCCGCGCTCGGCGCCAAGAGCCCCGTGAGCATCTTGATCGTGGTCGACTTGCCCGCCCCGTTGGGCCCGAGGAACCCAAAGAACTGCCCCGTTTCGACCTGCAAGTCCAGCCCGTCCACCGCCCGGAGCGGCCCAAAACAGCGCGTCAGCCCCTTCGTTTCCACCGCAAGCATCATCACTCACCCGTTCCGTTATAGTAGCCATCACGCTCCGCCGTGATGAGCCCAAAGCACCCACCACGCTCCACCGCTCGGGCCAGCTTCACCGGACGAGCAGACCCCTGCCAATCTAGTCGAGACAGCTGGGGTGTCAAGATATGGCGGGCGACACGCCACCTTAAAGTCTCAAAGTGAAAACGAATGACGGCGGAGACAAGACCGAAGACCGAAGGCCGAAGACTGAAGGCCGAAGACTGAAGGACTGCAAAACAGGACTTTTCGTCGCATCAGAATCGGATTTCCACCCCAATCAACCTCGCATCAGGAACCTACAGCCTACAGTCTTCAGTCTCCTGCCCTAGCCAGCATTTCAGGGAGTCCGCAGCTCTCGAAAGCGTGGTCCTTTTCACTTTGAGTTAAAGTCGAGGCTGAAGGGGAGAGAGGCGTTCCGATTGACGGGCGGGCGAGTTTGGGATAGTTTACGCCACGTCCAACAGATTACTTGGTCGGATTGTATCCTGGATTCTCGATGAATGCTGCCGAAGCTTTGAAACTTGCCGAAAGGTACATTGAGGACGACTTCGTCGTTCTCGCTGATACGGCTCGGGAGGGCGAGTTCGGCTTCTACTTCGGGACGGACAGTCGAAAGCACCAGGAGACCGGGCGGATGGAGGATCTCCCTGCACCCGGTTGGTCCGGATTGCTGGTGGATCGAAACACCGGAGAGGTTCATGAACTTGGCTCCGCCTTCGGCGTCGACTACTGGCTTGAGGCGTATCGGAGAGGGCTTTACAAGCCGACCACCGTTGTTGTTACCAAGGTCTATGATCGGCAAAGGGCAGCGGAGGCCCTGCGGCGCCTTCAGATGGCCTACGTCGTTCCCGAACAGGCCCACGGCGAAACATGGGTCATCCCGCAACACTACGGGCTTAGGGACTTTCGGAAGTCGTTTGAGAGTCTGCCCGCGAGGTTCGAGAATCAGAATCTGTTGGGACGGCTGCGAGAGATTGAGTCGATTGAAGCCGAGGAAGATGTCGTCATTGACCTGGTGACGGAAGAAAGGATGTAGGGTGTGGCCAGAGTGAGCCATCTCCCCTAGCCCTTGCCGAATCACTCGCTTTCCATTTCCGCGTCGGCTTGAAGCGTCAACAGGCGAACGGCGGCCCACCATATCCCGGTCTCCAACTCACCGATCCGCATTGCTGCGTTTGAAGGCTGCAATGCGGACGGTTTGGAATGGGGCGTCGCTCACGGTGGGCCGGCGCTCGGTTTCTGACCATGCAAGAGCTTTGATGGTGGAGTCGTGTTTGGTTGAGTTACGTCGATGAAGTGGTCCGCTCTGGCCGCACCCTACGACCCCTGCTCGCGGAGCTTATGCCAGTTGGGGTTTTGTTTCTTGTACTCCTGGAACGCGGCGTATTCGTTGGGGTTGATCTGGCCGTCGGCGTTCTTGTCGATGATGGGGAAGAGCCACTCCCAACCGTGCTTCTCGGCGTTCCATTCGTCTTGGGAAACGAGCTTGTTGCTGTCCTTGTCGCAGATTCGGCAGAGGGTTTCGAAGGAGTAGGGATTGGGCCGGGCCGCCTCGGCTTGCTCGGCCAGTTCTTCGGTCCATACTAGGGTTTGACCGGCCTGCTCGAGGGCCTGGCGATAGGCGGGCATGTCGATCTGCTGGACGGTCGTGTTCTCATCCAGGGCGTGGCAGGCGGCGATGCCGGCCGATTCGCCGCAGATCATGAAGACCGGTTCCATGCGGGCGGAAGCGTAGCCCAGGTGCGTGGCCGAGAAGCAGATCGGAACGAGCAGGTTCGTGCACTCGTCGGCCTTGGGTGTGATGGCGCGATAAGGGACGGGGTAGGGGACGTTCGTGGGGCCACGGGCGCCGCCGACGAACATCTTGCCTTCCAGACCCACGTAGACCTGGCCGTCCCGCTCGAACCAGATGCGGCGGGCGGGGTAGGTGTCGATGCCGTATTGGGCCAGCCCGATGGGGTCGTCGATGGTGGTGCGGTTGTAGACGTCGTGGGCGGTGATCGTGTAGCGGCCGGCGAGGCGGCGGGCGACGCGGACGTAGAGCTGATGGGGCCAGCCGTGGGTTTCCCCGTGGTGGCGACCGTCGAGTCCGAGGGCGGCCGTCTTGCGGCGAAACGACTCCGGCGCCCGCGGATCGGTGCTCATGAAGTGGTGCAGTCCCCGGAGGTAGTTCTGGTGTTCTTTCCAGATGCGGGCCTTGGTGGCGTAGTCGCCGCCGGCGTAGAGATGGCTGATGCCGACGGGGGCCATGCTGAACAGGGAGTCGCGGTGGTAGTTCCACACGCCCGAGTTGTTCCAGCCGGGGAAGATGCGGGCGAGCCGGGTCTCCAGTTCCTGCGAGTCCTCGATCGTTTTGGCCAGGTATTCGACGTAGCGCCCGACGAGCTCGAAGTCGGCCGGATCGTAGTCGTCGGGCGGCGTGATCGGGATGCGGTGCTCGGGATCGTCGGTCGTGTAGTAGCGGTAGTTGTAGGCTTGGGTGTAGCCGTCCGCGGAGCCGATGGGTCCGCCATTGTCGACCTCGACCCACTTGAGCAGTCCGCTCTTGGGATTGCCGGGCTCGACGAAGGGGTCGATGGGGGCTTCTTCCATGGGCGGGCGGACGCCGGCCAGTTCCTCGCCGAACTCCTCCTGCGATTCCCGGCCCACGCGGTAGCTGACGCCGGCCGCGGCCATGAGGTCGCCTTCGTAGCTGGCGTCGATGAAGATCCTGGCGGTAACGCGGAGCGAGTCCCGCTTCTGAGGTTCGGCCACGGGGCAGCCCAGGTCGTCGAAGGGGGCGAGGTCGAAGGTGGCGGAGCGAAGGGCGAGACCGACCTTGTCGCAGGAAGCGACGCGGTGCTCGTAAACGATCGGGATGTCGTGTTTCTGGAGCAGGTCGAGGAAGTCGCGGCGGATGTCGCCCGGGTTCAGCTCGCGCATGCTGACATGGCCGCGGACCTGCCGGTCGTCTTCTTCAAGGATCGGCTGGCCGAGAGTGGTGATCAGTTCGCGTGTCAGCCCGCCGGTGGCGTGGATATTAGGGCAATCCTGGGTGGGCTTGAGTCCGGCGCCGAGGATCCCGCCGACCCAGCGGCCGGGCTCGACAATGACCGCCTGGCGGCCTTCCCGCTTCACCGCCACGGCAGCGAGAATGCCGGAGGGGGTGGCGCAGTAGACGCAGACGTCGGCTTCGAGTTGACGAGGCTCGGTACGTCCTTCCGCAGCGAGAGTTGCCAGAAAAAGAACGACGGACGTTGCTAGGCCGATCCTGTACGAACGCATGGCTTCCCCCCTCACTTCAAACAACGCCATTTAGGCCCAATCGCTAAGGAATTCAAGGCGATTGCGCATCTCTTCCGCGTTCTTGTGGTGCGACAAATTCAGCAGTCGGCGCATCTGATCTCCAACAGAGTATTGCTGCTGCCGAGAAACAACAATGCCCGCTTGGGGTATGCCATCGGCAAGGAATTCCGAATGGATTGCGCAGAAATGCCCCATGTTGAATGTGTACAATACTCGCGACTGGGAAGTGGCATAGCGGAGATGGTCACGATCTTCGCGGTGGATCATCCCTGCTTCGTTCGCTGTCTCCACATCAACAGCGCGGGCGCGAAGTGCGCGGACAAGCGCTTTATCCATTGCGTCTTCATCAAAGTAGAATCGGATCTTCACGATTCTTCTTTCCTGACGCGATGCTCCCGTTCCAGCCGATCACACTCCGCCTCTTCGGCAGCGATTTCGGCCTCCATGGCATCCCGATTGGCGTGATAATATGCGAGAGCCGCGTAGACCTGCGCCAGGGAGATATGTCCGACGCGATCGGCGATTTCTTCGGGAGACCAACCGAGTTGATACCACCCAACAATCCGACGCACGGACACCCCCGTTCCGGCGATGCAGAGACGCCCGCCACAAACGCCGGGAGTCTGTCCGAGGAGTGTCCCAATGTCTGTCACGGTCGCCATGATCGGTTTCTCCGAGATAGGGAGCCTTCACCTCTATTCTAGAGCCCTGCGGAAAGAACCGCAAACGAAAGCTGGGTTGTCCGGGAGCGTGTGTTCCAGGACCCCATTTCTGTCTCTACTGGGGGTCATTACAACTTCATACACTTGAACCGCTGATCATCACCGAGGGACGCTGATTGGAGGGAGGAATGAAAGCGATGGCAAGTCATCGCACTCCAAGGGGCTGTTACTGCATCACCTCGCGGACGTAGCCGAGGACTTGGGAGTGGGCTTCTTCGATTGTCTTGGCGGGGACGAAGGCGCCGGCGGCTTTCTTGTGGCCGCCGCCGTTGAACTGGCCGGCGATCTTGCTGCAGTCGAGATCGCAGCGGCTGCGGAAGCTGAGCTTGTAGCCGCCAGTAACCTGTTCGACGAAGATGACGGCGAACTGGGTGCCGTCGACGGCGAGGGTCATGTTGATGAGGTCTTCGCTGTCGCCGGGCAGGGCGCCGCAGGTTTCGAAGTCGTCGAGGCTGATCCAGGTGTGGATGAGGCGTCCGTCAAGTTCGGTTCGGGTCTTGGCCAGGACGCGCCCGGTGAGGTTGATCCGGGCGAGAGTTTCGCACTCGTAGAGATCCTTGTAGATCTGGTCGGGTTGGGCCCCGGCGGCGACGAGCTTTGCGGCCAGTTCGTAGGTTCGTTCGGTGGTGGAGGAGAAGCGGAACCAGCCCGTGTCGGTGGCCAGGGCGGCGAAGGCGGGAGTGGCGATGTCGGGCGTGACCTCCACGCCCAGGTGTTCGGCCGCTTCGAAAACGAGCCGGCCCGTGGCCTCGGCTGTCGTTTCTTTGAAGAGGGTGGCTCCGAGGTCGTCACCGCTCACGTGGTGGTCCATGACGGCGATGTCGCCCTGGAAGGCACGGATACAATCGCCCATGTCGCCCAGTTGGGCCCAGGCACTGGTGTCAAGGATGAGGAGCAAGTCGGCCGACTGGAGGTAGTCTTCGGGCACCTTGCTGAAGTGCTGGAGCACGCCGTCGGGGTCGATGAACTGGAGGCTGGGAGGCACCTCGAAGGGATTGGAGGTCATCACCTCCTTGCCAAGCCGCTTGAGGACGAGGTACATGGCCAGTTCGCTGCCCACGGCATCGCAATCGGGGCGATGGTGGGTCGTCAGCAGGATCTTCTCCTTGCCGGCAATGAATTCGACAAACCGGGGCCAGTCAACCTGCGTCACTTGTTCAGCTTCGCTCACAAAAACTCTCCTAAATGGATCTTTTCCAGGATTAACGGGCTGAGGAGGCGATTTCTGTTTGGCAAAAGCCGGGCTACTGTGGCTCCTCAACGGGCCAGTTGCCCCGTGCGACGTGGTTCATTGAAGAGCCCGGCTTTCTCGGCTGGGCGTTCATCACGGCGGGGCGCGATGGCTACTATGTACCTTGCCTCTTTCTTGCGTCCTGCAGCCTACAGCCTTCAGCCTACAGCCTCCCCTGTCACAATCCGCCGCGTGGCTTCCACGTCGCGATCCATCTGGGCGAGGAGGGCGTCGACGGAGTCGAAGCGAGCCACGTCGCGGAGCTTGGCGAGGAAGTCGACTTCGACGAGCTGGCCGTAGAGGTCGCCGTCGAAGTCGAGGAGGAAGACTTCGAGCTTGCGTTGGTTTTCATCGAAGGTGGGGTTGGGACCGAGGCTGATGGCGGCCGGGATGGGTTGCCCTTCCACGTATCCCCGACCGGCATAGATGCCTTCGCCAGGAAGCAGGGTGGGGACCATGTCGACGTTGGCCGTGGGAAAGCCCAGGGTTGCCCCGCGCCCGGCGCCGTGGATGACCATGCCATGGACGCGGTAGGGTTCGGTCAGCATGGCGGCTACTTCTTCAACCTGTCCTTCGGCCAGGCACTGGCGGGTCCGGGAGCTGGAGATGATCCGGCCGTCGAGGTCGTAGGGGTCGACGACTTCGAAGTCGATGCCCGAGCCTGCGCAGAACTGGCCGAGGACTTGGACGTTGCCCTGCCGGTCGTGGCCGAAGAAGAAGTTGGGGCCTTCAACGACGGCCTTGGCGTCCATGGCGTCGACCAGGATCCGGTCGAAGAAGTCGCGGGCGGAAAGGTCGAGGAAGTCGCGATCGGTCGGGTAGGCCACGACGGCGTCGACACCGAGCTGGCAGAGCAGCTTGGCCTTTCGTTCCGTGATCGTCAGGGGCGGGGGGACGCGGTCGGGGCGGAGGATGATGGCGGGATGGGGGTCGAAGGTGAAGGCCACCGCGGGACCGCCATGGGCTCGGGCCGAGTGGATCAGGCGATCGATGATCCTCGCGTGACCAAGGTGGACGCCGTCAAAATTTCCCACGCTCACCGCACCGCCACGAAGGTCGGCCGGAAGATCATCCAAATGACGTATCAATCTCACGAGTGTTTCTTTCTGATGGATCAATCCGGCTTAGAATTCGTCGGGCGGTTGTTCGGAAAGGCGGCGGATCTCGTCGCGGAGGGAAGCGGCTTCTTCAAAGGCCTCGTTCTGGATCGCCTCCCGGAGTTGACGCTTGAGCAGTTCGAGCCGTGCGGCAGGTTCCGACTCCTGTTCCCAGTCGCTTTCGGTGAGGACCTCTTCCCGCCACCGTTCCAGATTTTGCAGCTCCTCGCATTCTTCCTGCTTGTCCGTGAGGTCGTAGTCGTCGAGGAATTCGTGGACCTGTTCGATTCCCTGATCGATGGTTTCAAGTGCCCGTGCGAGGTGTCCTGCGTCCAGGAGGGGGGTTGCTACGGCTCGGGTGTGCATCATCGTGACATAGGGACGCCATTGGTCGAAGTGGAACTTGATCCGGTCTTCGGGGGCGTGGCGACGCACGAATTCGAACAGATCGAGGTTGCGTCGGGTGTCGCGGGCGCAGAGTTCGTGGAGTTCGAGAATCCAGAAGGCGAGATAGCGGTGGTAATACTGGACGCCTTCCCGCCAGAGCTGGGCGCAGGCTTCGTGTTCCAATTGGAAGGGGGCCGAGTCAAGGTGGGCGGACTCGTAGGTTTCCTGTTCGCGTCGGTAGTGTTCGAGAAGGGACTCGCTTCCGAAGGGGCGTTGCCCGTCGGGGCGCCCGGCCATCTCCATCTGGAGAACTCCCAGGTCGACTCGCATCTGGACTTTTTCGCGTCCGTCCTCGCCGCGGATGACGCGCACCATGGGCTGATCGGGCTCGAAGTGCCAGGACTGGAGGATATGGGAGATGTCGTCGGACATGCTTGTCGCCGGGAGCCGATACGGCCGAGGGGGGGTATCGGGATGGGATTGCGATTAACGGAGGGGAGGTACACGTGCCTAAGTGTATACGCTCAACGGGATTTCAGGGAAGTGGGGACCACGGCGCGACGAAAAAAGGGCTTTCGACACTTCCGTTGGCCGAAAGCCCTCGCGATGAATCGTGGGGAACCGAGTGGTGGCGAACCTCAGACGTCCGGTTCGCGGATGATTGGTTCCATGGTCTTGGTGTTTCGCTCGACGGCCAGGACGATGGTCTGCTGTTCCACGCCATCGGCACTGCTGGCCACGACGGGAAGGACCTGGCGCCGGTCGGGCAGATTGAGGCGAACGGAGAAGGTGCCGTCCGATTCGATCCGAACGGGCTCGCCTTTGAGCGTGACATGGGCTCGGGGGTCGGTCACACCGTGGACGATCAATTCCGCATCGACGTTGAAGGGGATCTGGTGCCTGGTTCGATTCAAGCTCTGAGCGCCCATACCGAAGCGGGTGACCATGGGGGAGCCCATGGGGCGGCGGAGGCGTTCTTCGAAGAGGGCTTTCAGGTCGGATTTTCCGCCGTTCTGGTCATAGCCGCCGCTGAGGGCGTAAATTCGATCGAAATCTTCGGCGACTCCGTCCCAATTGCCGTCGCCGGAGCTGGCCGAGCCGGATTGGGGGGTGACCACAACATTGCTGCGTGAGAGGCCCAGGAAGTTCCCGTCCTCGGTCAAGTACCCGATATCGACCTGGAAGCCCATGGGAGGATTGTCGACGTCGAGGTACCAGTTGTTGACGCCGCCGTGGATTTGCACGTCCCGAACGACCTTGCGTTCGGAGTTGGTCGTGCTGTCGTTGGCCATTTCGTAGAGTCGGAGGACGGGGATCGCACCGTGCCAATGCTGGCCCAGGGCAGCCCTTGCTCGGGACACGCTCTGGCGTGTGATTTCCCAATAGGCGTGGAGCCAGTAGGCATCGCGGACCATGACGATGACGCGGTCTTTTTCGTACTCCTCACCGTTTCCGTTAGAGCGGAAGGACAGATCTTTGGATTGGGTGATCTGGCTACGAATTTCTCGAAGGCGGCGTTCGGTGCGGTAGGAACGCTTGGGTTTCGACTTGGTCGCGCCGTTGGCGGAGTGTTTCCCGTTGCCGTTCGTGCTGCCGTTCGAGCCTTTTGTGGAAGTGCTGGCGGCTCTAGGCGAGCTTCCGTTAGATCGTTTGGGAACGGCCTTGACGGCTTCGGGAGAGCCGTTGGAGCCCTTGGTTCGCCGTTTCTTGGCTTCGTCGCTTCGGGCTTTGTTGACGAGGGCTTTGACCAGCTCTTCCTTTCGCATGGCGTGCCAGCCTGGAATTCCTTTTTTCTTGGCTGAGGCAGCAAGATCTTTGACCGTGTGCGACCTGAGTTTCGCAGCAGTGATCACAGGGGTCACCTCCGGGGGGGGCCGCTTGCTGGGGGCGGGAGCGGCAATGGGGTTAGGTCAATGTTGTCGTACGGTCCCATCCGTGACCGAGATATTTGCCTCTTCTATGCCGACCATCCTTGGCCGTTGACATGCCACGAAGGAAACCGCATCTGCCTAAGCATGGGGAGGGCGATGCCCGCTTCGGCTACCACTACCCCCTTGCGGGGTGGTGTTCTTGAAAGATCAACCAGGGCGTCTTCCCCCTGGTTAGGATCCCTAAGAAATGCCGGATTTCTTCGGAGCTTGCAGGCCCGTCGCCGGTAGGCGCCTGACATATAAATGACAGGCAGGACGGGCAGTTCCTGCACATTCGATTTTAATCGCTGGGTCGATACAATGCAACGATTTGGAGTGTTTCGCTGAAACTGTGCTCCTTGGCTTGGTTGTTGTAACATGTTTTGTAGCAAGTTGTTGTGATTTGCGTATTGGCTTGGAACGAAAACGTAAAAAAAGGATGTCTCCCTATAGTGGGTGGGGTAAGGCTGGGGCGCAGTTTGTCCTGTTTCGGGCGAAAAACGCCCATTCTTCTTCCGTCGAAAACATGTCGTCGCTTTCGGGCTGGAAGGTGGTTTCTTCTCGGCTGCGGCCAACCCCTTTGTTGGGAGCGGCACGGGCCGCGAGAGTCTGGGGGGGCTACTGGGGCTCGTTATGTCCTTTCCAGATGGGGGGGCGTGTCACGGCATCGAGCCTGCATTGGAACTGGGAGATATGGGGGCGCGGGCCTTTGTTTCATGGCCTCGTGTTGCGTCCGGGGGGGCTAACCTGTTTCTCAGGCTATGCTTGTCGAGGGCGAGCTCTTGTCTTCCGGACCTGACGGAGGGTATCCTTCGAGCGGAGTTCACGACTCGATGGCAGGTTTGCTTGATACCCGACGCGGAGGTGCTTGTCTTCGGTGGATGACAGAAATGACGAACGATCGCTCCTTGCCAAGGCGTGGGGCTGGGGTTATCAGACTATCGCGATTTCGCTTGAGATGGTGGTTCCGGCGTTGCTGGGATTGGGCGTGGATCGTTGGCTTGGCACGCTTCCAGCGGGCGTTATTCTAGGCGCCATTTTTGGCATGGTTGCCGGCATGGTCCATCTCGTGCAGTTTGCAAAGCGGATCGGCGAGCAGGAAAACGCGTCGAAACGGAGAGAATAATCACGGTTCTTTGTCTGTGTGAATCTGTTACAATTTCGTCATGCGATCTTCCCTCGGCATGCGGGCGAGGCAGCGGGAACTCTTCTGTCTCGCGGAACGAACAACGGCTGGGGACCCCGGCGTTATGAGTGCCAATTCCGATCTTTGTCAGCGGATTGTTCGAGGAGGATTTCTCGTTCACGCGATCGTGTTGTATGTCGCTACCATGGCTCTTTTGTTGCCTGTTGGTGCGGTCGCGTGGGTCGTCAGCGGAGCCGAGGGTGTCGCGGCATCGGTGGCGGGAGCTTTCTTGTGTTTTTCCGGCGGACTTCTTGCGCTGGTTTGGAATCTGGCGTTTCCCGGGCCTAAGTTGTTGGTTGTTAGAATCTTAGGGGGGATGCTTCCGCGCATGGGCGTGCCGTTGACGGGCGGAATACTTCTGCAAATCACGGTGGAACCGCTAGCCGAAGCGGGAATCTTGATATATCTTTTGGTTTTCTACCCGGCGTTGTTATCCCTCGAAACTTGGCTGAGCCTGTCTTCCCTGGATACGTCCGACCGGGACACGGATAAGTCTGTGCCAACGCAGCCGACGAAGAATGTTTGATCTTGGAGAGATCGCTGGTCATGTGAAAGACACCCCGGGATTTCATTTTCCCTGGGGTCACGCACATCTGCCGGTAATTGAAATCTTTGGTTACCAGCTTCAGATTACCAAGTACATGGTGCTGGAGGTGGTTGCCGCCGTTCTCATGCTCGCCATCTTTCTTCCGCTGGCTTGGCGGATGCGCAAGGGCGACGCGCCCAAGGGGCGGTTCTGGAACTTCTTCGAGTTGATCCTCGTTTTCATTCGCAACGAAGTGGCCCAGCCGGCTATCGGGAAGAAGGACGCCGATCGCTTTCTTCCGTTCCTGTGGAATGTGTTCTTCTTCGTTCTGTTCTGCAACCTGTTGGGAATGGTCCCGTGGATGGGATCGCCGACGGGGTCGATTGTCGTTACCGGCGCTTTGGCGGCTTGCATGTTTGCCATGACACTGGCTACGGGGATGCAGGCTCACGGGGCGGTCGGATTCTGGACGGGACTGGTTCCCCACATGGACGTGCCCGGGCCGATGCTCCTGTTTCTCAAACCGATGCTCTTCGCGATTGAAGTTCTCGGCCTGGTCATCAAGCACTCCGTTCTGGCCGTTCGTCTCATGGCGAATATGTTTGCCGGCCACCTCGTGTTGGCGGTGATTGTTTCGTTTATCACGGCGACGGCCCACTCGATGATCATTCTCTGGCTTGGTGTCACCGCGGGCAGCCTGGGCGGGGCGGTTGCGATCAGTTGTCTTGAGTTGTTCGTCGCGTTTCTGCAAGCCTACATATTTACGTTTCTGTCGGCGCTATTTATCGGAATGGCCATCCATCAGCACTAGCAGCCCGCTAGGGGCGCCGTTCCGCACAGTCTAACTTCCACGTACCGTCAAGGAGAGTTGATCCGTGAACAAACTAGCAACGCTCGCAACAGTGTTTGTTGCCTCCGCCATTTACGCGACTCCTGCCATGGCCCAGGACGGCGGAGGGTTCTCGTTCTCGTTTGGCGCCGCCTTCGGTTGCGGTTTGATCATCATCGGCGCCGGCTATGGGATCGGCAAGATCGGTTCCGCCGCCGTCGAGAGCATGGCCCGCCAGCCGGAAGTGGCCGGCAATATCAACACGGCGATGATCGTCGCGGCGGCCCTCATCGAAGGTGCCACGTTCTTCGGACTGATCGTCTGCCTGCTGACGTTGTTCTTCAAGTAGGTCTCGGGCTCGGCAGGCTGAACTTGGGATGCCTTCACCCTTTCGGGGCGTGTGGTTTCTGTGAGGCCTTGTCGCTCGACCTTGTTGGTAGCCGGACGTTTGGGACCCTATCGGGGTAAAACGACGATGAGTATGCGAGTCGCGAGAATCGTGCCGCTGGCGCTGGTTGTGCTTGCCGTAAGTGCGTATGTCTTCCCGATGTCGCACACGCTGGGAGCCGAACACGCAGAACCGGCGGAGAGCTCGGGGCAGGTGGAACCTGGCCATGAGGGAGATGAATCAGGAGGCCATGAGGGACACGAGTCGGAAGAACTGAATCTGAATCCCCTGGAACCGAAGGATCTGAAGGCCAATCTGGGCATTTGGACCGGTGTCATCTTCGTTCTACTGTTCCTGATCCTTGGCAAGTTCGCCTGGGGGCCGATTGCCGACGGCCTCGACAAACGCGAGGCTCGGGTCGCCGCCGAAATCCAGGCGGCCGAGAAGGCCAACGCCGATGCCAAGGATCTTCTGGCGGGCTACCAGAAGAAACTCGACGCTGCGGGCGACGAGGTTCGCCAGTTGATCGATCAGGCGAAACGCGACGCGGAAACCGCGGGCCACCAGATCCTTCAGAAGGCTCGCGAAGAGGCCGAGGCCGAAAAACGCCGCGCTGTGGAGGACATCGAGTTGGCAACGTCAGGCGCCTTGAAGGAACTGGCCGAACGCAGCGCCACCCTGGCCGTTGAACTGGCCGGCAAGATCGTGCACGAGCGGCTCAGTGAAGCCGAGCACACCGCGCTGATCAACGAGGCGGTGACCAAGTTTTCGCAACTGGAACCGGGCAAGAACTAGGGCGAGCAGATAATGGCTGAAAAGTCCGTACCAAGCGACGCCCAGTATGCGGCTGAGTTCAGTCCCGACGTGGCAGGTGAGCAAATCGGCAGCGTTTACGCCGAGGCCTTCTACGGGGCGGCTGAAAAAGCCGGTGCGGCGGATGCGGTGCTGTCCGAATTCGAGTCGCTGATTGTCGACGTCCTCGACCGCGAACCCCGATTCGAGACGTTGCTTGGCTCCGCCCTGATTTCCCACGAAGAGAAGATCGGAATACTCGATCGCACGCTGGGGCCGGTTGCTTCGAAACTGATGCTGGACTTCCTGAAGGTCGTTTCGCGTCATGGTCGGTTGGATTGCCTCCGGGCGATTCATCGCCAGTTCCATGCCGTGTACGACAAGGCTCGGGGGCGTGTGCCGGTCGAGTTGATCACGGCGGCGCCGGTTTCCGACGCGGAGGCGGCGGCGATTGCCAAGACCCTTGAGGCCGTGATTTCTGGTGAACCCGTCCTTCGTCGTCGGACCGATCCGGCGTTGATTGGCGGAGCCGTCGTTCGCGTAGGCGACACCGTCTACGACGGCTCGATTGCAAGACAGTTAGAGAATGTGCGCCAGAAGATGATTGACAGGAGCGCTCATGAAATTCAAAGCCGACGAAATCGCTTCAGTAATCCAGCAGGAAATTGAGCAGTACGACTCGCAGATTGACGTCCGCGAAGTCGGCCGCGTGCTGGAAGTCGGCGACGGAATCGCCCGCGTGTACGGGCTTTCCGGCGTGATGGCTGGAGAGATGGTCGAATTCCCTGGCGGAGTGAACGGGTTGGCGTTCAACCTGGAAGAAAACTCCGTCGGTGTGATCATCCTCGGCGACTACCTTGAGATCAACGAGGGCGACGAAGTGCGTTCAACGGGCCAGCTTCTGAGCGTGCCCGTGGGCGATGCCGTCCTCGGGCGCGTCCTGGATCCGCTGGGCAATCCGCTGGACGGCAAGGGCCCGGTGGCGACCACCGACCGCCGCCCGGTGGAAACGCCGGCCCCCGGCGTGGCCGATCGTCAGTCCGTCAAGGAGCCTTTGCAAACCGGCATCAAGGCCATTGATGCGATGACTCCCATCGGACGGGGGCAACGCGAGTTGATCATCGGCGATCGCAAGACCGGCAAAACGGCGATTTGCATCGACACGATCATCAACCAGAAGAACACGGGTGTGAAGTGCTTCTACGTGGCGGTCGGCCAGAAAGAGTCGACCGTGGCCGGGTTGATTGAGACCTTGCGAGCCGAAGGGGCCATGGACTACACGACGGTGATCCTCGCCGGCGCCAGTGCTCCCGCCCCGCTGCAATACGTTGCCCCTTATGCCGGCTGTGCCATGGCCGAGTACTTCATGTACAAGGGCGAGCACACGCTGGTCGTTTACGACGATCTGTCCAAGCAGGCTGTTGCTTATCGCGAACTGTCGTTGCTCATGCGGCGTCCGCCCGGACGCGAGGCCTATCCCGGCGATATCTTCTATTGCCACAGCCGCCTGCTGGAACGATCGGCCAAACTCAACAACGAGTTGGGGGGCGGTTCGCTGACGGCGTTGCCCATCGTGGAAACGCTCGAAGGCGAGGTCTCGGCTTACATCCCCACGAACGTGATTTCGATTACGGACGGACAGATCTACCTGCAACCGGACCTGTTTTTTGCGGGCCAGCGACCTGCCATGAACGTGGGTATTTCCGTGTCCCGCGTTGGCGGTGCTGCCCAGGTGCCGGCCATGAAACGGGTTGCCGGCGGTCTGCGTCTGGCCCTGGCGGCCTTCCGTGAACTGGAGGCCTTTGCCCAATTGGGAACCGATCTCGATGCGGCCACGCAGGCCCGGTTGGATCGCGGTTACCGGATGACGGAATTGCTCAAGCAGGGAGTGTACAATCCGCTCGACGTGATTGACCAGGTCTTCGCCATCTATGCGGGCACGCGCGGCCACATGGATAAGGTCCCCGTCGAGGAAGTGCCCGCCTGGGAAGAGGGGTTGCTCGAATTCATCCACGATCAGAAGCAGGACCTCTGGGACAAGATCAAGCAGGCCGGCGATGTGGAGATCGACAAGGCAACCAACAAGAACGACGAGTTCGAGGCGGTCATTGCCGAGTACCAGGAACTGTACGCGAAGAAGAAGCAGACAGGTTTGGCGTAAGGAAATACGAAGCACGAAAAGCGAAATCCGAAACAAATCAGAAGGCTCGAAATTCGAATGACGGAGACGGGCCGACATCGGAGGTTTCAGATATTCGTGCTTTGAATTTGTTTCGGATTTCGAGATTCGGATTTCGGATTTCACAAGTAGAGGATGGGCATGTGAGAGCGTGTCCCATGACCGATGGCCAAAGCGAGAGCACTTGATAAACGACGAAAGTCGATCCGCAACATTCGCAAGATTACGCGGACGATGGAGTTGATTTCGACGGCTACGTTCCGCCGGGCCATGGACCGCGCCCTGGCAGCGGCTTCCTACACCGACCGAATTACCGAACTCGTAGGGGATCTCGCCCGCAGCGGGCTGGAGGTCGAACATCCTCTGCTTCAGGAGCGTGAGGAACCTCGCAACGCCTGTTTGCTGGTTCTGAGCGCCAACCGGGGGTTGTGCGGCGGCTACAACGGCGGCGTTCTGCGAGCGGCTGTCACCCGGTGGAACGAATTGAATACGGCGGCTGAGAACCTCCGTCTCGAGGTTTCCGGGAAGCGGGGAATTTCAGGCTTGCGGTTCCGCGGGATCAAACCCGACGAAGGGTACACCGAATTCGAGGATCGGCCCCAGTTCGCCGAAGTTGAGGTTCTCGCGAATCGCTACCTCGAAGCGTTCCAAACGGGCCAACTGGACCGTGTCGACGTCGTTTACACCAAGTTCGAGAGTCTCGCCAGACAGTATCCCGTTGCCGAAACTCTCTTGCCGATTGGCGACCTTGGCGACGATGTGGACGAGGAACCCTCGGGAGAGTCGCAGTACGACTTCCTCCCCTCCGCGGAGAGCATCCTTGACGAGGTGGTGCCGATGAGTTTCAAGGCGAAACTCTTCAAGTGCTTCCTTGACGCGGCGGTGAGCGAGCAGGTGGCGCGAATGATGGCGATGAAGGCGGCGACGGAGAATGCCGACCAGATCATCTCCAACCTGACGATGACCTACAACCGGGCGCGGCAAGGGCAGATCACCGGCGAACTGCTGGAAGTCATCGGTGGAGCCGACGCGCTCAGTAAATAGCAACCAAATTGAGTTTTTCAGAGAACGCCAAGGCGACCAATATGAGCACGGCGCAGAAGACAAACATTGGACACATCACCCAGGTCATCGGATCGACCTTCGACGTCGCGTATCCCGAGGACAGCCTGCCGGCTATCTACAACGCCGTCAAGATCGTCAGCGACAACAAGGGCGTGAAGATCAACATGACCGGCGAGGTGCAGCAGCACCTGGGCGGTGGATGTGTCCGTTGCGTGGCCCTGGGCAGCACGGACGGGCTGGTTCGAGGGATGGAATGCGTCGACACGGGTGCCCCGGTGACGGTGCCTGTCGGTAAGGCCACCCTCGGTCGCGTGTTCAATGTGCTGGGCGAACCGGTTGACGGTCGCGGCGAGGTCCAGGTCGAGGAGCGATGGCCCATTCACCGCGATCCGCCCGAGGTCACCGATCTGACCACGAAAACCGAGGTCTTCGAAACGGGCATCAAGGTCATCGACCTGCTCACGCCTTTCGTCCGCGGCGGCAAGGCGGGCCTGTTCGGTGGGGCCGGTCTGGGCAAGACGGTCATTCTCACCGAGTTGATCGCTCGTATCGCCAGCCAGCACGGCGGCTATTCCGTGTTTGCAGGCGTGGGTGAGCGAACCCGCGAAGGAAACGACCTCTGGGTCGAAATGCAGGAGACCAAGATGGCCGATGGCCGCAGCGTCATCGACCAGACCTGCATGGTGTTCGGCCAGATGAACGAGCCGCCTGGATCCCGTTTGCGTGTGGCCCTCACCGGGCTGACCATGGCGGAGAACTTCCGCGACACGACCGGGGCCGACGTGCTCCTGTTCGTCGACAACATTTTCCGTTTCTCCCAGGCGGGCAGCGAAGTGTCGGCTCTTCTCGGACGTATGCCGTCGGCCGTGGGTTACCAGCCCACGCTGGCCACGGAGATGGGCGCCTTGCAAGAGCGGATCGCGTCCACGTCGAAGGGAGCGATCACGTCGGTGCAGGCCGTCTACGTTCCCGCCGACGATCCCACCGATCCGGCCCCGGCGACGGCCTTCGGCCAGCTTGACGCGTTCCTCTACCTGGAACGGGCGATCAGTGAAAAGGGCATCTATCCGGCGGTCGATCCGCTGGCCTCCAGCAGTCGCGTGTTGGATCCGCAATACGTGGGCGAACGGCACTACGCCTGTGCTCGGCGGGTCCAGATGACCCTGCAGCGCTACCGCGAATTGCAGGACATCATCGCCATTCTCGGTGTGGACGAACTGGCCGAAGAAGACAAGCAGATCGTGCATCGCGCCCGCCGCATGGAACGGTTCCTCTCGCAGCCCTTCATCGTGGCCGAGCCCTTCACGGGCAAGCCGGGCGAGATCACGCCGCTGGAAGAGACGATCAAGAGCTTCGAGGAAATCTCCGACGGCAAATGGGACCACCTGCCGGAAGAGGCCTTCATGTACGTGGGTGGCGTGGAGCAGGCCGAAGAAGCTGCCAAGAAGATGGAAGCCTAGGGGAGACTGTAGGCTGAAGGCTATAGGCTGTAGACCGATTGGTTGAGTCATGTCCGAACTTCAATGCATTGTGGTAACGCCCGAGAAGACCGTCGTATCGGCGGAGGCGCATTTCGTTGCGTTGCCCCTTTTTGACGGCGAGGTCGGCGTGGCGCCGGGCCACAGCCCGATGATCGGGCGGCTCGGTTGCGGCGAATTGCGCCTCGATACCGGCAATGGAATCGATCGCTACTACGTGGAAGGCGGATTTGTCGAGGTGGTGGGCGACAAGGTTTCGCTTCTGACCAATCGGGCCCTGCCGGCAACCGAACTGGACGAGCTGGCCGCGCGCGAAGCCCTCGATGCGGCTCGCCAGAAGCCGGCTCATTCTCCGGAGATGATGGCCATTCGCGACCGCGCCATCACCCAAGCCCGGGCCCAGATCCAGGTGGCCAAGCGGAATCCGAAGCAGGCCTCGTAGCTTGGCTCTCCGAGCCGAGGCTTGAAGCGTAGGCCAGTAGGTTGGCTCTCCCGAGCCGACCATCGAACCATCGTCGACGCTCCAGTTTCGCAGACGCACATTCAATCGGCGAAGTAATGGTTTGACCCATGCCTGCAGCGCTTGGGTCGACTCGGGAGAGTCAACCTACAACGATATGCGCGAACCCTCGAATCTTGTCTCGCCGGATGTGAACCGGCTCTTCGCGGGTCTGCTCTGCCTGGCCGCCGTGATCGCCTGTTTTGCCTACGACGGCACCCGCGCCGCGCTGCCCTCTTGGTGGCGAGATCACGGAGGCGGCATTCCCTACGTCTTCTTCTGGATCAGTTTCTGTTTCGTCCTGCTGCCCTACCGTCGCTGGATCGTTCCGATTTCGTTGGGGGTCACCGCCGTTACGTGCCTGTTGGAGTTTCTGCAACTCTGGAAGCCGCCGTGGCTGATGGAGATTCGGGCAACCAGGTTCGGGGCGGCCCTGTTGGGAAGCGGATTCACATGGGCTGACTTTCCGCCCTATTTCATCGGGGGAGTGCTCGGGGTCTTGGTGCTCGGGGGGATCAGTGGGAACTGGCGGCGGAGGTCGGAAGGGAGCAAACCGTCGTGAGTCTGACGCTCCATGCTGGAGCCCAGCCTTCAGCATGCTCCCGGACAAAGGCCCCGCACTCTTTTTCCCTAATGCCATCTTGCGCTGTTCACTCGCCGTTTCTCTGGCGATAAGATGGGGCGTTGTGTCTTACTGTGGCCTTTGCGGGAGATATCGCGTGTTTGGCTGGACTCGCCCAAAGTGTCCTGTGCAGCCGGAGTTAAAACTCTGGATCGAACGTCGCATGGCGTGGCTCACGGATCGTTTCGGTTGGAGTTACCTGGCCGAACGCCCAGTCATTTTGCCCACCGACGAACATTTTCCGGATCCCTACGCGCCGACGGAAGACGGGGCTCGCCGGATGCTCGATCAGCTGTGTGGATACATGGGGGTGGCCGCCGACAGCGTGGACTTGTGTTTTTGGTCTGAGGCTTCTCCACCGGAGGTGCGAAGCGAAGGCGGCAATGTTGGGTACTACGGAGAAAACGAAGGGCGGCATGTGGTCGTCGTGGAGGAGAGGTGTCTCCTTGATCCCGGGATGCTGGCAGCCACGCTGGCCCATGAACTCGCCCACGCGATCTTGTTGTCGAATGAGTATCTTCACGGCAGCGAACCAGATCACGAGCCTTTGACCGATCTTTTCACCGTGTTTCAGGGCCTCGGGGTCGTCACCGCCAACTCGTTCTTGCGCGATGCGAACAGCCATTACGGGACTTGGGAAGCGTGGTATGTTGCCCGCTTCGGCTACCTCGGATTCGATGCCTTCAGTTACGCCTTGGCCCTGTTCGCCTGGACGCGGCAGGACGACGGGAGAACCTGGGACCAGTGGTTGCGAGCCGATGTAAGGACGTTCTTCCGAAAGAGCCTTGGTTACCTGGAGAAGACCGGGGATTCGACCTACTCCCGGTTCGGGGAACTCCGCCCCGAGTGGGTTGTGGACTATCCTGTCGTCTCCAGCAGGAGGCAGCAAGAAGAGTGCCCTCCTGTTCCGGAGAACCCGACTACTTCGGCCGACGACTTGTTCTCTGTCGGTGTGTTGCAGCTGAACGAAGGCCGATTTGCCGAAGCGGTGGAGTGCTTTAGCGAGGCTCTCGAACAAGATCCCGATGACGAAGAAGTCTATCTTCATCGCGGTGAGGCTTATCTTGGCCTGGGCGATTTCGAGAGTGCACACGCTGACGCGTGCGCGTGCGTGGAGTTGGACCCAGACGATGTGGACGGCGTTTTCCTTCGCGGGCGAGTCCTTTTCTATCTCGAGGCCTACAGCGACGCGGCGGCCGATTTCGAATACCTTATTCGCGAAAAGGGCAGGGGTAGTGAAGGTCTCGCACGCAAGTGGCGCTACCATCACTGGCGCGGCCGCGTGTTCGTTGCCGAGGGCGAATTGCAGAAGGCTCTGAGGTGCTTCAGCCGAGCGATCAACTTCGCGCCCATGCAGGTCGCGCCGTTTATCGATCGCAGTCGGCTCTACCAACAAATCGGGCGTCTTGAAGAAGCCCGGGTGGATTACGAAAAGGCTCGCCAACTCAACGCGGAATTGGCGGATCGAGAACTCGGTCCACAGGCTACGTGAGCCCAAAGTAGTTGGAGTTCAGACTTCAACCTGTTTCGTGGCGGTCGCGTCCTGCCGCCGGTTGTTTTGGCGTTGGTCGTTTTGCTTGGCGGACGGCACGGCGGAGCGTGCCTGCTACCATGCTCGATAAGGCTCACTTCTCGCCCATCAACTTGGCGACCAGGGGCTCCATGGCCTTGGCCCAGATTTCGTAGCCTTCTTCGTTCGGGTGGAGCAGGTCGGGCATGATCGACTTGGGCAGCGTGCCGTCTTCTTCCAGAAACTTATCGCTAATGTCCAGGTAGAAGACCCGCTTGTTGTCGGCCAGCTTGCTGAGCCGCTCGTTGATCGCGTCGTTGATTTTGCGGAGCCCGTCGTCGGCCTTGGCGCCCCGGGGGAAGATGGCCAGGACGAGGACCTTCATCTCGGGCAGCTTCTCGCCGAGCTGGTCGACGATCGCCTTGACGCCGGCGGCCGTTTCGTCCGGGTCGTCCTGGCGGTGGCCCGTGTTGTTGGTTCCGATCATGACCACGGCCGCCTTCGGAGCGATGTCGTCGATTTCGCCGTGGTCGAACCGCCACAGGACTTGCTCGGTGCGGTCGCCCGAGAAGCCCAGGTTCAGGGCGTTGCGTTTGGCGTAGTACTTGTCCCAGACCTTCTTGCCGCGGCCTTCCCAGCCGTGGGTGATCGAGTCGCCGATCATGAGCAGATCGACTTCTTTCATCTCGGCCTTCTCTTTGAGCTTCTGCTCGTGGCGGGGCATCCACCATTTGACCGCCCACTCGGCCGTCTGCACTTCCGGCTGGAGGGCCTTGATTTCGGTGGCGGTTTGCTGAGCGAAGGCCACCGGGGAAAGGGCGAGAAGGACGAGCAGGGCAAGGGGGAGTCGACGCGTGTTGGTCATTGGGGAATTCCTCAAGGAAGTTTGGGATTTGGTCATTCCCCTGATTGTCATTGGCGGCGTGCCGGGAGTCAACAAGAGGTCGAATGGACGCGGCCTAGTGCCGCGAATCACAATTGATGGTCCACCGAAGCGAGATTTCGCCCATTCTGTCTGCAATGCCTCAGCTTAGGGCCACCCCTTCGGGGTTCACCAATGCAGAAATCCCCCAATCCCAGGGTTGCGCGTCGTTCGCTTCGCTCACGCCACTCCACCCTGGGCTAGCTTAGGGTCGTCCCTTCGGGACTAATACAGCTTCCAGCCCTTCTTGGGCAACGGTCTGAACAAGAACCGTGCCGAAGGCACAGCCCTAAGCTAGCCCAGGGTGGAGCCATGTGAGCCTAGCGAACGTGGCGCAACCCTGGGGCTTTGGCCCGTGAAACCGGCCAGCCCCAACGGGGCGACCCTAACCCAAGCAATGTGTGTCTTGAGTGCGAAACACACGCGATGTTCACCGCAGTCGCCGTGCGTTTCTTGACAGTCTGGGCAAAGTCCGGCATTCATGGGGCATCAATTGTGATTTGCGGCACTAGTGGCTTGCATGGTTCTGCCGGCCGGCAGAAAATGCCCTTCATGGCCGGTGTTAATTGTCCCCAATGTGACCGCTTGATTCCTGTGGATACGATCCGACCGGCAGGAATCCTCTGCCCGTTTTGTGGATGGCAGGGCGAACGTGTGGCGGCTGCGGAAGCGGAAGCGACCGAAGCATGCGGCGGTGTTCTCTTGAATAGTGCCGCCGGGGCGGTGGTCGGGTGGTTTCTTGTCCCAGGCGGGGCGAGATGGGATGAGGGGAAGCAGGGGGGCTCTGACGCTTTGAGATCATCTTGAATGGGGGCGAGGGGTCGCCTAGGATGGACTCTTGGAAAGCGGAAAGCGGGGTGACTTGCAGGCTAAAGCCTGGACACCAACGACGGCAGGCTGAAGCCTGGACTCCAACGGGCCAGAGTACCACGTTTTGCGGCGATTTCATCTTATTGCCTGGCTTGCCGTGGCCGGACTTTTTGTCTGGGTGTTTGGCGGTGCGCTGTTTGGGGGCGGGATTTGGGTGTTTCGGGATGCGGGGCACTTCTACTATCCGCTCTACCAGTTCACGGGCGAGCAGCTTGCGGCGGGGTCGCCAGCGCTGTGGAACCCGTACGAGAATCTGGGCGTGCCGCTGGCGGCCAATCCCACGTCGGCCCTGTTCTACCCGCCCACCTGGATCTTCGCCCTGCCCATCGGGCCAGCCTGGGCCTGGCGGCTCTATGTGCTGGGCCACGTAGGGCTAGCCTTTGGGGCGTCGTACGCACTGGCTCGGCGCTGGAAGGCGTCGCCGGCGGCGGCGATGGCGGCGGCGCTTTCCTATGCGTTCTGCGGCAATGTGCTCTACCAGGTTTGCAACGTGGTGTTTCTGGTGGGGGCTGCCTGGACGCCGCTGGCCCTGGGGGCGGCCGACCGGATGCTGCGGACGCGAAGCCTCTCGGCGGCCATTGTCTTCGGAGTGGCTATGGCGGCCATGACGCTGGGAGGCGATCCGCAAGCGGCGTATCACGTGGGATTGTTGGCCGTGCTGTATGCGCTGGTTCTTTGGAGATGGCAGCGCGGTGGGGAGAGAGTGGCTAGCTCGCAGAAGCCGGGCTATGGTGGTGAGTCGACTGGTCAGGCTTCGCGGAGTGAAGTGGGGAATTCAAGAGCCCGGCTTGTTCGAAAGGCTGTTCGGGTCCGGCCGGTGCTGTTGGGCGTGGCGGCGGGGGTGGCGTTTTGTCTGGCGGCGGTGCAGGTGATGCCGTCGATGGGCTTCACTCGGATCAGCAGCCGGCGCAGCAGCGACGTGCCTCGTTCGATTCACGAACTTTTGCTGGACGAGCGTAGCGGCGAAGAATTGGCGCCGTCACGCCATTGGAGCGACGGGCTGCTCCATCGGCGGGTGGATCGGGCCATGCATCACAGCCACGTTTACCATTTCAGCGTGGGCCCGTGGCGGCTGGTGGAGTATGTCTGGCCGAACGTGATGGGGCGGCAGTTTCCCGTTCATCACCGCTGGGCCGACGCGATCCCTTCCGAGGGCCGGCTCTGGGTGCCGTCGCTCTATATGGGAATTGTGCCGCTGCTGTTGGCCCTGGGGGCGATGCGGTTTCGATCGGGCTCGTCGCGGACGGTGTGGCTGTCGTGGGCAGCCGTTTTGTGCATCGTGGGCAGCTTGGGTTGGTTCGGCCTGGGATGGGTGCTTCGAGAAGTCTGGGCGACGGCCGGGGGCGACTACCAGTCGTTGCCGGTCGGCCCGCCGGTGGGTGGCCTCTATTGGCTGATGACCGTACTGCTGCCGGGCTACGTCTATTTCCGCTACCCAGCCAAGTTGCTCACCGTGGCGGCTGTGGCTCTGAGCATGTTGACGGCGATGGGGTGGGACCAGGTATTTCAAGGGGCGACGCCGCGGTTTCGCCGAAACGTGCGGCTCTTGGGCTGGCTGAGCCTTGCGGGCACGGTGGCGGCGATAGGCCTGTGGTGGTTTGCTCCGACGGTTTTCCGAAACGTGCCGGCCAACGTCATGTTCGGTCCACTGGATAGCCGGGGGGCCGCGGGCGACATTCTTCTGGCCTTCGCGCAAACGACCGCGGTTGTGTTTTTGTTCTCGCGATTGTCGAGTGGGGCAAAGGGGCAAACGCCGTGGCGCCAGGGGGCCGTTCTGGCATTGATTGCCGTCGACCTGGGGTCTGCCAATGCCTGGATGGTGCCGACGGCCGACGCGGAGCTCTGGCGGCAGCCCAATTGGCTGGCCGAGCGGGTTGAAGCGGCGGCCCGGGCGGACGGGGCCGTTTCTCCCGTGCGGATCTATCGTCAGCCCGCGTGGCTTCCGCCCGGCTGGCAACAAGTGGATTCCGCCGAGCGACTCGAGGCGGTGTTGCATTGGGACCAGGCGACGGGATCTCCGAAGCACAATCTCGCGCCCCGCTACGGCGTTGCAGAAGTTTACGGGACGATGATCCCTCACGATTACCAGGTGTTTCTCTGGTACATCAAGCATCGCGGCGGCGGCACGATCCCCTTTGCCTCGGACCTGGCGGCCGTGGGGGTCGGTTACGAGGTTCTTTCTTCCGAGCAACTTCCGGCCGCCGATTGGATCGGCGGGGCAGGGCAGGGGGGCCGCGCGAGTCTATCGGCCCCGGCGGCAACGTCGCTCTGGAAAACGAGGAAGGCGATGCCCCGGGCGTGGCTCGCCGCCGAGGTGGAAGTCCTCCCGCCGCTGGAGAGCGGCGACTGGCGGACCTTGTGGCGACGGACGGCCGAGATTTTTCATCCCGACGGTACGTTGCGGGATCTGCAGCGGGAGGCGGTTGTCGAGGCGACTGCGGAGCAGTTGGCGGCCGCAGGCGTGATGATGTCGAAGGAGACAGTACCGGCGCCGCAGGACGCTGTCTGCCGGATAGTGTCCTACGAACCGACTCGGGTTGAAATTGACGTGGAAGCGACTGCGCCGAGCCTGGTGGTGTTGGCCGACCAGTTTTCGCCGGGGTGGCAGGCTGAGGTGGAGACGGCAGGGCAGGGGACCCGTCGTGCGGCGATCCTGCGAACGAATCGCGTGATGCGCGGGGTGTGGGTGGAGCAGGGCAAGCATAAGCTCGTGTTCCGCTATCGGCCGGTGAGCGTGTTCTGGGGGGCCCTGTTGAGCGTGGTCGGCTGGTCGGTTGTGGCGGGATGGGGCATAATGGCGTTGAGGACTCGGCAGGCGGACGAAAAAATCTACCAGTTAGACGCATAAATGGGGCTGGACGGTCGATGAGAGTGCAAAACCTCACGTAGCAGTAAGTACTGCCAGCGAAGGTCCATTGTTTTGCACTTTCATCGACCGTCCAGATCCATTTTGACGCACCTATGGGCAGACAATACCGGCAACCGTAGGATAGGAAAAAGGCGTTGGCATGTGGAGCGGCGAGCTTACGTGCCATGTCAAGTGCGATTCTGCTCCACATGCCCACGCCTTTTTCCTGTCCTAAAGCGTCTAACTGGTAGATTTTTTCGTCCGCCTGCCAATTCGTGATGGAGGATCCCAATGACGAAGTATTGCCTGTTGCCGGTCGTTGTCTTGTGCCTGAGCGGGGTTGTTTTGGCGGACAATGCTACGGACCATATTGCCCAAGTGGCGGAGACGGAGGGGCTCATCGCCTTCTGGGACTTCGCGGAGACCCGGAGCGGCGAGTGGACGTCGCGTTATGACGAGAGGGCGGTCGATCGGGCTTACCCCGTCTTTCTGCGGCGGATTGGCGATCCGGACATCTACTCGCCCGAGGCGTGGCCCTACGCCGATGCGAAATCGCAGCTTGTTTACGACGCCACGGGGCCGTTCGGTCGGGCCGTGCGGTTCAACCAGGGATACGTGTTCGCCGAGGTGCCGAGAAAGACCTTCGACGGAACTGCATTGGATATTAACGGCCGGCGACCCTTCACGATGATCGCCTGGGTGAAGTTTGTCGGTCAGCGGCATCTCGTGGCGGGCATTTGGGACGAGGGCGGTTGGAACAAGTACGGCGGACGGCGCCAGGTGGCGTTGTTCGGAGGCCTGTTCGGCTCGCAGAGCGTGACCGCCCATATTTCCGCGACGGGGGCGGCCAGCTATCCCCAGTCGACGGCCGCCGGCGCTCAATATGCCCGCTGCCGGGCGATCGACGGGCAGGATTTCCGCAACGACGAGTGGGTGGCCGTGGCTATGACCTTCGATCCGGAGCAGAGCGAACTGGTTGCCTATACGAATGGCACGGCGACGCCGACCGAGGTCACGGACCCGGTTGCCCGGGACGTCTTTCAGCCCAAATCGCCGATTGCCAGCAACCCCTACTCCTTTCCATGGTCCATCTATTCGCCGCGGGCGTTCGCGATCAAATTTAACGGCTACGACGTGAAGGAGTCGGGCGTTTACGAGCACTGGCTGGAGATCGATACGGAAGCGGGCACGGTGACCTATCGCCGCGACTGCCCCCGGCCTACGCAGGTCAAGGACGAGTATCGGGTGACCTTTGACGCGACGCGGGAAGGCCAGTCGATGTTGAAGGAGCCCCTCGTGTTTGCCGCGAAGGATGGGGCGACCGTGACGTTGCCCAAAGGCGTGGCGCTCGAGACCGGAGATCGCATCGAGATTTCCCTGGAGGTTCGCAAGACCGCTCGATGGCGAGAAGTGGGCTCGCACATCAGTTACGGACTCCGCGAAGGAGCCCCTTTCACATTCGGCCGGGCCCTGGGCCTGGGCAAGGAGCCGCTCGACCACGGCACGCAGCTCTTCATTGACGGGGTCGCCGTTTTCAACCGCGTGTTGACGGCCGAGGAACTGAAGGCGTTGAGTTTTCCGTCGCGGTATGCCCGGGGGCGGTAGCGAACCAACGACGGCTCGGTGGGGGATAGGTCGAGCCGGGGTGACGCCAATGACCTACAGCCGACAGCCTTCCCACACCATTTCTGTGTTCTCGGGGTGGAATCCGAGCCTGGTGTAGATGGCGGCGCCGTCCGAGGTGGCGTGGAGGCGAACGGTGGTGATGCCGCGGCGGCGGACGTCTTCCAGGAGGGTGTGCATCAGGGCGGTGGCGATGCCCTGGCGGCGGTGCCGGGGGAGGGTGTAGATGTTGAGGACGAAGGCCTCCCGGCCGGAGAGGTTTCGGGCGTGAGGGACCTTCTGTGTGAGAACGAAGCCGCCGGTTGCGACGGGCTGTGAGGCCTGCTCGGCGAGCCAGGCGACGTAGTCTCCGGCCGGTACGGCTTGGACCATGTAGCGGCGGACGGCATCGGGTACGTCCGGGCCGGCATAGCCAATCTCGGCGAGGAATTGGAGTCGCAGGTCGACAAGGGTGTCGATGTCGTCGGGCATGGCCTGGCGGATGGTGGGCATGGGGGCGTGCGCGTTTGGCGAACTGAGCGGGAAGGACGGTTGAGAGGACACCGTTTCCGCTGGTTCGGTTCGCGGTCGTAGCATGACTCTCCGAGTCGTGGCTCGAACAGGACTCGGCCAACCGTAGGGTGCGTCTTGACGCACCGATTGAAACCGTCGTTGGTGCTACTTGGTGCGTCAAGACGCACCCTACGTGCTGGCGGAACACCGATGATAGGTTCGCTACTCGGCTCAGAGAGCCAAGCTACTTTTTGAAGCCGGTTTGATCGTTGGGCACGGCGACCGTGACGGCGCCGGCGTAGCCGGTTTGTTTGTTGTGGATGCTCTGGCCGATCAGGAAGCGGCCGTCGGCGAGGCCTGCGACGCCGACGGAGCAATTGAAGACCCACTTGCCGGCCATTTCCAGGGAAGTGTCGGCCTTGAGGAGCATCTGGGGATCGCCGTAGCAGCCGAACCAGAAGAAGCCCTCGGCGAAGTCGGCCGTCTGGATGCCCATGAGGGTGTAGCCGCTGGCGAGAACGTGGCGCCGCTGGAAGGCCATCGATTCGTCGTACTCGTAGACGTAGTTTTCGTTCGTTCCGGGCGGGAGGCCGCCGATGACGTAGAAGCGGCCGTCGTGCCAGGTCATTCCGCCGGCGCCGTGGACGACCTGCTGGACCTCGTGGCGCGACAGCTCTTCAAGGGTGTCGGCGTCGTAGACGTAAACCCACGAGTCGGCCTTGCCGGCAGGCTGGTTGAACTGACCCAGGTTGACGGCCACGTAGAGCTTGCCGCCCACGTGGCACAGGTCGCCGTGGTGACTGGCGACCGGGACCTTTTTGATGATCTTGCCGTCGAGATCCGTCTTGACGAGCATGACTGTGAAGGACCAGTAGATGGCGTCGCGATCGTTCGTGCAGATGCCCTGGAGATGGCCCTTGTAATGGCCCTCGCAGGCGGTCGGGTGGAAGCGGCGGGCGTCGAGAAGCCGGAGGAGCAGCCGCGGATCGTCCGTGTAGAGTCGCTGGATGCCGAGGTCGAGCAAGCGGAGCATGGCCTCGCGGTCGTTGACCGTCCAGGCCCCGGCTTCGAGTCTGGCGGCGCGGATCTTGTCGACTTTCTCTTTGGTGACGGTGGGGAAATGGAGCACGAGGGATTCGAAGTCGTGTTCCTTGGCGATCTGAATATCAGCGTCGATGTCCGAGGAACCTCGGTCCCAGAACACGGGGATCTCCGGGGCGAGCCGCTTGACCTCGCTCATGTACTGGAGGCTGCCGTCGTTGAAGCCCACCCAACGCTGGGCCTTCAAGGACTTGATCATCGCAATGGCATCGGCCACGCAGTCCGATTTGGGTTGGATGGAAACGCGCGTCTTCTGCTGGGTCATGACCAGTCGCAGCACCTCTTCCAAGAGGGGCATGGTGGCCTTGGGGACTTCCTGGAGCGTCTTGCCGGAGGCCTTGCGGAAGCCGGCGGCCACGTCGAGGGCGAGAAGTTCCTCGCAGGTGGAGTCGACGACGACCAGGCTCTTGTCGGCAACCCGGGCGGTTGTGGGGTCGTGGGTCACGACGAGCTTGCCGTCGCGGGTGCGGTAGACATCGAGTTCGAGCCAGTCGGCGCCGGCGTCGATCGCGTCCTGGAAGGCGGGCAGCGTGTTTTCCGGAAAATCAATGGAATTGCCGCGGTGGGCGGTCACGCCGTTGTGGAGGAACGACGAGTCGTTTGTGGGCTCTGCTCCGTGTGCGAGGGCGAAGGAGAAAGTGAGCGTTGCGAGTGCGAGTGTGGTGGTGAGTTTCATTTGAAGTTCCTTGGAATCTCGCGCGGAGGCGCAGAGACGCGGAGGGGGATGATGTTTGGGTCTTGTGTGAGTGGAATGGGATTGTCATAGCGCTACGCGGTATCGCCTGTCTTACTTCGATTCCAGGGGTTCCGCTGCGCTCCACCTCTGGCTAATCACATTGTGCCGCTACGCGGCAGTCTTCGCATGCTGGTGCTCTGTCACGTTTACGAATTGGGGCATGTCTCGATGTAACGTGTTGGCACTGGCTGACAAGCAGCCAGTGGCACCGAAAATCCTAACCTTGACAGAGCTCCAATTCCCTTTCTCTGCGTCTCGGCGACTCTGCGCGAGAACGATGGTGGACCTGTTTACTTTCTATTGCTTTGCGTCGGCGGCCCAGATTTCGCGGATAGTCTCTTCCTGGCCGAAGCCGTCGGGGGTGGCGGCGCTGGGCGTGTTGGCGAAGTACCAGTATTTGCCGTTCACGGGACTGTGAACGATGCGGCTGCCGGGCATCTGGAGGTAGCCGGCCGGGTCGTGCTCGCGGATCCAGGTCCAGGCGTAGCGGAGCCACTGGTTGCGGTAGTCGAGGGGCTGGTGGGCGAACCAACTCATTTCGTCGTAGCCCCAGACCCAGCATCCGCCTACGCCGGGCTGGCCGGGGCGGTCGCTGCCGCCCCAGTTGTCGATTTCGACCAGGTAGGGCAGGTGGTCGCACTTCCAGCCGCTGGGCGCGATCCCGCCGCGGCTCCGGCCGTAGATGGCGTCGGTGAATCCCACTTCGAGGATTCCTTCCTGGGGATGCTGCGGAACTTCTTTGATACGCAGGGGGAAGGAATGGAAGTCGAGGAGAAGGCGATCGCCTTGCCGCAGCCCGCCGCTGGGCACGTGGGCGTCGCAGAGGACCCAGTGGCGCCGGGCGTGTTCTCGCCCGTAACGGTGGACGAGTTCGAGGACTTGCCCCCAGTGCTCGGACTTGGGATCGGTGCGATTCATCAGTTCCACCTGGCCGAAGTGGAGGGCCTCGACGCCGGCGTCGATATAGCTTCGGGCGAGGAAGTAGAACCAGAGCTTGGTTTCGGGGCGGCTTATGTCGGGAACGGAGGAGTTGCGTCCCCAATGGTCGTGGAACTTGCCGTCGGGGTAGAGCATGGCCTGGTAGTTGAAGTTGCGCTCTTCGACGGGGAGGTTCAGGGCCTCGAAGGCCCAGGCGGGCACGGCGACACGCTCGACTTGGGATGAGACGATTTCGAACAGGCAGGCCTGGAGGATGATGTCGGGGTCGGTTGCGTGGACCCGGGGGGCGTTCTTTCGGGCTAGTTCGAGCACTCGGGGAAGGTCGGCCTCGCCGCCCCAGCGGTAGACGCTTCGGCCGACGAACTTGGCGCCCACGTGGTTAAGCATACGCAGGTTGTCGTCGAAGTCGCCCTTCTCCGTGAGCAGGTCGAGAAAGGTGATGGAGCGGGCCAGGTAGTTTTCGAGGACCTCGCGAGAGACGGGCCCGTCGAAGCGGTAACCCTGGGCTAGCGTCGCGCCGCTGGCTGCCAGGAGAAGGACCAACGTCAGTGGGCCCACGACACATGGATAGGACAGTGATTTCATTCGAGCCGCACTCCACTCAAACCAGGAGGGCTGGAAAATCGCGAGGGAAGGGGGTAGGTCCATATTTTCGGCTTACGCAGGGTTCGCCAAATCGCCTTGTCTGCCGAAAAATGGACCAGTTCCCGGCTCCTCCGCTTCAACCCTTGCAATGCCTCACACGATCAGTACGATCATAGTACAGCACACTTGGACGTGCCAGTCGACGCCCTGTTCTTTCCGTTTTCCGCAGGAGTTTCTCATGTCTCACAACCTGGAACTGGTCGTTGATGCGAAGGCGATTGTCGGCGAGGGACCCGTGTGGCACGGCCCGAAGCAGGTGCTCTACTGGGTTGATATCGAGAGCCACGTTCTGCACGTCCACGACCCGGCGGGCGAGGCGGACAAGGTTTATCCGGCGGGCTGCCGCGTGGGGGCGGCCGTGCCTCGCAAGTCGGGCGGGATGGTGCTGGCCACGGAGAACGGATTTGAGGCCTTTGATTGGGAGACGGGGGCGAAGAGTCCCATTGCCGATCCGGAGAGCCATCTGCCGACCAACCGGTTCAACGACGGGAAGTGCGACGCTCGGGGGCGGTTCTGGGCGGGGACGATGAGCCTCGTCAAGGAGCAGGAGGCGGGCAGCTTTTACGTGCTCGACGTGGACGGGAGCGTGCGGCGCCAGTTCAGCAACGTGACCACGTCGAACGGTCTGGGCTGGAGTCCGGACGGGCGGACCATGTACTACATCGACACGCCGACCATGCTCGTGGAGGCCTTTGATTTTGACGAGGAGCGGGGCGAAATCACGGGCCGCCGCACGGTGCTGAAATTCGCCGAAGGGATGGGGCGACCGGACGGGATGACGGTGGACGCGGAGGGCATGTTGTGGATTGCCCACTGGGAAGGCGGTCGGGTGACAAGGTGGAATCCGGCGGACGGCGCGTTGCTGGACACGATTTCCGTTCCGGCCGACCTGGTGACCTGCCCGGTCTTTGGCGGCAAGGATCTGGACGTTCTCTATATCACCACCGCCCGGATCCGGCTGGACGAGGAGGCCCTGGCGCGGCAGCCCCATGCGGGCGGTTTGTTTGCGGTTCGTCCGGGCGTTTGCGGGATGGCGAGTTATGAGTTTGGGGGGTAGGCAGAGGCGATGGGAATGACTCCTTGCGAAGTTGGGCCAAGGCGTCTGACGGCTTCGCTACAGCCTATGGCCTGAGCACCTGCAGATAGAAGTAATCGGAGACCTCGATCAGATCGACCTGCGCCATCTGGAGAGCCGTCTTGAGTTCCTCCGGTGAGGACCGGATGTGGAGAGGCGGTCCAAACGGTGTTTGCTCCTTCTTGATTTCCACGACCGCAAGTCGCCCATTTGGCTTTAACAGCCGCTTGACTTCTTTGCGAAAACCGTCCATTTCCGGTTTAGAAAATCCGTGGATGACGGTTGAAATGTAGATCAAGTCGATTGAGGAGGCATTGAGCCTTGTCTCTTCCGTTATCTTCCCGACAAAGGCGCTGACGTTGGCTTCAGCGGTCTCGGATTTCAGGGTATCTATCGACGGAGCGTGTGGATCCAGGGCATACACCGCCCCCGACTCGCCGACGAGTTTGGCGAATTCCTTCGTCATGTAGCCATTGCCGCATCCGGCATCGAGAATCACCAGGCCGGTAGTGATGGCCAGGCGGTTAAGTACTTGAGTCTTGTCCAGGAGACTCTCTGACGATTTCCCGCCGTGGTTGTGTTTCTCGGCGGTCATGTTTCTGTGTTCCGACACGCTGGTCTTTCCTCTCTCGCAATCAAGTGAAGGATCCAATCGAACCGGTGACGGTCGGACAGGGTTATCCATGTCGGTGGGCTGCGCGACCATGCCGACTGAAATAAACACGGCACTTCGCCGAACAGAACGCGTGGTTGCGTCGGATTGGTTGGAACCACCGGTTGCAGTATCCGCAACGGCGTTTCTTGGGGGCTTTCAGCAACCGGACGGTTGGCTCGAGGCAATTGGGTTGATGACGCTCGCCTTCCCGATTCGCATAGACGCGGCACTTGGCGGAGCAATAGACAGCATCTCTCCGGGCCGAAGGGAACTCGCAACCGCACCTGCCACACATCATTTTCGGCATGTTACGCTTCTCCTCTATGTGTAACATAGCGAGTCGTGTTACGGATGTCAATGAACCGTAACAGCCGCAATTCGACATTCGGTTTGCCCGGCGATGCGTGCCTACGGGATGGCGTGTTGCCATCGCGGCAAGTGACGGGACTCTTGCCCTTGCCGGAAGGACTGAAACTGCGCTTGGCCAGGACGTGCGCAAGACGGCGATTATGCGGGTTGTAGCGGTGGATTCATCCCGAAGTTTCTCGTGGAGGTGGCGAGCGGGATCTGACCCGTTATGGTCGTCAGGAAACCAAGGCCTATACTTCATCATTGATTTGAAACAACTTGCGTTGGGGAGGCTCTTGGATGAGAGTGCTGGTGGCCGACGGGGACGAGGCCGTTCGGCGTGTTGTGATTGAGGTCTTGCAGAGGTGTGACACGTCCGAAGTCACCGAAGCGAGCAACGGCAGCGATGCGATTGGGCATTGGGGTCGTGGCGTCTTCGATCTCGTCGTGATGGATCGGGACTTGCCCGACCGGTGCGGATTGGACGTGGTTCGGGCGATCCGTGCGGAAGATCCCCGGATTCCGATCTTGATGGTGACGGCGCGGGCACAGCGGAGCGAGGTGATCGAGGCGATCGATGCGGGGGTCTCCGATTACTTGTCCAAACCGGTTGACATGGACGCGCTCCGCCAGAAGTTGCGGAGGTTCTGTGAGCACGTGGACGCGTTGAAGGCGCTGCGGCAGCGAACGGGGGAATCGACGCGGGTGGAGTATCTCAATCCGTTCATCGCGTCGATCATCCACGTGTTCGATACGATGATGCGGGTGAAGATCGTGCGTCAGACGCCGTTCCTGGGTAAGAACTGCGTTCCCGAGAACGAGGTGAGCGGTATTATCGGGTTGACGGGCCGGGCCCGGGGAGTCGCGGTGGTGAGTCTGGGACGGGAGACCGCGATTCGTTGTGCCGAACGTCTTTTGGGGGAACGTCCGTGTTCCGTGAATGCTGAGGTGCGGGACACGGTGGGCGAACTGGCGAACATTGTTGCCGGCGGCGCGAAGGCGCAGATGCAGCAACTGGAACTGAGCGTCAGCCTTCCGACGATCATCGTCGGGAGGAATCACCTGATCGACTTCCCGGCCAGGTTGACGCCCGTTTGCATTCCCTTTCAATGCGATTGGGGGCCGGTGTCGCTCCAGGTGGGATTGCGGGAGCAGCAGGAAGTGCCGGCGACGGCGGAAGTGGCGGCGTTGGCTGCGGGCTAAGGCTCCCTTTTCGGCGAGCGGTTGTTTTCTTGGAGAAAACGGGTGGTGGGCGGTCTGCCGCATCAGTTCCCCTCCCTAACCCTCCCCCACGCTGCGCTGGGGAGGGAACAAGATCTGTCTCGCCGACGTTTCGCTGGGGAGGCCTACTTGGTGGAGACGATTTCTTCCCGGTCGACGACGAATTCCTTCTGGCCGATCCGGATGCGCGAATCGCCGAAGCCGTGGTAGATGCGGATCTTGGCGGATTCGGAGAGAGGATGTCCGTCGAGGCTGCGGGCGGTGAAGAGGGTGGGGGTGGTGTAGTCGACGCTGGCGTAGCGGGTGGCGCAGAAGGCGACGAAGGCGGGGCTTTCGATGACGAAGCCGTAGGCGGGCACGGCGCAAGCGTCGAATTCGGCCGGCTTTTCGTAGGCGACGGTGACGGTCAGATTGCCAAAGCGGGTGCGTTGAAGGAGGCGGTCCGGGGTGAGGAACTGGTGGTCGTCGAGGGGACGCTCGGCCGTGATGACGTTGAGCGGGCTGAGCACCTCCCAGACGTTCTTGATGACGCGGTCGGTTTCGCACAGGTCGCGGCCCCAGCCGTCGTCGCCCTGGGTCCACAGGGCGGTGGCCTGCGGACGGGAGGTGGAACGGACGGTGACCTGGTCGCCGGAGACGTTGATCTCGCCGACGGGGTAGCGGTTGCGGACCCCGCGCGACTGGGCGAGGGCAAGCCGCTGACCGGCTCGGGAGAGGCCGAGTTGGATCTGGGCTGAGCCCTCGAAACCTTCGGGCACGCGGACGGTATGGGGGCCGTCTTCGACGACCTCGCCGACGGGCCAGCGGGAAGCGGGCACGGTGGGCGTGTGGTCGTTCTGGAAGGCAATGTTCTCGTCCTTGCCCTGCTCGGCATCGGTGAAGTGGACGAAGCAGCGGAGATCGTCGGAAATTGGCTCGATGGCCTTCCAGCGGTAGGTGATCGAGAAGGAGCGATTGTCGAGCGGGGTGATGATTGGTTCGAGAGGCACGATGGGGGTTGAGGGGGCCCGGTCGGCCTTCCAGTAGAGGTGGGAGCCGAAGCGGGGGAGGAACATCTCGGCAAAGAGGATGTGGTCGGCCACCTTCTTCTCATCGCCCGGTCCGATACGGTCGCCCTGGTGGGTCATGATCTGGACGCAATCGCTGTAGACGATGGGCAGCAGGGGGATCACGTCGCCCGGCTTGGAGTCGGTCTGGTGTCCGAAGATGCCTTCCAGGTAATCGGCGCAGGGGACGGCCCACTCGCGACCTTCCTCGCTGCCGAAGAGGCCGAAGTAGTGCTTGGCGAGCATGCAGAGTTTCGACTTCCATAGGAGGTCGTCGTGGCGGGTCATGGGGTGCTGGGGATCCTCGCAGGTGACCAGCGGCCAGGCGAAGACGGTATCGATGAAGTAGATCGAGGGGCCGAACAGTTCGGCGATTTTGGGCAGGTTCGTTTCCGGCCGGGACGCCAGTTCCACCTGCTTGATGGCGCAGACCTGCCAGGCCTGGCCACCGTTCCAGTTGCCGCCCATTTTGGATTTGCCGTTGGCGTTCTTGTTGAGCCACTGGTGGCCAAAGGAGGGGGCGTCTTCGTACATGTCCTGGTAGTTGTCGTGGAGGCCGAAGAGGTAGCCGCAGTCGCGGATCCGTCGGGCGGTGTCGATGAGGGCTTCATTGCCGCCGCACTCGGCAGCGGCGGGCAGGACGTCGGGATGGCGGACGTCGTAGCCGCCTTCGATCCAGCCGGCGAGAACGACGTAGGCCCGGTCGATGTCCAGGTCGTTTCGCCAGTGTTCGGCGCACCGGGCGGCTTCGTCGAAGGTGAAGCCGAGGTGAGTTCGCTCCTTACCCGAGGTGTTGAACCGTGAACTGGGGAGCACGCGGGAGAAGACGAAGGGTTTGAAATCGGCGGCGCCGAAGATGCGATCGACCGTGGGGAAGTTCTGGCGTTTTTCCGCCCAGGTCTTGCGCCAGCCCTTGGCCTCGGCGCAGCGGCGATAGGCCTTGGCGATTTCGACATAACTGCCGGAGCCGAGGGGCAGGAGCGTGCAGGCTCCGCGGGGCCCGTCGATGTCGAGAGAGAGGGACAGGGCCTGGCGACCCGGCAGGAGCGGCAGGTCGTGCCAGGTTCCCTGGGTGTTGAGCGTGGTGTCGACTTGGTTCCAGTCGATCAGCAGGGCGGAGCCTTCCTTGACCAGTCCACACATGGCCATGGAGAGGTTGTTGTAGGTTTTCCACCCGCGACTGCCGGGGAAGGCGTCGGTGGCGGCCAGTTCGGTGCCCAGGCGGTAGGGCAGGTAGTAGTGTCCGTCCTCTTCGGCGGTGACGGGCAGGGCGTCTTCAAGGAGTCGGACCCGCGACACTTTCCAGGGGCCGTTCTGCTGGGCCTGGTAGGAGATGTTCAGTCCGCCGGTGGCGGCATCGGGCTGGAGGGTGAAGGTGACGGTCGTGCCCGTCGGACGGCCTTCGAACTTCGGCTGCACCGAAAGGAGGAGCAGGCTTTCGAGGGCTTCAACGCGCGTGAAACGGTCGACGGGCCAGACACAGGTTTGCTCGCCGTTGGTCAGGGTGATGCGTCCGAAGCGGGGCAGGGCAGGGGAGGAGGTCCAGAGGACTCCGGTCGATTGGTCGAGGAGCGACCAGACGCCGCAGCGGCGGTCCAGGTTGAAACGCCAGGAGCCGTGTTTGAGGGTGGCGCGATTGGCGGGAGCGATGCGGGCGGCGATCTGCTGGCGGCGCTGGGCGATCGTTTCTGGCGTCAGGCGGGGCGGGGCGGCGTCGGCGGCCGAAGGGGCGTTCTTGTCGACCTGGATGGTGCCTTCGAAGGTGTCGAGAATTCGTCCTCCGCCGCCCTGGTGGTCGAAGAGGCCGACGTGGACGTGGTATTGCCCTTCCGGCAGGTCGTCGGGAAGGAAGATGGTTCGCGGACCGTCGATGATGGTCTGGCCCGGCTGCCACGAGCGGGTCGGTTCGGTGGGCTCGTGATCGGCGTTCACCCGCATGTGCTCGCAGCCCTTGGGATGTTCCAGGTGGAAGAAGACACGGTAGTCGGTGGACGTTCGCTGCCGGCCTTCGTTGCGGAACTTGAGGGTGACGGCGACGGGATCGCCGGGACGCACGTGGCGGGAGGTGAATTCGGCTTCCAGCAGCGTGGGCTGGAATGGTTGGGCGGAGGGTTGGGCCCAGGCGGCAGGCACCGTGAGGAGGAGGGCAAGGAGGGAGGTGGGGAGCAGGGTTCGCATGGCTCTTAGGCTGGAGGCTGGAGGCTGGAGGCTGGAGGCTGGAGGCTGGAGGCTGGAGGCTGGAGGCTGGAGGCTGGAGGCTGGAGGCTGGAGGCTGGAGGCTGGAGGCTGGAGGCTGGAGGCTGGAGGCTGGAGGCTGGAGGCTGGAGGCTGGAGGCTGGAGGTGCGGTGAGTCGATTTGCGCAGGCTGATGGCGCGTTGTCAAGTTTTTTGGCGGGGTGGGGCAAGCAAGAAAAGAAGAACGGCGAATGGCACGAGGTCCCGGCTGGGGAATTTGTGTGCATTCGCCGTGAATGGTCATCTAATCGATTTTCTCTCCGCGGCGTTTGGAGAGAAGTGGGACAGGCTGATGCCGCTACCAGCGTCCGCCTCGTCCGCCGCCGCCGCCGCGACGTCCGCCCCCGCCGCCACGGTCCTCGCGGGGGCGAGCCTCGTTGACGGTGATGCTACGGCCGCCGACCTTCTGAAGGTTCAAGGCTTCGATGGCCGCCTTGCCTTCGTCGTCGTTCGCCATTTCGACGAAGGCGAAACCGCGGGGGCGCCCGGTTTCGCGGTCCATGATGACGCTGACCTTGGTGACGGCGCCGAATTCGGCGAAGGCGTCGCGCAGGTCATCTTCCGTCGTGTCGTACGACATGTTCCCCACATAAATGTTCATCAACAAAACTCCTCAGACATCTGGACAAAACTCAACTCCACAACTCGGTCTCGGGCTGCCTAGGCCGAGTTGGAGCTCCAATCGTCGTCAAATTGCTTCTCGATTTCTTCGTCGAAATCTTCGTCCAGGTCGTCGTCGAAGTCTTCATCGAAGTCGTCGTCGAAATCGTCGAAATCGTCAATTTCGTCGTCCTGGCCCTGCGTGAGGTCCCAGGACGGGGTGGTGGTTTGATCGTGGCGTGCAGTCAATGCATTTTCTCCGAAGAGTCGTATCGCAAGGCGCCCCGACGATCGTTGCCGACACCCCATTACAATCAACAGTAGGAATCGTGGTTCAAGGACGTGGGAAGAAAGCCTCAGTTGAGGATTTCCACCTTGGAGACCTTACGTTGTTCCTGGACCGCCTTTTCCAAGACCTCCTGGTAGAGATCGCTGAGCACCGCATTCTTGGCGTCTTCGAACTTCTTTTCACCGGGCTTGACCTCGGTGGTCTTGATCAGGTGCACGCCGAACTGGGTTTCGACGGGCTGGCTGATTCCCCCCGGTTCGAGGCCGAAAGCGGCGGCGGCGAAGGGTTCGACCATCTGGCCGTGGCGTGCGAAGAAGCCCAGGTCGCCGCCCTCGGCCTTGCTGGGGCAGGCCGAGTGTTGCTTGGCAGCCTCGGCGAAATCGGCTCCCTCGACGATTTGCTTCCGGATGGCAGCGATCTTGTCGTTGGCGGCCTTCTTTTCCTCAGCCGGACTGTCGGGGCCGTACTCGAGGAGGATGTGGCTTGCCTTGACCTGGGTGCCGTCGAATTCCTTTTTGTGTTCCTTGAAATAGGCCTGGGTCTGCTCGTCGGTGACGGCTGACTTGAGGTATTCCTCGACCGCCATTTCGGAGGCGATCTGCTCGCGCATGGTCTCTTCGGTCAGGCCGCGGGCCTTGAGGACGGTGGCCAGTTCGACGCCGGCGTCGGCGAGTTGCTTCTTGATATTGGCGATCATGGCCTCGATATCCGCCGGTTTGGCCTTGACTCCCTTGGCTGCCACGAACTGGATGACCAGGATGTTGTCGATCATCGACTGGAGGATGTGGCTGCGGAGCTTGGACATCATTTCCGGTGGAACGGGGCGGCCCTGCACCTGACTGCGAACCATGTCGTCGAGTTCGGTGCTGGTGATCTTGCGGTCGCCGACGGTGGCCACCGTTTTTACGGCCGGGGCAGGCGGGACGATCTTGAGGGCCGGGGGCGTGGCCGGAGCGGCGGGTTCCTGGCTGTGGGCGAGGGAGGGACTCATGACGGCAAGGGCGACCATTGTGAGGGCGCATGCCATAAACTTGGACATGATGAGAGTCTCGTCGGCAGAGGGTGAAAGGCGGGAAAGGGCGACTGATGGGTGCGATCGGGAAGCGCGAGAATCCTGATCGGCATCCGAAAAAACTGGGCGCCCAAGAGGTCGCCGTCAGGCCCCAGACGGGGCGCGGCTTCAACGAGGGAGATTCGTTTCGTCGGGGGGCTCCAGCCACCCTGAATAATACGGCGGAGTCAATAGGCAGTTTAGCCGCTTTGCGCTCGCTGGGCAAGTCCTCCGACTACGGAGGGAGAGGAACCGCGAAATCGAGAATTGTGGTCATCACGACGGAGCGTGATGCCTATTATGGGGGTTACCGGCGGCACCATTCCAGGATGATCTGGCGGGAGCGCTGAGGGACGCCGGGGTGGCTGACTTGGGTTTGGCCGGGGGCGTTTGTCCGGGGACGGTAGGGGCCAGGGGGCGTCTGCGGGGGATCTTGGACCGGTTGCCATGGGTTGGCTGCCGCGGTTTGGGGGCTTGGAGGGGCTGCCGGCTTCGTGGCGGAAGTCTCGCCGCGATAGATCAGGTTGGGTTCGGGGCGTCGTCTCGGTGTGGAGACCAGGACGGTGGCGGGGGCGCCGTCAGGCAGCGGAACGGTGGGGGCCTGCATCTTGGGGAAGCCTTGGGCGACCCAGTTCAGCCAGGTGTTCTGGAGGGTCCCCAGGTTGGCCTGTCCGTAATGATGGCGAAGGGCATCCGACCAGCGTTCGTCGGCGAGTCCGTCGTCGAGGAAGGCGAGGAATTTCTGCCGGCCTCCTCGTTGAATGAGGTACTCGCTCAGCGAGAAGCCCTGGGCGTACAGGGGCATGATGTCGCTGGGGTACTCCTTCATGGCGAACATGGCATTGAAGGGAATTCCCCGTTGCGTGTGGAGGAACTCGATGAGCATCTTCCGGTGCCGAGTTCGTTCGCTGATGTGCTCGACGCTGGTGGCAGCGCCCTCGTCGGCCCAGCGAGGCAGAGGCTTGCGGAAGTGGCTGGCGAGGATCATGTGGGTGATTTCATGAGGCAGGACCGAATCGAGGATCCGCTCGTGGGATCCTTGAATCGACATGCGCCAGCCGAAGACTTCGCCATGGTCGAAGACGAAGGTGGTGGCGCCGCCGGCCCCGAGGCGGCGGCCTACGTTCACGGTGATGGGGCAGCGATCACCCCAGCGGGGCATTTCCTCGCCGAGCCACGCGACGGCCAGATCGCGGCGAAGTTGTTCGGCCGTGTCGCCATACAGTCTGGCCTGTTGGGGGTCTTTCGTTTCGATGATGAAGTTGGGCGTTTCGTAGCGTGCGCCCATCGAGACGAACAGGAGGGCGGCTACCAGCAGCGTGCGGGAAAAACGAGCATCCATGCTCTCGCTTTGCTCCATGCATGTTTTGGGGATCGCCGGGGCCGGATCCTTCCGGTCAGACGGCGAGTGTTCCGGGTCAGGTCAACTCCGTGCACGAGTGCTCGGAGTGTCAACGGTGGACCGCTTGTTTGCAAACGGCGGGCCAACCGCAACCAAAATGCCGCTGCTTGAGAGAACTTCAAATCCAGGACGAGTGTTCTTGGTATAAACGCCTTGGCAAGGCGGACAGGGCCGATCGAACATTGTGCCGTGGCGTTGTAACTTCTACAAGTTCTAACCCGACGCTTTCAAACTGCAAACCCCGATTTCGTCCGATTTTTTTCGCGCCGTTGGGCGACAGCAGTGCTAGCACGGATTGTTCAAGGGTGCCATCCACAGGGCAACGCGGCTAACACCTGGTGTTGAGGATGCGAAGGACTTCGGCGTTGGCCGGAGGAAACCGATAGTCGCCAAGACTCTCTGTCGGGATCCAGCGGAAGGGAAGTTGCGGCGGCGAGTCGGGATCGATCGGAGACGCGTCCACGAAGTGCAATCGAAGCATGCCGTGGTCGTAGCGATGATCGACGACCGCGAGGAGTTCGTGCGTTTGAATCCTCAAGCCGGTTTCTTCGAGGCATTCCCGCGTGGCGGCCCGGGCCGGTGATTCGCCGGCCTGGATTTTTCCGCCCGGGAACTCCCAGTAGCCGGCGAGGACCTTGCCTTCGGGGCGCGGTCCCATGAGGACGGCGTCCTGAAGGCGGACGATTGCGACGGCGATTTCGACAGGCCGCTGAGTGGCCATGGGGTGATCGCTATTCCTCGGTGACGGCGACCTTTTCCATCACGTCGCCCTGCTCGATGGAGTCGACGACGTCCTGGCCCTCAAGGACGCGTCCGAAGACGGAGTGCTTTCCGTCGAGCCAGGGGGTGGCGACGTGGGTGATGAAGAACTGGGAGCCGTTGGTGTTTGGTCCGGCGTTGGCCATGGAGAGGATGCCGGGGCCGTCGTGTTTGAGGTCCTTGTGGAACTCGTCCTTGAACGTGTAGCCGGGACCGCCGGTTCCGGTGCCTTCCGGGCAACCGCCCTGGATCATGAAGTCCGCGATGACGCGGTGGAAGGTGAGTCCGTTGTAGAAGCCCTCGCCGCTGAGCTTCTCGAAGTTGGCCACCGTGTTGGGGACCTTGTCTTCGAAGAGTTCGATGCGGATGGTGCCTTTGTTGGTCGTGAAGGTAGCGACTTTCATGATTTCCCTTTGGCTGGGTGTCGAGGGAGATTTCTTGTTTTGGATGGAGAAGGTCCGCCTGGTTCATTCCTGCTCGATAGTGGCGGGCGGTTTGGAGCTAGGGAGATTTTTTGTTGTTTTGGATGGAGAAGGCCCGCCTGGTTTATTCCCATTCGATGGTGGCAGGCGGCTTGGAACTGATGTCGTAGACGACGCGGTTGACGCCGGAGACCTCGTTGATAATACGGGTGGAGATTCGGGCGAGCAACTCGTAGGGGAGGTGACTCCAGTCGGCCGTCATGAAATCCTCGGTTTCGACGCAGCGGAGGGCGACGGCGTCTTCGTAGGTTCGGGCGTCGCCCATGACGCCGACACTCTGGACGGGGAGCAGGACGGCGAAGGCCTGGGAGGTTTTTCGGTAGAGATCGGCAGCCTTGATTTCCTCGATCATGATGGCGTCGGCTTCGCGGAGCGTGTCGAGTCTGGACTTGCAGATTTCGCCGAGGCAGCGGACAGCCAGTCCGGGGCCGGGGAAGGGATGGCGCCAGACGATGTCGTTGGGCAGCCCCAATTCGGTGCCGAGGGCTCGGACTTCGTCCTTGAAGAGGTCGCGGAGCGGTTCAATGAGCTTGAAGTTGAGGTCTTCCGGAAGTCCGCCCACGTTGTGGTGGAGTTTGATGGTGGCCGCCGGGCCGTCCTGGAGTCCGCCGCTCTCGATCACGTCGGGATAGAGGGTTCCTTGGGCGAGGAACTCGGCGTCTTCGATTTTGGCGGCCTCGTCGGCGAAGCACTCGATGAACTCGTGTCCGATCCGCTTGCGTTTCTCCTGGGGGGCCTTGATGCCGGCAAGGGTGGCGAGGAATCGATCTTCCGCCTGAACGACGTGGAGATCCGTTTTGAAGTGGTCGGTGAATTCCTCGATCACCTTGGTCGCTTCGTTTTTTCGGAGCAGGCCGTTGTCGACGAGGATGCAGGAGAGCCGGTCGCCGATGGCCCGGGAGAGCAGGGCGGCGACGACGGAGGAGTCGACTCCTCCGGACAGGCCGCAGATGACGCGTTTGTTGCCCACGCGCTCGCGGATTTCTTCGATGGTCTGCCGGGCGAAATCTTCGAGTTTCCAGAGTCGAGAACATCCGCAGATGGGGCCGACGAAGTTGCTGAGGATCTGGGATCCCTCAGGGGTGTGGGTGACTTCGGGGTGGAACTGGAGTCCGTAGATGGGGGCGTCGTGGTATTTGACGGCGGCGAAGGGGCAGGTGCCGGTTTCGGCCAGGGGCTGAAAACCCTCGGAGATGGCGGTGACCTGATCGCCGTGGCTCATCCAGACCTGAGTTTCGCGGGAGACGCCGTCGAGGAGAGGCGAGTCGGCGGTTACGCGGCAGTGGGCCCGTCCGTACTCACGGGAGGTCACGTTCTGGATTTCGCCGCCGAGGGCCTGGCAGGCGAGTTGCATGCCGTAGCAGATTCCCAGTACAGGGATTCCCAGATTGAAGATTCCGGGATCGCATTTGGGAGCGCCCTCTTGGTAGACGCTGGATGGTCCTCCGGAGAGGATCAGGCCCTTGGGGGCCAGTTCTCGGACCCGGTCGGCGGTGATGTCGTGGCGAACGATTTCGCAGTAGACCTCTTGTTCGCGGACGCGTCGTGCGATGAGTTGGGCGTACTGGGAGCCGAAGTCCAGCACGAGGATCTTTTCGTCGGCAATTCGCATTCAGGGCCCCCAAACACGTGGGCGTCAATCGGATCCGGTTGGAATTCGGATCGCAGCGTCGCGCATTGGATGTAGTGGAAGGTCACCCCCGGCGTGGTTGCGGCGGGTGAAAACGAGTCATTATAAATCTCGCGATGGGGGTCGCCTAGCAGGGTGGGCAAGAAAGGTGTTTCCTGGGGGTAGTCACTCAGGGGGGGGGGCTCTGGTTAAGCCCGGCTGCTGTTGCTTGTTTTTGAGGGGGCGTTGGAGCGACGGGGTGGGGTGATTTGCAGCCGGGTTTTTGAAGTCGGTGGCAGTTGAGGGCAAGAGCCGGGCTAGCTTCGCAATCTCTGGGATCGGGGTGGCTGACGTGAGGTGGTTGATTCAAGAGCCCGGCGACTCTGGGTCATCCCGGCTAGGTCAATTGGGGGCGGATTTCTGTAACCTCTTGCTGATAAGCGACTTGAGGGCGAAGCGATTGTGGTCGTCGCTTGCCCTGGTTATAGTGAAAGATGGCCCTTTGGAAGGATTCTGACGCCCCTCTGGTAGTTAAACAGGAACGGAAGAGAACGGTGCGTATTCTGCTGACGAACGATGATGGTATCTATGCGCCTGGCATTGCTGCGCTCCAACGCCAGTTGTCGCAGTTGGGTGAGGTTTACGTGGTTGCCCCGGCCACGGAGCAAAGCGGGGTCGGCCATTCGATCACGTATTTGACCCCGTTGATTGCGAAAGAGGTCTACATCGACGAGCAGCAGTGGGGCTGGGCTGTCGAGGGCAGTCCTGCCGACTGTGTGAAGCTTGGTGTCTCGGAGCTTCTTCCTGCTCGTCCGGACCTGGTCGTGAGCGGGATCAACGGCGGATTGAATGCGGGGATCAACGTGCTTTATTCGGGCACGGTGGCGGCCGCGATCGAAGGGGCCTTTTTCGGCATTACGAGCATTGCGGTTTCCCTGGAATACGACGAGCACGCCCAGTTCGACAAGGCGGCGAGGATCGCCCGATCGATTATCGAGCAGGTTTTGAAGAACAAGGGGCCGGAGCCCCAACTCTTCAATATGAATATTCCCACGTCCGCCCTGGAGGGCCCTGCGGAGGTTCGCACGGTGCCCATGGACGTGACCCTTTACGGAGAGGACTACGAGAAGCGGACCGACCCGTTTGGTCGGGCCTATTACTGGGCGACGGCCTATCCGCCGCCCGCGCTGGACGGCGTTGAATCCGATCTGTCGGCGATCAAGAAGGGGTACGTGACCGTGACGCCCCTGGACTACAACATGACGAAGACGGCGGTGCTGGAGCAGATGCAGTCGTGGTCGCTTCATGCGGAAGCGGCGGACGACGGTCCGGTTGCGGTGTCTGCCGGACCTGTTTTTCGGACGAAGCCGAAGCGTTGAACCGTTATCTCATTCCATCGTGATGAGCCCAAGAGGTCAGGAGGATAACCATGCGAAGGTTCGTTGGTGTTGCGATTCTGTTCGTGTTCGGCATGGCAGGCTGTTCGGGTGAAGATCCCTTTGACACGGGGCCGACGCGATCGGCGGCGCCGGAGGCGATGGGAATCACGACCGATTCGGTTGAATCGGCCGGGGCGCCGGTGGCGAAGCAGGAGGCACCCAAGCCGGAACCGAAGCGTGAGAAGGCCCAAGCCGGCGTGACGGGGCGCGGCGACTATCGCGGAATCGGGACTACGGCGGTGGGGACCTTGGTTCGCGTGCAGGAGAAACTCGAGTTCCAACAAGTCGAGAAGGCTTTGGATCTGTACAAGGCCAGCACGGGCGAATTGCCCAAGACCCACGAAGAGTTCATGGAAAAAGTAATCAAGGCCAACCAGATTCAGTTGCCGAAGCTTCAGCCGGGCGCCAAGTACGTGTACGACCCCGAAAAGGGTCAACTCATGGTGGAGAAGCAAGTGAAACAATAGGTGCGATTGAGCGGAGAGGGCGGTTCGGAGTTGCCGCTGTTCACGGGGTGTGAGAAAGCAAACGCCGCACGATGCGGTATGACGGAACGATCAGGAAAGGAGTGACGCGAACGAGAACAGACGAGGACACGTCCTCGCCGCCGACCAGGTTAATCTTCGATGAGACAGCATCTTCAAGCGGTGGTTTTACTCGCGGTGCTGGGCCAGAGTGCCTGGGCCGGGGGCAGTTGGGTTTTTCAGCCTTCCACGTATAGCCACGATCCGGAGACGGGCGAGCGGGTGGCCCAGCATACGCCCGAAGCGCCTGCCTACGCTCCGTCGGACCCGACGTACGAGCAGAGCGCCTATATCCACAAGCGGACTGCGATCTACGGCGCGCCGGGGAGTATCGAGCGACGGCACTACGTGGAAACGTGGGGCGAGGGCGAGTCGATTCGCCCCTACGGCGAGTGGCAGCGTCCTTTCCGGGCGGGCGCCACGCCGTACGGGCCCTGGGGCAATCCATCCGGGCCGTGGACAACGCCTTTTGGTTCGTGGAGCAATCCTTACGGGCTGGGGCGACTCCCGACGCCGCCGTGGAGTCCGTGGTATCCGCAGCCGGGCTATCCGCCGACTCCCTATCCCGGCACGGGCTACTATCCCGGCGGGGCCTATCCCGGCGGGGCCTATCCCGGCGGGGCCTATCCCGAGCCGTACTCGAATTACGGCAACGGGGCTTACGGTCGAGGTGCCGGTGATGCCCGTGCGCCACGGCCGAGGGACCAACGGGAGGAGGCGTACAGGCCGTCTGACGAAGAGAGGGATTCAGGAATGCCTCCGGTGAGGAAGGGGTGATCGGAGACGTGCTGGATGTGTGGCGGAACGACCCCGATCGCGATGACTCAGAAATAACCTCGGCATATCGAGTTATGGGGGGACTGCGGTGAACAGGAGCTAACGGAGAGAACAGAGTAGGAAGACTCTGTTCTCTTGGTTGCCTCCTGTTCCTGTCAGTTTACGGTTGTCTCATTACGGCGGAGCGTGATGGCTTTTGGGATGACGCAGGTCAGCGGTCGAGCATTTCGGTTTCGCCGGTGTCGAAGCCGAAGCGTGTCGGGTCTGCCTCGTTGCCTAGGGTTTTCAACTTCCATGCGACGCGATCGCCGATCAGCCAGCGCGGCTCGGAGTAGCGGTTGTCCTTCTCGTAGACCATTTTGATTCGGAATTCCAGTGGGTAGGGATAGCGGGTGACGACGTCGGAGAGGCGTCCCCGTCCTTCGCCGGAGATCTTGGCATCGAAGCGGACCTCCGCGCTTGGCGGGAGCGAGAGCTTGTTGAGTTCCACTTCCAGGTTCGAGTAGGTAGCCCGATCGATCTTGGCGAGGAGGAAGTTGGCCGCTGCGAGTCCCCGGGTCCGGAGGGCGTCTTCCGAAATGAGGCGATAGACAGCCTTGGTGACCTCCTGGGCGGAGTTTTCCGGAAGGTCGTGGGCCTCGATGGCCAAGGCGAGTTGGTCGAGCGTGTCGGCGATCTTTTCCCGATCGGTTTTCACGGACCGCTCAACGAGGATTCCCACGATCGCCAGGGCCACCACTGCTCCCATGGCCACCAACAGGCTTCGACGGCCCGTGTTGATGTAGAAGAAGCCGAGTGCGAAGGCGGCGATCAGGGCGACGAGCAAGACGGGGATTGGCGTTTCGAAGAAAATGTTCATCAGGCAGTCACCCCCTCGGTGTGCTGAATTGGCATCTTTCCGTTCCAGCTCTGATTGTAACGCCGGTTTCCGGCAGTGGGCAAGCGATTTGCGGGGGCTCCAGGCGGGCTACTCTGGATCAGCCCGGCTGCTGTTGCTTGTTTTCGAAGGGGCGTTGGAGCGGCGGAGATGGGGCGATCTGCAGCCGGGCTTTTGAGGTCGGTGGAAGTTGAGGGCAAGAGCCGGGCTAGCTGCATGGCGTCTGCGATCAGGCAGGCCGATATGAGGTGGTTGGTTTAAGAGCCCGGCTATTTTGGTTCCGGCCGGGCTCTTGAATGTCAGCGGTGATTGAGAATAAGAGCCGGGCTAGTTTCGCACCCTCCGCGATCCGGCTGGCGGGTGTGAGGTGGTCGATTCAAGAGCCCGGCTATTCTGATTCAGTCCGGCTATTCAAGGGGAAGGGTGATGCTACAATTCTGAGGCTGACGAGTTTGCATGGGGAACAATGACGGGAGCGACGGTTTGAGCGGCAGGGCGGCATGGTGGACGGATCCTCACTTTGAATTGCTGACGGCGTTGCAGCAGGGACGAGTTCTGGAGGAGTGGCGTGAGTCGGCGGGCGACTGTGCCATCGTGACCGGCGACATCTCGCACGGCAGTTCGACGTTTCGATGGCTTCGCGGGCTTGCAGAGGTGTTTGCCCGGCCGATCTATTTCGTGCTTGGCAATCACGACTTCTATGGCACTTCGATTACTCGTCAGCGGGAGGTGGCGAAGCAGGCCTGCGAAGAGATTTCCAATCTGGTCTACCTGACGGAAGGGCCGGTGGTTTCTCTGTCGCCGGACACGGCGTTGGTGGGCCACGACGGATGGGGGGATATGCGTGAGGGCGATTGGGAAGGCACGTCGGTTCGGCCGCCGGATCTCGACGAGATCGAGGACTTGAAGGAAGTGGCGATTGATCGAATTGTGCTCCGGGATCGGCTCCGCCAGTTGGGCGACGAGGCGGCAGGATGTCTGGAGCAGGGGCTCGGCGAGGCCCTTGACGGGCATGGGCGGGTGATCGTGGCCACCCATGTGCCGCCATTTCGCGAGGCAAGCTGGTACGACGGCGAGGTTTCCACGGCCCCCTGGCTTCCCTTTTTTTGCTGTCGCGCCGTGGGCGACGTCCTATTGGACGCGGCCGAGAAGCACCCCGATTGCGAGTTGCTCGTTCTTTGCGGCCACTGCCATGGAACCGGGGACGTTCGGATCCGAGAGAACCTCCGTGTGCTCACCGGTGGGGGGGAACCGTGCTCGCCGCAAGTTCAGCGTATTCTGGACTTCGTGTGAAGCAGGTACGTGTCGAAACGGGCAATACGGGGTAAAATAGAGGCGTGCCGTCGTTCCGCCCGTTTCGGGTCATTCGGGGAAGTCGAGCCATGGAATCGCTACAAGGTCACCTGCTGATTGCGTCGCCGCATTTGACGGACCCGAATTTCGTGCGCACGGTGGTCCTGCTGGTCCATCACAGCGAGGAGGGAACACTGGGGGTCGTGTTGAATCGACCCTCGGGAAGCACGATCGGCGAGCTTTGGGAAGATGTGGACGAGGAGCCCTGCGAGAGCAACCATCCCTTTCATCTCGGCGGCCCTGTTTCGGGCCCCGTCATGGCCCTTCACACGGACAGCACTCGCAGCGAGCTGGAGGTGATCCCCGGGTTGCACTTCGCGGCGCATCGGGACCACATTGACTACCTGGTCCGTCGAAACAGAGATCCCTTTCGCATCTTCGTGGGGCACTCGGGTTGGGGCAAGGGCCAACTCGAAAGCGAGATGGAGGAGGGGGCCTGGCTGACCTTGCCGGCCACGCTCGACCTTGTGTTCTCGGATGAGAGCGAGGTTTGGAAACGCGTTGCCCAGCGGGTCGGACGGGAGATGTTGTTCGATGCGCTCAAGATTGACGGCTCGCCGGAAGACCCGACATGGAATTAGGGGGCGGATTGTGGATCTGTTTTGGCGCTTCTTTCAGGATGTCCCGTCGGTGATTCCGGAGGAGACGCTCGTTGAAGCGGCCGACGCGTTGTTTCTGGAACTGGACGCTTGATTGGTGGAGATCTTCCAACAAGAATCTCCCTCCCCAGCGAGCGGAGCGAGTGAGGGGGAGGGCCGGGGAGGGGCACGGCGCCGGTGTTACTCCGTTGAGTTCAAAGTTGAAGCGATAGACCGGCGAGGCAAGTGAGCAGTTGTCGAATCTGGTTGTTTCGCTGGGGGAAGTTGATATGGAGGGCGGTTTGACGCGTCGATTACCCCTCCCTAGCCCTCCCCCTCGCTTCGCTGGGGAGGGGAAAAACCTCCCGGGGAACGACGACGTTGAAACTCGTTTTGCCATTCCACCGCGGTTCGATATTTCGAGAGTCTCCATTATGCCGGACTTGGGCTTTTGGCTTCGACGTTCTTGCTACTTTCTCCGTGCAACCTCTCTGATCCTCCTCTTCGCCGCGAGTACCTCTGGCCTATTGGCAAGTGAGTCAGAGAACTCGATGGTCTTCCTTGAGGCCGAAGGTTTTGCCGATCGGGGTGGTTGGGTGATCGATACGCAGGCCATGGACGTGATGGGGTCGCCCTTTGTGCTGGCCCACGGGTTGGGCGTGCCGGTGGCGGATGCAGTGACAACGATCGACGTGCCGAAGGCGGGCAAGTACTTCGTTTGGGTGCGAACTCGCGACTGGGTGGCGCCGTGGAATGCCCCCGGTGCGCCTGGGCGATTTCAGTTGTGCTTCGACGGCAAGCCGCTGGAGACGAACTTTGGCACGGAAGGGGTCGATTGGCACTGGCAGTCGGGTGGGAGTGTCGAGTTATCCGAAGGGAAGGTGTCGGTTTCGCTGCACGATCTGACCGGGTTTGACGGTCGTTGCGATGCGGTGCTGCTTGCGAGCGATGGTGATTATCGTCCGCCCAACGACGAGCCGGCTCTGGGGAATCTGCGCCGGCGACGGTTGGGCTTGCCCGAGGAGCCGGAGGAGGCCGGCAACTTCGACCTGGTCGTCGTGGGCGGAGGGATGGCCGGTTGCTGCACGGCCGTGAGCGCCGCTCGGTTCGGGTGCAAGGTGGCGTTGATCCAGGAGCGGCCTGTTCTGGGCGGCAACAACAGTTCCGAGGTTCGTGTGGGACTCTCCGGGCTGATTCACCAGGAGCCCTATCCGCGACTGGGAGACCTGGTTGACGAAATCGGTCCTGTGGGGCACTGGAATCTTTGGGAGGCTCAGCAGGATCCCGACTCGCCGCGGAGCAAGCGAATCCTGGAAGTCATTCAAGAGCATCCGGAGAAGAAGACCCATAACGCGGGGCCGGCTTCGAATTACGAAGACGATCAGAAGCGGGCCATCGTGGAGGCGGAGGAGAACATCGCGCTCTATTTGAATACTCATGCTTTTCGCGTGGAGAAGGAAGGGCCGCGGATCACGGCCGTGATTGGGAAGGATACGATCACGGGGCGGGAACTACGATTCCGAGGTCGGTTGTTTGCCGACTGCACGGGCGACGGCAACCTGGGCTTTCTGGCCGGCGCGGATTATCGCATGGGCCGCGAGGCCAAGAGCGAAACCGGGGAGACGCGGGCGCCGGACGAGGCCGATCAGATGGTGATGGGGACCTCGGTTCAGTGGTATACGGAGGAAACGTCCGGGCCGTCGCCGTTTCCCGACTGTCCCTGGGCGGTCCCGTTCGACGAGGAGACGTGCCAGAAGCTGACACGGGGCGATTGGGATTGGGAAACGGGGATGACGCTCAACCAGGTGACGGAAATCGAGCGAATTCGCGACTACGCGCTTCGCGTCACCTACGGCAACTGGGCCTATTTGAAGAATTCGAGCAGCATGAAGGACAAGATCGCCAATCGGCGGCTGGCCTGGGCGGCCTACATTGGCGGCAAGCGGGAGAGCCGGCGCTTGTTGGGCGACGTGATCCTCTGCGAACAGGACGTGACCGGCGCGAGGCCTTTCCCCGATGCCAGCGTGACTACGACATGGACGATCGATTTGCACTATCCTCATCCGCAGAACACGGAGCATTTTCCGGGCAAAGAATTTCGCTCGATTGCGCGGCACACGAAGATCGAGCCTTATCCGATTCCCTACCGTTGCCTCTACAGTCGCAATGTGGAGAACTTGATGATGGCCGGGCGGAACATCAGCGTGACCCACGTGGCCTTGGGGACGATCCGCGTTCAGCGGACGACGGGCATGATGGGCGAGGTGCTGGGGATGGCGGCATCGTTGTGCGTGCGTCATGGGACGACGCCGCGCGGTGTTTACGAGCAGCACCTGGAGGAGTTGAAGGGGCTTATGGAGGAAGGCGTGGGGCGGGGGCTTGTGCCGGCCAGACGGTGAGGCTAAATGACCTTGCACGATTCCAGAAGATCGTGTGCCACTGCTCGGCCACACGCCGCAGAATCCCTGAATCCTTGAAGGCACGTGTTCCCGGCGTGTGGACAAACAGTGCCCAGTGGGACGGCATTTCCAGGAATCACGCAAGTTCATTTAGATCACCACGGAGGGCACCCGGGGTGCGTATTTCCTCTTGCGACTTCGTCGCCCAGACGTTTCCCCGGCATTGTCGATCGGCGTGGTGACAGCACTTGCGGGAGAAACGTCTGGGCCACCCAGTGGGAGAAGCATCTGGCCATTCAAGGTTTGTTCAAGAGCCCGGCTTTGAGGTGTGAATTTCTTTGACGTTTTGAGGTATTTCACCGTCCCGCCTTCCTTGGGCTGGTCAGGTCTTCCCAAACTTGCAAATGGCGTGCGCGCGACGTATAACCACACTCGGTTGATTCCTTGCATTCGCCGAGGTGTGGTGATGGCTAAACGCACAATCTGTGGCATCGTTTTTCTGGCCCTGGTGGTCACTCTTGCGCCCTTTGCGCCGGCGGCCGATCGTGATGGCGACGGTATTGCCGACGAGCACGAGGCGATCCTGGGAACCGACCCCGATCAGCCGGACGTGCTGCAAGTCGTGATCGACGACGGGATCGAATCGGAGAAGCAACGGGCCAAGTCGAATTACGACGGATCGAAGGACGTGCGCACCGTCGAGTTCGGCCACGTGGCGGAGGATCGGTACCTGTGGCGCTGGACGGTTGCCGAGCCTGCCCGAGTGGAAGACACGGTGTTTCATCTCTATGTGGACGCCGACGGAGATGAGTCGACGGGGCGCAAGACTTCGCCCGGGGCGCCCAACCAGGGCACGGACTACATGCTCACCATCGCGGGCGGCTCGCCGCGGATCACGGCCTATGATGCGGCGGGGAATTCTTCGTCGGGGCCGCCGCTGCATTATGTGGTGGACGGCAATCGGGTGCTGCTTTCGACCGACATCGACCTTGCGCGGGATGACGAGGGGATTCGGTTTGGACTGTACATGCTCTGCCACACGGCAACGGGGTCTGGCGAAGGTCCGAAAATGTCGGACTCGAGCGGGAAGATTCCCATTAAGGGCATGCCGATTCGAGCGGGGAAGAAGATCCTGCGGCCGGTGGACCACAAGGCGAACTACCAAGTGGACGCCAGTTACGGCATCGAGACGGTGCAGCGGGCGCTGGCCGACGAGAAGAACGTCGTGATTCCCTACGATGCGCTCGAGTTGGACGGCTACAAGATCGATTCGCAGACCACTCGCAAATGGCCCCATATTTCGGCCGAGCGTTCCGGCGCCGTGGCTCGCGTGGCGGCTCCCAAAGCGGGGCGGTTCCACGTGGGTTTCTTGATGTACGACGACGCCCGGGACGAACGGGTTGTGATTTCCGTGGCGGGGAAGGAACGCGGGGTGGCCGTCGCTCGCTTGGGGACCCGCCGCACGTGGCTCTACTGGCTGCGGGACGCCATCGATTTTGCGGGCGGCGAGTCGGTGGAGTTGAAGGCGGTCGGCACGGGCAAGCACGGGATTGCCTACGTCGTGTTTCTGCCCGACCCGCCGAAGCCGCGGGCGCTGACGCTGGAGATTCGGAACTTCACGGCCCAAGGCGATCCGGAATGTCCGGGGCGAGCCACGCTTTCGTGGACGACCTCTTGGCCCAGTCCGACGCGGCTGGAGTGGGGCGAGGCTGGCAAGGGGCGACAGGCGGTGGAGCAGGAGTCGGCGTGCCTGGTTCACCGGGTGATTCTGGAGGGGCTTGATGAGAAGAAAACCTACGAGGCGAGCGTAACGGCCGAGGGGCTGGGCGGGACGCGGGCTCTGGAGACTCGGTTCCGATTGACGTCCCCTCGTTCCAAGTTGGATTTGACTGCTTCGGGCTCCATTTCGCTTTCGGTTCAGAATCCCCATGGGTTTCCGGCCGAGCGATGGCCGGTGACGGGGGGCGTGCCGCTCGCGCAGGCTCGTCTTGTCGAGCCCGCGAACGTGCGACTTGTGGAGGCGAGCGGAGCGGAGGTTCCCGTTCAGGTTCAGACGACGGCCCGCTGGCCGGACGGCAGCGTGAAGTGGCTGTTGCTTACCTTCCTGGCGGATATTCCGGCGGAATCGTTGGCCGTGTATCGGTTGGAGTACGGTCCTTCCGTGACGCGGGACGCCGTTTCGGAGCCGCTGGAGGTTGTCGAGTCTGGCGAAGGCGTGCAGATCGACACGGGGGCGATGCAGTTCGTCATCGATTCCAGCGGCAACGTCAACCATGCGGGCATTTATCAGACCGTCGCGGAGGATACGGAGGGGAACGCGTATGGCACGGCAGGGGCTAAGGCGGAAATCCGCGTGGAAGAGAGCGGGCCGATTCGGGTTGTTATCAAGACGGTTGCTCCGCTGGTGGATGAGGCGGGCAACACGCTCTTCTTGATTGAGAAGCGGATCGAGGCCTATCGTGGTGCCGCTTTCCTGCGGGTTCACCACACGCTGGTGGTTGACGGGCCGGACAGGTTCACGACCATCCGCAATTTGAGCTATCACGTTCCGGTGGCCCGGTCCGCGAAATCCTGGCGGGCGGAGTTGGAGGGCGATCGCTGGCTGAATCTCGATCCGAGTCGGGCGGTGTGTCAGCAGACCGACGAGCGGCTGCTGGTGTTGGCCGGCGGCGAGTCGAAGGTCGAGGAGGCCCGGCTTGTGGGGGCCCTTGTGCCGGAGGGCGATGAGCCATGCGCCGTGGCCGTTCGTGATGCCTGGCAAAACTACCCGAAGGGTTTTTCGTTGTCGGAAGGCGGGTTGGATATTGAACTCTGCCCGGCGTTTGAGAAGGGTTACTACGACCAGTTTCCTTTCGAGAAGGAGGGGCATCATCTTTACTACTACCTGCTGGACGGTTGCTACAAGCTGAAGCAGGGGGTGGCGAAGACGCACGAAATGCTCTTGTGCTTTGAGCGCGGGGAGAAGCGGGGGCAAACGTGCCGGCTCTTCCAGCGGCCTTTGCTGCTGACGGCGCCTCCGGAGTGGATTTGCGACAGCAAGGTGTTTTATAGCATTGCTCCGCGCGATCCCGAATCGTTTCCTCTTTACGAGGAGTCGATCGTCAGGAATCTCGATCGGTACCAGAACGCCCGACAGCGTCAGCACGATTTCGGCATGTTGAACTATGGCGACTGGTACGGTGAGCGGGGGACGAACTGGGGCAACGTGGAGTATGACACGCAGGACGCGTTTTTCCTCGAGTACATTCGATCGTGCGATCCTCGGGCATTTTTCCTGGGTTGCCAGACGGAGTTGCACAACCGCGACGTGGATACGGTTCACTGGAGCGAGAATCCGAACGGGCTTGGCGGCGTCTACGTTCACCAGATGTGCCACGTGGGCCACTACTACGACAAGTCGGTGCCGGGGTCGCTGGGCTTTCCGAGCGGCGGATACACCGTGAGCCATGCCTGGACGGAGGGCCATTTTGCCCATTATTTCCTCACCGGCGATCGTCGCTCGCTGGAAACGGGGCGGGCGGTGGCCGACTTCTTCATTCGCAAGGACCTGGGGCGGCCCTATGACTTCTCCAGCACGCGGGTTCCCGGCTGGCACCTGATCATGCTCTGTTCGGCCTATCACTCGACGGGCGATCCCTACTATCTGAATGCCGCCCGGGTGGTTACGGAACAAGTGCTTGAGCTTCAAGACAAACTGCCGCGGCCGTTGCCGAAGCATCAGCTTGACGGGCGCAAGCCTTACCAGGAGGGCGGATGGGTTCGAGCCATGGTTCCGGGGCACTGCAATTGCGAGGTTCGGCACCAGGGGAACGCCGGGTTCATGATCGCCGTGTTGCTCTCCGGGCTGAAGTACTATCACGACATCACGGGCGACGAGCGGGTGAAGGAGTCGATCATCCGTGGCGCCCATTACCTGCTCGATGAAACGTATAGCGACGAGGTTCACGGTTTCCGCTACACGTCGTGTCCCGAGCACGGCTATCGTGCGGGGACGACGCCGCTGATGGCGGAAGGGATCGCCCGGGCCTACTTGTGGACCAAGGACGATCGTTTCCGGCGGGTGCTGACCGAGGCGTTGCCTCGCGGCGCGGGTGGCAGCAGCTACGGCAAGGGCTTTTCGATGTACTACCGAATGGCCCCTCGCGTGCTGGCCGATCTGAAGGCGGCGGGGATCGATTTGAAGCAATCCGAGCAGAAGTAGCCATCTCCGATAGTCGCTATCGCGCTTCGCGTGATGAGTTCGAAGTTAATCCCAAAGTTCTTTCCTCCAAGTTATCAAGAAAATGACCAGATTAGTCCTTCTTACGGCCCTGATGTTCGGGATCGCCCTTCCCGTGGTTGCCGATGACAAGACGCCGGCAAAATCGTTGCCGAAGAGTCCGAACGTGCTCTGGATCTGCACGGACCAGCAGCGTTGGGACACGATCCATGCGTTGGGCAACGACACCATTCGCACGCCCAATTTGGATCGGCTTTGCGACGAGGGCGTGGCCATGACCCATGCCTTCTGCCAGAGTCCGATTTGCACGCCGAGCCGTTCCGCGTTTCTGACGGGCATGTATCCCAGGTATCTGGATGCCTGCATGAACGGTAACGAAAGCTGGCAGAACGAGGCGCCGCTAGTTACGAAGACGCTGGCCGATGCGGGTTATGACTGCGGGTTGGCGGGGAAGTTGCATCTCAGTGCGGCGCACAACCGGATCGAGCCGCGGCCGGACGACGGCTACCGGGTGTTTCACTGGTCACACCATCCCCACGACAGCTGGCCAGAGGGGCATGCCTACAACGACTGGCTCAAGTCGCTCGGCATCGACTTCACTTCGACGAAGAAGCGGCTCGGCTACATCCCGAGCGAGCATCATCAAACGACCTGGTGTACGGATCGGGCCATCGACTTTATCAAGGAAGAACGGGACGGGCCCTGGCTCTTCAGCCTGAATTGTTTTGATCCCCATCCGCCGCTGGACCCGCCCCAGGAGTATGTGGATCGCTTCGACATCGACAACCTGCCGCTGCCGGAGTTTGCGGAAGAGGACCTGGTGGACGAGGCGGCCCTGACGAAAGCCGGGGTAAATTTCCAGAGCAAGGCGCGTCGCATTCCGCCGGAGAAGGCTCGGCTCGATCTGGCCAAGTACTGGGCGATGATCGAACTGATCGACGACAACGTGGGGCGGTTGCTTGACGTGTTGGAAGAAACCGGGCTGCGGGAGAACACCGTGGTGATCTTCACGAGCGACCACGGGCACATGATCTGCGACCACGGCCTGATCAACAAGGGCTGCCGGTTTTATGAAGGGCTCGTCCGCGTGCCGTTGATCATCTCGTGGCCGGGCCACTTCGAGGCTGGGGTGCGATGTGATGAACTTGTGGAACTGATCGATATCGCCCCCTCCTTGCTGGAACTGGCCGATCTGCCGGTTCCCGAGGAAATGCAAGGGCGGTCGCTTCTTCCGTTGCTGACGGGCAACTCCGGAGGCAAGCCGCATCGCCAGTTCGCACGTTGCACCTTCACGGAGACGCTCCAAGGGCCCAAATCGCGGGGGACGATGATTCGCGACCGACGCTACAAGTTGGTCGTTTACCACGGCACCGGGCTGGGGCAGTTGTTTGATCTGGAGACGGATCCGAACGAGCACCACAACTTGTGGAACAGTCCGGAGCACGAAGCGGTCAAGAATCGGCTTCTTCTGGAGAGTTTTGACGCCGACGTGATGAACAGCAACATTGGCTTACCCCGGGTCGGGAGGTATTGAGCGTGCGAGGTTGTTTTTTGCGTAGTTTCATGGAATTTCTCTTCGTTCTGGGCCTGCTCCTGCTGTTTGTGGAGACGGCGAAGGGCGAGGAGGCAAAGACCACAGCCCTGTTGACCGATACGCGGTTTGAACGGGGCTTCACGGTCTGGTCGCCAAAGGCCGGCAAGCATGTGAAGGAAGGCCTTCTCCGCCCGAGCGAGGATGCCGCGAAGCCGGTCTGGGGGTTGGCCCAATGGCATAGTCGCTTCAGCTTGGCGGGGGCGGAGCCGGAGCGTTTGCCGAGCGGCGCCGTGCGATTTGCCGATGGGGCCAAGTCGGTCACGTTTTTTCCGCCCGGCGGCGAGGCTGATCTCGCGTTGGGGCTGAACGGAGTTGTGGAATACAAGGGCAAGCCCTCGAAGCCGGGCGATCCCTGGCCGCACCTGTTGGCGGAGCGAAAGCTGGCTGCCAATCCGCGGATCACGGACTTGGAAGCGATGCCGTTCTTTGTCCAGTATCGGCTGGTCAAGGAAGAGATCGTTCGTCCCAAGGGGTTTGTGCCGGCACGGCACACGGCCCAGTTCGTATTCTATATTACGGTCCAGAACCAGAATCGCCAGTCGAAGGGATTTGGCGACTACTACTGGTTCGGTGTGCCCATGTACGATGCACGCCAGCGGATCCCGAAGGCTCACAAGGCGATGGACGTGGGATCGGATCGGAAGCCGGCCACGGGGAAGTTTATCTTCAATCCGGGCGGCGAGAAGTACACGTCGCAGAGTGCCCACGATCGCCAGTGGGTGACCATCGACGTGGACCTGTTGCCGCTGGTGCGGGAAGGGTTGGCGACCGCCTGGGAGCGAGGTTATCTTCAGGATTCTCGCGACGAGGCCGACTATGGCCTCGGTGGCATGAACACGGGTTGGGAAGTGACCGGCACGGCGGATGTGGAGGTGCAGCTTAAGAACCTGCGTCTGGAAGCGATCATGAAGTGATCGTTTCTGACCGTACGCAAGTGGGGATCGAGTTCCGTACGGGTCCCCTGATACACGAATCTACTTTTCTCTACTCAAGAACACTGCAACAAGGACAACCAACGATGCGAATCGTTCAAACCCTCGTCATTGCCATGGCTTCGGCAATCGCCCTTCCGGCGCTCGGTGCCGAGCAGGTCAGCCTGGAGTCGCTGCTGCGCGACATGGTCAATCGTGAGCGGGTGGCGGAAGTGCCGTCGCCCCATTACATCTGCCGGCAGTTCAGCAGTTACGACCGGGACACGGTCGGCGTGGGCAAGCCGGGGTGGTTTGCCAACTGGGATCGCAGCCAGTTCGTCCGGGTGGAGGAAAAGGGCGGGCGGAAGGAATACGTCATGCTCGACGCCGGTGGGGCCGGGGCGATCGTGCGGATCTGGGGCACGTGGCACGGCGGCCGGAAGGACGGCAAGCGGCTGCCCTTCAGCAACGGCAAGTTGCGTTTCTACCTGGACGGGAAAGCGGAGCCGGTCATCGAAGGTCCCGTGGCCGACCTGATCAGCCGCGGGCTGCTGGTCGGCGAGCCTTTCAGTGAATCGGTTTCGCCGGAGACGGAATACGAACACCGGGGCCACAACCTGTACCTGCCCATTCCGTACCAGGACGGGTGCAAGATCACCTACGAGAGCGATGAGATTGTCGACTTCGGGGCCCAGATCGGCGAGGCCCTCTATTACCAGATCAACTACCGGACCTATGAGCCGGGCACGAAGGTGAAGACCTTCCAGCGGAGCCAGCTCGACGAACTGAAGCCCCTGGTCGAGAAGGTGGGCAAGGAACTGGTGGCGGCCGAGCTCGGCGACACGCCGCCGGTGGGAACGATCGAGGTGGATGGCGTCGAGTTGCCGGCCAAGACGGGGCCTTTGAGCTTGTTCCGGGCCGAATCAGGCCCCGGGGCGGTCCGCAAGATCAGCCTCCGGCTGGAGGCGGACGATCTGGAGCAGGCCCTGCGCTCGACCGTGCTGGTGGCCGAGTTCGACGGCGAGCAGACGGTCTGGTGTCCCGTGGGCGATTTCTTCGGCACAGGCTACCAGGTCCACGCCTATCGCAGTTGGTACACGAACGTGGCCGAGGACGGCACGATGACCTGCTACTGGGTCATGCCTTTCGAGGAATCGTGCCTGGTCAGCGTGCAGAACCTGGGCGATCAGCCGGTGGTGGTTCATAGTCAGGCACAGGGCTCCGTCTGCGACTGGACGGACCGGAGCATGCATTTTCATGCCACGTGGCGCCAGTTGACCGAGGTGGATACCGGCCCGAACAAGGATCAGACGGGCAATGGGGCTTTCGACGTGAACTACGTGACGGTTGAAGGTGTGGGCAAGGTCGTGGGCGACACGCTGACCGTGTTCAACGGCACAGCGGCCTGGTGGGGCGAGGGCGATGAGAAGATCTTCATCGACGGGGAGGAGTTTCCTTCGCACATCGGGACGGGTACGGAGGATTACTACGGCTATGCCTGGTGCCGGCCCGAGTATTTCCAGTCGCCCTTCCACGCCCAGCCCTGCGGCGAAGGCAACAAGGCCGGCGGTTTCTCGGTGAACAGCCGTTACCGGAATCTCGACGCGCTGCCCTTCACGAAGTCGATCCAGTTTGACATGGAACTTTGGCACTGGCGGAACACGAAGATGAACTACGCACCGGCCGTCTTCTGGTACGCCCGGCCCGGGGCCACCTGCAGCGTGAAGCCGGACCCCGAGACGGCGGCCCTGCCGGTGGCGAAAAAGCGTTCCGACATCATCGAGATGTATGCCGTGGCCGGGGCGATCGAAGGCGAGAAGATCAAAGTCCTCGAGAAGAGCGGCGGGACGACGAAGGTCCAGAGCTCGGGAACTTTCGGCTGGAGCAATGAATCGCAACTCTGGTGGATGGACGGCAAGCCGGGCGATCGGCTGGTGCTGGAACTGCCCGTGGAGGAGGCCGGCCGCTACAAGGTGACCGCCGCCTTGACCAAGGCGATCGACTACGGGATCGTTCGACTCAGCCTCAACGGCAAAGCGAGCGAAGACCTGGACCGGTTCAACGACGGCGTGGCCGCCGACGCGCTGGCGATCGGGACCTTCGAATTGAAGAAGGGGCCGAATCGGTTGGAGGTCGAGATCGTGGGGACCAATCCGAAAGCGAAGAAACGCTACATGTTCGGGTTGGACTACGTGAAGCTGGAAAAGGCCGAGTGAACGTTGCCGCAGAAAAGAGAGAAGGAACACTGATTTCCGCTAATCTTCGCTGATGAGAACCACGGAGGGGCCGTCAGCGAGGATTAGGCGGTTTCTCTATTCCGGGATTTCTCTTGCGGGCAGCGTGAAGAGGAATTCGCAGCCCTGGCCGGTGCAGGATTCGACCCAGATTCTGCCGTCGAAGTGTTCGACGATTTTCTTGCAGGTGGCCAGGCCGATGCCGGTGCCGGGGTACTGGTCGTCGCCGTGGAGGCGTTGGAAGGCTTCGAAGACGCGGTCGCGGTCTTTTTCGGGGATGCCGATACCGTTGTCTTTCACGTGGAAGAGCCAGTTCCCATCCTGCCGTTCCGTGCCTACTTCGACGCGAGGATGCTCGTTGCTGCGATACTTGACGGCGTTGCCGATCAGGTTCTGGAAGAGTTGGACCAGTTCGACGCGGTGGGCCACGACCGTGGGCAGGGGGGCGACTGCCACTTCGATGCCGCCCTCGTGAATCGATTCGGAGAGGTTGTTGAGAACCTTGTTGACCACGGCGTTGCAGTCGACCGGTTCAAGGGGCTTGTTCGAGGCCCCGACGCGGGAATGGCTGAGCAGGTCCTCGATCAATTCCTGCATTTGGGCGACGCCGGACGTCATGAATCCGAGCAGTTCGTCGAGGGCGGTGTCGAACTTGCCGCAGCACTGGCCGCGGATCATCTGGCTGAGGGTGGCCAAGCGTCGCAGGGGGGCGTGCATGTCGTGGGAGGCGACGGCGGCGAACTGCTGGAGTTCCTTGTTGGAGCGTTCCAACTCGGTGAGGGTCTTCTGCAGTTTCTCTTCGGCCCGGCGTCGGGCGGTGACGTCCCAGTAGAGTCCCTGGACTCCGACCCGTTCCCCCTCGTGGTCGAAGACGGGCGACTTGATCACTTCGACGTAGAATTTTTCGCCGCGGACGTTGTGTTCTTCCACGTCGTGAAAGACGACGCCGGAATCGAGGACCCAGCGATCGTCGGCGTCGTACTTCCTGGCCTCCTCTTCGGGGAACAGATCGAAGACGGTTTTGCCGACGAGGTCGTCGAGGGAGCGTCCCACGTCTTTCAGGTAGGCCGAGTTGCCGAAGGTGAGTTGCCCGTTGAGATCGACGCGATAGACGCAGACGGGCAACTGCTCGACGAGCGAGTGGTACATGGCCTGGGAATCCTGGAGGGCCCGGTGGGACTTCTCCAATTCGGCCGTCGTCTCCTGAAGCTGGTCTTCGGCCCGCTTTCGGGCGGTCACGTCCCAGTACATTCCCTGTACGCCGACGGGGCGGCCCACGGAATCATGGACACGGGTCTTGAGAACCTCCACGTGGAGCTTGCGTCCCGGAACGTCGTGTTCCTCCACATCGTGGAAGACCTCGCCGGTTTGCAGGACGCGGCGGTCGTCGGCATCGTACTTCTTGGCTTCTTTTTCAGGGAAGAGGTCGAAGACGGTCTTCCCTCGGAGCTCGTCAAGGCTGCGTCCCATATCCTGGAGGTAGGCCGAGTTGCCGTAGGTGATTCGCCCTTCGAGATCGATTCGGTAGATGCAGACGGGAAGATGTTCGACGAGGGAGTGATAGAACTCGCCTTCTTCCGGCCGATGGACGGATGTGTGATGGCTCATGCGCTGTGCCCCCCTTGTGCCTCATGGGACGCCCAGCGAAACGTCCCGAAGGTCCGATTCCGAAGGTTGCCGGCGTCTTACGGATCAGAATGAGCGAAGGACCGGAGCCGGCGGATGATGCGCCTATTATGGGCCTGGGGGTGGGCTGCGCCAACCCCGAGATCGGGTGCGGCAGACTATGGGGCGTTTATAGCTGCGATCTGAACCACGGTCCATGCCCCTGGCGAGGCCAAGCCGCTCTTGTTCGAGCCTCGTTTGGGTTACAGGGAAGCTAGAATCTGTCCCGCAACCTCCCTCTGACAGAGGGGCGAAGCTGTCTGCACGACCGTTTGCCTCCCTGGCTGACGGTCGTTCATGCCTCCGAAATGCCTTGCATCGTGCGTCCAACACGGCGTTTCGAAGAGACTTCCACATGGCCGACACACTCCCTCAAGTGTTTGCCTTGAATCGTAGTGCGCAGTTCCGCACGCGCTTCGCGGGCCATTCTAAGCCAAAGCACCGGCCGACGCACCAGTAGGTTGACTCTCCGAGTCGACCCGGCGCCACGAATGGGCGAACCATTGCCTGGAGGCCGGCCAGGGGTCTTCTTGGATGGGATGCCGGTGACGGTTCGATGGTCGGCTCGGGAGCCAACCTACGGGGGGCGGCTCAAATCCGCTTGAACTTCTTGTCCAATTCCTCGCGGCTGAAGATTAGCGCCGTGGGACGCCCGTGGGGGCAGTGGTGAGGATCGTCCACGAAGTGACGCTGGTCGAGGAGGTGGTCGATCTCGTCGGGGGTGAGATAGTCGCCGGCCTTAACCGCTGCCTTACAGGCGATCGTGTTCAGCAGGTCGTCGAGCATGTCGCGGCTGTCCGGTTCCGTGCCGCCGGCCATGAGCGGTTCGAGCAGTCCCCGGAGAACCTCGGAAACCCCCTGGCTCGACAACATGGCGGGGTAGCTGGAGACGAGAATCGTGTCGCCACCGAAGGGTTCGATCCGGAGGCCCAAGCGGGCGAGCAGCTCCTGGTGTTCCAGGGCGGCTGCCGCTTCGGCCGGCGGAAGGTCCACCGGTTCGGGAACGAGGAGCGACTGGGATTCGACGGGCCCTTCTTCCACGCGACGCCGAAGCTGTTCGTAGAGGATCCGTTCGTGGAGGGCATGCTGATCGATGATCGCGACGCCTTCGGGGCTCTCGCTGACGAGGTAGCGATTGTGGATCTGGATCGCCTTGGGCAGGCGATAGTCGCCGTGCGTGACTGGTTCGCTACGAGGCGGCGCCGGAGGCGTGAGATTATCGACGGGCTGGACGGCCGCGTGGTCGAGCCGGTGGAGCGAGAGCGGGGCAGGGGAGGGGCCCGATCGAAACGAGGGTTCGGATTCGTTCTCCGAGTTGCGGCCGGACGAGGGTTTCCAGGCGTCGACTTCGCCCTTGGCCCAGTCGACTACCTGTTGGCGAACGCGGTCGGCCTGCTGGTCGTCGTGGGCGCCGCTGGGGTCCGCCTGGTCTTCCTGCGTTTCCACACGCGTGCTCAGGTCGCTCGACAGGAATTTCTTTCGGAGCGTCGACAGCAACTGGCTGTAGATTCGGCCCGAGTCCTGGAAACGGACCTCCAGCTTGGTGGGGTGGACGTTGACATCGACCAGTTCGACAGGCATTTCGAGGGCGACGACGGCGATGGGGTAGCGGCCGGTCATGAGCATGCCGCGATAGGCTTCGCCGAGGGCGTGTTGAAGCGATCGATCCCGAATATGGCGGCCGTTGAGGAAGACATACTGGGAGCGGTTGTTGCTGCGGTTCTGGCCTGGGTGGGCCACGTAACCGGCGATGCGGATGTCGCCGTCATTGCTTTCGACGGGGATCAGGGCCTGGGCCACCTGGCGACCCAGGATCTTGCCGATCCGTTCGGGCCAACTGGTGACGGCGGGCAGGTCGAAGACGAGCCGATCGTTGTGGCGGAGGGTGAAGTGGATGGACGGCGAGGGAAGGGCGATGCGGGTGAAGGCTTCGCTGATGTGGCCCAGTTCGGTTTGCGGCTTCTTGAGGAACTTGCGACGGACGGGCGTGTTGTAGAACAGGTTGCGGACCTCGATCGTCGTTCCGGCCGGGCAACCGCAGGGCGTGATTTCGGAAACGTCGCCGCCGACCACCTCGATTTCAGCGCCGTCCGGGGTATCGTGGGTGCGGCTGCGAATGGAGAGCCGGCTGATTTCGGCGATGGAGGCGAGGGCTTCGCCGCGGAACCCCAGGGTGCCCACGCAGAAGAGGTCGTCCGCCGAGGTGAGCTTGCTGGTTGCGTGGCTGGCGATTGCGAGGGGGAGTTGTTCGGGGGCGATTCCGTGCCCGTTGTCCACGATGCGGATCATTTCGGATCCGCCTGCCGTGACGGAGACGTCGATCCGCGTGGCCCCGGCATCGACGGCGTTTTCCATCAACTCCTTGACGACACTTGCCGGACGCTCGATCACTTCGCCGGCGGCGATCTTGTTGATGAGGCTCTGAGAGAGCTTGTGAATGGAAGGCATGGGGGGAAATCCGAAATACGAAATCCTGAACAAATCCGAAATACGAATGACGAAATCCGAAACAAATCGGAAATCAGAAATCCGAAACTGTGATGCGGCGCGATTGCACAGGTTTTGAGCCTTCGTGTTTTAGTGCTTCGAATTTGTTTCGGATTTCGAATTTCGGATTTCGTATTTACAACTGATACTCCTTGATCTTCCGGTACAGCGTCCGTTCTCCGATACCGAGCATTCCTGCGGCTTCTTCGCGATTACCGCCGGTGACGCGGAGGGTTTCGGCGATGAAGAGGCGTTCGATTTCCTGGAGGGGTTTGCCCACGAGGGTGCCCAGGGAGTTGCCGGCCGGTTCGGTGGAGAGTGCTTCTCCCTGCTCGACGAGTTCTTCGGGCAGGTCGTCGAGATCCAGCAGGCCGTCGTAGTCGACGACGACCATGCTCTCGACGACATTGCGCAACTGGCGGACGTTGCCGGGCCAGGAGTAGGCCAGGAGTCGGCGTCTGGCCATGGAGGAGACGCCCTTGATCTGCTTGTCGTGCTGTTTGGAGAAAACCTTGAGGAAGTGGTCGATGAGCACGGGGATGTCGGCGCTTCGTTCGGACAGGTTGGGGAGTCGGACGGTGACCACCTTGAGGCGGTGGTAGAGGTCCCGTCGGAAGACACCGGCCTCGATCGACTCTTCCAGATTGCGGTTCGTGGCCGAGAGGAGTCTGACGTTGACCTTGACGGGGTCGTTGGAGCCGACCCGGGTGATTTCGCCGTTCTCGAGGACGCGAAGGAGCTTGATCTGGGTGGCCATGGGCATGTCGCCCACTTCGTCGAGGAACAGGGTTCCCCCGTGGGCGTACTCGAACTTGCCGACGCGATCGGAGGAGGCGTCGGTGAAGGCGCCCTTGATGTGGCCGAAGAGTTCGCTTTCGAGGATGTTTTCGCTGAGGGCGGCGCAGTTAAGGGCCACGAAGGGCTTGCTTTTGCGGGGGCTGTTCTGGTGGATCGCCTGGGCGACGAGTTCCTTGCCCGTTCCTGTCTCACCCTGGATCAGGACACTGGCGCCGGTGGGAGCGATCCGTTGGAGACGCTGGATGACGTCGCGCATCTGGGGACTGTCGCCGATGACGCCCTCGAAGCCGAACTTCTCGTCGAGACGGCGATTCAGTTCCAGGTTGGTTCGGCGAAGGGTGGTGCTTTCGGCGGCCTTTTCGGTGACCGTGCGGAGTTGGCCGATGTCGAGAGGTTTGAGCAGGTAGTTGAAGGCTCCCTGCTGCATGGCGGTGACGGCCGAGGGGATGCTGCCGTGACCGGTCATGAGAATGACCTCGGCCTCGGGCATTTCGCTCTTGGCCTTGGCGAGGATACCGAGGCCGTCGATGTCGTTCATGACCAGGTCGGTGAGAATGACGTCGTAGGGGCCCTCTTCCTCGATGAGGCGGGCTCCCTCGTTGCCGCTGGTGGCCACACGGCAGGAATAACCCACGCGATCGAGGCTCTCCTCGACGGCCATGGCGTGGGCCTGATCGTTGTCAACGACGAGCACTCGGATCGTCGCACGCTCTGCCTTGTCGTTGGATGGTTGAGTTGCCTTGGCGGTCATAATCCCTGGATAATAGCGGACAAAGGGGCGGGCGAACAGGTCCGCCTGCCTTCCCTATTCGGGGCGGACCGACTGATTGGCCAGCCGGGCGGGCAGGGGCAGCTTGATGGTGAATTGCGTGCCGTGGCCGACCTCGCTCTGCAGCGCGATCGTGCCGCCGTGGGCTTCGATGATCTTGCGGGCCGTGGGCAGGCCCAGGCCGGAGCCGGAGCCCTTGGTGGAGAAGAATGCGTCGAAGATGTGGTCCTGGGTCTCGCGGCTCATGCCGCAGCCGGTGTCGATCAGGTCGAGGGCTACGCCGTCGCCGACGGTGCTGGTTCGGACGACCAGTTGTCCCCCATCCGACATGGCCTGTTCGGCGTTGAGCACGAGGTTCAACAGGGCGCCGTGGAAGGCCTCGCGGTCGAGGAGCACGGTGGGCAGGTCGGCGGCCAGGTAGTCGACGATTTCGATGCCGGCTTCCTTGGCCTTGGGGCGGAAGAAATCGATGACCTGCTTGACCTGCAGGTTGAGGTTGCTGGGCTCCTGGTTGAGCTTCCGCACCTTGGCGAAACTGAGAAAATTGTCGAGCAACTCCTGGAGGCGACGACACTCGCGCTGCACGACCTGCACCTTGGCGAGGGCGCGTCGTTCCCGCTGCGATTCTCCTTCTGCAAAATCCTCGGCCAGAAGCTCCATGTTCAGGCGGATGGTGGACAAGGGATTCTTGATTTCGTGGGCGAGTCCGCCGGCGATCCTCGCGATCTCGGTGTATTGATCGACGAGTTTCTGGTTGACGTCGTTCAAAGGTGGGGGAGTGTTGGGCGAGGGCATGGGACGAGCAGAATTGAGAATGGACAACTGAGAATGGACAATTGACAAGGGAGGGAGCGGTTTTTCTGGCTCCTTTGTGAAATGAACCCGGGGGGCGTCGCCTGAGCGTAGCCCCCCGGGTGGTATCCTCTTGTTAGCCGCAGGCCAATGCAGGCCGAGACGACTGGTTCGACTATTCTTCGGAGTCGCCTTCCTCTTCCTTGGGGCCTTCCAGTTCGCGGAGGGCCGCACGGTGGCTCAGCTTGACGCGGTCCTGGTCGTCGACGGCGATCACCTTGACCTTCATGGGGTCGCCCACCTGGCAGATGTCGGACACGTTGGAGACGTACTCTTCCGACAGTTCGCTGATGTGGCAGAGGCCGTCTTTGCCGGGAAGGATCTCGACGAAGGCGCCGAAGTCCTTGATGCTGATGACCTTGCCGTCGTAGATCCGACCGACTTCCACGGAGGCCGTCAGGGCCTCAACCTGGGCGTACGCCGCCTGGGCTCCGGACGCTTCGTCGCAGGCCACGGTAACGGTTCCGTCGTCGTCCACGTCGAGCGACGCGCCGGTCGACTCCTGGATCGCGCGGATCGTCTTGCCGCCCGGGCCGATCAGCAAGCCGATCTTCTCGGGGTCGATCGAGATGCGGAGCAGGCGTGGGGCGTGGGACGAGATCTCGCTGCGAGGACGGGAAATGGTCGTCAGCATGGTGCGGAGGATCTCGATTCTCGCCTCACGGGACTGCACGAGCGTTGCCCGCATGATCTCTTCGCTGATCCCGTCGGTCTTCATGTCGAGTTGAATGCCGGTGATGCCGTTCTGGGTTCCGGCGATCTTGAAATCCATGTCGCCGAAGTGATCTTCGTCGCCAATGATGTCGGTCAGCAGGACCCATTGGTCGCCATCCTTGACCAGGCCGGTGGAGATTCCGGCGACGGGATTGCTGATGGGGACGCCCGCAGCCATCATGCCCAGGGTAGCGCCGCAGACGCTCGCCATGGAACTGGAGCCGTTGGATTCGAGGATGTCGGAGATGATCCGGATGGTGTAGGGGAAGTCCTCCGGAGCCGGCACGACCGACTTGACGCTTCGTTCGGCGAGGGCCCCGTGGCCGAATTCACGGCGTCCCGGGCCACGGATGGGGCGGCATTCGCCGACGGAGAAGGGCGGGAAGTAGTAGTCGAGCATGAACTTCTTGCTGTACTCTTCGGCCAGTCCGTCCACACGTTGCTCGTCGCGGGGCGTTCCCAGGGTGATGGTGACGAGGGCCTGGGTTTCGCCGCGTTGGAACAGGGCGGAACCGTGGACGCGGGGCAGCAGGTCGACCTTGCAGGAGATGTCGCGCAGCTCCTTGGTGCCGCGGCCGTCGGCGCGCGTGCCCGACAGGATCAGGTCGCGAACGACCCGCTCTTCCAGGTCGTGCCAGCAGCGGCGGAAGTCTTCGGGAGCGACAGCGCCCTCGGCGTCGGGGTCGGGAATCACTTCCTCCAAGGCCTTTTCCTTGAGAGCGCTGACGGCTTCCGCCCGGGCCTGCTTGCCCTCGGTCTGCTTGGCAGTCTTGAAGTCGTCGTAGTAGGTTCCCTTGAGACGGTCGGCGAGTCCGCCGTCGTCGGGGGCGGTGAATTCCGCTTTTTCGGGTTGGACCTTCTCGATCATCTCCCGCTGCAGCTTGCAGAGTTCGACGACGTAGGCGTGGGCCTTCATGATGGCGTCGGCCATCGTGTCCTCGGGCATTTCCCGGGAGAATCCCTCGATCATCAGAATGGCGTCTTCCGAGCCCGAGATGATCAAGTCGAGATCGCTCGATTCCAGGTCGTCGTTCGTGGGGAAGGGGACGAACTCGCCGTCGATGAGTCCGAGGCGGACGGAGGCGATGGGGCCCTGGAAGGGCACGGGCGACAGGCACAGGGCCAGGGAGGCGCCGTTCATGGCCAGTACGTCACCGTCGGTCTGTCGATCGCTGGCCAGCACGAAGGACTGGATCTGGACCTCGTCGTTGAATCCTTGCGGGAAGAGGGGGCGAATGGGTCGATCGATGAGTCGAGCGGTAAGGGTTTCCTTCAGGGTGGGTCGGCCCTCTCGCTTCAGGAATCCCCCGGGGAACTTGCCGGCGGCCGCGACTCGCTCGCGGTAGTCGCACATGAGTGGGAAGAAGTCGATGCCTGGGCGGGGGGGGCCGGTGACGCAGGTTGCCAGGACGACGGTCTCGTCGAGCCCCACAAGGCAACTTCCGGAGGCCTGCTTGGCCAATTCACCCGTTTCGAACCAGAACGTCCTGCCAGCAATTTGTTTTTCTACACGTACTTTCAATTTCTTTTCCTACCTTCACCTACAGAGCGGGTCACTGAAAGGAACGAGAGGGGGCGCAGCGCAGAACCGAGGGCGGCCGCCAAGAGAACAGCGACCGCGTGTGCTTGAGTTGCTCGGAGCGCAGAGTCGAGATTGCAGCATGCCTTTGCCGACTTCGTGCCGTGCGAGAGGCCGCCGAAAGGAGCGAGAAGAGACCGGACTATTGCGTCACTTGCGGATGTTAAGCCGGTGGATAATGTCGAGGTAGCGTTGCGGATCGATTCTTTTCAAGTAATCCAGCAAACGCCGCCGACGACTGACCAGCATCAAGAGACCACGTCGACCGGCAAAATCCTTCTTATGGCTTCGCAGGTGGTCAGTCAGCCCGTTGATCCGACTGGTGAGAATGGCGATCTGGACCTCGGCCGAACCGGTGTCGTCATCGCCTCGTTTGAACTGTTGGATCAGTTCCGTTTTCCGCTCTTTGGTAATAGTCATCTGCTATCGTGTTCTTCCCGCACGGCCGGCCTCCGCCGCTTCTTTCGAAGCACGATCCTCCCACCGAGTCTTTCAGTTACCCTACAAACTTAGTGTTAACCAACTTACAAGATCGTCATTGTAGCAGCCGGGGTTGATTCTGCAACGGGGGATCCCGTGGAGAAACTAGGAAAAACCGAATCGCGAAACCCGGTGGATATCCCTCTATGGTGGTGGTCGACGGGCCTTTTCGGAATTCCTCCGTCGCTCCCTCGACCTTGATCGGCTGCCTTTCAGGTGGCATAATGCCGCCTCGGTATGATGAATCGGTGAAATGTAATATCTTGGCTCGCACTAATCCACCTGGTCTCGCCCTCGTCGAATCCCTGATCGCCCGCTGCTGACCGACCAAAACGGTTTCGTTCTGCACGCTGGGCCAAGGAATAGAATATGTACGGCTTTCTCGCAATCGTCGCTTCTTTGCTGGCCAGCGAACCCTCTCCGCAGAGCTGGCCTGGATTCCTCGGGCAGGGGGGCAACGCAAGCTGTTTCGGCCGCCGATCTTCCGTTAACCTGGTCCTCCAAAAAGAATATCGCCTGGACCGCCGACCTCACCGGCTACGGCCAGTCGAGCCCGATCGTCTGGAACGATCAAGCCTACGTCACCTCTGTCGAAGGCCCCGCGAAAGATCACTACTTCCTTACGGCCCTGTCGCTTCGATCCGGAGAAACCGCTTGGCAGCACCGCCTCGATTCTTCCGACCCCGTCGAGAGCTCTCTCTTCGTGAGCCGGGCCGCCCCAACTCCCGCCGTCGACGAAAATGGAGTCTACGCTTTCTTTGAAAGCGGTGACTTGATCGCCTTCGACCACGCTGGAAACAAGCTCTGGCAAAGGTCGTTGTCCGCCGACTACGGCCGTTTCCAAAACGAGTTCGGCCTCGGCGCCTCTCCGCTCCAGGATGACGACACTCTCTTCTTCCTCATCGACCACGAGGGGCCTTCCTATCTCCTTGCCGTGGACAAAGGCGATGGCAGGACCTTGTGGAAAACCGACCGCACGCCCCGTCGGAGTTGGAGTTCGCCGGCTTGGCTGAAAGTTGGCGAAGAAAGCCATGTCGTTTGTAGCTCGGGTGGTACCGTGGACGGCTACGATCCCGCTGACGGCAAGCTCCTCTGGTCCCTGGAAGGGGTCGGCGGCAATACCCTGACAACCCCCTTGGCATTTGCAGACGGAGCTTGTCTCATCAGCGCATCTCCCGGGCGCCGTGGCGAAAATGCCCTGGAAGCCCGGCGATCAAACCTGCTGCTTCAAGTCGACTCAACCGGCGATAGCTTTCACGTGGAACCACGATGGCGAACCGAAGAAGCCACGGTCGGCTTCGCTTCCCCCATCGTTCACAAAGGCTGTGCCTACTGGATCAACTCCGTCGGGGCCGTGTTCTGCTTCGACAAGAACGACGGGAAGAAGCACTACGTCCAGCGTATTAAGCAGCCCTGCTGGGCCACGCCGCTGGCTGTCGACGATCGCATCTACTGTTTCGGCAAGGACGGTCTCACCACTGTTCTCCAGGCAGGGTCCGAGTTTCGCATCCTCGCCGAAAACCAGCTCTGGGATCCGAGATCCGTCACCGTCAACGAAGCGGCGATTGCCGGAGAAAAGACGGACGAACGCCGTCGAGCCGCCGCGAGATTCACGGGCCCGATCCAATACGGCATCGCCGCAGTCGGCGATCGGTTGTTGATTCGCACCGGCAAGCGTCTGTATTGCATTGGAGTCGATTGAGCGGGCAACTGTTGATAAGCGTGGAATTCCCGCCTCGCTTCCGCTATGCTGGCCCAAACCTGCGAGCCGTACGGCCAATTTGCCGCGGCGCCAACGAGCAAGGGCCGCTGATTTGAGATCGATTCAACTTCCACTGCACACCAAGATCCTCCTCGGACTGCTCCTCGGTATCATTGCCGGCCTGGTTGCTACCGGCCTCGGTGCCGCCAGCCAGGTCTCGGCCTACCTCAAGCCTGTCGGCCAGGCCTTTCTGCAACTGATCAGCATGGCTGTCGTTCCCCTCGTCTTCGCTTCCCTGGTCACCGGGGTTGCGGGCATGCACGACGTGAAGAAGCTGGGGCGTATCGGCGGAAAAACCGTTCTCTATTACCTGACCACAACCGCCATCGCCATCACCTTCGGGCTCGTCCTCGCCAATGCCCTCCAGCCTGGGGCAGGCCTCTCCAAAGACGCTCGCAGCCAATTGGAGCAAGCCGGCCACTCCGCCACCGTCGACGATGCCCTCTCACGCGACGCCCCGAGCCTTTCCGAAACGCTCCTCAATATCATCCCGCGCAATCCCGTCCGCGCCCTCGCCGAGGGCAACATGCTCCAGCTCATCTTCTTCGCCCTCGTCCTCGGGATTGCCCTCACCTCGATCCCCGCCGAAAAGGCTGCCCCCGTCATCGGTTTCTTCGACGGGCTCAACGAGGCCATGATCGCCCTTATTCATCTGATCATGAAGCTTGCCCCCTACGGCGTCTTCGCCCTCAGCGCGTCGATCGTCGGCGAGTTCGGCGTCGCTATCCTGCTTCTGCTGCTCAAATACGCTCTCGTCGTCATTCTCGGACTCGCCGTCTACATGCTGACGGCCTTCTCCGTTGCCGTGAGCTGTTTCAGCACGCTTGGCGTCCGCAACTTCTTCCGCGGCATTCGGCCCGCCCAACTGATCGCCTTCAGCACCAGCTCCAGCTCCGCCACCCTGCCGGTCACCATGGAGTGCGCCCAAGACAACCTTGGTGTTCCCAAAGAGATAGCCAGCCTCACCCTGCCTCTGGGGGCCACCGTCAACATGGACGGAACCGCCCTCTACCAGGGAGTTTCCGCGCTTTTTGTGGCCCAGGTCCACGGCATCGACCTCGGCTTCACTCAGCAACTGACAATCGTCCTCACGGCGACCCTTGCCTCGATCGGCACCGCCGGCGTTCCTATGGCCGGGATCATGATGCTGGCGATCGTGCTCCGCAGCGTCGGCATGCCCTTGGAGGGCATTGCCCTGATCTTCGGGATTGAACGGATTCTGGATATGTGCAGGACCGTCGTCAATGTGACGGGGGACGCCTGCTGCGCCGTCGTGGTCAACGCCACGGAAAAGAGACGAGGCTGAAGGCTGGAGACTGAAGGCTGGAGGACAAGGTCCCGCTCGGCGAGCGGTGACCTACTTGTCGGGCGGGCTGCCAGCATTTCAGGGAGTCTGCAGTTCTCGATAGTTTCGTTCTTTTTACTTCCATTTACCAAGGAGAGCCGATACCGATGTGCCGAGAGCCCCTATTTTGTCGTCCTTCAGTCTTCGGTCTTCAGCCTTCGGTCTTGTCGTGCGTTGTCGGCATGGCCGCCATGACGGCGATTGTGCTCGTGTCCGCAGAGCCTGCCGGAGCGTGCTTCTCGATTGTGGTGGGCAAGGACGCTTCTTCGACCGGTTGCGTTCTCGTGGCGCACAATGAAGACGACTCGCCTCCCCAGGTGGTCAATCATCACAAGGTTCCCCGCCAGACGCATGCACCGGGCCAGTTCGTCCTGTTGCAAGGCGGGGGACGGGTGGAACAGGTGGCGGAAACGTGGGCCTACGTCTGGTCGGAAATGCCGGGGATGTCCTATTCCGACAGTTTTGTGAACGAGTGGGGCGTGTGCGTGACAAGCGATAATTGCCCCTCCCGTGAAGACCGTCCCGAGTTGACCGACGGCGGGATCGGCGCCATGTTGCGGCGGCTCGTGGCCCAGCGGGCGCGAAACGCTCGTGAAGGAGTGCGCATCGCCGGGGAGCTTGTGGAACGCTTTGGCTACGTGGACTCGGGGCGGACTTACGTGATTGCCGATCCAAAAGAAGGTTGGCTGTTCTGTGTTGTTCAAGGCAAGCACTGGCTGGCCAGGCGAGTGGCCGACGACGAGGTGGCCATGGTGGCGAACACCTACACGGTGCGGAAGGTCGATCCGGCCGACTCGGCGAATGTTCTGGCCTCGAAAGACATCCTTTCATATGCTGTAGGGCGCGGCTGGTGCGATTCCAAGGAGGGTGGGGCGTTTGATTTTGCTGCCACGTATGCCAGTCCGGTGGCGGTTGCCAATCCGGGCAATTATGGGCGGCAGACGGCGGGGCTGCACTATGTGGCGGCCAATCCGCAGGCGATCGGTGATCCGCCACCGTTTTCGGTGGCGCCGGGCAGGAAGTTGGGGGTGGCCGATTTGATTCGGGTTCTGCGTCACAACCGAAGTGGCAACACGATCGACACGATTGGAGGCCAGCAGGTCGTCTGCAACGTGAGCGAAGCGATCTGTCGGGGGAGCACGCAGACGAGTTTCGTGGCCCGGCTGGGGACGGCGCCGTCGCGGGATCTGGGCCTCGTGTACTGGGTTTGCCTGGCTGCTCCGGAGACGTCTGTTTATGTTCCGTTTCACTACGGCATGGCCGATTTTCCGGAGGCCTATCGGTCGGATCGTGAGCGTCCGAGCGAGGCCGCTTTCGCGCAGCGGACGAGGGCTCCCTTCTGGCCCGACCGAGCCCGGGCGTTCTGGACGTTCGCCAATTTTCGCCAGAAGGCGCAGGCCATGCCGAACTCAAAACAGGCCGAGATTTTGAGCAAGGCGGAGGAAATCGAAAGGGAGGCGGGCGAGGGGATGGAAGAGGCTCGCGGGGCGGGCCCGGAAGAGGGACGCCGACGTGCCCTCGCGGCCTCGGCGGAAGCCTACGACGCTGCCTTGCGAACGATGGGAGAGGCGGTCGAGTGATTTGCCGGTTGGTCAGCAACCGGCTCGATGGCGGTGGTTTGCTTGCTCAAAGTGAAAACAAGGCTGAAGACTGAAGGCCGAAGACTGAAGGACGGAGCCTACAGTCTTCAGCCCTAGCCGAGCATTTCAGGGACTTCGCAACTCTCGAATGTCCTGTTTCTTTTCACCTTGAGTTTGCTTACCAGCCCATGACCATGTTCGACTCGATCACTTTGCGGGCTCGTTCGAGATCGCTGCCGGTTTCGTGCATGTAGAGGCGAATCGCGGCAAGTTTGTCGCCGGCGGCGCGGTCGAGGCAGTCGCGGGCGGTCGTGCAGGGGTCCGTCTTGCCTGTGATGCCCAAGGCGGCCTTCGAGATCACCCAGGTGTCGCGAGGACGTTTCGTCACGCGGACCGGCTGCTCGGTCGGATAGCTTTCCGCTACGACCGCGCGCGCCGCATCCTCGTCGCCCGCCCAGGTGATCACGATATGTGACTCGGTTTCGATCTCAAAAAGCGGCATCGCTTTTCCTTTCTTCAGAACTCGGTTCACTCGGCAATACAGTACAGGGTGCGATCCGAACGGAGGAGCAAGCGGTTTCCGGCGACGGCCGGGGTGGCGTTGCAGACGCTCGGATCGTCGACGTCGTTTCGCGTGATTTCTTCAAATTCCGGGCCGGCCTTGAGGACGATGGCGCCGTCTTGACGGGTTACGCCGATGAGCTTGTCGCCGGCCCGAACCAGAGAGGCGTAGACCTTGTCGCCTCGCCCCTCGATTCGCTGTTTTTCTTCGTAGATCATGTTTCCGGTGGCTGCGTCCACGCAAACGGCCTTGCCCCGGGTGTCGATCCAATGGAGACGCCCGTCGTCGTAGAGCGGCGTGCCCACTTTCGGCGTTTGGGCGATCTGCCAGAGCACGTGCGTGGCCAACACGTTGCCGCTGCCGCCGAGGCGGAGGGCCATGCAGAAGGGTTTGCGTCCGCCCGTCACGTAGGCCACACCGTCGTGGGCGATCACCGAGGGGCAGACGTAGTCCTGCACGCTCACGCACTCCCACAGCTTCTCGCCGGAGTCCGGGGCCAGTCCGAAAACTCGGCCTTTCATACTCACGATCAATTCGTCTCGACCCTCGGCCGACTTGGCGATCACCGGGGTACTCCAGGACTGTTCGATTCCCTCGAAACGCCAAACCTCATTGCCGTCGTCCTTGCTCAAGGCGACGATGGCTTCGCTTTCGATGCTGGCGTTGACGATGACGAGGTTGTCGTAGAGCACGACGGAGGTGCCGGAGCCCCAGCCATGGAGTCCCTTGCCCACGTCGGCTTTCCAGAGCGGCTTGCCGTTCATGGTGAAGGCGAGCACGCCCGTTTGGCCGGCGAACATATAAACGCGTTCTCCGTCCGTGGCAGGGGTTTGGGAGGCATAGCCGTGGAGGGCGAGGAAGCCGCGATAGTTCTCTTCCGGCATGCGGGGCTCGATCTCCCGGGCCCAGACGATGTTGCCGTCTTCCAGGTTGAGGCAGACGAGGTGGAGCCTGAGGTCCTTCTGGTCGCCGGGCTCGTCCTGATCGAGGCCGTAGCCCGAGTAGGTCGTGACGAAGACCTGCTCGCCCCAGGTGATGGGGCTTGAGCCGCCGGCGCCGGGCAAGGCGGTCTTCCAGGCCATGTTGACCGTGCCGGACCAATGGGTCGGGATCTCTGAATCCGCCGAATTGGCTGCGGAATTGGGGCCCAGGAAATTGGGCCAGTCCGCGCCGAGCAGTGCCAGCGTACCAAGAGCCAAGACCAAGCGAGTGCATCGATTGATTTTGTTACCCACGGCGCTCCCTCCTTGTCATCTGGATCTTCGCTAGCACGTTCCTGCAGCTCCCATAAGGTTCGTGCTTTCCCCACTGGTTGGTGGGGTGGCCCGCGCATAGTATGAATTTAATCATAGTCGAATCCCTCCGAAGTCGTCCAGGCGTTCCACCCGGCGGAGGCCACTTCCGGCCAAGGCTGTCGTCGCTATTTCTTTTCGCTAGTTTCGCTCGTTTCTCTAGTTTGTCTTGTCTTCCCCGGAGCTCTTGATTTACCCTTTGAGCTTGGCCGAAATCGTCTCGTATTGAGCGCCCCCCCGAATGGACCCGTTTGTTCACGGAAGAACCAAGACGGCTTGCTGGGAATGTCTTTCCGATTGGGCCTCCGTGCTCTTCGGTCCCGGTGGACTGCAACTGGACCAATGGTTGGCCAGTGGCCAGGTGGAGGTCGTCAAGCACGGGCCTCACCGTTCGGTTTATCGAGTGGCGTTTGGCGATTGCCAGGTCTATGTGAAGCACTATCGGTGCTGCACGATCTGGGACCGGGCACGTCTCTGGTTCCGACCCAGTCAGGCTCGCCGGGAATGGCTGAAGGCCAAGGAGATTGCCCGACGGGGCGTGAGCACTGTGCAGCCCTTGGCCCTGCAGGAGGGAAACTGCGGCGGTACGGCCGGGGAGTCGTTCCTGGTGACCGAGGCGATTTCCGACAGTTGTGCCCTCGGTGAGTACTGGCAACGGTTTCTGTCCACTCGTGCATCCCGAGAGCAGGGGGCGACTCGCCGACGGTTATTGGTAGAGGTTGCCCGATTTCTTGCCGAGGTTCACGAGGCGGGAATTGACCACAATGATCTTCATCCGGGCAACCTGCTTGTTGCCCTTGACGGAGACTTTCCCCAGCTTGATCTGAAAACGGGACGCTATCGCTTCCATTTGATCGACGTGCCGGGGGTGAGGATTTCGGGGCCCCTGGCCTGGCCGGCGGTGCGTGACAACCTGGCCATGCTGAACGCCGCCTGGCGGCTTGAACTCTCCGAGAGTGATCGCCGGCGGTTCTGGCGAGCCTATTGCGGCGCCCGATCCGAACTGGAGGTTCCGCCACCGGCCTCGGCTCGCCGGCAATTGGAGGAGCGAACGGAACAGGTTTGTCGTCGGCGATTGCGGCGGCGGGATCGGCGAACTCTGCGAACCAGTTGCGACTTCGTGGCCTTGCGGACGCCCTCGGGGCGGTCTCACGGTGTGAGTGAACTGCCCTTGGAGGCCTTACGGCAGTTGGCGGCGGCTCCTGGCGTCTTTCTTCGGGAGAACATGCACCGGCCGGTCAAGTTGGATCGGGGGAGCGTGATTGTCGAAGCGGAACTGCCGTTGAGTGAAGGGGCGGTTCACGTGGCCTACAAGTGTTATCGACCCCGGAAGTGGTGGAAGGTGTTCCTTGCTCCTTTTCGCCCTGCTCGTGCCGTTCAGACGTGGCAGCGAGGTCATGCGCTGCAACTTCGGGGGATTTCTGCCGCGCGTCCGATCGCGGCCGTGGACTGTCGCCGTCCGTGGTATCGCTGCGAGAGCTACCTGGCAAGCCAGTGGGTCGAGGGATCGGAGAATCTTCACCTGTATCTATGGCGGATGGCCGGAGAGCCGCAGCGGGTGCGCGATCGTCAGGCCAATCGCTGCGCCGATTCGCTTGGGCGTCTGCTGGGGAGGATGCATGCCCAGCGGGTGCTGCACGGAGATCTCAAGGCCAGCAACCTGATGGTCACGGATCGCAACGGGCAGATCGAGACTTGCCTGGTGGATCTGGACGCCGTTTGCCTGGATGCCGACGTTTCTTTTTCTCAGCGAGCCGCGGAGCTTTCCCGGCTCGCGGTGGGGCTTGGGGCTCATCCCTGGCTTTCCCGCACGGTGTGCGCGCGATTTCTCCGAACCTACCTGGAATCTGGCGGTTGGCCTGCGGCCGACTGGAAGCCCCTTTGGCGTGAGGTGGCTGGGAGGAGCGATCAGGCCACCCGTCGGAAACGGCGGAAGGGGCAGGCGGTTTTGTGAGGGTCCGAAGTTTGCGGGGAGCGGAGTTGCAATCCCCCTCCCCGGCCCTCCCCCTCGCTCGCAAGCTTGCTGGGGAGGGGGGTGTGGACCGCCGTTGCGTGGCGTATTATGACAAGATTCCCCGGGATCGGGCGAATACTGCTGAGATACCGCTCACACGCACGACATCCATCTGCCAGGTTCGGAACCCGCCCGTGATCGAAGTCGAAGGCCTGCACAAGAAATTTGGTAACCTGGTTGCCGTGGATGACATTACGTTTGCGGCACCGCCCGGGAGGATTTTTGGGCTGCTGGGCCCGAACGGTGCCGGAAAAACGACGACGATCAGTTGTCTGGCGGGTCTGCTCAAGCCGAGTTCCGGGCGGATTCGCATTCTCGGGAAGGACGTGGCCCTCGATGGTCGCGAAGTGAAACGCCAGCTTGGCATCGTGCCCCAGGATCTGGCCCTCTACGAGGACCTGTCCGCCACGGAAAACCTCAAATTCTGGGGCGGAGCCTTCGGCCTGCAAGGACGCGAGCTGAAATCGCGGATCGCCGAAGTGCTTGCCGAGGTGGGTCTGCTCGACCGGGCACGGGAACGGGTCAAACGCTTCAGCGGCGGGATGAAGCGTCGTCTGAATTTCGCTTGCGGAATCATCCATGCTCCCAAGGTTCTCCTTCTCGACGAACCGACGGTGGGAGTCGATCCGCAATCCCGGGTGCGACTTCTCGAACTGGTTCGCCAGCAGGTCGAGCAGGGTACCTGTGTGCTCTACACGACCCATTACATGGAAGAGGCCGAGGGGCTTTGTGACGAGTTGGCCATTGTGGACCACGGTCGGGTCATCGCCCGGGGCACCCTGGCCGATCTGCGTGCCATGGTGAGCGAGAGCGATCTGTTGCTTCTCTCCGGCAGTTTTGAGCCCCTGGAAGTGGGCAAGGAACTTGGCCGTTTCGAGGGGGTGGAGGTTGCCAGTGCCGAGCCGTCGCAGTTGCGGCTGGTTCTGCGGGAGGCATCGAGGAGACTTCCCGAACTGTTGGCCGCCGTGGCTGCCACCGGCGCTGAGATACGGGAGGTGACCCTGACCCAGCCCAGCCTGGAGAGCCTGTTCATCAAGTTGACCGGCAAGCGGCTCAGGGAGTAGGTCATGGCGGAAGTGGCGGCAGCAATGGTCAAGGATCTGCGGCGCTATGCGCGGGATCCGATTGCCTTTGCACTGTGGCTGGGCATTCCGCTGATTGTGGGCGGCCTGCTCATCTTGATCTCGGGCGGCGACGAGCCCCCCAAGCCCCAGGTCCACCTTCTCGTAGCCGACGGAGACGACACGGTCGGCAGCCGCCTCCTGCTTGCCGCCTTGGACCAGGCTCAGATCGACATGTTCCACGTGGAGGCGGTCGACGCGGCGGAAGGGGAGGCCAGGATGGAACGGGGTGAGGCCAGCGCCCTGCTCGTCATTCCCGGCGGGTTTGCCGAGGCGGTGCTGCGGGAAGAGCCCACCACGCTTCGGCTGGTCACCAATCCGAGCCAGCGCATTGCACCGGGCATGATTGAAGAGTGCTTGGAACTGCTGCAAGACGCCGTTTTCTACGCCCACCGGCTCGTGCCGGCTGAAATCCGAGAGGTTTTTGACCGGCCGTCCGAGGTTGGCGGCGTGGTTCCGGACGCCACGGTGGCCGGGATAAGCATCGCCATCAACCACGCGGTGCGGCGATTCGGGCGCTACCTGGATCCGCCCGTGATCGAATTGCGAACGGCTTCCAGCGAGAAGAAGGAAGTTCGCAAGGCCGATGATGCACACTTTTCGTTCGCCTTCCTGCCGGGAATGCTCCTGATGGGGCTCTTGTTTTCGTCGCAGGGGCTCAGCGATGATCTGTGGCGCGAGCGGCAGGCGGGGACGTTGCGACGGGCAGCGACGACGCCCATGGGGGTGGCGAGGCTGTTGTGCGGGAAGGTGTTGGCCTGCGTTGTGATCCTGGCCCTGATTGCGGCGATCGCCCTCGCGGCCGGCTTCTCGTATTTCGGCTTGCCGTGGAGCAGGTTTCCCGCCTGTTCTGCCTGGTCCGTTGGCGTCGGGGTCCTGTTGCTCGGGCTGATGTTCTTTGTCCAGACCCTGGCAACCACCCAGCGAGCCGCTTCGGTCCTGGGCTACCTGGTTGTTTTTCCGCTGATGATGTTGGGCGGCGCCATGTTTCCCTTCGAGTTGATGCCCGACTGGCTCGCCGCCATCGGTCGTCTCACGCCCAACGGCTGGGCTCTTCAGCAGCTCAAGGCCCTTCTGATGGCCAAGGCGGGACCGCTGCCCCTTTCGGCGGCCGTGCCCCTGCTTCTTGTTGCGTCGCTGGTTCTTCACGGCGCCGCGGGACTGCGTGTCAGGCGAGTCTTTGCAAGGAGTTGAACGTGCCGAGCCGCATCGCCTTTATCGCCCGCAAGGAATTCCAGTACTTCTGGCTCGACTGGGAGAACTACTTCTGGGTCTTCATCATGCCGGTCGTGTTCATGTATTTCATCGGCACGGTGACGGCCAACTTTGGCGGCAACCCTGGCGGTGGAAAGGACTCGATTGCCCTGGTCGCTCCTGCCGATGCCGGCTTCCTGGCCGATCAACTCGCTTTGCGGTTGGAACAGAGCGGCTACGAGGTCCGTCACGCGGAAGCGGCCGAAGGGGAGGAGTTGCCCACCAGGCGTCTTGTTGTTCCCGCTGGTTTCACCGCCTCGGTCCTGGCGGGCGAGAAGAGCGTGGTCACCCTGGAGAGCCGAGGCAAGGGGCTATCCGGGGACTACGATCGTGTGCGGGCCAGCCGGGCGGTCTATTTGGTTCTAGCTGACCTGGTTGTCAGCGCCGGCCAAGGCCGCGAGCCGACGGCCGAGTGGTTTGCCGAACTGGCGGCCATGCCGCGAAGTGTCACGATCGACGTGCGCCCCGCCGGGCGACGCAAAGAAATTCCCACCGGATTCGAGCAGGCCGTGCCGGGGATCATGATCATGTTCAGCCTGATCGTCATCCTCACGACCACGTCGAGCAGCCTCGTCATCGAACGCCGCCGGGGTCTGCTGCGCCGTTTGGCTTCCGCTCCCATCTCGAAAGGAGAGGTATTTGCCGGACGCTGGTTGGCTCGCGCAGGCCTCGGCTATGTGCAGGTGCTCCTCGGGCTGGTCGCCGGGACGTTCCTGTTCGGCGTGGACTGGGGGCCGAACTTGGGGGTGATCCTGGTTGTGCTTCTGGGCTGGAGTGCGTTGTGCGCGTCTCTCGGGCTGCTGTTGGGCAACCTCGTTCAGACGGAAGGGCAGGGGGTGGGAATCAGCGTTTTGGCGGCCAACGTGTTGTGCGCCCTGGGCGGGCAGTGGTGGCCCATCGAGATCGCCCCGTCGTGGATGCAGAAATTGGCGATGTTCCTGCCGAATGGGTGGACCATGGACGCCCTGCACCAACTGGCCCTGTTCGGGGCCGGTCCCCTTGCCGTCGTGCCTCACCTGCTGGGGCTTCTGGCGGCGGCTGGTGTGGTGGCGGTGGTCGGGATGAGGACTTTTCGGTTTGAGTAGGGGCAGGAGATTGGTGGCGAGTGAAGCCACGATTCCCCTCCCCGACCCTCCCCCTCGCTCGCAAGCTCGCTGGGGAGGGGGGGCGACACCGGAGCCCTGTGCCTTGAACTCGCTCCTACTCCGTACGCCCAAAGATCGACACACACATGTCGTCGGTTTGGGCCTGGGAGCCGGCGAAGCGGCGGACGGTGTCGATCACGTGGCGTCCCATGGCGTCGACGTTTTCGAAGGGCTTGGCGTTCATTTCCGTCAGCAGCCGATCGGTGCCGAAGAACTCGTCGCGGATATTCTGGGCGTCGGGGATGCCGTCGGTGTAGGCGGTGAGCGAATCGCCGATAGCCAGGCTGATGGTGAGGGGGTCGTAGTCCATGTCGTCGGCAACGCCGATGGGCAGGCCGCTCTGTTCCTGGCCGATTTCTTCGATGGTACCGTCGGCGTGGCGGAGCAGGGGGGCCATGTGGCCCGCGTTGACGATGGTGACTTCGTGGGACCGCGGCTGGAGCATCATGAGCGCCACGGTGACGAACCGGTCTTCCCACCTGGGGTGGCAGAAGATGTTGTTCATCCGGGCGATGGCGGCCTCGGGAGTGGGCTCGCTGAACAGGCAGATGCGGAATTCCGAGGCCAGCTTGGCCACGATCAGCGAGGCGGCGATGCCCTTGCCGGAGACGTCGGCCAGGATAATCGCAAGCCGCCCGTCGGGCATTTCGATGTAGTCGTAAAAGTCGCCGCCGATGGTGCGGGCGGGGTGGTAGTAGCTGAAGAACTCGTAGCCTTCGACGTCGGGGGCCTTCTCGGGCAGGAAGCCTCGCTGGATCTTGGAGGCCAAGGCAAGGTCCTGTTTAATGGCGGCCTCGCGGACGGCCACCTCGTGGAGTTGGGCGTTTTCGACGGCCACGGCCGCCTGGATCGCCACGGACGCGAACAGTTCCAGGTCGTCCTCGCTGAAGCGGTTGAGGACGTTGCTCGTGTCGACCTGCATGGCGCCCAGGACCTCGCCCGAGGTGCTCAAGAGCGGGACGGCCATCATCGAGCGGATCTGGAAGTCAACGATGCTTACACCGCCGAAATCCTCCATGGCGTTATCGGAAATAAGGGCTTCCTTGTCCTGGGTGACCTTATTCAGAATGGTTTTGCTGATGCGGATCTGGTCCTCGTCGTCCTCGCGGCGGTGCTTGGTGGCACGGGGGACAAACTTACCGGAGTTCCTGTCCTTGAGCACGATGAATCCGCGATCGGCGTGGACGAACACGGTGAACAAGCCGTCGAGGATCTTGGGCAGGACCTCGTCGATTTCGACGGCCGCCCCGATGGCCTGGACGATGTCGAGGATCGCCTGGAGCTTCGTCTCGGCGTTGACGGTCAACTGGAGCCCGGTCCGTCCGCTGGAGAAGTCGATTTTGGACGTGATCGTGGAGCGGCTGTTGAAGTCTTCTTCGTCGTCGACCATCATGGCGCTGAGGCCGCCGGTGCCGCCATCGAAATCGTCGGGGTTGTCGATGGTGACTTCGGGGGTGCCGTGGTTGAAGACGAAGACGAGATCGCAGATGCGGATCTGGTCCCGTTCGTTGAGTTTTCGCCGGCCGTCGACCTGTTCGTTGTTCAGGTAGGTGTGGTTGCGGCTTTTGAGATCTTCAAGGAAGAAATTGTCGTCGACCTTGACGACGCGGGCATGCTCGCGGCTCACGGCGCCGACCTCGAGGACGATGTCGCAATTCGGATGGCGTCCCATCGTCATACTGTCGCGTTCGAGACTGTAGATCTTTCCTTGGGTGGGGCCCTGGATTACTCGTAAGACGGCCATTTTTTGGAAATACCCTCGGGCGAGAATGAGTGCGGTACCGCCGAAACCCCTCTTGGGAGGGCGGCTTGCATCGTGAATTCGGATGGATAGGAATGAAAACGCCGATGCGGGAAGAATGGTTCCGATTCTAGAGGTTTGCGGCGGGGAGAGTCAACCATCTTGCCGGGTGCCCTTGACGAGTCGCCGAACGGCACCTATACACATTATATAAGCATTGGCGTTGGCCCCCTTCGGGGCGTCCTTCGTCATTGGGGAATGGTGTAATTGGTAGCACGGCTGACTCTGGATCAGTTAGTTGGGGTTCAAGTCCCTGTTCCCCAGTTTCACCAAAGGCCTTGCGTAGCAATGAGTTACGCAAGGCCTTTTGGTTTTCTTGGTGGGGGTGGGATGCTTCTGAGGAGGGAACCGCTGTTGAAAATCAGTGATGTCCCCTTTTCTCCAGGATCCATCGCGCGTAGGCGGCGAAGTGGCCGTGGGGGTTCTGGGCGTATTGGCTCAGAATGGTCTCCGCTTTCCCGTTCCGGTCGCCACATTGATAGAGCAGGCTTGCCACGATCAGCTCCTTGAACGCGCGGTTGAGGTTGCTCGTGTTGGCCTGTTTGTCTGGGGCGGTGGTGACCCATCGCTCTTCGAGAAGGCGGGGGGATGCGGTCGTTTCTTCGCTGAGGAACTTCACCCGATCCAGCAACTCTGCCAGCTCGTCGGCGGCCTCGGGAGGATGGGAACGTCCCAGGGCCAGGGAGATAGCCTTGTAGTGCGAGATTTCGCTCTCAGGAGCGAGTTGGGCCAGTTTGGTCAGGAGAGACTGGGTTGTTTCGGGAATGCCCGCGAAGCCGAGGGCAATGACCAGACGATCGAGTTCGGAGAAGGTGTTGCCCGTATTGCGCTGGGACGTGAGGGCCGCTCCGCGGTCCCATTTCTCATACGAGTTGACGGCGGCCGCCAGGGCCGCTGCACCCGACGGATCACCGACAGCGGCGAGGATTCTCGCAAGGTCGAGTTTCTGTTTGCCGATGTCCGAGTCGCGGTAGCGAGCCCGGAGCAGGGGAGTTGCCTGTTCGGGATGGACCACGAGGACCGCGAGAGCCCGAAGCGATTCGGATTCGTCCTCGCTCGCGAGAGACTGCACGGCCAACTCGAGTTCCTCGTTGCCCAGGGGAAACGAATCGGTGTCGCTCGGAATGCGTTTGTCGAGAACATTCTCGCGGACAAGCTGCTTCTGAAGTTCCTTGATGTCGACGTTGCGAGTGCGACCGCCCAGCCGAGCGGCCTGGGCGGCTGCTTTGCCTGCTGCGTAACCCTGGTTCTGCAGGTCCGGCTGCATCCGTATGAGCGTCATGGCATCGCGCTCGGCGCTGGCCCCCAATCCGACCACGAGGATCCCGTCCAGGCCCTTGGGGAGCAGGCACCGATAGGGCAGATCGCAGCGGAAGCAGGGGCCCTTGGCGTTGCGGAGAAGCAACACGGGCGAGTCGGGGAAAGCGGCCGCGTCGAAATTGCTGTAGTGTTGGCTGATCGTGTCGGGGAAGGTGCGGCCGCTGAGGATGTCGGCTGCGGTCAGGACATAGTCGCCCACAATGCGGCGCCGTTCTCGCGAATCGATGAGTTGACCCATGTCGAAAGAGGTCGGCTTCTCGCCCGCGGTTCGCTTCCAGGCCATCAAGTGCCATACGTCAAGGACGTCGGTGTCGTCGACCATCGTGTAGCACGTATTGACGTAGGAGTTCCCAAGGGGGCGTTGGGGGAATCCGGCGATTTGCACGTTCAGGGCGCCTAGGTCGGAAATGCTGTACTGGGTTTCTGCACCGGCCCAGGCCGCGATGTTGGCGTTGCCCGTGGCGTCGACGACGGTGGTTGCCAGGACCACGCCGTGCCCCTGGGGGGTGGCGACGATCACTCCGCACACTTGGTGCTGATGAACCAGGGTGCCGCAGCCGAGCACGCCGAACCAGACGTCGGCGCCGGTGCTTCGCAGTTCGCGGCGAAGCCACTCGGCCTTTTCCACGGCATTCCAGGAATCCCGGCCGGGGTTTACGTGCTGATCGATGTATTCGGTGAAACCTCGTCGCAGGCCGTACCAATACTTGCCGATCAGGCCTGCGGTGCCCACTCCGCCCAGCTCGTGGAGGCACTCGAGGACTAGCGTTTTTGCGCCGCTCCGGGCCGAACCGATTCCCGCCGAGGCGCCCGACGTTCCGCCGCCGACGACCACCACGTCGTATTTTCCAAGCACTGGGAGAAGGCGATTGCCCGAGGGAACGGTTCCGAGATCCGGTGGGCGGATCCCTCGCAGGTTTTCCAGAACGTTGGCCTGAATGCCGTCCGCCGTGTCGGTTTCGGGCAAGAATGCACGGGCAGACGCTGGCAGTTCTTCGCTTTCACGAGCGGCCGCGGCGCCGATCCGCTTGCCCATTTTCATCAGTTCGAAAGGGCGCATGAATCGTTCGGCGGCTTTTGGGCCGAGGTCTGCATAGGCACTGAGGACATACAGGCAAGAGGCGCCCTTGGGCCGAAAGGGCCCGAGGTCGGCTATCGCGGCGCCCGGCCATACGTCGAGGCGAGATTGTCCGATCACGGTGGCGGAAGGAACTTCGACCAGGACCTCCGATGCCAATTCGGATCCCTTCTGGTACGTCCTGTCTCGGGCTTCCTGTTCGGCACGGAAATAGGATACGGCCAAATTGTCTTCCATTGGGATCTGGAGGGTGTATTCATAGACGGGAAGCCGACGTTTATTCTTCTTCGACACGGAGTCGTAGGTGAAATCCTTCTCCTCCACCACCATGTTGTCTGCGAGTTGCGGTTCACCGCCGGCCACGATCCGTGAGAATGTCTGCGGTCCGTGGACGAAGGGACGGAATTCTGCCTTGGCTTGTCGGGCCACCACCGCCTGCCGGGTTGCGTCGATCACCACTTTCGCCCGGATCGCCTGGCGGCCGCTTCGGTTTGCCATGACCACACCGGCAACGTGGCCCTCTTCGTTGCGCAGCACGTCCGTCACATAGCAGCCGGTCAGGTAGCGGACTCCGGTCTGGAGGAGGGCGCGGTCCATGGCCTGCTTCACCCGCGCGGGGGTTGTGACCCGATTGGCGCCGAAGCATGCCGCGGCAAGTGCAGATTCCGGCATCTCGTCTTCTTCTCGCCAAAGTCGCAGGGTGGAGCACATGTCCGTGCCGAGGTAGGGCGTCGGTGCGATGAGGAAGACTGTTGCGCCCTGTCTGGCCGCTTCGCAAGCGGCCTCGACAGCTCCGCTGGAACCGCCGGCCACGAGGACGTCCACGTTGGCGGCGACGGGGATTTCTCGTGCGGTCTCGGCGACGTATTCGGCGTGGAGCAGAGACGTCGCCCCGAGAGACAGGCACATGAACGAGGCGGCAGTGAAGATGGTTCGAAGCATGGGAATGCGTCTTGTCGGGAGTTTGTGTGGCAGTCCGAGTATTGGTCTGAGCGAACGTATCAGGAAATGATGAGCTCGTGGAGCTTACTTTAGCGTGAACGGATGGCGGAGGGAATTACGGAGAGAGAAGTTGTGAGAAAGGAGGCTCGCTTGGCGCCGTTGGAACGTTCGGGTGATTGGACCGAGGTATCGGGTAACCGCTGAAAATCAGTGGAGTCTCCCTTTTTCTTTGGGGCGGGGTGATGGGGCTGGTTGCATGGCATGGGAGGGGTGATGCACAATGTAGCCATTCCGGTCGCGCGATCGGGGTGGGTCTACGACGAGAGAACCAATCATGAGATGCAGTTCCTTGGTGCTACGTACGTTCCTCTTGGCCGTGATTGCTTCTGGAGTGATTTCCTTGGCCCGGGCGGGCGAAGGGGAACCGCCGGCCAAAGCCAACTACGCCAAGCCCTATGAGCCGGCGGCTCGGGCGGTGCTTTTGCCGTTGCCTCCAGGGGCGGTGGAGCCGGAGGGTTGGCTGCGCGATTGGTGTCTGGCGGCGAGGGACGGCTACACGGGGCACATGGACGAGTACGACGTGGCGTTCCAGCAGGCGTGGGCCGCCGACCACAAGATGACCGGCGAAGGGCTGTTCTGGTACAACGGCGCCTGGCCCTACGAGGGCGGCGGCTACTGGTTCGACGGTCTGGCCCGCCTGGGCTACGCCTTGCACGACGACGCCCTGATCGCCCAAGCGAAGCGGCGGCTCGACGTGGTGGCTGACAACATGAACCGCGAGGGACTGTTGTTCCTCTGGTGGCTCGATCGCAAGAATCCCAAGGACCGGGAGGCGGTCCAGGCTGCTTTGGAGGGGTGGCCGCTGTGGGCGTGCGGGCTGCTGGGCCGGGCCATGACCGGGTACTATGCCGGCTCGTCTGATCCGCACATTCTGGAAGCCCTCGAGAAAGCTTACGACGCCGATCCCGACTGCCTGCGATCGATCACCGGCAGTCTTTCCAACGTCTGGCCGGCCTACGACACTTACTGCTGGTCGGGCAATCGCAAGATTGCCGAAGCCCTGGATCGCATGTTGAAGGGCGACGACATCGCGTTGGTTCCGGATCTGAAACGCTATGCCACGGCACCGGACCTGAGCCCCGGCTCCACGGTGGAGAATTCGCACGTGGTCGCGTTTCTGGAAGCGACCACACCCTGGGCGGTGGGCTACTTGTGGACGGGCGAGCGACGCTATCTGGATGCGGCGATCGGCTGGCACGATCTGCTCGAACGGATCGCCATGCAGCCCTACGGCGTGCCCGTTTCCGACGAGTGGTATGTGCCGACCAGCGCCTTTCGCGGCAGCGAGACGTGCGACGTGGCCGGGTACATGTGGAGCCAGGTCAGCCTGCTTGCCGTGACCGGTGAGGGACGGATGGGCGATCGTGCGGAACGGGCCTTCTTCAATGCCGGGCCGGCCACCGTCGCTCGGGATTACAAGACCCATGTCTACTTCCAGAGCCCCAACCGCTTTGTCAGTTCGAGTCCCGATTTTCCCCACGGGCCGAGGGCGAGCGGGGGGAATTATCAACCGAAGCACTCGCCGCTGTGCTGCACGGCGGCGTTGAACCGCATCGTGCCGTGGTACGTGACACACATGTGGATGGCAACACGGGACAACGGCCTGGCAGCGACCTGCTTCGGACCGTGCAAGGTGACGGCCTTGGTGGCCGACCGGGTACCCGTCGTGCTCACGTGCACGACCGACTATCCCTTCAACGAGACGATCGAGATCTCGGTGCAGCCCGAACGCGAGGCGGCGTTTCCGTTGCTGTTCCGCATTCCCGGCTGGTGTGGTGAGCCGGCGCTGGTGGTCAACGACGCCGTCCTTCCGGCCAAGGCGAACGATCACGGATTCGTCCGCGTCGATCGAACCTGGAAGGCGGGCGACAAGGTTGAGTTGCGATTTCCCATGACGGCGAGAGTAGAGACCGGGCGGGACGCGGCGCCGGAGGGACCCTACGACGGCGGCCACCGCCCCACGGCCGTGACAATCCCGGAGAAGGACAGTTCCTGCGGTGTGCCCTACGCGTCGGTTTCCTACGGGCCGCTGCTGTTTGCCCTGCCCATTCCCGATACGAACGACCCGAACACGCCCGATCCTTCGGCGGTTTGGAACGTGGCGCTCGATGTGCAGAAGCCCGAACTGACGGTCGTCCGGGATGCCATGCCCGACAAGTGGGATTGGCCGTTGAGTTCTCCGCTGAAAGTGGAGGCCAACGGAGTCGGCATCGACTGGAGTCCCGATCCGAAGGCGCCCTGTCTGCCGCTCTTGCCGGTGGTGAAGCAAGACTCGCCGCAGCGAGTGACGCTGATTCCCTACGGCTGCACGAAGTTCCGCATCTCCATGTTTCCGGTCACGGCCGAGCCGGAGGAGAAACTCTCGGCCGTTCGACGCGTGCTATTTCTCGGAAACAGCATCACGCTCCACAGGCCCAAGGCGGATATCGGCTGGGACGGCAACTGGGGGATGGCGGCCAGTTCGGAAGACAAGGACTACGTACACCTGGTCACTGCCGCCCTGGCCGAGCACAACGGTGTGCCGCCCGAGATCATGGTGCGGAACATTGCCACCTTCGAACGCAACTACGCGACCTACGACGTGGACAAGGAGATGAAGGACGTGTTCGCCTTCGACGCCGACTTGGTCGTGCTGGCGATTGGCGAGAACGTGCCGGCCCTCAGCTCCGACGAGGCCAAGGCCCAGTTTAAGGCCGGGGTGATGAACATCCTGCGGGGCGTGCTGGCCAAGCGGCGTCCGCTGGTCGTGGTGCGAACGTGCTTCTGGCCGAATGAGGCGAAGGACGAGATGCTTCGCGAGGCGTGCCAAGAGGTCGACGGGATTCTTGTCGACGCCGGCCCCATCGGACGGGATCCGGCCAACGCGGCCCGGTCAGAACGAGATTTTCAGCATGCCGGAGTGGCCGGGCATCCAGGGGACCGAGGGATGAAGGCGATTGCGGACGCGATTGTGAAGGCGGTGTTGGAGAGAGAAGTTGTAACGAAGTGAGATGAAGGAACACTGATCTTCTCAAAGTGAAAAGGACGGGACTTTCGAGAGCGGCGGGCTCCGTGAAATGCTGGACGAGGGCTAGAGACTGAAGACTGTAGGCTGTAGGTTTCTGATGCGACGTTGATTGGTGTGGAAAACCGATTTCGATGCGACGGAAGCCCTTGATTTGCTGTCCTTCGGTCTTAAGCCTTGTCTTCGCGGTCAACCGCTTTTAATTTGAATAATTGTTACTAACATGAAGATAAGGGGTTTTAGAGTGACCTCTGATACGTAGGCTGCCGGCTCACAGCTCACAGCTCACAGCTCACCGCTCACCGCTCACCGCTCACCGCTCACCGCTCACCGCTCATTGCTCACCGCTCATTGCTCACCGCTCATTGCTCACCGCTCATTGCTCACCGCTCATTGCTCACCGCTCATTGCTCACCGCTCATTGCTCACCGCTCATTGCTCACCGCTCATTGCTCACCGCTCATTGCTCACCGCTCATTGCTCACCGCTCATTGCTCACCGCTCATTGCTCACCGCTCATTGCTCACCGCTCATTGCTCACCGCTCATTGCTCATTGCTCATTGCTCACCGCTCATTGCTCATTGCTCATTGCTCATTGCTCATTGCTCATTGCTCATTGCTCATTGCTCATTGCTCGACAGCGAGGATCGTGACATGGTACGCGGTACATTCTTCTGTCTTCTCGTGTTTTCCGTGGTGAATCCGATCGGTGCTGCGGAGGTGGTTTTTGGGGAACCGCCGACGCCTGAGGTGAACCCCTGGGCGGACAGGGGGATTGCCTCCGATTACCAGTTCGGGGCGTACTACACGCGGAAGAGCGTGGACGAGGCGTGGGATCGGCAGAGCCGGACGGATGAGTATGCCGATGTTTCGGTCCGGTTCGGAAATGAGCCGGAGGAGTTGGTCTTCTGGCGAGGGAGCGGCTATCTGCCTTGCTGGACGAGCGGCGACAGGAAGTTCTCTTTCAAAGAAGTTGTTCCCCGCACCGGCGACGGGCCTGCCGAGCGGCCGGACAAGGTCAATCGCTATTCGCGGGTCCGCATTATCGAGTCGACGCCTGAGCGCGTGGTGATTCACTGGCGATACATGCCCGACATGCCGAAGAACGTGGGCCCGGAGAAGCTGCCCGACCAGACCCGGATGGCCGACGAGTATTTTGTGGTCTTTCCCGATCGGGCGGTGGTTCGTGCGGTCCTTCTCGGGCAGCCCCGTTACGATGATTGGCGGCGAGCAGCGCCGGGCCAGGTGTGGCGTTATCAGTTGACCGGCGGGGGCATCGAAGAACGGTCTGCGGAGAAGTCGGATACTGACTTGATGTTGGACGTGACGGGGCTGGCAAAGGCGGAGTCGAGAACGGCTACAGCCAGTCCACTTCGTTCGCTCGCCGACTGTCTGCCCAAGCCGTTGGTGCGATTCGCTTTCGATGAGGGCGAGGGGGTGAAGACCGAAGAGGCGGTGTCGGGCACGGATGTCGAGATCGAAGGCCACGGGGCTTATTGGCGCGGCGGGGTTTCCGGCACGGCGTTGATGATGGACGGGTGGACCAGCCAGGTGAAATTCGAGAAGAAACTGGCAGGGACGGTGAGCGACCAACTTGCGTTGGATGCCTGGATCGCGACGGCCACCTATCCCTGGAATACGTGTCCCGTCATCCAGCAGGTCGACGTGGTTGACGGAGAGGAAGGGGCTGGCGTGATGCTCGCCCTGGAGGCCGACGGTAAGCCCAGCATGTGGGTGACGGTTCGCGGCGCGGGCGGTGAGCGGCGGATCAGCGTCAAGGCCGATCACCTGATTTCCCGCTTCCGTTGGACCCGTCTCACCGGAGTGATCGACGCCTCGGGCGGGAACTGCACGTTGCGCCTCTATGTGGACGGCTGCAAGGTGGCCGAGACGACAGACAAGGCGGGCGGGTTGGCGTTGGCGGCTGACGCCCCGTTGCGGATTGCGCAGGGGGTGAAGCGGAAGCCGAGCCTGCCGGTGGGACGAGGCCAGTACCCGAGCCAGTATTCCTTTGACGGCCTGGTTGACGAGATCGGTGTTTTCAACACGGCCCTGAGCGACGAGCAGATCGAACAAAGCACGGCCGCCTGGGAGATGGCCGAATCGCAGCGCGACAACCCGGACATGGAGCGGCGGGTTCTGCCTGCGGGTGAGAAGGAATGGGGCAACTTCGGGGCTCGATACACGCACCTTCCGTATCACGAGTGTTGGAACAAGATGTTCCGCATGTGCGGTCACCCGGACGTTGTGGTGGGCTTCGACAAGCTGCCTTGCCGGTATGTCCTCTGGCACGGGGCCAGCTACATTCCCATGCTCGTGAGCGAGAACGGCCGGTGGTACAGCAACGAGTTCAACGAGAACTGGTGGAAGGGCTGTTGCGAGCCCATGTCGGACAAGAAGACCGTCTTCGGCCACGTGCACATCCTCGAGCAGAGCCCGGCCCGGGTGGTTTTGAAGTGGCGCTATCCGCTCTCGACGGTCGGATACGAGATTTCGTACGAGGATCCCGAAACGGGCTGGGGGAACTGGGCGACCTGGTACTTCACGATCTATCCCGACGGTTCGATCGTGAAGCGGATGCGGATCTACATGGCGGAGGAGCGGCGTCACGAGTGGCACGAGTCGATGGCGATCATGGGGCCCGAGCAGCGGCCCGAGGCGGTGATCGACACGACGCCGGCCCTGACGGTCGCCACGCCCGACGGCACGGTCCGGCAGTATTCGTGGATCGGCGCGCCGCCGGAGAAGGTGGACTACACCGACACGGTTCTGCACATCGTGAACATGAAGGCCCGGTTCGATCCCTACACGATCCAGCGGATCCGCGACGGCGACATTTACGCCGCCCGGGGCGGCACGGGCTATTCCGCTTTCCCGGCCTGGAACCACTGGCCCGTGGGGCAATGCCCGTCGGACGGGCGTCATGCCACGTTTCCCGATCGGGCTGCCCACAGCAGCCTGACCCATCTCCGCTGGGACGACTCGACGCCCTTCGGCAAGGAGGGCTTCTTTCAGGAGAAACTCTTGCTGGAAGGCATGTCGGACAAACCGGCGAAGGAACTTCTTCCGCTGGCCAAGTCGTGGCTGAAGCCGGCAGTCTGCGAGCCGCTTTCCGACGGGGTCGCGGTGGAGTACTGCCCGGCCGAACGGGCCTACGTGCTCACTCGGGCTAGTGGCGAGGTGAAGCGGCTGGATGTGCGGTTGGCCGGTGCGCCGGAATCGCCGCTCGTGAACCCGGCACTGGTTGTGGCCAACTGGGGCAGCAAGAATGACGCAACGATCCTGATCGACGGCAAGGAGCCGGACGATTCGATCGACATCCGTCAAGGCGTCGTTTGCCGGGCGAACGGGGTTAAAGCACTGGTGGTCTGGGTTGAGCTGTCGACGAGTGAAGCGTTGCGGGTGACGATTGAGTAGTGTTCCTTCTTCCTTTGATCTTCCTTCGTTAGTAGCAGAAGTCCTTGGACGTACCGTCGAGAAGACCCTTCAGAAGGGTGAGGTCGATTGTTTCTGAGAGGAATTGGGTACCGCCGTCGCGGAAGCCGGTTTGCATGCCGCCGGGGTGGTTGCTTCCCAGTCCGGCGGCCGGTTGCTGCTGGCTGTTGATTCCCTTTGCGGCAACTGCTTCGCTCAGTTCCGAGGCTGGGTCCATCCAGCAGACGGGCTGTTGCCGTTCGGCGACAAGGATGAGGTGGGTTCCGAAATTGTCGAGTGACTTGCCCTTCGCCGGCTGGAAGGCTGTCTTCTGGCCGACGACGACGGAGTAAGTTGTCTGGTCGGGAGTGAGCCCGGCACTGGGACACCGATAGATGCTTGGCGCCGCGCCGTGGAACTGGCGGTTGTGTTGGCTGTCCCATGGCTCGTCGAGCCGGATTTTGCCGAACAGTTCCTCCTGGCCGAGATAGGGGAGGAGGAGGACTCGCCAACTGTGCAAGGGCTTGCCGTTGCCGTCTACGGTGTAGGCTGGCGGCAGCGTGCCGTGCTCATGATGGTAGAGAAGCATGGCGAGCGTGATCTCTTGCACGTTGTCTCCGCATGTGGATCGGCGAATTGCTTCGGCGGTGGCCAGAAACGAAGGCAGGGTGGAATCGGCCACGAGATCGGCCACGTTGCGTGACCGGGAGCCAAGGAAGAGATTGCCCGGCGACCAAAGGCTTGGCGGCTGCCGTGGCTGCAGGGGAGGCCTGGTGTCCAGCACGGCATTGACACGCCGCATGACGATATTCCAGTCGACAGAAACATAGGCCGCGATGCCCGGGTTGAGCAGGTCCCCTTCCCCCCAAGCCGCAAGGATCAGAGCGAGCGACTCATGTTCGAGGGCGGCAGCCTGAAGGGTGTCGAGCAAGAAGTAGCGTTCAACGAGCAGCATCTGGTCCATTCCCGGACTGGGAGGAATCGCGGCGAGCTGATCGGCCAGACGCTGGAGTTGCTCTTTCGTCGGCGGTGATTCAGGATTGGCGGCGATGCCGATGGCCGAGGCGATTGCCTCGATGGCGATGCCGACGAGCCGTGAGATAATCGTTCCCTGGCGTTGCATGTGTCGCCCGAGACGCTTGCAGGTGATCACATCGTCGATTGCTCCGTCGATGTCGCCGGTTCCGATCCGGTAGTGGGCCCGCGCCCAGAGCATCCTGGCAAACGACCGCGATCGCTGCATTTCGCTCAAATTCAAAGCGGTCGTTTCGACGAGCGTTGCTTCTTCATTGACCCGCAGGAGCGGCGGGCAAAACGCAGGCTTGCGCACGGCTTCGGCCACCATGTCGAGAACCGGGCCGTTCTTCTCGAGCCACGGCTTGAGCATCGGCAAGTCGTCGAGCGTCCAGGGTTGGGAAACCTTCGAGTCCAGGTCGAAGGCTGCCTTCTCATCCAGGCCGTTCTTTTTGGCGTATTCCAAGAGGAACTCGGATGTTTCGACAAAGGACATCGAGGGCTCGATTGCAGGATCGAGTCCGAGTTTTTTGTAGACTTGCCTGGAAGCAGGCGTCTTTTCTCCCTCGCTTGCCACGTCGCCGAGTGCGCGAACGATGAGCCGATACCCGTTGTCGTCGGTCTTCATCTCGGGCAGGTAGAACTCCTTTTCCAATGCGGCAAAGTAGTCAACTCGCTTGCCGTCGGCGGTGAGCGGCTCGGTGATGTAGGTGGTCTCCTTCGAGATCACCAGGGGCGGGGTCCGCAAAAAGTTCCAGTAGACGAAGGCGGCCAGGAGCGCGAACACAACCGCGCCATACCTGGCGAAGCGGCCCAGGCATCCAAGCCGCCTCTTGGGCAGAATGGCCATGGCGTCTTCGACCTCTTTGACCGCTGCATCGGGGTCAATCGGCGGCTTCTTCTCAGTCGGTTCGGGGGTCGGTTTGTCTTCGGCCATGACGGGGATCCTCAACAAGTTGATCGAGCAACGCCCTCTCCGGGAGAGTGAGCGAGGCGTCGTTTTTCAGGAGCACGTGGATGTAGGACGATTCCGCGGCCAGCGGCGTCGGCCGTATCGGTTTCGTTTGGAGGCGATCCATGACGACAAACACGGCTGCGCCACCGAGCAAGACGCCGAGGAAGAGCCCGGCGAGGAGTCCGGTTACGGCCGCGTTGAACTGGGCGATCCGGATGTAATGGGTCAAGGGGATCCTGACGGCGGCCGTTGTCTCTTCCGGTGCCGGGTGGTTGTCCGAAAACTCGTCCTTGAGGCGGCCTTTCACTTCGTCGGCAAAGCGAGCTTCGCGCCGCGGCCGAAGTTGACCTAGGGCGGCCTCGAAGGCAGAGACTTCCGGACGGCTTTCGGACAGGTTCTCGTTTTCGGGTTCCATGGTGTTCCTCCAGCTAGGCAGGCGGACAAAAAGAATCTACCAGTTCGACCCTCTAGGAAAGAAACAAAGGCGTGAACAACCGGCGCAGAACCCGGTGAGAATGGCCTGTTGTCTTGTTGTTTCGGTTGGTCATGCCTTTGTTTCTTTCCTGCCGATTGAGGTTGGATCTCCCCTCTGATGAGGCGAAAATGCGCGGTGGAGGCTCGGTGAAAGCACAAAACGACGTAGCTTCGCTGACAGTGTCCGACTTCTGCATGTCGTTTTGCACTTTCACCGATCCTCCACCGCACATTCTGTGGATCGAACTGGTAGGTTCTTTTTGTCCGTCTGCCTCACGACAGGCTTTTACGAAGCACATCGATGGCAGCCAGGTATCTCCGATGGGCCGTTGCACGCGACGTTTGGGTCAACTCGGCGATCTCTTCAAAGGTAAGCCCGCCCCAGATCCTTGCGACGACCGTTTCCCGTTGCTCGATGGGCAGCGTTTCCAATTGTTCCGCGGCGCGGATGGCGTCGAGTCGCGAATCGACGGACGGTTCAAACCACGTGGGCCGCTCGGAGGCCACCCGTTCTTCTCTCGCCCGGGCGCGGCATCGGCTGTGGTGGCTGCTGATCAGTTCGTTGCGAACCACGCGGTAGAGCCAGGCGATCACGTTGTCCGGCGGATCACCGTTCTTGACCCGGCGGACGAGTTGCAGAAAGGCTTCCTGAACGACGTCCTCGGCGGACACGCGGGACCACTGCCTCGCAAACAGCAGGAGCGAGTCTACGTGGTTATCCACGATCTCCGCCAGGCCTTCGTAGGAAAGCCGCCTGATCATCCGGTGTTCTTCCTCACGGATATGGCCACTCCCGGCCTGGGCTGGTTTGGTCGTCGTTCTGTAACAGTAGACCGCGCCGAGGTGGGAATGTCTCAGGAAAAACAAGATTCCCTCCCTGGCGTGGGGGAGGGGTGATGAGAATCTCTAACTTGTTGTGGTGAATTATGTTACACCGCCCACGTTTTGGCGAGGAGATCCTGCCGCGTAGCGGCATTACAACCGACCGACGAGCCGATCGCCACCGAATGGCGCGTGTCGTGCCACTACGTGGCACATTCATGGGGTACTGGCACATCCAGGGGTTTAAACCCCTGGCTACTCACATCGCACCACTACGTGGCGGCCCGTCCTCATGCAAATGGGGCAGAGAATTCATCGGGATATGGCAATCGGTAATCACCTCAACAGGGCGCAACAATAACTGGTAACCGCGAAACCCTTACGCTGCACATTTTCCGGTATCTTCAACAGCCCGGCCCTACCCCTCGCTCGCTCCGCTCGTTGCGTAGGGAAAGATAATCCTACCTCACTTGATACGCATACAGCCAATCGCTGTGTCGAAGATAGAGTCGGCCGGCGTGGATGACGGGATGGGCCCAGGTGGGGCCTTCGGGACCCTTGGGCAGTTCGAAATGGCTGGCGATCTGGAACCCGTCGGGAGTGGCGGGGACGAGGGCCACGGTGCGGTCGTCACCGAGGAGGTAGAGCATGCCGTCGGCGTAGCTGGTGGCGCCGGACTTTTTGCCGGGGCCTTTGGCGTCGTAGCGGATCTCGCCCGTTTGCCAGTCGACGCAGGCCCAGTGGCGGCGCTTGTGGTTGCCGTCGGCCATGCCGTAGAGATGGCCGTCGACGAGGATGAACCCGCCGTGTTCGATGTCGAAGTCGGGCGTGTGCCAGACCTTTTCGACCGAGCAGTCCCGACCCTTCACGTTGAGTTTGAGCAGGGTTGAGCCTTTGCCCCAGGTGCTGGAGATGGCCACGTGCCCCTGGTGATAGACGGGCGTGGCCGCGTTCACGTCGTAGGGGGCCGGCTGCTCGTATTGCCATAGGAGACGCCCTGTGGCGATCTCCACGCCCACGGCCGAGCCCGACATGCTCGTGACGAATTGTCGCAGACCCTGGCAGTCGACGATGATGCCGGAGGCGTAGCCCGGCATATCGCGTGTGCCGCGGCAGGTCCAGATCGTTTCGCCGGTCGTCTTGTCGAGGGCCACGATGCCGATCTCCTCGCCGCCGGGGCAGCAGATCAGTTTCTCGCCGTCGATGGTGACGGATTCGGCCAGGCCCCAGCGAAGGTTGCGCCCCTGGAAGCGGTCGAGGATGTTGACGGACCAGAGGGGCTTGCCCGAGGAGGCGTCGAGGCAGGCCACGTCGCCGTCGCCGTTGAGGTGGTAGAGCCGACCTTCGTCGATCGTGGGGGTGCCGCGGGCGCCGGGGAACTGGCGGTCGTAAGCGGGGCCGTTCTTCTGCTGCCAGAGGATTCTTCCGCTTGTGTCGAGGGCGGTGATCACGGTGTCGTCTTCAATGTTGCCGACCGTGTAGATTTGATCGCCGACGATGGACACGGTCGACCAGCCGTGGCCGATGCCGTCGGTTTTCCAGGCCAGCTCGGGACCGTCTTCCGGCCAGGTTTTGAGCAGGCCTGTGTCGCGGGACAGGTTGTCGCGCCGCGGCCCGTGGAACTGGGGCCAGTCTTCGGTGGGCGGCTCAGCTAGCGCCGGGGAAGTTGCCGCAAGAAGAACCAGGAATCCGCAAACCAGAAGCGATCTTACGGCGGGCGAGGCAAGTGACGTCCGCTGGGCCATTCTCAAATCTCCGAAATAGAACCAAACTTGAACTGATCACACAATCTGTGCGAAAGCCAGGGAATCGCCACAAAAAACACGAAGAGACACGAAAAGAGAAGACGAGAGCCTTCAAGTGCGTCCGACAGACTCTTTGTGTCTCTTCGTGCCTTTTTGTGGCCATTCAGCCTTGTTTCAAGCGGCAACGCCGCTCTCCATTGTCGTGTTGCAGGCCAGGAAAATCCAGTTCTGTTCGTTATGGGGGCGGGCGCGTGGTTTCACGGTGGCGGAGATGATAGACTGGCGGCCCAAGCCCAAATCGCCATGCAGAAGGAGCCAGCCCATGGAATCCAAGGAGCCGCTCAGTCGGCGAACGTTTCTAGGGGCATCCGCCGCCGGTCTCACGCTTGCCGGGACGTGCTTTGAGACGGACACGTTTCAGGTCAAGGCCGACGAAGTCGAGCCGGCCTCGGTTCTGTCTCAAGGAGAACCGCGACGGGGACCCGTCATCGATTGCCACGCCCACCTGGCGTATCCGTCCAAGGCTGACTGCGACGAGCAGGATCGCCGGCTGATCGAGGCGGCCGACAAGTTGGGAATCGATCGGCTCTGTTGTTCCACATTGACTCCGAAACGTCCTGCTGATGCCGACGGTTTTCGGACCTGTAACGAGCACGTGGCCGACGGGATGAAACGCTTTCCCGGCCGGGTGCTCGGCTACTGTTATGTGAACCCCGGTTGCGGCGAGGAGGCTCTGGTGGAGGTTCGCCGCTGCGTGGAGGAGCGGGGGTTCATGGGGATCAAGCTGTACAACGAGCACGTCTGCACCGATCCGGTCGTGTTTCCCTTGGTCGAACTGGCGATCGAACTTCGCGTGCCGATCCTGCACCATGCCGGGCATGCTCACTATCCCTTGCCGGGCCAGCCGAACATTTCCGACGGCGGCCACCTGGCCGAGTTGGGACGCCGCTATCCGGAAGCCTGTCTGATCTGCGCCCACATTGGCGGCGGGGGCGACTGGGAATGGACTGCCAAGGCCTTGCGGGGGGCCGACAATGTCTACCTCGATACGAGCGGCAGCGTGGTCGACGACGGAATGGTGGAACTGGCGGCCGAGATCCTCGGCGTCGAACGGCTCCTTTTCGGTTGTGACATGTCGATGACCGCCGGGGTGGGCAAGATTCGCGGGGCACGGCTCAGCGAGGCAGCCAAGCGGAAGGTCTGGGGTGAGAACATGCAGAAGATCCTGGCCATGCGAGGTTAAGCGATGCTCATCGACACGAACGCCTATCTCGGTCCGTTTGCCTTCCGCCGGCTTCGCCACAACCGGGCCCACTCGCTGCTGCAGTTGATGGACGAAAAAGGGATCGATCGGGCCATGGTCTCCAGCGCTGCGGCGATCACCTATCGCAACCCCCAGGCGGCTAACGAGGACCTGGCGGATGAAGTGCGGGCCCATGGCGACCGGTTGATTCCACTGGCCGTGATCAATCCCTTCTACGCTGGCTGGCGCGACGACCTGCGGATCTGCCACGAAGAGTTCGGCATGAAGGGGCTGCGGCTCTATCCGAAGTGGCACAACTATAGGCTGGCCGACGAAAGCCTGCTTGCCCTGGTCAAGGAGGCGACGGAGCGAGGGATGGTGATTTCCATTCCGATCCGCGCGGAAGATTACCGCCAACGGAGTTGGCTGGTTGACGTGCCGGACGTGCCGCTCAGCGAGATTGTCGAGCTGGTGAAGGCGTGTCCCGAGGCACGATTCGTTCTTCTGAACGGAATCGGCTACACGCGTTCGCCGCTGGGGAAGGCGGACAGCGGACTGCCGGACAACTATGTCCTGGGGATCTCCCGGCTCAGCGCCACTTTGGGCAACGAAATCGGGGCGCTCTTGGCCAACCTGGGCGCGGATCGGCTCGTGTTTGGCAGCGGCATGCCTTTCAAGTATCCGGACCCGGCCTTGCTCAAGCTGGAAGTGCTGGATGCGACGGAGGAGGTGCGAGAGAGGATTCGCAGCGGGAACGCGGCAAGGTTGCTCTCTTCTAAGTAACTCAGACTGAGCACACAATCTGTGCGAAAGGTAGGGAATAGCCGCAAAAAAACACGAAGAAACCCAGCGCGGCCTCGCTACGCTCGGCCGCAACCACACTGATTCAAATGGAATATTCGGCAAGATAAAACGAACGCGAGGCTTCACTTCCTGGTGGAAGAACCTGGGCCAGAGAAGAGGCACCGGTACTTCCGATTCGGCAGTATCGGTGCCTCTTCTCTGGTTCCGTTCCATCAAGCTCAACATTCGCCACAATAAGAACTTAGTTCGACTACTTCCTTGGAACTTTGTCAAAGACTTAACAATGTTTGAGGTTAGTAGTACAAAAAGATGAAACGAGAGCTTTCAAGTGTGCCCAACAGACTTTTCGTGGCTATTCAGGGCATGATGTTTTAAGGTTGAGTAATTAACATGAGGATCGTTGGGGGGCCACGCTTTAGCGTGCCCGCGACAGCCTGAAGGCTGGACTCCAACGAATGGATCTGCCATGCCCATCGCTTGGGCTCTGAGCGTGCCACCCAAGATGGCCTATTCTTACTCGTCGGTGGTCAGGCCGGAACCGAGGCGGAACGCGGTCATGGCCGCCAGAACAAACCAGAGGATATCGAAGGGAGAAAAACTCTCCTGAAAGGCCGACCTTTTGGTCTCCGCCTTGACCTTCTCGATGAGTTCGCCGAACATCTCGTTGAATTCGGCCTCGGCCTGTTCCATCTGGATTTTCTGCTCCTCGGGCGGGACGGCATTCCAACGCTTCGTGGCTTCCTTCCAGATTTCCTTGGGGTATCTTTCGGGCAGCGGGGTATCGTCGTCTTCTGCGTCCTTCGGCCACTTGACTTTCTTTTTCGCTGTCTCGTATTCCTCCACGATTTTGTCGGCCTCGCGGCTGATCATCATTTCCCCGTCGGCCTCAACGGAAAAACTGGCGATGGGGATCTCGCGGTCCACGAGCATGCTGACCACCAAGTACTTCGAGGCGACGATGGCCAGAACGGCGATGAGCACGGCCAGGGCGCCGGGGGCCAGCCCGTCGGTTTCTTGCCCGCCGATTCGCACGCCTAACCCGACGATGGCGCCGATCCCCCAGGCAATCCATCCCACCTCGTATTGTGTGAAGTAGCCGACGGCCACCCAGATTGCGCCACCAATTGCGGCCCCAATCAGACCGCCAACAAGACACCGAACCAGTCCCACCATGGCGTGTTCCCCTTGTGCGCTATCGAATTGTGAGAAGCTTCAACGAGCCCCGCCGGAATCGGCAGGGGGCTAGGACGAGAAAGCCTCCCCAGTCTAGTTGGGACGCGAAAGGGTGGCAAGCGGTTCACTTGCTCAGTGGGTTTTCCCAACGCAAGTGGGGGAACCGTGCGAAGTCCGTATCGCAGGAGACGAGTGTTGCGCCGTAAGAAATGGCCAATGCAGCCAGATGTGCGTCCGTCGTCAGGTTGCCGGCAGTGCCGGTTTCGGCCAGTAGCCCCTTGAGTTGATGCCAGTGTTCTTTCGTTTCACGTACGATGTGGATTATGGGATGGCTTAACCAGTCTTCGACTTGCGCAGTGGCTTCCTCGACGCGGAGGGGGGAAGGGAAGATACGATCGTTTGTCGAGAGTCGAAGAAACCCCAGGAGCACGGTCCATGACAGGCCGATCGCTTCGTCATTTGCCAACGCCGATTCCCACCAGGATCGTACCCGCTCGTGCGGAGGAGCGTGTTCATTGATCACGTAGAGGAGAATATTCAGATCGACGAGTTTCATTTGCGAAGCGCCATTTTCTGGGCCACTTCCTCGTCTTCCAACAAAGCGGCCAGCGCAAGGGCCTTGTTGAGATTGAGCCGAGGTTCTCCCATTGGGTAGGTTCTTTGGCGAAAAGGCGGTTGCTGCTTGCTGACGGTACGTTCTCCCTGGATTCCACGGCGCAAGAAGCGGTTAATGAGTTTCGCCAGAGATGTACCTTCGTCGTGGGCTCGCTGCCTGAGTTCTTGGAGGAGATCGTCGTCAATTGCTACCGTGGTTCTCATGGTGACATCATAGCATCATGTCATGTGATGTCAAGATGACACAGTGATCGCCTGGCCGGGTTGTTCAACCGTTAGGGGGGTGACTTTTGGTCCCATCATCCTGTTGTCGCGCAGAAGCCGGGCTACATTGGGGCCTCGGCGGGATTGAGTTGTGCGGTTTGGCGTGGGCAATTCAAGAGCCCGGCTTCTCTTTGCGTCACTCCATGACGACGCCGCCGTCTTCGATGCGGTAGGGGAGGATTTCGTCGGGGCAGACGCTGCCGCGGTGTTTGGCCACGTACATGGCCCGGCGGAAGCGGGTGCCTTCGCGGATCTTGCCCAGGTAGATGACCGTGTTGGCGTTGGAGAGCACGTCGCCCTCGTCCAGGGGCCGCTCGATCAGGCCATCAAGGGTCGTTTCGTGGGAGGTCAGCAGGAGCTGGCAGCCGATTGAGCCGGGATCGTAGGAGTGGGCCGCGATCGCCTCGGCGTTGGTCCGGTAGTGTTCGCGGAACAGGTCGCGGGCGACCCATTCGGGTTCCTTGCGGAGGATCTGGTGGTAGACGTATTCGAACAGTTCGATCTGGATCGAATCGCTGGGACGATCGACCGGCTCGATTCCGTCGACCACGGCCCGGCGGACTCCGCGAACGAAGTTGCCGTAGAAGAAGGCGATGGAGGCGTTGAGCCGGCTGGTCAATTCGGCCTGCCAGTCCTGCCACTGGTCGAAGTCGAGGTCGCGGCGGGAAACCCGCCGCCCGGCGTGGTTGAAGATGTGCAGGTAGTCGCCTACCGGATAGTCGGCGTCGAAGAAGCCGTCCAACTCCACCCGATCCCGGGGCACGACGCAGTCGAGTTCGCGGCCGAACATGCGGGCGGCATACTCGGCGTGGTGCTGGGAATCGCCGCGGCTGCTCATGTCGAACAGAATGCCCGGCTTGCCTTCCTGCTTCAGCCCGGCCTGGGCGAATTGGAGTCCAAGTTGGGTCTTGCCGATCCCGGTGGAGCCGATCAGCACGGTCAACGTGCCCGGCAGCAACCCGCCGCCAAGGCGTTTGTCGAGTTCTTCAATTCCAGTGGAAAGACGCGGAGCGGTTGGCATTAGAGGTTCCTGGAAAAGGAGAGAAAAAGCGGAAAGCGGAAAGCGGAAAGCGGAAAGCGGAAAGCTGAAAGCGGAGGAAGCTCACGGCTCTAAAACACGTTGGCCATGATGCCCCCGTCGACGACGATGGTGGTTCCCGTGATGTAGCTGCCGGCGTCGCTGGCGAGGAGGAGGGCGGGGCCGGCGATTTCTTCGGGTTTGCCCCAGCGGCCGATGGCGGTGCGGTTGGAGAAGGCGTCCTGCTGCTCCTTGCTCAGGATCGACATGGGCATTTCCGTGGCGATCGGGCCGGGAGCGATGCAGTTGACGGTGATGCCGTGGGGGCCCAGGTCGAGAGCGGTCGCCCGGCACATGCCGATCAGGGCGGCCTTGGTGGCCGAGTAGACGTTTCGCTTGGGGGTGCTGCCCAGGCCCATGATCGAGGAGATATGGATCACCCGGCCCCAGCCACGCTCCTTCATACCCGGCACGGCGGCCCGGGTGAGGGCCATGACGCTGTTGAGGTTCAGTTCCACGCAGTAGTCCCAATCCTCGTCCTTGATCTCGTCAATGGGTTGGGGGATGTTCCAACCGGCGTTGTTGACGAGGATGTCGATCTTGCCGAGTCGCTCGACGGCCTCGGCCGCCACGCGGTTGGCTTCGTCCCGCCGGGCCATGTCGGCGGTGATCGCCTCGACCTTCACGTCGGGGGCCAGCTTGCGCAGCTCTTCAACGGCCTGGTCGAGCCGCTCCTGGCCGCGACTGCAGAGGAACAGGTCGGCTCCGGCCCGGGCGAACAGGGAGGCCATGGCAAAGCCGATGCCCTTGCTGCCGCCAGTGATGAGGGCGGAGCGATTGGCGAGGGAGAAAGGAGAGTTTAACATGTTTGTTCCTTCCGGTAATGAACTTGCATCGGTGTCAGGTGGCAGGAAACCACTCCTGAAGAGTCGTCTTCAGCTTGTTGAAGGCCGGGTCGACACAACGACGCAAACTGACTTGGGCGGCCAACTCGGCGTAGATGGCCGAAGACCTCGCCTTGCGGACGCTCCGAAGGGCCGCCTCCATCGCTTCCTTGGGGCGCTCGGGCTTTCCGTTGTCGGCAATACTGAAGTCGTGCTGCCGCAACGACTCCCGCACATCAGGCTTTCGGGCTGTCCAGCCAAGGGAATCATCGACTTTCGGGGAATCGCTCCACACCCAGGCTTCCAACTCCGGGTCGATGACAATTACGCGTGCTCTGTCGTCAGACCAGCCCGAAGTGGCTAGGGATTGTTCGACTTCCTCTTCGATCGTCGTTCTCGGCAGGCCCTCTTTGCCGGAGCCCTCGCGGTCAAAGACGACGAGGGCTTTTGAATATCGGCGGCAGAAGGGACGGAGAAGCTCGTGGGCGCGCAGGCAACAACCAGGATCATTTTCCGTGTGAACCCGAATGGCATAGTCGATTCTGCGAATTCCCAACGCCTGGTGACGCTCCAACACACCTCCTATCGCGGCCTCCATATTCCTGTCCGCGAGAAGAAGAACAATGTCACGAGTTGACGCCGATTCGCTCACTCCAACACCCCGGAGGCAAAAAGTGTTCCCAGGTCTACGCCCCTGTGCCAATCTGCCAATTCGGGATGTTGATTCCCGGCAATGATCTCTGTTGCTCCCTCATCGGTTTTTGAGAAACAAAGCACTTCGCTCGGTTTGACAAGTCTCACAAACAAGGGCGAGTGGGTTGCCATTAGCACCTGTCCGTCATAAACGGAAGACAGGGATTGGTAGGCGAGTTCAATTGCTCGGGGATGAAGGCCGTTTTCCGGTTCCTCAACGAGCAGCGTGCCCCTCCAATCCTTGAGGTAGGCCGGCAGGGTCAAGGCGATGAGCCGCAGGGTTCCCTCGGAAACGAACCAGGAAGGCACGCGAACTCCATCTCCATATTCCAGCATCAAGTAGCGATGGCGATCGTCCTCTCGCAGAATGCTGTGGATGTCAACAAGGTCCGGTAACGCAATCCGCAGATGGGCGAGCCAATCGCGGAATGTGTTTGGTTGAGTTTCCTTGAAATCAGCGATGACCCACGGGAGGTTTGTCGCATTCGGTTGCAGGGGCTTGTGCCGTGCGAAAGGGCTTGCCGCGTGGAGCTGCCGGGAGTCGAGTTGGTAAGGCGTCAACTCAGTGGTCAGAAAGCGTTTGAGCCACGTTGCCCCCGGGAACTTCGACTCATCTTCCGGCAAATTGGCCAGGGTCGACTTCTCCGGGCTGAGGCAGAACTCCATGGGCTCGGGGGGAGACTGTGTGGTTTCGACGTAGAAACGGTCGCAACATCTGACCGTGTCGTCCGCAAGTCGAGTTGTCGTTTTCGAGAGAACGAGCCGATCTTCAAATCGCTCTTCCACACGCGTTGGCGAATCACCGAACTCGGTGATAAGCGACTTCTGACTGTCGACGCTGGAGGCTCTGCCTTCTGGTGGCAGTCGCAAGAATCCACGCTCGGCGGCGATCATCCCACCTGGAGATGTCGTGATTGCCACCTCGTAGCGAAAGACGTTGTAGGCCGCCCTCAGCCGTTCCTTCGTATCGGTTGGGAGTGCAAGTTCAACGGCCAGTTCGAAGCCGTCGCCCTCTCGCTGCCAAATCAAGTCGAAGATGTTCCTGGTGCGCTCTTCGACGGCCGCGGCCAAACCATCCCTTGTGAGATGTCCCAGAAAGGACGCCACGTCAAGAAACGTCGACTTCCCCGTTGCGTTGGGGCCGACCAGTAACTGGAACGGCCCCAGCGGTTGACTTACCGATCGCAGGCAACGGTAATTCCGTGCTTCGATGAGCGTAATCACAAGCCTGGCCTCGCGGGGAAGTTCGACTTCAGAGGACTTTGGAACGACAACGCTCCGGCTCGCTCGTCAGGAGAAGCGCAAAGTCGTGAAGGAAGGGGACAGGTCCATGTTTTCGGGCGGCGCATGTTCGCCAAAACACCGTACTGACCGAAAAATGGACCAGTCCCCGCGACTTCGCAGTTCTCCTGCCTCAGGCGTCCAGCAGTTCCACGACCAGGTCGCCCACTTCCTTGGTGCCCATGCCCATCTTGCCGGCGGCCTGGCTCTTCATCTTGGTGCCGGTGGCGGTCATGATGGCTTTCATGACGCGGTCGGCGGCCGACTGGCGACCGGCCTGCTCGAGGAGCATGGCCACGGCGCTGATCGTGGCGATGGGGTTGATCACGTTCTTACCGGTGTATTTCGGCGCCGAGCCGCCCATGGGCTCGAACATGCTGGTTCCGCCCGGCTCGGGGTTGATGTTGCCGCCGGCGGCCACGCCCATGCCGCCCTGGAGGATGCCCGCCAGGTCGGTGATGATGTCGCCGAACATGTTCGTCGTGACGATCACGTCGTAGTATTCGGGGTTCTTCACCATCCACATGCAGCAGGCGTCGACGTGGTTGTAGTCGGTGGTGACGTCGGGGTATTCCTCGGCCACTTCCTGGAACGTTCGCCACCAGAGGTCGTGCCCGTAGGTCAGCACGTTGGTCTTGGCCACGAGGGTGAGCTGCTTCTTCTTGTTGCGGTTGCGGGTGTATTCGAAGGCCCAGCGGATGCAGCGCTCGCAGCCCTTGCGGGTGTAGACGGCCGTCTGGGTGGCCACTTCGTCGGGGGAGCCCTTCTTGAGGAAGCCGCCGATGCCGGCGTACATGTCTTCCGTGTTTTCGCGGACGACGACGAAGTCGAGGTCTTCCGGCGTGCGTCCGGCCAGCGGGGTTTCGACGCCGGGGAAGAGCTTGACGGGGCGGAGGTTGATGTACTGATCGAAATCGAAACGCATCTGGAGCAGCAGGCCCCGTTCGAGGATGCCGGGGGCCACGTCGGGATGGCCGATCGCGCCGAGGAGGATGGAGTCGAACTTGGAGAGTTCCTCAAGGGCGCCCTCGGGCAGAATCTCGCCGGTGGCCAGGTAGCGATCGCCGCCGTAGTCGAAGTCCTTGGTTTCAAGCTGGAAGCCTTCCAGCTTGGCGACGGCCTCGAGGACCTTGACGCCCTCGGCTGCCACTTCGGGACCTGTACCGTCGCCACCGATGACGGCGACTTTGAGAATGTCGTTGCTGCTCACGATTCGTTTTCCGTTGTTAGGTTGGAGAACTGGGATATTCGGCGAGTTTTCTTGTATCTATTCGGCCATTTGAAGGAAGGGGACACGGGGCCGGAAGGCGGGAAAACCGAGACGATCTGGCAAGAGCATTTCTCGCCGCGGAGCGGTCTCCGTGCTTGTCGGTCTTCTGTCGCCTACCGGCCTTTCCTGTTACTTCACTTGGCTGAAGGGTTACGCCTTTGCGTCCGGCTGCCCAGGAGAAACTGCCCCGCCAATAAGGGGCCCTATAGCTTGAGGACCGGGTAGACGCGTGAATTCCGAATTTTATCATCCCCCTGAGCGTGGGAAAACCGGGGGGCGAGCGACTCGGGGAATGGAACGAGGGGACAGTTGGTCTACTCTCAAGAGCCCTCAACCCGATAAAATGTTCAGGTGAGAACGCGAGGCACTCCCTTCCGCAGCGTGGTATGCTTGGGCATGTCCGGAGAACGATTAGACCTATCGAGCGACCCTCAGTTGAGCCATTCGACGCCGCGCTCATCTGAATCACGACGTTTCTTGGGCATTCAATTTGCCTGTTGTGGTGTCTACCAAAGGGTTTACGTGAATCGGGCGGGAACCGCCTACGAGGGACGCTGTCCGAAGTGTTTCAAGCCGGTGCATATCAAGATTGGCCCGGGCGGAACGGGCGAACGCTTCTTCACGGCCTATTGAGGCTTCCTTAGCCGGGCTCTTGAATTGGCTACCTCGCGCGAGGCAATGTGGCCTGTTGGGGTGGCGGAAGTAGTCCGGCTGTTGGTTTGAATTGCTGCTGACTCCAGAAGCCCGGCTGCGGATCATCCTGTTTCCGCCGCTGTAACGTCTCGTTGGAACCGACGGTAGCAGCCGGGCTGAAGCAGGGTAGCCGGGCTCTTGAATTGGCCACCTCGTGCGAGGCAATGTGGCCTGTTGGGGGGGGCGGAAATAGCCCGGCTCTTGGTTTCAATTGCCGCTGACGTAAGAAGCCCGGCTGCAGATCATCCGGTTTCTGCCGCTGCGACGCTTGTTTGGGACCCAACGGTAGCAGCCGGGCTGAAGCAGGGTAGCCGGGCTCTTGAATTGGCTACCTCTCGCGAGGCAATGTGGCCTGTTGGGGTGGCGGAAGTAGCCCGGCTCTTGGTTTGAATTGCTGCTGACTCCAGAAGCCCGGCTGCAGATCATCCTGTTTCCGCCGCTGCAATGTCTCGTTGGAACCGACGGTAGCAGCCGGGCTGAAGCAGGGTAGCCGGGCTCTTGAATTGGCTACCTCTCGCGAGGCAATGTGGCCTGTTGGGGTGGCGGAAGTAGCCCGGCTCTTGGTTTCAATTGCCGCTGACGTAAGAAGCCCGGCTGCGGATCATCCGGTTTCTGCCGCTGCAACGCTCGCTTGGAACCCAACGGTAGCAGCCGGGCTGAAGCAGGGTAGCCGGGCTCTTGAATTGGCTACCTCTCGCGAGGCAATGTGGCCTGTTGGGGTGGCGGAAATAGCCCGGCTCTTGGTTTGAATTGCTGCTGACTCCAGAAGCCCGGCTGCGGATCATCCGGTTTCTGCCGCTGCAACGCTCGCTTGGAACCCAACGGTAGCAGCCGGGCTGAAGCAGGGTAGCCGGGCTCTTGAATTGGCCACCTCTCGCGAGGCAATGTGGCCTGTTGGGGTGGCGGAAGTAGCCCGGCTCTTGGTTTGAATTGCTGCTGACTCCAGAAGCCCGGCTGCAGATCATCCTGTTTCCGCCGCTGTAACGTCTCGTTGGAACCGACGGTAGCAGCCGGGCTGTTCCCCCAAAAAGTTTGGGGATTCTTGATCGTCTCCAAGACTGTCTCTTGAGTCGATTGGCCTTTTCGGCTACTCTCTCGCCGCTTTGTGGTCGGGGCGTTTGTGTGTCCCCCCGTTTTGGTTGCTTGTTTTTCCCAAGGAACGTCGGCCTTGTCCTCCACCATGGACTACGATATTCAGCGATGTACCCGGCATTGTGCCGCCACGGAGCGGGAGTTTTCGCCTGGCGAGGAGTTTTTCTCCGTGTTGATTGCGGAAGGGGCCGATTTGCGGCGGTTGGACTATTGCGCCGAGGCCTGGGAAGGCCCGCCGGAGAATGCGACGGGTTGGTGGCGTTCGCGGATGCCTTCGGCGACGGCTAACCGGATGCACTGGGCCCCCAACGACGTGATGCTCCACTTTTTTGAAGGGCTGGAAGCCCAGCCGGAGCGTGCGGACATGCGGTTTGTTTTGGGACTGCTGCTGGTTCGGCGACGGGTGATGCGGGAGGAGGATCGCACGAAGGACGAACAGGGACGGGAGGTGACGGTTCTGTTCTGCCCGCGAAACGATAAGACCTACGAAGTGCCAACGGTCATGCCGGGCCCGGCACGGGTGGAAGAGATCCAGGAGGAACTGGCCCAGTTGCTGTTTGCCAAGGCGGACTGATTGCTGGTAGAGACAACTGTTGCGGATAGTCGCTCTTCGCTCCACGAAGAGGCGTTTATTCGCGGAAAAGACGTTTGTTCGCGGAGCGAACAACGACATTTACGGATTGGTTGGAGACGCGATGTCCATGGATGGACGGCGAAAACCCACGTTGCTGTTGATCCTGTGCGCCGGGAGCTTGGTGTGCAGTTCGGGGTGCCATGTTTTCGATGGATTTCTCAATCGCCAGCCGCCCGCCCCGGTCTTTCCCCCCGTGTTGCAGTCGGGGGCATCGCTGTCGGACGTGATCAACGCGGTTAACAACAACAGCCGGCGGGTCCAGTCATTTTCGACGAACGAAGCGCAGCTCTCGGGGCCGGGTATTCCGGTGGCGTTGCGGGGCACGAGTATCGTGTATGAACGCCCGAGACGCTTGCGAATTCAGGCGGGGACGGGATTCACGGGCTCGGAACTCGACGTGGGCAGCAACGACGAGATTTTCTGGTTCTGGGTGCGACGCAACGAGCCGCCTGCCGTGTTGTTCTGCCGCCACGATCAATATGCCTCGTGCGAAGCGTCGCGGATGATCCCCTTTGAGCCCTCGTGGCTGATTGAGGCCTTCGGGATTGTGGAGTTCGACCCGAACGGGCAGCACCAGGGGCCGATCACGAGGCCAGACGGTCGGTTGGAGATAGTCACGGTGCGGCAGACTCCCTGTGGGCCCGCTACGAAGAAAACGGTGATCGATCCGGTCACGGCGCTGGTTCATGAGCAGCATGTTTACGACTACCGGGGTAGGCCCGTTGCGAGCGTCGTGGTTCGAGAGCATCGGCTGGATCCGCTGACGGCCGTGGTGATGCCGAAGGTCGTGGATCTTCAGTGCCCGCAGGCGGAACTGTCGATGCGTGTGAATCTGGGTAATCTGGCAATCAACCAGCCGGTTGGGAATCCGGCGTTGTGGACGATGCCGACCGGTGTGGGGCCGCTGGTCAACCTGGCGGACCCGAACTGGTATCGGGCTTTGGGGATCCAACGTCCAGCGGGCCAATCGTCGCAGGCGGGGCCTTTGACGAGTGTTCCCTTGGATCATCGTCGGGGAGTCAACCGGCTCAGGTGATGGGGGCCTGCCCAGGCGTCGTCAGCGAGCGTGCATGTGAAACTAGGTAGTCTTGCGTTCGGTTGTGTGCGGAACAACCCTCACAATTTGCAGTTTCCGGTCAATTTGCCTCGTCGTCATGACCGATAGCTAGGCTATCGACCAACTGCAGTGTTGCGCGGGGGGAACTGCGACCGTCGAACGTGCGCTGAGGGTGGCGCCATTCCAGCCCCCCCAAGTTGCTCATAACCAGAGTATGGGAGTAGCAAGTCATGAGGATCGCAAAATGGGCGATCGGAGTCGCGCTGATCGGATGCGTCATGGTGAGCGTGGCAAAGGCTCAAAGTTATCCGGGGGGGCAATCTGCCGTGGAGCCGGCCTACGGCTACGCCGAGATTGACAGCACGACTGCCGAGCAGATAGGCGTCACGCAGGCGTCGTACGGGTATGCGGAGGCCGTGAACGAGACGGCGGCCCCACCCAGTGCGGCCCTAGCCTCGCCCAGTGATGCGGCCGTGGGTGGCACTTGCAGCACGTGCACCAGCGGTTGCGGCTCCTACTACGGGAGTTGCGGCGCGTCGTGCGGATCGTGCATGAGCTGCTGTCCCTTCGCTTCGGGTGACCCCATCAACCTGTTCGACCAGTTCATCATGGGCGCCGACACGGCCCTGGACGTGGGCGGATGGATTTCCGTGGGTGGCTATGGGAACGAGTACAAAGCGGCGTCGAACGGCCCCCTTGCCTTCAACGATCTGGGCAACGGCGTCAATGTTCACCAGCTTTGGGGCTACGTGGGCAAGGAAGCCGACACGGGCGGATGCGGATTGGACTGGGGTGGCCACATCGATTACGTATTCGGTGTCGACGGTCCCGATACCCAGGCATTCCGAGGAAGTCAGTGGGACGCGACGTGGAGCTCGGGCGATTATGGCTCGGCGATTCCCCAGGCTTACCTCGAGGTTGCCTACAACTACTTGACCGTGAAGGCCGGGTATTTCTACACGTCGATCGGCTACGAAGTGGTGCAGGCGCCGGACAACTTCTTCTTCTCCCATGCCTACACGCAGTACTACATCGAACCGTTCACGCACACGGGTGCCTTGGCTACGTACGACGGATTCGAAAACGTCACGTTCTTCGGCGGCTGGACCGCCGGTTGGGACACGGCCTTCGAGCAAGTTGGCGACTCCAGCATGTTCCTCGGCGGCGTTTCGATCACGCCCAACGACGCCGTCACCCTGACCTATGCCACCAGCGTGGGAAAGCTTGACTACTCCGACACCCAGCCGGGCGATGTTTACATGCACAGCATCGTCATGGACTTGCAGCTCACCGAGCGGCTCAACTGGGTCATCCAGCACGATCTGCACTATCGGAACGGGCTTCAGAACAACGTGGCTGCCGGTGGCGTCAACCAGTATCTCGTCTACGAGATCAACGATTGTTGGTCGCTGGGCGGGCGGTTCGAGTGGCTCTACGATCGGGACGGGGCGTTCGTTCAACCCGGTTTGGCGTCGGGCAGCTACTATGAAACGACTCTCGGCGTGAACTGGAAGCCCCACTCGAACGTTGTCGTCCGTCCGGAAGTGCGGTACGACTGGTTCTCCGGCACGTACCTGCCGGGTGGCCTGCCCTTCGACAACCATACGAAGGACGAACAGTTTTCGCTTGGTTTCGACGTGATCGTCCAGTTCTGAGCAGCGGGAAAGACGCACGTCCACCCTCAGTCAATTCAACAACGCCGGCGGTCAGTCCTGTTGACCGCCGGCGTTGTTTTTTTCTTGGGGTGCGTCAAGCATCGGTCTAAAGGTCGGAGTTCGGGGGTCACGTGGTTCGGAGTCCAGAGGCTAAAGGCCATTACTTGCGTCCAACCGCTACCATCTTCTTTCCCGTTCCTGGGGACGCCACCAATCCTGGACTCTTGCCCTCCCTCCTTGTTCCCTGACTGCTGACTCCTGGGCCCTGTCGCCTCGAAAAGCCCGGCTACGTTGGAGGGGGCTCCGACGCGGGCAGCGTTCCTGCTTCCAAGACGTGGAGTAGCCGGGCTGCCCCCTGAACCCTGCCCCCCGCTTCCTGCTTCTCGGCCCCCTCTTGTGGTGCATGACCTTTTTGGGGCATCCGTTCATGCTGAAACGGCAAGCAATATGCCTCAATTGCGACCTTGCTTTGCACGCAGAGTAGGCAAGCACCACTTTTTGCCGTTGTGGTTGGCATAGGTTCAGGTGTTTCATTTTTGTCCTAAAGCGTTTCGTTAATTGAATATACGTAAGTAGGGCAAGCCTTTCTTGGGGGCCGATTGGCACGCAGATTGCAAAACGAATGGGCAGCACGATGGCATGCTTAAGCGGAGCGCAACCGTAAGCATTCAGGCGGCCACTCCTGCTCCTCGGTGCACCAATCTCGCCTGCGAACAAGCAAACAATCTGGCCTGTGAGAAAAGAGAGACATTCCATGAAATCATTAGTGACGAGTTGGTTTGCGCCCTTGTTGGGCGTGTTGGTAGTCGGTGTTCTTCTGGTCGGCATGGAGCGGGCCGGCTGGGCTGCGGAAGAAGCTGCTCCAGTCGAAGAAGCTGCGGTCGAGGTGGCGGTTGAGGAGCCGGCCGCCGAGGCGGAAGAGACGCCCGACACGGCGGCGACGCTTGCCACGCTGGCCTTGGATGCCGACACGCTCTGGACCTGCATCGCCGCGTTTCTGGTGTTCTTCATGCAGGCAGGTTTTGCCCTGGTGGAATGCGGTTTCACCCGAGCGAAAAATGCCTGTAACATCCTGATGAAGAACGTGATGGACTTCTCCATTGGGAGCCTTACGTTCTGGCTGGTCGGTTTCGGCCTGATGTTCGGTGCCACGAACGGCTTCTTCGGAACGACAAACTTCCTCTACGATGCCTCTGCCGCAGGTGGCGATGCTTCCACGCAGAACTTCAACTGGGCGTTCCTGATCTTCCAGACCGTTTTCTGTGCCACGGCCGCCACGATCGTCAGTGGTGCCATGGCCGAGCGAACCAAGTTTTCCGCGTACCTCTGTTACACCGTTCTGATTACCTTGTTCGTCTACCCGATCTTCGGCTCCTGGGCCTGGGGCGGGTTGTTCGACGGTGGCGGATGGCTCGAAGGCAGGGGCTTCCTGGACTTCGCCGGTTCGACCGTCGTTCACTCGATTGGTGGTTGGGCGGCCCTGGCAGGGGCGATCGTTCTCGGTCCGCGAATCGGCAAGTACAGCAAGAAGGGCATCACCCCGATTCCCGGTCACAACATCCCGCTGGCCGCTCTCGGCGTGTTCATCCTTTGGCTCGGGTGGTTCGGGTTCAACCCTGGTAGCACGACTGCCATCGGTTCGGGTAGCTTCGCCTTCATCGCCGTGACCACGAACCTGGCGGCAGCCGCCGGTGCCGTGGGGGCCATGATCTGCTCTTGGGTTCTGTTCAAGAAGCCGGATCCCTCCTTCACGCTCAACGGTGCCCTGGCCGGTCTGGTTGCGATCACCGCCGGTTGCGATTGTCTTTCTCCCATGTATGCAACGATCACCGGTGCGATTGCCGGTGTCATCGTGGTCTTCTCCTGCGTGTTCTTCGACAAGATTCGGGTCGACGATCCGGTTGGTGCGGTCTCGGTCCACGGCGTCTGTGGTGCCTGGGGCACCCTGGCGGTTGGCTCTTTTCGCCACCGAGGCAGGCCTGTTCACCGGCCACGGCGTGACCCAGTTGATCACCCAGGCCACCGGGGTGGTCGCGGCCTTCGTGTGGTCCTTCGGAGTGAGCATGGCCATCTTCCTGACGGTCAAGTACACCATCGGTCTGCGAGTCACCGCCGAGGAAGAGATCGAAGGACTCGACATCGGGGAACACGGCATCTACGCCTACCCGCCGGCCATCATCGGTGCCGGTTCCACCCCCGCCGCTCAGCCGGCGGCCAAGACTATGGCTTCTCCCGTCGCCGAGGTGAGCTGATCGCCTGAGGCAATCAGCTCGCCCCATGGGCGCGGCGGTGGCGTGACCGCCGCGTCCCTTTTTTTTCGCCGGTTAGTCACGGGGTTTGGTTCGGGATTACGCGGGGAGAATTCGCAGGCTCTCCCCGCCGCTCCGCACCCCCGCTCCACCCGTGACGCCGGCGTTTTGCATTGGTGGGGATCCTTTTGGCTTTTGACGTTCCTTTAGCCGGAACGGTCTTTTTTCCTATCCTAGAGCGTCTAACTGGTAGATTTTTTTCGTCCGCCCGCCTAGGATCAAGACATCCCGAGAAAAAAAGGAATCCGAGACCATGAAACTGATCATTGCGATCATTCAGCCCAATCGCTTGGAGGCCGTCAAGGCCGCTCTCGCCGAGGTCGAGGTCTTCCGCCTCACGGTGATGGATGTCCAGGGGTTTGGACGCCAGCGGGGCCATACGGAGATGTACCGGGGCCACGAATTCACGGTCAACCTGGTCCGCAAAGTCCAGTTGATGATCGCCGTCAACGAGGAGTTCCTCGAACCGACGGTGGACGCGATCATCAAGGCCGGTCGGTCGGGCTCTTCTGGCGAAGTGGGCGACGGCAAGATCTTCGTCGTGCCCATGGACGATTGTATCCGCATTCGCACGGGCGAACGGGGCGGCGAAGCGATCTGATGCGGCTGGCTTTCTGCGGTTGGTCCTGAAGAAAACATTCCCCCCCTCCTCTCGGCGAGCATCGCCAGCGAAAGGGGGCCGGGGAAGGGCAGCGGAATCGCCGCTGGACCGCGCCGGTTCGTCGTCTGGAAACCGAAGCTTGCACCGCCAGTTCAGGCGGGTTCTGATTCGCCCCGAGAAGCCGCTGCTTCCCGGGGCTCGTCTTTGCGCCCCTGCTTAGTGCTCTGTTACGTTTACGAATTGGGGTACGCCTCGATGCAATGCGTTGCCACTGGCTGACAAGCAGCCAGTGGCACCCAAAATCCTAGGTTTGACAGAGCACTAAGTGGCTGTTTCATCCAGGTCGTCGTAAGGACTGCGGCTGCGAGGCATGAAGAGGCACATGAGGATGCCGCCGAAGTACAGGACCGTCAGCGGCGCGGCCATGAGGATCATGCTCGTCGGGTCCGCCGGCGTCAGGAACATGGCGATCACGAAAATCACCAGGACGGCGACTCGCCAACTGGACAGATAGGCTTGGACCGTGAACATGCCGATCCGTTCCAGAAACAGCATGACCAACGGCAGTTGGAAGCTGATGCCGAATCCGAGGGGCAGAATCAACACGAAGCTCAGCCAGTACTCAATCCGCGGATCGGGATCGATTTTGAGCATGGAGTTGAACATGAACAAGAAGTCGAGCACGGGCTGAAAGACGAAGAGAAACACGGTGGCGACGCCTGCTGCGAACAGTCCGAGGCTGATGGGCAGAAAGACGTGTATGTACTTTTTCTCGTGAGGATAGAGCCCCGCCGCCACAAATGCCCAAATCTGGTAGAAGACCCAGGGGCTGGCGAGTACCAGGCCCACGAGTAGGGCGGCTTTGATGTAGACGGCAAAGGCCTCATGCATGCTCAAGGTTGTGGGCAGCGTGTTTTCCGCCCCGACGATTGGTTGCCAAAGTGTGATGGGAACCAGTTCATCCCCCTCGGTTGAGTTTTCTCCCTTGCCAGTGGACTTGGGGGCTGTCTGATTCCCAAGGTCGATTCCCATCTTTCGTGTGAGTTCGGTCGGACTGATCAGCATCTCTTTGGGGGCGAGTTGCCGTCTGCTTGCCTCGGCTGCAATGTCCGTGCGATATCCGTCTTTAACGAGCTCGTCGAGTCTCGACTGGACCTTGTCGTCGGCCTGTCTAGCACGAAAGTCGACCAAGGCGTTTCTCAGGGGGACCTGAATCCAGTTGACGACGTACTTGGACGCGGGAATGCCTATCAAGAAGCCAATGACTACCCCGAGGATGGCACGCCACAGGCACGTGCGCAGCTCCTCGAGGTGTTCCCCGAAGGTCATGGTGGAATCCTGGAAGAGATCTTCGTCGCGTTTTTCTCGCGTCATGGCTTTGATTCTCTGTCCGAAACCCGGTTCGTTCGAGCTGAAGGCTGCCCCGTTCAGGGGGCAGGGCGGGAGGGGGAGCCGGGTGTTGTCCTAACAGGTGAATTGGTGAGAGGGGAGGGGGAAGAGGGGGAGCGGCGGGGCTGCCCAGTGGGCCCCCTCTGGGGTATACTTCCCGACAGTGAGCAGATTTCCATCATACCAGGGGCCCCGTAGACCGACAATGAACGTGCCCCCCGACAGGCTGGTCGCCGCCCAAGGGGTGGCCCGGCCTACATTGGCGAATTCAGAACAGGCCGGTTTTATGTCCGATCTCTATCCGCTTCGCTTTGATCCGGTTTACAAGAATTATCTCTGGGGCGGGCGACGTTTTGAGACCGTCCTGAAGCGAGATCTGCCTTCGGCCGGGATCTTCGCGGAGAGTTGGGAAATCGCCGACCATCCGGACGGGGAGAGCATCGTTTCGGCCGGTCCGCTGGCAGGTGTTTCTCTTGGCGAGATTGTGAAATTGCGGGGTGAGGCTCTGCTGGGCCGGCACGCTCCTTGCAGCGGTTTTCCCTTGCTCTTGAAGTACCTTGACGCCAACCAACACCTTTCCCTGCAGGTTCACCCCGACGATCGTTGCGCGGCGGAAATGGGGCTGGCTGATCCGGGAAAAACGGAGGCCTGGTATGTGGTCGAGGCGGAGCCGGGGAGCTGTCTTTGGGCGGGATTTGCCGAGTCGGTGGATCGTGACCAGGTGGGACAGGCGTTGCACGCTGGCGAGATCGAAGGCCTCCTGCATCGAGTTGAGCCGCAGCCGGGCGACTGTATTTTTGTGCCGGCGGGAACGGTCCATGCCATTGGGGCGGGGCTGCTCGTTGCCGAGATCCAGCAGATGAGCAAACAACACGTTTCGTCTCTCGGACTGGGGTCGCGTGGACAAGGACGGCAACCCCCCGTCCACTCCACATCGATCAGGGAGTGCGGGCGATCGACTATTCGAGTGGACCGGTTGCACCGACTCGTGGAGTGCCCACTGACAAGCCGCATGTGACGCATCTGGTCCAGTGCGAGCAATTCCTGCTCGATCGTTGGCAGGTGGAGGGCGAGGAAGTGATACGTGGCGGGGGGGGATTGCTTCCGGATCAGTGACGGTGGTCGGTGGGGCAGAACTGGCGGTGGAAGGCGACTTTGGTCCGCCGCTCGGACGGGGGCAGACGCTGCTTCTGCCCGCCTGCTTGGGGGAGGTGAAGCTGGCCTCGATCGGGCAGCCACCGGCCCGGTTCCTTGTGGCTTCTCTTCCTTGATATCTCCTCATTTTCTGCGACTTCCCGTAACACACTCGTCAGAAACCGACCTCAATAGGTGGGAGGTGGGCGGTAGTGATGGGCAAAATGTCACCATGGGGGAGTCACCATGAGGTTCCACGGTTCTTTCGCTGGCCGATTCACGGGAAGTCGCAATAGCAGAAGCCCTTCGCTTCGTTCGATCCGTTTTGAGGCTCTCGAAACGCGGACGCTTCTCTCGGCAACCGCAACGGGCGCGGCCGCAGCCCTGGAGGGCGACACGGTGCTGGCGGCCTCCGCGGAAAGCGGCGAATCAGCCTCGTGGATCGACTCGCTCACATCCGAACAGGCCCGGGGCCGCGAGCAACTGCTGGCAATGCTCGACAGCGGCGGGACGATCGACGATCTGGAGAGCTTCGAGCCGGTGGCGATGCCGGAGTCGTTCCTGGATGAGTTGTACGATACGTATAGTGACTATGTTGTTTGGGAATCCGTTGGTCCGGAAGCGATGTACCAGTTGTTTGGAGCCGATATCCTCCTTTGGCGCGGCGATACGCGTTGCTACCCCGCTTCTCAGAACACGACCCTGACCGCCGTCGAGTACGACGCGGGGGAATACGCGGACAACGGCTTGGTGGACTATTTCGACCTGACGCGATCGGGTGACGAACTGGTTCTGACAATCAGTGAGGATACGGACTCGACTGAGGGCGTTTCGCTCGCGACGCGCTCGACGGTCACGCTCGACGCCACCGAGGTCGTTCGGGTTGTCTTGAACGGTTCCGGCGATGCCGACGTGTTCCGCATTCACAACCTGGGTGACTTTGGCGGTGACATTGCCGTGAACGGTGTGGAGTCCGATTCGGTGACGGATTCAGTCCAGGTTTACGATACCGAGGGCGATGACGTATGGATCGCCGCGGAGGGGCTGGGCATTTTCAGGATGGAAGACGCTTACGACGTGACGGTGAGCGACGTGGGCGTCTTGCACGGCTACGCCACGGCCGGTGGCGACGACCAGGCGCGACTTTTTGGCAACGATTCGTCCAACAAGCTCAAGGCGTTTGAGGGTGAGATGAATCTGGCACGGCTCTACAAGGGCGGCGTTTTCTGTCGGGCCAAGTTTTTCGAGTCGGTCGATATCGACGGCGGCGACGGTGAAGATACGGCGATCCTCTACGGGACACCCGGTGACGACCAATTCACTGCCACCAAGGACGAGGGAGCCTTCGAGTCGACTGTCGACGGTGGTTTCTCCTACGCCTACGAGCGCATCGAAACCGTGCGAGCCTATGGGGGCTCGGGCGAGGATCATGCCAGCTACGCCGACTCGGCGCTGGCCGACGAGGTGCGACTCCGCGTGACTGTTGCGGAGATCGGAGAACGAGGCGCGGAGGCGTCCTACCTGTCGATTCGCCAGTTCGACACGTTCTATGCCGAGGCCAGTAGCGACGACGGCCAGGCAGACATCGTCAAGATGCACGACACCGATTCGGCTGACCTGCTCACTGCCGAAATGGAAGAGGGCCAGGTTCACGCCCGATTCTACGCCGATACAACCGAGGCGGACGCTGCCGGCCTGATTTATGAAAGCCTTGGCTTCGAGATCACCAAGGGCTATTCCAGTTCGGACGGCGACGTGCGGGATGTGGAAGGTGTGGACGCTGGCCTTCTGGCCTGGAATGGGACGTGGGAAGACGCCTAGGTTGGGCTCTGAGCGTGCCACCCACGACATCATCCCTTTGAGGGGCCTTCTTGTGGCGCAAGCTGAATTTCTTGGGGGGCGGCCGCTGGTGGGCGAGAGGCGGGGGAGCGGACAATCGCTCTTCCGGTGGGGGGCGTGGGTCCCTATAATCCCCGTTCCTTCTTTCCTCGCGGTGCGAGTCATTCATGACAAAGGCATGGGCATTTCTGGTCGTGGTTGCCACCGGCCTCTCGGGCTGTTGTGGACTCCGTGTGCCCACGCTCCAAAGTCCCGGCACTGCCGAATATCAACGCGGTTGGGCGCAGCGCTACGATCCCTATCCTCAGGGTGAAGTGGGTCCCAGTGTCGATGGGGGCCGGCCGCGGGATTTCGATATTCTCCGGTCGGAATGCCAGCGGGCTCGCCAATTCTACCAGGCGCCGTATCAGCGCTCGTCACGGTAGCGTTCGATCAGAGTGGGAAGCCAAGGCTGCGGAGAGGGTCAGAAGGCATACGTTTTCCAAGGCTCAGGGGCTCATCACGGCGGAGCGTGATGGCTGCTATGTGTGACCTTTCGTTTTCCGAACGTCCGGGGGGATTCTGTCGCGAGGGCGCGGGGCAGGGTATGATGAAATGTTCGGAGGATCGAGTGGTTGACGGTGTTGCGGCTTGATTCTCGAGAGAATGTCACGCGGTCCGGTGCTCTGTCCGGCTTGCTTTAGTGTGCGGTTTCACCACGCGTCCAGGAATTCAGTTCATGAAACGAAAAACGGCCCGTCGAGGGGGCAAGAAGTCTGTGGCTGGCGCGACCGGCAAGCGGGTGGCCAGGAAGGGGGGCAAGGCCCCGGTGGCCAAGGGCACAAAGGGTGTGAAGGGGGCCAAGGGCACGAAGGGAGTCAAGGGCACGAAGGGAGTCAAGGGCACGAAGGGAGTCAAGGGCACGAAGGGAGTCAAGGGCACGAAGGGAGCCAAGGGCACGAAGGGAGCCAAGGGCACGAAGGGAGCCAAGGGCACGAAGGGAGCCTCCTCGGATCGACCTGAAAAGGGCCGCCGTGGGGGTGCTAAGGGGCGTGGTTCTTCGTCGTCCGCTTCTGCAAGGCCCCGGCGACCCTCGGGAAAGCCCCGTCAGGCTCGTCCGACCAGGGCGGCAGAGCCCCTTTCGCACGGTCCCGAGCGATTGCAGAAGGTTCTTGCGGCCGCCGGACTGGGGAGCCGTCGCCAGTGCGAGGAGTTGATCCTGACCGGGCGCGTCGAGATTGACCGGAAGGTCGTCACAGAACTTGGCACGCGGGTGGATCTGCAGACGCAACACGTCCGTGTCGACGGGGTGGAACTGCGCAAGCCGAAAACGGTCTGGTATGCCCTGAACAAGCCGGTCGGCGTGCTTTGCACGAATCGCGATCCCGGTGGTCGTCCGCGGGCGATCGACCTGGTGCCTGACGCGAAGGAGCGGTTGTTCCCCGTGGGGCGGCTCGATATGAACAGTGAAGGCCTGCTGCTGCTGACCAACGATGGCGATCTGGCGAATCGGCTGGCCCATCCCCGTTACGGGATCACGAAGACCTATCGCGTTCTGGTGGCGGGGCAGCCGACGGCGGAGACGATGACGCAGCTTCGGAAGGGCGTGTACCTGGCGGAAGGGCTTACGAAGATCACAGGGGTGACCATCAAGCGTCGCTACAAGAAGGCGACCATTCTGGAAATGGTGCTCCAGGAAGGCAAGAACCGGGAGATTCGCCGAGTTCTTGCCCGGCTTGGGCACAAGGTCATGCGCCTGGTGCGGGTCGCCATGGGGCCCGTCAAAATCGGCGAGTTAGGCCCTGGCGACAGCCGCCGGCTGACTCCGAAGGAAATGGACGCGCTGCGTCGACACATGCGGGAAGGAAGATCATGAGCGCAGAAGGCGGCATGCCGGCTTACCCCGATCAGGCCTGGCACGGATCGGCCGACGTGATCGAGAATGTTGAAATGGCCGACGGAACGTGCCGGGTTCGTCTGGAATGTCCGGACTTGGCGGCTCGGGTGACTCCGGGCCAGTTCGTGATGCTGCGATTGTCGGGGGGCGACGATCCGCTCCTGGGGCGGCCGCTGGCCATGTACGAGGTTGCTCTCGACAAGGCAGGAAAGCCTTGGGCCCTCGACGTGGTCTATCTCGTGGTGGGCAAGATGACCGGGCGGTTGGCCCGGCTTCGGCCCGGCGATCGCCTGGACCTTTGGGGTCCGCTCGGAAACGGCTTCTCCGTGGAGGCCGTCGACCATCTGGTCATGGTCGCTGGCGGCATTGGCCAGACGCCGTTCCTGTCGCTGGGCCAGGAGGCTTTGGGAAGCCGGTCTTACGGCGCCGACGCGGCGCGGACGGGGCGTGCTGGTCGCGTGACTCTGTGTTACGGGGCCCGCAGCGAGCGGTTCCTGGCAGGGATCGACGACTTTCGCGGCGCAGGGATCGACGTCCATGTCGCCACGGACGACGGCTCGGCGGGCCACCACGGGCTGGTGACGGAGTTGATTGAGCCGGCCGTTCGGGAAGTGAAAGGGAGTTGTCGGATCGTATGCTGCGGGCCGGAGCCCATGTTGAAGGCGGTGACGCAGGTGGCGTCACAACTCGGTGTTCCGTGCCAGGTTTCTCTTGAGACCCCGATGGCCTGCGGGATGGGCATCTGCTTTAGTTGCGTGGCGAAGATCCGAGATAGAGACGGCGACTGGGACTATCGACGGACGTGCGTTGAGGGGCCGATTTTCGATGCCGCGAGGATCGAGTTCGATTGAGACCTCGCTTGAGGGGAGGCGGGTGAAAAGGGAAAAGGCTTCCCGTCGCGTCGCGAGCGAATCAGGCGTTCTGGGCAATCGGATGGTGAGTCTCTGACGCCGCCAAGAGCCCGGCTGCCGATGGCAAATTCGATCGATCGAGGAAATCGCTGCTGCTGGCAGAGAGGAGCAGCCGGGCTAGGGGAGCGGGCTTCCGGTCACGTCGCGAGCGAATCAGGCCTTTTGGCAGCCGGATGGTGAGTTTCTGACGCTGCCAAGAGCCCGGCTGCTGATGGCAAATTGGGGCGATCGTGGAAATTCCCAGTGCCGGCAAGGAGAGCAGTCGGGCTAGAGGAGTCCGGTAGAGGCGTTTGGCCGCAGGCACCGCGCAAGACACAGGGCTTCGGTGTCGTTCACCGAAGCCCGTTGTATTTTCGAGTACCTGTCGCGATGGGTCAGGCTTGCTTGAGTGCCTTGATATCGCGTGACATGCGCGACTTCAGGCGGGCGACCGCATTGCGATGGATGAGGTTCGACGACCCGGCCTTGTCCAGCTTCTTGGCGGCGACGCGGAACTCGGTCTCTGCCTTTTCGACGTCGGCTGCCTTGATGGCTTCGCGAACCTTGCGGCACTGGGTGCGGACTTCGCTTCGGCGTGCCCGATTGTGGATTCGGCGTTGCTCGTTCTGAAGCAGTCGCTTCTTGGCGCTTTTGGTATTCGGCATAACTCGTTTCTCAAAAACGTGCGGTGTATGCTATTGGGGGCATGGCCCCGTCCGTTTGGACTGTTTTCTTGTTCCCGCCGGGAAACCCTTCAGGTTCCATGTCAGACTGAGGTCGAGTTGGGAGAACTCGACGCAATTCCAACGCCGTCCCGGAACCAAACTATCAATCTTCTCGGTTTTTGGCGATCTTGTCCAGTAGTGCCGCGATATCTTTGTAGCCAAAATCCATAGCGGCCAGGGTGTTGCCATACTGCTCGGCCGCATCGTAGTTTTTCAGGCCCAACTCCAGTTTCGCCGCATGGTAGAGGGCATCTTTCTTGTTTTCTTCGTCCTGATCGGAGATTTCGCGGACGGCGTTCGCGTAGTGATCCGAGGCGAGTTTGTATTGCTTGATGTGCTGGAAGCACTTACCGAGTTCCAATTGGCACTGGCCGTGGTGCTTGGTGTCGTTTCTGGCCTGCTGGAACTGTTGAATTGCCTCGCTGAACTTACTTAATTTGAGGTAGCGTTGGCCTAGCTTGAAGCGGTAGGAGCCGTTGCTCGGCGAGCGTTGGACGAGGTACTCGTAGTATTCCAACTCCTTTTCTACCAATTGCTTACGAGCAATGAGCAGGCGTTTCTTGGCTTCATCCGTTCCGGCTTCCGCCGCGGCTTTTTCGGCCTTGGAGAGGCGGTCGCGGAAGATCTGCAGCTGAATGCCCTTCAGGGTCTCCTGGATTTCGGTATCGTCAGGGAACTCCTCGATGGCCTTGGTGAGGATCTCCACGGCCTGGTCTCCGTTGCCCGCTCGCTGATACATGGAGGCCAGTTCGTTGTAGGCGGCCTTGTCGCGGGGGTTTTTCTTGATTTGGCGGCGGAGCTGTTCTTCCGGGGAGAGTTCTTCTCGTTGCACGCCGGCAGTTGACGAGGCCTTCTTGACGTCGCGGCTTGATTCGGCTTCCTCGTAGCCTCCCTTCTGCATCGTCATTTCGGCGGCGATTTGGCCAATTTGCCGCTGGGCCTCTTCGTCGTCCGGCTTGGCCTTGAGCACGCGTCGCCAGCAGAGTTCGGCGAGGTCGAACTCTTTTCGCTCGCGAAACACCGGGCCGCAGACGCGGTTGATGTGCAGGTCGTCCGGATTGAACTTGAGGGCGGCGCGGAGATAAACAGCCTGGGTGTCGCTGTGTTCCATGTGCCCGCACGCGTCAGCCAGGGCGAGAAAGGTGGCGGTATCCCGGGGATTGGCCATCAGGGCCTCCAGGCCGCTCTTGATGACGCCCTTCCAGTCCTTCTGGAGGGCAGCTTTCTTGACCCCTCCTTTGGAGCCGATGCCCTTGAGGAACGAGCCCTTTTTCTTGTCCCCGTGCTTCTGAAAAAGGTTGGCCAAGCAGGTTTGGGTATAGAGGACGTTTCCGGGATCAGCCACGACGCACTGGCAGAAGAGATCGTGGGCGTAGTCGTGGTTGCCCTTGCCCATGAGGTTGTTAGCGTGCTGGAATAGCTGCTGCAGTCTCTTGTTGGGGCCGCTGGGTTGTTCGGTCATTGGGGTTGGAGCCCGGGGGTTGAAGGGCAACATGGCCCCGGCGTAGAGTAAGAGATGCCCCCCACGCCGAGTGAAACAGCCTATTCTGCTATTCTAAGGCAACAGGGCGAAAAAAATCTACCAGTTGGACGCACAAATGGTGCTGGATGGTCGATGAGCGTGCGAAACAGCGGAAACAGGGAGGCTGTATCGGTTTTGGTCCCCTGTTTCGGACGCTCATCGACTATCCAGGGCCATTTCCCGAGGGCAGAAATCCGAACCCGCTGACAACATCAGGATTAGGAAAAGGTGTGAACATGTGGAGCGGCCAGGCGGGTGTCCTGTTCAACCCACGTTGTGCTCCACATATCCACGCCTTTTCCCAATCCTGGAGCGTCCAACCGGTAGGTTTTTTTCGCCCTGTTGTCTAACACGTTGGTACGACAGCACAACGGTTCGTTTTGCGGGCTTCGCTTTTGGAGAATCCCCCCAGGAATGACACGAAGAAGTGACAAAAAAACCGGGATCGTTTACCTCATCGGAGCGGGGCCGGGCGACCCGGGCTTGATCACCCTCCGTGGGGCTGAATGCCTCAGGCTGGCCGATTTCGTGCTTCACGACTACCTGGTTGACCCCCGGGTCCTGCGCCATGCAAGTTCCGAGGCAGAGGTTGTCTGTCTGGGGCACCACAGCCGGCAGCGGATGATGGGTCAGGAGGAGATCAACGAGTTGATGATCCGCGAGGCGAAGCGAGGGCGTATCGTGGCTCGCCTCAAAGGGGGGGATCCCGACGTATTTGGTCGGCTTGCGGACGAGACGGAGGCCCTGCGAGACGCCGCGATCCCCTACGAGATCGTGCCCGGCGTGACGGCTGCCCTGGCGGCGGGAGGCTATGCCGAGATCGATCTGACCCATGCGGATCATTCCTCGTGTTTGGCCCTGGTGACCGGCCAGGAGCGGCGGGGCAAGAAAGGGCCGGCCCTCGACTATCGAGCCCTGGCGGGATTTCCGGGAACGCTCGTTTTCTACATGGGGATCCGCAACGCGGCCGAGTGGAGCCGGGCCTTAATCGACGGGGGCAAAGCTCCTGAGACCCCGGTGGCGATCGTTCGCCGATGCACGCTTCCCGATCAGGCGGTGGTTCGAGCCACGTTGGAAACGGTTGCCGAGACGATTCGCACGGCACGAATTCTGCCGCCCGCGGTGACCATCGTGGGAACCGGCGCCGGGCTGGGTCCCGAGGTTTCGTGGTTTGCCTCGCGGCCTCTGTTTGGCAAGACGGTGCTGGTTACCCGACCGCGTCACCAGGCGGAGCCGCTTTGCCGGCGCCTGGCGGAACTGGGGGCTCGGGTTCTATTGCAACCCACCATTGAGATCAAGGCCTGCAAGGACTGGGGCCCCGTTGACGAGGCGTTGGCAGGCCTCGATCGATTTGATTGGCTCGTCTTTTCCAGTTCCAACGGGGTCCAGCATCTGCTCTCGCGTTTGTTTGCTCTGGGAAGGGATACCCGAGCGCTTGGCTCGATCAAACTGGGGGCCATTGGGCCCGGAACGGCCGAGGCGTTGGCGTCCTGGCATTTGAAGGCGGATCTGGTTCCCAGCGAGTATCGGGCCGAGTCGCTGGCCGATGAGTTGGCGCCCCACGTAGCGGACAAGCATGTGCTGCTGGCTCGGGCGAGTCGTGGGCGGGAAGTGCTTGCGGAGCGATTGGAGCAGGCCGGCGCGCAGGTGTCGCAGGTCGTTGTCTACGAGAGTTGTGACGTGGAGCAGGCCGACCCGGAAGTGGAGGCCTCGCTTTGGGAGGACCAAATCGACTGGGTCACCGTCACGAGTTCGGCGATTGCAAGATCAGCCGTTCGTCTGTTCCAGGAAGGGTTGGGAAGGGCGAAGTTGGCAAGTATCAGCCCGATCACCTCGGAGACCCTGCGCCAAATGGGCCACGATCCGGGAGCCGAGGCGACGGAGTACACGATGGACGGTGTGGTGGAGGCAATCCTCAGAGTCGAGGGAGAAGATGGGAAGGGTACGTCAGCGCGGTAGATCAAACTTGCTCGCGAAGCGTTGACCAACTCAGATAGCCGAGAATACCGGAGCAGACGATGAAGCCGATATCCATCACGCTGCTGACGCGGTTGAACGGCGTTCCCATGGCAATATCCAGCCCAAAAACGAGCAAGACAAGGGCCGAGATGGCGATTCCGAGGATGCAGAGGGCTTTGGCCATTGGAAAGGGTTCCCAGGAACACCTGTAATGTTTCGCGGACTAACGTATTCTCCCAAGAATACCCAGCATATTCTAATATAATTCGCCAGCGACGCTACCTCTACCACTAAAGTGCCGTCTGAATGACCATTTCGGGTGCCATTCGTGGGCTTTGGGGGGGATATTCCGGCTGCGACGTTTGCGGGGTCTTCTTGGAGGCTCTGGCAAAACGAGTGAGTTTCCCACGGGCATGGGTACACCGGCCTGTGGATATGATAGCGACTCTAGGAAAGGACGAATCGTCTGTGGACCAGAATAATCAAACTTTGGGAGATTTAAACCCTTGGGAGGGGTTTCGTCGTGAAATGCCGGTCGCTCGTCGCTGGGCCTATTTCGACCACGCGGCGGTCTCGCCCCTGCCGGCTCGAAGCCACAAAGCCCTGCTTCGCTGGGCCGAGCAGGCCTGCGAGCACGGCGATATTTACTGGCCCACGTGGGCCGAGCGGGCGGAAGATCTCCGGCGATCGGCGGCCCAGATGCTGGGGGCCACGCCAGAAGAAATCGCACTGGTTCGTAGCACTAGCGAGGGGGTTAATTTGGTTGCGGAGGGGTTTCCGTGGAAGCCGGGCGACAACGTGGTGACCCTGGCTGACGAATTTCCTACGAATCAATACGCCTGGTTGAACCAGGAGGATCGGGGCGTGGAGACTCGCCGAGTGCCCGTCGGGCCGGAGGGAGTGGAGATTGACGCCATCGCCAAGGCGATGGACGAGCGGACCCGATTGCTGACGATCAGTTGGGTCAGCTATTGCACGGGCAGGCGGTTCGACCTCGACCAACTGGCCGAGTTGGCCCATTCCCGGGGGGCCCTACTGTTTGTGGACGGGATCCAGGGGCTGAGCGTATTGCCTCTGGATGTTCGCAAGACACCGATCGATTTCCTGGCCGCCGACGGACACAAATGGATGTTGGGGCCGGAGGGGGCGGGGATTTTTTACCTTCGTCGCGAGCACCTGGACCTGCTTCGGCCGATCGGGTTGGGCTGGAATAGCGTTATTCATGCCCATGACTTCGCCCGGATCGAGTTGAACCTGAAAGACACGGCGGCTCGCTACGAAGGCGGTTCGCAGAACATGGCGGGCATGATCGGGCTGGCGTCGAGCGTTGAGTTGCTGTTGGAATTGGGCCAAGCGGAACTTGCCCAGCGGATCGAACAGACCACCGATGCCGCCTGCGAGCGACTGGCGTCGGTCGGCGCCAAGGTCATCAGCGATCGAAGGCCCGGGCGGAAGAGCGGGATCGTCATTTTCGAAATGCCGGGTCGGGAGCCCATGGAGGTGCGGCAGAAATGCCTCGATCGAGACATTGTTCTCAGTTGCCGGGCAGGCCGACTGCGGATCAGCGTCCACGGCTACAACAATACGGAGGATCTGGATCGATTGATCGAGGTGCTCGGCAGCACGGCTCAATGACGAAAGAATGACGAATGCAGGAAGTCCGAAGGCTTGGTCATTTGGGCCTTCGGGCTTCGTTCGTCATTTGAATTTCCTCATTCGTCATTTCCTGGAGGGGGCGACCGGGACTGTGATTGTGATTAAGATTACGATTATGATTAAGATGATGGATGGGATTGGGGGCCGAGAGGAATATCTTTGTGGCCCGAAAGTGGTAGAAGCAAAAAATGACTGAACTGAGTCCCCGCGCGGCTGTTTATCCTGGCTCCTTCGACCCGATCACGTTGGGGCATCTCGACGTGATGGAGCGGAGCAGTCGATTGTTCGATCGGCTGATCATCGGGGTGGGCGTGAATATTGAAAAGCAGCCCATGTTTGATGCCGGGGAGCGTCTGGAGTTGATCCAAACGGCAACGGCCCACCTGGAGAACGTGGAGATTCGGGAGTTTCACGGGCTGGCGGTCGAGTTCGTCAAGTCGTGCGGGGCGTGCGTGATGATTCGCGGCGTTCGTCCGATTACGGACATTCCGGCCGAGTTGACCATGATGATGGCCAATCGCCGCCTGGCACCGGAAGTGGAGACCTTGTTCATGCTGGCCGACGGCGAACTGGCTCACGTTTCCAGCTCACTCATCAAGCAGATCGCGCCCCTGGCGGACGAGACGGCTCTGGCTCGGTTCCTGCCGGCCAACGTGGTGGAGGCGGTGCGGTCGAAGGTGAATATGTAGCGGCGAAGTTGCTTTTCGCTCCGCGAAAAGGCGTTTGTTCGCGGAGTGGACAACGACGTTATGGGCGATAGCCAATTAGCCGTTCTTCTCTCGCCAGGCCAGAAAGTCTTGGACCTGGAGCCGAAGGTGTTGGCGAGACTTCTCTTCCGGCGTCAACTCATGCTGCTTCGACGCAGTCGATCCGCCTTCATCGAATGGCGAGCCCTCTTCCTCACTTTCGGTTCTGTTTCGGGCAACCGTGCGGGAGAAATCTCGACTCTCCAGCGGGTCGTAGAACACCCCGATGCACAAGGGACGGCTTGTTTGTTGACGGAATGCGGCGGCAGTGTTTTCGGCAAGGCCCTTGGTGTCGCAGCTTGAGGCCGAGCAGAAGAAGTTGCCTCGGAAGCGGCTGCAATCGGCTCTCGTGATGATTGCGACGGCGAGTCCCTGCTGCTCATCGACGGCCGAAAGACTGGCCGGTTGTGCGACAACCTCAGAGGGTTCACCGAGCCAGTCGTCATTGGAATGAAACAAGCCAGCATTACTCAAGGGACCAAAGGGCGATTCCTCCCAAGACTAGAACGCCGAAACGGACATAGGAACGAGCGCTGCTCAGAACGGACCAGACTGCGAGCAAGCCAAGCTGGGCGACGGGGAGGGCGGAGACGGTGGTTAGCACGAAAGAACTATCGCTGCGCCGGTAGGAGGCTGCGATCCAGATCATCGCCGCGACATGCGCCGCCACTACCACCGCAAGCACACCCCTCTGCCACTTCATGATTCCCCCGATCGTGTGAGCGAAGCCCTTGGAGCCCCCCCCCCCCCCCCCGAGCTCTTCTGGCGGTATAGCAGTCTTGGGAGAATCTGTCAATTATTCGCAGTGAAAACGAATGACGGCGGGGACAAGGCTGAAGACTGAAGACCTAAGGCTGAAGGACTGCAAGACAAGGGGCTTCGACGCATCGGAGCAGGCTGAAGCCTGGACTCCAACGGATGCCCGGAACCTACTGGGGAGTTGACCAGCGGTCTTCTGGGGATTGGATTTCGCGCAAGGGGACGTTCTGGCTGGTTTCGCGGGGGATGGCCAGCATGTTGGCGGAGATGATGTTGGGGAAGAGGTTCTTCGTTTCTCCGAAGAAGTTGTCGGGGCGGAACAGGGGCGGCAGGTGCCAGTAGAGGCGGTAATCGAGGTCCATCACTTGCTTGATCAAGGCGGGCGACCTGGCCTCGCGATCGTTTTCCAGGTAGAGCATGGGGCGGAGTCGGCGGAGGGTCTCGTCGGCTCCAGCCAGAACGTCGCCTTCCATGCCTTCTACGTCGACCTTGATCAGGTGGCAGACGCTCAGGTTGAGTTGGTCGATGGTCAGCAGGGGAACCTCCTCTTCGCCCGCCTGGCTTTCCAGAGAGACGCCGCCGAAATTGCCGCCGCGTGCGTAGTCGGGCGTTGGGACGCGGATCGTGCCGCTCTGGCGTCCCAGGGCCGCTTGCCGAGCGTGGACGTTCGTCAGTCCGCTGAGGGCGGCATTTCCGCAGAGGATTTGAAACAGGAAACGCTGCGGCTCGAAGGCGTAGACGCTGCCCGTCGAGCCGACCGTTTGGGCAAAAAACATGGTGTGGGTCCCGATGTTGGCTCCCACGTCGAGCACGACCTGCCCCGGGTGAAGGACCTGCTCCAGCAGTTCCATTTCGCCCTGGGAGAACTCCCCGTAGGTGTCGAGCGACAGGCCGATGTAGCGGTCGCCTGCCAGGTAGAGCATGGGGCCGTAGCGGCAGCGTTTGAGCCGCAGCGGTCCTTCCTGCAGCCACGACTGGGTGTTGAGTGGCGGTTTCGCTTCCGGCGATTCTTCGGGCGTTGCCGGTTCTTCACGCTGCGGAGCCGCGGGCAGGATGCGCGTGCCGGTCGTTTCGGCCAACGCGGCGGCCATGCGCTCGAACAACTCGTTCCAATCACCCAGGCTTTGCTGCCGAAAGAGTCTCGCGGTCGGGTACCAGGGGCTGTCTTCCCGGTCGCGAAACCAACGCCAGTCCGAAGCGGTCGACAGGGCCAGCCAGACCGGCACACCTAGGGCCCCGGCAAGATGAGCAATGGCCGAATCGCACGTCACGACGAGATCCAATTGGCTCACGATCGCGGCCGTGTCCATGAAGGGGCCGCAGCGGTTGTCCATCTCGTCTGTCCAGTCGACGATTGGGAAGTCGACGCTCTGCACCTGCTCGGCGCCGTCTCCCTTCTGGAGGCTGATCAGGGTTACGTTCTCCACGCGGGCCAGGGGGGCGAACTGGGCCAGCGGGATGGAACGCCAGCGATCGTCGGGGTACTGCTTCTTTCCCTGCCAGGCAATTCCCACGCGAAAACCACTTAGGCCCTCGATCTGTTCACGCCAAGCCTCCACAAGGGCCGGATCGGCCTGGAGGTAGGGCACGTCTTGGGGAGTGTTTTCCAGCGTGGTTTCAAGAAGGCCGGGAAGGCTGAGTAGCGGCGAGGCCACGTCGAAAGGGGGCGGCTCCATGCCGGGGAGCACCAATTGATCGATGCCCAGATCGGCGGCCTGGAGGATCGGCGCCATGCCGGGGGAACATTCCACGAGGACCTTCGCGCCGAGTTGCCGGAGGATCGGCACGTAGCGGATGAAGTGGAACACGTCGCCCACGCCCTGTTCCGGGAAGAGCATGATGGTCCGGCCCGCCAGGGAGGAGCCGTCCCAGAGGGGGCGGCAGCGAGGTGACAGGGGGGCATCTTCCAGTCGCAGTCGCCACTCGTACTCGGGCCAGCCCGAAGCCAGGTCACCCGAGGCGAGCAGGTTGATTCCCAGGTTCAGATGGGCCACGGCATAGCCCGGTTCGAGCTGAACCGCTTGGCGGCAGCAGGCGATTGCCTCGTCGGGTTGTCCCTGGAGTCGCAGCACGCCGCCCAGGTTGTTGTGGGCTCGGGCGTGGGCGGGCTTGATTTCCAGGGCCCGGCGATAGCAGGCGGCGGCCTCGTCCAAGCGGCCGATTCTCCGCATGGCGCTACCCAGTTGCATCTGGGCGAGCAGCAGGCCGGGATTGGCCTCGACGGCGCGGCGGAAGCACGCGGCGGCCTCGTCGAACTCTCCTCGGTCCTTGAGAACCAAGCCCAGGCCAAGCTGCGCGTCGGCGTCGCGGGGATCGAGACGGGTGGCGTCTCGATAGGCGGCCTCGGCCTCCCTGAGCCGGTTCGTTTCACGGTACAGTCGGCCCAGGTTGCTGTGATATACGGCCATGGCCGGACTCAGCCGGATCGCCTGGCGGATTCGCCGAAGGGCCTCCTGGTGATTGCCTCGAACGGCGTCGATCAGGCCGAGCAGATGCAGAGCGTCGGCACAGTCCGGATCGGAGGCCAGGATCTCGCGGTAGATCCGCTCCGCTTCGTCGAATCGGCCTGCCTGATGATGGGCGAGCCCGGTATTCAGGGCGGCGGCTTTCGGGTCAGGCACGGCTCACTCCAGCTTGCCGAACATGATGCGTTCCTTGCGGCTCTTCGAGCTGTCTCCCTGGGTGACGGTCACGTAGATCGTACCCTGGTACTTGCGAAACGTGGGGTATTGGAAGGACTTCTCCGTTTCGAAACGGTATTTCCGCTCCCAGGTCTTGCCGTCGCGGGAGACGTCCAGGTTGAAGACCGAGCGAGAAACGCTGCCGCGGGTGGCCTCCTGCCAGCCCAGGTAGTAGATGCCGCCGAATCGATCGAAGGTCGGTTTGGCGCTCGTGCCGTTCGGCACAAAGGGGCGAGTCGCGTTTGGTGTCCAGGTCTTTCCGTCCTTGCTCGTGCTGAACGTGTAGTTCTTATCGCCACCGTCCTGGCGGCAGATGGCCATCCAGGTGCCATCGGGAAGACGATTGACTGCCGATTCGGAAAGCTGGAGCGACTGGGGCTCGTGGAAGTGGCCCAGCACCTCGAAGGTGTCGAAATCCTCGTTGGCCACGGCCAGGGCGAGTTGCTTGCCGGGCCAGTTGTTGAGGGCTACGTAGGTCTTGCCGTCAAAGATCTTGAAAGAGTCGAACAAGTAGAGTCCGTAGTCCTTGGCAGGTTTGCGAAAGCCTTGGGCGACCGCGTCGGCGTGGAGGTAGCGGGGCTGCATGTCAAACGTTCCGGCGGCCGTCTTGAGTTTGACGCGATGAATCGTATCGGCAAAGGTTTGCACAGTGAGGTCGAAGTCGCGATACCAGGTTTGGGCCTGCCGTTTACCAGGCTGTTCGCTAGCGAAGTAGCAACGGATCGTTTGGGGGTCTTTCTGGAGGATGCGCGGAACGAAGCAGGCCCCGACAGGCAAGGTCTCGTTGGCAAAGGCCTGCTCGCCGCGGGCGATGGGCAGGATCTTATCCACGGTCATCGAATCGAGGTCGACGATCGACATGGCCGAGTAGATGTTGGGCCAGCCAGCCCCTTCGCCGGCCCGGTCGTCGTTGACCTCCGCCACGATGTAGGCACGACCGGCCGCAATCGCCATCTCGGCGTCATGGGCCCCCTTCACCTGCGGCGCGGTTACCTTGATCAGGCCTGCCATGACCTGGTCGCCGGCCTGGCGGGAATTCCAGTCGGGCGGTAGCAGGGACTGGGCGGAGGCGGTTGCGGTCGCCAGGAGGAGAATGAGAAGGGGCAAGAATGTGACGCGTTTCATCGTGGTGCGTGTCTTCAAGGGCTTGTTGAGAGTAGTTTGGTATCGGCTGACGAGTCTGCGGCCCCTCCCCGGCCCTCCCCCTCGCTCGCAAGACGCGCTGGGGAGGGAGTTTTTTCGCTGCAATCGCCAGCCTCAGATCATTCCATAGTTGTAGGGCCCTCGCATCTCGCGGGCCACGTAGCCATTGGCTTCTGCGTCGTTGACGAATTCCTCTTTGACCGGGTCCCAGGCGAGCTTGCGGCCCAGGCGGATGGAGATGACGCCCAGGTGGCAGAGGCTGGCTGAGCGGTGTCCGACCTCCGCAGGGCAGATCGTTGCTTCGCGCGACTTGACGCAGTCGAAGAAGTTGCCCATGTGGTCTGTGCTGTGATACACCTGGGACGCGTTCTCGGGCAGCTCTTCCCGCAGCATTTCCGGCTCGCTGGCCTGGATCGTGCCGCGGGTGACCCAGATCCAGCCGTCGGATCCGTGGAACTTGATACCGTGTTGCTGCTTGGTCTTGTCCTTGACGCCTCCCCACCACTCGCTTCCCTGCGTGCTCTTGCAGGTGTGGACCACGCCGTCGGCGTAGGTGTAGGTCACTTCGTACTCGCTGGCGGCCGTGTAGCCTCCGGGGATCATGTCGATCAGTTGCTTGCCTTCGACGCTGACCGGTCCGGAACCGTCGTGGCCCAGGGCCCAGAGGACGATGTCGTTGTGGTGGGCCCCCCAGTCGGTCATGGTTCCGCCCGAGTATTCCCACCAGTAGCGGAAGCTGAAGTGGGTCCGCTCTTTCACGTAGGGCACGGCCGGCGTCTGGCCTTGCCAGAAGTCATAGTTAAATCCGGCAGGCACGTCGGTCTCGGCGAAGGGGCCCTGACGCAATCCGGCCGGCAGCCAGACTTCGACGTTCTGGATTTTGCCGATCCGTCCGCTGCGGACGAGGTTCGCCGCCAGGCGGAACTCGCGGCCGCTCCGCTGCTGGGTGCCGGTCTGGAGGATGCGGCCGGTCTGGCGCTGCACGTCGACGAGGTGTTTTCCCTCGTCGATGGTGAGGGTGAGCGGCTTTTCGCAGTAGATGTCCTTGCCCGCTTTCATGGCGGCCATGGAGACGAGGGTGTGCCAATGGTCGACGGTGCCGCAGATCACGGCGTCGAGGTCTTTCCGCTCGAGGAGCTTGCGGAAATCGCCGTAGGTGTCGGCCTCCGGGAAATCCTTCTTCGCGTTGGCCAGGTGGCTCTCGTCCACGTCGCAAACGGCGACCACGTCGGCAAAACGTTTGGCGTTTCGGGCGTCGCCGCGTCCCTGGCCTCCGCATCCGATCAGCCCGATGCGGAACTTGTCGCCCGAGGGCGCCGCCCGGGCCGTGTCGGCTTCCTGGGCGAGAAACCATGCGGGCAGGGCGGCACTGGCGGCGGTGGCTTTGAGGAAACGACGACGGGATGTATTGCAGAGGGAAGTTGGCATGGTTTGAGGCTCCATGGGGAAGGCTTGACGGATGGTCTTATGATAGCCGCCCGAAGGCGGCGAAGCCAGATTTGGGGAAAGACAGCCCAGTCTCGGACGAAGGGCAACATCCACCGGGCCACTGCTTGTCACCACAGAGGACACGGAGGGCACAGAGGAAGACTGTTGGAGTAAGGTCTTGACACGCTCTGTCTTCCTGGCTTGCTTGGCTTCTCTGTGTCCTCCGTGCCCTCCGTGGTTCTCTCTTCCGCGTTTCCCGTGTCAGTGCGGTTCTAAATTGTCTGAGGAGTTGCCCTCCAACTTCCAGAATCCCACGTTGTACTCGTCGTTCTCGATGCCGCCGAAGCCGTTGCCGAGGAGAGTCTTCCCCTTGCTTCGCTCCACGCGGACGGAGCCGGTCATGGCGGCCGCGGTGGCGACGACGGTTTCCGGCTCCACTTCCCAGATTCCATTCGGGAAGGAATTGTCGTAGACCTTGAGCTTCTCGCCCTCGCGGTTGATGACCACGCTGTGGGTCATGTTGGGGTGGAACATGACAGCCACCTGGTTCTCGTCAATCTTGCGAACGTGTTGCCAGGCACCTCGGCCCCGGACCATGGCGGCCGCGTAGGGCGTCCAGATGATGACCGGACCTCTCGCAAGGTAAGACTGAAGTCGCTCGACCAGGGCGGCCTGTTCGCCCGGCTCGTACTTCACGATCATCTCGTGCCCCTTCGCCTCGGGGATCGCTTTGGGCCGGAGTGAAAAGCGTTCGGCCTGGAGATCGTCGACGAGTTGGCCGTTCCAACGGATCGTGCCGGCCTGGGCCATGTAGCTGGTCCAGGGGGCCCAGCCGAAGTAGGCGCCCAACTTCGACTTTTCCAGGGCCGCCACGAAGGTTTCTTGCTGATACGTGTCCCGGTCGCTTGTCCAGCCTTCGACGCCGTAGTAGTGGTCCAGCACGGTTGCCAGGGCATTGTAGGAGCATTGATTGAAGCGGCCTTCCCAGAAAAGGGCGTGCTCGACGGTGGGCACGTCGAAATGCACGTCGACGGGATGGTCGTAGGCTACAATCACCCGGATCGATCGAAGCCAGTAGTGGGTGTGCAGGTCGCCGGCCCGCCACTCGAGCTGGTTTTCTCCAGCCGCGAGCTTGTCGCCGATGGCCCAGCGGGTCTCCGACCACTTGGACTCCTGCTCCTGATCGCCTTCGTTCCAGTCTTCCACGATCGGCTTGCCGTTGGCGAAGATCGAAACGGGCGAAACCCGCTCGCCGTCCTTGCCGGTGCTGGCATGGTGCGCCACCTCGAGAAAGGCCGCGACGGGACCTTCGGGAAGGGTGAAGAGGATCGAGAAGCGGCTCTCGGGTGTCAGCAAACGGAGATGGGGATGGTCATCGGCGAAGATGGAGTAGTCGCAGGCCTTGTGGTCAAATTCCACATTGGCCATGGGCGGGTAGTGGGTGAAGTCGCAGCAGAAGATGACCGGGGTGCGCGAACCCCAGTGGATGGTGTCGGGCTCGGCGGCGAGGGCAAACGTTGGGGCAAGAAGGGGAAGCAGTAGCAGCAGTCGCATCATCAGGTATTCCATGGATCGATTAGGTTTGGGCACCCGTCAGAGGGGGCGGGCAGGACGGAGTCTCTTGCCCAGGCGTCTCTCAACCGATTGTAACCGCTGGTGAACTGTTCGGCAGCCCAGGGAACCAACCGGCTGAACCTCGGCCGATCTTCTCGTGTCCTGGCTGTGAAATCACTACAGCAGGGACTGAATTCCAGCCTGCATGGTCCGGCGGACTCGTGCAGGCTGTTTTGTTGGCGGCGCCGTGCGGGAGACTTGAGATGGAAGCCGTTGTCTTCACGGGTTTGCAGGGGGCGGGAAAATCGTCCTTCTACAAGGAACGGTTCTTCTCGACTCACGTGCGGATCAGCCTCGATCTTCTCCGCACCCGGAACCGGGAGCGGCGGTTGCTCGCGTTGTGCCTGGAGACCCAGCAGAGATTCGTTGTCGACAACACCAACCCGACCCGGGAGGATCGCGCCGGTTATCTCCGCGCAGCGAAGGCGGCCGGGTTTCGGACGGTAGGATACTATTTTCGGTCCCGCGTGGAGGAATGCGTGCCGCGGAATGCCGATCGCCCCGGCTCCGTGCCGGATGTGGCGATCCTCTCGACGGCGAAGAAGCTGGAGATTCCGTCGCTCGACGAGGGTTTTGACGAACTCTGGTATGTGTCCATTTGCGACGGCGGCTTTGCGGTTGAGCAATGGGACGATGAAGTTTGACGATCTTGACAAGAAGATGCGGGTTTTCGAGACCGCTGCCGACACGTGCGTGCTGCCCGAGGTGTTCATGGTCGCCCGGCTGGACGGACGGAGTTTCACGCGGCTCACGAAGGAGGTCTGCCGGTTCGAAGTCCCGTTTGACGAGCGGTTTCGCGACATGATGACGGCGACGACCGAATCGCTGATGACTTGCGGTTTTCAGGTGATCTATGGGTACACGGAGAGTGACGAGATTTCGCTGCTCTTTGCCCGAGAGGAAAAGGCGTTTGGGCGGAAGCTGCGGAAGTACAACTCGACGCTGGCCGGCGAAGCGAGTGCCCGGTTCTCGCTCCTGTTAGGCGACCAGGCCACCTTCGACTGCCGGATTTCCCAATTACCCACCGCGGAGCTTGTGGTCGACTACTTTCGTTGGCGCAACGAGGACGCTGCTCGAAATGCCCTGAACGCCTGGTGTTACTGGACGCTCCGCAAGGACGGCCGGAGCCAGCGTGCGGCTACGAAGCAACTTCTGGGGCTTTCGGTCAGTCAGAAGAACGAATTGCTGTTCCAATACGAAATCAACTTCAATAACCTTCCCGCTTGGCAGAAGCGGGGAATTGGTTTGTGCTGGGAGCCGTACGACAAGGTGGCCGTCAACCCGGTCACGAACGAAAGCGTGGTGGCACGACGCCGACGGCTCCGGACTGATTGTGATTTGCCGATGAAAGACGAGTACGGCGAGTTTGTGAGATCGATTCTGCGGAAGGCTGAGATGCGGGGAGAACAGTGATGGGTACATCCTACGGCGACTTTATGAAATATCCCCGGACTCCCCACCTGTTTGGCTCGACCGGAACGGATGACGACAAGCACCTTGGCGAAGCGGAATCGAGCCGCTTTGTTGCCGACGCGTCGTTGATCGTTGAAGAGAAGATCGACGGCACGAACGTAGGCATCCATTTCTCCGACGACGGAGAAATGGTCCTCCAGTGCCGGGGTCACCTGATCACCGAGGGGATGCATCCCCAGTACGACTTGTTCAAGCAATGGACCGCCGTGAAACGGCACGTCCTGGAAGAGCGGCTCGGGACGCGATATATTCTCTTTGGCGAGTGGGTTTACGCACGGCATTCGGTCCACTATCGACAGTTGACGCACTACTTCTATGAATTCGACATCTACGACAAGACGGCCGGGGCCTTTCTTGATCTCGAGCAGCGAGCGGCGCTGCTTGAAGGGGCGGGAGTGGAGACGGTTCCCGTCGTCCACCGCGGCGCCTTGAAGAAATCGGAGCTCCCCGAGTTGATAGGGCCCTCGCAATTCGACAGCCGGTTCGAGAACCCGGTGACGAAGCAGGCGGACAACCTGATGGAAGGGCTGTACCTGAGAACCGAGGCCGACGGCGTGGTGACGGGGCGGGCCAAGTTCGTTCGCCCGGAGTTTGTGGAGAAGATCAAGCAGAGCACCCATTGGCAGCACCAGGCGATGGCGCCCAACGAGCTTGCTCCTGGCGTGGATATCTGGTCATGAATTGGAAGGAACTCAAACAGGCCTTGCTCGACGAGATTCTGGCGTGGGCCGAAGCCCAGCCGTGGTGTCGGTTAATGGCTACGTGCGATCAGGATGCCGAGTGGCACAGCGAGGGCGATGTTTGGACCCACACGAAGATGGTTTGTCGGGAGTTGCTGGAACTGGACGAGTGGAGTTCGTTGACGGCCGACGAGCGAACCATTTTGACCTTCACGGCCCTCTTCCACGACGCGGCCAAGCCGCTCACTTCCCAAACAGACTCGGAGACGGGGCGAATTTCCTCGCCGAAACACGCGGTGAAGGGGGAGCACGTCGCCCGCGGCATCCTCCGCGACCTGGGCTGCGACCTGGCGACTCGCGAGGAGATTGCCCGATTGGTTCGCTATCATGGGCGGCCGGCCTTCCTGCTGGAACGGTCGGAGCCGATGCACGAGGTGGTTCGCCTGTCCTGGCTTGTCAACAATCGTCTGCTCTTCCTGTTCGCTTTGGCCGACACTCGCGGGCGAGACACCGATTCGATGACTCGCCCCGAGGAGAACCTGCACTACTGGAAGATGCTGGCCGAAGAGAACGAGTGTTACGAGCAGCCGTACGGCTTCGCGAACGAGCAGGCTCGGTTCCTGTTCTTTCGTCAACGGGAGCCCAACCTGCACTATGTGCCGCACCAGGAGTTTGTGTGTGACGTGACTGTCGTGTGCGGTCTGCCCGGCAGCGGCAAGGACACGTGGCTGGCGCGAGAGCAGGCAACGCTGCCCGTGGTCTCGCTTGATGAGATCCGTGGCGAGTTGGGTGTCGATCCGACCGGCAACCAGGGCGAGGTTGTCCAGTTGGCCCGGGAGCGGTGCCGGGAATTTCTGCGAGCCGGAACGTCGTTCGCCCTGAACGCCACGAACACGGTGAGGCAGACCCGCAGTCGCTGGATCGATCTGTTCGCCGACTACAACGCTTGTGTGAAACTGGTGTACCTCGAACCGTCGTTCGAGAAGATATTGCGACAGAACGGGAGCCGCAGGGATCCCGTTCCCGAGGAAGTCATTCGAAAGCTGGCCGCCAAATGTGACCCGCCCACTTGGGCGGAAGGACACGATCTGACCTTGGTTGAATAGTGACAATATGCAAGACCCCATTCAAATTCGCGATACCCGAGACATTTCCCGAGAAGCGGTGGTGGAGTTGTACCGGTCCGTGGAGTGGTCGTCGGCCGACAAGCCGGACCAACTTCACCAGGCACTGCTCCATTCCCATTCGCTCATCACCGCATGGGACGCGGACCGGCTGATTGGGCTTGGCAATGCGATCTCCGATGGATTCCTTGTCGTCTACTATCCCCATTTTGTGGTCCACCCCGACTATCAGCAAAAAGGAATTGGCCGGAGAATCATAGCCCGCTTGATGGAGCCCTACGCCGGCTTCCATCAGCACGCAGTCATTGCCGACCGAGACGCCGTGGCGTTTTATGAGAAGTGCGGGTTCGAAAGGTCCGTGTGCCCGGCCATGTGGATCTATGACGGGAAGGATCACTGAGGTGCGGGTCATGGAGTGTGACGAAGACCAGGCCCTGACGGACTACATCTTGCACCACTACTTCCACTTTCCAGGGAAACACCAACATGCAGCGCTGGTACGAAACATTCTTCACCAATTTCGGCAAGACCTACGACAAGCAGTGCTTCACCCAGGGCAGCGTCGGGGAGGTGGACTTCGTCGAGCGGGAATTGGGTGGCGATCGATCGAAGCGGATCCTGGACATTGGCTGCGGCACGGGCCGCCATGCGATTGAATTGACCCAGCGGGGTTACCAGGTCGTCGGCTTCGATCTTTCCGAGGGGCAACTCCGCAGGGCGCGCGAGAAGGCGGAGGCCGCCGGGCTGTCGATCGATTTTCAGCGGCGCGATGCGACCGAGCCCCATTTTCATGAGGAGTTTGACGCAGCGATCATGTTCTGCGAGGGCGCCTTTTCGCTCATGGAGACGGACGAGAAGAACTTTGCCGTTCTTCAGCACGCCGCCGCCGCGTTGCGTCCCGGCGGCAAGCTGATGCTGACCACCTTGAACGCGCTCTTTCCGCTCTTCCACTCGGTGAAAGACTTCATGGAGGGCAAGGACGAGGAATCGAAGGCCAGCCTTGGGGAATTGACCTTCGACCTGATGACCTTTCGCGAACAGGCGGAGTTGACCTTTACCGACGACGGGGGCGAGTCCCATACCATCCAGACCAACGAGCGCTACTACACGCCGGTGGAATTGCGATGGCTCCTGCAAACGGCCGGCTTCGTCAAGGTCGATATCTACGGCTGCCATCTCGGCGAGTTCAGTCGCGAGCACACGTTGACCACCGACGACTTCGAGATTCTCGCGGTGGCGGAGAAGGGCGAGTGAGATCTTCACCAGACGCTACGCGGCGCGGCGTGGCGTGTCGGGACGCCGAAGGGGTAAGATGGACTGTCCTCGCTCAGGCGAGCGGCCGTGCTCCATCTCCCAGAGGCGAGCCTGTTTCACGAAGGTGACGAAGAAGGCCTGGAGCATGCACGTCTGCACGCCAAGAGCGCCGTCCAGAAATCCTCCTCGGGCCAGATAGAGCCAGAAGAAGCGAAACATGGGTTTGACGAGCATGGCCAAGGACGAACTTCGCCGGCCCTGGCGCCAACGCTGCTGGGCGCCCCAATGGGTGTAACGCAAGTGCTTGGCGAAATAGCTGTCGTACGATTCGGCGGTGTGGTGGAGCAGTGGATGGCGGAGTCGCCCCTCTCGCTCTTTGGCGAACACCAATGACTCGTGGACAAGGCAATCGTTGTAGCGGCACCGATCGCGGCGGAAGAGCCGATGGACGCCGTCGTGGAGCCACGGGCCGAAGCGGACTTCATGGCCGAGGAAGAAACTCCGTCGGGAAATCCGATAGGCGTCGACGGACTCCCGGTCGGCTGCCACTGCAGCGCGGATCTCGTCAGCAAGTTCGGGCGTAACCCGTTCGTCGGCATCGAGCACCAGCACCCAAGGGTAGCCGGCCTGGGGGATGGCCCAGTTCTTGAAATCCGAGTAGTTGACGAATTCACGCTGAATGAGCCGGCAGTCAGGCATGGCGGCCACCAGGTCGAGGGTGCCGTCGGTGGAACCGCTGTCGGCCACGAGGATTTCACCGCCCAGTTGCCGCGCCGACTCCACGCACTCTTCGATGTGGCGAAGTTCGTTCTTGCAGGGAATCAGGGTTGTCAACATGTGAAACTCCGCTGTTAGGCTGCTTTTCGTCTCTCGCTCGCGGCGTCTGGACCTGGCGTTCTCACTGGCTGCTCGATCGCCGGGCCCGTGTATCGCGGTTGGCTGTCGTTTGCGAGGAGCCCCCGGACTGGTCTTGGCATCGACCATTCGGGAGCATGACGCCACTCGGAAGCCACGTGGCCCCAGTGATAGCTGGACTTCGCCAGGCACTTCATCCAGCGATAGGGGGTGGTCTGCTTATTGAACAGTGGCTTCGGAAGTTCGTACTTCATCGCCGACAGGAAGTACCAAAGCCCGCGCAGAAAGCGCCCCGGGGAGTGGGAATGCGGGGGCTTGCTTCGGCCGACCCCGAAATAGTAGTGCTGAATGAACTCGAGCTCCGTTCGGTCCGGAGTAACGACGTGTTCCACCACGGCTCCCGGCACCCACATGCCGGTGTATCCGTCGGCCAGCCACTGTTGCATCAGCGCCGTCTCTTCGCCTGCCAGCAACCCTTCGCCAACCCGGCCAAGTTGGGGATCGAATCGGTACTTTTTCTGCAGATCGACTCGCGCCGCCATGTTGGCCCCAAAGGGCAGTCGCTTTCGGTTCAAGGCAAACGGCTCCTCTCCGAGGTTCCGTTCCCCAAACACTCCACCGATGGCACGCCATGCCGGACGGAGCCACGTTGGTTCCTCTCCGAGGAAATGAGGGACGATCTTCCCGCCGAAGAAGGAAGCTTCCGGCCAGCGCTGCGCGGCGTCCACGTAGGCTGCCAGCCAGCCGGCATCGAGGCGCACGTCATCGTCCGTCCAGAGCACCAGGTCTCCGGCAAGCTCATCGATGATCGCGTTCAACGCGTGAGATTTGCCCTGCCGACCTTCGAACAGGCTGCGAAGCGGCAAGCGGCTACGATGGCTCCGGAGGATCTCCTCGGTATGGTCCGTCGAGTTGTTGTCGGCCACGACCACTTGCCATTCAATCCCTGAAGGAACAAGCACCTGGCTCAACGATGTCAGGGTGCGATCCAGCAAGTCGGCACGGTTCCAGGTGCAGATGGCAACGGTCACGTTCATGGGACGGTGGGAAACGAATTCCGGTTATGGCGACCAGGCAAGCTGTGCTTGTATCGTCATTGCAGCAGAGATGATCCACTGAATCCCTTACTGCCCCCCCACAATATCCACCCGCCACGTGGCCCTCCACGTGCAAATCTCGGCTGAACCGGCGGTCTCCTCCCGACCTTGTTTTAGCCATTTTGTTCCCGCTCTTCCGCTCCTCCAATTTGCCTGGCTGTTGCCTTGGAGTGGGTGTGGCTTGTCGCCGCCTTCTTCGTATGGCGACGTTGAGTGCTGTGCGGGGCGTTGGCCGCGAGAAGGCGTCTCTGAGAAGAAGAAAGAAAGCGATGACAAGTCATCGCACTCCAAGGCGGGATGCTATTCGTCGGCGATCGACTCCATGCCCGCACCGGCCAGTTCCAGTTCGCCTCGATGCCATTCCGCGTTGGCCGTTTCGGCGCCTCGGCGTTCGGCGATGGTGGCCGATTTGACGACCTTCACAACCGCGAAGAGCGCGGGGAGCACTGCGGCAAGAAAAAGCCAGAACTGGATTGAATCTAACATGTCCTCTTGAACCCCCGCAAGCTCCAAGCCGACTCGCAGCATCAGCAACAGCAGCAAGAAGATCCACCAAGCCGCAAAAGAACGGCCGCCAGGGACGGACATCACTTTGGCCGAACGCACGCCCTGCTTGGGGCGGCTGAATCGCAGCAGCAGCCAGAAGGCGACGATCGTGGGGGGCAAGATGAAGAAGATCGGCGCCGCGAGGCCCCCACCAGAACAACAAGGCAAGGACGATCGAAGCCGGCAGAAGCCAGCATGCAAGGCGGTCGTAGCGTTTTCTGGCAATCACATAAAGAAACAGGAGGAGCATGCCGCCGAAGAGTGCGGTTCCAAGAACGCCAGCCACCCTCATGAGGCATGTGATCATGTGGGCCTGGTTGGCGGGTGGCGGCAGATAGAACACGCAGGAGAATATGGCCACTGCGAAAAGAGGAATTGGGATGCAAAAGATGGCTTGAAAAAGAACGGCTTTTCGAAACCGAAAGGTCTGCATCTCAGACATGGCTCGGGCCACCGCCTTTCTGAACACCATTCCTGCTGGATTGCTCGCTAGAGAGTACCACCTCGGAAGGGGGCTTTCAACATGGTATTCGTGCGGGAGGGCGTCATATTGGGCCGTGCGACGCCTTGGAGTGCGTGCGACTTGTCGCCGCCTTCTTTCGACGGCGACGTTCTCGCGAGAAGGCGTCTCTCCGAAAAGAAAGCGATGACAGGTCATCGCACTCCAAGGGGGGCCGTAGCGGTGGCATCTTGCCGCCGGGTATCAGGGTGAGGTCGGCGGCAGGGATGCCACCGCTACGGAGCGGTCGTGCTGCTTTGGCGTTGGTGTGCCGTCTGGCTGTGTGATGGAAAGGGCATCTGCTGTGAGCTTGGCGGACGGCACGGCGGAGCGTGCCTGCTTCTTTTCTTGCGACCACTTGTTCCATAGATCGCGGTCGCTGAGCATCTTGATGAACACGCCGCCGACGACGGAGCGGGCTTTGAAGCCGCGACGCTTGGCGTCCTGGGTCCAGTACCAGTCGGTGAGCGGGACGCGGTCCGGGGTCTGGTTGACGAAGGCGTACACAGGCTTCATCAGGGTGTCGAAGTCCTCTCGCGATTCGGCCAGGGTGGCCGTCCAGACTTCCCAGTCGGTTTTGGTGTAGGGCTGGCGGTTGTCCAGCGGCAGGCCGAACTCGTTGAGCTTTGTTTTGTAGTAGGCGACTTCGCGCCGGGCGATGTCGGTCGGGAAGAGGTTCAGGTCGAGGAGGGTGTCCCAGACGAGGTTGTACTTCTGGCTCCACGAACCGGGGGCGTCGAAGGCCAGGCGATAGTGGTCGCCGTCGTCGGCCAGCTTGGGCCATTGGGCGGCGAACTCCTCGGCCGTGCTTCGGAATGCTGCCGCTTCCTCATCGCGGCCGGCCATCTTGCACATCTTGGCGTAGGCGCCCATGGCGACGATCGCCTTGAGCGAGAGGTTGGCGTTGTGGGCCAGGTGCCCGGCGAAATCGTCGGTGCAGAGTTGGTTCTCGGGATCGAGACCCTTGGCCCTCAGGTACTCGGCCCACTGGCTGAGTTGGGGCCAATACTGCTTGACGTAGTCGGTGTTGCCGTCGATCTGGCAGATGGCGGCCGCCATGATGAGCATGTTGCCGCATTCTTCGACGGGCATCTGATTTTCTTCGGTCCGCTCTCCGCCGCCGTAGCGCTGGCCGATGGCTTTCGGATAGCGGCCCAGGTCGTGGGGGGCGAAGGGGAAGGGCCAGCGGTCCATGGCCGCATAGCGGAAGACCGGATCGACCATCGCTTTGAGCAGGTCGTTGGAGAGGAGCATGAAGATCGGGGCGGCCGGATAGGCCACGTCGACCGTGGCGATGCAGCCGTTCGAGTTGTTTTCCTTGGAGAAGAGCAGGGGGGCGCCGTCCGGAGCGGCCACCAGCTTGTGGGCGGCGATCGCCTGGCGATAGGCCAGGGCGCAAAGGTCAGCATACTCGGCGCCGCCCATGCGGGTTGCGTCGGCGGTCAGTGCTTCGTCAAAACGCTCGCAACGAGCGATCACATCACTGTAGGCTTCGGCCGCGGCCGTGAGCATCGCCGGCGGTTCGAGGCCATCGCGACGCCACCAGGCGAGAAGCTGTGCTTCGAAGAACTGGATCGAACGGATATCGTCGTAGGCGAGGATCAGCCATTTCTCAACCGGTGTGGCGGAAACGCGATCGCAATCGAAGGCCACGGAGCAGACGGGCCAGTTCTGCCGGGCGGGGCGGGGCATGTTCGTATCGTCGCTGCCCTCGATCCGGCCCGTGGTGACAAAGCTCTCCCGTGCGACCGACGCGCTGGCGATCAAGGTCTGGGCCTCCTGCTTCCGAGGAACGGCCAGGTAGGAATGACCCCAGTCGATGCGCACCTGGTCGCCGTCGCGCTGGAGCACCGGCTGGTCGACGGTGCCCATCCGCATGACGTCGAGCCCTTCGGCGTCCGTACGTGCCCACTGGACATTCTGCTTGGGCTCGTTGACGACCAGTTCGGCCGAGTGGTCGAAGTAGAGCTGCACGTCGTGGGACTTGCCGTCGTTGCTCGCTACCTTCCAGGCGATGTAGGTGGCGGGGCGTCCGATCAGTTCCAGGTCGTCCGGCAGGAGCGGGCTGGTGAAGGTGAACGTTACGGTAGCCGGGCCGGCCTCGAGGGTGTAGATGCTTCGGGTTGGGTGGACGCGGCAGGCAGCCACCTTGGCCATCTCGGCGTTCTGCGATTCCGAGCCCATCAGGCGGTAGGTTTTTCCATCCACCCGGATCATCGAGCAGAGGGCCTGAATATTTCCCGTCCAATGGCGGGGCCAGTCGGCGGCCGGATTGTCGCTGCACGACCAGATGCTGAAGTAGGGGTCGTGGGTTACCAGGGGCACTGCGGGCGGACGGAGCGTCTGGGCGTCGTCGGCCAAGGCGATGGGCGAGAGCAGACAGAGAATTGGCAGGAGCAACAAGGCGTATCGCATGACAGAGTCCTCACTTGGGGCCGCGGGGGAGTGGGCTCGGGGCCGTTGGAGATTGTGTGTCGAGGTCGGTCATTCTACAATAAACCGTGTCCTCACGGGGAGACGTGGGCCCCCCTTTTTCTCCTTCCGGAGTTTGGATTCGATGGCTACCGTGGCTCGATTGTCGATCGACGATTATAACCGGATCATCGAAACTGGCGTTTTCGATGGGCGGCGGGTGGAGTTCATTGAGGGGAGGATCTACGAGATGGCGCCGATCGGCGACGACCACGAACACGCGGTGGACGAGTTGACTGAATGGAGCGTGTTCTCCGTGGCGAAGGCCGGCGTGCGGGTGAGAATCCAGGAGACCCTGGGTCTGGCCATGCTTGAGAGCGTGCCCCAGCCGGACGTGGCGTGGATCGACCGCGAGGCCCTCCAACGGCGCAGGTCGCGCCCGCAGGCGGAAGACGTCTTGCTGGTGGTTGAGGTGGCCGATTCGAGTGTGGGCTACGATCTGGGGAAGAAGGCCAGTCTCTACGCCGCGGCGGGGATTCGTGACTACTGGGTGGTGGACTGTCCGAAACGCCGGGTCGTGGTGCATCGCGAGCCGGGGTCGTCGGGATTTGGCTCGCTGCAAGAGTTTTCGGGCAGCGAGTCGGTTTCGCCCTTGTGTAGACCGGAAGTTTCCCTGGCGGTGGAAAGGCTGTTCAGGCCGACCGACGCTCCGGCCGGCTAGCGGGCCGTTGAAGTCCACTGCGGAAGATCATCGCTGCCATCTGGGGTGGCAGGCGCCGGGCGCCGCACGGCTCCTGGATTGCCGAGCGATATGCCATTTCAAAGTCCCGCTCGGCGAGCGGTGACCTACTTGTTGCTACTTCTTGACGTGTGAGTCGGAAGATCGCCGGTGTCGCGAAGCAACCAGAGCAAGTCGTTTTTCCTCCTGCGGCTTCGCCGCCCGGACTTTCCCCGGCCTTGTCGAACGGTGTGGCAAAGACACATGCGGGAGAAACATCCGGGCCACCCCGTGAGGTGTTGGGTTCAAGAGCCCGGCTTTTCAGGAGGGGCAAGGCGGTTGACCGCTCCGGTCGCGGAATGTTACGCTCGACGGAATCGTTCTGCCCCTTTTGGATCTCGAAGCCGGGTTGTTCATGTCGCCTCGCCGCTCCTTGCGTCTGCCGATCATTCTGGCCGCCGTGATGATTGTCATCCTGCTCATTCTTGCGGTGGGCTGGGTGCTGCTGGCGGTCTATGGGGCGTTGGCCAACACGCGATCGGCCGGACTGTACTGGACGCTGCTCTCGGTGGGAAGTGTCTTCATGGCGACGCTGCTGGCCGGCGTGATTGTTTACCTGGTTTTTTCGATCAAGACGATCAACTTCAACCAGCGCCAGGCGAACTTCCTTGATAGTGTGACCCACGAGTTCAAGTCGCCCATTGCCTCCATGAAGCTCTGTCTCCAGACCCTGAGTCGCCGCGCGGTGAGCAATGAAGAGCGGGCGAGCTTCCATCAGTACATGATGGACGATCTGGATCGCCTCGACCTCCTGGTCAACCACGTGCTCGACGCGGGGCGCATGGACACCGTTCCGGCCGAGGAGGATATGGCCGAGGTCTCGCTGCCGGAACTGCTGCAGGAGTGCTCGGAAGCGGTATGCCGTCGCTACCAGGTGCCGGCGGAGACCATTCGGCTCCGCATGGAGCCCTGTTCTGTTCATGCGAGGCAGGTCGACCTGGAACTGATCTTTCGGAACCTGATCGACAATGGCGTCAAGTACGCCGGGGTGGAACCGGAGGTCGATGTTCTGTTGAAGCGACTTGCCAACGGGAGCGTGTTGGTCCAAATTAGTGATAATGGCGCAGGGATTCCCAAGACGCTTCGCAACAAGGTATTCGAGCGTTTTCGTCGCCTGGGCCTGGAGTTGGAGCGGGAGAAGGCCGGCACCGGCCTGGGGTTGTTCATCGTTCGCACCCTGGTGCGGCGACTTGGCGGGAAAGTGCGGGTTCGGGATCGGGAGACCGGACCGGGCGCGGTGTTTGAGGTGGAACTTCCCAGCAAGTTGGTTGTGGGTGGGACCTGATCGTTGTCGGGTGAGGCAATTCCATGAAGGGCAAGCACATACTTGTTGTGGAGGACGAGGCCCATCTGGCCGCCGGGATCAAGTACAACCTGGTGGCCGAGGGGTACCGGGTGACGACGGTCGGTGACGGTCCGTCGGCCCTGGCACATATCCAGCAGCATCCCGATTCGATCGACCTGGTGGTCCTCGACTTGATGTTGCCGGGGATGAGCGGGTATGCCGTCTGCGAATCACTGCGCGCGGACAATCACCACATGCCGATTTTGATCCTCAGCGCGCGAACTCTTTCGGAGGACCGGGCTCGCGGCTTCGACGTGGGGGCGGACCAGTACCTGACCAAGCCCTTCGACCTGGACGAACTGCTGAGTCGCGTAAATGGGTTGCTTATTCTTCACAGCCGCCGGGTAGGCACAGAACCTCCCAGGTCGGAGTCGGTCCGCGAGACCGAGATTGCGGGGAGCCGCGTCGATTTCGACGCCTTTCAGGCAACGGTCCGCGGCAAGGCCGTGAGAATGACCCAACTGGAAATCAAGCTCCTTCGTTACTTTCTGGAAAACGAAGGACGCATCATCCCCCGTCACGAACTGTTGGAGAACGTCTGGGAGACGCCGGGCTACCTGACCACGCGGGCTCCCGATCAGTTCATTCGCCGATTAAGGAAGATCTTCGAGCCCGACCCGGCCAATCCCCGATATTTCCTGACGGTGCGGGATGCGGGGTATCGGTTTGTGGCGACGAGGGAAGACGTGTAGCGAAGAGCGCGAGCAGGCCAGGGGGCGTTCGGCTAGTGCCTTGTTCTGGTTGACCGCTCTGACGCCTCAGGTGTTCTTCGCGGGGGACTTGCCAGAAAGGATGCTACAGGTCCATTAAATCCCTGCTGCCATGGATTACTCGCGAGACGTGAATACCATCTTCAATTGAGCGATAGAACACAACGTAGTTGCCCACCGTATGACTCCGACAACCAGGAACCCCGAATCCGTGCCGTTTCTCTCCCATCTCGGGATTTTCGGAAAGCAGCTCGCATTTCTTTCGCATTGTTTCCACCCACCGATATGCCGCCTCGGGCTTGTCGCGAGCAATGAACGCGGTGATCTCTAGGAAATCGCTTTCGGCGGCGAGGGAGTAGATGACCCGGCTCATGAATCTGCCGTGCTCTTCCGGTCCGTAATCTCGCGTATTCGCTCATTCGCGCGGTTATAGACCTCCGATGCCTCCACGGTCCGGCCTGTATCAAGCTGATCGAACCCCAATCGGACTTCCTGGCACAAAGCTTCGCGAGCCTGAAGGAGCCGGAGTCCCGCTGCAAGCACATCGCTTTCGTTCAAGAATCGCCTTTCCGCGATCATTCGCTGGACGAACGGAGCTAGGTCCGACGGAATTTCAGCGTTCATGGTTCATCGGCCTCGGATCGATTGAAGCGGTCGGTGTTCAAAACACTCCCCCGGAGAGGAGATGGTAGCCCAGGCCATTATAACAGCTTCGTCGCCCCAAGTCCCGCGCAGGTCTTCTTCCTGTTTCCTGGCGGGGCTTGGGAGACTTTAGCATCGAACATCGCGAGAAACGGCTCAACTGTTGAGGATCGCTTCCGCTTCTTCGCGATAGGAATCCATCACGTAGGGAATGCCGGTTACCTCGGCGCAGTCCTTGGTGAGGCTCATCAGGTCCTTGCGGCCGATCGCCGGAATGTTGAAGCAACGGGCGCCGGCCATCAATTGCTGCAGGCCCACCTGGAGCTTGTTTGCGTAGGAGTAGATTCCCACGGCGCCCAGCGGGATGTTGGCCATTTCATCGCGCCCGACCAGGTCGGAAACCTGTTCCCAGCAGACGAAGATCTCTTCCGGGGTGGAACCGAACTCGCTGACGGTTTTCGGCAAGTCTCCGTCCTTGAGCCATTGGGCGATGTTCTTGCCGACCATGCCCGGGATCATCAAGGCGCGGCCCATGCAGACGGCCTTGACGAAGGGGGATCCCATGGCCAGGCACTTGAAGATGTGGTCTTCCGTGCTGAAGCCGCCGGCAAAGGCCAGATCGGGAACCCGCTCACCCTTGGCGGCGAGCTTGGTGGCGAACTCGACGGCTGCCGAATGGAGGTAGATTGCCGGAACGCCCCATTCCTGCATCATTCGCCAGGGGCTCATTCCGGTTCCACCGGGTGCGCCGTCGATCGTCAACAGGTCGATCTTGGCCTTGCTGCTCCACTTGATCGCCATGGCCAATTCGCGGAGGCCGTAGGCGCCGGTCTTCAGCGTGATCCGCTGGAAGCCCAGCCCGCGGAGCCGATCGCATTCGGCGTAGAAGGCCTCTTCCTCGACGAATCCAAGTCGGCTGTGGCGTTCGAATTCCTTGATGGCGCCGGCCTTGAAGGCGGCCTGATTAAGGGGGTCGGACGGATCGGGGGTGACGATGTAGCCCCGACTCTGGAGTTCCAGGGCCCGCTCCAGGGAGTTGACCTTGATTTCGCCGCCGATGCACTTGGCGCCCTGGCCCCACTTGAGTTCGATCGTGTCGAGGCCGTGTTTGTCGATCACGTACTCGGCCACGCCCAGGCGGGTGTCTTCCACGTTCATTTGAACGAGGATTTCGCCGAAGCCCCGGTGGTACTTTTTGTAGGTGGTAATGCGGCGATCCATGTCCGGCGCCACAGAGACCTTTCCTTCGCCGTTCCGTTGCAGGGCGGGATCGATTCCGCAGACGTTCTCGCCGCAGACGAGCGTCACGCCAGCCAGGGCGGCTCCGACCGCGAAATGCTCCCAGTTTTTGCGGGCGATTTCAGTCGAACCCAGGGCGCCGGTGAAGACAGGGGTGGCCAACTTCACCTTCTTGTCCCAGCCGTAGGCTGTTTCCGTGTTGACGGCGGGAAAACGGCACGTGTCCGGATTGGCGTCGGTTCCCTCGGGCAACCCGGCGCCGCCGAGGGCGTAGCCGTGGATGTTGAGGTGCGAGTAATCGACGGGATAATCCTTGTCGCCGCCGGCCGTTACGTCGCCGAAAGGCCCCGGATAGATCAACTCTCGCCCGCGAAATGTGGCCTTAAAGACCTCGCAGTTGCCGATGCAACCGTCGACACATCGCGAGCAGAGTCCGCTCTGGGGGGCAATGTTTCGTGAGCGATTCTTGGTGAGAGTGACGTCGGTCCCGTTGGGTTTCTGTAGATTACCCATCATGACTCCTTGGCACGGTCCTGAGGTAAGTGAATTCGATTAGGCAAGACAAGAGGGCGAAGGAGGCTCTCTCGTCTCCGCAAAGACGTGTTGCATGGCAACGCGTCTTTCGCGGCAGACCCGCGCTTCAGTTTCCCGGAAGATGAGGCACGCCAAGTTTCCCTGGTTCTCAGAAGCTCGTGTCTGAAAGGGGGAAACTCCCCGAATGCGTGCATAATCCAGCCATAAGCGAACGTGGATTTGCCATGGTGCCGATTGTAGCAGGACCGTTCTGTTGAGGAATACCTTAACTTTCTAATACTTGGAATTAGAAATGCTAATAGTAGTTTGGGGCCTAAGGGGCTGGTTCTCCGGAGTTTTCTAGGAGGGCAAGAAGAATGACGGCGTTTCGATTTGCCGAATTATTTGGAAGGGGCAGGCAACTGTTTGGTTGCCTGACCTGAGATTCGCTTCCCTCTGGCGACGCCGTTTCTCAACGGCTGAACTTGACGCGTCCGCCCACGATGACCTTCTCGGCCCGGCCTTTGAGCTTCCAACCGGCGAAGGGGGTGTTGGAACTCTTCGACTTGAATTCGGCCGGATTGACGGTCCACTCTACGTCCGGGTCGATGACCACGACGTCGGCGTCGGCGCCGATGGCCAGGGTGCCCTTCTCGACGCCGATGATGCGGGCCGGGTTGATGGTCATTTTCTCGAGGGCTTGGGGCCAGTCGAGGTGGCCCGGTTCGATCAGTCGGGTCACGACCAGGCCCAAGGCTGTTTCCAGCCCGAGGATGCCGAAGGGAGCGCGGTCCAGTTCCTGCATCTTTTTTTCTTTGGCGTGGGGGGCGTGGTCGGTGACGATGCAATCGATCGTCCCGTCTTGAAGCGCTTCGATGCAGGCGTCGACATGGCCCTGGCCTCGCAGGGGCGGGCTCATTTTGAAGTTGGAATCGAAGGTGCGCAGGCACTCGTCGGTCAAGGTGAAGTGATGGGGCGTGACCTCGGCCGTCACGCGAACTCCTCGCTTTTTCGCGCGGCGGATGATGTGGATGCTGCCTCCCGTCGAAACGTGCATTACGTGGAGCCAGCCTCCCGTTGCCTCGGCCAGGGCCACGTCGCGGCTCACCATGACGTCTTCGGCTGCGGCAGGGATTCCACCGAGGCCGAGCACGAGTTGGGTCAGGCCTTCGTGCATGACGCCGTTCTGGGTCAGTTCGAGGATTTCGGAATGGTTCATGACGGGCCGGTCGAACATGAGGCAGTACTCGAAGGCCCGACGCATCAATTCGGCGCTATGAACGGGGGATCCGTCGTCGCTCACGCCGACGGCGCCCGCCTCGACGAGTTGGGCGATTTCCGAGAGTTCCTTGCCTTCCCGGTTCTTGCTCACGCAGGCGATCACGTAGACGTTGCAGTTGTCGGCTCGTGCCGCCTTCTGCTTGATGTATTCGACGGTGCCCTGGCTGTCGATGGGCGGTTCCGTATTGGGGCAGCAGGCGATCGACGTGAATCCACCGGCCAGGGCGGCCGCCGTTCCCGTCTCGATTGTTTCGTCTTCTTCGCGTCCCGGATCGCGAAGGTGGACGTGGATGTCGATGAGGCCCGGGGCCACGATCTTGCCCGCTGCGTCGATCACCTCGCAATCGTCGGCCGACTGCACGTCGTAAGCCGCGATTCGGTTGTCTTCGATCAGCAGGTTGGTCACCCGGTCCATCTGCTGGCTGGGATCGATCACCCGTCCGTTTTGGATCAAAATCTTCGACATGGTTGCTGCTTTCTATCGCCTGCTGAGGACGGCGGCTGGAAGCCGCCGGTACGGGGTCTTCAATGACTCAACGCGGCCTGCTGGACATTGCTGACAAGCCAGAGGACGGCCATCCGCACGGCGACGCCGTTGGTCACCTGCTCCAGGATTGCCGATTGGGGCCCGTCGGCCACGTCGGGTGTGACTTCCACCCCCCGGTTGATTGGGCCCGGGGCCAGGATCAGGATGTCTTTCTTGGCCCTTGCAAGGCGGTCCTTGTCCATGGCATACAGGTGGGCGTATTCGCGGACCGATGGGAACGGGCGGTCGTGTTGCCGCTCGAACTGGATCCGCAGCAGGTTGAGCACGTCCACCCGAGGCAGGATGTCATCCAGGCTGTAGGAGAACTCCACGTCGAGTTCTTTCCAGCGGGGGGACACCAGGGTCGAGGGTCCGCAGACAATCACGTGGGCGCCCAACGCCTTGAGGCCCCAGATGTTCGAGCGGGCCGTACGGCTGTGGGCGATATCGCCGACCAGGGCCACAGTCAGCCCTTCCAGGCTGCCTCGTCGCTGGCGGATGGTGAGGATGTCGAGCAGGCCCTGGGTCGGATGCTCGTGGGGGCCGTCGCCGGCGTTGATCACGCAGCAATTGAGGTTTTGGGCGAGCAGGTGGGGGGTGCCGGGGGTGCGATGGCGGACGACCATGATGTCTGCCCCCATCGCTTCGATGTTCTTGGCCGTGTCAATGACCGTTTCGCCTTTCGAGAGGCTGCTGGTCGACGCGGAGAAGTCGATGGAGTCCGCCCCCAGGCGGCGGGCGGCGAGGGAGAAACTGGTCCGGGTCCGAGTAGAATTCTCGAAGAACAGGTTGCAGTTGGTGACCCCCGTGAGCACGGGCACCCGGTGTTTGCGGGCCAACAGGGCCTGCTTGAAGATCTCGGCCTTGTCGAGAATCGTCGTAATCTCTTCGGCGGTAAGATCTTCAAGGCCTAGCAGGTGTCGTCGTTTCCAACACTCGGGCAGGGGGCCCACTTCGACCACGTTGTCGCTCATCCCTTCAGTCGCCTCGTCTAGGGCGGCAAACCCGCCGGTCATTCCGAGTTGCCGCTCGGAACCGAATTCGCGCAACCTCAGCGCGTTCGGCAGATTCTACCACTGAAGCAGAAAGCTGCAAGTCGGGGCAAAGTCCACGTTTGAGGCGGTTTGCGTGTGGGCTCGCGATTCCCGCGGAGAAAGGACGAATGACGAAAGGCAAATGACGAAAGAAATCCGAAGGACAAATGACGAAGGTCGTCTTGGACTCTGCACCCCGTGGCTGCGTGGCAAAATCACGGGCTGGGCTGCTGGAGAATGCGGTCCATTTCAGCCCGGAGTTGTCCAAGCGTTTTTCCAATCTCGGTATTGGCCGACCCCACTGCGAGGTTAGTGAACTCTTCGGGGTCGTTCTGGTCGTCGTAGAGTTCCTCCTCGCCGCTGGCGTAGCGAATGTAGCGCCAACGGTCCGTTCGCAGGGCGTGGTGGTCGACAAACGTGGTCAGGACCGGGTGGGGCCACTGGGCGTCCGGGTCCTCCAGCAGTGGCCGGAGCGAGTGCCCCTCGACCTTGCACGGCAACTCCAGCCCCACCAGGTCCATGACCGTTGGGTAGATGGAGAGGAGGTCGACCGGTCGATCGCATCGCTTGCCTTGGGGGATTCCGGGTCCCGCGATAATCATTGGGATGCGCGTCGTCTGGTCCCAGAGAGCCGCCTTGCCCCAGTGGCGTTTCTCGCCCAGGTGCCAACCGTGATCGGAGAACAGGATCACGTAGGTATTGTCGGCATAGGGACTCTTCGCCAGGGCGTCGAGAACCCGTCCGAGTTGGTAATCCATCGCGGAGCTGCAAGCGAGGTAGGCCTGGAGAACGTCCTTCCACTTGTCGTTTTCTTCCGCCCAGTCCTGGGTGAAGAGGCCCGGCGCCTCGATGTCCTGTTCCCGGCGAGGACGCTTTCCGAAGTAGACAAGGTCCGCCGTGTCATTGGGAATGGTCTTGGGAAGTTGAATCTCGTCTCGCGGATGCAGGTCGAACCACTTCTGATCAGCGTAGAGGGGCGTGTGGGGACGGTAGAAGCCGCAGCCCAGCAGCCACGGGTGCTCGTGGCAGTCTTCCAACGCATTGATCGTTCGCTGGGCGATCTGGGGGTCATAGCTGGCCGGCTGATTGGCCACGGTGGACGGCACGCCCCAGTCGGTGATGGCGTCGCCAATTTGATAATTCATCTTGGGTTTCAGCCGCGGCCCGTAGTTGAACGAATTGTAACGCTCCCATTCGCCCATGGCGTGGTCGGGTCGGTCTCGATGGCAGACCTTGCCGAAGGCGCACGTTTCGTATCCTTCGCGGGCCATGGCCTGGGGCAGCGAGATCGTGTCGCGGTAATCCGATACCTTGCGAAACCAGCCCGAACGGTTCGAGATGATCCCTGTCGTGGTGGGGCGCAGCCCCGTCCACACACTGGTTCGCGAAGGCTTGCAGACAGGGGCGTTGCAGTGGGCATTCGTGAAGAGGACTCCCCGCTTTGCCAGGCCGTCGATATTCGGCGTCGACGCGTTGGGGTGCCCCCCGAGGCAGCCGACGTAGTCGTTCAGGTCGTCGATGACAAAGATCAGGACGTTCGGGCGTTTGCCCTCCTCGGCGCGCGTTGTGTCGACCAGCGAAGCGAGTGCGATGAGGGCTCCCGCGACCAAACCTAGTGGGCGTGTCATGAGGTCTCTTCTCCAAGGTGCATGACTTGAAAAGGTCCGTCGCCATGATGACAGAGCGCAGCGCCGAACTCAAGTGCGACGGCAACTGTCGGCAAGCGAAGGACCTTTCCGGCAAGAATCGAGGACGACCGGGCAACTTGTGGGATCAGAGTTGCCAGCCCTTGCGGTACTCGCGACGCACATACTGATCGGCGGCGGGGCAATTGGTGGCCTTCATGAGTTCGCCGTCCCACTCGAGCTTCTCGCCCGTGCGAATGGCGAGATTTCCCAGGAGCACGAACTCGGTGAGCAGGCCCGCGTAGTCGAAATTCGAAAGGGCCGCCGGGCCGCCTTTGCAGGCCGTGATCCATTCCACGTCCTCGTTCGGCACGCGAGGTAGGGTCACCGGGGTTTCGGCATACTCTTCGAGCAGCGAACCAGGGGTGGTGATCCAGTCCATCTTGCCTCGTTGGAAGAAGAACTTACCCTTTTCGCCGATCATGACCAGGTCGAATTTGGAAGCGGCCACCTTGGGCTCCATGCCGCAACCGTCCAGCACTTCGGCGGGCGGCAAGTGGCCACCGTCGTTGGAAACCCCGTCGTACCACACGTACTTCAGTTCCTTGTGATGCTTGCCCGGAGCGAAGGTATGGGTGATCGTCGACCAGTTCGGGCCCGAGACGGCGGTGTTGCCTTCCTGCTTGGCCTCAACCGTCTTCGGATATTTCAGGTCCAGGGCCCAGAAGGGCATATCAAGGATGTGGCAGCCCATGTCGCCCAGGGCGCCGGTGCCAAAGTCCCACCAGCCTCGCCACTTGAAGGGCACGTAGGCGGAACTGTAGGTCTGCTCGGGAGCCGGGCCCAGCCAGAGGTCCCAGTTGAGCGTATCGGGCACGGGTTCTGCCGCCGGTTTGCTTTCCATTCCCTGGGGCCAGATCGGGCGATTGGTCCACGCATGAACCTCGGTTATCTTGCCGAGCATACCCGCGCGGATCAGTTCCACGGCGCGGCGGATGGGTTCATTCGCGTGGGCCTGGTTGCCCATTTGGGTGGCCACGCCCATTTCTCGGGCGGTCTCGGTCATCAGTCGGGCTTCCCAGATGCTGTGCGTGAGCGGCTTCTGGCAGTAGACGTGCTTGCCCATCCGCATGGCCATGATGGCGGCGTGGGCGTGGGTGTGGTCGGGCGTCGAGACGGTGACCGCATCGAGACGGGAGTCCTCCTTTTCGAGCATCTTGCGGAAATCCTGGTAGAACACGGCGTCCGGAAAACGTCTCCGGATCTTGCCCTTTCCCCGGCGATTTTCGTCCACGTCGCAGAGAGCGAAGATCGAGCCCCCGGCTCCGGCGGCCCCTGTTACTTCGCTGGCGCCTTTGCCGCCGATTCCGATGCAACCCACGTTGATCCGGTCGTTGGCCCCCCAGGCCGTGCGCGGGATGAAGGTGGCGGCCAGGATTCCCGTGGAACTCGCCTTCAAGAAGCTTCGGCGCGAAAAAGACGATTGCGACATGGCTCGATCTCCACAAAACGAGTGAGGCTGACAGGCTGCCCGCCATGATGGCGTGTGGCGGCGGCGAACTCAACAGACAGGCCCGCGACGGGGCGGAAAAAGTCAAAATACCTTGGCAGCCGTCTGACGCCGCCGCGGCGGATGTGACAAGCCGGCCACGTCGGGCTAGAATCCGCCTATGTAGATGGGGGGCGGAACCGTGGTTTGCGTCCCGGGAGATTCCTTTCAGTATTTTGAGGAGCAACGCCGATGACCGCGAAGCCTGTCCTGCTGCTTCTCTTGTTTACCTTGTCGACGGTTTGCGCGGACGGGGCTGATCCCACCCCCAACATCCTGATCATTACGGTCGACAATCTCGGCTACGGAGACCTGCGCTGTTACAACCCGGACTCGCCAATCCCCACGCCGAATCTCGATCGGCTTGCCTCACAGGGCGCGCGGCTGACGAGTTTCTACACGGCGTCGCCCACGTGCACCGTGTCGCGAGCCTGCTTGCTCACCGGGCGGATTCCGCAGCGCCACGGATTGGTGAACCAACTGGCCGGGGTGGCCGGCAACTACGGCGTGGGCCTTGCTCAGCGCGAGACCCTTATCTCACAGATCCTCAAAAGCGCCCCCACGCCCTACGCAACCGGTTGTTTTGGCAAGTGGAACATCGGATTTGCGGAAGGCTCTCGGCCTACGGAGCGAGGTTTCGACGAGTTCGTCGGCCATGCTTCCGGCAATCTCGACTACTTCCGCCACAACTATCACGAGAAACACGATCTCTATCGCGGCATGGAAGAGCTTCATCGCGAGGGCGACTACACTACCGGCATCTTCGCCGATGCGGCCATCGATTTCATCACGCGGAGATCCGCCGGCGGGCAGCCCTGGTTCTGCTATCTGCCCTTCAACGCGCCCCATTTCCCGAGTGCTGCCAACAAACTCCACGGCGAGCCCAACCAGTGGCAGGCCCCGGCTTGGGCCTTTAGAGCCTGCGGGCTGTCGCCGGAGGAGCCGGCGCCGGTCAAACGTTATCGGGCTGTCGTGTACGCCTTGGACAAGGCGATCGGTCGAGTGCTGGCTGCCTTGGGCACGGCCGGTGTCGAAAGGAATACGTTCCTCTTTCTCATGTCGGACAACGGCAGTTTCGCCCTCGGCCGTGAAGGTCTCGATGTGGGCTCCAATGCGCCGCTCCGTCACGGCGGGGTCACCTGCTGGGAAGGGGGGCTGCGCGTCGTGGCGATGGCACGCTGGCCCGGCAAGATCCCCGCCGGCTCGGTCGTTGCTGAACCGTTATGGTCTCCCGACCTGCTGGTCGGGTGTGCGAAACTGGCTCGTGCAACGTTGCCAAGCCATGTTGCTCTGGACGGCAGGGATCCGCTTCCGGTGCTCACGGGAGATTCGCCTTCACCGCATGAGTCGTTCTACTTTCAATACGCAAGCCATGCCGCCCTGCGAAAGGGCGACTGGAAGATCGTTCGGGAGAAGCCGGGCCACGCCTGGCTGATTCAGAATCGCAATTCGGCGGCTACAGTCGGGCCTGTGAAGCCCTGGTTGGTGCCGAGGCCAATGATCGTGTCCGCGATGGCGTTGTTCTGCCAGACCTGCGATTCCCACACGGCACGCAGGTCGAGGGTTGCGCTGCCCAGGGGACGCTGCCAACCGAGACCGAGTTGCGCGTCGAAGACGGTGCTCAATTCGCCCTCGGCCGTATCGCCGAAGAAATCTGCGTCGCCGAACAGGAGCGATGCGCGGAAGTTGCCGATCACGTGCAAGCCGCGACAGCCCAGCTTGCGATCGGCCTGGAAAGAAAAGGTGGGCCCAAAGCCCTCGAATTTCGCCTCGCCCGGCGGGAGGAGCGTGTCCGAGCCGTAGCCGTTGCGGCCATAGCGCACCCCGCCGCTGAGCAACAGGTCCCAGCGGCGAAATTTTTCCCGCAGGGTCAGGTCGATATCCAAGACGTCCATATCGATCTGAAGCGTCTCTCCCACGTAGTAGCCGTAGCCCTCCATGGACTGGTTCTGCATCCAGTAACGCGTCCGGACGCCGTAGCCCAGGTGGTTCTCCACACCCAGCGTGAAGCGGTGTCCGATTCCGAAGTCTTCGTGGAATCCCGGGCCCGCAGCAAGGTCGCTGAAGAACGGACGCAGGATCGTCATCTCGTAGTCGCCGTACCACGACCGGGCGCTGCACTCGCACGCCTCCTGCCCGGCGACGGAAGCCCGAAACGACGCGAACTCGGACTGCTGCTGGGCCAGCTCGGCTTCCAGCGTTTCGAGCCTGCCTACCAATGCCGAATAGCTCAGGTCCTCACTTTGTGCGGAACTCGAAAGGAGGCCCATGACGACCAATGCCAACAGGGTCGGGGTGCGCATCGTGGAAGACCTTGGTTTGATTTGTCGGAAAGGAATTGGTCGAGGGGCAATCTCGTTCCCTGCAATTGGGGAGATTCGAGACAGCCCCCTGAGGTCTCTTCGGCCGTCAGGATCGGAGAATTTTGTCTGGCAGGCAGGCTCGTTGCATCCTCCGGCATCGATACAGGTTCCGGAGTTTGCCAATCTTGCGCAGGTGTTCACATTGACTTCTGGGGGGAGACCGGTCAGGCTGAGAAAGATTGCCGATAACCGTTTGCTCCGTCCGTTTGGGTTGTTCCATGTCTTCTGATGCCATTCAGCGAGTTGCCGATCTGTTCACTATTTCCGAACGTCTCCTGTTCATCACGGGCGCGGGGGTGTCGGCCGATTCGGGGCTGCCTACCTATCGCGGCGTGGGAGGACTGTACAACCGTGGTGAGACGGAAGACGGCGTGATTATCGAGGAGGCGCTCAGCGGGCCCATGATGGCGGCCCGACCGGGGCTGACCTGGAAGTATCTGTGGCAGATCGGCGAGGCCTGCAGCGGAGCGGCCCCGAACTCCGCCCATCGGATCATGGCGGAACTCGAAACAAAGAAGCCCGAGGTCTGGGTGCTCACCCAAAACGTGGACGGGCTGCACCGGGCCGCCGGTTCTCATAACCTGATCGAGGTGCACGGCGATATGTTCGACCTCTACTGCACCGATTGCGGCAAGACGTGTACGGCCGACGAACTGCTTTCCGGGTTTTCGTCCATGCCCGACCTGCCACCCCGCTGCGATCGCTGCCAGGGCGTGATCCGCCCGAACGTGGTTCTCTTCGGGGAAATGCTGCCCATGGCGGTGGCTCAGGCGCTGGGGCACCTGGCCATGATCGACTTCGACGTGGTGGTTGCGGTGGGCACGACGGCCTCGTTTCCCTACATTCGCGAGCCCCTCAGTCGGGCCCAACGGGCGCGGCGGTCGATTGTGGAAATCAACCCCACGCAAACGGCCATCTCTGACTGTTTCGATTACCGAATCGAGTTGGGAGCGGCCGAGGCCCTGGAGAGGATTCGGGAGAACATGGCGGCCGCGGGAGCGTGAGGGGGTGGTGGAGGATGTAGGCTTTAGGCTGTAGGCTGTAGGGTTGAATCCGCAGAGGCTCCGGGTAGATTGGGGGTGGGTTCGCTTCGGCAATCCACGTTGCATCAACCCCTCCAGCCTCCAGTCTAAAGCCTACAGCCTTGATCGGGGATTGGGATGAACGAGCGAGTGGAGGTGGTTCTTCGCGGTTTGACCGGTCTGGCCGGTGCGGCGGTGGGGGCGACGGTCGGATACTTCAGCGTCGTCTGGCTGAGCCAGCAGGGGCTCTACGCCATCATCTTGCCCGGGCCGTTGCTTGGACTGGGATGCGCCCTCGTTTTGCGGCGAAGTTCGATGGTCGCCGGCATTCTTTGCGGACTGGCCGCGGTGCCCCTGGGCATCTTGTGCGAATGGCGGATCGCACCGTTTATTGTCGACCGAAGTCTCAGCTACTTCCTGACGCACCTGGACCAGTTGAGGCCCGCGACCATGATTCTGATCGCCCTGGGGGCCGTGTTTGCCTTCTGGCTCGGGAGGGGAGACAATCGCTACGGCAGGCCAACTTCGGTGGAATAGTCTTGGCAAGGAGGCCATGCCTCACGCGACCGAGGTGGCGGCGGCCAGCGAGTGAACCTTGTGGTGCCGCGACATTGGCACAGCCAAGACGTTCGAGCGGTGAGAAGCCCGCGCAGCGGGGCGATACGATTGTAGCCCCAGGCGTGAGCCTGGGGAAAACGGGGCGGCAATCAAGGGGAAGCCCGCGCAGCGCGGCGACACGACTGGTGATTGTCCGCCTCTGTGATGTGCCGCCGCGCTGCGCGGGCTTGGAGCAGAGAGCTTCGTAGGGCGGTCCACGGGCTTACGCCACGTGGCTACAGGCGTATCGCCGCGCTGCGCGGGCTTGCTGACGGCGGCTTTCTCTAAATCGCCCATATTCCCTGTTTCTGCCCGTGACGCCGTCTTGCGGTTGCGGGGATGGACAAAATGTGCCGGTTATTCCGGATCGACTGAGGAATCCGGTTATAGGGAGCCGAAAGGATAAAGGCATAGCTGCTCGGATTGTGCCCCCACCTACGGATGGGGCAGACGGAGTTGCGTCAGAAGATAGCGCGCGGAGCGATTCCCCAGGGAGTTGCTTTGGATTAGGGCCGGCTTCCGGCGCGACGGCGACTTGGACAAAGGACGGATTCATGACGACCTCGATGGTTGACTCGGCACGGAAGTGGATACTGGCGGGATTGGTCGTGGGTGTCTTGGGTGCCGCAGCCGTTGCCGCCGACCCTTGTAGCGACGGGAGTTGCGGCAAGGACTGGTTCGATTCCAGTTCGTGCTCGAACTGCATGGGCGACCTCGACACGACCTGCTGCGGCGACATGAGCCCCTTTGCCATGTGTCCCGGCGGACGCTGGTACTTCCAAGCCGACGCGCTCGCTTTGCGACGCGATGCTGGACAGAACGAGATCTTTCAGACGCGAAATACAAATACGCTAATAAGCGATGAAGTTCTCGATAACGATGGGGCGTCTCTGGATCCGCGAGTGTTTGAGTTGGTGAGCTTGATCGATCGGGAGACAGTGCTGAGCACGGATAGCCTCGAGTTCCAATTCGCCGCCGGCTACCGCCTTCTGATGGGTTGCAAACTGGCCGAGCACTATGCGGTCGAATTCTCCTATTTCGATCTGAACGACTGGGATGAGAACAAGGCGGTCAGCGACGATACCACGTACGATGTTGACGGGACGATCGACGCGGATTCTGGTGTGGTGACGGTGACAACGACCCAACCCGCCAGTCTGTTTTCGCCCTTTTCCAACTTCGGTGATCCTGCGGATGCTGAGGTTGACTACAACAGTCTGGCGTCCATCCGTTACGAGTCGGGATTGGACAACGTGGAGTTGAATGTCCGCCGTTGGCTCACCACGGAGCCCTCGCGGATGGCGGTTTCCGTGCTGTGGGGCGGTCGCTACAACGGGATCTACGAGCGGTTCGGCTACTACACCGAATCGGCCACGACGAGCCACGACGTGGATGTGCGGACGAGGAACGACCTGTGGGCCCTGCAGATCGGCGGGCAGGTCGATTTCTGCTGGGATCCGGGCTGGCACACCGAGTTCGAGATCAAGGGCGGAATTGCCCATAACCGGGCCTACCAGGAGACGTACTACCAGTTCGTCGAGGGCGCCGGTAGCGAGGACTACTGGAACCGCGTGGACAAGGAGGTGACGTCCTGGATCGGTGAGTTGCGACTGACGCTCGTCTACCAGTTCGGCTCGCACCTGACCACGCATTTCGGCTACGAGGCCCTGATGATCGCCAACGCCGCTCTGGCCTCGCGCAACTTCCAGACGGATCGGGCGATCCTGACGGACGGCCCGTGGATGCTCAACAACGGCGGAACGGTCGTCTACCACGGCCCCTCGGCCGGTCTTACCTTCGCGTGGTAGCACTCTCCGTAGGTTGGCTCTCCCGAGCCGACCATGGAGGCGTGTTTGGTGCTCCACTGGCACATAGGGTGCGTCTTGACGCACCGATTGGAACGTCGTTGATACTGCTTGGTGCGTCGAGACGCACCCTACCGTTGCTACGGTTCGAATTCCTTGAGAAAGCCGTAGGCCTCGTTGTGGTGGTCGAAGTCCCAGTCGGTGAGGTCCACGTTGAGCTTCAGATTGAGATAGGTGTACTCTTCGAGGAGTTGGGGTTTGCCGCCGGGCTCGTCGGGCCAGGTGTAGGATTCGTGACGAACCGGCAGGTCGAGTTCCTCGTCCACATAGATGCGTGCGATGTGATAGCGGTAGCGCTCCCGCTGCACGGGATGGCTGAACTCAATCACGCGGCAAACGCGGTTGTCGATCTTGACTCCCTCGATCTGGCGGCAGAATAACTCCTCGGGTGGGTTCTGGAGTTCCTCTTGTCCGACGAGGAGCAACTCGTCAATGAGGCTCTTGATTCCCACGTGGGTGATGGGGTAGCGGTTCCGTTCCATGGCGAGTTCGCCGAAGGGATCGACTGCGGTGGTAACGTAGGCGAATCGCTTCCCTCCACGGCGGGCAATCAGTTTGCCATTGTTCTTGCCTTCCACATAGATGACTTCTCGACCCTGCACGTCGGCCGGTGCGAGGAACTTCATGTAGACGGAGAAGGGCGCCACGATCTGGCCATCACGGACCTGGCGATGGCGGATTTTCAGTTCCGCGTATTCGTAGCCGTGAAGTTGTCCGTTGATTCGCTCCCGTTTCACGAGCGTGCATGAGTAGTCGGCGACCTGGTTGCCGAAGAGCTGGCGTCGCTGCTGGGCTTCTTGGATGACGGTGGCCAGGACGTCCTGGTCAGGTGTTGCTGCCGGCGCGTTTTGGAGAAACAGGAGCGTCGAACAGACGGCGAGGAGGGCAATGAAAGGGGGAAAGCATCGGCGCATGTTGACTTCTCTCTGGCACGGTTGGCGAAAATGCTTGATCAGGGGGAGCGGTCGGGCGCCGTGGCTCGTGACGCGGATGGTCGAAATCGCATCGAGGCCGTTGCTCCTTGAGACGAGTTGGGCGACCGGCCAGGGGATGGCTGGGGAAAAAGCCGCTGGGGAATTCTAGATCACAAAACCGCGAGGGCAACTTCGCCGTATATCTTTCGGGTCGATTGGTGGAGTTTGGGGGCCGATTGGGGGAGATCCTTCGGTCTGGGCAAGGCGTACGTGCCGCCGGCAGATTCGCCAGTCCTCTCCTTTTCGTTGCCATTTTCCCAGGGTACGCAGCCGGAAGATCCCGTGTGTCCGGTGGGGTTTCTACGAAACGGGCTGGTAGGGGGTTCTCCGGCATCGCTTCGTGTTCTTATGCCCAAAGGTGCGATTTTGCCGACAGGCTGAATGTTGGAGTCCAGGCTTCAGCCTGTTTGGATAGAACCGCAGAATATCGAACAAGGAACAGCAGAATAGCGAAGGCAAAGATGAACGCCCTCGCCGGCAAAGATGCCAGCGCCACGGATTGTTGGAGTCCACGCTTTCGCGTGCAGAAGACAGCCTAAAGGCTGGACTTCAACAGGCTACGAACCTGAGACGCCTGGCTTGAGATGGCGCTGGACCATTCGGAGCAGTTCCTCTTTCCGGACCGGCTTGGCCAGGTAAGCGTTGCAGCCGGCCTCGGTGATGCCCTGGACTTCGCTTGGATGGGCATGGGCGGACAAGGCGATGATGGGACCGGCGTAGCCCTTGAGTCGTAGTCGCCGTGTTGCTTCGAAGCCATCCATTTCGGGCATCTGAATGTCCATCAGGATTGCGTCGTATTCGACCATGCTGTCGGAGGAGTCTGCGGGGGGAAAGACGCAGTCGAGGGCCACCTTTCCGTTTTCCGCAAGGGTCACCGTGGCGCCGGCCTTTTCAAGGAGCAGCGAGATCAGACGCTGATTGTCAGCGCCGTCCTCAACGAGCAGGATTTTCGCATCGAGCCGTACGGGATGTTCCTGGGTTGGAGCCATCACGGACTCCTCCGGTCGGAATCGATAGGTTGGAACTTCGGTTGAGCTTTCGTCAGGGACACTCACGGGGACGGAGATGAGGAAAGAGCTTCCCTCACCCGGGCTGCTCTGGACACGGATCTCGCCGCCGAGCATCTCCGCCAGGCGACTGCATATAGCCAGGCCGAGTCCGGTGCCGCCGTATTGTCTCGTGGTGGACGTGTTGGCCTGGGTGAAGGGGTCGAAGATCCGTTGGATCTGTTCCTGGGTCATTCCGATGCCGGTATCGTGGACGTCGATGCGGAGATAGGGGGTGCCGAAGGGGGCGGTCATGAGCCGCGCGGCGATGCGGATTTCCCCGCGGTGGGTGAATTTGATCGCATTGCCCACCAGGTTGACGAGGATCTGGCGCAGTCGCAAGGGATCCGTTTCGATGCGTTCGGGGATCGAGGGGTCATATTCGACTTGAAAGGCGAGGCCTTTGTCCTGCGCCGCCCCTTGCATGAGCGACTGGACGTCGGTGAGAATTTCGAAGGGAGAGCAACCGACCTTTTCGGTTTTGAGTTTTCCGGCCTCGATTTTGGAGATGTCGAGGATGTCGTTGATGACGCCGAGAAGGTGCTGTCCATTGCGGTGGATGGTTTGCGCTGCCTCCAGGTCTTCTTGATTGGTGAGGCGGCTGAGGAGCATTTCCGTGAACCCCAGGATCGCGGTCATGGGGGTGCGGATTTCATGGCTCATGTTGGCCAGGAACTCGCTCTTGGCGCGGTTGGCCTCCTCGGCGGCCAGGAAGAACTGTTCCTTGAGGGCGTGTTCTTCCTTCTCTTGGAGCCGCTTTTCGCGTTCCTCCAGGTGACACGAGATCGCCTCGGCTTGCGACATTTCGAGCATCTCGTGCTCTGCCGATGCGTGTTGGGCTCGCACCTCGAGATAATGGGAGTATTCCCGGAGATGAATGGACGCATAGGCGAAGGCGCCCGCAACTCGTTGCGCCACGCCGGCGCCGGACGACTCTTCGGAGGCATTCTCGGTGGGGAAGAGGCATCCGAGGATGCGGTCTTGACCTCTGAGCCCGATTTGCGAGGCCAGAGCCTCCTGCGGGCCCGTATCCGTGTCGACCACGAACCGGCACGCCGCTTCCGATCCCAGTCGCTCCACCATGGCACGCAGGAGGAGGCTGGTTGCGGGGAGGTTGACTTGTCCGCAAAAGTCGTCGGCATAGGCGAGCTGGCCTGCGGCGTCTCCGACCAGGATCAGAGTTGGGGCAAGATCCCGGAATGATTCAACCGGCAGCACGGACGCAGTGCGGGCGTCGGCGCCGGTGTCGACTGCCTGAATCAGCTCGTTGATGTCGAGGAGAATTGGATCCATCGGGAGTCAGATGCTGAAAAGCCCCATGTTGGCTGAAACCGCTTCGTCGAGGTCCTGGGAGAGGATGAGGATGTCTTCCTTGCCGAGGTTCAAATGGCTGAGAACGGAAGGCGAGAAGCGGACTAGTTTGCGTCCCACCGAAGAGGTTCCCTTGAGGGTGCAGACCAGGTTGGCCACCTCCACGCATCGAACGGCGTCGGTTTCCGTGCCGCGATAGGCGTCCGAGTTGTGGTGATAGCGGACTGCCGCTTGGACGGCTTCCGGAAAGCCCCAGTCCTGGGCGATTTTCTGCCCGAGCATTGTGTGGTCGTAGCTGAGGTGTTCGCGTTCGACGTCGGTCAGGAGTCGCTGTTCGTCGAGGGAGTCGGCCATCAGAGCGAAACGTTCATGGTCGTGTTCGTCTTCGAGGATGATGCCCACGTCGTGGAGGAGACCGGCCAGGAAGATGTCTTCGAAATTCGTCTTCCGCAGACGCATGGCCAGCAGCCGCGCGCACAGGCCGACGGAAACCAGGTGTTTCCACAAGCCCGGGCGGGTGTAGGCGCCGATTGTGTCGCCGCTCTTGAAGAGTTCGCCAACGCTGGCCGTAATCGCGAGGTTCCGAATTTGCTTCAGGCCCAGGTAGGCGATGGCCTGCTGAAGGTTGGTGATCCGAGTTCGGACGGCGTAAGCGGAGGAGTTGACGCACTTGAGGACGCGAGCGGCCAGGGCGGCGTCGCTTTCCATGACGGCTTTCATTTCGGCCGCACCGGAATCCGGATCATTGGCCACCTCCACGATCATCAACGCGATGGTGGGGAGGGTGGAGATTTCCTGGATGCGACGTGCCACTCGTTCGAGGACCGCCGAAGAGTTGGAATCCAACAAGCCGGTATTTGGTTTTGTCGCCATTTGCCCACCAATTGCAGCCCGAGTCGGATTTTCCTCTCCTTGTCCGAACGGGAATCGCGAAGATTCAATCCGTGACGGAGAAACGCCGGGAGGCGTTGCGGGAAACACCCCTGCTAGAAAACGATAGGTTAGGATTCTCGGTCCAGCGAACTCCCTGCGGAATTTAAGGGAAAAGGCGAAGATCCCTTGCGATCCAGGTTCATGTGATGCCTTGCAACTCCCCCACGGGAGGGTTAAGATTCAGGGGTCGTGCCGCAGCCGTTTCCGGGCGGTCCGCTTGGTTGTACCCCCCCTTTTCTACGATTCGAGTTCTTGAGGTCGCCCGTGGATGAGCGTCGAATCGAGGTCCTGACGACCGAAGCGCTCGAGGCGTTGGAACGCGGGGACAGCGTCCGAGCCATCGCCGTGACCGACCAGTTGGTCTGCGAAGCGCCGGAGGATCCCCTGGTTCGTGTCATCCGTACGCAGGCGCTTCTCATGGGGGGAGATCCGGAGGAGGCGCTTGTGGAGGGGCGGAGGGCCGTTCAGATCGACCCGCGAAGCTACAAAGCCCACAGTCTCCTCGGGGTTGCTGCCTGGCGTCTGGGGCGGTTGACCCTTGCGCAACAGGCGTTCGAGACGGCGATCCGGAATTCGGGAGATCAGGCCGGACCGCTCATCGATTTTGCCTGGTTCATGGCCTCGGAACGGGGGCCTCGGCTGGCGGAAGACGCGGCTTTGGAAGCAGTGGCTGCCGACGACAATTCGTCGACGGCCTGGGCCGCCCTGGGCTTGAGCCAATTGCGGCTGCACCGCCGGGACGATGCGGAGCAGAGCCTGCGTCGAGCGTTGCAGAACGATCCGAACGATCCTTATGCCCAATACGCCATGACCCGCCTTCTGCAGGATCGCCGCGCCGATTCCGACGCGGTCCATCTTGCTTCCCTTCTTCAGGAGACTCCCGGCACCCAGACGCTCGTCGACGAGATCCGCCGGGAAGCGAAGCAGCGCCAAGTGGCCCGCAAGTTGGTGGAACGAGGCGCCTACCCGACGCTGGAACGCCACGACCGCCCGTATCGGCCTTGGTTCTGGTTCGTGGCTGCAGTCGTCGTCATCTTCGTTCTCCTGATGACCGTGCAGCCCTCGACGCCTCTGGCGATCTTCCTTTGCACGTTCTTTCCCCTGCTGATCTTCTGGCTTCGACGTTTCTGGTTCGAGTAGCGCGATGCGATTGGCCACCGTTTTCGGCTGATTGTTCGTAATACTCACTCCGGCGTGTTGTATCGGCAAGGCAACTTCGCCTGAGGGCTTAAGAGGCGAGCCCTCGCTCTCAACTCCCGCTCAAAGGCCGCGGATTGCCGCGACCGCGGGCCCCCCAACGTATTTCTGCGCTCGCAGTACGTCCCCCCCCGAAGAAAACAAGGAGATTTCGTCATGGTCCAGAAACACCGTAACTTGGCACGTTTCTCAGCGATTCTTCTGATCCCGGTCGTTGCCGGGGCCCTGATTCTGGCCTACTCGGCGCCAACCCACGGGGCCGGGATGCTGATCGCCGACGGAGGTCAGGGGGGTGTGCTCAAGATCGAAGAGCAGAACGTTCGGGTGACGATCAACAACGGGATTGCCGTGACCGACGTGACCCAGGTCTTTCGCAACACGGAGAACCGGCAGGTCGAGGCCCTCTACCTGTTCCCCGTCCCCAAGGGGGCTTCCGTGGCCAACTTCAGCATGTGGATTGGCGGCAAGGAGATGATCGGCGAGGTGCTGGAGAAGAAGCGAGCCCGAGAAATCTACGACAGCTACAAGCGGGTGCGACGCGACCCGGGGCTGCTCGAACAGGTGGACTACAAAAACTTCGAAATGCGGATCTTCCCGATTGGCCCCAAGGCCGAGCAGAAGGTCCAGATCACCTATTACCAGCAGCTTGACTACGACAACGACTGGGCCACCTATGTTTATCCCCTGGCCACGGCTCCCCGACCCGGCATCGACTCCCGCACGGAAGGGACGTTTTCCTTCGATCTCCGCGTGAAGTCAGAGGTGCCCATTGTTTGCCTTGAGAGCCCCAGCCACGAGGATGACTTCGTGGTCGTTCGCCATACCGACACCTTTTATGAGGCGAGTCTGGAGACGAAGGAAGGCGACCTGAATCGCGACCTCGTTTTGGCTTACCAGGTGAAGCGTCCCATGACCGGGATCGACGTGATCACCTCGAAGGCGTCGGGCGACGACGGTTACTTCATGCTGACTCTTACGGCAGGGGAGGAACTGGCGGCCGACAACCTGGGGATGGATTTTGTCTTTGTCCTCGATGTTTCCGGCAGCATGGCCCACGACGGCAAGCTGGCCCTTTCGCGAGAGTCGATTGGGGCCTTCATTGACGAACTGGCTCCCAATGATCGCTTCGAAGTGATCGCCTTCAACGTGGCGCCCACAAAGCTGTTTGGCGAGCTTCGCGGTGTTGAGACCGCCACCCAGGACGAGGCGGCCCAGTTTCTCCGCACCCAGCAGGGCAGGGGGGGCACCGTGTTGCGATCGGCCATGAAGTTGGCCTACCAGTACGGTGAGGCCGACCGGCCGCTCAACGTGGTTATCCTCAGCGACGGCATGACCGAGCAGGGCGAACGGGCCGAACTGCTGGCCCAGATCGCCTCGCGACCCTCCAACGCCAAGGTGTTCTGCATCGGGGTGGGCAACGAAGTCAACCGGCCCTTGTTGAGCCAGATGGCCGAAGACGCGGGTGGACTGGCCGCCTTCCTTTCCCAGGGCGACAACTTCGGTCGCCAGGCCAAGGCCTTCCGCCGCAAGCTCACCCGTCCGGCCGCCACGAATGTGAAGATCGACCTGGCGGGCGTGGACGTTTACGACCAGGAGCCCATGCGACTGCCCAATCTTTACCACGGAATGCCGGTGCGGCTCTTTGGACGCTATCGGGGCGAGGGCAACGTGGAGGTTCGCGTCCAGGCCGAGGTCAACGGGGCCCCTATCGACCAGGCCGTTCCCGTGAAGTTCCCCGGCAACGAGGCTGCCAATCCGGAGATCGAACGGATGTGGGCGTGGCAGAAGGTCGACCGCCTGCTCAAGGAGGCCGATCGGTCAGGGGCTCGATCGAGCGTGATGGATGAAATCGTCCGCCTTGGCGAGACCTATTCGATCGTCACCGAGTACACGTCGTTCCTCGTTCTGGAAAACGACGCCGAATACCAGCGTTGGAACATCGAGCGGAAGAATCTTCTCCGCACGGGGCGCGATCGCAAGCAGCAGCAACTCGTCCTCGCCCGGCTCGACGCTCTGCGAGAAAAGGCCCTGACAGACCTCGGCCCGCAGCAAGAGATGCCGGAACCTCAACAGCAAGCGAAAAAGCGTCCTGCGCCCGTCGCGCCGGTGGACCAGGTAGCCGTCCGCGACGTTCCCTCGGTCACGCCGCCTCGCACGACCAGCCGCGATCTCGACTTTGGCGGAAGCCGACCCCGTCTGGGAGGCGGCGGAGGCGGAGGAGGAGCTTTCGATCCCATCACCGGAGCGATTGCCCTCGGTCTCGCGGGGCTTGGCCTGGGTGCTTCGCGGCGGCGGAAGCAGCTTTGAGCTTTGAGCTTTGAGCTTTGAGCTGAACCCTGAACCCTGAACCCTGAACCCTGAATGCTCCCATGTCGACAGCCGAATGTACCCACCGAATCGAAGACCGTGGTCAGACGCACGACCTGCCCCTCGTGTCCCTTTTGCTCGCCGTTGCGGCCATCGTCGTTCTGCCCATGGCTTCGGTCAGCGGCTGGCTCCAATACGACCGTGCGGCTGTCGACGGGGGGCAGCTATGGCGGCTCGTGACGTGCCAGCTCACGCACTGGTCGTGGGATCATCTGCTTTGGGACGTCGCGGCGCTTGTGGGGCTCGGCTGGGTGCTCGAACGTGACGACCGCCGCTCCATGTTGATCTGTCTCGGGCTGTCGATCGTGCTGATTCCGGCGGTCGTCCATTTCGGTCTGCCCGAGATGGCCACCTACCGGGGCCTTTCGGGGATCGACTCGGCGGTTTTCGTTCTCCTGGCGGTCACGCTCTTTCGGCGGTGCTATGCTGACGGAGACCGGTTCTGGACGTGGGCCTGTGTGGCGATGCTCGTCGGTTTTGCCGCTAAGATCGGCTTTGAGATGGTTTCTGGCGGTACGCTGTTCGTTGATGCGGCGGCTTCGCGAATGCAGCCGGTTCCCCTGGCGCACGTGGTGGGCGGGATGGTGGGGGGCGCGTGCGGTTGGCTCGCGCCCCGTGCCGACATGCCCGCCACGACGCCGGATGCCGAAAAGTGGATCTGATGGACTCAGGATCCCTTCACCAGTTCGATGTTGAGCTCGTTCTCGCCCGCCGTGATTTCGACCTCTTCGGTCTTGGGCTTGAGGCCCGCGTAGGGCGAAGGGGCAGGTTTGTCGTCGTAGGATTCGGCACCCTTGATGACGGGGAGATAGCTGACCTTGTGTTTGCCGATTACGGCCCCGTCCTCGTTCCCGTAGGTGGAAAGAGTAAACGTGCCGTCGTCACCCACTGTGCCGCTCGCCGGCCTTCCGGTAACGCCGTCCTTTCCCTCGACCTGAGTGATGGGACGAAGGGAGATGCTGCCGCCCTTGACGGGCTCGCCGTTGAACGTGATCGTTCCCGTGACCGGCGCGACGTTGTACTCGCTTCCGCTCTTTCCGCAGCCCGACCATGTCGACAGGCCGGCAAGCGTCAAGGATGCGAGAAACCAAGCCAAGATGCGATTCTGTGAAATCCTGCAAGAGTAATTCACGGCCAAAACCCCCATTGAAAAAAAGGACTCCCGGCCGGGACCCCAGTAGTCGCCGGGCCGGGATCTATCTGCGAAAGAAAGCAAAGGGCGAGAGGCTCCAACCTTCCCGCCCCGTTTTCATGCCGCGATGACGGAAAAACGGAATCACCCGGTTATCATGGGATGGTAACCGGATTGCCATCGCGGATATTGCCGAGATAGGAATAGAGGGTTGTGTCGATCGTTTCCGAAAGGAATGTGACCGACCCATCGCCAAACAGGAAGTTTGCACCGCCGGGATGCTGGCTGCCGAAACTGTAGTCGGCGGGGCTCAGGCTGTTGATGATGTTGTTTTCCTCGGTGTTGTTAATGTAGGTCCACGGTCCGGTGACGCGAGCCCACGAAGAGAATCGCCACTGGCCGGCCCAGTCGTTGTTGCCGCCAGCCCAGATCGGGAAGACCCTGTTAGTCGTCTCGATCTTGACGTTGGGCGTTTCGGTCACTTCGCCCAATGCAATGACGTTGCTAGAGCCGTCCTTGATGCTGGAGAAGCTTGTCACGTAGGAATAGTAGTTCGTCTGGGCGAGGCGGAACATGCCGGTCTGGCCACCTGATCCGGTGGGTTGTGACCAACTCGTGCCGCTTGCCAGGGCATAATCGACCCAGGGCGCGTCGTCGCCCAGGCAGCAGCAGTAGTTCGACTTGCCGTAGCCGTTATTGTCGATCTTGGGAAGAACGTCGCTGGGGCACATGAAGACATTCAACTCGGTCTTGGCAACACTATCGCCGTGATTACTGCTAATCTGGGACCACCAGTTGTACGAATCGCAGTTCTGAACCACCGGATCGGGCACGGTGTTGCTCCCCACGCTCGGAATGCCGCCGTGGACTTTGATGTTGTCTCCGCCACCGATGTAAACCAGCGCGGCGCCGCCCGCCTTGAGCTGGTCGTAAATCGGCTGCTGCTCAATGAACGGCAGGATGTACGAGCCCCAGGCGTAGTTGTTGTTGTCGTCGTCCGGTTGGCCCACGGGGAAGCACTTGTGGACGTCGTGGAACAGGTGCAGCCCCAGGCCAAGTTGCTTGAGGTTGTTGCTGCACTGGGATCGCCGTGCCGCCTCGCGGGCTGCCTGCACGGCTGGCAACAGAAGTGCGATCAGAATACCGATGATCGCGATCACTACCAGGAGCTCAACTAACGTGAACCCCCTCTTGGACCCTCCAGATGCATACATAAGATAAGTCCTTGCATGAGAGAAAAAGATATGGGCAAACCGTATGCCCTTAGTGCCCGACGATATGGCTGCCACCGCAGATATTCCCCCTCTTTTCCGGTAATTAAACTAGTCCTACTCATCGCGAATGTCAACACCCCGAAATAGCTGCGTTTATTGGGCGGTAGTTACCCCGGGTTGGAAGTGGTATTCCGCGTGCTTGCGTGGCGGCCAGAGGGGGACCTATAATTGGGCCATGCAAAGGCGAGTTCTTATCTGTGTGATTGGGGGAGCGGGCGCATTTGCAGCCCTCGCCCTCACTTTCTGGCACTCCCCCCCCTCCGATCATCCCTTGGAGCCCGAGGCGGTCCTGGCAGCCTACGAGGCCGCCAAATCGCCCGGCGGGCTTCTCCTTCGTTGTCCGTTTAACGAGGCCGTCTATCCACAGGGAATTGCTGCACCAGCATTTACTTGGGACGATCTCGCAACGGGGGTGGATGTCTGGCTGGTCTGTCTTCGCTTTTGCGATGGCGAACAGCCACTCTTCTTCGAGGCTTTGCAATCCGAATGGCAGCCCTCGAAAAGCGAGTGGGAAACCATCCAACAGCGCGGCCTGGCAGGCCCTGTCCAGGCAACCGTTCTTGGTGTCTCTCGTCAACGTCAGACGCAAGTCCTTTCGTCTGGACGAGTTTCGTTTGCAGTGTCTTCCGACCGTGTGGATGCTTCGATCTTCTACCGGGAGGTGAATCTGCCGTTTCGCGAAGCCGTCATCGACCCCTCGCGGATACGCTGGCGGTTTGGGGAAGTGACGTCGACGGAGCCGCCGCGAGTGGTTCTGACGGGTTTGCCGGTCTGTGGAAATTGCCACTCGTTTTCTGCCGATGGCAAAACCCTCGGAATGGACGTGGACTATGCGAACGACAAAGCCTCTTATGCTATTTTACCTGTTGAGAACCAAATGGTGATCGATCCCAGTAAGATTATCACCTGGAGCGACTACGGGAGGGATGACCCGCAACCGACGCTCGGGCTTCTTTCCCGGATCTCTCCTGACGGAAAATACGTGGTGAGTACGGTTAAGGATGGGGCCGTCTTTGAACCGAAGGCGGATCTGACCTTTTCGCAGCTATTCTTCCCCATCAAGGGGGTCCTGGCGATCTACGAGCGAGAGACGGGCAAGTTCGATTCATTGCCGGGGGCGGATGATCCCCAGTACGTGCAGAGCAACGCGGTGTGGAGTCCGGACGGCAAGTGGCTGGTCTTTGCGAGGGCGCCGCGTTTTCAGTCTTCCCGGGCGGGGTTGATCACGCCCGTGGAGCGTAAGGAATTTTTGGACGGTTCCAAGGAGTTTCGCTTCGATCTGTACCGGGTTCCGTTCAACGACGGCAAAGGCGGTGAGGCGAAACCGCTCGTGGGGGCCTCGGGCAATGGGATGAGCAACTACTTCCCTCGCTACTCGCCGGACGGGAAGTGGATTGTCTTTTGCAAGGCCAAGTCGTTCATGCTGCTTCAGCCGGACAGTGAACTCTACATCGTTCCCAGCGAAGGGGGCGAGGCGAAGCGGCTGGGCTGCAACACCAGTCGGATGAACTCGTGGCACAGTTGGTCGCCCAACGGGAAGTGGATGGTCTTTTCGTCGAAGGCCTTCACCCCCTACACGCAACTGTTTCTGACGCACTTCGACGGCGCCGACGACTTCAGTCCGCCCGTGCTTCTGGAAGGTTTCACGGCGCCGGATCGGGCTGCCAATATTCCCGAATTCGTTTCGATGCCCAGTGACACCATTCAGGGCATCAGCGAACGCTTCCTCGACGCGCACAATTACTTGCGCCAGGCACAAGTGAACGCCCAGTTCCGCGACCTCGATCGAGCGGAAGCGGCCTGTCGCAAGGCGATCGATCTTGACCCCAAGGATCCCACGGTCTGGACGGGCCTGGCCGGCGTGTTGATGAGTCAGGGGCGGACGGAAGAGGCGGCAGACGCCTGCCGCGAGGCAATTCGGCACTCTCCCGACTGTGTCGAAGCCCACGTGATGCTGGGAACTTTTTTGATGAATGCTGGGCAGCCTGCTGATGGAGCCAAGCATCTCAAGGAAGCCATTCGCGTGCGCCCCGACGACGCTTCCGTTCACTTCTATCTCGGACTGGCCTTTGCGCAGCAGTCCCAATTCGACCAGGCTTTGGCGGAATACGACCGGGCGTTGGAGTTGCTGCCCGATTCACCGTCCACGCTCGCTCAGGCCGCGCTGCTCCGCGCGACTTGCCCCGAATCCTCGCTCCGCGATCCCGAGAAGGCCATTCAGATGGCCCAGAAGGCGTGCGAATTGACCCGTTTTGCCAACGCCGAATGCCTGGCCATTCTGGGGCGGGTTTACGCCGAAGCAGGACGTCGTCCGGACGCGTTGCTCGCCTACAGCCGAGCCGCGGCCGTGGCGAGACAGAGGGGGCAGCACAAGTTGGCGGCCCAAATCGAGGGGGATCTCCGAGTTCTTTCCGGCGGAAATTCTCCGTTGCCGGCCCGTTCCAGATGAGCAATTTGAAAAATCGCTTGACAAGGAAACCCGAAACCAATACAGTGTGTCGGTAGAGTGACACACCGGCGTGTGTTTTTTTCGGGTAGGTGTGTCGCTGTTATGACACGATAAAACAGGGGCCTCGTTCTCCGGGAGGGACGGTCATGTTGATCCAGGTCGACCCGTCCAGCGATCTGCCGCTCTACGAGCAGTTGATTCGCCAGATGACCTTTCTAATCGCCCAGCGGGCCTATCGGGAGCACGAGATGGTGCCTTCCGTGCGGGATGTCTCCAAGTCGCTGGCGGTCAATCCGAACACGGTCGTCCGGGCCTATCGCCAGTTGCAGGAAGACGGCATCCTCGTGGCCCAGCGGGGGATGGGCATGTCTGTGGCCGAACAGGGCTGCGAGCGGGCGGGGACTGCTCGTCGTCGGCTTGTCTCAGGGCGGCTCGAAACCACGCTTGTCGAATTGCGGCAGAGCGGATTGTCAGACGGAGGAATCCGCGAGACCTTTCTTAACTTGTTGGGGGACGGGGCTCCCGACAGCGCCAGTGCGGCCGAAGCAAGCAACACCACGGAGCGTAAGGAGGCCAACTCATGAGCGACGCCATCGAACTCGATCGATTGTCGAAACGGTTCAAGGCCACCGAGGCCCTCAAGAATGTGACGCTCAGCGTGCCCGACGGATCGGTCTTCGCCCTGCTCGGCGAGAACGGCGCCGGGAAGACGACGGCCATCCGGATCATGCTGGGGCTGGAGCGGCCTGACAGCGGCCACGCCCGGGTGCTTGGCTATGACTGCCACAAGGAGGACCTCGCCGTTCGCCGCCGCGTGGGCTATGTGCCCGAGACGCCGGACCTCTACGACTGGATGACGGTGCAGCAGATCGGCTGGTATGCGGCCGGTTTCTATCCGAAAGGATACTGGAACCGCTTCATCAGCATGGCCAAGGAGTATCAGCTTCCGCCCAAAGCAAAGATCAAGAACCTCTCGAAGGGGATGCGGGCGAAGGTCTCGCTCACGCTGGCGCTGGCCCACGATCCGGAACTGCTGATTCTGGACGAACCGACCTCGGGGCTCGACGCCATGGTCCGTCGCGAGTTCCTGGAGAGCATGGTCCAAAGAGCGGCCGATGGACGGACCGTGTTTCTCTCCAGCCATCAGATCAATGAGGTAGAACGGGTGGCCGAGTACGTGGCCCTCATTCGTCAGGGCCACTTGGTGCTGGTCGAGCGGCTCGACGATCTGAAGCGGCGTTGCCGGACGATCGAAATGACCTTGGCGGGTGAGGCGATCGATCCGCAGCTTCCCGAGGGACGAATTGTGGACTGCCGGCAGGAGGGGCGGCGATTGCG
>CAXXQT010000009.1:0-2027294 GCA_963674575.2 Thermoguttaceae bacterium
CAGCGGAGGAAGGGCCTCGAGCACGCGGTCCGAGTTGCCACTGTCCAGATCGCTTCAATGGGGCCTCCGCTGATCAGCGGAGGAAGGGACGATGAAACAAGCGGCTTCTGGAAAGGCACCGGGGCGCTTCAATGGGGCCTCCGCTGATCAGCGGAGGAAGGCACTTCATCGCCGGCTTGGCCTCCGCCAAGAGGGCTCGCTTCAATGGGGCCTCCGCTGATCAGCGGAGGAAGGTCGCAAAGCGGAACCGGTTCCGGTTCGTGTCAGCCCAGCTTCAATGGGGCCTCCGCTGATCAGCGGAGGAAGGGGGGAACCCCCGCCCGAAACCGAAAGCGCTTTCGGTTTTGCTTCAATGGGGCCTCCGCTGATCAGCGGAGGAAGGTGCCTCACGCAGGCATTCGCCGGCGAGCAGTTCGGCGCTTCAATGGGGCCTCCGCTGATCAGCGGAGGAAGGTCTATGCGGCGGCCGCCGAAGCTCCGGTGCTGGCCGCGCTTCAATGGGGCCTCCGCTGATCAGCGGAGGAAGGCGTTTGCGGCCGACGATTCGGTCGTTACTGCTGATGACGCTTCAATGGGGCCTCCGCTGATCAGCGGAGGAAGGCTGAGGCAGGGGCACAAGATGCTCGTTTCGGGACCTTCGCTTCAATGGGGCCTCCGCTGATCAGCGGAGGAAGGGTTCATCGGGGCTGGCTTCGATGCTCGCCTGCCACACGCTTCAATGGGGCCTCCGCTGATCAGCGGAGGAAGGGATCGTCTGGGTGCTCTATTCGCTCTGTAGATTCGGCGCTTCAATGGGGCCTCCGCTGATCAGCGGAGGAAGGGGTTGGGCAATGCGTTTGTGTCACCTGCGGAAGCGTGCTTCAATGGGGCCTCCGCTGATCAGCGGAGGAAGGTCGGGACCGTGTCGTGGTATCTCGACACACACGACCTGCTTCAATGGGGCCTCCGCTGATCAGCGGAGGAAGGGTGCTTCTGGCTGCCGTGGCTGTCGGCCTGTCAGCAGCTTCAATGGGGCCTCCGCTGATCAGCGGAGGAAGGAACGGATGGCAGCCCGTTCGTCCTCGGGAATCTGATCGAGCTTCAATGGGGCCTCCGCTGATCAGCGGAGGAAGAAAAAACACGCCTTGATAAATTTCGCCGCTACCTGCGGCTTCAATGGGGCCTCCGCTGATCAGCGGAGGAAGGGGAGTCGTGAAATGCACTACCGCAACGGACGACACGCGCTTCAATGGGGGCCTCCGCTGATCAGCGGAGGAAGGACTTTAATCGAGAAGGATAGAACGATGGAAAGAACAGCTTCAATGGGGCCTCCGCTGATCAGCGGAGGAAGGGGCCTGTGGGGAGCACGGCGTGGACCTCGAGGTGCCGCTTCAATGGGGCCTCCGCTGATCAGCGGAGGAAGGTGGTAGCTCAGGTGGAGTTGTAGGTCCCGCCCATCTTGCTTCAATGGGGCCTCCGCTGATCAGCGGAGGAAGGCCCTGGACGCTGCAGGCGCACAATACGACCGGCGAAAGCTTCAATGGGGCCTCCGCTGATCAGCGGAGGAAGGCGCGAGGGCCGCCGGGGAGAGTCGTCACGTCAACGAAAGCTTCAATGGGGCCTCCGCTGATCAGCGGAGGAAGGACTCAAGCACTTGCGGCGATTGGAGAAAATCAGCAAGCTTCAATGGGGCCTCCGCTGATCAGCGGAGGAAGGTCCCCGATCTGAAGACGGCGGCGCGGAAGAAGTCGGCTTCAATGGGGCCTCCGCTGATCAGCGGAGGAAGGACAACGCCTGAAGAGCAGACTCCACAACGGTCGGGGTGCTTCAATGGGGCCTCCGCTGATCAGCGGAGGAAGGTCTCTGGCTATCTCCCCCAGCAGAGGCAAATTCAGAAAGCTTCAATGGGGCCTCCGCTGATCAGCGGAGGAAGGAACAACAGACATGCAAGGTCATCGACAGACGACGAGCTTCAATGGGGCCTCCGCTGATCAGCGGAGGAAGGTTTCAGCGGCACAGGCGACCTACACGTTGACCGGTGCTTCAATGGGGCCTCCGCTGATCAGCGGAGGAAGGTACTGGTTCCGAGGACAGCCATGAACTACTTCTTGTTGGCTTCAATGGGGCCTCCGCTGATCAGCGGAGGAAGGCACAAGCCGGTGACGCGATGGCTCTTACGGGTGTGGCTTCAATGGGGCCTCCGCTGATCAGCGGAGGAAGGGTCCCACGTCGTGAATATTCGACGCCTGCCCAGATGTGCTTCAATGGGGCCTCCGCTGATCAGCGGAGGAAGGCTCGTTGTCAGGTGAACAACTATCGGTTGAGTCCTGGCTTCAATGGGGCCTCCGCTGATCAGCGGAGGAAGGCTCTGGCTTGTCGACACGGACGCCGGGTGCCAACTTCGCTTCAATGGGGCCTCCGCTGATCAGCGGAGGAAGGCAACCATGCCATCAAGAGACCAATATTCCGAGGAAATGCTTCAATGGGGCCTCCGCTGATCAGCGGAGGAAGGGAACTCGACCAACTCTTGCCGAAGCATCTGCTTGAAGCTTCAATGGGGCCTCCGCTGATCAGCGGAGGAAGGACCCAGTGCTCGGCGTCACCGAGCCTACAGAGGGGCGTGCTTCAATGGGGCCCTCCGCTGATCAGCGGAGGAAGGCGGCGATCGCGTCTACGAGTTCACCACGAAGGACGACGCTTCAATGGGGCCTCCGCTGATCAGCGGAGGAAGGTGATGGTTTCTTCTTCCACCGCCGGTTCGAGGGAAGGCTTCAATGGGGCCTCCGCTGATCAGCGGAGGAAGGGCGAGTGTTTGGCTATCGGTTCGACATCCGGGCCGTCGCTTCAATGGGGCCTCCGCTGATCAGCGGAGGAAGGTCGCGTCTGAGGGAATTCAGCAATCCGCTCTTCCGGGCTTCAATGGGGCCTCCGCTGATCAGCGGAGGAAGGGAGTTCGAGGAGTTGCTGCTTGAATGGGACGATAGCCTGCTTCAATGGGGCCTCCGCTGATCAGCGGAGGAAGGACGTCGGACCGGATCCGCTCCTCGCGATAGGTCTCGCTTCAATGGGGCCTCCGCTGATCAGCGGAGGAAGGCCGCAACGATCTGGTGATCGGCGCGCTGGTGAACCAGGGCTTCAATGGGGCCTCCGCTGATCAGCGGAGGAAGGATGGGAACGGGACCCGGGTTGCACACGATTTGGTCGTGCTTCAATGGGGCCTCCGCTGATCAGCGGAGGAAGGAGGTTTCGGTTCGGGACTGGACGAGCAACGATGGCGAGCTTCAATGGGGCCTCCGCTGATCAGCGGAGGAAGGGCTTTTGTGGGATCTTTCGATCAAATGCCCCAGGCCGCTTCAATGGGGCCCTCCGCTGATCAGCGGAGGAAGGACCCGCCCACCTCTGCGGACCACCTCCTCAGACACGGCTTCAATGGGGCCTCCGCTGATCAGCGGAGGAAGGGGTGTGAGGTTAGGGGGTTTTGAGAACTCGTAAATCCAGCTTCAATGGGGCCTCCGCTGATCAGCGGAGGAAGGCTGAGCTGATGCGGAGATTGATGAAGCGGCTCCGGCCTGGCTTCAATGGGGCCTCCGCTGATCAGCGGAGGAAGGTCATTCGCGTCGACATGCCGAGCCATGCGCCAAGCTGCTTCAATGGGGCCTCCGCTGATCAGCGGAGGAAGGAGCCGAACACAAGCCAGGTCAAGAGCCCGTCCATTGGCTTCAATGGGGCCTCCGCTGATCAGCGGAGGAAGGGGGCTCGAGCTGGCCAACCCGTGACCGAGGTACTGTTGCTTCAATGGGGCCCTCCGCTGATCAGCGGAGGAAGGCTGCCTGATTTCTGAGCGGTATTTCAGTGTTGGTGCGTGGCTTCAATGGGGCCTCCGCTGATCAGCGGAGGAAGGGGACTGGTGACGCTTCCGGCCTCACTGCGGCAGACACACGCTTCAATGGGGCCTCCGCTGATCAGCGGAGGAAGGGATGAAAAATTTGTGACGAGGAAATGTCAACAATCTCGCTTCAATGGGGCCTCCGCTGATCAGCGGAGGAAGGCAGCGATTTCGACATGCTGGCCAACATCCGCGGCGATCGCTTCAATGGGGCCTCCGCTGATCAGCGGAGGAAGGATCTCGCGTAATGATGGAACTGAGCGGAGACGAGAGCGCTTCAATGGGGCCTCCGCTGATCAGCGGAGGAAGGCAGCCGTTCCAGGGTCTTCATTGATGATGTCGACGGGCTTCAATGGGGCCTCCGCTGATCAGCGGAGGAAGGCGGCTCCAGGAGATCGTGGCCGACATCATGCCCAGGGCGCTTCAATGGGGCCTCCGCTGATCAGCGGAGGAAGGGACTGCCCCAGTGTCGACTGTATCGTCTGCCTCCGCCGCTTCAATGGGGCCTCCGCTGATCAGCGGAGGAAGGGTCGCTCGCACAGCCCTTGCCAGTTGGATTGATCCCAGCTTCAATGGGGCCTCCGCTGATCAGCGGAGGAAGGTACAGCGGGCTATCGGACGACTCAACGAACAGGTCGGGCTTCAATGGGGCCTCCGCTGATCAGCGGAGGAAGGGCCACGAAGTCGCACCACGACACAGTCGCCAAACTGGCTTCAATGGGGCCTCCGCTGATCAGCGGAGGAAGGACGCGGGGGCGCAGAGGGAAGTAAGAAAGTAAGAAACGCTTCAATGGGGCCTCCGCTGATCAGCGGAGGAAGGGCCTTGCCCGCGTTGCCGATCTCCCCGGAGAATAATCCGCTTCAATGGGGCCTCCGCTGATCAGCGGAGGAAGGCCGATCTTGCGTGGTATCGCTACAGCGATCCGGTTGGCTTCAATGGGGCCTCCGCTGATCAGCGGAGGAAGGAGCCCGCGGTGGAACCTCTTTGCCAGCCTCGGGTTGCGAGGACTGTTTCGAGAGGTCCGGTCCAACAGGGGGCTCAGGGGAAGCTTCATCAATAGGGCCTTTCTGCAAGGATTGTAACCACAACACCTTACGAACGCGAGAGGTCCCGGGGCTTCGCACGCCACAGGACCTCTCGAATCGCCAGAAACGCAAAAAAACACGCTACACGATCACCGCACGGCGATCGGGAACACGCATCCGGGGCTCGCCCCAGAATTCAATGCAGTCGTCGCCTCGAGCGCCGGCCGGGCCAAGGTCGATCACCATCACCCGGTCGTGGTCCCAGTTCATGATCTCCCAAAGCGACTCCTGGAGTTGTTGCCGCTCCACAAGCGACAACTCGCACCGGAAAATCGAATACTGAACCGGCGTGCCGTAACCGCACATCTTCTTGTAGGTCCGCCGCAACCGTTTCGCGTCGGCCACATCGTAGCAGATCAGATAGACGTTGCGCATCGGGGACCTCCCTACCGCGTGCAGAAACTCGGATACGCCTCGATCTCGCCAAGCAGCACGCGGCTCAGCAGCCGAGCTTGCACTTCGAGAATCCGCCGGTAGCTGATCCGATAGCCGAAAATCGGATGCGTCACGAGGGTGTCCATGCGACGCTCGAAGCCGGCGATCGTCGCCTTGCGGCCTGCGTCGGTCAGGGCGATCCCGCCGGCCCGGCGAATGAAGTCCTTGGGCGCAACTTCCCCGTTGTTGATCAGCGTCAACACCACCGAATCGCCGATCAGCGGACGAAACTCCTCCGCCAGGTCCAGGGCCAGCGACGGGCGACCGTATCGCGGGCGATGATAGAACCCGAGCAGCGGATCGAAACCCACCGACGACAACGCCACCGTCAACTCCTTGACCAGCAAGGCATAAACGAACGACAGCAGCGCGTTCACCGGATCGCGCGGTGGGCGGCGGTTGCGGTTCTCAAAGCTGAAGGCCTCGTCGGATTTGAACAACGTCGCCAGCCCGGCGAAGTACAGCTTGGCGGCCATGCCCTCCACGCCCAGCAGCGAGGCCATCTCGCCGGCCGCTTCCGCCTTCTGGACATGTTCGGCCAGCGACGGCAACAGCCGGTCCGGGTCTTCCTTCAGGTGCCGGCGCAGCAAGGTCCGGCAGTTCTTGATCTTGCCCACGACGAAGCTCCGGGCCAGCGGCAGGGCGGCCGCGGGATCGGCGGCGGTGGCATACTGGCGGATTCGCAATTCCACGTTCTTGTGGGTCATGCCGACGGTCATGCCGTGGAACCACCCGCCGTAGGAAAAATGGCAGACGGGAATCCCGCGGACCGTGATCTCGCGCAGGGCCTGGGCCGACATCTGCACGTTGCCCAGGAGCGACACCTGCGAGGTGTCGATCAGCCGAACCTTCGTCAGCAGCTCGCCCTTGAGTTTCACGGTCAACTCGTCGCCCGACTTGCCCAGCCAGGCCCCCTGCTCCTTCACATAGAGGGGCAAGGCGTCCTGCCTGGCGGGCAGAAGCCGGCGGGGCGTGCGACCGTTGCCGCTCGCCTTCTCGTCGCCGTCCCCGTCATGGGCTGCCGCTTCGCGAAGCAGCGTCGTTTCGTCGGGCAGGCAGATGCCGACCAGCGAGCACCGGGGACACTTTGGGCTGTCCTGCAACGGCGGCGGCATGACGCCCGAGACGCCCATTTCCCGCATCCCTTGGAGCAGCTCGCGCGTGCGATCGACAAGCGCATCGTCAAACGCCACCGACACCCGGCGCCGGGAGCCGATGAAATACAGGATACCGCCTTCGCAGGCATAGCCGTTTTCACGCAACACCAGCCCCTGGGCGCAGAGCTGCACCCGCTCGGGTTCCCACGCCCCGCCGTCGACCTTCGGAACGCGGCCCCGTTTGTAGTCGACGGGGATCGCCTCGCCGGCCGAGATGTCGACCAGGTCCATCTTGGCCACGAGCCCTTCCTCCGGGGCCGAAAGCATGAGCGACCGCGTGTGGATCGTCTCCGGTTCTTTCGACTCCTCCTTCGGCTCGCCGTCCTCGTCGCCGGCATCACCCGGCTCGGGCACATCCTTTGCCGACGGCTTGTCCACCCGGCGATGCCCAAAGCGACCTTCGAGCGTCTCCAGGTTGTGGGCCCACTCGCCCTGGACCCATTCCAGGTAAGCCAGCCGCGGGCAGTAACAAAACTCGTTCAGCATCCTGGCCGGAATCAGATCGGGAGCGTCCGTTTCCCGCGTCACCTCACTACAGATCGAAGCCATCAAAGCACCTCACATCAAAGGAGCAACCCCCGTAGCTTGACTCTCCAGAGTCGAGACAAAGAACTCCGGCGAACCAAGCCACAGGAATCAGCGATCTGCCTCCATTCGGAACAACACGCTTCCATCCCAAACGACGGCTGACCGGCGCCGGGCGGCTCAAAGCTCACAGCTCAAAGCTCATGGCTCAAACCTCGAAGCCCGACACCGCAGCCCCATCAGCCGTCAGGCCTTCACGGCTGAAGGGGTGCGTGTCGATGCGAGGAGCGGAACAACCTCGTGGGGTTGGTTAGAAAATGGGGGGTGAGTTGTCAAAGAGCAAGGGGATGGCAGGGACATGCGCAGGCACGCTACAGAACCTTCACTCGTCAATGGCCGCCACGAGTCCCAAGCCGCAATGCCGACCTGCCCCGATGGCCAGCGGTCCTGGCATTCTCAGTTCGCCGTTGAAACGCAATTTCAAATGGACACCCGTCTTGGATAGCAGATACGGCGGCCTTATGTGGCCGGTCGGTTTCTTGTTGCGATCGTACTTGTGAGCGGAAAGAGCCTTTCGGAAATGCGAAAATGGACTCCACTCGAACTCGCAAGGTTGGTCGATGCCTGATTGTTGCAGGGCTTTCAAGATCAGTCTGCGAGTTTTCGCCGGCTTATGGTCATCATGACCGGGCAGAATGACCGGCGTGACGCTGGCCCAATGAACGGCAGAACTGACGTAGTGCGAGGCCACTTTGTCGCGGCGAACTCGTACCAACGTGGGTGGGTGATCCATTCGCGTCTCCTCCGTTGGTCGCAGCCGCTGGCCAGTCAGCAGCCTTGCCAGATGATCCAGCAACCGATCGTCGCCGAGTGGGGCGGCGATCATCACACGGCGAACTGAGGGATCGGTATGCAGATGTCCGACCGAGGGCAATGGGAGGTACGAGAATTGCCGATGCTCGGACGGATTGCCGTCCGCGTGGCCCGCCACGTAGCTACGTACCCAATCGTCATCAACGCCCTTTGGGGGCGCCAACTTCATCGTTTCGATCGCCAAGTGCCGTAGCATCCCCGCAATATGGATCAACTGCCGCTGTGGGTAGCGGAAGAACGAACCGTCGTCGTTGCGGAGTTCGAAAACTGTGTAGGGACGTCCGAGCAGACGCTCTGCTGACTCGTAGAACACTTGGCCGTAGACCTTCGCCCGATCAACTGTATTGAGTGGCTCACCATGTTCGACTCTGTTGACGGCCGACCGGTGCGCACGCTTGAGGTCACGAAGCGTAGACTGTCCTGGCATGTCGCCGTCGATTGGTGTACGCATCATCTGCTCGTCTCGCAATACGCCATCGCGTGGACGCCAACGGATACCGCGTAGCGAGCCGAAAGCGTCGGCATCAATCAGACGACCGTTGGCATAGGCGAGGTCGACTCCCCAGCCAAGGCAAGTCAATCGTTTGGCCGCGGTACATACAAGATTGGCCATGTCGTGCGATGCAATATCGATTTGCCAGACATAATGTACCTCTGGTTCATCGAGCATGAGCGTAGGGCACACCGTTTTTCCGGTCAACCGATCCTGCCGACTGGGCTTCTTGTCGCCATCATTGTTGGGCACGTAGCGGGTAAAAACTACTCCCGCCCGTGCAGATGGAGCCAGAATGATCGGCGAGTCACGGCCCTGAAGCCAGGCAAGCGCCTTCTCCACCTCGCCGCTCAGTTCGCCATAACGTGCCACGCCCGCAACTAAGGCCTGGAAGAGGCGATACGGCGATGGTGGCCACTCTGCCGGGCCCTCTCTGCCGAGCTTGCCGTGATACCGATCGTCCAGCCATCGAATCGAAAGTACAAGGTGCGTCATTGGTCGCCCTCGCTGACGCTGTCCGAATCAGAGACTGGGAGGGAACCCTCTTTCAGTGCTTTCTTGAAGTTCTTGATCTGATCTTCAACTGACTTGGCCGCTTCATGTGAATCTTCGTGGTCTTTGGTGATTTCCGCCAATGTTCCAGCAAGAATTGCTGCTCCGTCCGGTAGCGAATCGTTGTTGGCCATGCTTGTGAGGAACTCTGTGACCTCGGTGAATACGCCGACTTTCTTGATTCGTGGTTTCGACTTGGGCGGCTTTCTGCCCAACAGCTTCTTGACCTCCTTTAGCTTGTCTGTCACGGGCTTGAATGGGTCTTTCCCCTGCGCGTCATACCTAGCGAGAGTCGCGCGTGTAATTGGACCGAGTTGGCTGATCTTCTTGCGGTCGGCAGCTGATCGCTCAAGGTAGTCCGTCGCAACACCACTCTCAAAGCTTACATTCGTACGATCCTTGTCATTGAAGTCAATGCCAGCGAGCTTGAAGAAAGACTTAGCCGCAATCTCTGCAAATCGCATAGCTGCTTCCGGGAGAAGTGTCACATCGTCATGCGGCTTACATCGATACACCGCTTTGAACGATTTCGCTTTCTTGTCGTCGTATCGCAAATTGCAGCCCTCTCGTAGGTTCAAGTCAGGCTCCGCCGTTGCCGCGACTAATGCCAGGCCAAGAACGTATCGCTGAAGAGCTTCGGTCTCCTCATCATTCTTGCCTCGCAAGGCACGGAGGGCGGCAAGGTTCAGGTTGACAGTCCGGGTCAGCGTACCTTTGTCGGTGAGTTTGACACCGCCGACCGTCTGCGTACTTAGAGCATGCTTCATTCCCTCGGCCGAAAGGTTGTTATCGTCACCCTTGCCGGTGTCAACATCCTCGCTTATCGCTCCAGCACCGACGAAGTCTGTGGCGGGCGTATATTGCGCCGATCGAGAAAGTTCGTAAATATCTGTCGCGCGGATATGAGCTTTGAGTGTGCGCTGCACCTTGACGTGCGTCGAACGTGAGTCCCACACTCCGAAAACCAGTGAGGTCGGAGCATGCTTGGCGAGTTCGAAGAAGTTGCCCCCCTTGGCTGCGACGAACGCCTCGTGAAACTCGCTTGCCATTGAGGACATACGTACAACCGCATCCGCGGCACGATGGCCGACGTCCAAGAGGTTCACCGTGTCTGTCCCAACCTGGATCTTGATCTGAGGGACGAGCTTGCCATCGGCAAGCACCTTGAAGCGCGGTTCGATACGGTTACTCTGCGACTGCGGGCTGTCGACCTCGCAAACGTTCGTGCCGTCCGGAAATCGATCGATGTTGTAGCCAGCTTTCTGATCTTCCTTATTCTCGCTCTTGTCGTTCTTGGAATCCGGTGGTAGTTCGACCGATACACGGTAGTCACCTTCCCTCACAGTGTGGACACGCCCATTCCATGTGTTGAGCGGATACGTCGGAGGGAAGATAACGGGATCGTCGTCATCGACTGGTGCCAGTGGCTGCTTGACTATGATAGCGACGGGGCCGTCGTCTTGCAGCCATTTATCGAATTGGTCGATTCTCTCTTCAGGCATGATTGCTCCTTTCGCGTATTGCACGAGAAAACATCGTGACATAGTCGCCCCCACGAGAGGGCTTGGTGAATCGAAACGTGCCCTGTACTACTAACCTCAAAGATCGTTAAGTTTTTGACAAAGTTATCAGGCAGCGGTGGCGTTAAGTTGTTGGAGCGTAGCGTGTTGTGTTTGGAGTAGGGCGGTGACGATTTGGCGGCCTTTGGTTGTCATGTGGTAACGGCGGCGTTGGGGTGATTTTCGGATAAGACCATGAGCTCGAAGGATACGAAGACGGTAAGAGACCTTCGACGCAATGCGAGCACGTTGGGTCTTGTCGTCGGACTTCGTGGGATACAGGCGGGAAGCCACATCGCGGTTGCAGAATCCTTCGATGGCCAGTTGTCCGTCGCTGATCGCTTCCAGGAGTTTCCGGTCCTGCTCGGACCATGGCCGCAAGGCGCGGTAACGTGTACCGTCTTTTCGCGTCGGACGGCACACCTTGGCGGCCAACTGAGCAACCGGCGTGGATGTATCGAGCGACGCCAGCGCTTCGGCATAACGGTCGTTGGACTGCTGAGACACCTCGGCGCGGCGATGCATATCGGCCACGCCCCTGCGCATGGGACGCCACGATTTTGGGCCGTTCGGGTCGTTTTCGGTCGAACGGTACGATTGAAAGGCGTGGGGGTTGTTGATCGTCGTTTCGATTCGCAGAAGAGAACCGCCTTTATCGTATACCTTGATGGAGTTGCCGAAAGCCTGATGTTTCACGCGAACGCCTTCCGGTCGATCCTTGTAGTCGCTGATCACCTCACCCTGATAACGGCGGTCCGGACGTTTGCCCAAGAACCGCAAGACGTCACGGCTATCGAAGGTGGCAATGGCTCCGCGGGTAAGTTGTGGATAGAACTTTGCCAAGGCTTCCGAGGACGTGAAGGCAATGTCTGTGGCCCACTCCGTCTGGAAAGCCGACCAGTAGTACGACATTCCCTGGGAACGGAACATTCGCCCGTGCGCGGGATTCAGTCTTCTTGCCACGGCATCGAGCACCTTTGGCCAGTTGGTCTTGTGCATCCGGTCCATGATCGTTTGAGCCTTGGCGAAATCCTCGATCCACGGAAAGCCGTTCTTGTACCGCTCGTACGGCAGGCCGGATTCATCCATCCGTCGCGAAAGCCACTCTCGACCGTTGAGACAGACCTGGATGGGAAACGGAAACCAAGTCTGAATTCGGGCCGACATGAAGCCGAATCGAGGGTCGATCCAATAGTGGTAGAGAAACTTGCACTTGCGCGTGCGAGATATCAACTCGAGTTTCTTCTTGTCGCGGTTGCGGTAGATGTCATAAGTCTGGCAGGGTTCGACGCAAGTCAACACGCAGATCAGCCCGTCTTGCACGTCGTCATTCATAGCGATCTCGCGGGCGATTTCGTCCTTGCGATCTTTGGGCGACGCAAGATACTCCACCGGTCGCCCCGTTTCTTGAGCCGCCGCCAGCGAGGCGTCGATCAATCGTGCCGTCATGGCCTGGGCATGGTCGCCGAAGTTCTTCAACAGAACCCCCGCACGACTGAGATAACCCATCATACCCTCCACAAAGGTGAGCATCCGCAAGGTGCCACGAAGAACAATCCGGTCCCAACCGCTCAATTCTCCCGTGACGTGTTCCGCATGTTGTGGTACAAGAGCGTTCATGGCGTTCCTCTTTTGGGTAAACGTTTTCGGTTACAAAAACATTTACCTCACAAAAGGCGGAACGCCTTTTTCAATCACTTTGGTTGCGGCCGAGCGTCAGCGAGGCCGCGCTGGGATCTTACTGGTAATCGTCCCGAAACTGCTGCCATAGCGATCCCCAGCGGGAGTGGATCGGCCCATGCCGTGTACAGAAACGAACGATTCCTGCCATTTCCGCGGACCGCGGGCCGAAACCGCTGCAGTCCGACCAGAGCCAGTGCCTCAACAGCCGGGTAACTCTTTACAGACATGTCCTGCGAATCTGGAGAAAAGCCAATGTCAAGACTGGTTTCTTCTCGGCGGGCATCGAAGTAGAAAGGAGAAGTTGTCTTCCTTTTGGCCTTCCCTCCCTTGGTGTCGTATACGGCTCGAGCGTCATCAAGTAGCGAGCGAAGTTCGATATCTCCACAAGCACTCTTCATGACCCGAAATATCACCGGGCCACGTTGTTGGCCAGCCCAAGTGCCCAACTGATCCCCTCCTCCCAGATCAACACGATTCTTGTTGGTCCCTTCGACCTTCTGCCACCAGTCCAGGCGAAGATCAAACGGATCGCCAAGGTGAATTGGTGACGCGGCGTTATCGTTAGCATCCAGTTGACTGGCCTCGGCCTCTACGAAGGCGGTGATGATATCTGCTAAGGTGCATCCTCTCAACTCCGAAGACAGCTCGAAGATCTCGGAGTCGAACGCCCCACATATAGCGGCGTCCTCCCACAGCCGGTCAGCCATCTCCAGCAACCCGCAACAGGCAAAAAACTGACCGGGGTTCGTCACATCCACGTCAATACGAATGACGGATTCGGGCTCACTCATGATCGTTCCTCCTCGGAGACTTGCGGCTGAGCACTAGCGGCATAGTCGGCAGCCCGGAGCAGTGATTCCAGGTAGGCCAACCCCCAGCGTCCGTATCTACGTTGTAGCCGGGCGAAACGGCGCGCTACTTCGACTGCTACGGCGTCCGTGTCTTGCTTGTGCGGCTTGTAGTCGATCGTCTCGTTCGGCGGAAAATGGGGTCTCGCACGACCATGCCCGCTTGCGACGAGATGGAGGACCACGTCGAGCATGTCTCCGCCCAGACTATCCAACTCGGCTTGTTGCTCGCACTTGCCGTCAAGCACGTCCAAGAGTGAACCGAACTCGTGTCGGTAGTCCGGGCAAATGCAGTGACCGCGCCATCGGCTTCCTGATTTGGCCCAGGGATCATCGGGGTTCGGATTTCCGATATCCCGCTGCCAAACTTCTCGCAGTTTCCCGAGGTCATGTAGTCTCGCTGCAACGACCAAAGCCTCCCGCAGTTCCGACGTAAGCGGCAAGGCCGTGACGATCCGTCGCGCGTGCATGGCAACATCATCGGTGTGATCCTGCCATGGGACTACTTGGCTGACAAAACGCGAGCCCTCGCCATCACCACCGCTCTGCGATTCGTACCAGTGCCAAAAACGCCGTCCTTGCTCGGCTTCCTCGCCAATGTCATCGTCTTCGTCAAGCTCTGGGTGCAGGTCGATGCTGCGTATCCACCGCATGCCTTTCGAAGGCTTCGTATTGTCCCAGACGCGAATCCGTCGCTTCTCTGTGTTCTTTTTGTCAGTGAACCACTCGTCCGCAACGTCGCGTGCTGGAGCTGGACTGCCGTCCAGTATCCCGCGATTCAATCCGCCGGTTGTGGGAGCCAGGAGAACGGTCGCGTTGGCAAGCCGGTCCACGACTCTCTTCTTGTCACCATCGACCATATTGAGCAACGTGGTCGCTGTGACGTCTCCACCCTCTTGCAGAAGCCATGCCGGATCCTCTCCGTTCCGCTTCGCTAGCTTCATCAACTGTTCTGCTACGCGTTCTGACACGTCACGAAGCAACTCGTGAGGCTTCAATGGGTACTCGGCAAGCAACTCGTCCGGTGGATTGTTCTCCAACAGTTCGCCCGTGAGTTCTCCCACCTCCTCACGCCAAGCCACGTACGTCTGCGGCGGATCGTAGTCATTGGGCACGCCGTGCAGATAGGCTGCCACCGGTGGACGCCCGGGCATCTTGTCGCGAATGGTTGTCAACGCCCAGGCATCGAAGAGAATATCGGTAGCCGGAGGAATCGCCGGCTCAGGGGCGAACGCCGCGCGACATTCCTCTGCGTGATCTTCGTTGAGTTGCCGGAGATTCAAAGGACTGGCATTGCCATCGAGTTGTTGCAGCAAGCGGAGCGTCTTCTCGCGGCTCTGATTGATCGGTGTATCTGCGAATGTTTCTGGCGGGAAGACGTCGATCCGTGTGCCGCCAACTTTGCCGAAGCGGTTCACCCGGCCGAATCGCTGGGCCATGCTCTCGAAGGTAGACAAGTCGCAGACGATATGATCGGCGGAGATGTCGACGCCCACCTCGCCGGCGCTGGTACAGATCAGGTAGACTGTTTCGTCGTCGGGAATGTCAACCTCCGCATCACGACTCGATTTTGGAAGAAACCGCTGGAAGACCGGCGTCTTCACCAGCCCATCTCGCTCCAGCCCTCGCATCGTGCCTGTGAGCGTCTCAACGTACGCTGTCGTCTTACGCAGTGTGCGTGCGATTTCCTCGACATCCTTGACGAGCCGGGCATACACAAGCACTGCCTGCTTTGACTTCCCGTACTGGTCGCTGGCAAAGCCCGCGATCGTTGAGGCAAGCTGTTTGTCGTCAACCGGTGCCCGAATCTCCAACGCTTTGGGAGCCTTGAGCCGCTGCCACACAAAGTGGATGGGCTTCGTGAGCTTGGCCGGCAGCACGTTGGGAGGGGCCTTTTCCTTGTCGGTCAATCCTTCCGCTTCTCCCTTTCCCCGAGATGTGGCTGTCAGTTCCATGATCTTCAGCGGCCACCGATCAGGAGCACGGCCCTTTGTCTGTTCCCTCTCGATCGCTGTCAGCAGTTCCTGAAAGGCCGGCTCTAGGTGTGCCTCGTCGTGGACAAGCAGAGCATCTTGACCGAGGAAGCCGGCATGGAGCGGTTTGGTCTTGAAGCCGCAACGATATCCACTGAAGAGGAGTCGGCTGCCGATCATATCGACCGTGCCTAGAATAACTGCTGGCCGTGCAGGATTGGCTCGCCACTGGGCATTGTCAGCCAATTGACCTCGCAACGTACTGACAGCTAGTGGTAGGTCGTCGTCCGATTCACTTAGCCCTGACAGACGTCGCAAGCGTTCTCGAAGGTCAGTGAGGACTTTCTCGTGCTGAGCCCATCTGGCGTCGCCTGCGTTCAGGAGTCGGTCGCGCAAACTGCCAACCACATCCGTTGCCTGATCGACAACCGTGCGCCGATTGACGACATAGACTAGGCGTCTGGGAATCCGCAATGGCGAATCCTCGTCCAGATGGGCCGCAAGAGCAATAAGCCAAACGGGGATTACTGCCGTCTTGCCCAATCCCGTCGGGATACAGAGCGACCGTGGCAGCCCACCTTTGGCTAGTCGCTCGTACAGCATCTCCTGCCACGGAAACGGCTCGTGGCCTGTTAGCGCACAGAACGCAAGTCCGAAGTGATTGTCATCGGGCATGTTTGTTTTCAACCTTACCTTGGGACGAGTACCGATTCGCAATCTCTTCCACTTCCTCCCCCATCGCCCCCCTCAACTCCTCCGGCTCCAGCACTTCCGCGTGCCGGCCAAAACTCAGAATCCACGCCTTGATTTCCCGGGTGCCGTCCAACTGAAACTCCGCCAGGAGGCTGCCGTCTTTCTGGGGCGTGAGCTGCTGGCTGGGGTGCCAGGTGGATTCGGTCACGTAGCGGGCGACTTGCCCGGAGAACCAGACCTTGACGCAGACGTCGCCGCCGCCCTCGTAGACGCCGAAGGAGTTCTGGAAGTGGGCCTCCAGGTCGAAGTCGGCCGGGCGGGTGAAGCGGACTTCATCCACCTTGGCGTTTTCCATCCGGTCGAGCTTCCAGTGGCGGATCTGCTCGTGGTCCGGGGCCCAGCCGACCAGGTAGAGCGAGCCGCGGTGGAACGTGAGCCCGTAGGGGCGGATCGGGTAGGTCGTCGGTTCCGTCGAGCGCAGGGACCGGTAGGTGACGAAAACTTCGCACCGGTCGTCGATGCCCTGGTTGAGCTGTTCGACAATGGCCGCCTTGCCCGCGTAGTCGCTCTCGCCAAAACGGGTGCGATGGAAGGTCTCACCGAACCGGTCGATGTAGGCCAGGGCCGCGTCAGAGAGGGTCGCTCGGGTCTTCTTGAGGGCCGACTGGGCGGCATTCCAGAAGGGCGTGCCCGCCAGCGGTTCGAGAAGCCGCCGGGCCACGTGCAACGCCACCGCCTCGTCGAAGGCGAATCCGAGCGACGGCTGCCATCGTTCCGGGTCGATCCGCCATCGCTTCAGTCCGTGGGAAACCACGGTCTCTTCCAGGGGTAACCCGGCAGTCTGGAGCGAGTCCAGATCCCGCCGGATCGTCTTCACACTGACTTCCAGTTCCTCAGCCAGTTCCTTCACCGTAGCCCCGTATCGCCGCGAGGAAACGGTTTGCAGGAGGATCCACTGGCGCGTGAGTTGGGATTCGTGAGGCATGACAGACAACCACCGCAGAAAGACACGAAGGGTATCAATGTGATCCATGCGCAAGCCGAAAGCAACAGAAACCCCTAGATCGGGCCTCCGCGTGTGTCCTTACCGGTGTCGATTGCTGGAAGCCTAGGCAGCCCAGGCAGCCTTTTCCGGCAGCCCGCTCGCCCGCCGACCCCCGTCGCACCGACACGACCCCCAGATGATACCCTCCGCCCCAGTCAGATCCTGTCCAACGTGACAGATGTATATGCATTAATAGCAGGTGCAGCTGGAGAAAAAGGCGGGCGAGATCCCCTGCACGCTCAGGATACGCTCCCTGGTAATCTTAGCCAGTTGCGCTCGCGACGCATGACATTTTGTCCGGAGTCACTTGGCACGACCACGTTTCTGCACCCCAAAACATACTGGCAGATCGCTTGAAGACGGGATTGCCAACGAGTTCAGCGGGCCCCATACTGGGTGCGCTGGCGACAGCCAATTCAACTGAGCACGGCTTCAAACCGACAATGGGGGGGAACGCAATGAAGTTCGCGTGGCACGATCTTGATGATTGGCGTATCGAACGCATGGAGAGCCTGGGACTGGACACGCCACGCATCGAACTGATTCTCGACAAGACGCTGCCTGACAGCGCCAACAGCGTCACGATCGCGATTCTCGAACCGGGGCTTTCAGGATTTCAGGTTCTCCGTCTGTTCTACGGCGAGAACGACGCGGACCAGTCCGTTGTTGTGAAACTAAGGCAATTTCGAGACACTGCCGAGGCGGCGAGAGTCGTTGATGGCGATGCGGCTGCCCGCTTGAAGTTGTCGATCAGGCAAGCTTCATCCGCCACGGTGATCACGCTCGCAGGTCACCAGGTAGTTCCTTATACATCTGCGGACAGTCCGGACGAGTATTGGCTCTGTCTTATGTACGCCGACGCCACGAAGGGAAGCGTTTCTGGCAACAGAACGACTTTCAAACGGCTTCTTTCCGGGATGTTTGAGGCGAGTGATTTCGATTTTGAGGATGGAAAGGAGTTGGTTGCCGGCGTCCTGGAGAAGTACCGACAAATCCCGTTGCATCATAAGCTTGTCGACGCACACCCATGGTCTGACGTCGCCAAGCCCCTTGAACAGACGGCGTTTCACTCTCAATACCTGGAGAATGTGTGGCAGGTATTCTCGTCCCGAAGTGATCTCGCGGCGGAAATCGGGATCCGCAAGAGGGAGATCCGCAGGTTGCTGGGGTTCATCCGGGAAAACAAGCTCGATGCCAGGAGCATTGACAGCACGTTGGTCAAAGTCCCGATCGCCGAGGTCCACGGGGACTTCAACGGCGGAAATGTCCTTGTCGGAGAGCCTCTAGGAAACGACGTTGTGTTCATCGACCTGGGCCAGATGTCGCCCAAGCCCGATCGTCACGCCCTATTCGACATCGGCAAGCTCTCCATCGAGTTCGAACGTTTTATTCTGCCCGAGTCGGCTTTCGACATGAACCGTCCGGGCATGCTCAAGGCCTGGACCGATGTCCACAACCGTTGGATTCAGAGCCGCAGCATTGAAGCCTACAAAGTGTCTCAGCCCAAGTTGTACCGGCTCTATTCGCTGCTATCCGTTTTCCGAGAGTTCTCCGCGCAAGCCTGCGCAGATATGGGGATCGACGACATCGACGAGGCCCAACGACACTTCCTGTATGTCCGACTGCACTATATCGTTCGGATGATCAATCATCCGCACCTATCGGAAGAGCGAAAGCTGTTTGCCATCAGGGCTGCGTTGGACATTCTCCAGTTCCTGATTGACGAACCGCGAGCCGTTCCTGACGACGGCGGGGCCCCTGTGCCGCTCCCCGATGGCGGGCCCCCCAACATCTTTGACTGTGGCAAGGATGCATTCGTGGACCATCTGGCTCAGGCCGAGAGCGTCATAATCGTCGGGATCACCAACGGCGGACTTCAGGAGCACTTGCGGAAGGCATGGGAGGCCCGCAAGGGGAAGAAGTGGACGAGTCTGACGATCATCTTCCTTGCCCGCAATCTCCTGCGACATGTGAGAGATCCAGCCGACCGCGGTACCGAGTTTCAGGCCTTGCAGAGCCGGGAACAACACTGGGACAGCGGCGTTCGTGCTGTACGGCAATTCCTGCTCGAGAGCGACTTCAAGGCCCAGCATGTAGAGATTCGCCATTCGCAGTCGTTGCTGTCTTTTGTGGGACAGTTGTATGATGACAAACACGTCCGCGTTGCCTTCATCCTGCCGGAAAAAGACGTCAAGACAAGCTGCTACATCAACCTGTCACCCGATTATCCTCCATGCAGAGCCTACTATTTATGCCCCACGGCGAAGACGGGTCCGGCCGTAGGATGCGGCCCTGACAAGTCGCAACCTCTGACCTGTGAAACGTGCCCCCGGAAAGCGAAGTCCTCGCCATGCCTCGCCCTCGCTGAGACTTTCGAGAAGATCAGCTCGATGAGCACGCCGTTGTTTGCAGCCAACGTAGTCGGCCATCTTGACGATTCTGAATCGGAAGGCGCCGGTTTCTGTTACTCATGCATCATCCCACAGAGCAGATGGCAGGAATTCACGTTTCCAAACAAGGAAGCGGGCAATCCTGCGCATTTCTGTGTTTTCGCGATCGTGAGATACAAGGACGGGTTTTGGCTGCTGCAACGAAACGAATCCAACGCAAGCGACCAATTCACGAAGCTGGGCGTGGTGTCGCGGAAAGTGAACGATGAAGATTTCTTCCCCGACCAACCGGACCAGGCTCACAGGCAGACTGTGTTTGAGATGCAGTTGGCTCATTACAAGGTTCTCGATCAAGAGATGAGCGATGCCACGTTCTGGAAGCAACATCTCAAGCCTTTGGCGGAGTCATTCGCGACAAAACGAAACCTGCAAATCGGCGGGCGCATAGAACCGGACGAGTTGAAGGCGATTGGCGAAAGGGCTGCCAAGCGGTGCTTTCGCGAAAAGCTGAGCGTCGGGATCGTCGACCAGCCTATTCGCTATGTACCGGGACCATTTGTCGTTGGTCGAGGCCGGTACCAGCTTTTCGCGATCCTGTTCATCGTGGACGTCGGTGAAGCGGATCTCTGGGAGCTTCGAACAATGGAACGGAGAAGCCCCGAGGAACTCCTTGAGGGAGCTGCTCGCGGCGAATTCACCGTCTTCCTCAACACATATACTGAGCATATCGTCGAATGGCACAGAAAGAACCCCTGGATCAACCCAGCTTCACAGAGAACGCCATGACTGCCGAGACAGTTATCGTAAGCAAATGCCTGCTGGGGTACGCTTGCCAGTACGACGGGACTGCGGCAACCCGAAGGCTGGAGCCCTGGCTGATCGAACGTTTGGGCTGCGTGGTGGTTGCAGCCTGCCCGGAGGAATTGGGAGGACTGCCGACTCCGAGGAATCGGATGGAGTTGGTTGGCGGCGACGGGGTGGACGCTCTCGCTGGCCGTGCTCACGTCATGACAAACGAGGGAGAAGATCGCACTGAGCTCATGATCCAAGGCGCGAAGGCGACCCTGGATCTGGCCAGAGAACACCAGGCCACGAGAATGATTGCTCAGAGACGCAGTCCCTCCTGCTCTTGCAGCAGAATACGCGATGGTTCCTTCTCCGGTGGAGTTCGAAGTGGCGTTGGCGTGACGGTGGCTCTCCTGCAGTCGGAAGGTGGAATACGTGTCAGCGAATTGGATGAGATCATCGTCGACCTCCTGAAACAGACGGTCGACGACGCACTGCAAATCTACCGTGGAAACGGCACCTGGACGGCAAAACGAGACGAAGTTACGTCGCTGTTGCGGGAGGTGATTCCGCTGAGCAATCCCGGGGACTGGGATCATGTCTTTCGTGACGCTTTCCATAGGATGATCCCGGGCTTCCATGAATCCCAGGGGGACTGCGACGGTGTGTATTCGTGGGATTCTGACACGGTTCGTTTTTTCCAGGAGTCGTTTCGCGCAGCCTATGCAATCGAGTTAATTGACACAACAAGACGTTGCCGCATTTGCACCTATCCGGCAGGTTTCTTGGATTGCCACCTCGGAGCTGACGGCATTTGTTCTGCATGCAAAGTGTACCAAGAGAACAAAGAACTCCTTGTAGCCTACCCCAGACTTCGCAAGTTACTCCACGCGAAACTGCAGGAGGCACGGGGAAAGTCCAAACGCGAGGCTGTGGTGGCGTGCAGCGGCGGGAAGGACAGCACCTACATGCTCCTGAGACTGTGTGGGCACTATCAGGCAAACGTGCTCTGTGTGATGGACGACCTTGAGCAGCAAAATGATCAGGCCATCGAGAATGTACGACGAGCCGCTTCCCATGTGGGCGCGGAACTCAGACGCCTGGCGCCGCCAGCGGAAACACGGAATATCCGCCGCAACTTCCTCATGGCAGGAAACTCCTTTTGCCGCCTCTGCCTCCGTTCCCACCTGATTCGCGTCTATGCGGTCGCGATCCAGGAGCGCATTCCACTCGTGTTCTTCGGGTTGACCCCAAACCAATGCCTTGATTGCACGGACGCCATCCAATGGTCGCTCAATGCCATCCGAGATGTTTCCACGCCACTTGCCGAACTCGATCACGCGTCGATTCTGCGACGGTACAAACACCGCGCCTTTCAAGGGGGATTCGATGCTGGGTTCGTGACACGAGAAGAACGAAAGCTGTATGCCCAATGGGAGGCGTTCTTCGATCAAGCTTCATCGGACTTCGCGCCTCTGGTGGTGCCGTTCTTTCTTTTTGACGGGTATCCCGGTGAAGACGATATCATGAAGACGATTTCCCGGGAGGTTGACTGGCGGAAGCCTGATGACGTCTTGTTGGACCGTACGAATTGCAGACTGCTCCGCCTCGCCGGAATAATGCATCGTGGGATCGGGCGGTATCATCTGAACTATAAGGAACGTGCCACCGAACTGCGATTTCAGGGCGTGGTTCATTCCGACGATGAGGCACAAAGGCTGGGCACGCTGCTTGATCGGTCAACCGAGGAGGAGGCGATGTCACAGGACGAACTCGTTCGATTGCTTGAGAGAGAATTCGGCTTGTCTTTTGAACAACTGCCGGTAGATGTGCAGGAAAGACTGAAAGGAATATTGGAATGATCTCGGCCGGTCGTCGAGGTCGCGCTTTGCAGCGACTTGGTTCCGACGAGGGCAACTCCAAGTGAGATGTCGGCAGACGTCCGAAAATCAAGAAAGGCAGGAATGTGACGCAAACCATTTGCCCAATCGCGGACTTCATTGTCGCTCTGAGTAGCGAGTTTCTCTTTCCGGGCTGGCAGATGCAGGGAATCATCAGCCGTTGACCGCACGGGTCTTCACGCTTGCACCCTCGGCCGCTTCCCCACCCCAGCCAACCTTTCCAAACACACTGCCGCGATCGCCGGCGACATCTCCGCTGCATAGCAAGGCCGGCCAAGCTTGTCGGCTGCAAGGATCGTGGTCCCGCTACCAACGAACGGATCAACGACGAGGCCGGAGTTGATCTCCAGAAGCCACTCCATCACCTCAAGCGGTTTCTGGGCGACGTGCTTCTTGTCGCGGGGTGAGGGGGAGAACTTGACGCCGGCGTGGCCGCCGCTTTCTTTGCGGGGGACGCGGCCGTTGGTGGCCCAGACGGCGTACTCGGCCTGGTGGCGGAAGTAGCCGCAGTGCGGGGCGCGGGACGCGCCGCCCTTGTCCCAGACGTTCGTGCCACGCCAGGTCCAGCCGGCCCATTGCAGAGCGTCCGTCGTGGCGGGCATCTGTCGCCAGTCGGTGAAGGTGAAGAGGTACGCGCTCGGTTCCGACCGGGCCAGGCAGACCTGGAGCCAGTTGGCCATCCAACGGGTCCACGATCGCTGGTCCCGCGTGTCGCCGAGGAATTCGGGGTACTCGACCTTTGCGTCGCTCTGTTTGTACTTGCTCACGCTTCCTTTCTGCCGCGTCGACGCAAACAACCCGCCGCTGGAATAGGGCGGATCAGTGGCGACGGTGGCGATCCGGCGGCCGCCGAGGAGGCGGTCGAGATTCTCTTCTTTCGTGGCGTCGTCGACAAGCAGGCGATGCCAGCCGTTCTTCGCGGGAATCAGCCAGAGCTGGCCCGGCTCGACGCCCCACTTTTCTTGCAGTTCCTCCGGCGTTTTTTTCGCGCGTGCTGAAGTGTGACCTATGGTTCCTTGTGCGTCCGTCATCAGTGAAGACTCCATGTGCCTACGGCACGTTGATCTCCTTTCCAGATCGACGGGCCCAGGGCGGTCGAGAGCTGCTACTTTCGGCCGCCCGCCTTTTCTCAAAAAGTGAAAATGCCCCGTTGTTGTTGGTGTATTGGTGCGCCGTCTGAAGCTGCGGCCCCTCCCTAGCCCTCCCCCTCGCTTCGCTGGGGAGGGAATTCTTACTCTGCAACGGCCACGTGGGTGAGTCGTGTGAAGCCGCGGCCGCAGGCCTGGCAGATCATCCGTTGCCGATCGATCCGCCGACCGTCGTGGTAGGTGGACGGGTAAACCCGCTTGCCCACGACAACCCGCTCGCTCTTGCAGTGCGGGCATTGCGTGCCGATCACCGACACCACCCTGCTGTAGTCCCGATTCGGCGTCCCCGGCGGCCGCCCCGGACGAGGCGGATCCGCAGGTTTCGCGGCGGGACGGTTGCCCGTGCTTCGCGGTTTCTTGACGCGTTTCTTGGCCATGATGGATACCTTTCCGGAACGGTGGGGACGGGCGGTAGTGGTGGCGGGTGTACAACGCCTTCAGCGTTGGTTGTGGCTACGGGATCATCACCCAGGGTGGCGCTCCGCGGCGTAGCCACGATCGCTGACCCTGGGCTGTGTTGTATGGACCCCGTTGGGGTCGGGGAGCTGTGAGCTTTGAGCTTTGAGCAGTGAGCAATGACATTGAACGATGAACAGCGAGTGACAAACGGTCGGCAATGAACCACTCGCAGCGAGCTGCCACGGCCGTTCGACAGCTCATAGCTCACTGCTCAACGCTCATAGCCCACTACTTCCCGAGGTAGCTGACTTTCCGGCCGCGGCGGCGGGGCCGTTTCTTCGCGCGGCGCATCTTGCTGGTGGTGGCCTCGACGATGCCGAGGAAGGAGGCCAACACGTGGTTGTAGACGTGGGTGTCGAAGCCGTGGTTGTCGGGCTGATTGCTGAACCGGTCCCACTGGTCGACGGTCCGGCCGCGGCCTTCCGTGCGAACGAAGTACTCGCTTTCGGCGATGTGCTCGGCCCACATACGGTGCGTGTCGTCCTTGCTGCCCCAGAAGGAGACGCAGCCCGGCGTGGCGAGCGGCGTAGCCAGGCATCGGTGGGAGAAGGACTTCCAGTAGTTGACGTCCGCGTGGATGTAGCGGATCTGGCCCCGCTTCTTGACCGGGTCCATCCGCCAGTGATCGCCCACAAGGGTCCCGTCGACGTCGTTGTACTCGTCCATGGGCTTCATGGCTGCGGTGATGCCGTCGCCCCGGACGGGCCGCATGCGTGCGGCGTGCTCGCTCCTCTTGATGCACTCGGTTACGAGCTTGGGCTTGTAGCCGCGATCGATGCCGACCAGGTCGATGTGCATCGCCTCGCCGTCTTCGCGGACAAACTGCTTCGTGAGCAGCTCGCCCGTCAGCTCCACCAGCCCGTGGAGGATCGCTCCGTTGATGTCGGCGCCGTCGGGGGCCACGTCGATGAGTTTCACGCGAGCCTTGCGCATCTGAAAATACCGGCTCTGCTGCTTGGGCCAGGTCCCGTAGTCGATCACGTCGCCGATGAACCCTTGCGACCAGGCCACGACCTGGTAGTAGAGCAGGTGGTCATGGACGTCGATCGTCGCGGTGATCTTCTCTCGAGCCCGGGCGACGATGTAGCGGCCCAGCCCGTTGAGCTTGCCGGCCACGTCGTCGGCCGTGAGCCGCTCCACGCCGTCGTCATCCCGTTCCGGATCGTTTTGGTACTCGGCCTGGAATGCCCGCCAATCGTCGAGGGCGAGGTTCATGGCGTGCTGCAGGCCGGTCAGCTCGTCGTCTTCCTTCCGCTCCGGCCAGGCCACCTCGGCGCCCTCTTCCAGCTCGGCCTGGTTCGCGAGGTAGTACTTGTTGAGCCGCGCGAAGCCGCTCTTGGCCCGCTGGCACTGCCGGCGGATGTCTCCATACTTCTCCCAGGCCGCCTCGTTCTTGGGCATCGCGTAGAGCATCTTGCAACGCTGGCCGCCCCAACGCGGCGACTCGTCCTGGTCGAGCATCTTGTCGGCCAGGTCGCCCGGCTCGATCACGGTCATGGCGGCGAAGCCGGCCGGTCGCTTGCCGGGCCCGAACATGCCCAGCACGTCGTGGTTGATCAGGTCGCTTCGCTTCCGCGTCTGGGTCGCACTTCGAGCGGATTCCTTGGTCTGGGGATCGTCGACCAGGATCAAGTCTGGCCGGACGACCGTGTCGCCGTCGGCCGAAACGTGGGACTGACCGCGGATGTCGCCGCCCGAGAGTCCGCAACCGGTCAGGATCGCCCCGGAGGCCTTGCTGCCGGGGATCGTCGGAAAGACGATCTTGCCCTCACCCCAGGCGATCTGGGTTGGCTCGCCCTCGAAGGTCTGGCCCCGACACCGCCGCGGCTCGCCCTCCAGCTCGCGGATCGCGTGCAGCTCCCGCTTGAAATCGGCCCACAGCTCCGCATTGAAGCGGAGCATGCTCTTCATCTTGTCCAGCTCGTCCTTGCCCTTGTCGGCCGTGGCGGCAATCAGGCAGACGAAGCGGCACTGGCCCGTGAGGATGGCCCATAGGGCGGCGATCCGGAACAAGGTGCTCTTGCCCGAGCCGCGGGGCATGGCCAGCGCGAAGAGGAGCCGGTCACGGATCGCCCGCTCGGTCGACTCGATCGCCTTCAGATGGTCCTTCGACCAGTTCCAATGGCACGCGCCAGGGAAGTAGCTTTCGGCGAAGACGCGAAGGCTCTTCTCGGCCCGGGCCCGGCGCTTCGGATCCTCGACCTCGGGGCCCGGGATCGGCGCCACGTCCTGGGCGGCCTTGGTCGACTCGCGCCGCCTGGCCCGCTCGGCGTCGCGGTGTTTGTCGCCGGCCCGCCGGTTGTCGTCGTTAGGTGGGTTTGCTTGTGTCACTGGCTTCCGATATACGCTGGAAAAGATGGGGCCCGGACGCCGCACGGGACTTTTGGAGTGGGGGGCCGCCTGGTAGTTTGGGCAACCGTGCGGCGCCCGGTAGCTACTGGGGCTAGCGGCCCTGCTGCAGGTTCGCTCAAAGGCCTGAACCAAACCAACGAGAAAGCGACCAACGGGAGCGCCCCCCGGCAACCGAGCGGTAGCTCGCACTGGTCGGCAGCCCTGCTGCCCAACCAACCAACATTACCGAACACGCCCACTGTTCCCTGGGCCCTTGGCGCTTTCTTTTTGCCAGGAAGGACCCGCAAAATCTCATCCCCCATTGGGGTGCCGAGCCTCGCTCCGCCGGGCCTCTTCCAGCGTGGTGAGGCGGACGTGATGCTCGCCGAGCCGGGCGCGATGTTCGCTGACGGCCGCGTGGAGTTCGTGGTGCTCGGCCTGGTTGTTGGTCAGGTCCTGCTCGATCCGCTTGAGCGACGTGGCGATCGTGCCCAGCCGTTCGGCGATCCGCATGAGGAAACAGAGGATCGAGCCGCCCATGCCAAGGGCCGCCAGAACGAAGACGGCCAGCGCGATCCAGTTTGCAATGGTCATGATTGCCTCACAGGCTTGGAGTTCGAAGAAGCCAGCCGAAACCGTCGACCACGCCGTCGACCAGTTCCAGGGTGACGGCCACCAGGTAGACGGCGTCCCACTGGCTGAAGGGCGAGGCCAGGTCGGAAGACAGCGACACCTCGACGTTGTATCCCGTGTCGTCCACGTCCCAGCCCTGCAGCTCGTCGAAGATCACGGCGGTCACGTCGAGTACAACGTCGGTGTGGCCGTCGATCGCGTCCCATGTTCCGCATACGAGCCGACGGTAGACGGAATAGCTCGCGGCCGAGACCATATCCTGGGTGACGTAGTCGCCGTCGTAGGCGACCCGGCAACGCAAGGGCGGCTTCGCTCCGAGTGCAACCAGGTCGTTCTTCACGTAGTAGCTCATACGTCACCTCATCGATCCTGCCTCGACAACCACCCCACCAAGGGCCGCGGCCTGGCCCGCAAGGCCCGCAATCTGGCCGGCGGCAATGCCCAAGCCGCCGATCGCGGCCGCCTCACAGGCCAACCGCGTGGGCCTGGTCCACCGCAGACCGTCCACCTGCGACCAGATCAGTGGGTCAACCTCTGACCAAACAAGCCCGTCTCCACTGGGCGGGCTGCTCACTGCTCGGCCTCGATCTCAAGCGCCGCCTGCACGGTTGCCAGGGCGGCCTCCAGTTCGCTCGTGTCTGCTTCCGGATCCGCCGCCTTGGCCGCTTCGATTGCCAACCGCAGGGTCCGCTCGTTTGACATCTGCCCCATGACCGTGACGAATTGGTCGATCATCGCGCGAAAGACGGGCGATCGTTCCCGCTCGGTGCGCATGTCCACGTTGTCGAACTGGGTGTAGCTGGCCGCGTCGAGCAGCACGTCGATCGAGCCGTCGTCTTCGAGCCTGGCCGGCGCGAGCGTGAGCCGCTGCATGATCGGTCGGTAGGTCTCGCCCTCGGGCAGATACCGATAGACGAGCAGCACCGGATAGAGCTTGGGATAGGTCTTCGCCTCGGTGGGCTCGACCGTCACGGGCTCGGTTGCATCAATCGCGGGAATGTCGCTCACGGTTCACCTCACGTGGTTCAAAACAGGTCCAAGACAGCGGAACGCTCGACGCCGTCCGAGCCCTTCGCCCGGATCGTGAGCGTCGTGTCGTTGGTCAGCTCGAAGGCGACGTCGCCGTTGTTGGCCGGCGTGACGGACGAGCCGGGGGCGATGACCAGGTCCTGGGGCATGTAGACGCCGCCCGAGGCCTCCACCACCAACTGCAAGCCGTCGTATCCAAGTTTGGCGTCGTTGCCGGCCCCGAGGACGATCGAGTTGTCGGCATCCTCGGGAATGACCAGGCGGCCCGGATATGGCGTTGCCGCCGAGTCGATTTGCACGCGGATTGCGTTGGAGGCGTCCCGGTCGCGCAGATACCAGTACCCGCCGATGTAGTTGTACAGATGGCCGCCCGGCCCCGGAACTGAACGCAAAGTATCCGCCGCTCGTCCAGAACAGGCTCCCCGTGGACGTCGGGCGAAACGCTCCGGATGCGTCGACGTACATGGACGCATGGTTCGCAATGTCGGTGCCCCCAGATCCTGATCGCGGCGGAGTCCGAGGATTGTCGGACGGCAAGCGAGTAGCCATCGACAGGTTCCCCTCCCGCGCCAATTCCGGCGTCGGCCTGGACGCTGCCTTCGGTGTGGAGGTTTTCGGTTGCGGCCGTCCAATCCACACCGGTCAACCGCACCCACACGGCCGTCCCTTCGGTCGCGTCGATACACTGCCAGACGCTATCGTCCGACGTGTTCCGCCAGGTAGACAGCGCCATCACCGCGCGGTTGCCGGCCGTGCCGACCTCGTCGTCGTCGACCGTCGGATCGGCGTCGGCCTCAACGTGGGTCCCAATCCGATCCGCCAACGCGACGAAGTTGGCCTGCCAGGCCGCGCCGGCCTCGCCGTAGGGGGCCGGCTCCCGGACCGACAGGCCGCGGTAGGTGGTCGTGATGCGAGTCATAGCCAGCTCAAGGCCTCGTCCCAGGCGGGGAGCTTTTGGATCGGTGTTCCGATCACGGTGTGGGCGTAGCAATCGCCGGCGCTATAGACCGGCTCAAGGAGCTTGCGAGGAACCCAGCCGCCGCACTCGGCATAAACATCCGGAACGGCGAACGGACCGACGGGCCCGGAGCAGTGGTTGCCGTGGCCCGTGTTGGCGATCCACAGCGCGAGGACCTGGCCGTCGTCGTCCCAGCGAACGCCCGTGGCCGTCACGGCGTGCCAACCGCTCGAAAACCGCGTACCGATCCCATCCTCGCCCCGCTCACGAGCCCAGTACGTATAGCCGCAGTAATCACCGGGGTAGCCTGCTTGGATCAGCTTCCCCATCTCTTCCGGTGAAGCTACCTCGAGTAAATCGCCCGAGCGGTTCTCGGCCGCATAAGGCTCCAAGCCATCGGGCAGCCCCTTGCCTCGGTCGCCCCAGGGGATCGAGTAGTCCGTCTCGTGCGTCAGGTCATACTCGTCGCCGTCGACCACGTAGCGCTTTCGCCAGAGGTGGCCAAAATCCCGGGTTGCCTTGGCCAGGGCCCAGCCCGTCGAGCCGGCGCCGTGGTACCGGTAGGAGTCGACCAGTTCACACTTGGCCAGTGCGTAGCTCGCCTCCCCTGCCACTTGAGCCTCCGGGGCCTCGATCGAGCCGGACGCATGGAGGCACGCGTACAGCACGTCGAGCTCGTGCTGCTTCATCCATCGCGTGCAATCGCCGGTCGGCTGCTCGCCCCAGGTCCAATCGGGAAAGACCTGGAACAGGTAGGGCCAGAGGACCGTGTCCCGCGGCTCCTGGTCCAGGATGTGCGGGGCGATCTCTGTAATCGGCCGGGCCGCCAAGGGCGACCGCGGGGCCGTGTAGGCGTAGCCGAAGTTCGGTTCGGCATCCGGCGCATAGCGAACGCCGCGGCGCAACAGCTCGTCGACCGGTTGCGGCCGGCCGAGTTTGGCAAATTCGCGTTCCAAGAAACGACTCATCGTGAGGCCTCCATGATTGCCCAGGCGATCGCCGCGAGCAGCTCCTTTGCCTCGGCCCGGTCAAGCGTCGTGTCAGCCTGGCCGAGGTGCGATTGGAGAACGCCGGCCACGGCCGTTTTGGTCGCCGGCCAGGTGCCCTCGGCCTTCTCGGCCGCCATCAGCTCCCACAGCTCACCGACAGTTCCGACACTGCCCTCCGCTACAGTTGCCGCCAGGCGGTTGAATCGGGCAGAGCGGTCCGTCGCATAGTCCCTCGGGGGCGACGTCGACAGGATCCCCGCCACCGCCTCCTGCCACGTTTCGTCCGGCGAGGCGTAGGGATTCACGAAAGGGCCCCGACGGCGCCTCCCCGGTCACCGTCACGGTCTTACTCAAGGGCACCTGTTTGATGCTCGCGGTCTTCGCGTCCCAGTCGACGGTAACCGTCGTCACCACACCGAAAACGGGATAGGACCCCGCCGTGTCCGTCCAGAACAGGGCGTGGTTGGAGGCGATCTTCGTGCCGTCGACGGTCAACTGCCCGGTCGGGAAGAACACGGCCGACGCCCCTTCCGGCACGTCGGTGATCGAGAACCAGACCGGCTTGCCGGCGTCGACTTCGTCCGGTCCGTCGATCGACTGGCCCGGGGCCGCGGCCGCGATCGCGGCCAGGAGCAGGAGGGAAACAAGAAAACGCATGATTCAGTTCTCCAAGGTAAAGAGCGGATCTTCACGGGCGGGGACCACTCGCAGATGGCCTGGTTTCGTCTTCCAGGACAACCCCGTTTCCAGGGCAGCCCACTTCGAGGGCAACCCATCTGACGGCGCCTTTCACCCCCGCCGCGAAGAACCCATCACGTGAAGGAGTGAGCAATCAGGCAGCCATGGCGAGCGGAGGGGAAACGACCGGCACACAATCGGCCACGGTTGTGGTGGGGGTGAACGTTGCATCGTGGGCAAACGTACCGAACCACTCCATGAGCTGCTCGATCAACGGCATGAGCCGCTCAAAGAACGACGCGAGGGCGTCCAGAAACGCCTGCCAGTCCCGGCCGTCGCCATCCTGCACCGTCTTCGATTGGATCAACGCGGCCCAGGCCTCCGGGTTCTCCGCCATGATCTCGGCAGAAACGGCGTCCTTGATTTCAGCCCGGGCGGCGTCCAGGTCCTCGCCGCTCAGACCGTCAGTCGACGGCAGTTCGCCCTGCCGACTCAGACGGATCGTCACCCGGGCGACGTTCATGCGCGTGAGGCCGAGCTTCCGCCGCTCACGCCAGGTCAGGCCGTCGACGGCGTCTTTGTCCTTGTCGACAGTCGCGTCGCCGGCGGCCTGGTCAGTGGCGGCCGTGGGCAACGGCGGGGCGAGCGTCTGGCAGACAACCACGGCCTCCGGCTGCGTGGGCGGTTCGGCGGGAAGGTGCGACACAAACAGGCTGGCAAACAGAACAGCGAGCACGCTGAACATCATGATTCGGCTTTTCACAGCAACGACTCCTTGGGGAAAGTGGCACGGCCGTCACGGCCGCAAGGTGAACTTGTATTGAAGGAGGCCGGACCGGGCCAGGTCCGCAGGTTCGGTCACGCAGTCGGCCGAGTTGGGCACCAGGTCGACACCGCCGCCGGCGCGATAGGAATAAGAAACGGCCTGAGAGCAGTACGGAGGATGGCCGTTTTCCATCTGGTCGTCGGTCATTGGCTTGAGAGCAAGCCGGAGAATGGGCAGGTGATAGAGGGCGGCCCGCAGCACGCTCCACCAACCGTAGTTGCCGCCGGCAAAGCGACGCATCTTGGCGACGACCGGCAGCATGTCGAACTCCGGGCCCGTCACGATCGGCCCGGCAACTCTCCCCGGCGTTCGCAACTCGTTGACCAGGCGGTAGACGTCGATCAGCCCGGGCCGCCGGGCGACTTCCCGCTCCAAGAGAATGGCCCGGCCGCCGTACCACTCGCGGACCTCCAGGCAGAACAGATCCCCGCTCCACCAGGTGGCGATCGCCGCATGGCAATGCCGCCCCCGGCCGGCGCCGGAGATCAGCCGGGAAAGCGGATTCGTCCCGGCCCGAAAGAGAAGCACGTCGCCCGTGGCGATCTTGTGGCCTTCGGTTTCGATCGACAAGAACTCAGCCATCGGCCGCCACCGCCTCCCTTCGTCGCCGGATCTCCCGATAGCGCCGGTCGTGTTCCGGCAGCAGATCGAGCCCGATCGCAACGCGGCCGTTGCCGTTAGTCCGGGGCCGATTGCCCTCCGTGACGGCCTCGACATAGCACTTCGCGCACGGGAACGTGGCCGACATGCCGCCGCAACGCGGGCAGCGAAAGGGCTCAACTTGGCTCAGAAGCGGCTTCTGGCTGGCCGCATCCTCGTGCCGCAGCCTGGCCGCCGAGGTGACCATGCCGGCCGCCACCTTGCCCACCGTGGTCCGACTGATCCCGGCTGTCCTGGCGATCGCCCGCCGGCTCAGCCGACCGGCTCGCAACATGGCCTCCACCTGCCGAATAACACAAGACGCGATCAACCAAACACCCTCTCAATCCGAGGTCCTGGTGATCGCTGCGTGTGAAGAGGGCCGTCTTCCCTTCCTTGGGGAAACAGCCAACACGCAAGAGCGAGCACCGCTGCAAGCTAATCCTTGCGCGATGCTACCGAAGCCAACCTACCGCCTCCGCCGGCGAACCGTCCAGGCCGAAAAGGACCAGGTGGGCGTGGAGATTTCCTTCCGTTCGGATGCCCGAGTTACGAAATGGCGGATTTTGTGCCCGGAGGGCGGGTGCCGAGGGGCAGAGAATTGGATGATGAGCGGGATGCAGGTTCACTATGCGGAATCACGTGGCGAGGGGTGAGCTGAGAATCGGTCCTTTGATAGGACAGTGACGCGCTACGCGACAGCAACGACCAAGCGCGACCCAACACGAATCCGACCACGGACCAGGACGCCGAGAGTGGGTATTTCCTCGCAACAGTGACCGGAACCGACGCGGCTTGATCCCTAGGCGGAAACTGCTTGTCACGACGAAAATCGCGTGACAAACTAGCAACCAAGGGCTATCATCGGGGTCGCGGCAAGTACATGCCGCTCAACTGCTGTAGGAAGGTCACTCCTATGACTAGGTTTACTCAAACTGAAAAGCCAGCGATGCTAGCAGGCTGGAAAAACCGATGAAAACGGGTCTATCCTACATAGTTGTGTGCCCGAAAGGGCGCCTTCCCGACTTGAGCCGGGACGAGGCCATGGAGGATAGACCCAATGCCCAGGATCGGAAGATTTCCACCGTTTTGCAAGAGGTTCTTTCGGCGGGCCCGAAAAATGGTCGGCTCGTGCCATTTCGCCCACTTCTGGCGGGTGGTTGTCGCCTTGGCTGCGATGCACGGACGACGCAGTTTGCGGAAGATCGAGGCGGCATGCCGAAACCATCGCACCCGGCAGTCGGTGGGGTTCTTTCTGACTCACGCCCATTGGAACGCGCCGGAAGTCCTGGCCGAGACGGCCCTGGATACGCTCCGGCAGTTGGGCTGGAAGTCGGGCATGGCGGTCAACGTGGTCTTCGATGATACCCAGAAGCGAAAACGCGGCAAGTTGATGGACGCCGTTTCCAAGATCTTTCTCCATGCCGAAAAAGTGTACGCCCAAGGCCATACGATCCTGGGCTGCGCGATCATCTTTCGAGACGTCGTGATCCCTTATGCCGCCCGGTTGTGGGTGACGAAGTCGTTCGCCGACGCAACCCACAAGTCCTCGTACGAGGGCGAGTCGGTCGAGTACTGCAAGCTGACCGACATGGTCGGCACGATCATCGAAGACTTGCCACTGACCGACGTAATGGTCTTGTTCGACTCCTATTATCTGTGCCCCGTGGTGACGCGGGCCTGCGAGTCGAAGAAGTATCACTACGTGGGCGTGGCCAAGAAGAACCGCAACTTCTTTCCCGATGGTCGCGACCGCGACAAGCGACGACTGGGCAAGTATGGCCCCAACGTATTGAAACGGGACGGACGCTGGACCTCCGTGGAAGGCAAGAGCTACCGTCTGGCCGAGCGTGTCGGCCGGCTTTCGAAATTGGGACGCGTGAAGTTGGTCTTCAGCCGACGCCCGCGCGAAAAGAGTTGGATTTGCATGGCCACCAACGCGACCCGTTGGGGAGCCAAACGTGTGTTGTCTCATTATCTGAATCGCTGGCCGATCGAAGTGCTATTCAAAGAGTCGAAGCAGTATCTGGGACTGGGCGACTACCAAGTGTTACGGTACCGGGGCATCGAACGCTACCTCTGCCTCGTGCTGATCGCTCACCTCCTGCTGACCCACCTGGCCGCCGCTGAGCCAGGTGCACAAGCTGACGACGCGACAAAACCGCTCGACCTCGGAAGCACGCCGAAACGACAGCAGATGCTACGAAGCAAGATATGGGACGACACGATCAACAACCTCGAAACCGGCTCCCGAAATCGACGAGCCGGAAAGAAACTCAAGCAACTTATCCTGCTTGAGACGTGATAGCATTTTCAGTTTGAGTAGGTTTACTTACAGAACCAGCTCTCACCTAATCTGACATCATCCCACTCATTCCGCATTCCCACGTTAGGACTCAGATGAAACGAACCAAGATATTTGTCACAATTGGAGCAATACTTGGAAGCACTGCCTTCCTCTTGCTCGGGCACTTTGATAACAGCGGAAGATCGGAGGGACTAGATATATCCGGAGTCATTATTATGCTCTTCGGCGGGGCTTTCGTGGGGGGCATGTTGGGATTTGTGATTGCGAAAGTGGATACGAAGCCTCAGGCAAAAGCATCGCAAAGGAAGTCTAGACGGAAGCTCGATCCGAAAAAGCAGCTAGTTACTGAGACTATTGGAGCTATGGGGCTGATTGCTCTTCCCCTCTACCGCCTGATTAACATGCCCCAGGAGGCGAGCCCTCGGGGTTACGGTGCACTGATCGGAGGAATCGTTGGCGTTCTATTGGTGATGCCGCTACGAGCTTATTGGCTCTTGAAGAAGCAACCGGCCGAAAACCAATCCGAGCAAGAACCCGTTTAACATTGCGATGTACACGCTGACGAGTGCGCGATCGGCTTGCTTCGCTTGCTCTCCCTGATGCCGAGTCCGGACATCCGTGCAATTCCACCTATTCGCCGCCAGCTTGTGGGGCACGTAGCGGTGCGTTGCTGAACGTGCAGCCGCCCGTACCTTCACGCAGGGCAGACGCCGTGCCAATCCCGCGAAAAATTCGTGAAAGCAGGGCGCAAATGGGACACGCTCAGCCCTCCGACGAGTGAGCCAAGTGCCGAGGCTCGACGAATCAACCGATTTCCGCCCATCACGCCGCCCGATCGCCGGGCCAGATGTTGTCGAGCATTTCGTCGAGGGAGAAGGGCGAGAAGTCATGCCGCCCCGTCGGGCAACGCTTGCCCTCGATCGCCGGCGGCGTCGGCTCCCCCTCGGCCGCGGGCGGGTGCAACGTCCACGTCCGCCCGCCCGAGCCGTGGCCCCACTCGACCAGCATCAGATTATTGACCGTGCTGCACCCGCACTTGAAGCACAGCCGCCGGCCTTGTCGGGCACGAGCCATCCAACCACCTCAAAAAGAACCCGGCCGCGACGCGGGCGACGTTGGTAGCATCGCGCTTTCAGGACTCCGCGTCGCGGCCGGTGGTGATAGTGGAGCAGATGGGTAGGGAATTGGCTAGGGCGGAAAGTGACAGGGGGAGGTCGCAGCCGCGAAGTACGTCGGTCGTGAACACCGAGGCAGGCAATGAAGAACTCCTTGAATGCTTCGGGCGACGTGACCGACGCGATTTGGCCGAAAGCCCTTGGCGGCTTCGGTGGGTGCGACCGAACACAGGAACTGCAAGTCGCTAGCTGCCTTCGGTTCAAATTCACCGAGACGGGCAGGCACGAAAGTATCTGACAGCCATTCTTGCTCCATCTCGCGACATCCACTGTACTTTCTGCACCAAAAGTCCGATAATGGACTTGGCCAGTTCTGTGTGCTATTCGGAGTGAGACTGTGTCTGCACAAGCAACGCTTCCTGGTGAAATACGCAGACTTGCGGCATCATTGCATGTGACGCTTCAGCCAAGTCAGGGGCAGCGTCCGGGGCGGCCGACCAACCCAAACTGGGATACGCACCGCAAGATCCCGATGTCAGCTGAGACCCTGACTCAGCTCAAATCGGTTGCAGAGGCGGTAAGCAGCCCAGAGCGGCGAGTGAGCCCAATGCAGGTGGCAGCGGCACTACTTGAGCAGGCCGTTGCGAGAGTCGACAGCGAAAGCAAAGGAGTCTGAACGGCGATGGCGACAGCTGAGCAAATCAAGGCACTGCTTCGCAGCTATAGCGATGCCGACGGCGATCAATTCGTCTCGGTCGCCATGCAGATTGCCGCTCACGCCGCTCGAACCGGCAAGAAGAAGTTTGCTCGCGAACTTCGAGACCTAATCGATGAGGTTCAAGACAAGCAGAAGCGAGAGCAGATTGGTGGCGCAGTTCCAATCGCTCGCCCGCACGGTGAACTCGTAGATCTGCTGCTCGCCGCCTATCCTAAAGTCCGGTTTTCGGAAATGGTTTTGTCGCCGACCACGTCAGACCATCTCAACCGCGTCCTACGCGAATATCGTCAGCAAAGCCGACTGCGAGAGCATAACCTATCAGCCCGTCGGAAGCTCCTGCTGGTAGGACCTCCCGGCACTGGAAAGACTATGTCATCGCGGGCCCTCGCCGGAGAGTTGAAGCTCCCTCACCTCACCGTTCAGTTGCACGGACTTATCACCAAGTTCATGGGTGAGACAGCGGCCAAACTTCACTCCATTTTTGAGGCGATGAGAAAGACACGTGGCGTCTATCTTTTCGACGAGTTTGATGCGATTGGCAGCGAACGCCAATCCACCGGTGATGTTGGAGAAATACGGCGTGTGTTAAACTCTTACCTGCAATTCCTTGAGCAGGATGACTCCGACAGCATCATTGTCGCCGCGACAAATCTTGTCGGAATGCTTGATGATGCCCTGTTTCGGCGATTTGACGATGTCATTCGCTACGAAAACCCGAGCGACGAGGAGATCAAACGGCTGTTCAGCAACCGACTCGCGATGTTTGGAGCCGGTAGTATCGAGTGGAAGACAGTCACCGCCGCAGCAACCGGCTTGAGCCACGCTGAAGTATGCCGAGCCAGCGATGACGCTGCAAAAGACACGGTTCTCGACAATCGAAAGAGCATCTCAACCGATTCACTGATTCAAGCGATCGAACGGCAAAAGGGAAAGACGGCGTAGGTTCAGCATGAAGGCAGGCTTCCGATGGCGAAGCGGAGACATTTTCTAATCTCAGGGACGAACCAGCCCATCGACTACACCGCCACGGGAGGTGGCTCGGGGAAGTTCAAAACGCCGCCACGAGACGGCCGCAAAGAACACGGCGAAGCACTCATCGAACAGATTCGAAACGCTGAAACAGAAGCCGACGAAACGCTCTCGAAAGAGAAGATCGCGGATGGCGTCGATTTCGTTCCTATCCAAGTAGAAAGCAGCCCTGAGTTCAAGCTATGGCTCGATAGTCTCGAAGACGCACGAAGTGGAATCGACCTCGTAAACGTCCTGGAGAAAGACGACAAACAGATCGCGACCGTTCACCTACCCAAGGACAAAGTCGACCGGTTCATTCGCCGTTTCGATGATTTCATCCACAAAGACACAGAAAAGGGTAAGCCTCGAGATTGGAAACTTGCTGAAGGCATCAATGAGATCCGTCTCGCCACGCTTCGCGGTTCTTACTGGACCGACTCCGGACCGGTCCCTGCCAACGATGCAAACATCTGGTGGGAAGTTTGGCTTCGGGACGAAGGGCAGATTGAAAACATCGAAACAAGCTTTCGCGATTTGGCAGCTCAGGAGGGTGTACGGCTTTCAGATGCACGCGTGGCTTTTCCGGAGCGAATCGTGCTTCTGGCATACACCTCACTCGACAAATGGAGCGAGTTTCCTGGGCTACTCAAGTACCTCGCTGAGTTTCGGCGAGCAGCGATCGTGTCGCGGGAGTTCATCGAGCTTGAGCCCGCCGACCAGATGGAGCTAATCGAAGGACTGCTTGCGAGGACGACCTTCGCCGGACAAGCAGCACCGTCCGTCTGTATTCTCGATGGCGGTGTCAATCGAGGCCATCCGCTCCTTGCACCAGCACTCAGCGAGGAAAACAACCTCGCTTGGCACAAGGACTGGACATCGGCGGACCAGCACGGACACGGTACCGAAATGGCTGGGCTCGCGCTATTTGGGCCTCTCGAAAAGCTCCTCCTCGACGAGCAAAGCGTTACGCTTGAACATCGCCTTGAAGCAGTCAAAGTGCTACCCGACGACGGCGAGAACGATGCACCCGATTACGGGCCAATTACGGTTGGCTCCGTGTCTAAGATGGTTGAGGCCGAACCGAATCGTCCACGCGTTGTCTGTATGGCCGTTACCGCGTCTGACAAAGATGAGTGGTTGCCAACACTATGGTCCGCCTCAATTGACCAAATGTGCTCTGGAGCGAATGATCCGTTGCAACGCTGCCTGATGTTGGTCTCGGCAGGCAACCTGTTCGGGGAACCCGGCAAGAACTACCCAGACGAGAATCTGCTGGCCAGTGTGCAAGACCCTGCCCAGAGTTGGAACGTTCTCACCGTCGGGGCCTGCACCGAAAAGGCGATGATTGAAGATCCAGATCTCGCCGGCTGGAATCCGGTTGCTCTACCAGGTGGGCTATGTCCATCGAGCACCACGTCGGTTGCGTGGGACGGTGATGAGTGGCCATTCAAACCGGACATCGTAATGGAGGGTGGCAACTACGCCAAGGACGAAACCGGAAATGTGTTTCGCCCCGACGATTTAAGCATGACAACGACGAGCTTCTCCACAGACGGTGGGGCATTACTTTCCGACATGGGCGACACCAGCGGAGCAACGGCTCTTGCGGCAAGAATGGCCGCCACTCTCTACGCGGAATATCCAACGTATTGGCCCGAGACAATCCGTGCCTTGATGGTCCACTCCGCGCGTTGGACGCCACAGATGAGAAAGGACTTTGTCGCCAAGAAGAAACGTGACCTGCATGAGCGTCTTCGCTGCTACGGATACGGTGTCCCCAGCCTCGCACGAGCACGATTGTGTGCGAAGAACTCCGCAACGCTGGTCATTCAGGAGTCAATTCAACCGTTTCATATGGTTAACAAGAAAGTCGAAACAAAGGAGATGCATCTCCATTCACTTCCTTGGCCTAAGGAGGTGCTTCGCGAACTCGGCGATACGGAATTGTTGATGCGGGTGACACTTTCATACTTCGTTGAACCTAGTCCTGGTCGACGGGGGTGGCATATCAAACAACGCTACCAATCGCATGGCCTTCGGTTCGACGTACGACGACCGCTCGAGTCAATAAAGCAATTCCAAGAAAGGCTCACCAGAGATGTTTGGGAGGACGGCCAGAGACCTGCCGGCAAGCGTGTAAAGGAAAGTCGCAAGTGGCTCCTTGGCGAGAAGCTCCGCACAAGAGGCTCGCTGCACAGCGACTGGTGGAAAGGCTCCGCGGCAGACCTTGCAGCGTCCGAATTCATCGCCATTTATCCCGTAACCGGCTGGTGGCGAGAGCGGCCCTCCAGAGGTAGCCACTCCAAACGCACACGCTATTCACTGATCGTTTCGATTGAGTCGGCGGACACAGACGTTGAGCTCTATGCAGCGGTTGAAACAGCCATTAGGACCCAAACAACGATTACGCTCGAAGCCTAGATTCGGCCGGCCGCCACCGAAGTAACAGGGGCCCTTCAACACCGGTCCATCATCTTAACTCAAAGTGAAAAGGACGGGGCTTTCGAGAGCTGCGGACTCCCTGAAATGCTAGACAGGGCTGGAGACTGAAGACTGTAGGCTGTAGGTTTCTGATGCGAGGTCGATTGGGGTGGAAAGCTGACTTCGATGCGCCGAAAGCCCTTGTTTTGCAGTCCTTCAGCCTTAAGCCTTCGGTCTTCAGCCTTCTCCCCTCCGTCATTCGTTTTCACTTTGAGATCTTAACGGTTTCGGCAAGGGGCAATTGACCCGAATCCGAGGTTGTTCACGCCCGATGCAGGAAACGGCAATTCGCCATGTGCGTTCGGTGGGGCACACCGAGGCCGTTTCTGCCAAGCCTCTTACGCAACTCGGTCCGACACACCGACGCACTACTATGCTCTAACGCAAACGCCTGTCACGACTTCCTTTCGCCTCTCGAGCCCAGCGTTTCGCCTGGCCGAGAATCGCCTCACTGCGGGCAGTTTGGCGATCGCATTGCTCCTGAAGATCGCCGAGCCGACGTTCCAACTGGATCGCATCCCACTCCGCACGGAACAGTTTGTCGCGTTGGATCGCCAGAAACGTGGGACCGAAGCACCATCCGACAGGCGGGCAGGCCGCCTGGACGCAATCGTGGAGGAAGCGTTGCTTCCTGGCGAGCGATTTCCGCAGCCGGCGACGTTCAAGCAGAAGGATCATCACCGTTGGGCCCAGGATCGCGATCACCGCGGAGAGGACTTGGTTCAATGCGGCTTCCATGATCAGTTCCCTCCTACCGCGACGGGTTCAAGCGGTCCGTCGGCGAAGTCAAAGCAAAACACCAACCTGCCTTCAGTAACCACGCAGATGGGCGCAATCCGAATCAGACCCCCGCCCGCGTAATTGCACGGGCCAGGGCCGCCGGTGAAGGCATCCTGACACTCGGGCATCCAACGCCCGATGCACGAAAACGCGAATCGTTTGGCCGCTTCCTCGCGCGTCATGCCTAGGGCGATGAAGTCCTCTCCGCTCTGAACGTGCCCGCAGGAAGGGCACCGAAACCGCCAATTGCGGGCTTGGGGTCCATATCGGCGTTTTGCCTCGGCCTCCCATTGTTCGCATGTCAGCCTGATCATAGAAAATCCTCCGTTCGTGATTTCGTGGAAACCCCGGGGATCGACGGCCGCCCTATTCCCGCAGCGGTTCCTCGCCGTTCGGCGCCGCTTCTGGCCGGCGAATCCCTGTTTTGTTGCGTGCCCGGAACTTCGCGGACTCCTGCTGGGCCCGCCTTTCCCATTCGCGAACTTCCTTGGAAAGGCCAGTCGCTTCCGGCGAATCGCTCGCGATCTTGGGCGGCGTCTGCGGAGCGGAAACGGGTGTCTTGCCGGCCATGATCTCGTGCCAGTTGTCGGGCAGCGTCATGGCGCACAGACGGTCCGTGTAACCGGGAATGCTCTTCTTCCAAGCCGGCCACATGATGGCCCAGGTCGACTCTTCGATCTCGCCCGAATCATGGACGGACCGCACGTCGAGCAGGGCCTGTTCGAAGGCGTCGCGGGAAATCTCGCCTCGCAAGAGCAGCGTGTGAGTCTTCAGCCAGGTCGACAGGTTCTTGCGGTTCGGCTTCCACTTCTGCTCAGGAATGCGGGCCCGCCGCCAGGCAGCGATGGTCCGGCAGAGGGCGGACCTCGCCTCCCTCACTTCAAAATCCGCGACCGTCGACGCGACTACGACTACGTCTACGACGTCGACTGCGGGCGCCCACACGCGTGTGCGCGGACTGGAGGTGGGTTCTTCTTGTCGCGCCGGCTCAAAAGCGCAATCGCTTGCGCTTTCACCGACCGAAAGCGCAAGCGGTTGCGCTTTTGAAACTGCAATCGATTGCGCTTTTGGGGGCTCGTCGTCCGCTCCGACCAGGCGGAAGGCCGCGCCGCCGTCGAAGAATTGGCCCTGCCGCTCGTCTGATGGGCTCACGACCACGGCCGGCTTCCGCGGCCGGGGCGGCTTCGGGGCGACCAGATCGGGAAGGTATAGGTCGACGACGAGCGGACAGTTCGATTGACCGCCTCCGGACTTGGCGGCGAAGCCAAGACTGGCCAGCCGGTTCAGCTTGCGGGAGACGCTGCCCTCGGTCAGGCCGCTCTCGCCGGGGGCCAGACGCTTCAGATCGCTCACCAGGTCCGCCTGTTGGTCGTAGACAAGCTGCGATTCGCCCGGCGGGCACAAGCGGCACAGCAGTTCGTAGAGTCGAATCGACTGCTTCTGAAGACCCCGCTGTCGCAAGGCCTCCCCTTTGTCGCTCATGTAGGCGTCAATGTCTCGCGACGGGTCAAAAGAGGGTTGGAGCTGATTCTGATTTCTTGGTGCCATCCTTGGGAATCCTTTCGCATTCAATCAGCAGTTTCGCGTCGCGCGGGACAAGCCGTTCGTAGGGCATGAACTGGTCCTTGGCCCGACCTGAGAAGCGGACCTTGAAGAAGAGGTCAATGGCCCGCTCGATCACGGCCGCGATCGTCCCCTTCCGCCGTCGCCCCGCGGTCGGTTTTCCAGCCGTGTCTTCGGGCAGCACGAAGACCGCCTCGCCGGCCCTCGGGACCCAGCCCGGCGGACGTTCTTGCTTCGCGGCGGCGATCACATTGCGGGCTGCAATCCCAAAGCCGCTTTGGTGGTCCTTCTCCCGAAACAGGACGAGGATGCCGTTTTCGGTCGGGTGGAGTTCGACAACCTCTTTGTCCAGAACGAAAGGGACCGGCTCCTTCCCTTTGAACTTCCGGAGCCTCTTCTTCCGCTTGCTCGGCTTGCCCATGGTCGCACCTCACTGGCAAGACGGGGCCGCCTCGGCCGCCTTGAAGAGCTTGCGGGCCAGGCGTTCCTTGTGCCGGCCCGCTGCCTGGGCGGCCGAGTCCCTCAACTCCGCGCGTGTGGCCGAGTCGAGCTGCACGGAAAGCTGCCGGATGGCGTTGGTCACGTCCTCGTACTGGCCCGGATCGAGCAGCCCCGCCGACATGGCCGCCTGGAGGGCGAAGATAAGCGCCTTCTGCTCGTATGGCTCAAGGTGCAAGGTGATCGGGATCGTAAGAAGCGAGTCGGACGGGTGTTCGGCCGGAGTCTCGGCGATTAGGCCGACTTGTTTGAAGGCCTGGCCGTGCAGGAAAGCGAACAGGTCCAGCGGGCTCTTGAACACCTTGAGGATCTTGGGCGGCTTCTTTTCGTTCATCGGTTGTTCCTCACTTGAAATGGGTCGTCACCAAACGCCGCTCGCCGGGCCATCCGGGAGAAGGACGGCCCGGCGAGTGAGAGTTGCACCTAACGCCGGCAGGAGCCGACTTGGCGCCTTCGGGAAAACAGCCGCCGCAAGAGCGGACGGCGTCCGATCCGGGCGGCGACGCGTCGAACGACGGTCGCCGGAGCTCGGCCGGCCGTGGCCACCGCCGAAGCGACCGGCCGGCGACAAACGCCTCCGGCACAGCCTCCTTTTGTCGGTGTCGCGACGCAGACGCCGCTGTCGCACGTGCCTGGCGGGGCCGGGTCCACGAGCGGTTCGTCCGCCCTCGCTTGTGCCAAGATCGCCAGCAACAGGCATGCTGCCAGCCCATACGAAAGACTCTTCATGGGACCTCCTTGGGTGAAGAGTTGGGGGGAAAGAAAATCCGCGGTCACAGCAAGCTCATGGCTCACAGCTCACCGCTCAAAGCTCCAAATGGCCGAGGCGTGACTCGAACACGCGACCTCCGGGTTATGAGCCCGGCGAGCTACCACTGCTCCACTCGGCGAATTTGCCCGGCGGGGGCTGTCATATCTGGGTGTCTGAGTCGCGTGCTTCCACGGGCACCTCCTTCCCTTTGCCACGTTCGTGTACCTCAAGACGATGAATCACAACGCTCTTGGGCGCTTGCGCCCCGAGCCGCACATGCTTGCCGAGGACTTCGAGGACCTCGATCGTCACGTCTTCCGGAAGATCCTGCGCCGGAATCACGATCTTCTCCCCGGGCTTCCTGGTCATGATCAGCATCTTCGACTCCCTTCGATTGATGGAACAATTCGTTGTAGCGACGGACGGCGTCCGTGATGATTTCCAGATGTTCGATTCCGATCTTCGCCTTCGTGCCGGCCTTCCCGACCGAGAGCAACAGGTCGGCCTCCTTCCACCGTGTCAGCGGGCTGGGCGACCAGGCGACGTGCCGAACCTCGATCCGATGCCGGCGAATGGGCATCGCCTTGATCACGGTCAGGCAGATTCGCGTCTCGGAGATGAGCCGAATGGTGACGCACAGCGGATCCCGGGCCATGTCGCCGAACACAAGCGGCCGGCCCCAGTCGTCGAGGGCATCGAGAGAACGCTTCAGTTCGGCGTTCCTTTCCCGCAGCCTCACCACTTCTGCGCCCTGATCGTCAATCAGCTCGGATTGGGCGTCCATGAACGCCGCTGCCTTTCGCTTGTCGATCAGCCAGCAACCGGCAAGACTCCCCCAGCCGACCAGGCACACCCCAATCCAGATCACGTGGATCATTTCCTTTCCCTCCGTTGTTACGGCTTTCCGTGTCTCGGATGACAACTCCGGCGTTCTCACAGTCCGATCACTCAAATGGAGAGGATCGCAACGCGTCGCTTTTGTGAATGACGATTTCAAAATCCCATCCAGTCGCAGCGTATAGACGACGCGAGATATCGTTCAGCACGTCGAGCGTAAGTTGAGCCTCAGTGTGTGGATTGAGGCTGTACGCCCGAAGTTCACATGGGTAATCGTCCAACGTCACGCCCGCTGGAGACACGTCTGGAAGCTCGCTACAGACCTTCTCGAACGCGCCACGAATAACTTCATCTGGAGCGTTCTGAAGTAAGTGCTGTACCATCGCGTGAACGCCGTCGTACTCGTTCGCTTTCATTTCTTGCTCTCATCACCTCAGCGCATCGAACGCGAAGTTCTATTCCTCGTCCCACCAATCGAACATCAACTGGTTCTTGCGACTCCGCCGTGCGCGGATTGGCTCGATCTTCCTGGCCGGCGTCTTGCGCGTCGTCACGGGGTGGATCAACACGTCGTCCGCATCTTCCGGGTGAGGCGTGATCACGAGTTTCAAGGTCACCTCGCGCCGGTCGGGTAGCGTCGGCCGTTGCCGGCAGTCCGCAACGGCCGCCTCCACCTGCTGCGTGAAATCGTCCCGCAGCCCCTCGCTCAACAGGTGCAACGTTTCCAACGTCAGTGTTGAGGTTTTCACGCAATCGTCCTCCGTTCAGCGTGTGTCCTGCGGTCAGTCGATCCCCATCGCCTTCGCGAGTGCGTTTTCGATCCCGTCCAGGTCCTGGGGCGTCGCCAACTCCGCGCCGACAACGTCCGACCACCGGGCCTTGACCAGGCCCATCTCCTCGCGAATGAGATCCCGGTCCAAGTCGACCAGGTCGTAGAGGGCGAATAGGCTTTTCACGGCGTCGAAGAACGCACCATCGACAGGCGAACAGGTTGCAGAACGCTCAGCGGCATCGACGGAATCGCACATGCCGGTCTCCTTCGAGAAAACGAAAACGCCTGCGTGGCGGGAGGCAGCACACCAGACCGCCGCGCAGGCAACACGCCGGAACGACCGGCGCGAGGAATGAGATACGCCCACGGGAGGTGGCACTTCCTTGAGAAAACACTCCCCCAAGAAATCTCCCGTGGGCAAAGCGAATGCGACGGAACGACCGCCGCAACATGGGGTATCGTGAACCGGCGACGGCTCGGGCCGAGATTGGGGGTCGGCCGGCCCGAGCCGGCGGCGCTTGGTGTCGCCGCGATCGCCGATAAGGGATCGAACAACGGTCCGGATCAGCCAGCCCGGTTGCTCGGAAAATGCAGGATCATCCCGTCGTCCGGATCGTCGTCGGGTGGTGTAGGTGGGAGGTTCTTCAGACTCGGGATCAATGGAGCCGCACCTTGCGGGTTCACGATCCGAGGATCGAGGTAGTGTTGGTCCGTCGTGCGCCGATCGCGGTGTCCCGCCAACTGATAGGCTGCCTCGCGATCCTTGGACGCCACGTGCGAAAGCGTGGTGCGACGGATCTTGTGGGTCTTCTCCATCGATTTCCGTTTCGGGACGATTCCCAACGGTTTGATGATGAAGCGGTCGTAGCAGGTGTAGAAGTACCTCTTGCAGTACGGCCACCAAAACAGGTACTTGCGGTTCGGATCGTAGATCGCACGAATCGCCTCGACAGCTTCCGGCATCAGCGTGAAGGACTGGTCTCGGTTCTGTTTCTGCTCCTTGGCCCTCAACAAGAGCGTGCCGGCGCGTAGGTCGCAATCGACGGTCAATGTCGATCGCAACGCGCCAATTCTCGCGGCCGTCGAATACTGGCTCGCCATCAATGCCGTCCACCAATCCGCACGAGGAATGACCCAGGGGTCCTTGGCTGGGCGACCTATTGTGCCAGGGATCTTGCTCGCCTGGTCGAGGATCGCCTTCATCGTCGCGAGGTCGTAGGCCTCCGGCTCGGGCTGAGATTCCCTCGCACGGGCAATGTGCCGCGGTCCAATACGCGTGTGGTGCTTGTCCCAGGCCAACCGCCAGAGGGCAAGAAGGTCCTTGCGTTTGGCGTTGACGGTTCGCCCAACGACGAACTGCGAGTACCACGCCAGGAAGCTGGTGACCGTATCTTCCTGCAAGTCGGCGATCATAGCTGCGCGTTCGAGGAATCGCTCGAATGCTCGGATCGATGTACGAATCTGCGCAAGCGTCGTCTCTCGGAGATTGATCCGGTCTTCGGCGTATGTCTTGTTGAGGTAGGAATGTAGCTGCGTCTGTGGAGTGATTTTCATAACGGGTCCTCGAAAGATCGTCCCGCAGGCCAAATGTAACCTGCGAATCTCGGGAGCCGCGCCTCCATTCGCAAACACGCATAATCTCGATCCACTTTAGTAAGATCGCCGCCCGGCGAACCGGTAGCGCACGCGCAACCGGAAACGCACGGGGGCGAAATTTGGTTTCGTGTAGCCGGTCAAACAACCCGGAGCAGTCCGAGCCAACCGGCTGATTCGAGAAACCGGCTGTCAGCCACACGAACCCAGGAGATACGGTCGGGGGATCAGCCCGTCCGGCTGTTTCCAGAGTGGTTGAGTCGATCTCGAATCACGTTTGATCGTTCGCAATTAAGATCGAAAGCGTTCGAGAAGTCAACGCTGAACGAGCGTTCACATGACTATTGCGACACTCCCGCGGAGGGAGAAAGCCCAAGATGTTGTGACCGATCGGTCGAGATGGCACCACATTTTGTGGCAAGAAAAAGCCGGCGGCCGTGGGTGTTACCAATTTGAGCCCCAAGCGAGGGCCAGAATTTCCACGGCCGTCGACTTCTCACCGCCGCCGCGGGTGATCTAAGTCCGAGGAGGCAGGAGCGTGAAGCCGGCGGCCGTGGGTGATCAAACGCGACGCCCCAAGCGGGGGCCAGAATTGTCCACGGCCGTCGACTTCGATTTGCCGTCTGGCGGGTGATCTAAGTCCGCCAGAACGGCAAAGTGGGCGATACTGGACTCGAACCAGTGACCCCTAGCTTGTCGAGCTAGTGCTCTAACCAACTGAGCTAATCGCCCGTGCCGATAAATCGTTTTTCTTCAAGAAGTTGCGCCGAATGTGGCTCGACGAATATACCCCGTGAAGGAAACGTTAATCTTCAAAGGATACCGCGCGGTGTGGGGTTTGCAAGGGGGACCGGGCTTGCTCGACGTGGATTATGCCAGGCATGGCCGGTCGGAATGGCAGCGGATGCGGAACGCCAGCCTTCGCCCGGCATCTTTTCAAGAAGGCTTTACCGGAGAACCAAAGGCATGAGGAAGCCTGAATTCCGGAAGGGTAAGAACCTCTCGAGAGGTCTGGAAGGTCGGCCGCTGCCGACGTTGGGGTGGTGAACCGGAAAACGCCCCGATCCGCGACGTGTCCTTTTCAGGCATGGGACGTCGATTGAGACCACGTGTCGCGCACAGACGCACGTTGATCACCGAAGGCATCTCGCAATGAAAAACTCCGTGCGATGGCTCTCTTCTTCTATTGCGAAAGGAGCCAAGACGCAAAGGTTTGCATGCTTGCCGCAACGATGCGTGAGACAAGACGCCGCAGGATTCGGCGAACACGTATCATCGGAGTGAAAATACCCATCCGAAAGGCAAAGAACCTTCGCGATGCAAGGGAATCGCCTGGAACAAATCAGAAACACACGATATACTCCTTTAGAGTCGCTATCATTCCCACAGGTTACGTGCGCCCATGCCTGTGGAAAACTCACTCGTTTTGTTAGGGCCTCTTAGAGTCGATTCTCCATGGTTCGCGCCCACTTCTCTTGAGCAGGGACGAAATCCCACGGTCCATTCAGGGAGGGACCGGTCAACCATGCCGCGTCGAGCAAAGAGATACCGAATCGCGAAACACTCGATTGCCCAGAGCGGTCAGAAGCCCCACTGGGCCGATTTTTCGGACGCTGAGCTCCTCCAGGTTCGTATGTGCGATCTGAAGGTTCGTATCCAGGGAACACCGCTGGAGCGGCGAATCGAGCGTCTTTGCCAGGAACTGGAAGCTCGAAACATCCCGTTTCGGCCTCATTGCTGGCTCTCGGACGAGTGGTTTTCGCCGGACGGAGTGCCGGGGATTGCGATCCCCTTCTACCTGGCCCACCCGCGTCTGGCCCGGCTGGAACGCCGCCAGGTCCTCGAAGTCGAGGGTGGAACGGAGGAATGGTGCATGCGGATCCTCCGCCATGAGACCGGCCACGCCCTCGACACGGCCTTCGGACTGCACCGCCGCCGCCAATGGCGCGAAGCTTTCGGGAAATACTCCGAGCCCTACCCCGACTACTACAATCCTCGTCCTTATAGCAAGAGCTACGTGGTCCATCTCGACTCATGGTACGCCCAGAGCCATCCGGCCGAGGACTTCGCGGAAACCTTTGCGGTCTGGCTGAAGCCTCGTTCGGGATGGAAAGCCCACTACCGCGGCTGGCCGGCGATGAAGAAGTTGGAATATGTCGACCAGATCATGAAGGAAGTCGTGGGGCGGAAACCGATTAACACGTCGCGCCAGCACGTGGCCGGACTGCGGGAAATGAAGAAGACCTTGGGGGAGCATTACTGCGAGAAACGGGGCCGATACGGGCTGGACCATCCGAATTTCCATGATCGCGACCTGCGGCGGGTCTTTTCAGGCGATCCGGAGCAGAAGGATCTTCCGTCGGCGGCGTCGTATCTCCGCAAAATTCGCCCCGAACTTCGGCGTCTCGTTGCCCATTGGACGGGCGAATACCAATACACAATCGATCAGGTCCTGGGAGAAATGATCGAGAGTTGCCGCCAATTGGGACTGCGTGTGGATCGCAACGAGGATGCGGTTCGACGCGACATGCTGGTCATGCTGACCGTCCAGACCATGAATTACCTCCATGCAGGACACCACCGAGTAGCCCTGTAGGCGGGTTTGCGATTCTGGTTCGTGCGTGGGGAGGAAATCTGGTAGCATGGAGGGCAGAGGCAGAGGTTCTCCGACACCCCTGGTCCTCCCCTGTTCGCTGTCCCCGTTGCGTCGAAGGCACCCGTTCCCCCCCGTTTTCAATGAAGAAGCTTCGAATCCTCGTCTTGATGCACGAGGACCTCGTTCCCCCCGACAGCATAGAGGGCCTCTCCGACGAGGAGATTGCCAACTGGAAATCGGAGTACGACGTCTGCGCGGGCCTGGAGGCCCTGGGCCACGACGTGTATCCCCTCGGCGTTAGCGACGATCTCGGGGTGATCCGCAGCGCGATTCGGAAGCGCAAGCCCCATATCGCCTTCAATCTGGTGGAAGAATTCCACGGGGTGGCGGTCTACGATCAGCACGTGGTGAGCTACCTCGAGCTGATCAAGCAGCCCTACTCGGGATGCAATCCACGAGGGCTCATGCTCTCCCACGACAAGGCGCTCTGCAAGCAGATTCTCTCCTACCATCGGATTCCGACCCCCCGATTTATGGTTTTCGAAAAGGGCAAGCGAGTCCGCCGTTCCCGGCGAGTCGATTTTCCGCTGATGGTCAAGTCGGTCAACGAGGAGGCCTCGATGGGCATCTCTCAGAAATCGATCGTCTGGGATGAGCATCAACTGGCAGACCGGGTGGCCTATATCCACGACCAGGTGCGTACGGATGCGTTGGCGGAGGAATACATCGAAGGACGCGAACTTTACGTCGGCTTGATGGGCAATCAACGATTAACGGCGTTTCCCGTATGGGAAATGCTGTTTCCCAAGATGCCGCCGGGAATGGCCCGAATCGCCACGCGGCGGGTAAAGTGGGATGCCGCCACGCAAAAGGAATACGGGATCAAGACCGAAGCTGCCAAAGACCTTCCCAACGGCGTGCAGAAGAAGATCATCAATCTCTGCAAACGGGTTTACCGCTGCCTGTCGATCAGCGGCTACGCCCGCATGGACCTCCGACTGGCAGAGGATGGCCGGGTCTACCTGTTGGAAGCAAATCCGAACCCCAACCTGGAATACGGCGAAGACTTGGCCGAAAGCGCCGAGCGGGTCGGCATTTCCTACGAAACCCTGCTCCATCGTATTCTCAACCTGGGGTTGAGTTACAAGGCGGCCTGGCGAGGATAGAACGGTAGACGATCAAGGTGAGATCGTCAGGCTTGCTCGGCTGGTCGGCGTCGTGTGAGACCATGCGTGCCCGAGCATCTTCGAGGAGACGGTGGGCACATTTGGCGACGGGGCCTTTCCGGACCCGTTCGACGATTTCGTCGAGGTGAAGATTGTCAAACAGGCCATCGCTTGCCAGGAGGAGCGTGTCGCAGGGAGCCATGGTGACGACGGGGCCAAGCTCGATCTTCATGTTGGGGCAGCCCACCACATTCGACACGATGTGACGCTCGTCGTGGAACATGGCCTCCTGCTCGTCCAGGACGCCGGCCTCGACGGCGAACCCGACCGGCGAATGGGAAGTGGTGAGAAGCTTGATCTTGCCTCGCTGTCCGACCACGAGAATCGTCGAGTCGCCCACATGGTAGGGACGAACGGTGCGTCCCTGGACCTCCACCGCGGCGAGGGTGGTCGCGGACCCCTTTCCGGAACTGAGAATACTCCGATTGGCGGTCTCGCACCCGTCGAGGATTGCCGCGCGGAGAAGCGTATTTTCCTGCACGGCCTGATCGATCGCGTCCACCAGGCATTGCAGGGTCAGGTTGGAGGCCATTTCGCCGGCGGGTCCGCCGCCCAGCCCGTCGGCGACTGCGAGAACGACCGAGTCGGGGCCGGCCGGAATGACGGCGGCAGCGTCCTCGTTACCGGTCTCGGCTCCCGGGGAGCGAGCCGAGAGGACGGCAGCCGTGCCCATGTCCACGGAAGCAAGCTCGCAGGCTTCCATGTCCGCGTCGAAGTAGGTTTGGGCCTTGTCGATCACCGCCGCTCCTTCATTCTGCCGAAAGGCGTTTTCCGCACCAGGGACAGTAGCTCCAGAAGGAGCGAAAGACTCCCCAGCCGCAGGACGAACATTTCTGCTGCGAACCGGGGACTTTCCACTTGCGGCGGACCTTGGTCCGGCACCAGGGGCAGTAACGCATGAAAGGCATCAGGAGCTTCCGCGAGCACTTCGCGTTCTCGCATCGACCTTCATAGCGAACGTCGGAATACTGGCGGTTGGTGGTGACCTCGAAACCGGGGCCGTAGCACCACGGGCAGAATCGCCAGTCGAGTTTCATTCCCCGCTTGCATCGGGGGCATGCAATGGGACCGGTGATGGTTCCTCGGTGGACGGCTCTTTTCGTGCCGCACCAGCAACAGAACCCCATGGCCTCGGCCAAGGGGCCTCCGCAGCGGTGGCAGGTGTGCTTGGTTTGAAGTTCGCTGCCGTGTTCCCGCCGGAACTGCTGGAAACGAATAGTCTTCCAGTCGCGTTTTTCCGTATCGCCACGCGGTTTCTTAACGGTCCTGGAGGCCTTGGCGGCCTTGAAGCGAATGGTCGCCGGCTTGGCGCGGAGAAAGGCCGCCTGCATCTGACTGGCATCGGTGAATCGCTTTCGCGACTGGAATTCCATGGCCCGGCGGACGACCTCAATCATCTTGGGATGAACATGACGTCGGACCCGGTCGAAGCCCAGCGGGGGCCAGTCGTAGGGCCAATCGGGAAGTCGCCCGGAAAGCATGCGGTAGAGAATCAGGCCCAGCGAGAAGACGTCGGAGCGGAAGGAAGGCTTGCCCATGGCCTGTTCCGGGGCCATGTAGCCAAGAGTTCCCCAGCCCGATCCCTGGATGGTTCGCCGGGCGACCCGGGCAATTCCGAAGTCGGCGAGACGAAGATGGGATTCGTCAAAAATGAGGAAGTTCTCGGGTTTGAGGTCGCAATGGATGATACGATTCTCGTGAGCGTAGGCCACCGCGTCGAGCATCTGCTCGGCGAAACCGACGGCGGTCTTAAGGCCCATGCGTGTTTGCAAGCGATCCCCGAGCGTCTTTTGCCCCAAGGGCAGGGCAATAACGAAATGACCGTCGATCAGGCTGGCGTCTTTCAGGGCCAGGATGTTGATGTGGTCGAGGCGGGCCATAAGCCGGACCTCCTCGCGGAAATCGTCGAGGAGGTCCTGGTTGACAAGGTGGGGATGGGGGACTTTGATGGCCACCCGGACTCCCTCGATGGTATCGAGTGCCCGGTAGACGTTAGCAAACGGTCCCTCGGCAAGTCGCCGCTCGATGACGTACTTTCCAAGTTTCTGTCGCACTCGGAGCACAAACCGGCCCTCGTCCTTAGCGTTCGCTCATGAGCGTGTACCCGTGCTTCTGGGGCCCGAGATAGACTTGCCGCGGTCGGATAATGCGGCTCGTCGGATCTTCGTGCTGCTCTTTCCAGTGAGCCACCCAGCCCGGCAAGCGGCCGATGGCGAAGCACACGGTGAACATGTTGGTCGGGATCCCCATGGCTCGCAGGATGATCCCACTGTAGAAATCGACGTTTGGATAGAGTTTTCTGTCGACGAAGTAGCTATCTTTCAAGGCCAGCTCTTCGAGCTTCCTCGCGATGTTGAGCAACGGGTCGTTCGTCTGGATTCTCTTGAAGACCCGCTCACACGTATCTCGTAGGATTCTGGCCCGAGGATCATAGTTCTTATAAACACGGTGGCCAAAGCCGTAAAGCCGGAAATTCGAGTCTTTGTCCTTGGCCAAGCGGATGCAGTCTTCCGGGTCCATACCGCCCTCAGCGATCCCCTCGAGCATGTTGATCACCTCCACGTTGGCACCACCGTGGAGGGGGCCCCAAAGGGCAGACACGCCCGCCGCGCACGAAGCAAACAGGTTGGCCCGCGAGGAGCCGACCGTTCGCACCGTGGCCGTGCTGCAGTTCTGTTCGTGGTCCGCATGAAGGATGAAGATCAGGTTGAGGGCGTCCTCGATTTCCGGATCCAGGACGTAATGGCGGTAGGGCAACGAAAACATCATGTGCAGGAAGTTGGCACAATACCGGAGCGAGGGATCCGGGTGAATGATCGGCAGGCCGCAGGATCGGCGGTAGGAGAAGGCCGCAATCGTTCGGACCTTGCTGATCAGACGTGCAGCGGCCAGGGTGAATTGCTCGGTGTCCTCCACGGTGAGCAGTTCCTGATGGTAGCACGCCAGGTTGTTCAGCATGGCCGAAAGGATCGCCATGGGAGGGGCATCCACCGGGATGTGCTGGAACTGGTGACGCAGCCCTTCGTGAAGAAGCTGGTTGTTGGAGAGGTGCTCACTGAAATCCGACAATTCCTGGCGATTTGGAAGTCGCCCGAAAATCAGCAACCACGCAATTTCGACGAAATTGGGGCGCTTGGTCAGGTCTTCAATGGGAATGCCGCGGTAGCGGAGAATGCCCTGGTCCCCGTCGATGTAGGTGATCTCGCTACGGCAGAGGGCCGTATTGGCCAGGGAGCGATCGAGGGTCGTGGCGCCGGTCTGGGCTCGCAAATTCGAGATGTCGATCGCCAATTCACCTTCGGTACTTTCCTCGATCGGCAACTCGATCTCATGGCCTTCGAATGACAGTTTGGCCTTTCGGTCCATTCGTTCTCTCCTAATTTTTCGCGGAACCACTCACCCCTGCGGGGGGGCGTCAGGCGTGGTATGAAAATCATCGTGCGGCGGCCAGGGCGCGGTTCCAGAAGAAGAACCGTGCCAGCCAAACCGGCAGACGCATGGGAGTGCCTCCCGGATGCGGGGACCTCGGGGGACCCTGCAGCACCCTGGGGAGCACTTGGGGGAAATTCGGCCTCTTGAACCTCGCCACGGACGGTAGGTGCGGCATTCCGGTCCTCAAATCGATCGAAAGCGGCGAGCCAAGCCTTCCGAACGACGGCCTGCGACACTTGCCCATTCGATAAACGGAAACCCGGGCGACCGAATATCGTTCGGGTCACGGTTCATTCAATAGACAAGGATCGCTTCTGGCAGCCTTCCGGTTTCTCCCACAGATGCCGACACCCCGCCTACGGGCGGCACGCCAGTCCAAGCAGAAAGCTGCTCCTCAGTCGATAATAAGAATAGCGGGAAGCGGCGGAAATACAAGGGTCGCCGCAATGCGTTCGGGAGAACTGCAAAGTCGTCACGGAATGGGACGGGCCCATGTTTTCGGGCGGCGCAGGTTCGCCAAAGCGCCCTGCCAACCGAAAGAAGGGCCAGTCCCCGCGGTTCACACGGCTATCGCTTGGGACGATATAGGTCCGTTGCCGTTCCCAGGTAGACTTCCGCCGCCACGCCCAGGGTTTCCGTCAGCGTCGGGTGCGGGTGGATAGAATCGGTAAGATCCCGTACGGCGGCGCCCATCTCGATGGCCAGAACCGCCTCGCCAATCAGGTCTCCGGCACCGGGGCCGACGATTCCGCAACCGACGACGCGATCGCTCTTCGGGTCGACCAGCCACTTGGTGAAGCCCTCGGTTCGACCCACGGCCTGGGCACGCCCGCTGGCGGCCCACGGGAAGACGCACGAGGTCACCTCGATCTCCTTGGCCTTGGCCTCGTTTTGGGTGAGCCCGGCCCAAGCGATCTCCGGATCGGTGAAGACCACCGCGGGGATCGCCCGCGGAGCGAACTGGGCCGGTTCGCCGGCAAGTACCTCGACGGCCACCTTCCCTTCGTGCGCCGCCTTGTGCGCAAGCATGGGCTCGCCGGCCACATCGCCGATGGCCAGAATGGTCGGATCGGCGGTCCGCTGCTGGGAATCGACCACGACAAATCCCTGCTCATTCACCTCGACCTTGGTGTTTTCCAGGCCCAGGCCCGCACTGTTCGGCCGCCGTCCTACCGAGACCAGCACGCGGCTGAATTGTTGGACCTTCTCTTCAAGATCCCCTTCAAAGGTCACCTCGACCGAGTCGCCCTTGTCGGCCATGGAGACGACCTTGGTTTTCAGCCAGATCGACTCGAATTGCTTCGAGAGCCGCTTCGCCAGGGGCTTGACCAGATCACGATCGGCGCCCGGCAGCAACCCGTCCATCAACTCGACGACGGAAACCCGGCTCCCCAGGGCCGCGTAGACGGTTCCCATTTCCAGGCCGATGTAGCCTCCGCCCACGACGAGGAGCGATTCCGGAATGTCGGGCAGGGCCAGGGCGCCGGTGGAATCCATCACCCGGTTGGAACCTATATCGAAAGCCGGGATCTTCGTGGGACTGGAACCGGTCGCCAGGATGCAATGCTCGAAGCGGAGCCGGTCGTCTTCCAGGGACTTGTCGCCCACGGCCTGCAACTTGAGCGTTTGCGAATCCTCGAAGGTGGCGCGAGCCTGGATCACCTGGACCTTGCGTTTCTTGGCCAGTTGGCCCAGTCCGCCGGTCAAGGTCGCGATCACCTTCTCCTTCCGTTTGCGGATCTTGTCCAGGTCGATTCCCGGCTTGTCGAAGGTCACGCCCCAATCGGCAAGGTGCTCGGCCTCGGCCATGGCTTTGGCCACATGGAGGAGGGCTTTCGAGGGAATGCAGCCTTTCAGGAGGCACACGCCGCCGAGGCGTTTTTCCACGTCCACAACCGTGACCTGCATTCCCAGGTCGGCCGCCAGGAACGCTGCCGCATAGCCCCCCGGTCCACCACCAACAACAACCAGTTGAGTTTCCATCGTCTATCCGTCTCTATTCGGGTTTGTTAGTTGGACAGCGCCACTTTGGCCAATGTCGGTCAGCGCAAGTCCCAGCAGAGCATTCGTTTAACCCGCGACCGCAGGCGAGGTCGTTCACCGCCTTACGGGCCGCTCTGAAATGCTTGACAATCCTCACCTGCGGTAGCGGGTTAAACGAGTCCGCAGGTGGTCTCCGGCCTTCACACGGCACTACTATTCTCATCGATCATCGAGCTTTTGACAAAGCCTCCGGATGCGTCAGCCCGTGATCAACAGTTTGGCCGGCGACTGGAGGTAGTCAATGACCTGGTTGAGGAACCGAGCCGCAGCGGCCCCGTCGACGAGCCGGTGGTCGTAGGAGAGGCTCAAGGGCATCATGAAACGCGTTTCCACCTTCCCATCACGAACGACGGGCATCCAGCGGGAGCGTCCCAGCAACAGGATGGCCACCTCCGGGTGGTTGATGACCGGCGTGCTGTAGGCGCCGCCTACCGCCCCGAGGTTGCTGATGGTGAATGTCCCGCCGCGAAGATCCTCGACGGCGAAGCTCACGTCGCGGGCCTTGCCGGCCAGCTTGGCCAGTTCTCCGCTAATCTGCCCGATCGTCATCCGGTCGACACCTCGCATGACAGGGACCACCAGGCCGCGGGGCGTGTCCACGGCCACGCCGAGGTTCACGTATTCCTTATAGATAACCTGTTCGTTGTCGTCGTCGAGAGAGGCGTTCAGCACGGGATGCTGGCGAAGGGCGGCAGCCACGGCCTTCATCACGAAGGGCATGGTCGTCAGCTTGATGTCCGGGCCCAGGTAGCCCTTGGGAACGCCCTTTCGCATTTCTTCCAGGACGGTGATATCCGCATCGTCGAAGTTGGTCACGTGGGGAGCGGTGCTTACCGACTTGACCATCTGGGCGGCGATCGTGCGCCGGATCTTCGACATCTTCTCGGTGCGGATACTGCCCCAGTTGTCGCTGCCGGGAGTGCCCGGCGGGGTGACTGGTTCGCCAATTGGGGCGGCACTGACGGCCGGCGTACCGGTCCCCGAGCCAACGGCGGCTTGCACGTCCTCCAGCGTAATCCGCCCTCGCGCTCCTGAGCCGGCAACACGAGTCAGATCGATGCCCACCTCCCGGGCAAGGCGGCGAGCTGCCGGTCCAGCCGGAATCGGGCCCCCTTCTGCCACCGGACTGGGGAGAACCGGCGCTGGCGGCGCGGCTGGAGCGGGCTTGGCGGGAGCTTCGGATTCGGAGATCGTCTGGGCGGCGGGCGATTCCTCTTCGGAAGCCGACTCGGCCGGCTCCGCCGCGCCGTCAATCGTCAGCAGAAGCTGGCCAACCTTCACGGTGGCGCCCTTGGCAACGTGGATCTTCTCGACCTTGCCCGCGTGGGGACAGGGAACCTCGATCACGGCCTTGTCCGTTTCCAGTTCGACAACGCCCTGGTTGCCTTCGATCGTCTCGCCCTCGCGGACCAATACGTTGACGATGTCGCCGCTTTCAATGTTCTCGCCCAGTTCGGGCAACTTGAATTCAATGCTCATATCTTTGGTGGCCTTGTGGGCGGAAATCCGTCGGTTGACCAGAATTTGATTCGGGTACGTTGGTTTGGCGTGGCCTCACACTTCAAGCTGGTTTGGCTTCTCGGGATCCAGGCCGAGCTTCTGAATCGCCGCAGCGAGTTTCTCCTCCGGATAACTGCCCTGACCGGCAAGTTCGCAGAGCGCGGCCAAGGCGACGTTTTCGGCGTCGACTTCGAAAAATCGCCGCAGTTCCTTGCGAGCTTCGCTGCGTCCGAATCCGTCGGTGCCGAGAACCGAATAAGGACCGGGTAGCCAGCGGGCCAGCGAGAGAGGCACGGCCTTCACGTAATCGCTTGCCGCTACGATCGGTCCGCCATCGGCATCGACGGCCTGGGTGACGAACGGACGCCGGCACTTGCCCGGATGGAGCCGATTCCAGCGTTCGCAGGCGTTGCCGTCGTCGTAGAGGGCCTTGTAGCTGGTCACGCTGTAGACGGTGCTCGAAACACCAAACTGCTGGTCGAGAATATCCTGGGCACGCAGGACCTCGCGCAGGATCGCTCCGGAGCCAAACAACTGGACCTTCGGAGATTTCTCACCGAGATCCCGAGCTGATAGGTGATAGATGCCGCGGCAGATCGCTTCCGAGACGTTGCGACCCGAGAAGTCCTGCTGCATCGGCAGGGGCGGCATCTCGTAGTTCTCGTTCATCAGCGTGATGTAGTAGAAGACGTCCTCCTCGTCGAAGAACATCCTCCGGATGCCGTCCAGAACGATGGCGGCCATCTCGTAGGCGTAGCAGGGGTCGTAGGCCTGCAACGTGGGATAGGCGAGGGAGAAGAGGTGGCTGTTGCCGTCCTGGTGCTGGAGGCCTTCGCCCGCCAGGGTGGTTCGTCCCGCCGTTCCGCCAAGAAGGAATCCGCGGCAGCGCATGTCGCTGGCGGCCCAGATCAGGTCGCCGACCCGCTGGAGGCCGAACATGGAGTAGTAGATGAAGAACGGAATCATGTTGATCCCGTGGCTGGAATGGGCCGTAGCCGCGGCAATGAACGACGCCATCGAGCCGGCCTCGGTGATGCCCTCTTCCAGGATCTGCCCGTTCTTCGCTTCGTGGTAGTAGAGAACGGTATCGGAATCGACCGGTTCGTAGAGCTGCCCGCTGTGTGCGTAGATGCCGAACTGGCGGAACATGGCCTCCATGCCGAAGGTGCGTGCTTCGTCGGGCACGATGGGAACGATGTAGCGGCCCAGCGACTTGTCGCGCATCAGGCGATTGAGCAGACGCACGAAGGCCATGGTGGAGGAAACGTCGCGGCCGTCGCTGCCGGCAAAGAACTCGGCAAATTCCTCCCACTTGGGCGGCTTGAGTTTGACCAACGACTTGCGCCGGCTCGGCACGTATCCCCCCAGGGCCTCGCGACGCTGCTGGAGATACTTCATTTCGGGGCTGTCTTCGGGCGGCCGATAAAAGGGGGCGCTCGCCACCTCTTCCTCGGAAATGGGGATGTCGAACCGCTTCCGAAAATGGCGCAGTTCGTCCTCGTTCAGCTTCTTCTGCTGGTGGGTGATGTTGCGGCCTTCACCCGCCTCGCCCAAACCGTAGCCTTTGACCGTCTTGGCGAGAATCACCGTGGGAGCCCCCTCGTGCTCGCAGGCCGCCTTGTAGGCCGCATAGACCTTGAGCGGATCGTGCCCGCCACGCTTCAATCGCCAAATCTGCTCGTCCGTCAGGTCGGCAACCAGCGATTCGAGCCAGGGGTCGGCGCCGAAGAAGTGTTTGCGGATGTAGTCGCCTGCTTCGACGGTGTATTTCTGATACTGCCCGTCGACAACTTCATCCATCCGGCGTACGAGGATGCCGTCCGCGTCCTTCTCGAGCAGGGGATCCCAGTCGGAGCCCCAGATGACCTTGATCACGTTCCAGCCGGCGCCGCGGAAGGCCCCTTCGAGTTCCTGGATGATCTTGCCGTTACCCCGGACCGGTCCGTCGAGTCGCTGCAGGTTGCAGTTGATGACGAAGATCAGGTTGTCGAGCCGCTCCCGGGCGGCCAGGGTGATGGCGCCCAGGGTTTCCGGCTCGTCGCATTCCCCGTCGCCCAGAAAGGCCCACACTCGGCTGTCAGACGCCTCGGGAACGATCCCGCGGTCGGCCAGGTAGTGATTGAATCGCGCCTGGTAGATCGCCATGATCGGGCCCAGGCCCATCGACACCGTGGGGAATTCCCAGAAACTGGGCATCAGCCAGGGGTGGGGATAAGACGACAACCCGCCTCCCGGCGCCAGTTCGCGGCGGAAGTTGACCAATTGCGCTTCCGTGATCCGACCTTCGAGAAACGCCCGGGCGTAGATGCCCGGCGTGATGTGGCCCTGGAAAAAGATCTGGTCGGGTGACTGCTTGCCCTGTTTGCCACGGAAAAAGTGGTTGAAGGCGACCTCGTACAACGTGGCTGACGAGGCAAACGACGAAATGTGCCCCCCAATGCCCGCACTCTCGCGATTGGCCCTCACCACCATGGCCATGGCATTCCAGCGGATCAGGCTCTTGATCCGCCGTTCCATGGCTCGGTCGCCCGGGTACTCAGGCTGCTTGTCCGGCGCAATCGTGTTCACATAGGGCGTGGTGGCGCTGGAGACGAATCGGACGCCCATACTGAACGCCTCGCGTTTGAGCCGTTCCAGCAGGTAGGCGGCCCGCTCCGGGCCGGCACTCTTGACCACGTAGTCCAGCGCTTCCAGCCATTCCTCCGTCTCCCGCGGATCGGGATCGTCGGCCAGGTGCTCCAGCACCCCCTCGGGCAGCACTCCCTTGGGTACCTTGTTCGTTTTCTGGTTCATGATCGAGTCTTGGTTCGGGACTTGTTCGCGCGGTGGGCGGTGAGTGGGGGTCAAACTGCTTGGATTGCTTCTGTCCGCCCCCCCACGAATCGACAGGATGCTATCTCGGGCACAAGCTCGGGAGGCGGAACGACGAATCTCTATTGATACGTGCCACCCCCGTCTGCTGTCCACCCATTGGACGGCCGTTCAGGCGTGTCACGAGGTTTTTCGGGCGATCAAAAGAGAATCATAGAGCAGCAACGCGGAGTGTCAAACGGAAGACCCCCCCGCTGGCCTTTCAGCACAAAAAGACACCGCCCGGAGGGGAGGAACGGGACTCGGAGGACACTCCGATTCTCGCGTGGGGTCTTCCTTCACCGGAGTCGAAGGAAAAGTCCGGCCTCTGCACGCGTGCGGGGGACGCGAGACCGAGCGAGAACTGCCCGTCTACTGGGGAGATTCCTCAGGGGCCACCGCGGAAGCCAGCAGCTTCAAGGCCTCCTGGCGAAGATCGGGGGAGGCTCGCCGCACGGCCATACGGTAGTAGGTTCTCGCCAGATCCAACTTGCCGTCTTCCTGGGCGTGCCGACCCCGCTGGAGAAACTGCCGGGCCTGGATATCCTGCTCTGCCGCTTCCGCTGCGTGGAGGCGGCGAGCTTCGGCAACGCTCATGGAAGGACGCTCCGCGGAACTGGTCTGCGAAAGAACTTCCCGTCGTTCGATTGGCTCGAGAGCCGAAGCTTCCTGCCTCGGTGCAACCAGGTTGAAATCGTCGTTGCCCTCAAACTCCTCGCGAGTTTCATCGGACCGGGAGGCGTCCGAGGGAAGGGGGTCCTTCACGTTTTGCAGGGCCTGGAGAACGGCCGGGTGCCCCGAGGCCTGGCCGGGGGGAACATAGGCGGCCGGCGGAACGAAGGGTTGCACGAGTGGCACGGCCATGATTGGGGCACCTCCCACGACCGGAACATAGCCCATCACGAAAGGCGACACGGACGTGTCCATGATCATCCCGGTTCCGCCATTGGGTATCGTCACCGAGGGAGTGACGCTGGTAAATGAACGGCGCGAGCCCTGCGAGAAGGTGCCCAGGAATCCGCCGCCATTGAAGCCAAAGCCAAAGTTGGCGCCGGCGGACGGATTGAAGCCTCCGAACTGGGGCGCCGCTCCGTTGGGATTTCCCGGGGGCCCGAATTGGAAGAACCAGTTCTTGCCCCGCGCCCCCCAACTTGTTCCGGTGTATTCGTAGAAGCTGTCGCTGACGGCCGTGTGGGGAGAACTGACGGTAACCTGCTGTTGAGCCACGGCGGGAACCGCGCCGACAATCGCAAGAACGGTCAGAATTGCTGGAAATCGAATCCGCCTCAAGGCCATGATTCGGCCCTCCACGTCACCGGCTGCCACCCTCGGGATTGTACCAGCCGTTGGAGGGGAAGGTCAAGCAGATTGTGAACCAGCCACTGCCTGCTTGGCGAGTCGTTCGATCCTGTTCGCAACGGATGTCTCTTGACCCTATGGCTTTCGTGAAGTCAAGAAATAGCCTGGGCCGCAGCGGGAATACCGCCGCGACCCAAGGGGGTGCAAATGCCTTGCGAGACGAACGTCGGGGTCAGACGCCGACGTGGGTGCTCGTCTTGAATTTCGAGACGATCTCTTTCAGGGTCGAAGCCTGGGCGCCAAGCTCTTCGCTGCTGGAAGCCATTTCCTCACTGCCGGCTGCCGCCTGCTCGGTAACTTCCGCGATCCCCTGAATCGCCTGGCCGACCTGGCTGGCGTTGGAGGCCTGCTCTACGGTGGCAGCCGCGATTTCCGAAATCTTGCCGACGGTGGCCTGGACGCCTTCGATGATCTCCTTCAGCGCCTCTCCCGTTTCGTCGCTCAACTGGGCGCCCTCCTGAACGCGCCCGCTCGATTCCTTGATCAGGCCCGTAATCTCACCGGCAGCCTGGTTGGAACGTTCGGCCAGTTTGCGGACCTCGTCGGCCACGACCGCAAAGCCCATCCCGTGCTCGCCGGCTCGCGCGGCCTCGATCGCCGCATTCAAGGCGAGCAGATTTGTCTGGCTCGCGATTTCAGAAATCACCTGAATGATCTCGGCAATCTGGTCGGAACTTGTGCGGATCAGTTCCATGGCTTCAATCGACTTCTGAACGGCCTTTCCTCCACGCTCGGCGAGTTCGTTGGTTTTCTTGGCCACGCAGTCCGCATCGATCGCGTTCGTTTTGACGCCATCAATGGAGGCCGTCAATTCCTCAATGGAAGCGGAGACCTCTTCCACGCTTGCGCTCTGGGTCTGGGCCCCGGAGGCAAGGGTTTGGGAACTCTCGGCAATGACGCGCGATCCCTCGTTGAATTGGGCCGCACTCTCGGTCACCTGGCCGATGATGCCGGACAGGTCTTCGAGCATCCGCTTGATGCCGCCTGCCAGTTCGTCGATGGCCTCGTTGCCCTCGACCGTCACCTTCTGGGTCAGGTCGCCTTCGGCGGCGGCATTGACCACTTGGAGAAGCGAGTCGACCTTGTTTCGGAGGATTTCGGCCTTGCGGGCTTCCTCCGCCGCTTGCCGTCGCTCTCGTTCGGCTTCCTCTTCCTGGCGTTTTCGCTCGGCTTCGGCCGCCTCGCGCTGGCGCTGAGCTTCCTCTTCCTTGCGTTTCTGCTCGGCCTCGGCGGCTCGGCGTTCCTGTTCGGCCCGTTCGGCCTGGGCCTTCTTTTCCCGTTCGGCTGCATCCTTCACGTCCTGCATGGCCTGGGCCACCGCGTCGATGGCCACGTTGAGCGAACCGGCCATGCGGCCGATCTCGTCCTTCGTGTCGACCTGGGCTTTCCGGGAATAGTCGCCCTTGGCAACAACGTCGAGGACATTGGCTACGTTCGCGACCGGTCGAGTGATCAGGCCCGCCACGAGATAGGCGACGATCGCGATAGCGATCACGGAAAGGAATGCGATGAGCCACGTGTTCCATTGAAGGCCGGCCTTGGCCTCATTGGCGTTGGCCTTCATGGCCTGGATTGGAGCAAACGCCTCTTCCTCGTCGATCTTGGCAACCAGCGACCAGTGGTTGCCGAAGACGTTAACGGGGGTGTAGGCAACCAGAACACCGTTGCCGTGACTGTCGGTAAAGACTTCGGCCGTTTCGGCATCGGGGCTCTTGAGGGCCGCCTCGATGTAGGGGGTGGAGATCTTGAAACCAACAACGTACTTTTCGTCCATGATCGACAGATCGCTCCGGAATGCGGAATCTCCATCTTCGTCTTTGGTTACGAGGTACGTGCAACCGGTCTCGCCCATTCCCGTTCGAATTCCCATGATGCGATTGATGCCGTCCTCGGGCAATTGCAGGGCGACAATGGCCTGAACTTCGTCGTTCCTGTCGAGAACGGGAGCCGCAACGAAGGCGGCCTGGGCGCCGTTGCTGGGGGCGTAGGGGGCGAAATCGGCGAAGCCGAACTGCTTGTTCTCAAGAACACGACTTACCAGACGGCCCAATCCCGACGTCTTGTATTCCCCCGTGACCAGGTTTGTTTGGTAGTCCGCTTCGCGGCAAACTGAGTAGAAACAATACCCGTCGGGATTGATCAGGAACAAGTCGTAGTAACCGTACTGTTCGTTGTACTGGGTAAAGTAGTCCTTTTCCTTGCCTTCGATTTGGGGGCAGAAGGCCTCGGCCACGTCGATCTCGGCAAGGATGGCCCAGGTAACGCCGCCGATCCGGACTGGGGCATAGGCGGAGAGGACCGGGTTGCCGTTGTAATCAGTGATCACGTCCGCTCCCGCCTGACCCGCCAGGGCGGCTTGGGCTGCCTGGGTGTCGACCTTGCCCTTGTCCGGCTTGGCAAAAGACGCCGCGATCGAGTGGTTTTCCTGGTCGAGAAACGAATCGGAACGCATCAGCAGGTCAGGGCCGACGAGATAGGTCTCGCCCGTCTCGCCCATGCCCGCTCGTTCCGTCATGATCGCGTTCACCGCGTCGATGGAGATCTGGATGGCCAAGACGCCGACCAACTTGCCGTTTCTACGAATCGGGGCGGCGATGAACTGGGCCGGGACGCCGGCCGAAGGGGTGTAGCGCTTCGTGTCGGAAAGGGCTACCTTGCCTTCCTTGACGGCGATTCGCCAGACATCTCGTAGCGAGGAATCAATCTCTTCGGCCCGTTTTCCGAAATCGGCTTCCTTGGTCACGGTGAAGAACGTATCGCCGTGCTCGGAATCCATGAGAAACACGTCGTAGAGCGAGTACTTCTCCATCACGTCCTTGAATGTCTGGAAGTACTCGTCGTGAACGCTAACGTATTCCCCCGGGGCGTCATAGGCTCCGTTCGTCTTGCCGACGAAGGCTTCGGAAGCAACGCCTCCCGCCGTTTCAAAGACTTCGTTCAGGGCCAGGAATGCCTCGATGACGAAAGGATCCTCCGCGAGCGCTTCCGTGTTGGCGGTCCGTTCGGCGAAGAAGCTCTCGATCTGGCTCTTCTTGATTTCCCGGATTGCCGCCAGCTTCTTGAACGCCTCTTCACGCAAGGCGCCGACGGTTTCCACCAGCACCCCCATGTCGCCTTCACGTTCCTTGAAGTACTGCTCAATCTGCTGCTTCTTGACATCGCGCAACGCGACCAATTGGGAGAACGTCTGCTTCTCCAAAGAGGTTGAGGCCTCGCCTTCCGCCTCACCCAACGCCGCGTCGGCTCCGGAATAGGACAGCCAGGCGGCAACGCCCAGCGGGATGACGCCGACCGCCAGAAACAAGACGATCAACTGGATCTTCATACTCAGGTTACGAAATCGCTTCAGAATCTTCACAATCATCCTCCCTACCCAGAGTGGTACACGAGTCGGTCACTCACGGTGCCCGTTCCAAGGCATGTCGCTTCCGACGGTTTCGTTGCCCTCAAAACCATACGTTGGGAGCAACTGAGCGCCTCGCGACTTTTACGGGTACAAAGTGCGTACGCTGCGTACGCCCCCGGAGTGATTCTGACGGTTATTCCGCTGAGCGGCGGTCGTCTTGACGCCTGCCGTCAGTAGACGATCGCCGCGTCGTCGATCCCACAAGGAGGCGAGGGAGGCGAATCGGATGCGAGCATAAGAAGATGGGTCGTGAGGTTGGCGTCGGTTCCCGAGATTTGGAGCTTTCGCCGAATCCGTTCCCGCTGCTTCGAGACGGTTGCGGGAGCGACGCGACGCAACCGAGCGATTTCCTTGGTGCTCATGCCGCTGCGAACCATGTTGCAGATTTCGATCTCGGCGGGCGTGAGATTCGCGAACTCCTTGCTCATCTTGCTGGCGAACGGGGACGCCAACTCTCGGAGTTGGTTCTGCAGCAGACTTACATAACCTCGCTGCTGGACGGGGATCTCAGCGGCCAGGGCACGAAGGGTCGGCAGGAGGATCTTCTCCACATTGGCCTGAATCGACTGAGAGATCCCTGCCTTTTCATCTTCGATCTGGGCGAGTACCCGTTTCAACGCGGTGTTGGCTTCCCGGAGCGCCAAACGCTCCGTTTCCAACTGCCGCTCGATCTGGAACCGGTCCACCATTTTCCCGACCCGCTCCGCGATGGCGTCGATGAGATCGCGTTCCTCGCGAAGAAACGGCCCCTCGCTCAAGAACGGCCTTCGTTCGAGGTAAACGACCTCGACGGTTCCTGCCTGCCCCCCGCGAACACGGATCGGTGCACTCTGAGTCCAAGGGGACTGGCTGAATCCTTCCGTTTGATAGCGCTCGTCGTGGAGTGTGATCTGCGCCTGGCAGATGTCGGGATATTGCCACGACGGCGGCAGAAGACGGACGATCCCCCGAAGAAGATCGGGCAGGGAATCAATGCACTGCTCAGCCAGTTGAGAAATCCCGTACAGGCAACCGAGCTCCTTGATGCGTTCCCGCAAGGCGGCTTCCAGATCGCACGTCGCGGAAGTGGGAAGGGGGCTATTTGGGCCACGCGCAGCCGGAGCGTGCAACGAAAGACGCCATCGATTGTCGGTGTGCGAAATCGTCTCCAGAGTGGTCATGCCCTCTCCCCACTTGGCAGCAACGAACCTTGTTGATTGCGGAAGCACCGGTCTGAGACGTGGTTATTTCTGTCTTCGCCCGCCTCGCCTGCTTATCTTGACAGGATTGTCGCGCGCCCTACCTGACCCGGTCTCACCTACCGCAAGGACGCTACAGCCCGAATTACCGGCCAAAGCTGTCGGGAGGTGGCCCCTGATTCCGTGCCCGAGAAGCTGCCGCGTGAACGGGCGGTCCGGACGGATTCACCCATCCTCCAGGGACCACGACCCAACCCTTGAGGCTGGGACGTAGAGCATCACGAGTCCGGACAACACGGGCACACCCAAAGCGGAACACAGTCGTTGCGTTGAACCGGGGCTATGACGACGAAGCGCCGCTCCCGCCAAGATGGGCCACGACACCTCTGGGCCGTACGGCCCATCTCCTGCCTGCGGCCACCACGCCGAGACACGTGTCCCCCCACTCCCGAGTGAGTGGATCTCAGGTGGAATATCCACACACACATTTAAACTCCATCGAAGTTATACTTATATCCCGTACAGAGGGGCTCCTCTATCTGCCACTCTATACTTGCCTTTCAGACATCTTTATCACTATAAGAACCACAAGATACCACTTCCGGGTTATACGCGATACTGCGTAAAATGCCTCCGAAATCTAGTGCTATGAGTATTGTGCGCAATAGCTTGCGGTGTTTATGATTAGAGTTGCAGAATAGAGAAGCTAGGCACTTCTTTTAGGCATTGCTTTGCCTATTCCTCCCGTCCTGAAGGAGTTCTCCCGCACGAGACACACGCCACGTGGTTGACCACGTGCCCGAATTCCGGGGTTTCCGGGAAACAGAGGTATTCCCAGAGCATCGCGCGGCACACGGCATGTCACGCTTTTTGCGTCCTTATTTATTTATCTGGAGGTTGCTGACCATGACTCACTCTTGTCGGCCGAAGGCCTTTACGCTCGTGGAGCTCCTGGTGGTGATTGCCATCATCGGAATCCTGATCGCCCTGTTGTTGCCCGCCGTCCAGGCGGCTCGCGAAGCAGCTCGGAGAGCTCAATGCACCAACAACCTGAAACAGATCGGGTTGGCGATCCACAATTTCCACGACTCCTTCAAGTGCATTCCCCCGATGGGGACGGAGGATCGCGGAGACGAGAACATCCACGGAAACTGGGGCTGGCCCATGTACATCATGTCGTACATGGAATTGCAGAGCACCTACGACGCTCTCAACATTCGCCAGGGAAATACCAACAACAATTACTGGCCCCTGCGTAATGCGCCCCCTTACAACGCCCTGGATGAAGCCGTCACCGATTCGACCTTGCTGACGGTCATGCAGACGCCCATCTCGGCCTTCCGCTGTCCTTCTTCGACCAGCCCGCCATTGAACGAGGACAAGCCGATTCCCTACGAGAACGGCAGCGGCACCCGCTACCTGGCGTCGATGGACTACGTGGGAGTCAATGACGAGCAGGGGATTCGCCGACAGGCGCCCGACGGTATCTTCTGCTGGACCCGCTACGACGCCCCTCGCAACTTCGCGTCCGTCACGGATGGCCTCAGCAGCACCCTGTTCGTGGGAGAACGCTGCTACGAGCTGCAAGGGCAGAGAGTAGGAGCAGCCGTCGTCTTCGGCTACGCAGGAAATCAGGACGGCGACAACGAGCAGGCAACGAAGACCGGCTTCTTCTACGTCGTTGGGGCTCCCTGGATGCCAATCAACTCGGCCACGGGCCCGAACGGCTACGAGCATCGCGTCGGCTTCGCCAGCAACCACCCCGGCGGCGTCAACTTCCTTGCCGGAGACGGTTCGGTCCATTTCATCAGCGAGACGATCGATCACAATACGGATGGCGACAAGAACAGCACGCTTGAATACCTCCTGTCCTACAAGGACGGTCACGTGGTCGGCGAATGGTAGCGCAAGCAAGTCCCACCAACCCGATCAAATCGAGAATCGCCAAAACACAACGGAGATAGAGACGATGCGAAAATGGAATCTATTGGTGCTGGCCTGCATGCTCGCCATGCCGATCCTCGTCGGCTGCGCGCAGAAGGAACACGCCAGCGTGACCGGGGTCGTGAGGATCAACGGCGAGCCCGTCGACGGCGCCGTGGTGACTTTCGCTCCGCAGGAGGGCGGACGTTCCGCGTTCGCCAAGACGGGCGCCGACGGCTCCTATGAACTCGAGTACACCGCCGGCGAGAAAGGCGCGAAGATCGGCGTCAACAAGGTCTATCTCACGACCTACAAGGCCCCAACTCTCGACGACAGCAACAAGGTGGTCGATCCGGGGGCGCCCGAGCGGTTTCCGCCCGAATACAATCAGACCCCCAGCATCACCGCGGAAGTCAAGCCTGGTTCCAACCAGATCGATTTCGACGTGAAGACAACCCAGGAGAGCTTCAAGCGCACTCAGGATAACTGAACGCGCAAGTTCACGATTTCCACGCGATCCAGTTCGCCCAACGAAGACGGGGCGAGGGGGCGGCATGCGGCTCCCTCGCCCCGTTCGTTTTGGAGGCGATATCTCCGGGTCGCACCTGGTTGTGACCTCAAGGCTCGGCGGTGCGTTTTCGCCCGGAAACAGGAAACGTCTTCACCGCGTCGTCGAGCACCAGGCCCCAGTCCTGCCCACGCTGCCGGGCTCGGACAGCACAATCGACTGGTCGGGGACTCACCTCAAGAAGTCCGGCAGGTAGTCGCCTCCGTCCGATTCCGACTCGAATTCCGTTGCACGTTCCGCCTCGCGCTGCCGTTGTTCTGCCTCGCGCAGAGCCACGTAGGACCCCGACAGGATCCGGTCTTCCTTGCCCGGGCCGGCCTCGATCACAATCGCACTTGTCGCCAGCAGATGGTTGGTTTTTACATTGATGGCGTGGCAGCGGGTCTGGCAGAGTCCGCAGCCCACGCACTTTTCCGGAAGAACAACCGGCGCGAGCATTCCGGTGCCTTCGATGGGAACACCTTCCTCGTTCGTTTCCGTGCCCACGATCATGAACTCGATGGCATGGTAACCGGAGTCGGCACACACATCGGCGCAAAGCTGGCACTCCTCGCGTCCCGCGTAGGGCAGGCAGGTTTGCTCGTTCACCAACGCGAGCCCCATGCGGGCAACCCGCTTCTCCTCAAGGGGAATGGCGCGGATTGCGCCCGTCGGACAAACCTGTCCGCAATTGTTGCAACTCGGTTCGCAGCCTGACCAGTCGGCAACCACGTGAGGGGTCCAAAGCCCTTTCCAGCCTTGCTGGAAGGCCTGTGGCTGAAGCACATCGTTGGGGCAGGCCTGAAGACACTCGCCACAGCGAATGCACATGGCCAGAAAGGCTTCTTCCGGCACGCTTCCCGGGGGTCGCACGGGGTAGAGCGGAGTTGCCCCACTTTTTCCCGTTGCCGCTGTTTGGATCGTTCCGGCAGCCGCCGCGCCGCCTATCGCACCGGCCGCGAGCCCTGCCGCCGTGGTGAGGAACTTGCGCCGGGTCGATCGGGGCTTCTGGTTCGCTGAATCGCCTGCGGGTTTCACGGCAAGCGTCGACCACCGCGGCACGAACTGAATGGTCGTGACGGGGCAGACGCCCCCGCATGTCTGGCAAAACGTGCAATCGATCGTCCGCGTGGTGAAATCCGGCTCGATCGCGTCAAAGGGGCAGTGTTCGACGCACTTGCCGCACTGGATGCAGGAAGGCTCCACCTTTCGCTCGGTCAGCCGAAGCAGACTGACGAGCGAAAAGACGGCCCCGGTTGGGCAAACGTAGGAACACCAGAACCTCGGACGCAGGAACCCCAACGCCAGCACAAGGGCGAACAAGACCAACGACAGCACTTGGCCCGAATGAATCGGCGGAACCTGGTGCCAGGACCGCACCGCCGCTGTTTCCAGGGGCGTCAGCAAATAGGCCGCCGCACGCGTGACAATCGGAATCGCCGCGACGAAACCGGAAAGCAACACCCCGAAGAAGGAACTGACAAGCACACCGGCCAGCAGGTAGTACTTCAAATGCACGTACCAGCCCCGGCCCGCCAGGTTGAATCGGCGCACCCGTCGCCCGATTGCCCAGTCGAACAGGTCGAGGATCGTGCCCAGCGGGCAGACGTATCCGCAGAACCCACGAGGAACCAGGAGAGTCATGAGAAGGATCGCTGCCGCAAAACCGAGCGACGGCACCCAGGTCCGCGAAGCGATCGCCGTGGAGACACTCACCAGCGGGTCAAGTGCCAGGAAAACCTCGGCCGGAACGATCTCCTTGTCGAGGATATCGTCGGCGTAGTGGGACGGCCAGGCTTCTGCTCCGGCTCCCTCAAGCGGTGGTTGAGGGGCGGCGGTGTAGGGGAAGCACACGTAGAGAAACAGGACGAGGAACGCGAGCAAGCACGCAGCCTGCACGATTCGTCGCCACGGCGATGATCGCCACGTGGGAGCAAGTCGCCCGAACAGGGGCGAGGTTCTCTTCGTCGAGGATCGAAAAAACCAGTTCAGGCGCATGGCGTCCGGTCAGCCCGTTGAAAGGGACGGGGGATGCCAGCCGGGGTCCTGGACCTCCCCTCTTCTGCAAAGGTCAACTCGCGTGTTGCCTCACTTGACCGCGCCGGCCAGGGCCTTGGCGGTCGCATTGATGATCGCCTCCGACGTGATCGTCGCGCCGGTCGTGGCGTCAATGCCGCTGAAGCCCTGCTCCTCGACGATCCTGGCGGGCGTGTCTTGCATGGAGGAGAAGAACTGCTTCTCCTTGTGCTTGGTCACCTCCACGGATTGGATGCGGCCGTCCGCCACGACCACCTCGATGTAAACCTCGCCGGCGTAGCCCGGTGCATGGGCGCTGTACTTGCCGTCGGGCACGCGACTCAGGTCGAGGGAATCGTAGAGCTTGATGCCTTCGATGTTTGCCCGGGCGCGCTCCTGGTTCCGAACGATCCGCTTTGCCATCCGGCCCGTGGGCTGCAGCGTGAGGACGTGTTCGTAGTAGGCCACGGCATCGTCCAGCTTACCCACGGTGCGACAGGCATCGCCGGCGCTCAGGTAAGCCATGTCAACATAGCCGCTCTGGGCGAACGCCCCGGCCACGCGGAGGGCCTTGTCGGTTTCGCCCATGTCCGCCCAAAGCTTGATCGCGGGATAGAAGTTCGGCAGTTTGGTGAGCAGATCCGTGGCCATCTTCTTGTTGCCCATCCGCCAGTAGCACTCGGCCAGGTGTACGGCCTGGATGTTCTCCTTCTTATCCACTTCGGCGGCACGCCACCAGAAGGCCGCTCGCGGATAGTCGCGGAAGAAATCAAAATACATGCCGCCGAGACGCTGCATGATCCGGGTCCGCAGTTCCACGTTCTTCGCATGCTTTTCGAGCATGAAGTGCATGAATCGAACGCCCGACTTCCACTTGCTCGGATTGGGATTGATGATATCCCAGATGTATTGGCCCACGTTCCTCTGGTTGTTCCATTCTCTTGTCGGGGGCGGCTGGGGCCAACTCAAGTCGAGCGACTTGGGATAGTCCAACTTGACGGAGTCGTACCATTCCGGCTGGGTGCGGCCCACCGTCTTGATCAGTTCTTCGACTTCGGCCTCGCTTCGTTCTACTTGGTCGTCTGCCGCCTGCAGCATTGCAGCCGGTCCCATAAGAACCAGACCTAGAACACACAGAATTCGGTTGATCTTCACCATAAATCCAAAGCTCTCCCCAAGGATATGTGTAACCGTTGAGCCCTTGAGTGTAGCAGAATCGCTAGTTCAGCCAAATCGGACTCGAGATTGCCTCCTCCCCGTTTTCCTGCTCCACACAGACATAGTAGTAGCACGGGTCGGACGAGACAAAATCCGGGTCGCTCCACTCAAACGCCGCCTCCCGCGAGTCGGGCTCAACACAGTGGACCAGCTTGCTGTTCTTCTTGATTTTGATTCGCAGGATCAGGGCTGTTCCCACGACGCCAACATGGAGCCGAGGCGCCGAATTCGACTGCAACTCGGAGCCCATCGGCTGACCGTTGGCACGGAAGTCCAGCAGGATCCGGTCACCACTGGTGGCGTAGACGTGGCGTTCGTAGAGGGCGAGGAAAATCGATTCTCGGGTGCGCTCGGGGGCTTGCACCGCCAGGGCGGCCATCCCGATTTCCTGTTTGCTCCAATTGTACAGCGGCTTGAGATATCCATGGCCCGGGTTGCCAAAGTGGCCATCAGTGCTGGCCATGATTCCGAGCCGGTGACCCCGGGTCAGGAAGGTGGTGGCCCAGTCCTCGCTCCGGCGGTGCTCGCTGAAGATCTCGATGAGCCGTTGCACTTTCGGGTTGTGAAATTTCGGGTTTCCCTTCCGCCCGCCAAAATGGGGAATGCAGATCACCTTCCCGAGCGGCTCCTTTTCCAGGGCGGCAAGCAGGTCGGTCACATGGGGCAGCTTTGGTGCCGAATCGTGGCCCATCTGGAAATTGTCAGGACAGTAGTAGTTCGTCGACCGGTAAAGGGGCGGATCGTCGTCGAGGAAGTAGCAGTTATGGTCACCCCCTTGCTTCGTGGTGCCACTCCACTCGTAGGCCTGAAAGGTCACGAACCGCCCCGGCTTGTTGACGCGGTTCGTCACCTCCTTCGAGTACTCCCACATGGCGTCGACCAGTTCGAAGGCGTGGTCGCTCACGGCACAGAAGTCGAGTCCCGCCACGTTTTCGGCAAAATCGTAGTACTCCTCCACCGTGCCCCGGCCGTCGGAAAAAAGCGTGTGCCCATGCAGATCGCCCCACAGGACGAGGTTCTCCACCGCTGCACCGGCAACCCGAACCGGGTTCGATTGGGCCGTCATCTGTCCGTCCGAACCCGTGATGGCCTGGTTCCCGGTTTGCTTCAGCACCACCGGCTCAAAACGATGGACGCCACGGTCGCTTGCCGAAAACGTGTGCTCTTCAAGCAATTGGGCTTCACCATCCGGCGAACTCAATTGCACGGTTCCGCGATAGCTCGCCGCCGGGTTGCCGTATCGATCCTCGGCACGAACAAGGCACCAGGTTGGCTCGCCCGCGACGGCATCCGACGGCATCACCACGCTCAGACGCACGGGCTCGCCGGCAACGATCTCGATGGCAGGGCTCTTGGCCAACGGCAGGTACTTGCCCTGCCCCAAGGCGTCCACGTAGGTCTTGAAGACGAATCGCGATTCGTCGAACGGCTGGACACGCATTCCCGGCGAGCCCCCCGAACGATCTCCAAGCGTGATCTGCATGGTCTCGCCCGGTTTCAGCCCGCGGTCCGGCAACACCACCTCGATCATATTGTGCCACGCGAAATACTCGGCAAAGAACTTCGAGCGAAAATCAATGGTCGTCCGGGAATCTTGATGGCCAGCGACCTCAAGCGTCATGAACCCTTCGGCCTTGGGGTCGCTGGTTTGGGGCACGCTCCAGTTCGACAGATGGCGTAGCCCGATTCGCACACCGCCGCCGGGGGCGATTCCTGCCCGGCCTGCCGTATAGACAAACGTGAACGTGTGATGGCTGAGAACCGTCACCCGCTCAGGCCCGTCGAGGCGAGCCGAACCGATGCCGAGTCGCTGGCCCTGCCTGACAGCCTCGTCCTCATAAGGGTTGGGAACTTGCCCGCGGCGTTCCACGCCTTGAGCCGCGCTGGTCAGAGTGATCAAGAACGCTGCCGACAGCAAGAATCGTGCGATGCGCATGACCGCGAGCCTCCGATATTGCTGAGCCGGGAGATTGTTGAAGGGATTGTTCGGCGGCGCGACAGCATTGCCGGGAGGGATGTGGCGATTCAGTCCCAATAACCGCTGCTCAGGCAACCTTGCGGATGCCGAGCCGTGTCCGCAACGGCTCGGACATGGGGATCCCAACCACCAGGGGCTCCTGGCGCAGCACTTCCAGAATCTGATCGAGTTGATCGACGGGGCCGAGGGAGATGTCGAGAAAGATCCACTTCTGCCCCCCGAATTCACAGCCCCCGCCCATGGTTCCTCCCAGATATTCCTGGCGTATGCGATAGCCAGCCCGCTTGGCTATCGCCAGGGCCTCCCCAACCAGATCGACCGTGTGCATCCCAGCTTCTCCAAATCGCCAGCTTCCATGACTAGCTTGATGTGAGGATTATAGCGGCTTGGGTTTCAGATGCCGAGGTCTCTTCGACGATAGGACACAAGGGACCTAAATCATTGACTGGCATTGAGTTAAGACGCGAATCCCTGGCAAGACAGCAAGAAGACCGGCGATCAGGCAAACCAGCGAGCCTAGTCGCGCTTGCGAAACTCTGACGGTCAGTTCGTCCAGATAAGGGGCAGCATAACAACAAGTGTCGTTGTCCGCTCCGCGAACAAACGCCTGTTCGCGGAGAAAAGCGACTATCCGCGACAGTTGTTCCTGCCCCGACACTAAAACGTTTGCCGTAAGACCCACCAACCCAGAATTGTGGGAGCATCAGACCCCATGGCCTCCAGCAGCGATAGCCTTCCTCTTGAAAAACAGGTTGAACTTCTCAAGCAGCAGCTCGCCCAGGCGCAGAACCTGACCGCCCTTGGCGAACTGGTCAGCACGACGACGCACGAGTTCAACAACGTGCTGATGACGATCATCAACTACGCCAAGTACGGCTTGCGCCATCAGGACAAGGCGTCGCGCGAGAAGGCTTTCGAAAAGATCCTGGCGGCGGGGAATCGAGCTGCCAAGATCACCAACGGTGTTCTTGGAGTCGCCCGAAACCGATCCGCCGGACAGGATGCCACGGACCTACTCAAGGTCGTGGACGATTCGCTCGTGCTCCTTGAGCGGGAGATGAACAAGTACCGCATCAAGGTCGAAAAACAGTTTGGCGACATCCCCGAGGCCTACGTAAACGGCAACCAGATCCAGCAGGTTCTTCTCAACCTGCTGATCAATGCCCGGCAAGCCATGCCGACGGGCGGACGCCTGTTGATCAAGCTGTCCTACGACCAGCCCACCGACATGGTCGATTTGATGGTCCGCGACTTCGGTTGCGGCATCCCGGCTGAGAAACTGCCCCATATCTTCGATCCGTTCTTCTCCACCAAGAGCGGGCCCGATGCGAGCGGCAAGGGGGGGACCGGGTTGGGCCTCTCCATGTGTCGCGACATCATCGAGGCCCATCACGGGAGAATCCGCGTGGACAGTGCGCCGGGTGTCGGCACGGCCTTCACCTTGAAGCTTCCCACGGTGACGAAGGCCTCCGCGCGACGCACAACTCCGCGAGTTCCGGCCGGCACGCCATCCATTCCCGTCTCCTCAACTTGAAAGATCGAACGTGGTTCCGTAGGATGCCTCACCAGGATTGGTTGTTGCAGTCCCCCCTGTTCCAGGAGCCGGAACCATGTCAGATATTTCCCTCGAGCAAGCTCAGAACGCCGTAGCCGCCGCGATCGGAAAGGCCATCGGGATCGACACGAAAATGGACATTGCCGTCGTCGACGCCGGCGGCAATCTCAAGGCGTTTGCCCGCATGGACGGGGCCTGGCTCGGTTCGATCGACATTTCGATCAAGAAGGCTCGGACCGCCCGCTACTTCGACATGAACACGGGGGATATCGGCGGCCTGTCCCAGCCCGGAGGCCCCCTGTATCAGATCGAGGTGTCCAACGGGGGGTTGATCACATTTCCGGGGGGCGTGCCGATCAAGAATGGCTCCGGCGAAATCATCGGCGCCATCGGCGTCTCGGGAAGCACGGTCGAAGACGACCACGCCGTGGCCGTCGCGGGTGCCGAAGCCGTTTCGTGACCAACCCGGTCGGGCGTCTGCTCTTATTGGGTTCCACTTCACTTCGATGCGCATATCTGCCACACTGTGGGGGAGGCCAACGCCTGTTTGACGGTCTGGAGTGACCCATCCGTGTTCCCGCTGGACCGCTTGCTCGAATCGCACGCTTCCATGGAGACGCCCCTATGCAGCGAGTCGCGAACACGACCCCCGTCACTTCCTCCCAAGCACGACAAAGGCTCCCGTATCCGAGGGCTGTGAGCGGCGTCTTCGCCGTCATCAGCCTTGCTTTTTCCATTTCCGCACACGCGGCAGAAATGCCAAAGCAAGACACCGCTCCCAATATCGTCTTCATCCTCATCGACGATCTGGGCAATTCCGGCCTGGGCTGCTACGGCAACACCTACCACGAAACGCCGAACCTCGATCGCCTCGCCGCCGACGGCATGCGGTTCACCCAGGCCTACTCGCCGGCCCCGATCTGCTCGGCCTCGCGGGTCGCGTTCCTCACCGGTCGCAGTCCCGCCCGCCTCAACTTCGAGTTCGTCACCAAGCGTCGCAAGGACAAGCCGCCCGCCGATACGGTTCTCGCCCAGCCCCCCTTCACCTACGACCTGCCGCTGAGCGAAATCACCTTGGCCGAAGCCTTGGGACCTGCCGGCTATGCGACGGGCCTTTTTGGCAAGTGGCATGTTGCCGAACACTACAAGCGTTACCTGGGCTACAGCCCCACCCACGGTCCGCGGCAGCAAGGTTTCGACATCGCCGTCGAAGACCGCGGCTCCCATCCCTACAACTACAAGGAACGCAAGTTCGGCAACTTCGCCGAAGGTGAATTGCCTGAGGACGCGCTCACCAACGGAGCCATCAAGTTCCTTCGCTCACACCGCGACGACAAGTTCTTCCTCTTCGTCTCCCACTACTATGTCCACGATCCGGTCCACACCCGCTGTCGCTGGCTCCACGACAAGTACGAGAAAAAGGCCGATCCCAACAGCCCCTGGCACAATCCGACCTACGGGGCCTTTGTCGAAACGATGGACACCTACGTGGGCATGGTGCTTGCCGAAATCGATCAGCTCGGCCTGCGCAACAACACGGTCGTGGTTTTCACCTCCGACAACGGCGCCCACCCCGGCTTCACCTCGAACTCCCCGCTCCGGGGCAACAAGTGGAACCTCTATGAAGGCGGAGTCCGCGTTCCCATGATGGTTCGCTGGCCCGGGGTTGTCGAGCCCGGCAGCACGTGTGATGTGCCGGTGATCGGCACCGACCTCATGCCCACCCTTTGCGAGATCGCCGGAATCAGGCCGCCCGCCGATCGCGAACTCGACAGCGTGAGCATCGTCCCCCTTTTCCACGGCAAGCCGATCGATCGCGACACCCTCGTCTGGCACTTCCCCTACTACCATCCGCCCCAAGGCTACGAGGGAACCCATCCCCAGTCGGCCATCCGCCAGGGCGACTACAAGCTGCTCTACTTCTACGAAGAAGATCGCACCGAACTCTACAATCTGGCAGACGATCCGGCCGAACAGCACGACCTCAGCGCCAGCGATCCCGAGCGGACGAAGACGATCCGAACGAACCTCTCCAACTGGCTCGAAGGCGTCGGCGCCAGATACCCCACCGAGCGTGATTCAGGAACGCCCGTGAAAATCCGCCAGTAGCGGTTTCAGAACAACTCCGCTTCGCATCAGCGGTTCAAGAACAAACGCAGCCCGCCGGAAACAACGTTCCGGCGGGCTGGTCCCGTTTCATGCAGTCACGCAATTGTTGATTTGCACAGACGCCGCGAGGCTCACAACTCCGTCACGTAGGGCGCCCGTTGTTTTCGCTTCAGCAGCTTGTTGGCGTCGTCGTCGCCGATGAACTCTTCCTTCTCCGGGTCCCACTTGAGCGGGCGGTCCAGCAGCAGCGTCAGGTTGCACAGGTGGCAGCTTGTCATCGTGCGATGGTGGGTGAACACGTCGCTGATCGGCAGCTCGCGGCTCTTCACGCAGTCGAAGAAGTTCCGCATGTGGCCGTCGGGCTTCTTTCCACGGTAGAGCTTGATGACTTCCTCGTCGAGCCATTTCTTGTCGGCGTCGGTCATCTTCTCGATGGGGGCGCCCACGAGCTTGCCACGGTTGACGAAGAATCGGCCCTTGTCGCCCACGAAGAGGATGCCGTTGCCTTCGTTGATCGCGCCGTCTTCCGACTTGTAGTGATCGTTCACGTTCAGCAGGGCGCCGTTGGCGAACTTGAGATCGATGCAGAACTCGTTCGGCGCGTTGAAGGCGTTGGGCAACTCGATCTCGCCGTTGAAGAACTTGACCGGGTCGTAGTCGGGAATCTGCTCGGGGAACTTCGCCGTGCCCGAAATCTCGACCGGGCCCGTGTGGTCCATGCCAAGGGCCCACTGGGCGATGTCGATGTGATGGGCTCCCCAGTCGGTCATCTTGCCGCCCGAGTATTCGAGGAACCAGCGAAAAATCTTCCGCCGCTCTTCGCAGTAGGGCACCTTGGGGGCTGGGCCAACCCACATGTCCCAATCCAGTTCGGCGGGCGGCTCGGTGTTCTTGAAGGGGCCTCCCGAGGGCGCGCCCCCGATCGCCACGTGGGCTCGCACGTTGTCGCCAATCCAACCGTTCTGAACAAGGGCAATGGCCTTGAGGAAACGATATTCGTTTTCGCTGCGCTGCTGGGAGCCGACCTGAAAGACCTTGCCCGTTTCCTTCACGACCTTGCAGACCTGCTTGCCCTCATCGATGGTCAGCGTGAGGGGCTTCTCGCAGTAGACGTCGCAACCGGCCTTCAAGGCCGCGATCGCAATCGGAACGTGCCAATGGTCGGGCGTGCCGATGGTGACGACGTCTACGTCTTCCTTCTCGAGCAACTCCCGGTAGTCTTGGTACTTGGTGACCTCGTGGCCCTGCTTTTCCTGAACCCAGCCGGCAAATTCATCGTTATGCAGGGTGTCCACGTCGCAGACGGCCGTCGTCTGGCCGAACCCGGCGGCCTGGCGGGCAATAGTCCCGCCGCGACTGTAGCGGCCCCGGCTTCCGCCCACGCCGATCGACGCCACCTTCAACTCATTGTCGGTGTCCTCTGCCTTCGCGGAGGCACTCGTCCAGAAATAGGGTGTGGCGGCCGAAGCGGCGGCCATCCCTTTAAGAAAGTCACGACGCGACGTACTCGAGCGGTGCATAGGGGGTCCCTTCTAAATCAACTCACAGGTCGTATCTTCTCGAATATAAGGTGGTCCGGAGTGCGGGAGCAACCAGGAATTCCCGGTTTTTTTGCGGCGAGAGCGGCTTCGTCCCACTTTGCAGCGCCCCCCTCCCGCTTGGGGAGGGCGGGTTCTTCATCCCTTCGGCAATGGGGGTTCCACCGGCAAAACAAGGCTGTGAAGCGGGCTTCGCTGCATGCATCCCATAGACCAGCCGGAGATCGCCGCGCAGTGCGGTTGCGTGGACACTGATAAGCTGAAGTATGGTGGCCACGTATCGGCTTGAGGTCGATCGAACAACATCTCGATCAGGTCGGAACGTTACCGAATAATTGAGCACTCACACCTAGCACTTCATCAAATTCGGCGGCGGGCATCAGACCTTTCCGGTCTAAATGACCGCGGAGCGTCAGCACATCGGCCTTTGTCGCTGCACTCCCATTCCCGTTATCAGGAAGGACCACTGTAGTTCCATCGGGATGATGCCAAATGCGGTTTTCCTTTTCGGTCAATTCACCGCTTTCGAACCCGAGGTCACGCACTAGTCCCACCAGCATCTTGTTCGTTAGTGCTGCCATGCCATTTCATCCTTGAAAGCGACAGATTGCGGAAGTGGTCAACCGCCCGAACAGTTAACTTGTTTTTAACTGGAATACGAATTGTGACCGTTTCCTGGTCAAGCGTGAGTCGATGAGATTCCAGTCTATTCACTTCGTCACAGTACGCCTGAACGTCAAGCCAAAACGCCCGGTCGCCAACTGCGTCATAAAGAACCAGGATTACCGGATGGTGCTTTCTATACCACCAATCGCGGAGATGCGCCGATTCGATTTTTGCAGTTGCGTACCGTTTTCTATCCACAAGTCGCAGCCTGCTGGTCGCCTTGAGCTGAAAGTAAACGTGACCGTCTTCAGGGTATCCCTCGGCCGAGAAATGGTACATCCAACCATCAATACCATACTCCGGTGTCGGCATCCGCACGTATTGGTGCCTTCGTTCCAACACCCGTCTCTCAAGGAAGTTCACTGACAGTTCCGCGATGACGTGGGATTCAGTCCGCAATTTGGGACGCCCGCGGTGTCTCTTCTTTCGAGCCATCGGTAAGGCTCCGTAGTGTAGCCACATCGCGTGACAAGTGGAAAGGTCAATCGGAGCTCTTCGAGTAACAACCGCACTGTCCTCTTTTTCGGTCGATAGCACTCCTCTTCTACCCCCCAAATCATTTGCAGTAGATATACACCCAGATTTTGGGGGGGGTAGATGTGCAACCTCTGAAGTGAGATTGCCCAGAATCTCTACTTGCGTATCACGCACGAGAGTTACAGCCACCTGCAAGATCTTGGGGCCGCAATCGTTGGCAGAAATTCGCACGATCGCGTGCGAAACGCCCCAAGCCCCTGAAGACAAGGGGCTTGTGCCGCCCCGCGTCAGCCAGTCGAGTGGTCGATTCAGGAACTCGCCCCTTTTATCCGGACCTTAGCATGCCTTCACGGCCTCGTCTTCCACCAGTTCCCCCAGGATCTCCCTCGCCAGCTGGCGGTAATCCTGAGCCCCGTTCGAGTGGGGGTCGTATTGCAGGATCGACTGGCCGAAACTGGGGGCCTCGGCCAGACGCACATTGCGGCGAATCCGGGTTTGGAAGGTCTGGGCGCCGGCCCACGGGGTTTCGCCGTGGAAGTTCTCGCGGAAGAACTCGTCCACGTCGGCGCTGACCTCGGCGGCCAGACGCGTGCTCGCGTCGTACATGCAGAGCACGATGCCGCTGAGCTTGAGGCGGTTGTTCAGACGTTTCGACACTAACTGGATCGTCTGAAGCAACTTGCTCAGCCCGTGAAGGGCCAGGAAGTGAGGCTGCAAGGGGATGAAGACCTCTTCGACCGATACGAGGGCGTTGATCGTCAACACGCCGAGCGACGGAGGGCAGTCGATCAACAGGTAGTCGAAGGGTTCCTTGTCCTCGGCCATCTTGTCGCGAAGGATGAACTCTCGCCCTACCACGCCAGCCAATTCCACCTCTGCCCCGGCCAGATCGAGATGGGACGGCACAACCCAGAGATTGTCGGAGACCTGCTGCCGCACATCGGCGAGGGAGGCATTCTCGGTGAGCACCGTGTAGATCGACGGCATTTCGATCTGCGGTTCGATGCCGAAGTGCAGGGTGGCATGGGCCTGAGGGTCCATATCAACCAGGCACACCCGCATCCCGGTGTCGGCCAACGCGGCGCTGATATTCACGGCCGTGGTCGTCTTGCCCACGCCCCCCTTCTGATTCATGATCGCAATGGAACGCATCCGCATCCTCTCGGTTGAGTTCCTCAAGCAGGCCGGCCTTCTGTCGAGCCCGATCGAGTCGAATCGTCTTGCACGAAGCGGTGATTATATCCGTCGCCGGGGAAAGCTCCTACCCGGAATTGGAAACAAGGGCAGGCGCCACGGAGGGCCCAGAGAACACAGAGAAGAATAGAGCAACTGGGAAATGACGAATGAGGAAAATCAAATGACGAAACAAATCCGAAGGCCTGAATGACGAAGGTTGTGCAGGATACCGACATTCGCCTCTTGGAGCATTCGCCCGCTCCACAACTTGTTTCAGAGTAATGCCTTCCGCTCACCGAGGCGGCGAAACGGTCGGGCGAAACAGTCCCGCGGACAATTTCGGAAGGTGATGGCGGGTACTGGAGCGGCACGTTTTGGGGGAGTGCGTTGGGCAGAAGCTCGGGTGGCATCGCGAGAGACTTCCGGCACAATGGGTGATCCGAACCGATCTTGAGGACATGGGGCCCACCGACACAGCCTTCCGGGGGATGTTCAGACATCAAACCGTTGGAATTTGATAAGCCAACAAGTATACTCCTAGTTCTCTGGCAAGATAGCAAAGCTAGCAGAGAAGTCGTCCTGCCGGGACTTGCACGCCCCCCCGGCCCCTCCTCGTGCAGCCATCCTTGCCCGAACGCGACGGGAAAACTATCCGGAACAACCAACCCACAACGACAGGAGGGACTTATGGCCTCTGGCTTACCTGATTATGTGGCATCCGCCCAACCGGTGCCGAAAGAGAACCGCATTCCGTGGTTCAAGAGCACGGCCCAAACCTATGCGGGCATCATGCTCTGGTTCGTGTTCTGGCAGGACGTCCCTGTCGGTGCCAGCATCAACCCGGCGAAGGGGGAGTTTAGTGCGTTTGCTGGAGGCACGCTTGCCCAGGGCCTCGGAGTGGCTCTTCTGGGCCTCGTGCTGGCAGCCCTTCTCTGCCACTTCCTCTTCTACGTCGTTCCCGGCATGTTGGGCATGAAAACCGGTTTGCCTCTCTACATCGTTGGCACGAGCACCTACGGGGTGACCGGTGGTTTCCTTATGCCCGGTTTCCTCATGGGGGTCCTCCAGTTCGGCTGGCTTGCCGTGAACGCCTATTTCTCGGCCATGTTGCTGGCTGGGACATTTGGCCTGGAAGCAGGTTCTGTTGCCCACCTGGCTCTGGGAGTCATATGGGCGATTGTCGCCGCTTTCGTTGGCCTGAAGGGGATTCAGTACGTGGCCAAAGTTGCCACCTTTTTCCCCTTGATTCCCCTGATTATTCTGGGCGTCTTGCTTGTGTCGACGATCGGTGGCGTAGGATCTTTCGACGCCGATGCTGCGGTCCAGGCCGGACTCGACAAGAGCGTGGTTGTGGGAGAGCAGACTCTCCAGGCAGCTCCCTCGCTGTCGGTGATCGGAGTCCTCGGTCTGATTTGTGCCTACGTGGTTGGGTTCTTCGCCACGGCCGGGGCTGCCGGATGCGATTTCGGCATGAATAATCGCGACGGGAAGGACGTTCAATTGGGCGGGCTCGTCGGCATTGCCTTGGCCACGATTCTCGCCGGTGCGATTTCGCTGATCGCCGTGGCCGGCGCCCAAGGGCTGGGCAAAGCCGGCGGAGATCTCGCCGCTTTGCGGACCTCCGTGTTGATGGGGTCGATTTTCAGTCCCCTGGTAGCCAAGGTCTTCATGTTCCTTCTGGCTGTTGCCGCCTTCCCGCCGGCCTGCTTCTCGTCGCTCATCGCGGCCAACAGTTTCAAGACGACCCTGCCGAAAGTCAATCCGTTCATCACCTGCGGACTGGGAACGGCAGCGTCGATCGCTCTGGTCGTCTCCGGATACGCTGGCGACGCGGCGGGCGTGTTCACCGTCATCGGGGCGTCCTTCGGCCCCGTGTGCGGTGCCATGGCTGCCGATTACCTGCTCGCCGGAAAGGCCTGGGCTGGCCCGCGGGCTGGATTCAACCCTGCCGGTTGGATCTCCTGGATCGTTGGGTTCGCTGTGGGCGCCTTCAATTTCATTCCAGGTAGGCCCTTCGACATGTATTGCCCGCCCGTGGCAGCGTTCATCGTCGGGTTCGTCCTCTATATCGTGCTGGCCAAGGCCGGCCTGGAAAGCAAGGTCCTCGAAATGCCCGGCTCGAGTGACGCCCCGGCCGAACCGGCTGCCGAATAGGCAACCCGATTACTCCCCGATCCAACCCCGGGTCAAAAGCCAATCAGACAAGACGCGGTCGAGTCGCCCCTCGGCCGCGTCTTTCCTTTTGGGCTCTTCCTTCTCCGCCCGGGAGCATAGAATCGGTTTTCCCAATCCTGTTTGCCCGACACCGATCCAACTTCTCACTCAGGTAGGTCACCGCTCGCCGAGCGGGATCTCGCAGTCGGCTTCCCATCGCCCAGCAGATGGTGTTTGTGAGGGGACTTTCCACAACTGATTATCCGGCAACCGAGTACGACCCGCCGACCGTGCTACATGGACAATCCGAGCTGACAGAGCCTAAGCCACTCTCTTGAGGGAGAACAAGTTCCAGCCGCATGAACTATTTCGCACACGCCCTGCCCTTTCTCGACCATCCCTATTTCGCCACGGCCACCGGAATTCCCGACTGGCTGACCGTGGTCGACCGCAAGGTGCGAGTCCGCCGGAAGCACGTGGACCCCTTTCTCAACGATCCGGACCCCGAAATGGCGGCCATCGCCGGCGGGACGCTCCAGCATCTTCTTGACGATGCCCGCTTCCACGAAACCCGGGCTTTCGCCGAGTTATCCCTCGATCTGACCGTTATGGCCCGGGATGAGTTGGGAGCCGACGCCGGGTTCCGACCGGCCTTTCTCGGGCACCTGATGGTGGAAGTGCTCCTCGACGCCGCCTTGATCGAAGACCACCCGGACCGTCTTGAAGCCTACTACAACGTTCTCGGACAGGTGGATCCGGTGCGGATCGAGGAGGCCATCAACCGAATCGCACCACGCCGCACGGAACGTCTGGCCTGGATGTTGGAGCGGTTTCGCGAGACCCGAGTCTTGTCGGACTACGCCGAGGATGGCAAACTGTTCGTACGGTTGAATCAGGTCATGGCTCGTGTGGGCCTGAACCAGTTGCCGGAATCGTTCTGCCGCATTCTTCCCGAGGCCCGCCGCAAGGTCGCCCTTCGGCGCGAGGAATTGCTCGAAGGGATTCCCGTGACGGACCAACGGTTGTGCGGTTTCAAGCCCCGGTGAGATTTCCTCGTCTTGCCGGCGCTGCTCAATAACTTCGTTGCGGGCCCAGCCCGCGTTGGGAGACTATGCGATGCAATTCGGATTCAACTTGCTCATGTGGACCGACACCCTCAATGACGAATTCCTGCCCTGGGTGGCCAGGATGAAGGAAATCGGCTTCGACGTGGTGGAGGTGCCCGTCTTCGACCTGGACAACATGGCCAACTACGAGAAGTGGAACAAGCGTTTCGACGAGTTGGACCTGGTGCGCACGGGAACGGCGATCCGCGGTCCGGCCGAGAACCTGATCAGCGCCGATCCGGCAATCCGCAAGGCAGGCGTGGAGGCGAACAAGCGGAACCTGGACTGCTGTGCCGCCCTGGGATGCAAAACCATGGCCGGACCGTTCCACTCCGCCCTGGGCGAATTCTCGGGCCAGGCTGCCACGGAGGACGAATGGAAGTGGGGCGTGGAGGGCATGCGCGAGGTGGCGGAACACGCGGGCAAGGTCGGCGTGACCCTCGGCCTGGAATACCTCAACCGCTTCGAGTGCTACTTCCTCAACACGGCCGCCGACGGCGCCCGCTTCGTCAAGGAAGTGAACCATCCGTCCTGTGGCATGATGTACGACACGTTCCATGCCCATATCGAGGAGAAGAGCATCCCCGAGGCGATTCGCTCTCTGAAGGATTGCCTTGTCCATGTGCACATCTCGGAAAACGATCGCAGCACGCCGGGCCAGGGCAACGTTCGTTGGCCGGAGAACTTCGACACCCTCAAGGAAATCGGCTACGACGGCATCATGGTTGTCGAGGCCTTCAGTTCGGCTCTGGAGAAGCTCGTGGCCGCCACCAAGATCTGGCGCAAGATGTACGACACGGAAGAAAAACTCGCCGCCGACGCCCTGGCCTTCATGAAGGCCGAAGTCGCCAAACGATGGTAGGCTTCACGCACCGCTGGTAGGTCACCGCTCGCCGAGCGGGACCTTGAAATGGTCAATCGCTCGACAGCTCAGCGACCGTGCGGCGCTCGGTGCCTACCAGCGCGGCTCGCGCCGCGTTCTTCAACGGGCTAAGAGGCCCTGGCAGTACAGGGTAGCCTCCCGCAAGCGTGAAGGGCCGTAGATTTTGTTAGCGGCTCGAACTAGTCTGGATGAAGCAGCCGGCCGCGGTTTGTGACCAAATTGATCGATTTGGCCATGAACCGTCGGCCTGCCGGTTGCGTAGAGTATTTCATTGTCGGAGAAAGTGGTCGCGTCGCGCGCTTTTGGCCACTTCCCCTTCTTCCCTAGAGAGGAGCAGCACCCCTCTCGCGGGTGTTCTTCTCCTGTCTTTCCGATCAGGTGACTGCTTACGATGCTGGAAATCCGTGACGTCAAAAAGTCCTTCACCCAGCCCGACGGCACCATGCTGCACGTGCTGGACATCGAGGAATTCCGAGCCAAGGCGGGCGAGCAGATCGTGATCGTGGGCCACAGCGGCTGCGGCAAAACGACCCTTCTGCATGTCATTGCCGGGATCAGCCGCCCCGATTCGGGAAAGGTCGTGATCGATGGCTGGGATACGGCGGTTCTTTCCGAGGCGGAACGCGACCAGTTTCGTGCAGCGAAGATCGGCTACGTGTTCCAGACCTTCAACCTCCTGCCGGCCTTCTCCGCCCTGGAAAACGTGATGATCGGAATGGCCTTCGCTGACGGGCGAGCCGACCGCGAACGGGCCGAGATGCTTCTCGATCGTGTCGGACTGAGCCATCGCCTCACCCACAAACCCTCGCAACTCTCCGTGGGCGAGCAACAGCGCGTGGCGGTGGCGCGGGCCATGGCCAACCGCCCCAAGGTCCTCCTGGCCGATGAACCCACGGCCAACGTGGACTCGGGCAATCAGCAACACGTCATTGACATGCTCCGCGGTTCCTGCGAGCAGGAAGGCGTGGCCCTACTGCTGGTGACCCACTCCCCGGAAGTGGCCAAGCAATTCGATCGCATCGAACGCCTCGAAGAAATCAACCGCGTCTTGAAGTCCGCGCCGACGTAATCCTCGCCGGTTCGCCAAGATCGTTCCCTCCTTATCTTGTCTTGATCGTCGCCTGGTGAAATCGCAATGAATCTCTGGAAAATTGCTCTTCGCAGTGTTCAACATCGCCGCCTGGCTTCCGGGCTGACCGCACTATCGATCGGCTTGGGCGTGGCCCTGGTGGTGGGGGTCATGGTGATCCACGCCGTCGTCACTCATACCTTTCAGCGAAGCGGCGAGGGATACGACCTGATCATCGGCGCCAAGGGCAGTCGGCTCGAACTGGTGCTCAATACGGTTTACCACATCGGCAAGCCGGTCGGGACGTTGCCCTACGAGTACTACGAGGAGTTCGAATCGGGACGGTTCGCCGGGGATGTGGAACTTGCCGTTCCGTGCTGTATGGGCGGAAACTACCAGGGATTCCGCGTGGTCGGCACCACGCCCAACATGTTTGACGAACTTCCCTTCAACCGGGATCAAATCAGCTACGACGTTAGTGAATTCAGCACGGAAGAAGAAAGGGAAGACGCACGGCGCCGCTCGCAGGACAGATTCGCCGACAGCAAAGAACTGTTCGCCGAGGGGAAGAACTTCGGCTGGGGGGATTTCTATTCTGGCGTTGTCGGCGCAACCGTGGCCCGGAAGACCGGATTGAAGGTGGGCGACAAGTTCCGCCCTGTCCACGGCTTCGAGGCCGATCAGGGCGAGGAACATGACGAATTCGAGGTCGTCGGCGTCCTCAAGCCCACGGGAACGGCCAACGACCGCGCCTTGTTCATCAATATCGAGGGCTTCTGGCTGATCCACGAACACGGACACTTCGACGAATCCCTGGACGTCTTGCCCGGCGAAGAAGATGCCGAGGCACAGCCGGCGGAAGGCCAAACGGCTGCCGAAGAGCATGACCACGACCATGGGGCCGACGCAGCCCATGCTGACGGCGACCACGATCACGAGGCCGAGGCATCTCACGACAACCACGACCATGAGGCCGACTCAGACCACGATCACGGAACTGAGATGGCCCATGGCGACGGAAATCACGATCATGATCACGCAGCCGAAGCCGGAGAGGGACACGAACACGAACACGGGCGTCGTGTCACGGCGATCCTCATCCGCACCGACCCCAGACGCATGAAGCGGGCCATGGACCTGCCCAAAATCATCAATCAGGAGGGCGAGGCCCAGGCCGCCATGCCGACCGAAGAGGTCACCCGCCTGCTCGAAGGCATCGTCGGAAACATCCAGGCCGTGCTCATGGTCTTTGCCGTCATGATCGTCGTGGTTGCCGGGATCGGGATGATGGTCAGTATCTACAACTCCATGAGCGAGCGGCGTCACGAGATTGCCGTTATGCGTGCCCTTGGGGCACGGCGAACCACGGTGATGCTGATCATTCTCCTGGAATCGATTCTGCTTTCCCTGGGAGGAGGAATTCTCGGGCTGGTCCTGGGTCACGCCTTGATCGGACTGCTGGCGCCGACCATCATGGAACAGACGGGAGTCGTGGTCCACGCACTGCAGTTCCAGGCCGCCGAGTTGATCCTGATTCCCGGACTGGTCTTCATGGCGTCGATCGTGGGTTACCTGCCTGCGGTGATCGCTTACCGGACCGAAGTGGCCGACTCGCTTTCCGAATAGGCGACGATGACGACAGCCGACGGAGTTATCCCCTAGGGACAACGCTTGGAGAGACGATATGGGCTCGGAATTCCGGGAACAACTGAAAGGCACATACCACAGTTACGGGAAGGAGTACGGGGAAGACGCGCCCGTACTCTACCAGGCGATCAATCCCCTGTCGGTGGGCAGCATCGTCTTCGGCCTGTTGTCGGCGTTGTGCTTCCTCCACTGGGGGTTCCTGTTCCTACCCGTGGTTGGCATCCTGCTCGGCGTGGCCGGCATCGTGAACCTGTTTCGCGAGGAAGGGGCCCGGATCGGGATCTATCTGTCGAGCACGGGAATAGCCCTGTCGATCCTCCTGGGCGGAGGACTTTATGCCTTGTCCGTGTACCGCTATTACCACGTGACGCCTGCCGGCTACATCGCCATTGACTACAACGTGCTTGAATCGAAGGACCCGAACAAGCCCTTTCCCGAATCCGCCTACGCGTTGGAGGGGAAGCGCGTGTTCATTCGCGGATACATGTATCCCTCGCGTCAGCAGACGGGTCTAAGCCATTTCATCATGTCGCGGGACAATGGCGTGTGCGCCTACTGCATGCCGAACCCCAAGTTGACGGACCAGGTGTTTGTCGAGTTGGCCGACGATCGGGAGGCCGCCTACACGACTCATCTGATTGGTGTGGGTGGGATCTTCTCGATGAAGCTCGAGGACCCCAAGAAGAAGTATGGCGGCGTCGTTTACCACATCGAAGCCGACTACCTGCGATAGCTCAGGTCACCACCGCGAGGATTTCCCTCTCCGTCATGATGAGGAGGTCCTCGCCATCGATCTCGACCTCGGTGCCGGAGTATTTGGGGAAGAGAATCCGGTCTCCCTCGCTCACCTGGTGGGAGGCGCGGGTTCCGTCGAGCAGAAGACGTCCATCGCCCACCGAAAGCACTCGCCCTTCTTGAGGCTTCTCACGTGCCGAATCGGGCAGAACGATCCCGCCGGACGTGGTTTCTTCGGCGTCAAGACGTTTGATGACGATGTTCTCGCCTAACGGCACCAACTTCATTGGAAAGCGCTCCGGGGGTCGACCGGGAAGGTTGCCCTGCACTTGGGTCCGCATCATGGAATCGGGCAAAGTGAGGATTGTCGCGCGCCGGCGGAGGTGAGGCAAGGCGATTTGACGGTCAGCCGAATGGAAATAAAAAATTTCCGATTTCTTAAAAAACACCGCTTGAACACGTCAGGGAAACCGTTAGACTCATCAACAGGCAGCGACTCTCCCCCCAGAAGCTGGACACCGAGGCGACTCGCTGCCCCAGATCAGCTCCTTTGAGTCTTCAACGCGGCCAGCCTGCGTGACCACCGACTGGCCCGACGTCGTTGAGCCCCCCGCAGGCTCCGGCGAATGGCTCCTTTGGTTTGGACAGCCTTGTAATCGGGCGGTCTTTGGCTGGAACCGGTCGTGATCCAGACGCACATTAGAGTGGCCTTGGTTCCGAGACGGCAGCAACCCGAGCTTTTTAGGGGGGCTTGTGCCGCCCTCGGCTTCAATGGTCCGTTCACTCTCCCGGGTCCCGCCCCCGGCGGTGCGTTAAGCGACCGTGGCAGGCTGGCCGCTCTTTTTGCGCGCTGACGCAATCACGTCCAGATCGCCAGGGTCAAGAGCACGCCAATCCAGAGTAAGGCCAGAACGATCGCAAAGGCCAGCAGCGGACGGTTGGGACGGGGCGGGTTCGCGACCCGCCCTTCCGAAACCGCCTCGGGGGGCTGTTCGGGTCGAGAGTTTTTCCCCTTCTTGCGCCGACTCATGGGTCCCTCGTTCCTTCCGCCATCCTAATCACGTTGCACGAATCGGGGGCAGGCCGCCGGCGCCGATGGACGCGGCCAAACCGGAACAAGCCTGGAGCCCGGCCTTGCAGGACTATTCCGCCCGGATCTGAAACTCTCCACGGAAAGCCGTTTCGAAGTCGTAGACGTTGTCGAAATCCTCGCGGCGATCGTGCGGCGTCTTTCGCATCCGTCCGATCCGAATCAGATTGAACACAATCTCCCCGAAATCCCCCGTCTCGTGGATTCCCCAACTGGTCAGCACGGTCTTGGCCATCAAGCCATACTGCTGCAGTGCAAAGCGGCGAATCGCCTCGCACAGTTCCTGCCCGGTCACGTGGCGCTGCGCTTCCTCGGATTCTTCTTCCTCGGGATCGATAGGCGGTTCGCTCGGGCTCTCCGTGCCGAGTCCCATCACGTCCTGGGCGTAGCTGAGGGCCTCGAAAACGAAAAGATAGGCGTCCAACCGGTAGCGGCGGTCCTCTTTCAGGAGCAGGGCGAGTTGTTGATTCGGATCCAGCATGCTAGGAGTTCTTCGGCGATTGCTTCGTTCGTTTCGATTTGGGGCGGTCTTCTGGAGGGCACACAGTCACGGCGTCCACGTCGACCAGCTTGCGCACCCGATCGGATGTTTCCACAAGAACCTGCCTCGCAAGAATCTCGTGGCTGACCACGCGTGCACGTCCGTCCGGGGTTTGGACCGTACTGCCCAGGGGCGGCATCTCGGTTTGCCCCGTCTCATAGGTTTCGTATTCGTATCGCAGGCAGCACTTCAAACGCCCGCAGCGTCCGGAAATCTTGGTCGGATCGAGGGTCGCCTTCTGGAGCTTGGCCATTTTCATCGAGACCGGAGGCATCGACACGAGGTGCGTGTTGCAGCACACCGACTTCCCACAATCGCCAAAGTCGGCCATCAGCTTGGCCTCGTCCCGGACTCCAATCTGACGCATCTCGATCCGTGTCTGAAACTCGCCGGCGAGTTTCTTGACCAACTCGCGGAAGTCGACCCGGCCGTCCGCCAGATAGTACACCACGATCCGCTCACCGCCGAAGATGTGCTCCACGTCCACCAGGTGCATTTCCAGGCCAAGCTTGTCGATGTAGCCAAGGCACACCTCGAACTCGCCCTTTTCCTGCTCGTGGATCCGGGCGATCTCGTTCCGATCCTCCCCAGACATCTCGCGGAGAATCTGGCCCTCGTGGGACGCGTCGACCTTGGCGATCTGCTCCTCCGACGCCTCGCACAACACTTCCCCTGTCTCCAATCCCCGATCCGTGCGCACGATGACGGGCTGCCCTCGCCGATACCGGCTCTTTCCGGAGCACCCGAAGGGCCGGAGAATCCGCATCGAGCCATATCGCACAAGATATTTGGGCATCTGTTCGGACCGGATCAAAAACGACAGGAAATGCAGCGATGGGGGACGCCGGGGGGAGAAAGAACGCCAAGTTCCCCTCCGTCAACGAGTTGCGTCCCGCAAACCCCCAAGTATATCGGCCAATCGAGCCCCCGAAAAGAGAAACTCTGAATTCGCCCGGAGAACTGTTAAGTCATGGGAACTAGAGTGTGGGAGGCACGCCCATCGCTTCGCTCTGGGACGTGCCACCCATGAATAATCCGGGTCAGGACTACTTTTCGGCCCTTTTCACGGGCTCCACCGGCCCCTGCCACACGCTTCCCCCAAAAGTCGTGACGATGAGCTGATGTGGGTTCGCCGGATCGAAAACCACCCGTTGAATGTTCGAAAACGGCAGCCCGTCAAAGGCCTCCCAGCTTCGGCCGTGATCCCGTGTGAGCCACAGGCCGGCTCCCGACGCACCCTCGGTGAGGGTCATGTAGATCCAGTCCGGACGATCCGGACGGAAATAACCGCCGAAAGTCTGCCGGGCCTCTCGCCCGATCCGCTCCCAGGTAGCCCCGCCGTCTTCCGTCAGGTAAAGCCCCCCCGACTTGTCCTCCCAGTTGGCGTCGCACGTGCCAACGAGAATCCTCCGGCTGTCGTCCGGATGGACCGAGAAGTCCTTGGGATAGAGAAAAAGTCTGGAAGCGTTCACCTTTTGCCAGGTTTCAGCACGGTCCGTCGACCGATACAATCCCACCCCCTCGCTCATCAGCGGTTTTCCGGGAGCGGGGCGTTTGGCGCAAATCATGGCGAACAGGGTGCCGTCAGAATGGAGGACGACGCGGGAAACCCGCATGTTCTTCGCGTGGCCCAACCCGCTCTTCTTGAGTGTCCAGGTCTTGCCATCGTCGGTCGACTGGTAGACACCTTCGTCGAACACGCCCGCGTAGAGGGTCCGCGAGCCTTTGGGACTGCCGGGATCGAGAACGATCGAGGTGACGGGCTTGGGCGGGATCCCGCTCGCTTCTGATTGCCAGGACTTCCCGAAATCGCGCGACAGACAGACACCGCCCGGACGCGAGTGCCCGTGGCGCTCGGAAATGATGTTGTCGTTGGGGATGTCGTGAACGTCGCTGAAGGCGCCCCAGATCTTCCCTGGCACGTCGGGGTCGAAGGCCATTTCATAACAGGTGTTTCGCCACGGGGCCCAGGACTTCTTGTCCCACCAGATCCACGACTTGCCCGCATCAAGCGAGCGGGCCATGCCGATGTCAGTGTAGGCGATATAGTGCCGGTTCGGCTCAAAGGGATCGAGGTAGTAATTCCATGTCGTGGTCACCACGAGTCCGTTGCAGATCCACCGGCTGCCGGGGCCGGGTGTTTCCCCCGGCGCCGGGTAGGTGTCGCCGTTGAACCAGGTTTTCCCGCCGTTGTGCGTAACTTGCAGGTGACTTCGCACGAGCATCACTCGCTGCGGATCCGAGTTGCAGATCGCCATGCCGAAGGGCGCGTCGCCGCCCTTGTAGCACTGCCCCGTCGAGGCCGTCACGATATTGGGCGCGATGTTGTAGCGTTCGAACCGCGGGTCCTCAAAGAACGTGGCTCGCCAATTCTCGCCGCCGTCGTCGCTCCGATAGATCGTGTCGTGATGGGGCGGGCTGAAGCCCGTGCTTGTATTGGCCACGTAAACCGTATGCGGCCTCGCGTCCGTCGTGAGAATCTGCTTGTACTGGGCGATGGGGCCGTAGGACCAGCGATCGGCCTTCTTCGTTTCCGTGTTGATCCCCCGCCCCATGATCCGCTGCCACGACTCGCCCCGATCACGGGAACAGTACACTCCGCCTTTCAACTCGCCGCCCTCCAGTTCGCTCTTCACAGTGCAGTAGAGCACGATCAGATCCTCGGCAGTGTTCGAGCCGCCGGCAAACCCCTGGACTTCCTTCGAGGACAACCCGTCCATTTTCTCGACCCACGTGCGTCCGCCGTCCGTCGATCGCCAGATCCCCTGGTCGGTGGCGGCAAACATGGTCCGCCCTCGCTCGGTTTGATCGAAGTGGAATCCGAGGACGTTTCCGACCGGCCCGTCACAGCCCTTCCACGTGGCGCCCCCGTCATAGGACAAGCAGCAGGACCCGCCCCGCGTTCCTGCCAGCATCACCTTCGGGATGGCCGGGTTGATTGCAATTTCACCGTAGAGCGATCGTCGCAGATCGCCGATTGGCCGGAAGGTCTTCCCGCCATCGCGGCTGACACGAAGACGGCCGCTCGACGAGGCGTAGATCACGTTCCGGTCGGTCGGATGGAATGCCGGTCGGCAGCGCGTGTCCGTACGGAGTTGAGCCTGGTGGATCATCCGCCAGTTGCGTCCCCCGTCTTCCGACAGATAGGCCGCACTCATATCGCAATTGAGCATCATCAGGTCCGGATCGACCGGCGAGATGGCCGGCGTGAACATGCCGCCCCCGCCGGACAATCCGAGCGGCTCCCAGGCGATTGCCGGGTCCGACGCGGCGGCCTCGCCGGGCAGGAGGCCGGCGCAAAGCAAACACAAAACGGCAATCAGGACGCGCGGCGAGAACATCGTCAGCCCTCCAAGAATATGACCGGGGAAGGGGAACGCCCATGATGATAGCCGATCCGCAGACGCAATCCGAGTTCCCGAAGCCGAAAGAAGCGACGATCGCATCTAAGGAATGACTAAAAAACGACTTCGGCATTGCAAGTTAAGGGATGGCGGGAGGGAAACAGGAGGCAACTGAGTGAACAGGGTGGAAAGGCTTTGTTCTCTCCGTCTACTCTCACGAGCAGTTACTCCAGATTGGCTCATGGCAGGGTCAATCTGGAAATTCCATCGGCCGATTTTGGGGAATGGGAGTTGATGACGGAGGAAACGGAGGGATCACCTCCGTTATCTCGGTTACCTTCTGTTCCTCACACAGTCTTGAGTCGTCGAGGGGACGTCCGCTCACCGCCCGATTCGCTCGGCGAGGCGTCGGGCGACCGGGACGGCGGACTGGGAGGCGTTGCCGGCGTGTTCGAGAACGACCACCAAGACCACGCGAGGTTTGTCGGCCGGGACGTAGCCCGCAAACCATGCATGTTCCCCGCCGTCCAGACCCGTTTCCGCCGTGCCGGTTTTGCCTGCCCAGCTTACGGACGGTTGGCCATTGCCGCTGTAGGCCGTGCCGGACGGATCGGTGACGGTCCGCACGAGCCCGCCCCGAATAGTGTCGAGAACGGAAGGGCTGAGCCCCTCAATCGGTTCGGGCGCCGGCACTGCTTTGAATGCGTCGCCTGTCGACGTTGCGGGGGTGGTCGCGGCATTATCGGTGGCGGGAAGCCCGTAGCCTCGAACGACGTGGGGAGTAACCCGCCGGCCGCCGTTAGCAACCGCGGCCATCAAGCAGGCCACCTGGATGGGCGTCGCCGTCAGGTCGCCCTGACCGATTGAGGGCAGTTCGGCGGAGCGGTCGATGCCGTCGTCCGGTACGGGACGGGGCAGAGGAAGCCGCCCGGAGGCTTCGTGAGGCAAATCGATCCCGGTGGGATGGCCGAAGCCGAACTGCCAGGCCCATTCTGCGATGGGCGCCCATCCGAGCTGGCCGGCATGGTGCAGGAAGTAGACGTTGCAGCTCGCGCAGAGGGCGTCGGACAGGGTAACGTCGCCGTGTCCCACGCCTTCTCGGCGGAAGATGGCACAGCGGAGACGGTCGGGCGTTCGCAGGTAGCCGCGGCAATGCATGGACTGGCCCGGACGAACCGCCCCTTCCTGCAAGAGGGCGGCCGCCGTGGCCACCTTGAACACCGACCCCGGAGGAATCGCCATCTGAATCGAACGGTTGAACAGGGGCGTGTCGGGGGCTTCAAGCAGCTGCGCGACACGCGACGGATCGCCGCCTTCGAAAATGTTCGGATCGAAGGTCGGCGCCGAGGCGATGGCCAGGATTGCCCCGGTGCGCGCCTCCAACAGGAGAATCGCTCCGCCTCCACTCGGTCCGTCGGGCGATCGGATCCGACGTCGCGTGAGGGCCTGCTCCAAAAGCGTTTCCGCATCCCGTTGAAGCGAGGGGGTGATCGTCAACAATAGGTCCCGTCCGACCACCGGTTCACGCTCAAGACGAGTCGAGAGGATGCGCCCACTACGATCGGCATGTTCCACGGCCAGGCCGGGGGTGGCCCGAAGCGCCCTCTCGTAGGCCAATTCCAGACCGGCTCGACCCGTTCGGGTTTCCCCGTGATACGAGCTGTCCTTTTCAAGCTCCGTCGAATCGATGGTCCCCTGGTAACCCAGCACGTGCGCCAGGAGCGAACCTTGGGGATAGGTGCGCCGCTGCCGGGCAACCAGGCGGACGGCGGGATACTGCTCGGGCTGGCTCTCGATCGCTGCGACGGTTTCCTGCGACACGTTCTCGACCATCACGTGGTAGTCCAATTCCTCCGCCACCCGAATCGGTTCGAACTGGTTGGAGGCGGAAGATCGGAAGATGTCGAACAAGGCGTCTCGCGTGCGCTGCCAGAAGGTCCCGTGCTGGTCCGAGGCCTCCACCGCGAGGTTTTGCTGGAAGGTCTCCCTGCGTCGTCGATTGACCGAATCGCGGATGTGCTCCACCCGCGAACACACGCGTCGAGCCTGTTCGTTCCAGTGCTCGGGAGAAATGCCCGTCAGCCGAATCACCCGATCGGCGAGGGCCCGGCGCTCGGCCAGAACCAGGGCTTCCGCCTCAGCCAGGCGTCGCTCGTCTCGCCGCTCGGAACGGGTCAGTTGCGACCGCGTCATCCAACGCAGCCAGCCTGGGTCGGCCGGTTCTTCGAGCCACCGATAGTGGACAGCCAGGGCACGGGTCTCCTTGTCGCAGGCCAGCACGGACCCGTCAGCCGCGAGAATTCGACCTCGCACACCGGGGACGAGCAGTTCCCGCTGCAAGGGTTTTGCCGCTTCCTCGCGAAAGGCAGAGCCCTGGGTCGCCTCCAATTGAAGCAAGCGTCCCAGGACAATCACCAACAAGACCGCAAAAATGAAGAACACGCCGCGCATTCGGCCTTGCGAATCACCGACAATCGGCGCCCGGTCCGGCCGCCCCCGGATTCGTTCCCATGGAAAGGCTCCTGTCGACTTCATCGCTCGGCCCCGGGGCAGTTAGACATCATATTGCTGGCGGCGATGGAGCACCTGCCTGGTCCAATCCAAGACGATCCAAACCGGAACGGCAACGAACCCACTGAACGTCCCGATTCCCACGGCCTGAAGGACAATCCGCAGGAATCCGACCGTCGGTTCGCCGATCGCCCACCGTGTTGTCCCCACCGTGAGGGTGACCAGTCCGACATACAATCCCGTCAGGACTGCACGGCGGCCGAGTGAACGCAGTTCATAACGCTCGCATCCTTCGAGCAGGAACCAACCCAGGACCAGATACCAGGCCATGGCGATGCCCAGTCGTCCCGGCGCAAGGGTGTCTTCCACCAACCCGATGAGCGCGGCGATCGCGAGGGCGCCGTTGCCTCGCTGGATGATGATGACCATCGCCGCGGCCATGGCCGGCAAATGCACGCCAATCGAGCCGATTGAGACGGCATCGGCCAGGGTCGTTTGGGCAGCCACGGCCAGGTAGAGGATCAAGATCAGGAAGATCGAACGCATCAACTCACTCCGAACGGGCCGCATGCAGGGGGTCTTGGGAACGTGTTGGTTCTGCCGGTTGTGCTTGGGGGCAGAGAATCACCGGGTTTTCCGGGGGCGTTTCGACGGCGGGGGCGACCCAGATCTCCCAGTAGCCCGCTCCCGGAGGACGTTCCACCCGGGCGACCGTGCCGCAGAGCAACGGCAATTCCACAAATCCCTGGGCCGCCTGGGAATAGACCAGGTCGCCTTCCGCAACGGGTTCGGTGGTTTCGACCATGCGGAGGCGAGCCAGGGATTCGCCCGTCCCTTCCAGGATCCCTTTCGCCCCGAATCGCAAGGGGTGCCCGTCAGGTGACGGGGCCGCCAGGCGGACGAGGTCACGGTAGCCTGGTGCGGTCACGGGGCACACCGTGCTCGTGTAGGGCCCCGTCATGGCGATCTTGCCCCAGACGCGACTGCCCGCAAGCAGGACGTTCCCGCTCTCCACGCCGGCGTTGGTCCCGCAATCGACCAGCGGGGTTGCCGATTGAAGCACGGGGGAGCCGGGCTCAACGTCAAGCGATCGTCCTGCGTCGATCAGGTGATGGCGAGCCAAATAGGCTTGGGCGGCAATCCCGAGAATCCGAGCAGGAACGCAACGAGCGGCCAACAGCGCCGGTTCGGGCCGGTCCCGTTGGGCCAGCAGCTTGAGTTGATGCTCGGCCGTTTCCAACGCGGCTTTCAGTTGCCGGTTCTCTTCGGCGAGACGCCGGTTGTCGGCCTCCCTTTGGGCCGCCGTTCTCGTGTCGGTGAAGTGGTTGCCGACTGCTTCTGCCGCGTCACTACCCCAACAGCGCACCACGGCGAGGCCGCGCTGGGCGGGAAGCAAGGCCGTAGTCACGGGGGCACGGACTTTGTCGGCCAGTCCCGGTGGGAGCAAGGCGAGCACGGTCGCCGTCGCCAACCCCACTCCCACGAGGAGGTGACGGCTGTGTGTTCGGAGCGGCGAGATTCGGTTGGATTGGGTCATGGGCGGCCCGCCCGCGAGACAGGCAGATCCTTGCGGCAGCGAACGGATCAGGCAGGTTCGAGCAACGGTTGCCAGCGATCGAGGTTTTCCATCGAGATGAGGGCGCCCCGGACAACCGTTGTGCCGGGATCGTCGGCAATTCGAACGGGTAGTCCGGTCCGTTCCGCGATCAGTCGATCCAGGCCACGGAGCAAGGCTCCGCAGCCACACAGGACCACGCCCTGGTCCATCAGGTCAGCAGCCAGCTCCGGCTTGAGATGATCGAGGGTCACGCGGATGGTGTCGACGATCTTGTCGAGGGGCTCTTCCAACGCCTCGCGCACCTGCTCGCTGGCCACGAGTGCCTCCCTCGGCAATCCGCTCACGTGATCGGTTCCGCGAACCTGGTGAACTTGCTCCTGGGTCAGGGGCCTGGCGCTGCCGATCTCGATTCGCAATCGTTCGGCACTGCCACGGCTGACCCGCAAGCTGAAATGGCGACGGAGGTAGTCGACCAGGGCGTGATCCATCGCGCGCCCAGCCACGCGGATGGTGCGTGCGGCGACAATGCCGGCGAGGCTGAGCACTCCCACTTCGGTCGAGCCGGCCCCGACCGAGCAGACCATGCTTGCCACGGGCTCGGCAATGGGCAGACCGGCTCCAAGAGCGGCCGCCTTCAGCTTGGAGAGGAGCAGCACCTGCCGTGCCCCGGCGCGATAGGTCGAGTTGAGCACGGCGCGGCGTTCGACCGGCGTGATGTCGCCGGGAATCGTGACCAGCACGCGGGGCTTGCCCCACGGGCCGGTTCGATGGGCCTTGGCGAAGAAGTGGCGAAGCATGGCCTCGCAGACTTCGTAGTCGGCCACAACGCCGTTGCGGAGCGGTTCAACCACTTCGACGGAATCGGCCGTGCGCCCCGACATCTGCTGGGCGAGGAAGCCGACGGCGGAACCTTCGGCGAGAATACGGCGCGTGGCCTGGTCGACGGCCGCCAGGGTGGGTTCTTCGAGAACGAGCCCTTCGCCCGGCAAAGCCACTCGCGTGGCAGCCGTGCCCAGGTCGACAACCAGGTCGTTTCGGAGATTGGGAAAGAGTCCTGAGAGCATCCGTGCTCACCGGTTAGACTGGTGGCGAGCGCGATCCGCCCGCACAGTGATTAGGTCATCCGTGTATGATTCGTGCCGGCGCAAACGACGCAGCCTCAAGGTCGCGATCGGGAGCGACGATCGTGGCGACATTCATCGGCCGGTCCACAGTCACGGCAGCCGATGGGGCTCCCGAAAAAGGCTGATCTCCATAATCGCTGATCTCCTTCCACGCCAGGAAGCAGGCGATGATCAGTGCGACCAACGCGATGGCCAGGAGCAGCGTGTAGATGTCAGCCTTCGGCTTCCGGTATCGTACCGGCCTACTTAGATTGGAGTCCTGTGCTGACATTGTCGTTTACCTGAATATTGCCTTTTCGGAATTCCGGGATAACCTTGCAGACGGCCTGATCCGGACGAGTCCGGATGACCTCGACCTTGCCGAGATACACGCTGTTGCGGAAAGCGTCCAGACGGTGGCCCACAAGGAGTCCGTCGTCCGTGCCCAGGCTGATCTGCACATAGCCGCCGGCCAGCACCGCCGTCACTCTGCCCGTCACACCCTTCGTCGGCGTGTCCTGGTAGACGGCCGGTTCGGGCTTGAGATTGAATTTGCGAAGGACTTCCAGGGTGCCGGCCAGTTGTTCGGAAACGGCGGTCGCCTGCTTCTGAAGCGTCTGCATCTCCATCGCCTTGTTGTTTGCGATGTCGGTCTTGGCGATCGAATTGGCAAGGGCGCCATCGCGTTGTTCGGCCATGTCAAGAAGGGTCTGATTCAGTTCGGCAATCTCATCCCGAATGGTTTTGAGGTTGCCGTGGGCTGCTGTCAGGGCCGCGACGGTCTTGCGCGTCTCGTTTCTCTCCTCCGCAATCTCTTTGTTCAGCCGATCCCGCTCGCGGGTCAGCATCTCGTTCTTGGTCTCCAGCAGGGCAAGTTCCTTCTGCTTGGCCACCGTTTCGGCGTCCAACTCCTTCTTTTTTTCGGCCAGCTCATCGGCCAGTTGGTCGCGAGCGACCTGTTCATTCTTGAGCTTGGCTTCCAGGCCATTGTCGGGATCCTTAACGAGATCTCGCCAATTGGTGTGCGCCGCGTAGACGGCAACCGCGAAGGCCATGAAGATGATGCTCAACACGAAAATGAGCACAATGAAGATCTTGCCGACCAGGTTCATTGGGGTGACCTTTCCTTTGACCACTCGGCAGGGGGAAGAACCCGACCACCACGAGCCGATTCAGAAACCATTTCGAGTCTTCGTTTGCCACGTCTGTGCGACCTGCGCACATGCTCACAAACGCTAGTTGGGTTGTGCGTCCAACCCGCCATGATAAGCGCGAAACGCCAGGGCCACCTCCGTTTGGCTCTCCCCGAAAGTATGGTTCGCCAAGCACGGTTGGCGAACCCGGGTACTCCATTCCGCTAGTATAACTTCGCCAAATTTCGCATGTCAATCTAAATGCCACAATATGGCGAATCTAGGCCAGACAGGTGAACAACGGCAATCCGTCCTCGCAACTCAAGTCTACCACAAAGTTTATCGGTTCACCCACCCACAAGACGGGGTAACAGCCAGGACTGGAAGGTTACCATCCGACTGACCCGAACAAGCCAACCTGCAAAGTCCATTCCGTCAATCCGCCTGGGTCGACTTGGGGCAGTTCGGTATCATACCAACATGAAGTTTGGGGATTTAGTCCTTGCGAGGGATGAGCATGCCATGCGCGTAAAAAAAGCTGAGCCACTTCCGGTCATTGGGTGGCGCGAGTGGGTCTCCTTCCCCCAACTGGGCCTGGGCCCGATCAAGGCCAAGATTGATACGGGAGCTCGATCCTCCAGTCTCCACGCCTTCGACATGGCAACCTTCCAACAGGAGGACAAGACGTTCATCCGGTTCCAGGTTCACCCGATCCAGCGAAGCCGCGAAGGCACGATCGAGGTGGAGGCTGAGGTCCTGGAGTATCGCCGTGTTCGCAGTTCAAGCGGGCAGGCGGTCTTGCGTCCGGTGATCGTCACCATGCTGGAGGTGCTTGGCCGATCGTGGCCGATCGAACTAACCCTGGCAAACCGGGACCAGATGGGGTTCCGGCTGCTTCTGGGACGCGAGGCCTTCCGCCGCCGACTGCTCGTCGATGCGGGGCGCTCCTATTATGGCGGGAAACTCAAAGGCACGAAGGGCGTCAAACGCCTCAACAAGAACGCGGCGGGAAAGAAGCCGCCCCACTCCGGAACATTGCCCGAGACCGAGTCATGAAGCTAGCTATTCTGTCTTGCAGCCCTACATGCTACAGCACGAGTCGCCTCCGAGAAGCGGCGATCCAGCGGGGCCACCAGGCGAAGGTTCTGGATACGCTCAAGTTCGCCATCGATCTCGAGCAGGGCGAACCGGACCTCTACTTCCGTCAGAAGCGTCTGAGCCATTACGATGCCGTTTTGCCGCGGATCGGTGCCTCGATCACCTATTTCGGCACGGCCGTGATTCGGCAATTCGAGCAGATGGATGTGTATTGTGCCAACTCGTCCGCCGGAATCACCAATTCGCGCGACAAACTTCGCAGCCTCCAGATCCTCAGCCGCCACCATATCGGTATCCCCGAAACCACCTTCGTCCGCGACAGGAAGGACGTCCTGCCGGCCATCGAGCGGATCGGCGGCGCCCCCGTGATCATCAAGCTGCTCGAGGGGACCCAGGGAGTGGGCGTCATTCTGGCCGATTCGGTCAAGATCGCCGAGGCGATCATTGAGACCTTGCAGAGCACGAAGCAGAACGTGCTCGTGCAGAAATTCGTAGCCGAGAGCAAGGGACGGGATATCCGGGCTTTCGTGGTGGGCGACCAGGTCGTGGCCGCCATGCGCCGCGTGGCCCAGGGTCAGGAATTCCGCAGTAACGTACACCGCGGAGGGAGAACGGAGGCGGTTGACCTGGACGAGCAGTACCGCGAAACGGCCGTTCGAGCGGCCCAGATCATGGGCCTGCGGGTAGCTGGCGTTGACATGCTCGAAGGGCGGGATGGCCCTCAGGTGATGGAGGTCAACTCGTCGCCGGGACTGGAAGGGATCGAGGGCTGCACTCATCTCGACGTAGCCGGGGCCGTGATCGACTACGTTGCCGCACAGGTCGATTTCCCGGAACTCGACCTGCGCCAACGTCTCACTGTTAGCCGCGGCTACGGCGTGACCGAAATCTACATCCCCGAAGGCTCGGACTACATCGGCAGAACGATCGGCGAGAGCGGCCTGCGAGACAAGGACATCAACGCCCTGACGCTGTACCGCGGAACGCTCGTCATTCCAAATCCTCGTACGGATCGCACGCTCGAACCGGGCGACCGCCTGCTGTGTTTCGGCAGGCTGGAGGCCATGCGCGACCTCATTCCGGCCAGGGTGCGCCGCAAACGCCGCCCCAAGGTCCGCAAACTTCCCGCGCCGGCGCCCGAAGCATGAACTGCCGTCGCAGACAAACCGAACGATTCAATGAGCCAATGCAGTCGCAAGCACAAGGAATCCCTCACGAATGAACGGGGATCGCCAACGCAAGTCGATCGACAACTGGAACGGGAAGAAGATTGCCGCAGGGGAGGCGAGGGACGTCAAACTGGCCATCGGCGAGAGTTACAGCGGCCTGACGGTGGAGATCCCGATCCACATCCGCCGGGCCCGCAAGCCCGGCCCCGTGGTGTTTCTCACCGCCGCCCTGCACGGCGACGAGATCAACGGAACCGGAGCCGTTCGCCATTTCCTCCAGGACGATGACTTCCAACTGACCCGAGGGGCCATGATCCTGGTCCCCGTGCTGAACCTTCTCGGGTTCGACCGCCACTCTCGCTATCTTCCCGATCGGCGCGATTTGAACCGTTCCTTTCCCGGCTCGGAGACGGGGAGTCTGGCTTCCCGCATGGCTCACTCAATCTTTGACGAGATCATGATGCGCTGCGACTACGGCATCGACCTGCACACGGCGGCCGTTCGCCGCACGAACTACCCCAACGTTCGGGGCGACCTGACCTACCCCGCCGTACGCGAACTGGCCACCGCCTATGGCTGCGAGATCATCATCAACAACGTGGGACCCCGAAGGGCCTTGCGACGCGAGGCCTGCAGCGCCGGATGCCCCACGATCATGATGGAGGGCGGAGAGGTCTGGAAGGTCGAGCCGGGAATCGTGGAAACGGCCGTCCGGGGAGTCCAGAACGTGCTGATCCACCTGGGAATGCTGGAAGGAGAGCCCGTCCAGCCCCACTACCAGGTCGTCGTCCAGAGGACCAAGTGGGTCCGGGCCGAGCGAGGCGGCTTCCTCCAGTTCCACGTGAGCCCCGGCGACATCGTCGAAAAGGGCCAGCCCCTGGCCACGAATGCCACCCTGCTCGGTCGCGAACGCCGCGTCCTTCATTCGCCCTTCAACGCCGTCGTCATCGGCATGACGACCCTGCCTGCCGTCAGTCCCGGCGAACCCGTGTGCCATCTCGGAGAACTGCCCAAGGGCACCAAGCCGGAAACTCTGCGGCGACAACGCTCGCGAGAAGGCGGCCTGGAGGAGCGTCTCGTCGAAGACCTGGCCTCCAACGTGCTCGTGGTGGAACGCACCGATCCTGCCGAGTCGTGAAGAAAAACCATGACGAATGTTGCCATGACCATCGCAGGTTCCGATCCATCGGGAGGGGCGGGCCTGCAAGCGGATCTGAAGACCTTTCACCAGTGCGGAGTGTTCGGCACGAGCGTGGTGACGGTGCTGACCGTCCAGAATACGGTTGGTGTCGCCGCTGTGGAGTCCCTTGATCCCACACTCGTGGTGGCCCAATTGGAGGCCGTCCTGGCCGACATCCCGCCCCAGGCCGCCAAGACCGGGGCCTTAGGCAACGAAAACATCATCCGGGCCGTAGCCCGCCACGCGGCAGATTTCCGTTTTCCTCTCGTGGTCGATCCGGTCCTGAGGAGCAAGCACGGTGCGCCCTTGTTGGGCGACGACGCCTTCCGAGTCCTGGTCGACGAACTCCTGCCTCACGCCTTTCTGCTGACTCCCAACGTCCATGAAGCCGCGGCGCTGGCCGGCTTCGCAGTCGACGACGTTCCCTCCATGGAACGGGCCGCAGCAGCCATCGCGGCGCTCGGCCCCAAGCATGTGCTCGTCAAAGGGGGCGGCCTTTCGGGAGAGGCGACCGACGTGTTGCTTTCCGCCGGCCAGATCCGCCACTTCCCGGCCAAGCGGGTCGACACGCAGCATACCCATGGCAGCGGATGCGTCTTCTCCGCGGCGATCACCGCCCGCCTCGCCCGAGGCGAGCCCCTTCACGAGGCGATCGCCGCAGCAAAAGGGTTCATTCACCGTGCCATCCAGACCGCCCCCGGACTCGGCCACGGCCTCGGGCCGGTGAATCTTCACGCCCAAGCGTAGTAGACGCAGGGTGGGCCAAAGTGAACCACATTCACCGGACTTTCCCGAATCACCCGACATTGGACAGGAGAGGCACTACCTCCTGGAATTGGTGAACAGTTCGATGAACTCGCGGTAAATCGCAGTGAGTTCTTCATCGTCAAGCAGTTTCACCCGTGCAGCTATCGAGTCCAGTATTGTCATTTGGCTCCGCATGATTTCCGGATGGTCTCGCATCGTGATCAATAGCGCTGCCCAAAGCCTCGGGTCCTGGCACTTGATCTCATCTTTACTCTGCGGCGTTTTCATATCAAGAATCGCATCATCGAGGGTGGATGCCACGCCCTTCCAGAACCGACCAGTGTTGTCTTCGTGCAGTTGATACAGCCGGGCAACGCCTTCGTTCGTTTTGGCGTCATCCCCGGCATCGCGTGCGGAAGCGATGTCTTCAATTGCAGCGCGAATCTCTTCGGAACGTGCCGCTCTCTGTTCCTTCTCGACCGCAACCTTGTACTCTGTGCAGCCGGAAAACAGCATCAACAGAGTTCCCAACAACCCACCTACAAACAATCTCGCGATCATACGAAACCCTTTCATGATAGCGCGGCCTCGCTAAAACTCGGCCGCAAGCAATTTGACTTGAGCGGAATAATCGGCTCAATCGAACGAACACGGAGCGTCGCTATTTCGTGACAGATACCGGTCCAGAGAAGAGGCACCGGTACTCGAACGTCAGAGTACCGGTGCCTCTTCTCTGGTTCCGTTCCCGCAAGCTTAACGCGCGATCAATTAACAACTTAGCCCCACTACTTCCTTGCGACTTTGGCAAGAACTTAACAATGCTTGAGGTTAGTAGTACAGGGAAAATGTAACCGCTCTCGCGCCGTTACGCAACTTCTGGTCCATCGCTCTTCGCTCCGTCATGTCGGCGTTCGTCGGTTTCGGTATTCGGTAAGGAATCTTCGAACGCGCTCGCGAGTCACCTCGTCAATATTCGATCGGTCGGCGTCGGACCAGTAGTACTGGTATTCTCGTTCACGCAGGTCAGTTCGAGCGAAGTACAGCAAGTAGAAGTCGTGGAGGTCCGCCTGATAGTTGTTCGCGACACACAAATCCTTGACCATTTCAATTGCCGCATCCAAGTCCATGGTCTCGTCCTCAGCACGGCTGAGCAATTCAGCGGCAAAATCGATGATTGCCTCATCGTGAGGTGTGTCGATTACGCCCAGTTCTTCAAGCACTTGATCCCGGAGCGAAGCCAGTTCGAAGTGATTGTGAGGCGGGCATTTCGCAGCCAACCGGCACGCCGTGGGAGATTCGCAACCGCTTTCCAGAAGACCAATCGCCCAGTTGACGCATTGCTCGCTGCATGATTTCTGTAGTGCCCGTTCGGCAAGGATTTGAGCGGTCGTAATCATTGACTTCTCGATGCAATTCTCTAATCCGATACCTCAACCACCACCGCCCAATCCGCACCAACCTCCGCCGGCGGAACTCCCAATGCCACCTGCGAACCACCGACAAGTTCAACCGCCGAACCGGTGAACTTCCCGGTCCGCGGATTGAACCACCGCTGCCGGAATCGGCCCTTGGCGGCGGCCAAGTCGAGTCGGGCGCCTCGCTCGGCCTTGGGGAGGTAGACCACATAAACCTTCCCTGGTTTGCAGAACACCTGAGCGCCCATCGGGTAGGTCGTTCGTCCCCGGCTCTGGGTGACCTTGATCGTGGCGGCCCCGGTCACCAACGCGTCGGCCGGCTCCATCTCCCAAAAAGGAAGCGTCTCCAGCAGGCCCCGGGCGTGCCGGATGTAGGTCCAGAGCTTCTCCCGCTCGGGCGTCTTGAAGCTCTCCGTCTTGAGCAGGTCGCCCAGGATGAACTCGATGCTGCCGCCGGACAGGTAGGTGGGCCACAGCTTCTCCACACGCCAACGCTCGGCGTCGTCGACCGGGACCCAGCCGTGCTTCTGCCCCTTGTCCACGGTGAACTCGTCCATCGACACCGGCAGGGGCCGGCCCGCCTCGGCCGTCGCCTTGCGAAACTGCTCCGTCAGCGAATCGATCCGATTCTGGCCCAGTTGGATCGAGGTGAGACTGAAGAGCGGATCGCCGAAGGTGAACCGGAGGGCCTTGAGCGGATCGCCGGCCGAATGAACCGTGATCGGATGGTCGTAGGGGTCCACGGCCTGGACATACTCGGCGAACTGGCGAATCCTCGCCGGTCCCAGGTCGAAGCCGAGATTGTATTCCTCGCACAAGTTCCACTCCAGCGCCAGGTGATGCCCGAACCGGGCGACCAGTTCCCGGTAGTAGAGCTTCCGCTCCGTGCCCAACTCGCCGTTGTCCAGTTCCCGCTTGTTGGGCTCCTCGGCCTCGGCGAACACGAAGTGCAGAAAAACGCCCTGCCTCTGGGCATGGGCAAACACGGTCTCCCACTGGCGCAGCTTGCCTAAGTCGTAGTGCAGGTTGTCGTTCTTGGCGTTGCCCTTGGGATCGGGTGAGCCGGCCCAGGGCCAGACGTCCATCCCATCGCCGCCGATGTTGTTCGTGAGAAAGTAGACGCTGTTGGCCCCGTGCGACGCAAGGTAATTGATCGCGCCAATGATCGCTCGTCCCTTTCCGTCGCCCCAGTCGGGATCGCCGGCCCGCCAGTCGGCCACGTGATCCGCGTAGTGATGGCTGGCTGGCGTGCGATCGAATCCGGCATAGGCCAGGAAGTTCTCGGGACTGTCCGTGCCGCCTCGGATCCAGTGTGGTCCCGTGGTGAACTTCAGGTAGTAGCCGCCCGCATACTCCAGTCGCCCCCACTTGAGAAAACCGGGCGACTTCGGATCGACCGGAGCCACGTCAAACGAGCCGCCGGCTCCGTCGAACCCAACCGGCCGACCCGCTTCCGGATCGAGCGAGACGGCAACCGCGTCGCCCTGTCGGAACGAGGCCCGATAGGTCCACTCCCCGGCCTCGTCAGGCGCAAATCGCATCGACCAGACGTCGCCCTCAACCCCGCCGTGCCCGTCGCCGTCGAAGTATCCCGGCACGTTGTATTGCCGGCCCGAGGGACCGGTCAGCAGCACTTGCAGCCGATAGTCGAGAAACGGATTGGACTTGCTATCGCTCTCCCGTGCCGACGGGCCGCGAAAACGAATCGTCAGCGGATGCCACACGCGCCGCTGGCCGTCCACGACGGGGTCGAGCAGGGCCTCTCCGAGCATGCGGAGGAACGTGTTGTATTCGTCCGTGGTGATCAAGTCTTCCTGCTGGTCCAGTCCCAGCCGAACCGTGACCATGTTCCACGCGGGTATGACAAACAGATCGTTGTTGTTGTAGCCGCTTCGGGCGTAGGTGCTCAGCGGCGCGTCGGGCCAGCGCCGCTTTCCTTCCGGCGTGACCCCGTTGGGCCACCAGTGATAGCCGTACACGCCGGAACCCTTGCGGGTACTGGACGGCAGGGCGTTCGGGATCGACGCCGGGACCTGCACTCGCGTGGCCTCGTCGACCCACTCCGACGGAATCAGCTGCTTGCCGTTCCAGTTTCCCCGGTTCAGATAGAGCAGGCCGAAACGGGCCAGGTCTTCCGCCGAAATCTCGATGCCGCCGGTCCAGTTCAAGACCTTGCCGGTCTTGTCCAGTTTCCAGGTCAACGTGGTGATTCCGACGGGCTCGAAGATCCGGCGTTTCAGATACTCGTTGAGGGACTCGCCGGCGATCTGCGTCAATGTGAATCCGTAATGCTGCGTGGCCTCGTCCCAGTACATGTACTTCGTACCGGGTGGAAAGAACGGCGTGATGGGGTCGACCAGGGCGTTTTCGTCGCCTCGGTGTTGCTCGTCGAAGTCATAACTTCCGCCGGCGCCGTCCAGGCCCGAGGTCATCGTGGCGAAGTGACGCAGCGTTACCGTCGGGTAGCATTTGGCCAGGTCCGGGTCGTAGTCTTCTGCCAAGGTATCGAGCGAGCACTTGCCGTCTTCGATCAACAGCCCCTGCGCCGTGCTGGTGAAGGCCTTGGTGACCGACCACACACCCTGCGCTTTGCGGGATTCCGGCCCGTGCCAGATCATCCGCCCGTTGCGGATGACCGCCATCCGCTTCACGCCCTCCTTCCCACCTGCGGTGCGAAGGAAGTCGATCGCCGCCTGAAGTTTGGCCGAATCCACCCCTTGCGACTCGGGCGTGGCCTCTTCCCAGGCTTTCCCCGGAAAAATCGTGCCCTCGGCCCCCGACAGTGGATTGCCTGATAGCACTGCCAGCGCCAGCAGTCCCGCCGCAAGTCGTTGAAGAATCCCCATACCGGCCGTTCCTTTCCCATTTGCCTGTCACACGACGCAGAACACGCATCCCCCAAGAGTCTCTTCCACCTGCCACCCCGCGTCAAGCTCCGCCCCGTCAAGGACAAGCCGGGCTCTTGAATTGGGAAGTGTGATTCACCACGGATCTCACGGATGACACGGATAAGATGAGGGCTCTTCGGAAAAACCTGCCGGGACGTCACAGCGATTTGCAACTGACGGAAGACTCCCAACGACATCCATGTGCTCTCTTTTCCCCAAAACACGGTACTCAAACTGAGCACACAATCTGTGCGAAAGGTAGGGAATAGCCACAAAAAACACGAAGAAACACAAAGAGATGAAACGAGGGCTTTCAAGTGTGCCCAACGGACTTTTCGTGTCTCTTTGTGCCTTTTTGTGGCTATTCAGAGCATGGTGTTTTCCGTTTGAGAACGGTACGAGAGAAGAGGCACCGGTACTTTGAAGCGGAGTACTCCTGTCTCTTCGAATTTTTCGTGGCCGCCCCTGTTTCATCGGCCGTTCCCAAGGGTTGCTTGCATCCCCTGAAGCCACTCCCTATACTGCCCGTCCGTACGAACCCCGCCACCAGTCCAAGGCCCAGGGAGCCGCCGTCATGTCGGAAGCGAACAAACAGCTCGTCCGTCGGTATTATGAGATCGTCATGGGGGATCTTGGCGGGATCGAAGAGATTCTTACGGACGACTTCGTGGACCATCACTTCCCGCCAGGGCTTCCGGCCGGCCTGGAGAGCGTGCGGAAGTTCTTTGGCGAGATCGCTCCGTCCATGTTCAGCCAGATGGAGATTCGCATCGACCGGATGCTGGCCGAGGGAGACCTCGTCGACTGCCACTTCGCCCTTCATGCCAAGCACACCGGCGCCTTTGGTGACGTGCCCGCCAAGGGCAATGCGATCATCTGCCCCGCCATCAGCACCTTCCGCATCGAGAACGGCAAACTTGCCGAAGCCTGGGAGATCTTCGACAGCGGCGACCTGGTCCGCCAGATGCAGGCGTAGCGGCGGCGCAGCAACAAGTGTCGTTGTTCGCTCCGCGAACAAACGTCTCTTCGCGGAGCGAAGAGCGACTTTGTGCGACATCTATTGCTGCCCCGATACCAAAATGCCCGTCAAGAAAACGCGGCACGAGCCGCGTTGGTAGGTACCGGGCTCCGCACGGCTGCTGAATTGCCAAGCGATATGCCATTTCAAGGTCCCGCTCGGCGAGCGGTGACCTACCTGTCAGCCGGTGCCGACGTCTCGATCGGACTGCTACTGCACCTTCATGCACTCCGATTCCCGCAACCACCCTTCGGTATCGTCGGGCAGGTGGATGCGGATCCAACCGTCGCGAGTCTCCATCCACGAGAACTCCGTGGCCTCGTGCAGCGGTTGCTCGAAAGCCGGTTCGTAGGCGTACCCCGGGCCCAGTCGCGCGACGGTGTCTTCGACAATAACCCCTTCCGCAGGCCGAAAGCTGGATTGAGCCAGGGAAACCAACGGCAGAAGAACGGCCACGACGAGTACGCCCCACATGGCCCGGTGGATGCGTCGTCCGGTCAGTTGAAGGGCCAGGAAGACGGTCCATGCCGCCAAATAGGCGAGCACGAAGCAGCCGGCCCTCAACAGGGGCGTCCACGTGCAATAGCGGCTCCAGGCCAGCGCGAGCTTGCTTGCAGGAGCGGCAGGGGGAGGAAACGCGTCGGCTCGATTGGCTCGCAACTTTTCAATGCTGTCCTGCAATTGCTGATCGAAGGGGGCACGCCGCTGGGCGGCACGGTAGTTGGCCAATGCCCGGCCATTCTCACCGGCAAAGTACCAACTGTTGCCGGCGTTCAGGAACCGCCCTGAAGACTCGAACCGGAGGGCCGCATCGGCGAACAGCGGCTGGGCCTCGTCCGGCTTCTCCTCCCGCATTTCCATCGCTCGAGTAAACAGCTCGTCGGCACCGTCCGCCGCCTTGGCCGATGACGGCGTGAAAAGCCAGAATACCAACAACAGTGGCACGGTGGCCTTCTGCAGTCGCCGCACCAAGTTGTGCGTGCCGTGGGCGGGAGATGCGGGTCGTTTGCCGTATTCGGTCGCGTCCTTCTCCTCAAAACGACGCCGGGTTTCGGCAATCAGATCGGCGTCGACATGGCGAGCACGGAGCGCTTCGGTGACGGAATCGGCGGTCAAGGCCTCGGCACACAGGGCAAGCCGGTCGGCCAGGTAGATTCTCCAGGCCGATTCCTCGTCGCCTCGCGCCGTCCGGCGGAATCGCCGCCACGCCGCCACGGCTCGCGCATAAACCGGGTCGCGCCGGCAACGCTCCCGGCGGCGCACCAGCGGCAGCAGGGCAAGCCAAAGCACGGGGGCCAACGGAACGAATACCCACCAGAGGCGTCCGAAAAACTCGAGTACGTGATGAATGAATGTCATGGTCCGCTCGTTGAGCCGGTTGTGTCGAACTCCATGTAACGGGATTGGCGGTTCGGAGTCAATGCGCGGCGTGAAGGTTTGCTGGCCGCCGTCTAGATCGGCTTCGACGGTGATCGCAATCGGCTCGCTCCGCAAGGTCTTGTACGTCCCCGAACCCGGATCAAACGTCTGGATGACGACGGCAGGAATGCGGCGGATTCCCGTGTGCAAGGGGCGAAGAACGTAGGTGAACGATCGGGAAGCGTCCGTGCCGTCCTCCCGAATTGGCTCCCGCGAGAGCTGGAACTCGCACCGCACCGCGTCGAACGCCGCCGAAGGCAACGCTGCAATCTGACGAGCAAACGCGAGATCCTCCAATTCCACCGTGAAAAGTGCCGGTTGGCCCACGACCATCCGGTTGGGCGTCACCGAAGTGCGGAGAATGCACGGGCCGACGATGTCCGCGAAGCGAGGACTGCGTCCCGCCTCCGCAAGATCCTTCACGTGGACTTCCGGCAGCGGGGTCGCCAGGTAGATCTCCTCAAAAGCCTCGCTCTCCTCGGCCACTTCGAAAAAGTGATTGTAGAAATAGCCCAGGGACTGGGCGGCAGGTTTTTCTTCCTCCAACAGAGCACACAGGAGCCGAGCGGGGGACGCTCGCAGCACGCACGGCTCGCGGGGCACCAGCATGTAGCGAAAGGTGAGTGACTGCCGCTCGTCGGGCAGATCCGCGGCCTGGGCAACCATGCGGATATTGTTCACCGGCAACCCAATCCCTTCCGATTCCGGCACGGGAGGATCGAGGGGAAAAACGCGGCATCGCTCGTCTGCCAGAAGCGGGATTTCGAATCGCAATTGCTTGCACCGCGCAAAGGCCACCGTGCTGCTCCAGGTCACCGTCACGGTGGCGGGTTGACCGACTCTCAGCATCGTCGGTTCAACGGCCACTTCCAGGTTCATCTCGCTGGCCTGACGCGGCCTGCTGATCCGCAAACGCAACGGCGAGGTCCACGCCGTCTCATCGTTCACACGGACAACAAACGGAGGCACCGTCAGGACGCCGTCCTGCTCGGCGATCATTTCGATCTGGAACGTGTGTTGGCGCCGAGCCGGATCGGCAGCTAGGCGACGAACGGTTGTTACCGTGAGGCCGCTCACGGCGGGCACGTCCGGAGTTTCGGGAGCCGCCTCGCTTTCGACCTCCAAACGCAGGGTGAACGGCTCGTAGATGAAGAGGCTGGCCGTTTCCGTCGAGAGACGAGCGGAAATCTCCGCGCGTACCGCCCCCGGCATCGACAGGAGAAGGGCGACCGCGCCCAGCGTCAGGATGCGTCGGGTGCTCACCAGTTCTTCTCCACTTTGGCTCCAGCCCGCACGGCCTTTCGCCGGGCTCGTTTCTCCTGGTTGGCGGCCTCCTCGGCCAGGATCTCCGCCGCCGTGTAGTCCGGGATCGGCAACGACTGCAGGAGGAGCGCCTCCTGGAAGTCGGCGGGAGCGGCGGCCTGCGACTTGGCGTCCTGGTCCCCGGCGTCCAGGCCGTCTGCGACCTCTTCATAATCGCCGGCGTTGCGCGAGGCCCTGCTCTCTTCTTCGTCGTCCGTCGCCGGCGGCAGCAGGCTGTGCAGAGCCTCGCACGCCTGCTGCATACGGCCCGCGGCCGTGCGGAGCGCCGTGTTCGCCCGCGGCCACACGACGGCGCCACTGGCCAGACTCTCCATCGCCCTGTCTTGCCAAGTCATCACACTCGTGAGCAGGTCGACGATCGGGTCGACCTCCGTGGGCGGCAACTCCTCGACGTTCCCATAGGCCTGCTTGAGAATCTGCCGCAGCTTGTCGCGCTGGACCGTGAGGCGATCGAGGACGCTCTTCGTTCCCTTCTGCACGGCCTGCTGTTCCTTGGAAATCGGCGGCGCCAACTTGTTCAGCTCCTCATGAAGGGCGAGAAACTCGTCATCCATCGCGTCATCCGGCCGGTTCGCCGCTTCCCCCGACGGGATAGGAATGCGCCGCAGAACGCCCTGGCTTCGCTGAGAGAGTCTTTCCTGCCGCGCAGTGAGTTTCTCGAGCCGCTGAATGGTCTGGGCAAGTTTCTCGCCTCGCTGCTTCTCTTCAACTCGTTGCTGCTCGATCGCCGTGTCGAGTTCGTGAAGGCGGCGACTGATGGTGGTAATGCGACGGGCCGTTTCGAGGTGACCAGACTTCAACAAGGCGGCGCAAAGGAACTCCTCCCGTGCCTCGTCCAGAAGCGACCGTTCCGCAAGAACATCCGCCCCCGACTGTTCCTCGGCAAAGGCGAGCAACTCCTCCCCTTTTTCGAACCTTGCCCGAAAGGCCGCTTCACGGTCGTCCGGGCTCCGCGGCGCGCAGCCCGGGAGCAACAGCGCCAACAAGATCAGCCCGTGCATCTTCGGCAGTTTTGCGGAGGACGACGCCAACCAGAGCAGCACCGCGAGCCCCAACAGGTAGGGATAGCCCTCCGTGTAGCGCACCTGGCGCACGCCGCCCACGACCACGTCGTCGCCGGCCTCGGCAATCCATTGCTGGTAAAGCGACACAAGATCAAAGGGTCGGGTGCGAGCCGGAAAGTACGTTACGTTCGAACACGCCTCGGCGAGCTCGGTAAGCGTGCCTTCTTCCAAGCGGGAAACCACTTCCACATTGTCGTGCTGCATCCATTGACTCTCATCGCGAGGGTCCGGCACGCGTGCCCCGACCGTCGGATCGCCCAAGCCGATGATCAGCACCCTCGCGCCGCACTGGGCCAACAGTTCGGCCGTTTTGTCAAGATCGCTCAGGTGGTCCTCACCATCAGTGAACACGATCAGGTCCCGGCCGCCGGCCGTCGCGTCGGCCAGGACGGTGGCAGCCACTTTCTCGAAAGCCGCCTCCAGCGAAGTGCTCCCGAGCGTCTCGTCGGCCGGTCCGGCTCGCTCGAGGATGTAACGCACGAATCCGTGGTCCAGCGTCAGTGGAACGCGCACCGATGCCGACCCGGCGAACGTGACCAGCGCCAAGGGCTGCCCGCCCAAGGCCGGGAGCGCCTCCTGGATCGCGATGCGTGCCATTTCCAACCGGCTCGGGAAGGTGTCGGCCGCCAGCATGCTCCGCGACACGTCGACTGCAATGACCAGGTCGCGCCCCCGCCGCTCGAGATCGTAGGGACGCGGACTCCATCGGGGCCGGGCCAGTGCCAGAACAATGCAGGCAAGCGATGCCAGAATCAGCCACTCCTTGCGAGTCAACCGGCCCCGTCCGCCCTCCGCGGCAACCCCTTTGAGCCGGCTTGCCGCGTCGCGCTGCCTGTGGCGGCTGCGCACCATGAACCATGCCACCAAGGCGACCAGCGGCAACAAGAGCAGCATCCATGGTGTGCCGAGGTTCATTCCGTCACCTCCTCGGCCACCCGCAACCACGTGGCACTCAGGATTCGCTCCACCAGCAGCAGAACGAACGCCGCCACCGCAAAATACTGAAACAAGGAGCGGACCTCGGTGTGATACAGAATGGCGGTCTTGATTTCGCTCGTTTCCAACTCGTCGACCAGCTCATAGACCTCCTGCAATTGGGCCACGTTGCCGATCTTCCAGTAGGCGCCGCCCGTTTCGTCGGCCAGGCGGCGCAGCAGCTTCTCGGCGTCGGTCAGTCCCTCGTCGCTCTTGTGTTGTTGGAGGGAGCTTCCGCTCTCGTCGTCTTTCATGCTGATCGCGTAGACGCGGACCCCCCACTTCTTCGCCAGCCCGGCCCCTTCCTCGGGCAGGTGCAACCCGCAGTTGTTCTCCCCGTCGGTGAGCAGCACAACCACCTTGCTCCGTACCGCGGCAGACGGATCGTATGCCTGGTCCGGGGCATCCGCCTGCCACTGGCCCAGTTGATCGAGCCGGGCGCAGGCCAGGGCCAGGGCGTCGCCATAGCCCGTGCCGTCCTCGGAGGGATTTTCCTGAATGTCGAGTTCGCGAACGATCTCGCTCAGCGCTTCGTGCCCGTAGGTCAGAGGGCTGAGCGTATCGGCGTAGCGAGCGAACGTGATCAGGCCGATCAGGTCGTCCGCACGGTGCCCGATGAACTGTTGAACGGCTCGCTTGGCGGCTTCCAGCCGCGATATTCTCTCGCCGTCTTCCGCCGCCAGGCTCTGCTCCATGCTGCTGGAGATGTCCACGAGCAACTGAATGGCAACGCCCTCTCGGGTCTCCTCGCCAACCTGGCGTTCCTGCTGGGGGCCGGCGCAGGCCGCGATCAACAGAGCCAGGGCCAGCGCCGGCAGGCAACGAACTCGACGCAGCCACCGAAGCCTGCTCGACGTGGGAACATTCCGCCAGACGGCCAGTCCCGACACCTCGATTGCCGTGCGGCGCCGCCGGCGCAGCGTGACCAGCGCCAGCGGCAGCAACAGCAGGATCCAGGGATGGGCAAAAGTCATGGGCCGGGGTCGCGGACGGTGATGGTTACTTCCGGGAACAACAGTTTCCGCCCCTGGGTCTCAACCGAAAGGGCCTTCATGGTGATCGTCCCCGGTTCGAGTCCTTGCCACACGACGATGCGCCGGTGGACGATCACGCCTTCGGGAGTGCGGCGCAACGGCAGTTTCTCCACGGCCCGCAGTTTCAACCGCCGATCGCCGGGAATGTGCACACGGATCGGCGCCGCCGAATCGGCCTGGACGGTCAATTCCAACCGCATGGGCTGACCCGGCACGACGTCGAAGGTCCGGGGCGCGCAGTCAAGGCGAACGCCATCGGTTGCCGGCGCCGCGGGCGCGAAGCCGGCCAGCACGACAACAAGTGCGCCGATCGTGAGAAGTCGGAATCCATGCTGAATACGGGGCTCATCACGGCGGAGCGTGATGGCTACTATTCTTGGAACCGTGCGGATCCGTTCAACCTCCGGTTTCATCGGCGGTCCTCCGGAGGCGGTGGCGGAAGAAGCGGGCCAGTTCTTCGGCGCAGTCACAACTCGAATCCAGTTCCAGAAAATCGGCCCGCACAGCGCCAAACTCCTCGCGCAGGCGTCGCCGCCGCTCGTCGAACACCTTCCTGCAGAGGTCGCGTCCCGAACGTCCGAAGTCCGCCACCAGGGCCTCCCCCGTTTCGGAATCGCGTACGGCAGCCAGCCCGCACGGCGGCGGTTCGATTTCGCTGGGATGATTGACGGCGATGCCGATGAAATCGTGGCGAAACGCAACCGGCCCAAGCCGTTCACGATCCAGATCGAACAGGAAATCCGACAGCATCACGACCAGCGCTCGACGCCGTGCCATGTGGAGGATCGCGTCGAGTGCCGGCGCCGGATTGCTGCCCCGACTGCCGGGCTCGATGGCCAACAGATCGTTCAGCAGCCGCATGGCGTGTTGCCGCCCCTTGCGCGGTTGCAGGATCTGCTCTACCCGATCGCTGCACAGGATCATTCCGACCCGGTCGTGGTTATGGATCGCCGAGATCGCGAGCAGCGCAACCAGTTCGTGCATCGCATCCCATTTGGAGCCTCCGGGCGCGACAATCCGGCAAGAAGCCGAAACGTCGACGACCAGCCAAACGGCCAGTTCGCGTTCCTCGACATAACGCTTGATGTGCGGACGCCCTGTCCGAGCGGTTACGTTCCAGTCAATGGCCCGAACCTCGTCGCCGGGATGATAGGCACAGATTTCGTCGAAATCCATCCCGCGACCCTTGAACACGCTCCGGTACTCGCCAGCCAGAAGGTGTTCCACCGGATACCGGGTGCGCAGTTGGAGCTGCCGCAGACGCTGATCAATCGAGTGCAGCGGCATGAGAGGCTCCAATGTCAGGCAGGCGGACAAGAAAATCTACCAGTTAGACCCACAAATGGGGCTGGATTGTTGGTGAGAGGGCAAAACGACGGGAAAATGGTGGCATCGTCAGCAAGGCCAAACCGTTTTGTCCGCTCACCAACCATCCAGTTCCATTTCTAGCATACGAATAGACTCCCGTAATCATCGGCATAGGAAAGAAGAAAGAGCATGAACATGTGGAGCAATCTTGTCTCCAGCCAATTTCAGTTCGTCTCTGCTCCACATATTCACGCTCTTTCTTCTTTCCTAGAGGGTCTAACTGGTAGATTTTCTTGTCCGCCTGCCTTAATTGATCGGCACCCGCTCGACGATGCGATCGAGCAGGGAATCGGAATTCAGTCCCTCGGCTTCCGCCCGATAGCTGATAGCAATCCGATGCCGGACCACGTCGTGCAACATGGCTTTCACGTCGTCGGGCACCACGTAATCACGCCCGCGCATCAGCGCATGGCCCCGCGCTGCCAGGGCCAGATAGATGCTGGCACGGGGCGAGGCCCCGAATCGGATGAACGGGGCCAATTCGTCGAGACCGTAGGTGGCCGGATCCCGGGTCGCCTCGACCAGTCGCAGCACGTAGAGCTCGATCTTCTCGTCGAGATGCACGGCGTCCAGCGTCCGGCGCATGGTCAACACATCGTCGAGGGTCGCCACCGGATCGACCGTGGTCGCCGGGTCGGTGCGTGCCACCCGCCGCATGATCTCGTGTTCTTCCTCGTGCGTCGGATATCCGATCAGCAGCTTGAACATGAACCGGTCGACCTGCGCTTCGGGCAGCGAATAGGTTCCCTCCTGTTCGATGGGGTTCTGCGTGGCCAGCACCATGAACGGCCTGGGCAGCTTATGCGTCTGGCCGCCCAGCGTGACCTGCCGTTCCTGCATCGCCTCCAGCAAGGCGCTTTGCACCTTGGCCGGCGAACGGTTGATTTCGTCGGCGAGCACGACGTTGGAGAAAACAGGCCCCTGGTGCGTTTCGAAAGCGCCCGTTTCGTGCCGGTAGATCTGCGTGCCGACCAGGTCACCCGGCAACAGGTCCGGGGTGAATTGAATGCGACTGAACTGGGCGTTCAGGGCCTGGGCCAGCGTGTTGACCATCATCGTCTTGGCAATGCCGGGAACGCCCTCCAGGAGCACGTGCCCATTGCAGAGCATGGCGATCAGCATCTTTTCCAGCGGATCACGCTGGCCGACGATCAATTGCCCAACCGCTCCCAGAACAACCTCCAGCTGGTCGGAAACCGTATTCTGCATGGGCAAGCTCATTGATCCGTTGAAACTTCGATCGGACTGAAATCGGTAACGGTGCCCTTGAGACAGTAACCCACGTGGGTGATGCTCTCCATGGGCTGGTCGAGTTTCGCCTTGACCGTCACGCCCGCTCCCTCAAAAGTCACGTCCCCGGTTGTCAGATCGACAGTCACCGTCAACTCGTACTCGGTGTCGTACTTCGTGTCACACGGCGTTGTGGCCCCGGCGTTGTCGGCGACCGGGCCCTGAAGGATCGCCGCCGTCTTCATCTTCTGGCGGAGTCCACACTTGACCAACTCGGCTTCCTTCGTACCGTCGCCGAAAACCAGGTAGCCGTTGTTCGCCCCGTCGCCGTTGGCGTATTCCATCTTGCACTTCAACCTGACCTTGCCGGTCAGCGGCTCGTCAAGGGCCCGTAACACGAGGCCGCGTTCCTTGACGTCCGAGGCGATTCGGTAGCCCAGTTCCGTCTCGTAGGCCTTGGCGCCGTTGACGCTGGCGAAATCCGCGTCCTTCGAGGGGAGCTTGGTCGTCTTCGTCGGAATCTTCCTCGTGCTTTTCTTCTTCGGGGGCGGCGGAGGCGTCCCGGCCTCGTTCAGCTCCTCAACCTCTTGCTCCGAGAGCACATCCAGGTCCTGCCCCTCTTCGGCCAGGCAGCAAAGCTGGCCGTCGACGGTGGACACGTAAAGGTTGCCATAAGCCCCCGCCATGCCGTCCAGCAGGGGAGCGATGGACAGACGACTGCCGGAGAGAATCTTGCCCGACTGCTTGTCCACGGCCAGCAGCATGGAGCCCGATTCGCCGTTCAGCCCCTTCTCCTGCTCCGCCATCACTTGCTGCACTTCTTCTTCCGTGATCCGCCGCTTGATTTCGTCCTGCCGCATCAGTTCCTTGGGGCCGAGCACAAACAGTCGATCGTCGGAAGCCACCATGGCCCTCACCAGGATCGGCAGCATCACGCTCCACTGGTCGTTGTAGTCGTAGTCCTTGGCATGCAGGTGATAAACATATTCTTCCGACCACTTGAAGTACCATTTCAGCCGTCCCCAGGTGTAGATCCGGTCCTGGTCGAAGGTGATCATGCGTCCTGCGGGGCTGCCCTGGGAGCCCGCCTGGGTGTAGCCGTTGTGGCCCGAGGCCTGGTAGTTGCCGTAAACCCAGTAGGTCCGGTGCCACCAACTGTCGTCCAGGAACCCGGTCGCGCTGAACAGGTGGGCGTCTTTTCCCCTTTGCTTCTCGCCGCCGAGTTTCGAATGGATCTCCTTGATATCCGTGCCATAGGTATTCGGTTCGTAGCCGTAACGCCGGCTGGCGAACATGAGATCCAGGCGGTTGCCTTCCAGATCGAAAGGCTGGTACCGCATGAAGATCTTCTCCCCGTTCGAGGAAAGCAGATCGGACAGGGCCATCGGCATGTTGAGGATTTCGTGTTGCATCTGCAACTGCTCATCCGTGCCCGGCACCTTGTCGTCCATGGTAAGTTCTCTGATCTTGCCGCCGGTCAACGCATCCAGAATCAGAAAACGAATGCCGCCGTCGTTGAACATCGAGCGGCCGGCTACCGTGTAGAGCCGATCGTTCATGATCAGCACGTTGCCATGCACCGGATGGGTCGCTTCCATCCGCTCCAGATACATGTGGTTGGCCAGGGCCGGGGCAGCTTGGTATTTCCATCGCACCGATCCGTCGCTCAGATCGAGGCAGTAGACAAACCCGTCCGAGGTCCCGAAATAGACGAGCCCCTTGTAGATGGTCGGGGACGAATCAATCCGTCCGCTGGGAAGGAACTGCCAGACCTGCTCACCCGTGTCGGCCGTGAAGGCGCACAACACGGGGTTGTCCTTGTCGGCCACGAGCACTTTTCCGTCGGCAATCACCGGCTGCGTCAGCTGCCCGGGAAGCTCGACGGACCACTTCAACTTGCTCGCCGCCTCAATGCCCGTCGCAAGTCCGCTGCGGGCGATGTCGCTCCGGTAGGTGGGCCACTCGCCTTCTTCAGACGGTTCCGGTTTGGGAAACTGCAGCGTTTCGTCAGCCTCAACGGTCAGACGCTGCTCGTCGGGAATCGGCTCAAGGGCCACCTTCGACGAGCCTGCCGGGCCCAACGCCGTGAACCCGTACATCTTGGCGCCGATGTAGCAGGAGCAGGGATGCTGCGGAGCGTACAACAGGCCGTTGGCGGGCATGATTCCGTAGAGACAGGCGCCGCGCACCCAGTGATGGAGCGTCCACTCGCCGGTCTTGATGTTGACGAACTCCGTGCCCGTCCGGCTCATGATCAGATAGTCTTCGGTCGCCTTGGCCGGATAGCAGCGATGGTGGAACCAATAGGCGGGAACGTCTTCGAACAACACCTCTTCTTCGCCCGAACTGGGGTTGCGAGCCCGGATTTCACCGGTTCCCGTGGGGCTGGTCTTGGATCCAGACGTAACGTTGGCGCCCCACACCTTTCCGTCGATCATCAGCAGGTCGCTGGGCGACTGATAACCGCCTGAGGGATGTTTGGCCTTCCAGAGAACCTTGCCGTTCTCCGTCGACAGGCCGGTCACCTGGCCTTCGGCCGTTCCTCGGTGCGGCACGTAACCCTCGCCGCCCACAAACGTCACCACACCGCCCTGCACCACCAACTTGGGTGCGTAGAAGGTGGCCATGTCCTTCCACACGGGCAGTTCGGCCGATTTCCACAAGAGGCTGCCGTCCTCGCGACTCAACGCGACCACGTCATGACCGTCGAAGCAGTAGACCTTCCCTCTCGACGTGGCCAGCGTGCTCGGCGCGACCCAGTCGAACGGATGCGACCAGATCACCTTGCCCTCCTCCAGGTCGCAACAAAGCACCTGCTTTTCGCGCTTGATCCACTGGCTGCGGAAATAGTTCATCCGCGGCCCGTTCTCAAATTCTTCCTTCTCCGTGTTCGTATCGGCCACCAGGTAGAGGAACCCGTCTTCATAGATGATCTCCTCCGTCCCCTCCGTCCCGGCAAGGGTCTGCAGGATCTCGCCGCTGTCGGTGTCGATCACGGAAACGGGCGCCTCAATGCCCAGCGTGGCATACACGCGTTTCCCGGCCACCACCACGCGGCGCGGCAACGTCGCCGGACCGCTCTTCAGCCCGTACAGATTGCCGACCCATCGGTCGATAGGCTGTTCCCACAAGATCACGCCGTTGAAGGCGTCGCGGGCAACGAGCGTCCAGTGGCACGGAAGATAAGGTGAATAGGTGCTCCCCTTGTCGAAGATATAGAACACTTTTCCGTCGCCGCTCACGCAGGCCGACACGCTCGACATCTTGTCGTGGTGGCGCGACCAACGCGGACTGCCGATCCATTGGATATGGGCAAGGGGCGGCTTGAGCGCTTTGTCCGTCGACACGGCGTTTCCCGAAGCGTCGTGCAACTGCATCGGCCAGTCGTCGAGCGTGTCCGGACGAGGTTTGACGAGCACTTCCGAACCGAGAAAAGCCGTCCCTTTCGGCGCCAGCACGCGAAGGACTTCCTCACGCGATACGGCATCTGCGTTCTCGACGATCAGGAGGTTGACGAAATCATCGACAAAGGGCAGGGTTCCCGATTCCCACACGCCCACGTGGATTTTGCCGTGCATCCCGGAGGAAACAAGCGCCTCACGGGCCTGGCGAGCCTCATCCTCCTCAGCCACGAGCAAGTGGCCCAGCAGATTCGGACATTCCTTGTGCATCGATTCCAGCAACGAGGGGCCGTCCCCGTGCACGTGGACGGCCACGCCTCCACTGAAGTGGGCTTTGGCGAGAATGGCTTGCCCTCGGTCCTGGCCGTGCAAATCACTCGCCAACGTCAAGAGGCAGCAGAACGCTGCGCAAACGACGGCAAACAGGTTCCAACATGCTCTCCGATTCATATCTTGCTCCCTTATTCTGCGCGCAAGCCAGACCGAGAACCCCAGCGGCTGCCCCATGAATGCGAGCGTCCGCACAAACGACCGCGACTGGTCGCGGTTGAAACGGACATAGTTCCCCCAGGCAAGCCTCCATACTATCAAGGGCCCCGGTGCCGAGTCCACCGACGCACACCACCCTTTTGGGTGGAATTATCATAGCCTCTGGAACTGGCAGTCGCTCGCGTGAAGCCGATTTGGCTGTCGCAGCCGTGGTTTGTCCCCAGCCAAACCCTCCAGCGATGGCCTCACGACAACTGCGACAAATACTGACCCTGCAATGCTACGCGCCCATGGAACTACCTACACGGGACCCATCACGATTTCAGAATACCAGCGGTTCCAGTACATTCGGGACACGCTCAAGAAAGACGGCATCAGCATCCCGCTGCCCACCGGGAACTAACACTCAATCGAATTGCCGATGAGTTGAACAGGCTGCGTCCTTGAGGGCGCGGCCTGTTGTCAGTCCAACCGAACTGCGGCCATGGCCGACTCGACATCGCCGAATTGTCGCGATCGAGGGACTTCCGCGCCTTGGCGAAGGTCGGCGAGCAAGTCGCCAAGCAGCTCGCTTTCGAGCCAGCCGGCGAGCCACTGGGCGCGGCGTTGGGCGTAGCGACTCTGAAGGCGGGCGAAGAGTCGACCGGCGGCCTGGCGGACCCCTTCCCCGGCCGTGCTGACCATGGCTTCTCCGCCGCCGGCAATGCCTCCGGCGATAGCCGCCTCGGTGGCCAGTTCCGTGGCCGTGTGGCTGGCGGCGTGAACGGCCGCCTGTCCCACCAGGTCGCCGGCTACCATGAAGCCGCTTACGGCCAGGGTCAGTGTGAGGGCCGGACGCGCCAGGGCGGCCACGTGGTCCAACGACCGCAGGAATCGCACCACGCGAGGATTCTCGCCCCGCCAGACGTCGAGTTCGGTGCAAAGGAATTCGCGATAGTCTTCGTCGACTGCCGGCAACTGCGCGTGGGCCGACCGGACCCGTGCGAGGAGCTTCTGCCTGGCGTCGCCTCCCAGGAGCTTGAGCAGACGCGGACGAAGCGTGTCGTTTCCGATCTTGGTGAGCCGTTCCAGTTCGTCAAGGATGGACTCGACCGCCCGCACCACGGCGCCTCGCTCTTCCTGGCGAAACGCTTCCAGGGGATCCGATTCCGCCTTGCCCGAGGTCACGAGCGCCTTGAAGGGGCGAACGACCTGCTGGCCAACCGTGCGATAGAAGCCGTGAATCCGCCGCGACCACTGGTGGCGTCCCGAATCCCACCACGCGCGGATCTCGTTGACAAGGACACTGGCGGGCAGGCTCGGCCAGACGACGCGAGCCATGTCGGAGGCCGACAGGGTTTCGGCCGCCGCGGCAAACTCACCCGACGCGGTACGGAGCGAGGCCAGGTAGGCCGGAAGGCCCGAGGCCTCGTCGAGCACGCAATCCAGGGCGCCGCGGAAGGTGCGGATCTTGATGGCATCGAAGTGGAACGCCGCCAGGTGCTCCCGCAAATTGCCGGCCGGTTGGGGATCGCTGTGCCCGTCGACGCCCACCGAGAAGACAGGCAGGTTGCGCGATTCGGCCGCGACGCGGTCGTGGGGCGTCACGTACACCAACTCCGGAGCCACGCCCGTTTCCCGACAGAAGGTGTCGAGCCATTGGGGCCAGAAGGACCGGTCCGCCGCCAGATCGCATTGATTGAAAACCACCACCACCGGCTTGTCGGCCGCGGCCGCCTCGCGAAAGAACTGCTTCACAGCCGCATCGTTGTATTTCTGCTGGGTGAGAACGGCCACCAAAACGTCCGCCGTCTGGCGAATCGCCCGGGCACGGTCCCAGTTGACCACCGCGTCGGAATCCACGTCCGGCGCATCGATCAACAGCAGACGGGGTGGAACATTCTGCCCGGCACGCCAGAACAGGCGGTCTTCCGCCGATTCACCGAGAGGGTCCTCCGCCGACCTCCAGGGCTGGAGAACGAAGCCCTCAAACAGGTTCGCGAGCAATACCGGGTCGTCCATGCCGGGCGGAACGAGACAGACCGGGTGCTTCGTGCCGGCCGCCAGGGGGCTCACGGCGCTGGCCACCTCGCCCGCCAGTTGATTGAACAGCACTGATTTGCCAATGTTGGTGCCGCCTACCACGGCAACAACGAGAAGGGGCTCCGTATGAAGCTGTGGAACCAGCTTGCGATCGAGAAGCTGATACCAATTGGTCGCCGCGGGCGAGGATACCCCCAGATGCGCCGCCAGGGGCTCAAGCTCGTCCAGGGTCTCGTCGAGTTGGCAAACCTGGTCAGCCCAGGCCCGATAATCGGCATTCATAGGAAAGCATAGCTTACGCGGGCGGACGAAGAAAACTAACGCATTTGTCGATCGAACGGATAGTTCCTTCTTGTCCGCTTGCCTTACGCCTTACGCTTTACTGACGATCACGGCCACACAATGGCCCATCCGCGAGCGACTGAGGACAAGAGCGGTTGGAGGCGTGCCTTCGAGCGGCGCGCCATGGACAACCTGGATCGGACAGGCCGGATCGGGGGTCCGGTAATTCCGTGTCGGTGGGACCTGCCCTTTTTCCAGGCCGAGCAGGCTGGCTGCCAACTCGACCGTTCCGGCGCCGGCCCCGAGATTCCCGATGCAGCTCTTGGGCGCCGTTACCGGAACCTGCCCAAGGGTTTCGGCAATGGCTTCCGCTTCCACCCGGTCGTCTTCAACGGTTCCCAACCCGTCGGCGTTCACGTGGCCGATGTCGGCAGCCGTCATTCCAGCGTCGGCGAGAACCGCTTGGATGGCCTGACATACCGTTTCCTTGCTGGGCGGTTGGACAAAGAACCGTGCCTGGAAGCAAGAGGCGAAACCGCGGATCGTGGCAAGAATCTTCGCCCCGCGAGCTTCGGCATGGCCCCGTTCTTCAAGAACCACGGAGCCGGCGCCCTCGCCGTGGACCATTCCGTCCCGATCGGCGTCGAAAGGCCGACAGGCCCCTGCCGGGTCGTCGAGGCGGTGGGACAGCTCAAAGGTGTTCTCGCTGGCCCAAACCTGGGGATGGATCCGGGAATGCGTTGCGCCGGTGATCATCACGTCCGCCCCGCCTCGCTCGATGACACGCACACCTTCGCACAGGGCAGCCAGTCCGGAGGTTCCTCCAACGGTGACCGAGTCGTTGGGGCCCCGGGCGTCCCGTCCGATCCCGATATGGCAGGCGGGCATGTTGGGCAGATACTTGAGCATCCAGAGAGGAAACATCTCCTCGGTGATCTGGCTTCCCCACTTGGGATATTCGAACTTCTCCAGGGCCATGCAAGCCCGGTAGGCGGGTTCGAGTTCCTTCAGGTCGACGGCGATCAGGTCGGCGCCGAAGATGACGCCGAGCCGCTCGGGATCGACGGCCCCGTCGGCAATGCCCGCGTCGATCCAGGCCTTGTCGGCGGCGACGAATCCCATCTGAATGTCGCGGCTCATGACCTTGATGTTCTTTCGCGGCTTGACGTGCTTCTTGGCCTCAAAATCGCCGGCCCGAGCCCCGATGCGGCTGGCCAGGGACGTGCCCTGCAACTCCTCGATCTCCCCAACGCCGCTTCGACCCTCGCAAAGGGCAGAGAAAAACTCGTCCGTTTCGTGGCCCACGGGCGTGACCAGGCCTATTCCGGTGATGACGACTTCACGCATTCGCACACATCCCATGACTTCAGTGAGTCGAAGTGTCTGGCTGCTTCACGACGATCTTTATGCCCCAGGGCTACTCGTCCCCGTGCCAATCGTAGATACGGTAGGTTTTGGTTCGCTTGGCGCCGCCCTTTTCCAGGCTGCCTCGCGAAAAAAGGTTCGATTCCAGGACCCAAGAGAACTCGGCCTCTTCCATGCCCCATTCCAGGGCCTTGGGAACGATGCCGCTCATGAGGACAAGCCCGATCCCGTGCAACTGGTATTCGGGAATCACGTTGGTGCTGATCAGGCGGAGCCGCTTGATCGCCCGCTTGTTGTTCAGGAGCTTCCAGAATCCGAAGGGGAACAACCGCCCGTTGATCTCCCGGATTCGCGGATTGTAATCGAGCAGGGCGAAGCAGGCGCCGATGATCTCGCCGTTGATTTCCGCGGCGATCGCCAGTTCGGGAACCATCAACTGGCGAAGGCCCTTGGCCTGGTGCCGCACCTCGTCTTCCGTCATCGGCACGAAGCCCCACGTGTTGCTCATCGCCCGGTTGTACACCGACACGAACGCCTCCACGTCTTCGCGGAATCGCGTCTTGTCGAGCGGGCGAACGGTCACCTCGAAGCGTTCGATGATCTGCTCGCAAATCGGCGTAAGCCGCTCCTGCACCGCCGGCAACATGTCGATGCTGCCCCAATAGGCGTACAGGTCCTGCGACTTGCGGAACCCGGCTTCCTCGACCAGCCGCTCGTAGTAGGGCGGGTTGTAGGTCATCATGAAGAAGGGCGACGTGTCGAAGCCTTCGATAAGCAGCCCCACCTCGCCGTTCATGCAGGGATTCGTCGGCCCCCGAAGTTGGCGAATTCCCCGTTCGGCGAACCACGCGCGGACCGCATCGAACAAGGCATCGGCCACTTCCTGATCGTCGATCGATTCGAAGAACCCCCAGAACCCGAGATTCTCCTTGTGGTACTCGTTGTGGCCCACGTTCAAGATCGCGGCGATCCGCCCACAAACCTGTCCGCCTCGAAAGGCGACAAAGGTCTGGCTCTCATTCCGGTCGTAGAAGGGATTCTTCGTGTAGCCCACCTGCTCCTTCTGGTAGCCGCGCAGGGGCGGGATCCAGACGGGGTCGCCGGCATACTGCTTCCAGGGATACTGGAGAAATTGTCTCTTCTCTCGGCCGGAATCAACCGCTTTGACGACGACTTCTGCCATGGAGGGGCGCTTTCGCTTGCAATAGGTGGGCAATCAGCAATCGGTCGGGACGACTCCCAAACAGAGGGGGGCGACCCAAATCTCTTGCCCAAACTCCAAATTCTACCCCCCCGTGTGCGGTAAGGTCAACCGGGGTTTCCCTTCCTGAATGCCAACCCCATTCGATCGGAGGATCCTTGGACGGTGGCTCTCTCAGGGAAGACCGTTCACCCATTGGAAGAGAAAGGCACATACCAGCCCCGCCCCGGTTCCCAAGGCATACCCCAACACCCCCATCAGGACCCCGACGGGAGCGAGGGAAGGATGGAAGGCGGCCGCCACGACCGGAGCCGACGCTGCCCCGCCAATATTGGCCTGGGATCCCACTGCCATGCAGAAAATCGGAGCCCGAAGCCACCAGCGAAGGGCCAGCAAGACCACGGCGTGAATGGTGATCCAGACAGCGGCAATCGCCAGAAGGGACGGCACATCAAATACAGCCGAAAACTGCGCCTGGGCCCCCACGGAGGTTACCAGAAGATAGAGGAACACCGAGCCGATCTTGCTCGCCCCCGCCCCTTCCAGCTTACGCAACGGCGTGTACGAGATCCCCACCCCAATGGCCGTTGCCAGGAGCACCTTCCACGCGAACGGACCGAGGATGCTGCTCAAGTAGGGGGCATACTCCTTCGTAGCCTGGGCGTACCACACGGAATCCGTCGCAGCCAACGCCGCGCCGGCGAAAGCCAGGAACAGGATCAGAAACAGGTCGCCCAGGGCAGGAAGTCTCGCCACCTGGGCCTGGAACTCTTCGCTCTTGCGCCGAAGTTCCTCCAGACTTGCCCGATCCGCCCCGATCCAACGATCCATGCTTTCCTCGCGCGCCGCGAAGAACAGGAGAATGGCCATCCAGATGTTAGCCAGAGCCACGTCGACGACAATGATCTTACCCAGGATATCCTTGCCCGCCTCGACGCTCTCCCCAATCGCCACAAAGTTGGCCGTGCCGCCGATCCAGGAACCGCTCAGCGCCGCCAGTCCCCGCCACGCCTGATCGGTTTCGCTCGCCGGAACAATCCCCTTCAAGGCCAGATACGCCAGGGGACCGCCGATCACGATCGTGGCCGTGCCGGCCAGAAAGAGAACCAACTGCTTGCGCCCCAGTCGCATGACGGCCGGAATATCCGCCGACATGGTGAACAGGATCAGAGAGGCGGGAAGCAACCAGTCCTTGATAAAACCATAAAGGGTGCTCTCAATCGGGATCACGCCCGTATTGGAGAGGAGCGTCGGAAGAAAATAGGCGAAGACCAGCAGCGGCACCACGTTGAAAAACCCGCGCCCGGTCTTCGTTCCTGCCGCCCCAAAAAGTCCCGCAAGGACGGCCAGGAGGACCGCAAGAACAGGAACAGGATCCTGGACGAGAGGCGGATTCAACATGTGCGGTCTTCAGGCTGGGGGTTAAGGGAGGGGGGGGACAGTCCGTAGACCCCCTAGCGTAGCCCAAAACGCTGCGGTTTGCGACCTGGAAACAGAAGACGGGCTGCCACAAGCAGTCGACGTTCTGCTTTTGTGCCGCACCGCTGCGCGGACTGCTGGCGGCATCAAGCCCGCGCAGCGTGCCGAAACGCCTGTAGCCACGGTGCGTCAGCCCGTGGACTCCGGCGAATGGCGTTTTCCCAAAACCCGCGCACCGTGGCGGCACAAATTGGGCGCAACAAGAGGGGTCGCGCCCTGCGAACAGTCAAATGGCTTGACCGGAACGTCAGGGGTGATATGTTGAGTGTCATCCATGCGCCGTTTGTCGCGTATTGCCGAGTTCAACACCGTGTCGGCGAGCGGCAATGGGGCTCATCAACCGTGCGCCGCCGCTAGGCGCACTGACACACAGGCCCCCTCAAGGAAGGTAGACCAATGAGAATGAGAACTTTCGCAATCACGACAATGTCCCTTGTTGCGGCGTTGTTCGTCGCGGCGGCACTGGCAGCGCCCGCATTCTCAAGGACAGGCAACGACGAGGACACTCACGAGTACACGATTGGCATTGAAGGCACCGAGGGCGTCAAACTGCACATGTACCTTGTCGAGAAGGGTTCGACCAAAGGTGCGCCGTCGCTCCGAGCGGAGATCGTCACCGTTCCATTTGAAACGAAGTTCACGGCGAGCAAGTTCTATGTCTGGTTTCACACGCTCGAGGCTGACGAAGGCATCGGCGGTTATCGGATTCGCAGCGTCTACAAGATCGACGGCGAACTCCAGGGAACCGGTTTTGGTCGCGAAGGGAAGAAAGGCAAGAAAGGCAGCAAGATGAAGACCGGTTTTGGGAATCTGTGAGTTTTCACGGCCGTCTGGCCAAGTGGCTGAACACGAGCGCCGAGTCGGGTCGCCTTGAAGCTCTGCCGGCCACCATACACGACTTGGAGCAACAACAGGGAAATAAGATGAGTGAAGACAAATTCAGAGTCTGCATCACTGTGCTGTTGACGTTTCTCGTATTCGGCATTCTTGCGGTAGGCTATCAACTGACGGAAATAGGCCATCAGTTTGCGGAAAATGGCCGGTATGAACCGTTCGACTTCCGAACTCAGCATTCCCCGGATGGAAAGATCCACTACTCCCCCGGTAGTTTCGAAATACTCGACACAAGAACCGGAGAAGTCATTCAGAAGAGAAGATAGGAGCGAAGTTCCAACAAGCCGCGAGGCTTCCCCGTTTCCTGAAACGGGGCGGCGGGCGCCGCAAGAGACCGCACCCCGCTTCTTCCCAACGTCTCTCGCCCGGTTCTTTACCCCCCCTGCGGCAGATGCGATCTGGCTTCAAAAACGCACGAAGGGTACAATCGAATTCCGCTGGGTTCAAGCCTCCTTGCAAGTCTTGCGGACCGCCCCCGGCACGATTGCGGGCAACAACGAACTCGGCATTGAATGCGCAAGGCTATGACCACCCAGGACGAGAGCGAGCACGACAAGGCCATCGCCGACTGTACCGAAGCCCTCCGTCTCGACCCCCATTCTGCCGAGGCCTATTTCGGACGCGGCTTCGCTTGGACCCAGAAAGGCGAGTACGACAAGGCTGTCGCCGACTGTACCGAAGGCCTTCGTCTCGATCCCGAAAGCTCTTTCGGCTATCACTGCCGCGGCGTAGCATGGCACAAGCAAGGCGAGTGCGACAAAGCCATTGCAGATTACAGCGAGACCATCCGTCTCGACCCCCGGTCCACCAATGCCTACAGCAATCGAGGCGCAGCCTTCGACGAGAAAGGCGAGGACGACAGAGCTTTCGCTGACTTTGCCGAAGCCATCCGGCTCGATCCTCATGAATCCGCCGCCTACTACAACCGCGGTAGCGTCTGGCGCAGAAAAGGCGAGTACGACAAGAGCATCGCCGACTTTGCCGAAGCCATCCGTCTTGACCCTCAATTTGCCAATGCCTACTGCGGTCGTGGTGCGGCGTGGGCGGAGAAGAACGAGTACGAGAAGGCCATCGCCGACTATACCGAAGCCATCCGTATCGACCCGCAACTCGCCAATGCCTACTACGCTCGCGGCGTCGCCTGGGCCAAGAAGAGTGATTGCGACAAGGCCGTCGCTGACTATGCCGAAGCCATTCGCCTCAACCCGCAATTTGGCAACGCCTACTGGAGCCGGGGCGTGGCATGGCATAAGCAGGGCGAGTACGACAAAGCCATTGCCGACTACAGCGAGACCATCCGCCTCAACCCTCGGTCCGCCTATGCCTACGTCGACCGCGCCCTTGCCCGGATGGAGAAGGGCGAGTACGACAAGGCCATCGCCGACCTTACCGAAGCCATCCGACTCAACCCCCATGAATCCGACGCCTACTACGACCGCGGCCTCGCCTGGGCTCGGAAGAGCGAGTTCGAGAAAGCCATCGCCGACTATACCGAGGCTATCCGCCTCGCCCCCCATTCTCTCCATGCCCATTGCAACCGCGGCTGCGCATGGGCCGAGATTGGCGAGAACGACAAGGCCATCGCGGATCAGACCGAGGCCATTCGCCTCGACCCTCAATGTGCCAATGCCTACTTCGGCCGGGGCTTCGCCTGGACTGAAAAAGGGGAGTACGAGAAGGCGATCGTCGATTGCACAGAAGGCCTTCGTCTCGACCCCACAAGTATCCACGCCAACACGGTCTATTTCAACCGCGCCCGCGCCTGGGCCGGAAAAGGCGAGTACGACAAGGCCATCGCCGACTATACCGAAGCCATCCGCCTCGACACCCCACGGCCAGCCACTGCCTACCACGGCCGCGGCGTCGCCTGGGCGGGGAAGAACGAGTACGACAAAGCCATCGCTGACTACACCAAGGCCATCCGCATCGAACGACAGCTTGCCGAGGCCTACTGCGACCGCGGCAACGCTTGGGTAAACAAAGGCAAATACAGGAAGGCCGTCGCCGACTTCACGAAAGCCATCCGTCTCGACCCGCAAGATGCCGTTGCGTATAACAACCGCGGCATTGCGTGGAAACGAAAGGGCAAGCACCTCAAGGCCATCGCCGACTACACCGAGGCCATTCGTCTCGACCCGGAATCCGCCAAACGTTACTGCGTGCTCGCCTGGCTCTTGGCAACCTGTCCCGACGGCCGCTACCGCGACGGCGATCGAGCCGTCCATCTCGCCGAGAAGGCATGCGAACTCACCGACTACGCAGATGCGGACTGCCTCTCCACGCTGGCCGCGGGCCACGCCGAGAAAGGCAACTTCGATGACGCCGTCGCGTGGCAACGAAAGGCTCTCGACTTCGCCCCCACGGACGAAGAAGACCACATGCGCACGTGCCTGGAACTGTACGAGTCAGGCAAGCCGTACCATGCGGAGTTGGAGAAAAGAATTTGAAGAAAACCCGAGCCATAACCCTGCTTCTGGCCGCATGCATTGCAATCGGCGCTATGTGGGCAAAGGGCGAATTGAATCGAGTTCGCATGGTTACGGTTGTGCAAAACCTGAAAGACATTGGCACCGCCTACGGCCTGTACACCGAACGCAACCATGAGGTCCCTGCCGAGGTGTCCGACCTGAAACTCGACCAGGATTCCTTGATCGACCCCTTGGATGAGCGAGGCTTCCAGTTCTCCTTTGCCAAGCCTGCCAGGGCCGAGTCTCCCTATGTCGTTGCGAAACAGCGCGAGCCTGTGTGCATCAGATTCTGGCCCTTGGGCGAGAGGCGGCAATATGCGGCCTGTTCGGACGGCTCGGTCATGGACGTCTATGAAGTGAAGGCAGGGCGATGAAGACCGAACGCCGAGTCTTTGGCCGCCAGAGGCGACAAACCTCCTCTGCGCCCCCGCGCCTCCGCGCGAGTTCCCTTCGAATCACCCCAAAATCCGCCAGCCTCGATCACTCCTCCGGCACAACAGGCGTTGCGGCAGGGGGCGTCTCCTCCCGCTGATCGAGCCGCTCGATCAGGTCGAGAACCTCGAAGAACAGCGGGTCCTGGGCGCTGACCACGATCGTGTTGGGATCGGCGCCCTCGCCGATCACCATCTTGCCGGCCGGCACCGTGGGCTCTTCCAGGGCGGGCGGCATCTCAACGCCCGGAATCGGGGAAGCAGCCGGGGCAGGTTCGACGATCCGGTCCCGATAGACCTGCTGAACGATGCGAAGAACTTCGCCCGATTGCATGTTGTAGAGCGGCACGACCCGAGGCACGACCGGCAGGCCCGCCTCCGGCCTGGCAGGCGCTTCCCCAGCGGGGCCCGTGGCGGGCAGACCCATGCGATCGCCTTCCAGCAGACTCGCAAGCGTGTCGCGGATCTTCGCGTGGGCGCTCGCCGGCGCCAGGGCGAGGATGCTTCGGGTCCGCCCGTCGTAGGTCAACCGGGCGTCCGGTTGAGCTTTCAAAACCTGCTGAAGCATGGCGAGCGTTGTGCCTGGGTCCAGATTTCGGAGCGGATAGACCTCAAAACGCGGCGGCCCGTCGGCGGCCAGTGGAACTGTCGTCGCCGACAATTGGGGCTCGATCTGCGTCGGCTCAACCGGCAGGAAACCGGGAATGCCCGGACGTCGCTGCTGCCTTCGTCCGGCCAGGACCACGGCCAACTCGTCGGCCGACAGTTCGGCGTCCAGGTTGCGATCCAGTTCCCAGAGCCTCGTAGGGGCCGCCTCCACTTCGTCGCCCGACAGGACGCCATCCCCGTCCGTATCGAACAGTTTGAGCAAGGGATTGCTCGACGCTCCCACAGCCGGCGGCGTGGTTGGCTGCACACTCGGCTGCGCGGGCGGCATGTCAAACCCGTCAGCCTGAGGCGGAACCGGAGCAATCAGGTTCGGCAAATCGGTAGGTTGACCCGGCAGCGGCGTGCCGGGCGGCACGGCAGCGGGCGGTTGCCCGAACACCGGAAGACCCTGGCCCGGGATACCCGCGGGCGGGGTCTCTTGCACCGGCAGCGTCGGAGGCGGCGTGGTCGGATCGGCCACTTGGCCAAGGGCCAGTCCGACAAGCAAGAAGAGCATGACAGGCAGTAAGAAGATCAGTTGGCACGTCTTCATGGTTTCGTTCCTCCACACATGGGAGTCCGGGTTGTGGGCGGTTTTCGTATCCAAGCACAGGGGCTTGGGGCCCTCCGTCCATTTTCGGTCACAGTGATCGCCAAAAGCAAGTCGCGAGCATGGGGACTGGTCCATTTTTCGGTCAGCAAGGCTGTTTGGCGAACACGCATCGCCCGAAAACATGGACCTGTCCCCTTTCGTTCCGTTCCGGCACTCGGCGTTGGGAAGGGGACAGTCCCATTTTCGTAGCGAAAACGCGAGTTGGCGATACCATGCCCGCCGCGCTGCGAAAATCGGGACAGTCCCCCCGTGAACGGGCCTACACGTCCGTATCCACGTCGGCCCGCGTGAAATACCAGTTGTCCAAGTCAAACAGCCCTTCGTCCTGCCACTCCGGTTGGGTCGCTTTGGGGGTGTAGACCAGCAAGGGCCAGTTCGAGGGGCGGGGCAGGAAACCAAACCGTCTCAGCAGGTCCGCCACCGGTTGGGGGACGAGGCTTTCGACCACGGCCGAGTGTCTTCCCCTGCGCCGGGCAATCAGCAGAAACTCCCGCAACAAGACGGCCAAATCCTGGGGGGTTTCGTAAAGGAAGTCGGCCACATGCGCGACCGTGCCTTGAGACTGGTAGACCAGGTACCCTCGCAGTTCGTCTCCCTCGCCGCTCAAGGTCACAGCGCGGTAGCGAATGTCCGGGGCATCGGCAAAGCGCCAATTGAGGAATTCGGCCGATCGCTCCCCAAGCAACGGGAAGCTACCCGCCACCCGCTCAAACAGAGCGTCGAACCGTTCATCATAGCGGTCGACGATTTCCAAACGCCCGCTGCGCGAAGAGCGGCAGCATCGTTCCTTGCTTGTATAGAACAAGGCCGTGTCTACTACGTTGCCAACACATCGACGGAGCTTCCTGTTGCGAATCGACGAGGGCAGGAAGAACTCGCTTCTGAGCGGCTTGGCCCATCGGCCCACGTCGCCCAGCAGGCGATAGCCGATTCGTTGAAGCACCAATTGGCTCCGCCGGTCGCACACGCCGTAGACGAACAGCAACCCCTGTTCGTCCGATGCCTCCAGGGCTTTTCGCTGCAGTTGCAGCGCCGGCCCAAGACTTCGGTGGGCCTGGTCGACGTTCATGTCGACGGCCTGGCCCGCCGTGACTGAGCGGTTGCGCACGCGGAACGCGCGCCGCATCAGCCCCACGCTGCCGATCACGACGGCCTCGTCGTCCTGGAGCAGCCAGTCTCGCGCCGAGCCCTCCCCGTAGAGCCATCCGTAGCGTCCCTCCTTGGCCGTCGGCAGGTTCCGCTGCCACAGATCAAGAACCGTCTGTCGGTCGTCGAAGGTGGTGGGACAGATTTGGTAAGGCATGACGGAAGAGGCTGTAGGCTGTAGGGTTTGAGTGGGTTGTCAGTGAGAGGGTCAGGTTGTGGGGACGAGGAGGGGACGCTCGTGGAGGTATTCGGCCACCTTGCGTTTGGCGTCGATGTCGTCGTAGACGCGTCCGATCTGATCCACGTCGAGCCCAACCGCCTCGGCAACCTCTTCCGCCGGCACCTCGTGGTCCTTCGCATACAGGCAAAGGTCCATCTGGTCGTAGGGCAGGGAGAAGTAGAACTCTTCCTGGGACTGGGCCAGCGAGTAGGTGTCCGTCGTGGGCGGGCGGAGGCGCACCGACTCGGGAACGCCGAGGAATTCGGCCAGCATGTACACCTGCGACTTGTAAAGGTGCGCGATGGGCTTCACGTCGGCCGACCCATCGCCGTTCTTGACGAAGAACCCGAGGTCGTATTCGAGCTTGTTGGGCGTTCCCACCACGGCGTAGCGAAGGCGATCGGCGTGGTAATACTCGATCATCTTGCGCACGCGCTGTTTGAAATTGGTGGCCGCCACCACCGTCTGGTAGGCGTCGAGCGGAAGCCTCGCCTTGTGCTGCGTTCCGTCGGGCCCTTCCATGACGGCCGAGAAGACGCGATACACCGAATCGCCGAACAGGCTCGGCAAGACGATCTTCGCACGGCAGCCTTCGCCGTACTCGGGAAAAACGGAGCGGAAGGCTTCGTCGCGCCGCCGATAGCAGCCGGCGCCCTCCAGGGTCGGGGCGATGTCTTCCAACACGGTCTCGATCCCGAACCGTTCGGCCACTTCGCGGCCCAGTTCCTGACTGTCAGGGTCGCTGTCCCGCTCGGGCATCATGATGCCGAAGACCCGTTCCGGGCCCAGGGCTCGCACACACAGGCCGGCACACACACTGCTGTCAATCCCGCCCGACAGGCCCACCACAAGGCCCTTGCGGCGCAGACGCCGCACAACCTGCTCGCGCAGCGAGGCGGCGATCCGATCTGCCTCGTGGCGGGGATCGATTTCCAGGGAAGCGGCCGAAAACGCGGCGTGTTGCACTTGGCTCATAGGAGCGCTCCTTCCAGTTGACGCTTGTCGATTTTTCCGTGATCCGTCCGCTCGAGGTGATCGCGGAACTCGATGATCTGGGGAACCATGTAATCTTCCAGTTGCCCGGCGCAGTGACGCTGCAAATCGCGCACACTCACGTCGGCGTCCTCCTTGAGGACGACAAAGGCCTTCACCGCCCGGCCCAGAAGTTCGTCGGGCACTCCGATCACGGCCGCCTCCACGACGTCCGGATGGTTGTAGAGGGCGTTTTCCACTTCCCGAGGACTGACCTTTTCACCGCGACTCTTGATCACGTCGTCGACCCGCCCGACGAAGTAGAGGAAGCCCTCGTCGTCCTGGCGGAACAGGTCGCCCGTGTAGAACACCCGCTCTCCCTGGATCGGTCCGGGGCGCAGGACCCGATCGGTTTCCTCGGACATCTGCCAATAGCCGCGCATCACGTTCGATCCGCGAACGACGAGTTGCCCCACTTCCCCTCGGGCAGTCGGCTCGCCGGCCTCGTCGACCAGGCAAATCTCCTGGTTGGGCAAGGGAAATCCCACCGAATCCGGACGGCGGTCGAGCTCTTCCGGCGGCAAGGCGCAAACCCGCTTGCACTCCGTAAGCCCGTACATCGAGTGGAGCGTCACGTTCGGCAGAAGCGATCGCAGCCGCGCGATGTGTTCGCTGGGCAGCGGCGCTCCCGTGTTCGTCATGTAGCGGAGCCGGCTCAAGTCGTGGCGTCCAAGATCCGCCCCGAGCATGATGGCCAGCATGGTGGGAACGATGGGGAAGCCCGTCACCCCCTCCTCCACCATCTTCTTGAGAACCGCTTCGGGATAGGCAAAGGAACGCTCGATCACCAGGGTGCCGCCGAACTGGGCCGCCATCAACACGTGGTAGAGCCCGTAGTTGAACGAAAGGGGCAGAGCGTTGAGGATCACGTCCTCGGGCGTATTGCCGAAGTAGCCGGTCAGCATGGTCGACGATGTCACCATGTTCTGATGGGTCAGCATCACGCCCTTGGGAACTCCCGTCGATCCCGACGTGTACATCAGCGAGGCCAGGTCGACGTCGATGGCGCGTCGGGGCGGAGGGCCCACACGGCCATGGTGGCGTTGGAGAAGATCCTCGAAACCAACCGTTTGCTTGTCGGACGGAATCCGGCAGGGTCGGATCGCCGGCGTGAGGACCACAGAGCGCAAATCGGGCGTGTCCTCCAACCCGTTCTCCACGGCGGAAATCCGCCGCGACGACGCGATCAACACGGCCGCGCCCGAGTGGTTCAGCAGGTAGTGGAGCTTCTCCGCCTTGGTCGTGGCATTGACCATCATGAAGACAGCCCCCGCCTTGAGAATGGCGAAGACGCTCAGGGCCACCTCGATGCTGTTGTCGAGCATGATGGCCACGCGATCCCCGCGAGAAACTCCCAGGGCGATCAGCGCGTGGGCCAACTGGTTCGAGGCCTCGTCGTATTCCGCGTAGGTCATCCGCCGCGGACCGCACACCAGCGCGGTCTTGTCGGGCCACTGCTCGACGCTGCGTCTGAGAAACGATTCCAATTGCATGATTCAGCCCTGTTTCAGCTTACGGCTGCCGCGCTCTTCCGATCCAGGAAGCCCACGAGGTTGTCGACCGAGTCGAGGTTCTCCGGCACGAGTTCGGAGTCGTCGACGGTCAAGCCCCATTCGCTTTCCAGGAAGGCGACCAGTTCGAGCACGCCGGTGGAATCGACGATTCCCATGTCGAGGAAGCTGTCACTGTCGTTCAATTCGTCGTCGCCGCCGAAAAGGAAACTCTCGCGGATGAAATGGCGAATCTTTTCGCGTGGATCTTGCATGTTGGTCCTCAAGTCAAACGTTCAATCAGTCAGTCACACCCGTAGCCTGGCTCTCTGTAGCCTGGCTCTCTGAGCCGGGTAATCCTCCGTAGGTTGACTCTCCCGAGTCGACCCCTTCCCCAAACCCTCGCTCTCCCGTCCCAAACACGGGTCGGCTCTGGAGAGCCGACCTACGGGGGAAGTCGTGGATCATCCGAGCCACGAGAATCTGCGTGGAGAGGATCCCCACCAGGGCCATGTTGTCCTTCGCCCCGATGGCCCGGCCGGAACGGGCCTTCTGAACAAGCCGCTCAACCGCCTTCGCCTGGAAGATGCCGTCTTGTTCGATCCGGGAAGAGGAAAGCATTTCCTCGACGTAGTCGTTCTGCAGTGGATGTTCGGGCGTTCCGAACAGCGAGGCCGATTCCGGCGCCCGGTAGGGCTGCTTGGGTCGCGCCACAATCGCGTCGGGCGCCAGGTCGCCTGCCGCCCGCTTGAGCAGATGTTTTTCGCAAAGGCCCTTCATCTTCCATCGCGGTGGAATGCGACCCGCCAACTCGGCCAGGCGGTGGTCGAGGAACGGGAAGCGGCCTTCGATCCCGTGGGCCATCGCCATCCGGTCGCCCTGCGACGAGAGAATGTAGCCGGGGAGCAGCACCGTCGATTCGAGATACTGAGCCTGGCAGAAGGGGACCCAATTGCCGAATTCGCCGGGAAGCAGTTCACGGCAATCCCCGTAGGCCTCTCCCGTCTGGTCAGCCTGGGCGTAGTCCGGACTCAGGAATCGCTTGAGCTGAGAACCCAGCCGCCACCGCGGCAGATGGGAGAAGAAGGGATTCTCCAGGTCGTCGACACCCACGTGAAAAAATGCCTGCAGGTAGGCCGGCGATTGGGCCTGCAGGTTCGGCATGTAGGGATAAAGTTTCTTGAGCAGAAGAGCTCGAAGGCGACTGTTCGGCTCGGCCGCCCAGAAACGGCGGACCTTGGCTTCCTTGAACAGGTCGTAACCCCCGAGCATTTCGTCGGCGCCTTCGCCCGTCACAACCACCTTGTAACCCTGTCGGCGAACTTCCCGGGCAAGCAGGTAGAGCGGCGAAGGAGCCGTGCGAAGGATGGGACGCTCCGCATGAAACACCACGTCGCCGAACGCCTCGCCGATGTCGCCATGGCTGCATCGCAATTCGTGGTGACGCGTGCCGAGCCGCTCGACCATCATCTGCTGGAAACGGCTTTCGTCGTAATCCGCATCGTCGAAGGCGACGGAAAAGGTTTCCAAGGGCGTGTCGGTGAGCTGGCGAATAAGGGCCGCCGTCACAGACGAATCCAGCCCGCCGCTCAGGTAGGCCCCGACGGGCACATCGCTGCGAAGCCGTAATCGCACGGCGTCTGAAAGCACCTCGAGCAGCGCCTCGGTCGCCTGCTGCTCCGTGAGAGCTGCGTCGACTTCGTAGTCGAGTCGCCAGTACTGCCACGATCGGATGGAATCACGCTCCACCGCGAGGCAATGGCCCGGCGGTAATTCGCAGATGTTTTGAAAGGCCGTGCGGGGGGCAAGCGTCGTCCAGTAGGTAAACACCTGGTTCAAGCCGACCGGATCGAGGGCCAAGGTCGTTTGAGAATCGGCGGCCAGGGCCTTCACTTCCGAAGCGAAGAGAAAACGCTGGGCGTCCGAGGTGTAGAACAAGGGCCGGATTCCGAGTCGGTCGCGGGAAAGGAACAACCGATGGCGCCGGCGATCCCAAACGGCAAAGGCCCACTGGCCGTTGAAGTGCCGAACACAGTCGTCGCCCCACTCGGCGTAAGCATGAAGAATCACTTCCGTGTCGCTGCGTGTGGCGAAGACGTGGCCCAGTCCGATGAGTCGCTCGCGAAGCTCCAGGTAGTTGAAGATCTCGCCGTTGAAGGTCACTCGCAGCGATCCGTCCGGCGTGGCCATGGGTTGCACGCCGCCCGCCAGGTCGATGATGCTCAGTCGCGTGTGGCCCAGGCCCACCGGACCGTCAACGGTTGCTCCGGCCGCATCGGGACCCCGATGCCGAATCTGGGCCGCCATCCGGCGGACCAATTCCACGTCGGCAGGACGATCGTCACGATGGAGAATTCCTGCAATACCGCACATTCCGATCGAGTTCCCGTCAAGAGCCAGTCGAGCCACTCCCCCAACACTTGGGGGGCGAGATGTTCCTACAAGCCTAGGTCATGAGCCGGCATGGTGGCTCTGCCAGGCATGTTAGGCCAGAGACCCGTGGGAAACCGCAGAAGCAAAACAATGCCTTTTCGGGTCGTAACGGCTGGTCGGCGGGGTGTCCTTCTGTCTTCAGCCTCTCTCCGCTGTCATTCGTTTCAAAAAAAACGGGCCGCCGCTTCCAACTCGAAAAGCGGCGGCCCTGTGGTTTCAATCTGGGGTCAGGACCCTATTCGATGTCCTGGACTTCCATCAGACTGTGCGTGACGAGTGCTCCGTCCTCGAAGTAACACTCGGCCGTGCAACAGCGGATCGCCTTGAGCACCTCAAGCACGGTGTCCACCTGGCTGACGATCGCCTCAATTTGGGGATCGTCATCCTCACCGCCCAGATTCTCCTTGGCAACCTCCCGTGCGGCCAGCCGAACCCACGGCGTGAGGGCGTCGACCGTCCCCGCCCAGTTGAACATGACGGCAACCGCCCGATTCTGCCGGGCGTCCGCCAGCACACCCTTGGCAGCCGGAGGCGTGTCCTTGAGCAGCCGGACGCTGTGCGCTTCCGAAGCAGTGACAACCGCAAGATCGTCCGTGAGTACCGCATTCGGCTTGATCTGCTCGTCCACTCCCAATTCGCTCGGCAGCGTGTACGAGAGAATCGAACTGGTTCCGTCCTCGCTCACGTCGGGCCAGGGAATCCGATAATCATCGGGAATCTCTCCGTCCTCATCCAACTCGCGAGCCACTTCGAGGAAATCGTCGAAGAATCGCTGATAGCCCACGTAGGCCTCGCGCATGGCATCGGCATCCTTGATGCCGACGACGATGGCCGGTTCCGGCAAGGGCATGGGCTCTTCCGTCTCCGGAATCTCGTTGGCAATCTTCTTGCTCATCAACTTGGCGTCGAGAACGAAAGCCGCCTGACCGTCGAAGGCCGGGATCAGGCTCTCGCGATTCACCTCGTTCAACCGCTCGCAAAGGGGCTGCATCGCCTTGGCGGCCTTCTCGTAGGCCTCCCGGTCATGATCGCTCATTTCCGGAACGCCAAATTCCTCGAAGTACTTGTGCCCGATCCGCACCCAGTGGATGAACCGATCGTAAGCCTGGGGATACACATGCTCGCGCCAGGTGATCGCCAACAGCGGGTCGCCCCCGACATGGTTGAGCAGGTCCAGGGAGTCGGAGCCATCGAGAACCTTGTTCTCCGTCCAGTTGTACCCGTAAGACTCCACGCCCCGGTCCGTGAGGAACGAAATGTTCGCGGCGGCGCCGTTCTTCGGAATCAGCTTCTTGAGGTCGTCGGCCAACTCCGAAACGTCCTTGCGGATTCGCGCCTTGGCTTCATCCGCCAGGGGCAGTTGCTTCAAAGCCGTGTTGCCGATCATCAACAGACCGTCGAGATCCTCGGGCGAAACGGCCATGCGCGTGGTGAAGTCCTCGCTCACGTAGCTCACGCCCGTCAGTCGCTCGTTGCCGTGCTTCTTGAGAACGGCCAGTTCCGGACGGGTCAGGAGACCGTCGCCCTCGCCCATCTTGGCCAAACTTTCCACCGAATCGGTGATGGCCATCATCAGGTAGCCCTCACGAACGCCGAAGGCGATCACGAGTTCAAGCTCTTTGATCTTCTCAACAATCTTGTCCACATCGCCTTCGTTAGTTTCGGCGTCGCGGATGTCGTCCAGGGGAACCTCGTCCCAGGGGATCATTTCCCCGTCCAGGGTGAGGGTAAGGAATTGGCTCCCGGCAACGTCCTGGCGAATCACGCGTCCCGCGAACTCGGGCTGCATGAGCGTCAGGATTCCCATGAAACCTTCCAGCTTGCCGAGATGGATCTTCGCCCGATCCTCATCGTCCACGGCAAATCCCATGACCGTGGTGGGAACTTTCAGCTTGTCGAGGTCCTTGGCCAGCGTGTAGAGGACCGCTTTGCCCTGCATTTCCTCGGGGCTCATGTAATCGGCTTCACCAGCGGCCGTGAAGTAGATCGGACCGTAGCTCGAAGCGTTCCCCACATCCTGGGTCAGTTCAAGCACTTCCGCCAGGTCGGCATTGCCGTAGAAGAACACGTCCTTGGAGAACATGTCGCCCAGCAATCCCAGCAGATCCTGAACCTGAGGATTCTCCAACGCCGCTTTCACCTGGGCCGTTTGGGGATCGCTTTCGTCTTCCAGCTTCGCCTGGAGCATGCCGAGCGCCATCTGCACCGAGGGCATGTTCCTCAGCTTCTGCCAGGCATTGCTCTGGGCGATCATCTTGATCTGCTCGCCGCCTCGGAGCGAAGCTCCGTAAATCGACGCATCGGCCGGAATCAGGCGGATCGAGCAATCTTCCAACTCGCTCGCCGCCAGTCGATCCGCCGGCCCTGCGGCCAACAATCCAAGCAGCAACAGGAAGATCAGAATCCCGCGGGGGGATCGAGGGAGGGACATGAAATCGGCTCCTTTCGTAGATGAGAAACTCGTGGTTTGTCGCTCCAGGGGGCAGCCCAACTGCCCGATGCGCGAATTGTAGCTTTCTAGTGGAATACCGACAATTGGTATGGCCCCCATCCCCGAAAGATGCGAGACCGTGGGGAGGACTGCTTCCGTTAATCGGGGGGGAAACCTGGGGGTCGGTGTTCTTTTCGCTGCAAAAGCGGCGTTCTTGCCTGGTTTTTCTGAAAAACCCAGATTTCCTGCTAATCCGCCCGGACGGCCCGAACTTCAGGCAAGCCAGCCAGATCGAGGAGCCGCGACGTGTGGATCCGCCCTCGCAATCGCTCCACCTTGCTCTTGAACAAGACCTGGTAGGAAGGACGCGTGTCCACCACCAGGAAACCGTACTTGTCTCGCCACTCTTTCGCCTCCGCCAATCCCAGGGGCTCCGGAGCGGTCAGCTCGATTTCCACCTCCAACTGCACCTGTCGCGAACACGCCACGTGTTCCAGAAGAACGCTGCAGAGTTTCTGAGCGACCCGGCGATCCTCGGGATTCTCGTGCAGAGGGCGTCTCCGCGTGTCCTGACCCTCAGCAGGCGGCTTCCGATGTCGTGACGCTGTTTCCCGTCGAATCTCTTCCAGCAACTCAAGTTGCGCTGCTTGGGTCCACAGGATCACCACAATCGGCGTTACAACAAGAAACAGCCCGGCAACCGCCACGAGTGTAGCGGTGGACGAAGCGAATTGGCAGAACAGCAGTACCGCGCCAAAGATGCAGATTGCCAGAATCACCATCGCCAGAACCTGGCACAGGTCTACCAGCCCGCCCAGGTTGGAATGCCTTTTCGCTTCTTCGCTAGAGATTTCTGATTCGAAAGGGAAGCCACAGTCCGGACAGAAATGCGCACGGCGCGAAAGGGGACGTTGGCACTCCGGGCAAGGCTCCAGGTGCGAGGACTGATCCTCGACCCCTTCACTTGACGAAGACGACTCTTCCATCACCACCCGCCTCCTCGAATCGATCCACCGCTTTCGGGAAACGTTCCCGAGAGGAGACAGTGTAATAGCGGGGATACAGCGCCGTCAAACGCCGAGAGGGCAGGGACAGCGCTGATGAAAATCTCCAAGCTGTTGCAGCGAGTTCTGCTGCGCCACGCGTGTGCCGCCGAGCCAGACACGCCGATACCTGCCGCGTAGCGGCAACATTTGAATAGCCAGGGGTGTCAACCCCTGGAACCCAAATCATGCAGCCCATGCCGCGTAGCGGCATTACAACCGACCAAGGGGCTGCCGGCCATCGAAAAAGCCTTGTCGTGCCACTACGTGGCGACGCCTAATCGCCCAACTGCGTCTGAAAACGCATCAGGTTACAGAAATCGGAGCCCGCAGGGGCCCTACATTGCCTGTTTTCCGGCCTTTCCGTCGGCCCAGGCTCACGCACCGTTACTCGCCTCCGTTGCCCGGCAGCAGCAGTGAGAAGGTGCTGCCCCGTCCTACCGTGCTCTGAACGCCGACCGACCCGCGGTGAACGAGGGCGATATGCTTGACAATCGCCAACCCCAGGCCGGTGCCGCCGAGTTCGCGGCTTCTCGCCTTGTCGGCGCGATAGAAGCGTTCGAAGAGCCGGGGCAGGTGCTTGGGCTCGATGCCGCATCCCTGGTCCCGCACGCGGATGGCAACCCTGTCGTCTTCCTGTTCGGCAATGATGTCGATGCGGCTTCCGTTGGGACCGTACTTCACCGCGTTGTCGATCAGGTTGACCAGGGCCTGCTCGAAAAGGGCGGGGTTCATTCGGACTTCGAGTTCCGAGTCGCATCGGACGCCGATCTCGATCTCCTTGTCCTGGGCCTTCTTCTCGCACATTTCGACCGCCGCCTTGATCACGGCTTCCACGCGACCCCGTTCCAGCCGGGTCATCTGGTCCTCGGATCCCTTTTCGAGACGCGAGAGCGTGAGCAAGTCCGCGATGATCGCTTCGAGCCGGTTGACCTGGCGAGAGACGATTCCCAGGAATCGCGTCAGGGTCTCCGGATCGTCGGCAGCTCCATCCAGGAGCGTTTCGACAAATCCCTTGATGGACGTGATCGGCGTTTTCAGTTCATGGGAAACGTTGGCCACAAAATCGCGCCGCACGTTCTCCAGTCGGCGCAGGCGTGTCACATCGTGGAGAACGACCAGGGCGCCAATCTGCTGGCCCTGGGCGTCGTGAAGCCGGGTCCCGTGGGCGTTGAGCCAGCGTTCTTCGTCGCCACGAATGCGAATGTCTTCCTCGATGGGCTCTTCGCGATCGAGGGTCGTCTCGACGAAGCGGAGAAGATCGCGCTTTCGGATCACTTCGTGGATCAGGCGCCCGCGCACCTCGTCGAGAGACGCCCCCAGCAGCTCGGCGCAGGTCTGATTCAGATTGATCACGATTTGCTCGTTGTTGACGGCCAGAACACCTTCCTGCATGCTTACCAGCACCGCTTCCAATTCGTTCTGTTGGCGTAAGATGGTCTCGATTCGATCGTTCAACTCGTTGGCCATGCGATTCATCGAGTCGGCCAGCACATCGATCTCCGCAAAGCCGGTCGGAGCAAGCCGATGGTCCAGGCGTCCTTCCGCAAAACGTTCTGCTCCATCCGCCATCCCTTGAATAAGCCGGTGAATCCTCAGGGAGGTCCACAGGCTCACCAGGGCGATCATGCCGATCGTCAGAACGGCTCCCAGAATCAGCCGGGCTCGAATCCAACCCAGCGATTCCTGGATCGTCTTCGTGGGGATCGCCGTGCGAATCACGGCAATCGGCGTCCGGGCACTCCCCTGGCCCGATTCGAAAAGCGGTACGGCCACATACATCAGTTCCTTCTTCAGGGTGGCGCTCCAACGCTTCTTCATGTCGGGCTTGCCCGTCTCCAACGCCGCAACGATCTCCGGCCGCGTGTTGTGGAGTTCCATCGTGCGCCAGTCTTCGTCGCTGTCGCCAACGACCTTCCCGCCGGGGAGAATGACCGTGAACCGTGTTTCCACGGTCGTCTTGAACCCGCGCAGGAGCGAATTCAGCTCGGCGTGGTCGCCCTTGGAATCACCCGCCTCGACGCCGTCCGCCGCCTTGCTGCCGAACAGAAGGGCCCGAACCTGCGGAGCCGCAATTTGCGCGCGGGCTTCCAGATCCTCCTCGGTGTGCTTGAGGTAGAACTCGCGAATCGCCCCGGACCCCAGATAGGCAGCCAGCACGATCGCGACCAGGGCGACCCAGAAGTACGACAGAAACAGTTGGACGGCAAGGCGTTTTTTCTGCATGAAGATGGGCCTATTCCTTGAATCGATAGCCGACGCCGCGAACTGTCTCGATATAGCGACCCGCTTCGTTCAGTTTCTTGCGGAGGCCCACGATCTGGACGTCGATCGCCCGTTCCGTAATCGGATAATTCTCGCCGTGGATGCCGTCGATGATCTGTCCACGCGTGAACACCCAACCGGGCTTGTTGGCCAGAAACGCCAGCAGGCGGAACTCGGTGGACGTCAATTCGCACGCCTGATCCTCAACGAGGACTTCGTGCCGTTTCAGGTCGATGACCAACTCGTGGATCCGGATCGGTTCACTGCCCCCTCCCATGGAGGCCTCTTCGTGGGACTGTCCGCGGCGCATCACCGCTTTGACCCGGGCCAGCAACACCCGCGGGCTAAAGGGCTTGGTGATGTAGTCGTCGGCGCCAAGGTTCAGGCCCGTGACAATGTCCGTTTCCTCTCCCTTTGCCGTAAGCATGATGATCGGCGTTCCCGCCGTTTCCGAGTTCGCCTTCAGCTTGCGGCACACATTCAGGCCGTCCACTCCCGGCAACATCAGGTCGAGGAGGATCAGCTTGTAATTTCCCGTTTTGGCGGCAGCCAACCCCTCTTCTCCGGAGGCTACGCCCACACAGCGAAAACCCTCCTTCTGGAGGTTGTACTCCACCAACTCGCGAATATCCTCTTCATCTTCAACCACTAGAATGGACGGTTCGAGCATGATGCTGACCTCGTGCGAGGCTCTCGGGTTGGCCCAGCGAGTGTCTTACGGAAATCGAAATCACTGGAAACACGTGTTTCAGACCCTTATGAAATCCCAACCTAGTCCACGCATGTTAGCGTAGTGTTACCGTTTCGTTAAGAATTGGTTATTTAGAGGGGGTAGCAGCGAGCCTCCGATATCGCCTACCCAACCTCAAACTCACCTTGCTCCCCCTGCCCGATCTCACTATTCTCTCGCCCTGGCTACCCGTCCGTTAGTAGGCCCTAACAGAACGAGTGAGGAATAGATTCGATGAGCGACTTGCCGACCACCGGAGAAAGACTGTTTCTCTCGCTGCCACTTCCCCTGTCTCAATGGGCCTATCGCCTGGTCCGATCCACGATCAAGCCGGACAAGCGAGCGGCGCTCTTCGAACAGGCCTTTCGCGAATCGACCAGGGGCGGCCGAGGGGGCGACTACCTCGAATTCGGCGTCTTCCGAGGCTCCTCCTTCATTTCGTCCTATTATGCCTCCCGAAAAGTGGGGGCACGGGACATGCGATACTTCGCCTTCGATTCCTTCCAAGGCCTGCCGGAAGGAGAACTGTACAACTGGAGCAAGGGCCTGTACGCCTGCTCGAAACGCCGCTTCCTGGGCAACGTTCGCAAAGCGGGCCTGGACATGAACCGTGTCAGAACCGTCGAGGGCTATTTCAGCGATTCACTGACCGAGGCGGCGAAGGCGGAATGCGGAATTCGCCGCGCGGCCGTCGTCCATCTGGATTGCGATCTCCGATCGTCAACGACCGAGGCCCTGGAGTTCATTTCCGACATGATCGATGAGGGGACCGTCTTGATCTTCGACAACTGGGCGTGTTTCGACGCAAGCGACGAACATGGGCAGCGCCGCGCTTTCTGGGACTGGGAGTTGTCCCCCTACTTTGAGGAGTTGTACGACGCGGGCGACGTGAGCAAGGGCGTGATCTGCACCCGTCCGATTCCACGCTCGTTGGTGGAACAGAGAACGGGCTGCAAGGTCGCCTGAGAATCGTCGCTTTTCGCTCCGCGAAAAGGCAAGCGAACAACGACACTTGCTGTTGCGCCGCCCCTGAGGGGGAGAGTTTCGGCTGAAGGAGAATCGTGTGATCGTCCTGCACCTGGCGGCCGTGAGTTGGGAGACCATCTCGGGCCCCAATTTCAGCGTGCCGCGATTGACGGCCGCCCAGAACGCCCTGGAAGACGTCGTTGCCGGCCTGGTGATCACTCGTCCCGACCCCGGCAGCCAGCCGGCAGACCTCGGGTTTCCCGTCTTTGACTACCGGACCTTGCTTCAGAAAAGAACCGACCTGGGCCTTCCTGCCCCCTTCAACCGGCCCGACGTCTGCGTCTTCCACAGTACCTACATTCCGGTTCACGGCCGCATTGCCAGCCGCCTCCGCACGCTGGGCATACCCTACGTGATCTGCCCGCGGGGCGGGATGTCTCAGTACGCCCAGAAAGTCAAGCCGCTCAAGAAGCGCCTGGGAAACCTGCTCTTCTTCCGTCGCATGGCCAACGGCGCCATGGCGATTCAATGTGTTTCGCAGGGAGAAGCGGCGATCACGACTCAGTGGAACCGCCCGATCTTCATCGCCGGCAACGGGGTCCATCTTCCGCCAACGTCGCAAATGGCCCGCCCCGGATCAAAACCCACACGGCGTCTGCTCTACCTGGGGCGGATCGACACGGAAATCAAAGGGCTCGACCTCCTGGTGGCCGCCTGCGGAACAATCCGCGACGAGATGGTCGCTTCCGGCGCCCTCGTCGATCTGTACGGCCCGGACTGGACCAACAGCAAGAGCGGCCTTGTCAAGGAAATCGAGCGGCTCGGCCTGGCCGACGTCGTTCGGATCCACGATCCCGTTCGGGGCGACGCCAAAACAGCGGTCTTTTCGGGACACGACGCGTTCCTGCAAACCTCGCGCACCGAGGCCCATTCCCTGGCGGCACTCGAGGCCCTGGCCGCAGGGCTCCCCTGCCTGCTGACCCGTTCCGGACACATGGCCGACGAGGTGGCAGCCGCCGGGGCGGGCTGGGCCGTGGAAACGAGCGTCGACGGAATCGCGCAAGGGCTGCTCCGCCTCCTGCAAATCCCCGTTGCCGAACTTCAAAAAGTCGGCCAAAATGGACGCCGGCTCGCTGCCCAGCGCTACAGTTGGCGCGAGAGCGCGACCCTTTCCGTTCAGGCCTATCGAAAATATCTCGCGTCCGCGCCCCTCCGGCGCGCCGCCTGACCTAACCCACATCCCCCCATCAGGAACCCACCGTGATGGTTGACCGAGCCCAAGTCACCTCGGCCGTATTTGCCGCCATTGAGGAACTCAACCAGGATTTGCCCTCCGGATCGGTGCTGGAACCGGCCCCCGACACCGTCCTCTTCGGACGCGGCTCCCGGCTCGACTCGCTCGGATTGGTCAACCTGATCGTGGCCGTCGAGGGAGCCCTCGCCGATGAACTTGGCGTGGACATGACCCTCGCCGACGAGAAGGCCATGTCCCAGTCGTCCAGCCCCTTCCGTACGGTCGACACCCTCGTGGATTACATCGTGAAACGCCTGGAGGAAGAGGGCGATGGCTGAGTCGCGGGTCATGTTGATCACCGGCACCCGCAAGGGGATCGGCGAACACCTTGCCCGACGCTATGTCGAACAAGGCTATCGGGTCGTGGGCTGCAGCCGCAAACCGGCCGACTACGAACTCGACGGCTACCAACACGTCTGCCTCGACGTAACCGACGAATCCGCGGTGAAACGCTGCTTCAGCCAGATCCGCAAGAGCCATGGCCGGCTTGATGTCCTCATCAACAACGCGGGCATCGCCTCCATGAACCACTGCCTGCTCACGCCCGCCTCGGCCGTCGAGCGGCTCATGCAGACCAACGTGGTCGGCACCTTTCTCTTCTGCCGCGAAGCAGCCCGCATCATGCCCAAGGCGGGCGCCGGCCGAATCGTCAATTTCAGCAGCGTGGCCGTGCCGCTGCGGATCGAGGGCGAGGCCGCCTACGCCGCCTCGAAAGCTGCCGTCGAATCGCTCACCCGTGTCCTCGCCCGGGAACTAGCCGACATGGGAATCACCGTCAACGCCATCGGGCCCACCCCCATCGCCACCGACCTGATCCGCAACGTGCCCGAAGAAAAAATCCAGCGTCTTCTCCGGCGCCAGGCCATCCGGCGAATGGGCGAATTCCGCGACGTGGCCAACGTCATCGACTTCTTCATTCGTCCGGAGAGCGATTTCATTACCGGACAAGTCCTCTACCTGGGAGGAGTTTGAACGCCATGGGGATCGAGTTTCTTTGCGACGTTTTCCGGCAACATGCCGACGACGAGGCCGTGGTCTGGAAAGGCCGGTCCTACACCTACGGCTGGCTGCTCCAGGAGCTTGACCAGTGGCGTGCGCGACTCGAGCGGGAGCACATCGCCCGCGGAACGGTCGCAATGCTCGAAGCCGACTTCTCACCCAACGCCGTGGCCATGTTCCTGGCCCTGGCCGAACGGGGCTGCATCCTCGTGCCCCTCACTGAGGCCGTCCAGGGCAAGCGAGACGAGTTCATCGAAATCGCCGAAGGCGAGATCTCGGTCCTCATCGACGGCGACGACAACGCCGCCATCCGCCCCTTCGACCGCCGCGCCGACCATCCCATCTACGACCGGCTGCGAGAAATGGACCATCCGGGACTCGTCCTGTTCTCGTCCGGATCGACCGGCAAGAGCAAGGCCGCCGTCCACGACCTGGAACCGCTCCTCGACAAGTTCCGCGTTCCCCGAAAGAAGCTCCGCTCGATCTCCTTCCTCCTCTACGACCACATCGGCGGCATCAACACGATGCTCTACACGCTGGCCAACGGCGGATGCCTCGTTACCGTTGAACAGCGCAGCCCCGACGCCGTCCTCAAGGCGATCGAGCGGCATCGCGTGGAATTGCTCCCCACCTCGCCCACCTTCGTCAACCTCATCCTGCTGAGCGAAGCCCACAAGCGATGGGATCTGTCCTCGCTCACCACGGTGACCTACGGCACGGAACCCATGCCCGAGAGCACCCTCAAGCGGTTCTGTGAGGTCGTGCCCCACGTGCGTCTCCAGCAGACCTACGGACTGTCCGAGATCGGGATCATGCGTTCCAAATCCAGGAGTTCCGACTCCCTCTGGGTCAAGATCGGCGGCGAGGGCTTCGAGACCCGCATCGTGGACGGGCTGCTGGAAATCAAGGCCAAGTCCGCCATGCTCGGCTATCTCAATGCCCCCAGCCCCTTCTCGGAAGACGGCTGGTTCATGACCGGCGACGCCGTCGAGCAGGACGGCGAGTTCCTGAAGATCCTCGGACGCCGCTCCGAAATGATCAACGTGGGCGGAGAAAAGGTCTTCCCCGCCGAGGTCGAAAGCGTAATCCAGCAACTCGACAACGTGGCCGACGTGACCGTCCACGGACAGAAGAACCCCATCACCGGACAGATCGTCTGTGCCCGGGTAACCCTCCAGCAGCCGGAGGAGCCACGCCAGTTCACCCGCCGTCTGAAGAGCTTCTGTCGCGAGCGTCTGGCTCCTTTCAAGGTACCCGTGAAAACCATGCTCGTCGACGACGCCCAGCACAGCAGCCGCTTCAAACGCATGCGCCGCGTGGGCTGACCCTGCCCGATTGGGGTGGCACGCTCAGAGCGAAGCAATGGGCGTGGTGATTTGACCGCCCACGCCCATCGCTTCGCTCTGAGCGTGCCACCCGCTAGTAGCAACAACCGAGACCCCCCATGCACTGGCCGGAAGGCAAGCGTTTCGCATTCACCGTCTTCGACGACACGGACGAAGCCACCCTCGAAAACGTCGCTCCTGTCTACGCCTTCCTGCGCGACCTGGGACTGCTGACCACCAAGTCCGTCTGGCCCATTGCCGGCCAGGGAAAGGCCATGCTCGGGGGCAGCACGTGCGAGGATGACCACTACCGCGCATGGCTGTTGCAGCTTCAAGCCGAAGGCTTCGAAATCGCCCTCCACAACGCCACCTACCACGACTCGCCTCGCGAAGAAACGATCCGGGCCTTCGATCGCTTTCGGGAAATCTTCGGCTCCGACCCGACCAGTCTGGCCAACCACACGAGCAACGCCGAGGGCATCTACTGGGGCGCCGATCGCGTCTCGGGACCTCGGGCGCTCGTCTACAACCTCCTCACCCGGTTCCGCAGGCGCAACCACTTTCGCGGCCACCACAAGGGGGACCCACTTTTCTGGGGCGACATCTGCAAGGCTCGGCTCAAGTACGTCCGCAATTTCGTCTTCGCCGACATCAACACCCTGGCCGCCTGCCCCCTCATGCCCTACCACGATCCGATCCGTCCCTGCGTGAACGCCTGGTTCGCCTCGGCGGAAGGCGGATCCCTCGATTCGTTCAATCGCACCATCTCGGAAGAGAACCAGGACCGGCTGGAGCAAGAGGGCGGTGCCTGCATCATGTACACCCACTTCGCCAAAGGCTTCTTCCGCAACGGGGAAATCGAGCCGCGATTCCGCACTCTGATGCAGCGTCTGGCCAAAAAGCAAGCCTGGTTTGTTCCGGTCACGAAACTGCTCGACCACCTCGCAGCGAAACAAGGATGCCACGAACTGACGCCGCGAGAAAGATCCGCCCTCGAATGGAAGTGGCTGCGGCACAAAGTGCTTGTAGGAACAACTTGAACGGAAGGACGTTGGCGGATTGAGCATCACGATCGTTCCCTTTACCAAAGAACTCGAAGAAGGCGTCCGCCAATTCAACCGGAGGCTGGCCGAAGGAGGCGCCGAGGTCCGCTTCCCCGAGTCCCACGTGCCCGACTGGCTGCCGCGGCAGGAAGGCCTCGCGCTCTGTCAGGAGTATTACCTCGCCGTGGATGACGACGGAGTCGTCCGCGGCGGCTATACCCTCAAGCCCCAGGAGTTCCTGATCGGCGGGCAGGTGCGAATGATCGCCGACCTGCGGCTTCCCCTTTCCGAAGGCATCGTCAATCCGGACTACAACTTCCTGGGCCTGCAACTGGTCATGAATGCCCTGGCCAGGCAGCCCTTGCTCTTCGCCCTGGGAATGGGCGGCTACAGCCAGGCGCTCCCCCGGATGCTCAAGGCCATGCGATGGAGCATGGGCCCTGTGCCCTTTCTCTTCCGAGTTGTGCGTCCGGCGGCGTTCCTTCGGAACATTGCGGCCCTGCGAACCTCAAAAACCCGACGAATCGCCTGCAACCTGGCGGCCGGCACCGGCCTGGGATGGCTGGCGTGGCAACTGGCATCTCTTGGTCATCCAAGCCATCACACCGACAAATCGGTGGCCTGGGAAGAGGTCGACGAGTTTGGCCCCTGGGTCGACGAGATCTGGGAAACTGGCCAGGCCGAAACGACCCTGGCCGCCGTTCGCAATGCCGCCGTCGTGCGCGCCCTCTATCCGCGCGGGGACGATCGCTTTATCCGGCTGAAAGTCTCCCGCAACGGCCAGACGATCGGCTGGGCCGTCGGACTGGCAACCCCGATGGAAGGCCACAAGCAGTTCGGCAATATGAACGTCGGCACCCTCGTCGACGGCTTCTCAACCCCCGGCCATGCCTTGGACGTGGCCTCCTGCGTCCAGGATGTCCTGGAAGGCCGCGGCGTTGACCTGATCGTGTCGAATCAGAGCCACGCGGCTTGGGTCGACGCTCTGACCCGATGCGGCTTCCGCCGGGGCCCGACCAACTTCCTCTTCGCAGTTTCCCCCAAACTGGCCCGGCTCGCGCCGGACTTTTCCGACGCCTTCGCCCGTTTCCACGTCAATCGCGGCGACGGCGACGGACCGATCCATCTCTAGTCACGGGGACTGGTCCATTTTTCGGCCAGCAAGGCTCTTTGGCGATCCTAGGTTGTCCGAAAAGATGGACCTGTCCCCTTCCAACGCGATTCACGCTTTTCCTGGCCCCCATACGGGAAATTTGCATTCCCCCTCGGCGGCTTGGTAGAATCCTTCATACTGAACTTAGCCGCCATTCTCTCTGTATCCTCCGTGCCCTCTGTGGCACTTTCTTTCTCCCCGAGTGTTTGAGCAGACTGTCCCGTTTCGGCCTGTTAGACCGTTTCCTTTATGCGGAGCCTACCTCATGACGCAATCCAACGACAAGCAAAACCCCACCCGTCGCCAGTTCCTCAAGCAGGGCAGCGCCATTGCCGCGGGCACCGCCGCCTTCGGGAGCATCGCCCGCATGGCCCATGCCGCCGAAGATAACACGATCCGCCTGGCGTTGATCGGCTGCGGAAGTCGCGGCGCCGGCGCCATTCGCGACGCCCTCTCGGTTCCCGACGCCGGGCCGATCAAGCTCTACGCCGCGGCCGATCTTCATGAAGGGGCGATGGACGCCAAGATCAAGAGCCTGAAGGAACAGTTCCCCGACAAGGTCGACGTGGCCGAAGACCGCAAGTTCCTCGGCTTCGACGCCTATCGCAAGGCCGTCGACATCCTCCGACCGGGCGACATCGCCCTCTGCACGACCCGGGCCTACATCCGTTGCGTCCACATGGAATATGCCGTCAAGAAGGGCATCAACGTCTTCATGGAAAAACCCTTCTCCACCGACCCCGGCGGGTTGAAGCGGATGCTCAAGGCCGGCGAGGAAGCGGAGAAGACCGGATCGAAGATCGCCGCCGGCCTCCAGTGCCGCCATTCCCCGGCGCGGCAGGCTCTGATCGACAAGATCCGCGACGGCGCCATGGGCGACATCCCCCTGATCCGCGCCAACCGCCTCGGCGGCGTGGGCTGGCTCGGCTCGCAGGGCGACAAGTCGAACAACCTCATGGACCAGCTTCGGTTCGGCCGAATCCACCTCTATTGGATCGGCTCGGGCCACTTCGTCGACTACCTGATCCACCAGATCGACGAGTGCTGCTGGATCAAGGATGCCTGGCCCGTCTCGGCCATCGGCATGGGCGGACGCTCCCCCGCCAGCACCGACTGCGGCCAGAACATCGACACCTACTCCATCGAGTACACCTTTGCCGATGGCACGAAGGCCTTCTGCGGATTCCGCCGCGAGAAGCAATGCCGTAGCGACTTCGCCACCTACATCCACGGCACCAAGTGCGCCGCCCAGTTCTCGGGCAATGTCCACGCGGCCACCGTCCACATGTTCAAGGACCAGCGGATCGGCGACGACTACATCTCCTGGACGCCCACTCCCGACGCCGTCAGCCCCTGGCAGTACGAGTGGAACCACTTCATCGACAGCATCCGCAACGACAAGCCCCACAACGAGGCCAAGCGGGCGATCTACTCCGACATGACCACGCTCATGGGCCGGGCCGCCTGCCACATCGGCCAGGAGGTCACCTGGGACCAGATGATGCAGTCGGACTTCCAGTTCTGCGACTATCTCGACGAACTCACCCCCGACAGCCCCGTCCCCGTCAAGGCCGACGAAGACGGTCAGTTCCCCGTCCCCGTCCCCGGCCTCTGGAAGGAGTTTTAGCATCGGGGCAGCAGTAAGTGTCGCACAAAGTCGCTCTTCGCCTCGTGAAGAAGCGTTTGTTCGCAGAGCGAACAACGACACTTGGTGTTGCGCCGCCCCTTCGTGACAACCACGAAGCAACCGCCAAGTACCTCCGCCGGTAGATTCGCCATGGAAATGGGTAGCCCGGATGTTTCTCCCGCAGATGTCGTAGCCATGCCGTTTGACAACGCCGGGGAAACGTCCGGGCGGCGAAGCCGCAAGAGGGAATTCGCGTCTGCTTGCTCTGGTTGCTTCGCAACACCGACGATTTTCCGACTCACACCTCAAGGGGTGGAAATTCCACTGCGGAAAATCATCGCTGCCACCCTAGCGCTGGGGCTGGAGGCTGAAGACTGTAGACTGTAGGTTTCTGATGCGAGTTCGATTGAAGTGGAAAAGCCGACATCGATGCACCGAAAGCCGTTATTCTGCAGTCCTTCAGCCTTAGGCCTTCAGTCTTCAGTCTTCAGTCTTCAGTCTTCAGCCTTGTCTCCCGAGGACCGGCCAATGACTTGTTCACGACGCGGATCATGGGTGTTTCTGACTGCGGCCCTGGTTCTCACGGCGTGGCTCCAATCGCCGGCCGCCGACATGCGAGTCCTCCTCGAAGCCGATTGGATCGAGGAGGACCGCCGCTTCCAACTCCCCGACCCCGCCCCGGCTCCGCCGGCCGCCGAGGTCACCACCCGGCTCGACGCCGCCGGCGGATGCGACGGCGTCAAGACCGGCCGCTTCGGCTTCCACACCGCCAGCGGCGAAATCGATCCCTGGTGGCAGGTCGATCTGGGCTCACCCGCTCCTCTCGACCGGATCGTGGTCTTCAACCGCACCGATTCTCCGCCCGAGCGCACCGCAAAGCTCCAGGTGCTCGTGACGACGGATCCGCAGTCGCATGAATTCGAGACCATCTACCGTCACGACGGCACACCCTTCTTCGGGGTCACCGAAAACAAGCCGCTCGTCATCGATCTGCGTGAAAAGAACGCGAAGGCGAGGATCGTCCGCCTCCGCATTCCGGGCCGCTGCTCCTTTGCCCTCGATGAAGTCGAAGTCTACGGCCGGGATGATCCAACCAAGAACCTCGCCCTGAACCGGCCCGCCGACCAGAAAAGCATCGGCCCCTACTCCTGCCCCGGCACGAAAGGCCATCCCTACACGCCGCCAGCCCCCGTCGCCGCAGAACCTGTCACCTTCCATCCGGCACACACCCACGCAGTCATCGAGCACGCCCGGCAACTGGCCAGGCGATTGACCGAAAGCGGCGCCGGCGAACAAGTGACGCCGCTGCTAACCCGCCTGAAAAAAGTTGAACAACAACTCGCCGACCTGGAAGCAGGCGGCACGGCCTCGGAGCCTCAGCGCCGAGCCTGCCACTTCCAGGCCCGACAGATCCTTCGCGAAATCGCCTTCTGCAATCCCCTGCTCGATTTCGACCGCATCCTTTTCGTCAAACGCCACGACCCGGGCGGCCTCTACCACATGGTCCACCAATACTACGGCTTCGGCGCCGTGCCCGGCGGCGGGCTCTTCGTTCTCTCGGACCCCTTTTCGAATCAGCCGACGGTGGAAAACCTCCTGAGAAACTCGACCGTCGAGAACGGTCGACTTGCGGGACAGCCGCTCCGTCCCGGCGCGTTCGTCTCGCCGGATCTTTCCTACGATGGCGAGAAGATCCTCTTCGCCTACACTCAGGGCCTGGGCGAAAAGCCCGAATGGTCGCCCCGGGCGAGCTACCATGTCTTCGAGGTCCGTTCCGACGGAACCGGCCTCCGCCAATTGACCGACGGCCCCTGGGACGATTTCGATCCCTGCTGCCTGCCCGACGGACGGATCGCCTTCATCTCCACCCGGCGCGGCGGCTACCTTCGCTGCGGCGGCTCGGCGCCGCCCTGGGATTCTCCTACTTACACGCTCTACTCCATGGCCAGCGACGGCACCGACGTGACCTGCCTGAGTTTTCACGAAACCCAGGAATGGCATCCCAGCGTCGATAACAACGGCATGCTCATCTACACCCGCTGGGACTACGTGGACCGCGACACGAACGTGGCCCACCACCTCTGGAACTGCTATCCGGACGGCCGCGACCCTCGCTCCTACCACGGCAACTACCCACTCGTCCGCGAAAGCCGACCCTGGATGGAAATGAGCGCCCGGGCGATCCCCGGCTCGAACAAATACGTGGCCACGGCCGCCGCCCATCACGGGCAGGCCTTTGGCTCCCTCGTTTCCATCGATTATCGAATCGAAGACGACGGCGCCATGTCCCAAGTCGAGCGGCTCACCCCCGACGTTCCCCTTCCCGAAGCGGAAGGCGGCAAGAAGAAAATCCGCCAGTACATGGCCTACGGCACACCGTGGCCCTTGAGCGAAGACGACTACCTCTGCGTCTACCATCCGGACGGCAAGAACCGCGGCATCTACTGGATCGACCGTTTCGGAAACCGGGAACTGCTCTATCGCGACCCGCAGATCTCGTGCTTGAGCCCCATCCCACTCCGCTCCCGTCCCATGCCGCCGGCCCTTCCCGGGCGGACCGGCCAGACGGCGGCCGTTGAGTCCGACGAGCCCGCCACCATCGCCGTGATGAACATCTACGACGCCGATTTCCAGTGGCCGGCGGACACGAAGATCAAGTCGCTCCGCGTGATCCAGGTGCTGCCCAAAACAACGCCTCCGGCTGACAAGCCCCGCATCGGCATCGCCACCGAAACGAACGCCCGAGCCGTCCTCGGCACCGTGCCCGTCGAATCCGACGGCAGCGTCTACTTCGAGGCCCCGGTGGGCAAGCTGATCTACTTCCAGGCCCTGGACGATCGCGGACTCGCCGTGCAATCCATGCGTTCGGCCACCTACGTTCACCCGGGCGAACGTCTCACCTGCCAGGGCTGCCACGAACGCAAACACTCGCCGCCGGGCCGAATCGTCCAAACGCCGCTCGCCCTCACGCGCGAGCCCTCCAAGCTGGCGCCGCCCCCGGACGGCGCCAATCCCTTCAGCTACCCCCGGCTCGTCCAGCCCGTCCTCGATCGCCACTGCACGGCCTGCCACCGGGATCGCGGCGCCCTCGACCTCAGCGGCCAGGTGGCGGGGCCCTACGGCTGGAGCAAGTCCTACGCCAACCTGGCCGAGAAATACGCCTTCTACTTCAAGGTCTCCAACGGCTCGATCAAGTCCGGCGTCCACGGCGGCAGCCGCACCACCCCCGGCCAGTTCGGCGCCCGAGCGTCAAAACTCCTCGACTATCTCGACCAGCGCCACTACGACGTGTCCCTTCCCCCGCAAGACTTCGCCCGAATCACCCTCTGGCTCGATTCAAATTCAGAATTCTACGGCAGCTACCACGACACCTCCCAGCAGGCCCTCGGCCAGGTGGTCCGGCCACGACTGGATTAGTTGGACTCAATGCCGGGCAGCGCACGTCCCAGCAGAGAGTTCGTTTAACCCGCTGCCGCAGGCGAGGTTTCGGTTCCCTGCACCATCCCGAAACCGCGCTGTCCAACTAGGATGCAGATGAAAGAGTATTACCCGGAACAACGACACGTGCGAGGTAGGCCACGACCTGCTTGCACTATTGAAAACCGCTGCATTATTGCGGTGACTTATGTTGCGTTATTTCGTGTCGCGGTGGCAACCCGGTCCAAACCTGCCGCGTAGCGGCACAACGTGAATAGCCGGGGGTGCCAACCCCCGGAATCCCAATTGTGAACACCATGCCGCGTAGCGGCATCACAACCGATCGAGGAACGAGAGGTCATCGGGAAACCCTTGTCGCACCACTACGTGGCACATTTAACACTCACCGGCGAGTCCAGGGGTTCGCACCCCTGGCTATTAACATTGCGCCACTACGTGGCGACCGGCCCTCATCCAAATGCACCTGGAAATCCAGGTTACAAATTGGGCAACCACGGGTTGCCTAATTGCCCGCTTCCCGAGAACCACCGCCTTGAAGTATGATCATTCCTTATGATCGCAACCGTAATCAACGCTGTCGCCGTCCTGATCGGCTCTCTTCTAGGACTGGCCTTTAGAGGTAGGATCCACGATCAATATGAAGAAACCGTCTTCACGGCACTGGGCATCTTCACGCTAACCCTCGGCATCTCCATGGCCCAGGAGCCCTGCAACGCCCTCTACATGGTGTTCTCGATTGCCCTGGGCGGACTTCTCGGAACCTGGATGGGCGTGGAAGCGAGAATCCTGAGTCTGGGGCACTGGCTGAAAGGCAAGCTCCCCGGCTCGATGGGCGACGGCCAGTTTGCCACGGGCCTTCTGGACGCAACCGTCCTGTTCTGCGTGGGGGCCATGACCATTGTCGGATCGTTCAAGGCCGGTATCGAAAAAGACTACCAGCTCCTGCTTCTGAAATCGGTCATGGACGGTTCCGTCGCCGTGCTCCTCGCGGCCGTCATGGGTTGGGGAGTCGCCTTCTCCGCCGTCTCCATCCTGATCGTCCAGGGCACGTTGACGCTCCTGTCCGGTGTCGTCGCTCCCTACGCGACCCCCGCCATGATCGATGCCGTCTCGGCCGTTGGCGGTTTGCTCATCATCATGATCGGAATCAACCTGCTCCGACTGAAAGAGATCAAGACCGCCAACTTCACCCCAGCTCTCGTCCTCATCATTCTCTTTCAGCTTGCCGATCCTTGGCTGGGCCGGTTCACGGGCTGAGAGGTTGATTTATCAAGTCAACACGAGGTCAATACCAGAGGACGACTTGCAAAGAGGGGCTGGACACCACAGAGGGCACGGAGGACACGGAGAAGAACGACCTGTAAGACCGTGGAGCGTCCCGAGAAGCGCGCATCTACAACATTCATCAACTTATCCGTGTTCACCTCGCCGGCCGGCACGTTTGATCCACTCACGTTTCGCGAGACGCGGCCCGCTCAATCGACCAGAGACACGTCGGCGCGCCTTCGGGAATCAGTTGGATCAAGCGATATCGGAACGCTGGGTTGAGCCCCTGGCAATATCCCTCCATCCACCAGGCGAAGACACGGCACCCGGCGGGCCGAACGTTCGCCCAGGGACACTCCGTTACCTCTCGCACAACACGCTCAGGCCCTCTCTCGACGACTCGGCCGCGCAGGTTGAAATCTTGTTCCAGCCCCATGATCTCGTCGGCGATTCCGGCAGCGTCGGCCGGATGTTTGATGGCCGTTCGGTAGCCCGCATCGAACAACGGCTGATAGAGAGTTTCCCGAAGTCCGTGATCCCCGAAGCGGTCTTCAATGGCGCCCACCATCGTGTCATGCATCGCGGCCCAAAACGCGATGAGCCGCATTGCCGCATCCCGGCTCGATTTCTCGGGCTGGTTGGTGTTCATGGCGCTTTCTCCGCAGTACCTCGCGTCGGCTCCTTTTCGGGTCCCTCAATGCCGAATTCGTCCAGGAGGATCTGAGCTGCCCACTTCGCCGCGTTTCCGACGACTTCGGGGCAACGGCGTTCGGCCTTTTCCCGAACATCGTTGCACAGGACGGTTCCGTAATGCTCTTGGTATTGTTGGTAGAGCTTGCGAATCAACTGATGAGCCACCTCATTGGCGTCGGATTGATGTGCAACGGGACGGAATCGAAGTGCTTTCTCGTACCGTATTGCCACCCACAACTACATTGGCTCCAACAGCTTCTCGGTGACCCGCTTGATTTCGGTTGTGATCATGTCGTGATGTTGCTTGAGGCGTTCATGGGCCGTGCGAGCGTGATCGTGCTGGGCCTGGTCGTCACGGCGTGCGGCTTCCGAAGAATCGTGAGACATGTCGCTACCATCGCCTTCCCGCAATGCTCTTTGCACTTGCATTTCGTGACTGCGTACGGCTTCCGCGTGGGATTCCAACGCCGCATCTTGTTCCAACAGGGCAGCTTGTGCTTGCGCTAGCATCGCGGCGGCCCGACGATGTTCGGAACGCCACCGTCCAATGTCTTCCAGCCAAATCACATGTTCACACTCGGCAGCCTGGTGTTCTTCCTGCAAGGCCTGGTTCTCGAAGGGACTCATCCCACACCTCCTTTTCCAAAACACGCTGCCTCGCCAACTCTACGCGCGTTCCGCCGAATGGAATCCAAATATAACAAGGATCTCTGTCTCTGTTTCGCGATGTTCGACGACCGAATACGGATTGTCTTTCCACGAAGAATCCTCGTCGAAGCTCACCCAGCCATGCCCCCTGGCAAATCGGATGGCGTCATTTGAAAGGGCCGCACAAACTCCCCCCACGGCGCCATGATGAGAGATCTCATAACACCCAGCCGCCAGCAGTTGCTCTTCGTAGTCCGCCGAATCGCTACGGAGAGTCTTTCCGTCCCAGTCACCTCCAACGAATTGCAGGACCAACGGTTTCATGAGAGACCCCGTCCAAAACGAGTAATCGCCGGTTCATCGAATGACTGCTACTACTTAATGCTGCAACAGTTGTGCCGAAGGGAATCGGAGACCCCTTTCCCGACACAAATCGCGTCCCTGGAACGACTTGTGATTCACGATCTGCGAGGAAACGTTGCTGGGGCAGTCGCATATTGCAATTCGGGCCACGGCAGCCAATTGCAGAACGCAATGATGCGCTTCGGCTTTCCGAAGCCGGGCGGGAAAGTCAAGATCAGCCGAACGGCCAATCCCCCCGACTGTGCCACTTCCCTGAAAGAGATTAACTTGTCAAGAGGATTCCTGGTGTTTTTCGCGCGTACGTTCCGCGCACGGCCCTTTTGAGAGGGCTTTTCTGGGGGTGAAGAATGGTAACGTCGTTACGTCGCGTTTGCCTTTCCTCTGCCTTCGTGCGGCAGGGAGGTCGAACGCGTAGGGGAGGTTCATTGCGGATTGTCGATTGTCGCTCACGGTCTTGATTTCGGGGTTGTTGCGCCGTTCTTTTCACTGCGGCTGCACCCCAACACATCCCTTCGTGGTTCCGCCTGCGCTTGTTTCGCAGGTCGCTCAGGGCAAGGCCTGACACCGAATAGTCTTTGCGACCGCCTCGCCGACACCTACCGTCTCATTCAGCATTGACGCTTGGCCGCTGGGGCCAAGTCCAAGTGGCACAGCAGACTGGTTGGGTGTCGCGAGGGCCTCTTCTTCCTTACGGAAGGAGGGCCGATGCAACCATCAGCAATCCGTGTTGTTCCTCATCGTGTCTTCGGTTGATTCAAAAAGGGTTCTCGGGAGTCCCTTCCGCCTTCACCGTCACTTCGGCCCTCGCCCCGCGTTTTTGGGGGCCGGAGTGATGGGGAAGGTGGAAGGGACGGTCCCCTTCTGTCGAGCCTGAACTGAGGCTGAACTGTTAGGGTTTGGTTCCGTAGACCTTCTTCCAGGCTTCCGGACCGCCAGGCACATAGGCTTGTCTGTATTTGACCATGTGCCAGATGATCTCCGCCAGGCGTCGCATTACGGCGACTCGGGCGATCTTCGAGCCTCGCCGTTTCTTGATTCGCTGATACCACTGCTTCATGTACGGGTCGCGCCGCAACACGTGCAGCACCAGTTGCCCCAAGATGCCGCGAACGATGCTGCTGCCCTGTTTGGTGATGGAGCCAAGGCGATCGGTCACGTCGCCCGAGTTACGACAACCTGGTGTGATGCCCCAGAAATTGGGCAGGCTCTTGGCTCGCGGAAAGCGATCGATCGGCCCGATCCGGCTGGCAATCGTCAGGCTCGAATAGGCCGCCGCTCCGGGAAGCGTCGCTATGATCATGGCCGTGTCGTCCTTCTGCTGACGTTCCTTGATTCGTTCTTCCGCTTCGTCGAGTTGCTTGTCGCACAGCTCCCATTGGTCGAGCAGTTGATCCAACTCCAAACGATCCATCCAGTCCAGTTCCAACTCACGCAGCCACTTGCGAGCCTTGATCGTCTTGATCCCCTTGGTCGGACATTCCTGCTGAAGATTATGCCGAAGCAACATGTGCTGAACCCGGTTGATGGTTCTGGTTCGTAATTGGGTCAGCCGTTTCCGCAACGCGGTCAATTGACGATCCCGACGCTCCTCGCTCTCCGGCGGGAGCACCCGTCGCACCTGGTGGACGGGCTTGCCTTCCAGCAACCGTTTTCGGTTGACCCACAGCAGCTCACCCAACGCGTCGGCGTCCCGGCGGTCGGTCTTCTTCTTGGACCGCTTCTCGGGTTGGATCAGCACCGTCTCCCGGCAACCGTATTCCTCCAGCATTTCGAGCAGCCAATCGTTGAACCCGCAAATCTCCAGAATCGTCACAAACCCTCCCTCCGGCTCCGACCGCTCGCGGAGCCCCGCGAAAAACGCCCGCACACGCTCCCATTCCGTGCTCACCTGACGCTTCTCGAGCACGTCGCCCTCCTCGTTGCGGATATTCACGGTCAATTGCTTGCGGTGTTGGTCAATTGCGAGGTACAACATCAGTGGTTCTCCTTGGAGTAGTGGGGGGAAGTAGTGTACTCACAAACTCTACTACACCAGGAGAACCTCTCTTTCATAGAATCAGCTTGCTTGCAAGCAGTGCCCACGTGAATACGGGCCCGGAGCTTCGATATCGGGAACGGAGACGTAGGAGCGCCGCCCCGGGAATAGGCCGAAACAAGCTCGAACAACGCAACCCCAGGGCGACGCCTTGCGGCTACGCCGCGACGCGGTGCCCTGTGGCAAAATCTCCAGGCCCCTTCGGGGCGGACGACTGATGTCGCGTGACGCACCGCCGATATCAGATCTTGCCGCTGAATAAGAGAACAAGTACATGGACCGCAAACGGCACGAATAGAATCACGATAACCAATAGAAGATGCGATACAACATGGTCGGTGAAGTCAACGAGCCACTGGGGAGCAAAAAGACTCCACAGCACGAGGCACGCTCCAAACAACGCGGCGACACAAGATAGCTCGTAGAGCGTGAATGCTTCAAGCCCGCGATGATTGGACAACAACATCGCCAGACTTCCGCCCCCAATTGCACCGAAGAAACAACCAATCACAAGACACGCGACACGCCCTGTCGTATCCGCTGGAAGGATCGACGTACTCGGTCGATGACGAGGATCTGCTGCCATTTCGGAACACCGCTACGTTGCTGCCTTACCAACACCAAACTTTCCCCACCTACGGGATTCCATCACCGATGCCACTCCGGCGCAAACATCTTCACGGCCTCCTCGAAGGTCGACTTGCGGCGGAAATCCTCGGGACGATAGGCCGGCACGGCGGGGTCGGCCTGGCTGGCCCATTGGATATGGTGGCGACCGTAGTAGGCGCCGTAGAACTGGTAGTTCGAGTCGACCCAGCGACTTAGGACCATCCGCTCCATCTCCGAGAGCATCTTCGTGTGGTCGTCCTGGGCGTTCTTCGGATGATCCGGATCGAGCAGAACATCCATCAGCGTGCTCTTTCGACAGCCGAGACTGCCGGGCGGCAGGTAGGCGCCGTTGTAGTTGCCCCGGTCGCCTTGGCCAAACGAAGTGAACTCGGGAATGATGGGACCGGCGAGTTGCTTGCTTGCCAGTTGTTCATACGACGTGTTGTAGTAGAGCGTCAGCTCACCCGTCAGGCGGAGGTCGCCGGCCGGCTTGTCGGCGCCGTGACAGGAGACGCACTTGGCGTCGAACATGGGCTGAATGTCGGTCGGATAGTGAATCACCTGTCCGGCCTGGCCGTCGCCGCCGTTTTCGACCAGGTCGCAGGGTTCGGGCTGGGGCACGCTGGGCGGACGCCGCAGCGCGAGCGGCGTCGCGGAATTGACGGGCGACACCGAATGGCCCGCCTCGCCGTGGCAGCCGTTGCATGAACGAACCTCGCCCGGCCGATAGTTCACGTAGGTCCGCTCCCGCTGGATTTCGCGAAACTCCTTGTCGAGGGCCTGGAAGAAGACGGCGCGATCGGCCGGCACCTCAAAGCACGCCGAGCCGTCCTCTTCCACGGGCACAACGCCCCATTGGACCCGGGGCCACAGGGCACCCTTCCAGCTGGAACTGCTCAGCGAAGGGCTCCAGCGGCGAGCCGTGTCCCAGTAGCGAGGCAGGGCCTCGTTGATCCGCAGCCATTTGACCTCGCCCGGCTCGACTCCCGGCATGCCTTGATAGACGTTCGTCAGCACACACACCGCCCGGTTCCGTTCGGCATAGGCCGGATCTCGCTCCGCTTCAATCGCCGGCGGAACACGCCTTGCCACCACCGGAAGCGGATGCCAGCAGGAAAGTTGGCTGTCGCGGTGGACGAGCCGACGGCTGCCCTCGGTGTCAATCAGATAGATCGCGTAGGCGTCGGCCACTTGCTTGTAGTGGTCGGCCGGATCGACCTTGTAGGACACGAGGAACTGGTGATCGCTGACGGGAAAGGGATGGGTGAAGAGATGTCCGCTCTGGCCGTTCTTGTCGTGGACGTATTTGCCGTCCGCCTGGCGGAAGTGCCAGCCGGGCTCGGTGCGGCGCTCGGTGAACACCTCGGGAGTGATGTTGTTGACGGGAAATCGACCGTCGCAGAGGACGAAACCGTCCTCGTCGGGATCGGGACCGCGAACGCGGACGCGGTTCTTCGTGTCGATGAGCATGATCGCGCCCACGCAGCCGCCCTGGGGATAGTGGCACGAGCCCACGCAAACCAGCCGGGCTTCGTCGCCCGGAAGGGGCTGGGGATACATGTAGACCGTCGTCGTGTCGTCGGCAATGCCGTAAAGCTCCTGGGGCTTCGTCCCGTCGGGATTCATCGACCAGATCGTCTTGGCCACCCGGGCGCCCTTGTCGACGTATTCCCAGCGGTGATACATGATCCGCCCGTCGCTGAGAACGACGGGGCAGAATTCGCTCACCGGACTTTTGGTCAGTTGCCGAACACTGGAGCCGTCGGCGTTCATCGCGTGCAGCGCAGGAGCCACCAGGTGGGCCGAGCCGCCGCAGAGGATCGTGTGCTCGCAGCGGGTCGATGAGAAGATGATCCGACCGTCGGGCAGGTAGCAGGGGTGGATGTCGTCCGTGTGCCAGGGCTTGCCCCAGCGGCCAACCTTTTCCGCCTCATCGTCCGGCGGGAACGAGACCTGACGCAAACCACTGCCGTCGAGCTGTACCTCCCAGATGCGGAACCCGGACTGGGGTGTTTCCCGATAATCGAACAGCACCTTCTTGGCGTCGAAAGACAGGCTGATCTTGCCGATGAAACCCTTGCCGCCGGGCAGTTGGGCAGCCGTCACGACCGGCCGCTCCTCGTGCGTGCGAAGGTTGTAGATGCAGACGGCGTTTTCCGGCAAGAAGCGGTCGGGGCTCGTGCCGTTGTTGATGTCGGTGTAGTAGTGGTCCGACGAGTAAGGCTTTCGCTTGACGAAAACGATCTCGTCAAACCCGACCTCCGCGGCAGACACCTGAGGCGTCGCATCGTCGGCGCTTGCCCCATTCGCCGGCGCCAGGCCGCAACCCACTGCCAGAAAGACGATTAAGAGCCGCATGGCAGCCTCCTTCCCTTTCCAAGTAATACGACCAATCCGACGGTTTCACTTCACGATTGAGCAAAAGCAATTGACCTACAACGGGTCTGAGAAGGAAAGACAACCACAGAGGACACGGAGGACGCAGAGGAATGATTCAGTCCAATGAAGAACGTCGAAAGTCAAATGTCGAAAGAACGATGACTGACCTAAGACGCGAATGTGTCCGGCACAACCTTCGTCATTCAGGCCTTCGGATTTGTTTCGTCATTTGATTTTTCTCATTCGTCATTTCTCCGTTACTCCATTCTTCTCTGTGTCCTCCGTGCCCTTTGTGGTATTCCGTTTCTCTTCTTGACTCGTTCTTCGCATTGGACCTGTATTGATTTGACAAGTCAAACAGTCGAAGCAGACGCCTGTCATATTAATAGGCGGCAAAGGTCCGCAGGATGGGCGGCGCCGCGGATTCGGTCACGGTCAAACGAAGCCTGGCAACTTCCACGGGCTCCAGCCGATGGATCCACTTGTGTCCCACCGACTGCCCCTCGACGAGGGGCTTCCATGTGTCGCCGCCCACGAGCCCTTCCACGCGGTAGCGGCGAATCCGCTCCCCTTGAGCAATATCCTCGGCCAGCACGATCTGGTCAATCCGAGTGGGCTGGGCCAATTTCAGCTCCAGTTCCGATCCTGTCCCGGAAGTTTCACCTGCGGGCTGGGAGAAACGACGGCGCAGACGCTTTCCGAACTCGCTCAGGCGGTCGATGTCGCTTTGGGGCGCCAGCCCGTCGCTCTTGATGACTTCTCCGATCACCAGGTTGCAGTTGTGCCCCACCGATTGGTCGTAAATGGCATCGAGCTGCTCGCACGAATAGGCGTTGTCGTCTTGCCCGGGATTCCAGAACCAGTTGTGAACGCCCCCCACGGCTCGGAGCGGCACGTCCACCATGCCCGGCGACCAGCACGCTCCGCCGGCGACCCCGCTGTGCAGATGAGGTTTCCAATTGGGCGAATTGTGGGAGAGATCCTCGTGCCCAGCGGGCATGGTGGCCCAGCACGGATCGCCGGCATGGCCGCTTTCATTGCCGATCCAACGATGGTCGGACCGCTGGCGGCTATGGTAGAAGACGCTGCCGGGCTGGTGCTTCTCGAAAATCGGCAGCACGTCGGGGCCGCCCTCGCTGGGCGTCTTGACGCCGGCGTCGTACCAGATCTGCACCAAAGGACCGTAGCGGCTGCAAAGCTCTTCGGTCATCCCCTCGGCAATGCGATTGAATCGGGCCTGGGCCTCGGTCCCTCGACCTTTGCCCCAGTTGACGTAGTGGCCCCACACCTGCCAGTACACGTTGCGGTGCGTGCTGAAGTAGATCCCCGGCAGAATGTCCGCCTTGCGACACGACTCGACAAAGTCGGCCACCACGTCGCCCTTGCCGTCCCGCCACGGCGTCTGCTTCAGCCCGTAGGGATAGAGGTCGCTCTGCCACTGCATGAAGCCGTTGAAGTGGGTGGCCGTGAAGACGGCGTATCGGGCGCCGATTGCCTTGGCGGCCTCGATCCACTGGTCGGTATCGAGCCGGGTGGGATTGTAGCCGGTCGGATCGAGCCTGGTCCGTATCTGGTTGTTCGAAGAGAACCGGCCGGACGCAATCGGCAGATCGAAATGGTAGACCAGGCCAATCTCGCAGTCCTGCCAGCGGATCTGGGACGGCGTTGGCTGGGCAAGCGACGTCCGTTCGGTAGCGGCCGAAACCACGTTCGGACTCGCCAGAATCCCGCCGGCCAGTGCCAGCGACGACTGCTTGAGAAAAACGCGGCGTGTGGTGGACATGAGCGGGAATTCCTGAGCCTGGCGAACCGTGAGTGAGCAAGAAACGCCTCCCGTTCAATTCTGGGCCAAACGGGTTGCTCTGTGCAAGAACCTCTGGGCCACAGAACCGCGAAATCGCCGAGGAACCGGCTCCCGAACCTTGCATCCCCCATCATGATAGGGGAGAATCCTAGTCAGTTCGGACGGCATTCGGAAAACAGATGCCCTCGGGCCGTTGCGAGGCTCTGAACCAATTAGGGCGGCCCGATTTTCGAGGGAGAACGACCGATGAGCAATCGCAGAGCGTTCTTGAAACAGGCCGCCGTTACGTCGAGCGCCGCCCTGGCCCTTGCAACCGCACCGGCCCGAGCCCTGGGCGCCAACGATAGAATCCGGATGGGCGTGGTGGGCCTGAGCCGCGGACGAAAACTCGCTGAGACTTTCTCGTCCCAGGCGGATGCCGAATTGGTCTATCTGTGCGACACGGACAAGAATCGCCTTGGCGACGTCCAGAAGCGTTTGAAGATCGACAATGGGCTGGGCGACTTCCGCAGGATCCTCGACGATCCTTCCATCGACGCGATCGCGATCGCCACGCCCGATCACTGGCACACTCCCATGGCCATCCTGGCCATGCAGGCCGGCAAGCACGTCTATGTGGAGAAGCCACTGAGCCACAACATCCGGGAAGGCCGGCTCCTGATCGAAGCCGCCAGGAAGCACAAGCGGGTGGTTCAGATGGGCACCCAGAATCGGTCGAATGAAGGGGTGGCCGAGGCCGTGCAGATGATCCGCGAAGGCGCCATCGGCGACGTGTTAGTCGTCAAGGTGATCAACAGCCAGCGGCGGAGAAACATCGGCCACGACCAGCCCTGCGATCCGCCCGACACAATCGACTACGACATGTGGGTCGGGCCCGCCCCGTGGATGCCTTACCAGCCCAACCGGCTCCACTACGGCTGGCACTGGATCAGGAACTTCGGCACGGGCGATATGGGCAACGACGGGGTCCACGACCTGGACATCGGACGCTGGGGCCTCGGCGTCGACTGCCATCCGTCCCGCATCAGCGGCTACGGGCAGAAGCTCTACTTCGACGACGATCAGGAGTTTCCCGATACCCAATACACTACCTTCGAGTATCCCGGCGACGGCAGCCTGGGCCAGCGGCGGCTCCTTGTCTTCGAGCAGCGGATCTGGACCCCCTACCGCCAGGAAGGGTTCGAGAACGGCGACATCTTCTACGGCACCAAGGGCGTGCTCATGCTCGGCAAGGGCGACGGCTACTGGCTCTACGGCGAGAAGAACAAGCTGATCAAGGAACACAAGTTCGGCATGCCTCAAGAGGCCCACCAAAGGAACTTCCTCGATGCGATCAAGGGCACGGCCAAGCCGAACGCCGGCGCCAAGATCGGGCACCTTTCGGCATCACTCAGCCACCTGGGCAACCTGTGTGCCCGCCTGGGCCGGAACCTGCATTTCGACCCCGAGAAGGAGAAGTTCATCGACGACGCCGAGGCCGACCAACTCCTCGGCCGCGAATATCGCGAAGGCCACTTCGCCGCGTTAAGCTAACAACTCTCCCTCCCCAGCGAGCGAGGGGGAGAGCCGGGGAGGGGGCAAATCGCCAAGAGACGCTGATTCACAATTCGTACAATCCAGAGGACGGACCTTTTCTACCGTCACTTGACACGGTGAGTGTTTTGAGAATTACTCAGAAGTTGGGTTTCTTCGTGGCTCAAGGCGCGGAGACAGTCTACGTAGAATCCCGCTTCGGCCCCTCCCTAACCCTCCCCCACGCTGCGTTGGGGAGGGAACACATGGCTGGGCCAGTTCAAGAGTCTTCCCGTTTTTAAAAACTTCGCGGATAACATTCCTGGGAGATAACAACATGGATCGTCGCGTATTTCTGAAGGCCGCAGGGACGGCTGCGTTGGGCACTTTGGCTTTGGGATCGGTTGCCCGAGCGGCGGAAGGCAAGAAACGCAAGTTCACCATGGATCTCCGCTGTGGCGCCATCGGTGTTCGAGCGGACCTGCGCCAGTCGATCGCCTACGCCGCCCAATTCGGATTCGAGTCGGTGGAACCGTCGGCCGGGGCTGTGGCCGGCCTCTCGGCGGCGGAACTCGACGAAATGCTTGCCGAGTTAAAGGCGAAGAATCTCGTTTGGGGCGCGGCGGGCCTGCCCGTCAACTTCCGAGCCGACGAGGCAACCTTCAAGGCCGGCATGCAGTCGTTTCCCGCCCTGGCTGCCGGCCTGCAGAAGGCGGGCATCACACGGATGGGAACCTGGCTCTCGCCGTCGAGCAAGGACCTGACCTACGTGGCCAACTTCCGCCAGCACGCCCGCCGGCTGCGCGAGGTCTGCAAGGTCCTCGGCGACCACGGCCTGCGATTCGGCATGGAATACGTCGGCCCGAAAACCTCCTGGACAAAACTGCGTTTTCCCTTCATCCACACGATGGCCGAAACGAAGGACCTGATCGCCGAGATGGGGGTCGACAACGCGGGCTTCGTTCTCGATAGTTGGCACTGGTACACGGCGGGCGACAGCGTGGAGGACCTGCTCTCGTTGACCAATCACGACGTCGTCGCCTGCGATTTGAACGATGCTCCCGCAGGCCTCTCGGTCGACGAGCAGATCGACAGCCAGCGGGAACTCCCCGCCGCAACGGGCGTGATCGATTTGAAGGCGTTCCTCGGGGCTTTGGTCGAAATCGGCTACGACGGCCCGATCCGGGCGGAACCGTTCAACAAACCCTTGAATCAAATGGAAAACGAAGCGGCCCTGGAGGCTACGGCAAAGGCCATGCGAAAGGCCTTCGCCCTCGTGGAATAACCAAGCGATGGTGGGAAACAATGCGAATCCGAAGACGGAAGGGGCGGCCGACAAATGACTTTCGCCTCTTCATAGTAGCCATCACGCTCCGTCGTGATGTTGCCCAAGATAGGCAGGGAAGTCATTTGTCGGCCAACCGTGCGTGTGAGCCGGGGACTCGCGGCGGCTTCACGCTGATCGAACTGGTGGTGGTGATCATCACGATCAGCGTGATGCTAGCCATCGTTCTGCACGGGATGTCCTACGGCTGGACCAAGGCCCGACGGATCCAGTGCGCGAACAACATGCGTCAGGCCGCCGTCGCCCTGGTTCATTACAACGAGTTGTACGACACCCTGCCGCCTGGCTGGGTATGTGACCGGAGAAACCGAACGGAGCCGCAGTGGGGATGGGCAACGCTCATTCTGCCCATGCAGGAAGAAATGCGAATCTACAAGGCCCTGGAGCCGGGCCCCAACTCGATCTCCAGTATTCTCGCCCAAGGCCCCACGGGAGAAGCGATATTCGCGGGCAGAAGCTACCCACAGACGTGTCCGGCAGATCGGTCGCCAGACGCCGCCAACGCCCGCCCTTACGATTGGGCAGGGATGGGCCAATGGTCGGCCCCGGCCTCGAGCTACATTGCCAACGTGGGCTTCTTCTGCCGCACGGCCAACTACGAAAACCACGGCGTCATGTACGGCAATTCGTCGGTCCCGATCTGGTCGATCGCCGACGGCGCCAGTTCGACCTTTCTCTTCGGCGAACGGGATCGGCTTGCTGGCGGCGCCACCTGGGTCGGCGTGGCCGATCCTCAAGACAGCGGCGCGAACGGCTTCGGCTGGGTGGGCGGCGTGGTCAGCATGCCCATGAACACTCCGACGCCCTCGGAAGGACGGGATCGGGGATTTGCGAGCCAGCACCCCGGCGGTTCCCAGTTCGCCTTCTGCGACGCTTCCGTCCACTTCATCAGCGAAACGATCGATTCCAGCAACGGCACGGCCGACCCCTTCGACTCCACGTCGAACACTCGGCTGACCGAAGAGGAGATGGCCGGATTGGGCGTCTACCAGCAACTCGGCGTTCGCGACGACAAGCGACCCATCGTCAAAATGCCGTGAGAGGGGAGAAGGCTGGAGACTATAGACTGAAGGCTGGAGGGCTGTAGAACAGGGGCTCTTGGTGCATCGGCAATCGACTTCGCGTCAAGACCTACAGCCTACAGCCTAAATCCTTCAGCCTCTCTCACGGATACGCCCTCACAACACGGAACCCGCAGTCGGGCTGCCGTGTCGCGGGGCCCTGGCTGTCGCGAGCGGCGGCGTGGAGCCTGTCGGCAGGGTCCAGGTAGGAGCCGCCCCGGACCACGCGAACGTCCGCGTCTTCGATCGGCTCTCGCGGGTCGAAAAGGAGCACGGGCGTTTCGCCTCTCTCGGTATGGAGCGGCATAAACCGGTCCTCGCACCATTCGGCCGCATTGCCGTGCATGTCGAACAGCCCGAAGTCGTTCGGTTTCCTGGAGCCCACGGGCCGGGCGTGTCCCTCCGACTTGTCGGCGTACACGGCGTAGTAGTCCAGATAGGCCGGATCGCTCCCAAAGGCAAAGGCCGTGTCGGCCTGAGCCCGGCAGGCATACTCCCACTCCGACTCGGTGGGCAGGCGATAGCCACGGCGGTCCAAATACCCATCGGCCAGACGCATGCCGGAGGCGTATTCTCCCTGGCCGTTGGGAACGTAGCACAACTCGTCGGGAGGCACCCCTTCCAATTCGCTGAGCCAGTTGCAGTAGGCCGCCGCCTCGTACCATGTGACCGAGGTTTGAGGCGTTCCCGGCTCGGCGTCGCCGGAAGACAGGCGTTCGCGCGGCACCCACGACTTGGCTTCCATGAAGCGGCGGAACTGTTCCACCGTCGTCTCGGTGGCGGCAATGCTGTAGCTGCGCGGGATCCGCCGAAATCGGGGAGGACGGCCAACCTGGACCGACTCGAACCCGTCCGGCCCAACAAGGAGAAATTGCGCGGGGCCCGCCACCACGACCATCGTGTGCCCCTCACCGGTCACGTACCATTGGCGATCGCCTTGGGACCCCGCCTCGGTAAGCTCTCGGAGCGAACGGCTGATCCGCGCGTCTTCATGGCATCGGTGGAGGAGCCATCCGGTCGCGGAATGGATTCCCGGATCCGGATCGGCTCGAAAACGGTCGACAAGCTGCGAGACAATCTCACGCGGCAGGGCGGACTGGGTGAGGATTTCGCTTCGCGTGTCGAACGACGCGGTTGGATCGCCGTACAACTCCCCCGCCAGCAGCAACATGCCCCGGCGAACCGACACATCCTCCTGCTCGTCGACCTGGGCCAGCACGTCCTCGGGATCGGCAACGATCGGGCTGATGCCGTGAATCACCTGCGTGCGCAGACCGGGCTCCGGTCCATTCTGGAGCAGGGGCCAGACCGCATCTTCGTTGCGCACGATCATCCAGAGCGCCGCGCTTCGGGCGCGAAGGCCCATGAACACATCCTGCGTCATCCCGGCGAACTCCAGACCGCCGAAGAGAAAAACCAGCAGGATCGCAGAAAGCGTGGTTGCAACCACCGCATAGTAGCGTGTGGCCGCCCGCATCATCTTCCGCTGGGCCTCCGTCCAAAGTTCGTGCCGCGTCAACAATGAGATCGTCGTCCATTCCCAGAGGGACGGCAACTGGCGCCATTCGCCCGTAGCGTTCCACATGGACGTGCGGCTTGCCAGACGCAGTTCGGTGCGCCCGACCCGGGTGGATTTCTGCCTCTTCGTGAGCCACTTCCGCAGCGAGGGAACCAGGTAGTCGTGGGTCAATTGGTAGTAGCGCAGACCGGGCCGCGCGACGGAGTCCTCGACAGCCGCCGACTCGGGATCGCAAGGCGTGATCAGCCGGGTGTCGCTGTCGAGAATCCGCATGAGTTCCTTGAACGCACGAGGCTTGCGTCCATACCCGGACAAATCCAGCAACTCCGGATAGGACAACACCCGGCCCTTGATCTCGCTGCCCGCCTCCGGCATGAGGGCTTCGAGAACGGCTCGGGCCGCCTGCTCATGGACCCGAATCTGGGGATTCCGCGTCCGCGTGTCGAAGGTCTCTTCGAGAAACGTGACCCCCACGCCGTCGGCCCCGCCCATGTCGCGAAGGGTACCCGGATTCCACGGCTTGTCCTTGACCATCTCGGCAAACAGGGCCAGGCGAACGGGGACGATCTTGTCGGCGTCGGTCAAGCCCTCGATGGCTCGCTGCAAGAAAGCCGCCTGCTGCGAGCTGATTCGACTCAGATCTTCCGGCAGGCATCCGTAGGCACGGCCGAATTCGGCCAGGACCTTCCGCGCATGATCCGCGTTGAACAGGTCCACCAGTCCGGCATTGTGCCGCTGCACGAGATCGATTTCCAGCTCCATCATGAAGCGACTCAGGGCGAGCCAGAAATCGTCGCGAACCAGCAGCAGGCACTGAACCCGTCCCCCGTCGCAGTGACGAAGCGCTTCGACCAGTTCCCGCCGGTCCGCCTCGCCGCGCCCGTGAAGCCATTGTTCGAACTGGTCGATCACCAGAAGGACCTTGGCCCCGTCGGCCGGGCCGCGACCGCAACGCAGCCCCGCCAGGCAGTCCGCCAGGTTGCCTTCCCCAGCGAGCTCGGGATAACGGCGGACCAGTTTCCGGAGCAGGCGTGCCTCGGTGCGTTCCGGAGCCGCCTCCACGCAAACGGCGTGGACGTGCGTGGCGAGCTTGGGAAGCAGCCCCGCACGTACAAAGGATGACTTGCCGCATCCCGACGGACCGTAGAGGACGCCTACTGGAAATGTCTCTTCGGGCTCTTCTTGCTCCATGCGAATCTTCCAATGGCGGATGCTCTCGGGCAGACCCGACCGGTCTCGCGACCCGGGAACCAGCGAAAGATAGCTTTTCGCATCGGAAGCTTCAAAGGGCCGCAGGCCGCGGGGCACGATCTTCGGCGCCAAGGGCTCAGTCGGTGGAGTGGCAATCAAAACGGCCGCGTGATTTCCTCCACGCGAGGTCTGCAGAGATCGATGCTGGCTGTCGATTTCCAGATAGTGCTGAAGCTCGTCGGCCAGTTCCCGAGCGGATCGGTGGCGATCTGCCGCTCGCTTGGCCAGGGCTTTCAGGCAGATCCGTTCGAGTTCCGGGTGGATCGACGCGTCGCGCTGCCGCAACGGCAGGGGATCCTCCCGAATCACCTGACGCAGCAGTTCCTCTCGGCTTTCGGAACGAAAAGGCTTGACGCCCGCGATCAATTCATACAACACAACGCCGAGGCTGAAGACGTCCGACCGGGCGTCGACCCGATGGGATTCGCCCCGGGCCTGCTCGGGACTCATGTAGGCGGGAGTGCCGGCAAAGCTGCGTCCCTCGTCCAGCCGTTTACCGCTCAAGGCCAGCCCGAAATCGCCCAGGTACGGCGTCCCGGCCCCGTCAAGGAGGATATTCGCCGGTTTGACGTCCCGGTGAAACAGGCCGTGCTCGTGGGCGTGGTCCAACGCGTCGGCAACGGAGATCACCAACCGGACCGATTCGCCAGCCGGAATCGTCTCGCGCTGCATCCGCAATTGAAGGTCGCTGCCGCAGATCCACTTGGAGACCACGTAGCAGGCCCCGTCCTCGGTCCGCCCCGCGTCGTACACGGGAACGATCGAAGGGTGATCGAGCCGTGCAAGAGTCCTCGCCTCCGTCAGAAAGGCCTTGGCGTTCGGATCGTTGGGCTCCGGGTAGGGACGCGAAACCTTGACGGCCACCTCGCGAGCCAACTGCTCGTCCCATGCCAGGTAAACGCACCCGAATGCCCCTTCGCCCAGCAAATGGCGCACGCGGTATCGGCCCACGCTTGCGGGAATCGAATCGGCAGCCAACCGGTCACCAAGTCCGCTCGTGTTGCCGGAAGACTGCCGGGAACCGCCGACGATGTCCGAGCCCGCCGGATCGCTCGATTCGGATCTCGTGTCGCGGTCAGGCCAGCTCCCGCTCTCCTCGGCCTCCAAACGGGTCAGGGCTTCTCCATAACGGCGCACCTCCACCTGGTCGAGGACGCTTTCGACGCGGCGAACCTTTTCCAGCTCTTCGCCCAGCCCCGGCATCAACTCGGGATGTTGCGTGGTCATCGCTTCGACCGAGCACGCCTCGCCCGCCCGCAGCCGCCGCGCATACTCCGAGGCCAACTGCCGGATCCGCTCCGACCGCCGACCGGTTTCTTCACGTTGCGCGGAACTTGCTGACATAGCTAACTACTAAAATACATGGACGATCTGCCCATCAACTCGCGGAGCCGCTTCTTCGCACGATAGCACATGGCGCGGACCGCCCCTTTCGTCATGCCCAGCGCCTGGGCGATTTCGTCGAGGGACTGGTCGAAGAGATAATAGCGTTCGACCACCCGGCGGTAGTCCTCGGGGAGCGACGCCACGGCCGCTCGCAGACGCCGCGCGTTGTCTTCTCGTTGGGCCTTCAAGCTCGGCGTGCTGCCTTCGCCGCCGATTCGCTCGACCATGGCGGCCCACGAACTTCCCATCCCGGCGCCGCGACTATCGGCTCGTCGTTCGCGTTGCTTCTTCTTGCGGGCGTCGTGGATGAGGTTGTCGGCAATCGTTTTCAGCCAGGCGAGAAAGGCGTTCTCGTGCCGAGGCTCGTAGTTGCGGATTCCCCGTGCCGCCCGAACCATGGCCTGGTGGAGAATGTCGTCGGCCGAAACATGCCGCTTCAGATCGCCCGACAGCCGCCGTGCGATATGCTGCTGAAGCGCATCGTAGTGAAGCAGAAGCACCTGCGACAAGGCGTCCCGATCGCCGTGCACGGCCTGCGACAACAGTTCGGATTCGAGATGCCCTACCGACATGGCAATATCCGCGGCGACAGCAAGAAGAAGAGTACCCCCCTTATTGTGTTCCAGGCACGGTTTTGCCGCAAGCTCTGGGCAGGATATTGAGAAAGCCGGGCTCTTCAATTGGCCACCCCACAAGGTGAAACCCCACCTGTTGAGCAGCCAATCTAGCCCGGCTTTTGCGAAATCAAAGAGAAGCCGGGCTCTTTTCTTGACCTTTCGGCCAAAAAGCGATGCTTTTTGGGGCCTTTTGGGCGAGGGGGGCTGTTTTTGGGGAATGGCACGGAGTCTGCCCAGTCATCCCAACGCCTGCTGCAACACGCAGCGACGCAGCGCAAGCGACGGCGCCCAGGGCCGCCCCCGGATCGAGCAAAAGATGCTCGCTGTCTTCACTGGGGTGTATTTTGGGGCATAATCAAGATAGTGCCGGCAGAAACAACATCGTTTACGCACACTTTCTCCACCTGGGGACAACGGACCATGCGGCTTCCAGCGCTCATCCTGATCTTGCTGGCCGCGGTCCTTCTGCCGACAGCGCAGACCTTTTCGGAGGATATCTCTCCGGAGGAGGTGCGAAAGGCCATCGATCAGGCAGTCGCGTACCTCAAAGGCAGGCAGCAACCCGACGGTTCGTTCGGCAACTACGGCCTCCACGGGCCGGCGGGGATCAGTGGGCTGTGTACGCTCGCTCTGCTCAATGCGGGAGTTCCGGCGGATGATCCGGTGATTCTGAAATCCCTGGACTTTCTTCAGAAAGATCACCCGGGGATCAACTGTACGATCCGAACCTACACAACCTCGCTTCAGACGATGGTCTTCGCCCAGGCCGACCCCAAACGGTTTCGGCCCGATATTCTCCGCAACGTCCTCTGGTTGCAGGCGACGCAGGTTCAAGAGGGCCCCTATCGAGGCGCCTGGTGGTACGGCAACACGACCGTCGGCGGCGACAATTCCAACTCCCAGTTCGCCTTGCTTGCCCTTCACGAGGCCGAGCGAGCAGGAGTGCAGGTTTCGGACCGGACATGGAAGCTGGCCCAGGAATACTGGCAGCGTGTCCAACGCGAGGACGGCTCCTTCACTTACCAGATCGGGAAGCCTCCCCTCGGCAGCATGACCTGCGCCGGAATCGCCTCCCTGGTCATTGCCGCCGGGCGGGTTCGCGAGGGAAACGCCCAGGTCCGCGGCGAACAGATTCAGTGCTGCCAGGATAACGAGTCGGATTCGGATCGCATCGAACGGGCCCTTCAATGGCTCGGAAGGAACTTCACGGTCTCAGGCAACCCGGGGCTGGCGGGCCAAGCAAGGAAATACTACTACCTCTACTGCCTCGAACGCGTCGGCCGACTCACGGCCCGCCGCTTCATCGGCCGGCACGACTGGTATCGCGAAGGCACGGCCGCCCTGCTGGCCAGCAAGAGTCCCTTGGTGAACCACTGGACGGGCGTCGGTAGCGACGAGGAAGATCCCCGCATCGCCACGAGCATGGCACTCCTGTTCCTGGCCAAGGGACGCCGGCCCGTGCTGATGGCCAAGGTCCGCCACGGCGAGGAAGAGGAGTGGAACCAGCATCGGAGCGACGTAAACAACCTCACTCGCTACGTCGAATCCCGCTGGAACATGGACCTGACCTGGCAGGTGGTCGACATCCGAACGGCCACCGTGGACGACCTTCTGCAATCACCGGTTCTCTACTTCTGTGGAAACAAAAATCCGCTTCCCCGTTCGGACGCGGAGATGGAAGATCTCGCCCAGAAACTTCGCGGTTATCTCCAGCACAGCGGGTTCCTGTTCGTCGAAGCCTATTCGGCGGGGCACGAGTTCGATCGCGGTTTCCGCCAGCTTGTGACGCAGATGTTCCCGGAGCCGGAGTATCGGCTCCAGTTGCTCCCGCCAGAACACCCGGTCTGGGATGCCGAGGAGCCCGTCCATCCCAAGTACAGACGCCCCGTCTACGGGATTGATTTCGGCTGCCGCTGGAGCGTGATCTATTGCCCGCCGGCCGAACCCGGGGAGTTGCAACCCTCCCTCTCGTGCCTCTGGGAGCTTTCCCGCGCGGGACGCGACATGAACTACCCCAAATCAGTTGCCGAGCACGTTCAGGCCGGACTCTCCACCGGAGTGAACATCCTGGCTTACGCCACCACCCGCGAGCTGAAGTCGAAGGAAGAGGTTGCCGCCCACCAGGTTCGAAAGCCTACCGGCGATTCGCACGACCGCAATCGGTTTCGGATCGCCAATCTGCGTCATCCGGGCGGATGCGAGGCGGCGCCCCGGGCCCTGATCAACCTGATGGAAACAGCGGCAGCCCAACTGGGAATTCAAACGGCGGCAGCCGACGAACCGGTCAGCCTGCGAGATGACGCGATCTTCGACTACCCCGTCGTCTTCATGCACGGTCGGAATCGCTTCAGCTTCACGGGCGCGGAGCGGAAGCAATTGAAGACCTATCTCGAACGAGGCGGATTGCTGATGGCCAACGCCATCTGTTCCAGCGAGGCCTTCACGCAATCGTTCCGGCGCGAGATGGAAACGATGTTCCCGAACAATCCCCTCGAGCCGATCCCCGCGAGCCATGCTTTGTTCACCAGCGACCTGGGCGGCTTCAACCTGTCGACGGTCACGCGACGGGATCCCCAGCGAGGCAAGAAGGGACGCGTGGAGGACGTGTTGCGCAAGGTTCCGCCGGCCCTGGACGGAATTCGCTTCGGGGACCGCTACGGCGTGATCTTCTCACGATTCGATCTGAGCTGCGCCCTGGAGAAGCAGAACACGCTGGAATGCCGAGGCTACATTCGGGAAGATGCCGCCAAAATCGGCGTCAACATTCTCCTCTACTCATTGATTCAATAACCCCAGCCCCTTGTCAAGCTTAGGATTTTGGGTGCCACTCTCGATGTAACGTGTTGGCACTGGCTGACAAGAAGCCAGGCAAGGTCGTTTAACCCCCTGCCGCCGGCGCGTTCGTTTAACCCCCAGCCACCGGCGGGGCCGTTAGCCCGCAGCCGAGGCCGTTTACCCCACTCCCGCGAAGATCTCGGTTCCTTGGACCAGACCAAAATAGCGCTGTCCAACTAAGATCCCGCCCCCGCGCCGTCCTGCTCCGTCCAAACCTCGGCGATCGCCACGAGCCACTCGGCCGCACGGACCATCTCTTCAAGACAAGCCCATTCGAGGGGAGAGTGGGGAGTATGCTGCCCCGTCGAGAGATTCGGAGTGGGCAGCCCCATCTCGGTCAGTCGCGACCCGTCCGTCCCCCCGCGCACGATCGCCATCTCCGCCGAGCGGCCCAGCTTCTCCAACGCCTGCCGGGCGAAGTTGACGGCCCGGGGGTCCTTCTCCAAACCATCGGCCATGTTGCGATACTGATATTTGACGTCGATCTCGAAATCCACGCCGGGAAAGACCTGCCGGGTCTCGTCGGCCGCCTTCCGAAGGACTTCCGCGTGATCGCTCAGGGCGGCCGTATCGAAATCGCGGAGCAGGATCTTCATCGTCACTCGGCCCACACCGCCCGAAATCTCGTAGGGGTGGAGGAATCCCTCGCGACCCTCCGTCACCTCCGGCGCCAGCCGGTCCCGCGGAATCCGCGAAAGGAAGTCGCCGGCGGCCCGAACCGCGTTGACCATCTTATCCTTGGCGATGGACGGGTGGATGTTCTTACCCACCACCTGAACGACCGCCAGATCGGCCGAGAAGGTCTCCACATCGATCGTATCGGCTCCCGAGCCGTCGAGCGTGTAGCACGCCGTCACCCCCAGTTGCTTCAGGTCGATGTGGTCCACGCCGCGACCGATCTCCTCGTCGCAGGTGAAGCAGATCCGCACCGGCCCGTGGCGCCGATCCGGATTCTCCATCAGAAAGGCGGCCGCCTCCATGATGACGGCGATGCCGGACTTGTCGTCGGCGCCCAGCAGCGTGGTCCCGTCGCTCGTCACCAGGGTGCAGCCCACCGAGTTCTCGAGGTCCGCGCACTCGGTGACCCGGATCACCTTCTCGGGATCGCCGGGCAGTCGCAGGTCGCCCCCCGTGTATTTCTCGATCACCTGAGGCTTGACCCCAGCCCCCGAGGTCTCCGGCGAGGTATCCAGATGGGAGCAGAACCCGATCGCCGGCGCAGACACCCCCGCACTGGCCGGAATTGTGGCCGTCACGATCCCGTAGCGGTCCTGGGCGGCGTCGGCGAGGCCGATCTCCTGAAGCTCGCCCACGAGCAGGCGGCCCAGTTCCAGTTGCCCGTCGCTGCTGGGGTAGCGACCGGCATCGTCGCAGGCGGTCGTATCGATACGGACGTAGCGGAGGAAACGCTCAAGGAGACGCGATGGGTTCATCGGACTGTTTCTGACGGGAAGGGGAGCAAAATGGGCGAACCTGAATCCGGCGGATCGGGTCATCATCACAGAAACCGACCACCTTGGGTACCCGCCCCGGGAAACCAGGAGACCTGAAAGTCATAGTAGCCATCACGCTCCGTCGTGATGAGCCCCCAGACAAAGTAGCCATCACGCTCCGCCGTGATGAGCCCTGGAATCGTCAGAAACGCCCCCAGGACGCCGACGGGCCCCCCTGCCGGTTCCGGTCTCCGAGGGGCTCCTGTTCCGACTTTGCAGTTCTCTCCCCGGCGGCCAATTGTCATACTGCCGCCCACCCGGTAGGATAGAATCCGCTTGACGACACTAAGAACCTGTCCGAAAACTACAGAATATGCCTCCCACGGGCGGAAACCGCGTGCATCTGCGACAGTTTTCGGATCGGCTCTAAATCGTCGCCACGGGGCGTGGCGCAGCCTGGCAGCGCGCCTGCTTTGGGAGCAGGAAGTCGGAGGTTCGAATCCTCTCGCCCCGATTCTTTACAACTCTGGTTGAGCCTTGAACTTACGGCACCTTGCGACGGTCGCAAGTGCAACCCTAACCGAGAGCGCAAACCCGTCCATACGGTTTTGCACTCTGGAGAGTCCCGGAAACCTGGGAGGGTCTGCACGTACCCCGTCTTACCAAGAGTGTCCCCCGCTACTGCAAGCATCGCGCCTCCGGGCAAGCTATCGTCACGCTCAACGGCCAGGACTTCTACCTCGGCCCCCACGGCTCAAAGCCATCGATCGCTGAGTACGATCGTCTAATTGCCGCAGCCGCCGGCTGCCCCAAGACTAGGAGCAACGGTCAGTCCATTGAGCGAGTGAAGACAGTCTCACGCGATGCAGCCGACTGACCGTTTTCGCTCCAACAGCCACGACCTCCCTGCCCAAGTGCAGGCAGTCAGAGGAGTTCTTAGAACCGGAGGCCGTGTGGATGCAGTTGACGGGCGCACGTACGGTCCTTGGTCTTCGCAAGGACAAAGTGAAGTTGGGCTTCACGGGATCGCCACACGTTGCGATTTATCGCGAAGAGGCCATCGAATGCATGGCTAATACAAATAACGCTCGTCATATCACGCCGACGATGACAGGGCGTCCAACTAGAGGATTCACTCGACAGGGGGGAGGGGGGGGAATTGACGAATAGGAGGGAAGGCGTAAAGTTCGTATGGCGCCCCGAATCAGGAGATGACATTGCCGCAGACATGCTGCAATTCAACCTCAGTTATCTTGTCTTCTCTTCTACACCCGGGCGAACGGGTTCCAGGTGATACCCGGTCCCGCACCGAGCCCGGCAATTGGTTTATCGCTCACACGAGTCAGAGTGTTCATGTTCATGAAAGGCCTCCAATGAACAAGGCAGCCGCCCCCAATGCAAGCTATCTCATGTGGACGGGAATTGCCCTGATACTCTTCGGCGCGATAGCCGTCGCTGCTCCTGCTGTGATGGGCACAGCCGTCGTCATGGTCATCGGGGCAGTCCTGATCGTCTCGGGAATTGTCCAGTTAATCCACGGCTTCCGCGAGGAATCTTGGTCGAGCAAGCTCCTAGGGTTCATCTTGGGAGCCATTACCACCATCTGCGGTCTCACCGTTCTCGCCCACCCGCTGTTTGGGCTCACGATCCTGACCCTCGTCCTGGCTATCTTCTTCGTCGTCGAGGGAATCTGGAAAGTAATCGTATCGTTTTCATTCCGTCCCGCCCCCGGCTGGCTCGCCATGCTGTTCAGCGGGATCCTCGGCTTTCTCCTAGGGTTTCTTATCTGGAAGCAGTGGCCCCTTTCGGGAGCCTGGGCCGTCGGTATCCTGATTGGCGTCGACCTGCTCGTAACCGGTAGCTCGATGGTAGCCCTGGCGATCACAATCAAACGGCTCGGAAAAGCCCTTCAGGAGTCGGCCACCGAGGAAGCGGGAGCTTGAGAAAAGGAAAGAACGGCTTCATGCCGCCGTGACGATATTTGATACACAACCGGCCGCGGGCACGGACGCCTCCGTTCAGCGCAAGGGGAGTCCGAATGCTCGTCGTCAAGATCCTGCTCGCGGTCATCGTCCCGCTTTTCTGCAGGTCGGCCTGTCAATCCATCGCTGGATTAGCATCATTCTCACCATCCTCGGCGCTATCCCCGGCATGGTCCACGTCCTCTGGCTGGTTCTCTCGGATCGCGCCGGTGGCTGAACCTCGCGCACATGCTCCGACTTCTGCAGGTTGTTTCCGGACGCCGGATCATGATGCAGCAGGAATGTGGTTAACCACGTCCCTGCTGATTATCGCAATCGCCAGTTCGCCTGCTGGTGCAGAAACGGAGCAAAGGCCAACGGAAGTCCTCATGTCGATCAGTTTTCCCCGCAACAAGGAGATGCCTGCCACGAAACCTCTTTTGCACCTTTCGGCAAGATCAACGAACTTCGATTCAGTTGAACTAACTGGGATGAGCTGAGATCACCAACTCGACGTTGAAAAGGGGGAGACTATGTTGTTGAAAATGAGACGATTCTTGTGGGGAATGCTGGTTGCATCACTCCTTTGTACCTTCGCTGCCAACGCAACCGCCCAGAACCGTTCCGGACAGGCCCAGCGAGGCCAGCCGAACATCCTGGTGGTTTGGGGCGACGATGTCGGCCAGTCGAATATCAGCGCCTACTCGATGGGACTGGTCGGCTACCGCACGCCGAACATCGATCGGATCGCCCATGAAGGAATCCTCTTCACGGACTATTATGCGGAGCAAAGCTGCACGGCGGGGCGTGCTTCCTTCATGCTCGGCCAGAGCGTCTTTCGCTCTGGCTTGTCGAAAGTCGGTCTGCCGGGCGCCAAAGAAGGCATCAACGTGCTCGACCCCACGATTGCCGTGCTGCTGAAGGACCAGGGCTATGCTACGGGTCAGTTCGGAAAGAACCACTTTGGCGACCGCGACGAGCACCTGCCCACGAACCATGGCTTTGATGAGTTCTACGGCAATCTTTACCATTTGAATGCGGAAGAAGAACCAGAGAACGAGGACTATCCCAACGATCTCGTCTTGCCTAGCGGCAAGACCTTTCGCGAGCAGTACGGCCCCCGCGGCGTGATCCATTCCTGGAGAAACGCGGACGGAACCCAGAAGATCGAGGATACGGGGCCGCTCACCAAGAAGCGGATGGAAACGATTGACGACGAATCTTCGGACCGCGCCATTGAGTTTATCAAGGAGCAGCAGGCGGCCGGGAAACCGTGGTTTGTCTGGTGGAACGGTACTCGCATGCACTTTCGCACACATGTGAGCGAAGCCCGCAAGGCGGCGATCAAGAAAGAATATCCCCACGCGGACGAATATGCCTGCGGCATGATCGAGCACGACATGCATATCGGGAAGTTCCTCACGCTGCTCGACGACCTGGGTATCGCCGACAACACGATTGTGCATTACTCGACCGACAACGGTCCCCACAAGAACACTTGGCCCGACGCCGGCGTGAATCCATTCCGCGGCGAGAAAAACACGAACTGGGAAGGTGGCTGGCGTGTGCCTTGCGTCGTGCGTTGGCCCGGTGTTATCAAGCCGGGTTCGGTTAGCAACGAGATCGTCCACCACATGGACTGGCTCCCCACCTTCGTGGCCGCCGCGGGCAAGAAAGACATCAAGGACAATCTGCTCGACGGTTACACCTCCAAGGCCCTCGGGCGTAAATACAAGGTTCACCTCGACGGATACGATATTACGGCCCATCTCAAGGACCCGCAGCACGTGCCGAGTCCCCGCAAAGAGATCTTCTACTTCTCCGACGATGGCGATCTGACCGCGCTGCGTTACAGCGACTGGAAGATCATCTTCATGGAGCAGAAGAGCCCGGGCACGTTCCGCGTGTGGATGGAGCCCTTCGTACCAATGCGAGTGCCGCTGATCTTCAACTTGCGCCGTGATCCCTACGAGCAGGCGACGATCACCTCGAATTCGTATCACGAGTGGCAGCTCGACCGCGCCTATCTGCTGGTGCCGGCCCAAGCCTACGTCGGGAATTTCCTGCAGACCTTCCGGGACTATCCGCCGCGGATGAAGGCGGCCAGCTTCTCGCTTGATCGGGTCATGGAGAAATTGTCCTCCCCCGGCGAGCATTGATGTTGTTGCTGTATTGCCAGGCGTTGAAAACCGAAGGTCACGCCCGGCCTCGCGCCGGGCGTGATCGCCTTGACTTCCAGGATTCAACCATGAGATTCAACTCCGTCTTCGTTGTAACATCGCTTCTCGCGCAACTCTTTATTTGCCAGTGTCATGCCGCCGACCCACTACCCTCCTGGAATGAGTCGGCCCCCAAGAAAGCCATCCTCGCCTTTGTCGAAAAGGTGATCGAGGAGGGATCGCCCGGTTTCGTGCCACCGGCCGAGCGGATTGCCGTCTTCGACAACGATGGCACGCTGTGGCCCGAGAATCCCGTGCCCTTTCAATTAGCCTACGCTCTCGACACGCTAAAGAAAGACGTTGCCAGGAAACCGGAGTTGAACCAGGACCCGATGGTCGAGGCCGCTCTGAAGGGGGATTTCGCGAAACTGCTGGCCGGGGCGCATCACGATGGCTTGCTTCGTGTAATCGGGCTGACCCACGCCGACATGACCACCGTGCAGTTTCAGGAGCAAGTTGAGGATTGGCTCGCCACCGCCCGCCACCCGCGATTCGAGAAGCGGTACGACCAACTCACTTATCAGCCGATGCAGGAAGTGCTGGTCTATCTGCGGGCAAACGGATTCAAGACGTTCATCGTCTCCGGCGGCGGCGCTGACTTCATGCGGGTCTGGAGCGAGCGGGTCTACGGCATTCCTCCCGAGCAGGTCGTCGGGTCGTGCGCCCGCACGAAGTTCGAACTTCGCCCCGGCGGGCCCGTGTTGATCAAGACCATGGACTACCTGTTTGTCGACGACAAGGAAGGCAAGCCGGTCGGCATTCACCAATTCATCGGCCGCCGCCCAATCGCCTGCTTCGGCAACAGCGACGGCGATAAGGCCATGCTCGAATACACGACGATCGACAATCCGCGGCCGAGCTTCGGCCTGATCGTCCACCACACCGATGCGGAGCGCGAATATGCCTACGACGCCCATCCCAAGAGCAGCGGCAAGCTCGTCGAGGCACTCCAAGACGCCCCGAAACGCGGATGGACCGTCGTGGACGTGAAGAACGATTGGAACCAAGTGTTTATCGAGTAGAGTAGGTCCAGCCTGCCGGGCTGGACAAAGTAGGTCCAGCCTGCCGGGCTGGACCATGAACAATCAGCAAACCGCAACCCACGTCCCGCTCGGCAAGCGGGACCTACTTCCGCCAACTGGAGGTGTCCAGTATGACGCGTCGACCGAAGACGACGGCGTTTTGGATGGGACGGCTCCCCCATTGGGAAGTTGAGGAGGGACGTTACTTCATTACCCTGCACCTCGCCGGTGCGATTCCTGTGTCTGGACGAAACCGGATTCGCGGGATGGCAGGAACATTGCAGAAGATCGGTCGGCGAGACTCGCCGGACTGGTTGCGATTACAGCGTGCCATTTTCGCTGAGATGGAGAATTGGCTTGATCGGACTGCCACGAACGCGGTCCTCGAACGAAGGGATCTCGCTGAAATGGTCGTGGAATCGATCGAGCATCGTTGCGACCGAGGCGACTGGCGGATGTTTGAGTATGTTGTCATGCCCACCCACCTTCATATGTTCTGTGAGCTTGGGGGCCGCGGATTGAAAACCACGATGGAGGATTTCAAGCGTTGGACGGGCCATCGAGCGTCACAGATCCTCCGAATGGACGGCGAACATTTTTGGCAACGCGAGTGGTTTGATCATTGGTCACGTTCGGATGAGGAGGATGATAGGACTGTCAAGTACATCTGCAGGAACCCGGTCAAGGCACAACTCGTACAGCAGCATCTCGATTGGCCGTATGCAAGTTGGCGCAGTAGGTGCCGTCTGCCGGGCTGAACAAAGTAGGTCCAGCCTGCCGGGCTGGACAAAGTAGGTCCAGCCTGCCGGGCTGTACAAAGTAGGTCCAGCCTGCCGGGCTGGACAAAGTAGGTCCAGCCTGCCGGGCTGGACAAAGTAGGTCCAGCCTGCCGGGCTGGACCATGAACAATCAGCAAACCGCAACCCAGGTCCCGCTCGGCAAGCGGGACCTACTAACTACCCCCGAGGCAGACTGGAGAGACGCCATGAGACGCGTGCTACCTTTTCTGACAGCGAGCTTTCTGCTCCTCGGTGTTTTCGCCGCGGCCGTGTCGGCCCAGGATTTCAACCGGTCCATTCTGCCGGTTCCCGAACAGACCTTTAAAGGCAAGATCGGCCTGCGCCCCGCCGACTCGGTGAAGGACTTCCCCAAGGAAGTCTCACCTCCCGAAGGGGCTCCGAACATCCTCCTGATTCTGACGGACGATGTTGGGTTCGGGGCGAGCAGCACCTTCGGCGGACCGATTCCGACACCGACCTTCGACACCATTGCCAAGAACGGCCTCCGCTACAACCAGTTCCACACAACGGCCCTTTGTTCGCCCACCCGGGCTGCCCTGCTCACCGGGCGCAACCACCACAGCGTGGCCACGGCCTGCATCATGGAAGCCGGCATCGGCTACCCGGGTTACAACACCTTGGTCCCCCAGTCGAAACGAGGGCTTGGCGATATCCTCAAGCTGAACGGCTACAACACTGCCTGGTTCGGGAAGAACCACAACGTGCCGGATTGGCAGTCGAGCCAGGCGGGGCCCTTCGATCTGTGGCCCGTGGGACTGGGCTTCGAATACTTCTACGGATTCGTCGGTGGCGACACCAGCCAGTGGTCGCCCGCGATTTTTGAGAACACGCGTCCCGTCGAGCCCCCGCACGACGATCCAAACTACAACTTCGACGAGGACATGGCCGACCACTGCATCAACTGGATCCGCATGCAGCATGCAGTCGCGCCGAAGAAGCCGTTCTTTGCCTACTACGCCCCCGGGACGGCCCATGCGCCGCACCATGCTCCCAAGGATTGGATTGCCAAGTTCAAGGGCAAGTTCGATTACGGATGGGACAAGCAGCGTGAGATGACCCACGCCAGGCAGTTGGAGATGGGCATCATCCCCCGAGGAACCAAGCTGACGAAGCGAGTGCCGGGCATCGAAGATTGGGATGCGCAAACTGCCGACCAGAAGAAGGTCTTTGCTCGGATGATGGAGGTGTACTGCGCGGCTCTGGCCCACTGCGACTATCAGATGGGCCGCATCATTCAAGCTATTGCCGAGACAGGAGAACTCGATAACACGCTCGTTATCTACATCATGGGCGACAACGGCGCTTCCGCAGAAGGTAGTTCCCAGGGGTTGCTGAATGAGATGACCTTCTTCAACAACATCAAGGAGCCCTTCGAGCAGGTTCTAGCGCAGATGGACGAACTGGGCGGTCCGATGACGTTCAACCACTATCCGATCGGTTGGGCCCACGCCATGGACACGCCCTTCCAGTGGACGAAGCAAGTCGCTTCGCACTTTGGCGGCACCCGCAACGCAATGTGCATTGCCTGGCCCAAGGGCATCAAGGCCCACGGCGAACTGCGAACGCAGTTCCATCATGTGATCGACATTATGCCGACCATCCTCGATTGTGTCGGAATCGAACAGCCCGTTTCGGTGTACGGTGTTCAGCAGGCGCCGGTTGAAGGCGTCAGCATGCGGTACACCTTCGACGACGCCAAGGCGAAGTCGAAACGCACCACGCAGTATTTTGAGATGTTCGCCAACCGCGCCCTTTATAACGACGGCTGGATCGCCACGACGACGCCCGTCACGCCGCCGTGGGTCAGTGTCGCCAAGCCCGTCGATCCCATCGACGGCTACAAGTGGGAACTCTACAACATTGCGGAAGACTTTTCGGAAGCCAATAACCTGGCCGCTGCCGAACCGGATCGACTGCGAGAGTTGCAGCGTCTGTTCTACATTGAAGCCGTCAAGTACAACGTGCTCCCGTTGGACAACAGCAAGGTCGAACGTCTCGACGTGCGCAACCGGCCGAGCAACATCCGCGGCATGAACGAATTCAAGTACTACGACGGCATGAGCCGGATCCCCGAGGGCTCGGCGCCGGACTTGAAGAACAAGTCGTTCGGCATCAGTGCCGCCGTGGAGATCCCGAAGGGGGGCGCCGAGGGCATGCTGATGACTCAGGGCGGTCGCTTTGCCGGAATGGGACTCTACATGCTTCAGGGGCGGCCGGTCTTCACCTACAACCTCTGCGGCGTCGAACGCTATACGGTCGCCGGCAAGGAGCCCGTGGGACCGGGCAAGCACGTCATCACCCTCGACTTCAACTACGACCACGACAAGGGCGTTGGGGCCGGCGGCCAGGCGACCCTGACTGTGGACGGCAAGGAAGTCGCCAGCGCGAAGCTGCCGCAGACGATCGCCTATCGCATGTCGCTCGACGAGACGCTCGACATCGGCGAAGACACCGGCACCCCAGTCAGCGAAGAGTACAAGGTGCCGTTCAAGTTCACCGGCGCCTTGGAGAGCGTGACGATCAACACCACAGAAAAGCAGCTCACACCGGAGCAACTGAAGAAGTACCGCGAAGGACGAGTGAAGGCTGCGTTGGCTCAGTAAAGCGTAGGGTGGGCACCACCCACCAATTTCCTCAATAGCAAAGCAGGGAGGCACCGCCCACCGATTTCCGGCGTACTTGGTGGGCGGTGCCCACCCTACTTCGTGCCGCCCTGAAAGGACACTACTAATGACGAACAGGTCACAAATTCTCGCCACCATGATGCTCTGGAGTGCGGTCGCACTGAGTTCCATGACAGTTTGCCGCGCCCAGGAAAACGGGCCCGTTGTCGACCTGGGGAAAGCCACGCTGGCTGGGGATGAAGTCATTGCGACTCCATCCGGCATTGGCAACATCCAGCTCGTCGACAACTACTTCGACGATGATGCGTCCCGGCGGCTCTTCGACCAGATGGACTACCAGCGAGCCTGCCAGGCCTACATTTGGAGCACGCCGCTGGTGAGCATGACCACCTGGCGCGACGCCGAAGCTAAGGCCTATGGCGTAACGAGTGAAACCGATTTCGTTGTCCTCAAGTCGCTGAAGGAGAAACGGGGTATTGTCACGGCGAATCTGACGACGCCCTATATCTTCAACTTCATCAGTCTCGCCGACGGCCCCCTGCAGATCGACTATCCGGCGGGCCAGACCGCTGGTGGCGTTCTCGATTTCTGGCAGCGTCCCGTCTTCGATCTCGGGCTGACCGGTCCGGATAAGGGCAAGGGAGCGACCTATGTCGTCGTCGGGCCTGAAGGCGATCCGGCGAAGTACAAGAAGGACGGCGTGAACGTCTTCCAAAACGCCACCAACAACATTTTCATCGGCCTGCGCATCCTGGAGAAAACCCCGGGCTATTTCGATAGATTTGCCTCCCAGTACCGTATCGGTCGCGATGGGTGAACTCATGCTGCGCAACCTCCAGGTCAATCCTCGCTACGCCGAGCCGTACTGGAAGGGCACGTCCTGGTACAAGAGCTTCGATTTCCAGATCCCGCAGGAAACCGAAACCATGCAGCAGCTCGACGAGCGCGGCACGTGGTTCTATGAGGCCGTCACCAGTACCGAAGGCATGGTCAACCCGACTCCTGGCGCCGGTCAGGTCTACATGACGACGAAACGCGACAGCAAGGGCGACCTGCTGCGGGCGGACAGAAGCTACCAATTGCATGTGCCGGCGAAGGTGCCAATCAAGCAGTTCTGGTCGCTTACGCTCTACAGCGAGGACACCCGGCGTCCCTACGATAATGGCGGCAGCGAGATTTCCGATGTCAGCCTCGACAGCAACATAAAGCAACTGCAGTACAACCGCGACGGATCGATCGACCTCTATGTCGGCGGCAAAGCCCCGAAGGGGAAGGAACGCAACTTCCTCAAGACGGTCGGCGATGACGGCTGGTTTGTGTACTTCCGGCTTTACGCGCCGCTGCAACCGTTCTTCGACAAGTCATTCCGCCTTCCGGACTTTGAGAGAATCGACTGAAACGCGACTGGTTCCGATCTCGGGTCGACCGTTTCCGAGTCGTATGTTGCACCAAACTCGTTTACAGGAAAGATCGACAAGGTGGATATCGAGTTGAAATAACATCTGCGGCGAGAGCAAGCAGGGTGGGCGCCGCCCACCAATTCCAAGCAAGTTAGCGGGGCGGACCTTGCCCGCCTTACAGGGAAAACTCCCATCTTCCTGAACTACCTCGCCCTGGTTCTGCTCATTATCGGGGCACTGCTGGTGTTCTATACGTTCATCTACATCCACGACCTGCCCCACAAGATCGCGGAGAATCGCAATCACCCGCACTCCGAGGCCATTCACGCCGCCTGTTGGCTTAGCCTGCTAACCCTGCACGCGATCTGGCCCTTGGTCTATATCTGGGCAGTCGCCAAGCCTGATGTTTCACGCGAACGCCTTCCGGTCGATCCTTGTAGTCGCTGATCACCTCACCCTGATAACGGCGGTCCGGACGTTTGCCCAAGAACCGCAAGACGTCACGGCTATCGAAGGTGGCAATGGCTCCGCGGGTAAGTTGTGCATAGAACTTTGCCAAGGCTTCCGAGGACGTGAAGGCAATGTCTGTGGCCCACTCCGTCTGGAAAGCCGACCAGTAGTACGACATTCCCTGGGAACGGAACATTCGCCCGTGCGCGGGATTCAGTCTTCTTGCCACGGCATCGAGCACCTTTGGCCAGTTGGTCTTGTGCATCCGGTCCATGATCGTTTGAGCCTTGGCGAAATCCTCGATCCACGGAAAGCCGTTCTTGTACCGCTCGTACGGCAGGCCGGATTCATCCATCCGTCGCGAAAGCCACTCTCGACCGTTGAGACAGACCTGGATGGGAAACGGAAACCAAGTCTGAATTCGGGCCGACATGAAGCCGAATCGAGGGTCGATCCAATAGTGGTAGAGAAACTTGCACTTGCGCGTGCGAGATATCAACTCGAGTTTCTTCTTGTCGCGGTTGCGGTAGATGTCATAAGTCTGGCAGGGTTCGACGCAAGTCAACACGCAGATCAGCCCGTCTTGCACGTCGTCATTCATAGCGATCTCGCGGGCGATTTCGTCCTTGCGATCTTTGGGCGACGCAAGATACTCCACCGGTCGCCCCGTTTCTTGAGCCGCCGCCAGCGAGGCGTCGATCAATCGTGCCGTCATGGCCTGGGCATGGTCGCCGAAGTTCTTCAACAGAACCCCCGCACGACTGAGATAACCCATCATACCCTCCACAAAGGTGAGCATCCGCAAGGTGCCACGAAGAACAATCCGGTCCCAACCGCTCAATTCTCCCGTGACGTGTTCCGCATGTTGTGGTACAAGAGCGTTCATGGCGTTCCTCTTTTGGGTAAACGTTTTCGGTTACAAAAACATCTACCTCACAAAAGGCGGAACGCCTTTTTCAATCACTTTGGTTGCGGCCGAGCGTCAGCGAGGCCGCGCTGGGTTACCACAAGCTGTGGTGGATGCGCAACTACGCCCGCTGCGTGCACACCGCGATGCGAACCCTTGGATCAATCGTGTACGGCCATGAAGATCGTCATGGTTCCCGAGTACACGACGGAAACCCGCTCGGTCTGCTCCACGGAGTGTAAGGAAGAACAGCGGAGCCGTGCCGTCACCACCTACAAGACGGTGCCGGTGACCGAGGAAAGAGTCCGTGTGAAGACGGTCTACGTTCCCAAGACCGAGACCAAGACCGTCGAGTATACGGTAAGTGTGCCGGCCAAGGAGGAGAAGACCTACGAGTACACAACAACCGTTCCCGTCTGGTCGGAGGAGACCGAAGAGTACACGGTCAAGGTCCCCGTCATCGTCGAAGTGGAAGAAAACTATACGGTGAAAGTGCCCGTTGTGGAGGATGCCGAATTCTGCTACACCGTGCAGGTACCCTATACGGTGACCCGTCAGGATTGCGTTCCGCAGAAGAAAATCGAAACCTATACGGTCCGCGTGCCGGTGCCCGTGGTCAAGCAGGTCGAAGTACAGGTGTGCAGGATGGTCCCCAAGGTAGTGACCGTCGAAATCAACCCCTGTGCTTCCGGTAGCAGCCAACCCGCGTGCGGCGGTTCGTGTGGTTGTGGCTCGAAGCCCAAGGTCACGAAGCGACGTTGCGGCTGCTGAGCGACGCATGACGACTTTGTCGCGACTCCTGCACGTACCGAGCGACACGATCCGCTTCCGCCCGGGCTTTGTTTGAAGAACGGGCCGCGGGTCTGGGAGCGTGCAAACGAGCCACTCCGCGGGGCGTCCGGCCAAGGCATGTCACGGATATGTCGACGCGGGCCCCAGCGGATGGCTCGTCTTGCCGCTCCCAATCCGCCAATCACACCAAAGCCAACTTGTTCCTTCAACCTCGACTCGTTCAATCGCACATTTCCAAAAGTCCGCTGTTTGACCCTCCGGGAGATAGTACCCATGAGAACACTGACCCATCCACATGCACTGCCGGCACTTCTCTTGTTGACATGGGCCTGCACGGCCATGGGGGCTGAAGACCAACCGCCCTTGCCTGAGGCGAAGCCCGCCGCCAAAGCAGAAGAAGCTCCTTTGGCAGCGGCTACCCTCGTGGAAGAGACCGCCGCGCCCGCCAGTTCCCAACCGGCGGTTTCGCTCGCCCCGAAGAAGGTGGCGGACAAAACACCGGCAGCAGCCGCGGCCCTGTCGGTGACTCTCCAGTTGAACGTGGGCAATGCGGAGCTCCGGGGCACGCTGCTCAGTTCTCCAGAGTTTTCCATGAAGACCTCGTTCGGCGAACTGATGATCCCCATGTCGCAGGTTGCCGGTGTCAAAATGGCAGGCGACGGAAACACCTCGACCACGGTCGTCATGCACAACGGGGATTCCGTCACGGGAGCATGGGATCTCGATCGACTCGAACTACAAACCGAATGGGGCACCGCTACGGTGGACGGCACGGCGATCAATTCGATTCTGTTCGTTCCTGACATGGCATGGGTGTCCGAAACCGGGCAGGCCGGCACACGTTGGGAATTGCTCTCGAAACCGAAAGCCGACGAGGCCACACCACCTCCCGGGAATGTGAAATCGGGCGACATTGTCGTGGTCATCGCAGACAGTGAACTGAAGGCAGGCGAAGATGTCGTCGGCAAAGTCAGCCGAGACGAGGTCCTCGTGATCCAGGGCGAGCTCGAGTCGTATTACTACGTCGACACCGGCAAGGTCGCGGGCTGGATCTCCAAGGAGAATGTCGCGCCCTACAAGGATCCGGAGCCAGCCCCTGCCAGCGGTAACAAAAAGGAAGTGGCGAAGACCCGCCGGGCCTCAACTCGCTAACGGGACGTGATACTCGCACGCCGGTTATCAACACAGGTTTCCTCAACTCGTACCCAACAAGGGCTGGTGACATGCGTAGACATTGGGCGGTCTCACCCCACCACACCTCGCGTCCCTTCTGGCTGTGCCTGGTCCCCTACCTACTCCTTTGGATCATCGCTGCAATTGCCTTGCCGCCCGCCACCTCCCTGGCTCGTGAGTTTGACGAACCGCTTGTTGCGCGTGCCCCCATGCGGTTCACGGTGGAGGACAAGGTGATCGACGAAATTGACAAAGGTGATCTGCTGACCGTCCTCGAGGAGCGTGAAGACGCTTATGTTGTGACAACGTTCAACGGAAAACGCGGGCTTGTGAGCAAGGCCAACGTGGTGCGACTCGCGGAATCCGTGGACCTCTACGACGAGCTGATCGAAAGCAGCCCCGAAGAAGGAAGGCTGTACACCCTGCGTGCCTCGGCATGGTGGGCACGGGGCGAACAAAAAAAGGCCCTGGAAGACTTCGACAAGGCCATCGAAGCGGGATACCGAAAACCCCATGCGTATTCGAGTCGCGGCCTGTTTCACGCCACTCTCGGAAATCACGAGAAGGCGATTGCCGACTTCACGAAGGCCATCGAGCAGGGCGCAAAAGATGCGTCGCCTTACGTCAATCGTGCAGCGGTGTTCATGACGCAACAGAAATACGATAAGGCGGTGGCCGATTACGAGAAGGCCGCAACCATCGACCCGCGGAACTCCAGCATCTACCAACAGCGCGCCGTTGCCTGGAAACTCGCGGGAAAGCTTGAGAAGGCGGTTGCCGATTTCGGAAAGGCTATCGAATTGAAGCCCAAGAACGTGGCGGCATGGATGGGACGCGGCTTCATGTGGTTCCAACAGCAGGAATACCAGAAGGCGGTCGACGATTTCTCCGCCGCAATCAAGATCGCTCCCGATCTGCCGCAGGCATACAACAATCGCGGCTACAATCGCCAGATGCTTGGAAAGCTCGCGGATGCCTTGGCGGATTACGACCGGGCAATTGAGCTCGCCCCAAAGTACGCACTCGCCTATCAGAACAAGGCGTGGTTGCTCTCGTCGTGTAGCGATCCCAAGCTGCGGAACGGAAAGAAGGCCATCCAAGCTGCCACCACGGCCTGCGAACTTTCCAAGTACCAGGACCTGGGAGCCGTCAAGGCCCTCGCTGCCAGCCTGGCCGAAGACGGCCAGTACGACAAGGCCATCGGCTGGCAGGAGAAGGTCCTCGAGAGCACCCCGGAGGATCAGTTGGCTGAAGAGCGCGCCACCCTGGAGAAATACCAGGCAGGTCAGCCTTTCAGGCTCGCCAAAGCCGAAACAGACGAGGAATGACTGCACTCCCCGCCCAAACACGCAGCCCTCCTGCTCCATCTCGCGTCATAAGGTGACCAGGAGGGGCGGCCTCTGTTGGGGGGATGAACGTTTCCCGTTTTCCGCAAACGCTAAACAGGCGACTCTCTGCCAAGGATCACGTGGCTCGGAACGCAGGTTCCTTGTCTCGGTCACGTGTCGCACCTATCTTAGAGAAGTGTGCCAAATCAAGTTGCCAGCGCCTCGCAGCATGAAAGACACGCAACATGTCGCAAGAGCCAGAACCGGAATCTCAACCCGTGCCGGAAAACCCAACATCCCAGTTGAAGCAGATCGAGGCCCAACTGCGCCTGATGACCAAAGTGTTCATGGACGGCGCGGACCCGATCGTGATTCGTGATCTGGATGGACGCGTGCTCGACATGAATTCCGAGGTCGAGAGGGTCTTCGGCTGGAAGCGTGAAGAGATGATTGGGAAGTGGACGAGGCATCTGCTGGCCCCGGAGTGCCAGGAAGCCGCAGAAGCCATTCACGAGCGGCGGCTGAAGGGAGAAACGGTCCGCAATTTCGAGGCGATCGTCCGGGCCAAATCAGGACGGCTCGTTCCCGTCCTTGCCACCATGTTTCTCCTGACCGACGAAGATGGCCAGCCTGTGGGAATGGCGGACATTCTGAAAGATGTGACGCCGTTGAAGCAGGCATGCAACCGGATCCAGCAGCAGAATCGCGACCTGAAGGAGTTTGCCAGGGCCCTTTCTCACGACCTGGCCACACCGCTGGGAGCAATCCGCGGCTTTGCGGATATCCTGTTGGACGACAACGGGGAACAACTCGATGAAGACGGCCGCGAACACTGCCGCTCCATTGTCGACGCGGCAGAACGCATGAACCAAATGATCAAGGACCTGCTGGAATTGACGCGATTGGAGGGAGATCCGGGCAAGTTCGTCCCCGTCGAGATGTCCGCGATCCTCAATGACGCCTTGGCGAATCTCCATGCAGTGATCCAGGAGAATGAAGCGGTCATTGCCTCAGACCCTCTTCCCTCCTTGCACGGACACGCTTCTCTGTTGGGTCGACTCTTCCAGAACCTGATTGGCAACGCCATCAAGTTTCGGCGCCACGAGACACCGCAGATTCACGTATCCGCCATTCGCTCTGACGACCTATGGCATTTCACCGTCGAGGACAACGGCATCGGCATTGATCCCGAACACCTGGAGAAGATCTTCGCACCGCTTACACGTTTGCACGGGGAAAGCACGTTCCCCGGTACGGGCATCGGTCTGGCCGCGTGTCGGTCGATCGTCGAACTCCACGGCGGCAGAATCTGGGTGGAGTCCGGCAAGGGCCAGGGCAGCGTCTTCCATTTCACGATCCCTGACCGGCCGCCGGAGTCGCATTTATTCCAGAAAGAGCAGTAATGACATCAAGTACCAGCGGCCCCCGACAGAACCAACCAGGCGACGCTCGTGCTCTCCTCACCGACATGGCTCGCAGCTTCAAGGCCTCGTGGAAGTCCCTCGCCTTGACTGACTTCGTCTATAAGATCATCGCTTTTGTCGTGCTGACGCCGCTCGTGGGAATTCTCTTTCGGCTGCTGATCGCCACCTCCGGCAAGGCCGTACTGTCCGACATGGACATCCTCTTCTTCTTTCTTGGCCCGATGGGCTGGCTTTGTTTCATCCTGGTGGGAGCCCTGGGGCTTGGCATTGTGGCCCTGGAACAAGCGTCGCTCATGGGGATTATCTGCGCAACGGCAGCCCGCAAGCACCTCGGACTGCTCGACGCCCTCCGTTTTGCCCGCGTCCATGCCTGGTCTGTCCTGCGGATCACAGCGCGAATGATTCTGTGGACGCTGCTGACAATTGCCCCGTTCCTGGCAATTCTGGCGATTGCCTATTTCTCGCTGCTGACGAAACACGACATCAATTTCTACCTGGCGGAGAAGCCGCCCATCTTCATCGCCGCTGTGGGAATCGCGGGTATCGTGGTCGTATGCCTCGTTGTGATTCTTCTTCGCCTGTTTACGAGTTGGTTCTTCGCCTTGCCACTCGTTCTTTTCGAGAAAGCAAGCCCCGCAAATGCACTCGCAGCGAGTAAGCAACAAGCTCGCGGCCACCGCGTCACCCTGTTGCTCTGGATCGTCGGATGGGTCGTGGCAAGCTCGGTCATCTCCGCGTTGGCGACGGGCGCCGTGGGAGTCATCGGCCATCTGCTCGTGCCCGGTTCCCCGGATTCGATTCGGCTCCTGGCAATTGTGATCGGGCTGGTTCTGCTCCTCCTGGCTCTTGTCAATCTGGCAGTGAATCTGCTCAGCACCACCGCGTTCGCGGTGATTCTCTTCACCCTCTACCGATCTCTGGGCACGGAAACAGACGCCCAGCCGTTGATCCTGGACATGGCAGACACCTCCCACAAGGGCGAGCCTCTTCGGCTCACAGGTAAACGTCTTCTCGTTGCCGGCGTCCTCGGCTCCGTGATTGCGGCAGCAATCGGCGTTTTCGCGGTGCAGAGCGTCCGGCACAACGACAACATCAAGATCATGGCCCATCGCGGCTCCTCGAAAGCAGCGCCGGAGAACACGCTGGCCGCCATCCGAAAAGCGATCGAGGATGGGGCGGACTGGGTGGAGATCGATGTTCAGGAGACGGCGGATGGCGAAGTGGTCGTCTTTCATGACAGCGATTTCATGAGAACTGCCAACGTGGATCTCAAGATCTGGAATGCGACCATGGAAGATCTCAAAGACATCGACATCGGAAGCTGGTTCGCCCCCGAGTTCCGGGCGGAACGGGTCCCGACTCTGGCCCAGGTGCTCGATGAATGCAAAGGCAAGATCTGCGTGAACATCGAATTGAAGTACTACGGCCACGACGACCAGCTCGAACAGAAGGTCGCCGAGCTCGTTGACTCGCACGGCATGGCGTCGGATGTCGTTGCCATGTCGCTGAAGAGCGAAGTGGTCGAGAAGATGAAGAACGTTCGTCCCGACTGGAAAGTTGGCCTCCTCATGTCGGTCAGCGCGGGCGATCTCAGCAAACTCGAGGCGGACTTCATTGCCGTGAACGCCGGATTTGCCAACCGCAGGCTCGTTCGAACGGCGCACGAGAATGGTAAGGAAATCTATGTTTGGACCGTCGATGATGCCCCCACCATGTCGGCAATGATCAGCCGCGGTGTTGACGGCCTGTTGACGAATAAACCCGCACTGGCAAAGTCCGTTCTCCAGCAGCGAGCCCAAATGAGCGCCCCGGAGCGATTGCTGCTGGAACTGGCAAGTCTGTTCGGCAAGACCTCCGAAATTGGTGAAATCTAAGATCGGCTCACGGCCACATCCCCAGGATCGCGGACATGGGAACCATTCGAAAACGGATTTCGATCCTCTTGATTCTTTCCATAGCCTTTGCCGTGAATCTCTATGGGAGCGACGAATTCACGACGCATCCGCTGCAACCGGCGGACACGAGCAGCCCCCAGGCAACGCTCAAGTGCTTCATGCAGTCCTTTGTCGATGCGTATAATCTCGTCCGCGAGAGAGGCTTCAAACGCGGCCTCCTGTCGCAAGTTGAACGCGAATACTATAGGAATCGGGGCTTCGGATGTCTGGATCTCAGCCAGGTGCCGCCCGCCCTGAGAGGGTCTGCCAGCGAAGAGGCGGCGACGTGCTTGAAAGAAGTACTGGATCGGATCGAACTCCCGGCCGAATCGGAGTGGCCTGATGAAGCAACGGTTGCGGAAGAAGGAATCCAGCGTTGGACGATCCCGCACACGGAAATCACGATCGCACAAGTCAAGGAGGGGCCGCAGCAAGGGAAGTTCCTTTTCTCACCGGAGACCGTTGACCGGGCGGCCGAATTCTACCAGCGCGTTCAACACTTGCCCTACCAGGATCGTTCCACGGTTACCCCCGGCGTCTATCGATTCTACCGTGCAGAACCGGGCTGGCTGATGCCTCGCGATTGGATCAAATCGTTGCCGAAATGGGCACATCGTCGCCCCGGCGGGCAGGCGGTCTGGCAATGGCTTGGATTGTTGATCACGGTGCTTGTCGCGCTGCTGATCATGACAACAGCCTATGTGATCGGGATGCGGCGAAGCCGTTCGACAGGACGTGTCCGCGTAATCCGATACTTCATGACGCTGATCTTCCCGGTCATTGCCCTGCTTGTTCCCGTTGTCGCTCAGTACTTCATCAAGGAGCAATTGCGGATCACGGGCGCCTTGCTTCTCGGCTTGACCTATGCCATGAATGTTGCGTTTCTGTTCGCACTGACCGTCTTCGTTCTGGGAACCGGTAATCGGCTCTCGGCACTGATCATCGCCACGCCGTGGATCAAGCCTCGTGGACTGGACGCTCAGCTCGTGCGGCTCACATGCCGCGTACTCAGCATCGTCGCAGCCCTGATGATCGTCCTCGAAGGGGGCCGTCTTATCGGCATTCCACTGACAACGCTCCTGGCCGGTGCCGGCGTTGGAGGGCTGGCCCTGGCCCTGGCAGCCCAGGATACGCTCAAGAACGTGTTCGGCAGCATCATGATCTCCCTCGACAAGCCCTATCGCGTCGGGGAGCGGATCATCGTCAAGGGCTACGACGGCATAGTCGAGGAAGTCGGCCTGCGCTCCACCAAGATCCGGTTGCTCACCGGGCACCTCACAACGATTCCCAACGAGGAGATGGCTCGTAGCGACATCGAGAATATCGGCCGCCGCCCCCATATCCGCCGGATTTCCGATATCCCGATTCCGCTGGATACCCCGCCCGAAAAGATCGAGCGGGCCGTCAACATTGTCCGGGAAGCCCTGGACAACCATGACGGCATGGATTCAGAATTCCCGCCACGAGTCTACTTCAACGACTTCAATCGGGATTCCTTCAATATCCGCATGATTCTCTGGTATCACCCCGCCAGGTATTGGGATTTCCTGGCATTCAGCCAGGACGTGAACCAGCGCATCGTGGAGGCCTTCGAAACCGATGGGATTCAGTTCGCTCCCCCAACGAACGTGACCTACGTGACCCAGTCCGGGGAGCAGCCATTGCGTCTGGATGTCCAGGAGCAAAAGCAGCAGAACACCGCGACGCCTCCAAGACGCTCCTGACGGTGTCCAGCGAAGTCGAATCCGTTTGTATGTTGCGTCGTCCGTAAGACAATCGGCGTCATCAGAATCGCACGGTCAGGCCCGTAATGACATATCCGCGGCCCCCATGCCACCCTCGACCATCCAGTGAACGCGTTCGTCGATCGTTGGCGAACTGGGAAGGGGAAACTCCTCGACATACAAATCAAATGTTCCCCGGGTGCTCGTGTAGCCAACAATACCATAGACATTCATAAACGGGACGGGCCAAAGGTCGATTCGCGCGATCTGGCTCGAGGCGTGAAAAGTGGCATCCCCCACCACGAAGTGCTCGACCGATTGCGGTGTGATGATTCCCGACCCCAGCCGCAGATCGGTGACGTGAACATGCCGGTCCATTTCCGTCCAGATGACTCCCGCACCAAGTGGAAGCGGCAAGGTGGCCCCCATTTCCTCGGCCAGTACCGGGGCAGCACAGGCCAACGCCAGAAGGATGCCAAAGACGTGCCAGCGGATCATAACCACAGCCCCCCCAAGGCTGACTCCAAACGGAAGAAGTGATGCGAACGCACGTCTTCACGTTCTCTACATCGGCTTGGGGGCGAGGCCCCCGCCAGAGCACTTCACGCCATCAGCACACCCTTCGCAAATTGCCCAGGCTCGGCACTAGCCGACAATCACTCCCGCAGGGGGGCTGCAGAAAGCTGTAGTTGAAGGGACGTCTGACTCCACCGCGAAAGCGACACGTAGTTTGGCGGTCCAAGGCAGCTGAAGGGGGAAGCCGGCAAGGAGGTCCATATCCACAAGAGACAGGACTTGCCGCAAAATCCGCAAGAGCCCAACTTCCCCCTAAACCCCGCCTGATCACGCAATCGATGCAAAGAGAGGTAGTGGCTAGAAAGAGACTCCTTCTGCCGTCTTCGAGGCGACCTGGGTGACTTGGTTCAAGTGGCATGCATTAGTTCAGATCCTCACCGCGGCCGTCTGTCTCGGCACGCCGTACAACGCTTGCGCCGAAGTTCCGCCCTCGCCCGGCACGCTCTCCTTGCCTCCGGCGACCCCTGAGCCGTCTCAATCCCTTCTCCTGGTTCAACAACTGCCGGGAGTCAGCGATACGCCTGAATTCGATCTCCAACGCTCCCTCGAAACATACGGTGCTCAGCCGTCGACCACTTCACCCGAGTCCTTCCAACTTGGAACCTTCGACGGGCCTTCCGGCACGCGGCTTGCCAACAACTTCACGGCCGCACCGGAGTTTGAGGGAGGGCTGATCATCGTCGGGGAGAACGTCGCCTCGAAAATTGGCGGATATGTCAAAGCCGACCTGATCTACGACTTCGATCCCATTGGCTCCACGGACTCGTTCGACACCTCGACCATACCAACATCCGGGGCCCCTCATCGGAACGTGCGTTTCCACGCCCGCCAATCAAGGCTGAGCCTCGACACGCGATGGCGTTCCGACGACGACGTCGCAAAGACGTTCGTTGAGGCAGATTTCTTTGGTGGTTCGGCCGAGAGCAGCTCCCTGAGACTGCGACACGCCTATGGAACCTTCAAACGACTGACCGTCGGCAAGACATGGACGACCTTCACGGACCCGTCTGCCGTTCCACAGACGCTTGACGTCGAGGGAGCCGTGTCCAATGTCAATCGGCGTCAAGGGCTCGTTCGGTGGGACCAACCCATCATACCGGACTTCCTGTCCGTCGCGTTTGCCGTTGAGGATCCACAGGTCCGCATCGAATCTCCCGTCTTGATCCCGGGGACAGCTCGCACGGAAACCCCCGACTTCATCACACGTATTCGGCTGGAAAACGAGCGTGGTGATTTCCAAGGCGCGTTTGTCCTCCGGGAGTTGGGATTCCAGCCGGAAGACAGACCTGTCATCACCGAAACGGCGTGGGGGTTCAATTTCAGTGGCGCCTACCTGGTCTTTCCGGACACGAAGGGATACTACCAGATCACCTTTGGTGACGGAATCGGCAGCTACCGAGGCTCGCCCGACGTTGTTCCCACGGGACTCGATTCTGCAGCGATCCTGCCTTCCTTCGGTTGGATGGTAGGCGTCAAACACGAGTGGACGGACCGTCTGACCTCCAATATCACGTTCAGCAGACTGTCACTCGGCGACCTCCCGGGCCAGGATCCTGACAACCTCCGCAGTACGACCTATTTCGCGGCGAACCTGATTGCCAATCCGTACGAGCGGATCTTCTGCGGTGTCGAGTATCTCTACGGTCTCCGTGAAGATGTGAGCGGCGCACGTGGAGCCGCTCACAGGCTTCAAATGTCCTTCGGCTTCTTCCTGCCGTGAAGGATGAGTGTGACGCAAGAAGCCCCCCTAACCATGGCGGGGCAATTACCGCGTACCCCGGAACCCAAATGGATTATCTCGTAAATCTTGACGTACGGTGACGTTGGACGCTGTCGTGACCTCGCCCCCCGGCGTATAATCACTTCCCGAGTGTCCTTGATGGGTGACCGAGTCTGGCGTGCCGGCTACCCAAAAGCGACACCTTTTCCATTCCCTTTGGGATCAGCCGATCGTCGAGTTTCCCGATTTTCCGGGCCATGCCGTTCCCCCCTTCGGCTTCCAAGCTCGATACGGGAGGCAGTCTGTCGGCCATCCCGTCGCCAGCGGGAGGTCCGTCTGTGAACGAGAAACCAACGGCGGAAAGCGACGTACACGTACTGACCGTCTGTCAGATGATCGTGGCCGCCGTTCTGCTAGGGGCGGCCCTCTACTGGCTGCGGCCCGTATTGGTTCCCTTCATTCTGGCCCTGTTTCTGGTCTGCGGGGTCGCTCCCGTTCTCGATCTTATTCAACAGCGTCTTGGCGCCCCGCGCATCGTCGCTGTCGCTGTTGCCTTCTTGGGAGGCCTCGCGCTGCTGGCATGTCTCTGGCTGTTCGTCTACCTTTCCGTGGCCACCATGCTCAACGATGCTGGCATCTACCGGCAGCGTTACCAGGCGATTGTCCAGCGGGTAGCCAGCATGATGCCGTTCGACAAAGAGACGACCGAGAATCTTGAAGCGGATCTTGAAGCGGCGAGCGATCCGGATTCGGCAACATCGCCCGACCTGGCAGAGTTCACCGGCAATTACGTGCAGATGGGTCTGAGCCATCTCGCCACGGCTCTCACCGACTTCCTGGCCAGCGCCACCATGGTCCTCATCTTCATGTTCTTCCTGCTCCTCGGCGGCTCGTCCAAGACGGAATCCCAATCCCGCTCACAAATCTGGACCGAAATCGAATCAAAAATACGCAACTACATCGTCACCAAGACGGTTATCTCGCTCGTGACGGGAGGGGAATCATCGGCATGATCCTTGCAACTCCCGTGACCGCGGCCATCAAGATCCTGTTGGAACGGTTCGACCGCACTCGTCCTGTCGCCGAGTTGCTGGCCGGAGACTTTCGCAGACTTCGAGAGCTTCTGGCGGACCAATAGTCATGGCGTGGTTTTTGACCGAGTTTTTGATCTACCTTGTCGCCTTCATCCTCGTCATGTGGATCGCCGGCGCCATCTTCTATGATCTTTGTTGCCTCAGATTCGTCGGCCGTATCCTTGCCATCGCCTGGGTCTTGGCGGCCCTGGCCATCTTCATCTTCTGGCAACCCCCTTGGCAGCCCTTCTTGGCCCTGCTTACGTTCAGTATCTCCTTTCTGTGGTGGTGGTTCTCCCAAAGGCCTTCCCACGACAGAGTGTGGGATGTGGATTTCTCCCAACTGCCCCGCGTCGACATTGACGGCGACACGATCACTATCGAGAACGTCCGCAACACGGAATATCGGGGCCTTGAGGACAGCACGACGCGCTACGAAACTCGCTCCTATCGGTTTTCTCAGTTGCAGGGGCTTGATATCCTGATCCTGTATTGGGGTTCCACGTGGATGTGCCACCCCATGTTGATATTCGACTTTGGCCCTGATGGCCGTGTGTGCATCTCCATCGAGGTCCGCTACCGCGCCGGCCAGGACTACGCTTTCTTTCGCAGTCTCTATCGCCAGCAGGAAATCATCTACGTCGTCAGCGACGAACGCGACGCCATTCTGCGTCGCACCAAGTGGCTGGAGGGGCTCGACCTGTATCTTTACCACCTCCACCCAAAGCCTCTTGGGATGCAACTCTTCTTCCTTGAATACGCCAGCAGCATCAACATGCTGGCGGAACGTCCACGGTGGTATCACGGATTGACGACCAACTGCACAACCAGCATCTACATGCAAGCGAGGGCTCGGTTGCACTGGGATTGGAAGATGCTGTTCAACGGCGCCCTCGACCGCTTCCTGTACGACCATAAATTCCTTGACCAGAATTTGCCCTTCGAATCCCTGAAACAGCAGAGTCGGATCAACGACGTTGCCAATCGCGCGCCGGAAGAAGGCTTCGGCGACTACATCCGTCGCGAACTTCCGGGCTACCGGGGGCACATTCGACACGAGTGAAACGGCGAGTTTTCTCGGAGGAACGTAGACGTGAACGCAACCGACGAAAAAGTTGACTTGCTTAGATTGCACCCTTGTGCCCACGGCCTGACCGACGAAGCCTTGCGGGAAATCGCCGAAAGCTCAGAACTGATCCGTTGTCAACCTGGCGATTGCGTACATCGCGCCAATGATCCTGTCACCTCGGTCTATCTGATCATTCACGGCCGGCTCCTGACCAGGGTGACCGACGCGCAGGACAACGTCGTTCTGAAAAGATTCCAGATCGCTGGCGAACAGTTCGGCGGATTGGCCGCCGCACTTGCCGAACCGGTGCCCATGGAATGCATCGCCGAGGACCCCTCCACCCTGCTGCGATTTGACTACACGAGAGGCCTGGAGTTAACGAAGAAATACGGTCTGTTCCGCGTCAATTTCACCCGCGTCATGGCCGGATCGGTCAAACAAATGGTGTTCAACGACCGCCTTCCGACCCCGCCCCGGCTCGTGGCCTTTCTTCATCAGGGCGACGAAACGCGGATTATCAGCGAGAAGTTGATTGGTCGAATGATCAAACTGGGAGAGACGCTCGGGCTCTTCACGGATCAGCCGGTGACCCAGCAAGTCAACGGGGTAGAGGTGCGTCAGATCTTCCGCGGCGACCACGATTGGACGGTGGACGAGGTTCGCGTTCAAGTGGCAAAATGGTTGGACTCGGGCCGTGTCTTCGCAGACTACGCATCGGATATCGACCCGGCGCGTGCTGCCAACACGCTGGAGAAGGTCCCACTCGTCTTCTGGTGCGTGACCCCACAGAACTGGCAGGCTTCGGTGCCGCGTCTCAGGGAAGTGGAAGCGCTCGCCCCGGGATGGCGGGACAAAATTTGTGTGCTCTGGCTGCTGGCTCCCGGCGAAGATGCTCCGATGGCAAGTGAACTGCGAGACCTTGCCTCCCAAGACATCAAGCTCTCCTTTGGATCGCCGTCGGGCAGCCAGGGCGAAGTGTTGTTCAACGGCTTCGAGCGGTTGGTGCACCTGGCCCGCGGCATCAAAATCGGCGTGGCCCTGGGCGGAGGGGCCGCACGCGGAATGGCCCATCTCGGCGTCCTCAAGGCGTTGGAAGAAAGCGGGATCATCGTGGACATGATTGCCGGGACAAGTGCCCCTGCCGATGCATACCGTCACGGTCGACCTCATACGAGGCGAAAGCGTCGTCCGCCAGGGCGGGGACGCCGTTCACGGAATTCTCGAGAGCATCAACCTGCCCGTCCTGTCCACGCCCATCCGTCGTCCCCGGCCAGGCGTTGATCGACGGGGGACTCATCAACAACATCCCCGCCGACGTGCTCGTTTCGAAAGGATGCAATTTCGTCATCGCAGTCAGCGTCAGTGCCAGATTGGAAAACGAGTTTGCCCGGAACCGACCCGATACGCCCCTTTCCGGAATGCGACGCGCTTCGACGATCCAGACAGTCCTCCGCAGCCTCCTGGTTCAAAGCACGAGCGTCAACGCGACCGGAGTCGAACCGGCCGATGTGGTCATCGAGCCGGACGTGAGCGCGTTCGAATTGACGGAATTCGCTCGAACCGACGAGTTGGCCGCCATCGGCGAAGCAACGGCGAACGAGGCAATCCCCGAAATCAAGCAACTCTTGAACCGGTTGGCTGGACGACCATCGTCGGCGCAGGAGCCGCCCGCCGAGCCCAAGGGCATCGCGGCAGTCTTCCGCATTTCGAGGCAGTTTCTGACAGACGAAACCCAGCAGGAGGTCGTTTCTGATTTGCCCCTGAACGCAACGATCGTGGGACTTCACTGCCGGGGCACAATCCACGGAAAAGGTGAAGGGTCGATCAAGATGGATGCCCACGACACCGAAGCCGTGTTCACGCTCGGCACGGTCGGCTACGGGCACGCCTGCATTATCGGGTCTCGGGGGCCGATCGTGGCGATTACGCCGTCGGGCGGCCCTTTCACGTCGCAAACATTGGTCCGGTTCGACGGCCGCAAGTTCACTTCACAGCCTTCGACGGCCTGGGCCGACGTGAGCGTCAACCTTCAGCGAGTTACCGGTCGTCGTGACCGTCGCGCCGGACGGATCATGGGCGCCATGATCAAACCGCTGGCCGAGCGCATGATGCCGCCATTGAGGTTGCCGACCGCTTGCCCGCAGAAGAACTCCCCTTTCACGCCGCAACGATCCGTCAAGTCTGCCTTGCCGTCGAGACCAAGCAACCACACATCGATCAAGCCGGAATCGCCCACAGTGGCATGGCGAAGTTGACCGAGCACGCCCGATCCACCAATTTCGTATCGCCGCCGCTCGACGCCGAACTTCTTGGTAACGGGTCCGATGCCAAGAACCGTCCGACCTTCCAGAAGGGGCCACCCGTTGTCTTCGACCAGATCGGACAGGTTCCCGTTATAGGCGGTCGCGATCGGATTACACAGCGCGAACTGTGCCGTGATTTGCGAATTGCACGAGAGAGGGATGTACCGTTCCGCGCGGAATTGGCCCCGGGTGAATCCTACGTTTCCGGCGTTTCTGCCGCTGTTGAAGTCGATCGTGTCCGGTCGTCGTGGGTTGATCAAGTCGCCCGCACGGCCAAAGAGGAACCTCCAACGATCGTTCTTCAATTCCACATATCCACCGATCAAGTTAATGCCGGCAATATCAGCCAGGAAATTCTCGCCGAAGAAGTAGGCGAGCATTCCGCCGCCTGTTTGAAATCCCTTGTAATCCGGCCCTCGAAAGAGCACCGCGATCTTGCTCGATTTTCCGTGGACATCGAGAGTGGGCGTGTTATTACCACAATCCGGCGAAAGCAATACGATCGCCGAAGGGATGATGGGACGCTGTTCGGAGCAGATCATCTCCCCGATCATTGCCCCGGTGATGGTCGCACTCCACTGCTTGTCCAGCAAGCTTACCGTCATGTTGTCGCCAAGCTGGTCGACCTTCGTTTCCAAACGCTGCAGCGTAAGTCGCGTTTCCTCCACGTCAGAAGCAAGCTGCTGTAATGAGTCACCCCGATTCCGGGGGGGGGGGGGGGGGGGGGGGGGGGGGGGGGTGACCTCGATGGGAGAAAGCTCGTCGTACGCGGTTGGGATCGCAACAGCGGCATTCGACGGCGCGCGATCAGGCAAAAACACAGACCCCCTGAGTGCCTGCGATTCGAGTTCCAGTTGCTGTTGCCGGTTTTCCTCGCGGAGCCGCACCACCTCCTGCTCGAGCTGCTGCAACCGGCTTTCGACGCTTCCAGGGTAGCCCCCCCTCGCCACCGCTGCGAACGCAAGCAGTGCCAATAACGCCAGCATCATTTTGCTCGAACGGCTCGTGGCTAGCACAGAAAGTCAATCCGTCGATAGCTTCGGCAATCGAAAACACGTGGGTACCCTGATCTGAAACGTCATTCCTTGGAGCGGGGCTTTAACGATTATGCCACTTTTGCGGGTACAGGGGCCGTACTGCTTGGATCTTGCCCTCAACCGGAACGGGATTTTGACGCAGCGTAACGATTGCCACAACGAATTGCGACTTGGGCCGATCCCCTATTCGCTATCAAGCGTCCGCGTAAGTGCCGACCTTGACGCAAGTTGTGCTTCTGGTGAGCCAGACAGGCAAGACGCCGTCTCCACTCGATCGAGGTAGACCTGTCGGTCTTGCCGGCGACCTCGTCGAATCTGATCCGCCCCAGCAAACACAGTGGGCGTGGAACACCACGGAACACCGGCGCGATGCCCCTGCACGCCGCAGGTTTTTCCGATTCTGCGGGCCTGTTTGCGACGCAGCTCTCACTTTCCGTCTTCTGACAGAACTCTTCGTTACAACCGCCACGATAGGAATAGTAGACCCGTTGGGCAGGGCATGCGCAACGGCACCCACCCCAAGACACTTCTCGTTTGAAATATCGAGGGGGAACTTATCATGAGTGGGGCGACCTCAAAGACAAGCGTCGTGGTCACATTTTTCTGCGCGGCCATCTGCAGTGTGCCATGCCACGCACAAACAACAACGCCAGGCGACACGCCCCGCGCGGATTTGCTGCTCAAGATTGACCAGATGCAGCGTGAACTGACGTACCTTCGTCAACGAGATGCCGAGAGGCAGGTCTGGGAATCGTCGGTCGTTGAACGACTGCCGGAAGTTGGCCCGCCGGTAACCCCCACCGGCTACAATCTTGAGAGCCCGAATTGCGAAAGCTGCACACCAGAATGTGCCAGTACTTCCTGCGGCTGTGGCAACTCGTGCGGATGCGGCAACTGCTGTTCGCCTGGCTTCTGCGGCTGCCTGTGCCCGCCAAAGGAAGCTCCCTGCATTGACTGCCCGCGGGTCTCGACCTTGAATCCCTACTTCAACATCCATTTCTTCGGGGCCCTCAAGCTCGACATGCTCTTTAACGGCCCTCGCCCGATTTCGCCGGGCACGCCCTACTTCCTCTCACCGGATTCCCTCACAGGACTCAGTCAGAATACGTTTGACATCCACGCCCGGCAGACGAACCTCAACGCCGCCTTCACCGGGCCCGCCGTCGGATGCTTTCAGTCGGGGGGACTGGCTACCTTCGTGCTCTACAACGACAACGTCATTGCCGACAAGTACGGCGTCCTTCCTATGCAGGCTTGGGGAGATCTGAAAAACGAGGATTGGCGCTTCGCGGCCGGACTCCAGTTCGACGTCTTCAATCCGGGAACCCCGACCGTCCTGCCCTTCTCCGCGCTATCCGCTTCCGGAAACTCGGGCGACGCCTTCCGAGGACAGGTGCGACTGGAACGATTCCTGCACCCGAGCGCCGACACGCAATGGACGATCCAGACCGCTCTCAGCGAGCCCATTCCCTCGACCATCGATCCGGATTTCCGGATCAGTGAAGACAATGGCTGGCCTAACGTCGAGGGGCGAGTTGCCCTCGGTCTCGGCCCGCTTGAAGGGGCGGGGGCCGCCGCCGCGCGTCCCATCGAAGTCGGAGTCTCCGGCGTCATCGGACAGATCCGCACAACGCCCCTTCCGCCGGACCCGCGCGTTGTGACCGACGTCTGGGGACTTGGCGCCGACGCCAAGTGGAAGATAACAGACTGCTTCGGCTTGCGGGGCGAACTCTACACCGGCCAGACGTTGGGAACGTATAACGGCGGCATTCTTCAGACGATCAGCGACGACACCTTGCTCGGCGTCCGATCCTCGGGCGGCTGGTTGGAGACGTACTTCTACTGGACTCCCTGCCTGCACAGCCACCTCGGTTACGGCATCGACGATCCCATCGACCGAGACGTCACCGTCGCCACCGGACGGGTCCGTAACGAAACCTATTTTGGCAACGTCATCTGGGATATCACCACGACGTTCCGAATCGGCTTCGAGCTCACCTGGCGGGAAACTGCCTACCAGACTCTCCCGGACAATGACGGAGCCGGATTCCACACGCAGTTCCAGTGGGCCTTCTGAGTAGCCCCCCCAGTTCTATCGGTCGGACTGCGTCAGATTGCTTCAGGATGGGCACCAAAGTGCACCAAGGCAGGCGGACAAAAAGAAACTACCAGTTAGGTCCTCTAGGAAGGGAAGGAAACGTGGAATTGCGGAGCAGAAATCGATGAACACGGCCAGTTGGCTTGGCGGCTCCGCAGTTCCACGTTTCTTTCCCTTTCCTGCCGTGTCGGACAGATTTTCCCGACCTGACAGCGTTGAATTGGAGATGAACGCCCGAGGTGTCTTTCGCGGTTGAGGGTCCGCTTCTTAGCACCCCTTGCGGGGATGCTGTTGCCAGGCAAGATTGCCTCGATAAGTCAGCAAGCTCCTTGTACATGTATTTTCCACAGTGTTTCTTGCCATCCGCCCCCATAACTGATAGGATGCCCAGTGGGGATCTTTTCAAATACTGGGCGAATGTTTTGGGTTCTAGTTCGCTTCGTATGCTCTCACCCGGGGGATCGTTGTGCGCCCGGGGGGCATCTTTTCAATTGGGTACATCCTGACAAACTCCTCCATGTTTTGGGACACCAGCGGGCTCAACGGGACCCTGCAAATGCCAGGGGCTGCCCTTGTTGTGACCGTCCGTAAACGTCTGCGCGGTCATGCGCCTCGCGTATGGATGGTTGCATAAGCGCCGCCAGGCTGCCCAACGAGATCCCAGTGGTTTACAGGCAATCCCTTGAACACCAAGGGCATTACTTTCGCGGCAATCAACAAGCGCAGGAGGGAAATGAATGACTATGCTCAAAGATCTGGCAAGCAGCATCAGCGCCGGGAGCCTTGCGGCCGGAATCCTGGTTTCCGGCTTGCTGTTCGCGACCGGGTGCAGCAGCGACGTGGTGAAGACCGTGAGCGCGGAAGGCACGGTGACCCTTGACGGCAATCCCTTGGCGAACGCGGAGGTAGAGTTCCAACCCACGGACAACAGTTCCCCTTCCTACGGGAAGACCGATTCGAGCGGCCATTACGAGCTCATGTTCACTGCGGACCAGGCCGGGGCGATTGTGGGAGAACACAAGGTGCGGATTACGACCGGCGGGGAAACGGAAGACGAAAACGGAAACTCGACTGCGACTGAAGAAGTTGTTCCTGAGAAATACAACGCCCAAACCGAATTGACCGCAACGGTCGAAAAAGGCGGCGGCCCGTACGATTTCGATTTGAAAACGAACTAGATCCTTTCTTCTTCAGGACTCGTGAATCGAGCGGCAACGGCGCTTCCAACTGACAATTTGGAGGAACAGCCAGAGTCTTCTCTCTCATCAAGCCGCAGAATCGCGGCGCCAATTCTTTTCTTTATCTGAGAGGTTTGCTATGAGTCACCCAATTTCTCTTCAAGGTGTGAACCCGGCCTCTGGCCGCCGCGGCTTCACCCTGGTCGAACTCCTGGTGGTCATCGCCATCATTGGCATCCTAATTGCCCTGCTGCTGCCCGCCGTGCAGGCGGCTCGCGAAGCGGCACGGCGATCGCAGTGCACCAACAATCTGAAGCAGATTGGCTTGGCATTGCACAACTACCATGACACGTACAAGACCTTCTGCCCCGGCTGGATGATCGACAGCAACAACGGTGTCCTTTCCGGCTACGGCTGGGCCGTGTTTCTCATGCCCTTCATGGAGCAGCAACCGTTGCACGACGAACTGAACACGAAGCAGTTCAATCTCTGGTGGACTGCGCACAACACCGATCCCAGTCTCGGCCCGGTTCAAGACCTGCTTCAAACGCAACTCCAAGGTATGCGTTGTCCATCCGACAACATCGACGATCTGAACAAGGCCGTCGACGGCTACAAGACCGCGGCGGCCAACTACGTCGCCTGCAGCGGCTTCTATGCCCGCAGCGGGGCTGCTTCGGCCGACAACAACGGCTTGCTCTACGGCCTGAGCAGCAAGAGGTTCCGCGACGTTCTCGACGGCACCTCCAATACGTTCGCCGCCGGCGAAAAAGCAAAACCAAACGGCTCTGCCAACTGGGCAGGTCCAGGCGGTCTGGGGACAGGCGCCAATGTTCGAAGCAGCACGGCCTACAAACTGAACCACCCCACCACCAACAATGCCTTTAGCAGTCGCCACCCCGGCGGAGCCAACTTCGCCATGTGCGACGGGTCGGTGAGGTTCATCAGCGAAACGATCGAATTCAACAACGGCACCGCCGCCGGAGGAAATTCGGGGTACAACAACTTCAATAACAGCATCGATGTGCTGGGCACCTACCAGCTTCTCGGGGTGATCGACGACGAACAACCCGTTGAGCTGCCGAACTAGTTCCACATCGCACTCATCGCTGGACCATTCCGTGCCGCCACCTTGCTCGTCGAGGTGGCGGCCGTTCTTTGGGTTTGCCAGGCATGGTCGCCAACTTGATGGAGCCAAAGGCCTTTCGATATCTTGACCCCCCTTCTCGGCTCAACTAGACTTGCGCCCCGGAATTCCAGTTCGAACTTCGGCCAGAACCAAACCGCGAGAGGACCCTTCCATGCCCCGCCGATGCAGCCGACGTCGTTTTCTGCGTCACTCGATCGCCATGACCGGTGCGGGGATGCTCGCAGCGGCGGCCTCGCCCGCCCCCGGATTTCAAACCCCCAGCACCCGCCCGCGTCTCGGCCTCGTGGGCTGCGGCAGCCGCTGGGGATGGCAGTTGGCCAACGGCGGAAGCTACGGCGCCGGCCCCCGTTTCGCATCCTTTGGTAACTATGCGGCCGTGTGCGATGTCGACCGGCGGCGCATGGAAGCGGCGCAAACTCTTGTCGAGAAGTGGGGCGGTGAAAAACCGGACGCGGCGAGCGATTATCGAGCGATCCTCGAACGGGACGACATCGACGCTGTGCTCTGCTTCACGCCCGACCATTGGCATGCCAAGGTCGCCATCGAGGCCATGCTCGCCGGCAAGGACGTCTACTGCGAGAAGCCGATGACGCTCACGATCGAAGAGGGACAGCAGATCGGCGAGGTCTGCCGCAAGACGGGCCGCGTGATGCAGGTCGGCACGCAGCAGCGAAGCGACTTGCGTTTCCTCACGGCGATTGCCCTGATCCGTGCCGGAAGGTTGGGGCGGCTCCGAACGATCGAATGCGGAATTGGCGGCGGCCCGACCAGTCCCGCGATCCCGCTGGCCGACGCCCCGGCAGAACTTGACTGGAACCAGTGGCTTGGCCCGGCCCCCGAGACTCCCTATCGCTCGCTCTCGCCGGCCCCCAACGAAGTGAACGCCTATTCGCGTTGCCACTACGAGTTCCGCTGGTGGTACGAGTATTCCGGCGGCAAGCTTACCGATTGGGGAGCACACCACATGGACATTGCCACGTGGGGACTCGGCAAGCTGGCCGAGGGGCCCCTGTCGGTCGAACCCCTCGTTTGTGAACACCCCGTTCCGTTTGAGAACGGCTACCCGACGGTCGACGACCGCTACAATACGGCCACCAAATTTGACCTCAAGGTCTCATACGCCAGCGGCGTCGAACTGCGAATCCGAAGCCATGCGAGAAATGGAATCCTCTTCGAAGGCGACGAAGGACGGATCTTCGTGAGCCGTGGCAATTTGACCGGCAAACCCGTCGATCAGTTGAAGGACAATCCTCTCCCCGACGGCGCGATCGAGGCGGTCTACGGCAACGACTCCCTCGCCGGCAATCCCGTCAGGTTCGATTCGGCGGCTCATGTGCGGAACTTCTTCGAGGCCATGGCCGCGCGACGGCAGCCGGTCTCCGATGTGTTCAGCCACCACCGCGCACTGACCACGTGCCACCTGGCGGGCATTGCGGCACGACTCGGCCGCAAAATCGAGTGGGACCCTGCTCGCGAAACGATCGTTGACGATGAAGAAGCCCAATCGTTCGTGGGACGCAAGAAGCGCGACGGATTCGAGATCCTGGGGCTCGGCTGACCGGTCGACCCGCTGACGCTCTGCCGGACACACTCTTGGCCATACTCCTACAAAGTCCGTTGTAGAGACGGTCCAGCCATTCACGTCTTCCGGATCGTGATACTGTCCAGCGGAATCAGCACCACCGAGCCGCATTCCGGCGCCGGGCGAACTCGCCCGGATCGCGGGTGGGTCCGTTCGAAATTTGACAGGAGCCGCTCGCTACGACTGCACGAACACTCGTGCTGTTTCTTGGAGCGCAAGCTTGCCGACCAGGTGACGAACAGCAGGGCACTGAACGCGGCGAACGTGGCGAGAAAGGGGATCATGGCTGGGCCGTGGGGAAGGTGGACGAAGGCAGTTCAGCAAAACCGTCATCGGTGCGGACAACGAACAGGGCCGGGATTCCCTGAGTTGTCACAAGGTCCATGCCCGCCTCGGCTCCCAGGACGAACAGGGCCGTGGCCAGAGCGTCGGCTTCCATGCAGTTATCCGCCAGCACGCTCACCGAGGCGAGGCGGTGGTCGACGGGCCGACCGGTTCGCGGGTCGATAATGTGGCAGAAGCGAACGCCGTCCTGCTCGAAGTAGTTGCGGTAGTCGCCCGAGGTGGCCATGGCGCGATCGCCCAGGGCGACAACATGTTGGACGCTCCGGCCGGTTGTGTTCGGGACTTCGACGGCGATCTGCCACGGTATTCCCGCGGGATTCGAACCCGCCGTGCGGATCTCGCCGCCCACTTCGACCATGTAGCGGGTGACGCCAAGTTTTTCGAGACGGTCGGCGACCTGGTCCACGCCGAAACCCTTCGCCAGTGACGAGAGATCGACATGGCACGCCGATGACGGCTTGCGCAAGGCCGGTGGATCGAGACGCACTTCCAGACGCTCGTAGCCTACCGACTCCAGCGCCGCGGCAAGCTCATCTTCCGTGGGAAGAACGCCTTCCGGGCGTGCCGCCGGACCGAAACTCCACAGGTCGACCACCGGCCCGATCGTCACATCGAGAGCCCCGTCGGTGAGTTGTCCTACCCGAATGGCCTCGCTGACAACGCGAGCCGTCTCTGCGGAAACAGGAAACCACTCGATCGAATCGCTCCCATTGAAGCGGGACAATTCGGACTCAGGATCGTAGGTCGACATGAGCCCGTTGACCTGGTCCAGGCACGCTTGGATTTCATCGGCCAGATGCTTCAGATCCGTCTGGGCTGGCAGTCCGGCCGCCTTGACCGAGTAGGTCGTGCCCATGGTGGCGCCGCTGAACGAGGCTGCCTCGCCGCGAGCCGGCTGTTCCTGGTCGGAACACCGGCCCAAGGCGAAGAGCAATCCGGTACCCGTCAATACCAGTGTCAGAATGAGAGCGGCTGTTCGCATGAGACGACCCTTTGCGTCAGGCTCCGAAATCGTCGTAGAAAATATTCTCTTTTTCCACGCCGAGATTGTCCAGGAGATTCACCACGGCGTCGCTCATCATGGGCGGGCCGCAGAAGTAGTACTCACATTCCTCGGGGGACGGGTGGTTCTTCAAGTAATTCTCGAAGAGCACGTTGTGGATGAAGCCGGTGGGGCCGTTCCAGTTGTCCTCGGGCTGAGGATCGGAAAGGGCCAGGTTCCAGCGGAAGTTCGGATGAACCTCCTGAAGCCGTTCGAATTCGTCGGCATAGAAGACCTCACGAAGGCTTCGGGCGCCATACCAGTACGAGATCCTCCGCTTGGAATCACGGTGCTTGAGAAGCTCGAAGATGTGGGATCGCAGGGGCGCCATGCCGGCGCCGCCGCCGATGTAGATCATCTCGGCCGGCGTTTCCTGGATGAAGAACTCGCCGAAGGGCCCAAACACGTTGACCTTGTCGCCCGGCTTCAAATTGAAGATGAACGACGACATGATGCCCGGCGGCACGTCGTCTTTTCCCGGGGGCGGCGTGGCGATCCGCACGTTGAGCTTGATCAGCCCCTTCTCCTGCGGGTAGTTGGCCATCGAGTAGGCGCGGGTGGTGACGGCATCGGCTTTGGAGGTGTAACGCCAGAGCTGGTAGCGGTCCCAATCGGCCCGGTACTTCTCGGGGATGTCGAACTCGTTGTAGGAGAGCGAGTAGGGCGGGCATTCGATCTGGATATAGCCACCCGCCTTGAAGGCCACCTCTTCGCCGGCCGGAAGTTCCAGGACCAGTTCCTTGATGAACGTGGCCACGTTGCGGTTCGAACGGACCGTGCATTCCCAGCGTTTCACGTCCAGGATCTCGGGGGCGACCTCGATGGCCATGTCCTGCTTGACCGGCACCTGGCAGGCCAACCGCATGCCCTCGCGAGCTTCTTTGCGGGTCATGAAGTCGCGTTCGGTGGGCAGGATGTCGCCGCCGCCATCGAGCACGCGGCACTTGCACTGGCCGCACGTGCCCTGGCCGCCGCACGCCGAGGGCAGGAAGATGTCCTTGGCGGCCAGCGTCGTCAACAATTTTCCGCCCGGGGCCACGGTGACCGTCTTATCGTCATCGTCGTTGATGCGGACCTTGACTTCGCCGCTCGGAACGAGCAGGAACCGGGCCGAAAGGATCACCAGGACCAACGCCAGCACGATGATCGTGAACATGGCCACGCCGGCGAGGATTTCGATTCCCATGGGAGACTCCTCAACAATATGAAATGCGAAATCCGAATATCGAAATCCGAAACAAATTCAAAATACGAATATCAAATGTTCAAGACGATCAGCAGGCGACAACTAGCGGTTTGAGACATTTCCTCATTTGAATTTCGTGCTTGTTTCGGATTTCGCATTTCGGATTTACCTGACTATAGTTCAATTCCCGAAAACGCCATAAACGCCATCGCGATCAGGCCCACGGTGATAAACGTGATGCCGAGGCCGTCGAGTCCCTTGGGAACCTTGCTGTAACGCATCTTTTCACGCACGGCCGCGAGCAACATGATGGCCAGGGCCCAGCCGATGCCGGAGCCCAAGCCGAAGACGACGCTTTCGGCCACGTTATATTGCCGTTCCACCATGAACAGCGAGCCGCCCAGGATGGCGCAGTTCACGGTGATCAGGGGCAGGAAGATCCCCAGGCTGTTGTAGAGGGCCGGGAAGAAACGATCGAGAACCATTTCCAGGAGCTGCACCATGGCCGCGATCACGCCGATCGAGCAGATCAGCACCAGGAAGCTCAGGTCAAGGTCCGGATAGCCGGCCCAGGCCAGGGCGCCCTCCTTGAGAACATAGTGGTAGAGCAGGTTGTTCACCGGCAACGTGATCGTCTGCACAACGATCACGGCGATGCCCAGGCCCGTGGCCGTTTCCACCCGTTTCGACACGGCCACGTAGGTACACATGCCGAGGAAGAAGGCCAGCGCGAGGTTCTCGGTGAAGATCGATTGGAGAAACAGGCTTAAATAGTGTTCGAACATGTCAGCGCCCTTTCGCCGCGAGGGTTTGACGTCGATATTCCAGGGCCCAGATCAGCAGGCCGATCAGGAAGAACGCGCTCGGCGAGAGCAGGAACAGGCCGTTGGTCATGTACCAGCCTCCGGCCGCGGTAGACGGCAGGACGGTGTAGCCCAGCAGGGTCCCCGAACCAACCAGTTCGCGGACACCGCCCACGGCCAGGAGGACCACGCTGTAGCCCAGGCCGTTGCCCAGGCCGTCGAGGATGCTCAGGCCGACGCCGTTCTTCATGGCGAAGGCCTCGGCGCGGCCCATGATGATGCAGTTGGTGATGATCAGGCCCACGTAGACCGACAGTTGTTTGCTGAGATCGTAGGCGTAGGCCTTGAGGATCTGGTCGACGACGATCACCAGGGACGCGATGATCGTCATTTGCACGATCATGCGGATCGAAGAGGGGATGAACCGGCGAATGGCGCTCAACAGGGCGTTGGAGCAAACCAGCACAAAGGTGACCGCCAACGCCATCGTCAAGGACGTGGAAAGTTTCGTCGTGACGGCCAGGGCCGAGCAGATGCCGAGCATCTGAGCGCCGATCGGGTTGCGCTGGAGGACCGGTTCCAGAAGCGTGTCAGATGCCTTCGACATGGTCGCCTCCCTTGCGGAGATTCGTCAGCAGGGGCCCGTAGCCCTCTTCGCCGAGCCAGAAATGGAGCAGATTGGTCACGCCGCGCCCGGTGAGCGTGGCGCCGGAGAGCCCGTCGACCTGGTGGTCGGCCTCGGGACTGGCCGGATCGACCGCTCCCTTGATCACCTCGATGACCGGTTGCCCGTCCTCGCCAAGGGCCGTCTTTCCGTCCCAAAGGGCCAGCCAGCGGGGGCTGCTCACTTCGCCGCCCAGGCCGGGAGTTTCGGCGTGATCGTAGATGCAAAAAGTCTCGATCGTCGTCAGATCCGCCCCGAGGGCGACGAACCCATGCATGGTCGACCAGAGCCCTTTTCCTTCAACCGGCAGGATGAGCCGTTCGATCGCGCCGTTCTTGCGGACCATATAAAGGGGACGCAGCTCTTTTTTCTGTTCCCGCCCCGCCAAGTCGTCGGGCGAGAGGTCTTCGACAAATTCACCCGTTGCCAGATCGACCACGCGACCTTCCACCTGTTCGAACAGGGTCGACAGGTCGCCCTCGCTTCCGGCTCCGTAGAGGCCGGCTGTCTGGAGGATGTAATGCTGCTTGTCACGCAGCTTGTTGGCTTGCTGGATCGGTCGCAGGCCCACGGCCGTGGAGGCTACCACGACGGAGCACACCACGCAGACCACGGTGGCAACGCCGAGAACGCGGATTGGTGATTCCTTAGGCATGACGGAGTACCCTCCTGCGGATATTGGCTCGCACGACGTAGTAGTCGAGCAGGGGAGCGGTGACGTTGCCCAACAGGATGGCGAGCATGGTGCCTTCGGGGAAAGCCGGGTTGATGACCCGCACCAGGATGATGATCGCCCCGATCAACAGGCCGTAGAGATATTGGCCCGTGTTGGTCATGGCCGCGGTCACCGGGTCGGTGGCCATGAAGACCAGCCCGAAGGCCAGGCCTCCGAGGGCCAGGTGCCAATGGGGCGGGATGCTGAAGGCGGGGTTGGTGGGACTGCCCACCAGGTACATGAGCGTGGCAACGCCCATGGCCCCGGCCAGCATACTCGACATGATCCGCCAGGAACCGATTCCTGCGGCGACCATAATTATGGCGCCGAGCAAGCAGGCGATCACCGACGTTTCTCCCATCGATCCGGGAACGGTTCCGATCATGGCCGAGAACCAGGACGTGGTTGCCGTAACGGCTTCCAGGCCTCCGGAGGCCGCTTGAGCCAGGGGGGTGGCGCCGGAGAATCCGTCGACAGTGACCCAGACGGAGTCGCCGGAGATCTGCCCCGGATAAGCGAAGAACAAAAACGCCCGGGCGGCCAGCGCCGGGTTGAGGAAATTCCGACCCGTGCCGCCGAAGATCTCCTTGGCGAACACCACGCCGAATGAAATGCCCACGGCCACCTGCCACAGGGGAATCGAGGCGGGCAGGGTCAACGGAAAAATCAGGCCGGTCACAAAGAAACCTTCGTTGACCTCGTGCTTTCGCACAACGGCAAAGAGGATTTCCCAACCGAGGCCGACAATCATGGTGACCACGTAGATGGGCACGAAGTACAGGGCGCCGTGAAGCAGGTTCCCAAGCGCAGACCCCGGCAGCACGTAAGGGGCAGCGACCGAAAGCACGACGCCTCGCCAGCCGGGCACCTGGCTGATGCCCAGTTCGCTCATCGCATGATGGGCCTGGTAGCCTGTGTTGAACATGGCCATGATGACGCAGGGAACGAGCGCAACCAGCACGACGGACATCGCTCGTTTGAAGTCGATGGCGTCGCGCACATGGCAGCTTCCTTCCGCCACGTCGCCGGGCGTGTAAAAGAACGTGTCGATGACTTCATAGACCGGGTAGAGCCGGCCCAGGGGTTTGCCCTCGCGAAACAGCGGCTCGGTCCGATCCAGCAAAAAGCGTATCGGTCGCATCAGCCTTCCCTTTCGATGGTTTCCAGGTTCTTTCGCAGCATGGCCCCGTAGTCACCCTTGCCGGGGCAAACAAACGTGCAGAGAGCCAGATCTTCTTCATCCAGTTCCAGGCAGCCCAGGGCTTCGGCCTGCTCGACGTCGTCGACGGCCAGGGCCCGGAGCAGGAAGTAGGGCAGGATGTCGAGCGGCATGACCCGCTCGAAGCTGCCGATCGGCAGCAGGGCCCGATGTCCGCCGTGAAGCGAGGCGGAGAAGGGACGCAGCCGGTTCCTCCACAAGCTTCCCGCGAACACGTTCTTGATGGAGAACTTTCGGAATCCCGGTGCGACCCAGCCGAAGAACTCACGCTCGCCGCCGGCCGGAAGGGCCGAGACCTGAAGGTGGTAGCGTCCGAGATAGTTGAAAGGGCCTTCCGCGTGTCGGCCGCCAAGCACCGATCCGGAAACCACGCGGGTTGGGGCGTCGCCCAACTCGTCCTGGATCAACTCATCCACGTTGGCCCCGATCCGGGTGCGCACGAGGCGAGGTTCGCGGACGCTCGGTCCGGCCAGGGCGATCACGCGGCTCGGATCGAGACGCCCCGTGGTGAACAGGTGGCCGATCTCGATCACGTCCTGATAGTTCACGTAGCCCACCGCCTTGTCGCGACGGGCCGGGTCCAGCAGGTGGATGTGGGTTCCCGGCAAGCCCGCCGGGTGCGGGCCGCTGAACTCGACCGTCCTCACGCCATCCAGTTCCATTCCCGGCAACGGCTTGCCCGGAGCCTTGCAGAGGAACAGGCCCTTCTGGCCGAGCTTGGTAAGGACGCGCAACCCGTTGCGGAAATCATCGGCTCGCTCGCCGATGACGACGCTCGGATCGGCAGCCAGCGGGTGGGTGTCGATCGCGGTGACGAAGATCGAAGACAGTTGCGTGTCCGACGAGGGGACGATTCCAAGGGGACGTTGTCGCAGGGCCGTCCAGAGCCCCGATTCGAGCAGCGTCTGGCGGACCGCGTCGGCGTCGATCTTGTCCAGGTCTTCCGCAAGGAAGTGAGAGAATTCTACTTCCTCGTCGCCTTCGAGCTGCACCACGATCGCCTGCAGAACCCGCTTGGCTCCGCGATGGATGGCCGTGATCCGACCGGTCCCGGGCGAGGTAAAACGAATCTCAGGCCGTTTGCGATCGACCATGAGCGTCTGGCCGGTTTGAACCTGGTCTCCCACCTGCACCGCAAGTCGCGGTTTGAGGAAGTTGTAATCGGACGGAATCAGGGCCAACTGGGTGACCGAGTTCCCCCGGCAGATGGTCTGGGCCGGGCCTCCGGAGATGGGCAGATCGAGGCCCTTCCGGAGGGCGATCGATTTCCAGGCGGCCTTCGCGGCGGGGCGCTTCGGCTGGTGCAGCGCGGTTCGACTAGTCCTCTCGCGATCGAGGATGAGTTGGGTTTCTTCCCACGAAGACGGCGGATCCGTGACAAGTTGTCGTAGCATGGTTATTTCCTCGAAGTGCAGTTGCGCGTCAATAAAGGGAAATGGCGGTCGTGGCCAGGTGGGCCAGGGCCGCGGGCAGTTTGGCAAGGCCGTGAACGGCGTTGCGCAGTGGGGCGGTCGAGAATCGTCGCGGCCGCACCGAGTAGTCCAATTGGGCGGCTGTGGCCTGGCTGAGGAGCTCGCGAAGTCGCGTTTCGGAGAGCGGCTTGGCCGCAAAGGCGAAGGCGCCCAGCTTGGTCGCTTCCACGGCGGCGGGAATCGAAGGCAAAAGGGTGGCCACGATGGCGACCGTGTCCGGATGAAGTTCCTCAATCGCTTCCAGAATCTTGAGCCCGTCGAGTCCGAACGCCCGGCATTCCAAAACCACGATATCGGGAGGGTCGAGGGCAATGCGACGAATCGCTTCGTCGTCGGACGTGACGGTTTCAACGTCGAAACACACCGAATCGCGAAATCCGGGAATCCGTAGTCGGCGTTTGGCCAGACTGCGCTTCACCATCGCCCGCATATAGGGGTCGGCATCGGCAAGTAGGAGCTGTCGCGTAATCATGGGTGGGCTCGTCGAAGTCTAGCGAAGTCGGGGGAGGGTTACGGTAAAGGTGGTGCCTGTGGGACCTTGGTCCGCACGGCTGTTCGATTCGACCTGGATATTGCCGCCGTGCATCTTGACGATCCCGTAAGTCACGGCCAGGCCCAGGCCCGTTCCTTCTCCCACGCGTTTGGTGGTAAAAAATGGTTCGAAAATTTTCTTGAGGTTCTCATCCGGAATGCCTTCGCCCGTATCGCAAACCTGCAAGCGGGCGCCCCGCTCGTCGCCGTTGAGCTTGATGCGGATTGTTCCCTCGCCTGCCATGGCGTCGGCGGCGTTGTCGATCAGGTTGGTCAACACCTGGACGATCTGGTCCTGGTCGACGTCGGCGGCCGGAGAATCGCTCAGTTGGGTCACTTCAATTTTGACTCCGGTGGGAACAGGGATTGTGCGAACGGTGCGCTCGACCAGTTCGTGCAGGTTGGTGGGTTCCCGAGCAACCTTGTTCTGGCGGGCGAAGTCGAGCAGACCAGCCACAATCTTCTTGCACCGTCCGGCTTGCTCGATGACCAGCTCGATATCCTCCCGCATGGGCGAATCCTTGGGGCACTCGTCGCGCATCAGGTGCGAGTACATCAAGACGGCGCCAAGCGGATTGTTCACCTCGTGGGCCACGCCCGCCGCCAACTGGCCCACGCTGGCCAGCTTCTCCGACTGGGCGAGGGCTTCCTGGGCGTTGGCCAATTCCTGGTTCGAGCGTTCGACCTGATCGAGAGCCAGGCTCAACTGTTCGATCGTCCGGGGCAGGCACATGGCGTCTTCGGCCAAGCCCTGGTGAATGGCGATGGCGTGTTCCCGGCAGGTCTCGTACCCGCATGCCCCGCAGTTCAACTCGTCTTCCAGCTTGTGCTTGCCCATGCTGGCAAGGATTGCCCGGATCTCTTCCGGGTCCGGCGTCGGCGCTCGCTGGTCCTCCACCTCGAAAATGCGGGCCAAGTCGAGGTCGTCCATTCCTTCGACCGTTGCTTGCCACGTGTTGCGGTCGACTTGCTGCTCCCGGCGGCAAACATACTCCCGAACCCGCCGGCGCCGATTGAACAAGGGCAGACGGTTCTCGATCCCGGCGCCCATGATGCAACCCTCGCAGCAAAGAGCCTCGAGCAAGCGAGCTCCCAGGTCTCCCGCTGCAAACTCCTTTATGGCTTCGCGAACGTGGCTGTGTCCCTCGACCGCGACGATGTCGCCCGACTTGAGATCTTCGGGCAATTCGGCGGCCTGAAGCATTCCTCGACCGATCGGCAGCAGCCCGCCCAGCCCGCCATGGGGCGGATCGAAATCGCTCTTGGCAACGCTCTCGGCCTCGATTCCCCGCTCCCGGAACATGCGACGCAGTTCGCCGAAGGTGAGCACGGCATCGATATCGCCCGCCAGCGTGTCGGAGTCGGCTTCCATCTTCTTGCCCACGCAGGGGCCGATGAACACGATCGCCACGTCCTGGCCGTGAAGCCGCCGCGCCGCTCGGGCCGTGGCCACCATGGGCGACACGACCGGCAGCAAGGACGACACGAGGCTCGGGTAGAAGCGTTCGATGTAGGCCACCACCGCGGGGCAGCTCGTGGCGATATAGCGTTGGTCGTTGTCTTCGCGGATTAACTGGCGGTAGCGTCTGGCCACCAGATCGGCCCCGAAAGAAACCTCGCAAACATGGTCGAAGCCAACCTTGCGGAGCATTCCCACGAGAAGGGATTCGGGAAATTCGTGGAACTCCGCCGGGAAACTCGGGGCCAGACACGCCATCACCTTGCGCGTGCCGCAAAGCAGACCCTCCACGTCGCCCACCGAATCGGGATACTGCTTGGCTTGCTGCGAACAGACCCGCAGGCAGTTGCCACAGGCAATGCAACGCTCGGGAATGACCTCGGCCTGGCCGTCCTTCACGCGGATGGCCTTGGCCGGGCATTCGCGGATGCACGTGTAGCACATCCGGCATCGCTCTCGGATCGTGGTGACATATCCCTGAGGCATGGTTTAGGCTTCCCGTAAGACGGCAATGAGCTCGTTCACTTGATGGGGCGTCATGCCGGGATAAAGCTGTTCATTCACGGCGATCACGGGCGCCATTCCGCACGCGTTCAGACAGGAAACCACTTCGAGACTGAAACTCCCGTCCGCCGTTACTTCACCCGGCTCGATTTCCAAGCTTTCTTGAAGGGCATTAAGCACTGCAGCCGAGCCCTTCACATGGCAGGCCAGACCACGACAGACGCGAATATGGTGACGTCCGCGAGCCGGCGTGCCCTGATCCCGCGTCCGCTCGCGACCTCGTCGCGAAGGATCCCGGCCAGGCAGCAGGGCCAGGCCCCTCTCCAAAGCGGGAACCGACGTCTCCGGCAGCACGGCGAGAAGCGCAGTGGCAGGTGATTCGTCGCAAGCGTGGTCGGGTTTCCACAAGGCATCCATATTGGAGGCACTCCAGAAAGTGCGGGGAGGGCGTCATCCGCGGTTGGGGGCAATCGGCCGCCTGCCATGCTGCTTGGAGCTGTCCGGCAGTGAGGACGTGCAGGAGCGCGGCACACGGTTCGCACATCTGTCAGACGGCGAACGGATACAAAGCTTTGCAACAACCGTGCCATGAGGAAAAACCCTCCCACACGGAGCTCCAGCAAGCGTTCTTTTCGCCGCACGAAGCCGTTTCTGGGGACAAGTCCTGTCTGTAACATATTTGTATTACACGACTTGTGCCTCAGAACGACGGTCACCCAAGCGTTTACCCCGAAAACTGGCGATCAACTCGCCTGGGTGTACAATTCAATTAGACAGCGTCTAGGTGTTGTGGACTCTTAGGGCCCCTGTCAGAGAGCAGAAGAACCATGAATACAAGCCAATCGGAAGTGACCGAAGGCACCGTATCGCAACAGGTCCTGGTCATCGACGACGAGGCCGCCATTGCCGAGAGTTGCTCCCGCGCGCTGAGTCGCCAAGGCCACAAGGTCCGTGCCTGCTCCGATCCCGAACAGGGCCTCCAGGAGGCCCTCAGCGGCAAGTTCGACGTGCTTTTTCTCGACCTGATGATGCCCAAGGTCACGGGACTCGACATCTTGAACCGGATGCGAGAGGCCGGAATTTCCACCGAAGTGGTCGTTATGACTGCCTATTCCACCGTGGAGTCGGCCGTGGAAGTGATGAAGGCCGGGGCCGCCGACTACCTCAGCAAGCCCTTCTCTCCGCCCGAACTGATCATGGTGCTGGAGAAAGTCGCCAGCCGCTCCGCCATGATGCGCGAGATTGCCTCCCTCCGTCAGGAACTGCGCGTTCAAAAGGGATTCGAAGGGATCGTGGGCGAGAGCGCACCTATGCAGAAGGTCTTTTCTCTCATCAAACGTGTGGCGCCCACCGACGCCACCGTTCTGATCACCGGGGAAAGCGGTACCGGTAAGGAAATGATCGTCAGCGCCCTGCACCGATTGAGCAAACGGGGCGACCGCGCCCTGTTGGCCTGCGATTGCAGCACCCTGGCGCCCTCCCTCCTGGAAAGCGAACTGTTCGGACACGTGAAAGGCTCGTTTTCCGGGGCCATCTCGACCAAGCAGGGGCTCTTCGAGGCCGCCCACAAGGGAACGCTCTTTCTCGACGAAGTGGCCAACATAAGTATGGAGACCCAGGGCAAGCTCCTCCGCGTGCTGGAGACCCGGCGGGTTAAGAAGGTGGGGGACACCGCCGAAACCGAAGTCGATATCCGCCTGATCGGCGCCACCAACCGAAGCCTCTCCGAAATGGTGGCCGAGGGAGACTTCCGCGAAGACCTCTTCTATCGTCTCAACGTCGTCCCCATCGACCTGCCACCCCTTCGCCGACGCCAGGGCGACATCCCCATCCTCGTGGCCCACTTTCTGAACCAGTTCGTCGAGCGATCCATGACCCAGGTCCGCGGGTTCACCCCCGAGGCCATGCAGCACATGGAGAGCTACCATTGGCCGGGAAACGTTCGGGAACTCCGCAATATCGTGGAACGAATCGCCGTCCTTTGCGATTCCAATCGCGTGGAAATGCGCCATCTACCCCGCGAAATCCGCCAAACCGAGTCGCTTGCCACCGTCACCACCCTTCCCGAGGCCTGGGAAGATTTCAAACAGCTCAAGCAGGAAGTCCGGGAGGCGGCCGTGCGCGATATGGAAATCCGCTATCTGAACGAAGCTCTGACGCGAGCCGAGGGCAACGTGACCAAGGCCGCCGAAAATGTGGGAATGCGCCGCACCAACTTCCACTCGCTCATGAAGAAGTACGGACTCCACGCGGGCGACGGGGAAGGCGACGATTGATCCTGTCTGACTGAGTTGGACTGTCCTGCCGGCATGAACAGTGTCGACACGACCCGGACACCGTAAGGGCCTATGGGAACTGTCTCTTTCGTTGCAGACATACGCTAATCGCCTGCTTTATAGCCTTTTCGAGCTTGCTGCAGCGTCTTTCGAAAATTGGCACGTGGTTTGCGAATGTCCCTCTGCGGCAGAAAAAACAAAACCTCATGCTCATTTGAAAACCATACGGAGCCCAATCATGATCAGCGATCCCACCCTCCTCGTCGTCGACGATGAACAAGTCTATTGCGATGGCTGCGAGCGAATCTTCTCGCGTCAGGGCTTCCGCGTGGAAGGAAGCAATGATGCAGCCGAGGCCCTCAACCTGGCCACGAACAACGACTACTCGGCCATTATTCTGGACGTGAAGATGCCCAACATGGACGGGATTCGATTCCTCGAATATCTGCGGGCGACCAAGCCCGACACTCCCGTGATTCTGATGACGGGCTATCCGAGCATCCAGAACGCCGCGTCGGCTGTCCGGCTCGGGGCCTCCGACTATGTGACCAAACCCTTCACGCCCGAACAAATCACCTCGGCTGTTCGCGGATTGTTGCACACCGATGCGACCGCCAACGAAGAGGTGGAGGCCAAGGCAGCGGAGCCGGAAGATTCGGCAGATACCGAACCGGAAAGCCTCGTCTTCCACGGTCGTGCGTGGGCTTACCTGGCAGATCGGGCTGCGGTTCGCGTGGGTGGCGTTGTGCCCAAGCTGAACGCCACGCCCGTCGAACTCCAACTGCCCCGCGTCGGCGAGATTGTTCACCAGGGACTGCCCCTGTTCGTGATCACGGACGCCAACGGCGCCTCCGTCACCATTGCCTCCCCGATCACAGGCATGGTTGTTGACGTCAACTCGGGTTTGAACGAGAACCCGGACTTGCTGTGGAATCACCCCTGCGGGCTGGGTTGGGTCGCCAAGATCGCCCCCACCCGCCTGGAATCCGAGGAAGCTCGTTTGCAGAAACGCGAAGTCCTTGCCGTCACGGTGAATCAAGACTTCCGCCGCTTCTACCGCGACAAGCTTTCGGGGATCGGTTGTGCCGCGCGGGATGTCGATCCCACGGACATGGAAGCCCTTGTGGCCTCCGCACGCACGAGCGGCGTGGTGCTGTTCGATGCCGCTTCGTGCGGCGTCGACGGGCCGAACATCGTCGGACGCCTGCTTCGGGAGGTTCCCGAAGCGAAGGTTGTGGTTGTGGCTCCCGCCGAGTTGCCGCAGCAAGACCTTTATCGCGCCCAGCGATTGTTCTACTACGCCGTGCCACCCCTGGAAGACGACGAGATCCTTGCCATCATCGATTCGTGCTACGGGCTGCCGGCAGTGCCGAAATCTCCCGCGCCGGCCCGAGGTTCGCAGAACCTGCCCATCAGCGCCCTTCATGTCGACACGGACCAGGGCACGCGGGTGACCTTGCTTGCCTCGGGCGGCCTGCTGCAGCGAGAAGCCGGACTTGGCCTCGCCTTGCGAACGGAATTGCTCGACCGGCTCCTGCCGCTGGAAACCGGGTTGGGTGATGTCAAACTGACCGATACCCGCGTCCTTCGCGAGACGATGAAAAGCGATCGTGTCTTCGTGTTGACCACATCCGACACGGGCAGGATCCCCGGCTGCCTCGCGCCTTACCAACGGGGAAACCTGTCGGAATTCACCGGGATCGACGCCGAGAACCTGACGGTGCTGGCCATTCAACCCAACCCGGGTGAAGAGGCGGTTCCCAAGCTCGATGCCGCGATCCTCAATGCTCTCGCCGAACATATCATCGAAGAAATGCTGGCGTGAGCGTCCCCCTCGCGGCGGCACCCCGCCGCCGTCCATCCACCGTACCGGTGGCATCCCTGCCGCCGTCCATCGAGCCATTCGAACCCACGCATCGGCGTCTCTCGTTGGAGAGGCGCCGAGCCCGTTTCTTGACGTACTGCCAGCCAGCCGCCCAGCCCGGCTTCTCGCCGTTCCACTTCAGCAGCCGTCGCCCCGTCCAGAACCCCGTCCACCGAAGCCGGGCTTTTGAAACTCTCAACGCACCAAACACTCATCAACCGAACCCCGTCATCACCAAGAGCCCGGCTGCAATTGGTAACCCCGCCGAGCCGCACCCCGCTTTGCCCATGCCACAGTCCAGCAGCCGGGCTACCAGCTATCTCGCCAGCAGGCAAGTTCTGTGTTAGGCTGGGTGGCAGCATTTCCAGACCCCAGGCTCGCTGATCGGAATGACGGATGATGGACCACTCTGACAACCTCACGACCTCCCGCGAGAACCGTCGCCAATTCCTTCGCCAGGCAACGCTCGCCACGGCGGCCGCTGGCATTTGCCCCCTGGCCGCTTCGGCCGCGCAAGGAGCGGACGAGGCCCCGGCAGATCTGACCTTCGGCCTCGTCACCGACGTCCACTACGCCGACGCCGACACCAAGGGCACGCGCTATTACCGCGATTCGCTTCCCAAGCTGACCGCGGCCATCAAGGAGTTTCAAAGTCAGAAGGTCGCCTTTGTGGCCGAACTGGGCGACTTGATCAACGCCGGGCCTTCCAAGCAAGCCGAACGGGAATATCTGAAAACAATCTGCCGAGTCTTCGACACGATCGACTGCCCAAAGCACTATGTGCTCGGCAACCATTGCGTCGACACGTTGACCAAGGCCGAGTTCCTCACCGGCTGCGACCGCCGGCCCGAGCCAACCTACTATTCCTTCGACGTGGGCGACTATCACTTCGTCATTCTCGACGCCGACTTCCTTGAGGACGGCACTTCCTACGAACCGGGGAATTTCCAATGGACCAAGACCTGGATTCCCAAGAAGGAACAAGAGTGGCTCGCCCAGGACCTGGCAAAAGCCAAAGGCCGCCCCACCGTCGTTTTCGCCCACCAGATCCTGAACGACGAGAACGACGCCCACGGTGTGAAGAACGCCCCTGAAGTGCGGGCGATCCTCGAAGCCTCCGGCGATGTTGTCGCCGTCTTCCAGGGCCACATGCACTGGGGAGGCTTGGCGCGAATCGGCGGCATCCCCTATTGCACACTCAGGGCTATGGTCGAAGGCGCCGGGCTGGAAAACAACGCCTTCGCCATCGTCCGCCTCCACGGCCGCAAGGTGGAGTTCACCGGTTTCGGAAAACAACGCGATTGGGACTTCAACGAGGATAAGCCGGGCTCCTGAATCAGAACAAGCCGGGCTCTTGAACTGACCACCTCAAACCAGGTTGCGTCACCAGTTGACTAACGATCGTAGCCCGGCTTCTGAAAAAAAGCTCTCTCCTACCTCCTCGCCAATTCCTCTCCAACTCCATCGCGATACGACTTATCTTCCATCCCCAAACTAGCGCCCGTTAGCGTTCATCATCGGCCGAATCCCCCTTCGTCATCCGGCAGATTGCGTCCACCAGGACCTTCTCGGCATCGGCGGAGAACCAGCCGATGTGGGCGGAAACGAGCCCAAGCGTTTCGTAGCCGCCCTCACGCACCACCTTCGCCGAGGGAAGATAGCCGAACACCTGGTTGCAGTAACCGGCCACCCAAATCCGTTTCGCATCGAGCACCTCTGTTACCAGGGGCACGTAGTCGGAAACGACTTCGCCCGAGATGGCGACCAGGGTCAGGTCTTCACCGAACTGCCATACTGCGAGCGGCGCGCGGTAGAAGGCGGGAACCGGTTCCCCTCGCTCCTGTGCTTCGAGGATTCGCTTGGCATTGTGCGATTGCCAGAACGGTCCCTTGGCGAGGTTTTCCAACTCCTCCCGGTCCGGTGCGGGCTGCATGGGCAGGTCGATCCGGGCGAAGTCGACACGAAGCGGCCCACGGATCGGCTCCACTGGCCCCTCGATCACCCGGCATACTTCGCTACCCAGGGCCTGCCCATGTCGCTTGACCCACTCCTCCTGATCGGCGTTGGCGCGAGGGTCCGGATTCGCGTCGGCCCCACACCCTTGGACGAACAAGGCCGACACGCCTGGGAACCGGGCCTGGATGACCTTTCTTGCGTAGCTCGGGTAGTCGCCCGAGAGTTTGTTGCTGCTTCCGCCCAGGGTGACCGCGTGGCAAGCGCAACCGAAGACGACCCCGCGGATGTGGCCTTCCAGGTCGTCGATTCGCAAGACGGGCACAGTTCGATCGGCGTAGCGATCGGGATTGGCGGCCATGCCGCGATAACGGCCGTCCTCGTGGAACGCCCGCCGGTTCTGCACGAAGCCGGCCTGGCCTACGCCCCACGAGAGCCGGGCCGGTTTCAGATCGGCCAGGGCCGCCGCGGCCACCTCGGCCAGTTTCTCCCACAGGGCCGCCGTGTAGGCCTCCGTCTTCTTCAAGTCTTCGTCCGAGATCGGGTAGCGATTCGTGTCGGACGATCCGATCATCGGGCCCGAGTGCGTGTGGGACCAGTTCAGCAGGATCTGTTCCCGTGCAAGGCCTGTCTTGGCCGTGAGCACCTTGCTGAGGGCCGTCTCTTCCGGTTCGCGGAGCACGCACAGGTCGGCCACGATCAGCACGGCCGGCCTGCCGCCTTCGCTCTGGATCGCCATGGCCGAGGCCTGAAGCCGGTCGAGAATGCTGTCGAAGGGCTTGAAACGGCTCTTGCCCGCGTAGCCATAGAGCCAGACCGGTTCCTCGGGCGTGATGCAGACCGTTGCCAACCCAACCTGCCACGTCGAGTCGTCGCCTCGAACGGTGCCGTTCCAACATGCCAGCACCACACCGATCCCCAAAACGATGCCCGCGAAATCCCGAGCCCTCATCGTCGCCCCCCCTACTTGATCTCTTCTTCCACCAGAAACGCTTCGTCGTCCTTGACCGCAATGTAGTGGAATCGATTGCGGTAATCAAACAGGAGTTTCGCCTCGGGCGGGTTCCAGACCGATTCGTATCGATGGGCCCCCGCCAAGTCGTCCACCACGGTGAACGCGCCGGTTTCATCCAGGGCAACGTAGGCGTAGCGGCGGCTGTCCGGGCTGAAGTTCAAGTAGGCCACCATCGTGTGGCGGGGTTTCCGCGTCCCGTCAATCACTACGAAGCGGGCGTAGCCGCTACGAGCGATGTAGCCCAGTCTGCGGCTGTTGGAACTGAAGACGAGCGATCCGCCGCCGATCGCGTCGAACGTCCTTTGCTCCTGGCCATCGATCACAACCACCTCCGAGTCGCCGTCCTGGGCCACGTAGGCCAGGCGTTTTCCGTCCGGGCTGAAACAGATCTCGGCGATTCCTTCGTGGGGTTCGCCTGGCTGGCCGTCGAGGACCAGCGACCAGCGACCCTTCGATTGCGCGGCATAGGCGAGGCGTGCCCCGTCCGGGCTGAATTGGAGCGAACCGTCGCCAATGGTTTCAAAGGGCCCTTGCTTCTCGTTGTGGCGAAAGACGAACCAGGGCCCGCCCTTGGCCTCTTGGGCCGTGTAGGCCACCTGCTTCCCGTCGGGGCTGAAGATCAGGTCGCCCACGTCGTAGGCCGGCGGGCTGCGGCGCCCGTCGAGGATCACGTGGAGGTCCTCTCCCACCAAGGCCACGAAGGCCAGCCGGGCTCCATCCGGTGAGAATCGGTAACCGGTTCGCGTGCCGAGGTCGTCGAAGGGGCCAAGTTCCTCGCCGTTGCTGACGACGTAGCACTTGCCGTCGCGAACGGCGCCGTAGGCCATGCGGGCACCGGCGGGGCTGAACTCGATCAGTCCGCCGGAAATCACGTCGTAAGAGGGGCCAGCCTGGCCGTTGACGACGACCGTCCGCTTCCCCACGTCCAACAGGGCCACAAATGCGAGCTTGGCGCCGTCGGCGCTGAAATGGGGCAGCCCCACTCGCTCGTAGCCCGGCGATTCCCGGCCGTCGCTGACGACGTACCAGCGATCGCCGCGCTTGGCTGCATAGGCCAGGCGGGATCCGTCGCGGCTGAACTCCAGGCCGGCCACGCGATCGAAGGGTTTTTGGGGCTTGCCGTCCAGCACGACACGCTGATCGGCGCCGGACTGAATGTAGGCCACGTGCCGTCCGTCCGGACTGAGCACGGCCGACTCGCGAACCTCCGGCGGAAACGGCCCCAGCGAGGTCTCCGTGTAACGCCGGTTCACCTCGCGCTGCGCCGCCGCCTCACCCGCCAGAAACAAGACAAGCAAGGCCGCGGCGGTCCACTGGAATCGAATGCTCATGGGCACTCCCTGCTGCCAAGGACTTGTCAATTCCGGTACGGAACCGTTCCCTCGGCATCCGTCTTGTAACCCCACTTGGCGATGTACTGGGGGCCGGGCAGGAACTCGTCGTTCGTTTCCGCGAGGCGAGCGGTGAGCTTGGCCTCCAATTCGGCCTGCAGCCCCGCGTATTCCGACTTGCCGACCAGGTTGTTCATCTGATAGGGGTCGGTTTGGTTGTCGTAAAGGAGCCAGGGACCGTCGAGGGTGCGAACGTAGGTGTAACGGCGGGTCCGCACGCCGCGGTACTCGCGACCGCCCTTCTTGCGCGTCCATTCCCCGAAGGGGCTGGGGCATGCGATCAGGGCGGCCTCGTCTCCGTCGGCCGTCTTGCCTGTGATCAGGTCGGTGCGATCGACGCCTTCCACCGTCTCCGGCGCGTCGATTCCGCACAGACCGAGCAAGGTCGGCATGATGTCGGGCGAATTGATCGGGAGCGTGATCTTCTTCGCCTCCCGGCCCAGCAGGCGTGGATAACGGAGCAGGAAGGGCACGCGAATCGCCTCATCCCACGGCCGCTGTTTGCGCTGGTTGCCTTGGGAGCCGATCATGTCGCCGTGGTCGGAAGTGAAGACCAGGATCGTGTCGTCGGCCAGCCCCAGGGCGTCGAGTTCGTCGATGATTCGGCCGGCGCACACGTCCAAAGCCGCACAGTGGGCGTAGTAGCCCGCCAGGTCCCGCCGGGTTGCCTCGGCCACCTCGTTGGGCACGTTCGGGCGAAGCTGGATGTCTTCCGGGCGGAAACGTCGGCGGAAGGCCTCCGGCGCCGTCTGGTAGGGATTGTGCGGCGGACCCCAGGAGAGCATCAGGGCAAAGGGCTCGTCGCGATGCTCGCGAAGATAACGCCTCGCGTCTTCCGTCTGGTCGATCGCGTCGTAGCCTTTCCAGAAGTGCTTCTCGGGATCGTTGGCATAGTAGTGCGACTTGTTGTAATTGTGGCTGCACTCGGCCGCTCGCCAGTATTGAAAGCCCTGACGCCGCTCGGGAGGAATGAAACTGGAGCGGCCCCGACCGTCCAGGTGCCACTTGCCGACGTAACCGGTGTGATAGCCGGCCCCGTTGAATGCCTCGGCGATGCTGGCCGCCTCGCTTGCCAGTTGCACGTCGTTGAGAAACACGCCGTGCGTAAGCGGATACTGGCCGGTCATCAGGCTGCCACGGTAGGGGCAGCAGACGGGACAGCTCGACACGGCATTGGCAAAATCAACGCTCTCACCGGCCAGGCGATCGAGATGAGGCGTTTGGACGTTCGGATCGCCGGCGTAGCCGGTGGCTTGCGCTCGCCACTGATCAGCCAACAGAAACACGACGTTGGGACGCCGCTTGGACGGTTCCTCGGCCCCGGATCGGCTCGCGCCGGCCGCGACGACAGCGGCGGCCGTGGAAGCGGTCTGCAGGAACTGGCGACGTTGAATACTCGGTGTATTGGACATGTGAGTCTTTCTTCTGCAATACGTCGTAGGTTACCTCTCAACCCCCGTATCGATTGAACCACGCCCGCTGATCGAAGGGAAGCTTTTCTTTCTGGGAGCAGGATTCGATGGGCACGCCGAGGGGCAGGACGATCCGAACAATGCGGTCTTCGGGCACGGCCAGGAGCTTGGCCAAACGTTCGGCAACACCTTCCACACGCAAAACGCCGTCGAGCCAGACGGTGGCGTAGCCCAGGGCCGTGATGGCCAGCAGCATGTTCTCCACGGCCGCGGCGCAGTCTTCAGCGTGGAAGGATTCGCCGTGAAACACGGGCCGCGGATCGGTCACGCAAACGATCATAGCCCGGGCGGTCTGGCAAACGGGCCGGTTGATGATTCCTGCCGCCTTTTGGAGCGTGTCCGGATCCTTGACGATCACAAAGGACGTGGTCTGTTCATTCTTGCCCGAGGGCGCCTGGATGCCGGCCTGCACGATCTTGCGCAGATCCGCTTCGGGAATCGTTGCCGCGGTGAACGAGCCGCGGTAGCTGTGCCGCCTGGCAATTGCGTCAAAAAGATCCATGGGCGTCTTCGTCCTTGCTGGATGTCCATTCGTGCTGGGGGAACCCATATTGTAGCCCACTTGGAGGGGGGCTGCAAAGCTCCAGGCTGTCCACAGGAGAACCGCAAAGTCAAGAATAGTAGCCATCACGCTCCGCCGTGATGAGCGCTCGACTTGTCAGAAACGCCTGTGTGGCAGTACCCGGCCCGCCCCTTGGTCCAGGCTCCCTAACCTGCTGTATGGACATTGCAGTTCCCCCGGGGTCCTCCACCGATTGATCTTCTGCCGCCTGTCACGGAGAATAAGTGGTTCGATGCCGGCTCGACCGCGATCACTGGACGCAATGCGACGAGCAGACGCCCTGACAAAATGAACCCGACGCGAGGAGCGAAGAGGAATGCTTGGCCTGAAACTCGATGTGAACGAATACGTGGAACGACTCCGTGAGGAAGTGGAGCGTCTGGATCGCGGGGCGATCGAGCGGTTCTCGGAAGCTCTGTACGCGGCCTGGCAGGACGAGCGGTTCGTTTTCGTCATCGGCAACGGCGGTTCGGCCGCCACGGCGTCCCATTTCTGTGAAGACCTCGGCAAGAATGTTCTCCGGCCGGAGGATATGCACGACGATAGCAAGAAGCGGATCCGCGTGCTCAGCCTGACCGACCACGTGAGCTGGATCACGGCCCTGGGCAACGACCTTTGCTACGAGGAGATTTTTGCCCAACAGTTGCGGCAATACGCCTCGCCTGGCGACCTGCTGGTGGCCATCAGCGGCTCGGGCAACAGCCCGAACATCATCAAGGCAGTCGAGTGGGCCAAGCAGCGCGGACTCAAGGTCTTCGGCCTGTCGGGCTACGACGGAGGCAAGCTCAAGCAACTCCAGGACGACGGACTCCACGTGGACCTGACGGACATGGGAATGGCCGAGAGCCTCCATAGTTGCATCATGCACTGGGTCGTGGAAGACGTACACGCCCGGATCAACAAGGTCGGCCGCTTCGCGTAACGCCGACCTGGACGAAGCCGGGTTGAAGCAGAATAGCCGGGCTCTTGAACCAGCCATCTCTGATCAGGCCGCCTGATCACCGAGGTTGCGAAGCTAGCCCGGCTCTTGGTCACAACTCCCGCCGACCTCAGAAGCCGAGCGGCAAAGGTAGCCCGCTTCTGAGAAACAGGGGAACGAGTACCCATCGTGTCACGGGCGAGTCAAACCCTTCTGACCGCCGAATCGAGAGTCTCTGATACCGCCATAGGCATTGTGTAGTGGGTGGCACGCTCAGAGCGAAGCGATGGGCGTGGTAGTTGACCGTCCACGCCCATGAATAGCTTAACGATCGGCTCCCGATCCCAACACTTCTTCGAATCGGCCCAGCGTCTGAGCAAGCTCCTCGGCAAGCACGGCGGGGCCTGCCTGCTGGAGAATCCGGCAGACCGAGCGGTAGTACCAGAGCGTGCCTTCCCGTCCGCCGCGAAAGTGCTCCCAGATCGCCTCCCCGGTCTGTCGATAGGATGCGAGAAGGCAACGCAGGTTGTCGACCTTGTCGGCAGCCGAAACGAGGCGAGCCGAGGGCGAAGCGACGGGCAGGTGGGCCAGGTAGCGTTCCTTCCGCTCGCGCCACGGAGGCTTTGGAATTTGATCCGTATCGCTACACTCGTCCACGATGGCAGTCACCGGTTGGCCGAAGCGGCTGCGGATGAGTTCTCGTGTCGACGGACCGCCCTGGTCTTCAATCGCATCGTGAAGCACGGCGGCAATGGCCGTGTCTTCATCGCCGCCGTTTTCCAGCACCATGCCTGCCACCCGAAGGAGATGGGCGGCATAGGGGGTACCCGAGAGTTTGCGTTTCTGAGTACGGTGCAGGTCAAGCGCCAGGCTCACGGCGGACGAGAATCGTTCGGTTAGTTCCATGGTCACCGTGGGAGCGTGAAACGCGAATCGAAATAGCCGCCCTCGGTTTCATGTTCGAGTTGTCCGACTCGACTCTTGAGCACGGCAATCTGGTCAAGCAGATCCCGTTCCCGTTCGAACCATCGTTCCCGATCCCGGAGCAGGCGAAGGATCATGCAGCGGGCCTCACAGATAAGGCGGGCATTGGCGTCCGCCTGGAGGGGACCGTCTTCCTCGGTCGGTGGAGCGGCGCCGAGACTGATAATCAAGCGACCATCGGGAAGGGAGGCCACGACCGTGCCTTCGCCACTCGCTTGATCGTCAATCACGAAGGGCCCGGGACTCGCCGTGTGACATATCGCCTCGAACACGGCGGCCTCTGTGTCTTCAACTCTCGGACTGCGCTCGATGCGAACCGGATCGAACATGTCACAATCGTCGAATTCCTCGATCTCCCACCAACGCATGGCTGCTCCTCCTTTTTCTTGCGTTCACCCGTGCGAACCAAACCGGACCTGAACACCGTTTTTCGAGCAGTGCGAGTTGTGTCGAGGTGAAAACGCTTCCAGGCGAGCCCGTACTCCGTTCCGTAGTTATTCTAAGGCATGAAGGCCCGAAAGGAGAGCAAAAAGCGAGACAAAGTTCGCTCACTCCCCCGCCACAGGAGTGAATTGCTGCGAAACTAGTCAAGCTGACCAACACGCTAGCGGGGCGGGGGGCTCGGCGCGCCGGCGATGCGGCCTACTTGCCCCCCCTCGTAAATACTGAATTCCGCCCATACAGGTAGATGTTCGGAAATCAGGCTCGCCTGCTGCACCGACAGGTCAAGAACACTCATCAAGTCGAGCGTTCCCGAACGTCCGGCAAACTCGACCGTGGCGTGGCTTTCGAACAGGATATTGTCGACGGTCGTTCCCCCGAGCGTTGTGGTTGGTCGATCGGAGATGGACCACATGAGGGGAACGCGCTGCAGACTGCCGAGATGGGGTGGAGCGGCAGCGAAAGAACCAACAAGGAGGACGTCGTCTTCACCCCGTCCGTCATCACGTACGGCACGGAACACGTCGGCAAGTCGGTTCAACTCGAGCTGCGTCTGGCCGGGATCGACCTCCACGTTGACGAGGGTGAAAGTGAAGGCTTCTTCCGGCTTGGGGCCGCGGACGCGAAAGGCTGCGACCAGGGGCTTGTTCAGGAAGACCTGACCGGGATCGCCGACTTCGAACACGGTGCTACGGTCGATTTCGAGAATGGAGCGATCGAAGAAGAAGGCCGCGTATTTTTCAACAGGCTCGCGCCCGACGCGAGCGGGAATGGCAAAGTCGTAGTTTCTGCCGTCTCGGTTGACCTGTTCCAGCAGGTCCAACACGATGCCCTGGTTGTGGGCCCAGATTCCCTGGACGGCAATTACGTCGAAGCGACCGATGATGTTTGCCAGCTTGGCAGCCACTTCACGATTGGTCAGCTTCTGGTGATCGAGAGGCCCGAAATTGGCCGAGGCGATTCGAACTGTTTTTCGGGATCCGATCGCCGCCTGAGGCTCTGCCTCGGAGCCGGTGGCGGGGCGTGCCGCCGGTTTCATGAGGCCATGCAGGGACCGCTTGAAACCCTCGAGCCGTTCGTCCGAAGAGTGCGTGAAGAAATAGTATCCCCCGATTCCGAGGACGAGGAGCAGAATGAGAGACAGGCGTTTCGACATCGATCAATCCGTTGAGTCAGCCGCGGAAAGGGGATCGTTTGGCAAACCGCAGCAGGTTAGCGAAAGTCGGACGTCCACTCCAGACCAATCCCCCCCTCTCGTGAGCGGTCCTTCTTGTTGGTCGATCTCCCATTTTTTCTGTCGCCCTCATATCTTCCCCCCGATTTGACCGGGGCAGGAACACGACCTAACCTTGGGCAACCAAGTGGAAAGGGGCCGAATGAGCGACAAAAAGGCACGAAACATGGATCGGATCGCGATCAAGCGAAAACAACTCCGAGAAACCCTCGCTGCTGACACGAGCAACGGTTTCTGCGTGGCGCACGCGATGACGGTGGAGCCCTCCTGTGTCTCTCCCGATACGTCCGTGTTGGAACTGGTGGAACTCTTTCATGCGAAACACTTTCGCCATGTTCTCGTGGTTGACCACAGGGAGCAACTCCTGGGGGTCGTGAGCGACCGCGATGTCCTTCGTTGTTTTGGTCCCCAGGAGGCGCCCAAGCGGTCCGTTCTGGCCGGAATTCAACTGGGAGACCTGATGAGCAGGGATCTGGTGACCGTTCGACCGGAGACGCCCTTGGATCAGGCGGTCACGTTGATGGTGGAGGAAGGGATCAGTTGCCTTCCGGTTCTGAACGAATCGGAACTTGTGGGAATTCTTACCAATACGGATCTGCACGTTGTACTCCAGGTTTTTCTCCAATCGGCACTGGCGGAATCTTCGCTGGTTTCGCAGCGATGGGGCGGTTCCAGCCCGCACAGCTAGGACAACCGGACGGTTGAGTCTGGCGTCTGGTCCGATTGGTACGGGCCATTTCTGACATGCGCGATGCGCCGGTTCTTGCGGATGCTTCCGCTGTGTGGCGCGAGGGAATTTCGTTCGTATCGGGTTCCAGTCCCGTCCGATACACGCTTCTATCGAGGCTTGCATCTCCAATGCCCGAGAGTCGGCAAGGAAATGCAGACATCCCTAGATTCGCTCTGACGTGTGGGCCTATGCCCGCTTTCCCTCCAGAAGGACGCCTGAATGAAGAAAGACACCTTTCGAGTCGTGACCCGGGGAACGAACGGCGAAATCCGCATCCGGGACTACGATAGTCAGGAGGACTTGCTCAAACGCCACATGCAGATCGGCATCGACGACTGCAGCACCGACCTTGGACTGCGAGGCCTCCCGGTATTCCGTGGATTGATCGGCCCCATGCCCGAGGGAAAGAACATCATTCGCTATGAATCGCCCGAGATTTTCGAAACGCTGACGAAGGAATGGAGCGTGACGAAGACCCCTCGGCGGACCCGGAAGCGCACCCAAGCGCCTACCTAAGGCGCCGCTCGCACCGGCAATCGTCATCCACCACTAAGGGCCGCAAGGCCCTTTTTTTTATGGGTCCGCCGGACTCATCACGGCAGACCCCGAGGTTGACTCTGAGCGTGCCACCCACCCAATACGCAATCCCTTCGAGGGGCCGCCTCTAGAACGCCTTGGTGAAGCCGGGCATGGCGATGGGATAGTTGCCGTTGGCGTCGGCCTGGACGGGGGCCGGATCGTCGAGGCTGGTGAGCTTTTCGAGTCCCGGAGCGAGCACCAGGTCGGACTGGAGGGCCTCGTCCCAGGTGACTTCCTTGCCCGACTCGGCGGCCATACGCCCCAAGATGCCCGTCAAGGCCGCGTAGGCGCAACGCTCGGCCTCGTTGTAGGGCTTGTTGTTGCGGATCGCATCGAACAGCAATTGATGTTCCACATCGTAGGCGTTCACCGAGGGCCCGTCATACTGCCAGGCGATATTGTCCTTGGCTTGCTTGTGGCTCTTGTAGATCACCGGAACCTTGATGCCTTCGCCAAGTACGGCGGCGCCCTTGGAGCCGTGGATCACGTCGCCGAAAAAGCCCCAGCAGTCCGCCATGTGACGCCCCTGGCCGAAGAGGCGGGTGCCATCGGGGAACGTGTACTCCACGGCGTAGTGGTCGAAGAGTTGGTCGGCCTTGTCGCGAACCTGCCGTCCGCCCTGTCCCTGGGCCGACACCGGCCACGCCCCTTTCACCCAGCAGCAGACGTCGAGGTTGTGGATCAGCCAGTCGAGCAGAAAACTGCCGTTGACCCACGTGTAGCAACTGTAGTTGCGGATCTGATGAGCCATTTCGCTCAAATCGCCTGCGTTGGGAGTGAAGCCCACGGGACCGTGTTCACGATAGGCCCAGCAGGTGATCACGTCGCCGATGGCGCCGTCGTGAACGCGCTTGACGGCATCTTCCAGGGGCGTGTAATGGCGGCTCATGAGTCCGCCCGCGATTTTCAGGCCTTTCTCTTTCGCCTTCTTGCCTGCTGCCAGGATCCGGCGGATTCCCGGACCGTCCACGGCAAAGGACTTTTCCATGAAGATGTTCCGTCCCTTTTCGACCGCGTATTCCACGTGGAAGGGACGAAAGGCGGGCGGAGTGGTGAGCAGGACAAGGTCGTCGCCGTCGAGCAGGTCGATCGCCTTCTTGTAGGCGTCGAGACCGAGGAATTGCCGCTCGGGCGGAACGTCGACCTGGTCGGGGAACTGCTTGCTCAGGCGTTTGAGGCTTCCCGACAATCGGTTCTCGAAGACGTCGGCCATGGCCACCAGTTTAACCGGGCCCTGGTCCTTGGTGTTCAAGGCGTTGGCAGCCGCCCCGGTCCCCCGTCCGCCGCATCCGACCAGGGCCACCCGAATCGTGTTGCTCTCCGAGGCGTGCACGCGAGGTGTCATGGCGCCCGCCACGGCGACACCGGCAAGAGCGCTTCCGCTCCGTTGGAGAAACTCACGGCGCGATGCAGTCGAACGGCTGGCGGGTTGTTTCGTGGCCATCAGCGATGCCCTTTCGTGTCGGCGGAGAGAAAACGGATGCTCAGGGAAGGGAGAGAACAACCAACTTCTGCCCTGCAGAGAGACCCTACCCGGGCAAGAAGATGCTCTTCCCCCACAATCTTCTTCTCGGGATTCTGAGCGGTGAGAAGGGCAGTGTCAAGTTCCGCCCTGAATTGGGAGGCGAGTCCCGGTTTCCCGGGACCCGGCCGTTGAGTGGCATGCCAGTACGCGAGATCAGTCGTCCGTGACGTCCGGAAAATGGTCGGCGCCGTCGCTCTTGGCAATCACGGTGATCCCTTCGTCGGTGACGGTGAACCCCCGGGAACGATCCAAGTCGTGATCGTAGCCGATTTCGACCCCGGGGGGGATGGCCACGTTTTTTTCGACGATGGCTCGACGGATTTTGGCGTGACGGCCCACGTCGACACCGGCAAAGACGATGGAATCCTCCACCGCGGCAAAGCTGTTGACTCGAACTCCGTTGCCGAGGATCGATCGTTCAACCCGTCCTCCCGAGACGATGGAGCCCGGACAGATAATGCTGTCCACGGCGAACCCTCGCCGCTGATCTCCCGCGAAAACGAACTTGGGAGGCGGATAGTTGGGCTGGTAGGTCCGTATGGACCACTGGTCGTCGTACATGTTCAGTTGGGGATCGACGCTGATGAGGTCCATGTTCGTGTCGAAGTAGGCGTCGAGAGTCCCCACGTCGCGCCAATAGGCTTCCCGCTTGCGATTCTCGTCCATGAACCGGTAAGCGAAAACTCGATTTGTGTCGATGATTGCGGGGATCACGTCGCCTCCGAAGTCGTGGCGACTGCCGCGGCGCGTGGCATCGCGGCAGAGTTCCTCGAAGAGGAATCGGGCCGTGAAGACGTAGATCCCCATCGAGGCGAGGCAATTGGCTTCGTCGCCGGGGACGGGACGCGGATCGGCCGGCTTTTCTTCAAAGCCCATCACGCGACTTTCCGTGTCGACCTCGATCACGCCGAAGGCTCCGGCCGCCTCTTCCCTGGCCACAGGCAGGGCTCCCACGGTCATGTCGGCCCGATTGGCGATATGGGCGTCGACCAGCTTCTTGTAGTTCATCTTGTAGATGTGATCGCCGGCCAGGATGACGACGTACTTGGGATTCTCCTTCTCGATCGTGTAGATGTTCTGGTAAACGGCATCGGCCGTGCCCTGATACCAGTTTTCATCGATTCGCTGCTGCGGAGGGACGACGTCGATGAACTCGCCCAACTCCCGGCAGAAATAGCGTCCCCACCCCATATTGATATGGCGGTCGAGACTCATCGCCTTGTACTGGGTCAAGGCCAGGATCTTCCGTATGCCGCTGTTCAGGCAGTTCGAAAGGGTGAAGTCGATGATCCGATAGCCGCCCCCGAAAGGTACGGCCGGTTTGGCCCGATCCCGTGTGAGGGGATCCAGACGCGATCCTTTTCCACCGGCAAGAATGACTGCGACCACATGGTCCCGCATTACGACCTCCTCAGTGTGCCCCTTCTCTCGGACGCGGACTTGCACAACGGGGGACTATTCTCCGAACGACGTCCCTGCACCCCGCTTCGGTCTGGCCCGTTCCCCTGTTGAGGAGGAAACCCTCCGACCGCAAATATGCCGGGACGAATCAGCCGGCCTGGGTCTGGCAGTTTCCTTGAAATCACTTCGGCTCGCTTAGCCTCCGTCATTGTAGCGTTCTGGCGATTATCTCCAAAGAGCGCAACTCCGACACGCAAGGTCCTCCTAATCGGCATATCGTTACCCCAAAGCTGGCTTTTTGAAAGGGCGCCGGGCGATCAGCCGTCCAGCCATTCTCGTTGCCAGAGTTCGAGCAGCAGAAGGGCCCAGAGACGGTAGGCGTGGTCGAAGCGACCGGCGAGATGTTCTTCAACGAGCGAATCGACGGCAGCCGGATCGAACAATCCCCTCTGTCGGGTACGGGAATCGGAGAAGACTTCTTGCGCAAAGGGGGCCAAGGGCCCGCGGAACCAGTGGTCCAAGGGAACACCGAACCCCATCTTGGGACGGTGGACGATTTCGTGAGGAATCAGGTCTTCGAACGCTTCGAGCAGAAGACGCTTTCCTTTTCCGCGGCGATACTTTCTCACAAGTGGAGTTCGTGCGGCAAATTCCACGACCCGATGATCGAGCATCGGCTGCCGGCATTCCAGGCTGTGGGCCATGGAGGCGATGTCAACCTTCGTCATCAGGTCGCAGGGCAGGTAGGTCACCAGGTCAACCAGACTCGTGGCAGTGACCGGATCTCGCTGCCGGCATTGCGCGGCAGCCTTCAGCAGAAAACGCTCGGGATCCTCGTCGGGCAGCCTCGCCAGGAAATCGTCACTGTAGAGCTCGGCTCGCCGTGCTTCGTTAAAGATGGCAATCCAACCGAGATAACGAGACCACTGGGGCAAGGCGAGCGATTCGGTGAACCGCTTGAATCGGCGGCGAATCGATTTCTGCCGGGGGCTGGCGGGCAGTCGTTGCCAGAATCGACCAGCCAGGGCGGCCCGGGCAGGCCACGGCAAGCGGTCGAACCAGCGTGCGAGGGCGACTGCCTTGTAGCGGGGATACCCCGCGAAGAGCTCATCGCCACCGTCACCGGTGAGGGCGACGGTCACGTGGCGACGCGTCATCTCCGAAACATACCACGTGGGGATGGCCGAACTGTCGGCGAAGGGTTCGTCGTAATGCCAGACCAGCTTGGGCAGGATCTCCAGGGCATTGGGCTCGACCTGGAATTCTTCGTGCGCCGTGCCAAAACGTTCCGAAACCAGCCGTGCGTAGCGGGTCTCGTCGTATTCGGCCACGGGGAACCCGATCGAGAAGGTCTTGACGGTCTGGTTGCTGAGCTGCTGCATCAAGCCCACGACCACTGTGGAGTCGATCCCTCCGGAAAGGAAGGCTCCCAGGGGCACTTCGCTCTGAAGACGCATTTCGACTGAGGAGGTCATCAGGGCGCGGAGCTCTTCACGATCCTCGGCCGGGCTGCGGCGCTGTTCCAGATTGAAATCGGGACGCCAGTAACTCTTGACGGTCATCTGATCGCCCCGCCAGACGGCGTAGTGTCCTGGGGGCAGCTTGTTGAACCCTTCGAGAATCGTGTGCGGATGAGGGACGTATTGGTAGGTGAGGTAGAGATCGAGTGCAACGGGATCCAGCTTACGGGGAACTCCCGGGACTTCCAGAAGGCTCTTCAACTCGCTGGCAAAGAGGAACCGCCCGGGCTCGCAGCGGTACACCATCGGCTTCTGCCCGAGACGATCTCGCGCAATCATCACTTGCTGGCGATTGCGATCCCAGATCGCCAGCCCAAACATGCCGTTCAGGTGGCGGAGGCAGTCCGGGCCCTCATCCTCGTAGAGATGGACGATCGTCTCCGTGTCGCTCCGCGTGCGAAACGTGTGCCCCGCCCCTTCCAGGCGGCGGCGCAAATCGCGGAAGTTATAGATTTCCCCATTGAACACAATCCAAACGGATCCATCCTCGTTCGACAACGGCTGCTGGCCACCGGCCAGGTCGATGATGGACAAGCGGCGGTGGCCTAGAACGACCCCCGGATTGAGCGAGTAGCCAGGACGCGGCGAGAGAGGCACGCAGTGGGTGCCCGCCTCATCCGGACCGCGATGATGCAAGGCTTCCACCATCTGGCGGAGTGTTCCCTCATCAACAGCCTTGCTTGGGTCCGTCCAAATTGCTCCGGTGATACCGCACATGGAAAGAATCCGGGAAAACGATCCTGAGAACAAAGGCAATCCTTCTCAGGAAGATCGTCTTGGTTGCGATCTTGCCCGATTCGGTTTGCCCCGTTCTCGACGCACGAGTGAACTCGTACGCGGGGGGTAAAGAAGTGCCGAAACCTATTATACCAGGAAGGGGCTGGCGTTTTCCATCAGGCTTGGGCTGACATCCTGTGAGTTTTCCGATCAGCTGTTTTCGTGAGCGGGAAAGACCGGCGGTACGACCTGTAGCAGGCACGCTCCCCCGTGCCGTCCGTAGCATGGCTCTCTGAGCCGTGACTGGCAGTATCACTTGCCCGCCACTTCACAGAATCACATGCAGATGGACCGATGTGACCGAATCTGCATTGCTCGGTTGCGGCGGCGTCCTTCCTGCCAGAGTGGCGACGGGACCGGCGGCAGGGATGCCACCGCTGCGAGAAAACTGGAAATCCGCTTCGCCACCTGCCACAATATGGGGCAACCGGGGGAGTTACGCCCTCGATTCCAATCACGCCCTTCCCTCACAAGCGAGATCTCCCATGCTCCACGGCGTCACCCTCGTGGCCCTGACTCTGTTCGCAGCACCGCCGCAAGACAAACTTGATGACTTTGCGTATACGACAACGGAAGAAGCACGTTCGCAGTGGTCTGCTTCCGAAAGGACCCCGGATGTGGACGTGGTTCGCGACGGCAACCGCTCGGTTCTTACGGTCAAGGCGCCCTTTGCAGAATCGTCGACGCTTTCGCGTGTCGTCATTGACCGCTCGCTCGAACTCAACCTGGCGGCTCCGGGCCGGTTCGAACTGGAGATTGCCGTGGATCCCCCTGAGGCTTGTGGGAGTCTGACCCTCTATTTCCGCAGCGGACGCGGTTGGTACGGAGCGGGAGGCGGCGTGGCCGCCAGTGGATGGCAAACCGTGCAGTTCTCGAAGGCGGGTTTTCGCACGGAAGGCACTCCCGCCGGTTGGGACAAGATCGACGGGATTCGCATCGCCTGTTGGCGAGGGCGAGCCAAGGACGCCACGATACGCATCCGACGCCTGGCTGCCTGCTGGAGCAATGCGGCCCTGGTCATTCCCACGGCCTCCGAGCATCCAGGTGACCGCGAAGTCGATTCGGCCCTCGACATTGCCGAAACCGTGGGAGGAATGCTTGAGGATCTCGGACTGGGCGCCGATGCGGTAGAAGATTCCACCCTACCTTCCGGCGGGCTGGGGAAACGTCACGTGGCCATCGTCGCCTATCATCCACGGATGTCGGACGAGACGGTTCAGGCACTCGTCGAATTCGTTGAACAAGGCGGGAAGGTGTTTGCCTGCTATGGAATGCCGACGAAACTGGCGGCGGCCCTCGGCTTCAAACGGGCTCGCTACTACAAGCCGGACCCGGGCGCCCTAGCCGAGATCCGCTTCGATGCGCCCGACATTCAAGGGCTCCCCCGATCGGTCCGACAGGCATCGTGGAATATGACGACCGTCGAGCCTGTCGGATACAACGCGAGAGCAATTGCAACCTGGTACGACCGGGACGGCAATCCGACGGGACTTCCCGCCATGTGGGTCTCCAACCGCGGTGCCTATTTCAGCCACGTGGTTATCAATGACGACCCCGCAGCGAAACGGCAGATGCTTGCGGCCGTGCTCGGCTACCTCGACTCCTCGATCTGGCAGCAGATGGCCGACTCGGAATTAGAGAAGATCGGCAAGGTTGGGCACTGCCGGACGCTCCAGGAGGTTGCCCAGTTCGTGACGTCTTCCGGACGGCCCGAAGCGATCGAAACCGGCAAAGCGGCAGTTCAGGCGGAGGCCAAGGCGAAATCCCAGATGACTGCCGGGCTGTTCGCTGATGCCGTTGCCACGGCCCGCCAGGCCCACGACCTGCTGGCTCGGTCTTATCTCCTCGCCCAGGAGAGCCGCAAGGTGGAAGGCCGAGCCTGGTGGAACCACTCCGGAACCGGGCCCTATCCGGGCGACTGGGATCGAGCCTGCAAGGAATTGGCCGACGCCGGCTTCAACATGATCCTGCCCAACATGCTCTGGGCGGGCCGGGCTCATTACCCAAGCGACGTGTTGCCTCGCAGCCGAACCTATCAGGAATATGGCGACCAGATCGAGCAGTGCCTGGCGGCCGCCAAGAAGCACGGACTGGAAGTTCACGTATGGAAGGTCAACTTCAACCTGTCCGGCGCCCCCCGCGAGTTCGTCGAAAAACTGCGAAAGGAGGGGCGGCTCCAAGTCTCGCTGGGCGACAACTCCCGCTCTTGGCTCTGCCCTTCCCATCCCGACAACTTCCGGCTGGAAGTGGACAGCATGCTCGAAGTGGCCAAGAAGTACGACGTGGACGGACTTCACTTCGACTACATTCGCTACCCCGGGGCCGACGCGTGTTTCTGCGACGGTTGCCGCCAGCGGTTCGAGGCCGCCACGGGGATCAAAGTGGAGAACTGGCCGAAGGACTGCCGGTCGGGCGTTCACAAGGAGGCCTACAACCAGTGGCGATGCGACCAGATTTCCCGGCTCGTGCGGACCGTGCATGACGAGGCAAAGAAACTGCGTCCGTCGCTCAAGATTTCGGCCGCCGTCTTCGGATCCTATCCTTCGTGCCGCGAATCCGTGGCCCAGGACTGGCCCGAGTGGATTAAGGCCGGCTGGCTCGATTTCGTCTGCCCCATGGACTACACCGGCAGCGATCCGGGCTTCTGCGGACTGGTCGAAAACCAGCTCGACCTGGTGGGCGGGCGGATCCCCGTCTATCCGGGCATCGGTGCGACCGCTTCCCGCTGTCGTCTCTCGGCCGATCGCGTGGCTGGGCAGATCTTCCATGCTCGGCGATTGGGAGCCGCCGGTTTCACAATCTTCAACTTGAGCGAATCGACGGCACGGGATATCCTGCCGGGATTGAAACTAGGCGCGACGGCCGAGCCGGCCAAGACGCCGCACAGCAAAGACTGAAGGCTGGAGACTGGAGGCTGGAGGGCTGCAATGGCAGAGACTTTTCGTACATTGGGAGTGATCAATCGACCTCCCATCAAGTCCTAGAGCCTACAGTCTCCAGCCTACAGCCTTGTTTGTTCGTAGCCTTGCACGTTCGTAGCTCTCTCGACAATCCAGTTCCCCTCACTTCAACTGAGTAATTGAGCCATGTTCGGACTTACTTTCCTGGCCCTGGCGGACTCGGCCGCGGCGGAGAAATGCTGGAAAGAAGAGGACGCCGCCCGCAAGGCCCGCCTCGATCGCCAGGAGCGGCTGTTCTTTCCTCATCCCGACGTCCTCTCGGAAGAGGAACGGGACATTCTACGCGACATCCAGGAGCAACTCGCACAGGAGAAGCCGACCGAATCGGAAAAGGCCTGCCCCGAGTGCAGGCGTCCCTTCATCATCGTGACGGTGCACGGCGTGGATATCGACTGCTGCCGGTTCTGCCGCGGCATCTGGTTCGACCCGGGCGAGCTCCAGTACTTCTCCCACCAGGCCAAGGAGATCCCGTCAGACGACAAGGCCCACCGCCCGTCCCGCTACCTCTGTCCCGTTTGCGGAACCCGGATGGTGGAGTTCGTCTTCGTCAACCCGCAGACCCTGCTCGTCGATCGCTGCCCCAACGGACATGGCGTCTACCTGGAGGACCGGGAACTGGAGCGGGTGTTTGAGATTGTTTAGACGGCAACTTGAGCACTGGAAGCGACTGTCATGTGAACAGATGTCGCCGTGCTTCAGAGGGATTGACGCCTCAGTCGCCGCAACGTAGAGTCTTGGAGGGTAGTTGGTCGTGAGTTCGTTCTTTTCACACCTACCTTTCTGATTCGCTATGCACTTCCAGCCAGTCGATCCCTCAGACGAGCAGGCGTCATGACCCGCCTTCCGATTCAAAAAGCGATCGAAGCAGCGGGCGTTTTGGCCGGCTTCGAGGCCACGTCATGCATCAGCCGGCTCAGGTTGTTGAAATTGCTTTACATCGCCGAAAGAGAGAGCATTGCCGAGACAGGCCGTCCCATTCTGGGAGCCACCGTGGTCGCCATGCCCCACGGCCCTCTCCACAGCAGAGTCCTCGATCTGATCAAAGGAGTTCACGTCCAAGAACCGCAATGGTCCGAGGTGTTCCATAACAATGGATATCTTGTGGTTCGGAAGCATGATCCTGGGCGTGCAAGTCTATCCCGATACGAAATTGAGAAGCTAGTTGAGGTTTCCGAAAGGCACGCGGACGACGACGATTGGGCTGTTGCAAAGATCACCGAAGAATACCCCGAATACCAGCAGAACTACCAAGAGAGTTCTTCCGCGAAGATCCCGCTGGAGGACGTGCTGGATGCGGTTGGCCGATCTGACGACAAGCAGTCCATTTTGGACGATGCTGCCGACCAAGCCATTGCTGACCGACTGTTCGGAGTATGATTGAACTTCGCACCGGCGACACCTTGCGCGTTACCGATCCCGCGGGAACGTACGATTCTCATCTGTGGATTGTCGTATCGAAACCGGAATTGGATGGCGACAACGTCCTGATTGTCAATCTAACCTCATGGCGTGCCGACAAAGACCAAGCTTGCGTGCTTGATGTTGGGGATCATCCATACATCAGGAAGAGGACGTGCATCAACTACCCGGGCTCCAAGATCGTGGCCGCAAGTCACCTTAACTTGCTCATCAATTCTGGAGACCTCGAAAAACACGTCCCAGTGGATATGGGGCTGCTTGATCGCATCCGCGAGGGCGCCATGCTCTCGCGTCACATGCCTCTCGACAAAGCGCAGTCGCTCATCGATCAAGGTCTCGTCGCCTTGGATGATTTCTAGTCCAGCGACATGCCGTGCGTTCGATAGGGGCCGGTGCAGGGTGGCTCCTCGGTGAACCACGTCCGTTCCCATCCCTCAAGAAGGCCTTCCTTCACGTCAGACGGAATCACTGAAGCAGAACTTCCATCCAAAGGTGAGTCGGCCGCCGCGCCGTCGTGCGGAGCGGGAAATGTCACGCGAGGGAGAGAAGTCTCCGGCACGGCGTGAGATTCGATGGGTTTCATTCGACGCCCTTCGGCGGGCTTGGCGCACGGCAGGCCCTGCAATCCGACGATCACCGCCGTGGGCACCTTGCTCTCCGTCAAGAGAATCAGGTCGTCGGCCGTCAGAGCCGCCGGAAGTTGGTGGTCGCTGATATACAACTGGATGACCTGCTCATCCACGCCGGCCTTGGACATGCGAATCACGTCGTCGAGTTTGAGCGTGGGGGCATGCGGGTTGGGAATCGCGGGCTGGGGAGCATAGGACGAGGAGATGCCGGGTGGGTAGGTTGCCGGTTGCACCGACATGCCGGGGTGGGCATAGGGGTCCCAGGTCTGCGACGACGTGGGGTATGGCTGCCGCTCGGAGGGCTCCGAAAAGGAATCACTTTCCGTCCATTGAGGGGTCGCCAAGTGCTCGTCCAAATCCCCGCCTGCCGGGCTGAACGTCTCGGCAACCTGAAAAATTTCCGCAGGGGCCGTCGCGCTCGCCGTAAGAACTGTATCACGTACGCTCATTTCCATCGTTTGCGCGAGTTTCTCCCAAGTCGGGTCCGGCTGTGCCTGGGCCAAACCGTGGATGAGTGCACCGATTGCTCGAAGTTTCTGAACGGCTGCCTCGTCGTCGCAGAAGACGACCGCACGCATGGTCACATCGTCGGCAGATTCCAGCTCCAGGTTGACGGCGTGAGTCCCTGCCAAGATATAAGCCGCAACACCGGGGTCCTTAACCTCAAGTGCTTCGGTTGGCAGCACTGCCAGTGCAACATGGGCCTTGGGACTCAACTGCTGCCGGGCTTGATCGAGCGCCGGCGGGATTTCAGCAGGGCCGTCCCGTTGCACCACTTTGCTGATGACATCAAGAGGCCCCATTAACAGGGTTTCTTCGTCAACGGCACAGTATGCTAGCGTCTTCTCCTCGTTGTCCACCCAAAGTGTTTGATTTCCCAGAGCCTTGGGCGTCCACTGAAAGTGGTTCTCGCTCACCACCAGGGGACGATGGCTGTGGATGACGCCCACGTATTGACCAAAGTCGTCCTCGGTGACCTTGCAGGCTCCCACGAAGATCGTGTCAATCTGGTCGAGCTTCAGATTGAAGGGCGTAAGCGACGAGATCATTCCCGCAGCAATCGTCAGGTCCTGACCGCGACCCCACGGGCTAGCCATGAGGCCCGCCAGGTCGATGCGGCCGAACACGCAGCAATCATCGGGAAGATACCGCAGGCACACCGGATCCGGGTCTCCCGATCCCGTTTCTTCCCCGAAGACTCCGCCTAAGGAGCTCAGAACCAGCACCGCCGCAATTGGGAGCGTCAAGCGGCTCCAACGCGATTCCACCTTGCCCGTCAGACGCCGGACTGCATGTCGTCCCATCGTGATCCCCTCCGTGAAATCCCGGATGTTTACCCCACACTGTCCGCCATTTTATGCGGGGCCCTGATTCTGGCCAAGATCAGGTTCCCGACCCGCCGCCACGGCGGCATCGAGGAGACCCCATGCCCACAATCGAGGGGGGGCACGCCAGGACGGATGCGGCTTTCCGATAGCAAACCGACTGCATCGCGTGCTAGAATGGGCGTCTGAAATTCCCCGAATCGCCACTATCGCCGCGCGGTGGTTGTCTCCCAGAGGTATTCCCATGGCTTCAAAACGTGCTTCCCTGGTCGGTTGTTTCCTCGTGGTTGCGACGATGCTCGCCGTCGCCCATGCCGAGAAGATCCCTTACGCCAACTCGAAAATCGTCCCGCCCACGCCCGAGTGGTGCGCCAAGGTTGAGAAGGCTGCTCCGGAAAAGGCCACCGTGGCGGCGGACGTTCGCAAGGTGCTTGTCTTCTCCCTCCGCACCGGCTTCGACCACAAGGTCATGCCCCACGTGGATCGCACGTTCGAGATCCTCGGCAAGAAGACGGGCGCCTTCGAGACGACGGTGACGGTTGATATTGAAGATCTCATGTCGGAGAACTTGGCCGAGTACGACGTGCTCGTGCTGAACAACAATTGCTCGGTCGGCGCGCGTCGAAATCTGTTTCTTGACGAGCTTGAAAAGAACCCCAAGTACGCGGAAATGACGGCCGAGCAGCGCCAGGCCAAGTCGGACACGCTGGAGCAGTCGATGCTGGACTTTGTGGCTGGCGGCAAGGGGCTCGTGGTGGTTCACGGGGCCCCGACGTTGCTGAACAACTCGCCTCGCTTCACCGAGATGGTGGGCGGCGCGTTCTATTATCATCCGCCCAACCAGGAGGTCACGATCCGACCGGTCGACGAAGATCATCCCCTGGTGGCAGCCTTCCGGGGCAAAGGGCCGTTCATTCATCGCGACGAGCCTTATTGTTTCAACGGCGCGTACGAGAAGATGGATTTCCGACCGCTCCTGTCGATGGACGTGGAAGGACTCAAGGACCCGAAGGGCCATGCGAGCGATATGAAACGCTACGTTGCGTGGATCCGACCTTACGGGAAAGGACGAGTTTTCTACTGCTCGCCCAGTCATTTTCCCGAAAGCTATGAAAGCCCCACGATGTTGCAATTCGTGTTGGACGGCGTCCAGTACGCGGCAGGTGACCTGAAGTGCGACGATTCGACGCCATGAAAACCCGTTTGCGGGCGGAGTGAGGCCGACGCACAAGATTTGCCGGAAATAGCGGTTGGAGAAGGCAGTCCAGGCCTGATCCCCGTCAAGACAAGCTGATATTCCTGACAGCCCCCCCTTCGGGAGCCACTCGATTGGGGGCTCGTGCTAGAATTCTAAAGCACGGGACTGTTATCTGCTGGGGGACTTCCCTTTGGCCAGCACCGACAAGGCAACCCAGAACGGGTCAAGCTCGCGATCCGACGACGCCGAAGTTGCGCGCACCATGCGCGGAGATCTCAAGCCAAGACTCTATTATGCCCCGGCTCATCAACCGAGGAACGTCCATGAGCTGACCAAACACTTGTTTTCAGCCTACACGGTTGATGGTGGCGTCGTGCATCTTGCGGGTTGTCGGCTTGAGGATCGACTTTTTCTTCGCCTCCACGGCACGAGCCAGAACGGTGCAGGACTTCTTACCGTGGACGAATCAGGGCAACCGATCGGAGAGGATCTTGTCCGATCGCTTGGCATGGACGAGACCACGGCGTGGGACCGTCCGCCGGAAATGCCGCCCGATCGCCTGGAAGAAATGGTCCGCCGAAGCACAGAGCACGCACGGGCTCAGTGGGAGATAGCGGAAGAGGCGGACCCCCTCTTCGTCTGGTGCAAGTATGCCGAGGGAAAACTCCGCTTCACGATTGGGGAGCATTCGGCAGACCTGCCCTTCTCCGGATGGACCCGGACCCTCGAAGCCCCACCCTTCATCTGTCCCTATTCGGGGATCTCGTCCTATCACATTGCGGTGACCGATGACGGTCGGCTCGTCGCCGCTGAGAGCATTCAGGCATGCGCCGAGACGGGGCAGCGCGTGCTGGCCAGCGAGTTGGTGATATGCGATGCAACAGGACAGGCCGTACTGGCCGATCAAACGCAAATCTGCCCCGTTGCGGAGCGGCCCGTTCTCCGGCGAGCCCTGGTCGAGTGTGCCATGTGCTGCCAGCGAGTCAGTCCCACCGTGCTCGAAGACGGAAGATGCCTGGCTTGCCGTTCCACTCACCCGATCGCCAAGGGAGAGCCTCCGTTGGCGTCGCTTCTGGAACGCTACGAAGAGCTAAAACGCTGGTCCCGATGGAAAGCCTCGGAAACGGCCACCGCCCATATCCTGGTGGCGTCCCGCTGGTTGAAGCGGCTGGTTTTGGTGGTCGACAAGGAGTCCGGCGATCTGCGTCGTGCTGCCGTGGCAGGCCGCTTCGGCGCCGAGTTTTCGTCCATAAAGTTGGCCGCTCTTCCGGTCAAGGCTTCCTCATAGTTGAGGCGAGCAGATCTTCTAAGGCGCGCCGCGTGACGATCCCCGTCGGCTGACAGACCGACCTCGCAGCGCGACAAGACCCGCACTGGCAAGAAGAAGGCCCCCGACGATAATGACAGCCCAGCTGACGGCCATGTATTGGCGGTAGAATCCTCTAGCCTTCTGGTAGGGGGATTCGGCATACTCAAGAAACTGCACGCCTTCTTTCAGTTCTTGCCACATGAGCCACGTGTCAAAGGGCGACATGTGCTCCATGCCGATGAAGATGGGACGATAGTTCTCGGCTCGATACATCAAAGTCCCTCCAGCCCCCAAGATAACGAGGGCCAGGATTGCAAGGCCGGTAGCGACCCCGCCATAGGGCGAGGGACGGCGAGACGATTCAGGGGCCTCTTCCATTTGGGGGAGTCTCCGAATCCCCTGCATGGACGGGATGCTGATCGTCCTGCCGCATGAGCACTCGACACTTTGGCCCGCCTGTGTGGTTTCAATGGGGATGTTGTTTCCACAGGAACAAGGCAACAAATACTTAATGCTCACGGAATCTATGCCTTTTGGGGGGAAGAACTCTTGTTGATTTGCCTACGTATTACTAAGTATTACGATATCTATCCCACTCTCGATCGCCTTCGACAGGAAGAATTGCCGATAATCCACTCTCTGGAGGTGTCGTGTTTGCGCGCAGGGGGGTGTTTGGGCGATCCCTGAATAGCCCAAGCGGGCGATTGTGCTTATCCTCTCTAAATTAGTCGGAACCTTGTTCTTTCGGAAGCGTCATAATGGAAGATAGGCGATGGAGTTTTTTGCATCTTTTGTTAATAAAGTCTGGACGAAACGGTTACTCTGATTACAATTGAAAAGCCCGGCTCCCACTATATATCCAGCCTCGATTAAGAGGCCTGCGGGTGAGAAAGCATCTGCTACCCCGCCTCCATACTGCACCGAGGGGACGCCGTCTACGGCATTCAGGCACGTACCCTGAAGCCGATTTTCGTGTTGTCTGAGGTAAGCGTCATTAGATGCTCTTCGCTCTTGACTGGTGCGTACACGGATGAGCCTTCCTCGCGAAGGATGTATGTTGTTCGGCGAGCGTGAAGATAGGGAATTCAGGAAAGCTGGAGACCGCGTGTCTTGAGCGCCTAAAACGAAACCCTTACCAAATGCTGCGTGGTCCCGGCCCCGCTTTTTTCCCGGTGGTAGAATTTCGTGGCTTGCTCGTGCCGGCGAGTGAACCACCCAAGTGTGACGGTGCAATCGTTTTGAGCCCCTTCACATCGAAGGGACTCAACGTGTCCCTATCCCAACCAGACGCTTCGGTCGCGTCGCTTCCGCCACCATGAGCGGGAAGTATTGGCGGTAGGGCTTTTCAGGAAGCTTGTAGGAGATTTGCATTGTACGACGCAGACACCCTGTTGGACGAACTACATGACGAGGAAAGGCCGCGAACCGGCAGCCGACTCGGATTGGACGAGGATTCGGATAGCCTTAGCATCGACGAGGACTTGGACAATGACTCCATGCTCGACGACGACTCGGACGACCTCGACGACGGGGACGAGTCGCTGCTCAGTGCGGAGGAAACCGAATCGTGGTCCGACGATCCGGTCCGCATGTATCTGACCCAAATGGGTGAGATTCCGCTCCTCACGCGGCAGGAAGAAATCGCCCTGGCCAAGCAAATCGAGATCACTCGGGCGAAGTTCCGCCGCAAACTGCTGGAATGCGATTACGTGATGCAACAGGCGGTGCGAGTTCTCCGCCGCGTTCACGACGGCGACTTGCCTTTCGATCGAACCGTTCAGGTTTCGGTCACCGACCGACTTGAAAAGGAGCAAATTCTCGGACGTTTGCCTCACAATCTTCGGACCCTCGAAATCCTGCTCAAGCGGAATCGTCGCGACTACCGCGTGGCAACCAGCAAGTCCCGTTCCATGCGGGAACGACGCGATGCTTGGCGCCGCCTGGGACGCTGCCGGCGTCGTGCCGTGCGGTTGATCGAGGAATTGGGCCTCCGAACACAACGGATCGAGCCCCTGATCGGCACCCTCGAAGAGTTCAGCCGGCGTGTGGACGAGTTGCGCGACCGCATCGTCCAGCACAAGAAAATGGGCGGGCTTCTGGAAGAACGGGAAGCCTGGACGATCGAGTATCGCAACATCCTGCGAGCCACGCAGGAGACCCCGACCAGCCTGCGGAATCGCATCCGCTTCCTCAAGTCGGTCTATGCCCACTACCAGGAGGCTAAACGGGGCCTTTCCGAAGGTAACCTCCGCCTGGTGGTTTCGATCGCCAAAAAATACCGCAATCGTGGCCTGAGCTTCCTCGACCTGATCCAGGAAGGCAATGCCGGCCTGATGCGTGCCGTGGACAAGTTCGAGTATCGCCGAGGATTCAAGTTCTGCACCTACGCCACCTGGTGGATTCGCCAGGCCATCACCCGAGCTGTGGCCGATCAGAGCCGTACGATCCGCATTCCCGTCCACATGGTCGAGACCATGTCACGAGTGCGAAACGTCTCCCGCAAGCTCCTTCAGGAACTCGGACGGGAACCGACGATTGAGGAAACGGCCCGGGCCAGTGAAACCTGTGTCGACGAGACCCGTCGCGTGTTGGCCATGAGCCGCTACCCGATCAGTCTCGATCGCCCGGTGGGCAACAGCGAAGACAGCCACTTTGGCGACCTGCTTCCCGACGGAGCGGCCGAGAGCCCCTCGATCGGCGCCACCCAGGAAATGCTGCGACGCCGGATCAGCAAGGTCCTCAAGACCCTCAGCTACCGCGAGCGGGAGATCATCAAGCTCCGCTACGGACTGGGTGACGGCTACAGCTACACCCTGGAAGAAGTGGGTCACATTTTCAAAGTGACCCGGGAACGTATCCGCCAAATCGAGGCCAAGGCCGTTCGCAAGCTTCAGCAGCCCGGCCGCAGCCAGGAGCTCGTCGGCTTCCTTGACTAGCGCGGGCGTGTTCAATTCAATCCTGCATCCCTGGATGGCAGGACTCTCCTGAAAAAAGCCGGGCGAGCGGGTCGCCCGGCTTTTTTCCTTTCCGCAGGGTCAATCGTCATGGCATGCGAAAACTGTTGCTCCACACCGGCTGAACGGAGATTCTCCATTCTCCTTGCAAGTGTTCTGGCCAGTTGCTTCCTCCTCGGGGACGCTGCTGTGGGATGGGCGGCCGAGAGGACGAAGGTTCAGATTCGCAGTTCCGCCGACGGCACGGACCAGCCGTGCTACGTGATCCTTCCCGATGGCTACGAACCCGGCGGTGAGGCCAGGCCGCTGCTTGTTTCGCTTCACACGTTCAGTGGCAACGTGGAGCAGCGCCAGAAGAGCTTCGAAGAAGAAGCGAATCGAGCCGGTTGGATTTACCTTTTCCCTCATTTTCGCGGTCCCAACAAGACCCCCGAGGCGTGTGGATCGCCTCTGGCACAGCAAGACATCCTGGACGCCGTCGACTGGGCTCTCAAGAATTACCGGATCGACACGCGGCGTATCTATCTGGTTGGGTGTTCCGGCGGCGGGCACATGGCGATGCTCATGGCCTCGCGCCATCCGGAGCGTTGGACGGCCGTCAGCGCCTGGGTCGGCATCAGCGATCTGGCTGCCTGGCACGAACGCCACGCCCAAGGGAACTACGGCGCCATGTTGCGAGCTTCCTGCGGCGGCGCGCCGGGCGACAGTGCCGAGGTTGACGAGCAGTACCGCCTCCGCTCGCCGCAGACATGGTTGCGCCGTGCCGTCGGTCTCCCGCTGGACCTGAACACGGGAATCCACGACGGCCATACCGGCTCCGTGCCCGTCCGCCAGACCCTGGAGGCCTTCAACGTCGTTGCCTGCGCCGGCGGCCACAAAGCGATCAGCGAGGACGAGATCGAACGGCTCAGCGATGCCGACGGCCGATTGGAGTCGCCAAAACCGTCGGATCTTGAAGAAGACGAAACCTACGGACGGGCCATCCACCTTCGACGCCATGCGGGCCCCTGCCGAGTAACCGTCTTCGAGGGAGGCCACGAGGGGCTCGCTCGGGCGGCCATCGCCTGGCTGGGGCAGCAGGCTGGAGACTGAAGGCTGTAGTTTGTGGCGCGAAGTCGATTGGTAAGGAAAACCGGTTCCCACGCATCGAGAGATCTTGTTTCTGCCGCCATCCGGTTTCCAGCCTCCCGCCTTGTCTCCCTCGTCATCCGTTTTCACCCAGAGTGACCTTCTTCTGCTCTGTTGGGGTTCCGTGCGGCGTCCGGAACCTGCTGGGGGACCTTCGGCGTTTCTTTTCCGCGCGGCGGACGCCATAATGAACGACGTGCAGTGCGCTGTCCCTCCTTTCCTGAGAGAGATTCCCTATGGCCGAACGCAATTCGAAGAAGCCGTCGGAATTGACCTTCTTCCAGTCCTCGTTCCTTGCCCTCATGCGGATTGCGATCGGCTGGCACTTCGCCTACGAAGGCGTGTTCAAGCTGCTGTTCAAGAAACCCGGCTGGGCAGGCCATTACCTGACGAGCACGAATTGGATCGGGGCCGACTTCTTCCATTGGCTGGCGTCGAACGATACGACCCTGCGAATCGTGGAAATGGCGAACGCCTGGGGGCTCCTGCTGGTGGGCCTGGGCCTGATGGTCGGGTGCATGACGCGGCTGGCGGCCCTGGGCGGCATTGCCTTGCTGGCCCTCTACTACGTGGCTCATCCCGCCCTATTCGTCGATTCGAAGGGCATCGTGGAAGGCAACTACCTGATCGTCAACAAGAACCTCGTGGAGTTGCTTGCCCTGCTGGTGGTCCTGGTCATGCCCGTGCCCCGCTGGGGACTCGACGGATTCCTGGGCGGCATGTTCCGGCACCGCGTCCGCGTTCCCGCCGACACTCGGGCGGAGAGCGGTTCCCGGCTGCCGCGCCGCCGAATGCTGGCCGGCCTGATCGGGCTGCCGATCCTCGGCGGGTTCGTGCTGGCCGTGCTCAAGAAGCGGGGGGGCTACCACAGCAAGGAAGAACAGCAGCTTGCCTCGCACGCCTCCGGCGCCGACGCCGTTACGTCTCCCTCGATGAAGAAGCTCACATTCGAGACCCTCGACGAACTGAAGGGCAAGGTTCCGAAGGCCAAGATCAAGGACGTCGAACTGAGCCGCGTGATCATGGGCGGCAACCTGATGAACGGCTTCGCCCATGCCCGCGACCTGATCTACGTTTCCAACCTGATCAAGGCCTACCACGAGGAGTGGCGTGTCTTCCAGACCCTTCGCCTGGGCGAGGCTTGCGGAATCAACACGATCATCACCAATCCGATCCTCGCCCCGCAGATCGTTGACTACTGGGAAAAGGACGGCGGCAAGATCCAGTTCATCGCCCAGTGCAAGGGCAAGAACCGGCAGGATTTTCTCGACAACATTCAGTTCTCGCTCGACCACGGGGCCTGTGCGGCCTACGTGCAGGGCATGGCAACCGACGCCTACGTGAAGCAGGGCCATTTCGACTGGATCGCCGAAGGCTTGCAGAAGCTCCGTGATGCGGGCGTTCCCGCGGGAATCGGCGGCCACTACCTGGAGACCATCCAGGGCTGCGTCGACGAGGGCTTCAACCCCGACTTCTGGATGAAGACGCTCCATCACCACAACTACTGGTCGTCGGACACGGAGAACCAGAAAGACAACATCTGGTGCGAGAAGCCGGACGAGACGATCCAGTTCATGGAGTCGCTCCCCCAGCCGTGGATCGCTTTCAAGGTCCTCGCGGCCGGCGCCCTCCATCCCCGCGACGGCTTCCGCTACGCCTTTGAAAAGGGGGCGGATTTCATCTGCGTGGGGATGTACGACTTCCAGGTCGTCGAGGACTGCAACATCGCCCTTGATGTTCTCCAAGCCGATCTCAATCGCAAGCGGCCCTGGTGCGCCGTTGTATGACACGATCCGTCAGCCCCATCTCCCCAGGAAACAAACATGAGACAACACCACGTTGCAGCGTTCCTTCTGTGCCTGGTCGCTTTGCCGTCACTTGCCCTGGCCGCCGAAAAGCCGAACCTGATCTTCGTCCTTTCCGACGATGTGGCCCAAGGGGACCTCGGGGTGTATGGGCAGCAGCTCATTCAGACGCCGAATCTCGATCGGCTCTGCAACGAAGGCACGCGATACCTGTCGGCCTACACGGGCACGAGCGTTTGCGCCCCGGCCCGCAGCTCGTTCTTCACGGGCCTGGACATGGGCCACTGCCCCACGCGGGCCAATCGCGAGATTCAGCCCGAAGGCCAGCGTCCGCTCCCGGGAGGCATGGTGACGGTTGCCAAGATCCTCAAGTCAGCCGGCTACAAGACGGCGACCATGGGCAAGTGGGGAATGGGAATGTTCGACACCACGGGCAGCCCGCTGAAGAACGGCGTCGACCATTTCTTCGGCTACAACTGCCAACGCCATGCCCACAGCTATTTTCCAACCTATCTCTACAGCGACGACCGGCGCATTGAGATCCCCGAGAACGCCGACGGCAAGAAGGCCGTCTACGCCCAGAACCTGATTCAGCAGGAAGTCCTCCGCTGGGTTGATGAGAATTCGGGCGGCCCCTTCTTCCTCTTCTACGCCGTCACGCTTCCCCACGGCAAGTTCGAGATCGACGACCAGGGCGTCTACAAGGACAAGCCTTGGACGGAGATGGAGAAGAACTATGCGGCCATGGTCACCCGGCTCGACTCCGACATGGGGTCCCTCGTCGACCTGCTTGAGAAGAAAGGCATCGCGAAGAACACGCTTCTCGTGTTCGCGGGCGACAACGGTTCGTCCTTCGCTCCCAACAGCCCCCTCGGCAAGCGATTCAACCAGACCATGGACGGCAAGTTGCGAGGCTTCAAGCGAGGTTTGTACGAAGGGGCGCTTCGGCAGGCAGCCTTTGCCTGGTGGCCCGGCACCGTGCCCGCGGGACGCGTGACCGACGAGCCCTGGGCCTTCTGGGACCTGCTGCCCACCTTCACCGAGCTTGCCGGTTCGGATCTTCCGACAGGGTACCATCCTGACGGGTACTCATTGGTCCCGTTCCTCAAGGGCGGGCCGGCGCCCAAGCGGAACCATTTCTATTGGGAGTTGCACGAGAAAAGCAACGGACCGATCCAAGCCATCCGTTGGGGCAACTGGAAGGCCGTGCGCCCCGTGGCGAGCGGGCCGGTCGAGATCTACAACCTCTCGGACGACCTGGGCGAAACCGACAACCTGGCCGACGAACGTCCTGACCTGGTTGCCAAGGCGGTCGACATGATGAACGCCGCCCGCACAGCCCATCCCGATTGGCCCGACCCGGCCACTGCCTCGCCACCGAAGAAGAAGGCGAAGAAGAAATGAAGGAACACTAATCGACACTTGATTAGCGAAGATTAGTGTTCCTTCTTCTGTGCCCAGGACCGCCGTCGTATCTCGGAATTGCGAAATGCTCAACCAGCGACTCGTTTCTTGCTCTCTTTGCCTTCTATCCATAGCGTTCCTTTCGCTTGCAGCCGAATCGGCGGAGCCCTGGTGGCATCGGTACCCGGTCTACGTGGGCGACATCGGCGCCGGGACCTGCAACGAAGAGAGCGCCGGCGATCTGCACGCGGCCATGGTCTCGGGCAACTTCGGGGCCGATCCCGCCTGGGGGCCCTTTGGCCAGGAGATCAGTTTCCGCCAGGCCCGACGACGGTTCGACGCCGTCCATTCCAAGGACATTCGTTGGATCACCTGGATGGAGGCCTTTGGCGACTCCATGCTCTATGCCGCCGCCTTCAACCGGCAGGATGACGGCACGTTCTGCCAGAGTGGCGGAAAGACGCCCATGGCCGCCATAGCCCGAATGGCCTGGAATTGGGAGGCGAAAGGCGTGCGTTCCGGCAACGCCTACCGCTGGATCGGCACGCACAACACGGTCAACAACGAAGACTTCCTCGGAGCTGAATTCAGCCGAGAGAAGCTCGCATTCCCCACTACCCACTATCCCGACGGTCGCGAGGCGCTCGGCTACCTGCCCGAAGGCCAGTACCCAATCAATGCCCGGGTGTACGACGCCGTATACGTCAAAGACATCAACGGCCAGCCGGCTCTCGAACTGGAGATGCTGCCCAAACGAGCCAACCGCATCGATCCGGAAACGGGTCAGCGGGAAGCTCCGACAGACGGGCTCTACCGTACAAGCGTCGATCGCAATTCGGCCCGCTACCATCGTGGGCGCAAGGTGGGCGACGAACTGTTTGCCGCCGTCATGCTCCTGGGCAAGGACCCTGCCGCTCCCTTCTGGACCGACTACACTCGCGTAATGGCCCGCCGACTCATCGAGCAGGGCGTGGACGGACTCTGGTGCGACAACTACTCCAGCTTCAACAACTTCGGCATGCCGCCCATCCGCAACGGCTTCGGCGAGTGGTCCGAGCAGCGTTTCCGCCAGCGGCTGCCCCAATGGTTCACTCCCGAGCAACTGAAGAAACTGGGAATCGACAACCCGGCCAACGTCGACATCAAAACCTACCTGAAGCAGAAGGCGGTCGAGTTCGGAGCCAAGGACCCGAGCTACTACTGGGAGCCCGCGTGGCGCGACGCCCGCTGGCTGGATGAGCCGATCTGGAACGCCTACAAGGTCCTCAAACAGCAGATCGGGCAGGAGGCCTTGCGGCGATTCTACACGGCGATCAAGGAAGAAGCCCGGGCGGCGGGACGCGAGGATTTCCTGATCTCGGGAAACGACATGCCGGTCTATGCCCTCGGCTGGGCCCGCGACGAGTGGCTCGACATGGTCAGCTCGGAACAGACGCCCGGCTGGTTCGTCACCACCGGTTCCCGCGGGATCATGCTTCCACCGAAGGGCAAGTACGCCGTCGTCTACCGTGCGGGGCTGGAACATCAGAAGGGCCCCTACGCCACGGTCTGGTACTACCTCAAGGGCCCGCAGGAAAAGTACCGCAATCGTCCGACCCTGTCGAAAGTGCTCTTTGCGGAAGGGTTTGCCAACGCCACGTTTCTCAAGTACGGCGGCAACCCGGCCCTCCCGGGCACGCCCGAAAGCGTCGCCTGGTGGAACCAGTTCGTCCGTACCAGTGAGGAGCGGATCGGTCGGCGGAAGATCGCGGCCGACGTGGGACTCTATTTCTCGCCCGACAACCAACTCGCCTTCGTCGTGCCCGGCAGCCACGCCCTCGACCACGACCGCCAGCCCCACAGCTTCGGCCATTGGGGATTCGGCACGGCCCTGATCGACGGCCACGTCCCCTACCGCGTGGTGACCGATTGGAAGCTCTCGGCCGACACCCTCGCAGGCCTGAAGACGTTCATCATTCCCGGCGCGGAATGCCTGGCCGACGACGAAGCGGCCGTTCTCGAAACATGGGTTCGTAGCGGCGGGCGACTCGTCGTCACCGGTCCCTGCGGCGTTCGTCATTCGACCGCCGGACGATTCGCACGCAGGAAGATACCCGTCGTGCTGCGATGGTTCCCCGACGCAGCCGATCGAATGCCAACTTTGGCCAATCCACCCGCCCCGGCTGAAGCGGCGGCCGCGGGTGCCGATCCGACGGTTCCACTTGCTGCGGTTGAATCGGCTAAACCGGCCACATCCACGGATCGTCAAAAGGCCGTGCTGTCGATCGCGGGCGACAGTCAGAGCCTGGAAACCACCATGGGCGAAGGCCGCATCGTGTGGTCTCCCGAACCGGTCGGCATGGACTACTATCTGAACGAAGACGATCGCCCCGCAAGGCTCCCCACGCTTCTTCGCCTTGTGGGCGTCTCCGACTTGCTCGATCCGGGCAACCTGCCGGCCACGGTGGGCGCATATCTCTGGCAGTCCCAGGATGGCAGTAGCCTGCACGTCGACCTGGTCAACTACGACCTCGACCTCCAGGACGATCGCATTACGCCCGCCGAAGACCTGACGTTTCGTCTGCGATTGTCCGAGGGGTGGAAAGACGTTACCCTTGACACCATCACACCGGATGGAACGGAACCGGCCACGTGGGAACTGGCGGACGACTGGCTCAAGGTGCGACTGGCGCACCTGGTGCATTATGCATGTGTGAAGGTGTCGAAGGTGAGTGGTGATGCCGCGGAAATCCGCCAATGAAATCGACGCACTCCTCCGCCAATGCCGCCGGCTTTCGGAGGATGCGTGTCGAGAGCTCCTCGCACTGCGGCAACAGCAGTTGGTGGACGCGGGATGGGAACTTCGCGAGGCCCAGCGGGTATCGGAGGGTGTCGAGTGGATTCTGCGGAGACCGCCTGATGGATGCACCATCGACTAGCGGGCACGGACCGCCGTGCCGGCTCTTCTGTTACGCCATTTCGTGTCGCCGCGCTGCGCGGGCTTTCGCCGACGGCAAGTCCGCGCAGCGCGACGATACGATTGTAGCCCCAGGCGTGAGCCTGGGGAACGGCGGTAGCGAATCACACCAGAAGCCCGCGCAGCGCGGCGACACATGAGCAGAACGTCCACCGGCGATGAGAGTCACGGGACACTCGTTCCAGCCTCCATCTCACCGATCCGCATTCAAGGTAGCAGGCACGCTCCGTCGTGCCGTCCGCCAAGTTACCGAAGAAAGGAGGAACGCTTCAGTCGGGTCGTTCTCTGACAGAACCCGATCGGCCGCCTACCGCCACTTCCACGCTGCTCCGGACGGACATCCACACAATTGACCTGCTGGGTTCAACGCCAGAGTCTTTGATCTGCTTGGCTACGGCACGGCGGAGCGTGCCTGCTACTTTGGGGCCGCTTCATCAAGCAGGCCTCCGTCACGATCGCTTGCCCCAGCCTGGTGCGAGATCTACGATAAGGGCTCAAAATGTCCCTCGCCATGCCCCGTGCAACAAGGAACCTTGCCCATGTACGCGACCCTCAAGCGAAAGCGATTCCTGGCAGGTTTCTCGTTCCTGCTGCTCCTCGTGCTCGCCGCGGCGAGTCGGGCCGACGAGATCCTGCTGGAGTATCGTGACGTCCCCGACCACGGGCTGGTCGTTTCTCACGTGGACCTGACCTTCGCGGCCGGCTGGTGCAACCTGGACGGGATTGCCGCCGAACGTGCCAGAGCCGTTGACGCAACCGGACAGGACGTGCCCTGCCAGTTCGTGCCCGACCCGGATTTTGACGAGGTGTTAAACGCTGCCGGAACCGTAATCCTCCAACACCCACCCGAGGCGGAAGGACAACTTCGACTCCGCTTTGACAAGGATCTGGAACCATCGGCAGCGTCCTTCGATGGAACCGTCTCGACCAAGAACTACGAAATTGTCCAAACGCCTGACCGCTTGGGCGGCCTCCCGTCGAAAGTCACCTTCACCCCGTCGGGCAAGGTCTTCGACTCCCTGCGCTGGCACGATCGCACGTACAACCTCGGCCAGGGCGGCTATCTTCTGCTCAATGATCGCGAGGCCAAGGTTGAACGAGTCGCGGATGGGCCGTTGTGCACGGTTGTCCGCACGTCGGCACGCTACATGCAAGGAAACAACCAGCCGGCGAGCAAGCCCTCAGCCGCCTACCAGTGGTACTACTTCCACAACCTGCCCCTCGTCTACGTGACGGTCCTCCAGAAACAGCAGGACCCGTTCGCCTGGAAGGAGTGGCATTTCCTGGAGTTGATCTATCCGGACAAAACGCTGACGAAGTGGGCCGGCGCCGCTCCCCCGGCGCAGGGCGACGTGGCCGGCAGCGGCAACTCGACCCGCTTCTCCGATTGGGCCGCCCTGCTCGACGGGCGCAACGCCATCGGCATGATGCGTTCGGGACGCCTGACGATTCACGACGGACACGGGGCCTACGGCACCTATCTGCACGCCTTCAGCGACGTGGCCTGGGGCGGCTTTGACGGAACCGACCGGGAACTGGCAGGCTGGCTCTGGATCGGCTGCGACGACGACCCGGCCTCGGCCATCGCAGCCGCGGCCGAGAATCTGCCCACCGACGCCCACGTGACCGTCTCGGTTGCCACCGTCCGGAATCGCCTCGCGGAACTCCAGGGGCAACTCAAAGAGCTCGACGTTCCGTCGGCCCGGTTCACCTGGTGGCGTCTGGCCGCGGCCGAACAGCTGGAACGCCAGGGCCGCTACCGGGAAGCGCTGTCTGCCGCCGATGGAACGTTGCCGGAGAACTGGGTCTCGCTCACAGCCGGCGACCTGGCCCTTTCCCTGGAACAGAACGATTCGGGATTGCGGATGCTGGGGCTGGCCGACCTGCAAAAGCGGCAACAACTCCTGGCCGCCAGGCCGCTTCCCTTGTTCCACGCCGTGGTCCGCAACAGCGACACCAAGGAGGAAGTGAGGGTCGCGGCCGATTCCGGCTGGTCCAACGTGGAAGCCCGCTCGAACGATCCCCCCGAAGGTCACGGGTTGCATCTCGAGTGGAAGGAACCGGACGACAAGCGCCTGGCCGGAATGACGGTCACCGTAACAGCCATCGGCACCGATGAAACCGATCGAATCGAGTGGGATCTCCAGATAGAAGACGTTCCGAAGCCGTGGGCCGTCTGGCGGACCGTCTTTCCCCAGGTGGCCCTGGCCCAGCCGGGTCCTGAAGTGGAGGTGTTCTACCCGCGAGGATCGGGCGAAGTGAAGTCGGGCGTGTGGGCAGAGGCGTTCCGCTTTTCCGGCACCTATCCGAGCGGCTGGATGTCGATGCCGTTCATGGCCGCCTACGACCGCCAGGCGGGTACCGGTCTGTATGCCGCGATCCACGATCCCTGGGCCGGCACGAAAGACCTGCAGGCCGAAAGCCGGCCAGCTGAGCGGGCCGTCATTTTTTCTTTCGATATCCCCGCGGCCAATATGGGCCAGCCGGGCACAGGCTACGACCAGGAGGGCTCGGCTGTCTGGCAACTGCTGCGCGGCGACTGGTTCGACGCCTCCGTGATCTACCGCGACTGGGTCCGCCAGAACGCCAAGTGGTATCCCAAGCTTGGTTCCAACGGCCGGGAAGATACGCCCAAGTGGATGCGGGAGCTTTCCTGTTGGGTCTTGGCCCACGGGACCCCAAAACAGGTCGTTCCCATAACGAAGAAGTTCCAGGAGACCCTGGGCTTGCCGGTCGGAGTTCACTGGTACAACTGGCACGAGATCCCCTTCGACAACGATTACCCCCACTATTTTCCCACTAAGGCCGGCTTCGCCGAAGGCGTGGCCGAATTGCAGGCGGCCAACGTGTTCGTCATGCCCTACATCAACGGCCGGCTTTGGGATACGCACGATCGCGGCAAGGACGTGTTCCAATTCGACGACGTGGCTCGCCCCGCCGTCACGAAGGACGAAGCCGGCGAGCCCTACACGGAGATGTACGGCAGCAAGGAAAGCGACGGCAGCCGTGTAAGCCTGGGCGTCATGTGCCCCACCACCGACCTCTGGCAGGGGAAGGTCCGCGAGATTGTCCTGCGGCTTATGAACGAATGCGGTGTTCGCGGCGTCTACATCGACCAGGTGGCGGCCGCCAAGCCGCTGTTGTGCTTCGACGCCTCCCACGGGCACCCCTTAGGCGGCGGCCATTGGTGGACGGCCGGCTATTGGGACATGCTGACCAGGATCCGCCGGGAGATGCCCGAGGGCCGCATGCTGACCACCGAGTGCAACGGCGAGGCCTACACCCACGTCTTCGACGGCTACCTCACCTGGCACTGGCAGTACAACGGCCAGGTGCCCGCCTTCCCCGCCGTCTATGGCGGAGCGATCCAAATGTTCGGCCGGGCCTATCGCGGCGGCCCGACGAAGGATCTTGCCTTGCGGATGAAGGCCGGCCAGCAGCTCGTCTTCGGCGAGCAGATCGGCTGGCTCTCGCCCCACACGGTCAACGAACCCGACAACATGGCCTTCCTGCGCCAGGTGGTCCACCAGCGAGCCCGCCTTGTCGACTACTTCGTCCGCGGCGAGATGGCCCGCCCGCCTCGCCTGGAAGGCGACCTCCCCACCGTCACCGCCGACTGGCAATGGAGCGGCGTCTGGCCGGTCACCACCGATGCCGTCATGGCCGGCGCCTGGCGTCTGCCCAAGGAGAATCGCGTCGTCCTCATCTTCGTCAACGTAAGCGACGACCCCGTCCACGCCCAGTTCAAGTTCGACCCGGCGGAGTATGGTCTCGACGGCAACAAGCTCAAGGTCCGCAAACTCACGCCCCACGGAGAGAAACCGGCAGTACTGGCCGAGGAGTGGACTTTTCGGCCGAGAGAAGTCCAGGCGTGGGAAATCGTAGGCGGCGCCAAGTGAAGTTGATCGAGCGATCGCCATGCTCCCTAGCCGACCCGGGTGGCCCTGATGATTTTCCGCAGCTCGCTACCCATCTCCGTCCGCACAGCCGGAAAATCGTCAGGGTGGCTATGCCACAAGAGGCACGGCCTAGCAGCCCGTTGAAAAACGCGGCGCGAGCCGCGCTGGTAGGTACCGGGCGCCGCACGGTTCCTGAACTGTCGAGCGATTTGCCATTTCAGGGTCCCGCTCGGCGAGCGGTGACCTACTTGTTCAACGGGCTACTAGCGCCCCTTCTTGGTGAGGTTGCTTCTCCGCCGTCGATCGCCCTCCTGGGCACCACACACTCGCCCCTCAACGTCACCCCACTCAGAACACACTGGCGGCACGCCAGTGCCACCTGCCGGTGCTTAGGCGACCAGGCATGAAATGACCCAAGCCCAGCCGACTGCAACGAGCGTGACGGCGTGAACGAGTCCGAATCGTTCGAGATTGTGGTCAAGCGGTCCGAAATGGCGACGGACGAGTAGTACGATTAAAGCCCCCACCCAGACTGCAAGAACGACGGCGACGGGCAAACCAATGGCCAAGCCCAATCCGATTACCGTCGTCGAGAGCCCCAACGCTAGGAGCACAGTGAACCAGGGGTCTCGACACTTCGTCAGCGACATGGCCGGAAGCGAATAGACGCCGCCCATGAGGAGGCCAAGCACCAATGCAGCCAGAATTGCAGTGGCCAAACTTGCCAGATTCAAACCTCGCTTGTGCATGGCGTCTAACGTGTTTCTTGTTGACTCAATGTTCACTCAACCTCCACGCTCTCCACTTCAAAATCCACACCGATCGTCGTCCGATCTCCACCTGAGCCGCAAGGAACCACCACCGTGGCGCAATCGCCTGACGCCTTAAACGTGACGCTCCCCGCCAAAGCCGCCGTTTCTTTGGCCGAACGGTTCGGATAGGTCACCACGCAGGCCCACTTCGGCTCGGGGCCAGGGATTGTGTCATTGGGATCGCCGATCAGGCTAAGCCATTCCTGCAGCTTGGGCACCCGGCCGGTTCCTTTGGCCAGGTCGTGATAGCGAACCACGTTTGCCGACTCCGGAAAACGCTTGACCACGTAGCCGATGCGACCTCCGAGATTCAGCCAGTCGCTGGCCAATTCGTGGGTTTGCTTCGAACCTCCCACCCCCTCGACTTCCAGGGAACCGAAGCGGCCGAACAGAGTTCGCCGATTCGAGCCGACCATGTATTCGTGCCCAATGACGCCCGTCTCGCAGGAATATGGGCCGGCCCCATCCGAAAAGCGGAGTCGCTGCACATAGATCGTCACGTCACCCGCCGGGGAAACGAAGGCAAAATCCTGCCGGACTTTCTTCTTGCAGCGTTCAAGCTGCCCCACCGCCCAGAAGCCCGTGTCGTGGTCCGGCGGTGAAAGGCGGATCGACGCGGCCTGTTGCGGCGTGGGCGCTTCGCCGTTGATCACGCCCAGGTAGGAAGCGTAATGGGGCCAGATCGCCCGGTCCGGTCCCGAGGGCATGGTCAGGGCCAACCATTTCGGACCGAAGGCAAAGGAGGCGAACTTGGCCGGCGTTCGATGCAGGATCGCCCGGCCTTCGTCCAGTCGCCACACGCCAGTGGTCTCCCGGTCGAACTCGTCGATCGGAAGAGGCTCCGCGCCGGCCCCGGCCGCCGCATGGCCAAGATAGCAGGCCGCCAGACGCGTGGCGCACAGGCCCCCATATTCAATATCCCGCCGCACATTGAAATACCCGTCTTCCGACGCCTGAAGCCGTGCAACCATTTCCAAGGCCTGCTGCTCCAAGAGCGCGGCTCGCCGATCGTCGGCCATCATCGAAAGAAACGCGTAAATCGGCAGGTCGGTCGGCTGGCTGTAAATGGTCTTCCAGTCGTTGCCGCCAAAATAGACCGGGGCCCCGTCCCAGTCGGCGCAGTGATAGAGCAACTCGGTCGCATCGGCCACGTGATGCAGGCACGCGGCCGGCGGGCACTGGCCCACTGCCTGATAGTGAACGGCGTTTTCCAGCAACTGGGCGATCGACGTTTTCTGATAGCCGATGTGCACCAGCCCGTGGTTCTCGACGGTGTAGTCCCCGTGGGCGTTGATCGTAGTCACCCAGTCTTTAACAGACCGGTCGTCGTCGCCCAGCGACGCGTTTTCTTCATCCGCCGTCACGGAGAACACGTTGTACATATAGAGTTTCGCCGCTTCGTTCCAACTGGCCGCCCGTGGATGAGTGGGCATCATGTTGGTGGCCAGGGTCACGATCAGGGCATTCCAGGCGTTTTCCTCGGCGCCCGTGTCGCGGTTCACGCTGCTCTTGGGAGATTGACTGAGAAACCGGTCGGCCTCGTGTTCGATCATCCTGGCCGATCGCAATTGAAATTCGCCGTCCATCTCTTCCCACAACGCCCATGCCCCCACTCCGGCTGCCCTGGTCCACATGGCCGATTGCCAGGCATCGCCCCATTGCTTCCCATCCAGGCAAGTGGAAGGACCGGTGACGTGGCTGGCGGTCAGGTAGCGCAACGCGGCCAGGGCATCGTCGCGCTGCTGCGGCTTCTTGTCCATTCGCCACAGCAGCCCGTTGACCATCACCGCGTAGCCAATCGGGCGGACGTCGTCCTCGCGGTGCCCGGGCCGTCCGTAGAAGGCCTCTCCGGGGCGATCGGCAATCGGCTCAATTCGCTCCCGAAGAACCTCTCCCCAACGGGCCATAGCCCGCCGGTAGGCCGCCAGGAGTCGGCCATTTCGAGTCGTCTCTTCGGGGCGGGGAAAAAGTGAATCCGGCAACGGACGAACCGACCGGAGCAGCACCTGGTCGTCGATCCGAGGCTGGACCACAACGCCCGGCCGCGAGACTGCCAGGGGAACCAGTTTGTCGCCGTTGTACAATTCAATCTCAAACAACCGTGCCGTCGAGTCACGCTCGCAGGCGTCGGTAATCCATAGCCTGACAGCCTTTGTCTCACATCGAGGGAATGCGAAAGCCACCGGACTCCGGGTGTTCGACTCGACCGAGGCAACGGTTCGCCAGCCGTCAGGCTCTTGCACCTGCACCGCGGCCGAACGAAGAACCAGGTCCGGTCGCTCCTGGCAGTAGACGACCACCCGATCGATCGCAATCGGTTTGGGGAAACTCAGGGCGACCCAATGGGGTTCGGACGATCGCCCGGAGGCCCATCGGCTTTCTTCGTCGGTCGTGTTTTTATCGAAGAGGCGCCAAGGGGCGAAGCGGGGAGAGGCCAGGGTGGTGTCCGCCTCGACCACGCACGGCATAGGCTCAGCGCAGGGAGATGAGGTGCTTTGCCCTGCCAAGAGAAACGCGGCAGAGAGAAGAAGGGGCCAGAAACGCATGGGACGATCGCCTCGCCAGAGAGAGCCGAACATGGAAGTGTGGGCAAGGTGCCCTTCCGCCCGCCCGGAATCAGGCGGAGTCCTGGTCATCTTCTTCGTGGCGACGGTACTCGTCAAGAAGTTTCTGGAGTTCGTCCAATTCACCAGGGCTGGGAGGACGCGTTTCCAGAAGCGTGGTGATGAGAGCCGTTCCGCTCCCGCGGAAGATCCGTTCGATCAGATCGTCGACGATCCGGCGATAGGTCTTCCGGGGCCCGGTGGCGGCTCGATAAAGAAAAGCCTTTCCCACCGGGCCTTTCTCTCGAGCCACCATCCCTTTGTCCTGCAACCGCTTGAGCAAGGTGCTCACGGCGGCATGGGTCATGGGACGATACCCTTCCATCCGTTCCCGGATCGCTCGCGCCGTGAGTTGGCCGTGCTCCCACAGGCAGGCCAACACTTCCAGTTCTGCGTCCGGCAGTTGGTTCTCGTCCATCCCGCGACCATTTCCCCTGAGTTCGTGCGAAGCGGCGCCCAGTTGGGTGTCACGCAACCTCGCACGAGCCCCCTCTAGCCGATTACTTACCCGCCAGTATATCTACAGACGTAGATATTGCAAGCCTTGAACGGGAGAATCGGCGATTCGTTTGAAATTTCTTGTTCTGAACTCGCTTTTGTGGGATTTGCGAAATTCGGGCAGCTCGGGACGCAACAGGAGGTTAGCCTGTTTGCGGATGTTAACTGGCTACCCACACCCCGCCAGCCAACAATCGCAGCCCATTTTCTCGCCCGAACTCACCCACCCAAATCCAATCCGACAAAAAAGTTCTTGTCCCAGTCATCACGCCGACAATGAACTCACGTCGCAACCCTTTTCCCCGGTTCACTTTGCAACAAAGCAACTACCAGGCAGAGGGGGGCCTCAGGCGACGTTCATCCGCAACCGACTATTTGCTAACATCCGCTGCCCATATTTGCAAGTGATCCGGCTTCCAAAGGCCCTATCTTTGCGGTTGCCATTCTCATCCTTCATAAGTGGCGAAGGCTTTGATCGTAGTCCAACGAATTCTGTGGTTCGCACTGCTGAGCGGCTCGCTCTCGTTGCCGGGGTGCGCGAAGGTGTGGACCAACGAGCAACTGAACCTGCCCGATCGCTACACGATCGTGCGCGATCAACTCGTGATCCATTGTGATTTTCAGGTTCCTGCGCGGCACCGGCTGCTCGATGAATTGACGGCGCGGCGGGAGGACCTGCGCCGTCAGTTGGCCTATGCCTCCTCGGACGAACCGATTCACGTCTACTTGTTTGAGGATGCACGCCGCTTCCAAGAATTCGTTCGCGAGGAACACCCCGATTTCCCCAACCGGCGAGCGTTTTTCGTAGAAACCGACACTCGACTGGAAGTCTACGCCCATTGGGGCGGCTATGTGGGCGAGGACTTGCGCCATGAAGTGACCCATGCCTACCTCCACTCCGTGCTCCCCAGCATCCCACTCTGGCTTGACGAGGGCTTGGCGGAATATTTCGAGGTACCTCGCGGGCGGCACGGACTCAACCGGGATCATCTGGCTCGAATTCTCGAAAAAGACGAGTCGAAGGAAACGGAGGCCAGCGTGCCCTTGGGCTCACCCCGGGAAATGCTGTACCGCCCCCCCAACCTTGCCCGGCTCGAATCGCTACCCTCGGACCACTTCCTGCCCCAGGATGACTACGCGGAATGCTGGGCCTGGGTCCACTTTCTTCTCGAATCGAGCCCCGATACCAAGCTCTTGCTGCAAGAATACCTCTATCGGCTCCACGTGGACGGTTCCACGGTTCCCCTGTCGTCGAGACTGGCCTGGCAACTCGGCCTCACGGCGGATCAACTGGCGGATCAAATGGCCGAACACATCCTGGAAACCGCGAGAACCGCCGCCCTCGCCGAGTCGGCGGAGGCCGGCACGTCTGAGGAGGCCCCGTAAGTCGAATCTGTGCCGGGCCTTGAATCACGCGGGGGCCTGTTTCACGGTGTTACCCGCTGGCCGAAATGGAAAGCGCTCTCTATATTGGTCGAAGGACGCTCTCCCCCTGGCAACAGGAAGCCTTCGACCGCCGACCCACTTCCTTCCTGGCACACACCGCTGATGCTGCAGATTCGACCGTTCACTAATCTCGATCCGCCGGCTGTCGCCGAGGTTTGGAAACGTTGCTTTCAACAGCCGGGGTTGACCCATCCCGTCTCCGTGGACCTGTTCGAACGACTCGTCTTCGGGAAACTCTACTTTCCCGAAAGCCGGCTCTTCCTGGCCTTCGACGGCGACAAGCCGATGGGGTTTGCTCATGCGGCCTTCGGACCCAATACCGATCGCACTTGGATATCCCGTGAGGCAGGCGTGGTCTGCATGCTTCTGGTCAGGCCCGAGTGCCCCGGTCGCGAGGATGTCGCCCGGGAAATGCTCGATCATTGCGAAGCCTACCTGATCAAGGGCGGAGCACGGACGATCCAGGGGGGGGCGGCTCCACCCCTTGCTCCGTTCTACGCCGGATTGTACGGCGGCAGTATGCCGCCGGGTGTGTATTCGACCGATTTGTTCACCCAGAACGTCTTTTCCGTCGCCGGCTATCAAGCCCAGGGGCAGACGTTGATCTGCCGCCGAAGCTTGAGCGGCTTTCGGCCTCCCATCGATCGCCAGTTGATGCAGATTCGCAGGACCATGCGTCTGGCGACGGTGGTCGATCCCCCGTCCCGCGACTGGTGGGAAGCCATGGAGATCGGGGAATTCGACCTGACGCGTTTCGAGTTGACCGAACGTCGCTCCCCGATGCCGGTCGCGTCGCTGATCGTTCGCGACATGGGACCGCCCTCGCCAGACCTGCCGGGACCTACGGCAGGCGTGCTCGATCTCTTTGTCCACAAGGACCACCGCCGCAAGGGCGTCGCCACGTACCTACTCGGCGAAGCCTTCAAACAACTCATGCAGCAGGGCCTGGGAAGCGTCGAGGCCCATATCCCCGCAGAGGACCCCGCGGCCGGAGCACTCTGCAAGAAAATGGGGCTCGACGTGGCTGCCGACGCCGTGCGGTTCTGCAAGGACGTCACGCCGTCCTAACGCTTCTTCAGCGACACGCCCACTCCCATCCCTTCCTTCAGCAGGATCAGGGTCTCCAACTCGGGATTCTCCGTGATCGCCTTCAGGTACTTGGGATCGGCCTGCCGGGTGTTCATGTTGTGGGCAATCACCAGGCCGCCGGGACGCACCAGGGGCATGAGCTTATCGAGGTAGTCGATGTAGCCTTCCTTGTCGGCGTCGAGGAAGAGAACGTCGATCGGGTCCTTGTGTTGTTTGACCGTTTCATGGGCATCACCCATGATGATGGTGATGATCTTGTCGACGCCCGCCTTTTCGAAGTTCGCCTGGGCGACCTTGGCTCGCGACTCGTCGATCTCGTGCGTATAGAGATGCCCATCGGTCTTCCGCAGGGCCAACGCCATCCAGACGGCCGACTCCCCCGTCGAGGTTCCTATCTCGACAATGTTCTTGGCCCCCATGGTCTCCACGAGCAGTCGAAGAAGTCGCCCGTCGTCGGGCGATACGTTGGCAAACCGCGGTCCCTCCCGCATGGCTTCCAGCGTGTCGAGAATGTGCTTCTCCTCGTCATCCTTGGCCAGCGGTCCCTTCTGAAGTCCGCTGGTCGAGGCTCGACCGGGACCAGGACCTCGACGGCCGGGGGGCGGCCCGCCAGGACGCTGGGCCATGACAGGAGACAAGATGACGGCAAGAACACCGGCGGTCAGAACAACCAAGGTAACTCGTTTCATCAGGTTCGCTCCGATTCTCTCGTTGAAATTCTGCGAGTCCACGTCCAGATCGGCATGAACCCCACTTCCGGGGAAAGGTCTCGCGTTGGCAGAAACTCTCGCAACGACATCGGAATTTCTAATCGACGAGACAGAAATGTCAATCGATTTCGTGGCTTCCGACATTAGTGTCGTTTTAGTACCTTGGTTCTCATGGAAGCAGCCCTTCCGGTGCTGGCCCGGTATTTGCACGCTTTTCGCCTGCAACACGGTTTCTCGAATCAAGAATATGGTCCCGCCATCGCGGGTTCGGCTTCTGAAGTCGCGGAAGGACAACTCTTGGATAGTCTTCTGACAGCGGGAGAGTGGCAGGCCTTGCGGCTCAGCTTCCTGGTGGCAACCTGCGCCTCCCTGTTCAGCCTTCCTTTCGCGGTCGCCGTCGGCTACTTCCTGGCACGCAGCAAGAGCCGCGGACGCTGGTTGCTGGAAGTGGCCGTCAACGTGCCCCTGGTCCTGCCGCCAGTGGTGGTTGGCTACCTGCTCCTGGTCTGCTTCAGCCCTCGGGGTCCCGTTGGGATGGTGTTGGCAGACTGGTTCGGCGTGCGTCTCGTCTTCACCTGGTGGGGCGCCGTGCTGGCTTCGACCGTGGTCAGTTTCCCGCTCATGGTGCGGGCAATTCGACTGACCTTTCAGGGCATCGATCCTCGCCTGGAAATGGCCGCCCAAAGCCTGGGAGCCGGGCCGTTGGGCACCTTCTGGTCCGTGACCCTGCCTCTGGCTCGGCGAGGTTTGATTGCCGGCTGCGTCCTCGGATTCGCCCGAAGCCTTGGCGAGTTCGGCGCCACGATCATGGTCGCCGGGAACATTGAGGGGCAAACGCGGACCATTCCGCTTGCCATCTACACCCTGGCCAATCAGCCGGGAGGAATCGAAAAGTCATGGCGACTGGTCGCCCTGGCCGTGGCGCTGGCCTGTGTCGCGCTCGCCGTCAGCGAATGGCTGGAGAGGAGGCGGGCTACTGATGAATCTGCTTGACTTCCAGTGCTGCCACGATTTCTCCGACCATTTCCGGCTGGGCGTGGCCTTCTCCACGCAACACCGTTTCACAACCATCTTCGGACCGTCCGGAGCCGGCAAGACCTCGATTCTCTCCATCATTGCAGGATTCGTCCGACCCGCGCAGGGGCTGGTGCGGCTGGAAAACCGCACGCTCCTCGACACGGCCCGGGGGCTCTCGGTTCCCGTCAAACACCGATCGGTCGGCGTCGTGTTTCAAGACGCGCTGCTCTTCCCACACCTCACCGTCGAGGCGAACCTGCGCTACGGCCAGCGGCGCCGCAAAGGGCAGAAGCGGGCCGTCGGACTGGCACGCGTCGTCGAGGTCCTGGAAATAGGCAACCTGCTGAAACGCTATCCGCGAAACCTCTCCGGCGGAGAAAAACAGCGCGTCGCCATGGGACGCACCCTTCTGAGCGGTCCCGAATTGCTCCTGATGGACGAACCCATGGCCTCCCTCGACACACCGCTGAAATCCCGGATTCTCGCGTACCTCGAACGGGCCGTCGATGAATGGGATATCCCCACCCTCTACGTGACCCATTCCCAGGCGGAAGTGCGGCGTGCGGCCGATTGGGTCGTCGTCATGGAGAACGGGCAAGTCGTTGCCACCGGCTCCCCGGAGGACGCCCTGGGCCAACCCCAGCCACTCGGGTGGCGCAACTCCACCGGGCCCGTGAATCTCGTCCGCCTGGATCGCGTCGAACTGGTCGACGGTCAACTCAAAGGCCGGATCGGTTCCCAGGTCCTCTCGCTGCCACCGCGGGCGCCTTCGTCGGCCATGCCCCGCTTCGTCCAATTCTCACCCTCCGATGTTTTGCTCAGCCGCCAGGATGTGGAAGGGGTTAGTGCCCGCAATCACCTCCGCGGCCGGGTCTGCCGTATCGCTCCCGGTGCCGATGGCGTCTTCGTCGCCATCGACATTGGCCAGATCATCTGGTCCGAAGTGACCCCCGCCGCAGTGGCCGAGTTGAATCTGCAGCCGGGAAGCGACATCGTCTGCCTGGTGAAAACGCATGGCCTGAGCCTGGTGGACTGACCGCCGGATGATTCATGGGTGGCACGCTCAGAGCGACGCCTGCGAGGGGGCTGTCTCCTTCCCTCATGACTCCGCAGTTCTCCTGCATTCCTTGGCTCGTCTCTTGACACGGCCAATCCGCGAGCCGATACTCAGACACACTAGTGGAGGAGGTCCTATACCTGTCCTTGTCCCTTATGGGCCGCGGCCAATGACTCGCAAACACGGTTTCACCCTGGTCGAACTGCTCGTCGTGATCGCCATCATCGGCATCCTGGTGGCGTTGCTGCTTCCGGCCGTCCAGGCGGCTCGAGAAGCGGCCAGGCGAATGCAATGCAGCAACCAACTCAAACAGGTTGCCCTGGCGGCCCACAACTATCACGATGCTGTGCGGACCTTCCCACCGGCCATGCTGCTCTCCCAATACGACCCCAACAAAGATAGATACCGCGGGACCAGCCTGTTTGTCCTTCTCCTGCCCTACCTGGAGCAGACCGCCCTTCACGACGCCTGGGACTTCTCCAATCCCAACGCCAATTTCAATGGAGGCCTCCAGTCGCGAGCGGCTCAAGGTCCTAACTTGCTGCTTTGCCCCTCCGAACCGGAGAGCGAAAACCCGCTGCACTACTCCGCGCGCCTGACCGGCTCGTCGATGGATCGCTACATGAGCGTGACCAGCTATGGAGGCAATGCGGGGACCCGATCCTACCATCCGGCCTCCGGATTCCTCGCAACCGACGGCGTGTTCTTCATGGCCGGCCCGGGCTCGCTGCCCGAGGCCAACCAGCCGACCGTGCGACTGGCAGACATTCACGACGGCACCAGCAACACGCTCCTGTTCGGCGAACGCAGCCGTTGGGATCCCAACTACAACACCTTCGCCGAGCAGGGCTGGGACTGGGAGTTCCGCTACTATGGCAACTGGGCGGCAACCAGTTCCTCAGGCGTCGCCCACGTGAGTCTGAGCAGCTATTCGACGATCAACTACCGCCTGCCCTTCGACTACGAGCATCGGGACGGGGCCAGCCCGCCGGCCAGCAGCGATTCGGACTTCGAATACTACATCGACCTGCGGGTGTGTGCTTTCGGCAGCAGTCACCCGGGCGGGGCGAACTTTGCGATGGCTGACGGCTCCGTCCGTTTCCTGTCGGAAACGATGCCCCTGGCGACCTTGCGGGCTTTGAGCACGCGTCACGGCGGAGAAACGCTGGCCCTGCCGTAGACTTGACACGCTCTGGCGGGTGGCTGACACTGGATCGTGGAGGACGATCTATGACGCCATCCCGCGGGAAGAAGACGACGGTTGACCTGGCGGATTGTCCCTGCGCGGGGGGGACGCTCGATCGGTTGGTTCAACCGGCCATCCTGCTCGCCCTGGCCGAGCAATCTCTCCACGGCTACGCCCTGGCCGAACGGATCGGGGAAATGCCCCTGTTTCGCGGAAACAAGCCCGACGCCTCCGGCATCTATCGCTTCCTGCGAACCATGGAGGGCAAGGGGCTCGTCGTGGCCACCTGGAGCCTGTCGGAAAGCGGTCCGGCCAAAAAATCCTACCAGATCACGCCCTCCGGCGAGGCTTGCCTGCGTCAATGGACTGCAACGCTCGAAGAATATCGTGAAGGAATCACGGCTCTCCTGAAGGCGGCGAGAAAACTCGCCAAGTAGCGTTTGCAGTCATACGCAGGGGAATTCTTCTCAAGGAGCGGATGACGAATCGGCTCTTTCTCCCCCCATAGCAGTCATCTCGCTCTGCCGTGATCCGCCCCGCAACGAGTGCATCTCATGTGGTCGCGGCCACGATCTGGCCCCTCAGTCTGGGCGTACCACCCGCACAACGCAGCCCTCGTGGCTCTTGCGCGACGCGTCTTGACAGGAGTTCCTCACTTGGCTAATTTCATAAGGATATTACGAATTCGAAATAAATAATATTCTTGTCGGCCCCCGTTTTGAGATGCTCAGGAGACCTCAATGACTCGCAGACGCCCCGCATTCACTCTAGTCGAACTTCTCGTGGTCATTGCGATCATCGGTATCTTGATTGCCCTGCTTTTACCGGCCGTCCAGGCAGCCCGAGAGGCCGCACGACGAATGAGTTGCACGAACAACATGAAGCAGCTTGGGCTGGCCACCCACAATTTCCACGACAGCCACAAGAAGTTCCCCGTCGGTTGGCCGAGGGAAACCTGCGACGATTACCCCAGCATCCCTTCCTCTCTCTTCCGTTGGTCCGTCCTGGCCTCGATCACACCTTATATCGAGCAATACGCGATCTACGACTCCCTCAACATGGAAATTCCCCTTTTCGGCCATGGCGGCAACACGAGCATCTATGGCTACGGCGTTCACACCGACAACCAGGAGGCGGTGGCCCAGATGGTCGACCCCTTCCTTTGCCCCAGCGACAAAGCACGTGTGATCGAGGAGGGCTTCGGTCCCACCAACTACAAATGGTGCCGAGGCTCCGGGCACAACTTGGGAAGCAACTCAGACGCCGATGGCGTGTTCACTTTGGAAACAAAGATCCGCTTTGCCGACATCACCGACGGCACGACCAATACGGCCATGTTTTCCGAAAGCACCCTCGGGCCCGGCGCCGAATCGGGAGTGACCGAACCTTCCGGACAGTTGACCGAAGACAATGCCGGCGAAGTGGTCGTTATCGTGGCGTCGTCCCTCGACGAAAGCGCCTGTTCCGTGCTCGGAACCACGGCCGCCATGAACCGCGGAGGACGATGGGCCGATTCCTGGGTCTGCTACACCTCCTACGATCACTGGCTCCCGCCCAATTCTGAGGTTCCCGATTGCGGCTGGCGATCCCACGTGTGGCACGCGGCACGAAGCCGCCATCCGGGCGGCGCCAACGTCACCTTGTGCGACGGTTCCGTGCGCTTCGTCAGCGAGACGGTCGATCGCGCCACTTGGCAGGCCCTCGGCTCGCGAAACGGCGGGGAAGTCCTCGGCGAATTCTAATTCCAATCGATATTTGTCTGAACTGCTGAAGAAGGAAGATTCGATGGCACAGCGTTTTCTGGCTTTGAACTCCACTGTTGTTTCTCTTGCTCTGACGGCCTGGATCATGACGCTGTCCACAGGCAATGTGGCTGCGGAAACCAAGGAAGCCAGCAAATTCTACCTGGTGGGCGTCGGCCCCGGCGATCCGGATTTGATCACCGTTCGAGCTCTGAGGGCAATTGATCGGGCCGACGTCATCGTATGCACGCGAACGCCGCAATCGCACCAAAAAGGCCTCGAAGAATACTTCGCCTTTGAAAAGAAGTTCTCCACCGATCTGAAAGGGAAGGAATTGGTCTACGCCGACTGGTTCTTGACACGCTACTACGGTCAGGATCCCGAAAAACTGCCCCAGGCAAAACGCCGTGAATGCAAGGAGATTGCCACCCAACGCAACAAAGTAATCGCCACGCTCCGACGCGCCCTGGACGAGGGGAAAACGATCGCCGTGTTGAGCAAGGGAGATCCGCTCATCTACGGCCCCCATGCCTGGTATGTGAAAGAATTCCAGGATGTCAACCCCGTCGTCATTCCCGGCCTGAGCGCCTTTAACGCCGCCAATGCCGCCTTGAAGACCAACGTCACCGCCGGCGAGCATACGCGCTCCGTTATCCTCACGGCCGGCTACGGCTCCAAGGAGACGACGGACTCGCTCGAGAAACTCTCGGCCCACGGCTGCACGCTGGTCGCCTTCACAATGGGAACGGATTTCGCAGACTTCGTCGAAACGGTCTCCGCCCATTATCCCCCCGAGACCCCCATCGCCGTGGTCAGCTACGCGGGATACGCGGAAAAGGAGAATGTGATTCAAGCAACACTGGGCACCGTTCTTGGAAAAATTGACTTCGAAAACCTGCCCTTTGAGTACCTGATTTACGTTGGGAGCTTCCTTGAAAAGCCCACCGACTGACGACGTCTCCCGCCTTGACAGGCGAAATTGGCAAGGGTAGGCTCAACCAGTATTACGAATACCTGCCAAGTAATACCGCCCGTGCAGCCGGTTGGGCGGCCGTGGAGACGCTCCTATGAAGAACACCCGCAACGGATTCACTCTCGTCGAACTGCTCGTGGTCATCGCGATCATCGGCATTCTGATCGCCTTGCTCCTCCCCGCCGTCCAGGCCGCCCGCGAGGCGGCCCGGCGGATGAGTTGCAGCAACAACCTCAAGCAAATCGGCCTGGCCCTGCACAACTTCCACGGCACCTACAAGAAATTCCCGGTGGGATCCCCCTCAAAGTCCTGTGCGGACTACCCCGACATCCCCGCTTGGCAATACCGTTGGGGGGCCCTGGCTATGCTCACCCCCTACATGGAACAGTACAACGCCTACGATGCATTGAATCTGGACATACCTCTTTATGGGCATACAGGCATCTATAAGGGGCCCGGCTACGGTGTGCATGCCGACAACCAAGATCCGGTTAAAACTGAGATCGGCTTCTTTTATTGCCCCAGCGATCGTAGTGAGAAGATCCAGGAAGACTATGGGGCCACGAATTACCTTCCCTGCTGGGGAACCTCTCAGCCGACTTCAAGTGGAACCGCCGTCTTCGAGACCGACGGCGTGTTTGAACAAACCGATGCACGCCGCCTGGCCGACGTGACCGACGGCACGAGCAATACGGCCGCTTTCTCGGAAAGCCTCCTCTCCCTGCAAGACGCCGACGAACTGACCGAGGCTAATAAAGACCGGGTTATGGTCAGCATGCGGCGCACCACGCTCACCGAGGAAGCCTGCTCCACCCTTGGAGCGAATGTTTCGACCTTCCGCGGCGCTCGATGGGTCGATGGCTTCGTGCTCTACTCGGCCTACTACCACTGGCAGTCCCCGAACTCGGAGATCCCGGATTGCGGCGTAGTCTCCCCCATTAGCTCCCTGTGGATTGCCGCTCGAAGTCTTCACCCGGGTGGCGTAAACGTTTGCCTCTGTGATGGTTCCGTCCGATTCGTGAGCGAAACGATCGAGTTGGACACCTGGCGAGCCCTGGGATCGTGCAACGGTGGAGAAGTTCTCGGCGACTTCTGACCCTCCGCCAGCCAACAAACACGCCCTGACAGTAGCCATCACGTTCCGCCGTGATGAGCGTCCAAGGAAAATCCGTTCCACCGTTGATTCTCTGAAGAAACAAGCATTGAAATCGAAAGGACCAAGAATCATGACGCCTGCCCACCGCGTCCGTTGGACGCTCCTGCTCCTGGCCTCGACGCTGGCATGGGCCGCTGTCGCCGACGCGACTCGCGCCGACGAGAAGAAGCCACCCCAGTTCTATCTTGTGGGCCTCGGTCCCGGTTCCCCCGACCTGCTCACCTTCCGGGCGGTCGAGGTCATCAAGAAGGCGGACGTCATCTTCTGCTCCCGCCGCTGGACGGACCGCCTCGCCGAGTATCTGGAAGGCAAGGAAATCCACACCGGCTACTGGCGTCTGTTCCCCTACTACGGCCACGATCCTTCCGAATATGAAGGCGAAGAGAAGCAACGCTGCGCAGAGTACAACGCCCGGCGAAAGGAGTTCACCACCATCGTCCGGAAAGCAGTGGCCGAGGGCAAGACGGTGGCCATGCTCGACGGCGGTGATCCCATGGTCTACGGTCCCTGTGCCTGGTGCCTCGAAGAATTTGAGGATCTCAATCCCGAGGTCGTGCCCGGCGTAAGCTGCTTCAACGCGGCCAACGCCGCCCTCCGCCGGGGCATCACCACCAGCGATCGGACCAAGTCCGTCATCCTCACGGCGGCCGACTGGATCGGCACGGAAGACACGATCGAGAAGCTCTCCGTTCACCAGAGCACGATGGTCCTGTTCACCATGCGAACGGAGTTCCGCGAGTTCATCGAGAAGCTCTCGATCAACTATCCCCCCGAAACGCCGATCGCGGTCGTCAAGTACGCCGGCTATGCCGACAAGGAAGAGGTCATCGAAAGCACCCTCGGCAAAGTACTCGACGAAATCGGCGAAGACCGACTGCCCTTTGAGTACTTGATCTACGTCGGTAATTTCCTGAAACACCGTTACAACCAACCTGAAGCGGCCGCCGCGGCCAAGTGAGACTACCATGCATCGAACGAACCTCTTGCGACTGACTGCCGCCTTGTCGTTGGCCGTGTTGGCCTTGTCCTTCGTAAATCTGGCCACCGGTCACGAGTTGTGGATTGAAGCGCCGGCCACGTCCGCCGCCGACCAGGCCTACACGGCCGCCGTGTGCTTTGGTCATACGGGCCACCGCACCACAGGGCCCATGCTGGAGGGCCAGCAGGACAAGATGGCCGCCCAAGTCATTGCGCCCGACGGAAAGCGTTCCCCCGTGGATCTCACGCTGACCGAGGATTGCTTCGACGCAAAGGTCACGCCCTCAGCGTCGGGGTGCTACCTGCTCGGCGGTGAACTGCAAACGGGCATTATCACGAAGGAATTCCACGGTATTCCCGAGGGCACGCGGATCATCATGTACGGCAAGGCCGTCACCCAGGTGGGCAATGCCGCCAAGGGCCTGGACGCTGCCTTCGGACACGACCTGGAACTGGTGCTTCTCACGCCCCCCGGGGAACTGAAGGCGGGTGGCATCGTCAAGGCGAAGTTGCTCTTCCAGGGCAAACCCCTTGGTGGCCGAGATGTGGAGGTCGCGTTGAACACCTCCATGGAAGTTGACGATCCCCAGGTCCAATCGACACTCTGGTCGATCACCGCGGCCCCCCATCCCAAGACGGGCGAATTCGCTTTGCCCCTGATCGCCGCCGGACGCTACACCTTCTCGCTCCGCTACACGGACGAGACGCCCGGAACCTACCAGGGCGACATGGATTTCGTCACGCGAATCAGTCACCTCCACAAGGGCGACAAGTTCAAAAGCACCCTCTACATGACCACCCTTGCCATTGACGTAGCCCAGCCGTAACGCCAGTGGCAATCTCGCCTCCGCGTCTCCGTGAGCAACCTTCTGGATTTCTCACAGAGGCGCGGAGGTCGACTTGAGGGCCCTTCAGCCTTCGGCCCTCAGCCTTCAGCCTTCTTGTCTCCGATCCCCAGCCACATGGAGGCCAGGATGGCGAGGATCTGAAGGGCATAGGCCGCCCCAAAAATCCCACCTGCCGCGGCGATCACGTAGATGAAGGGCTCGATAAATCGGGCCAGCCACCACGAACCTATGTCGAGCAGCACGGCCAGCATGGGCAGCGGGGCAAGCACTAATTTGATCTTCTCGCTGAATCCCGTCATCAAAAAGAGCACACCCACCAGGATCGTGAACACCGGGATCGCAAGGATGTGGGCGTGAGTGACGAGAACGAGTCTCTTGATCCCTGTCGGGGCAAGGGTCACGGTCTGCGGACCTTGCTCATGGGTCTCGATCTCCGGTTTGGCCACTTCCATGACCAGTTTGTAGTCGGGATCCGCATTCTCATCCGCGGCAAACGGAACGTCTTCCATGTCGCCACCGTTCGCGTTGTGGCACTCGATGCACTGGGCCTTGATCACCTGTAGGGGGGACGGATCACCAGGCTCGGGCACGTCGGACTTGGCAAACGTCTCCTCCTTCGAGGCATCCTCCAGCCAGCCCACCAGGCTGCGGACGGCCCCTTCGCCGCCTTTTTCCAGGTATTCCCGCATTTCCCCCTCGGGAGACACTTCCTCAAGCATCACCGAGTGAACCGTAATCTCCGCGTCGGGGGTGACCGTTTTTTCCAGGCCGTGGAACGTGCGCCGCAGGTCGTCGAGGCTTAGGCCCGGCTCCAGGTCGGCGTCCTCGTGCTGGAGCATGATATTGGCACTGCCCACGAGGTAGCCGGGGCCAACGAGACCCAGGAATAGGGTTATCAGGAGTTTTGCGGGAAGAGACAGCCGAGAGAGTCGCATGGATTCCCAACTCATATATTCGTCCTCCAGCCCCGTTTGCGGATCCGATTGCAGTCATCAAGCCGGCGGCAGGCCCTTGTTATCCCTCTGCCGGGCTGCGCGAACACGGATATTATGGGGCAAGCCATAGGAGTTGGGCAAGTCGGCACTTGTCCGCCTTTCCTACCAACTGGCCACTTCCGTTCGCAGGATCTCCCGTTTCCAATCCGGTTCGTGAATCGGCCAGGCCTGGACCCGGAGTGGCGGGCTTTCTCTCTCGTACACAACTCCGTCCTGATTCGCACGCTCCTGGCACTCCTTCTCCACTTCCGCCAGGGGCGGCACCCGCCCGAGCACATTGCTTCGCCGGAAGGAGAGCCGGCCCTTGTCGATAATCGTGATGATCACTTGAGGGGGCAGGCCAAGCATCCGCCGAGCGAGCAACTCATGGCTCGCAGTCGTGTAACGTGTTTTTAGTTGGAGCAAGTCCCATCCGCAGTCGATTCCGTCTTCGAGAAACCAGTCCGTCGGCACAAGCAGACGTCCGGCAAGATGATTGGCCACGTCCTCTCTCGCATTGGCGGGGGTTTCGCTAGGGGTCGTCCCCAGTCGGGAAAAGACGTCGTGAGCCACGTGCTCGCCAATCTCGTGGGCCAACGCAAAATAGAACCGTTCCCGCCGCTCTTCAGGTCTCAGCAAAACCGCCACCTGGGAGCGACGGCCGCGGCGGCTGCCCAATCGCACATAGCGTCCTCGTCCCGCCTGATCCGCATCCTCGGCCACGGTGATTCCCAGAATTCGGGCCAAAACAAAGGGGTCGATCGGCGGCCTTGTGATTCCGGCCTGACTCAGCATGTGGATCGCCACGTCGTCAAGAATGGCGGCATACTGTTCGGGGGGGACTTCCGTCAGCATGGTAAGTTCCTCGGTGGCCTGAAAACATCACCTAAATGATCATGCGTACAGTATACCCGGGTCCGCTGGCAGTGCAAGCACTTCAAACGCCAGGAGAACCGCAAGGTCACGGAGACTGGTCCATTTTTCGGCCAGCAACGCACTTTCACGAACGTGCACTGCCCGAAAACATGGACCTGCCCCCTTCCTTCATGACTTTGCAGTTCTCCTGGCCACCTTACCCGGCGCAGCCCAGTCGGATAGGATAAATTGAATTCCCGGAGGCCTGGAGCACCGACAACGCCCTTCCGGCTCGCTCACCTGGCCAAACCAAGTCACCTGCCCAAATTGGGGGCTCCTTTGAACCGCTCCACTCGCCCTTCCCAAGCCAGAGGCTCCTTTTCGCTGGTCACCCTCGGTTGCCCGAAGAACTTGGTCGATAGCGAGCGGATGCTCGGACTTCTGAACCTGGACGGCTACGAGTTCTCGCCCCAGGTGGAGGGGACGGATTTCGTGATTGTCAACACCTGCGGATTTCTTGCGGCCGCCCGCGAGGAATCGCTGGCCGCAATCCGCGAGATGGAGCAGCTCAAACGGGACGGTCAGATCCGCGGCATTATCGTGGCCGGTTGCATGGTCGAACGTCAGAAAGAGGCGTTGTTGGAGAAGTGTCCGGGCATCGACCAACTCGTGGGCGTCTTCGGACGCGACGAGATCGCTCGTGCGGCGGAACGCATCCTCGGCGGCTTGGACGAGCAGCGAACCGTCTTCAAGCCCGCCTCCAGCGTGCCGCTCACCGACACAAACCGCCTGCGGATCACGCCGAGTCATCTCGCCTATCTGAAGATCGCCGAGGGTTGCGACCGGCTTTGCACCTTCTGCTCGATCCCGCTCATGCGAGGCAAGCACGTCAGCAAGCCCATGGACCAGATTGTGGCCGAGGCCCGGCAGCTTGCCGAAGGAGGAACGCGAGAACTGAACCTCGTGGCCCAGGATCTGACCTACTACGGGCTCGATCTCGACGGCCGTCCCCAACTCGCGGAACTGGTCCGCCAACTGGAAGAGGTGAACGGACTGGAGTGGATTCGCCTCTTGTACCTCTATCCCATGTACGTGACGGACGAACTGATCGACGTGGTGGCGGGCAGTTCCAAGGTGCTTCCCTACCTCGACATCCCGCTCCAGCACATCAATGATGCGATGCTCCGCCGGATGAACCGCCGGGTCAATCGCGCCCAGACCGAAGACCTGCTGGCTCGGCTCCGCGATCGGATCGACGGGCTCGTGCTGCGAACGACGATGATCGCGGGATTCCCCGGCGAGACGGAGGAGCAATTCGAAGAACTGGCCGACTTCGTGCGGGCCCAGCGTTTTGAGCGACTCGGGGCCTTTGCCTACTCGCGCGAGCCCGACACGCCTTCTGACCGGCTCGAAGGACACCTTTCGGAAGACGTTCGCGAGTCGCGACGGGGCCGATTGCTCGAATTCCAGCAAGAGGTTGCCTTCCGCTGGAACGAGAAGCAAATCGGCCGCCAGCGGGATGTTCTGATCGACTGTGACATCCCGGGAGAAGAAAACGCCTATGTGGGAAGAAGCTATGCGGAGGCCCCGGAAATCGACGGCGTCGTCTACGTCACCGGCGAGAAACTCCGGGCCGGTCAAATCGTTCCCTGCGAGATCGTCGCCGCCCAGGACTACGACCTCGTGGCCGTTGCCGTGGGACACCCAAAGTAGCCATCACGCTCCGCCGTGATGAGTCCCAAAGTAGCAGGCACGCTCCGTCGTGCCGTCCGCCAAGCAGACAAGAAGACGTAACCCCCACCGTTCGTAGCGGTGGCATCCCTGCCGCCGAACCAACCTGAAGTCCGAACTCGAATTTCGCGGCAGGCTGAAACCTGGACACCAACACTAATTCCTGATCACGAATGAAGAGAGAGCTCACGTGGCCAACAACTCCTCAAGCGTCGTCTGGAACGTACCGAACCAGATCACCGGCCTGCGGCTGGTTCTGACGGTCGTGATGTTCTGCCTGATCCCGTTTGGGTTCTATTGGACAGCCCTCGTCCTGTTCGTGCTGGCCGCGGGAACCGACTGGTTGGACGGCTGGTACGCCCGGCGTTACAACCAGGTGACCGTCACAGGGCGGATCCTCGACCCCTTTGCCGACAAGATCATCATTTGCGGAACGTTCATCTTTCTCGTGGCCGAGCCGGCTTTGACGACCAAGTGGTACGGCTTGCAGCCGTGGATAGCCGTGGTGATCGTGGGACGGGAAATGATGGTCACCGTGTTGCGGAGTTTCATCGAGCAGAAGGGCGGCGATTTCTCGGCCAAGATGGCCGGCAAACTGAAAATGGTGTTTCAGTGCATCGCGGGCGGAGCCGCGCTGACGCTCCTGGCCTGTGGCCCGGAACCTCCGTCCTGGATGTCTGCTGTCTTTCTCGTCTCGCTCTGGATCGCCGTGTTGAGTACCATTCAGTCGGGAGTAGGCTATGTTTTTGCAGCGATCCGCATGGTCCGCAGCGAACCCACCGGCTGAATGAATGAACGACTGGCCCGTCAACCTGGTATCCCAATTGACCGACTTCGCCCTCTTGTGGGCCGCGGTGGGCGGGCTCGCGGTCTGGAGTTTCATCTTCCGACGCGTCTTGTCGCGAAGTCCGGTCGTCCATTTTTCGCCGCGTCGACAGGTGCCCTGGACTGGCCTCGACGTGTTCGCCATCCTGTTTGCCTACGTAATCTTCGCGTCCCTGCTGGCCTTTGCGATCAACGAGGTTTACGGCGAGGGCAACCTACCCGGCAAACAGGCAGAGGCCGCCCAGCAGCCGATTGAGGGTGAAGCGGGAGAGGGCGAGCCCACACCGTCTCCGGACGACGAGACGATTGACGTCCGCCGTTCCCATCCGATCATGATCCTGCTTAACGCCGATTCGAGCGCCGCGATTGTGGTCCTCTGCATTCTTTCGGTGGTCGTTATGGCTCCCGTGGCCGAGGAGTTCTTTTTTCGCCTTCTGCTCCAGGGTTACCTTGAGAAGGTCGATTTTCGCCTCCGTCGTATATGGCGATATTCGGCGCGACTGGTCGGCCTGTGGCCCCTGCTGCTCACGTCGGTCCTGTTTGCCGCACTGCACGCCCGCGACCCGAGGCAGGAAATCCCCGCCGTCGACGACCTGATTCACATGATCGCGGCCGACACCTTCTCCAAGGTGATCATCGTCCTGGGGGCGATTGCCTACCTGCGCCAGTTTCGCGGCGCCACGTGGAAAGACTTGGGCATACGCTTCGACACCTTGGGGACGGATCTGCGTCTGGCCGTGGGCGCATTCCTGGCCGTCTTCGTCCCCATCATTGCCCTCCAAATCGGACTTGCCACGTGGTTTCCCGACTACGTGCCCGACCCCGTGCCGCTCTTCCCGCTCGCCCTGACCCTGGGCTACCTCTACGTTCGCACCCACCGCATTCTCCCGTCCCTCTTGCTGCACCTGTTCTTCAACGCCGGCTCCATGGCCCTGTTCTTTGCCATGATGGCGTCGTCGTAGTCCTCGGCGAACTGTCCCTCGGTGCTGCTCTGACTCACAAATCCGAACGGTATCGGCGCAGCCACAACAGGGCCGTTTACGGTCCTTCCCCGCCGAAGGCGCTAGGCCCGTGCTTTAGCACGGGTCCGCAAGGCACAAGGCTTCCCTCCTCTCGTCCCTGCCGCCGGAGGCGGCGGCTGGGACGAGAGGGAGCGAGAGAGGCCGGCTGGTCGACCCGCCGTAAACGACGGGCCTAATGCGGGCAACGACCATAAATGGCCGTCTACTGAACGCGAATACTGCAGCCGATTTGCGGAAGAACGAGCGCTTACCCTCCGTTGTCTCTGTTAGCTCCTGTTCAAAATGGCCAGATCCATGCCGTCCACTACCATCGTGACACGCAACCGGATAGGATTCTTGATGATTTGTGACTGATTTCCTTTTGTACTGCTGACCCACTCGGAGATATCCGATGCAACGCAAAACACATACCACTATCCTCGCCGGACTCCTCCTATCCCTGGCCGCGACCAGCATGGCCGCCGAGGTCGACACCTCCCAACTCAAACCTTATGGTCCGGAAATGGACGGCTTCCGCAAGCCGGTGCGCGAGACCCGCATGCTCGTCGACGGCTTTCTCTGGATCGACGCCGAGGATTTTGCCGACTACGGCGGATGGCGTTTCGAAACCCAGTTCGTCTACAACATGGGCTCGCCCTATCTTCTGGCCGGCGGCACGGGCACGCCCGTGGCCGACGCGTCCACCACGATCGAGATCCCCAAGGCCGGCAGCTATCAACTCTGGGTTCGCGCGAAGAACTGGCACCCGCCCCAGGCCCCCGGCCAATTCCAGGTGAGCGTGGGCGGCAAGGTGAGCGAGAAGACCTTCGGCGCCGAACCGCACAATCGCTGGACGTGGCGCCCCGGCGGCCGCTTCGATCTGCCGGCCGGCAAAACAAAGCTCACCATCTCGGATCGCACCGGCTACTTCGCCCGCTGCGATGCAATGATCCTGACCACCGACACCGACTATGTTCCGCCGGAAGACCTTGAAACAATCCAAAAGGAGCGAAGCCGCCTGACCGGCTTGTCCCTCGAGCCCAAGAACGGCGGCACTTTCGACGTGATCGTCGTGGGCGCCGGCACGGCGGGCTGCTCGGCCGCCATCGCCGCGGCACGAAACGGCGCCAAGACGGCCCTCGTCCAGAACCGTCCCGTCCTCGGCGGCAACGCGAGCGTCGAACTGGGAGTCGGCGTGAACGGCGCCGGCACCCACCAGGCGAATGCCCGGGAAAGCGGCATCGTGGAAGAAGCCGGACGCATCCAGGCCCGATATGGCCAGCCGCGGGTCAGCGAATCCTATCGCATTCTGGCCGAGCAGGAAGAGAACCTTACCGTTCTGGTCAATCGCCACGTGTTCGCCGTCGACATGACCGATAAGAAAACGATCGCCGCCGTTCGGGCCCTCGACACGTTGACGGGCGAGATCTACGTTTACGAAGGCCGCCATTTCATCGACTGCACGGGCGACGGCTGGGTGGGCTACTATGCCGGGGCCAAGTACCGTATGGGCCGCGAGGCAAGCGACGAGTTCAACGAGGACCTGGCGCCGGCCGAGCCCGATCGCATCACCATGAGCGGCTGCCTCATGGGAAACATGGCCATCTCCTTTCGCGGCGTGGATGTGGGCCGCACCGTTGACTACACGCCGCCGCCCTGGGCCGCCAAGCTGCCTGTCGAGAATTTCGGACGCCACATCCGCCGCGTCACCGGCGGGGAATGGTGGCTGGAGCACGAGGGCACGGTGGACGACCTGGACGATCCCGAGTTCGCCCGCGACGAACTGATCCGCATCACCTTCGGCTACTGGGACTACTTGAAGAACCACTGGGAGGGCCGATCCATCGCCCGCTCGTTCGATCTGGTCTACGTGCCCCACGGCGACGCCAAGCGGGAAACCCGCCGCCTCGTGGGCGACTACATGCTCACCCAGAGCGACGTCATGGACGCGGTCATGTTTCCCGACCGCATCTCCTACGGCGGCTGGAACCTCGACATCCACCATCCCCGCGGCATCTACTCGGGGGCTGAGGGACCGTTTGACTTCGATCCGCGCGTGCCCATCTACAGCATCCCCTATCGGTGCCTCTACTCGGTCAACATCGACAACCTCCAGTTTGCCGGACGCCACGTGAGTGTGAGCCACGTGGCTCTGGGCTCCGTCCGCGTGCAAAGCACCCTGGCCACGCTCGGCCAGGCCACGGGGACGGCAGCCGCTATGTGCCTGGATCGCGGCGTCACGCCTCGCGTCCTGGGCCGGAATCACATCACCGAACTGCAGCAGACGCTGCTCAAGCAGGATCAATACATCCCCAACCTGCCCAACCAGGACCCGGGCGACGTGGCCCGAACCGCCAAGGTATCGGCCTCCAGCTACGCGGCCCACGAGATGTTCACCCGCGAGAACGTCGTGGCCGACGACATCCATCCCCTCAACATGCCCCGCGCCGTCATGCTTCCGCGCGGCATCCATCGGGAATTGAAATCGGTGCGGCTCCTCTTGCAGAACTCCGGCAGCAAACCGGTCTCGATCACCGCCCACCTCCGCGGCGCCGCCGAGTCGGCTGATTTCTCCTCTCAGGAAGACCTGACCACCGCCACGGCGGTTGTGCCGGCCGGTCGGCAGTCCTTTGTCGAATTTCCGCTGAACGCGGAAGTCGACTCGCCGCTGCTCTGGCTCTGGCTTCCGAAAACGGAAAACGTCTCCTGGCGACTCATGACCACCGGTCCCTACGGAGCCTGCCGCGCCTACGGCGGAAGCGATAAGAAGCCTTGGACGGTGGTCAAAGGCCAATACTACGCGGTCTACACCGACCCGCCGCTGACCTACGAGACGGCCTGCCAACCGGAAAATGTGATCAACGGCGTGGCCCGGATTGTAGAACGTACGCCCAACCAGTGGGGGTCCGATCCGAAAGAACCGCTGCCCCAATGGATCGAACTGGAATTCCCAGAACCGACCACGATCAACACGGTCTACCTGACCTTCGACACCGACATGAACGCGTCGCACCACACGGTGTCCCAGGTGCCGCAGTGCGTCCGCGACTACGAACTCTCGTGCCTGGCCGACGGCCGCCGCATCTCCCTGGCCACGGTCACCGAGAACTTCCAACGCCACCGCGTCCACCGCTTCGAGCCGGTTCGGGCCAAGAAGCTGACCCTCTTCATCGCTGCCACCAACGGCGACCGCTCCGCCCGAGTCTTCGAGATCCGGGCGTATAACGAGAAGTAAAACTCATTCCCCACTTAGCCCGGCTTCTGTTCCTTCGATCTCAGTGATCGTCGGTGTCTCCGACGCGTCATCCATCGAAGCCGGGCTCTTTCGGAAAAATGCGGAAAGTGACAGCGTCGAAAAGCCGGGCTAATGCTGTCGACGCACTTGCTGGAGGAGTCTTCTCCAGTCGTGGCTAATGCAAGAGCCCGGCTGGGCTGCCGGTCGACTCGGGAGAGTCAACCTACGACGACTGCCTACGTATTCTTCCACAGCCCGTGCAGGTTGCAGTAGGCCCGAGCGGTTACTTCCTGCGCGTCAGTCTTGAAGACGGCTTCGGGTTTGTCACCCGGCTTCAAGGCCTTCGTGCAAACGCCGTCCTCGCAGATGAGCTGGATGCCAACGATCAGGTGCGATTCGGTCATCGGGTGGGGCACGCTTCCGACCTTGACCTTGTAGCCGCCTTCGATCTTCTCGATGACTGGTACGTGCTTCTCGCTGCCCTTGTCTTCGGTCTTCTCGACCATCAGTTCCATGGGTTGTCCGCAGTGCTTGAGCGAAGAGCTGCCCGGCTGCATGACCTGCACGATCGTATCGCAGACCTTGCACTTGTAGAGTTGCAGCGGAGCCTCTTCCGGCATGCCCGCCGCCATGGCCGAGCCGGCCGACCCTGCCATCATGGTGCCCGCTCCGAGTCCTGCCGCCACACTGATGAAATCTCGTCGCTTCATGTTGGTCTCTCCCGTCGTCGAGGTGCCGAAGGTGATGCTCATGTGGTCGCCCCTGTCATGGGCGACCACCCTGCAACGGCAGTCTACGCAACCCTCTCAGACAACGCAAGCCACGGGGACTGGTCCATTTTTCGGCCAGCACGGCACTTTGGCAAACAGGCGTTGCCCGAAAACATGGACCTGTCCCCTTCCTTCGCGACTTTGCAGCTCCCCTGACGTTCCAACAAAGAACTCAATCAGTAGTCCCCCCCGATTTGAAGAGAAAGGCATACTGACGCTTGAACTGGAGCAATTCGGCCTCCTGCTCAGGGCTGAATGCCCCCTGGGTGTGCCCATAAGTGTCCATCCACGTGTAAAGCCGCTGGCGCTCGCCCGCTTCGAGCCCCACTTTCTTGTGAAGTTCGTCGCTTGCAAGGTACTGAAGCAGTTTGCTTCTGAGGGAGGAACTTTCACCGGGAACCGAGAAGTCCTTCTCGAAGACGAGGCTTTGCAGGTCGTTTTCGGCGTAGCCAAGGAGCGAAGCGTAGGACTTGGCGCTCGTGAGGTCAAAGCCCGGAGCCTCGCCATCGGGTCGATGGCAGGTCGTGCAACGCCGGTCGAGCACGGGCTGGACCATCCGATCGAACCGCAGGGGCCACGAACCCTCGCAGCCGGGAACCAGCCGATCGGGTTCGGCCAGGAGGGCTCGGGGAGCCAGCGGAGCGGTCGGCGTCTGCTCGCGGCGCTCGTGGCAGCCGACACAGGAGAGGGCTTCCCCGGGTTGCACGTAGGTGAGCGACCGCATGGTCTGCACGGCTCGTCCCTGCTCATCCAGGGCCTGGAAGAACACGGCAACCCCCGAGGGAACTTCAAACAGAGCCGAACCGTCCGGCTCCACCGCCACACTGCCAAGAACATACTTGCCGGTCTCTTCCCGGCTCACGCCTAGCGATGGCGTGTTCATTTGCGGCTGGACCTTGGGCGGCACACCGACAATACGTATCCGTTTGACCGTCCCGCGCTCCACGCCCGCCAGGCCGGCGTAGACATCCTGCACCAGGAACCGGCCCACGCCGCCCGCAGCAACATTCACCTTGCTCGGTTGAACCGGCGGACGGACCCGCGAGCGAATCGGGATGGGAGTCATGCTCGAAATGGCCGGATCCCGATAGAGCAGTTCCAGATTGCCGTAGCGGTCCAGCAGGTAGATCCCCTGGGCATTCGACGGGTTGCGATCGTCCGTCATCACCCGGCTGTGAGGCGGCAGGTGCCGATCGGACCAACTGACCAAGTAAAGGTCTTCCGAAAGCGGAAAGGGGTTGGCGTAGTAGTGGCCGATGTTCTCCTCGGTTTCGGGGAAGGGAACCTCGGGGGTCAGACGCGTGATCGGCGCATCGCCTTCCAGCCCCTTCGTCCGGTCCAGCAACACGAGCGACCCGCCCGTGATCGAATGGTGGGCGGCGCCGGTGAAGATGATCTTGTTCGAACCCGGCACTTCCCTCGGCTCCATGGTGGCCTGGGGCGCCCGCGTGTAGTTGCCATAAACAAGCTGGGCGTTGCTGCCGTCCTGGTTCGACGACCACAGGCTGAAGAAGTGCCCGTTGAAACGGTCGATGTAGTCCCAGCGGCAATAGAGGATGCGACCGTCCGAGCCCACCGACGGTGTGTATTCAAACGTCTCAAAGGCCGACAGAGGCCTCATGTTCCGTCCGTCGGCATCCATCGCGTGCAGTGTGAAAACCGGCACGGGCCGATGATTGCCGCCGCCACATCGAACGTAACTGTCCGGCAGATCCGCCTCGAGCGTTCGGGCGGTGTTCTCGGCCGAGCATTGCAGAAACGTGCCCTTGCGCGTGGAAAGAAACAGGATCCGCCCGTCCGGCAGATAACGCCCGTCGAAATCGTCGTAGCGTCCACGCGTGATGCGTCGGGCCTCACCGTTGGCCAGATCGATCTCGTAAAGATGGTAGAAAGCCGTTTCCGGCAGGTTTGACTTCACCACCTTGTCCTGAATCTCGGCCACCTTCGGATCGTATTCCGCGTAGGCCACAAGCAGCCGCTTCCCGTCAAAGTCGAGATCGGGCCGAGCGAAGTTGCCCTCGGGAAATCCCTCGCTCAGGCAACGCAACGTGGCCCGGGGCGACTTGAAATCGTCGAGCACAAACACCCCGCCGCCCGGCCGAGTCCACCAGCCGTAGTACTGGTCGGAGAGATGGGGGAACTGGGTGGGAACGCGTTTGACGAACAGGATCGCGTCAAAGTCCAGCAGCGGATGCCGCAGCAGCGCCCCGCGGATGGCCCAACGAGCATCGAGATAGACGCGAGTCCAATCCCCTTCAGAAGATCCCGGCTTGAGGGCACGAGCCCGCTCTTCGACATCGCGGAATGCGTCTTGCGTCGCTTCTACATCGACGCCCCTTCCCGCCAGATCTTCAGCGGCCTGCCAACCTCGCCGGAGAGTTGTCTCCACGATCCGCGGCCAGTCCAACACCGTCACCGGCGAACCGCTCGACCACTGGCTCGTGCTGCTTTGCAGCGCCGGTTTGCCCAAGGCAACGTTCTCGTTCGTGCAGGCCTCGTAGACCTGGACCTCGTCCAGGTGGAAGTAGCTCGTCGTGGGCAGTTGAAGCCGAACGTACCGAGCCGTTCGTCCATCAAGGGGCACGACGAGCGGCCTCTTGTCCGTGAAGCCAAAGAACGCCTGGCCGTTGTGCTCGTAGACCTGCTCGAAATGCTCAGGATCGTCGCCCAAGAGAACCCGGATGTGGGCGTTGCGGTTCCCCATACCGCCGTCACAGCGATTGTAGAGAACCACCCGGTCGAGAGACGTGGTTTTCCCCAGGTCCACCTGCCACCACGGATTTTTCTCGTTGGCGGTGTGGAATCCCCACTTGCCGTCGATCACGCCGTCGCATCCCCCTGCAGCATCGGCGGCGGCCAGGACTGTTTGCGACTGGGCCGGGAAACGGAGCTTCGCCTGGATCAGCCAGTCGGCTTCGATCTGGGCCGGCGTGATGGCAGGGCCTTGGAATGGGCCCTCAGACCTTGCCTGACTGAAAAATCCCAAGGCCAGGCCAACACCAATCGCCAACAGAAAAGAGGGGCGTGCCATGGACGTCTCCTTTGGCAAGAAACTCTCGACGTGCGAGCCTTCAGGCTCCAACCCCAACAGCTTGACCGCTGATGCCGCCGGAGTCAAAGCCGTTTGCCAGGAGAACTGCAAAGTCACGGGGACTGGTCCATTTTTCGGCCAGCAAGGTGATTTGGCGAACATGCGCCGCCCGAAAACATGGACCTGTCCCCTTTCCCCATGACTTTGCAGATCTCCTGAGCTGTTTGCCGCCACACTTTTTTCCCGCGTTATATGGGCCGGAATAACTCGCCTCAGAAGCCAGGTCGCGTTCCCAATCCGGAAGGCATCCTCCCATCAGCCCCCACTGTAGAGCAGCGAACTTTGCCCAGTTTCCACAACCCCCCTGCGAAACGAGGTCGTTCCAATGAGAAAGAAGCACATTGGCTGGTTGGCAGTCGCAGTTGCCGCCGCCCTGGTTGGTTCTCTAATTGTCCGAGCGGATTCCCCAGCGGACGAGAAAACGACTGAATCCGCTAAGCCCGTCAAACTGGGGGAGAAGTCGGTCACGGTCTTCCCGGTCGTCATCACGCCGGGGAAGAACATGACGCCCGACATGCGCCACCGACTCGGCGAGGTTGTCGGGATGCTGCTGGAGCGTTCCGGCATGGATGACGTGCGGCTTGGCGAGGCCGAATTCCTGCCGAAGGAAGGACAGTCTCCCGAGCAGGTCGCCAAGGCCTTTGGCGAGTTTGTGGCCAGCCAGAAGATCAAGACACCTTATGGACTGTTCGCCGAGATTCAGGGCCAACCCAAATCGGGAGTCCAGGCCATCCAAATCGTCGTGGCAGAGGCTGCCGGAAACGTGGTTCTTACGGAGACCACGGAGCGTGAAGCCCTCTCCCGGTCCGGTCCGATGGTCCCCAAAGATCCTATGAGTTGCTGCGTCTTCATTATGGGCCGCCTGAAGGACCCGTGGAGCCTGTCCGATCCCCTTCGCAGCAATGCCCCCCGTGGCAAGGTAGAGGAGAACTGGCGCAAGAAATCCGGCCTGCCGAGCGACGACGAATTCGCGGCCATGCGGAAACGGGAAGCGAAACTGCGAAAGCAGTTTCGCGAGAGTTCTCTGGAAGTGTACCCCAGTCAGAAACTTGAATCGTCCACGGCAGCAAAGCTAGCGGCGTTGCTGGGCGATGTGGGTTTCTCCACCGTCCAGGCCGCCAAACAGGGCCCCAACCTTGACGTGCCCGGCAGCCCCAACGAGCAGGAAGTTCTTTGGCGAACTGCACGCCGTGCTCGTGCGTACTTCCAAGAGAACACACCGTCGACGAACCACGTGCTGGTGGCCGATTTCTCGATCGGCCAGGTGGAAGGGAAGACCAAGGTGGGAGCCGTTCATTGGATTCTCTGCGATCGTCGGGGGGATTGGGTCATGGTCGATTTTCAGAATTCGCACCACAGCGATTTTCAGCGGCTCGAACCTGACTCGGTTGAGGATTGTCTGGAATTGGTGAAGGTGCGCCTCAAGAAACGGCTGGCCGCGGCGAATTAGTTACCGGAGCCATTTATACGGGGCGGCGCAACATCGAGTTGCAAACAAGCGTCTCTTCACGAAGCGAAGAGCGACTTGGTGCGACACTTATTGCTGCCCCGACGCTAAATGCTCCAGCGCATCGACGCCCCCCGAGGAACCGAACCACGCAGCGCTTGCTGTCCTTGGCCCATGGATCGATAAGGACGTCAATCGTCGTGGAGGCGGAGGCAAACAAACACGGCCGCGATGCCAACCGGACCCTCTTGTGCTGGGGGTCGTCTCGCACTCTACCTGTGCCCAAGCGAGGCGACCCCCGTTCTTTTTTGCTTCACGGGGACGGTCCAGATTCTCTACGGCGCGGCGGGCGTCCTGCTGGAATACCAACCCCGGTAGGTCCACTTCCGCCCTCCGTTGCCTTTGTTAACTCCTGTTCAAAATGGGCCGACATCACGCGTTGTCTCCGCGTCGGCGGGACCGTTCGGCACAGCGTTTGCTCCCTTCTTCAAGCCGGAAAAAGCCCCTGGAGGCGGTTTTCGCCGGGAATTACCCAATTCTCCGCCAAAACGGTCTTTCGGAGCGGCCGATCCGAGGTCGGTCGACCAACGCCACCGTCGAACAAAGATGTCAGAATCAAGATGCAGCACTACAACATTGTCACCCCTCGCGGGCTGCGAGGCAAAGGCGGCTCGGACCAGAAACCTCCTCGCCCCACCCATCCGCCCATCAGTGGTTGGGAGTCCTTCCTCCACGATGGGGAGGGCTATCTGAAAACGGCCCTTGCCGCGCACGAGAAGCGAAGCCGGGTCTTCACCCCAGAGATTCTCTTCAACGTGGCCGCCATGGCAATCGAGAAGTTCTTCATGGCCGCCCTCATGTCGCACGGCGAAATGCCCATGAACCACACCATGGCCGACATGATCCCGGCCATGGAAGAGGTCTTTCCCGACGCAGTGACCGACATTCGCGAGGCCGTCCTCGCCCTCGATACCTACCAGCAAATCTGTGATCCCTGGGCGTACTCGATCACGCCTCCCAACGCCGACGAAATCCCCGGCATCCTGGCCCTGGCCGGGAAAATCCACACCCTCGTGGCCGACGATCTTGTGACCAACTCTGCCTGAAAGGAATAGCACGATGGGGCTTAAGAAGCTGGGAGTCGTCAAGGACATCGTCGATTCGATAGGCATGGGGATTTCCTATGCCTACGAGGATTTGGTGTTCCTCGAACACAACGCCCTCCTCCTCCAGTTCGCCAAGGACGACAACACCGTCATCGTCCACCGCAATCGCGAGGCGGAAGAGCCGGCCGTCAGCGAGGCGGTTGGGGAGCTAAAACGTTCCGCCACGGCTCACGAGATGACCTTTGTCGACGGCAGCCTCTACGAAATGACCCAGGCCGACGACGAAAACCTCCGCATCGAATTCCTTCCGGCCGCCTGACGGTATCAAAGCAGTCTTCTCGCCTCAGGAGGGGTGGCCAAGAAAACCCTGGAAATTGCCAGCCTGTCTGTCAAAATGGTTCAGTCGAACTGAATGCCACAACGTTTATAGTGTGGACTTGGGTATGCGTGGATCGCCGAACGTGCCCACAGATGATCGAGCAGGGCATTTCTGGTCATGGGGCATGGTTGTCCAGAGGCTGCGAGCGGGATGATGAAAGGAGGAGGCATAGCCTCTTGCCCCCCTCCCTAGAGGTGCTAAATGCTGAAATATCCCATTTCTGGGAGAAATCACGCGTCTGTCCGTTGACATCAAGCCGTATAGTAAATTAAGAGAGAACTTCGCAACAGTTATTTGTGTCGATCAGTGTTGATAGTGACCGAGAAAATACGAGCCGAACAGTCATGTATGACAGCAACTTTTCGACGTTCCTCTTTGGAAGGCCGTCCTATGCTGAGGGCGTTGCTCGCCTTCTGGATTTTGGGGGAACGCTGAATCAATACAATACCACGAAGAATGGCATTTCGGCAGATCTCAGGGCGCTACGCGCCGATTGGAACGCGGTTGGACAGGATGTGGCGCAGGCAGCCTTCAATGACATTCGCCATCAGATGGGGAACTGATGGACGATCTTCTGCCGGCATCCAGCGACGAAGAAGAGCAGCCTGATGACGGGCAAGTTACGTGTCCTAACGAGGACACCATAAAAGAAGTATCTCGTCAGATAATGGTTGCTCAACAGCGGCTGGAGCATTTTCAAGGGCCAGTGCCGCACCCCAGTATTCTGGAAGGCTACGAGAACCTCGTGCCGGGCTCAGCCGAGAGAATACTCTCGCAGGCTGAACGCTAAACCGATCATCGAATTCATCTGGAACGGACGGTGATCAGCGCCGACGTTTCTAACTCAAAGCTTGGGCTCTGGCTAGGCTTCATCTTGTCTTTGGCTGCGATTCTTGGCGGCACGGTCCTCGTCGCCCTTGGGCACGATTCGGCCGGAGCCACGATCGCTACGGCTGCTGTTGCCACCTTGGCTGGGGTGTTTGTGTACGGCAGTAAGACAAGGAGCAAGGAACGGCAAGAGAAGGCATTGGTCGTACCGCCTCCTTCTTCTCAAGAGACTCCCGATCGGGACGAGAGCGACTAATCACTCCGCCCGTCATTCCCGGTTTCGCTTCTCGCAGGGTCTGCGAGCACCGCAAAGTCGTGTTCGCCGCATTCTTACGCGCACTCTGCCCTCCTTAACTCTTCCCCTTCTATTAGCGTCCATCAGCGTTGATTAGCGGTTCGGACTACTCCCTGCCACCTTTCCGCCCGCCGCTCGTGAAAGAAGCGGGATTCCGATTTGCCAAGTGGCGCGCTTCCAAATCACTCGGGGGCCGCTTATCCTGGGATGCACTCACTTGCGACCCTGGCCGACGGGTACGGATCTCGCCCCTCCAGGATCGCCAGGTCGTTGCATCCATTCGGGAGGCCCCAACATGCGACTCCTTGCCCCCATCTTCTTGCTCGCCGCCATCCCCTTCACCGCCTTGAGCGATGAGCCCACCGCTGCCGGGGCCGCGACGCTCTGGTACGACGAACCGGCCGGAGCCTGGCTGGAGGCCCTGCCGCTGGGCAACGGTCGGCTCGGCGCCATGGTCTTCGGCGGAACCGCCCGGGAACGAATCCAGTTCAACGAAGACACCCTCTGGGCCGGCGGACCCCGCGACTACTCCCATCCCGGAGCCGTCGACGCCCTTCCCGAAATCCGTCGCCTCCTCCTGGAAGGCCGCCAGAAAGAGGCCGAAGCGCTCGCCATGGAGAAATTCATGAGCGTGCCCCTCCGCCAGGTTGCCTACCAGGCCTTCGGCGACTTGCTCCTCGAATTCCCCGGCCACAACGAGGTGACGAACTACCGGCGCCAACTGGATCTCGACGCCGCCATCGCCACCGTCCAGTACGAACACGACGGAGTGACCTACACCCGCGAGGCCCTCGCCAGCTATCCCGACCAGGTCATCGCCCTCCGGCTTCAAGCCAGCCGCCCAGGGGCAATCACCTGCCGCGTCCGGTTCGCATCACTCCACAACGAAACAGAAACCATCGCCGATGCCTCCGCCAGAACGCTCACCCTCACCGGCAAGGTCGACCCCTACGAATTCCCCCGGAGTGGCGGACAGACCGTCGAAAGTGTATTGACCTTCTGCGCAACTTTGAAAGCCCACGTCCAAGGCGGACACGTCTCGACCCAAGACGGCGCCCTGAAAATCGACGGCGCCGACGAAGTCTGCTTCTACCTCGCCGCCGCCACAAGCTACGACGGCTATGAGAAGATCGGTGGCGACCCCGTCGCCAAGTGTCACGCCGTCCTGAAGCCCCTCAATGAAAAACCCTTCGAGACCGTGCGGCAACGGCACCGCCAAGACTACCAGCCGTTGTATCGCCGCGTCTCCTTCGATCTCGGCGCTACGGACGCCTCCCAGTTGCCCACAGACGAACGAATCGCCCACTACGCCGATGGTAACGATCCCCAACTGGCCGCCTTGTTCTTCCAGTACGGCCGTTACCTGCTCATCGCCAGCAGTCGTCCCGGCGCCCAGCCGGCCAATCTGCAAGGCGTGTGGAACGACAGCCTCGCGCCCTCCTGGGAAAGCAAGTACACGACCAACATCAACACGGAAATGAATTACTGGCCCGCCGAGGTCTGCAACTTGAGCGAGTGCCACGAGGCCCTGTTCAACGCCTTGGACGAAGTCGTCCAATCAGGTCGCCGCACCGCCCGGGTCCACTACGGCGCCCGCGGCTGGGTCCTCCATCACAACTTCGATCTCTGGCGCGGCACGGCCCCCATCAACAACTCCAACCACGGCATCTGGCCCGTCGGCGGCGCCTGGTTGTGCCAGCATCTCTGGTGGCGCTACCAGTTCCATCCGGATAAGGACTTCCTCCGCGACCGAGCCTATCCGATCCTCCGCGACGCCTCCCTGTTCTTCGTCGACACGCTCGTCGAAGATCCGCGAAATGAGTCGCACTGGTTGATCTCCGGCCCTTCCAATTCGCCCGAGAACGGCGGACTGGTCATGGGACCCACCATGGACCACCAGATCATCCGCTCTCTGCTCGGCTGGACGATCGAGGCCAGCGAGATCCTAGGCGTGGATGCCGACCTCCGCAAGCAGTGGACGGAGGTGAGGGCAAGAATCGCCCCAAACCAGATCGGCAGCCAGGGCCAGTTGCAGGAGTGGCTCGAAGACGTCGACTCTCCGAAGAACCACCACCGCCACTTCTCCCATATGTGGGGCGTCTTTCCCGGATGTGAAATCGGACCGTGAAGCCGCGCCCGACCTGAGCGCGGCCGCACTCAAGTCGCTCCAGTGGCGCGGCGACGGTCCCGTCGGCTGGAGCCGGGCCTGGCAAGTCCACCTCTACGCCCGCTTCGGCGATGGCGATACCGCCCACGATCGGGCTCGTTCGCCTCATCGCCCACAACTCGGCCCCCAACCTTCTGGACCGAATCTGGGAAGACCGTCCCGAGCCGTTCCAGATTGAAGCCAACCTCGGGGGCAGTTCCGGAATCGCCGAGATGCTCCTTCAGAGTCAACGCGGCAAGATCCGTCTGCTGCCCGCCCTGCCCAAGGCCTGGCCCAACGGCTCCCATCCACGGCCTCCGTGCCCACGGCGGCCTGGAAGTGGACCTCGACTGGTCCCAGGGCCGTCTCGACCAGGCCGTGCTCCGAGCTGACGCCCCAGGGACCTTCGAACTGGTCGCCCCGCCCGGCTTCACAATCGCCGGCCCCACAACCGTCACCCTCCGCCCCGGCGAACCCTACCGCGTCACAATCGAAACCACGAAGTAACCACACCCAGGAATCCCCCAAATGCCATCCCCATCGCAAATCCTCCTCTACTTCAACCCTCCCTCCCCAGCGCAGCGTGGGGGAGGGCCGGGGAGGGGCTGAATCGCCATCGATCTTTCCCACCTCCCGACTCCCTCACCCTCCTCGTCTACCTCCTCCTCGCCGTTGCGGCCAGAGCAGACACTCCAAAGCCCGACCCATGCCGTGTCTTCGACTTCCCCACAACCGGCGTCACCTTCCGCGCCGACTTCGACGGCGCCCGACTGAACGACGCGGCCCTCGGAGATTCCGGCGAGTTATCGCATCGTGATCCGCCCGGAAAACACCCCCATCAACAACAGTGCCTGGTATGCCTTCCAGGTCTCGGCAACCACGCCCGCAGACAATCACGATCAAGCTGACCTACGAAAACGGCTCCCATCGCTATCGCCCCAAGCTCAGCATCGACGGAAAAACCTGGCGTCCCCCTTGCCGCCGACTGCTACAAGTCGAGCAAAGCTTCCGCCATGCTGCGGGTCGAAGTTGGCCCCACGCCGCTCTGGGTCTGCGCCCAGGAACAGGTCGGCACGGCGACGCTGAACGGCTGGATGGACAAGATCGCCGAACTGCCCTTCGTGGAGGAAACGACCATCGGCCAATCGGTGGAAGGCCGGCCCCTTCGCCAACTCACCATTCGATCGGGCGAACCGGCCTACGCCGTTGCCATCGTCGGCCGCCAGCATCCCCCCGAGATCACCGGCACCATCGCCCTCATGGAGTTCGTCGACACACTCACCGGACCGAGCGATCTGGCCGTGCAGTTCCGCAGTTCCTTTGAGGTTCTCGTGGCCCCCCTGATGAACCCCGACGGCGTGAGCCATGGCAACTGGCGCCACAACTGCCACGGTGTGGACCTCAACCGCGATTGGGGGCCCTTTGCCCAACCGGAGACCCGGGCCGTCCGTGATTCGATCCTTCGCTACCAGGGAGAATCGACGCCAGAACTGGCCTTCTTCCTCGATTTCCACTCCACGCATCACGACGTCTTCTATGTCCAGACCGGCAAGGAACCCGTCTGCCACGACGGCTTTTCCGGGCGTTGGCTTCAGGCCCTGGGCGAGCGGCTCCCGGACTACAAGGTCCGCCAGGAACCGAATTCCGGAACCCGACCGTTGTCGAAGGTCTGGGCTCGAACCACAATGAAGATACCCGCCGTCATCTACGAGGTGGGCGACAAGACCGATCGTGCTCTCATTCGCACGGTCGCCCGAACCTCCGCCCAGGAGATGATGCGGCTTCTCCTCGAAGAGGTCGAGTCCGAGGCAGCCCAATCCAATCCCGTGCTAGAAGAGGCCGCGGCGCCCTGACAAGGAGAACTGCCGACTCACGGGGACTGGTCCATTTTTCGGTCAGCAAAGTGTTTTGGCGAACATGCGTCGACCGAAAACATGGACCCGTCCCCTTCCTTCACCACTTCTCCTGAGCCCTGAGCCTTTCACGGGCGGGCAAAGCCGAAATCCGGAACAAGGCAAGAGAACCATGAAGAGCACCCTTCGCGTAGCCCCCTCAGCGGCAGGCCGAGCCTGTCGTATTTCCCTGATGATTCTAACCGTGCTGGTCGCCACGGCCGGACCGGCCCGCAGCGCGGAGGAACCGACGGCGGTTCGCACGTTCGTCGATTTCGAGAAAGCGGATTCCGTCCAACTCCGCACGAACCAGGCCACGGCCCGGCCGGTGGCAGGTGAGAGCGGCCAGGCCCTGGAAATCGTCACCGAGGCCGACGCCAAATGGCCCTCCGTCACCCTCACGCCCCGCGAGGGCAAATGGGACCTGTCGGGCTACTACGCCGTCGAAATCGACATCGCCAATCCGGAAGACAAACCCGTTCGCGTGTTGCTGTCGGTGAACAACCCCGGCGCCAACGGCCAGAAGAACTGCAATACGGAATCGGTTACCATTCCCGCCGGCAGCAAGGGAGTTCTCCACCTGCCCTTCGGAAACTGGCACGGCGAAACGAACCATCCCATCGACCAGGCCAACGTGATCTCCGCCGTCGTCATGCTCGATCGGGCCGGACGCTCCGCCCGATTCGTCGTCGACAACCTTCGCGCCATCCCCTTCGGTTCGGGAGTCGCCGAAGAACTGATGGCGACCGATTTCTTCCAGCAGATGAAGCCGGTGCTCGGTCGCGGCGTGAACCTGGGCAACATGCTTGAAGCGCCGCGCGAGGGCGAGTGGGGAGTCCGCGTGAAAGAGGAGTACTTCGAACTGATCCAGTCCGCGGGCTTCGATTCCGTGCGGATCCCGGTTCGCTGGTCCTCCCATGCCGCCAAGGATGCTCCCTACACGATCGATCCAGAATTCCTGGATCGGGTCGAATGGGTTGTGCGCCAGGCCATGGCGCACCGGCTCTATGCCGTGCTCAACATGCACCATTACGAGGAGATCTTCCATCAGCCCGACCAGCACCGCGAGCGGTTCCTCGCTATGTGGGGCCAGATTGCGGAACGATTCAAGGACTGCCCCGAGGCGCTCTATTTCGAACTGCTCAACGAGCCCCACGAAAAGCTCGATGCCGAGAAGTGGAATGCCCTGGCGGCTGAGGCCCTGGCCGTCGTGCGGAAGACGAATCCCTCGCGCAAGGTCGTCATCGGTCCGGCCGACTGGAACGGCATCGACGCCCTCGAACGACTGGTCCTGCCGGAAGAGGATCGGAACCTGATCGCCACCTTCCACTACTACAAGCCCTTCCAATTCACGCACCAGGGAGCGGGCTGGGTGGGAACCAACGCCAACAAGTGGCTTGGCACGACCTGGACGGCCACACCCGCCCAGCGGCAGGCCGTGATCAACGACCTGGACAAGGCCCTCGCCTGGAGTGTCGAGCACCAAAGGCCCATCTACATGGGCGAGTTCGGGGCCTACAGCAAAGCGGACATGGAATCTCGGGCCCGCTGGACCCGCTTCCTGGCCACCGAAGCCGCCCGCCGCAAAATCGCTTCCGCCTACTGGGAGTTCTGCTCCAGCTTCGGTGTCTACGATCCCGATCAGGGTGCCTGGCGTGCCCCTCTCAAGTCGGCCTTGCTCGACCCGCTCCCCAAGGAATCAGGCAAGTGAAAAGAGAGGTCACCTCGCCACGTAGTGGCGCAATGTGAGCCAGGGGTGGCCACTTGGTCACTGCCTGCAAATTGCCGGCAGAATCTGTGTTCTCCAATAGACGACCATTCATGGTCGTTGTCCGCCGTAGGCGGTAGTAGGCCCGTCGTTTACGGCGGGTCACGTAGCCTAAACTCGGGTTCGCATCTCCTCCCTGCCGCCGCCTTCGGCGGCGGCAGGGAGGAGATGGAGAGGTGCCGCTGCCTCACGAACCCGTGCTAAAGCACGGGCCTACGCTTTCGGGGAAAAGGGACCGTGAACGGTCCTGTTGTTGGGTTAATACCGTTCGGAATGACATGGCGACCGTTTCTTATCCGGCTGTCGCCTTCCCCCTCTTCAGGGTGAAACCTGGCAACAGAACGGGAAAAACCCGAAAAAACGATGTAATCCGCACAGCTTGCCAGCCGATATGTCCTACGAGCGTTTGGCCGCCTGGACGGCCTGTGGCTGTATGGATGCGGCCCTGCCGCTCTGGACTTATTGGAATGTGGAGTGACCCCCATGCAAGTGAAAGTCTACACCCCCAGGGTTATTGAGATCCCCAGCGAATACCTGCCTGCTCTCGCCAAGCGAGCTGCCGATAGCCTCGGCGACCGGGCCGGCGACGTTTCCGCCACTCGCGGCCACCTCGTTCGCCAGGCCGTCCAAGACGGCTTGCTCCGCGAATTCGACGAGTTGGTTGGCAGCGATGGTACGGTCGACCTCGTCTGCGATCCGGGAATGGAGATTCCCCTCGAGCTGGAAAACCGAACGCTTACGCTGACCGAGCTTCTCGACGCCCTGCAGGTCAAACGCGGGTGGGGAGAGGTCAAGGCGGCATCCGAAGCAGCGTGACGTTCCTTCGAGCCCTCAAGCCCATCAGGAAATGAGGCTTCGGCCAGGTGCCGCGCATGCGCCACCGGGCCCGGCCACTGCCTGCCACGGGTGCTCGCCGGTTTTGCATCTGGCGGCTGACGGAGGAAGGGACAGAACGGTGTGTTCAGGGCAACACGCGGGGTGACGGAGCGGTCAGGCCCCTCAAACCGAGCGCTTTGCGGCCCCATTGGGGCGCTTCAGCGGAGAGGCGGCTCCCTCAGCGTGCGGAGGAGTCGGGTTGTGCAGAAACTGTTGAAGCGCGTGCGAAAGTGGTTGGGGCTCGCCAAGTCGCGTCCTTTCCCGGACGCACCAGATTCCACCAGGAGCAAGTCGATGTCGGCCATGCCGCACGCCCAGCACATGGAGCGAGTGCTCGAGAGTCTCGCTGCCGGGGCAGTTCCCCAATCGCCCGGAAGCCTCGACATCCCTTCCCAATGGCGGCTCGTCGCTCGGGATGGCTCGACCAGTGCCGTGACACAGCCCGCCAAAGCGACCGCACAGGACTGCCCCGATTGCCTGGCGGGACGTTGCGGGCAAAACCCCCAGGGCTGTCAGTGCGGGAATGCCAACTCCACCATTTCGATGACACACCTGACGGATTCCAAGAACGCGAAGAGTACGTCCGACGCGTCTCACGAGGCTGCTGTCGGCCCGGCCATGCCCCTGGCCAAGCCCCAATTGTTCGAAAAGTCTTCAGAAGAGGCTGTGCACCCCGTTTTCATGGGCGGGGACTTGTCAAAGCAGAAGAGCTTTCTCGACCACGCCACTCCCCTTGATCGCGGGGAAAACAAGCACTCCGACGTAACCTCAGCGTCCCGGAATACAGGCGGGGAACAACCCCTACCTGCACCGAATTCCGCCCCCCATTCCGAAGACGACCTTCAACGGGTCATTGACCGTTGGCCGAATCTGGCTCGCAGCACACGTCGCGCAATCCTCTTGCTTGTAAGCACTTCCAACGAAGCGGATAGCGCCTGATCTTACGCGGCGCGGCGTCTCCTCTTGGAAGCCACTAGGTAGTGGCTGGGTGGCACGCTCAGAGCAAAGCGATGGGCGTGAACGGTCAAATCACCACGCCCATCGCTTCGCTCTGGACTTGCCTCCCATGAATAGCGGATTGGCCCGCGTTGCCCCCGCTAATTTCTCTTGTTTGCCGTATCTTATTTATCTTGCCCTGACTAACAGGCGTCTTTCCCGGTGGATTGGCCGGACAGGGGTCCGGATATACCGCCTGTACGGGCTATGCGGCAGGAGACCGATTTTCCCTTGTCGTCTGGATTTGCGGCCGATGCCAATGAGTAAGGGCCTGAAGTGAATCGAGGAGACACCTTTGTCTGGTTCGAGCGGATGGCCTACGGGCGGTTGCCTCCTACCAGAACAATCCTCCCAGATTTACAGACCAGGCAGTGGATCCACGACGAACCCCTCAACACTCGCGCACGACGCCTCCACATCCCCGGCAAGGGGGGCAAGCGGTGCATTGTCCGCTCTGCAACCACCTTCTCGAGGTCGTGCCAAGCTGCACGTCCACCGAGGTTGTTTGCGAAGGATGCGGCTTCTCCTTTGAGCTTCCTCCTGAGGATTTTTCGGGACGGTCGCCGACGGCGATCCCGTCCCCTTCGAAGGGAGAGGACCCGCTCGACTGCTGGTTGGCCGGTGCCCCCATCCGTCAGCGCCAAGCCAGCGATTGGCAGCGGCTCCGACAATGGAGCCGCCGTCGTCCGATTTTCTCGCGAGCAGTGGCTCTTGCGGGATTTGCCGCCGTTCTGACTGCCGCCGTTTCGACGACCCTGTTCGTTCGTGCAACCGCAGCCCATCGGCAAACCCAGCAAACCCTGGCCATTGTGGAGCAGGAGTACGCGCAAAGCCAATCCGATTGCCTGGTTGCCGAACAGCTCGCCCGCAAACATGAGCAAGAGACCCGCCGAGCGGCCGAAGCTTGCCAGGAAGTGCTGGCAAAACTGCACGATACCGAAGCCAACCTGCGCGACCTTCGTGGACGCTACGAGGTCATGAACCAGGGGCGGGAGCAGATTGAATCAGCCGCCCGCCTGAGCCTGGCTCGCAGTATGGCAGCCGAGAGTGCTCGGCGTCTGACGGTGCAACCGGCCGAGAGTCTTCTCCTCGCCGAACGAGCGATGACCTATCTCAGTGCCCAGGGCGAGCCCGCCGGCCCCCAACTCGAGCAAACCCTGCGCGATGCGGTTGCCTTGACGGGTGATCAGGCCCTGCGAGGCCACTCCGGCCCCGTGGCGGCGATCGCAGTAAGCCAAAATGGCCGCTGGCTTGTCACGGGAAGTATCGACAAAACCGTGCGACTCTGGGATCTTCACGGTTCGGCTCCTGACGAGTCACGCGAGTTGCTTGGCCACGCGTCGCCCGTCCGTTTCGCCCAGGTGTCTCCCGATTCCCGCTGGGCCGTCACCATGGACGACCAAGGACGCGTTATCCTTTGGGACCTGCAGGCTCCCGATCCCAGCGAGACCAAGTGGGTCCTGCAAGCGCACCAGGGAAAGGTCTACGATCTGGCCGTGAGTTCGGATAGTCGCTGGCTTGCCGTGGCCGGGACAGGGGCTTTCGAAGAGGAAGATAACAGTGTGCGTCTCTGGGACCTGAAGAGCCTCTCATGGCCCAACGGCCACGGACAAACCACGCAAGACGAAGGCGGCACTGCGTCTGTCTGCAATCGCCCCTTTGTCCTTCGCGGCCATCTCGGCCCGGTGCTCGCCGTGGCCATCACTCCCGACTGCCGTTGGGTCGTTACCGGAAGCGAAGACGAGACGGTTCGACTGTTTGATCTGGCTTCCGACTGCCCTGCGGCCTCGCAAGTGGTGCTCCGCCAGCACGCAGGACCGGTTACGAGCATCGCGATCAGTCAGGACGGACGTTGGATGGCTACCGGAAGCCGCGATCGAACAGTGCGGCTCTGGGATCTCACGACCCCCCAGCCCGGAAGCCGAGCGACGGTACTGGATGGCCACCAAGGAGGGGTCCACTCCGTGGCTATCAGCCCGACAGGTCGCTGGTTGGCAACTGCGGCCCACGATCACACGGTCCGGGTCTGGAATATGAACGCCGTCGATCCAGCGGCCACGTGTGTTGTCCTGAGTGGGCAGCAGACGGAAGTCGGCCCCGTTCGTTTCACGACGGACGGCTCTCGGCTCATTACCGGGGGGGACGACGGGTCAGTTCGTGTCTGGAACCTCGAAACGGCGGACCCAACGCTCAACCCCGTCGTCCTGCAAGGTCATTGCGGTCCCATCGCCGCCGTGGCGGTCACTCCCGACGGGAAGAGGATCTTGACCGGCTGCCGGGAAGCCACAGACCGAACGGACTGTCTCGTTCGGCTCTGGGATCTCCCCATTCGCGAGGTGTTGGAAAAGGCTCGCCCGGCAATCGCTCGGCGAATCAATCCCAAAGAGCAGGAGCAGCTGCTCCTGGAAACGGCCAACCGCACCGATGGTCCTGATCTCCAATAGCAGATCACGATGAGATAGTCCGGGGGGAGCGTGCTTTCCCCCAGTACTTCGTCAAACGTGGGATTCTGACCCCCAAGCTGCTTGGCTGCCCGATTTTGGGTGCCACTGGCTGCTTGTCAGCCAGTGCCAACACGTTGCCTCAAGCGATACCCAATTCGCAAACGTGACAGAGCACGCGGGGGAGATTCAGTGATTCTGGCGAACGGTGATCGTCCCTGCCAGGAAAGAAACTCCCAGGAAAAGCAGGAAAATCGCGGCCTGAATTGCTTCAATCGACATGGTTTAGGTTCCTGCTCGGCGGTGAGGCGGCATCATCGCTACCCGGAAATGCCGCAATCGCTCTTGGCCCCGACATGACGGTCGCAATCAAGGCGACACGGGGTGGGGGTGTTGGTCTCTCATCGACGGCGGGGCTTTGCCGACTCAAGCTGCCTCCGATCCGCCCTCCTGTTGATCTCACCCGATTCTTCCGCGCCAGTCATCCAAATCGCAACAATCGGGCGACTCCACCCAAAAGGGGTGCCTGTCCGCCCGAAATCCCGCCGTGAATTCCCCCTGGCACAGGCCCCTCACGGGGGCTGTCCCCAGTTCGCCTGCGCAAGGTTACAAATGTCGAAACGGCCCTCTGCCGGCGTTTGCGCCGCCGTGTTCCCCCAAAGTGTCTTGGCTGAAGATGTCAGCCCCCCGGGATTCCTCTTCCTGGAAATACCACGGCTATGAGCTGTTGTTCGGGCCGAACACGGCGGACCGACCATGCAGTGGGGGCAATCGAAGGGGCAACGTATTTCACGGTTCCCTAATGGGGTGGAGATGAATACATTTGGATCAGCCGATAGAACAGTTCGCCGAGCTCCTGACGGCCATCACACCGGGGATTCAGCAGCTCATGAGGGGATGACCATCCTCCCGCTTCCCTGTTCTTCTCTCTCCAAACCATCGCGGGGCAACACCCGCAATCCAACGCGACTGGCAAACATGCGCGGCGGCGACAATCATGGATACGGGGATCAAACTCAACGAGGAGTCCGTGGGACAACTGGAGGCCCTTGCTCCTCTCTGCCTCACCACCAACACTCCGGTTCGTGAAGCCCTTCACGTTCTCCGGACCCAGCACCGCGGTGCCCTCCTGGTTTGCTGCGAGGAGAAGCTGGTCGGGATTCTTACCGAACGAGATGTGGTGCGAATCCTCGTGGAGGGCCACGATCTGGATGCCCCCCTGGGCAAAGAGATGGTCTCGCAGCCGTTGACGATCCGCCAGTCAGACTCGGTGGCCACGGCAATCCGAAAGATGGCCGAGAACGGCTATCGACGCCTTCCCGTGGTGGACGAGTCCCACCGTCCGGTGAGCCTGGTCGACGCGGAAGCGATTATGCACTTCCTCGTCCAGCATTTTCCCAAGGCGGTCTACAATCTTCCTCCTGTCGCCAACCCGGCAACTCGAGAGCGAGAGGGATCCTGAGCAACCGACAAGACGACTAATTGTGTGCATCCGTGCCTGGGGAAACGCCGTTCTCGGTTGGGAGTTTCTGTCGGGCTGGGTTAACGAGCATGATTCCTGATTGCCATGAACGAATTACAGGCGAACACGATGGCGCCGGCTGAACAGCGGAAACCCGTGGTGGATTTGGACGCCGCAACCGTACGGTTCTGCGGCGACTCAGGGGACGGAATGCAACTGGCAGGAACCCAGTTGACCAATACGTCGGCCTTGGCGGGCAACGACGTGGCCACCTTCCCCGACTATCCCGCCGAAATACGCGCCCCTCGCGGCACGAAGGCCGGCGTGAGCGGCTTCCAGATCCGCTTTGCCGCCGACAAGATCTTCACCCCCGGCGACCAGGTCAACGCCCTGGTCACCATGAACGCCGCCGCCCTGGCCACCAACCTTCAGGACCTCGAACCGCACGGGATCCTCATTGTCAACGAGGACGGCTTTGGCAAGCGGGACCTCGAATTGGCTGGCTACGAACACAGCCCCCTGGAAGACGGCAGCCTCGACTCCTACCAGCTCTACCGCGTGGACATGACCAAGATGACCCGCGCGGCCGTGAAGGAACTGGGGCTCTCCACCAAGGAGGCCGATCGCTGCCGCAACTTCTTCGCCATGGGCCTCGTCTTCTGGCTCTACGACCGATCCCTCGACCCCACCGAACGCTTCATCATCGAAAAGTTCGGACGCCGCCCCGCCATTGCCGAGGCCAACCAAAAGGCCCTTCGAGCCGGCTACAACTTCGGAATCACCACCGAGGCCATCGTCCGACGCTTCGCCGTGCGCCCCGCCGAATTACCACCGGGAACCTACCGAAATATCACCGGCAACATGGCCTTGGCCTGGGGACTTATCGCCGCTGCGAAGACAAGCGATTGCCACCTGTTCTACGGCACCTACCCGATCACCCCCGCCAGCGACATCCTCCACGAACTGTCCCGTCGAAAGAACTTCGACGTGCGGACCTTCCAGGCGGAGGACGAAATCGCCGCCATGGCCTCCGTCGTCGGGGCCGCTTTTGGCGGGGCCATGGCTGTCACGGGAACAAGCGGTCCGGGCGTCTCCCTCAAATCGGAAGCCATGGGCCTGGCTGTGATGACCGAGCTGCCCATGCTCGTTATCAACGTCCAGCGAGCCGGGCCCAGTACGGGACTTCCGACCAAGACCGAACAGGCCGACCTGCTTCAGGCTCTGTACGGGCGCCATGGCGAGTGCCCCTTGCCGATCCTGGCAGCCCGCAGTCCGGCGGATTGTTTTGAAGTGGCCATGGAAGCCTGGCGGATCGCCACTCGCTACATGACCCCCGTGATGATTCTCTCCGACGCCTACGTGGCCAACGGCTCCGAGCCCTGGCGGATTCCGGAGATGGGCGATCTTCCCAGGATCCCGGTCAACCATCCCGGACCACCCACCGACGGCGAACCCTTCCTCCCCTACGCCCGCGACGAACACCTGTCGCGTCCTTGGGCCCTGCCCGGCACTCCCGGCCTGATGCACCGCCTCGGAGGACTGGAGGGCCAGAAGCAGACGGGCGCCGTCAGTTACGATCCGGCTAACCACGAATACATGATCCGGCTCCGCGCTCGCAAGGTCGCCGGCATTGCCAACGATATTCCGCTCCAGGAACTCGAAGGACCCGAGAGCGGTTCGGTCGTGGTTCTCTCCTGGGGCGGCACCTACGGTGCCGTGGCGACGGCGGTCCGCCAACTGTGGGAAGACGGAGCTTCCGTCGCCCACGCCCACCTTCGCTACCTCAGCCCCCTGCCCGCTAACCTGGAACAGATCCTCCAGCGGTTCGACCGCGTGGTGGTGGCCGAGTTGAATGCGGGCCAACTGCGGGGCGTCCTCCGCAAGGAGTTCCTCGTCGATGCCGTGGGCCTGAACAAAATCACGGGCCGCCCCTTCACCGTCGCCGAACTGGTCGAGGCAATTCAGCAGGAACTGGACAAGAAGAGCTAACAAAACGAGCGAGTCATGAGCACCGAAACGGCTTTGCCCGAAAAACCCAAGGCGACCGACTATGCCAGCGACCAGGAGGTCCGTTGGTGCCCGGGCTGTGGCGACTACGCGATCCTGGCCCAGATGAAGAAGACCCTGGCCTCCATGGCAATTCCACGCGAAAACGTGGTCTTCATCTCCGGAATCGGCTGCTCCAGCCGCTTCCCCTATTACATGAACACCTACGGCATGCACTCCATCCATGGCCGCGCCCCCGCCGTGGCCACCGGACTTAAGGTCATGCGACCCGAACTCTCCGTCTTCGTCATCACGGGCGACGGCGACGGGCTCTCCATCGGCGGCAACCACCTCATCCATGCCATCCGGCGAAATCTCGATATCAACATCATCCTCTTCAACAACCGCATCTACGGGCTGACGAAAGGCCAATACTCACCCACCTCGCCCTTGGCCAAGGTCACCAAAAGCAGCCCCATGGGCTCCATCGACAACCCGCTGAACATCCTCTCCGTGGCCATCGGCTGCGAGGCCTCCTTTGTGGCCCGGTCGGTGGACGTGAACACGAAACACCTGGGCATGTGCCTGGAGCGGGCGACCGAGCATCACGGGACGTCCTTCATCGAGGTCTACCAGAACTGCGTCGTGTTCAACGACGGCGCCTACGACTACGCCACCGATCGCAAGATCCGCAGCGACGCCCTCCTCGAACTGGAACACGGCAAACCGCTCGTTTTCGGCAAAGACCGCGACAAGGGAATCCGCTTGAGTGGAATCGATCCCGAGGTCGTGACCCTGGGCGACGGGGCCTCCGAGTCGGACCTCCTCGTCCACGACGAGGCGGCCGCGGAGCCAAGCCTCGCCTACTTCCTCACCCGCATGCACTACCCCGCGTTCCCCGAACCAATCGGCATCTTCCGCTGTGTCGATCGGCCCCAGTACGACGAGATGCTCAACGACCAGATCTCTCAGGCCGTCGAAAAACAAGGCCCCGGCTCCCTCGACAAACTCTTCCACAGCGGCGAAACCTGGACCGTCCAGTAATACTCTTTCCCAACCCCTAACCCCTGCTTCCTGTCCCCCGAACCCCGAACCCTAACAACTCCAATGGCTACCTGTCCTGATTGCGGTCACGAGAACATCGACGGCGCGGACGAGTGCGAAAAATGCCACCAGTCGCTCGCCTCCCTCGACAAACCGCGTCCGACAAGCTCCCTCGAACGGAGCGTCATGAAGGACCGGATCGAAAGCCTCGTTCCCCGAGAACCGCTCCTCGTCAGTCCGGACACCCCCCTTCGCCGAGTCCTGGAGCAATTAGTCGCCCGCTCGGTTGGTTGTGCCATCGTGGTCGCCAACCACGAAGTGGCGGGCATCTTCACCGAACGCGACGTTCTCGACCGGATTAATGACGACGCCCACAAACTGGGCAAACATCCCATTTCGGAGTTCATGACCTCGCCGGTCGAAACCGTTGGCCTCGACGACCACGTCGCTTTCGCCCTCCACAAGATGGACCTCGGCGGCTACCGCCATCTGCCCGTCGTGAGCGAAGGCCGAATCACCGGCTACATCTCCGTCCGCGACATCCTCACCCACCTCACCGCCGCCCTCTAAGTAACACGCCTCTCCCACCCGTCACCGTGCCATGGCTCTCCGAGCCGTGACCATACCATACCTCTCCGAGCCGCGACCGTACCATGGCTCTCCGAGCCGTGACCGTACCATACCTCTCCGAGCCGCGACCGTACCATGGCTCTCCGAGCCGTGACCGTACCATGGCTCTCCGAGCCGTGACCGTACCATACCTCTCCGAGCCGCGACCGTACCATGGCTCTCCGAGCCGTGACCGTACCATGGCTCTCCGAGCCGTGACTCGCGAAATCACCAGCGTACCATTCCGCGTTGTGTCCCTCAGCCGGTAAGGCTAGAATGGCCTCCCTTGATAAGGCCAACCTGCAACGGTGATTTCTGGCAAGACGGTGGATCATGAAACGACAAATCGCGTGGGGACTCTCTTTCATCATCCTCTTCATCGGGGCTTTCTGCTCGGTCGCGCAAGCTCAGGATCCGGCAGCGCCGGCTCCCCCCCGACACCTCGACGGCTGGGGCATGGTCGTGGATCCCGATGGCAACTCCACCTTTCGCTCCGAAAAGGGGCAGTTGACTATCATCGCCCCCGGACCGGTTCATGACATGAGCATTGAACTGGGACGCATAAATGCACCCCGCACGGCCTGGAAGGTGGAGGGCGACTTCATTGCCCAGGTGAAGGTCGACGGTCGCTTCGACCCCGGAACCGAGCAGGGACTTCCCGTTCGCCTCCCCTATCACGGCGCAGGACTCCTGCTCATGCACGACCTAAACAACTACCTCAGACTCGACCGCGCCGCGTTGACGAAACGCACCGGTCAACAGCACCAGGTGGTGCTCCAATCGTGGACCAGCGGAAAGCCCGCGACGCTTGCCCCGTCTTCAGGGCTCGTACTGAAGGCCCCGGCCAGCGTCTATCTCAGGTTGGAACGCCGCGGCAATCAGGTTCTTGGCGCGGTTGCCTTGCAACCGGGCAAATGGCACTATTTCGAGGCGAGGAACGTCCCTCTACCCAAAGCCCTATGGATCGGGGTCAGCACGGTGAACGTCTCGGGCAATCCCCTGGAGACCCACTTCGAACAGTTCCAGATCCTCCAGCCCGCGAAGCTCGAGTTGCCCGCCGAGGGTGACCCTCCCTCAGACCTTCCACCAGGACCCGACGGGCAGAAACCGCCGAAACCGATCGGAGATTTTCCGGTCGCCGTTCTCGCTTCGATCGCCAAGTGATTCACTCGCACGCCTCAAGCATGAAGGCCGAAAAGCCCTCCCTTGATCGTGCCAACCTGCGGTGGCGTTTTCTCGCAAGACGGTTCCAGTTCCGCTGGTTACCCTAGAGTCAGGTCGGACCGGGATCGTCCGTCGTCGAAGTTCCCCGGGAACGGGGCAGCTTTTTCAGCTCGCCCGACAATTCGATGCGGAGCGAATCGGTGGGACCGTCGATTGTCGCAGTCAGTCCCGAGGTTTTGCTTTCGCGGTAATCGACTGGAATCAGCGAGATCGTGTTGCTCCCCGCGGTGGCGTTGACGATCACGGCGACAGGATGGCTTCCGACGAGGCATCCGTCGTTTTTCTCGAAGGTCGTGAGGGTGAAGGTGCCGTCTTTTGCGTCGATTTTGCCCGTTGCCGCCCGGCCCTCCGCCGGCTCAATCCGCACAAACCCCTCGACCCCGGCAGCAAGGGGCTCGTCGTTGAGGAACACTTGTCCGGAGACGGGGACGATTTTCGGACCGCCGCCGCATCCTCCGATCGATAGGGCAAGCAAGGCCAGACTGCCTGCCCAGCAGCAGCCACGGTAGATTCTCGTTGCGCACATACTCTGCAAGCCTCCCGCTGCAAGTCGGTCAATGTCGGCGAAGTCGGTCGATGAAGCTAACGCCTCTTCATGCAATTCGATGTCGGTTTCTGGAGCGGTTCCATTTTGGATGTGGCGGCTTTGGCGTCGCTCAGGCAAGCCTGGCAAGGCGTCCGAAGCAGGCGAATTGCAATTCGTCGATGGAGGACAACGAAGCCAGGCGAAGCCGCAAGCCGCCAAAACGCTACAGACGAAGTGGAACCGCTCTAAGGCAGTTCTTTGGTCTTCCCCGACATACGCTGCCCAAGGAGGCGATAGAGCGCCAGGTCAATCGTCTCCGAAACGAAGTGAACTGAGCCATCACTGAACGCGAAGTTGGCGCCGCCCGGATGGCGACTTCCAAACGCCCCATTGCACGGATTCCCGTAATTCGAATAAGTAACGCCTTCGCCCGGCAGTGTATTGACCGGGTTGTCGGTGGTTCGCAGCGAATCGACGTGGCGTCCCGCAGTCGGCCAACGGTTCGTGTGTCCCGGAACGTGCCCGTCTATCACTTCGCCGAGCATGATCGTATGGCTCAGTCCGTCCCCGATCATTGCCGGGTCGACTGGGTCGCGATAGAGAAACAGGCCCGAGTTCAGCCACTTGGTCTGTCCCGAAATCCCGTAGGTGGGCCCGTAATGGCCGGCGCACAACGCGTAGCAGTTGGTGGCCCATTCGCTTCCTGAACTCGGGGTGTACAGCTCAGGCATGGTCGCACTGGGACATACGAACGCCTCGGGCCGGGTCGTCAGTACACTTGCGGGCAGCGAGGAGGGCACTCCCGAGGGAAAGGTGCCGAACTGGTCGTAGAGCGCCTGCTGCTCCATGAATGGGAGGATCATCACAAAACCACTGGTGGAGGGACCGTTTGCCGGTGAGCAGGCGCCGTCGCATCCGATTCGCCCCGGAGGATAGACCTTGAATGCCCCTTCGTAGTTGTGCAACGCCAAGGCCAATTGCTTCAGATTGTTGCTGCATTGCGAACGCCGCGCAGCTTCTCGCGCCGCCTGGACTGCCGGCAGCAATAACGCAATCAGAATGCCGATAATGGCAATCACCACCAGCAGCTCGACAAGTGTGAATCCGCGAGGCAGCGCGGAGGCACGCAACGGCCGATTCAAAGCAGTGCTTTTCATTCGATTCCCCCTTCGCAAACGAGTGACAGTATAGCACGATACCACTACATGTGATGCAATAGCAGATCTGCCCGCCCCCCGCAGATCAGCCATACATAATCGCAGCGTCGTGATGGAATGTCAAATATGTCAGAAGTTTCCTGGCTCCACCTGCCCCCCCGTCTGGGAGATTTGCCAAAACACTCATGAAGTTACCCCCCGAGAGCAATACGGAGCGAGTCAACCGAGCATCTGTCCTCCGGCGCCTTGGTTAACTCCTGTTGAACAAGGGACACATACGATCGGAGATTTTCCGATCGCCGTTCTCTCTTAGATCGCCAACTGATTCACTCGCACGCTTTCAGCATCTTCTCCACCACCTCCGGCCTCTCGGCCGCCAGGTTCTCCCCCGGGTCCGGGCCTTGACGCATGTCGTAGAGTTCCGTCTTCGAAGGCCCTTTCTTCCCGAGCGTGGTGATCAACCGATAGTCGTTCGAGCGGACGCTGACGGCCGATCGCCAGTAGCTCCGGGCAACTCGGTCGCCGCAGTCCGCTTCACCCGCAAGAAGCGGGCAAAGACTGCGACCGTCCAGCGGATGCTCGGTTTGTTGGAACGACGGCCGGCAGAGGTCGATCAGCGTGGGATAAAGATCGATCGATTCCACGACCGCGTCGCACTTCAAACCGGCCTTGGAAACCCCGGGAGCCCGAACGATCAGCGTGCTCTTCAGGGCCCGTTCAAAAGGCGAGTGCTTGCCCCAAATGGCCGAATCGCCCAGGTGCCAGCCGTGGTCGCCCCAAACGACAACAATCGTCGATTCGGCCATTCCCAATCGGTCCAACTCGTCGAGCACCTTGCCAATCTGCCGGTCCGTGTAACGCACGCAGGCCAGGTAGGCACGCCGCGTCCTGATCTGATCCTCGCCCGCCAACGGCCGCGTCTTCTCAAAGGGCATGTTGTAGCTGTAGAACTCGCCACTCTTGTGCCAATAGGGCGAATCAACCTTCTCCGGACTGGCGGGCGGAGGAACCTCCACCTCGGCCATCGCTTCCCAGTCGGCCTTGGGAGCGACAAAGGGCAAGTGAGGTTTGAAGAAACCGAGCCCCATGAAGAACGGCCGCGACTCGTTCTTCAAACGGCGGAGACGTTCGATCGCCGTCTGGGCCATGAGCCCGTCGGGCAGGTCCTCATCCTTCTCGGCGACGAACTCCATCAACTCCCTGTGTCCGCCGCCGTCTTCACGGTGGAGTCCGTTGGCATAGGCGAAGAAGATGCCCCAACCGCGCTTCCAGGCCCCGTAGGGCGTGGCCAGCTCATCCCACGCAAAGGGCATCTCGTCGCGACCGTCCCCCGTCCCGTTGTATTCAAAGACCTTCCCGTCCGGTGTGTGCGAGATCTTGCCGATCAGGATCGTGCGGTAGTCGCTGCGTCGGAACAGCTCGGGCATCGTCTGCGCCCCGCCTAGCTGCTCCTGGCGCAATTGGGTCGCCCCACGGTACATGGCGTGATTGCTGAGCGCTTTCGTGTGGCAGGGACTCCGCCCCGTGAGCAAGGCATATCGCGACGCACCGCAAGTGGGAACCTGGACAAAATGGTTCGTGAACAGCACGCCCTGCGACGCCAGCCGGTCGAGATTGGGACTTTGAACGTAATCCAGCCCGTAACAGCCCAGCTCCGTCCGCAAGTCGTCCACGGCGATGAACAACACGTTCGGGCCACGCCGCTTCTCGACTTCTTGAGCCCAGCCAGTCCGCACCGTCGAAACGAGCAGAAGCACGAGAAGAGTCAGAATGGTGTTTGCGAGTCGAGAAGTATTCATGAACCGTCCTTCCTGTCACCCTCGTTCACACCGAAGGCGTCAAATTCCACAGCCCGGCGATGCGCAGCGCACGCCGGGAATCACAAGCCATAGTCTACCTATAACCCGAGGAGGTTCAGCAAAGCAAGACATTCCAATCGCCCCGCGTCACAGGAGTCCCTCCAGTTTTCCCGCTTTGTGCCTTCTCGTGTTTTTTGTGGCCGTCTTATTTCAAGACCCAACCTCAACCACCCTCACCGGCCTCAACACCACCGGCCCGAGCAGCCCGGAGGGCTGCAGCGGACTGTCCTTGCCAAAATGCTTCACCACCGTGAAGGTCTTGCGGCGAGGCTCCGGGCGAGGCTTGCCACTTGGAGGCCCTGACCGGCCTGGTCGGTCTCCCACGGCCCCACGGGTCACGGAACCGGTGGTCTTGTTAGCGGCTCTAAGAAACCACTTGGGCCACGACTTCAAATAGATCCCTTCCCACTCCGCATCGTCCGGAAACTGCTCGTCGCCGATCAGCCGGTTGGGCCACAGGTTCGTCACCGCCACCTCCAACTCGTTCCGGCCGTCCTCGAGGGCTTCCGTCACGTCCACCCGGAAAGGCGGCTTCCAAAAGGTGCCCAACTCACGCCCGTTGACCTTCACTTGGGCGATTACCTGCACGTTGCCCAGATCGAGATACCAGCGATTCCCGTCACGCTGCCCTTGTGCCGGGGCATCGAACGTCGTCTTGTAGACAGCCGTTCCGGAAAAGTACTTCACGCCCGCCTGTTCGTGGTCGGACCAGGAAATCAACTTTTTCAGTTCCACCTGCTCCGGCGCATCCCAGCCCGGCGGAAAATGCAATTGCCACGGCCCCGTGACCGGGTGCTCGGCCGGCAGGTCCCCCACGTCCAATACCCGTCGATTCCCCGAAGCAAACTCCAGCTCGAATCGCCCCTTGCACAGAGCGTGTGCCTCAATTTTCCCGTTCCCATCCTCCGTCAACTCCACCGCGGGGCTGCCGGTCGATTCGTCCTCCGGACCGCTCACGCAAACGATCGAGTCCTTCGAAAGAACCTCGCGAAAAACAACGAACACCGCCTGGAGCCGCTCCAACTGAAGAGGAACCCGAACCCGGTCGCCCAAATCCTCAAACACCGCCGGGCGCGTGATCTGCCCCGTTTCCGGGTCCCAGATCTCCGGCCGCCGGCCCGCAACGCGGAACGTGCAGGTCGTGCTGACCGCCGCAGCGTTTCCGTTGGCCACAAAGTAGAAGTCCGCCTCCTCCGCTCGCCGATGGATGTAGCGAAGCTGTGCCTCCTCCGTCGGGCGGAAATACTCGAAGTCGGCCGGCAACTCATCCCCGGCCGCAATCTCCTCGAACGACTTGCCCCACCTCACCCGTCCCTCATCCCACAATGCATCGGCAATCTCCCGCACCTCCCGGTCGCACTGGGGATAGCCCTGAAGGCTCGGCGAGCCGCCCGGCTTCGGCCCGATGACCTTGGCGCCCCCGTCAACCAGTTGGCGAACCCGTCGGGCCAGTTCCGGCGTCATGGTCGGCATGTCGGCAAGCATCAGGTAGCGATAACGCATTCCCGAAGGCGTCACGAGCCGACCGTCTTCGACTTTGAGCCGATGAAGAAGCGTCTCGCGATCGCAACCGTCGTAGTCGTAGCCCGGCGGCAGAGGCACGCTCAGGCTGTCTCGCTTCCCAAAGTAGTGCGGCGCGTTCTCGCCCGGAAAGTAGAGCACGTCGGCAACAAACCGGCCCTGCTGCAACATGAACTGGCATCGGGCCAGGTAGTCCAGCCACGGCCGGCTCACGTCCCACCACGTGTTCATCCGATCCAGATGGATTCCCCAGGGCCCCATCACGAAGCCCGGTCGAAAATCCTCGTAGGCCTGGTGAACGCAGTAGTGGACCACGTAATGGTTGATCCCGAGGCAGAAGGCCTCGTCGCCGATCTGCTTCAAGCGATAGGGATGGCTCTGCCAGTTGGCGAACGTCAGGGCCCCCGTGAACGACTCGGCCCCCGCCCTCGTTTTTCCGTAGAGATGGGCCACCGACGCCGCCGCCTTGCCGTCCACCCGCGGCGAGCCCTCGTGCGGCCAGAACTCGCCCATCGGCAAATCGGAAACGGCAAGCAGCCCCACCGGGTTTTGCAGGAACGTCTGCCGGCCTCCCGCTTCGCTCGAAAACTGCAACCCGTTCTCGTGACAGAGCGTTTCCATCCGACCCAAGTAGTTTTCCGTCATCATGGCCAACAGCGTCTGACGCAGATCCCAGAGAAACCGCTCGGAGGCCTCGTTGCTCTCCACAGCGTGTCCCGCCACCAGCAGCGGATAGAACCGCGTCAGATCATAGCCGTTTCGCTCTTGAAACGTCTCGACCATGCCCTCCGTCCAGTTTTGGATCCCCACCTCCCAACTGTCGATGTGGGCGTGGCTGAACGACCGGCCCACGTACCCTCCCGACGTGTCGATCAAACGCTGGAGCATCCCGCCGAAGGCCGCCTCGGCCCCGCTGGGGTGCAGCTTGTCGCACTCCAGCCCGTGGCCCCCCTGGCTGGCCGGATGGTTCTTGATTCCCGTGCTCGTGTACCCGATCCGCAGAACCGTCCAATCGCCCTCCGGGGCCTGCCACGACAGTTTGCCCTCGGAGTCCATCGAGCCCGACAGATCGAGAACCCGCTCAGCCGCGATCGCCTCCACCGGCGACGTGCAAATCGGGCTGCTCTCTTTGGAAGATGCGGCGCCTTGGCCCGTTTTCCTCTCCGAATAGAGCCCGCTGCCGGCGCCCCATTCCCCGTAGCGCGTGAAACCCGCCTTCGCCTCCCAATAGTGAACCTTGTTCGATCGGCCCAGGTTCAAATCTCCCACGGACACCTGCGGGATGTTGCCCACAAATCGCAGCCGAAAATGCCGGGCCGTGCAGGCGTCGAAGCGAACCGTGTTCGTCGGCGCCGCCGGATACCATCTCAGGCACAGATTTCCCACCGCACGAAAGGTCTTGCCGTCGTCCGAAACCTCCAGGATCGCCGCCGGACCCCGTCGACCAAGCTCCAGCCCGTCGAGAACCAGCGTGTCGGCCGTGTACGGCTTCTCGAACGAAATCGTCACTGCAGGCAGGCTCTTGTCCGCCCGGCGCCAGACCACGGATCGTGTTTCCGGATCTCCGTCAGAGATCGCTTCTGGGTCAAAGCCCTTGGCCGAAGCCGAAAAGACAGCTCCACCAGCCTTCATCTGCTCGACGAGCGAAGCCTGCCTTGGAAAGGCGACCACGGCCACGTCGCGATAGAACCCAAGAACGGTCTCCGGTTGGGCCAACTTGCGTGAGATCGCCTGTCCGCCGGAAACGTGCGTCTCCGTCCAGACGAGCTTCTTCATCGATTTCTCCACCGGCACCCACGGCCCGCCGCTCCCGGTGAAGCCGTCGGCGTTGTTCATGTCGATCTTCATCCCCAGCCGATCCGCCTCCGCCACGGCGTGGCGAAACAGTCTGCGGAACTCTTCCGACATGAACCGGACGGGCCCGTCGGGCGGCATCTGACCCAGTTTCATCTTGCCGATGTCGCCGAGCTTCACGTGCATGATCAGGCACCCGCCGATCCCCACCTCGTGCATGGCCTCCAGGTCGGCCGTGATCCCTTCCCGGGTGATGTTGCCGTTCATCCAGAACCAGTAGACCCACGGCTGGGCCGACTGCGGCGGGGCCTGGAAATCGCCCGGCAGATCGGCTGCAGCCGAGGCGGAGGCGCCGACCAGGAGAATTGCGATCGCAACGCACCAGCAGGGGAGAGAAGGCCAAGAGGAGCGGCGCGGCATGGTGCTTCCTTTCCGAAGGACGAATCGTGATGACGATCGGTGCGAGTGAGACTTCGCTCAAACGGGCAACGCCCGAATGATAGCCAACAAAATCGTCCCTGTCACGCCTGTCAGTCGGCAGCCGTTCCTGTGCTCTTTTCGTGCCTCTTTGTGCTTTTCCCGGCTCTCTTTCCCGCTTGATTCACCTCACCCCGCCAGCCACGGACGGGCAACCCGCCGCCGGTTCTCGCGATCAAGGATCTTCTCGAGCAATCGGCGACGAAGACGCTTGTACTCGTCCCGTCGGCGGAATGATGATTTCTGAACCCGCATGATCGGCCTCGCTGCTGGTTGCTTGTTGCCTCCGAAACCTGCTGGAACGCCCGTTTCCATCCCGTCGTCGTGTGCCCTTTCGACTGGTATGGGCTACACTTGCATGCCCGATTGCGACGCCGGCCCGACAGCAAGCCGTTGACTTGCTGAAATAGACGGGAAACGCCGATTTTGGCGAGGCAAAACCTAATCTTGTCTTGGCCGGGGCTTGACTGGCACGGGGGCCAGTCGTTACGAACATACTGTCTGCTCGGACTGCAACGATCACCGCGCGATGGGCTTATGGCAACATCACAAACCGACCAGTTCTCGGCGTCATTTCTGCAAATGGTGCTCGACGCAATTCCTGAAGTCACCGTGGTGATCGACCGCGACTACCGACTCGCGTTCGCCAATCGGGCTGCTCGGCAATTGGCCGCCGATCGGAACCTCGCGCTCGACGACCTGAAATGCCACGCTCTGTTCCATGGAAGCGCCTTTCCGTGTCATGAACTGGGACTGGAGTGTCCGCTCAAGAACGTGATTCAAACGCGGAAGGCAACAATGATCCAGCGTGTCTTGCTCGATGCGGAAGGCAACGAGACGCACATGGAGATCCACGTTTCGCCCGTCTTCGACGACGAGGGGCACGTTCAGCGGGTGATCGAGGTCTGGCACGACGTGACCGATCGCAACCGGGTCCAACAGGCCCTTCGGGCAAGCGAGGAAACCTACCGAGTTCTGTTCCAGCAAACGGCCGACGCCACCCTGATCATCGACGAAGATCGTTTCGTCGACTGCAACGACGCCGCCGTGGCCATGATGCGGTTCGACAGTCGAAGCCAATTGCTCCGAGTTCGACCGGTCGACCTGTCTCCCGAAGTCCAGCCCGACGGCCGCAGTTCCGAGGAGAAGGCCGCCGAAATCCTCGCCCGTGCGTTCCGCGAAGGCAGCCAACGCTTCGAATGGCGCCACCGACGGGCCGACGGCACGCTCTTCCCCGTCGAGGTTCTGCTCACGGCCGTTCCGGTGGCCGGCAAGCAGATCCTCCACTGCGTGTGGCGCGACATCACCGATCGCAAGCAGGCGGAGCAGGAACGGGAGGAACTGATTGCCAGCCTCGAGGCCCAGAACGCTGAACTCGAACGCTTCGCCTACAGCGCCTCGCACGACCTGAAGAGCCCGCTGGTCACGGTCAAGGGATTTCTCGGCCTGCTGCGCGCCGACCTGGCGTCGGGTGACCACGAGGCCGTCGAAAACGACCTGGAACGCATCGAAAATGCGGCCAGCAAGATGTCCGTCCTCTTGAACGACCTGCTCGAACTCTCGCGCATCGGTCGAGTGACTAACGACCCGGAACCGGTCCCCTTCGAGGAATTGACGCGAGAGGCCGTCGAACTGGTGCGTGGACAGTTCACTGCCGCCGGCGCGCGCATCGAGATCCAGGAGGGATTGCCCATCGTCTACGGCGACTGCCAACGGTTGTTGGAAGTCGTGCAGAACCTGATTGACAATGCGATCAAGTACATGGGCAGCCAGCCCAGTCCGGTGGTTGAGATCGGATGCCGAACGTCGAGTGATCCGCCCGTGTTCTACGTGAAGGACAACGGAATCGGAATCGATCCCGCCTTCCAGGACCGAGTCTTCGGCCTCTTCACTCAACTGGACCAGACAGCCGAGGGATCCGGCGTGGGCCTAGCCCTGGTCAAACGAATCGTGGAACTGCACGAAGGGCGTGTCTGGGTCGAATCGCAGGGCGCGGGCCAGGGCGCCACGTTCTGCTTCACGTTGCCACTAGCAGCCCCTTGAACAAGTAGGTCACCGCTCGCCGAGCGGGACCTTGAAGCGGAACAAACGGGGCCAATTCAGGGCCCGTGTGACCCACCGCCGGTGTTCTGATTCTGTGCAACCAAGTTGTTCAACGGGCTGCTAGTGTCCTGAGTTGTTAATTCGCTGCATTTGTTCGGCTGCCCTTTTCCGAGCAAAAACACGAAACTCGATTCAACGGACTTCTAACTCAGGACACTAGCAACCCTCTGCAACAGAAGGCGGCGACCCTGCCGCCGATCACTGATCCTGCTGTTTCTCCGCGCCCCCGCGTCTCCTCGCGAGATCCTCTTCCGCCCTATGGGACCCCCAGATTGTCACCCCCCCAAGAAACCCGCACATTCTCCTTGACCGCGCCGACAACCGTCGGTAAAGTGCGCCTACATGCGTCGGCAATCCGGACCAAGGAGGACTTCCCATGGCTAATCCAGGTAATCTGCCCCCCCTCACCGAGGCACAACTGGAGATCATGAACCTCGTCTGGGAATTGGGCGAGGTTTCCGTCGTCGACATCCTGGATCGACTCGCCCAGCAGCGTCAGGTCACGCGAAACACCGTCCAGACCATGATGACCCGCCTGAGCGAAAAGGGCTGGCTCAAGCATCGCAAGGAAGGCCGGGCCTTTCTCTTCAAGGCCGCCGTGCCTCGCGACTCGACCCTCCGCGTGCTCGTCGATCGTTTCGTCGAAACCGCCTTCAGCGGTTCGGCCGAAGGACTCGTGCTGGCCATGCTCGAAGGTCGCGGCCTGTCCGACGAAGAGGCCACCCGCATCCGCAAGCTCATCAACGAAGCACGAAGGAGACCGTCATGACTTGGTTGGCAAATCTCCTGGAACCGGGCGCCGGCGTGTTCCTTCTCGTTGTCAACGTGGTGCTCCAGACCTCGGTTGTGATCGTGGCCGCATGGCTTGTGACAAAGAGGCTTTTCCGCCACAGCCCGGCCGCGGCCCACGCCGCGTGGCTGGCCTGTCTTCTCTTCGTGACAGCCTGCCCCCTGGTCTTGCTCACAGCCCGCGCCGCCGGAGTCTCCCAGATCGCCTTCACGCCACCCCGTGAAACAACGCCGGCGACCTCCCCAACGCCCCATCCGACGGATTCCACGGCGCCCGAAATCGAGCATGGGCAGGACGACTTGGACCCCAACAGACATGCACTCCTGCCGGAAACGGAGTTTACTGGCACGTCCGCGCCGATTCAAACCGACCCCGCCGTTCCCTCGCAACGACTTACCGCGACCGGATCAGTCCCGGACACGTTTCGCACGGTTTCGCTACGCCAATACACGGTTGCCCTTGCCGCAATCATCTGGCTGCTCGGCGTCCTACTGCTGGCTGTCCGGTTGCTGCACGGCGTGATTGTCGCCCGCAAACTGAAACACTCGGCCGTTCCACTCAACCTGTCCGCCCACGAGGACGTCTTAACCCGCGTGCAGCAGTCGAGCGGCATGACGGCGCTTCCGCCGATCTTCGTCTCCGACCGGATCACCGTCCCACTTGTCGTGGGCGGCATACGCCCGATCATCCTGCTGCCGGCCTCCCTGCCCGGCTCGGCCGGTTCGGAACGTCTGCACGACGTGCTCCTTCACGAGTGCGCCCACGTGCTCCGCCGCGACCACTGGATCGGCCTGCTTCAGCGGCTCGTCGAAATCGTCTACTGGCCTCATCCGCTGGTTCACCTGATGAACCGTCGCCTGGCCTCATGCCGTGAGGAGGTTTGCGACAATTACGTACTGGCCGCCTCCAGCCCGGCCGACTATGCCGACACGCTGCTGGCCCTGGCCGTGGACATCCAACCTCATCGCATCCTGCTGGGCTCGATGGGAATCTTCGGCTTCCGCTGGAAGCTGGAGGACCGAGTGCGAGACCTGCTTCATGACGCCCGCGATCGCAACGTGCGACTCGGACGCCGTGCCCGAGCGGCCTTGTTTGTGCTCGTGGCGCTGGTCCTGGTGGCGGCGGGCGTATTTCGCGTCGGCGTCGCCGCCGAGGCCGAAGCGGGGAAGACGCCTGCCGATAACACGACCGAAGAGCCCGTGCTGTCGGACGCTTCCGAGGGCACGTACCTCAACGTCGACGGCCAGCCCTGGCGGCCCGGCTACGACCTCGACGGCGAGCCGCTTCCCCAGGGCGCCCTCGCCCGGCTCGGAAGCCGCCGGCTGCGGCACTGCTGGGGCAAGCGAATCGCCATCCTGCCCGACAACGACCGTCTGCTCTCGTGGAGACCCGGCGGCGATGTGCGTTTGTGGAATCTGAAGAGCGGCAAGCTCTTGCGAACCCTCGACTTGGACGACCTCCGTCTCTCGGCAGCAGCCCTTTCTCGCGACGGGCGTTCCTTCGTTGCCCTCGTGCTGCAGCTTGACAGGGAAGGACGCCAGACGCTCTGTGAATTGAGGCTCTTCGATACCACCACGTGGCGACAAAGAACCGTGGCCGTTTGGATCGGTCCCTTCTCAAGCGAGAACAAGCTAGCCCTCAAACCGGACGGGGCGATGGTTGCCACCTGGGATCGCGACGGTGAACTTTGCCTTTGGAACACTGCCACGGGCACACGGCAAATGACGTGGTCTGCCGGGATAGGACAGGCCGCGTCTCTCGCATTCTCACCCGACGGCCGCCTCTTGGCCGTCAGCACACGAGACGGCGTGTTGCTCTGGAATTGGACAGAAGAAGCCGACCCCAAGCCGATGCCTGGTTCTCGTACGCGTGCAGAGGCCCTGACCTTTTCGCCGGACGGCCGCCTCCTGGCCACGGGACATGGCGGTGAAGCCGCCGCCGAATTGTGGGACGTGCCTTCCCGCCACCACATGGCCACGCTCAAAGACCAGGCAAAAAGACACTACCGGGGACAAATGACCTTCTCGCCGGACGGAAAGACCTTGATTGTTCCAGGAAACCCGGCCAAGGTGGTGGAAATGTTCGACGTCCACACAGGCCAACTCACGCAGAGTCTGGACGCGGGAACCATCAAGCCCCGCGACGTGGCGATCTCGCCCAACGGAAAGTACCTCGCTGCAGTTGGCTCCCAAACAGCAATCAAGTTGTGGGAAATGCCGGAGGCGCGTCTCAGGAGCGATCGTTTCACGGGCCATGAAGACTCTGTCCAGGAAATCGTCTACACGCCGGATGGGCAGCAGATCGTCACCGGTGCGAGCGACGGCGTGATCCGCATCTGGGAGGCCCGCACGGGACGGCCGCTCCGAGTGCTCCGGTGCGACCACTGGATCGTGGGCCTCGCCACATCACCCGATGGCAAGCGAATCGTCTCCTGCAGCCTCGACGACACGGTTCGGCTCTGGGACGCCCAATCGGGCCGTGAGATATTTCGACTGCCGGGTCACGGCCGCTTGGGCGGGGCCATGCACTATGTCGTAGGTTTCGATCAGAGCGGCGAAACGTTTCTCTCGTTCGGGCCGGATTTGAACCTCTGTGTCCGGAAGACCGCAACAGGGAAACTCCTCACGAAACACGAAATTCGTCCCAGCGGAATCGAGCTCATCGAAGGCAAAGACGGAACGCTAAGAACAACAACCTCCAGTTTTGGCAACGCTCCCGGTGAAGGCGACTTCCTGTATCAAGCCCTTGTGCAGATGGAACTCAGTGCGGACGCCAGCCGCCTGTTCCTTGCCGACGGGGAGTCTCTCTACACCTTCGACACCGCCTCGGGCAAGGAACTCGACAAGAGCAACGCCTCTCGTGTCGAACTTGACAAGTGGTCCTCCAAGGGGACCCTGCTTGGCTTTACGGTCCTGCATAATGGGACAATTGTCACCAAGGAGAGTTTCCCGCTGCCTTCTGCCGTCGGCTGGGGCTGGGCTGAACGCCAGTATAACCTGAAGATCCGCGAGGAATCCCCCGGGGATGATGCGAGGGAAATTGCACAGACAAGTCAATACCCCGTGGCTTGGGCCTCCTCGCCGGACAGCAAGCTCTTGGCAACCGCCTTCTCAGGCAGCCGAGGATTACCACACGGCAGACTCGACATCCAGTCGGTCGAAACGGGCAAGACAGTCGCTCAGCTCGACGACGGGAACGAGGAACTCATCTGTGGGATGGCTTTTTCTCCAGACGGCAAGTCGCTGGCCGTGAGCTATGCCGATACAACCACCCTCGTCTGGGATTGGCGGCAGTTTCCCGTAGCGAGCGGGGAAACGCAATAGTGTCCTCTGCGCCCCCGCGTCTCCGCGCGAGATCCCCTTCAAATCAGCCGCCAGACCAGCACCCCGTCTCCCCTACCCAAACACCTTCTCCACATAGGCTCGGCTCTCGCGGTGCGATTCCAACGCATCCATCGTGTCCGGCGTGCCCTTTTCGACGGCCTGCTCCAGAACCAGCAGCGGCTTGACGCCTTGCTTCTTCAAGTCGGCCGCCACCTTGACGTAGTCGATGTCGCCGTCGGTCATCGCCTCCGTCCAGATCCCGTCCTTCGACTGGCGAAGATGAAGCTCGGCCACTCGGCTGCCGTAGCGGTTCACCACCTCGTAGACCCGATCCACGTTGTTGCCGCTGCCGCGGTAGACCCAGTGCGTGTCGAGGCAAAGCTGAACCAGCTTGGGATCGGTCTGGTCCATCACGTGGTAGAATTCCCGCCCGTCGCTCTTCCAGGCCGGGGCGTGGAAGTGGTAGGCGAGCGTCACGCCGTGCTTTGCCAACGCGGCGCCCAGCCGGGTCATCCCCTTGGCCTGCGTCTCCAGCTGTTCGTCGGTCTTCTCCTGGCCGCGGAGGGGCGCGGGATTGACCACGCAAATCCGCACGTCGATCAACTCCTTCGCCTTCGCGGCCGTGGCGGCCACCTGCTCGATGCTGGCGTCCACCGTGGCCGGATCGTAGAGCGTTGCTCCCGAATAGAAGGAACGCATCTCCAACCCGTGCTTCTTCAGGAGCGGGATCATCTGTTCGGCGGCCGCGGGGCTGCCGAGCATGGCCTCCAGCCCGTCCATGCCCGAGCGTTTCACTTCCGCCAGGCCCGCGTCCAGGTCCGCGTTGAAGTTCTTCCCGTGTCGGCCGTACATGTTGATCCAACAGAACTGGTTGCAGGCGATGTGCAGCTTCGGCTCGGCCGCCAGCACAGTCCGGGCGAGCATCGGCGCCGCCAACGTGGTTGCAGCAGCCCTCTGAAGAAAACGCCGTCGAGTCGTCGCGGTCATGGCAGGGTCCCCCGGACAAGGTGGTTCGACACACAGAACTCCGCCGATTCTAACCGGCCCCCAACGCCCAAACAAGGTTCTCGTTAGTAGGGTGCGTCTTGACGCACCGAGAGTGAAAGACGCGTCAAGACGACGGGTGACCCTGGTGATTTTTCGCATTCCGTCGTCCATTTCCGTTGACGTAGCCGGAAAATCGTCACCCGTGGCGCAGCCGCAAGAGGGTGCGTCTTGACGCACCGATTGATGTCGTCGGTGATGGTGCTTGGTGCGTCAAGACGTACCCTACGGATTAACAAGGGGAATTCGTATTAGCGTCCCTTAGCGTTCATCAGCGGTTCAAACCCCTGGGTCCCCATCCGCTTCCACTCGCGAAATCACCTCTCCCTCGCCCAGCCGCGTGCGGATTCGATCGCCCGGAACAAGCTCGTCGGCCCGACGGACCAGTTCCCCGGTCGCAGCCCGCTCCGTGAGGCTGTAGCCCCGAGCGAGCACGGCCAGGGGGCTCAGCGATTCAAGCCGGGCCGCGACCGTGTCGACACGCGACCGGGCCACTTCCAGCCGGCGAACCATGGCCCGCGTCTGGCGGCCTTCCAGTTCGTCCAACCGCCGTTCCCGTTGAAAGACCAGTTCCTGGGGCCGCCGGAACACGCGGTGCCGGGCGACGGCTTCCAACCTCGCCGCCATCGTGCCCACCCGTCCGCGAAGCGCCGCCGCCAGCCGCTTCTGCATCTGCCCGACGCGAGCGGCCAGTTCCTGGGCGGAAGGGGCGACCAACTCGGCCGCCTCGCTGGGCGTCAGGGCGCGAACGTCGGCCACCAGGTCCGACAGGGTCACGTCGATCTCGTGCCCGATGGCCGACACGACCGGGATCTTCGAGGCGAAAATCGCGCGGACCACTGCCTCCTCGTTGAAGGCCCACAGGTCCTCCAGACTGCCCCCGCCGCGCGTGACCACAATGCAGTCGGGCGGGTCGGCCAGGCGGTTCACGCTCCGAATCGCGGCAGCCACTTCTTCTGCCGCCCCTTCGCCCTGGACGCGCACGGGCACGATCCAGACGTGAGTCCCTCGCCAGCGCCGGCGGAGCACTTCGAGAAAATCCCGGATGGCCGCCCCCGTGGCGCTGGTCACGACGGCGATCCGCCGGCTGAACGACGGCAGCGGTTTCTTGTAGCCCGGCTCAAACAGCCCTTCCCTGGCCAGCTTGTCGCGCAACTGGCGGAAGGCCAGTTCCAGGGCGCCGATGCCCTTCGGCTCGATCTGGCGGATGATCAGTTGATATCGGCCCCGGGGCGGGTACACGTCGAGATGGCCCAGGCACACGACTTCCAACCCATCGTGAAGGTCGAAACGCAGCCCGGAGGCCGTGCTCCGCCAGATGACCGCCGGCAACTGAGCCTCGTCGTCCTTCAGCGTCAGGTAGCAGTGCCCCGATCGTGGACGCGAGAAGTTGGAGATCTCGCCTTCGATCCAGACATTCGGAAAGCGGCTTTCCAGCAGACTCTTGATCTGCTCGGTCACTTCCGAGACCGTCAGAATCTGCTGTTCCGGCTCGTCCTCGGGCTGGTCGAATTGGGAGAAAAAATCGAGCTGGACCATGGGGCCTTGATGGAGGGTTCAGGGGTCAGGGGTCAGGGCGAAGCCCGGCTCCAGTGTTTTGAGTCGGGAGCGGAAGCCGCTTCATTATAGGGACCTTCACGCAGTCTCTCACAGGGTTCGGGGTTTGCTTCCAGCAGGCTGAGCCTTGCTTCCTGAACCCTGCTTCCTCGTAGCAAAACTCCCGGGCTTGCCGTTGCCGCCCCTCGGGAAAAAGCATAAGATGGGGTTCTCAAAGGGTTTCGCTATTCCCTCGGGGGCGAGGGAATTCCCACAGAAGCGGGTCTGTGAGACGCGAAACCCGCCGCAAGGCCCCTTGTTTCAGGCGGAAACGGATGAAGCCGCTCAGGTTCACCGATCGCTTCAAGACCCTGTTTGCCATGGCCATCCGCTTGGCGGAAACCGTCGAAGCGGACGGAGTGCTCATTCTTCTGGACGGCAGCGCCGATTGGACTCGGTTGCGCAAACAGGCTGACGAGGTGCGGATCATCGTCGCTGCCGATACGGCCTCGCAGTTGGAAGGAGCGACGGATGCGGACCTGTTGCCGGTGGTCGTCAACATGCCCGACAGCCCCGTCTACGATCGCCTGACCCAGGCCTTGCTCGAAGCGGTGGCCGACGACCTGCTGGTTCCCGGATCGCGCGTCGTGGCCCTCTACAGCGGATTCGACCAGGACACGATCGACTCGGTGAGCGTCATCAACCTGGGCGAGCATCTCGATCGCCTGACCGGTCGCGACCTCCGCCAGCTTGAGACCCGCGTTCCCCTCGAGACGCTCAAAATGGTGGTCGATCTGGCCGTCGAGATCGGTCGGGAAGGACGGGAAGGCAAGGCCGTCGGCACCATGTTCGTCGTGGGCGACACCCGCAAGGTCCTGAACCACAGCAAACCCGTCGGATTCGATCCGGTTCGGGGCTACAACCGCAAGGAGCGAAACCTCTTCGACGCCCGCGTCCGCGAAGGGATCAAGGAAATCGCCCAGATGGACGGGGCGGTCATCGTTTCCCCGGACGGAACCGTAGAGGCGGCGTGCCGCTACGTTGATTCCTCGGCGGCCACGATCACGCTCTCCAAGGGCCTGGGAGCCCGCCACTGGGCTGCCGCCGCCGTGAGCCGCGCCACCAAGGCCGTGGCGGTCACCGTGAGCGAGTCGAACGGAACGGTCCGCATCTTCCAGAACGGCGAGGTGATGCTCCGCATCGAACCCAGTCACCGCCGGCCCATGGTCTGGAAGGAGTTCGACTACGAACCCCCCGCCGTGGAACCCCGCCCCAAGCAGAAGGGCGAGTCGGCCAAGCCGGCGAAAGATAAGGACAAGGACTAGGGCCGATCTCTACCCGGGCCGCTCCAGCACGAGGGTGAGTTGGAACCGGCTCAAAGGTTGGTCGGCGCGAAGGACGTCGACCGGTCGGATCCAAAGGTAGCTCGCCGCCTCTTTCACGGCAGGAACCTCAAAGACGATCACGTCCGGAGTGTTGGTCGGTCGACTGACAAATCCGTAATAGTTCGTCAGCAGGTGCAGAAGTCGCCGGTAGTCGCCCGTGGTCCCCGTGAACGTGATCCGTTGCAGTCGCCGCTCCTGATTGAAGTAGTAGGTGAGCGAACCGGCCAGGTCGTCGGGATTCGTCCCCGTGACCAAGGGGACCCGAAATCCCTGCAAATTGAGCTCGTAGAGAGAAGTGGTGACCCGAGGCCAGCGCTGGGTGACAAAACTCGGGGAGATGTCGAAACGCAGGACCTCCCAGAATTGGCCCACGGCGCTGCCCTCCAGGGGGATGTTCCCCAAAGTGCCGTCGGAGGCCGCCACGGCCGACACCGCGCCTGCTTGCCCGGCTCCTTGAGATTTCTGGCTTAGCGACGCCGTCACCTGTGAAACCCACTCCGGCCCCGTATGGATCAGGTAGGGGCCGGTCATGGCCCCCACAGGCACAGCCAGGAGTACAAGTTTCTTCAACATCTTCAGAACCCTCGTGGCAAGACAAAGAAGCCCTAACAGAATTGGGGAGTCTCCCGCAAAGTCGCTTTTCGCTCCGCGAAAAGACGCTTGTTCGCGGAGCGAACAACGACACGAGTCGTCCTGCATCATCATCGGCCACATCCACCTCGCCGGTTCTCCAGACCGCGGGGACCTGCTCCCGGTTGCCCAACAAGATCAGCGGTAGCAATGCTCAAAGCCGAAACGACCGCGGTAACCGGACGCCACGGGGCCTGCTACAATTGGTTTTCTTATTTCTCGTTCTCTGGGCCGACCCGTGAATTCTGATTCTTCCCTTGACGATATTCGCTGGCTCATCGGCTCCGAAGCCGCTGGGCTCCTGGACCAGCACCGTGCCTCAGGGGGCTCGTCCGTGGGGGCCGTGCGGGAACTGAAACGCGCCCATTCGGACGCTCGCGCCCACCTCCTGCTGGAACAGGTCGAGTTCCGACGCAGAGCGGTCGCCAAGTTTCCCCAGGCCGAACGAATGTTCTTCCTTCCCCAAGCCCTCCAACAGGCCATGGACCTCCATGTCGCCCGGTACAAAGCGGCCCGCTTTCCTGCCACTTGACCGGTGGCCGACCTCTGCTGCAGAATCGGCGGCGATTCGATCGCCCTGGCCGAGCGGGGACCGGTCACGGGCATCGATCTCAACCCGGCGACGGTCCTCCTGGCCGAGGCCAATCTTCGAGCGTTGGCTGGGGATGAAGGTGCTTCGGAAGCCGTGTTTCGCGAGAAGGTCGACGACCCACTGATGGCGAGTTTCGAGGTTGCCGACGCGTTGCCTTTCGATCGCAAGCGGCTTCGTAAATTGTTCCGCGAGCGTGGTGTAGGCCGGCTGGAGATCAGGACCCGAGGCATCAAGGAGTCACCCGAACAGGTCCGGCGAGACCTTCGGCTTCAAGGCAGCGGTGAAGTCGTCCTCTTTCTGGCTCGCCTGGGCCGACGCGTGATAGCCATGGTGGCCACAAGGATCCATCACGAGCCATGAACCAGAGCAAGCTCCAACAGAGCGTTCGTTTAACTTAACCCGCTGCCGCAGACGAGGTCGTTCACCCCCTACAGGCCGCTCTGGGATCCTTGACAATCCTCGCCGCGTGCCACCGACTGCTTGTCAGCCAGTGGCAACAACATCCCCGAACCGCTACTTCCGTTCGGGGGCATCCTCGTCCGGCTTGGCTGCGGTCTTCGCCGTGGCGCCGGACTCGTCTTTTGCCGCGAATTCGTCGGTCTGAGGGGCCTCGGTCACGAGGTCTTCCGTGAAGCGAGTGAGGTAATGCAGGCTGCTCGCATCCGTCTGGCCCGCAAAGCCCACCACGCGTTTGTCCAAGTCCATCTGCTGACTGAGCACGCGTCCCGCATCGATATCGAAGCGGATCGTGCCTTCGGTCTGGCGTTGGATGATCTGGGCTTCGATGGCCGGATCGTGAACGGGCGTCAGGACGACCGTGGCCATCTTGATCGTCGCGACACCATTTTTGACCCGCTCCAGCGAATACTTCTGCTGGGTCTTGATCTTGACGACGGTGCCGTTGTTGCTCGGGATCATCATCTCGTAGGGGAACGACCAGGTCTCCGCGACGGCGACCGGCTCCTCGGGAAACGTGATGGTTACCTGGCCTTCGTTCGGATTCGTCGTGGCCTTGTGGAGGTCCTTGCGAGCCGTCACTTCGCCGCGGGGATTGACCGAGATCCGCGACAGAACCTTGCCCACGGACTCCGCAACGCTTTCGAATCCTGCAGGAGCCTCATCGTCGGTGAGGCTGTTGTAGGTCACTTCCTGGCGACCGGTGATCTTGCTCCGCATGTCGACCCGATCGACCGAGTGTTCAAAGGTCGCCGTACCGTCTTCCGCCACGTCTGTGATTTTCCAGGACTTGATCGACTTGCTGACCGTTTCGGCCGTTTGGGTCGAGCCGGCCACGGTGGTCTTCACCTTGGCCAGGTGAACGACCCGCCAGCGAATGGTCTCGCCCGGCTTGAACTGATAGCGGAGAAGGTGCTTCTGGCCGCTGCCGGAATCATCGGCTTTGGCCGAGGTGGTTGTTGCCAGGACGGCTAACAGCGCAGCGCCACACAGGAGGGTGATGGCTCGGGTCATGCTCGCATCCTTTCGAGTCGGTTTTCGAGAAACGACGACACGGCAGCGGGACGCCGCGTCAGTTGGGTATCCTTACACCAAGCTCAAGAGGACCGGGGGATCTGAAGCCTTCCTCCCCAGCCCAGTTTTTCTCGCAACGTGTGGTAGTAGCTGTGACCGGGCGCCTTCACCAACAGGAACTTCTGCTCGGCCCGCTCGATGCGGACGCGATCACCCGGTTCCAAGGTGGCCAACACCCGGCCGTCCACAACCACCGACGAACCCGATTCCGGTCGCGGGATCACCAACTCGTATTCTCGGTCGGCCGCATCCACCACGGGGCGGTTCGTCAACGTATGGGGGCTGATCGGGCAGATCACGAAGGCCTGCAATTCCTGTCGCAGGATGGGCCCACCCGCCGATAGGCTGTGCGCAGTGGAACCCACCGGAGTGCTCACAATCAAGCCGTCGCCACTATACGTCGTTACCAATTCTGAGTCAACGTAAAGATCAACGTCGAGAATCGCGAACGGCGGACCCGTTTGCACCGCCACTTCGTTCAGCCCCAACCGGCGTTCAACAACCTCCCCGCCGCGAATCAACGTGCACCAGAACATCAGATGTTCCACCACGCGGAGCTTGTTGTTCACCAGGCGGTCGAGAACGCCGGGCAGCTCGCTGGGAGCTATATCCGCCAGAAACCCCAACCTGCCCAGGTTGACAGCAAGAATGGGAAGCTGACGCTCACCCATCTGATGGGCGGCACGGAGAATGGAACCGTCGCCCCCGAAGACAATCGCGTAGTCGGCCTCGATCTTCGCCAGATCAGCCTCGCCCGAAAAATCAACGGCCGCGATTTCGGCACGATCGGCAATCACGGGCTGGAGACGTCCCGCCTCCCGCACCACGTCTTCGCGACCTCCAAAGCCCAAAATAATAACCCGCATGGGTGAACCTTCAATCAGAGAAGCGGACCCAGGGAATAGTGCCCTTCCTTCACGACCCGGCCTGTCCGCCGCGCTACAGGACCTCGACGCCACTCTCACCCGTGCGGATGCGGATCGTCTCGGTGAGATCGGAGACGAAGATCTTTCCATCGCCAACCTCTCCGGTGCGAGCCGAGGCGACGATCGTATCGATCACGCCCTGAACTTGATCCGTCGATATGGCGATCTCGATCTTCACTTTCGGCACGAGGTCCACTTTGTACTCGGCGCCTCGATAATGTTCCGTGTGTCCCTTCTGGCGGCCAAATCCGCGGACCTCCGTCACGGTCATGCCTTTGATGCCGTGTGCGCTCAGGGCATTCTTGACGTCCTCCAACTTGAAATGCCGGACTATCGCTTCGATCTTCTTCATTTTCTGATCCCCAAACGGGTCAAGCCCGCAACCCGATGTCCACAAACATGCGCACACTGCGCAGAAATCAAACCAAGACTCTAGAACAGAATATAGCCTTCTTCTCCGTGCTCGCTATAGTCCAGGCAACTTTCGGACGCCGTAGTGAAAATGGACAACTCTAAATGGAATGAATATGTCTTAACTGCAAATTTGCAGTACCAAAACAACTATGCCCATTGCTTATGAATCAGAAAAAGCCCGGCAACGATCCACCTAAATCGTTGCCGGGCTTGTTTTTGCTTAAGTGAGGATGCAGGGACTCGAACCCTGGGCCTACGGATTAAAAGTCCGTTGCTCTACCGACTGAGCTACATCCTCAGGAAGGGGTATCTTTCAGGACACGCGGGAAGCCCTGTCAGTTCAGGTGGCAGAAGCCAGCCAGACGATGACTCGGCAATGCCCTGCCGAGGCAAGGCGGGCAACCCGGAAACCTTTGATTTTACAAGATTTGCACTCCAAGTCGAGGCGGGGGAAGCGGGGGCCGAAGCGTTTTCCTGCCTGTCATGCTCGGTATGAGCCTCAGTCCAAATTGCCGACTCGCTCCGAACCCTGTAAAATCGGGGGTTTCTCATAGGTAGCGAGGCTTGGCGATAAGTCGAATTCACTGGCTGTCCAGTGTGCGGAATGCAACCCTTCCGCTGCTCCAACCCCGCTATCCAAGTTGCCCCCATTTCCTTTAAGTGCTTACATTTATGGTAGTTCGGTCGATTTCTCTGGAATCGCCGGGCTCAGGTGGAGTGGAACATGCCTCGCTACAATCCGGCAACTGTCGAACCCAAATGGCAGGCCTTCTGGGCCGAGCACAATACCTTTGCCGCCCCGAAAATACCCGGCGAGCGGAAAGTCTATGTGCTCGACATGTTCCCCTACCCAAGTGGGGATGGGCTCCATGTGGGCCACCCTGAAGGCTACACGGCCACCGACATCGTCTGCCGCTACCAGCGAATGCGCGGGGCGAGTGTCATGCACCCCATGGGCTGGGACGCCTTTGGGCTGCCCGCCGAACAGCATGCGAAGAAGACCGGCACCCACCCCCGGGTAACGACCGAGAAGAACATCGGCAACTTCCGCCGCCAACTCAAGATGCTCGGCTTCAGCTACGATTGGGACCGCGAAGTGGCCACCACCGACGTGGAATACTTCCGCTGGACCCAGTTCATCTTCCTCGTCCTCTTTGATACCTGGTTCGATGCGGAGCAGCAGAAGGGCCGGCCGATTTCCGAACTCCCGATCCCCGAGGATGTTGAAGAAGAGGGAGAAGAGGCGGTACGACGCTATCAGGACGAGCACCGACTGGCCTACCAGATCGAGGCCCCCGTCAACTGGTGCCCAAAGCTCGGCACGGTTCTGGCCAACGAGGAAGTCGTCGGCGGCCTGAGCGAGCGAGGCAGCCACCCCGTCGTTCGAATTCCCCTCCGCCAATGGATGCTGCGAATCACGGCCTACGCCGACCGCCTGGAAAAGGACCTCGAATCGCTCGACTGGTCTGACAGCATCAAGGCCTTGCAGCGAAACTGGATCGGGCGAAGCACGGGCGCCGAAGTCGACTTCTTCATCGGCATGGGAGCCGGCGAGGACGGCGAGCCGGATCAGCGCCAATACCAGGGTTGGCTGCGCGATCGGGAACTGGGCTGCTATCCTCGCAAACCGGACGAAGACGTGCTGCGGATCTACACGACACGTCCCGACACCCTGTTTGGCGCCACCTACATGGTCATCGCCCCCGAACATCCCTTCGTGGAGCGTCTCACCCAGCCGGAACAGGCCGAAGCCGTAAAGACCTACTGCGAGGAGGCCAGCCGCAAGAGCGACCTGGACCGCACGGACCTGGCCAAGGAAAAGACGGGCGTCTTCACCGGCTCCTACGCGATCAACCCCGTCAACGGCAAGCCGGTTCCAATCTGGGTGGCCGACTACGTGCTGATCAGCTACGGCACGGGAGCCATCATGGCCGTCCCGGCCCACGATACGCGGGACTTCGAGTTCGCCCAACAATTCGAAATCGACATCGTCCCGGTTGTCGATCCGGGTGAGGCGGAAGGCGTATCACGCGAGGCCGTTCTGGCCGGCACCGAGGTCTTCACCGACCTCGGCGTGGCCGTGAATTCGGGGGAGTACGACGGACTGCCCACCAACGAATTCAAGCAGAAGATTGCAGCCGACCTGGACACCCGAGGCCTCGGCCGCAAGGCCGTCAACTACAAGCTCCGCGACTGGCTGTTCAGCCGCCAGCACTTCTGGGGCGAGCCGTTCCCGCTGCTGCACGAGTTGGACGCCGACGGAAACCTGACGGGCCTGGTCCGTGCCATCCCGCCTGAGGAACTGCCCGTCGACCTGCCCGCGGAAATGAAATTCGATTCGTCCCATGCCAGCCCCGAGCCCCCACTGGACGCCGCTCCGGAAGACTGGCTCTACGTGACGATTGACGGGAAGAAATACAAGCGCGAAACCAACTCGATGCCCCAGTGGGCCGGCTCCTGCTGGTATTACCTGCGGTTCCTGGATCCAAAGAACTCCGAGGCCCTGATCGATCCGGAAATCGAGAAGGCCTGGATGCCGGTCGATCTCTACGTGGGCGGCGCCGAACACGCGGTCTTGCACCTGCTCTACGCCCGGTTCTGGCACAAGGTGCTCTTCGATCGCGGCTACGTGAATACGGTCGAGCCCTTCCAGAAGCTGGTCAACCAGGGCATGATCCTCGGCGAGATGGAGTTCACCGGTTACAAGAACCAGGACGGCGAGTGGGTCAGCGCCGGCGACGTGAAAACCAACGCGGCCGGCCAGCCCATCTGCAAGAAAACGAATGAGGTCGTCACGCCCGTCAAGGTCGACGCCGAGGCTGTCGAAAAGAAAGGCGATTCCTTTGTCTTCAATGACAACGCCAAAATGCGCGTCGACAGTCGAGCCTACAAAATGTCGAAGAGTCGCGGCAACGTGGTCAATCCCGACGACGTCGTGAAGGGATACGGCGCCGACTCGTTGCGGCTCTACGAGATGTTCATGGGCCCCTTGGAAGCCGTCAAACCGTGGAGCATGGAGGGCGTCAACGGCGTCCGCGGCTTCCTCGATCGCGTGTGGCGTATGATCGTCGATGAGCGTGCTGAAGAAATGGTTCTCAACGAGGCCGTTAAGGACGCCGAACTGACCGACGACCAGAACCGGATGCTGCACAAGACGATCAAGGCGGTGACAGAAGACGTCGACTCCATGGCCTTCAACACGGCCATCGCCCGAATGATGGAGTTCACCAACTTCTTCCTCAAGGAAACCACCCGCCCGAAATCGGCCATGGAGAGGCTGATTCTCATGCTCTCGCCCTACGCTCCCCACATGGCCGAGGAACTCTGGCAATTGCTGGGCCATGACGACACGCTGGCCTACGAATCGTGGCCCGGCTACGACGAGTCGGCACTGGTGGAGAGCACGGTCGAGATTCCCGTCCAGGTCCAGGGCAAGCTCCGCAGCCGGGTCACGGTCCCGGCCGACGCCGACAAGGCAGCCCTCGAAGCCGCCGCAAAGGCCGACCCCAAAGTGGCCGAATACCTGGAAGGCAAGCAGATCGTCAAGGCGATCGTGATTCCCGGGCGGATGGTGAATTTCGTGGTGAAGTAGGGGAGAGGGCGACCTCGCCGCTTGGCAATACTCCCATCCCCGACGGGCGGATCGAGCTAAAACGCGATTCAACTCTCGTTGCCGTCTGCTTCTGATCGCTGATTGTCAAGGCGTTCGAGCACGGCGGTGAGCCCTTTCGCCAGGGCATTTGAATGGGGCGGGCGCAGAATGGAGGTGTGATTTCCGGGGATATGCACGATATCCAGCGTGCCAACGTCGACGCTTCGCCAGCCTAGATCCGGTTCTAGTGAGTGATAGAGAGGGCGGACGTGAGCGCAAAACACGGTGACGTGGCCCGGGTAGGGAGGTGGCTGATAGCGGAAGAACCCATCTATCCGTTCGAGCATAATCTCCTTTTCCAAGGTGGTGAGCCGATCGTTTGACATGATTTCATGCGAGGCACGCCACTTTTCTTCGCACATCTCGGGGGATCTTCCACGGCAACGTTGCCATAAGTATTTGCAGAAGTGGAGCGAGCGTTTCAATTGGTGGCGGATTTTGTCGTCGGCCATGTTTTGGTAGAACCACCACGGCAGGTTCTTCGCAAACCACCAGCCTATTTGTAGGCCATGGAGGAGTGAGGTATTGCGAGATGGCGAGGGACCGGTGTCAATGACGATTGCGTCAAGGGGAGGTTGGCCGCTGGCCTTCAGCTGGCAAGCAAGTTCATACGCCACGAGTCCCCCATATGAATATCCCACGAGCACAAACGGCTTCTTCACCGCGGATCTGGCCAGCACGGCAGCACATTCGGCTGCAACGGACTTCAAGGCAATAAGTCTCGTTGCATCCGAAGCACATGTGGCGAGCCGCACGGCATAGATTGGTTGATCACCGGGCAGGTTGTCAATGATCGATTGGTCGATAAAAGGATGTCCCGAGGCATCAGGCATGAAGATCAGGGGCGGCTTCGCATCCCCACCGCGGAGTCTCAAGAGGGAAGAAACGCATGGCTGGTTCGTGCTGCTCTCCGCGCTTAAGAACTCTGCTTGGTTGGCAATCGTGTTCAACTCGTAGAGTTTGCCAATCGAGATGTCCCTTCCGATCAAAGCCTGGACCCTTGTGGCAAGCCGTATCAGCCATAGCGAATGCCCCCCCATTTCGAAGAAATTATCGTGGATGCCAATCTGGTCGGTGCCCAGGATGTCACACCAGATCTCGGCAAGGGCCTCTTCGAGTTCGGTGCGAGGGGCGACAAACGCCTCTTTTAGATCTGGCCGGGATTGATCGGGTGCGGGGAGGTTCTTTCGATCGAGTTTGCCATTCGCGTTGAGCGGCAAGGCGTCCAGAAAAACGAATGTGTCGGGAATCATGTAGTCCGGAAGCCGTTCGGAAAGCGAGCGGCGAAGCTCTGTTATCGTTGGTTGCTCCTGGTCGGCGCGTACGACGTAGGCCACCAGGCGTTTGGCGCCAAGCGTGTCTTCCCTAGCGACAACCGCCACGTCATCCAGCAACACATGTTCGTTCAATGCCGCTTCGACCTCTCCGAGTTCGATCCGGAAGCCGCGGATCTTGACCTGCTGGTCCATGCGGCCCAGGAACTCCAAGGTGCCATCTCGTTGCCAACGCACGTGATCGCCGGTCCGGTAGATTCGGTCACCCGGCGAGGAATCGAACGGATTGGGGACGAACTTCTTCCTTGTCAATTCCGGGCAGTGGAAGTACTCGCGAGCCAGACCGTCGCCAGACGTGCACAATTCCCCGGAAACACCTATTGGAACCAATTGCAGGTTGCGATCCACCACATAAACCCGCGTATTGGCGATAGGTCGCCCGATCGACACGGAGTCACCCACGTCGTTCGGCGAGGTCATGCCGTGGCAGCAAGTGAAGGTCGTGTTTTCTGTGGGGCCGTAGCCGTTGATGAAGCAAGTGGACGGCAGACGCTTGAGAGCGGCAAGCACGCGGCCCGGAAGGACAACATCCCCCCCCGTCAACAACTGGCGAACGCCTGTCAGTTCGGACAAGTGGTTGTCTTCCAATTGGTGAAACAGGCCGGCCGTCAGCCACAGAGTTGTCACCTTCGAGGTTCGAATATGACGGACTAACTCCTCGCGGGAAGAGAGGCCTGGCGGGTAGATGCTGAGCCGTCCGCCGTTGAGCAGGGCGCCCCAGATCTCCAGCGTCGAAGCGTCGAAAGCCAGCGGCGCATATTGGAGAATCGTCTCTTCAGGACCCAGCTGAATGTAATTCGTTTCTATTACCAGACGCACGACCCCACAATGAGGCACGCTTGTTCCCTTAGGCTGACCGGTGGACCCCGATGTGTACATGACGTAAGCGAGGCTTTCAGCCGAGACCGACCGTGTCGGGGTGCCGCCGTCCTCTCCTTGGCACACCTCATCGATCCGGTCAAGAAACGCCGTCCGCCCATCGTAGTCTGGCAACCGCGACCGGAGTCGCTCCTGCGTCAGCAGCACCGGGGCCTGTGTGTCCTGGAGCATGAAGGCCAATCGCTGCTCGGGATAGGTCGGGTCAAGAGGAACATAGGCGCCGCCCGCCTTGAGAATCCCTAGCAGCCCCACGGCCATCTCCAGGGAGCGTTCCACGCAGATGGCCACAAGCGTTTCATGTTTCACGCCCAGGCTCTGCAGATGCCAAGCCAGACGATTGGCCTGTTCGTTCAACTGCCGGTAGGTGAGTTCCTCTCCCTCAAACACGACCGCCACGGCATCCGGCGTTCGCTCGACCTGCTCTTCGAAAAGCTGGTGGATGCACTTGTCTCGCGGGTAGTCCGTCTTCGTATCGTTCCACTCGACGAGCAACTGGTGTCTTTCTTGTTCCGTCAGCAAAGGCAGGTAACCGATCCGCTCGTCCGGATCGGCCACGATCCCCTCCAGGAGCATGCGGAAGTGGCCTAGAAGCCGCTCGATCCTGTCGCGATCGAAGAGGTCCGTGCTGTATTCAACAGCGACCTTCAGACCATCCGGCTCATCGTAAGTGAACATGGTCAGGTCAAACTTCGACGTGCCGTGTTCCACGTCGACCGGAGTAACCTTCAAGCCTGGCAGCTCAAGACCGTCCTGCCGATAATTCTGATGCACGAACATGACCTGAAAAAGCGGCGAATGACTCAAGCTGCGTTCCGGTTGCAGCACTTCGACAAGTCGGTCAAACGGCAATTCCTGATGCGCGTAGGCGTCCAGGGTGACCTGACGAACGCGTTGCAGCAGTTCACGGAAGGAAGGACTCCCCGACAGGTCCGTTCTCAGGGCGAGGGTGTTGACGAAGAACCCGATCAGTTCTTCCAGTTCGCGGCGGTTGCGGTTGGCGACGACCGAGCCGACGACCAGGTCTTCCTGGCTCGTGTAGCGATAAAGCAGCACCTTGAAGGCCGCCAGAAGCGTCATGTAGAGGGTCGCCTCTTCCCCGTTGGCCAACTCCTTGAGCTTGGCCACGAGGGAGGAAGAAAACACCTCGGAAATCGTATTGCCTTGCTGGCTCGCCTCATTGGGCCGGGGCCGGTCGGCCGGAAGCTCCAAAACCGGCGGGGCGCCGGCCAGTTGCTCCTGCCAATAGGCAAGCTCCTCTTCCTGGGCGTCGCTCTCAAGTTGCTCCTTTTGCCAGGCGGCGAAGTCGACGTATTGGATCGGCAACTCGGCCAGCGGCGACGGTTGATTTCGAGAAAAAGCCGCGTAAAGCCCCCGCAGTTCGTTGAAGAAAACCCCTTCCGACCAACCGTCAAAAACGATGTGGTGAACGATGAGCACGAAGACGTATTCCCTTTCCGACAGCCTCAGCAACCTTGTCCGAAAAAGGGGCCCCGTGGCCAGGTCAAATTGCCGGTGTGCTTCTGTCTTGATCCAGCGTGTAACCTCTTCGGAACATTGCTGAGTGGACAGACCAGTCAGATCTTGAAGCTCAAGGTGTGCATTGACGTGGTGCTGTACCTCTTGGACGGCGTCTCCCTCTCCTTCTCGGAAAACGGTCCGTAGCGACTCATGGCGGTTGACTAGCTCCTGCAGGCAGCGGCTGAGAAGGGAAGCATCAAGTGGACCATCAAAGCGGTACGCAAGTGGAATATTGTAGGACCGTCCCCCCATGCCCAGGCGGTGCAGGAGCCAGAGTCGCTGCTGGGCTGACGAGAGGGCCAAGGGCCCTTCCCGAGGCACCCGATTGATCGGCGAAGGTGCTTCACACGCAACCGAACCGGCCCCTTCCAGGAACTCGACCAGTTCGGCAATTGTGGGCGTCGAAAACAGGACGGTTGGGGAAACCGACGCTTGACAATGGGTGCGGATCCACGATGCTACCCGAGTGGCCTGAAGGGAATGGCCGCCCAATTCGAAGAAATTGTCGTGAACCCCAATCGTGTCGGTTCCCAGTATGTCCTGCCAAACCCGGACAAGGGTCTGTTCCTGTTCATTGCGAGGGCCAACGAAGTCCGTTTCGAGGTTCGGTCGCAATTGTTCGGGGGCCGGAAGGCTCCTTCGGTCGATCTTGCCGTTGGCATTAAGCGGCAAGGCATTGAGGAAGACAAACACCTCGGGGATCATGTACTCGGGGAGTTGGGCCGCGAGCGTACGGCGAAACTCGGTTACCGTCGGTTGTTCTTGGCCGCCGCACACAAGATAGGCCACTAAACGTTTAACCCCAGGCGTGTCTTCGCGAGCGATAACGGCAACGTCGTTTACGAGCGGATGCTCGTTCAACGCCGCTTCGATCTCCCCCGGCTCGATGCGGAAGCCACGGATCTTGACCTGCTGATCCATGCGTCCGAGGAATTGTAGACTTCCGTCCACATTCCAACGCACGCAATCCCCTGTGCAATAAAGGCGCGCACCGGGGGCTTCCGCAAACGGATTGGAAACGAAATGCTCCGCGTTGACGTCCGGACGCTTCAGATAACCGCGTGCCAACCCGGCACCGGCAACGCACAATTGCCCAGGAACTCCCATGGGAACTGGCTGCAAGTGCTGGTCCAGGACATAGGCCTGAGTATTGGCAATCGGTCGACCGATGGGAGGAAAGTCCTCGGGCGCAACATTCGTTCCAATCGGGTGGAACGTAGAGACGACACTGTTCTCGGTCGGCCCGTAATGGTTGACCAAACAGAATCCGTGTCCCCCGTGGGAACCAGGCCTGAGACGGTCTCCGCCTGTCAGAAGGTAGCGAAGGGGCAATTCGTCGATGTGCGGACCGTCGAGAACGGCCTCCGCAAGAGGTGTCGGCATGAAACAGATCGTTGTCTCGGTCTTGCTCAACCAACTCGGAAGACATTCCACGTTCGAGCGGATTTTGTCCGGAACGATCCGTACAGCGGCCCCGACGGTCACATAGGGCCAGAGTTCCCAGACGGAGGCATCAAAAGCCGTCGACGCGAGAAGAGTGGCCCGATCCAAGGCCGATACTCCGTATTGACGCTGATGCCACGTTGCCAGATTCACCACCCCCCGATGCTCGATCATCACCCCCTTCGGCTGCCCGGTCGACCCCGACGTGTAAATCACATAAGCCAGGCTCTCGGCCGTCGCGATCGCCGGCAGGTTCTCGCAACCTTCATCCAAACCAAACTCGTCGAGCCGATCAAGACATACCGTCTTGCCCTCATAGGCAGGCAACCGCTCGCCGAACCGCTCCTGAGTCAGCAGCACCGGAGCCTCCGTGTCCTGGAGCATGAAAGCCAACCGTTGTTCAGGATAAGCCGGGTCGAGGGGAACGTAAGCCCCGCCCGCCTTGAGAATCCCCAGCAGCCCCACCACCATTTCCAGCGAACGCTCTACGCAGATGGCTACGAGCGTTTCACGTTCTACCCCCAGGTTCCGCAAGTGCCCAGCCAGGCGGTTGGCTTGCTCGTTCAGTTCCCGGTAGGTAAGCTCTTGGCCTTCAAACACCACAGCCACCGCGTTCGGTGTCCGCTCCACCTGCTCTTCGAAGAGTTGGTGAATACACTTGTCTCGCGGATAATCCGTTCCCGTATCGTTCCACTCGACGAGCAACTGGCGCTGTTCTTCGTCGGTCAGCAACGGTAGATAACCAATCCGTTCGTCCGGATTGGCCACGACTCTTTCCAGTAGCGTGCGGAAGTGGCCCAGCATCCGCTCAATCCGATCCCGGTCAAAAAGGTCCGTCCTGAATTCAATGGCCACTTCCAAACCGTCCAGGTCGTCGCAGCTGAACATGGTCAGGTCGAACCTCGACGTACCGTGGCCGACATCCGCAGGCATGGCCGTCATTCCCGGCAAGTCTTGCGATTCCTGCCGGGCGTTCCGGTGAACGAACATCACCTGACAAGGTGAGGCATGATTCGCGCCAGGGTCCCGACGCAAGGTCTCCTGAAACCGCTCGAAGGGCAGATCCTGGTGGGCATGGGCGGCAAGTGTCACTTGCCGCACGCGCCCTAGCAGTTCGCGAAAGGGCGGATTGCCCGCCAGGTCTGTTCTCAACACAAGGGTATTGAGAGGCAACCCCGTCACTTCTTCCTGTTCGCTGCCCTTGGCAACCACGGAGCCGACAACGAGGTCTTCCTGGCTGGTGTAGCGGTGCAGCAAGATTTGGAACGCCGCCAGGAGCACCATGGAGAGCGTGGCATCCTCGCCAATGGCCAGTTCCCTGAGGCTGGCTACAAGAAAAGGGCAAACCCTCTCGGAAAGGATGTCACCCTGCGAACTCAACTCTTTGGGGCGGGGTCGGTCCGAGGGAAGGTCCAGAACCGGCAGGGCGTCTAGCGACGGCGCAGTCTTTCCGGCTGACGTCTCGGTGGAAGTCGAATTCGAGCTTGCCCACAACATTTCCAAAAGGTGCCTATTCCTGAATCGAAGGGCTGGAGTCTCAACGTGGAATTGATTGCATCTCTCTCTTGGAAGAAGTCCCCCGAAGCGGATCACCACTCCACAGAAAGTCTTATGATAGTCTCCTGGAGGGGATGTTTCCATCGTCAATTAAGCGGGAAGTGTTCCTTCCGCTTCTCCTCGGTATTTGAGAAGGAAAACGGCGATTATCAGGGATTGGATGGAAATCCGGGGCACCCGGTTTGAGGGGGCAAGACGCGATTATCCCTCCAGAAGCACTCCTCTTTTTCTGCCGAAAACCAAGTCATGCAATAACGACATCTTCGACCGCTCTTGTCCTGTTTCCAATGCACCAGCCAATACTCTGACAACCACTTCAGATGGGGAGCCACGCCGGGCTGCTCGCGATTCGGATGACACTCCGCAACTTGTCCCGGTGGATTGCGGACACGCGTTCTTCTGAACGACGTTCGGATTTGGCTCCAAGCCCAGACAAACACGCAAGGCCCTGCGCAACAAATCGAACCGAGATCGAGTGCCCGTCTGGGCGATCAAGGCCAACAGGAATGATCACCGGGCCGCGCTACCTCCCATCAGGAGTCGCTGAGTTTCCTCACATGTCACGGTCTTTCGACGGAGACCCGCGGCCCATGATCGTGCGCACCTTGCTTCGCTATGCCCGCCCCGGTCAGAAATCTTAGATTCCCTAAGACATAAACCGCTCTTCTCGCCATCTTCTCGCCGGCAACACGGTTTCGGAGCGATTCCTTGCACCACATGCTTGACCGCCAGTTGAAAAGCGACTTAGAATCCACACGAACTTGAGACGCCCGAGAATGTTTTCACACGTGCTTGGGCTTCTCTTTACCCCTTCCGTCGATCGAGATGAAGTGAGGTGTTTCCATGGCCGACAAGAAAGTCAATGTTGCGATGATCGGACTCGGATTTGGAGCGGAATTCATCCCGATCTACCAGGCCCACGCCAACGCGAATGTCTATGCCATCTGCCGGCGCAACGAAAGTGAGCTGAACAAGGTCGGCGACGCTTGCGGCATCGAAAAACGCTACACCAAGTACGAAGACGTGCTGGCCGATCCGGGGGTCGACTTCGTTCACATCAACTCGCCGATCCCCGATCACGCCTGGATGTCGATGGAAGCCCTCAAGGCGGGCAAACACGTCATGTGTACCGTGCCCATGGCCACCACCATCGACGAGTGCCGCCAGATCTGCCAACTCGTTCAGGAGACGGGCCTCAAGTACATGATGGCCGAGACGGTCGTCTACAGCCGCGAGTTCCTGTTCATCAAGGAAATGTACGAAAAAGGCGAGCTCGGCAAGGTCCAATATATGGCTGCCTCCCATCCGCAGGACATGGAGGGTTGGCCCGAGTATTGGGAACGGATGATCCCCATGCACTACGCCACGCACGTGGTCAGCCCCGTGCTCGGCCTGGTAAAGGGGCTGGCCGAATACGTGAGCTGCTTCGGCTCCGGCACGATCAACGAGCGATTGGCCGAGAAGTCCGATAACTCGTTTGCCGTGGAGTCGTGCCATATCAAGGTCAAGGACTCGGATGTTGCCGCCCACATCTGGCGTTTCCTGTTCGACACGGCCCGGCAGTATCGCGAAAGCTTCGACGTCTACGGCACGAAGAAGAGCTTTGAGTGGACCCTGGTTGAAGGCGAGGAGCACGTGATCCACACGGCCAAGAAGCCCGAGCCAGAGATTCCCGAGCGGGTCACCGTGCCCGACTACGCCCACCTGCTGCCGGAAGAGGTTCGCAAGTTCACCCGATCCATCCAGGACGCCGACCATCTCTCCTTCATCCAGGGCGGCGGACACGGTGGCTCCCACCCCCACCTGGTCAACGAAATGGTCAGCGCCCTCGTGGAAGATCGCGACCCCTGGCCCAACGCCGTCACCAGCGCCAACTGGACCTGCGTCGGCATCTGCGCCCACGAATCGGCCAAGCAGGGCGGCGCCATCGTCAAACTGCCGGAGTTCACGCTTGAATAGCCCCGGCAGCGGATAACTCGCCTAGCTGTTCACCGCGGGATTTTCCCGCAGATACGCACCGTGGGCGAGCAACTCCTTCTGCAGCGAAGCAACATCGACTTCAAACGGCGTCACGCCGCCACGAAACGCGAGGCTTGCCGCACGGCCCGCCGCCTCGCCCGTGGCCATGCAGGTCGACATGACACGGATCGCCGCCATCGCTTCGTGTGTGGTGGAGATGCAGCGCCCCGCCACAAGCAGGTTGCTCACCTTCTGCGGCACGAGCGAACGATAGGGGATGTCGTAACAGTCGCCGCACCACTGGAGCGTGCAGTCGTTGTCGTTGGGCCGATGCAGATCGATCGGATAGCTTGCCACGGCCACGGCGTCGGCGAACCGTCGACAACTCAGAATGTCGTCGGCCGTCATCACGTACTGGCCCACGATCCGTCGCGTTTCACGAATGCCCAGGAACGGGGCCACCGTCATCAGACGCGAATGCTCGAAGCCCGGCACGTAGCCCGTAAGGTACTTCGCAATGGGATCGATCTGGCGTCGCGTCTCGATCTCGCCGTGGGTGAGGCTGCGCGGGTCGGTTCCGTCGATTCCTTTGACGCGGGTCATGTTCACCCAAACCTCACCCGGCCGTAATCCGGTGATGAGAATCGTTCGGTCGGTGGCAATTTCCAGCCCATCGGCCCGGGCTCTGTCCAGAAGCTGCCTCAACCCCACGACAATGAACCGGTCGTGGCGACCGAAATAGTCGGCCGGAATGATGTCAGCCCGGCACGTTTCAGGATCGTCGCGAAGGCCGCCGCGCAGCTTCTCCGTATCGACGCCCGCCATGCAGAACATGAGCGTGGGCGGCTGCATTCCGCCTTGTGCTTCGCCCTTTTCACAGGGAACGCCCGCACGCCAGGCCACGTCGCCGTCGCCCGTGCAGTCCACAACCAGCGGCGCAACGATTGCCTCTCGTCCCGACTTGCTCTCGGTTACAACCGCCCGGATCCGATCGCCTTCCTTGACCACGCCGGCGAACTGCGTGTAGAGCATCAGGTCGACGCCCCGCTCGGCAAGCATCTCCAGGGCGACCGACTTGGCGGCCTCGGGCTTGATCAAGGTCAGGCTCACGTGGAGCGGGCAGGCCTGGTGTTCGCCCGCTGCCCCGCGTGCTTTCAAGCGGTCGATGAACTGCTGCGCCAGCCCCGCGATGATGGGCTTGCCCTTCTGGCTGAGAAAACCGAGCATCGGCAGGCCGATCGTCAGGTTGCCGCCCACGAAGCTCCGCCCCTCGATCAGCGCGACCTTCAGCCCGTCGCCGGCCGCCGCGAGGGCCGCCGTCAGCCCGGCCGGGCCAGCGCCCACCACGGCAACGTCCACTTCCGCACGAACGGGAACGTCTCTTGCCGGCTCCTGGATCGAGGGCGCCATCTCATTCTCCTTCCTTGCCAAGGACGATGTCGGCCGATACGAAATAGTGATCGCTTGGGTAGCGACCGTCGCGTTGGTCGTAGATGATCTCCGCAGCCAGAACACGCTTCACGTTGCGGGTGAAGATCCAGTCGATCTTGCCGGGATTCTTGGGCGTGATCCGCTCGGCACGCTTCGGGCCGATAAACGCATGATAGGTGAAGCCCGGATCTTCCGGCCCGTGAATCGAGGTGTAGGTATCCCCCCAGCCCCCTTCCCGGAGCAGGACGATCGCCGGATTCCGCGTGTCGGCGTTGAAATCCCCGGCAAGCACCTGGGGAAGGTCCGGAAAAGGCTGGCATGCTTCCAGGAGCATTCGAGCCTGTTGCTCGCGGGCGACCTGCCCCTTGTGGTCCAGGTGGGTGTTCCAGACCCGCAGTTCCGTGCCCGTAGCTCGTTCTTTCAGATCGATCCAGTTGGCAAACCGCGGACGTGCCGAATCCCACGACGAGGAGCCCGCCACGTGAGGCGTTTCTGAAAGCCAGAACCCGCCGGCCGAGAGCAAGGCATAGCGGGCCGTGGAGTAAAGGATCGAGTTCTGGGGCCGGAAGGCAATATGGGGGTTGGTCAGACCGTGACTCTCGAAGCCCCTCAACTGGCTCTTGAGAAACTCCAGTTGCTCCAGTTCACTCTCCTGAAGACAAATGATATCGGGATGCTGCGAGCGAATGACGTCGGCGCAAAGCTGCCTTCGCTCGGGCCAGCCGTCGCCCGCCTCGGCGTCCTGCGGTTGGGGAAGGCGAATGTTGCAGGTCAGAACGCGGTGGAATGTGGGCGTCGACTCCGCCTCTTGCCCAGCAAAGGCGGTTGCCATGGGCGACAGCCCGGACAGCGCGGCAACACTTCCAGCCGTTTTTAAAAAAACTCGCCGTTTCATGTCGGTTTCTCGTCCGGAGGAGTCTCGGGCCGCGTGCACGTCCACAGGACCACGGCGGCCGTGGGATGAAGAAAGGCCATGATGAAGAACATTCGGGCCATGCCCAGGCTGTGCATCGCCTCGCCCACATAGTAGTTGAAGACCATCGCTCCAGCCGCCCCGAAGCCGGCAGCGATTCCCAGCACACCGCCCACGTTGGCCGTGGGAAACGTCTCGGCCACGACCACGCTCAGCGTGAAGAGCCAGCTCAAGCAGGCCACCGCCACAATGCTGAACACGATCAGCACAAGCGCCGGGTGAGAGAGGTAGGGAGTGGCCATGCACACCGGCGTCAGGGCCGCCATGGCCGTGAGCATGAGTTTGCGGGAACGCAGAGGCTCAATCCCCCGACGCACAAGCCAATCAGACCACGCGGACGTGCTGATCGCTCCAAGGTCGGCGGCCAGAAACGGCACCCAGCCGACCATGCCGATCTGGGCGAGTGTCAGCCCGGAGTTTTCCTGCAGGTAGCCGGGAAGCCAGAACAGGCAGAAGTACCAGACCGGGTCGCTGATGAACCGGCACAACAGCACGCCCCACAGGCTGCGGGTTCGCCAAAGCTGCGGCCAGGAAAAACCGGGTCGGCAGTTCGCCCGAGCCACGTCCGGCTCGCCTGCCATTTCGGCCGGCGGATCCCGATACAAAACGAACCATGCCGCGGCGATCGCCAGGCCCACCATTCCCGGGAGAATGAAGGCCACGTGCCAGTTGTATTTCAAGGCGAGCCAGGCCACGAGGGGCGGCGCCGCAATGGCCCCGATCGAACTGCCGGCCACGCAGACGCTGTTCGCCGTGGCTCGCAGCGAACCGGGAAACCAGGTGGCCACCACCCGTAACTGGGCAGGAAACGCCACCGGCTCCGCCAGTCCCAACAACGCCCGAAAGCCCAGAAACATTCCTAACGTGCGAGTCAGACCGGTGCCGACACACGCCAACGACCAGGTGACGATTCCAGTCAGCATCATGATCCGAGCGCCGAAGCGATCGAAGTAGTTGAGGACGATGGCGCTGAAGATGACGGCGAGAATGATCCACCGGCGTCGGGACGGAATCAAAAACGTCATGCGCACACTCGCTCGCGGATCAGAAGATAGTTCGGCCGAACCCGCGTGCGAGTATGGGAGCCCACGGAAAGTGAGTCAAGATGCCGAGTATTTATTCAGTCCGTCGTTGGTGCCCAGCCTTTAGGCTGTCTTCTGCATTTACATGCGTGACCACCAACAATCCGGGCAGCCCCGGTTCTGATTCCCACAAGGCCCTTGTTGCATCAGAAACACCAAAAGACCGACAATGGTGTTGGCATGCGGCGGGAACCTCTCCTCTTGTCAGGAGTTTGCCATGGACAGGAAACTCGATCGCCGGAACTTCGCGAGACAGACGTCGGCCGCCGTAGGCGGCCTGATGGCCGGGAGTCTTCTGGGGAGCAAACTCGTGGCGGGCCACGAGCCCAATACGATGAACGATCGCCTGGTGCTGCTTGGCCTGAACGCCCTGGCCCGGGCGCACGAACTGAACTACTTCGCCGACGCCGCGGCCGCCTCGCGTTTCGTCCTCCTCGAAGCCAGTGCGGCAATCGATCGGTTTGTCGGCTTCGGACAAGGCTTCGCCGGCCACATGCTCACCTTCGGCCAGTCGCTGGTCGAACTGGCGGCCATGGGCGATGTCGAGTGGGCAGAAGGCTTATGTTTACCCACGGATTTTTTGGTGATTTTTACAATCTCGCGGGAGGGAATTGGTACGTGCTAGCGTCGTCATTGTATTGTGGCTTGACGATTTAGGTCGCGTCGAACTGCTTTGTAGTTTTTTCAACGGGCTCATGGCGTCGATCGACAAGGAAGGCAGGTGCGTAGGACGTGGAGAACTTGTCCTACATTGAACTCCTTTTTGGCGGAGCCGTCCATGACTACCAGTTACGCGTCGACAATGAGTTTGGGTCAATCTATGCTTGGGCACGCAGAATTGGGAGACCGACGACGCACCGCTCGGCTGGCGACGTCGTTCGACCAGATGCGTCGACATCCTGGCGGCACTTTGCCGGACAAACTCAGTTCGCCCAACGACTTGAAGGCATTGTACCGCCTGTGTGCGTCGAGGCATGTGACGCACGAGGCGATCATCACAGCGATGCGAGCGTACACTCTCGAACGGATCGCCGAGGAAAGCGAAGCCGTGTTGGTTCTCCATGACGGAACCGAACTTGACTACACGTCGCTCGAGTCGCTGTCGGAAGACCTTGGTCAGATCGGCAAGGGAACGCATCGTGGTTACGTCTGCCAGAATGTGATTGCCGTCAGGGCCTCGGACGGCGAGGTGCTGGGATTGCTCGATCAGATCTTGCACTGCCGTGACGAGGTGCCCGAAGGAGAAACGTTGAAAGAGCATCGCAACCGAGAGACGCGAGAAAGCCTGCTGTGGATCAAGGGCAGCAAGCACCTTCCCGATGCCTCTCAACTCATCGATGTGGCGGACCAAGGCGCAAGCACGTTCGAGTTCATGGAGAGTGAAAGTAAGAGCGGCCGACGCTTCGTGATTCGCAACGGCAAAGTGCGCAAGGTCTATGGCGGTCACGAGCCGACGGGACCGAAAAAATACATCAAGGAGTATGCGGAAAGCTTGCCCGAACTGGGCCGTTTCACGATGGATGTGCAACGGCAGAAGGGACGTAAGGCTCGCAAGCAGGCGGAGTTCGCCTTGCGAGGCGGTCCGATCCTGCTCCTGCCGCCCCATGCCAAGCACGGCTTTCACGGCAACGAGCCCTTGCCACTGCACGTGGTCTACGTATCGGAGATGAGCCCGCCACCGGCCGGAGAAAAGCCGATCACCTGGATGCTGATCACCAATGAGCCGATCCGCAATTTCGACGATGCTTGGCGTGTTACCCAATGGTATGAAAGGCGTTGGGTCATTGAGGAATATCACAAGGCGAAAAAGACCGGATGCCGAATCGAAGACATTCAGTTCACGGCGGTCGAACGTCTGCAGCCGGCCATCGCTCTGCTGTCGGCGGTGGCCCTGACCTTGCTGAACCTGCGCGACGCCAGTCGCCGCCCCGACGCTCAGACGCGTTCGGCAAGCATGCTGTTCGCCATCGAATACATCGAGGTGCTCAGCTACTGGCGCTACGGCAGGATTCGGAAAGACTTGACCGTTCACGAGTTCTTCTTCGCACTGGCACGCCTCGGCGGGCATCAGAACCGCAAGGGCGACCACCGCCCAGGCTGGCTCATCCTCTGGCGAGGCTGGGTAAAACTACAGCAAATGCTCGACGGCTACTTCGTCGGTCAAGCAAGAAATGTGGGATAACATAAGGCAGAAGGCTGCCGTACGGCCTTCCGTAAGTACGTCACCGTCACCCGCCGCGGCCCCAATCCCGACGATCGACGCCGCCCCGACCACAAGCCGACCCAACTCCGCCCGACCGACGCAGAATACTGGATTCGGCGGGGCGACAAGACCCTGAGCCTGGGCCACGTCTTCAAGTATCCCTACAGCTACTGCAATCTCCTCCACCGGGCAAATGACCCCGAATTGGCCAGCAAGTTCAACGCGAAGGCGTATCACGTGTTCTGACGTATGGACTGGGCGGGAACAGTCTAGCTGCCGTACCCCGGAAGATCATGTTGCGTGAAACACCCTTTCCCGGAATACTACGTTGTGTCGCACGGTGGTCGGCGGCCCAGTAGGGGCGTACGCGCGTGAGGACTGCAAAGTCCTGCGAGCGATGGTTCCACCGGACAATTAGCACCGGGTAGTCAAGCGGGAGTCCCCCAATGAAGAGCGGTTTGATCCAACAGATGCAAAGCCAGTTCGATTCGCTGGCCCGAACCGTCCCCAACGAAAATGTCGAGTTCTGGTTTGCACGGGAATTGCAGGAGCCTCTCGGTTACAACCGCTGGGAGAACTTCCTCAAGGCAATCCAGCGTGCCATAGAGTCATGCGAGGCAGGAGGTTACGAAATTTCGGACCATTTTCGTGGCGTCACGAAAATGGTCCCTCTGGGGAGTGGGGCTGAACGTGAAATCGAGGACTTCATGCTCACTCGATTTGCGTGCTATCTTGTCGCCCAAAACGGAGACCCCCGAAAGGAGCCTATTGCCTTTGCACAAAGCTACTTTGCCCTGCAAACGCGAAAGCAAGAGCTAATTGAAGACCGCATGCGACTTCAGGCCCGGCTTGATGCGAGGGATCGGCTCAAGGAATCGGAGAAGACTCTTTCGCAGAACATATTCGAGCGTGGGGTGGACGAGCGGGGTTTCGGACGTATTCGTTCAAAAGGCGATGCCGCCTTGTTTGGGGGCAGTACAACGAAAGCAATGAAGGCCCAATTCGGCATTACAGAATCGCGACCGCTGGCTGACTTCCTTCCCACTTTGACAATTGCTGCGAAGAACTTGGCAACCGAGATGACGAACCACAACGTTCAGCAGGAAGATATGCAAGGCGAAATACCCATCACCGACGAACACGTGCAGAACAACAAGAGCGTGCGGACAATGCTCGCCGAGCGTGGAATCAGACCCGAAGAACTTCCGCCAGAGGAAGACATCAAAAAGCTTGAGCGACGCGTGAAGTCGGATGCCAAGAAGCTGGAACGACAGTCGGGCAAGCTTCCAGAATCAGATGACGAATAGAGCCAATTGAATTTCAGTCCTGTTTCCTCGCTCATCAACCCTCCAACTTCTGGAATAAACGAACATCGACATCGGCGCCGTCATGCGGTGTTCCGCTTTGACTGCGAACTTCCCCAGAGCATCCCTATGGTCTGCCCCCCAACCTCCGCACCTGCCCGTCCGCGGTTGCCGCCACGACGGACTCGTCGAGGACGAGGATGTCGACAATTCCCGCACCCAGTTCGGAGGCCTTTTGGATCGTCCCGGTGGAATCGATTGTCGCCAGGCGGCCCTTGGATGTGCCGGCCACAACGAGGCCGCCTTGCCCTTGGCCGACGGTGGCCAGGGCGGAGATCGGGCCGCCCAGGTCGACTCGCCAGCGGCGCCGGCCGTCGGCGCCGAAGCAATAGACGTTGTAGTTCAACGATCCGGCAATCGCCTCGTCGATGCCGTCGCCGTCGAGATCGCCTACGGCAACATGCTTCACCTCGTCGCCCGTGTCGTACTGCAACTGGGCCTTCCCATTGGCGTCGACCACGTGGACCTTTCCATCGCCGCTTCCGAAGACAACGCCCTGCTTCTCACCCGTACTGAACTTCCCCACAGCCATGCTGTAGCAGATGGGCCCAAGGCGATACTTCCATCGCGCCGTTCCGTCGGCATTCAACGCAGTTGCCCAATAGTAGTGGGTGCCGCAGAGGACTTCGTCCTTGCCGTCGCCGTCCAGGTCGGCCACGGCCCCGGAACGTGAGGGGTGAACGCTTTCGTAGTTCCAGAGTTCTGTTCCATCGGCACGGAACGCATAGAATCGCCAGTTCTCTCCGCCGGCAATCACCTCGGGGGCGCCGTCCCCGTCGATGTCGCCCGTCCGAACGAGATTCACGTAGGGCGGTCGTCGATAATAGGCCAGCGTTTTTTTCCAGAGCTCCTTGCCGTCCGCGTCGAGGACTTGCACATGATGATCCTGCCGGGCGAGCACGATCTCGTCCGTCCCGTCGCCGGTCAGGTCGCTGGCCACAACGTCGTTGAGCTGGCTGCCGGTCTTGACCGTCCACCGCACCGAACCGTCCGCATTCAAGGCGACCAGGCTTCCCTCCGTCGTGGCCACGACGATCGACTTGGGCGACTCCGCCCCGTCGAGCGAGGCCGCAGCCATGCGAGTGATGTGGCAAGGCGATTTGCCTCTGACGCCGGGGACGACGACAGTCCATTGAACCGTGTGCGAGGGAGCATCGCCAGCCGTTTGCAGGTTCTCGATGGGTAAACGCAACGGCGCCCGCTCAAGATACTCAAGCGTTTCGGGAACCGGCAGATCCACATGGCTGACCGACTCGGCTTCGAACACCTGTTCCTGACCGATCCGCATGCCGGTCGCCCCCAGCGGCGAAAGTTCCCCCTTTGATAACACGACGCATTCGGCATCCGTTTGGAACCGACCGTCGGTGGTGTCGCTGTCGCAAGGCCCCAGCACGACGGCCAAGGAACCGTCGTCCGTAGTGAGCTTGATTCCCTCGGCCTTGTCGAGAAAGGCAATGTCCCACGCTTGGGCGGCGCCGTCTGCCTGCCCGTGAAGCACGCTGGCAAACAGGTAGCTCTCGCCCTCCTTGAGCCTGACCGTGGCCACGGCCTGCAGGGACTGCACAACGGGATCAGCATGGGGATAGCCCTTCCAGTTCGCGCCCAACTCGGCATCCGGCTGCTGATCGAGTTGCGGCCCCGGACCGACGTCGATCCGCAGGCTGGGCCCCTTCTGGGTCAGGAGCAATCCCTTTTCGTCCAGCGTAGCGTCGCCCACGCCGTGCCAGAGAGTGCGGAACTGATACTCGTCGTCGCTCCGGGCGGTGAGCCGATCGAGCACGACGAAGGCCTGCTTCTCTTTCAGCCAGACGACCGTGCGGCCCCAATCCACGCCGGCGTAGCCTTCCAGGCGGGTCTTGCTATAGCCAAAGCGCTCCGACTCGCCGGCGTCGACGAGTTCGGCGTAGGGTGGGATGGCGGCGGACTGCCCGTCCTCAAACACGGTCATCGAATTATGGAACTTGACGGGCGCCTTGTAATAGTCGTTGTCGGCAAGCCAGATCCGATCGTAGAGAGTCAACTGGGGGATGCTGTTTCCGTCGAGATGCTTGTGCCCGCCGTTGCTCAATCCGTCCAGCAGCAGGTAGGCCGCCTCGGGGGCCATCGACTCGCGAAAGGCGATCTTGTCGAAGCAGCGATCCAGCGGCGGCCGGACATCGGCCCGATGGGTGGCGTAGTATTGGGGTTCGACCGGCCAGACTCGCACGCCGTTGAATCCGTCCGGCGTCTCGGCCGGGGCGAGTTGATAGAAGGCGTTGGTTTCGGCCGTGTTTTTCACTTTCCGCTTCAAGTTGGCGGCCCAGCGGGCGTCGGCCGATCCGGTGGCGAAGGCAAAGATGTCGAGGCAGATCATCTCGCTGTTCCAGCACTTCCACGAGCCCGTGTCGCCGTAGGGCACCTGGTATCCCAGGTTGTTCATCGTGCCGATGCAGTAGTCGATAATCCTCGCCCCGTTCCCATTTTCGAACAGCGTGAAATCAGGCCGGGCCATGCAGTAGCGCATCAGGTGCCCGTTGGTGAGCCACTGGTAGCCGTTGCAGTCTTCATAGGGTTTGAAATAGCCCTCTTGCCGCTGAAACATCCGATCCGCGATTTCGAGCCACGCCTGGCCTTCCACAAGGTCGTAATGATTGGTCAGGTAGAGTCCGGCAAAGAGAGCTCCCAGGCCGGGAAACGTCTGATGATTGTGGGGCACGTGGCTGCTCGTGGCAGCCCCGGCACAACTGGGAATGACCGCTTCGGTCAGCCAGCGGCCCAGGTTCTTCGTGGTTCGCAGGCGATCCTCGTCCGAAAGGGCCGGGTCGTCCTCGATCAAATCCCAGCCGGTCACGACTTGGGCCGAGGCGAAATCGCTGTCGAATCCCCACGGACCGCCGAACTTCCGCGGATCGGCCACGGCGCTTTCCGCGTAGAGATCCCAGAGCTTGACGAACAGTTCCGCTTCCACGCTGTGCCCGGTGAGCCGGTAGCGATTGGCGACTGAGGCCAGAACGGCGGCCACCGACTCATGGCGTCCTTCGTCGAGAGCGGCTTGCCCCTCCTTCAAGCCCTGCTCGAGGCGATCGGCGGCCGGCTGACGGTTGGCCCAGCGAAAGTGCTTCAAGAACGAACCGGAATAACGCCGCTCGAACAGACGCGGAACCGTGAGCGACGGGCCCTTGCCTTGCTGCAAAATCGCCTCGCCCAGAACCTTGGCCGCCTGGGCCAGGCCGGCATCGTCGCTCGCCGCCGCCACGATCACGTTGGCGCCCCGGCCAAAGGGATCGCAAACCGTGTGAACCAGCGCCCCCCCTTTGCCTGGGCAGACACTGTCGGCCGGCGTCATATAGCGGGCATAGAGCAGCAGAATCGCCGGGTTGCTGTCCACGCTGCCCAGCATGATCGTAGGCGAGTCAGGAATCCGATCGCCCTCGGTTCCGGCACGAACAGCCGGGACTGTGCCCGTGCGGTTGGCAATCGCCGCCGCAATCGCCTCGGCCGCCTTGCGGCCTGCGCTGGAGTCCGGGTGGAGGATGGTTGCCACGGCTTTGCCGTCTAAAACCAGCGGCGTGCCGACATGGCTCGGGTGAACCGCCTCAAGGTCCTCCAGAACCTTCAGCCGCGGCGCGAGGCAGACGCGGTCGAGAAACACGTCGACGGGCACGTTGTCTTCGCGTGTGCCGATGATGAATTCGAGCCGATCGACGGCCGTGGGCGTGCGGCCATCCACCATCTTCGGTTCCCAGGCCAGACCCGTGAGAGAAAGGCCGGGCTGAAGACTGAACTCGCGCCAAGCGGCGTCAAGCTGCGAACTCCACGAATTGAAGCTCATGCAAGGTTGCTTCTCACCCCGATTGTAGGCCCGGACATAAAAGGCCGCGGTCGATTCCGGATGGCTCGTCCGAGCTTGGAGAAGGACCCGCCGGTCGGTCAAATCGACCGATTCCGAAAGCGTGACCTTCACCCCGAAATACTTGCTGCCTTCCCGCTCGGGGGCGACGCCGCCGAAATGGAGCGACCCGTTCCCGTCCACCGTGTCGGTCGAAGCAGTGGCCGTTTCCCGAAAGCGTTCGACGCCCGCCTGCCCGAAGGTTTCGCTCACCTGCTCACTGCCGTCGAGAGGCAGGAGCACCGTGGTCTCTGGCTCCGCCCCCATCGACGGGCCACCCAAAATGGCTGCAACGACGAGCAGTGGAATGAATCTTGGAAGGCGAACCGGGAAAACTTGGGGATCATTCAGGTTCTGCCACATCTCGCATCTCCCATTTCGGCTATCGGGGGGCCTGAGTTGCTGGTATCCTGGGCCGTTTGAGTAGTCATCCTAACCGTTTCTTCACCCCGCTGCCCTATCATGCGTTTTTTTCTTGCAGGAATCATGCAGGGCTCGCTTACCGAGCCGACTTTGCACGCCCAGGACTATCGCGGCCACCTGAAACGGCTCATCGAGGCCCACTTCCCGGAGGCCGACGTCTACGATCCGCTGGCCAACCACGGCGATTCGATCGCCTACGACGACACGACCGGCCGGGACGTGTTCTTCGGCCACAACCGCATGTGCCGGGAAGTCGACGTATTGATCGCCTTCGTGCCGGAAGCGTCGATGGGCACGGCCATCGAGATGTGGGAGGCCAACCAGCACGGCGCCGCCGTGCTTTCCATCAGCCCCATGGTCCACAACTGGGCCGTCAAGTTCCTCAGCCACGAGATCTACGAGGATCTCCAGGCCTGCGAGCGGGCCGTGGCCGACGGTTCGATGCGGCAGCGGATTACTGAGGTTCGGGGACAGGCGTAGGAGCGGGGACAGGTGCAGGTTCGGTCGATGGCTCGATCGATTCGATGATCTTGTCGAGATCCTCTTCGCTGAATTTGTCGGCGTCGGCCGTGATCATGACGAAGACAGGGGCTTGCTTGCCACGCACCGTGCCCGTCACGTGGAATCGAATCGCGTTTCCCTCTTCATCCACTTCCGTGCCGTAGACGAAGGTCGTCTTCCTGCCGCCGATCGTGAAATTCTTGGTCTTGTTTTCCAGATTGGCGTCATTCTCCGGTTGCCCGAGCCCCTCCTTCTCCAACGACTCCTTGATCTTGATTTCCATCTCTTCCGGCGACATTTCGGAGAACGCATCGCCGAGACCGACAAGCACGACCGAGTTGCTCGATGGATCGCCTTCATAAGCGACAATCATCATGGCACGCTTGTCGACAAAAGGAATGACGACATCCATGGAGCCCTTCGGCTTGAACGATTCGGGAATGTCAATATCAAGCAGTTCCTCCCGACGCTGGGCAATGACCACTGGATCTTCGGACACCGCATTGTCCACGTAGTCTTCCACTAACTTCGGGCCCTTGATCGCAAGCGTGATCACGCCGCCGCAGCACAGAAGGAGGCACAGCCCGAAAATTCCCCCAAGCACAAGGAGAACTCTGGCCCCGCCGCTCATCCCTTGCTTCTCGACCACCTGGGGCGCGACGAATTCATCCTGTGGAGGGGGTGGGAAGTTCGACATGACAGCCTCCTGGAAGAAAGGTGTGAACGGCCACATTGTCAGACCGTGCCGAGGCCTTGTCAATCACGCCTCACCGAGAATACTGGAGGGTGGGCGTGTTACCAACGCAGCCACAACAGGGCCGTTCACGGTCCTTTCCCGCCGGACTCGCTTAAACCGCCGCCGCGGTCGTTCACCGCCCGCTTTGGGATGCTTGACAATCCTCGCCTGCGGCAACTGGTCAAACGACACCGGCGGAAAACAAAACTCAACTATGCAACATCTCCTCGACCTACAACTTGACGACTTGGTGCTTTGGCTGGCCCAGCGCGACTATCCCAAGTTTCGTGCCCGGCAGATCCGGAAATGGATGATCGACTGGCCTGAGGCCGGTTTCGATGGCATGAGCGATCTGCCCAAAAAACTCCGCGCCGAACTGGCCGAGTCATTCACGATGGAGAGCCTGACCGAGACGGCCTGCCAGGAGGCCGACGACGGAACCCGCAAGCTGCTGCTCGGACTCCACGACGGCGACAGCATCGAGTGCGTTCTGCTGCGAGACGATCGCGGACACCGCACCGTCTGCATCAGCACCCAGGTCGGCTGCGCCATGGGGTGCGTGTTCTGCGCCAGCGGGCTCGACGGCGTTCGCCGCAACCTGACTACCGGCGAGATCCTGGAGCAGGTCCTGCGACTGAAAAATCTGCTGCCCGAAGGGGAGCGGCTCAGCCACGTGGTCGTCATGGGGATGGGCGAACCGCTGGCCAACCTGGACGCATTGCTTGCAGCCCTTCAGGTTGTCACCTCGCCCGACGGTCTGGGCATCAGCGCCCGGCGGGTGACGATCTCCACCGTGGGCTTGCCGCCGGCAATCCGGCGTCTGGCCGAGTCGGGAGCCCCCTATCACCTGGCCGTGTCGCTCCACGCGCCAAACGACACGCTCCGCAACGAGATCGTCCCCACCAACCGCAAGGTCGGCATTGCCTCGATCCTCGACGCCACCGATGCCTACTTTGAAACGACCGGGCGGCGAGTGACCTTTGAATACGTGCTCCTGGCCGAGTTGAACGACGGCGAAGAACACGCCCGGCAGTTGGCCGGCCTCCTGAAGGGCCGCCCCTCGCTGATCAACCTGATTCCCTACAACCCGGTTGCGGGCCTTCCCTACCGCACTCCCGCCCCCGAGCAGACAGCCCGCTTCCTGGCCATCCTGGAATCCGCCGGCCTGGCCGTGAAGACTCGCTATCGAAAAGGCGACCGCATCGACGCCGCCTGCGGCCAGTTGCGCCGAAGCCGAACCTCCTGAATGTGAAAGAGGTTTGAACACTAATCGGCACTCATCAACACTAATCACTCTCTTGAATTAGTGTTGATTAGCGAGGATTAGTGTTCCCTTTCTAAATGACCTTGCACGATTCCAGGAGACCGTGTGCCACTGCTTGGCCACACGCCGCAGAATCCCTGAATCCTTGGAGACACGTCCTCCCGGCGTGTGGACAAGCAGTGCCGAATGGGAACGCATTTCCGGGAATCACGCAAGTCCATTTAGAATACGGCAAGCGTTTCCCGTTAGAAGCTGTGGGCGGCAACGACTCAGCTTATCGTTGTGCGAAAGGCATTCTAGACGCGACACCTTCATTTCTGGGACTTGCTCCCGGAGCGTTCGGCGACGGCCGCCCGGATTCTCTCCCAATCGCTGGCGCCCATGGGCGTCGAGTTTCCGCTGTCGAGCCCTTTGAGGATCTCGGATTCGAGCGCTGCCCGAGCCTTATCCTTCTGGTCCGAACGGATAAGGTCACGAATGTACTCGCTCACACTACTGTAGCCACCCTGTGCCACCTGTTCTTGGACGAACTCTTTCATCCTGGGGGGCAGGGCGATATTCATGGTATCCATGGGATAAACCTCCACAGATGCATACTACGAACAATGGCAATTATTGTCAACACATTGCCAACATCTGCCGTTGCAGTTTTCTTGCACCTGGCGTGTCTGCCGCTTAAACTGCCACCTACTTGAATCCTTAGTCTCCGGTGCCAGAAAGCCTTGTCGCATGGACTATCTCCTCCCCTTGCTTGCCCTGTTCGTGGGTGTGGTTACCGTCATCGGCCTGATCATCGTGGTTCGGCTCAATGCCTTCATTGCCCTGACGATCGCGGCGCTTGTCGTTGCCATGATGGCCACCACTGAATCGCTTACCCAATACCCCAAGGACTTGGCGGCGATCCGGAATATCGTCTGGTCGGATTCGCAGATCCAGGATTTCGTGGCCTCAAACGCGGCGTCGCGGGTGGCCTCGGCCTTTGGTTCGTCGGCCGGGGGCATTGCCATCGTGATCGCCATGGCGGCCATCATCGGGAAGTGCCTCATGGATTCGGGGGCCGCCGACCGCGTTGTCCGCTCCTTCCTCAAGCTCACAGGCCAAAAGGGGGCGCCGGTCGCGCTTCTTTCCAGCGGATTCGTGCTCTCGATTCCCGTGTTTTTCGACACCGTGTTCTACCTGCTCGTGCCTCTGGCCCGCTCGCTCTGGAAGAGCACGAGGAAGAACTACATGCTCTACATTCTGGCCATCGGCACCGGCGCGGCCATCACCCACACCCTCGTTCCGCCCACGCCGGGACCACTCATGATTGCCGACAACCTGCACGTGGACCTGGGGATGATGATCCTGGTCGGCGGCCTGATTGCCTTGTCCACGGCCGCGGCGAGCCTGCCCGTCTGTATGCTGATGAACCGCTGGCTCGACCAGCCCATGCGGCCTTACGCAGGTGAAGAAGAAGCGGAACCAATTCCGGACGAAGAACTCCCGCCGCTGGCCCTTTCGCTGCTGCCAATCGTCCTGCCGGTTCTGCTGATCTCAACCCACACCATCATCAAGCAGTTCGCTGTTCCGGAAGCCGTCACGAACATCACCGGGCTCCTGGGCAACTCAAATCTGGCCCTGCTCCTTTCGGCCGGCGTGGCCATGTGGATTCTCGTGAAGTATCGCAAGCTGACCTTCACTGAGTTGGGCAAGACGACGGAAACGGCGCTTATGTCGGGTGGCGTCATCATTCTGATCACCGCGGCCGGGGGCGCCTTCGGCACGGCGCTCCAGCAGGCCGGCGTCAAGGAGGCGATCCTCCACTTCGTCGGCCCCAGCGACCAGGGCATGGGATTTACCATGCTGGCCCTCGGCTTCTGTGTGGCCGTAGTCATCAAGGCCGCCCAGGGGTCCAGCACCGTGTCCATGATCGTCACGTCGAGCATGATCGGCGCCATGGGAGTTAGCGCCGAGTCGCTTGGATGCCACCCCGTTTATCTCTGCACGGCCATCGGGGCCGGTTCCCTGGTCGGATGTTGGATGAACGATTCGGGGTTCTGGATCATCTCCCGCATGGCAGGACTGACGGAAGTCGAGACCCTCAAGGCCTGGACCCTTCTCCTCGTCGTGGTCGGCAGCATCGCCTTCGGCTTCACTCTCCTGTTCGCCAAAATCATGCCCCTGGTGTGAGCAGGCAGCAGCGTTGGCATCCTCTCCCCCTTCATCATTCTGCGGTTCCTTGTTCGACATTCTGCGGTTCATCTCGGCGAGTGACGTCGCTTTCCCCTCCCCGCCCCTCCCCCTCACTCGCTTCGCTCGCCGGGGAGGGAGTGGATGGCCTTGGAATTTTCCCCGATTCTTCCGACAATACACTTCGTTCACCCTGCCACGTGACGCGTCATTCAGACCGACGCCAGTTTTCTACGGAGAGAGATTATGCCCGATGCCGCCATGCCCCGCGGACAACGTCCCAGCCAAACCAAGATCGTTGCCACGATCGGTCCCGCGTCGGACGGTGTTGAGTCCCTGGTGAAACTGATCCAAGCAGGGGTCGACGTCTTCCGCATCAATACGGCCCACGGCGACCGGGCCGAGCATGACCGACATCTGGCGGCCGTCCGTGAAGCGTCCGAGAAGGTGGGCGTTCCGATCGGCGTGCTCGTGGACCTGGCGGGACCCAAGATGCGTCTGGGAGAACTGCCGGGGGGGCAGATCCGCTGTGCCACGGGCGACCAGTTGCGATTCGTCCGCGGCGACACGATCCGCGATTCGGACGAAGTGACCACGACCTACGAGCCGCTGATCGACGAACTGACGGCCGGCGACCGGATCATGCTGGCCGACGGCACGGTGAGCCTGATCGTCGAACACGTGGGGGCCGACGAGGCCGTATGCCGGGTGATCCAGCCGGGCACGGTCCGAAGCCGCCAGGGCGTGAACCTGCCCGGCGTGAAGTTGAGCGTGCCCGCCCTGGCCGACGTTGACCGGAGCAACGCCACCTGGGCGACCCAAAACGACGTTGACTTCCTCGGCCTCAGTTTCGTCCGCAGCCCCGAAGATATTCTCGACCTGAAGTCGCTCATCGCGTCCGTGGGCGGCGCCACCCAGGTGATTGCCAAGATCGAGAAGCCCGAGGCCCTGGAACAACTCGAGGAAATCGTGGCCGTCACCGACGGCATCATGGTCGCCCGTGGCGACCTGGGTGTGGAGATCGACATCGCCGAAATGGCCGTTGCCCAAAAGCGAATCGTCGCGGCCTGCAACCGCTGGCGCAAGCCCGTGATCATTGCCACCCAGATGCTCGACAGCATGACCCACAGTCGCCTCCCCACCCGGGCCGAGGCCACCGACGTGGCCAACGCGATCCTCGACGGGGCCGACGCCTGTATGCTCTCCGGCGAAACGGCCATCGGCGAGCATCCCGTCGACGCCGTCCAAATGATGCACCGGATCGCCCTGGCCACGGAACCCATCTATCGCGACCGCCCGCCGCTGCCCGAGCCCGACCTGGCCCACAGCACGGTGGACGACATCACCGAAGCCACCGTCTACGCAGCCAGCCGAATCGCTGCCCAACTCGACGCCAAGATGGTCATCTGCGCCAGCACGGAGGGCGAAACAGCACGAACCCTATCGAAGAACCGCAATTTCGTACCCACCGTGGGCGTGAGCAATTCCGAGGCCACCTTGCGGCGGATGTGCCTCTACTGGGGTGTCATTCCCGTTCGCAACGCCCCGACCGACGACGCGAAAACACTGCTCGACCACGTCATCGCCCGAGGTCAGGACGTGGGCTACGTGCATGGGGGCGACCGCATTGTGTTGATCACCGGCACCCGACTCATCGATCGGGGCCAGAACGCAATCCTGGTCCACGAAGTGGACTGAGCCGGCTGGAGAACAGCAAAGTCAGGGGACTGGTCCATTTTTCGGTCAGCAAGGCACTTTGGCGAACGCACGCTGCCCGAAAACATGGACCTGTCCCCTTCCTTCATGACTTTGAGGTTCTCCTGGCAGCGGCTGGACGCTTCCGGCGAATTGTGGCAGAATGCTCCCCAGAGGTTTACCCCAGCAATGACGGGGGGTGATCCTGGGAGGCATTCGGCCATGGCCAACCGCGACAATCATTACGAGGCGGCCTTCGAGGAGTTTCTCCGTGCTCGAGGCGCGCCTTACGTGGCCGTCGACGAGGCCAAGCGAAGCCTCCTGTCCGACGGGCGCTCCATCAAGAGCCTCGACTTCATCGTCGCTTCATCCGAGGGCTCTTCCTGGCTGGTCGACGTGAAAGGTCGCCGTTTCCCGAGCGGCGATCAAACCTGCCAGTACTGGAAAAACTGGTCGCCCCGCGAAGACATCGACAGCCTTGGCCAGTGGGAGGATCTCTTCGGCGAGAAGTTCCGCGGCCTGTTCGTCTTCGGCTACCACGTGCTCGGCGACCGGTCACCCCTTCCTGCAGATCGCTGTTTCAGATTCCGAGACCGCCTCTACGCCTTTGTAGCCGTTCCCCTGATGGACTACGCCGTCTGGTCCCGCCCCATTTCCGATCGCTGGGACACCGTGGCCATGCCAACCGCCGTTTTTCGACGCGTGGCCCTGCCAGTGGAGGAGCTGTTGGGCGGTCCCTACTCCGACACGCAGTAATGCCGTAGCGGCTCGCAGGGAATCACCGGGCCCAGGTCCAGGGCGGGATTCACGCACAGCAGGTCGTGCAGGGCCTCCGGCCCGCGGGGCTCTCCTGCCGGTCGATCGTGGTGCCAATCGCGATCGTCGGGGGCAAAGCGGTCGTCGAGGGGCCAGGGGGTGAATGGATTGCCTCCCAGGGCCTTTGCAAGCTTGGACGAGTCCATCGTCACGTCGCCGGCTCGGGGCGGAAGCGGGGCCGCGTGCAATCGGGGCAGGCCGAAGAGAAGGTTCGGGTCGTAGTCGCCCACCCGGTTGATGACCTGGGCGATCTGGTAGAGGCTCAGCTTCCTCGGACCGCCGGCGTGATAGATGCCCGCAAGGGGCCGCGAGAGGGCGAGCTCGCAAACGCGGCTCAGGCAGTCGCCGTAAGTTGGCGTGCGGACCTCGTCGTAGTAGAGCGTGGCCGGGCGCGACTTGCGGAATCTCGACGCAATCCAATCGACCGCGCCGGCATGGCCGTTGGAACTGACCGCCATGGGAAGGGAAATCCGCAGAATGCACGCCTCGGGATCGGTCTCCAGCACGACCTGCTCGCCCTCGACCATGGTGCGGCCGTAGACGGTCACCGGGTCCGTCGGGTCCGTTTCCAGATAATTGCCGCCCTTGTCGCCCGAGAACACCATGTCGATCGACAGGTGGACCAACCGGGCCCTGTACTGGCGAGCAAGTCGAGCCACATGGCCCACGCCTTCCACATTCGCCCTGGTGGCGAGCGCCGGGTCCAACTGGCATGGCTTCAGGGCGCAACTGCCGGCACAGTTGAGAACCGTCGCAAAGCGATGCTCTTCAAAAAGCCGGGCAAGGGCCTCGGCGTCTTCCGTATTGCAGGGAACGAGCCCCGGCGCATTGAGCCGCCAAGTCTCCTCCTGCCGGATGCCGACCACACGACCCGGGTAGCGGGACTGGAAGTAGTAGAAGGCATGGTAGCCCGACGGCCCCGCCACCCCCGTGATGAGCAAGGGAAGGGAAATCGGATCGTCTGGCAGTCGAGCTTGGTACATGACAGGAAAGGCCAGTCTGCGGCACGGGAAACCCTCTATTCTAGCACCAAGGGCACTTCCGAGTTAAGTGGACGGGGCCGTTGTCAGGAGAACGGCAAAGTCACAGGGAACTCGCAGACTCTCCCGGTTGTGGCTCGAAATGACCCCGGCGGTGGGTTAGAATGACTCGTTCCCAACCCCTGAAATGCTCAACAAGAACGACTCGATCGATCAGGATCTGCTGCGATGAACCATTTTCCATACCGCCTTGTGGCCCGCGTCCTTCTTGGTTTCTCGGCTCTGGCCGTCTCCCTCGCAGTGGTGGCAACGGGCCACGCGGACGAACCCGGGACGCTGGCCGTCGAGCGGCTCCGCTGCGAGTACTTGGCCGATCCGGTCGGAGTCGATGAGATTGCCCCGCGTCTGAGTTGGATTGTCACTTCCGACCAGCGAAACCAGCGCCAGTCGGCCTATCGAATTCTCGTGGCAGGAAGCGAAAAAGAGCTTGCCGCGGATCGCGGAGACCTCTGGGACTCGGGACGCGTCGAGAGTGCCGAGACGGTGAACCTTCCCTACGGCGGCAAACCGCTCGCTTCCCGTCAGAGGTGCTATTGGAAGGTCATGGCGTGGGATGCCGCGGGCAAGCCGTCGCCCTGGAGCCAGCCGGGCCAGTGGTCCATGGGCCTGCTCAAGCCGGGCGACTGGAAGGCCCAGTGGATCAGTTTCCTCGATGAGTCGCCTCTGGAGGCGTCGCAGCAGAAAATGGTGTTTCCTCCGGCTCGCTACTATCGCAAGCCCCTCCAGGCTGACAAGGAAATCCGCCGAGCCACCATCTACGCTTCGGCGTTGGGGATCTACGAGTTGCACGTGAACGGTCAACGGGTGGGCGACGCCATGTTCACCCCCGGATGGTGCGATTACGCAAAACGATGCTTCTACAACACCTACGACGCGACGACCATGGTTCGCAAGGGCGAGAACGTTCTCGGGGCAGTCGTGGCCGACGGCTGGTACGCCGGCTATGTAGGATACGGGCTGCTGGTGGGCTACGGCCCCAACCGTTGTGGGCGCTACATGTACGGCAAGACCCCGGCCCTGCTCGTGCAGTTGGAGATCGAATACGCAGACGGTACGAAGGAAACGATCGTTACCGATTCCACCTGGAAGGTGACGACCGGCCCCATCCAAGAGGCGGACATGCTCATGGGCGAAGCCTACGACGCGCGGCTTGAGATGCCCGGTTGGGCTGCCTCGGAGTTCGACGATTCGGCGTGGGCATCGGCGATTCGGGCCGAGGAAAACGGCAGCCTCAAGGCCGAGTTCATCGACCAGAGCGGGCCGCGCGAGGTGGAGCTTGGCTTCCAGAAGCCGCCGCGGATGCAGGCTCATCCGGGAGTCCCCATTGTGCCGATCGAGGAGATCCGGCCCGTGGAGATCACCGAGCCTTCCCCCGGCGTCTACATCTTCAACTTGGGGCAGAACGTCTCGGGGGTCGTGCGGCTCAAGGTGAAGGGCCCGGCAGGAACGTCGATCCGGATTCGCTACGGAGAAATGCTCCACACGGATGGGCGGCTGATGACGGAGAATCTCCGCAGGGCACGAGCCACCGATACCTACATCCTTCGCGGCGACGCCGAGGGTGAGACCTGGACGCCCCGATTCACCTACCACGGCTTCCAATACGTCGAATTGACCGGCTATCCCGGCAAGCCGGACCTTGATGCCGTGACCGGCGTGGTGATCCACTCCGACACGCCTCTCGTCAGTTCCTTCGAGTGTTCCGACAAGATGGTCAACCAGTTGTTCTCCAACGTGGTCTGGACCCAGCGGGCGAACTTCTTCGAGATCCCCACGGACTGCCCCCAGCGAGACGAGCGACTCGGCTGGACGGGAGACGCCGAAATCTACGTCCGCACGGCAAGCCTCAACGCCGACGTGGCCGCCTTCTTCACCAAGTGGCTTCAGGACCTGGAAGAGGCCCAACTTCCCGAAGGGCCCTATCCCGACTACGCCCCCTACCCCATGCAGCACGGCAAGCCCAACAAGGCCTTTGCCACGGCCTGGATGGACGCCGGCGTGATCTGTCCGTACACGATCTACCGGGCTTACGGCGACGCCCGCGTGATCGAGCGGCACTGGGACTCGATGGAGCGGTTCATGGAATATCGGCACCGGGTCAGCCCCGATTTCCTCGGCGTGGCCCTGGGCAACGGATGGGGCGATTGGCTTTCGCTCAACGAGACGACCCCCGTCGAATACGTGGACACGATCTACTTCGCGTACACGTCGAAGCTCATGGCGGAGATGGCCGAAGCGACGGGGAAAAAGGACGCCGCGAAGAAGTATCGCCAGTGGTTCGACTCGATCGCCAAGGCCTACGCGGCGAAGTACATTGATCCGGAAGGCCGGTTGACCGTGCAAACCCAGTCGGCCCACGCCCTGGCCCTCTACGTCGGTCTCGTTCCCCCGGCGCTCTGCCAGCCCTTTGCGGATCGCCTGGCTGAGATGATTCGTCAGAACGAGGTTCGCATGGCAACCGGGTTCCTCGGAACGCGGCATCTGCTGCCCGTGCTGTCGTCCTACGGCCACAACGACCTGGCGGGGCGCCTGCTGCAGAGTCGCCGGTTTCCGTCGTGGGGCTACGAGATCGAGAACGGCGCCACCACGATCTGGGAACGGTGGAACAGTTTCACCAAGGACGAGGGCTTCATGGCGGGCATGAATTCCTTCAGCCACTATTCCTTCGGGGCGGTGTGCGAGTGGATGTTCACCGACCTTGCCGGCATCGATCAGGCGGACCCGGGTTTCCAGAACCTCGTCATTCGGCCCATGCCGCAGACGCCCAAGAGCAATCCCGAACACGCCGCCATCGATTGGGTGCGTGCCGAATACGACTCGGTTCGCGGCCCGGTCGCCGTCCAGTGGCGGCGCGAGGCGGATCGCTTCCTGCTCGACGTGGAAATCCCGGCCAACACGACGGCCACGATCCATCTTCCCGCGAAGTCGGCCGCAGCGGTCACCGAGGGCGGGCAGCCCCTTGCAGAGGTCCCCGGAATTCGAGTGCTCCGGGCAGATGCCGGACGGGTCCAGGTGTCCCTCGGGTGTGGCAAATACCGGTTCGCTTCGTCCCTATAGAGGCTAGGGCCAGGAAGGCCACCAACGGCGTCCTGATGTTCGTAAGGAGTAACGAATATACGGGTTACGCCGATTGGGAGGGGACGATTTCCCGGCATGTTAGGAAATGGCTAAAGACACCCCCTCCGGACGAACTCCGCTCGGGGGAGGGAGTGCTTGCTCGACCTCTCTTTGACCGATAGCATTCATAATGCCCACGAGGATCGCAAGCCACCGCGGACGGCACAGGGAAACTGGTTCCTTTTTCCAGATCGGCATCAGTTTCCCCTGCGAAATGGTCGAGGATGGGGCAATCTTTTCCGGACACGGCCGTCCCCAGAAATAGCGAACGGTGTGATCAGACTCTGTGGACAGGCGAGTTGCCAACTCGCCCCGTGAATCGACACGACTCGTCGGTCAGAAACGGTTACGATGAAGAACGCTGACAACGAAAGCTACCAACTTCTCACCACCCGTTACCTCCGCAAGCAGGCCAGGCAATTGTCGGCCCAGATGACGGGGTTGCGGGAAGGCGACGATATCGAGTATGTCCATCGGGCGAGGGTTGCTTGCCGTCGACTTCGCGCCGTCTTCCAGATGGGACGCGGTTGCCTGCCCAAAAAACAATTCAAGACCTGGCGCAAGGAGATTCGCAAGCTCCTCAAGGGACTCGGAGACGCTCGCGACAAGGACGTGCAGGCCGATTTTCTGTGGCAGTTCGTGGCCGAGGTCAACGACCGTGCTCTTCTCCCCGGAATTGCTCGGATCGTGGTCGGCCTGGAACAGCAGCGAGACCTCCTGCAGCCCACGGTGGTTGCGGCCGCGGAGCGCGCGGAGAACCGGGGGGCGATCGCGGACCTTCTGGCCACCTCGAAGGCCATCCTCGTGGAACTGAACCGGAAGAAGGTCCAATTGACGGGACGCGAACTGTTCAGCCGCCTCGAGCAGGAGATCTCGGAGAACCTCGACGACGTCTTGGATCATGAGGACAGCCTGGAGGATGCCCAGAACGAAGAAGGGCACCACGAAATGCGGATCGCCGTCAAGCAATTCCGCTACACGCTCGAGATCTGCAAGCCCGCCTTCGCAGGCCGACTCGACAACTACCTGGCCACGGTCAAGCGGGTCCAAACCCTTCTCGGCGACATCCACGATTGCGATGTCTGGGTCGAGCACCTGGCAACCACCCTGGGGGAAGAGGGAAAGCGTCTTGCCGATTTCTATGGCCACCACGGGCGTCTCGGACGCCTCGCGGCGGGAATCGAGCATCTCCGCGAGGAACGACGCACGACGCGAAGCCACCTGTTTGCTGAATTGGTTGCCTACTGGAGCGAGTTGAAGCAGGAGGCGTATTGGGAAGGGCTTCGGGAGTTGATCGGCTGCTGCGCCTTGCGCGGGAACGTTCCACCTTCGGAGGTGGGAGAAGCGGCCGAAGACGACGAGGAACCCGACGGGGACGACGATGTCGAATGTTTCGACGAAGAGCACGCGCCGCCGAACGTAGAGGCTGCGGTCGGCGAATGGACATGACCGGAAGGCAAGGATCTCGATGGAGAGGGACAACTCGATTCAAGAGGAATCCGTGAGCGCCAAGACGGTTGCCGCAATCGATATCGGTTCCAATGCGGTCCGCATGGTGGTCGCCGAAGTTCTGTCCGACGGGAGGATTTCGACGCTCGAACGCCTGCACCGGGCCGTAAGGTTGGGGCAGGACTCCTTCCGACGCGGTCGGCTCGGGAATCGGAGCATGAGGGCCGCAATCGCCGTGCTCCGCGATTACCGCCAGGTTCTCGATCTGTACAGCGTGGAACAAATCCGCGCCGTGGCCACCAGCGCCGTTCGCGAGGCGGTCAATTGCGATACCTTCCTCGACCGCATCTTCATGGCCACCGGCTTCAACGTGGAAGTGATCGGCACGTCCGAGGAGAGCCGGCTGACCGCTTCCGCAGTGCGCCAAGCCGTGGCCGGAGTAGGCGATATCAACCGGGCCCGCAGTCTCATTGTCGACGTGGGCGGAGGCAGCACACTCCTGATCGTGATGGAAGAGGGAGAGATCGTCAGCTCCCACAGCCTCCGCCTGGGCTCGATCCGCCTCCAGGAGATGTTCCTCACGGGCGAAGAGCTTTCCGATCGATCGGGGGATTTTCTCAGCCCCCACATCGCCAAGGTTCTGACCACCGCGGAGGGCTCCCTGTCGCTCGACAATGTCCGCTCCTTCGTGGCCGTGGGCGGCGACGTCCGGTTTGCTGCCCAGAAGATCGGGACTCCCACCGAATCCAAGGATCTCTACGCGGTCGAGGTGTCTGATTTCAACCACCTCGTTTCCGAGTGCGAGCACTTGTCGGTTGAGCAAACAGCACGAAAGCATGGCTTGCCCATCGCCGACGCGGAGACCCTCACTCCTGCCCTGTTGGTCTACCGGGCCCTGCTCCGCCGCACGAAAATGGATGAGATGATCGTCTCGCGCGTCTCCATGCGAGACGGGTTGCTTCTCGACCTGGCACGCAACGTGGCCGACCAAGAAGACGAAGAAATCACCGAGGGCGTTCTCCACTCGGCCTGGGCACTGGCGGAGAAATACCGCGTCGACCCGGCACACGCCCGCGACGTGGCGGCCTTGTCGGTTCGCCTGTTCGACGAGTTCCAGGCAGACCACGGGCTGGGACCGCGCGAGCGCCTGCTGCTCCAGGTGGCCGCCGTGCTTCACGAGGTGGGGGGATACATTGCCGCACCGGCCCACCACAAGCACAGTTATTACCTCATTCGGTATTCAGAACTATTCGGCCTCACACCCCGGGAAGTCCAGTTGGTGGCCCACATCGCTCGCTACCATCGCCGCAGCGTTCCCAAACCGTCCCACATGGACTACATGAGTCTGCCCCGGGAACAACGAGTGGTCGTCAGCAAACTCGCCGCCATCCTGCGCGCCTGCGACGCCATATCGCGAGGGCAGATCCGCGATGCCCGCGCGCTCCGCTTCGAACGCCAGGGCGACGAATTGATTATTCTCGTTCCCGGCGTCAACAACCTGGTGCTCGAACGCAAGGCCATTGCAGGCAAAGGCGATATGTTCGAAGATATCTACGGAATGCGAATCCGTCTCGAAGAAGCCTGATCGTCCCAAGCCAAACACGAATCCATGGCCAAAAGCATCGATCTCAACGCGCCCGAACTGTATCTCAACCGTGAACTGAGCTGGCTGGAGTTCAACGATCGCGTGCTACGCGAGGGCTTGAACAAACAGCTCCCCTTGCTCGAACGACTCAAGTTCCTCGCCATCGTCAGCTCGAATCTGGACGAGTTCTTCATGATTCGCGTGGCGGGGCTGATGCAGCAGCGTTCGGCCAAGGTCCGGAAGCGCGACCTGTCGGGGATGACGCCGACCAAGCAACTCAAGGCGATCTCCGAACGAGCCCACCGCATGGTCGCGGAGCAGTCGCAGGGCATCCACGAGGTCTTCGAGGCCCTGACCGAACACGGCCTTTTCGTCCACGAGCGGGAGAACTGGACCGAATCGCAGCGGGAATTCCTCAGCGGCTACTTCTCCCGCGAGATCGATCCCCTCCTGACTCCCATGGCGATCGAAGAGCTTTCACCGCAACCCCTGCTGGCGGGGCTTCAACTGCTCGTCGTTCTCCAAATGCTCGTGGAAACGGACGAAGGGCGCCAGAAGCGGGTGGCGGTGGTGCCCGTACCCGGAAACTGCCCCCGTTTCACCCAGGTTCCTTCCGACGAGGGCGTGCATCTCGCTCGGCTCGAAGATGTGATTGCCGACAACGGGCAAAAGCTCTTCCCGGGGTGCGAGGTGACGGCCAAGACCGTGATCCGCCTTACCCGCGACGCCGACGTGGCCATTGAAGACGACGACGCCAGCGATCTGCTGAGCGTGGTGGAAGAAACGGTGATTATGCGCACACGCCGCCGAGTCGTGCGGCTTGCCGTTTCCTCCGGCGTAGATCGGGACCTGCTCAAATGGCTCAAGGAGTGGCTCGAATTGCAGACCGACGAGGTCTACGAAATCGACGGGATGCTCGATGCCAAGGCCCTCTGGCAATTGGTGGGCCTCCCGGAATTCGAATCGCTCACCGACGCCGACTGGCCCCCGCAACCTCCCTCGGATCTCCTCGGTTCGGAAAGCGTCTGGCAGACCGTCCAGGAACGGGACGTTATGCTATTCCACCCCTACGAGTCCTTCGACCCGGTTGTCCAACTCGTGGAAGAGGCCGCCGACGACCCCGACGTCCTGGCTATCAAGCAGACCCTCTACCGGACGAGCGGCAACTCACCGATCGTGAAGGCCTTGTCCCGAGCCTCGGCCAATGGCAAGGAGGTCACCGCCCTGGTGGAATTGAAGGCCCGCTTCGATGAAGCCGCCAACGTCGTCTGGGCTCGCCAGCTCGAAGACGCCGGTTGCCACGTGATCTACGGAATCACGGGCCTGAAAACCCATGCCAAGGCCCTGCTCATCGTGCGCCGCGAATCGGGACGCATCCAGCGCTATGTCCACCTCGCGACGGGCAATTACAACGACAGCACGGCGCGAATCTACTCCGACGTGGGCGTGATCACACGCAACCGGGAACTGGCCGGCGACGTGGCCGCTTTCTTCAATCTCCTGACCGGCTATTCGGAGGCCGTCGGCTGGTCCACGCTGACCGTGGAACCCCGTCGCCTCAAGGAACGGTTCATCGAGTTGATCGAGCGGGAAATCAACGTCTCCACGGCAGAACAGCCCGGCCTGATCATGGCCAAGGTCAATTCGCTGGAACATCCCGAGATCATTCGGGCCCTCTATCGCGCCAGCCAGGCCGGGGTCCGCGTTCAGCTGAACGTGCGGGGTATCTGCTGCCTCCGCCCGGGCGTGAAAGGCGTCTCCGAGAACATCGAAGTCCGCTCCATCGTGGATCGGTTTCTGGAACACGCGCGGCTCTTCTACTTCCGCAACGGCGGGCACGAGGAAGTCTACCTGGCCAGCGCCGACTGGATGCGCCGCAACCTGGACAATCGACTCGAAATCATCTTCCCGGCGGTTGACCCCCAGGTGCGCCGCCGTCTGGTCGGGATCCTGGAAACGTACTTCGCAGACAACGTCAAGGCCCAACGTCTGCTTTCGGACGGCACCTACGAGCCCGTGCGAAAAGGCCGGACGGCCATCCGTGCCCAGGAAAAATTCTACCGCGACGCCGTCGAAGCAGCCCGACTCGGCGAACAGGCAACCGCGCGCTTCCGCCCCTTGAAGAATCCCGACGTGAGTGAGTAGTTCTCTGTCAGAATTCAGAGTTGGGGGGCAGCGGGTTGTTGGAGTCCACGCCTTAGCGCGCAGAAGACAGCCTGAAGGCTGGACTCCAACGAACAACCAACCCCATGAGTGAAACTTGACAGAGCTCTGTGACGGAAACCACGGGCTTCACTCGACCTCGAGAACCTCGATCTTCAATTGGCCCATCACCTTGGTCACCGGAAGGAATGCCGCATTCGGTGACGCTCCCTGGAGATTGCTGCTGGTGATCTTCAAGTACGCTGCGCCAATCCCTCCCTGGCCCAGGGTCCCATCCAGGGGAATCCAACGGCCGTTCAGAAAAACCTCCGTCCACATGTGGTAGAGAAATTGCTGGCGGATGTAGACCAGGCCGATCGCCACCCGGGACGGAATCCCCCTCGCTCGGGCCATCGCGGCCAGCAGGACGGCATGTTCGGTGCAATCACCTTCGAGAGTCTGCGCCACTTCCGCCGCCGTCGCGAAGGCCGAGGAGATGCCCTGGGAGGTCATCCTCCGGCTCACAAACTTCTCCAGGGCAAGGGCAACCTGCACGGGGTCGCTTGGAGGCCCTGACAGAACTGGGGAGTCTCCCGCGGGCGTGGTGGGTCCCCGGCCGTTGGTTCTGGCATCGGCTCTAAAATCTCCGGCGGCCTCCTGGGCAAGTTTCACGACCGTGGGATCATCGCTCTGGATCAGGTTGTTAGGCTCACGATCTCCATCGGTAACAACCTCGGACGGGGCCTGGGGATTGCCCGCCCCCCCAACCGGGCGAACCGAATAGACGGTTATCCGCGCCGTGTGCTCGTCCTCGGCCACCACCTGCTGCGTCAGCCCGTTTGCGAACACGTTGGCCGGATCGGCGGACTTGAGATGGACCCGGTAGACGATCCGCCGTGTCTTGTAGGGGCTCGGGATCGGTTGCGACACGGGGACGGCCGATAAGGTGTTCAAATCGATCTTGAGGCGGCCCACCTCCTTCGTCGCTTCGGCTTTGGTCGACCGGACAACCAGAAAATCATGCATCTCCGGAATCTGTTCCTTGTAGATATCCCCCCCTTCGTCCGTCCACAGCGTGCTGTTTATGGTAAAACCGCCGAGCGTGGTTCGAGCGTCCACGCGGAGAAGACGCCGCGTTTCTGTCAGGAGTTGGGTATCCTCAAAGTCGACGGCGGTCATGACCCGGGTGGCCGGTTGGTTCGTCGCGATGTCGAAGAAACAGAGGGAACGGGATTCCCCTGGCACGAGCGGCTTGGTCAGGAGCGAGTTGGCAACGCAGTAGGGGCCGCCGAATTCGGGCTTCCAGGCGAGAGAGGCCTTGGTTTTCCGGCCCATGGTGCTCACTTCCAGCTGCAATTCGTTGTCAACGACCCGGCCGGTCGTCTCCATGGGAACGTCTCCCTGACTCAGAACGCTTCGGAATTCCAGGAATTGCCCGTCCGGAGTCTCCTGGGAGGTGAAGGCGGATTGGGTCTCCATCCGGCTGCTGTCTCGACGGATCGTAAGCGACTCTTCCTGCTCGATCCGCAGCACGTCGCCGGAGGGCCCGGGTTCGCGGGAAACCAATGTGTGGACGTAGCCGACGTGCTCTCCCGCCAGAAACACCGAGTCCCAGGTTTCCCGCTTGAGGGTTGCCGCAGCCGAGGCGGACGCGCTATCGGGCACGGGCGGTTTCGTTTCAGATCGGCAGCCCGCCAAAGTGAGTGCCATCAGGGCGAAGGCCTGGGCCCCGCCAAGGATCCACGTGCGATGCCGTGCTTCCATTCCGTCATCCTTTCAACATGCCCGCCTTGGGCGGTATCTGGCAATTCGATCTCGGAGAATTAGAGCCGCTAACAAAACCACCGGTTGTGTGGCCTCTTGGGCCGTGGGAAGCCAACCAGTTCTGTTAGGGCCTCTTAAAGCTCTCGGAAGGTGCTCCCATTGTACCCGGACGCCGTCATGTGACGAGCGTCCTTGGCTCTCAAGACTGCGTGATAGGCGGGGAATTCCGATCATCGCAAGTTTCTCGTAGACAAAGTCTTCCTGACAGCGAGAGCTTGCCACGAGATGGAAAAAGTTTCGTCGGGAACCGGTCCGCCGCGGCGTCCCGCTCGAATTCACGATGCTAGACTTGGCTTAGGAGCGCTCGTTGGATGTCGCTGTGCGCAACCCCTCCAACGAGATCCCCAATGGGCCGCCAGGCGACAGGAATCGGATAGAACGGTCCTGACACCCGCACTGGTGGGGCCGATTGTGCCGGAAAGCGATCACCGGGTCTTGGGCAAACCGCCCGGAACGGAAGCGACCGGCGACAACTTTGACCTACGGTTTGTTAGCGGTGACTCGCAGAGGACCGCACGAAAAGAAAGGCCTTCTGGCAGATCAAGACACGCCTGAGCCTCCTTGGGCTCGCTCGCGGAAAGGATTTGTCAGGGGTTCCCACGAAAGAGTTGACCCGCAAGGGGCAGGCTGCCCGCCGTCCAAACCCAGCGTATCTGGGACCCAACGGCAAGCCGGGACAACGAACAAGTTGAGAGACGAGAACCAATCGATGGGCTTCCTCAAGAGATTCTTCCGCAATGTTTTCCGCGACGGTTCCATTCCTGTGGGGACCAGCAGCTTTGAGCATCTCAGCGAGGAAGAGCTGGAGACGCATCTAGCTGTGTCGCGCTACGGCGACTTCCACCTGACCGATGCCGTTCGCCCCTCCTATGACCTCCAGGTCGTGCCCTGCCAGGGCTATCGCCACGATTCCTATCGTGACGAGGAAAGCCGATCCACGGTTCCCGTCCTGATGGGAGCCGTCAGCAAGGAAGCCGTTTTCGAGACGTTCCTCGATCTGCTCGACCCCCTCGGTACCGTCGTCGACGTCGTCCTCGAAACAAGCCACAGCCACGAACGGCAGGGACACCAGGATCTCTATCGCGAGCACATCGACATGCCCGTGCTCAAGAGCATCCTCTACGAGTATGAAGAACTGCTGCTCAACGACGGTTGCACTGGTATCGCCGTGCTGAATCCCGGAATTCCCCAGGAAATACAATTCGACGAGCACAAACTGCTCATCGTCTACGGGGAAAACCTGGGCGAGTACGAGCGGGTCTTCGGCGATCATCGCTGCCCCCTCGATGATCAGATGAAGTTCATCACCGAGGCAGAGCACGTCCATTCATCCAGCGACCAGTACGCCCGCGAGTTCGAAGAACTCAAGACGCGACTCGGCATGGACTGCGAGTACATGTAGCCCTCGCTTCGCCCGTTAGTAGGTCGCCGCTCGCCGAGCGGGACCTTGAAATGGCATATCGCTCGGCAATCCAACGCCGTGCGGCGCCCGGCGCCTGGCAACAAAAACGGGTCACCGCCCTTTTCCAGTCACCTCACGCGTTGACGCATAGTAGGCCCGTCCGGTACTGCAATCGTATGCGTACCGGACTCTCTGCCCCCCCTCCTGCCACTCGTGGTAGTAGCCCTCTCCAACAACGATCTCGTGGGGCGGCGGCGCGTCAGGCTGCTCGGATCTGCACGTCGGAATCGTCACCGGCTCCTCGACGGGTTTCATCCCCTCAAACTCGCTCTGCTGTTGCTGAATCCGGCCCTCCGCCCAGGCGAGGAACGTCTTTTCGGGCACGGTGAACTCAAAGAGCGTGTTTCCCGTGTACATGTAGTACGACACGTCCGAGGCCTCCGGAGGCAGAATGAAGGGAGTGGCTGGCGCCTCCACGTGCTCGCCCTGACGCGGCCCCATCGCCCAATAGAACGCTCCGGTTATCGCCACAAAGGCCACGAAGGTCGAAACCCACACGGCCCGGGGACCTCGCCTCACAGCGGTGGGATCTTCGCCTTCCTGTTCGCCTTCCTGTTCGCCTTCAAACCGGTACAACTCTTCGGCCCACTCCCGGTTGAGACGACTGCCAATGCGACCCCAAACCGACGCGATCACGAGCCCCGCCCCCAGGGCCAGCACGGGCCACGGCGGTTGCTTTCCCGAACGTGCAATGTCGAAGAGAACGCACACCAGCACAATCAGCATGAAACCGCCCATGAACCCATAGAGCCGGGCTACGGTCTCGGCTCGCGCCGCCTTCCCCTGGAAGGTCCCCGCGTATTGGGTCAGCCCGAGCCCCAGAAATCCGGGCAGGAGCAATAGCCCTCCCAATCCTCGGATTCCCCACGGACGGAGCAAGGTGGCGGTGCAAAGCGCACAAAGGACGGTGCAGAGCAAAATGGCCGCCAGACTGCACACAATCAACGGACGACGCGGTTGGGGAAGCGACATGAGAGGAATGACGATCTCTTGAACTAGGAACCTAAATGACCTTGCACGATTCCAGGAGACCGTGTGCCACTGCTTGGCCACACGCCGCAGAATCCCTGAATCCTCGGAGACACGTCCTCCCGGCGTGTGGACAAGCAGTGCCGAATGGGAAGGCACTTCCGGGAATCACGAAAGGTCATTAGATCTCCTCGCAAAGGACTGCGATTATGATTATGAATAAGATTAAGAACGGTTTACGGCTGGAGGCCGTGGGCGGTTACCGAAAACCAGAGTCACCCGCGATATTCTGCGGTTCAACCCCTACGAATAGGGCAGGACACTCGCCCGCAATGCAATGTAGCCGACGAGGGCAACCAGGGTCAACGCGGCCAATCCCTGGACCCGCGTCCGCCAGCGGAGCATGGCGAACATCCCCACAACGAAAATTACCGTTGGCAGCGGATCTCCCCAGCGAATCACGGGAAAGGCATAGGCTCGGTCGGAAAAGGGCCAGAAGATCTTCAGCCCCCAGTCGGAAAGCGTGGCGTGCCCCGAGACGAGAACGTCGGCAACCAGGTGACTCGCCGTGGCCAAAACGGCCACAATCAGCCACAGGCAGAGCTCCTTCGGAGATGAAGAGCTCTCTCGGGAGCGAGCGGGCTGCTCCGGGATTCCCTGGACGTATCGTGCCAGGAGGGCCCTGCATCGAGAAAGCAGGCGAAAGTGATACTCGGCCAGGGTGGCGCCCAGGGCGATCAAGGTTGCCGTGAAGACGCTATGGCCTAGGACGCGGTGGAACTGATCAAAGGCCGACGCCCCCAAGAGCAGTGAGAGCCCGTCCCAATCGGGGAGCACAGCCGCCACGGTGGCCACCGCCACGATCTCCCAACCGCGCCGGTGCAGGCCTGCTGCCATCGCACCGGTGGCGCCTAGCATGGAATGTTCAAAGGTGGTCATGTCCGGCCGCTCCCAAAATGCGGAGATTCAAGCCGGACGACAGACAGCGGGCACTCGCAATGCGTCAAACGGCTACGGAAACCAGGCGCATCGCACTCTCCGGATCGGTCTCTCCGGGGCGGCAGACCGGAATCTCCCGGGGCGCCTCAATCCCCAGTCTAACCCGAGAACGTCCCACCTCAAGCACGGTGATCGTAATGTTGCCGTCGATCGTGATTTGCTGATCGCGTTTCCGAGACAAAACGAGCATGACTCAGTCCTCCATGACAAATTAACGGTTGGCTTAGCAAGACACGAGAAATCAGCAGGCCACAAGCTGGGGAACCAGGGCCGTGCCGACGGACGGCACGAGGGGCTGATACTCCGCCATCAGTTCCCGCAGAACTTCGTCCATCGAGTAGACCCCGCCGTCGCCGGCCTGGCGGTCCGACTGGCTCTGACGACACTCTTCCAATCGTGCGCTGAGTTCCTGCTCGGTCATCACTCTCTCCTCCTTGTTGTGTTAGTGACCCGCGGGAGGCCCTCGAACTTGGGGACTTATCAGGGGGGTTCCTGACTCGCCGCGGGGTCATTTCGATGACATGGACATAATAACATTAACTGTACGTTTGTCAACCTGTATTGGTTCGAAGGATTGTAGGTTGAGGAAGATTTTTCCAAAAGACAGTCTGCACGAGCTCCCGGGCCTCAGGTCGTCGTCGCAAAGCCCTTTCCAGAAGCGACTTAGGGCGCCCAACCGTGCGATAAGACAAGCCTTGCCGACCCCAAATAGGGAACAATCGGGCTCCGAAGAGGCTGTTACGGCGGAGCCAGGCAACTCAGTCCTCTGTCGTATACGCAGGTTCTGAATCAAAAGGTCCACCGATCCGGTTCCGGCGTTCCCGCACGCTGCCCCCGAAAGCGAATCGGGCGGGCAAGATAGGGAAGTACGGAGAGCCGGCGAAAAAGGGGCCCGGCTACCATCGCATCAAGACGCTACAGGCCGTATTCCGCTGCCGGCGTACGGTCGGCAGACGCGTGGAATTGCCAAAACGCGACAGCGACCGAAGTTGCCGGCACGCCCTCATATTGGCAGAGCATTTGAGGCATTTTCTGGCATCTTCCCAAGAGTCGTGACAGACCTTTCCGTTAAACAGGGTGAACATGGCGTAGCGTCTACCTCGGAGCGAAGACATCTCGATGGAACGCACCATGCCGGACTTGAAGACGGGGCTGGAAAAGCACCAGAGAGGGGATCTTGCCGGCGCGGAGCGGGTCTACCGCTCGATTCTCGCGGTGCAGCCCGACCACGCGGGCGCGTGGCATTTGCTCGGATTGACCAGTTTTGCAAAAAAAAGCACGAGCAGGCAAAACCGCAAATCGAGCGGGCGCTTGCCCTTTGCGACACGAAGGGCGTTTACTGGAGCAACTACGGAGCCGTCTTGCGCGAACTGGGACTGATGGCAGAGGCCAAGGAGGCCTGTCAGCGCGCCCTGGCGATCGCATCCCGATTCCCCGATGCCCTCTCGAACCTCGGGCTCTGTCTTCGAGACCTCGGCGAGAAGGACCGTGCTTACCACGTGTTTCACGAGGCGCTCACCATCGACCCCGGGCACCGAGACGCCTTGCGACATCTGGCGGAACTCTGCCGCGGATCAGACCGAGTCGACGAAGCGGTCCGCTGCTGCCAAAACCTGGTGAAACGCTACCCCAACGATCCGGCCTCCTGGCGAGGATTGGCCGAATCCCACGTCTCCGCAAAACGTCCGACAGAAGCGGTCGAGGCATTCCGCAAAGCGGCGGCCCTCGACCCAACCAACGCGGCCGTGCAGGTGTCGCTTGGCCATGCCCTGGCCGCTCAGGGCAAGCACACGGAAGCAAAGGCCGCTTTCGGCCAGGGCGCTCGCCTGCAGCCGGATCGCCCAAGTTGGCGATACCGCCACCTCGGCTACTGGCCGCAAGTGTTTCCAGACCAGGCCGACGTCGACCGGCACTTCTCCGAGTTGAGCGAACGCCTCGACGAGGCGAAACGCGAGGGATTCGAGTTCGATTGGCGTCGGTGCTTTGGTGACGGCTTCTGTCCCCCTTTCGGTTTGACCCACCACGGGCGCTGCTGCCGCGTCCTCAAGGAGAAGTTCGCCGCTCTGTTCGCCCCCCATTTCCCGCAACTTCGGCCGCCGACGCCAAATGTGACACGAATAAAGGGGTCGGGGAAAGCGCCGGGATAAACCGGACTGGAGTAGCGAATGAAAGAGTCGTACGAGCAAGGTCCAGCCAACCGCTCGGCCTCGAACCCTACGCCGGCAATGGCAACATCGCGGGTGTGGCATGGGAAAGAGGTACGCGCAGGCCAGGGGGATCGGGATCGGGGGGATCGGGGGGATCGGGGATCGGGGGATCGGGGTCAACTCCGGACATCGGACATGACGCAACGAACCATGGGGTGTCTCTCGCGCCCGCAATCACAAAGTGGGGGTGTTCCTGCCGCCCTCTTGACGCCTGCGCAAACACTCGCTAAACCTTCGGCATGGCCAGGCCCGTCCGCGTTCAATTCGAAAACGCCGTCTACCACGTCACCGCACGCGGTAATGAACGGAGGGACGTCTACCGCGATGCTGCCGACCGGACACGCTTCCTCAAGACCCTCGAAGAGGCAGTCGAGCGGTTCGGCATCATCGTCCATGCTTACTGCCTGATGCCCAATCACTATCACCTGCTGCTCCAAACGCCCCGCGCCAACCTTTCCGACGCCGCGGGTTGGCTCCAGGCAACCTACAGCATCCGCTTCAACTGTCGCCATCGACGAAGCGGGCATCTCTTCCAAGGCCGATTCAAGGCACACCTCGTCGAAGCCGATGGCTACGCGAGACAACTCATCAAGTACATTCATCTCAATCCGGTCCGCCCGAAAGACAAACGCCTCCCAGTCCCGGCAACGCGACGTGTCGAGCTTTCCCGCTACCGCTGGAGTAGCCATCGCACCTATGCCGGCTTGGTTCGCGAGAAACCGTTCGCCTGGCTTTGCACCGAGTGGCTCAGCTATTTCGGGCGCAGGCGAAGGGAGGCCCAAGCCGAGTATCGCCGGCAGATGGCCGCGGCGTTTGGGCAAGTGGCAAACTCACCCTGGAAGAAACTACGTGGGGGACTTGTGCTCGGGACCGATGCAATGTGGAATCGGGTATGCGGAATGATGGCCGAGGCGGACGCCGAAGAGGAGATCCGCTGGGCGCGTCGTGCGGGCGCGAAGGCAATCGCCGACCAGATCAACCGCCTCGCGGCCCAGCAGACCGATCGTCGCATCGCCATCTGGCTGAAGGTCCGCCACGGCGGCCAGCGAACGAGCGACGTGGCGAAAGAATATGGTTACAGAGACAGCAGCGGAGCGTATCGAGTCGTCCAACGCTTGGAGGTGCAGGCAACAAAAGACCACGAGCTTGAACAGCAATTGAACATGCTTCGCAGCCTATTGTCCGATGTCCGGAGTTGATACTATGACCGCCGGGTGCAGCCCCCTTGCCGGTGGAGTAGGATGCGAATGGCTAACCCATCCTTCCTCCACCAAACAAGGAGACATGCTATGTGGCACGTTGGTATCGACCTGCATCGGCAGACGCTTGTTGTGGCGGCCGTGAATGACTCGGGCCAGGTTTTCCCGGTGAAACGAATTGCCTGTCAGGACACGAAGACGATCGTGAAAACCATGAAGCCTCTGCACCCATTTCGCGCGGTGATCGAGGCGAGCGGCACCTATCGCTGGCTCTACGATCAGCTGAACCCGCTGGGTACCGTCCTGTTGGCACATCCGCTTCGTCTGCGCGCCATGGTACAACGGCGCAGCAAGACAGACAAGCTGGACGCACAACTGCTGGCGAACTTGCTGCGGATCAATCAGATTCCGCTGGCATACATTCCTCCGGAGAAGTACCAGCGGTTGCGTGATCTCACACGGTGCCGGGCCCGAATCACGTGTGCCCAGGCGAAAGTGAAAATCAATCTGCGGGCCTTGTTGGCTCGCGCGAATCGCTCGGCGCCGTACAAGATACCATTCGGTCCACGCGGCCTGAGTTGGTTCGACAAGCAGGATTTCGGCCCTGTGGAGAACATTGTTCGTGACGAACTGCTGGCCAGGCTGGAGCACTACGGCAAGCACCTGACTCTGATCAACGCCCGGCTGGAAGAGATCCGCGATGACTTCCCTGAGTTGGAATCCTTGCTGGATATTTACGGCATCGGTGTCTACACAGGCTTGGTGATCATCGCTGAACTGGGCGAAGTCGAGCGATTCCGTACGGCCAAGCAGGTGGGGGCCTACGCCGGTCTGACTTGCAGGGTCCACCAGTCAGGTGGTCACTGTTACCACGGCTCGATCACCCATCAAGGCTCCCCCTGGCTTCGTTGCGTGCTGGTTGAGGCCGTGATCAATGTGGTACGGAGAGACGTAGCGTTGAAGAACTTCCATACACGAATCAGAAAACGTTCCAGCAGGAACATCGCTCGCGTGGCAACGGCCCGCAAGCTCTCGGAGATCTGCTGGAAACGGCTACTTCGCTGGCAGCGGGAACACAGCAAGGCAGCGGCCTGACGCAAGAAACACAAGCGACGCGCACGCTTAACGCGGCAAGCCGACCCGTTCCGGGGTCATGGCGAGATGAATAATCTGCGCCGTGGAGTTGATTGGGTGGCGCCGCGGTGAACAGTATCCGGTGCGACGGCTTCGGCCGGACGGCACGAATGGGTGACTACGATCTGCGCGTCGTGGCAATGCAAAACCGATAACCCGAAGGGCATCCATGCCGAGTTTCGGCGGATCCATCCGCCGACCAGGGGCGTTCATTGCCACCCCCTGGCCCCCCGGCTAGCCTCTTCTCAGTTACATTTTGAATAGCACACGAAACGGGGCTTGACACGCGGCGGTCATGGGTGACCCCATGACCCCATGACCACGGAGTTGACCCCATGACCACGGAGTTGACCCCATGACCCCATGACCCCATGACCCCATGACCCCATGACCCCATGACCCCATGACCCCATGACCCATGACCCATGACCTCGGGGTCACCCATGACCGCCATGCCCGGAGTTGATACTATGACCCCCATGCCTGGAGTTACCCCCATTCCCCCATGCCCGGATCGGCTCTTAAACTTCGTTGGCACGGTGTTTCTTGCCGGCTCACTTTGCCTCGCTTCGTGTCAGGAGAATCCTGACGCGAGGGACGGCGTCTCCGTGAATCGGTCCGGTACGCCCGGCGCGACCACAGAATCAACAGGCGACAGCAGATCGTCCTTCACAAAATCGCGCAAGCAGACCGTGGGGGCAAACCGTACGTCCAGCCCCACCAAGCGCGTCTCCAGCCAGCAGTTGCTCGATTTTGGATTCCGCGAGATCGACCGTTCGGAAATCGAAAAGGAGAAGAGACTCCCTGAGCCTCCTGCCGCCAATGACCAATTGATCGATCAGTGGTACTACATCCAGGCCCCTCCGACCAACGCTCTTCTGGAATTGCTGGGAATCGATGCAGGAGCCGGATGCTTGATCGCAGACAACGCCGGGCCTTGGCTCACACCCTATCGCATCGACAAGGGCTGGATCTACGCCGTAGTCACCCGTGAAATGGAGATAGGTGAGGCGTGGATTCATCGACGGATTCCGAAAAAGCCGCCAGCGGAACAATCGCCGCGAGACTCGCAAGACTAGAATAGGAACGTCGAAGGTGCGACGGCTGGCCCAGGTTCTTGCAACCAGGGGGCGAAGCCCAAGAGGTCACATGAAAACCCCGAAGTGGCCAGTATACCCCCACATCAAGTCAACGCCGGATCATCGACGACCGATTGCACGCCCACTTCGTTACGTTTTCTCCTACCATCGCATCGACACGCCCCGAACCTCGTCGACCATGGAGATGATCCAGCCGGGAACGAGCAGGAAGCTCTGGTAGAGATCGTAAATGGGCAGAATGTGGAGCAGCCTGAGCCGATCCCGCTGAACCATGGCGAACATGGCGGCGGCACAGGCGTTGATCAGGAGCATCACAGCCGCCCAGCCCAGCAATTCCAGTCCTCCCGCCGGACTGGCCAGCAGCACGAAGAGCATGACGAGCGTGCAACCGTACATGATCGGCAGACTGACCATGTCGAACAGGTAGGTCGCTGTGAGCCAGAGGAGAAGCCGGGGATGGAGCAGAGACGGGGACTCCTTCGCACGACGGAAGTACTTCCGCAGCACCTGGATCGTTCCACGGCACCAGCGGTATCGCTGGCTCAGCAGGGCGAGCACGGTGTCGGGAGCCCGGGTGTGGGAAACCGCCAGGGGCTCGTAGCGGATCTGGCCCCCCAGAGACAACACGGCCATCGACAGGTCGAAATCCTCGGCAAACGTGTCGCCCTCAAAAGGCCCCTCGACCTGGCCTTCCGGCAGGGCCCTCTCAGCTCGGCCGTACTGCAAAAAGACCTCTTCCAGCACCCAACGCCGGAACAGACCCAGCGGGCCGGCGACAATGAGCACCGTTCCACTGAAACTCATGGCCATCCGAGCGCAACCGTTGCCCATAAGATATTCCATGGCCTGGAGACGTGTCAGAACGTTGTGGCGATTGCGGACTCGGATCTGGCCGGCCACGGCCGCAATCCCGGGATCCGCCATGTGAACGACCATCCGCCGTAGCGACTCGGGAGCAACACGGGAATCGGCGTCCAGGCAAAGCACGAGTTCACCCACGCTGCGTCGGAAGGCGAAGTTGTGGGCGCTCCATTTCCCGCCGTTCGCCTTGCGGTAGACACGAACGGTGCAGCGATCGTAGCGGCCCTCAAAAGGCAACGCGAGTTCGTAGGTGGCGTCCGTCGAGCCGTCATCGACGACGATCACTTCGTAGCGAGGGTAGTCCAGGGTAAGAAGCGACCGAAGCGCCGCTTCGATGTTTTCGGCCTCGTTGTAGGCCGGCACAAACACCGAGACCAGGGGCCACTCGTCGGGAACCCAGTCATGCCGCTTTCGTTCCCGGTAGTACGAAGCGAAGGAAAGAGCAAGCAGACCCGACCATCGGAGTCCGCCGATCCCGGTCAGTGTGGCCAGGAGCCACGGCACGACCACTTCCAACCACGTGGCTCCGGGATCGGCTGCCTGGCGGAGTCCGGCCAGGGCGAGGCAATAGGCGAGGTAGACGAACATGAAGCCGGCCAGCAGAAGGGCCGCGACAAAGGGCACAATGATCACGAGTTCGGGAACTCGGTGGCGATCAGCAGAAGACTCGCCGTTCGCGGATAAGTTGTCGACCGTTGCGGGGGAAGTGGAGATCATCGGGAGGCAGACCAGGCGTCAGGGAAGAACCGTTTGCAGAACGCGCAGCACTCGCTCGCGCTTGTCGGGCATGGGGAGACTCTTTCCATTGCAGGAATGGCTTGCGGCGACCTCTTCGTGAAGTTGGTGAACCCGCTTCTCGAAAACGTCGTCACTGCGCAAACCGGCACGAATCTGGCGCACGGCCCGGCTATGATGCCGATCCAGCGCCCATTCAAGGGCCGAGAGAAGGTCGGAATCGATCTCGTCGCGCAACACCCCTTCCCGCAGCCGTTCGCCCAGGAGTTCGTGGAGAACCGCCACCGGCCCCGACTCCAAGTCGGTTTTTCGGCGAACCGGCAACTGCGAGCGGCGGGCCCTCGCCATTGCCGCCTCGGGAACGGGAGACTCGTGCTTCCCTTCGCCGTGACCGGTGCTGCCTGACTGGAGCGTTTGATTCTTCCGACGAGGGCGGTGGACCAAGGAGATCAACCACGCCACGCCGCCAGCTAGCAGCAGGATAGCTCCAACCTGAAACGGCAGCAGCGTGGTCAGGGGCGGTCGCCACTGAAGCCGAGCCACGATCTTCTCGCCTTCCAGCAACTCCCGGATCGCCTCTTCAGGCGGTTGGCACGCCAATTCGGCCACCACGTAGTGCGCCTTGCGCGGCATGGGTCTCGCCTGGAGGAAACGTCCGACAAAAAAGGGCTCCACGAACGGATCGAGCAACTCGATCGTCACGTCTCCGGCAGCGGCGAGAGCCGCCACTTGGCCCCGGGGGAGCTTCGCCTGCAACCGGAAACCAGACGACTTGGCCAGCACGAAAAGCGGTTGTTGTTCCTCGGCCGATCTTGGCGAAGGATCGCGAAAGACGACGGTTCCTGCGTGAGGGGCTCTTATCTCCAGCGTCTGTTCCACTCCCTCGCGTTGAGCCTGGCACTGCTGGAGTTCGAGGTCGAGTTGTTCCAGCTCTCGCTGGCGGAACTGCCGGGCACGATCCAGGTCGTCATCCAGGCATTTCGCCAGGGCCTCGGTATGACTTGCTGCCTTGGCGCGATCCGTCCGTGCGCGATCCAGTTCGCTCCCCAGAGTCTCCGTCTGCTCTTCGAGCAGTGCCGCAATTTCCTGAAGACTGCGATCGATCTGGGCCTCCCTCTTCTTCAGACCATCGACTCGCCCACGGAGATTGGCCACTTCCAGGTTCAGTTCGTCGGCCTGCCTGCGTCGGGAATCGATCTCGGCCTCGGTCACGGCGTTTTGCTCGATCAACGGGTTCACTCGCTCCAGATCCCGTTGGACATAGCTCAACTCCCGGGTCGCACGCTGCAATTCGCCCTCATACCAGGCGATGTCGATTTCCAGTTGGGTTCTCGTCTCCTGCCGGTCCAGGCGTTCGAGCGTGGCCTGGCGAAGGAGGCTTTCCCTGGCTGGGAGAAGTTGATCGACGGACGCCTGCAACTGGTTGGCCATCGTGATCGCGTTTTGGTGGCGTCGGACCATTTCGGGATCGAGCTTCAGGCAATCCAACACCAGGGCATCGCGTTGCTTCTTCAGCCGGCAGCCTTCCAGTTCGAATTGGCGGACCTCGGCCGTTGCTTCGGGGGATTCGAGTCGGGCGAGGAGGTCTCCTTCGTCTACGGTCCGGCTATCGGCCAGGTAGGTCAGCCGGAACTCCTCGCCTGGCGTACGGATCGCAAACAGACCATCCCCTGCCAGCACGCCCTCCGCTCGATCCAGTTCTCGGACGGCCAGGGCGATCCCAACCGCGACTGCTCCGGCAAGAAACAGACAAGCGGCCCAACGTCGCAGTTTCTCCGAACGGGGAGCCTGCGATCCCCGTGCCGACGTGTTCCGTCGACGCCAGACGAGCAACGCGTAGGAAATGCAGAAGGCAGCGAAACCAATCAACCCGCTCAAGAGAGCGAATCGCAACACGGCGGGGTCGTACATGCAAAGAGGTTCTTCGTAATCACAAGCCGCATCGTCTTGCCCTTAAGACACCTGGCCTTGGCCCATATCGATTGACGTGGACGGTGGCACTGCGGCGGAATCCGGTTGCAGACACGAGCAAAATCCGTGCCGCGCTCCAGCCTGAGAAAAAGCCGGTCCCGCTGTCCGGAGAATCACGGTAGAAATGCAGCTCGCAACGACATCGCCCGGCTAGTCCGGATTATTCATGAAGAGTCAACGGCTGGCGATAGTGTGTTGCAGGCCAACAAGTTGCGGGCAGCTCCCTCAAAGGTGCTGTGTAGTGGGTGGCACGCTCTGAGCGTGCCACCCATGAATAATCCGGGTTCGGAGGACTGTCTCAGGAGCGCTTCACGACAGGGGATTCGCGAAACACCTTGTCGCACTTATCCTGCAATCGTTCAGTCCTCGTCGATCCCAAGTTCCTTCAGCCGTCGATAGAGTGTGGCACGGCTGATTCCCAGAAGAGTTGCTGCTCGCGTGCGGTTGCCCTTCGCCCACTTGATCGCGGCAAGGATCCGTTCCGTCTCGTTGGTCCCCGGCTCCTCGATCATGGGGGCGGGGCACGACTGCAGCATCTCGGGTGGCAGGTCGCCAGGCTGAATCACCGAACCGCGGCAGCGGACGACGGCGAACTCGAGGGCGTTACGGAGTTCCCGCACGTTCCCCGGCCAGCGATAGTCGAGCAACAGGGCCATGGCCTCGTCGCTCACGGTTTGAACCTGTTTCCCGGTCGAGGCCCGGTGCGCTGCCAGGAAAGCCCGGACCAGCAAGGGAAGATCTTCGCGGCGATCTCGGAGGGGAGGCAGGCAGACGCGGGCCACGCGGATGCGATACAGGAGATCCTGCCGAAACCGTTGCTGCTGGGCCTCCTCGGCCAGATTGCGGTGCGTGGCGGTCAGAAGACGCAGATTCACGGGGCGAAGCTTCGATTCGCCCACGGGCAGCACGGCCCCCTCTTCGAGGACCCGCAAGAGCGACGCCTGGACGCGGAGCGGGAGTTCTCCGATTTCATCCAGAAAGAGGGTTCCGCCGTTGGCGGCCTCGAAGAGCCCTCGCTGGTCCTCAATGGCTCCGGTGAATGAGCCGCGGCGATGGCCGAACAACTGGCTGGCTGCCAGTTCCTCGCTCAAACCGCCGCAGTTCAGGGCCAGAAACGGGCCCTCGCGACGCCCGCTCAGTTGATGAATCGCTCGAGCCACGAGTTCCTTGCCCGTCCCGGTTTCTCCTTCGATCAACACCGTCGAATCGACCCCGGCCAGATCCTCCACCAGTTGGAAGACCTGACGCATGGCCTTCGATTTGCCGAGCATGTTCTGGAAAGCAGCCTGATCGTCGAGTTGTTGCCGCAGGCTGAACAAGGGAGAAACGTCGTAAAGGAACAGGATCTTGCCCGCCTCTTCACGAGGGTCGTCGACCACCTCGATCTCGATATGGCGAGATTCTTCGTCTTCCTGTTCAAGAACGACGGGCAGCTTGGTGCGTCCCTCGGCTGGCGTTTGGCACAATTCGGAAAGAGCGGTCGCCGATTCGGCGTCCAGCGGCAGAAAATCCGTCAGGGCCCCGCCGGCGGTCTCCGAGCGCTGGCGATCCGTGAGACGCCAGACCGCCTCGCTCGCGAATCGTACACCGCCGCTCGCATCGAACATGATCGTGCCGTGACGCTGGGCATCGAGGATCGTCTGCAGATCCTGGCGGCTTTTGCGAAGACGACGATCCATCGCTCCCTTCTCGAGGGCCATTTCAATGGTGGCCTGCAGGTCCCGTTCGGCGAAGGGTTTGACCAGATAGCCGTGGGGGCCAATCTCTTTGGCCCGATCGAGCGTTTCCCGATCCGTGTAGGCCGTGAGGAACACGATCGGCACGTCGCGCCGTTGTCGTATCCGCCGGGCCGTTTCGATGCCGTCGACCGGGCCGTCGATGCGAATATCCATGAGAACAAGATCAGGCTCCGATTGGGCCGCCGCGCGACATGCCTGCTCGCTGGTGGCGGCAATCCCTGCCACGTGATAGCCCAGACGTTCCAGCACGCTCTCGAGATCCACGGCGACAATCTGTTCGTCCTCGACGACCAGGATCGAGGTAGCGCTCTCTTTCATCAGGACATCTCTTTCTTCGCGGGATCAAAGCGTATGCAGAAGACGGTTCCCCCGTCGTGGCAGACATCGAGTTCACCGCGAATCTGGCGAACCAGGGCTTGCACGACCTTGAGACCCAGGGTGGAGTTCTCGTCTTCGGTAAGTCCATTTTGAAGCCCCACCCCGTTGTCGGCAACGGTGAGAAGGTAGCCATCGCCCTTCCGATCGAAGGCCACTCGGATCTCCCCCGACTGGCCGTCCGGAAAGGCGTGTTTCTGAGCGTTCGAAACCAGTTCGTTCACAATCATGCCGCACGGGATCGCCTGGTCGAGGGCCAAGGGCCAGGGCTGAATATCAAGCTGGAATCGGACTTGCGAGGCGTCACTGCCGAGTCCGCGCTGGAGGTGGGTCACCAGGTCCTGCACGTAAGCGAAGAAATCGATCCTCGCCAGGTCACTCGACCGATAGAGTTGCTCGTGAATCAGGGCCATCGAACGGACTCGCCCCTGGCTCTCCTGGAACAACTGCATCACCTCGGGATCCGCCAGTTCCCTGGCCTGGAGACTGAGCAGGCTGGAGATGACCTGAAGATTGTTCTTGACCCGGTGATGCACTTCCTTGAGAAGCAGTTCTTTTTCCTTCAGGGAGGCGAGGAGGCTGGCCTCGGTCTCTTTCTGACGGGAGATATTCGAGGCCACGCACACGTATCCGGCCGGCTTGCCTTCCCCGTCATCCATGCGGGCCGCCGAACAGTGGACAGGAATCGTCGAACCCGATTCGGTCCGCAACACGCATTCAATTCCGGGAGCCAGGGTTTTGGAAAGATCGGCGTCTTCGGAAATCGCCTCCTGATCGAACAACCCGCGGAAAGGCGTTCCGACCAGGTCGTCTTCGAGATAGCCGAGTTCGCGGCAGGTGGCCGGATTGACGCGGCGGATCTTCATTTCCGGATCGGTTACGATCAGCATCTCACGCATGGACCGAATGATGTTGTCGAGATACCTGCGGGACACCGTCGTTTCCTGAAGGCTGGCGGCCATCTGGTTGACGGAGAGGGCAAGCATGCCGACCTCGTCCCGGGAGCGTGGAGAAACGCGCACCTCGAAATTGCCCAGCCCGATTTCAAGGGCGGCCCGTTGCAGTTCAGCCAACGGCCTGCCGATGGTCCGGGACATGAACAGGCCCATGAGCACAGCCCCCACGGCCGCAAGAACAATCAACAGGCCTCGACGCTGCTCGGAAACAACGATGGCCCGCTCCGTCGCCCGAACCGCCTGCGTCAACTCCTGCTCGGCTCGCTCGCGATAGGCGGTCAACAGGGGAAGCAACCGGCTCTCGAAGTGTTCACAAAGATGATTCTCCAGGAAGACCTCGGCTCGAACCGGATCCTGGTCGGCCAAAGTGAGGAATTCCGTCTCGATTGCCACGTGAGCGGCGAACTCCTCTCGGAGTTGCCGAAGCGTTGCGAGGGTCTGTGTTCGTTCCCGCTCAGCCAGATCGTTGAGTCCTTGATCTTCGGCCCATCGGATAATCGACTCGGCAACCTGATTCTGCCGTGCCAGGCCGTCTTCTACGTGGGTCTGGTGAACCCCGAGAACCCCGTGGCGATCGGGGCGGATTTCGCCGGATGGCATTCGGGCAGCCTGAAGGTAGGCGTGGGCGGCAAGTTGGCTGGCATACAAGGCAGTCGTGATCTCGGTCGTCCCGGCCACTTTAACAATGGCGCTCCGGCTCAGCCGGTCCATTTGCCGTTCCACCTCCCTGGTCGTGGTGTGGGCGAGATAGCCGACGATCCCCACGAGCGAAGCGATCGAGAGGAAGGCGGCCGTCAGTTTCAATCCAATCCGCATAATGCAACACCGGGAAAAGGCATGGAAACGGAACGCCGAGCAGGCGGACAAAAAGAATCTACCAGTTCGATCCACAAAATGTGCGATGGACGGTCGGTGAAAGTGCAAAACGACATGCAGAAGTCGCGCACCGTCAGTGGAGTTGCGTCGTTTTGCGCTTTCACCGACCGTCCATCGCCATTTTTCGCCTCATCAAAGGGAAAATCCAACCTCAATTGGTAGGAAAGAAACAAAGGCATGACCAACCGGAACAATGAGAGGACTGGCCATTGTCGCCGCGTTCTGCGCCAGTTGTTCATGCCTTTGTTTCTTTCCTAGAGGGTCGAACTGGTAGATTCTATTTGTCCGCCTGCCTCGATTAATTACCCCCCCACGGGAGGAGCCTCCATGAAGCGAATCTCGCGCCTGGGCACGACAATTGCAACCCCCACCTGGCAGAAATCGAGCCCCCGCAACCCCAATGGATCGGTTCCGATGCCCCGTAGCCGGCCGCTGTGTGGGGCCCCAAGGCTCAAGATCCCCCAGGAGAATATGCCGACGTTGACGCCGTCAGCTTGAGTTGCGTCCTAGGCGAGCGCCCAGAGTGTTGCACGAACACGCTCGGTGGCGCATCATGCGGTACGCCTGACAAAACCCTTTCCTCCCACGTTTCCCATCGTCTCGCCGGTGCCGGAGAACCGCGAGTGTCATGTCCTTTCCGTTGGAATTCTGAGGCCTCGCCCTGATGGTCAGACCGGCAAAGGGACTAACCCTGGTTGAACTTCTGGTCGTGATCGGCATTGTCGCGGTCCTGGTGGCCCTGTTGTTGCCGGCCGTCCAGGCTGCCCGAGAGGCCGCCCGCCGGATTCAATGCCAGGACAATGTGCGACAGGTGGCCCTGTCGCTCCATACCCACCACAACACGTTCGGCTATCTCCCTCCCGGCTGGGAGGTGACCCAATCCAACGGCGATCCCGGGTGGGGCTGGTCGGCCATGCTGCCGGATTTCTTCGAGCAACAAACCTTGAAGACGGGCTCCGGGCCAGGCGCGGGCCCGGGCGGTCCCCATTCCGGCGGAAATCCCATCAGCGACCCGGCAAACGAACGCTTTCGGGAAACGCCCATTCCACTCCTGCTCTGTCCTTCCGACCCTTCCGACGAGGTCTTCATGCTCCAGCAGGGCAACAGTGGAGGCGGAAACGGCAATGGCGGGGGCAACGGAACCGGCGGAAGCCCCATGTTCCAATTGGCTCGGGCCAACTACTCGGGCGTTTTCGGGACCGGCACGATCGAAAACAAGCCGCAGGCGGGCGAGGGAGTGTTCTACCAGAATAGCCGCACGCGATTTGCCGACATCGTCGACGGCCAGTCGAACACCCTGCTTCTGGGAGAACGCTCATCTCGACTGGACTATGCCACCTGGGTCGGCGCCGTGCCCGGAGCTTACCGGGGAATGGCAAGGATCGTGGGCACGGCCGGCGAGGTTCCGAACCATGTCCTCAATGATTTCGCCGACTTCAGCAGTTACCATCCCTTCGGAGCGAACTTCGCCATGGCCGACGGCGCAGTCCGGATGATCAGCGACGAGATCGAACGCGACATCTACCATGCCCTGGCGACACGCGCCGGTGGCGAGGTGGTTTCGCCGTGAGACAACCGTTTACGGCCAAAGGGCGTGAACGGTTACGCCGTAAGGCACAAAAAAACGGGCCGGCAACCTGAGATGGTCGCCGGCCCGCCGGTGAGCCGATTCCGCCGAGAGGCACGGCGGTCGGTTGGTCAATCGGGGTTGCCCGCGGGCCTCCAGCCCGGCAATCCATTACGGGCAACCCATCGTTCTCATGTCACGAGCAGCCCATGCTCGCTCCGCAGTTGTGGCAGAGGTAGCAATTCCCGTTCCGGACGGTGATGGCGCCGCAGTTGTCGCAACTGGGGGCGTCTTCCTGGAACATGGCGAACTGCCGACTGGTGGGAATCGCGGCCGCATCGGGCCGATCGAGGAGGGCCGTGCCTGCTTCGGATGACGTAGCAGACGCGGTGGCCGCGGCTGTCTTGACGCCGTTCCCGTTGCTGGAACCGTTGGGCGAGGCGAAGTGGGGAGCGTGGCCGTTCTTGCCGCTGGCGCCAGTTCCCTGGCTCGGCTTCGGCCCGCCGGCCGTCATGGCGGCGGGCCGTGTCTCTGCGTCCGGCTCGCCTGGACCGGTCTTGGGCGGTGAAGCGCCCCCTTGTTGCAACTTCGTATTGGCTTCCCGGAAGCCGGGCATGAAGGTCACGCCAAGCCAACGGAAAATGTAGTCGACAATACTCTTGGCGATCCGAATGTCGGGATTCTTGGTCGGGCCCATCGGCTCGAACCGCGTGTGGGAGAACTTCTGCACGTAGACTTCCAGGGGCACACCGTATTGGAGGCTCATGGAAACGGCCGTACCGAAACAGTCCATCAGGCCGCCGATGGTGCTTCCCTCTTTGGCCATGGTGATGAACATCTCGCCCGGGCGTCCGTCGGGATAGAGCCCCACGGTGATGTAGCCCTCATGGCCTGCCACATTGAACTTGTGGGTGACCGAAGTCCGGGTGTCGGGCAGACGCTCCCGGCGCGGGGCCCCCACAACGGGTTTCTTTTCCTTCTCGACCTTATCCGAGCCGCTCTTCGTGTTGAGCGGCTGCACGCCCTTGGAACCGTCGCGATAGACGGCGAGGGCCTTCAAGCCGAGCTTCCAGCCTTCCAGGTAGGCACTGGCGATATCGTCGGCTGTGCTGTCCTTGGGCATGTTGACGGTCTTCGAAATCGCCCCGGAAAGGAAGGGCTGAGCGGCCCCCATCATGTGGACATGAGCCTGCCAGGCGATCGAACGCGTCCCGTTCGGGGCCTGGAAGGCACAATCGAAGACCGGAAGGTGTTCGGGCTTCAGATCGGCAGCGCCTTCGATCGTGTCTTCCTTCTCGATGTAGGCCGTGATCGATTCGACCTCATCCTGATCGTAGCCCAGCGAGTTCAAGGCCATGGGCACGGTGCGGTTGATGATCTTCAACATGCCGCCGCCGGCAAGCTGCTTGTACTTCACCAGCGCGATGTCGGGTTCGATCCCGGTCGTATCGCAATCCATCATGAAACTGATGGTGCCGGTCGGGGCGAGAACGGTGGCCTGAGCGTTGCGGAAGCCGTGGCGTCGTCCGCCGGTAAGGACCTCGTCCCACACCTTGCGAGCGCCGGCTTTGAGATAGGCCGGACAGTCCTGGATCTCTTCGACCTTCTGCCAATGCATCTCCATCACGTGGAGCATGGGCTCACGGTTCTCTTCAAAACCATCGAAGGGCCCCACGGCCGCTGCAAGCTCCGTGCTTGTCCGGTTCGCCGTGCCGTGCAACAGGGCCGTGATCGCGCCGCAAACGCCGCGGGCTTCTTCCGAGTCGTAAGGCAGGCCGTTCGACATGAGCAGGCTGCCGAGGTTCGAGTAGCCCAATCCCAGCGGGCGGAAACGGTGGCTTGTGGCGGCGATCCGCTTGGTCGGATAGCTGGCGTGATCCACCAGGATTTCCTGGGCAATGAACACCAAGCGGCAGGCGGCCTGGAACCGGGCCACGTCGAAACCGCCGTCGCCCTGGCGGAACCGCATCAGGTTGATGCTGGCCAGATTGCACGCCGAATCGTCGAGGAACATGTACTCGCTGCACGGATTCGACGCATTGATCCGCCCCGAGTTGGGGCACGTATGCCAGCGGTTGATCGTCGTGTCGTACTGGACCCCGGGATCCCCGCAAGCCCACGCCCCGTTGGACATCTTCTCCAGCACGTCCTTGGCCTGGAATGTCGGGCCTTCCGTCTTCGTGTCGGTTACCCAGTAGGTGGTCCAAGGCTTGTCGGCCTCGGCGGCCTCCATGAACTCGTCCGTCACGCGGACGGAAAGATTCGCATTCTGGAAAAGGACCGAACTGTAGGCGTCCTCATAGTTGTAGCCCTTGGCCAACAGGATCCGGGCCTTTTCCTCTTCCTTCTGCTTGCATTCGATGAAGTCGACAATATCCGGATGCCAGACCTTGAGCGACTGCATCTTGGCAGCGCGGCGGGTCTTGCCGCCACTCTTGACCACGGCCGCAATCTGATCGTAGACCCGCATGAACGACAGGGGACCCGAAGGCTTTCCGCCGCCCGACAACTTCTCGCGATGGGAACGCAGCGACGAAAGATCCGTGCCCGTTCCCGAACCGAACTTGAACAGCATGGCCTCGCTGCGCGCAAGCTCCATGATGTCTTCCATGTTGTCCTGCACGCTTTGAATAAAGCATGCCGAACCCTGGGGATACTCGTAGGGGTTCTCGGGCTGGATCGCGTCGCCCTGGTCCTCGCTCCAGTGCCAATTGCACATGTCGCCCCGGACTCCGTACTGGTGGTACAGGCCGACGTTGAACCAGACGGGCGAATTGAAGGAGGCGTGCTGGTGCAGGCAGAGCCAGGTTAGTTCCCGGTAGAAACGCTCCCCGTCTTCCTCGGTGGCGAAGTAGCCGTCTTCCATGCCCCAATCGGCAATCGTCCGAGTAACCCGGTGGATCAGGTGGCGAACACTGCTTTCCCGTTCGGGGGTGCCCATTTCTCCGAAGAAGTACTTGCTGACCACGACATTGGTGGCCAACTGGCTCCAGGAAGACGGGATTTCGCAGTCTGTCTGTTCAAAAACGACCTCGCCCTTCTCGCCCTTGATGGCAGCCGAGCGCAGTTCCCATTCGACCGTGTCGAAGGGGTCGTCCACGTCGGTGGGGCAGAAAAGAGAATCGATCTGAAGACCCAGTGAGGAAGACGCCGCAGGATCCACCCGGTGGGTTGCCTCAGCAACCGAGTCTTCGTGTTTATCGTCGTCGGCAACGGCGGAAGAGCGGACCTGGTTTTCCAGGTTTTCCATTGACACGCTCCTTGTATCGTGTGTCCCAGGGCATCCTGTCCGGTAGTGTACTGAAGTACACGCGAAATATCAGCGATATCAGCGAGAGGCAAGAAAAGTCGGGCAAAACGATAGGAAATCGCTCCTCGGACCGGTTCCATCGATCTGGAGCGCTGATATTTCGTCGCGACACCCATATATTGTGGCCGACACCCGCGAAGCCACAACATAGTGGTGTATCGGTCCAAGTGTATCGAGATCTTGCCGTCCGTCAACGGTTTCTTGGGCTCAATCCACAAGTCGTTTAATAACAAGTGCTTGCGCCCCTAACACTAAACTAGTCATTTTGGCGATCAGGAGTGGACATATGACGCAAGTCCTGACTATTTCAGGGCTCGCGAGGATCTTGCTCACCGACTCTTGACAAACCTGACGTAGAACTCACTTTCCAAAAAACTTCTTCTCTTCACGACCATTGAGAAAGCTTGGGGGGAACAGGGAAACTGTGGGGTAGTCTCGGGGATTTCCTTGCCCCTCATGCCCTGGCATCGCAAACCGCCTTGTTGACAGGCCTGTGCGTGTAAGTATACATTAGTATATGCGTTCGTGGCCCCTGCAGCAAGTGGCCGACACGCCTTTCCTGCCCCTCCTAATCCTCATTCCACCAGCCTCATGCCTGCCACGGAAAGCGAGAATCTGCGAAGGCTCCTTGCCCAGCACGGGCTGACTATCGCAGAGGTTGCCAGCCGAGCTGCGATCGACCGGCGGACCGTTCAGGCGGTCCTCAACGATTCCGGGAAGCCCCATCCGCGGACCATCCACCGATTGGCGGAAGCCCTGCAAGTCTCCGTCGACGAATTCTACGTCGAGCCGTCCCAGTTGCTGTACCGCCAGTTCGACGAGGCCTCGAATCCGCTCGTAACCGAGGTCGTCGAGGCTCGCCCCGAATTGTTCGAAGAGTGGACGGAAGCCGATTTCGACGAGTTGCACAGTCGCTTCGGGACGGGCGGGGCGCTCACCCCAAAGGGGGTGGTTGCTGCGGCCGAAGGCATGAACCTGCGCCGCCGTCTCCACGAGAAACTAGCGGTCCTTCTCGAAAGCACCCACAAGGAACTCGCCCGCAAAATGGTCGAGGCGCTCTACGATCAGGTGGTCGTTGCCGACCAGGAAAACAACCCTCCCCAGGGAATGGCTCAGAAATAACTGGATCATCGAGAACTGCGGACTCGCTTGATGCATGAAGAGCCTCTGCCATTGCAGCCCTTCAGCCTTTATCCTTCCTGCTCGGCCTCAATCGCCGCGCGTCGCGAATCTCATAATTCGGGGATCGGATCGTCGGCCAGAATGTCTTCCCCTTCCCAATTTGCCTTGCCGTTCTCGTAGATCAGAATTCGGGATGCGCTTCCCGCAACAGGCTTGGCGCTGTGAGGCGGCAGCAATCGCCGGTGTCTCTCCACAACTTCGCGATACGCGGGATCGCCGACCAGGTTGGTCCACTCGTTTGGGTCGGCTCGCATGTCGTAAAGCTCTTCGGAGCCGTCCGCGTATTGAATGAAACGCCAGTTCTCCGTCCGGACCCCGTGATTGTCGTGGTTGTGGGTCGTAATGGCCGGCCAGGGCCGAACGGCGTCCGCATCCTTCAACTGCGGAACCAGGCTGTGCCCTTCGAGGCCCTGCTTCGGCGGCAGGCCGCACAGTTCCACAAGGGTCGGGTAGATGTCGAGCAGTTCGGCGGGACGGTTGCAGCGAGCGCCCACGGCAACCCCCGGACCGGCAAAAATCAAGGGCACATGGGTCGAGCGATCCCAGAGCGTGTTCTTGCCGGTGATCAGCTTCTCGCCCAGGTGCCATCCATGGTCGGACCAGAGGACGATGATCGTATCGTCGTCGTGGCCGCTCCGCTGGAGGGCTTCCAGCAGGCGTCCCACCTGGCTATCGACAAAACCCGTGCAGGCCAGATAGGAGCGAACGAGGTTCTTCCATTGATGGGCCTCCTGCAGGAACTTGAGTCGCGGCTCGGGCAGCTCCGAATCCAACCGCTCGACCGCCCACGTGGCCACCTTCCAATCGCCCTTGTCCTCATCCTCGTGGGGAAACACGCCCCAGTCGACAAGCGGGTGCTTGGACGGCGTGTCCACCAGTTTCTCCTTGGGGCGAGCCCCAACGGCTGCCGGCGGGCCAAGCACGTCGAATTCGTGGTCGGTCTTTCGCCGACCGTACCCACCATGGTAGATCTTCCCGGTCGAATAGGTCCGATATCCGTTCCTGGCTAGGTATTGGGGCAAGGTGACCACGTTCTTCCACTTCGGCACATCGCGGAACCACGGTGCCAGACCGTAGATTCCCGTTGTCGAAGGGCGGAGCCCCGTCATCAGACTTGTACGACACGGGTTGCAGAGCGGCGATTGGCAATGGGCGTTCGTCAGCAGCGTTCCCCGTTCGGCAAGCCCGTCGATGTTCGGTGTTTTGGCTTGCGGGTGTCCGCCAAGGCATCCGAACCAGTCATTCTGGTCGTCGATGGCGATGAACAGGATGTTCGGCTTTTCAGCGCCGCGAGCAGGGATGGCGACCATGTGTGACTTTGCAGTTCTCTTTCACGGGGGGGGCTTGCTTCTTGGCTTGCAATCGGTTTTCATTGTACTCGTTCGTAGATCAAAAACGACTCAATCTAATTGACCGGGAGAAAGTGATGACGAGCCCATACATCCCGCCGGGTAGCGACGAGGCATATGCCAAGTTTCAGGCCACAAAGGATTCGACGGACACGACCGCGCAGGCCTCCGACACTTCGGCTCTTCAATGGGTCTTGATGAAGGATGTCGACAAAGAGTCGGGTTATCAAACACCTTCTCCGCCGCAGCAGACACCGGAGTATGAGGGCCAAGTGGTTGTCGTACCCGCCATCGTCGACTGAGACGCGGGGATCGCGACTGGACTCGGAAACTCGTAAGCTTTGAGAAGTTGATGCATCCTTCGCTCCGCTGTCCGTATCGAGACTCCGTTCGACTCGACGGAGGTGGTGAAACAGCGCGCTGTCGCGTCCTGCAAGAAATCGTTGGAGTGGATGAGCCCGAACGGTTTCGTGTGGGACGCGATGCGTGCATGGTCTGTCAACAGAGTGTGTCTCCCACCCCGGAACGCATCAACCAGGTTCTCGCGTCGTTTCTCCACAGGATCGCCGATGAGATCATTGACCAGGGGGGAATCTCTGGATGTGATCTTCCAAGGGCCGAAGAGATTCGCCGCTGGGCGGGCAGCCACCTGGAAGTCTGCTTGTCCGTCCAGTCGGGCAAGGAGTTTCAAGACCGCGCCCAACGCCCCTGCTGCTATCTGGGGGCTCCCGTGGGACGGTGTGTGGAAGCCGGCGCCAAGGGCCACGCCCTGGCCGTTGCTTATCGGTGCGAGCATCCCGCCCATCAAACAACAACGGAAGAGGCCTGCCGCTGGTGCCGCGATTGGGCGGACGCTCCGGCCCGAAGGGCCCAACTGGGCGAACTTCTTGGCACGCCGAAGGGCCGAGCCGGGCCGCGTGTTCGCCAATGGGCCGTCGGAGTCACAACCGCCCCCCGCCGGCAGGCGACGCTCGACACCTGCCTGGATTACCTGAAACGTGCCGGTTGGGACGACGTTCGGCTCTTCGTGGACGATCGCGTTTCAACCCTGGCGCCCTATCACGGCCACTTGCCCGTCACCCTCCATCAACCCTCAGTGGGGGCCTGGCCCAACTACTACCTGACGCTCCAGGAACTGCTCTGCCGGCATCCCGACGCCGACGCCTTCATGATCGTTCAGGACGACGCCTGCTTCTACGATCGCGAGTGCCTTCGCGAGTACCTGGAAGACCTGCTCTGGCCGACCGATCCGCCGGGGCTGGTGTCGCTCTATTGCTCCAGCGCCTACACGAACGAACACAGCGGCTGGCACGCAATCGACGAAGAATGGGTTTGGGGCGCCTTGGCCTTCATCTTCCCGCGCGAGCGGGCGATCCAGTTCCTCACCGACCCCGGCGTCGTCGCCCATCGCCTGAAACCGCTCGGCGGCCTCAAGCTGATCGACGAGGCGATCGGCAAGTGGGCGGCCCGTCAAAAAGTCCCCATCCACTTCCCAACCCCCAGCCTCGTCCAACACCTGGGCGTCACCAGCACCCTCTGGCCCGGCGTCCCCTCCGCCGGCTACCGCCGAGCGGACTCCTTTGCGGGAAGTTGGGAGGGAGAGTGACTTTGCGCGAATGCTCGTGTATTAGCCGACGAGTTCGAAACTCGCACGCGCCGCGCCCCTAGAGCTGATAGACCTTGAGCGCCTCGTCGCCGGAGCGACCGTTACCAGCCCCCTGAAAAACGCGGCACGTGCCGCGCTGGTAGGTACCGGGCGCCGCACGGTTCCTGAATTGTCGAGCGATGTTCCACTTCAGAGTCCCGTGCGGCGCCCGGGACCTACTTGTTCAATGGACCGTTGCGGCTCCCCTCAGAAACGAAGCCTCGCGCCCTCCTTATTTGCTCTTGTTGAGTTGCCCCTATCCGCCCCGACATTGCTCGTTGGTGCTCCTTGGTAGCGTGTGGTACAATCGCCGGAATCCACCGCACTTGAGAATGTCCTGCCCAGTCGACACAATACGCAAGGACCACATGGGAAACCAACTCGCAAAACTCAACCGGCTTGAGAAGGATCTCTGGGAGGCGGCGGACATGCTCCGCTCGAATTCCAAGCTCACCTCAACCGAATACTGCATGCCCGTCCTGGGCGTCATCTTTCTCCGGCATGCGGCGAATCGCTTCGATGCCGCTACCGAAGAAATCCGGGCCTCCGGCCTCAAGCGGAAGCCGGTCAAGGCCGACTATGTGAAACGCCGCTCGTTGTTCTTGCCGGAAGAATCCCGCTACGACTATCTGCTTGACCTGCCGACCGATACCGACCTGGGCGAGGCCGTCAATACGGCGATGGACCGTATCGAGGAATCGTTCGAGCCGCTCTCGGGCGTGCTTCCCCGCGAATACGGCATCTTCGAGCGGGACGTGCTGGAAGACCTCCTTCGGATCTTCGACTCCGAGGCGATGAGAAGCGCCGGCGGCGACGTGTTCGGACGCATCTACGAGTACTTCCTGATGAAGTTCGCCATGCAGGGAGCCCAGGACAACGGCGAGTTCTTCACGCCGCCCTCGCTTGTGCAAACGATCGTCAACGTCATCGAACCGAAACGAGGCGTCGTGCTCGATCCGGCGGTCGGCTCCGCTGGCATGTTCGTCCAGTCGAGCCACTTCGTCGAACGGATGGGCCAGGACGCGGCCCACAACCTGACCTTCTACGGCCAGGAAAAGACGGCCACCACGATCCGGCTGGCGAAGATGAACCTCGCCGTTCACGGGCTGGAAGGCGATATCGTCGAAGCCAATACGTTCTACCAGGACGAACACGAACTGCTTGGCAACTGCGACTACGTGATGGCCAATCCGCCGTTCAACGTCGATCTGGTCGACGCCGAGAAGGTTAAAGGCGATATCCGGCTCCCGTTCGGGCTGCCGAGCGTGAACAAGAAGAAGAAGGTCGGCAACGGCAACTACCTTTGGATTCAGTACTTCTATTCGTATCTGAACGACAAGGGCCGGAGCGGCTTCGTCATGGCGTCGAGTGCTTCAGACGCGGGCGGCGAGGACAAGACAATCCGCCAGAAGCTTGTCGAGTCGGGCCACGTCGATGTGATGATCGCCATCGGCACGAACTTCTTCTATACCCGAACACTGCCGTGCATGCTCTGGTTCTTCGACCGGGGCAAGCCGAAGAAGCGGCTCGATCAGGTTCTGATGATCGACGCCCGAAGTATCCATCGGAAGGTGACGCGGGTGATCAATGACTTCTCGCCCGAGCAACTGCTGAACATCTCGTCGATCGTTTGGCTCCACCGGGGCGAGACCGACCGCTATCTCGATCTCGTCGGAAACTACCTGACCGAAGCCTGCGATGCGGCGGTCGCCCTGAAAGACCCGCTCGACCGGTTTGTCGAGTCGATGACGGAGTTCGTCGGCCACCTGAAGACATTTGGAAAGTCGCTGGCGAAAGCCGACGGGGAAGACGCCGAAGCGATCGAAGAGTATCGGGCTGCGTGTGCCGAACTGGCGAAAACGTGGAAGGCGTTCGAGAAGGATCAGACGCAGTTCGTCGGCGAGATCGACAAACACGCCAAGTGGTTTAGCCCGACCAAATTGAAAACGAACAAGCAACAACATTCCGCGTATGAGCGGTTCGAGCCGGTTTCAGAACGGATTCGTGCGTTGCGTAAGATGGCCGATGCGACGGTCAAGGTGGCGTCCACGTGCTACGACATAGCGACGAAGAAGCTCGCGGCAACGAAGTCGAAGGCGTGGAACACGACCGATCTTCGCAATCAGCACAAAGAACTGGTCCGAACGCCGAAGGAGGACGAAGACGAGAACCTCCGCGTCGAACTGTTTCATGCATTCAAGCTGCCGGTGCATTTCTACCGCCATACGCATTGGCTGCAAAGCCGATTTCCCGACGCCGAGTATGCTGATGTTGAAGGTATCTGCAAATCGGTCAGGAAGGCGGATGTTGAAGAAAACGACTGGTCGCTGACGCCGGGGCGATATGTAGGTGTTGCGGCGATTGAAGAGGATGAAGATTTTGACTTCGATGATTGGCTAACAACGCTCAAAAGTGAGTTGAGTTTGCTGAACTCGCAGTCTATCGAGCTGGCGAAGGACATTGACGAAAGTCTGGAGGGGCTCGTGAAATGAACTCTGGCAGCCCCACTTTAGCCGATGTCTGCAGCTCCGTCCGATATGGCTACACAGCATCAGCTTCACAATCTCCGATAGGTCCCCGGTTTCTGCGAATCACGGATATTGTTCCCGATTATCTCAACTGGGAAACAGTGCCATATTGCCCTATTTCGGAATCGGACAATGAGAAATATCGGCTGGATGACTTCGATATCGTTGTTGCAAGGACTGGAGCTACGGTTGGATATGCCAAGATGATCCGTCCCGGCAGGTTCGATGATGCCGTATTCGCTTCGTACTTGGTGCGTTTTCGCATCAATCCCGACTTGGCTTTTCCGCCGTTCATTGGGCGTGTGATAGAATCAGCGATTTACAAACGTTATGTGCATCAGATGGTGGGCGGAGCCGCTCAGCCGAATGCGAACGCAAAAGTTCTAGGGGCATTTCCGCTTCTGATTCCATCACTAGATTCTCAGAAGCGGATCTCTCGCATCTTGGCTTCATACGATGACCTGATTAGGAATAACCGTCGTCGGATTGCGTTGTTGGAGGAAGCGGCTCAGCAGCTCTACAAGGAGTGGTTCGTTCGCCTCCGATTCCCTGGGCACGAAAACGCCAAAATCGTCGAGGGCCTCCCCGAAGGTTGGACGCGGGTTACCTTCGGCGACTGTGCGACGTTGCTTTCTGGCGGCACGCCGTCCAAGAAGATGGCCCGCTATTGGGACGGCGACATCCCGTGGGTCACGGCCAAGGATCTGAAGGTAAATCGCATCCTCGACTCGCAGGACCATGTCACGCAGGAAGGTGCCAAGAACGGCACACGGCTGGTCCCGGCGGGTACGATCCTGTTCGTAGTTCGCGGAATGTCCCTGGCGAAAGAGTTTCGCGTCGCCATGGCTACGCGAAATGTCACCTTCAACCAAGATTTGAAAGCCCTACGAATTCATGAGGGAGTCGATCCCATCTTCCTCTTCAACTTCCTGCTAACGAGCAAGCATCACATCATGGGCATCTGTGGTGAAGCAGCCCACGGAACGAAGAAGTTGGAAACGGACCGAATCCTCGGCATGCCGTTGCTGCTTCCGCCAGAGAATCTTCAAGCCAAGTACGCATCACTGGCCCGGCCAGCCCAAGAGATGATGATACGACTGGATCAACAGTCTTCCAAACTGGCCGAAGCCCGTGACTTGCTCTTGCCCCGCCTGATGAGTGGAGAAATCGAAGTCTAACCCCGTGCGTATTGTGCCATGATCACCGACATCAACAGCGAAGACCGGGCTGTCCAGCAGACATTCGCCGAGTATTTGCATCAGAAGCTCGGATGGGACAGCGAGTATGCCTGGAACCACGAATCGTTCGGCCCGGATTCCATGCTTGGGCGGGAGTCCACGCGGGATGTCGTGCTCACCCGGGATCTTCGCGAGGCCATCCAACGACTCAACGACGATTTGCCCGAGTCGGCGGTGGACGTCGCCGTGCGGAAGCTGACCGGGTACAACTACGCGCGTTCGACGCTTCAGCATAACCAGGAGTTTCACCGCTGGATTCGCGACGGCGTGCCGGTCACGTACAAGGACAAGCACCGCCGCACGGTCCATCGTGACGTGAAGGTGATCGACTTCCGTAATGCCAAGAACAACCGATTTCTCGTCGTCCGCGAACTGAAACTCCAGGGTCTTCGCAGCCCACACTACAACCGGCGCGCCGATGTGGTCTGCTTCATCAACGGGCTGCCGGTCGTTTTCATCGAACTGAAGAACGTCTGGACGAACATCCGGAACGGCTACGATCAAAACCTGGCCGACTACAAAGACACGATCCCGCACGCGTTCTACCACAACGCCTTTCTCGTCGTGAGCAACGGCGACGAGGCGAAATACGGCTCGATCACCAGCCCTTGGGAATACTTCTACGAGTGGAAACGCAATAGTGAGGAGCAAAAGACGCTTCAGGCCAAGGCGATGCTGGATGGCATGTTCACCCAGGAGAAGTTGCTCGACTTGATCGAGAACTTTGTCATTTTCGATGAAAGCAAGGCCGGGCAGACCAGGAAGATTGTCGCGAGGAACCATCAGGTGCTCGGCGTGAATCGGGCGGTTGCTTCGGTCGTCTATCAGGAAGAACTGAAGCAGCAGTTCTCGAAAGAAGAGCGTTTCCAGCATCGCCTGGCGACGATTGAGGTGCCCGACCGTTCACGCGAAACGGCGGAAGAGACTCACGACATGGAAGCCCGTAAGGAACAGCGGCCAAGGCGAGCCGTGGAATTGCCGCTCATCGAGCGTGCCCATCCCGACCTCGGGCGATTGGGCGTCTTCTGGCACACGCAGGGGAGCGGCAAATCGTACTCGATGGTCTTCTTCGCGGAGAAGGTCCGCCGCGTCGTGCCGGGCAATTTCACATTTCTTGTGATGACCGACCGTGACGATCTTGACGACCAAATCTACAAGACGTTCGTAGGAACTGGCGTTTGCAGCCAGAAGACGCCGCGAGCGAGTTCCGCCAAGGCGTTGGAGAAGATTCTCGGTGAGAACCACCGGTTCGTGTTCACGTTGATCCAGAAGTTCCGCCGGGACGAACTGCCGAAGCACTCGTACAGCGAACGCGACGACATCATTGTCATGTCGGATGAAGCCCATCGCACACAGGCCGGAAAGCTGGCCCGCAATATGCGGATTGCCTTGCCCAATGCCGCGTTTATCGGCTTCACAGGGACGCCGCTCTTGGGAGACACGGACTATCTCACGAAGCGGATCTTCGGTTCGTATGTTTCGACGTACAACTTCAAGCGTGCCGAGGAGGATGGAGCGACCGTCAAGCTCGTGTATGAGAATCGTGGTGAGAAGCTCGGACTCCGCCGCATTGACTTGAACGACGCTATCGCCGAAAAGATCGAAGAGGCCAATCTCGACGACGACGAGATGGCCAAGATCGAGAAGCTGCTCGGCAAGTCCTACGAAGTCATCACGGCGGACGAACGACTTGACCGCATCGCCGAGGACTTCGTGCAGCACTGCTCTGCACGCTGGGAAACGGGCAAGATGATGCTCGTCTGCATCGACAAGGTGACGTGTGCTCGAATGTACGAGCGAGTGATTCCGCGATGGAAGGCGAAGGCTGTTGAGATTCGTAAAACGGCGACCCTCATTGATGCTCAGATTGGTCAGACCGACGATTCCCTCATACAGGAAGCTCTGGTCGCGAAGCGTGACAAGCTGATTGCCCAGGCCGACTGGATGGACGAGACGCTGATCCAGATCATCATCTCGGAAGAGCAAGGCGAAGTTGCCACGTTCAAGAAGTGGGGCTTCGATATCAAGCCGCACCGGGCGATTATCAAGGAAGGCTTTGCGACACCCGATGGAAAGCGAATCGACGTGGAGACCGCCTTCAAGAAGGACGACTATCCGTTCCGCGTTGGAATCGTTTGTGCAATGTGGCTAACCGGTTTCGACGTGGAAACGCTGTCGACGCTCTACATCGACAAGCCGATGCGTGCCCACACGCTGATGCAGGCGATTGCCCGAGCGAATCGGGTCGCTCCCGGCAAGGACTGCGGCGTGATCGTCGACTACAACGGCATGCTCGGCAGTCTGCGGAAAGCACTGGCAGATTATGCCGCCGCCGATCCGGACGACGATACGGGCGATCCGGTGGAACCGATCGAAGAGCGAATCGCGGCTTTGATTGACGCTATCGAAGCAGCAGAAGACCATGTGACCAAGCTTGGATTTGACTGGTCCCGATTTGAGAACGCCACGGGCTTTGACCGTATCGAGGCAATCATGGATGCCGTTGAGGCCGTGCGGTCCAGCGAAGAAGAGAAGCGGAAGTACGAGATTCTGGCGATGGAGGTCATCAAACGGTTCCGTGCATTGAATATGGAGCCGTCCGTCTATCAATTTGCCGAACGCCGGGACAACATCGAGGCGATCTACAAGAAGATCCTGCAAAAACGCACGGTTGTGGATGTTTCGGATGTACTGAAGGAATTGCACAAGATCGTGAATCAGGCGATTGGCACCGCAGGGCCAGGCGATGACCACGCCGATGGCCTGATACTTGACCTCAGCGAGATCGATTTCGACAAGCTGAAGGATGAGTTCGCCAGGAAGGGAAAGCGAAAGCGGTCCGCCGTCCAGGATATCGCGGACTTGATCGAGCAGAAGGTGGCCATGTTGGTCGCGGTGAATCCCCTCCGCATGGACTACTACAAGAAGTACCAGGAGATCATTGCCGACTACAACCGCGAAAAGGACCGCGTGACCATCGAGGACACGTTCCGGCGACTACTGGAATTGAACGCCGAACTGGATGAAGAGCAAAAGGCAGCGGTTGCGGAAGGGCTTCAAGACGTAGAACAGTATCTGTTTGAACTTCTTCAACGAGATGGCTTGTCCAAGAAGGATCGCGAACGACTGAAGCAAGGCAGCCGGCAGTTGCTCGAAGCGTTGAAAATGCTGATTGGTCCAATGCACGACTGGTGGGAAAAGGAACAGACTCGTGCCGAGGTCGAAGTCGAAATACTCGATCGAATCTTCGAAGTCATCCCGATGCCGCCCTATGATGAAGGCGACGCTCAGAAGTTCGCCACCGAGATCTACAACTACATCTGGCAACGAAGCGCGGCGGGAGCGTTCCCCAAGTCGCCGGCTGCATGATGGTCTGGCGGATGACGGAACGCCAAGTGAAACGGTTGGAGGAGGTTCCGTAAGCGTTCACGAAACGTCATTTCACTCCTTCTTCCCCTCCGAAACCTCCAGCAGCTTCTCCATCGCTCCATTGAGCACGGCCTCCACTTCCGGGGCCACGCGGCTGGCTCGCTCGCTGGCTTCATACCCGCCTTGGGTGTAGGCGATGGCGGTGCAGATGTAGACCGGGGCGTAGTCGCCGTAGGCGGCCAGTTGGCATCCCACGCACGGCTCGCGCGGCATGTGCAGAACCCGCGCCTTGCCCAGGCGGAGACGCTGCATGTCGATGGTGATGGGCGAACGTTTCATCGAAGCCCAGGCCAACGCCCCCCCTGCGACATCCCCGCCATGGCTCAATTCACGCCTTGACAAGCTCGCCCAGAATACTATACTTATGTATAGTACACTCAACTAACCACAAATAACACACCAACACCCTCGCCAACCATGGACCGCTCAGCCCATCCCCTCTCCAAATTCACCGTGCTTTGCGGGGGAGACGTTTGCCTACTGTGCCAAACACCCCACTTCTGAGCCAAAAGGGTCTAAAAAAACACGGGCCATTTTCGGAAAGTTGGGAAAGTTCGCTCGTAACCGTTCACGGGGTGTTCCTGAGTTGCCGGCAGGCCGATCTTTGAAAACTCGAGTGCCTGGTGCTGCCCTGCGCAATCTGCGGGTTCCTATTTGCCTGGAGTTTGTTCTGGCCGAAGCGGACCACATCCGCCTGCCGTTCACCGAATCGCCATGAACCGCAGAACACCGAACAAGGAATGTCCAATCACGAAGTGTTCTATCCCAAACCCTTCGACATTCTGCGGTTCCTTGTTCGATATTCTGCGCTTCCTTCGTGCGTCAAGGGGGCCATGAAGCGGCGAAGTCTCGTCTGCTTCAGGGTCCCGTGCGGTGCCCGGGACGTGCGGAACGCCGCTCACTCCTTCTCCCCGCCCGAGACCTCCAGCAACTTCTCCATCGCGCCGGTCAACACGGCCTCCACTTCCGGGGCCACGTGGCTGGCGCTTTCGCTGGCTTCGTAGCCGCCTTGGGTGTAGGCGATGGCCGTGCAGATGTAGCCCGGGGCGTAGTCGCCGTAGGCGGCCATGGCCACGAACAGGTCCTCACGCATCTTCTGGGCGGCCAACTGGTATTCCACGCACAGCTCGCCCGGCATGTGCAACACCCGGACCTTGCCCAGGCGGAGGCACTGGATATCGATGGTATCGCCCGACTGGCAGCGGCGGGCCCAGGTCAGCGTCTTGGCAACCTCGGGACGATCCTTGGTCTTGGGGTCGGCAAGCTGCTTCTCCAGCTCTTCGGCCACCACGTGCTTGCCCAAGGGCAGGACCACCGGCTCCACGGCCCAGCCCAGATCGTCAGCCGTGATGGGCGAGCGTTTCATCGATTCCCAGGCCTGTTCCATGCCGGCGGCCAGCCGGTCGGCCAGGATCTGCCGATAGGGCGGCGTGCCGTCGTTCCACTTGCCGGCCCCGATGTTGCCGCCGGCGCCGTTGAAGTGCACCTGAAACGTGCCCGTCGCCTCCTGGCGCATCTTCCGGGCGATCCCCGGGAAGTCCGGATTGGCGCCGCCCGTGCGGTAGTAGCTCTGCGGATGGCACGCGTAGTAGGTGAGCGTTGCCAGCGGCTTGTCGCCCTGGAAGAAGGTGATCAACTTGACCTTCGGATCGATCAGGCCGATCGGCGCCTTCCGATTGCGCTCCTGGCTGGCGCCCGACGTGTAGCGGGTCCACATGACTTTCCCGTCCTCGCCCTGAATGCGGCGGTTCGACGCCACCTTCTCGACCGTCCCTTCGCCCAGCCCGAGGTGCGTCACCGGCTGGCTTTGCTTGACGGCCTCGCCGACGGCCGCCGCCGCGTTGTCGATCACGCTTTTCGCGTGTTCCACGTTGAACATGACGCCACTCTCGCCCAGCTTGGCCAGAATCTCCTCGGCGTTGAAGTCCAGCCGGGGCGCGTCATGCTGGTGGACCGTGTGAACGGCCACGCGATCCGCGGTCGTGCCGGCGGCCTCGGCCAGACGCTGACGAAAGACCTTGTTGCCGTCGTTGCTGATTCCAATCCAGTCCACACAGCAAAGCATGATCGGCTTGCCCTCTCCCTGAAGCACGATCCCTCGGCAACTCAGGGGCATGACCGCCTCGGTCATCGGGTCGTAGGCCAGCGGGCTGCCGACGGGCGGCGTGGCGTCCACCTCGAAGGTGCTCAGGCGGATCGGCTCCGAGGCGTTGGAGGAAGGAAGCAGCAAGCCAAGCAACAAGGCCGTCGCGAGGACGGGAATCAGTCGGGCATACATGACGGGCCCCTGTCGTGAGAGCGTGATGGAATTCAGGACTGCACGAGTTGACGGGGCCCATGCTACCACACGCAAGGAGGGAAATGCAAAGAAGTACTTCTCAAAGTGAAAACGAATGACGGTGGAGACAAGGCTGAAGACCGAAGGCCGAAGACTGAAGGACGGCAAGACAGGGACCTTCGACCCATCAAAATCGGATTCTTCATGGATGGCACGCTCAGAGCGCGAGCGATGGGCGTGGACGGCCAAATCACCACGCCCATCGCTCGCGCTCTGAGCGTGCCACCCACTACACAGTGCCTTTGAGTAGTCATTGCTTCCTCTCCGAGAGAATTCGCCGGAGCAACTGCTGGGATTCTCTCTGGAGGGCATTGCGGTCGATGTCGAAGCGTTCGAAGGTGCTTCGGTGCAGGTGGGCGGCATAGGCGCCGTAGGCCAGGAGTGTGTGCCAACCGCGATCGCGAACGCGGAAGCACCATTCGTCATCGGCCGCCAGGCCCGAGGGGAATCGCGTGTCCAAGCAGCCGAACCGCCTGATGGCCTCCCGGTTAAGGAGGGTGCAGAAGAAGGCCAGGACATCGCGCCGGTCGGTTTTGTGGCGATGGGGAAGGAGGGCGGATGCGGCGACGGGATCGGAGAGCACGTCGAGCACCTCGTCCGGGGCGTCAGCGGCGCGTCGGCGTTTGGGGATCCGGAGCGACTGCCCGCCTCGATCGCAGGTCACCGGTCCAATCGCGGCCACTCGTTCCCGGGTCGCCATTTCGTAGGCCAGAATCTCCAGGCAATTGGGACCAAGGAAGCAATCGTTGTTCAGAACAAGGACATTTGCGTCGCCGGATGCCTCGATCCCCTGGTTGACCGCTTCGGTGAACCCGCGGTTTTTCGAGTTGCGGAGAACCCGCATGACAACGTCGTGCTCTTCAGCCGCTCGGGAAACCGTATCGAGAACAGAAATGGGCGATCCATTGTCGACGTAGTAGACCACGAAGGGCACGCCCGAGAAGTTGGCAAGGCAAGTCAGGCACTGAACCGTCAGATCTTCACAGCCATGGGCGGGAATCACAACGGCAATCGGGGAGTCGAGTCCGACCAGATGGGCGAACTCACGGCGCACGAACGCCGTTTCCCTGGCTCGGTCGGCGGGAACGGACTTGGAACGAAGGGTCTTGCTGTCTTTCCGGATTCGCTTGGTGTAGAGATTCTCCGGAACGTGTTTGCCTCGCCAGCCGCGGGTGGCCATATCGAGCCAGAGACGCCAGTCGTCGTAGGGGCGGAATCCTTCGTCCAGCCCGTCCTCCGGCAGGGCTTCTCGGCGGACGAGGCTCGGCATGTCAATGTAGTTGTTGTACCAGAGTTCCGCGGATACCCAGGGATGGCTGGCATAAGTGCGATTGTCGCCGTTTTCGGCCAGCCGGGAGAAGCCGCAGTAGGCGACTCCCACGTCCGGGCCGGAGAGCGCCGCGCCGAGCAGTTTCTCGAGCCAATCGGGCGCGTATTCGTTGTCGGCGTCAGCCATGACGACAAAATCACCGATCGCGCAGTTCAATCCCGTGTTGCGAGCCCCGTTGGCGCCTCGCTGCCGATCATGACGAAGCGAGCGGACATTACCGTTGAATTCGGAGAGAATCTCGGCCGTTCCGTCGTCGGAAGCATCGTCGACGACGATGATCTCGGCCTCGACTGTCTGACCCATGAGGGAACGCAGGCACGGGCGCAGGTAGGGGCCGCAATTCCAGGTGGGCACAATGATCGACAACTCCCTGCCGAAAACCCGCACCGGTGCGGGATCGCTTTCTGCCGGACCCTCTTCCTCCGAAAACCAAACGAGATCCTGGTCCGGGCCGTGGAGAGGGGTTTCGGAGTTAAAGGCCCAGTCTTGAAGGGATTCTCCCGGGAAGCGGTGCCCCGTTTCTCCCTTCGCCATGGCGGCTTCCAGGGGCCCCCGATCGGCAAGGAATTCCCGGGCGGCTTCGTTCGACAACGCGATGGCCCTGGGCGGAACTTTCGCTGGGGTCTCGACCTGGTTCCATGGTTCGCGGGATCCCTCCTGCTGACGTTCGAAAAGGAGCACGCAACGTTTCTCGACGGCCCGGGGCGAGGCTTCCCATTCCTGCCAGAAGCCGGGGCGACCCAGGAGGGTATCGCCTCGGAGGACCAGGTAGGCCGCCGCCGTGGGGTCGCGCATCACCATCTCGCTGACCATGAGAAGATCGCGGGCGTTCCAATCCAACTCGGAAGCAAAGCAGGTCACAGGCAAGTGTCCGAAGGACGCAGGAACAACGGCGCCCGGAGCCAGGAACAAGCGGACGCTGTCTATCAGTCCGCACTGCTGCAGGCGATTGAGGCATGGTGCAATTCGATCGCGGGCGTCGCAGCAGACGCCAATTTTCAATTCTGTCACGGTGGCGGGCTCGGTGGTGGTCCGTGTCATTTTGGAGGGAGGTGAGGAAGAGGGGCTGGAGGTGAATACATCAGAAGGCGATTACCGATCCGGAGGGGCATCCCCCGGCGGCAAGGTGGGCATGGTTCGGGCAATCCGGAATCCGACATTATGGTTCCGGTCGTTTGGGGCTTCCATCCTGTCTCGTTGGGCCGACCGGAGATGACAGGCGGGATGCGTGATCGCGCCCCCACGGAGCACGAAGTCGTTGCAATCATTTACCTTTGCGACATCCTTAAACGGCACGTCGCCGTAGGTGTTCAAAGGGAGCTTCCCGTAGCGATCCATGGTCCATTCCCAGACATTGCCGTAGATGTCGAAAAGCCCGCGGCCGTTGGGGCGAAGCGAGCCCACGGGCCACGTGCGATTCTGGCAGTTCTTGTCGTACCACCCGTAGTCGCCAACAAACCGTTCTGTCGTGCCGTAGAAACGGATGGTCACCGTTCCCGCGCGGCAGGCGCATTCCCACTCTCCTTCGGTAGGAAGACGATATCCGGTTCGCTCCAGGTAGTCGCTCGGAAGTTCCATTTTCATGGATATTTCTGAGATCTTCGGGAAACACATCTGATCCTCGTCGATCCCTTCGAGCTCGCTGAGCCATCGGCAATAGCATGCCGCCTGGAGCCAGTTCACAGCGATCGCCGGGCAGTCCGGATCGGGGCCGTAACCGGCCTGCTGTTCAAACTTGCAGTTGCGATCCGAGTTGACATATCGCAGAAACTGGTTGGCCGTCACTTCCGTGGCGCCGATGGCATAGGTTCGCTCAATCTTGCGCAAATGGCGACGTTCTCCACCGTCCCGTGCTGGTTCCGTCGCGGGAGATCCCATCTGAAACTCGGGAGGATCTCGGAAAATCGCCATTGTCATCAACTCCGAATTGACATACCAATCGCGATCAGCATCCGGCGGCGCCGCGGCGAGGTCCTTCGTGATTTCCTTCACCCTCCCCTCGTCTCCCCATTGGCGGAACAGCCAGGCGATGGCGGAATGAACGCCGCTATCGGGATGCCGTCGGAAGGCTTCGGTCAGGGGAGCGGTCAGAAGGTCGCGCGTTCGCTGATCGACGGACGAATACCCGCCAAGACTCACCAGAAGAGCCCGAAGAATCCCGGTGTTTCCGTCCGGTCCGACCAACTCCGACAGGACGCGGTCGGCGAGAACCTCCTGAGGCAGACCAAGCTCTACGAAGCTGCGGATCAAGCACGTGCGCAAACGCATGTCTTGGCTCGGCGCAAGGAGCGGCCAGACCTTCTCGCGTGGAAGCCCCAGGTGCATCAGGGTGACGATTGCGGCGGCCCGGCGTTCGGACTCCTTGTCATCCAAGTCCTCTTCAACGGGGAGGTCCGAAGCGCCCTCCATCAGCGGCATCAGGCGTTTGCGGAACTCGACCCGGTTCTGCTTCACAAAGGGCAGTAAACGCTGATATTGCTCGCCCTTGACTTTCAAGACAACGGGCATGAGGCGATCGACATCGGAACTGACGGATTCGCCGAAGAAGGACGCGGCCACCAGCTTCAGGCTTGGATGAATCGGATTCTCGACCAGACGCCGTTCAAGGATCGGCACGAGCAGATCTTCCACGGGACGTATGACCCTGACAAGAAGCTGGAAATCGCCGGGGGAGGTGACCGACAATTCGAGGAGTCCGTCCGTGATGAACCCGGCCTTACTGCGGAACCGCGTCTTGAAATCCTCGTCCGGAGACTGTTCGTGGAACGCAAGCAGGATCAGGGCCGCACGAATTCGTTGCTCCTTGGGTTGGCTGGGATCTTCAAGGAGAGTCCATAGGACTCCTTCGAACCGATCCCGATGCTCCTGCAGAAGTTCGGCGCCGTAGACAACGTCCGCGGTGCTCAATCTCGAATCGTCGGCCGTGATTAGAAGCTGTTGAAACACGTATTCAGCACGTTCCGGTTCTACCGGGAGCAAGGCCAGGTTGGCGCGGTATCGGTGCTTTGTGGAGAGTTGGCTTTGGGCAAGAATTTTCTTGAGGGCGGGATCCGCCCAGCGACGAAGGTCGCTCATGGTGGAGATAACCGACGCAACGACTTGTGGCTCGGCATTGAGCACATTGTCGACTTGCGCCAAGGCATGGTTTCTCTGGGCCACGACAAGCTGTCGCCATTCCCAACTGATGATCGTCACGGCCACCACGGTGAGCAGGACAATGCAGGCCACCAGGGCGGAAACGGTCGGGTGGCGGAGGATCCACTTCTTGCCCCGTTCCAGAGAGCTGACGGGACGCGCATGGATCGGGACGCCCTCCAGGTATCGGTGCAGGTCGTCGCGTAGCTCCGAGACCGCCTGGTAGCGCCTGTTGGGGTTCTTCTCCAGACATTTCAGACAGATCGTCTCGAGATCCCGCGAAATGTTTCCGTTGAAACTCCGCGGACTCGGGGCATCGTCGTGGAGAACCTGCTGGAGGAGCATTTGAACATTGCCACGGAACGGTCGCTCGCCCGTGAGCAGTTCGAACAGCACAACTCCTAACGAGTAGACATCGCTTCGACCATCGACCTGTTCGAGTTTCCCGGACGCTTGCTCGGGGGACGCATACGCCGGCGTACCGAGGATCCAGCCCTCCAGGGTCATCGTGACTTCACCGACGTCGCGTCGGGCAAGCCCGAAATCGGCGATGTGAGGCGTCCGATTCGCATCGAGCAGAATGTTGCTCGGCTTGAGATCCCGGTGGATGATGCCCGCTCGGTGCGCGTGCTCCAGACCGTCGGCGATCCGAGCGCACATACTGGCGGCCTCTCCCGGAGTCAGCGGTCCGTTCGCAAGGCGATCCTTGAGAGTCGAACCGCGGATGAAGTCGTTGACAATGTAGAGGGTATCGCCTTCGCGTCCCACTTCATGGACGGAGACGATGTTGGGATGCTTCAGTTGGGCCGTCGCCTGGGCCTCACGCAGGAAACGCTGGATGCCCTCCGAATCGAGGTTGCTCCGTCGCGGGATCTTGATCGCCACCACGCGATCCAACTCCTTGTCGCGCGCCCGCCAGACGGCGCCGAAGCTTCCCGCTCCGATCCGCTCAAGGAGTTCGAAATGGCCGATCGTTCTCGTCTTGCCGTCCGGTAGAGCGAAGGCCTCCTCGTCTCCAGCCAGGCTGAAGGCGCCCCCACAGCCTACACAGATAATCTCCGACAAGAGACTGTCGCTATCAGGATCGATCGGCGTGTGGCATTTAGGACAGCGAACTTCCATTGACGCTTCTCCCGGGGCGTCTCACATGATCGACGAAGGAAAGGTAGCCACGAAAAGCGGGACATCGCCGCGAAAAGGAGCGGAACAACGGCCGTGGGCTCCGGCACGGACATAGTCGACCTACCCTAGATGATTGGCCGCAGAGCTTTCCCCGTCAAGTAACCCCTCGCCAAACACGTGGTTTGCACGGTCCCTGGGCGCGGAAGAAGTTCATTTCTTGCCAACACGAGACAACTCGAAATACCGGAGCTTTTTCCGAGTCTTTCCTGACCGGAATAGGACACGTACTCGCCGCCAGGCGAAAAGGTCGATCCTGGGATGGCTTGCTGACGTGTCAGAGTCCGAGCCGCTGGCGAACGACGGCGACGCACTCGTCCTTTCCGACCCGAATCTGTTCCAGCGAATCGCGATCACGGATCGTCACCGTTCCGTCCTCCAGAGTCTGCCCGTCGACGGTGATGCAATAGGGTGTGCCCACTTCGTCCTGACGCCGGTAGCGGCGGCCCACAGCCCCCTTCTCATCGTAGAACGTGTTGAAATGGGGCTTCAACTGGCCGTAGATTTCCTGAGCCACCTCGGGCATCCCGTCCTTCTTGACAAGCGGGAAGACCGCCACCTTGATCGGGGCCAAGCGGGGATCGAATTTCATCACAACCCGCTTCTGAAGCTTGCCCTTTTCGTCGGGCTGCTCGTCCTCGCAATAAGCCTCGCAAAGGAAGGCCAAGGTGGCCCGATCGGCCCCCGCCGAAGGCTCGATCACGTGGGGCGTGAACCGCTCCTTGGTCAGGTCGTCGAAGTAGGTCAGGTCCTTGCCGCTGCCGCGGTGGCGCGGTTGCCCGTTCTCGTCCTTCTCGACTTCCAAAGGACGCGTGTCCGGGTCAAGCTTGCCCTCCATATGGCTGCGAAGATCGAAATCGCCGCGGTGCGCGATTCCCTCCAGTTCGCCGTACTCTCCAGGCGGCAGGAACGGGAACGCATACTCGATATCGGCCGTGCCGGTCGAGTAGTGGCTCAATTCGTCCGGATCGTGGTCACGCAATTGAAGACGTTCGCCAGCCAGCCCGAGGTCCTGATACCACTGGAAACGGCGGTCTCGCCAGTATCGGTACCACTCCTTCGAGGTTTCGGGCTTGCAGAAGAACTCGATTTCCATCTGCTCGAACTCGCGGGAGCGGAAGGTGAAGTTCCGCGGCGTGATCTCGTTTCGGAAACTCTTGCCGATCTGGGCGATCCCGAAGGGGACTCGGACCCGGGTGCTGTCGCAAACGTTCTTGAAGTTGACAAAAATTCCCTGGGCCGTCTCAGGACGAAGGAAGGCTGCGTCCTCTTCGCCTCCCAGGGCCCCGACGATTGTCTTGAACATGAGGTTGAACTCGCGCGGCTCGGTCAGCGTGCCCAACTCCTTGGCGTCGGGGCCCAGGACCACACTCAGGTCGTCCACCGTCGTCAGAGACACGACCGGACCATCCCATTGGAGCCGATCCGCGTGCTTCTTGCGCAGATTGAACAGTTTCAGGGCCTTCTGCTCGGTTTCCTGGACGGCCTCGTCGCCTCCCAACATGGTGGCGACGAACACGCGCCGGCCCTCGCACTCCACCCAGCGGCCGTTCATTTGGTCGTACCGATACCGCCCCTTCGATTCCCGGCAGTCGACCATGTAGTCATGAAACAGGTCAAAGTGGCCCGAGCATTTCCACACCTGGGGATGCATGATGATCGTGCAGTCCAGGCCGGTCATTTCGTAGGTCGAGGGGGCTCCGGCAGGCTGAACCTGTTCGTTGTGGGCCAGGATCATGTCGCGCCACCAGGCCTCGCGGACATTGCGCTTCAACTCCACGCCGAGGGGACCGTAGTCCCAGAATCCCTGAATGCCGCCGTAGATTTCGCTCGACTGAAACAGGAAGCCTCGTCGTTTGCACAACGCCACCAGTTTGTCCATGTCCATCGCGATCGTCCTCGAATGTCGTGTTCTTGAATCCTCGCGCATCCTGCGCATGATTTCTGAAAGGTTGGATCTCGGGTCAATACTGCACCGGGGACCTGTAAGTGCTGATTCCAAAAGCACTTCCGTCTTACGCACGCCCTCCCAACAACCTCTAGGGGGAGAAAAGTTTGCGCAGACGGTCAACGACCCATGGGCCCCGTCGCCGGACGGCTCCGGCAACAAAGGACTTTGAAACCCCTTAGTTTACACGGAACAAACCCCGGCGGTCTACGCCCCTTGGGGCAAGGCAAACGATCGCCGGAGGCACTCGGCCTGCGGCTTAATGACGCCCACCGCCATGATTGCCACCGCCATGATTGCCACCGCCATGATTGCCACCGCCATGATTGCCACCGCCGTTGTTGCCGCCGCTGTTGCCGCCGCTGTTACCGCCGCTGTTACCGCCGCTGTTACCGCCGCTGTTACCGCCGCTGTTACCGCCGCTGTTACCGCCGCTGTTACCGCCGTTGTTGCCGCCGTTGTTGCCGCCGTTGTTGCCGCCGTTGTTGCCGCCGTTGTTGCCGCCGCTGTTGCCGCTCGTGGAACTGTCTCCGGAATCCGACCCGCTGCTGTCTCCCGAAGACGTTGTTCCTCCCGTATCCGAGTCATCCGAGTTCGACGTCGAGGAGTCGTCGTTCGAGCCGTCGTCCATTTCATCCGTTGCGCTGGGACGGTAGACGGTGCCGCTGCTGCTGGAATCCGAAGAACTGTCGTCCGTGCCGCTTCCCCCGGAGCCCGTTTCCATTTGGGTCGTGAGCCGGTTGAAGGATCGGTTCATTCCGCCCGCTACTTGTTGAATGGTGGAAATACTGAAAACAGCGATCATCGAGAGGATCAGGGCATACTCAATGGCCGCCACGCCGCGGCGCATGGGGCGTCGCGTTCTCCTTCGGACCGTCCAGCAAGTGTGTGGTTTGGGATTGGCCATGGCAGGGATCTTCAGGAAACGTTGATTTCCGCGTCATCTTCGGACGGCTGCGACTGCTCGATTCGTTCCTCCAAAGTCTCCACCATTCGGTTAAAGGCGTCTTCGAGTTCCGGAAGTTCGTCGCCTTCACGGAACCGGATCTTCTTCAACGGCGCCCCTGCGGCAAAGTCCAGCATGGTCATCCGCACCCGGTAAATGGGCCCGCCGACGCGATGGCAGAACTTGACGGCGTCCCAGATGATGGGGGGAACGAGCACGAGGAACGACAGAAGGATCGGATAGTACTCAGCCGTAAAACGCCCATACTGCTCCAGCAGATTGCCCGGCCCGTGACGAAACATGTACCAGCAGAACATGACGTTCCAGAGGGTAAACTGGTAGAAAGCCCAGTAGGCAAGCATCCGGATTGCCAGCCGCAACTGAAACCGTTCGACGAACCTGACACGGCGTTTCTTCATGCCTGTTCCTCCCGTTCGCGGGGAACCACCCGACAGCGCACAACTGCATGGCGGAGGTCTCGCACTTTTTGACATTAAGAAACCCTAGCTCACCCCCCCACGAGTTCACGGGAGCCATCTTCAGATACACGGCTTCCGCCTGCCAGGTTGAGTTGCTGGTGTTGGTTCTGCGGCTCCATCGCCCCTCGAAGCAAGGCCCCTACCCCGCTATTGGTGGCAGATTCGCATCGTCTTCGGGTCGAGAATGGGGACCTTCGCCAAGTGATCGACAAGAGAAGCGGTGTAGATGTCGCTTTCGCAGCCGATGGCTGTAAGCCTGCGACCGGCTTCACTGCGCCGAAGTTCTGCCGCCAGGACCTCCGGATCCATGGGCTCTGCCCCGATCACGTAGGGAACGGCAAAAGAACTGGTCCAATTCTCTTTGGCCGTGACCGCCTGAACGTTCATCTGGTAGCCCCCCGCTCCTTGCCGCTCAAGGCGTTCAACGAGCAGCCCCGCCATGAGGATATCGTCGCGGCTGTACTGGCCCTTCGTTCCCGCACAAACAATGTGGACTTCATCAAGGGCAACCAGTTCCTGAAACACGGCGCTGGCGTTCAAGAATGAGGCAATCAGAACGCGCCGGGCCTGGCGGCAGTGGCGCATGGCCCGGGTCCCGTTAGTCGTCGTGAAGACGAGGGTCTTCCCGGCCACAACTTCGGACCGAGACTCTTCGGGAGAATTGCCGAGATCAAAGCCTTCGATCGGAAGCCCGTCCCGCTCTCCCGCCAAAACGACGTCATCCGGCCCAAGTTCCTCGGCCAGGCGTCGGGCCTCGTCGATCTCCTGGCATACCAGAACCTCCTTGGCCCCGGCATCCAGGGCGCAGCAAATCGTGGTGGAGGCCCTCAAGACGTCGATGACAACCACCGTCTTTCCGGCGAGTTCGTCCTCGGTCACCAGTGAGGGAAGGGCGTAAACGTTCAGTTTCCGGTCCATGAAATCCTCCCCCGTCAGATGAGTTGGCGTAAGTCTTTATCCATAAGTGACTTGTAATTCCCAATGAACTTGCGGCCGTCCAGCAGTACGTCCGATCGCGGAAAGGTCTCCGCCGCCGTTGTTTCACCGCGTTTTCCTGGTCTGACAGCCTACCAGATCAGGCCCGGGCTGCCCACGCGGGATTCCGCACTCTACAATATTGCCATGTCCGCTCATGGTTTTGCCGATTTCCTCGAACAATTGCAGGCCCAGGGACGGCTTCTGCGCAAGGACGCCCCCATCCCGCGTCACGAAATCGGGGACCAACTTGCGGATTCCGGGCCAATTGCCACACTCTTGACCCAAGTTGGCGATGCACCAACCCCCCTTATCTTGGGGGTTTTCTCGTCGTTCGAGAGCATTCTCCAGGCCTTTCGAACGTCGAATTTCGAGGAGGCCTCGGTTCGGGTCGGCGAGTTGGCATCCGGCCCAAAGGGAGGAACCTGGCTGGAACGCCTGGGAGCGAACCGAGTTGCTCCGACCCAACGGTTCCAACCCAAGGTCGTCCGAACGGGGCCCTCCCAGCAGATCATTCGCCTGGGCCGCGATGTCGACCTGCGAGATCTTCCCCTTCCCCTTTTCTTCGCCGACGAGCAGTTTCCCGCCCTCACCGCCGGACGCCTCCTCACCAAGAGACCCAGTGACGATCGTCTGCACGTGGGAAGGTACGACTTCCGTGTCGTCGATTCCAATCGGCTGGCGGCGTGTTGGGCCCCATCGAGTGAGCCGGCAGGGCTTCTGACGGAGTATCGACGCCAAGGCGAAAGGATGCCCGTGGCCGTCGCCTTCGGCGGCGAGCCAGTGGATCTGCTCGCGGCCATGGCCCCCTTGCCCCCCAGTGTGGACGTTCTGGAATGGACCGGCGGTCTGCGAGGCGCTCCCTGCGAACTCGTGGCAGGACGATCGGTGGGCTTTCCCGTTCCTGCCGACGCAGAACTGGTGATCGAGGGAACCATCGATCCATCGGAGCCCTTCGTGGATCCGGGGAGCGGCCTGGATGAAATGGGCCAGCCTCGACCCCTGCGTCCGGGAGCCGTCGTACAGGTCGAGGCGGTTACCCATCGCCCGACGCCCCTGTTCCCGGCACTGCTTCCCGAGGAAAAAGGGCTAATCCACCGTGCCCTTGGCCGGATCTTCCTGCCTTGGCTCCGCCAGGAATTGCCGGCCCTGGTCGACCTCGAATTTCCGGACTTTGGAGGCGATCGTGTCTGGGCTTTTGCTTCGATCGACCCAACTTATCCGGGACAAGCCAGTCAGTTTGCCCATGCCTTCTGGGGCCTGACCTCCATGCTTCCCGTCCGCTACCTTGTGATCGTGGGCGACCGTGTGGACGTCCACAACCCGAAGGAAGTCTGGCAGGCCGTGGCCACCCACGCCGTTCCCGCCTCAGATGTCCGTCTTGCGGACGTTCCCCCTGACGCATTCCTCCGCGATCCCCTCCCTGGTCGCATGGTGCTGGACGCCACGCGATCATGTCCCTAAACCGTTCCCGACTTCTCAGCCTGACGTGGCCAAGCGTTCCACGGCTGACTCGTTGCTTCCTTTGACCACGGCCTTTCACTCCATGCCAGTCGACAAATCGTCCGAAAGAATTCAACGCATGTTCGGGGAGATCGCCCCTCGCTACGATCTTCTCAACCGCCTTCTGTCGATGGGAATCGATCGGCGCTGGCGGCGTCGGACGACGCGTCTCGTCCCGCCTGGCGAAGGGCCGGTCCTGGATGTCTGCACGGGAACGGGAGATCTGGCTCTCGCCTATTGGAAAGCCAGCGGTCGAGCGGCACGCGTGGTGGGGACCGATTTCGCCTATCCCATGCTGGCGATTGCCCAAAAGAAAGCGGCGAAGGCGGGGGCCGAGTCCCATGTTTCCTTTCTCGAAGCCGACACACTCCGACTGCCCTTTCCGGACGAGAGCTTCCAGGTGGTGACGGTGGCCTTTGGACTTCGCAACGTGTGCGACACGGACGGGGGCTTGCGCGAGATGGCCCGCGTCTGCCGACCCGGCGGCCAGGTAGCCGTGCTTGAATTCTCCACGCCCACGGCGTGGCCTCTTCGCCAGATCTATCTGAGCTACTTTCGACACGTGTTGCCGCGGATCGGCCAGGCCGTGGCTCGCAACCAGCAATCGGCCTACAATTATCTACCGGAAAGCGTCGGCGAGTTTCCCCAGGGCGAGGCCTTGGCCGGGCGAATGGCCGAGGCCGGCCTGCGCGACGTCCGATTCCACCCGTTCACCTTCGGGATTGCCACTCTCTACGCAGGCACGAAATGAAACGCAAGTTCGTCCTCGCCGTTACGGGAGCCAGCGGCGCCGTCTATGCAGCCCGCCTGCTCAACGTGCTTTGCGCCGCCGGTTGCGACGTGCACCTGACGATCAGTTCGGCCGCGGCATTGGTCATCGAGCAGGAATTGGGCGTCCAGGTCGATTTGGGTGGCTTCGATCCCGCAGCACTGCTGAGCGGGCAGAAATGCGAGCCAGGCTTCGGCGAAGTGATCTACCATCACCACCGCGACCTCATGGCCCCGATTGCCAGCGGATCCTCCCTGACCGACGGGATGGTCATCTGTCCCTGTTCGGGAGGCACGCTCAGCGCCGTGGTCCATGGAGCCTCGACGAACCTGATCCACCGAGCCGCCGAAGTTCAACTCAAGGAGCGTCGGCCCCTGATCCTGGTGCCACGGGAAACGCCGCTTTCCCTGACCCAACTGGCCAACATGCACGCCGCGGCCCAGGCCGGCGCGTTGATCCTGCCTGCCATGCCCGGCTTCTACCATGGAGCCAAGACACTTCAAGACCTGGTCGACTTCGTCGTCGCACGAATCTGCGACCAACTCCATGTCGAAAACACCCTCATTCACCGCTGGGGCGCCGGAGAATGAAGAGTTCATAGCCCCCCACCCCCTCCCTCAAGCCTACAGCCTCCAGTCTCCAGCCTAAAATGCTTCTTCGCATTCTCGAAATGATCCGCTTCAGCCACACGCTTTTCGCGCTGCCTTTTGCGCTCCTGGCAGCCGTGATGGCGTGGGCGGCCAATGCCCAAGAAACACCTCCAGTACCGTTCCGCGTGCTGGACCTGGTCGGCATTCTGCTCTGCATGATCTTTGCACGAAGCGCGTCGATGGCCTTCAATCGGCTGGCCGATCGGCGTTTGGATGCCCTGAATCCACGTACGGAAAAACGTCATCTTCCGGCCGGTACGTTGAGCGCCGCTTCCGTGACCTTCTTCACCGTCGCCTGTTCCCTGGGCTTCGTAGCCTCCACGCTGCTCTTCCTGCCGGGGAATCGCTTGCCGCTGATCGCCTCGGTGCCGGTGCTGTTGTTTGTGTTTGCCTACAGTCTGACCAAGCGTTTCACGGCGCTGGCCCATTTCTGGCTCGGCGCCGCCCTGATGCTGGCTCCGATTGCCGCATGGGTGGCGATCCGGGGCGAAGTGGCGTGGGCCCCGGTCGTCCTGGGCGGGGCGGTCATGCTGTGGGTGTCGGGGTTCGACATTATCTATGCGTGCCAGGATTTCGAATTCGACGTGAAGATGCGGCTTCACAGCGTTCCCGCCCGATTCGGAATCGCCCGAGCCCTTCGTATCGCGGCCGGTTTGCACACGGTAATGGTAGCCCTGCTGGCCGTGTTGCCCCTCGTCTTCCCGGCCTTTGGCCTGCTGTACTATGGCGGCGTTGTCGTGATCGGCCTGCTTCTGCTGTATGAACACGCCATCGTCCGCCCGGACGATCTGACCCGGGTCAACCAGGCCTTCTTCCATGTCAACGCCGTCGTCAGCATCGGTCTGCTCGCCATCGGCACCCTCGACCTGCTGTTTTGAACCTCATACTCCCAATCGCTTCCACGTTTCATGTTTTCCGAAATCGAAAAGAAGATCCTGGCCGGCGACCGTCTCACGGCGGAAGAGGGCCTTTTCCTGTTCTCCCCTGACGCTGACCTTCACCGCCTGGGATGCTTGGCCGACGAAGTGCGGCGGCGGAAGAACGGCGACGCCGTCTACTACAACCTCAATGCCCACCTCAACCCGACGAATATCTGCATCTTTCGCTGCCGACTTTGTGCCTATAGCTGCGATCCCGGCGACGCGAAGGCCTTCTTGATGAGCGATGAGGAAATCCTTGCCCGGGGACGGGAAGCAGCCGAAAACGGCTGCACGGAAATCCACATCGTCGGCGGCGTCCATCCCGACAAGCCCTTCCCGTGGTATCGCGACCTCCTGGCTCGGCTCCACGAGTCGTTCCCCCGGCTGATGCTCAAGGCGTGGACGGCCGTGGAGATCATGCGTTTTGCTCAGCTCACCGGACGCACAGCAGAGAGCATTCTCGAGGAACTAATCGACGTGGGACTATGTTGCCTGCCGGGCGGCGGAGCCGAGATCTTCGCCCCGAGGGTCCGCCAGGAAATCTGCCCGGCCAAAGCGGATGCCGATACCTGGCTCGATGTCCACCGCACGGCCCACCGCCTGGGCCTGAAGACGAATGCCACCATGCTCTACGGTCACGTCGAAACGCCTGAGGAGCGGGTCGATCACCTCCTCCGTTTGCGAACCTTGCAGGACGAAACCGGTGGCTTCCAAACGTTCATTCCCTTAGCCTTCCACCCCGAGGGGACTGAGCTGTCTCACCTGAGGCGCCCAACCGGGTTGGACGACCTCCGCACCATGGCCGTCAGCCGGCTCATGCTCGACAACGTCCCGCACATGAAGGCCTATTGGATCTCCCTCGGCGTGCCCACAGCCCAGATCGCCCTGGGCTACGGGGCCGACGATCTGGACGGAACAGTTCGCCACGAGCGGATCCACCACGACGCCGGCAGCACGGCCCCGGAAATCCTCAGCGTCGGGCAGCTCGAATCTCTGATTCGTGAGGCGGGCCGGACCCCTGTGGAACGCGACACGCTCTATCGCACCGTGAAGCGAAACGGACTCGATTGGAAAGTCGCGGAGAATTGACGACTTCCCGGAAACTCCACGGCATTTCGCTCACAAGGAGGATACCCCGTGAAACCGCACGGCCCTTGGAAGATTCTCGGATCGAAGAACGTCTATCGCGATCCCTGGATCGAGGTACAACGAGATGACGTGATTCGCCCGGACGGCAAGGGAGGAACCCACTGTGTCATTCGCATGAAGGCGGGCGTTTGCGTCGTTGCCCGGGATGAACAAGGTATCCTCTACCTGACCGATGAATTCCACTACGCGGTCGGGCGAAACTCGATCGAGGCTGTCAGCGGTGGGATTGAATCTGGAGAAGATGCCCTCGAAACGGCCGAACGGGAACTGGAGGAGGAACTCGGACTGAAGGCCGAACGTTGGACCGACCTGGGCTCGGTCGATCCCTTCACGACGATCGTCTTCTCCCCTACCCGGCTTTACCTTGCCGAAGGTTTGACGGAAGTGGAGTGCCGCCCGGAAGGAACCGAGTTGATTCGCCGCGTGACGATTCCCCAAGCGGAAGCCGTCTCCCGTGTGATGGACGGACGAATCACCCACAGTCCGACTTGCGTCCTCCTCCTCAAGATCCACCTGCTAGGCCAAGCAGGATCGGCCGCCTCCTCATCCCGCTAGGAATGGGGGCAGTTTGCGGGTATGATCCGGAAAGCGCTCACCTCACCCTCACTGCATGGACGGACGATGGCAGACACCTCTTTCGATTGCTTCGATTTGGACAAAACGATCACCGCCATTGCGACCGCGCTAGGGGTCGGTGAGGATCAGGTTCGCGCGACGATCGAATTGCTCGAAGCCGGCAACACGATTCCCTTCATCGCCCGGTATCGGAAAGAGGCCACCCGAGCCCTGGACGAGATCGCCCTCCGGGCGGTGGCGGAAGCGATCGACAAGGCCCGGGAACTGGCGGCCCGCAAGACCACCATCCTGAAAACGATCGACGAGCAAGGCCAACTGACCGACGAGCTGCGGCGCCAAATCGAAGACTGCGACGACAAGAAGACGCTGGAAGACCTCTATCTTCCCTTCAAACCCAAGCGGCGGACTCGAGCCACGATCGCCCGCGAGCGGGGTCTCCAGCCCCTGGCCGACCTGCTGCTCAAGCAGGAGCGGTTGGGGAAATCGCGAAGCGAGGCGCTGCGTCCCTTTGTTTCGCCCGACAAGGAGGGTTCCCGACGAAGCGGCCGCCCTGCAAGGGGGCGTGCGACATCGTGGCCGAGCAATGGTCGGAAGACGCGCACACCCGCGGCTGGCTGGCCAAGCACGCGGCCCAGTCGGGCCAGGTCGTTTCCCTGGTGAAGCGGGGCAAGAAGGAGGAGGCCGCCCAAATTCGAGATGTACTTCGACCACCGCGAGCCGTGCAAGCGAATCCCGTCGCACCGCTTCCTGGCCATGAAACGCGGCGAAGCGGAAGGCCTCCTGCGTGTGGGAGTGGCCCTCGACGACGACTACGTGGGCCGCCGCCTCAAGCAGGACCTTGTCCGCAATCCCCAGTTCGAATTCCACAAGGAGTTGCTGGCCACCGTCGATGATTGCTACCAGCGTCTGCTCATGCCGGCCACCGAGTCGGCCGTCTTGCAGGAATTGAAGGAGAAGGCCGACGAGGAGGCGATCGGCGTTTTCGCCAAGAACCTTCGCGAGTTGCTGTTGGCGCCGCCTGCCGGTCCGAAGGTGACCATCGGCATCGATCCGGGCTTTCGTACCGGCTGCAAGGTGGCCGTCATCGACGAAACGGGCAAGTACCTGGCCAACACCGCGATCTTTCCCACGCCGCCTCGCAACGACACCCAGAAGGCCGCCGCCACGCTCAAGGACCTGATCGTCCGCCACGACGCCAAACTGATCGCCATCGGCAACGGCACGGCCTCGCGGGAAACGGACATGTTCGTCACCAAACTGCTGCGTGAAGAGAAACTCGACGTGACCAAGGTCGTGGTGAGCGAGTCGGGAGCGTCGATCTACTCGGCCAGCGAGACGGCGGCCAAGGAGCATCCCGATCTCGACGTGACCGTCCGCGGCGCTTTGAGCATCGCCCGACGACTCCAGGACCCGCTGGCGGAACTGGTCAAGATCGACCCCAAGGCCATCGGCGTGGGCCAGTACCAGCACGACGTGAACCAGACGCGGCTCAAGAAGTCGCTCGACTGGGAAGTCGAGTCGTGCGTGAACTCGGTGGGCGTCGACGTGAACATGGCCAGTGCCTCCCTGCTCTCCTACGTGGCCGGCATCGGGCCCAAGCTGGCCCAGGCGATCGTGAGCCATCGCGACACGAACGGCCGGTTCGCCGACCGGCGGCAGATCCGAAAGGTGCCCAAGCTCGGACCCAAGGCCTTCGAACAGGCCGCCGGCTTCCTGCGGATTCGTGAAGGGAAGCAGCCCCTCGACAACTCGGCCGTCCACCCCGAGAGTTATGCAGTCGTCGAACGGATGGCAACCAGTTTGAAGGTGAACACGAGCCAACTGGTGGGCAACGTCTCGCTCGCCTCGCGATTGAAGGCCGAGGATTTCGCAACCGGCGACGTGGGTCTGCCCACCGTTCGCGACATCTTGAGCGAGTTGGCCAAGCCGGGCCGCGACCCCCGCAACGAGTTCAAGATCGCCACCTTTGCCGACGACGTCCACGAACTGGAAGACCTCCGCGAGGGAATGGTCCTGGAAGGCGTGGTGACGAACGTCACGCGATTTGGCGCCTTCGTCGACGTAGGCGTTCACCAGGATGGGCTGGTGCACATTTCGGAACTCGACAACCGGTTCGTCCAAGATCCCAGCGACGTGGTTTCCGTAGGCGACGTGGTGCGTGTGAAAGTGCTGGAAGTCGACCTGGCCCGCCGCCGCATCGCCCTTTCTCGCAAGCAGGCATGATGCTGGACTCGTCGTTGGAGTCCAGGCTTCAGCCTGCTGTGTTGGTGTCCAGGCTTTAGCCTGTTTCGACACCCGTGTGAGCGTTCGGAATCCGGGGATCCCGTATCGACGACGTTGCGGGAAAGTGGTTTGGGGCAGGAATGCAGGCTAAAGCCTGGACTCCAACGGGCGGTATTCTCGATTCCGCCGTCAGGCCGTATAATCAGGGGTTTGATAGCCCATACCCCCCGTTTCCCGCCAGTCTGAAGAAACGTGCCATGTCGAAGAGCAAGATTCTGATCGCCGATGATAACCCCACGAACGTGGAGTTGCTGGAGGTTTACCTGAGCGATTGCGACTGCGAAATCGCCATCGCCGTGGACGGCCAGGACACGCTCGACAAGGTGGCGTCCTTTCAGCCCGACCTGATCCTCCTCGACATCATGATGCCCAAGCTGAGCGGGTTCGAGGTCTGCGAGAAAGTCAAAGCCGACCCCAAGACACGGGACATCATGATCCTCGTGGTGACGGCCCTGGACGAACTGGGCGACATCGAGCGGGCCGTGGCCGCCGGCTGCGACGACTTCCTCAGCAAACCCGTCAACAAGCTCGAACTGACCAAGCGAGTGGACAACATGCTCAAGCTGCGCCACGTGACCGACGAGAACGAGCGTCTGCGCCGCTACATCGATGACATGGAAGACACGAGCGGCCCGCAAGGGGAGAGTTGAGACGGACCACTAATCTGAAGAAGTGCTTTGCGGTGGTTGGTGAAGTTCGCGAGCGAGGGCTGTCAGCGACTGCGTCAAGGGGGAGAGACTCGAATGGCGACCAACGACGGAGTCAATCCTTACGCTTCGCCCAAGTGAGTCGTGCGAGGAAACGCCTCGTCGGACACGATGGCGAATCATCCCCGTCGTACTGCTGTCTTTCCTTGGCTCGATCGGAGCCCTCTGTGCTCCGGCGATGCTCATTGTCGCTTCAGTCCAACTCCTGAAAAGTGGTCGCAGCATCCCGCCCCTTCTTCTCTTTGCGACGAGCTTGTACTTCGTCAGTAATCTTGTGTGGATTGGGGCAGCCTGGCTCTGCTGGCGTCGCAAGTGGCGATGGATGACAGTGCTCATTGTCGTTGGCTATGGCGGCAATGTTCTGGCCCAGCACGTCCTCGGTGAGTTCGGATTGCATTAAGTCGCATCGCTCGTTTAGCCGAACAGTCCAACTGGCTGGAACCTCTCTCCAAGGATCTTCTGGCTGTTGATGCCCAACCACTGGTCGAGCAGCGTGGCGTAAACGCGGCGGAAGTCGGTGTGGTACTTGGGGCCGCCGTTTTCCAGTTGGGTCATGTCGGGATGGTCGCCAATCAGGCCCGGGCGGATCTTGCCGCCGACAAGCAACATGGGAGCGGCAGAACCGTGGCCCGTGCCGCGACGCCCGTTCTCGGCGATCGTCCGACCGAACTCGGAAAATGTGACGAGCACCACTCGGTCGAGCAGTCCGTGACGCTTCAGGTCGGCGACGAAGGCCCCCACGGCCTCGGAGAGTTGATGGAGCAGGGCTGCGTGATTGTCCTTCTGGCCCGCGTGGTTGTCGAAGCCGCCCGGCGGCGGACCGCCAAGCTCCGTGTTGAAGATTCGCACGCCCACGTTCGCTTCGATCAACTGGGCCACAATCCGAAGATTCGCCCCCAGCGGCGTGTCGGGATACTCCTGCCGCGGACTGGAACAAACAACCTCTTCCACCCGTACGGCATGCGCCTTGGCGACCTGCGTGCGGCGGGCAACTTCTGCCAGCAGCGCCGGCATGTCCCGGCCGCCTTGAGCGATGGGATCTTCTTCAGAGGGAAGCTGCCAGCTCTCAATCCGCCGAACGTGCGGAACGATCGATCTGGTCGGATTGATCGTGAGCGGTCGGGAAATGGAACCGACGAACACTCCGCCCGCCGAGGTCCTGTCGTCCAAGGCATCGACCGTCCGGCCCAGCCACCCGGTTTGATGCACCTCGGCATCGAGTCGAGCGGTCTGCCAGATCCGCATCGATCCGCCGTGGTCTCCACTGGGATGGGGATAGCCCGTGCCTTGCACAAAGGCCAAACGCCCGTCATCAAACAGCTTCCGGCAGGCCGTCATCTCGGGATGGAGTCCCAAGTCGGAACTAATGGGAAGCACCTCACGCTTGGTGAGTCGGAGCGTCTTTCGCCCCCGGCCATACTCGTCGTTGTCGTAGGGCACAACCGTGTTGAGCCCGTCGTTGCCGCCCGCCAGTTGGACAACGACCAGCACACGGTCGCTATCCGGGGTCGGATCGGCTGCGGCGGCCCGCCTGAGAAGGGCCGGGGCCGCGGAACCAAAGGAGAGCACCGCGGGAACGGCCGTTGCCGCTTTCAGGAAGTCACGTCGTGACGTGGTCATGGTTGTTTATCTCCATGGTTGGAATCCAGGCTTCAGCCTATGGTTCGTAGCGGTGGTATCCTTGCCGCCGAAAAACCTCGTTGGTCTGCTTGGCGGACCGCACGGCGGAGCGTGCCTGCTACATTTGTTGGAGTCCAGGCTTCAGCCTGCTGTTCGTAGCGGTGGCATCCTTGCCGCCGAAAAACCTCGTTGGTCTGCTTGGCGGACCGCACGGCGGAGCGTGCCTGCTACATTTGTTGGAGTCCAGGCTTCAGCCTGTGGTTCGTAGCGGTGGCATCCCTGCCGCCGTAAAAGTCTCGTCGACTCGGCGGCAAGGATGCCACCGCTACGAAAGAGGTCAAGTTAACTGGTAATCCGGCAAGCAAGCGATTGCGAGAACAAGGTCTTCCAACCGCTCGGGAGTGCTTGTCATTTCGACCGCTGCATCGCTGTCCGGCAGCAGGAGATCCGTGAAAAAGGGCAGCGAGGCGGCCAGGTCGGTTTTACCGTGGGCCACCGCAAACGACTGCACGTTAAGGTCGTAGAGACTCTTGCCCTCTGGAGCCAGCATTTCAGCGGCCAGGCGATGTCGCCCAACGATCGACGCGTCGTTGAGCCAATCCAGCCCGCCGGGCCATCCAGCCGAGGTCGGCGGGTTATACAAATCCTGGCCCATCCCGGCCAGGCTTGGGCCCAGATTCTGGGTGGCGATCCGATCCGTAAAGCACCGGGCCAGGCCAAGGGCGAACTCGACGGGCGACTTGACGCGACACTGCGGGGCAAAGGGCGAGAAGAACAGGTTCGAGCGGAGCATCGTTTCCACCGTGGCCAACACGTCGCCACCCGCGGCAAGGGAGTCGACCAGCGGATCGAGCAACTCGTCACCGGGCTCGTCCGTCTCCGACACGAACTGTCGATAGAGCATGCGCACGACGGTGCGCGACGCGGCTCTCTGGTCGGCAATCCAGTCGAGGGCCGACTCGGTGGTGAAGTTGTCCTTCTTGCCGAGGATTTCCTTCTCGCCGTCGTCGAATTCGCGATCGTAGAACTGGCGGCGCGTGCGATGGACAAACCAGCCGGTGAAGGCCCGGGCCGTCTCGGCCACATCGCGGTCGGTGTAGTTCCCCTCGCCAACGGTGAACGTGCCCAGCAGCGTGCGTGCGAGCGTCAGCGATGGTGTGGCCTTGCGACTCTTCTGGGCCTCCAGGCAGAGCAGCATGGCCGGATCGACCATGACGGCCTGGAGGAGCGATCGAAAGGGGCCAAGGGCGTACTCGCGCAGGAGTTGAACGTGCCGCTGCATGAGCGGACTGCGTCCCACCTCGTTCTGGCTGACGGCAAAATGACCGTGCCAGAACAAGGTGAGTTTTTCCAGCAACGGGAAGGGCGTCTCGATCATCCGCCGCAGCCACCAGGCCCGGAGAGCGTCGATGGACCCCTCCGAAGCCCGTTCATACTCGGCGTAGGTCTGCTCGAAAGCGTCGAGATCTTCTGGCGGATGGACGAGTCGGTCGATCGTTTTCTGCGGCCCGTCTGCAACCGCCCTTTCTCGTTCCGCCAGGTTCGATCCGAACCCCGCTCGAGCCAGCAAGTGGGCAGCCAGACCCACGTTCCAGCCCTGGTCATCAACGGGCTCGTAGCGTGCCCAGGCCCACGCAGGATCCTTCGCGGCACGACTCAGGTTGTCGGTAGGAACACTCATGGCTGGCTCCTACTTGGCGGCGAGTTTCAGTTCGACGACAAACCGTGCCTGGGTTGCCCCGGATTCGTTGCGAATCTCGAAGCGGGTGCGGCCGAGGTGGCCCAGGACGGCGAGCAAGGTGTCGATGGCCGTTTCGGCCTGGTCGCGCGAGTGGCCTTCCTCAATCATGTTGTTGCGGATCAGCGGCTCGCGGTTTGCCTGGAGAATCGACGCAAGATTCGTCCCGTCCACTTCCGCAAGGCTGTGGATTTCCTGCATCCCGGCCAGGGTTTTTGAGGTTTCCTGCTTCACCGCGTCGATCAGGTCGCGGGCGAGGCCCTCGGTGGAACTGAGGATCAGGTAGCCGTCGGGCATGGCCAGGGCCGGATTGAAGTTGAAGCGAATATCGGCGTCCGAACGTTCCTCGACCTCGGGCGGACGAAAGCGGGCCACGGTGAATTGGGTGTCGCCGTGGACGGGCCGATCGATGACCAAGCCCGGCTCCGCCTGCTGGCCTCGGGTGAAATTGACCAGGCCCACGGCCTTCTGCCAGGCTTCCTCCATCACGCCGGAGAACTCCTTTGGGTTCTTCATGCGGAGGATCGCGGCGAAGGCCGGGAGCTGCGTTTTCGGGGTGCCCGTCGCTTCGTCGTATTTCTGCTGAGCCACAAGCAGGCGGATTTCGGGTCCCGTTTCGGCCAGGACCTCGTCGGTCAGGTCTCGCCCTGAGAAAAAGATCCCCATCATGTTTTCAAAGAAGATCAGTTGGCTCGTGCGTTCGGGGAAAAGGTCGTCCTTGGCGGCGTAGAAGCCGTGCATGTCGCGGTAGAGGCTCAAGCCGGCCAGAAATCCGGGAACCGTCAGGTTGGGCAGCGCCCCGTGGTCTTCAGAGGTCTGAGCGAAAGCAACCGAACTCTTCTCCGGGTCGACCTTGCCGTCGCTCATGGCGGCGAGCGAAACCACGTCGTCGTTGACGTCCAGGGCCAAGGTCACAACGTTGGCCGCTCGCATCGACTCGGCCACACCGGCCAGGAGCAGGCTTCCCACCGGATTGGCGAACTTGTCGAGGCCCTGCTGAACCTTGGGGGCCTGCTTGAGGGCAGCCATGTTGACCATCAGAAAGGCATCGGCCTTGGGTCCTGCCGCGGCTTTGGCGGCCTTGAATTCGTCCTGGTCGGCCAGGCTGGCGCCGCCGTCCTCCCGCAGGTCGACCACCGCCTTGAGGCCGTCTGACTTGTTGGCGATGACCAGGCGGCTGCCGATCACCGCGTGGGCTTCCTTCCCGCCGAAGGTCCAGCCCGTCACCCCGCGGTACTCCCGCGAGTTGATCGCGTTGCCAGCCCCCTTCTTGGCAGCCTCGCCCTTGGCAGCCACGGTCGCGAAATCACGAAATCGCTCCAACAAGGCGGCGTCCGTACTGTCAACGATAAGAACTACGGTCTGGTCAGGATAAGCGGCCAGGGTTGCTCCGCCGCCGAGCAACGTGCGAGCCGCCGTCTTCCAGTCCGTCCCCAGGTGCGCCTCGAAAAAGCCCACCACCTGTTTGAACTGGCCCAATTCGCCGGATTGCTCCTTCTCCTGGAATGCCGGCATAGCGGCCACGGTCGCAATCATCTCATCGCCAAGCACCAGGTCGAGAATGTCGCCGGCCTCCGACACGTCAATGGCAACGAGGGCGCCGCCAGGCATCCACTGGCTTGCAGGCGGCATCTTGTCCGCCGCAAAGGCACTGGAAGCAGCCATGGCCACCCCGAGAAGGGCGACCCCGATCGGTCGAACGAATTGCATTGTTGAACTCCCCATCCAAGAATTGGTCGTCGGTGTCGAATGACTGAGTGGAGCACGCGGTTCGGCTCCTTTCCTGCCGAGCGCGCAGCGAGAAACGCTTTTCTGATACGGCTTCAGTCCTGTGCCACAAACGTCGAAGAGACTCCGCCGGGGCCTACCTTCCCGGCTAGATTGTACTTCGCCCGGAAAGTGAGGATCTTGGGGATTGGATTGGCAAAAACACGGATTTCTTGAAAAAACGATCCGTCAATTGATCCGGTGGATGTCCGCCCCCAGGCAAGCCAGTTTCTCATCCAGGCCTTCGTAACCGCGATCGAGGTGGTTCAAGCCGGAGACAATCGTCTCTCCTTCCGCAGCGAGTCCGGCCAGGACAAGGGCGGCCCCCGCCCGAAGGTCCGTCGCGCGAACAGTCGCTCCTTCCAAACACCCGACGCCGCGCAAGACGGCGCTCGCCCCGTCGGCCCGCACATCCGCTCCCAGTCGTTGAAGTTCGGCCACGTGCTGAAATCGCTGTGGAAAGACGGTGTCTGTGACACGACTTCGGCCAGGCGCCAAGGTCAGCAAGGCAGTCCATTGAGCCTGGACATCCGTGGGAGTTCCCGGATAGGGCTGCGCTGTGATGTGGCTGGGACGAGCCGGCCGGTCGGCCGCGAGCGAAACGACGTCTGGCTGAATGTCCAGGCGGAACCCGGCGGCGTCCAACTGTTCCAGATCCGCAGCCAGATGCGAGGCGTCCGCCCCGACGACCGTGACGTGTCCCCGGGTAATGGCGGCGGCCATGAGCAACGTGGCGGCTTCAATCCGGTCCGGGATAATACGATGCTCGCCGCCGCCAAGTTGCTCGACACCGCGAATCGTCAAGGTTGGCGTCCCTAATCCTCCAATGGAGGCGCCAAGCCGATTGAGAAACCGTCCGAGATCCTCGATTTCCGGTTCGACAGCCGCAGAGGTGATCGTCGTCACGCCTCGGGCGAGAACCGCGGCGCTCATCACGTTGGCGGTGCCGGTCACCGTGGGGCCGAAAGGGCCTGCCAGATCGATGCGTGCCCCGCGAAGTCGCGACGCTCGGGCGACCACGTTGCCCTTCCGGATGCGGATGTCGGCGCCCAGGGCCGCAAGCCCTTTGAGATGGAGGTCCACCGGTCGGGGCCCGATATGGCAGCCGCCGGGAAGCGAAACAACGGCTCGGCCGCGCCGTGCCAGGAGCGGCCCCAGCACGCAGAAACTGGCCCGCATCCGCCGCATGTGGGCGTAACCCGTGTGAAAGGGCCGCGGATTGATCGTCGCCAGCGTCAGGACGCCGCTAGCATCGCGACGGACAGCCATCCCAAGCCGGCGGAGAACCGCGAAAAGGGTCTCCACGTCATCCAGAGCAGGCGCCCCGAGTAGGCGAACCGGCTCCTCGGCGAGAATCGCCGCGGCCATAACCGGAAGGGCCGCGTTTTTGGAACCGCCGACCTGAACCGAGCCCGCCAGCCGCCGGCCTCCGCGGATTGCCAAGTGACGAAGGGGGCGGTGTCCGACTGGCGAATGCAAACCGGCGTTTTTAAGGGCAAGCCCTTCGTGCGGCATCTCGATCCTTCACTGCCGGCAATTCCGTTGGTCTAACGCTTCGAGAGCATGCCCCAGGCAATCCCGCCAACGACCAGTCCGGCCACGATCCCCAGCCCAAACATTCGGATCGGTGACACGACCTCGTCCCCCGCCATGAAGTATTGGGCGGCAACGGTGAGCCACAAGGTGACGTTCAAGGCGATGGCGGAACCCGTGATCCGCCGCTTCTTGAACTCTTCGTATGAAAGAGGTTCGCTCTCGTCCTCGTCCTTGGCCTGCTTGGCGGCCTTGGCAGGCTTCTCTTTGCCCTTCCCCTTGTCCTTGCCTTTCTTCTTGGCCTTCACAGGACCGGGATCCGGCGCGTCGCGAGGGAAGAAGTCCGCGATCGCCTCGTTCGCCTGCGACGGTGTGCAGAGCACTGTGCGGACCGGCATCTCGAACCGCAATCGCAACTCTTCTTCCACGTCGGGCACAAGCGGCGTGGGCGACGCGATGAGCAGGTGCTTCGCGTCGGCCATCAACGGCACGAAGGAATGCTGACGCGCCAGCGTGGGCGGAATCTGAGCGGCCAGTTCAGCGCTCACGCCGATATCCTTCAAATCGAGATAAGGCAGCCCGATCGACTCGGCATAAGCCATCATGACGGCTTCGGGCTCGGCGAGTTTCTGCTGCAGCACGGCCTGATGCAGCTCGACGCCGACCAGGTCCGAGAAGTTGCTCGCCTTTTCCAGTTGTTCCTGATTGATGACCTTCGAGGCAAGAAGGATTTCTCCCAGGCTGCGGCGGCGTCCTTCGTCGGCGGTTTCCCGGCCCAGCGACGCGTCGTATTCCCGCTTCCGCTGAAGGTCGGTCAGGCAAAGCATCGCCTTGGCCAACTCGTTGAGCAACATCTGCGACTGCTCGGCGTACTCTCCGGTGCCGAACTTGCGCACGTGCTCGTTCATCTTCCGGTAGTGAGTCCGGATCTTCGACGTGTCATCTTCAAACGGGGGAAGACGCAGCAGTTGGTAGTTGCTGAGCGGCCTGCTTGCTTCTTTGATGCCGAGCCAATCGCGGTAAACGTCGAGTTCTTTTGCCATCATCCGCCTCAATTTGCCTTACTCGAAGATCTTTTCCAATTCTTTCTGCGCGTCGTCCTTTTCGGCCTTCTCCTCGTCCGCCTTCTCCTCGTCCGCCTTCTCTGGGCTCGTCTCGCCCGATGTCTTGTCTTCTGCAGGTTCGCTCGGCTCCGCCTGGATCTTCCGCATTCCGGCCACGGCGGCGAACAGCATGTCCTGGGACTCCTGGAGCCGATCCTGTCGTGTACGTAGCTCCAGGGAATAGGTTCGCTCGCCGACCACCGTGGTGAAAACCAACCGTTCAAGGATGCGATCGATCGTGTTGGGTTCCTTCGCTCGCTTCAACTGGAGGACCCCCGTGTAGGGGCCGATTACTGCGGGCTGAGCGGGAGCCCTCGATTCGGCGAAGGCGACGACGTTCTCCGTGGTGAGGGGGCCCGTCGTGGCATCCTCCGCCTTGACGAGGATCATCGGATATTGATCGTCAGAGCTTCCCAGGAACCGAACAACGTAGCCTTTGGTTCTGGCAACCAGCTCCCATCCTTTCGGGCCGGCGATTTCGATCCGTCCGCCGTCCAGGGGCGGCGTATACTCGCCCAAGGGAGGCAGGGTGGTCGTGTCGATCTGACGAATGGGAGATTTCTCGACCGGCGGCTCCGCCTTCTTGCCACAGCCCAGAAAGGTCGGCATGGCAGCGAGCAAAGCGGCGATAATCGCGGAGCGTAAGAGACCTGGCATTACTCAAGCTCTACATGAAGAGGTATGCGCATCAGAATAACGGCCCAGGACTCATACCTCACCGGTCTCCGAAGAAACGCCACGCGAGCCCTGGCCCCGCTTTCTGCACCATCTCGTCGGAAACCAAGAATCCAAAGATTAATCCGTGATGAACGGACCCGTCAAGCGGCAGGGGGAGAAGGCCGAGCCGGACGCCAACCGCCACATGAAGCAAGCAGTTCAGGAAAAGCACGTCCGGCGAATTCCGAGGACGCGTTATTCGTCGATGACTTTCTTGAACATCTGCACGAAATGGGGACTCTTCTTCGACTCGGTAAGCTCCTTGGCCTTCTTGTCCGCTTCTTTGCGCTGAGCGTACTCGAACATCGCCACGGGAGTGAGGGACTGGCTGTATACCCCCCAAAATGCCTTGAGACGAACCTCCTTGGCGGACTTGGCACGACTCTTTCGGGTGGTCTTCTTCTTGGTGGCTGCCTTCTTCTTTTTTGTCGCCCCCAACTTCTCGGCGGCTTCGGCTTCCTCGCGTAACTCTCTTCTATTAACGACTTTGCGAGCCATCATCAGCCCTCGGGTTTGCGAGTTGTCGGGTTGGACCGCAATGGGGAACGTATCGAACCTGCCCCCCCATGACGGCAATCGCTAAGATGTCCATCTTAATTGATCGCAAGCAAAATGAACAGGCAGGGCGTTTTCGTAAGCTGCCGGAGGGCGCGGAGTGGCGGGAAGCTACCCGTCTTCGCCGCGTTTGGATTCGCGATAGGCCTCGCGCCTCCGCGCATACTCCTCGGGCGTCATGGCGTTGAACTCCGACCCGCTCGCCTGATCGCTGGACGCCGCGAAGAGCTGCTCAAGAAAGGGGCGGCACCAACCACAGCCGGTACCGGCCCCAAAGCACTCACTCAATTGGGCGGCACGGCGAGGCCGCTCCACACGGATGAAGTTCTCGACCTTGCGGCGGGTCACGTGGAAGCACAGGCAGATCTCGGCGTCCGGTCCGACGGGCTCACCTTCTCGCTTTTGCCCCTCCGACATGGGGCCACCTCCACTTGAATCACCCTGCGGCGGCCAGCACGTCGAGGAACGCGGGCATGAAATCGGGCAAGTCAGGCCAGCCACGCGAACTGACAAACTTCCCGTCGACGACTACGGGCTGGTCGAAGAACTGGGCACCGGCCAGCTCCATGTCGGGCCGAATGGCGTAGTAGCAGGTCATCTTGCGACCCTTCACCGAACCGGCCGCCCAGAGAACCTGGGGACCATGGCACATCGTGCCTAGGGGAAGGTCCTTGTCCATGAAGTAACGCACGATCTTGAGAACGTCGTCCAACTGGCGCATCTCCTCCGGGCCCCGGCCACCCGGAATCAGCATGGCATCGTAGTCCGCCGGATTCACGTCCTTGTAGGCGATGTCCGACTGGATGAAGTAGCCGGGCTTCTCCGTGTAGTTCGAGTACTGGGGTTCGAAGTCGTGGACCACCGTCTTCACGGCCTTCACTGCCGAGGCGGCTATCACGGGAATGATCCCTTCCTCCTTGAGCCGGTAGACCATGTAGTAGGTCTCCATGCCCTCGCTGAACTCGCCGATCCCAACGAGCACCTTCTTGCCCTTGAGGCTGTCTTTGCGCCAGGAAGCCGCCTGAACCTGAGATCCAACCGTCGCAGCCGCCACGCCAAGCGAGGCGCCGAGCATCTGACGACGAGTAACCGAGCCGGATTTCTGCTTCTTCATGGTTCGTTCCTCCAGGGGGGTGAAAACGGAGAGACAGGATGGGCGGAGTGTCGCGATTGCGATCGAGCTCGGCGACAGGGATGCCACCGCCACGGTTAACGCTTCTCGTTCGGCGAACTGGTGACCAGGACGTGGTGGTTCAGGTACTTCTTGGCAACGGCGATAACGTCTTCCTTCGTGACAGCATTGATACGAGTGTCGAAGGTCTTGTCGTAGCCGAGGCCCAGGCCGTAGAGGTCATCCAACGCGGCCTGCTGGGCCTGGGCACTGATGGTGGTGTTCTCCTGGGCGTGCAGGGCAATCACCATTTCCTTGGCCCGCTCGAACTCTTCGTCCGAGATGTCGCCCGCTTTGGCCTTGTCGAGGTTCTTCCGGATCCGTTCGACGGCTTCCCCTATCTTGTCGGGAGCCACCTGGGAAATGACGATGAAATAGCCGGGAGCCGGGCCGGTGATCTGGAGGGCATGGACGTAGTAGACCAACCCTTCCCCCCGCAGTTCGTTATGGAGCCAACCGCCGGGATAGCTGTAGCCGGAGGTGATCGCATCGAGGAGCACCATGGCGGCGTATTCCTTTTCATCGCGCACGCTCACGCCCGGATAGCCCATCACGATCATGCCGGTCGGTTTGCCGGTCTGCAGATGGCGATCGACCGATTCGGGAATCGCGTTGTTGCGATCGAACGTGATGGGCTGGAAACCAGGGGCGGCCGGCAGCTTGCCGAACGTTTCGGCGACCAGTTTCAGTGCCGCGTCCGGATCGATGTCGCCGAAGACCGTCACAAGCATGTTCTCGGGGGCAAACAGTTCCCGGTGGAGTTTGCGGAGGTCCTCGACCGTGAGCGGCTCAACCGTTTCTGTCTTGCCGCCCTGGAGGACATGGTAGGGGCTGTCCGCGGGCAGGTTGTCATAAAAGAACTCGAGGATCTCCTGCTGGGGATTGTCGCGACGCCGCTGGATGGCGCCGAGGGCCAGCGTCTTGACCTTGGCAAACTCCTCCTCGGGAAAGGCCGGATGGGTGAAGCAGTCCGCGAAGAGGGACGCCGCCTTGTCGAAGTCGTCGCGGAGCACGGTGGCACTGCCGTAAACTGTACTACGGCCCGAACTGAAACTCATCCGGCCTCCGATCGAGTCGAAGTAGCCGGCGATCTCCTGGGCGGAGTGCTGGGCCGTTCCCTTGTCGAGCATGGCCGCCACGAGTGACGATCGTCCGGCCGTCTTGGGCGTATCGACCAGCCCTCCGCCGATCACGTAGGCCTGAATGTTGACCATGGGAAGATGCGCGGCGCGGCGAACCAGCACACGCAGGCCGTTCGCCATCTTGACGGCCCGGACTTCGGACTCGGCCGCCACCTGGCTCTTCTCGGTCTCCTCGGGGCCTCCGCCGGGCGGCGCGATGATTACACGGTTGAGCCGTTCGGGACGGAAGTACTTGCGGGCAACCTCCCGAATCTGCTCCGCCGTCACCTGCTCAATGCCCTGGACGTATTGTTCGTCAAAAAGCGGATCGCCCGTCGAGATGAAACTCCGCCCCAGGCTGTCGGCCATCTGCTGGACGGTCTGTTGGCCAAATACCAACTCGGCGGCCTTTTGCTTCTTTGCCTTCTCCAGTTCTTCCTCGCTGACCAACTCGTCGCGGAGACGGTACACTTCCTGAAGGATTTCTTCCGAGAGCTTCTCCCAGCGATCGGGCGGCGCCACGGCCAGAACCCCGAACCAGCCCCGAACGAAAAAGGGAGTGTAGCTGGCCGACTGGATCGCCAGGGCCAGTTGCTCGTCGTATTTCAAACGCCGAACAAGACGAGAGCTGTCGCCCTCCGACAGGATGTAGGCCGCCACGTCGAGGGCGTACAGGTCAGGATGGGAGAGCCGCACCGTGGGCCAGGCCAACGCCATGTCGTAGGTCGAGCCGTCCATTTCGTGGATCGCCTCGCGAGGAGAAACCTGCTGCGGCTCCTCGGGCATGGTCACCACAGTTTCCGGCGCTCGCTTCGTGTCGGCAAACTGCAGGGCAACCTGCTCCAGAACGTGGTCCGTGTCCACGTCGCCCACAACAACAAACACCTGGTTGTTCGGCACGTAACGCCGGCGGTAGAAATCAACAATGGTCTCGTTGGTCGTGCTGTTCAACACATCAAGGTAACCGATCACCGGATGCCGAACCGGATTGGTCGTGTAGATCGTCTGATTCAGCAGTTTCCACTGAACGCGCCGGCGGTTGGCCTCGCCGTCGGCCAACTCGCGACGAACCACCTTCAACTCCCGCTCGAATTCGGACGGCTCGAAAATGATGTGCTGCATGGAATCGGCGATCAACTCGATGCAAGTGTCCACGTTCTTGGCGGGACAATCAATGAAATAGGCCGTCATGTTGGTGGACGTGAAGGCATTCGTCGCTCCGCCGAACCGATCGATGATCTGCTCGATCTCCTTCTCGTTGCGTCGGGAGGTCGAGCCGCCGGCCACGACATGTTCAAGCACGTGGCTCAGGCCGGCCCCCAGGTACCGCCCCTCGAAGGCGCTCCCCGTGTTCTTGACAAAGCAGCGAACCGTGGCGACGGGCGCCACGTGGTTCTCCTGGACAATCACTGTCAGGCCGTTGGAAAGAGCGGCCAGCGTCACGGAATCGGAAAGACGGTTCACGGAATCGTAGGTGGGCATGGTATCAGAAATGACTTCGGGCTCCGAAGGCGGCTCCGCCGCAAAGGCCCCCCAAAACGACGGGGAAAACAAATAGAACACGCATGTCGCGATGACCACGAACCGGGCGGAATCCATCGAGCGGTCCCTCCAAAGTCTGGAAAAACATGATTTGGTCGATTGCCTGGGTATTCTTGCAGATTCCGCGCAACTGGAACAGGGCGCAAAATGCACGAGTCTCCGCACGTGGTCAACACGGTGCTGCGAACATGATTTCTCGCCCCCACCCGACACGGCATCTCTCTGCAACCTACTCTTCTCAAGAGGGGGAAGGCTCTCGCCGCGCCCAGGATTCGCTCGCTCGACACTTTCCAGGCACACCATATCTTATTGCGATGCTCTCGTCCGACAGTCCAAGCACCGCCGCTAGCTTTGCCGATTCATCTCCGTTGTTCTCCGGCCTGATCCAGCAGTCCGTGGAGGGGCGTGAGACGGTCGACTATTTGTCGGCCGTGTCGGCATTCGGGCGATGCGTGGCGGCGGGACCGGATTTCTCCGTGTTACTCCACGACGCCTGCGAATTGGCTTCTCTCGTCGTCCAAGCAGACATGCTCCTGGTCGCCCAGTTGACCGACGACGGCAGGATGCTGACGTTGGAGACGGCATCGTTCAACGACCGGCGGAAGGCGATCGTCGAACGCCTCGATCCTATCTCCGCCGATGCCGACATTTCCATGGCGGCCTTCGCGTTGCATTCCGCGGACGTGGTCCAGAGCGAGGACCTTGTCGCGGAACGCCGCTTCACCGACCTTCTCCTCCGTCGCCATCAGATGGCAAGCGGCATCTTCGTCGCCCTCTGCACCCACAATCGTCCATTCGGCGCTTTGGGAATTGCTCGAAAGAAACCGGGCGGTTTCACGAGCCACGAATCGCGATTCACCTCGGGGATCGGCCATCTGCTGGCCTCCTACATGGCCCAGATCCGAGCGGAAGGGCAATTGCGCCAGCGTGAAGCATCGATGGAGGCCATACTCGATTCGGTGGAGAACCTGGTTCTTTCGCTCAACGCACAAGGCGTCGTCCAAGACATGAACGCCTCTGCCCGCGAGTTAAGCGGATTCCAGGCCCGGGAACTCCGAGACCGCCCCTTTTGGAACACGTTGATCTCTCCGGGCAGCAGTGAGCGCGTGGCGACAATCATCCGCCAGGGCTGCCGGCCCGGTACGATCGCCACGTTCGAAGCGGAACTCCTCGCCAAAGACGGATCCCTGCGAACCATCCACTGGTCCCTGAAGGCCATGGAAGCCGGCGCAGGAGAGCGGGGAGACTTCATGCTCAGCGGCGTGGACCGGACCGACCTGCGAGAATGCACCAAGGAACTCGAGAAGTATCGAAAGATCGCCCTGGGCGCCGAGTCCGCCGAGCAATCCATGGACGAACCGGCCTCCAAAGCAGGGCCTGCCGGACCGAACGGAATCGACAAACGCAGCAGTCCCCGGCGAGAGTACAGCTACTTCCAACGGATTGCTCCCGTCCTCGGCAACGACTTTCCGGACGATAGCCAGTTCGTGAAGGTCGCCTGCTGCGACATCTCGGCCGGAGGCTTGTCCTACTTGCTGGAAGAACCACCCGTCTACGATGAGTTGATCATCTCCCTTGGAACTCCACCGAACGATCGCAAGATCCTTGCCCGAGTCGTGCGCACCGCCCAGAGGGTCGTGAACGGGCAGACCGTGCACCAGGTCGGCTGCCAGTTCGTCGGACGCGTCAATCGGTAGAAGCGATCCACACTCAGGTAGCCGCCCGCAGTTCGTCGACGATCCGCCTTGCTTCGGTGGCGTTTTTCGCGATCCCTTCCCAATCTTCCGCCTGAATGGCCTGCCGGGTGGCCAACCAGGAACCTCCGATGGCCGGAACGATGGAGTTGCTGAGATAGCCGGCCATGTTCTCGGCGGTCAGCCCTCCCAGGGGAATGAAACGCACGCCGAGGTGGGCGTACGGCGCCGCCATGCTCTTGAGGTACTTCATCCCGCCCGACGGTTCGGCGGGAAAGAACTTGACCTCGCGACACCCGAGTTCCAACGCAGTTTCCAGATCGCTGGGCGTAACGATTCCGGGAGCAAAGGGAAGTCCCGCGTCCTGGGCAGCTTCCACAACGCGGCGATTGAGCCCCGGAGAAACCCCGAACTCAGCGTGGGCCTCGGCAACCTCACGAACCTGGGCCGGGGTCAGGATCGTACCGATTCCCGCAAGCATCTCGGGAACCTCGGCCCGGATCGTCCTCAAGGCGCCGAGCGCAGCCGGTGTGCGGAGCGTCAGTTCCATCACGTCGACCCCTCCGGCCATGAGGGCCCGAGCCACGGGAACGGCGTGTTTCACTTCATCAATCACGAGAACGGCGACCACACCACAGGATTCGATGCGGTCGAGAATGGCGGTTGGAAGTTGGGATTGCATAGGGGCCCCGTGTTCAGACGGTGCAAACGGCAAGGACATTGTGATTGGGCCCCATTCTACCGGGGGCACCCCACGCTGTCACGGAGAGGGGCGCCGGAAACAAGGCTGAAAGCTCAAAGCTGAAGGCTGGAGACCGAAGACTGAAGGACGACAAAACCAGGGGCTCTCGGTGCATCGGAATCGGCTCTCCTTGCCGATCGACCTCGTGTCACAAACTCCAGCCTACAGTCTCCAGCCTTCAGCCTTCCAATTGGGGGATGAAATGTGGCGCCCGCCCTACTACACTCGATAGTCTGCCAGACGGTGAAATCCGTCACATCCGGGCTTCATTCCGCCATTTCCCACCAAGGAGGCCTTCCCATGAAACGACTCGTTCTCCCCTCGTTCGCCTTAGCTCTTGTGGCCTTGGCCATTCAACCGGCAGACGCCAGCCCCCCCAAAGGCCTGAATGCCACCGACTTGTCCATGGTCGACGCGGACTTCGCTTTCCAGGGCGAGTATGCCGGGACCGTGAAGGACCCCGAAGGGAAGGAGTTGAAGTTGGGTGTCCAGGTGATTGCCTTGGGCGGCGGCAAGTTCTCAGCAGTGGTTTACCTGGGCGGTCTGCCCGGCGCCGGCTGGACGCGTGAGAATCCGAAAGTCCAAATGGAGGGCGAGAAGCACGGCGACAAGGTCGTCTTCCAGGGCGAAAAGGTGAGCGGCGAAATTACGGGCAAGAAGCTGATCCTCAAGCATGCGGACCGTGAAGGCCAGGCCGTGCTCGACGCCGTTCAACGCAAGAGCCCGACCCTCGAGGCCAAGCCCCCCAAGGAGGCCATGGTGATCTTCGACGGCAGCGGGACGGAGAACTTCTCCGAAGGAACCATGAACGAGGCAAAACTGCTCCAGGCCGGCGCCACCATGAAACCGCTGCCAAACTCCTACACGCTCCACCTGGAATTCCTCTTGCCCTACGTGCCCGAGGAACGTGGCCAGGGACGCGCCAACAGCGGCGTGTACCTGCACGATTGCTACGAGTTGCAGGTGCTGGACTCCTTCGGACTGGAAGGCGAGAACAACGAGTGCGGCGGGTTCTACAAGGTGCGAAAGCCCAATGTCAATATGTGCCTGCCTCCCTTGAGCTGGCAAACCTACGACATCGATTTCACCGGCCCCAAATTTGATTCCGACGGCAAGAAGCTCGCCTCGGCCCGCGTCACCGTGCGTCACAACGGCGTCGTTATCCATGACGACCTGGAACTTGCAGAAACCCCAGGACGTCAAAAGGAAGGGCCAAGCCCGCGAGGCATTCACCTTCAAGCCCATGGCAACAAGGTGCAGTACCGCAATATCTGGATTGTGGAGAAGTAGCCCTTCGGAGATCGCTCGCGGAACATGCAAACAGCGGGCCAACGAAACGTATTTTTCGCGTCGACTCGAACGGACTCCGACTTGAGCGGAAAACCGGTGATTTTCACTACCACATCACGGTTAATGAACTAGAATAACCATAGGCAGCGAAGATACGAGACAGGCAACGACAATTCATTTCAAACGAAACGAATTTGTTTTGCCTTCCCCCGACTTTCTGCCGATAAACTTGCATACTGAACCACTGCTCCAAAGATCAAAAAATCTTTCGAGCCTCCCGCCACATTTCCGACGGAGGTGCCAACCCTTTGGCGTGAGCCGGGACCCATCCAAGGCTTGTGCAAAAGCACGCCGGTGTCCCCGCTCTTCTCGCAGCGACGCATCCGGTCGCATTTCGTGGGAGGTTTGTTTCATGGCCGCCGCGTTTCGGTTTTTCCGGAACGCGGCGGATTTTTTTGCGCCCCCACGCTCTCCTCTCGGCAGGGGTCGCCTCGACCCGCGGGACGAGGCATTGCCTCATCTGCCTGCTCTCAACCTGCCGGGTCGATCGGCACAAGTGTCCCGCCCAATTGCCCGCGGCTCCGGGAATCACTAGCTGTTAAGAGCTCGATCGGTTGAGACGCCCCCCTTTCTAGGACCAGATTTCAACCCTCTTGTCTGGAATGTCTCCACGCAAGCCAAAGTTTTCTCGCTGGCCGGCGAATAGTGCTGTGGACCGGGGCTTCTGCCCTGGCCTCGCCCAAATGCCTTCGAATTCCCCCCTGCAAGGCTGACCCCTCCATGTTCGCCTTCTTCTTCCCCTACGGCACAGACGCACCGATTTACCATTTCCCGGTAGTCACGATCGCCATGATCGCGATTTCGTCGTGTTCATCTTCTTCATCTTCCGCCCCTGCTATTTTGACGTCCAGGTCATGGTGCTTTCCGGTATTCTCCTGGGCCTGGAGGTCTGTGGTCTGGTGTTCACGCAACTCGCAATGTCGAGCATGTTGCTCCACACGATGGGCGCGCTGATCGGCGGAGCCGTGGGGCTGTGGATGCTGAAGACGAACCGCGTCGACTGCGAGAACTGGGACCTGTTCTCCGTCTTGGCAGGCAAGCACCAAATGTCGGAAGCCGAACTGCAAGCCCTTGCGGAAAAAGATCCGGCCTACCAGGAAACAAAGCGTCACCAGGAGATCGACTTTCGCCGAGGGGTTCTCAACAAGATCCGCGCCCTGGTCGGTGTGGGACGTGCCCAAGAAGCCTACGAGTTCTATCGCCAGAAGGCCGTGGCGCTGGACGACTGGCAACTGCCCGAGCCAGACCTCCGCAACCTGATTTCCGCATTCCACAAACAGGCTTTGTGGAGCGAATCGATTCCCGCCATGGCGGAACTGCTGCGAAACTCTTCGCGGGACGTAACCAATGTCCGCCTCAAACTGGCCCAGATTCTCGTCCAGAAGGAGCACCGACCGGCTCAAGCCTGGAACGTCCTCTCAAAGGTCAGTCCGGTAGCCGTCGATGCCAGGCAGCGGGACCACTATGCCAAGCTGAAACGCGTTATCGAGAGATCCAAGGCAGAGAATCCCTACGACTTCGCCGACGCGGATTGGTAACGGATCCCAAAGTGGAAAGGACGAGACTTCCGAAAGCCCGGACTCCCCGAAATACAGGGCAAGGACTGGAGGCTGTAGGTTCGTGACCGGAGGTCGATTGGGGGAGAAAGCTGATCCCGATGCGACGGAAGCCCTTGCTTTGCAGTCCTTCAGCCTTCGGCCTCCAGTCTTCAGCCTTGTCTCCACCGTCATCCGTTTTCACTTTGAGCAACCGATCAGAGTTCTTTCCGCGACGTTACCCAAAGGAACGGTTGGTCGCCTTCGTCAAGACGGAGCTCGCTCTTCAGCCCGGCCTGGCCCAGGATGGTGCGAAGCGCCGACAGGAACGTCAGACGCGACGGCGTCATTTGGACGATCGTCTTGTCGGGTTCGAGTCCAAAACGAGCGACCGCATTGTGGTCGAGCAGGACGGGCAGGTCCAACCGCTTGGCAATGGCATCGAGCGCGGTGAGGACGGACACGCCGCTCACGTTGACGTTGCGAAGGCGAAACATCTCGGGCCGAATGTCTTTGGCGTGTTTTTCCGGTTTCCATCCGATCGGCCAGATTTTCAGGCCGGGCCGGGCCTCGACGATCGACAGGGAGACTTGGCCCGAATCGTTCGACGGAACCAGGCAAAGCCCGGCGGATCGCAGCACGTAGGCCAGCGCCGTGCCCCGAGAGACCTTCGAGAGGTCTTCGGCAATCACATCCTTCGCGAGCGGTTCGGCTAACGCCGGATTCGCGACCATCCGGGTGGCCATGGTTCTGGCGGCCTGGCGGATCACGTCCGCGCGGGAACGTCCTGTCGTATCAAAGCCGAGGGGCGGGGCCAGATCGGTGTGAAGGCGCTTGAAGTCCTCGGCGTTCAGGCCAAACTCGCCCTTCGCCGGCCGCTCATCGGGGGGGCCTTGTTCGGCCAGGTCGCGGAGCCAGGTTGCGAATTGGGATACCTCGGAAGCACGGAACCGGGCCCCCGGAACGACGAGGATGTTCTCGGAGGTGATAATGCCGGTTACGGCATAGACGGGGCTCTCGGCCGTGCCCCGCCGATCGATGTTGGGAGAATCGCCAGGATGGGCTGAACGAATCCGAAATCCCTGGACCCCGGCTCGAGCAAGGCGTTCAAGCCATTCCTGCCTTGCGGTGATGGCCACCCGTTCTTCCACGGCAAGCTCCACTTCGACTCTCCCCGAAGCCTGCGCGATGGCGGGAAGGAGGCCTGCCGGGAAGAGTACGAGGAGGCAGAATGTGCAGATGGCTGTCTTCATGGGGGATCTCCGAAACAGGTGGGGTGGCCCTGTGACCCGCAGGATCTGCAGAATTTGTGCAAATTACGGAATTTTTCCTGACCGTCGGACTAGGGGATTATAGCACGCCCGTGAAGGACGCCTTGCAGGTGCCGGGGGAGTTTGCACAGACGCCGGAATATGCGAGAATGTTCCCCGCGTCGGCCCCCCCGGCGATGGTGAAGTTCTTCGTGCCCACCCCAGTCCTTGCCGAGAATGACCCCTTCGCCGCTGAGCGGCAGTCCAACCCATCTGGCGGCCTCGCCGCCCCAACTGATGATCGCCAATACAACCCTGCAAAAGGAGCACGCAATGGGACGACCGGTTACGATGTTCACTGGCCAATGGGCCGACCTGCCTCTGGAAACCTTGGCCCAGAAGGTTCAGGGCTTTGGCTACGATGGGATGGAACTGGCCTGCTGGGGCGATCACTTCGAGGTCAACAAGGCTCTGGCCGAAGACGACTACTGTGCAAAAAAACGAGAGCTGCTTGACAAGTACAACATGCAGCTCTTCGCTATCAGCAACCATCTCGTGGGCCAGGCCGTCCTCGACAATATCGACCAACGTCACAAGGCCATCGTGCCCGACTACGTCTGGGGTGATGGCGATCCGGCCGGGGTCAACCAGCGAGCTGCCGAGGAGCTGAAGAACACGGCCCGTGCCGCGCAGAAGATGGGCATCAGTGTGGTGAACGGTTTCACCGGATCCAGCATCTGGCACCTGCTGTACGACTTCCCGCCCGCTGCCCCGGGTATGATCGAGGACGGATTCAAGCTCCTTGCCGAACGGTTCAACCCGATTCTGGACGTCTTCGGGGAGTGCGGCGTGAAGTTCGCCCTCGAGGTCCATCCCACGGAGATCGCTTTCGACCTCTACACAGCCGAGATGGCTCTGGAGGCCTTGGGGCACCGCGAAGAGTTCGGCTTCAATTTCGATCCGAGCCATCTGATCTGGCAGGGCGTCGACCCGGTCGAGTTCATTCGCGCCTTCCCGGATCGCATTTATCACGTCCACATGAAGGACGGGCTGGTCACGCTGGACGGGCGGACGGGCATCCTCGCGAGCCATCTCCGCTTCGGCGATCCTCGCCGAGGCTGGGACTTCCGCTCACTGGGCCACGGCGGCGTGAACTTCGGCGAGATCATCCGCGCCCTGAACGTGATCGGTTACCAGGGTCCGCTTTCCGTCGAATGGGAAGACATGGGCATGGATCGCGAACACGGGGCGAAGGAGTCGTGCGAGTTCGTCAAGAAGGTCGATTTTGCGTCGAGCAACGTGGTGTTCGATGCGGCCTTCGACAAGGCCGAGCAGACGCAGGACTCGTAGCGGCATTGTCCGGCTGACGAATCAGGTTTACCATAAGAAGCCCTAACAAACCGGGAAGTCTCCCACGGGCGTGGGAGATATTCCCTGGTTGGTTTTGATAGCAGCTCAAAGAAGCCCGGCGAGCAATTGGCTTTCGTCGGGCTTTCTGTTGTTTTTTGAATCGATCACCGCTCCGCGGAATCGGAAATACGCGACGAAAGGATTACGAGCGTCCGACGCACGAGCGGCCGCCGGGAGAACACCATGGAAAAGAAACTGAAGATCCCGCCCGAGAAGATCCGTCGGCTCATCCAGAAGATGGGGGCCTGTTCGGCAACCGACAGGATCACGGTCGACGGCAAGGATGTTGGCTGGATGTGTCGGGTCGAACCCGAAACGCCCGAGGACAGCGGCTGGCGTTTCCTTGCCGGCGACGAATCGCACGACTACCTCGATATCCCGGACAATCACGGCATCTACGACGTGAATACGATCTGCAACTACGACCAGTCGATCATTCCCTTCCTTCACGCCGCGCCCGGAACCGCCTACGAGCGAGATCCGAGCACGGGTGTGTTCGTGAAGGTTGATTTCGATGAATACGCACAATAACCGGATGCGAGCGGGCGTCGGACCGAAGGTCACTGCCCTTCGATGTAGCGCAGCTGGATCGCCGTCTTGGGCAATTTCTTCTTGAGTTGCTCGACCCCCTCTTCCGTGACGGCGGTTCGGGTGACCTTGAGCTCCTCGAGAGACGTGAGGCCTTCGAGGTGCTTGAGGCCCGCGTCAGATACTCGCGTGGATCCCAAGTGCAGGAATTTCAGTTTCGTCATCCCCTCGATCGATTCGAGGCCGGCGTCCGAAAGCCCCGTGTTGTCCACGTTGAGCCAGCGCATGTCCGTCAGCCCTGCTAGATGGGCGATTCCCGCATCAGTCACGGCGAGACGCCACAGATTGAGCTTCGTAAGCGACTTCATTTCAGCCAGGTGGGCCAGGTCGCCATCGGCAATCAGGCTGCACTCGCTGACGTCGAGATCTTCGAGTGCGGAGAGTTTCTTCACTTCGGCCAGACCGGCGCCGGAAACCTGGGACTGGGAAACTCGCAGTTTCTTGAGCTTGGGAAACTGAACGAGCAGGGCGAGGGCATCGTCATCAACCAGCGTCTTCGCCAGGTAGAGTTCTTCGAGGTTCTTCAAATCCGCCAAAGGCTCAAGCCCCGCCACACTGATCCAAAGGAAGTCGAGGGCCAGGACCTTCAGGTTCGTCATGCCGGCCACGTGCTTCATTCCCTCGTCGTCCACGCTTGTCTTGCCGTTTTCCCCCGAGAGTCGCAGCGCTTTCAGTTTCTTCAGCGAGGAGAGCGGTTCCAGGCCGGCATTGGAGATTCCGCAACCGCGAAGGTCGAGGTTTTGCAGCGTGGGCACCTTGGCCAGGGCAGCCATTCCCGCGTCAGTCACCGCCGTTTCGTTAAGGAGCACGGATCGGAGTTTGGGCAGGCCGGCAAGCGGGGTGAGAGCGGAATCATCGATTTCGGCGCCGCGAAAGCTCACTTCGATCACGAAGCCGTCACCGTCCTTCTTCATCTCCGTCGCCGTGGAAGCCAGGGCCTTGAGGGCGTCGGGGACGTCCGCTTGGGTCGCCTCGGTTTCGGCCGGCTTGGCCTCGGAGGCCGGCGAGGGGGCGTCGGCTGTTGGGGAGGATGCCGGGCTCCCATCCTGATTGTTGCAGCCCGCCAGAAGAGCGCACAGGCCCATCATGCCCAACCAAAGTCCATATCGTCCCATGGAGATTCTCCTCGTGTTTCCGGAATAGACAACGTGTCAGTATAGCAGAAACGCTTCCCGCCGTTTCAGGAATCGTTCCAGGTCGTCCTGGTAGCTTGCCTCGATCTGAGCCGCCGAGTCTCCGCGGCGCAGGGCGCCCAGGACGGCGTCGTTGCCGAGCAGACGCAGGTAACGGTCGATCTCCCAATCGCCGGGATGAAGCCGGCGGATCTGGACGGCCACTTCCAGCCCGACTCGAACGGGTTCGAGATTCGCGCGGTCGGTCAGAAGGATCCTCACTCCGCGGCACGTCTCGCCCTGGAACTTGCTCGCCTCGGGAGTGAATTCGATCGGCTCGAAACGAACGCCGTGAGTCTCGGCCCGATTCAACGCATCGGCAAGTTGCTTGCCATCGAGCCACGGCGCGCCGAAAAGCTCAAAGGGGGTCGCGGTCCCGCGTCCTACGGATAGGTTCGTCATTTCAAGCAGCCCGATTCCCGGATAGAGCAGGGCCTCGGTGAGACTGCGCATGTTAGGCGAGGGATTGATCCAGGTCAGACCCGTGGCGTCGTAGAGCTGGCCCCGCGACCAGTTCTCCACGGGAATGACGGTCAGTTTCAGATCCAGGTTCCGTTCTCGAACGAACATCCGGGCCAGTTCGCCAACGGTCATGCCGTGGCGGATCGGCAATCGATGGTAGCCGACAAACGATTCCTTGCCCTCATCGAGAAGCGGACCCTCGACGGCCAGGCCGCCGATCGGGTTCGGGCGGTCAAGGACAAAGAACTCCAGGTCGTGCCGGGCCGCCTCTTCCATGGCGTTGCCCATCGTCGAGATATAGGTGTAGAAGCGGGCCCCGATGTCCTGAATGTCGAATACGAGAGCATCCAGGCCTTCGAGCATCTCAGGGGTCGGCCGGCGTGTCTTGCCATAGAGGCTGTAGACCTTCAGGCGGGTTGCCGGGTCCTCCGAATCGGCGACCCTGCTCACGTCGAGCTTTCCCTCCAGGCCGTGTTCCGGACTGAAGACGACAAGGAGGCTGACATTCGGCGCTTCGTGAAGGAGACGGATTGCGCTGATGCCTTCGCGGTTGACGCCGGTGTGGTTGGTGATCAGTCCGACGCGGCGGCCGGCGAGTTGGCCAAAACCGTCCCGTTGGAGCACGTCGAGGCCCGGCACGACGCCGGTGTCGTCTCCCGCGACTGCCGAAGCAGAGCTCGCCGGAGCGAACAATGCCGCAACGGCGGCAACAAGCAGGATCCGGCAGAACCGGTTGAACCGGCATTCGGACAAGTGTGGATTGTGCATGGAATTCAGACCTTCGCGATTCTGGCAACGCGTGGAGGGGGGAGGGAGTGCGGGGAGGCGATTATCTCAACCAAGGGCCCAAGATAGTCGCCTCCGGAAGCTGCCGCAAGGGACCGCGGCACGGGGTTGCTCTTTCGCCACGCAGGAACCGCACAACCGTACGATCCCAATCGCAACGCCCGCCGACGCGGGGGCGCCATGATCCCGGAATTGCTTCCCCGGCCGTTTGCTCGCCCAAGAGACCTGACGTAGAGTTGTCTTGAAGTTCTATCCCCTTTCTGCCCTCAACTCGGGACCCCGGTTTTCGAAAAGCAACTGTGTCCGCCAACTTGTCCCTCCTCACGATCGATACATCCGCCCTTCAGGAGACGGTCGCGCAAGTATGCACTGGCCAGGATCGGCTCGAGGCATTCTTGCACGACGTGTTCGGTGACCTGAACACTCTTGCGGACGAAATAGTCAAACATGGCCAGTGGATCGATTCGAGTCGCGCTGCCCAGGAAGCTCAACAGTCCGAGCACGAAGCACGTTTGGGCCAACAACGCCAGGCCCTGGAGGACACGTTCGAGCGTATTCAGGAGTTGACCGGCAGGCTGGAGACCTCCGCCGTAGCCGGCGCGGGAGGAACGGAGCAATTCCAGTACCTCCTGGAGAAGATGGAAGCGGAGCGTGCTTCGTTCCAGGCATCGCTGGAAACCTCCGAATCGGAACGGCTGCAACGGCACGCCGAAGAACGAAAGGAACTGGAAGCGCGATTCGATCGGATCGAGAAGTTAGCCGAAACTCTCGGTGAATCGGGAGGCGGCAACCAGGGCGGATTCGAGCCTATTCAAGAGGTCCTTGACGAACTACGCGAAGGGCGCGAGACGTGGCGCGCCGCGCAAAGCTCGTCGGAATCGGCCAGCGCCGACCTGGTGCGAATGGCGGACGACCTCGCCGCCACGCGTCAGGATCTTGCCGAAGCCCGCGAGGAGTTACGGGCTCAACGCGAACTGCTCCATCGGGCCTCCACCGGTTCCGAATCTTCCCGCGATCCCGAGATTCACGAGCGGCTCGAACGCTTGGAACAGGAACGTCTCGATTGGGCTCGGGAACGCGCCGCCTTGGAAACCGAACTGGACGCCGTTCGCAATCGAGCCGCGGAGCTTTCGGATACCTTGGAGGATGAACGTCAGCGAGCCAACGGGGATCGGAAAGACTGGGCCGGCGAGATGCGCCAGATGCGCGAGTTGCTCCAGACACTGAGCGAGCGTCCGGCAGTTGCCGCCTCGGAGGCGGCCGGCTCCACTCCGGCAACCCCGGTTCCGGCGGGTGAACAACCGGTCGAACAGCAAGACACGCAGGATCCGGTTCTGGACTCGGTGATGGCCCAATTTGAGATTCTGCAGAAGGACCTGGCTCGGCGGCGCAAAGCGAAGCCGGCCTCGAAATAGAGAACCGGGATCGAAAATGAACATGCCACCGACAAACTTGACATTCGGCTGGATTCCTGTCGACAAGATTACAAAGATCTTGGGACCCGAAGCGAAATTGAGGTGCGCTGATGGGTAGATTACAGAGGTTTTTCATTCCGACAACCGCGATGCTGGCCGGAATCACCGGTATCGGTTGCGGGCTCGTCCTGGGCAACTGGAAATGGCTGGCCGTTGGCGTTGCATGCCTATTGGTTGGCGCAATATCCGTATCGCTCCGCCGTCTTCGAGGTCGCCGCCCGGAGTCCGCGCCCGTGGACCACAAGCCCAAACCGCTGAAACGAGCCAGCGACGACGACCCCGATGCGCTCGTCGCTCAAATGCTGGCCCAGGGACGCTATGCCTTGTTGCTGCGTCCCCAGGTGGCTCACGATCTCGAACAGCACCAGTTCGAAGCGAGCCTTGAGGTTCTCCAGACGAAGATGGCCCTGGTTCCTGATGGAACCGTAATCCTCGGCGACACGGAGGAGCCCGCCCTCGGCATTACGGCAAACGACGGTGAGTGGCAAATGCGACGCCGCGCCGTCCGCGTCTCGCCCTACTTCCTGGATCGCTATCCGGTCACAAACCGGGAGTTCTACGAGTTTGTGGCTGCCGGAGGGTACGAACAAATCACCTATTGGGATACGGCCATCTGGCCTGCCGTTCTGGATTTCGTCGATCAAACCCAGCAACCGGGCCCCCGATTCTGGTCGGATGGCTATTGCGCCCCGGGCCAAGAGAACCACCCGGTCATTGGAGTCTGCTGGTACGAAGCAGCCGCCTACGCGCGTTGGGCCGGCAAACGCCTCCCGACCGATGCCGAATGGGTCAAGGCGGGAGTGTGGCCCGTTCACCTGTCCGATACGCAATCGTCCCAGCGACGCTATCCGTGGGGCGACTCGATGGATCGGGTGAAAGCAAATCTCTGGGGCTCCGGCCCTGGAAGCACCGTGGCGGTCGGCGAGTACGAGGACGGTGTCAGCGTGGGAGGAATCTACCAATTGATCGGCAACGTCTGGGAGTGGACACGGAGCGACTACGCTCCCGGCTATTTCCCTCCCGAAGAGTTCATTTCCGAGTCCCCACTGAAGAGCGTCCGAGGCGGCGCCTTCGACACCTATTTCGATAACCAGGCAGCGTGTCAGTTCCAGAGTGGCGACGTCCAGATGGCCAGGCGTCGGAACATCGGATTCCGTTGTGCCCTGAGCGTCTCGGACCTGTCCCTCTACCGCGAAGCGGCGCCGGAAGAGTTGACCGAAGAAGTGCCCGAGGAGGTGAACGTATGACTAAGGGTGTCATTTTGCCACTGGAATCGGCGAGGCTCGTCGAATACGCGGTTCCCATTGGCTGCTACATCTGCGACGGGCAGAACAACTTCGACGCCGAGTACTGTCGCTACTGCTCGGCCCCAATGGCCCTGGCCCACCAGGCTGACAAGGCCAAGACGCCTCCGACCATGGTCGCCGCCATGGGCGTCAGCGGCGTAGGAAAGACCGTCTATCTCGGGATGCTTATGGACATGCTCTCCCGTGGCTCGGGCAACACGCGGCTTCTCGCTCGCGGCGCCTTCTCGATCAATCTCCAACAGGCCACGGTCGGAGCCCTCGCCCGATGCGGTTTTCCCGGTAAAACCCCGAATGAACCCGATCACTGGAATTGGGTCCATTGCCAGGTCCGGGCCGCCGGGATGCGAAACCCGCTCGACCTCATCATGCCTGACATGGCCGGGGAAGCCCTGCTCGAGGAAATGGACCATCCTCACAGCTTCCGTGTGATCAGCTCATTTCTCCAGAAGTGCTCCGGATCGTTGATTCTCGTCGACGCCGTCAAGTTGCTTGAAGGCGGGCAGGAACAGGAGTTCTTCACGATGAAGCTCACGAGCTACCTGGGTGAACTGGGCGGACGTCATGGCAACGACTGGTCGAAGCGACCCGTGGGGATCGTCTTCACCAAGGCCGACCGAAACGAAGAATGCCTGGCCGACCCAGAGGGATTTGCCAAGAGCCATGCCATGGGATTGTGGGAGCAATGCCGCGAGCGTTTCCGGTACCACAAGTTCTTTGCCGCCGGTGTGGCCGGCGCCTGCGCCTGGCGTGATACCTTCGACGAGGGACGCGTCCAGGTGCCGCTGCGTATCGAACCCCACGGAATCATCGAACCCTTCGAATGGCTCCTGGGCCATCTCCCCAAGTTCAAACGCTAGGATCGCCTGCTGAGGTAACGGGAATGAGTCTTGTCGAGCAGGCCGTTTTTACGTCCGCCGAAACCAGTCACACGGCCGGGTACCAGTTGGTCGCTCGGAGTCCGGGAATCTCGGACGCCGACAGCCGCGCCCTCTCCATGTGGGGACCGTCGCATGGCTCGCTGTTGAAGTCCGATCGCCAGACATGGAGCATCAATTTCCACGGGCTTCCCAGCGGCAACTTCTGCGTGAGCCGCACCACGGCGTCGGGTAACGAGTACAGCGGACGTGGAACCCGCATCTACACCCAGTGCCTCGTCGTTTCTCCCGAGACGCTCGAACAATTCGCCAACAACCCCATCGCGCTGGTCCGCGCCGCTTCCGGAAGCGGTCTGCTCCAACAGCACGAAACCGTGCCCTCCGCTTTGGAGCCTGCCCAACTTGTCGGACGAACGCACGCCGTCGACCCGGCCGTTCTTTCCCGGGCACGACGCGAACTGGGAGCGGAAGCATCTGCCGGACTCGTCCAGGCCGCCCTGCGCTGCACGTCCCTGGTTGTTTTCGGAACGCCCTTTGGCGAATTGGCCGTCGCCACGCTGATCAACTGCCTGCCGCCGGCATTCCGCCCTGAATTCTCCTTTTCCACCGGACTTCGCTCGTCTGCTCGGCGACCCTTTCGCGTTCTGGCCGTCGGAAACGACGCCGAGCAACGCCGTCGCGCACGCCAGAATGACGAGGTGACCCTCGTCGATTTCTCGTCCGAACCGGCCCGGCAATTCCCGCCGGCAGACGGCTGGGCACGTGCCATTCAACAGATCCTCGACACCGGACGCACCTCCCTGTTGACCCGCTGGTTTGACCGCCACGCATCCCTGTCGTCCTTGGACCAATTGAACACCGCGGGGCTTGAGTTGCTCGAAGAGTTGGACGGAAACGTCGCGGTTCCGGCGCCGAGCGCCCTCAATGCTCCCTTGCGGGATGAAGCGATTGCCACCGGCGGTGAACAGGCGGCCCCGTCCCCCGCCGATTCGCCAAACCGTCCTCGACCCAACGCCCAACTTGCCCACGCCGCGCACCCCCAGTTCCAGGGGGTCTCTGCAAAACAAGAACGAACCGCGGGACCCTCCCGACGACTCGCCGGTGAACACCCCGAGGTCGTGGCCAGCCTCGAGACGCTCGATGATCTGGTCTACGATGCGATCAAGGGCAGTGCTTCGTCCTTGGAACAACTGCAAAAGACCTGGCCGCAACTCAAGGCCGAATTCGGTGACGACCTTCTCGTCCAGTCCCGTGAACAATATCTCCGCTACGCCCTCCAGGTCTGGGATAAATGCGTGGAAGCCTCCGGGGTCCGGCCCACCGACCGGGCTGTCAAGGCCCTTGAGGTTCTCTGCCTCCTCTTCGACGAAGCCTGAAACGCCTGCCTTCCTCCCGCGGGAAATCGCAAACCCTCCTTTCTCGCCACCAACCGGCTGCGGCGCTGGACTCTTGGCCCCGTCCCGTCTAAGATCGTGGTGCGTTGCTGCAGAGCCCCCGGAATCCACGCCTTGCGCGGTCTCCAGGCTGGGAGATCCGCTGGCAGAGATTCGAACGACGTTTCCAGTTCGGAGAACCGGTCCCATGACGAACCAACCATCACGAACCGATCGGAACCTGACTCGCCGCCGTTTCTGCAAGCGAGCGACGGCAGCCTTGGCGGCGACAGCGGTCGGGACCCAAGGCACAACCGCAGCCACCCAAGCCAGCGGGCCCGCCTTGATCGACGTGCACGTCCATCTCGGACAACCCTGGGCGACTCGGGAGCCTTTGACTGCCGACATACTCCTCCGCTGGATGGACGAACACGAGATTTCTCATGCCGTGGTGCTCCCCCTGATATCGCCCGAGGCCTGGTACTATCCTATCACGACCGAATGGGTTCTCAAGGAAACGAAGCCCCATCGCGACCGTCTCTTGCCGTTCTGCGACATCGATCCCCGCACCGACTACCTGGGCGGCTACAAGGGATACCTCGACACGCTCCGGCGCTATGCGGATGCCGGGGCCATCGGCTTGGGCGAACACAAGTGCGGAACGGCCATCGACGATCCCAGAAACCTGGAGGTCTTTCGCGCAGCGAGCGAACTGAAGTTGCCCATCCTGTTCCACATGGATAACCTGCGTAACACGGACCAACCGGGCCTGCCAGGCCTGGAAAAAGCTCTTCAGGCAGCCCCCGACGCCCAGTTCATCGGCCATGCCCAGGGCTGGTGGGCCTCGATCTCGGGCGACGTGAAAGCTGACCAGATGGGGATCTACCCCAAGACCCCGGTAGCCCCGGGCGGCGCCATCGACCGCCTTATGGAGAAGTATCCAAACCTGCACGGTGACTTTTCGGCTGGCAGCGGCGCCAATTCGCTCAGTCGCGATCCAGCGTTCGGCCGCGAGTTTCTTCTTCGCCGCGCCGATCGACTCCTGTTCGGAACCGACTATCTCACCCCGGCGCAGAAGATCCCGCAGTTCGGACTGTTCGAACAGTTCGACTTGCCGGACGAGGTGCGCCGGAAGATCTTCCGCGGAAACGCCGAAAAGCTCCTCGCTTTGCCAACCTAGCGCACGGCAGGGCTCCCGCCCCCTGGCGTCCCAGATGGAAGCTGCCTGGATACACGGAAATCCCGTGCTAGAATTTGGTACGGTTGTCTGGTCAATCCACAGCCGTTGGACGAATCCAATTGCTCAGAACCTCGGAGGGGGCCCGAGCCGGCTGGTCTTGAAGAACGGGCGACCAAATGGGATCCTGGGGGACCCCCCTTATTGGACCTTGGAGAACGTCCATGGAGAGCGACGCCCCTAAGCTGGAGGCTTACGAACGGCTGGCACAATTGGAACAATTCCGTGCCTTGGTCGATGTGGCTCCCGATCTTCTGTTTGTCATCACGCTCCCCTCGGGAGTGGTTCGGGATGTGAACCAAACCGCGTGCGACCGCCTCGGCGCGACTCGCGTCCAAGTGCTCAACTCTCCCATCAGCCACTGGATTGGGCAAGGGCGCGAACACTTCGACAGGCTCCTCAAGCAAGCCTCTCCAGGATCCGATGCCACCAACACCATGGTGGTCGACCTGATTGGACGCGACCAGGACTCCCTTCCGGCTGAGATCGTTCTCCGCACGCTGTCGCTTGGAACAGACCACCTTGCCGTCATTACTGCACGTGATGTGGCAGATCGTTACCTGGCGAGACAGGCGCTTCTGGAGGGCGATGCAAGGCTGAGAGGCATTCTCCAGACGCTCCCAACCGGGGTTGGGATCGTGACCAACCGGGTCTTCAAGCAAGTCAACGAGCGTTTGTGCGAAATGACCGGATACTCTTCGGAGGAATTCCTCGGCAAGAAGACGAGGTTTCTCTACGCGACAGACGAAGAGTTCGAATCCGTCGGCCGGGAGATTCTTCACCAACTTCGCGAATTTGGAACGGGAACGATTGAATTGAACTGGGTGCGCAAGGACGGCAATCCAATAACGCTCCTGGGGAGCGTTGCGCCGATTGATCTGGACGATTTGGAAAGCAGCATCACCTTTTCAGTCGTCGACATCACTGAACGCAAACGAACCGAGGAAGCCGCGGAAGAACGAATCCTGGCCCTGACCCACCCCCCCGCCGCCGACTCCTCTGTGCGTTTCGAAGAGCTCTTCGATCTGAACGATATCCAGAAATTTCAGAATTTGTTCGCCGACGCAACGGGCGTGGCCTCGATCATTACCAGGCCGGACGGAACCCCCATCACCGCGCCGAGCAATTTCTGCCGCTTGTGCAGCGTTCTCATTCGCAAGACGCCGGAGGGCTGCAGGAACTGCTATCGCTCCGACGCCGTCATCGGACGGGAAAATCCGGACGGGCCCATCGTGCAGCCTTGCCTGAGCGGTGGGCTGTGGGATGCGGGGGCCAGCGTCACCGTGGGGGGCCGACATATCGCCAACTGGTTGATCGGCCAGGTTCGCAACGAATCGCAAGATGAAGAAACCGCTTTGGAATATGCCCGCGAGATCGGCATTGACGAGGAAGTCTATCGCGAGGCTTTTCGCGAGGTGCCCATTATGTCCCGCGAGCAATTCGAACGGGTGGCGCAGACGCTTTTCGTGATTGCCAACCAGCTTTCCACCCTGGCTTATCAGAACGTGCAGCAGGCGCGTTTCATTTCGGAACGCAAAACCGCCGAAACCGAACGGGAGGCGTTGATCGCTGAACTCGAAACGAAGAACGCGGAGTTGGAACGGTTTTCCTACACCGTTTCGCACGACCTGAAAGCGCCCCTGATCACCATCAAGGGATATATCGGAATCCTCGCCGAAGATCTCCAAGAGGGCAACAAGGAAGACACGCTCGACGATCTTGGGCGGATTGCCCGCGCGGCCGACACGATGGGCCTGCTCCTGCAAGACCTACTTGAACTCTCGCGCATCGGCCGGATCGTCAATCCGCCCACCGAAGTCGCGGTGGACCGATTGGCCCGCCAGGCGGTCGAAGCAATTGCGGGCCCCATTGCCGAACGAGGCCTGCGCGTTGAAATCGAGCCTGGCCTGCCCGTCGCGCTCGTCGATGAGCAACGACTCGCCGAAGTCATTCAGAACCTCGTCGAAAACGCGATCAAGTATGCGGGTGACCGGCCCGATCCGGTCGTGCGAATTCGGGCGGAAGAGTCGGGCAACATGGTCCTCGTTTCCGTCGAAGACAACGGTCTCGGAATCTCCCCGAAATACCACGAGCGGATTTTCGGCCTCTTCGATCAACTCGATTCCAAGAGTGACGGCACCGGCATCGGGTTGGCCATTGTCAAACGCATTATCGAGGTCCACGGAGGCCGGATCTGGGTCGAATCCGAGGGCGATGAAACCGGGGCGAAGTTCTGCTTCACCATTCCGGCCGCCTGCCCTACTCCACCGTGACGCTCTTGGCCAGGTTGCGCGGCTTGTCCACGTCGCATCCCCGAGCCACGGCAATGTGGTAGGCCAGGAACTGGAGCGGAATCGCCGACACGATAGGCTGGAGGAAATCCGCCGTGGCTGGCACCTCGATCACGTCGTCGGCAACCTTGCCGATTCTCGTATCGCCCTTGCACACAATGGCGATCACCGGCCCGCCTCGCGCCTTGATTTCCTGGATGTTGGCCATCACCTTGTCGTAGACGGCGTCTTTCGACATGAGAAACACGCTCGGCGTGTTCTGGTCGACCAGCGCGATGGGACCGTGTTTCATTTCCGCCGCCGGGTAGCCTTCGGCGTGGATGTAGCTGATTTCCTTCAACTTGAGCGCGCCTTCCAACGCCGCCGGGAAGTTGAACTGGCGCCCCAGGTAGAGGAAGTTGTTGCAATGGGCGTACTTCTGGGCAACCTCCTTCACGCGGCTATTCGTTTCCAGGGCCTCGCTTACCTTGTCGGGCAGTTCCAGCAAGTGCTCGATGGCGCGGATCCCCGCATCGTAACCCAGGTGATGGAGCCGCCCGAAATACAGGGCCAGCATGGCCAGCACCGTACACTGGGAGGTGAACGCCTTGGTCGAGGCCACACCGATTTCGGGGCCCGCGTGCAGATAAATCCCGCCGTCGGCTTCCTGGGCGATCGTGCTGCCAACCACGTTGCAGATGGCCATCGTGGGATAGCCCTTGCGCTTCATCTCGCGCAAGGCGGCCAGCGTGTCCGCCGTCTCTCCACTCTGGGTGATCGCGAACAGGAGCGAGTTGCGTCCCAGGGGCGGATTGGAATAGCGAAGTTCGCTCGCATATTCCACCTCCACGGGAATCCTCGCCAGGGCCTCGATCTGATACTCGCCCACAAGCCCCGCGTGCCAACTCGTTCCGCAAGCGGTGAGCATCACCCGGTCGGCCTGACGTAGTTGTTGGGGGGTGAGATTCAATCCGCCGAACCGTGCCGTGGCAGCATCCTCGTCCAGGCGACCTCGCATCGCGTTTCGAATCGCTTCCGGCTGCTCGAAAATCTCCTTGAGCATGTAGTGGGCATAGCCGCCCAGTTCGACCTCACCGCTCTCGATTTCAAGAACTTCCACGTGATGAGAAACTCGTCCCTGATCGCGATGAACGAGCCGCAACGAATCGGCCGTCATCAGGGCCACCTCGTTGTCGGCGATGTAGACGATCTTGTCGGTCTGCCCCACCAGGGGCGAGGCGTCGCTGGCCACGTAGTATTCGCCTGTCCCCACGCCGATGATCAAGGGGCTGCCCAATCGGGCCGCCACCAGAATATTCGGATGGTCACGAAACAGCACGACCAGTCCGTAGGTGCCCTGAAGCTGAGCCAGGGCCGTCTGCACGGCACGAATCAAGGGATCGTAGTCCGCAGCGGCAACGTCCACTTCCGGATCGATCTCCTTCAGGCAGCTATCGATCAGGTGGGCAATCACTTCCGTGTCCGTCTGAGAGCGAAACTCGTAGCCCTCGGCGAGAAGGCGATCCTTGAGGACCTGAAAATTCTCGATGACACCGTTGTGCACGACGGCCACCGCGCCCTCGCCGCCAAAATGGGGATGGGCATTGTCGTCGGTGGCGGCCCCGTGGGTCGCCCAACGAGTGTGTCCGATTCCAATTCCCCCCGGCGACGGCTTCTCGACCAACAGCCGGTCGAGAGTGTCGATTCGCCCGGTCGATTTGGTCGCGTGGATCCCGTTGTGGGGGAGTATGGTGGCCACGCCCGCACTGTCGTAGCCGCGGTATTCCAATCGGCGAAGTCCGTGGATCAAGAATTCAGTTGCTTCCCGAGGGCCGATGTATCCGACGATTCCACACATGAGTCGACGATTCTCCTTGGCGGTTCCAGCAGAGACAGCTCGAGCGAGCGAACAGCGGCGACCGGAACTCTACCAGAAGACGGTCGCGGGCACAGCGCCAGACTTTGTGCCTTAACTGTCAAGTGTAGACTGAACAGGCCTGCAAGCCCCCGTGCAAAAGAGGGGGAATTATGCCGGAACCCACTACACGGTGGGGGCGGAGAACGCGCCAATCGTCAGGATTGGCGCATAAGGAACTGGTAACGGCAAGCAAACGCCGTTGCCAAATCGCGGAATGTCCCAAAGGACCAACGTTCGAGCCCCAAAAGGCCGACGGGTCATTTCGTCTTTTTGGCTCCCGGTGCTTCCCCTCGCATCTTAGCTTCCCTCGCCTCGTAGCGTGCCTGGCGTTGAGCCGGGGTGTCGGGAACAACCACCTTCCCCTTGCGGAAATCGTAGCCACATTCGATGCAAAGCACAGCATCCGGCTTGACCGGGACCTGGCAATTGGGGCACTTCACTTCGGCCTCACCGTAGGCCGCGTGATGGACGGGCACTTCATCATCAAACAGATCGGCGATCGAATTGGCAGGCTCTGGCTGCTGTTGTGGGGCCGCCTGGCCACCTGGGATGACCAACGGGGTCTGGCAACCGGGACACTTGACCCTCTTCCCCGCCAAATGGTCTCCAGCCTGAAACTGTTTCTTGCACGCGTCACATTGAACGACGATGGGCATGGTAGAGCCTCCCGGTGGTCACCGATAATAGTCCCCCCAGCCGGCGTGCCCGTCCCAACGGCATACAGCACCAATTCAGCCAGGAAGCTACCGTGAAGGGCTCCATTATAGCCCTTTTTCGAAGAATTGAAATTGCCACGCCCCTATCCGACCAGCCGAACAGCCAAGCCGCCCACCCCCCCGGGTGGCCGAGGCTCAAACGGGCCGAACGATCAACCCTGGCGGAGCCTCGATTCCCGTTTCTCCCGCCGCTTCGACTGGCCCGTGGAACAATCGGCCGAGGCGACGGCTCTCAGGCAAGAAAAATTCGCTCGCGAAAGCCGGCCCCCCGCAGGGTGGCTAATCCCAGTCCTGATCCTAAGTTGGAACGCTTTTGCCCTCACAAAAAAGAAGGACCAGCAAAGCAGAAACCTCTCCTCTGGCTATTTCGCAGGTATCAAGAAAGCTATTTATCCCCAGGAAGTTCTTCTCACAGAGACCCAGGTCAACAGCGGCTACAGCACTTCGTGGGCAGGCCGGTTCCTGTCGCCGAAAGGGACAGGGCATGTGCCGTTCCCGCGACGATTAAAGGGCACATTCCATGAGCACGCGTCTTCGAATTATCGTTCCGATTCTTGTTGCCACCGTGCTGACCATGACCGGAGGCGTGCTTCTGGTCGATCGCGCTTTCCGTACAGAAATGCGCCGTTCCAGCCAGGCCATGGCAAAGGCCCTGGTTGCCAAGATCCACGAGCAAGAGAAGCAGGTCGCTCGCCAGTGCCTTGGCCATGCAGCCCTATACAGCAAAAACCCATTCGTCCAGCAAGCCTATCTCCTGGCCCATTCCGGGGATCTCCGGCGCGACGATGACCCCAAGGCCGATGAGGCACGCTCCCTGCTTCGCGAGGCGATGACCGCTCCGACCGCGGGCTACACCTCCGTCCTGGGCGAACCGCAGTATCGCATCCATTTCCATTTACCCACCGTGCGAAGCCTGCTTCGCAGTTGGCGAGATTCCCAAAATCGAAGCGATGACCTGAGCAGCTTCCGGAAAACGGTTGCCGTCATCAACCAGGGCCCCCACGATCCCATCACCGGCGTCGAAGTGGGAAGGGGCGGATTTGCCATCCGAGGCCTGGCGCCCGTGACGGGACCGGACGGCGAGCACTTGGGATCGGTCGAAGCCCTGTCTGCCTTCAATCCCCTGGTCATGGCCTGCAAACAAAATGACCAGGAGGACCTGGCCGTCTATATGAATTCCGAACTGGGCGAGATCGCCACGAGCGTCAAGGAAGACGAAAAGGGGATCGTGAAGTTCGGGAAGGAATTCGTGCGAGTGGCCACCAGCAACGTGGAGTTGGCCGATCAGTTGTTCTCGGAACAACTTCTTACCACGGGCAGAAGCGAGGCATCCTGCAGCCAGCAAGGCCACTATTGCGTCACCGTGTTCCCCGTCAACGACTACGGAGGCAACCAGGTGGGCATCATCGCCTTCTCCCATGATATCTCGGACCAACTCGCTCAGCTTGGGAAATTGCGATGGTCGTTGATTGGTGGAGCCGTGATCCTGGCCATCGTGCTTTGTGGAATTGCCCTCGTAATTGCCAACTCCATCACGCGTCCGCTAAAGAACACGGTCACCTTTGCCGAGAAGTTCGCCGCCGGTGATTTCACGGTTCGCCTCGATGAACGTCGCAAAGACGAGTTTGGCCCTATGGCCGCCGCTTTGAACAAGACCGTGGAGGAGATGGAACGGGCGATGCAGGAAGTCCGCGAGGCCTCCCAGCGAGACCAGGAGCGTCAGGCGGAGGAAACCCGACTCGAACGCCAGCGGGCCGAAGAGGAGCAACTTCGTCGCGAGCAGGAGGCCGAAGCCGAGCGGCAGCGTGCTGCCGAACAGCGCCGGCGTCAGGAAGAGCAGGCCGCCCAGGAGCGTCTCCAGGCCGAAGAAGAGCACCGCAAGGCCGAAATCCTCCGCGGCAAGGTCGACCATCTCCTGGAGATTGTCAGTGTGGCGGCGCAAGGCGACCTGACAAAACGTGTTCGCGTCGAGGGCGACGAGGCAGTCGACGAATTGGCTGCCGGAATCCAGAAGATGCTCGACGATCTATCGGCCGTCATCCGCCAGGTCACCGAGAGCGCCAATCAGTTCACCGAAGGCTCCCACGTGATCGCCGAAAGCACGCAGACCTTGGCAACCGGGGCCCAGACCCAAAGCGCCACCGTCGAACAGGTCAGTGCCTCAATCGGGCAACTCGCCGGTTCGATCGAGACGGTCAAGAACAACGCTCGCGATGCCGACGACGTGGCCAAACGAACGAACGCGCTCGCCGAGAAGGGCGGCAAGGCCGTGCAGAAATCGAGTGAAGCGATGGAGCGGATTCGCAACAGCTCCGACCAAATCGCCGAAATCATCCAGGTCATTTCGGAAATCGCAAGCCAAACCAACATGCTGGCCCTGAATGCGGCCATTGAAGCCGCACGAGCCGGCGAGCACGGCATGGGCTTTGCCGTCGTCGCCGACGAAGTTCGCAAACTGGCTGAGCGTTCCAACAAGGCCGCCGGAGAAATCACCGACCTGATCAAAGAATCCAGCCATCAGGTGCAGCAGGGATCCGTCTTGAGCGACGAGACGGCCAGTGCCTTGAAAGAAATTCTCGACGGGGTCGAAGCCACGGAAAAACAGATCTCCAAAATCGCTGTGGCCACCGCGGAACAGGCCGCGGGCGCCGAAGAGATCGGAAAAGCCATGCATGGATTCTCCGAGGTTACCGAAAAGGCGGCCGCAGGCACCGAAGAGATTGCTGCCAGCAGTGAGCAACTAGGCGCCCAGGCAACCGGACTACGCCAACTCGTGGGGCGTTTCCGGGCCTGATCCCGAAGGGAATCGATCGCCGCGTCAACCATCAGGGCTCCGGTTTCGGGCCCAGCGTGAACCGGCCCGTTTCCTCCACAATCGTCCCGTCGGGCCATTTAACTCGCGCCGTCACCGTATGGTCTCCCGAGGCCAGTTTCGATACGTCGCAGGCCAGACGGAAGTGGTGGACCATCGTCAGGTCCGGTGTCGGCTTGCTCGCCATCGCGTGGGGCGCCATGGGCTGCCAGGGCCCCTCGTCGATGCGTCCTTCCGCCGTCGAGTCGTTGGGGGCGTCGTAGCAATTGAATACGAATGGGACCTCCTCGGAATCGGCAATCGTCTCGTTCATGCCGTACCATTCGCCCTGCCTGTCCACAAAGGACTCGCAACTTGGGCGATAACGGTGCGATACCTTGGTGCCGTCAACCGTGACGATCCGATATCCGCGAGGGGACCCGTCCACGCCCCGTTCCAGGCCCTCGCCCGCCCTCCACCAACTCCCCGAGAGAGAGATCGACTCCACATACTCCACGCCGCCCACCGTGATGCGCTCGTTTTCGTGCATGTGCCCCTGAAGGACGAGATCGACGCCGTGTCGGGTGAACAATTCTGTCAGGGCCCCGTCGTTGGTCACCTCCCAATAGGGCGCGTTGTTGGGGCTGTGCTGGCGCCGTTCCGGATAGGTGGAAACAATGGGAATGTGGACACCGACAATGATCGGCTTGCCTTTGGGCTGGGTTGCCAGATCCGCCTTGAGCCAGGCCAACTCGCTCCCCTCCACGGCCCCCTGAACCGCTTTCCAGCCTTCTTCACCGGGGACCGGTTTGTTGCCGTCGAGAACGATGATGTGGGCCGGACCCCAATCGAAAGAATAGTAGGTCGGCCCGAACAAACGCTCGAAATCATCCCGCGGGTTGTCGTGCTTGAGCATCATTTCATGGTTGCCCGGCCCGTTCCGCACCGGGATCTGTGACGTCTCCAGGCAATCCACGTATTCGGGCCCCACCTCGCTCTGCAGACAGATGTCCCCCTGACTGAGAAGGAAGGCCGGTTGCGGCTGCAACCGGTTGATTTCTGCCAGACTGGCCTTGAACTTCGCAATCCCCGGGCCCGAGCGAAGAAGATGCATGTCGGCAATGAAGACGAAATCGAAACGGTCCGCTTGCTCACACGGCTCCAGCACGAAGTCGGCTTTCCCTGTTTCCGCGGCCGGAACAAGGGGCCGATAGAAGGCCTCGGACCAGTAACCGCGAGGCGTCGTGACGAAGAGGAAGCGGCCGCTATCCTCACCCACGGGCAGGCTGTAGCCGCCGTCGGAGTCCGTAGCAACCACGCGGCATCCGTCGGATACCAGAACCCCAGCCAACGGTTTATCGCCGCCGAGCACGCGGCCTCGAATCGTCGTTTGCGGGACTGTCATCGCCAATGACGTCCGAGACAACGACGCGGCAGCGAGACCGGTTCCGGCCACCGATGTGAGAAACTCTCGCCGATTGAGCATGGGTGATTCCTCCCGAATTCTGAATTCCAACGGGCCCGTGCCCCCGGTTTTAGAGTCTTCGTGGCCCCAGGGCAAGCCTTTGCACTGCTGGAAATCGTGAAGGCAATCTTGCCAACGCCCCGAGGCGAAACACGGGAGAACTGCAACATCGCGCACAGCAGCCATCACGCTCCGCGGTAATGAGCCCCTGAGTACTGGAAAACGTCTGCTTCTTCGCTCTTCCGACACCTTGGCTTCCCGCTTTGGTCATGTTGCCCGAACTTCGCAGCTTTCCCGGGGGCGGAATCAACTCGGCTCCCACAATTCACGATCGATCACTATAATCACCGGGGTCGCGGCCCGCCTGTTCTACCAGTCGTCCTGCCCCAGCCCCGTTGGGGCTCATCCCCATACTCTGTCGTACAATTGAACGATCCTTGAGGTCAGAAACCCCAGAAGGAGGCACCGTTGTGCTGAAACGTCACTCTCAAACGCTAGCCGTTGCCCTCACCCTTGCCCTGGTCGCCAACACGAGTGTCGGGGCCGAGGAGTCGACCGCCCCGGATGCCAAGCCGATCGTCGTGGCGGCCTTCTCGGGCTACGAGGCGCTGATTTCCGACTTGAACTTCGTCGGAAGCCTGTCCGGAAATCCCCAGCTCGGGGCGGCTCTCAACATGATGGCGACCATGGCCACCGGCGGTCAGGAACTCAAGTCGCTCGACAAATCCAAGCCTTGGGGAGCCCTCCTGTTCTCCGAGAACACGGAAATTCAGGGCCTGGCTTTCGTCCCCCTGGCCGACCTGGAGGAACTGAAGACCCTTCTCGAGGCCAATGGGACCGACTTCGAGGAGGCCGACGGCCTGCTTACCACCACGATCAACGATCAGGATCTCTACCTGAAGAGTGAGGGGGAATGGCTGTTCATAAGCAACGAGGCCAAATCCCTGGCCAAGTTGCCTGAGGATCCTGTTGCTGCCCTGGGAGGGCTGGAGAAATCGTACAACCTGGCAGTTCGCGCCAATATCCAGAGCATTCCTGAAATGTACCGGTCCATGTTCGTGAACCTGGTCGAAATGGGCCTGGTTGGCAACGCCTTCCAGAGCCCTGACGAATCGGACGAACAGTTCGCTCGCCGCGAGGAAGTGAGCAAGAAGGCCGTCGAAGAGGTAAAGCGGGCCGCCGAAGAGATCGACGCCGTCCAACTGGGAATCGCCATCGACGAGGAAGTTCCTTCGATCTACCTCGATATCGAATCCACGGCGCTGCCGGGCTCGGAAACCGCACGTCGAATCATGCTGTCCAAGGGACTGAAGACCCGTTTCGGCGGTTTCGTTCCTCCCAATGCGGCCGTGACCTACAACGGCGTCGCACGAATCGAAGGACTTCAGGTTGCCCAGCTTAACATGGCAATCAACACGGTCCGCACGAACATCCACGAAGAACTGGATGACCAGGAATTGCCTGAGGAGGTCGAAGCTAAGTCGAAGAAACTGGTCGACGACGCCTTTGCCGTGTTGACCGACACGATCACGGAAGGCGAACTGGATCTCGGCGTGCTCGCCCTGGCCGCCGAAGGACGTGTCACTTTGCTGGGCGGAGTCCATGTGGCGGACGGCGCGAAGGTGGAAGAACTCCTCAAGACGCTCGTGGAAGAGGCCGCCAAAGAGGCTCCCCCATTGAAGGACGCGGTCAAATTCAACGTTGCGGAGCATGCTGGCGTCCAGCTGCACACGCTGACCGTGCCCACCGCCGCCCTGGGCGCACCGAACCTGGCCGATATGTTCGGTGAGGAATTGGTGCTCGTCGTCGGAACGGCCGAGAAGGCGGCCTATTTGAGCATGGGCGCCGATTCGCTCAATGCACTCAAGAAGGCAATCGACGACAGCCAGGCAGGCGGCAAGGACCTGCCCCCCTCCCAGTTGGCCGTCTCAGTCGGAGCAATCGCAAAGCTCATCGCTCAGTACGCCCCGGAAGACGATGCACGCCAGGGCGCCGAGATGCTCGCCGCCCAGCTAGCCGACGGCAAGGGCAAGGATCGGATCACGATCACCACAACGATCCCGGAAAACGGGCAGAAGGTCCGCATCGAGATCGAAGAAGACCTGCTCAAACTGCTCGGAATCCTCCCGGCAATGGCCATGGGAGCGATGCCCTCCGGCGGGTGAGCACCTGCTGAAAAGCCTGATTGTTCTTTCAACTGCCTCATGCCGGAAGCCCGCCTTGGCGTCCGGCATGGGGCAGCTTTGGTATTGGGGGCTGTCCGACTCCCACGTCGATGAAGCAAAAGCCAGAGTCCACGGGCTGACGCCCCGTGGCTACAAACGTCTCGCCACGCTGCGCGGACTGGTCGGCCGGAAGCCCGCGCAGCGGTGCGATACACTTGTAGCCCCAGGCGTGAGCCTGGGGAATCGAAGCAGGGAGTCCACCTGAAAGCCCGCGCAGCGGTGCGACATAATCGCGTGGATGTCGTTTCCGGATACGCGTCGTGTTGCCGCGCTGCGCGGGCTTCACGAGACTGGCGAGGATAGAAAATAGAGGCCGCATCGCACACCACGGGCTGACGCCGCGTGGCTACAGATGTTCCGCCACGCTGCGCGGGCTGGTCGCCGGGAAGCCCGCGCAATGCGGCAAGACACGCAGGGGAGGGGGTGCTGAACCCCAAACCCTGACAACAGCCAACTCTAGTGCACTCTCTGTCCCGGCAGGGCGCCATCGTCGGGAGAAAGCACAAAAATCTCCTTTCCCCCGCCGCCGGCGGCCACGACCATGCCCTCGCTGATGCCGAACTTCATCTTTCTCGGCGCCAGATTGGCCACGCAGATCACGAGCCGGCCCACAAGCTCCTCCGGATCGTAGGCGCTCTTGATCCCCGCGAAAACATTGCGGGTCTCATCGCCGCCGAAACCGAGTGTCAACTGCAGGAGTTTGTTCGCCTCGGGAATGTGCTTTGCCTCCAGAACCCGAGCGACACGCAGGTCGACCTTCATGAAGTCGTCGAAGGAGATCTCTTCGGCGAGCGGTTCCTTCTTGAGGGGCTCGTCGCTGTCGTTGTACTGGGCGGCGGGACCGGCCACGTCGTCGGCCTGTTTGCTCTCCTCGACCATCACTTTCACTTTCTCCCGATCCACTCGGGTCATCATGTGCTTGAATTTGTTGATTTTCGTTCCCACCAGTGGCGTCTTGGCTTGTTCCCAACCGGTAATCGGGTCATCCAGCAGTTCGCCGGTCTGCCGGGCCAACTTGGGCAACACGGGGGCCAGGTAAATAGCCACTTGACGGAACAGGTTCAACGCGATCGTGCAGATATCGCGAAGCTCGTTCTGGCGCTCGGGGTCCTTGCGCAGTTCCCACGGCGCCGATTCGTCGAAGAACTTGTTGGCCCGATCCCCGGCAGCCTGGATCGCACGCATGGCCCGGTTGTAATCGCAATTCTCATAGGCAGCGGCAATCTGGTCGCCGTCGGCGGCCGCCTTCTCGAACAGCCCGCCATCGTCGGGATAGACTTCGGAAAGGCCCGTCTTCTGCGCCAGTTTAGCCGCCCGGCTTGCCAGGTTGACCACGTTGTTGACCAGGTCCGAGTCCACCTTGTTGGCAAACTCGTCCAGGTTGAGGTCCAGGTCGTCGACGCGGGGCGACAGCTTGGAGGCGTAGTAGTAACGCAGGTACGACGGATCCAGATGCTTCAGATAAGTGGAGGCCTGGATGAAGGTCCCCTTCGATTTCGACATTTTCTCGCCGTCGACCGTCAGGAATCCGTGGATATGGACCTTCTTCGGCAGGCTGAAGCCGGCCGTCTTGAGCATGGCCGGCCAGAACAAGGTATGGAAGTAGGTGATGTCCTTGCCGATGAAGTGGTGGATCTCGGTCTTGTCGCTCCGCCACCAGTCGTCGAAGTTCTCGCCGTGGCGGTCGCACCACTGCTGCGTCGAACCGATATAGCCGATGGGCGCGTCGAACCACACGTACCAGTAGTTGCCCGGTGAATCGGGGATCTCGAAGCCGAAATATGGGGCCGGTCGGGAGATATCCCAGTCGCGAAGCGGCTCGTGAAGGAAGTGGCCCTTCAGGTAGTTGGCGATCTCCGGCTGCAGGTGATCTTCGCACTGGGTCCACTCGGCAAGAAATCCGTGCAGGCGTTCGATCTCGATGAACAGGTGGTTTGCCGATCGGACCTCCGGAACGGTGCCGGACAGCGTACTCACCGGGTCCTTCAGGTCTGCCGGGGAGTAGGTGTGGCCGTTGTCGCAACTGTCGCCGTACTGGTTCTCCAGCCCGCAGAAAGGACACGTTCCCTTCACGAATCGGTCGGCCAGGAAGGTTCCCGCCTTCACGTCGTAGAGTTGGGTCACTTCCTTCTCGTGGACGAGACCCGCCTTGCGGATGGCCGCCCAGATCTCCTCACAAACGGCCTGGCTCTCGGCGCTGTTCGTGCTGCCGTAGTTGTCGAACTCGATGTCGAAACCGCCGAAGTCCTCAACATGGGCCTTCTGCATCCGGTCGAGAAGATCCGTTTCGGGGACCCCTTCCTTTCGGGCCCGGATCATGATCGCTGTGCCGTGCGTGTCGTCGGCACAGATATAGATGCAGCGATGGCCCCGCAACTTCTGGAAGCGGACCCAAATGTCGGTTTGGAGGTATTCGACCAGGTGCCCGATGTGGATATGCCCGTTGGCATAGGGGAGGGCGCTGGTCACGAGGATTTGACGTTGGGACATTGGGAGTTGTCAGGGTTCGGGGTTCAGGAAGGCGGGATTCGTAGCCCGGCTGCTGGCTTCTCCAACAACAAGGGCGGCATTGCGGAGGTGGCTTGACCGAAGGCAGCCGGGCTCTTGGTATTGTCAGACATAAGGAAGCCAACGGACAGTTCTGACCTCTCGTCGCGGTGACATCCCGCAAACCATGCATTCTACCGAATACGCCGTGCTGGGGGGAGGTCGCCTTCGCCCCCCAAAAACGGGCGGTTCCGCCAGTAGAATCCGCTCCAAATCAGGACGGGAAACGTTAGACGCAGGTTCACATGCCTCTGCCAACTTGTCGCAGGTGCCTATCACAAGTAGAGTGAAGATTGCTCTTCGCTCAATCTCAATTCGAAGGAACAGATATGGCTGACAGGGATTCGGTATTGGCGGTGGACTACAAGTGCAAGCACGGGGAAGACTGCCCCTGCCCGGTACTGGAACTCATCAACGGAAGAATCCTGTTTGTCGGTACCCCATGCGAACCGTGTGACAACAACATCGCCTACGGAAATGGGCGTGTCTGCACCTGTGCCAGGCGAAATATGAACCTGGCCGTCGCGAAGTGACAATCGCCTCATGGCCAAAAGGACACGACGCCCTAAGCCAGCCCCCAAACGCGTGTCGCAGCTCCCTTCCTTCTGCGCGATTCTGGCGGGATGTTCCTGGACCTGGGCGGTTGCAATCCTCGCCACACGGCATCACCTGGTTGGTACCTACCGTCCCTTTGTGGCTGCCCCTCCACTGTGGGGAATCGTTGGCCTGCCACTGGCGCTTCTGCTTCTAACCCTCGCATTAGGGGGGCTCATGACATGGGCCACCGTGGCCTGTGCCAGAACGACCCCCGATCGCTTTCCCCGCCCCGTCGCCTGGCTGCTCGCTTCTTGCTTCGTTCCCGTCCTGGACTTCTTCCGGGTGGCGGGGATCGACGACATACCGGTCACCTTCATCGAGCCCCTCGCGCTGATCGCCATCACCACCCTGGCGGTTGAGGGCATGGCGGCAAGGTTGTCGATCCCGCCTCGGGTCCAGCAGGTTCTCGTCTCGCTGCCGTGGGCGGGATTGGTCTGGCTGGCTTCATTGGTGCTCGGCCTCTGGTACGTTTTTCAAAGTCTGCAGGCCTACAACCACTTCATGTTAGGCTTCAACGATTTCGGGCACTTCGCCCAGCGCATAGCCAATACGTGGGCTGGTCGCGGGTTCCTCATGGAGACGCCTAGCTTGCCTCCTTTCTGGGACCATTTCAATCCGGGCCTCGCCTTGCTGACCCCGCTTTGGGGGCTCTGGCCCGACCCCCGGCTCTTCATGGTTCTTCAAGCAGCCTGTATTGTTCTTTCCGCCCCGATCCTCTACGCGATTGCTCGCCAACTTCAGGCCACAAAGGTGGAGGGCGCGATGTGGGCGATCGCCTACCTGCTCTATCCGCCGATCAGCCAGTTGAATTTGAGCTTTTCCTACGGCTGGCATCCCGTGAGCCTGGCCCTGCCGCTTCTCTTCCTAGCCCTGTTGCTACTTCTGAAAGGCCGCCGAATCGGGGCCCTGGTTGCCGTGATACTGGCCGCTAGTTTCCGCGAAGACGTCGTGGTCATCGTAGGTTGCCTGGCCGCGGCCATGACCTTCCAGTCGGGCTGGCTCCACCGACAACGTCACCGAGGCGAATCGCCGTCGCCGCGCTCGTCCGTGCTGGCCGACATGCTGCCCTGGTGGGCCTGGCTCGCCGTCAACCTGGCGGCGATCGTCGTTTTCGCCCTCATCTACGAGTTTGCAGGCTTCCGCGAGTTTCAGGTCTCCCGCTTCGAACGGTTAGGCGACTCCACATGGGCCGTTGCGGCCTCGCCGGTTCTGCGCCCGGTCGCGTTCTGGGGAACCGTGTTCAGCCCGGAATCGATCTACTTCGTTTTGGCGCTCTTCCTGCCACTGGGCCTGAGATCCTTGTGGCGGGGTCGATGGATTCTGTTGGCCACCGCCTTGCCCTTGGGAGTGCTTGTGGCCTGGGGCCACCGGCCCGCAACAAGCATCGCCTTCCAATACACCACCACGTTCTTGCCGATCTTGTTTGTCTCCGCGTTGATCGGATCGCGGATCCCACTGGGACGAATGGACTCAGAGTCCGTCACCGGTCCCTTGTGGCGCGCCACTGCTGCGGCCCTGGCGGGCTGCATTGCGGCCTCCCTCTGGCTCGGCTCGTCGCCCTGGTGCCGAAACACGCTCACCGACACAATCGCCCAAACCTACGCCAACGCCGGAATGGAACAGTTCCAGGACCGTCTTCCGGGCACTGAGGGAATCAGGGCCCTGCACCACGCCGTTGCTCTGGTCGATCGGGAAGACGCCCGGGTCCTCGCCACGGGCCGAATCGCAGCCCACTTCGTGGGCGTAGATCGACTGGACACCGTCGGGCAGGCCTGTCAGCGGTGGAAGGCCTTCCAACAGGAAGTTGGTCCCAACCGCAGACCAATCGAGCTCTTCAACTGGATCCTCATCGACACCTACGAACGATTCCAGCAGTCCGGGCAGAACATCGATTTCATCCTGAATGAGGCCAAACTGGCCGGCTTCCAACTGGTCGAAGCCCAACGAGGCGTGATCGTTCTCAACCGAGTCGAAGATCCTCCGCCCGAATGACATTCGGCAGGCATTGCCAGCCCACCCAGCCCGGCTTCTTCCCTCTCCATCTCAACAAATATTGCCCCCAACAACTCGTCTGCCACCGAAGCCGGGCTTTTTGCAACGGACCTGGCCCACCTAGCCCGGCTTCTCCCCATTCCATCTCAACAAATATTGCCCCCGCCAGCACGCCTGCCACCGAAGCCGGGCTCTTGTCGCCAACCGCTTGCAGCATGGCACGTCTTGAGATACCCTCCTTTCAGGCGTATGGAAGCGCAAGAGCCAGTGTCCCAGCCCCCCGCGGAGACAACACGCTTGACCCCCCCCCACGACCAACTCCCGACCCTCACTCCGATCTATCCCGCCTCGACCAGGCCAACCGTGGCCGTGGCGCACGGAGAAGGGCCCTACCAGAACGCGCTCCGGGCCCTCGCCTCGCTCGACCTGACGCCCTTCCAAGGCAAGCGGGTCCTGCTCAAGCCGAACGTGGGTCGAATGGCCGCATGCGAGTCGGGAGTGATCACCCATCGCGAGGTGGTGGCGGCCGCCATCGACGCCTTTCGCGATGCCGGGGCCGACGTGGCCGTGGGCGAGAGCCCGATCGTCGGCGTCAAGGTCCTTGAGGCTTTCCAGGTCGCCGGGATCACCGAGATTGCCCAGGAGCGGGACTGCCCGCTGATCGATATGGACCGGCGGCGCTACGTAGAGGTGGAACTGCCCGAGGGACAGGCCATTCACTCCCTCCGCGTGTGCGAGGACCTTTTTGATTTCGACCTCATCGTCTCGATCCCTGTGATGAAGACCCACATGCACACGGGCGCGACCCTGACCGTCAAGAACATGAAGGGCTGCCTGTGGCGGCGGAGCAAGGTGGAACTGCACATGCTGCCGCCCATGCCCGGGGTCGACGCCAAGCCGATCGACGTGGCCATCGCCGACATGTCGGGTGTGCTCCGCCCCCACCTGGCCCTTCTCGACGGCACGGTGGGCATGGAAGGCCTGGGCCCCAGCGCCGGCAAGGCCAAGCCGTTGGGCGTCGTCGTGGCGGGAACCGACGCCTTTGCGGCCGACGCCGTAGCCTGCCGTCTTATGGGCCTCAAGGCCGAGAACATCCCCCATCTGCGAATCGGCGCCGAGCGGGGCTACGGCACAATCGATCTGGACAAGATCGACGTCTCGCCGGACGGATGGCAGGATTGGAGGAAACCCTTCGCGGCGCCGCCCGAGAACCTGACCATCGAATTCCCGAACGTGAAGGTCTTGGACAACAACTCGTGCAGCGCCTGCCAGTCCACCTTGCTGCTCTTTCTCAAGAAGCACCAGGACCGGCTCTTCGACTACCTGCCGAAAGACAAGCCGCTCCACATCGCCATCGGCAAAGGGCATAAGGAGCTTCCAGAAGGCACGCTTTGCCTGGGCAATTGCACGATCAATCACCGCGGCCAGGGGATTTTTGTGCCGGGTTGTCCGCCGGTGGGCAGCGAGATCTGGAAGGCGATTCAGGAAGGTGGGGAAAACTAACAGCAAAGGGGGAATGTGGTGGTGATTCAGAATGGGTTGAGGGGCCCACGAAACAAAGCAGCCCTATCCGCAGTCATTGCTGTCGCCGCGTGGATACTCTGCGCATTTACGCCCGTCTGTGGCATGGGCCAAGACGCAGAGACGCCCATCTATCAGGGAAAAACGCTCGAACAATGGACGGCTTTACTGGACAGCGAAGACCCCGTCGAACGACGCGACGCCGTCCAGGCCATTAAGGCCCTCGGTCGCAATCCCGATTCCTCGGTTCCCTTGTTGGTGCGAGCACTTGATGACCCCGACGAGTACATCCGATGCGTGGCGGCGCAGGCCCTGGCAACGTTCGGTCCCAAATCGGCGCCAGCCATTCCGCATCTGGGCAAACTGCTGCGTGACAAGGACAGTAGCCTCCAGTGGGCCGCCACAGAGACCTTGAAGGAGATCGGCCCAGAGGCCATCCCCACGTTGGTCGTAGGGCTGGCCACGGAAGACCCTTCCGACCGCATTGAGAAGGCCCTGGTGCGATTCGGCCCGGAGGCTGTCCCCGCCCTGGCCGAGGCGATCCACGGGATTTCTCCTCGCATCTGCCGGCGATCGATCAAGGTGCTTGGCGAAATCGGCCCCGCGGGGGGCGATGCCGCCTTGGCCGCCCTGAGAGGGGCCCTTCAGGACGTGGCCATGGACGTTCGCCTTTTAGCCGCCGAGGCGTTGCTTGCCTTTGGGGACGAGAAGCAAGCGGCGATTCCAGTGGTTGAAGAACTGCTTGAGGACCCTTCCTCTCAGATCCGCTGCCAGGCAGCCGTCACGCTCTGGAAACTGACCAAAGCCCCGAGGTCGCTCTCGCTTCTCACGCAAGAGGCCTTGGCTGACAACCACCGAGATCCCGTCGGGGCGGACCGCGCCGTGTTGGCATTCGGGCAGATTGGGGCGGAAGCCACTGCCAATCTGATCGAGGTTCTCCGCCACGGAAGGCGAGATGTGCGGCTCAAGGCCGTCGAGACACTCGGCGACATCGGGAAGGCGGGAATTGAGGGGCTTGGCATTGCCCTTGAAGATCCCAGTTCTTCCGTTCGCGCGAAAGCTGCGGAGACGCTGGGCCGGATTGGCAGAGGCAACGAAACGGTAGTTGAACTACTGCTCAAGACGCTTGAAGACGAAGATTCCAAGGTGCGTGTGCAAGGTGCTGTGGCTCTTTGGGACATTGCCCAGCACCGAAAGAGCCTTCGCGTCTTCGCCGAAGCCCTCACAGAGACGAACTTTTCCGCGCAGCACGCCGCAGCAGACAAGTTGCACGAGATCGGCCCACGGGCCGCGGAAATCGTTCCCGTTCTGATTGAGATCATGAAGAACGGTGATTCGGATGTCTTCACTTCCGTGGTGGATATCTTGGCTGAAATTGGCCCGGGGGCGAAAGCCGCGGTTCCCCTGCTTGTTGAGAACCTGACGAGTGACGGGTCAGACCTGCGTTCGAGGATTGTCTGTGCATTGGGCCGGATTCACTCCGACGCGGCGCTTGCCGTGCCCGCACTCACCAAGGCTCTCGGCGACGAGGATGAATTGGTCCGCGCCAAAGCCGCCGATTCCCTGGCGTGCTTTGGTCCCGAGGCCAAGCCGGCCGCAGCGGCTCTGATTCAAGCCGCAAGGAACGATGACGCCTGGGTGCGAGCCCGCTGCCTGGAAGCCTTGTATTTCATCGGTCTTGAGCCGTGCATCGCCGTGCCGCTTCTGGTCGAGGCACTTCGGGATTCCGACGATTCCGTTCGAAAGGCGGCCGCCTATGCCTTGGGAGATTACGGCCCCGCGGCAGCCGAGGCGATCGGCCCCTTGATAAAGATCTTCGCTGAAGAGAAGAGCGAGCGACAACTCGAAATTGTGGAGACGCTGGGCCGGATCGGTGTCAAGGCGGTTCCCCAGCTTGCGGCAATTCTCCGCTCCGAAGAGCCGGAACTACGAAGAGCCGCAGCCCGTGCGATTGAAGAGATCGGCCCCGAGGCGGCAGACGCCGTTCCTGCCTTGATCGGCCTGTTGGGAGACGAAGACGAGCAAGCATGCAGCTCGGCGTCGCGTGCCCTCGGCTTGATCGGCTCTCCTGCCATTCCCGCTTTGACTGAAGCCCTGCGCGACCCGAATCCCGCCATCCGCGGTGGCGCCGCGGGGGTATTCGGCTGGAGAGACTGGATCGACGACAAGGCGAAGTTGCCGGTTCCCACCTTGCTCGAAGCGATGCAGGACGAAGACGCACAGGTCCGCGTACAGATTGCCTACAGCCTCGCGGGGTGTGTGCAAGCGGACGGCGATCAGGTCCTGGTGGCCCTGATCGACGCGCTCGACGACCTGAACACCGAGGTCCGGCGTGCTGCCGTGGTGTCTCTCGGCCAACTCGGTGAGCGAGCCGCTCCGGCGGTCCCCAAGTTGCGCCGACTGCTTGACGATTCCAGTCCCGACGACTGGTGGGACCTATTGCCGATCATCGCTGAAATCGGGCCGGGAGCGGCTGATCTGGTTCCCGATCTTGTGGGACTCTTGGACGAGACCCACTTCCGTCGTTACTCCGCCGCCCGCGCCCTTGGAGAGATCGGCCCGGCCGCAGAGGAGGCCGTGCCCGCGCTGGTTGCCTATCTCGAAGACCGCGATATGACCTTTCGTGCCGAAGTGGCGAAAACGTTGTGGCAAATCAACCGGCACCCGCGAGCGATCCCGACACTGATCGACGTGCTCCAACACGACGAGTCCCCGGACTACGTTGCCGAGTTTCTGGGCCGGATCGGCCCACAGGCGGCAGCCGCCGTTCCCACACTTGTGGAACGCCTGGAAGACGAACGAGGAATCAACACGGCCGTGGCGGAGGCCCTGTGGAAGATTGCAAAGCACCCGGCCGTCATCCCCGCACTGACTCGCCATTTGGAAGCGGATTGGAACGGGATCGAAGCGGCCCGCGCCCTGTGGGAGATCAACAAGTCGCCCAAGGCCATTGCCGCACTGGCAGAGGCGACCCGCGAAGGCGTCCGCCTGGATGAGTTTCAGCAGGCTGTTTTTGCAATGGCCTTTCTGAGAGATATTGGCCCGGAGGCAAAGGCCGCCGCACCGGCCTTGGAAGAACTGCTACGTTGCTCCGATCGCATGTACGAGGAAGCGATCGTTGAGGCTCTGGAGAAGATAGACCCTCAGGGTCGGAAGTAGCATGACTCTCCCGAGTCGTGGCTGGCGGAATCTTCCGTGTTCCCACTTCGTGAACAGATCGTCCACCGGCACGGTTCGCGATGTTGAAAAACCGTGCCAGTGAACGCTTCCAGTCCCAGCTCAGAGAGCCAGGCTACCGGACTTAGAACATGATCACCACGTCGGTGGCGAGAGTGAACTGGCTGCTGCTGTTGCCGTCGTCGAAGGGCAGTTCGCCGTCCACGTTGGTCGTGCCGGAATACCAGTCCCAGCGGGCTTCCGGACGAACGAGGATGTTGGCCTTGGGCTTCCAGTTCACACCCAGCGTCAGATCGGTGAAACTGCCGCAGAAGCCGGGGGCGCCGTCCCATCCTTGCGCGTCCAGGTTGCCGATGCCCATGATCTTGGTGCCGTCGTCGTCGCGGAACCACTCGATTCGGGCGCCGGCCGACCACTTCTCGTTGATCGTGTAGATCACGTGCTGGTTGATGCTGTAGTAGTCGGCGTCCTCGTAGCCCGTGGCGCCGTTGGCGTAGCCGTAGTCGTTCTGGATCACCCAGAGGAGCCGCTCGGTCATTTGGGCCTTGAGCACCAGGCTGTGGCGATACTCCTCCTTGAGATGGAAGACGGACGGCAGAAACTCGTTGCGTCCCACGTCGAAGGCGTAGGCCAACGACAGGTCTCCGCTGCTGCTCGTCCAGGAGAGCCCGGCCTGGAGATTCATCTCGCCGTTGTTGTTGTCCCACTGGTGGATGCCCTGGTGAAAGCCGGCCTGGGCCTTGATCTGGTCATTCACCTTGTAGGTGCTCATGAGCCCCGTGATCAGGAGCGGCTCGGTGTAGCAAACCGTGTAGGAGTGGGAGTAGAAGAAGTTGGCCATGGGCGGGACCTGCTCATAGCCGAGGATGCCGCACATGCGGCCCATCTTGACCGACAGGTCGTTGACGGCCACTTCCCCATACATCTGCGCCAGCGACAGGCCGTAAAGCTGATTGGAACCGTTCAGCCGCAGGTCTTCCAGCCCGATGCCGTTGCAATAGGCGGCGCGCCAGTCCGTTCCATAGAGAATGTCGAAACGGCCTCCGATGTCGATGCCGCATCCCCCGGTGTCCACCGGCTTCTCGGCATAGAGCCACAACTGGTTCATCTGCAAATCGCCCACGCGGTCATTGGTCAGCATGGGGCCGTTGTAGCGATCCTGGGGATCTTCGAAGTTGGCGGTCATGCCGGCCTGAACCCAGCCGCCTACGTTGATCCCGTAGCAGTTCGCGAGCGCCGCCTTGGTCTGCATGTACGGATTCATCACGTCGGCAAGCAGGCTGCCGCAGGTGAAGCAAGAGCAGTACGAGCAGCCGCACGAGGTGGAACATGACGGCGCGCAGTCGGTTTCGGCACATTCCGTTCCGTCGGTTTCCATCACGAAGAAACTTGCCGGACTCACGCTGGGCGGCTGCTGGAGGCCGGTGTCGGCCGACGCAACCGCCGAGAAACTTCCAGCGGCCGCAAGCAACGCAAGCAGTCGAATGGATCGCAAGCTCATCCTATCCCCCTTGACACGGTTTAATGATCGAAGGCCATGCCCCACGAAGAAGCTAGAGTAATTCACGCCTCTCATCGACCGGCCGTGAATTGAACCGCAAGGGATTGGCTTCCCGCTCTGAGGCCTTGCCCCACCGGGAGAATCGATGGCGTCGGCATGACGAGACGAGCGACCGCGCCGATTAGAGAAGATGAGAGGAGCGGCTCTAACGCCTGGGCAATGGCGTCTGGCCGTGGGCATTCGCCGCCGCGCACACTGTGCCGGAGAGGATTTTGAGAGATTCCTCGCCGGCGTCTCGGTTCTTCAAAACAATCGTCACAAGCGGACTTGGCATTCGTGGCTGAACGGCCTCGCCTGCGGCAGGCTGAGGCCTGGGTTCCAGCAAAGGCAGGCTAAATGACCTTGCACGATTCCAGGGACCGTGTGCCACTGCTTGGCCACACGCCGCAGAATCCCTGAATCCTTGGAGACACGTCCTCCCGGCGTGTGGACAAGCAGTGCCGAATGCGAAGGCATTTCCGGGAATCACGCAAGTCCATTTAGAGCCTTGGACACCAACGCGGTGCTTACAGCCCGCCGACTCCTACCTCGCGGGCGCGCAACTGGGGGTCGCCGTCGAGGGGGAGCTTGATTGTCTGGCCGGTTTCGGCCGACTTGTAGATGGCAAGGATGATTTCCACGGATCGGCGACCTTCGGGACCGTCGACGGAGGGTTGGCGTCCCTCGCGGATGGCGTCGACCACGTCCTGGAACTGGTGGGTGTGGCCGTGGTGTCCGATGGCAGCCGGATCGGCGGCGCCGCCTCCGCCCGACTTCTGATTGGCCATCTGGTCCTTGATGGCCGCGTCATCGGCCGCCTCTTCGGCAAAGTCCCACTTGACGATGTCTTCCTCCTCCATCATGGCCGAGCCGGTCAGGCCGTGGAGTTCCACCCGTTTGAGATAGCCCGGATAGACGGCCGTGCTGGCCTCGATCACCCCGAGGGCGCCGCTGGCGAACCGGAGCGAAGCCACGGCCACGTCCTCAACCTCGATGCCGGTGTGGCCCAGCAGGCTCGTTTTGGCGCTGATCTCCGCCACCGGGCCCATGAACCAGCTCAAGAGATCGACCGTGTGGATGGCCTGGTTCATCAGGGCGCCGCCGCCGTCCAGCCCCCACGTGCCTCGCCATGCGCCGCTGTCGTAGTACTCCTGGGTGCGATACCACTTGATGTAGGCGTCGCCGAGGGTCATCTTGCCGAAGCGTCCGGAGTCGATGGCCTTGCGGATCTTTCGGCTGGAATCGTGGAAGCGGGAGGGGAAGATCGTGGAAACGACCACGCCGGCCTTGTTGCACTCGTCGATGATGCGGTCGCATTTCTCGAGGGTGATTTCGAGCGGCTTCTCGACGATCACGTGCTTGCCGGCCTTGGCGGCGGCAACGGCCGGGTCCATGTGAGCCCCGCTGGGGGTGCCGATGGTGACAATGTCGACCTTGGGGTCGACCAGCATCTCGTCGAGGCTGTAATAGGCCGTGCAGCCCGTTTCCTTGGCGAGTCGATCGGCCGATTCCTTGACCATGTCGAAGCAGGCGACCAGTTCGGCCCCATCCACGTCGGCGATCGCCTTCGCGTGAAAGTTCGAAATCATCCCGCAGCCGATAATTCCAAAGCCCATGGCCATGACGTGGTCTCCTAGTGGGGATCGAAAGGTCTGGTCAGCAGTTTCCCGCCAAAACTGGTGGAAAAGGGGAATTATAGGCGGTTTTGGCGTGCGGCGAAAGGGTCCAAGGGCCAGAAGAACGGCTCGATCCCGCAAGCCTTGCCGTCCACACCCTGGAACGTTCCAATGATTGGCGATTGCTGAGTCGTCGATGTCGTGCGCCAAGGGAGAGATTTCGGTCGATGGGAACTAGTCCGCAGAACGGAGCAAGACGGCCGCAGTTCACGATTCGCACAGCGCTGCTCACCATGGCGGCTGTCGCCCTTGCCTTCGCGTGGTACAACTCGGTCATCGCTCTTCGACAGAAGAATGAGAAATACCTGGCGCATCTCGCGCGTGCGCAATCTGAGATTCTGAACGCTAGGTCTCGCGCCGAATGGGCTCAGGAGCCCAAGGACAAGATGTCCGGCAGGGGCGGCCTGTCCAACATTTGTCTCGACGGCGTGAATCTCCGAAACATCTCCATCCGAGCCAGTTTTCAGAATGCGTCCTTCCAGAACAGCGATCTCCGAGGCAGCACGCTGATCGGAGACGCGTCCTCCTTCCAATACGCCCGGTTCGACAATGCCAATCTGGCCGGCGCAACCCTGTCGGGCGCCGGGGCTTCCTTTCAAGCCGCGTCGTTTGCAGACGCGGACCTGTCCGGCGCCGTCGTGACCGGCAACCTTCAGTGCGCCACCTTCGAAGGGGCCAAGCTGATCGGTGCTCGCATCGTCGTGTCGAGCCCCGTGGACTTCCAGTCGGTCAACATCGACGGAGCCCAATTTCAAGGCGCGGACCTCAGCACCATCACCCCTGAGGCCCTCGAAAGCTGCTACTTCTACCGCCCGCCCCTCTACGACAAAACAACGCTGTTTCCAAACGGCTTCGACCCGGCCGCCCACGGCTGGAGTCGCGCCGATTAGGAATCTCCCAAGAATAGACTACCCATGTATCAACAGATAACCGCCGGCCTGATCGTCATTTCATCCCTGATTGGCCTCGCAACCGGAGACAAGCCGGTTCATGCCGCGGAGGCTTCCTTCCAGGAAGCGGACGGCGTCCTGCAAATCCAATTGCCTCGGTGGTCGCTGACTCTCGACGCTCAAACCGGCGCCATTCGCGAGATCCAGGACCGGTCGGGCACAGGTACGCTCATCCGGGGCGACAAGACTCTGTGGACCCTCCAGCGTCACAAGGAAGCGGATATCGAGGCTTCCGCCTGCCAGTTCCACCACGGGTGGAACGCCCAGGCCCGCCAGTTGACGCTTCACTTCGAGGGTCCGGAGGCCGACGTGAAAATCGTCTGCACCGCCGAGGAGGAGGGGCCGGCCTGGGAGGCCGAAGTTCGAATGAAACGGGGCATGATGGCGGGATGGCGTTTTCCCGACGGCCTCACGTTCGACGTGGCGCCCATGAACGAGTTCGTCTTCCCTGAGAATCTCGGGCTGGCCTTTACCCGCAAGTTCTTCGAGCCGGGTGGAGCCAGCGTCGGGCAGCACTCGCTGGGCCCTTCGGGCCTTTTGGCCGTGGCCGACGATCGTTGCCAAATGCGACCCGTCCAGGACGAGCCCGTTGCGGCAAAGCCGGGAGGGGACGCGGAAGGCTGGCTGCCCCAGTGGTACCTGAACGAAATGCCGCGGTGGCGCGTCACCGCCAATCGCTGCCCGGCCGGGGAGACGCACGACCTGTCGCTGGTGGAAACGGAACACGGCTCCTGGCTTGCCGCCTATCGACTTGGCGGCTGGGGCTGGCTGTTTCGCCTGGGCGGTCGGCTCGAAGGCAACGACGCACGTCCCCAAATCGCCAGCGTGATCGCGACCCTTTCCCACCTCTACCACGCGCACGTCACCAGCGGCGCGGAGGTGTCGGCGCCGGAGTCGCTCGCCGGCAAGGCCCCGGCAAGCTGGCCCGAACCGCCCCGTCGCATCGGCGTCATTCTCCCGCGTCCTTCGGGCCGACCGGGAGTGCGCCTGCAGCCCGATCCGGCGGGCTTGCTTTCGGAACTGGGGCGTCGACAGCGGGTTTCGAAGGAGGGCATGGACGTCGTCGTGCTTCAGCAACCGAAAGAAATCCGGGCGGCGCTTGCCGAGCCGCGTCGGTGGTTCGCTCTTGTGAATACCATCGGAGAGGGTTTCCCGGCCGAGTCGGCCGACGAGGCGCAATCCATGCTCCAAGCCGTCCGGAAGTATGTTCGCAACGGCGGCATCTGGTGGGAGGCCGGCGGCGGGTATCCCTTTTACCGCGCCCTCATTCCCCAGCAGGACGCCCACTTCGAGACGGCCAACCGCGACTTCTGCGACTTTGCCGCCCTCGATTCCCAGTCCGGACGCTGGGCTCTCTTCGGCGTCCAGCAACCCAGCGACATCTACACGCCGGCCCGGGCGGAAATCGCCGCCGAAGGTCCCGCCGACAGCCGTATAGGACGATACACCCATACGTTCCTCGCCTTCGGCCAGCCGGACAAGCCCGTGCGGCTCCCCGTGCAGCAGATGGCGCTCGGCAAACCCCATCGTGAAGTCCTTCGCGAATACGGCCGAAGGAACCAGTTCACGCGCGGGCTCGCCGACAAAGCCTCGCCGGAAGTTGTTGAGAAACTGAAACGCTCCATCCTCCTGAAGGTCTCCACGCGAAAGCTCAGCGAATCAACCCGTATTGCCCAGCAGCTTCCATTCCCCGTGTTGTTCCACATCGCCGACTACCTGCACGGAGGTTTCGACAAGCAGTACCCCGACCACCTTCCCCCCAGGCCTGAAGTCGGCACGCCGGAGGACCTGACGCGTCTGATCCAAGCTTGTCAGGAGCACGGCCATCTTTTCATGCCCTACACCAATCCGACATGGTGGTGCACCAATCCGAAAGGTCCCACCTTCGAACGAGAAGGCGAAGCTCCCCTCTCGCGCGATTTCGACGGCAACATCTACCCCGAACGCTACGGCCTGCCGACGACCCAGGGCTACACGATCTGCCCGTGGCATCCGGCGGTTCGGGCCGCCAACGACGTGATCCGAAAGCAATTCACCGAGCAGTATCCCGTCGCCGTGCTGTTTCAGGACCAGGTCGGCGCCCGCGGCCAGCGATGGGACACAAACCCCGCGGCGCCCCATCCCGGCGCCTATCTGGAGGGCATCCACCGCATTGCCCAGGTCGACTCCCGACATGTTCCGCTGGGAACCGAAGACGGGACCGATCGCCTGATCAACTGGGAAGTCATGTTCTGCGGTCTGAGTTGGCCGTGGCTGCCCAATCGGCCGTCCCATTCCCGTGTGCTCTACGAGGATCTCTGGCCGGAAGGAGCCTGGCGATTCGAACCCCTGGCCCTGTTCCTGGCCCACGACAAGGTGCTCTTCTATCACCACGATCTGGGTGGCTTTGTCCGCAACCGCCGCGATGTTTCCATCACCCTGGTCATGGGTTACGGGCTGAGTTGGTGGACGCACCGGATGGCGTCGTCGGAAAGTGAACGAGACTGGATCGACCGCCTCTGCCGACTCCAGGCCACCATTGGTCCCCGCTGTGCCGGCCGGAGTCTTGACGAGTTTGAATACCTCGCCCCCCAGGTCCTTCGCAGCCAGTGGGGAGATCTGCAGATCGTCGCCAACCTGACGGGCGAGCCCTGGCAGTTGGATGCCGACACGACGCTCGCTCCCGATGGCTTCCTGGCCCGATCCCCCGACCTGGAGGCAGGGATTCTTGTTCGGCATGAAGGGAAGAATTGCCCTGAGGGGCAATGGATAATTGATGAGAAATCCGAAACAAGCACGAAACGCGAATACGAAATGATCGAAACGGTGAACTGAGGCACGGCGTGTCTGCAAGTCGAAATAGGTTTGGGCAAAGGCGATCTTCCTCGTCCTTCCGCCTCGAAGAGGGAAAACCGTTGCAATCGGATCTCCTACGCCCCACAATTGGGTCGTTCCGATTCCCATGGAGATTCATCATGCACCGAACGGTCAAAAGTCTCTTCGTGTGCCTGGTCGCTTGGTCCCTGGCCTCGATTGCCCTGGCCCAACCGGAAGACACGATCTTTGACGAGGCCCAGGTTCCCGCCTATGTGCTGCCGGATCCGCTGATCGCCGCCGACGGAATCAAGGTCGACAGTCCGGAAATCTGGAAGGCGAAACGCCGGCCGGAAATCCTCCGGTTGTTCGAAGAACACGTTCACGGCCGATGTCCCGCGGCGCCCGAGCGGATTGATTTCAAGATCACGTCGACCCAGCCCGACGCCTTGGGCGGGAAGGCCACTCGCAAGCAGGTGACGATTTACGTGACCGGGGATCGGAGCGGGCCGAGCATCGATCTGTTGCTCTACGTTCCCAACGGGGCGAAAAAGCCCGTGCCGGCCTTCCTGGGATTGAACTTCTACGGCAACCACACGATCGAAGCCGATCCGGCGATCAAGGTGTCGGAGCGCTGGATGCGTGCGAATAAGAAGAAGGGCGTGGTCGATCACCGGGCGACGGAAGCCTCGCGAGGCACATCGGCAAGCCGCTGGCCCGTGGAGAAGATCGTCGATCGCGGCTACGCACTGGCAACCGTCTATTACGGCGACATCGAACCCGACTTTCCCGACGGCTGGAAACTCGGCGTGCGGAGGGCCTGGGACACGGCGGATCAGGAAGGCGGCTATGGCCCGGCTCGGCTGGGTTCGATCGGCGTCTGGGCCTGGGGGCTGAGTCGAGCCATGGACTATCTCGAACAAGATGCGGACGTTGACTCAGCTCGGGTGGCCGTCATGGGCCATTCGCGGCTCGGCAAGACGGCCCTTTGGGCCGGCGCCCAGGACGAACGGTTTGCGCTGGTCATCTCCAACGATTCCGGCGAAGGCGGGGCTTCGCTGGTGCGCCGCCGGTTCGGCGAGGCGCTGCACCACAGCGTGAGCATGGTGCCCTACTGGTATCGGCAGCGCTATGCCGACTATGCCAAGCGGGAAGGCGATCTGCCGGTCGATTCCCATGAGCTCATCGCCCTGGCGGCGCCCCGACCTGTCTATGTGGCCAGTGCCCAGGAAGATCTGTGGGCCGACCCGCACGGCGAGTTCCTGGCAGCCCAGCATGCGGGCCCCGTCTACCAGCTCTTTGGGCTGGAAGGCGTCGGCGTCGAAGAAATGCCGACGGTCGACAAGCCGGTGGGCGACTTCGTGGGGTACCACGTCCGCACGGGCGTTCACGACGTGACGGACTTCGATTGGGAGCAGTACATGGACTTCGCCGACCGGCACTGCCCTTCAAATTAGGGCCCGAACATGTTATGAATTGGACATTCGACCGGCGCCGGTCTAACCGTTTGCTAGCCAAACCGTCCAAGCGAGGTTCGAGTGTCGCTTCTGGCAGACCTGCAAGCTTACCGTGACCGCCTGGGGGACGAGCTTCGTGACGCTCCGCCCGAGGTGGTTCAAGCTCGTTTTCCCTCGTTGGAACCGTCGGAGAACACGCCCGACGCCGTTCAGGCTGCCGCCGCCTCGCTGCCCTTCGCGTTGCCGCCCTCGCTCGTCGAGTATCTCACGGCCCCGATCGTCCCCGGAATCGAGTGGAACGAGATCGCCGTTCCCTCGAACAAAACGCCGGACGCCCTGCTGGAGCTCCTCGGCCGCAGCGACCTGCACGGCGTCCAGCTTGCCCAAATCGGAACCGGGCCTGAAGGCGACCCGGTCTGCCTGGACGTATCACGCCCGCTTTACGACGGCGAGTACCCGGTCGTGGTCGTCAGCCAGAGCCACGTTCCGCCCGACAGTTGGTCCGACGCCAAGAAGGTTCGCAAGTCCGTCTCCCTGGAGTTCTCCGATTTCGGCGTCATGCTCCACTTCTGCTGCCACGGCGTGCCGTTTGAGTATCGGACGAAGTTCGGGAAGTGACGACTAGCGAACGTACCAGCGTCCGTCTTCACGGACGAAGGCGATCCTCGTCTTCATTTCGCTCGAGGATGTGCGGGCAACGAGATCGGCTGTCGCAGTGTCCTCGTGGATGTCCCAATTCTCCGCCGTGAAGTCCGGCGTGGCGCCGCTGCTGGCGGCGCGTCTCACCTCGGGAGGCATCACGCCCTCGAGAAAGGACTTCTGAAACTTGTTGAGGGCTTTGCTTGCCCGTATGAAGAACGCTCGTTGATCCTTGATCTTCTGAGCCAGTGCTTGGGCTTCGTTCCTGGGAAGATTGGCTCTATCCGGTTTGATGTCGTAGTCGCGGAGGATGTCCGCAAGACCCTCATCCATGGGCGCGAATTGCACCACCTGCGACAGAAGGGCGACGATGGCCGAGTCGCGGGCGGAGGGGGCCACACAGTTCCAAAGCAATTTCGCGTCCTGGTTCTTACTGGCTTTGACCCACGCGTCACATGCCTCCTCCGGCGTCGTGAAACCGGGTTCGCCAGGGCCGGTGAACGGCAAACCTCCGCCGCCGGAGAAAGCTGAAATAATGAGAACGAGCACGATGATACCCGCGGCCCCGCCACCGATCGCATACCACAGACGCGGATTCTGTTTCGATCTCGCGCGGCGTCTTGGCCGGACGCTCTCCAGTGCCGGCCCCTGGTTCAGAGGATCCATGCCTGAAACAAGACTGCCGTCGGCGGCGGGAAACGACTCGGAAAGGAGATCGACAATCCCGCTGGACGGGGGCGGCGGGGAAGCGTTGGCGGAGCTTGCAGCCGGTTTGGCGGGTGCAACGGGAGACGGGATGATCAACTCCGCACCACACTTGCAGCGGACACGTTTTCCCGCAAAACCGTCCTGCACATTGTAGATCGATTGGCAATTCGTGCACTGAAATGAGATTGGCATCGCGGAGAGCCCCCCCTTTGAGATGATCTCTTCAAGCAAGTCCGCTAATCGACGAGCCACCGTTCGGGAGAGTATGGCAGACGTTGAAGAGTGACGCAAGAGTTACAAGGTAATAAGCCTCCCTGCGTCACCCCAACTCTGGCAGCCGTCGGAGGAGTTTTCGCGTGAGGTTTTCCAGAGCGAGCGAAACCAGGATACCGATAGCGATGTTGACGACCACGGCAACGGCCGGGGGAATCATTAAGAAGGCGGGCACAAGCTGGGCGATACGGAAGAGGAAATGGTAGGGGACGAATCCGAGCGCAAGTCCCCCGACAACTCGCGGGATGATCTCCAGAGTCCTCGTCTTCAAGGGACTGGAACGATTGTATTGAAGGAGCGAGACCAAGGTCGCGACGACGGCGGCAAGCAAATAGTGTTTTGCGGTGCGAAATGGCAGATGAAGCGAAATGGCGAGATAGATCCGGAAGCTGTCCTTGAACACGCATCCAAGAAACATGCCAGCCAAGGTCGCGCCAACGAACCAGAGAATGCACTTGGGGGCGTGACGGGCGGGCGTGGGTGCCGCAGCAGGTGACGCGTAGGGGTTTGGCTCGCTTGGCACCATCGAGGTTCTCCGCAACGGGTTGGATCACCCTGCCGCGGAGACTTCGTGGCTATTGTCCCGGGGGCAGGTTTGCCTCGCGAAAGGCTTCCAGGGCGTCCGGGAAGGGGCCCAGGGCCCGGTGGAAGATCCCGAGGGTGTAGGAGATTGTAACCCCGTAGTTGCAAATAGGTACCCCGGCGGCCCGGCAGCGATCGATCCGCGAGAGGACCTCCCGGCGGTTCCACATGCAGGCGCCGCAGTGGATTACGAGCTTGTAGGTGTCGAGATCGGCGGGGAAGTCGCGGCCCTGCATGTGCTGGATGTCGAGTTTGCCGCCCACGTACTGGGTGAGCCAGCGGGGGATTTTTACCCGGCCGATGTCGTCGCCGATAGGGTGATGGCTACACGTTTCGGCGATCAGGACGCGATCTCCCGCCCGCAGCCGCTCAATGGCCGTGGCCCCGCGGACGAACTCGGCCAGATCGCCCTTCTGCCGGGCGAAGAGGATCGAGAAGGAGGTCATCTTGATCTCGGGCGGCGTGTCGGCCGCCACTTTCAAGAAGGCCTGCGAGTCGGTGATCACCAAGGCCGGTGGACGGCGAAGGCGGTCCAAGGCGTCGCTCAGTTCCCGTTCCTTGACCACCATGCAGTAGGCCTCGTGGTCCAACAGATCGCGGATCGTCTGCACCTGGGGAACGATCAGCCGGCCCTTGGGGGCTTCCAGATCGATGGGAACGACGAGCACGGCCAGCTCGCCCGGCGGCACCAGGTCGGCCACCAGGGGCGGCGTGCGCAGGAACTCTTCGGGAACGGCCCGGATCAACTCCCGCCGCAGATCCAGGATGCCTTCGCCTTGGGACGCCGCCGTGCGGACGACGGGGATCTTCTCTTCGGCAAGCCGCTCGACAATCGCCGCCTCGGGTTCGCCCAGGTCCGTCTTGTTGAAGACGACGACAATCGGCGCGCTGCGGCCGCGAAGCTCTTCGAGAATGCCGTCTTCAAAGGGCCCCCACACGCCGGCCTCGGTCACGAGCAGGGCCACGTCGGTGCGATCGAAGACTTGCCGCGACTTGTCCACCCGCTGCTGACCCAGGGCCCCCACGTCGTCGACGCCGGCCGTATCGATGAACAACACCGGCCCCAGGGGCAATAGCTCCATGGGCTTCTCGACCGGGTCGGTCGTCGTGCCCGCCACGTCAGAAACGATCGACACCTGCTGCCGCGTGATGCCGTTCAAGAGCGACGACTTGCCCACGTTGCGACGACCAAAAAGTCCAATGTGGAGGCGGAGACCTTTGGGAGTTGATTTCACTGGTACGCTCCAAGCTAACGCAACGCGTGGCGAAATGGTGAGGTATCAAATCCGAAATACGAATCTCGAAATCCGAAACAAAATCAAATCACCGAAATCGAAATGTCCAAAACCACAGCGGCGGTCCCCACTGGCAGTTTAGAACATTTGAATTTCGCATTTAGAATTTGTTTCGGATTTCGATATTCGTATTTCGGATTTTAACCGCCCAACTTCGTGACCCGTTCGGGCGCCGTGAGAGTCTCAAAGTCGGCCTCCGTGAGGGACGTTTCTTCGATGACGACTTGTCGGATCGGCTTGCCCTCAGCTTGGGCCTTGGCGGCGAGTTGCTGGGCTTTTTCGTAGCCGAGGACGTCGACCAGGGCGGTGACGGCGGCCGTGGCCGTGTCGACATGCTGGCGGCAACGCTGGCGGTCGGCCTCGATCCCGTCGATACACAGTCGGGCGAAGATGTCGCACGCCCGGGTGAGCACGTCGATCTCGCTGAGGAGGGCTTCGGCAATGAGTGGCAGGAAGGGGTTGAGTTCCAGGTTGCCCAGGCTGGCCGCCTGCAGGATCATCTGGTCGTAGCCGGCCGTGGCGATCGCGGCCTGGGTAACCGCCTCGGGAATGACCGGATTCACCTTGCCGGGCATGATGGAGGATCCCGCCTGGCGCGCGGGGAGACGAATCTCCCCGATCCCGGCCACCGGTCCCGACGAGAGGATTCGCAGGTCGGTGGCGATCTTCTGCAGGTTGGAGGCGAGAGTGCGAACAATGCCCGAGACCTCGACGAAGACGTCGGCGTTCTGGGTGGCCTCGACGAGGTTCTCCGCTCGGGCGAGCCCCTGCGAGTGGGGGGGGGGGGGGGTGGGGGGGGGGGGGGGGGGGGGGGGGGGGGGGGGGTGGGGGGGGGGGGGGGGGGGGGGGGGGGGTGGGGGGGGGGGGTGGGGGTGGGTGGGGGGGGGGGGGGGTGGGGGGGGAGGGGGGTGGGGGGGGGGGGGGGGGGGGGGGTCCGAGCCCCTGTCCGGTAATTTGTCGGAGGTGTTCCACGGCGCGGAAGATGAACTGGCGAGGGGCCCCAAGTCCGGTTCCGATGGCCGTTCCGCCCAGGTTGACGACTCGGAGCCGCTCGCGGCACTTGTAGATTCGCCAGCGGTCGCGTCCGATTGCTTCGGCGTAGGCGCCCATTTCGCGCCCGAGGGTGACGAGAACGGCGTCCTGCAACTGGGTGCGGCCCACCTTGACCACGTCGGCAAACTCCTTCTCCTTGCGTTGAAAGGCTTCGAGGAGGGCCACCGCCGCCAGCTCGAGCCGATCGAGGGAGGCCAACGCCGCCACCTTAAGGGCCGTGGGGAAGGTGTCGTTGGTCGATTGGTGCAGGTTGACGTGATCGTGGGGGCTGACGTGTTCGTAGTCGCCGGGGGCCCGGTCGAGCAATTGAAGGGCCCGGTTGGCAAGCACTTCGTTGACGTTCATATTGGTCGACGTGCCGGCCCCCCCCTGGAGGGCATCAACGAGGACGTGCTCGTCGAGTTTGCCGTCGATCATTTCCCGACAGGCGGTCTCGATGGCAGGGAAGACGTCTTCGGCGAGAAATCCCAACTCGCGGTTGGTCATGGCCGCCGCGAGTTTCACCGCACCGAAGGCATGGATCAGCTCCGGGCGAACGGGCCTGCCGGCGAGGGGGAAGTTTTTGGTCGCTCGAAACGTGTGGATTCCGTGGAGCGAATCGGCGGGGAGATCGCGGCTGCCGAGCAGGTCGGATTCGTTGCGAAAATCGGCCATGAGGGCGTCGGAACTCGGAGAAGAAGGTGGGTGGGGGAGTGTCTGCGATCCGGGCGCATTGTACGGCAGGCGACGCCTGACAGCCACCGGGGAAAGGAGGTAGTGGCCCCCGAGCCCGGTGGGAGTAGAATAAGGCAGGGCCACGCGTGGTGCTCGACGTGTTGGGAAACAGGATCGAGCACCAGCGCGTGACCCATGCCACGGACCTTCGGCACGCCGACCCTACGAGGATCGACGTACCGTCCAAGGAACTGTCGGGGAACCACCTCACAACAAGGTGGTCTCCCGGCAGCGCCGAGGAAGGTAAACGTAGGTTGGCTCTCCCGAGCCGACCAATCGAATTGTCACTGGTCTTCCATATCCGGAAGAAACCCCCGGGTGCTAGTGGCAGTGTCAGGGTCGACCCTGGAGAGTCAACCTACCCATTTCAGAAATACAGGTCGCGCTTGTCCGTCTCACGGATCTGTTTGAGCCGGTCTTGCAGTTCTTGTTTGCGGGGGCTTTCGGGGAGCTGTCCGATTTCCTTTTCGATAAGCTGGGCGCCTGCGGCCCGGGTTTCTTCGGAACCGTAGTCGCAAAGGTATTCCTGGAGGGTGGTCAGGGCGTTGGGCGTGCAAAGGTTCTGGATGAATCCGGGAATGGCGAACTCCATGAAGTGCTCACCGGTCCGCCCGGCCCGGTAGCAGGCGGTGCAGAAACTTGGCACGTAGCCGTCGAGGATCAGTTCCCGCATGACTTCGTCCAGGGAACGGAGGTCGCCCAGTTGGAACTGTTCCTTTTCGATCTGCTGGACCTTTTCGGCGGCCGTGTAGCCTGCCAATTCAATGCGGCTTCCCGCGTCGATTTGGGAAACGCCGAAGGCCATGACTTCGCGCCGGACTTCGGCCGTTTCCCGAGCCGTGAGGATCATGCCGGTGTAAGGCACGGACAGGCGAAGAATGGCGACGAGCCGCTTGAAATCGGCATCGCTGACCAGGTGGCTGTCGTCGATGTTCACGCCCATGGCGGGCTGCATGCGGGGGAAGCTGATCGTATGAGGGCCGACCCCATAGTGCTTTTGCAGGTGGCGGCTGTGGGCCACGAGCGAAAGAACCTCGAAACGCCAGTCGTAGAGTCCGAACAGGGCCCCGATTCCCACGTCGTCGCACTCGGACTCGATGGCCCGAGCGAGAGCGTCGAGCCGCCAGAGGTAGTCGCCCTTCGAGGACTCGGGGTCGTGCATCGCCGCGTAGGTCGCCCGGTGGTAGGTCTCCTGAAACACCTGGTAGGTGCCGATGCCGGCTTCCTTCACGACGCGATAGCCCGCATGGTCCATTGGGGCGGCGTTGATGTTGACGCGGCGGATTTCCCCGTGGCCGATCCGGGTGGCGTAGATTCGCTTGACGCAATCGGCAATGAACTCGGGGCTGTAGGCCGGGTGCTCGCCGAACACCAGGATAAGTCGTTTGTGTCCGTGCTGTTCGAGAGTCTCGACCTGAGCCGTCAGTTCTTCCGGCGAAAGGGTGTGGCGGACGACGTCCTTGTTGGAGCTGCGGAAGGCGCAGTAGAGGCAGTCGTTTTGGCAATAGCTGCCCACGTAAAGAGGCGCGAACAGGACGATGCGGTTGCCGTAGACGTCGCGTTTGAGTTGGCGAGCGGCCGCAAAGATCTCCTCCACCAGTTCCGGGTCGTCCGCCCGAAGAAGAACGGACGTTTCTTCCGGTTCGAGGGGAACCTTCGCCAGCCCTTTGGCGATCACGTCGCGCACGGCGCCGGGATCCGGCTTGCCGAGAAGGAGCCGTTCGAAATAGTCTTCGTCGATGAAGTGGTATCCGCTCGTGCTGAGCGTTCTTCGTTCAGTGGCCGTGCTCATGATCTCGCGTTTCCGGAAGCCAAGGTTTCGGCTTCCTCTTGAAGTCGTGGGTTGGGTGGATCGGTCCGAAGGTCGACGACGAACTCGCTGCCCTCGTCGGGACGGCTTGAAACCGAGACAGAGCCGTCGTAGAGATCGGCAATCTTCTTGACGATGGACAATCCCAACCCGCTGCCGTGGATGTTGCGGGTGTTTTCGTTCTTGATGCGGACGAATTCGCCGAAGAGTTTTTCGGCTTCCTCTTCCGACATGCCGATTCCGGTGTCGGCGACGCGGATTCGGACCCGGCCGTCGCCCGGTTCGACGGCGATCTCAACGCGTCCGCCGTCGCGATTGTATTTTACGGCGTTGGAAACCAGATTATTGAAAACCATTTCCATTTCACCGCGATCGGCCCGAATCGGGACAGGGTCGACATTTTGGAGGTCGCAGACAATGCCGCGCCGGTCGGCTTCGGCGTGCTGCATCTCGACGGCGGATCGGGCGACTTCGACCAGATCCACCGTGTCGAGAGTTCGTTCCTTTTGGCCCGATTCGATCCGCGTCATATCGAGCAGATCGGCGATGAGCTTGAACATCCCCTGGAGCCGGTCGCGACCCCGCTGAAGCACCTCGTCGTAGGCCGCAAGATCCTCGCCGAGAGAACGATTCTGGAGGAGTTGCAGGAAGCCGTCGACGGCGCCGAGGGGCGACTTCAGCTCGTGGCCCAGGACGCGGATGAACTGGAACCGCACCTGGCGGCGCTCCTCGGCGAGCTTTCGGGCCTCTCGGGCCAGGGCGATGCGCACGGTGGCTTTGCGGACCGTGTTGCGTAATTCGTCGGGCGTGAAGGGTTTGGGCAGGAAATCGTAGGCGCCCTGCTTGGTCGCCGCCACGGCCGTCTCGATCGAGGCGTAGGCGGTGATCATCACGGTAAGGATGTCGGTCTTCATGGCCGCCACGCGATGGAGCACGTCCAATCCGCTGATGCCGGGCATCTTGTGATCGAGGAGCATGATGTCGGGCGGGCACGCCGCAATTCGCTCCAAGGCGACCTCTCCCGATTCGGCTTCCTCGATTTCGTAGCGCACCGTCTGCTCCACGTTGGGAACGTCGACCGTGAAATTGCGGAGCGTTCGCGTCACGCCCCGGCGCATTCCCGGCTCGTCGTCGACGACGAGAACTCGAAGCTGATCGATTTCACTCATGCATCCCCTCCGTCGGTTTCGAGCAGTCCGGTCGGTTCGTCGGCGGGCTCGTCTGCCACGTCGCGTGGAAGGATCAACGTGAAGGTTGTCCCCGTAGGCCCCGCCGCCGGATCGGCATTCGACTCAACTTGAATATCTCCGTGGTGCATTTTCACAATGCCGTAGCTGACGGCGAGCCCCAGCCCTGTTCCTTTTCCGATGTGTTTTGTGGTGAAGAAGGGCTCGAAGATCTTCTTTCGGTTCTCGTCGGGAATTCCGCACCCCGTATCGGTCACCGAGATCGTCACCTTCTCAGCGCCCCCCGCCGTATGCACGGTGAGCCGGCCGCCCTCGGGCATGGCGCCAATCGCGTTGCTCACGAGATTCGTAAGAACCTGGCTCAACTGATCGCGATCGATCCGCGCGATCGGATCGGCGAGTTCGTGGTTCACCCGGAGCGAGATGTTGCGGGGAATGGGAACGACCTTCAGCAGGCGATCCACCATTTCGCAGAGATTCGCCTCGGCCCGGATGACGCGGTTCTGGCGGGCGAAATGAAGCAATCCGGCGACGATCTTCTTGCAGCGGTCGGCCTGCTCAGCGATCAGTTGCAGATCCTCGCGAGTCTCCGCATCGGGAGAGCTCTCGTCGAGCAACAGGTGGGCGTACATGAGCACCACGCCCAGAGGATTGTTGACTTCGTGGGCGATCCCGGCCGCCAGTTGGCCCATGCTGGCGAGCTTCTCCGAGTGCATGAGCGCTTCCTGGGCGCTGGCCAGTTGCTCCTTGGACTGCTCCACTTCCTTCAGGGCGACACGGAGTTGGTCGATCGTGTTGGGCAGGCACATTTCGTTCTCGGCCAGCCCCTTGTAGATGGCAATGGCGTGGTCACGGCACGTTTCGTAGCCGCAGGCGCCGCAGTTCAATTCCTCGTCCACCGAATGCTTGCCCAGCCGTCGCAGGATCTTCGCGAGCGTCTCGGCAGCCGGAGGGGCGACCCGCTGGTCGTTCGGTTGGAATCGGCGGCTGAGATCGAGCGTGTCCAGATCGGTCATCGCCCGGTTCCAGATCTCGCTGTCGAGAGTGCGAACCCGCTCGGAGGCGAACAAGCGAACGTGGCGACGGCGATTGAACAGGGGCAGGTCGCTGTTGACTCCCGCGCCCATAATGCAGCCTTCGCAGCACAGGGCCTCGAGAAGGCGAGCGCCCAGATCGCCGGCGGCGAACTCGCGGATTGCCTCGAAGGTATGGTTACGTCCTTCGGCGGCGACCACCTCGCCGGTCATCAGGTCTTCCTGAATATCGGCCGTTTGCAGCATGCCGCGGCCAATCGGAAAAACGCCGCCCACCGCGCCGTGGGGCGGGTCGAAATCCGAAGGTTCCACCGTGGCGGCTTCCACGGCCTGACGAGCGAACATGCTGCGAAGCTCCGGAAAGGTCAGCGCGGCCGACACTTCCTTCGCTAGACGTGGACTATCCGCTTCCGCCTTCTTGGCAATGCACGGACCGATGAAGACCACGGCGATCTCTTCGTCCGCCAGGCGGCGAACCGCCCGGGCCGTGGCCACCATGGGGGAAACGATCGGGGCGAGGGAGTCGACCAATTCCGGATGGTAGCGTTCCACAAAGCCCACGACGGCCGGACAACTCGTAGCGATGAAACGCCGTCCGTCGCGATCGGCGAGCAAGCGGCGATATTCCCGGGCAACCAAATCGGCCCCAAACGACACTTCGTGAACTCGCGCAAACCCCAGGGCTCGGACCATTCCCACAAGGCGCCGATAGGGGACCTCGGGGAACTCCGCAGGAAAACTGGGAGCCAGGCAGGCCGCCACCGGAAGACTTCCCGCAAGGAGCCGGTCCACTTGGCCGATCGAATCGGCAACCTGCTTGGCTTGCTGAGAGCAAACGCGAACGCAATTGCCACAGGCGATGCAGCGAGCTCCGATCACTTCGGCCTGTCCGTCGTAGATGCGAATGGCCTTGGCCGGACACTCCCGGACGCACGTGTAGCACATGCGACAGCGTTCTTTCGCCGTTGTGATCAGGGCCGTGGTCATCGTTTCACATCACCGCTAGACGGAACCTCGGGAAAGCTCGGCAAGCAGACGCAGAATAGACATCGCGTCCACTTACCGCCGCGCCTATGGAATCATAGGCCCCGGGGCCCCGCGAGTCGGGAAGGGGATGCTCCCATCCTCGTTTGCACAAGGATGGGAACCATCCCCAGGGAGCATTTTCTATCCAATCAGCCTGAAAAGACAGACCGATTCGAAATCCGTCTCGGGGTCCTGCTCTTCTCTGTTCCGGCCCCGGAAAGTCCAGCTCCACAACAAGTTGCGATGATTCACTCAGGTGTCCGGCGGTGGCTCACTTTTCTTTTGAGCCCACAAGAACCAGACGCTTGGGATGTTCGTTCTTCACGGCACATTCGGCCGCACTGCCGAGGTCTGTTCCTCAGGGGGCAGAAAAAAAGAAGTGGACGTTGCGGCTGGGGATTGGGGGGGGAGAGAATGCCGCAACGTCCGCCACGAAGTAACCGCAACTGCCGTGCCATTTCCCCCAGTTTCGGATGAGCGACGCTCTGTTTCCCTAGGCACGCATCGTAAATCCCTACTGGAAAACAAATTGCGAAATAGCGGTGCCCCCCCCAATGACCGGAAGAACCCAACGCCCGTAGGATGGATCGTAATCGGCATAAAGCGAATTGCAGTGTATGACGTATTTATACACTGTATGTTAACAACATCTTCCGGTCAGTATGATGACTCGAATGAATCCTCCGTGATCCCTTCGTCGCGGGAATATGTCAAATATTTCCTGCGCAGGAAAACATGCTATTATAAGAATAGGTAACCGCCGTCTGCCATGTTTTCTCGAAGTGATAAATGTCCTCAAGCAAGAAATCCAGCCGATTCAGAAAACCACTCTCAGAGAAGTTGCTGCTCGATACTCTCCAGGGCTTGGGGGAGTTTGGACCCGCGCAAATTCGGCTGCGCGAGCGTGGTTCGCAGAGAACGAATAACACGGTCGACGCCTTCGCCGAAATAGCGTGGAACGGGAGCCAGTTCGTCTTTGCATTGGAAACCGGGCTCTTGTCCAGCCCCAAAGCCATAGAAGCGAAGGTTGAACGCGCAGGCCAACTTGCTCGACAATTCAACGTCAACCCGATGATCTTGGTTCCCTATCTTTCTGAGGAGCAGTTGCGCAAGTTGGAGCTGCGTTGCGTCAGCGGCCTGGACCTTTGTGGAAACGGCGTCATCATCATTCCCGAACGATTGTTGGTTTATCGAACGGGCAATCCCAACAAGTACCCGAGCAGTAGCCCTATTCGCAACGTCTATCGAAAAGCGAGTTCCCTGGTCGGACGAGTCTTTTTGAGACGTCCTAAGTACGAAAGTGCACAGGCGGTGGTGGATGAAATCGCCGCTCGCCGAGCCAATGTGACGCTGTCGACCGTCTCCAAGGTGTGTGCATCAATGGCTGACGATTTGATCATCGAACGTGATCGACGCGGACGCCGCACCTCGTTTCGTCTGCTTCAACCGGACAAACTCCTGGAGCGTTTAGCCGCCAACTTCACCTCTCCCAACGTGTACGATTCGTTCACGGGGCAATTGCGGTTGGAAAACGCTCCGTTCAGGCAGATGCTCGAATCCTGGCAGGAAGACACGGGCCAACTCATCATTCGAACAGGGGCCTCTTCGAGCGATCTCTATGCGACGATGGCAAGGGAGCCCGTCAGCCGATACTACTGCACGGACGTATCGGGCCTGGTCGAGCGTTTGGGCGAAAACCTCGTTGAGACGAATCGCTTTCCAAACATCCAGCTTCTGGAAACTGAAGACCCCACCGTGTACTTCGATCCGAACAACGCCATTGACGCTTCCCCCGTACAATCCTATCTGGAATTGGCTGTTGGCGACAAACGTGACCGTGAGACAGCACAACAGATAGAGCGGCGATTGCTGCAGGAGCTCGAGCGATACTCGACAATCCCATGAACGGCCTGGATGCTCTCAAATCAGTCCTGATAGAACTCACGAGGTCTGTCGGCGCCGAGATCCCATTGATCGTGGCCGGAGGATTTGGGCTCTATCTTCGCCAAGAGCATTTACGTTTGTCGGAAGAGACGACCCTTTTCTCGCAACTTCCGGAACCTCGTGCAACCAGCGACATTGACATGTTCGTCACAATGGACGTTCTCGTCGAGGTCGAATCCGTGAAGAGACTGAGACAACAGATCGAAGGAATGGGGTTTGCGCCCGTCACGGGCGGTGAGTACTTCCAGTGGAGGCGAGTCGACAAGAGTGGATACGAGACCAAGATTGATGTGCTATGCGGACCATTGGGCAAGTATGAGCACCGACTGCGCACGAACAGCCTGCCGAGAGTCCGCCCCAAAGCCCCCAGAGGGACTCTGAAGTTTCACGCAAGGTACACCGAAGAGGCCATCGAAGTCGAGAGTCGAGCAGTCCGCTTGCCACTTGTGGAACGTGACGCGAGTGGCGCGGAGGCGATCACCACTGTCTACATTCCTCATCCTTTCAGCTACCTGATGATGAAGCTTGTTGCCTTTGACGACCGCAAGCATGACGAGAGGAAGGACGTCGGACGCCACCATGCAATGGATTTGTACCGGATCATCGCGATGATGACCCAATCGGAGTATGAAGAAACACTCTTGCTCGGCAAGACCTATTCCGAGGATGTACGATTCAACAAGGTGCAACAGATTGTGGCGAACCACTTTGCCTCTCCGTCCGACCTTGGTGTGATTCGACTTCGTGAACACACGCTGTTTCAAGAGAGCTTTCCGGTACACGATTTTATCGAAGTTCTTGCAGAGGTGTTTGCAGGACCGCCATGACCGTACGATTCAAACTGACGATGGCCTCGATTGCCGTGATCCTGGTCGCCAATGCGATCCTTTCGCTGGTGGGCCTGGAATACGTGGAGGAGGCCTGGCTGCGGGAGGTCCAGTATCGAGTTCGACTCGATCTGAACTCTGCCCGGGCCACCTACCGCTGCCGGCTGGATCGGTCGGCGCAGTTTCTCCACGGCCTGGCCGCCGGATGCCGCCAACTGCCGCACGAGGGCGATCCGCTCCTGTCGCAGGACACCCTGCGTTCTGCCTTCAACGCGGCCGACACGGACATCTTCGCCTGGCTGGACGCCCACGGGCGTGTGCTCTTCCGACCCGGAAACCCGGACCAAAAGGGAGACGATCTGTCGTCCCTACCACTCGTGAGCCAGGCGATCCAATCGCGAGCGACGGCCACGGGAACGCTTCTTCTTTCGGAGGCGGAGCTTGCACGAGAGGGCCCGAGCCTGGCCGAGCGAGCCCGGTTCAAGCTGGTCCCCACGACGGCCGCGAGGCCTACGGAAGATGTGGTTTGCACCGAAGGGATGGTGGCGGCCGCGGCCGTGCCAGTCCTGGACGACGACGGCACGCTGCGGGGGATTCTCTACGCGGGCAACCTCCTGAACCGGCGTTTCGAGATCGTCGACGCCATCCGTGGCGAGGTGTTTGGCGGTCAGCAGTACGAGGGCCAGCCCATCGGCACGGTCACCATCTTCCAGGGAGATATGCGCATCTCGACCAACGTCAGCAAGGCCGACGGGACTCGGGCCGTGGGAACCCGGCTGAGCGAGGCCGTCTACGAAGAAGTGCTCGAGCGAGGCGGAACCTGGGCCGATCGGGCCTTCGTGTTCAATGACTGGTACCTCACCGCCTACGAGCCGATTCGCAATCCAGACGGCCAGGTGATCGGAGCGCTTTACGTCGGGCTCCTGGAAAAACCGTTTCTGCAACGCAAGAAGGCTGTCACCGGCTCGCTGCTGGTGATGGTCGGCGCAGCGACCCTGGTCAGCCTGGCTTTGATCCTTCTGGTCACGAATCTCGTTCTTCGACCCATCGGACGGATCATCGCCATGTCCAACCGCGTGATCGGCGGCGACCTGACGGCTCGCGTTGAGAGCGATCCGCCCGGCGAGATGGGCCAGTTGTGCCGCGCCGTGGACAGCATGGCCGAGGCCGTCTGCCTACGGGAAGAACAGCTCAAGCAGGCCACGCAGCGCCAGCTCTCGCAGAGCGAGAAGCTGGCCTCCATCGGTCGCCTGGCCGCCGGAATCGCCCACGAGATCAACAACCCGCTCACCTCCGTGCTGACCTTCGCCCACCTGCTCCGCGAGAAGGAGAATCTGGAGAAGCAGGACGCGGAGGACCTGGATCTCATCATCCACGAAGCTCGCCGGGCGGCCGACATCGTCCAGGGCCTGCTCGACTTCGCCCGGGAACGCCCCGCCGTCATGGAACCCATCTCCGTCAATAGCGTGGTCGAACGAACCGTTCGCCTGATCCGCAACCAGAAGCTCTTTCGAGAGACGACGATCGAGGTGCATCTCGACAGCAGCCTCCCGCCCGTCAACGGCGACACGAACCGGCTTCAGCAGGTCGTTCTCAATCTTTGCTTGAATGCCTGCGAGGCCATGCCCGACGGCGGACGGATCGACCTTACCACGCGCGAGGAAAACGGCGAGGTTGTCCTGGAAGTCCGCGACACGGGCCACGGCATCAAACCCGAGGACCTGGAACAAATCTACGAACCCTTCTTCAGCAGCAAACCCGTGGGCCAGGGCACCGGCCTGGGCCTGAGCGTCACCTACGGCATCGTCGAGCAGCACGGTGGCCGAATCGACGTGCAAAGCGAGTCGGGAGTGGGAACGTGCTTTTCGGTGTCGTTGCCGGGATTGGGCGGACAAGCGTGAGGAGCTGTCGGCGAACTCGGTGCCAATAGTCGTCCGAACGCAACGTGGTTCCTTCCTTTTCCACGGTCCCACCGAAAACTGCGGCGCGGTAGTTAAGCAGAGGGGGTTTAAGGTTTCCGCCTGTCTGGCTATGCTGCTTGCCATGGGTAGAGAGATCTCAAACCAACATGCACCCGGTCTCGCCGCTGCTGTCATCCTCTTCAGCGGTGCGGTTGGGTTTGCGGCCGACACGACGATCAACATCGATCGACTGATCAAGCTTGATCCTCCCGGGCAGCGGGAGTTCATTCTCGACAAGGCTGGGCTTCTCGACGAGGCGACTGAAGCCCAGCTTCGCGCCACCTGCGATCAACTGCTGACCGACAAGGCGATTCCAATTATTGTGGTTTCGATCAAGTCGATGGCTGACCATGGGGGTGCGAACCTTCGGATCGAAACGTTCGCGAGGTTGCTGTTCGACCAATGGGGAATCGGCCACGCCGAGCTGAGGAGCAAGAGTGGCGGGGGAACGTTCAGTTGGAACAACGGAATTCTGTTGTTGGTCTCGGAAGGGGACCGCCGGGCACGGATCGAGCTGGGGGCTGATTGGGGTCGAGACAAGGACCAACTCTGCAAACAGATCATGGACCAGCGGATCGTCCCCAGGTTCAAACAGGGCGACTTTGGCGGCGGGATCTCGGCGGGGGTCGAAGCGTTGGATGCGATGGCCCGCGAGAAGGAACTGCCCATGATCCCGCGACCGTGGTGGCACTATGCGCTGATAGCAGGGCTGATCGGGCTGGCGATCTTCACGTTCGTCTCGCTGGCCCGCCGTGGCGCCAACGGTTGGGCATGGGTGTTCTGGGGCGTCGTGTTTTCCGTGCTTGGGTTTATCTTGTACACAATGGCCACCAGTTCCGGCAGTGGTGGAGGCGGCTCGTTTGGTGGCGGTTCGTTTGGCGGTGGCTCTTCCGGCGGCGGGGGAGCCAGTGGGTCCTGGTAAACAGTCATGCAACAAGCAAGCCAGCTATTCAGCGACGAGCAACGAAGGCAAATCGACCAGACGGTGGCCGAGGCCGAAGGCAAGACCTCGACCGAGATCGTCCCGGTCGTGGCCACGGCATCGGGCCGGTACGACCGTCCGGAAGACATCGCTGGATTGTGGCTGGCGATGATCGGGTTGATCGCGACGTGGACTCTGCTGCCAAGGGGACAAGCTGAAAGCGGCTCGTGGGACGGCACATCGGAATGGGTGGGTCTGCTGGTAATGGTGGTGGTCGCGGTGATCGGATTTGTTCTGGGCGCGTTGATTGCAGGCCGTGTACATTGGCTTCGCCGACTCTTCACTCCTCGCCAGCAAATGCGCGACGAGGTCGACGCTCGTGCTCGCGCTGTGTTCTATGATGGTCGCGTCCATCATACTTCGGGTGCCACGGGACTCTTGGTGTACGTTTCTCTCTGTGAGCGTATGGCCGCCGTGTTGGCCGATCAGAGCATACTCGACAAACTCGGCCAGGACGGTGTGGACGAACTCTGCGCCGTGCTGACGACGGGACTCCACACAGGCGAGCCCGCGGAGGCGATTTGCCGGACAATCGCGGCGGCCGGAGAGAAACTTGCGCCGGTGCTTCCCCGGGCTGACGACGACATCAATGAATTGTCCAACGCGTTGGTGACGCTCGACGATTGAATCGAGGATCTTTGATTAGTCAGTTATGGGCAGCCCCCTCACAGGCTCTGTGTTGGGGGATGGAATGCCAACTGTGAGGTCCCGCTCGGCGAGCGGTGACCTACCTCAATCTGTCTTTGGCGGAGCAACGGACGCTAGATCCAGCCCTGCGGCGCATGCCATGGCCGCGATGGCTTGGGCGTGGTTGAACCGGCCGGAGCGGATCAGTTCGGGGATCTTTTCCCACGGATGGGTAACCACCTCGATCTGTTCCAGCGGATCGAGATCCTGATCCCGAACGAGTCGGCAGCCCTGGGCCAACACGACGTGGCAGTGGGCGCAGTTCAATGCCGGATTTGGCAGCAGGTCGGCTACTTGCCGGTAGGTTTCCGCCTCGTAGCCGGTTTCTTCGCGGAGTTCCCGCCGGGCAGCCTGCTCGGGGGATTCATCCCCATCGATCAGTCCGCCGGGGATCTCCAGCACGACGTGCCCCACGCCGTGGCGAAATTGGCGGACAAAGACGATCTGGCCGTCCACGGTGACCGGCAAGATGACGACCCAGTCGCGGGATTCGCAGACGAGGAAGTCGGCCTCGGCCTGGCTCGGCTCGAAGCGGTAGCGGTCCTCGCGGACCTTGGTCACCTTGTACTCGGCCACGTAGCGGCTGCTTAGTCGGGTCCAACTTCGATGGGGCATGACGTTCCATGTGGGAAGAAGAAAAGTCGCGGATTCCGGTTCCGGGACTCCTGCATCAGTCCATGTGGTAATGGTGCGTTCGGAAACCGTACACCGCAATCACCGTGAAGCAGATGAGGGGCAGGACGAAGGACGCATTGACGGCGGGCAGAGTCATGAAGCCGGCGCTGACGGTGCCCATGTCGATAATCGCGCCTTGAATCGGCGGCATCACCGACCCTCCCAGGATTGCCATGATCAGGCCGGCTGCCCCGATCTTGGCATCCTCGCCCAGTCCCTTCAGGGCGATGCCGTAGATGGTGGGGAACATCAACGACATGCAAGCTGAAATGCCGACCAGGCAGTACAGCCCGACAATGCCTTGGATCAGGATTGTGCCGAGCGACAGAGCGAAACCGCCGATGGCGAGCACGAGCAAGAGGGCGCCCGGTTTGATGTACTTCAGAAGGAAGGTGCAAACGAAACGGCTGGTGCAGAACAGAATCATGGCTCCGATGTTGTACTTCTGCGACAGGACCTCGGCGGCTTGTTCCGTCATGCCGTACTCAGGACCGGTGAAAATTGCGGTGCCGTAGTGGATGACGAAGGTCCAGCACATGATCTGGGCCCCGACATAGAAGGCTTGCGCGATCACCCCCTCAATGTATTTGGGGTTTGTGAACAATCGCCGCAGGGTCCCCCCAATATCAAGATCGTGTGATTTGTCTTGCGAGTGAGGCATCTTGACAATGGCGATCACCACGAAGAAGGCCAGGATCACCAGGCCGATGGCGACGTAGGGGCCGCGAATGACTCCGAGATCGTGCGCCGTGACCTGCTGCAATTCGCTCGCAGCCATGGCCGCTCGTTCTTCGGCCGTTGCGATGTTGAGCTTGGCGATGATCAGGCTCTGGGCGGTGAACATGCCCATGAGCGATCCGATCGGATTGAAAGCCTGCGAGAAATTGAGGCGTCGTGTCGCCGTCTCTTCCGAACCCATCGACATGATGTACGGATTGGAGCCGGTTTCGAGAAAGGAAAGGCCGCAGGTTAGAATGAAGTAGGCGATGAGAAAGGGCCAGAAGACCATCATCAGGCTTGCCGGAATGAAGAGCAACGCGCCTGTTGCATAAAGGCCGAGACCGATGAGGATTCCGGTCTTGTAGGACGTCTTCTTAATGATCAAAGCCGCCGGAAAGGCCATCGCGAAATAGCCGCCGTAGAAAGCGAACTGGACCAGCGAGCCCTGGAAGTTGCTCATCAGCAGGATCTTCGAGAAGGCCTTCACCATCGGATTCGTGATGTCGTTGGCGAAGCCCCAAAGCGCGAAGCAGCACGTGATGAGAATCCACGGCACAAGAACTGCCGAAGATACAACCGGATCGTGGGCGGGTTTGGCTGGGGAAGCTTGGGGCGCGTCTGACATGCTACGCAGGTTCCTTTTTCGAGTTCATCTTGCCCGGTCGTAATGCGGGTCACGCAACCCAGCGATCACAAACGCGTACCATGTGCAGAAGCCCTGAACCAAGACTCCCCCAAAGACGGACATGGCGACGCCAACGGCGCGTGAACCGCTATCGTACCCGTTTCTTCCCGTCGTGTTAACAATCCCATGCCCACCATTGTGGCCCGGACGGCAAGGCGGGGCTTTGAACATTGCCGCTTCGAGCTTTGAGGTTTTGGAACACGCCCCGCTCAGCCAGAGGCGGAAGGCCCCGGGCGACCACTGCCGTAACGTCCTTCTAGAAAACAGGTTATCGCCAAAGGCGGCTCAAGCTGTGCTCCTCTTGTTGTTGAACTTTTCGATAGCCGGAGCTAGGCTGTTGGGACCCCGCAGAGCCCCCGTGGTCATCCGTCTCGTGCGAAAGTTCTCATGCCCGAGCGTCGAAGTGTTGCCCTCCTGATCGAAACCTCGAAGACCTATGGACGCGGATTGCTCCAGGGGATCAGCCGCTATGTGCGCACCCACCGCCCGTGGTCGATCTATATCGAGGAACGGGGTCTGGCCGACCCGCTGCCTGCCTGGCTCGATCATTGGGACGGCGACGGCGTGATCCTCCGCTCCGCCTCGGCCGAGCAGGCCGACGACCTGAGAGGGCGTGGGCTGCCAATCGTGTACCTCGGCGAGATGCACGACACGGGCTTGCCCATGCTCCATTCCGACGAGCGGCAGATCGCCCGCATGGCCACCGAACATCTTCTCGAACGAGGTTTTCGCAGTTTCGCCTTCGTGGGCCTCCCTGGAGCAATCTGGTCGGAGCGGCGACTCGAATTCTTCCAGCAGCGTCTTCTGGAAGCAGGCCACACTTGCCAGGTGTTCGAGTATCGGCCGGGCAAGAAGGATACCGGTGGGTGGCTGAGCCAGGAAAAGGAGCTGACGGCCTGGCTTCTGGGCCTTGTCCAGCCGGCGGCCGTCATGGCCTGCTACGACGTCGTCGGCGTCCGCGTTCTCGACGCCTGTCGCGGCGCCGGCCTCGCGGTGCCGGAGCAGGTAGCCGTCATCGGGGTCGACGACGATCCCTTGCTCTGCACCCTGGCCTCGCCGCCCCTGAGCAGCGTGGCTCACGACCTGGAACGAATCGGCCACGAGGCGGCGGCTCTGCTGGAGCGGATGCTCGACGGTGAACCAGCGCCCCCGGATGAGGTGTTGATCGAACCGCTGGGCATCACCTGCCGCCAGTCGACGGACCAACTGGCCATCCCCGACGCGCTCGTCGCCAAGGCTTTGCGTTTCATCCGGGAACACGCCTGCGACGGGATCGACGTGGATGACGTGGCCCGCTCCGCTCAGGCGCACCGAACCACGCTCAAACGCCGCTTTGAGAAACTCGTGGGACGCTCCCCCAAGGCCGAGATCATGCGCCTTCAGCTTCGACGGGTCAAGGAACTGCTCCGCGAGACGGATTTCACGCTTGTGCGGATCGCCGACCTGGCCGGATTTCGCCATCCGGAGTACATGAGCGCCCTGTTCAAACGGAAAGAGGGCATCACGCCGGGCCAGTATCGCGCCGCCCTGCCACCCCCGAAAGACCGATAGCCGCCCGTTGAATGAGTAGGTCACCGCTCGCCGAGCGGGACCTTGAAATGGCAAATCGCTCGACAATTCAGGAACGTGCGGCGCCCGGCACCTACCAGCGCGCTCGCGCCGCGTTTTTCAATGGGCTGATAGCCGCTATTGCATCTTCGCCTGGGGACTGGTCCATTTTTCGGTCCGCAAGGCGTTTTGGCGTACACGCGTCCCCCGAAAACATGGACCTGTCCCCTTCCTTCACGACTGCGTTGGTCTTGCGTCGGGAAGCTTGACCCGCCGTTTTCGTCGGGACTATGATGGGGCCTGCGCGGATCTGTCTCCAATTACCACGCCTCAAGGAGCCCTCCCATGCGATTTGCTCTCCTCCTCGCCCTGCCCCTGGCCTTCCTTTCTGCAAGGGCCGAGGCCGCGGATCGTCCGAACGTGCTTTGGATCACCAGTGAAGACAACGGCCAGGAAATGGGCTGCTATGGCGACGCGTACGCGACGACGCCGAACCTCGACGCCCTGGCCGGCAAGGGCGTGATCTACCGAAACGCCTGGTCGACGGCCCCGGTCTGCGCCCCGGCGCGAACCACGATCATCTCCGGCGTCTACCCGCCCTCGACCGGTTCCCAGCACATGCGGAGCAGCGCCCCCATGCCGCCGGGTATGAAGATGTATCCCCAGTTCCTCCGCGAGGCAGGCTACTACTGCACCAACAACTCCAAGGAAGACTACAACCTGATCAAGCCGGACGGCGTGTGGGACCAGTCCAACCGCAAGGCCCACTGGCGCGGCCGCGAGCCCGGCCAGCCGTTCTTCGCCATCTTCAACTTCACCGTGACCCACGAGAGCCAGGTTCGCAAGCGACCCCACACGCCGGTTCATGACCCGGCCAAGGTCCGCGTGCCCGCCTATCAACCCGACACGCCCGAGGTCCGCCAGGACTGGGCCCAGTACTACGACAAGATCACCGAGATGGACACCCAGGCCGGCCAGATCCTCAAGCAATTGGAGGAAGACGGGCTGGTCGACGACACCATCGTCTTCTACTACGGCGACCACGGCGCCGGCATGCCGCGAAGCAAACGCTGGCCCTACGACTCGGGCCTGCGGGTGCCGCTGATTGTCTCCATCCCACCGAAATGGAAAAACCTCGCTTCGCCCGACTACACGCAGGGCGGCGCCAGCGATCGGCTCGTGGGGTTCATCGATCTGGCGCCCACGCTGCTGAGCCTGGTGGGCATCGAGCCTCCCCAGTACATGCAAGGCCACGCCTTCCTGGGCAAGTACTGCCAGCCCGGCCCGAAGTACGCCTTCGGATTCCGCGGCCGGATGGACGAGCGCTACGACATGGTCCGCACCGTGGGCGACGGGCGCTACATTTACCTGAAGCACTACATGCCCCACAAGATCTACGGGCAGTACATCAACTACATGTTCCAGACGCCCACCACGCAGGTCTGGAATGACCTCTACGACGCGGGCAAGCTGGAGCCGCCCAAGACGTTTTTCTGGGAAACGAAGCCTGCCGAAGAACTCTTCGACCTCACGAACGACCCCGACGAAATCCACAACCTGATCGACTCGCCAGAGCACCAGGAAGTGCTCGCCCGGATGCGCAAGGCGCACAAGGACTGGGTCTTTCGTGTTCGTGATCTGGGCTTCCTGCCGGAAGGGGAGATGCACACCCGGGATCCGAACGTAACGCCCTACGAGATGGGCCACGATCCGGCCAAGTATCCCCTCGAGAAGATCTTCGCCGTCGCCCAAGCAGCCAGCTCGCTGAAAAAAGATGACGTGCCCAAGCTGCTCGCAGCCCTGAAAGACGACGACTGCGCCGTCCGCTACTGGGGCGCCATGGGCCTTTTGATGCGTGAAACTGACGGCGTGGCGGCCGGTCGTGAGGCCCTGAGCCGGGCCCTCGAGGACGAAGCCCCTTACGTGCGAATCGCAGCCGCCGAGGCCCTGGGACGATACGGCACTGACGAGGAAGCGGCCCGGTCGCTCGAAGTGCTCATGTCACTGGCAAATGTCCAGACGAGCGGGGCCTACCTGGCCCTGGCGGCCTTGAACGCCATCGACTACATGGACGCCCGGGCGAAGTCCGCCGAGGCCGCCATCGAGGCCCTGCCCGTTCAGGCGAAGAACATGCCGCCGCGAGTGAACAGCGGCTATCTGAAGAACCTGAAGACGAAGATCCTCAGGGACCTGAAGGGCGAATAGCCGCATCCCCAGCAGGTCCCGGGCGCCGCGCGCGACCTTGAATTGGGGTATCACTTCAAGGAGCGTGACAGCGTGAGCCCCAACAAGAACTCCCTCCCCAGCGAGCTTGCGAGCGAGGGGGAGGGCCGGGGAGGGGGCTCGATGGTTCACAGTGGTCCATCGCCACAGCGTTTCTCACGAGATGCAGGACAACCAACCCAAGGCAGGATAAGGCGGTATGTCGGGGCGAGTGTGGTGGCGGAAGTGGCCCGAAGATGCCGCCCCCTCCCTAACCCTCCCCCACGCTGCGCTGGGGAGGGAATGAAGCCGTTTCAGGGTTCCGTGCGGCGCCCGGAACCTACTGGGTTTTCCGAACCGATTCTGTCTTCTTCACCAGTTCCTGCACCTTCTGTTCATCGACCTCAATGCCCAGCCCGGGGCCGGTGGGGACTTTCATCTTGCCGCCGATGACTTCCATCGGTTCGACGAGCACGTCGGCATCGAGGAACTGGGGCGAGTTGAGGGCGGCCGGTTTCTTGAGTCCGTAGGCGCCGTAAAGGACCAGGCTTGAGGCCAGGGCGATGTCGGGGTCGCTGAGTCCGCTGCCGAGCCAGAGGAGGCCGGCCTCTTCGATGAGTTCGATCTGCTGCCGGTTGGGCAGCAGCCCGCCGCATCGGGCCGGCTTCATGGCCAGGCCGTCCAGCATTTCCAGGCGAATGAACTCGGCCAGTTCGACGGGGGAGATCACGCCTTCGTCCATGAAGATGGGCAGCGCCCCTTGTCGCTTGAGTTTCTGGTAACCGCTGATCCGGTTGGGACGCAGGGGCGCTTCCAGCACGTCGACGCCGGCGTCGGCCAGCATGGGGGCCGCCTTGAGCGCCGCGTCCACGTCGTAGCCGCCGTTGCCGTCGGCCCAGAGGAAGCCGTCCGGCGCGAGCCGCTTCACGATCCGAGCAAGCTCCACGTCGAACTTCGGATCGGGGGCCACCTTGATGTTGAAGTGTTCGTAACCCAGCTCCCTGCCCGTGGCGACGACCGATTCCGTTTCGTCCAACGTGCGGACGTTGACGGTCCAGCTCAGGGTGATCGCATCGGCCTGCGGCTTGTTCCACATTTGGGCGAGCGACTTTCCGGTCAGCTTGCCAGCCAGATCGTGGAGGGCCAGGTCGAGACCGGCCCGGGCCAGGGGCATGCCCATGGTGAAGGCGGGGGCGAGCGCCTTGTCCATGGCCGCGTGGGCGCCGGGGATGTCGAGAGGATCGAGGCCGACAAGCGTGGGGGCGAGATAGTCCCTCATGGCGATCGTGGCCGTGTCGAGCGTTTCGTAGGTCCAGCGGGCGACGGGCACGCTCTGTCCCCAGCCGACCGTGCCGTCGTCGGCTGTCATCTTGACGATCACGGCCGCCCGGCCGTAATTGCCGCCGGGGCCTTCGAAGAACTTGAAATAGGCCTTGGTGGGGTAGCGGACGGGGAACAGTTCGATGCGATCGATTTTCACGTTTTTCGTTCCTGCGGCGTAGGTTGCGGCGCTCGGCAAGACGGCAGAGACTGCTGCGGCGGCGGAGAGAAATCGGCGACGAGTCCACCTGGAGGGCGGATGGCTCATGAGCGGCTCCCTTGGGACCTGGGCGTGGAGGGCAGAGACGCCTCCAGCATAGCGAGAACTGGGGAGCAGGCAAGAATATGCAAATACCAGGAGCCGAACGACGAAGATACCCGGGAACAAGACGCGGTCTTCGGTCGCCAGATGCTCCCTGACCGGCGTCTGCGGGAGTGCCGACTGGATTCGGCCGGCAAGCGCTGACATCATTCAACGGCCCCTTGCTGCCTGAATTCAATCGCTAGTTGGGATTGTTCCTGTAACTCGCTTGTGTGTTCCGGGCGTGAGTCGTCGAATTCCACTCGACGAGATTGTCGCAAAACGGAGGTGTGAGTTAAGAAGACACGCGTGGAAGCCATGTCGCAATAGGAATGGCGAGAACATGTCGGCAATGCCCAAGTGCTTGCCTATTCGGCACGAATCAGCCAGTATCTGGGCTTTTTAATCAGTTGTTTGCCGCAACTTATGGTTTGCCAAAATCTGGTGGCTCCTCCGTATTATCGGTAATGGTGGGTGAAGGCTCCCTGGCGAGAGTGGGTTCGCCTCTGCAGAGTAGACGAGAAGTACATCAAAAATGTCGCAAAGTGGTTGCATATATCGTTTGCATTCACTTGCGCAACTCTTATGATCAATGGGAGGGACGCCCCTGCTATCAGCAGGTCGCGACGTTTCCAGAAAGGGGGTGTTTCGAAAGGGGTTGAGTGGAGGGGACGCTCATTTCCAAGGTGGTGAGAGATTTCTCGGTTGGGTTCTTTTTCTATCCATTTCCTAAAGGAGTGTACCATGTTGACCATGAGTCGAGCGGAGCAGGAACTCCGCCAGCGCCGCCGTGGTTTCACGTTGGTTGAGCTTTTGGTGGTGATCGCCATTATTGGCATCTTGATTGCCTTGCTTCTTCCGGCCGTTCAGGCCGCACGCGAAGCGGCTCGCCGATCGCAATGCACCAACAATCTCAAACAGATTGGCCTGGCCTGCCACAACTATCACGATGTTTTCAAGTCGCTTCCTTTCATCTGTGGTGGAACCGGGGCCGGTTCCGGCAGCTTTGGAACGTACTGGACATGGAGTCCCACCAGCACCAGTGCTTATCGACTTTCCGGTTTCGTAGGCTTGCTTCCCTATATGGAACAGCAGCCCCTTTACGACATGAGCGCCGACAACAACTTCTCGCCGGGCGGTTGGTGTGACGTGGCCGGCTCCCCGGTCTATACCAAAATCTCGTCGTTCTTCTGCCCCAGCGATGCGAACTCGCCCGGTTACGCACGAGGCGCCCGCAACTACATGATGAGCATGGGCGACTGGACTATGCGGCATCACGATGCTGGCCAGAATGTGCCGAATCCGAGAGGGCCTTTTGGCATCATCCGCCATGCCAACTCGGGAAAGTGCTGCCGGCTTGCGTCGATCGTCGACGGTTTGAGCAACACCGTTGGCTTCAGTGAACGCGTGGTCGGCGACAGGATGGCCCAGGTCAAGGGAGGGTTCTCGAACTGTGCCAGTGTCCTGCCCGGAAACACCACGGGGACGGCTATGCTCGCGGTTGTGCCTCTTGACTGCATGAACGTGGGAATTATCAACAACAAGACCTACACCGACCCCGACTCCGGCGGATCGGACAGCCTTACGGGGCGATACTGGTCAGACGGAGCGATCACCGCTTCCGGATTCAACACGATTCTGCCCCCCAACTCGCCAAGCTGCTCGTCGTCGAGCACAACGGCGGTCGAGTCCCGAATTCTCGCGCCGCCCACCAGCAACCACCCCGGAGGAGCGAATGTCTGCATGTTGGACGGATCCGTCCAGTTCGTTTCCGATACGATCGACTGCGGCAACCTGGCGCTTGGGTTGGTTGAAGCCGGAGCGAGTAACTACGGTGTCTGGGGCGCCCTGGGTAGCCGGGATGGCGGAGAACCTGTTTCCCTGCCGTAAGCCGCGACAAGCACAAACCGCACGAAGCAAAGGATCTGGAGTAGCATGAAAACGACAAAGAAAGTTGACAACAGCGTGCGGTGGATGCCGCTTGCTGCGGGGCTGATAGCGTGCTGTTTGGTTGTCGCGTCATCGGGCTGCAACAAGGGACCGGCCAAACCGGACGACCTTCCGGAATTGACGGCATGCACGATCACCGTGAACTACAAGGGCGCTCCCGTCGAGGAAGCCAATGTGCTGCTCTCGCCCACCTCGGGCAACAAGTTCTCGGCCATTGGAACGACGGACGCTTCCGGCAAGGCCGTCATGAAAACGGACGGGAAGTATGAGGGCGTGGTCGCGGGCGAGTATCGCGTCACCGTCAAAAAAATGGAAAAGGTCGACGTCAACTTGGGTGGGACTCCCGAGACTCCGGAGGAGATGGCCGAGTACCAAAAGGAGGCCGCCAAGGCGAAGGCCCCCGAGTCGCTGATCCCCAAGAAGTACTCGAGTTTCACGTCGTCGGGCCTCACCGTCAATGTGGCCGAAGGAACGCCGGTCGACGAAACCTTCGATCTGACCGACTGAACTCAGACGTTCTCAACACGAAACCCAACAGCCCGGCTGCTCCTTCAAGCGGCCGGGCTGTTGGCATTCTTAGAGGCTCACAGAGCCGCGTCGATTATTTCACCCGATTTCTTGACGCGGGATACCCCATGGACTAACTTCACGGCAGTGTACCGGTTAACACGATCGGAACACTCCTGTTTCCCGCCCCACATTCCCTCCTTCGGACATCGACGGTATGTACACGCCTCCCAATCTCGTTCTTGTCCTCAGACGGGCCGCTCGGTTGGCATGCCTATTGAGCGCTCTCGCCTTCTGCCTGGCACCGGCCCAATCCGCTGCCGCGGAGAACCCCGCACTCGATCAGGCCTTCCAGACGCTGGCCAAACTGGAGCTGGGCCAGGACCTGGGTCTGTTCCAGCCCATCCGGGCAGCGGTCGTGGCCTCGCGGACCGACGAGGCGGTTCGTGGCGATCTGGAGAACCGGCTCATTGCCGTGCTGCAGGGCGACTCGACGGACCTGGCCAAGGACTACGCCTGCCGCCAACTGGTGCTTGTCGGGTCGGCCAGTTCGCTTCCTGCCCTGGCCGCCCTGGTTCCCAACGCTCGCATGTCCTACATGGCCCGCTACGCCCTGGAAGGAATCGGCACGGCCGAGGCCCGGGCGACTCTGCGGGACCTGCTCGCCAAGACCGAAGGTGTGCAGAAGATCGGGGTGGTTGTTTCACTCGGCAGACTTGCCGACGCCGAAGCGGCCGGACCAGTGGCCGCCCTGCTCGAACAAGACGACGCGGCGATGCAAGAGGTGTGTCTCATTGCCCTGGGACGCATCGGCAACGTGGCGGCCGCCGAAGCCCTGCTGGGCTTCGCCGCGAAGTCGCCGAAGGCTCTGCCCACGGTCGTGGTTGATGCCGAGCTCGACGCCGCCCAGTCGCTCTGCACGCAAGGTAAGTATGAAACCGCGGTCAAAATCTGCGAGTCGCTCCTGGCCGCTGAATCCGAGGAGGTTCAGGCGGCAGGCTATCGGGGCCTGGTTGCCGCCAAACCATCCGAAAAACTGAACTTGATCGTCGCTGCCCTGGGAGCCGAGCAGCCCTGGAAGCGGGCTGTAGGAGCCGACTGCGTCATCGCCCTGGCCGAGCCCAAAGAGATCGAAACAACCGCAGCCGCCGTCGAGAAGTTGCCCCAAGCGGGCAAGGTGGCCGCCCTGCTCGCCCTGAAGGACCACGTCAGTCCGGCCGTTCGGCAGGCGGCTCTCAAAGCGCTCGACGGGTCCGATCTGGAGGTGCGTCAGGCGGCCCTGGTCGCCTTGATCCGCTCGGGAACCGGCCAGGATGTGCCCGGGCTGGCCGCACTCGTCACCGGCACGGAAGACGAGGCCCTGTGCAAGGCCGCCTTTGAAACCCTGCGGCTCATGCCTGCTGTCGACGTCAACGCAGCTTTGATCGCATGGATGGATCAGGCGAAGGACCTGCCGCCGATCGCCGTAGAGTCGGCCCTTTCGCGGCGCAGCCCCGACTTCGTGCCCGCCCTGCTGAAAGCGGCCTCGTCGTCAAATGCTGCGACCCGTCTGGAGGCCTTCAAGGCCCTGGAGATCATGGCGTCGGCGAAAGAGGCCGAGGCCCTTGTGGGGCTGCTGTGCAAGACCGGGGAAGGTGACGAGCGCGAGGCGGCAGGACGCGCCGTCTGGATGGCTTGCCAACAGATCGCCGATCCGAATCAGCGCCCGGCGGCCTTGCTGGCGGCCATGGAAAAGGCCGACGCGAATGCCCAATGTGCCCTCCTGCCCACGCTGGCAAGAATCGGCAGTCAGGCAGCTCTCCCTGCGATCCGCAAGGCGATGAAGAGCGGTGACGGGGCGGTCCGCGACGCCGGCTATCGGGCCCTGGCCAACTGGCCCGACGCCTCGGTGGCCGATGAACTGCTGGAGATCGCCAAGACGAGCGACGTTCAGCCCTATCGGATCTGGGCCCTCAGGGCCTACGCCCGGATTGTGGCGCTGCCCAGCGATCGCCCGGCCGAGAAGACCTTTGAAATGCTTCGCGACGCCATGAAGCTGGCGACGCGTCTGGAAGACAAGAAGCTGTTTGTTGAGCGACTTGCCGCGGTCCGCGTGCCGGACGCCCTCACGCTGCTCCTTTCCTTCGTGGAGGATGCGGAACTGAAGGGAGCCGCCGTCCCGGCCGTGTTCACCCTCGCCAAGGGGCTCAGCCAGTCTCATCCGGACCAGGCCGCCGAGGCCCTCAACAAGATCCTGCCGCTCACTCAGGATGCGGCCCTCAAGCAGCAGATCCCCAAGGTGCTCCGCGATATCGAAGCCCGCAAACAGAACCAAGAGAAGAAATAGGAGCCCTGGCCATGAAACGCATACGAAAGAATCGTCTCACGCGGCGCGACATGCTCAAGCAAGCGGCCATGGCAGCCGGATCCTTGGCGGCCCCGCTCACCCTTCGCTCAAACGTGCTGGGCCTCGACGGAGCCACGGCGCCCAGCAACCGGATCACGGTCGGCTCGATCGGCGTGGGCTGTATGGGACGCGGCCATTTCCGTATCATCGCCGACTACCCCGACGTGCAACTTCTGGCCCTCTGCGACGTGGATTCCTGGCGACGGGACCACAACACCAATGTTCTCAAAGAGATCTACGGAGCCAAACAGCCGAGCGGCCAGTTCCATGGCTTCAAAGCCTACAACGACTTCCGTGAACTGCTCGCTCGCGACGACATCGACGCCGTGACCGTGGTGACCGGCGAGCGCTGGCACCCGGCCATTGCCGTGCGCGCCGCCAAGGCCGGCAAGGATATCTACTGCGAGAAACCCATCTCGCTCACCATCCGCCAAGCCCGAACCATGGCCGAGACGGTTCGTCGCCACAACGTGGTCTTCCAGACCGGCCTGCAGCAGCGCAACTCGCCCGAATATCTCAAGGCCTTCGAGATGGTCCACGCGGGGAGGATCGGCGAGGTGAAGCTGGCCTACGTGTCGGCCAGCGGGGTGAGCAACTATCTGAACCTGCCGGCAGAACCCCTGCCCAAGGGCATCGACTGGGACATGTGGCTCGGCCCATGTCCGTGGTACCCCTACAACTACCGCTACCACCATGCTGGCCAGCCGCAGAACGTCGTTCCCTGGAGTTGCAACCGGGCTTTCGGCGCCGGCGGAATGACCTCGGGCCTTGTCCACAACCTCGACTCGGCCCATGCGGGCTTGCGCAAAGACGGCACGGGGCCCGTCGAAATCCTGCCGCCCGGGATCAACGGCGCGCCGTCGCTCACATTCAACTACGCCGACGGCACGCAGATTGTCTGCTCGACGACGCTGCAGCCCGGCAAGCACGTCATCCCCGAGGGCTGGGATCCGAAGACGCCGATCCGAAACTTCGGCGTCCTCTTCGTGGGCGACAAGGGTTGGATCCACGTCGAACGGTTTGGCCTCTTGCGATGCTATCCGGAGAACCTCCTGGACGTGGAGGTCTCCAAGGCCCATTCGGTGGTCCAGAATCACCGCGACTGGATCGATTGCATCCGCACCCGCCGAAGGCCCCGAGCCGACGTGGAAATCGGCGCCTGCTCGACAATCCTCTCCCACCTGGGCTGCATCGCCCTGTGGACGGGAAGGGCCCTCAAGTGGGACCCGGTGAAGGAAGAGTTCGCCGACGATCGCGAGGCCAACGCCCTTCGCGCCCGAGCTTCGCGCGAGCCGTGGAATGTATAACGTCAGTTGTTAGTTGATAGGGTTCAGGGTTCCGGAACAAGGGCTCGGGGTGACTCAAGCAACTCCCTCCCCAGCGAGCTTGCGAGCGAGGGGGAGGGCCGGGGAGGGGGCCTTGTGACTGGCCGCTAGGGCCCTGAGTTAGAAGTCCGTTGAATCGAGTTTCGTGCTTTTGCTCGGAAAAGGGCAGCCGAACAAATGCAGCGAATTAACAACTCAGGACACTAGGGCCAAAGTTGAGTTATCAGGGTCAGGCAAACAAAGTAACAGGCACGCTCCGTCGTGCCGCGGGCCAAGCAGACAGAAACGCGCAGTTAGGCCTCGCACCGCCGTCCCGCCACCATATTCCCGACATTTTCCGGCGGCAGGGATGCCACCGCTACTATGGCAGGCGAAAGCCTGGACTCCAACAAAGTAGCAGGCACGCTCCGTCGTGCCGTCCGCCAAGTTCTGAATGACCGTTGAATTCTTCACCCGCAATTCGCCATCACGAAACCAGCCGCCAGCTTCTGTCAAGCACAGCGCCTTTTAGTCTGCTTGGCGGACGGCACGGCGGAGCGTGCCTGCTACCTTTCTTGTCATCAGCACAACACTCCAACGAATAGGATTGCTCCGATGAAAGTATTCGTCTACGCCGCTTCAGTTGTTGCCGTGTTGCTTTGCTTCTGCGATGCCAGGGCCGAGCAAAGGCCCCGTCGCGAACTGTCTGCTGAAGAGAAGGCGAAGGTGGACGCGGCCCTTCCGGCCAAGGCGCCTGCGGAAGCCGCCAAGGTTCGAAAACTCCTCATCTTCGACCGCAACGTGGACTACGGCGGACACGGGTCGATCGAGACGGCCAACTATGCCTTCACGCAGATGGGCAAGAATACGGGGGGCTTCACCACGGTAATTTCCCGCGACCCGGCCGTGTTCGAGAAGGAGAATCTCAAGCAGTTCGACGCGGTTTGTCTCAACAACACCGTTGGGAACCTGTTCACCGATCCCGTGCTTCGGCAGAACCTGCTCGAATTCGTCGTAGGCGGAGGCGGGCTGCTCGGAATCCACGGCACAACCGTCGCGTTCACCGATTTTGCCCACGGAGCCAAGGAAACGTGGCCCGAGTTCGGCCAGATGCTCGGCGGACGAGGGGCGGCGCACCTGACCCAGGACGAACGGATTGTCGTCAAGCTCGACTCGCCCGACCATCCGCTCAACCGGCCCTTCGACGGCAAGGGCTTCGAGCACGTGAGCGAGTTCTTCCGCGTTCGCGGGGCCTATTCGCGGGACCGACTGCGCGTTTTGTTCAGCATCGATACGGACAAGACGGAACTGCCCCCCAAGGGCACCCATCCCGGCGTGGAGCGGGCCGATGACGACTACGCCCTGGCCTGGACTCGCAACTACGGCCGCGGACGGGTTGTCTATTGCACGATCGGGCACAGCCCGGCCGACTTCATGGATCCCAAGATCCTCGAGTTCTACCTGGGGGCCATTCAGTTCATCATGGGCGATCTGGACGGCTCCACCACGCCGAGCAACCGGATGACACCCGCCGTAGCCGCCCAGGAAAAGCTCGGTTGGCGCTTCGGCGTAACCGCCTGGGGACTCCATACGTTCACCTTGTTCGAGACGATCGACAAGACCCGAGAACTGGGGCTGAACTACGTGGGCGGTCTCAGCTTCCAGAAAGTCAGCGCCGAGATTCCCAAGAACTTTGACGCGAACCTGTCAGACGAAGAGCTCGAACAGATCCGCCTGAAGATGGACGCGGCCGGTGTGCGAATGCCGACGTGCTTCTACGCCAAGATTCCCGGCGACGAGGAAGGCTGCCGCAAGGTGTTCGAGTTCGGACGGAGAATGGGAATCGAGACCTTCATCTCCGAGCCGCCAGCCGAGGACCTCGACACGATCGAACGTTTCTGCGACGAGTACAAGATCAACCTGGCCCTCCACAACCACGGCCCCGAGCAATCGCCCGTCTACTGGAATCCGAAGAACATCCTCGAAGTGTGCAAGGGCCGGAGTAAGCGGATTGGGGCCTGCCCCGACACGGGCTACTGGCTCCGGGCCGGCGTCGATCCCGTCGAAGGCGTCCGCACCCTGGGCGACCGGCTGATCACGATCCAGCCCCACGACCTGAACAAGTTGACCCCCGAAGGCCACGACGTGCCCTGGGGCACGGGCAAGGCCCAGTTCGAGAAGATGCTTCGCGAGATCCATCGCCTCGGCATCAAGCCGACCCTGGTCGGGCTGGAGTATTCCTACAAGTACGAGGACAACATGGCCGAGTCGGCCGAGTGCGTCAAGTTCTTCGACCGGGTGACGAAGGAGTTGGCAGCGGAGTGAGGAGCGATTGAACCGCAGATTGTCCAACAAGGAACCGCAGAAGGACGAAGGCCACGCATACCCTTCATCATTCGACATTCCTTGTTCGATATTCTGCGGTTCTTCTACTCCCCACAATCGCCAGGATTCATGCGGCGTCTAATCGCGGATCTCAATGGCGGGCATGGCCAGGATGACGCCTTCTTTCTCGATCAGGCCCAGTCGTTGGAACGCGGCTTCAACCGCGTGGACCCGCTCCGGATCAAGGCCTTCCAGGTACGGCATCGCGGCGTGAAAGATCGACACGGTTCGCGGAGCCAAGGCCGAAGCGAGGGACAGGCGTCCGGCATCCTCGTCTTCCTCGCCTCCGAGGTCGGACATGAGGATATCGAGGAAGGTCTTTGGTTTGGGAAGCACGCGGATTTCGTACTTCTCGATCTTTGCTTCCTTGGCCACGTGGGCAATGGCCTCGTCGAGCCCGCCGATCTTGTCGACCAGCCCCAGTTCGAGGGCCTGCCGGCCGGTGAAGACCCGTCCGCCGGCCAACTCGTCGATGTCCTTCTTGAGCCGGTCGCCTCGGATGGCCACCACATGGCCTTTGAAGTCGCCGTAGATTTCGTCCATGAGGGCTCGCATCTGTTGGCGTTCGCCGTGAGTGAACATGTTGCGGGCGCTGAACAGGCCCGAGTTGGCCCCCCGGCCCGTCGTGTGCCAATCGATGCCGATCTTGTTCCACATGCCGTTCGTCGCGAATTTGCCGCTGACCACGCCGATCGACGCGGTGATCGTGCCGGCGTCGGCGAAGATCGTATCGGAACCGCAGGCCACGTAGTAGCCGCCGCTGCCGGCCACGTCGCCCATCGAGACGACGAAGGGTTTTTTCGCCTTCACGCGGCGGGTCGCGTCGAGGATGATCTCGCTGGCCGTGGCCGAACCGCCGGGCGAGTCGACACGGAGAACGACGGCCTTGATGGAGTCGTCGGCCGCCGCCTTTTCGAGGGCCTTGCGGATCGGTTCGCTGTAGGCGCCGCCTCCGGAACTGAACGGACTCGGTTCGGGCTTGCCCGGCAGAATGGCTCCTTCCACGTAAACGATCGCGATGGCCGTCTTCGTCGACTTCTTCTTGGACGGCCCCTGCAGAATCTCGGCCCAGAGTTTCAAGACGCCGAAGGGAGAGGAGAGATCGATTTCATCCCGCTTCTTCTTGCCGTATTTGCGATCGAACTTGATATCTTCACCGTAGGTGGCCTTGAGATCGGCGACGAGATCCTGGCGAAACTGAACGGTGTCGATGAGCCCGGCCTCTTTCGCCTTGGCCGCCGTGTAGAGGCCCGCGTCGATCCACTCTCGGACCTTCTCAACCGGCGCCTTGCGCCCCTCGGCAATCAGTTGGACCGACGTGTCGAACAGGCTGGTGAGCAGCCAGTTGTTCATCTCTTCCGCCTGCGGGCTCGGGCCAGAGCGCATGAACATCTCGCCGGCGCTCTTGTAGTCGCCGCACGTCATGAAGTCGGGAATCACCCCGATCAGGTCGAGCAGGCCTCGGAGATAGGGCGCCTCGGAGCGAATTCCCGTGATCGCGAGCATGCCTTCGGGAACGATGCTGAGCGAGTCGGCCCCCGCAGCCAGAACGTAGCCACGCATCGTCAGGCTGTCGGCGTGGACGTAGATTTTCTTGCCGGCCTTCCGGAGGTCGTCCATGGTCCGACGCACTTCTTCGACCTGCCCGTAGCCCAGGGTCGCGCCTTCCGGCAAGAGAACGATGGCTTTCACCTCGTCATCCTTCGCCGCCTTTTTCATGCGCGTGATCAGGTCGTTGAACGTTCCGCCGCCAACCGACCCGAACAGGATGTCTTCTCCCGCGGGGGCTTCCGTCACGGGACGATCGAAGGAAAAAACGGCGATCGTTCCGCCGTTATCCTCCGCAGCCGGCGCGGGCGAAGCCGCGACGAAGGGCAAAACGAGAACCAGCAGCAGGCAAAGCGAACGCATCGTGATTCCTCCCGGACTGTGTGGTTGGGCAGGCGGACAAAAAGAATCTACCAGTTCGACCCTCTAGGAAAGAAACAAAGGTATGAACAACTGGAGCAAAACCGGGTGAGAATGGTCAGTCGTCTCGTTGTTCCGGTTGGTCATGCCTTTGTTTCTTTCCTGCCGATTGAGATTGGATTCCCCCCTCTGATGAGGCGAAAATGTGCGATGGACGGTCGGTGAAAGCACAAAACGACGCAAGTTCGCTGATAGTGCCCGACTTCTCCATGTCGTTTTGCACTTTCACCGACCGTCCATCGCACATTTTGTAGATCGAACTGGTAGATTCTTTTTGTCCGCCTGCTTTATGACAGGGACTCAAAGACAGGATACCTCAGTTCAGCGCAAGGCAACCCGTCTGGGCAAGGACTTTTACCCCGGAATGGCAAGACACGGCGTCTTACCCCCTGCTTCAGCGGGGAATTGGCGCATAAGGGCGCCGTCCCGACCGGATATTCGTCGGAAGAAGCCAAATCTCGGGAAGAAAACCGGGGACGGCTTGTGAAGAAATCGGCAGCCGAAGTTGCCAAGCCTTCGATCCGTGTCCCTACCTACAAATCGACGGCAGTATTCGCGTTCGATTGACGGCCATTTATGGTCGTTGTCCGCCGCAGGCCCCAAATTTCCAGGTGATTCCCGCCCCGATGTACCACACTTTCAGCGAGACGGAGGTGTGCGTGCCGAAATCATGGGATTCGGGCAGCGAGGCGCCAGCGAACATGTCGACCGACACGTTGGGCATCACGTCTTCGATCCCAATTCCGGCCGAGAGGCGATGCTGGGTAATAACGCCGGCCTGGGTGGCCTGATAGTACTCGACGACGGCCTGCCCGAGGGGCACGCCGTTGATGGTCGGTCCCGGATTGCGATCGATGGGGTTGTCGGAGAAGGCATAGCCCACACGATACTTGCAGCGTCCACGGGTCAACTGAGTCCCGATGGAGAACACCCACTGGTTGTCGTAGAGATCTCGCCAGTAGTCGCAGTTATCCCACGACTTGTGGATCACGTCCAACGCGACCAGGAGGTCGCCGCCCATGAGGCTCGTGTTGGCGATCCCAAAACCGATGTTGTCGGGCTGCTCGATGTCAACGTCCATGAAGACACCCGGCGGCGACAGGTACAACATATTCTTGTATTGGGTGGCCATCTTGGTCTGGTAGAAGGTAGCCAGGGTCGTGTTCGATGTGAGGTCGTAGTCGAGCCCAAAAGTACCCCGCAGGCCGTAGTCGTGGGTGATCACGCTGCTGCCCACAAAGCCCCCGCCCGCATATCCATCGCCCACCGTCATCGACGCACCGAAGGCCAGTCGATCTGTCAGGTCGATTCCCGCTCCCAGGGTGACACCCAGGATGAAGTACTCCGTGTGAGTTCCCAGGCTTCCGATCTGGTCGGTGAACTGCTCAGACAGGCCGCTCAGCGTCGTGATCCCCAGGCCAACGGTTCCCGGAATTCCCAGGCTGGACAGATCCTGAATGGCGCCAACCGTGGGCAGCAGGCAGCCCTGAGCCGACGACTTGCCTGAAAAGGGCAGGCCCGTGACAGATCCGTCATGGCTCACATCGAAGGTCGGTTCTGACCAGGTTCCGGCGAGCGAGAACTGGCTGCCATGGAACTGGGCCAGGGTCGAGGGATTGCCAGCGATCGCGGACTGGAGATCCTGGGGACGAGCCAGGCTCGTTCCGGCCAATCCTCCCGACGCCGGGTTGGTCGTGTTGTGCAGGTCCACGCCAAACGATTGGGCATACCCGACTTGTTGGTTCAGGATAACGACGACAAATGCTATGGCTAGAGCGGCCGTGAGTGTCTTTCTCATGGATTCCCCCCGGGAAAACAGCGCGAAATGCAGTGAAGAGGCGCGACAAGATGGAGTAAGCTCCCGGCAGTAGAGAGAAAGGCCGTGCATGGCTTGTCAGCGGCTCGAAGAAATCCCCTTGCAAGAGCTATCGGCTCAGGAGACCTTCCAGCTCGACAGGGGTACAAGCAAAGCAGGCGTTTTTGGGAGCAAAGCGAAAGCCAATACGGCGCAACAGGCATTTTTCGTCGCGACTTGCGCAATTGAGTCTGCTGCAACAGTCACGCAAGAACGGCAACCCAGGAAGAGTTTACTGATCCCGAAAACTTGCCCGGAAGACGCTCTCGGGAAACAAGGCGAACGAGGCAGCCTGCTTGCCTCATGGCCTTGGATAGCCCGAAGCAAGCGATGACTCCGCCACGGCATGATCTGTGGGATCACAACGGGGGACCTCTTGATGTTCCCGAATGATCGTGCATCCCGGTAGCGCAGCCTGGAGTCGGGCTATTCCTGCGGCAGAAAACTCCGAGTTCAGAATGTCTAACCTCTCAAGACGTCTGAAACTCGCCACCGTGACAACGGCCGCATCGGAGAGGTCCGTTCCCTGCAGATTAAGGCTGCGTAACGGCATCCCTTTCACAACCTCAAAGCCCTCGTCGGTGATACTCGTTCTGCACAAGTTGAGATGCTGGAGTTTGGGCAGAGAGAGCAGGACCTCAAGACATTGGTCCGTGATCATGGTTCCTGCCAAATCCAGTTCCTGCAACTGAGCATGGCCTTTTAGCATGGCCACGCCGCGATCCGAGATGGAGGTGTCCGTTAGCACGAGCGAGTCAAGGTTCTCTCGCTCCGCCAGCAGTCGCATCGCTTGATCGTCGATCTGTGTGCCGGACAACAGGAACCAGCGGATCTGTGGATATTCGGCGACCACCCGCTTCAAGTCGTCGTTATCGAAATGGATATAGCACAGACTGGCTCCGGTGACTTGCTGCCCACCGGGGCTGACATGGAGAATTCCTCGATTTCCCGATTCGCCCCAAGTTATTCCGCCGCCGTTGCCCCCACCCTCCGCAACGATCTTCAAGTCGGTAACCGTCTCGGAAACAAGGTGACTCCGAAGGATGGAGTATCCCAGGGAACCTGCGACGAAAAGAAACACGCCCGCGATGAAAATCGTCGAGGTCTGCTGGACCCATACGGAAGCGGGAACTTTCGTGCCCGCTTCTCTTGCTTCTTGAAGGCGAGTGCCAAATTCTCGCCGAACGGTCCAACACAGCCACAGCGTGTAAACCGACCCAATTGCCAGAACGGCGCCGATCAAGAACAACCCAATGAGCCCCATGGTTCCCCCCCCCCGGAAACAATGACAAGCTGTAGAAGAGACGCGTGAATCATCGCTCATTGATGAGACGATGTCAACTCCCCGGACGAGTAGACTGGGGTTAACCCACACACCTCCCCCCTTGGGGAAGCGTCCTTCGTTTCCGCTTCCTTGTCCAGTTTGACTCTTTCAACGCCTTGGTGACGCCTGCAAGCAGCAGGCGGCCTTCGAGCGAAACCGTTACGGTCCCTGGCGTCTTATTGGGTCGCTTGGGACGAGGCTACGGATAATTCTGCCCCGCACGCGCCGGGAGAGTGAATTCTGGGGACTTCGATGTTTTCCTGCACAATCTTGCATCCCGGCAGGCTGGCCTGGAGACGGACCAATCCGGCGCGAGAAAACTCCGAGCCCAGGATGTACAACTTCTCAAGACGCTTGAAACTCGCCACCAAGGCAACGGCCTCATCGGAGATTCCGGTCCCCTCCAGGCGAAGAGTACGCAACGTCGTGTTTCCTCTTAGAAACTCCAAGCCCTTCTCCGTCACCGCCGTTTCACTCAAGTTGAGATACCTGAGCTTTGGGAGAGAGGCCATCACCGCAAGACTTTCGTCCGTAATCGCCGTGTCGCCCAGGTCGAGTTTTTCCAATCCCGGATGGCCTTTCAGCCAGGCCAAGCCGAGATCCGAAATCGATGTGTCGGTCAGTGTGAGCGCGACAAGGCTCTTTCGCTTCGAAAGCAGTTCGATCGCACGATCATTGATCTGGGTACCCGATAGGACAAACCACTCGATCCGTGGATACTGCTCGAGCAGTTGCTTCAAGTCGTCATTATCAAACCGGATGTAGCACAAACTGGCGCCGGTGACTTGCGGACCGTCAGGCGAGGAGAGGACATGGAGCATTCCGCGGTTTCCCGGCTCGCCCCAAGGGATTCCACGAACCTCGGCATCGTTGTCCGCAACGATCTTGATGCCGCCAACCGTGTGGGTAAAGGCTGCGTTTCTGACAGCAGAACTGGCAATTGAGCCGGCTACCACAAGAAACACGCCCGCACTAAGAACCGTCAAAGCCTGGTGGATCCATAAGGAACGGGGAACCACTGCCCCCGCCTCCTTCGCTTGCCGGATGCGACTGCGCACCTCTTGCACGACAGTCCAGCAGAGCCACAACGCGTAACCCGAACCGAACCCCAAGACCGCACCGATGAGGAGCAATCCAACAAGCCCCATGGCTTTCTCCCGCCGGAAACAACCGTAAGCCGGAGAAGAGACTCGTGAATCATTGCCCATTGGCAAGCCAATGTCAACAACCCGATCGAATGGTCAGTGCGGCAATACTGCCCCCCACCAGAAACCACCTTCTTGCCGCGTCCCCCTTGGGTCGGTTCGAACGAAGCTACGGACGACCTATCCCACACACACCTGGTGAATGAAGTTCGCGGACTTCCATGTTTTACTGCACAACCTTGCACCCAGGCAGGCTCGCCTGGAGGCGGGCCAGTCCGGCGGGAGTGAACTTCGAGTCCTGGATATGCAATATTTCAAGACCCTTGAGACTCGCTAGCGAGGCAACTGCGTCATCGGTGATTTCGGTTTCCCGCAGGTGAAGAATACGTAATCTCGTGTTTCCTCTTAGAAACTCCAAGCCCTTCTCCGTCACCGCCGTTCCACTCAAGTTGAGATGCGTGAGCTTTGAGAGACAGGGCATGACCGTAAGGCTTCGGTCCGTAATCGCCGTGCTTGCCAGGTCCAATTCCTCCAATTCCCCATGGCCTTTCAGCAAGACCACGCCACGATCCGAAATCGCTATGTCGGTCAGAGTGAGGGCAACAAGGCTCTTTCGCTTCGAAAGGAGCTCGATCGCATGATCGTCGATCTCTGTACCCGATAGGAGAAACCACTCGATTTGTGGGTACTGCTCAACCAGTTGCCTCAAGTCGTCATTGTCAAACTGGATGTAGCACAAACTGGCCCCCTTGACTTGCGGACCGTCAGGAGTGGAGAGGATATGGAGCATTCCTCGATTTCCCGGCTCGCCCCAAGAAATTCCACGCCCCGCAACTCCGCCGTCCGCAACGATGTTGATGCCGCCAACCGTCTGGGTTGAGACTGCGTTTCTGACAATAGAACTGGCAATTGAGCCAGCTACCACGAGAAACACGCCCGCACTAAGAACCGTCGGACCCAGCTGGAGCCACAAAGAACGGAGGACTACCGTTCTGGTCCCCTTGGCCTCACGGATGTAGCTACGTACCTCTCGCACCACAGTCCAGCAGAGCCACAATGCGTAGCTCGAACCGATCACCAAGACAACACCGATGAGAAGCAATCCGACAAGTCTCATGGGTTTCTCCCACCGGAAACAACCATAAGTCGCAGAAGAGACTGGTCGATCATTGTCGATTGTCGAGGTAACGTCAACACCCCGACAGAATGGAATTATTTCAACATTCCCTCCCCATCAGAAAACCACCCTTTTCCCGTCTTGCAGCGTTACCCCCCATATGCCTCCTTCATCCGTTCTGGCACAGTCAGTGCTTCCCCTCCTCTGAAGCAAGCCGATTGAAGAGCGTCTCATCCAGTTCCATCACCCCGAAGATCCCATTGAGCTGACTCGTCGCCACCCACGGAAGCCAGAATTGATGCCGGCCCGTGCTCCGCGGAGGGGCGAGACTGAAGTGCTCCTGTTGCCAACCAAGCCCTCGCAATCCCAACGGCCGACCGGGAATGGCGATCATGGCCTTCGTGTTGTGCAGGAGGATCCGCGCCACGTCGAGATAGTGCTCGTCGCCTGTCTTGCGGTAGAGCCGCGCATATTCGTCCACATCGAAGGCCATGTAGGCGTCGACCAACGAATGGCCCGACGCGATAAGCTGCACCCCCACCGTGGGAATGCCTCGCTTCCAGTGAAGCTTGTCGTCCTCCGCGTCGTCGGGCATGGGAATGTTCCAAATGTACATCCACGTCTCCGCCACATCGGCAGCCACCTTCGCCCGATCGAGCCACTTGGGATCAGCAGTGTCTTCCACAAGCAGCAGGTAGCCCTCCAGCGAAACCGTGGCGGCTTCCTTGTCGATCACGTCAGGATTGTCGATCGTTCCGCCAACGAAACAGCCCTCGGCCTGGCCGTTCTCCCAACAGAAGTCGCCGGCCCGGACGGCCGCCTCGAGGTACTTCTTCTCCCCGGTGATCCGACTCAGCTCGACGAGAAAGGGAATGGCATTGAAGCTCGCATTGGGCGAGTCGGAGTAGACCTCGCCCGTCTTGGGCAGCCATGCCCGAGGAAATCCGCCGGCCGGTTGCTGCTGGGTCAGAAGCCAGTCGGCAAACTCTTGAGCCCAGGCCAGCCACCGGGGATGTTCGTGGCCGTAGCGTTGCTCTCGCCGATAGGCTCTCAGCAGCGACTTCATGTCGTCGCAAAAACAACGCAAGTAGATCTCGGGATGCCCCTTGAGCCTTCCTCGCGAGGTCGTCAACTTGCCGCTTTCGATATAGAAGCCCTCGCCCTCCGGCGGGCTCATCTTGATTCGCACAAATGAGTCGACGATCTTCTCGGCCTTGCGGCGGAGTTCCTTGCTCCGTGGCCCCTCTTCAAGACACGACTCGGCCAGCATGAACTCGGCCGACTCGAGTGCCTTGCCGATGAAACCCAGGATCGTCTTCGGCGCCGAGGGCTTCGGGCCGTTGGGCAACGCGTAGAGCGCCAAGTGGATTCCGGCGCGATCGTCTACCTCCATGACATTTTCGGCAAGCACATCCACCAGACACTTCCGCAACGTCGCCAGGTCCTGAGGATTCACCTGCGGCTCGAGGTTCTTCCAGGCCCATCGCCAGGTCTCGGCGTAGCATGCGGCCGGGCCGTCCGTCTTGCCGAACCGGAAAGCCACTTCGTATTGCTGCGTCAATCCCGACTTGATCGGATGGAAACGCCGCCGCCACTGGTGATGGGTAACGCTCCCCTTGGCGGTCTTCTTCGAATAGGTCTGCTCGCCTTCCGAGCCGGGAAACCAGTAGCCCACGGCAAGGCCGTCCTCGGATTCCTCCGCCCCGATCGCCCCGAAGCCGAAACGCTTATCCGTCATCGTGTCGAGGGCCACGCTCATGCACTCCTCGGCCGTCGATTCGGCGGCGGGCGTCGGGTTCAGTACGGCCAGCGTGCTGCCGTCGGAGAAACGTCCTGCCATGACCGGCGCCGGCATCCGTTCCTCGCGAATCCGCACGGTGTAATTCCCCGGCTTGTAATAGCTCCGTCCGCCGATCGCGTTTTCGGAAAGGTGGTCGAAGCCACCGTAGATCATCCCCGGGGCGAACCAGTTCACGTCGGGCCACGCTTGGGGCTTCGTCAACTGCAGGGCGATGCCGCTCATGAATCCGCCGGGGCCGTCACCGCGGACGGTAACCCTGCGCTGCAAGCGCAACTCGCCCGCATTGAAGGTCCAGCGATCCTCGAAATCGAAAGAAAAGCCGGCGTCCGCCTTCAGAGTTCCCGTGCCAAGCCAGACTCCGTCTTCCTCATCAAGGGTGGCATAGCCGCCGCAGAGCGACTCGATCGAGTCGCTCTGGTTGTCGCCCATCTCAACGTGCATCGCTTGAGACTGCCGTGCCGAGGCCATGCCGGCCCCGACGATGCCAAGCCCCCAGGAGCCGTCTTCATTCCGGGAAGACACCAGTTGCGGTTCTTCACTCGATGATGCCGCGGCAATCATCGAGCTGTCCAGGAATACACACGTCAGGCACAGGACCGCGCCAACCAGGACGGCACGGCAATCCTTGGGGATCGAGTTCATCTTCTCACTTCTTCTCGGGCGGCGCGGTCTTGCTCAATCGCTTGATGAGCTCGACCTCTTCGGGATCGAAGGGCGTTCCGTCGGGACGGAAGATGTCGTGGAACCAGACCTTCGGCTCGGGCGACCCTTCTTTGCTGCCCCAAGGATACTGGGTGTTCATCTTGCCCGCAACCAAACCGAAACTGATCGCCCCCATCCGCTCACGATGGAAGATCGGCAGGATCGCCTGGAACGTGCTGCCCCGCGTGCGTGCCATGTACTCCGTGCAGATGACGGGCCGACCGTAGGCCTCCAAACGCCCCAACCATTTGGCCGAGAGCGTCTTGGGCCCTGCATAGCTGTGGAAGGTGATTACGTCGCTGTTGTCGCCGAGGAACTGGACCATGTCGTCTTTGGTCCGCCATTCAAGCACGGCGCTCAGCGGTTGCGACGGATTGACCTCGCGTCCCCACTCGAACGTCTTTCGCAACAGGGGCAGGCTCTCGCAACCCTTCTTCGTGTTGGCCGGTTCGTTGTAGAGGTGCCATACGAGAATGCGTTTGTCGTCGCGGAACGTGGTGAGCATGTCTCTGACGTACTTCTCGAGCCGCCCCCACTTCGTCGGATCGTTGACGCTGGCCACGCCCGGGGTCTGCACCCAGCCCGAGTTGTGAATGCCGGGAACCGGATCGGGCTGCTTGCCGAGCGAGGCTTCGCCTTCGAAGCCATAGCAGCCGTTCGTAAAGAAATTGAAGATCATGCGGATGTGGTGCTTCTCGCAAAGGTCAAGGACCTGACGCACTCGGTCCTTGAACCCTTCCGGGTCGGCTTCCCACACCAGGTCGTGGGAGAACATCCGCACCGTGTTGAAGCCGATGCTCTCGGCCAGGCCGAGTTCGCGATCGATCGTTTCCGGATCGAAGCTCTCGGCCTGCCAGGTTTCGATCTGGTTGATCGCCGTGGAGGGAATGTAATTGCAACCGATCGGCCAGGGCTGGGCGTCGTACCACGCATTGGCCTTTTCCGCCGACCATCGCCCGGGCAATTCCTCGGCCGAAGCGGGCAGGCAAACGAGGCTTGCCGCAACGGCAATTAAGACAAGGCAAAGAAGACGAGAAGAAGTTGTCACAATAGACCTCCTGAGGAACAGCTCAGTGTGTAGGGTGCGTCTTGACGCACCGATTGGGACGTCAGTGATGATGCTTGGTGCGTCGAGACGCACCCTATCTCTAGTCGGAATCTATAAGGTGTTCTCTACTCGCCCCGGGAAATCCGGACGGTTGCCAGGTTTCCTCGATAACGGCCGGCAACATCATCGACCACGAGACGGACAACCGTTGCCTCGCGGGGTGGTGCGGCCAGTTTGGTGGCCAACACGAACGGATGTTCCGGCGAGATCTCTTGGTCAAAAACAGCCTGACCCAACCGATTTTCCTTATCGTCTTCATAGATCAGATGGACTGTCCCACGGCAGAAGACGCCAAAACGTCCGGCCACGGAGAGTCCGCCTTCTTTTAACGCTGCAGTCAGGGGCTCGCAAACCACGCCGGCCTCGGTGCAGTCGAGAATTGGATAGTCGCCGCCGATCGCGGCCGCGTACCAGTCGTAGCTGAACGTGTAGGAATCACCCGGTTCGAGCCGGGCAAACGGGCTGAGCAACTCGCTTTCCAGGAAGTAGGGAAAAGTCTTCGGATCGGTCTGGGCCGCCTTCGGTCCGTAGGGACCGTGGAGCCAGATTTCGACCGACGATTCGTCCGGATATTCCTTCTCGGGAAAGAACGGGAATCGCTGGACAAGCACGCGACCGACCGTTCCGTGAACGGTGGCGACCCAACCGGCAGCACAATCGACGCCGATCTTCCCCATCTTCCGTTCATAGTGGGTGATGACCATGTTGCCCGATTCGTTGGCCTGGAAGGACGAGTGCGGGTCCGGCCCATGAGAAATTCGAAAGCCGCACGGGAAATGGCTGCCAGGTCGGAGCGGGCAGTAGAGCCGCATGTTCTGATCGAAGCCGGAGCCCGACCGATTGGCCGCGTTGTGCTGCATGACCGACCAGATGCCCCAGCGGCGAGGCTTCGTGTCAATGTTGGTCATCGTCGCTTCCACCCGAACTCGGCTCGAATCGCCAAACAGCCGGATCTCGCGCGAGAAGCGGATTCCGCTGCGGGGATCGTCCTGGCTGACCAGGCGAACCGCGGCCGGGCCGCCGGACGATTGAACGATCGTGCCCGTGTGCGGGCTTCCGTCGAGGATTGGGTCGGGAGGACCATCCCATTTTCCGGGAATGCCGCGACCTTGCGGGGCGGGCCATAGCTTTTCGCCGCCGTAGTTGAGCCACTCCCCTTCGGGCCCTACGCCGCTCGGCGGCGGTGAACAACCGGCGAGCTCGTCGTTGACGAAAAGGTATTCGTAACCGTCCAAGGCGATCTGGATCACCCGTCCGCCAATCTCCGGCGCCACCTGAACGTCAACCAGACCGTTCGACAGTTTCAGCGAGTCCCATCCGCGGTAGCTCGAAGTCTTCGCTTCCTGGGCCGGGAGATTCCCAGTCAGCAGCCCGGCCAGGAACAGGGCGACGCAGATTTTCAGAAACAAGATCTTCTTCGGCATATTCATCAATCCTCCATTTGCGCCAATTCGCGAGGCCTATGCTGAACAGGAGTTAACAAAGGCAACAGAGACCTTGCCTCTCCGTTGTCTCTGTTTCCTCCTGTTTAACTCAAACTGAGCACGCAATCTGTGCGAACGGCGGGGAATAGCCACAAAAAACACGAAAAGACAAGACGAGAGCTTTCAGGTGTGCCCGAGAGCCTTTTCGTGACTTTTTGTGCTTTTTGTGGCTATTCTGAGCATGGTGTTTTCTGTTTGAATATTCAATCTTTCGTGTCTACTCGCCAGCATCGACGGATACTTCGCGGGCGGCCACGTGGTTGGGATTCAGCTTGACGGCCTGGGCGAACTCGGCTTGGGCCTCGCTTTTCTTCCCCAAGCCTAGCAGGCCCAGCCCGATGGCGAAACGCGCCTGGGCAAATCGGATGTTCTCCGGCAAGGGATGGCCAAAGGAGGAGAAATAGTACAAGGGCAGATGGTCTTTCATGTGAGCCTCGCCCGCGGCGATCAGATTGTTGAAGACCGTGGCGGCTTCTTCGCCCCGCCCAAGTCTCTTCAGGGCACAGGCGCCCCAGAAACTGCTTTCGGGGTCGTCGACGGAACCGGTCCCCTTGGCCGTGAAATTGGCCGGCGCCGTTTCCACGGCCTGACGGTAGTAGCGCTGAGCCGCTTCGCGATTGCCCATGGCCTCGCACGTCTTCCCCAACGCGTAACAGGTTTCTGGCAACCGTGCACCGTGAAGGGGACGACCGGAAGCCAGGTTGGGTGGATATTCCAGGGCCGCCTCGAAGTGTTTCAGGGCGTCTTCGTGAGCTTCCTTCTTGAAACACCGCCTTCCCAACTCCAGGTGGGCCTTGGAGTAGGAATTGTGCACGGCCGTTCGTCCCGCCCCTTCCCAAACATGGAACTGGCGTCCCTTGAGCAACTGCAGAGCGTCTTCAAAACGGCCCGTCTCGACAAGCAGTCCAATCTCGCGAGCGAGCGTGTCGTCTCGCTTCACGGCAACTTCGTGGCTCTTTTCCAACAGGGCTAGCCGCTTCTTCGGCGAAATATGCGCCTTCTCGCAGAGCTGATCGAGTTCAAGCAGCAGCCGGGCATCGTCGGGCTCGCACTGGCGGGCCTTCTCCATGCTGGCAATCGCTTGGTCCAGGCCGCCTGCCTTGCCTGAATAGGCCAGGGCCAGGTTGCGGTGCACCAGGGAGCAGTCAGGCATCAAATCCCGAGCGGCTTCCCATTGGGCAATCGCCTGGTCATGTTGGCGGTGCTGCATGAACAGGTTGCCAAGATAGTAGGCGGCTCGGCCATCCTTCGGATTCTGCTCTCGCACGTGCTGCAACACGGCGAAGGCCTCCCGTCGGAAGGGAAACACGTAATCGGTCGAGCCCTTGGCGGCCGCTGCATAGCAGGCCTTGGCTTCCGACCCTTTTCCAAGTTTCTCCAGATAGTAGCCCAGGAAGTAGTCGACCAGCGGGTCGTCGGCCCCACCATCGATCGGCGATTGAAGCACGTCGACAGCCTCTTGCCACAGACCGGCGGCGGCATAGTCGGTTGCCGGTTCCAGCAAGGCTTGGCGATCGACGGCGCCGGGGGCGGGATCGCCGAGGGCAAGGGATCGTTCCCAGGCCGGCCAGGGATCGAGCGGGTCGAGCTCGATGGCCCGATCGAGCAGCGCGGCGGCTTCTTCCTTGCGACCGAGATGACGCAGCACGGCCGCCTTCAGCGTCAGGGCCTTCAGGTTCAGACTATTGGCTTCAAGAGCACGATCCAGATGCACCGCGGCCTGGTCAAACTTACCGTCTGCACAGCACATCTCCGCCAACTCGTAGTTTGCCGCAGACTCCCACCCGGCAACCCATGCAGCACGGTTCAGCCAATCACACGCTTCCTTCGCTTTGCCTTGCGCTCGCAAAACGAGCCCAAAGAAGTAGGGAGCCTCTCCATCTTTCGGCGCCAGGTAGGAACCCGTGGCTTGCGACACGGCTTTGTGCAAGCATTCCTCGGCCGCGTCCAATTCGTATCGTTGCCACGTACGGATTCCCATGGCCGTGTTGGCCTTCACATGTTTCGGATCTCGCCGCAGTACCTCGCGGTAGTAGTCTTCCGGATCCAGAACGCCGCTGTGGAGTTGCTCGATCCGCAAAGCGGCGTGATAGACCTCCTCCACGGTGGCGATCTGGTCGAGGCGAGCGGGGGGCTGAACCGGCTCGGGCATCTCGACGGGTGAACGTTCCACGGTCTTGTAGGACACCAACTCGCGTCCGTCGGCCGACACGCGAAGGGTCAGCTTGTCGTGCTTTCCGGCAAGACGACACTCACCGCAGAACGGACGCCCCGGCCCGGCGGCGACTTTCTCTTCATGAAGCACGTCGGTTCCGTCAAGAAGCTCCACCTGAACCTTGGGATGGTTGGCTGTGACGACCACGCCGAATCGGACGACTCCCTCGGGCGTCACCTCCAGGTTAACCGCCCCCTCACGGTTGGCGTTCTTCACGCCGCCGATTTCGGCAATGGGGTACCAGAACGTCTCCGCCACCTTCGTCTGGTAGGGATGGATCCAACTGTAGTCCGGCTGATTGTCGGAGAAGGAACCGGCCATCAGCTCGATATAGGGGCCGTCGTCGTCGGTAAGGGCTCGGTCCCAGGCCTGGCCTGCTTCGCCGGCCCCCCACGTGAAGAACTTCTTGCCGGGGCTGATGTGCTGGTCGGCCACGTGGACCATGCCCGCCCGGCGCCCGTGGTCGTAGCCGCCAACAAAATCCATGTCCGAATCCATCACAAACATGGAGATCGGGCTGGGATGATTCTTCCACCAGCTCACGTCCACCCCGCCGCGAAAATCAACGCCGTGGTAGATGGAGTCGGAAACGGGCCACTTCGAAAACTCGTGCTTGCCGTGATAGGTCACCCATTGCACGTCGGGCGGAAACAACACCTGGTAATCCTCGTTGGACGACACGGCGATGTTGGCGAAAAACAGGAACGAGTTCTCATCGGCCGTGCGATTGATCAGGCGCACGGTCTGCTCCACGCACGAGCTGCCGGGTCGCAACCGCAACTGCACCATCCAACGCATCCGGTGGCGAAGTTCCAACTCGCCCACCGTGACCGTGGCCGAACCGTCCGATGCCGTGCTCAGCGAGTAGTCGACGGGCATGAACGTCGTGGCCCGGTGGTGGTGGGGAATATTCCACTCGGTTCCGCCGGAAACCCACGCCCCCACCATGCCCACCAGGGCCGGCTTGATCACGTGCTGCCGGTAGAGGAAGTCGTAGCCGTTGGTCTTGTCGTAGGCGGCGAAGACCCGCCCGCCGATCTCGGGAAGCACGCAGATCCGGACGTACTCGTTTTCGAGGTAGACGGCCTTGTAGGTTTTGTCGACGCGCCGGTTGATGAGGGCGTCGAGCATCGGGTAGGGATAGATGGGCGACTCGGCCCCCTGGTACGTGCGCCGCTCGACGAAGAGGGGATTCTTGTCCGGGGCGCCGAGAGGGTAGGTGGGGATCGTGAGCGATTCTTCCCAAGCCCGGGCGGGCGATTCGGCCCTCGCGGCCTGCTGCTTGCCGGCCGAGGAAAGGTCTAAGAGAGTCAACACCATCAAAATCGGTCCAGCAATTCGCAGGCGGGCCATTGGCGGGTTCCCTGAAGGAAAGGACGGGAAAACAAGGGCTTCGTGCCCCCATCGTCAAGGAAGCCCCCACGCCGGTCAAGGATCGTTTGGGCCAATCCTTGTAGCGATTCGGTCACACCTCAGATTGGCTGCCGCTCAGCACGGCGGCTGCCCTTTCCTCCTCCGAAAAGGGAAACTGGCTGGTGAAGCCCTCTTCCGCTGCCGGGTTCTTGCCGGCTTGGCATGCTCAAGCGTAAAGTCCAACGAGCGTGAAACGAACCTGGACGTATCGAAAAGCAGGCTGAAGCCTGGACTCCAACAAAAACCGCCCGGCTGCGCGGGGCAACCGGGCGGGATGTGAAGCGTTTCTTACGAGGCCAGGCTCAGTCGAGGAGCCCGCCGTACTCGGCCTTCTTGATCAGGCCGGGCATGGGAATGGGGTATTTGCCTTCGGCGTCGGCTCGGACCGGGGCGGGGGAGTCCTTGGTGAACTTGTCGCAGCCGGGAGCGTATTCTTCGGGCGAATTGAGCATCTCTTCCAGGGTCATCTCCTGGGCGGTGTGGGCCGATTTGCGGCCCAGGGAGGTGACGACGCTGGCCATGACGCCCCGTTCCGTTTCGTTGAAGGGCTTGTCGTTGCGGATCGCATCGACCAGGTCGTTCCACTCGTTCTGGTAAGGGTTGCCCTCGTCGCGTTCGACCTTGGACTGCCAGACCATCTCGGAGCGATCCGGCTTTTGGCCCTTGTAGATGCTCGACGGCGGGCCGCAGTCGCCGTGCTTGGAAACGATGGCCGAGCCCTTCGTTCCGTGGGCATAGCTGGAATAGAGGTTCGTGGCGCCGATCATGTTGCGGCCTTCGACGTTCAGCTTCGTGCCGTCTTCGAAGGTGTATTCAATGGCGTAGGAATCGAAGTTCTGGTCGACATAGGGAACGCCTTCCGGGTTGTTGCGGTAGTGGCGTCCGCCCACGCCCTGGGCCTTGACCGGCCAGGCGTTCTTCATCCAGCAGCAATGATCGATGACGTGGATGCAGAAGTCGCTGAAGGCGCCGCCGCCGGACCACAGGAAGCTGTGGAAGCGTCGCAGTTGCCACTCAAGCTCGGTCTCCTTGCCGTCCCATTTTTCGGAGAAGGCGGAGCCGATGGGACCCGACATGCGGTAGGCCCGCATGTTGGTGATGTCGCCGATCTCGCCGTCCTGGATCCGTTGGTGAAGCTGCTGCAGATGGCGGCTGTGGCGGGACATGAGGCCCACGCCCACCTTGAGGTTCTTGTCCACGGATTGCTTGCCGAGTTCGAGCAGGCGACGCGAGGTGGGAGCGTCGGCCGTGAGCGGCTTCTCCATGAAGACGTTCAGGCCTTTCTTGACGGCGTATCCGAAATGGACCCACCGGAAGGCCAACGGCGTGGCGAAGATGGCAACGTCGCCCGGCTTGAGGCAATCCATGGCCTTCTGATAGGCGTCGAAGCCGAGGAACTTGCGGTCCTCGGGAACGTCCATCTTGTCGGCGTAGTTCTTGTTCAGGTTGCTGAAGCTGGCATTGAGGCGATCTTCGAACACGTCGGCCATGGCGACCAGCTTGACCGGACCTTGCTTGACCGACATGGCATTGGCAGCGGCGCCGGTGCCGCGTCCGCCGCAGCCCACCAGGACCACGTTGATCGTGTTGTCTTCAGCGGCATGCACGCGAGGCGTCGCGGCGCCGACCAACGTCGAGGCCAGGGCCACCTGGCCGGTGGTCTTCAGGAAGTTGCGACGGGACGAGCCGCCATTGGTGATGTCACTCATGAAAGGTCTCCTCCTCAAGGGATGGGTGCTTCAGGTACCAAGAAGCATGACGATGATGCGTTGCCCCGTTGCTGGCGAGGCGTTTGTAACTTTGCGCAGATTAACGCCCGCCTCGCCCAGATGCAAGCGTCTTCGCAGATTGACTACCCGGTAGATATGTTTTTGTCGGCCTTCGCAGGGCCGGTAGACGACAAAATCTGCCGGTTAGGTTAATAAATGGACCGGCTATCTGTTGGAGTCCAGCCTTTAGGCTGTCCTTTGCACGCCGCGCCGCACGGTTCCTGAATTGCCGAGCGATTTGCCGTTTCAAGGTCCCGCTCGGCGAGCGGTGACCTACGCATTCAACGGGGCGGCTAGCCCTTCACCAGCCAGAAAAAGACCCACACCAATGCGGCCACACCACACCACCCGGCCAGGAAACCGGCGATCATGCGGGGGGAGGGCATGTAGATTTCCAGCCAGTCGACGGGAATGAGCTTTCGCGGGGGCAGAGTCTTGGCTCCTTCGGGGATCGTACAGGGCTGCTCCACATGCTCGTCGAGGACGACGGGCGTGCGGATCAGGGCGTAGTAGCGGTCGAGTTTTTCCTTGCGCACTCGCGGCGTGAGGAGGCTGACGACGATGCCGGTGGCGGTTCCGGCTGTCAGATAGAAGATCATCTGCCAGGGCAGGTAGATTTCGGGAACATTGTCCTTCACGAAGACGAGACGCAACGGTTCCGCCCAGGCGAGCGAGCCAACCCACTCGATGAACCAGACCTTCGTGGTGAGCCACCAGGCGTACATGGCCGCGGCGGTGGAGGCCCAGGCGCCGGCGGAGGTCATGCGGGGCCAGAACAGGCCCAGCCAGAAGGCGATGCCCAGCATGGGCGAGACCTTCCAGAAGATCTCCAGCCCAGTCACGACGTCTTTGACCGAGTAGGCGAAGACGACGCCGGACGCCACGACGGCGAGCGACGAGAGGCGGGCAACCCACAGGTAATGCCCTTTCGACTGGTTCGGCAGGAGCGGTTTGTAGATATTCTCCGTGAAAAGCCCCGCCGAGGTGATCATGAAGGCGTCGCAGGAACTCATCACGGCAGCCAGCAGCCCCGCCAGGAACAGGCCCAGCAGCCCGGGGAGAATGGCAGGCAGGAAGCGGTAAGCCACCTCGCCAAAGACATTGTCGGGCTCCACGGCTGTTCCGCTCTGAAGAAAATAGGCGTAGGCCGCCACGCCTGTGAGCGTCCAAGCGATGGTGCAGATCCGCTTGAGGAAGTTGCCGCACATCCAGCCCACCTGTCCGTCGAGTTCCGTTCGCCCGGCGGCGCAGTTGGCCAACGTGTGGGGCTGGGTGACGATCCCCACCATGCCGTTGAAGGTGATGATCGCGATATAGAACAGCCCGATCTCGGCCGGCGCCACCATGGAGAGCATTTCGGCAGGAACCTGCTCGCGCATTCCGGCAAGGCCCCCAATCGCCTGAAGAAGGAAGGGCAACATGAGAAAGGAGAACACGACCGTGAGCACGCCCTGGATGAAGTCGGTCAGGATGGCCGCATGGAGTCCGCCGGCCATGCCGTAGCCCACGAACAGCACGGTCATGATTGCGATGGCCAGATTGGCGTCGACCGTGCCGCCGGTGCTCGCTTCGATCACGTGAGCGGAGCCCTTGAGCATGACGCCGATATTGACCGAGTACTGCCACAGCCCGATGGCGGCGAACAGGACGCACACGGAGCGATTGTAGCGGAGTTCGAAGATGTCGGCCGTTGTGAGGGCCCGAAAACGCCGCATCATGGGGGCGATGAGCCAATAGAAGGGCGTGCAGAACAGCCACAGCCACTGGTACCAGATCCCGGAAACACCGTTGGTATAGCTCTTCGATGCCACGCTGACGGCCTGGTCGGAATGGGTTCCCGCCCCGAAGCCGAAGAAGATCATCATGACCTTGCCGAAGCGGCGGGGCATGACGAAGTCGGCCATGTCCTTCACACCGCGGGCTGTCCAGACCCCAAGGCCCACCACGACCAAAAAATAGCAAGCCAAGGCCGCCAGATCGGCCGGGTGAAGTCCCATCACAGGTTGGTCTCCTCAGGTCTCGAATCGGGGTCTGGTCGGGTCTGTTGAAGACGTTGGAAATGGTGCAACCATTTCTGGTGCGCCATTTCGTGTCGCCGCGCTGCGCGGGCTTTAGGAAAACGATCCTGCGTCAAAGTCCACGGGCTCACGCCCCGTGGCTACTGGTGTTTCGTCGCGCTGCGCGGACTGGCCGCCAGAAAGAGCCCGCGCAGCGGGGCGATACGATTGTAGCCCCAGGCGTGAGCCTGGGGAACAGCGGCGCCAAAGCAATCCAGAAGCCCGCGCAGCGTGGCGGCACGAACTCGGGACGCCCACAGGTGGTGGGAGTCATATTGTTCGTCGGGGTCCAGCCTTCACGCGGTCTTCTGCACACTAAAGCGTGGACTCCAACACTCCGGCACGGCCAGGGGCGGTGTCCATTCCTTCGCCCCCCTTCCAGGCGGGGCGACCAGGAGATCTGGAAAAAAGGGGGAAATTCTGCCATCTTGAGGGTGACACGGTGGGATCGGATTCGTCCCCCAATAATTGGGTCTCGGTCTTCGCGCAGGCACTCGGATGAAAGGAAAAGCCATCGCCAAGCGTTCGTTACGCCTGGAGCCCTTGGAACGTCGGCTTTGCCTTGCCACGAGCGTTGGCTGGGACGGAGCGGGCCAGGGCTCCGCCGTGTTGACGTACTATATCGGCTCCGTCCCCTCCACGATGCGTCTGAGCCAGGAGGAGGTGGAGACGGCCATAGAAACCGCGCTGGACGCATGGTCGGCCGTGGCCGACGTGACCTTCGTCGAAACCAACACGCCTCACGCCCACAACTCCATCGACATCGAGTTCACGATGCTCGACGGCCCGGGCGATACGCTCGCCCAAGCCTATTACCCTGACGACGTGAATCGGGAACCCATCGCCGGCGACGCCGAGTTCGACGCCACCGAGAGCTGGGAGATCGGCAATTCTCTCGGAAGCGGCTACTACGACCTGGTTCTCGTGGCCGTTCACGAGATCGGGCACTCCCTCGGTCTGGATCACACCGACGACTCGTCCGCCGTCATGTATCCCACCATCTCGGGAACGAAGTCCTTCACCGAGCTGGGCGAATCCGACATCGAGGCCATTCTTGAACTCTACGCCCCGTCTCCCGGCGAAGGGCCCTCCGTGGCGTCGCTCAGCCTCGACCAGACCTTGATCACGGAAAGCGAAAGCGTGACCCTTACCGGGCTGTTCACCGACACCAATTCGGACGCGTCCCACCTGGTCACGATCGACTGGGGAGACGGCTCCCAGGAAACGGTCTCCAACGTGGACGAGTCGACGGGCACCTTCGAGATCACCCATGCGTATCTCGATGACCCGGGGGGGCTGGAATCGGACGTCTACACGATCAGCGTCTCCGTCGAGAATTCCAACACGGGCCTGGTGGATACGGCCACCACGACGCTGACCGTCGAGAACACGTCGCCCAATCTGGCCGGGCTTTCCATTACGGCCATCGAGGAAGGCGTCACCGCCACGTTCACGGGCATCATCGAGGACCCGAGTGATCAGGACACCTTCACCCTGTTCGTCAATTGGGGCGACGGTTCGGAGGTCGAGAGTTACAGCTATCCGGCGGGAACGACCGAGTTCAGTCAGACCCACGTCTACGCCAACGACCCGAGCGACGGTAGCGAGCAGTACACCGTCCTGGTTACCGTGGTTGACGACGACCTGGGCAGCTACATCGGGCTGACGCTGGCCAACGTGGCGAATGTGGCCCCGACGGTTTCGCTCGTCGACCCGCCCACGTGGGTTTGGCTGGGGCAAACGATCGATCTGCATGCGGAAGCCGCGGACCAGGGAGTGGAGGACGAGGTCAGCGTCTCCTGGACCGTGACCTCTGGCGATGACACGATTGCCGAAGGAAGCGGCACGGACTTTTCCTTCACCCCCAGCGCCGACGGCTTCTACGAAGTCACCTTGACCGCGGACGATGGCGACGGCGGCGTGGCGACGGAAACGGCCACGATTACCGTGGGCACAGACCTGGGCACGATCGATTTTCATCGCATCGAAGGAATCGACCTTTCCGGGAGCGACGGCGTGCTCGTCTCGTTCACGGCGGCTCACACAGGATTCCTGACCCTGGAAACACTCGATGTCGCTGAGGCCGAGACCGCCAGCGTCTCCCTCTACGACGAGAATCCGCTGGAAGCAACTGACCTTGTGCCGGTGGCGGAGTTGACCTCGGAGGAAGCGGGAGGGCGGATCGACGCCACGGCGACGGCCGATGGAACTTACTACGTGTTGCTGGAGGGGACGTGCAGCGATTTCGATCTTCGGATCACGAATCTCGTCGGCCAGGACGGCGACCTCGTTTCGGTTTACGGAACGGACGGGGACGACACGTTTGAGTTCAGCGCAGCCGACGGTCGGAACATCGTGATCAACGACGTGGCCTACGAGTTCTCCGACGCGGAAGCGGCCGCGATCGAGTTTCTGGGCGGCGACGGGGACGACACGGTGATTCTGGAGGACTCGGCGGGCGACGACGTGCTGGAAGCCTGGCCGACGACGGCGATTCTGACCAATGGCGAAGGCGACGATGTGGTCGACTTCAGCGTGAGCGTGGGCGAGTTCGAGGCCATGCACGTTTACGCCCGCAATGGTGGCGACGATACGGCGACCCTCTATGACTCGGAGGGCGACGACAAGTTCAAGGCGGAACCAGCGGAAGACTACGCCAAGATGTACGGCGGCGGCATGTACAACCGGGTCAAGTTCTTCGAGACCGTGTCGGCCGTCTCCAATTCCGGCAGCGACCTGGCGCGGTTCTTCGATACCGAGGGCGACGACCTGTTTGAGGGCCAGAAGGACGCGAGTCGACTTTCCGGAGAAGGCTTCGACGTGCAGGCCGCCGGCTTCAGCCGCGTGATCGCCTACGCATCGGCGGGCAACGATCAGGCGACGTTCGTCGACTCGGAACTCAAGGACGAATTCCACGCCAAGCCTGGGAAATCCGAGCTGTTCGACGTGGTGACGGACGGCGAAGTTTACCGGATCACGGCGAGGCAGTTCGATTCGTATCTCGCCCAGGCGACCGACGCGTCGGGAAGCGACGAGGACGGCGGCGCCGACATTGCGAAGATCTGGCCTTCCGGGGCCGACGACCTTGTCGAGGCGAGCGACAACTGGCTGCGACTCTACCAGGGCGACGACCTCGACCCGCTCTACGAGGTGATTGCCTTCGAGACGGTTCGCGTTCGGGAAACGAGCGACGAAAACGACTCGGCCGAGGTTAGCGAGCCTCTTCAGTATGAGCTCGCCCTGGCGGACGGGTGGGAGTGATTGCCGGGAAGGATCACGCCTTCATTCCTCTCCAGATTCTCGGCCTCTGCCTCGATTCACGCGGAATTATCTCACGCGTTCTTTCTCCCCCACTGGATGGACGGCCGAAAAGCCTTGAATTGAAAGCGCGGAACCAGATAATATGCAGAGCGAGCGTTAATACTGCGGTGGTGGTTGCTTCTTTTCAATGGGGAGGATTGAGCATGACTCAACGTCAAACGTGTGGGGGACTGCCGGACCAGCGGGCGAACATCGCGTTAAGTCTGCTCGCAGCAGCACTGCTGGTTGCGGCAGTTCCGCAGTTCACAACGACAACGGGTCGCACGCTAATGGCGGCCGAGCAAGCAAGCGATCCGTCCTCGCCCGAGGCCGCTGGGCGGACCATTCTCGTCCGCACCCTCGATGGGGAAGGGAAGCCCATGCCCGGGGTGAACGTCCATGTGGGCATCTGGACGAAGGAATCCTTCGAGCACAATCGGGACTACCTATCCGACGCCCAAGGGCAAGCAACGGTGAAGTTGCCACAGACCTTGTACATCCTCCGGCTCTGGGCTTCGGCAGACGGTTATGTTTCGTTGTTCGCCCACTGGGAACGGGATTGGCTGGACAACGGCAAGCGCACTCCCAAGGAATTCACCTTCAAGATGCTCAAGGGAACGCTCATCGGCGGGGTGATCAAGAACGAGGACGGCAAGCCGATCGAGGGAGCTAAGGTGGAGGCACGGCTTAACCACCTTGGCGAGCCGGAAAACGAAGGGTTTCCCAGCATTTGGCTTGCCACGGGGGAAGACGCAAGAATCACCGACAAACAGGGCAAGTGGACTCTGAACAACGTGCCCGCGGGGGAGGAATACCAGGTAACCCTCAAGCTCACCCATCCCGACTACATCAGCGACTTTGAGTGGGGCCTGCTGCAAAGGATCCAGGCAGTGACCACAAAGATGCTCCGCGAGCAAAAGGCGACGCTCACTATGGTGCGGGGAATTCGGGTGACCGGCACGATCGCCGACCCTGACGGCAAACCGCTCGAAGGGGCGGTTGTGGTGTGGGGAGACGATCCGTATCACCAGAATCGCAGCGACGAAGTTCGCACCGACGCGGAGGGAGTCTATCGCCTTCCTCCATTGCCGCCCGCCGAACTGAACGTGACGGTGATTGCCAAGGGCTGGGCGCCGAAAATGCGCAAGGTGAGAATCTCGGCAGAGACTCCGCCCGTCGATTTCCAACTCGCCCCCGGCCACGCGCTGCGGTTGAAATTCGTCGACGACGAGGACGGCAAACCGATTCCCGGAGTCGGGGTAGGTATCTCAGGCTGGCGAGGCATCAAGTCGCTCTACAATCACAAGCACTCCAACGTGCTCGATACCCAGATCCCCGTGAAGGCCGGCGACGATGGCGTCTACGAATGGACCTGGGCCCCGGCAGACGCGGTTCTGTACAGCTTCGGGAAAGAGGGATATCAATTCAGGGAAGGTGAGGCATACCAAGCGAAGGACGAAGTGCAGGAGGTGACGTTGCTGAAGAGGGGCGAATAAATGCTGCTAGGCGCTGATAGTCCGTCCAGCGAGATCACGCCCGTCATGTGGGCGATGGGAGCCTTGGCCGTCGCGATGGTGGTGGACCTGGTAATTCTCGGTCTCATCTTTCGAGACGCAATGGAGGATGACGCCACATCACTGTTGTGCAAATTCGTTGCCACGCTTCACGTACACGCGACCCCAGGACGGGTGCATTGCGTTGGACGGATTGTCATAGTACGGGACGTAGAAGCGACACTGAAGCTTGCCCTCGGAGTCCAGCAATTGATACACGGCGTTGGGGGTCTCCTCCACCACGATGGTATCGACCGATGTGATTGTTTGCCGTCCCTCGGTCAACGCGGTGAAATTCCCCGTGCCAAGAAATCTTGTCGTTCCGTTGGCGAAATCAAAGATCGCGATGTTACTTCCGTCCTCAGCCATCGCGTGCGGCAAAAGCAACCCGTTGTTATTGAAGATCGAGATTGTCGAATCTCCAACGACATCGACGTCATGCTGGGAAAGCCACGGGCCTTGCTGATACCAGACGATGGAGTCGGTCTTTGGCCGATACTGGAGAACCAGGCTCTTGTTGCGTATGCTGACGAACAGATCCCCTTTCTTCCAGAACCTCGCATCGTCCTTCACTGGTTGAACGTCGTTCAGGTGATAGGGGTCCTGCCCATATCCTTTCTGAAACGAGGGGGTCGCCGCCAGCAGCGTTTCGAGAAGACCGTTCCTGGCCAAGATGTCGCTGAGGGAATAGAACTGAGACCTCTTGCCTTCGTTGTCGAGGCAGAGTATGGCGTCCTCACGAAATCGGTGCTCCATGCCCAGGGGGTGTTCAAGGTTTGAGGAGCAAGTCCAGAGATGGCCGTTTTCGTCCATTTCCAAGGAGTGATGGACAAGCTCCTCGCTGCACCAGAGGAGTTGCGAGTTCTGGTCGAGCTTATAGGCATGCCCCGGAGAGCGTTGTTGTTCTTGGAGAGGTAGGTCTTGTCGCGGGCCACGAGCGTGCGGTATTTCCGGTACTTCGCGTGGACCTCCTCGGTGATGTCATGGGCCGCCAGATGGTCTGTTCTGACGAAGTCGGTCCCTGCCCAGTGAAGCCAGAAGGGCTCCTCCAGCGCTTCGTAAGTGCTCAGGCTGTGCTTCATTCCATCCTTGTGGGAACGCTCCTTCTCCTCGCCCTCTCTCTGGGAGATCAGCCTGGGACCGCTGCGTGGCATGAAGATCAGCGGCATGTTTCGGTACGACAAGCTGACGAAGTCCGGCAATTGGCCGAGGTATTGCATCAGTGAAGTAGAGCCTGATCGGGCCAACCCGGAGACGTAGATGTGCTGGCGCGGCGCCAATTCGGTGGACCTCCGGTGCAGAAGACACTCGCACCGGAACTGGAATTTCGCCATGCCCCCGTTTCCGACGAAGAGGTAGTGGAGGAATTTATCGAGAGATGAGTAGTCTTCAACGCGGCGCGAGGGAAGAAACGGGATACTTGCCAGCGGCAGGAGCGTTCCCACGATAAACGGCCAGTGCAATAGGTACTTCGGGAACAGCGAGCCAATAGCATGGGGCAAGGAGAGGTCAGGGAAGGAGCCATGCCGAATCAGGTGAACAACGAGCGAACTGGTCGCAATTGCCACGAATGTGGTCAGGATGACAAGGAGTAACTTGATGACCAGTCGAAGAAATGACACGAGCACCGATTGGTACTGTTTCGTGATCCTCGCAAACCGCTGGTCGTCATCGAGCAAGGGGTGCCCGCTGAAATAGACGAACTTCCCGATGGACAGAATCCAACGGGCGGTCGCTTCGCCGATGTCCGCTGATTTGAACACGAAGAGCAGTGAGCCCGAGACGAGTGCTCCGATGATCAGTTCCAGTATCACGGCTTCCGCTTCCGAGAGAGCTTTCTGTACAGGCGTTTCAGTGGAAACCAAACAAAAGTGAACAGCGTGATCGCCAGCAACAAAAAGACCCCGATAACCACCAGGAGTACGCCGGCACCGAGTCCAGGACCAAGATACGCAATGACCATCCGACTTTGCTCCTTGTAAACGACTCACGACGCGAACATCAACCGAGCAAGGCAGGGTCCGATAAGTGGAAGCCCTGGTCGCCGCGGGGTAGGTTCGGCGGTGCTAGTGGGACGATTCTACCCGGAATCTTTCTGTTGTAACAGGGCGTTTTTGCCTGGGCCCAGCGTCAGTTCCGGCACCGGCACTTCGGGATGAATCCAAGTCCTGTTGTTGGTCTTGACAAACGACAGACAATCGCGGCGTGTCATGACTTACCTTGATCGGAGCCTGTCCTTAATTCGCCCTTCCGCCCGGTTCAACTGCTTTCCGCCTCGTGGATTGACAACCCGTGCTGTGGCTGTGGATTCCCACTTACCACTTCTCGCGTTGGAAGATGGCCGGAATGTCTCGGCTACCGTGGAGCACTCGTATCACGCGAATTCCGTTGTCCGTTGGAACATAGAAGAGCAAGTAGGCCCCAACGGAGAGTTGGCGTATCTGGTCCCCGAGATCCGAACGAAGCTCCCCCAACAGCGGATGCTCTGATAGAAGCACGAATCTCTCGTAAAAAGAATCGACAAGTCGATCTGCGGCCTCCGGGCGGTCTTTCGCAACGTGGAACCAGATCTCCAAGAGGTCATTGCGTGCAATCGGAGCGATGGCATACGGCATCGGACATCAGTCTCCTTCTGCCGCCAGGCGCCTCCGTCCGTCCTTCTTGATCTCGTCCAGAAACACCCGAAGGTCGGCATCTCCGTTGAGTTCGATTCCGCGCCCGGCTTCTAACTCCCGGATACCCTCTTGAATATCCTCGCACAGACGTTGGTGCCGCGATTTCAGCTCTCGCAAGACCCTGACTGCATCGACAACGAGTTCATCTTCCGATCGATACCGACCGCTGGCGACTTCCTGTTCGATGAAGAGAGCGATATCAGATGGAAGGGGTGTCGATGACATTTCTGGTCCCCCAGGAATTAGAGAAGGATCGTGCCTGGCTAGTTCATCTCCGGTGGGAGGGCGAAGGCGTCGTTGAGAACGTCGCCCATGGAGAGGAGCCAGCGTTCGTCGCCCGTCTGAAGGACGACGTCGGTGTCTTCCACGTCGACGACGACGCCGATTACGGAAAGCTGGGAAGTGAAGGGGCGGAACTCAAGCGAGTCGCCCGTCGCGTTGAGCGTGGGTTCCCAGATGCGGCCGGCGGCCTGAACGAGAATGGAGCCGCTCTCGATTTCCCTCACCGAGCCGATCTCGCTCCGATTGCCGTCGAAAACAATGTCGTGGAGGTCTTCGATCTGGCAGAGTTTGCGAACGGTGTCGCCCGTCTGCACGAGTTGGTCGCCCTCGTCCAAACGCATGACGGCCCCAGTCGTGCGCAAAGTGAACCAGGCCTGGGGCCGGTTGTTCACGTAGTTGACGGCGGTCAGGTAGGTGTGGCTCACCGGATCGACCGCCCCGCCCCCGCCTGCCGCGAAGAAATTCCGCTGGGCAATCACGTCGTAGTCGTCGAGGGTGAGCGAGGCAAGCCGGTAAGCTCGACCCTCGCTAAGCCGGTCGGTTTGGTTGGCACGGGGGATGATGAGCGTTTCGATCACGAGGGAAATGTCGACCCTGCTCCCTCGTTCCACGGGCGTGAGGCTGATCGAGGTGATTTTGTGGAGTTGGCCCGCGCTGTAGAACTCGTAGAGGAACTGGGTCAACTGTTCGAGGGTCGCCCGCCCCCGCATGGAAAAATTCATCGAGTAGAAGACGCCGCGGCGGACGGGCTCGGTGGCGCTGACGTTTCGACCGGCGATGCCGACATACTCTCCCACCTCCAGCAGCCAGGCGCGGTAAAGCGATTGGGCGACGGCCGGATTGGAGGGCAGGGATTGAGAGTACCAGTAGCGAAGCCAAGGCAAGGTCCGCTGGGCCCGGGCGATATACTTCTCGTCGTATTCCTTGATCTTGGCGTTCAGGGCGGCGATTTGAGTCCGGCGTTTCTTCGTCGGGGCCTCGATCCAATTGGTGTTCACCCAGTCGCCCACGACGAACACGGCGATCAGGCCGAGAGCGGCGATCAGCAGCGGTTTGCGACGATTGGCGTTCATGGCTGGCCTCCCTGCCGGGCATTGCCTTGGGGCGAGGCCTGAGTGGCTTGGCGAGCGCCGAGGGCCACCTGGGGCGAGGCCACGTCGTCTCGGGGAAGTTCGGCCAGGTAGCTGGCGGAATTACGCGGCGCCACGCTCATCAATGTTTCAAAGGACCAGGCCAACTCTCCGCTCGAGCCGCGTTGGACAAGCCGCTTACTTTGGATCGTGTGCAGCGAGTCGCGCATCTCCTTTTCCATGCCGACGAGGATCTTGTGATCGCGGGCCAGCCCGCTGAAGGTAATTGCCGCCCCGCGTCCTCCCCGTCCGGGAACCAGGTTCATTCGCAGCACGACCACGTCCTGGCCCGAGGGCAACCGCACCGACAGGTCGCGCAATTCGTCGAGCCAGTTGCTGGGCGCCCCGTTCCATGCCTGGAGGGCGTTGGCCATCCGGATCTGAGCGTTGGCCTGTTTGGCCAGGGTTTCCTTTTCGGTGTACTTCTGCCTTAGGGCGGCAACGGTCTTGTCGAGCCGCTCCAGTTCCGTCGACTGCTTGTCCCACACGTAGAGGGCGCCGATGAGCAGCAGGGCCGCGACTCCTATGTACAGCTTTCGGCGGCTTGGCGGCTCGGGCACCCGGCGCGGGTTGAGAAAATCGATGGCGTGGCGCGCGCCGTGGGCCTCGTCGAGAAGCATGCCCAGCAGCGAAGCGAAGGAGCCGGGCTCGTGGGGGACGACCTTTCGAGCCACATCGACTTCGTCGAAGGGATCGAAGCCGACGACGGGCATGTCGAAATGCTCGGAAGCCGCTTCGATCAGGCTCGCATGGTCTCCCGGGGCTCCACAGAGGCAGATGCGGCTGACCGACTGGTCACCGATCTGGTGTTGCATGGCCACCGCCAGGGTGCGTCCCATCTCGGCCACCACGCGGCGGTCCGTCTCCGCCTGGTCGTCGCTGTGGGGGATTCTCGCCGTGCGGGTGAAGACGATCTTCCCCTCGCCCACGACGGTGAGATCCACCTCGTTGCCGACCAGGTTGACCAACAGGCTCGGCTCGCCGTCCAGGGCCAGTTCGCTGCGGAGCAGCAGCGAAGCCGAGGCGTAAGGCCGCATGAGCAACCGCGTCGGCTTGACGCCGGCCTGGCTGCACACGCCCTTGATCTGGGCCAAGGCATCGGAAGCAAGGGCGGCCACCAGCACCTCGCGAGGTTCGCTGGGATCCTCGTTCTGGGGCAGGAAGTCGAGGGGCGTGTCCTCGGTGGCCGACGGCAGTTCTCGCATTGCCTGGTTGAGAACCAGTTCGGGCAATTCGGCGTCGGTGGCCGGCGGCAGGGTAAGCACCACCGTCTCGATGCTGGCGCGGTCGACGCCGACCAGGGCGGGAAGACGCGAGGCCTTGCGTCCCAGCTTGGCGCGGAGCGTGCCGGCCGGATCCGGCTGCGGTTCGGAATCGTCGTCGGCCTGCGTGGTCATCATGGGCACGGCCGAGGCGGCGAGCACCTTCACCGTGCGTCGTCCCGTCATGGCGAGGACGTAGCGCAGTTGGTGTCGATCCCAATCGAGCGCCAGGATTTTTCCCATCGGATGCCTCAGCAACTGTGCCGTGTTCGGCAGTTGGTTCTAGTATTCTGGTTTGTGTGCCTGTCTGTTTTCGAGGTGTGCCACTGCTTGCTTGCAAGCAGTGATATCGCAGGGTTTTTTCGTTTTGCATTGGGCACTGCTTGCGAGCAAGCAGTGGCACACGCGGTTGTTTGGCACACGTCGTTATTTCGGCACTGCTTGCGAGCAAGCAGTGGCACACGCCGTCAATCTGTTTGCAAGACCCCTAGGGCCATTCGGCGGCTTCCAGGGGTGCGGGGGCCTCAAGGGGTTCGGGGACCCCGGCCGTCGTACCGCGGAGGGCGTCGATGGAGAACCCCCGCCCCAGGAGCCGCAGATCCTTATAGTATACTTGCCGCGCCGGGGACGAGGTAGCATCGATTACCACCTCGCAGCGGCTCACGGGCCCCTGTTCGTCGAAGAACCCGACCACCTGGCCCCGATAAACGTCGCCTCCGCAGGTCACGTAGGGAAGCAGTTTTTTCATTTGTTCCAGGTCGACCAGCCCGTCGGCGAGCAGCCACGTGGGGTGTCGCCGGGCCTGGTCGTCGCTGCTCGACGCCATCTGACGCTGCGTTTTGATCCTCCTGGCCAACCCTTCCGTCATGCCCGGCACGGCCAGGAGAACTTTTTCCGGGGCTTCCTGCAGGTTGATCCGCCCGCGAATCACGGAGGCGCTGCCAATGCTCACGTAGTCCAGCAGGGTGGGGAGCGTTTCGCGAAAAACTTGCCGGCTCGACCTGAGAGGGCTGCGAACGGCCTGGCGGGTTCGGGCCGCGTCGTTCAGGCGAATCTCCACCGTGGCGTCCAGCAGATCCAGCACCGAGGTGAAGCGGTAGCGTCCACCGACGCTGAGATCCACCTCCATCTCGCCGAGCGAGACGGATTGGGCTCTTCTCGACGGGCGGGACGCGATCCGGAACTGGCGGCAGAGAATCACGAACTTGGCAAAGTCGGCGCCGGCGACCTTTTCCAACTTGTCGTGGAGCGACGACAAGTCGCGGTCGTTCAGGTCGATCTTGGGATCGCCGTTGGGATTCAGGTTTTTTTCCGCGCTGAACACGGTGAGCAATTCGCTCCAGGGAACGGCCGAGGCCCCGCCGGCCGAAAGGACGCCGCTGGAGGCCGTGCTCTGTTCGCCCGGATCGATCTGGTAATTGAAGTTTTCGTCGGCGCCAAACAGCAGTTCCCGTGTTACGTCGCGGACGAGGAGAAGTTCTTCCAGCGAGGTCGGCTCGGCATTCCGCGGGCCATAAGGAACTTTCAAGCCCGCGTAGTACGACGATTCGGCGCCGAACTGGCGCGGCGTCGTGTCGGAATCGATCCAGTCGAGAATGGCGTCGGCGATCGACTGCGACATTTCCGGCAAGGCCATGAGGGCCTCACGAGCCGCCCCGGGCTCCGCCTGATCCCATTGGGGCAGCACGGCCAGGTTCAGCTTGGCCGACTCGTTCGACATGCCGAAGCGAAATCCCGTGACGCGGTCTGCTTCCACCTTGGCGGACACGACGCTGAACTGCACCTTCCGTCCCACCTCGTCTTCCATGACGATCACGCCCCGGAACTGGTTGTCGCCGGAATCGGAGGGAAGGGTCTGCCCCAGGGAATGGGACGAGGTCGTGGATTTGGCTTCTTGCGTGAGATGGGCGAGCATCATTTCCACCCCCGAACCGACCGCCATCTCCACCTGCAACTCGTCGCCGCGAAGGCGAACGGCCTTGTGTTCCGTGGACATGAGGGCCACGTAACTCAAGCCGGCAAGGCTCAGCATGGTCACGAAGATCACCACAATGAAGAGCACCATCCCGCGAGGTCGGCGCGAGCGCAGCCTTTTCTGCGGCGTGCGGAACCGGCGCCGTGTGCGAAGGTCGGATTGGCTTGCCGGCCTGACCATCACTTGTTCCTCATCCACTGGTCGGGGGCGCCCCGGCGCGTGCCCCGCTTGGAGCGTGCCGGCTGAAGGACGGCCTTGGCGAGCGGGGCCGGGCTCGTGAGAACGGGTTGTTCCAGGGCAGGAGCCGCCTGCCGCTGGACCGGCTTCCGCTCCTTGATCAACGGCGAGTTCGGCAGGAAGACCACCAACCGGTGCACGTGGACCGGCGGAAGATTCCGCTGGCTCGTCAGGTCGAGGCCCGGCTCTTCCGGTGCATCCTCGCCTTCCAGGGCAAGCTCCTCACCCTCCAGGCCAAGCTCTTCGTCCTCCGTCGTCTCGGTCACCATTACCAGATCGTTCAATACCGGCGTCGACTCATCAAAGGTTTCTTCCGTCACGCCGCGCATGGCATCGGCATCGTCGAGGGAGGCCACGGCCAGGGTCATTTCCACGGCCACCGGAAGCCCTTTGCGAGACAGGCTGTCCCACGATTTCCGCCAGCGGGTCCCGTCGAAGTAGCGGAACTTGAGCGAGACGACTTCCGGGGCCCACGTGACCGAACTGTCCATTCCCACTTCGAGAAGCTGATCGAAAGTGGACCCGCTAGGGGCGACCGGCACTTCTTCCGCCGGCTCGCTTCCCAGGACCGGGACCTCGGCAAAGCCCGTCAAGTCCGCGTCGTCGAGCTGCTCGGGAGTCTCAAAATCCAACTCGCGGCGGGTCAGTCCCACGCGGGCATCGGGAAGGGTGCTGTCCAGCGAGGTCGAGTCGAAGTAGCTGTAGTAGATGGTTCGCAGCTCGGGCGCCTGCAACTTGTGGGGCTCGGTCGAGTCTTCCATCTCCTCGGCGGTGGGCGTGGGGGCGATCTCAAAGGCGGGGATCTGGAGGACGTCGATCCGCAGCTCGGTGGAATTGCCGAACAATCCAAACCGTCGTGCTCCGCTGGCGTCTCGCGATCGCGGTGTGCTGGAAACGGGATCCTGAATCGCGCCGCCCAGGTCGTCGGAGAATTGCTGCGTCAAGGTGCGGACCAGTTGGATCTCTTCCGTCCGGGTTTCACCCCGCTCGAACAGCATGCGATAGATGAACAGGGCCTGGTAGACGGCGCCCATGAGGACCGCAATGAGCATGGCCGCGATCACGACTTCGAGCAAAGTGAACGCAGGGCGTCGACGCGATGGCCGCCGGCGGGCCCCATCACGTTGGCGCTGGTCGTTCGTTGCTGCGAAGTGGTTCACGGATGGAAGTCCTGAAGGCGAGTTCGAGATTTTAGGAGCGGAAAAATCGTGTTTACGGCTTGTCTGGCGGTAGCCCGTCCGGCGGTGGGGGACCCTCGGGCGGAGGGCCGCGGCGACGCGGGGAACGTCCGCGACGACGGGGACGATCTTCCGACGGCGGGCCGGCCGGTGCCTGGTCGATCTGGGGCTGATCGTCCGGCAGGGCCATGCCTTCCGAAGGCAAAGGCGTTTCCGGCATCGGCAGATCGTCGAAGGAAGACGGGCCTTCCGCGGGGATCGTGGTGTCGAAGAATGACGGTTCTTCAGGCAGGCCGACGGGCATGTCCAGCATCATCGATCCTTCGTCGTACGACGAAGAGCTTGTCAATTCGGCCTCGTCGGGGTCGACGATCCAGCGAACCAGCGTGAATTGCCGACCAGTACCAACCGTCTGCTCCGGGGCGGGTTGCACGCTGAGTTCCGTGTCGGAAGTCAGGACGGCGTCGGTCGCGGCAGTCGTTTCGAGGGTCGCATCGAGCGTCGCATCGGTGGGGACGGCGCTTTCGGTTCTTAAGGACGAGGTTGCGTCGACGGAAGCCTCGGCCGCGGTCACTTCGATGGCCAGAAGCCCCGGCTGGCCCGCCGACGACACCTTGACGGTCAACCCCCAGCCCGGCAGTTCCGGGATGGCCTCGCCGCTCACCTCTTCGATGAGTCGGGCGCCGGCGAGTATCTCATTCATGCGAGTCTGGCACACCAACTGAGCGGCGGAATACTGCTCGGCTCCGTTCATGTGGGCCGTTCCCACAAAGGCAATGTGGGACAGCACGATCACGCTGCCCAGCAGTACGGCCGTGGCGATCACCACTTCCAGGAGAGAGAAACCAGCTCGACGAACCTTGGTCATGGCTGGGCCTCCACGGGCGCCGGCCCGAGAAAGCCCTCGGCGCGGAAAGTGGTGTCGGGCAGCGAAGGCGCGGTGTCCAGTTCCCCGTCGAGGCCCAATTCGCTCTCGGCGAGCGGGTCGGTTTCCGAAGGAAGATCGATGCGAAGGGCCTGGCCAACCCGCACGGTGCCCGTCAGTCCGCGAAGACTGACGTCGACAGCGTATTGCTGGCCATCGGTAACGCGGATGCGGGCGTTCGACGTGCGGCCGTTCGGATAGAAGATGATCGGTTTGGACCAGCCCTGCTGCTCGGTCATTTCCGCGGTGCTGAGGCCAACCAGTCCGTCCTCTTCCTCGGCGGTCGGCTCCTGGGCCACTTGCTGTCCGACGAACGACATGCCTTCCGGCAAGCAGCGATCGTAGGCAGCCGCGTCGACGATTTCAGCGCCGGTGACGGGTTCCGTGTCGACAGACTCGTCGCTCAGTTGTTCGAGGGCCGACTTGAGGACGGCGGGGCCGGCAGTTTCCTCTTCCTTGGGTCGGATTTCGAAGGCCCCCGTGCCGGGCTGGAAACGAAACACCTGGGGTTTTCCCGATTCGATGGCCCGCAGCCTCGCTTCTCCCAGTTCGGTTCGCACTTGCTTGGCGGCGTCGACGATCCGGCTGCGGTCGAGAAGGCGGTGGAAGGAGGGCCACGTGAGGCCTACAAGCAGGCCCAGGATGGCCAGGACGACGAGCATCTCCACGAGCGTGAAGCCGCGCCGCACGAAACGGCGGGCCGGGGACAGGCCCGATCGCCGGGAAGGCCGGTAAGCCACAGTCGCGCGTTGGGAAAATGGGGATTCGGGCAACATCGACGTGGAGGGGAGCTGTTTGGATTTCGCAGAAGCCGGGCTACGTTGGTTGGTTAACAGGTCAAGTTGCCTTGTTTGAAGTGGTCCATTCAGGAGCCCGGCTTATCAAAGTCCGAAAACGGCGCAGGGCCCCAGGGAGGAGCCGATCCTCCATGAGGCCCTGACGTGATCTCGTCTTGCTTAGAAGTTGCCGGGCTGCTGGCCGGTGCCGCCGGGCATAGGCGTGGCTCCGCCCATTGGGGCTCCTCCGCCCATCGGATCGGCGCCGCCCATGGGAGGCACGCCCCCCATGCCGCCGGTTCCGCCCATATTTCCGGTGCCACCCATCGGTGGTACTCCGCCCATACCTCCGGTTCCACCCATGGGATCGGCGCCACCCATGGGAGGCACGCCGCCCATGCCGCTTCCGCCCATCGGGTCGGTTCTGCCCATTGGCGGCACACCGCCCATGGGATCGGTTCCGCCCATCGGGTCGAGACCTCCATCCATCGGCATGCCGTCGGGGCCGAGTTGGCCGCCCAATTCGCCTTCACCCATCCCCTCTTCGCCCGGCATGCCTTCGCCGTTGCCGGTGTTGGAAACGTGCCAGCTACAGATGTCGTCTTCGGTGCCGTCCATGCTGTCGGGGCCGCAGGACCAGATGTCCGGTCCGGGACCGCGTCCGCGCGTGGGCGGGAAGGCGTAGCCGTAGGGCATTCCCCAGGGATCGACGGGCACAATGTCGCCGTCGATGTAGGGGCCGTTCCAGCCGCGCTGCGTGCCACCCGACTGGCCCATGGCCGGCGGGCTGAGCAGGGCCTGCAGGCCTTGCTCGGTCGTGGGATACTTGCGGCAATCCACGGCATAAAGATCCAAGGACTTCTTGAGGCTACCAATCTGGCTGGTGGCAACCGAAATATCGGAACTGCCCAGGAACCTGAGCACCCGAGGGGCGACCATGGCCATCAGCAGCACGAGGATCGCCAGGACGACAAGCAGTTCCATCAGCGTGAAACCGCGTCTCCTGTTGGATTGAACCGTACGTTGCATTTCTCTTCCTCCCATGAAAATGGTTTGGCGATTTTGCTGCCTGCCTAGCCGATGGTCGAACTCATCTCGAAGACCGGCAGCAACAAGGCCACCATCACGAACAGGATCACGGTGCCCATAATGAGCAGCATGCTCGGTTCGATCAGGCGGACCATCACGTCAAGTTGTTGTGCCGTCTTGCGGTCGATCGTATCGGCGACGTTGACGAGCACATTATCCAGATTGTTCGATTCTTCGGCAACGCTGATCATGGCCATAATCGCGCGCGGAACCAGTCCGCACTCCGCGAGGGGCTTGGACAGCGTGTCGCCCGAAGAGATATTTTCCGCCGATTTCGTAATCGCCTCGGCGAGCATCTTGTTTCCCGTCGATTCCGCACTGATTTCGAGGGCCCTCAAAATGGGCACGCCGTTTTGGAGCAGCGTTCCGAGGATCCGGCAGAAGCGGGAAAGGGCCGCATTGAGGAAGATTTTTCCGAAAATCGGCACGCGCAGTTTCCATTTGTCGACGAACGCCCGTCCATTGGGCGTCTTCATCAATTTCCAGAGCCAGGCGCCCAGCCCGCCAAATCCGGCCGCCGCGAGGAGGCCGTAGCGGCTTCCCATGAACCCGCTCAGGCCGAGCAGGATGATCGTGGGCAGGGGCAGTCCGCCGCCCTCGCGTTCGACTCGTTCAAACAGGGAGGCGAACTTGGGAACGAAGAACACAATCAGGACGATGACGACAATGGTTCCCGCGATGGCGAGGAAGGCGGGATAGGTCATGGCCCCGACGATCTTGTTCTTCAATTGCTCCTGCAACTCGAGAAAGTCCGCCGTTCGTTTGAGGGCGTCTTCGAGGAAGGCGCCTTCCGAGCCGGCCCGAACCACGCTGATCGTCAACTCGCTGAACACATCCGGGTGGGAGGCGAAGGCGATGTCGAGCGACTCGCCTTCGGAAACCCGGTCGCGGATGTCGGCCAGCACTTCTCCCATGGTCGGATGCGTGGCCTGTTCGACGAGGATCTCCAGGGCATTGAGCAGGGGCACGCCGTTTTGGAGCAGGTCAGCCAGTTGAGTCAAGGTGGCCGCCTGAACCGAGGCCCCGACTCGCCGCTTGAAGCCCAATTTCAGTTGGCCCGCTTCGGCGTTTTCCACGCGGATCGGGAACAGGGAGCGTTCCGCCAGCAGCGCGAAGGTTTCCCGCTTCGTGCCGGCCGTAATCGTGCCCGCCACGTTCTCGCCGGAAAGGGTTCGTGCTGTGTAGGAAAACTCGGGCATGGTCAGTCGGCCTTGGTTACTCGGAGCACTTCGTCGACCGTGGTCGCTCCCTGGATTGTCTTCAGCCAGCCGTGGGATCGGAGGGTCCGCATGCCGGCCCGAACGGCCGCCTGTTTGACGAGGTTCGACCCGGTCCGTTCACTGGCCAGGGCGCGGATTTCGTCGTTGGCAATGAGCAGTTCGTAGATACCGCGCCGCCCGGCATATCCGGTTCCGCGACAGCTTCGGCATCCGTTGGCCTGGTACAGGTGCTCGGTCTGCTCCTGGAACTCCTCCCAGGGGAAGTCTTCGGGCAGGTCCTCACGCCGCGGAACATACTCCTGGCGGCATTCCTCGCACAGGGTGCGGACGAGTCGTTGGGCCATCACGCCTTCGACCGTGCTGCACACGAGGAAGGGCTCCACACCCATGTCGGAAAGACGCATGAACGCGCCGGCGGCGTCGTTGGTGTGGAGCGTGCTGAACACGAGGTGGCCCGTAAGCGACGCCTGGACGGCGTTTTCGGCCGTTTCCAGATCGCGGATTTCGCCGACGAGCACCACGTCGGGGTCGTGACGCAGGATCGCCCTCAGGCTGGCGGCAAAGGTCAGGCCCACCTTGGCGTGAACCTGGATCTGGTTGATCCCGTTGAGCTGATACTCGATCGGGTCTTCCGTGGTGATGATCTTGGTCTCTTCGTCCTTGATCTCGTTCAGGGCGCTGTAGAGGGTCGTCGTTTTACCGGACCCGGTGGGGCCCGTCACGAGGATGATCCCGTGGGGCAGGCTGATCAACTTGCCAAATTGGGCGTAGACGTCTTCGTCCATGCCGATGCCGCGGAGGGAGAAGTTCATGCGATCCTTGTCGAGGACACGCATGACGACGCCTTCGCCGTGGAGCATGGGGATGATCGAAAGACGAATGTCGACCTCGCGTCCCTGGACCTTGAGCTTGATGCGGCCGTCCTGGGGAACGCGCTTTTCAGCGATGTTCAACCGGGCCATGATCTTCAGGCGGCTGATGATCGCCGACTGGAAACGGTTGATTTCGGGGGGCATGGGCTGCTTCTGGAGCACGCCGTCGATCCGGTAGCGGACCTTCATGCCCTCTTCCTGGGCTTCGATGTGGATGTCGCTCGCCCGGGCCTCGATCGCCTCGGTGAGGATTTCGTTCACGAGGCGGACGACCGACGCCTCCTGGGCCATCTCCGAGGCCTCGGAATGATCCCATTCCAGGTCGTCGAGCACTTCGACGCCGGCCTCGCGATCCTCGGTCTGGGCGATCAGCCCGTCGACGGTTTCGGCCCCCACGCCGAGATGGGCCTTGACGAGTTTGGCCAATTCCGAGGGCAGCGCCACGACGGGAATGATGCTCAGGCCGGTGGCCGCGCCCACCGCATCGAGGGCGTGCAGATCGAAGGGATCGCCGATGGCGAGAACCAGCGATTCCCCGTCGCTCTCGATGGGAAAAACCATGTGGCGATGGATGAGCTTGATCGGAAACCGGCGAAGCACCTCCAGGTCGGGGGTGATCTTGGTCAGATCGATCATGTCCATGCCGAGGGACTGTCCCACCGCGGCCAGAACAGTGTCCTCGTCGTCGAAGCCCAGTTCGCGAGCGACCAATTGCAGACTGCCGTCTCGGGCCTGCGCTTCGCGCGCAATCTTCAGCTTGCGGGCATCCAATGTGCCCTTCTCGCCTGAGGCCTCGGATCGAATCATTTGGATTGCTGGCGTGAAGGAGGTTTCGTCATGCCGTCGCGCCGCCGTCCGCAGCGCAACACGAATCACTACGCGATCGTCGCTCATGGAGCAACTGCGAAGTACATCTGTGACCGGCGCTCCCTGGGCAAGGTGGGAACGTTGAGGTGGGCTAGGTTTGGGCGGGAGGGTTGACGGCGGGGCACTCGGCCATGCTAAAATACAGATGTATACCGCTTATTGTAGTTGACATGCCCCTCGCGTCAACAGCGATCGGAGCGCGTCCCATCGGCCCCGGCACGGTGGCTCTCGCTCTTTCCTTCGACGCCGGGGCAGACGGGCAACTCCCCCCCACAATAGTGCAGTTCAGGCACTTATCGCCTCTCCCACCTTTCGAGGCACGACCATGGCAACCGCCGAGAATCTTGAAAACGACGGCCAGCAGCCGCCCGAGAAGCCCAAACGCTCGTCTTCTCGCAAGCTTGTGCTGGTTCTGCTGCTGGTGGCAACTGGTGTTGTTTTTGGGCTCGATTTCCTGCCCGAGGAGGATCCGGCGTCCAAGGTCATGCAGCCACGGAGGGGGCCCCGCCCTGCGGCGCCCCAACCGGCTCCGCCCGAGCCCCAACGCCAGGTCCCACGCCAATCGCCTGCCTCGCCCCGATATGAGCGCGCTGACGATACGGTTTTCGTATCAACTTCTCCCTCCGACACTCGCCCCAAGGCCATGGCGGCTTCGTTAGTGCCGTCTCCCGCACATACTGCTGGGACAGATGGTTCTAACGCATCGGCAGCAGCTCCCAAGTCGGCAACTGAACCAGCCCCTGCGAAAGCCACGAAGGCAGCCGACGCTCCCGCTCCGAAGGCGGAGCCGCCGAGCGAGCCGCCGAGCGAGGCACCGGCAAGCCCCCCGGCCAAGGCTGAGTCCCCTGGTCCAGCTCCGGAGGCCGTTGCCAGCACGCCCACCCCCGCGAAGCCTGCGCCGGCCGCGGCGAAGCCTGCTGCTTCCAAAAAAGCGGAAACTGCGACAAAAGCCCCAGCAACTCCCAAGCCAGCCGCCACCCCGGCCGTGGCGAAACCGCCCGCCCCCGTAGCCGCCTCGCCAGCTCCGACTGAACCAGCTCCGACTGAACCAGCTCCGACTGAACCAGCTCCGACTGAACCAGCTCCCGCCAAAGCTCCGTCTCCCCAGCCCGCCCCGGCTGAGACCCCGGTCGCCGTGGTGGCCTCCCGTAGTCCGACACCTGCCGTTGAAATCGAGCCGGTGGAGCCGGAGATCGTTGTGATTGCCTCCGATCCCGCTCCCGCGCCCCAGCAGGCTCCTCGGCCGTTGCCCACCGCCCCCGTTCCCACCAAGGTCCGCCGCTATGCTGAGAGGCAGTTTCAGCGGTATGACACCAACGGCGACGGCGTGATCGACGAGGCGGAACAACGGCAGATGAAGGGCAATCCGCTGGCACCCGACTATGATGCCGACGGGTCGATCAGCCTGGAAGAACTGACGGCATACACCGCGGATTTCGGGCGTCATCGTCGCATGCGTCTGACGGGAACCATGATGGACGAGGCGGTGGCCGCTCTTCCCCCGCTCTACATCCCCACCGCGGAGCGTGATGCGATGGCAGCCGCCCAGGCTGCCGCGCGGCAGCAGGCAGCCCAACAAGCAGCCCAACAAGGCCAGGCCCTTCCTGTCGCCCTCGTGGGTGGGCCGGGCGAGACGAACAGTGAAGCGGTCGAAGAGCCCGAGGCAGAGGAGGAATCCGATGCCCCGGAGGAGACGGCTGAGGTGACGCCTGCCGGGGCCCCGTCCAGTTCGAAGCGGTTCGTCACACCCCCGTCACGACTGGCAGGCGTGCCCGACTGGTTCCGTGCCAAGGACACCGACGGCGACGGCCAACTGACGCTGGCCGAATATGCTCCCAATTCCGAGAAGGCTCTTCTGGAACAATTCTCCCGCTACGACCGCAACAACGACGGCGTGCTGACGGCGCCGGAATGCCCGAAGTAGGCTGTACGCTGGAGGCTGGAGGCGCTTGACGCGATGTCGAGTGTGGGTGGCAGGCCCCATCGCTGCGTTCTGAACTCGCCGCCCCCGTGAACAGGCCGAGACAGCCCCTATTTCTCAGCCCTACAGCCTCGAGTCTATAGTCTCCAGCCTATAGTCTTCAGTCTCCAGTCTTGCTCCGGACCAGCGGCGGCAGTTGGGTGCTCATGTAATAGGCCTTGGGGGAGGTCATGTCGAAGAACTGCTGAAGATCGAAGCCCTGACTGCGGGCCTGGGCTCCCATCAGGATCGAGGCCAGGGTCGGGGTCTGCTTGTAGCGAATCACGTGGACTTGTTCCGGACTGAGGTTGGCCAGCTCGATGGCTCGGTCGATGGCCGCCTCGATGAAGCCGATCTGGTCGATCAACCCGCCCTCCTTGGCCTGGCCGGCCGTGTAGACCTGGCCGGTTGCGAGCTTGTCGAGCGTCTCGGGTTTATTGGCGAATGCTAGACGATTCTCGCAGATGATCTTTTTGAATCGCGTGAAGCTGTCGTCGACCAGCGATTGGAGGATCTCCTTCTCCTCGGGAGTCATTTCCCGACCGATGCTTCCCATTCCCTTGAGCGGATGGCTGACGATCGCGTCTTCTTCGATGCCGTATTTTTCAAACAGGCCGACCAGGCTGTAATGAGGAATCAGCACGCCGATCGATCCCGTCCAGCAACTCGGTTCGGCGAAAATCGTGTTTTCGGTGGGACCGGCCGCCATGGCCACGTAATAGCCGCCGCTGGCCGCAAAGGAGCCCATGCTGACCACGATGGGCTTCTTGGCCTCGGTTCGCAATTCGGTCAGGTGATGGTAGAGATAATCCGAGGCGGCTACGGTGCCGCCGGGGGAATCGACGCGCAGGACGATGGCCTTCACCGTGGGGTCGTTGCGGGCTTGATCGATCTGTTGTTTCACGTAACCGTCGGCGGTCAGGATCGTCCCCTCAACGGAGATGATTGCGATCTTGTTGGGCCCTTCCCGAAATTTGTACTGCGAGAAATCCTCCTCCAGGAGCGACGCCGTCGAGGAAGACCCCACGCTGCCGATCAAGGCAAGGTTCAGGAGCATCGAGAAGCCGAGGGCCACGACAAGGGCCAGGCCAATCAGGAACAGGACCGGGCGGAAACGCCGCTGAGGCACAGGGGGGGCGTAACGCCCCGGCCCGGCATGACCGGGAGGCGAGGGAACCGCGGCTGCGGGGATCGGGTCTTGCTGATAGGGTTCGTGCGGTTCCATGACGAGGCTCCCGGATTTCCGGCAAGGATGAGGATTGTGGTCAAATTACGCAAACTAAGGAGCTTGCGAGAGGTTGCCCTCCCAACGATCGGTCGAATTCCCGCTCGGGTGGGGCTAAACGACCCTTTGGCAATTCTAGCTTAACGCAAGTCGGAAGAAACGGGCAGGACTGGCTTCTTCGCTTGGTGTTGCCCAAGCCGACGCAGCGCTGTAAGCTACCTGCTTGCTTGTTCGCTTATAAAGATAAGAACGGTTGGGAAGGTTCTGAGGTTGTGCCGCCTGGTGGTCGGCAGCCTGCGTTGAGAAAGGAGTCCGGGAGTGTTTGTTGCGGCATCGACTCGGTGTTTTTCGGATTTGCCGTTGGATGCGGCGCTACAGCGCTTGGTCGACCTGGAATACACGGCGGTCGAAATCGTTCTGGACGAAAACGGCAACCATCTGAAACCGTCGGAAGTGGCCGAAAACCTCGAAAGGGCCGTGCAGATCTGTCGCAAGACAAGACGTCTGACACCGGTGGCCTATTCAGTGGAAATCAAGGCCGACAGTGAAGCCGAATACTATGCCCAGTTTGACGCCTGCTGCCGACTGGCCAAAGCGACCAAAGTGGTGACGATTGCCGTTCGCAGTGAAGAACTGGGCACTCCCTTCAACGCGGAAATCGAGCGGCTTCAGGAGTTGGTCAAGCTTGCCTCTAAAGAGGGGGTAGTTGTTGGGCTCACAACCGAGTCCGGACGAATGACCCAGGATCCGGCTACGGCCGTCGTCTTCTGCAACAACGTCAAAGGGCTGGCCCTCACGCTCGATCCGAGCCACTACGTATGCGGCCCCCACCAAGGGGGACCCTATGAGCAGGTGATGGAGCACGTTTGCCACGTTCGTCTTCGTGATACGACCAAGGAGCAGCTCCAGGTCCGTGTCGGCCAGGGTCTGATCGAATATGGACGGCTGATCACGCAACTCGGAAAGGTCAACTACTCTCGGGCCCTGTGCGTCGATATCGAGTCCATGGAAGACGTCGACCAGATGGCCGAGATGCGCAAGATCCGATTGTTGTTGGAAAGCTTGCTCTGAGGCGGGGTGGAGAACGGCGATCGCTCGAATTATCCTGGAATTTGAGTTGACTAGTGGTTCTCGACATCTTGGATTCTCCACCATGCGCCTTCGTTGTCTCGCGATCGTTCCTGCGTTTTGTCTTCTGATTGGTGTTTCGTCGTCACGCGGTGACGAGGCCGCCGAGAAACTGGTTCTGGCGACCTACAAGTTGGCGAACGGTTCTTCCACCGCCACCGGATGCGTTTACCGACGTGAAACGGCGGACGGCAAGCCCCAGTGCTTCGTCGTCACGGCGGCCCATGTTTTTGAGGCCATGAAAGGCGACACCTGTCACCTCGTGTCACGAAATCTGGGAGAAAACGGGGTCTTCGGGCGGAAGGAAATCGAAATCCGGATTCGCCAGGACGGCAAGCCGGCGTGGAAGAAACACGCGAGCCACGATATCGCCGTTCTCTGTCTGCCGGATTCCGTTTCGGTCGAAGCGATTCCCTTTGACTGCCTGGAAACCGAGCAATTGCTCGGCCAGGTCCATGTGGGCGATGCTGTTCGTCTGGCCGTCTTTCCCGAGCGTTCGGAAGCCAACTCGGCGGGACTGCCGATCCTTCGCGACGGAGTTCTCGCCAGCCATCCCCTCGTTCCCATCAAGCCCCATCCGGCCTTTCTTGTCGACACGACCGCCTGGCCGGGCGACAGCGGCGGACCGGTCATTCACGCAACGCTCCGTTCGCCCAGCGGCGGCCCCCTCGTGATTGGAATCGTGCGCGGGATGCGCAACATCGTCGACACCAATAAAGAATCGCGCTACGTGGAACGAAAGATGACCTATCCCCTTGGGATCTCCGAAGTGCTCCACGCCGCCTTTGCCCGGGAACTCATCTGCGAGAATTGGCCTGAACCCGCGGATGAAGAGGAGAAAAAGGCCGAAGGGCTGCCATAGCCCAGGCTCTTCGTGTGTCGGAACTTCTTCGCCGATCTACCGTGACGAGGACACAGGGTTTCTGCTAACCTTGTCTGTTGGCGTCATTGGTCTCCTAGGATCCTGACCGCAGAAAAGAAGTATGCCGGCCCTCCGAATTGTGGCAACCACTCTGTTCGTAGCCTTAGCCCTCCCGTGCCAGGCGGCGGACTGGCCGCAATTTCGAGGCGACGCATCCCGCTCGGGCCACACGGCCGAGACCTTGCCGCAAAGCTTGTGTTGCCACTGGAGCCGCCAGGACCGCCACGGTCCGGCGCCAGCTTGGCCCACACGGAATCGGCTCCGATTCGATCGAGCTTTCCAGCCCATCGTGGCAGGCGGCGTTCTTTGCTACGATAGTTCCGCTGATGACACCGTTTACGGCCTCGACGCCGCGAGCGGCAAGCTGCTTTGGACATTCACCACGGACGGGCCGGTGCGTTTCGCCCCGGCCGCTTGGCGGGATCGCCTCTTCGTGGCCAGCGATGACGGCCACCTCTATTGCCTTTCGGTCCGCACGGGCGAGCTCGTCTGGAAGCGGCGAGGCGGCCCCCGGGATGAACGCTTGTTAGGAAACGACCGGATGATCTCGCGCTGGCCCGCTCGGGGCGGACCAGTCGTGGTGGACGACATGGTCTATTTCGGAGCCGGAATCTGGCCGAGTGAAGGCATCTATCTTCTTGCGCTCAATGCGGAAACGGGCAACGTTCTCTGGCAGAACGATTCCTCGGGGGCGATCGAGATGGACCAGCCCCACGCCACCGCCCGGGCCAAGAGCGGGCTGGCGGCGCAAGGTTATCTGGCAGCGGCGGGGGATGCCCTGCTGGTCCCGACCGGCCGGGCCGTTCCGGCTGTTCTCGATCGCGACAACGGCACATTGCGTCAGTTCCCTCTCCAGGCTCATCAGCACGCCGGCGGAGCCGACGTGGTTTTGCTCGGCGATTGGTACGTCAACAGCGGACGCGTCTATTCCGTGGACGGCGGCAGCCAACTCGGTTCGGTTGGACTGGCCACGGCCGTCACACCGGATTCTCTCCTTTATGCCGCCGACGGAAAACTAACGGCTCTCGATCGCAAAAGCCTCGCGGTGCGGCGAGAGGTTACCGATCGGAAGGGCAAGAAGCGGCAGGTGCTGCAACTTGCGCCGCCGGTCTGGGAAGCCCCCGTCGAGTTCGATGCCGAACCGGCGCCGCCAACGCCGAAGGAACTGCAGCCGCCCGCCGTTCGTGTCGATGTGACGTCATGGACAAGCCCGTCGCTGGAAGACCAGGCTGCGGCGCTGATCGTTGCGGGCGAGACGGCGATTGTCGGCGGGCGAGGCCGGGTCTCCGCCGTCTATCTTCCCACGCGAACGGTCACGTGGTCGGCCCCGGTGACCGGCCTGGCCAACGGGCTGGCCGTTGCCGATGGTCGACTCTACGCGAGCACGGACCGAGGCTTTCTCTACTGTTTCGGGGAACCTCGGGACGCCGCACCGACCGAGTTTCGCCCTGGTCCGCCCGAAACGCTACCGGAGAGCAGTCCGCTCGCTCGCGAGGCCGTCGACGCCCTTTTGAAGCAAACGAATATCACGGACGGCTATTGTGTGGATCTTGGTTGCGCAGACGGCGACCTGACGCTGGAACTGCTCCGCCGAACCAACCTGCGGATCTACGCGGTCGATCAGGACGCCGCCAAGGTGCAACGTCTTCGTGATGTGCTCCATCGCACGGGGCTCTACGGGTCGAGGGTGACGGTTCACTGCGTCGATCCGGCTCATGTGCCATGCGCCGATTACTGTGCCGACCTGGTTGTGTCCGGGCGATCCTTGGAGGAAGAAGCGAGCGAGGCAGTCCTTGCCCAAGCCAGGCGTCTCTGCCGTCCATGCGGAGGTACACTGGCGTTGCGCCGGGCCGATCGAATCAAGCTCTGGACGCGAGACGCCCTGCCCGATAGTGGCGTCTGGACGCACCAGAACAGCAGCGCCGCCAACACGCTTTGCTCCGACGAACGACGAGTCCGCGGCCCGCTCGAAATGCTCTGGTATCGCGACACCGACTTCGTCCAGGCCAACCGTCACGGGCGAGCCCCCACGATCCTTGTGCAGGACGGGCGGATGTTTGTGCCGGGGCTCAACGGTTTGCGGGCGCAGAGTCTCTACAACGGGCGGCTCCTCTGGCAGTTTGACCTGCCGGGGCTGCTGGCCTCCTACCATCGCGAACACAGCATCGGGGCCGCCTGGACCGGAGGAAACGTCTGCCTGGGACCCGAGCGAGTTTATCTTCACAACGGCAAGGCGTGCCAAGTTCTCGACGCGAGTACGGGACGTCAACTGGCGGAATGGAAGACGCCCCGCCATCCCGACGGCGGCCCGGCCACGTGGGGCTACCTGGCCTACCACGACGGAGTCCTGCTCGGCAGCCTCGCCCGGGAAGACTACTTGATCAAGTGCTGGTCCGACCGCTGGGACACGGGGGAACAATTCACCGAGTCGACGGCCCTGTTCGCGCTCGACGCCGAGACAGGCAAGCTGTTGTGGACGTTTCAGCCGAAGCATTCGATTCGCCATAATGCGATCGCAATGGGCGGCCGGCGCGTGTACCTGGTTGATCGCCCGGTGGCCGAGGAGGACCGGCTCGGGTTCGTCGCCTCGCCGAGTTCCGCCGAGCAACGCCGCGGGCTTTCGCCGAAAAGTCTGCCCGAGCCGGCCGCGACCCATCCACTGGGTCGGCTGGTTGCCTTGGACCTGTCTACGGGCCGGCCCTGCTGGGAGGCCGACAAGGAGATTTTCGGCACGTTGCTCATGCACTCGGCGGAGCATGGGATCTTGTGGATGGGTTACCAGGCCGCTCACCAGGCCTCACGGGATTCGGAACTCGGCAACCGGATGGCCGCGTTCAATCCCGGAGACGGAACGCGGCTCTGGGACGTGGCAGCCGACTACGTGGACCGGCCCGTGCTCAACGGTCGAACCGTCTACGCGCCGCCCGGCGCCTGGGATCTTCTGACCGGGGAACAACAGCCTTTCGCTCTGCAGCGATCATACGGTTGCGGGATCGTGTCGGGCTGCCGCACGATGCTCGTGTTCCGTTCCGCCACGTTGGGCTACGTGGATCTGGCGGTCTCCTCGGAAACGCAGAATTATGGCGGAATCCGTCCCGGCTGCTGGATCGCCGCTATTCCGGCAGGCGGCGTGGTTCTCATGCCCGACGCGGCAAGCTGGTGTACGTGCAGCTATCTGAATCAGGGAACGATTGTGCTCAAGGGGCCATCGGACGACTGACTCGCCCGAAGCCGATCGGCCTGGGCGGCGATTTCAAGGAGGAAGATGCGCCGCAGGGCATCGTAGCCCCGCTCGTTGGGATCTTCCAGGTTGCTGCCGTACCAGTAGTGGGGATCGTCCTTGCAGTACACGCTTCGCCACCAATTTGTGCAGTGGATGCCGTGGCCGAGGAAGGTGGCGTGCATGGGGACCACGTGGACGTTCTCCCGATCGACGGCGGCCTGGTGGATGATCGCGTTGTACTCGGCGAGGATTGGCAGGGCGTCCGGCCAGGGCGGCAGCCCGGCGTTGGCCGCGTCGCCCACACCGTCGGACGGGTCGTAGATGTCGGCCAGAAACACGTCGCACCCGCCGGGGAACCGCTCGTCGAGTAGATCGAGCATGTGGGCAAGCCTCGCCCGGTAGTTTTCGATCCAGGGCCGGGCCTGTTCGAGGCTGGCCCCATACATGGCGCCCTCGCGAGGCGGTGTGCGCCCGTAGTTGTGGATCAGGTCGTTGCCGCCACTGGTCATGACGACGACGACGCGAACCTCCGGCGGCTGTTCGGGCAGACTCTCTTCCAGGTACCGCAGATGGTCCAGCGACGTGCTTCCCGAAACGGCGATGTTCAAGGTCTTGAGGCGAGGGAACACGGCCGCCAGGCAGCGGCCTTCCATGTCGGAGTACTCGTCCTCGGGATTCTCGGCAACCAGGGCGAAATAGCTGTGAGTCTGACGTGCTCCATAGCCGGCGGTCACACTGTCGCCCACACCAAGCAGCAGGACTTCTCCTTCGTTCCAGACCTCGTTGAACGGTTCCAGGAGCACGGGAGGTCCGGCCGGCCCGCTCCCGATCGGGCGAGCATATTGGACGAAACGATACACCAGGACGAACGCGATCAGCAGGCAGCCCAGAACCACGATCAATGCGATTCGCCACTTCTTCATCGTCGCTGCTCCATCCGCCCGTTGGTGTCCAGTCTTCAGGCCCTGCAATTACCCAGAAATCCAAACCGTATCGGCGTCGCCATGGCAGGGCCGTTTACGGCCCTTTTCCGCCGTAGGCGGTATTAGGCCCGTGCTTTAGCACGGGATCGTGAAGCATAACCACCTTCCCCCTCTCGTTCCTGCCGCCGGAGGCGGCAGGAACGAGAGGGAGGGGGGCAGGTCGGGCTAGGCGCCCCGCCGAAAACGACGGGCCTAATACCGCCTACGGCGGACAACGACCATGAATGGTCGTCAATTGTACGCGATCTGTTGCCACCGGGTGTTTTCTTCATTGTTGCAGAAAACGGTCCCGGCTGCCAATAATTGGTGAGCTGGATTGCAGTGATTCCCGGGAACCGCCAATGGCAAAGAAAGCCAAGCGACAGAAACCGACAGGCAGACGGCGGGTGGCGTTGGTCATCGAGACTTCGATGGCCAGCGGCAGGCAGATTCTGCGCGGGATTGCTCGGTACTCTCGCGAGTGCGGACCCTGGGCTCTGTACCACGAACCGGGCCACATGCAGGCGGCGTTGCCGGACTGGCTTCGCCGCTGGGAGGGCGATGGCCTGATCACGCGAGTCCGCAGCGCCGAAGTGGCGGAGGTCCTTGCGGACATGACCATGCCGGTCGTGGACGTGCTGGACGATTTTCCTCGCTCCGGGATTGCCGGAGTGCGAGTCAGCAATCCGGCCATAGCCCGGCTGGCAGCCGAACACTTTCTCGATCGCGGGTTCCGTCAGTTCGCCTACTGCGGAATCGAGGGACGCCGCTGGTCGCGTCTGCGGGAAGAGGCCTTCGCGGATTGCGTTCGTGCCGCCGGCTACGGTTGCGAGGCGTATCATCTGCCCTTGCAGGAGACGATTCCCTGGTATGCCGAGGCGGAGCGGGAGCGACTGGCGGAGTTTGTGCGACGTTTGCCCAAGCCCAGTGCGATCCTGGCGTGCAATGATCTGGCTGGCCAACGCGTGCTCGACGCATGCCGCCGGGTCGAGGTGGCCGTGCCGGAGAACGCGGTCGTCCTGGGGGTCGACAACGACGAGTCGCTTTGCGAGATTTCCGACCCCGTGCTCTCGAGCGTCGATCCGGCCTACGATCAAATCGGTTACCAGGCGGCTGCCGTTCTCGACCGGATGATGGAGGGAGAAGAGCCGACGCAGTGGGAGGTGCTGTGGGAGCCGGCCGAGGTCGTGGTCCGCCGGTCCACCGACATCCTGGCGATCAACGACGCCGACCTGGCTTCGGCCGTTCGGTTCATCCGTGACCACGCTTGCGAAGGGATTGGCGTGCCGGACGTGGTGCGTCACGTGGGCGTATCGTACAGCACGCTCAAGCGGCGTTTTCGCAACGTCTTTCAGCGTTCGATCCACGACGAGATCATTCGCGTCCGTCTCGACCGGGCGAGAGAACTGCTGGCCGGCACCGAATTGTCCCTGGCCGCCGTTGCTTTGCGAACCGGTTTCCTGCACCAGGAGTCGCTGGGAGCGGTGTTCAAGGCCCAGTTCAACACGACACCGGGGCAATTTCGCCGGGATTATGGTTCGGCATAACGCAGTCGGGCAACCCGCTACAACAGTTCGTCCAGCTCCTCCACGAGCCGCTCGAATTCCGCCAGGGCCGTGTCAACCGCCACGGGCTGTTCCATGTCGACCCCCGCCCCGCGGAGCAGGTCGAGCGGATCCTTGCTGCACCCGCCCTTGAGGAACCCGAGATAGTCGCCCAGCTCCTTCTTCCCTCCGCTCAGAACCCGTTCGGCCAGGGCGATCGCCGCCGACATGCCGGTGGCGTACTTGTAGACGTAGAAGGCGCGGTAGAAGTGGGGAATTCGGAAACACTCCAGGGAGAGGGCCTCGTCGAGGGCGAAGTCGGGGCCGAAGTAAAGCTCGAGCAACTCCTGATAGATCTCCCGAAACCGTTCCACCGTGAGCGGCTCGCCCTGCTCGGCCGAAGCATGGGTCTGCTTCTCGAATTCGGCGAACATGGTCTGGCGGAAGATGGTCGCCCGCATGGCGTCGATCTGACGGTTGATCAGGTAGGCTCGCCGCTGGTCGTCTTCCGCCTCGGCGAGCAGATGGCGGCTTAGCAGTTCCTCGTTGAACGTGCTGGCCACCTCGGCCACGAAGATCACGTAGTTGTAGTACTGGTACGGCTGCTTCTTCGCCGAGTAGTAGCTGTGCATGGAGTGGCCCGCCTCGTGGGCCAGCGTGAACACATGATCCAGCACGTCTTTCTGGTAATTCATGAGGATGTGCGGATCGCCGTCGAAGGAGCCGCAACTGAAGGCTCCGCTCTGCTTGCCCCGGTTCTCGTAGCGATCGCACCAGCGCCCTCTGAGCCCCTTGCCGAGGGTTTCGCCGTACTCGCCGCCCAGCGGCTCCAACGCCGCCAGCACGAGTTCGACCGCCTCGTCCCACGTGTGCCGCGTCTGCAAGTCGCTGAGAATCGGAACGTATGTGTCGTAGTGGTGGATGTCCTTGAGCCGCATCTTCCGTCGCCGCACGTCGTAATAGCGGTGCAGGACCGGAAGACGCTTGTGGACCGACTCGATCAGGTTGTCGTAAACCGTCACAGGCACGCGGTCGGGAAACAGGGAGGCCTCCAACGCGCTGGGGAAATTCCGAGCTCTCGCGTAGTAGATATCCCGCTGGATCGAACCGTTCAGCGTGGCTGCCAGGGTGTGCTGGTGGCCATCATACTGGGTGTAGACCTTGTCGAAGGCCGTCTTGCGGACACTTCGCTTGGGCGAATGAAGGAGCTTCGAAAAGGTGGCGTGGCTCAGCTCGATCCACTCGCCGCTTCCATCCTTCACGTCGCCGAATTTCAGATCGGCGTCGTTCAGCTTGCGGAAGGCGTCGCCGGCGGCCTGGGCCATCTCGGCCTGCATCGCCAGAAGCCGCTCTTCCTTCTTGGATAGGGTGTGGGGCTTGTCCGCCAGAAGTCGCTCCAACTGGAGTCGAAACGGCGCTAGACACTTCTCCTCCAGCATCGCCTTGAGCCTGGCAGCCGGAATGCTGAGGATCTCCGGACGGATGAAACTGGCCGCCTGTCCGGCCTGGCTGGCCACGTTCATGAACCGGCCCTGCATTCGCTGGTAATCGCTGTTGGTGGCGTCCTCCGCCGTCTTCAGAAAGGCGTACGTCCCCAGTCGCTCGCCCAGCCGGTCGAAATCGCGATCGAATTTGAAGCACGCGGCAAGCGACTCCGCCCCTTCGCCCAGCTTGCCCTGGAACCGGGCAAAGCCCGCGATCCGCTTCTCCAGCTTGGCGAAGTCCTTCTCCCAGGCCGCATCGTCGGCATAAAGCCGCGAAAGATCCCAGGTGTCTGCTGCAGGAACCTCGCTACGAAGCGGCAGTTGCTTGACCTTCTTCATCCTTCCGTCTCTCCATGGCCCACATTTTTCCCGATTGCCCGTCAGAACAAGGGTAGGTCATGATACCGACGAAAGCGGAAAGCGGAAAGCCGAGGGGGACAAACGATTGGCGTGCCATCGAATTCCCTCCGTAGCGTAGCGAAGGAGAAGGGCAATCCTTCTTGTTGCGCCCATTTTGTGCCGCCTCGCTGCGCGGGCTTCGGCAGCGCCGCTCTGCGCTGTGGTCCACGGGCTTACGCACCGTGGCTACAGATATTTCGCCGCGCTGCGCGGGCTCGCTGTCAGCCGTAGCCCGCGCAGCGGTGCGATACGGTTGTAGCCCCAGGCGTGAGCCTGGGGGCAAGGCGACCAAGAACAATCCGAGAGCCCGCGCAGCGCGGCGGCACAAGAAGAGATCGCTGCCACTCGTGGCCCTCTGTCGCCGTGTGCAGGCACGACCCTGGCCGTGGAGCAATGGCGCTACCCGCCTTCTTGCTTGTTCATCAGCTTAGGCCAGGGAGGGGGCTCAATCGCCACCGAGCCAACGCAACTCGTTTGGAGTGGGCTATCACCGACGGTGGGCCGCTCAACGCTCAAAGCTCCTCACCACTGCAGCAGCATTGTGCTCCAGACCAGGCCGGCGCCGAAACCGCTCATCAAAACCCGGCTGCCGCGGCGAATCCGACCCTCCCGATAGGCCTCGTCGAGGGCCAGCGGGATGCTGCCGGCCGACGTGTTGCCGTACGTCTGAAGGTTGTTCACGACCTTCCGCGGGTCGATGCCGAGGTCCCGGATCACGGAGCGGATGATCCGCAGATTGGCCTGGTGGAATACGAAGAGATCGATTCCGTCGAGCGACAACTGGGCTTCTTCGAGAACCTCTCCGATCGACTGGGAGACGACCCGGATGGCCCACTTGAAGACCGGCTTGCCTTCCATCTTCATGAAGTGCGAACCGTTTCCGGCAGCGTCCGAAGCGAACGGTTTCCGGGTGCCGCCGACCTCGCGATAGAGCAGATTGGCGCCCGAGCCGTCGGCGCCGAAGGCAAAGGCAAGCAGACCCTGCGCCGTGTCGCCCGGGGCCAGAAGCACGGCACCCGCGCCGTCGCCAAAAAGCGGATAGGTACCCACGTCCTTGGGATTGAGCACGCGCGAGTTGCAGTCGGCTCCAATGACGAGAACGCACTTGCTGCACCCGGTCGCCACGAACTGGGCCCCGGTCACCACGCCGTAGGCGAAACTGGCGCAAGCCGCGTGAAGGTCCATGGCCGGGGCCGTCAGGCCAAGTCGCTCCTGAACGAAGCAGGCCGTCGACGGCAGCAACTGGTCCGGTGTGAAGGTGCCCAGGATGACGAGATCCACATCGGCGGGATCGACCCCGGCGTCCTCAATGCACTCTTCGGCCGCCGCGGCTGCCATATCGCTTGTGGCAATTCCCGGCGGAGCGTGACGCCGCTCGACGATCCCGGTTCGCTTCACAATCCACTCGGGATCGCAGCCCAGCGAGGCCAGGTCTTCATTGGGAACCGGGTTGTCGGGAGCGTGGCTGCCCACCCCTAAGACCTGTACGCCCATGAGACGCCCGACACGAGACCGCTTTGCGGTAATCTCGACGTCCTGTTTCGCTTGACTCGATGCACTCGACATAGGCGTAATGTGTCTCCAGCCCCCTGGTTGCACGATTCGCGTAGGCGACTCCGCCGCCACCGCGTTCCACGGGCGGGACGACCAGAAAACCGATCGAGACCGAAATCCGTGTGAGTTACTCGAACGGTCGACAGAATACTCTAAGCTAAGGGTTTCCGCACGCTTTCTCAAGGCCCAATTTCGCACCGCGATCCCTATTGGAGGGGGGGCGAGGACGTCGAGATTTTCCTCCTTCGCTACGCGACAATCCGCGCCTCGGATCGGAAGATTGCGCCAGACAAGTTCGTAAATGCTTTTATGGCAATGACTTGTCGGCGATGCCTTGATTCCAAAAAAGGCGATCCCCCCTGACTCGACGCCTCCTGCAATTGGCGTGGTATCAGCCGCGCAGTAGATTGAAGCAGACTCTAACGCCTGGAACTAACGAATCGATAAGGACCCCTGAATGCTCCCTCACCCGGAACTCGATTTCCGACGCACCCCCGTAACCCTTCTCGTGGCGGCCGTGGCCGTGGCCATCGAGTTGGTCTGCACCTTCGACCCCGCACGTCGAATGGTCTACGCCAACGTTTGGAAACTAGGCATGCTCTCCCTCGTCTGGTCCGGCGAACTCTGGCGGCCCGTCACCACGACGATCCTCCACGGGGGCATCATCCACGCGGCCTTCAACGTCTACTGGCTGCTTGTCTTCGGACGCGTTCTGGAACCCTTCTTTGGGTCCTTTCGATTTCTCGCCGTGCTGGTCCTGCTGGCCTGCACTGCGACCATGACGTCGTTCCTGGTCAACAACTGGTCGACGCCCCTGGATGGCCAATATGCCAGTGTGGGGCTGTCGGGGGTGATGTATGGCCTGTTCGGGATCCTTTGGGTGGGGCAGCGCTTCCAGCGGAAGTTCTACGAGGTTTGCCCCCCGGAAGTCGTCCAGTTGATGATCGCCTGGTTCCTGTTCTGTTTTCCGTTGACCTATCTGGGCGTGATGCGCGTTGACAACGTGGCGCACGGGGCAGGATGTGCCGTCGGACTGCTCTACGGCCAGGCCCTGTTCGAACCGAAGAAACGAATTCTCTGGCGCATCGCTGCCGTGGCCGTCACGCTCGTGGCACTTGCGTCCATGATCGCCGCTCCGGGCCATCCGCTCTACGAGAAGTACAGAGACGCCGTGAAGCAGCAGCAGGAGGACGAAAAGGCCGCCAGAGTTTACTTCAGGTGGCTGGAAGAACAACCCCGGAAACACCCCGCCCCCGTTGGCGACGACAACAACTCCTCTCGCATACCACAGGACCCCCAGTAGACCTCGGAATCCGCATGTGTCCAGGCAGGGGGATGTCACCCCGGTGGCCACGAGAAGCCGCGGCCGGCGAGCAGATGGAAGTGCAGGTGCATCACTTCCTGGCCGGCGTCGCGACCGCAGTTGGTCACCACGCGGTAGCCCCCATCCAGCCCTTCCTGCTCGGCAATCTTCCGCATGGCCCAGAACAGGTGGCCCACGATCACCTTGTCTTCTTCCGACACGTCGTCGACCGATTCGATCGGCTTCTTCGGAATCACGATCAGGTGCACGGGGGCATGCGGGTTGATGTCCTTGAAGGCAAGGCACTGATCGTCCTCGTAGACGATCTCGGCAGGAATCTCTTCGTCGATGATCTTCTGAAAGATGGTCTCGGCCATGGCTCGCCTCCGGCAGGCTTCCCGGCAATCCGGTCAGCAGTTCTTAGTCATTCCTTGGGAACGTCTTGCAGATCCAATTGCTCCAGCGGAATCAATTCGTCGGTGAGCAGGATCGGCAGATCGTCGACAATAGGATAGAGCACGCCCCCTCCCTCGGACAGCAATCCTCCGGAAAGCGCCGTCTCCACAGGCTCACCCAGCCGATTCTTGATCGTCCCCACCGCGATTGTCTGGTTGAGCCGTGCAATCAGCGACTCGTCCGCACACCGCAGGGGCGACTTCGTTTCGGGGCACTGAAGAAGAGCGAGGAGGTCTTGCTGAATCATGGAAACCGCCGGGCACGGAAAGGAAAAACAACGTCGCGTTGATGATACCAGTGGGAGGAAAGAGGAACAACGGGGCGCAAGCCTGAAGGCCGACAATCAAGATCTCCCCTGCGGCTTGTTCCCGGCCCACATCGGCCCTCCCGTAAACGCCACGCCAGAATCCTCTACTCCTTGCCCCGCACCACCTTAATCGCATCTCACTTGCCAATCCGCAAGAATCGCGCCTCCTCATCCTGTATAATCACCTCCCGATATCCGGAATTGGAGTGAACAAGATGCAGCATCAACCTCAGAATTGGATCTTTCTGCTACTGATTCTCATTGGTTTCTGCCTGGCAATACTGCTTGATGCCACGCCGTTGGGAGGCGAGTGGGAATCCATAATGCTTGTGGCTTGGTTTGTGACCAAGGTTCTGCCGAGCTAGCAGCGGGCAGGTGGCAATCGATGCCCAACCGATGTGAAGTGGCACGTTTCGGACGCAAGCCAAAGGAGGGCGTCCAATCCGTCGGTATTCGTCTGTTCGCGCACGATCGAGACAAGGCGGTCCTTCGACAGCTTGTTGCTCCCTCCTTCCCGACTCCGCCCCTTGTGCCTTCTCCATATCGAAGCTCTATTGAGGTTTGTCTCCAAACCCTCCCCTTTCCACCCTCCAACCTCGCGGAACGAACATGGCCAAATACGGATTTCTCGGACTGGGAATCATGGGCAGCCCTCCCTGAAAGAGTTTGATCTGTCAAGGGTTCTCCGGTGCATTTTTTCGCGCACTCTGAGCGCGAAGGCGGTGGTGACGCCTTTTTGACGTGGTTTCGCTTGTGGTTTGGTTCCGTTCGAGTCGCGTTGTTTGTGGTTAGTTGTCACGGTCATTTTTTCGAGGTTATCGCGCCGTTCTTTTCATACGCGGCGGCACCCCAACCCATCCCTTCGTGAACACGGCTGCCATTGGCGGCAGACGCTCGGATTACTTGGATCCGACACTGAGTATTCTCCTTTCGACCGTCTCGCCGACGCCAGGCCGCCTCAATCAGATGAACGCTTGGCACGTATGCCAAGTCCACGGGCTACCTCAGGCTGGCCTTGCGTGGCGAGGGTCCTGCTCCGATTCTGCGAGCAGGACCGATGCAACCACATGACGCTCTGTTCTCGCTTCGTGAAAGAGGGTGTTGTTTTGTCCAAGGGGTCCCGCGAGTCCCTTCCGCCTTCACCGTCACTTCGGCCCTCGCGGGCGCGTCTCTTGGGGCCGGAGTGATGGGGAAGGTGGAAGGGACGGTCCCCTTCTGTCGAGCCCGATCTGAGGCTGGTTGTTTACGACGATTGTTGATAGAAGGATTGGATACGCTTCACTTCCGGAGGCCCGCCGCACACGTACGGCTGTCGATGCTTGAGCATGTGCCAGAGGATCGTGACCAGCCGCCGCATAACAGCGACGCGTGCGATTTTCGAGCCTCGACGTTTCTTGATCTTCTTGTACCAGTTCTTCATGTACGAGTCTTTACGCAGCGTGTGCAGGACCATTTGTCCCAGAAGGAACCTGGCCATGTTGCTGCCTCGTTTTGTGATCGAACCCATGCGGTCAGTCTCGCCGGAATTGCGACAACCGGGCGTCAAGCCCCAGTAGTTGGCCAAGCTGCCCGGCGTTGGGAAACGATCGATCGGGCCGATTCGCGACGCCAGGGCCAAGCTGGTGTAAGTTCCCGCACCAGGCATGGTCGCCACCAGGCACGCGGTCTCATGCTTCTCCTGTCTCGCCTCAATCGTTACGTTGACTTCTTCCAATTGAGCCTCCCAAAGTCGCCACTGGTCGAGCAATTGGTCCATCTCCAGCCGGTCGATCGTCGGCAACGACATCTCTGCCAGCCACTTCTTGGCCGCCTTGGTGTCGATTCCCTTGGTAGGGCACTCCTGCTCGATGTTGTGCTTGCGAAGGATATGGCGGATCTTATTGACCGTCTTCGTCTGCTGGGCTCCCAAACGCCTTCGCAGTTCGGTCACTTGTCGGTTTTCGGCATCCTCTTCCGTGGGCGGCAGAATCCGTCGAATTCCTTGCGGCTTCTTGCCGCCAAGCAAGCGATGTCGATTGACCCACAACAGCTCTCCCAATGCGTTGGCGTCGCGATGGTCAGTTTTTTGGGGAGATCGTTCTGTCGGTTGAATCAACACCGTCTCTTGGCAGCCGTACTCGACGAGCATCTCCATAAGCCACCGGTTAAACCCACAAACCTCCAGAATCGTCACAAACCCACCTTGTGCCTCCGATTCCGTCCGCAGCCAGGCGAAAAACTCCCGCACCCGATCCCAGCGAGTGCTCACCTGCCGGCGGACGAGAATCTCGCCCGAATCGTCCCGAAGATTCACGGTCAACTGCTTGCGATGCTGGTCGATTGCCAAGTACAACATGGTTGGTTCTCCTGTGTGCTATTGGTGAGAAGTTCACTACACCGTTCATAGCACCTGGAGAACCACTCTTTCATAGAATCTGATGGCGGCGAACCTGCTTCGGGCGGGGAATGAACTGGTCGTCTGGAATCGCACGGCCGAGCGCTGCCTGCCGCTGGTGGAACTGGGAGCGACCCAGGCGGCGTCGCCGGCCGAGGTGGTAGCGGGCTGCGAGGTGACCTTCGCCATGGTGGCCGATCCGGAGGCGTCCTTGGAACTCCTTTTCGGGGCCGGGGGCGTGCTGGAAGCCATCGGCGAGGGCAAATCCTACGTGGATTGCTCCACCGTCGATCCGCATACAGCCATTGAAGTCGGCCTGTCGATCACCGAGCAAGGCGGGCGTTTTCTGGAAGCTCCCGTTTCCGGAAGTCGCAAGCCGGCCGAGGACGGCACGCTCATCTTCCTCTGCGCCGGGGACCAGTCGCTGCAGGAAGAGGTGCAGCCGGCCCTGGACGTGATGGGCAAGGCCACCCATTTCCTGGGCACCGCGGGACAGGCCGCCCGGATGAAGCTCGTCGTCAACATGATCATGGGCAGCATGATGACGGCCTTCGCGGAAGGACTCGAACTGGCTCGCCAGGCCGGACTCGAAGCCGAGGAACTGCTGGACGTTCTCGATGAGGGGGCCATCGCCAACCCCATGTTCCGCCTGAAGGGCCCTCGCATGGCCGGCGGCGATTTTTCTCCCGCCTTCCCCCTCAAGCACCAGCAAAAGGACATGCGGCTGGCCTTGCAGCTTGGCGAGGAGCTGACCCAGGCCCTGCCGACCGCGGCGGCGGCCAACGCGTCCTTTCTCCGAGCCCTGGCGGCCGGGTTAGGCGACGACGATTTTTCGGCCGTTTTGAGGGCGATTCGGGAGTAGGCTGGAGGCTGGAGACTTTAGGCTGGAGATGGTCAAGAGGAACTGGAGCCTCGCCCCCTCCCTGGCCCTGCCCCTCGCTTCGCTGGGGAGGGAACTGACCGGATTTGCAGCCTCGTTGGGGGGCAGCTAGGATAGAGCGGATCGCCTGCGCCCAGGACACTCCGCGCCAACTAGACGAGGCAACATGATGCGTGCACCCATCGGCAAAATGGTCCTACTGACCCTCTGTCTCTGGATCCTCCACGGCCCCTCCCCGGTCGCTGCTCAAGAAAAGGTCCGGCTGGCCGCTTCGCCGACTCTCTCGCCGGACGGCAAGAAACTGGCCTTCTCCTGGCGACGCGACATCTGGATCGTCGGTTCCGGGGGCGGCGCCGCCAGACCGCTCACGCTCCACGACGCCACCGAGACGAGGCCGGCCTTTTCGCCCGACGGCAAGTGGATCGCCTTCAACAGCGATCGTAACGGGGCTTCCCACGCTTACCTCGTACCGGCAAGCGGCGGAACTCCGAAGCAACTCACCTTTCACAGCGAAGGCTGCCGCGTGGAGCAGTGGTATCCCGACGGCAAGTCGCTGCTGGTCAACGCCAACCGGGATCACTACTGGCGGCATGAAGAGCGCTTCTTCCAGATCAACACCGAAGAGCGATCGAGCGAACAACTCCTGTTCGACGGCTACGGCCGAAGCGGCTCTCTTTCCGCCGATGGCAAGCGGCTCCTCTTCACGCGGGAAGGAACGGCCTGGTGGCGTAAGGGCTATCACGGCGCCCAGGCCAGCCAGATCTGGCTCTACGACCTGGCCAGCAAGAAGTTTCGCAAGCTGGTCGACGAGCCCACCGGCGCACGCTATCCCCTCTGGGCGCCCGACGGCAAGGGCTTTTATTACGTCGGCGGGCAGAGCGGCGCCTTCAACCTCTGGTATCGTCCTCTCGCGGGCGGCGAAGAGAAACAGCTCACCCAGTTCGAAGACGACTCGATCGTCATGCCGTGCATCTCCGCCGACGGGAAGACGATCGTCTTTCGCCATCTTTTCGACCTCTATCGATTCGACACCGAATCGGCAGAGCCGCCCAAGCGTTTGAATATCTCGATCCGCGCCGACATGGTGGCCGACAAGTTCCAGCGTCGCCGGCTCAACAAGGCCGAGGAAGTAGCCTTTAGCAAGGACGGGCTCGAGATCGCCATGATCTCTGGCGGCGATCTCTGGGTAATGGACACCGAACTGCGCGAACCGCGGCAGGTGACCAGCACACCGGAAGAAGAACGCAACCCGGTCTTCACGCCCGACGGAAAGGCGATCCTGTTTGCCAGCGACGCGGAAGGCCAGAGCGATCTCTGGAAAGCCGAGCGGACCGAGGGTACGCGCTACTGGTGGCAGAACGACGAGTTCAAGCTCACTCGCCTGACCAAGGACGTGGAGGTCGAAGAGGACCTGCAGATCAGCCCCACGGGTAAGGACGTGGCCTTCGTTCGCGGTCGGGGCGACCTGTGGCTGATTGGCGCCGACGGCAAGAACGAACGCCGCCTGTTCGAGTCGTGGCGACCGGCCGATTTCGACTGGTCGCCCGACGGAAAGTGGCTTGTCTATTCCCAACTGGACGACGAGTTCAATCGTGACATCTGGATCTGGCCGATCGACGGATCGCGCGAGCCCTTCAACGTCTCCCGTCATCCGGACAACGACTATGGGCCGGTCTGGTCGCCCGATGGCAAGACGATCGCCTTCACGGGAAGACGCGTGGGCACGGAAATCGACATCTATTACGTCTCCCTGACCAAGGCGGACAACGAAACCACGTCGCGCGATCGGAAGCTCCAGAGCGCGATCGAGAAGATCGAGAAAGTCCGGGGCAAGCAGCCCGCCGCCAAGCCAGCCGAAAAACCGGAAGACGAGAAGAAAGACGAAGCCGGCGACGACGCCAAGGAAGAGAAGAAGGAAGAACCCAAGCCGCCCACGACCAGCGGCGACAAGACATTGCCCCTGGTGCGGATCGATTTTGACGGGCTTTGCAACCGTATCCGCCGGGTTTCCATCAGCGACACTTCCGAAGGTTACTTGCTGTGGTCGCCTGACTCGAAGAAGCTCGCTTTCCGGGCGAAGATCAATGGTCGGGAGGGTACCTACACGATTTCGCCGCCGTCGGACCTTTCGCCGAAGTTGCTCAGCTCGAAGATGGGCTATGATGCCCGCTGGCTCGCTCACGGCAACCAGATCGTGTGGAGGGTGGACGGCGTTCCCGCCCGACTGGGCGCCGATGGCAAGACGGCCACGTACAGTTTTTCGGCCTACCAGGAGTTCGACGTCGGGGCTCGCTACCGTGCCGCGTTCGACCTCTGCTGGCGAACCATGCGCGACAACTTCTACGACGGGGCCCTCAACCACCGCAACTGGGACGCGATCCGTCGCAAGTACTCCGAGGTGGCCGCCGAGGCGATCGACGGCAACGGGTTGGACGAAGTGGTCAACCTGATGCTGGGCGAACTGAACGGCTCCCATCTGGGCTTCACGCCCCGGTCGTCCGGCAGTTACTCTTCGAAGCAAGCCTGGACCGATGCCACGCCCCACTTCGGCCTGCGTTTTGCGGTCGACTTCGCCGGGCCGGGGATGAAGGTCCACGACGTGATTCCCGGCAGCCCCGCCGACCATGTGAAGACCAGGATCCTGGCCGACGAGATTGTCATGGCAATCGACGAACAGCCCATTGATCCGGCCATGGACCTGACGCAGCTTCTCAACGGGCGACTCGATCGCGATGTGACGCTCACCGTGCGTAACGCCAAGGGAGAGGATCGCGACGTAACAATTCGCCCCATCAGCTACGCTTCTGCTCGGTCGCTGCTCTACGAGGCCTGGATCAAGCAGAACCGAGTCGCCGTAGCCAAGGCTTCCGACGGCAAGTTGGGCTATCTCCATATCCGGGCGATGAACATGGATAGCTTCTACCGCTTCGAACGGGAACTCTACGACGCCGGAGCGGGCAAGGATGGGCTGGTGATCGACGTCCGCGAGAACGGCGGCGGCAACACGGCCGACTACCTGCTGACGGCCCTGACCCAGCCGGTCCACGGCATCACGGTGCCCCGCGGCGGCACGGCAGGCTATCCGCAGGATCGATGCGTTTACGCCACCTGGCGCAAGCCGATTGCCGTGCTCTGCAACCAGAACAGCTTCTCCAACGCCGAGATCTTCTCCCACGCCATCAAGAGCCTGGGCCGGGGTCGCCTCATCGGCACGCCCACGGCCGGCGCCGTGATCAGCACCGGGGCCACGTCGATCATGGACGTGGGCATGTTGCGGCTGCCCTACCGTGGTTGGTTCGTGGCCAAGACGGGCCAGGACATGGAACTCAACGGCGCCGTGCCCCACGCCATCGTTTGGCCCCAGCCATGCGAAATGCCCCAGGGCATCGATCACCAGCTGGAAAAGGCCGTGACGATTCTCAAGACGGAAGTGGAGAAGTGGAACAAACGTCCCCAACCGAAGCTGCAGACGGCAAGTGACCTGCGAAAGGGTGAGGGGCAGTAGAACCTTCTGTTTGCGAGGGAATGTTGGGCAACGAAAGCCCGCGCAGCGCGGCGACACAAAACGGCGCAATAGGAATAGTTGCGCCGGATCAAACGTTTTTCGGGGCGACCGATAAATAACTTCACCTGAACCCTAACAACTGACAACTGCCCCCGATGCCTTACCAAGCTGTTCTCTTCGACCTCGACGGTACCCTCCTCAACACCCTCATCGACCTGGCGGAAAGCGCCAACTCGGCCCTCGCCGAACTTGGCTACCCGGTCCATCCGATCGACGCCTACCGCTTCTTCGTAGGTGGCGGCGTTCGCGTGCTTTTCGAGCGGGCCTTGCCGGAACAGAATCGAGACGCCGACACGGTCCAGGCCTGCGTCGAGCGTTTCACCAAGATCTACGACGAACGCTGGGACGTGAAGACCCATCTCTACGACGGCGTCGCCGAGATGCTCGACGGACTTGCGGCGCGCCAGATCAAGATGGCCGTGCTGTCGAACAAGCCCCACAGCTTCACGCAAATCTGTGCCGCCAAGTACCTGGCCCCCTGGCCCATTTCTCCCGTCCTGGGCCAGCGCGACGGCTTTGCCCACAAGCCCGATCCCACCGGCGCCCTGGAGATCGCCAAAGAACTGGGGATTGCAACAGAAGACTTCCTCTACCTGGGCGACACGGCCACCGATATGCAAACCGCTCTCGCCGCGGGCATGTTCGCCGTGGGCGCTCTCTGGGGATTCCGGCCCGAGGAGGAACTGCGTGAGGCGGGTGCCCAGGCCCTCATCGCCGCCCCCACCGATCTGCTGGGTTGCCTCGAATAGCCTCCCGCTCCTGCGTCCTACAGCCTCCAGTCTACAGCCTCTAGCCTCCGACCTTGACCTTCGGTGGGATGGCCTCGGGCGGCGCGTCGGTGAGGAGCTTGCGGTAGAGCTTCATCAGCCTCTCGATCACATCGGGATGCTGGTCCGCTACATTGGCCTGCTCCGACGGATCCTCTTGGAGGTCGAAGAGGATCATGTCGGCTCCGGGACAACCGTCTTCTGTTCCCGGATCGGGAATGTCCAGGGGCGTGGCTTGCTCCTTGGGCGCGATGATCGTCGTGCCGTCCGGGCCGCGTGGATCGACCCAGTCGGCCGAATTGATCCGATTGCGAGGCCAGGGCGACGGGGCCTTCACGTGCAGTTTCCAGCGACCGCTCACAACGGTCGTTACCTTCGGCCCGCTTTGGGCGATGAGGATCTCGTGGGGGCTGGGCGCCTTGCGTGTGAGCATCGGCATGATGTCGCGACCGTCGATCGTTCGGTCCTGGGGCAAGGGCACGCCCGCCAGGGTCAGGGCGGTCGGGAAGACGTCGACCGAGCCCGCCGTCTCGCTGATCGTCTGGCCGGGAGGAATGACGCCGGGCCATCGGGCGATCATGGGCACCCGAATTCCGCCCTCCCATTGCTGGCCCTTCATGCCGCGCAACCCGCCTGAGTACCCGCCGAACCAGGGTCCGTTGTCCGACGTGAAGATGACGAGCGTCCGCTTCTCGAGATTCAATTCCTTGAGCGTGTCAAGAATCGTGCCCACGGACCAGTCGAGTTCGGAAATCACATCGCCGTAGAGACCGGCTCCTGACTTCTTATAAAAGGCCTCCGAGGCGGCCAGCGGCTTGTGGGGCATGGCGTGGGGAAGGTAGAGGAAGAAGGGGCGATCCCGGTTGGCTGTCATGAACCGAATGGCCCGCTCCGTGTAACGCTTCGTGAGCGTGGCCTGCACGACTGGATACTCCACCCGAGTCTCGCCGTCGATCAGCTCGACCGGACGCATGTCGTTCGAATAGAGAATACCCAGGTATTCGTCGAACCCTTGCTCCCGGGGGAAGAAGCCGGGCACGTGGCCCAGATGCCACTTGCCGATGCAGCAGGTCGCGTAACCGGCTGCACGCAAGGCTTCGGCGATCGTAATCTCCGACTGGGCCAGGCCCACGTCGTTGATCCCCGCGTCCGGGCACGGGTTGCGCACCACGCCGTGGCGGAAGGGATAGCGACCCGTGAGAATGCTGCCTCGTGACGGAGCGCAAAACGGCATGGGCACGTAGAAGCTGGTCAGCCTCGCCCCTTCCTCGGCCATGCGATCGAGACGCGGTGTCTTGAATTCCGGGTGGCCAAAGCACGCCAGGTCCCCGTAGCCAAGATCGTCGGCAAAAAGAACCACGATGTTGGGATGTTCCACGTCGCTGGCCGGAGCGGGCCCGGCAGCAGCCAGCACGACAAGGGCCCAAGAGATCCAGGCAACTAACCTCATAAAGACTTCCCTCCCGTCGCGATTGCGTTTTGCAGACCAAAAGCGGGTGTATGGTACCGCGCGCCCGGGCGTCCAAACCACTGCCGCGCATGAATCTCCGTGCCGGAAAGCCCCGGAAATTCATGTGTCCAGCATTCCATTTCAATCGGACCAGGAGTTGCAACCTCCCTTTCGGTAATGAGTTACGTCGACGAAGGTCGTCTCGCGCCAGCCGGCAACTCAACTCGCTTGCCCAAATGTGGCTGCTGCCTACCATTCAATTGAACGTTTTGAACGAATTTGAATTCGCCCGGCAGCCAGGCAACGCTATGACTCAGCATAAAGATGGCAACCAACCGCTCGAAATTGCCGTTTCCGGCTCTTCGGGGCTCGTCGGCTCGGCCCTCGTTGAACGGCTGGAAGCGGACGGGCATCTCGTCCGCCGGATGGTGCGAGGTTCCTCCCACGCCTCAGAGCGCGACATCGCCTGGCAGCCCGCCGAAGGTCGTCTGGCGGTCGACGCCCTTAACGGGGTCGATGTCGTCATCCATCTTGGCGGTGAGAGCATCGCCTCAGGACGCTGGACCGAGTCGAAACGACGGCGAATTCGAGAGAGCCGAGTCGATTCGACGCGTCTTTTGGCCGAGACAATCGCTCGAATGCAGACCCCGCCTCGCACCCTGCTGTGCGCGTCCGCCGTCGGCTACTACGGAAATCGCGGAGACGAGATCCTGACCGAAGAGGCCGCTCCAGGTCACGGATTCCTTGCCGAGACGTGCCGCGACTGGGAGGCCGCTGCCGAGGCGGCTCGCTCGGCCGGCATTCGTGTGGTTCATCTTCGCTTCGGAGTCGTGCTCAGCCCCCAGGGCGGCGCGCTCAGGCAGATGTTGCCGCTCTTTCAGCTGGGCCTCGGAGGACGGTTGGGCTCCGGCAAACAATACATGAGTTGGATCACCCTCGCCGATTGCGTTGGCGCGATCTGCCACGTGCTCGATCACGACGACCTTGCCGGGGCGGTGAACGTAACGGCCCCCGAACCGGTGACAAACCGCCAGTACACCTCGCTTCTGGCCAAGGCCCTGCGCCGACCAGCTTTCTTGCCTGCCCCGTCGGCGGCGTTGCGTCTGGTTCTGGGGCCGATGGCCGATGAACTGCTGCTGGCCAGCACGCGAGTGACGCCCGAGCAGTTGTTGCAATCCGGATACACATTTCAGCATTCCCGTCTCGAGTCGGCTTTTGGAAGCCTGCTTGATGTTTGAGTAACTCTGACCAAGAAGGAAGACAAGATGTCGATAAATCCACGCACCGATTCCAGGAAAACCGTTCCGCAAACCCCAAAGTGCTGGGGCTTCAAGTCCATGCTGCTGACCGCTGCCGTTGCAGCAACCTGTGTCGCCACGGCATGGTCGGCTCGGCCCAAGGCTCAACCAGCGCCGCTGGAGCCGGCTCGTCGCGAAGCGGCCTCGATTCTTCGGAAAGCCCTCGACCAGGCTGGAGCGGGAGATGCGGACCTGGAGGAACGGTTCGTTGATGCTGCCACGCAAGCCGCAGAGCGGCTGGAGGCTGATTCCGTGATCGCCGCGGACCTGTTTGCGCAGGCGAAGCGACTGAAAGAGCCAGGCAGCGATTCAGCGGCGGTTCGCCAGGCACTTGAGAAGGCCCATGACACGCTCTGCTTTCAACCTCTGATGGAGGCGGAATTGCCGCGAGGATTCCCGCTCCCGGGGCCCTTGGGCGAGATTCGAGTGAAACAATACCCGGCCTACCGGATGGCTGTCTCGAAGGCCGGCAAGGGGGACTTCTGGACCCTGTTTGCTCACATTACCCGCAACAACATCGCCATGACCGCTCCCGTCGAAATGAACTACGGCGATCCCAAATCCGCCGCGACTGACGAGGAAAGCATGGCCTTTCTCTACGCTGAGCCCGAACTGGGGCGGCCTGGAGTTGAAGGCAACGTACAGGTCGTTGATGCAGAACCGCTCACGGTGGTTTCCCTGGGACTGAGCGGACAACGCACGGAAACGATGGTTGACCAGGCTCGGAGCCGGTTGGCCCGCTGGTTGACCGGCCAACGCCAGTACGAAGCGGCCGGCGACCTTCGTGTCCTGGGTTACAACAGCCCCTTCGTCCCGCGGGATCGCCAGTTTTGGGAGGTTCAGATCCCGATCCGTCCTGTGGAGCAAGGCGTGCCATCCGCGGGTGATTCCTATTGAGCCTCCCATCGAAGCCGGCTGTTGGCGAGTAGCCACGGCGTTGAGAGTCGACCCCTATCGTTTTTGCCATGTGGTCGTCTGGAACCCCGCCGAAACGCCCGCTATCATAACGGGGTATCGTCAACCGGTTCGGATCCGTTTTGGCAGGATCCGGCGATTTCCGGCCGCGAAAAGGAGCGGCCGCACGCGGAGGGGAGTTGCTCGTGCCCGTTGCTTCGAAATCCATCGCTGTCCAGTCCCAAAACGTTCACTACCTCGAATCCGGGACCCACTGCTCCAAAACGGTCCTCCTCTTGCACGGAGCCAGTTTCAAAGCGGAAACCTGGCGACAGATCGGCACGCTCGACATCCTTCCCAAGGAAGGCTACCACGCCGTGGCCGTCGACTTGCCGGGCTTCGGCGAGTCGGCGGGAAGCCTGGAACGGCTCGACGCGAAGGCGCGAAAACAGTGGATCGGCGATTTGCTCACCGTCCTGGAGATCGAGCAACCGGTCATCGTCGCCCCGTCCATGAGCGGACGGATCGCGTTGCCGTGGCTGATCGCCCAGTCGGGAGCGGCTTCGGGGCTCGTCGCCGTTGCCCCCGTGGCGATTTCCGAACACGCCAAGAGCCTCAAGAAGATCTCCGTACCGGTCCTTGCAATCTGGGGCGAGCGTGACAACCTCGTGCCCCCGGAACAAGCCGACCTGCTCGTCGATGCCGTCGCCGACGGCGAGAAGGTCGTCATCCGCCGCGCCGGCCACGCCGCCTACATGAACGACCCCGGCGCCTTCCACTTCGAACTGCTCAACTTCCTCCGGCGCGTCATGCCGGCAGCGAAGGAGTAGTCATGTAGCAGGACGGCAACCTCCATGAAGCAGACATCGAAGGACTGCCTGTCCTGTCTCGGTTGCGTTGCCGGGTTGGCGGTGGTTTCGGCAGTTGCCCTGGTTCTTTTCTTGATCTACCCGACCGCGCCGCTTACCCAGAACACGTTGCATCAAGTCATCCCCTCACCCGACCTCGCCCAGAAGGCCGTCGTTTTCGAACGCAACGCCGGCGCCACCACCGGCTTCAGCACCCAGGTTTCCCTTCTCCCCTTCGAGTCTGTTCTGCCCGACGAACCGGGCAACGTCCTGGGGATGGACGGCCATCCCGATCATACCAACATCACCGTCGATTGGGTCGACGACAAAACCCTTCGTGTCGCCTATACTCTGGGATATGGTGACCGGGTTCAGTATCGGGCCGAGCAGGTGGGAACAACTCAGGTCGTGTTTGTCGAGGGGAAAGTGCAATGACCCAACCCCAATGAAGGCTTTATGGAATCGATCCGCGAAATTCTCCGCATCGGGCCCGGCCCCTCCAGCAGCCACACCATGGGGCCCAAGAAGGCGGCTGAGGTCTTCCAAGCACGCTATCCGGCAGCACATGCCTATCGCGTCACCCTCTACGGCAGCCTCGCCGCCACCGGCCGCGGGCACCAGACCGACCAGGCCATCCGGTCGGCCTTGGCCCCGACCGAGGTCCGCTTCGACTGGCAGCCCGACACCGTCCTGCTCCGCCATCCCAACGCCATGAAGTTCGAGGCCCTCGGCCCCGCTTCGGAAACGCTTGGAGAGTGGACCGTCTACAGCATCGGCGGCGGGAAGATCACCGACTTCGAAACCGAATCCGAGCCCGCTTCGCTTTACGAGTTCACCACCACGGAAACGATCCTCGCCTGGCAAGGGCGGACCGGCAAGTCGTTCTGGGAATACGTGGTGGAAACGGAAGGCGACGAGATCTACGAACACCTCGCAACCGTCTGGCAGGTCATGAGTGACGCGATTGCTCGGGGGCTCGAACAAGAAGGCGTCATTCCCGGCGGCCTGCGTCTGAGCCGCAAGGCGGCTTCCTATTTCGCCAAGGCCAAGAGCCTCCAAGGCGTGTTGCGAATCAGGGCCCACATCTTCGCCTACGCCCTGGCCGTTGCCGAGGAGAACGCCACCGGCGGGGAAATTGTCACCGCCCCCACGTGCGGCGCCTCCGGCGTGCTGCCGGCCGTGTTGAAACTCCTGAGCGATGAGCAGAAGTTCTCGGTGAAGAAGATCCTGAGGGCCCTGGCCACGGCCGGCCTCGTGGGCAACCTTGTGAAGAAGAACGCCTCCATCTCCGGCGCCGAGGTGGGCTGCCAGGGCGAGATCGGCACGGCCTGCGCCATGGCGTCGGCCGCTGCCGCCCAGTTGCTCGGCGGCACCCCCGCCCAAATCGAGTACGCCGCCGAGATGGGCCTCGAACACCACCTCGGCCTGACGTGCGACCCGATCGCCGGGCTGGTCCAGATCCCCTGCATCGAGCGCAACGCCGTCGCCGCAGGCCGTGCCCTCGACAACGCCGCCTACGCCCTCCTCTCCGATGGTCAGCACATTGTGTCCTTCGACAAGATCATTCGCACCATGAACCAAACCGGCCACGATTTGCCCCGCATCTACCGCGAAACCTCCGCCGGCGGCATGGCCATCCTCGACCAGGACTGATGCCCTTGTTGGAGTCCAGGCTTCAGCCTGCCGTCGTTGTTCGCTCTGCGAACAAACGTCAAGGCCAACACTCCCTTCCCCTCGTCTCTGTGCCTTCTCCCGACGCACTCAGCCCCCCCATTGCCCTGATTATTTCCTGCCACGCATGAAACAACCCAAATCAGACCCGCGGGCGCTTGACCCTCAAGAACACCCCGGGTAGCCTAGAGGCATCGCCTCGCCACCATTTCAGGGGGGCGAATCTGCCGATTTGGGGAGCGTTTATTGGCAGAGGTGCGATTGTTCTTCTCGAGCGTCTCACCGAGCGGTTTTTCTCGGGCGCGGATTCCAGGAGATCAGGGGAATGGACAGGCGGTTTTGGCGGGCAGTTTCCAAGGCATTTCGGACACTTGGCGGATCGAAGGGTGTCGAGCAGAAGAGGCCGCTGCGGATTCCGACTACTCGGCGGATCACCCTGGAACCGTTGGAAGATCGGCGGCTGCTTTCCATCGATTTCGGTGACGCACCGAGCCCCTATTCGACTTGGTTGAGCGACGATGGTGCGCGCCACGAGATCCTTGGTCCAACCCTTGGGGCGTCGGTCGACTCGGAGACCGACGGGCAACCAACAGACCAGGCCAATGGGGACGACTTGAACGGCGCCGACGACGAAGACGGTGTGACGTTTGGCACGATTCAAGTAGGCCAGCTCGATGCTATTGCCATCGTCAACGTCCAGAACGCCTCCAGCGGCGCCAGGCTCGATGCCTGGATCGACTTTGACGGCGACGGCTGCTGGGGTGGCCCCTCGGAGCGGATTGCCGACAGCGTCGCTGTGGTCGAGGGAGATAACACGATCACGTTCGACGTTCCCAGTTGGGCCCTGAGCGGCGAGACCTACGCGCGGTTCCGGCTGAGCACTGCGGGCAACCTGGCACCTGCCGGCGCGGCGGCCGATGGTGAGGTGGAGGACTATCAGGTTATGATCCTGCCACCCGAAACCGGAAGTGGAGTCTTTGCCGCTCGCACGGCAATCGCCGGGTACTCGGGAACGCCCGGAGAAGTCCGTTCCGTCGATCTGGACGGAGATGGTGACACAGACATCCTCGCAGCCTGTTCGTGGGATGACACGGTTGTCTGGTTCGAAAATGACGGGGTCGGGAACTTCGTGCCTCACCTGATTGCCGCAGGTGTTGAGGGAGCCTTGTCAGTCTTTGCAGAGGACATGGATCATGATGGCGACATCGACGTCCTTTCTGCATCCTACGAAGATAACACGATCGCCTGGCACGAGAATGATGGCGAGGAACATTTCACTGTCCACGCCATCTCGTCGACAACTGCAAGGGCTCAGTCGGTGTCTGCTGCCGACTTCGATGGCGATGGCGATATGGACGTTCTTGCAGCGAGCGCTGCAGACAACGTGGTCCTCTGGTTCGAGAGCAACGGGAACGGGGACTTCATCACTCACACGATCACCGATAACGCCGTAACGGCCGTTTCCGTATTTGTAGCGGACATCGACGGGGACGGCGATATGGATGCCCTGTCCGCATCTGCGTCAGACGACAAGATTGCCTGGTACGAGAACAACGGGAGCGGGCAATTCACGACTCATGCGATTACCGTTTCCGCCAACGGCGCCTATTCGGTGTTCGCGACGGACGTGGACGGTGACGGTGACACCGATGTTCTGTCCGCGTCGAGAAACGACGACAAGATCGCATGGTACGAGAATGACGGGAATGAGGTCTTTACCGCTCACCTCATCACCACTTCCGCAGATAGGGCATGGTCGGTATTTGCAGCGGACCTGGACGGCGACGGCGATATGGATGTGCTCTCGGCTTCCGAACTCGACGACACGGTAGCCTGGTATGAAAATGACGGCGAAGAGAACTTCGCCGCGCATATCGTGACAAGTTCTTCTGACGGTCCCCACTACGTACTTGCTGCGGACGTCAACGGCGACGGCAACATGGATGTGTTGTCCTCATCCGTGAATGACAATCGAGTAGCCTGGTGCGAGAATGACGGCGGCGAGAATTTCGTTACGCATACGATAGCCGCGACCGTCAACGGACCACGTTCGGTTTTCGCGGCTGACATGGACAACGACGGTGACATGGACGTGCTGTCGGCGTCCGAATTCGACCACAGAATCGCGTGGTACGAAAACGATGGCGGCACACGATTCACTTTGCACACGATCACCAGCTCTGCGAGCGCTGCCTACTCCGTGTTTGCGGCAGACGTGGACGGCGATGGGAATATGGACGTGCTTTCGACGTCGTACAGCGACTCGCCGACCCCTGGAAGCATTCAGTGGCATCGAAACAATGGAGACGGAACTTTCACAACACGCACGATCGTGTCGTCAGTCGACGGGGCCTCGTCCGTATTTGCCGCCGATGTCGATGGCGATGGCGACATGGATGTACTGTCAAACTCATGGTTCAGCAATACGATTACCTGGTACGAGCAGACTGCGAGCGGGGGATTCGCTGCCCATGTAATCTCTAGTAGCGCCGATGCGCCCATTTGCGTGTACGCGGCCGACGTCGATGGCGACGGCGATATGGATGTGCTTTCGGCGTCCGCCTCGGACGATACCATTGCCTGGTATGAAAATGACGGCAATGAACAATTCACATGGCATGCGATCACGAGTTCGGCAGATTCTGCACAACGCGTGTCGGCAGCGGACGTCGACGGCGACGGAGACATCGATGTAATCGCGACGACCGGAGGCGATGACAGAATTGCCTGGTACGAGAACGACGGGAGCGAGACATTTGCGGCTCACGCAATTGTCTCGGCAGAAGCGGGGTCGGCGATATTCACTGCAGACTTGGACGGCGACGGTGATCTGGATTTGATTTCAAGTTCTTCCACGGACGGAGTGATTCCATGGTTTGAGAACGATGGGATAGGGAATTTCACTCCACGCCTGGTCTTGACGTCTGAGCTTGGCCCCAACTCGGTGTTTGCTGCAGATGTCGATGGTGACGGAGATCTTGATTTGCTCGCATCGTCACGAGTGTCGAGATCTTCGGCCTCAAGCATGATCGTCTGGTATGAGAACCTCGAGGAGCCTCCCGGTTTCACCATCACGGAGCAAGGTGGCTCGACAACCGTTTCCGAATCGCCCACCACCGATACCTTTACCGTCGTCCTGAATACGGCCCCGTCAAACAACGTCGTCATCACGGTGACCAGCGACGACCCCGGCGAAGCCACGGTCGACAAGGCCACGCTTACCTTCACGCCCACCAACTGGGCAACCGCCCAAACGGTCACCGTGACCGGCGTCGATGACGCCCTTATGGACGGCAACCAGACAACCACGATCACGCTGGCGATTGACGACAGCAATTCGGACGACCTGTTCGACGCGGTGGCGGATCAGACGGTCACGGTGACGACGTTGGACGACGACAGTTTGGACTTCGGCGACGCGCCGGCGCCGTATCCAACAGCGTTGAGCATGGACGGAGCACGCCACGTGGCGACCGGTCCGACGCTCGGGACGTCACGGGACACGGAAGCCGACGGCCAGCCCACCGCCATGGCCGATGGCGACGACACCAACGGCACGGCCGACGAAGACGGCATCGCCGGGGCTTCGTCCTTCGCGCCCGGCATGACCAACGCCTGGGTCGATGTGCTGGTTTCGGCCGACTCGTACGTGAATGCGTGGATCGACTTCAACGGAGACGGAACCTGGGACACGAGCGAACAGCTCGCCACGGACCTGGCCCTCACGGCCGGCACGAACCACGTGACCTTCGCGGTTCCCGCCACCGCGGTGCCCGGAATCACCTACGCCCGGCTTCGCCTGACCAGCTACGACACGTCCGGGACCCTCTTGCCGACCGGCCTGGCCGAAGACGGCGAAGTGGAAGACTACATCGTCGAGATCGACGATGACTTGTACCTCTACGGGACGGCGGGTGACGACACGGTTGTCGTCACGACCGACGGCAGCGACTTCACGGTCACGATCAATGGGATCGCCAACGTCTACTCGACAGCCACCTACAGCTCGATCGTCATTAACGCAGACGGCGGCGCCGACTCGCTCGACATCTACGATTGGACCGGCAACGACACGTTCGCCGTCGATCCCACCGAGGCGACCATGGACTGGGGCAGCGACGGCGTCGATGTGACCGGGCTCGGATTCGAGACGGTCAAGGGTATCGCAACCAACGGCGGAACCGACATGGCAACGCTGACCGGCACGACCGGGGCCGACAAGTTCTACGGTAAGGAGACGCAGGCGTACGTGTACGACGCGGCAGGTACGGATTATCGCTACACCGCCAGCGGATTCGACACCGTGACGGGCGTCAGCGGCGGCGGAGACGACACCGCCTATCTGTACGACAGCACCGGTAACGACGCCCTCGACGTGACCGTGGGCTCGGCGACCATGACTCGTTCCGGATCGACCACGAGCGTGGCCAGCGGCTTCGCCTACATCAACGGCTACGCCGTCGCGGGCGGCACGGACGTGGCGACCATGACCAGCACGACGGGAACCGACGTGTTCACCGGAAAAGACACTTACGCCTACATGCGAAACGACGGCGGCGCCGACTACCTCCTGTACGTCACCGGTTTCGGCGAGGTCACGGCCTACGGCGACGATTCCGACACGGCCTATCTGTACGGCGGCGTCACAGACGACATACTCGACATGGACATGGGGAGCTGGTGGGCGATGATGATCCGTTCCGGATTGACGAAGACCGCGGCCAACGGCTTTGGCACCGTCAATGGCTACGCCGGCGCAGGCGGCACGGACACGACCTGGATGACAGGTACGACGGGAACGGACATGTTTTCGGGAAAAGAGTCGGGCGCCTACATGCGAAACGTGGGCGGCACGACCGACTACTTCCTCTACGCCGCCAGTTTCAGCCAGGTCACGGCCAACGGCAATGGCGGTGTCGACCTGGCCTATCTGTACGGCAGTTCCGGCGACGACACGCTCGATTTGAGCCCAAGCTCGGCGACGATGATCCGTTCCGGGTCGACGACGACCGTGGCCAACGACTTTGCCACCGCCTATGGCTATGCGATGACTGGCGGCACGAACACGGCGACCATGACCGGCACGACCGGAGCGGACGCGTTCTATGGACGAGAGTCGCTCGCCTACATGCGAAACGTGGGCGGCAGCGACTACTTCCTCTACGCGCGCGATTTCAGCGAGGTGACGGCCAACGCGGGCGGTGGCGACGACGCGGCCTATCTGTGGGGTAGCACGGGCGACGACACGCTCGACGCAAGCGTGGGCTCGGCGACAATGATCCGCTCCGCCTCGACGACCACGACGGCAGCCAACGACTTCGCCACCGTTTATGGTTTTGCAACCTCGGGCGGAACGGACACGGCTAACTTGACCGGTTCCACCGGCGATGACGTCTTCTACAGCCGAGAGGTCTACAGCATCCTGCGCGATGCGGCCAGCTCGGCCTACCAGTTCTACGTCGGAGCTTTCAGCACCGTCGAGGCCTACGGCAACAGTGGTGCCGGCGACGTGGCCTATCTCTACGGCAGCGCCGGCGACGACACGCTCAACTTGACCGTGGCCTCGTCAACGATGACCCGGACTGGATCGAGCACGGCCGTAGCAACCGACTTTGCCAACGTCAACGGCTACGCCGTTGCTGGCGGCACGGACACGGCCACACTGACCGGCACCACCGGATCCGACAAGTTCACCGGGAAAGAGACGTACGGGTACATGGAAAACGACGGCGGCGCAGACTACACCCTGTACGCCGACAAGTTCAGCGAGGTCACGGCCTACGGGGGTGGCGGGGACGACACCGCCTATCTGTACGGCAGTACGGGCGACGACGCCCTCACCGTGAGCGCGGGCCTGGCGACGATGACCCGCGCCGGCTCGACATCGACCGAGGCCAACGACTTTGCCACCGTCAAGGGATACGCGGTCACTGGCGGCGCGGACACGGCCACGCTGACCGGCACAACCGGCGCCGATACGTTCACCGGCCGGGAGGACTGGGGCCTTCTTACCGACAGCGACTGGACGGACTACTACTACCTCGTCCGCTACTTCGACGAAGTCTATGCCGAGGCCGGCGACACGACCACCGGCAACGACACGTTGAATGTGCCCGAAACCGGTGGTGCATGGGATGTCGACTACCTGTTCGACCCCGGCAACCTCCTGGATTGGTGATAGTAGGAAGCTGGTAGTCGTTGTCGTCACTGTTGCCAGAGGAGACGTTTGTCTCACGAAGCAGAAACAACCGTCCCTAATTCCCCTCTCTGCGCCCCCATGAGAACCCCCCTCCCTTGCGTTGAATTCCTACCCTTGACGCCCCCCATTGCCCTGATTATTTCCAGCTACGCCTGAAACAATCCAAATCAGGCCCGCGGGCGCTTGACCCTCAAGAACACCCCGGGTAGCCTAGAGGCATCGCCTCGCCACTATTTCAGGGGGGCGAATCTGCCGATTTGGGGAGTTTTTGTTGGCAGAGGTGCGATTGTTCTTCGTGAGCGTCTCACCAGGCGGTTTTTTTCGGACGCGGATACGACGGAGGTTTTGGGAATGGACGGGCGATTCTGGCAGACAGTTTCCAAAGCATTTCGGGCATTTGGCGGATCGAGACACACCACGCACAAGCACCCGCGGCGTGCTCCCACCCCCCGGCGGGTTGCCCTGGAACCGTTGGAAGACAGGCGGCTCCTGGCGGTGATCACCGTCGATTCCCTTGCCGACGGCGCCGTCGACCTGACCGACGGCAACATGACCCTCCGCGATGCGCTAGCCCTCGCGGCCGATGCTGCATATCCGGATGCTGACGAAATCGTTTTCGCGTCTTCTCTCGGGCTCGATACGACACCGGGGAAGATCGCACTGACCGAGGGAACGCTCGAGATCGATTCAGACGTGACGATCACCGGGCCCGGCGCGGCCCAACTTGCCGTGAGCGGCGATGCCGATGGCGACGGTACCCCAGACAGTCTCGTCGTCCAGGTGGAACAAGGGGCGACGGTAACACTTCAACAGCTCGCAATTATCGAGGGCGATGGCGGAATCAACGTCAATCGATCCACGCTCACAATCGACAACTGCCGTATTTCGCAAAACGTCTCCAGCACGGCGGGCGCGATCCACACCTACAGGAGCGTCCTGTCGATCCACGACTCCACCATCTCGGAAAACTCGGGCGGTGACGGAGCCGGCGTGTATCTTGGCTACGGAACGCAGGCCGAGGTGACCGGTACAACGATTTCAGGTAATCAAGGCCAATACGGCGGCGCCTTTTACGTCTATTTCACGCCAACCACGCAACTAGTCGTGACCGACTCGATCATCTCGGATAACTCCGCCGCCACGGGCGGCGGAATCTACACCTGGGGCCTCGACGGCACGGTGGACGTCCGCAACTCCCTGATCGCGCGAAATCAAAGCACCACCAACGGCGCTGGCGTCTTTCACAACAGCAACGGCTCCATCACCCTCGGGAACTGCACGATCGCTGGCAACGTGGCCGGAGGAGACGGTGGCGGGGTGTGGGCTACGGGGCCCGTGGAAATTGCCAACACGATTGTGGCCGACAACCACGGCGGCAACCTGTATGGTTCCGAGATCGAGGCGGCCGGCGCCGGCAACCTGATCAGTGTGGATCCCGGCTTCGTTCAAGCCCCTTCGCCCGGAACGGACGGTGCCTGGGGGACGTCGGACGATGTGCCCGGCGATCTGCATCTTTCCGGCCAGTCCGCGGCGATTGACCAAGGGGACGACGCCCTGGCAACGGATGCTGACGGAACGGCCCTGGCCGTGGACCTGGACGGGGCTCCCAGGATCGTTCATACCTCCGTGGATATTGGGGCCTACGAATACCAGGGGACCGTGACCCCGAACCGCGAATCTCCCTCGCCGCTGGTCACGACGAATGCAGACGAAGTCGATCTCTATGACGGTGACATCTCCCTTCGTGAAGCGATCTGGTACGTTGCCTCGGAACAGGCCGCAGCAGACACGATTACCTTTGACGCCTCCCTGGATGGGACGGTGATTCTGCTCGGGGGCAGCGAGTTGACCGTCAACCGGTCTATGACCATCGATGCGTCCGCCCTCGCTTCGCTGGAAATCAACGCCGATACCGACGGGAACTCGGCAACCGCCGAAAGCAGTGTCATGCACGTCGCCGGGGGCTACATCGCCGGCCTTAACGTCACCTTGAAAGGGCTTACCCTTTCCGGTGGCAGTTCCCTCGCGGGCGGCGGCTTGTTCGTCCATGGTGCAGTCCTGGACCTGGAAGCCTGCACCATTACCGACAATATTGCCGACGGAGGCGACGGCGGTGGTATTTATGCCGTGGATGCGGAACTAACCGTGTCCGACTCCACCCTGACCAACAACACCGCCCTCAGGGGCGGGGCCATTTACGCCGATCACACAACCGTCACCGTTCATGATTCGACGATTCTCGCAAACGCGGCCGATGACGGGGGAGGTGGCCTGGCGGGCTACTACAGCCCCATCGAAATAGTCAATTCGGTCATTGCCAAGAACATCAGTGGCAAACGTGGCGGAGGGATCTACAGTCGACTGGGGACCCTGTATGTAGACGCCTCGCGGATCACGGGAAATGCCTCCGAAGACTACGGTGGCGGGATCTATATTTCCGGCCGCACCTTGACGATCACGAACTCGGAAGTTACGGCGAACAGTGCAGCAGGCTGGGGGGGAGGGGTCTTTAGTGGTGAAAACTCGGCCACGATTACGAATTCAACGATTTCAGGAAACTCCGCCACGAGCGGTGGCGGGGTGGCCGTGTTCCACGATCAGTTCCGAGAATATCCCCTGTTCAATAACACGATTGTTGCGTCCAACGAGGGCGGTGATTTCAGCGGCCGCTACCCCCCCCCCCTTGATAGGCGACTCGTTCGAGGGCTCGAATAACCTCGTCAGCACCACGGCACTTCCCATCGACCCGCTCTTCGTCGACCTGCGGACCTATGCGGATATCGCAGGCGACGACGGCCAACTCAACACGGCCGACGACGGCCCCCTTGGCGACTACCGCCTCCTCGACGACAGCCCGGCAATCAACACCGGAAGCAACCTCTACCTGGACGAAACCGATTCCGATGGGACGGGCCCCGACCTGGAGATCGACCTGAATGCCAGCGGTACGATCGGCGATTACATCCTCGACTCGGACCTGGCGGGCCAGCCGAGAGTGATCGGATCGGCGGTCGATATCGGGGCGTACGAGTCGCAGAACACCACCGAGTTGGATTTCGGCGACGCACCCGCTCCCTATGCAACCACGCTCCTGGCCAACGGTGCGCGACACGTTGCCGCCGGACCGATGCTGGGCAGCGTCCGGGACGGAGAGGCGGATGGCGTCCCGTCCACCGACGCCGACGCCGACGACACGACCGGCACAACCGACGACGAAGACGGTGTCACCTTCGGCACGATCCAGGTGGGGCAACTGAGTGCCACGGTAACCGTCAACGTCCAATACGCGCCCGCCGGCGCCAAGCTCGACGCCTGGATCGACTTCAACGGCGATGGCTGCTGGGGCGGACCGCTTGAGCAGATTGCGGACAACGTCAGCGTGGTCGAGGGAAATAACACGATCACGTTCGATGTTCCCAGTTGGGCCTTGAGCGGCGAAACCTATGCGCGGTTCCGCCTCAGCACGAGCGGCGATCTTGCGCCCACCGGCACCGCCTCCGACGGCGAAGTGGAGGACTACCGTCTTTCGGTCACGCCGCCTGGAAAAGGCAGCGGGACTTTCGTGCCATGTGAACCGCTGGCGACGAGCCAATTGGGGGCCGAAGCCGTCTTCGCCGCCGACATGGACGGCGATGGCGATACGGACGTCCTTGCCACATTCTTGGACGGTACGATCGCCTGGTATGAAAATGCCGGAAACCTGGATTTCCGCGTCCATACGATTCCCAGTTCCGTGGACGAGCCCGTTTCAGTCCATGCAGCCGACCTGGACGGCGACGGCGACATGGACGTGCTTTCCGCATCTTCGGGCGACGACACCATCGCTTGGTACGAGAACGACGGGAATGGGAACTTCTCGACCCACACGATTACCACCGCGGCCGACGGGGCCCGGTCGGTCTTTGCCGCCGATATTGACGGCGATGGCATCATGGACGTACTCTCCGCTTCTGCCAATGACGATACCATTGCCTGGTACCGAAACGATGGAGATGCGAATTTCACAGCCCACACGATTACCACCGCAGCCGACGGTGCATGGTCGGTGCACGCTGTGGACTTGGATGCGGATGGCGATGTCGATGTGCTTTCCGCTTCCTGGAATGATGACACGATCGCGTGGTACGAGAACGACGGGAACGGCAACTTCACAATCCACACGATTACTTCCTCGGCAGATCGGGCCACAAGTGTGTTTGTTGCCGACGTGAACGGCGATGGCCACCTCGATGTCCTTTCGGGCGCCTATTCCCAGATCACCTGGTATCAGAACGACGGAAATCAAGTTTTTGCAGCACACGAGATTCCCCATTCGGCCACGGGGGTCCGATGCGTCTATGCCGCCGATGTCGACGGCGACGGCGATACGGACGTTCTCTCCGCCTCCGACGCTGGCGAAATGCTCTGGTGGTACGAAAATGACGGAAGCGAAGTCTTCACGCCCCGTTACGTTTTCGATACCACAGAGCGAGCTCGGGCAATCCTGGCTGCGGACGTGGACGGAGATGGCGACGCTGATATTTTGGCCACGTTGTCTGGTGGCAGCAGGGTGTGGGGCGAAGGCAAGGTCAATTGCTACGAAAATAACGGGAACCAGGGCTTCACACCTTATGACATCGCTACCCCGGCTCCTTCCGTCTTGTCAGTCTTCGCGGCCGACATGGACGGTGACGGCGATATGGATGCCCTCTCGGCTTCCCTGCGAAATGACCGGATCACCTGGTACGAGAACGACGGGCAGGACTTCACCGCCCACACGGTCACTCGCTCCGCCAATGGAGCCGCTTGTGTCGTCGCGGTCGATGTAGACGGTGACGGCGATATGGATGTGCTTGCGGCCTCTCGCTTAGACGACACGATTGCCTGGTACGAGAATGACGGCCAGGAAGAGTTCATTCCTCATGTCGTCACCACCTCCGCATCCGCTGACTGGCCCGGGTCGCTTCTGGCGGCCGATATGGATGGCGACGGCGACATGGATGTGGTCGCGGCGAACTATTACGAGGACAACGTCACCTGGTACGAGAACCAAGGCGGCGAGGGTTTTGCGGCCCACGTAATCATCAGCGGCATGGCCGAGGCCATCTGCGTGTATGCCGCTGACGTAGATGGTGATGGCGACATGGATGTTCTCTCTGCGTCAAACGGCGATGACACCGTGGCCTGGTACGAGAACAACGGAAGCCAGGGGTTCACGGCTCACACGATCAGCGCCTCGGCAGACGGGACGCAGTCTGTCTGTGCTGCTGACTTGGACGGCGACGGCGACTTGGATGTGGTCTCGAACAATTTTGACGAGATCTTGTGGTATGAGAACGATGGAACCGGCAGTTTCGTCACGCGTTCAATTCCCTCCGGCGGGGACTCGGTTAGCAATCTCGTTGCCGCGGACATGGACGGTGATGGCGATATGGATCTGTTGGCCACGTTTGTTTCACGCGACACGCTCTCGTGGTACGAGAACCAAGGCAACGCATCCTTCACTCGCCACGATATCACCACGACCGCGGACGGCACCATCTCCGTGTTTGCGGCCGACATGGACGGCGATGGTGATTTGGATGCGATCCTGGCCTCCTCGTACGACAATACGGTTGCCTGGTACGAGAATCTCTCGCCGGACTTCACGGTTGCCGAGTCCGGCTCCTCAACAACCGTTTCCGAGTCCGGCGTTTCGGACACGTTCACCGTGGCCTTGGACGTAGCGCCCGCCAGCAACGTCGTGATCAGTGTAAGCAGCAGTGCCCCTGGCGAGGTCGCCCTGACCCCAGCAACTCTCACGTTCACCCCGGAAAACTGGAATACGCCTCAAACCGTAGCCGTATCCGCCGTCGATGACTCCATTGTGGACGGCACACGCACGACGACCGTCACCCTCTCCATCGTCGACGCCCAGTCCGACGACGCGTTTGACGGGTTGCCCGATAAGACGCTTTCCGTCACCAGCATCGACAATGACGTGGCCGGATTCACAGTCACCGAAACCGAGAACGACACGACCGTTTCGGAAACGGGCGCCGGCGACACCTTCGACGTGGTTCTCAATGCCGCTCCCCTGTCGGACGTATCCCTGACGATCACCATCCTCGATACGGATGAAGTCACCACCGACAAGACCACCCTCCTGTTCACCCCCGAGAATTGGAACACGCCTCAAACCGTTACGCTCTCGGGCGTCAACGATTACCGGATCGACGGCGACCAAGTGACCACGATCACGATTTCGATCGACCAGGCCGCCTCCGACGACGCCTTTGACGCCCTTGCCGACCAGACGGTGACCGTGACGACGACCGACGACAACGTGGCCGGCTTCTCCGTAAGCCACACGGACGGCGATACAACCGTTTCCGAAGACGGAACCACGGATACGTTTTCCGTGATGCTCGACGTGGCGCCCTCCAGCAACGTTGTGATTCTCGTCAGTTCCAGCGATCTTGGGGAAGTCACTGTCGCCACGACCAGCCTCACCTTCACGCCAACGAATTGGAATATTCCCCAGAGCGTGACGGTCACCGGAGTGGACGATCCGATCGCCGACGGCAGCCAGACGACCGAGATCACTTTCTCCATCGACGACCCCAACTCAGACAATGACTTTGACGCACTGGACAACCAGATCCTCACGGTGACGACCATCGACAACGAATCGGTCGGATTCACGGTGACCGAGTCGGACAATTCGACAGCCGTCTCCGAATCTGGCGCAACTGATACTTTTGCGGTTGCCCTGACCATCGCCCCCCTTTCCAATGTTGTTCTCTTCGTAACCTGCGACGATCTCGGCGAAGCCACCGTCGACCAGGCCTCCCTCACCTTCACCCCCTCGAACTGGCACATCCCGCAAACCGTTACCGTCACGGGAATGGACGACTTCGTCCTGGACGGTTTGCAGTCCACCACCGTCACCCTGGCCGTCGACACCGCCAGTTCGCACGATGCCTTTGACGGCGTGGAAGGTCAGACAGTGCTGGTCACCACAGAGGACGACGACTTCGCCACACTCACGGTACTGCACACCGACGACGCGACCGTCGTGGATGAGTCGGGCACGTCCGACACTTTCACCGTCGTCCTCGACGCCGAGCCGGCGAGCGACGTCGTACTCCTGGTCACCAGCGGAGATCCGGACGAGGCCGGGACCGACGTGACGTCGCTCACCTTCACGCCCTCGAACTGGAACGAGCCACAAGAGGTGAACGTCACCGGAATCGACGACGTTTTTGTGGACGGTTCCCAGGCAAGCGTGATCGTTCTGTCCGTCGATGCCGCCAATTCGGACGATGCCTTCGACTCCCTCTCCGACACCACCGTTCCCGTCACCACCACCGACGACGACGTGGCCGGATACGTCGTCGAGCAAACGCAAGACTCCACCCAGGTCTCCGAATTCGCCACGACCGACACGCTCACCGTCGTCCTGACGGCCGCCCCCTTGTCGAACGTCGTCATCACCGTCGCCAGCGGCGATACGGACGAGGCGACCGTTGACAGAACCCAGCTCACCTTCACGCCCTCGAACTGGAACGAACCGCAGGTCGTCACCGTGACCGGCGTGGACGACACCGTTATCGACGGAGACCAGACGACGACGATCACCTTGTCGATTGACGACTCCAATTCCGACGACGCCTTCGATTCCCTCGCGGACCAAACCGTTCTGGTGACGACAACCGACAACGACGACGTCGGCCTGGTTGTCACCGAACCGGCCGGCGGCCTGAGCGTTACCGAAGGCGGCACCACGGCGCAATTCACCGTCGCCCTCGATACCCAGCCTGGCGTCAACGTCGTCGTTCTCGTAACCAGCGGCGACAAGAGCGAAGCGATCGTCTCCGTGGCCTCGCTCACTTTCACGCCGGACAACTGGGACGTGGCCCAGACCGTTACCGTCATGGGCAAGGACGACCTCGTCATGGACGGGGACCAGACGACCACGATCACCCTGGCTATCGACGACGCCAACTCCGACGACGCCTTTGACGACGTTCCGGATACGGCCGTGCTCGTGACCACCACCGACAATGACTCGGCCGGCGTGCTGGTCAATGCGTCGGAACTGGCCACAAGCGAGGCGGGCGGAACGGCCACCTTCACGATCGTCCTCCGCACTGAACCGGCCGCCGATGTGACCGTCGCGTTCTCGTCCAATGACCTGACGGAAGGCGACATCACGTCTCTCCCCCTGACCTTCACGGCCGGCAACTGGTACACCCCCCAGGCCGTCACGATCACGGGCCTCGACGATCACCTCCTGGACGGCGACGTGGCCTACACCATCACAGCAGACTTTTCCAGCGACGATCCCGGCTACGACGAATACCAGCTCGACGCCCTCACCGTGACCAACATCGACGACGACGAGGCCGGCATCACTGTCACCCCGACCACCGGCCTCACGACCAGTGAATCTGGCGACTCCGCCTCCTTTACCGTCGTCCTCCAGAGCGAACCGACCGCCGACGTCACCATCACCATCACTGGCGACGCCACCGAAGGCGAAATTTCGCCGGCGACACTGACCTTCTCGGTCAACAACTGGAACGAGCCGCAGGGCGTCACGATCACTGGCCTGGACGATTCAATAGCCGATGGCAACGTCACGTACACGCTTCTGACGGACGTCTCCTCGGGCGACAGCGATTACAACGACTACCAACTGCCAGCCCTCACCGTGACCAACGTCGACGACGATGACCCTGGCATCACCATCACCCCGACAGCCGGTCTGACGACGAGTGAATCTGGCGACTCCGCCTCCTTCACCGTCGTCCTCCAGAGCGAACCGACCGCCGACGTCACCATCACCGTCACCGGCGACGCCACCGAAGGTGAAGTCTCGCCGGCCACGCTGACCTTCTCGGCCAACAACTGGAACGAGCCGCAAGGCGTCACCGTCACTGGCATTGATGACCATGTGGCCGACGGCAACGTGACCTACACGCTCCTGACGGACGTTTCCAGTGGCGACTCGGACTACAACGACTACCAGCTTCCCGCTCTCACCGTCACCAACGTCGACGATGACGAGCCCGGGATCACCGTCACTCCGACCACCGGCCTCTCCACCAGCGAAACCGGCGACTCGGCCTCGTTCACCGTCGTCCTCCGCAGCGAGCCCACGGCTGACGTCACGATCACCGTCACCGGCGACGCCACCGAAGGTGAAGTCTCGCCGGCCACGCTGACCTTCTCGGCCAACAACTGGAACGAGCCGCAAGGCGTCACCGTCACTGGCATTGATGACCATGTGGCCGACGGCAACGTGACCTACACGCTCCTGACGGACGTTTCCAGTGGCGACTCGGACTACAACGACTACCAGCTTCCCGCTCTCACCGTCACCAACGTCGACGATGACGAGCCCGGGATCACCGTCACTCCGACCACCGGCCTCTCCACCAGCGAAACCGGCGACTCGGCCTCGTTCACCGTCGTCCTCCAAAGTGAACCCACGGCCGACGTTACCATCACCGTCACCGGCGACGCCGCGGAAGGCGAAATCTCACCGACCACGCTTACCTTCTCCGCCAATAACTGGAACGAGCCGCAGGGCGTCACGATCACCGGCGTCGACGATTTCATCGCCGATGGCAACGTCACTTACACGCTTCTGACAGACGTGTCCTCTGGCGACAGCGATTACAACGACTACCAGCTTCCCGCTCTCACCGTCACCAACGTCGACGACGATGACCCTGGCATCACCGTCAGCCCGACCACCGGGCTGACGACGAGTGAATTGGGTGCTTCTGCCTCATTCACCGTCGTCCTCCGCAGCGAGCCCACGGCTGACGTCACGATCACCGTCACCGGCGACGCCACCGAAGGTGAAGTCTCGCCGGCCACGCTGACCTTCTCGGCCAACAACTGGAACGAGCCGCAAGGCGTCACCGTCACTGGCATTGATGACCATGTGGCCGACGGCAACGTGACCTACACGCTCCTGACGGACGTTTCCAGTGGCGACTCGGACTACAACGACTACCAGCTTCCCGCTCTCACCGTCACCAACGTCGACGACGATGACCCTGGCATCACCGTCACCCCGACCACCGGGCTGACGACGAGTGAACTGGGTGATTCTGCCTCATTCACCGTCGTCCTCCGCAGCGAGCCCACGGCTGACGTCACAATCACCGTCACCGGCGACGCCACCGAGGGCGAAGTTTCGCCGACCACGCTAACCTTCTCGGCCAACAACTGGAACGAGCCGCAAGGCGTCACCGTCACTGGCGTTGATGACCATGTGGCCGACGGCAACGTGACCTACACGCTCCTGACGGACGTTTCCTCTGGCGACAGCGACTACAACGACTATCAGTTGCCGGCTCTCACCGTTACCAACGTGGACGACGACGAGCCCGGGATCACCGTCACCCCGACCACCGGGCTGACGACGAGTGAAGCGGGCGATTCTGCCTACTTCACTGTGGTCCTCAAGAGCGAGCCCACGGCTGACGTCACGATCACCGTCACCTGCGACGCCACCGAGGGCGAAGTTTCGCCGACCACGCTAACCTTCTCGGCCAACAACTGGAACGAGCCGCAAGGCGTCACCGTCACTGGCGTTGATGACCATGTGGCCGACGGCAACGTCACCTACACGCTCCTGACCGATGTTTCCTCTGGCGACAGCGATTACAACGACTACCAGCTTCCCGCTCTCACCGTCACCAACGTCGACGATGACGAGCCCGGGATCACCGTCACTCCGACCACCGGCCTCTCCACCAGCGAAACCGGCGACTCGGCCTCGTTCACCGTCGTCCTCCAAAGTGAACCCACGGCCGACGTTACCATCACCGTCACCGGCGACGCCGCGGAAGGCGAAATCTCACCGGCCACGCTAACCTTCTCGGCCAACAACTGGAACGAGCCGCAAGGCGTCACCGTCACTGGCGTTGATGACCATGTGGCCGACGGCAACGTCACCTACACGCTCCTGACCGATGTTTCCTCTGGCGACAGCGATTACAACGACTACCAACTGCCAGCTCTCACGGTCACCAACGTCGACGACGATGACCCTGGCATCACCGTCACCCCGACCACCGGGCTGACGACGAGTGAAGCGGGCGATTCTGCCTACTTCACTGTGGTCCTCAAGAGCGAGCCCACCGCTGACGTCACGATCACCGTCACCTGCAACGCCACCGAAGGTGAAGTCTCGCCGGCCACGCTGACCTTCTCCGCCAACAACTGGAACGAGCCCCAGGGCTTCACGATCACCGGCGTTGACGACCATGTGGCTGACGGTAACATCACGTACACGCTCCTGACGGACGTTTCCAGCGGCGACTCGGACTACAACGACTACCAGCTTCCTTCGCTCACTGTCACCAACGTGGACGACGACGAGCCCGGGATCACCGTTACTCCGACTACGGGGCTGATTACCAGTGAGAATGGTGACACCGCCTCCTTCACTGTGGTCCTCCAAAGCGAACCCACGGCCGATGTGACGATCCCCATTTCCACGACGAACGACGCCGAAGCCACTGCCTCGCCCGTCACTCTCACGTTCACCCCCGTAAATTGGGACACGCCGCAGGCGGTGACCGTGACGGGCGTCGACGACGATGTCGACGATGGGGACGTGAGCTCCATGGTCGTGATCGGCGCGGCGGTCAGCGACGACCTTGCCTACAACGGCTGGGACGCCGACGACATTCAGGTGACGAACGAGGACAACGACGAAGAGTTCGTTCCCGAAGACCTCGGCCAGGCCGACTTCCGCCGATTGGAGTCGCTCGCTCCCACAGGCCAGGAGCTGTGGTTCCAGTTGGAAACCACTCACGACGGTTGGCTCACTGTTGTGGCCGATGCCGAGTGGACGGCCGATCAGCTCTCCTTCGCGCTCTACGATCCGGGCGACCTGGCCGCGCCGCTGGCCGTTGCCGATGCGTCGCAGGTGGCGCCTCGCTTCGACTATGCTGTCGGGCAAGGCAACGTTCTCTTGCTGCAAGTTACGGGCACGACCTCCGAGGCGACCCTCCTCCTGGCGAACCTGGTGAACGAAGTCGGCACTGCCATCACCGTTTTCGGAACGGCCGACGCGGACGTGTTGACCTTCGACGCGGCCGCGTCGCGCGAGATCACGATCAACGACGTCGTTTACCACTACGAGGACAGCGAGGTTGCGACGGTCGACTTCGACGGCGGCGAGGGTCGCGATACCGTCTGGCTCTACGATTCGACCGGCAACGAGAGTCTCGAAGCCTGGCCCGATCATGCCTCGTTTGTCAACGGCTCGGGCGACGACGTGGCGGACTTCGCCGTCCAGGTCTCTGGAATCGAAGACCTGCTCGCCTACGCCACCCGAGGCGGAACCGACGACGCGGTCTTCCATGGCTCCGCGGATGGAGACAAGTTCAAAAGCTATGAAGACTCCGTGCGGCTTCGCGCCCGGAATTCGAGCTACACGTTGCGTGCCAAGAAGTTCGACACCGTTCTTGGCGACGCCGGAAGCGGCGGCAAGGATATCGCCGTGTTCAACGGGAGCGACGGCGAGGACACGTTCCATTTCAGCGGGGCCGAGAATGCCGCTCAGATGGAAGGCAAACGCCGGGATCACACGGCCACCGGGTTTGGCTCGATCGTGGTTCGCGCCGGCAGCGGCGAGAACGACGTGGCCTACCTCACCGATTTCCCCGGTCCGGATAGCGGAATTGACGACGTCGTCTACTTCAGGGCCCACAAGACCCAGCTTGTCGGCGAGGAGGTGGAGGTCATCGTTCGCGCCTTCGACGTGGTACACGCCACGGCCAGCGAAAGCGGTTTCGACGTGGCCCGGATCTACGACACCTCGGGCGACGACCACCTCGAAGTCGACGGCGACACGGTAAGGCTCTATCGCCGCAGCGGCAGCGAACTCGACCTGCTTTACGAAGCCATCGGATTCGAACGGGTCAAGGCCTACAGCACCGCGGGCGACGACACCACCGACATCGGAGAGCACGACTTCGACCTTCTGCTCAACGGCTGGGACGAGTAGGCCGGGACCAGCCGGGCTCTTGAATTACCCACTCCACATCGGGTAACCCAATCAGTTGAGTGGAAATCGTAGCCCGGCTTTTGCGGAGAAGAAACGGACTTCCTGCCACGCCATTGCCAAAACGGCCTCTTGTTGACAGACGAATGGGAAGTCCCTGACATCGCCAAGAGCCCGGCTGCTGCTGGTAAATTCGATCGAGCGTGGAAATCCGTGCAGCTGGCAAGGGTAAGCAGCCGGGCTAGAAAGTGACCAAGCCGGGCTCTTGAACCACCCACCTCGCATCGGACAGCCTGACCAGTTGAGTGGATATCGTAGCCCGGCTTTTGCGAAACAGAGACAGACTTCCCGCCAAGATCCCGGCTGCTCCCGGTAAATTCGATCGAGCGTGGAAATCCGTGCCGCTGGCAAGGGGAAGCAGCCGGGCTAGAAAGTGACCAGGCCGGGCTCTTGAATCGCCCACCTCGGATCGGGTAGTCTGACAGGCAGCGTACCCCCAGTAGCCCCGCTTCTGCGCAACAGAGATCCCCCATGAACACCGAATCCACACGTATAGCTCCCCTGCTCGCCACGGTCACCCTCCTGACGCTGCTTGCGTCTGCTGCAACCGCCCAGCAGTCAAGGGGCCCTCAGCACGTCTTCGCCAAAGACAACCTTGTCGCCTGGTGCATCGTTCCCTTCGACGCCAACAACCGCACTCCGGAGGCCCGGGCGGAGATGCTCGATCGCCTCGGGATCAAGGCCGTCGCTTACGATTGGCGACAGCAACACGTGCCCACTTTCGAAGAGGAGATCCTCGCCTACAAGCGCCACGGCCTGGACTACTTCGCCTTCTGGAGTTGGCACCCCGCCATGGCCCCGCTGATCGAGAAATACGGGATCCATCCCCAGATCTGGACCACGGCCCCCAGTCCCAAGGCCGACACGGAAGAAGCCAAGGTCGAGGCGGCCGCCCGCCAGGTCCTGCCGCTGGTCGAACAAGCCCGCAAGATGGGCTGTCGTTTCGGACTCTACAACCACGGCGGCTGGGGCGGCGAACCGAAGAACCTCGTCGCCGTCTGCCAGTGGCTTCGCAAGAACGCCGCCGCCGACCACGTAGGGATCGTCTACAACCTCCATCACGGCCACGAGCACATCCAGGACTTCGACGAGTGCCTGGCCGCCTTGAAGCCTTACCTCCTCTGCCTCAACCTCAATGGAATGAACGACGGCGCCAAGCCCAAGATCGTCCGCCTCGGCCAGGGCCAGCACGAGAAGACCATGATGGAGTCGATCCTGAAAAGCGGATACCAGGGCCCCATCGGCATCCTCGGCCATACCAGCGGCGAAGACATCGAAGTCGTTCTCCGCGAAAACCTCGAAGGCATGCAAGCCTTGCTCAAGGACCTCGGCCAAACCGAAGCGTTGAAAACCTACGGCGAATAGCTGGATTCATCGCGGGATGTACGACAGACGGCACGGAGAGAAAACACAGAGAAGACAACTCTCTGGCACGCAAGTTGCCGCTATAATGGAGCAAGAGAATTCAGAACCCGGCTTTTCTTGCCGATCGCGAGAGCAGAAGCCGGTAGGGTGCGTCTCGACGCACCAACCCCCGCCAGCAACCCTCGAATCGGTGCGTCAAGACGCATCCTGCCAATGGGAGTGTGTTCGTGAGCGAATCTTGGGAGTCCGGTTCGACAGACGTTGCCTTTTCCGTACCCTTCGTACACCGATTGCGGTTCACCCGCGACGTGTTCGGCGCCGATCGGCAGGTTCTTCTGGACTTGCTGGAGCCGTCCGGCGACCAGCCGGCACGGGTCCAATTCTGGCTGGACGGTCGGGTGGTGGAAGCTCAGCCGGAACTGGTCAAGCAAATCGAGACCTTCTGCGCCGAGCACGCGTCGCGCATCACCGTGACCGGCCCGCCCGAGATCGTTGCCGGCGGCGAGGCGATGAAGAACGATATTCACGTGCTGGAACAGATGCTGCGCCAGTTTCACGATGCTCGGCTCGACCGGCGCAGCTATGTCGTGGTGATTGGCGGGGGGGCGGCGCTCGACACGGTGGGGTTTGCCGCGTCACTCGCCCATCGTGGCCTGCGACTGGTTCGCCTGCCGACGACGACCCTTTCCCAAGCCGACTCCGGCATCGGCGTGAAGAACGGCGTCAACCTCTATCAAACCAAAAACTGGCTGGGGGCCTTTGCCGTGCCCTGGGCCGTGGTCAACGACGCGGGTCTCTTGGAGTCGCTGCCGGATCGCGATTTTCTGGCCGGCTTTTCGGAAGCCGTGAAGGTGGCGCTCTTGAAAGACGCGGCCCTTTTCGAAACGCTGTGCGAAACGGCCCCCTCGATTCGAACCCGCCAATTGTCCGCCTGCCTGCCGGTTATCCGTCGCTCGGCGGAGTTGCACCTGGAACACATTACGCGCGGGGGCGATCCTTTCGAGATGCGCGAGGCCAGGCCCCTGGATTTCGGCCATTGGTCGGCCCACCGGCTGGAAGCCATGAGCCGGTTCGGCCTGCGCCACGGCGAGGCCGTTGCGATCGGCGTCGCCGTCGATACGCTCTACGCCTCCAAGGCCCTCGGCCTGGCGCCCGCCGACGCACGCCGAGTTCTGGACTGCCTGAGCGACCTGGGATTCACGTTGGACCACCCGCAACTTGCCGATTTCGACGCCCTCCTGGACGGCCTGGAGGAGTTCCGCCAGCATCTTGGCGGCCGCCTGACCCTGACCATGCTCCGCGGGATCGGCAACCCGGTCGATGTGCACGAAGTCGATTCCGGGCTCCTTCGCCGCGCCATCGAAGAAGTGCGTCAGTATGCCCGAACGCCGGGCCCCGCCGCCAAACCTCGTCAGTCGGACGGCCAGACCTGCTGCCAGGGAGACGTCCACTCCCAGTCAGCAGATCACGACACGCCCCCAACGTGCCGCAAGCGCAAGCCCTCGTAGGTTGACTCTGCACAATCTCGCTACTCGTGAGCATTGATGGAAACGTTCCTCTTCACGATCTCCTCGCCCCAAATCTCGTACAGGTGCGAGCTTGATTCCGCCAATCGCGCCGATGGCCGGAACACGAGGTCGGTGGGGCGCGTGGCGTCGAAGTCCGGCAGGTGAGCGGAAATGTACCGGTAGCCGAACGAGGACTCCACAGGGCTGACGACGCTCCCAAGCTCCCAGGACTTCGTTCCCTGACGCACATAGACGTCGCAGGCCAGGCCGACGGCTTCGCCCGACATGTGAAACGGCAAGCTTACCTCTCCCTCTCCTTCCTGCAAGTGTCTTACGCGGATCGATTGCGCAACTCGCTCGCGCAGCGAGGGACTTTCTGTGAGTGTTACCGTGGGCGTGTTATTGCCGACGATCTCGATCTCCTGCTCGTACTTGAACTGGCGAGAACCGATCTTCTGTCTGTCGCGGGCGTCGTCCAGGTACTCGATGTCGATCCGGAATCGGAGACGTGCTTTCCCGGTTCGCCACAGGCTCCTCGTCGGGGGAGACTTCGGGCGCAGATAGAATCGAAGACAGAACGAGAATGGTTCGCGCTGCCAGAAACGGTTGCCGTAGACATTCTCCGCAGTTCCAACCGCATCAGCACTGTCGAAGTAGTAGCGCACTTCCAAAGGCTTGGTCTGCGAGTCATCGTAGACGAGTTCCGCGGACGCAACGCGCCACGTGTAATCGATGTGGAGCGGCTGAACGAAAGGCTCTCCCATCCGCGCGTCGCAAGTCTCATGGAAGTACACCTGAATGGGAACGTTGGCTTGGATCCGCTGACGAAAGGCACACGCGTACGACATGGCGTGGGTTACGTACTGCTCCCACTGTTCATCCGACACGTCGCCTTCCTCGCGCAACAGCTCGATGGTGTTTCCCCATTCGCGGTCCCAGTCAACGCCATCGTCCCTCTGAGCTTCAAGTGCCGCTGCTACAAAATCCGAGGCGTCCACGTCGCCCGAGTCCTCCCCGAAAGACTTCCACAACGCAGAATGCAGCGCAGCGACTTTCGAGCGAACCGCCTGCGATCGGTTCTTGGCGGGACACTCTGTCGCAGACTCGGGCTTGTCGTCGCCCGAAGGGCGCGAAGCCGCTTCCTGCGAGGCCGTGTCGGTTTGACGGACAGGAGCAGTTTCGTCGTCCGCGGCGCCGAACGCGATCGCCGCCAAGGACAAAGCGGAAATCAACGCGAACAGGAAATGAGTTACTCGCATTTCTGGCCAATCACGTACAGGGCTTTGGTTGTGACGCCGAGGACCTTCAAGGTCTCGATGGCGAATCCGGCGTCTTCCAGGATTGCGGCAAGACGTTCGGGTGAGAAGGAATGCGTGTGGGCCGGAGGCTTTCCCCAGGACTTCACGAACCGCAGTCCCAGCTTGATCTTCTCCCAGAGCCTCATTTCATGGTCCGTGAAGGTCACAATCACCAGGAGGCCGCGTTTTCTGAGGATTCGATGACACTCTTGAAGCAACGCGCCCGGGCTTTCGATGACGTGAATCAGATTCGCCATAAAGACGCTGTCGACCGATTCGGATGGGAAAGACGTTGCCATGCAGTTTTCTTTTTGGATCGTCACCTTCGGATGATCGCCCATGCGTGTCCTCGCCACGGCGAGGAGGCTGTCCGAGAGGTCGGTGGCAAACATGCTCTTTGCCTTCGACACAATCGTTTCCGTATAGATGCCGGTCCCGCAGCCCAACTCGACGAGATCTCCCAGATCCGGCAGGCGGTTGAGCTCTTGGATGATCTCGCCAAGGAGTTCCTTCCCAACAACGTACTCCATTTTCTTGTCGTAGGTGTCGGGAAATCTGCTCCAATACTCCTCTGTTGTATTGTCACGCAACTTTTCGTCCCCCAATGTTCCAGAGTTGCAGAAAGCCGGCGCGATTCGCAGTCAAGCCGACGCTACCAATCTTGCGGGGGCGGCTCGCCGCCGCTGATCGTGAGTGCGTCGTGAATGGTTTTGGGGTCGAGGCCGGGCTGAGGCGAGTCGGCGCCGGCCATGAAGCGGACGCTGCCGTCGGCGAACAACACTTGGGCGCCTCCGGGATGCTTGCTCGAAACCCCCTGCCCGGCGGGCGCGTTGATCTCCGGAGCCATCTGCAGGACGTGCAGGTCGCGTGGCTCACTCCAGGCAATGCCGGAATCCGCGACTTCGACCACGAGCCAGGTGTTGCTGGTTCCGTCGACGATATCGGAGAAGCTGACGGTTCTTTCGCCAGGCCAGGCCGTTTCAGGGCCGATCACGGCCACGTAGCTCGTGCAGGTCCCTTCCCTGGTCTGGTCGCTGGGGCATCGAAAGACCGCGGGCATGTCCTTCACGAGCTGAATGTTGTGCGGTCCGTCCCAGGGCTCGTCGAATCGGTAGCAATCGTAGAGTCGCTCCTGTTCGAGGAAGGGGAGCAGGAGGACTCGCCAGCTATGGATCGGACGTCCCGTCACGTCTGCGACGTAGGCGGGCGGAAATGAATGGTAGCGGTCGTGGTAGTTGTGCAGCGCGAGGCCGATCTGCTTGAGATTATTGCAGCACTGCGACCTCCGAGCAGGTTCGGGAGACATGTCGGAAACAATGAAGCCAAGAAACACACCTCCGATAACCACCAGAACGACCGTCAGGGGCAAAATATCCCAGATGCTTGTCCGGCGCCGAAAACCGACAACAACCAGCACCGCGGGGATCATCAACGCCACCGCCATGCAGGGATCGAGCAACTGGGCTGTCGCAAAGAAAACGGCAACGAACACGGGCAGCACAAGGAGCGTGCTCAGCCTGAACTGGAAAGGTTCATCTGCTGCGTCAGTACGCATCTGATCGTCGCTCATGAAGGAAGCCCATCGATGGTTTCATGGAACATCGGCCAACTGTCATCTGGCCAACTCCCTGGCTTCGGTGCAACACTTTGCTCCATGTTCTATCTTCCGCAATGCACTTCGTCACCATGGTAGGGCAAGCCGCCAGATTGCCAGGTTCGCAGCAAATAACGTCGTGAGGCCGAAGAGTTCGCGAAGTGTGAAGTGGGTGCCCTCCTGGTACCGATATTGCCGATGCCAGCGCTCGATTACAATGGAAAGGGAAATGCCTGTCATCAGTACGGCTACCGGCGCCAATCTCGTGAACGTCGATGAAAAAAACGAAAAAGCAGCTACGACCATCGTTACGAAGCCGACCAGGAATACAAGATCGTAATCTCGGCTGACACGCCTAGGCCTGGTGTCCACGTGCGATTCTGCGAAGTCGTCGAGTATCTGCAGGGCTTTCTCTCGATTCTCGAACGTGACGAAGAACGACACGTACATGCGTGTCGTTTTCGTCTTGGCACGAATGCCGTCTTCTTCGAGCCGTTGCTGTAGCTCGCTGGCGACGCACCTGTTGTGATACTTGCAAAGCAGAATGTAGTCCCCAGGTTGCATTCCCTCGCCGCGAACCTGCGGTTGGTTCGCCGTTGCGAGTCGTCGCAGTGTCGATGTAACACGTGATTCAGACCTGTCGCCCATCGGCCCGTTCTCCACGCATGGAATTACCTGATCCCCGCCGGTCGCCCTCTCCGGCACGTGCGGCGAAGCAACGACGACAAATTACCCCAAGATGGCGGGACACGCAACCACGCCTCTCCAGTCGCGAAGCGACGTCCCTAACAGAGCCCAGGGTGGAGCCAATGGCGAGCTTGCGAGCCTTGGCGCAACCCTGGGATGCGAAGGAAACCCCCAAACCTCTCTTGTCTCCACCAAACCGAGTCCCAAAGGGACGGCCCTAATCCCAGGCGTATTGTACGCTGACTGCGCCATTTCGGGCAATTCCGCTTAGGGCCGCCACGTTGTGGCTCCGATTGTGTGTCTTCGCTTCCCCAGGGCGGCGGCAACGTTCGCGGCGCTCACGTTGCCTCTGCCCTGGGCTTTGATAGGGACGTCGCTTCGCGACTGGCGCGCGTGGGCGACTTGTAGGTTGACTCTCCCGAGTCGACCCGCACAGCCTGCGGCGTGCAAGCATCGCGCGGTGCAGGCGACTACGACTTCCTTGGGAATCGAAGGTCAACGAAGATCCTGGGGTCGGCCCTGGAGAGCCAACCTACAACGCACTTCGCCCCTGCTGGAGCAGTTCGAGAGGATGAGTGCGGCCGACGCGCACCGCCGGCCCCACCGCGGCGAGGGCGGCGAAGAGCAACACCACGATCAGCCCGGTGGCCAGGGCGCCCAGCGGAATGACCAGCACGGGCTGCATGCCGCCGAAGAAACTCATGTAACGCGATAGCCCCGTGCCGCACCAGCCGGCCAAGACGCCGAAGCCCAGGCTCAGGACGCAGGCCACCGTTCCCACCAAAAGCCCTTCCGCCACGACCAGGCGCACGAGCGTTCCCCGGGTGAAGCCCAAGGCTCGCAAAACACCCATCTCCCACTGCCGGGCGCGGACGGAACTGATGATCACGGTCAACACGCCCAGGCAGCCGATGCCCACGGCCACGAGCGGGAGCACACTCACGGCCCACAGCCAACGGGACGCCGTGCCGCGAATGGACCGCCGCACGTCGTCGGCGGACGTTGGCTGAACGTACGGAACGGGCCGGCCATACGCCCCGCGCTCGGCCCCCGAACCCGAGCGTTTCGGCTTGCCCGTGCGAACTTCTTCCCCCAGAACTCCCGCGTAATACTCGCGGGCTCGCTCGACCACCGCGGCCTGGTCGGTTTCGCCATCGGCGTAGTCCAGCCAAACGTGCCGTGCATTGGAAAGGTCGAAGTCGCGGCGAACCGTTTCGAGGTCGGCAATCACGACGGCGGCGGCGCGGTGGGTGCGAATGCGCAGACCCGCCACCTTGGTCATCCAGTGCCAACCCTGCATTCGGACGGAAGCGGCAATCGTGTAGGCCGCAGGCCGCTTGGGATTTTCCGGCGGCACAAGTTCGAAGGAATCGCCCACGTCCAGGCCCGTCTCGCGAAGGAAGTGCTCGGGAACGATGCAGCCCCGTCCGTCCTGCATCGCGGCCAGGGCCTCCTCCCGGCTTCCGCGGACGTAGGTGAAATCCAAGAGCGGCCTCGAGCTGCCCACCGCCCGGAGCGGATCCATGCCGAGGAGGACCACGTTGTCTTGCCGGGTCACGCTGGCTCGCTCGGCGCTGCCGGTAAGGTCCTTGCGGAGTCGCGGTTGCTCGACGACCATGGCAGCGCAGCGCTCGGGATCAATGCCCGGGAGCGTGGCAACTTCTTCGACCGATTCGTCCGTGAGCCCGTAGGGTTCGAAATCGACGAGCAGGTCGGGAGTCCACGGGCCCGGAACGAAGGTCTCCAGGAGCGTGTAGCCCCAGACCTGGATGCTGATGAAAAGGGTCAGCCCGACGCTCAGGGCGATGGCCGAGGCGATCGTGCGGCCCATGTGGCAGGAAATCTGCTGGGCCAGCAGCTTAGGGCTCAGGCCGATCGCTCGGGCGAGCAGAGGTCCCACGTAGCGATCGATCAGGCGAACGATGGCGGGCGCCAGCATCAGGAAGCCGAATGCCAGACCGGCCACGGCCAGGGCGAGGTGAGTCTTCGCCTGGCCGCCCGAAGTCGGTGGAAACAGGAACGTGACCGTGGGGGCCAAGGCAATCGAAGCCAGTCCCAACACGGCCAGAAACCAGGATCGTCGCGTGGTGGCACCGGTGGCGGTTTGAGGCGGGGCCATGGCGTCGAGGGGGCGGACGCGAGTGGCTCGCCAGGCCGGCAGGAACGCTGCCAGCAAGGCCGCCCCGAAGGAGGCGATGGCGGCCAACGCAACTCCCAGCGAGCCGAGATGGACGCCGTGACGCAAAACCGATCCGGAAAGGGAACTTGTCAGGGCGAGCAGGGCCTGCCCGGCAACCAGGCCGCCGACGAATCCGACGGTCGCAATGATCAGGCTCTCCACGAAAACGACCTGGGCCACCTGGCTCCGCGTGAGAACGACGGCCCGCAGCATGGCGAACTGGCGCGTGCGCTCCGAAACGCCCATGTTGAGCGTGTTGAAGATGACCAGGAAGGCCAGCAGCATGGCCATGAGCGTGGCCGCGTAGGACTGGAGCTTGAGATTCTCGGCGGCCGCGGCTTCGTCCAGTTGCTCTTCCAGGTCGTGATCTTCCTGGAACTGGGCGGGCTGCTCGAAGCAGCTCAGCTTGGGACCCCAGGCGTAGCGGAAGGCGTGAACGTCGGTGTCTTCCTTCAAACACAACCCGACGAAGGTGATCACCGGCTCCCGGTTCAAGATCGTCGCCGCATCGGCCATGGAAGCGTAGATTCCGGCGATGCTCGGACTGGGCAGGGTCATGCTGGCCGCCATCCGCCCCGTGATGGGAACCGGCGGATTGTCGACAATTCCCACCACGCGCAGTTGCCGGGGCGACTGGTCGCGCCCAACCATCAGGTGGTCGTTGAGGTCCACGCCGTAGCGGTCGGCAATCTGGGCGCTCACGGCCACATCGATCACCTCGGACTGCCCGTCGTCCTCTTCGCCTTCAGCAATCCAGCGGCCACGGACCAGGGGAAACGGCGACTCGGGAGCCTCGCTTCCCAGCAGAAGGCACTCGTTGACGCCCTCGCCCGGCTTCGACCCGGAGCCCGGGGGCGGGGCCTGGAGCTTCACGGCCTCCGATTGAATCACGACGCGCTCGGCCCACATGGGTTCCGCGGCGAGCACGGCCGGATCATCACGCAGGGCCTCGACCACCTCGGGCAGCACGTGGCGATCCCAGTTGCGGCTGATCGGATCGACCGACAAGGTGTAGCGGCCGAGGGCGCGGTCGGCGAACACATCGTAGGACCGCAACAACGCCTCGTAGCCGCTGACCATCCACACGACCAGGCAGGTCGACGCCACCACGGCAAACACGGTCAGGAACACGCGCAACGGATGTTGACGCAGGAAGGAGAGGGACAGCTTTCGTATGAGCTTCATGACGCCGCTCCTTCGTCGCGGGCCGCGCGAAGGGCGTCCTGATAGGCGTTGGCGAGGGCCTGGGCGTCGGAGAAGTCGGCCGTTTCGAATCCGCCAAGGATCCGGCCGTCCTTGAGAATCTTCACGCGGTCGGAAACCAGGGCCACGCTCGCTTCGTGGGTCACCATCACGATGGTGCAATGCTGCTCGTCGCAAAGAGAACGCAATAGTTCGCAGATCTCCGCCCCGGCCACCGAGTCGAGATTGCCCGTCGGCTCATCCACCAGGAGGATGGCCGGATCGGTAACCAGCGCCCGGGCGATGGCCACGCGCTGCTGTTCGCCGCCGGAGAGGGCGTCCGGGTTGTGCGTCCGACGCGCGGTCAGTCCCAGCCTATCGAGCAAGGCGGCCACCTTCTCGTCGCTCTGCCGAAGGTCCATCACCGGCAGACGGACGTTGTCTTCCGCACTGAGCAGGGGCAGCAGGTTGTAGGCCTGAAAGACCAGCCCGATTCGCTCGCGGCGAAAGCGGGTGAGCCGTGAGTCGTTCAGGCCTGCCAGATCCTGGCCTTCAACCGAGATAGCCCCTGCGTCGATGTCGGTCAGCCCGGCCATGGCATGGAGCAGGGTGCTTTTTCCCGACCCCGACGCGCCCATGATAGCCACGAACTGCCCGCGTTGGACTGTGAGCGACACGTCCTTCAGCGCTTCGATCACCTGGCTGCCCTGGCGAAATCGCTTGGTGACTTGTTCGACGACCAGTGGCGAGCCCGCCGATGCCTCGGCCTTCCGGGAATCGGTTCCAGGTGCGTTCTCTGTTGCCATTTGGCTCTCTCGGTTCCAGGACATTTCTTGGTCTTGTAATTCCATTGTGCGCCGGCACGTGCTTCGCTGACCAGATCAGGCTGAGCATTTGGTGTGCCAACTTGCAGCTAATTGAAGCCGGCCTAGTCAACGCAGCCATCGATCGGGCTATCCTTTGAATGAGCAGGCGGCCGGCCCGTGTCGCGGTTTTCGACATGGCTGTCGATTGCATCGACACGCAATTGACGGCCATTTATGGTCGTTGTCCGCCGTAGGCGGTATTAGGCCCGCCGTTTACGGCGGGTCGCCTGGCCTGCCTCGCGCCGTCCGTCTCGTCCCTGCCGCCGCCGGAGGCGGCGGCAGGGACGAGACGCAGATGCCGTGCCTTACGAGCCCGTGCTGAAGCACGGGCCTAGGACCGCCTGCGGCGGAAAGGACCGTAAACGGCCCTGTTGTGGCTACGTCGGTATCGTTCGTACTCGTGGGGACGGACAAGGGCGATGGCCCAGGATTTGGCCCCCAACGCGACCTTTGGCCGAAGGCCATATTCAACCCACGCGAGATGGGAGAGACGTGAATATGGCCGTTGGCCAAATGAATGGGGACGCCTGAGTTCCTGGCGATGCCCCAGGCTACGGTGAAGATAGGCCTTCGGCCAAACAGCCTGCGATTCACGGCACTCGGCGATCCACCTCCCCGCCTGTGACCCCCTTGGTTTGCCCCACCTCTCATGAATCTATAGCTGTGGCACGCAAATTGCTCTCTGTTAGTGGCTTACGCAACATCGGAACTGTGTGAGAAGATGCCTCATGGATCGCTCTTTATTAACAAACAGCCTTGTCAGAAATGTCAATCCGCTGCGCGTGCTTGGCCCGATACTGCTCGCGTGCATTGTGTTGGCCGCAACCGTGCAGGCCGGCGAGCCCGGCGACCCAGCCGGACCTGATGCCAAGCTCCACCGGGAGATCGTCCAGCGAGGCCTCCAATATCTGGCCAGCCACGGACAGGCCAGCGACGGATCGTTCAGCAAATTCGCCGGCACAGGCCCCACGTCGCTGGCGGTCACCGCCATGCTCCAAAACGGACGCACCCCCCAGGACCCGGCCGTCGCCAAGGGGCTGAAATATCTGGAGTCGTGCGTTCATGCCAACGGAGGAATCTACGCGGCAGGCATCATGTTCGGCAACTACGAGACCTGTGCCGCAATCATGTGTCTCGAAGAAGCCAACCGGGACGGACGATACGACGACCTGCTCGGAAAGGCCGAGAAGTACGTCCGCGGCGTTCAGTGGAACGAAACCCGCGACCGGGATGAGACGGACATCTACTACGGTGGCTCGGGCTACGGCGGCAGCACGCGGCCGGACCTGTCGAACACGGCTTTTTTGGTCGACGCCCTGAAGGCCCGCGGCGCCGACTCCAATGACGAGGCCATCCAGCAGGCCCTTACGTTCGTCTCCCGTTGCCAGAACCTGGAAACGGAGCACAACACGACCAAGTTTTCATCCAAAGTGAACGACGGAGGCTTCTACTACACCTGCGCCGCCGATCGGCAGGACGAAGAACGCATGACCGCTGACGGAGGACTGCGGAGCTACGGCTCGATGAGCTACGCCGGCCTGAAGAGCATGATCTACGCGGGCCTGGAACGCGACGACCCTCGCGTGAAGGCCGCCGTCACCTGGATCGGCAAGCACTACGACGTGAAGAGCAACCCCGGCATGGGCGCGGCCGGCTTGTATTATTACTACCACACCTTCGCCAAGTCGCTGGATGTCCTGGGCGACGATTTCATCAAGGATGCGGACGGAGTGAAACACGACTGGCGCCGCGACCTGACCGAAGAGCTGGCCGCCCGGCAGCAGGAGAACGGCTCCTGGGTCAACACGGAAAGCTCCCGCTGGATGGAAGGCGACCCGAACCTGGTCACGGCCTTCGCGCTGTTGGCCCTGTCGCACTGCCAGCCCAAAACGCAGCGACCCTGAATCAGTCACCGTTTTCCCAAGACACGGAGGAGAGGCAACCATGACGGACAAACGGCGCCCGGCCTTCACGCTCGTTGAGCTATTGGTCGTGATTGCAATTATCGGCATCCTGATCGCCCTCCTGCTGCCGGCCGTTCAGGCGGCGCGGGAGGCGGCGCGGCGGATGAGCTGCGCCAACAACCTCAAGCAGCTCGGATTGGCGATGCACAACTACGCACACACCTATCGCGAGATGCTGCCCAACGCCGGATGGACGGGCATCGCCTATCCGGACGACTATTCCCCGCTGGCGAAGTTGTTGCCTTTTGCCGAGCAGGCGAGCCTGCAGGACCTGATCGACTTCTCCATTGAGCTGGGCCATCCCGGCAAGACGGATTTGCCCTCGGAGCTTTGGGAAGCCGCCGGAACGGCCGTTTCCATGTTCCTCTGCCCCAGCGACGGGGAAGACCCGATCCATGACCTCACGCTTCCCTCGGGAACCGTCATCCCCGTGGCCGGAACCAACTACGCCATGAACCAGGGCAGCGGGCTGGACGGCGCGTTTCACCCCGGCATGGCCGACGCCGACGGGCTTTGCTGGGTCAACGGCAAAACTCGTCTGGCGAGCATTACGGACGGCACGACCAACACGCTGGCCTTTACCGAATCGCTCCGCGGTCCCGGCGATTCGCCGGACCTGGAGCCGACGCCCGACGTTCAGGTTTACCGCGGCTACACAACCGCCTACGCCACCATTGCCGACACGGCCGACTCGGGCGGGCTCGACGCCGTCCTTTCGAGCATCACCTCCTGGAACGGCACTCGTCTTTCGTTTTGGCTGCGGGGCAGTTCGCCCACCGGTCCGGTCATGAACGGCCGGCTCACGCCCAATCACGAGGCGCCCGACTTCGTGTACAAGTCGGCCAAGGTCACCGCCGCGCGGAGTCGCCATCCCGGCGGCGTGAACGCCTGCATGTGCGACGGGAGCGTGAAGTTCGTCAGCGAGACCATCAACCGCGACACGTGGCACGCCCTCTGGACCCGCGCCGGAGGCGAAGTGGCGTCTCTCGACTGACAGTCGCTCCTTGCCCGTTGTTGCTTGTCCACTATCCCTTGTCCATTGTTCACTATCCACTACCCACTGTTGTTCCGTCATCCATGAGCACTGCAACCCAGACGGCCCCTCCCTTGCGAGTCGAGCACCTGACCAAACGCTTCAAACAGGGGCCCACGACCGTCGAGGCCCTGAAAGACGTTTCTCTTGAGATCACCGAAGGCGAATTTGTCGCCGTCATGGGCGCCAGCGGATCGGGCAAGAGCACCCTGCTGCACCTCATGGCCGGCTTGATGCCGCCCACCTCGGGCAGCGTCCACATCGGCGGCGAAGACATCGCCAAAATGAGCGACTCGCGCAAGACCAAATTCCGCCGCAAGAACATCGGCGTGGTCTTCCAACAGTTCAACCTCATCCCCACGCTCACGGCCGAAGAGAACATCCGCTTGCCCGCTCAACTGGAACGGGGGATGGAAGTGTCCGACTCGCGACTCGACGAACTGCTCGAGCTGCTGGAAATCAAGGACCGGCGCAGGCATCGCCCCGACGCCTTGAGCGGCGGCGAACAGCAACGCGTCGCCATCGGCCGGGCCCTGCTGGTCGACCCGGCGATCATCCTGGCCGACGAACCCACGGGCAATCTCGATTCAACCAACGGCACGACAATCTGCACCCTGCTGCGAAAGCTCTGCACGGAGCAGAAACGCACCCTCGTCGTCGTCACCCACGACAAAAACGTGGCCGACTACGGCGACCGGACGATCCATCTCAAGGACGGACAGACGGACGATTAGGCTGGAGGCCGGAGACTGTAGGCGCGAGTTGTTGACGTGAAGTCGATCGCCGATTCAAGCCGAGCTCAATCCACCAACAAGTTCTCCCAACGCAGCCCTCCAGCCTAAAGCCTCCAGTCTCCAGCCTCCTTTAACTGCGAATCACCAATATGCTCCTGATCAAACTGATTCTTCGCGAAGCCTGGTATCATCGGTCGCGGCTCGCCCTTGCCGTGATCGCCACGGCGGCCATGTCCGCCATGCTCGTCTGGCTCGTCGGCAGCATCGGGCTGGTCGTGCTGCAATTCGACAACGTGGGCGAAAAATTCCTCGGCCACTATCACGTGGTGATGATCCCGCAGCAGGCTGACGAACCGGAAGCCGGATCGCCGCGCCCCATGCCGGGAATGACGCCGTCTGCGCCGGCCTTCGTGGACCCCAAGGTGCTGGACGAACTGCGGGACAATGATCTGGTCATCCAAGTCTCGCCCGCACGGCAAGTCCGCGGGCAGTTCGGAAAATACACGATGGCGAAGTACACCGACGCGGACAGCGTCCTCCGCCGCCAGCGCGCCGGTCACGGAACGCCCATGGGAAGCCCAACCATCGTAGGCATCGATGCCGACCAGGCGCCGTTCGAACTGGAAGACGGCGATTGGTTCGACCCCGGCGCTGAAGAGATGCAGGGCGTGATGGGGACGGGGGCCGCCGGCAGCCTTGGCATTTGGGGGCAGGAGGAAGAGCCCGTCCGGGTCGGCGACTACGTGGCCGTGCGACTCGACGAGACGGAATACAAGATCAAGATCGTAGGGCTGGTCGACCAAAAGGCTGGTGGCGGCCGGCGCGCTCGCCCCGGCGGCGACATCTCGCCGGTCGTCAGTGCGGTCTATGTTCCTATGGCAACAGTCGAGAAGATCCAACCGCTGGGCGAAGCGGACAAGGGAAAGGCGCAGTATCTGTACGTCCGCCTCCGCGACGGGGCGAATGTGGCCCAGTTCAAGCAGTCGTGGTCCGAGCACCTGGCGTCCGAAGGGATCTCGATGAAGTTCATGGACGGCGCGGATATTCAGGAGTCGCTCAGTAGCCAGTCAGGCCGGGGCGGCGGTGGCGGCGGATTGATGGGCAGCGCGTCGTCCATGAGCGCGATCATCCTTTTCACGACGCTTATTTCGACGCTCATCGTCTTCACCGCGCTCAGCATGGGCGTGGGAGAACGCAGTCGCGTCTTCGCCATGTTGCGGACCGTGGGAATGCAGCGGCGGCACATCGTCGCGCTCATTTTCGGCGAGAGCATGATCCTCTGCGTGCTCGGGTGGATCGTCGGGATGTCGGCCGGATGGCTCGTGCTCCAGGCGACTGTCTGGCTGCAGCCCGGAGTGTTCGGCACAGGCAAAACAGCGTCGCTCGACACTTCGTCGATCGTCACCTCCGGCGTGGCCGCCTTTCTGGGAGCGATGCTTGCGGCGATCATCCCCGCGTTGCGCGGGGCGAAGGTGAATCCGCTTGAAGGCATGAACCGCGGATACATCTACAACGTGAAGAAGCTCTGGTTCTACGTCTTCGGACTCCTCGGCGCCGCCATGCTGATCGTGAATCCGATCGTCATCTATTACGGCGTCAGCCCGGAAACCTCCATGCTGCGGCTGGCCCTGTACACCTACGTGGGACTGCCGACGCAAATCCTCGGGCTGGTGCTGCTCACACCCACGGTGGTGCTCCTGGTGGAGCGTTTCCTTTCCGCGCCGATCGCCAAAGTTCTCTGCCTCGAAAAGAACCTGCTCAAGAATCAGCTCAGCGCGAACCTCTGGCGAACGCTCGGGACTGCCGTGGCGCTGACGATCGGGCTGGGCGTGTACAGCTTCCTGGAGATTTCGGGATACTCCATGCTTGCTCCATACACCCACAGCGAGCGACTCCCCAACACGCTCGTGGCGTGCCTGCCGAAAGGTCTGCCCCTCGACCGGATCGACACGGTGCGAGATCTGGACGGCGTCGATCGGGACAAGTTCCTGCCGATCGCCTTGGAGCAACCCTTGTTTTCGACACGCCAGGCGGAACAGTTTGGGGAGTTCGGCATGTCGCCCATGCAGGCCGGGGCAGGCGTGGTCGTTTTCGGACTTGATGTCGCCAAGGCCTTCCAGCCGAGGGATCTCGGCGCCGACGGAAGAAATCGCAAACGTCTGGTCGACGTCGACCTGGTCGAAGGGACGTGGGACGATGCCCTCGCGAAACTGAACAGTGGGGGACGATATTGCATCATCCCCGACTCGTTCGCCTTCCGCGCGCGGCTGCACGTGGGCGATAAGCTCGAACTGCTGAAACCGGAGCCCGGCGGACGCGCAATGCGCGGGCGCGGCCCCGGCGGAGCGGGTCGCGCAGGGGGAGGACGAGGTCGAGGCGGGCCCGGTGGCGGAATGCGAGGACGCGGCCCAGGCGGACCGGGCGGCGGGATGCGAGGAAGAGGTCCAGGCGGCCCAGGCGGACCGGATGAAGGTCCGTCCACGGTGGACGAAAAGCCGATCGAATACGAGGTCTGCGGCGTGGCCCGCATTCCGGGCTGGCTCTGGATGGCCAAGCTCAGCGGCGTCCGAAAGTACGGATACCGCTCCGGCGCGCTGATGTTCGCTCCTTACAAGACCGTGCAGGACGATTTCAAACTCAGCGACGCGGCCTATTTCTGGTTCGACCGCACCTTGGACGCCAGCGGCGGGCCGACGGTTTCCGACGCGGACCTCGAACGTTCGCTCCAGAAACTGGTCGACGACGAAACGCACGCGGACGCCGGCGCCGCCGCGATTTCCCGCCCCATGGTGAAGGTCAGTTCCCACGAATATCTCAACGATCGCGTCGGGAACCGAGGAGACAGCGTGATTCAGGCGGCGGCCAGGCTGCCGCTCATCCTGCTGATGATCTCTTCGCTCGGCATGATGGGGACGGTTGCCGCCTCGATCCGGACGCGGCGATTCGAGCTTGGCGTGCTGCGATGCCTGGGAATGACCCGTTTCGGCCTGGTGCGGTTGATCCTGGCCGAGGCGTTGCTGATTGCGCTCTCCGCGGCGATCGTCAGCATCGGCTTCGGGGTTCTCGGCGCGTGGTGCTTCATCGGCCTGATGCGCTACATCTCGTTCTTCGGCGGCTTTCTCTCGCCGCTGACGATCCCCTGGTATTACCTGTCCCTAGGTTTTGCCGCAACCCTTCTCCTATGCGGCCTGGCAGCCGTGTTCCCCGCCATTGCCGCAGGCAGCAAGCATCCGGCCGATTTGGTAAAATCGACGTAGACACATGCGCGAAGGGTGGGTGCCCCTGCTCGACGGCGATATACGGGTAGCCCCGATGATTTTCCGCATCCGGTCTTCCATCTCAGTGGGCAGCGTCGGAAAATCGTCGGGGTGGCTCTGCCACAAGAGGTCGTGTCTCCGTATTGCTGCCATGTTCCTCGTCAGCGGGCTGGTGGGACTGGCCAACCGGAGTGAGTACACTACGTGCTGAAGCGTCGACAAGGGTCCCGTCAGCTTGCGCCCAAAACGTGGCTGGGTGGCCCTGTTCGACAGCGACAACCAACGGCCGTGTGCCACTTCCCTGAAAGAGATTAACTTGTCAAGAGGATTCCTGGTGTTTTTCGCGCGTACGTTCCGCGCACGGCCCTTTTGAGAGGGCTTTTCTGGGGGTGAAGAATGGTAACGTCGTTACGTCGCGTTTGCCTTTCCTCTGCCTTCGTGCGGCAGGGAGGTCGAACGCGTAGGGGAGGTTCATTGCGGATTGTCGATTGTCGCTCACGGTCTTGATTTCGGGGTTGTTGCGCCGTTCTTTTCACTGCGGCTGCACCCCAACACATCCCTTCGTGGTTCCGCCTGCGCTTGTTTCGCAGGTCGCTCAGGGCAAGGCCTGACACCGAATAGTCTTTGCGACCGCCTCGCCGACACCTACCGTCTCATTCAGCATTGACGCTTGGCCGCTGGGGCCAAGTCCAAGTGGCACAGCAGACTGGTTGGGTGTCGCGAGGGCCTCTTCTTCCTTACGGAAGGAGGGCCGATGCAACCATCAGCAATCCGTGTTGTTCCTCATCGTGTCTTCGGTTGATTCAAAAAGGGTTCTCGGGAGTCCCTTCCGCCTTCACCGTCACTTCGGCCCTCGCCCCGCGTTTTTGGGGGCCGGAGTGATGGGGAAGGTGGAAGGGACGGTCCCCTTCTGTCGAGCCTGAACTGAGGCTGAACTGTTAGGGTTTGGTTCCGTAGACCTTCTTCCAGGCTTCCGGACCGCCAGGCACATAGGCTTGTCTGTATTTGACCATGTGCCAGATGATCTCCGCCAGGCGTCGCATTACGGCGACTCGGGCGATCTTCGAGCCTCGCCGTTTCTTGATTCGCTGATACCACTGCTTCATGTACGGGTCGCGCCGCAACACGTGCAGCACCAGTTGCCCCAAGATGCCGCGAACGATGCTGCTGCCCTGTTTGGTGATGGAGCCAAGGCGATCGGTCACGTCGCCCGAGTTACGACAACCTGGTGTGATGCCCCAGAAATTGGGCAGGCTCTTGGCTCGCGGAAAGCGATCGATCGGCCCGATCCGGCTGGCAATCGTCAGGCTCGAATAGGCCGCCGCTCCGGGAAGCGTCGCTATGATCATGGCCGTGTCGTCCTTCTGCTGACGTTCCTTGATTCGTTCTTCCGCTTCGTCGAGTTGCTTGTCGCACAGCTCCCATTGGTCGAGCAGTTGATCCAACTCCAAACGATCCATCCAGTCCAGTTCCAACTCACGCAGCCACTTGCGAGCCTTGATCGTCTTGATCCCCTTGGTCGGACATTCCTGCTGAAGATTATGCCGAAGCAACATGTGCTGAACCCGGTTGATGGTTCTGGTTCGCAATTGGGTCAGCCGTTTCCGCAACGCGGTCAATTGACGATCCCGACGCTCCTCGCTCTCCGGCGGGAGCACCCGTCGCACCTGGTGGACGGGCTTGCCTTCCAGCAACCGTTTTCGGTTGACCCACAGCAGCTCACCCAACGCGTCGGCGTCCCGGCGGTCGGTCTTCTTCTTGGACCGCTTCTCGGGTTGGATCAGCACCGTCTCCCGGCAACCGTATTCCTCCAGCATTTCGAGCAGCCAATCGTTGAACCCGCAAATCTCCAGAATCGTCACAAACCCTCCCTCCGGCTCCGACCGCTCGCGGAGCCCCGCGAAAAACGCCCGCACACGCTCCCATTCCGTGCTCACCTGACGCTTCTCGAGCACGTCGCCCTCCTCGTTGCGGATATTCACGGTCAATTGCTTGCGGTGTTGGTCAATTGCGAGGTACAACATCAGTGGTTCTCCTTGGAGTAGTGGGGGGAAGTAGTGTACTCACAAACTCTACTACACCAGGAGAACCTCTCTTTCATAGAATCAGCTCGCTTGTCAAGCAGTGCTGTGCCATCAACGACGCGGACCGATCTCAGAAGAGGGCTTGGCAGAACGGGCGGCAGTGTGATTTGTGGTAGGGCGGGAGAGCTTGTTGAGGGAAGCACTGTCAACAAGTAGACAGTGGCACACGGCTCTGGCATATCGCGCGTTGGCAAAGTCACCCGGCCCCTACTGGCGGTCCGGATAGAGAGTTGGGACGGAACGATCTACTTGGATGTAAGGATGACCCATTCCGGCCCAATCGCAAGCGCTGATGATTTTCCGCATCCGGTCTTCCATCTCAGTGGGCAGCGTCGGAAAATCGTCGGGGTGGCTCTGCCACAAGAGGTCGTGTCTCCGTATTGCTGCCATGTTCCTCGTCAGCGGGCTGGTGGGACTGGCCAACCGGAGTGAGTACACTACGTGCTGAAGCGTCGACAAGGGTCCCGTCAGCTTGCGCCCAAAACGTGGCTGGGTGGCCCTGTTCGACAGCGACAACCAACGGCCGTGTGCCACTGCTTGCTTGTCAAGCAGTGCTGTGCCATCAACGACGCGGACCGATCTCAGAAGAGGGCTTGGCAGAACGGGCGGCAGTGTGATTTGTGGTAGGGCGGGAGAGCTTGTTGAGGGAAGCACTGTCAACAAGTAGACAGTGGCACACGGCTCTGGCATATCGCGCGTTGGCAAAGTCACCCGGCCCCTACTGGCGGTCCGGATAGAGAGTTGGGACGGAACGATCTACTTGGATGTAAGGATGACCCATTCCGGCCCAATCGCAAGCGCTGGACCAGAGCCAATCGCAGGGCTCGGCCGCGAGACGCCGCCGCAACGGGTTGTTGTGAATGTAGTCAATCGCGTTGTGGATGGCGTCTGGCTTGAAAAGGTTCTGATCCCACCCGGGACCGGGTTGCCAGAACCGGTGATAAGTGCGGCTGGCGTTGACGACCGTCAACTTGCTGAGGAAGGCGGGCGAATGACGCTCAAGATAGCGGACCGCCTGGTATCCGACGGGCTTCTTGATCGACGCCAGGATCTTCTCGGTCTTCATCCCAGCATGCGGGAGCCAGATGAGCAGATGAACGTGCTCGGGCATAATAACCCAAGCCCACAGATGGAAGCCGTGCCTGACACGTGCCTCTTCCACGGCAACGATGAACCAGAGGCGGGATCGATCCTTGGAGAGGAGTTGGTAACGGCGGTAGCAGGAAAAGGTCAACAGATGCGCGTCCCCCGGGATGTCATAGTGCTTGACCTTCTTGCGATGAGGCGGTTGCAGTTCCATCGGACGCTCCGGCCGGGGTAGGCGGTGATGCGCCTCCCCAGAATACACGATTGCGGCCCCTGTGCAAGTACTTTCCGCCGACTCGCAAGAAACACCCCACAAAGCGCCCCAGATGCAGACCCAGCAATCCGTCCGTCGCCCGCGCGTGTGCCACTGCTTGCTTGCAAGCAGTGCTGATGCAATAAGAGATGATTCGAGACAACACAAGCGGCTCGCACCCGTCAACGCTAGCGAGGAACGGCATGGGGTGGGATGCCTATCGTCGTTCGGCACTGCTTGCTTGCCAAGCAGTGCTGTGCCATCAGCGACGTGGACCGATCGGAAGAGCGTTTGTTGAGGGAAGCACTGTCAACAAGTAGACAGTGGCACACGGGACTGGCTGACGGCACACACGTTCAAGAGCCTGCGTCGCCGGGCTCCCTGCGCAAATCTGACGTTTTTCTGCGTAATATTCACTTGATGACGCCATGCGGCTACTCTAAGGTGTGAGAGATTGTCTCGCCTCAATTTCCACGCCTTGGAGAGACCCACCCATGAAATCCAACCTTCTGACCTGCGCCTGGCTGTTCGTCTTTCTGCTCCTTCTCCCCATGGCAGCCGTGGGAGCGGACGATACTCCGCTCAACGCGACGATCCACACCGACCAGACAGGCGAGCCAATCTCGCCCTTCATCTACAGCCAGTTTATCGAGCACCTGGGACGCTGCATCTATGGCGGGATCTGGGCCGAGATGCTCGAAGATCGCAAGTTCTATTACCCGGTTGCGGCCGAGTACGATCCCTACAAGGGCGACCTGGGCGGCAAATTCCCCGTCGTCGGGGCCTCGCCCTGGGAAATCCTCGGCGACTCGGCCGGGGTGACCATGATCGCGGAGGACTCCTTCGTCGGAGACCATACACCCCAGGTGGCGGCGGGCTCGGGAATTCGTCAAAACGATCTCGGGGTTGTGGCCGGCAAGTCCTATGTGGGCTACGCCTGGCTGAAGGCGCCGGCCGGAAAAGCCGCCGTCGACGTCACCCTGGTCTGCGACGAGGGGGAAGGCAAGGTCGTGCAGATCACGAACGTGGGAACTGAATACCAAAAGTACCCCTTCAAGTTCCAGGCGACCGCCGACACGGACACGGCCCGGCTGGAACTTCGCGTGAAAGGCGCGCCCTGCCTCGTGGGCACGGTTTCGCTGATGCCGGCCGACAACGTTCGCGGCATGCGGGCCGACACGCTCGCCCTTCTGAAGCAGCTCGACGCGCCCATGTATCGCTGGCCCGGCGGCAACTTCGTCAGCGGCTACAACTGGCGAGACGGCGTTGGCGATCGCGACCGCCGTCCGCCCCGGGTCAACCCGGCCTGGACCGGCGTGGAACACAACGATTTCGGAATCGACGAGTTCATCGATTTCTGCCGCGAGGTCGACACAGAGCCCATGATCGCCGCCAACACCGGCTTCGGCGACGCCTACTCGGCCGCCCAGGAGGTGGAATACTGCAACGGTTCGCCCGACACGATCGGCGGCTCGTGGCGAGTCAAGAATGGCAATGCCCAGCCCTACCAGGTGAAGTACTGGTGCGTGGGCAACGAGATGTTCGGCCCCTGGCAGCTCGGCTTCATGCAGTTGAAGCAATACACGATCAAGCACAACCGCGTGGCCACCGCCATGTGGGACGTGGATCCGACGCTCCAACTCGTCGGCGTGGGCGCCATCCACACCCGCAACGAAAAGAACGACCCCGGTGAGAAGCGAGTCTGGTCGGAAGGAATGCTTCAGCAGTGCGCCGACAAGATGACCTACCTGTCGGAGCACTTCTACGTTTGGAATCGCCTCGACGACATTCCCAAGCACACGGCCCAACTGGCCGATTTCATTCGCAGGATCGCCGACGACCACCGCAAGCTCCAGGCCTCGCTGCCCAATCTCGAGGGACGACTTGTGCCGATCGCCATGGACGAATGGAACTACTGGTTCCGAAAGTACGAGTACGGCGAACTGGGCTGCGTGTACCAGCTGCGTGACGCGCTCGGCGTGGCCGAGGGGCTCCACGAGTATTTCCGCAACAGCGACCTGATCAAGATGGCCCACTACGCCCAAACGGTGAACGTCATCGGCTGCATCAAGACCACCAAGACGGGAGCCTTCTTCTCGACCACCGCCCTGCCGCTCATGCTCTACCACAAGCAGTACGGCACGATCCCCGTCGAGGTCTCGGGCAACTGCGCCGAGGCGAACGTCAACGTGGCCGCCGCCTGGACGGCGGACCGGAAGGCCCTGACGATCGGCGTGGTCAACTCCAACGGCGAGGAGAAGACCGTGGCGATCGACCTGCCGGGTATCCAGATGGCAGGAAAGGCAACGCTCTGGTCCATTGCCGGCGAAGATCCCAAGGCCTTCAACACGGTCGACTCCCAGCCGATCGCCGTGAAGGAGCAGGCCGGCGTCGACTTCGCCGGCCAGTTGACGGCAGCGCCCTACAGCGTGACGCTGATTCGATTGCCGGTGAAGTAGGCGAGACACGCCTCGGAGAGGCATGCTGTGGCAGGGCGAAGGCAGGCTGAAGCCTGGACTCCAACGGACAGGAATCGAGCGATGCGTCGTGTTGCGACCTTGAGGCTGGCAAGTTTCCTTCTTCTGGTGGCGACCACTGCGTTTGCCGAGGAGCCCGATTGGATTCGCCCGTCGGCACTGAAGCCCGGCGACACGATCGCCTTCGTGGCGCCGGCCAGCCCGGCCGATTGGGCGCCCGTTCGTGCTTATGCCGAGAAACTTCGCGCGGCCGGCTACCAAGTGCGGGTCCCCGACGATCTGGCCGATCGAGAACTGGGCTACTTGGCCGGTTCGGATGACGAGCGGGCGGACGAGTTGAACGCTGCGATTCGCGATGAGGAGGTCCGCGCGATCTTCCCCGTTCGCGGCGGCTACGGCCTGACCCGCATCCTCGATCGAATCGACTACGCCGCGCTCCGCAAGTCGCCCAAGCTCCTCATCGGCTATTCAGACATCACGGCCCTGCACCTGGGCGTCGCTTCTCAGACTCGGCTTGTGACTTTTCACAGTCCCATGCCGATGAGCAACCTGTGGCAGGAGGAGGACCCGGCCCATGCCTTTTCGGCTCGCTGGTTTCGCCGGGCCGTGTTTGCCGACGAGCAGCCGGAAGAGGATTCGGGCTACACGATCGAGCTGCCCGACGAGTGCCGTCCCGTCCGCGTGGTGGGCGGCAAGGCCCGGGGCCGATTGCTGGGCGGCAACCTGACGCTGATCTGCTCGACCCTCGGCACGCCCTATGCGTTGCAGCCGGAAGGGGCCATCCTGCTGATTGAAGACGTCGACGAGGCGCCCTACCGGATTGATCGGGACCTTTCGCAGCTTCGCCTGGCGGGCGTGTTGGACAAGGTCGCCGGGGCCGTCATCGGGACTTTCACCGAGGACGACCAGGCCGACGTGGAAGAGTACGATCGCATCGTCCGCGAGTATTTCGGCAGCTTGACCGTGCCCGTGGTCATGCATTACCCCATCGGCCACACCCGCTGGAACGCAACGCTCCCCCACGGCGGCCTGATCGAGCTGGACGCGGATGAGGTGGCGGTGCGAGTGGTGGGGCGGTAGCGATAAACGGCCCCAATATCTCCGCCCCATGGCAAGATGACGTACAGAGCCAAACGTCACGGAGACACCGGCAAAACAGCCGCCCCACCCGGAGTGAATTGTCTGGAATCCACTTCCTCCATGATCGCAAACTCGTTGAGCGTCTTTTCGACAAATATCTCACCATCCAGCCAGGTGGCCTCTTTGGTCGGAAGAAGCAGCCCGGAAAAGGAACGGTAATCAGAGAAGCAAGTTTCCGATTGACCCATTCGGCGGGCCTTCGGATTGTGCGAAACCATTGAGATCTTCGCGAGCAGCTTCGTTGCCTTATCAAACGCAATCTCGGAGATCGTCTGGCCTTCCCTTGTTAGCCGAATGACGATCACAGCACGGCCAGCGACTTCTTCCTCCCCTACATACAGCAGCGAGACATCTCCATTTCGCAACATGAGCAGTTCCGAGATGAGTCGCAACGGATACCCGTTCTGAACACGGCGAACCTCCGAAGTGGGACGGTACTGGCCATCGCCCTCGCGTTCCCACGCATGACGGCCATCGCAGAGGTAGCTGCGATTGAAGGTAGACGGAGGCAAGTCCGCTTTGAGCCACCTATTAACAGATGTCGTTTTCTCACTCACTTGGTTGGGAAACTGAAATATGCAGGTGGTGGTTATCTCGTCCTGCATCTCTTCAGAAACATAGCCGCGAGTGAAGACGGTGAAGGTACCCGCCTTGATCTTCTCGAACTCATTCGCTCCATGCGCCCCGATGGCGGCCTCGACGATAGCGACGGGATCCTCGGTGGGCTTTTCCTCAATACCGGAGTCGTTCGGCAGGGAAGTCGGTGTGGACCTGTCTTGTGAACCGCAGCCGAGAAGAAGTCCCAAAGAGAGGAGTAGAGTGAACTGCTTGATCATTGGAGTAAATTGAGTTTCAAGTGGAATAATACACTGACGGGAAATTCCGCCGATTCGCTCGCGATGACACGTTACGACGCCCTCCGCGAGCGAGAAACGCACAGGTCGACGAAGGCAATGGCCCAAGGCGCAAGCCACAGCATGGTGAGCAGGTTGCCAGGAAACGTCGAAACATAGGACCAAAGCACGCCCCAGGGAACACGCATGAATATCCCAATCCCCTGGGCGCGGAGATGAAGGAAATAGGCGATTCCGTCCACAATGCCGGCAATGGCGCCGAGCAGTATCAGATTCGAGAAGAACTTGAGCCCCGCGGGTACAGGAACGTTCTTCATCTCCGTTCGCTCCTTGCCGTGGTGTCAGGTGTTTCGGCTAACGCACTTACGACGGCATGCCAGCAGCACGCTGCCCAGAAATTCACGGCAGACGCATTATAGCAGGTCGTTGGCGGTTTAGCACTGCCCGTTTTCAAGCCTCTCTTACAGGCTCCGATTCGCTCTTCCTCTGTGTCTCCGTGTGATCCACCTGTGTTTCCGTGAGATCCCGCCCGAATCAGAAAACCTATTCGTGCATTCGCGTCGAAGGTCCTGCCTTCACCGGTTTCGAACCGTTGAGATGCCCGAACTGACCGTAAACCACATCCTCGAACATCCGCTTCCGGGAAGCAAGAAACTGGCTGCGAAGCCGTTCCTGTTCCTCCGGCGAGTAGGGTACGCCTTCGGGATGCTCGGGCGTGCAGTGCAGAAGCGTCTTGTCCACGTAGCCGAGCGTTCCCTGGCAGTACTCTTTCGGATGCAGGCGCCCGACGCTCGTCCACCACGAGAGCCCGACCCAGGGCCCTGCCTTGAGATTGTCGTAGTAGGCGTCCATGGTTTCGACCGGTGTGGTGTACGTGCCGCGCTGGAGGCTGCTCGAAAGCCCGATGTAGATCATCATGGCCCGGTCGGCCCCCGCGAAATCCAGGCCGTTCAAGAGCGCGTGCGTATCGCTCCAGAATTCCGGAGTCCAGGTTGCGGGGTTCCTGGAATCCTCACCCACATGGGTCCGCACCCCGGCAGGGAAATACTTCGTGCGGATGTTGTGCCACTCGTCGACTCGGGCGAGCACCTTGGCCCGATTCTCGGGCAGGACCGGATCGTAGGGAATTCCGTGCCACCAGTAGTCGTACACGTCGACGCCGATGCACTGGGTATTGGCGGGCAGTTTGTGCCGGCCCTCGGCCTCGTCGTCGGGGCCCGAGGCCCAGGGACTTCCGAAATCCCACGCGGCGAAGCCCACGAGGTTGTACCAGCCCTTGATGTGGCGGAAAGGCCGCTCGCCTTCCTTGATTTCCCAGTTCTGAACCCGGTCGGTAAAGGTCCGGTAGATCGTGGCGAGCCCCTTGGTCTTCAGCCGCGTGAAGTTCTCGTCGCCCGCCTTCACCATGAGGATGTTGTTGATCAGTTGCCTGCCCGTAGCCGATTCGCCTTCCGGGCTGACGAGGGGCTTGTCGCGGCTGGCCCAGAGGGTGCGAAGGATGTCGCGGGTTTTGTCGAACGCCTCGTGGTCGTCGCCGGGCTGCCAGTAGTCGCGCAGGATGATCAACTGGCGGCGATGGAACGCCCGGATCATGAGGTTGATGATCTCGTCGCGAAAGTGGAGTCGGCGCGCGTAGAACATGGTGGCCGTGGACCACTGGCTGGCCAGGTCGATCCGGCGGACGTTCTCCCGATGGAGCGTCTCCAAGGGCTTGTCGTCGTCCCAGGCGAAGAGTTCGTATTCGAACAGGTAGGGCAGGATGCCGATCGCTTCCTGCCGCGACCATTGCTTGTTGGGCACGTAAGAGTAGGTCACCACCCCGTCGCCCTGGACATAGCCGGGTGCAAGGTCCTCCGCCGGGGCAAGCGATGAAACCGCAAACAAGACGAAAGTGAGAATAAGCAGCGTTCGCACGTGCATGGCTTGATCTACCTCAACCTAAGAGTCGTTGTTTGCTCCGCGAACAATCGCCTTCGGCAATCTCTTCCAGGCTATGGGAACACTCCGCGGCATCTCGATCAAGCAGGGCGCCGGCAGATTGCAGCTCCTATTTCACGCAACCCCCAGGTGGGAGGGCTCAGCCAAACGTGAAAAATCACAAGAAATCTTGAGAATTCTTGTCCAAGATGCCCTGCTGCGTCACTCTATTGGTATGGTTCATCAGTCTTCTTCCCCACCTCCTGCCAATCAACCGGCTCCCGGCGACGACCGCGCGGAGTTGTTCATTCGGCTGCTGGCCGAGAATGAACGGGTCCTGACGGCCTACGTGCTCACTTTGCTGCCCCACAGGCCCGACGCGGAAGACATTCTGCAGGAAACCAAGCTGGCCCTCTGGCGGTCCTTCCACCAGTTCCAGGAGGGGACCAGTTTTGGGGCCTGGGCCAGGGCAATTGCCTTCAACCGGGTGCTCGATTTCCGCAAACGAAAAGCTCGCGAAAACGAGCGGCTCTGCTTCTCGGAAGACTGCTGCCGAATGCTGGCCGAGGCGTTTGAAGAAGGAACGGCCAGGCGAGAGAAGCAAATGGCGTCGCTCATGGACTGCGTGGCCCAACTCCAGCCCGTTCATCGCAAGATGCTCTCTCTTCGCTATTTCGAGCACTTGGCCATCGAGCAAGTGGCGGAACAAATGGGCCGCTCCGTGGCGGCTACCTATCGGGCCTTGAGTCGGATTCGATTGGCGCTCCGCCAGTGCGTTTGTTCGGATCACGCTTGCCTGGATCCCGTAGGAGAGTGACCGCCATGAACGCTTCCGATCGGGAACAACTCGTCGTCTGGCTCGAACAAATGATCGACGGCCGGATCGCCGCCGAGGATCTGGCCCGACTCCAGCAGTTGTTGACCGATGAGGACGAGGCACGACAGCTCTACCTCGATCTGACACGCCAGCATGCGCAGCTTCAATGGGAAGAAGCCCGCCTCAAGTCGCTCGCTGCGACGGAGACCCCAAAGCCCGCGACAACGGGCAGAAGCCTCCTGGCGTCTCGAGCAGCCCTGTTGCTTGCCCTGACGGCCTGTGCATTTGCCGCCGTCTGGATCGGTCGTTGGCTGCTCCCTCCCCACGCCACCAGGCCGGTTGCCCAACTGACCCGCGTGGAGAATGCCAGTTGGGGATCGAATACCCTGCCGACCACGCTGGGCTCCGAATTGGCTCCAGGGCGGCTTCAGCTTCAACTCGGGCTGGCCACGATCCGCTTCCACTCCGGCGCGGAGGTCGTGCTTCAAGGTCCGGCCGAGTTGGAACTTCGCGACGGCATGCACGGCACGCTTCATTCAGGGACCGCCGTGGTGGAAGTGCCCGAGCCGGCCCGCGGCTTCACCCTCGATACCCCTACGGCGAGCGTGATCGACTACGGGACGATGTTCGCCGTCACCGTCGACTCGCAGCGAAAAACGGCGACAGTCGACGTCCTGGAAGGCGAGGTCGAGGTCCAGCACGCCACGTCGAAGACCGTTCAACGCCTCCATCAGAAGCAGACGACCGTCGTCGGCGAAGACCGGCTCGACGATGTTGAGCCGTCACCTGCGGAGCCTGCTGTGAGCGACATTCCGACTCGGTCCACCGTGGATGAGGGAACCGTGCGGATTACGACGGCGACGGGCCGCGGCGGGGACGCAACTGTCATTCAAAGCAATGTCCACAATCACGCGAATCCCCATCTCGTCTTTGTCAAGAACTGCAACGACGAGTATCGCCGCAAGGGCTACCTGGCCTTCGACCTGCAGTCGCTCGGAGGGCAGCGAATCGAATCGGCGCGACTGGTCCTCACGCTCCAACCGAGCGGGTTCGGCTACGCCTCGCTCGTCCCCGATTCGACCTTCAGCGTCTACGGGCTGATGGACGAGTCGCTCGACAAGTGGACGGCCTCCAACCTGCAATGGGAAACCGCCCCGGCCAACATAGACGCCCCCGGCAAGTTGGACGGCCGGCTTGCTGGCAAGTTGGGCCAGTTCGCGGTGCCCCGCGGCAAGCAGACGGGGCAAGTTTCGATCGAGGGGTCGGCGCTTGCTGATTTCTTGAATGGGGATACGAACGGGATCGTCACCCTGATCGTCGTTCGCGATACGTCGGATCGGCGTCCACCGGGACTGGTGCATGCGTTCGCTAATCACCAACATCCGTCGGCGGCGCCGCCTACGTTGGAGTTGAGGCTTTCGGACGAGGAACGGTAATTCGAGTCCGCAGATGACGCAGATGGACGCAGATGTTTTTTTGGGGGGAAAGTGGATCGAGAGGGGAGTGCTGGGAATACTGCTTTGGTCTGGCTCGAACAGAAATGACCTTGAATACTGGGATATGCCATGATTGATCGTGTAATGTGTGTTCAGCTTCGGTGCTCCTTGAAGACCGTGATGGTGCTTGGGATGGCGGCCGTTGTTTTTGCCACGACGGGGCAAGCTGCCATGGCCGACGAGGCGCCGGCCGAGCGGACGGATCTCTTCATCAGCGGAGTCTATCCGCATCTGACGACCTACGGGGTCTACAGCGGCGGCGGGGCCCACACGCAGGGCGGCCACGACGAATGCGGGATCGGGGCCGTCGTGCCCTGGGCCGGCAAGCTGTGGATGGTCAACTATGCTCCCCACAAGCCCAGGGGCAGCGAACACAAGCTCTACTCGATCGACAAAGACCTGAACATCACGATTCATCCGGAAAGCGTGGGCGGAACGCCGGCGGCTCGGATGATCCATCGCGAGTCGAACCAGTTGCTCATCGGCAACTACCTGATCGATGCCTCGGGCAAGGTCCGCGTGATCTCTCCCGAAGTGATGCCGGGACGAATGACCGCCATTGCCCGGCACCTGGTCGATCCGGCCAACATGGTCTATTACTGCGACATGGAAGGCATGCTCTACGAGGTGAATGTTCACACCTTGGAGGTGACCAAGCTGTTTCACAAGCCCGTGCCCGGGTGGCACGGCAAGGGCGGCTACACCTCCCAGGGGCGGCTCGTTTGGGCCAACAACGGCGAACACGCCTCCGGCAGCTACAAAGATCTGCTCGTCGGCGGCCCGGCCCAATCGGACGACGAGTGCGGCGTGCTGGCCGAATTCAATGGCAGGGACTGGCGGATCATCGAACGGCGTCAATACACCGACGTGACCGGCCCGGGCGGCATCTACGGCGCCCCGGACGACAAGTCACCCCTCTGGGCCATCGGTTGGGACCGCCGGTCGCTGCGGCTGAAACTCCTCGACGGCGGCGAGTGGCTCACCTATCTTCTGCCCAAGGCCGCCCACAACAACGATCCTCGCCACGGCTGGTACACCGAATGGCCCCGGATTCGCGAGATCGGCCAGGGGCGAATGCTGATGGATATGCACGGCATGTTCTTCGATTTCCCCAAGAGCTTCTCCGCCGCCAACACGGCCGGCCTGCGGCCCCTCGCCCGCCATCTCCGCTACATTCCCGACTTCTGCAATTGGAACGGGCGGCTTGTGCTTGCCAGCGACGAGACCAGCATCCAGGGCAACCCCATGGCCGGCCAGCCCCAGTCGAACCTCTGGTTCGGCCAGTACGAGGATCTTGCCAAATGGGGACCGGCCAATGGCTACGGCGGGCCCTGGGTGGTCGACGAAATCAAGGCCAATACGCCCTCTGATCCCTTCCTGATCGCGGGTTTCGACGGGCGGCTGCTCCACTTGGCGCTCGGCGGCGAAATATCGCACCCGTTGGACGGTTCGCAGCTCAGAGCCTCGGACCAACAACCCATTCAGGAGATGCCCGATCGGCTGGCAGATCTGCCGCGGGTGACAATCAACCGAGGCAACTTCCACCATCCGGCTCCCGGCTATTCGTTCCAGGTCAATCGGCCGATTACGGTTTACCTGGCGGTCGACGTGCGCGGCAACCCGGATCTGGGCCCGGACTGGACCAAGACGGACCTGACCATGCGTTGGGGAAACGGTTACCAGGACTTCGTCTATCGACGCCAGTTCGAGCCGGGTATTGTCGAGATTCCCGGCAACGCCACCGAGCACAAGCCGGGCGATTACGGCATGCCCCACACGGCCTTCGTGGCCAGCGATGCGAAAGACCTGAAGATCGAGCCCGCGGCGGGCGCCAAGGTGACCGTCCCACCGCCGATCGAACGAACCGCTCCTCGCAGCACCGGCCCGGTTCGCTTCACCCTGGAGGTCGACACCAAGGGCGATGGTCGATGGCAGGAATACTGCGTGATTGAGGTTCCTGAAGACGGCTGCGTGACCCACTTCCTGCCCGCGGACCTGAAAGCCGAGTGGATTCGCCTCATGGCCGACAAGGACTGCGTGGCCACGGCCTACTTCCATCTGACCGACCAGGAACCGGCGCCCGTCGACGAATCGCTCTTCGCCGGCCTGGCGGCAGCGGATGCGGACAAGGCCCTTGCAGCCAAGGTCTATCCGGCCAAGCGAAACCGGAATCTGCGGGTGATCGCCGACGGCGAGCGCTACTTCGACTTCGTTAAGGGCACGTTCATGTTTCGCCCGGACTCGGCCGACGAGGAACTGGCCGAGCTACTGGAGGTGAAGCCCGAATTCGAGGTCGACGACGCTTCCGTCATCATCACCAAGGGCAAGCGACGCCTGCGTCTGCCCAAGGGCAGCGAGGCCTATGACCAGCCCTTTGCGTCGGGATGGCCGCGGGGAACGCGGGAAGTCGAATCGGAACGATTCCTCTCGAATCTGCACGGCACGTTCTACGAGATTCCTCGCGGCGACGGCAGCCGACCGGAGTACGAGAAGATGCGCCCCGTGAGCAGCCACTCGAAGCAGATCACCGATTTCTGCACGTGGAACGGCCTGCTCGTTCTAGCCGGAGTGCGCCCGAATGCGACCGAAGACGGCCACGTCTTCGCCGACAAGGAAAAGAACGCCGCCCTCTGGTTCGGCGGCATCGACGACCTCTGGCATCTCGGCAAGCCGGTCGGCCACGGCGGCCCCTGGAAGGACTCGGCCGTGAAGGCCGGCCAGCCCTCCGATCCCTACCTGATGACGGGCTACGATCGCAAAACGCTCACTCTGAAGGCCGACCGCGACGTGCAGGTGACCGTGGAGCTCGACGTGGACCACCAAAGCGGTTGGCATCCCTATCAGACTGTGCCGCTCAAGGCAGGCGTCGAGTGGACGCAACCCCTCCCCGCCGGCTTCAGCGCCCACTGGGTGCGATTCACGTGCGACACAGATTGCCAAGCAACGGCGTGGCTCACCTACGAGTAGGAAATACGAAATACGATACAAAACGGGGAAAATACGAAATACGAATCTCGAAATCCGAAACAAGCACGAATTCTCCAATGACAGAAACCTCTCGCGTCACGTCTTCCGTTTGAGGCATTCGGATTTTGAGTTTTGGATTTGTTTCGAGATTCGGATTTCGGATTTCGTATTTATCCCCCTCACTATTCTTCCAACTTCAACTTATAGACCTCAAACCCGTAGGCATGTCGCTTCGAGGTATGGTCGAAGGCGGCGCAGCCGAAGGTGTGGCTGCGGCCGGGGATGAAGGGGGTGTCGAACTCGCTGCCCGTGTCGAGCTTGCGGCGGATGAGGACTTCCCAATGGCCGTCGTGGTGGATTGAACGACATCGCACGTCGCCGCGATCGCCCTGGAACGGCGAGAAGACGATGCCGGGCACGATTGTTCCGACCGGCATCTTGTTGGCCAGTTCGGCTGCCTCGGGAGATTCGCAGGCGACGGCCTGGTCGGCGAAGATGCCGCCTTTTGAAACCGCTTCGGGAGTTGCCGGCAGGAACGCCGGGTGGTTGCCTTCCTTGGGCGAGTTCTTTTTATACCCGCCGCCCTCCTTCGGGTCGCCGTGCCGTCCGCCTTCCCCGCCGTCTTCCAGCTTCGCCCAGTACTTGTCGTCGATCTGACCCACCGGATCGACACGCGTTGCCTTCCAGTGCCAGACGTCGATGGGCGTGTCGAACCCCTTGCTCCCGTAGGCGTGGCCCTCGCCGACGCCGGCGTGGCAGGCGGCCGCACAGCCGAATGTTTCGAACTGCCAGTCGGTCTTCGTCGGGAAGACCAGGGAGAACTTGTCTTCGTAGTAGTAGCTCTCGTCGTTGGCCACGGTGAGCAACTGCTTCCAGCCGTCCTCGGTTTTCTGCCACGGCTGGTACTGCCGATCCTCGGTCGGGTCCAACCACTGGGCCCGGACGAAGATCTCCTCGCCGTCATGAAAGGCCTGCAACGTGACCCGCGTTCGGCCATGGTCGAATCCCGAACCGTCCGCCAGTTCAATCACCAGAGGGCGGGCGGAATCCCAGGGCAGGGTCGCCAGGTTCTCGCCCGGCGATTCCACTCGCGTGGCGATCAGTTGCCGCCCGGCGAGTGACGCGGGCAGGATGTTGACAATCAAGATCGCCGCCACGATCAAGAGCGGGACGAAAGCCAGGAGTTGCTTCGGCCGCGGCGACGCCCAGGGATGGAAAATCGGAACGAGCACTCGGAAGTAGCGAATTATCCCTTCCCCAAAATGCCACAGTAGGGCCAGGGGCAGCACAACGGCGCCGGCCGCGAAGTGGAGCGTGCGCGCCAGAACGTAGATCCACGCGGGCGTGGGAGGGTGGAGCATGAGCAGCCCCGTTGCCGCCAGCGCCACTCCCGCCACCAGCAACACCAGGTGGTTCGTTCTGCGGTGCTTGCGGCGCCGCCAATAGAGGAAGAACATGGCCACCACCCCGGAGGCCGACACGATCCCGGCCGCCAGGTGGTAGATCTGAATCCTGCCGCCAAGGAGCCAATCCGGCATCACCCCCGAAAACAGCGACCAGTCGGGCCGGGCCACGGCATGGAGGCTGAGCCCGGTCACCACCCCGATCACCATGGAAACGGGCAGAATCCAGTGCAGGATCCGGAACAGGTGGGAATAGGGATTCGGACGGGGCCTCTTGCCCTGTTCCGGGGGCGGCGTTTTCGTTGTGGGAGACTCGGAAGTCTGTGGGGCGGACGTCTCTTTCGCGTCGTCTTTCATGGCGATCTTCTTCTCGCGGATGGGAGGAGTCCTGATTCTACCGACTTGCCGCCTGCAGAGTGAATACCGCGAGCCCGCTGGATTGTGGACAGGTTGGCCGCTGGAAACGTCCGTCGCGGGGCGTTACACCGAAGGCGGCCGTTGAGGTATGCTATAAGGCTCTAGGATTCCGTTTTTCCCGCACGGCCCGACTTCTCCGAAGCCGTGCCAAAACCTGCCAACCTTGAGCCCGACCCGTATGACCCTGTTTCGCTTCTGCCTCTACGGCTTCCTCAAGAACCAGCAATACTTCGATCCGTTCCTGATCCTGGCTTTTCGTCAGAAGGGCCTGTCTTTTGGAATGATCGGTGTCCTGATCGGGTTTCGCGCGATATGCATCAACCTGATGGAGATTCCCGCCGGGGCGGTGGCCGATGTGGTGGGCCGGCGGCGCTCGATGATCGCGTCGTTCGCGGCCTATATCGCTTCCTTTATCGTCTTCGGACTGTTCAATCCGCTGTGGGCCCTCTTCGTGGCCATGCTGCTGTTCTCGATCGGCGAAGTGTTTCGCACGGGCACCCATAAGGCCATGATCTTCCAGTGGCTGGAACACGAAGACCGGCTCTCGGAGAAAACGGCCGTCTACGGGCTGACCCGGGCCTGGGCCCAACTCGGCTCGGCGGCCAGCGTGGTCATCGCCACGATTCTCGTGTTCAGCACCGAAAACTACTCGGCCGTCTTCCTCTACTGCATCATCCCGTACCTGATCGGGATCATCAACTTCATGGGCTACCCCACCTATCTCGACGGCGCGGAAGAAAAGCAGGAAGAGTCCCGCGGCATCGTGAAGACGCTCTTCTCCGCCGTTTCGCAAAGCCTGGGCAATCGTTCCCTGCGCGGCTTGCTGGTCGAATCGATGGGCTACGACGGCCTTTACCACTCCACGAAAGACTACGTGCAGCCCGTGATCAAGACCGCGTGCCTGTCGCTTCCCCTGATGCTCGCTCTGGGGAACCGTTACGGGCTGGCCGAACGACAGCGGATTGCCGTCGGTGTGGGCGTGGTGTATTTCGTGCTCTACCTGTTGAGCAGCGTTGCGTCGCGCCGCGCGGGCCGCTTTGCAGCCTGGCTCGGGGGAGACGAACGCACAGCCCGAGTGCTTTGGCTGACGACCCTGGCCACCTTCCTCCTGATGGCGGGAGGGATCTTCTTCCAACTCGGCGCGATGATCGTGGCGACCTTTGTTCTGCTGGCGCTCTTCTTCAATCTATGGCGGCCGGTCCTGGTAAGCCGCGTCGCTTCCCACGCCGATCCCAAGCAGACCGCCACCATCTTGAGCATCGATTCCCAGGCCAGCAGCCTTTTCCTGGCCATCGTGGCGCCGCTGCTCGGGTGGACCGTGGACTGGACCACGTCGCTGGGAGAAGAGTTCCGCTTCCTCCCGATCGCCATCCTGGGAATCACCATTTCCGGCCTGATGGTCCTCAACGGGAGGCGAACCCAGTAGTTCCCGGACGCCTCCTTGGAGTGCGTATGACTTGTCATCGCTTTCTTTTTGCGAAGACCTCTTTTTCGCAGGAACGTCGCATCAGTCTCAACGTCGCTGTGAAGAAGAAAGCGGCGACAAGTCGCACGCACTCCACGGCGCTCGCCGCTAGATCGTGAAGTACTTCAGATACAGCAGAAGGATCCCAGCCTCTTCAACGAGATGTGCCTCGATGTAATAGCCATTGGCAAAGGCTTCCTTCGATACCACCACATTCGCTGGACTGGATGGCCACCATTTGCACTTGTCATTTGCGAAGTTGCTCGGAAAGGCGTTGCCGCTGAAGGTGAGGGCCGAGATCCGGGCCTTGATGGCCTGCTTCTTCTCCGAAGGGATCTCCAGTTTGGCGAAGACGATTGGATCGATGGGAGGTGTGTAGTGGAACTTCAGTCCCTTTGTCCCATCGGGAAGATCGATTCCGGATTCTTCCTCGATCTGCGCAATCGTATCTGCACCGATCGAGGCTCCGTCCAGTTCGTACTCCCTCGAATCCCTGCCACAACCGAGGCACACGAAGCACAGGGCAAGCAAGGAGAAGTACGTTTTCATCTGGTCCCCCAACTTCTTGGAGCCGCTAACACGGCAAATGGTAATGAACTACCCCGATCTGGTGGGACAGACAACCAGCCATGGTGTGCCGATAGGATAGAGCGGCAAAGCGAGGGGAGTCAACTAGCTGGAAAAATCGCCTCTAGAGCAGCGTTCCGTCCAACCGTGGGCCCCCCGACGTGAGATCGTCGTATTCCCAAACAAGTCAATAAGTTCGGTCCCCGAGTGCTAATCTACCATCTGCGAAATCGCAAAGCACATCTGCTCCAACGCCACAGTTGCCGCTGAAAACGACGAACCGCTCCCACTACTTGCGAGATTGGCAAAGATCGCCAATTCTGCCATGATTCAAAGGGACCGAGCGCAAGGGAGTTCGAGAAATGCCAACTCGCAGAATCAACCTGACCGATCACGAGGAAAGCGAACGACTTGCCTTGCTCCGTTCATTAGTTTCTGTTGATGATGCCCGTCGGCGGCCGGGATGGTGTACGGCTGGCGGGTCGGTTGGGTTGAGGTATTCGGTCTCTTGCATGAAGTAGTGCTTGCCGAGGCTGAGGGCGCATATCTTGCCTTGCATTCACGGCTGAAATCAGGGTGTTGTAACCACGACGTCGTCAGCCTCCCGGAGTTTTCGCCAGAATGGTCAAGTTGTGGCAGAACACGGCGCTGCCGACGGCCGAGACGAAGTTCTTAAAACCGCGAAAACAGCAACGAGCCAAACGAAATGCTCGTTTTAAGCACGAAATGCTCCCCTCAATTCCCGCTCGCCATTGCTGCCACACGCTCATCATCGATTGGCCAAAGTCTTGTGTCCGTCGCGGTACGCCCAGGTACTCGACCTGTTCCTCCAACTCCTCGTAGGTCTCTTCGTCCGGGCAGAAGCCTTTGTCGGCGGCCACCGATTCGGGCCGTCGACCAAAACGCTCTTCGTGGCGTTCCAGTACTAACGGCAGGAGCCTGTCGTCCGTACAATTCTTCTCCAGCACGACGTAGTCGGTGATGAACTTCTCTTTCGACTGGGTGAGCAGGACCTTGTGACCGAACTCGACCGGCTTGCCTCGCCGGCCACGCTTGATCAACTCCGTATGGGCCTCAAAGATGCTGAAGACCTTGTCGCCGTTCGGCACTTTCTCCTTGTCGAAGACGCGGCGGCGTGCTACTCGGGCCACCTGACGCATCACGGGCAAACGGTCAGCCAGCTTTTGGCCAATCGCAGCCAGTGCGACAGATGTCGACCGCGCCGCCCAGGCGACGAATTGTTCCGCGTTTTCCAGGATATTCTCGACCCGAACGATCATGGTTTTCATGTCTTGCTGCACCTTGCGAAGCCGCTTCTTGCTCGTGCTCTTCGAGTAACGGCTAACATCCAAGTACAGCTTCTTGACCTTCTTCGGGTGGAATCGCCAGGGGCAACTCAAAGGATTGAGGTCACGGCCGGCCGCCATCTCGCGCGTGGCCACGCGGTACACGTCCCACAAAAGGCTCGCATCCGTCGGCCAGTGGATGTTGCACTCGGTGACTGTCGTATCGGTCCGCACATGGTCGAGCGAAACCGACTCCTCGGCACAAGCGTTCAGGGCCAGAACATGGTTGATTCGTTCCCACGTTTCAGACTGGATCGCACCGAACGCCCTGTTCAGCAGCGTGAAGTTGATGGTCGGTTTCTTCAGCAGGCGGCAGAACCGTTGCAGCGTTTCGCTTTCGGCGATCCGAATCGACGCCTGCCGGTAGTCGAGCCCTTCTCGCTGCATGACCAAAACCGCCCGAAACAGGTTCTCGCTGGTGAAGATCGGCTTGCGGCCTCGCGTCGACGTGGCCTGGCTGAGTTGTTCCAGATCGCCATGGACCAGATCAAGGATCACCGGGTGACTGTCCAAAATCTCGCTGAGCATCTTGTATTCGCTACGATAATCGCGTACCGTTTGGTTATCCGCCTTCTCGATGCCCCACCCAAAATCGAGAATGGCTTCGGCTTTTGCACGCATCGTTGTTCTCCTTGATTGGTTGTGCTTTCAATAGGATAACGATGCGTTTTTTCTTGCCTACCCCAACCTTCTCTCACCTGCAAAAACACCCCTTTCTCGATTTGAGAAACAGAAACTCATTAGCGTCGGAGGGCTTTCGCGAATTGAATCAAGGCCAAGGGATTGTTTTGGATGGCCCGCAAGAACTGGCCGACTTCATCGGCCAAATCGGTTGCGAGGCCGCCAGGGAAGTGAAGCGGCGCATCGTTGGCGACTAGGCATCGGCGAGGATACGGCGAGTACGTCTGCCCAGAATCCGCTGAAGAGCGGAAGGAATGCATCAGAAAAAGCCCGGCTGCTGATGGTCGCGTCACCGACAAATCTGACGTTGCATGAAATGGAACGTTCAGCAGCCGGGCTGGGAATTTGTGTCGGCGCTCATTCCGCCAACCCAAGCGGCGTCACCAGCGGGCGGCCTTCTCCGTCCAGCGTGACGTGGACCGCCACGCGGTAGACCTCGGCAATCGTCGCCTCGGTGAGAACTTCATGCGGCGAACCGGAACAGTGGACGGCGCCGTCTTTCAGAACATAGATCGTGTCGGCAAACCGGGCCGCCACGTTCAGGTCGTGCAGGGCCATGGCCGTGCTCATCCCCCGCGAGCCCGTCAGGTCGGCAAGGATCGAACCGATCTCGTATTGGTGTTGCAGGTCCAGGTTGGAAGTCGGCTCGTCGAGCAGCAGGATGCGAGGCTCTCGGGCAAGGGCCTGGGCAATGGAAACCATCTGAAGCTGGCCACCGCTCAACTGGGTGATGTTCCGGCCGCTCACCTCCGCCAGGCCGAACTCGTCGAGGAGCTGTTCGACGAGACACGTATCCTCCGGGCCCACGCGCCAACGCAGGTTGTGAAGACGCCCGAGCAGCACGGCCTCGAACACGGTCAGCGCCGCCCGTGTCGCCAGGTTCTGGGGCAGGAAGCTCACCACTTCCGTCAGCCTTCCCGGGGCAAGCCGCTTCACATCGTCACCGTCAAGACACACCTGGCCTTGCGGTTCCAGAAGGTGCGCCAGGCACTTCAGCAGGGTGGACTTTCCGGCGGCGTTGGGCCCGATCACGGCCGTCACGCCCGGTTCGATGCGAATGTCGACGTCGTGCAGGACCGGCAGGGCGCCGTAGCCGAAGTTCAGATTGCGGCCTTCGAGGATCACCAGTACGACCTCCTCTTGGCCAGGACCATGGCGGCGAAGAAGGGCACGCCCATGAAGGCAGTGGCGATCCCGATCGGAAAAATGGCGCCGGGGATGATCACCTTGCTGGCGATCGAGGCCACCGAAAGAAGCAGGGCGCCGGTGAGGGCCGAAAGGGGCATGAAGTAGCGTTGATCCTCGCCGACCATGATCCGGGCCAGGTGCGGCGCCACCAGTCCGACGAAACCGATGGCCCCCACGAAGCACACGGCCGTGGCCGTCAGGATGGAAACGAGGATCAGAACCTCAAGTCGCAACCGGCGGACATTCACTCCCAGGCTCCGGGCCCGATCGTCGCCCATCCGCAAGGCGGTGAGCTGCCATGTCCGGGCTGCAAAAACCGGCACAATGAGCGCGAAGGCGCCGGCGACGATCGCCAGCTTGGTCCAGGTGGCCCCTTGAAGCCTTCCGAAGACCCAGAAGACGATGGCGGCCAACTGGTCCTCCGAGGCGATGTATTGCAGAAATCCGATTCCGGCATGAAAGAGGAACAGAAGCGCCACCCCACTGAGGATGATGCTCTCGGTGGATCCCTGTCTCGCCCGGGCCACGCCGTAAACCGCCAGGGAACAGAGCATGGCGAAGAAAAAGGCGCACGAGGGCACGACCACTGTGGCGGCAACGGGGGCGAAGGTCGCTCCCCACACCATGGCCAGGGCCGCCCCGAAACAGGCCCCGGCCGACACGCCCAGTGTGTAGGGGCTGGCGAGGGGATTGTTCAGGATCGTTTGCATCTGGGCCCCGGATACGCCCAACGCGGCGCCAATCACCAGGGCAAGCAAGGCGGTTGGAAGACGGAGACTCCAGAGGATGGTCCGGTGAGCTGGGGCGACCTGGTTTGGACGGAACAGGGCTTCGGCCACCTCGGAAAGCGTCAGCCCGGCCGGTCCGACCATCACGTCGGCCAGGAGCGACACAAGCAGCACCGAAGCGATCAGCAGGAGCAGGCCGAATCGGCGTCGGCCCAGTTGCTCGTAGGCCCGGCCGGCCTTTGGTGGGCTCGCATGCGCAGCGGTCGAGATTTGCTGCGAGTCGGTCATGAAGCGAGCGATCTCAGGAAAGAGTCAAGCGTGCCCGTTTCCGCGCCGAGCTCGCACAGTTCGTTGATCACGTTGCGGAGGTTCTCTTCCGTTCCGCTCGGCCCGTAGCCCTTGGCGCCGAGCACCCCCACGTCGGGCAGCAGACGCACTTTCTGCCCCGCGGCCAGCAGGCCCCGGGCGGCGCAGGCAACGCATCCGTCAAAGGCGTTTCCAAAGGCAAGCCACTCGTCCACTTCCAGCTTCTCGAGCAATCGCGGGGCGTTCTTGTTGTCTTGAAACATGTCGAAGGCGCGGAGGCGAACATTGATTTTCGGATCGCCGTAGGCGTTCTTTTCGAGGTAGAAGAAACGGTGGCTTTCCACTTCGTCCTCCCACTCGCGGCGAGCCGGGTCGAGGGGCACGTAGAGAACGTCGTCCAAATCGCCCGGGCCGGGCATTCGACCCGAACAACACGTGGTGAACACGACGGGAAAGCCATGCTCTTCGGCACAGGTATATAATTCGTCAAGTGACTCGGCCAGCGGTTCCACGCGGGGCCGAAGACTCAGCCCATTGCCTGACTCGTTTAGTTCCTGGCAGTCCACGTCAAATAGCCCGAATCGATACTTCATTCTTCCGTCTCCTCCAGTCCGACCATCCAGGTGCCGCTGAAATCGACGGGCATGAACCGCTCGTGGAACTCCCGAAGCCGAGCCTCCGGATCGAGATCCGCGAATGTCTCAGGATAGAGCCATTTGGCAAGTTGTTGCGTGCCGGCGAATTCCGTTGTCTGGATGGAGAAATTGTGAAACAGACCGTACACGCGACCCGCTTTCACGGCCGTCAGTTCCTTCCAGCCGGGACGGGTTGTGAAGGCCTCGAGTCGAGCACGTGCTTCTCCCGGATCGGTGTAGTAACCCAGATGCATCGCGTCGGGCTGGTTCGACCAGCACGCCCCCGTGATCACGATCACGTCGGGATCCGACTGCAGCAGATACTCCGGATTGATCGGGCCCATGTTGGGCACGACGCCGCCGGCCACGTTTCGGGCCTTCAGGCTCTCCATGATGGCGCCCCACGAGGTCATGCGCCCCTCGTCGTCGTACCCGTACCCATAGGTGGGCCCGTAGGTCGTGACGCCCTGGTAGCCCCCTTCCACGTAGAGCGACGGCGCCGGCTCGCCGATCGAATCGAGTCGCGAGAAGACCTTGTCGATCTCGGCGTTGATGAAACCTGCAATCTCCTTCGCCCGATCCTCCTTGCCGAGCACTTGCCCAAGCACCTCGATGCTTTTCTGGGGATTGCGGAAGGGATCGGTGGAGAAATCCAGAAAGAGCACCGGAAGGCCCGCTTGCTCCAGCCGCTCCACGCACTTGTAGCCCCGGTCGACCATGAAGGTGTCGACAACGACCAGGTCGGGGGCCAGCGACAGGACCTTTTCGACGCTGACGGCGTCCTGGTAGACCGAACCCAGCTTGGGCACGTCAGCCAGACGCGGATGAAACTCGACAAACTTGCGGTAGCTGTCGTTGTCGTAAAGCTCAAAGTCCGGGCCCCAGGCAACCAGCCGGTCTTCGATCTCGTCGCCCAGGAGGAGCCCCAGCGCGTAGATGTCTCGCCCGCGGACCAAGACGATTCGTTCAACGGGCTCCTTGAAACTCACGCTCCGCCCGGCCAGATCGATCACGGTGAACGATGCGGAGGAGGCGGGGCCAGCCTCGGTGCTTGGCGTGGGACGCTGGTCCAGACAGCCCGCGGCAATCACAAACAGCGGGAGCAATAGGGCGGCGGGCATGCGCATCTGGTTTGCTTCTTCCCTCGCCCTAGCGCGATCGCTTCTTGGAATCGCTCGTCAGAGCGAAGTCGGCCTCGTCGGTTCCCTCTGCCGGCACGGTGAAGTGGAGCGTGCCGTCCTTGGCGCTCTTCGGAAGCTCCACCTTGTTGGGAGAGCGATCCGGGTTGGCCAGCGGGTCGCCGCCGTCCGATCCGCTGGCGGAAGAGGCGAGTTCCATCCGCACGACGTGCTCCGTGGGCACGGCTCCCTTGTCGCCCTCCACGGTTTGCAGGGTGAAGCGGCCTTCCTCGTCGGTTTTGCCGAGCGAGCCCGGACCGACATTCGGACTTTGCTTGTCCTTGGCCAACGGGACGAAGGTCAGCCCCACGTTCGCGAGCGGCTTCCCGTCCAGAGTCACCTGCCCGGAAACAGGGGCGGTTTCGTAATCCTTGCTGCAGCCCGCGAGAAGGCAGACCAGCAACAAGGCGCCCAGCCGGCCAAAAGACATGACCGACGGCAATTTGTATGGTGACAGGGAACTGCGAAAGCTCATGATCAGGGCTCTGCCTGGGGTCGTCGAGAAAGTGAAAATCGAGCGGCACGCCGCCGGCTACGGAAGCGAAGACGCCTCTCCGCCCTGGATCGTGCTCAAATCGCAGAGGATCGTCAGGTCGATGGTCGTGCTGACGGAAGCGACCGAACCGTCGGCCACGGCGAACTGGACCACACCGGGATGGAAACTGCCCCAACTCCGCGCACAGGGCGCCGCCCACACACCGGCGGCGTCGGCCAGATCGAAGCACTCGTCCATGTCGTTCGAAATGGAAAGCGGGTGCTCGATCGAGTGTCCCATGGTGTAGTAGATATAGGGATAGGCCCAGAAACTCCCCCATTTCTTCCCCGTATTGGTGCTCTTCTCGCCGATCATGAGCGTGTTCGACGTGCCGTCGGTCACGGTAGCCATCTTTTCACAACGCCAATTCAACACGCCTACCATGTGCATGATGCCGCGGCGATCGTTGTCCGGGATCGGCCAATCAGAGAAGTACTGGTCCCACCAGCCCTGCTCCCGCAATTCCTCGTCGCCCCGAACGGCGCCGGCCACACATTTGTAGGAACTGCTGCGGTATTCCAGCCCGGCGCCGCCCCGGGCCGTATCGCCGCCGGGACCGGTGCCCGGCACAATCAACTCCGGTTCGCCCGGGGCCGAGGGACAAACGTGCACATCGACAATGGCCTGACGCACGGCCTCGTTGTTGGGATGCTGGTTGGAAACCGAATGATCGTACTGATCGTAGAGGGGCTGCTGCTCCATATAGGGCAAGAGCGCGATGGCCCAGTTGATCAGGGTTGGTTGGCTTGATTCCGACTCGCCCGTGCAGATCGTGCCCGGCGGAAAACAGCGAAACGTGTCGTGGTAATTGTGGGAAGCCAGCCCCATCTGCTTGAGGTTGTTGCTGCACTGCATCCGCCGTGCCGCCTCCCGCGCTGCCTGCACGGCCGGCAGGAGCAACGCGATCAGGATCCCGATGATCGCGATCACGACCAACAGTTCCACCAAGGTAAATCCCGGTTTCCGGTGCATTCGGTTCATCTCCAAGGCTGCTGGAAGGTGTATTGTTCATACCGTCAAGGTTGCACTGTTGTGGACAAGAGACTTGGACGTTTTTTCGATAGGCACATAAACCCTTGCCCGCACACGAGTTGAGGGCACTGCGAAAACACGTCGCGCCCCGGGGGCAAGGATTTTGTAGAGTCGGCTGTCTACAATGACCGGGAGTCTACGGTATTGGTCCGTGATGCCCTTCTCTTCTTCGCCACTGTTTGACGCGACGCTCCCCGGGAAAGGACCCTCATGACCAATTGGCGTTCTCGACGGGATCCCGTCGAACGACTCGCAGAGGAGTTCGCCCACCGATGCCGCCTCGGTGAGCACCCAAGCGTCGAGCAATACGCGGAGGACCATCCGGAGTTTGCCTCGCAAATCGAGGAGTTGTTCCCGACGATCGTGATGCTTGAGAATTTCCGGGGACCGGAAGCAGTCGCGCGCGGAATCACGAGCCTGATGACAAATCGTTATTGAGGAGATTCAACACTCATGGGACGAACCACACGAATTGCCACCCTTTTTGCCGTTGCCGGTCTGTTTCTCACAATGGCCCTGGGTTGCCCCGATACGAGCCAGCAGACCTCGGCCCCCACCAAGAGCGGTTCGCCGGGATCCTCGGCGCCGGAGACTGCGACCCCTGAAACGGCCCAGGACGACGGGGCCCCGATCATGATCCTCTGCGGTTCCTCCTTCCGGCCCCCCATGGAAAAGCTCACCGAATTGTACGAGGAGGAAACGGGTGACAAGACTGAAATGTCCTTCGGCGGCTCGGAAGACCACTTGCCCAATGTGAAGGCAAAACTGGTCGGCGACGCCTACGTCACCCACACGCCCTTCCAGCAGTACACGAAAGACGCCGACGCCCTGCTTCGCGACGTGGAGGTCGGCTTCCTCGCTCCCGTACTCGTCGTACAAAAAGGAAACCCCAAGGGCATCAAGTCCATCGACGATCTGGCCAAGCCAGGACTCCAGGTTATCCTGACAAATCCCGACTTCTCGACCTGCGGCGAGATGACCTTCGCCCTGCTGGAAAAGAAGGGCATCAAGGACGCCGTGCTCGAGAACGTGGGCAACGCCCTGTTCAAGCACCATTCGGAGATCGGCAACAAGCTGAAACTCGGCATCGGCGACGCAGGAATCATGTGGAACGGCGTGGCCAACAACTTCCTCGACGCCATCGAAATCGTCCCGGCGCCCTACGAGTACGACAACGAAATCCACGTGAGCGTCATGGGCCTGTCCTACACGAAGCACCCCGAGCGGGTCCAGAAGTTCCTCGATTTTGTCGAAAAGCGCGGTCCCGAAGTGTTCAAGGAATTCGGCTATGTCAAGTAGCGGGGTCAGCACGCCAACGCTGGGTCTCAAGCGAACGGCCGCGCTGGCCGGCTCGCTCCTGGTCGCATTTTGCCTGGCGGGCTGCCAGCCGAGCGAGTCATCGACCCCGCCCCCGTCTTCTTCAAACGGGGGCGACGGGGCTCGGTTGCTGCTCTACTGCGGGGCGGGAATCCGCCCGGCTGCCGACGAAATCGTCAAGGCCTTCGAGGCCAAGTACGGGGCAACCGTCGAGTGCAATTACGACGGCAGCGAACGGCTTCTCGCAAGCATCAAGCTCTCGGGAATGGGCGATGTCTACATGCCGGGCGACGTCCACTACGTCGAGCAGGCGGCCGACCAGGGATTGGTCACCTCCCACCGGGATGCCTGCTACTTCATCCCCGTGATCCTCGTGCAGAAGGGCAATCCCAAGTCCGTCCAGTCCCTCCACGACTTAGCGCGCGAAGGGCTCGACGTGGGACTGGGCAACCCCGAGTACTGCGCCATCGGCCGCAAGACGCTCAAACTCTTCGAGAAGAACGGCATTTCGCCAGACGACGTGGAGAAAAACGTCCGCTTCAAGTCGGTCACCGTCAACGACCTGGGCAACCACATCAAACTTCGCCAACTCGACGCGGTGATCGTATGGGACGCCATGGCGGCCTATTTCGCCGACTCGGGCGACGTGGTTGCCATCCCCCAGGAAAAGAATGTGATTTCCACGGTGGCCGCCGGTATACTGAAATCGTCGCAGCAACCGGAACTGGCGGAGAAGCTGGTCGAGTTCATCGCCTCCGACGAAGGCAAGGCCATCTTTCGCAAACACAACTTCACGACGCAGTTGCCACAACAACCGGGAGAATGATGAGGTCGGGATACTGGATCCTGTTGGGCGGCGTCCTGACCGCTCTGGCGATGGCTTTGGCCGTGGGAGCTTGGACTCCCGTTGGCTGGGCTGACGCATTGCTGTTTGCCTACATTCTGGTGGCCGCACCGCTGGCCCTGTTGGGCGCCGTGATGGTGGCCGTCGAAAAAGGCCATCGTCCGTTGGTCGGGCTCACATTGGGCTTCCTGGGGCCTGCGGCCCTGATCTTCCTGCCCCGGCTCCCCGATCGCCAGGTGGGACGACTCCAAAGCCCGTTCTTCCTCGCCGGGGTCTGGGCCGTCCTGGGCTATTTCGTGTTGGGCTGGCTGGCCCTGTTTGCGGCCGACATCAACTACACCACCTGGCCGGCCCTCCAGGAAGTGCTTGCGGCCAAGGAAATTCGAGCCGCCCTCTGGCTCTCCGTGTGGACCACCAGCGCCACCGTCCTGTTGGGCCTGGCCTTCGCGATCCCCATGGGCTACGCCCTGAGCCGCTTCCGGTTTCCCGGGCATGTGCTGGTCGATTCGATCGTGGACCTGCCCATTATCCTCCCGCCCCTGTTGGTGGGTCTTTCCCTGCTGGTCTTCTTCCAGACACGAACCGGGCACTTCATCGAAGACGCGGGCTTGAAATTCGTGTTCCAACAGAAGGGGATCGTGCTCTGCCAGTTTCTGGCCTCGGCCTCCTTCGGGATTCGGGCGGTGAAACTGACCTTCGACGGCATCGACCCGCGTCTGGAACACGTGGCCATGACCCTGGGCTCCACCCGAGCCGGCGCCTTCTTTCGCGTGGCTTTGCCGCTGGCGCGACGAGGCATCATCACCGGCGCCATCCTCATCTGGACTCGCGCCTTCGGCATTTTTGGCCCCCTGATGGTCTTTGTCGGGGCCGTGCGGATGCGGACGGAAGTTCTTCCCACCACCATCTACCTGGAACAGTCGGTGGGACGCATCGAAGTTGCCATGGCCGTGGCCGTCTTGATGCTCGTTATGGCGGCCGTCGGACTGGTCGGAATTCGCGTGATCGGGTTGAGAACCGGATGATTCGCATCGAAACGCTCCACTACTCCGTCGGCAACTTCGCCCTCCGGGACGTCTCCCTTCACGTCCAACCGGGCGAGTACTTCGTGCTCCTCGGCCCCAGCGGTTCGGGCAAGACCGTGCTCCTGGAATGCCTCTGCGGACTCAACCGGGTCGACTCCGGCAAGATCGCCATCGCGGACGACGACGTGACCCGCCTGGAGCCCCGCAATCGCGGCATCGGCTACCTGCCCCAGGACTACGCCCTGTTCCCCGACCGCAGCGTGGCAAAGAACGCGATCTACGGGCTGGAATCGGACCGATCCTTCTACGGACGAATGCTGCTGAATTCGCTCACCTGGCCCGTATCGTTGGGCGAAAACGCGACCCGCTGGCTGCTTCGCCGCCCGCGACAGGAACCGATCGATCCCCGAGCGGCAAAGCTTCTGGAAATGATGGGCGCCGACCATCTTGCCCGCCGCCTGCCGGGAAAGCTGTCCGGCGGAGAGAAGCAACGGGTCGCCCTGGCCCGGGCCCTCGCCGTCAAGCCGCGAGTGCTGCTGCTCGACGAACCCGTGAGCGCCCTGGACGAACAGACCCGCGATGCCCTGTGCCCCGAACTCAAGCGTCTTCAGCAGGAAACCCGCACCACAACGATCCACGTTTGCCACAACCTGGCCGAAATGCTGGCCGTGGCCGATCGCGTGGGGATCATTCGCAACGGCCGGATCCTCCAGGTCGGAACCCCACAGGAAATCCTCGAACGTCCCCGGACCCGTGTCGTCGCCGAGTTCGTCCAGGTGGGCAACCTGTTCACGGCCAAGGTGCAATCGTCCGGCGAGCAGACCGAACTGCTTGGTCCCGGCGGCTCGCGATTCATCGCCTCCGCCAACGGCACGGCCCCTGCTGGCAACGACGTGTCGTTCATGATCCGCCCCGAACACATCCACATCGACCGCGAGCCGCTTCCATCCGGGACCGAGGCAGCAACGCGGCTGGAAGGAACCGTGCGAATGCTGACCGACAGCGGACCCCTCGTGCGGCTCGTGGTAAAGTGCCATGGCCAGTTGCACATGCACGTTTCGCTGGGCAAGAGCCAGTACAATCAACGCCGCTTCCTCCCCGGCGATCCCGTCCACCTGACCATTTGGCCCGACGACGTGCATGTGCTTGACGGCGAATCATAAACACGGCATCGCCAATCTCGCCGTAGGGTGGCACGCTCAGAGCCAAGCGATGGGCGTGGCAATCTGACCGCGGGTGGCCGCGATGATTATCCGTTTTGGGTCTCCCATCGCAGTTGACAACACCGGAAAATCGTCGCCCATGGCTTTGCCACAAGACGCCGCGTTACCAGTCCAAGCACTCTGAACCTTGGAAACGTGCGTCCCCGGAGCTTGTTCTCTTGGCCCAGAGCCAGCAAAATACGCCCACGCTAGCCCAGAGGGCCGCCGGCACGGTAAAATCCAGCCTGGATGGAACACAGCCGATTTCCTCTGGGGGAGGTTTGCGAAATGTGGCAACGCAGAAGACTGCTGACTGTGGCGGGCTTGAGTCTGGCAATAATGCTTGGAGGCTCACACGCGGCCTCGGCGGAACCTCCCGCCGTGCCGTTCACACGCGTGGTCGTCGACCCATCCCCGCCCGCCAGGCCCTACTACAAGATGCTTGGCGATCTCGACAGAGACGGGCAAATCGACATCATCGTCGCCGACGCGAAGAAGCCGCTCGTGTGGTATCGATATCCGGACTGGCGGAAAACGCGAATTGCGGACGGTGGATGGGACGGGGTGCGGGGCGCCGTCGGCGATATCGATCGCGACGGCGATCCCGATATCGTCATGGGCGGCATGCTGTGGTTCCGCAATCCTGGCAAGCAGGGCGGCAAGTGGCAGCCGACGCGAATCGATAATCAGAAGTCGCATGATGTCGACATGGCGGATCTCAACGGCGACGGCAAGCTCGACGTCGTCGGACGCGACCAATCGGCGTTCGGCAGCAACGGCAATCGGATCTACATCTACTGGCAGCAGGATCCGGCCACGTGGCGGCGACACGACCTGGACTGCCCTCACGGCGAAGGCCTGAAGCTTGCCGACCTGGACGCTGACGGCGACCCCGACATCGTCATCGGTGGCCGTTGGTACGAGAACACGGGCCGAGCCGACCAGTGGCCGCAGCACGTGTACACCACCGCGTGGACGGAGCCGGACGCCAAGGTGGATGTTGCCGACCTGGACGGCGATGGCCGCCTCGACATCGTTCTGACGCCGGCGGAACTCAAAGGCCAGCGTTACAAGGTCGCCTGGTATCGCGCCCCGACGGAAGCCGCCAGGGGAAACTGGGCGGAGCACGTGATCGTGCCTGACATCGAATGCGTCATCCATTCGCTCGCTCTGGGCGACTACGACGGCAACGGCACAATCGACATTGCCATCGCCGAGATGCACCAGGGATCGGACCCCGACGAAGTGTCGATCTACTTCAACCACGGCGACGGCAAGACCTGGCGCCGACAACTGCTCTGGGATCGCGGCTCCCACGACCTGGCCGCGGGCGATATCGACGCCGACGGCGACCTCGATCTTGTCGGCGCCAATCATTCCGGCCCCGACAACGCCGTAATCCTCTGGCGAAACCAGCGAATCTCGCAGTAGACGGCGGCGGACTAGGTTGCCCGACGGGTAGCCCCGATGATTTTCCGCATCCAGCTTTCCATCCCAGTTGGCAACGCCGGACAATCGTCGGGGTGGCGAAGCCACAAGAGGGCGTGCCTTGGAGAAACCGTAGGACGCGTCTTGACGCACCTCCCAAGGCCGCTGGCACTGACCGACAGGAGTGAGTACACTACCCCCTGAAGCACCAGCATCCGCACCAGCCGCTTGCACTTATCCCGTGCCACCTCAGCCACGTTGGTGGCGCCGGCGTCTCGCCAGAATCCGGAGAACCCAAATGGCGTCGCTTCGAGCCTTTCTGCCGATGGCTTGTCTGGCCATCATTTTGACACCTTTGCCTTGTCCGCATGCCGACGCGCAAAGCCTTTTTTCCCATCCTTCCAAGGCGGCTCTTGCGAAAGCGAACGAAGTCCTCGGCCGCGTGAATTCCGAGAGGAAAGCCAATGCGGGGAAACCGGATGCCTGGCCGTGGACGGGCCAGTACTACGCGGGGGACGGTATGGGGTTCAATTTCCGAATGGCGATTGCTCCCAAAGCCGGCGCTGTCTACTGGAGCGAGGGCTGCATGGGGCTTTACAAGGTGGAATACGGCTCCTTCGAGGAAAAGGACGGATCGATCCGTCTGGCCTTCGAGAAACTTGAGCCCGAGGAAGCGGGCAAGGACAAAGGACTCCACCCGGTGCTGATCCCGCTCCGCTGGAAGAACTGCCGCTACCTGATCCCCGAAAACGAGATGATCGACTTCTGCAATCACGTTAACAGCGGAAGCCCCTATGTGTCGCGAGCCGCCCGGTTCTTCCAGCACGTCGACGATAAGGAAGGCGACTCGTCAGAAATGCCCAAGGTCCCGCCGAAGTATCGTCCCTACCTGCTCAAGACGCCGATCGACGCGGAGATTGCCTGGATCGGGAAGACCTCCGTTGTTGAGCGAGAAAACTGCTGGCCTCCCGGGAAATATCGAGTAACGGAGGTTCGTCTGAATCGCGGCAAGGCGGACGGGCTGCTGCAGGAAATGCGGCTCTACTGTGATTCTCCCTCGGAGATCCGCATTGTCGACGTTTCCGATTCTTCCGCTCGTGCCGAGGCAGCAGATTGTCTTCTCGAAGAGGAAGAAGACACGCCCGAGGCAAAGGAGCCCCAGGTTCAGCCCGGCCTTCGCTGTTCCACACAGTCTCCTCGGTCAGAAGCCGATCGGGTGCGTCTTGACGCACCTTCCATGGCCGCTGGCACTGACCAACGGGAGTGAGTACACTAACTGCTGAGGCGTCAACGTCCGGGCGTCAAGGTGAAACGTGCCAGCGAAGCGTGGAAGGCAAGAAAGGGCCAAGCAATGAGGATCGTGCAGTGTGTGTTTGTCGTGCTATTGCTCGCGCGGCCTGCCAGCGCGGACCTGGCAAAGCACGACGACGCCCCGCGGAAGAACGCCGACAGAACGGAATACGTATTATCGAAGTTGAGAGAGAAAGATCCGGATCTCGACACCGGATCGTGCTACCTCTTGCGCGACGGCACAGAGCCACCCGGCGTCCGGCTTGATCTCAACGACGCACGTTTTGACGATTCCGACCTGGCAATGCTGAAGTATGTGGCAAACCTCCACGAATTGGACCTTTTGAAGGCAACGGTTACCGATGCCGGAATGGCTCATATCGCCAATCTGAAGGGCCTTTGGAGCCTGAGCCTCGACAAGACGTCGGTGGGCGACGAGGGACTCAAAACACTGCATCGGCTCAAAGCACTCAGGCACCTTTCGCTTCAAGATACTCGGGTGACAGGCAAGGGCATACACACACTCGGCGAGTTGCCTCGTCTTCGATGGATCTATGCCTCGGGAGCGCCCGTAGAAAAGCTCCTATTGAACGATCACTTCCCATCGCTCGAAGAGATTGATTTGAGTGATTGCCCGCTTCAGGAAGTGCGTCTGTCTGGGCTGCCCCACCTGAGCGAACTTAGGTTGATCAGCCAGGGCCTTTCGCGTGTTCACCTCAGGAGCTTGCCCGAATTGCGTGAACTTGCGATCTGCCGCGATGACGGAGGCGGCCTCCAGCCGCGTGGTCACGTGGAACTGCGGCTTCAGGACCTCCCGCAAGTCACATTCCTTCGTATTCACGCTCGCATCCACGCAAGCGACTTGAACTCACTCGACGCCATGCAGAATCTGAAGAAGTTGTCTATAGCCGGGGGAGACGCCGATGGCAACTTCCTCCAGAGAATAGCAAATTTGCCATGCCTGACCGTCCTGCAATTGGGATACATGGAGAATGTGACGAACAAGGACCTCGCCACTCTCGCGGAATGCGGGCATCTAAGCACCTTGGATCTCGGTTGGGGAGGCGGCTACAACGGGGACGTCCTACAGCATTTGGCCGGCCTGACGCAGCTTACTCACCTCGATTTCGACCCCGCGACACCGCTCACAAATGAGCAACCTCGTATCTCCAGCACCTGCACAATCTCTGCTCACTCAAATTGAGCAGTAGTTGTCGCGCCAACGGAGACACTTTGCAGCACATTGCCAGCCTAAAGAAGTTGCGTTGCCTGGCACTCTGTGGGCCTCAAGGTTATCCCCCGCCAATTCGTGGAATTCGTGATGAAGACCTTGCCCATCTGGCAGCGCTTACCGACCTACAAGAACTTAACCTCAGGTCCAATGAACTGACAGGGCCGGGGCTGCGGCATCTAGTGGGACTGCGCAACCTTCACACCCTGAATTTGTCGATCAACCCACTCACTGACGAAGCGCTGAAGTACCTGAAGAAGATGCGCAGTCTTCGCACATTAACGCTCGAGCGAGTTGCCCTGACTCGCGACTGCCTCGATTCGCTTCAAGATCTGACTTTTCTCGAAACGCTCTGGCTCCCCCGTGGAATGTTCAACACAGAAGAGCTGACACGTTTGAGAGCCGAGCTTCCGCACACGCGAGTGTTCGAAACATCGTTCATTGCGCCGGCGCCCAAGCCGCCACAGTAGAAGCTGTGCCGTGGGGCAGTGGGAACGACTTGGCGTCAACTTCGGATGTCCTGGGAAGGGGTGGGACGCGTAGCCCTGCTCGAACGTGACGCGCGCCGCCGAATGGAGCGTACAACGCCTTCAGCGTAGAAAGGGATGCGGGAATCGGTACCCATGGTGGCGTTTGGCGGCTGCGCCGCCGGCACTGACCCTGGGCTACGTTGGGTCGACCGCTTCGCGGTGAAGGAGGATTGGCCCGCGTCTGGTGGTCCCATGCCGATCCATTGCCGCTCGTTCAACCGCAGCGTCTCGTCGGCCAGGCGGCCGCGGGATGATTGCTTACCCGGGTCCGCCTGGCCGACGGCTGTGGAGATCCAAATCACCCGTCCAGGACCCAACCCTCGCGGTACTTGCGGCTCAGCAGAGCGTTCGCTTCGTCGCAGTTGGTGACCCGTCCGGCCTCGCTGTCGTACTGGAGCTTCTTGCCGACACGATAGGCGACCAGGCCCAGCAGCATCTGCTCAATGACGTCGGCGCTGTACTTGAAGTCGCAGGCGCACTTCAAATCACTCTTGCACGCTTTGACCCACTGCTCCTGGAATCCGCCCATCCGCGGAATCTGCTCCGATTCCGGCCGCGGCTTGTAGTGGTCCAGGCTGCCGCCTTCTTTGAGCGGCAAGAGTTTGTGGTTGGTGAACCCGGCTGCCAGCTTCGCCTTGTCGCCCACGAACAAGGCGCCGTGGCCGTTCTTGTAGGGATCCATTTTCTTTCTTGCCGCGCCGTGCGCTCCCTGATACCAGGTCACCTTGATCGGCCCGCGCCAATCGTTCGCCGGATGCTCGAAGGTCGCCGTCATGTCCACGGGCGTGATGTCGGGATTGAACTCCTGGCCAAAGGCCTCGGCCGATGTGGGCAGGGTCGCGTCGATCGGATACCAGGCCAGGTCCATCGTGTGGCTCCCCATGTCGCCGATCTGGCCGCTGCCGAAGTCCCAGAACATGTTCCAGCCCAGGCAACCCTTGAAGTAGCCGGGATTGTAGGGGTGCATCGGCGCGGGACCGATCCAGAGATCGTAGTGCAGATTGGCCGGCGGATCGCCGGCGGGCGGCAGGTACTTCGTGTTGTAACGCAACTCTCGATCGCCCCAGGCATGAACGTGCTGCAACTTCCCCACGGCGCCGTCCAGAATCATCTCGCGCACGCGATCGAAGTTGGGGTGAGCGTGCCGCTGGGTGCCAACCTGCGTGGCGAGCTTCTCTTTCTTGGTGAGCCACTTGGCGCGAACCACGCGAGCCTCTTCCACCGTATTGGCCAGCGGCTTCTCGCAGTAGATGTGCATGTCGCGATTCAAGGCCCAGTTGGCGACGAACGCATGGGTATGGTCCGTCGTGGCGCAAACCACGGCGTTGATGTCCTTCTGTTCGAGGCACTTGCGCCAGTCTGCGTAGTGCTTTGCCTTCGGGAATTTCTCGGCGGCCTTGGCAAGGTTATTGTCGTCCACGTCGCAGAGGGCGACGACGTTTTCGTTCTTGATGGCGTTGAAGTGCGCCCGGGCTCTCCCCCACGCGCCGATCACGGCAATGTTCAACTTGTTGCTCGGGGCATTCTCGCCGCCGAGTACTCCGCTGGGCAGGATCGTCAGCCCGGCCCCGGCGGCCAGGGTCGACTGGAGAAGCCGGCGGCGATTCATGGTGGGGTAGGTGGTTGATCTGCAAGAGGTTTTCATCGGCAGGGCTCCTTGTGGTTTGGCAGGACACGAGGCATGAACGGGCCGACGAAGCCCGTCGCAGAGTCAGTCTAGTCATTGCAGGAATCGTGGGCAACTTTTCGGGCTCATCCGCGGGTGGCCACGATGATCCGAATTAGAAATCCGAAATCCGAATGTCGAAATACGCAACAAATTCAAATTTCCCAAATTCCAATGACCAAAACCGGGAGCAGGCAAATCACCTGGAGTAGCAGGGCAGGTCTTGCTTCACCGTTTCGGTCATTTGATATTCGGGTTTTGTGCTTGTTTCGAATTTCGAGATTCGGATTTCGGATTTCGGATTTCTTAGATTCACCGTCGGTGGCCGCAGTGATTTTCCTCTCATTCCCCAATCCGAAACTCCAACTCCACTGGCAGATGATCCGAACCCACATTGGGCCCCAACCGTCGCCCCACCACCTCCACGTCCTCCGAAACCAGCGTGTGGTCGATCGGAATCTGCAAGAACTTCACCACGCCCGAAAACTCCGGCCAACTTGGTTGAATGCCGAAACCCTGGCGAGCGTCGCGAAGCCCGGTGTCATTGAGCAGATCCCGGAAGTAGGGCGACCAGGGCGTGATGTTCAAGTCGCCCATGAGGACACAGGGAGCGGGAACCGAACGGGCCAGCGCGGCGATCTCTCGCAACTGCCCGTTCCGCAACTCGGCCGTGCCGCTCTTGACGGGCGGAAGGGGATGCACGCCCAGAAAGCTGAGTCGCCGCTCGCCGAAAACAAGGGTCGCCCGAATCATCGGAGCCCCCGAGACGGCCGACACAACCACCTCGCCCTCCTCGATCGGCACGCGACTGAAAAGGGCAATCCCAAACGCCCCCGACCCCGGCTGCTCGATGCGATAAGGATACGCTTCATGGAGCGGCTCCATCGCCGCCAGCCACTCCGTGTCGACCTCCATGGCCAGAAAGACGTCGGGATCAACGCTCCGCACGTAGCGGATCACGTCCTCGTGGCGGCGGTTGCTCCGGAGGACGTTGGCTGAAACAGCCCGAATCACCGGTCCGCTCCACGTGGGCTGCCGGGCAGGCCAATAAACGGGCAACAACAGGGCCACGTTCACTGCCAGCACCGCGCCCGGAAGCAAGGCCGCCTTCGGCCGGCGCAACCCGAGCAGGACCACCCCCAGCCCCAACGCGCCCACCGCCGTCTGCAGCGGAAAATGCGAAAAGAGATCCAGGGCCCAATGCCACCTCGCCCCCCGGGCGAGAATCGTCGTTATCGCAAGCAGCACCGAAAGGGTCACGGCCCGCCGAGTCACGAACTCCGCGATCCAGGAACTGGGACGATCGGGTCGTTCCGGGGCAGACTCGACAGAAGATGCGTCACTCATAGGATGGAAGGCGGCAGAAGACTCAGTCAACCCAGGAATAGAAATCCGGGAGAAAACCCGAAATCCGAATTTCGAAATCCGAAACAATCACAAAATTCAAATATTAAATGATCGAAACGGTGAAGCAAGACCTGCTCTGCTATTTCAGGTGACTTGCCTGTTCCCGGTCTTGGTCATTGGGATTTGAGAAATTCGAATTTGTTTCGGATTTCGCAGGACCGAACCAGAATAGCCGGGCTCTTGGATTGGCCACCTCACAGCGGGTAGCCAGATCGTGGAGGTTGCGGATTAGCCCGGCTCTCGCCCTCAATTGCCAGCGATTGCAGAAGCCCGGCTGCAGGTCTGCCGGTCCATGTTGCTACGACCTTTCTTTCGACCCCAACGGTAGCAGCCGGGCTGAATGAAGTTAGCCCGGCTCTTGTCCCCAATCGGCAGCGATTTCAAAAGCCCGGTTACTGCTCTTCCATCATCGGCGTTTCCACTGACGCTGCCGGCGGCTGCGCCAGCGGTGGAGCCGCCATTGCATCGGCTCCCACCTGCGTGGTGTCGCCATAGAGCGACTCTGCCCGGCGAACCAGGTTCACGAATTCGGCGCGCCTACCGTGAGGATCGTCGTCTGTCGCCCCCGCCGCAAACTCTTCCACGGCCGAGAACGTCAGCCCCTGATTGTACTGGCTGCCTCGGAGCAACATCCCGAACGCCGCCACCGCCGCGGCAAACCGAAACTCGCTCGAAGCCTCCCCAAACCGCTTGTCCGAGTCCAGCACCGGATACTCCTTCAAGCGGCTCTCCTGCTCGTCGGGCAGCTTGTAGCGCAGCTTCAGGGCGAGCAGTTCGTTGCTCTTGCCTGCTTCGGTCAAGGCGTTGGTCATGATCTGCTGATAGCGCAGCTTCCCATGATGGTCGTTCAAGGCCGCGATCTGCCCAACCGGCAGGTTCGTGGGCGCGATCTCGTAAAGGAACGTCACCGCGTGTCCCGCCCCGATCTCGCCCGCGTCCTTCGAGTCGTCGTCAAAATCCTCGGACGCCAGCATCCGGTTCTCGTAACCGACGAGCCGGTAGCCTTGGACCTTGGCCGGGTTGAACTCCACCTGGATCTTCACGTCCTTGGCCACGGTGACCAGGTTGCCGGAAACCTGCTCGACAAAAACCTTCTCGGCCTCCGAGAGCCCGTCCACATAGGCGTAATTGCCGTTGCCCTTGTCGGCAAGCTGTTCGAGCTTCGTGTCCTTGAGATTTCCCGTGCCGAAACCGACCACGGTCAGGAACACGCCGCTGGTCGCCTTTTCCTGAATCAGCTTGACCAGTTCGTTGTCGTCGGTGATCCCCACGTTCAGATCGCCGTCCGTGCACAGGATCACCCGGTTGCTCCCCTTGGGAACAAAGTTGGCCATGGCCTGTTCGTAGGCCAATTCGATGCCCGCCGACCCGTGAGTCGAGCCGCCCGCCTTGAGATCCTCAATCGCCCCCAGGATCTCCTGCCGGTGCGTGCCCTCGGTCGGCTTCAAGGCCAGCCCGGCATCGCCCGCGTAGGTCACGATCGATACCCGGTCGTCTTCCGTGAGCTGATCCACCAGCATGGCCATGGCGTCTTTGACCAGGGGCAGCTTGTTGGCGTCGCGCATCGAACCGGAAACATCGAGCAGAAACACGAGATTGCTCGGGCCCCGCTCGGCCGGATCCACGTCCTTGGCCTTCAGACCGATCCGCACCAGGCGGTGGTCTCCGTTCCACGGACAGGAGGCCGTCTCCATGGTGACCGAAAAGGGCGTGTCGCCCTTGGGCTGCGGATAGTCATACGAAAAGTAGTTGACCATCTCCTCCACCCGAACGGCTCCGGGCGGCGGCGTCCGATTGTGCTCCAGATACCGGCGCACATTGGGATACGACGCCGTGTCGACATCAGCCGCAACGGTGCTCTCCGGTTCACTCAAGGGCGACAGGAACGAATTCTCCACGACGGGAGCGTACTGCTCGTTGCCAACTGCCATCCCCCCAAGGCCTCGAACACCGCCCCCAAATTGCACCCGTTGCATGCCGATCTGCGCTGCACCGGGCAACCCTTGACCATCGGACGGCGAAACCTCCGCCTGCACGCCGCCGCTGGAGCGGTCCATCCTCCGCCCCCTCGCGTCCTCACCAGCCGGCCCGTAAGCGTCCTCAACGGCCCTTCTGTATCCGTAATTGGATGGAGGAGCCTGCTGACGACCCTCGTCGGACTGGACTTGCTGGCCCTCGACGGGGACCTGTGCCGGAAAACCAGCAGCGTTCTGGCGGCCCATTTGCCCCTGGACCTCGACGGCTTCCTCGGCGTAGCGATACCGACCGGAGACCGGTCCTCGCTTGTTCGCCGCCGGTTTGGCCGCGACCGGCGGCGTTGGCGCCGGCGGAGCGTAATCCGCCACAGGCGGCGTCGTGTTGAGCGAAGGCATCATGCCCTGGCCGCCCATCCCGCCCGCCGACTTGGCTCGCGGCATGGCTTCCGATTCCTTCCACGGCATCTGGCCGGCGGACCCCGGGGCCGTGGCGGGATAGGGCACCGGTATGGCGCCCGGCCCCGCGGCCTGCTGATGCGACCAGGCAGTCGGCGGAGGTGTCGGTGCGGTTGGCTTAGCCTGTCGGGCCGCTTTCCCCTGAACAGACGCCCCAAGGGCAGCACCGCCCCCTTCAACCTCCTGCTTCACCATAGCGGAAGGAACCGCAGCGCGACTTGGAGCGGTCTGGGGAACTACCGCGACCGGCAGATCGGTTGGCTGCGTTTCGCCCTGAAACTGGAACGTTCCTCCCACCACCCTCTTGTTGTACCGGTGAGCAGAACTCCCCTTGGCCACCGGACGTTCCGCAGGCTCCGTCGGCGCCGCGGGCGCAGACCCCGCCTTGCCGATCATGCGGGGCGCGGGTTTTGCGGGAGCCTTCTTTTCCGCCATGAATGCAGAGCGGTACGGGTCGGCGTCCTTGCCTGCAACCTCTCCCGATTTCACTGCCGAGTGGTCGAAAAACTCCCCGGCCTCGCTGACGGGCTCTTCCATTTCGGCCAATTGGTCAACCTCCTCGCGATCTCCCATGGCCGAAAATGCCTCGGGCGCCGGCAACGCTTCGGATGCCGACGCCATTTCCGCGGCCGGCGCCGCGCTCTTCATCGGCGGCGCCGTGTCCATGGCCACATTCGACGGGGTTCCCGAACGGAACATGGGCAACGAGGGAATCGTCACCGCCAGCAATATCGCGGCAGCCGAGGCCACGGCTGCATACGCCCAACGCCGCCGCGGCCTCCTCGCCGGGGCGGCCTCTTCATGTACCACCGCTGGCGCCGTTCCCTCCAGCCGTTGTTCAATCATCGCACGCAACGGAGCCGACGGGGCATACTCCCGGTCGTGGCTCAACGCGTCGCGCAGGTGCCCCGCCATGGCGCGGATCTCTTCCACGGCGCTTTGCGCCTTGTGATCCGTCTTCAACGCCGCCTCCACGAGCGCATGCTCGGGACCCTCCAACTGACCCAACGCATAGGCGGTCAGCAGAGGTTCGTCGATCTGCCCGTTGTAAGGCTGTTCCTGGTCGTTCATGATCGCACCTTACCCTCGAGCGGCAACGCTCGGCCCGTTTGGTCACTTCCCCCGAGTTCACCGACCATTCGCTGCGTCACAGGATCGTTCCGCAACCGCTTCAAAGCCCGGTGAACCAATACGCGTAGCTTGCCTTCTCCTTCCCCCGTAATGTCCGAGATCTCCCGATAACTGAATCCCTCCGCCCAGAGGTCCACCACTTCCCGCTGCTGCTCCGGCAACGTCGCCACCAGACGATTGAGCTGCACGTAGAGGTCGCGACGCTCCGCCGTGCCGGCCGGGCTCGCTTCACGCCCCACCTGGCACTCCACCGCGCCTTCCTCGAACTGCGTCATTCGTTTGCGCTTCCGCAACACGTCAATCGCCCTGTTACGACAAACCGTGAACAGCCACTGCGCCGCACGCCCCGCCGTCTCTTCCGGCCCCCGCTCGCACAATCGCAGGAACACGTGCTGAACCACGTCGCGCGCAGAATCCTCGTCACCGAGCATCCGCGCAGCATACCTCACCAAGCGTGTCTCGTACTGCTCCAGCAGTCCGAGCACCCAGTGTCGCTGATCGCTCTGCCCTGGCTCGTTCATCCGCACTCTTTCCTGACTGGTATCCGCCGGGGTTCACCTAATACTACGTACCAACCTACGCCCTGTTACAAATTTCCGCGAGCCCCTGACGCCCACCCGGTTGGAGGGATTGGCTGCGCAGCCGCCCTCCTCCTTCTGCGGTTCCTTGTTCGATATTCGATATTCTGCGGTTCAGCCCCAGTCGGGAGAACCGCAGAATATCGAATAGTGAATGTCGAATGTCGAAGTGCTTGCCCTTGCTCTGCTATAGTGGGGCACACAAGCCTCACCAGGAACCGCTCCCATGACCCAGATCTCCGGAAAAACGATTCTTATCACCGGCGGCGCCTCCGGAATCGGACGCCAATTGGCCCTCCGAGCCGCCCGGCAAGGGGCGCGTGTCGTTCTCTGGGACCTCAACCAGGACGCCATGGCCGACGCCCTGGAAGAACTCCGCCAGGCCGGCACGGAACAGCCCCGCGGCTATCTGTGCAACGTGGCCGATCGGGGTCAGGTCTCAGAAACGGCAGACGAGGTCCTCCGCGACGTCGGCCGGGTCGATATTCTCGTCAACAACGCCGGCTTCGTGTCCGGAAAACGCTTCCTCGACTCCAGCGACGAGCAGAACCTCCGGACCCTCGAAGTAAACACCCTGGCCCACTTCTGGACCATCAAGGCCTTCCTGCCCCGAATGATCGAGGCCCAAACCGGCCATATCGTCACCATCGCCTCCGCGGCCGGAATGGTCGGCGTGGCGGGTCTGGCGGACTACTGCGCCAGCAAGTGGGCCGCCGTCGGCTTCAACGAGGCCCTCCGCATCGAACTCAAACAGACCGCTCCCGCCATCAAGACCACCGTCGTCTGCCCCTTCTTTGTCAACACGGGCATGTTTGAAGGCGTCCGCTCCCGAGCAAGTTGGTTGCTGCCCATTCTCGACGAAGAGGCGGTCGCCGACCGGATCCTCCGCGCCATTCGCCGCAACCGGGCCCAACTCTTCCTCCCGCCCATCGTCGGCTTCGTGCCCCTCCTCCGCTGCCTGCCCGCACGATGCTTCGACGCCCTCTCCAACTTGCTCGGAATCAACCGGGCTATGGAGACCTTCGTCGGCCGGAAGCCGAAGTGAATCCCCAGTCGAAGCGAGCGAAATCCTCCAATCGGACAAACCACCATGGCCCCCGAAACCACTGACTGCACAAATCCGGCAACCGGCGAGTCGCTGGGCCGCTCTCCTTTGAACACGGCCGAAGACGTGCGTCTGGCGGTCATGAACGCCCGAGCCGCCCAGGACAAGTGGGCCGCCTCCTCCGTGGGAACCCGCGCGCGAGCCATTCGCCGCGTTCGAGGCTACCTGGTCGACCATGTCGACGAATTGGCCCAGACCATCTCCCACGACAACGGCAAGATCCGCTTCGACGCCCTGGCGACCGAGGTCCTGCCCGCCGCCATGGCCGCCGGCTACTACGCCCGGCACGCCAGGCGATTCCTCGGGCCGCATCGCCTGTGGCCCGGACATCCCCTCTTCGCCAACAAGTCCTCTCGGATCCACCGGGTCCCGTGGGGCGTTGTGGCGATCGTGTCCCCGTGGAACTACCCCTTCGGCATCCCCTTCTCCGAAATCGTCATGGCTCTCCTCGCCGGCAACGGCGTGATCCTCAAGGTTGCATCCCAAACCCAGATGGTCGGCCGGGCCCTCCAGCGCGTTTTCGCCGCCGCCGATCTTCCCCCCGGGCTCTTCTCCTACGTGAACCTGCCCGGCCGCATCGCCGGCGACGCCCTCTTCGACGCCGGCATCGACAAGCTCTTCTTCACCGGCTCCGTTGCCGTCGGCAAACAACTGATGCGGAAGGCCTCCGAAACGCTCACCCCCGTCTCGCTCGAACTGGGCGGCAACGACCCCATGCTCGTCTGCCCCGACGCCGACCCGGAGCGAGCGGCCGCCGGCGCCCTCTGGGCGGGCTACTCCAACGCCGGACAATCCTGCGGCGCCGTCGAACGAGTCTACGTCCACGCCAACGTCTACCCCGCCTTCGTCGATAAACTTGCCGATAAGGTCCGCTCCCTGAGAATCGGCCCCGACACCGACTTCCACGTCGACATGGGCGCCATGACCACGACCGGCCAGATGGAAACCGTCCGCCGCCACATCGCCGACGCCCTCCAGCGGGGCGCGAAGATCTTCGCCCAATCGGATCCTCCGGAACAGGCCGCCGGCAACTTCCTCCCAGCTGTCCTTCTCACCGACGTGGACCACACGATGGCCGTCATGCGAGAAGAAACCTTCGGGCCGATCGTGGCCGTCATGAAGGTCCAGGATATGGACGAAGCCGTCCGCCTGGCCAACGATTCCGACCTCGGCCTGACTGCCTCGGTCTGGTCCCGTAGCGGACGCCGGGCCGCAAAACTGGCTCGGCAACTCCAGGCAGGCGTCGTCACCATCAACGACCACCTCATGAGCCACGGACTGCCCGAAACCCCCTGGGGCGGATTCAAACTCTCCGGACTCGGACGCACCCACGGCCGGATCGGATTCGACGAAATGACCCAACCCCAATGCATCGTCGGCGACCTGCTGGGGGGCCTCCCCAAAAACCTCTGGTGGCACCCCTACAGCGAGGAACTCTACGAAGGAATCCGCGGCCTGCTCACCGGTCTCTACGGAAAAAGCCTCGGCACGCGATTCTCCGGCGCTGCCGCCCTCCTCAAAATCGCCCCCCGCATCCTCCGCCCGGCTTCTGCGCAACAAGAAGACAAGCCGGGCTCTTGAACTGACCACCTCACGTCACGTAGTCCCGGTTGTTGAGCTTCAACTCTAGCCCGGCTTCTGCGCAACACCACAACCCATCCAACAGAGCGGCAAGACAAGAGCCCGGCTGCGAAATCCAGCCGGCCTCACAGACCCTCGATTCTTGAGAAGCCAGCTTCAGCAGCCGGGCTAGCTGAACGCCACCTACTGCACCTGGTCGAGCGTGAGGGGCATTGGGTCGAGAAGTTCGTCGTGCTGGGTCTGGGCCAGGCGAAGCACAACCAGTTTCTGCTCCAGCGATCCCGAAGAATCCGTCGTGAGGAAATTGTGCCCCAGGCTGCCTTGCCGATTGGGCAGGCAACTGAGCACGACCATCTGACCCGCTGACAAACAGGCGGAGATGGCCATGTCGTCGAAGGCCAGCCGGGGCTGGTGCATCTCCACCCGCCAGGCGCCCTGGCTGCCTGAGTAGTTGCGTTGGATATCGCCGTGATGCAGTTCGGGCACGATCTCGAGCATCACTCGCCCGTCCTTCTGGGGAGCTACCTTGACCGCAAAAACGCCCTTCGCCGTCTTGTAGTTTTTCCCTGAAACCCCGTCCGGACCGGAAAGAAGTACCGGGAGTTCCGGATAGATGTCGGACGTGACGATCTCGCCGCGTTTGCCGGGCTGAAACGCCTTGTGACTCCACAAGGGCGCTTCGTCGGAGCCGATTTCGGACACCTCCGCCGTTTGGGGTCCTCCCGGCGGAGCCGCCTTCTCGTCCAGTTGCAGCATTTGAGACAGACAGATGGGGAGCTGACCGGAAATGACACCGGCGCGGAGCCCGTTAGCCGCCAGGCGGCGGCGCGTTTCCAGCGGGATCTGCTGCTCATCAATCTGCTGCCAAAGTTCCTCATTCGCCACGCTGTCACCAAAGGGGCAGCGAATAAAGAACACGTCCAGCGTCACGCTGTCAGGCGACATCTGCGGCTTCTGCAGGGGCGAACGGTCGGTCTTCGGACGGAAAGGAGAGCACCCCGCCGCCGCGATCAAGGCGCAGAGAACCAGATTGTGTCCAATGATCCTTGCCAAGTGCATGGAAATCCTGTCCTGCAGCGGATAGGCCCGGGAGCCGGGAGATCTTCGTACTCATTTCCGTGTCGCGGGCGCGCACCAGGAACCCTATGGAAACGCCAGCCCAGTCCGCGACGGGCGTGAAGAGTAGCGAGCCCCCTCTGGCGTGTCAACGTGAACCTTCCGAGAAATCGGGCCTCTGGGGGGGGCTACTTCGTCCCCTTCCCATCCAGCGGAAACAGCTTGGGAGTGGGGATCTTCGTGCCATAGACGGCGCCGTGCCGATCACTGAGCGCCCGATACCCGTGATGCAGAAATTCGTAGAGTTCGCCGGGAGGATTTCGCGAAAGCCAGTCGTCCGCCAGGCGTTCGGCCACGGCGTCAAAATCCTTTTGGGAACCGCTGTGGGCGTAGCACCGCCCGCGAAATCGTCGCACGTCTCCGTCGAAACGCGGGCTGATGTGCCAGAGTTCGTGGGCGATCGTCGTCAGCTTCTCACGGAACCCCAGGTCAAGAAATCGCGGAAGGTAGAAACTGAGGATGTACAGCATCTCCCGCCCCCGGTCGTCGTTCAGACGCTGAATGCCCCAGGATTGGCCACCGCGTACGGTCGAACTTGCCCCGCCGGCAAACCGCATCGGGGTGAGCGACGCATACATCCCATGAGAGACCGACTTCCGGGTCTGACAGAAACTGACCGCCACGCGGCGGAAATCGATGTGGCCCAATTCCGGAACCCGCCCGGTCATGTCGTGGCACACCAGGCGCATACGTGCCGTGAAATCGAAACCCTTCGGCTTCTTCATTCTCGGTCGAGACGGTCGTGAGGCGGGCGTCGAATCCATGACGAATATCTATTTTCCTGAATACCAGAAGGCACGGAGCCAGTTGTGTCGCCGCAACTGTTCCAGCAGCGAGCCCGGCAGGTCGGGTTTGTCGCACACCCCCACGTTGAGCTGGGCCTGCTCGACATTGCGAATCCCTGGTATTACCGTACTGACCGCCGTGTGGGCAAGGGCAAACTTGAGCGCCACATCGGCCAGCGTGAACGAATCTTCCAGCCCGGCTTCCGCCACGTCGCGCCGGAACTCTTCGACCCGCGCGACCGCACGATCCAGGCGGTCTCCCGCAAAATAGTGGCTGCGGAAATCGTCTTCGGCAAACTGGTGCCCCGCCTCGTACTTGCCGGTAAGAACCCCCTCGTCAAACACCACGCGAACGATGATCGCCGTCCCCGTCTCCTCCGCCACCGGCAGCAGTTCCGCCGCCGGTTCCTGGTCGAACAGGTTGTAGATCACCTGAACCACGTCCACCAGGCCCCGACGCATCAGGTCGATCACGCAGTTCTGGTCATGCTCCGGTGTGGAAAGCCCGATCAGACGCAGCTTGCCCTCCTCGCGCAGGCGAGCGAGGATCTCCAGGGGGACCGGATCCTGATTCCACGCGCGGGTCCAAGTGTGCAACTGGAGCACATCGACACAATCGGTTCTCAGGTTGGTAAGCCGCTCTTCCAGGTTGGCGCGAAGATACTCTTCCGGATAGCGTTCTTCGGCCTTGCAGTAGGGGCTAGGCGGCCAGGGCCCCGCGGCCGGCGCCGTTTTCGTGGCCACGTAGACCTTCTCGGAACGTTCTTTCAGCACCTGCCCGATCACGCGTTCGCTCCGGCCGTCGCCGTAGGCTTGGGCCGTATCGATGAAGTTCACCCCCAGGTCGATCGCCTGATGGAGCGCAGCGACAGAATCCGAATCGTCCTGCCCGCCCCACTGCCCCCCGAGCGCCCACGCGCCGAAGCCGATCTCCGAGACGGTCCATCCGCTTTTTCCAAAGAGCCGATATCTCATGGGTTCTCCTCATCCATTGCCGCAATGTAAGGAAGATTTCGCATTCGCCCGTCGTAGTCGAGGCCGTAGCCCACGACAAACCGATCCGGAATTTGCAGGCCCACGTAGTCGGGCAGCATTTCGGCTTCCCGGCGCTCGGGCTTTTCCAGAAACACAACCGTCTTCACATCGCTCGCCCCGTGCTCCAAAAGCCGCCGGGCAAGGGCTTCCAGGGTGCGGCCCGTGTCGAAAATGTCGTCCACGAGCAACACCCGCTTCCCCCGGATCTCATCTTCGGTGAGCCCCCACAGGTCGATGTCCAGCTTGCCGGGACGCGTTGCCTGTCCCCGGTACGACCTGGCGCGAACCAGTTCCAGGTGCACCGGCATCGTAAGCTGACGCATCAGGTCGCTCAAGAACACGATCGCGCCGGTCGCCACCCCGATCATCAGCACGTGCTGGTCCCGGTAGTCGGCGTTCAACGTCTCGGCCACCCGCGACACGGCCTGGTGAATTTCGGCCTCCGTGACAAGCGTTTCCATAATCCCCGTTTGCTCCAGACTCAACCCACGAACGAAAAATCCATGCCAAGATGGTACTGGGCGACCGGTGGGGGCGTCAAATCGGCCCCCCTCCGACGGTTCCGCCGGACCGGACAATCGGTGGCATTCTCTACGAACGCGGCCTGGGATGGCAACTCGAAATCTCCGTGTGCCCCCTCCGAACTCCGCTACGGGAACGGTTCGTGCTCAAGGTGATTACGACCTCGCTTGCCGCGTGGAACTCCCGGCGTCGAACTCCTTTTACCCATCACAGGGGCCTCCCGGTCCGACGCTTGCGTTCTCTCTCGCCCCGCTCTATGCTCACGCTTGGCGTCAAGAAGCAAAATCCCCCGAGCTTGGAACATCTGAAAAGGCAGCTTTCATGATCCATAAACGGTTACCTCTGAAAACAGCTTTATGCACGTTGCTGATCACCTTCGCCAGCAGCCTGTGCTGTAGCGGCCAGACGGTGCTGCACCGTTGGGATTTCAGCCAGGGGCAAGGCCAGTGGGTGGCGGCCAATTCCTGCGCCCCGCTGGGGCTCAAGGACGGACTCCTTCAGGTCCGCGTCACGGGATTCGACCCCTACATCTACAGCAGCCACACGCCCGAGTTTCGTATCGAGACCAATCCGTCCACCTTCATTCGGATGACAGCCCGGTGCAACGTGTCGAAACCGGCGACCTTCTTCTGGGCGGAGATGCCCGGCGGTCGCGACATGGGTTTTCGTGCGAAGAAAGAAGTGGCGTTTCGCATGCACGGCGACGGGGAGTTTCATCAGTACAACATCTTCCCCGGGTGGTCAGGACCAATCTGCCGTCTGCGATTGGATCCGCCAGGCAACGCCGAAGAGGCCGCGCTGGTGGAGATTGCCTCGATCGAGATTCTGCAGTTGCCGCCTGCTCCCGCAACCACCGGATCCACCTGGAGCTTCGCGGGCACCCTGGGAGGATTTGTGCCCCGCGAGTATGTGGAAGGTTTCCGGTTTGAACCGGACGGCGTGGTTCTTCGCGGGTTCGGCCCGGCGGCGACCCTGGTCAACGAGGACCTGGACCTGGCGGCGGAGCAGTGTCCTTGGCTCAGTCTGGAGGCGCTCTGTGCCGAGCCGACCGTGCTCACCGTGATGTGGCGCAACGAAGAGGAAGTGTACAGCAAGGAGCGGGCTCGAGTCCGCCTGGTTCCGGGCCGGGATATCCACAACGTGCGGCTCGACCGGTTCGATTCCTGGACCGGCAAGATCACGGGGTTGCGGATCCAGTGGCCGGCCGACGAGAAACCGGTGGAAATGAAGTTCCGCCGATTGTCGTTCGGCACGACCCCGGCAGGCCCCGCTCGCCTGGAAATCGTTTCGGCCGGCACGGATCGATACCTGGTCTCCGCGGGCAAACCGGTTCGGTTCACGGTGAAAGTCCGAAACGCCGGCGGAAAACCACTTCCGCCGAAAACGCTTCACCTGTTGGACACGGGATCTCCAGGCCAGGGGCATACCCTGGAAACGCCGCCCCTGGAACCGGCCGCCGAGACCGAGGTGAGTGCGGTTCTGGCTGTGAAGGGACCTCGGTTGGAGCTGTCCGCACCGGGCGACGAGCCGGCCCGCACCGTGATGGTCACCGTCGCCCCGGCCCTTGAGCCCGACCCGTATGCTGACCGCGGCGCACTTGTCACGGACTCCTGCGCCAGCATCAGCACTGGCCGCGTGCGGCTCCGGGCCCCGGCCCATCCAGAAACCGGGCTGTACGGCCCGCTGGTGGTCGAAGTCCTGCACGACGACCGGCAGTGGCAACGCGTGGGTGTGCTGCCTGCGTGCGGGGGCCTGGCAACAGATACCAACCAGCACACGGAACTGCCCTGGGGAAGGGTGACCAAATCCGGCGTCCCCGGCGTGCAGCCGGCCTTGATCTTCACCGCGGTGCATCAGGAGGCGGATGGCGCCGAGTGGACCAGTCGCGCCGAATACCGGCTCGCCGACCAGGCCGACCGGATCGTCATGACCCACACCCTGCAGTGCGACCGCGACGGCTCCTTGGTTCGGTACGACGGGCCCGCCCTTCGCGCGGGCGACGGCGCCTTCGGCCGAAAGAAATACGAGGCCCTGTTCCCGGGGCTGGAGTATCTCGCGGCCCACGAGGTTTCGTCCAGCGATCGTGACATTCTCCCGCCTGGGGACCTGCGGGCGGTTACCGACCCGCGCCGCATCTGCATTCCCACCATGGCAGTCACCTCGCCCGATCACGACCTGGTGGCCCTTCTGTGGGACAATGAGCAGCGTTGGCTGGACGACCACGATCAGCCGGCGGCCGTGTTTGCCTCGCCCAACCTGGTCGAAAGCGGCGACCCCCGCCTGGGGCCGACCGCGTTCAACGTCGAGCGGAGCGGCAACAACCATCTCATGGGACTCTTCGCGCCGTCGATTCCCGAATTCCTCGATGAGAACGGATTGCGGGCGCGGGAACCGCTCGTTCTGGAAAAAGGCAAGAGTATCACCCTGCGGAGCATCCTCCTGGTGCGGGCCAAGGCTCAGGTTCTCGACGCGGTCACGCAGTGGCTCAAATGGGCCAAGCCGGGGCCGATCGGCGATCCGCCCATGAGCCTTCGCGAGCATTACGCCCTTTCACTCCAGGGTTTTGAAGAAGTTCTCTACACCCCGGACAAGGGTTGGGCCAGTGTGAAAGGTTGGGACCCGTCACCCAGCCCGGCCACGGCCCAGGCCTACCTGTATCTGGCCGAGCAACTGAAGCGTGAGGACGTGCGTCAGACCGCCATCGAGCGGATCGGCGAGCACCGCGACATTTCGCTGGCTTTGCATCTCGGGGGCGTTTCCGGCGCGGTCCGCAATACACGAGGCGCCGGGTTCAACGCCCTCAAGCGGCGCGAACCGGACGGCAATTGGGTCTTCCATCCCACAAAGAAGACGGCCAGCCTGGGGCGTGCGGGGGATACTAACGTGGGGATGGCGGCGGGCCACGTGCGCCAGATCCTGTCTTGCGCCGCCCAGTCCGCCGATCCGGACCTGCTGCGGGAGGGCCTCAAAGGACTCCAATGGCTCCGAAAGTGGCGAGTTCCGCGTGGCGCCCAGGTGTGGGAAATCCCGCTCCATGCCCCCGACATCCTGGCATCGTCTCATTGCTGCGAGGCGTTTCTGTGGGGCTATCGCCTGACGGGCGACGAGTCCTATCTGGAAGACGCCGTCTACTGGGCGCGGACGGGCTTGCCCTTCGTCTACTTCTGGCAGACGCCGCAAAAAGGCCTGGAACCAATGCGGGGCGGCACGATTCCTATCTTCGGCGCCACGTTCTATGTGGGCAGTTGGTACGGGAGGCTGGTGCAGTGGTGCGGTCTGGAGTATGCGGCAAGTCTGCTCAACCTGGCGCCCTACGATGACAGTCACGACTGGCGAACCATCGCCCGGGACATCACCGTCAGCGGCTGGTGCCAGCAGCAGGTGAAAGAAGGTTACCAGGGCCTGTATCCGGACAGTTGGAGCATGCTCACCGGCGACATTTCCTGGGGGCTGATGCTGGGCCCGTTGCGGCTGATCCGCAACCAACTCGAGTTGGACGGCTACCACCCCGAGGGCGACACGCGGTTGTTCCGGCGGGGTGATGTCCTGGTTTCCCTGCTTGGCCCCGGCCGGTTCGAACAAGTGTCAGCAGGAGTGGTCGGCGACGGCACCCGGATAACCGACCTGCCCGACGGTCCCTTCGACCTGGAGTTTCGGCATCAATTCCGCAACCACGCCGACTGCTACGTGGCGCTGGTCGGCGTGACCGAGCCCCGCGCGGTGAGCATCGGCGGTGTCGCGCTAACGCGGGCCGCCGACCTCGACGCGGTCGAACAGGGCTGGACGTGGTCGCCGTCGATGCCGGGCGTCATCCTGCGGCTTCACAGTCCCTCCAAGGCTCCCGTCTCGGTGCAAGTGTCGGGACTGGGTACCCGACCGGCCATCGTTCGCCAAACCCGTTGGACCTTCGATACCGATTCCGAGGGCTGGACGGCAGCCAACGATCTGGCGGCCTTCGAGATCCGCGACGGGGCCCTGGTCTGCGTCCCGACCGGCGGCGATCCGTACCTGACCGTGCGGCTCGCTGGGCTCGACGCGAAGAAATTCTCCCGTCTCCGCATCCGTTACCGAACGCCCAAGAATAGCTCGATGCAGCTCTTCTGGTCTCCGCCGACAGGCTATTCCTCCCAGCGATCGCTGACCGTGCCCGCCCGTGGCAATGGCGAGTGGCGCACGGTCGAGGTGGATCTCAGCGCCCAGCCAAGCTGGCAGGGCCCCATCGTGGGATTCCGCATCGACCCTCCATCCGGAGGCATGAACATCGACGAGGTGGAGTTCATCGGAAGCCCGTAGGGTGGGCATTAGCGAACCAACTCTCTCGGGGTTCACAACCTGCACGCGAACCCAGAATCAGCGATTCTCCTTCACAGAAAACCGAGCGCTGCCCACCATGAACGATGAGCCATTCCAGAGCGGTTGCATTGTATTCCTCGTAGCGGTGGCATCCCTGCCGCCGAATTCGTGACGCTATAGCCTAAACTCACGAGACCAAGGGGAGAACTGCGAAGAAGGAAGCGCTGCTCAGAACCACGGACAGCAACAGGCCGAAAGCCCGCTGTCTGGGCTGCATGTCGCCCTGCCATTTAACCTCTTCCGCTATCGCAGCGTCAGCCAAAGCATGCCGCCGAAGAACAACGCGGCCAATGTGGCGACTACCGCGAGCGTTATCGGGTGGTCGGCATGTTTCCAATACCATGTCCGCTTCCACTTCCACTGGACGCGCGTTTGATAGGCCGTCTTCCCGGCGAGGAAATCGAGAAACAGCTCGCACGCCATTCCGTAGTCCACACAGCAAGAGTACAGATGTCGCCCATCATCCACACTGTACTCAACCCGATATCCCGCGCCTGCGCAGATCGTCTGAATGAAACCGGTTCCGTCCGACAGGACGACGAACGGTGATTCCGCCCGCACGTATTTCACGTAATGCCGCACGTCCTCCTCCGTCGGCGACTCAATCGTTTCCAACCCACCAAGATCGAGTTTCATAGGAACACCTCGTCCTCTTCGCCTCGCCCGTCCAGCACTGCTTCCCAACGGGCATAGTACCGCTCGGCACTGAAACGTTCCAGCACTTCCGGGGCCTTTTCGGCGAGGAGTTTTCTGGCGGCGCCGTCGCGCATGAGGCGGTCCATGGCGGCGGCGAGCCACTCGGCGCTTTCGCTGCGAACCAGCAGACCGTCGTAGCCGTCGCGGATGATTTCGTAGGGGCCGCTCGGGCAGTCGGTGCTGATCACCGGCAGGCCCGCCGCCATGGCTTCGAGCAGCGCGTTTGGGAAACCTTCGTAGCGCGAAGGGAGGACGAACAGATCGGCCGCATGGTAGGCCGCGACGGGGTCGTCGAGCCAGCCGGGGAGAAAGACCCGCTCGCCCACGTCCAACTGGGCCACCAGCTTTTCCAGCCGGGATCGCTCGGGACCGTCGCCACAGATCACGAGGTCCCATTGAGGACGCTGCGCGGCCGTTTGGGCAAAGGCTTGAATCAGAAGGTCGAACCCCTTTTCGTGCGTCAGCCGGCCCATCCCCAACACTCGTCGTCGATCGGGCAGGACGAAGGGCAAGGGGCGGCGCGAGCGGGTGGGCTTCTCCTGCGGCGGTTCGACCACGTTGGGGATCACGTAGACGGGGCACTGAGACGCCATCCAACGGAGCCCATCACGCACCGACGCGGTCTGAACGACGAGAGCGGCCGCGCGAGGATAGAGACGTCGTCGGAGGTAGGACCAGACTCGACCAATCCGGTGATAGCGCGGATCGGTCCGCTCGGCCACGATAACCGGCAGGTCCAGCTTCCGGCAGGCCGCCAGCGTAAGGACGTTCGTCTTGTCGGTGAGGGAGATGACATGCTCGGGGGCGGCCGAGACGATGGCGTCGCGCAAGGTGGCAATGCGCTGCAAGTTGTTCTTGATCGCGGCAATCGGATTCGAGGAGTGGCCCATCACGTCCAAGGCCTGCCGTTTCACCTGGGGAGCCAGCGGGTAGCGATCGCTGTCGGCCGAGTCGAGCGTGATCAACGCCACGCTATGGCCGGCTTCCGCCCAGTGGCTCGCCATCCGCGCAGCAGTCCGCTCGGCGCCGCCGCCGTCGAGGGAATGGATCACAATTGCTAGCCGCCGTGACGCCATCAGTTCACTCGAAGCCAGGATTGAAACATGAGCACGTCCCACAGCAGGTAATGCCAGTCGGCACGACCGGAAACGTGCTCGGTCCATTTTCGCCGAATCGCCGCGGGATGGAAGTAGCCTTCGGCTCTGAGCCGACTTTCGTCAAGCAGATCCTCGGCCCAATCCCGCAAGGGACCGCGGAGCCAAGAATCGATGGGCACGCCGAATCCCGTCTTGGGCCGTTCGATCAACTCCCGCGGCACGTAGCGGTCGAGAACCCGCCGCAACAGCCACTTCGTCTGCCCCTGGCGGACCTTCATCTGAAGGGGAATCCGCCAGGCGAACTCGACAACCCGCTGGTCCAGCAGCGGCACTCGAGCCTCCAGGCTCACGCCCATGCTCGCTCGGTCGACCTTGACCAGAATATCGTCCGGCAGGTAGGTGACAGCGTCGATCCAGGTCATCTGCTGGGCCAGATCGGCGTCGGCATCGAGCAATTCTTGCGTTGGACGTGTCCGCAGGGCGTCGCAACCCCCGATCACCAGCGATCGATGGTTGTGCCAGTGGCTGTGGAAGCGGGTGTAGACTTCGGCGCCGTCGCGGGCAGCCAGCAGTTCGCCGATCATGGCCAGGCGATCGCCTTGGGCGTGCCCGGCCGGCGCGAACTTCGACACCATGGAGGCCGTCAGGCCTGCCGGCTTGCGCAGCGGCCACGGGCACCAAGCCACTTTCTGCCAGAGCCGTTCCAGGTGCGCGTATCGCCGGTAGCCGCAGAACAGTTCATCCCCGCCGTCGCCCGAGAGGCACACGGTCACGTCCCGCCGGGCAATCTGGCAGACCAGAAAGGTGGGGATTTGTGACGAGTCGGCAAAGGGCTCGTCGAACAGGGCCGGCAGTCGGGGAATGACGTCGCGAGCCTCGTCGGCCGTCACGTAGCACTCGGTGTGATCCGTGCCGAGATGCCTGGCCACCTCCCGGGCAAAGGGCGCCTCGTCGTAGCCCGCCTCCTCGAAGCCGATCGAGAACGTGCGTATCGGCCGGCTCGACTGGGCCTGCATCAAAGCGGCCACCGTCGACGAATCGATCCCGCCGGACAAGAAAGCCCCGACAGGAACGTCGGCCAGCATGCGCAGTCCGACCGAGTCGCGCAGATGGGCGTCGAGCTGTTCGACCGCTTCGTCGTCGGAACCGGCAAACGGGTTCTGCAAACCGCGCAAGGCTGCCTCGGCCATGCTCCACCAGGCCACGGGCTGTGCCTCTTCCTGATTCCGATCGAGCGACACGGTGAGCATCGTCCCCGGCGGCAGTTTGAAGACCCCTTGATGGATCGTCTGCGGCGCCGGCACGTAGCCGTGATGCAGGAAGGACGACAGCGCGGCCCGGTCGATGTCTGCTTGGAATTCCGGATGGGCTCGTAGCGATTTCAGTTCGCTGCCGAAGAAGAACCGGCCCTTCTGCCAACCATAGTAGAGCGGCTTGATGCCCACGGCGTCGCGGGCGAGGGTGAGCGTTTTTTCCCTGCGGTCCCAGACGGCAAACGCAAACATTCCGATCAGCCGGGGCAGGACCTCGGCGATAGGGAGGTGCTGGATGGCGGCCAGGAGGACCTCTGTATCGGAGTGGCCCCGGTAGGGGTAGGCGTGCTGCTCCAGATCGCGCCGCAGGTCGGCATGATTGTAAACCTCACCGTTGAAGACGAGCACAAACCGCTCGTCGGCCGAGATCATGGGCTGGTGCCCGGACTCAGACAGATCAAGAATCGACAGCCGCCGCTGCCCAAGGGCCACTCCGGCCGCCTCATCGACCCACGTGCCGCCATCGTCCGGCCCGCGGTGCGTGAGCGTCTCGCTCATGGCTTCCACCCGGGCGCGCAGCTCCTCCGCTGTTGCCGAGTTTCCGTCCAGTAGTCCGGTTATGCCGCACACGAGAGTTGTCAGGGTTCGGGGGTAGGGGGTCAGGCGTAGGGTGCGTCTTGACGCACCAAGCGGCGCCAATGACGATTTGAATCGGCGTGTCAAGAAGCAATGCGATGCTCGTCAATCATACCATGTGCCGTAGGGTGCGTCTTGACGCACCAAGTGCTACCAGTGACGGTTCCAATCGGTGCGTCGAGACGCACCACGCGATGCCAGTGACAGTTCCAATTGGTGCGTCAAGACGCACCCTACGATTAAGATTTGCCTCGAATGCCGCTTCTTGCCTATCATGCAGGTTCGTATTCCTCCTCTCGATCGTCCGAGTCCGTAGCACCGATTGTGGTGCTTGGTGCGTCAAGACCCTACGGTCCTCGTCCGACAACTTTGCGAGCCCGGCCATGCAACACGAACAGATCGACGAACTTCTGAAACGTACGTTGAGCGATTTCCGCCTGTCCCGCGGGGAGAAACGGATCGTGAGCCAGTTGGCCGACGAGGCCCAGCGGGCGGGAATCGATCTGGATTTCCTGCGCCATCGAGCGTTTGCCCTGGCACAGGAGTGCCTTGCCGATCCCGAGGCCAGGCAGGTGGTCGATTGGCTGGAAGACGTGGTCAAGGTGCTGCGCCCCAAGCCGCCGGAGCAGCCGCCGCGTCCGCGGGTCTATTTCAGCCCGGGCGACGATTGCCTGAACGCCGTGCGCGGGCTGCTGGAGCGGGCGAGAAAATCCGTGGAGATCTGCGTGTTCACGATCACCGACGATCGGATTGCCGAGGTCATTCTGGAGACGGCTGCCCGCGACGTGGCCGTGCGAATCATCACCGACGACGACAAGTCGCTCGACGCCGGTTCGGACATCTCGCGGATCAAGTCGCGCGGCGTGCCCGTTCGCTGTGATCGGAGCCAGTACCACATGCACCATAAATTTGCCGTGATCGACGGGCAAACCGTGCTGACGGGCAGCTATAACTGGACCCGCGGAGCGGCGGCCAACAATGAGGAAAACCTTGTGGTGCTGCAAGATTCGCGGCTCGCCGGCGAATTTCATACGGTATTCGAGCGACTTTGGCGAGAATTCCGCTAATCGTCCCTGCCTGGAAGGGCAACGACTCACCACCGCATTGCGCCCCCCACATTCGGGGCACCAGTTCTTCATATTATGCGGCATATATCAGTCGCAGGTGGTGGGAATTTGGGCAGACTGGGATAGAATTAGTCCCCGCGGGTGGAAGGGGCCCGAGGAAACAGGACGGGTAGGTTGCGCACTCCCTCGCCGATCCCTCGTCCGGGCGGTGCGAGCGCCGAATTGTGAGGTACATTTCGCTATGAGTGAAATACTGGAAACAGCCGTCGCAGGAGCAAACCTTGGGCCCACGGTCCTGCTGGGACTGATGTTGCTCTACTGGTTGGCCGTCCTCATCGGCGTAGTCGGACTTGACCTGTTCGACTTCGACCTTGATCTGGATGCTGACGTGGACATGGACGTCGGCGACGTCAGCGGTGATTTCGACGTCGATGCAGACGCGAGCTCCGGTGCCACCTCTTCCGCGTTGAGCGTTGGAGCGGTCGTTTTGAAGAGCGTGAACATTGGTCGCGTGCCGTTGATGGTCTGGCTCAGTTGTTTTGCTCTGGCGATGTGGACGATCATGATCCTCTGGGACCATGCGGAGACCCACCAGAGTCTGATGCGAGAAATCCTGATTCTGCTTCGCAATGCGGCACTCGCCGTGTTGGCAGCGAAGCTGATGACCCAACCGATACGAGGCCAGTTTGAGGATGCGGAAGCGCCGCGAGCCAAGGATGTCGTTGGGCGTATCTGTTTGGTTACGACCCCGGAGATCACGGAACGATCGGGCCAGATTCGATGCGAAACGGGAGCGGCCCCCCTGCTGCTCAACTCGCGAATCAAACAAGACAGTGAACCGCTCAAGAAGGGAGACGAGGCGGTTGTGATCGCATATCAACAAGGAATCTACTTCGTTAGAAAAGCTCAACCTGAGGACCTGAAATGACCATTCTCCTCGCTGACATCTCAATTGGCCAAGTCCTGGCGCTCTCGGCCGTTGGCTTTGTTGTCGTGCTTCTCGGCCTGGCTGTCTTGTTCTCGAAGTTCTATCGGAAAGTCGGACCCGAAGAAGCGATTATCCTGACGGGCAAAGGCGGACTCCGCGCAGGAACAGGAGAGGGCATGTGGGTCATCCCGATCCTGCATCGTGCGGAACAGATGGATCTCTCCGTGAAGCGGATCGAGATTCAACGGCGGGGTGAAGCCGGCCTGGTCTGTAAAGACAATATCCGGGCCGACATCGAAGTGGCCTTCTTCGTTCGTGTCAACAACACGAAGGAAGATATCCTCACCGTCGCCCAGTCGATCGGCTGCAAACGAGCCAGTGAACGACCGGCCCTCGTCGAACTGTTCGACGCCAAATTCTCCGAAGGTCTCAAGACGGTCGGCAAGCATTTCGACTTCGTCGAACTCTACGAGGAACGGGATCGGTTCAAGGAGCAGATCCTCAAGGTCATCGGCACCGACCTGAACGGCTACGTGCTCGACGACTGCGCCATCGACTACCTGGAACAGACACCGCTCGAGATGCACAACATGCATAACATTCTCGACGCGGAGGGCATCAAGAAGATCACCGAGCTGACGGCCCGGGAACACATTCGGTCCAACGAAATCACACGCGAGAAGCAGAAGGTCATCAAGAAGCAGGACGTGGAGGCCCGAGAAGCGATCCTGGCCCTGGAGCGCCAGCAGGTCGAGGCCGAGCAGAAGCAACAGCGCGAGATCGCCGAGGTGACCGCTCGCGAAAATGCCCAGGGCATCAAGGTCCAGCAGGAAGAGCGGCTCAAGGCCGAGAACGCTCGCATTGCCACCGAAGAACAGGTCCGAGTGGCCGAGGAGAACAAGGATCGCCAGATCATCGTGGCGATGAAGAACAAGGAACGAACCGAGAAGGTCGAGACGGAACGAGTCGAGAAGGATCGCATGTTGGAGGTGGTCGATCGCGAGCGGTTCGTCGAGCTCGCGGTGATCGACAAGAACAAGGCGGTCGAAGTCGAGAAACGGAACATCCAGGAAGTGATCCGCGAGCGGGTCATGGTCGAGCGATCCGTGGTCGAAGAACAGCAGCGGATTCTCGACACCGAGCAATTCGCCACCGCCGATCGCGCCAAGCGGGTGGAAGTCACCCTGGCCGAAAAGGACGCCCAGGAAGCGTTGGTCAAGCAGGTGAAGGCGGCCGAGGCCTCCAAGCTGGCGGCCGAACTGAATGCCGAGCAGATCGTGATCGAGGCCGAGGCCCAGCGGGCGAGCGCCGAAAAGGAAATGGCCGCCACGAAGATGTTGGCCGAGGCCAAGAGCGCCGACCACGCCGCCATCGGGCTGGCCGAGGCGACCGTCATGGAAGCCAAGGCCTCCTCGACCGAAAAGTACGGCACGGCCGAGGCGAACGTGCTCCAGAAGAAGGCCACCGCGGAAGCCAAGGGCGTCGAGGCCATGGCCGTCGCCGTTGAAAAGAAGGGCACCGCCGAAGCGACCGTCCTGGAACTCAAGTTCTCGGCCGACGCGTCGGGAATTCACAAGAAGGCCGAAGCCATGAAACTCTTCGACGGCGTGGGCCGCGAACACGAAGAGTTCAAGATCCAGTTGAACAAGGACAAGGACATCGAGATTGCCGCCATCGCGGCCCAGGAAGAGATCGCCAAGGCCCAGGCCGACATTGTGGGCGAAGCCCTCAAGAGCGCCCGGATCGACATCGTCGGCGGCGAGACGACCTTCTTCGAGAGGATCGTCGACGCCGTCAAGGGCGGCAAGGTGGTCGACCGCTTCGTCCACAACAGCGAAGTGTTGACCGATGTGAAGAACACCTTCTTCAACGGCAACCCCGAGTACTTCACCCAGAAGATCGAAGGACTGGTCGAGCAGTTCAACCTGAGCACCGACGATGTGAAGGACCTGTCCATCGCCGCCCTGATCGGGCGGATGCTCTCCCTCACCTCGAGCGACGAAACCAAGAGCGAGCTCAAGCGACTCCTGGGCATGGCCAAAGACGCCGGTCTGTCGAGCAAACCCTGGAAGGCGCTGGAGGCGTCAACCAAGGAAAAAGCCTAAGACGAGAAATCCGAAATCCGAATGTCGAAATCCGAAACAAATACGAAGGCTCAAATGATCTAATGACCAAAACAACGGCCCGGCGTTGTCACAGAGTCAAATCCCGTTTGAGACATTCGTGCTTCTCATTTTGAATTTGTTTCGGATTTCGCATTTCGGATTTCGTATTTACCCCTCCGGCCCCATCAAAGAGCCTCGCCATGGCAGATACACCTAAGACCGAACAGGCCCCCTCGTCAGGCGACGAAATCAAGCTTGAAGGCGGGACTTACGAAATCATTCGCAATCGGCTTGCCGCCCAGGGGGCCGAGTTGCGAACTCGGCTTGCCAAGCTCAACGATGCCCGCAAAGAGGTCTTCGGCTCGATCGACACGGAGCTGCTCGGAACCGAGCGGCTCACCACGGAGCACAACTGCACACCCCGCGACATGGTGACCGTCGACCACCGCTTCCTCTTCGGCTACAACATCGTTTTCGGGCTCAAGTCGGAAACCAGCGTGGAAGACGTCTTCTCCGTCTACCGGTTCGAAGACGGCAAGTTCCAGCCCGACGACCGGGCCCTGATCGGCGACGAACGTTTCTTGCGCGACTTCAAGGAGATCTACCGATTCTACAAGGGAGCCGTCTTCGCCAAGTTCTTCACGGCCGGTCCCTACGTCTACATGAACTTCCGGATCGGCAAGACGGTCGGCGACATCAAGACCTTCAAGTGGCTGATCCGGGGCGACACGCTGGAATACGTCGACAACCGCAGCGACCACGAGGTCCGCTTCCCCTCCCAGCACGATTTCGAGTGGATCCGCACGACGCGCGACCAGTTCGTCTTCGGGGAGCACCCCCACGTTTCCATCGAGGATCGCGTCTTCGTCGAAACCGTGGGCGGCGACCTGACCGTCAAGATAGAAGACAATACCGCGTCGGGCGAGGGTATCTACGCCGAACTCGTCGACGATCCGGACCAGACCCTCGACGACGCAGAAATCCACTACGCGATCCTCGGAAACGTCATTCTTCTGAAGGTTCGCCCTTACCAGGAGAAGCAGTTTCGCTACCTCGTGTTCAACGAGAAGCTCCAAACGTGCATGCGACTCGATTCGATCGAACACGCTTGCGTGCTCCTTCCCGACGATCACGGCTTGATCTTCTCCAACGGCTACTACCTCCAGACCGGCGAATACAAGACGTTCGAGAACGAAGTCTCGGACATGCTCTTCGAGCGCCGGATTGCCGCGCCCAACGGCGAAGATTACCTCTACGTGTTCTTCAATCGGCTCCAGGGCGTGTACGTGCTGCTCCAATACAACCTGATTGATCAGAAGGTCGAAACACCGCTGGTCTGCAACGGCTACACGCTCTTCGACGGCGGCGAACTGGTCTGCTTCCGCGCCGCGCCGGAGCCCCAGAAACACCACGTCGTGCAGATCTGGCAGACGCCCTACGTGAGCGACGATTTCCGTCCCGATACGAACACCGACTCGTTCCTTTACAAGATCGGCAACAAGGATATCGTGCGGGCCATGGCCGAATGCACCGAGATCCTCGGCCTGATCGACAAGGACGATCCCTACGCGACCCTTTACCTCGACCTGGTCAAGGCGGCTGGCGACACGATGGACGCCTACTTCTGGACGGACCGGGAGGAGACGTTCAACCTCAAGGAGGTGCTCGGACAAGTCCGCGATACGGCCGCCGGCGCCGTCGAGGAATTTGAGAAAGTCACGCGGGTCAAGAAAAACACGGCGGATCAGACCCGAAAGGCGGAGAAGCGGGCCAAGGACGCGATCGCCGGCGTCGGACGCAAGCGCTTCGACCACATCAACGACTTCGTCACCTCCCTGGCCGAACTGCGCGCCGTCCGGGGCGAGGTCATCTCGCTGCGAGATCTACGCTACGTCGATACGGCGCTGGTCGACCAGCTCGACGAAACAGTGTCCAAGGAAAGCGACCGTCTGGCCGAGCGCAGCGTGGCCTTTCTTCTGCGAGACGATTCACTGGCGCCTTATCAGAAGGCGGTCCAGGAGCGGCACGATCGCATTCCGGGACTGGAAAAGGCGGCCGACGCCAAGAAGCTCGAAGAAGACATCGCCCAAAGCGCGTCGGAACTGGAAATGCTGATCGAGATCGTCAGCAATCTCAAGATCGACGACGCCACCCAGCGTACGACGATTATCGACAACATCTCGGCGATCTTCTCCGGCGTGAATACGGCCCGGGCGGCCTTGAAACGCAAGACCAAGGAATTGCTCTCGGTCGAAGGCGTGGCCGAGTTCAATTCGCAGATGAAATTGCTCAACCAGGGCGTGGTCAACTACCTGGACGTGTGCGACTCGCCCGAGAAATGCGAAGAGTTCCTCACCAAGGTGATGATCCAGGTCGAGGAACTTGAAGGACGCTTCTCCGAGTTCGACGAATTCGTCGTCCAACTTGCCGAGAAACGGGACGAAGTCTACAACGCCTTCGAGTCGCGCAAGCTGCAGCTCGTCGAGGCCCGCAACCGCCGGGCCGGGGCGCTGATGAAGTCGGCCGACCGGATCCTCGCCGGGATCAAGGCCCGCGTCGAGGCCATGGAGTCGGTGCCCGACATCAACGCCTACTTCGCCTCCGACCTGATGATCGAAAAGGTCCGCGGCATCGTCGAAGAGTTGGGCGAACTGGACGACTCCGTCAAGGTCGACGACATCCAGAGTCGGATGAAGACGATCAAGGAAGACGCCGTCCGCCAGCTCAAGGATCGCCAGGACCTGTTCGTCGGCGGCGAAAACGTCATCAAGCTCGGCGCCCACAACTTCTCCGTCAACGTGCAGGCCCTCGACCTGACCACGGTCATGCGCGACGACGAGGTGTGCCTCCATCTGACCGGAACCCGGTTCTTCGAGACCATCCGCGACGAGCGACTCGAAGCCACCCGCGATGTCTGGCAACAGGAAGTGGTCAGCGAGAACCGCAACGTCTACCGGGCCGAGTATCTGGCCTACCTGATGAACCGCGAAGTGGAATCGGGCGACCTGACGGCCGAGGAGTTCCTCGGCGCCGAGGCTCCGCAGCGCGCAGCAATCGTGCAGAAATTCATGGGGCCGCGCTACTCCGAAGGCTACGTCAAGGGCGTTCACGATCACGACGCATCGCTCATCCTGGGCAATCTGCTCGAAATGCGAAAGGGGATCGGGCTCTTGCGCTTCGATCCCAGCGCAAGAGCCATGGCGCAGATCTTCTGGGGAAACTTCGCCGATCGCAGCGAGAAGTCGCTCATGTCGGCCAAACTGGGCGGCGTCGGGCTGATCCACGGGCTCTTTCCCGGCTCCGACGTGCGCCGGGGCTACGTGGCCCAGTTGGCCGCCATGCTGCGACGCTTCGTTGAGAAGACCGGCCTGTTCGACGCTCCGCTGATCGACGAGGCGGCCGAATACCTGTTCTGCGAACTCATCTCCGGACGGGGCTTCGTCGTCAGTCGCGCGGCAGCCGACCTGTTTGAGGCCTTCCAGACCTCCGTCATGCAGAAGGGCGCCGCCGAGAAGGCGCAAAGCTCGCTGGCTTCGCTGGGCAAGGACCCTGCCGGCCAGTTCTCCCTGGCCCGCGATTGGCTCCTCGGACTGCTCAGCGAACGAGGCGACGACCAAGGCGATGCGGCCGACTTCCTCGATGAGGGGGCCGCCGTGCTGCTCCAAGGCAAAGTCAACGCCACCCAGATCATCGACGGACAGATCCGTTGCGACCTGGAAGGACTGGCCGGCAGCCATTCGCTCGCCGAGGGGGGACGCTACCGACTCGACTACAACCGCTTCATGCGGCGACTTGGCGACTTCGCCAATCAGGTCGTGCCCATGTTCACGGAGTTCAGCCAACTGAAACGCGACCTGGTCGAAGAAGCACGCGAGCAGATGCGGCTCGACGAGTTCCGCCCCCGGGTGCTCACGTCCTTCGTCCGCAACCGCCTCATCGACACGGTCTATCTGCCGTTGATCGGCAACAACCTGGCCAAGCAGGTCGGCGTGGTGGGCGAACAGAAGCGAACCGACCTGATGGGCCTCCTCCTGCTCGTCTCCCCGCCGGGCTACGGCAAGACGACCCTCATGGAATATGTGGCCAACCGCCTGGGCATCATCTTCATGAAGATCAACGGCCCGGCCATCGGACACCAGGTCACCTCGCTCGATCCCACCGAGGCGCCCAACGCCGCCGCTCGGGAAGAAGTCGACAAACTCAACCTGGCCCTGGAAATGGGCGACAACGTGATGATCTACGTCGACGACATCCAGCACTGCAACCCCGAATTCCTCCAGAAGTTCATCTCCCTCTGCGACGCCCAACGGAAGATGGAAGGCGTTTACAAAGGCAAAACCCGAACCTACGACCTCCGAGGACGCAAGGTCGTCGTCGTCATGGCCGGCAACCCCTACACCGAGAGCGGGCAAAAATTCAAGATCCCCGACATGCTCTCCAATCGTGCCGACGTCTACAACCTCGGTGAAATCATCGGCGACAGCCGCGAAGCCTTCGAGATGAGCTACCTCGAAAACTCGCTCACTTCGAATCCCTCGCTCAACAACCTGGCCACCCGAAGCCAGAAGGACGTCTACGCCGTGATCCGCCTTGCCGAGCGGGGCGAGCAGGAAGGCGTCGAACTGGAAGGCAACTACTCGGCCGAGGAACTGGGCGAGTTCGTGGCCGTCATGAAGAAACTTCTCCGGGTGCGCGACGTGGTCCTGGCCGTCAACCGCGAGTACATCCACTCGGCCGCCATGGCCGACGAATACCGGACCGAGCCGCCCTTCAAGCTGCAAGGATCCTACCGGAACATGAACCGCATCGCCGAAAAGGTGGTGCCCATCATGAACGACCAGGAACTGGAAACGCTCATCCTCTCCAACTACGAGAACGACAGCCAAACGCTCACCGCCGACGCCGAGTCGAACATGCTCAAGTTCAAGGAACTGATGGGCATCCTCTCGGAAGAAGAGGCGAAGCGCTGGCGTTCCATCCAGCGGACCTACCAGGAAAACGTCCGCATGCGCGGCATCGACCAGGACGACGCCGTAGGCCAGGTGGTCGTCCAGTTGCGGAGTTTCTCCGACGGCCTGGACGCGATCCGCGAGGCCGTCGTCGACAGCGTGGGCGACGTGCTCCAGCAGAAGCAGGACACCACGCTCCACGATCGAGTCGGCACGCTGGTCGGCAAGTTGGGCGAGTTGGAAGGAGGGGTCCAGGCCATCAACGCCACTCTCGGGCAGGGCCTGTCCCAAATGCACGAAGACAGCCAGGCGGCGGCGGAAGCGATGGCTGCCGGAGCTGGCTCCCAGTCCATCGGCTTCACGCCCGAGGCCGTTCAGGAAATCGTGGAAGCTTTACGCAACCTCGGTCCCGCCATGGCGGCGGCCAGCAACCAGACCGTCGGCTTTACGCCCGAAGCGGTTCAGGAAATTGTGGAGACTTTGCGCAACCTTGGTCCGGCCATGGCGGCCGCCGGCAACCAGACCGCCGGCTTCACCCCCGAGGTGGTCCAGGAGATCGTTGAAAGCCTCCGCAACCTGGCGCCGCCTCCAGCCCCCGAACCCGAGGCCAAACCAGCCCCCGCCGTGGGCGAACCCGGCAGTGCCGTGCAAGAAGTGCACGTCATGCACCAAGTGCCTCGCAACATCCTCAACGTGCTCCGCAGCCAATTCCAACTCATGCAAGGCTGGCTGGAACCCCTGGCCGCGGCCAGCATGGCCCAGCGGTCCGACATCAAGAAGCTGCGAACCACCCTGGAAGCCACTCTGCAACATTACGGTGTTCTTCTCCGCGACCTCGAAGGCGCCGGCGGTGAGAAACGCAGCAAGGCCACCGACGAGGCCATTGAGCAATGGGGACCCAAGAGGAAAGGCGGCGGTGGGCGGTGAGGTTTGAGCAGTGAGCTGTGAGCTGTGGGGACGCATCGCCTGCTTCGTACACCGAAGGTGTTGAATTCCATAGCCCGGCGTCGCGAAGCGCACGCTGGGTTGGCGTGTCCCATGAATCCGTACGCCGAAGGCGTTCTACACCTACAAGGTCGCGTTCTCTTCCGGTGGATGTTCTCCCATGGCGACCCACATGCGCCGTATCCGGATCAATTGCGGGCGGTTCACGTGCCCGATACTCCGGCCTGCTGACGGCGCAACGTGTATCTGGCTCGCGTTTTTACAAGTGTGAGTTGATCGACTCGCGACAGAAACCGGTCAAGCTCGCTTGCCTAGTCGGGGGAAAGTGGCCCATCCTTGCTGCGCGTCAGGAGACCATCGAGCCGATCTTGAATTGCAGGCGCCAGCATCCCTTCTGCCAACGCCTCCAATTCACCGCTGCTTAGGCCGAGCAGGATTTCAGGATCGTTATCCATAGGGCAGCCTAGAGGGTGGAGGTGAAGAGATGGCGTGCCCCAAGGACCGAATCTTGTCCAAACACGGGCAGCCTTCCACTATTGGCATCGTAAAGTCGGGGGCTCTTGAGTCAAGCTCCGCCGCGATTAGGCAGGTAACGTGGGGATCCGTTAACCAATTCATGCCTGCCGGACTACCTGACCCACGTGTCCGGCCCGTAACAAAAGTGACAAGTCCGTAATACGGACCGGTTTGCGGTGGCCTGCTGGAACTCGGCGTGCCGATGAGGTTAAGATAATCTCCGGATCCACCTTATCCCATGGGTACGCCTATTCGAGGAGACTGACATGTCGATTCTCAGCCGCCGCCACTTTCTCGCCACCGCGTCGATGGCCGCCGCCGGAACCGCCCTGGGCGGTCGATTCGCCGAAGCCCAGACCGCGGTTGCTCCTGCCCCAGTTGCTCCCGCCCCGGTTCAAATCAAGACCGGTGTCGACACGATGATTCTCGGCAAGAGCGGAATCAAGACCTCGGTCCTCGGCATGGGCACAGGAACTCGCAGCGGACGCGAACAGCGAGATCTGGGCGTTGACGGCTTCGTCCGCCTGGTCCGCGAGGCTTACGATCGCGGCGTCCGCTACCTCGACACGGCCGACATGTATAAGACCCATCCTCTCGTCAAGGCCGCCCTCAAGGAACTGCCCAAGGGCCAGATGTTCGTGCAGACGAAGCTCTGGTCGAGAAATGCCCAGCAGGCCGAGGCCGATATCGATCGTGTTCGCGAAGAACTCGGCATGGAAACGCTCGATACCCTGCTCATCCACTGCATGACGAAAGACCATTGGCCCGTCGACATGCGTCCCGTCATGGACGTGTATCTCAAAGCCAAGGAGAAAGGCCAGATTCGCGCCCTCGGTGTTTCGTGCCACAGCCTCCAGGCCTTGGAAGATGCGGCCGACACGCCGGAGATCGATGTTCACCTGGTGCGGATCAATCCGTTCAAGGAGAAGATGGACGACACGCCCGAGAAGGTCTCGGCACAGATCGCCAAGATGCACGCCGACAATCGCGGCGTGATTGGCATGAAGATCTACGGTGAAGGCGCCTTCCAGTCGCGGGAGCAGCGACTCCAGTCAATCAAGTACGTCCTCGGGCTCGGCACGGTGCAGGCCTTCACGATCGGCTTCTCAAAGATCGAGCAGATCGACGAAACGCTCAAGCTGATCGAGGAAGCCGCCGCGTAGCAGCGGGTCGTGTTCGGCCACCGCTGCCGCTAAGCTGTCGCCGATGAATAACTTTCGCCTTTGCATAGTAGCCATCACGCTCCGTCGTGATGTTGCCCAAGAAAAACCGGAAAGCTATTTGTCGGCCGGCCCTAAGCGGTGGCTTCCTGGCCCGTTGCCAGCCGGAGCGCGATTCGTGCCCCGCGGTCGAACTCGGGTAGGAAGATGCGTTCTTCGACCGTGTGCGGATTAGCCTGGCCGCACCCGAGGGTTACCGTCGGAATCCCGCGCACGGAAAGCCAGTTCGCGTCGACGCCGCCATTGGTCACATCGCGCCGGGGAACGCCCCCTTCGCTCTCGATGGCCTGCTGGGCCACCGCCACACACGGCTCGTCTTCGTCGAGCAGAAACGACTCGTAGTCGAGTCGCCCTTCAAAGGAGATCCGGCCCGCCGCGCCGTTCGCGTTCTTCACTTCCCGAGCCGCCTGCGTGAATTCCTTTTCGATCGCTTCGACGATCTGCTTGCGGAAAACGGGATCATGGCTCCGGGCTTCGGCGCGGATTTCGACCAGGGGAGTCACCACGTTGGTGGCCTGCCCGCCCTGGATCACGCCGATATTGCTGGTGCCCTCGCGCCGGCCCTTCTTGACCAGACCGTGCCAACCCTTCTCGTGCAGTCGGGCGATTGCGAGCGAAGCCATGGCGATCGCGCTGGCGCCTTTTTCGGGAGCGTTGCCCGCATGGCTGGCAATTCCTTCGATGAGAATGTCCATCCGGTATCCGCCGGTCGCGCCGATGGTCAGTTTCTCGGTGGAGCCGCCGTCGAAATTGAAGGCCAGCCGAGGCTGGCCGAGCATTCCCAGCTTGACGTTTCGGGCGCCGAACAGGCCCACTTCCTCTTGCACGGTAAACAGGAAGGTAACCGGAGGATGAGGGAGCTCGTTCTCGAGAATCTCCAGAGCCGCTCCCAAAACAACGGCCACTCCGCATCGGTCGTCGCCTCCCAAGGCAGTCTCCCGATCGGCGGGCAGGATCCAGTCGCCCTTGACGACAGGGCGAGCACCGGCACAGAGCGGAACCGTGTCCACGTGGGCCGAGAGCATCCGCCGCGGCCCCTTGAGCGTTCCCGGCAGAACCAGGGCCAGATTGCCGGTCGTGCCGTGGTGCGGCGTGCGGCGGTGCGCCTGATCCGTGACAAGGGACGTTTTCGGGGCCCCCGCCTTGAGCAGGCGAGTGGTGATCCACTGCATCACCTCGGACTCCTGGCCGCTCACGCCGGGAACCTTGAGCAATTCCAGCAAGAGCGTCCGAGCTCGCCGTGTCTGCGGAAGAAGTGACTTGGAACTGCCTGCCGATTTGCCTTTGGCCATGGAATCCGACTCCGTGGAAGCGTATTGGCCGGCGCCCCCCACCTGCGGAGACGCCGGCCAGTGTTTTTCAGGACGCCAAAACAGAAAGTCTACGCTTCCACGGCCGTCAAGACCAGCCGGTCCGAGGCGGCTAGTCGGATTTCACCCGAATCCGCTTGGGTTTGAGGGCCTCGGCCTTGGGAAGGTGGAGTGTCAGCACGCCGTCCCTCAACTCGGCCTCGATCTTGGAGGCGTCGACGGCCTCGTTGATGCGGAACTCGCGGTAGAAGTCGCCGACTCCGTATTCGCCGTACACGTGCTGCCGTCCTTCGTGCCGAGGCTCAACCCGGCCGTGAACGATCAGATGCTCGTTCTCGAAGCGGACCTCCAGGTTTTCCGGCTCGACCCCCGGCAAGTCGCCGTAGAGGGTCATCTCGTCGCCACATTCGACGATATCGAAGCGCGGCGTAAACGTCGTCGCACTCTCGGTACGTTCAACCTGCGGCAGGTTGCCGTCGGTTTCCTTCTTGATCATGTTACTCATTGCCTATCCTCCTCATCACATGGATTGTGTCAAACAGGATCCACCACGCCACCTCATGGCTACTCGATTTTCACCTCAATCCGCCGGGGCTTGGTTTCCTCGATTTTCGGAAGGGTGATCGTGAGAACACCATGCTTGAGCGTGGCATGGACCTTGTCGCTGTCGACGGGGCAAGGAAGGCTGATCGCACGCGCAAACTCGCCATAGGTCCTTTCGCGGCGATGCCACGAGGCCTTCTCGTCTTCGGCAGCGGTACGGCAGCCCTTCAGGCCGAGTTGGTTGTCGCCCGACACGTAGATCTCCAGATCTTCGAGTTTCATGCCGGGAAGTTCGGCCTCGATGTAGAGGTTGTCGTCGTCCTGCCACATGTCGAGGGCCGGATAGGACGGAGCACCGCCGCTCAACCGGTCACGAAAGCCGTACCGATCGAACATCCGGTTCATCTCTTCCCCGAGCCGACTCATTTCGGACCAGACGTCACTGAACGGTTGCCATCTTGTTGCGAGCATGACTTTTTCTCCTTTCGAAATACCGAAGCAGTTGGAAAGGTAACGTTCATTGTCCCGGGCAACTTGAGCCCACCTGCCATGCTGGCTAGGGCAAGCTGCCCACCTTAAGCGTAATGCAACGTGTGTGCCAATTCGCTCCGCAACGGTCGGCGCCGCTTCAGGGGTGAAGGAACTTAATTGCGTCGCAAAGATTTGCGGCAAGCGGCGTCTTCGGGGGAACCGGCAAAGGACGGAGCGGCTGTCCAAAAAATGACAGGGAGTTCGATTTGTGACCTCCCGGCTCTGCCAAAATGGCAGTCCGGCGGAATCGGCCGATTCGTGCGGCAACCCGAACCGGAACTCAGCGAATTGCGTAACTCCCATATAGCGATAGGGCTACCGGTACGAGCCGCGCAACCGGAGCCCCACTCGCCAAGAAGGCGTCTCATTGGCACACTGCTTGCAGAGGCTTCTTGGCGGAGGGAGACCTGCCAGTCACGGAGGTATTGGACGGCGCGACATTCTCGCGTCCAGGTCTTTCGGTTTCTCCAAACCCTGTTGCCGGAAAGACGGAGGTTTGTCCAGTGTCATTTCGACGAACGACTCATCCCGCAGACGCGATCGCCTTGAGCCACTTTCGGCGTCTGGCCACCACGATTCCGGCAGCGAACCTTTCCTCACAGGCGGGCGTACGAGACTCTCTGGTTTCCAGGCCACCACCACTCGGACGCAACCACGTTGGAAAGTCGCGGTGACCCCCTGCCGCCAGATCCTCGTAGCGGCGGAAATCCGCCGCCCTCAATTACGTCGCCCGCTCGTTCCGTCTCTGCCGAAGACTCAACGACTTCTTCGCAAGGAGAATGATTCATGTCATATGAAAAGCGATCTGTTTTCACACCCACGAGCGTTCTTGGAATGATCCTCATCGCCGCCCTGTCAGCCTGGCTGCTGCCGGGGTTCGTCCAGCGATTGTCTTATGCTGCCGAGAGCGGACAGGCCCTGGCCGCCAAGGATCAGTTGGCCAAGGCGGCCGACCTGTCCCAGGCCTTTCAATACGTGGCCAAGGCCATGCGTCCCTCGGTCGTGAGTGTCAGTTCCGTCCGCCATATTCGTTCCAACGTCCAGCGGATTCCCCGAACGCCCGAGGGCTTCTCGCCGTTCTTCGACGACGACGCGCTCGAACGGTTCTTCGAGTTCCGCTCGCCGCAGGGCAACTTCGAACAGCGAGGCCTCGGTACGGGCGTGATCGTCACGCGGGACGGCTACGTCCTGACGAACAACCACGTCGTGGACGGAGCGGACGAGGTCAACGTGAACCTCTCCGACGATCGCTCGTTCCCGGCCAAGGTGGTCGGCGTTGACGACAAGTCCGATCTGGCCGTTCTGAAAATCGACGCCGGAAACCTCGTGCCAGCCCGACTCGGAGATTCCGATGCAATGGAAGTCGGTGAGTGGGTCCTCGCCGTGGGCAGCCCCTTCGGGCTCGACCAGACGGTAACCGCCGGGATCGTCAGCGCCAAGGGACGCGCCGATATGGGCATTACCGACTACGAGGACTTTATCCAGACCGACGCGGCCATCAACCCCGGCAACAGTGGCGGTCCCCTGGTCAACCTCAAGGGCGAGGTCGTGGGCATCAACACCGCGATCGCCTCGAAAACGGGCGGCTACATGGGCGTCGGGTTTGCCATTCCCAGCAACATGGCCCGAACTGTCTTGGATAGCATCATCGAGAACGGATCGGTCGAGCGAGGTTTCCTGGGAGCAGGCATTCAGGATCTGAACGAGGACCTGGCCTCCTCCTTCGGCTACAAGGGCACTGACGGTGTCCTGATCGGCGACATCGTTGCCGACGGTCCGGCGGCCAAAGCCGGACTGGAGCCGGGTGACATCGTCGTCAAGTTCAACGGAAAGGCCACGCACAAGGCACACCAACTTCGCAACGCCGTGGCGGCCACCAAGCCGGGCACCCGGACGACCCTGGACGTCGTCCGCAACGGCAAACTCGTCCATTTCGAGGTCGAGGTGGGCCAACTGGATAGTCAAGCCGTAGCCGTTCGGGGTCGCGAGGCTTCGGCCGATCTCGGCATCACGGTGCAAACGCTCACCGCAGAAGTGGCACGGCAGGTCGGAGCCGGCGAGAGTGACGAGGGAGTCGTGGTCACGGCCGTCGAACCGGGCAGCGTGGCCGCCCGTGTCGGCCTTCAGCCGGGCGACGTCATCCTGGCCATCGGCAATACGGCAATCAAGGACGTCGGTGATTTCCGCCAGGCCGTCAAGGCCACGGACGTCACCCAGGGCATCCGCATGCAAATCATGCGTGATGGCGGACGCCGCTATGTGTTCTTCCGGGATCCGTGAACCGGCAGGCCCCGTTGCAAAGAACACGAAAATTCCCCCTAGAACCGAAGAGACAACACCAAGGATCACTGCCATGTTAGCTGCGAATACCGACGAATTGGGCCTGGGCCTGGTCCTCCATCATCCAACCGACGAGGAAGCAGCGCGACTTTCCGCAATCCGCGACGAGGACGACTCCGTCCTCTACCCGGAACTGGATGCCGACGGCGACCACGTTCACTTCGAGATTGTGCCCATGGAAGGCCGCTCCCGATTGTGGATCACGATTCGCCGTGAAACCGTGCCGGCCCTGGCCGCTCAATCCCTGCGCAAAATCGCCGACCTGATCGAACACCACGGCAAAGAACTCTTCAACTATCGCCAAGGCGACACCGGCTCGTTCACGAGCGACGGTTTCCCCATGGACGGCCCGAAACGCCTCGCCTACGACGAAAACGGAGACCTGGTTATTCCAGCGTGTGCGTGATATTCAACCACTCGATTCCTGGTTACCGCGGAGGACAGAAGATGATCGTCACGTCAACCGTTCCTTTCGAATCCCAAAATCGCGTCTCGACCGGGGCGAGCCGGACGGAACCCCGTTATTGCCAGATATGCGGCCAGACTGTCCCGGAGGGAATGAGCATCTGCTATGGGTGCGACGTGGAACTGGGGGTCGGAGACTGGCCGATCCGTCCGAGACGGAATTCCAATCGTCCCCTCCGATTCCGCGGGTTCGGACGCACGGGGAGTCGCTTCGGCAGTTCCTAGTCTGGGCTGGCTGAGTTGGAGTTGCTATCGCGACCTGACTTAGCCTGTGTTCGCCACTTGGCGAGGTGAGCCAAGGTGGGCGTGAGAAATGGCATCGAGCGGATGTTGGGAGAAATGTGATCGAAGATCTCTTCGGTCACTTCGCCCATTTCGCGATCGCCCGTGAACTCGTAGGCGTAGCTGGTCGCCGACATGGCCTTTCCGTTGTGACTGTAACCTCGCTTGAGGCTGGGGGCCTGCTTGTACCAGAACTGGCCAGGCGAACCCATAGGCTCGGTCACGACCCATTCGGCCAGCCCCACAAGGGAGCGTAGCGTCTGCGGATCGCCGGTCGCCTCGTAGAGCCGGGCAACGCCATGGCCGACAATGCCGTGCATGAACGTTGTCCCGCCCTCGTAGCTTGGCTGCTCGCTGATGGGGACGCTGATCACGCCCCGCACCGGGTCCTGCCACTCGTTGATCCAGGCTTGCACTCGCTGGGCAGCCTCCAGATATCTCCCGTCGCCGGTGGCGCGGTAGATGGCCGTCAGACCCGTAATGGCCCAGCCTTGCCCCCGCTCCTGGCCGCCGGCTCCGAAGCGGAAGGCGTCGACCTTGCCCACGTACCAGTCGCCCATGCGAACAACCGCCTCGCCGGCCAGCAGGTCCCCCGTCAGCAGCCAGTAGTCGACCAGACCCTCGCTCCAGGAGTGGCCCGTGTCGGGCACGCTCCGCGTGTGGTCGGCCACCCACCCCTTCGACACGAAGTGGCGGCTGTTGTGATGGATCGGCCCGCCAATGTCGCTGGGACGTTTCGGCGACGCCGCCACCAGGTCAACGTCGCGATAATGCCGGGCGGCCTGTTCTCCCAGGTCCCACCAGCGATGGTCGCCGGAACGAACGTATTGCATCAACATCCCGTGGGTGCGATCGTCCTCCTGGTTGCTCCAGAAGGTGTAGACCGGCCCGTAGCCCCATTCAAACGTATCGTCGCCAAAATTCTCCATGCCATATTGTTCCCGATCGCGGCGACGTTTCATGAAGACCTCGTAGGCCTTATCCACCGCTTTCTCATAGCGGGGGAAGAGCTTCGGATCGGTGGGATGGAACTGGCAGAACACGCGGGTCTCGGCCACGTAGGCCGGATCGGCCCAGGCTCGCAGCGGATTCAAACCGGACGAAAACTGTTCTTCCACGGGCCGGGGATCGCCTGCGCCGAAGGAAAGCCAAAGTTCGTGGCTGATGCTCTCGCCCACGGCAAGTCGGAACACGCCCGGACGGCCCAGCGCCTGCGGATAGCCCACGCCACCGATCGGCCGCTCGGCAACCTCGAGGGGCTTGCGGGCCGCCTCGGGAATGTCTTCCTCGCTCAGGGGCGGCGGAACCAGGTCGAGGACGAGGCCGTGATTCATGCGAATTTGCTTGGGATACATCTCCCATGCATGACGCAGACCGACCTTGAGCGGCACGGCGCCGTCCAGCATCATCCAACCGGTCAGCCGACCGACAGCTCGTGACAAAGCCGCACCGGACGAAATTCCTTCACCGGTGATCGAGATCCGATCCTCCGTGTGTTGATACAGATCGAGGGTCCCATTCGATTCGATGCGGACGGGGGGCGCATCATCCGAGGTCGCATAGTATGCTACCGATCGCTCTGCCTGCCACGGCAGTTTCAGTGAGAGCCGCTTGATAAACAAGCCGTCGGAAACGGTCGTGTTGCTGAATCGCGGGAAGCACCGAACCTCGGCCGAGCCGCGTGCGAAGTGCAACTCGTAGCGGTAGTCGATCGTCTCGCCGTCCTTGCCGCTCAGCTTGCCGGCCTTCACCACCACGGCCCGCAGTGGACCGGCTTCGGCGACCGTGCACGAAGTGACCGTCTGCCCGTCGCTCCTCAGAAGCCGTCCGTCCTCCGTTTCCAACTCAAGGCCCCAGGATTGATCGGCAGGAATCGCCACGCGTTTGCCGTCAACCGCCACGGCCGAAACAATCTCGCCCGTCAAGCGTGGGATCTCGACAAGAAGGCGTCCTGTGTCGATGCGGAACCAGTCTGCCGACTCCTCCACCCGAAGCGGATTGGCGACGCTGGCGGGGACGATCTTCGTTCCGTAATGAAGCTCATACTCGGCGTTGGCCTTTTGCGCCACATCAATAGGAAAGCTCACAACCGCCGATTGGATGCTCCCATCGGGCCAGTGAGCGAAGGCTCGCACCTGGCACGGAACCTCCTTCCCATCACTCGTGCTTACGCTCACCTGCTCTGCCGACTGCAGCCGGCCCATGGCAAACGGCACGGCCTGGCTGGCCAGTTCGCCGGCTCTCGCCGCACCGCCAGTCTCTTCCACGCTCAACTTGACCGACTCCCGTTCGGCCGGCGGAGCAGCCTGGAAAAGAGGCGACTTGGCGGAAACCGCCTCCGCGCGGCCCTGGCACAAGTCGGCTGGCACAAAGGCCACGTCCGAAACGACCATTCGCTCCTCACCGTCCGCCTGCGTTCGCAGCACGACTTGCGAATCGGCCGAAAGGGACAGCGGAGGCGTCGTCAGCCACCAGAATCGATAATCGTCGGCAGAAGCCTGCGCGGTCACGACCGTCCGCCCGTCCACGGCGATCGTGGCCGAACCCTGGCCAAAGGGGTGGTCCAGCATACGGAATGCCACCACGTAGTATCCCGGTGGAACCGGGGCGGTCAGGGAGAGCGAACCGGCGTCTTTCGAGAGCGCCATGCCCCGGGCATCCTTCCCATAGTCCTCGGCGGCAAGCTGGTCGGCAGCGAGCTCAACGAAATCGGTTCGCAAATCGACACAGGCAAAGTAACAATCAGTAGGAAAAGTCTCTTCGCCCGTGTCTTTCCGATCGAGCACTCTCAGGGCCAGGGTCACTTCGCGTTTGCCGCGGGCAAGCTCGGTGATGTCGTACCACTGGATTCGCTCGCAGGCAGGCTGGATGTTGCGTCCCAGCACGTCGGCTTCCGCCACGACGACGCCGTCGATCAACACCTGTCGAAAGCGGTAGGCTTCCTTCCGGTTGAGCGACGTGCTGACCCGCTCGTCGCCCACCATCTTGGGCTCCCGACCGCCGCAGTAGTCGTCGCTTTGGTACACCCGAAGCATGACGCGCCCCGCCCCCTCGGGGATTGCCAGTCGGCGAGCCACCTGGCCGAAGTTGCCGGCCACGGTGGCCTCCTTGCCGTAGGAGATCGTGAACACTCCGCGTCGATCCCACTGGCCCGTGAACGACCCCTTCGCGGTGAACTGCCAGGCCGGATCGTCCAATCGCAACCGCTCCCAACCCGTGGGCGTCCTCAAGAATTCGCCCAGAGTGGCGGCATAACTTTCCGGGCGAGCCCGCGGCTTGCGCGGAGCCTCGTGGCAGACGGCTGTTTCCTGGGCATAGCGGACGAGGTTCTCAAAAAATCGGGCACCCGGATTGTCCCCATCGCCCTTGGCGTCATGAAACCACGCGTAGGCCGGGATCATCTGGCACAGAACGATCCGCCCGCGGCCGTGCGTAAGTTCCACAACCCCGTAGTGATCACCCGTGTGCTGCGAGGGCGTCTTATCCCAGGCCTGTTGCTTTCCCGCAGCCAGAAGAGGCTGCCAGCCTTCTCCCAGGTCGTAGAAACCCGCGTAGATCGAACCGCCGTGAACCGCCTGAAGCGCCGCCCGATCCAGGGCGTGGGGCTGATTGAAAATCGGATGCTTCGGGACAAGCACCTCCCCGAGCGTGTAGGCCCGATCCTTGGCGACGGACGCCGGCAGCCAGAGATCCGGATCCGACGACCGAAAGGCGAGCACAATGCCCCCCAATTCCACAAACGCGCCGATCGAGTCGCCAACCGATCCGAGATCCTTGCGCGAAACGTCCATTCCAAGAATCACCGTGCCGTAGTCGAAAAGGCAGGTGTCTCCTCGAACAAGCTGGTCGACGGTCGCCTTATCGAAAGGCACTTTGAGTGCCTCTAACCCGCTTGCCACGTAGTTGTCGCCATCGCCCACAAACAGCACCGCTGGCGAGGAAGCAGCGACAGGGCCGGCCCAGAGCAGCGTGGCGGAGACGAGGATCGCTGTTGCCGCCAGGAGCGTGGTTCGATTCGTGTGCTTGATCATAGGGCTCAGTCTCCCTGGATTCGATAGAGATGCGTTTTGGTTCGCAGGAACAGCGCCCCGTCAGCAACTGCCGGAGAGGCCATGATGTGGCCGTCAATCTCGTTCTCGGCAAGCCGTTCCGGTTGCCTGCCCGGTTGAATGGCTACCGTGGTACCGTCCTCGCCAAAGAAGTAAATTCGCCCGTCGACAAACAGGGGCGAAGCCGAGCAGTCCCCCAGGATCCGCCCGGACCAACACGCTTCGCCAGTGTGTGCGTCATGGCAAGTGACCACCCCTTTGTCGGAGATCATGTAAACCTCGTTGCCGACCAGTATGGGCGACGATCGTTTCGGTACCTGTTTTTTCGCGGTCCAGACGATGTGTGTCTGGGTCACGTCCCCATGTCCGCCGACGCGAACGGCCACGAGGAGCGATTGGCCATAGGCCGTGCAGAGGAAGACCATCCCATGGCCGAACACGGGGCGGGCAGCGTTCGAAAAACTTGGGCCCGTATCCGCCTGCCAAAGCGTCTCGCCAGTCTCCGGATCGTAGGCAACAATCCATTGAGCGCCGGGCACGATCATCTGCTCGCCTTCGCCACTGCTAATCACCAAGGGAGTGCTGAACGCCTTGCGGTACGGAGTGAAATCGGTTGCGATGGGCGGCCGATCCGCCTTCCACAAAGTCTCGCCCGTATTCTTATCCAGGGCCGTCACATACTGCAGATCGCAGCCGTCTCGAACGAGGATGAGCTTTTCGCCGTGGAGAATGGGGGAACTACCGGGGCCCACCTGGTGTTCGACGGCAAGACGACGCTTCCACAGGATCTCGCCCGTGGCCGTGTCCAGGCAGGCCGTCCCCATGGTGCCAAAATCGCAATAGAGACGGCCCGGCTCCAGCACCGGTGTCGGTGACGCGTAACTGTTGACCGAACAGATTTGAATCGGCTCGTCGAATTCGAATAGCACGACCGATCGGAGGAGACGCCCCGTATCGCGATCGAGGCAAACGGCCTTCAACGTCACGGTCTGAGCCACCTCCGGTTTGGGAACGGCATAGGGAAGGCTGCTTAACCGTTTCTCCGTTTCCGCCGCCGTGGCCGGCGCAGGAATGGCCGTGGTCAGCCAGACCTGGCCCGCGAGAATCACGGGCGAGGACCATCCGTATCCTTCCACCGGAGTCTTCCAGGCCACATTCTCGGTCTCACTCCAGGTCAGCGGAACCCCGGTTGCCTCCGAATGGCCCTGGCCTTCCGGCCCCCGAAATTGGGGCCAGTCGTCGGCGACAGCGGCGGCCGGGCCGGCCAGTCCTACGATCAACAGAACAACGGCAAGTTTCCGCATGATAGGGCTACATCTTCTCAAAAGGTCGTGGATCGCTACCACGCGAGCGATTCTCTCGCTTTTCACGATCCGATCGTTCACAATAATGGCCGGATGTTCAACGGTCGCCAAATTAGAACACGTCCAATACGGTGCTGCAATGAAATCTCGCAATTCGGTCCCAGCCCTTGCTTCCCTCGCGATCCTGCTGGCCTGCTCTTCAGCGATTGCCGCCGATTCCCGGCCCAACGTCATCCTCATCATGGCCGACGACATCGGCTACGAGTGTTTCGGCTGCTACGGGAGCGAGCAGTATCACACTCCCCACATCGATCAAATGGCCAAGCAGGGCCTGCGATTCACCCATTGCTATTCGCAGCCGCTCTGCACGCCGAGCCGAATCAAGATCATGACGGGCCTGTCGAACGTGCGCAACTACTCCGCCTTCTCCGTGCTCAACAGCGACCAGCGAACCATCGGCCAGTTCTTCCAGGAGGGCGGCTACGATACGGCCATTGCCGGCAAGTGGCAGTTGCTCGGGGCCGAACACTACTCCCAGCAGTTCCGCTTCAAGGGAACCTGGCCGGAGCAGGCGGGCTTCGACCACGCATGTCTCTGGCAGGTCGACAAGCTGGGCTCGCGCTACTGGCGACCACTGCTCCACATCGACGGCGAGAATCGCCAGTTTGAGGAGGCAACCTGCTATGGGCCGGAAGTGGTGAACCAGTACGTGCTCGATTTCCTGGAGAAGAAACATGACCAGCCGTTCTTCGTCTACTACCCCATGATCCTCGTCCACAATCCCTTCGAGGTCACCCCCGATAGCACCGAGAAGAAAAGCAAAAACAAACAGCGCAACTTCGAAGACATGGTTGCCTTCATGGACAAAATGGTCGGCCGCGTGGTCGCCAAGACCGAAGAGTTGGGCATTGCCGACAAAACGCTCATCTTCTTCACGGGCGACAACGGCACGAACACGAAGATCAAGTCGCGGCTCGGCGACGTCGAGATCGTGGGCGGCAAGGGCAAGACCACCGATGGCGGAACCCATGTGCCGCTCGTCGCACTCTGGAAAGGCGTGACGCCCGCGGGACGCGTCTGCGAGGACCTCATCGACTTCTCCGACTTCCTGCCCACGTGCCTGGAAGCCGCCGAATTGGCGGTGCCGTGCGGACTGGACGGGCAGAGCTTTCTGCCCCAGCTTCGCGGCGAACCCGGCACACCCCGCCAGTGGATGCATTGCTACTACTGCCCCCGTCCGGAACGGACCGAGCCGAAACGCTTTGTCCGCGACAAGCGATGGAAACTCTACGGCGACGGCCGCTTCTTCGACGTGGCAGCCGACGTGCTCGAAAAGAAGCCCCTTGCCGACGAAGACCTGAACGCCGAAGCCCGGGCAGCAAAGGCCAAACTCCAAGAGGCCCTGCAGTCGATGCCAGCAGAAGGACAAAGCCTCCTCAAGTTCGTGCCGAACGAGAAATGAACGGGACCTGCAATGCCGTCAGCACTCATGCAATCGAGTTGGCAGCCCAAGCACATTCTACGGTGGGTGCGAAGCATACCTTCCAGTACGAGCGTTGCCGTTGTCGTCACAGACCTTGGGGAAGGCTATCTCAAGGCGATGGGAAATCCAGCAGGAGAGCATGCACTTGCGTGCGAGTTGGTGGCGACTCAGTTGGCTCGACGGTTCAATCTGGCGACGTTCGAATGTGCCCTGATCGAGGTAACTGGTGTCCCAAAGATCCCGTTCTCCAACGGCGAGATCGCGAAGCCTGGCCCCGCCTTCATAACCCGTAGCGAAAAAGGCGGGACTTGGAGCGGTAAGCCGCGAGAACTGAAACGGCTGGTCAATCCGTCCGATATTGCGCGTTTGGTCGTCTTCGATACGTGGATTCGAAACCGAGACCGATACTCCCCCCCCACCGCACAAGCGGTGCAATCGCGACAATGTCTTCTTGAGTCAAGAGGCCCCGCCCGGCAAGCTCCTGTTGCGAGCGATGGACCACACACACTGCTTTCTCGTTGGCGGCGAGTTGACACACAGAGTGTCCCAGATAAGCCACATACGGGACTCCGACACCTACGGCCTTTTCCCAGAGTTTCGCCCTTTTCTGAACAAGAACAAGGATGCCATCCGAGACGCCATTGATACGCTACGGGGCATCCCCCGAAATGAGGTAGAAGATGCTGTCCAGTCGATACCACCCGACTGGCTTGTGGACAATCGCGCAAAGGCAGCGCTCGCCGAGTTCCTAACTGCTAGAGCCGCCTATGTCGCTGAGCATATAATGGATTGGATCTGGCCGCAGGTCGAATTCGACTTCATGAACGAGGCGGAGGACCACTCATGAAACCAACAGAAGGCTACTACTGCCTGATTCAATATTGTCCCGATCTCTCTCGCCTGGAAGCAGCCAATATTGGTGTGCTCCTATTCTGCCCTGACCGGCCGTTTCTTCAGGCGCGTACCGCTCGCGATAATCGCCGAATCCGACACTTCTTTGGCCGGGAAGGCCACGATTGGTCTCAAATCAATTCGCTCAAGGTTGGCATCGAAGAACGCCTGGAAGTGGAGCAAGAGAATATTCACACCGTGGAAGACCTTCAGCTCTTCATACAACTTCGCGCCAACCAGATTCAGATCACATCCCCACGTCCAATGCGAGTGGAGAACCCATCGGAAGACCTGGATCAACTCTTTCGGGACCTGGTTGGGGGAGCCCATCGAAAGCAGGACGGCGCGAGTAAGCCCTTTAAGCGGTGTGTCGGCGACCGCTTCTCTAATGCTGGACTGGATTCAAAGATTGCCAGGGACTTGATGATCCATGTGCCGATTTCCAATGAATCCCTTAAGATCCCTTACGGCTATCAAAACGGGCGATTCAACTTAATCCAGCCCGTAACATTTGCGTCAAAAGAATCGAGTTATGCGATCGGGAAGGCTTGCCGCTTCGCTGTCGAGGGCCGTTCGTTGTACTCGGAAGCACACCCGAAGTACGGGCGATTGCAGCTGGTTGTGGTGGGAAGGTTCGTGTCGCAAAGCGTTGACACGAACGCGGATATTCGTCGAATTCTTAACGAACACCAAGTGCATTTGTACACGGAAGACAAACTTCCCGTGCTTATCGACGAGATTCGCCGGACCGGAAAGGTGCTGCAACCTGAAAGCCAAGTTGAGGTCTAGTTGGCTGCAATACTACCGAGCCCCTGTCGGTTTCTGTTCGCGAATCCACTCCGCCAGACGCTCGAGCGCCGTGTCATCCGGCACGTTCGTTGCCAGCGGCGGCATCTGGCGGGAGCCTCGCGTCGACATGCGATAGAACAGCTCGCTCTGCTGCGGCACACCGGGTGTGACCAACAACGACCCTTCGGGTCCCACACGCCCCTGGCCCGGCCGACGCCCCACGAGGGCCATCTCCCGAACCGGCGTGTGGAAACGCAGATCGGGACGCTTGCCGGCAATTCCGGCCGGACTGTGACAGAACGAACAATTCACGTCCAAGTAGGCCCGCACCAGCCGATCGGTCGCCCCGGTCTCCGACTGCCAATCGGGATACCGTTCGAGCTCTTCCACGGGCTTGACGGGCGGCTGGTCGAAGACTCCCAGTTTCGCGAATGTTTCGATCTGGTTGGCCTTTGTGCCTTCAACCTCTTGTGATCGGTTGAGCTGACGCGTATTCGGCCCCAACACGAAGTCCGTTGCCTTCGTGTGGCAAGCCCTGCAATCGGCACGGCTCGGGAAATACCACGGCTGCTCCACCACTCCCGACGCCGTCTTCACGCGATAGGTCCGCGTGGTGGCTTCGTCGAGCAGATCGGCATCGGTCTGGGCATCGTTCCACAGGTAGGTGCAGCCATTCCAGCCCTCGGGGCTGTGGACGAAAAGCCGTGTCTCCAGACGCCGCCGATCGGTCGCGTTCTGCCGATCCAGATCCAGGAAGAAGTGTTTCACCAGCACGGTGCCCACGGGAAACTGCCAACTGGATCGCTCTTCAAATCCGATCTTGGCGCCAGGCGGTAGCACGATGAAGCGTTCTTTCACGGCATGGTCGGACCAGAGCGGCACATTGACCGAGTAGGGCAAGGCCCCCGGTTGAAGCTTGAGTTCTTCAGTCGAAGCGAACAGGCCCGTGTCGGCGAGCCGCTTGGGAAACGCCGCCTGAACCGCCTCAAGATCTTCGCGGCTTTCGCGGAGCCGGTAGAGGTGCCCATCGAAAGACGTGAGGATCATCTCGCCGTCCTGGTCTTCGCCAAAGGCACTGATGGCCAGCCCAGTCCGGGCCACCTTGCGATTCTCGGTCACTTTCGTGCCGTCGTAGCGGAGGATCCACACCTGGCCGCTCACGTAGTCGCCGTAGAAGTAGGCCCCGTCATAGCCGGATAGCCGCGTGCCGCGATAGACCTGTCCCCCCGTGATCGACAGGCCCTCGCTGTGGTAGTATTCCGTCAGCGGCTCGATGAGCGGACTACCTGTCTGCTTCGCGTCGGGTTCAAAGGGATGGAAGCCTTCACGGATCTTCCAGCCGTAGTTGCCGCCGCGGCGGATGATATTGACTTCCTCGTATCGGTTCTGGCCAACGTCGCCCGCCCAGAGGTCGCCGGTCGCCCGATCGAAGCTCATCCGCCAGATGTTTCTCAGTCCGTAGGCCCAGATCTCCCCGCGAGCGTCGTCGCGTCCGGCAAAGGGGTTGTCTTTTGGAATCGAATAGGTCTTGCCCGGGGCCACGTGGTCCACATCGACCCGCAGAATCGAGCCCAAGAGCGTCTGCAGATTCTGCCCGTTCCCCTGGGGGTCGTGGGCGCTTCCTCCGTCGCCCAGGCCGATGTAGAGGCAACCATCGGGCCCGAACCGGATGCAGCCTCCGTTGTGGTTGCCGTAGGGCTGCTCGATCTTCATCACCCGCTGTTCGGAACTGCGATCGGCTCGATCCGGGTCGTCGGGCGAGACACGGAACCGGGAAACGATCGACGCCCGCGGACGGGTCGAGTAGTAGACGTAGAACAGTCCGTTCCTGGCATAGTTCGGATGAAAAGCCAGGCCGAGAAGCCCTTCCTCGTTGCCGTCGCGTGAGACGACTTCGCGGATATCCAGGAACACTTCGGTTCCCGACACGTCATTCCTGTTCGGGAAGACGCGGACCAGCCCCTCCTGCTCGACCACAAACACGCGATCCGAGCCGTCCGGAGCAAAGGTGAACTCCAGCGGCCGATTGAAAGAGAGGTTCGGAAAAACCCGTTCGGGCTCCAGGGGCATCGGATCGGGGCTGCCCATGAGCCGCGAAGTGTCGATCGGCTGGAAAGTCGGTGGCCCGGCCTTGATCGTCGTGCCGCCAAGTCCAACGACCAGCCAGGTTGCCGCCACGGCGGTGGTCAGCAAGTTGATCGGCGCGCGTGGACAACACTCGTTCAGCGATTTCATGGTTGTGCCCCCCCGTCGGAGAAGAAGTGACCGCCGGAAATGGTCGCTGTTCGGTTCGCAACAGGGAGTTGCCCCGCTCACAGCGACTTGCCGATCGGTATTCTAGCGGTCCGGCTCGCGGAGCCCATATCCGCTGCCGTGCCTTACTCGTTCGGCCCGCCTGCCATTCGAGCGGCTAACGGCAGGCTGCCTGCCTGCGAGCCTGAACGCGTGGTCGACGAACCTTCGATGGCTTTGACGGCAATGTCTTGGATCTGGCCGTAGGAGTGCTCGAGTTGGCCAGACAGTTTGGCGATCTGCTCGGCCTGCTTTTCGATCGTCTGTTCCATCGACTCGATCCGAGAACTCAATACGTTGCGCTGTCCTGCGAACTCCTTTTCCAGAAGATCCGTGGCGTACTTGCGTTCCGCTTCCAGTCTTGAGGTGGTTTGCTTCACGGCTTCGGAGACTGCTTGATCCAGCTCGGCGGGGAACTGCTCCGACCGCGTTCGCAAGGCCTGCAGTTCCGCCTCGGCGGACGCCAAGGCCTGTTCTCGATCGGCCAACACCCTCTCTAAATGCTCCTTTTTAAGTTGGATCTCGCGGTCCAGTCTTTCCAGTTCGCGCTGGCGTTCTTCTTCTGCCGCTTGACGGTCGCGCTCGAACTGGTATTTCCAGTCCTCCTGTTCGCGTTGGCGTTGCTTCTTGTCGCCCGCTTCTTGTTCCTTGACGCTGGCCTGGTACTCCGCCTTTTCCTTTTTCCACTCCTCCCGCTGCGTCTTCACTTCGTAGTCAAAGGCCTCTCGGTGCGTGGCAACCTCCTCTTCCAACGCTTCCCGTTGAGCAGCGATCTTTGTTTCGAACTGTTCCTTCTCCTGTCTCTGGGCTTCCAGCAGGGCTGCCAGGCTTGCTGCGGCTTTCTCAATGTCGTAGATCTCCCGCAAATCCGACTCGGCGGCTTCAACCGCCAGTTTCACCTGTGCGTATTTGGCAGTTTCTTCCTCCAGGCGATCGGCCAATTCGTTGAGCGTCTTCCCTATTTCTGTCTTCAGGAAGGCGATCTGGTTTACGATTCCACCCGAAACGGTGGCGTCGGACACCTCGACGGCCTTGGTTCGCTTCCGCTGGGCCACTGCTTCCTCTGGTTTCATCTCCGCCTTCCGTTTCGCCTCAAGCTCTTTGAGGAGACGCTGATAGGCCTGGAGCATTTCCTTCTTGGTGTTGGCCATGCTAACGGCCGGAGCCTCGTCAGAATCGTTCATCTGGTGCTTCTCTCCATAGTCAGTAGCGTCGGACTCTGTTTGGAACCACTTGATCTTAGCCGAGCTTCAGGCGGAAGGCCATCGTCTTGGACGGCCGGCGAATCAACACGAGGATTCCGTGCCTTATGCGCTGCCCAGAAATCAGGCACTGCGCGCTAAAGAGACAGCGGGCCCAAAAAAACGCCACAGTCAGGCGATTGTCGCAAAGCGTTTGCTGAAAGCTTTTTAGGTGCGTTTATTGACCATGCTTATTTGTCCCCGGCGCGCCATTTGCACGCCTCTTCATGTCGTTGTATGTCTTCGTGATTCCTTAGCAGGAACAGAAAGGAGGGCGAAGTCGAGAACTTGATTACCCCACAATCTTACGGGGCCGGACAGAGTGAGGCAGGCTCTGCGGGACACGAGCCAACAGCGGAACGCCCATGGGCTGGATCAATTCTCCCAGGGCGGAGACGCCGCTGACGAGAGCGGACTGGATTCGATGTACATGACGACCGACTTGGAACACCATCTTCAAAGGCACGAAAACGAGCTTGACCTGCTGGCGATTGTCAGCCGGCTCATGGCGACCGAAACCGGACAACGCCAAATGTTGGTGCAGGTCCTCGCAGAGCTGGAACGCGCCCTCGGTATGCGCCGGGTCACCGTTATGCTCCTCTCGCCGGACGGGCAGGAACTGGTGTTTGAGGCCGCCCGCGGCAGTTCCGTCAGCGAATCGGAAGAAATCCGCTACCGAAACGGAGAGGGAATCGTCGGTTCCGTTCTGAAAACCGGTCAGACCGAAATCGTGCCACGCATCTCCCAGGAGCCCCGGTTCCGCAACCGAATCCACCGCCGGCATCCGGAAGAATCCCAGGAGGCGGGCTTCCTCTGTGTCCCCATCGTCCTGAAAAGTGAGGTGGTCGGGACCCTGTCGGCCGACGTGCGGTCCCAAGGCGAGACGGCCCTGGAAGAACAGGCCCGCGTCCTCGAAATCGTGGCCAGCCTGATCGCCTTCGACGTCCGGGCACGACGCTTCGCCCGCATGCAGCATCAGACCCTCGAAAATGAGAATCGCCGCCTTCGCGACGCACTCGAAGAACGTTTTCGCCCTGATAACATCATCGGAAACTCCCGCGCCATGCGGTCGGTCTACCAACAGATTCACCAGGTGGCGGCCACGGACACCACCGTCCTCATTCGCGGCGAATCCGGCACGGGCAAGGAACTGGTCGCCTCGGCGATCCATTACACCAGCAAACGTTCGTCCAAGCCCTTTGTCCGCGTCAACTGCGCCGCCCTCAACGAATCGCTCCTGGAAAGCGAGTTGTTCGGCCACGAGAAGGGAGCGTTCACCGGCGCCCTCAACGCGCGGATCGGCCGCATCGAAGAAGCCGAAGGCGGTACCCTCTTCCTCGACGAAATCGGCGATTTCTCGCCCACCATTCAGGTGAAACTGCTGCGAGTGCTCCAAGAGCGGGAATACGAACGCGTTGGCAGCAACCGCACCGCCAAGGCCGACGTGCGGATCCTGGCAGCAACCAACAAGGACCTGGAGGCAGCCGTCTCGGCAAATGAATTCCGCCAGGACCTCTACTATCGAATCAACGTCTTTCCCATCTTCTTGCCTCCCCTGCGCGACCGCAAGGACGACATCCTCCTGCTGGCCGACTACTTCGTCGACAAGTACGCCAAGAAGATGGACAAGGCAGTCAGCCGGATCAGCACCCCGGCGATCAACATGATGTTCTCCTACCACTGGCCAGGAAACGTGCGGGAACTGGAAAACTGCATCGAACATGCGGTTCTGCTCAGCAGCTCCGGCGTGATCCACGGCCACAACCTGCCGCCCACTCTCCAAATGCCGCGGCAGCAAGAGATCGCTTCCACCGGCAAACTCCAGGACAGCGTCTCCCTTCTCGAACGGGACATGATCACCGACGCCCTCAAGTCGACCCGGGGCAACATGGCGGCCGCCGCTCGCCAACTCGGGATCACCGCAAGGATCATTCGCTACAAGGCCAAGAATCTTGGCATCGACTGCGGACAATTCAGCGGACGCCCCAAGTAGGGCACTCCAGCCGGGCTCTTGCTTTTCCCCGTGTGGCAAGAGTCTCCTCCAGCAATCGCGTCAACTGCGTTAGCCCGGCTTTTCGGTGCCGTCACCGATCACGCCCCCCAAAAGCCCGGCTGCAATTGATGGTGAACTCAAGGGGCGAACGCCTCCTGAAATGGAAAAAGAAGACGCCGGGCTGCGCGTTCGCAACAACGCAAGCACTGCTTCCACGACACAGATGTCTTCGCCCTGAAACGCATGCCACAGAATTGTCGCGATGCAAGTAACTCGTTCCGCATCAACAGGTTGCACGAGAACGTCACGACATGCGAGGCTCTCGAGGTGACGAAAGTGACGTTCCTCCGCGCTCGTCCCAAATGGTGCAAACTGTGGCGACTGGTTTCAATGGCGCCGTCGCGAATTTCTTCTTCAGGCAATTGGCACGAAACCGACCTGATTCAAGCGTCCCGCCACGGTGTCCACCTATCGAATTGGGAAAATACTCGCCGCTTGCCTTCATGATTCCGCTTTCGGCACACCTCTTGCATAACCTCCTGCGGTACAGACGGATTCATGGAGAACGGCACTCTGCCCTTCTCCCTATCACACTCCTTTTGAGAAATCAACGTTTCAGGAGTCCGAGTCATGCGGAAGGTTGCGATCTACGGCAAAGGCGGTATCGGTAAGTCCACCACGACCCAGAACACGGTTGCCGCGTTGGGCGAAATGGGCAAGAAAGTCATGGTCGTCGGGTGCGATCCGAAGGCCGACTCAACGCGGCTCCTCATGGGCGGACTGGCCAGCAAGACCGTGCTCGACACACTGCGCGAAGAAGGCGAAGACGTCGAGTTGGAAGACATCCTCAAAGAGGGCTTCTGCGGCGCCATGTGCACCGAGTCCGGCGGTCCCGAACCGGGCGTTGGCTGTGCGGGACGGGGTATCATTACCTCGATCAACCTGCTGGAACAGCTTGGAGCCTACGAAGACGACAAGGATCTCGACTACGTCTTCTACGACGTTCTCGGCGACGTGGTCTGCGGCGGCTTCGCCATGCCCATCCGCGAAGGCAAGGCCGAGGAAATCTACATTGTGTGCTCGGGCGAGATGATGGCCATGTACGCGGCCAACAACATCTGCAAAGGCATCGTGAAGTTCGCCGAGGCCGGCGGCGTCCGCCTGGGCGGGCTCATCTGCAACAGCCGAAATGTCGACCGCGAACGAGACCTCATCGAAGAACTGGCCCACCGCCTCGGAACCCAGATGATCCATTTCGTTCCCCGCGACAACGACGTGCAGCGCGCCGAACTGCAGCGGAAGACGGTCATCGACTGGAACGCCGAGTGCCCCCAGGCCGACCAGTATCGCATGCTGGCCAAGAATATCGATGAAAACGAGATGTTTGTCATTCCCAAGCCGCTCCAGATCGAGGAACTGGAACAACTCCTCCTCGACTTCGGCCTCCTGGAAGGTGCGCCGGCCTAAGGCTGGCGTCAACTCGCCAAAACCCCTCTTGCCAAATCCGAAATCCGAATCTCGAAATCCGAAACAATGAACTAAGACGTGCGCGTCGTTTCGAGCCTTTGTGCTTCGTGCTTGGGATTTGTTTCGTATTTCGTGCTTCGAATTTCGAGTTTCATCCACTCAAGCTCAATCTGAAAAGAGAGTTGTCCAATGATTATGGTGCGCGCAATCATCCGTCCCGAGAAGACCGACGAGGTCCTGGCCGCGTTGATGTACGCCGGCTTCCCCGCGGTGACGAAGATGGACGTCTACGGTCGAGGAAAACAACGCGGTATGAAGATCGGCGAAGTGACCTACGACGAACTGCCCAAGGAAATGATCTTCACGGTGGTTTCCGAATCCGACAAGCAACTGGTCGTGGAAACAATCATGAAGGCGGCCCGAACCGGTTCGAAGGGTGCTTTCGGCGACGGCAAGATCTTCGTTTCCGACGTCGAAGAGGTCTATACCGTTAGTTCCGGACGCAAGGAAACGGCCTCCGAGCCCGTGAGTGCCTGAGACGCTTCCAATAACATCGCGCTCGGTTCGAGCCGAGGAGAGAACCAGGTTATGAAAGAGATTCTCGCGGTCATCCGCATGAACAAAATGAATGAGACGAAGCGAGCCCTGGCCGATGCCGGAATCGCTTCGATCACGGCCCGAAAAGTCATGGGACGCGGCGTCGGCAAGGTCGACTACCTCCTGCTCCAAGGCGCCCAGGCGGGGTTCGAGGAGGCCATCAACCAGTTGGGGCCCGGCCCCAAGCTGATTCCCAAACGAATGCTCACCATCGTCGTTCCCGATGAGTTCGCTGCCTCGGCAGTGGAAACGATCATCAAGGTCAATCAGACCGGCAGCCCCGGCGATGGAAAAGTCTTCGTGATGCCCGTGAAGGATTCCATCCGAGTCCGAACCGGCGAAACGGGCGACACCGCCCTTGATGAAATAGAAATGGTCGCCTAGACCATCCGCCCGGACGGGGCCGTTCCCGCAACGCCTTCCCCTTCCCACGAACGTGTCTAATTCCCACGCAAACCCGGCAGACGCCGCTCGGCCGGCTCCCCGTATCCACTCTTGAATCGTGAGAGAGCGTTACTATGTCCATCGATCACCCGGTCAATCCGGCAGAACTCAAGGAAGAAATCCTCAAGGCCTATCCGCCCAAGGTTGCCAGGAAGCGGGGCAAGCAGATCGTCGTCAACGAAGTCGGTGAAGATGCCGCTGTTCCGGAAATCGCCGCGAACGTGCGCACCACCCCCGGAATCATCACCCAACGTGGATGCTGCTACGCCGGGTGCAAGGGCGTGGTCCTCGGCCCCACCCGAGACATCATCAACCTCACCCACGGGCCCATCGGCTGCGGCTTCTACTCCTGGCTCACTCGCCGCAACCAAACCAAGCCGGCCACCGACGAACACGACCAGTTCATGACCTACTGCTTCTCGACCGACATGCAGGACGAGGAGATCATCTTCGGCGGAGAGAAGAAGCTCAAGGCCGCCATCCAGGAAGCCTACGACATCTTCCACCCGAAGGCGATCGGTGTCTTCGCCACCTGCCCCGTGGGGCTGATCGGCGACGACGTGCACCAGGTGACCTCCGAAATGCGGGAGAAACTGGGCATCAACATCTTCGGCTTCAGTTGCGAAGGCTACAAGGGTGTCAGCCAGTCGGCCGGACACCACATCGCCAACAACCAGCTCTTCAAGCATGTGATCGGTCGGAACGACAGGGCCGACGAGGGCAAGTATCGAATCTGCCTTCTCGGCGAGTACAACATCGGCGGCGACGCCTTCCTGATCGAGGATCTTCTGGAACGCTGCGGTATCACACTCACGGCCACCTTCAGCGGCAACTCAACGATGGACGGATTCGAGAGAGCCCACACGGCTGACTTGAACTGCGTCATGTGCCACCGCTCGATCAACTACGTGGCCGACATGATCGAAACGAAGTATGGCGTGCCCTGGATCAAGGTCAACTTCCTGGGAGCGGAATCCACGGCCAAGTCGCTGCGGAAAATCGCCGCCTACTTCGAAGACAAAGAACTGATGGACCGCGTCGAGGAAGTCATCGAGGAAGAGATGGCCAAGGTCCGCGAGGTCCAGGACGAGATTCGGCCCCTTTGCGAGGGCAAGCTCGCCATGCTCTTCGTGGGCGGGTCGCGAGCCCACCACTACCAGGACCTCTTCGCCGAAATCGGCATGCCCACGATCGCCGCGGGCTACGAATTCGCTCACCGCGACGACTACGAAGGACGCCGCGTCCTTCCCAACCTGAAACTCGACGCCGACAGCCGCAACATCGAGGAGTTGCACGTCGAGCCACATCCGGAGGAGTTCCGCCCCCGGATTACGGAAGAGCAGGCCAAGCGCTACGAGGCGGCCGGCAACGAGTTCAAAGGCTACGAAGGCATGATGCCCCAAATGCCCAACGGTTCGCTGGTCATCGACGACATCAGCCAGTACGAAAGCGAAATGCTGATCGAGAAATACAAGCCGGCTATCTTCTGTGCGGGAATCAAGGAGAAGTACATCGTGCAAAAACGAGGCATGCCCTGCCTCCAGTTGCACAGCTACGACTACGGCGGACCCTTCGCCTCGTTTGCCGGGGCGTGCACCTTCTACCGCACGGTCGACCGAATGGTCAACAACAAACTCTGGTCCTACATCGAGGCCCCCTGGCAAAAGGAATCGAAGCCCGAACTGGAAGCCTCCTTCGTGACCGACTGACCCCGTAGCGGTGGCATCCTTGCCGCCGCCCCTTACGCTCGAACGCAAACCCTTCTGCGAGGACGTTGCGCCCTCCGTCTGCGCTCCTCCCGTCAAACACAATCGTTCACTCTGCCTCAACAGGACCATTTCCCATGCTCCTCCGCCATACCACCGCCGACGTTGCCGAACGCAAGGCACTGACCGTCAACCCGGCCAAGACCTGCCAGCCTATCGGGGCCATGTACGCTGCCCTTGGAATCCACGGTTGCCTCCCTCACAGCCACGGCTCCCAGGGCTGCTGCGCCTATCACCGCAGTGCCCTGACCCGCCACTACAAGGAGCCCGTCATGGCGGCCACCAGCTCTTTCACGGAGGGCTCGTCCGTCTTCGGCGGCCAGGCAAACCTGCTGCAGGCTATCAACAACATCTTCACCATCTACAACCCCGACGTAATCGCCATCCACACGACCTGCCTCTCGGAAACGATCGGCGACGACATGCCGCAGATCATCACCAAGGCTCGCGACGAAGGGAAGATCCCCGCCGGCAAGATGGTGATTCACACGAATACGCCGAGCTACGTGGGCTCCCACGTCACCGGGTTCTCGAACATGGTCAAGTCCATGGTCGACTACTTCGCCAAACCGTGCGACAAGAAGAACAAAACCATCAACATTATCCCCGGCTGGGTCGAACCCTCCGACATGGGAGAAATCAAGCGGCTTGCCGGCGTGATGGGCATCGACACGATCGTCTTCCCCGACACCTCCGGAGTTCTCGACACGCCGCAGACGGGCAAGCACGCTTTCTATCCCAAGGGTGGCGTGACCATGGAAGAGCTTAGCCAGATCGGCTCCAGCAGGGCCACCATCTCGCTTGGCCCCACCGCGTCGGAGGCGGCCGGCAAACAACTGGAAACCAAGTTCCACTCTTCCTACCACAACCTGGAACTGCCCATCGGGATCAAGGGCACCGACCTGTTCATCAACGCCCTCCGTAAGGAAGCCGGCATTAGCGTTCCCGACGAAATCACCGAGGAACGAGGACGGCTCCTCGACTGGATCATCGACTCCGAACAGTACTTCTACAACAAGCGTGTCGCCCTCTGGGGCGATCCCGATCAACTGGTCGGGCTCAGCCAGTTCCTCCTCGAACTGGGCATGCGTCCCGTCTACGTGGTCACGGGCACCCCCGGCAAGGCCTTCGAACGCCGCATGAAGGCCGTCCTGGGCGACGACGTTCCCGAGGCGAAGGTTCGCCAGGGCCAAACCGCCGACATGTTCCTCATGCACCAGTGGATCAAGAACGAGCCGGTCGACCTGCTCATCGGCAATACCTATGGCAAATACATCGCCCGCGACGAGGACATCCCCCTCATCCGCCACGGCTTCCCCATCCTGGACCGCATGGGCCACCAGTACTTCCCCACGGTCGGATACCGCGGAGCCATGCGACTGGTCGAGAAGATCCTCTACGCCTTGCAGGATCGCCAGGACCGGGATTGCCCGGAAGAAGCCTTCGAACTCGTCATGTAAAGTCGCTGTTCGCTCCGCGAACAGGCGCCCTTTCGCGGACCGAAAGGCGACCATCGACGGCTCGCCTCTTTTCTCAGAAGAGAGGCGGGCGGTCGGAAAGAAGGTGTGTTGTGCGACGGACATCTGAAATTCTCGAAAGCCGGCGGCCCCAAATCCACCAGATCGGGGACGACTTCCAAATGGAGTGCGACAAGCACAGCCAGGCGGGAGCCGTCAGCCAGCGTGCCTGCGTCTTCTGCGGTTCCCGCGTGGTCCTCTACCCCATCGTCGACGCGCTTCACCTGATCCATGGCCCCATCGGTTGCGCCGCCTACACCTGGGACATTCGCGGGGCCATCTCCTCGGGCCCCGAACTGCACCGGCTCAGCTTCTCCACCGACCTGCGCGAACGCGACGTCGTCTACGGTGGCGAAAAGAAACTCGGCCAGGCCCTTCGCGAACTGATCGATGAGTATCACCCCAAGGCGGCCTTCGTCTATTCCACCTGCATCGTCGGGGTGATCGGCGACGACATCGAGGCGGTCTGCAAGCAAGTGGCCGCCGAAAAGGGCATTCCCGTGCTGCCCGTCCATTCCGAAGGCTTCAAGGGCACGAAGAAGGACGGCTACCGGGCCGCCTGCTCGGCTCTGTTCAAACTCGTGGGCACCGGTTCGACCGAGGGCATCTCACCGCACAGTATCAACATCGTCGGCGACTTCAACCTGGCCGGCGAAACCTGGATGATCCGCGACTACTACCAGCGCACGGGCGTCGAAGTCGTGGCCACCATGACCGGCGACGGGCGAATCGACGACATCCGCCGCAGCCACGGGGCGGCCCTCAATGTGGTCCAGTGCTCCGGCTCCATGATCCACCTGGCCAAGATGATGGAGGAGAAGTACGGCATCCCCTACATCCGCGTCAGCTATTTCGGGCTCGAGGATATGTCGCAGGCCCTCTACGATGTGGCCGATTTCTTCGACGACGAGCCGATCAAAACGGGCGCCCGCGAGCTTGTGCGAGGAGAAATCACCCGGATCATGCCCGAACTCCACCGGATGCGGAAGGACCTGGAAGGCAAGCGTGCCGCGATCTATACGGGCGGGGCCTTCAAGACCTTCTCGCTCTTTCGCTCCCTCCGCACCCTGGGAATGAAGACCGTGCTGGCCGGTTCCCAGACCGGCAACAAGGAAGACTACAAACTGCTCGGCGAACTGTGCGACGAGGGAACCGTCCTGGTGGACGACGCGAACCCGGTGGAACTCTCCAAGTTCGTCCGTGAACTTGGCGTGGACCTGTTCATCGGCGGCGTGAAGGAACGGCCCATCGCCTACAAGCTGGGGATCGGTTTCTGCGATCACAATCACGAACGGAAAGAAGCACTCGCCGGGTTCGAGGGCATGCTGAACTTCGCCCGGGAAGTGCATGGCACGGTAACCTCCCCGGTCTGGAAACTCGCCAACCGCCAGCGGCGCACGACAAGAGAGGCCGATTCACTCGTTTCCGAGGAGACGGCATGATGATTACCCAAAACCAGCCCATCGTTCGACGCGAGTCCGACGCCTTCACCTCCACTCGCAACGCCTGCAAGCTTTGCGCCCCGCTGGGGGCCTGCCTGGCCTTTCGCGGCATCGAGGGAGCGGTGCCCTTCCTGCACGGATCCCAGGGTTGCTCCACCTACATCCGCCGCTACATGATCAGCCACTTTAAGGAACCGATGGATGTGGCCTGCTCCAACTTCGCCGAGGCAACGGCCATCTTCGGCGGCAAGCAAAACCTGAGCACGGGCCTGGCCAACGTCATCCGCCAATACAATCCCGCCCTGATCGGGATCGCCACCACGTGCCTCGCCGAGACGATCGGCGACGACGTCTCCATGTACCTCCACGAGATTCGCCGCGAGATTCCGGACGTAGCCTCCCAGCGGATTGTCCACGTTTCCACCCCCAGCTACGCAGCCACTCACGACGAAGGCTACCGCGCTGCCGTCCGTGCCCTGGTCGACCAGTTGACGGAACCCTCCCCGACGGGCCAGCACGTGAACCTCTTCCCGGGAATGGTTTCTCCGGCCGATCTCCGCTATCTGAAACGCCTGTTCCGCGATTTCGGAATCGACGTTTCCTGCATCCCCGACTACAGCGACACCCTCGACGGACCGGCCTGGGACGAGTATCACCGGATCCCCGAGGGCGGCACTCCCATCGAGCACATCCAGCGAGCGGGCGCCGCCCAGGCCAGCGTCGAATTGGGCGGCACCTGCCGTCCCAAGCTGTCGGCCGGCGACCTGCTCCAACAGAAATACCGTGTGCCGAACCACCAAATGCCGCTTCCGATCGGCGTTTGCCTGACCGACCTTTTGGTGGAGACTCTGGAGAACATCACGGGCCGCCACCTGCCCGACGAACATGCGGAAGAGCGGGGACGCCTCGTCGACGCCATCGTCGACGCCCACAAGTACGTGATCGGCAAGCGGGCCATCATCTACGGCGAACCGGATCTCGTGATCGGGCTGGCCGGCATGCTCGCCGAGATCGGCATCGTGCCGGCGATCTGTGCCAGCGGCTCCGAAACCGGAAGGCTGGCCGAGGAGATCGCCCTGGTGGCCCCCGATATGGCCAAGGATATCACCGTCCTCGAAGGCGTCGACTTCTTGAGCATCGGAGACCACTGCCGCGACCTCGAAATCGACCTGGTCGTGGGCAATAGCAAGGGATTCAAGCTCTCCAAGAGCATCGGGGCGACTCTCGTCCGCGTGGGCTTTCCCATCCACGACCGGATCGGCGGCGCCCGACTGTTGCACGTGGGCTACCGAGGCGCCCAGCAACTCTTCGACCGAATCACCAACGCCCTCATCGAGGCCAAGCAGGAAGCCTCCCCCGTCGGATACACCTACATGTGAGAAAATACGAAATGCGAATATCGAAATACGAAACAAGGTTCCAATGACCAAATTTCAAAACGGCTGAAATGAGCCTTTCCGTTTAGAACATTCGTGTTTCGTGCTTTGAATTTGTTTCGGATTTCGAGATTCGGATTTCGAATTTTGATAATTCAACGAGGTTCCCCATGTCTCTCGACTTCTCCCGTCATCCTTGCTTCAACGACAAGCAGCGTCATCGCTTTGGACGAATTCACCTTCCGGTGGCCCCCAAGTGCAATATCCAGTGCAACTTCTGCGATCGGAAGTCGGATTGCGTCAACGAGAGCCGCCCCGGGGTGACCAGCGCCGTCCTCTCACCCGGCCAGGCCATGCACTACCTGGACCAGGTGGTCGAGAAGACGCCCAACCTCTCTGTCGTGGGAATCGCCGGCCCCGGCGACCCCTTTGCCAACCCGGAAGAGACGATGGACACGCTCGAGCGTGTTCGGGCCAAGTATCCCGACATGCTCCTCTGCCTGGCCTCCAACGGCCTGAACGTGGCCCCTTACGCCCAGCGTCTGGCGGAACTGAAGGTAAGCCACGTCACGATCACAATCAACGCCGTCGATCCCGAGATCGGCGCCAAGGTCTACGCCTGGGTCCGCCTTGGCAAACGGGTCTTCCGGGGTGTCGAAGGCGCCCGCATGCTCCTCGATTGCCAGCTTGAAGCCGTTCGCCTGCTGAAGGAACACGGAGTGACGGTCAAGGTCAACACGATCATCATCCCGGGCGTCAACGACGACCACGTGGAAGAGGTGGCCAAGGCAGCTGCCGCCCTGGGGGCCGACATCTCCAACTGCATTCCTCTTTGTCCTGTGGCGGGGACGCCGTTCGGAGAAATCGAAGCTCCCACCGCTGCCGAGGTGAAAGCGGTCCGTGAGCGAGCCGGAAAACACTTGCCGCTAATGCTCCACTGCGCTCGTTGCCGGGCCGATGCGGTCGGACTCCTGGGCCAGGCCATGCCCACCGAAACACTCAATATCCTCCAGCAGTCGGCGAGCATGCCCCTCGAACCGGACGACAAGCGACCCTGCATCGCCGTCGCGAGTCGTGAAGGAATGCTTGTGAACATGCATCTCGGCGAGGCTCAGGAACTGTTCATTTATGAGAAGAAGGGCGACGAGTTCGAGCTTGTCGACACCCGCCCCACGCCGTCACGCGGCGGAGGCGACATGCGATGGTACGATCTCGCCAAGGCACTCCACGATTGTCGGGCCGTGCTCGTGACCAGTGCGGGAAATTCTCCCCAGTCGATCTTCGCCCAGGCGGGGATCCGCGTGGTGATGATGGAAGGCCTGATCGAGGAAGGACTCAGCGCCGCCTACGCCAACCAACCCGTCCGTGCTCCTTTGCGACGAAGCCACAGTTGCGGAGCGGGAGCGGGTTGTAGCGGTGACGGGATGGGCTGCGGATAACGTTGGAATACGCGTTCCGAGCGCCGCCCGGAACGGCAAATACGAAAAGGCACTCTTGGCATATCGGGTTCCGTGCGGCGACTGGGACCTGTCTGGAAGGGACAACTTCATGCAAAAACCGGACTACCACATTTTCGTCTGCAACAGCTTCCGCGTCGGCGGCGATCCCCAGGGCACCTGCAACCGCAAGGACGCCACCAGCCTGTTGCAGTACATCGAAGAGGAAATCATCGATCGTGGATTGAACGCCATGGTTTCCAGCACCGGTTGCCTCAAGATGTGCGACAAGGGCCCCGTCATGGTCGTCTACCCCGAAGGCTCCTGGTACGGCGAAGTGACCCAGGACAAAGTCGACGAAATCCTCGACGCCATGGAAGAGGGCCAGCCCGCCGAGTCGCTCCTGATCGCCTGAGCCACAATTCCCTCCCCGGCGAAGCGAGGGGGAGGACTGAAAGGACGAAGGCCGAGATTCAGAGGTCGAAAGAATGACAGAAACCCAAATGACGAAAGGACACCCCATGACCTTCGTCATTTGGGCCTTCGGATTTGTTTCGTCATTTGACATTCTTCATTCGTCATTCACCAGCACGTGTCCCATTTCCGCGCCGGGTTCAACCGCATGATCTGCCCAAACGACCCCCGCCAATGTGTCGAGATCGTCGATACGACCTTGCGCGACGGCGAACAGGCCCCCGGCGTCGCCTTCAGCACGGACGACAAGTGTGCGATTGCCGAAAAGCTGGCCGAGGCCGGGGTCGCCGAATTGGAAGTCGGCACACCGGCCATGGGCGGGCAGGAACTCGAAGCCATTCAGGCCGTCGTCCGGCGCAAGTTGCCGTGCCGACTCACGGCCTGGTGCCGGGCCAGCGAGGCCGATCTTGATGCGGCTGCCAAAGCCGGCGTCGGCGGCGTCCACCTTTCCCTCTTCGCCTCGAAGATTCACTTCCAGGCTTTCAACAAGGATTCGAGTTGGACCCTGCGCCAAATCGAACAGCTCGTTCCCCTCGCCAGACGCCGCTTCGACTACGTCTCCCTGGGCGTGCAGGACGCCTCCCGGGCCGAGTTGAGCTTTCTTCTTGAATGTGCAGAGGCAGCCGAAGCGGCGGGCGCCGATCGGATTCGCTTTGCCGATACGGTCGGCCTCTTCAGCCCCATGCAGGTTCATCAGACCATCCAGGCCATTCGGGCCAAGACCCCGTGGATCGCCCTCGGCTTCCACGGGCACAACGACCTCGGAATGGCCACGGCCAACACCGTCGCGGCCGTGCAAGCAGGAGCCCATTGCGTCGACGTAACGGTCACGGGCCTCGGTGAACGCGCCGGCAACGCGCCCCTGGAAGAGGTCGTCATGGCCCTTCATGCCGCCCACCGACTCGACACGGGGATCGATTTTCTGCAACTTCGACCTCTCGCTCAGCTCGTCTCACGCTGTGCTGGGCGCCCCATCTCGCCAACCAAGCCGATCGTCGGCGATGCCCTGTTCGAACACGAGTCGGGAATCCACGTCCGCGGCATCCTGGCCGACTCGCGAGCCTTCGAACCTTTCGAGCCGGAATCCATCGGCGCCCCCGATCGAAAGATCGTGCTGGGAAAACACTCCGGCGCCGCCGCCCGTAGCTTGACTCTCCCGAGTCGCCCCAAACCCGCTTAGGTTGACTCTCCCGAGTCGACCCAGTGCTGTCAACGAGCCCAACTGCGAAGCAAGGCGTGGAGCAGCCGCGGGCGCGTTCTTCCCGATCGCGTCGTTTGTGATCGTTTCATGGCCGGCTCTGGAGAGCCAACCTACGGTAGTCGCGCCAGGGATCAACGGCGGCCTGTGGCGGCATCGGGGGTTGATACAGCGGGGCCGGGTTCAACGCCATCCACCACCGGATAAGCCTCAAACAACGCGCGGCACAATTCGCACGTTACGTCCGTCTGGAGAACCGTGCCGTAGGTCGACGCGTAGCCGGCGGTCAGCTCGATGAGCAGGCCGTAGCGATCTTGGGCCGATGTGTTCATCAGGTACGGCGTTCGTCCGCCCTGCCGAACGCGTTCGAGCAGATACTGCTGGCAGTGTTCTTCCGGGTCCTGACGCAGCAGGTGCCGGCCGCGGAGACGGGTGTTGGCGATCTGCTGAAGGCGGGTGGCGCGGATGCCGTTGTCGGGCTGGGCCGTAGCGGGGAGAATTCCGAGCTTGTTGCTCGTGGCGCTCGAGTTCCCGTGGAAGTCGAGCACGCAATACAGATTCTCGCGAGCGGCGATCTTCCGATAGACTTGTGCCTCCGGTTCGCTGAAGGGGGCCGAGCCCTTCCAGTCGTAGTCGAAGGGAGCCCAGGTACCGTCGTTGTTGCTGTCGCGTCCCTGGAATCGCTGCCACTCGTAGTCACCCTGGCGATTGAGGTCGACACCGTTGCCGTTCTGGCGGCGCCGGGCGTCGTAGCCACTGGGATTAAGCAGGGGAACGATTTTTATTTCCACTTGGGAAAGATCGACGATGTCGGCAAAGCGGCCTTCCGCCAATTGCCGGGCGAAGCACAACAGCCCGTAGCCGGGTTCCCACTCGCTGCCGTGGGCGGCCGCGTAGAGGAAATAGAGCGACTTGCCGGGCGTTCCCAGGTTCAGGCTGCAGATCGGCTGATCGTCGCTGGCCAGGCCCTCCTCTTCAAAGCGGATCTTGGGTGAGCCGTCCGCCGTCGCCTTCATCTCGTCGACGAACTCGGCGTAGGTGAACTTCCGCGGGAAGTAGCGGCCGAACCGCACCGGGTTGGTAAGCGTGTTCGTGATGGGCAAGTACTTGTAGTAGGCGTCGATATTGCGGCAGAAGGGCTCTCGCAGCGAGAGCACATCGGCGGCCACCACCGTGCCTTGACCGATCAGCAGTTGTACGATTCCCGGTTGGTCCTGGTCCGTGGCGGCTAGGACTTGCAGGCCGCGGCGGGCAAAGTCTTTCGGCAGCACCCAGAGGTTCCCGTCGGGATAGCTTGCCCGGGGCATGATCTGTCCGGGAGCGAAACCGGCGGTTGGGTTAACAGTTTGCTCCCCCACGCTGCGCTGGGGAGACAGGATTCGGAGGCCGGCTTTCATCTGGGTCTCGACCGGCACGTCCTTGACACTCCCCACGTGGACTTTGACGGCCTGGGCCGCCTGCCATTGGGCAAAGTTGCGGAGGTCCATGAAGACCCGACCACCGCCGCGGGCGAACTGTTCGGCGGCCACAAGGACGCCGGACGGTGCTTTGTCTTGCTGATAGAGGATCAGCAAGCCGTCTGCGTTGGACAGCGCGGCCTGGGCCTCTTCCGGCGTTGGCGAAACAAGCCCGTCCTCAAACAGTGTTTTGAGGTTCACGTAGCACGAGTTGTCTTCCGTGAGATCCGAAAGAAGCACGATCCTGGGGGCCGGCGGCTTCGGCGCAGGGGCCTGGCAAACGACCAGTTCCACGTCGTCGAAGAAGACCTTGCCGGTGCCTTCCTGCACCTGCAGGTAGGCCATCGTGTAGGCGGTCCGCTCCGGCACGAGGAGCCAGACGTTGGCTCGTGTCCAATCGAAGGCGCCGCTCATCACCGCCGAGCGTGGCTGGGCGAGGATCCCGTCGTCGGCATCCATGCAGTAGACCTGGAGTGTGATCTGGGCGTCGTCGGTCATTTCGCTCCGCACCCAGGCGGACAACTCGATCAGACTGCCGGGCTGCAGCGCGATCGACCGATCGGCGCCCTGGCGAAGCCGGGTGTAGGCGGGCCGGATGTTGGTCAGGACGGCCGCCGCGGAGTCGTTGCGCCCGGCGTGCTCCTCCCGGCGAAGCGTGTGGGTCTTGTCTTCCGGCGTGCGTTTTTCCCAATTGGGAGCAAGGGAAGATTCAAAGGACGGGTTGCTGAGCAGGTTCTCGGCGGCAGGGCAAGGAGAATCGAGAAAGACAGGAAGAACGGCTATCAGCAGAAGAAGGTATTTCGGAGACGCCTTGCGACGAAGGAAGGCGAGCACCTCGCCGATCGCGCAGGCCACTGCGGGCCAGAACGTGACTGAGCAAAACATCAGCATTTGCTTTTCGGTGAACGGCTCCGCAATACCGCCTTGCCAAAGGGCAAAACAGCCGACACCCAAGAGAGGGACCGCGAAGAGCCAACATAGGATTCGGACGAGCACGACTCGGACGAAAATACCGGCGAGGCCGACAACAACCCATGTGGTGCAAAGCAGCGTCGGTCCAATGCCCATGGCCTACTCCTTCGGCTCCGCGTTCTCGGCCATGTGCTTCGCGTGGTCTTCATGAAGGGTCTTGAAGAGGCGTCGGATGTCGAGGGCGCCGCCGATCGTGACGACGACGGCCAGGGCTGCGAAGAGGCCGACGCCCAGGATCAACACAGCCTTCCAGAGGATAATCCAGTATTCGAGAGGCATCAGGCGTCTCCTGTCGTAGCGGCGGGGTTTTGCCCGTCGTTGGGTTTGCGATCGGGGAACAGCAGCGAGCCGAAGACCATGGCCAAGATCGTCGCACCGATGGAGATCAGGCCGACTCGCTCGCTGGAAATCGTGATTCCGATGACGTCCTGCACCGGGGTGAGGCCGACGATGGCCGTCATGCCGGCCAGCAAGGCCAGAAAAGCGCCGGTCGAACTCGCGCCTCGCCAGTAGAGTCCGCCAAACAACAAGGCGAAAGCGCCGCTGAAGTAAATCGCTCCGGTCACGGCCATGTAGTCCCAGATGTCGTTCCGTCCCTTGTAGATGAGGCCCCAGTAGAGCACGTAGATTCCGATGGCCACGATAAACACGCGAGTCAGAGTCACGCGGGCCTTGGAACTCAGGGGCTTGCCGGACGCTTCACGGATCGGGGCGACGACGTCCTGGGTCAACACGCTGCTCCAGCAGAGCAGGTAGCTGTCGTGGGTCGACATGAAGGCGGCGACCATTCCGGCCGTGATGATGCCGATTATCCCTGCCGGAAGAATCTCGCCGAGGAATTGGGGCATGGCGTAGAGATTATCGGCCGCCCGCATTCCGTCGGGAAGCGTGTCCGGAGCCGGGTAGCCGGCCGGGAAAAACACTTCCTTCAGATCGGCATGCTGCATGACAAACACAAAGGCACAGATCCCCCAGAAATACGGCACCAGGAACCGGATCATGTAGGAGATCGAGGCGAACATGTACTGGCGTTTGACGGCCTTGGGGCTGTCCATGGCCAAGGCGCGGGCAACCGACGTGGGCCAGATTCCGCAACTCACCAGACCCAGGAATCCCATCCAGATGATGTACTCCCAGCCAAAACCGCTTTCCGCCACGGTCGGGTCGAAACCGCCCCGTTTCATTTCCACCTGAACCGTGTCAAAGATGTTCGACCAGCCCAGATAATGAACGGCGAGGACGGTGGTCAGGAGAATGCCGAAGGACAACACGACGAACTGGACGTAGTCGGCAATCACAACGGAGATCATCCCGCCAAGGCAGGTGTAGATCAGCACGAGACTGATCAGGAAGACCATCACGATCTCAACGGCGTGGCCGGTGTCGGACATGCCGGTGACGCCCACGATGAACATGGAGCCCACCTTGAGGAACAGGCCCATGTTGAGAATTCCGCCGAAGGCCATCATGATCCCGCCCAGGATGCGGGTCTTGCGATCGAAACGTCGTTCGTAGAACTCGGGAATGGTCATCACGCCCATTTCCCTCAACCGGAAGACAATGAACCCGGTCGCTCCGACGAAGAACGTCACGATTCCCGCAATCAGGGCGATATGGAAAGCGGCGAAGCCCCCGGTAAACCCTTTTTGGGCGCTGTACATGACCGTGATCAGGCCCAGTTCCGTACCGGTCATCGTGGCGATCCCCAGGTACACGCCCAGGCCCCGCCCGGCAACGACAAAGTCGTTCATGTTCACAATGAACTTGCGAACATACAACCCGATCCCCAGGGAGATCAGCGGGTAGGCGATCACGATCACCCAGTCCAGGGGGGTGAAGTTGGTCGGGAGCAACAAGTCGGACATGGCAACGGCAGCCTCAAACGCCTGAAGATCCGGAAACCCCGTGTAGGGATGTCCAGGATCATACCAACAAGACGGGCGACAGGCTAGCATTCTTGGACAGAGACCATCATGTGCTTCCTTGGAGCCGATCCGTCAGCGATTCCACGCTTCCCGCCCGTGCGTAGCTTTGACGGTGGTTCAGGGATGGGGCCTTGCACCGTTACGGCATGTGTTGAACTGGGCAGATTGCCATAGCGAAGACTGAATGCAGACGAACCCCAAGGTGTGGGGGGGGGCGATTGACCATGATCGGCAAGTTCCGGAAAATCCATACAAGCGGGTTTCCATTGCCGGTCAGGGGAGAAATTGTGCATCGGTCTTCCGGTCGTCCCTCGATAGTAGTAATGCGACTTGCGTTGGCGAACCGATGACAACCGACACGAAAGTGTTTTGGCCAGAGTATCGCGCTACGAAAAGGCAAATGCGATGATCACCCGGTTGTATGCTGACAACTACAAGTGCCTCGTCAATTTCGAGTGGCGGCCAACGTCTCTCCAATTGATTGTCGGCGACAACGGTTCCGGCAAATCCACGGTTTTCGATATTCTCGGGATCTTGCGGGATTTCGTCGTGGGCGGGACGGGCGTGGACTCGGCATTTGGTGGACGAACACTAACGGCCTGGGATCAACGCACCGAACAAACATTCGAACTGGACATGGAGGCCAACGACGGCAAGTATCGGTATCGGCTGGCAATCGAGCATGATCCGGATCGAATGAAGCGAAGGGTGAAGAGCGAGAAACTCGCTTTCTCCGACGCATCGCTTTACGATTTCGACGGCAGGGAGGCACATTTGTTCCGCGACGACGGTTCGCGTGGCCCCAGTTTTCCGTTTGACTGGTCGAGATCGGCTCTTGCGACAATTCCCGAAAGGCCTGACAATCGTCGCTTGACGTGGTTTCGCGATCGTCTAAGGGACATCTACATCTTCTCGCCCGATCCTCGGCAAATGGACTCCCTCGCCGATTGCGAAGTGGACAGGCCCGACCTGCATCTGAAGGATCTGGCTGCATGGCTACGGCATTTATCCCAGCAGTCCTTTGAGGTTGTCAACGAATTGCGGGACTCGTTGAAAGAGGGAGTCTTGCAGGGATTTCGTGACTTCCGCCTTGAGCGGCGCGGTGAATCCGGCCGCGTCCTGCAATTCGATTTTGAGTTCGATGGCCATTCGGCGAAACGCGAGAAGCCGTTTTCCTTTTCGCTCAAGGAACTTTCCGACGGCCAACGTTGCCTGGTCGCCCTGTTCACAATGCTGCATGCCTCCGTAAGACAAGACGCTGTGTTGTGTGTCGACGAGCCGGATAACTTCGTCGCTTTGCGGGAACTCCAGCCGTGGCTGACGAAGCTGAACGACCGCGTGCATGACCGACACGGGCAGTGTCTGATTGTATCGCACCACCCAGAGCTTATCAACTATCTGGCAGCGGAGCATGGCGTGAGATTCACTCGCGACGATGCTGGACCGGCCCGCGTGAAGCCCTTCGAATGGACGAATGAAGAAATGCTGGCGCCGTCAGAAATTATTGCACGAGGGTGGGAGTGAAGCATGGTCCGTAAACGCGGCGTCCGGGTGACCATCCTCGTCGAAGACAAACTCTTGGAACGGTTCGCACGCGAAGCGCTGCTCGAATTGGGATACCACCGAAGGGAACTACGAGTCCTTCCCTACCCTGTTGGTCGCGGTTCAGCCAAACAGTGGGTCGATCACCAATACCCCATCGAAATGCAGGCGTACCGCCGCGTCGCGCAGTACCAGCGCGTTGCATTGCTCGTTGGCTCAGAGGCAGACGAATTATCCGTTGAAACAAGACGCCATCAGCTTGATTCCAGTCTCGAATCGTCGAGCCTGCCGGGTCGCGGTGACGATGAACATGTCTGTATCTGGGTCCCCAAATGGCATGTTGAAACCTGGATTTTGCATCTTCTCGGCGAGCAGGTGGATGAAGAAACGAACTACAAGAACCGCGTGCGCCATCTGCGAATCAACTTTTCGCAGATTGCTGCGAAATTCGTCGCATATTATCGAACAGGGGTCGCCGTGACGACGCCCGTCCTGCCATCCCTCGAACTCGCAATCGCCGAAACACGACGGCTGGATTTCTGACACCGATTCAGGACGGGCCGAAGCGACAAGGACCTGGTGGCCGCGATGGTCGTTACGAGAACTTATACGTCCCCGGCATGGCCACGGGCGGCATTGGATATGGGCCGAATTCGATCTTCTCGGGTCCAAGCCGCGCGGTCGACTTCATCGCCTGGTCCCAGGTGATTTCCTTGCCGCTGTAGGCGGCCTCCCGACCGAGGATACCGGTCATGGTGGCTTCAGCGATCGTCTGGGCCTCGTTGATCGGTTCGCCGGCGCGAACGCTGGCGATCAGGTCCTCGTGCTCCTGGCGATAGGGATTCACCTTGTCGCCCCGATAGCGCCATCGGTCGCCGTCCTTGGTGCTGATCCAGTCGTGGCAATTGCTTTCGCCCTTGGTGCCGACGACGGCCTCCTCGACCTTGTTCTGGCAGCCGTTGATCTGCCGGGCCTGGCTGAACATGCGCAGCCCGCCGGGATACTCGTACTCGACGGCGAAGTGATCGTAAATGTAGCCGTTCACCTCGGCGGTGCGGACCTGCCGCCCGCCCAGTCCGGAGATCGCACGGATCGGATGGGCGCCGATGACCCAGTTCATGATGTCGAGGTTGTGAACATGTTGTTCGACGTAGTGATCGCCGGACAGCCAGGTGAAATAGTTCCAGTTGCGGATCTGCCATTCCAGATCGCTCCAGCCCTCTTCGCGCGGGATGACCCAGATCTCGCCGCCGTTCCAGTAGCAGCGGGCGTAGACCAGATCGCCGATGGCGTTGTCCTGGATTCGCTGGATGGTTTCCTGATAGGACGGCATGTGGCGCCGTTGCGTGCCGGCAGCGATTCCCAGCCCCTTCTGCTTGGCCAGTTCCCCGGCGGCCATCACGGTGAGCACACCGGGCACGTCGACCGCTACGGGCTTTTCCATGAAGACGTGCTTGCCTGCCTTCACAGCCGCTTCGAGCTGCTCGGCCCGGAATCGCGGCGGGGTGGCCAGGAGCACGTAGTTCACATCAGACAGCGCCAGCAATTGTTGGCAGGCGTCAAAGCCCGTGAAGCAACGGTTGTTGGGAAGCTCGATTCCCAACTTGGAAAGCTGTTTGCGGCACTGCTCGAGTCGATTGGGGAACAGGTCGGCCAGGGCGGCGACCTTGATGTCCTTTCGTTCGACAGACGCTCCTTCGGCCACGTCTTCGGTGTGATAGCCGAGCTGCGGGTAGATGACTTTCGTGGCCGCCCCGAGCGCGTCCAAGAGCGCCCCGGTGCCGCGGCCGCCGCAGCCGACCAGCCCGATCCGGACCTCGCCCAGCGAGTCGGAGGATGCGGCATGGACCATGCGAAGCTGGCTCGCAGCCGCCGCGCCGGCCAGGGCGGCCGAGGTCTTGAGGAATCGTCGTCGAGAAACGTCGCGGGTGTCGCTGGTTGAATTATCCATCGCCCTGAATGCTCCGAGAAAGAGGGTGTGCCGGAGAAAACGCCACGCCGCTATCTTAAGTCACCGTGCGCGGCGATGCGATAGTCGGGACGGCAAATCCGAATCTCGAAATACGAAATCCGAAACAATATCGAATTTCCCAAATTCCAATGTCCAAAACCCGAGAGCCGCTAAATCGCCTGGATCAGCAGGGCGAATCTCCGTTTGCCGTTTCGGTCGTTTGGTATTTGTGCTTGTTTCGGATTTCGTGCTTCGGATTTCTTCCCGGATGTTGTCGCAGAACGCCATAGGCGACAACCCGCGGGAAAATTAAACAAGCCGCAGGTCCCGGCACGTCTGTTCGTAGCTTGCTTCCAGGTCGAGCGGGATGGCCAGATCGGCGGCCAGCCAAAGGGGAAGGCAAGGAAGAGGCAGCCCGATCTGGAGCGGATGGTTCCACACTTCGAGCCGTCCACTTTCGTCGCGGGGGCGCCAGCGGCACGCCGTCGCGTACGTCCCGCACGGCGGATCCCCCATGGTTGGGTCTTGTTGGCCAATCAGCTCGAACAGTTCCGCGAAGAGATTGGCGTTTCGCACAGTGACCAGATCGATCAGCACCAGTGCGACACCTTGCCGCAAGAGGGCCGCACACTTGGAGGTGAACTGACGGCGGGCTTCCGCACGATCCTTGTTGGACGGACTGATGAGTTCGATCGCTGCCACCAGGCGACGTCCCCTCGCCACGTCGTAGAGACGCACCTCGTACTCGTCAAGATCGGCCAATTCCGTTTCGACCACCAGAGTCGGCTCCGCCGGCGACCAGGTCGTGGTGTCCCCCCCAGCCTCAGGCGGTGCCGTACGAGACGGATCGGCTCCCCCATGTTCGAATGTGGCGACGTCAATCTCCACCTGCGTTCCCAAATGAACACGAGGCTCGGCAATGTAACTCGCAGGCAGACGTTTCCCAAGTTGCTGCACGATAACCATGGGCCAGCCTCCATGGAGGCCCTCCCACGAGGCGAACTCGCTTAGGGGTGGACGAAAATGGTCGCGTAGCGGCATGTCAGACTGGCCTCCGTATGGGCTCCCTCTCATTATACTCGATGTGTTGTCTGACAGAACCGAGCGTCAGTCAAAACTCCATCTGATACCGCTTGGTCAGCTCGCGGCGGGCCGTGGCCATGTCGTCGTCGATGTGGCGCCACAGGTCGGCTCGATTGCCGGCGACTTCGGCCCGGCCCAAGCGCCTGGCGATGTTGCTGGCCGGAGCCCACTTCTCCACCTCCACCACTGCCCAAGCCCCTCCGCGGTAGCCGCCCCAGTAATTGCGATACCCTCCATACCCATAGCCGTAATTCCACTCGACCCGTGGATTGTTCGATTTCTTGCTGGCTTCGATGCCGACGCGGCGGTATTGCACGGCCATGTCGCGAAGGCTTTGGGCCAGGATCCCGGCGAAGTTGACGAGTTGTTCGTCGACTCCCAGGATCGGCAACTGGTCGATCTTCCTTGCGTAGCGGTCCATCCAGACGGCCACCTCTCCCGTGCCGACGAGACTCTTGGGGTGCGGGTCCTTCACGTCATCGATCAACGTTCTCAGCGACTTGTAGTATTCGTAGGTCTTCTTCCCCGTGACCTCCACGCTGGTCGAGGCGGCTGAACCGCCGGCCGCCTCTTCCGTGGACAGCTCCGGCGCAGGCGGCTCGACGTCGGACAATTGTCCACCTAATACGCCCCCATGGCAAGCCGTGGGGCATATTCGCTTACGCCTGCTCCAACCGGCCGAACAGCGACTGAAGCTCCGGCGAAGAGGCCGACTCCAACGCCTCGAATGCCTGATCGATGTGCTGCGCGTTCCTGGCCCCCACCAGAACCGACGTAACGCCGCCCTGCCGCAGCACCCATGCCAGGGCCAGGCGGGCCATGGGGACTGCCGCTTCAGAGGCCAGGGACCTTAGCAATTCCATAACCCGGAAACCGTGGTCCGTGAAATAGATGTCCTGGTGCGCCGGCTTGACGTCGAACCGGGCGCCGGACGGAACGACGCCCCCGCGATGATACTTCCCCGTGAGAAAGCCGGCGCCGAGCGGGCTGTAAGAAATGACCCCCATGCTCTGGGTGAAACAGAACTCCAGCAGTTCATCCTCGATATGGCGATCCACCAGGTTGTAGATCGGCTGGATCGACACCAGCGGCTGCCAGTTGTGATTGGTAGCCAGCGAGTGAGCCTGACGCAGATGGGAGACATTCCAATTGCTGCAGCCGCAGTAACGTACCAGGCCGCGTTCGATCAGTTGCTCGAACGCCTCCAGGGTTTCTTCCAGCGGCGTCCGGCTATCCCAGTCGTGGGCCTGGATGAGGTCGATTCGATCCGTGCCCAACCGGCGCAGGCTCGCCTCAACCGAAGCAATCACGCGCTCGCGGGTGAGCAGGCCCGACACCTTGGTGCCCAACACGACTCGATCGCAAGCCCCTCGGAAACGCATCCAGTTTCCGAGGACTTCCTCGGACGCCCCCTCGCCATAAACGGCAGCCGTGTCGAGGAGGTTGATCCCGCGCTCGACGGCCCGGTCGAGAATTGTCAGCGACGTCGCTTCGTCGATCTCGCGTCCGAAGGTCACGCATCCCAGGCCGATGGAACTGACCTCAAGGTCCGTGGCGCCGAGTTGACGGTATTGAATGGGCATCAGTCAACAAACCTTACGGTCGGGATCGCCCTGCCTCGCGGATTGCCGCCAACTGGGCCTTCATCTTCTCGGCCCGTTCCGGTTCCTCCTCGATCAGGTTCGTCGTTTCACACGGATCCTCGGCCAGATTGAAAAGCTCGTACTTGCCTGGCCCCTTTTCGTAGGTCAGCGACTTGACCGCCTTGGCGGTGCGATGCTCCAGGTATTTCCAGTCGCCCACTCGCAAGGCCAAGCCGCGACCTTCCTGAACGAGATGGTCCCGGCCTTTGGCGCCCGGTTGCCCCGTCAGGGCGCCAAGCACATTGAAACTGTCGGGGCACGCCTCTTCCGGCATCTCAACACCGACCAGTGCGGCCATGCTGGCGGCCAGGTCGATCGTGCAGACGATCTCGTCGGACACTCCCGGCTTGATCTTGCCGGGCCAGCGGGTGAGGAAGGGGGTTCGCGTCCCGCCTTCGTAGATGCCGTACTTGCCGCCGCGGTAGCGGCCCGACTGCTTGTGGCCGTCGATCTTCTCGATGGCGTCGTCTTTGTAGCCGTCGTCCAGGACGGGCCCATTGTCGCTGCAGAAAACGATCAGCGTGTTTTCCGAGAGCTTCAGTTCGTCGAGCTTGTCGAGAACCCGGCCCACGCACCAGTCCATCTGCTGGATCGCGTCGCCGCGATAGCCCAGCTTGCTCGTGCCTTGGAACCGTTCGTGGGGCATCCGCGGCACGTGGATGTCATGGGTGGCGAAGATAAGGAAGAACGGGTCGGCTTGGTGCTGCTGAATGAAGTCGAGGGCTTTTCCGGTGAAGACGTCGGCCATGTCCTCGTCGCGCCAGCGGGCTTTGTGTCCGCCGGTCATGAAGCCGATGCGGCTGATGCCGTTGACGATGGACTGGTTGTGGCCGTGGCTCCAGTCCATCTTGAGGGTATCCCGGGCGGTGATCCCGGTGGGCTGCCCGTCGGGATTCTTCCTCGTCACGGTGATCGGGTCGCTGGCCTCCAGTTTGACCACGCGGTGATTCTCTACGAAGACGCAGGGCACCCGGTCGCCCGTCGTAGGCATAAGGAAGCAGTAGTCGAAGCCGATTTCGAGGGGACCCGGCTTGAGATCGCCGTTCCATTCGGGCTCGGGGGGTGAGCCCAGTCCCAGGTGCCACTTACCGACGATCCCGGTGGCATAACCGGCCTTCTTCATGATCGAGGGCAGGGTAACCGTGCCCGGCTTGATCAGGGCCGTCGCGTTGGGCGGGGCGATGCCGGTTCCCGGCTGCCGCCAGGCGTACTTGCCGGTGAGGGTCGAGAACCGGGTTGGCGTGCAGGTGGCGGCCGACGTGTAGCCGCTGGTGAATCGCAACCCCTCGGCCGCCAGGCGGTCCAAATTCGGGGTTTTGACAGCCGCGGTTCCGTAGCAGGCTATGTCGCCATAGCCCAGATCGTCGATCATGATCAGAACGACGTTGGGTCGCTCGGCGGCAACAACAGTGCTCGTTTGAGGTACAAGCAAAGCAGCCATAAGTACTAGTATCAGTCGCATGATCTTCACCTTTGGGGTCCTGGGAAGGGCGAGGGTCGCCCCGCCGCTCGTTCAGCCTGCGGCGGGGGCGCCAAGGACATTGTCGTTTGGCAAGTCTCAGGAAGCAAGAGACTGCGTCTTCTAGGGAATCGTTGCCGTTGAGCCTTCACGCTGCGACCAGATAATACCGGAACTCCTACCTACGGTTCTGGATTGTTGACGGTGATTGTGGGCATGACTACAATCGTGTCAGTGAGAATAGGGTTTGGAATCATCGGAGGTTGGCGCTCGATAAGCGCCTTTCGGAAGAATTCCTATTCTCCTGGCGTGAATTTGGGGGGGCTCAAATCCACGCACTTAGACTGCTCTCTCTACTTTTCCGTCCGACGTTGGCATTGCTGACGCACGGTTCAATTCGCCGTGTCGGGATCGTAGGTTTGCGCCCGAATCACCTGGTTTGTGCATTCGGATTCGTCTCTTTTCCTTTTCACTTTTTTCGGGAGGTTTGACATGAGAGCGAAGCACAGAGGTTTCACCCTCGTAGAGCTTCTGGTGGTGATCGCCATCATCGGCATTTTGATCGCCCTGTTGCTGCCGGCCGTTCAGGCGGCGCGCGAGGCGGCTCGCAGAAGTCAGTGCACCAACAATCTGAAGCAGTTGGCATTGGCCTTTCACAACTATCACGACACGTACAAAAAATTCCCGGCCTATCAATACAATGTGCAGGGAACGAGTTCCTGGCTGGGACACGGCTGCTTCTCGATGATCCTCCCCTACATGGAACAGACTCCCGTTTACGATCAGATTGACTGGACCGTCCAGTGGGACAACCGAACGGTTCAACCGATCGACACCAAGATTTCGGCCTTCATTTGCCCGTCGGATGGGGCGTTCCCCAATCCGGCGCGCGCGGGCAATAACTACATGGTGTGTGCCGGCTCTCGGCGTGACCTCTACAGCACGGGCGCACCCGTCAAAGCGAGCGGAATCTTCGCACGTTCCTTTGAGTCGACGTTTGCCGATATTCGTGACGGATCGGCAAACACGATCATGATTTCCGAGATTCTCAAGGGCGACAACAACGGTGGCCTTGACATGAAACGGGACTTCACCAACAACCTGTCGCTCGGAACCGATCAGATGCCGACGCAAGCCGACATCGAAGCCGCTGGCGTCGCTTGCGATGGCAACGCCACAAGCTGGGCCCAGAGCAATGCCGGTCAGGACTGGGGAGCGGGTTTCCCGGGGTACGCCGCGTTCAACACGATTGCGCCACCCAACTGGAAGCACATAACATGCTGCACCGGTGGCACTTACGGTTATGCCTGCGATCGAAACGGTATTGTTCCCCCGCGCAGCTTCCACCCAGGTGGCGTCAACGCCGCGCTTGGAGACGCGTCGGTCCGTTTCATTTCGGAAACGGTCGATTTCGACAATTGGCAGCGATTGGGAGCCCGCGACGACGGCAACCCCGTCGACCTGCAGTAATTTAGTTAAGCCGACCCTCCGGCCCGGAAATCTCGTCAAGTCCGGGCCGGAATCTTGTTTGTCGTTCCATGGTTTTACTTGAGCATAATCTGCTCTTCAGAAACGGAGCTTGCCAGTATGTGGTTTCTGAGATGTCTGTTGTTGTTGAGCGTGGTCGCCGTTATCGGTTGCGCTGAGTCCGGCCCCACGCCGACCCAAAATGCGATGCCCGCTTCCGATCAAGCAAAGTCCGCCCTCCAGTCGGTAGCCGATACGGGACAAGTCGACAGCGGGCTGGTGATTGTCCGCGATCAACTCGAGAGCATGAAAGCAACTGATTCGGCCAAGGCCGAGGAATTGCTGAAAGACCTCGACGAGCTTGAGAAGCTCTCCGGCGACGCTGCCAAGAAGAAGGCGACCGAGATGATCGGCAAACTCTGACCGGGCCAGCCTGTCTCGGGAAGCACCTGAATACGCCGCACGTCGAACCTTTCTCTCAAGGAAGGTTCGGCGTGCTTCTTTTCTTGAGCCAGGCTGCTTCCCTTCTCCCGCGTTTCTTCCGAATGTAGAATGAACTAGGAATTCTTCGGCAGGCACCAGGAGAGCTGCGAGGTCGTGAAGGGGAACCATGGGCCGCAAGAAGAAAGGCCAAATACGCAGTCCGTCTTCTACCTTGCCGCAGGCCTCCCGCAGTAAGGCGCATAGGCCCGCGCACCGACTGGCGATCCTCGGCGCCGGCATTGCCTGCCTGGGCTTTGTGTTGGCTTGGCATCAGTTCCAGCCGACACAGTCGCCGCAAAAGCCTTCTCGCCCCACCCTCGCGCCAGAACCGCCGCCCATCAACGCGGCCGAAGTGCTCGGCGTGTCCGACACGCCTCCCGACGACGTTCAGGGCCTTCGCGCCGAGGTGGAGAAGACTTGTGAGACGCTGCGCGGCGACCTGCCCCAGCGCCCGGAAGTCTACTCGTTGATTGGTGTCACGCAATATCGATACGGCCTGAAAGACAAGGCCCTTGAGGCGTGGCGGCAGGCGGCGCGACTGAACGAGAACTTCTCCCCGGCCCTGCTCGGGATCGGGCTGGTCGCCGCCGACGAGGAGCGGAACACGGATGCGATCGCCGCGCTTCGTCGCACCATCGAATTGAATCCCTCGACCGAGGAGGCTTTCGCAAAACTCGTCGAGGTTCTGCTCCGCGAGAACGAGACGGAAGAAGCCCTGGCCATCGCACGCCAGTTCACTCGGCGTTTCCCGGACAACGAAAAGGCAAGTTACTGGCTCGGGCAGTCCTACCTGCAGGCAGAACAGTACGACAAGGCCGTCGCCGCCCACAAGGCAACCATCGAGAAACATCCGAACCTGACTCCATCCTACTACTCCCTGTCGATTGCCCTGGCCCGCCTCGGCCGGCGCGAGGAGGCGGCCAAGGCTCGGGCGCAATTTGCCGAACAGAAGAAAGCTGACCTGGAGAAGGACCGGAATCTGAATCGGACGTACGTCGATCTGGAACACCAGCGAAGCGTCCTTGCAGACACGCACTATTCCGCGGGCAATGTGTACCTTCACGCCGGCGATCCTCGCAAAGCCGAGGCTCACTGGTTGCGAGGACTCCAGATTCGCGACGGCGACCAGAGATGCCGGCAGGGACTGGCCATGTTGTACTCGCAGCAGCAACGGTGGCGAGCCGCGGGAGACGTGCTCGCCAGGCTAGCCGAACAGAGCCCGGAGGACCCGAATGTCTGGATCCAATGGGCGGAAGCACGGCAACACCTTGGTGATCTGGATGGGGCAGAGAAGGCGTATCGCCGGGCAATCCACATCGAGCCGGAATCGGCGGCGTCTTATGTCGGCCTGCTGCAGTTGTGCGTTCGAACCGAACGCGATCTGGAGGACGGCATCTCGCTCGCCCAAAAAGCGGTGGAACTGGATCCGTCTCCGGGAACCTATCTGCTCCTGTGTACGATTATGGAGCAGGCTGGCCATCGGGAAGAGGCCCTGGCCGCAATCGAAAACGCCATCCGCCTGGCTCCCGGCGACCGTCGCCTGACCCAGGTTCAGCAGCAACTTCGAGACAGCAGGTGAAATGAATGGCCCCTTGCCGAAAGAAGTTTGAAATCGTCTGCGTCCGGGCTCTTGCGGTTGTCGTGGCGCTTGCGATCTGCTCGCCGTGCCTCGGCCAGTCGTGTCCGATCCGGATGACCGACGTGACTGAGGCAACGGGCATCACCTTCCAGCACACCGACGGCAGCACGGGTCGCCGTTACATCGTCGAAACCGTCACCGCCGGACTGGCCACCTTCGACTACAACGGCGACGGGCTGATCGACATCTACTTCCTCAACGGCGCCCCGACGCCCGAGTCGCACTTCGACACGCCGCCGCGCAACGCCCTGTATCGCAACGACGGGAACTGGCATTTCACCGACGTGACCGAAGAGGCGGGCGTGGGAGACACGGGCTACGGACTGGGCGTGGCGGCGGCCGACTACGACAACGATGGCGATCTGGATCTCTACGTCAACAACTTCGGTCCCAACGTGTTCTACCGCAACAACGGGGACGGCACGTTCACCGATGTGACCGATGAGACCGGCACCGGGGCGGGAGACAAGGTGGGAGCGGGGGCCTGTTTTCTCGATGCGGACGCCGACGGGAATCTCGACCTCTACTGCGCCAACTACGTGCGATTCACCTATGGGACCCACAAGGAAACCGTGGTCGACGGCCATCCCCAATACACGGGGCCCAAGGACTACGAGCCGGAACCCGACGATTTCTTCATGAGCAACGGCGACGGCACGTTTCGCAATGCGAGCAAGGAGGCGGGGATCGCCAACCATGCGGGCACGGGCATGGGCATCGTCTGCCTCGACTACGACAACGACGCCGACACCGACATTGCGGTGCTCAACGACGTGCGCGGTAATTTTCTCTTCGAGAACGACGGCAAAGGCCATTTTGAAGAAGTGGGCCTGGCCGCGGGGATTGCCTACAGCGCCGACGGCATGGAACTGGGGAGCATGGGCTTCGACTGCGGCGACTACAACAACGACGGCTGGCTCGACCTTTACCAGACCGCCTACGCCTCCGAACTGCCGGCCCTGTTCGAGAACACCGGCGCGGGCTTCTTCGAAGACGTCACCCGGGCCACCGGCGCAGGGGCGGGATGCTTCCCCTACGTGAACTGGGGAACCAGTCTTGTGGATTTCGACAACGACGGCGATCGCGATCTGTTCATCGCCAACGGCCACCTTCAGGACAACGTCCATCTCTACGATACGGCCACTTCCTACGAAGCGCGCAACGTGCTCCTCATGAACAACGGAGACGGGCATTTCATCGACGTTTCCGATCAATGCGGCAATGGGCTCCTGCCCAAACTCAGCAGTCGCGGCGCCGCCTTCGACGACCTCGACAACGACGGCGACATCGACGCTGTCGTTCTCAATTCGCGGAAAGGCCCCACGATCCTCCGCAACGATTCGCCTCGCGACAACCACTGGATCGAAATCCGCCTGCAAGGCGTCGAGTCCAACCGCGACGGCGTGGGGGCCCAGGTCCGCGTTCGGACCGGCGACCTGGAGCAGACCGACGAAGTCCACAGCGGGCGGGGCTACCAGAGCCATTACGGTCTGCGGCTGCACTTCGGCCTCGGCGAGCGCGACCATATCGACCGTATCGAGGTCCGCTGGGTCGGCGGCAAGGTTGACGTGCTGGAGGATGTCGCCCCCGACCAACTCCTGACCATCCGCCAGGGCGGTTCGTAGGACGGCGACAAGTCGCACGCACTCCGAAGGTCACACCACCTCTTCCAGCACCCAGGGCTTTCGGTACCGGCGTCGGAAGAGCTTCATGGCGTCGGCATTGTCGACGATTTGGTCCGCGGCCGGATCGATGGCCAGTTTCTGCCCGCCCAGCCGATAGCTGATGTTACCGTAGTGGATCATCAAGCACGTCTGGTGCCCTTCGGCAATGTCGGCGTTGGGCAGTTCGCGGCTGCGGACGCAATCGAGGAAGTTCTCCTGGTGCTCCGGGTCGGGGAAGCGGCCGAACATCTGGTCCTTGACCACGGGCTGGCGATCCTTGGTGCGAACAAAGGCCTGCCAGCCGCCGCCCATCCGGCCGATCACCATGACCGCTTCCGTGCCGTAGAGTTCGATCCGCGTCGAGTTCTGCATCCAGTAGGGAAACTGGTCCGTGTTGCGCACTTCCGGACAGGTCTTGAGCATGTAGGGCGTAAAGAGAGTGAGTTCGAAGCTGACGAGCAGCTTGTCGAAGTCGTAGACGGCCATCTGCGTATCGGGAGTCTCGGCCACGAGCGTCGCCGGATCGGTGGCGTAGCGTCCGCCCGTCGAATAGACCGTCTTGGGATGCCGGACGCCCAGGAGCCATCGGGCGATGTCGATCTGGTGGCTGGCATCGTTGGCGATGTCACCGCCGCTGTAACGCCACAGGTGGTGCCAGCACTTGTGCATGCTGGCGTTGTAGGCGTGTTCGGGAGCCGGGCCGTTCCACAGGTTCCAGTCGAGCCCGGCGGGCGGATCGCTGTCGGGCACGACGGGGCACATCCCCCAGGGTGGTTTCTGGTTGAAGATGCGGCACAGGTGGATGGAGCCCAGCTTGCCGTCTTCAATATACTGTTTGGCCGCCTTCACGTAGGGGGCGCTGCGGTTCTGGAATCCGCATTGAACGATCCGCTTGTGCTTGCGCGCCGCCTTGAGCATCTGCTGGCCTTCCCAGCAATCATGGGTTGGCGGCTTCTCGACGTAGACGTCTTTGCCCGCCTGGCAGGCCCACACGGTCGTCAAAGCGTGCCAATGGTCGGGGGTGGCCGAGACGATGGCGTCGACCGACTTGTCGTCGAGGACCTCTCGAAAGTCTTTGACGATGCGAGGGGCCTTTTCCTGCAGCCCGGTGATCGTCTTGGCCCGGGCCTCGGCTCGCGGTGTGTTCGGATCGCAAGCATACGCATACTCGCAACTGCCCCGCTCGAGGAATCCCTGGGTCAGGGCGCCGCTCCGTCCGCCGCAGCCCACGGCCGCAAGGACGACCTTCTCATTGGCCGGCGCGCCGCGGACCGACCGGGGATCGGCCAGAATGGTGATACCCGCAGCCAGGCCAAGCCCGGCATCCGTTGAATTTCGTAGAAAACTCCGGCGGTGCATGGCAGCCATGGCTTGGTCCTTTTCGGGGCATCGTGATTTGACGGAAGGTCCAACACAAAAAGATCACTCAGTTCGAATGTTCCTTGCCGAACGGAACACATCATCCAGCAACGAGTTTGAAAGATAGGATAACCACAGAGGGCACGGAGGACACAGAGGAAGATCCAGCCCAGTGAAGAATGTCGAAGGAATGACGAATGAGCTAAGGCGTGAATGCCGAATTCGCCACAACCTCCGTCATTCAGGCCTGTGGATTTCTTTCATCATTTGATTTTCCTCATTCGTCATTTCTCAGTTACTCCATTCTTCTCCGTGTCCTCTGTGGCCTCCGTGGTTATCCTGGCTCTTGAATCCACCATGGGACAAGCCATTCCATTCAATAGCGAGGTGACTCAGTCCTGTCATTCATGTCCGGGTTTTTCGCCTTTGAGCCATCGGGTGAGAAAGGCGATGCCGCTTTCTGTCCGGGCTTCGTGTCCGCCCTCGTGGAGATCCATTTCGATGCGATCCGCGATCCCCAGTTTCTCGTAATGGCGGCGAGTCTCATTGAATTCCTCGACCACCTGTGGCCAGTGGGCGATGCGGTCTTTCTTACCGCATTGGATCAGCAAGGGCCGGGGGCAGATCAGGCTGGCGGCGTCGGAGTCGGTGAACTCGGTGAGCCAGCCGTCGAAGAAGGCGTGGTCTTCTTTCGTTTCCAGGAAGCAGGAGTAACGCTGGTCCGGAACGGCCATCTTGTTCCGCCGGTGATTGAACCAGGCGGCCACCACGCCCGCCTTGATCCGGGGCTCCAGGGGCATCCAGAACATGGTTGCCATGCCCCCGAGCGAGACGCCCCACATGCCGATCCGCTCCCCGTCGATCCGTGGATCCTTCGTGACTTCATCGAGGAGACGCTGCACGCGGACCAGTTCGATGCCCGGCAGGCTGGTATCGGCGAGCCGGCAGAGCCGTTCGATGCGGTTGCGGCGTTCGATGCTCCGCAAGTTCATGGGCGACAGGACGGCAAACCCGGCCTCGACCAGGTCCGCCGCATAGTGGTGGTAGTGATCGCCGTCGTCGAGGATGCCGAAAGGACGCTCCGGGCTGCTGCCGATGCCGTGCTGAGTGATGACCAGCGGCACGGGCGCCTCGGGCGTAGCGCCGGGCGGAATCACGAGAACCGCCTCGGCTGTGAGGTCGCCGAGAGGCAATGTCAACCACTCGGCCTTCCAGTCGGCCATGGGGCCGTAGGGACGACGCTCGAGATCACCCGACTTTTCCAGCTTGGGCGGTTTGAGCACGTTCTTCCAACGCTGCCGATTCGGCTCGACACTGGCCAGGTATGCTTTCTGGCTGCTGTAGTCGCGATTCCAGGCACGCTCGGCCCTTTGAGGATAATCTTCCGTGAGCCAGCGGCGGAGATGGTCTTCGAGCTGCTCGGCGTAGCCGTCAGTCCGCTGCTGCTCGAGCTGTTTCAGGTCGTCCGTAGCACCTACGTCCTGGGCGAACGCCGATTGTGCGAAGCCGATAATCACGGCAAGCAACAGAAAGAACGTGGGACCTGCCTTGTAGTGCCCGCGTGTACCAATGCAACTCATGGGAAGTCTCCTCGGGTTGAGTTCTGCAGGCAGTCTGATAGACAGGCTATTTCGTGTCAAGCGCCGCAACGAAACACGTAGGGTGCGTCTTGACGTACCGATTGGCACGTTGATGATGATGCTTGGTGCGTCGAGACGCACCCTACTGGGAGGCAACGAGACACAAAACGGTCGCGTTTTTCTCGGGCGGCGTGAACGTGTGGCGGCCTGCCGAGAGAGTCGCGGTCTTCCTTGCTCCCACGGCCCCACGGACGGGATCCCACCACTGAAGCGCAAAGGTTCCCTTCGCCACGCGGAGCGTGATCGGGCCGCTCGCCGGTTGGTAGGCGAGGTACTGGACGCCGCTTTCGCGCAGGCAGTAGCGTGTCGAGCATTCCGCCCGGTCGTCAGTGGGCGTCATGGTGGCCAGGTTCAGGAGCTGCGAGCAAGCCAAGACCTGGCCCATGGCCTTCCTGGTTCGATCGGCCGGGCCGTTCTCTGTCCAATCGTCGAGAACCGGATGCCTCAGATTGCCGCGGACGGGCGGATTATCCATGAAGATGGGATGGAGCCCGCGCATGAAGCATTTCCACGTCCAGTCGGCCCGATCCATGTCCGGGGGATTGATGTGATCCGTGTCCGCAAGGATCACCTTCGCGCCGCTCGCCGCGGGCGGGTCCTTTTCGTAAGCGAGCTTCACCCCGCCGGACTTGCTTTCCGGCGAGATCGCTTCGGCACTGCTACTGAAGAGATTCTCATTGGTGCCGCGGCCGGCCATGCCGTCCCACTGGAAGGTCATCCAGACCGGGTGGCTCTTGCCCCGCTCGCGGTCCCGGACGCGAATCACGTCGATCATGTGGTACTGCCACGGCGTCGAACCGCCGTGGGATTCGTTGCTGATTTCGTAGACGACGTTGTCCAGGTCGCAGACCGTGTCGACGATCTTCCGGACATAGGCTTCCTGGATTCGCGTGATTTCGGGACTGCCCAGTTCGTGGACTTCGTATCCCTCGCCGTCGCCGTTCGTGTCGCCGTCGATGCCGTTGATGTTGTTGCTGCCATTGAGCGGATGGTATTTCCAGGGAGACGGGTTGCGCCGCCGGTCCTTGCGCGCCACGCTGAAACCCTGGAAGAACATGACACCCACGTAGATGCCGCGCTCGCCGGCCGCCTCCGCCCGGGATCGCAACCGATCGAAATAATCCTGGTTGAATCGATCGAGGTCGAACTTGGGCCGTCCGTCGGCCGCCGTTCCGGGTCCGCTCCGCTCGTATGGGAGCGGATCGATCTGGAGAACGAGGGACTTGGGCTGGACCCACGCCCCGCTCTCCCAGGCCCAAAGCCGAGTGAAGTTGTGGTGGTTCTTCTCGAGGAGATCGAGGAACTCGTCGAAATCGAAGGACGTCTCCGGCGGCAAGGCGGGGACGGCCTCCTGAACGGTGCGCCACGTGTGGCAGCCGGCGAGCAGAATGGCGCGGCCGGAATCGTCGGTGAAATAGCGCGGGTTCTCGGGATGGACTCTCAAGGGGCCGTGGATTGGCGAGGCCGCCATGGCGGCGGTCGTTGTCGCCATGATCAGGATGATCAGGATGCTCCGCGAGAACCTGGTTGACGTGTTCATCTTGTTCCCCGTTTTTCGATGTAGCGGTCGTCTTCCTTACGTGGGCCGCGTGGGACTTGGCCCGCCGCCGTTCCCTCCTCCCACAATATAACCGCGCTCAGGGTCTCTCTGAATTGAATACTACGGGAATTTTTTCTATACTGCGCCGAACGCTCCTGACCCCGATTTCGGCTGTTTTCTTCTCGCAAAAGGTGACACGGCGATCACCGGAAGGCGTAGTTGCGTCAGGTTTCCAGAACATTCGATGAGCTATCTGACGACCTGCTCGAACTGCACTTAATTCGCGGAGGGGGGGACCGCATGAGGGAATCCGAGCCAATGTCATCGCCGAACGAGATTGGGAGCAGGGAGTCTCCCGGGCCTGCGCCGAGTGGCGTGCTTGCCGAATTCGGGGAAGGCTTTGCGTCACCGTGGACCGGCTGGCGCTACATGAAGCAGCACCCCGATCTTTGGCGCTACGGCATAATACCTTGCCTTCTGAATCTGCTCGTGGCCGCGATACTCCTGGTCATCCTCGTATTGGCGGTGGGGTACTGCTTCCTGGTCTTGCATCCGCACTTTGCGGACGGCTGGCGATGGCGGGTGCTGGAGATAGTCGTGGCCCTCGCGGTGCTGATCGTTGCCTTCGGATTGGCCGCGGTTGTCTGGCTGGTGCTCCAGGGTATCTTCTGTGGGCATTTCTACGCCAAGCTGGCCGAACAGGTCGAGCTTAGGCTGGGAATGAACCGCGAGGATCTTCAGGAAATCCCGTTTGGATATCAGGTACTCGATACACTCGGCGATGCGGGCTTCCTGGCAGCCGTCAACGTCGGCCTCTTGCTGCTGCATTGCGTGCCTGGCCTCGGCTCCGTCATAAGTGCCGCAAGCAGCTACTATTTCACCTCCATGACGCTGGGTCTGGACTTTTTCGAGTATCCACTCGGGTTGCGAGGAAAACGGCGTACGGAAATGCGGGCATTCGCGCGTCGCCACCGCGCCCACACGATGGGCCTGGGGACGGGAGTGGGGGTCGTGTCCTTGGTTCCTCTTGTAAACGCCGTCTTCCTGACCACTGCCGTCGTCGGCGCCGTATTGCTTCATCGCCGACTGCTCGCCCACGAGGCCGAGTTGGGTTAGCAGCACCGAATCACGGATCCAAGAATCGACCCCGAATCATTCGCCGGCAATTAAGGGGAGGATGCTCGATTGGCGAGGCGGGGCTGGCCGTTAGGGCGACTGTGGGGGCAGGGAATGACACAGTTGGTGGGGTTGGTTAGAATGTGGCCCGTGTGAACGTTTCATCTTGGAGGGGTGTTGCCGTGAGCGGGCAATTCGACTACGACGTTTTTCTCAGCCATAATAGCCAGGACAAGCCGGCCGTGCGGGAACTGGCGGAGCGCCTCAAGGGGGACGGGCTGCGGGTGTGGCTGGATGAGTGGGTAATCCGGCCGGGTGATTCGATTCCGTTGGCGATCGAGCAGGGGCTGGAGCGTTCGCGGACGTTGATCCTGTTCATGAGCCGGAACGCATTTGCGTCGGACTGGGTAACGCTGGAGCGGCATACGGCCCTGTTTCGGGACCCGACGAGCCAGCAGCGGCGCTTCGTGCCGCTGCTGCTGGAGGACTGCGAGATCAGCGACACATTGAGGCAGTTTGCCTATGTGGATTGGCGAGGACGGGATCAAAAGCAGTATGAGCGGTTGCTGGCGGTGTGCGGTGGGAGGGCAGCGGGTGAAGAGGCGGAGGAGCCGAGTGCGGCGGAAGAGGCGAAGCACGCCCAGCCACGCCAAAGTAGAGCTGTGTCGCTAGGGCACACTGGTTGGATCAGAAGCGTGGCCCTCAGCAACGACGGAAGGCAAGCCCTCTCCGGATCCGACGACAACACCCTGCGCCTCTGGGATCTCGACACCGGCAACTGCGTGAAGATTCTCCAAGGACACACTGATGAAGTCAATTGCGTGGTTCTCAGCAACGACGGCACTCTCGCTCTTTCTGGCTCCGACGACAACACTCTGCGTCTCTGGGATCTCGACAGCGGTAACTGTATCAAGACTCTCCAAGGACATACCGGTATGGTCTGGAGTGTAGACCTCAGCAACGACGGCTCCCTCGCTCTCTCCGGCTCAGCCGATAAGACCCTCCGTGTCTGGGATCTGGACAGCGGCAGCTGTATTAAGACTCTCCAGGGATATGCCGGCATTGTCTGGAGCGTGGCCCTCAGCAATGACGGCACGCGTGCGGTCTCGGGCTCCGACGACAACACCCTGCGCCTCTGGCATCTCGACACCGGCGTCTGCGTCAAGACTTTCCAAGGACACACCGGCATCGTTCGGGGCGTGGCCCTCAGCGACGGCGGCACCCTTGCTCTCTCCGGCTCCGACGACAAGACCCTCCGCGTTTGGGATCTGGACAGCGGCAACTGTATCAAGACCCTCCGAGGGCACACAGCTCGCGTTTGGAGCGTTGCCCTCAGCAACGACGGAAGCCAAGCACTATCCAGTTCCTCCGACAAAACGCTCCGCCTCTGGGATCTCGACAGCGGTAACTGCATCAAGACGCTCCAAGGGCACTCTGATTACGTCAGGAGCGTGGCCCTCAACGCCGACAGCACCCGCGCTCTTTCAAGCTCCTCCGACAACACCCTCCGTCTCTGGGACCTCGGCAGCGGCAACTGTATTGAGACTCTCCAAGGACACACTGATGAAATCAATTGTGTGGCTCTCAGCAACGACGGCACTCGGGCGATTTCCGGCTCCGACGACAATTCCGTGCGTCTCTGGGATCTCGGCACCGGAAACTGCCTTAAGGATTTCCAAGGACACACCGATGAAGTCAATTGCGTGGCCCTCAGCAACGACGGTGCCCTCGCTCTCTCCGGCTCTGACGACAACGCCCTGCGCCTTTGGAATTCCAACACCGGCAAGTGCCTCAAGATACTCGAAGGGCATACCGCTAGCGTCTGGAGTGTGGCCTTCAGCGACGACGGCGTTCGCGCTCTCTCCGGCTCCGACGACAAGACCCTCCGCCTCTGGGATCTCGGCACGGGCAACTGCATCAAGGTTCTCCAAGGACACACTGATTATGTCAGGAGCGTGGTACTCAGCAACGACGGCACTCGGGCGCTGTCCGGCTCCGACGACAACACCGTGCGTCTCTGGGACCTCGACACTGGAAATTGCGTCAAGACCCTCCAAGGACACACAAATGAAGTCAATTGCGTGGCTCTCAGCAACGACGGCACCCGCGCTCTCTCCGGCTCCGTTGACAGGACTCTGCGTCTCTGGAATCTCGACACGGGGAACTGCATCAAGACTCTTGAAGGACACACCAAGCACGTCAGGAGCGTGGCTTTCAGCGCCGATGGTACCCACACGCTGTCCGGCTCCGATGACAACACGCTGCGCCTCTGGGATCTCCGGGAAGGCATCTGCATCGAGACATTCAAAGGACACACAGAGAGCGTTATAAGTGTGGCGTTCAGCATCTATGAAGGGGAGAATGTGGTCTACTCCGCCGCTATAAACGGGCTGTTGCGGATTTGGCAGATTGAGCCACTGAGTGACGCAGAGAAGGGGGCGATCGACAGCGAGGCCACGCAATATACGAATGCCAAGGTGCTGCTGGTGGGGGATAGCGGGGTGGGGAAGTCGGCGCTGCGGATTCGGCTGACGGAGGATCGGTTCGAGCCAGCAACGGCCAGTACTGACGCTCATGAAACAGTGAAGGCGGATTGGGCGACGCAGGTGAAGCTGCCGCAGGGCCCGGGCAAAGGTGAGGTCGATCAAGAGATCTGGCTGTGGGACTTTGCGGGGCAGGCGGACTATCGGCTGATTCATCAACTGTTCATGGATGAGACGGCCCTGGCCGTGCTGGTGTTCAATCCGCAGAGTCAAGATCCCTTCGACGGGCTGGGCCAGTGGGACCGGGACCTGACGCGAGCTGCGAGGCGGGAATTTGCCAAGCTGCTGGTGGCCGGGCGGTGCGATCGGGGGCGGTTGATGGTCAGCCGGCAGAGTGCCAGGGATTTTGCGCGTCGCCGTGGGTACGCACGGTACCTAGAAACGAGCGCGATGAGCGGGGAGAATTGTGAGGCGTTGCGGGATGCGATTGTGGAGACGATTGACTGGGGGAGCATTCCGTGGACAACCAGCCCGCGGATCTTCAAGCTGTTGAAGGACGAGATCCTGCGGCTGCGGAAGGAGGGCAAGGTGCTGCTGCGGATGGGCGAGTTGAAGCAGCAGTTGGAGTTGCGGCTGCCGAAGGAGCGGTTCTCGCTGGAGCAGTTGCGCGCCGTGGTCGGTTTGCTGGCCGGGCCGGGCTTGGTGTGGCAGTTGGAGTTCGGTGATATCGTGTTGCTCCAGCCCGAGTGGATCAACAAGTATGCGGCGGCGGTGATTCGTAGCGTGCGGGAAATCGGCGAGATCGGGGTGATTCACGAGTCGGAGGTGCTGTCGGGCAAGCTGGACTACACGATGGAGGTAGTCGATGCGAGCGGGGAGAAGGTTGAGACAAAGCGGGTGAAGATGGTGCGTCTGGAGGACCCGGAAGAGGCGATCATTTTGCGGGCGATGCACCAGATATTCGTGGACCACGGGTTATGCGTTCGGGAGACAGTAGAAGGCAACACGCAGCTTGTGCTGCCGTCGTATGTGAAACGGGAACTGCCCAGCGATCCGGGGCATCCGCCCGTGCTGATGACCTACCGGTTCAACGGTCACGCCGACAATATCTATGCGACGCTGGTGGTGCAGCTTCGGCAGACGCGGGCGTTTGAGAATGGGAAGCTGTGGCGTTATGCAGCGGATTTTGAGTGCCCGCGGCGCAAGCGGATGGGATTGAAGATGGAACGAAAGGAGGAGGGGGCGGCCGAGATCAGCGTATATTTCGATCCTGGCGTTGGGGAGGATATGAAGGTTACGTTCATAAAATATGTGCATGAGCATCTGCTGGAGAAGGCAAAAGACGTGCTTCGTCTCCGTCGGTTTGCGTGTAGCCATTGCGGGCATCCGGTTCACGACGTGGAGATGGCACGGACGATTTTGCGGGAGGCGGGCAAGGATGCGGAGATTCGTTGCCAGAATTGGAAATGCGACAAGCGTTTTTCGCTTTGGGACCTGATCGAGCAGAAATTCGCATCAAAGGAGTTCCAAGAGCGCGTGCGGAAGTTGGAGGAGCTCGCCAAAGAGGCGATCGACAGCGAGAGCAAGGAGTTGATTCTGGTGGGGCATGCGTTCACGATCGCGGGCGAGGCCGGGCAGATTTATCGGGGCTATACGAATTCGGATCACGGAATCGACGGGGAAATCGAGTTCAAGGACCGAGAGGGGAAGGCAAGCGGGAAAAGGCTCTACCTGCAGTTGAAGTCGGGGGATTCCTATTTGAAGAAGCGAAAGCGTGACGGTGCGGAGATTTTCTCGATCAAGAAAGCGCGTTGGGCCGACTACTGGCAACAGCAGGCCTATCCTGTGATGCTGGTGATTCGGACGTCGGACGGGGAGATCCGCTGGATGGACGTGAGCCGGTATCTGAAAGAGGAGGGGCGGCGGAGCGACGGGCAGGTGAAGCAGATCGTGTTTGAAGGGGAACCGTTCACGGCAATGACCTTGCGCCGGTGGCGTGAACGGTTGATTCCATTCGAGGGATAGCTCTGGTTGCACACCTTGGGCGTGCCGGTTGGTGGGGACTCACCCTCCGGACCTTGACCGCACCTGCCCGATCGTGTCAATTGCAGAATTCGGCCGCAGAAAAACGGCCTGCGTGCCACGACCTCGCCTGCGGCGGATACGCCCCTTCTGGCACGGAATTTGCCAATTCTAGCCAAGGATCGACTGATGGAACTCGTCAAGCGGCCCCATGCCCGCAACCTGATTCGGTGGGCCGAAGATAAGCCCGAGGTGCTGGTGCTGTCGGCGGATCTGACGTCGTCCTGCGAGGCCGACGATTTCCGCGACACCTACCCGGACCGCTTCTTCTCCGTGGGGATGGCCGAGCAGAACATGATGAGCTTTGCCGCCGGCCTGGCCCGCGAGGGCTTCTTTCCATACATCCATACCTTCGCCGTGTTCATCTGTCGCCGGCCTTTCGACCAGGTGGCCATGTCGATCGCCTATCCCAACCTGCCGGTCCGCCTGATCGGTTTCCTGCCCGGCATCACCACGCCCGGCGGGGCGACCCACCAGGCGATCGACGACGTGGCCCTCATGCGGGTCATTCCCAACATGACGATCCTCGAATGCGGCGACGCGACCGACGTCGAATCGGTGCTCGACGTGGCCCAGGCCGTCGACGGCCCCGTCTACGTCCGCATGCTCCGGGGCGAGGTGCCGCGACTTTTCCCCGTGGACGAACCCATGCAGTTGGGCCGGGCTCGCGTGCTTTCCGCGGGAGACGACATCGCCGTGCTCTCGTCCGGGATCTGCACGGAGGAGGTGCTCCGCGTTTCCAAGGCGATTGGCGATCGCGGGATCGGCCTGAAACATCTGCACATCTCGACACTGAAACCCTTCGACGATCCGACCGTCGTGGAAGCCCTCCAGTCGGCTCGTCTCGGGGTGATCGCCATGGAGAACCACACGACGATCGGCGGGCTCGGATCGGCCGTGGCCGAACTGATGGCTGAGGCCGGCATGGGCAAGCGGCTCGTTCGCCTCGGCATTCGGGACCAATACGCGCACGGGGCGAGCCGTCCCTACCTGATGAAGAAATACGGTCTCGACGCCCCGGCCTTCGTGGCTGCCGTGGAGCAACTGGTTGGTCGGTCCCTCGATCTCAGTGAAGCCGATTTCCAGGTTGCCGACATCGCCCGCGACCAAAGCACCGCCAAGCCCGAAGATCTTTAGAAGCCGGACTCTTGCATCAACGCCTCAACCCGCAACCCAACCTCAAAACTCGGGAAGTCCAAGATACTCGGCTTGTTATGACCCACATCCTTGTCCTTCCAAATGTAAGGTCGTTTACGGCCTTTCACCGCCGTAGGCGGTATTAGCCCCGCCGTTTACGGCGGGGGAGACTGCAACGGACTTCTTCTCCCGCCCCGAGTCCGGCCGCTGCAGCGGCCGGACTCGGGGCGGGAGAATCGCGTATCCTACGGCATGTTCACCCCGTGCTGAAGCACGGGGCTAATACCGCCTGCGACGGACAAGGGGCATAAATGCCCCTATCTTGCCGAAGACGAGTTTTGTTCAACAGATTTTCCGCCCACGCCTCCAACAAACCATATTTGAAACCGTGAACGACACACCTCATCTGAATCTCAGCGGTCGCCGATTCCTGGCGGTCTACCACCTCACTGGCACGCGTGACGAAGCGTTGGCCCGGGCCGAGGACATCTGTCTCGAACAGACGGTCGAGTATCCGGAGGACCTGATTCCGCGTCAGGACATTCGCGACCAGATCCTGGGGCAGGTGGTGTCTTTCGAGCCGGTGGGCGACGATTGCTTCGAGGCCCGGATTGAATTTCCCATCGAGACGGCCGGGGGAGAGTTGACCCAGTTGCTCAACGTCCTGTTCGGCAACATCAGCATCAAGCCGGGCTATCGGCTCATGAGCTTTGACCTGCCCGACGAATTGTCTGGCCGTTTTCGCGGGCCGCGGTTCGGGCGGTCCGGCTTGCGGGACCTGCTGGGCGTACACGATCGGCCCCTGTTGAGCACGGCCATCAAGCCCATGGGCCTTTCGGCCGGGGAACTGGCCGACTACGCGAGGCAGTTCGCACTCGGCGGGATTGATTTGATCAAGGACGATCACGGGCTGGCCGATCAGCCCTTCTGCCGCTACGAAGAACGAGTTCGACTCCTGGCCAAGACGGTTCGCGAGGCCAACGCCCAAACCGGAATGCGTTGTCTCTACGCTCCCAACATCACGGCGCCCGCGGACCAGATCGTCGACCGGGCCCGGCTGGCTCGCGAGGTCGGCGCCGGCGCCTACCTGGTATCGCCCGGCCTGGTCGGCTTCGACACGATGCGGCATATCGCCGACGACGACGAGGCGGGGCTGCCGATTCTCGGTCACCCAGCGTTCATGGGCGCCTTCACGGCGAGCCCGACCAGCGGCATCGCCCACGGGGCGCTCTACGGCCAGATCTGCCGGCTGGCCGGGGCCGACGTGATGATCTTCCCCAACTACGGAGGACGCTTCTCCTTCAGCGAGGACGAGTGCCGCGACATCATCCACGGCACGAGTTGCCCCATGGGCAACCTTCGCCCCATCTTCCCGTCGCCCGCCGGCGGCATGAAGGTCGATCGCGTGGCCGAACTCTGCCGCTTCTACGGCAACGACGCGGTCCTCCTCATCGGCGGCGACCTTCATCGCCAGGGCCCGGACCTGGCAGAGAACTGCCGCAAGCTCGCAGATCTGGTGCGGCAGAATGCGGGCGGCGCCGGAGGTTCTGCCTGACCGCGATCAGCAATCGTAGTGTGCCGCTGCTTGCTTGCAAGCGGTGCCGGACAGCGATAAGGCGTCGACTTTGTGCTATCTTGCGTTCGCGTTGCACGTACCAGGCAACGTGTCGTTTGTGGGAGACGCCCAGCTTGCAGGAGCACTGCTTGCAAGCAAGCAGTGGCACACGACAGCGAGGAAGTTGGGAGACAGGCGAGAACTCACCAGCCCCAGCCGTAGTCACCGAAGACATTGCGTTCGACGGTGATTCGAGCGGCGTCGCGCGAGGTGATGATCGGGGGCGGTGGGCGATAGCGGGAGCGAGCGGCGTTGGCTGCGGCCTTGGACTGGCTTGTGCCGAACAGTGGTGCGTTGCTGCGGGAAGCGGCAGCCTGGGCGCGGGCGGCGGATTGATTGGCAAGATAGGCGTCCCGGGCGGCGAAGGCGTCCTTCTGCTGATTCGCCTCCCTTTGGCGGGCTTGCCTGGCGTCTCTCTCTACCATATCGAGTTGGCGTCGCTGCCCGGAAGATCGCTGCATGCGGGTCATTTCGGCGAACTTGTTGTCGATCTTGTCGAGGAGGTCCATCAGTTGGTCAGGCGTCATCTCGGCGGCGTCGGCACGCATCTTCTCGATTTCTTCGTCCGAGTAGATCGCCTGCTTGGAGAGGAAATCGCTGAGATGGGCCTGGGTCCGCGCCCACTCGGGACTCGACAACCTCTCCCGCACTTGCTTGGTCCGGCTGAGCCAGGCTTGAAGCTGCTCGGGCGTCATCTTGGCCACATTCTCACGCAACTTGATCACGTCCTCCTGCCTGAAAATGACCTGGACACTGAGATAGTGATCCAGCCAGTCGAGCGCTTCCTGCATTTCCTTTTCGTGGTCGGCGCCGGGTTGGCCCTTGTCGGCGCTCCAGGAAGAACCGGCCAAGACAAGCAGCGTCAGGAAAACTGCCGCCAGGGGAAAACCAATCGAACTTGCAAGTCTACGCATGGAACCTGCTTCTCCAGATCGCGGTTTGGGAAATGAAACGGGGAGCGTCATCTGGATCACTTGGTGACGGGCGGAGACGTTTCCTCGCTGAACCGGCGAAGGATCTCGATCCAGTTCGTGAGGGTGATTTGCTGTTCATCCAGAGCCTGGTGAACGCTTTCATCTTGGAGCAGTTCCGCTTCCCACAGACGGTTCTTCCAGCGGGGAGAGATGCGTTCGAGGGCCTGCGTATGATCGGCGGGATGAAGGACGATTTGCGCCAGCCCGGGCGGCAGTTCCTTGACAAGTCCGAGGAACTCCTGGCGTTTCTGTTCGTAGGAGTTGGCGTCGGGAACATAACGCAAGTCATCGAGTTTCGGGAGCGGATACTCGGCGATCAGTTGAACGGTCTCATCGGCCAGGGGAAAGCCCTCTTCCTGGAGCGACTTGATTCGTTGGGGCGTCAACTCGGGAATGACGGCGGGGATCCAGTACTCTCGAGCAAGACGCAAGTAGATCTCGGTCAGGTCGGGGCGAGTGAGCAGGGCGCCGAGTTGGGTGGTCAGATGGGTGGGGTGGATGCCGGCGGCGCGAGCTCGCTCGATCTGCCGGCGCAATTCCATTTCGACTTGACGGGTGTCGGCCTGGATCGCCACCTGGAGGAGCGAGTTCCAGAGGCAGCCGTCGGGATCGACAAGGCTGGGCACTTCGCAGCGGTCACTCAGGGGGCGGATACGGTAGAGGCGATTGGGACTGTTGAGGCACAGGGAGACCCCCACGTCGTATCCGGGATTCTGCCGTGCCCAGTCGGCAAACTCATCAAACCAGACGCAGGGCACGAGGACGCTTGCGGACTGGACACTTCCGTCGGCGAGAAGCTCCTGTCCCGGTCGATTGAATTCATAGGCGGCGCCCATGTGATCGGCGGAAAGGATCAGCACCTTCTGCCCGGCCGGATAGCCAAGACGTTCTGCCCAGGTTTCAGCCGAAACGGAATTGACAGTTAGAACGGTCGTAAGAAGAAACGCGGTGAGGGGGACGCTCTTCATGGCTTGTTCCTGGAGAACCTACAATGGGTGTGGCTAACTTGCCCCAGAATGGGCGCATTCCACTTCATTATAGGCCAGGGGAAACTGCCGGACCGGGCAGAAATGCAAGCCTTCTCAACGAGATGCACGTCCGCCCGTTCGAGGAACGAAACGCCTGCACTCAGTCTTCCTTCTCCCCCTCGAGGTCGAGTCGCTCGAGCGGAAAATTGCGAAGCACGATCGTCTCTCCCCAGATTTCCTCGACTTGCGGGTTGTTTTCGATACCGCGGGGATTGGGGATAAAGGTGATGTCGGCCGTTTGGACCGATGGGTCGAGGGCGTCCAGGCGTGCCTCGCGGGTCCCGGTGCTCGCAATGCTCCCCCCCGCCGTTGTGGCGAATAGCACCGAGCCAAATTGGACCTCGCGGTCGCCGAGTTTCGCGGCCACATCGAAGCTGACCGGAACCGCCAGGTTCCTCCTGAAATCGATGGTGAGGCAGATGAGCTTCTTGCCGCTACGATCATTCTGGACGACGAAGCGACCGATCTGGATGTCGCCGGGCCGATCCGGCGCTCGGTTGGGGTCGGAGATCAGATCGAGAATCGGTTCGTCCTTCGTATACACTTTGAGTTTCGTCGAAAGGGTTTGCTTCCAGCGCTTTCGAGCCTTTGGCCAGTTCTTGGCCGGAAGGTTGTCGGCGTTGAGGCCGGCAAGCTGGTTCGTGTCGATGTAGGCGCAATCGAGTTCGATCACCAGATCGCGTTCACCTGGCGGCAGGGTTCCCTCACATCGCCCCATCCATCGGTGATTGTGCTTGTTGATTTGGCGGAAGCCGAGTTCCTTGTCGTCGAGCCGAATGGATGTGACCTCCCAAACCAACTTCACTCCGGCTTCAAATCAATCGTTCCAGGCGCTGCCGTACTCAACTTCCAGATTGAGGGCATCGCTGTCTTCGCGGACGCGCAGCAGGGGCAGGATCTTCGCCTTGGCGCCGAAGTAGGCATCGCACAGGTCGAGGAGGACGGGATCGGAGATCATCCCGGCCGCCGAAGCCGCTTTCAGAAAGTCTCCCTGCCAGTGAAACGGCTGATCCCAACCGCCCGGCGCGGTGGTCTTCATGTGCGCGATGAGGATGTTGACGGCATCGTCCACCTCCTGCTGGGTGAGTTTGCCGGCCGCGAGACGCTGCTCCAGTTCCCGCCAGATCCAGGGTTCGTCGACCTGGGCCGCGAGCCGTTTCTGGAGGAGTTCCTTGGTGCTCAAGAGGCCAAGCCCCTGGCTCGAAGGGCCAGCGGCTATGCTAACCAGCATTGCGCCGCCAATGCCGACGACGGGCATGAGCAGGAGGACCATTCCCCAAACGATCATGCGTCCGGACCGATACTGCTTGCGATGGAAGGCCACGGCCTTCGGCGCGGCCAGGTCGGCTTGGCACTGGGGGCAGACGGTGACTTGGTTCAGGTCGAGCCAGCGCAGATCCCGCCCGCAGTTCGCACAGGCGGGCAACGACCAGGTCGGGCTGCGGTGGAGGCCGACCCACAGCACCGTTCCGATCGCCAGCAGGAAGGGAAGGACGGTGGATCCTGCGTAAAGGACTGCCAAGAAGATCTCGGGGCGGCTGCGAACGAGTTGGCCCATCACCCCGAGCGTCAAGCCGGCCGCCAAGACGGCAATAAGGTAGGTCCGCAGGCTGACCTGCATTCGCCTGGAAGGTTCCGTACTGTCTCGCATGAAGTGATCCCCTGAAAAGTCCACCGCCAAGTCACCCAGGCGGCATCTTGACGCAGGATGGACTTCAATACAAGCCCCGATTACCAAGCCTGTTGGATCAATGATCTCCATTCTTCTCTTCTCTGTGTCCTCTGGGTCCTCCGTGGTGTTCTACCCTTGCTTCCAAGTCGTTTGTACATGAAGCGAGCCATTCTCCCGGAGAGGTTCCTGTTGACTTCTCTTGCGACCACAATCCCACGCAGAAGCTAAATTGGCCCCGGCAGGACAGGGACGAGGTTATTTCCTAACTTGTTGCGCCGTAATTATTTGCGAATTTCCACGAGAAAGCCTGTTTCGCCTTGAACGAAACGGCGTTTTCCGCGACACTATGCCGCCCGTTTCTAGGTCCTTCGGTTTGTTCCTTCAACAAGGCATGGTGGCTGTGCAATTTGTCCGTGTGCCCATTCCGATCTCCGCCCTCCTTGCCGCCGGCCTGCTGCTGGTCGGTTGCAGCAGCGAGATTGTGTGGAAGGATCCCGTTCCACCGCCGGGTGGGCCGTGGCCTAGTCAGACGCCGACCGTTCCAACCACCACGGCTGCCTATTACCAGAACCCGGCGCTGGTGCCCACCGGCGATTACGAGTTTCTCTGGGAAACGATTGCCGACGTGGTGGACGACTACTTCAAGATCAAGGAAGAGCAGCCCGTGAGGCTGGTGGGCCAGGTGGTGACCGAGGGCCGGTTGACGACGTTCCCGGAGGTGGGTTCCACGATTCTCGAACCGTGGCGTCATGATTCGGTTACCCGCCACGACAAGATCGAGTGTACACTTCAATCGATCCAGCGCGAGGCGGAGGTGCGTGTCGTGCCCGACCAGCACGGCTATCTTGTGGAGGTGATCGTCTACAAGGAACTGGAGAACGTGAAACGTCCCGAGCACGCGTCGGCGGGCGGGGCCACGTTCCGTTACGATTCTTCGCTCACCCGCGTTACCGATTCCCTGGCCGACCGTGACCCCAACGCCGGTTGGATTCGCCAGGGACGGGATGCCAATCTGGAGCAGCGGATTCTCTCCGAGATTCTTGCCCGCACGGGAACGATCGGCGCGCGCTGAGTTCTGTCTCGTTTCCCATGCACTCTCAATTGCGATTTGCGGGGCGAGCGCCAGAATCGCACCCAAATCATGACCTCCGCGCTCGCTTTGGCAACGCCGGCAGGATATGCTGGGCATCTGAGTGTGAATTCTCCTGACAAAGAAAGGTGCAAGAAATGAGGATAGCCCTCGCGAGTATGATGCTTCTGTGTGTGACTGCGGTGATGAGCCGCGAGGTTCGTTCGGAAGACTTGAAAGAGCGATGGCGTCAGGAAGCGACCTTCCCGGTGGTCGACCTGTCCGGCAATTCCGCCCGGCAGGTGGTGATTGCCGAGGGCACGCCCGAGCTTTATCAAGGGCACCCGACCACGGTGCTGATGGACGACGGCAAGACGATCTTTGCCGTGTGGTGCGTCAATCATGGCGGCAAGGCGGGGCCCATAGCGCGCAGCGAGGACGGAGGCAAAACGTGGACACGGCTGGACGATCGCCTGCCCCCGGGAGTCAAGAAGCACGAGAACTGTCCCAGTATCTATCGCATGACCGATCCGGAGGGCAAAGAGCGGCTTTGGGTCTTCTCGGCCTGGATTGGCCGGTTCGGAATCCCCATGCCGAGCATCATGAGCGAGGACGGCGGCGAGACCTGGAAGGAGATGCCGCCGCTGGGCAAGGCGTATCGCTGCGTGATGACGTTCAGCAGCGTGGTTCGGCTCAAGGACGGCTCGTATCTCGGCATGTATCACCGTGGGCCTGAGGGAGCCGACCGGGCGCCGTTGGAGGTCCTCTCAACCGTTACCAAGGACGGCGGGCTGACGTGGTCCGAACCGCGTGTGGTCGCCAAGGTGGAAGGCAAGTGCCCCTGCGAACCTTTCGTCTTCCGTTCGCCGGACGGCAAGGAACTGTGCTGCCTCATGCGGGAGAACGTGCACAAGGGCTACAGCCTGATGATGTTCAGCGACGACGAAGGGGCAACCTGGAGCACGCCGGTCGATACGCCCTGGGGCCTGACGGGCGACCGCCACATGGGCGTGACCACCAAGGACGGCCGCCTTGTGATCGCCTTCCGCGATCAGGCTCCCATGTCGCCCACCCGCGGTCATTTCGTGGCGTGGGTCGGCACGTATGACGACATCAAGAAGGGCCAGCCGGGCCAGTACCGCATCAAGCTCCTCCACAGCTACGCGGGCGGCGACTGCGGCTACCCGGGCATGGAACTTCTGCCCGACGGCACGATCGTGGCCACGACCTACATCAAGTACTGGAAGGATGCGAGGAAGCACTCCGTGGTCAGCACCCGTTTCAAGTTGGAGGAGACGGACGCCCTGATGGCGAGGGCCAAGTGACGGCTCGCCACGGAGTGGCGTCATGTGAATAGCCGGGTGTGGAGCGAAGCGGAACGCCCGGTTGCGGAAGGAAAGACAACGGAAGCCGCGTAGCGGCGAGACAACCATCTCTGCCGCCCGATTGTGTTGCCGTTACGCGGCCCAGCAGACGTGAAACCAAGCAGTTCTTTGCTTAAGACTGCGTCTGCTCCCTCTGCTGCTCGACCATGCGTTGCAGCGCCTGCCAGCCCGCCAGTTGCGAGGCGGTAAGAGTCGGCTGCGTGGAACTGCGATCGCTGAACGGCTCGTAGCTCGCGTCGAGGAGCCTTCGCTTCCTGCCTTCCATTCGATGGGCGACGGCGCGGAGCCAGCGGCGGGTGCTGCGCGGCAGGTTCACCTTCTCGTTGACCACCAGGCCGGTCACTTCCTGCCGATGATGTCGGCGGCGGACGTTCATCTTCTTCCGCCGATGGACGCGATATCCGGATTCGTACATCACGCGGCGAACGAAGGAACGGAGGAAGCGGATCTTCGACGGATGCTCGTCCAGAAGGAAGGGCATGGGCGGGCCGGTGCGAATAATCCAGTCGTCTTCCGGCGGTTCGGCCGGAAAGGAGAACGTGAGGTCGTCGGCGTAGCGGGTGTAGCGGCCGCCCATGGCGGCGACCATGCCGGCAATGCGCGCGTCGACCTTGTAGTTCACCAGGTTGCTGAGTCGCGGGCTGGTCGGCGCGCCCTGGGGCAGGCCGCCCTGGTAGGTGCAGAGCCGCGCAAGCAAGCGAGCGGCGGCGCGGTTCCAACCGACGCGTCGGAAGTAGCGCTGAACTCGAACGGATTGGGTCGACGGGAAGAAGTCGACCAGGTCCATGCGGACGACGACTTCCTGTCCGCAGTGGACGCGGGCATTCGTCACGATGGAGCGGCCCCGTTCGAACCCGTGGGCGGCGTCGTGGGCGCGGAGGCCCTTGAGCACACGGCGAAGAATCCGCCGCTGGATCCGCTTCAGTTCGTCCGACGGCGCCGAAATCTCCCGAACGCCCCCGGATCGTTTAGGAATCGTGAACTGGCGATAGACCGGTTGGACTCGCTTGAGTTGGCGAGCATCGATGTCCAGCCACTCGGCGAGGTCCTTGACCGTTTTGCCGCGACCCCAAAGGAGCCAACTGAGCAGGCCCATATTGGTCCACCTTGCTTCCGGGTCCGTTCGTTTCGGTTATCCGTTACTCCGTCTTCACCTTCGCATCCACGATGGCGAAGCCCTTGGGCGCCGGCATCACCGTGAACGAGAGGACGCCCTCCTTGGCCCAGCGGACGCGATCGTGCTTGGAGGCGTCGCGGCCGCTCACCTCGGGCCCTGTGAGCTTGTGGGGGCCGGACCAGGTCTGCCATTGATCGGATGCTGAGGACGTGAGGTAGCGGAAGCCGACGGCGGCCGGACTGTAGGTGGGATAGAAGAAGATCAGGTCGTCGTCTTGGTCGAACACCATGTCGACGCGGCTGCGACCGTCGGGACCCGGATCGATCGGTTCGCCGCCGCACCAGGTGCCGTCGTCCTTTCGCCAGTAGTGGACGAAGCAGAGGTCGCTGGCCGTTTCCGGCGGCGGGTTGTGGGCCAGCTTTTCCGGCTTGCTGATGCGTCGGCATTTGTAGGTCAGCACGTGAGGGCGGCCTTTGGAGTCGAACCCCATGCAACCGGCGTTCATGAGCCACGAATAGACGGGAATCTTCCTGACGACAATCCCCGGATCGGCCAGTTCGATGGGGTCGCCCGCGGCCAGGTCGGCAATCTGCTCGCCCGCGTTGTTCTTCCAGGTCACGCCCTGGTCGTCGCTGTAGGCGTAGTGGAGGTCGTGGTTGCTGGCCCAGGTGGCGCCGGTTTCACGATAGGTCCAGGTTGCATGAAACCGGCCTTTTGAGTCGAAGAGCAGGTCGTGCAGGTAGGCGCATCGCGACTTGCTGTTCTTCCACGGCTCGTAAGTCCCCCGCCGGCTGAAGAGCATCCCCACCCGGCTCCACGTGCCGTCGCTCGGCTGGTAGCGCTGCAGGTAGTTGTCGCCGTTGCCGCTGCTGCCGATTCGATAGAAGCAGAAGAGCGTGCCGTCGGGGGCGGTGAGAAACCGGGGATAGGTCACCACTCTCTCGAGTTTGGGATCGGCCAGCATGGGTTGGGCGGGTTCGAGATCGTCGGCGGAGATTCGCTCGGGCGGTTCGGTCAGAAAGCCGGCCCGGGTTCGGGTGTACTGCAGTTGGTTATTGTGGTGATCCCAGGAGAGGTGAAGCCGCCCGTCGGCCGCGCTCACGCCCAGGCACGTATTGCGGTGCCGGTCATCGGCCGTGAGCCGGTACTGGGGCAGGACGACGTTTTGCACGGAGTCGTCGCGCAAATCCCGCCTCGCGAGGACCATGGCCCGATCGGCATCCCAATAGACCGTGTATTGGTACGAGCCGACGGTGACAATCTTATCCTGATCCCAAGACGACCAATTCCACTTCCACGCGTCGGGATCGACCGTGACGGTCCGGGTGATTTCCAGCCGGACGGGCGAGGCGTCGTCGGCCGTGAGGGGGTTGGTTGCGATAAGGAGCACCACGAGTGAGAGATAGACTGCCAGCGAACACTTCATGTCACCGTCCTCGGCCATCATTTGGATTTCATTAAGAGCTTGTCCCAGCACCAGCGCAAAGGTCCCTCACGGGGCAGAATAATTGCATGGCCGACCGTTTGCGATCGCCTCAAAGTCGCCTTGATCCTAGCCGTTCAGTCATCTGTTCGCAATTCCCGCCCCCCAGTCTTGCGTGGCCGACGCCCCCCGTGGTCTTTGTGGCGACACTTGATCGCAGGCGTCTCTGTCGCATTGCCGTCCGTCTATGGCGATTTCGGATTGCCGGAGCGTTTCGGCAGAAGAGATGAAGAACATCCTTTCGCACTTCACCGGGATGCTCTAGCCGGTATCGCTTGGTGTGTGTTGGCGGGCATGTTCTTGATGCCGGAATCTTGCCGCAAGTGTCTTGACATCGGGGCGGGGCGGTTGGTAAGTTCACGCGTCCGGTGGTTTCTTGTCGTGCCCGTTTCTTGTTTGGACATCTCATTTCAAGCCCACGGAAGAGGGGATCTTGCCATGCGCACACTGCTCAAGTCTTTGAAGGATCGCTTCCATCGCACTCGGTCAGCCTCGTCAAAGAGCGTACATCGCCAGAAGCCGTCGCGGCACCGCGGGCTGCGCCTGGAGCCGCTGGAGGAGCGCCAGTTGCTCTCGGTGACGCCGACCATCTATCTGCCGCTCGACTCCACAAACCAGGACGGAGACGTTGAGGACGTCACCGGAAACGGACACGACGGAGAACTGCTCGAGTACGCGTATGTCAACGGCACGGATGATGCCGTCGATCTGAACTTCAGCGACACTGACAGTGACTATGACGATGGCGTTGTCGTCCGAAATGTCGATTTTCTTGACAGCCTTACGATCGCCATGAGCGTGCAGGCGGACGACTTGTCTGAAACCACCTATCTTGCTGCTCAATATGACGGCGACGAGTGCCAGTTTGCCTTGTCTTCATATGACGGACAGTTGTTTTTCACGACTTTCAATGGAGACGACGCGTCCAGCAACACCGGGGTCTTGTCAACGTCCAGCGATTTCACGGATGTCGTAGTAACGCACAACGGAGCGACGGGCGAAACAAGATTCTACATTGATGGCGTGGACGAAACCGCCGACAGTTCTTGTGCCGTGATTACCGACGCGTCAACGACCGATCTGTTCATTGGGGCGCGTGGCGTCGATGAGCAGAGCGGCGACGAGGATCTCTGTGACGGATGGCAGGGGCAGATCGCCGATTTTCGCCTCTTCGACCGAGTTGTCACGCCATCGGAGATGGCCGACATCCACATCACCTTGGATGCGTCGAGCGAGACGACGGATCTCTCGGGCAACCAGAACGACGGCGAACTCCTGGGCGCCACGATTACCTCGGGCGTACTTGACCTGGACGGCGACACCGAGGGGCTCGTCATTCGCGACGTGGATTTCCTCGACAGTCTGACGATTGCAATGAGCGTCAAGGCGGAGAGCCTGCCTGGCACGCGGTATCTGGCCGCGCAGCGCGACGGCACCAAGAGACAGTTCGCACTCTACTGGAGCAACAACCAACTCGTCTTCACCGCCTTCAACGGCGACGACGCGAAGAGCGAGGCCGTCATCTCCTCGACCGGGACATGGTATGACATCGTGGTCACGCACGACGGAACAACGGGCGAAACGCGATTCTACATTGACGGCGAGAACCAGACGGCCGACGGTTCGTGCTCGACCATCACCGATTCGGCGTCGACCGACCTGTTCCTCGGCGCGTGCGGCGCTAGTTTCGTTCCCGGCGATGAGACGCTTGCATATGGCTGGAACGGGCAGATCTCGGACTTTCGGATGTACTCGATCGTCGTTCCACCAACAACACTGAGTGAGATCCACCTTTCGTTTGACAACAGCGACGGGGAAATAACTCTTGCGTCCTTTGGCGACGGCTACGACGGTGAGCTAATTGCAAACGCATCCATCAGCTCAGAGGGTGTGCTCAACCTTGAAGACAGTGATGTGGAGGGTGAGTCAGACGACGGCGTGATCGTACGAAACGTAGATTTCCTCGGCAGCCTGACGATCGCCATGAGCGTGAAGGCGGTCGATTTGACGGGTGCACGCTACCTCGCCTCTCAACGTGATGGCAGCGAAAATCAGTTCGTGCTGTATGCGTACAACGGATATCTGTATTTTACGACTATGAACGGCGACAGTGCCTCAAGCAACGCGGGGGTCCTCTCGGCATCGTCGAGCGACTTCACAAGCATCATCGTCACACACAATGGAACCACCGGCGAGACCCGATTCTATGTCGACGGTGTTGATGAGACGGCCGACAGCACCTGCTCCACGATTACCGACGCGACGATGAACGAACTGTATATCGGCGCCGGTGGCTACTCTTCCACATCCGGCAACGACAGGCTTACCTATGGATGGCACGGTCAGATTGCCGATTTCCGCATCTTCAACAGCGTCTTGAGCCCCATGGAGATCGCGGATGTTCACTTGGATTTCGAGACGTCGAGTGATTCCGATACGTCGGACGTATCCGGATTCGGGCACTCCGCCACGCTTATGGGCGTCGCCTCGATCAGCAACGGCGTCCTCGAACTCAATGGCGACGGCAACGGCGGCGACTACGATGACGCCGCTCTCATTCCAGATGTGGAGTTGCTGGGCAGCCTGACGATTGCGATGCGGGTCAGAGCGGATGAACTGTCTGGCTCACGCTATCTTGCCGCTCAACGGGACGGCGACGAGAAGGAATTCTACTTGTGCTGGTACAATGACAGGCTGATGTTCGGGACCTCGAACGGAAATGATGCAAGGAGCGAGACGGGTATCATCGCGACGGACACGTGGTACGACATCGTGGTCACCCACAACGAAACTACCGGCGAAACGCGATTCTATGTCGACGGGGAGGACTGCACGGACGACGCAAGCTGCGCCGCGATCACGAATGCAAACCCAGGCGGTCTCTATGTCGGCGGGTGCGGCCACAGCGAAGCCACCGGCAACGACTACGTGAACTACGGATGGGACGGGCAGATCGCGGACTTCCGGGTGTATGAGCGGGCTCTCACGGCAACAGAAATCGCAGCGAGCAACGGGCAGGTCATTGAGATATCCCTGGCGTCGGCAGACCCGGAGGCGGTTCGACTTGAAGGCGAAGGTGAATACGTCGAGCTGATCGACGAGGACGACGCGGTGATCGGCTGGTGGCAGGCGCGCGGCGTCGACACGTTCACGATCACCGATACGGACGGCTGCGACGAGTACGTCGTTGCCGACCTCGGCGACTTCACCGGCGACATCATCATCACCGCCGACCTGACCGACGATACGGAGACGACATATGACACGATTTCGATCACCGGGACCGCCGGCGCCGACACGTTCACGGCCGAGCCCGGCTCGGCCGTCTTCGAAGCGTCAAGCGGGTATACGGTGACGGTGAGCGGCGTGCGGAGCATCGTTGTGGACGGCGGAAACAACGAGGGGGACACGGCGATCGTGTCGGGATCGGCCGACAACGATACGGCCACGCTCTATCCGCCGGACGCCACTACCAATAGCAGCATCACCGGCCCCATCGATCGCTACGACTATTTGATCAGCTACACCGGATTCAAAGATGTGGCGGTGAACGGGAACGGGCAGGCGCAAGTTCGCAATACCAGCGGCGCAATCACCGCCTGCGACACAGTGGCTCTTTACGGAAGCACCGGCTCCGAGACGTTTACCCTCTACACGACATCGGGAACCGTGGAGGGATCGGATTATTCGATCGCGTACTTGAATGTTCCCTGGGCAACGGCGACGGGCGAGGGCGGAGACGACGAGGCAATGCTCTATGGCTCGTCTCTGGACGATCGATTTGTCAGCAAGCCCGCAACCGGCGACGATTTCGTTACGCTCAATCCGCTGGGCGGCTCGAAGGACTACTTCCTCATGTTGGACGGTCTGGGGTCGTTCGCTGGCGTCACGGCAGACCTAGGGGCAGGGGACGACGAAGCGGAACTCCACGAGGTTGAGGCGAATCTGGTCTTCGAGGCATGGACAGGAGGCGCGAGCCAAACGCTCTACGATGGCAGCTCGTCCTCGGTCTTAGGAAATGCAACGTACGAAGTTGCGGTGACGGATGCCGAGTACATCCTGGGGCGGGGCCACACGAATGCAACCTACGAAAACTCGGCCGTCATTCACGGTGTCGCGGATGACGACCTGTTTGTGGGAACGGCGCTCTTTTACAACGACGCAAGCAAGCTCCGGGGCCTGCTGTATGCGGAGACGGATGCCGTGGACGGAGATAGGACACTGAGCGTCAATGCCTATCGGTTTGCGGATGTGGATCTGGAGGTTGACGCAGCCGACAGCAGCCGGCTCTGGGCCTTGATCGACTCGAACTACAGCACGGAGTATGCGAGCCTGCCGATCAGCGCGAGTAATCAGGTAACCTCTTCAGGCTTCTGGGACGCAAGCGGAAATGCTCTGTTTACGGCAGACAGTTTCACGGATACCGACACCTATTCGAATACCACCGCAACAGCCCCGGACCCCGAAACGGTCTCCAGCCCGACGACTCTTGCACTCGATGATAGCGAAAGTCCCACCGCGACGTTGAATGCCGGCGAAACCGACTACTTCAGCTTCACCCCTACCACCGCGGGCCACTACACCTTCGAACTCAGCGGCATGGACGCCGACGCCGACCTGAAACTGCTCGATTCCAGCGGCTACGTGCTTGCCAGTTCGCTGAACACGGGGACGGCCGCCGATACGATCTACCGCACGTTGGCGGCGAGCACCACCTATTATGTGAGCGTTACCGCTTATGACACCGCGGTCACCGACTACGACCTGATTGCCACTGCTTCGGCAACGGCCGACCAGGATCTGGAAACGATCGCCCTGGTGAGCAACGGCGATCGGCTCGCCGAGATCGTGCTGCCGGCCGACGCCGACGCCGAACTGCTGGCGGCGGCGGAGGATCTGCGGTACTACGGCCAGAAGCTCTCCGGCCGATTTCTGGAGATCGTGGAAGCAGTGAGTGACAGCACGTTGAGGGGCGTGTACCTCGGAGGAACCGCCGGGGCGTCGGACAATACGGACAGTTACTGCGTGACCGTTGATACCAACGGCAACCTGAGCCTCACCAATGCGTACGGGTACACGCGTCCCGTGGCCTACGCCGTATCGGAACTGTTAGAAGACTTGGGGGTTAACTGGCTGGCGCCGACGGCCGCGTGGGACCATGTTTCCGGCGGCAAGGCGGGCGAATTGTCCGTGACCGTCACGACGGGCAGCCACGAACCGGACACCAGCCCCCGGCGATGGAGCGAGGTCGGCTGGGAGGAATCGCAGGCATGGCGCCGCCGCCTTCGCGCCAACCAGACGGCCAGCAACGACATCGAACTCACCGATTACCGATCCTTGGGCAACGGCGTGCAAACGGTCTTCCGTGCGATCGACGGCTACGATGCTACGGGAGTGCTGGATATCTGTTACCCCACGGGCACCGTTCTCAGTGAGAACGAGTGGTATCCGGTCACCCACATCCTGGATGGCAGCTCTGTGGAGATTAACGACATGGCCGTGGACGCAATTGTGGCCTATCTCGTCGGCGATGACTTCATGGACAGCTATTCTGGAGATAGCCCCTATGACGGCGCCGGGGACTTGAAGGAGATCTTCGAAGATTACTATGACGACGGGAACGAGCCCTACTTCGAGCAGGATGACGTGGAGCCGAACACCACCTTTACGCTTGGCGTCGACGATGTTGACAATCTCGATGAGTACATTTGGGCGGAGACGGCCGGCGACACCATCCTGACCAACCGCTACTACGCCTTTGTCAACGCCGTTGCTGCTGGTGTCGGAACCGTGAACGGCGTGGCAACCGATTACAAGATCGGTGCCCTGGCGTATGCGAACGCTATAGAGCCGCCCACTACGGTTGTCTTTGAAGAAAACGTATATGTCTACCTCACGCAGAACACAGCGGCCTGGTGGGACGAGGCGACGAAGGAGGCGGACCAGGACCGTACGGACGCTTGGGCGGACGAGGACCTCTGGGAAGGCTCCGTGAACCTGCTGCGTTACGATTACTTCACGCTGGGTGCGACGACGCCCTACTTCTATCCCTCGCTGATGGCCGAGTCGTTGCAGTACGACGCCGATAACGAGTTCCTCGGCGTCAACTACGAAGCAACGAGCTACTATCCGTTCCAGGCGCCCATGGAATGGGTCATGACGCAATTGGAGTGGGACGGGGTGGACGAAGGCGAGACCTACGAGCAGGCCATGTCCGATCTCTTCGACGACTACTTCGAGATGGCCTACGGCGAGGACGTGGCCGAACTCATGGGCGGCGACGTGATGGACGACGTGGACGGGTCCGAGAGCTTCTTCGGCATCCTCGAAGACGCCTGGCTGTATCAGGACACTGACTGGCTCGACGGGGACTACGAGGGGAGCGACTCGGTGCACAACAACTCAATCGCCCAGGCAGAGTCGATGACTCTCGACGAGGCGAACGCCGCCCTGGCCGTGCTCGACGAAGCCACCTTGAGCGAGCTTGCCTCATCCAGTCCCGATCCGCTCGTTCTCGAACGGATTTCCGGGCTTCGCGCCGCGATGGAGTACTCGAAGTACCTGATTGAGGAATACGAACTGGTGAAGGAGCTTCGCGAAATGGAGATTTCGAGCGCCAGTACGGGCGAGGAGCTCGAGGCCGCGCTGGAGAAGATTGAAGAGTTGGGCCGTGTTGCCGCGCGGCGGCAAGATGCCTGGCCGGCAGCGGAAGGGCGAGACGATCTCCTGGGCCAAGCACTCAGTTATTACGAAGAAAAGCGTTTCCTAATTAATGAGGAAACGGGCGCCTGGGAAGGGGAAGGATTCCTTAAGGCTCTCGATATCCTGGAACAGTATGGAGAAGGGACCAGTGACTATTCGGACGCCCTCGAGCGTCTCCAGGACGCATCTCTCGGACCCATCGGGAGCATGATCACTGGCTGGTTTGAATACCGCGAATACCTGGAATCGGAGGAGGGTTCGAACCCCGATCTTCTCAGTGACGAGAACGGAGATTTCGAAAGCAGCGCCGCGAATTGGACGCTCTACGTCGACGACGAGACTGGCAGTTTTTCGCCCGTTGTGGATCCCGACGATGCCTCGAACCACGTGGCGAGCATTACCGGCGACGATGAGCTTCTGTGGAATGGGGTTGATGATACGTCCGTGGAAGAGGGCAAGCGATACCTGATCACCGCAGAAGTCAAGACGGATGCGGGCACAAACGGCGAATGCACTGGGACGGCATCGATTTCCGCACGGTTCAAGTACGACATTTGCGATGGCGAGGGAAATCATGTGACGTACAAGTGGATCGAGACCACAATCACCATGGAGACTCTCGCCCTCGATTCGGATTGGCAAACGATTGCTATCTATGTGGAGATTCCAACGTACGTCATCACGAAGCAAACCTGGATTGCAGCTGGCTACACAGCGGAATTGATGGACGATGGTCTCCGGGTCCAGCTTGCGGCGAGTGATGCGGACGAACCCGTGTACTTCGACGACGTCCACGTCATTGAAATCGACTGATCAATCCGGTCTCTCATTGCTGCGAAACCTCCGCCCCAGCCCGCCCGGCCTTCAACCGGGTGGGTTGGCTCTTTCCCCCCCCCCCTACCAAACCCGGATCGGGCGGCGGCGGGTGGTGGTGCGGCGGCGGGCCTTTTTGACGGGCTCAAGGCGGAAAGAGCTGAAGACGTTGAAAATGCGGAGGGCTTGGAGAATGATCGTTACCAGGCCGATGAGGGCCAGGACGTTGCGGACCTGCTCGGGGCGAGTGGCGCCGGCCAGTTGGGCCCAGTTGAAGGGAAGCTCTTCGGAAGAAGTGTCGCCTTCCGGGGCCGACGTGTCGCCCACGCCCTCAGAGGCGAGAGCCGGTTGCGCTGCGGGGGCGGTCGGCATGGGAGCGAGGAAGGAATCGTCCCAGTCGGTGGGGTCGGCGAAGTTGCTTGCCGCTTGCGAGGAGGGCTCGTCGGCCGGTTCTTCACTCGGGGCCGGGATCGAAACAAGGGGCATCGCGCGCCGAGGGGGCGCTCGGCGGGCAGGTTTCGGGGCGGGGGCTGACTTCCATGTGCTGTCTGACGACGCGGGCGACGGGGCTAGGGCCACTTCGGACGCGGGAGTTCGTGAAGGCTGCGGGGCGACGCTGGGGGCGGGCAGATCCTCGGCGATCATGGTCTCGTTGGACGATTCAGCCGGCGGCGTGGAAAGGGCGTCGAAACGCGGGGCGACCTTGTTCAGGAACCAGGCAACCCGACCGCAGTAGCTTCCGGCCGTCCGGCCTTGGGTGGCGCCGAAGAGGACGCCGGCCAGTTCGCCCTTGTCGTTCAAGATTGGGCCCCCCGAATCGCCTTCGCGCGCGGCGGTGGAAAGCTCCAGCATCTCGAAGGGTTGATTATTGCCGGGGGAGATGTACTGGACGCAACGTCCGGACGCCATGCGATACTTGCCCGATCCGTAGCCGGCAATGGAGAGCTTGTCGTCGAGCTGGGGCGTTTGCCGGGACAAGGGAACGGGCGTGGCGTTGGGACGCCAGATGGCCAACGCGGCGAGATCCCAGTCGGCGTCCGTGCCGAGGATGGTGGCGCCCGAGCGAAATCCGTCGGGAAAGATGACGTTGACGGGACCGGTGGCGTCGCGAACCACATGCCAGTTGGTAACCACCAAGCCGTGACGGCCTCGGACGGCGACCAGCGTTCCGGAACCCAACGACATGGACTGCCCCTCCGAGACCACCACGCGCACGACGGACGGATGGGGCTGGTCCGAGGAAGAACCACCCCAAAGGTTGGCGGATACCGGAACCGCCGTGCTCAGGAGAACCATCAGGGGCAAAAAGGTTTTCACGCCGGCTGTGCTTGTTTACGAGGTGGAGACGGCGCGCCGCTCTGCTGCGAGCGGCGTCGAGCCTCGTTGCGGACGATCCGCTCAAGCAGTTCCTTCCGGAGCTGCTCGTGGTTTTCGTCGCGTGACGGACGCTTCTCGTCGATTTTCATGATCGGATTCAGGCGGCAATCGGACGTCCGCCCTTGAGCTCCTCGGTACGGGGGGGAAATTCCTTGCCGCTGTTGTGCGCGTTTTTTAAACGGGTCAGTTCGGCACGCAATGCCTGCTCCAAGAGCCCGGTGAGGGTGAGGCGGAGCGGGTAGCCTGCGAGAAAGACGGTCGCATTTCGAGCTTCGTCGAGCAGATCGGCGGGCAGATAGAGGGTCGCGCGGACTTTTCCGGAGCTCGCGCTGGCCGATTTCTTCGTCACGTCAATCTTCTCCTGAAGGCAAAGTCGTTCGGGGGGCAGGGGGAAACAGCAGCACCAAAAAAACGTATGACGTTTTCAGACCTTTAGGAGGTTTCGGGTGCGAGTCGTGCCCGACTGAAGAGATCCCCGTTCGGGCGAGCAGGTCTGCCCAGGGAGAGTGACCGGCAGGATCGGCAGAGTTTACCGTGGCTCGGGAGAGATTGGCCAAGCCATCAAGAACTGGTAGCTAGTTGCCGCCGAGTCGCTTCTGGCGGCGAATTTCCGTCGAAGAAACGTCCTGGCGGAATCGCGATTCGGGAACCTCGCGACAGATCGAGGCCAACGGAGCGGGCAAGTCGAGATCGCTCAGGCGAATGAAGCTTCCACCGATAGAACGGCCAAAGACGAGGAACCGGCAGCCTCGCTCGGCAATCTCCTCGATCGCCTTGAGGCAGGCGGCCTCGCTCCCGCGGTAATAGCGGGGGGCGGCAACCCGTCGCAGCGTGTCGATCCCCACGATAAACGTCACACCAGGGAAGAGCCTGGCTTTTTCCACAAACGTCGGTGCTCGGGAAAGCCAGACACTGTGCTCCGCTTCGAACTGGTCGATGCGTTTGCCGATTTCGAGATAGTCCAGCGGCGGCTTGTCCACGTTCAGAATGGAAATCTCATGGTCCACGGGGCTCCCGAGTTCCTTGGAGGCCACGCTCACCATCTCCTCGTGGCCCACATGGATCGGATTGAAAGCCCCTGAGAACACGGCCCGGGACGGCACGCGCGGAACGCTCGATTCGTTATGGAGGATTGCTTCGCTCTTGCCGAGCAGCAGATCTCGCCAGGCAAGCGGCGCGGTTTTTTCCTGCCGCTCGAGCGGCTCCTCTTCGAGGAGATCGAGGGAGATCCGCGCGTCCACGTCGCAGATTTCTGCAATCAGGTTGAGGATCAAGGCGGAAGCGATCGCCTCCTCTTCCGGGCGGGTTCGCTTTCCCTTGGTCAATTCGATCGACTGGACGATCGTCTGGCTGACTGTTTGGACAGCGACGTGGATACGATGCGCGCCCCGCTTGGGGCGGTCGGTGACCAGCGACGCCGTGGCGCCCACCCCCGCCAGGGGAAAGCCCTCGGGACTTTCGTATTCGCACGCTCGAAGGAATCCCGACATGGCCATGGCTCGGGCAGTGCGGGGCGAGCAGAACTGGTCCGGCCGACCCGCCAGCCAGCGGCAAAGGGCCTGTTGAGAATAGGGAACCACCGCCTCCAGAACGGTCCGCGACGCTCCCGGTACGGAAAGCAACTGGGAAAGCGTGTCGCTTCCCCCTCCCGAGAAGGACAGAACCAGACGCGTGGCGGAATCGTGGATTTGTCGGACAAGCGGTTCGTAATCGGGACTGCTCATACCGCTAATTCTCCCGGAAAAGTGCCACTTGCACGAGGGGGGCAAGCAACTTTTCAAAAAAAACCAAGAAATGGACGGGCTCGGCGAATAGATGTTCAGAGCCGCCGTACCAACCACATGCTCTGGCGGTTCCATCCCACAAACAAGAGAGTCCGTCCCTTTGTGTGACTGACGATTCGGTCCAACCCACTCTTCGTATCCTGGAGGAACTTTCGATGATCAAGAAGGTAATTGTAGGAACAGCAGCCACCTTGTTACTGGGTCTCTTCTTCTTTGGTCGCGACATGACCAGCTATGTCGCCACCACGGCCCAGCACATGAAGGATTTCGTCAAGGGCAGCGTGTCCACTGAGTTTGAACTCGATCGGGCTCGTAACCTGATCGCTGAACTCGGTCCCGAAATCCAGAAAAACATGCGCGCCATCGCCCGCGAAGAGGTCGAAGTCGCGCGGATCGAGAAGCAGATTGCCAACACGGAGACGCGTCTGGCCGACCAGAAGCAGGACATTCTCCGGCTCCGGGGCGACCTGGCAACGGGCAAGGAAGTGTTCACCTACGGTCGCCGAGCCTACACGGTCGAGCAGGTCAAGCTCGATCTCTCGAATCGATTCGACCAGTATCAGACCAGGGAAAAGACGTTGAACAGCCTTCAGGAAAAGTACAACGCCCGGAACAACGCCCTGGCGGCGGCCCAGGAGAAACTCCAGGCCCTGATGGCGGCCAAGGACGAGTTGGAAGCCGAGATTGAAAGCCTCGAAGCGCAGGCTGAGATGGTCGCCGCGGCGGAAGCGGCCAACGCCTACCACTTCGACGACAGCAAGCTCGGTCGAGTCCGGCAATTGGTTTCGGACCTTCAGACCCGGCTGGACGTGGAAGCTCGCCTGGCCAACTCCGACAGCTACTACACGGGCCAGATTCCACTCGATGACGAAGCCTCTGGAGACATTGCCGATCGCGTGTCGGACTACTTCCAGCTTGATAAGCCCGAGACCGAGGCCCTGGCCTTGGACTAACGCTGCCGACCGGCGCTTGTCGGAGAGTGGGTAGCTCGATGGTAGCAACCGAATCAGCCTGACGTGGGTCGTCGCACGAGGGGAACGAAGCTCATCAGCATGACGTTCCTCTCCGCGACGACCCCGTCTCGCGTTTTGAGACGGATTAGTTTCAATGCAACCAGGCTAGTTTCCCCCGACCCTGGTCTCGATCCGAGTTGTAAAACCCCCCGGGTGTGTCAAAATGATCAGACTTTCACACCTCTTTCAGGACAGATCGCCGATGGCTCCTTCGACCGGCTCTGATGATAGGTTTCTGCTCTGGATCGACGCAGTCGGCGGCTATTGGGTAACTCTGGCCGACCGGATCATCATCGGTCAGCCGGCTCCGGACGTGGATGTTCCCATTCTGGGTGATATTTCCAAGCATCACGCTCGAATCTGCCGCGACGGCGAGGGGTACCTCATCGAGGCCCTTCGCCCGGTCCGAGTGAACGGGCAGCCGGTCCGGGATCGGACCACGTTGAGCGACGGGGCGATGATCCACTTGGGAGAGCGGGTCCAACTCCGTTTTCGCCTCCCCCATGCCCTCAGTGCCACCGCCCGGCTGGAGTTTGCCAGCGGACACCGGACCCAGCCATCGGCTGACGCGGTGCTCCTCATGGCGGAGACCTGTGTTCTGGGGCCCAGCGGGCACAGCCACGTCGTTTGCCACAGATGGCCGAACGAGGTGGTTCTGTTCCGCCGTGACGGCGGACTGCACTGTCGGACCTCGGGGGTCATGGAAATCGACGGGGTCCCCAGTCGACGGAGGGGGGGCATCACGACAAGCTCCCATGTTCAGGGGGATCGTTTTTCGTTCAGTCTAGAGGCGATTTGACATTTCACAGAGGAACGACAAGGAGTTTTTCAGGGACTACAATGGGAGGGAATCTGGAAGTCTCCACGAGGGAGCCGGCCCCGACTTTTCTGATGCACCCCCCGGGTGGGCCTGGGACGATCCGGTCGGTTTTCCTGATTTCTTCCCAAGATCGAACACCGGCAGACGAATCATTGGATGAGCGGAAATGGTGCCCGAGTTCCTTTTCCGCGTGACGACTCCGGTGACGCGGCTGTGAAACTGCCTCCCGGCAGTGCCTGGCAACGAAACCGGCCGTTGGGAGGAAAACCATGAGTCAATCGGTGATTACCGTGGAAGCACAAGCGCCCGAACACGATCAAGCGAGAAATGGAGCGGTTGGCAAGCCGTCCACCGGCTCCGGCTCGCGATTTACCTACCCAAGCGGCTCGCGACCGCTCGAAGGGTACACGATCAAACGCGGTGTCGGTCACGGGGGATTCGGCGAAGTCTACTACGCCACCAGCGACGCCGGCAAAGAAGTCGCTATCAAGCTGATCCGGCGGAATCTCGAGGTCGAACTCCGCGGCATCCGGCACTGCCTCAACCTGAAACATCCGAACCTGCTCTCGATCTTCGACATCCGGGAAGACTCCCAGGGCGACAACTGGGTGGTCATGGAGTTTGTGGCCGGCGAGGCTCTTGAGGACGTGGTCGCCGCCAACCCCACCGGAATTCCTGCCGAACGCGCCCTCTTCTGGATCCACGGAATCGGGGCCGGCGTTTCCCACCTGCACGACCACGGCGTGGTCCATCGCGACCTGAAGCCCGGGAACATCTTCAATGATCAGGGCATGGTGAAGATCGGCGACTACGGGTTGTCGAAGTTCATCTCGTGCAGTCGTCGGAGCGGGCAGACCGAAAGCATCGGGACCGTCCATTACATGGCCCCGGAAGTGGCCAACGGACGCTACGGCAAAGAGATCGACGTTTATGCCCTTGGGGTGATCCTCTACGAGATGCTTACGGGACGCGTTCCTTTCGAGGGCGAGTCGGTCGGCGAGGTGCTCATGAAGCACCTGACGGCGCCGCCGGACGTGTCGATGCTTACGGAACCCTATCGGACGGTGGTGGCGAGGGCCCTGGAAAAAGACCCCACCAAGCGTTATTCGACAGCCGGCGAGATGTTGGCGGACCTTCCCAAGCCCCGCCAGGTACACGACAGCGGTCCCGCGCCGACCGCAGGCTCAGCCACGTCCTACGATCATCGCGGCGCGCACCCGAAGGGAGCCAACGGTGCCGCAGCCAGTGCGTCGTGCCGTCGGACAACGCCGGAAGAACCAATTTACAAAGCGCTGCGGGACGGCTACCACGACGTCCGCCGCAACTGGAATCACTCGAATCTCAATACGCCGACCAAAGTGGTTCTGCTGGTCGTTCTGCTGATATTGTCGCCCTTTCTGTTCGGCCAGATCAGCACCCTGGCGGTGTTTCTCGTTGCGATTTACTTCATCTACTGGATCATTCGTACGCTGATTCTGACGATCAAGGAGCCGGCCCCGGTCGGCCCGCCTCCGCCGCCAAGTCCGCCGCCCTCGGCCTCGACGCCGCAGGCCGTTCCTGTGGAACAACACAGGCCTTCTCGCCAATCGCGGTTGCCGCGCTGGGCGCGAAACGAAAAGGCGGCGCCGGCCATGGTCGTCAAGCCGGTCAAGCAGCGGGTCACCGAGTTGGTCGGTTCGATGCTGGCCGGGTCCGTCATCGCCCTTCTGACCTGTGTTCTCGGCTTCGTGCTGGCCAGCATGCGGACCAATGAAGCGATCGGCATCGACGACCTGGCACGGTATACGTGGGTCATCCTCGCCAGTGTGGCGGGAACCTGGGCGGTTTTGATCCCGGCCAAGTTCTGGGAAGGCTGCAAGGGCGACGTCAAGCTCCGCCGTCTCACGATGATGCTGGCCGGACTCGTTGTTGGACTGTTTGTAACGGCCGTTTCGGCGGGCCTTTTGGTCGACCTGCCCAACGCCATGCAAGTTGATTTCGAATTGCGCGACATGACCGGACTGCGGCCTGCCCGATTGACCGCGGCCAGCGCCATTTCCGATCTGCGTTACTACCTGGTGGCCTTTGGGGCCCTGTTCCTTCTGCTCCGTTGGTGGCGGTCGGCCGATCCCATGCGGTCTTCGCGACTGAGCTTGTTCTCGATCTTCGTAGCCGGCCTGATGGCCATGCTGATCGCCGATGCTCTCGGATTTCCCCAACCGTGGCTGGTGATGGTCGCCTGTGCCATGTCGGTTTCGGTTCAACTGGCCAGCCCGTGGGTTCATCCCCGATTGCGAGCCGGCCAGAATGACGTCGAATAGATCCAATCGTTGCTCTGATCGGCTTCGCGTTGATCCTTGCCGCTTTCGATTCGTCGCATCCGCCTGGCTGAACAGGAAACAGGGCCAGGAGGAGGGACTCCCATGCCACAGGAACCTACCATGAGCGTCAGTTTTATCGGACTCTTCGTGCTTGTCGGCCTGGCGGGGCTGGTGTTTATGGCCGTGCTGGGGTTGATCGCCCTGCTGACGAATCCCCGCACTCGCAACGCCGCCAAGATTCTCCTGGGAGCAGGCGCCGCCGTGGTTCTGTTGCTTGTGCTGCTCGGCGGGTTGTTCGTGGGATTTTACAGAACCCGCGCGGTCCAGACGGCTCGCATGGAGTTGGAGGCGGTGGAGCAAGCCCAAGCCCAACTCCAACGCCAGATCGAATTGGGGGACAAGCCGGAACCGGCGCCGGAGGTCGCACCACCTAAGGAACCGATAGAGATTCCGCTGGACGAAGAAGCTCCGTCGTCGGATTCGGAGGCGACGGAAGAGAAAGCCGAGGAGACGCCGGAAGAAGAGGCTCCTGCCCCGAAAAAACCGGACGAAGCGGGGCCAGGCAAACTGAGCGTGCCTCCTCTCGGCGAAACCGGTCCGGCCCCGGCCTGGGTAGAATCGAAACCGCACAAGGAGGATTCCGTCTACTTCTGGCCGATTGCCACGACACCGCGCGCCGACGCGATCGAGGCCGAGGAAGAAGCCCTGCCGGAGGCCTTCGACGCTGCCGTTGCCGACTACATTCGCACCAAGCTGAAACTGGGCGCCCGAGCGGCGAGACAGGTTCACCTCGGACGCGACTACCTGGAGAAACTGATCGGCGACGACACTTGGGTCGAGCCCCTCGACCTGTCCGTTGGCGAGTTCGTGCGGCTCCACGCCCTGGTCAAATTCGATCGCGACGCCAACGAAAAAATCCGCCAACAGTGGGAGCGACAGCGGTTGGTAGGGCGACTCTATTCCGCCGCAGGCCTGCTCTGCGTGGTCCTCCTCTTTCTGGCGTTCGCGTATTGCTACCTGAAGATCGACCAGATCACAAACGGTTCCCGGCGAGCGCTCTTGCGAATTGCGGCGATTCTCGTGATACTGGGGCTTACGCTGGCCACCGTCGTCGTGGTTTCGGTCAGTGTTGCCTGAGTCTTGCGAGAAAGGAGCGGACTCGCCCGGCCTGATCGGGCGGGACAAGCCCCATGTCACCTCCCAGCGAAAGCGACGTTCTTCTCACCCAACGCATCCGCGCCGGAGAATCCGACGGCTGGAACGAGTTGATTGCGCGCTTCGAGGGACGTCTTCTCGCCTTCGTCGAAAGCCGCGTTCGCAGCCGCGCCGTGGCGGAGGACGTCGTTCAGGAAACCTTCATCGGCTTCCTCACCAGCCTGCCCAACTACGACGACAAGCGGCCCCTGGAAACCTACCTGTTTTCGATCGCCGCCCACAAACTCACCGACCACCTGCGGCGCGAGGGGCGGCGTCCCACGCTGCCGCTGGTTCCCGGCCCGATCGGCTCCAGCAGTTTCGAGCCGCCGGGACCCGCCCGGGCCGCCAGCAGCATCTATCGCAGCGGCGAACGGCGCGACATCGAGGAACACGCCCTGGCCGAGGCGATTAGCGAACAACTCCAGCACTGGCGCAAGCGAGGCGACTGGGTGAAGATCGAGTGCGTCGAATTGCTTTTTGTCCGCGGCTGGGCCAACAAGCAGACGGCATGCCATCTCGACATTTCCGAACAGACCGTGGCCAACTACAAGTTCGACTTCCTGGCCAAGCTTCGCGCCGCCGTCCGCAAGCAGCAACTGCCGCGCGACGTCTTTCCCGAACTCTACGAGGTGGAATGACCGCCCCTCCCTGCTTCCTGAACCCTGACTCCTGACAACTTCCCAATGCCCCCAGCCATTCGCCAATCCGACCTGGAAGCTTACCTCGACGAGGCCTTGCCGGCCGACCAGATGGCTCGCATCGAACTGGCGTTGCGGAAGGACGAGGAGTTGTTGGGCCAGCTCAAGGCGATCAATTCCCGTCGCGACGCCGGCGTTCACAACCTGGGGGAGATCTGGCGGCGCCACCGGCTCAGTTGCCCCTCACGTCAGCAGCTCGGAAACTACCTCCTCGGGACCCTGCCGGAAGAAGACGAAGACTACCTGGTCTTCCACCTGGAAACGGTGGGCTGCCGCTATTGCCGGGCCAACCTGACCGACCTGCAGAAGCAGCAGGCCGAGGCCCATGCCGACGTGCAGAACCGCCGCCGAAAGTACTTCCAATCCTCGGCCGGCTTCCTGAAGAAAGAGTCGTAGCGGCCGTAGGTTGGCTCTCCAGAGCCGACCATCGCACTACCGCCGATGCTCCACAGGGCGGCAGGGCCGCCAGCCAATGCGAGCTGCCGCTCGGGTGAAGTGGGCTGCTCCCGTTGGTCGCGATTCTTTGTCAAGAACTTAACGATCCCGGAGGTTCGTAATACAGACTGCCATCGGGCTTGTTGGTCAAGTGAACGAAGGGTAGGATGGCGGCCATCTGACGGAAAAACACTGGCGAGGCGCCGGCGTCGCTCCACCGATGTGAAGTGGCGAGCTTTGGGCACAAGCGAATGGAGGCGTTCATGCCAACGGCGCCCCGATTTCCCGGCGCCACTCGAAAAGTGAGGCTGCGATGACAAGACTTGCCCGCACGTGCTTCCTCGCGATGATCCCGATGACGGCGTGGCTCCTGCCCCTGTCGGCTGCCGATGAAATGGGCGGCCAAAACGCCACCGTTCGCGTCCTTTCCGAACCGTTCTCCGGTGACCAGCGTTCTCTTACCGCTGCGGCCGCCAACGACGTAGCACCCGATCAGCTTCCGCTGAACGTATCCGGCTTCCCCGTGCTGGAAACCAAGACAGCGGTTGTCGCGTGCACCGCTCAAGCCGGCCACCTGGCATTCTGGACTCGCAAGCAGGACCAATGCGTCCGGCAGGGCGAAATCCTCCTGAATTCGGTTCCCACCACCTCGCAGACTGGAATCGTGACCGACGACCGCTACGGCATGGCCCTCGAGATCACCTCTTCCGACGACGGTTCGCGACAACTCGTTGCCCTGTCGGCCGACGGCATTCTGGAAATCCGCCAACCGGCCGACGGCACCGTGACGGTTCGCTGCCCCATGCGCTATGCCTTGGTCCCCTCGCTCGTGGGCACGGATTTGCTCTTCGATCCCGTGAATTTCCCACCCGATGGAGTCAGTTATCTGCCGTCGCTCAACATCGTGGTGGGCCTCCAGGAGGGCGCCGGCGGGATGCTCGTCGGCGTCTGGCCGCCAGGCAAGCAGACGGTGAAGGCGGAAGCCGGCAAGGCAAGCGGCCGCCAACGCATCGAGTCCCTGCAGTTGACCACGGCTGGCCAGCCCGTCTACCTCAGCTTCATCGAGCACCCCGGCATCTGGCATGCGCAGCCGCTTCGCAAAGAGTATCTGGAAAAGGACACGCCCATCGCCTGGCAGCGACCGTTCGAGGCTCGATGGGTCGGGCGGTTCTTCATCGATTCGGACGGTTACGACTTCCCCTTCTACTTCCTCGCCGAACGGCACAAGCTCTGGGGACGTTACATTCGCGGCTGGTTTTACTACCCGGTCTGGTTCGACGGGCAGAAGACAATGGTCCATTTCGAGAAGAAGTTCCCCCCCTTCGGCGACCTGCTCATCTACTACCTGGATACCTACGACGATTCCCACACAGCCTCTCCGGTCGGCATCATGCAGCAGTCGCTGGGCAAGGACGTGGCCGCGAAGTTGCTCGACTTCGAGGGCACCAAGGAGCTCACCCTGCTGGAGCATCGTAACGCCGTGTGTGCCATGACCTACAAGATCGAAGCGTGCTTTGCCGGCGAGCCCGACGCACGACCGTGGCCTGAAGTGCGGCCCTATGCCGACGACATTGCCACCTTCATCCTGCTCATTCGCCAGCGTGTGTTCCAGTTCGATAAGTTCGCCGCCGACCTGGCGGACCTCCTGCTGGCCGAGCAGAAAAAGCAGCCGGAACTGGCCGACGCCTTGACCCCCTGCGAAGATATCCTGGTCGAGATCCGCGGCATCGCCGCCGACGATCTGCCCGACGTTTCGCTAGCCACGGTCCGCGGCTGGACCGACGCCGTCAAGCAACTCACGCCGGACGCGGAGAAGAACAACCTGGCAATCGTCAAAGCCTTGACGCAGAAGTGCCGCTCGGTGGCCGGAACCCAGGACGACATGGCCCGCAACCTGAGCGTCGTCACCATTGGTCTCATGGAAGAAGCCGCCCGGATGGGCACGACCTCTCCCAAGCACGTTCACCTCGCCGAGCAGATCATCGCCCGCTGCCGAGCCATCCTCCGCGCGCCCACCTGGTGGGAGCCGTGCCGACGTTATCTCCCCAAGAGCAATCCCGGGGCGCCATGACCGAAGCTCCCTCCCCAGCGAAGCGAGGGGGGAGGGCCGGAGTGGGAGCCGAACAATCACAGACCAACCACCAAACTCCCTCCCCAGCGAAGCGAGGGGGAGGGCCGGGGAGGGGGCCGAACAATCACAGACCAACCACCAAACCCTACCTCCCCAGCGAGGGCTTTCCCCAACAGCAAGTCCGCGCAGCGCGACGAAACACCGGTAGCCACGCGGCGCGAGCCCGTGGACTTTGACGCAGGCCAGCCTTCCCGAAGCCCGCGCAGCGTGGCGACACAAAACGGCGTAACAAAAACCGTTGCGCTGTGGCAGACGTCTGCAATTGCCACCAGGAGCACACCCCGTGCGACACCGCTCCTTCCCCGTACTCACCGGCCTCGTCCTGCTCGCAGTCGGAACCACCGGCTGTGTGGAGCGCGTGCCAACCGAACCATCCACCGCGCCGTCGGGCGCCCACTCGTCATCGGCAACCGACCTGCCCGGCGAAATCGAGACCTCCGGCGGTATCCCGATGGTCCTGATCCCCGGCGGCGAGTTCACCATGGGCAGCGACGGCCAGCAAGACGCCGAGCCGGCCCACAAGGTCACCGTCAGCCCCTTCTACATGGACCGCTACGAGGTCACTCAGGCGTTCTACGAGCGGCTTATGGACAAGAATCCGGCCCGGCGCAAGGGCGAGCAGAACCCCGTCGAACGGGTCCGCTGGACCGACACGCTCAAGTTCTGCAATGCCCGGTCGGCCGAGGAAGGCCTCACGCCCTGCTACAACCTGGAAACCTGGACCTGCGATTTCTCGGCCGACGGTTACCGCTTGCCCACCGAGGCCGAGTGGGAATATGCCTGCCGCGCCGGCAGCCCGGGCGACTACTACTTCGACGGCGGCCCCGAGAGGCTCGACGCCTGCGCCTGGTACCGCGGCAACGCCGGACGCAAACATCACCCCGTGGGCCAGAAGGAGCCCAACGCCTTCGGCCTGTTCGACATGGCCGGCAACGTCCGCGAATGGTGCAACGACTGGTACGCCGTCGACGCCTACTCCGCCGACCCCGTCACCGATCCACACGGCCCCGCCTCGGGCGAGAAGACCGTCCTCCGCGGCGGCGCTTTTTCCAGTTCGGCCGAGAGCTGCACCAGTTGGAGTCGCTATTGCGACGAACCGGGATTCACCGACGCCTGCGTCGCCTCCGACGACTACGGCTTCCGCTGCGTCAGGCGAGCCAAGTGATGGCGACCGGCTTGCGCATCAAGTGAAGGACAGATACATCTGACGGAGGAACACTGATGCCCCACCTGTTAGAAGGGGTTTGTAGGCCGCAGCGGACGCAGGAATTCGATTGAGATGCCCGCACCGATCACGGCGCCAATCAGCATGAGCAGTTCCGGGGTGACCATCGTGTCCTCCTCCATCCGTGTCGGGGCCAGGTTTCAACGGTTTGGTAAGATGCATTTCCCGTGCCAATAACATCGTTTGCCGCCAATCACATGTCGCAAAACGTGTAAAAATCACGTGTTACGCACATTCGTCAGTGCCAGTGCCAGCGGGGGGCCGTTTTGTAAGAATTGACTCAAGTTCTGCCTGCCTGATGTCAGATTTGCAACAGAACACTTCCATGTGCCGCCAGATCGCGGCGCTCCTTTGGGTGATCACAGGGCCAGCTCAAAAGCCGGGTGGGAGAGTGCCAACAGAATCGTTATAATTTGCCCAGTCTGCACTGCCCGTCCGGCGGCGAGATCTCACCCTCTCCCCCACAAAGGACGGGCTTCTCGTTTTTCCCAAGTTATTGAGCAGGGACGTTTTCCATTGACGAAGAAGAAGGTGCGTACTTCGAAGAAACGAATTGCGGCCCCGAGCCAGAGCGCCAACGGCAAGGCCCCTAAATCGGCGGTAAGCCGACGGCCTCGCGCCACGGCCAAATCGATGGCCGCCAGCCAGCGTGACATTTCCGTTAGCGAGTTCTTTGCCAAGAATCGCCATCTCCTTGGGTTTGACAATCCTCGCAAGTCCCTGCTTACCACCGTCAAGGAGGCGGTTGACAACGCCATGGACGCCTGCGAGGAGGCCGGCATCCTCCCGGAGATCTGGGTCCACATCCAGAGAACCACCAACGGCAGCGGGCAGGACCGGTTCAAGGTCGGCATTCAAGACAACGGTCCCGGCATCGTCAAGAAACAGATTCCCCTGATCTTCGGAAAGCTGCTCTACGGCTCCAAGTTCCACCGCTTGCGAATGAGCCGCGGGCAGCAGGGTATCGGCATCTCGGCCGCCGGCATGTATGGCCTGCTTACCACCGGCAAGCCGGTCAAGATCATGTCGAAGGTCTCGGTTCGGAAGCCGGCCCATTACTATGAACTGCAGATCGATACGAAACGCAACCTGCCCGAGATCGTCAACAATCGCGGCAACGGCGTCGACATCCCGCCGGGCCAACGGGGGGTCAAGGCCATCGAGAAGCACGGGATCGAGTGGTGCGACCAGAACCATGGCACCCGCGTGACGATCGAGCTCGAGGCCAAATACCAGCGCGGGCGGGGAAGCGTCGACGAGTATCTCGAACAAACGGCCATTGCCAACCCCCACGTGACCATCCACTACGAGGATCCCGACGGCAACAAGCGGGACTACGAGCGCGTGGCGGAGGTGCTGCCTCCCGAGCCGAAGGAAATCAAACCTCACCCCTACGGCATCGAACTGGGCCGCCTCGTCGGCATGCTCAAGGAGACGAAAGAGCCGACGATCACCCAGTTCCTGATGAAGTCCTTTTCGCGGGTCAGCCCGTCGGTGGCTCGGAAGATCTGCGAAGGCGCCAGCGTGAGCCCCCGGGCGAACACGAAGCGGATCGGCCGGGAAGAGGCCGACATGGTCTACCAGTCGATCCAGAAGACGAAGATCAGCAATCCGGCCACGGACTGCATCTGCCCGATCGGCGAGGAACTGATCTTGAAAGGCCTGCACCAGGTGGTGCCCGGCGAGTTCTTCGCGGCCGCAACGCGTCCACCCTCCGTCTACCGGGGTAATCCGTTTCAGATCGAGGTAGGCCTGGCCTACGGCGGCACGTCGACGGCGCACCGGGTCACGCGGGAAACGCTCTGCGAACTGATCGACCAGACCGACGCGCGGACCCTCCGCCAGTTCCTCTTCAACACCTTCGACGGGGTTGGCCCCGACGCGGCCGACAAGATCCTTAAGCAAGCCCGGATGAAGACCCGCGTTTCCCCCGGCAAGCTGAAGGCGAAGGAAATCGACCAACTGCTCGACGCCATGCAAAACGTCAACCTCGACGACGGGCAGACCATGAACGTCCTCCGCTACGCCAACCGTGTCCCCTTGCAGTTCCAGGCCGGGGCGTGCGCCATCACCCAGACGATCATGAACACGAACTGGCGGTCCTATGGTCTGAACCAAGCTCGCAACCAGTTGCCTCGCGGACCGGTCACGATCATGGTCCACATGGCCAGCGTCTGGGTCCCCTTCACCAGCGAATCCAAGGAAGCGGTCGCCTCCTACCCCGAGATTCAGAAGGAACTGCGTCTGGCCCTCCAATCGGTGGGCCGCAAGCTCGGCATGTTCCTGCGCCGCCGGCGCAAGGTCAAGCACGAGGGCGAGCGGCGTAACATGTTCCTCCGTTACCTGGGCGAAGTGGCCGGGGCCGTCAGCGAGATCAACGGCGTCGAGAAACAGGAAATCTACGAACAACTGCTCCTGGTGGCCAAGAAGAAGACGGCCGAGGCCGACGTCAAGCTGGACGATCGAGGCCGGGTGATCGACGAGAACGCCATGGAGTTTGGCGACAACGTCCTGATCGTCGATCCCGAAGACGTGAACGAGCAACTCCTCGCCCGAGCGAAAGCCAACGGCGACGGAGAAGAAAGCGAACAGAAAAAACTGTTTTAGTCCAAGGCCTGTGGGTCGACAAAGCGTACGGTGCGTCTTGACGCACCGCCGAGAAGTACAAACGATTCGGGTGCGTCAAGACCCAACGAATAATCGTCGAGACGCATCCCATCATTCGAGCAGAATATGGCGAAGAAGAAAAAGAAACTCGTTCGGCGAAAGAAAGTGGTTGCCGCGCCGGCGGAGAAGAAGCCCCGGGGCCCCATGACCACCCGCGACAAGCGGACGATGAGCAACCTGACCGATCTTGCGACGAGCGTGGTGGCGGCCGCCGAGAAGAAGCGGGATCCGCACATGGATATCCCCACCCGTTCCCTCTCGAACGTGCGTTTCAACGCCACGAAACGCTTCATCGAGATGGGCAGCAAAACCAACCGCCGTCACCTCTTCAACCTGTCCCAGGCCAAGAGCTTCATGCAGACCATGCTCGTGGCCAGCGGCACCAAGCAACTCATCGAACAGGACAAGACCACCAGCATTCGTGGTCTCTACTACCTGCTCAAGCACACGATCGACGGCACCAAGGAAGAAACCTTCGCCGATCAGGGCGAATGCGATCCGGTTATCGAAGACACGGAAGTCCTCCTCAACAGCCTTCGGGAAGAACTCCACCTCTACGCCCAGAAACGAGGCGACATGGTCGGCGAGATCGTCCTCGAAGACTCCGGAGACGAGATCGACTGTTCCCGCATGGGCTCCGGGGGCTACGGAATCCCGTCCATCGTCGAACCCGACGTCATCCGATTCAAGAAGTGCAACGCCAAGTTCGTCCTCCATGTCGAAAAGGACACTGTCTGGCAGCGGTTCAACGAGGACAAGTTCTGGCGGACCCACAAGTGCATCCTCACCCACGGCAGCGGGCAGCCGCCGCGCGGCGTCCGACGCCTGCTCCACCGCCTCCACGGGGAACTCGGACTGCCCATCTACTGCCTCCTCGATAACGACCCCTGGGGATACTATATCTACAGCGTCATCAAGCAGGGCTCCATCAACCTGGCCTTCGAATCCCAACGCATGGCCATCCCCGACGCCAAGTTCCTCGGCCTGCGCAGCATCGACCTGGAACGCTGCGGCCTCTCCGAAAGCGTGAAGATCAACCTCAACGACACCGACAAGAAGCGCGCCAAACAGATCGCCAACTATCCCTGGTTCATCAAGAAGAAGGCCTGGCAGAAGGAAATCAAACAGATGCTCGACAACGGGTTCAAGCTCGAAGTCGAAGCCCTGATTTCCCGCAACATCAGCTACGTGACCGAGGAATACGCCCCCGCCCGCCTCGCCCAGAAAGACTGGCTCGATTAGAAACCGTAGCCTGGCTCTCCCGAGCCGACCCGAGAACTCCCGGCAAGAGCAGCTGCCAAGTAACTTCCCTGGTATGGTGTGGACAACATTGCGGTCCAGCGTGATCGCTACTCGGGTAGGCGGAAGTGAGTCATCGGCCAGCCCCATGGTCTCGCACTTCTGTCAAATGCAACAACTGCCGGTGCCACGACTTAAGGGCTGGCTGGTGGTGCATGCGTTAATTCATGGCAGACTGTCCCGAGCCGATGCTAAGAGCGGCAATCATGACCACAGGCTGCATCCGCGGATGCCCGTGAGAAACTCCCTCATCTTGCAGAGCCTATACAAGCGCATTTCTACTCCGGCTCATCCTAAACTCTTGTGGCAAAATTGTTGCATTGCCGCCTCGACGCTTGGTGCTATGGCCCAAGGGGTCGCAATGATCGCAGTCGCCCGGTGGCCTGCTCGATCAACTCGTGATCGACTCTCGACGTTTCGCAGTCAACACGGTGCCCCTGGTCTTGGAAAGCCAGGATTTGATACCCGGCGAGTTGACATTGGCTCGGACGCTGACAACAATCGGATCATCCAATCGGACGGAAGGGGCCTGGGCACGCATTGCGGTAGGTCTTGTGAGGTGAAAATGTCTCACAATTGGTCTGCCTGCATTTAGCATCAACCGATTGGCTCGATATGATCTTCTTGGGGCAAACGACTAAATCTGCGTTTCTTGCGGATTGGTTTCCGCTTTGCGCCACCTTCGCTGGGGAATCTCTGCGCTCCTTTTCTTGTTCTTGGAGTAGCAGAACGGGCCATGCAGCCATGACGGGGAGAATGAAGCATGTGGCGAACAACTGGGTATCTCCGATCACGTAAGAGTGTGGATGCGAGAGAAAGCGTCCCTCCGACGCATCGATCGCTTCGTTGCGAGTGTCTTGAGGATCGCCGTCTGTTGTCGATCGCAACCTGTGCTGCGGAAGATGCATCGGATCACCTTGTGGCGTATTGTGAGCAGACCCCGGACCTGGTGGTCGACAGCACTGATTACGATACACTCGCCGTGGCACCAGATGCGAACCGAACGTTCACACATCCCGCTGAAGATAACGAGCTCAAATACCTTACTCTCGAAGCAGGATCCTACACGTTTCGCACGGACGCAGATCCTAACGGATACTACTGGGTAGAGTGGTACACGTCATACTCTGGCGGAAGTCCCGTGGAAACAGAGCACCTTTACTATTATGACGACCGCGATTTCAGTTTTAACAGCACGAGCACAACCTATTGGGTTCGTGCCGAACTCTACGCGAGCGACTTTTGGGGAAACTGGAATGGATGGGTCGCGTCGTACCGCTGGAACGTGACTGCCTATATTCCTAAACCTGATCTGATTGTGCAGGACATCTCCATCAGTCCGAGTAGCCCGACAGCAACTGAATCCGCAACCATCACTGCGACCCTGAAGAATCAAGGCGATGCGGACGCTAGTGGATCCATCCGCCTGATGTACTACGTCGATGGTGGATACATCGGAGATGACTATCTGTCTTTTGGCTTGGGCGAAGGAGACTCCAACACGGAGTCGATTTCCTACACAGCAAGCAGCGCCGGCAGTCACACGGTCAAAGTGGTGGTTGACACGCAGAATAGTGTCAGCGAGTCCAATGAAGGCAATAACGAGCGATCAGAGACGTACACCTGGAAGTCACCACCGATGCCGGATCTGATTGTCCAGGACATCTCGATCAGCCCGAGCAGTCCCACGGCAACGGAAACCGCAACCATTACTGCGACCCTGAAGAATCAAGGTGACGCCAGTGCGAGTGGATCGATTCGCCTGCGGTACTATGTGGATGGCGGATATATTGGAGATGACTACCTGTCTTTCGGCTTGGGATCAGGACAATCGGACACGGAGAGTATTTCGTATACCGTAAACACCGAAGGCAACCATACGGTCAGGGTGATCATCGATTCGGAGAACATCGTTATCGAGTCCAACGAAAACAACAACGATCGATCAGAAACGTACTATTGGAGTCCTCCCCCGACGCCGGATCTCGACGTGCTATCGGTCGTATTGGACGAAAACGCCAGTGTATGGTACGTCGGCGATGACATCGACGCCGAAACGACGGTGAAGAACATCGGCACGAAGACGGCGGACGGTTGCAAGGTTGAGTACTATCTTGGCACCGCGAGCAACAAGACCTACCGATACATCGGCTACGGCGATCTGGCAAGTATCAACGGCATGCAGCCTGGCGAACAGGAAAGTGACTGGATCGGTAGCGCGATTACGGGCGGTGGATGGACCATCCCTGACGATGTGACTCCCGCAACCGGTTACTACATTTGGGTCCATGCAACGACGACGACGTCAGGTGATCCCAACACCAGCAACGATTGGGAAAAATCGACGGCCTTCGCCATCGATGTACGTGTTCCCGATCTGGATGTTCTATCGGTCGTATTGGACGAGAGCGTCAGTGTATGGTACGTCGGCGATGACATCGACGCCGAGACGACGGTGAAGAACATCGGCACGGAGACGGCGGACGGTTGCAAGGTCGAGTACTATCTTGGCACCGCGACCAACAAGACCTATCGCTACATCGGTTACAGAAATCTGGCAAGTATCAACGGCATGCAGCCTGGCGAGCAGGAAAGTGACTGGATCGGCAGCGCGATTGTGGGCGGTGGCTGGACCATCCCTGGCGATGTGACTCCCGGAGCCGGTTACTACATCTGGGTCCACGCAACGACAACGTCGGATGACGCCAACTCCAGCAACGACTGGGAAAAATCGTCGGCCTTCACGATCGACGTCCGCGTTCCCGACCTTGATGTTCTGTCGGTCGTGTTGGACGAAAACGCCGGTGTATGGTACATCGGCGATGACATCGACGCCCAGACGACGGTGAAGAACATCGGCACGGAGACGGCGGACGGTTGCAAGGTTGAGTACTATCTGGGGACGGCAACCAACAAGACCTACCGATACATCGGCTACGGCGATCTCGCAAGTACCAACGGCATGCAGCCTGGCGAACAGGAAAGTGACTGGATCGGTAGCGCCATTCCGGGCGGTGGCTGGACCATTCCTGAGGATGTGACTCCTGGGACGGGTTACTATATTTGGGTCCATGCAACGACAACGTCCAGCGACGCCAACTCCAGCAACGATTGGGAAAAATCGACGGCCTTCGAGGTTGCTCGCGTGTTTAGCCCGAGCCTGTCCGATGTTCGCATCACCAACAAGGTGGACGAGGACGGAGACGGCCATGCGCAACAGTTCACGTTGGAAGTCGACATTTTCTCGGAGATGGCGGGCGAAGCATCTATCGCGCTGTTCGAGGACGACATTTCCATCTTCGGATTTGGTGACGATCCCATGCTGCCCGGCGGCGATTACCCAAGCACAACCTTCGCAGTAACAGCGGGCACGCACACCCATTCCTGGATAATTTCGGTTGACTCCTATCCTGCGCTGGAACGCCGTGGGACGGCCGAGTTCCGCCTTGACTTGAATTATAGCAATGTCGAGGGCGACCAAACTCAATCGTGGGCTCAAAATGACGATCCGGATCTTGGAAACGTCAAGGTTGAACGCTCATACCACGAAAAGACGCTCGCAGATGAATTCTCTTCACAATACGAGCAGATTGTCGCGAACGGTGTCGACTGGTGGTATCAGACTTTCGGTGGCAAGCCGGTATTTGGGCTTTCCGTAGGGGCGAACGCGGACCTGGCGGACCTGGGAGGACTTCTTGGAAACGCGGCTGCTCCTGTGGTGTCAAACCTGCTTGGGGCGTTGAGCATTGACGTTGGGGCGGGAATTGACGCCTACTTCGACATTGCGGATATTCTGCGAGCCACTCAAGACGGCCAAGACGGCTGGGTCAGCGTATGGCTCGGGGGCCACGTCGCTGGAGCGCTCGGGTTCGACCTTCCCTACTTGGGAGCGGGTAGCGTCGAAATCTCATGCGGAATTTCGACGTTTGATGTACTGACGATTGAGGAGGATCCTGTTTGGACGCCAGGATCTGGGGCAGAGTTCTCCGTCACCGCTCTGTCGGCCACGGTGGCCGGAAACTCGTGGTATGCTGCCCAGTTTGGGGCGTCAACCGATAACGGGTGGGAGGGTGATTGGCTCGGTGCCGACCTTGGCAACTTCTCAGGCGCATTTGGAATCGACCTTCTCGATGTGACCGCCAGCATGAACCTCTTCTGTTTCGACGTAAGGGCATCGGTCTTGCGAAATGCCCTTGCTCCTGTTGGGATCGGAGTTTCGGCCGTTCTTTTTGATCTCCTGGCAGAGGAAGGAGCCTTGATCGATGGCAGCGAAGGCGAACCAGGCTATGCCGATATCCTCCTTGCTGGTACGGAGAACAACTACGACCAGGAATGGATACGGCCAATCGACGCGGACACACCAGAACCAGCGTTCGAGACGGAGGTCGGGGCGGCAGTCTTTCGTAACGGTGTGATTGGATTCGGCGATGCGATGAGCGCATGGCACGCCGGTGTCTATTGGTTCTATGATGGGTACGAGCGGCAACACCGCGTTATCCAAGCCAATGGTCCTGACTTGCTTCTCTCGACCGTATCGTGGGACGCGTTTCTCGGCGAAGACAATAAGTATATGGGGACGCGCACGCATGTCGGCACCGCCGGCGAATTGGATCAGGCAACACAGGAGAACATCGTCTCTGACGCGCTGTATCAAGTAAATGCGGAATACACACTGGCGCCAATTCCGACTTTTCCGGCAAATTCACCGAATCTGGCATGGCAAGCGCTCAGTGGCGGTGTGGTCGATTCGGCTTTGCAAGGAGCATTTCGCTGCGACCAGTTTGTGGAATATGTATACACAAACACCTTCGGCAGCGAATTGAACCCAGGCAGCCCGTTTTACGAAACACCTCGTGACGCGTTTTACGGGGATAACGCCGATCCTGTCTTGGTGACATTGCCAACGGTCGTTGAAGCGAATCTGATCAGTGAATCCAGCGTGGCGATTTCTTTCTCGGAACTGATGAGTGCGGGAACGGTGGATCCGACCGTGTGCAACACGGTGAGCCTCGTTGGCAGCGACGGCGGGAGCTACTCGTTCACCGCGCAGATGCTCTCCGATGTATCGGATTCCAGATTGTTCGAATATGGCAACCGTCGGCACGACGTTAAGACGCTGATTCTCGTAGCTGACCGCGACTTCACCCCTGGGGAGGTCCTCACACTCTCGGTAACGGAGGCTGCCACGGATCTTGCCGGGAATGCGCTTGCCGAGCGATTCGAAACGTCGTTGCCTGTGGAGGCGCTCGAACCGGCGGAAATCGAAGTCGGGTGTGATGGAACGCTGGTAGGGCTTGGAAGTGGCCCGATCGACGTCGGCAGCATTGAATACCTCAGCGGCCCCCTTGTGGTTACTTACGAAATCCAGAACGTCGGTGAAGAAGTCCTGCAGGTTGGTGAAGTTACGTTGCAGGAGAACAGCGGTTTCTCCGTTACTCAACAGCCAAGTGACAGTGTTGTCCCAGGCGGGGCGACATACTTTTCAATCCAAATGGACGACACGCTTGTTGCGTCCGCATCAGCGAAAGTGCAGTTTTCAAACAGCGACAGTGATGAAAGTCCTTTCTTCTTCTTCGTATCCGGGGAAGTCGTCGAGCCGCCCTTCCCGGAGATTACTGTTTTGGAGGTACTGAACGGAGATACCACTCCGAGTCAGCAAGAGAACACCGATTTTGGCGTTGCCGTACAGGCAGGTGTCGCGCCAGAACGAACATTTACGGTGCGAAATGACGGAAGTGCCCCATTGGAGTTGGGCGTGGTCACCGTTTCGGGAAACTACACGGTCACCCAACAATTGACAACGGTGCTCATGCCCGGGGCGAGCGATACGTTCACCGTTCGCATGGACACCACGTTCGTTGGAACGCAACTGGGGGAAATCTTACTTCCAAACAGCGACTCTGATGAAAACCCTTACAGCTTTGCCGTCGCGGGTGAGGTGGTCGCTAACCCCGTTGTGGCATTTGACCTGGACGGGAATGGTTCGATCGGAACGGGCGACTACTCGCTTTTCTCCGCCGCATGGAGGTCAACGTCAGGAGATGTCAATTGGGACGAACGGTGTGACTTTGATGGAAACGGTACGATTGGCAGCGGGGACTACAGCCTATTCAGCCCCCATTGGCGCGAGACCGTGCCTACCTCGAGCGTGTCATCGATGGTCTTGAACGCTGCCGACTCGGCTTCATCGTCGGTGGACGTGGAGTTGGTGTTGGTTTCAGCGATCAGCGGGAGCGACGAGGCTGGCACTCTGCCCGCCGACGTTTCCGAGGTTCAGACGGGGGATACGTTCTACGTTGAGGTCTGGGCCAAGAACATCGACGGGTCGGCCAATGGGATCACGGGTGGCTACCTGGATATTGGTTTCGACGCCTCGATGTTGACGGGCATGGCTCTGAATCACGGCGGACTCTACACGGTCTTCCCGGACGGCTCGATCGATAATGCGACTGGCCTGATCGATGACCTTGGCGGCAACGCTTCTCCGGGCGTCATCGACAAGGGTGACGACGAGTGGGTGCGCTTGGGGTATGTTGAGTTCACGGGTGACATGTCCGGTACGGCAACCTTTACCAGCGCGGCAGGCGTGGATCAGATCGCCCGAGCCGGCGAAGGAGGCGTCGACTGGACCAACGTGGAGTTGAATTCACCGGAAACAAGTGTGACTATTGTGGAGCCCACGACGGGCCCGTCAGTGGACGTGGAGTTGGTGGTGGTTTCAGCGATCAGCGGGAGCGACGAGGCTGGCACGCTGCCCGCCGGCGTTTCCGAGGTTCAGACGGGGGATACGTTCTACGTTGAGGTCTGGGCCAAGAACATCGACGGGTCGGCCAATGGGATCACGGGTGGCTACCTGGATATTGGTTTCGACGCCTCGATGTTGACGGGCATGGCTCTGAATCACGGCGGACTCTACACGGTCTTCCCGGACGGCTCGATCGATAATGCGACTGGCCTGATCGATGACCTTGGCGGCAATGCTTCTCCGGGCGTCATCGACAAGGGTGACGACGAGTGGGTGCGGTTGGGGTATGTTGAGTTCACGGGTGACATGTCCGGTACGGCAACCTTTACCAGCGCGGCAGGCGTGGATCAGATCGCCCGAGCCGGCGAAGGAGGCGTCGACTGGACCAATGTGGAGTTGAATTCACCGGAAACAGTCGAAGTCACGATCGTGAATTCAGCGGGTGTCACGGTGACTCCGACATCAGGGCTGATTACCACGGAGGCCGGCGCCACAACGACGTTTTCTGTGTGTCTCACGAGTCAGCCCAGCTCCAACGTGGTGATCGCTGTCTCGTCAAGTAACACAGCCGAGGGAACAGTGTCGCCCGCCGAATTGACGTTCACGCCAAGCAACTGGGGCGAGCCGCAGGTGGTAACGGTCACCGGTATCGATGATTCCGTGGACGATGGAGACGTGGCGTACGTGATTGCCACCGCCGCTGCCGTAAGCAGTGACCCGAACTACCATGGCCTGGATGTCCCGGACGTGGCAATTACAAACGAGGACGACGATACGTTTGACTTCGTCGACCTCGGAATTGTTGATTTTCGACAATTGGATGACCTTAGCCCCGGGGCGGGCGAACTCTGGTTTCGCCTGGTGACGGCGCACGACGGGTGGTTAACGGCCCAGTCCGTCAGTGAATGGTCACAGGATCAACTCACACTATGCCTCTACAAAGAGGCTGACCTCGAGATGCCACTTGCCGAGTCCAACGCATTGGATGCGTTACCGCGAATCGACTATGCGGCGGAACAGGATCAGGTGTACTTTGTCAACGTGACAGGCTCCGGCACAAATATCGACCTCTTGCTGGGAAACCTTGTTCACGAACAAGGTTCGGTTGTCACGGTCTTTGGTACGGAGCAAGGCGATGAATTCACTTTTGACGCTGGTGCTTCGCGTCACGTGACGATCAACGGCCTTACCTACTATTACGACGACTTCCCTGTTTCAGAAGTCACCTTCGCCGGGAATGAAGGTCGAGACACCGCGTTCTTTTATGATTCCAGCGGCAACGAGGTCGTTGAGGCGTGGCCAGATCATGCGACGATGAGCAACGACAATGGCGACATGGAACCGGACTACATCGTAACTGCAACAGGCATTGAGGTGTTGCTTGCCTATGCAAAACGTGGCGGGGACGACTCCGCCGTCTTTCATGGTTCCGATGGTGCCGACAAATTCAAGAGCTACGAAGATTCTGTTCGTCTGCGAGCGAAGAACTCGACGTTCAATCTGCGTGCAAAACTGTTTGACTCCGTTGTTGGTGACGGTGGCTATGGAGGGGACGATCTTGCTGTCTTCAACGGTAGCAACGTTAGCGAGTCGTTCACCTGTTCCGGTGCTGACAACTCGTCGCGATTGCAAGGGAACGATCGCGATCACCAGGCGGTGGACTTCCCGTCGGTCGTCGTTCGCGCCGAAGGAGGGGAACACGATGTGGCTAGCTTCACCGATGTTCCGAACATGAATAACATTTTCTATTTCAAGGGGCACAAGACTGTGCTTGTGACCGACACGCTCAAGGTCACGGCTCGAGCCTTCGATGAAGTTCATGCCACCGCTGATAGTAGCGGATTCGATGTGGCACGGCTCTATGACACCGCTGGCGACGAACACTTGGAAGTGGTGGACGAGACCGCCCGACTATATCAACGAATCGACAGCGAGTTGAATCTTGTTTACGAGGCAATTGGGTTCGACCGAGTGAAGGTCTACCGCGATTCGGGGAACGACACGACTGATATCGGAGATCACACGCTGGACCTTCTGCTTTATGGCTGGGACACATAGCGTTCCCCCACGTTCGCCGTTGTTCAGGACAGTGATTTGACTTTCCCGTGCCGACCAGCGAGACATCGAGGGCCTTCTGTTTCGCAAAGCACAACAGTCGGTCATATGACGTCCGAGGAGTTGGCGGAACGGCAGGCTGCTCTGATCCGGTTGCCTCCGCAGAGCCCCTCCTACCTGATGCTGCATTGCAGCAGCGCTGCATCTTCCCGCTCGTGTAGAATCAACGCCAGCTCCAGGAACATGAGCATCAGCGAATCACCGTAGCTGATCGATGCGTAGTACGGATACTGGTCGCGACGATCCGTGGCAAAGGGGAATGCAACGCCCGGCTCAAACAACCGTTCAATGGCGTGTTCGGCCAGACGACGTGAAGCGTCGACGTACTTCTCGTTGCCTGAGAGTCGCCAGGCTGCGTGCATGAGAGCCATGACGGGAGCCAGGGTCTTGGGTGTGAGTGTGCCGGCAAGCGGTTCGGGTTGGGAGCCAACGTAGCGGTCCGCAGTTGCCAGAACGAGCGTTCGGTACTCCTCGCGTTGGATCTGGCGATAGCGGTAATAGCACAGCAGGGCGTGCCGCGCGTCGGTGTAGGATCCTGCGCCGTACACGGACGCCCATAGTCCGCCATAGGGCGAATAGCGTTGGTCGATGAATTCCTGAGAATAGGTCGGGCGCGCCTTGGCCATTGCCCGATTCGTCACCTCGCCCGTGTTTGCATCGGCGATCTTCGGAAAGCCCTTCCCCTGGGACGAAAGGTCTGTTTTCAATTGGAGAATCGCATCGTCGACCGAGAGAATGAACTCCTTCAGACGGCCAGCCTGTGGCTCGGGGAGTTTCGTTGCGGCTTCCCAACCGTCCACGGTGAACGCCAGGTTGTGCAACACGAACGCCACATCGGGGGATCGCCCTTCAAAAGGCAGCAAGCCCGAATGCGGATTCTGGCGGCGCTGCCATGACTGCAGGAACTTCTCCGCCGCAATCAGCAATTCTGGATCCTTGGTCAACTGATAGACTGAAGCCCATGTATCCAGATAGAAACCGGCCTGCCGAGCGAATTCGTAACCTTGCCTGGGCCCGTGCTTTGAGTAGCTGGCATGGCGAGAGTAGTCGCACGTTTCGTGATCGTAGATCTGGTGTTCCCAGAGCCCGCGCGCGAATCGCCGGGCCTCGTCCGGCGCGACCTCGCACGTCGTTTGCCAGTGAATCCATGGTCCGTAGAACTCGTGGGTATCGGACACCTGCAGCTTGCCGTCGCGCACGCTGCCGACCGTAATCTTATCCCCAATCAGGTCCCAGCCAAGATGCTCGCCCCAAGCCATCAATCCGGTGGCCGGACTGGCCGCGTTCCCGAAGAACCAACCGATCGATTCCCTGGCCGCCTCCCGATACTGTGGCTCCCCCGTCAAGATCGTGAGAGCCTCCAGCAGTTGATACAGATCGACGTGATACATGGGGTTGGCGCTTGTGCTGTAATCCTCGGCGCGAAAGAACCGCGAATACATCTCACGAGTCGCTTGGGACGGGCTTGGCGGCATCTCCATCGTCCGCAAATCCAGGGTCGACACAAACGCGGGTGAGTGCCGATCACCGTAGCGATCCCTCCCCACCTGGATCATCCCGTCGGCGTACGACTTTGCCATCTGGAAATACTTGGAATCCGCAAGCGATTCGCGTGACGACGTTCCGCGATGAACTTCGCGACGCCCCTCCCCAGTCGGGCCCAACTCGCCGATCCCGCCTCCTGAAGCGTTCCCGGAAGCAGCGTCTTGGGCAGAACACCGGCCCTGACCGATCATACCGCCAAGAAGAAGGGCCAGAAGTGCGACGCCGAGCCACCGCAGTTCATTTCCCCGAATGTCCCTCTCGACAAGATGGCTGCGAGATCGTTTCGTCATGACGCTTCCCCGCGAATTCCGTTGCCTTGAGACAACTCGGTGCGCCATGCTACTCTTCTTCCGACACCACGCCCACGGCGTCGAGGATGGCGGCGCGGCGGCAGACGATGCCAACGACCTTGGCGCCCCCGCCGCCTACGGTCCGGGTCGCTCTTCCCGTGGGCGTTCCGATCCAGTTGCCCTTGTAGTAGTCGGCGGAATCAAGGCTCCCGTCCGCCTTGACCTTCGCGAACAAGGGCCGCAGCGCGTTGACGTACTTGTCGGCGTCCACCTCAAAGGCCGCAAGCACGTAGCCGTCCCGGGCGACCTCGGTCTCCAGCGTCGGCTTGGTCTCATCGCGGTTGAACAGAGGTTCGAGACGACCCACCGCCCCCTCACCTGCCCAACTTCCGAGACTGTAGGCAACGCCCACGACCGGTTCTCCCGTCGGGCTGACCATCCGAAATTCGCCGCCGCCCGTTCCTCCTACGAGGTTCGAATCGGCACTTCGCCCAGCCGCCCGTGACGAGCGGCGACGGGAAGGAATGGGCGAAGATCCGCCCCGGGACCGGGGGCCGACGGATTCTGACCCGGAAAGCCCTCTCGAAGATCCCATGCCCGAAGGAAAGGAGGGCGGTTCGGTTCGGCCTCGCCCTGTGGGCAGTTCGGGCAGTCCGGGGGGCCGTCCCGACAACTCCTCTTCTCGCGCGGATCCCGTCGCGGACGGCGAATCGCTAGCGGCAGGGGATGAAGCCGGCTTGGAATGGGACGGCAAACCCATGTGTTCCTGCATCTCGCGATGTGTCGCGGCGCTGCGTTCATCGGATCGCTTGAGCCACTCCTCCGCTATTGCCGAGCGCTGGTCTCGCTCGGCCTCCCGCTTCTCGGCTGCCGTTTGTTTCGGCGGCTTGCGTTTTGGGCTCGGCACGACAATATACACCCCTACGACAAACACAAGACCGCTGCCCGCCACGATCATTGCCAGCGGATTCTTGCGGCGCACCGCGCCCAGGAGCAGAAGAGTCAGGCCCGTAATAACAAGAATGAAATTCAGGGTCCATGTGTAGGGGCCAGTCGGAGGGCCTTGCATGACGCTTCCGACAAACGCCCACATTGTGAGGCCCGAACCGATCGCTTCCAGAGTCCAACCCTTCTTGGGCTTGTTCTTGGGGGATTTGCGTCGTGGCTTCGAACCGAGACCAGCGGCCGGGCTCGATGTCGACGGAAAGTTCGGCATTGCCGGAGGTGGCGACGGCGCCGGCTGGCTGGGTGGCTCGTAGTCGTCCAGGAGTTCCGCCATCGGATACGACTCCGGCGTCTCCGGTTGCGAGGCCGCCTCGGGGAGACGAAAGACCTTCCCGCAAGCCTTGCAGCTAACCTGCTTGCCGGCGTTCTCCTCGCCCACGCTGTAACGCTGGGCACAATGCGGACATTCGATTTCGATCTTCATCGTACGGCTCCCACCTCACCCACGAAGCGACCCCACCACGGGATCAGAACGGTTGAGTCCATTCTACGCTCCAACCGATTCTCTCGCCAGATTGACACCAGAACCGCGAAGTCAAGCATCGTAGCCATCACGCTCCGCCGTGGTGAGCCCCCGGACGCCAAGAGGCTGCCCGTCCCTCGGCACGCTGCTCCTATTCTCCCAGCAGTTCTTCCACAAGCTTGGGAGGCGTGCCGATGTTGAGAACGTGGAGCTGGCCGAGGTAGGGCTGGGCGGCCGCCTGGGAGAAGCCCGTTTTCGCCGTCACGAACGTGCAGGTGTGGGCAGCACGGATGGTGGTTCGTGCGGGCTGGCCCGTATCGCAGTCCAGCCCGCTGGGAACATCCACGGCCAGAAGGGGAATCCCCGAACCGTTCAGGGCTTCAATCACCGAATCCAGAGGCGGGCGAGGTTCGCCCCTGGCCCCCGTCCCCAAAAGGGCGTCCACAATCCAGGCGGCGCCGGCAAGGTGCGTCGAAAGGCCCTCAAGGCCTGGCTCCTCGTAGCAAGCATGAATCGGCACATCCGTCTTCTCGAGAATCCGGTAGTTGGCGGCCGCGTCCCCCGTAAGCTGGGCCGGATCGCTATAAAGGAGCACCCGGGTCGAGAGCCCCCGAAGGTCCAGGTGCCGGGCGATGACGTACCCATCCCCTCCGTTGTTTCCCCGCCCGCAACAAATCACCACCGTCCCGTCGATCCCCAGACTTTCCAGGCAATCCGCAACGCCCCGTCCCGCGTTTTCCATGAGGACCAGCCCGCTGAATCCGTACACTTCCATCGCGAGGCGGTCGACCTCGCGTGATTGCTCCCGTGTCAATGCAATGCTAGCCATGACAGCCCTCCTGACTTGCGGTCAAACTTCCCCAGATTCGCTGGATGTTCTACAATTGTGTACACTTTCCCCCACCTTGCCTACGGGAGTCGCTGGAATGCCCATCTACGAATACGTTTGCCAGGAATGCGGCCATGCTTTTGAACTGTTGATCCGCGGAGACGAAAAGCCCGCCTGTCCGTCCTGCGGCAAGAAGAAGGTCAGCAAGCAGCTCAGCGTCCCGGCAGTTCCCCAGGCCTCGGGAAGCGGAAACATGCCCTGCTGCGCGAAGGCGGATGGCTCGTGCCCGGCAGCCACGGGCGGTTGCAGCGGCGGCGCCTGCGGCATGGGCGGCCCCTTCTGACCTTCCCTTCTCGAAGAGGTCGCGCGCGATCGTAGCGGTGGCATCCTTGCCGCCGAAAACCGTCACGAATTCACTCACGAGAGCCAGCTCGCCCATATCGCCTCATGAAATGCAAAAGCCGGGCTACTTCAGCTAGCCCGGTTGCTGAGGTGAGCTTCTCCAAGACTGGATGATTCAAGAGCCCGGCTGGGTTTCAACGCCGTAGGGTGCGTCTTGACGCACCAAGCGCCAGAATGGCGAATGTCGAAATCCGAATGTCGAAAGAATAACCAATGACGGAAGCTCGAAAGACGAAGGGCCGTCCCACGACCTTCGTCATTTGGGCCTTCGGATTTCTTTCGTCATTTGATTTTCGCCATTCGTCATTCACAAGTCTTCTCGGCGCATAAAAAAAGCCCCCGGAAAGGCCGCGTCCCAGGGGGGCGAAGGACACGTAAACTTTTCCGGGAGCGATTGGATGGCTCACCAGGGAACCACCGTTGGCACGAGGCCTGGAACGCTTGTTCCGTCTGGCCCGTCTCAACTCGAAGCGCGTCCGCTTCAGCATCCGTGCCTGCGGTAGTGCACTTCGCGGTCCGCAGGAACACGTTCGCTACAACGTGCTCCCCATGCAGGACCTTGGTGCGTGGAAAACCCTTAGGTTTCCCGTGCCGTTCATCCTTGAACGACCTCATGAATCACTCATGAGGCGGGCAGGATAAGGATATTCCGGAAACGCGTCAAGGCCGACTTTCCGAAGAATTGGAAAAGAATCTCCGCGACTTCTCCGTCGCTCGGAAACGCCTCGCGCACAATGAGTTGCGAACGACGTCTCCCCGCCACTCCTTGCACGGTGAGAGAACAAAAAAAGGAAGACGCGATCCAAGACGTCTCACTTCCCGAGGACGTCTTCGATCGGGCCTTCCTTGAAACGCAAATGCAAGCCGCAGTAGGATCGGTCACCGATCGGCGGATCCGTCCTAATGGCTCCATGGTGCAGGGACGACAGCGGGCTCCACGTACGCGTGTCGGTCCGGACTCTCGTCGCGCGACAGACTCCCATCACGATCGCTCGTGCATCGTATCGCATTTCGAGTTCCCGCCCGGATTGCGACGTCGGAATGCCGCAAGAATGGAAAGCACGCTTCCCATCTCCAGGGAAATCTACCCTGGAATTCGCAATTGCCAAACCGACCGCGGGGAATTTGGCGGAACACAGAGCGATTTCAGATTCCCGCCAACACCCGATCCCGCCCACTGCCGTTGTCTCGCCGGTTTGTGGTGGATCTGTAGGCATTACATCCCCCAAAGCGAGCGGGACTCTCGACCCACCCGATAATGCTCCCCGAAAAAAATCGGAGAATTCGCCGTGCGCGCGACCGCACTTCGTCGTTGATTACCCTGTGCCCCATCCTTCCGGGCCCTGCGTTCTGCAAGCGACCCGGCAGGCCGGTCCCCTGATCTGCCGAACTTCCGGATTGTGCGGCGTTCGGCTTGATCTGCAGACCCTGGACGGCAGGGCCACCAACCAATGCGAGCTACCGCTCGGCTGAGGTGGGCTGCTCCCGTTGGTCCCGAATCACTGTCAAAAACATAACGATCCCTGAGGTTAGGGAGTAAGCCGTGGCATCTGCCGGGAATACCAACGGGAGTGCGATCAGCCTCGACCAGTTGATCGCGTTGAATGACGAAATGGCCGCCCTGGTTCGCGCCGGCATCCCTCTCGAACAGGGCCTGGAGGCCCTGGGAGGCGACTTGCCCGGCACCCCCGGAAGACTTGCCCAACAACTGGTCTCCCGAATGAGCTCGGGCGAGAGCCTGACCACGATCCTCTCAGACGACGACCACACCTTCCCACCGGTATGGCGGGCCGTGGTCGAGGCCGGGATTCGATCCGGCCGTCTGGCCGCCGCCCTCGAGTCCCTCTCCGCAACCGCTCGCCGCGTCTCTGATTTGCGACGCATCGTCGGCGCCGGTCTCGTCTATCCCGTGGTGGTTGTCAGCCTCGCCTACGTACTCTTGTTGGCCCTGCTCTCCCACCTGGTCCCGGTCGTCCTGCACGCCCAGTCGATGCTCATCGGCAAGGACGATCCGTTCTTGAGCTTCTTAACCACGCTCCGCGAGACGGCCATGTGGTGGGCCATCCCGTTGCCTCTCATAGCCGCGATTGTCTTTCGTTTTTGGTGGCGCCGATCGGGACGCGCCGTCTGGACCTGGCGTGGCCGGTCGGGCTTCCACCGCCCCGCGCGCCGAGGCGGCTTTCGCGGAACGATTCAATTGGGACGGATGGCCACCTTCAGCGAGGTCATGGCGCTGCTCATTCGATCGCAGGTCCCGCTGGAAGACTCCCTGGGTCTCGCCGCCGAGGCAAGCGGCGATCGAACGATCGTCCAGGTGGCCGGCGAGGTGACCGAGCGGCTGCGGCAAGGACAACGGTTTAAGGAGCGTGAAGACCTGCCTGCTGGACTTCCTCCCCTGTTGGGCTGGCTGCTCATGTCCGGAGATTGCCAGCAGGACCTGGCCGGGGCCCTGGAAAGAAGCGCCGCGGTCTACCGCGCCCGAGCCGCCAGAAAGGCTGCATGGACTGCCATCTACCTGCCCATGTGGCTCACCGTGTTCGCCGGAGGAGCCGCAACGCTTGTGTGCGGAATCATCACCTTTGTCCCGCTTCTGAGACTGTTCTATCAACTTTCGGCGCCCCTGATCTACTAACCGTGGCCGGCGGCCATGCCGCCCTGGGAACCTGATATGGTCAGTTATCGATACCTTGCAGAAGATGCTTCCGGACAGCGCGTCGACGGGCACGTCGAGGCGTCCTCCGTGGAAGAAGCACGGCACCTGCTGGAGGAGAAGGAACTCCGAATCCTGGAGATCATCCAGGCCGATTCGGCCTCCGCTCCACCGCCCCCCGTGGAACGACTCAGCCGCGACGAAACCCAGGAACTGGTGGAAAGCGTAGCCCAATTGAGCGCCGCCGAACTTCCCCTGGCGCCCGCCTTTCGCGCTGCCGCCGAAGAAAGCGACAGCCCTCGCCTCGCACGCGTCTTCGACGCCCTCGCCACCGAGATCGAGCGGGGCCAAACTCTTGAAGAAGCCCTCGAGCACTCCCGCTCGGCTCTTCCCAAGCATGTGACGCGCATGGTCCAGGCGGCTATCCGCACCGGACAACTCGGGCCCGCCCTCACCGAACTGGTTGAATACTACCGAGGCGCCGGAACCTTGCGCCAGTCCATTCGAGACGGCATGACCTACCCGCTTCTCGTCTTCGTCCTAGCCACGGTCCTGTTGTGCCTCATCTTCGCCGGAGTGATCGGACAGTTCGGCCAGATCTTCGAAGAGTTTGGCGTCGAGCTTCCGGTCCTTACCCTGGCCCTGCTCAGGTTTCGGGCATTCGGCTGGGTGATCGTGCCCGCAACGATCCTGGTGCTCGCAATCCTCGCACTCCTTGTGCGCAACTCCCTGGGACGGAGCGGCTGGCATCGACTGCTCAGTTCGGCCCCCGTCGTGGGTCCCCTCTGGCACTGGCTGGCCTTGATGGAGTGGCTGGGACTGGTTCGCGTACTCCTTCGAAACGGAATGACATTGCTCGATGCCTTGCGTGCGTCGGCCGACGGCGTGGCCAATGCGAATGTCTCGCGGATTGCCGAGGGTCTGGCCGACGGCGTCGCCCGGGGTCGCTCTCTTTCGCAGGCCATGGCCACCCAGCGACAAGTGCCGGCCACCCTCGTCCCGCTCATCCACTGGGGAGAAGAGGCAGGGGCCCTTGATGACTCCCTCGAACTGGGGCGGGAGATGCTCGAAGATCGCGTCCGGATGCGTGCCTTCTGGCTCCACGTGGCCCTGCCGCCTCTCCTGTTCATCTTCATCGGCTGCACGATCGCGACCGTCGTCTCCGCCCTGTTTCTGCCGTTGATCAAGCTCATCTCCTGCCTCTCGTGAGGGACACCGCCATGTCGGAACCACTCCAGTACCTGCCCATTCCGTTCGGAATGATGATCGCCGGATCGGTGATCCTCATGTGGCGGAATCGAACGCAGGCGTTCGGGCATGCGACGCCCGGTGAACGCGGATACGACCTCGTGGCGACGCTTGCCTGGACGCTCCTGGTGGTCGGGCTGTTCGTGGCCGTGGGACTGGTGGCGGGCCCCCTCTTCATCCCTGCCTGGGTCATCATGGCCATGGTTCTTCCTTCCCTCGCCTTCCGCTTCCGGAGCACGGAACGACGATCCTTGCTCTGGACCCTCATGCTGGCTTCCGAAAGAGACATTCCCCTCGAAACGGCGGCACGAGCCTTTGCCAGTGAGCGACACGACCATATCGGCGCTCGAGCCTTCGACCTCGCTGAATACCTCGAAGCGGGCCTGCCCCTCGCCCTCGCCCTGCGCCGTTCCCGCCTCCACTTTCCCGAGTCGGTTCTCCTCTCGGCCGAATTGGGCCAACAGACCGGGAACCTCGGCGGCGCCCTCCGCCGATCCCTCGGAACCAACGACGAGACCGGCCAGATTCTTCGCAACGCGTCCGAACGACTCCTCTACCTGATCTTCCTGGTCCTGTTCGCCTCCGTTGTGCTCACCTTCATGATGCTCAAGATCGTGCCCGCCTTTCTGAAGATCCTGGACGAATTCGGGCTCGAAGCCCCCTCCGCGCTGAAGCTGCTCGTAGGGGTTACGAGCGTGATCGCCCACTATTGGCTGATTCCGCTGGTAGCCTTCATCGTGCTCGTGATCGTGGCGGATCGGGCCCTCTTCCGCTACGCGGGTACGTCGCCGGCTTCCATGCCCTGGCTCGTTGCCGGCTGGCAGTGCGCTGATCGGAGCGTGATCATGCATTGGCTTGCCCACGCGGTTCGCCAGAATCGTCCTCTGCCCGAAATGATGCGTCTCATTGCAGGCTACGTCACGAGGACAAGACTCCGACGACGACTTCAGAAAACGGCGAGGCGAATCGACCAGGGCGTCGATTGGATCGAATGCCTTCAGGATGCCGACATCGTCCGGCGACCGGAGGCCGCCGTATTCCGCGCCGCCGAACGATCCGGCAACCTGGCCTGGGCCCTGGACGAAATGTCGGAAAGCAACACGCGCCGTACCGCGTATCACCTCCGCGCCTTCGTCAATGTGGCCTTTCCAATCGCAACCATCGTGATGGGCGTCTTCGTCCTGTTTGTCGCGCTCGGTCTCCTGTCCCCCTTGTTCCAACTCATCTCGAGCCTGTCATGAACCATCGCAGAACAAAACGAGGTTTCATCCTCCACGAGGCGATGATGGCCGTGGGCCTGTCCATGGCGCTCGTGGTCATCGTCGCCCAGCTCCTGGTCATGGCCAGCCAACAGCGCCGCCTCGCACGCCAATATGCCGTGGCCACCCAGGAAGCCGGAAACCTGATGGAAGCCGTCATCGCACGCTCCTGGAATGACACGGCGAGCAAGGCCCTGTCGGCACTCAGCCTTTCCGAGACTGGCCACAAGCAACTCCCCGAGGCCAAGTTGACGGTCGACGTGGCCAAAGAGGAAAACGACGTGCGACGCATCACGGTTCGGATCGAGTGGCAAAGCGGCTCCGAACGTCCTCGCGACTGCGTGCGACTGGTCGGATGGAAGTACCGCACCGAGGAGGATGAATCGTGAGAAAACACAACGGCTACACCCTCGTGGAATGCCTGGCAGCCATCGCCATGATCGGAACGGCGATGACCGTGGTTGCCGTGTCGATGAGCGGCATGCACGTTGCGTACCAGCAAATGCAGGACGACAGCTTCGGCGACATGGAGTGGCAGCGTCTGGCGGTCCAACTGCGAACCGACGCCCACCAGGCCCGCTCGGCCGACCAGGAGGGCGAAACCGACGAGAACCACCAGGCCAACGACCTGCGACTGACGCTCCGCGAGAAAGAGGTCATACGCTACATCGTCGCCGGGCGCCAGATTCGGCGCGAACACAGCCGCAACGAGAAAATCGTCCATCGCGAGACCTACCGTCTCCCGGAAAACTGCACCGCCCACTGGGTTCTGAAGACGGACGGTCCTTCCTCCGTGGCCTCGCTCGAACTGGAGTGCGACACGATCGAAACGATCGGGAAAGCTACGCATCCCGTCCTGCAAATCGACACTGCCGTCGGCTTGTTCCAACCGTCGCCCGCCCCCAAAACACCATGAGGTGGCCCATGTACGTCCGCCCAGTCCGTAAATTACCGCGTCGCAAGGGCTCGGTTCTGGTGATCGTCCTGATCAGCCTGCTCGTGGCGACCATGCTCGGGGCGAGCCTGATCCGCACCGTGCTGATCCGTCACCGCCAGATGCATGTCCTGGCCTGCCAGCAACAGGCCCTGTGGCTCGCCGAGGCGGGAGTTCAGCGAGCCTTCCGCGAACTGGCCAAGACTCCTGACTACGACGGCGAGACCTGGGAGGTTCCGCCCGACGCGTTGGGAGAAGGAAACGAGGGTGAGGTTACGATCGATGTTTTGAAAACAGAGGATGTACCCGAAGGCCGCCTGGTGCGCGTTCGCGTCCAGTTCGATACCGGAGCCACCACGCCCACCGGATTCCAGAGGGAGGTCACGCTCCGCCTGCCTCGCCACGTTTCGTCAGAAGCGAAGAGCCCCTGACAAAACGAGTGATTCTTCCACGGGCGTCCATGTGCGCAGCCTGTGGTTTTGATAGCGGCTCCTAAAAACAACAAGCAAAACGATAGCCCGTCGAGAGGAGGGTCGTCATGAGACACAGACAATCAAACGCATTCACACTGGTCGAGTTACTCGTTGTGATCGCCATCATTGGTATTTTGATCGCCTTGCTGCTGCCCGCCGTTCAGGCGGCCCGAGAAGCAGCCCGGCGATGCCAATGCACCAACAACCTCGGGCAGATCATCCTGGCCGTCCAGAACTACAACATGAGCCACGGCGTCTATCCGCCCGGAACCATTGATGAAGAAGGCCCCATCGCCAACGAGGCCCAGGGCTACCATCACAACTGGATCTCGCAAATCCTCCCCTTCCTCGAAGAGGTGACAACCTACCGCCACATCGACTTCAGCGTGGGCGTCTACGACAAGGCCAACGACGAGGTCCGAAAAGCAGAGATCACCATGCTCATGTGTCCGTCCAGTTGGTCGCGCCGCGAACGTGATGACGTGGGATTCTCGAACTACGCCGGCTGCCACGCCTCCACGGAAACTCCAATCAACGACGACAACGACGGGGTGTTCTTCCTCAACAGCGGCATCGCCTACAAGGAAATCCCCGACGGCGTCTCCCACACGCTCTTCGTCGGAGAGAAGATCGTCACCGAAGACGACACCCTGGGTTGGATGTCCGGAACCCGGGCCACCCTGCGCAATGCGGGCGAGCTCATCAACGCGGAAGAAACCCAACGGAACCGGGGCGTGACGCCCCCGGCACAGCAAGTCAAACGCGATAAGTTCTACGTCGGCGGATTCAGCAGCGAACACCCGGGCGGCAGCAATTTCGCCTACGGCGACGGCGCCGTCCACTTCCTCAGTGAAACGATCGAAGTCGAACTGTACCAGCAGTTGGCCAACCGAGCCGACGGCAAGCTGATCCTCTCCCAGTACTAAAAATCGGAAAGCCAAGGATGAAAGAGAGGGGTTGGCGGCGAGAGGGCCTTCGCCGCTTCGGAAACGACAGCGACGAATGGGACCGCGAGACATGCCGGTTTCTTTCTCCGAGATCCCCTGGTGCGATCTTGGGAAAGGCCGGCATGTCCCGTTTTCATGAACCGGTTTCAGGATCAAACCGGCCAGTCCGGATTTCCAATGGGTGGCACGCTCAGAGCGCAAGCGATGGGCGTGGTGATTGATCGTTCACCTGGGTGGCCCGGATGTTCCTCCCGCAAGTGTCTTTGCCATGCTCTTCGGCTATGTCGGGGAAACGTCCGGGCGGCGAAGCCGCAAGAGGATATCCGCAACGGCTCGCCCCGGTTGTTTCGCAACACCGACAATCTTGCGGCTCATGCGTCAACGAGTGACGCTGCAGAAGACCATTGTTGCCCAACTTGCGGACTATTCAACCGGCTTGGTCGGTTCCGGGTCTTTCACAGGTTCGGCGGCAGGCTCCGGCGAGCCCTCTTTCGGCTTGGCCGGTTGCGGCTCTTTGGCGAGTTCCGGATCGTTCGGCTCGGAAGGCTCTTCCACCTTAGGGGAAGGTGTTTCCTTCTTCTCCTCAACCTTGGCGGGCGGCTGCCCCTTCTTTTCTTCCGCCTTCGCGGGAGGTGTCTCCTTCTTTTCCGGGGCCGGCGTCTTCTCCGACTCCGCGGACGCCTCTTCCGCGGGCTTCGCCTTCGACGGCTCTTCCTTGGATTCAGCCTCCGGGGCCGCTGCCGAGTCCTTCTTCGCTTCCGACGCCGACTCTTTGGACGCCTCCGGGTCCTTCAAGACGGGAACCGGCTTGCCCGCCGCCTTCCGAAGCCAGCGGGCGCGGATAAGATTGCCCTGAATCTGCTGCGGGATGCCCGTGGGAATCTCCAGCAGATCGATCGCCAGGTCAACATCCCCCACCGTCTCCGCCAAACGCGCCAAGTTGTAAGCCGCTCCCGATTCCCATTCGCCTCCCGGGTCGGCGCCCAACACACGGGTCTTCAAGTAGTCCTCTGCCGCTCGATAGTTGCCCGACTGGGCCATCATCAACCCGAGCCAATAACTCGCATCGATCTTGATCTCGTGCCACATCTTCTCGTCCTCGGGGATCATGCTCTCGCTATCCATCGAGAAGTCGGAACGGCGGGCCGCTTGATAGAACATGGCGGCGCTAGGCCTCCCAGTGAACTTCCCTTCGAAGTGGTAGCTCCGCGCGTTCCAAAGAATCGGCATCTGGGGAGGAAACAGGAAGGGCTCAAGCATCTTGTCCATCCACTGCTTCCGCTCCCGTGCAAAACGAATCTCATGCCACAGCGTCCGATACGGAAGAGGCCACATGCGACCGTCCACCACGAAGGGGTTCTGTTTGAATCTTTCGATTTGGGCGGTCGCGTCCGACGTGAACACGATCTTCTGCCCGCCCGTCAGGCGATTTTCGACCATCTTCATCCGCTGAGAAACGCAGGCGGGACCGGCTTCGATCAACGCTACCACTCGCTGCATATCCTCCGGACGAACAACGTAGTCGCCCTTCGTGAATAGAGAGAATTGTTCCAACACGGCCGGGTCGGTGGCCGCCTCATCGAGCGTGGCCAGCTCGAAGGTCATGCCCGTTTCCGTCAGTTTCTGGGTACCGGGCTTCGGGACCGGCAATCCGAGCACGGGCTCGAAGAGGTAGATCTTGCCCTCGATCAGCACGCCTACGCCCCAGAGCTTCGTCAACACGTTGTTTTCATTCACGAAACCGAGCAGCGCCGCATCGATGTTCTTCTGACGCGCCAACAGGACAAACAACCAGGCCCGATCAACCCCCGTTCCCCGCCCGAAAAGCAGCGTTTCCCAGGGCGTCTGAAACACGTGCGATTGGGCCACCGACCCGTCTACGCCGGGCTCCCGAGCGAGTTGCACGTTCTTGACAACCCAGTCGAAGAGGGCGATTGCCGGCTTTACCGGATCGTCCAACTCGGTGCCACCGGCCCACGATGCCACGTCCCGAAGCCAAACGGCCTCTTGAAACATCATGCTGTCCATCGGGCCGAACTTGAGAGCGGACGGATCGATTCGATCGGCAAACGCCAGGATCTCCACGCCCAGACGACCGAATTCGGCCGGATCAAGCTTGGAGAAAATCGCTCGAATCGCTTCCCTGGCCTGCTCCTCGTTCCCCGAATTGTCGGCCAATGCCTTGTCCAGCAGATCCCCCATCGCCACCATCTGGGAACCCAGTTGGATCACATCGAGCAACGCCAGTCGAAGCCCCGCCGTGTGCAACCGCTGGCCTCCCGAACGAAACTCGCCGGGCATGTCGTCAAGCGGTCCCGCGTCACCCTGTTGCTGCAGTTTGCTAACTCGCCCCGCCAACTGGATCACTTGCTTCGCTCCCGCCTCCAGGTCTTCAGCCGCTCCCGCGATCACCGGGTCCGGCTTCCAATCCTCCAGAGGCTTCTGCTGATGAATCCACTGGTCCAGCCGATTCATCGTCTTCTGACGGGTCTCCTCCGAGAAAAACTCGTTCGAGCGGTTCAGCAGGGTATCCATGGCAAAATCGAACAGCTCATTCCGCCAGAGAACGTTGCCCTCCCCCGTGCTGGGGCCCGGGCCGGAGTCTTCCTGGTCCCGACATCCGGGCAACAGGAGGACCGACACGCTGGCGAGAAGGACGACAAGAACGGCAGCCAATGCGGTTCGTTTCATGGGGATTCCAAGTTCGGGAATTCAGATAGTCGATCAGGAAGGCACGTCGCATCGAGGAAGATCCTCGATCGTCCTGCGAATGGCGACGAGGCGATTGAGCATCGACGCAAACTGTTCAAGGGGAACCATGTTGGGCCCGTCACTGGGAGCCCGGTCAGGGTCCGGATGAGTTTCGAAGAAAAGACCGTCCACTCCCAGGGCGATCGCCGCGCGGGCCAGGGGTTCCACCATCTCCCGTTGCCCGCCGGAGGTCGCTCCTTGCCCTCCCGGCTCCTGCACGCTGTGAGTCGCATCAAAAACGACAGGGACCCCCAGCGACTGCATTTGCGGCAGACTCCGCATGTCGTTGACAAGGCGCCCGTAACCGAAAAAAGTGCCACGCTCGCACAGCAACACGTTGCGGCAACCCCCTGCCTCCAGCTTGGCGACCACGTGTTTCATGTCCCACGGCGCAAGGAACTGGCCCTTCTTCGCGTTCACCGCTCGCCCCGTGGCCGCGGCCGCAAGCAATAGGTCGGTCTGACGCACCAGGAAGGCCGGAATCTGCAACAGGTCGCAAACCTCGGCCACCCGCGATGCCTGCGACGCCTCGTGAATATCGGTCGTCACCGGCAAACCCGTCTCGCGCTTGACCGCATCCAGAATCTCCAGGCCGGCCTTCAATCCTGGTCCCCGATACGACTCCACGCTTGTGCGATTCGCCTTGTCAAACGAACCCTTGAACACCAACTGGACCGGCATTCCCTCCAGATCCGCCTGGAGACGCCGGGCAATCCGAACGCTCCCCGCCTCGTCTTCGAGAACGCAGGGACCGGCAATGACGAGAAGCGGCTCGCCATGACCGCAGCGATAGGGGCCAACAGTGACGGGGTTCTCTGGCACAGCGGATTCCATTTCAGCAGCGCGAACAGCCTATCGATCCGGGACGAGGAGTGCGAGCCGCTTGGGCAACACTTCGACCTCCACCGGCAACACGCCGCCGGGGTCCCCGTCCAATTGGTAAGCAACCGACTCCTCCGAGGTAAAACGGAGCTTGGCAGCCCGTTGCATCCGGCAGCCCGGGAGCCGTTGGTGCCAACCTCCGAATTGGGCCGCCGCCGCAAAACAGCAGCCCCGCAGCAGCGAACTCCCGCCGTAGGTACACACGTCCAGGACCCCGTCATCTCCCTTCGCCTTGGGAGCCAGCGGTATTCCCCAACCGTATCGGGGCAGATTGCACGCAAACGCCCAGTGGGCCCCAACCGGTTCCTCGGCCTCGTCGCAGTATACCTGCATTTCCGGATATCGATAACTACGGACCGATCGCCAAACTGGTTTGAAATAGGTCGTATAGCCAATGTGGCCCCCACGACGAGAACACGACTCGCGGTGCTCATGCACCTGGCGAACCACGTCGGCATCGAATCCGCAACCAATCATCACCAGAAACAGACGCCCGTTCGCTCGCCCCGCATCCAAGGGACAGACCCGGCCTGACACAATTGTTCGAGCCAGCTTGTCCGGATTCCCCGACAAGCCAAAATGCTTGGCAAGAAGATTGGCCGTGCCCGCCGCAAGCAGCGAGATCGGAACCCCGGGCTCCGTCCGATTCGTCAACTCCGCCGCCGTTCCATCCCCCCCCGCTCCTACCAAGGCTCGCAGACGTCCCTCGCGATGCAGTTCGTTGGCCTGGCCGGTTACCTCCGCCAAATCCGTCTTCGCCTCCACCTCGAAACCGGCATTTCGAAGACTCTCAGTCAATCGCTCCACTCGGCTGTTCACCGATCGACGTCCCGCCTTCGGATTGACGGAAATCAACACATGCCTGGCCGTTTCTGAAGGCGACGAAGAAAACTCGGGCACCAAATTACTCCAAGCGGGGGGCAAAAAGCGTTCGGCTGGCCTCTGTTGCCAAGCAGACCCAGTATAGAGCAGGCGGGCGAATGAAATCTACCGGATGAGAGCGTCTCCTTGGGCTCGCCCGGATTATTCGTGAAGCGTCGTCGCCTGGTCATAGTGTGTTGCAGGCTAATAAGTTGGGGACAGTACCCTCGTGGCTAGTGGATGGCACGCTCAGAGCGAAGCGATGGGCGTGAGGATTGACTGTCCACGCCCATCGCTTCGCCCCGGGGCATGCCCCCCCATGTTAGGGATAGACTTCGCCCCTCCATTAACGCTGTCAGTGACATCCGTGCCACCTACGGGTGGTTTCACGACTGGGGACTCGATTGTGCCGCAGCGATCTGCGACGTTTGTATCACGATGATACATGCGGCAGGCAACCGCTCCAGCGCCCGTGCAGTCCAATCGGAATTTCGCAACCAATAGTTATAAAAAGATTTGCAGTCATTGCGTCATTCAAAATCAAACGGCAAGTCAGTTTGGCACGCGCCTTGCATCTATAGATAGGCACCCAAAACGGTTGCGTTATTTGGGACTGGCCCGTGGGGCCTCTGGCGGAATTTGATCGGGTGGCCACCTTGCCCTTGCCACCCGGTTGGACCGTTGTGGATTACGGTCCGGCAGAGGCCCCCATTTTTATGCGCCTACGCGTTTCTTTCCCCCCTGCTCCCCACCATGAGCTAGAGTTGCGCCAGGGCTTGGGGCACACAGCCTGCGCCCCGCCCGAACCAAACTCTCCTCCTATTGCTCCCGAGCAGCCATGGCACCGGAACAGAAGCAGCCAGCCAATCCTCCCGAGGAGACTGCCCAAACCACGCCGACCGCGGGGACGAGCAAGCCGAAAACATCGGTTTCTTCCTACGCGCTCCCGATCGCCCTGATCGTCTCGATCCTGGCGAACCTTGCGGGCGTCTTCTACTTCCGCTCCCTGGCCCTCCAGGCTCGCCCCATCGCCGCCCAGGAAATCCCCCTCGGAGAATATCGGTTTGTCGCCGAAGAGCACGAACCGGGCCAAGTCACGGAGGCTGATTTCTGCCTCTATATCGAATTGGTCCGGCAGGCAGAAAAACCGGCCCGTCGACTCCTCGAAGCGCGGCGCCAGAAGGTCCGCCAGAACGTGGAGGAACTGCTGAGAACCGCCCACGGGGGGGATTTTAATGACCCGGCCCTTAAAGAGCTGAAAAACCAACTCCAGAAGCGAATCAACGAAACCCTCGAAATCCGGGCTGTTTCGGACGTGATCGTCACCGAGCTCGAACTCGAGCGGGCAGAACCCCCAACCGTCACCACCCCAGCCTCCCAGAAAGCCGTTCCCTGGGTCGAGCCCACGGAAAGTTGACCCACCCTCTCCCCCTTCGGCTTCGCCGATAGGCCAGGCTTCCGACTTTTCTTGCCCTTATGTCCCCTTGGATCGCCTTGTGGGAACCGCCCCGAGCCGATATATTTGTGTATTCGGCACTTCGTGGCAACGCACCCTCCCCCCATTCGGGAGGCTTCTCGAATTGCCGACATCGGCCAGCGTAGCTCAATCGGCAGAGCACAGCATTCGTAATGCTGGGGTTGCGGGTTCAACTCCCACCGCTGGCTCTTTTTTTTTCTCTATACCGGATCGAGGAGTCTCTCAGCATGGCGCAAGGCCTGGATTTCGATCTGAAACAGGTTGTGTTGATCAACGGGACTTTCGGACCTCGTGAGATCGAGCAAATTCTCGACGCAATTGCCGCGGACTACACCCAGCTGGGCGTCCTCCGAGAAGCGGTTCAGGAACTGGAAGCCAAAGAGGATCCGAGCCCCGCAAGCAACGTGGTCCTTGGTGTTTGCCTCTACCTGCTGGGGAATTACCCGGCGGGCGTTTCTACCCTGCAACGCGGTGATGGCGGCGCCCTGGCCCATTTCTACCTCGCCAAGTGCCATTTTGGCCTGGGAAACTACCCGGCTGCCCTCGAGAGCTTCGAAGCAGCCTCCCGAGCCGGCTACGACCGCGATACCTGCGCCTTGGGACGCGTGGAGACTCTCCGCTACGCGAGAGACCCTCAGGCGGCACTGCGAGAACTGGATGAACTCTCCGGAGCCGTCGAGCAGACCGCCGAATATCTCTACCAGCGTGGCGCTACCGTGGCTGTCCTCGGTGGCAATCCGGCGGAAGTCGTCGCCCTCTACGAGCGAGCCGTCGAAACCAACCGGAAACACCCCGGCGCCCTCTTCGGGCTCGCCCTGGAAAACGACCGCCACGGAAACGATGAAACGGCCCTCGAACTCTACAAGCAATCGGCGGCTCGCTTTCCTTCCCATGTGGGAGCCCTGCTCAACCTGGGCCTCGTCTATGAGGACCGAGGCCAGTTCGAACGCGCCGTCCAGTGTTACCGCCGCGTCCTCGATGTCTTCCCCGAGCACGAACGCGCCAAGCTCTTCCTGAAAGACGCGCAAGCCTCGGGCGACATGTTCTACGACGAAGACGCACAGAAGAAACGCGACCGCGTCAGCCAGGTCCTGTCGTTGCCCGTTACCGACTTTGAGCTTTCCGTCCGCAGTCGCAATTGCCTCCAGAAGATGGGCATCATGACTCTCGGCGACCTGTGCCGGTCCACGGAGCAGGAACTGCTGGCCAGCAAGAACTTCGGCGAAACCAGCCTGATCGAAATCCGCGACATGCTCGCCTCGAAGGGCCTCCACCTCGGCCAGATGGCCGCCGAGCGACACATGCCCGAGGCCATCGACACCGAATCGCTCAGCGCCGACGAACAGGCCGTGCTCCTCCGCCCCATCTCTGACCTGAGCCTTTCCGTTCGCGCACGCAAGTGCATGGTTCGACTCGGAATCACCACCATCGGCGAGTTGCTGCGTCGAACGGGAGACGAGTTGCTCGAATGCAAAAACTTCGGCGTTACCAGCCTCAACGAGGTTCGCGACAAGCTCACGACCCAAGGCCTGAAACTCCGCGGCGACTGAACCACACGGCAACGTGAGCGACTCCCTTTTCTCCTACGAAATCCACGCCAGCGACGACGCTTGCCCTGCGCGCTCCGGCGCCTTCCTCACCACCCACGGCGTCGTCCAGACCCCCGCCTTTATGCCGGTCGGCACCGCCGCCACCGTCAAAGGCCTGGAAATCGAACAGGTCCATGCGACCGGAACGCGCGTCCTCCTGGCGAACACCTACCACCTCACCCTGCGCCCCGGGGAAGAGGTCGTCCGCGCCCTCGGCGGACTCCACGCCTTCATGGGCTGGAACGGCCCCATCCTCACCGACAGCGGAGGCTTCCAACTCTTCAGCCTCGCCAAGATGACCAAGGTGAACGAAGAGGGAGCCGTGTTTCGGTCCCATATCGACGGGAGCCTCCTCCACCTCACCCCGGAAGCCGCCGTTCGCATCCAGGAAGCCCTCGGCAGCGACATCGCCATGGTTCTCGACCATGTCGTCGGCCTGCCCAATACCGACGAGGTGCTTCGCGATGCCATGGAGCGATCCGTCCGCTGGGCAAAACGTTGCCGTGACGCGGCCACACGCGAAGATCAAGCGCAGTTCGCCATCGTCCAAGGCGGACTCGATCCGGCCATGCGAGCCGAGTGCGCCGAACGCCTCGGCGAACTCGACTTTCCCGGTTACGCGATCGGCGGACTGAGCGTGGGCGAGCCGCCCGAAGCCATGTACCGGACCCTCGACGCTACCGTGCCGGCCATGCCCTCCCACAAGCCCCGATACCTGATGGGAGTTGGACGCCCCGAAGACCTTCTCGAAGGAATTCGCCGCGGCGTCGACATGTTCGATTGCGTCATGCCCACGCGCAACGGCCGAAACGCCCTGGCCTTCACCGACGAAGGAACCCTGCGGCTCCGCAACCGGAAACACCAGTGCGACGAGCGGCCCCTCGAAGAAAACTGCCCCTGCGCCGCCTGCCGCCGAAGCCGAGGCTACCTCCGCCACCTCTTCATGGCCGGGGAAATGCTCGGACCGATCCTTCTCTCACTCCACAACATCACCTACTACCAGCGGCTTATGGCCGACGCTCGCCAGGCAATTCATCGAAACCAGTACGAGAAATTCCTCGCCCGCAAAAAAGCCGGCTGGGCTACTGCGGACGGCTGCGATCCCGAAGGCAACTCTTGAGCCGCCTCTCGCTCGCGCCTGCGAGAAAAACGGTGGAGGCACACCAGGGAAGCCCCCAACTGAAAAGCAGCCAGAAATGCCGGGTGAAGCCAGGCCGGAAAGGCCGCCGGCTGGGGGAGAAGCCACTCGGCACGTTCCCAGCCATCCCGCGTTCGACGCCAAACATCGGGTGCGGCATGTTCGCTCGCCGGAACCATCGGGGGAAGCTTGATCCCGACCCAGCCAACCAAAAAAAGTACGGCGAGAATCCACACAATCCAACGCAATGGTTCGTTCCCCTATCCCGGATTTGAGGCACGCCACCAGACAAACCGCGGCGGCGCCCCGCGTTTCGAGTACGAACCTCCCTTCATGCAAACGGCACACCACGCTGCCTCGCACCCCAGCCTGCTCGCCGTAACCTACTCCGAGAGAATGAGTTACGAACCCCAGAGAAGAGCGAAGCGATCCCGGAAAGGTTGAAAATCGGCATCACCCCCAAAGGCCGGATGTCGTCTCAACGCCACGACCGGCATATCTGTTCCGATCTGTGAATACTACTGGAAGATGACCCACCTGATTCAATTGCCACCCCGTGAGATGTGTCCTAGAGTTGTTACACAAACTGCTCTGTCTGAATTCCACGGATCTCAGAAACGGTGAAACCTATGTCCGCCGGCGCCGCCCCGCAAATCGACCTCAAAAAAGTTCTGGCCAACGCGCAACTTCCGGCGTTACCACAAAGTGCAATTCGACTTCTGGAACTGTCGCAGGATCCGACCAACGGACCGGCTGAATTTGCCGTTCCCATCGAATCGGATCCCGGACTGACAGGACAGGTCCTCCGCTTTGTCAATTCCTCGTACTTCGGCTTCTCCCGCGAAATCTCCAGCATCAAGCTCGCGATCACTCTGGTGGGAATCCGAACGATCAAGAACTTCGCCCTCTGGAGCGCCGTCTTCAGCCTCATGCCCAATCCGAAGTGCGGGCCCTTCGATCTGAAGAACCTCTGGCAGGACTCCCTCCGCCGCGCCCTCTTCGCGCGAGCCACGGGCAAACTGCTCGGAATGAAAGAGGCCGAGGAACCCTTCTCCGCCGCTTTGCTCCAGGACATGGCCATCCCCCTGCTCGCCAAGGAGGCGCCCGCCGCCTACAACAGGCTGCTCGATGCCCGAAAGGACGGCACGGTTCGCCTGTCGGACCTCGAGCGGAAAGTGTTTGGCTGGACCCACGCCGAGGCAGGGGCCATGATTGCCCGCCAGTGGAACCTCCCCGATGAGTTCGCCGTCCTGATCGAAGCTCATCTCGACCTGGAAGACCGACTCAAGGATCCCGCCAAAGAGGCCGCCGCAATCGCCGTGGGGCTCTCCGCCCTCCTGCCCGCCACTGGCGACTCCTGCTGGAGCGACTGCGACCGATTCGTGGCAAGCTTCGAAGAAGCCGCTGGCTCGACCGGTCCCACGCCAAGCGAGATCCTGGCCCAGGTGGATGAAGAATTCACCGAGTTCGCCCCCGTGCTGAAACTCTCGACGCCGAGCAAGTCCCTCGCCGAGATCCTCGAAGAGGCAACCACTGCGCCTGCCTGAACAACCAACTCGATCGCTCCGTCATCGCACCGGCCGCCCCCCCTCGCGTGGCCCCTGACCGTGCCTTGTTCGAGCCCCTCGAAGCTGGCTCCGCAAACCTCGCGACGCAAAAAACGCGATTTGCACGGAAAAACGCGTGACTCTTCCAACGCTGACGCGTACGATTCCTTGGGCCGGCACGCCCCCGGTTTCGGGGTGCGTTAAGAGACCCTGGCAGAACCAGGGCTCTGCCAAGCCTAGGATTTTGGGTGCCATGGGCTGCTTGTCAGCCAGTGCCAACGCCTTCCACGAGGACATTCCCCAATTCCTAAGTGTGACAGAGCACGAGGGAACCTCCCGCGGGCGTGGAACGGTTTCCCCCCATAGGTTTTGTTAGCCGTCTTAATAGGCCTCGGCGTATCGGTTTGTGCGCCGCTCCTCGCAAAGGTTGGATCTTGGCCACAAGGGAAATGCCGTGTTGAGCGATCGAGACGAGATCCGACGCGTCCATACCCTTCGCCGGGCAGAGGGCTATCTTGAGTTGAACATGCCTGAGGCGGCAATCGACACCCTCAATCGACTCGGCGATTCCGATGTCCTGGGCGCACGCGGGCTGTTTCTGCTCGGCGAGGCTCTTCGCTCCCTCGAACGCTATTGCGAGGCCCTGGTCCCCTTGTCGAAGGTCATGGTGCTCGCCCCCGAAGATCCCCACGTCGCCCTGGCCATCGCCTGGTGCTACAAGCGGGTCGGTCGCCTCGAACAAGCGATCGACGCCATGGAACTTGCCCTGGAACACTCGTCGAGTTGCGCCATCCTCCACTACAATCTGGCGTGCTATCTCAGCCTCGGCCAACGGGTGCGCCGCTCCCTGCGCCACCTCTCACGCGCCCTGACCCTCGACCCCACGTTCCGCCAGTTGGTCGACGAGGAATCGGACTTCGACCCCATCCGAACCGACCCCGGCTTCATCGCCCTCACAAGCCTCGTCGTCTGACCTTCCGCTCGCAAGAAACACTCCGGGCAGTCGATCGAGTTCGGCCCCGTAGGTTGGCTCCCCAGAGCCGGCCATCGAGTCGTCATCAGCATCCCATCGCACGAAAGGTCGCTTCACCTTGCCGCTCGCCAAGTGATGGCGGGGCGCCGTTGACGTTGCCAGGGTCGACTCGGGAGAGTCAACCTACGTTTTGCCCGCAGGGCTCTCCAGAGCCGACCATCCCCGTTAGTAACGCAAGGTCACGCCGGCAAAGCCTCCGTGAAGAATGAGGTCGCCGTTCGTGTCGATGTCGGCAATTTCAGGAATGTCGACCACGTAGGTGGGAATCTGGTTGTCCGCCAGGGCGATGCCGGTCGCGAAGACCACCCGGTAACCCAGGAACACGCTCCAGTTCGGGGCCACTTGCCAATCCAGCCCGAGATCGATTTCTGTCAGGAACGAAAGAGCGTCTTCGTTGCTCTGAACGGGAAACGAATCGGTCACGCCGCTGGCCGCCGTCGGGCTGGCAACAACTCCGTCCCCCCGTTGCATCGTGAAATAGTGCTCCACGTGATTGTTGTAGAGGCCGATCTTCGGCGCCGCGAAGAGTCGCCAATTGGGGAGCCAGTTGTAGCTGAGGTCGGCTCCGAACTGGAATCCAAGCAGGCTGTTTCGCACGTTGTCTTCCAGGTAGGCTTCGTAGATGCCCCCGCTCTCTCCCCACGTGTGTCCCGAGTCAACGGAGCCGAAAAGGAAGTTCTCTTCGAAGCGGAAGTACCGCACGCCGAGGGCCCAGCCCATCGAGAAGGGACCGTCGACGCTCCCCATGCTGCCATAGCCGGCGCGAGCGGCGCTGGCCGCACTGAGGAAATTCACCTCGACGTTGTGAATCTCGTTCTTCCTGCGAACGGTGTGTTCCTCGGCGCTGTCGAAGTAGACCGTGCCGTTCACGCCACTGAACTCGATATCGCTCACAATCAGGGGCGTGCTCACGGATCCGCCGCTGATTGCTTGGGTCGAATAGCCGTCAAGCGAATCGAGTCCCCAGTAAGTCGCCTCGATCCCGAACGTCCATGCCGGGACACTTCCGCACCCAACTCCACAGACAGACCCCGAGTAACCATAAGGGTCGCAACAGGGATCGCACGTCTCACAACAGAAGAGCCGGCCGATCGTCACTTCGCCCCCGGCCGCCCAATTGGTCCGCGCATCGGTGGGCAACTGGTTCGGGTTGTTGTTGGTTTCGTAAGAGGTCCACAACCGATTCGGTTCGTTTCGCCCCATGTAGAGTGCCGCCACCGACCCGAACCACATCGGACAGCAGGGGGCACAAGGAGCACACGTCGGCTGGCAGGAGGTTTCGCACGCCGTACCGCAGCCTACAGCCGCCGTGCATGCGGGGCCCTGTGCATAAACGGACGGTTGGCCATAGCCATTGCCGTCAAGCATCTGGCTGACCGAGCCGGGAGTTCCTGGCTGCGGCACTCCCGGGTCCGGGCTGGGTCGGAGTGCCGGATTGGCGCCTCCCTGATACACGGACGCGGGCATCACCGGCATCCTGCGCGGGGCGGCAAAGGGAACCGGGTTCACATTAGGCATCGCTTGGGGACGAGCCGGATACGCCGGCGGGGCATACCCACCATAGGCCCGGACGGGATCGGCATACACCGGGTTCGCGTACGCCTCCCTGCCGTAAACAGGTGCCGAATTCACCACAACGGGGCCCGTGCCCACCGCCCCGGTCCTCGCATTTGTGTCGGCGTAGAGCGGCGCGCTCTGGGAAACCGTCGACGAGAGTGCAGGTTGAGCGGGCGACAGAGGCAGCGTCGAGGGAGCACCATAGAGCCCGTACTGCGCATGTGCTTGGCTTCCATGCCCCAACGCCAGCACAAACAGTACAGCCATCATGGTACGAATAACACGCATTTTGGGTCTCCTTGGCTTCCTTCATGGAGCAGAGTTTCTCTCACAACCTCCATCGACCCCGGGAAAAATACACCTCTTCCTTTTCCCATGGATCCTTGAGTTTTTTTCAAGTTCCCCCTGCGTCAACCGCTCTCGCCCGAGAGGATTCCGCAACGCGTCAACGGACCGAAAAAGGGCTGATTGGGGCAACCGCTACAGCCGGCCGCACAATGGGGGGGAGCCGCGGAATCTCACCAGGCATTCGCGAATGAACCGGCCGCAAACTCTCGCCAAGCCGACCCTTCTCCCGCAAGCGTCTTGCTCCGAAAAGGCCTGACAAGTATCCTGAAAGGTTTGGGGCCGACCGGCGCTCCCGCGGCCTCCCTCTTGCACGATCCCCGGAGAGTTCCGAGCAATGGCCGATTCCTGCGAACGTCATCCCCATCTCAAGCAAACCGATCCCGAACTTCACTCGCTCATCCTCAAGCAGATCGAAGCGGAATCCACCACGCTCAAGATGATCGCCTCGGAGAACTATGCCTCCTTCTCCGTCCTCGAGGCCAGCGGCTCCATCCTCACCAACAAATACTGCGAAGGCTATCCGGCGGCCCGCTACTACGAGGGAAATGAGGTTGTCGACCAGATCGAGCAATTGGCCATCGATCGCGCCAAGAAGCTCTTCGGCGCCGAACACGCCAACGTCCAGCCCTACTCCGGCTCCCCGGCAAACCAGGCCGTCTATCGCGCCGTCCTCAAGCCCGGCGACAAGGTCATGGGAATGCCCGTTCCCGAAGGCGGACACCTGACCCATGGCTGGAAAGTCAACTTCTCCGGTCGTGATTACGTCCAGATCCCCTACGGCCCCGACCCCGAAACCGGCCTCCTCGACTTCGCCAAGATCCGCAGCATCGCCCTCGAAGAACGACCCAAAATGATCTGGGTCGGCGCCACCGCCTACCCCCGAAAACTCGAGTACGATAAGTTCGCCGAAATCGCCGCCGAAATCGATGCCTACCTCGTCGCCGACATCGCCCATATCAACGGCCTGATCGTCGCCGGCGTCCATCCCGACCCCGTCCCCTACTGCGACATGGTCAGCAGCACCATCCACAAGATGCTCCGCGGACCCCGCGCCGGCTTCATCCTCTCCAAAGTGGAAGACCGCTACCAGGAGCAATACCACCCCAACAGCAAGTTCAACCTGGCCAAACGCGTCGACCGCGCCGTCTTCCCCGGGCTGCAAGGCGGCCCCCACATGAACACCATCGCCGCCATGGCCACCTGCTTCAAGGAAGCCGACACCGACCAGTTCCGCCAGTACGGCGCCCAGGTCGCCGCAAACGCAAAGCATCTGGCCGAATCGCTCGCCGCCCGCGGCGTCCGCCTCACCGGCGGCGGAACCGATACCCACCTGCTGATTCTCGACTTCCGCGACGCCGATTTCACCGGCAAGGACGTCGCCCAGGCCCTCGCCCGCGCCGGAATCATCGGCAATTTCAACACCGTCCCCGGCGATCACCGCAAACCCTTCATCACCAGCGGCGTTCGCCTCGGCACACCGGCCCTCACCTCCATGGGCATGAAAGAACCGGAGATGGAGAAGGTGGCCGCCTGGATCGACGAAATCTGCCGCAACATGGACAACCTCGACGCCACGGCCCCGAAAGTCCGCGCCGAAATCGCCGAGTTCTGCGCCCAGTTCGCCATCCCCGGAATCCGCAGCGAAGCTCCCAAAGCGCTGTAACTCTACGTACAACGGTCTGGGCAACAAATCCGAAATCCGAAATCCGAAATCCGAAACAAATTCAAATTTCCCAAATCCGAATGACTGAAACCGGGAGGTTCACGTCCACCCTTTCGATCATTTGATATTTGAATTTCGTGCTTGTTTCGGATTTCGAGATTCGGATTTCTCTCTGCTTGTTTCCCTCCGCAACCTGCACCGTCCGTTGTCAACCGACAACACCGAGTTGCCCCGCGACCTCCCCCCACCGGGCCCCCCCGATTCCCGGCGAGGCCGGCCAATCCGCAAAGCCCCTACAAACCGGCCAATATCCGCCCGTTCTTGGCTCCCCGAGAGCAACGGCGCACCGTTTGCTCTTTCTCGGTTCCGGCTTACCAAGTCGCAACGCAGCCAGGAGTCCTTACGATGGTCGTTATCCTCCGAGATCCCGCCCAAACCACGAAAACCCGACGCCAGGTCCGCCCTGTCGCTCCCGAGGCAGTCTCCCTGTCCAGCCTCGCCATCGAGCACGAGAAGGCCTTCGTACCCGCCGATGGCGTTCGGACCCGCGGCTACCTCCTGGCCAAGCGTTGCCTCGACATCGTCGGCTCCCTGACCTTGCTGGCCATGCTGGCCCCCGTCATGGCCGCCGTGTTCGCCGTTCTTCTCGTCAGTACCAAGGGCAAACCGCTCTTTTTTCAGAAACGCCTCGGCTACCTGGGCAAACCGTTCTGGATGATCAAGTTCCGCACGATGGTCGTCGATGCCGACAAGAGCCAGGCGTCGATCGCCAACGAAAAGGACGGCCCGATCTTCAAGAATCGCCGCGACCCGAGGATCACTCCCTTCGGGGCCTTCCTGAGAAGCACCAGCCTCGACGAGACGCCTCAATTGCTCAGCGTGCTGTTGGGCCAGATGTCGCTCGTGGGTCCCCGTCCCCCGATCGCCAAGGAAGTTGTCCAGTACGACTGGTGGCAGCAGCAGCGTCTCTCGGTCAAGCCTGGCCTCACCTGCCTGTGGCAGGTCAGCGGACGCTCCGAAATCGGCTTCGTCGACTGGGTCCGGATGGATCTGTGGTATGTGAAAAACCAGGGTTTCTGGACGGACCTCGCCCTGTTGGTCAAGACGCCGCTGGCCGTCCTGGCCCGACGCGGAGCCTACTAGGCAAACGCCAACAAACGCCCCCCGGACGGGCCTACACCGGCCCCGCTGATTTCCGTGACAAACCGGCTGGAAAGTGGCTCAAGCCCCCCAAACTCCCTTCGTTGCGACGACTTGCTTCAGATTTGTCGAAATCTCTGTTATCATAAGACCCTGCCCTCTCGGGAGAGCCACGGTGACAAACGAACAAAAAGAGGGTTCGAGTTTGCCGGGCTTGGATACTTATCGACGCATCCTCAAGGCGCGCGGGAATCCGTTGAGTGAGACTCAATCCGTGAACAGCTCTGATTCCGAGCACCGGCCCGACTCAACCGACCCCGGTCCTCCGGACGAGACCGAAGCCGCCAAGCTCGAGCCGACCGATCCCGGTACGTCCCCGCCCGCGGACAATCCGCCCCGGGACGACGATTCGGAATCGCTCTCCAGTTGCGTTCTTGGCCAGGTAAAGGCCAAGGATCCTCGTGCCTGGGAACGCATGGTCCGCCTCTACGGGCCCATGATCTATCGCTGGGCTCGCCGCGCGGGGCTCCAGTCCGCCGATTCGGCAGACGTGGTCCAGGAGGTCTTCCGCGCCGTGGCTCTCTATATCGCGGAATTCGAGGCCGAACGGACCGCCGAGGGCTTTCGGGCTTGGCTCTGGACGATCACCAAGAACACCCTCACCGACCATTTCCGCAAGCAGAGCGGCATGGGAGGGGCCAGCGACGACCCCTTCGAAGCCACCGTCGCCCACGAACCGGAACTCCCCGAACCCGACGATCTTCAAACGCCCTCTCCCGACGTCGCCATGGTCCACCGGGTCCTGCAAAACATCCGCGCCGACTTCGACGACTCCACCTGGGACGCCTTCTGGCAAATGACCGTCCTGAACCGAACCTCGGCAGAAGCCGCCGAAACCCTCGGCATGACCAAGAGTGCCGTCCGGCAGGCCAAGTATCGCGTGCTCAAGCGGCTCCGTGCTGAACTGACGGGAGCCTGAGACAAGCCGACCAGAGGAGACTACTGCTCTGTCAAGCTTGGGATTGTGGGTGCCACTGGCTGCTTGTCAGCCAGTGTCAACACCTTGCATCGAGACATACCCCAATTCGCAATTGCGACAGAGCACTACCTGCCTCGCTACTTCTCCGCCAGGCCCACTTCCGACGCGTCGGGGAAGGGATCGTCCGCCGCCTTCTTCGCGATGGATCTGTCCGCGAGGGGATTCCGGAACATGCTCCCGGTCCCCACACAACCACAAGCCAGGAGGGCCAGCATGCAGCACGCGACGATCCAACCAGTCTGTTTTCTCATAATTCGGCCTGCCCGGCGAAAACCAGGGATGAAGGTGATATGGAGCCTCTTCCAACGCCCTTCCCACGCGGCGTATCCATGCCGCGCAAAGACTACATTCCCGGACGCTCAAGCCTGACAAACTCCTCGGGGGTCTGAGCCAGGTTCGATTCGTCTTCCTTGAACATGGACCCGAGCCAGCCAAACGGACCTGGCCCGGATTTCTCCTTCCGCCTCTCCGGACGCGCTCGGGTCTTCGAGAACGGCCCATGGCCAGGCTTCTCGTGGAACATACTGCAGCCGGTTGTCGCCAGCGAGGCTGCCAGAATGGCCACGGCCGCCACCGCACCCCACCGACGCCCCCACCTCTTCGCTACACGGGCCATGGTACTTTCCCTTTCACGCCAGCAAGACAATTGTGAGCGTTGGTCCAAAGGATTGTGAAGTTCTCGTCTCGGAAATGCCGCGTCAACCGGCCCACCCCACCGACAAGCGCAGGGGGACCCGAGCGCGGGAGTGTCGCAGAATCCTGACCCGCTGTCCAGGTCGATTGTGGGCCTCCCAACATAAGGGGGTGGGGCGAGCGGCAGACCAGCCCAGTATCCCGTGACCCGAACGCCACCAAGGCGCGTTTTGCGACATCCGCCCCTAAGAAATATGCCGCCAGAGAAAACACGCAAAGGCCCCCACTGGCATTTTCCGTCCCCGGAAGCGACAATCGGAAAAAAGTCGCCTCTACTTCGGGGGCAATGGCCGATCTCGCAGAACGCCAAAACGAGGAGCTTCGCACGTGGCCCACGATACGATCGAAAATGCCTACCAAATCGCGAAACAACGATACGCGGAATACGGCGTCGATACGGATGCCGCCTTGGACCGGCTCGGTCGCATCGCGGTCTCCATGCACTGCTGGCAAGGCGACGACGTGGGCGGCTTCGAAACCGATGAGGGACTCACCGGCGGCGGTATCATGACCACCGGAGCCTACCCCGGCAAGGCGCGAACCGCCGATGAGCTGCGAGCCGACTTCGAAAAGGCCTACAGCCTCATCCCCGGCTCCCATCGCCTCAACCTCCACGCCATCTACCTCGAGGCAGGGAAGAAGGTCGAACGCGACCAAATCGAGCCCGCCCACTTCCAACGCTGGATCGACTGGGCCAAGCAGCTCGGCATCGGCATGGACTTCAACCCCACTTTCTTCTCCCATCCCAAGGCAGCCGACGGCTTCACTCTCGCCCACAGCGACGAGGGGGTCCGCAAGTTCTGGGTCGACCACGGAATCGCCTGCCGCAAGATCGGCGAGGCCATCGGCCGCGAACTGGGCTCGCCCTGCGTGACCAACGTCTGGATCCCCGACGGCTACAAGGACGTCACCATCGACCGACAGGCCCCACGCCGCCGCCTCGTCAAATCCCTCGATGAGATCTTCGCCGAACCCCTCGACCCGAAGTGCAACCTCGACGCCGTCGAGTGCAAACTCTTCGGCATCGGTTCGGAAACCTACGTGGTCGGTTCCCACGAGTTCTACCTCGCTTACGCCGTGGCCAACAAGACATTGCTCTGCCTCGACGCCGGCCACTTCCACCCCACCGAAACCATCGCCGACAAGATCTCCTCCGTCATGCTCTTCGTCGACGAGATCCTCCTCCACGTCAGCCGCGGCATCCGCTGGGATAGCGACCACGTCGTCATCCTCAACGACGACCTCCGTGCAATCGCCGAAGAACTCGTTCGCAACGAACTCCTCCAACGGGTCCACATCGGGCTCGACTTCTTCGACGCCAGCATCAACCGCGTCGCCGCCTGGGTGATCGGTACCCGAGCCATGATCAAGGCCCTCCTCCTGGCCTTGCTCGAACCAACCGAGCAACTCCGCGGACTGGAAGCCTCCGGCGATTTCACGGCTCGCCTCGCCACCTACGAAGAACTCAAGACCCTTCCCTTCGGAGCCGTCTGGGACCAATACTGCCTGAAGCAGAATGTGCCCGTCGGCGGAGCCTGGCTCGACGACGTTCGGGCCTACGAACAGGAAGTCACCAGCAAACGCGGATAAACCAGGTTCGGCGGCGAAGCCACCAAGTGGAAAGCCGGGCTCCTGAATGAACCACTTCAGGCCACGTTGTCTGACCCGTTGACCAGCAAACGTAGCCCGGCTTCTGGGGAAACGGAACTGAACTTGTCCGAAATCATCCGTCCTCAAAGGACTGCCAGACAACACAGCGAATCACGCTCGGAATCAGGAGAGAGGCGACCGGCAACCACGACAACCCCAGCGACGGGAGAGTGACGTATGGCGGCGACTCAAGGCAAAGCGGGCGTCTTTCAGCGACTGGATCAACTCAACGAATTCGACCGGGAACCCGTTTCTCAAGATAAGCTGTGTGGAGGCAGCTACTTCGCCGGAAGCTTCTCCGGCGAACACGTGGCCGCCACCGAGTTCGTCATCGGCGCCTCCTTCGTCATGTGGGGCGCCTCGATGTACGACGTTCTCGTCGGGCTCCTCCTCGGCAACCTGCTGGCCGTTCTCTCCTGGACCCTTATCTGCGCCCCCATCGCCGTCAGCACCCGCCTGACCCTCTACTGGTATCTCCGCAAAATCGGCGGGCCGACCGTCATGGTCGTCTACAACCTGCTCAACGCGGCGCTCTTCTGTGTCCTCGCCGGTTGCATGATCACCGTCGCCGCCTCGGCTATCCGCATCCCCTTCGGCATTGCCCCACAAACAGGCCTCGTCCCGACCGATCCCTGGTTCGTACTCGTCGTGGTCGTCGTGGGGGCCGTCGTCGTCCTTCTCGCCATCCTCGGCTTCAAACGACTCGCCCAGTTCGCCTCCCTCTGCGCCCCGTGGATGTTCCTCATGTTCATCGCGGGCGCTCTGGTCACCATCCGCCAGATCGGCCAGTTCACCGATCTTGAAGGCCTCTTGCACCTGGCCGACACGAAAATCTGGACAGGCGTCGCGCCCAACCCGGACAAACAACTCGGATTCTGGCACATCGTCAGTTTCGCCTGGATCTGCAACCTCGCCATGCACGTGGGTCTGTCCGACATGGCCCTCTTCCGCTACGCCAAGAAATCGTGGTACGGGCTCTACTCGTCCTTCGGCATGTTCCTCGGTCACTATCTGGCCTGGATCTGCGCAGGCGTCATGGGAGCCGCCGCAGCCCATATACTTGGCAAGCAGCTTTATGACCCGCAAACGGATAAGGTCCTCCTGGATACCGGCGAGATCGCTTTCACCACCCTCGGTTATTCGGGGGCCCTCGCGGTCGTCATTGCTGGCTGGACCACCTCGAACCCCACCCTCTACCGCGCGGGACTGGCCTTCCAGGCCGTCACGCCGGGCTGGCCCCGATGGCTCGTCACACTCGTGGCGGGAATCGTCACGACCATCGTGGCCTGTTTCCCCTTCGTGTTCCTCCAACTGCTCGGTTTCGTTGCCCTCTACGGCCTGCTACTCATGCCCGTCGGGGCCATCGTGGTCGTCGAACATTGGATCTTCCCCCGGATCGGCTATACCCAGTTCTGGGCGGCCCGAAAAGGTAATGTTCTCAATGTCCCAGCCCTGGTCTCCTGGGCCGTCGCCGTAGGTCTGATCCTGATATGCTGGGGAACGGGATGGGTCCATCTCTTCTTCCTTGCCATTCCCATGTGGGTGTTGACGGCTGGCCTGTACATCGGCATGGCAACCTTCTGCGGAGCCAGAGAGGACCTGCCCGAACCGTCCGAACCGGTTCGCCCCGTCACTCCCGCTCATCGCGTCATCCTGACCAAACGCGTGGGCGGCCAGAAGACGCCCGCCTACGGCGCCGGGGCGTTGGCGATCGCGTGCCTCGTGCTGATCCTGTTCTTCGCCTACTGCACTTTTCAGAACTACATCTTCCACAGCGAATTTACCGCCCACCTCGTTTGGCTCACCGCCGTCTACTTCCTCTCGGCCATTACCTGGGCCAATTCCCGCGGCAAGAAAGTGATCATCGACGAGCACGAGGCCAACCCGACCGACGCCGAGTCCGATAAACTTATCGAAGAACTCGAAGCCGAGAATCCCGACCTGGAAAAAGTGGCCGACGACGTCTCCTCCGACGAGCAAGAAACGGAACCGGAGTGAATCGCCGGCTGAATAAGCCGGGCTCTTGAATTCACCACCTCACACCGGGCAGTGGGATCGTTGAGGTAGCGGAGCTAAATGACCTTGCACGATTCCAGGAGACCGTGTGCCACTGCTTGGCCACACGCCGCAGAATCCCTGAATCTTTGGAGACACGTCCTCCCGGCGTATGGACAAGCAGTGCCGAATGGGACGGCATTTCCGGGAATCACGCAAGTCCATTTAGCCCGGCTGCCGCTGGCAAGTTTAATTGAGCGTCGAAGTCCGTGCAGTTAGCAAGGTTGAGCAGCCGGGCTAGACAGTCACGAAAAAAGCCGCCCGACGAGGGGGAACGTCGGACGGCTTCTGCTGCGAGAGACATGTGCTTCATCGCTCACTCAGATAACATCGCCTTGAGCTGCGGTAAGCTGGCCAACCCGGCGTGCTGGGCCGTAATCCGGCCGCCACTGAAGACCATCAGGGCAGGGATCGCGTTCACGCGATATCGCATAGCCAATTCCTGGGCGTGGTCCACGTTGACTTTCACCACCTTCGCGCCCGGCGTTTCCTGGGCAAGCTGGTTCAGCGTCGGGGCCAGGGCACGGCACGGACCGCACCAGTCGGCGTAAAAATCGACGAGTACGGGGACGTCCGACTGAAGGACGACCTGATCGAACTGGTTCTGGTCGACGTGCAAAACTTGACCGTTGGTTTGGGCGGTAGGCATCGTAGAGACTCCTCTCTTCGTGTTGCGAATGAGATTTTTTATTTTCTGGTCAGCGGGCCGTTTGGCTCCTTCCGTTGGCCTTCTGCTTGGTTGGATGCATCAGAACGAAATCGGTTACAGGCCGATGGGGAAAAGTCGTATCATCAAGCACTCGATGACAGTGTGGCAGGCAAGACGTCCCGGACTGCGCTCGTGTGGAGGACCACGTTCGTGTCCGGCGGGATCATCCGGATAACTCCTTTCGTGGCCATGAGTTGCAGAAGGGGCGGTGCGTTCAGGTAGGCGAAAGATGGCGGCATGTGGCGCAGGGCCAAACAATGTCAACGAAGGCATTTCGGGGGAAATGGCTCACTGATACACCAACATGATGTCGATCAGATGACGGAGGCCTTGAAGCCTGTCAGCTTGACTGCCGCGCCGTGGCCATGTACCGTTAATGCCGCCCTCCATCTGGTGGTATACGTGTCCGTTTGTTCATATATAATGAATTCGTCCGGAAAATCGAATTCTCGGCAGCAGACGCCGAATCCCCGCTCAGCACGGTCGCAGCTCCATCATGTGCGCCACCTTCGTCGGAACTGGACTGTATCCACTCCCGGAAGCAGCACGCCTTCTCCACATGAAGCCGCAGAAGTTGCGAAGTTGGGTGCGCGAGTACGACTACACCGCGCGTGGTCACACGTATACCCATCATTCCTTGATTAAAAGACGGTTCGGCGATAACGATCAACTTCTCTCCTTCCTTGAACTGATGGAGTTGCAGTTTGTACGACTGTTCCGTTCTGAGGGGGTGTCGATGCACGTGATCCGCAAAGCGGCAGAGATAGCGGCTGAACGCTTTGACACGGATTATCCTTTCGCGGTCCAACGCTTCGACACGAACGGGCGGAGTATCTTTGCCACAATGAAGGCGGAAGAAGACGACGCGACAATGGTTGAGGAACTGGATCATGGTCAGTTTGTCTTCTCATCGATTGTCCGCCCATTCTTTCGCAAGCTGGAATATGATGGCCAGCAAGAGGCGATGCGGTACTGGCCGATGGAACGAAAGGGGCGAGTCGTTCTCGATCCTGAACGGAATTTCGGAAAGCCGATGGACGCCAAAACGGGAGTTCCAACTAGCACAATCTACGAGGCCATCAAGGCTGGAGGCGGGCAGGACGCTCAAGATGTGGCCAAGTGGTTTGACATACCCATCTCAGCAGTCAACGCAGCCATTCGCTTCGAAGAGTCGCTGGCCTTGTGAAGTACTTCTTTGACAACTGCATCAGCTACAAGTATGCGGCGATGCTCCATGCACTCGACGTCGACGTCACGGCGCTTCGAGACGTGTTTCCGCCAAATACCACGGACGCCGAGTTGCTGACACGACTTCCTGAGCAACTTGGGAAGGATGTTATTCGTAACAGGTGATGCACACATCTCGCGCCGCAAGGCTGAGGCACGGGCTCTTCGCGACAGCAAGCTAACGGCCCTGTTTCTTGGCCCATTCTGGGGAAACATGAGGTTCTGGGATCAAGCGATTTGGCTGATTCGATATTGGCCTCGCATCGACAGCTTCGCGTCAAGCGTAACTCGGGGAACGTGTGCGGAGATTAAACAACGAGGGAGGGCGACTCCGTTTACCTTCTAGGCTGCCCGCCCCCCCCCCCTTTTGAGGGCTATTTCTCCGCCTCCAAACCAAGAAAACCTCAATGGGAGGCCGAAATCCACACGATGAGTGGGGGAGCGGCACAACCCCCTAGATCGACCCGGTCGCCTCCCGTGCCCTTGTGACAAGCGGTGGGGGGAGATAGAATTATGGGTTTCTGCCGTGGACAATCTTGCCCGCCGAAGGCGTCGCCAGCCCATAGGGCAGCGACCACGGCGGTTCCGAATAAGACCCCGCCGGCCAATCGCCGGCTCCATCGAATTTGTGAGGACTGGCTGATGAAAGACGGAATCCATCCGAATTACGTCGAGACGCAGGTGAAGTGTGGCTGCGGCAACACCTTCGTCACGCGGAGCACCCGTCCCGAAATGAAGATCGACATCTGCAACGAATGTCACCCCTTCTACACGGGCAAGCTGAAGTACATCGATACCGCCGGGCGGATTGAGAAGTTCAAGACCAAGTTCGCCGCGGGCTACCAGAGCCTCAAGCGAGGCAAGAAGAAGGCCGCCGAAGCCCCTTCCGAAGAATAGCCGATCCACCGCCGCCAACCGCCTGACCTTCCCCGTTAGGCGGTTCTGTGTGCGCACTCGCCCCGCTTGGTCGTTTCGCCAGTGCCCCGCGGTCTTCCTTCCCCGGCTTTCTCTTCCCCCTACCCAGGTTTGCGCCATGCGCAAGTTGCTCGAAGACAATCTCCACCGCTACGAAGAACTCGAGAAACTGCTCGTTGATCCCGAGATCCTCGCCGACAGCCTGCGCCTTTCCAACATCGCCCGGGAACACGGCTCCCTGGCCAAGATGGCCACGAAATTTCGGCGGTTCAAAGACCTCAATCGCCAGATCGCCGACGCCAAGGAAATGATCGAAGGCGACGACTTCGAGATGCGGGAACTCGCCGAAAGCGAATTGCCCGAGTTGAAAGCCAACCGCGAGAAGCTCTGGGAAGACCTCCTCGACATGACCATCGGCGGGGAAGACGCCAACCGCTCCCGCTGCATTGTCGAAATCCGCGCGGGAACCGGTGGCGACGAGGCCGCCCTCTTCGCCCGCGACCTCTTCGAGATGTACTCCCACTACGCCGAAGCACAACGCTGGAAACGGGAAATCCTCAACGCCAGCCCGACCGAACTGGGCGGCTTCAAGGAGATCTCCTTCGGGCTGGAGGGCGAAGGCGTCTTTCGCTTGCTCCAGTTCGAAAGCGGCGGACACCGGGTGCAGCGGGTTCCCGAAACGGAGGCCATGGGCCGCATCCACACCTCGGCCGCTACCGTGGCCGTCATGGCCGAACCGGAAGACATCGAAGTCAACCTCGCCTCCGACGACTACCGCGAAGACATCTACCACGCCAGCGGACCGGGGGGCCAGCACGTCAACAAGACCGCCTCGGCAATCCGCCTCACCCACTACGAAACCGGCATCGTCGTCCAGTGCCAGGACGAAAAGAGCCAGCATAAGAACCGGGCCAAGGCGATCCGCGAACTCAAAGCGAGAATCTTCGATCGCAAACGCGAGGAAGAAACGAAGAAGCGGGCTGACGAACGAAAGAGCAAGATCGGCTCCGGTGATCGCAGCCAGCGGATCCGCACCTACAACTTCCCCCAGAATCGCGTCACGGACCACCGCATCAACCTGACCCTCTACAAGCTCGACTCGATCATCGCAGGCAACCTCGATCCCGTGATCGAAGGCCTCCTCGAACATGAGCGTCAGGAACTCCGCGACCAGTTCGGAAAAATGGAATAGGCGAGGTGAGACGTGCAGGACGAGGCCTGGACCGTTGCCCGGCTGCTCAACTGGACGGCCGACTATCTGAAGAAGCACGGCTCGGACAGTCCCCGGCTCGACACCGAAGTTCTTCTCGCCCATTGCCTGGGATGCCAGCGGATCGATCTCTACACTCGCTTTGAACAGTCGCCCAGCGACGACGAGCGTTCCGCCTTCCGCGACCTGGTCCGCCGGCGCGCCGAAGGGGCCCCGGTGGCCTATCTCGTGGGCCAGCGCGAGTTCTTCTCCCTCTCCTTTCGCGTGACCGACGACGTCTTGATCCCCCGCCCGGAAACAGAGCACCTCGTCGTGGCGGCCATCGATCTGGCCAAGCAGCAGGCCGACGCCCCGCTCGTCTGCGACGTGGGCACGGGCAGCGGCGTCATCGCCGTGTGCCTTGCCCGCCAGGTTCCCCAATGCCGGGTGTCAGCCATCGACATCAGTCCCGCCGCCCTGGAAATCGCCCGGGAAAACGCCGCTGCCCACAACGTGGCCGATCGGATCGAGTTCTCCCAGGGCGACCTGCTCACCGAGCTGCCGCCCGGTCCCGCCTTCGACCTGATCCTCAGCAATCCGCCCTACGTGGCCGACGGCGAGGCCGATCAGATGGCCCCCGAAACCCGCCGCTTCGAACCCCGCCAGGCCCTGTTCGCCGGCCCCGCCGGCACCGAGGTCATTGAGCGGCTCATCCCGCAAGCCGCCGAACGGCTCAAACCGGGCGGGCACCTGCTCATCGAGATCAGCCCCATGATCCACGACCGCGCTCGCGGTATAATGCAGCGCGACGAGCGACTTGTCCCCCTCGACTCCATCAAGGATCTCGCCGGCCACAAACGCGTGATCCAGGCCCGGCGCAAATGATCCGCAACGTTCTCACTTGCCGATGACAGGAGACCCGTCATGGCCCAATTCGAACGCATCACGTTTGATCCAGCAGTCATGGGAGGGAAGCCCTGTATCCGTGGCTTGCGTGTTACTGTAGCCACGATCTTGGGGCTTCTGGCGGTGGGCCGATCCCGCGAGGAGATCCTGGAGGCATATCCCTATCTGGAAGTCGAGGACATTGAGCAGTGCTTGGCCTATGCGGCCTGGCGAATGGAAGAACGGGATGTGCCGCTGGTGACTCCGTGACCATTCGAATCGTCATCGACATGAACCTGTCGCCCGATTGGGCCGCCCTATTGACGAACGAGGGCTGGCCATCGGTGCATTGGTCGACCATTGGGAATCCGAGAGCGCCGGACCGCGAGATCATGGATTGGGCTCGCGCAAACAACCATGTGGTCTTCACCCATGACCTGGACTTCGGGACAATGCTCGCGTTGACGCATGCAAGCGGCCCGAGCGTCGTGCAAGTGCGCAGTCAGGACATTCTTCCCGATCACCTGATGCCTGTCGTCGCATCGGCCCTCCAACAGCACCAATCGGAACTGGCTGCAGGCGCAATTGTCGTCATCGATCCAAGCAAGTTGCGTGTACGGATTCTGCCAATCTAGCGAGGATGACACGGGTGGCGGACTCACCCGCTTGCCAACAACGCAAGCAGTCGCGGGCCAAAGATAATCACTCCCACGACCACTGAGCCCATCGAGGCCACCAGAACGGCCGCTGCCGCCGTGTCGAGGGAGTCGCGAATCTCTTCATGTTGCTCGCGAGTGACGGCCTTGGCCAAGTGCTCCAGCGACGAATTGAACATCTCCGCCGAAGCCACCACCGCGATGCAAAGCAGCAGCACGCACCACTCGGCGCCGCTGACGCGAAACCAGGCCGCTGCTGCAAGTACGACCGTCGCGATCGGGATGTGGACCAGAAAGCTGTTCTGCTGACGGATGCCGATCACCAGGCCGCGGAAGGCGTAGCGGAATTTCGAGGTCCACGAATGCACCGGCGACTTCGGCTCGTAACTCATGGTCTCCCTCACTCCAAGCCGTAGACGCCGGAAACCGGGATCTGGGCCCCGCCCACACGCCCCAGACGGCTCTTCGGCAGAAAACGGGGCTCGATGGCGAATTGGATGCCGACGATGTCGCGACTCGCGTCCACATTGAACCCGGCGCTGACGAGAAACGACTCGCCCACTCGCGTGAAGGTGAAACGCTGGCCGACATTGCGATTCTCGGCAATATCATAGGAGGTGCCAAAGGCCATCACCCACTTGTCGCTCATCCGGTACGTGTGGGAGTAAGAGAGAACCGTGGAACTGAACGGGCCCTCCATGTAATGAAGACCCACGTAGATGCTGCCTCGGGGCGGACGGGTCAGCCGGGTGCCCAACGTGAGCATCCGCGCCCCCTCGTCATAGAAATCGAAATAGCCCGACGAAAGCACGCTGAACCGGTCCCCCACGTGCCACTTGAAGTCATAGTCCACCAGCCCGAGCATCTCGCCGAAGTTGTCATCATCGGGACGGGGGAAGATTGTCGCGTGGGTGTCGAAGGTCACCCAGTCCACCGTCCGCTCTTCTCCCGGAGCCCCACGCTTCGTCTGCCAGCGATGACGCATGCCCAGTCGCAGGAACATCAGGTCGTCGGCCACCTCGGTCGACGGTGACGTGACCCAACTCGCCAGTCCGGACCGCATCGCGTAATACCGTTCGTCGAATTGGGCGGGAATGACCCCGCCGTAGGTCGTCACGGTGAAGCGGCGTCGAAAGGCCTCGATCGAATCGTCGTCCAGCGAGTCGTAAAGCGGCAACTGCGAAAGATCCTCGCTCGCGTCGGCCACCGCGAACTCGGCGTCGAACAGCACCTTGTGGGCAATGCCATTCACATTGAACAGTTGGCTCCGGACCGTCGGATCGATGCGCCAAACAGGGAGGCTGGCGCGGACGCCGGCCTGCCCATAGAGCCGCTGGAGATCGTCGCCATTGACGTCCTGCCCCCAATGGGCAAACTCGCCAAGTCCGTACGGAACCACCTTCACCGGCCCAAGTTGCATGGGCAGGTCAATCTCGTGACGCGTGGCAAAACGCTCGCCCTGCGTGTTGAGCGGATCCGTGGGCGACGTGCTTTCCCACGGCAGATACGCAAACAGCGCCAGGTCCGCCGGATCCTCCGGCTGGCTCGTCGCGCGGAACCGCGCGTAACCCACGTTCGTGTGCTCATACCACGTCAGGCGATCACCCAACAACTCCTGCCCGAGCCAGAAATGATCGAATCGGGGCAGCCACTCGGTCTGCGTGAAAAAGCTGTTCACCCGCGCGTCGGCGGTCACGCTCCACGAACGATTGTCCGTCAGGCGTTTCAGCTCGACACCCGTGGTTTCGTCCTTGAGTTCGTCCCATTCACGCTCGAAGTACTGTTCCAGGAAGTTGCGATCGGAGATCCAACCCACCTCGGCCGAAACCTGGAGGTCGTTGGCGAGTCGCTGGCGATGCTGCCAGAAAAGACGATGGCGGTAGTCTTTTTCGGGCGTAAGGTCGCGCCGGCCGTAGCCCAGGTTGTCGTGCCCCTTGTCTTCAATGCCCCAGTAATCCAACTGGCCCGACGCCGGCCCCGGAATGCGGAAGAAGTCGTCGCGCGAGTATCTGACGTTCGTCCCGTGCCCCCAGCCCCGATCGCTCAAGTAATCGAAACTGCCTTCCCAACGCGTGCCTTCCGGACGGTTGCGCCAGCCCAGAAGTTGGAACATGTCCCAGTCCGTCAGGACCTCCGTTCCGAACACGCCGTCCTTCTTCAGACGTATCCTCTTGATGTAGAACGTGGGATACTCCAGGTCCGTCGCCAGGATCGGCCAGTAGAAAACCGGGATGTCGCGGATGTACAGGAAGTTGTTCCGGCTCGTCGTGAAGTAATCGTGGTCGAGCTCCAGCTCGCCCGTCTCCTCGTCCACTTCCGGCAGCCCCGTAGCCGGATCGATCTTCGGCTTGCTCGTCACGTCGAGCGTCGCATTGTTCACCTGGATCCGGTATCCGGGACGTCCCATGCGGCTCGACGTCAGAAAGGCGTTCTCCGCAAAGAACCGGTTCTCGTCCAACTGCTGCAGGATCTCCGTGCGAAGCCGCAGCCAGCCTTCATAGCCGGGGACCGGCGTGAGCAACTCGGCATCCAGGACCACGCCCCGCTTGCGAGTCACGTCGTAGTACATCCGATCCGCGTGGATCACCGAATCGCCCTGCCGGAAAACGACGTTGCCCTCCAGGTAGATCTCCAGCGGATCGCTTTCCACCTGGAACGACTCGCCCCGCTCGTTCATGTCGAAAAGGTTCACCGTCCAGATCACGAGCCGGTCCGCCGAAACATCGATCGTGTCGCCCAGGTCGTAGCCGTGGAGGTTGCCCTCTCCCAGGACGCTCTCGTCCAGCCCGCGAACGATCAGATTCACGCCCGAATCGATCACGCCGATGCTCTGGTTCGTGGCCGGATCGACCGACCAATCCGCCTGGCTGTTGGCATTGCCCCGCGAAAAGAGGAGAATCTGCCGCGTCTTGGCTCGCTGCCCACCGAACTGCCCTCCGAACTGGCCGCGTACGATGTTCTCCCCGCTCGGGTTGGCTCGCCGCGTCCGGGCTCGAACATAGAGCGGGCTTTGCGCTGCCGATGCGTCGGCCACCTGCCTTACCTGTACGTCGATCTCGCCGTACGTGGGAAAACGCAAATAGCAGCTCTCGTTAGCACGCTGCACCTGCGGGTGGGCAGCATCCGGAATGATCTGCACCTCGCCTTCCAGGTAAGCCAGCACGCGAGGCAACTCATCCTCGCCCAGATCCGTGCGGTCGATCCACAGCACCGCTCGCTCGGACCTGGCGTGGTATCCGCCCTGGGTGATTTCGCAACCGTGCTCCAGTTGCAGCACCTCGTAGCTGCCCTCTGTCCACCGCCGGGCCTGGTCGGCCTCGATCCGCACCGGGGCATCTGGATCTGGCTCGGGAAGTTCGATCTGGGCCAGGGCAGCCGAAGGGCCCAGCAAGACGATCGCCCAAACGACGGCGATCAGAGCGCAAAGACGGCCCAGTGCGACGCGCGAGCAAGGCGCAACGCACGAGACGCGGGTCGATCTGCCGGTCCGTGGAGCGTTCAGCGGTGCAACATCCATGTTCGGCCTCGTTCCCAAACACGGGAACAGGCGAACCGCAAAACGAGGTCATTTACAAGGTTAGTGCTCCGCACATCCACTGCGGAGCGGCGAGATTATAGGGAGGGTACGCACTTCGATCAAGGCGGGTTCGCAAGCCCCCCCAATCGCGCAAGGTTATTTCCTCAAACGACTTGCAGCTCTTCCCCACTCCAAAATCCTCGCCGCACCCAGCGCCGCCGCCAGGCAAACCACCGGAATCAGCGGTGCCCGCATCCGCATGTTGGTCCAGTAGAACGTGTGAATCGCCGTGAAACTGGCAACCAGGATCAAGCCCCAAATCCAGCCCCGAAGCACCACCTCCCGTGGCAGTCGCCCTGCCAACAGGCAACCGATTCCAACAAGAGCCAGCAGCGACTCCACGCCGTAGAACACCCCGACCGCCCAGCGAGCCATCTTCCGCTGCTCACTTTCGCTCGGCCCCAAAGGATGCGATACCAGTCCCCAGAGTCGGCCGACCCGCACGAAACACGAGTAAACAAAGGTCCCCGGCTGACTGCGCATCAACGCCAGCGCATCGGCGTACGCCAGCCGGTCGATGGCAATCTCGTCATCGCCGGCCACTTCCCGTGAGCGGACCGACCAGTCGTGGTTGAACTGCTCCGCATCCCATACCTCACCCGTCCGGTTTGTCCGCAGGTACTCGTAGAAACTCGGATTGTTCGCCAGCAGCAGCGTGTATCCGCCGTGGTTTGTCGCCGGCGTCGCTTTGCCGAACTGGATCCCGTTGCGAATCGCCCAGGGAGCCAAGACCACGGCCGCCGCCACGACGCTGGTCGCAAGCAACCTCATCCGCACTCGCCAACTCCCGCCTGCAACCACCGGCAGCAGAACCATAACCAGCGCCATCCACACCAAGAACGTGGGGCGGCAGAGCACGGCCAGGGCCATCAGCGCCCCGCCCAAGCCAGCCTTGGCAATGCGGGGCTTTTCGGCCGTACTGGTCGCAACAAGCAGCCCGGCCACCGCCAGCAGCGTGGCCAGCGTTTCCGTCATCACCAGCGTCGAGTGGAGCAGCAATATCGGGTCGATGGCCACCAGCAAGGCCGCAAGCACCGACCAGCGCCCCAAGCCCCATCGGAACCCCAACCGATAAGTCAGCACCACCGTGGCCGTGCCGAGAACCACGTGCAGCACGGCCAGCGAATACCACAGGGCCGGATCGATCAGATAGCACCCGGCCACGATCACAGGATAGAGAACGGGCCGCGACGCAATCGCGTGATCGCCATAGCCAAAACATCCGTGTTCCGCCACATTGATCGCCACCAGACGGTAGTTGTCCGGATCGGCCACGAATGTATCCCCCACCACAAACAACACGCCAATACGGATCGCCAGGGCCGCCACCACCAGCAGGAGGGGCGTGCGCCGGTTGCCGTCATCGGCTCTCGCAGTCTGCGGCGGGGGGGCGTCGGTCATTGCATCAGCGAATAGAGAAGAATGTTGACGCCGATCTTGGCCGCGTCTTCCCGAATGTAGCCCCGGCATTCCAGCGAGTTCTGCTTCTCCAGGGCGCAGCTCAGATCGAATCGTGAGAAGATCACGCCATAGCGGTCCCCAAAACGAATCCCGTCCAGCGCCGGCGGAACCTTGCGCAACACGTCCTCCACGCGTCCCTTCGTGCCTCGCTCCTGGGGATCCCGTCGCGTGACCGTCGACAGGTTGAAGCCCCCCCGCTCGCTGGTGAACAAGGCATGGCTCGCCGGGATCGGCTCGAGCGGATTGTCCGGAAACATGGCCTCCATCTCGCGCCGGAACGATTGGCTGAAGGCCTCGCTGGAACAGATGGCGTTGGCCATCAGCAATCCACCTCGTTCGAGATAGGTCTTCAATTGCTTTCGTTCGGCGTCGGTGAAGCTGAAGCGGTTCCGCCCGTGCATGAAAAGGACGGGGTAATCGAAAATCGCGTCATCCCTCAGGCTGACGGGCTCGTCGGCCGCCGCCGTTCGGATTCCCAGTTGAGCCGCCGCCGTTTCCATCAGGTTGATCAGGGCCCGCGGCGCCGCCTCGCATCCGCCCCCATGACGCAGATTGGCGATCCGAAACCGATTGCGGTCGTGCGAATCGTCGGTAGCCTGTCGAACCTGGTGGGCAGCAACCTCTTCCTTGGACTTGAGCTCCCGATTGGTGGCATAAGCCAGAATGTTCACGCCCGTGGAGAGCCCCGCCTGAACGTGGTCGGCAACCGACTTGGGGTACTTCATGTCGCGTCCCGCGTGGGAAAGTTCCCACAAGCACGAAAGCGAGGGCCGCAATTTCCCCGGTTCCGCCGGCGGGCAATAGACCACGCTCGTCCGGCACCCAAAATCGATCCCGTAAATGGGACGCATGTGCTTGGGATTGACGGGCTCCTCCGTCCGCCAGACCGGGTGCTCCGGCGGCAGCAACTGGAGCCGGTACTCCGGTTCCGGAAACATCCGCGTCACCAGTTGGCGGAAACCGCGGTCGAACTCGTGCCCCGCCGAATAGGCCTCAACGAACAGGAATCCGCTGTGATCCACGTAGCTGCGGAGCTTCTGGGCAAGATCCTCAATCCCCGCGGCCGAACCGGGCAGCGGATTCTTGCCGCCACAGAAGTAGAGCACGGGGGATTGCAGAAGGTCGTCCACCGTGGCCGTTCGGATGTCGACCACCTGCCAGGTCAGGTCCATCTTCCAGCGGGACTCGACGTAACGCGTCAGGTTGTTCACGTCGCTCCGATGCTGGTTCCACTCCTGCTGCTCGCCGTGGCGAAGCTTGGCCATCAGTACGGGGCGGCGTCCTTTCGCTAGAAACAGAAGCGCCATGCTCGTGGCGATCCGGGGATCTCCCTCATCGCCACCGACCCCCGTCCATTCGTTCTTCAGGGAACTCTTACTGGCCAACAGGACGGCCGTGCCCTCGCGATACCAGTCGTGCTCCCCGATGAACCGGCGAGCCGTGAGCCGCCCCACTCGTTCGAGGCAGTAGAGGTAGTAATATTTCCACGTTTGGCCCGGCACTCCCGGGTTTCGTGTGACCGAGAAATTCCTTCCCAGCCATTGCAGGGCTCGTTCGATGCGATCCGAATCCGACTCGTTGTCCTGGCAACACTGAATCTGCTCGCCGCGGACCTGGGCGTTTCCCTCGCGAACCCGTCCGGAAGCAATCACCAGCGAGGCGATGCCGGCACAGGTCATACTGCCTCGGGGAGAATCCCCGACATGGTATCCGAACGAGCCGTCATCGCGTTGGGCACGCTGCCAGTATTCCTGGGTCAGTTTCCACGTCCGGTCGGAAACCCGAACCCCTACCCGCTCGGCCTCGTGAAGGGCAAGCAGGGCGAACTGGGAATTGGAATTGTCCCCCCCTCCAATCCCGCTTCCGTACCCCCAGGCCCCCCGAAAGTCTCCGCTCTGGAGTTGCGTTTCCTGAAGCCAGAGCACGTTGCGGAGAATATCCGGTCGAAAACGTTTCGGGTCCGCCTGGGCGAAGACCATTGTTTGAAGCGAGGTCGTGTAAGTTCGAGGAGCGCACTTGATGCCCGGATGATCCGTCTGAAGGTAGTTCAGGGCCTTCTGAATGTGCGGATCCTCGACGGGAACCCCCGCATTCAACAGGGCAAGCGTACACAACCCGCTGATCCCCGCCGCCCCGTGGGCGCTGAAATCCCCAAACGAACCGTCGGGTTGCTGCCTGTCTTTGAGGTAAGCGATTCCCTGGTCAAGGACCTTCCGCACCTCTTCCGGAGAGATATCCTCCGAAAAAGTCGGCACAACCGGCAGAAACATGGCCGCCAGCAAGATCGGGATGAGCGTTTGAAGCCGCATGGCCCGTTGCCCCCAGGTGGAGAAAGTCCACGTAAACGACGTTTATGAAAGGAGTTGCGTGGGTCGAAACAACGTAGGTTATGTTTTAGCATACCATGGTATTAGGAATAGCAGATAGAGATAACCCATAGTGAAGAGGACGGAACTCTTGAGAGCTGCGGACTCCTTGAAATGCTGGGCTAGGCTGGAGACTGAAGACTGTGGGCTGTAGGTTTTTGATGCGAGGTCACTCGGGATGGAAAGTTGCTCCGATGCGACAAAAGCCCTTGTTTTGCAGTCCTTCAGCCTTAGGCCTTCGGTCTTCAGCCTTCTCCCCGCAGCCGTTCGTTTTCACTTTGAGTAAACAGCCCTGCTGGGTGGTGTACACCGACGGCCTTGGCGAATGCCGCGGCTTCGATATGCTGAAGCAGGTGGCCGGAATACGGAACAGAAGAGGATAGAGCCTTGTCGTCGAAAACACGCAGTCTCGGAGACGTTCTGCAGGATTTCAGCCAGCATCGCAAACTGATGCAGGAAGAACTCCAAAAGGTGATCGTGGGCCAATCGGAGGTGATCGAGCAGATCTTTGCCGCGATCTTTACCCGGGGCCATTGCCTGCTCGTGGGTGTGCCCGGCCTGGCCAAGACCTTGATGGTCAGTACCCTGGCCCAGATCCTCGACGTCCAGTTCAAGCGGATCCAGTTCACGCCCGACTTGATGCCGTCGGACATCACCGGTACGAACGTCCTCGAGGAAGACGAAAACCGGAAGCGAAACTTCCGCTTCGTCGACGGCCCGATCTTCACCAACATCCTCCTGGCCGACGAAATCAACCGCACGCCGCCCAAGACCCAGGCCGCCCTGCTCCAGGCCATGCAGGAGCGCGAGGTGACCGTGGGCCAGAACACCTACCCCCTCCCCGAGCCATTCTTCACGATCGCCACCCAGAACCCGATCGAGCAGGAAGGCACCTATCCCCTGCCGGAAGCCCAGTTGGACCGGTTCATGTTCAACATCAAGGTGGACTATCCCACGCTTGAAGAGGAGGAGAGGATCCTGGCGTCGACAACCAGGAACGAAAAGGTCGAGGTTCGCAAGGTACTGTCGAGCAAGTCGATTGTGAACCTGCAGAAGCTGGTCGGCTCGGTGGCCGTGAGCCAATACATCATCAAATACGTGTCGCGACTGGTTCGTGCAACCCGGCCCCGCGACGAGATGGCCCCCGAGTTCGTCAAGGATCTGGTCGACTGGGGCGCCGGCCCGCGTGCCGGACAGTTCCTGATTCAGGGCGGCAAAGCTCTCGCCGCCATGGAAGGACGCTTTTCGGTAGGCATCGAGGACGTGCAGAAGATTGCCGTCCCGGTGCTCCGGCACCGCATCGCCACCAATTTCCAGGCCCAGGCCGAGGGCATGACCAACGACGACGTCATCCTCCGCCTGGTCCGCGAAATCCCGGCCCCCGAAATCCCCAAGTTCGAACAGAAGGCGTAGCGGCCCCCTTCCCATGTCCACCGCGGAAAAGTACCTCAAGCCGGAAGTCATCCAGCAGATCAAGCGGCTCGACCTGCGCGCCCAGTTCATCGTGAAGGGCTTCTTGCAAGGACTGCACGCCAGCCCCTTCCACGGGTTCTCCGTGGAGTTCAGCGAACACCGAAAATACACCCACGGCGACGATCCCAAAGACATCGACTGGCTGATCTACGCGAAGACCGACAAGTACTATGTGAAGAAATTTGAGGCCGAGACGAACATCACGGGCTACCTGGTGATGGATTTGAGCCGGTCCATGGGCTACACCTACCGCCAGGAGTTGACCAAGTTCGAATACGGAATCTGCCTGGCCGCCGCCCTGTGCTACCTGATGATCCACCAGCAGGACCCGGTGGGGCTGCTCACCTTCGACGAGCGGATCCGCAACAGCTTAGCGCCCAAGTCGCGACGTTCCCACCTGGGCAACGTGCTCTCCCTGCTGGCGAACCTGAAGCCGGAAGGCAAGACCGACGTGGCTGCCAGCCTCACCCAGGTGGCCGCCATGCTCCGCCACGCCAGCCTGGTCATGGTCTTCTCCGATCTGCTGGCCGATCCGCAACCGATCCTCCAATCGCTCTACCGCCTCCGCCACGGCGGGCACGACGTGATCCTTTTCCACATCCTCGACGAGGCCGAAACAACGTTTCCCTTCCAGGGCATGGTGGACCTGGAAGACCCCGAGACCAATCACCGGCTCCAGCTCGATGCCGACGCGATCCGACGCGATTACCTCGACCAGATGGAAGCCCTACGAGAAACCTACCGCCGCGAGTGCGCCCAATCCGGCGTCGACTACGTGCCCCTCGACACGAGCATGCAGTTCGATCGGGCACTTACGGAGTACTTGACGAACCGGAAGGGAAGATAGCTGGAGAAGTTGTCAGTTGTTAGGGTTCAGGAAGGAGAGGAGAGAGGAAGGATGAGGCAGGGGAGAAATACGAACGGGGCTCGCAGGTTCGGCGATCATCGAATAGCGCCCCGGCAAACCTGGCGGAGAGGCATAGCGATCGGCATGTACGGAACAAGATTGAACGCGTCAACCGAGCCCGAGGCGAGACCCTGGAAACCGTCCACCATCTGTACATAGCGAACCTGAAGGGCTACATCACCGAGGAGCAATACCAAGCCTATCGAGAACGCTACCTCGAATGCGTCCGCATGCTCAACGGGCTGGAAAAGACACTCGACCGCCAACTCGACAGAAAATCCCAACGCTGGCCTACCCCCTAATTCCTATCCCCTGAACCCCGAACCCCAACAACTCAACCTGAACCCCATCAACTGCCAACCTCGCAAGGCCCCTCCCCGGCCCTCCCCCTCGCTCGCAAGCTCGCTGGGGAGGGAGAAATCTGGACCTGCCCCCTATCAACTCAACCTGAACCCTGAACCCTATCAACTAACAACTGACGTCGATGTCTTTCCTCAACGCCTCACTCCTTGCCGGATCTGTGCTGGTCGGCTTGCCGATCGTGTTGCACTTGATCATGCGCCGCAAGCCTCGGCACCTGGAGTTCCCGGCGTTGCGGTTTTTGGAAGCAAGGCGGGAAACGAACCAGCGTCAGTTGCGTCTGCGTCATTTGCTGCTGTTGGCCCTTCGCGTGGCGGCGATCCTGTTTCTGGCAGCGGCCCTGGCCCGGCCGAGCGTGAAATTCTCGGGCGCCCTGGGCAGCCAGAAGGCCCCCGTGGCCGCAGCGTTTGTCTTCGACACGTCGATGCGGATGGAGTACATCCAGAAGAACCTGTCCCGGCTTGAAGCAGCCGAGGATTTCGGGCTCTGGGTTCTCAACCAGTTGCCCAAGGAGAGCGAAATCGCGGTGCTCGACGCGCGGCGGGGTCCCGCGGCGTTTCAGGCCCATCGCGGCGCGGCTCGGCACCGGATCGAGCAACTTGCGACCACGGCTGCCGCACAGCCCCTGACAACCGTTCTGGAAGAAGCGGTTCGTCTTCTCAAGACGAGCAAGCTGGCAGGCCGGGAGTTGTACGTGTTCACCGACTTGGCCAGGGTCGCCTGGCCCGTGGAGACCGCCAGCGCCCTTCAGGGCCTGCTTGCCGCCAACCCGGACCTCGGCATCTACGTGATCGATGTGGGCGTGGAACATCCGGCGAACACGAGCTTGAGCGAGTTGCGGCTTTCGGGGCAGATGATTTCGAGCCGCGGATCGCTGACCATCTCCACCGACGTTCGCCATCTCGGCGAGGATGCGGCAGGAACGGTCGAACTCTTCCTGGAAGATCCGGCCAGTCCGTCGTCGGACCGAACAGGCCGACCGAGTGGACAGCGAATCGTCGATCTCCGCAACGATGCAAGCCAACCGGTCGAATTCACGATTGACGTTCCGGGCCAGGGGGTTCACCAAGGCTATCTGGAAATCGCGGGGGCCGACGCCCTCACGTGCGATAATCGCCGCTACTTCACGGTTGAGGTGAAAGATGCGTGGCGCGTGCTGGTCGTGGCTCCCAAACCGATCGAGGAGCACGCGCAGTATTTGACCAACGCCCTGGCGCCGCTCCGTTTCCGCCAGGAAGGCAGGGCCGAGTTCGACTGCCACACGATCGACTACGGAGAACTGGCCCGAATCCTGGCCCCACCGGGATTGGACGCCTATTCGGCGGTCTGGCTGCTCGATCCACCGGGCCTGGAGCCCGCCACCTGGACCGCCCTGGAAGACTACGTGCGACGAGGCCACGGCTTGGCCGTCAGTCTGGGCGCCAGCGCCAGCCGCCCCGGACCGTTGGACGCCTTCCGGACCTCGGCCGCGCTGGCCGTGTTGCCGGGCAAGATCGCCCGGCAGGCACGCACGCCGGGCGACGTCTACCTGAAGCCGGGACTCTCCCTCCACCCGATCCTGGGCGAGTTCCGAACGATTGACGAGACCGTGCCCTGGCAGTTTCTGCCTGTCGACAGATACTGGCAGATGAAAGACCTGGCCGAAGGCGCGTCGGTCGTCGTGCCGCTGAGCGACGGGCAGCCCGCCATCCTGGAACGTCCCTTGGGAACCGGACGCGTCCTCGCCATGACAACCCCCATCTCCGATCCGCCTTATGGCGATCCCTGGAATCTGCTTCCCACCCAGTGGCCTTTTGTGATCCTGGTCAATGAAATGGCCTCCTGCCTCGTGGGGAGCCTCGATCAAACGCTCAACTACTCGGCCGGCGAGACCGCCGTCCTCAGGCTCGACCCGCAGGACATTCGTCGTTCCTACGCGATGAATGCCCCGGGCGATTTCGAGGTTCGCTTGATCCCGGACGTGGCCCAGAACGCCCTAATCATCACGTCGACTGATGCGGTGGGCAACTACCGCATTGCCGCCGGCGGCACCGACGACGCCTATCGAGGCGGTTTCAGTGTGAACCTTGCCTCCGAACAAACCGATTTAACAAGAGCCGACGAGGAACATCTTAAGAGCGTCTTTGGGAACACCACGTTCCGTATCGCTCGCCAACGGAGCGAACTGGAAGGCAACGTGAACCGAGGCCGCGTGGGCCGCGAGTTGTTCCCACCCCTGATCGTCCTTCTCGCATTCATCCTGGCCGCCGAGCACCTGCTGGCAAACAGGTTTTACCGGGAATGAGTGGGAGGAGGTTCGTCGATGAGAGCAAACCCCAAGACCCCACATCCATGAAACACAACAACCGGCAACTCCATGAGCCCCTTCCCGACCCAGGTCTGTTGGGAGTCCCAGAAGATCGGGAAACCGAAGGGATCGGATGCTGCGCGCTTCGTTGCACCCTGTTCACCACATCCGGCCGCCTGGGGCGCGAAAACGACAATGCACCTGGGAACGCCCTATTCGTGTGTCGCCGCGCTGCGCGGGCTTCTGCTGGCAGCAAGTCCGCGCAGCGCGACGAAACATCTGTAGCCACGAGGCGTGAGCCCGTGGACTCTGACGCAGGGAGGTTCTTCCCAAGCCCGCACAGCGCGGCGACACAAAAAATGCAACAGAAATGGTCGCACCATATAGAACGTTTTCAACACCCCTACCTGAATCCTGAACCCCAACAACTGCCAACTCCGCAAAGCCCCTCCCCGCCCCTCCCCCTCGCTCGCAAGACGCGCTGGGGAGGGAGAAGCTTGATTCGACCTGAACCCCGAACCCTATCAACTCAACCCGAACCCCGAACCCTGAACCCTAACAACTAACAACTGCCTCCCGTGTCCCACCTTTACTTCTATCCTGTCGGCGGCGAAAACTACCTGCTGGTGGTCGCGGTGGCCCTTGCGCTGTTGGCGTTCCTCCTCGTGGGACCGGGGAAGTCGCGTGTCGACCGGCGACGGCGGCGGATTCTGACGGTGTTGCGGGCAGCGTCCATCCTGGCCCTGATCTTCGCCATGCTGCGTCCGACGCTCGTGTATACGACGAAGAGGCCTTTGGCCGCCTCGATCGTGCTCCTCCTGGATCTTTCCCGGAGCATGTCGGTTCCCGATGAGGTGAACGGACAAACCCGCTACGAGACTCAACAGCGGACCCTGGAAGATGCTCGTGGCGTGCTGAAGCGTCTGGGCGAGAGGTTCGAGGTGAAGGTGTACGGCTTCGATCGCAACGTGCATCCCCTGGAGGTGGCTGACGGCAAAATCGCCCTGCCGCCTACCCCGGAAGGGCGCGAGACGGCGATCGGCCAATCGCTCGACACGGTTCTGCGGCAGGAAGCCGGTGAGCGACTCCTGGGCGTGTTCCTGCTCAGCGACGGCGCCCAGCGGGCCCTGCCGCCGGTGGACTTGCTGCCCCAGCAGGCCGCCAACCAGTTGCGAAGCCGCGGCGACCTGCTCTCGACCTTGCGATTCGGACAGGCCAAGGGCTTGGGCCAGGCGCGGGATCTGGCCGTGAAAGAGCTGGTGGCCAACGACCAGGTTTTTGTGAACAACGAAATGACGGTGCGCGGGCGGGTCCGCGTCGACGGTTATTCGAACAAGCCCGTCTCCGTGCGACTGCTGTTCGAGAAAGCCCCCGACCAGTTGGAGCCGGTGGCTATCGAGACGATCACGGCCAAGACGGACGGCGAGGAAGTTCCTTTCGAGTTCCACTATGCGCCGGACCTGCCCGGCGAATACAAGTTGACCGTCGAGGTGGTGGAGCAGCCGGGCGAACTCGTCACGACCAACAACCGGGTCAGCACCTTTGTCAACGTTCTCAAGGGTGGACTCCGCGTCCTCCTTCTCGCGGGTTTCCCGCCCGGCCATGAACTGAACTTCCTCCGCCGGGCCCTGGATGCGTCTCCCGACATCCACGTCGATCCGATCATGATCGATCCCCGCCACAAGGCCGAGACACGTCCCGCCGACCTGGACGAACGTTTCAAGCCGGGCGAGTACGAGGTCTACATCCTGGACGATCTGGACAGTTCGGTCTTCGAGGAGAAGGAGTTGGAAGACCTGGCCGAAGCCGTTTCACGCGGGGCCGGACTGATCATGCTCGGCGGCCTGTTCAGTTTCGGGCCGGGCGGTTATGCCGATACGCCCCTGGCTAAAGTGTTACCCGTCTCGACCGATCGCCTCGAACGGCAGCCCTTCGATGAGCCTCCGCGAACCGATGTCCATCTCCAGGGACCGGTGAAGATGATGCCCACGCGGGTCAACCAGGGCCACTTCACGATGCTCCTGAGCCGCAACCTGCAGAAGAACCAGGAGATCTGGAGCCAACTTCCACCACTCCTGGGCGCCAACAAGTTCAAGGGCCTGAAAGGCCTGGCCTCGGTGCTCGCCGAGAGTGAGAAGAAGGAACCGCTCCTGGTCGCCCACCCCTACGATCGCGGCAGGGTGATGGCCTTCGCCGGAGACTCGACGTGGCAATGGCAGTTGCACGGTTCTGAAACGGCCCACAAGCGATTCTGGCGTCAAGTCGTCCTGTGGCTGGCTCGTAAGGACCAGTCACTCGAAGGCAACGTCTGGGTCGAGCTTCCCCAGCGCCAGTTCCAACGCGGACGCCGCGTGGAATTCAGTGTCGGTGTCTTGGCGGCTACCGGCGAAACGGTCACGGACGGACGAGGGGAAGCAACCATCACCTTGCCCGATGGTTCCCAGGAAAAACTCGCCTTGAGCCAGACCAAGGGCGTTCTGGGGGCGTCCTTCCGAGAAACTTCCCAGACCGGCGACTACACCCTCGAAGCAACCGTTACTCGGGCCGGCGAGGTCCTGGGTACGGCCCGAGCCCGATTTCTCGTGATCGAACAGGATCTGGAACTCGACAACGCCTCGGCCGATGCGGGAGTTATGGATTCGCTGGCGGCCATGACTGGCGGAAAGTCGTTGGCTCCCGAGGAGTTTCCCGACGCCTTGGTCGAACTCGGAAAGCAGGGAGAGTCGCTCGTGGAATCGACCGAGGTGAAGCAAAACCTCTGGGACACCTGGCCTCTCTTTCTCGTCCTGGTTGGCCTCTTGGGGCTCGAATGGTATCTTCGCAAGCGGTGGGGGCTCGTCTAAGAGGTGAGCCGAGATTCATGTGTAGAGGGTAGGCAAAAGGGGATAATTGGGGATGGCATCTGAGCCCTCGCTATCACATTTCCCCTACGGCACAACCCGCCCGAACAGCTTGCGCCGCTCAGGCACTGCCTTTTGCCTATTCTGTTGGCGGAGCCAGTCGATTTTGATTTCCCAAAATCAAGATCCAGTAGATTGCCACATTTCCCACTATTTCAGAGTGTTGAATCCTGGATTGGGAAAAGATTTCTGGGGAGAAACACCGCAAGAACCCGACCCGTTAGGAACAGTCGATAGAATGCAGTGCAGGGGGTGTGGGGCTGGCGCACAGATGACGCCCTTTGGGGGTCTTGAGGCTTGTGGGAGGGGGATGTCTTGTCGGACGGCCGCCGGCAAACTGCAGTTCGTTCCCAGCGATTACCTCCTTTGCTGGACTGGGCGGATAGGCAGTTTGGTTAGCTGATGTGTTTTGCGCGGATTATCTGGCCCGCTGAAACAACTTGAGGATTGAACACGCGTACTAAGTCTAAGCTACCTTTGAGCATAGGCATTTTGATAGCAGAAACCTGGGTAAAGAAACGCAAACAAATCTCCACCCGGCAGCGTCAAAGATCGAAGGCGCTGATTTCTTGGTTGGCGTTTGGTGCGATTCCGACCCTACCGTTGATCCAACCCGTGCTTGTTCCCTTGGATGGGGGCCGGCAAGCTCCTTTCCAGGGCTGGCCGGATTTCCGATCGAACAAGCAACCCCGCGAGATTACGTCTCATGAGCGAACAAACCCTTGATCCGCAACTGATCGAACAGACCAAGCAACAGATCCGCTCATTGGTCAATGAAATCGCCCAGTTGTCGAAAACTTCGAATCTCTCGCCCGAGGAGTTCTACGGCGAGTTTCTCCCGCGGGTGGTTTCCGCATTGGCAGCCATCGGCGGCGCCATCTGGACTCTTGAGGACCAGGGTCGTTTGACGCTGCAGTATCAGATCAATCTTCAACAGACGAAGCTCCGGGAAGACGAAAACGCCCTGAGGCAGCACGGTCGCCTTCTGCAGAAGGCGATTGTGTCCGGGGAAACCATGCTGGTGCCGCCCCGTTCGGGAGCCGGCGAAGGGGACGAAGCCGCCAATCCCACCGATTTCCTCCTGGTGCTCGGCCCCTTGAAGACCGAGTTGGAAACGGTCGGCGTCATCGAGGTGTTCCAACGCCCCGACTCGGGACCGAACACGCAAAAAGGCTACCTGCGGTTCCTCAAGCAGATGACGGAACTGGCGGGAGATTTCTTCAAAAGCCGCCAACTTCGCCATTTCGGCGATCGCCAGGTGTTGTGGAGCCAGCTCGAGGAATTCACGCGGGTCATCCATACCAGCCTCGATCCTCGCGACGCGGCCTACATGATCGCCAACGAGGGACGCCGCCTGATCGAGTGCGACCGCGTGAGCGTGGCGATTCGCCGGGGCAGCAAGTGCAAGATCGAGGCCGTCAGCGGCCAGGACCTGTTCGACAAACGGTCGAACACGGTTCGCTTGCTCGGCGAACTGGCGACGGCGGTCGTTGCCAGCGAGGAGCAGATCTGGTACTCGGGCGACACGAGCAACATGGCGCCGCAGGTGGAAGAGGCGGTCCAGGAATATGTGGACGATGCGCATTCCAAGACGGTGGCCGTGCTCCCCCTCTTTCCGCCGGGGAATGAAGAGGAGGAGGACGATCCGGACAAACGCGAGGATCCGCCGGCGCCGATCGGGGCGTTGATTGTCGAACAGATCGAGGACGCGCGGGTTCCCGAGCGGATGATCCAACGCGTCGACGTGGTGGCGAAGCACAGCGCCACGGCCCTGAACAACGCCTTGGAACACAACAGCCTCTTCCTCATGCCCCTGTGGCGCGCCATCGGCAAACAGAAATGGATTCTCCGTGCCCGGACCTTGCCGAAAACAATCGCCGTGGCGCTCGCGGTTGTCGCCGTCCTGATCGCCTTGTGCGTCGTTCCCTATCCCTTCAAAGCTCAGTGCCCCGGAAACCTCCAGCCGGTGGAACGTGGAAGGGTGTTCGCAGGAGTTGACGGCACCGTGGTCGACGTGCTTGTCAAGCACGATTCGACGGTCGTGGCTCCGAACCCGGAAAAGGGGATCGAAGGCACGTTGCTGGCAAGGATGGAAAGCCCGGATCTGGAAATCAGCATCGAGAACAACCGCGGCGAGTTGGCCGCGACGATTGAGCAGCTCAACCTGGTAACGGCAACCCTCGCCGATGGACGAATGAGCGATGAGGACCGCAAGCAACGGGAAGGCAACCGCGAAGAGCTCCAGGAGCGTCTGAAGAGCCTCCGGCTTCAAGAGGCCCTGTATCAGAAGCAGGAGGAAGAGCTGAACGTGCGCAGCCCGATCGACGGCAAAGTGATCACGTGGCAACTCGACGACCGCCTGCGGAATCGTCCCGTGCAACGTGGAAACCTCCTCATGGAAGTGGTGAACACGCAGGGCGAGTGGCAGTTGGAACTGCGAATGCCGGAAAAACGAATGGGCCACCTCGTTCGTTACCTTCGCCAATTGAAGGAAAAGGATCCCAACGCGACCCTGCCCGTCGAATTCATCCTGGCCACGCACCCCAACAAGACGCACCACGGACAGGTCCTCGAAATCAGCGAGCGTGCCGAGGTACGCGGCGAGGACGGGGTGATTGTGCAGATCAAGGCGAAGTTCGACGACCAGGAGGAACTGCCGGAACACCTGCTTCCGGGAGCGGAGGTCAGTGCCAAGATCATGTGCGGCTACATGCCCGTGGGGTACGTGCTCTTGTGCGACGCGATCGCCTACTTCCAAAGGAACATTGCATTTCGTTTCTGACCCCAAACGGGTCAAGCTCGCAACCCTACTTTCACGAATCTGCGCAGAAATCCCAAACCAAGACTCTGACGAGGTTCCACTTCAGACCAAGCCATGAAAAAGACTTGACTCATCCACGACAACTGTCGCTGAATGAGTTCACGAAACCGCCCACACGCGGCGTTCAGAAATACCATAGCGAGAACAACGAGGGGAATATCTTATGCAAATTTCAACGGCCCTGCTGGCGGCGGCCCTGACCATGTTCGGAACGCCGAACATGAGCGCCGCAGCCGATGGTTCCACAACCATCATTCCGAACTGCTCTGTGTTTGCCATTCATGATTCCGATGTCCCTGCGGATCTTCCCGCCCAGCAGGGTGGCGTGCTGCGGACCATCAACGTGAAGATCGGCGACCAGGTGAAAAAGGGCGACGTTCTGGCGACAGTGGATGACCAGCAGGAGAAGCTCTCCGTGGAGGTTTCGCTTCAGCGGCTCGTCATGGCCCAGGAAGAGGCCAAGAATGACGTGAACGAACGCTATGCCCGAGCGGCCGCCGGCGTTTACGATTACAAGTGCAAGATGGTCGAGGAGGCGGTGCAGAAAGTCCCCGACGCTTACTCCTACTCGGAGGTGATGACCTACCGACTCCAGGCCCGCCAATACGCCCTCCAGACCGAACAGGCAATTCACGAACGGCATCTCGCCTCCCTGGCCGTGCGCGTTCGCGAAGCGGAATACGAACTGGCCAAGCACGAACTGGAACGCCGCCAGATCAAGGCGCCCGTGGACGGCGTCATCGAGGACGTCTACCCCGTCGACGGAGACTGGGTTCGCGCTGGCGACCCCATTGTTCGCCTTATCAAGATGGATCGACTCAATATCAAGGGAACCTTCAACTACGGCCAACTCACGCCGGGAGACGTTCGCGGCAAAGACGTGATCGTCAGGGTCCCGCTGGCTCGCAACCAGGTGGGTGAGTTCACCGGCAAGGTCGATTCGACCGGCGCCGACTTCGGCTCGGGAGAAATCAAGATCATTGCCGAGGTGCAAAACCGAACCGATCCCCAAACGGGCGAGTGGCTGCTCATGCCGGGCATGAGGGGCGAAATGGAGATCCTGAATGTCGGAAGACACTAGCCGCCCGGCATCCCTCGCCCCTCCCCCCTGCTACTACCGCTCCTATGGCCACACTCGCTGACAGTCTCGTTTCCAGTTCTGCCCGAAAACTGTCGGTCCGCGTGCGCGCAGACCTGTCAGCCAAGCAGCAACGCTATCACGGTCGAAGCTACTGGGTCGTCAAGGACCCCGTGGGGCTCAACTATTTCCGCTTCCAGGACGAAGAATACGCGATCCTGAACAAGCTGGACGGGACCCGGAGCCTGGACGAAATCAAGGACGAATTCGAGGCCGAGTTCCCACCCCAGAAAATCACCCTCGAGGAACTCCAGCAGTTTCTCGGCCAGCTCCATCGCAGCGGACTGGTCGTGGCCAACGTTCCCGGCCAAGGACGCGAGCTCCGCAAGCGACGCGACGAAAAGCGGCGGAAAGAACTCCTCGGCGCCTTCACCAACATTCTCTGCATCCGCTTCAAGGGCATCGATCCGGAACGCCTCCTCAACTGGATGTATCCGAAGCTCCGCTGGTTCTTCTCGCCCTTCATGTTCGTCTGCTGCCTGATCATGGCGCTGACGGCCCTGTCGCTCGTGCTCGTGGAATTCGATGTCTTCCGCTCCAAACTGCCGACCTTCCAGAACTTCTTCAGTCCGACCAACGCGATTTTTCTCGCGATCACCCTGGCCTGCACGAAGGTCCTGCACGAATTCGGGCACGGGCTGTCCTGCAAACATTTTGGCGGCGAATGCCACGAGATGGGCGTCATGATTCTCGTGCTCACCCCGTGCCTTTACTGCAATGTGTCGGACTCCTGGATGCTGCCCAGCAAGTGGCATCGCGCGGCGATCGGAGCGGCCGGCATCTACGTGGAGGTCGTGCTCGCCTCGATCTGCACCTTTATCTGGTGGTTCACGGACGAAGGCCTGCTCCACTACCTGTGCCTCAACGTGATGTTCATCTCCTCGGTGAGCACGATCCTGTTCAACGCGAACCCCCTGTTGCGTTACGACGGCTACTACATCGTCTCCGACCTCGTTGAAATCCCCAATCTGCGCCAGAAGGCGACGTCGATCCTCAGCCGAAAAATGGGCGAGTGGTTCCTGGGCCTGGAACCGCCCGACGACCCCTTCCTGCCCGAACGCAACCAGATGTTCTTCGCCCTCTACACCGTGGCGGCGGTCATCTATCGCTGGTTCATCATGGCGTCCATCCTGTTCTTCCTCTACAAGGTCTTCGAACCGTACGGGCTGAAGATCGTGGGGCAGGGCATCGCCGCCATGGCCCTTTGGGGATTGCTGTTTCAACCGATTTACAATCTCGTCAAGTTCTTCTACGTACCAGGGAGGTTTCACAAAGTGAAGAAACCCCGCATGTACGCCGCCATCGGCGGAATCGTTCTCGTGATCGCCGTGATCTGCTACGTGCCCTTTCCCTATTCGATCACGTGCAGTTTCGTCGTCGAGCCCCGAGGGTCGGCTAAAAGATACGTCACCGTCCGCGGCCAACTCGCCGAAGTCAAGGTCGAACCAGGACAACACGTTGAGGCCAACGACCTCCTCGTCCGTCTGGACAATCCGGAACTCGAACACGAGATCTACGGACTCGAGGACGAGGTCGCACGCTACAAGATCCGCCTGAAAATGCTGGAACGTCTTCGCTTCAAAATGCCCGAAGCGGACGATCAGATCCCCCAGATTCGCAAGCTCCTCGCCACGGCAGAAAGGAAGCTCACCGAACGCCGCGTCGATCAGGATCGCCTCCAGGTGCGGGCTCCCGTCGCCGGGATCGTGATTCCCCCTCCTTGGATCCCGGAAAAGGAGGAACCGGACGGACGCCTGCCCGTCTGGTCGGGTACGCCCCTCGAACCGGAAAACGTGGGTGCCACCCTTGAGGCGGGGGTCCCCATTTGCGAGGTCGGATGGCTGGATTCGATGGAAGCCAATCTCGTGATCGATCAGTCCGTGATCGACTTTGTCACGCCAGGATACCGCGTGGAACTGAAGTTCGATGAAATGCCCCACGACACCTGCGAAGGAGTCCTCGTCGACATCGCCCCGGAAGAAATGCGCACGGCTCCCCAGAATCTCATGGCCAAGGCCGGCGGTGACCTGGCCACCAAACCGGATCCATCGGGAGGCGAGGTACCTTTGTATCCCTCCTACCTCGCACAGGTCCTGCTCGGCGTCTACGGACACGGACTCAACTACACGGTGATCCGCGGAAAACTCGAGAACCCCGGCAAGGGCGACACGTGGCTCATCCACTACCTTCCCCCCGAGGCGAAAAGGGATGAGTACGGCGGCGTCTTCCAACTCGACTCCTCCGCAATCCCGTGGACGTGCAGCGAAGGCGACGCCGTGGAGATCCGCGGAAAAGTCGCCGACGACGGCAAGACCTTCGTGGCCGAAGAGTTGCGCAAACTCCACGAAGCCAACGCCATGTTGCGCCCCGGTCTGCGAGGGCTCGCCAAGATCCACGTCGAGCCGCAGACACTCGCTCAGCGAGCCGTGCGCATCATCAAACAGACTTTCGCCTTCAAACTGTGATGCTTCGTAGCGGTGGCATCCCTGCCGCCGGAGATTGTCGCGAGTCCGGCGGCAAGGATGCCACCGCCACAAGAGGTTCGGCAGCAAGAATGCCAACGCTACCGAGCGCGGAGCCAGGGGAGTTGGCCGTTCTCGTCGAAGAGGAGCTCTTTCGGTTCCGAGAGAATCTCCAAGTCTTCGCGACCTTGGGCTTCCTCCCAAAAGGCCGCGGCGCACTGCAACTCTTCCAGGTGGAGGGTGTCGGCGATCCACATGAGCCGAGCCCCACGCTTCTCCTCTGGGCTGGCTGGCAGGGCCGCATTGAGCATATCGCGATCCGTCTCGTAATCCAGGGGGGCCATGGCGCCCGAGACGTGATCCGCCGTGATCGCGTTCAGACGCGTGGCCGCCAGGTCCGTCTCCCGCAACAGGCTGCTCCGACAGAATTCCGCGATTCCCATTCCTATTGCATTCCCGTGGGTCTCGGGAGTCAGGCCGCGGATGGCGATCCGCTTCACCTTGGGAGTCTCTCCTTCGACGGCTTTGTGATCGTCGAACTTTCGGCCAATCACATTCGTGTCGAGGCCCGTGCCGCTGATGTTCTTGCCGATCCGGTCGATCAACAGCAGGTCGATCCGATCGAAAGGCAACAAGGCCATGGCCTGCTTCGCCATCTCCAGGAGCTCCACCTCCCGGGTCTCGATCTCGGTGGGCCGAACCGCTTCGATCCGCGCCGTCTCGTCGTGGGCGTTTTCGATGATGGCCAAGCCGGCCAGGATGCCGCAGTTGGCCAGCACCTGGTCGACCACACTGCGAATGATCTGAGCGAAGCTGTAGTCGGCGATGGCGCGATGGTAGACCTCGGCGCCGTTCTTCTTGCCCAGGCCGATGAGCATCATCTTCATCAGCCCGCTCTCGATCGGGCCGGCGAAGCGCGTGTGGGGCTTGATGCGGTTGCACACGACAACATGGTCGGCCTCGTAGGCGTGGCGATCGAAGTGGACCGGGAATCCCTCCCGGGTCGTCGCCACGACGATCGTCTCCATGCTGGAACGGATGGGGCACCCCATCGAGGCTTCGGTGATTTCGTAGGAGCCCAGCAACTCCGTTTGCCCCGCAGCGGTCCCCCCTCCATGGCTCCCCATGGCGGGGACCAGAAAGGGCTCCGCTCCAAGCTTGCGGAAGTAGTCCACTGTGGCCCGAAGAATCGTCTCGATATGGGCCACGCCTCGACTTCCCGCCGTGATCGCCACCGTCTGACCGGCCTTCACCTGCGAAGCGAGATCCAGCTTCGCCAGTTGACGATCAACCTCTCCCGGAATGTCTTGAACTCGCTCGCTGGAGAAACGCTGGCGGACACGAAAGATGGGGGGGAAGTCGGACACCGGGGCTCCTTTGGGCGAGGGGGGCGATATGCGTTCATCTTAACAGCCCGGTTCATGGACAACAGCTGATATCCCTAACTGCCATACCAGAAACAGGTTGCGTCAACTGAAGGCCGTCGGTTCCAATCCGCCTTGCCCGCCAAGCCGATCTGGAGCCGATCGCTCCCAATCGCTACAATGCCTCGACTTTTTCTTGTCACCAGCCACCCACGGAGGTGTGTTATGGCAACCGTCACGGATCGACGAGTGCGACGGAATGCTGCCAGGACGGAATTCCAACCGGTATCGAAGCCACGTCGACGACGGCGACTCTTGCTCGCAATTGGGCTGGGATGCATCCTCGTCGCGGTGGCTTTTCTGCCCTCCCTTGTGAGTCACAGCCCGCTGGCCAATTGGCTCATCACGCGGGCAACAACCGATCTGAACGGCGAGGCGTCGGTCGGCGCCATCCATCTCGGCTGGTTCTCTGCTCCGGTTCTCACGGATATTGAGGTCCGCGATGCCCAGCGGCGTTCGCTGGTCCAGATCGAACGCGTTCGCGCAGAGCGATCGTTGCTCGGACTTCTTTGGGATTCGAGTGAATGGGGACGAATTCATATCGATCATCCCGTGCTCGCAATCGCCTACGACGGTTCGAGCACGAACCTCGAAGAAGTCTTTGCGAGCTGGCTTGAAGACGGCGAATCGTCTTCAGAGATCTCCCTGGAATTGGCGGTCTCGGAAGGAACCCTCCGCTTGACGGACGTTCGGACGGACAAGACGTGGCAGGTCAATCAGTTCGAACTGACTGCCACGGCGGACGCAGACGAGCGAAGTCCTGTCAATCTGCGTGCCTCGGGGCAGGTCGCCGACGGCCAGAATGCCGGTCGCTTCGCCGTGGAGCTAGCTCTGAACCGGACGGCGGATCGCAGCGATCCGCTTTCGGCCATCGAGGCGCTGGAAGCGGAAGTGGAGAACGCGCCTCTGGAAATGTTCGCTCCCTTGCTTGCGCGATCGAAGGCCGGATTGGAACTGGGCGGACGCCTAAACGCCTTTGCCAAGTGCGAGGTGACCGGCGGAAACGTCCAGCCCGAAATGTCGATCCAATTGACGACCGTGGTCGACGGCTTCCTTCTCGGCGGCAGCGCCTTGAACAAGGACCGGTTAGCCCTGGAGCGGATCGAAGCCGGAGGACGGGCCGCCTGGCGAGGTGGCCTCGTCGATATCGAACGGCTCCGCATCCAAACCGAAGTCGGCAACGCGATCGTGTCGGGCCGATTCGACCTGGCCGACGAGTCGGTGACCAATCTGCTCAAGTCCCTTGCCGAACAGACCTACCGGATCGAAGCCGGGGTCAACCTGCCCGCCCTCGCCGCACAATTGCCCAACACGCTCGGGCTCCAGGAAGGACTGCAAATCGAATCGGGGGATGCGACCGTCGTCCTGGAAAGCCGGCAAACCGGCGACACCATGCGATGGGACGGCCGGGCCGACGTGAGCCGGCTGTCGGCCACGCGGCAGGGCCGGCAGATCCAGTGGCCTGAGCCGATTCACGCCAGCCTCTCCGCAAGCAGCAACCCCCAGGGCTTCTCCCTCGAAAGACTCGAATGCCAGGCCAAGTACCTGCGGCTGGACGCGTCGGGCTCACCCCAACGTGTCGACGGCACGCTCGATTTCGACCTCGCGGGATTGGCAGCCGAAGCCTCCCAGTTTATCGATCTCGGCGGGCTCCGCCTTGCCGGCACCGGTCACGGACGCTTCCAATGGCTCCGCCAACCCGAGGAACATTTCGCGGTCGGCGGAAAACTCCAGATCGATGAATTCGAGCTGGGACTGCAGGGCGAGTCGTCCTGGACCGACGCCAGCCTGCAGTTGAACGCCGAAGCCCTGGGGACGGTCGTTTCCTCGCAGACAATCCTCCAATCGGCCAAGCTCCAACTCGACGTGGATGAAGATCGGCTGACCGCATCCCTGGCCGAGCCGGTCCAGGACGTGGCCCGTGCCTCGTCCTATCCGGTGAACCTGGAGACCGAGGGCGAATTGGCCCGTTGGTCGGCTCGAATCGCGCCTCTCCTGCCGCTCGAAGACTGGCAGATGGTCGGGCGAATCAAGGCCAGCGGCAGACTGGACTGCTCTTCGGAGGCGACCACCCTTCGCAACGGGAAGATCCACGTGGAGGAACTCACCGTTCGCAGTCCCCAAGTGAACTTCTACGATCCCGAAGTGGATGTGCTCGTTGGGGCGGCGAGGTGGGATCCTTCGCAAAGCCGGATCGAGATTCCTTCGGCGACGCTTTCGGGGCAGACCGTCGGGGCCGGAGTTGAACCCCTGGTCGTCGCCTGGTCGGCTGGCGAACTTCACGAACTCAGCGGCACGGTCGCCCTGAAGACCTCCCTCGATCGTGTCCAGCAATGGACCACGGCGACGGTCACCAAGCCGCCCGCGTGGATGGTGCGAGGGGCCCTGACGGCCCGAAGCACGCTCCGCGCCGAGGAAGGGAAGGCGGCCTTCGATGCCGATCTGTCCGTCGAGAAGTTCGCCGCGCGGCACCAGTCCGGAAAGGAAGTGTCGGAAGCCAAGGTGCGTCTGACCGCCCGAGGCCAGTACGACCCGGTCGCTCAACACGTGTTGCTGGAGAAGGCAAAGCTGGAATCAGGCCTCGTGGGATTCGATGCCGGCGGAACGCTTGATCTCGCCTCCGACACACCCCGCGTCGATCTTGATGGCCAGTATAGCTACGATTTAGTGCGTCTGTCGGAACTGGGCAGGACCCATCTTGAGATCCCCTTGTTCGCCGCGGGCCGGAACACGAGCCCCTTCGCGTGCCATGGTCCCATGTCGCTTGCGGAAGCCAAGGCCACTTTGGGCCTGAGCTGGACGGGTGCGGAAATCGGCGGTTTCCTGATTGGCCCCGGAAGTCTCGACGCCCAGATGGCCGACGGCGTCGCCCGCACGGCCCCGATCCAACTCGACGTCAGTGAAGGCAAGATGGCACTCACGCCGTACGTGACGCTATCGGAGAAAGGTTCCCTTCTCCAGGTCGAAGCGGGACGCGTCGCCGATCGAATTCGCATCAGTCCCCGGATGTGCGCCGGGGCACTTCAGTACATCGCTCCGCCCCTGGCGGGAGTCGCCACGGCGGAAGGGACCTTTTCGATCGATTTGGAGCAATGCCGCATTCCGCTCGACGATCCGGCCCAAGGGGACCTGTCGGGCCGCATGACGGTCCATGCCGTCTCGATTGCCCCCGGGCCGCTGATTCGCGAGCTGGCCACAACCCTCGGATTCGGAAAAACCGCCCAGTTGAGCCGCGAGTCGACCGTGCCTTTCCGCATGGTTGACGGGCGGGTGTATCATCGCGATCTTGAACTTGTCTTCCCGGAGGTGACAATGAGAACCTTCGGGTCCGTAGGACTCGACCAGTCGCTCGCATTGATCGTGGAGATGCCGATCCCGGACAAATGGCGTACGGGGCATGCGACGCTTGACCGCGTCGTCCAGAACCAGACGCTACGTCTGCCCATCGGCGGTTCGCTTCAGGAACCGGCCATCGATCGCCGCGAGCTGGAACGCCAGGCCGGCCAGTTTATGCAGAACGCCGCCCGAAACGTCTTGGAAAACCAGCTTAACCGCCAACTGGAGCGATTGCTGCAGCCGAAGTAGGGGACGCATGATTCGGCCGATTTCATTGCTCGCGAGAAACCAACGAAGCGTCCTTTGGCTCGGGGCTCTCGTTCTTGCGTTGGCGGGTTCGGCGGCGTTGCTCGACGGGCGCGTTGCCTCGCTGGTGCGGAACACGGCCTGGCTCGTGGCGGGCACACTGGCGATCAGCCTGCCGGTGGGAACCCTGGCGGCCGTGCTGATTGCCCGAACCGACATGCCCGGTCGGCGCCTGGCTGGCGTGGCGTTCGGGGCGATGCTCCTTGTGCCCGTCTATCTGCAAGCGGCGGCCTGGCAGGCCGGCTTCGGCTTGCAGGGCTGGGTGACTCTGAACTGGAACCAAGGCGTCTGGCTCGCGGGAATGCCCGCGGTCATTTGGATCCACGGCCTGAACGCGATTCCCTGGGTGGTTCTCATCGTCGGCGTGGGACTTCGGCTTGTGGAGCCGGAATTGGAGGAGCAGGCCCTGCTGGAGGCGGGGTCCTGCAATGTCTTCCTTCGCGTGACCCTTCCGGCCTGCTACGGCGCCATGGGCGTGGCGGCGCTCTGGGTGACTGTAACCACCTCGACCGAGATGGCGGTGACCGACCTGTTCGCGGTGCGAACCTTCGCCGAAGAGATCTACACGCAGACCGCGAACGGCCCCTGGCTCGACCAGGGCGGGTTCGTCGGTCCGCCGGGGTTCCTTCCGTGTCTGCTGCTGAGCGCTGCCTTTGTTCTTGGCGGCATGGTCTTCCTGTCGTCGCTGGCGTCGGTTCGGCGCCCGGTCAGTCGACGCCGTCCGATCACCTATTCCCTCGGCCCCTATCGCCCCATAGCAACCGGCGGCATGGCGGCACTCCTCCTGGCAACCATTGCCGTTCCCCTTGTCAATCTTGCGGCCAAGGCGGGGATCGTCGTTACCCAGACTCCCGCCGGACGCGTTCGCCATTGGTCGCTGGGCAGGTTCGTTGAGATCGTCGCCCGCACCCCGAAGGACTATGGCGAAGAATTCGCTTGGACTCTGCTGATCGGCCTCCTCGCCGCGACAGCGGCCGTAGCAGTTGCCGGTTTGGCGGCCTGGCTGGCCTGTCGGTCCCGCGGCGGGCGAATCGTCGTGGGGTTGGTTACTGCAACGGCCCTGGCCACGCCGGGGCCGGTGATCGGGCTAGCGGTCATTCGGCTCGTCAATCAACCGGGCATCCCCTGGCTGAGTTTCCTCTACAGCCAGTCGATTCTGGCTCCGTGGCTGGCCCAGACCATTCGCGCCCTCCCGCCCGCCGTTCTCATTCTGTGGTTCGCCTTTCGCAGCATCCCCCCGTCGCTATTGGACGCCGCCCGCGCAGATGGCGCGGGGATTTGGAGCCAGCTCTTCCGAATCGCCCTGCCCATGCGATGGGCGGCTCTGCTCCTGGCCTGGATGACTTCGGCCATCGTCGCCACGGGCGACCTGGCCGCAAGCGTGCTGACGGTCCCTCCCGGCGTGACCACCCTTTCGATCCGCATTTTCACCCTGTTGCACTACGGCGTTGAAGACGTGGTGGCGGGCATCTGCCTGGCGTCGCTGGCCGGCTTCGCCGCCCTGACGCTCGTGGTCGGATGGTGGGCCCGCAGGTACCTGGATCGTTTGGACTACTGACACCGTAGCTTGTAGAACTGAGTAGCGCTGTTGGAACGCAATAACTCACAACCCCGGGAAACGCACCCCCTCAACAGAGAGGGGGCCGACTGGGCCGTCAGGCTTTCCTGCCCAGGGCTTCCAATGGTATGATATAGGGATGAGCACTATCAACTACCTTGGCCGTTTTCTCGAACCGATGGCCGACGCCTTTACCCCGGAATTGGCGCGAAAACTGGTCGATCTGCGAGCAGATCCAGAAACCCAGGCTCCCGTCGATGAGTTAGCCGCAAGGGCCAATGCGGGCGCCCTCACCCCGGACGAGGAAGACGAGTACAGAGAGTATATCGAGGCAGCCGACATCGTCGGGGCGATTCAATCGAAGGCTCGGAGATTCCGCAAGGTATAGTGGATACTGCCCGTACAATTGTCAGGCCCTGTTGTTGACTTGGGAATATGAGAGCCGTTGCCGATGGGTGAAACGACCAAGCGAGCCGGAATCGTTCTGTTTTTTCTTGCAACTGTCTGCGCGGTCCGTCCGGCCTTGGCATTGGATCACCTCACACTCAACCGGAATGGAAAAACGGTGCGTCTGGACGGGCGGAGTATGGTGATCGCCCAGGACGGAAGCTGCATGTTCCAAACCCGCGACGGGGTGATCTGGCTGGCGAAGGCTGACGAGGTCGTTCAGATGTCGTCGGACGAGGTTCCCTTCGAAGCCTACACGAGCGAGGAACTGTCGCCGCGTTTGCTGGCCGAGTTGCCGCCCGGATTCGATGTCTATTCCACGGCAAACTACGTGATCTGCTTCAACACGTCGCGCGACTATGCCCAGTGGTGCGGCTCGCTGCTCGAACGCCTCCATAGGGCCTTCACCAACTTCTGGCGTCGCAAGGGCTTCGATTTGACGAAGCCCGAGTTTCCCCTGGTCGCCTTCGTTTTCGCCGACAAGCAATCTTACGGACGTTTCACCCTGCCCGAGTTGGGCGAGGCGGCCGACTCCATCGTCGCTTACTACAGCTTGCGGACCAACCGGATCACCATGTACGACCTTTCGGGAATCGAATCGCTGCGAAAGATGATGGCGAGGAGATCGTCCACGGTCTCGGTCAATCAGATCCTGTCTCAGCCCAGTGCGGCCCCGATGGTCGCTACGATTGTTCATGAGGCAACCCACCAGATTGCCTACAACTGCGGACTCCACCAGCGCTATAGCGACTGCCCCTTGTGGTTCAGCGAGGGAATCGCCATGTATTTTGAAACGCCTGACCTGACCAGTTCCCGCGGGTGGCGGAGCATCGGGGCGGTGAATAACCTGCGTTTGCGCCAGTTCCGAGCCTACCAGCCTCATCGCCCCCTCGATTCCTTGAAGCAGATGGTGACCGAGGACAGTCGGCTCCGGGAAGCGGACACGGCCGTCGAAACCTATGCCCAGGCATGGGCTTTGACCTACTTCCTGCTGAACCAGAAGCCGAAGGAATACGTAGCCTATCTCCAGGTACTTTCCGAGAAGGCCCCCCAATTCTGGGACACGCCGGAAACTCGCTGGTCGGAGTTTCGGGATGCTTTCGGGCCGGACCTGGACCGTCTGGAAGCGGAATTCGAACGCTACATGGCGAAGGTTCGGTAAGCTGTCCGATGGCGATCGGCTTCGGGATGATGGAAGATTGTGGCAACCCGTCTGTTGCTCCGCGCTTGCCGCATAGCTATCATTAAATCTAGCCGGTTACTAACCGGGACGTTAATTACGAGTCTTAACAGAACTGGGGGCTCTCCCACGGGCGTGGAGGGCACCCGACCATTGGTTCTGTTAGCGGCTCTGACAAGGCTGCCCAACTCCCGTGGCCCCACCCGGTCACCCCTCCCACATACGCCACCTGCCCCAGAGGAGCCAGCGACATGCCGCATGCATCCGATCATCCCAAAGCGGATTCCAATCGACGCGATTTTCTGAAAACTGCCAGCGCTGTCGCGGGGGGAGCCGCTCTGGCCGGGCTCTCGATCCAACGCAGCGCCCACGCCGCCGAAAACAACCAGTTGAAGGTCGGCCTCATCGGTTGCGGCGGACGCGGCACGGGAGCCGCCGGAAACGCCCTCACGGCGGATCCGAACACGGTCGTGACCGCCCTGGCGGATGCCTTCGAAGATCGCATGGAGACTTCCCATCAGAGCCTCGTGAAACGATTTGGAGACCGGGTCCAAGCTCCGAAAGAGAAGCGGTTCAGCGGGTTCGATGCTTACGAGAAGCTGATCGCCAGCGATGTGGACGTGGTCCTGCTCTGCACGCCCCCCCAATTTCGACCCATCCAACTCAAGGCGGCCATCGATGCCGGCAAGCACGTCTTCTGCGAGAAGCCGGTGGCGGTCGACGCCCCCGGAATCCGCTCGGTTCTCGCTTCCACCGAGTTGGCCAAGAAAAAAGGCCTGAGCCTCGTTTCCGGCCTGTGCTGGCGCTACCACAACGCGGTCAAGGAAACCATGCAGCGGATTCTTGACGGCGCCATCGGCGACGTGCTTTCGATCCAGACGAACTACCTGACCGGCACCCTCTGGCACCGCGGCCCGCAAGACACCGAGATGGCCTACCAGATGCGAAACTGGTACTACTTCACCTGGCTGTCCGGCGACTTCAACGTGGAGCAACACGTTCACAGCCTCGACAAGGCCCTCTGGGCCTTCAACGATGAACCACCCCTGCGAGCTTATGGGCTTGGAGGTCGGCAGGTTCGCACCGAGCAGCCCATGTACGGGAACATCTACGATCACATGAGCGTTATCTTCGAGTATCCCGACGGCAAGAAGGTCCATTCCTGCTGCCGCCAGCAGAAGGGCTGCTACAGCATCACCTGCGACGAAATGCTGGGCACCAAGGGACGCGCGACCGTCACGCCCAAGCACACGATCGAAGGCGAGAATCCCTGGCGCTTCCGCGGCGAGGGCGGCAACATGTATGTCCTCGAGCACGAGGCGCTGTTCAATTCCATTCGAACCGGCGAGCCGATCAACAACGGGGTCTACATGGCCCGCAGCACGATGATGGGTATTCTGGGACGAATGGTCTGCTACACGGGCCAGGCGATCACCTGGGACGAGGCCATGGCAAGCGAGGAAGATCTCTCGCCGAAATCCTACGCCTGGGACGCCGATCCTCCGATTCTCCCGGACGCCGACGGCAAGTATCCCGTCGCCATGCCCGGCCAGACGAAGTTCTTCTAACCACCACCCGCCGAACAAGTAGGTCGCCGCTCGCCGAGCGGGACTTTTTGAAATGGCATATCGCTCGGCAATTCAGGAGCCGTGCGGTGCCCGGCACCTACCACCGCGGCACATGCCGCGCTTTTTCAACGGGCTGCTAACCATGCTCCGCCTGATGCGGGGCCTATTGCTTCTCGCATGTCGGGCGTCGCTTCGAAGGAGGCGACGCCCGCCGTCAATTCTCCGGGGCTCTGCTCATGAGGAGCGACCTCGCCGCTCGAACCACCCGCCAGAAGGGGCGGCGCCCGATTTCGGCCGGGTTGCACGGATTTTTCTTGGGCCAAGAAGGCGTCCCCCCTTCTCGTGACCCGTTTGGCGTGCACGCCTGGAATGATCCAGGGTATATTTGAAGAATTAGAAATCTCGCCCAAACTCCAGAATTCCAGCCCGGCGACCCACAGTTTACCTTGTCCGGCATGGAACGGTTCGAGGAGTCTGTTTTTCGTGAAGTCCTGTTCGTTGCAGATTGGAACGCTCTTGATCCTCGGCATGTTGTGTACGTGCGCGACGGCCGATGATCTGGCGCTCACTCGAAAGCACGATCCCTGGGGACGCTTTCAGCCGGGAGCGTGGACACTCGTCCGCGTCAAGACAGAAGCCTTCAACGATGATGGTGGAACCCTGGAGAGCGTGAGGGAAACCCGTACCACTCTGGCCGACGTCGCCGAGGAGGGGGTTACCCTCGAAATGAAGGTCGGTGTCAAGATCGGCGGCAAGGAGATCGATACGGATCCCCAAACCGTTACGCAGGGCTTTCACGGGGAATTGAGCACGAGCGAGCCGAAGGTTACCGAACTTGGCGAGGGCGAGGTGGTTGTCGAAAACCGCCGAATTCCCTGCAGGATTCAGAAGCTCGAATTCCCTCGCCCCGTCGGCCGCAAGGTCGTAACCGTATACTTCTCCGACACGGTGGAACCCTATATCCTCAAGAAGGAAACGGCCCTCTACACCGAGGATGCCGAGACGCCTACGAGCGAAACGACGATGGAGGTCGTCGCCCTGTCCGCGCCATGTCGAATCTGGAGGAACTTCCGAACCGCGTCGCGGGTCAAATCGGTCCATAAGAATGCCTCTGGGACCACGACAACCTGGATGTGGACCTCCACCCTCGTTCCTGGCGGCGTTCTCTGCTACACATCCCAACAGGTCGACAACGAAGGCCGACTCGTCAGCTATTGCGAATTGAAACTGCTTGACTACGGCTTGCAGCGATCTTCCCCGCGAAGCGGTCTATTCTGGCGAATGCGTTCTCGCCGCGGGAGATAGTCCTGGACTTGCGAACCGTTCTCGCCGGATTCCCGTAAGGCCTTGTCAGACAACAAGATATTGAAGTGGGTCGTGGCACGTCGTCTGCTTCTCGAACAGATTCTTCGATGGCTGGGGAACAGGAAGGTCCGCGTTGCCGTAAACAGGGATTGAGGCTACAATCGTCGCTCTCTCCCTAGTGGGCTGGGTTTTTGCAGACGGGAGAAGTTAAGGCTGGATTCGGTCATGGACGTTGCCGGCTCCGCCCCCCCCATCCTGGCCTCCAATCCTCGTCAAGGATGACGAACAGATGAGTCTGAATGCTGCCCGCGCGAACAACGGATCTTCCCCCTTCGAGCAGCTCCGTTTCGGTCGCGAAATCCTCCTGTGCGAGAGCGAGGCAATCCGCTTGCTGGCCGCTGGTCTCGGGCGGGATTTCTGCCGTGCCGCTGATTTGATCCATGACTGCCGAGGGAGCCTGATCGTAACCGGCATGGGCAAGGCGGGACTGGTCGGCCGGAAACTGATGGCCACCTTCGCCTCCACCGGCACGCCCTCCCATTTCCTTCATCCGGCCGAGGCCGTTCACGGAGATCTGGGGCGGTTGCGGGAAGACGATGCCGTTCTTGTTCTTTCCCAAAGCGGCGAGACCGAGGAAATCGTGCGGCTCCTTCCTTCCCTGGAGAATTTGGGAACGCCGTTGTTGGCAATCACCGCTCGGGCCGAAAGCACCCTGGGTCGCTCGGCAACGATCGTCCTCGAATTGGGCGCCCTGGAGGAAGCCGGTTCCCTGAGACTGGCACCGAGCACAAGCACCACAACAATGCTCGCCCTGGGCGACGCCCTGGCCCTGGTCGTGAGCCGAATGCGTGGTTTTGCCCGAGAGGACTTCGCCAGGTTTCACCCGGCGGGGTCCCTGGGCCGAAAACTGAGCCGCGTGGGCCAGTACTGCCGCCCCCTGCGGATGTGCCGAGTCGCCGACGATTCGCTGACGGTGCGCGACGTGTTTGTTCAACGAAGCGTGCCGGGACGGCGAACAGGGGCCATCATGCTGGTCGACAAGCAGGGCCGACTGACGGGCCTGTTCACCGACAGCGACCTGGCTCGCCTATTCGAATGTCGCCGCGAAGAAACACTTGACCAACCGATCTGCCGCGTCATGACGAGCAGTCCGTACACGATCCTGGACGGGGCCATGATGTCGGAGGCCGTCACCTTGATGGCAGACCGGAAGATCAGCGAGCTACCCGTCGTCGACGGCAGCGGGCGTCCCACCGGATTGATCGACGTCACCGACGTGGTCGGCCTGTTTCCCCAACTGGAGGATCGAATGCTCTCCGAGGACGCCGATCCGACCCCCGTCGCCGCCAAGTTGCCCCGACGCAGCGCCTAGCGTCTCAACGAGCCGTTTCAAAACGAAGTGCAGGTACCGACGTGACCGACCTTGCCGCCAAATGCCGCTCCGTCGAACTTCTGATCTCCGACGTGGACGGGGTGATGACCGACGGGAGCATCATCTACGACAACCAGGGGATCGAGACCAAGCGATTCCACGTTCGCGACGGCCTCGGCATCAAGCTCTGGCAGAAGAGCGGCAATCGGTTCGGCATCATCACGCAGCGAAGTTCCCAGGCCGTGAAGATCCGCGCAAGTGAGCTCGGGGTCGAAATCGTCCGCCAGGCGGCAACCGACAAGATCGTAACGCTCATGGACATCTTGAAGGAAGTTGATTTGAAACCCGAGCAGGTCGCCTACGTCGGCGACGATCTGCCGGACCTGGCGGTGTTGGGGTTGGTGGGCGTTGCCATCGCCGTAGCCGATGCCGCGCCGGAAGTGCGTGAAACAGCCGACCTCGTGACCTCGCTTCCCGGGGGTCGGGGCGCCCTGCGAGAGGCCGTGGAGACCCTCCTCAAGCACCAACAACGTTGGGACGACCTGGTTCGGCCGTATACAACCTAGTTGCCTCAAAACAACGGAGAGGTCGCAATTCATGCCCAAGCTGATCCGATTCATCACGAGCTTCGCCGCAGTGCTGGGGGCCTATTGGCTCTACGCGCTGATCGCGGTGCCGTTGATCGAACCGGCAGCGGCCGGCCCGCACGGCGGGCGCCGGGGCGACTCCCGACGAGGAGCCGCACGACGCATCAGCAGTCGCCTGGGAGAACTGAAGAAACTCGTTCCTCCCGAAGCTCGTGCCCAGTTGGAGACTCCCTGGATCATCGAGAGCGACGATTTCAAGCTTCTCATGCAGAAGTACACCAACCGGGACGACGGTCGCGTCATGATCGAACCCTGCGTGTTGATCTACACGCCCGGCTCCTCCCAGAAGAATGCCGAACCCAAGCCGCCCATCGTGCTCTACGCACCCGCCGGGGCCATCATGGTCTTCAGCCGACCCCTCGACCTCCGCACCGGCGACGTGGAATGCCCCTCGTCAGGCCGGCTCCTCGGCGAAATCACGATCACGAGCCCCGGAACGAGGGACGGTCCTGAAGACGACCTGCATATCGTCACGCACGACGTCCAACTCACTCCCGAGCGCGTTTCAACCACCAATCCGGTTCGGTTCCGCTACGGGGCTTCCCATGGAAGCGGACGGAATCTCGTCATCAAGCTTCAGCAGGACGGCGAAACGCCCGCTTCCGCCGACAAGACGCCCGACGTGAAGGGCATCGAGTCGTTCGAACTTCTCACGTTGGAACATCTGCACCTGGAGCCGCCGAAGAAGCAGGAAGCCGATCCAGCCGCCGCCGTTGAGCAGGGTCCCGCCGGTCTCGACCCGAAACGCCCCTTGGAAATCACCTGCCGCGGTCCGTTCCGATTCGATCTTGTCGGCCAGGAGGCCCAGTTCAAGGACCAGGTCAACGTGCTGCAATTGAATCCGCAGGGGCCGGCCGATCAGCTCAACTGCGAGTTGCTCACGCTTCATTTCTCCCGATCGCGCAGCAGCCTCCCCAGTCTCGACGGCAAGCCGAAGGAACCCGATCCACTCGGCATGGAAGACACGGATCTGCAACTCCGCAGCGTGGAAGCCACCGGAAATCCCGTCATCGTTCGCTCATTCAGTCGCAATGCCAACGCTCGCGGCGAGAGGCTGACCTACGACGCGCAGGAGCAGTGCGTCAAACTCGAAGGCAGCAACGGAGTCGTTCTGAGCGAAGGCCCCAACGAGATCCACGCGCGAAGCATTCGCTACAAATCGAAAGGCAAGGGGCGCCTGGGCGAGATCTTCTCCGAAGGCCCCGGCTGGATGAAAGGCCGGATGAAGGACCGAACGGACCAGGAGTTCTTTCTGGAATGGGGCGACCGGCTACAACTCGAACCGTATGAAGAGCAGCATCTAGCCACCGTGAACGGCGGCGTCAAACTCGAATACCAGGGCGGCGGCATGGGGACGCTGACCGCGGAACGGATCGACTTCTGGTTGTTCGAACTGCCCGAGGGTCCCGGTCGGGAGAAGTTCGAAGTCGTGCCGGACCGAATGCTCGTCCAGAATCGGGTGAACATCGACAGCCCGGAGGTTTCCGGCGAGGTCGACCAGTTGGAAATCTGGTTTGAACCGGTTCCCAGCGATCTTTCCGGGGCGTCCGGTCCGACGGCGCCCGCTCAAGAAGCTTTGTCCGGTACGAGCGAGTCGCAGTCTCGTGCAGAAGCGTCTCCCGGCGCTCGGCCGGCGGGACCGCTCGCGCCCCGTCCCGAGGACAAGCCGATCCTGCGTCGCTACAAAGTCTCCGGCTCGCTGGCGCAGGCGCGCTTCCTGCTCCGCGGCAACAAGGCCGACCTGGCGGAACTGATGTTGGAAGAGAACGTGCAGCTCGACGAGATCCCGCTCGTTCCGACGGACGAGCAGCCCATGCACCTCCAGGGAGATCGGGTCCAGGTGTTCGAAGCCTACGACCCCGACAAGACCAAGATCAAGGTGATCGGACGTCACGCCGAGTTCCGTGGACGAGGGATCACCTTGAGTGGCACGAACATCAACGTCGACGCCGCGACGAACCATCTTGGAATCGACGGCGAAGGCCGCATGATACTGCCCGTGGATCGCGACCTGAAGGGAGAGCCCTTGCCCTTCCCCGAAGAACTCACGATCACCTGGCAGAAGGAAATGGACTTCGACGGGCAGACCGCCCAGTTCCAGGAAAAAGTCGTGGCCCGATCCCGGGAACAGTTCCTGCAAACGGAGTACCTCGAGGCCCGATTTGTACGGAAGATTCTGTTCCGCAAAGTTGAGTCGGATGCCCGACCGGACACCGACCTGGAACAGATCACCTGCCGCGGCGGCGTCTACCTGGAAGGACGCACATTCGAGAAGAATCCCGTGTTGCCGGCGGGCTCGGCGGGTGGACTGGTTCGCCCCGTCGGAGCGAACGTCGCCTATCCGACGCCCCCGTTGCGTCAGGAGTCGTGGGAAGTGTTTCGGGCGGTCGACCTGACGATCAATCGCCAAACCGGCGCCCTCTTCGCCCAAGGTCCGGGCGAAATCACGACCATTCGCACCGGAGCGGGCGACATGCTGGCGGCTCACGGCATGCCGGCCCAACCCACCCCGAAAAAGCCCGACGACAAGGACAAGCTCCTTTATCTCTACATCAAGTTTCCCCAAAGCATGACGGGAAACACCGAGTCGGGCCAGGTGTCGTTCCAGCAGCGCGTCAACTGCGTCTACGAAGAAGTCGATTCGTGGCAACCACGCGTCGATGTCCGCGATCCCGATTCGCTCAGCAAGCACGGCATGCTTCTTACGGCCGATCGCCTTTCCGTGGCGGAAGGACCGGCCCTGACCGCCGGGCCCAGAACGTTCGAACTGGAGGCCTCGGGAAACGTGACGGCCGAGAACGGGACCTTCCTCGCCCGGGCCGCTCGCATAACCTACAATCAGGCCAAGGAATGGTTGATCCTCGAAGGAAACGGCTACGCCCCGGCGGAACTTTCGTTCCAGGAGTATGTGGGAGCCCCACCGACCACCCGGGCGGCCAGCAAGATCTCCTTCTGGCCGGAAACCAAACGGGTTGAGATCGACGGCGGTCGTCCCATGCAGATCGACGGACTGCTGCGCTAGGGACGATGACCAGCCGATTTGTTGGTGTCCAGCCTTTAGGCTGTCTTTTGCACGCGAAAGCGTGGACTCCAACATTCCGGCGCCAACGAATCCGAAGCTCTTGCCCGTCTCCAACCTGCGCCGGACCATTCTTTTCTCCAGACACCACTGGACTACTTCCGAACGGGCCAAGCCTTTAAAATAGGCCCACTTTCTCACTGGAAATTGCCCTCGTAGAGTCCTGGAGGATCCCTGTTCGTGCCTCGATTGCGTCTCGTGATGGTAACTCGGCAATTCTGGCCTCTCGCGGGGGGCACGGAACGGGCCATCGCCAACCTGGCGGCCGAACTGGTCGTACGAGGCGCCCAAGTCACGCTGCTCACCCCGAAATGGGAGGATAGCTGGCCCGATCGGATCGACTACCGCGGGGTGGCCGTCCTGCGTCTCGCTCGTGCCGGGCGCGGATTCATGGGCCCGCACCGCTGGCTGAAAAATCTGTCACGCTTCCTTCGGCAGAACGCCGAACGCTTCGACGCGGCCTATGTGTGCGGGCTGCGCGATGAAAGTCGCGTGACCCTCAAGGAATTGCAGCGTCGGGGCGCCGTCGTGGTCCTGCGAGCGGAGACTTCCGGGCCCACCGGAGACTGCCTCTGGCAACTGGAGTCCCGCGCTGGCCGGAGCATCAAGCGCCAGGCCATGCGAGCCGACGGGCTCGTGGGTTCCACCGAGATTGCCCATCGCGAGCTCATCGCCGCCGGGTTTCCCCGCGATCGAATCCGGCGGATTCTTGGGGGCGTTCCGGTTCCCGAGTCCCTCAGCGCGGCCGGAAAACTGGCGGCACGCTGGGCCCTGGAGAGCGTCAACACCCTGCTCCATTGTCCTCCCGCGACCCCCGTTGCCGTGTATACTGGATCCTTGACGGAACGAAACGGCTCAGCCACCGCCATCGACGCCTGGCGCCATGTTGTCCGCCGCTGGCCCAACGCTCGACTCTGGCTGATCGGACCTGACGCCAACCAGTCGGCCCTGAACCGGCGGATTGATGCCGCGGGGCTGCTCGGACGCGTGGTGATCCCCGGCGTGTTCGCCGACGTGACCGAGTTGCTCGGCGCCGCCGACGTCGCAATTATCGGCCCCGAGCAGGGCAATTCTCCCTTGCTGTTGCTGGAGGCCATGGCGGCCGGACTGCCGGCCGTCGCCACGGACACGCCCGAACATCGATACCTTGCCGACCATGCCCCCGGCGTACGGATTTTTCCTTCCGGCGACGAGACAGCACTCGGACGACTCCTCGTGGAAGTTTTCAACGACGTGGACGAGGTGACCCGGCTGGCCAAGGCCACACGTGATTGCGCGATCCGGGAATACGAACTTGGCAGGATTACCGACGAACACTTGACGATGCTGGAAGACCTGGTCCGGAAGAGAAGGAGTTCGACCTAACCGTGAAAAAGCGGATTCTCGAGATCATTCCCACGCTCGATCGGGCGGGTGCGGAAAAACAACTCACCTTGCTGGCCGCCGGTCTGCCCACCGACGAGTTCGACGTGCATGTGTGCGCTTTGACTCGCGGTGGTCCCCTTGTGGAAGATCTCGACAAGGCCGGCATCGCCACCACCGTGATCGGCAAACGCTGGAAAATCGACCCCCAGGCGCTGCTGCGTCTCAAACGATTCGTTTCCCAGTGGAAACCCGACCTGATCCACACGTGGATCTTTGCCGCCAACGCCTACGGGCGAGCCGCCGGCATGTGGTGCAAGGTGAAGTGCCTGGTGGCCGGCGAACGATGCGTCGATCCGTGGAAGGGCGGCCGCGATTTGGCCATCGATCGCTACCTGGCCCGCCGCACGACCCGAATCGTGACCAACAGTTCGGGCGTCAAGGACTTCTACGTGGGCCACGGACTGCCGGCCGAGAAGTTCGTCGTCATTCCCAACGGAATCCTGCCCCCCAAACCAAGCCCAACGCCTCGCGAAGCCCTGCTCAGCGAACTCGGACTTCCTCCGGACAGCCGACTGATCGGCCTGATCGGACGGCTCTGGGCGCAGAAACGCGTGGACGAGGCCATCTGGGCAGCGGACCTGCTCAAACGAGTGCGCGACGATTCGCACCTGCTGATCCTGGGCGACGGGCCGTTGCGCGACAGGCTCCGCCGGTACCGCGACAAGGTTGAAATCCGGGATCGAGTCCACTTCCTCGGACATCGGGACGACGCCTGGCGAATCATTCCCCATTTCGACGTGCTCTGGTCCACCAGCGCCTACGAAGGCCAGTCCAACGCCATCATGGAAGCCATGGCACACGGCATCCCCGTCGTGGCCACCGACATCCCCGGAACTCGCGATCTGGTCGTTCCCGAGGTAACAGGACAATTGGTCTCGGCCGCCAAGGCAGACGAAGAACGGCGTCGAGCCGCCTTTGCCAAACACACGCAGCAGCTCTTCGAAGACCCCGACCTGGCCGCTCGCCTGGGCGCGGCGGCCAAGGCTCGGATCGAAACCGAATTCACCATCGACAAGATGGTCTCGGCTCATGCGACGCTCTATCGCGAGTTGCTTCAGTAGCCGGCGCTTTTTGCCGCGGTCGGCGAACCGAACGCTTGCTTCGTTCGTAATACTGCGGTAATCTGCAGCAGGCCCACTGGGGTGGCCGAGCGGTTTGAGAGAAGAGTTTCGGAGACGAGCCTCTTGCGCCCTTTTCCGACGCGGAATCGGTTCCAAGTCTTCGCCCTCTTCTCGGAGCAGCAGGAGGGGTGACGATGGCTAGCGAAACAAGTCCGGGCGAGTCTGCGCCTACCGATCCGGTCGTTGACGCGGAAGTGGTTCCGAACGCTCCCCGTCCCATTCCGTCCACGGAAGACGGGGCAATTCCAAAAAGGTGGAGACTCTCCTCCGACCCGCCCGCCAAGACAGCCTATGAAGAATTGGCGGCCGACTCGCCCCCCGTCTCCTGGCGAGAGCTGGCAGCCGTCCTGCTGATGGTCGTGTTGGCCGACCTGACGATCTATCGGACCCACGGCTTCGCTGGTATTGCCCTCTTCTTCGCCGTAGCGCCCGCCTTCTTGCTGCTGGGATCTCCCAAGCGGCTTTTCTCGCGCGGGCTCTTGATCGCGGGGCTCATGCTGCTCGTTCTGGCCGTGCGGCTCGTTTGGTGCGGCTCCGTCGTGCAGGTCGTCTGCGGAGTGTGGCTCCTGGTTGCCTTCTCGATGGCCCTGGCGGGGATCCGGCCTTTTGTGATCGAGCTTTTCGTGTACGTATCCCAGGTATTCGTGTCCGGACTGCTTGGTTTGGAAACCTACCGCAGGACGGCCCATCGCCTCAGCCCGATTCTGCGCGTTCGCTCCTGGGTGAACATCGGCTTGCCCCTGGTTGCCTTGCTGGTCTTCGGTTGGATCTTCATTGTGGCCAACCCGGCGCTTCTCACATGGTTTAAGGAATCGCTCGAGTGGCTGACGACCCTCATCCGCCAGTGGTGCTTCCGTTCCGCCTTGAGTTGGTGGGAGGTTCCATTCTGGGTGGCGGTTGCCTGGCTGACGGTGGCCCTGCTGCGACCGGTTTCGGGCCCCATGATCGCCAGGCTGTCTGAACGCTTCGAGCAAGCCAAGGGCGAGGAAAAGGCTGCTGCCGATGCGCCGCTCTACATCGCCTTTCGCAACACGCTGTTGGCGGTTGTCGCCTTGTTCGCCGTCTACCTGGTCTTCGAATTCCACACGCTGTGGTTCCGCGATTTTCCCGAAGGGTTCTACTACGCGGGTTATGCCCATCAGGGAGCGGCGTGGCTGACGGTGGCCCTCGCCCTGGCAACGGTTGTCCTTTCTTTGGTCTTTCGCGGGGCCGTCCTGGCAGATCCCCGCCAGCCGAGACTCCGACGCCTGGCCTGGATCTGGTCCGCAGAGAACCTGCTCCTCGCCGCCGCGGTCTACAATCGCTTGCTGATTTACGTCCACTTCAATGGCATGACATGGATGCGAACCGTCGCCTTCTTCGGAATCACGTGCGTTGTGGTCGGTTTCGGGCTGGTCGTGTGGAAGATCGCCCAAAACCGTAGCTTCGCCTGGCTTCTCCGCCATCACCTGATGGCCTTGGCTCTCTGCATCTACCTCTTCGCCTTGACGCCGGTCGACGCGCTCGTTCACGACTACAACGTGCGACGAATCATGGCGGGCGATTCGGCTCCCTCCGTGCAAATCAGCGTCCACCCCATCAGCACCGAGGGTTACCCCGTCCTTCTGGCCCTGGCGGACTGTCCCGACGCGAAGGTCCGCGAGGGCGTGCTCGCCATGCTTGCCGAACGTCACGACCGGGCTCGCCGCCGTGCCAGAATGAACGCGAATCGTGGCTGGACGACCTATCAAGGCGCCGAGCGGGCCCTGCTCGAACAACTCGACGCGAATCAGGCAAAATGGGCCGCGTACACCAACGCGCAAAGGCGAACCACGGCCCTGAACGCCTTCCGCGAGTACGCCTACCAGTGGTATTGATGCCCGCCAGGCACCGTTGGAGTCCACGCTTCAGCGTCTAACGCTGGTAGGTACCGGGCGCCGCACGGTTCCCGAATTACCGAGCGATGTTCTACTTCAAAGTCCCGTCCGGCATCCGGAACCGACTTGTCTCGGGAGTTGTCAGCCGGTTCGACCAGTTGGTGTCCACGCTTCGGCGTGCATCAAGACAGCCTAAAGGCTGGACACCAACGGGCCAACGGTTGCACCCTCCCCCGCTCCCAGGCTATCCTGAAGCACGAGTTTCCCACCGCTCGAGCGGCTCCCTTCCCTGCCACGCCTTCACCCAAGCTCCCCCGGAGCCCTGCCATGTCCCGCACAACGCTCGCTTTGCTGCTGTTTTTCAGTGGATCCATATCCCTTGCTGCCGAGTTTCACGTCGCCCCGTCGGGCCGCGACAACAACTCGGGGACTCAGGCAGCCCCGTTTGCCACACTGGAGTGTGCCCGCGATGCTATCCGGGCCCTCAAGGCCAAGGGCCCGCTTCCGGAGCCGGTACGCGTGATCGTGGCCGACGGCCGCTATGCCCTGACGGAGCCGTTTGTCCTCGAGCCGCAGGACGGCGGCACGGTAGACGCCCCGATCTCCTACGAGGCGGCGCCGGGAGCCAAACCCGTCTTCTGCGGCGGGCGAACCCTTACCGGCTGGAAGGAAGGCCCCGGCGGCGTCTGGACGACGACCGTTCCCGAAGTGGCCAGCGGCAAGTGGTACTTCGAGCAACTCTTCGTCGACGGGCAGCGCGCCACCCGGGCACGAACGCCCAACGAGTTCTACTTCTACATGCAGGACGTTCACGAAGACGTCCTCGAAGGCGGTTCCCCCCGTCAGGCTCGCAAGGCCCGGCAGACCGTCACGATGCGTCCCGAGGATTTTGGAGTCCTCGTCGAGCTTTCGCCCGAGCAGCTTCGCGACGTGAACCTCATGATCTACCACAAGTGGGACAACACGCGGCGGTTCGTGGAGGAACTGGACCCGGCCCAGCAGGCGTTGGTCACCCGCGGCGCCGGCATGAAGTCGTGGAACTCCTGGAAACGCAACACCCGCTACCACCTCGAAAACTTCCGCTCCGCCCTCGACAAGCCGGGAGAGTGGTTCCTCGCCCGCGACGGCGTCCTCTCTTATCTGCCTCTGGCCGGCCAGGACATGACCAAGGTGGAGGTTGTCGCACCGGTCGTCGAGCGGTTCCTGCTCATCCAGGGCGATCCGGCCGCGGAGAAGTTCGTGGAGCATGTCGCCTTCAAAGGACTTGCGTTCCAGCATGGTCAATGGGTCACGCCGCCGGGCGGATTCGAGGCGTCGCAGGCCGCTTCGCCGATTGAGGCCGTCGTCATGGCCGACGGCGCACGGAACGTGACGATCGAGGATTGCGAATTCGCCCACGCCGGGATCTACGGCGTCTGGTTCCGCAAGGGCTGCCGCGACTGCACCCTGGCACGTTGCTACCTCCACGACTTCGGCGCCGGCGGCGTCCGCATTGGAGAGGCCGGCATCGCCAAGACCGAACCGGAGTACACAAGCCACATCACCGTCGACAACAACATCATTCGCGGCGGCGGGCGAATCTTCCCCTGCGCCGTCGGCGTGTGGATCGGCCACAGCCCGGACAATACGGTCACCCACAACGAAATCGCCGATCTTTACTACACGGGCCTGTCCGCCGGTTGGCGCTGGGGATACACCAACAGCCTCGCCAAGCGGAACCGCCTCGCCTTCAACCACGTGCACCACATCGGCTGGGGCGTGCTCAGCGACATGGGCGGCATCTACACCCTCGGCCCGTCCGAAGGCACGCAGGTGACTGACAACGTGTTCCACGACATCTACGCCTACACCTACGGCGGCTGGGGCCTCTACACCGACGAGGGCAGCTCAAACATTCTCTTTGAAAACAACCTCGTCTACCGCGTCAAATCCGGCGGATTCCATCAGCACTACGGCAAGGAGAACATCGTCCGCAATAACATCCTCGCCTTCAGCAAGGAGCAGCAACTCCAGGCCACGCGGGTCGAGGACCACCTTTCCTTCACCTTCGAAAACAACATCGTCTACTGGGACACGGGCACGCTCCTCTCCAGCCGCTGGGACAAGGTGAAGACCGTCACCCGCAACAACTGCTACTGGCAGGCCAAGGGCGAGCCCTTCGACTTCGCGGGCAAGACGCTGGCCGAGTGGCAGGCGGAGGGCCACGATGAAGGTTCGATCGTCGCCGATCCCAAGTTCAAAAACGCAGCGGAGCTCGATTTCCACCTGGCTGACGATTCGCCGGCCTTGAAACTCGGTTTCAAACCCTTCGACACCACGAAGGCGGGCGTCTATGGCGACGCCCGTTGGATCGCCCTGGCCGCCGACGCCACGTTTCCGCCCCTCAAGATCGCCCCCGAGCCCCCGCCCCTGACAATCCGCGACGACTTTGAGCGGACCAAGCCGGGCCAGGCCCCGTCGGGCGAGCTGCACGTGGAGGGCAAAGGCGATGCGATCGTCGTCACCGACGAAACGGCCGCCAGCGGCAAGCAGTGCGTGAAGATCGTCGACGCCGAGGGACTCCGAGCGGCCTACAATCCCCACTATGTCGTTCGCGGCATGAACTACGTGGAAGGCCGGGTCTACAATTCCTTCAGCCTCCGCGTCGAACCGGGAGCCGTGCTCCAGTTCGAGTGGCGCGACTACAAGACCAAGTCGCCCTATCTCACAGGCCCCCGCTTCGCCATCCGCAACGGCAAGCTCGAACTGCCGGGCGACGTGCGTGAAGACTTGAAACCGGGCGAGTGGTTCCGATTCGAGATCGTGGCCGACATGTCGGAAACAGGCGGCAGCCGCTGGGCCCTGCGGGTCACCTCCTCCGACGACGAATCCCGCATCTGGCGCGACCTGCCCTTTGCCAATCCGGAATGCCACAAGCTCAACTGGATCGGCTTGATGAGCAACGCCCAGAAGAAGACAACCATCTATCTGGATGATTTCTCGGTGCATCCGTAGGGAAAGTAGGTGTCATGCCATCAAACTCTCCCTCCCCAGCGCGTCTTGCGAGCGAGGGGGAGGGCCGGGGAGGGGGGACTCGCCGCACGTCTTGTTGCGTGGGCTTCACCGCATTGGCCGGGCCTTTGCCTGCAAACGGCAATACGCTCCTCCCGACGGCGGTGGACTCGCTTTTTTTTGTGTCGCCGCGCTGCGCGGGCTTCTGGTTTGCTTCGCTACCGCCTTTCCCCAGGCTTACGCCTGGGGCTATAATCGTATCGCACCGCTGCGCGGGCTTTCCCCAACAGCAAGTCCGCGCAGCGTGAGGAAACGTCTGTAGCCACCAGCGCAAGCCCGTCAGCGCCAACGCGGAGCGCAACAATCGCCTGAAGAACGCTAATGGAAGACTCTCCCAATACGGACACCCGCGGCCCCCTCCTGATCACCGGCGGCGCCGGGTTCATCGGAAGCTGCCTCGTGCGCCAACTGGTGGCCGACGGCATCCGAGTCGTGAACCTCGACCGCCTCACCTACGCCGGAAATCTCGACTCGCTGGTGGACGTCGAAGGGGCCGAGAACTACGTGTTCGTGCAGGGCGATATCGGCGATACGGCGCTCGTCTCGTCGTTGCTCAACACCCATCGGCCTGCGGCGATTATCAACCTGGCGGCCGAGTCGCACGTGGACCGCTCCATCGACGGGCCCCGCGACTTCGTTCAGACGAACGTCGTGGGAACTTTCGAACTGCTCATGGCGGCACGGACCTATTGGGAACAACTGCCGCAGGCCCAGCGGGATCGCTTTCGCTTCCTCCACGTCTCGACCGACGAGGTCTACGGCTCCCTGGGCCCCGACGGCAAGTTTACCGAAACGACTGCCTACGCCCCAAATTCGCCCTACTCCGCCTCGAAGGCCGCCTCCGACCACTTCGTGCGGGCCTTTCATCACACCTACGGATTGCCCACGCTGACAACCAACTGCTCGAACAACTACGGGCCCCACCAGTTCCCGGAGAAACTGATCCCGCTGATGATCCTCAATGCCGTCGAAGGCAAGCCCCTGCCGGTCTACGGCGACGGCCAGAACGTGCGCGACTGGCTGTATGTGGAAGATCACTGCCGCGCGATTCGACAGGTCCTGCAAAAGGGAACGCCCGGCGAGGCCTACAACATTGGCGGAAACTGCGAGCGGGCGAACCTGGCGGTGGTGCAGGAAATCTGCCGCGTGGTCGACGAGCTTCGCCCCAACTTGCCCCACAGTCCGTGCGAGTCCCTGATCCAATTCGTCCACGATCGGCCCGGCCATGATCGCCGCTACGCCATTGACTGCACCAAGCTTCAAAACGACTTGGGTTGGCAGCCCGAAGAGTCTTTCGAGTCCGGCCTGCGTCAAACCGTCCAGTGGTACCTGGACCATCCGGAGTGGGTTGGGCGCGTCACCAGCGGGAAGTACCGCCGCGAACGACTGGGGAAGAACGCTGAGATGTCTTGAGCAACTGCGGAAGGCGATAAGATGCTTCTATGCCGACTCGGTCGAAACGTGGTGACGACAACATGGCTGCTACTGGCGATTCTGGCCAGTTCCACCTGGGCGGCGGAACGCGAGCGTCCCAATATCCTGCTCATTGTCACCGACGATCAGGGCTACTGGGACACGGGCGCCACGGGCAACCCGGACATCAATACGCCCAACATGGACTCCCTCGCCCGCGACGGCGTGCAGTTCAAACGCTTCTACTGCGCCCCCGTCTGCGCGCCCACCCGGGCGGGAATTCTCACGGGACGCTACTACCTCCGCACCGGGCTCTACAACACCCGCTTCGGCGGCGACACCATGGGCAAAGCCGAAATCACCGTCGCCCAACTCCTCAAGAAGGCAGGCTACGCCACCGGCATCTTCGGCAAGTGGCACGTGGGCCACTACTGGGGATACCGTCCCAACGAACGGGGATTCGACGAATTCGTCGGCCATCATCACGGGCACCTGGAACGCTACCAGTTCCCCGACCAGATCTATCACAACAACCAGCCGGTCGAAGCTCGCGGCTACGTGACCGACCTGTTCACCGACGGGGCCATCGACTTCATTCGCACGCCGCGCGACGCCCCCTTCTTCTGCATGCTCACCTACAACGCGCCCCATTCGCCCTGGCTGCTCGATACGTCTCACTTCAACCAACCGGAAGGCGACAAACTGCTGAAGAAGTATCTGGACCGGGGCCTGGAGATGCGCGAAGCACGGATCTACGCCCTCGTGGAGCGGATCGACCAGAACCTGGGTCGGCTGTTCGCTTTCTTGAAGGACTCAGGGCTGGAAGAGAACACGGCCGTGTTCTTCATGAGCGACAACGGCGGGGTGAGCCGCCACTTCAAGGCCGGCTTGAACGGTTTTAAGGCAAGCACGTACGAGGGCGGCGTCCGCTCGCCCCTCTTCGTTCGCTGGCCCGGCAAGTTCCCGGCCGGCGGAGTGGTCGAGGGGCAGGCCTCCCATATCGACCTGCTCCCCACGTTCTGCGAACTGGCCGGCGCCGACCTGCCAACCGATCGAACGATCGACGGCAAAAGCCTCGTGCCCTTGCTGCTGGCAGGCAAGGGCGCCGCACACCACCGGTACGTCTATCACACCTGGGATCGCTACTTCCCGAATCCGGATCGACGCTGGAGCGTCAGCGACCAGCGGTGGAAACTCGTCGGCATCTTCGGCAACAAGACCGAGCCCAATCCCGCCAAATGGAAGCTCTTCGACCTGGAGACCGACCCTGGCGAAACCAAGAACCTGCTCAAGCAGCATCCGGACAAGGCGTCGGAGTTGCGAGCCGAATTCACCCGCTGGTTCGACGAAGTGACCCGGGGCGTGACCTACGCGCCCATCGCGATTCCCGTCGGCAACCCGCAAGATCCGGTTGTCGAAATCCAAGCGAGTTGGGGCCAATGGGAGGGACCGAATATCGCCTATACCTTCGACGGCTACGATTGGGACTCCATCGACGGCTGGAAAGAGCCGGGCGAGAAGGTCTCCTGGAAACTCGACGTCCTCGCCGCCGGCGGCTACGAGGTGACGGCGGCCTACGGCTGCGCCCCCAGCGGAATGGGAGGTCGCTTCCGCATACAAAACGAAGACGGTTCCTCCCAGCTACTGGCGACCGTCAAACCGACCGGCGGCGCCGAGGTTTTCGAGCGATTTCCCCTTGGCACCCTCAACCTGGCGAAAGGAAGAACACGTCTCGTCGTCGAGGCGGTCAACGTGACAGGAAACGAATTGATGCGACTCAATCGCCTTTGGCTGCGGAAGATCACAACATCGCCGTGAGACACTTCAACCGACTTCTTGAATCTGGATGCACGAAGAAACCCGGAGAACCAAAATGTCCAACTGAATTGAAGGCGGACGAAAAGGTCAAGTAAGTTCCCCATGGGGGACAACCGACCATCGCCACAGTGCGTCACCAAAACGCCCCATTGTTGGCAACGCCAGAAAACGGCGATTCTACACTCCAGATTGTTTCCGTCAGTTGCCTTTCCGTAAACGCGCGTGCATAATATGCTATTTGGTACCTCCAGATTACCCATTTAGCATAGGGAACAACACTGTGGCGTCTGCGCTTACACCTCGCGAAAAGGAAGTCGTTCGTCTTGCCAGCCTCGGCTGCACCTGCGAAGAAATTGGCAAAATCCTCAAGCTGGCCAAGAGCACGGCCGACAATCACAAGGCTCGTGCCATGGCGAAACTTGGGACCGACAAGACGGCCCTGCTGACTCGCTTGGCCCTCAAACACAAAGTGACCAATATGAGCGACAAGCTCACTCCCGCGGAAAAACGCAAGAGCGGGCGCAAGAACGACGGGTGGAACTAACGTCGTGCTCTAAATGACCTCGCACGATTCCAGGAAGTCGTGTGCCACTGCTCGCCCACGCGCCGCAGAATGCGTGAATCTCAGAATGATGCGTTCCCGGCGTGTGGGCAAGCAGTGCCGGGCGGGATCGCATTTCCGGGAATCACGAAAGGTCGTTTAGAGGCCAAAGCTCACTCGCCGTGCCTGACCCGATCCCCTATCGCGCGGCGCGTCGAAGCGACATCCCGGCGGTCTCCGCCATTTGGGCCAAGCGGCGGCATTCCGAGGCGATTCCCTCGGCCGTCAGGCCGAGTTCTTCGAGTTGCTCCTCTCGGCTCGCATGTTCGATGTAGCGATCGGGAATCCCGATTCTCCGGAACCGCCCGATTTCGATGCCCTCGTCGCACACGGCCTCCAGGACGGCACTGCCAAATCCCCCGGCCAGCATTCCCTCCTCGACGGTGACCGTAAACGGGGCCTGGCGAATAGCCGGCAGGAGCGTTTCCGTATCGAGGGGCTTGAGAAATCGCGTGTTGATCAATCCCACGTTCAGCCCGTCTGCCCGCAGCAGGTCGACCGCCCGCCCGCATTCGCCCAACATGGTCCCGCACACGACAATCAGGCCGTCTTCGCCGGCTTCAACGATTTCGGCCGTTCCCATCTCCAGCGGCGTGTGGATTCGATTGACCGATTCCGCCACGCATTTCGGATAGCGGATCGCCGCGGGACCGTCGAGCGAAAGGGCCAGATCGAGCATGGGCGCCATTTCGCTGGCATCGCCCGGGGCCATGATGGTCAGGTCCGGGAAGGGGCGCAAATAGGCCATGTCGAACACGCCATGGTGGGTAGGCCCGTCCGGTCCCACAACGCCGGCCCGGTCGAGCATGAGCACCACGGGCAGTTTCTGGAGCGAAAGCTCCTGGAAGATCTGATCGTAGCTTCGCTGGAGGAACGTGCTGTAGATGTCGACAATCGGCCTCATACCCGCCTTGGCCAATCCGGCCGCGAAAGCAACCGCGTGGGATTCGCAGATGCCCACGTCGAAGAACCGATCGGGAAACGCTTCGCGGACCGGTTCAAGCATGTTGCCCTGGCACATGGCGGCCGTGATCACGCACACCCGCGGATCCCGTCGCAGGGCGGCCAGAATCCCGTCGCGAGCCAGTCGCGTGTACGGGGCGCCCGCGGCGCTCTTCTTCTTGAGCGAAACGACCGTGCCGTTCTCCCTCGCGAAGGGCGCCGGCGTGTGGAAGGTCACCGGATCTTCCTCGGCCGGCGCGAAACCGCGTCCTTTCTCGGTAACCACGTGGAGAAGCACGGGTTCGTCGAAAGCGCTCGCCTTGGCAAGATACTTCTGAAGGTGGCGAATGTCGTGTCCGTCGACGGGGCCGATATAGCGGAATCCTAACTCCTCGAACAACATGCCGCCGAGCATACCGGCCTTGACGGCGTCCTTGGTCTGGGCCAGGAAACGCTCGACCGGATCTCCGATCATGGGCATGTTGTTCAGGAGCCGCTGAATCTCGGTCTTGAGACCCGTGTACAGCGTGCTCATCCGCAGCCGATCCAGGCAGTCTGCAATCCCGCCGACCCGGGGACAGATCGACATCTTGTTGTCGTTGAGCACGACGGTCATGTTCTTCTTCATCCCACCGGCGTGGTTCAACGCTTCGAGAACGATCCCGGACGAGAAGGCGCCGTCGCCGATGACGGCGACCGTATGGCGATTCTCCTCGGGGCGAAGCAGGTCGTCGGCGCTGGCAAGTCCCACGCCGCAGGAAACGCTGCATCCTGCGTGGCCTGTCATGAACAGGTCGTATTCGCTCTCGGCCGGATTGGGATATCCCATCAAGCCGCCGCGCGTGCGAATCGTGCTGAATTCGTCAAAACGTCCGGTGATCAGCTTATGGGGGTAAACCTGGTGACCCGTGTCCCAGATCAGGCGATCGCGAGCAAAGTCGAACGTGGTATGGAGGGCCAGTGCCAGTTCCACCACCCCGAGGTTCGAGGCGAAATGGGCCGTCCGTTTTCCCAGCAGGCGGCAGAGAACCTCGCGGATCTCGCGAGCCAGTCTGTCCAAATCCTTGTGCGAAAGATTCTTCAGGTCTTTCGCCGAGTGGATTGTCGAAAGGATCTCATCCATCAACGATTCCTTTCCAAAACATATCGCGCCACGGCTTCCAAACCGGCTCCCCTGGCTGCCAGGGGACGCAACGCGTCGCAGGCTTCTTCAATCAGTCGTTCCGCTCGCCGCACACTCGCTTCCACCCCGAGCAAAGCCGGATAGGTCGCCTTCCCCTGCTCGGCGTCTTTCCCCACTCGCTTGCCGACCGCGTCGGAATCGCCCCGCACATCCAGCAAGTCGTCGGTGATCTGAAAAGCTAGGCCGAGTCGGGCGCCAAAAGCCTTCAGGGCGTCGATCTGTTCTGAGCCTGCCCCGGCACAGATCGCTCCCAGTTCGAGGCTCGCATTGATCAGCGCCCCCGTCTTTCGGGCGTGGATTGATTCGATTCGCTCCAGGTCGTCGCCGTCCAGGCCGCCCGCCATGTCGTCAGCCTGCCCCCCAACCATGCCAACCACTCCGGCTGCCGCAGCCAACACGGCACAACATCGCGCCGCCACGTCGCCGGGCTGAACCTGCATCGCCAGAACCTGAAAGGCCAAGGTCAACAGGCCGTCGCCGGCCAGAATGGCCGTGGCCTCGTCGAACTGCCGATGACACGTGGCCCGACCGCGACGCAGGTCGTCATCATCCATGGCCGGCAGATCGTCGTGGATCAGCGAATAGGCGTGAACCATCTCGACCGCACAGGCCGCTGGCGTGGCGACTTCCGGCGCCGCGTCACAGGCCTCGGCCGCCAGGTAGACCAGCATGGGACGCAGCCTCTTGCCCGGCGCCAACGCGCTGTAGCGCATGGCCTCGGCCAGTCGTGAAGGGCAACCGTCCCCCACGTGCAGGTGAAGAGCAAGAGCCTCGTCCACCAAGGCACGGTAACGAGCGGCAATGTCAGACAAATCGACGGAAATCGTTTCCACGAATCGTTCGGGGGGCCAAAACCAAGATCGATGTGACAGTGGTCCCTGCGACGTGATTGATCACAAAGCGCTAAAATCAACTGCCGCAGGGGCTTACTGTATTCTAAGTGACGTTTTCGGAGTCGTCCATGCCAGCCCCCCCAATAGAGCCCTCCCCAGAGGAGCTGCCTCCCCCTTCTTCGCTACTACGCCGCCGGCTTCGCCTCTCCGCCTTTTCCGCAAGGGTCAGCTCCGAATCGTCCACTGGCGCGAGCACCGGACGCCCCTCGGAATCGACGGCCGTGAGCATTTCGATCCGCCGCTGGGCCCCGTCCAGCGTGTGGTAGCAGCGGCGGAGCAGTTTGACCCCCCGCTCGTACCGCGCAAGCGACTCGCCCAGGCCGATTTCCCCGTCTTCCAGGGCATGAACGATCTCTTCCAACTCGGCCAGGGCCGCCTCGAAATCGACCTGCTCACCCTCCGCCCGCTTCACTCGCTTTTTCGCCACGTTCCCTAACCCTCACAACCGGCACGGTCCAGAATTGCAGAATCCACACGCAAACTGGATTGTACGCCGCGGCCGCCTTTTCATGGAAGTCCCGCGGCCGGTGGCAATGTCGAATGTCGAAATCCGAATGTCGAAAAAGTGACGAATGACGGAAATCTGAATGTCGAGCGAGCCACGCACGACCTTCGTCATTCGAACCTTCGGATTTCTTTCGTCATTTGATTTTCCTCATTCGTCATTCGGCCTAGTCCGCCCCCAGATCCCGCACCAGATCGGCCTCCCTCGTGACCTCCTTAACGTCCACCGCGAGTGCGTCCGCGATAATCACCTGGAGGGTGTACCACACGTCTTCGTCGCTGTCGGTGCCTCCCCGATCGAGATAAGAGCGGCGATTTCGCGCCAGATGCGTTCGTGCCAACAGTTCAACCGTTCGAGCCTCCCAGGGAATTCGTTTCGCCATCCCGAGATCTCCCAATGCGTTTAACGCGAATGCCCCGCCAACGTACCCTGACAGAACCAGGACGGGCCAGGCGATCCACCACGCTGGATGGCCTACCGGCAGAATCCCCGTGTAGCCAAGACCCACGATCGCAATCCCCATCACGGCGAACAAACCGCCCCAACGTGCGCCGCGAAAGGCCGTCCTCCGCCGCTTGAGCGGCCCAAGCCCCTTGAGCTGCCTCCGCAATCGCCGCCACTGCCTGCGCCGCTGCTTCAACGGCAACAACCGGCTCAGCCGATCCTCCGGTCGAATCGTGTCGGGCGACACGTCCAACACACGGGAAAGGGCCAGCCGAACGTCCGCCAGGGCAAGCGATTCGAGCCGCCCCGCCCCTTCTGGCAGGTTGAGCGCCTTGCGCTTCTCGAGAATCAACTCATAGACGTCGCCCACCTTGATGCTCGGACCGAGCGGCGGTGGTTCTCCAGTCCAGTCGCCCAGAAGCTCGCGCACGTCGAAACGAACCCCGAAGGACTTTTCGATGCGGAAGGCGATATCAAGCAGGTCGATGCCCATCTTCTTGGTAATGTCGAATGTCGAAATCCGAAGGTCGAAACAATGACGAATGACCGAAGCCCGAATGGTGAACGCGGCGCGTTCCACCCTCGTCATTCACCTCCTACCGCCTGTTTCATTCAGACCCCGGCGACTCGATCCAGAGCAGCAGGCCGTTCGCGGGGGGAGCGTTTGTGGGGGTGCCCGGGTGAACGAAGCGAAGACGATACAGGTCGGCATATCTTCCGTTATACGGGTGGCGAAAGCATCCCCAGTGCCCCATGCAGTCCCCGAATTCCTGGTGCCAGTCTCCCGGTTCATTTGCTGTAAGAACCGACCGGTCGTCGATTCGCAGGGAAATCTCCCATTGTTCGTTCTTCTTGGTGTAACGCAACTCGATGCGATGTCGTCCTGGGCTGATGGGCGCCTGGGCAACAATCGGCGCCAGCCCAGTGAAGGCGATCTCGCGCGTTGCCAACCGCATCACGAATCCATCCGCAGGCACATAGATGTCCCAACGTGGACGATCCAGCCAGGGTTGAGGCTGCCAGGCAACCGTGATTTCCTTGGGATCGACAACGACGAGTTCCGTAGTCATCTCCTCCATCCGCAATATTTCATCGTGAAGTTCGGGAAGCGGTTGCCGGCAGCGATAATAGCCGGTCCAGACCGCAACCGCGGCGGTTAGAAGGAAAAGCGTCCGCAGATTCCATCGGAACCGAATGGGATCTGCCAGTGAGGGTTCAGGCAGGGTATCCATCAAGGGCGTGCTCCTGCCTTCGCAAATGCTTCGGTGGTCCCAAGCTCCAACAACAGCACGTTGTCGCCAGGAGCCTGCTGCAAAATGGACAATTCCAGTCGCTCCTTGAACTCTTTCATCAACTCGTCGGGCAGCGTCAATCGCAACAGGGGAACAACCTCGTCCGCTTTCACCTCTTCGACGCCGTTACACCCGAGTTGCTCAATCTGAATCCGGTCCTGATGGTCCGCAAGAAAGCTCGACAGGTCTTGCCCACCCAAGCGGCTAGATACGGTCACATCTTCATTAAGGCCTATGTGCAGCCAGACACCTCCATCGAAGCCTTCGCACAACTGTACAGTAGCCACGCAATCCGAAACGCCGCGGGCTCTCTTCCACACGTCATCCATCCCAATTTGCCCGTAGTTCTCTCGCCAACGCAGCGAAACGCCTTCTGGGACATGGAGACGCCAGGAAAAGAACAGATCTTCCCCCGTCGCCAAAGCCCGCACATGCACCTTGGTCGGATCTCCGATCGGCAACTCCGTGAGGGCATCCAGTTCCCGATGCGCAGCAAGCGTCTGACGGTACTCCCGGCTCGCGCGATACGCAAGGATCGCGCCAATCACCGTGGCAAGAAGGAGCGTCGCGTTGAGGATTTTGATGCCCATAAGCTCTGCGAGAATATCAAATGTCGAAATCCGAATGTCGAAACAATGACGAATGACCGAAGCCCGAATGGTGACGAAGCCACACGCACCTTCGCCATTCGAGCCTTCGGACTTCTTTCGTCATTTGATTTTCCTCATTCGTCATTCCCCACCACCACCTCATCGACCTTTTCCAACGTCACCGGGCCGATCAACCCGGACGGCGCCAGCGGATCGTCCTTCTTCCAAAGCCGCCAACTCGTGAACGTGTAACGGCCCGTCGGGCTGGGCTTGCCCTCCTGGAGCCACTCGGGCCATTGGCGAAGAGTACCGTTGGGGTTCCGATCGCTGTCTTCAGGCAATTGTTCGTCGCCAATCATGCGGTTGATCCAGAGATTGACCGCCTTCACTTCCAACGCGTTGGCGCCCGGCCGAATCGCGTCGGTCACGTCCACCCGGTACGGCGGCTTCCACAACGTTCCAAGATCCTTGCCGTTGAGCCGCACTTCCGCGATCACCTCCACCGAGCCCAGGTCCAAGAGGACCCGCGGCTTGTCGGCCGAGGGTGTATAGGCAAAGGTCTTTCGGTAGACGGCCGTCCCCGAGTAGTAGCGGATACCGTCTTCCTCGCGCTCCGCCCAGTCCTCAAGCAGCGCGAAGGTTGCTTGCTCGGGGCCGCCCCACTTGGGATCGAAACTGACCTGCCAGGGGCCGTCGATTTCGACTTCGGAGATGCCCGCTTCAACCTTCACCTGCCGCACGCGGCCCGAGGCGGTCGTTAATTCGTAGCGGCCCGGCTCGCGGGCGTCGAGCAGCAGACGCCCTTCCTTATCGCAACGGAGCTGAACCGCGGCCGGTGGCGGCACGACGGCGCCGAAGAAGCTGACCACGTCGGGATCGGTCCCGGTCAGGTGCCGTCGCTCGCCGTTCATTGTGTAGTCCACATCGAGCGTCTTCACCACGCGGAAGGCCGGATCGTCGCCCCTGGCCATAAGCGAGACGGTGAAGCTGCTGTAGCCCGAATCGACCAACTGCTGCAATTTCTCGCGCACGTCGCGGGTCCGCTTGGGATCGTCGAGCACGCCGTAGGCCGCCTTCTCGATCGTCACGTTCACGGCATCGCTGGCCAGGCGGATCGTCTCCGGATCCTGAGCCCTGACCGTAAGCGGCTTGCCCTCGACCGCGTAGTCGACCACAAGGGTCTTCACGATGCCGTAGGCCGGGTCGTCTCCCTCGGCCATCTTCGATACGGTGAATTCCCGATTGCCGTCATCGACCTGCTGCTGAACCTTCTTGGTCACATCCCGCGTTCGCTTGGGATCGTCCAGCACGCCGTAGCGGGCCTTGCGGACCACGATCTTCGGCGGCGGCGTCATGGCGGCCGACAGGAGCGTCTTGCCGTCCCGGGCTACCCGCACGATCGGGTCGGCGCCGCTGGAACTCTCGCGGAACACGACGAAACTCGAACCGCTTGGCCCGAGCGTGAGAGACACGTTCGTCACCCCGTCTTTCTCTTCATAGACGGCAGCGCGGCGGATCGAGCCGGTTTCCGCACACCAAAGCTCGGGCGCCTTCCCCGTCACACGAAACGCGCACGTGGCCGTGGCCTCGAACGGTTCGTCGCTGGCCACAAAGTAGATCTCCCCGTCTTCGCTGCTACGATGAATGAACCGCCACGAACGATCGCAGGCAAAGTCCGGTCCCACGCCGTCCTGGGCCAGCACGGCTTCCGGCGACAGTCCGCAACAGATGCGGCCTGGCCCGATGCGGTTCTCCTTGACCTCCTTGCCGTCGCACGGTCCCCAAAGCTCGCCCGCCAGTCGCTCGACCTCCTGGTCGCACTGGGGATAATCGCTGAGACTGGGTGACTTCAACGGCCGAGGACCGATTACGGTGGCGCCGGCCTCCACGAGTTCCTTGATCTTGCCCAGCAGACGCGGAGTCATCGAGCGACTATCGGAGAGCACGAGCAGCCGGTAATTCATCCCGTCGGGAAGCACGATCCGACCGTCGCGAACCGACATCCGATTGAGCACGGCATCGTCGCTGCACTCGTCCCAGCCGTAGCCGTCGAGTTCGTGCCCATGGAAGCCTTGAGGCGACGATTCCGGCTGAACAAAGCACACATCGGCCACATACAAGCCTTGGCGCAACAGAAGCTGGCACCGGGCCAGGTAGTCGTGCCAGGCGTTGGTCTGGTCCCACCAGGTTTGCGTCCGTTCGTAATGCTGGCCCCAGGGCCCCATGGTCATGCCGGGTCGACGATCGAGCCAGGGCTGCATGGCATAACGATGGAAGACGAAGCGGTTGATCCCCTCGCAGAACGCCTGGTCGCCCAGGGCCTTGAGCATGGCCGGGTGCAGTTGCCAACGCTCGTGATTGTTCGCCGTGAACGCCTCGGCCCCGATGATCGGTTTGCCGTAAACATGGCCCGCCGACGCCATTCCGCGACAGGTGCCGATCGCCCCGCCACGAGGCGTCCAGAACTCGCCCATGGGTTCGTCCGACTGGGCGCCGTAGGGGATGTAGTCGCACGGGCTGCCGTAGGCCTCCACGGTGAACCGCATGCCGGCCCCGTGGGCCAACTCGCAGAAACGGCCCGCGTAGTTCTCGATCACCAATTCCGAAATCGTCCGCCGCAGGTCCCAGAGAAAACGCTCGCTGGTCTCCTCGCTCTGCACCACCCGACCGGTGAACACCGGCAGAAAGGGCGTCATGTCGTAGCCCCGGCGCCGCCGAAATTCTTCCGGCATCCGCCGCGTCCAGTTCTGGCTGCCGTTCTCCCAGCTATCAATATGGGTGGCCACAAGACCGGCCTTGGCCGGCTGTGCGGCGATCCCCGTGTCGGCCGCCAGCTTGGCCATCATGCCGGCGAACTGGGCCTCGATCCCCTCGCGGCTCAGCTTGTCGCACTCCAGCCCGCGACCCGTTGCCGGGGCGGGCTTGTTCTGCACGCCGGTGCAGGTGTGGCCCATCCGCAAGATCGTCCACTCGCCCTCGGGCACCTCCCAGACAAGCTTGCCTTCCCCATCCATCTTGGCGGTCAGGTCGACAACCGCGTCCTTGCCGATCGCCATCTCGGGCGAGAACGGCCCGCTGCCGGGCTCGCCCACTTCTCGGCGTTGGTAGGCTGCTTTCGATCGAAGCCCCGGAATCCGGTACGGTCCCACGCTTGGAAACGCTTGAACGGCAATGTCCCGATAATACCCGTTCCTTGCCTCCGGCCGGGGCAGCACGCCCTCGACTCGTTTTGGACCGACCACCCGCGTTTCCGTCCACGTCACTTCCTGCATGGCCTCTTCGGGCTTGATCCACGGGCCGCCGCTGCCGTTCCAGCCGGCGTCGTCGTTCATATTGATTTCCAACCCGAGCCGGTTGGCTTCCTCATGGACGAACTTAAACAGCTCCCGCCACGACGGGCTCATGAAGTCCACCGGCCCGACCGGCGCGCCCTGGTCCACCTCCATGATCAGCGCCCCGGCGATCCCCGCCCGCTTCATCGCCTCCAGATCCGCCGTGATCCCCTCCCGCGTGATATTCCCGTTGAGCCAGAACCAGTAGACCCAGGGCCGAGCCGACTCGGGCGGCGTGGCGAACTGCTCGGCCAGCGGGTCGGCGGCGCTGAGCCTCTCGGTCGGCGAAAACAACGCCGCCAGGAAACACGCAATCAGAAGCAGCGAACGGGAACTTGGTGGGAACGTCGATCGAGGCAGGCTCATGGCAAGGCTCCGGGAGAGGCAGAAGGTGAGTCCGCGTGCCGGCCCAGGACCAGTCGGCGTACGGCCTCCCCATTGTAAGCCTGCGGCCAGGGCTCGCGAAACACCCGGGGGGGGAAATGTCGAATGTCGAAAATCAAATGACGAAGGAATGACGAATGAGGGAAGCCCGAATGCTGCCAGTTCCCACCACCCTATTCGTCATTCGGGCCTTCGGATTTGTTTCGTCATTTGATTTTCGTCATTCGTTATTTCTCCGCAAGCTGCGTGTCGAACCACCGTAGAAGTGCGGTGATCGCCCGGCCCACGTCGTCGCCGGCAAACCCGTGTCCGGCCCCTTCGATCGTGAGCAGTTCACACGCCACGCCGGCCTGCTGCATGGCCTTGAGCATGTCAGTGCTGTGGTCGATCGGCACGAGGGTGTCCTTGTCGCCGTGGATCATGAGCGTGGGGGCATCGTCGGCGGTGACTTGAAGGAGGGGCGAACACGCGTCGACCTGATCAGCGTCGAATTGCAGGGCTGTGAAGCGATCCCGCATGGTCGGGTCCTTCCCGATCACCCAGTTGCGTAGGTCGGTGGGGCCGAAGTAGGCCACGGCCGCGGCAACCCGGCTGCTCGTGCGAAGGACCGGATCCGGCGAGGCAGGGTTGCCTCCGTCGCCCGTGGTCGCCAGCACCAAGGCGAGATGGCCGCCGGCGCTCATGCCGAACACGCCCAGCCGCTCGGGATCCACCCCGTAGTCGGCCGCGTGGAAGCGGATGAACCGCACGGCCCGGCGGACGTCGCTTATTGCCTCGGGCACGTTATAACGGGGGGCGGAACCGTGCCGCACGGCAAACACCGTGTAGCCGTGGTCGAGCACCGGTTTGAAGAAAACCTGCATCTGCTCCGGCGGCTGCCAGCCCGAATACCACCCGCCGCTGACCATGAACAGCAGCCCAACGCCCTTGGCATTCTCCGTCGGACGGAATACGTCGAAGGTCAGGGCCATGCCGTCTTTGTGGCCGTAGACGACGTCAGGGGTGACATCAACCGAATCGGCAGCCCGGGCGGAGAGACCGACCGTGCAGACCAAGAGGACCGCAAGGGCGAGCGCACGTTTCATGAGAGGCCCCGAAGATGGAATGTCGAATGTCGAAAATCAAATGTCGAAAGAATGACGAATGGACGAAGCTCGAATGACAAGAGATTCCAGCACCGTTCTCGTCATTCGGGCCTTCGGATTTCTTTCGTCATTTGAATTTCCTCATTCGTCATTCTCCCCTCAGTGCACCGCCGCTTCCTCGCTCGGCCACTGCTGGACCGTGGGCCATCCGTTCTGGCGGATGTACTTGCCCACCTGCCGGAGCGTTTCGGCGTCGCCGGGATGAATGGAGCCGTCAGGGAGCGGGCCCGTATTGAGCAGCAGGTTGCAGTCCTGCTCGGCCGCGGCGGCCAGCTTGCGGAGCACGTCGTCGCGCGTGTCGTGCGCGCCGTCGTCATCCTTCTTGTAGCCCCAGACACGCGGCTGCATGGTGTCGCAGATCTCGTTGTGCTTCGTCTTGTTCGAATCCCACGACGTTGTGGCGATCCGAACCGAGGTGTGGCCAAAACGGGACTTCCTAACCCGGTCGGCCAGCGACGCCCCGGAACGCTCCGGTGCGGCAAAATCTTCCGTGCCCGTGGCGCCCTGCTTGAAGGAGATCAGCGTTTGGGGCTGCAGCCGACGGACCATGGCGTAGGTCTCGTGGATCGGGAACAGGTTGGGCTGGGCATAGAACGCCATGATCGGGTCGAACCAGATGCCCGCAATCGGCCCGTAGTTGGTCAAGAGCTCGCGAATCTGCTCGTGGGCGTATTCGATATACTTGGCAAAGTCCTCCGGACCCTTCCACTTGTAGCTCGGCTCCGGCTTGGCCCAGTCGGGCTTGCTCATCCGGCCCATCTTCCGCGGGTACGTGTAGGGGTGGTGCCAGTCGACAGCGTACGAGTAATAAAAGAAGCAGCCCAGGCCCTTCTTGCGACATTGCTCGGCCAGTTCGCCGATCAGGTCCCGCTTGGCGGCGCTTTGCACGCTGTTGTATTTGGTCGTCTTCGTGTCGAAGAGGCAGAAACCGTCGTGGTGCCGCGCCGTCAGGTTCACGTAGCGCATGCCCGCTTCGAGGGCCAGGTCGGTGATGTAGTCGGCGTCGAACTTCTCGGCCGTGAACTTTTCCCTGAGCGGCTCGTAGTCGGCAATCGGGATCTTTTCCTGGTACATCACCCACTCGCCACGTCCCAACAGGCTATACAGCCCGTAGTGCATGAACAGGCCGAAGCGGGCATCGGAGAACCACGCCCGAGCCGCCTTCTGGGGATCCTCCGTATAGGCCATCTCGTAGCCGGCCAGGTAGCTCGGCACGACCTTCTCGCGAGCCCATGCCGTCTGCCCAACAGAAACCGCGGCCACGGCAGCGGAGGCATGACGCAGGAAGTCACGACGACGGATGGGATTGTGGGGACTCATCAAGGAACTCCGTACTACTCGCCTGGATGGAATGAAGTATGTTCTAGGGACTCATGAATCTCTCAGACGCTCATCCCATCTTTCAGGGGAGCGTGCGGTATGCACAACTGTCAGTATGAGAACCTCATCACTTGATAAATCGTAGACAACGACGTACGGAAACTTGGTCACGTGCTTGTATCGGCAGCCGGAAGGCAATTGGCCATACCTATCTGGGTCAGAAATCACATCGTCAACACATCTCCAAACGTGATCAGCGAAATCATTGCCCAAGTTGGGGCTTTGCTGTTCATACCAACGCGCAGCCTCGCGGACATCGCAATCGAAAAGGTCGTGAAAATCGACCGATCTACCCATTGACCCGCCTGATCCGTTCACGCATCTCTTCGTAGCTCACGCGGTTCTCCGACCGACGCATCTCGTCCCGTCGTCTTACTGCTTCGCGATCGATCCAATCGGGAAGGGGGATGTCCTGGTCCGAACCACTCAGATCGTCCCACAACCATCCAATCAACGCCAACTTCTCGGCAGAAGAAAGCGCCTGCAATTCTTCCATATTAATGGCCATCGATCTCTCCGTTACTCAACCTACTAAACGCCCTCCTTAATCATTCTACCGCCACCGGCCCCCCCGCTCAACTTGCTTGTGGCCTTTCCGGAGGACTACAATGGCCCGAAATTGCCCTAAACATCCCACCGGCCCCTCCCGAGGCAGACCCATGAAAACGTCGCACAGGTGGCTTGCCGCCACGCTTGTTCTGGCATTCCTGCATGTTGCGGTCGCTGCCGACCCCCCGGTTGGCAAGCGGCCTTATGAAATGGACTGGGCCGGCCGAACCAAGGCTCCCCATCGGCCCCTGGTCGATTTCGAAAACCTGGACGGTTGGACGGTCACCGGAAACCACTCCGTGGCCACGCTGGAAACCTCCCGCGAGCAGCAGTTGTGGGACCGCTTCGTCGGCAAGCTCACCTACCGCGCCGATGGCGGCGGACCGCTGGTTACCCTCAAGCCGCCCAAGCCCATGCCGCTTCCCGCCGGCGCCGATTGCGTCACCCTCTGGATCTACGGCAACACCTGGGCCTATAGCGCCGATCCCACCACACCCCAAGTCTCCGTCCGGATCATGCTGCGGTCGGCCTCGGGCCAAACCACCGGCGTCGACCTCGGCCGGGTCCGCTGGAAGGAATGGTTCCTCATGCACCGCCGGCTCACGCCCGAGCAGATCAAGTTGTTGGGCGACGGGGCCGCGTTTGATTCAATCGAGATCGCCGGCGGCTACAACCGCGAGGATCGGGCCATCTATTTCGACAACCTGGCCTTCTACCGGGAAGAGCTTTCGCCCCTGAAGTTCGATCCCCAGCCCATGCGGGGAGTGGACCCGTTTCCGGGCCAGTCGCCCGGCGTCAACACGGGCCCCGGGCGGTTGCCCTTTCCCAATCGCGAAGAAACCATCCTGCCGCAAAACGCCACCGACGATTTTAGTGTTCGAACGGAACAGCAAGGCGAGAGTTATCGTTTCACCTACCAAGGCTCGGACACAACCCTCACCTACATCTACAGCCCCAAGAAGGGCGATCTCGGTGACGTGGAAGTGATCGGCCCGGGCGGGCAGCGATTCCGCCCCATGGTCGACGGCGGTTTTTGTTTTCAACTGGCGGGTGAAGACACAGCAGTTGCGCCAGAGCGGGCTGAGCTGATCGACTGCCGCCTCGCCGACGGCGTCGTCACCGCCCGCTGGCGCTATCGCCGGGGCCAGCAGACCGGCAAAGGCATCCTCCGCTTCCGACTCTGGCAGAAATCGCTCGTCGTCGATTTCGAGTTTCTTGGCGGCGCGGTGGGAGAAGTCCGCACCGGCCGGACCGTGGGACTGAAGAACGTAGACCTGGTTCCCGTGCCCTTCCTGACTTGCGGCGGATCGCGACCGGCCGTGGTGGTTTGCACCGACCAGGCAGAACCCATGTTCATGATGGGCCTGTTCGACCACTTCCGCACGAACGCCTCCGAGTTCTTCGCCGTCAACACGATCGACGACTCCGGCGCGACTTACAACGGCGGCACCCGCTACAACCGGCTCTGGAGTGCATCCAGCCAATCCTCCCTCCCCAGCGAAGCGAGGGGGAGGGCCGGGGAGGGGGCGGAACCTTCACACGCCCAAACCACATCACCCGCTCCTCATCACTCGCGCAACGACTGCTTCGAACGACTCTTCCTCACCGTGGCGCCGACCTTCGAGGAAGTGTTGCCGACCATGCCTAACCCCAAGTCGCCCTGGATGCACGTCACAGGAAGTCGTGTCTGGCGAGCCCACGGGGCCTCCAATCGCGAGGCCGACGCCGCCTTCTGGCGCCGTGTGGCTCGGTTCGGCATGACCGAAATCCTCGTGACCGACCACGAAGTCGGCTGGCGCGACGGCGGCGAGAGTTTCACGCTCCGCACCCGGGCGGCCCCCGGCAAGGGTGGTGATGAGGGCCAAGCGAAATACGCCCGCATCATGCACGGCCTGGGCCTCCGCTACGGGATCTACAACAATTACCGCGACTTCGCGCCTGTGAACGAACACTGGGATCCGGACGGAGTCGTCCGCCTGAGCGACGGGCAGTTGCAGCCCGCCTGGGCTCGCTGCTACGTGCTCAAGCCGACCCGGGCCGTGGAGTTGGAACACCGTCTATCTCCAATCATCCAAAAGAAATTCCATCTCGACACGGCCTATTGCGATGTCCACACGGCCGTGCGTCCCTGGATGAGCGTCGACTACGACGATCGCGTACCCGGCGCCGGGCGGATGGCCGACGTGATCTATGCCTATGGCGAGATCATGCTCCACCAGAAGAAGGCCTGGAACGGGCCGGTCTACAGCGAGGGCAACAACCACTGGTACTACTGCGGATTGACCGACGGCAATTATGGCCAGGACCAGGTGGCACGCCTGCCCGTCAATCCGTGGCTCGTCGACTTCGACCTCCGCAAACTCCACCCGCTCTGCTGCAACTTCGGCATGGGCAACCCGAGCATGTTCTTCGGTCGTTCGGCCATGCGCAAGATCGGTCGGGAGAACTGGCCCGCCAAGCTCGACCAGTTCCTGGCCGCCACGCTGGCCTTCGGTCACACGGGCTTTTTCGTCCGCGAGGCGGGAGAGGCCGAGTCGCTGCGGAGCTACTACAGCGTGCAGCAACTCCACACGCGTTACGCTCAGGATACGGTCGAGTCGATCCGCTACGCCGACGCCGACGGCAACCTGCTCGACACAAGCACGGCCCTGGCCACCGGGGCCTACCGTCGCTCCCAGATCCGCACTCGCTACCGCGGCGGCATGGAAGTGTGGGTGAACGGCCATGCAGAACAGTCGTGGACGATCCGGCCGAGCGACCGGCCGGCCGACTCGCCGATCGTGCTGCCGCCCTTTGGCTGGTATGCGTCCGACACGGAAAAGAAGGACCTGCTCGGGCTGAGCGCGATCGTCGAAGGCCATCGCGCCGACTATGTGGATAGTCCAAAATACATCTACGCCAACGGCCGCGGGCAGTTCACTCGCTTCGACCGCGCCGCCTGCGACGGCCAGTTGATCGCCCTTCGCCGTGATGACGGCAAGGTGGAACTGATTCCCGTGCTCTGCGAGGTTGGCTTTGGGATCGATCTCGCCGGCCAATCAGCCAACGCCGTCGCCCTGAACGAGGCAGGCGAAACCATGGGGCCGGCGGAAACGCGGTTCAGCCGCGGCCTCGTGTTCGTCCAACCGGTCGAAGGGGCGTTCAGCTATCTCCTCACGCCGAAGCCCGCGCCGGCGTCTCTCCCGAGTTCCGATCGCCGCTCGGCGATCCCGGGCGAGACCGTTCCAATCTCGGGCGGTTCCCAAGCGACGGCTCACATTCCCGCCGACGCCCCCGTGGGCCGGCTTTTCTGGCATCACAACGGTGACGCCTGGCTCGACTTCCTCGTCGTTCCGCTGGTGGACGTGGAAGCACGGCTCGCGGGCGATCGCCTGGACGCGGAGCTCGTAGCCCATGTGGCCGGGCCCACCAATGCCAAGATCCGCCTCCTCGGCCAAGAGGAAACGCGGCGCCTTGAGCCCGGCCAAGCCGTGCTCGTCTCGCGATCGATGCCAGCGCCTTCGGACGAAACCGTCCAGCGAACCGACCTGCACATCAAGGCGGGATCGCTCGCATTTAAAAGGACCTGGTGGCTCAAGACGGAAGAGCAGATCGCCGAAGCGGCGCCGTGGCCGGCCTTTGTGAAGTTTGGGCAGCGTCTCCGAGGCAAGGACGAATCGAGCGATTTCGGGCAAACACGCGGCTACGTTCATCACGAGGACATGCTCACTTGCGGCGGGAGCGATCGCGAGGGCTGGTCCATGCATCCGCCGTACACGGGCGGCGTGGGCTACAGCTTCGCCCTGACCGCGCCCGTGGCCCTGCCCCGACATGCAGCCGTTTTCCAATGCGAAATAGGCAAGGGAGACGGGAGCGATGTTGGCGACGGGATTCTCTTCCAGGTGGCCGTCGTCGAACCCGACGGGACGGAAACTCTGGCCGGCGAGCAGGCGTGGGACAAGCACGCCTGGGAGGAGTGGACCGTCGATCTGGCTCGCTGGGCCGGCAAGACCGTGCAGCTTAAGTTGATTTCCGACGTGGGCAAGAAGGACAACTCGTCTGGCGACTGGGCGCGCTGGGCCAGCATGCGGTTGCGAACGGCTGAGGCCGTTCCGGTCCGCACCCTGCACGAGGAGCCGGTCGAGCTGACCTATGTGAACGGTCCGAACATGCCCGACCGTATCGACGAAAAGCTCCTCCAAAGCGCCGTCTCCGGCACGCTCCGCTTTCAAGGCATCGGCCTGCAAAGCGGTCCGCCTTACGTCTCCTACGGCAAGCTCAACGGCGTGGAGCTCGGCCCGCTGCCCTCTTCCCGCGGCGTGGAATCTCGCACGGCCGGGAGTGAGGACAACTGGGGCCCCGATGTCCAGGTCGCCCTCCCGCCTGAAGCAATCGCCGCCCTTGCCGTGGAGAACACCTTTGCCATTACCAACTCGGGCAATGACTGCTTCAAGATCCGGCGCGCGTGGCTCGATCTCGTCCTCCCGGACGGACGGCATGTGTCCTCCCAGATCAACACGACCGTGTGGACCCAGCCTACTGGTTGGCTTCATGCAGAAGGCACGCAAGTCCCCTTCGGCAAGGAGATCGAGGCGCCGGTGCGATTCCGGGCCCAAAGATGACGGACGCGGATTAGTCCCGAAGGGACGACCTTAATCCAGCCCAGGGTGGAGCGATGTGAGCGCAGCGAACAAGAGCGCAACCCTGGGGCAGGAGGGAACTTCCACAAACAAAACCCCGAAGGGGTGGCCCTAAACCCAAGTTCGCCTCATAATTCAGCCCGCCAACGCTTGTACTTCTGCGCCGCCTTCACAAGCGCCGCGTTCGGTTCCGCACTCTCGTCGTCAATCACCTTAAGCAACGCATGCGCATCACGCTGGCTCAACTTCGTACACTCGTGTTGTTCGATCACACAAATGGTAAGCGGCACGAAGATTTGACGCTGCTGAGCGAATAGCCCACCGTCCGCCGCAACCCGGAACCGCCGACCATGAAAGCCCGTCTGCATTTTCTCGCCTGGTCCCTCCTCGGCCTGGCCCTGGCGGTTGCCGGGATCCGCCTGGCCATGAGTGTTTCGTCCCAGGAGGTTGGATGGGAGACGATTGCCGCCACGTGGCGTGGTGCGGCCTTGGGCTGGACGGGCAGGAGCCCCACAACAATCAGCCAGCGCGAGCCCGCCGAGCAGGCCGAGTTCTGGCTCCCGGAAGTCGATCGGGTTCTTTCCCAGCAGCCCGAGTCGGCCGAATTGTGCATGGGGGCGGCCTGGGTGCTCGATTCGCCGGGGGTGGGCTATGTGACCAAACACCTCAAGAAGGGCCGCAGCAGTCCGCCGGCCCTCCCCCCAGACTTTGACACCGAGTCGCTTGACCGGGCATGCTCCCAGTTTGAAGCGGCCTGCCGCACGCGCTGCATGGAGCTCGCCGCCCGGGCAACGGAACTGGAACCGAATGACGTCCGCTGGTGGCGAATGCGAGCGATCTTGCTGTTCGTCAAGCACCTGATGGTGACCATGGACCCCGTGCCTCGGCAGGATAATTGGCGAGAGGTTTTGGAAGAATGTTCAAGACACGACCCGGACAACGCCCTTTACGACTATCTGGCGGCGCGGACGCTGTGGGATACTTCGGCTCAGGTCGATTGGGTCGCTGGCAAGAATGGCGATCTTCTTGGACGGGTGATCGTCGACGACAAAACGCGTTTCGAGGAAGGCATCCGGCGATTCGAAAACGGGCAGGGAAAGCCTATCCTGGCGATTGGTGAGGCCGGCTTTCCCGCAATCACCGAGTTCCTCGCCCAGAGCAAACTGGCCAAGACCGAGCAGGCAGAGGTGGCTTCTCATCGACTCGTCACCATTCGTCAATCGATGCTCTATGGTGGGCTATCGCTATGGCTGTCGTGCCATGCGGATCAGGCTCAATGCGACTGCGATTTCAACGAGCAAGCAACCACCTACGTTCAGAAGTTCCATCTTCTCCGGCAAGCAATCGCGCCAGAAGAAACAAGCGCGATGCACTGCCAAATCCAGCGAACCAAATCGTTCCCCTTTGTCGTGGCCAAGTTGAAAGAGTTCGTGGAACGCCATCCCGAGCAATTGGAACTTGCTGATGTCGACCGATTGGCCAACGAGGCTCGTGATAATCTCGCCGGAGCCTTCGTTCTACAACAGACACTCACGGAAATGGAAAAACAGCGTCTCGATCGGCAGGAAGCGGCGGTTAACACGATTTTTGTCATCCAAAGCTGCGTTGCCTTTTCCGCCCTTTTGCTTATGCTCGCGTGCCTGTTCTTCGCATTTGCCGTGCTTCTTGCCCGTCGCCACCCGGAAACACCAACATTTGGCTTCACGAGGGGCACCACTGCCTGGCTCGTCGGCTTCACCCTGAGCATTGTCCTGTTCGGTCTCATGCCGGCCGAGATCATCAGTCGCCGGGCGCAGGCGATCCTCGCCACGATCGCCGCGTGGTCCGTCGTGTTGGCCCTGGTCGGTTATGTGGCGTGGAAGACTGTCTGGCGAGGGCGACAGCGACGATTCCAGTTCCGCATCCTCACGCTGCTCGGCTGCATGGTGGCCGTGGCCGTCTTTGGCTGGATCTGGCCGGTCCTGGCCGCCACGGCGTCGTGGTTCTCCGGCCTGCCGGCCGAGTTCCACGTTCCCGCCAAGGGATGGAGCGGGCTGGATCCCGCGCTGATTCAAACCTCACCCCAATTGACCGGCCACAACTGGCGATGGTGCCTCTTGCAGTGGAATTACTACCTCGGCCCCTACCTGGCGGTGGCGTTCGGCCTTGCCCTGATCGCCCTCTGGTACGTTCGCTTCCGAGCCCGGAAGGCGGACCAGCCAACGTGGCGCTACTGGAGCTGTCTCGACCGCCCCCGTTGGGCAGGGCTCTTCCGGTGCCTGGCCACATCCGCCATGGCAGCCGGCCTGTGCGCCCTGCTGGTCTATCTCTGGCTCGCTCCCGCAGAGCTCCGGGTGGCTGAAGAGTTCTTCCAATACCGCATGGGCTACTGTCGCAACCCGGCCAGTCAAATCGCTCGGATCGAAGAAGCGGAGGCCAAGATCCACGCTTCGGAAGCCGAGATGAAGGCGATTCGAGAGCAGGTTGACGTCCATTTCCAGCAAGCCCGAGAGGAGGCAACGGCAGAAGAGGAAGGCGCGAATTGAGGGAACCGTGCTCGTGCAGCCACCGTCTCTGGCAATACCTGCTGACTTGTCGTATCGTAAAGCAAATGAAGCCATCAGTTTGAACCTCGCAAGAACGGCAAACGCTTTCCATGCCAACCAGCGACCTTGTTCTCGGAATCGACGGCGGCGGAACCAAGACGCTTGCCTGGCTGGCGGTCGCGGAGGGCGACGCCGCGCCGCTGGGCGTGGGGCTGGGCGGGCCCGGCAACTTCCAGGCGGTTGGGGTGGAAGCGGCCCTGGCGAACCTCTCCGCGTCCATTGATGCCGCCTTCGCCGATGCGGGGATTCCGCCCGGCCCCGTCGCCGCGGCCGTGGTGGGACTGGCCGGCTCGGACCGGGAAGAGAACCGCAAGATCCTGGCCGATTGGGCCTCGGCCCGGAATCTGAGCCATCGGTTTCGCGTGGTGAACGACGCCCTGCCGATCGTGGCCGCTGGATCGCCCCGCGGCTGGGGAATTGGCCTGATCTCCGGTACCGGTTCGCTCTGCTTCGGCCAAACGGCTGACGGTCGCCAGGCGCGTTCCGGTGGCTGGGGCTACCTGTTCGGCGACGAAGGCAGCGCCTATGCCTTGGGAATTGCCGGGCTGCGAGCCGCCGCCAAGGCCGCGGACGGTCGGGGATCGGAAACGCGGCTCCTGGACGGCTTCTTGAAGCACTTTCAAATCTCCAACCCCGCGGATCTGGTGCGCGTCGCCTACCCGCTGGCCGGCGACCGGGCCCAAATCGCCTCACTGGCCAGTATTATCAGCGAGGCCGCCGCAATGGGCGATGGGGTCGCCCAGGCGATTTTCGATACTGCGGCCGCAGAACTTGCCGCCATGGTTCGAGCGGTCGCTCAATCGTTAGACCTTGCCGGCGCAACGTTTCCGCTTGCACTGACCGGAGGTGTGCTGTGCGCCAACGCGACTTTGCGAACGAGTCTCGAAGAGCATTTGCAGAGGCTTGATTTAACGCCGGAGCCGGTGACGACCGTTGAGCAGCCGGTGGCCGGGGCGGTCAGGCTTGCGAGGATCGAATTGCGACCTAATCCGCAGCAAGAGGCCTCCTAGGAATGAAGGAGTTGACAATGGCCACCGCGGTCTTCCTTGTCGCGATTCTGCTGGCGATGTGGATCTTCCTGGCAGTTGCGGTCATGGTGATAACCCCCGTGATGATTCGTGAGTGGGCCCCAAACTGGCACAATGCTCTCAGGTCCCTTCCCGCACCAACGGAACTGGGCGAGCGAAGCGGTTGGAAGAATAGCTGGCTGCGTGACAGCCCCGATAAACGGACTTTCATGCCATGCAGAGTCAGCTACAGCGAGCACGGCATCGTGGTCCGAGACATTTGGCACAGCTGGCACTTCTTGTCAGGATTCCTCTCCAAACACTACACGATGTTCATTCCCTGGGCCGCATGCTCGAATCCGCGAGAGCCCTGGCGTGATCGCTTCTACGCAACGCCTCTCCAAAGACGCCTCGTCGAGTTGGATGTAGCCGACCACGGCTTTTCGATTCTCGTTCACCCAGACGCGTACCCGAGCAATCTTAACTTCGATGTTGGAGATCCTTCATGAAAACTACGCGCATTGCAACTGTCGTCTTGATGGGTGTGCTGGTCGGCAACGTGTTTGCTGCCGACCAGCCGAGCAAAACAACCTCCGGCGACGAGAACTGGTCCGCCACGTGGCAGCGCGCCGGCGTAGCGACGATGATTGCCGAGCATCTTGAGCGAGTCGACGGCGAGCGGATGAAACGAAACCTGTTCCACCTTTCCAAGTCGCCGCTGCCCTTCCGCAAGCTGAACCTCACGTTGCCCGGCCACGAAAAAAGCACGCTCCATGAAGCGAACGATTTCCTGGCCGGCAAACTCGAGTCCTGGGACTACGAAGTTCAACGCGAGGCCGTCCGGGTGCAGGCCTTCCGGCGAGACATCAAAAAGAACCCGCACCACCAGTATTCGCGGCCCATGGCCGACGACCCCTGGTACACAGGCTACAACCTCTACGCCCAGCGGAAAGGCCGCTCCAAACCGGAAGAGATCATTCTGCTCGTCGCCCACAAAGATTCCCAGAGCTGGATCGATTCGCCAGGCGCAAACGACAACGCCATCGGCACGGTGGGCGTGCTGGAAGCGGCGCGGGTGCTCGCCAAATACGACAACGAGCGAACGATCCGTCTTCTGTTCTGCAACGAGGAACACACGCCCTGGACGAGCGTGACGGCCGCGAAGAAGGCGAAACAGCGGGGCGACAATATCATCGCCCTGTTCAATCTCGACGGAATCGGTGTCAAGTCGCCCGAAGAAACCTCGGCCGGCAAGCAACCGTGCGTTACCGGCTTCACGGAGCCGCCGGGCGATCGCCTCGCCAAATTGGTCGGGGCCGTCAACGATCAGTTCAAGCTCGGCCTGGAGCATCGCGTGGTCAAGCAGGACCGGCCGGGCAACGACGACGGCTCCTTCGTGAAGGAGGGCTACACTTCCGCCATTATCGTCATTGGATCATGGCCCTACGCCGATCCGAATTATCACCTCCCGGGTGATATCCCCGAACTGACGGACGTGGCGGCCGCCGCTAAATCGTTGCAGGCCGTGCTGGCAGCGGTGTTGACCCTCGATCAGCAGTAGCGGTGGTATCCTCCTCAAAGGCACTATGTCGTGGGTGGCACGCTACGGGCTCGACCTACCTCTTGGGCTCCTCCATCGCCCACAGCACGGCATTGGCCAGCAGTTGCAGGAAGGCGGGCTGCTGGAAATCAGCGGGCTGGCCCAGGGTCGTGAAGAAACGCCTCGAATCGTCGTTGCTGCGAACGCAAGCCACCGGTTCAAGCCGTCCATCAACGGACGCTGCGAGAACGGCGGTCGACTGTTCGTCCACGTCGGGCAGAGTGGTCGCACAACCGGGATGACGCAGGGGACCCACGTTGCGCAACACCGGATGACCTTCGGCAAAGGGGGCCGTTTCGACGGCCGCCCCGGGCGAACCATAGGTCCGGGCGTTGGAGCGAATTCCCAGAACTTCCGCTTCCCACTCGGCCCATTTCAGAAACGCCGATCCCGGGGGAATCAGGGCCACCACGTTGCCTCCGCAAGCGACGTAGTCGCGGAGCAACTCGAGCTGGGGGCCGTCGACGGCAAGGCGTTGCGCAAACAGCACCAGACAATCGCATTGCATGAGCCGCTCCAGGCCCGGCAGGTCCGAGCGGGTGCGAGCAAAGGCCTTGTCGCACGCCACGTCGTAATGCTGCTCGATGAAACTTCCCAGCGACGCGAGAGACTGGTCCGACTGGTAGGAAGGACAACCCGAAACGAGGCACAGGTGGGGCCGCGTGTCGGTCGTGGGAAGCGCCGGCGCCAAAGGCGACTCGGGCAGGATCGGCCACGCGGGCGACGTCACTCCGATCTCGGCGTGCGGGGCATGAACGAAGAACTTGCGTTGCGGAAGCGTGGACATAGCGGTGCGAATCGAAAAGGAACATGGATGCGCAAACCGCAGCCCTGAGGGCCGCGCCGCCGTCCATTATCCAAATCGCGAAAAAACATGTCCACGCAAACCGGGGTGGGCAGGCTCCAAAGGAAGAGAATTCCGGACCGCGCCAACGCCTTGTGTGGAGAACGGGAGAGTTTCCGTCTGAAAAGAAACAACGCACCAGGCAAACTGTGCCGCCTGCCTCACAGCCATCGACGCCGCCGAAACCACAAAATCATCGTGACCGACATGGTCGCGCAGACGGTCCAGAAAACGCCGTAGAGGCCGTGCCACCGGGTCTCCGGAATGTCCATGTTCATTCCGTAAACGCCCGACAGAAACGTGAGCGGAATGAAGATGGTCCCGATCACCGTAAGGACCCGCATCACGTCGTTCGTGCGATTGGAAAGGGTCGAGATGTACGTCTCCGTCACGGCCCCGGTGATTTCGCGGTAGGTTTCCACGAGGTCAATGATCTGCACGCAGTGATCGTAAACGTCGCGGAAATAGGTCTGCGTCGTTTCCGAAAGACACTCGTGCTTGTCGCGCAGAAGTTGCTGGATCAGGTCCCGCATGGGCCACATGGCGCGGCGGAACAGGAACATCTCCCGCTTGATCGTGTGCACGCGCTGGAGCGTGTCACGGGCGGGCTGGGTCAGCAGCTCTTCTTCCAGGTCCTCGATCCGCTCCGAGTAGCGTTCCAGGATGGGAAAGCCGTTGTCGACGATCGCGTCGAGCAAGGCGTAGAGCAGAAAGCTGACGTCGTTCTCCCGCAGGCGGGAACCCTCGGTCCGGATCCGTCGGCGCACCGGGTCGAAGACCTCCGCGCTGGCCTCCTGAATCGTAATGAGCGTGTTGCGGCCCAGGAAGAAGTTGACCTGGTGGCTGTGAAAGCGGTCGTCGTGCAATTCGATGAGTCGGGCGACCGCGAAGAGCCTCCCCGGCTGGTGGGCCGAACCGGCGTAGTCCTCAAGCTTGGGACGCTGGACGTTGACGACCACGTCCTCCACGGCCAGCGGATGGAGTTGGTACTTCTCCGCAAACGCCCGGATCGTGTCCACGTCGCTGATGCCGAGGATGTTGATCCAGCGCACCCGCGACCAGGACGGCCGGTGCTCGGCCAGGAAGGCTCCGATGTCGGCGACCTCCTTGACCTCAACGTTCTCCGGGTTGAAATCGATGCAGGTCACGCAAATCGACTCCGGAGTGGCGGCCGGCGGCTTCGACGGCTTGGCGGCCAGGCCCGGCTCCGTCCCCGGCAAAGGCATGGAAATCTTGGGAACGGCCGTACGAAGAAAAGGCAATCGGTTTCGAGCCTCATGAAGCAGCCGCCGCGGCAATCGGGCCAGGCGATGCGGGCCGTGCATATCGGAGGGCGGAGTGGCGGATTCCATCACTTGCTCCCTGGGGCTCAACGAGCGGTTGGCGGACTACCCGGAAGTATACAGACGGTCCGCCCAAACGCCAAACCGCTCCCCGAGAGAGCTTCCCGGGAAGCGGCTTGTTCGTTCGAATCGCTTGAGGCCAGGGCTCCGCAGAGACCCGGCGTCCCGTCAGTCGGCAATCTGGATCACCGAGAGCGTACAGGGCTCGTCGTACTTCGTGTTCGTGCAGCCCGGGATCGGCCAGTCCATGTTCGAGACGATCAGTTCGTTGCCGCGGAGCAGTGTCTCGCACGGCTGGTCCATGCCGCCGTCCAGCCCGTCCGTGTCGCCGTTCTGGGCGAGGGTCCGCAGCTTGCCGTCCGTGCTGACCGCGTGGATGGCGTTGGCCACCGAATCGCTCACGTAGACCTCATCCGTCTTGGGATTGAAGAACAGGCCGTCGCAGCACTTCATGGGTTCGGTCTTCAGGAAGATTTTGTTCGACTTGACGCTGCCGTCTTCATTGAATTCGACCCGGTGCAGCGTGCCGTCGCCGAAGTTGCCGCAGTAGAGGTTGCCCTTGCCGTCGAAGCAGAGGCCGTCGGCGCCGAGCCGGGTGTCCTTGTTCTGGATCTCAATGAGGGCCAGGAAGTGGGGGTCCTTGGTGACGTCGTCGGCCAGCTTGATCACGCCCTTGTCGAGATCTTCCAGCTTGAAGCGGAGGATGCCGCTCGTGCCCGGCTGGGCTTCGATGTCGATCTGGGTTTCACTCACGTAGAGGTAACCGTCGCGGCAGATCACGGCGTTGGAGACGTGGAACCCTTCAATGGCCGGCACGGGCTCGCCCGGCTTGCCGTCTTTCATGGGAATGCGGAGCACGCGCGACTGCTTCTTGCCGTTCATCTGGTAGTCGGCCAGAAAGAGGTCGCCCGAGGGAGCCAGGCACACGCCCAGCGGTCCGATGAGCTCATTCGTATCGGGGTTCTTGCCCAGTTCCAGGAACTTCTCAACCTTGTTGTCGGGCGTGATCTTCATGAGCCGCGCGCCCTGGTCCAGGTTGTTGAAGTTGGGCATCGACAGGATCACGCTGCCGTCCGCAAGCAGGCACATTCCGTCCGGCGTGTTGCAGCCTTCCGGCAACTTGAGGAACAACTCGGCCTTCCCCACCGCGGCAGCCGCCTCCGCCTTGGGCTCTTCCTTCTTGGCAGCCTCGGGCTTCGGCTCAGCCTTGGGTTCTTCCTTCTTCGGTTCCTCAGCCTTGGCAGCCTCGGGCTTCGGCTCCGCCTTGGGCTCTTCCTTCTTCGGCTCTTCCTTCTTGGGTTCTTCCTTCTTGGGTTCTTCCTTCTTGGGTTCTTCCTTCTTGGGTTCTTCCTTCTTGGGTTCCTCGGCCTTGGGGGTCTCGGGCTTCGGTTCAGCCTTCGGCTCTTCCTTCTTCGGCTCTTCCTTCTTCGGCTCCTCTACCTTGGGAGCTTCCTCCTTCGGCGTCTCGGCCTTCGGAATCACGGGAACGGGCGGTTCCGGCGCCGGCTCTTCCACGGCAGGTTCGGCGGGCATGGGAGACTCGGGCACGTCGCCCGGCGCCCCAGTCGTGCTCGGCGGCGGAGTCGCCGATCCGCTCGATGGCGGCGACGAAGGTTGCGACTCCGGCGGCGGGCAGCCAATGGTGGTGGCGAGAATCGCCACGAGGGCAACACAAAGAACAGCAGCATGTCGGGTGGTCATCACAGTCGCTCCTTCAAAAGTCCTTCTGTCATTTGCCATATACAGAGGGGAGGAAATCCGAAATCCGAATCTCGAAATCCGAAACAAGCACAAAACTCGAATACCAAATGATCGAAACGGCAAACCGATATCTTCCCGGTTTGTGTCATTGGAATTTGGAAAATTTGAATTTGTTTCGCATTTCGGATTTCCCGCCCCGAGTTTCACATATTCACTCACGCTAACCTAGCATTCCCCGATCGCTTCCTTGCGTCTCTGCCCCAGGGCGTCGGCGGTAATCATGGCATCGGCCAGGTCGGCGGCCGTTACCTTGAAGGGGTGATTATGGCACAGGGAGCCTTCGCCCGTGCAACCCTCGGCAAACTCCAAGAGCCGCTCTCGACTGATCCCTTCCAAGTGGAGATCGGCAAGCGTGACGGGCAGCCCCATCTGGATCTGAAAATCGACGATCGCGTACTTGTCGTCCACGTCGTATTCGTCGTCGAGACACAGTTGGGAAACGATTCCGAAGGCCACCTTCTCGCCGTGCATCATGCCGGCCTGCTGGCACTCGGGCATGTTCGACAGCATGTTGCCGATCATGTGGGCCGTGGCCAGGCCGCCGCTCTCAAAGCCCAGTCCGGACAGGAGCACGTTCGCCTCCACCACCTTCTCCACGGCGGGGGTGACCACGCCCAGTTCCACGTCCCGTTTGGCGTCGAGTCCGTGGTCGATGAGGGTGTCGAAAGCCAGGCGGGCCAGGGCCATGGCGGCCATGGTCGGCTGTCCGCCGGCGATGTTGTCGGCCCGGGATTTCTTGGCGGCCTCGGCCTCGATCCAGGTCGAAAGAGAGTCGCCAATGCCGGCTACGAAGGCCCGCACCGGTCCGCCCACGACCACTTGCGTGTCGACCAGCACCAGGTCGGGATTGAAGGGCCAGCAGTCGAAGCCCACAAAGTTGTGGTTCTCGTCGTACCAGACCGAGGCGGCACTGGTCGGCGAATCGTTCGAGGCGATGGTCGGACAGGTCACCATCTTGAGCCCGGCGTCGACGGCGGCGGCCTTCGCCACGTCGAGCACCTTGCCGCCACCGATGCCCACGGAGATGTCGGCCCCGGCGTCGCGCGCGAGTTGGCCGACCCGGCCCCGCTCGTCGCCCGTTGCTTCTCCTTCAAACAGGACGTCCACGATCTCGATCCCCGCGGCGGCAAGACTGGCCGTCACGGCCTCGCCCACGATTCCCTTGACGCAATCGTCCCACAGAACCAGCGCCTTCTTGCCCAGCGGCTTCAGGTATTCGCCCAGTTCACCGAGGACGCCTCGACCCTGGACATACTTGCGGGGCGCAATGAGTACCGATTTCATTCAAATCTCCTCCCGGTTGATTGCCGGTGATGTCAAAGTACCAGGCACGCTCCGCCGTGCCGTCCGCCAAACCGGCAATTTGTTTTCAATCACCACACAACAAGCTAAAGCCTGGACTCCAACAAGGTAGCAGGCACGCTCCGCCGTGCCGTTCGCCAAACAGACCAGCAACACAGGCCAATCGGCGGCAGGGATGCCACCGCTACTTTTCTTGACGCAACGTGGGTTCTATTGAGTTAACAAGGGGCAATCTCGTATCCCCTTGGAGCATCCGCGTCAGGTGGCCGGCCATCAGCTTGGGGCTGTTCAGGAAGGCGTCGATCGTGCTGCCGGCCAGGTGGGGCGTGATGGTCACGTTGTCGAGTTCGAGCAGGGGGCTTTTCGCCTGCAGGGGCTCCTCATCGAAAACGTCCAGGGCCGCTCCCATGATCTTCCCTTGCCGGAGCACTTCCACCAGCGCCGGTTCGTCGATTAACCCGCTCCGGGCTGTGTTGACCAGCACGCCCGTGGGCTTCATCATCGCCAATTCGGCCGCGCCGATCAAATGGTGGGTCTCCGGCGAAAGTCGGGCATGGAGCGAAACAACGTCCGACTCCTTCATCAGGGTGGGAAGATCCACAAGCTCCGCCGGCGACGGATCGCCTTGAGCATAGGGGTCAAAGGCCAGGATCCGACTGCCAAAGGCCTGCAAATAGTGGGCCACCAGGCGCCCAATCGCGCCGTAGCCCACCAGGCCAACCGTCTTCTCGTTCAGTTCCGGAATGGCCAGGCCGTTGGCAAATTCCCGACGCCACTCGCCGCGCATCAGGCAGGCATGGGACCGGGCGAGATTGCGAATCTCCGTGAGAATGAGGCCCATCGTGCATTCGGCAACGGCCCGAGCGTTGCGCCCCGGCGTGTTCAGCACGCTCACTCCCCGCTCCGTGGCGACATCGATCGCCACGTTCTCCACGCCCCCGCGCAGAACACCGATCACCTTCAGTTGCGGCGCCGCCTCGATCATCCGACGCGAGATCGGCGTGAACTGGGCCACGAGAATCTCCACATCACCGAGATTCTCAAACAGCTCTTCCGGCAACTCCACGGCCCCGGGACCGCCCTGCTCGATCGCCAGGTTGGCTTCCTGGAGTTCCACCAGGGTCTCGTGTTCCCACGGGCGAACCTCCACCTCGATGCCCAGGGCCTCCAGCGATGCAAGCCCTTTGCGCATGATGTCGTGGGGAATGTAATGATCGCTGATCGCTACCAGTTTCATCAGGTTGCCTTTCCGTCGGCCAGGAGCAGGCGGGTCTTCTCGGCCACCGTCTCGGACATGGACCGCTTGATCGGGCCGAAGAGGTCGTCGGGCAGGGGATCGACACGGTTGATGTTCGCAGCCGCCTCCCGGAAGCCTTTGCCCATGGCGATCCGGTTGTCGGCATAGATGTTGATTTTACAGATGCCGTTGCGGACCGATTCCTGGATCTGGTCGTCCGGCGTGCCCGAGCCGCCGTGCAGCACGAGGGGCACGGCCGTGCAGGCATGGAGTTCCTTGAGCCGGTCGATGGACAGGTTGGGCAGCGACCGGTAGACGCCGTGGGCCGTGCCAATCGAAACGGCGAGGGCGTCCACCTCGGTTTCCGCCACGAAGCGAACGACTTCGTCGGGAAGCGTGAGCACCGATTCGGCGCATTCTGTCTCGGCCAGGTCGTGACCGCCCACGTGGCCCAGTTCGGCCTCGACGCTAACGCCATGAGGATGGGCCAATTCGACAGCCGCCCGGGTCAGGGCCACGTTCTCTTCAAAAAGCTCCTTCGAACCGTCGATCATCACCGAGGTGAACCCGTGGTCGACGGCCTTCTTGATCAGTTCCAGGTCGGACGTGTGATCGAGGTGCAGGGTAATCGGGATCGTGTGGGCGTCGGCCACACTGCGGACCAGCCCGGCCACATAGGCCATGTCGAGGCTGCCGGGTCGGGGCGCCAGGCACATGACGATCACCGGAGCTCGCAGTTCTTCGGCCGTCTCCAACACGGTCCGCACCATCACGTCTTCCACACAATCGAAAGCCGGTACGGCATACGCTCTTTCTCTTGCATCCGCCAGAATATCTTTGAGGGTTGTCAGCATAAGGGGAAGTAACTCTTTTCTTCTTCTCTGGAACTAGGTAAAGGTCGTAATGATTGAGTGTGCGCCGAGCAGCAACCTCATTGGCTATACTCCTCGAAGTCGTCGAGCGGAGCATCGAAATCGGGAGCCATGTAGGTGACAGTGCCCTTCAGGCTGCCAAGTTTCCGTTTGGGCGCGCACGCGGCAGCGCACAGGCGTGCGATGGGATGATCGCCATCCGTAATAATGACTTCCTCCCCCGGGGCAAGTTCATGAATCAGGTCTGCCAATCGCTGCTGGGCTTCCTGGACTGTAATAGTCGCCATCGTGATTTCTCCTACCTCATCAGCATCCCGCCGGTAGCATCGAAGCACGCCCCGGTCGTGTAGCTGGCGCGATCGGAGGCGAGGAACAGGACCGTGTCCGCGATTTCATCCGCTTCGGCGATCCGCCCCAGGGGCGTCCGCTGGATATACTTCTCTTCGTTTTCTTCGAGGGCCTCCTGGGCCATATCGGTTCGCATCATGCCGGGGGCCACGCTGTTCACGAAGATCCCGGACCGAGCGACCTCGCGGGCGAGGGAAACGGTGAAGTTGACCAGGGCGGCCTTCGAGGCGGCATAGTGGGCGTGGCCCGTCGTCGAGCCGTGGAAGGCGGCCTGGGTCGTGATGTTCACAATCCGTCCGCCCCGCCCCGCATCGAGCCAGCGGCGAACCGCCTCGCGGCAGGTGAGAAAGGCGCCCTTGACGTTGATGGCAAACGTGGAGTCCCATTGCTCCTCGGTCATCTCGCGGACGTAGGCCGTCGGCCAGACTCCGGCATTGTTGACAAGGATGTCCACCGGCCCGAGGTCCTGCTCGCATTGCTCGAACATTCGGAGCACGTCGTCGCCGTTGGCCACATTCCCCTGGAGGGCGACCGCCTGAGCCGCGTGGAGGTTCTGGATGGCCTCGACCACTTCCGTCGCGGCCGCTTCTCCACGGTGGTAGTTGACGGCGACCTTGGCTCCTTCCGCCGCAAGGCCCAGGCAGATGGCCCGTCCCAGGCCGCGAGAACCGCCGGTGACCAGGGCCACTTTGTCGCGAAGGTGGAGGTCCATGGAGGGCAGGCCGCTTGAGGGAGGGGGTGGGATGCCGGTTCGGGGGAAACCGACAATATAGACCATCTCCCCGGGCGGTCCAAGTGGCGGGAAATCGGGGCTTTGCGGCAAACGAACGGGAAAAGAACGCGGACCCCGCAATCGCCGCACGACGGTTTTGTCACACCCCGATCACCGGGAGGATTCCAATCGGAACTTGCTCGATCGCTACAGGGCAGATAACAATGGTTGAGTGCCCCATGCGAACCCATAACCGAACGGCCCCCAGCCCCCAAGGCAACAAGAGCAAACCACCATGGCAGATCATCTTTCTCGACGTGAATTCGTGGCAACCGCGGGCCTCCTGGCCGGAGGAACGCTCCTGGCGGGTTCGACAGCCACGCAGGCAAGAGCAGACGACGCTTTCTCAAAGTCCTTCGTCCTGGGCCTCAACACCGGCACGATCCGCGGCTACAAGCTCCCGATCCCCGAACAAATCGATGTGGCCGCGAAGGCCGGATACGGCGCGATCGAGCCCTGGATCGGTGACCTTGAGCACTACGTGGACCAGGGCGGCTCGCTCAGGGACGCCCGCAAACGCATCCAGGATGCGGGACTTCAGGTGTCGGGTGGCATCAACTTCGCGCGGTGGGCCGTCGACGACGAAGCGGCCCGGGTCAAGGGGCTGGAAGACATGAAGCAAGCAATGGATCTGCTGACCCAGTTGGGCGGGACCCACATCGCCGCCGCTCCCTCGGGAATCAACCGCACGCCGGGACTCGACCTGTTCGTCATCGCCCAGCGTTATCGAGCCGTTCTCGAACTGGGCGACGAGATGGGCGTCGCTCCCCAACTCGAGATTTGGGGATCGGCCCAAACCCTGGGCCGGGCTGGCGAGGCCGCCCTGGTCGCCATGCACACGGGTCACCCCAAGGCCGCCATCCTCCTGGACGCCTATCACATGTACAAAGGCGGCAGCCCCTTCGAAGGGCTCGATCTGCTCAACGGCGCCCGCATGACGAACTTCCATATCAACGACTACCCCGCCGACCCGCCCCGCGAGGAGATCAACGACTCGCACCGCATCTTCCCCGGCGACGGAATCTGCCCCTTGGGCAGCGTTCTCCAATCGCTTCACCGAACCGGTTTCCGCGGCGTGCTCTCCCTGGAAATCTTCAACCGCACCTACTGGGATAAGTACGACGCCCTGACGACCGCCCGCATGGGGCGGGAGAAGACCGCCGCCGTGGTTGAGAAGGCGTTCGGATAGTGCCGCAAGTCATTCTTGAGGGTACGCGGGAAACGAGCTTTGCCCAGACAGCCAAGGGATTGTGACCTCGGCACGGAAATTTTGGCCGAAGGCCTGTTCTCACCGTAGCCTGGGGTCGTTGCCCTGCAAGCACGAACGGCATCAACGTAGCCGTAACAGGGCCGTTTACGGTCCTTCTCCGCCGCAGGCGGTCTTAGGCCCGTGCTTTAGCACGGGCCCATTAGGCACGACCCTTTTCCCTCCCGTCCCCACCGCCGCCAAAGGCGGCGGTGGGGACGGGAGGGAACACGCGAGGTCAGGCTAGTCGACCCGCCGTAAACGACGGGCCTAGTACGGGCAACGACCATAAATGGCCGTGAATTGAACCCCAACTGCCACTAATTTGGATAAGGGCGGTGCCCCAGGCAACGGTGAACATAGGCCTTCGGCCAAGCACGTTGCTGACCTGCAGCACTACTCTTCATCCGCCTCAAACTCAAGCGCCGCCGAATTGATGCAGTACCGCAACCCCGTCGGCGGCGGCCCGTCCCGGAACACGTGTCCCAGGTGAGCGTCGCAGCGAGCGCACTTGACCTCCATGCGGAGCATGTTGTGGCTGCGATCGATCCGCTCGACAAGGTGATTGGGCTCGATCGCAGTCCAGTAGCTGGGCCAACCCGTGCCCGACTTGAATTTCGCCGCGGAATCGAACAGGGGCAGCCCGCAACACACGCACGCATAAGCGCCTTTTTCCTCGCTGTTCCAGTACTTGCCGGAAAAGGCCGCTTCCGTCCCCTTCCTACGCGTGACCTCGTATTGCTGCGGCGACAACTGCGATTTCCACTCGGCACTGGACTTGCGGATCTTCTCGACCGGCTTGGGCTCCTTCTTCAGCTTGGCTTCGAAGACCTTTTTGAACTTGGCGAGCTTGGGGCGGATGTATCTGTAGCAGTAGGGCTGCCGCTTGTTTTGTTCGTAATACTCCTGGTGATAGTCCTCGGCCGGATAAAACGCCTCGTAGGGGCTGATCTCGGTCACCACCGGTGAGGAAAACACCCGAGACTCGTTGAGACGCCGCTTGTAGAAAACTGCCAGCTCTTTCTGTTCGTCGGAGTGATAGAAGATCACCGAGCGATACTGGGTTCCCACATCGGGCCCCTGCCGATTAAGCGTGGTGGGGTCGTGAGTCTTCCAGAACACTTCGAGGAGATCCTTGTAGGAAATCACCTTCGGGTCGAAGGTGACCTGCACGACCTCAGCGTGCCCGGTGCGTCCGGTCAGCACTTGTTTGTAGGCCGGATTCTTCAGGCGCCCGCCGCTGAAACCGGAAACGACCGAATGAACGCCCTCGAGTTGCTCGAACATCGCCTCGCTGCACCAGAAGCAGCCTTCGCCGAAAGTGGCGATCTCGAATTGGGCCGGCGCCGCTTGTTCCGACTTGCCCTGATCCTCCCCACCCCCTGCCGGAGATTCGGCCGCGTGCAGGGGAGACAGCAGAACAAACAGCCCGAGGGGCAATACGGCGGCGACCAACGGAAACACGGACTTTCTCATACCCCTCACCTTGGCTTGTGAGTTGAGGCGAGCCCGAATCATCGCCGGGCTCTTGCACACGACGAGCACAGAAACATGCACCCTCCAGGCTATTATTGGGCACGACGGGGAGCATGGAAGTCGGAGAGTTCGTCCATCACGCCGGACAAGCCGATCCTGACGCGTAAACCAATTCGCAGCAACAAGTTACAGACTCTCGCCTGCCCAAAGAGAGTCTGCCGACAAATTCTCCGGGCAGGTCGACTGCTTGCGTAGACGGTCGGACAACCCTTCGTCGCTCGCTATTCGCCGATGATTTTCACGAGCACCCGCTTGGGACGGCGACCGTCGAACTCGCCGTAAAAAATCTGTTCCCAGGGACCAAAATCCAGCCGCCCCTCCGTGATCGCGACGACGACCTCCCGGCCCATGATCTGGCGTTTGTGGTGGGCGTCGCCGTTGTCCTCTCCCGTGCGATTGTGGTGGTAGCGGTCCGGCGAAGGGTCGAAGGGGGCGAGATGCTCAAGCCACTGCTTGTAGTCTTCGTGGAGCCCCCGCTCATCGTCGTTGATGAAGACCGACGCGGTGATGTGCATGGCGTTGACGAGCACGAGGCCTTCGCGAACGCCACTCTTCTCGACGGCCGCCTCCACTTGGGGAGTGATATTGAGAAAATCCATCCGCTTGGGGACGGTGAAGGTCAGGCATTCTCGATAGGATTTCATGCTTGGTGCTCCCGGAAGCGGCGAGGATCTTGGGTCTCCGGCATTGTTCCAGAGGAGCAGCAGCTTGGCAAGTCTCGGATCAGGTTCCGGGAGCCTTGTCGACGGTGGCCACCTCGATCAGGGTCAGCGTCCCCTTCTTGGCGTTGATCTCGTATTGATACTTCTCGAGAAAGGTCTTTCCGAGCAGCGGCTTGGCGTTGAGCGCGTCGATTCCGAGGACCGCGCATCTCACGTTGGAAAGCGTGAATTTGCCCACACGCAGGGATTTGAGCGTGACCAGCTTGCCCTTCAACTCCTTGCCGTCGCCAAAACTAATGGTCACGTTCTTGTCGGTGGCGCTCACCTGGATTCCGCACTCGTTGGCCATTCCAAGCGGCAGGATATTGATCGGGGCCCCGACATCAACAACCATCTCTTGGGCGTGTTCCCCGTTGATGATGACGGGAGCGTACATCCGTCCGCCGTCGGCACGCAGGGGGATCGACTCGGAGAAGATCTGCTCTTCCAGCTTGTCGAGTTGCCGGATTGATGCTGCCAACGTGCGTGATTCTCCCAGAACGTAGGCGTCCGGTGTCAATTCGTTGAGCCGTGCCAGGGCGTCAACAATTTCCTTGTCGTTGGCCGATTCTTCGTATTTGCCTACGATATCGACGACCAGCGTCCGAAGCTTCATGACGGCTTCGACGTAGCTCTTCCGAGCCTGGCAGACATCCGTCCTGGCTGAACTGAGTTGCTCCTTCAGTTTCTTGTCTCGCTCCACCAACAAGACAACTTGAGCCTTGTTGGCTTGAAGGGCCGCAACGAGCTTGTTGTTGAGCGTAACCTGGTGGGGACGAATCAAGGCAAGTCGGGTGTTGAGCTGGCGGTGGGCTTCCGTCAGTTTGTCGATGGCTGCCTTGTTCTCGTCGACCTGCTTCTGGGCAACCTCCAGTTGTCGTCCCGCATCGAGGAGCGTCTTCTTCAGCTTCGGCAGATCGCGGAGGCCATTCTTCAGTTCAAGTTCTTCCGGCGTCTGAAGCCCGTCGCTGGAAACGCGGAACCCCTTCTTCTCCAAAAGGCTCCGCGCGGCTCCCTGCTTGCGAGCAAGCTCCTCAATCCATTTGCGATCAACGTCTCCCAATTGATCAAGAGGAACGACCACGATCTTGCCGTCCTGCTTTTTCAGACGCACACGCTCCGAGTCGAAACTTACCAGTTCGGCCTCAATGCGGTGCTCTCCGCTACTGCTCGTCCACTGGCGGGCCGCAACAGAACGCGGAAAGGTGAATACCACCACAATCAGCAACAGCAGAAGACATCTGGTCCACATGTCGACTACCTCCCACACAATCGGTTTGCCACTGCCTCTGTTACTTCAAACTCTGCGTCTTTTCGTGACCCAAGAAATCCCCATAGCACCGATCCCGAATGCCGGGAATCGGAGTATCGTCGCCCCCAAGTCTGACATTCGATTTGGCGCCCAATTCCGCCCCCCTCAAGGGGCCGGCCCCATAGGACCGCCATACGCCACTCTAACAGGTGTTTTCTCTCGAAACCAGCCCCGAATCCCCGCGATTCTACCAAACTTGTTTTTCGGGAAGCGGCGTCTGCCTTCGCCGAGTTCCGCACGCGGCAATTGGGCTCTCAAAAGGCGAAAACTTGTGGGGAACCAGCGTCAAAACTACAATGAGGCTTTGGTTTTCCGCTTTTTCCGATGTTTCCAGGGAGGCTCCGTGATGGCTCGGCTGACCTTGCTACCTGTTCTTTGTCTGGGATTTCTCTTTTCTTCGGTTGCGTCGGCAGAGGCCGAACGCCCCCCCAACATCGTCTACATCCTCGCCGACGATCTCGGGTACGCGGAATTGGGGTGTTACGGGCAGAAGAAGATCAAGACGCCCAACCTGGACCGCCTTGCTCGGGAGGGAATGCGGTTCACGGATCACTATTGCGGCAATGCCGTGTGCGCCCCTTCGCGATGCGTACTCATGACCGGCAAGCACCCGGGCCACGCCTTCGTGCGCAGCAACAAAGCGATGAAACTTCCCGCAGAAGTGACCGAACACTATGGCATGGAGTTCGGCGGCCAACAGCCCATCCCCGACTCGGAATTCACCATTGGTGAAATGCTGCAAAAGAAAGGTTACACCACCGCCGCGATCGGCAAGTGGGGGCTGGGCCATTTCGGCACAACCGGCAACCCCAATCTGCAGGGCTTCGACCTCTTCTTCGGCTACAACTGCCAGTCCCATGCCCACAGCTACTACCCGGCCTACCTCTGGCTCAACGACCAGAAGTACCCACTGAAGAACGACCCGCCCATCCCGGGCCACGCCTCGCTGGCCCCGGGGGCCGACCCCAACGATCCCGCCAGCTACAAACCGTTCAAGGGCCAGGACTACGCGGGCGACCACATGATCGACCAGGCCCTTCAGTTCATCGAAGCGAATCAAGAGGGCCCCTTCTTCCTTTATTTCCCCTCCACGATTCCCCACGTGGCTCTCCACATTCCCGATGAGGAATTGGAACCTTACCTGGGCAAATGGAACGATCCGCCCTTCACCCGGGAAAAAGGCTACGGCTACACGCCCCACTTCACACCGCGAGCCGCCTATGCGGCCATGATCAGCCGGCTGGATGGGGATGTGGGCCGGCTCATGGCCCAACTCGAAAAGCTCGGGCTGGACGACAACACGCTCGTCCTGTTCTCGTCGGATAACGGCACCACCCATCTCGAGCAGGAAGTTGACTACGAGTTCTTCGAGAGCGTGGGCCCCTTGCGCGGCCTCAAAGGCAGCCTCTACGAGGGGGGGATTCGAGTTCCCATGATCGCCCGCTGGAAGGGCAAGATCCGACCGTCCACAACCACCGATCTGCCCTCCGCCTTCTGCGACGTCATGCCCACCCTGGCCGAGGTTGCGGGAGCCGAGATTCCTGCCGGGATCGACGGGATCAGCTTTCTTCCCACACTGCTTGGCCAGCCCGAGAAGCAGAAGAAGCACGACTTCCTCTACTGGGAGTTCGCCGGTTACGGTGGGCAACAGGCGGTTCGCATGGGGCCGTGGAAGGCCGTCCGCCAGAACATGCTTCGCAAGAACAATCCCGATCCCCTCAAAATCGAGCTTTTCAATCTGGCAGAAGACGTGGGCGAACAGAACGATCTGGCCGCCGAAAAGCCGGAGATTGTGGAAAAGGCGCGAGACCTGATGAGCCGCGAGCACACTCCGAGCCAGATCTTCAAGATGCCCCCTCTGGACAAGTAGCTAGGCTCTGTTTGAAAAGTCTGCCGCAGGCCCGAGAGCGAGCGAACGAGCCCGTCCGCAAGGCGTCCGAAGCAGGCATATTGGACATATGTCGATGCAGGACAACGCAGCGGATGGCTCGTGCAGCCGCTCGAAGCCCGGCACCTTGAGTTTTGAAACAGAGCCTAGTCCGCTTCCGACACCGGGGCCTGCCCCGCAGATCCCCGGGTCGGATAGCGCAAAGCCGTCAAACGCCCTCAGGTCGGCGTCGACCGCTCAACGGGCGACAACGACTGTGATTCGTCACTCGCTAACCCCGCGCAAGGCATTCTCTGCCATGAGGATGGGCAATCTTTCCTGACAGACCATTGCATCAGGCAAGGCAGAAGAAAACAACTTTCTCCACGAACTAAATCGGATTGGGAAACCGGGACAATCGGTTGGTTTGGGAGTGAAACTTGGCCAGGGGAGGACTACAAGGCCCTCATAAGTATTAACGAATCGGTTTGTCTCGATTTTCTTCCCTTATCAGTTCTCTTCATCGGAAGGGCAGTTTTCCCCAGGAAACCACCCCTCAGAAGTTGCCTAGACAATCACCCAAAAGCAGGGTACACTGAATCCCCCGTAATCGCATGCTGTTTCTGTGCACTACGGTTGCCATCTCACCTACCATGACCAAAAACGCAAGCATCACCACCACTTCGAAGCGGGCTGCCTTCCTGCAATCGACCTCTCTCGGCCTGCTCGCGCGGGCTAAAGTCGGGGACTCGGATGCCTGGGAACGCATGGTGAGGTTGTATTTCCCTCTGGTCTATGGCTGGTGCGAACGCAAAGGTCTCAGCCCCGAGGATTGCCTCGACGTTGCTCAGGAGATCTTCACCGCCGTTTCGCTCCATGTGCCGCGATTTGAGAAAGCGTCCACCGGCGGTTCTTTCCGGGGGTGGCTGCGAACGATCACCGAGAACAAGATCACCGACCATTGGCGCCGCCAGCGTCGCCGCTCGCAGCCCGTCGGAGGAAGCCAGGCCCACGAAATTCTCATGGGACTGGAAGACTCGGTGAACGATCTCGAAGACGAAACGCTGGACGAAGATGACAAGGTGATTCTGTTCCGTGCGGCTGCCGACATCATTCGCAACGAGTTCGAGTCGCGCACGTGGGACGCCTTCTGGCGTGTCACCGCCGATTCGTCCCCGGTTGACGTGGTTGCCGACCAACTGGGCATGTCCAAGAACGCCGTCTACCTGGCAAAGTCAAGAGTTCTTCGTCGCCTTCGAGAACTCCTGCAAGAGTCGTTTGAAGAACTCTGACTCCTATCCTTGAAGAAGATGGATTGCCCTTCAGTACCGCAGTGGCTGGCGTTCTTAGTGGGGGATGTCTCCAGTCCGAGACAGGCCGAGATGGCTCGGCATCTCGATACGTGCCCCTCCTGCGAAGCCGTCGTCGCCGGTCTGTCGCCCGAGAGCGATTCGATCCATCTCCTGGTCGCCCGCGCCATGCGGGAATCGCCGAACCGGCCATCCTATCCCCAGGACCCCAAATACCACCAAGGGCTCGAGCAAGCGTTGGCATTGGGCCAAGGGTCCTCTCCCCTGCTCGATGAACCGAACGAGCCGCAGCCACCTCCCCTGACACTGCCCGCAACGCTCGACCACTACGAACTCCTCGAAGAAATCGGGCGAGGCGCTATGGGGGTGGTCTACAAAGCGCGCCACCTCCGTCTCCAGCGACTGGTCGCCCTGAAAGTCCTCTCGCGAACTCGCACGAACGGATTCGATTCCGTGGCGCGTTTCCAAGTCGAAATGCAATCCGTGGGAGGTCTCGACCATCCCAATATCGTGCGCGCCACCGACGCCGGTGAGTCGGGGGGGCACTCCTATCTGGTCATGGAATTGGTTGACGGCGATAGCCTTGCCGACCAACTTGCCGACGCCAGGCAATACTCTCCAAGAGCTACCTGTGAACTGGTCGCCCAAATTGCGTTTGGGCTGCACCACGCCCACGAACACGGAATTATCCACCGCGATCTCAAGCCCTCGAATATCTTGATCGATGCGGACGGAACGCCGCGAATCGTCGATTTCGGGCTCGCGGCACAGGAGGCTCAGCCCGATAACCTGGCCTTTGCGGGCACACCCGCCTACATGAGTCCCGAGCAGGCACGAGGTGAGGGCCACCGCGTCGATCGTCGCTCCGACATCTTCAGCCTGGGAAGCGTCTTCTACGAACTGCTGGCCGGCCAGCGCCCGTTTTCAGGGGCAGACGCCCACGAAATGTGCGAACAAATCACTTCCGTCGAGCCGCCGTCGCTGACCTTGCTGGACGAATCCATTAGTGAAGAGATCGAGCGGATTTGCTTCAAGGCGCTTGCCAAGCAGGCCAACCAGCGCTACGACACGGCCCGCCAGATGGCCGACGATTTGTCCCAGTGGTTGAACCGGCGCGAGGCAACATCGGGAGATCCGACCCAGGCATTGCCGGAACCTCTGAAAATCGTGCCCAGAGGTTTGCGGCATTATGACGCCACGGATGCCAATTTCTTCCTCGAACTGGTCCCCGGCCCCCGGGACCGCGAGGGTCTACCTCGTATCTTGCGGTTCTGGAAGAATCGAATCGAGTCCCGCCAGGGCACAACGGCCTTTCCCGTGGGCGTTCTCTACGGCCCCTCGGGATGCGGCAAATCCTCGCTTGTCGACGCAGGCCTTCTGCCGAGGCTTGCCAACGACGTGAACTCCCTCCAGGTTGTCGCCACCATTGACCGCACCGAAAGCACCTTGGCTGCAAGGCTCCGGGAATTTCGCGGCGACCTGCCCAAGGATGCCCCCTTGCCGGAACTGGTGGCCAGGGTGCGTCGAAGTCTTGCGGAAACCGAGAACGGCAAAGCCTTGCTCGTGATCGATCAGCTCGAACAGTGGCTCCAGAACCACCACGAGATGGAAGGCACGGAACTGCTCAATGCCCTGCGCCAGTGCGATGGGAAGAACGTCCAGGCCTTGCTGATCGTGCGTGACGATTTTTGGCTGGCCACCACGCGTCTGATGCAAGCACTGGATCTGGCACTGGTGGAGGGAGAGAACACCGCGGCGGTCGACATGTTCTCTCCGCGCCACGCAAGAAAAGTGTTGGCCGCGTTGGGACATGCCTATGGCGCCCTACCATCGTCCGAGGCGGAACTCGATCCGGAACAAGACAGGTTTCTTCAACAGGTCATCGAGCATCTCTCGGACGATGGCTGGGTCAACCCGATTCGATTAACCCTCTTGGCGGAAATGGTGCGGGACGCCCCATGGAAAGCGGACATCCTGCGGGACCTCGGAGGATTTCGCGGATTGGGAGTGACCTTTCTGGAGCAGAACTTCTCGGCCCGCTCCAACTCGGCTCCGTACCGAAGACACGAAAAGGCGGTTCGAGCCGTCCTGGCCGAACTGGGGGGAGGTCCCAGTCACCGGATTCGCCAGCGAGTGCGCAGCCGGCAGCAACTTGTCGAGGTCTCCGGGTATCGACATGCTCCAGGGCGTTTCGGCGAGTTGGTCGAAATCCTCGACCACCGGCTCAAGCTGATCACGGCCGTCGATCCCATCGCCCTGGCCGAAGAGGAATCAAAGGATCCGGCCAGCGAGAGTCAACACTATCAACTGACCCATGATTTTCTCGTGCCTGTGGTTCGCGAATGGTCGACCCTGCGTCAGAAGGAGACTTCTCGGGGAAGGGCGGAACTGCGACTCGAGGAGAGTGCCTCCCTCTGGTCGGAGCGGCGCGAAGCGCGCTACTTGCCTTCCTTTTGGGAATGGGCCCACGTGTGGATCGCCGTCCCACGTCGCCGCTGGAACGATGCGCAGCGTCGAATGATGCATCGGGCCACCCGCCGCCATGTGCTGCGTCTGGCGATCCTCGCCGTTCTGCTCACGGCAGCATTCTTGTTGACCGCATCCTTTCGCCGGAATCTCGAGTGGGATCAGGGTCGGACTTTGGCCGAACAGGTTGTCACCACGTCGACCGACAACGTGACCGTTACGATTGACAAGATGCAAGCGTGCCGCCCTGCCGCCGTTTTCCATCTGAAACAAATCTACGACTCCGTACCGGATGCGCACACGCAAATGCGTTGCGCCGTGGCCTTGTGCCACTTGGGAAAGGACTTCCACAAGGTCGTGATCGAGAACCTCCGCACGGCTCCCCCCGGTGAATTCGGAAACCTCGTTGGAGCCCTGAAGGCCCTGCCGCCTCCCATGGACGAAGTCCTGGACGCGGCGCGAAGTGAAGATGAACCTCGAAGGCGAGTTCGACTTGCCATGGCCATGCTCCACTTGAGAGACCTGCGCGGAGCCGAGCTATGCCTGCGTCTGGCCCCCGATCCGACCTACCGAACGGTCTTCGTCGACGAATTCCAACAGTACGAGTTTCCTTTCGACGCGGTGGCCTCCGCCCTGGCCGGCGACGGCGACGCCTCGCTGCAGTCGGGTCTCTGCGTGGCCCTGGGAACCGTTGCGGGAAGCCGGTTCACCGCCTCCCAATTCGAGAAGTTGAAGAATTCCCTTCTTCAACTTCATGAATTGACGCCGGCGGGTTCCACGCGAAGTGCCTCGGACTGGACGCTCTACCGGTGGAATGTTGCCCTTCCCCCCGACTCGCCGTCAAGCCAACCCAATGCAGGACGCGACTGGTTCGTCAACGAGCACGGGATCACCATGCTGCGAATTCCCGCCGGCGACTTTACCATGGGCAAGCAGGTTGCCGGCTACTATGACAGCGGACGTCTTCGGCCGCCGAACGATACGTCGGTTCATGATGTGTCGATCACCCGGGACTACTGGCTCGGCGCGTGTGAGCTCCCGTACAGCGTTTACCGCCAGTTTCTGCGGGACAAGACGCCTGATCCTTCCGAGCGTTTTCAGGGACCTGTGCCCGACACGCCCCTGCGTGCGATCATGATGTACCAACCGGCAAATTGCGTCAGTTATTTCGATGCTCTCTTGTTCTGCAACTGGCTCAGTCGACGGGAGGGACGTACTCCGTGCTACCATCGGACGGGGGAAACCCAGGCCGCCGAATACTTGAACGAGATCTGGGAGGTTTGGGAGTGCGATTTCGACTGCGACGGCTACCGTTTGCCCACGGAAGCAGAATGGGAATATGCCTGCAGGGCGCTCACCGAAACGCCTTATTCTTTTGGAATTCCCCCCAAACGGCTCGCCGAATTCGCGGTGTTTGACGTGGAAGGCGTCGGTTCCGTGGCCTCCAAACGCCCCAACGGATGGGGGCTCTTCGACATGCATGGCAACGTCAGCGAATGGTGCTGGGATCCCCGTGGGCCGCAGTCAGCGCCCCACCAGATCGATCCGAGGGGAGTCAAGCGAAGCTACTACCGCCCCATTCGAGGCGGGAATTGGTTTTTCACCGACCCTCTCCAATTGCGTTCTGCCGAGTGCCTCACTCACAACAGGCTGCATTACCGAGATCCGAATATCGGATTTCGAATCGCCTTCACCGGAAGAGGTCCCTCAGGCGACTTGAAGGGGGGCCTCAACGTTGTCGCGGGGAGCCCCGAGTCCGAGGACTCTCCCAGTCCGATACCCGAAACCGATCCGGTGCGCCCGAAGGTTGTTCGCTGTTGCCAGGAACTGCGCTTCAAGCCGGATGGCATGCCGTCGGTTCAGGTCCTCGCGATCCACGGCACGGGCCAGCCTCGCAGCAACCTGGAACTACTCGATCATGAGACCCGAGAGGTCGTGATTCAGGGCACGGTTGACGCCGACGGCAAATGGCATGTTGACCTGCCGATTGCTTCCGATGGACCCTGCTACTTCGACGCGCGGATTCGGGACTACGCCGGTCGGGAGAGCGAAACAACGGAAATCCTCCGCGTCGACTCAAACTTGAAGGGCGCCCTGTGCTACTCGGGGATTCCCGAAATCGTCGGCTGGGAGCCGGCGGAGGATTCTCAAGGCAAGGAGCCGAGATTCAGAATTTGGGGGAAGGCGCCTCCCGAGGTTCCCGTTGCTGTCTGGGACTTCAGCAATGCCCGGCGACTGGTCGATACGCATGCGTCCGCCGAGGGCGAGTGGGAAGTTACCATCGGTCCCCTGGAGCCCCGGATGTGGTACCTAGTGGCCCATTCCTATTCGAAAAGCGGTATCGCCAGCCAACGCACCGAAATCCTGTCGCTCGATGCTCGCGAAAGCCCGATACCTGAAAACGACGGAGATTCCAGCAACCAATAGACCTACGGGGGCGCCGCACCCTGTCTCCAATCCCCCTTGTTTCCCGAGGATCTTCCCCCTCGTCTGCAATGTTTCGCCCCGGGAGCCGTCGTCATGACTTTGCCACGCGTGCTCGAACTCGAAGCGATGGACACGCCGGAAGAAGCGCTCGCCTACGACGGCCTCGACCACGCCGAAATCAACCGACTCTTCGTGGGGGATCTGCTCGACCAGCTTCCCGGAAGCGGACCCGTTCTGGATCTCGGCACCGGCACCGCCCGCATCCCCATTGAACTCTGCCGCGAAGAACCGGAAATCGTCGTGCTCGCCGTCGACCTGGCCCGGTCCATGTTGGAGGTGGCCGGCGAAAACGTTCGCCGCGCAGGCGTCCCTTCTCACGTTACCCTCGAGCGGGCCGATGCCAAACGTCTGCCCTATCAGGATGCTTCCTTTCCCGTCGTCATCTCCAACGGCCTGGTCCACCACGCGGCCGTTCCTGACCTCCTTCTGCGCGAAGCCTGGCGAGTCGTCGCCGACGGAGGCCTCGTCTTCATGCGCGACCTCGTTCGCCCCAACGACGAAACCGCCCTGGAACATCTGCTCGAGTGCTACGCCCCCCATGCAACCGAAATCCAACGCCGCATGTTTGCCGACTCGCTTCGCGCAGCCCTGACCGTGGACGAGATCCGCACCCGGATTGAACGGCTCGGGGCCCCCGACCAATCCGTTCAGCCCACCAGTGACCGCCACTGGACATGGTGTTGCCGGCGCCCGCCACGCTAAATGACCTTGCACGATTCCAAGAATAGTAGCCATCACGCTCCGCCGTGATGAGCCCCGCCGTCGCCAGGCGGCCGTCTCCGGGAATCACGAAAGGTCATTTAGCTTCAAGGCACCATGAATACGCAGGGCTCACGGTTGCCTTCCGCTCGTGGTATGATTGCCGCTGCGTCCTTGCCGTCCAATCTTCGCTTCGTGAAGCAATCAAAAGCTAAGGAACCTCGCCATGAGCCTCAACGACCTCGAGAGAATACTCTTCTTGTGTACGATCATCAACTTTGCCTTAATGGTTTTCTGGTTCGTCCTTTGCGTAGGTGCGCCGGATCTTGTCTACCGCACCCAACGCCGTTGGTTCCCCATATCACGGGAGACCTTCACCATCGTGATGTATTGCTTTCTCGGTGTGTACAAGATCTTCTTCCTCATGTTCAATCTTGTGCCGCTCGTCGCCGTGTTAATTGTCAACTGGTGATGAGGGATGTACATGCCAACACTCCCTTCCCTCCCTTTCTGACTCTCCACCCCCGACGGAAAACACCATGCTCCCGCTCCTCCTCGTCGCCCTGACCGTTCAGCAACCGGCGCCCGAATCGAAAACCGACTGGTTCCAGGAGGCCGGATACGGCGTCTTCGTCCATTACCTTTCCGGCCTGCAGAACAACGCGGAACAACTCCACAGCCTGGGACGAGAGACCTCTTGGGACGAATGCGTCGACGAATTCGATACCGACCGCTTCGCGGCCACCATGCACGAGGTGGGCGCCGGCTACGTGATCTTCACCGTCATGCAGCGCAAGCGAACCCTGATTGCGCCGAATGCAACCTTCGACCGCATCACGGGCTACAAGCCGGGCCAGGCCTGCGCCCGGCGCGACCTGATCGAAGACCTCTACACATCGCTGTCCCGCTACAAGATCCCGTTGATGCTCTACTACACGGGCGACGGCCCCTGCGACGATCCCCAGGCGGCCAAGGCCTTCGGATGGAGCAACCCGGTTACCGACGACTTTGTGCAGCGTTGGTCCTCCGTGGCTCGGGAGTACGGAGAACGTTATGGCAAGAAAGTCGTTGGCTGGTGGGTCGACGGCAGCTATCCCTGGTTGGAATACAACGACCCGCGGCTGGCCGTCTTCGCCGACGCGCTTCGGGCAGGCAACCCCGACCGGATTATTGCCTTCAACCGCGGCGTCGATCCCAAGGTGATGTCCTACACGCCGCACGAAGACTACACGTGCGGCGAGCAGAATCGCTTTTTCGACATTCCTGCCAAACGCTTTCTCGACGGGGAACAATGGCATATCCTCTCGTTTCTCGGCGACCGCTGGGGGGCCCCCGGCTGCCATTATTCCAAGCAGGACCTCCGTGACTACGTCTTCGAGGTCCATCGTCGGGGGGGCGTCGTCTCCATCGACGTGATCCTCTTTCGCGACGGCTCGCTCGACCGCTCCCAGGTCGAACTGCTCAAGGCCGTTCGCCACGAGCTCCAAACCGGCACCGCCAAACCGCCCGTCCCGCCGGGCAACCTGGCCTATCGCAAGCAGTCCCTGCTGCTCAGCCTCGATGGTTCCCACGAACTGGTCGTCAACTCGGGCCGCCACTTCCCCCGACTCGGTGTCGACGGCCGGCTCGACACCTACGCCCTGGCCGGCGGCGAGTGGCCCTGGACCTACGAGGTCGACCTGGTCGACACGGCGCCCATCTCCCGCATCAAGGTAACCTTTGGAACCGGCTTTGCCACCCAGTTTGAGCTGAAGGTCTCGACCGATCGAAAAACGTGGAGCACCGTGGCCTCCGTCGACAACCACGACGGGTCGCCCTACGAGGCCGTCTTCCAACCGGTCGCAGGTCGCCATGTGCGCGTCTCCGCAATCCGTCCCAACGGTCCCAACCAGCCAGGAAGTCAAATGTCAATCCGAGAGTTGGAAGTCTACCGCGGCAACAAGTGAGAAAAATCCGAAATACGAATCTCGAAATACGAAACAAATTCGAATGTCGAATGCTCCAAACAACCGGTTTGGCGCCGGAGGTTTTGGTCATTGGGACATTGGAGTATTCGTGCTTGTTTCGTATTTCGATATTCGTATTTCGATATTCGTATTTCGGATTTTTCCAATTGCTGGACAATTAGCTCGCGACAAGCTACTCTAGACGCCAACTTGAAATAGCCGATTACCAAGACGACTTCGAAGCGGGGGAGACGATGAAGTTGTTGGAGTTACCCGAGCGGCTCAATGCGGCCGAGGTGTTTGTCGACAGCCACATGGATCACGGCCGCGAGGCCAAGCCGGCCATTCTCTGCGGCGACGAGATCGTGAGCTACGGCAAGCTCCACGAGAATGTCTGCCGCATGGGCAATCTGCTCCTGCGTCTGGGGGTGCGGATGGAGGATCGGGTGGCGATCGTGATGCCCGACTGCCCCGAATGGGTCTACGCCTTCTTCGGCAGTATGAAGGTCGGCGCCGTCGCCGTGCCCTTGAACACGATGCTCAAGCCCACCGACTACGAGTATCTCCTGAACGACAGCCGCGCTCGCGTGCTCGTCGTTCATCCCACGCTCAAGCCGAAGATCGACGAGGTTCGCCAGGAACTGCGTTTCCTGGAACACGTGCTCGTGGCCGGCGAATCGGGCCGCAACGAGGAGAGCCTGGCGGCGGCGCTCAGCGCTTCGTCGCCGAAGCTCAAGTCGCTCGATACGAGCAAAGACGACATGGCCTTCTGGCTCTACAGCTCCGGCACAACCGGGTTTCCCAAGGGCACGATCCATCTTCATCACGACATGATCGTCGAGGCCGACCTCTACGCGAAGGACACCATCGGCTTGCGCGAAGACGATGTCTGCTTCTCGGTGGCCAAGCTATTCTTCGCCTATGGGCTCGGCAACGGTCTCTATTTCCCGTTGCGGCTTGGAGCCACCACGGTGCTCCTGCCGGATCGGCCCACTCCGGACAAGGTTTTCGAAACCGTTCATCGCTATCAACCCACCGTCTACTACGGTGTGCCCACGAGCTATGCCGCCATGCTGCACCTGTCGGAAAAGGCAGGACTCGATTCACTGGGACGGGTTCGCATGTGCGTCTCGGCCGGCGAACCGCTGCCCAGCCACCTGTTCGAAAAATGGGAAGAGCGCTTTGGCCTCCAGATCCTCGACGGAATCGGTTCCACGGAGATCCTCCACATCTTCATTTCAAACCGTCCGGGAAATGCGCGAGCGGGAAGCACGGGCCAGATCGTGGAAGGCTACGAGGCCAAGATCGTCGATGAGAACGGCGTCGAAGTCCCTCCTCGCACGGTCGGCACCTTGATGATCAAGGGCGACAGCATCGCCGCCGGCTACTGGAACAAGCACGAACAGACCAAGCAGACCTTCTGCGGCGAGTGGATCAATACGCACGACAAGTTCCTCGTTGACGAAGACGGTTTCTTCTGGTATGCCGGGCGGACCGACGACATGATGAAAGTCAGCGGCCAGGCCGTCTGGCCCACCGACGTGGAAGCGATCTTGCTGCGACATGATGCCGTCCTGGAAAGCGGCGTCGTCGGCGTGGCCGACAAGGACGGGCTGATCAAGCCGTGCGCCTACGTGGTCCTGAAGGACAACGAGGCGGGATCGCCGGAACTGGCCAAAGAACTGCAGAACTTCGTCAAGGAGACCACCTCGCCCCACAAATATCCCCGGGCCGTGGTGTTCGTCGACCAGTTGCCCAAGACGGCCACCGGCAAGATCCAACGCTACAAGCTCCGCCAGATCGCCGCAGCCGCCACCCCGTTCCATTCGTAACATTCTCAGAAATTCTTGGCCCCGCAACCTGCCGGATGTCGCATTATCAGATATGGCGTCATTTTCGCGTAGAGTTGTGCATCTTGTATGGCAACACCCGACTGCAGGCGATCGCTTGCCGGCATGGATAATGGATGCATGCATCGAGTCTTGACAGCCTGAAGCGGGGTCCACATGCCCGAGGTTACGCAGAATCCTGATCGAAAGCGCTCGACGCCGCAAGACTCTCAAACGGGGCGGTGAAATGAGACAGCAGGAGCTTGCGGATGACGACGCGATCGTCCATTTCGACGACATCGACGAGTTGCTCGATCTCGATGCGGCGATTACAAAGCTCGCGGCAGTCGAGCCGGAACTGGCCAGACTTGTGGAACTGCGGTACTTCGCCGGGCTGCCGGTCGAAGAGACGGCCCAGGCGTTGGGAGTCTCCGCCCGGACCGTCAAACGCAATTGGGCCTTCGCCAGGGCGTGGCTGGGCCGTGAAATGAACCAGGAGCCCCAAGAGTAACCACTCCAAGTGAAAAGGACGGGATTTTCGGCCTTAGGCGTTCAGTCCTCAACCTTGTCCTCCCACTCTCGTTTATGCACAACGATGAAGCCAGAACTCCAATCGGAAAAGTCGATCTTTCTTGACGCGCTCGACATCGAGTCTCCCAGTGATCGCGCTGCGTTCATCGAGGCTGCATGTCAAGGGAATCCTGAATTGCTGGCTTCCGTATCGGCACTGTTGCGGGAGCACGAGCGAGAAGACAATCCAATCGATAAACCGATCGCCTCCGGGGGGAGGTCGCATCTGAGCAGTGAGAACGAGACCGGAACCCTGGCGTCGCGAGCGGGGCATCCCTACCACGCCCCCGGCACGATGATCGGTCCCTACAAGCTTATGGAGCAGATCGGCGAAGGCGGGTTTGGAGTCGTGTACGTTGCGGATCAACAGGAGCCGGTCCGCCGTCGCGTGGCCTTGAAGATCATTAAGCCCGGGATGGAATCCCGGGAAGTGCTCACTCGCTTCGAGGCCGAGCGGCAGGCGATCGCATTGATGGACCATCCCAATATCGCCCGTGTTTTCGATGCCGGCGTCACGGATGGAGCTCAACCCTATTTCGTGATGGAACTGGTCCGCGGCGTTCCGCTTATTACCTTTTGCGACAGCAAGAAGCTGGATACGTCGGAGCGGCTCCAACTCTTCGTGACGATCTGCCATGCCGTGCAGCACGCCCACCAAAAGGGGATCATCCACCGCGACCTGAAGCCTTCCAACATTCTGGTCACAGTCCAGGACGGTCAGCCCCTGGCCAAGGTAATCGACTTTGGGGTCGCCAAGGCGATCGGGCAGAGTCTCACCGTCAAGACGATCTACACTCGGTTCGCGTCGATGGTCGGCACTCCGGCCTACATGAGTCCGGAACAGGCGGAAATGAGCGCCGTCGATGTTGATACTCGCAGCGATATCTACTCGCTGGGGGTGCTCCTCTACGAGTTGCTGACCGCCTCAACGCCGTTTGCCCCCGATCGGCTGCGAACCGTGGACTTCGACGAGTTGCGCCGGATTATCCGCGAAGAAGACCCGCCTCGGCCCAGCGCCCGCTTGAGCACGTTGAACAACGAATTGGCCAGTACCGTCGCGACCAGTCGTCGACTCGATCCAGCCAAGCTTTCCTCGTCGATGAAACGCGACCTTGACTGGATCGTCATGAAGGCGCTGGACAAGGATCGCAACCGTCGCTATTCCACGGCCGGGGCCTTGGCCCAGGATGTATCGCGTTTCCTTATGGATCAACCGGTCGAGGCACGTCCGCCGTCGGCATGGTATCGATTCTCGAAATTCGCTCGCCGAAACAAGGTTGCCATTTCAACGGCGTCGATGGTTGCAGGCGCGTTGATTTTGGGAACGGCGTTGAGTGTCTGGCAGGCCCGCGTGGCCGTGAGAGAACGTGACGAGAAAGAAGTCGCCCTGCAGCAGGCCCGTGCCGCGGAGGCCACGGCGAATCATGCCCGCCGGGAACTCGAAGAGTTCACCGAACGAAACGGATGGCAAGGAACTCTGGGTGACGCGTCTCGGACCAGCGTGCCAGGAAGGAGGACCCCAGGGAAAGGAAGGACCCGGATGCACGCCGACGGTCGATGGCAATCTGCTGTATGTCCTGGGGGCCGGCGGCAACCTCGCATGCCTGAAAGTCCAAGACGGTGAAATCATCTGGCAACGCAGCCTCGTCGACGATTTCGGTGGCCGTATTCCGCGTTGGAGGTACAACGAATCACCGTTGGTCGATGCGGAAAGAGTCATCTGTACGCCCGGCGGCGAAGACGCCACTCTTGTGGCTCTCAATAAATCGACCGGTGAGACGATCTGGAAAAGCAAGGTACCCGACAACGCTGACGGCGGCGACCGAGCGGACGCCGGCCCCGATCGAGGCCGAAGTGGTTTGGGTGATCGTCCCGCTGACCCACCAACCGGCCCGCCCCAACGACAAGGTCGCGAAAACCCCGGCCAGCGCGGCGGGTTCGGCCAACGTCCCGGCAGATTCGGCGGTCGCCCTGGGGGATTTGGGCGTCCCGGCGGTTTCGGACGCGGAGGCGGATCCGGAGCGGGCTACGCCTCGGCAATCGCCATCGAATTCGAGGGTCAGCGCCAGTACGTGCAGTTGACCGCGAAGACGCTCGTTGGCGTGGCCGCGTCCGACGGCAAGGTGCTCTGGCGATACGATCGACCTGCCAATCGGATGGGCATCAACTGCTCCACACCGATCTACCACGACGGCCTCGTGTTCGCCTCCTCCGCCTACAATACGGATGGAGGGGCCGTGAAGTTGAGCAAGGACGCCGACGGCGGTATCCAGGCCGAGGAAGTCTATTTCTCCAACAAGATCCAAAACCACCACGGCGGCGTGATCGTTTGCGGCGGTTGCCTCTACGGCGCCAACGGCGGTAACGGCGGCGGTTTTCTCACGTGTCTCGACTTCAAGACCGGCGAAGTCCTATGGAGCGACCGCGACGCGCCGAAAGGCTCGTTGACCTTGGCGGACGGTCGGTTTTACTACCGAACCGAACGGGGGGAGATTCTGTTGATCGAACCAAACCGAGAGCAGTACTTCGAGCACGGGCGTTTCGAACAGCCCGATCGAACGCGAACGCAGGCTTGGACGCATCCCGTCGTTGCTAACGGCAGACTGTACATTCGCGACCAGGATCTACTGCTCTGCTACGACGTGAAGGCGCCCTCCCGTTAGATGAAGGTCGGCCGGATTGAGCGAAAGTCCGCACCAGGATCAAGATGCAAGGAAACCGCCACATCAAGGAGATTAGAAGCAATGACTGGTCGCTGAACGCGACCGGTGGTTCCCGGAACGAGACTCCAGAAGCACCCCCTCATCAAAGGGGTGGTGCCGACTGCTGCTCGCGGTCCATGATAGGCAGAAGTCGGCCTTGCCCTGATCCCTCGCCCCTGGAGTTTCGATCGTGTCGCGCCGCCTGCTTCTTCTCACCCTGTGCGTGTTCGCCTCAGCTTGTTTCATTCCGCTCTTCTCCACGGCGGCAGAGCCTTCCGACGAAGTCGGCAAAATCCGCACGTGGACCGACGATTCGGGCCGCTTCACCCTTGAAGCCGCCATGGTGGCCTACGCCGACGGCAAGGTGCAACTGCAGCGCCCGGACGGTTCCAAGCTGGTGGTTCCCTTGGATCGCCTCAGCAAGCTTGACCGCGGATATGTCGTCGAGGAAATGGCGCGGCGCAGGAGGGCGGAAAGACGTTCGACGATCCTCCCGGAAGCGAAACCTGATACGACGCCTTCGACGCCCAAAGCCGAACTGGTCGCCGACTGGCCCGGCTGGCGAGGCCCCAATCGCGACGGCAAATCCCCTGACACGGGGCTTCTCAAGGAGTGGCCCGAAGGGGGCCCGCCCCTGCTCTGGCACGCTCGCGGAATCGGAACGGGCTATTCTTCCGTGGCCGTCGTCGACGGCCGTGTCTACACCACCGGCGTGATCGGCGAACGCCTGGTGATCTCGGTCTTCGACACCGACGGAAATCGCATCGGCCAGACTCCCCACGACATGGCCTGGACGAAGAACTTCACCGGCGGACGTTCAACGCCCATGATCGACAATGGGAAGCTCTATCTCATCTCAGGGCGCGGACTGGTCGCCTGCTACGACACCAGGTCGATGCAGAAGAAGTGGACCGTCCAAATGACGGACTTCGGCGGCAGCCCTCCCGAATGGGGCTATTCCGAATCGGTCCTCATCCTCGGCGAGTTGGCAATCTTCACCCCGGGCGGCTCCAAGTGCATCGTGGCCTTGAACAAAAACACGGGGAAGCCCGTCTGGGTGAGCAGCGGGTTTGAGGCGAAAGCCCAGTATGGCTCCTGCTACGCCTTCGAGTTCGGCGGCGTCCCCATCGTTGCCGCCGGAACGCACGGAGGCCTGGTCGGTGTGGACGGGCGAAACGGCCACGCGCTTTTCTCGAATCCCTTCGCCTCCGGCAACACGGCCAGCTGCCCCACCCCCGCCGCGGCCGACGGCTATGTCTTTTGGGCTGTCGGATACGGAAAGGGAAGCATCTGTATGAAACTTGAGGGGGCCCGGGACCGAGTCCACGGACAGGAGGCCTGGACCACGCGCGACATGGTCTGCCACCACGGCGGCTACATCATCCACGAAGGACACATCTACGGAAACAACAACCAGGGCTGGGCCTGCCTTGAACTGGCCTCAGGGAAGACTCTCTGGAAAGAGCGAGCCGTGGGCAAAGGGTCGGTCTGCTTCGCTGATGGAATGCTCTACCTCTTCAGTGAGAAAGAAGGCCGAGCAGGTCTGGCCACCTGTTCTCCCACCGGGCTGGAAATGCGAGGCGAGTTCAGCGTCGAAGGAAAAGACGCAAGCTGGGCCCACCCCGTGGTCATCGGCGGACGACTCTTTCTCCGCTATGCCGACAACCTCTACTGCTTCAACGTCCGGGCCGAATAAAGACGTGTCAGGTCTGGACGCCTTCTGTCTTCAGGAGGCGAACCACAGGCGGGCGAACATCGAAACGGCGATCAGCAACAGAAACCATCCGAATGCCTTCTTCAGCTTCTTCTTGTCGAGCCCTACCGAGATGCGGCTGCCGATCTGCCCCCCGGCAAACACGGCGACTGCCAGCACCAAGGACGCCTTCCAGTCCAGGTGGCCGCTGGTCACGTGCCCCGCAAAGCCGCCGGCCGCGGTAATTCCGACCATCAACGCGCTTGAGCCGACGGCAATATCCATGGGAACGCCGAACAGCAAGACCATCATGGGGACCTTGAGGATTCCGCCGCCCACCCCGACCATCCCGCTGGCCAGGCCCGCGAGAAAACACACGGGCAATGCGATCGCGAGGTTCACACGGTAGCTCTGGTCGCCCAGGCTGCGCTGCCACGAGAAGCGGCTTCGACGCCGTGGCTCGCGTGTTCGTGCAAAGTCGAAGGTGCGGATCATGAAGCAGGCCGCCACCGCGACGAGAATTGCGAACAGCACGGAGAGAGTCTTCGCGGAGAAATGGTTGGACCACAAGCCGCCGGCAAAACCGCCGAGGGTCGTGCTGCTTTCCAGAACGAGAACCAGGGGCCAATCGATTTTCTTGGCCTTCCGGAACACGATCGACGCCGACAAGGACATCACCATGATCAGGAAGAGGCTCGTCGTGGCGGCGACGTGAAAATCGACGCCTGCCCAAACCTGGATCGGCGTGTACAGCACGCCGCCGCCTTGGCCGAGGATGGAGAAGACGAGGGCCACAAGGAACATCAGCGTGGCCAGAATGATCAGCATGGCGAGACGTCCTCTTCACTTTGAGTTCGCATCACGGCATCCCAGGCAGACGGGGCCGTTGCCTTCGTCGACCAGTTTGTCGACAAACGCCATCTCGTGACATTGCGAGCAAGGTTTGGCTTCGAACACGCCCTTTTTGCGTTCCAGGGCATAGGGCGTTACCGGTCCGATTTCCAGGAAGGCCTCTTCGGGCATGGAGAGGACCTTTTCGACAAGCGGATCGCCGATTTCGGGGGCGATGTCTTGCGGCGGCACGCCATTCTTGCGTTGCTCGACAAAGGGCGATTGGAGCATCTTGGCAAAGAACTCGGGTTTGAGACTGATTCGCACGGCCCGCTGGGTTGCCACATCGATCAGGGTGAACGCCATTTTGTTGTAGTAGCGTTTCTCGATATTCGACTTTCCGTAGGTGCAACCGGTGGCCACCATGATGCCGTCGAGAAAGCACCCGGCGGCATGGCCTTTGCCCGTTTCGGAAATCGCGTAGAGTTCCTTGTCCTGGGACGGACTCACCCCAAGTGCGTTCATGGCAGCGACCCCGGCACGCAGGCCGAGCGGCATGGCGGGGCACTTGTGTCCATGAAAAGCCATTCCGGTTTCCACGAAATCTCTGGCGTCCATCATCGAACATCTTCCTTTCTTTCATCATGAGCCAAGACAAGTCACCACGCGTGCCGACAAGACGACTGTCAGCCGCCGGAGATTTCGTGCTTGGCCAAACACGCAAGTATCAGACCGAACAGTATTTGCGATTCCGTTTAAAATCCAGCTCGCCCTCGACGGTTCGGGCGGTCGCTCGCTACATCGCCTCAAACACGTACTTCAAATTGAAGTAGATGCCGACGAAAATGAACACCCAGCCGGTGGCCATCCGGGCCCACCATTCGACCCTCGAAAGAACGTCGTAGGCCTTGCCGACCGTTCGGGCGCTATAGGCCAGAAGCACGGCAACCGCCAGGACCGGAAGGGCGGTTCCGATCCCGTAGATCAGGGGCAGGACCACAGAGCCTCCCGCTAGAGAGACCTCGGGAAGCACGATCCCGATCTTGGCAAGTACGGCCGTAATGGCCCCCGCCTCGGAGCCCATGGTCAGGGCGAGAAGTCCAAAAAACCAGGCCGCCGAAGTCGGGCAGAAGGAAACGGCAAACAGGATCCCCAGGAAGAAGGCGCCCCAGATCCCCATGGAATCGATCCGCTTCTGCATGCCCTCGCTCATCAGACCCGCGCCGGAGGTGAAAGTAATAAGCCCCACGAGAAACATGCCGAGAAGAAGAAAGATCGGTCCGAGCACCAGGTGCATGTACTTCTGCAGGAAGACCGACGCGGACGGAATCGACATGGCCGTCGTCGTCAGCAAGGCAGCCAGTCCAAGGTAGAGCAGGCATCGTCCCAGCGTGTAAAGCAGGCCGGCATGGATGACCGCTCGCGAATTCTCGACCTTCCGCCCGATGTAGGAGACAGCGGCAATATTCGTCGCCAGCGGGCAGGGACTGATCGAGGTCAGGATGCCCAGGTAAAGGGCGGCTGCACTGTAGAGGGTATACGCGAGCACGGTTCAGTTCCTGTCCGCGGAAGCGTTGAAATAACACCGTTACTCAGCCGGCGCCTTCTTGGCGGGCTTCTTCGTACGGCAGGCCGTCACCTGGTCCTGCACGTACTTGAAAAACGCCTTCTTGTCGCCCACGTTGCTCCAAATGTCTTTCAAGTCCTTGAATTCGGCGACCTTCCCGTCGACGACCTTCGCCATGATCAACGCCGGACCGGTGATCTTGTAGGCCTTCGCGTAGGACGCGTTCTTTTCGTTCTGGAAATCGATGTAGTGGAATTCGACGGTGCCTTTCTTGACCTGGTCGGCAAAGCCGCTCGCGACCGCCTGTTCGCTGTAGCTGCCCATCTTCAGGCAGGTGGGACAGCGCTGGGTGCGGTGGAAGTACATGACGACCACGCGGTCTTTCGGCGGCGTCTTGGCGGCCTCTGCGCCAGCCGCGAACTCAACAAAGGATGAAAAGGCCACGGCGATTGCGGCCGTCATCAACAGACTCATGGTCACACGTTTCATCCGAACAACTCCTTACTCAAAGCGAAGGGGACGGGACTTTCGAGAGCTGCAGCCTCTCTGAGATGCTGGGCTAGGGCTGAAGACTGCAGGCTATAGGTTCCTGATGCGAGATTGATTGGGGTGGAAAGCAGATGTCGATGCACTGAAAACCTCCGGTTTGCAGCCCTTCAGCCTTCAGTCTCATTACGGCAGCGGCAGATCGACCGGAGCATCGCTCTGCGGCAGCGGCGGAGCGGGCATGTCCGGCAAGGGGATTTCGAGCAGGTCGGGTTCTTCCAAAGCGGTGCCTGAAGCATCGCTCTCCTTGAGCATCTTGTCAATTTCGCTTCGGATGAACTCCTCAAAGGCCGGCGGGTCGTTCCACAAGGCCCATACCTTGTCCAAACGCCGCCAGTCGACGCATTTTCCTCCCTCCATTTTCGCAAGCACCACGTTGGCCATGATGATCTCGAACTCCTCCTTGAGATCGGCCGATTCGGGGGCCTCGTAGTTCATCACCTTCCAGGTCATTTCTCCACGCTGCAGTGGTTCTGCAAAGTCGAGATGAACCACGTCGTAGGCTTGCGACTCGATCGCCTCACAGGTCGGGCATCGGGTTTTGCCGTGGAAGTAGTAGACGATCAGGCCGTCCTGGAACGCCTCCGCCGTTTCGGCGCTCTCCGCAGCGGCCGGAATGCCGCCCTGGGCTCGGATCGCGCGGAGTTCCTCGGCGATCCGCTCCAGTTGCGGCTCCAGTCGGGAGGCGGCCTGGTTGTCCAGCGAGCGGGCGATCAGCACCACGAGCGCCGCCGAGAACAGCGAAATCAAACAGACGGCGACGGCGTTCTTCAACTCCATCGTATCCCTCCCGGATCCGAACTCCATATTGAACGTGGCGCTCATCACGGCGGAGCGTGATGGCTACTATTCTTGGAATCGTGCAAGGCCACTTAGCAGGCCAGCCGCTTCTGGCTCGCCGTGACGACCTTTTCAACCGACTCGTCATTCACCGGCGTCTGACCTTTCTCCATCCCGAGATCGGTTAGCCGCAGGTGCTCGAACTCCTGGATATCGGCTTCTTCGAGCGATTTCCGAGTGCAGTCGAGGGGGCACCCGTCGATGGCCAGGATCTTGGACGCCGCCTTCGTGGTTTGCAGAATCCCGCTGACTCGCCCCCCGATCCCGGCCAGGCAGAACATCTTGCCGGCGCCTTCACGCGTCAGCTTCCTGGCCGCGAGGTCCGAGACGTGACCGACGTCGGCCGCTCCCGAGCAGGAGAAAATCAGTTTCGGCGCCGTGCCGCAAGCGCAGCAGGCCGACGGTTTGGTTTCATTTTCCGCCATGGGTTACTCCCCTAGGTATGAGGACGGCTACGCCAACAATTCCTGAATCTCTTCCGGCGACAGCAGCTTACCGACCGATTTCACTTCGCCGTCAATGGCCAGTGCCGGGGTCATCATCACGCCGAACCCGGTAATGACGTTGATGTCGGTGATCTTCTCGACCATGGCCTCAACACCGGCCTGACTGACGGCCTGTTCGGCGTTGTGCTTCAGCTTTTCACACTTGGCACAGCCAGTTCCCAGAATCTGCACGAGTTTCATTCTCTGTCTCCAGACATGTTAGGCAGGCGGACGAAAAAAATCTACAAGTTAGACGCACAAATGGGGCTGGACGATCGATGAGAGTGCGAAACTCCGCGCAACGGCGTGCATCGCCGGCGATGTTCCCTTGCTTCGCACTCTCATCGATCGTTCGGGTCCATTTCGCACACCTGCAGGCGAACATTGCCCGCGACGGTAGGACAGGAAAAAGGCGTGGACATCTGGAGCGGTTAGAACGCCCTCTATGTCTAGTGCGACTATGCTCCACATGTCCACGCCTCTTTCCTATCCTAGAGCGTCTAACTTGTAGATTTTTTTCGTCCGCCTGCCGTAGCGGAAGAATGGGTTGGTGTCTGCAATCCGCCCGCCCTACACGAAGAACCAGCCGAAGACGACTCCCACGAAGGTGCTCATCACGACGGTGAGCAGGCAGAACATGAAGGTCTTCTTGAATCCAACAACGCTGTAGATCACGGCGATGCTCGGCAGCGAAAGTGCGGGCCCCGCCAGGAGGAGGGCCAGAGCCGGCCCGCGCCCCATCCCCAGGCCGAGGAGGGCTTCCAGGATCGGGATCTCCGTGAGGGTGGCAAAGTACCACAAGGCGCCGATCATCGAAGCGATCAGGTTCGCCCGAATGCTGTCGCCGCCGACCCAACTGGCAACGACGTGTTCCGGGATCAACGCTCCGACGAAGCCCGTTACCAGAACGCCGCCAAACAACAGGGGGATGATCGACTTGGAGAAACTCCAGGTCTGGTCCATCCAGTCGCGAAGCTCTTCCCGATCGAACCAGCGGGCAGCCATGGCAAGCACGGCCAGGAAGAAGCCTCCGGCAAAGTACCAGCGATGGTGGAAGACCCAGGCCGCCCACTTGTAGTTGTCGGGGGTGGCATCCGTTTCGCTGACGATATCCGCCCGATTCAGCATCAGCTTGGCACCCTTTTTCAGATCCCCAAGCGGCTCTTCGAGCTGAACGCGATAGGTTTCGGAGGTTCGAATCAGAACGGCCACTTGCATGCGTGTTCCATCGCGTTTCTCGATCACGGTCTGGCTGGGATTGGCCCAGTCGCTGAAGACGAGAAACAGAATCATGGAGGCGAAGAACAGCGAAGTCTTTCCCAGGCTCCGCTTGGCAGGCGCCGGTTCAGGAAGCTGCATGACGGCCGCGGTCCGTTGCTCCTCATCCTTGCGAAAGAGGACCGCCATGATCAGGCCGATCACCACGGCGAAGATGACCGAGCCGACCACCCGTGCGATGCCCAGGTCGTAGCCCAGGACGCGAGCCGTGAGGAAGATGGCCATCACGTTGATTGCCGGCCCGGAGTAGAGAAACGCCGAGGCCGGTCCCAATCCTGCCCCCACGCGGTAGATGCCGGCAAACATGGGCAACACGCTGCAGGAGCAGACGGCCAGGACGGTGCCCGAGACGGAGGCGACGCCGTAGGCTTCCACCTTGTTCGCCTTGGGGCCCAGGTGCCGCAGAACGGCCTCTTTGGAAAAGAAGGTCGCAATGGCGCCGGCGATGAACATGGCGGGAACGACGCAGGCCAAGGTGTGGTATCGCACGTACCACTGAAGCATGTAGAACGCTTCCATGATCGCATTCTGAATCTTCAAATCGGTGAAGTTCAGAAAGTAGGCAAGCAGAAAGACCGTGGCCAACCCGGCGAAAATGCCCAGTTCCCTCTTGTTCATGTTCGACGTCCCTTGTGCCATTGCCCGGTTCGTCGAACTAGGCTATTTGGCATAATATGCAAGTATCAGAGTGTGAAAAAATGGGCTTTCAGCCCAGGGGGGACCTCAGGCCAGCAACTCCTGCTGGCTCTTGGCATTGCACTTGATAACCGACTCGATGCAGTCGAAGAAACTCAAGGCACAGGTGACACGGAGGCGATAGAACACCATTTGCCCGCGTTTCTCGTCCTCCACGAGCCCGGCCTGTTTGAGCTGCGCCAAGTGCCGCGACACGGTGGACATGTCGGAGCCAACCAACTCGGTCAACTCACAGACGCAGCGTTCCCCATTCTTGGCCAGTTCGTCCAACATGAAGAGCCGGGCCGGGTGGGCCATCGCCTTCACGATCTTGGCCCGAGCCTCATATTTCGCTTGCGTTTTCGCGTCCATCGCTGTCACCTCTGGCTCGAAAATGACTGGCAGCAACCCCAAACCAGTTATCGAGCGTTCTATACTTGCAAGTTTAGCCAAATACGCAAGGCAGTCAAGCCCAGCCTTTTTCTTTCTCGGAAACGGCTCCCAGTAGCCTGAGGGATTTCATGACTATTTCCCCTTGTACCACTCCGGCGTGCCAAACCAGTCGTCCATTTCCTTCTCAAAAGGCGCCACCACCTCGGCCGGTTCAGGCCACTCCCCCCGATCCCCCGTCTCCACAATCCACGTCTCCAGGGCTGCCCGAAGCCGGAGCAGTGCCGCCTGATGTTCGGGTCTCTCAGACCCGGCGAGGTTCTCGATCTCGTAGCGGTCGGCCTGCAGATCGTACAGCACTTCCGGCGCAAAGGGCTCCATCAACTCGGCCGCTGGGCCTTCCAGTTTCCCCTCGGCCAGAAGCTGACGCATCAGCGGCTTGACGAGGAAACACTTTTCTTTGTAGCGATTTAAGGTCGGGAACCCTGCCCCGGGAGTGAAGTTGCGGATGTAGCGATAGCGACAGTCGCGGACGGAACGCTGGCGGACCACCGTCTCGTCGATCCGGTCCCTCGCGCTGAAGGCATAGGTCCGCGACGGGTCGGCGTCTTCCCCCAGGAAGTTGCGGCTTTGCATGAGCGCCGGACGTTCGATGCCGGCCATCCCCAGGGTTGTGGCCGTGATGTCCAGCAGGCTGATGACTCGCTCGTCAACTTCGCCGGGCTGATACTGGGACGGGGCCGGGTGATTTTTCGACCAGTGGAGGATCATCGGCACGTGGAGCCCCGAATCCCAACACCAGTGAATCCCCCGCGCCTCAAGCCGGCCGTTGTCGCCGAAGAAGAGAATGATCGTATCGTCCGCCAGTCCGTCCTTCTTCAGTGCCTCCAGAATCCACCCGATGCGAACATCCATGCCGGAGACCGAGTTTAGATAGCGAGCCCATTCCTGGCGGGTGATCTCGTGGTCGGGGTAGTAGGGCGGCGGCGACACGTTCTCCGGGGTGGCAATCTGGGGATGCCAGTCCTCCCCGACCCACTTGGCCCGGGGGTGTTTCCAAGTCTGCCGGTCGTAGATGTCGTATTCGACCTCGGGCATGTTGATCTGGGCGAAAAAGGGCTGGTGGCTCTTCAGGGCCGACCAATCATCCGACTGGTAGATGGGCCCTTCGTTGACGAAATTCAGATCCAGCTTGCCCGTCCCCACCACGCGTTCGCCGATATGGGTGATATTCGCCGTAAAATAGCCCACGTCCTGGAGCCGGTGCGTGAGCGGGCGGACGCCGGGGGGGAGGCGGAAATCGTCATCGCGGTGGCTCCGCATCGGGTGGGTGTCGGTCGACGTCTGATACATCCCCGTCATGAAGGCCGAGCGGCTCGGGGCACAGACCGGCGACGTGGAAAATACGTTCGTATACCGGACCCCGCCCGCCGCCAATCCGTCCAGGTTGGGAGTGCGGACATTCTTCTCCCCATAGCAGCCCAGATCCAGGTCCAGGTTTTCCCCCACAATCCAAAGAATATTGGGCCGCTTGCCTTCGCCTGCCTGGGATGCCAAACTAAGGGCCAGAATGATGAAACCGGTAAGAACCGCTGGTCGGCAGAGGCTCATCGCGGGGCTCCTTGGACTGGGGGGGACCGGAATTCAGAATCTTCAGTCGAAGGCCTATTGTACGCACCCTGGCATATCGTGCCAAATCGTGATGCATCCGGCCTCAAGGTGGGATTGTGCCCAACAGGGCAAGCATTTTGATTCAGGAGAACTCTCATGTTCAAGTCGCGCGTATTCCGTTTCGTGTCGCTGCTCGGTCTGGCGGCGTTTGCCATTCTTGCCCAGCCGGCTCACGGGCAGACCCTGCTCCGATACAAGTTCCAGGTCGGACAGAAGTGCTGGCTCACCTCGCACCAGACAATGCAGATGGAAATGAACATGCCAGGGGCGGAGGGGCAACCCCCGATAACCTCGAACACGACGATGCGATTCGACTGGGAAATTACGGCCGTCGATAGCGCAGGGGTCGCGACGTTTACACAGACCGCTCGCAAGGTGCAGATGAAGATGCAGGGCCCGCAAGGAATAGCGATGGACTACGATTCTGAATCGGACGACGAGCCGGAGGGAATTGCCAAGATGATGGCTCCTGTTCTTGGTGCGATGATCGGCAAGCCGTACGTGATTCGCATGGACAGCCAGGGCAACATCCTGGAACTGAAACTCCCCGAAGGGGTCGCCGAGGAAATGAAGAAGTTGCCTGGCATGGGTCAGATGGCCGACATGTTCAGTGAGGAAAAGATGAAAAACATGTCGCAGCTCGCCGCGTTTCCCGAAGGTCCCGTCAAGATCGGCGACACGTGGAGCAGTACCGCCACCGTGAAAAACGAGGTTACGGGAGACATGACCACCGACACCAAGTTCACCTATCAGGGACCGGAGGTTGTAAAGGGCCGGGAGCTGCAAAAGATCGGGCAAACACTTACGCTGTCTTTCGCCCCAGGAGGAAAGGTTGCGGTCAAGCTGACCGATCAGTCGACCGAGGGCGTCCTGTACTTCGACAATGCTCAGGGACGCTTTGTTCGAAGCGATGTGAAGACGAAGATGACGATGCAAATGTCGATGATGGGCCAGCAAATCAGCCAGCAAATAGAGACGTCAACGACGATGGAACTCGAGCCGGTTACCGCCTCCGAATAGTACGGTAGGTTGGCTCTCCCGAGCCGACCTACCGAGTCGTCACCGACGTTCCCCTTCTCGTGAACGGGCATTCGGCCGAAGTGCCGTAGGGTGCGTCTTGACGCACCTCCCTTGGGAGACCGTACATCGCCGCTCGATCGATTCCGTGGTTTTGATCGGTTTTTCTTTCTCTCTGTGGCTTCGTGAGTAACATGCTGCGAGGTCCTTGTTCGGTGCTGCCGGGGCCGGCGGCAGGGATGCCACCGCTACGACGTCCGGGCTGTTGACCCGCACTTGCGGCAGGGGTACAACCGTCGGGTGCCACGTTTCTGATCTGCCCATTCGTTGACTTCACAACAATCGGGGAACGCCATGACCGTCCAACTTCGCACCACTCGACGCGGACTGCTGCAAACCACCGGAGCCTCCCTGCTCGGCCTGGCCCTGGCCGACTGGATCATGACCGACCAGCTGAAGGCCCTGGCCCAGGCGTCGGACAGCGGATTGGCGCCCCTGAACCGTTTTCCCCGTATGTTCCAGGAATATCTGGTTCGCCGCGTCCGCGAGGCGGAAGCCCTTGGGAACCAGCGCCGGGCGGCCATGAAGACCAAGGCCGACGCGGAAAGCTATGTACAGAGCGTGCGCGAGCGGATCCGCATCAGCTTCGGCCCGGAACCCAAGCGGACCCCGCTGAACCCGAAAGTCACCGGCGTCGTCGAGCGCGACACCTACAAGATCGAGAAGGTCATCTTTGAGAGCCGACCGGGGATGCTCGTGACGGCCAATCTCTACGTGCCCACCGGTCGCAAGTTCCCCCTGCCCGGCGTGGTGGGCACGTGCGGCCATTCCACCAACGGCAAGGCCGAAACAGCCTATCAGTCCTATGCCCAAGGACTCGCGCGGCAAGGCTACGTCGTACTGATCTACGATCCGATCGGACAGGGCGAACGGCTCCAGTACGTGACCGACCAGCTCAAGAGCCGCATCGGCGTGGGCGTGCGCGAGCACCTCTACGCCGGCAACCAGCAGATGCTCGTGGGCGAGTTCCTCGGCTCCTGGCGAGCCTGGGACGGCGTGCGGGCCCTCGACTACCTGCTCACCCGGCCCGAGGTCGATCCCAAGCAAGTGGGCGTGACGGGCAATTCCGGCGGCGGCACCATGACCACGTGGCTCTGCGGCGTGGAACATCGCTGGACCATGGCGGCCCCTTCCTGCTTCGTCACCACCTTCCGCCGAAATGCGGAAAACGAACTGCCGGCCGACACCGAGCAATGCCCGCCCAAGGCCCTGGCACTCGGATTGGACCACTCCGATTTCCTCGCCGCCCTCGCCCCGGCGCCCGTCATCATCCTGGGCAAGGAAAAGGATTTCTTCGACGTTCGCGGCGTGGAAGAAGCCTATGACCGACTAAAACACCTTTACAAACTGCTCGGGGCCGAAGACAACATCGGCTGCTTCGTGGGCCCCACGCCCCACGGCTATACCCAGGAAAACCGCGAGGCCATGTATCGCTGGTTCAATCGGGTCACCGAAATCAGCGACGCCCAGGCAGAACCGACCCTGGAGATCGAGAAGGACGAAACGCTTTGGTGTACCCCCAAAGGCCAGGTCTCCGAACTCGGTTCGCGGACCGTGTTCTCCTTCACCAAGGAAAAGGCCGAACGCTTGCGCAAGGAGCGAGGCAAGCCGGAGGGCGGCGACCTGATCCAAGCCGTGACCAAGCTGCTCAAGCTGCCTGGATCGATCGCCGTGCCGGACTACCGTATTCTTCGCCGTGTGGGCGGGCGCAAGTACCCGACGAAATCGGCCGTTCACTATGCCGTTGAAACCGAGCCCGGGATCTTCGCCCTGGTGGCCATGCTCTTGGACGCACGTCAGGACAGCCGCCCGCCCCGTCTGGGCAAGCGGGCTGTGCTCTACATCTCCCATCAATCGGCCGATGCCGAACTGCGAGACGAGCCGCTTGTGAAGGAACTGCTCGAAGCCGAGCCGGATGCGCTCTTCTTCGCCTGCGATGTGCGCGGAATCGGTGAATCGCAACCGGATACGTGCGGCACGAACCAGTTCCTCAAACCCTACGGAAGCGACTATTTCGGGGCGATTCACAGCCTGATGCTCGACGACGCCCTGCCTGCCCAACGGACCCGCGACGTGCTGGGCCTGCTCGAGTGGCTGACCTCCAACGGCTACGAAGAGGTCCACCTGGCGGCCAAGGGCTGGGGAGCCGTGCCCGCCACGTTTGCCGCCATGGTCTCAGACCGCGTGAAGCAGGTGACCCTCAAGAACGCCCTCGTTTCCTACTCGGCCGTGGCCGAATCGGAAGACTACGCCTGGCCGCTTTCGAGTTTCCTCTGGGACATACTCGCTACCGTCGACCTGCCCGACTGCTATGCCACGCTGAAGAAGAACAAGCAGCTTCGCCAGATTGCCCCCTGCGGCCCAAACGACGCCCCAGCGTAGTCCGTTGGTGTCCAGCCTTCAGGCGGTCCCCATCTCCGCCAAGGCCTGTTCGTAGCTGCGGCGTTCTTCGTCCGATTTGAAGCGAACGTAGTGCAGCTTGGGGGCCCGTTGGCGAAGCAGGTCCATGTCGCGGCAGGGGTCGGTGCGGGCGATGATCACCAGGGGCTTGCCCTCGCACCAGGATTGACCCGCGGCAGCCAGGGCCTCCGGATCGTGACCGTCCACCTCGCGAACGTTCGCCCCGAAGGCTTCAAGCCGACCGGCGAGAGGCTCGATGTTCATCACCGAGGCCATCAGGCCGTCGCACTGCTGGGCGTTGGCATCGATGTAGACGCCGAGATTGTCGATCTTGTGGTAGGCCAGGGCGGCAAAGGCCTCCCAAGTTTGGCCCTCTTCGAACTCGCCGTCCGACATGAACACCCACACGCGCCCCGTGTCGCCGCGAAGCTTGCGGGCCATGGCGATGCCCGCGGCCTGGCTGATCGCCTGGGCCAGCGAACCGGCCGTCACCTCGTGGCCCGGCGAGTGCTCGGCCCCGATCAGCTCCATCGTGCTGCCGTCGCGGTTGAACTGCTCCAGGGCGTCGGGGCCCAATCGCTCCACCTCGATCAACAGGCTGTAGAGCACCAGGGCGTAGTGGACCGGTGAGAAGATGAACCGATCCAGTTCCGGCGCCTTGGGACCGTTGTACTCCGCGCCCGTGAAACTGTCCGGGTTGTCCCGTCCCGGTACACCACAGAAGGGTCGCGGCTCCTTCGGCCCCTCGCTGGGCCCCAGGTTCATCACCTTCAGATAGAGCGTGGCCAGAATCTCGGCCGCCGAACACGCCTGGCTCAGGTAGCCGCCGTTGTTCTTGAGCGCATGGTCCAGAACCCGCCGTCGCACCGCCCGAGCAACCCGGCGCACGTCGGCAGTCCAGTCAGAGTGATCAGGGGCGGAAACTGTCATGGATAATTTGGAGCATTCGTGCTTCGAATTTGTTTCGGATTTCGTGCTTCGGATTTGGCCCTGTCGTCTTACTTGCTCACCACCGCAATCACCACGTTCGCTTCCAAGTTGGGATCCTCCTCTACGCGGCGGTTGGCCACCGTGTCGAGGGCGACGGTCTCGTGGATGGTGATCCCCTTGTCGCGGCAGAAATCCTCGAAATCGTTAAGCGACAGGAAACGCACGTTCGGTGTGTTATACCATTTGTAGCCCGCGGCCGCATCAATGCCGGGGGCTCGCCCTTCGGTCGACAGCCGGAAGCGATGGTCGCGGTGGGCCAGGTTCGGAAAACTCACGATGCCCCGGGAACCGATGCGCAGCATCTCGTCCACCACCCGTTCCACGTCGGTGACGGTCTGCAGCGTCTGGGAGAGGACGACCACGTCGAACTGGTTCTCCGCAAAGGCCGCCAGCCCCTTGTTGAGGTCGGCCTGGATGATGTCCAGCCCTCGCTGCATCCCGCGCACGATCGAGGGCTCGTCCCACTCGATCCCCGTGGTTCGCCGGTGGCCTTGGGCGGTCAGCCGAGCCAGGAGGCTCCCTGTGCCGCAGCCGAGGTCGAGTACGCTTGCTCCTTCGGGGATCAATTCGACCATCATGTCGTAGTCGAGACGATGTCGACCGTGAAAAATGCTCGTTGGGCTGTGAACCGAACGCTCCAGGTCCACGGCCGCCTCGCTCTCCTCAGTCGGTTGCACCGGCTCGCCCGCAAGATTCGCCAGGAAGGCCCGAAGCATCTCCCCGTAGGTTGCCAGGTCGTCCGGAAGCAGAAACGCGTCATGGCCGCACCGGCTCTCCACGTTGCAGTAGCTCACGGGTCGGCCGGCGTCAATCAGCGTGTCGACGATCTGCTGCGACTGGAAGGGAGGAAACAGCCAGTCGCTCGAGAAACTCGTTACGAGCCACCGGCAATCGCTCTGGCCGATCGCTTCGGCAAGCTTCTCCGGAGTGATCCCCAGGTCGAACAGGTCCATGGCCATCGACAGCGTCATGTAGCTGTTGGCATCGAAGCGTTCGCCGAACCGGTCGCCCTGATGGGCCAGGTAAGACCCGACGGAGAACTTGGTTTCAAAGGCCGAGAGAACCTCTCGCGGCTGGAAACGTTCGGCGTCGAACTTCTCCGTCATCCCCTCTCGGGAGAGGTAGGTGATGTGGCCGAGCATTCGCGCGATGGCCAGGCCCACGTTGGGCGGGCGTCCCGATTCGTAGTACTGTCCCCCCTGGTAATCCGGGTCCCGAAGGATCGCGTTGCGTCCGACGATGTCGAAGGCCAACGCCTGGCTGGTGAGGCAGGCCGAGGTGGCGAGGGCCGCCACGCCGAGAAGACGATCCGAGTGGCACGACGCCCAGGTCAGCGCCATGTGTCCGCCCAGCGACCCGCCGACGACGGCCAGAAGCCGATCGATTCCAAGATGGTCGATCAACCGACGCTGGACCTCGACGATATCGCCGATGGTGATCACGGGGAAGTCGGCCCCGTAGGGCTTGCCCGTCTCGGGGTTGAAACTGTTGGGGCCGGTCGTGCCGCGGCAGCCTCCCAGAACATTCGGACAGATGACAAAGTAACGGTCCGTATCAATCACCTTGCCCGGCCCCACGGCGATGTCCCACCAACCGGGATCGTCGTCCTCGGCGTGGGCCGCCACGTGGGAATCGCCGGACAGGGCATGGCATACCAGGACCGCGTTGCTCCGCTCCGCGTTGAGCCGGCCGTAGGTCTCGTAGGTCACGCTGACCTGCGTGAGACGCCCCCCTCGTTCCAGGTCGAGGGGGGCCTCCATGAGCAGGTTGTGTGCATACTTGAGCGGCCGTGCGTGACGATCGCTGTCGCTACTATCCAAACGCATTTATCCACTTTGAACAGGAGTTAACAGAGACAACAGAGGACGATTGCTCGATTGCCTCCGTTCGCTCGGTTGACTCGTGCAATGTTATTCCCAGGGAAGACAACCAGAAGAGATGCCTTCTTGTGAGCGTCTTGGCAAATCTCCCAGAACTTAAAACACATCAAGGAACTCTCGCTTGGAAGTGTGCAGACGGAAATCAACCGTCGGATCGAAGCGAGACAATCCATTCTTCAGGAACAAACCGCCTCTCTCCGAACTACATCATTCACTCCCTCAAGATCGGCCCCATGATGCAGTCGAGAGTCCGGATCACAAAGTAGACCGAGAAAACAGAGAACTTGCCTCTCCGTTGTCTTTGTTCCCTCCTGTTCAATTCTCCGTGACACACGATCCCTCACGATTGCGACGCCTGGAGCGCCTGCTCCAGATCCGCCTTGAGGTCGTCCACGTCTTCCAGTCCCACGCTAACGCGAATGTAGTCCGGTGTGATTCCCGCGGCCTGAAGTTCCGCCTCGGTCAATTGGCTGTGCGTGGTCGAGGCCGGGTGAATTACAAGCGTCTTTGCATCGCCGATGTTGGCCAGGTGGGAAGCGAGCTGGCAGGCCTCGATGAACTTCTTGCCTGCCTCGGCCCCGCCCTTGATTCCGAAGCCAAGGATCGCGCCTTGCCCCTTGGGCAGGTATCGTTGGGCGGCCTCGTGGCCCGGATGCGAGGGAAGTCCCGGATAGTTTACCCAAGTGACGAGGGGATGGGCTTCGAGGAACCGAGCAACTTCCAGGGCGTTCTCGCTGTGACGCGGCATTCGCAAATGGAGCGTCTCCAGGCCCTGCAGGAACAGGAAGGCGTTGAAGGGGCTCATGGCGCCGCCCAGGTCGCGAAGCCAGTGGGTGCGGCAGGTGATGATGTAGCAGAGCTGCTCGACCGCTTCCAGGAACACGGCCCCGTGATAGGACGGGTCGGGCTCGGTGAACTGGGGCCACCGCTCCGGATTCCTCGACCAGTCGAACTTGCCGCTGTCGACAATCACCCCGCCGATGCTCGTGCCGTGACCGCCAATGAACTTGGTCGCACTGGATACCGAGATGTCGATCCCGTGATCGAAGGGCCGGAACAGAAGCGGGGTGAGCACCGTGTTGTCGCAGACAAGCGGCAGGCCGTGCTCGTGAGCCACGTCGGCGATCGCCTCGTAGTCGAGTACGTCGTTCTTGGGATTCGCCAGCGACTCGATATAGACGGCTCGCGTGTTGGGCCGGATCGCGGCGGCAATGTTCGCCGGATCGGTGGCGTCCACAAACGACACTTCGATCCCCAGGCGTTTGAAGGTCTGGCTGAAGAGCGTGACCGTCCCGCCGTACAAGGCGGCCGCCGAAACAATGTGGTCACCACTATGGGCCAGGTTCATCAGGGCCACCGAGATCGCCTGCTGCCCACTGGAAACGCCCAACGCGCCGATGCCGCCTTCGAGGGCGGCCATCCGCTGCTCAAAAACGTCGGTCGTCGGGTTCATCAGCCGGGTGTAGATCCAACCCATTTCCTTGAGGGCGAACAGGTCGGCCGCGTGCTCAGCGTTCCTGAAGCAGTAGCTGGTCGTCTGATGGATGGGCATCGCACGGGAGCCCGTCGTCGGGTCGGGCTGCTGGCCGGCGTGCAGAGCGAGGGTTCCCAGACCGGTGAAGGACGGTTGTTGAGGATCCATAAAGGTCATCCCGTTGGTGTTCTTTCGGGGTCAGAATGATGGGGGCCGGCTCACAGGGCCGGCCCCGGTTCCAAACACTCGAAACCTCTTGATTCTAGGGCTGGGCGTCGATTCCGGCAACGAGCGCAAACAGCCGGGCCGCATGATGCGGCCCGGCTGCAAAGTTTCGTCAAACAGGTCTGCTCAGCGGACTATTGCGGAGCAGGCTGTTCTGCCTCTTCCGGTTGCTCCACCCGGACCAGGGTCCAGGTCTGCGTCGTCTCGGGACCAAAATGAACCAGAACGGAGGCCTCATCCTGAGTCAGGTTGTAAACTCCTGTCTCCATGACGATATTCTCGTTCGTTCCATCCGCAGCCCGCCAAGCGGCCCGCTGGGTCTCCTGATCGACCATGCCCTCGACCGGGTGACCCACATCGGTCGATTCGTTGTAGAAGGTGCCCGCAATGACGCCTTCCTTATTTACGGCCAATTGGATGAGCATGTTCGTTTCGTTCACGTTTTCCTGGGTGATCGCAAACACGCCCAGCGGCATCCACTCCATGGCCTCGGCCTGCTCGTCGGTCACCTCCGGCACGGAGGCAGCCAGTTCGGCCGTATTCGTATAGTATTGCTCGGGGGTGCCGTACTGCTGGCCGTTCACGTAGACCATGTTGTTCTCGTAGTACACGGTTCCACCGGAACCGTACGTGTAGTAGATCGGCCGGGTCCAGCGACCCACAAACCAGCCGGTCACCGCTGCGGCCGTCACCGGTCGCCACCAGTAACCCGGCGGATAGTAACCCGGTCGATACCACGGATGCCAAGCAGGCGGGCGAGCGATCGGCGGACGCCATCCCGGCGGTTTGGGGGGCGGACGATAGCCGGGAGGACGATTGCCGGGCGGACGATAACCGGGCGGACGGTCTCCTGGACGGTTGCCGTCACCGATGCCGGGTGGGCGGTTTCCTGGGGGACGATCTCCCGGACGGTTGCCGTCACCGATTCCTGGGGGACGATCTCCCGGACGATTCCCGTCCCCGATGCCGGGACGATTCGGGCGGTTGCCATCTCCCGTTCCGGGAGGACGCCCTGGCCCGGTCCCGTCTCCTGGTTTGGCCGGAAGCACGGTCGGTCGGTCACCTCCGCCACTTCCGGGTCGGTTGGGTCCCTGTCCGCCTCCGGGTCCCTGACCACCTCCCGGTCCTTGGCCCGATCCAGGTCCTTGACCACCGCCAGGCCGCACGGCTGGCCTGGTCGTTCCACCGGGGCTAGACGGCAATTGAGAAGCCCCCGGCTTGAACCAGTCAGGCATGAACGGCTTTTGTCCCGCATTGGGGTAACGATTGTTGATCGCCCCGGAAATCTTGTTGCGATCCAGGTTCGAGGGCCGTTGCGATCCTCCCGCTCCACCGCCAACCGAGGGACGGGAGCCGCTCGGTCCCGACGGCAGTTTCAGAAAGTCCTGCAGGTTTCCACTCGAAGGCCGCTGGCCACTTCCTCCGCCCACGCCTGGTCGCGCAGGCGTACTGGGTCGCGACGGCAGCGTGCTGGGTCGCGACGGCAGCGTGCTGGGTCGCGACGGCAGTGTGCTGGGACGCGACGGCAGTGTGCTGGGACGCGATGGCAACGTGCTGGGGCGAGAAGGCGTGCTTGGTCGAGATGCCGAGGGCCTGCTCACCGAGGGACGGCTTACCGATGGCTTGCTCACCGACGGACGGCTTACCGACGGCTTGCTCACCGAGGGGCGACTCGTCGACGGACGGCTCATCGACGGGGAACGATTCATCGAGGAACCTCGATTGACCGAAGGGGCCCGACTCACCGAGGGACGTGCTCCGCCGCTCCGACCGCCGCCACCACCACCGCGACCGCGCTGGGCCAGCGTGTCGCCTCCCAGCAAGGCCACGATTGCAACGATCATCGTTATATGAAAGAGTGGTTTCTTCATGGGTCTCATCCTTCCTGCCTTAGTCGTCCGCCTGGCGAACAACGGTGACCTCCGGGATATTTGGCTGGATCTCGCCTTCGATCTCCCGATTGATCGACTTCCAGCGGATGGTGTCTTCATCGACCGGAGCCAACACATTAATCGCCGAGGCGCGTTCGCCCGTGGCCAAAGTGTGGGAGGTCCTTACGATCCAGTGATCACCGTCCTGGGTCCACGTTCCCAGACCCACGCCCCCTTCCGAGTCGAACATCCACGAGCGAATCTGCTGATAAATCGGATCCCAGGCGATCACCTGGGTTCCTTCCAGGACCTTTTCCCCCTCACTCTCAATGCAGAACGTCCGCGCCAGGAAATGGCGATGGCGGGTCCAACGGCAGGCGGTCTTGATCGTGGCATCGTCTCCTTCATCAATCCACGTACCGACCAGCCACTCCAGTTGTCCCAGAGGCGTCTCCGTCGCCTCGGCCGAGTCGGCCACTGCCTCCTCCTCGTCGCCGTCCTCCTCGTTCTCCTCTTCCACCGACTGGATTTCGCCGGTCTTGGGATCGGCGGCCAACTCGTAGGTCTTGCCGTCCTTGGTGGCCTCGATTTCCCAGAGTCCGTTTTCCCGTTCGACCTCGATGGGAGCGTAGCCCTGCATCTCCACCGAGCGAATGATCTCCGACAAGGGCTTCTCTTCGCCTGCCCAACCGACGCCGGACAGCAGGCCCCAAAAGACCGTGCCGGCCAGAAGTTTCAACCACATGGATTCTTCCCCTTCCAAACAAGAACAAGTTCTTGGAATAGCCAACAATCTGAGTGTTGCATATCCAGGCGTACTCAGAAGCACAACACGACGGGATCTTCATTATTCGCGATGTAGGAGCAAATGGGGAGCGCTGCCCCCTCCAGGGAACAGGCTTCTTTGTCCCGTCTGAAGGAATTTTGGTTTTCCTCGCTGTGCCGAGCGGATACGATGGCGACTTCCTGAGCCTTTTCGGGGCGTGCCTTGTCCGTGCATAAGGACAGGCAACGCAGATCCGCTTACTCAGCCCCCCACTGGCCGGGGCCCGGTATTGGCAATCTCCCAATCACTACGCTCTGAGACACTCATGGATCTCTCCCAGAAAGACTACGTCGTTATCCTCCAGTGCCACATCGTCAAAGAGCGATGCCCGGGTTATCTGTGCGAAAAGGCGTTCCATGAACGGACCGGCGGATTCTCGGATTACCCACGTGACAAATCCTACCGCACCTTGAACATGACATGCGGAGGATGCTGCGGGCAGGCAACCCATCGGAAAGTCGCCAGCCTCCTGCGAAAACTCGAAAAGCAGGAGGAAATCTCGCGGGATCGCGTCGTGGTTCAACTGTCCACCTGCATCACCCAGCACAATCACCACTCGCCGCCCTGTCCCCATCTCGACTACCTCCTCGAGTTGTTGGCCCACCTGAAGGTTGACGTTCGTCGCGACACTCGCATCAGCCCCCTGGCCGAAGAACGGCGAGCCTCGGGCTGGTATGGCCACGATTCCGAATCGAACGAGAGAGAGTGACCCTTGGTTTTCCCGGGCAAACCGTATAGGGTGGAGGGTTCGTGGGCCGATGCGAAGGGGTCGTAGCCGTTCCTCTGGCAATCCGCCGGAACCACGCTTTCCAGGAAGCCGTCCTCCAACGCGCTGGCCCAACTGCACGCTCCAATTGCTGGCCGCCTCTTTGCTGGTGGGGGGATCGTGTGCCACCACCCCAATTTCCTCAGGAGGTATCTTGTGATTGTTGAGCAGGGCAAAGTCGTATCCATCGACTACACATTGAAGAATGCGAAGGGAGAGGTTCTCGACTCCTCGGAAGACAGCCAACCCCTGGCCTACCTGCACGGAGCCAGCAACATCATCCCGGGCCTGGAATCGGCCCTCGACGGCAAGTCGGCGGGAGATCAATTGACCGCCGTGATCGAGCCCGACCAGGCCTACGGCCATCGCGAAGAATCCCTCGTCGGCAAGGTCGCTCGAAGCAATCTCGAAGGAATCGGCGAGATTTCGGTGGGCATGCAACTTCAGGCCCAAACCCCGGAAGGCCCCCGGATTGTCGTGGTCACTGACATGGACGAGGAATTCGTCGTTATCGACGCAAACCATCCCTTGGCCGGCGAAACCTTGCACTTCGAAGTCGACGTGAAGGACATTCGCGACGCCACGGCCGAGGAAGTTGAGCACGGCCATGTGCACACCCCGGGAGATCCGCACTGACCCCGTCCCTTCCTCTTTCTCCCCACGTGGAAACCGCTGCCATGTCTCGGAAGACCCTGGAGGCTGACTGGTACGACCACCCTCAGTACTACGATCTGGCCTTTCGGTCCGAGACCGTACCGGAGGCGAATTTCATTGAGGCGGCGTGCCGCAAGTATTGCGACGGTGAGGCGCGCTGCCTCTTCGAACCGGCTTGCGGCACGGGGCGACTCGTGACCGAACTCGCCTGCCGCGGCTATGAAATGGTTGGCCTGGACCTCAGCAAGCCCTCTCTCCGCTTCCTGAAACAGCGCCTTGCGCGGCGGAAACTCCGCGCGGAAATCCTCCATGGCGACATGAGCGATTTCCAACTGAGCCGCCCCGTCGACGCCGCCTACAGCACCTTCGACGGCTTCCGGCATCTGCTCACCGAGGAAGCGGCCTTGAGCCACCTTCAGGCCGTCGCCCGCTCCTTGCGCCCCGGCGGCATCTATCTGCTGGGCTTTCACCTGCTTCCCCCCGATGCGGACGAGGAATGCACCGAACGCTGGTCGGAAAGTCGTGGCCAGACCAAGGTGACCGTCACGCTCCGCGTCCTCGAAACCAACCGCCGACGCCGTATTGAGAAGCTCCGCGTGTGCCTCCTGGTCCGCTCGCCCGGGAAGGAACGACGCCTGCGGCACGACTTCGAGTTCCGCATGTACACCGCCGGGGAATTCACCGAACTGCTCGAGAAGGTGCCGGAACTGGAACTCTGCGACGTTTACGATTTCTGGTACGACATCGACGACCCTCTCGTCCTGGACGACGAAATCAGCGACACCGTTTTCGTGCTCAAGAAACGCCGCGACTAGCGCCTGTTGGAGTCCAGCCTTTAGGCTGTCCTTCGCACGGTAAATGGACTCGCGTAATTCCTGAAGACCGTGGGGGACACGCTCAGAGCGCGAGCGATGGGCGTGGTTCTTGCCCGTCCACGCCCATGAGAGCCGCGTCGCTGCGAACTCATCGGTCCGTCGAGAGCACCTGCCGCAGCAGGGCCGAGACATCGTCGTAGGGATGGTCGCCCGGTGACCCAGCCGTGTATTGATAGACGGCGTTTTGCGACCGGGCGGACAGGGAAAGCAGCGACGAAGATACCGTACCGTGTTCGTTCCCGGTGACCACCACGCCCCGCTTCCCCGTCGCGTCGGGCTTGCGTGAGAAGGTCCGACTCGCAACCGCCAGAAAGGCCACGGAGGAATCGAGCCGCTGAAGCGTCAACAAACGGCGGACAAACTCCTGCCGAGGGTCCGATCGATCGTTGAGGTTCCCGTTGGTGAGCAGGTGCAGCCCCGGCTGCAGGGGAACCACGTCGATCACTTCTCCTCCGTAAATCACCGCGCCGCTTTCGGCGTCGGCACAGACATAGTTGGCGCCGTCATAGCGTCCCGTTTCCAATTCCTTGACCGCCAACTCGGCCGCCTCAGCCGCTGTCCGCACCCCCAGCAATTCCCGGCACAACAGCCCTCGAGAACGGGGTTCCGGAGGAGCATTCCGTTTCGGACGGTTGGAAACGGCCGCAAACATCCCATGCTGGTTCACTCCGAACCAGGTCCCGCCGGCCTTGCGATCAATCCCGCACACCACCCGCGGACGACCCGACTGGATCCGCGGAGGCTGGCTCGGGCGATCGAATCGCTCCTCACGATTCTGCGCGACGAGGATAGGGGAATCATGAGCGGTCTTGTACTGAATTGCCAGCAAACACATAAGAATTCAACGTCGGCCAGTCAGAGGGGAACGAATTGGGAGGAAACAAGGTCCGCAATCACGCGAATACCAGCCCATCTTCACTGGTACGCTTCGGTGCATGCGGCGAGCGCAGCAAGCCGCCCATCGCCTGCAAGCATTTCAGAACCCGGAAGTGGCCAACATCGCAAATCAACGACCCACTGGCCACAACCCTCCAAGCATCATGGAAACTCATAATCTATCCGCCACGGCGGACAACTTGCACCCCCATTTAGAAGTAATCCACGGGCCCAGATAGATTACATTTACGATAATCTTAGGTCGATTAATTGTCGCGACCTTGCATTCCATACCACCCATTCGGGCGACACGAGAGAAAATTTACCTAGCTGGACAGCGCCACTTCGGCGTGGTGCAGAAAACCGAAACCGTTGGCGCAGAGTCGTTTAACCCGCTGCCCCAGGCGAGGATTGTCAAGCATCCCGGAGCGACCTGTACGCAGTGAACGGCCTCGCCTGCGGCAGCGGGTTAAACAAACGCCGTGTCAAACCTGGAATCTTGGGCGTCCTATCCGTCGCAACCCCACCCCCCAGCCGACCCCAAAGCACTTTCATCTTGACCCCTCCCGGTGAACAGAAGTACTATACTGTGCCCGTACTTCCGCGATTTGACGCATGGCCGCGACAAGGCACGGCGAGTGAACGGAAACCAACCCAGGCACGTAGTGAGCGTGGCTTGGGTTGTTTGAAATGGATACCGAAATGGATCGATTTGCCAGGGAGGGTTGTGGGCTATCGTTCACGGCACCGTTAATTTCTGTTGGGGCTTCTTCAAGTGGGCTCTGCTGGTCGTGTTGATCGTGACCATCGCAGCCGTGCCCTATTTCTACGACCGCCTGGATCGCGAGATCCGCCAACGCCTGCTGACTCTCCTCTCCGACCAGTACGAGGGCCTGGACATCTCCGTCCGCTCTGCCCAGTTCGTGGAAAACGAGGGGATCGAAATCCGGGACCTGGTCATCGTGGAAACGCAAGCGGCAGGCCCCCGAGCCGAGTTGCTCACCCTTCCCGAAGTATTCCTCCACAGCCAAGGAACCCTCCAAGAGGTTCTTTCGGGCTCAATTGCGGTTCGCGAAGTCGTCATCCGCCGTCCTCTCCTTCGCATGACTCGGCGTCACGACGCGACCTGGAGCTGTTCTCGCCTGTTGCCCTTTCCCAAGTTGGGCGACGGCAAGAGGCCGATCCCGAAGATCGTGGTGGAAGACGCGACGATCGAGGTCTTCGATCCCACCAAGAACCCGTCGTCCACGCTGGTTCTGCGGAATATGAGTCTGACCCTTTCGGCAGCCGACGAGGCGGCGCCGAACGGCGTCCCCTCTTCGATTCGCCAGATCACCGGGACCCTTGGCGGCGACTACGTGGCCCGGATCGGGATCCGGGGCCAGGTCGACCTGGAATCGGGCGCCTGGTCGCTGGGAGGCGTGGTTGACGAGTTGGAAATCACCCGCCAATCGCTTCACGCGCTCCCCGCAGAGTGGCTGGCCGATTGCGCGCTCCCCGAGGCTTGCCGCGCCCGAGCGACTTTTCGGTTTTCCCTGTCCGGAGGGGGCGGCCCGGCGCCGGCCCCATGCCGTTTCGCAGCCGCCGGAAACGTCATCGAAGGTCGGATCGAGGATCCCCGTCTTCCGGGTCCACTCACCGAGTTGAAAGCCTCCTTTTCCGTCGACAACCAGGGCCTCGCCGTTTCTGACCTGATGGCCCACAGCGGCGAAACCGTCTTCAAGATCGAGTACTTTCGCACCTGGGGCTTCGGCGCCGACGCCCGCAAGGCGGTCGAGGGCCAGGTCGAGAACCTCGAACTGGACCGCAAACTCCTGGCCGCGCTCCCGGACCGCTTCACCCAAACCTGGTCAAAATACCTTCCCACGGGCCACGTGAGCGTCAACTTCCAGGCCGACTACGACGGCCTCAAATGGCGGCCCAAAACGGCCACCGTCCAGAGCCTCGACGCCTCGTTCAGCTACCACAAGTTTCCCTACCGCCTCTACCGGGCACGGGGCACGCTTTCCGAAGGCGACGGTTTCGTGGGCCTCCGGCTCCTCGAGAACGGCGTTCTCCAGATTGGTCTGGAAGCCTTCAGCGGCAAGTCCCGCGTCGTGATCAACGGTGCCATGTACGAACCGCTCTCGGGGCCTTACGGAAGCGTGGAGATCGTCGCGCCGGAACTGGAACTGAACGACGATCTGTTCGCGGCCATGACCGAAAAACCTCGCGAGGTCGTCCGATCGCTCCATCCAAGCGGCCGATTGAATGTCCGCATGCATGTTTCGACCGAATACCACGGGGCGCCGCCTCAAAAATCTCTCGTGGCGGATGTGTTGCCTGGTTCGTCCCTCTGTTATGAGAAGTTCCCCTACCCGCTGACTCTCGACGGCGGCCGGATGGAGATGGTCAACGACCAGTGGACCTTCCGGGATTTTACCGCCAGAAACGACACGGGAGTCATCCATTGTCAGGGCCAATTCGGACCGACCCCGTCCGGAAAAATGCTGAATCTCGATTTCGACGGAACCAACCTCGCCCTGGAAGAAGAGTTGCGAGATGCCTTCCGGCCCAACATTCAACGTCTGTGGAACGATCTTCGCCTTCGCGGCACCATCGGCCTCGACAGCCTGAACGTCCGCTACTGGGCTGACTCGAAGAAACTCGATGTCGCCTTTCGGGCCATCCCCCAATCGGAAGACACCTCCATCGAACCAGTTGCTTTCCCCTACCGGCTTGAACAACTCAGCGGGGAACTTGTTTACAGCGACGGCCTGATTACCATCGAAAAGCTAAAGGGGAGCCACGGCAGCGCCGGGATCACCGCCAAGGTAACGTGCCGCTTTTCTCCGGACGGAAGCTGGAACCTCCGCTTCGACGACATGCAGGTTGAACAGCTTCAGTTGGACAACGAACTCGGCCGTGCCCTGCCCGAACGACTTCGCTCCGGCCTGGCCGTGCTCGACACGCGAACGCCGATCAACCTCGGCGGCCAGATCAACTTCACCCGAAATGCCGCCCAACCCGATCGCCTCCTCTCCGACTGGAATCTGCGAGTCGCGTTCCATCGGGCCCATCTGAACTGCGGCGTCCCGGTCGACAACGTGAGCGGAATTGCCGACCTCGACGGCCATTCCGATGGAGAACACCTCCTCTGCCGCGGCGAACTCTACATCGACTCCCTCATCTATCGCGACATCCAGGTTACCCAGGTGACCGGCCCGATCCTGATCGATGATCAGCAGGTTCTCGCCGGCGCCCGAGTGACTCCTCGCGACGGCCAGCCCCGCCGTTCCCTCCGGGGGGCGGTTTTTGGCGGTTGGCTCTACGGCGACGGCGTCTTCGGCCTGGGAAGAGATACGGGATTCAACCTCACCGGCAGGCTCGTCGAGGCCGATCTTTCCCGCGCCGCTCAGGAACTCGTTTCCGGACGGCAGAACCTCCAAGGAAAGGTCAACGCTTACATCGAACTAAGGGCCCAGACCAAGACGGTCAATGCCTTGAATGGCCAGGGAAACATCCAACTGAGAAAGGCCAACATTTACGAACTGCCCGTAATGGTCTCCCTCCTGAAGATCCTCACCATCCGCCCTCCAGACAACAACGCCTTCAGCGAGAGCAACATCAACTTTCAGATCCTTGGCGACCACGTCTATTTCCCTAAAATCGCCTTCCTCGGCGACGCCATCAGCCTCGAAGGGGATGGCGAAATGGACGCGGATCGCAACGTGAATCTCCAGTTCCGCACACGCCTGGGACGAGGCGAACTCGGATTCACCCTATTGCGCGATGTGCTCGGTGGCGCCGGCGACCAGATCATCTTGATTCACGTGGACGGACCCGTGTCCAATCCCCGCATTACTCGCCAGCCCCTGCCCGCTTTCAACAAGTTCATCAAGGATCTCCAGATGCCTGTCGAGTCCTCTGGGTTGTTCCCCCAAACCGGGGCAGTGAATTCCTATGGGCGATCGGTACCCCAAAGGAGGTAAGGCACCTGAAAATCCCTTGCAGGAGATCCCAAAGCGGTCAGAAAATGGACCGGCCGCCGTGATTATTCGAAGCACGACCCCCTCAGACGCATTAACGCAACGACTCAACCTTTGACGTAACCATTTGGCCCAAAGCAACTTGGAAGCTAGACTTCGGTAGAAGTCAGGAGAAAACACAAAGAGGCCCTGACAGAACTGGGGAGTCTCCCACGGGCGTGGAGGACCCTCGCCTCTAGATTTTGTTAGCGGCCCAAAGAAAATGACCGATCACTAGTTTGGGCAAACACTGACTTCGCAGCGTGAGAATCGCCCACCCCTCAAGCGTACGGCGCCCCCCAGAGCGCCGAACTCAAAGCCAGGAGGTGTCTCATGAGCGTAGGTCCCATGGGTGGACTGCCAGCGAGTGCCGCAGGGCTGTCGCTGGCCCAGTCCAAAGGTTCCGACGTCGATCGGACCCAGCAAGACACGGCCGCCCAACAACGGCAGGTTCAAAGCGGCCTGAAGGCTGAAAGTGCCGCCGGAATCGGCGAAGCGGACGGCGAAGATCACGCCACGGGCGAACGTGACGCCGACGGACGGCGTCTATGGGAAGAGATGCCCGGTGACCACCAAGACGAACCGGAGAACGAAAACCAGCCGGACCCGCACGGCTGTAAAGACCCCTCCGGAGAGCGAGGCAACCTGCTCGACCTGAGCGGCTGAGTTTTTCGTATCTCGATCAATCCCACCATCCACGGAAGATCCTTTTGATGCGTTTCACCAAGATGCAGGGAGCCGGCAACGACTACGTCTACGTCGATTGCTTCCAGCACTCCGTGCCCGACAATCTGCCCGAGACAGCTCGGCTCATCTCCGATCGCCATTTCGGCGTGGGCGGCGATGGTCTCGTCCTGATCTGCCCCAGCCAAGTGGCCGATGCACGAATGCGGATGTTCAACGCCGATGGCTCCGAGTCGGAGATGTGCGGCAATGCCATCCGTTGCGTCGCCAAGTACGTGTACGAACACGGAATCAAGCGGCAGGACACCCTCCAGATCGAAACCGGCGCCGGCGTGCTCACCCTGGAACTGACCGTCAGCGATGGCTCGGTCGATCAGGTACGCGTGGATATGGGCGAGCCGATCCTTAAGCCCGAGAAGATTCCCACGACCTGGACCGGCGACACCGTCGTCGATCAGCCCCTTCTCGTGGACGGCCGAGAGTTCCGCGTGACCTGCGTCTCCATGGGCAATCCCCATTGCGTGACCTACGTCGACGAGCTCACCGACGACTTGGTCCTTGGCTTCGGTCCCAAGATCGAACACGACCCTCACTTCCCCAACTGCGTGAATGCCGAGTTCGTTCAGATCCTCTCCCCGCAGGAAGTGCGAATGCGGGTCTGGGAGCGAGGCTCGGGCGAAACGCTCGCCTGTGGCACCGGGGCCAGCGCGGTTTGTGTGGCCGGTGTCCTCAGCCAGCGCACGGATCGAAAAATCACCGTCCACCTGCTGGGTGGCGATCTTCAACTCCACTGGGACGAAAACGGTCACCTTTACAAGACCGGTCCCGCCGTCGAAGTCTTCTCCGGCGACTGGCAAGCTTCCTGACCCCTGCTTCCTGACCCCTGCTTCCTGACCCCTGCTTCCTGACCCCTGCTTCCTGACCCCTGCTTCCTGAACCCTGCTTCCTGAACCCTGAACCCCGAACCCTGACAACCCCAATGCACCCGTTGATCAATGCCTACGCCGGGCTGCTGAGCCGCGTAGGGGTGCGTGCGTGGATGGGCACGCTCGACACGCAGGTTGCCTACTACGATCCCACCGTCGACCCGGCTTACCCCCTCGGCCAGCAACCGAGAATCTACATCTTCTGGCACGAGTACATCCTGCTCCCCTTTTACGCACGGAGCCACTGCAACCTCTCGATCCTGCTGAGTCAGCATCGCGATGCGGACATTCTCGGCCAGGCAGCCCGGCTGAATGGATTCGGCCTGGTTCGCGGCTCCACACGCCGCGGTGGCGCCACGGCCTTGCGCAAGCTGCTGGATCAGGGCGAACTGAAGCACCTGGCCATCACCCCCGACGGTCCTCGTGGGCCACGCCGCAGGTTGGCCCAGGGGCCGATCTACCTGGCATCAAAACTCCAGATGCCGCTGGTTCTTCTCGCCTTCGGGTTCGACAGGCCCTGGCGTGTGCCAAGTTGGGATCGCTTTGCCATCCCGCGCCCCGGCTCTCGCGCCCGCGCCGTTGTCAGCCCCGAGATCCGGGTGCCCGCGGGACTCAACCGTGACGGGCAAGAGCACTTCCGCCAGCACGTGGAGGCCCTGCTCAATCGACTCAACGACGAAGCGGAAGCCTGGGCCGTTTCCGGTGTGCGAAAACAGGGCCAATGCGACCTCGTTCCGGGCCCGGTTCAGCCCTGGCGCGTCCGGAGGTTCCGCCCAGCGTGCATATGTCCCACACCCGACGCGGCCGCTTCTCCGCCCCAAGCCGATGCCGCCTGAAAGGAGACTGGAGGCTGGAGACCGTAGGCTGGAGGACGGTAAGACGGGGGCTTTCTCGAAAGTCCCGTTCTTTTCACTTTGAGCATTCAATCACTACGATCTGGTGAACGTCGAATCCGGGCACGTTGATCGTCAAACGTCCGGCTTCATAATTCCAGTCTTCGATCGGTTGGCCTTGCGGTTCCAGCCGCACCGACGCAGGAGGGGCCTCTTGTCGGACGACGATTCGGCACGGAGGCGCCGGGGGAAGCGATCGGATCAACGGATAGGCCCGTTTGCCCGATCGGAACAGCTCCCGCTCCCCACGCGCCATGTTGACCAGGTGAACGATCCGCCGATCGCCCTGGCGGCGCAAAACCACCTCGACGGTCTCCGGGGCGTCGGTGCTGAGGAGGCGATCCTCCTTGGGCAGCACGCGTTCGAAAACGGCTTCAAGCACCGCCTTGGGAACTTCGTATTTGCCGTGATTGCTCAGCAGCGGAAGGGGAACGCAATAGACGCTTCCCTGGCCGACTGGACTGCGTGTCAGAAGCGGATAACGCTTGCCATCGGCGGCAGTCACTTCCAGGCAAGCCTCTGCTCCCGCGGCCTCGAGTCGGAACAGCCAGTGCTCGAAAGCACACGTCTTCCCGTCAAGTTCAACGGCCAGCTCTTCCGGTCCTTTCGGACTGGAAAGAACCTGGACTCCGAACAAGTCGGCAAACCGCTTGTCCTGGCTGACCCCCATGCCCGTCAGAAGCAGGTTGCCGCCGCCGCGTACGAAATTCAGCAGGTGGTCGGCAGTCTCCCGTGTCATCCCCTTGGGATGCTCCACGATCACCAGGGGCGAGCCGACGTCGCCCGACACGAGCCGCCAGTCGGAAAGCATCTCGTAGTTGAGGTGGAGCGTCGGCAGAAGACGCGTTGCCCCGTCGATCCGGTTGTTTCGTTTCGTGAAACTGGTTGCCGCCGTTTCGGTCACCGCGTAATGGATGGCGGCGCTGTGGAGGAGCGAAACGTCTGCAAGACGTTCGCTCTTCTCGCACCATGGTTGCCGGCTGCGCAGGAACGGTGTCATGACCTCGCCCATGAACTCGAACCGTTCGGCCACCAGGCCGCTCTCCGGCGTGGGATTGTCCCAGGCGTTGAAACGCCCGCCGTTGGCGATCACGATGGCCATTTCCTGTTCGATCTGGCAACGGGGCTTGGGACGCATGGCCAAAGGCCCGCCGTCTTCGCCAGGTTGGAGCGTGTTGACCTGGGTCATCAAGTCGAAGGGCACACCCGTGGAGTCGTACCAGTGGGCTTCGGCCGAGAGCCCCTCGACGCGGTTGCCCATGTCACCCGTCAGGTAGGCAATCTCAGGATCGGGCTTTTCCGGCATCCGGATCGAGTAGGCCCAGTTGAACGAGACAAGGCACTTCGGATCGACCTCGTGAATCTTGCCGCAGGTTTCCCCAATGAACTCGCGATAGATCTGCCGCTGCATTTCCTGGTACTTGGCCCAACCCGGCTCCCCCGCCTTCTCCGGTGCCGCCTTGCCCTGTTCCTTCTGGAATCGCTCCCGGCACTTGGGGCAGTAACAGGCACGGATCGTGAAACAGGAACCGTCGAACCAGAAGCCGTCCGGGTGGTAGCCGTCCTGGATCTCCCGGATCATGGGCCACAAGTAATCTTGGGCCACTCCCGAGTGATAGCACAGGGCCCGGTCGACCGGGGATCCGTCAGGGAACATCCGGTTCCACTCGGGCCTCCGCGTCATGACCTCTCCGTCGCGGCCGATATTGTAGTAAACCGAGAAATGATAGCCGTCGCGCCGAGCCACATCGCGCCAGATGGCAAGAACATCCTTGGCGAGCCGGGGGGGCGTGTGCCCGATCTTGCTGGGATAGGTCGTCCAGCCGGGATTGCCTTTGGCGTGAATCTGAATCATGTCGGGCTTGACGAGCCCGACCAGCCGCGACGTTTCCTCCAAGTCGGCATCCCGTCCCACTTCGGCCGTTCCCGTGGTGTGATGATCCTCGTGGAGCAGCCAGAAACTCTCGCCATACCAGTTGTCGGCGCGGCAGCAAGCGGCCGAAGCCAGGAGACAGAAAATCAGGGCCGTTCGCAACATGATCGGTATCCGAATCGGTTGAAGGAGGGCTCGAGACACGGTGATCTCGGCAGTGGCGGCTTCCAGAAGCAGGGTCTTGTCTGGACCAATCGCGATTAGCCTACCAAATCGCCCTTGAGGCATGCAAACCAGACAATTGCGTTCAACAGGGGTCGGGGTTCAGGGTTCGGGATTTGAACCCTTCCTTCCTGAACCCTTCCTTCCTGAACCCTTCCTTCCTGAACCCTTCCTTCCTGAACCCTTCCTTCCTGAACCCTTCCTTCCTGAACCCTGACGGCATTGTCTCGATCGCTGAGGGATGCAACAATGAAACCAGGTGGGGGGGAACTGTATTCTCATGCATGATTCTGACAAAGCAAATGCCAACCTGCGCCGTGAGTTGGAAGAAACTCAGGCCAAGGTTGCCCAATTGGAGGCGGCCCTGGCCGCCCGCCAGCGCACGAAGGAACAATTCCTCCATGTGCTCAACATGGCCCCGGTTCTCATCTGCACGGCAGGCCTGGACGGCTACTACAAGCAGGTCAATCCGGCCTTCGAACGCATTCTGGGATACACCGAAGAAGAATCGCTCTCCCGCCCCTTCATCGAGTTCATTCACCCGGACGACCATCCCATCGCCGCCGCTCACATGACCGCCCTGGCAGAGGGCCAGGTGCTCGTCAATTTCGAGGACCGGAATATCCGCAAGGATGGCTCCTACCGCTGGCTCTCGTGGACGGTGGTGCCAATCCCGGACAAGGACATCGTCTACGGAATCGGATTCGACATCACCGATCGTAAGAGAGCCGAGGAATCCTTGCTGCAGGCCCGGCGGGACCTGGAATCCCGCGTGCTCGAGCGGACGACGGAACTTGCCGAGACAAACGAGCAGCTGCGCATCGAAACCGCGGAACATCGCCAGGCCGCCGAACAACTCCAGGCCATCTACGATGGGATGGTCGACGGGCTGCTCATTGCCCAGATCGCCACGAGACGATTCGTCGGCGTCAACGCCTCCATGTCGCGGATGTTGGGCTACACCCAAGACGAACTGCTGGCCCTCCGCGTCGACGACATCCACCCCGCCGAGGCCCTGCCCGACATTCTGGAGAGATTCCAGATCCAGGCCGACAATCCCTTGGTCGTAACAGGCGATCGGCCTGTCCTCCGCAAAGACGGCACGATCTTCTACGCCGACATCACGACGAACAACATTCGTTACAACGGCGAACTATGTGCCATCGGCTTCTTCCGGGACGTCACCGAACGCCGCAAAAACCATGAAGCCCTCCGCCGAGAACACCAGGTGCTGCGACACCTTCTCGCCTCGCAGGATCGGGAGCGTCAACTGATCGCCTACGAGATCCATGACGGCCTGGCCCAGCACCTTGCCGCCGCCATCATGCAATTCGAAACGATCCACCAGGTCGCGCCCGCCATCACCGAACAGGTTTCCCACAATTGCCAGGCCGGGTTGGACATGCTCCGGCGCACCCTCGCCGAAGCCCGACGGCTCATCAGCGGCCTGAGGCCTCCCATTCTCGACGAGTCCGGAATCGTCGCGGCCATCGGCCACCTCGCTCACGACCTCGCCACCCGGGGCGGGCCGCTGGTGGAGGTTCACAGCCAGGTCCGCTTCCACCGCCTGGATCCGGTCCTCGAAAACAGCGTCTATCGAATCGCCCAGGAAAGCCTCACCAATGCCCATCGCCATAGCGGATCGGACAAGGTCCGCATCGACCTGGTCGAGGAAGACGGGTGGCTCCGCATCGAGGTCACCGACTGGGGAAGCGGATTCGATTCCCAAACCGTCGGCGACGACAGGTTCGGCCTCGATGGAATTCGAGAACGAGCTCGCATCCTGGGAGGGCAGGCCCGGATCGACAGCACGCTCGGCGAGGGAACCAAGGTCTCCGTCAGTCTGCCCATGGTGATCGCGGCGCCCTAGCGCTCCGGCAAGATTCGGGGTTCCGGGGATCCCTTCCGGATGGCGTGACCGCAAGAAAGTCGCTGTCAACCAAATCGCGATGCCAGCCTCACCCCTCCCCCAACCCGACCATCTCCAGAAGCTTCAAGGCGTTCGATGTCGTGGCCAGCCCCTCGCGGAGCTTGTAGTCGAAGGTCATTTCCTGGCGGCCCGATTCGACGTGGATGGTCTCGCGGAAGTGTACGGCGCGGCCGGCCTCGGCCAGGGCGGGATCGGCGGCCAACTGGAGGTCGTGGGTCGAGATCGCCCCGAGGGCGCCTTCCGCCAGCAGGTGGGCCAGCACGCGGCGGACGGCGATCTGCCGCTCGGCCGTGTTGGTTCCCTGGAGGATTTCGTCGAGCAGGTAGAGGAGCACCCGCTCGGAGTCGGCCGACTGCTCGCGGGCTGCGTCGACGATCTGCTTGAGACGCTTGAGTTCGGCCATGTAGAAAGAAACTCCGCTGGCGAGCGAGTCGTGGATTCGCATGCTCGTGGCCAGCAGAACCGGCGGAAAGACGAGATGCCGGGCGCAGACCGGGGCCCCGGCCTGACCGAGCACCACGTTGGCTCCGATCGCGCGGAGCAATGTGCTCTTGCCCGACATGTTCGAGCCGGTCACCATCAGGAACGTGCCCGGCGGACCGACGGCCACGTCGTTGGCCACCCGGCGATCTTCGGGAATGAGGGGGTGGCCCAGTTCGCGAGCCTGAAGCGATTGTTGGCCAGAAGGCTGGTGTTGGAGGGCTGGAAAAATCCATGTGGGGTTGTCGTGGGCCAGCCCCGCCAACGAGGCCAGGGCTTCCCATTGAGCCAGGGCCTCAAACCACGAACGCACGTGGCTGCCGTTTCGCCTTTGCCAGCGTTCGAGCAGGGCCAGGATATGAAAGTCCCAGGCCGTGACCGACTGGATCAGGAAATAGGCCATCGAGGAGAACCGCAGGTTGGCCAGGTCCATGATCCGTCCCAGCCGCTGGATCTCGTGGCAGGCCTCCGCGCCGTGCGTCGTCGTCTGGCCCTGAAGTTCTTTCATGGGCGCCGAGTTGACCGGTGCCGCGTCGATCCACTGAAACAGCTCGGCGTAGTCGCCGATTTCGCCGTGCCGGGTGGAAATGGCGGCAAAGATCTCGTGCATCTGCTGGCAATACATGCTGCTCAGCACGATCGTGAGCCCGAAAGGAAGCAACCAGGAGGATGCCGGCACGACGCCCATCGCCCCGAGAATGACGCAAGTCAGGATCGAGAGCGGCAGGATCCGTGAGGCCCAGATCACCCAGTGTCGCCCCGTGAGCCAGGGGGCCGACTTCGCCCACTCAAGGAATTTTCCAGGGTCGCTCCCGGTCTCGGCCACGCGCAGACCTCGGCGCTGGAGTTCCTGACGCATTTCCAAGGCCGGGGCAAGCTCCGCGACGGCCTCCTGACGCTCGCGCACGGTGTCGGGATCGGCGGGATGGAGAAACCAATCGCTCAGCGTTCTCACGCCGATGGGCGTGTTGGCCGTCGACACCAAATGGAACAGCGAGGCTCGCCCGAACAGGTCCAGGTCGCCGGCCAGGGCGTCGTCGGCGGATGCATTCCCGCCGGAACGTAGCGGGATCGCTTCCCACTGTCTGCGCACGCGGGCGACGGCCTGGCAATTGATCTCGGCCAGTTGGCGGAACCGTTCGGCCTCGCCGAGCACCCGACCGTACCACCACACGAGCGCGCCAAATCCGCCCATCGCCACGAGCCCGACCGCCAGCCACCCGGCGACTCCGGACTGGGCAAGTCCAGCGGCCAGAAAACAGAATCCGCCCGCCAGAAACGTGGCCACCCGGCCGTGGGAGATGCGATTCGCCTGCCGTGACAATCGCTGCTGATCTTGAGCGAATTGGGTCGCCCGCTCGCCGTAGGAGGCCACAAGCGTTTCGCTATCTGTCGGGGAAGGGGCCACGGGCGTCTCCGGGGAATGGCATGTCATAGGATCAGGGAGTCGCCGGTTGGACAAGCCGGGCTCCTGAATCGCCCACCTCGAACCGGATCGACTGGACCTGCCGAGGGGCCACAGTAGCCCGGCTTCTGGGAAACAGGCCGGTCTCTCCACCTCTTCGTTCCCAGAGCAGCTTTCTTCCTCAGCAGGCCCGCCCATTCTAGCCGATTCGCTGGTTTTCTGCGACGACCGCCCGCCGCGGGTGGCAGCGGATCTTGATCCGGTGTGCCTTCGGCACGGGAGGTCCATCGCCAAGTTCAGTACGCCGAGCACCATTCTCTTGCGATGATCGTGGTCGATCACTCTTGGGCTGGCTGTTTTGAGTCGTGGGCGTCGGAGTTGCTCGTCTCCCACGTCAGTTTCCACGGTTCGATTGAGTCGACCTCGAGCAACGGCTTGAGCCACTTGTCGTGCCTATCCAGATAGTTGCGAGTCCGCCGAATTACCGGGGGACTGACTTCCATGTCAACGAGTCTCTGCGGCCCCTCCGGTACGTAGACACACCAGCCCGGGGTCGAACTCGGACGAGATACATCGATTCGATCATCGGCACGAACGTAGTAGACCATGTTCACGTTCACAAACAGCTTGCCGTCAACAAGAGGCCAGAAGCACACATCGCCGGTTGGCTGACTGGGATTCCTGTTCTCAGCAATCAGTTCTCGCACGATTCGAGGGTATTTACCGTACTCGATATATTGGTCCAGAAGTAATCGCCTTGCTCCCTTCGGCTTGTCTCCCTGCGACTGGATCGGCCGGTAGTCTGAACTGCCCTTCGCGGGCCAAATGGTGAACTTCGTACAGAGCACAAACCTCTCTGCTGACTGGATTTGCACGCCGGGGTCAATAGCGGCAGAGCTTGCGACTTCCTGCGGAGCCAGGAAGGAATGGACGTACGCTGACGCCAAGTAGGCCTCTTGTTCGTCATTCGAAGATCCCAGGTCCAACCGAACCTCCTCAGTCGTGCCACGAGCCACTATGCTGCGTTCCCCCGATGGAGACTCGACTGCAACCAAGAATCGCAACGTCGGCTTCGGTTCAACTCGAAAGATGCGTCTACGAGCAAAGGTTGGCGACGACAGAGCCGACGCGCGGTAAGAGAACGTTGTTTCCCAGCGAAGCACGACATCTTGCCACTCGTTGCCGTTTCGAATTGCTTTCGGTGCGCGTGCTTCCTGCAAAATGTCATAGCGACCGAGGCCCGATTGCGGATCTTCACCATCGCCGAAGTAGCTACCCGTCCTGAGAAACCGCGGCTTGCGCATCCATTCCCTCCCGGGAAGAATGCCGCGTACGAGATCCTCGTCGAAATCTTCTGCCATAAAAGAAGGGGCCTCCGCATTGTTTGCGGCGTGTTGTCCCGGCTCACTGGCCAAACAGTACCTCGGCGTCAGCAGTGTAACACCAAGCCACGCAATAGCTTTCGGAGCCCACCGAAAAGTGGTCATCCACATAGAAACATGTCGTGTTGAAATCCCATACATGTTAGCGTCCTGTTGAATGCAAGGTGATGGCACGGTCCCCGACGCTTCGACACGTACTCGCTCCGGTCGGCCAGTGCCATCCGGCGTCAGCTCAACATGGGGGCATACTAGCCACTGCGGGACTTTCACACAACCTCTTGTGGCACAGCCACCCAGGTTCGAGAACCTGGGGCACCCACGAGAACCTGCTCCACCCGCCGCTTGAGGGACTTCTGCCGCGTATCGGCCCCTGGTAGCCTATGAAGAGACAAATCCCCTTTCTCATAGGCCAATCCCGTGAAGCACTTTCCATCGTCCTTCCTGGTTCCCTTCCTTCTCGTCATGCTCCTGGCCGGCCACGCCATGGGCCAGGTGGGAGATGTGTGCCACGTTCACGATCCTGCGATCATCGAGCAGGACGGACGCTACTACGTGTTCGGTACGGGGTTTGGGATTCCCTTCTGGACATCGGACGATCTCTACCACTGGCGGCGCGCCGGGCGGGTGTTTGACTGCGTGGCCGATTGGGCTCGGGAACGTGTGCCGCGCGCCCGCGACCATTGGGCGCCGGACATCTCCTTTTTCGGCGGCGAGTATCGCCTCTACTACGCCGTGTCCCAGTTCGGCACGCAGCGTTCCGTGATCGGGCTGGCGACCAACAAGACGCTCGATCCGACGAGCCCGGACTACTGCTGGGTTGATCAGGGGCTCGTTCTTGGCACGGAGCCCGGGAAGGACGATTACAACGCCATCGACGCCCACGCCGTTGTCGACCAGGAAGGCCGCCTGTGGCTCGCCGTCGGCTCGTACTGGTCCGGCATCAAGTTATTCGAGCTCGATCCGTCGACCGGCAAGGTTCCCGACGGGGCGAAGCGTTACTCGCTCGCCGCACGGCCGATTGAAACGGCCGTGGAAGCGCCTTGCATCATCCACCACGGCGACTTCTACTACCTGTTCGTTTCCTTCGATCAGTGCTGCCGCGGCACGAGAAGCACCTACAACACCCGCGTCGGTCGTTCCAAAGACATCACCGGCCCCTACATGGACGACCAGGGCAAGCCGATGCTGGAAGGAGGCGGCCGCGTGGTCCTCGAGCGAAACGGCCCGTGCATCGGGCCGGGCCACAACAGCGTCCTCCGACGGCCCGGGCAGGACTGGCTCGTTCACCATTACTACGACGGCAACCGGCGGGGGATGCGGCGGCTCCAGATTCGACCGATAACCTGGTCCGACGACGGCTGGCCCATCGCCGGCGATCCGATGACCGGCCCCGTTTGCCTGAAATCGCAAGCGCCGCCTTGTCCGTCGCCCGAAGGCAAGCAACCATGATGCCCACGCGCGACCAATTTGCCGGATGCCTGCTGGGCCTCGCGATCGGCGACGCCCTCGGCGCCCCTGTCGAAGGCCTCAGCAGCGATCTGATTCGCGCCACCGGGCCGATCGAGGAGTGGATCACCAACCCGTCGGGAAAGACGCTCTATTACACCGACGACACGCAGATGACGATCGGTGTTGCCGAAACACTTCTGAAGTGCGGCAAGATCCACGAATCATCGCTCTGCACGGCCTTTGCCGAGAACTATGATCCCCAACGCGGCTACGGCCAGGGAGCACGCCGATTGATCGAGGCCATGGCCACCGGTGACGACTGGCGCGAGCTCGCCCAGACGCTGTTTCCCGGCGGTTCGTACGGCAACGGAGCCGCCATGCGCGTCGCGCCAGTGGGACTGCTCTTCTGCAACGACCTGGACCGTGTGGCAGCCGAAGCGGAACGCTCCGCCACGCCCACCCACGTTCATCCTCTGGGGATCGACGGGGCAAGGCTCATCGCCCTGGCCGTGGCCCTGGCGTTGCGCGGAGGTCCGTTCAAAAGGGAGAAGTTTCTGACCGAACTGCTCCATTGGGCGAAAACGGAGGAGTTCAAGTGGCAGCTCGGAACCTTGCGCGAACTTGAGCCCTGGGATTCGCTCGGTGGTTTCGGAAACAGCCTGGAGGCGCACCGTTCGGTCGTCACCGCGATCGGGTGCTTCACCTGCGCCCCAGACGACTATCTCACGGTCGTTCGTCGAGCCATCGGGCAGGGCAACGATACCGACACGCTGGCCGCCATGGCGGGCGCGATCAGCGGCGCCCGGCTGGGAATCTCCGCGATCCCCGCTTCCCTGATCGCCAGCCTCGAGAACCAGGGAGCCGGACGCGACTACCTGCTCGCGACCTCCGACCGGCTCTACCGAAAGTACGTCGGACGGCGGAAGACCTCCGAGGCGGGCGCAAGGGGGCGCGCGCCGAACTTCCGCTGGTACCAGTTCAGCCTCCTCGAACTGCTCCTGGTGACCACCCTCGTTGCTGTTGCCTTGGGAATCCTCCGAGTGGTCCAGGCGCGCGGCATGTGGTTCGACGTGGCCATCGTGACGGGTATCGCCTTGGGGATGTTTCGATCGCTCGCGTGGTTCCGCAAGAAGTGCATTGAGAACGACATCTGGTACCCCGAACCCATCGCAATCCACCGCAAGCCGCGCGGCGATCGCCAGGAAGAATTCGATCCGCTGGATTGAGGGTCAACTCAAGTTCAATTCCCGGCTTTCGATGTGAATGGTACATGCGCAGCCGACCGGGAATTGACAGGAACAGAAGGCAACTAAGACAACAGAGGTGATTTCTCTGTTTGCTCAGTCCTCTCTGTTTCGAGTGGATTGCCCATACATCCGCCGTTCTCGCAAGCCTCAGGAATCACTCGCGGCGCAATCGGCGCTGCGATTGACGTCAACAATTGGGATGCTCGAAGCAATCCACGGGGCGGCTCCTGCCTACTCGTCGAAGTGAAGGCGTGTGAGAAGGCTCTTTCTATTCACGAAGCTCAGTTGCTCAGCGACGTGAAGCTGGTCGATGTTCGACACAGATCATCAATTTCGATTTCCTGAAGTTGGCCGATGGGGTTTCTTAGACCAGTCCTGCCCAGAGCCAATTTGGACGAATCACTCGTGGGAGCAGACGGAGAGAACAGAGTCCTTCTGCTCTGTTCTCTCCGTTTACTCCTGTTCACCGCAGTCCCCCATAGCCCGAAATAGCGAAGTTGCTTGCGGACCATTCCAAAGTCAATCGCGCCCTGCTGCAGCCAGAGAGAACCAGTCGACCGGTTCGGTGAACTGGTCCTGTTGCCAGAGAACCTCGGCCAGAACGGGAACCAGGGCTCGGTCGGCGATCTCCTGCCGATTGCTGCCGAGGCTGGCATCGCCGGTCGGCGCGGTCGGATGATTGAGCACGATGCCGGCCACGTCGAGGCCTTCGCGAAAGGCGGCGGCCGTGATGAGCGTCTGCAACGTGTGGTTGATCGTTCCCAGCCGATTGGCCGTCACGACGAGCAGAGGAAAGCCCAGGTCGTAGGCCAGATCGGCCACGTACTCCTCGTCACTCACCGGCGTCATCAGCCCGCCGGCGCCCTCCACAAGCACGATCTCCGAACGATCGAGCCAGACGTCGAGGCCCCGACGCAACAGGTCGGCGTCGAGCTGGCGTCCTTCGGCCCGAGCAGCCAGGTGGGGGGCCATGGGAGCGGCAAAGATCTGCGGGCAAACTTCCTCCAACGCGCCGGGGCGTCCGGCTGCTTCCCACACGGCCAGGGCGTCGTCGGCCACGAGACGTCCGCTCTCTTCGCGGCAGCCGCTCGCCGCCGGCTTGTAGACACCCACGTTGCGACCGGCGGCACGCAGCGTCTTGGCGATCAACGCCGTGACGTAGGTCTTGCCGATTTCGGTGTCGGTTCCGGTGATGAACAGTCCGCGACAGGAGGACAAGAGCAACTCCCTGATTCCGCTGTAAATGACGCGCCGATTTGGCCGCATACGCCCACGGCCGGAAACAATGAGGAGAGGAAGAGCGGAACACCACAGAGGGCACAGAGAACACGGAGAAGAACGGAGATTAATGATCTGACAGGTCGTGGTCGAGTTGTTCGCAATCCATTAAGCACAAGTTCTAATTCTAACCTATACGAAACACTCAGGGGTCTCTGATGGTCTTCTCGCCAATTTCAACTCCGGAGTCCTCAAGGATGGAATCAAGCGTTTTGTATTCTAGTCCTTCCTCGGTGTCCTCCGTGCCCTCTGTGGTTGTCATTTCTCTCCAACCCGTTGTGCGTCAATCAGTTCCCTACAATAGGAAAGTGAAACAGCCGGACTACTCTGTTCTCTCCGTTAACTCCTGTTCGTCACCGCCCCCTAACTCGAAATGCTGAAGCTATTTCCAAGTTTCGATCAAAGGGCCCGGCGAATTCGGCGCGTGCGTTTTCCGAAGACGGGTTTCGCCTTCTGGGGTTCCTCGTCCGTCGTCTCCGCTTCGGGCTTGGGCTCGGGTTTGGGCACCGCCAGGAAGCCGGGCATCTCATCGCGGACGAGCAGGCGGTTGATCCGCATTTCGATGCGGGTCAATTGGGTGCCTTCTTCGGGCGAGACGAAGGTGTAGGCCACTCCTTCGCGTCCCATCCGCCCCGTGCGTCCAACCCGATGGACGTAGTCGTCGCAGAACTCGGGGATGTCGAAGTTGATGATGTGCGAGATTCCGGAAACGTCGATCCCGCGCCCCACCACGTCGGTGGCCACCAGGAATCGCACGTTGCCGGCTCGAAAGTCGGACATCACCCGGTCTCGCTGCCGCTGCTGCAAATCGCCGTGGATCATGGCCGCTCCCTTGAGCTTGCGCCCAAGACGCGTGCCGACCCGGTCCGTTCCCTTCTTCGTGCGGCAGAAAACGATCGCCTGGGTCGGATTCTCGCGCTCGATCAGTTTCATCAAGAGATCGAACTTCTGCCGGGGGTCGACCGTGAAATAGAACTGCTCGATCGTCTCGACGGCCACGTCCTGGGGCGAGAAATCGAGCATCTCGGGGTCGTGCATGTAGCGTTCCGCCAGGCGTTTCACCGGCGGCGGAATCGTGGCGCTGAGCAGGAGCGTCTGGCGCGACTGGGGACAGCGTCGGAGGATTTTTTCGATGTCGGGTCGAAAACCGATGTCGAGCATCCGGTCCGCTTCGTCGAGGACGACGCACTCCAGGGTCGCGAGATTCAAGGCTCGGCGATCGATCAGGTCGATGACGCGCCCGGGCGTGCCGACGACGATTTCCGCGCCGCGGCGGAGGTGCTCGATCTGGCCCCGGATGGGCTTGCCGCCGTAGACGGCCACCGTGGACACCTTGCGCCGGCCGGCCAGCTTGGTAAGTTCGTCGCGCACCTGCACGGCCAATTCGCGCGTGGGAACGAGAACCAATGCGCCCGGTTCGCTCCGGCGGTTGCCGTCGCCGAATTTCTCGAGCAGGGGGATTCCGAAGGCGGCCGTTTTGCCCGTGCCTGTCCGTGCCTGGCCCATCAGGTCCCGCCCTTCCAAGGCCTTGGGAATCAAACCGGCCTGCACCGGCGTCGGATCCTGGTAACCGGCCTCGTTCAACGCTTCCAGCATGTCGTCGGAAAGGACCAGGTCGCCAAACGGCTGGAGCTGACGCTTCTCTCGCTCGGGACGAGACGGTTCGTCGGCCGACTTCTTTCGCTTCTTCTTGCGTTTGGGAGTCGCCGTCGTGGATTCGACGGGCGTGTCGGCCTTCGCCGGCACGACTTCCTCAGCCACCGGAACCGTGCTTGGCTCGGCAGGACGCGTCTCCGCCGGTTTACGCTTGCGCCGGCGAGACTTCTTCTCGCCCTTCGTGGGCGTTTCCTGTGTTTTCGCTTCCTCGCGCCGCGGTTCGGCGGCAGCCTGGTCCTTCTCGCGCTGGTCCGGAGCCGGGCCGGCGGAAGACGGGCGTGCCTTGGAGACCGGGCGTTTTCGCTCCCTTTGCTTCTTCCGTCCCTGGTTCGAATCGGAAGATGCCGGCTCCTCAGTCGGGCGGGGTCGTTCAGGCTCGGATCGAGACGGTTCGGATTTGCGGGCCGGGCGTTCGGATTTGGCCGACGAGGAAGGCTTGGGACGTGTCGGCTTGCGAAGTCCCTCGGGCGCGGGCGAGGCTGGCGGAATGAGGCTGGCGGAAGAACGGCCCTTTCGGGGCTGGCCGCCGGCGCTGAAACCGGTCCGGCGTCCGCGGACGGGCGAGGGAACGGTTGGGGTGGGGGGAGTGGCCAGCGCAGGACGTCTTGGTCGCGACGGCGCTGGTGGGGGAGTGCTCCTCGCCTGTTGCGTCGGGCTGTCCGCCTTCGCCTCCGAAGTCGTAGTTCTCTTCTTCCCGCGCCGGCGTGGGGCTTTCTTTCTAGTTTCCGACTTGGAAGGCTCTTCGTCGCGAGACTTGTCGCTTGCCTTGGGCGGCTGAGGTGCTTCTTGGTCCGGAGGATTGTCGGAAGAGGCCGCCTTCTTCTTACTGCGCCGACGGCGCGGGGCCTTTGCTTGGGTCTCCGGTGTGGAAGCCTTTTCGTCGGTTGGGTCGGACGGCGGTGACTGGGCTTGTTCCGGGGAATCGCCCGTTGGGGCCGATTTCTTCTTCCTCCGTCGACGAGGCCTCTTTCCCTTGGTAGCCGGCGTGGATGCATCCTCGCTGGGAGACGGGTCGGTTGTTTGGGGCGGTTGAGACGCGCCCTGTTCCGCTGGATCGCCCGAGGGGGCCGACTTCTTATTCCGTCGTCGCTTCGGCAAGATTCGTTCCAATCCTGATTGGATGAGGGATTCTATTCCCCGGAATGTAGCACCCGGCAGGGCCCGGGGTCAACGGGGCTGGCTATCGCAAGACCCTAATCTACCGGAACTTGCGGCTCCGGGCCAAATCGTTCGCCGGGCAAGACTCGATAGCCCATCAGAAACTCGCGGATCTCCATCTCCCGTTTGCCCGCGGGCTGCACAATGGTCAGGGCCGCCTCCCCGTCTCCCGTTGCCAACACCAGGCGATCCTCGGCCGCTTCCAGCACGGTGCCCGGCGCCGCGGCGGGATGCGAACTGCCAAGCACCTGGATGGGACCGACGATCAGACGCAAGGGACGCCCCTGGGGCCGATTCCAAAACGTGTAGGTCTTCGGCCAGGGCTCAAAAGCACGGACATGATTTCGAATCGCCTCGGCCGACCGACTCCAGTCAATCTCCCCGTCCGTCTTCTTCAAACGCGGTGCCTTCGACGCCAGGGCCGGGTCCTGGGGCAACGCCTCGAGGTTTCCCGACTCCAACGAATCGATGGCCCGGCGAATCAGCCAGCTACCGATCTCGGAAAGACGCGTTTCCAACGCATCGGCCGTCTCGTCGGGCTCGATGGGGGTCCGTCCTTGGGCGATGACCGGCCCCGCGTCGATCCTCGGCGTCATGTGAATAACGCTGACTCCCGTCTCGACCTCGCCCTTGTAGATTGCCCAGTTAATCGGGGCGGCACCACGGTACTGGGGAAGCAACGATGCGTGCAGATTGATCCCGCCAAGTCGAGCCGTTGCCAGGCAATCCGCCGACAGAATCTGCCCGTAATCGCAGACGATGTGCAGATCTGCCTCGTATCGGCGGACCGCCTCCATCGACTCGACGGTGTTGATGCTCTCCGGATCGAAGACCGGCACCCCGTGCTCGTGCGCCACATCCCGCATCGGGCTGGCCGCGATCGGCCGTTTGCCCCGATGCCTGATCGGTCCGGTCACCAACGCCGCCACCGTGTGGTGCGTGTGAAAAAGACCACGAAATGTCGGCACGGCAAAAGGTCCCGTGCCCATCATCACCAATCGCATAAACGTAGATGCCTTGTTCGTCGCCGCCCGAGATTCGCTCAATCTTTGCCGAGGGCTCTTGTAATCGGTTTCGCATCGGGGCAGGAATAACTGTCGCCGATAGTCGCTTCTCGCTGCCTCGGGGTCCATTCCCCCGCTGCTCCCTTGCTCCCTGAACCCTGAACCCTGAACCCTAAGTCCTGGCCGACTCCAATTCCAAGAGACGAGCTGCAATCTGCTCATTCGTGCCGATCGCCCCCAGCCGCTGGGAGGACTCGAACTCTCGAGCCAGCTCTTCAAGATCCTCTCGCACTGCCAGTTGATTGGCCTGGCTCAAGCGATCGACGAAAACAACGCCGTCAAGATGATCGATTTCGTGTTGAACGGCCCGAGCGTACAAGCCATCCATTTCGTAGGTGAATTCCTGACCATCCAACCCGTAGGCTGAAACGACGATCTTCTCCGGGCGTCGCACGGGAGCCCAAATATCGGGAAAGCTCAGACACCCCTCTTGCGCCTCGGCAGATCCCGACTTGCGCGAAATGACCGGATTGATGAAGACTTTGGCTTCCTCTTCTTCCGCAGGGTCGCCTTTGACGTTTATCACAAACAGCCGGTACGGAAGATCGACCTGATTCGCGGCCAACCCTACCCCTTGATTGGAGTACATAAGGTCGAACATCTCGGCAACGATTTGCTTCAACTCGCGGTCCACACGTTTTAGCGCCTTCGACTTATGCCGAAGGGTCGGGTGTGGGTATTTGATGATCTGCACGCGAACATTCTCCCTAGAAGGTGGGGTATCCTTTATCCAACCTTCTTATAGCCAGGCGCGCACCAAGCGCGACTCCTGAACGGTGACTCTAAAGCACTTAGTCGTATTATTATAGGACCAGCGAGCGGAAAGTCCTAGCGTGCTTCGCCGGCGCCCGCCCCCTCGTTTTTCCAGCAATGAGTACAATAAAGGGACGGCGATACTCTCGATTTGACCGGCCTGGAAGACTCGCGTTGACTCGAACCGAAGCCCTTTCTAGAATCCCATCGCGTCGTAACTGCTTTTCTCCTTTGGCCTTTCGTATATGTCCAGCCCCCGAAACAGCACCGGTCTCTCCAACCGGCTCCGCCGCCCGGAGGTTCCCTCCTGGCTCGGGTCCATGGTGCTCCACGCCCTCGCATTGCTAGCCCTGGCACTGGCCATGCGCTACGCGCCCCAACGTGGAACCACCGCCGAACGCTCGGCCGAGGTTGGCATTGCCCTGAAACACACCGACGGGCAGACGGAGTACTACGAGTCGGAGGCCGACAGCGGCGCTGCCGAATCGAGCGCTTCCGATTCGCTCAATCCCGACGATCTGCTCGCCGAGGCTCTTGCCGACAGTCCAGCTTCCGACCCAAGCGATCGGCTTCCAAAGACGACCGCGGCCCTCGGGCCGGGTTCGATCGACCAGACAGGGCCTTTGAATCCGGGGGCCGCCCACGGCGCACCGCCCGGAGCCGGCGGCCTGGGAGGCAAGGCGGCCGTCAACGTCTTTGGCACCCAGGGCGTCGGAAACAAGTTCGTCTACGTCTTCGACCGCTCGCTCAGCATGGGCGATTCGGGTCGCAGCCCCCTGGAGGCTGCCAAGGGCGAGATGATCCGCAGCCTCGACAGCCTCGGAGACATGCACCAGTTTCAGATCATCTTCTACAACGAGAAGCCCTTCCCCTGGAATGACGGCAAGCTCGCCTTCGGCACCGAACAGAACAAGGAGCGGGCCCGGCGGTTCATCGGCTCGATCACGGCTTTTGGACGTACGGAACATGAAGACGCCCTCAAACTCGCGATCAAGATGCATCCCGACGTGATCTTCTTCCTCACCGACGCCAACGAACCGCAGCTCAGCGGACGCCAACTCTACGAGATCGGCCGCCGGGCCGCCGGAATCCAGATCAACGCGATCGAGTTCGGAATCGGCCCGAAGCAGAGCGGCAACAATTTCCTCGTCAAGCTGGCGCGCCAGAACGGCGGTCAGTACAAGTACCACGACATCACCAAATTCCTCCCGACGCCGCAGAACTAAGGCTCAAGGTGGAAATTGGCAGGAATAGAAGGACACCACGAAAACAGAGATGACTTCTCCGTTTCCTCAGTCCTCTCTGTTTCGAAAGGAACATCCCACAAGATCAAACGCCTACGAGGCCTCGTGGTCTGGTGCAGGAAACCAAACCAGGGAAGAGGAACCCGTACTCTGCTTCGAAGTGCGGGTTCCTCTTCTCTGCTAGCCGTCCTTCAAATACAACCTACTACATGAAATCGTGGGAGAAAACGGAGTCTCTCTACTCCGTTCACTCCGTTGACTCCTGTTCATCTAAGTTCCCACCGAACTCGAAATGCCAAAGCTGTTTCTGAGTCAGACACCAAGCCGCATATCGGCTCCCAGCGCTGCCTGTTCGTTCGTCGCGGCGTTGGGTTGCGCCGTGCTCTGCCTGCTGCCGACCGCTCCGGCCGCCGATACCGTCTATCTCTCCAGCCCCACTTCCGCCGAAGGCCACATGACCGTGGTCGGCACCGTCCTCGACTACACCAGCGCCGGCATCAAGATCAACACGGGAACCAATACGCGCACCTTCCCGGCCAGGCTCCTTCAACGCATCGAGACCCAAAGGACGCCGTCCCAGTTGCAGGGCGACTCGCTCTATGAAATGAGAGATTTCTCCGGGGCGTTGAACGCCTATCGCCAGGCACGCGAAGAGGAGAACCGGCCCTGGGTACGCCGCGAACTGACCGCCCGAATCGTCTGGTGCTACCGCTCCCTGGGCAATACCAAGTGGGCGGCCGAACAGTTCCTGCTGCTGGTTCGCGCCGATCCCTCCACGCCCTATTTCGATTGCATTCCCCTGGCCTGGTACGGCTCGTTCCAGACCCGGGCCATCGTACCAGACGCCAAGAACTGGCTCCGAGAAGACAAAATGCCTGCCGCCGTCCTCCTCGGGGCCAGCTACCTGCTGCAAACGGAACACGGCGCCACGGCCATGGTGAAACTCCAGTCGCTTGCCCAATCGAGTGACAAGAACGTGGTCGCTCTGGCCCGAGCACAAACCTGGCGCAGCATGGTCGTTTCGTCCCAACCCTCTCAAGTCGAACGCTGGCAGCAAATGGTCGAGGAGATGCCGACGTCCCTCCGCGCCGGACCGTATTACGTGGTCGGCCAGGGCTGGGCGCGCAACCAACAATGGGAGAAAGCGGCTCTTTCGCTGGTCCGAGTTCCCATCCTCTATCCGGAGCATCGGGAACTCGCCTCCCGATCGCTTCTCGATGCCGCCATGGCCATGGGCAAACTCCAACGCCAGGACGAAGCCAATCTCCTCTACAACGAACTAATCCAAGACTACTCGGAATCGCCGCTTGTTACCGAAGCTCGAAACCGGCTTGTTTCACCGTCAACACCCTAGCGACGCGGAATCAATAAGAAGGAAGAACCCGTTGAGAACGATGGATCGAAAACTCGCCGCGGTCTTGTTGGTCGGGCTGGCCTTCAGCTTTGCCTGGAGCCTGACCAGCGCCGCCCAGGGACCGGATCTGCCGGGACCGCTGCCACCCCCCGTGGCCCCGAGCACGGAAACGCCCGCCGAGAATCCCTCGGTCCCGGCTGCGGAACAGCCCCTGTCGGCTCCAACCCAGGACGCCGAACCGGAATCCGCCTCGCCCCGTGGGTTCTTCGCAATCCTGAAAGCCGGCGGCCCCGTGGGACTGCTCATCATCCTTCTCTCCATCGCGGCCGTCGCCCTGGTCATCGAACACATCATGACCATCCGCGCCCAGGTGCTCATGCCGCCGGGCCTGGATGAAGAGGTCCGCCAACAGCTTGCCGCCGGCAAACTGGGCCCCGCCGATCAGGCCTGCCAGATGCAGCCCAGCTTCCTTGCCTTCGTGTTGCGCGCCGGCTTCGCCGAGGTGGACGGCGGCTGGACCGCGGTTGAGAAGGCCATGGAGGATGCCACGGCCGAACAGTCCGCCCGCCTGTTCCGCAAGGTCGAATACCTTCGGGTCATCGGCGACATCGCCCCCATGCTGGGCCTTCTGGGAACCGTGGTCGGCATGATCTTCGCCTTTCGCGAACTGGCCGACTCCCAGGGCGCGCCGCGAGCCGCCGACCTGGCCGAAGGCATCTATCTCGCACTCGTGACCACCGTGGAAGGGCTCATCGTGGCCATTCCCTCCCTGGCGGCCTTTGCCGTGTTCCGCAACCGCATCGATCACCTGGTGGCGGAAGTGGCCTACACCGTCCAGCATGTCGTCACCCCCATGAAGCGTCTCCGCGGCCGGCAGTCTCGTCCCGCGGCCCCGCCCCAAAGCGTTCCGCCGGGACCGGCTCCTCCGCCTGTTGAAGGAGGCCGCTGATGCGCACTCCCAGCAACCTGGGCCGCGGAGGAATCGGGTTCAACATGACGCCCATGATCGACGTCGTGTTCCTCCTGATTATCTTCTTCCTTGTTTCCAGCCACCTCGCTCGGCAGGAATCGCAGGTAGCCGTGGATCTGCCCGACGCCGCCAGCAGCGACCGACCGGAAGAAGAGGACGTGCGCCGCGTAATCGTCAACGTTCTTTCAGAGACCCAGATCCTCGTGGGAAGCCAGCCCGTGGAGCCGACCCGCCTGGAAACCCTCCTGAACCACGAAAGCCAACACGCCGGCAGCGACCGCCCCCTGGAAGTCCGCATCCGCACCGATCGCACCGTCCCCTACCGCGCCGTCGAGCCCATCCTCCTCGCCTGCGCTCGCAGCGGCATCTGGAACGTCAAGTTCGCCGTCGTCAGCAGCAAACAATAACTTCCCCGCTTTCCGCTTTCCGCTTTCCGCTTTCCGCTTTCCGCTTTCCGCTTTCCGCTTTCCGCTTTCCGCTTTCCGCTTTCCGCTTTCCGCTTTCCGCTTTCCGCTTTCCGCTTTCCGCTTTCCGCTTTCCGCTTTCCGCTTTCCGCTTTCCGCTTTCCGCTTTCCGCTTTCCGCTTTCCGCTTTCCGCTTTCCGCTTTCCTATGCGTGTTCCTTCCCGCTACGAAAACGAGCAGCCCGCCTCGGAAGTGAAGATGACGCCGATGATCGACGTGATCTTCCTCCTGCTGATCTTCTTCGTCTCCACATCGAGCTTTCAGCCTCCCGAGGAAGTGCTGCCCACCAACATGTCGCTGCCGGGCGACATGAGCGAGACGGTTCAGATCGATCCCCTCGAGGAAGATCTCGACGAGATCGTGGTGAAAGTGCTGTGGCGCGAGGGCGGGCCGCAATGGGAAGTCAACCAGCGCCAATACACGCAACTCGGCCAGGTGGCCGCCGTCCTCACGGCCGTAGCCGATTTCCAGACCGATCTGCCGGTGATCCTCGACGTGGAAGGCGTCGTGCCCATGGAGAACGTGATCGACGTCTACGACCTTTGCCGCCAGATCGGCCTGCAGAAGATCCAGTTCGCCGCCTCGGCTGGAACGTAAAACAGGCGGCCGGAAATTGACCGGAACAGGAGTCAACCAAGAGAAAAGAGGACTCCATCGCTTGTCCTTACCCACAAATGCGAACGGCATCAACGTAGCCACAACAGGACCGTTTACGGTCCTTTTCCGCCGTAGGCGGTCCTAGGCCCGTGCTTTAGCACGGGTCCGTAAGGCACGATGCTTCCCCCTCTCGTCCCTGCCGCCGCCGAAGGCGGCGGCAGGGACGAAAGGGACGAGAGAGCCGGCTAGTCGACCCGCCGTAAACGACGGGCCTAATACCGCCTACGGCGGGGAACGACCATAAATGGCCGTCAATTGAACCCCAATACTGCCGCCGATTTGTGGACAAGGACAAAGAGAACCGAGGCTCACTACTCCGTTCTCTCCGTCAACTGTTCACCGCAGCCCCCCATAGCTCGAAATGCCAAAGCTAATCCTGAGTCATTTTCAATGGAAACGCCGGTCAGCCCCGGGCGGCAGATCGTGTTCGCCGCGCGCGTACGGTTGGCGTATCGGTGCGATATTGGCGTTTCTGCTCGTCCTTCTCGCCGCAGCCGCGCGAGCCGACGACTCGGGCGACGCGGAGTTTCTGGCCGGGCTGCGCCAGCGTCATCTCTTCCAGTTGGCGGAAGACTATTGCATGAGCCGACTGGAGCAGCAGGACTTCTCCGACGTTCGCCGCTCGGAACTTGTCACGGAACTCTCCGTCACCTTGGTCGACCGCGCCCTCAATGCGCCGCCGGAGCAGCGGGAAGACTACTGGCGCCGTGCCTGGGAAGTAACGGACCAGTTCGCCGACCACTATCCCGATCACCCTCGTCTGCTTCTCGTTCGCACCCAAGGGGCGCTGGCCCAGGTGGCTCGCGGGGAACTCGGACGCCAGGAGGCCGAGGTGCTTGCCGGCGGCCAGGGACGGCTGGAATCGGCAAGGAACCTGCTGCGCGACGCCCTGCGAACGCTGGCTGAACTGGCGAAGCAAACGGCCGAGGCCCGGCGGGAACGGAGCATGCCGGGACGGCAATCCAGCGAAACCCCCGGCGAATTGACACTCTTCCAACTGTCGACCCTTGAAAAGCAGATCCAGTATCAGACGGCTCGGGCCCTTCGCAACCAGGCGTTGTGCTATCCCGAAGACAGCGCCGATCGAGCCAACTCGCTTGGTCAGGCCGTCGAACTGCTCGGCCAGTTGGCCAGCCTGGGTCCGAAGGAACCGCTCTTCTGGCCAAGCTGCATCGACGAAATCGTCTGCTACCGCCTGCTGAAGAACTACACGGCGGCGGCAGCCAAGCTCAAGGCCGCAGAGGCGATGAAGCCGTCGGGCGAGTTGGCTGATCGACTCGCCGCCGAGCGGATTCGACTTGCCATCGCCGCCGGCGACCTGGAAGCCGCCGCCGAGGAAACGAATCGCTACCGAACTGCTTCGACCCCGGAGTTGGATTGCGCCCGCCTGGAAACCGCACTGGCCGTCTCCAATGCCACTCGCGAGGCCGGCCAGACCGAAGCGGCCGAGCAATGGCAGAAGGCCGCCATGACGCTCACCGAACAGATCGGCCGAAGCCACGGCCCCTATTGGAGCCGGCGGGCGAGACTCCTCCTCAATGCCCTCAAAGGGACTGGCGGAGGCGGGAGCCTCGAAATGCAGGCCTATGCGGCCGAAAACGCCTACCTGAACGGCCAGTTCGAAGAAGCCCTGGCCACCTACGACGACGCGGCTGAAATGGCAGCCCAGGAGAACGACGCCACTCGCGCCTTCAAGTACGCCTTCCTCGCCGCCACGATCCAACGCAAACGGGGGCAACATGCCGACGCCCTCAAACGCTATCGGAGCCTCGCCACAGCTCATGCGGCCAATCCCGAAGCCGCCGAGGCCCATCGCCTGGCCATCGAACAGGCCGCCCAGATCGCCCAGTCGGGCGACCCCGCCGCCTTCTCCGCCTACGCCGATCTCCTGCGGGAACATTTGCAGTACTGGCCCAAAGACGCCACGGCCGATGCCGTCCGCTGGCAATTGGCCCGGGTCTGCGAGTCCCAGTCTCGCTGGTCGGATGCGCTCGCCGCCTACCAACAGATTTCCCCCGATTTCGATCGACTCGAAGACGTGCTCCAGGCGGTGCGCCGCTGCTATCAGAACCGCCTGAGATCGGCGCAGGCGGCAGGCGAACCGGTGGCGCCGATTGCTGTGGAGGCCGCCCGCTGGTTCGAATCGCTCGTGCTCTCGCCCGACGGAGACCCGCCCCAACGCTGGAGCCCCCTGGCACGGCAGGCGGTGCTGGGCGCCGCCGAATTCTGGCTCCACGACAAACAGGAAGGCTTTCGCAGGGCCGAGACAATTCTTGTTGCAGCGCTGCAGGGAGCCGGCGACGCTCCGGACGCGTGGCGTGCAGCTGCCCAGTCGCTGCGCGTGGGCGCCCTGGCCGGACAACAACGACTTCCCGAAGCCAGCGCCCTGCTCGACCAGGTCTCGGGCGGCTCCAAGGAGCGGCTTCTGGCCGTGCTCGAAAGCCTCGCCCAACTGGCCGAGGACGCCGATTCCACCGTTCGCGGCGAACTGGCCAACCTCCAACTCCGGACGATCAACCTCCTCAACCACCAGGGCGATCTGCTCACAGCCGAGCAACTGCTCACCCTCCAGAAACTCTCCGCACGGGCCCTGCGCGACGCAGGTCGCCAGGCCGATGCGGTCGCCGCCTACGAGCAACTTGCCCAGAAACACCCCGACGACGGCACGGTTCAGGAAGAACTTGCCACCATGCTCGCCCTGGCCAACGATCGACGCTCCGTCGAAAGATCTCTCGCCCTCTGGCGAACGATCGAGAAGCGTTCGCCGGAAACGAGTCCCCGCTGGTACCGGGCCAAGTACTCCATCGCCCTTCTGCACTACCGCCTCGGCAACCCGGAGCAAGCCCGCAAGATGGTCACGCTCCTCCAGGTCCTCCATCCGAACCTCGGCGGCTCCAAGATGAAGGCCAAGTTCCTCACACTGCTCAAGCAGTGCGGCGGCTGAACGGGGCCAAGGGCTCGACACAGGGTGGCACGCTCAGTCCGAGTTAATCGAGTTGCTCAAGGCCCACGATCGGCGATTCGACGGCCGGGTTGGCAAAGTGCGGCCCGTGGCTGTGCAACTTGGGAACGGGCGCTGGCTGGTGCGGAGCGTTGTGGCGTACGCTGCCCCGGTCGATGCGATGGATCGACTGCTCCATGGGGCGGCACCCCAACGAACCGGTCCAGGTCTCGTAGGGACGTCCCTTTCGCTCGTCTCCGTGGAAGAACGCCGAGTAGGTCATCACCTCCCGCGGGATGAACTCGTGCTGATCGAGAGCCAGGTGCGTCTGGCGATACACGCGCCGCCACGTCCCCGTATTGAAGTACTCCTGGTTGAGAACGCAGCCGGACGCATAGCTGGCATCCAGGGGCACGCATTCGGCCACGTGCGTGTGTCCGTACACCACGCACTTGGAACGGCGACTGCGGAAATCCTGCTCCGTGAGCGCGTGACGGTGGTACGAGTCGCCTTCCGCCCCTCGGATCTTGTTCGTCCATGCCACGATCGAACTGGCCCACCCCACGGGCAGACGCTTGCTGAAGCGAAGGGCCCGCTGCAAACCGTCGACCAGATCGAAGGGATTCCAGGTGTCGTGTTGACGGACGAAGTTGATCTCCAGGAATTCCTCGACGAGCCGATCCCAGACCGACTTGACCCGTTTGCGCAGCGACGGGTAGTCGCACGTTCGCTCCAGTAGACCCTCGATCCACACGGGAATCAGCAGCAGGGGCCGAACGTTGTCGATCTCGCGCAGCCCGAGGATCGTCGCCGCCGAGAGATCCTCGCTCAATTCCCGTGCCACTTCATTGGCGAACCGGTTCAACAGGTCGATCACAATGCAATCGCCCAGGCTGCTCAGGTCGCGATCGCCCGAGAAATTGATCGGGTCGAACTGGTCGCCGTGGCGCGCCGTCACTTTGTGCCGGCGCATGACGGAAAGGAGCAGGTCCGACTCGGCCGGATCGTGGGGAAAGGGTTCTTCCGGATCGTTGATCAGCCCCATCTTTTCGACAAGCCGCTTCCGGAGCCCGGAGTACTTCGGCCCCGGAAGATGGTAAAACCAGTCGTGGTTGCCAACCATGTAGTGAATCCGAACGGGGACGGGGTGCGCTTCTCCATCGTGGTTGATCTTCCCCGATCGAAGGGCTGCCGGAACTGTCAGGCCCGAACTCCCGGACAGGTTTCGCAGGAAGCCGAGGCCGGCTTCGTTGTGCTCGAGAATATCCGTCGTGATCTTCGAGATGAGCCCCGTGAATTCCGCGTCGTGCGGATTCTGCCACGGACGGACGTTGGAGCGAGCCAGCCATTGGGACGACCGAATCGGATCGAGCACATCACCGAGGAGAACGACGTCGAGATGGGAGATGGGGTGATAGCGACCGCTCGATCGCCACGACGCCGCCTGGGCGAGTTCGCGGAGCCTCTCCACGAAAATCTCGAACGCCCCCGCTGAAGTGGTTGGGCCACACGTTCCGTCGGTCAAATGGAGATCGCTGATGATGACAAGCATTGGCGGATCCTTCCGCGCATACATAAGCCCTCTAATTCATTGCCTCACACTGGTTTATCGGCGTCCGATGGAACCGAACATGAGACGCCCTTAAAATGGGAAGAGCTTCCTGAACAAAACGGATCGCACGGACGGGTGGGTCCCAGAGACTCTGCCGGGGCCCCTGATGCTCCCGCAACCTTCGACTTGCCCGCCCCCCTGTTTCGTCGGCGAGACGGAAGAATAATCCAAATAAAGACTTACGCGTAGTATCGAGCGACTCGAATGTGCGGACGGTTCACTTTGCGAGCGTCGACCAGCGCCCTGGCCGAGCAATTCGGAGCCTTGGCTGTGGACATCTTCGCACCGCGGTTCAACATCGCCCCAAGCCAGCCCGTCCTGGTGGTTCGGCTCCGCCCAGATACGTCGCTCCCCCAGAAAGAACTAACTTCCGTCCGCTGGGGATTGATTCCCAGTTGGGCCCAAGATCCCGCCATCGGAAATCGGACCATCAACGCGAGAAGCGAAACGGTGGCCGACAAGCCGGCCTTTCGAGCCGCCTTTCGTCGTCGACGCTGCCTCGTCCCTGCCGACGGGTTCTTCGAATGGCGACGCGGCAAGACCAAGCAGCCCTTTTTCATCGAGATGGCTGACCAACGCCCTTTTGCCATGGCCGGCCTCTGGGAGTCCTGGGAAGGGCCTGATCACAGCCTGATCGAATCGTGTACGATTCTCACCACCGTTCCGAACGCCTTGATGGAGCCGATTCACGATCGCATGCCCGTCATTCTCTCTCCCGAGTGCTATGACCAGTGGCTCGACGCGTCCCTGTCAGGTCCTGAATCGGTCAAGCATCTCCTCGTTCCCTTCGACGCGAAGGCGATGAAGGCCTGCCCGGTCAGCACCTACGTAAACCGTCCGACCAACGAGGGCCCCGAATGCATCGCGCCAATTCCCACGCTTTTTTGACCCCACTCGCATCTTTTGGACATTCATCACTTGATTGACTTCCCAGGTCCACCGGAGTAGGGTGACTTTTCCGACAACGCATCCAGTCGTTCCGCAGACAAGGATCAGCAAACGATGAAGACCCTCGCAAAAACCGCTCTCGCACTTGCCGTTCTGGCCCTGGTCCTTTCCTCCCGGCTCGTGGCGGCCGAACGTCCCAACGTGCTCTTCATTCTCACCGACGACCAGCGTTGGGACTGCGTCAGCCTCAATCCCGATGCCGTCATCGCCACGCCGAACATCGATCGCCTGGGCCATGAAGGCGTTTACTTCCCCAATCATTTCTGCACCACCTCGCTCTGCTCGCCCAGTCGTGCGTCGATCCTTTCCGGGCTCTACGCCCACACCCACGGCGTCTCCAATAACTTCACCGAGTATCCCGAGGACATGCCGACCTGGCCCGCGGAACTTCAGAAGTCGGGATACGAGACGGCCTACATCGGCAAGTATCACATGGGGGAGGCGAACGACGACGTCCGCGGCGGCTTCGACTACTTCGTCACCCACAAGGGACAGGGCCAGTACTTCGACAACAAGTTCCGCTTCAACGGCGGAGAAAGCCGCCTGGTCAAGGGCTACTACACGACGGTCGTCACCGACATGGCCGAGGACTGGTTGAAGAATCGTTCCAGCAAAAAGCCCTGGTCCCTGATGATCGGACACAAGGCGCCCCACAGCTTCTATTTCCCGGAGAAGAAATACGAACACGCCTTCGACTACGTGAACGTTCCCTACCCGGCCAGCGCGTTTCTGCTGGATGACAACGATTCCTGGTACAAGGAGCGGCTCGACACGTGGCACGGCATCTACGGCCCCTTGTTCGAGTGGCGCAAGGACTGGCCCGATGACTCGCCGCAAGGCGTCGCCGCCTTCGCCAACATGAACCGCGCCTACTGGGGCACCATCCTCTCCGTCGACGACAGCGTGGGACGCCTCTACCAGTTCCTGGCCGATCGCGGCGAACTCGACAACACGCTGATCATCTTCACCTCCGACAACGGCCTGCTGGCCGGCGAGCAGGGCATGGTCGACAAGCGGACCGCCCACGAACCCAGCATCCGCATCCCGCTAGTCGTCCGCTATCCCGGCCTCACGCCCACCGACAAGCCCCGCGTTGTTCCGCAGATGACCCTGACCACCGACTTCTCGCCGTCCATTCTCGACATCTGCGGTCTGCCGCCCGTCAAGAAAACCCACGGTCGCTCGTGGAAGAAACTCGCCAGCGGCCAGGCCGACCCCGGCTGGCGCAAGAGCATGCTCTACCACTACAACTATGAGAAACAGTTTCCCTACACGCCCAACGTCCGCTGCGTTCGCACGGACGACTGGAAATACGTCCGCTATCCCCACGGCGACGGCGGCCCCGATCGCCACAAGGCCGACCTCTTCCACCTCTCGGCCGATCCCGATGAAAAATACAACCTGGTTGACGACCCCCGCTATGCCGACAAGGTTGCCGAACTGAAGGCCGAACTTGAGCGGCTCCTCGTGGAAACCGGCGCCGTTCCCGACAAGATGCCCCTGGACGAGGGTGTGAAGAAGGAGCTGCCTGACAAGAGCATTCGCTGACAGAAGGTCTCAGGTTGAGTGGCGTATGGCATGAAGGAAGTGGAGAAACTGCAGTGTTCCGACATGTCCTTCGTGTCGCCGCGCTGCGCGGGCTTCGCGAAGATCGCCCTGCGTCAGAATCCACGGGCTTACGCCGCGTGGCTACAGGTGTTTCGTCGCGCTGCGCGGACTTACTGCCAAGGACAGCCCGCGCAGCGGGCGATACGATTGTAGCCTCAGGCGTAAGCCTGTGGAAAAGTGAAGCCAAAGCGAATTGGAAGCCCGCGCAGCGCGGCGATACAAGAGCAGGGCATCCACCGATGATGGAAGTCATGCCGTTGCGACTTCCAGCCGATTCAATGCGGCGATCGGGACGCAACAAAATGCAGGCGTGCGCGTGATCTTCACGCCGCCTTGGCGAGCGTCTTTTTCTTCCGCCGCGTGTCCTTCCAGCGCCGGTGCACCCACCAGTATTGCTCGGGGTTTTCGCGGATCGCTTCCTCGAGCTTGTGGGTGTACCACTGGGTCAGCTCCTTGACCGAGCTCACCTGTCCGTCCGTGTCCCGGGGATCGATCATGTCCGAAACCACCATTTCGAACTGCATGGGCTTATTGAGCCGCCGGGCATAGCAGACGGCGATCGGTGCGTCGTGCTCCATGGCCAGCAGGGCGATGGCCTTGTACGTTGAGGCGGGACGTCCGAAGAAATCGACCCAGCAGCCCTTGGGGCCGGCGGACTGATCGGCCAGGAAGGCCATCGTTCCCCGATGGCCAAGAACCTCCAGGATCTGATCGTAGCCGCCATTTTTCGGGATGATGTGCTGCCCCGTGGCGCCCCGGAAACGTTCGAGAAAGTCGTTCAGATAGGGGTTGTCGAGCGTTCTCGCCACGCTGTGGGAGGGGAACCCAAACAGGCCCAGCATGTAGCCGCCGACCTCGAAATTGCCGAAATGGCCCGTCACGACCACGACGGAACGATTCTCCAGAAAAGCCCGGATAAGCGGTTCCACATTCCGCACCCGAACGAATTTCCGCCAGTTTGTCGAGTGGATTTTCCGCGGCACGTGAGCCACTTCCAGCACCAGCAGGATCAGGTGCCGCCACATGCGCCGCGTCAACTCGTGCCGCTGTTTCTCGTTCAGATCGGGAAAGGCATGACGCAGATTCTCGTCCACGACCTTCCCACGCAATCGCAACACGTCGCCCGCAAACCAGGCAAATCCGTCGGCGATCGCAACGCCTGTTTCCAGGCGAATCGCCTGGACGATGCAAATGAACAGCCGTACGACGACGTAAACCAGGTAGTCGAGCACCATCTGTCGACGCACCGGAATTCCCTCCATGGAAAACTAAGGGGCACAACAAGTGTCGTTGTTCGCTCCGCGAACAAACGCCTTTTGGTGGAACGAATGGCGACAATCTACAACCGTTGTTCCTGCCCCGATGCTAGGGGCCCCTATCATGCCCATTGGCAGCTGGGGTCGCCCATTTTGGCACGAACGCCCAATCGGGGGAATAGCGGTTTCCCGGGCTTGCGGCCCCAAGCCCGTGATCGTGCTTCCCCAGACTCCGTTTCCTGACGGTCCGGTGGCTCCATGGCCGACGCCCCCCCAGTTCAGGGTAGTCCGACTGCTCCCTTGATTCCGAAAATTCGTCCGGCTTCCCCCTCGTGGTCGTCAAAACTCAGGCCCATGCCGCTTTCCCCCGCCTGTGACCGTAACCTACTGTTACGCAGAGGGATCGAACGGATCATGCTGCCGTCGATTTGGAGAATCGCCTTGGCCTCTTGCTGCCAAGACCAATTCTCTCGCGGGCAGCGATCGAAGGTTGGCACGAATCCGTCGATTCTTCAGTGTTAGCGAGAACGTCCATCAGGCTGTTCTCCAGAAAGTATCGGAAGGGATTAAGGGGATCTCGTCGATGTCGATTGCTTTGGTAGACTTGTCACTGTCCGCATTGATTGCCGTTTTGGGAACCCTCGCGGGTTGGTTCTGGAGAAGGGCGGCGCAATTATCCAGGAGTACTCACACCGGGTCTCGCTCTCGGATAGACCAGGCAGAGGTCATCCTGGCCCGCCTGCATGATTTGGCGGCCGGCGTGGCGGCCGACGTGGGGGAGCACAGTTCGCAAGTGGAAGCGATCAACAACCAGTTGACGGCCGACGACAGCAATGACGCAGCGGTCGTCGTCAACGCCGTGTCTCAGCTTCTCGCTGCCAACAGCCAAATGCAGCAACAGCTCGATTCGGCCGAGGAGCAACTTCGCCTGCAGGCTGAGGAAATCAAGTCGCAAACCGAGGCAGCCCGGACCGACGCACTGACCGGTCTGGCCAATCGCCGGGTCTTCGACGACAAGATCGCTGCTCTCACCCGACGCTTCCAGGACCAGGGAACACCGTTCGCCATCTCGATCCTCGATATCGACCATTTCAAGAAGTTCAACGACGCCCACGGGCACCAGGTGGGCGACCTCGTGCTCCAGCACGCGGCCAAGGTGTACGTTGACGCCGTCCCTTCCGCAGACATCGTGACCCGCTTCGGCGGCGAAGAATTTGCCGTGATCCATCCCGCGACCTCCCTCGAAGAGGCATCGCGCCGCGCCGACGCCATCCGGAAGGCCCTCGACGACTCACGGCTCTCCCACGACGGCAAGGAATTGCACGTCACGGCAAGCCTGGGCGTCGCCCTCGTCGCCTCGGGTGAAAAGTCGGCTGAATTGATCGAGAGAGCCGATGCCGCTCTCTACGCCGCTAAGGAAGGCGGACGAAACCGGACCTACTGGAACGACGGTTCCGAGTCGCACCCCTTTGAAACGCCGACACCCGCCAGCACCACCGAGCCCACCCCGGAACCAGAGCCCCAGCAGGCTCCCGAACCGGTCGCCAAGACGGCAACGCCTGAAGCAGGTCCGACCCCCGGCCGCGCCGCCAGTCTGCCGAAGAGCCTCCTGGATCGATCCGCCTTCCTGGCCAGGCTCTCCGAATCACTCGAGGCGACCCAGCACGGAGCAGCCAGCCCGACGATCTTCTTCGTCCAGCCCGACCAGTTCCAAGAGCACCTGGAAGAGCACGGGGGCGACATTGGCAATCGGCTCCTCGATGCGATTGCCACGGTTCTTCTCGCCATCACCCGCCGGCGCGGCGCGGTGGCACGATTCGACGCCCAGACATTCGCCGTGCTGACCACCGGCTACGACCCGGTCCAGGCCATGACCATGGCCGAACAGATTCGCAAGCTGAGCCAACAATGCCCTTTGCCCACGCCCTCGGGATCGGTAGGATTCACGTTGAGTATCGGCACCGCCCAGGCCGGGATGCACGACGACGCCGACGACATGATCGCCAGGGCGGAAACCGCACTCGACACGGCCTTGTCCGCCGGAGGAGACTGCTGTTTCTTCCGGAGCGGGAGCGCGGCGAGTGAGACGGAGAACGTCCTGACGGAAACGAATTGCACGACGTGACGCCCATCCCCTTCGAGCCCCAACTGTCCATCGACCGCAGCCGAACGTGTGGCGCGGCGGCGCTCACCATGGTCTATCGCTCGTTGGGGCTCACGTGCCAGCAACGTTCCGTCTGGCAACGCATCGCGGAAGAGGTCCGGCCCGGAGTCCACGCCGCGCGGACACACCGCCTTGCCCTGGACGCTTGCCGACAAGGCTTCGAGGCCGCGATCCTTCAAACCGACCAGCCCGCCGACTTGCTCAATCGCCTGGCCGAGACGCAGCTTCGCGTGATCCTCAATCATCGCCTCGATCGCCAGTCGCCCTGCGGCCACTACAGCGTGCTCGTGCGATTCGATGGACAAACCATCGAACTGCACGATCCGCAGCGCGGCCCCCGAACCGTTCTGCCATGGTCCGAGTTCGCCGAATGCTGGGGGCCGACAGGAGGACCGTCCGAAACGGTCGGGAACGTGCTCGTCGCGATCGGCCCCCGGTCCATGGAAGTCGGGCCGTGCTCGGCCTGCGGCTGGACGCCACCCGTTCAGTCGCCATGTCCACGTTGCGGACAGCTCGTGCCGCTTGGGGCCGCGGGTTGGTTGGGGTGCGGCAAAGCCGCGCGTGGCGAGCTCCTCTGGCGACGCCGCTTCTGCCCACACTGTGACTGGGCGACCCCAAACCGTGGCGAGTGCAAGGCGACTTTCTCCCCTGACCCGTCCTGAAGCAAAGCTCCTCATCCGATTTGAGCAGCGAGCCGATACTCGCATGCAGGCGGGGTCCCGGCAGGGCCTGCTGCCGGATTTTGGAGCTCTTGGGCGGGACGGTCCGACGGTGCTGTTCCACCCCCTCCGGACGGGTCGCCAGCCCTGGTAGAGCTTGCGCCGTTCGGGTAAAATTCTTGGTTTATTGAGAATGGTCGGGAGCCGACCATTCTGCCTGGGTGGCTGCTCCTTTCCGTTGGCGGCTTTGTCGCCCCCAGCCACTTCCCTGGCCAACCCTCCGCCCGCCGCCCCGACTCGAGGAGGTTTCGGCGGGTCGGCAAATCGCTTTTGTTCTACAGTCGCTCCGTCCTGTAGGGAGTTTCCATAAGCGGAAGAGGAACCGTCCTCAACCGGATGGGATGTTCCACGGAACGGGCCACCACAGGAGAACCGAATCCCATGATCGTTACGACCAAAGAGTTGTTCAAGCATGCCTATGGCAACTATGCCATCGGCGCCTACAACATCAACAACCTCGAACAGACCGTCGGTCTGTTCCGCGGCAACCTCGGCAAGTCCGGGTCGAACGAAGATCCCGTCGATGGCGGCAAGGCCGCTCCCTTCATCGTCCAGATCTCCCGTGGGGCTCGTGGCTACAGCGACAAACGCTTCCTCGAAGCCATGATCCGCACCGCGGAACAGGTGTTCCCGGAAGTCATCTTCGCCGTCCATCTGGACCACGGCACGGAAGAAGCCTGCTACGACTGCATCGATAGCGGCTTCTACAGCTCGGTGATGATCGACGCCTCCCACCACGAGTTCGCCGAGAACATCGCCATCACCAAGCGCGTTGTCGACAAGGCCCACGAAAAGGGCATCGTCGTCGAGGCCGAACTGGGCCAACTCGGCGGCGTCGAGGAAGACATCGTCGGTAGCGTGTGCCTGACCGAGCCGGACCAGGCCGCTGAGTTCATTGAGAAATCGGGGTGCGACTCCCTCGCCGTGGCGATCGGCACCTCCCACGGCGCCTATAAGTTCTCGGGCAGCCAGGGGCTCCGCTTCGACGTCCTGGAGAGTATCCAGAAGGTCGTCCCTACCGACTTCCCCCTCGTCATGCACGGTTCGAGCAGCGTGCCCAAGGAATGGGTCGACCGAATCAACAACGCCGGCGGCGAAATGGCCAACTCGAGTGGCGTGGCCGAAGATCAATACCTGCCGGCCGCCAAGCTCGGCGTCTGCAAGATCAACATCGACACGGACGGACGCCTCGTCTGGTGTGCCATCCACCGCGAGTCGTTCCGCGACGACCCGGCCAACTTCGACCTTCGTCCGCCCGGAAAGAAGTTCATGGCCGCCTACGCCGAGTACATCACCCACAAGAACACGGTACTCGGATCCGCCGGTCAGCTCGAAGGCGTTCGCAAGTCGCTTGGTTGAGCTGAAATCGCTTGGGGGCCCGAACGGCTCCCCGCCAAATGAATCACCCCTCGCACGCTGGGCTCTTCCCCAGCGTGTTTTTTTGGGGCCAGTCGGGGAGAAGACCTGCTCCGTCGCTTGGCAATTCAGGAATCCCGGGTGGCCCTGATGATTTTCCGCATTCTGTTCACCACTTCTGTTGACAGAGTCGGAAAATCGTCAGGGCGGCGCAGCCGCAAGAGAACCCGCGCTCGCCCCCAGTTGCCTTAGCTGCCCGTTGAACAAGTAGGTCACCGCTCGCCGAGCGGGACCATGAAGCGAAGCAAACGTTGCCAATTCAGGGCCCGTTTGACTTACTGCCGGTGTTCTGATAGTGGGCAATCGAGTTGTTCAACGGGCTGCTAGTGTCCTGAGTTAGAAGTCCGTTGAATCGAGTTTCGTGCTTTTGCTCGGAAAAGGGCAGCCGAACAAATGCAGCGAATTAACAACTCAGGACACTAGGGGCTCCCGCAAGGGGAGAGTCATGGAAGAAGGCGCAAGAATCAATGCTTCACGACGGCCTTGAAGTCTTCCGGCTTGGCTCGATCCCGTCGCCCCGAACCTCGCACCGTCGCGAATACGCCGGCACCCACCAGAAGCAGCACGACGATGTACGAAATGGCCCAGACCGGCCCCTTGGCGCTTTCCGCGGCCTTGTCGGCGGCCCCCATCTCCTCGGCCGCCATCACCAGTCCGCCCAGAACCGTCCAGGCGACCAGAACCATCGAGAATAAACGGGCCATGCAGGACTTGGAGCGAAGAGAGAACATGCGATCTTGTTCCGGTAGGTCTGGGGGGGCAAAGGTCGTCACAGCAGAACAAGCTTCTATTGTAAGCCAAGGCCGCCCGGAAAGGAAAGCGTCACCACCCCACGTTTCCGATCAAAGGCACCACGTCGTGGACGGGTGGCTCGTCCCAGAGCGAAGCGATGGGCGTGGTAACTTGACCGTCCACGCCCATGAATAATCCGGACCAGTTCGCCGGCTGGATTAGTTCCAAAGAGGGAGCCGCAAGAGTAGCTTGGGCTGCTCTGGTCCGCTGAGGAAGTGGTACGCAGCCAATCTCCGTCCCATTCGTTCTTCGAGCACCTACTGCCCCCCCCCATTTAGAGAAGAACGGCCCGCGGCATATCTCACCCCTCCTATGAGCCAAAAGGGCCAGATTCAGCCGCATTGGCTGCCCCAGCTGTTGTTATCAATTAGCGGTTTTTTGCTCCTTCGTCCAACATTTTTCATCCCATTTTCCTCGACTGTCGTCCCCCATTTACCGCCAAATTCCCTTGCTCGTTGAAGCCTCTTCTGCTACCGTTGCCCCGCATTTTTCTCAGGGATCTTACGTAATCACCGTCGCGTGCTGCTCTGCTTGGGACAGGAGACAATATCCGTGGTTCGGCCTTTTCTATTGAGCACACTCTTCTCTCTGCTGGCGGGATCCGCGCTCTTCGCACAGCAGTATTACCCCACCATCGACCAGTACGGTGCGGGCCAATACGGTTCGCTCCCCCAGGTAACGTCCCCGGCACCGACGCTTGCTTCCCCCGATGCAACCATGCCGGTCCAGTATGCCGCCCCGAACCCCTACGGCGTCCCCTCCTATCCGGCCACGTATCCGACGCCCTATCCCGCTGCCGCCACGATACCCAATTCGGTTGCCGGTCCCGCCGTCAATGAAACGCCCTATTCGGCCCCCGCTACAGCGCCCTATTCAACGCCTTACTCAACCCCCTATGCCACGCCCTACTCCACTCCCGATCCGGTTACCGGCGGGACGCCTTATTCGGCATCGGTAGCAGCGCCCTATTCAGCGCCCTTCGCAGCCCCCTCCCCGGCAGCCGAACCGCTGACTTATCCAGTTCCTGTCGCTCCCGCCCTGGTTCCAACCACGCCCGCGGAGGCCGACGTGACCGCACCGGCGTCTGAGCCAGCCACCCCGGCTGAGGAAACAGAACCGGCAGCAGCGTCGGAGGTGGAACCCGGCGAAGAGCCTTTGCCCGAAGGGGCAGACGAAGCCTTGATCGTCGAAGAGATTCCCACGGAGTGGTACGACTACCCCGTTTTCTGGCTCGACCAGTGGGAGGGCAACGTGGAGATCGGACTTTCCGGCTCCGAGGGCAACAGCCCCACGCTCAATTATCTGATCGGCCTGGATGCGAAGCGGGAAACGGAACGCCATATTCTCGATTTCGATCTGAAATACGATCGCAAGACGGCCGATTCTGTGGAAACCGCTCACCGCCTCGATAGCGAGATTCGCTGGGAGTTGTTGTTCGAAGATTCGGCCTGGACGTGGTTCTTCCACGAAACGACCGAATACGACGAGTTCAAGGCCTTTGACATCCGGCTTTCGTACGATACGGGTCTCGGGCGTCAACTGGTTAAGAACGACGACACCTCGCTGCTGGCACGTGTCGGTGGCGGTACGTCCCATGAGGTTGGCGGCAGCGACGAGGACATGGTCCCCGAAGCCGTCTTCAGCATGGAACTGACGCACAAGCTGAACGAACGCCAGAAGCTCTCGGCGTCGACGGAATACTCCCCCGATGTAACCGATTTCGTCGACTACCGTCTCAAGTCAAAGGCCTCCTGGGAAGTGCTCCTTGATGAAGAGACCAATCTGAGCCTCAAGGTCAGCGTGCTGGACCGCTACGACAGCACCCCGGAAGAGGACAACAAGGCCAACGATCTCGACTACACGCTCACGTTGCTCTGGAATTTCTAGCCGCCCGTGGTCGAAGCCGGGCTCTTGGAGGAGCCATCTCACCCCTGCCAAACCGGGGCGAAAGCTTGACAGGGCCCCGCCGCTTGTCTAAGAAGAGCGGCATGCTGATGGGCTATTTCCGGGGCCCCTTCTCAACCGACGTCCCCGGAACAATCTCTGCCGTTTGCTAACCGGGAGAATGACCATGTCCGATTCCGACTTCGCTACCCGACGATCGTTCCTGCAAACGGCGGCAACAGTTGCTGCCGGCGCCACGTTGGCCGCGTCCCAAGGGGCGGCCCGGGGGGGCGAACCAGGTCGTACCATTCGCATCGGCATGGTAGGCGTGGGAAGTCGCGGCTCCCATTTGCTTCGAACCATGCTCCTGTTTCCGGGCGTCGAGATACCGGCCGTCTGCGACATCGTGCCCGATCGGGCTGCCCGGGCTCAAGACACCGTGGAAAAGGCAAACGGGAAACGCCCCGAAGCCTACACGAAGGGCGATCTCGACTGGCAGCGACTCGTTGAGCGGGATGACTTGGACGCTGTGCTGACGGCCACTCCGTGGAACTGGCATACGCCGATCGCCGTGGGCGCCATGAAGGCCGGCAAGTACGCCGGGACCGAGGTGCCCGCCGCCGGCACAGTCGAAGAATGCTGGGAGTTGGTCCGCACCTCGGAAGCGACGGGCATGCCCTGCATGATGCTTGAAAACGTCTGCTACTTCCAGGACGCCCTGGTCCTGCTGCGGATGGTTCGCGAAGGCGTCTTCGGCGACCTGCTCCATGCCGAAGGCGGTTACCAGCACGACTGCCGGTTCCTGGCGTTCACCGACGATGGCCGGCTCACCTGGCGGGGCGAACACTCCGCCAAGCTCAACGGCAACCTCTACCCCACGCACCCTATCGGTCCCATCGCCCAGTGGATGGACATCAATCGTGGCGACCGTTTCACCCGCCTGTCGAGCGTGAGCACGAAATCGGCCGGGTTGAAACGCTACGCGGCCGAGAAGTTCGGCCCGGACCATCCGCTAGCCCGGCGCGACTACGCCCAGGGCGACGTGAACACGTGCCTCCTGCAAACCGAGAAGGGTCGGACGGTCACCCTCTATTACGACTGCAACACGCCTCGCCCTTACGACCTCATCTTCCGCCTCCAGGGCACGAAGGGCATCCATCATGGTGGAGCCGGCGGCGAGATCTACCTGGAAGGCACGTCGCCCAAGGCCCACACCTACGAACCCTTCGCTACCTACATGGATCAGTATGCCCATCCCCTGTGGACGGCCCTGGAAGAGCAGGCCCGGCAGTACGGCGGCCACGGCGGCAGCGACTACGTGACGGTCTACGAATTCCTCAAGGCCATCCGCAACCGTACGCCCTTCCCCCAGGACGTCTACGACGCCGCCACCTGGAGCGTGATCACGCCGCTGTCAATTGCCTCCGTCGCCCGCAACGGGGCCACGGTCGACTTCCCCGATTTCACCCAGGGCAAGTGGAAGGACCGCCCACCGGTTGAAGTTTACGGGGCGTGAGGACGGGTCGCCACGTAGTGGTGCAATCTGAATAGCCAGGGGTGGAACCCCTGGACTTGTCGGTAAGTTATGAATGTGCCACGTAGTGGCACGACACACGCCACTCGGTGGCCACTTGTCGGTCGGTTGTGATGCCGCTACGCGGCATGGCGCCCATTATTTGGACTCCGGGGGCTGACAACCCCATCCTTGTCCACAAACAGGAACGGCATCAACGAAGCCATAACAGGGCCGTTTACGGCCCTTTTCCGCCGCAGGCGGCCCTAGCAGCCCGTTGAAAAACGCGGCGCGAGCCGCGTTGGTAGGTACCGGGCGCCGCACGGTTCCTGAACTGTCGAGCGGTTTGCCATTTCAAGGTCCCGCTCGGCGAGCGGTGACCTACTTGTTCAACGGGCCTAATACGAACAACGACCATAAATGTCCGTCAATTGAACCCCAATACTCCCGCTGATTTGCGGCAATGGAATGCCGGTGACGATTCGATTTGTCGGCTCTGGAGAGCCAACCTACGCCTCGATCAACACCCGCTCCCTCAATCAACCGACCGCCCAAGAAAGCGGCATTCGGAAACCGGGACACGCATGTCCATGGTGGTCCCGCTCTCGCGGTGATCCAAATACTCGCCGGCGCCCCCGGCAACGCGGCCCATCGCAAAGGTGAGAAACGGCAGGTCCAAGGCACGCGCGACCGTGAGCCGCTTGTCGACCAAGAGCGGCCAGGCGATCCCCATCATCACGCAGGTTAGCGCCGCGTCGACGTTGACCGCATGCACCTTGCTCGTGGCCTGCTGCGTCATCAACTCCTGGGCCAGGCGGTGGTAGAAGTCGAGGAACACGTTGTACAGCCCTTGCTCGGCCAGATATTCGTGAATCACGCGCTCGCGGGGATCGTAGTTGACGGCCTCCTGGTTGAAGACCGGATGTCCCAAACAGGGCACGCGCTCGTAGTCCATCCCCGCTTCCTTCGACGCGGCTTTGCGCTTCTTGAACTCCGACACATAGCCATGCGCCAGCTTGTCCAGGTCCGGAGCGTCCTGTTGGTCGTAGGGGTTCACCATCTCCGTGCCGCCGAAGATGTCGATCAGCAACCGGGCGGCCTTCTTGCCGTTGCCGCCATGAATCGAGCCGATCGAGCCCAACGTGGCCATCATCGCCGTGTTCGGCTCGTTCCCGGCCGAAGCGGCCAGCTTGGCGCCCTGGGCCGAGATCGTGCCGGGGCCGTTTGTCAGCGACGCAATCAGGCTCATCTCGGTCAGCTTGACCTCAAACTCGTGGCGCACCGGCCGGCCCAGCCAGTAGAGCAGCATGGCCTCGACGAAGGACCCTCGCTTCATCAAGTTCGTCAGCGACCAGCCGTAGACGCGGGGCGTGGCGCCGTCGTTGCTTGAAGCATGCGACGTGTGACGCATCGCCTGCCGCGAGGGCGTGCGCCCGAGCCGGCTCTTGGTGTGCTTCGCCAGCATCGAGCCGTAGGGCTCAATGATCGTCTCCGCGTGCAATACGAGATGGCTCGGCAGCCTCCTCGACAACCCACCCAGATTGATCATCCATGGCTTGAGCACCAGCGGGCTTTTCGGCGTGAAGTCGCGTTTCAATCCCAGCGCGGTCATCAGCGCGGCCGCCGCCGGCACCAGGTCGTGCAGCGTGTTGATGCGGATGCCCTTGCGGGTCTGCTCCAACTGGGCGACGGTTTCTTTCTCTTGCGCCGGGTCGAAGACCGGCACGCCGAAATAGTCGTCGAACAGGGCCATCTTGGCCGCCGCCGACGTGTTGGGGCCCTCCACAACGGAACCCGCATGCCCCAGCGAGATCCCCGTGTCGTCGGCGAACGAGCCGGCCACGTAGACGAGGATCGGCTTGGTGAACCCTTCGCGCGCGGCCAGCTCCAGGGCCTCTTGTTCGTAGGTCCCCCCCGGCTCGACGTAGAGCACCGTCAGCCGCGTGCGGGGATCGCGCTCCGCGAGGGGAAGCAACTCCTTCAGCGGCGTGAGGATCAGGGAGTCCTTGCCCGTGGAGATCCCGTAGGACACCCCCAGTCCGGCCGACTGGAGATAGCCGGCCATGGTGTTCACCATGTTGCCCGAGTTGGAGATCAGGCACGCGCTTCCGGGCAGGAACGTCTCCTCAGGCGAGTCGCCGCCAACGGCGCCGACGCGGACCTTGTCGTGGACGTTGATCACGCCCAGCGTGTTGCACCCGAGGATGTCGAACCCCTCGATATCACACAGGCGGCGGAGCTTGGCGGTGACCTCGACGGAAACGTGCTCGGTAATCACGAAGATCGTGTCGACATGGTTGCGACCGTGCGCGATCACCTCCTTGACGTCGCCATAGACGGCATCCGGCGGGCTGTAGACGATGATCTTGTTCGGCTTCCGGTCGTCGGGCAGGTCGTCCATGAGGACGTCGAACTGGCCGAAGACCGGGATATCGTGGGCCTTGGGTATGGGGATCGTGCGTCCGGCCTTGCCCAGGGCCCAGCCGCCCACGATGTTGTCGCAGTAGAGCTGCGAGACAAAGGAAACGGCGCTCGCTTCGCGGCCCGTCACATTCGAGACGGCAACGCGATCCCCCTTGCACAGAATGTCCTCCAAGGATTGCAGCCTCACTGCCCGTCCCCTCCGTTGGGTTCGAGGTCCACGCTGACCAGTTCCGCCGCATACGCGGCCACCATGGTGATCGGGGTGTCCGGGCCAAAAAAGACGTAGGGCATGGCCAGATCGTCCAACACCTTCTGAAGGTGGACGAAGCCCTGGATCAGCCCGGGGCCGCCGCGACCCACGACCACGGGGATCGAGATCCGGCCGTGCTCCTCGACCCACTCTTGCAGGGCGTCGGCAATCGCGGCAAAGGTGACGTCGATCCGCGTGTTGTTGGCCTTCCCGCCAAGTATCAGCAACAACTTGGCCTGGGCCAGGTGATGCTGGAAACAGATCGCCGCGGTCTGCTTCATGCGGTCGTAGGGAGGGTTCCCGCCGAAATCGGAGAGGAAGATGGGGTCGCCGCCGAGCTGCGAGAGCGTTTCGACGATAATCGTGCTGGCCCCGCCGCCGAACAAGAGCGGAAGGATCTTCCGGCCCCCCAGGTCGCTCACGTGGGCCTGGCCACGGTAACTGGCCGCCGCCCACTCGCGCATCTCCTCGACGAAGGGCGTCTCGTTGGTCGGGTATTCCGGCCACTTGATCCCCAAGTCGCGGGCCTTCTGGTTGTTCTCGTCCAGCGTCGCCTTGAAGTCGCAGGCCCAAATCTCCCCCGATTTAGTGACTCGCCACGGGTTGATTTCGCAGCTCAACATCCCCGTGGAAATGAACATGTCCCACTGGCGGATCAGGCAGCGGGCCAGCTTTGCGTTGAGTTGCCCCTCCATGCCCAGTTCGGAGAGCGCCTCCGAGGCCTCATAGGCGTTCAGGCCGCGGAAGATCCCCGCGGGGATCGTCACCTTCTTCGACTCCGGCACCGATTCGATGTCGACGCCGCCTTCGAGCGACACCGTGAGCGAGGGGCTCAGGAGCCGGGAATTATAAGTAATGGCAGAAAAGATCTCATAATCAGCCGGGACCGATTGGACGAGATAGGCGGTGCGCGGCTGCTGGCCGGAAACCTCGGTGGCGGCCACCTGCTTCAGCAGGCGAACCGCGACCCGATAATCGTCCACCGTGCGGATCACTCCGGCCTTGCCCCGCTTGCCTGTCAGGACATCCGGCTTGACAATGCCGCCGCCCCACTTCTCCAACCGGTCTTTGAGAATCGACTGGGGGACAGGCTCCACCACGAATTCAGGCACCGGGATTCCGAACCTGGAAGCGAGTTCCTGCAGGAAGCCCAACTCTCCGATTTTGAGGCCCACGGCGTGTTCCTCGCTGTGCTCATGTTACCCACCACGAGAATAACACAAACTCGTCACCTGGACCACGCCGATCTCGAAGTGAAAACGAATGAGGGCGAGATCAAGGCTGAAGACTGAAGGCCTAAGGCTGAAGCACCGCAAGACAATGGCTTTCGACCCATCGAAGCCGGCTTTCCACCCCAATCGACCTCGCATCAGAAACCTACAGCCTCCAGCCCTAACCCAGCAATTCAGGGAATCCGCAGCTCTCGAAAGTCCCGGCCCTTTCACTTCGGCATCGTCACCTCGCGCACCGGATTCTCCACCGGCCAACTCGCTCGCCGCTCGTCGCGATAAACGCCGATCTTCTCGACGGGGATCGGTTCGAAGCCGATCTTCTTGACGGCCTCAGGATCCTTGAAGTCGATCTTCACAAGCCGCCCGGCGTCGTCCTTGACCAGTCGGACCCAGTCCGGGTCGTCGTCGAAGACCAGGTTGTCTTCCACGGCCTGGTACTGGAGGATGGCCTTGGTGATGTGGTCCCACGTGCCGCCGGCGCTGATGTTGCGAGCGAAGACGTTGCGCTTGGGGATATTGGGCTCGTCGTCGAGGGTCCCGGCCAGATTGGGATAGCGCTTCTTCCAGAGGTCGCTGTCGACGGGCATGGCGCGGAAGGCCTTCTGGATGCTGCTGTTGGGGTCGTCGGTGAAGGCCTTTTGCCAGCCCATGCCGCGGTTGTCGATGTGGGCGGCGCGGCGACAGTTGCGGAAGACGTTGTTGGTGACAATATTGTCGTCGCCCCCGCCGATAAACACGGCCTGGTGGCACCGTTCGAACACATTCCCGTAGATCGTGTGGCCGCAGTGCTGGTCGTCGAGGTAGATGGTCATGCCGCCGTAGCCCGTGCCGCCCAGGATGTCGTGCCAGTAGTTGTAGCGGAGGACGTTGCCCCGCTGGGTCCAGTCGCGACCCACGTAGTAGGCGCCGGCGTCGCCGCTCTCGTAGACCGCGTTGTGGATCTCGTTGAATTCGACGATATGATCGTTGCCGCCCGCCGAAAGGGCCATGTGGGGGCCGTCGTGGATCAGGTTGTGGGCGATCCGGTTGCCCACGCCGCTCACGCTGATGGCCGTCTTGTAGGTTCGCGCTCGGCGCGAGTAGTGATAAACGTGGTTGTTCTCCACGTTGTGCCCGCCGGGCGTGAGGGTCCGCCGGTCGCCGCCGGAAAGGGAAATGCCTCCTTCCCCACAGTGGTAGACGTCGCATCCGTAAACCTCGTGGGCGGTTCCGCCCGAGGCCGAAACGGCCCGATGCCCCACGTTGCGAACGGTGCATCCGACCACGTGGCAATCGGTTCCGCCCTTGATCACCACGGCAGTCGCCCGGCAGGCCTCCAGAACGAATCCGCGGAAGGTCACGTGGGCCAGTCCGTCGCCACGGATGAGTCCGTCGGCCACGGACAAAACAGCCTTTCCAGTGGGCGAGGGCGGCCAGAAGTAGAGCTTGCCGCCGGTGCGATCCAGGTAGTATTCACCCGGCTGGTCCAGTTCGCTCAACAGGTTGTAGGCATACCAGCGAGCCCGGCCTTTGGTGATCCCGTAGACGGGCTTCACCTTTTCGGAGCGGATCAGCACGTGGGCGTCGGCATCGACACCGGCGATCGGCTCGTGTAGTTCGGCCCAGTCGTGGTGCCAGTAGGCGAAAACCCACGGATCGGATTCCTCGGTCCAGCGGCTCAGGCGGTCCGTGTCGACCTTGACCCGCTGGATGGAAGCACATTCCTCGACGCCCCGAAACTCCTCGTTGGGCCAGCGAGCCAGCGTCATGGGCTGGTCGTCGTAGAAGAGTTCCGCTTCCGCAGGTTGGCTACCCACGGAGAAACCGTGCGGGGTCAACCTCCCGAAGTCGGTGATTCCCTGGCTCTTGAGATCGGCCACGACTACCTGGGATCGTGCGGCCTCGGGAAGTCGCTGGAGGATTTCCGAATCGGTCACCGGACTCCACTCCCCGACGGGCAGGCCGCCCGTGAAACGAACCTCCGCTTCGGGCCAGGCCCGATAGACAATCGGCGCCGTCTTCGTGCCCGAATCGTCGGCTGTGAACTCGACGGGGGCTGCCTGGTGGTAGATTCCTGCGGCAAAGGCCACGCGGATCGGCTCCTCCGGCTTTTCGCTCTTTGCCTGGCGAACACGATCGCGTGCCCCGGCAAGGGTGGCGAGAGGGGCCTGCCGCGTGCCGGGAGCAGAATCGTCTCCGCTGGGGGCCACGTAGAGCGTCGTGTCGGCCACAGCCGAGGAGCAGAGCAGGAGTAGGACAATTGTCAGGGAAGGAAGATCGCGCATGGAAGGGGCTCCGTGTCGGTGCAAATCTTGATTGTGAGGCGTCACTCGGCTCCGGGATCCGCCAGTTTTCGGAGCCAATTAGAGGCAGTTTTCGGGTCGCGCAGGGGAAGCTCGACGGTGATTCGCGTACCCCTGCCGGGTTGGCTCTCGATCGTAGCCTGCCCACCGAACAGCCGAGCCCTTTCCTGAATGCCGCGAACGCCGAAGCGATCGGGAGGCACCTGATTGAGTTGAAAGCCTTTCCCTTGGTCTTCAATTTCCAGAAGGAGGTCGTCCGATTCTGTGAGCCGGATCGCGAGTTCATCCGCGCCACTGTGCTTCCTGGCATTGACAAGCGCTTCGTGAACGATCCGGAAAATGGTGCCTTCGAGCATGGGATCCAGACGCCGGAAGCGGACGTCGTGCTCGAAGCGAATCCGCAGTCCCCCCAACTTGTCTTCCTGGGCCACCATGTCGTGCAGAGCGCCGACGACTCCGCTGTCGTCGCGGATGATCACCGGTCGAAGATCGCGAATCATCCGCCGGGCCTCGGCAATGGCCTTCTGGAGCAGGGCTCGCACGGCCTCGAGTTCGCCTGCGGTTGGCGCCTGCTTCAGGTCAGGCTTGGAGGCCAGGGCATCGAGCAGCATTTGGGCTCCTACGATGTCCTGGACGAAACCGTCGTGCAACTCGTGGGAGATGAGTTTGCGCTCCCGCTCCTGCAGGTCCAGCAGTTCGCGAAGGAGGCGCTGTTCGGCCTGGATCTTCTGTTCCGCCTGGCGCCGCGCCGTGATTTCCGCGGAGAACCCCGCCAGCAGAACCACGTTGCCTTCCTCGTCGCATATGGGATGAATGCGGCGGCTGAAATGGCGCCCGCCCCACTCGACCACGCGATTCTGCGGTTTGCCGGTGGCAACCACCTGCTCGCAATGGGATCGCGCCTGGTTCACCATCTGCGGGGTGGCAAAATCCGCGATCGACCGACCCACCAGTTCCGCAACCGTCGTGTTCAACCGGTCGGCCAGCGTCTGGTTGGCGACAACCACCACTCCCTCCAAATCCACCAGGAAGGCCGATTCCGTGTTGGCGTCGAGCAACGCCGCCAAGGTCTGCCGACTTTGCCGGCAGGCCGTTTCCGCCCGGAGCCTGACGATGGCGCCGCCCAGAATGGCCGCGATTCCCTCCAACTGGCGGCGCACCACGTCGGGAAAGCCGCGTGCCTCACGAGAACCGAGGTTGATGCAGGCAATGCACTCGTCGACGTGGTGAATGGGCAGGAAGGCCGACGCTTTCAGACCCTCCGCCTGACATGCCTCACGGACCCCCGGAGGAAGCTCCTCGACACGAAGATAAGTCGATACGCCTGTCCGAATCACTTCCACCCGCTGGATATCTTGCTCAAAGCGTTGAGCCGTTTCCAGAAAGCCCGACGACATGCCCTGGCCAACGACCAGATCCAAGCCGCCCGCATCATCGAAGACGTGAATCCCCCCCACGGCCGCCCCCGAGACCTTAAGGGCCGTCGTCAGGCAAAGCATCAGGGCGTCGTGCAGATTCGTTTCGCCATTCAGCGCAACGGCCAGATCGCGTTGGATTCGCAGGAGTTCTTCGTTGCTCATGGACGCCGATTACGGTGGTAAGTCAGTTCTATTGGCCGAGATTTCTATTGTACACGGCCCGATCGACGGAGGGTACTCGCGGCAGCCTGGCCGTCATCCCCTGATTCCCGCTTCCGCAAGCAAACGCCTGGCCTGGCGGTAATGCCGGGAGCGAATCCACGATTTGAAGGGCCACAATTCGTTCCACGTCATCAGATACGCTCCCTTAACCGTCGCCGCATAATGGGCGGATGGGCTGTCCACCTGCGGAGACCGATAGGGATTCTCCTCGTCTCGCTCGACCCCGCCTGAAGCAGCGCCCGCCCCCGCATATCGGAGGTAGCCAATGCGCACGGCGTCGTCGAACTCCTCGATCATGTCCGCGGTGAGATAGGCCACGATATCGCCCTGATACTTCGTATCCAGGGCCAGCTCCCGAACCTTTCCACGCGCTTTCAACCCGCAGACCGCCTGGTGCGCACCATAGAGATCTGCGATGTCCGCAAGCCACGGAGCGGTCACCTGGGTCTTGCCGGACTGGGGGGGAAAGCTCGGGATCTCTTGGGCGTTGCGAGTACCGATGCTCGTGCCGTCGCGAAAGACCCTGCTGATCTCCACATAGCGGGTTTGCTGAGTCCATGAGTTGCCCAACAAGGCATACATGGCCACCGCGATCGCCGTGTCCTGCTCGGAGCGATTGACAAACGGTCGAAGAACAACCTTCACGTTTGCCATTTGATGGGGCAGGCAAAGCGTGTCGAGTTCCTCGAAACCGAGACGTGCGAAGTGCGCCCTGGCAATTTCCAGGAAAGGTCCGCAGTCTTCGAACAGCCCAAATTCGTGGGTTGCTGGCTCCAGAACCGGCAGCGCTTCCGAGCGGAAAGTGGCCAAGGTCAACAAGGGAAAACCGAAGACGTACACAATCGGAAGGAGTATCACAAGGAACAGCCATCCGTTTGCACGCACGAACTCCAGCAGGTTGATAAACTCATTGTTCATGATCAAAGCACTTCATCAACTCGTCCGCAAACATGGCATGGCCGCGGTCGTCGGGATGATTGATTCCGTTGCGAAGCAAGGTCACGTAGGGAAGCCCTTCCTTCCACAGATGCTCCCATCGGGCCGAGGCGTCGGCCAGGGCCAGATTGTGCTTGGCGGCATACTCGCGAAGGGCCAATACGTACGCCCGCGATTCCGCCTGGCGAAGGCTCTTGAAGCCCATCATCTCGGGCTTGGTGAAATGAGGCGTGATCAGAATCAGCTCCGCCCCCAGGTCCTGCACGCGGGAGAGGATCTCGTCGTAGACCTGCTCGAACGCAGCGCCGGAGAGCCCCGCGTCGTTGACGAACTCGAGGGTGACCAGGTCCGGTTTGGCGTCGGCAATCCGCTGCCAATCGCAGCCCTCGCGACCGGGATACTTCTTGGGCCAGAGCCACTGCCGGGAATGCGAACCGCCCACGGCAATCGTCTCCACGTTGATATTCTTGTCGGGATACCTGGCCGCGAGCCGCTTGGCGAACACGGACGAGTAACGCGTCTCCGGACCGCTGGAATCACCGCCCACGGTCACGCTGTCGCCCCAGCACACAATCTTGACCGGCTCGCCTGCGGCGATCTTCGCCATCGTTCGCGGAATTCGCCCCGCGGTCGTGGCCGTCTGGGCCTGCTCCGCTGATTCCTGAACCGGGTAGACGTCCGGGTCGGAACCGTCGCAGCCGTAGTCGACGAAGAGGTTCTCGAGGCGAACCTCGCCGGAATTCAAAGCCGGCGGCTCGGGGATCGTCAGGGCCGGTTCGCCCGAACGGATCTCGGTGGTTCCGTCGGCCTTCTTGATCTTTGAATCGAGGCGACGAAGGCGATACGTGTAGTCGATCGTGATCGGCACATTGGCGGCGACACTGGAATTGGGGCCGATTCCCAGGGACCCCGAAACGGGATGGGCAACGTAGTCCTTGCCCGCCTCGAGCACCCGGCCATCATGGTGGACCACGATACTGCTCACGTCCACCGAACCTTGGGCCGGTGTGCCGCTGCCCGGGCCAAGGGTTTGAACCTGCCGCAACTTCGTCCCCCGTGCCCATGGATGGGGCTCGTCGCCGGAGAGACGGGCTTGTTCGCCCTCGACACGCACCTGGGACGCCGGGGCAACCGTCTCGCCCGGGCAAACCGTCGTCCAGAGCACCGCAACTGCCGTCAAAACCAAGAATCTAATTTGCGAGGGAAGCTCTTTCATGGCAAACTCTCATCTTGGAAAACACGCGTGACCGCGTCTGAATTGATGCCCGGAAACCACGATTCTTATCAACGGCTATCGTACCCGCCAGGTGGTCGCCCCCGCAACAGACCAGGCGAGGGGGCCCGGCTCGAGCGATGCGACGTTGCGGGATGAGGCGGAGAGATGGCCACGAAAAGGCACAAAAAGCCACGAAGAGTTCTAAGAACCTATCCGAAAACCACAGAATATGCCTCCCACGGGCGGAAACCGCCTGCATCTGCGACAGTTTTCGGATCGGCTCTCAATGACCTTGCACGACTCCTGGGAGTCGTGTGCCACTTCCCTGAAAGAGATTAACTTGTCAAGAGGATTCCTGGTGTTTTTCGCGCGTACGTTCCGCGCACGGCCCTTTTGAGAGGGCTTTTCTGGGGGTGAAGAATGGTAACGTCGTTACGTCGCGTTTGCCTTTCCTCTGCCTTCGTGCGGCAGGGAGGTCGAACGCGTAGGGGAGGTTCATTGCGGATTGTCGATTGTCGCTCACGGTCTTGATTTCGGGGTTGTTGCGCCGTTCTTTTCACTGCGGCTGCACCCCAACACATCCCTTCGTGGTTCCGCCTGCGCTTGTTTCGCAGGTCGCTCAGGGCAAGGCCTGACACCGAATAGTCTTTGCGACCGCCTCGCCGACACCTACCGTCTCATTCAGCATTGACGCTTGGCCGCTGGGGCCAAGTCCAAGTGGCACAGCAGACTGGTTGGGTGTCGCGAGGGCCTCTTCTTCCTTACGGAAGGAGGGCCGATGCAACCATCAGCAATCCGTGTTGTTCCTCATCGTGTCTTCGGTTGATTCAAAAAGGGTTCTCGGGAGTCCCTTCCGCCTTCACCGTCACTTCGGCCCTCGCCCCGCGTTTTTGGGGGCCGGAGTGATGGGGAAGGTGGAAGGGACGGTCCCCTTCTGTCGAGCCTGAACTGAGGCTGAACTGTTAGGGTTTGGTTCCGTAGACCTTCTTCCAGGCTTCCGGACCGCCAGGCACATAGGCTTGTCTGTATTTGACCATGTGCCAGATGATCTCCGCCAGGCGTCGCATTACGGCGACTCGGGCGATCTTCGAGGCTCGCCGTTTCTTGATTCGCTGATACCACTGCTTCATGTACGGGTCGCGCCGCAACACGTGCAGCACCAGTTGCCCCAAGATGCCGCGAACGATGCTGCTGCCCTGTTTGGTGATGGAGCCAAGGCGATCGGTCACGTCGCCCGAGTTACGACAACCTGGTGTGATGCCCCAGAAATTGGGCAGGCTCTTGGCTCGCGGAAAGCGATCGATCGGCCCGATCCGGCTGGCAATCGTCAGGCTCGAATAGGCCGCCGCTCCGGGAAGCGTCGCTATGATCATGGCCGTGTCGTCCTTCTGCTGACGTTCCTTGATTCGTTCTTCCGCTTCTTCGAGTTGCTTGTCACACAGCTCCCATTGGGCGAGCAGTTGATCCAACTCCAAACGATCCATCCAGTCCAGTTCCAACTCACGCAGCCACTTGCGAGCCTTGATCGTCTTGATCCCCTTGGTCGGACATTCCTGCTGAAGATTATGCCGAAGCAACATGTGCTGAACCCGGTTGATGGTTCTGGTTCGCAATTGGGTCAGCCGTTTCCGCAACGCGGTCAATTGACGATCCCGACGCTCCTCGCTCTCCGGCGGGAGCACCCGTCGCACCTGGTGGACGGGCTTGCCTTCCAGCAACCGTTTTCGGTTGACCCACAGCAGCTCACCCAACGCGTCGGCGTCCCGGCGGTCGGTCTTCTTCTTGGACCGCTTCTCGGGTTGGATCAGCACCGTCTCCCGGCAACCGTATTCCTCCAGCATTTCGAGCAGCCAATCGTTGAACCCGCAAATCTCCAGAATCGTCACAAACCCTCCCTCCGGCTCCGACCGCTCGCGGAGCCCCGCGAAAAACGCCCGCACACGCTCCCATTCCGTGCTCACCTGACGCTTCTCGAGCACGTCGCCCTCCTCGTTGCGGATATTCACGGTCAATTGCTTGCGGTGTTGGTCAATTGCGAGGTACAACATCAGTGGTTCTCCTTGGAGTAGTGGGGGGAAGTAGTGTACTCACAAACTCTACTACACCAGGAGAACCTCTCTTTCATAGAATCAGCTCGGCCACACGCCGCGGAATCCCTGAATCCTTGGAGACACGTGTTCCCGGCGTGTGGACAAGCAGTGCCGAACGGGACCTGTCGACTCCTGTTTCTTGCCCTGGCCTTGAGTTGGCTTGCTGTTCCGTCGGCCGCCTGGGGGCGATTGACGATCCGCTGGCAGCCGGAGACCGCCGTTCTCGTTCAGCGGGGCGGCGTTTACGGACGCATGGCGAGATTGCCCGACGGGGCGATCCTGTGCGCCTACTCGCACCGTCACCCCCTGTGGGTCCGGCGGAGCGAAGACAACGGGAAGACATGGGACGAGGAAACGGTCGCCGTTGACTACCCCCATGGCCGAGCCACCAATGCCGAGTTGCTCGTGCTCCAGGACGGCCGAGTTCTGCTGATGGCCAACGAGCGCCCCAGCGACGGAAGATCGCCCTACGCCATCAGCGTCTGCACAAGTCGCGACGGCGGACGAACCTGGCAGGACTACCGGCGAATCTACGAGGCCGGCGCGAAGTCGGATATCGGTTGCTGGGAACCCGCCGCCATCCAGTTGCCCAGCGGCGAGATTCAGCTCTTTTTCGCCGACGAGCGTCCTTTCCCCAAAAGTGGCGAACAGCAGATCACGCGGCTTCGCTCGTTCGACGGCGGGGCCACCTGGGGGGAACCTGAAGCCGTCTCCTTCCGGGCGGGTCACCGCGACGGCATGCCCGTGCCGCTTCTCATGGCCGGCGGGCATCGGATCGCCGTGGCGATTGAGGACAACGGACTGTCGGGAACCTTCAAACCGGCGATCCTCTCACTTCAGACGAACGAACCGCACGAACGGCTGCCGATCCGAGGCGACGACAACCGGCGTCAGTCGGCGCTCGCCGATCCGCTACCCGAACATGTGTATGCAGGCGCCCCCTACCTGGTCCAATTGCCGTCGGGCGAGACGCTCCTTTCCGTTCAGAACACGGAAGGCCGAGGCACTCCCCATAACCACGCGAATTCCCGCATGGTGGTCTATGTGGGAGACGACAGGGCCCACGGGTTCGCCTCGCGAAGCGAGCCTTTCCAGAAGGTGACCGACGCCCCGGGCCTCTGGAACGCCCTGTTTGTCAAACACCGCGATACGGTGACCGCCATTTCCAGCACGACCGTTGGCGGCGTCCGAGGCCTCTGGGCAATCGACGGCAAGATCGAGCGAGACGAAACGGAAAGGTGACCGTTCACGGAGGACTGAAGTGAACAGGAGTCAACAAAGAGAACAGAGAAGAAAGACTCTGTTCTCTCCGTCTACTCCCACGATCAACTACTCCAAATTGGCTTCAGATAGGATCACGCTGGAAATCCCATCGGCTGATTTCAGGACATGATGACCAATTCAAGTGGTACGTTGATCAGCTTCATGGAGCTGAGCAATTGAGCTTTGAGAATGGGAAAGATCCTCTCACAGGCCTTCACTTCAATCGCCGCACCGATTGCGTCATGAGTGATTCCTAAGGCTTGCGAACACAGCGGATCTATGGCCGATCTCTTCGAAACAGAGAGGACTGAGGAAACGGAGAAATCACCTCTGTTAACTTGGTTGCCTCCGGTCCCTATCAACTCTCGGCTGTCAACTCTCGAATCGGTGTGTCGAGCCGCGTCTTACGAACGCCGGACCTTGATGCGGAACCCGCCCGGCACGTCTTCCTCGGTGGCCATGACGATGTAGCCGCCGCCGCAGCCCGACGTGATCCGGCCGTGGCACGGGTAGGAGTCCAGTTCCGCGTTGATCTCGTCACTCGTCGTCAGGGGCAGGATCTCGGCCCAGGCGTTGTGGGTGTCGGTGAGCGACTTGCCCAACTTGCGGATGTCCTTCTGAAGGATCGCTTCCCAGCAGAGGTCGCCCGCGGCGCCGAGCCGGGCCACTCCCTCGACCGTAATGTTCTGCCTGCTCAGGGGATCGTAGCCGGGTGGACGAGCAAAGAGCTCGACCAGCACGATCGACTGTTCGATCCAGTCACAGATCTCGTCGTCCACCGTGGAGTCGATCCGATCGGGCCAATAGTGGCCGTCGTAGTAGAGACGGTTCGCGCCGGGCATCGTCAGGCCAAGGTGGTCTTGCGAACCGGAAACATACTCCGTTCCCGGCGGGTTCTCGTAACCGAAGAGCAGGCGGGCCAGTTCGACCGGATCGTCGGGGTAGAGGTCGTATTGCTGGAGCCGCTGCCACAGATTCCGAGAGCTGGTGGCCATGCCGCTACGGAGATTGAACTCAAGCGTGGGCTGGATATTGACGACCACCACCGAGCCGGGGTGGTATTTGGAAACGAAGGGCTGGTCCATCCATCCGCCCGCCATGCAGATCCGGTAGGGCAACTCGGTCGGGGCCGGTTCATCAGCCACTCCAGCCAGCGACGCTTTCACGTCCGTAGAACTGCGAACCGGCAGCCCCGGCCTGGGAGTGCGTGGCAGAACCACCAGTTCGACGCCGTATTTCTCGCACAAGGCCTGCTTTCCCTCGGTCATGCCGTCTTCATTCACCACGAAGTAGTCCGGGCGGATCTCCGCCATGTCGGGCTCGAAGTCCAGCATGCCGGTCCCCGAAGAGACCCGCGCATGGGCCACGTGGCGGCAGGCGCCGACCATGTAGACCCGCTCCTCCTGGTTGAACTTCGTCTCATGGTTCTTCAGGGCGCGGATGTTCGCGTCGGAACCGACGCAAACATAGAGATCGCCGTACTCGGCCGCCGTTTCGAAGAACCGGATATGGCCCGCGTGCAGCAAATCGTAGCAGCCGCTGACAAGCACCTTCGAGCTGCGGTTTTCGGCTTCTGCGTCTGGTGCGCACATGCTTGCGTGGGCCGGGTTGCAGGCTTGACCCGCATTAGGTCGTTTACTCATGAAGGCCTCGGAACGATCGTTGTCAGCCAGGATTGCGAGCCACAAGTGGGTCTTGCGCAGTCACACAGAGCCACGAATCGGCAACGTTCAAAAAGCACAAGAGTCGTGCGTGTTGGGCCCCTTTTCTCGCCGCGAGCCCTCCGACGCATGAAGTGATTGTAATGGGCGATCCGCCGCAGAAAAGAGGCCATATGCGGCTTTTCGGCTGCAACCGGGGATCTTGTTCCTTTTGTTCAACAGGTTCTGTCGAATCCTCAATGACAGGATGCCTCAGGATCGGTAAACTACTAATGCTGCGTCAAGATCCAGATTCCGGGGGCCACTGGCTGCATGTCCGCCAGTGCCAACGGCTAGAAGCCAGGTCACCGTCGGGTGTATAGGAAGGAACAAGCTGATGAAGACAGATGATTTGCTCGTAATCGCCGGGGCCGGCGGGTTCATTGGCGGCTCGCTCGCCCGCTATTTCACCGACAAAGGGTTCACCAACATCCGTGCCGTCGACAAGAAACCGATCGACCAGTGGTACCAGACCGTTGACGGCGTGGAAAACGTGCCGGACTGCGACCTCAACCTGCGCGAGAATTGCTTCCGGGTATGTGAAGGCGCCGTCGAGGTCTACAACCTGGCCGCCGATATGGGTGGAATGGGCTTCATCGAGAACAACAAGGCCGAGTGCATGCTGACCGTGCTCATCAGCACCCACATGCTCCTGGCCGCCAAGGAAGTGGGCAAAGTGGAACGCTTCTTCTACTCCTCGTCGGCCTGCGCCTACAACACCGAGATGCAGCAGAACACCGACGTGACGGCCCTCAAGGAGTCCGACGCCTACCCGGCCATGGCCGAAGACGGCTACGGCTGGGAGAAGCTGTTCACCGAACGGATGTGCCGCCACTTTACGGAAGACTACGGGATGGAAACCCGCGTCGCCCGGTTCCATAACGTCTACGGCCCCTACGGCACCTGGGACGGCGGACGCGAAAAGGCCCCGGCCGCCATCTGCCGCAAGGTTATCGCCGCCAAGGACACCGGCGCTACGGATATCGAAATCTGGGGCGACGGCGAGCAGACCCGGAGCTTCATGTACATCGACGACTGTGTCCGCGGCATCGACATGATCACCCACAGCGACCTCGACGAGCCCATCAACCTGGGATCGTCGGAACTCGTGTCGATCAACACCCTCGTCGACCTGGCCGAGGAAGTCGGCGGCGTGAAACTCCAGCGCAAGTACAAGCTCGACGCCCCCAAGGGCGTCCGGGGCCGCAACAGCGACAACACGATGATCAAGGCCCGCCTCGGCTGGGAACCCGATCTTCCCCTTCGAGAAGGCATCGCCAAGACCTACGCCTGGATCGAACAACAATACGCCGACCGCAAGGCCGGCAAACCGACGGTAAGCTAATGGTAGCAGGCACGCTCCGTCGTGCCGTCCGCCAAGCAATCGGAAGACGTAGCCCGTTTCACTTACGACGCCATCCCGGTGTTCGATTGTGGTCACTTCGCGGACGGCAATGCCGAGCGTGCCTGTGAATTCGTTGGAGTCCAGGCTTCAGCCTGCCCCGTAGCGGTGGCATCCCTGCCGCCGGAGAACATTGAGAATACGGCGGCGAGATGGCACCGGTGCGAGGCGTAGTTGCGTTTTTCCGTCTGCCTGGCGGACGGCGCCGCGGAGCGTGCCTGCTACCTTAAGGAGCCTTACCATGCTCAAAACCGGAATCCTGAATCCTCACGTCTTGTCCCTGATCGCGCGGGTCCGCCACACGAACACCCTGGTGATCGCCGACCGTGGCTTTCCGTTCTGGCCCATGATCGAGACGGTGGACATCTCGCTCGTCGACGACGTGCCCACGGTTCGGCAGGTGCTGGAGGCGCTTCGGGGCAACTTCGTCATCGGGGCCGCCTTCATGGCCCGCGAGTTTCTGGGAAAGAACGGCAAGGACGTGCAAGGACAGTACGCCAAGTTGCTCGCCCCGGTTGAGATCCAGTTCGAGGCCCATGTGGACTTCAAGAAGCGGGTTCCCGGCTCGGTGGGCCTCATCCGCACGGGCGACACAACCCAATATGGGAATATCATCCTCGAATCGGCCTGAGAGCGGCCGAGGGGGGATTGATGAATGCCCGGAATGCTGGAATGATGGGAGGCTAAGAACCTATCCGAAAATCACAGAATATGCCTCCCACGGGCGGAAACCGCCTGCATCTGCGACAGTTTTCGGATCGGCTCTAAATGGCCTTGCACGGTTCCAAGAATAGTAGCCATCACGCTCCGCCGTGATGAGCCCCATATTCCGCGTGGAGTTCTCTCCCGGAACCATGGACGACCATTTGACGTCGAAGATTCTATTGCCTCTACCCCTCGGGATCTGCCCAATGCGTTATGCCACTGTCATGGCCGGCGGCTCGGGAACACGTCTCTGGCCCATGTCCTGTGCCGGACTTCCCAAGCAGCTGATTCCCTTCATCCAGGGTCGGTCCCTGCTCCAAGTGGCCGTCGATCGCCTCGAAGGGCTCGTTGCTCCCGAGCGGCAATACATCTGCACGGGCGAGAAGCACCGCCAGCAGATCAATGCCGCCATGCCCGACTTCGCCGACTCGCAAATCCTCGGCGAACCCGAGGGGCGAGACACGCTTGCCGCCGTCGGACTTCCTGCCGTGGTTGCCATGCGAGACGACCCCGACGCCGTGATGGCCATTTTCACGGCCGACCATCTGATCGAACCGGTCGAAGATTTCCAGGCTCGCGTGGAAGTGGGCTACCGGATTGCCGAGCAGAATCCCAAGGCCCTGGTCACCTTCGGAATCAAGCCGACCCATCCCGCCACCGGGTTTGGCTATGTGGAACTGGGTGAGCCCCTCGCCGAATTCGACCAGGCCCACAACACGGTTCGCTTCGTCGAAAAGCCCGACGCGCCGACTGCGCAAGAATACGTCGATTCGGGCCGCTACGCCTGGAACAGCGGTATGTTCGTCTGGCGGGCCGACACCCTGCTCGACTGCATTCGTCGCTACAAGCCCGACGTCCACGCCGGCCTGGTGAAAATCGGTGAGGCCTGGGAAACTCCTCGCCAAACGGAAGTGCTCGCGGCCGTCTATCCCCGGCTGGAGAAGATCAGCATCGACTTTGCCGTGATGGAGCCGGCCTCGACGGACGAGGCGGTCGACGTGGCCACCGTTTCCATGCCCCTGCGCTGGCTCGATGTGGGGAGCTGGCCGGCCTACGGCGAGACCCTCGAAGCCGACGATGCCGGTAACCGCACGGCCTGCGAGCGGGCGGTTCTGCTCGATTCAAGCAACAACCTCGTGGTGGGCGACGTTCCCGATCACGTAATCGCCACCGTTGGCGTTGAAGACCTGGTGATCGTCCACACCAAGCGGGCCACGCTCATCTGCCGACGCGACCAGGCCGAGAAGATCAAGCAGCTTCACAAGGCCGTAGGCGAACAGTTCGGCCAAGAATTCCTGTAAAGAGGCTGGAGACTTGAGACCGGAGGCTGGAGGGCCGTGATAGCAAGGGCTCTCGGTGCATCCGAATCGTTTCTCCTTGGCCACTCGACCCCGCGTCAGAAACTACAGCCTCCAGTCTCCAGCCTACAATGTCCAAAGTCGTTCTTGCCATGTCCGGCGGCGTCGATAGCAGCGTCGCCGCCCGCCTGTTGCTCAACGCGGGCCACGAGGTAATCGGCGTGTTCATGCGCCATGGCATCGAGACGGAACAATGTCGAGTGGGAGAAGGAGTCCGCCACAAGCAGGGCTGCTGCAGCGCCAACGATGCAGCCGACGCCCGGCGCGTCGCCGACCTGCTGCAGATTCCTTTCTATGCCCTCAATTTCGATGAGCAGTTCGAGCGGATCGTCGACTACTTCATCGACGAATACCTCGTCGCTCGAACGCCCAATCCCTGTATTGTCTGCAATACATGGCTCAAGTTCGGCAAGCTTTTCGAATATGCCGACAGCCTCGGGGCCGAATACGTCGCCACGGGTCACTACGCCCGGCTGGTCCACGTGGGCGAAGCGGCCCCTGCCCTCCTGCGTGGCACCGACGACACGAAGGACCAGGCCTACGTGCTCTTTGGTATCGACCCGTCGCGTCTGGCCCGCATGCTGCTGCCCGTGGGCGAACACCGCAAGAGCGAGATCCGCGCCCTGGCCGAGCAATTGGGCCTGCGAGTGGCCGACAAGCGGGACAGCCAGGAGATCTGCTTCGTTCCCGACCAGGACCACGCCCGGTTCATCCGCGAGCAGCGGCCCGGCACGGACACGTCCGGCGAAATCGTCACCACCGATGGCAGCGTCGTGGGCCACCACGACGGGATCGAGCGTTACACGATCGGCCAGCGCAAGGGACTGGGCGTGGCCTTTGGCGATCGGCGTTTCGTGGTCCGCATCGAGCCCGACACGCGCCGTGTCGTCGTGGGCGAGCGTGAAGAACTGGCCCGCCAAGAACTCACCGCCGCCCGGGCGAACTGGCTCATCGCCCCCCCCACTGCGCCCTTCGCCTGCCAGGTCAAGATCCGCTACCGCAGTCGGCCCGCAGCGGCGACGGTCGAACCGATCGGTGAAGATCGATTCGCCGTCCGGTTCGACGAGCCGTGCTACGGCGTCGCCCCCGGCCAGGCCGCCGTCTGCTTCGACGGAGACCGGGTGTTGGGCGGCGGGTGGATCGAGTGATGGAACTGGTCTCTTTCTTGGGTGGCTGAAATTGCCACAGAAATGGGTGGCCCGGATGTTTCTCCCGCAAATGGCTTTGCCACGTCGTTCGGCAATGCCGGGGAAACGTCCGGGCGGCGCTGCCGCAAGAGGAAGAACGCAACGGTTCACTCCCTCTTGTTGCTACGCAACACCGACGATCTTCCGGCAACCCTCTCTCTGATAGACAACGTGCTGCGGAAAATCATCGCTGCCACCCTGTGGTGGTGCGAGTCACAGCGGCCGCACGACCGACGTGCTCCGCCAGTAGTCCAGCAGCGTGTCGACGGACAGGACGCCGCCGCCCATGCCGCTCTTGTTCACGCCCCCATAGGGCACGCCGTGGGGGAACAGGTTGTGGGCGTTGATCCAACTGTTGCCAGCCACCATGGCCTCGGCCACGCGCTTTGCTCGGGCGGGGTCGCTGGTCCACACGCTGTTGGCCAACCCGTAGTCGCTGCTGTTCACCATTTCCACAGCCTGTTCTTCTTCACGGAACGAGGCCAGGTAGGCCACGGGTCCAAAAATCTCCTCGCGGGCAGCCACGTTGTCGAGGGAACCGGCCAGGAGCGCCGGCTTCACATAGAACCCGTCCCGGCCCGCCACCTCGGCAGGCCCGCCTTCGAGGACCGCCTCGGCGCCCTCCGCGACACCTCGCTCCAGGTAACCCAGGACCCGCTTGCGCTGCTTCTCGCTCACAACCGGCCCCATCTGCGTGCTCGCTTCCAGTTCGTGGCCGATGGCCACGTGCCTGAGCCGCTCGGAGCAGGCGTGGACCAGTTCCGGATAGATCGACTCGTGGATCAGCCAGCGGGTAGCGTCGCAGCAAACCTGGCCCGTGTGGAAGGTGATCGCCCCGACGAGTTTGGCGGCCGTTTCTTCAATGTCCACGTCGTCGAACACGACCGCCGCGCCCTTGCCGCCAAGCTCCAGCTTGACCGGCGTCAGGTTCGCGCCGCAGGCCTTGGCGATCATCCGGCCCACCTCGGGCGAGCCGGTGAACGACATGCGTTTCAGCCCCGGATGCTCCGCGAGAGCTTTGCCTGCCGTTTCTCCGAAGCCGGGCACGACGTTGATCACGCCGTCGGGAATCCCCACGGCCTTGGCCAGCCGGCCTAGGTAGATCGTCGAAAGGGGCGTGTCTTCGGCCGGCTTGATCACGACCGTGTTGCCGGCCGCCAGCGCCGGGGCAATTCCCCAACCAACCAGGAGGATCGGGAAGTTCCACGGGAAGATGAACGCGCACGGCCCCCAAGGCTGGCGAACCGTCCAGGCCTCGTGATGGGGCACAGCCAGGGTGGTGCGGGGCTCCATGTGGAGCGACATCTCCACGAAGAACCGCATCGTATCGATGAAATTCTGCACGTCGCCCGCCGCCTGATCGTAGACCTTGCCGCAATCGAGCGACTCGAGCTGGGCAAGGATGGGCTTGCGCCGTTCCGCCTCGTCGGCCAGCCGAAGGAGCATGGCCCCCCGCTCGCCGGGTGGAAGCTTTGCCCAGCTTGACGACCGGAAGGCCTCGGCCGCCGCTTGAACAGCCTGATCGACGTCCGCGGCCTGCATGGCGTACACCTCGGCCAGCACGTCGCCACTGCCGGGATCGACCGTCTTGAAGGTCTCGCCGCTCGAAGACGGCGCCGAGCGTCCGCCCACGATCCCCTCCAGGGGACCTGCCGACAGGAATTCACTCACTTCCGGCAAGATATCCACATTCAATGTCGTCGCCATGGCTATGCTCCCTCCGACGCGGGCAGACTACGAACCAATCCCAGCCTTCAACAGGCTGTGAATTATCCTATCGTCTTGAAATGCCGCTGCCAACCATTTCGGGGAACCGTAACTGTCGCACAAAGTCGCTCTTCGCTCCGCGAAGAGGTGCTTGTTCGCGGAGCGAACAACGACAACTGGCTTTCAGCGACGTGAGCAAGTACAAATGACAGGCACGCCCACCACGTGAAACCGGTGCTACCAGACGAACGAAATCGACCCGTTGGCTCTTCCTGAAAAGGACACTCTTATGCGACACCTTTGCCAATCCAGTGTCTTATTGCTCTTGTGCATGTCTTTCGTTCAGGCAGGGGACCTGGACAACCTGGCAACCGTGCGCGACCGAACGTCGCATCGCGCGTCGAGCCATGATCGCACGGGCGGCAACATTGACAACATCATGAGCTTCGCTCCGGGATCCACGCACGTTCTTCTCGATACGGACGGTCCCGGACAGATCAACCACATGTGGCTCACCGTTTCCGCCTTTCCGGGGCACTCGACGGCGTTGCGGGACCTGGTGCTTCGGATCTATTGGGAGGACTCGGCGGTACCGTCGGTCGAAGCCCCTTTGGGCGACTTCTTCGCGCTGGGCCATGGGAAACTGTACACGGTACAATCAATCCCGGTTGCCGTGGGGCAGAACAGCAAGGCGCTCAACTGCTATTGGCGGATGCCCTTCTACAAGCACGCCAGGGTGGAACTCCACAACAACGGGCGAAGGAGCATTCGCCGGATCTACTACAACCTCGACTACGAGCGGGGTGCCCTTCCGCCAAAGCAAGGGCTGTTCCATGCCCTGTTCCGCCACGAAACGCCGCTGAAAACGCAAGACCACGAAGGCAACACGACGGGAGGGGACAACTACGTGCTGCTCGAAACGGCCGGAACCGGCCAGTACGTGGGCTCGGTCTTGTTCGTCGACGCCGAACCGGGAGGCTGGTGGGGAGAAGGCGACGAGATGGTCTTCATCGACGACGGCAAACTCCCGGCGATCATCGGCACGGGATCGGAAGACTACTTCTGCAACGCCTGGGGATATGGCGCGGCGTTCAGTTATCCCTATTACGGCGCGCCGCTCCTGGAGAAACGGCCGGACGGCGGCAGCTGCACGACCGTTTATCGGTGGCATATCCCCGACCCAATCCGCTTTTCCAAACAGATCCGGGTAACGATCGAACGCCTCTTCGGCGACGACGTTGTCAATCACTATTCGAGCATGGCCTACTGGTATCAGCTCGAGCCGATCGATCGTCGCCAGCCGCTGCCGGTTGCCGAGGCGAACCACCCGGTGAACCATGAGGAAGATCCAGCCCTGACTTCGTTCGCGATGGACGGCACGGAGTTGGAACCCGCGTTGAATGCTCGCGGCATCGAGGCGCGAGCGATCACAGCAAGTTATCGCGAGGGATTTCGCAACGGCGGGTACTTGCGCGTTCCGTTGAAGGACGGCGCCGTGCAAGTGGCGGCGCCCGTGCCGGAAGACGGCGACTATCGCGTCAAGGTCAAGTTCGTCAATCGCCTGATCGATCAGCCGCTCTCGGTGCAAACGGGCAGTGGCGAGGCCGTCTCGGTCGCCCGACACGGGGGCGGCGAGGGTAAGACGCCGTACACGGACCTGGGAGTCGTGGCCTCCAACGAGAAAGCCCTCACTCTGACAATCCGCGGCGGCGCCGTGCTCGGAATCGACCGCTTGGAGGTCGAGAAGGTCGAATAACACCGGGCGGTGATTGATTGGGCGGGAGACGATGGACGGACCGAAACGCTTTCTCTTGTAGCGATGCCGCCCGGTCTAAAAAGAAGCCCCCCCTAGAATGGGGTGGACTGAGATATCGCATCGTTGAAGTCAGTAAATCGTCATAAATCCTTTGACTAAAGTTGCTTGCGGTCTTCCACAAGGCAGCTTTCGCAATCGGTCGGAATCAAACATCCCTATTATATTGCAAATACTTCACCATGATGGTATCGTTTGATACTGCCAAGTGAGGCGATGCTTCAGAGGGATGGTAAGGATGGGGCTATGCCAGGAAGCTCGGCGGGTGCGAATGAATTGGCAGAGATTCGGCGGCTGGCGTTAGATCCGACCAAGGTTCGCATGACCAGGACGGCCGAATATGACCTCTTGGCAAATCATCTCACGAAAGCGGACATCTGCGACGAAATTGTCGTCTGGATTGACAGCGGCGAGCGGGTGAAGCCGGTGATATTGCGAGGGCAACATGCCGGTCAAAGGGCATACGAGATGAAGCCTCGCATCAACGGTTTGTTGTTCTATTTGAAAGTCACCCTATGCGAGTTGGGCGATTCGGGAGAGTTCATGCTGATCATTTCTTCTCATCTTGATCACTGAAGCGAGACGTACCAAAGGGGAGACAGATCATGGCGGCGAGAATGTGCCCGCTGTGCGGCCAGAAGACGCTCGTAAGTATGAGCGGTGAATATCGGTTGGAAACACCGCCAAATATCCCGGGCGGGGCGATTTGCATTCAGGATGCGTCCTGGGATCATTGCAAGTCGTGCGGTGAAGACATACTGTCCAACGCCCTTGAGGCGGCGATCGATCGCCAGCGTTACCGGCGTTTGGGCTTGCTTGCACCCGAGGGTATTCGAGAAGTGCGAGCGAAGACGGGGCTTTCCGCCGTGGATATGGGCCACTTGCTGGGAGTTGGCGAGAAGACCTATACCCGTTGGGAAAATGGCCGTTCACTGCAGACCAAGGCCAGCGACACGCTTATCAGGCTCATCGACCGACATTTGGAGATGTTCGCCTTGGTCGATGCAGAGCGAGACCCTAGACGCGAGGAACTCGTTGGACGCTATTTTGCCGACCTCGGGCAGCTAAAAGGGAGCAGCCAACTGGCAATGGCCGCCCACGGAGGAGATATGAGCACCGTGGCATGGGATGCCGTGCGAAATTGCCTCCAGACGATCCGTCGTAGAAGAGATGAATAACACATGGGTGTTTTCAGTGCAAGCTATCTGGAAATCGAACCGCGAGAACTGGTTCGCTATCTGCTGCGCAGCACCGGTCAATGCGACCGGGATTGCGTGAGCACTCGAGATCTCCTGAGCTTCCTGGATCTCCTGTACATGAGCTTCGACTTCGCGACCGAGCTTCCGGGCAACGCCAAACACTCAGTGGGAGGCGGCAAGCCACGGGCCTTGCTCTCGTTTACGGACCGCATCGTTGCGACGGATGAGTCGCTCGACAGCAAACGGTCGCGATTCAGCGTGCTGCACGAGATCGGGCACTACGTGCTGCCTCGACACGAGCATGCGCTCTACGTGTGCGATGACATCGGCCTTAGTTTCGCTGCCCGGCTCGTTATGGAAAAAGAAGCCAGCGAGTTCGCCGCCGAACTGTTGTTCCTTGGGGATCGGTTTTCCGTTGAGGCAAACAGCCGTCAGATCATTGCGAGAACCGTCAAGGAGCTGGCGTCTCAATACTCCGCTTCCTTTGAGGCTACTGCGCGCCGATTGGTAGAGAAGAGTTTTCGCCCGTGCATGTTGGTCGTGTTCAAACCGAAGCTGAAGGCAGAAGCCCTGGTTTCCGACTCAGCTTGCGAGTGGGACGTCAAGTACTGTATTGCGTCGCCGACATTCAAGACGACGTATTTTGAGAGAATCAACGGCAGTGTTCCGGACGATGTAGCGTCCGTTGTCACGCAACCGGGGCGAGATATTGCAGACAGCGTGGTCACCGAGCTAAGGATCTCACCGCGAGGGTCAACGGAAGAAGTGCCGTTCCAGGCGGAGTTCTTCAGTAACACCTACAACGTATTCTGCCTGTTGGCGCCAAGGAAGTGAGCCGTTGCACGCTGCTCGCATCTCCCCAACAACCCACTACGGACAGGCCACTTCCACCACTCCGCACGAAAGAGCCGGCAGGGTGAACCGCAGCGTCTGGCCGTTCTTCTTCTTGATCGGGGCCGTTTTCACCTCCACCGCGTCGCGATCTTCCAGCGTGTTGCGAGCGGCCAGGTCGCCGGGGGCGACCAGTTGCATGGAGGCCTGGCCGACCTTCTTGCCATCGATCTGCAGATCGACAGTTACGGGCTCGTCGGAAGGATTCACCGCCTTGAAGACGACGGTCTTGCCGTCATCGCTTCGGGTAGCCACGGCGTTCAAGGGACCGGCTTCGCCATCCAGGGCGATTCGCTCGGAGGCGTAGTGGTCGTGCCAGAGTTTCATGACCACGTAGTTCGGGGCGGGGAACCAGGTGCGGTGGTCGAAGTTCACAAAGGCGTTGTCCCAGGCGGTGGCCGAGACGTGGCGAAGAAACAGGGCGGGACCGCCGATCTCCAATACGTCGCCACACCGCTCGAAGGCGTTCAACAGCCCGCCGCAGTAGAGCCCGGTCCGCCAGTCGGTCGACTGGGCGTTCCATTCGGAAACATAGATCTTCAGATCCGGGTTCTTCGAGGCCTTGATCAACTCGGCCGTCTTGAGGAAGAATTTTTCGTAGGCATAGGGGCCGTCGGCAAAGCGGTCCGGGCCTTCGTAGTGGTGGATGCTGAGGTAGTCGATCTTGTCGGCGCATTGGTCGATGAGCACGCGGTTCCACGCCAGCCCGTTGCCGCCGTCGCCGTAGCCGGCGCTTCCGCAGGCCGCCAGCCTGATGGCGGGGTCGGCCTTGCGCATGGCCGGGGCGAAACGGTTGACCCACTCGGCGTAGGTTTCAGCGCCCATGTGCCAGGTCTCGTTGTCGATTTCCCAGTATTTCACGCCGTACGGCGCGGGGTGGCCGTTGGCCGCTCGGACCTTGCCCCACTTCGAGTCGGCCGGCCCGTTGCAATACTCGATCCAGTCGAGCACTTCTTGGAGAAAATCGTTGTCCATCACGTCGCGGTTCCAGTTGGGCGTGCCGATGTTGACCACGATCAGCGGCTCGGCGCCCACCCGGCGGCACATGGCAATGAACTCGTCGGTTCCGAAGGAGTTGACCTCTTTATCGTCCCACATGTTGCGTGGATGAGGGCCTCTCTTGTGTTGGGGACCGATCCCGTCTTTCCAACGATAGGGCGAGGCAAAACAACCGCCGGGCCAGCGAATGACCGGCGGACGCAGCCCGGCGATCGCCTCCTGAAGGTCCGGCCGGCAACCGCCCGCCGCTCGCCACGACTGCGGCATCAGGCTCACCTGGTCGAGCCAGACCGCCCCGGCGCCTTCGATACCGACGACCAGGGCGGCCGAATCGGATGAGCCGGAGGCCTTGAGTTCGATGGGCAACTCGGTCCAATCTTCAGCCGGCGCCGGAAGGACCTGCTCGGCCAGGACCTTGTCGCCGTCGATGAGTCGCACCGAGAGCTTGTTCGTCGTGTCGCCCCGTGCCCAAAGCAAACCACGATACACCTCCCCAGCCACGACGCGAACGGGCTGCTGCTTCAATCCGCCAAAGGGCCCCTTCGATTCGATCTTCTTGCACGCCGTCCCGTTGAGCGGATTCTCACTGGACGTGGTGACCGTCACCGAGCCGGTCGGGAGCCACCCCGGCGCGATTCCCACTTCGCTCTCGGGAAGCGGCGGCAGGCCCTCGAAAAGGACCTTGCCATCAAGCGACGTGACTTTGAAGTTCTTGAACACCGCCTGGGTGTTCCACGTTCCCACGCCGGCCTTGCCCTTGGCCGGTCCCTTGCCGTCGTCGGTGTAGTCGATCACCAGGTCGTCGTCGATCCAGACCTGAATGTGCGGACCTTCGCACCGGGCGCGAAGGTGGTACCATTGATCCGTGTCGATCCGGCCCCGGTGGCGTGGCGTGACAGAACTCCATCGTCCGCCGCCCTTGATTCCTCGCTCCAGGGCATGCCCGTCGTTGCCCCAGCCACCCAGGTTGGCCCAGTAGAACTCCTGCCTGTTCAACACCCGGAGAAGGACAAGAAAACCTTCCTGGCCACCCGTCTTGCGGGCGTCGACCGTGAACTCGTAGTCCGTCCAATCGGGTGAGCCAAAGACCAACCGCACGTTGTCGGCCCCGCCCTCCTGGGCAATCAAGTCTCCCTGACGGGTCCAGGCCACACCGGCGCCGCCGCCCTCGAAGCTGCGGTCCCAGACAAGTTCACCCCACAGGCCGCCATTGACGGAATGGTAGATGTGCTCCAGGAAGTGGCCGTAGACCTTCTCGTCGACCCGATTGACGACCCGGTCCGGGTGAATTGTCAGCGAGACTTCTTCGCCCCGGGCGGGGCCGGCAAACGGCAGCAGAATGGCACAGGCGAGGGAGAGAATGGAGAGGGCAGGCTTCATCGGTAAGCTCGTGGATGGTGGGGAAAGGGCGGGAAGAATGCTCCCACGATAGACCTGAAAACCGCCCGCTTCAAGTAGATTTAGCGCAGAAAAAAGTCGCTTTCGCGCAATGAGGGCAAATGCGAGCCGCGTCACGGAATCCAGCGGCAGAAGAAATCTCGCGCGGAGTCGCAGAGACGCGGAGGAGTGGGATCAACAAGGTTTAGTCCGCCCCCCCCAGATGCCCGGATGCGGCGGCGACATAGGACGAGCGGCAGTCGGAACCCGCCTGGCTGAGCACGGACAGCAACTGGCGAGCCTCGTCGCGATCCTGATCTTCGATCACGTGGTGAAGCAGGTCGAGTTGGACTCGCAGGTTCTCCGTGGCTCGTTTCCGCTCCGGGCTAAGTGCGAACTCGCGGAGGTACACGCCCACCTCGAGTTTCCGGGAAAGGTCTTCCCAGATCTTCAGATGGCGCTCGGCCGTTTCCCAGTCTCCGGTCATCGCCGCGGTGACCGTCACGGTGCTGATGATTCGCATGTCCTCGCAGGTTTCGCTCGGCTCGGGATAGACGATGTAGCAAGCGAAGATGCTGAAGGCCACCAGTCCGACGAGGGCCGTGCCGCCAATCACCGAGGGCGGCAGGGGACGTCCGCCGAGCGACGTGGCGTGGAACGACTCTTCGGCCCCGCGAGTGAAGAACTCATCAATCGGCCATTTTCGATCGACCAGGCGCGCGGCGGCTCCCAGGCCGAGCAAGAGGGCCAACGCGAGCAGCCCGAACTTGCCGTCCAACGCAGTATTCTCGCGGAGCCGGAAGGCCACTTGGGACGCCATGTCCGTCGCGCCTTCATGGAACGGCGACGTGTAGCGATCGAAAGCGTGGGTATGGTCCTGCTCGTCCTGGCCGTCCAGGTAGAGGGGGTGTTCGATTGCGAAGGCGATCGTCAGAACGATGACGAAGAGCAGAGCCAGCCAGGTGAGAGTCGCTCGAAGCCCGTAGCTGCGCCAGGTCCAGAGGGCGGTTCCCAGGTTGACGCCGGCGCCGATGACCAGCAGGACGAAAGCCGCTCCCACCGAATTGCCGTGCTGGAACATGGAGCCAATCTGCATCATGACGACCGTGGGCGTGGAATAGAGAGGCAGGGCGATCGAGGCCATGGTGAGCGGCGCTCGGGCGTTGCCGTGGTTGAGGGCGAACTGGAGGCTTCCCGACGGCATCAAGGCGCCGACAATCGCCACGCCGAGCAGGCCGACAAGGCAATAGCCCAGGACCGGCCCAGTCCACATTCGCGCTGCCGCCACAACGACCGCCGCCAGGCGTTTCAGCCCGTAGGCAACCGGCTCGTCGGTAGGCGGTTCGCCACTCGTGCCAGGAACAAGGCGATCCCAGGCGATGCCAATCCCCGTGACGACCACAAGGGAGCCGAGGGCGAAGGACAGCACGATGATCGGTTCCGACAAAGTCAGCCCGTAAACGACCGAGATCGGATTGAACAACGGCGCCGTCATGGCGAAGGCCAGGATCGTTCCTCCCGAGATTCCGACCCGTCGCATCTCCAGGGCAATGGGGATCGCGCCGAGGGAGCCCACGGGGAGGAGCATGCCGACGGCCCAGGCCTGGGGCAGAGCCCGCCAGGTCCCCACGCCAAAGAGCTTGCGGGTGTTCGTCGGGCCCAGCATTCGGCGGAACACGCCGGCAACCACCAATCCGCACAGGATCGTGGGGGCCGCTGCCGACGCGGCTTCGGCAAGACGCTGGATGAAGCCCCAGAGGATGGTGTTTGGATCGAGAACCACGGGGATGCCTCTTGCTCTGTTGGGAATTGACGAATGAGGAAAACCGAATGACGAAAGAAATCCGAAAGTCCAAATGACGAAGGTCATGCTGAATTCGGTATTTTGACTTCGATCATTCGTCATTCCTTCGACATTCACGTTTCGACATTCGCTCCATCGGCTCGCGGCTCCAACTCAGTCGGGGACCAGCACGGTGTCGAGGATGGAACTGACGAGCCGTTCGGCGTCCTGGTAGTCGCCGGAGAGTCGAACCTGGAGCACGGGGCGAGCTACGGCGAGCACGTCGTCGGGGGTAACGAAACCGCGGCCCTGAAGGTGGGCCCACGCCTGGGCCATCCGCAACCATGCCAGCAGCCCTCGCGGGCTCACGCCCATGGTCACTTCCGGATGTTCTCGCGTGGCACGGGCCAGGTCCACCAGGTACTGGCGAACGGGATCGGCGACGGCCACTTCCGCCACGTGGCCCTGCAGTTCGGCCAACTCAGCGGGGCTCAAGACCGGCTTGTTCTCGTGTGGCTCGTGACTGTTCTTGCCAATATTGCGTCCCAGCATCTCCAATTCCGCGTCGCGATCGGGAAACCCGATTTGCAGCTTCACGGCAAAGCGGTCGAGCTGTGCCTCCGGTAGAGGATAGGTCCCGTGGCTCTCGATGGGGTTCTGGGTGGCGATCACGAAGAAGGTCTCCGGGAGGCTATGGCAATGGTTGTCTACGGTGACCTGCCGTTCCGACATGGCCTCGAACAAGGCGCTCTGGGTTCGGGGCGTGGTGCGGTTGATTTCGTCGGCCAGGAGCACGTCAGCGAAGACGGGCCCTTCCTTGAACTCGAACTCCCGCGTTCGCTGGTTGAACATGTTGAAGCCGGTCACGTCGCTGGGCAGCAGGTCGGGCGTGCATTGGACCCGCGCGAAGTGGCCCCCAACCGCATCGGCCAGGGCCTTCGCCAAGGTTGTCTTTCCCAGGCCCGGCAGGTCTTCGATGAGCAGATGGCCGTGAGCCAGGAGGCACGCGACCACGTATTCGACCACGTCCGACTTGCCGCACAGGGCCGTGTTGAGACGTTGGCGGAGGTTATCGATGGCCGGTTGGTGACGGCAGGGGCCTGGACCGTGGGGCTCGTCTTGGGACACTTGGGTTGGCGTATCAAGGATTTGCATGGTTGACTCTTCGGAGTGGGAGGAGATTGAAACTTGCAGTGATTCGAAAGATGGTGAGGGGATGAGATTGTTCAAGGTTCCGTGCGGCGTCCGGAACCTACTGGGTTGAGGGGACGATGGCGGCGGATTCGACGGGAGGTCCAGCGCCAACTGACGAGGCCACAACTGCGGCGGATCTCGTCGGTGTGGCAGGGCCAGGCGGAGCCGTTTGTCTCAAGCGGGCTGTAGCGTGCCCAGTCGGCCAGATCGAGTAGTTGACGAAGTGAATCCCTGTCGGCATCATCGCCGGAATCGGCGAATGGGGCATACCACTGGTGCAGGGTCCGGTTGGCTGGACGACGCCGGCCGGCCATCCAACTTCGCCATTCGAGGAGCCGCACCGTCCACAAGACGCGGCGACGCGTGGAAGCGAAGCAGGCAACGAGCCAAAGGACCCAGGAGAGGGCGTCGAAGACCTCGCGGCGAAACACAAGGAGGGTCGCGGCCATTGCGAGTGCGGCCAACGATTCGAGAACGTGACCCGCGAGCCAGCGGCCGCCAGCGGCGAAAGCTCGGGCGAGATGCTGCCGCCAGGTGAGCACCGTAAGCGGCGGCTGGTAGCCCGGCGTGGGTTCCACGGGGATCCACGTGTGCCCGTCGATACAGACTTCTGTCCAGAAATGGACGTCTTCGTCTTCCACGATCGTCTGGCCCGCAACGCGATCGTACTTGCGGGGATCGGCGTAGAACCCCGAAACCAGCCGTGCCGGGTAGCCCAGCGAACGGATCATCATCGCGGCCGTTGTGGCGAACAGATAGTCCGGGCCCCGACCGGCGGCCAGGAAATGGGAAACCGTGTCCTCGCAGTGCTCGGGCGCCGTCGCCCCGGGGTCGTGTTGGCACTCCTGGCGAAGGTGCTCGACGATCGCCTCCACCTGCCGCCATCCTTCCGGGACGTCGGCTGTCCAGGCCTCGACGGCCTCTTCCAGGCGATTCCGATCGACTGCTTCGTCCAAGGCCTGGTAGGAAGCCATACGGCTGTCGGCCGACGAAGGCGTTTTGGGCGACGGCTTCCCCTCTTCGCGAATCGCTTCCAGGTTCATGCGGTGAGAGATGAGTCGAATCACCGTGAGTTGGGGGATCGTCTCGCGACCGGGCATGTGGGCGATCCCGTCGTCGCTCCAGGCGAAGAAATCGGGGCGATCGATGCGACTCATGTGCCAGGCCGCCAGGTGGCATGGCGCAGGGATGCGGTTCGTTTCGAGATTGATCAGCTTGACAGCATGTTGCCAGGTTCCGCTGAAGATCGGATAGCCGCAGGAGCGCCGGGCCGTGATCCACGGCTTCCCGTCAACGTCTTTCAGGGCGATCTCCGGCAGGTCGGCGTCCTTTGCTTCGCGCGACCAGTTGACGCCGTCGTAATGATCGTAGGCGGCCAGGACCAGGTGGAGCGGCGTTTTGCCGACCACGTAGAGCATGCCGTTGGCCTTGCGGTCCTCCAGCTTCTGACGCCAGCGGCTCGCCATACGGCGAACGGTGGAGAACTCCTTGCCGGACTGCTGCGATTCGGCGGCCTTCTGCTCCATTTCGCGGATGAGATCCTGGTCGACGGCGATTCGCCGGTCGCGTTTCTTCTGAATGATCGGTTCGCCCTTCACGTCGTTGAAGGCGTCGTAGAGGCTGGATTTCTTGGAATCGAGGAAGATGTCGGAATCGACGGGGCCGAAGCTCAAGGCGTGATCCTTGGCGGCCACGAGCATGTCGCCGTCGCCCACGCCGGCCCGGGCGTAGGGATCGGACCAGCGATTACCCCCTGAGGTGGGCATGAAGCCGCAGAGCACGATCGTGCTGCTGCCCACTGCCAACCCGACGAGCGACGCCCCGCCCACGAGCAGGAGCACGGTCGCTGCCAGGATGCCCGCCCTCACGGGAACCTGGCGCCGGGTTTCGGCGGCGAACCGGCCCTCCAGGCGATCCCAGTAGGAGCCCATGAGCCACCACATGACGGTGGGGCCAAAGAGAGCGGCCAGGGCATAGGCCGCCACGCTCTGACTGATTGCGGTCACGAACAACACGAGGAACCCGCTGAGCAGAACGGCGATCCCGCCGGCCCGGCGCCAGGGCGAAAGAGCCGCCGCGGCAAGGGCGCCGTTCTGAACGCAGAGGAGCATGATCACTTCGTTGGCGTCGCCCGCGGCAAACAGCGAGCGCGTGGCGAACTGAAACAGCAGCGGCCAGAGGATCAGAAAGGTCACGGCGCCTATGGCTGGCATGGGCATGGGCCCGGTGGAATGGGCCAAGCCGCGAACTCGCCAGAAAAGGCCGGCCACAAACAAGGTCACCAGAAGCGAGTCGACCACGACAAGCCACACGGAGGGCAAGGTCTCCATTCGAAACACCTGCAGGATGCACGCCGCCAGAACCGCCAGCGTCATGGTGGTGAAGCGGCGGCCTGAGGAAGACTGAAGGCTGTAGGCTGTGGACTGTCGGCTTTGATGCGACGATTGCCGAAGTGAGTCACCATCGTTGCGGCCCTTCAGTCTTCGGTCTTCAGTCTTCGGTCTTGTTTCCATTGTCATTCGTCTTCACTCTGAGTTCGTCGGCTACACGTTGCACCACACGTCGTGGCAGATTCTCTCCCACTGGCGGCGGAAGTCCGCCCCGGCCTGCTCCGGCCCGGCGATCCGGATCCAGGCGCCGGCCAAATCACTCTCTCGCTCCCGGGGAGGCGGGAATTCCATTCCGCTCTCGTGGAAGCCCGCCGCTTGCAGAACGACCGTCCGGACTCCGGGCACACAACGATCAGGCCGAAGACGCTTGAGGCCCAGGTCGGTCGTCACGAGAATCAAGAGTGCGCCGCCGGAGCCCGACAGCGCTTTGTCAAGTTTCACTTCTCGGGGCCCGCCATTCGTTGGTGTCCAGCCTTTAGGCTGTCGGCCATTTGTTGGTGGCCGGCCTTCAGGCTGTCTTTCGCACGCTGAAGCGTGGCCTCCGGCATCTGCGGCCGATTCGTCGGCATCGAAGCGAGCCATTTCGTCGAGGAGCCGCTTGATTCCCGTCGGCCCGGGGTCGGCAACAAGCAGCCGGCCCAGGACGCATTCGACCCGACAGTCGTGGGCGTGGAATTGTTGGCAGAGGGTGGCGCCCAGGCGGATCGCCCATTCGCGACTGCCCTGGGCCAGATCGCCACGATGGACCGCGGCGTCGGCATCGACAACCACCCGCACCGTTCGCCGGGCCGTGGCCTGACGCTCGCAGACAATAAGCCGGTCGTGGCGCGCCGTCTGGGCCCAGTGCACCTTGCGGAGCGAATCGCCCTGCCGATAGGGTCGCACGCCCAACACGTCGCCCTCGCTGCCTGAGCGTTGGCAGAGCATTCCCGCCACGGTGAAGTCCTGCCCGGCAACAGGAGGGATGCCTTCGAGCCGAACCGTCTGGGGCCAGGCGATCAGTCCGCCGTCCACTTCCACCTCCCGCCGGGCGTGCCAGATGCCGAAGGGGAAACCGCTGGACAAAACGGGTCTCTCGGCCGGATAGACGCCTCGCCGAGGCGGGCGGAACGTCCAGTCGTAGACGCTCGTCGACCAGCCGGGAACTCGGGCGAGCGCCACGGCCGTGGGGTTTTCGTCCGGTCCGGCTTCCGCGAAGAAGCCGCGTTGGACGGCTAGCCCGCGCACAGGCCACGGCCAGCGATTGACGATTTCCAGGTGGACCTGAAGAGTTTCACCTTCCCGAATCCTGCCTTTTGCAAAACGGATGCGACAGGCCACGCCGCGCATTTCGATCCAGGGCCAAAGCACGCCCAGAAGGGTGAAAGCCGAGATGGCCGCAAAGATCACCAACGCCTGCGGGGCGAGGGTCGCGCCGATCAGCAGCGAAGCGGCCGCAGCGATCAGGAACCAGCCGATCGGCTGCTTGACCCAGTTCACGTACAGGTCCAGCCACGGACAGAAATCGTGGCGAAACGCGGCGCGCAGTTTCACCAGAAGAGGGCGAGACCAATCAGAAGCAGAATTGACGCAACGAATGGATCGCATGGGCATTTGTCCCGGGGAGCGGAGGCGGCGCACAGTGAACGAACGGAACGCGAACTTGTTCTGTTCACTGACGGCGAGAGGATTTGGGCGAACATTGAGGTCGGAACCGAACCGCGCAATCACCATGTCACGTCCGCGGTGGCGCCACGTTTGCGATTGGGGCATGCCTTGATGCAACGTGTTGGCCCTGGCTGGCAAGCAGCCAGTGGCGTGCAAGAGAGAGCACGAACTCCGCGAGCGCAGCCTGGGCGCTGCCGAGGTGGACGACATGGTAAATCAGTGCGGATCGATTCAGCCCGAGAGGGGTGGGCCACGAGGCCGGGACGGCCGATAGAGCGACCGTGTGGAGAGACACTGACGGTGCGGTGAGAGCCGTTCCTCACACGCAGCAACAGCTAGCCGGGGTGGAACGGCCGGCGATTCTGATTTGCACTGGGAGAACCAGTGACAGATCGGACAGTGCCCGTTGGAGGACACCTTGGCCACACGCACTTCGGGCCATTCGGAGCCTTCTTCTTTTGAACTCGAATGGGTCGTGCCGCACATCGCGTGGCGGTGGGCATGGCCGCAGCCAACACAGGACGCGATCGCCGGCGAGCGGCGGTGGGGAATCCCGCCCAACCGATGCGCACCGCCAGAGCCTACGACCACGATCAGGCCGTAGGTCGCCAGCAGAAGCATCGCGAGAATTCGGGCGAGTTTCCTTGACATGGGAACGTTCGTCAGACAAATCGATCAATACTCGCCCACGATGTCGCCGCCGCTGCGAGTGGTCAGGGCGTGGAACGTCTCTTCTTCGATGGTTTCGGCAATCAGCTTGACGGAACCGTCGCCGGCGAGGAAGTTGGTTCCCGCGGGGTGAAAACTGCTGAAGTTGTGGAAGTACTGGGTCGGCGTTTCCTCCGAGTTCGGCGGGTAACTGGCCACTCCGGCAACCCGGGCAACGCCATGCTGGCCTCCCGTCACCACCCCGACCCAGGTGGAAGGCGCCAGCTTGGAGCAGCGTTCTCCCACCACCAGCGTGTTGCTCAGACCGTCGGTGATGTCGGCAAAGCGGAACTGCCGGTTCAAGATGAACGTGCCGTTGCCCACGCAGCCGTTGTAGTCGGTGGCGCTCGGGTTGCAGACCAGATGGAAGTCGACGGTGCCGAAGGCGCCGATATAGTTGCCGGTGGCCATTTCCACGGGAAAACTGAAACTGCTGTCGACCGAGGGGCCGCCGTCTGCCAGTTCGAACGTGTCCTCGCCGATATCCGACGGGCAGCGGAAGATGGAAATCTCGGCCACCCGAACCTCGTCGTTCACCGGATCGGTGATGGGGCGTCCGAAATCGATCATCGTGTCGTAGATCGCGGTCTGCTCCATGTAGGGCAGGATACTGGCGCTCCAGGCCCAGCCGGGCAGGCCGAACCAGAAGGAGTCGCCGCTGCTTGGATCGTAGCCGCGCCATCCGGCCGGCAGTTTCTTGAAGGTGTCGTGATACATGTGCAGGCCGAGTCCGACCTGCTTCATGTTGTTGGTGCAGGACATTCTCCTGGCCGCTTCCCGCGCCGCCTGCACAGCAGGCAGCAACAAGGCGATCAGAATGCCGATAATGGCAATGACGACAAGAAGTTCAACAAGGGTGAAGGCTTTGCGGACCATGATTCCGAATCTCGTTGTCTGGAGAGTGAATTTGACTGGAAAGAGAAGGACGGCGCAGTCGCAACGGGCCGTGAGACGACGCAACAACAAGTGTCGTTCTTCGCTCCGCGAACAAACGCCTTTTCGCGCAGCGAAAAGCGACTAGGCGCGAAGCGAAAAGCAACCAGGCGCGACAGTTGGTTTACGCCGCCATCGGCGGACCGCGGCTCCAGACAGGCGAGAGAGGCTCGTCAACGCGAGGAAGTGCCTTCAGGTGGACACGTGCCGGGACCCAGCGGGCAGGCTTCTGGGGCGCGTCGACGGCAGTGGAAATCGGTTGCTGGGCCAGAAACGAACAGACGGCGCACCGGTCCGGCGCCGTGACGGCGCCGACCGGTTCGGCCGGGTGTGCGGGACAGTGCGAGGTCGTGCCATGAGCGTGGCACGGTCCGGCAGGATGCTCCGCATCACAAGGGGCCTCACTCGAACTTCCCGGCGCGCACGCGCTGCAGCCGACCCCGTGGTGGGTATGAAAAGCCCCACCCACCGTTACGGCCAGGCCGTAGGTTGCCAGGAGAAGGACTGCAGCGATGCGTGACGGGAAGCGTTTCACCCTAACCGATCAAAATTCCCCGACCGGCTCGCCGCCGGCTCGGGTGCAGAGAGCGTTGTAGACTTCGAGATCGATCGTCTCGGTGATCAATTGAACGTGTCCGTCCGACAAGAGGAAGTTGGCTCCCGCCGGGTGGTAGCTGCTGAAGTTGTGGGTCTGCTGCTCCACGTTGGCTTCCGAGTTCGGCGGAAACTCGTCGGAGGCCACGGCCACAACCCGTGCGGGGGCATGCCAGCCGCCCGGAACGACCCCCGTCCACGTCGAGTTGACCCACTTGGACCATCGCTCGCCGACCAGGAACGTGTTGCTCAGGCCGTCGGTGATATCGCGGAAAGCGAGGCTGCGGTTGAGGAAGAAAATCCCGTTCCCGCGGCAGCCGTTGTAATCGGGGCTGTCTGGTTCGCAAATCCCGTGAATATCCTGGGTGCCGAACACGCCGGGATAGTTGCTCTTGGCCAACTGGGTGATCACGGTTGTTCCTTCAGTTTCCTCGTCAACCGCGTTCATCAGGTCGAACACGTCGTCGCCCACATCCGAGGGGCAGATAAACGTGGAAACGACCGCAACCCGAGCCTCGGCATTGGCAGCATCCGTCACCGGAAGATCGATATCGATTAGGCCGTCGTAGAGGGACTGCTGCTCCATGAAAGGCAAAATCCGCGTGCTCCAGGCCCAGCCGGGTTGCCCAACGAAGTCGGCCGATCCGCCGGTGAATCCCAGCCATCCGATGGGCAGCTTGCGGTGGGCATCGTGGTAGCTGTGCAGGGCGATGCCGATCTGTTTCAGGTTGTTCGTGCACGACATTCGCCTTGCCGCTTCTCGGGCCGCCTGCACGGCCGGCAGCAACAAGGCGATTAGGATGCCGATGATGGCGATGACCACCAATAGCTCCACCAGGGTGAAAGCTCTGCGTCGCATGAAAGGACCCCTCTCGTCGAATAATGTCCCGTCGGAAATACGATTGCGATAAGAACGCGCACGGACCGCGCAGCAAACGGCGCATACCAAGCCGAGGGAAGAAGGACAATCATCCAAGCACGCAGAACGTCGTCCCGACGAACGGAAGCGCATCCGTCAACACGCACGGTGCTTACCGATCCATGGTCCCCCGATTCCCCAGCAGAATTCACGCAACCGCAGGGGGCCCACGACCAAAGACGGTGGTGGGAATGTCATCCGACGGTGGGATGGCCCTGATACGGACCAGAGGTTGCCGCAGTTGCTCGGAGTGCTCGATCGAGTAGACGTCGGGCGGCGCCGGCTTCTGCAACAGAAAAGAACAGATCGGACAGTGGGAAGGAAGCGAAAACAGGTCGGCCTGTACGACCGGACCCTTGGGCCCCTGTGACGGAATTGCCCGCACCGGATGGGCGTGATCGAAATGGCAAGCGGAATTGCCGCAGCCAGCGTCCGCCTCCGCCAAACAAGAATCATGGCCCCGGTGGGTATGGAATGCGCCACCAAACAGAGTGACGAACGCATACCCCCCCAGCAGCAGGGCGATCGACGTCTTGTGAAAAAGGCGGTTCATGCAAACACGTGTAACCGGCAGGGAAAGAATAAACCCACTCCATGCTAGACTCCCCCTACGTACCCGTCAATCAATCAGTTCGCCCTCCTCATGCAATTTCAACACGAAGACTATTTCTGCCTCGGTCCAAGACCCAGGGCCCCGTCAGGTCTCACTCTTGGGGGATGGCCATCTGTTGGAGTCCAGCCTTGAGGCTCTCTTCTACACGCTGAAGCGTGGACTCCAACACCCTGGCACCCCAACTTCCAACCCTGCCAGAGCTTAGTCTGCGTTGGCCAGGGCAACACCCTCAACCGGAGCGTCCAGCACCTGATACTCCAGGCTGGTGAGAAACCGCTGCGAAGAGGCGTAGTCGTGGGGGGGTAGGCTGCGGACGTCCGCACGCAATGCCTCCTCCATTTGCCCAATGGCTCGCCGTACGGCCAGATGCTGCTCTGTGCTGAAGCTCTTGAGCTCACCCAGGTTCCTGGAAACGGCCCATCGATCCAGCAGTTCTTCCATCTCCGCTCGAAGCGAGGCAAAACGGTCGTCCTGCAACAGGATCGGCCATCGGACACGTCCCGTCACGGTGTCCAACTCGGACGGGCTCAGCGGAGCCGGTCGAGCGGCTTGGGCGTAGCGCTCCAGTTGCTCTGGCGTGGGCCTGGGGCCTCGCTCCGCCTTGCGATAATCGCGGTTCTTCTGCCGGATCTGGAAATAGGCGTCCACGGCATCCTTTGCGTTGACAATCGCCCTGGCCCGGGCTTCCTCCAGGTTGATAGCCGCCTCCGAACTCAGGCGGTTGTACTCGCCCCGGGCGCGGACCCAATCGGCCATCCCGCGGGCGTAGGATTCAGCCGGCGTGCTCGACCTGTAGGAATAGCCGCCCCAATAGGGACTGCCGCCCCAATAGGGCACGGCAGGCCCCAGCGAAACTCCATAGCCCGGATCCTGGGCTGGCGACAGGTTTGGCAGCCCGAAAACCACAAGCGCCACAACGCCAGCACCGATCACCAAACCGACCGGCAGACCAAACTGCTTCCTCCTCATTTGCTTTGTGTTCATCGAAACGATCTCCTCTGATTGGGGCGCAATGCGCCCTGTCTAATCAACTTCCTCACTCCCTTGCCCTATCACCTAATTTGCAAACCGGATCGGGTAGGCGACTTCAAATCGGCCTGCCCCTTCCGGAAATGACTGGCCCTGGGGGGACCCGGGGATGGGTCCCCAGCCAGTGGTGTTGGCGGCCTCAATACTATTATTCGCATTTTTCGGAGACGAATTGCCATAAACTTTCCAACCCCGCGGAGCTTTGGGCGTACCGCTCTAGGTGCGGTTGCGGCGCAAAACGAACTATAATTGGACATTGCCGAAAACAGCTCCCGCTGCGCGCGTAGCAGCCGTTTTGGATCGATTTTGTGCCGGACATCCCGCTCAAACCCGACGATCAGGTTTCCTCAACCTCCATCCACACCCCGCCCGAGACTACCCCTCCGGCGACTGAGATGGCCCGGGACTGCCACGCTAACGGGAACATGCCCGAAAAACCGGAGAAGCCGACACAAACCGTCACCCCTTCTCCGCCGGTGAGCCCTCCCTCTCCTCCCCCCACCCCGCCGCCTGCGGGAAGCCCCCCCACCGTGGCCCTGGAGGTCCCGGACGACGACTCGGCGGAAACACGATCCAGTGCAAGGCGAACCCTTATCAGCTTCGTCGTCAGCACCCTCGTGCACACCGCCCTGATGCTGCTCCTGGCCTGGTTCGTCATGGCCTCCCAACCGGGCAGCCGTTGGGGCAACTCGTTCACCCTCTCCGCTATGGTCGACGACCCGGTTCCGGACGTGGAGGACATGATCTCCGACGCTCGGGTCGCCAACACGGTTCGACGGCACAACGCCCACCTGGCCCTGCTGCCGAGTCCGGTTCCCGATGTGAATCCGATGAGCGAGCTGCCGCCGAGCGAGCAGCCGGCGATCCAAGTGGGAGAGAGTGTCCTTCAACCCGACGACTGGGGCAAACCAGCCTATCCGGCCATCGGCGGCAGCCTGGAGGGGCGTTTCAACCGCGGCGCCCGTTCAGGAGACGGCGCCAGCGACGAGAGCGAAGAAGCGGTCGAACGGGGCCTGTGGTGGCTTGTGGCGCATCAGCTCGACGACGGCAGTTGGCACTTCGACCACCGCGGCGGCAACTGCCGCAACCAATGCGGCAATCCCGGGGAACACACCAGCACGACGGCCGCCACGGCAATCGCCCTGGCGCCGTTCCTCGGCGCCGGCTACACCCACCGCGAAGGCTTGCACAAGGAAACGGTCCGCCGAGGACTCTACTATCTGCAGAAACGAGCCTTCGAAACGGACCACGGCCTCGATCTGCAGGAAGGCACCATGTACGCCCAGGGCCTCGCCACCCTCGTCCTCTGCGAAGCCTACGCCATGACCCGGGACGAGAGCCTCAAGGACTCGGCCCAGGGGGCGCTCAAGTTCATTGAGTACGCCCAAGGGGAGAACGGCGGCTGGCGCTACAACCCGGGCGACCCCGGCGACACAACCGTTACCGGCTGGCAGCTCATGGCCCTCAAGAGCGGCGAGATGGCCGGGCTGCGGGTCCGCTCGCCCGCCATGTTCATGGTCAACGACTTTCTCGACACCGTCCAGAGCGAAGGGGGCGCCAAGTACGGCTACATGGATACCCAGCCGCGCCCGGCCACGACGGCGATCGGTCTGCTCTGCCGCATGTATCTCGGCTGGCCCCGCAACCACCCGGGGCTTGCAGCCGGGGTCAAGTATCTCGACGAGCTGGGGCCCTCCGAGAACAACATCTACTTCAACTACTACGCCACCCAGGTGATGCACCACTGGCAGGGCTCGGAGTGGAAACGCTGGAACGAGCGGATGCGCGACTACCTGATCCGCACCCAGAGCAACCAGGGCCACGAGAATGGCAGTTGGTACTTCGACCACGAACACTCGCTCAAGGGCGGACGCCTCTACAACACGGCCATGGCCATCATGACCCTCGAAGTGTATTACCGCTACATGCCGCTGTATCGGGATAGCTGGCGGAACCGCCATTCGGAGTGAGGCAGAGATTCGCAGAAGGGCGTCGGAAAGAAAGAACAGTTCACGGTAGGACGTGGTCTATCGCATGTGCGGTTCGAAGGAAGGGGAGGCCGGCTGAACCGGCCTTCCCTGCCCCTATCCCACGAATGGAATCGCTACTCGATTTTCGACAATTCGGCTACGCTGCCTTTCGGCGCCGTCGGCTCACGACCATTCCCAAGCCGCCGAGAACACTCCAGATGGCCAGGGTGGCGGGTTCGGGAACCGAATCACCTGGATTCGTGCCGCCACCGGGATCGACGCCGCCAAAAGACCCAGCCTCCAGAAACACCGCCGAGTCATAGCTAGAGTCACCGGCGTCCGCAATCGCCAACTTCATGTGGTGCGTGCCCGTTCCAAGCCCCGTAACCTCGAACTGGAGCTTGACGGTCAACCCATCGTACTCGATGTCGAACGGGGTGGCTGTATCACTCGGATCGTTATTCAGATACCACTCTGAGTGAGACACGTTGTTAATGTTGTTGATTGCCACGTTGTCTTCAACGGTGCCGGTGACAACCTTTGCCTGATTCACGCCATCCAGGAACAACCCGAAAACATCGTTGTACGACGATCCAACCCATTCGTTGTATTCCTCGGAGGCAAATACGTAGTTGAGGAACAAGGTGGCCCCGTCGTTTATCATCTCGAAATCAAACTCGAGGACGGTGGCGTCGTGGGTCGTATAGCCCGGAATCAGCCCATTCAAATCACTGTCACCTGCCAGGTTGTTAGATGCAGTGTACGCATCAGAGCTGTTAGGCCCCGGGGCTCCGGCGGCGTTTCCACTTGTCAGGAGGATTCCCTCGGCCATGTTGAGGCCCGTAGTCCCGGCCGTCTCCCCAGGATTGTCATTGGTGAACAATCCGGCTGACGTACTTGTTCCAACGAAGGTTGCGTTCGAAACAGTCACCCCCTCGCCGAGCAGGGTGCCCACAAGATCGTTCGCGTTGTTCGTCGTGGTCACGCTGACGCCGGCCAATGCGGGCTGAAGCCCGACCAAGCCAATCACAACAGCCGCTAATACAATCAAGAGTTTTCTCATAGTCTCCCTCCAGAAGCACGTGAGTTGGGTGTAGGAACTCTCTACCCGCTATAGGCCGCCGAAGCCCGTGCCCTGACATAGAAAAATTGGAACACGCAAATTGCACTCCAATGGGGTAATGCTACAAACTCTACAGGGAATCACTCGCAATACCACATGTTCTTTCTAGCCAAAGAACCCCACAACCAACCGATCCTGGCGAGACATTACGCGCCACACTACAATGGCTCCACTCCGCCAATGTCCCCGCTCCTGCCCCACCCCCTCCATTCCGCGAGGTGCTCCATGCCTCCCGCCAAACTTCTCGGCTCCGTGGCGCTGTCCTTTCTGCTTGCACTTCAGGCCGAGGCCGTGGATCGGCCCAATATTCTCTATGTTTGCACGGACCAGCAATTTGCCGAGACCATGAGCTGCACTGGCAACCCCTGTGCGAAAACATCGGCCATCGACCAGATCGCCAAGCGTGGGATGCGCTTTGCCAACGCCTACTGCGCGAGCCCCGTGTGCTCCCCATCCCGCGGCAGCATGTTCACTGGGCTCTTCCCTCACCAACATGGAGTCACCGTCAACAACACCCGCATCGATGCCGGCCTGAGCGAAATCTGCCTCGCTCGCCTGCTTGATCGAAAGGGCTATGAATGTGCCTACGCGGGCAAGTGGCATTTGCCCGGCGGGGCGATGACCAAAACCGATCTGAAACAGCACCCCTACCGGATCCTTGCCGGCCCTTCGGATGAACGCGTGAGCGACACCTGCGCCCAGTTCCTCGCCGAGGAACGGGACCGCCCTTTCTTCCTCGTGGCTTCGTACATGAACCCTCACGACATCTGCCTGTGGGCCATGGACAGGCCCAAGGGGTATCAGAAGTATCCTGTCCCTCAGGCTCCCACCGAAGACTGCCCGCCCCTCCCCGAAAACTTCGGCGTTTCCGGAGATGAACCGAGCGTGCTCCGGGAGTTCTACATGGCGCGGCACGTGGAGCAGAAATCGTTCAATCGCGAGCGATGGCGTCAGTACCTGCACGCCTACTACTGGATGCTCGAGACCGTCGACTCCGATATCGGACGCCTGCTGGACGCCCTCGAAACTGGCGACCTCGACAAAAACACGTTGATCGTCTTCTCCAGCGACCACGGAGACGGCCTGGGGACGCATGATCCGAACCGAGAGTTTCAAATACGCCCTCTACGATCGCGGAGACGATCGCGAGCAACTGTTCGACCTGGAGGCGGATCCGGGCGAAATGAACAACCTGGCCCGCCTTCCCAAGTACGGCGAAATCCTGAACGAGCACCGCCGTCGCCTGGCCAGGTGGTGCCAGGAAACGAACGACAAAACGTTCCTGCACCACCTTGTTCCAGCCGAATAGGTGGAAAGAACGGGCTCCTGCGCCGTCTACCCGCCGCTCTTCGGCAACAGCACCATCGTGCCCGTCCATGTGCACTGCTGGACGCAGCCCTGCTCGCCCGCTTTGAACTCGCGTGAGTAGACCTGCACCCGGGTTTCACCCTTGTCGGTGTAGCAGAACGTCATTTCCTTGACGGGCTTCCACTTGAGCATCTCGTAGGCGCCCACGCTTCGGGCAGTGGCCACGTAGACGGTGCAGTCGCGTTTTGCGCGGATGAAGATCCGCCCCCGCTCCCCGCCCTTGGTTTGCGTGAAAGCGTCATAGCCCGCGAGTCCGTCTGGTACGTCTTTCCAAACATAGCTGCGGTTGCCGTAGGCCTTCGCTCCTTCTCCAAAGGGCGCCTTCTGGAAACCGTAGCCGAGGGCGGTGAAATCGTCGGTTTCCACGACCGTCTCTTCGATCCGCTGGACGGGAACCGAGTCGTCCATCGTCAAATCGCGGAAGTTGGCCACACGATGGAAGGTGATGAAATTCGCGTCGTGCTGGTTGTGGGCGCCGCCCAGACCGTCGTCGCAGGCCGTCCGTGAAAGGGCCGCGATATCGTTGCCGTCAAACACCCAGTCGATGTACTGGAACCCATGTTGCGAAAGATCCGGATCGTACGCGAGAATCGTGTTCACGGTCCAGTTCCGAAGGTCCTCGGAAGAGGAGAGGGCCATCGTGTTTCGCGTCCGCTCCGGGTTGCCGCCCTGATCCCAGGTCGGAATCCAGTTCGAAATGTTCCAATATCGCTTGGAGACCGGGTCGAAGCGGATGTTGAGTTTCTTGCATCCGCCGGGACAGTCGATGACCCCGGTGTTCGGATCGAAATCGGACTTCTTCCCGTCGTCGCTCACCTCCACGACCGCGGCCTTCCCGCCCGTGGGAAGATAGTGGACCCGCAAGATATTGACGATGCCGCCGTCCGGCGTGGGCACCGCGTTGCCTTCCAACCAGCCGCCGAAGTTGCCGTCCAGCCAACCTCGATCGGACTGCACGGCCTGGGAGAAGGTCCAGGCCGAAGCGTCGAGCAGGTCGGCGTCGACCGGCGCCGACATCATCATCGCCCGGAACGGATGTCCCCAGCCTCCGCCGACAACCAGTTCCATTCCGCGCCACAGCCGTCCCTTGTGCTCGATCACCGGCGTGGGAGCGCAATGGTGAACTCCCTCCGCCTGCAGCCGGCCCGTCTTCCCGTCCTTCGGCTCTGTCCAGGTCTGCCCCCCGTCCGTCGATCGGCGGATCACCGCTTCGCGCCCCGACTCTCCGCCCGATCCCAGCAGGTACACGGCGCCGCGATGGGGAAAAATGCTCGCCCAGAAAAGCTGCTTCACGTCGCACACCTGTTCCCACGTCTCGCCTCGATCGGTCGAGAGGAAGACGCGCGTCCTCGGCCCGTCCTCTTTCGGCGCGCCGGGCCCGAACAGATCGCATTTGGCCAAATAAGTCCCGTCCGGCAAGATGCAGATGCCGGGAGAACCAAGATAGATCCTCGACGACGCCGGAGAATGGGCCACCACGGTGCCCGGAACCTTCGAGAAATCCGGCTCGGCAGCCAAGGCGCTTCCAGCAAGCAAGGCAACAGCAATCAGACAGAAAAGGAGCGTTTCACGTATCGGCTTCAGTCGGCGGGGCATGGGAAGGCTCTTGGAATTCGAGGCGGGAGGGCAAAGGCGTGTGCGGCTGTCCAACGACGTTGGACGGCCTTGTTGGATTATACAGTCTCGCCAGTGCCCATCACAACGCTCGACGCAGAAGGAACCCCCAACGCCCGGTGTGCCACTGCTTGCTTGCAAGCAGTGCTCATGCAGACTGGGCTGTCCGCGAGACCGCAAGGTGGCCCCCCTATCGCCGTTCGGCACTGCTTGGCAAGCAAGCAGTGGCACACGGCAGCTAGTGATCGTGGCGAAACGGGTGGCCAAAATAGAGTCGTTTCATGAAGACAAGAGCAAGAAAGACGAAGGGAGAAGAAACCAGCCCAAGCAACACTGCTGCAGTACGCTTCCTCTTCCGCGTCTCGGCATGGTAGTAATTGGCAACAACCTGCATTTCCTTCCAACTGCCGATGTCATCGGGGTCATTCCCGTTCGTTGCGGATTTGCCGTCTTGGCCTGTGGAGTAGAAGTGCCACGGTCGATCTCCCTCGTCACTGTCCTCCGGTCGTTCCACACAGACGTAAGGATTGCCCCACGGATCAAACTTGTTATCGATCCATTTAAGTTCGGATAACCGGGGGGGCTTCTCAAGAGAGTGGCTAAGGTACTGATTCACCGTGTCAATGTCCGCAGGAACGTAAACGATGCTGGGGTGCGATTTGAAGTAAAGGCGAAGGGCGCCAACGTTGCTCAAGGCGATGTCCCAGTGATGTACGACATTCTGCGGGACCAAGCAAGCGATGGTGAGCCAGATCAACAACGTGCCTGCAAGAAAGGAAACAGGCAGGAGCGCGAGTTCACCAAGTGTGATCTTCATTCGTTGTCTCGGATCCTGAAACCTCACGGCAAAACACAACAGAGCATGTATTTTGGTGGCTTTCTCCAAAAAGCACAAGCTTCTGGGCAACAGGTCCACTTTGCGTTTTTCGTCGCTCTCCTTTACATTAGGGTCTCCACTCACCGCATCTCATGCCCATTGGCGTCCCGCAGCGTTCACCGGCGGTTAACGCCGCCTTCCCAGAAAAGGACGCCTCATGACTCGCTCCTCTCGTGAAATCACGTTGAGCCTGGCTCTTCTTCTCGCCCTGGCCGCTGGCGCGTCCGCCGCCGGTGGCCGATTGTTCTCCGAGGAACTGGAACTGCCCGTCCGCGGATTGAGCCAGCGCGTGACCCAGCGGTTTGATATCAAGGCCGGCGAGACGAAAACGCTCTTCGACGAATCGGGCCCGGGCTGCATCCTTCACTGGTGGATGACCTGTTGGTACGGCACACGCGAGGGCTGGGACCACGAGATGCCCCACGATCTCGTCCTCCGACTGTATTACGACGGCGAGGAGAAGCCCACCGTCGAAATGACCGTCGCCCAGTTCTTCTCGATCCTCCTGGAGCACGATGTCTTCCCGGTCGACAACGCGGCCATCAAGGTGCTCCCCCGAAACGCCTTCAATTGCTACCTGCCCATCCCCTTCGAGCGACTGCGGATGGAAATCTGCAACCAGGGCGAACACGGCACGACGGTCTGGTTCATGGCCGACTGGCACCAGTACCAGCCCGGCCAACTGACCACGCCGCTGCGGCTCCACGTGGTCCATCGCTGCGAGTCGCCCGCCGCCCCCTTCGGCAGCTTCCTGATGGCCGACTTCTCGGGCGAGGGCTTTCTGGCAGGCATGGTCCAGGCCGTGTCCGTCCAGGATCGCACCGACAAGTGGTATCACTCGGGCGGCGACCTGGTCCTGCTCGACGGCGAGTCCGCCCCGCGAGCCATCCGCGGCATCGGCGGCGAAGACGTGTTCAACATGAGCTTTGGCATCTGGCCCGTCCAGACCGACTGGGTGGGCGCTCCCTGCCTTGAAGAAACCGAAGGCGACTCCCAGTCCGGCTCGGGCTACGAGGGCGTCATGTATCGCATCTTCGGCCCGGCGCCCATCTGGTTCGAGTCCTCCGCCGTCGTGCGCTTCGGCAGCAAGGGCAACCACCTGGAAAGCCTGGTCTACGCCTACGTGAAACCAAAGCAACCGGCCCCGCAACTCACACCGGCCAGTTGGAAACTCGCCGGACCGTTCCAGTGCGAGAGCTTCGAACAATTCCAGTCGCCCCAATGGGCGGAGAAGCCCGTCTCCCAATGGCCAGACAAACACGTGGCCGACTTCGACCCCTACGTGGCCAACTTGCACAACATGCCCAAAGGCCCCACCGAGTTCGCCGTTCCCCTCACCGCCCAAACACAGCACAACTGGTGCGACCTGGCGGAACACTATCGCGGCCGCAGACGCACCAACACGGGCGCCCAGCCCGCCGAGGTGTGTGCCTATGCCGTCGGAGAAATCGACGTCCCCGCCGCCGGCCGCTACCGGCTCCACGTGGCCTTCGACGACTGGATGACCCTGTGGCTCAACGGGAGCCCCCTGTTCACCAAACGCCACGACCACGGCTTCGCCGAAGAAGCGATCCCCGTCTCACTCCCCTCCGGCAAGCAGCAGATCCGCATCAAGCTCAGCAATCACGACAACTTCCAATGGCGTCTCTGGACCTTTAATCTGCGACTGGAGCCGATGAAGGAATAGGACTGCCCTGGGAAGGTAGGGTGCGTCTCGACGCACGTCGTGAGCCAGCCTATCAGGGAAACTGGGTGGCCCGGATGTTTCTCCCGCAAATGTCGCTGCCACTTCATTCGACAACCCCGGGGAAACGTCCGGGCGGCGAAGCCGCAAGAGGGAATAATCCGTTGGCTGCGTTTCGACGTCCCCCTCGAATGCTCTTCGTGCGTCAAGACGCACCCTACCTCACTCATTGTCTCTCAGCGGTTTCAATTCTCCTCCAAGCTCGCACGTAATCAATACTGAACGTCGACGGCAGATCCTCCTTGTCCGGCAGGCCGAACCACTCGGGCATGGTCTCGCTGTCGAAATTCAGATGCAGCGGCTGGCGCCAGTGCGTGTTCTTGTCCTCCCGAACGACCTTCCCGTCCACCAGCCACTTGATCGCCTCCTTGCTCCAGTCCAACGCGTAAACGTGATACTCGTCGGCCAGGTCGTAGGGAGCGACCCACTTGCCGCCCCGCGACCAGTGCTTCTTCTCCGTGGGCGTGCGGAACACGTGCAAGTTCATGTGATACATGTTCTTCCACTTCTCCCCCACGCCGCAGATCTCGAACACGTCGATCTCCGTCCACTCCTCGGGCGTGCTGTGATAGAACCAGAAGGCGCTCGACGCCCCCGACTTCATCGGCCGGCAGCGGATCTCGAAATAGCCGTACTTGACCAGGGCCTTCCCCTTCACAGCCGCCGTCGTGAACGTGTGGAACCCCTCGCCCGCGCCCTCCAGGTCCTCCACCCGGGCCGTCAGATGCAGCTGCCCGTCGTGAACCGCCACGTTCTTCGGCGAAAAGAACCCCGGCTTGCGCCCCTTCCAGCCCGGGTTGTGGTCATACCACTTCGCCCCGTCGAGCGCGTCGCCCTCGAACTCGTCCGTCAACTCCGCGATCGGCTCCCACTTCCTGTCCGCGGGCGGGTCCGCCCAAATCGGGCTGCAGAAACAAGCAACTGTCACAAGCACGAACAGGGCCGCAGCAATTCGGGTCATAGCAGTTTCATCCTGGTTTGCGATGGAAAAAGTCGCTGTTCACTCCGCGAACAAGCGCTTCAGAACCGTAGGGTGCGTCTCGACGCACCAAGCGTAACCGACGATGCCGTTTCATGCCTCTCCACGTTCTTCGTGGCCTCGTTCCTCGGCGTTCTCGCGGACCAAATGATGCTCGCTGCTGAACGTACCGTCGATTGCTTCATTTTGCGGAATGGACCGCAAATCGAATCGGCAGCATCGGAAGGACCATTTGTCGGGCGGGACAGGCGGATCGCAACGGTATTGGTCAGCGACGGCGTTAATGTCAACAGACCATTCATATCGCAGTTTTGAAAACTCGACAATCGCGACGGCTGAAAACCAACACAATTTGCTCAGTAACCGTTCAAACTTGCTGAGCCACTCGGCTTCGAGCACGAACATGTTCTTGTAGGAACCGGCAAAGTGAATAATCTGCTCTTCATATTGCGGAATGCACTGTTCCAGCGACGCCCGCAATGGCGATATCGAGAACATGGTCTTTGTGAAGAACGGCCATTCAGGATCGGATTCCGGCAATCGGTCGATCACTCGCCGATTCTGGTGAAAGACCCGCTTGTCCGCGGCCTGCCAGCCGTAGCCTGGGCATTCGATGTAGCCGTGAACAATTACGCCGATGCCCATGGGAGTTGCCTCATCCAGGTGACGATAACTCAGTCGCAGACCGAAGTATAACTATCGGCTGCTCCATCGTCACGCCATTTCTTTCGCAACAGACGCCCCCTGTCTCGCACTCATTCCAGGAACGCGCGAGTCCATTGTCTTGGCAACGCCCCATCGTTCCAAGGCGATCACATCCTGCCTGCTCCACGTACTTTTCGTGCCTCTTCGTGTTTTTCGTGGCCATTCTCTCTTGCTGGAACAGTCGATGCACCTCGCCTGCTCCGCCCGCGTCTCTCCGTGCGTCAAGACGCACCCTACCTTAGTAGCGTCCCTCAGCGCTGATCAGCGGTTTCAATACCGGCCTTCCGGAAGACTGGATTCGCCTCCCCCCAAGCCTTACCATAAAGGCTCGCTCAGTCCCGCCACTCGAGTCCCCCGTCCCAAGTGGAGACACGCCATGAACCGCCCGATCATCACGCTCCTTCTCGTTGCCCTGGTATCGGCGTTCCAGCCGGCCCACGTCTCGTCGGCAGACGATGCCCTGAAGATCGGCGCCGCCGAAACGGGCATCACCCCGCCCGAAGGCTTTCCCATGGCGGGCTACTACCATGAACGACTGGCGACCGGCGTCATCGATCCCCTCAAGGCCAAAGCCGTCGTCTTCCGTTCCGGCGACCAGGCGGCCGCCTGGGTGGCCGTCGATCTGACTGGCGTCTCCCGCGACCTCTGCGTGGCCGTTCGCAAGCGAGCCTCGGCCGCCACGGGCATTGCTCCTGAACATATCGTCGTTTCGGCAACCCATTCCCATACGGCCCCCGACTACACCCGCAACGTCTTCGACTACCTGGCCGGCAAGCTGCCCGAAGGCGACAAGCCGCCCTACGCGGCCAAACTGATCGAAGGCATTGCCGCGGCCGTCGTCAAAGCCAACCAGGCCGCCGTGCCCGCCAGGTTGAAGACAGGGGCCGGACAACAGCAGACGCCCGTCTCGTTCAACCGCCGCTTCGTCATGAAAGACGGAAGCGTCCGCACCTGGCAGCGGCTCGAGAATCCCGAAGTCGTCAAGGCCGCCGGCCCCATCGACCCGGAGATCGGCCTGGCCCTGATCGAGTCGGCCGATGGCGCCAAGCCGCTCGCCCTGTTGAGCAATTTCGCCCTGCACCTCGACACCGTCGGAGGGCTCCTGTGGAGCGCCGACTATCCCTACTTCATCGAGCAGGCCGTGCGGAAGGACCTTGACGCCAACGTCGTCTCCGTCTTCGGCAACGGCGCCTGTGGCGACATCAACCACTGCGATCCGGTCGCCAAAGAACGGAACAAGACCGACTTCATCGGCAACTCCCTGGCCGAAACGATCATCGCCGCCCTGCCCAAGCTTGAAGCCGTGGAAAAGCCGGCCCTCCAAGTCCGAACCACCACCGTCAAAGTGCCTCTCCAGAAAGTGAGCGAAGAAGACCTGGAGCAGGCCAAACAGTTGATCCCCGCCGCCCGGGAAGGACAAAAGGTCGACTTCTTCCAGCAGGTCCGGGCCTACAAGGCCGTCGTCCTGGAACAACTCCGCAGCAAGACCCCGCGGCTGGTCGCAGAAGACTATGTCAACTGGGGCCTCTCCCACGAGTGGTCGGGCGTGGGCGACGCTCTTCCCGTCGAAGTGACCACCATCACCCTGGGCGACGACCTGGCCCTGGTCTTCATGCCCGGCGAGATATTCGTCGACCTCGGTCTGGCCATCAAGCAAGCCTCGCCTTATCGCGTGACCATGGTCGTCGAACTCTGCAACTGCGTCGAAACCATCTACATCCCCACCCAGGCCGCCACGGCCGGCGGCAGCTACGAGGTGACCAATTCCAACGTCGCCCCCGGCGCCGGTGAAACCCTCGTCGCCGCCGCCCTCGCCCTTCTCCGGGAATCGCCAAGCCAATGAGGTCAGAATTCTCGCGGGCAGCGGCAAAGCAACCCTCCACTTCAACGTGATCTCTCACGGAGGCACAAAGGCACGGAGATGTTCCAGATTAGCACGCGGATACCGAAGTGATTGATGCGATTGAGAATACCACGGTCTTGGATCGCGACCCGAAGGCTTGATGGGACACGCTGTTGGTGGCCAGCTGGGTTGACTTAACCATCAGGGGCGATACTCTGAGTTCCATCGGGCCGAGTCAAGTGCGGAGAAGGCGATATGGGATACAACCTCTACATTACACGTCGCAAATACCACTTTGACGAGGACGGCCCATCGATTAGTGAGGAGGAATGGCAAACGCTTGTGGACTCCGACCCTGAATTGAGCTTCAGACGTGATGACGATCCACTGACCGCGAACTGGAATGGAGATTGCAGATATCCCGACCCATGGTTCGCTTACTCGGTCGATTACGGTGCGATTGACACCAAGAATCCCGACGATGCAATCGTGACTAAGATGATCCAGATAGCCGCGAAACTCAACGCCAAGGTTCAAGGGGATGACGGAGAGGTCTATCGTTCCCCAACTGATACTTACTTCGAGGACGATGACACAGATGCAGAATCAGATGTCAAGCCTCCGTGGTGGAAGCGATTGCTCGGTCATTCGTAAACGTCCGGTCTCCTGACACTTTGTAGACTGTCCGATCCAACGATACTCGAACCAGCCTACAAAGAATCTCGAATATCGACCGATTGATGACGCGCCATGCTGTATGCCGGGTGGTTCTCGACTACATTGCCCCCAAGACTACCTTCCCCCGCGCTCCACGCCAACCCCACGCGTTTCACACGGCCACCCATCCTGTCCGGGAGGGGTGGCCAAGAAAACCCTGGAAATCTCCCGCCCATGAGCCAAAAGGGGCGAAATTGTGGTTCATCCGACCGAAACGTGCGCAGGTGCAAGCTGTTGCATCGAAACAGGTTTCGACGCAGACTTTGCGGGAACAAGGGGAGCCAGAGAAGAGGCACCGGTACTCCGCGGCAGAGTACCGGTGCCTCTTCTCTGATCAGCCTCGGCTCGATTCGGCGCTGGTCGGGCGAGCGCATTCTTGAATCGGATGAACCGAAATTGTCGCGGGCGATTTTCGGAAAGTCCGGAAAGCTCGCTCCATAACTTTACCCTTCCTCACTCTCAGATTCCCCACTTTGACACCTCCCCTCCGATTAGCGTCCATCAACGCCAATCAGCGGTTCGACCCGTCTGTCCACCAATCCCCGACCCTTTTTCACCATTTGCGTGCCCGCTGTGCGGCGCCTACGATGGATTCTCCAACGGAACCACGAGACGACTGCAACGATGTCCCAGATTCAGCCAGGAACCGATCTCCAACGTGACGACGTTGTCGGCCGGAAACTTGTCGCCGTCCTTCAGTCTCCTGCAATCCTTGAAAAAGGCATGGAGTGGGTGTACACATATTTCCGGCTCGATAACGGTGCGGTGTTTGCTCTGCCTGTCGAAGACGCAGATGCTTTCCTCGCAGAGGAACCGCGACCGGAATGCTCCCCGCAAGACTATCCGGAACTAAAACCCGTGCTGGGCCAGCGAATCGTCAGCGTCCTTCGGAATGGACCGGATTCGGACGCCGGTGAAGATTCGCCCTATCTGCTAATGGAAAACAATTACATCATAACGGATGTCATGGGGTATCCGGCCGGGGTTGGATACGCCGGATTGCATCTCTGCAAGCCGGGCGAAATCGACACTTCCGCGTTGATCGACTTCTTTGCCTGACATAATGACCGACGCCATGCCTGCGATGGCCCGTATCTGTCTCCGTGCCTCTGTGCCCCCGTGAGAAACCACCTGCCACGCCGTCTCTCCCAGCCCTGGAGGGGTGGCCAAGAAAACCCTGGAAATCCCCCGCCAATCTGCCAAAATGAACCGTCGCCCTCTGCGCACACGCCTGCTCTTTCACAATTCCACGACCACATCGCATCACCCCTCCGTCGGTGAACGGCCCACGATCGTCTCCCCCCTAGAACACCCCACCTGTGAGCCAAAAGGGTCGAAATTACCGCGGGCGATTTTCGGAAAGTTCGGAAAGCTCGCCCCAAAACTCAACCCTCCTTCACTCTCAAATTCCCCAACTTGACGCCTCCCCTCCCATTAGCGTCCATAGCGCCAATCAGCGGTTCAAACTCTTCTGTCCACCATTTCCCAACCCATTTTCACCATCGTTTGCGTGCCCACCGCGCGGCGCCTACGATGGATGCTTCGATGGAACCACGAAATCATTGCAAGGAATGAGGCCATGACGCAACGCGTCGCCACCCCGATTGCCGCTTCTCTCTTCCTGCTGCTGGCGGTCTCCATGCAGCCCGCCCTGGCCTACAACCCGCCCACCGACACGCAGGGCCCTCTCAAGGTCACCATTGAGGGTCCGAGCGAAGTGACCGAAACCGGCGTCGCCTTGCCGGTCAAGGTCCTCCTGGAAAACTCGGGCGACCACCCCGTGAGCGGCACGCTCCGTCTGGCCGTCATCGATCGCTGGACCGCCGACCCCGGCAAGGCCGTGGCCTTCCAGGTCGCCCCAGGAGCGAAGGAGCCCGTCGAGTTCTCAGTGACGGCCGGGGCGGGAACCTATTCGGGCCACTACCCGATCCATGCCTACGCCGAGTTCGAACTCGACGGCCGAAAGCAGACGGCCCACCCGATCCTGGTTCTCCAGACGAAACTCCCGCTCGCCGAGCGCGAGCGTCCCGAGTTGAGCTTCGATCCCATCGTCATGGCCCCCAACAGCGAACTGGCCCTCTGGCGCGTCGAGACGCACCGCTCCGTAATCGCTCCCAACGGCAAGCCCGCCAGGACCATGCCCGTCGGCTGGCAAGGTTCGGATGAAGAGACACGCGGAAACACGGCCATCAGCACGGAAACACTCGATGGCGTGAGCAAATCGTGTATCGTCATCCACCCGCCCTGGTCCCAGGGAAATGTGGGCACCCAGTGGATCGAATATCCCGTCAGCCTGCCCGAGTCGACGCCGATCCGGCTTACGTTTGCCAACGCCATGACGCCCACCGGCGAGAGCGACGGCGTGACCTTCCGCGTCCGCGTTGCCCCCATCGACGCTCCGGATGGAACGCCGGGCGAGGTAGTCTTCGAACGCCACACGGCCGCCAAGACCTGGACGCAGGCCCAGGCCGATCTGAGCCCCTTCGCCGGCAAGACGGTCCGCCTCCAGTTGGAATCGCATCCCGGTCCGAAGAACAACACGGGCTGGGACCGCTCCTATTGGGCCGAGCCCTTGCTCATCGCCGGCACGCCCGCCGAGGCAATGCCCTTTCCTCCCAGGCGAGGCATGAAGTGGCGCCACTTAGGCAGTATCACCACGGCGGGCCGAACCTACGACCCGCTACTCTGGCCCGGCAACCGCGGCCTTCTTGATGCCACCATCGGCTTCTCCGACGGCAACAAAACCGTCTTCTTCCGCGGCTTCCAGATCAAAGTACTGGGCGGACGGATCGACGACACCCGATCGCCGATCCTGCTGGAGAAGGTGACCGAAGAACCGGTTGAGACCGGCGTTTGCCTCCGTCACCATTTCCGCTCCCGCATGGGCGCCTTCGACCTGGTCGGGTACATCAGAACAGACGCGGGAGGGCTCAAGGCGTCGTTCAAATTGGAAAACATCCCGGAAGCCAAGCCCTGGCAGGCCTGCTACCTGGAGGAAGTGGCCGTTGGCTCATGGAGCCGGGCTGTCGCCCAGGTCTATTGCGGCGACGGAAACGTGATCCGCCGGCCCCAGAACTTCGAACTCAGCTTCGACGGGCACCGCCTTTCCACGTCCTTTGTAGGGATTGATTTCGACGGCGGCCTTTCCATGCTCCAGGCCTCCGACGTGCCGCCCCTGAAACTCAAGGTCGCTCCCGAAGACAACACCTGCGCCTTGCACACGGCCCACGACTGCACGCTCACCCTGATCCCAGCCGCCAATGCCTGGGATGCCGTCAAGCTCTGGCGCACAACCAACGGGCTGAAGGCGGCCGGCGGTGTGAAGAAGGCCGCCGGACGTTTTGTCTTCGACCTCTGGGGCGGACGTTATGGCGAAAGCGCCGAGGCCCTCCGCAAGAGCTTCCGCTACGGCCTGACCGACTCCATGGTCGTCTGGCACAATTGGCAGCGTTGGGGCTACGACTACCGCCTCCCCAACATCTGTCCGCCCAACCCGCACCTGGGGACACTCCAGGAGATGCAGGACCTCAGCAAGGCCTGCGCCGAGGCCGGCGTCGTCTTCGCACCCCACGACAACTACATCGACTTCTACCCCGACGCCGACGGCTTCTCCTACGAAAAGGTGATCGCCTTCCACCAGTCCGGCCAGCCGGTGAAGGCCTGGATCAACAAGGGCCGCGACGCCCAGAGCTACCGCTACCGGGCCGATGTGATCGATCCGTTTCTGAAGTCGAACGTGGCCTGGATCCACGACAACCTGGCGGCGACGGGCTACTTCATCGACGTCTGGTCGAGTGCCCGGCCTTATTCCTATTGGACGAGCGACGGCCGCTTCGTGCCCGCCACTTACACGCAGAAGAAGTGGGGCGAGCTGTTTGCCTGGATCCGCGACGAACTGGGCGGCGACGCCCCGCAGATCTCCGAAAGCGGCCACGACGGGCTCATCGGCTGGCTCGACGGCGCCCAGACGAACCACCTCCGCGTGGGTGAGCCCCTGCCGGGCGACCGCGGCTGGTGCGTGTGGAACTGGAAGTGCGACGACGCCGAGCGAACCCCCTGGTTCGACGCCGCCCACCACGACCGCTTCATCCTCCACGGAGCCGGCTACGGCTCCCGCTATGCGGGCGGCCTGGACCCAGCGATGCATGGCATGTATAGCGACGACTACATTTGCACCGAGGTCCTCACCGGCCACCCGGCCATGGTCTCCCGTCCCTTCGGCCGCAACGTGGTCCGCAAATACTGGCTCACCCACGACCTGATGCGGGCCCTCGCCCTGCAAACGATCGAAAACGTGACCTATGCCGACGGCGATCTCCACCGCCAGTACGTCGAGTGGTCCGGGGGCGCCAAAGTCTGGGTCAATCGGGGCCAGAGCGATTGGGAGGTGAACAAGGTCACCTTGCCCCAGTATGGCTTCTTTGCCGAGGCGGTCGATGCCTCGGGCGGGACGGTGATGGCCGGAATCGCCCGCCGCGGCGGTGCGATCGTCGAGTTTGCCTACGGCGGCGAGAAGTTGTATGCCAACGGCCGGCTCCTCGTCGACCAGGCCTGGCCCATTCGCATGAACGTCGACAGCCTGCAGAGCAAGGATGGACGCCAGTTCGTGCTGGACCTCACCTGGCAGGCCGACGTGCCCGTGCCCGACGGCCACAGAGGCTTTTTACATTTCTGCGACGACGAGGGCGAGATCCTCTTTCAGGCGAGCCAGCAGAGCGATCCCTTCCGGGCCGGCGAGGCAGGCCGCTTCACCGTCAAGGCAACCGGCTCGATCCCGGAAGACGCCCGAGTGGGCGACGAGTACGAGCTTGACTACGGCATCTACAGCCCGGGCAGCGGCGGCCGGCTTCACCTTGCCGGTCCCAACACGCCCGATCAGCGGGTCCGCGCCGGCCACCTCGTCGTCGAGGGCGAGGGCGATAAGATCACCGGCCTCGCCTGGCGGCCCTACGTGCCCAAGCCCGACCCGTTCCTTGCTCGCTGGAACCCTGAAGCCAGTCCGATTGATTTCGGCATCTTCAAGACCGCCGGCGGCTGCCAGCTCGGGCCCGAAGGCAAGAGCCTCGTTGTCACGCCGCTGCCCGGCGACCGGGCCCCGGTCTTCGACGTGACCCTCTCATGGGATAGGCTCCCATGGAAGAATCTGTCCACCCCGCACCACCTTGAAGCCCTCGCCGAAGACGGCACGGTCCTCACCAAGGCCCCGATTTCCGCCACCGACGGTATCGTCACCTTCCAGTGCAAACCCGGCGTCTTCGCCTACCGCCTCGTTGGACAAGAAAGGTAGCAGGCACGCTCCGCCGTGCCGTCCGCCAAGCCGATCACCGACGCCAACCAACCGACGGCCCACCATGAGCGACGAGCCACTTCGGGGCGTTTGCATTGCCCGGGTCAACCGGAGCAATGCGGATCGGTGACATGGAAGCCGGTCCATGGTGGGCCGTCGTTCGTTGGCCGACGCTTCAAACCGGCGCGGGCTGGAAAGCGGTTGGCTTGGGAAGGGCTGGCGGATGTGGTTCACTCTGGCCCACCCTACGTCTCGTTGGACAAGAAGAGTAGCAGCCCGCGCTCCGTCGTGCAGTCCTCCCTATCGACCTCGCATCAGAAACCTACAGCCTCCAGTCTTCAGTCTCCAGCCTTCTATTGCTCCGGGCGGCAGAAGCTCTGCAGCCAGGTGTCGATGCCTTCCTGGGGGACTTCGAGCGAACGAGTTGTGGGAGCCGGGGCCGGATAGCCGCCAACTTGTTCCTGGCTGTCGATGATGCGGCCGGTCTTCTCCCGGACTCCGCGGACGATCCGCCGATCGACTTCGTCGCGATCCCAGGGCCTTGCGCCCGCGTTGAGCAAGACGGTTTCTGCCACCTGCTCGGCAGGCATGGGCTGGAAACCGTCGGGCCAAAGCGGTGGAGCGGTCATGCGGTGCAAGTCGTCCTCGCTGCCCCGGCGGACGGCGAGGACAGGGCCCGGCTTGCCCGAGAGATCGGTTGCCTGGTTGTCGTCGGCATAGAGTTCCAGCGGGCCGCCGCCGTCGTAGCTGACCATGGGCACGTTGTCTCGCGTGTCCGGGCCGTAGCGGAGGACGTTGCCCACCAGGCTCATTTGCCCGGCGACATGGGGACGGCTGCCCCATTCCTTGGCGACCAGGCAGTAATGGACGGCCCGATTTCCCGGATTGTAGATCAAGTTGTTGGAAACAACGCCGCGAACGCCGCCTTTGAACAGCGGGTTGCGCTGCACGTTGCATGCATAGAGATTGCCGATCATGGCAATGTTCGTGGCGTTGTCGTGGATCAGGCTCCCCTTGGAATGCTCGCCTTTGCCGTGACTGGAGTTGCTAAGCCCTTCCGCAATGATGGAGTGGCTGAAGGTCACGTTGTGCGACGTGTGGCGGCGCCACTGTTCGACGTCGTCGCCTTCAAATCGCGGGCCGGAAGCAGAGAGGTTCTCGTCAGTGGCCCATGCCACAGAACAGTGATCGATGACCACGCTGCAGGCGCCTCCTCCAAGGCCGATCGCATCGCACTCCCATCCACTTTTGCGCGGTTGGCCGGCATCGCCGGTTCGCACGCGGACGTGCTGTATCAGGACATCGTGGGTCGTAATCGAGATGCCGCCGCGAGTGAACGTGATGCCCGGGCTGGGGGCTGTTTGCCCCGCCACGGTGAGCATCGGCTCGGTGATGCGCACCGAATGCCGATCCAGATCGATCACGCCGCCTACCTCGAACACGACGATTCGCGGCCCCTTGGCCTGGACGGCTTCGGCAAACGAGCCGGGACCGCTTCGGTTGAGGTTCGTGACCTTGATCACGCGACCGCCGCGGCCGGCGGAAGTTTCCGTACCGAACCCGACGGCTCCCAAAAACACCCTGTCCGCATTGCCGGCAAGGCACGGCGGCGTCGCGGCAAGGGCTGCCAGAATGCACAACAGCAGAGTCGGCCTCCGACGGCCGCCGATCATCCAAGCCATGGCTTCTTCTCCTCGGAAAACGAAAGCGTTTCGTTGCGAAATGCTCAGAACCGTAGAGTGCGTCTCTCCGAACCCGCCGGCGGCAGGGATGCCACCGCTACGAACTCACCGCCGCTTTTTGCGGCGGACAACCTTCTTCTTCGCCGGCTTTTTCGCCACCTTGCGTTTGGCGGAGGTCGGCTTGCGGGTGGTCTTTCGCTTGACCGTCTTCTTCTGGTTCGTCTTTCTCTGGGCCGGGGCCGGGCGTTTGGGGCGAGCGGCGGGACGCCCCACGACACGGAACTCGAGTTGACGACGATCGATATCGACCCGGGCCACGGCCACGCGGAGCAGGTCGCCGAGCTGGTAGGTGTTGCCCGAGCGGAACCCCGAAAGCGTCCGCGATGCCCGGTCGAACTGGTAGTAGTCGTCGGCCAGGGAATTGATGTGGATGAGCCCTTCCGCCGGCAGGGCGATCCCCTGGGCAAACATCCCAAAGGTCTCGACCCCCGTGACGACCGCGTCCATCTCTTCGCCCACCCGATCTTTCAAGTAGGTGAGCAGCTTGATCTTGATCAGTTCCCGCTCGGCCTTCTCGGCCCGCTCCTCGCATTGGGAACAGTGCTCGCCCAGGATGACCAAGGCATCGAAATCCGACTCGGGCGGCACGCCGCGGATCACCGCGTCGAGCAAGCGGTGGACCGTGAGGTCTGGATAGCGGCGAATGGGCGACGTGAAATGGCAATAGCAGTCGCTGGCCAGGGCAAAGTGCCCCAGGGGCTCCGGGCTGTAAACGGCCCGCTGCATGGACCGAAGCAGGGCATATTGAACAGCCTGCTCCTGAGGCTGTCCGACCACCTTGTTCAGAAGGCTCTGGATCTCGAAGCGGCTTTCCAGGCTCGGGGTGTCAAAGCCGATTTCGTTGACAAACTCGGTGAGAGCCTTGAGCTTGCGTGGGACGGGCGACTCGTGAATCCGCCGGAGGAAAGGAATCTCCTTGCCGGCGAGCAAGTCGGCTACCGCCTCGTTGGCTGCCAGCATGAACTCTTCGATGATCTGGTGGCTCTCGGTGTTCTCCACCCCATGGGCGCCGACCACCTTGCCGTTCTTGTCCAGGTCAACCTTGACCTCCGGCATGTTCATTTCCAACGCGCCGTGCTCGAAACGTCGCTTGCGGAGGATCATGGCCAACTCATGCATCCGGCCGAGCAAACCGTGCACCGCCTTGCCGAGCTTGCGAACCCAAGGCTTCGGATCGGCCAGGTATTCGTCCACCTGCTCGTAGGCCAGCCGCTTGTTGCTCTTGATCGCCGCCCGGTGGGCCTCCACGTGGGTTCGCACGCCCTCGGCCGTGAACTCCATGTAGACCGTCTTCGTGAAGCGGACCTTGTTCGGCTGCAGGCTGGCCAGCCCGTTCGAGATCAACTCGGGCAGCATGGGAATCACGCGGTCGGGCAAGTAAACGCTGGTGCCACGGGCCTGGGCCTCGCGGTCCAGGGGCGTGTTTGGCTGCACGAAGAGCGACACATCGGCAATGTGCACGCCGAGCCGCCAGTGGCCATTTTCGAGCCGCTCCAGAGAGATCGCGTCGTCGAAGTCGCGGGCGTCGATGGGGTCGATCGTCAGAACGGTTTCGCCCGTGGCGTCGTAGCGGTCGCCCAGGTCGGTTTCGTCGAAGGCGGCAACCTGGTCGCGGGCTTCCTGAAGTGCGTCTTCCGCGAATTCGCCGGGCAGCCCGAATTCGTGGATGATTCCCAGCGTATCGACGCCGGGCTCGCCGCGCGGGCCGAGCACCTCGGTGATCACGCCCTCGCCGGCACGAACGGGGGACGGAAAGCGGATCATCTCGACCACGACCTTGTCGTCGGCCACCACGCCCGCCGCCCCTGGATCGCCCACGTGGATCGGTCGGGCGAAGAGCGGACCGTCGATCTGGACGAGCCCGTAGCCGCCGTGTTCGTAGTAGGTGCCGACAAAGCGGTTCGTCTGCCGCTCGATGACCTCCACGATTTCGCCCCGCAGGCCCGGATGCTTCTTGCCCGGCGGAAGCAGATGCACGGCCACCACGTCGCCGTTGGCGGCGTCCTTCGTCCGCTTGGCCGGGATGTAGATGTCGGCGTCCCGGGCGCCCTCGCCACGCGGCGTGCCGGTGGGACGGACGAAGCCGAAGCCGGATTCATTGCGTCGAAAGGCCCCAACCACCCGGTTTCCCGACGGTTTGGCCTTGGCCTCACCCACAGCAGCGTCCTGGCCGCCCTCGACGGGCAGGATCAGGTGCCCGGCGCCGTAGCGGAGCTGCCCGGCTGCGATCAGGCGCTTGATGAGCTTCTTCACCAAGGCCACCTCCGACTTGGGCAGTTCCAGTCGTTGGGCAATCACTCGCGGCTTGGCCGGACGATATTTCGGCCGACCTACCAGTTCCAGGATCGCTTCGGTAAGTTCGGTCGGATTCATGAGGGTGCCCTCGTTGAGCTTCAAATAGTAGGGTGCGTCTTGACGCACCAAGTAATCGCGTCAAAAGGTCCGGTCAAATCTTGGTGCGTCAAGACACACCCTACGAACTGCTCACGGCTCACTGCTCCTTCCTCACTTCTCACCGCTCCCATATCCCTTGAACAGCTTTCGACCCATGTTCTGGTTATAGAGGGTCCAGGGACTATCCACGTTGGGGTCGTCGCGAAGTTGCTGCTGGAAGGAGAAGACCTTGGCGTCGAGATTATCGAGATAGAAGAGGGCGAGGGCTTCGAGGGTCATGGGCAGTTTGGGACTGCCGTATTCATATTGGCCGTGGTGGGACACGACCATGTGTTTCAGGCGAAGGACCTTTTCATGGTCGATCGGTTCGCCGGAGAGTTTCTCCGCCTCGCGGACCTTCTCTTCGAGCATGCCCACGGCCATGACGAGGTGGCCGATCAATTGGCCCTCGTCGCTGTAGGCCATGTCGCGATCGTAGACGAGTTCGTCGATCTTGGCCATATCATGGAGAAAGGCCCCCATGACGAGCAGGTTGGCATCAATCTGGGGATAGCAGGGGGCAATGCGAGTAGCGGCGTCCATGAGGTTCACCACGTGCTCCAGCAGGCCGCCCTGGTAGGCATGGTGCAGCTTGATGCCGGCCGGAGCGCGGCAGAACTTGCTCATGAACTGTTCGTCCATGAGAAAACACTCGGCCAGCGTGACCAGTTCCGGATCGCTCAGTCCGCGGAGCATGGCGGCCAGCTTGCCGCGAAGCCGATCGATGTCGGCGGGGGTGAGGGGGAGGAACTCCTCCTCGTTGACCTCACTCGGTTCCAGGGACATGACATGGGTGGCGATCATCTGGAGCGCCCCCTGAAAAAGCTGGGTCGTGCCCTCGACGCGAACGTAATCGCCGTTCTCAAAGGTGCGGTAGATTTCCTCGGTGGCATTCCACATTCGAGTCGGGATCGAGCCGGTCCGGTCGGACAATTCCATTTGCAGGTAGAGATTCCCGTTTCGATTGGGACGCAATTGCTTCCCCGTAACACGGAAAACCTCGGCAACAGTTTCCTGTTCCCGAAGATCACAAACGTACCGACGCGCCATAAAAACTGCTCCGATTGTACCCGGCCTGGAGAATTCAAGAAAACAGGGGCCAGGGAGGATGAAAAGGACGATTTCGCCCCGGAATGCCATATCTCACGCCCAATTTTAGGGTGGTTGGGCGCTTCCCACAAGTGGCGGGTGGGATGGGGGACACCCCTGAACACGGCCCCCCTCCCGACAATGCACTTTTAGATTCCTCGCGGCTGTTCTAGAATGGCAGCTTTCTCCCTGCGGCGATCCGCCGGCAATGGAGAGAATGTGCGTGTCGTTCTTCGCGGGGCTGTCTTGTGATTTGGTGCCGTGTCGGGGTGATCCTGACGCAACCTGTCGGCACTGGCTGGCAAGCCCCCGCGTCACCGCCCCGCGACTCCAGCCAGCCTGACATACTGCCTTGGACTCCAACTTCCTGAAGTCCGATTTCCTGACCCCTGACCCCTGAACCCTGCCAACTCCCATGTACTGGTCCCGAACGTTCATTCCCACGATGAAGGAAACGCCCGAAGGGGCAGAGATTCCCAGCCATATCCTCATGCTGCGAGCCGGCCTGATCTCGCAAGTGATGGCAGGCGCCTACACCTACCTGCCCATGGGCCTCCGGTCGCTCAGCAAGGCGGCCCAGATCGTCCGCGAGGAAATGAACCGCGCCGGGGCCGTTGAACTCGTCATGCCCGCCATGTCGCCTATCTCGCTGTGGGATCAGACCGGACGGACCGAGGCCTTCGGCGACGTGCTCGTCAAGCTCGATCTGCCCCGCAGTGGGCGCAAGGTTCGCGTCGTTCTCGGCCCGACCCACGAGGAAATCATCACCGACCTGGTCAGCCGGCAGATCTCCAGCTATCGGCAGATGCCGATCACGCTCTACCAGATCCAGAACAAGTTCCGCAACGAGGAACGGCCCCGCTTCGGCGTGCTCCGCACCAGCGAGTTCCTCATGAAGGACGCCTACAGCTTCGACACGGACGTGGAATCGCTCGGCAAGAGCTACGACGCCATGTACGACGCCTATTGCCGGATCTTCGAGCGTTGCGGCGTGCCCTACCTGCCCGTTGAAGCCGAAAGCGGACCGATCGGGGGCGACGCGAGCCACGAGTTCATGATCCCCTCCGACAACGGCGAGGACACGGTGGTCCACTGCCCCCAGTGCGGCTACGCCGCCAACACGGAAAAGGCAGAGATCGGCGAGCGGCGAGGAGAAACGCAGGACGTCGAACTGGCCGAGGTTGCGAAAGTCGACACGCCGGGCGCCGCCACCATCGAGCAGGTCAGCACGTTTCTCAAGTGCCGCCCCTCCGACCTCATCAAGACGTTGCTCTATGAGGCCGATGGCAAGCCCGTGGCCGTCCTCGTTCGCGGCGACCACGAGGCCAACGAGAACAAGGTTCGGCGCGCGATCGGGGCCGAGCGAATCGAACTGGCCGCCCCGGGCACCATCGAGCGGGTGACGGGGGCCCCAGTCGGCTTCGCCGGGCCAGTTGGCATGGCCGAAAAGATCCCCATTTACGCCGATGCCGACGTGCAGTTCCTCCGCAACGGCGTGACGGGGGCCAACGCCGCCGACGCCCACCTGACGGGCGTGAATCCGGGACGGGACTTTGAGCCCGACACCTACGCCGACCTTCGAGACGCCGTGGCCGGCGATCCGTGCCCCCGCTGCCCCAGCGTGCTGACGATTCGCCAAGCCATCGAAGTGGGCCACGTGTTCAAACTGGGCACCAAGTACTCCGAGGCCCTGGAGGCTCGATTCTCCGACGCCAAGGAGCAACTTCACCCGATCATCATGGGCTGCTACGGCATCGGCATCGCCCGCATCCTCGCCGGCCTGGTCGAGACGAATCACGACAAGGCCGGCATCGTCTGGTCGGTCCCCCTCGCCCCCTACGAGGTCCTGCTCGTGCCGATGAAGGTCAAGGACGAGGAGTCGATGAAACTAACCGAGTCCCTTCACGACGAACTGACAGCGGCGAGAGTTGAGGTCCTCGTGGACGATCGCGACGCCCGGGCCGGGGTCAAGTTCAACGACGCGGACCTGGTCGGCTTCCCCTTGCGAGTCGTCATCGGCCCCCGCGGGCTGAAGGAAGGCAAGCTGGAAGTGAAATGGCGTTGGGAGAGCGAAGCTGAGATGATCAACATCGAAGGCGCCGCCCAAACACTGGCGGACTGGATTGTCGAAGAGAAAAGAACCAATGCCCGGTTTCTGGCACGCGGCAACGATAAAGAATAACAGGACAAATTCGAAATACGAATCTCGAAATACGAAACAAATTCAAAATCAGAAGCACGAAACGTGTTGATGGTTTGGGGCATTCGGATTTCGAGTTTCGGATTTGTTTCGGGTTTCGATATTCGTATTTCGGATTTCCCCCCCATGCCTGCCGTATTTCACTGGGAACATATTGTTGAAGATGCGGAGATCGACGGCCAGGACCACGCGAACAATGTGGCCTACGTCGAATGGCTCCAGGCGGCGGCCGTGCGCCATTCGGCCGCCCAGGGATGGTCGGGATCGCGTTACAAGGAGGTCGGCCACGGCTGGGTGGTGCGGCGGCACACGATCGAATACCTCCAGCCGGCCCACGCCGGCGACGCCATCGTGGTCCGCACTTGGGTTGCGTCGATGAAACGCGTCTCGTCGGTTCGAAAATACGAGGTGCTCCGACCGAGCGACGGCGCCTTGCTGGCCAAGGCGGAAACGCTTTGGGCGTTCATTGACTACGCCGCCCGCCAACCCCGACGGATCTTGCAGGAAGTGATCGACGCCTTCGAGTTGGTGGAGAATCCGCCGCCGCTGACACTCTGATCCCTGCAGACCAAAACCAACATTCCAACGAGGAACTTCAGCCATGAAAGTGCTTGTCATTCTCGGCCACCAGCGCCCGGGCAGCTTCTGCCATGCCATCACCGAGACGGCCGTCCAACAGCTCCAGGCGGACGGACACGAGACGATCGTCCACGACCTCTACCAGGAAGGTTTCGATCCGATTCTCCCCGATTCGGAGATCGGACGCGACGTGCAGCTCGACTCCACGGTGCAGCAGCATTGCGACGAATTGATGGCCGTCGACGGCTATGTGGTGGTCCATCCGAACTGGTGGGCAGGACCTCCTGCCATTCTCAAAGGCTGGGTCGATCGAGTCATCCGTCAGGGCCTGGCCTATTCCTTCGGGGAGAACGGCGTGAATGGCCACCTGGCCGGCAAGACGGCCGTGGTCATCACCACGTCGAACACGCCGCGGGATGTGGAACTGCAAGTCTATGGCGATCCCCTGGAGAACCTCTGGAAAACGTGCATCTTCGGTATGTGCGGAGTCGAGGATTTCATTCGCCGCAACTTCGAACCGATCGTGCTCAGCACGCCCGAACAACGGGCCGAGTGGCTTGAGGAAACCAAGAAGCTCGTCCACGAACGATTCTCCGCCAAGTGAGGAACCGACCATGACCAGCCTCCGCTCGATCATTGCCGTTGTCTGCTTTCTCTCCCTGTTTGTGAGCAGTTCATGGGCTCAGGAGAGGCCTGTCGTGGTCGCCTTGATCGGCGACTCCACCGTGACCGATGCCGCCGGATGGGGCAAGGCCTTCGCCGGACGCTTCAACGACCGTGTGAAGGTCCTCAATTTCTCGGTGGGAGGACGCAGTTCGAAGAGTTGGTACGACGAAAAACGCCTGCCGAAGGTCCTGGAGGCGAAGCCCGAATACGCCTTGATCCAGTTCGGGCACAATGGCCAGCCCGGCAAGGGCCCGGCACGCGAGACCGACCCGGCCACGACCTACCGCGATTATCTGAAAATCTACATCAACGCCTTCCGCGAAATCGGGGCCACGCCGATCCTCGTCAGTTCGGTCACTCGGCGCAGCTTCGGCGAGGACGGCAAGATCCAATCGTCACTGGAGCCGTGGGCCAAGGCGGCTGGGGAAGTGGCGGCCGAAACGAAAGTGCCGTTTCTCAATCTCCATTCGGCCAGCGTGGCCTATCACAACCGGATCGGCCCGGAAGAGAGCATGACCCTCAACCTCAAAGAAGGCGATCGGACCCATTTCAACAAGAAAGGGGCCGAGGCCATCACCGATTTGATCGTGTCCGAACTCGCCAAGACCTGTCCGCATCTCGCCCGCTATCTGAAATCGCCCGCCTCGGACAAGTAACGGAACAGGCAGTAGCCCCGACCAAGGACATGGCCTCGCTTCGAGCGGGGTTCTTGCCGATTTCCAGCCCCCGATGGCATAATAACGGTTTGGCGGCGCGGGGGCGCCGCCTCTTCTTCCCCCCCTAGCCCATACGCTGCTGCCATGCTCGCCAAGGAAATCAAACGCGGAACGATCGTCAACTTCAACGACGCCCCCTGCATCATCGAGACCATCTCGGTCCAAAGCCCGAGTGCCCGGGGCGCATCCACCTTCTACAAGTATCGTGCGCGGAACCTGGTAACCAAGCAGAAGGTCGACATCACCCTGCGTGGCGGCGAATCGCTCGACGAGGCGGATTTTCAGCGCCGCCCGGTCAAGTATCTCTATGCGGACGGAAGCAGCCTCGTCTTCATGGATGATGAAAACTTCGAGCAGTATCCGATGCCGAAAGAGGAAATCGAAGACGAGGCCCAGTACCTCACCGAGGACCTCGAGGGTGTGTCCGTCTTGATCTACAACGATCAGCCCGTAGGAATCCAGGTGCCGATGACCGTCGAGTTGAAGGTCACTCAGTGCGACCCGGGCGTGAAAGGCAACTCGGCCACGTCGCGATCGAAGCCCGCCACCCTCGAAACCGGCATGATTGTCCAGGTTCCGGAATACCTGAGCCAGGGCGAGACGATCAAGGTCGACACCCGCACCGGGCAGTACCTCTCGCGAGCCTGAGCATTTTCGGGCGGAGCAGCCGGACTGAAGCGAAGTAGCCGGGCTCTTGAATCCACCACCTCAGATCAGGCAGCCTGATCGCAGACGTCGCGGATCTAGCCCGGCTCTTACTCTCAATCACCACCCCCGGACTTCAAACGTTCGGGCTGAACCGGAATAGCCGGGCTCTTGTCAGGTCAGGCAGCCCGACCCCGTTGGTCGCGGAGCTAGCCCGGCTCTTGCTCTCAATAACCCCGGCTTCTGGCCAACCTGACGGCTCAAGAGCCCGGCTGCAAATCAAACGATCCCAGAAGCTGCCACGCCTGCTTCCAGCGTGGCCAAAGCAGCCGGGCTAGACTGCATTCTGCAAAATCCTGGCCAATTCAGGCGCGGCGCGCTAGATTGAAGTCGCGGGGTCGCCATCCCTTTCCGGCCAAGGCCCCGGTCACAACCGTCTGGGGGAGTGACTGCCATGGAACGTTCGCGCCGCCGGATACGTTTCAGCATTCGAACGATGCTGTTGGTCACGTTGGGCTACGCCATTCTTTGCGGGCTGTTCCAGGGCACGGGGCTGGGCGAAACGGCGGTCCACTCCATGATCGTGGCCGCCTTTGCGATCCCCGGGGCCAGCTTTGGCTACGACCAGGGACGCTCCAGTCGTGCTGCCGTGATCGGCACCTCGGTGGCAGCCGTCGTGGGGACATGTGCTTTGTCGGTCTACATCCTGATCCTGGACTGGATGCGATATTCTTAAAGCCGATCCCAAAACTGCAATCCAAGGGAAATACGAATACCGAAATTCGAAACAAATTCAAAATCAGAAGCACGAAACGCCCTGGATTAAGACATTTGGATTTTGAATGTCGGATTTGTTTCGGATTTCGAGATTCGTATTTCGAATTTCTCGATCAACTTACCCGAATGCGCTGTTCAAGCTGCCGAATAGCGTCGGAGACGGTTCGCGACTGCTCGGCGAGATCCAGGGTCGCATCGTCGGCAATCCAACGATCCACTCGTTTCTGGGCAGAAACGACTGTGCTGTGGCTCCTTCGGCCGAAGTATTGGCCGATTTCTGAAAGGGCGGCACGGGTGTACTTCCGGGCAAGCCACATACCGAGCATTCGGGGGTGGCTGACCGACTTGGCTTTGCGGCCCGATTGAAGCGATTCGGGTTCGAGCCCAAAGGTGTCGCAGATGGCCTTGTCGATATCCGCCAGACGGATCACCCGACTGCCATCGCGAATCATTTCGCCGAGGGCCTCCTGGGCCATGTCGAGGGTGACACTGCGTCCGGTCACCCGACTGAGCGCATGGAGCCGGCATAGGGCCCCAGACAACTCCCGGGCATGATTAGTCAATCGAGCCGCAATGAACTCGCTGACGTCGGGGGGAAGGGTAATGCCCATCTTCCGGCCCATTCGGCCAAGGATACCGAGCCGCGTGGGATAGTCGGCCGGCTCGATGCGGCAGGCCATTCCCGCCTCCAGGCGGGAGAGCAACTCGCCGCCCAGAGCCCGCAGGTCGTTCGGAGCCCGGTCGGCCGCAAAGACCACCTGCCGACGTCGCCGAATCAGGGTATCGATCGTGTAGAGCAACTCGACGAGGGTTGCTCGCTTGCCGGCGAAGAAATGCAGGTCGTCGATGGCCAGCAGGTCCAGGCCCCGGTACTTGGCCCGAAAACTGGGCAGCCCCCCAGCCCGCAACGCCTGGAGGAATTCCGAGGTGAACTGTTCGGCCGAGAGATAGACGGCCGAAAGCTTGTCGCCACCGCGTCTCGTTTCCGTGCAGATCGCCTGCAGAAGATGCGTCTTGCCGACGCTTGTGGGCCCGTGAATCAACAGGGGAGAAAACTCGCCGGGCTGCCCGGCCACCATTTCTGCGGCAGCCCGAGCGAGCTTGTTTGTTTCTCCACTGACAAACGACCGAAAATCAATCGCGGCCTCGCGTCGGCTGCGCCGATCTACCGGAGAGGGCTTCGCGGGAGGCGGGTCGACTGAGCTTGCCGCTAGCTTCAACGTCGGGGTTGAGGGGCAGTCATGGGCCGCGGTCGGTTGCGGAGAATCTGGGGCGGCGGCGCTTTGGGATTCCGAGGAAGAAGCAACAAGGACAAACGCGACCGATGCGGCCGGACCAAGAACCTCCCGGCACGCGGCCTCGATCGGTTCGCGCATGTTAGAACGCAACCAGTTCCGCAGGAACTCACTGGCGGTGCCAACAGTCAGGGTACCATCGACCACCGCGAGCTGGGTTTGCCCGCCGAACCACATTTCGAATCGTTCTTGTCCGACCTTGCCAGCCAACGCGGTTCGAAAAGCTGACACGATGTCCATATCGTCCTTGGTCACTCCAAGGCGCCTCCGGCGCGCACCTCTCCCGCCGAATACACACTTCCATCAGTGCAGATATCGTCCCCCGAACCAGGCAGGAGACCGCGGGAAAGGAGCCGCGATCATCGACGGGTAGAAGTTAAATGGAAAGCCGCCAACGAACGTGGCCCAAGCATCCGAAACCCCGCTTGGGGGTGTCCTCCACTCAACTCCAAGAGCCGTCTCGCTCCTCTTGTCTCAATCAACGAGAAGTTGATTTTAGCCGTGCTAGCGTTGCTGTCAAACAGCCCTCGCGACCAACCCCCGAAGAAATCTTAAACCGTTTTCAAACGGGCCGGAATCCGCGGAAGAATCGCGGCAATTGCTCGCCGAAAAACCGGAAAAATCTCCCAATTTCCTTTGAGACGAAGCGTGGATAACCTGTCGAGAATTCCTTGGACCTCATGCTGCCGACATCAATCGCAACGACTCAAATACCGTCACCACAATGACTTGCGACCCAAATACCCTGCTAATCGCGATCGCTTCCTCGAACTTCATCCATGTCGGGATCGGTTGCGTGGGGCTCCAACACCCGCATGAAGACCTGACGCCGATCCCAGCCGCGGAAGCCGGCCGCCGCGTACATATTCCGCGCCGGCTGGTTGGCGGCATCGACCGCAAGAACAACCCGATCCCGGCCCAACGACCTGGTGACCCACTGGGCGTAGCGAGTTACCAGGCCCCCCCAGCCGCCCCCCCTAGCAGAGGGAACCAAGCCCATGTAGGTCAATTCGCAATTGCCGTGCTCGGGATAGTCGGCCAGGAGCAAGCAACCGACATCGCGATCCTGATGGCGGACGAAGAACCAGTGAGGTGGACATTGGCCGTCACGACCCCCATATCCCTCCAGGACCTCGTCCGCAGCGCGGACGCCGTCAAGGTCGGGGCAATCGAGCGTTTCCCGATAGGTTGCTTCAACAACCGCACAGAGCCGCCCGAGTTTCTCCGGCGTGCATGGTTCGAAGGTCAGAGGGCCTGAGGGGTCCGAGTCGGGAAAATCACGAGACTCGGCGACGAGATAATAGAGTTCGGCAAGCCGGACGAATCCGGCCCGGTTCAGAATCGCCACATCGCGGGGATCGGCTCGGCCTTCCAGGAGGGCATGAACGACCCTCGCACCGGCAATTTTCGCCTGCCGGATCGCCTCCGCCGCAAGGCGGTCCGCGGTCTCTTCCGGTTCCTGCACGCTGGTCCGGGGCGGCCAGAGCGTGGCCATTCGGCCGGGGAGGACCTGGACGAACACCGCCCCCACGAGTTGGCCGGCGCGCCGTGCGGCGAGAAGCCCCGCCAGCGGGAGCTTTCCCAAGCGGTGTTCTGCCAAGGCCGCCCGCACACGGTTCAACGCGTCCTGTGGCTCGTTCTTGCTGAAGACAAAGGAAAACACCTCGGCGAGGTCTTCAGACGCGGCGGGAAGGATCTGAAGTGTGTCGGACACGGACATGGGGAGGGGCTGCAGGCAACCAATCGTGGGAGGGGAAGGAGATTTCGGCTCGTCTTGAGGTTAGGGCTTCACGAAGACGAGCAGGTCGCCAAAACCGATCCCCTCGTCCTCGATCTCCTCGCGTTCGAATTCGGGCAGGTACTGGAAGCTCAATCGGGCAAACAATCGGTTCACTCCGAGCACTTCGAGAAAATCGGCCATCGGTTCTTCGGCAAACGAGGCTTTTTCGGCAAGAATCTCGCGGACTTGTTCGGGTTGAGTGCCGGAGGCCAGCACGGGACGGAGGTGATGGAGGTGCCCCTCCAGGGCTTTTTTCGAGGCGGCCCGTCCGTTTCCGCCCGAGTCAACGGCGGGCACCGGCAGTTTCCCTGCCGACGCCTTTTTGGCGGCCTCGTCGAACTCGAAAGCGGTGCCGCTTGCAAGTTCCCGGCTCCAGGCGGAGAACTGCTCCGCCTCCTCCGGGGTTGCCGTCCCCTCGGCAATCTTCTGATGGATCTCCTGCATTTCCGGTGGCAGGAGCGACTGGAGGAGGTCCGCAAGGGCCGGCATTTGCTCCATGACTGCCTCCATCGCCTCGGCCAGCTCGTTGGCGTCCGGCATTTCCAAAATGTCGCCCGGAAGTTCGTCCAGGTCGAGTAGCGGGGACGAGCCGGGAGAGTCAAAGCCGTCAACCTCTCGCCCCTTGTGGAAAAGCTCGTAGTGCCAGGAATCGCTATCGTTGACCATCACGCAGATGGTGTGGGTCTGAAGCCGGGACGACAATTCCTGGGCCAGCGTGAGCAGTCCCATCAAATCGCTGTCCAGAATACCTACCCAGCCATTCCGAGCTTCGGCAACTCGCAACGCCCGAACGGAGGGGTCGAGATCCCTCGGATCGAGGTCCGCCGGTACGTCGCCCGTCTGAAAACCGCGATTCTTGAGCACCGCGTGGATCTCGTCGGTCACGGCCTCGGCATCACTCGAACGCACGTGCAGGCTATTGGCGAAGCTTCCCATCGGGGCCCTTCCCATGCGGTAGGTCAAAGTGGAAACGGATGGGGGGAGAAGCGAGGCGCAAGGCTGGAAACCGGGGGCACAACAAGGGCTCTCGGTCCATCGGAATCGCCTCTCGTCGGCAATCGACCCCCGCGTCACGAACTACAGCCTAGAGCCTAAAGCCGACAGCCTTCGTCCTTGCCCCGTATTGTAGGACATTCGGAAGGGCCCGTCAGCCGCAGTCAGGCACTTGCCAGGGGGCACGAAGAGGGCCAAAATGGATGGTTTGCGGATCAACCCATGAAATTCTCTATGTCGGGCGGATTGCTGCTATGCCTAGTTGTGTTTTGGCCTATTCGGGTGGTTTGGACACGTCGGTCATTCTCGGCTGGTTAAAGGACGGAGGTTACGACGTCCACGCGGTCTACGTGGACCTGGGCCAGCCTTGCGAGGATCGCGAGGCGATTATGAAGAAGGCCGAGGACATCGGCGCGACCTCGTCCCGGCTGCTCGACGTGCAGGAAGAGCTCTGCCGCGACTTCGCCTTTCCCGTCATGCAGTGGCAGGCCAAGTACGAAGGGGTCTACCTGCTGGGCACGTCGATTGCCCGCCCGCTGATTTCGAAAGTCTGCCTGCAGATCGCCCGCGAGGTGGGAGCCGAGGCCTACGTGCATGGCGCCACGGGCAAGGGAAACGACCAGTGCCGCTTCCAGTTGGCCGCCGAGGCCCTCGACCCGGAGGTCAAGGTGATCGCTCCCTGGCGGAACGAAGCCTTCCGCAAGCTCTTCCCCGGTCGCACCGAGATGATCGCCTATTGCGAGGCGAAGAACATCCCGGTCAAGGCCTCCGTGGCCAAGCCCTACAGCTCCGACGAGAACTGCCTGCACATCAGCTACGAAGCGGGCAAGCTCGAGGACCTCATGGCCAACGGCGTGGAAACCGTCGACTTCGGCATGACCGTTCTGCCTCAGGATGCCCCCGACAAGGTCGAGCCGGTTACCATCGCCTTCGAATCGGGCGTGCCCGTCGCCCTGAACGGCAAGAAGCTCACGGCCTTCGAAATGGTCAAGGCCCTCAATGAAATCGGCGGCCGCAACGGCATCGGCCAGATCGACATGGTCGAGAACCGCTTCGTGGGAATGAAGAGCCGCGGTGTCTACGAGGCCCCCGGCATGACCGTGCTCTACGACGCACACCGTGTGATCGAGCAGCTCACCATGGACCGCGACCTGATGCACCTGCGCGACCGACTGGCGCCGGAAGTGGCCGAAATGGTCTACTACGGGTTCTGGTATCACGCCAAGATGGACGCCCTCTTCGCGTTCATCGAAGAGGCGCAGAAGCCGGTTACCGGCGAAGTCACCCTCAACCTCTACAAGGGCAACATCCAGGTCGCCGGACGCCAGAGCCCCAACAGCCTCTACGACGAAGGGATCGCCACCATGGAAGGCGGGGGTGACTACAACCAAACCGACGCTGAGGGCTTCCTTCGCATTCAAGGTCTGCCGAGTCGTGTGCAAGGCAAGGTGCGACCGCGCAGCTATTGAAGTGCCGGAGGCATCGTCTCCCGGAACAGTTAGTCCTCAGCCTGAGGGGCGACAACGCGCCGGGCCGTGCTTTCCATCTCGGAAAGGGCTTGTTCAGCCAGCGGCCAATCCGTGGCGCGGACGGCATCCGTGAGGCGCTGGGCCGGTTCGGTGAAACCGTGAAATCCCAGCGTGCCCGCCGAGCCCTTGAGCTTGTGCGCGAGTTGGCGGACTGTGGCTGCATCACGTTGGTCGAGGGCCGCTCGCAGGGTCTCGACCATTTCCTTCAGGCGAGGCACGAAGCGGCGAACGAGTGTCCGAAAAGAGGTCCTTTGCCTGCCAGCGAGGAATGAATCAATTCGTCGGCATCGCTCTGGCTGGCCTCGGTGCATTCTGCCCTCTCATGGAGAAGTCCCTCGAAAGGAACTGCGGGGGCCGCCCCGTGCACGATAGCGCACACCGTTTCCACGAAGCTCTTCGGTCTCACGGGCTTGGAAAGATAGGAACTGCAGCCTGCTTGAAGGCAGCGTTGCAGTTCGTCCTTTGGAGCGTGAGCGGTGAGGGCGATGATGGGCACGGCAATGCCCTTCTCACGGAGTTGACGGGTGGCTTCCAGACCGTTGAGCACGGGCATCTGCATGTCCATCAGGATGGCATCGAAGGGCTTGGCCAATGCCGCTACGACGCCGAGCCGGCCGTTTTCTGCAAGGACAACCTCCGCTCCCGCCTGAACCAGGATGGTCGAAAGAAGACGGCCATTTGCCTCGTCATCGTCGACCAGAAGAAGCTGAATCCCCGCCAGCGGCCTGTCCGTCGTGGCGACGTCGGCGTGAGAGGTCGATCTGTCGTCGGCGGGTGATTTTGCGTGCGGCACAGCAGGTGTTCCTTCATCGCTGAGCGGTCGAGGGGCAACGAGATGATAGTGACCGTGAAAGTATAGCTTACTGAATGCAAACCGATTCGCGTCTCCATTCCCATGGGGGGTTACTTGGCTGTATCCCATGGATTTGATAGGGTTTCAGAAGGTCGTCTGCGGACTCGGTGTCGCAGCCCCCAGTTCGAGCCTCTCGTCTCTTGGAGCTATTGAGTCCCCCCCGACTTAATCGGCGGACATGAACCGAAGGAACCAATCATGGGAATGGACAACTTTGCGAATCGGCGCAATGAGCTTGAGGAGAAGTTCTTTCGTGAGAAAGACATGGAGCTGATTCGCGCCATGCGAGAGAAAACGGCGACCATGGAGCGAAAGAAGGCCCTCTCCGAGGCGTCCGGAATTGAACACGAGGACCTTCTTCATCAACTCGATCAACTGCAGATTTCAGCCGAAACCCTGGCCGCTCTCTCGATGGTTCCCCTGGTTGCCGTGGCCTGGGCCGACGGCAAACTGGACGACAAGGAACGAGCGGCGGTGATGGCCTCCGCCGAGCAGATCGGTTTAGAGGACGGCCATCCGGGACACGTGCTTCTGGAAGCCTGGCTCCGGCGGAAGCCCGACAAGCAACTCTCCGGCGTCTGGTACGACTACATCAACGCTCTCTGCGAGATGCTCACTCCGGAAGGCAAGGCCGAACTCTACGAGGACCTGCTCGGACGGGCACGTGCCGTAGCCGAGGCCACCGGCGGCCTGCTGGGCCTGGGCAACAAGGTCTCCAAGGCGGAGCAGGCTGTGCTCGACGAATTAGCCAGGGCCTTCGGATAGACCGCCGTCCCGCCCCGACTGCCCGCGTTTCCCCGTGTCGCTTCCGCCAATCCTGCCGGCATCAAGATTCTTGTTGCAGCCGCCCTTTTGGCGAATGAAAATAGATGCTTGCGACTATTGCGGCCACGACGGGGACGGGCACCATGCGAGCAAAAAGAGCATCGATCGAGCACCTTCGCGGAGTGACTCGATACGAGCAGCTTCGAAAGACGATTCTTGAGGTCCGCGGCAGCGGGGACCTGGAAAAACCGCTGGCCCATTGGGTGCTGCCTGCCGACCGCCGTCTTCCCCTCGCCCTGCTCGACCGCTGCCTGGGCGACCTGCTGGAAACGGACTTTGACGAACTGGCCGCCACTCCGGGAGTGGGCCAAACCAAGCTTCGGTCGTTTCTCAACCTGTTGACCCGCGTTGCCGATTCCCGATCAGAGGAAAACGGCAACGGGAAAAAGGCTACCGCCCCATCGCTCGCCCCCGGCCGATTCGATCCGTCTTGCGTCTCCGATGCCCAGTGGACTCAGTGGCAAGACACGGTCCGACGTTGCGGCCTCGCCCGAGAACCGCTCGGACTGGTCGCCCCAACTCTCAAGAACGTCACGCGAGTCATCTGGCACACGCCACTGGCCGACTATCTTGACGTCTCCCTAGGCGAGTTGCGGGAAAAACGCACCTTCGGCGAGAAGCGGGTCCACGCCGTACTCAAGGTGTTCCACGGCCTCCATTGCCTGGCGGGTCAGCTTGCCCACCACGACGAACTTTCGATTCGCCTGGTTCCTCGCCATGTCGATCGCGTGGAACGCTGGATCGGACAGCGCCTCCAACGCGCCGCGTTGCCCCAAGCGACCGAGATCACCGAGGGCTATATCGCGCCCCTCGTGGACCAGTTGCGTCAGGACGCTTCCTCGCAGATTATTGAGCTCGCGGAGACCCGCCTGGGCCTGGCCGGTCCCCCTGCAAGCGTTCGCCAGGCCGCCGGTCGCATGGGTCTGACCCGAGCGAGAGTCTATCAACTTCTCAACGAAATCAACGACATCCTCACCGTCCGCTGGCCGCTGGGGCGATGCCAGTCGTATCACCTGATGGAACGTGTGGAAGAGGAAATGTCCGGCGACAGGTCCCTGGACCAATTTCGTACCGCCGTGGAACTCTTCTATCCCGCCGCTCGCCGTGGCGCGGCCGGCGCCGTGGAGAGGGCAGCAGGAAGCCTGTAGAGGCTGGAGACTGGAGGCTGTAGGGCTGCAAGAACAGCGTCTTTCGTCGCCTCGCTCCACTGCTCACTGCTCACCGCAACTGGCCTCCGCGATCACTGGGTCGTGATCAGAACCGACCGCGATACCGACCCGGCACCGGATAGGAGCCAGCCCACTGCCGGCTTGGTCGTTCAGCAGGATGTGGTCGATCCGGAGTCCGTACTGAAAAGGTCCCACCTGCGTGTGCTTGGTGTGCCCCAGCCCGACCCCGACGCGCGAAAAGGCGTCGGCAAACCGTTCGGTCCAGTAGCAACGATAGATGGCACTGCCCTCCGGCATGTTGAAATCGCCCGCCACCACGTCCACAGGGGCCAGCGTGTCGAGCCACGCGGCGAGCGCCTTCGATTCCGCACGCCGGATGGCGATCTCGCCTTTCAAGGCACCGTTCCGATAAGGATTGACTCCCGTCTGCCGATCGAGAACTTCGGAGATGCCCTGCCGGGGCGTTCGCAGATGAACGGCGCACACCCGGAGGTCACGCTTCGGATGGTGAACCACGGCCACCACGGCGTTCACCGGCGGCCATCGGCTGGGCGGAAATTCTCGCCGAGAGACCTTCACCTGGTCGATCGGGTAGGGCGACGCGATCGCGATCTGCCCTTCGCGGACGATGTTCCAGCCCTCGGTCGGCTTGGACGGTTTGATCGGTGGACATTCCTGAAGACAGACCACGTCGACCGAAAGCCGCCGACTATCCCGGAACACATTCAGCAGGGCCGGCTCACGCCCGCAAAGGTTACACGTCAGGATCCGGGCGGTCGTCCCCTGCCAACGGCTCCCCAACCTCGGCCATGGAACCCGGTAGCCCATGATGGGAAAGACAAGCACGGCCGCAGCAAGCAGCAAAGGGAGAAACGCCCGAATGGCCGAACGGCGAACCGCAACCCCGGAACGGAGCAAACGCTCAATCGTACGTCTTGGCGTACCTGTATCCCCATCCGTCAGTTCGCTCCAGGCGCGCCTTCCCTCACTCCACAGTTTGAACCCGGCTGCCGGAAGAAGAAACGCCAGTAAACTCCCCCAGGGCCATCGGGGCCCGAAAAGGAGGAGCGTGGGGAGCCAGAGAACGTCGCCGTAGAGACGAAAGATCGCCCAAAGTGCGAGGAGGAGGGCGAGCTGGAGGTAGGAGAGAAGCTCAAGTGAGAGAAGGCGTTTGAGCGGGGGGGAGGTGGGCATGTGCAAGAGGCGGGATTGCAGGAAGGGGCGTTCGTTTTAGGGCGAACAAAAAATCGAAGCCCTTGATCGGCACAGAAGTTCTCCGACAACCACGGCCCTAAAGTAGGGTTGACGTGACTTGTCTCGCTGGAGTAAGAAGAGACGTACGGGTCCCACCTTTAGCCATTCGCGGTTTTCATGGGCAGAAACTCGCGTCCCTCCGGAACCAATTCTTATCTCTCCCGTTTTCTCCTCTACCCATTTCTTGGGCACCGATAGAAGTGCCCGCAAGCGAGGTACAGCATGTCGTTTTTCCCGTTTTCCTTTCGCGCCGTCACGAAAGCTCTTTCTCGCAGTAAGCAGGAAAGCAGAAATCCCTCTGGAAGCCGGGATCGACTGCGGGCGTTTTCCTACGGTTTCGAGCCCCTGGAGAATCGCATGCTGTTGGCGGTTATTCCGGTTACGGCAAGCTGGCTTGCGGATCAGGGAGCGGGCCCTTATGTCCTGGACCAGTCCGACACAACGTACGTGCTGGAGACCGATGTTGCCACCGAAGGTTCGGCGTTCATAATCGAGGGAAATGACATCATCTTCGACCTCAATGGCCATACCATTCGATACGATCAGGGGGCGTTTGGACTTTCCAACGGCGACTTTGAAATCACGGAGGGGCAAGAGCAGGCCCCTTCGGGGTGGGACATGACAGACGCTCCAGGCGCCAGCCGGACTTCCACCTTCGATGAACCGTTGGTGGGTGAATGGTACTTGAACGTCGAACAAAGAAACCAAGACCAGACGATTGTCTCCGACTGGACCTCTCTGCCCCCGTCAACGGAGGCCGTGGCGCACTTCGTTCGCGGGGATTCCGCCTCGAAATATCACATTCCCGTGCAGCTTGAAGTCGAGCATGAGACGCTTGGAGTCATCGCCGGATTTCTTGACTCCCGCGAATACATGCTCACTTTTACGACCCCTGACACACCGGGCCGATATCGGCTGAAATGGACCTGGAAATACGAAGACTATCCGACATGGCAGGCCGATCATGCGTATCAGATCGGCGATATCGTGCTTCCAACTGCATCCACCGGCGCCGTCTATCAATTGCAGTCCGTCGACGGCCAGACCAAGAGCCCGTCGAACTCAACCGAACCGGACTGGCCCACGACGCTTGGCGCCACCGTTGCCGACGGCAACCTCACATGGCAGGTGTTTCGCTCCAACACGTCGGACTACATGAGCACCTGGGAGCCGAACCACGAGTACGGTCTCGGCAGCTACGTCAGGCCCACCAATGTCAACGGCTTCGCCTATAAGGTCGTAAATGTGGCGATCGCCGGAAGCGTGTCCGGCGACGCGGAGCCAAGTTGGGTGCTTCCACCCGCCCCTAGCATTTCCACGACCGCCGACAATAATCTGCAATGGCGAATCATACACTTGACCGACGCCCACATCGATCTACTGGACCTGAGAACCACCGGGCAATACGGGATTCTCTCGCAGTTCGGGCAGGACCCCGCCAATGTGACCATCAGCAATGGGGCGATTGAGCAAGGGCAGGCCGCGGGTTTCCGCAGCCATGCGATCAATATTTACGGCAGAGACAGCGTGACAACCGATCACCTGACGATCAACACGGTCGGCGTCGAGGCGGCCGGGATTTGGTCGCTGTACAGCCACGAGATGGTCGTCTCGGACAACACGATCACCACCGCCAATCCGCACAAGTTCAATCGCCACCAGTTGTCGGCGGCGATATCCGTCTTTCACACGACCAACACTTCGATACTCCGCAACAACGTCACATCCGGCCGTGGATGGGGCGGGATCTGCGCCAATGGCGACAACTTGCTGGCCGCCGAGAACAGCGTCTGGACCCAATCCGTGATCACCAATCATTATGGGATCAAGCTGTTCGGCAACTACAACACGATCCGCAACAACCACGTCGACGCAGATCCCGGCCAGGGGATTCGAAGCGACGGGGAGCACAACGTGATTGAAGGCAATACGGTGATCATTCGCAGCGTTGCGCCGAACTGGGATGTCGGATATTTGAGCCTGGATGCGATTCGCTTGAACGATTACTACAACGGCTACAACAATGATATTGTCGTGCGCGACAACGAGATCTGGTTGTACGGGCAGAACAGCCCGCTCTACGAGACCCAATCGCAGCTAGTTTGCGGAATCGCCAACGTAACCAGCGGCTCCGGGATTGTCTACGAACGAAATTACATTCGCGCCGTCAAAGCCGACCCGGAGGTGACCGTCTGTGGAATCAGGCCCGGGTCGAAGGACGAGATGGTCCTCTGGCAAGACAACACGATTGAGAGCGACGAATACAACGTCCTCTTCGGCAGTTATCCAACCTACAGCTTCAACAATCGATTTGTCGACAACACGTTCATCAAAGGGTCAAACGCCGTAGCGGACTATGCGACCATTGCCGCGGACGTGAGGACCACGGCCACGTTCATGCAAAACACGCACTTCATCGGCACCACGCTCCTGAACGGCGCAACCCTTCGCGACCCGGACATCGCGTCTTGGGGACTCTACTCGTACGAGGTCGGCCATCGACTTACGGTCCTGGTCAACGACGAAAACGGCAGTCCGGTTTCGGACGCACTCGTGACGGTCAATCGGGGAACCGAAACGGTTGCATCCGGCCAGTCGGATGCAACCGGAGCCGTTCAGGATTTCGAACTTCCCGAATTCGATTTGGCAGCCACCGGACAGGTCGATACTCCGTACGACTACACCGAATACAACCCGTATACGGTATCCGTAACCGTCGACGGCCAGACGATCTCCAAGACGATTCGCTTGGAACGAAACTCCACCGTTGTGGTGAACCTCCCCGACATCAATGGAGTTCCCGTGCTCGACCCCGTCGTGCCGCAGACAGTCCATAGGGGCGACACCCTGAGCCTGGCAGTAACCGCTTTTGACCCCGATTCGCCCAGCCAGAACCTGACATATTCGCTGGAGGCCGGAGCACCGTCCGGGGCGTCGATCGATCCGTCCAGTGGGATCTTCTCCTGGACGCCGGACTCGTCGGTCGCATCCGGGACCTATCAGGTTGGGGTCCGCGTCAGTGACCACGGCGCCCCCAGTCTTTTCGACGCCATTTCCATCGAGATCACCGTCCCCGAGGAGCCATGCGAGCCGGTTGCACTGGTTGGAACGGACGGCGACGACAAGATCGAATTCTGGAGCACCCAGTCCAAGCATTTCGTCCGAATCAACGGAATCGAGCATGAATTGGATCGGGCGAGCGTGTCGGGGATTTACCTTGATGCCCGGGCGGGGATCGACACGATCACGATCACCGGCACCGACGCCGATGAGACAGTCTTTCTGGAGACGGGAAGCGTCGATTTTTCGTGGCCGTCCGAGAACGTGACTTTCCGAGCAACGAGCGTGGAGAACATTACGGTTGACGCAGGCGTCGGCGGAAACGACCAGGCGACGCTTTCCGGCTCGACTGCGTCGAATCGGCTTCACAGCTATGACGATTACAGCGTATTCACGGATGTGACCGACAGTTTCACCCACCGGGTCAGCGGCTTTGCCTCCATAGAGGTGATCGCGTCGGATGTGGCCCTAGACTACGCGTACCTCCACGGCAGCATCGGCGACGACGTGTTCCTTGGGACGCCCGGCAAAGCCGTGCTGAACCGCAACTTGGGCGCCGAGTGCGAGACAGCGATCACGGCGACGGGGTTCGAATGGGTTTATGGATACGGGAGCCAAGGCGGCGTGGACCAGGCGATGCTCAACGTCTCGAGTTCCACTTCGAACCGGTTCTATAGTTATTCCGACCACAGCGTTCTCTCCGACGCGTCTCGTTCGTTCTATCTTCACGTCGCGGATTTCGAGTCGGTGACAGCTCGAGCCGAGGGCGACGCAAATGGCCGCGCGCTCTTCTACGACGGCCCTGGCGCCGACACCTTCACGGCGTCCGTCACCACGGCGACGCGAGACTGGAACGGCGCGTCCGAAGCGACGTCGTTCGGTTTCGGCCAAGTGTTTGCGTACGGTTCGACAGATGACGTGGCGGAACTTGCGGGTGGCGACACGGGCAGCAACAGGTTCCACAGCAATCTGGGCAGTGCTGCCTTGTGGAACGCGTCGTTCTACCAATATGCGAGAGGCTTTGAGAGCCTGACGGCCAGGGGCGGGAGTGGCGGGAACAACGTCGCCTACCTCAACGACAGCGTCCTGGGGGATGTGCTTAACCTGGGCCCCGGCTACGGCGAGTTGGACTACGGGGGCGACGGGACCCTGGACGTGCGAGCGCTGGCCTTCGACCAAATTCGGGCTCAACTCCTGAAGGGCGGAAGCGACACGGTTTCGCTGACGGACTCCGACGGTATCGACCATTACACCGGGGCGGGTACAACCGGCCGTTTGACGGATGGGGCCAATTACTGGATCGACCTGTATTTCGACGATTTGGGCGACGATCAAGTAACGCTGTATTTCAGCGATACGGAGGATACGGCCGACGCGGATCCGGCTAATCTTGAGTATCTACTGATGCTCGTTTCCCCATGAGCCGACTGTCAGACAGGCGGACCGCAAGAGCCCTGACGAGGAGCCACTACGGCGTCGGCGAGAGACGTTTTCTTTAGTCACACTCTCCCACATCACCAGGTGGCTCAAGGCAGGCGTTCGCAATGAACATGTTGAACCAATGATCGACCGAGAGCAGCATGAACAGAATCGTTGTCCACTCGCGAGTGCCCTCCGCGTGCTCTTTCGCCATCTTCGCAACGAATTCGAGTTGGAACAGCCCGGCGTCGCAAAGCTGCGGAGAAAGAAGAGGCTTGCCTGCGAGCCCTTGAATGTGATCGCGCAGCCAGGACCCCATTGGAGGCGTAAAGCCGCCCTTCGGCTTTTCGAGCACGTCTTTGGAAAGGTATTTAGGCGCGATCTTGCAGCGAAGGACATGCTTCGCTCCACATTTATCGCGGAGCAAATCAGCAAAATTGCCTGGAACGAGAAGCTCTCGTGGTAAGGAATGAGCGGCACCGATGGCAGAACGATCCAAGAAGGGCCAATGAACGGCAAGGCCGTTCGCTCTCGCCATCTTGCCGACCTTCATGAACACACCAAAGGAACCGTCTATCAAGGAGTCGACGCGAATCAGCTTGGCGAGAAGACGGTCGAAATCTCCGCTGGTTGTCAGGTCCAAAGCAAGATCGGAATCGAGCTCGAAAGCATCTCTGTCACATGGATTCGTGAGAAGATGCTTCCAGATTGCGGGGTTTCGGCCCCAGGCGGGGTAGTCGAAGAGTGTTCGATACGCATTCCGAAGGTTTCCTCCGGCAATCGTTGCGAACTTGCGGAGTGTCGAATGCCCCGTAAGAGACGCTGCCAACTGCAGCAGTCCGGACCACCGATGGAGGCTGCACTTTGCCGCCAGTGGATAGTATCTGCCTAGCAAGTGATCCGGCCCGTCACCACTTACGACGGCATCAACGTGCTTGCTGACTTCCCGAAACAGCCGGAAGGTAGGAACGGCACTGTAATCCAGGAATGGCTCGTCGAGCTCCCAAATAATCCGTCTGAGAAGCCCGAAGGTAGCCGAGGAACTCATGTCGATGAACCTGGCGTTGCAATGATAGGCATCTGCTACTATCTTCGCATACGGACCTTCGTCAAACTCCGTGCCGGGGAAGCAGGCAGAGAAGGTCTTCAACGGGGACCGGTCGACGCCGGATGCCATTCCGACCAGGGTGCTTGAATCAACTCCGCCACTGAGCAGCCATCCACACTCGGGCATCTGCCCGTTGGTTCGAAGTGCGGCAGCATGAAGCAGGGCCGACTCAAACTGCTCTGCCGATCCATCGGTCACGCAAGGCGTCTCACCAAGCACGGGCGTGCAAGGCATTTCTTTCTTGGTTTCGCCACGCCTGTAGCGGATGCGTTGACCGGGCCAGGTCTTCGAGACACCTTCCATCAGACTGCGCGGCGGGAGGATATAGCCCGTTGAAAACAACTCGGCCAGGGCATCTCGATCAATCCTGCGTTGCAGTCCATTGACGGTCGTCAGGGCAGGCAGACGAGAAGAGAAGAAGAACCCGTCCGGTGTATTTGTGAAGTAGATTCCGTGGGCGCCGCCCACCCGATCAGAAAACACATACAACGACCTTGTGTGCGAATTCCACACGGCGGCACTGAACAGCCCGTCGAGGTGCTTCGCTGACCAGTCACCGTTCTCGATGAAAGAACTCAAGGCCAGTTTGGCATCGCTTTCCGAGGCAGACAGGCCCAGACGACGCGTGATTGTCTCGCGATTCAGCAAGTAGCCCGAGAAGGCGATTGACCAGTCCCCGGAGGTCGCGACAGATCCCTTGTCACCCGGCATTCGTTTGACGGCAAGAAATACATCCCGGTCTTCCGACTCGAACGTCTCCAGCGACTGCATGCCACCATAAACTTGAGCCATTCGGGCAACGGCTGGGCCAACCGAAGCGAGATTTGCCGCACAACCGAAAACGGACATACCACGATTCTCTACTGTTGATGCGCGAGAGTTTCGCGGGCACCCGGCCTGTTTGAGTTCATCAACGACCCGGAGCAGGACCTTTACCGCTCATCGGTGCACTTTTCGACGGGGCTCCGGGTCATTCTGAAGAACCGGTTGCGGCAACGGCCCGCGTACTGACGCCTTCTACCACGCCAGTGATTTCATCCAGTACCGTTGCAAGCTTGCCTGTAAGCCTGCGGCCATCGAACTCGACCATGGCGTTGCGCCAGGCGTCGGTGTCGCCGGCCGAAATGTCCCTCCGCACCAGGTCACGAATGGCACTTGCGACGGTCTCCGGGTCCGAGGAAGGCACGACCTGGCCCAATTGATAATCACCGATGATCCGGGCCGTAATTCCATCCGGTTCTGTGAAGGCCAGTATGGGCCTGCCGAAAGGCAGCATTTCGTAGATCTTCCCCGGAATCTGCTTCTTCGTGCCCTGCTGAAAGAGGACGAATACGTCTGTTTCCGCCATCCGACGAAGCGCTTCGACGTAGGGCTGCCGGGGCGTGAGCACGACGGCGTCCTGAAGCCCCGCAGCGTCAATGTAGGCCTGAATTCCCGGGGCATCCGCGACAGGCCCGATCTGCTCAAATCGCACCGGCACGCCGGAGTCTCGCAATTGCCGCACCGCGTCGATCATCGGACGCAGATCCCGTTGCCCATAGATTAGGCCCGGGTGACACAGCCGAATCGTCCCGTCGTCGGCATGCGGTCTGTGAACACGTTCAGCTTGCCGCCGGTCAATTGGAGGCTCCGGATCGTATCCGTTGGTAATCACGAGGAACTTGGACTCCGGTTGGTCCTTGTGGCGGCTGAGAATATCCTCCAAGACCGTTGCTGTGTTCAACACGATCCGATCGGCGTTGCGGATACACAGTCGCTCCAACCACCGGTTCAAACGTTGCCCGAGTTTCCCTCCTCTGATAACCCCCCAGTCGACCGCGGCCCAAGGATCGCGAAAATCAATCACGACGGGCAGACCGGTCAGCCATTTCAGCACGACCGCAATCAGGTGGCTGCTGTGCGGCGGCCCCGTTGAATACACTGCTCGAGGACGGTACCGTCGCACGAGCGGCAAAGCGGCTGCCAGCGCGGGCAGAATCCACGCGGTATTCCGGTCGGGAGTAACAAAAAGCAACTCATGCACCTCGCGGAGCTTTCGTGCAAACCACGGTGGTTCGACATCCTGACGGTTGCCGTTGCGGGAACGGCCGGGCTTGGGGCTCGAAGCCTGCCGCTTTTGGCGGCGTCCAAGTGCGAAGGACACAACATTCTTGAGCGCTGAGACCAGTGACGCGAACGGATGCAACGGCGCCACGCGCCGTATCGTGATCCCCTCCGGAATACACTTCTGCAGAGACTCATCCAAGTGGCTCTCGGGAACGCTCTTCTCCGGGATGGTCACCACCAGGGGGTCCCATCCGTAGTTGGGCAGGTACTTCGTGAATCGCATTCCCCGAAAGGTGCCTCCCGTGCCATACGGAGCGTAGGCATAGGTGAGCATCAGCACGCCAGCCCTGCTGTCCCTTGTTTCCTCGGATTGGCTCATGAAATCGGTCCCAGCTGCCCTTCCACTTCTTTCTCGAATCATGTTGCACTTGGCTGCTCGCACCGTGCGGCGGCTTGACGGCACGAGTCGGGAGCCCGCTCGACCCGTCCCTTCCATTCAGGATGCGCCTCGAAATTGAGATTCCTCCGTTCCAGAAATTCTCCCACGCCGACTGCCGTCCCGTCGTCGATCACCTCGATTCCCTCGAAGAACGACTGCTCTCCATCGAGTGCCTTCAAGGCATTGCTGATCGTTGGAATCACGTCCACCTTGTAGCCCATCAGCGAGGTCGCCACGGCGTCGATGGCCACCGGATTGAGTCCGGCCAGGAGGACTCCCGCCGCGATCGGATCGGGAGCCAGGGGACCATTCCCCTCGCCGCCGATGATGCCATCCATCAGGCAGAAGTGGTTGCGTTGCGGAGTCTCGCAAAGCCGACCGTCACGATCGGCAAAGAACGTGGCCCGATACAAGTCGAGCAGCGTTCTCCAGACGGTGTCGTTGCCATACCATCTCGCCTCGACAATGTTGTCCACAAACGGAGCGATGCGGCGAGTCTTCAAGACCGCTTGTCGAGCAACCGTGAAAAGCGCTTGCAGGGGCGGGAACTGACAGGATTGACCGGCATCCACCAGCATGCTGCAGATTCGTTTGCGTGCGGAACGGCGAGGATACTCGTCGCCGCCCTGCTCCGGCGTGCCGATCGTGTAATGGGGCAGCGAATACTTGCCCGCCACGAGTCCCAGAAAACCCTTGATCGTCAAGGTGACGGCCGTTCGGGCATGGTTTTTCAATTTGGGAACGCTGATGATCGTATCGCTCTGCAGAACGGACGAGGGATACAAGTACTCATGGCGTCCCCCGCTGTGATGTTTGAGCATCTTGCGACGGGGACATAAGCTCATCCGCAGCTTCTTTGGATCGATATCGCGAAAGTAGCTGGATTCTCCCACATCGACGAGTCGGTAGCCGCGAGGATCGTGCTCGACCTTCCTGCGTCCCCAATCCCCTCCAAACCAGGTCTTCACGCCGCGCTCGGTTCGCAGGTCGAAACACTCGATCTCGATCGACGACCGGTCGCGGCAGAACTCCACCACCGACGCAAGACCGCTGATCTGCATCGCTTCGTCGAAGTGGCCGAACATCTCCTGCGAATCGCCTACGATGACTCTTCCCCGACCATCCAAGGCCTTGAGAAGATAGTCGAGAATGGGGCGGATCACCGAAGCGTGGGTGATCACGGAGAAAATGTCTTTGCCTGAATAGTTGAAATGTTGGACGGTATTCGGCTTGATAAAGACGGTCGTCCCCGGCCGGACCACGTCCCCGAGCGGATTCCAGTGCGGCGTGCCGAAGTTCTCCCGATCGAGGCCGAATTGATGGAGCGTTGCTCGAACGGCAGAATAAATCCGGTTCTCCGGATCGACCTCCCCATCGCCCAGTTCGGGATATCGTTCGGGGGGATGAAACGGCGGAGTGGTCGGATACCGGTCCTCCCCCGTGAAGTTCACAGCGACCTTGTTGTCATGATGCCACATTACGATGGATACTCCGAATGCGTAGACGTCGTTATTCCCCAACAGTGGCCGTGATCCAACTGCGGCTGTCGTTGGCTACGCACAATCGACGAATAACCGACTTTGATGTTCCAGGCGGTGCCGTGCAGAGAATCCTTAGCAGCGAGGCATCACCTGTCAAGGTGAAAAGATCTCGCTTCGGGATCGGATATCGTGCGGAGCAATCTGCTTTAGCGATGCTAATCGGACTGCTGCGTTTCGGAAGGGCTCGGATCACCTTCCGAACAGGGCTCGAGTCCCGCCAATTTCCCAGGAGCCATTTTGACAACCACCGTCCCAAAAGGATCCCCGGCGGTGTAGCGTGGAATCAAAAAGAGTCGATCCAAAGGCCTCCCTCCGGGGAAAGCGATCTGCGCGCGGGCTCGCCGCCCGGTCGGCAGCCGCATAGGTTCGTGCACGAGTTCGATCCATCGTGCCCAACTCTCGCCGTTTCGGGAAATCCACACTTCGCTTGAAGGTCGGGGCGAGGCCGTGGCCGTATAGCGGCTATCCGGCTCGTAGGTTGTACTGATCGCAAGCGTCCCGTCCGCGAGTTGCGTCGCGTAGTACGAGACCTTTCCAATGTCTTGAACCTTCTCCACCTGCTCACGCTCGAAACTCCACCGGAAGATCGCCGCGCCCTCCGGCCTGTCATTGTCGGAGCCCCAATAAAGACTGTCCGGGGTGACAATCAGGGACACGATGCGCCAATCCTGCGAGCCCCCGCCAAGCATCTCGAGCGTTTGAAAATCGGTCGTGAAATACAATGCCGATTCTTCGTCAAGATCGCCCGTACACACCCAATAGCCTGCCCGGTAAGGGTCATAGGTGATCGAGTGAATGTGGAAGATCGCGCCGGAATCGAATTCGTACGCGATTTCCCAATGTGATCCGTCGACCGTTCCACGGAGCACTCGAATGACGTGCGGTCGCTTGGCGCAGTTGTACTCTCCCGCATAGAGGGTGTCGTCCTGCCCGACCGCAGTGCCTACGCCGAACTTGAACACGCCGTTCACCCCCAAGACCGCGGGATCGAAGACCGCGTGAAACGTGTCGCCGCCGTCCGTTGAGCGATAGATGCGATCGTAGAACACCACAATGGTTCCGGAACTCAACACCTCCATGCTCGTTGGGCCGCGATTGTGACGGATCTGCCGCACAAGCTTCGAGCGAGCCACCCTGTTGGCTGCTTGCTGGAAAGCGCTGCCGGCCTTGGGAAGCGCCCCACGCCGCTGAAAGGTGGCGCCGTCGTCGTGGCTCGTGTACAGGAAATGGTCTTCCATCCCATAGAGCACGCCATCCACATCGGCGTACAGCACGTGCAGCCGCGGGACATAGCTGACCGATTCGGGCTCCGGAAGTTCTGCTTGGAACCAGGGAGGGGGGCCAGGAACCAAGGATCTGTTTTCGGGACATATTTCCCACACGAAAAGGAGAACGACGAACAGCGTTGTCAACACTGCAGTCGCCTTGACCGCGCGACGAATTGCTCCCATGGGAGGTTTCGGCTCCTTTAACCGTCCTGTCTGCACTTTCGGAAAAAAGCGGCGCTTAGGCCAAGTGGCAGTCGTTGAAGATTGCGGGAATACGATCCACTGCGCAGTCATCGCGGACTATCGGGCAGTTGGCTTCTCAGCCGCCGGGATTCTCATCGCCCCACGCATCGGTTGTGCGGACATCTCGTAATTTCACGCGATGCGGCGAAATCGCCGCCACGCGTCTTGAGACCGCCGCCGCAGCCTCCCGGACGCCGGATTCCACCGAGGGCAGGTGGTCGTGGATTGTCCGTCGCAATTCATCCTGTTCGGACCACAGCCTGTCGTAGGCTTCCGAAAGCACCTCGATCCCGGCTGTTCTGTAGTCGAGAACCCAATGTTCCATGCCGAATAGGCTGAACAGCGCCGAATACTTGTGGTGCCATCCCAAAGCAAGACAAGGCACGCCCATCGACAGAGCGGCGACAAGGGAATGATAACGGGAGCTTACGATCGCCGCGCATTCTCCGAGAACGGCCTTCGTCTGTGGTCCTGTCAACTCGCTTGTGTCCAGCATCGACACACGCGGATCCGCGACCTGGTTCGTAATCGTTTGCGCAATGGCGCGGTCATCGACTTCCGCGCGGTGATGCAGTTCGTTCGGCACAATCAACGCTCGGCAGTCCTGTCGTTGCAGCACATGCCGCACAAGGTCGCTGACTAACCTGTCGTATTCGTCCGGCTGCGAGAAGCGGCGCCGGACCTGGTGGCTTATTCCGATCGCAACCGTCCGGACGCCGCTTGCGTCCCGTCCAATTCGCGCCGATTCCTCACAGGCGTGCGGCTCCATCAAAAATCCGCTGTCGGGGGCGACAAACAACTTCTCACCAGAAATGCCGATGCGAGCAAGCCAATCGTGGCTCGTCTTGTTGCGGCAGATGACCGCGTCCGCAGCGCGCCCCAGCCAAAACTTGGCGAAACAACGGTTCCATCGCGCCTCCAACGGACCGAAGTCTGCCGTGTATTGAATCGTAGGCTTGTTAAGCGCTTTCGCCACCCCAAACAGATAGCCGTCGTAGAAACGGTGCCAGAACCCATTATTGCCCAACGAGTCGGCGTACCTGATTCCCTCGGCGCCGATCACCAAGTCAACGGATTGCATCAGGCGAATGAAATCCCGGACGCCCGCGGGCCCCAGCAGCGGCTTTCGAGTCATTCGTGCAAGAGTTGCGGAAGCAAGCACTCGGTTGGGGCTCTCCGCGGCGGCCCGTACTGAGACAAACGGTATCCCATATTGTTCTGCTTCGGGGCATTCCAGTTCTTCATCGAAAGAATTCGCAAGGACGAACTCGCAGCCTTCGATTTGTTCATCCAAAGCCCGGATAATACCCGAGATCAAGGAGGGGCCACCCAGGTTCCAGGCCAAATGCGGACCCAAGAGCAAGATGCGACAGCTATTCATGAATTAAGGCGTCCTACGACTGACGAACGTTCAAAATAGAGGAAGAATAGGCCCAAACCAAGGAATACGACCGGAACGGGGAAGAAAGAAGAAACAACACGGCAGTCAGGTTCGGAGTGGCGTGTCCTGCAAAACAGCGACTGCGAAGCACGCCTGGATCATCGAGACTCGCAACGCGTTCGCAGCCACAACGTCGAACCAGACGCGGCCCCTTAACGATCGACGAAATGCGAGAAGGACTTCCTAAACGAATCTCGCCTTCTGTTCACGGTACATGGTCTTGTAGGTCGCCATTCTTGGAATGCCCGCCAATCACGGGCTCCTCAAGAACATGCCTTACAAGCTATCCCTGCACCTTCCGGAGTCCCATCGCTCGTAGCGAGGCCCCAATTCCCGTTTTCACTTTTTCGAGGAATGCTCGCATGGATCGCCAGGGCCTTGAAATCGTGCGTAGCACCGCGGTTCGCCGCATCCGAGATTGCGCTAAGCGCACGGCTTCCTCGGGATTCTCCGCACAGCAGAAACGCACGCCGTATTCAAGCAACCGGCGATGCGCGCGGACTTGGCGCAGATCCACTCGCCCGCCAGCGGCCTCGTCAAATCCGAAATCCGGAACCACCCCGCCCATTTGACCCCAGACACGTCTCGAGAGAGCCCAGTTTGGCCGGTGATACGAGTCAATCTTTTGGCCGGCAACTACGGATTCGGGATCTACGGGTTCTCCGACAACGGCTCCGGCGGCAAGCGCGTCCGTCATGATCTCGTGGCCTGCCTTGGTGCGGGTGAGCACGACCGTCCATCCCTCGGGGTCGCTTCTCAGTCCCCACGGGTCCCCAAAAGCCAGATCGCTCAGCACGTTCATGCGATCGAAGCACAAATGACAGCGTGGAAGGAGAAACGCCGACCTGGCGCGGGTTCTCTCTCGCGCCGGTACGCGGATTCGAACGTGGCGATCTGAGTAAACACTGACGTCACCCGGCCAACCATAGGCGGCCTTGTCCTTAAATCGAAGCCCCTTGAAATCATCGTCAAGGCACTCTGGTCTGGCAAGGCGTTGAAGATGATCGATCATGTGGAACGAATAGATCCCCGTGCAAATCAGCCCCAGGACGATCGGTTTGGACGCGAAGGGGCACAGCGGAGACGAACTCAACAAGCGAAGTCCGTGAGCATGGCATGACAATCCAACCACAGCGGGACGAGCGAGTTTCGTGAACGCCGGCTCGCGAACTTCGGCATTGACAGCGCATGGGCAGTACTTCGACCCCTGCGCGAAACCGAGCTCCTCCGGCGAGCGTGCGACAAAGGGACGCGGACGCTTGGATTGGTCCACCGGTCCAACGACGAGCGTTCCATCGCACGCCCGCGATTGCATCATGTGCGCGAGCAACGCGGTCACAACCCCGGCGCTCTGCCCGTCATGGAACTGCCGTTCATCGACGGCGCGCGCAATCCATGCGCCCAGGACATTGCCCCTGAAAGGATCGGCGTCGCCGTCCAGAAGCCTCTCGGCGAATTGCGCGCCGGGGCAAGTCGTCAAACAAAGTCCGCACGACGTGCAATCGCTGTCTATTCTTGGAACAAGAAATCCGGCCGGAGTCTCCGCCATTTGAATCGCCCCTCTCGGACACGCGGCAGCGCAAGTGCCGCAACCATGACAGAGGTTTTCCTCAACGACGGAGAGAACTGTTCCGCTCACATTTCGCTCACACACGCGTTCCTCCCGCCGACGGTGAGTAAGACGGCTTGGCATGACCTCCACGAGGCCCCTTTCCTGCCGGCCCGCACGGGAATTGCAGGCAACGAGGCGCATTGCACAGCGTCCCGGAAGGCTGTCGGCTCCCCGTTTTGCAATCCAATCGGCGCGGGGTTTGCCTGACCAACGTCACGAGTCCAGCGGAAGACAATGGGCGCCCCCGGCGTGATCGTCCGCCGCGTGGAACGGCTCCCCCACAACTCCACCACACTTGGAATAGACCGATTGAAGCTCTGCGCAGTGCGAGAAGACCCATCCATATGGGCGCAATCTCAGGCCGTGGAGAATCAGGGCCGCCAACAGACGCGGCCGGTTGAAAAACGATCGAGGAAAGTCCCGTCGCGGCAACGCGTCGGCGCAGCGCCAGAATGCCTCTCGATGCCGACCGCTGTATGCGTCCCTGCGTCGCCTCTGCCACTGGGTTCTCGCGGACACGGACGTTTTCACGGGGCACGGCACATGTCCCGGATACGTTTGCCAAGCCACCGACTTGATTACCGGGGGGAAGCGGTCGAGCCACTCGTGGTAGAACTTGTGACGCAAGAACGCATCAATCGGACCGGACACGACAAGTTCGAGAAAGCCCCCGTCATAGAACGGCTCGACGTGTTCAAACCGGTGCAGGTCCATGTTCTCGAAATAGCGATGCATGTGACGTCGCTGGTCGTTGTGCAAGTAGAAGACGTGCAAATCGCGTCCCCGATCGGCGCAGCGGATGTTTTGGAACTCGGCCGCCAGTCCGTTGCGGATGGCCTGCTCCATAACGGGATATGCGGAGGGACGCATGAACCCGGTCGGCAGGCGGTGCGCCGCCGCGAGCTGCCGGACAACTTCGTCCTGCCGGCCCTGACGAAGCAACTCCACTCGCTCCTTGGTCAGATAGTCGTGGCCGAGGCCGACGCTGCCTCCGTCTCCCCTCATGATGCGATGAGTCTGCGGCGGATCGGAGCCTTCGTCCGGCCAGTGGAAATCCATTTGCAGGCGCGCCCATTCGCGGAAGGTGGGCCCGATGGGCATCGGCCTTACGAAGTTCGCGACTCCCAGGACACGCGCGAATTCCACTGCCAGGGGGCCGTCAAGCTGTCCCGGCGGAGCGAATGACGCGGTGTAGACCCGCTTTTGGAGGCATTCCTTCAGCACGGTTACGCAGCATCGTGAATCAAGGCCGCCGGACAGGGTCGCAACCGCCCAGTCTTCGCCCAGGCATCGGCGCTCCACCGCAAATCGAAACCGCTCGTAGGTCTGGCTTAGCAGTTCCTCCATGCTGAGTTCTGTCGGTGGTATCTCGTCCCAGCGGAAATACCGTTCCCGGCGGACGGCGCCGCCCTCGCATGCGAGCATTTCTGCTGCGTGCAGCAATTTGATGTCCGCGTAGGGCGTTCGATCGGCGAGCGGAAAGCCAAGGGCCATCTGCTCGGCCATCCCCTGAACATCCATTCGCTTGGGGACCTCTTCCAGTGCCTCCAACACGCGAAGAGCCGTGGAGAAGAAAACGTAATCCTCGCCAATACACACGTACAGCGGGCGATTGCAGAGTTTGTCGGCAGCCAGCACGAGTGTGCGTTTCTCGGGATCGAAATAGCAGAAGGCAAACATCCCTTGGCATCGCCGCAGGATCTCGTTGCGTCCTTCCGCAATCGCAGTCGCCAGGTGCTCTAACTGAACACCGCGATCCTCGCTGCCGCCGGCGTCGTCCTCAAGAAAAGGGTGGCCGGCAAGCGCAGCAAAGCACGAGCCCGCTCCCTCGGCGGGAACCAACCAGGCCGGTGTCGGAAACACCCCGGTGTCGACCTTGGCAAGAAAGAACCCTGGGGCCTCGTACGTGACCGCCTCATCGTCGGCTCGGGAGATCGAACGGGTTATCGTCTCGATAACCGCACGAGGTACCAACGGGTCCTCATTGCCCTGTCTACGTGCAAATACGCCAGCAAAAAACGACATAGCCTCATTTTCCGAATTTCAAAAGACCCCGTACACCAAGGAAGACCCCGCCCCACCGCCAATCAGCGCGGTCTTGCACTCCGCTGCGGGGGATCGGTCCGTGCAGCCTCTTCGGCCGATGACTCGTTACCGTGCCTATACCGTCGAGGCAACCGCGCGCCGAGCCCGGTCAGCACCTCGTAGGGAATCGTGTTCGCCCAGGACGCAAATTCGTCAATCGAAATGGCCTGTTTCCCCTCGCCACCGATGAGAACCGCCACGTCCCCGCTCTGTGGGGGCATCGGCAAAGCCCCCACGTCTATCATGATCATGTCCATCGTCACTCGTCCGACCACCGGGCAACGCCGGCCCTGAATCAAAACCTGCCCGTGGCCGCACAGGGCGCGAGGTACTCCGTCTGCGTATCCGATGGGCAATGTTGCAATCAACGTGTCCTTCGGCGACTTCCAGTCACCGCCATAGCTGACCGACTCTCCACCGGCAAGGCGGCGAACACTGATAATCGTGGCTTTCACCGAAACTACGGGGCGCGGTTGCGACGCCCAGCGACCAGGACGCCCGCCATACAAGAACAGGCCCGGACGAATCAAGTCGAAATGGCGTTCCAATCCCCAGACCCCCGCACTGTTGGCCACGTGCAACAATCGTGGACGCTTCCCCATGGCCCCCAAGGCTGTCTGGAAACGCGTCCATTGTTGCGGAATTGTCTCCGGCAATTCGTCGGCCGCGAACAGATGAGTGAATGCTGCTTCCGGCTGACTCGCCCCCAATCGCGCAAGCGATTCCCCTTCGTCCCAGCGAACTCCCGTCCTCGCCATTCCCGTGTCGACCTCCACGTGGAACGGCACCCCCCAGCGCCCTCCGACGTCAGGAGTTTCGACGACGGGGCGCAAACCGTACTTCACATACGTCGTGCGCATCGACGGGCGTGGCGGCCGAAGTACAAGAATCGGCCGTTCCAGCCTTGCTTCTCGGAGCGTAATTCCCTCCTCCACGGTCGCAACCGCATAACCCCAAGGGTTGACGGACTCCAACGCTTTCGCGATGGGAACGGCCCCGAGCCCGTAGGCATTCGCCTTGACCACGGCAAGCAAACGCGCACCATTGCACGCCGCAAGGATTGCGCATGCATTGTCACACAGCATGGGCAGATCCACCTCGACCCAGGCAAGATCGTCCGTTTCAGCAGACGTCGGAGGGACGAGATCCGGGCAAGGAACTGCAAGGCTGGAACGCTTTGCCCGCGTCTGCTGCGTCGCACTGCCATCGCCGAGCACAGCCTGGCGAGTCGACATACCATCTTCCGCCGGACGGTGCCGCAACATCACTCGATGAGACGATTCATTCATTTGAGTGCCTCAACACGCGTTCGTATTGTGTTCGTGTGTTCTGCAAGCGAAACGCGCAGACCGACAGATTGCTCGAGGCGCCCCCACAGAGGCAGCCACGCGCCGGTCCTGTTGACCATGAAGATGTCACAGCGGAGCGTCTCCCATCTTGGTCCCGTTCCATGAAATCCACACGCGTCGTACGGGTTCGACGACCAACCGACGTCGTTCATCCTTGTCGAAACCGACCCAAAGCAGGACAGGAGCCGACACGGTTGCCGCAAGACAACCGCACAACACGAGCAGCGCCCAACTTCCGTGAACGGGAATCGTGTGGTGGAGGAGAAGCAGGGGCGCCGCGAGGATCGCACCGACCAGACACGGTCGTATGTACGCGGCCCGAAAGTAATTGCTCGGCTCGGTTCCAACCACGCGGCAAACGGCAATGGGAAACAGAACGCCCCGTACCACCAACGCGGGAACCAGGGCGGCCAGGGCCACGCCGAGTAAACCCAGTGCGAGAATCAGGGGAACCATGAGCACCAGAGTCGCCAACGCATCCGTGACCGTCAATGCGGTAAGGGCTCGCATCGCTCGGGCTCCTAAAAGAACTTGGCTGCCGATCTTCTGGCCGATTTGGATTGTGCTGGCTGCCATGAGAATCTGAAAAAGCACCACGACGGAGGTGCCTTGCCCCCCGTCAACATACTCAGGCCCCACCCATAGCCGGTAGAAGTCGGCTGCCCAGATCGAACCGATTATCGTAATGGCAAAGGCCGTGCAGAGGAAAATCCTCGACACTTTGAAATACATCTCTTTCAACTTCTGGCGATCCCCCTGGGCGTCAAGCTGAGTCGCAACCGGGAAGAACACAATGGCCATCGGCGCGAACAGACGGTCAATCTGCAGCACGAGTCCGGCGGCCAGATTGAACGGCGCCAACGCAGCAAGCGGCATCAACAGGCCAATAATGAGACTGCTCGAGTACGTCTTCACGGTGGTAGCACCCCGGATGAGGCTGTTCGCAAAACCGTAAGAGAGAATCGGCCTGAAATCGCGCCAAGCCGCCTGACGCAAGGAGATTCGCAGCTCCGGTAAAATCCAGTGCGCAACCCGTGCACGGATCAGGCACCCCAGCCCCTCGCCGATCCCATGGACTGCGCATAATCCCAGAAGACCGCAATCCAGCCTCAGGGCAATGTAGGTAGCGGCAGCAATTCCCAGACGCAGAGGAATCGACATGGCATTGGCAACGTCGTAACGTTGCGTCGCGGCGAAGACAGCCGAGAAAGGGGCGAAAACAAACTGGAAGGCCGAACTGATTCCGACCACCGCGATGCACCATCGCACCTCGCTAACGGTGCCTTCCGGGATCGTGAAGATGAAGGGCGACAGCCAGCAGATCAGCACCGAGGCCACGGCGACGGTCAGGCCGCAAACACTCAACGCCGCGATTGACGTGCTCGCCGTTCGGTTCACCGCGTCGTAGTCGCGCTGGGCCAGGTGGCGCGTCAGGTACTGCGTCGTTCCCGCCCGAAAGCCCAAATCAAGCAATCCGAAATAGCCCGTCAAGCCCGTCGCCAGAACCCACACGCCGTAACGTGTGTCGCCGAGGCTATGGAGAACGAAGGGCGTCAGGAAGAAGATGACCACGGCGTTCACAACGTAGCCCATCCAGTTGCTGACGATGTTTCGAATCAGGGTGCGGAGCATGGTCTTAAGTCAGGATCCAGGGTACGGTTCTCGGTTGCTTTCGGTTCGCTCAGTGTCGAGGCCCGCCTTGGGGCACGGGGGCGGCATCCTGCCCATTGCGCGACATCTTGCGCCGCCGCAACTGCCCGTAGGTCCACAACGCAAGACGTCCGAGAGTTCGCCGGGGAGCAACAATGACTCGCCCAACCGGATAGGGATCGGGTTTCCAGTTGCCGGTCGCGCTGGTCAGGGGGCCGAAAAAGTCCAGGGCGCGGCATTCCTGGTCGCCGTGAAGCCGCTCAAGCAAATCGTGAAAAAGGAGCTTGCTCGGACCCAGGCGTGCCTGCGGCGAGTCCGGATCAAAGCCGATCTTGCAGGTGTGGCAGACTCCCTTCGCACGGAAACCGTAACAGAAGGCAACCGGGCCATCCTCCGTGTGGAGGAACGACAACTCGAGCTGTCCCCATTCTGCCAACTGCCTTGCCTGCCGAAGCACGAAGGGAAACTGGCCCCGCCCAAACACCGAACTGCCGGCGTCCCCCTTCCAACTGAGGTTCTCGATCTCAAAGGCGCGACGCATCTGCTCTTCAATCTGATCGGGCGCCAACTGAGCGTGCAAATCGAACCGACCGCCGATGCCGCTGAGCTCCCGTCCGTAGCGCGTCATATTCCTGCGGTGGTTCCGTGACCAGCGAGATCGATAGGCCTGCCAATCATGGCTAATGTCAACCAGTCCGATTTCATACTCTTTCTGGACGTCGCAGTTCACGCCTGCACGAACAACGGCATCTCGGAAGATCTTCCATCGTGCGCTGCTGATGGCGGCGTGATCCAGCCACAAGAGCTGCCACGGGAGTTCCCGGATGCCTTGCACCAGCAGATCCAGAACATCCTCAGCGGCCGCGGCCTCATCGAGGAGGAAAGATCCCCCCGGAACCCAGGAGCCCCCGCACAGAGTCCCTGCGGTCAGGAAACGCTTCACGCGAGTCCCAACCAGGGGCAGCAGAGCAAGCCACTGCCGGTCGTCTTCCACCGCGATTGCATGAAACTCCTTGTCCCGCGCAAACTGCTCGATCCACTGGGCCACCAACTCCGCGCGGGCCGTGGGGGTGGTCACGCTGCTGCGTCGCCACAGGTCGTCCCATTGGGACGCTGCCTCGCGCAGATCGGTTGTCGACTTCAAGTGAACGAGCCTGAATCTCTTCATTGCGACACACCTGTCTGCACACATTGGACTCAAGACGAAGGGCAAGCGGCACGGGAGAAACGCGGACGCAGCGGACCCTGCGGGACACTCATTTCGTATCCAAAGAAGTGAATCTGCTGATAGTCGGAATCACTGCGTTTCGCACCCGCCTTCGCAATTCCACGAATGGATGGGGCATTGTACGTTGCCACATCAACGTACCCGCGCCGGTAGCCTTCCGCGCCGAGCCGCCGGCAAATATCGCGAAGAGCTGCCGGGTAGATTCCACGGCCCCGATAGCCGGCTCTCGTGAAGCAAGCGACAATGTAGAATTCATCCGATTCCAGAAGGAAGGCCCCTCTCGGGAGGCTCCGGTGTTCGCACATGACTCCGCCGTAGAACACGATCTGGCCGTTATGGCGTCCCACGAACAAACGATTCTTGCCGCACAGCAGCGCCGAGTAGTAGGGCAACCATTTTTCAGAGATTCCAAGATCTTGATCCGCAAGGACCTCTTCGAGCGTTTCTCGGTCGCCGAACCCGAATTCGACGGGAACCGCGCTCTCCAAGCGTTCCAATGGCTCGTTCACGGAATCGAATATCCAGATTTCCCGCCTTTCGCGCTGAATCCTCTTCGTGATCCAACGACGCCAACCAGCCGGAATCATGTTCACCATCAACTTCTTACAACGTTGCAGAACCTGCATTTTCTTCATCACGGAGTGCGCTTCGATGCCCCAAACGTCTTTCGAACCAATGGAATATCAGACAAACGACTTTTTGACCTTCGAAATACAGAACCGATACTTTCCCGATGGCTCCGGGAGAATTCGATCGACATAATCACAAGCATACGCGACGTCCGGGCCGAACCGTTCACGAACCAACTCGGCGAGGCATCGCTCGCTTTCTTCGTCGTAATCGGAGCCGCGCACGATGCGGAAGGTGAATCGGGCGATCTCTTCCTGGACGATCTGCAACTGGGCGACGCCAGGCACCATTACGGCGAAGTTCTCGGTGAGCGAGATGCCGGAGATCAACTCGCCGTTCGGGGTGACGACATAGTCGGCCACGCGTCCTTCGATGCCAGCGAGCAGGGGAAGCGTCCGGCCGCACGAACAAGGGCTCTCGGCCCACCTCGCCATGTCGCCGACCTCGTACCGAATCATGGGCATGGCGCGGTTCGCCAGATCGGTGACAACCACCCGGCCCGGGACGCCGGGCTCGCAGGGAACGCCGCGCTCATCAAGAATCTCCACATAGACACAGTCCGAATTGACGTGGAGCCCTTCGTGCCGCTCGCACTCGCATGCGATCAGGCTCACCTCCTCGCAGCCGTAGCGATTGGTCACCTTGCAGTTGAAAACTTCCTCGACCTTCGCCCGTTCGAAATCGTGGAGCACCATGCAGGTCGAGAGAATCGCCTTGGGACGAATTTTCGCCTCCGGACGCTGCGACTCGATGAAGAGCGCCACAAGGTACAGCGAATGGGCGTGTCCGAAAATCATCGAGGGCGGTTTGCGCAACACGCCGTCCACGAACGCGCCGATCGCGGCTTGGTCCATCTTGAGCGTGTCGAGGTACAGATAGTGGCGTTCGAGAAGAGCCCGCCGCAGTCGTCCCTTCCAGCCTGTCCGAATCTGCGGATTGCCCCACACGGCGGCGATCCGTTCGCCCAGTCGCCATCCGGACCATTCGTCGGCTCGGAGCGTCGCGCCTCGCTTGAACTGCTGGCAGGCCTCGTCGCGATACGTCACCACGGAGACTCCAGTCGAGCCGGAGGTCTTGTGCTCGCACAGTTCTTCCCTGCAATAGTTGCGAGAGAGCATCTCCCCACCTTGTTCTCGCAGGTCGCCTTTCGTAAGCAGGGGAAGCCGGGCCAGGTCCGCGCAGCCGGCAATGTCCTTCGGCGCGAGTCGTGCCGCATCAAGACGCCCTTTCCAGAACGGCGCCGTCTCGTAGGCGTGCGCCACGATCGAACGGACGGCCTCGTCCTGACGCTCACGAATCCGCTCGGGCGAATCGAACTGAGTCCGCAGCATGCCACGGTAGTGGCGCAGATAGGGGCTGCGTTCTCGCGCCGCCCAAAGGGGGGCGATCAGATTGCGACTAATCGGGGCGAGCAGGTCCGTGGAAGGCATCTTCTGGAAGCGACTCTCGAGTGGGCCCGGAGCGGGCGTTCAGGAAAAACCGGGGGACGCAAGTCGCGCCGGCGCAGACGATTCGGATGCATTCAGTTCCAACTCGTCGTTCAACGCGTCGGCGCGCTGCTGCAGGCAGTAGATCGCAATGGACTGAAACGCGCCGTACCAGAGCCAGGTGTAGCGGTAGAGATTGTGCCCGCCCAGGCCCATAACGAGCAGCAACAGCACCGTCACCGAGACGGCCCTCGCCAGCCGTGTGGGAAACGTCCTTTGAAGTTCGGGCGTTTCACGGACCGTCCGGCGGGTCGCCAAGGCATTGGCGAGAAACGCCAGCAAGACGCAGGCAAATGCCATGGCGCCCAGGGTTCCCATCTCGCCCAGGAGCTGGCCGTAGAGTACGTGCGCCTGTTCCCCGGTAGTAGATTCGTGAAGGAACTCGCCCGGCCCGATCCCGGTGAGCGGATAATTCCGCCACATCTGGACGCCGCTGTACCAACCCCGCAGTCGCCCTTCCGCCGACGCCTGCGCGTTGGCCGGCCCGTAGGACGAATCGACGAGCGTCAGATAGCGGTTCTGCCGGTCTTCGGGTAGGATGCCCCATACGATCGGGGCGGCCAGAGCAAGGACCAGAGCGATCTTCAGCCGATGCCGGGACGCAAGCACGGCGATGCCGACAAGGAACACCAGCCCTGTAAAACCGGTGCGCGACCCCGTCAGTAAAATGCACGCGACGGCCAGAACCACATAACCGATCAGGGCGCAGCGCTGCCACCTGGCTCGGCACTCGCACCAGAGCGGGTATACCATGGGCAGCGAGTAGAGAACCGTGGCCGCAAAGGCGTTCGGGTGGCTATTCGAAGTATTGATGCCCGCCATCCGCCAGGTTCCCATCATGTACTCGCCGCGTCCACAGACGTATTCCCGGCAGCAATGGAGGACGTACAACCCCATGGCGCCGAGAAATCCGGCCACCAGGAGCCTGAGATCCCGTTCGTCGCGCACCGAGGTGATGACCAGCACGAAGAAGACCGCCACCTTGAGCCAGTCTTCGACGAGTCCGTTGAGGAACCCCCCGTAGGGCCCCAGCGCGCTCGACAGCAGCATCACGCCGCCAAAGGCGAGAAACGCCGCATTGAGCCGGTTGGGCACAAGCGCCTTCCGCACCGCGACGAGCCAGTACGCGATCGTCATGATCATGAACACCCGCTCGATCCGCATCGCCCCCAGCCACGGCCAGACCTCGAAAGGCCGGTGGATGTAGAGCCACATGTAACCGATGAGAAGGTAAATCATGCCGTCGCACTCTTCATCGCATTGCCCCGAGAGAGGCATATCCCCACACACCATCTGGAGAGACGGGAAAACGGAATCGCCAGGATACAGGAAAAGGCCATGACAAAAGTGAACTTGGCGACTGCGTAGACCACGAGATTCCCTTGAGCGTTCACAAGGCCCAGGTGAAGAAACTGTGAATTGCTGGTTTGTAGAGACTGTGGCCGCCAAGAACCAGGACGCCGCGAATATCATAGACGAGTTCGACTGCCGACACGATCAGTGGAACAGCGAGAAGGAGGAACAAGCCTGCCTGGTTTCTGTGGGCAATGACTGTGAAATACAACGGAGAGGCGACGATAATCACCGCCAACGTGTGAAGGAACCACGTCTGGCCAAAGGGAAAGCCCTGCAAATCCACGGGAGGGCGAATGGTGAGCCAGGCGAGGACTTCGTTCGCAGACATGGCAGGGAATGCCTGCTGCCTGAAGGCGAGGACGAGGATGCAGAGTATCGACGCAAGGTAGTAGGGCACAAGGAGCGATGTAATTCTCTTGAACAGGTACTGGCGGATCGTTGCAGATCGATAATAACTGGGATACGAAACGGCTCCCGACACGAAAAAGAAGAGAGGCACCACAACGACGAGAAAGCTGCTGTAGGGCGGCCAGATCCAGCCTCCAAGATGCACGAGGACGACCCCAATGATCGCAAGGCCTCGCAGATAGCGCAAGTACCGACTGTCTTCTTCCGATAGGTGCATTGTTTTCAGCGAGAGTCAGTTCTCCGAAGAGCAGTGGACACGCTTCACTTGGGCCGGATTTCCGGCGACGAGAACGTCTGCCGGAGCCGGATGAACGAGTACACTTCCCGCGCCCACGATGGTATTGTCGCCAATATCCGCCAAAATCGTGCTGCTGTTGCCCAGCCACGTGTTTCGTCCGATGGCCACGGGGACGAAGGATTGCGGCTGCTCACAGTAGTCTGTGGGTCCCATGGCCATGCCGTGCTGCCTCCGGCCGCTCAGGATGTCAACATTGCTGCCAATCAGGGTGGAGTCGCCAATCGTACACATGCCGATCGTGCAGCGAGCCCCTATGTAGACGCGATTCCCGATCGAAGCAGAACGGTGCGACAAGTACGTGCCGAATTCGATGAACACATCCGGACCGCAATTCTTCAAGGTCATCAGATAGAAGGCTCGCCGCAAAAACACGCCAACCAGCCCCGGAACCAAGGAAAGCACTTGGGCGCACGTGACGAAGAACCGTTCGGATCGAGTCAGTCGATTCAAAACTCTTTCTGGCAGCCAACACGGGGCAGTTAGAAAAATCGCAACACCGAGACAAGCCCTCTTGAACCATCGGCGAATCATGAATGACTCCCGACTGCCTGGCGATAGAAGGACGTGTGCAGCGCGGCGACCGCATCGCCGTTGGACGAAGAAACGAGCGACTCACGTCCAGAGGCCGCCCATTCGGCCGCCTGTTGGGGATTTACAAGGATGCGCTGGATTGCGGAGGCAATGGCGGATGGATCGCACTCGGCGATCAGGCCGTTGCTCAAGTGTTGCACCAGTTCTGCATTTCCGCCCACGTCCGTGGCAACGATCGGTCGTCCGGCCGCCATGTACTCCAGCAGGGCGTTCGACAGGCCCTCGGCCCGCGAGGGCAGAACGGCGAGATCGAGGGTTTCCAGGAATGCGGGGATATCGCTCACCGGTCCCAATAGCCGCACGTGGTTCTGCAATCCCAGGCGGTCGATGAGTTGCTGGTAGGGCTCCCGGTTTCCTCCGCCCGCAATCTCAAACCAGGTGTTTGGCTGTTGCGCAAGCACGATCTTGGCGGCTTCAATGAACAAATCAGGGCCCTTGACCTCACGGAGGTTGCCCACCATGCCAACCTTGCGGGGTGATCCTGCCGGTTTCGAGGCCCAGGGATGTATGCGGGCGAAACGTGCCAAGTCGAGTCCGTTTCGAATAACGACCACGTCGTCGGCGTCTACGCTTTCCTGATCGATCACGGATTGACGAACAGCATCGCAATTAGCGATGACCTTGTCGAAAAAGAGCCAGTTGTAGAAGCGGCCAAGCAGTCGATCCCGTCGTGTGGTCCAGTGGCCGATATTGCGGCGTGAGCCGAAGACAGCGCGAACGCCGGTCGCCTTGGCGATCGGAGCGGCGAAACGAGTGCTGTCGGTGAAATAGGCCTGCACGACGTCAATTCGGTTTTCTTTCAGAAAACGTCGAAACCGCCAGGCTTGGCGAGCCGCATGGAGCGAGATCAAGCGTCGGACGCCGAGCCGGAGCACCGGCACGTCGTCCGGCTCAAGCTCGCGGCTTGCCTCCGACCCGCCGTCGAGGAGGCAGAGATAGGGGTGCACCTGCCGGCGATCGAGATGGCGGAGCAGGAGGAGCAATTGCATCTCCGTGCCCGCCCTCGACAGGCGATCGATGACGAAGCAGACGCGAACGGCGTCGTTCGGCATATCGTGCTCTTGTTGCACCCGAGTGATCACGGCCGGTTTCAGATGGTTGGGTTCAGAAGGCGTTCAAACAGGTGGGTGTAGCGCGCCGCCTGTTTTTCGAAGCCAAAGGTCTCGGCCGCGTAGTCCGGGGCCGCTTGTTTCATCGCGTGCGTCGATTCCGGATCTTCCAAGAGCCGCCAAATCCCGTCGGCCAGGGCGGACGCGTCGCCGGAGGCCACAAGATGCCCGGTCCGGCCGGCCGCAACCACTTCCGACGTTCCCCCCACGTCCGTCGCCACGACCGGCACGCCGGCGGCAGCCGCTTCCAACAGGACATTGGGCATCCCTTCCGTATGGGAAGACTGAACGAAAACCTCGAAATGGGGCATGAAGCGATCCAATTCGTCGGTGAAACCTCCCAACACGAATCGCCCGGTGAGGCCGGCGGCGTCGATCCGCTGCTGGAGTGGCTCGCGCAAGGGGCCGTCGCCGAAAAGGACGACCCCAAAGTCCCGTTTGTCCTCCGTCGCAAGACGACGGCACGCTTCGATCAGGACATCAAAACCCTTTTCCGGACTGAGGCGTCCGGCGGCGCCGAGGATGTGGGTCGGCGGATGGGCAAACAGCGATTCAAGCTTCCGCCGGTAGGTGGCGTCGGGCGAGGCGGCGAACCGCTCCGTGCGAACGGCGTTGCGGATCACCACGACCTTGTCGCCGGGAACCCCGGCCGCGCGGACCTTGCGAGCCTGGCCTTCCGAGACGCACACGACGCGGTCCATCCGTCGAAGAACTCGCCGGTCGAGCCATTCATAAACGCGAACTTTCCAACATTCACCGGTCCAACCCCGGGAAACGGAAATTGCCGGCACGCCTAGCCGCCGAGCCGCCAAGAGGCCGAGAAGGTTCGCCTTGTAGCCGTGGCAACACAGCACGTCCGTTCCGATTTCCTTGAGGTGGTCATGAAGTTCCCGCCGGGCTGCCAGCAGGTGAGGCGTGTCGTTGGCCAGTTCCCGGGTCGTGAAGCCTCGTTCCCTGACCTTGTCCAGAAAGTCCTGGCAAAGTCCGCCTTCGGAGAAGGAGACGAAGGTTGTGTTCACATGGCCGTCGAGTTCAGTCGCCAGTTCGAGCATCTGCCGCTCGGGCCCGCCGAAGAAACGTGAAGAAGTGAGGTGGACGATATGTTGCCCCCCCGCGTATGCCCGAGACCGGCGACCTCGGCAATCGACGTTCGATTCTGCGTTGTTGGACAAGATGCTCATGGGAATGCAACGGCCCGCGACAAGGCCTTCAGTTCTCCGAATCCATCGCTCGCGGAGTACGTTGCCACTCGGTCGGAGATCCGCGAAGGAGAGTGCGAACGGAGAGCCACAAATAATTCATCAATGCGACAGGCAGACATGCAAGCAGCAGAACATGCTTAAGCCCCCCATCCAGCCTTACCAAACCGAGCAGGGCGTACGCCGCGTAGCCGGCGAAAACCGCGACGGTCGCGGCAAGCATCAACGATGCCGCAAAGCTGCCGTCCACGATCTGGAGCACGAGGACCAAGGCAAAGGTCAGGCAGAGCTGTGCGACAATGAAGGGGCGCATGATCAGCCAGGTGGAAAGGGCCGCATCGACAAGGGCAAGACGGCGTTTCTTCAAGCCAGCCGCAAGCATTTTCGGTGAAAGACCGAGCGCAAATCGGATGCCTCCGCCGAGCCAGCGTTCCCGTTGGACGGTGAGTTGGGGACGGTTGACGGGAAAATCCGACACGACGCCAACCTCCGGAACGAATCGCGTGTTGACGCCCTCGATTGCCAGACGATAGGAGTACTGGGCGTCTTCGATCACCGAAGAAGCGTCCCACGGAAACCTCTCGAAAATCTCCCGATGAAATACCATGCCCGTGCCGCGCAGCAGAACGAACAAACCAAGGCGGGACTTGGGAGCGTAGAAGAAATCGTTCTCCAAAGCGTTAGCCGCCGCCAACAGCAGCGTCGTGGGAGAATCATCGACATTGCTGACGCGGTTATTGCACTGCAGGACACGGTCCCCGCGTCGCAGATGGTAGTCGGCAATTTTCAACGTATTGGGATGAATTCGACAATCGGCATCAAGGACAATCATCGCGTCGCAGTCGGATTCCAGCACTTTTTCAAAGGCATAGCGGAGCGCATGGCCCTTGCCCCGCTTCTCCGTGTCATTGCGAACAAGCACGTTGCAGCCGTAGCCCTCGGCGACGGCTGCCGTACGATCAGTGCAATTATCGGCCACCACAAAGAGCTCGTAGTTCTCTTCCGAGTACTCCAGTTCTCGGCAGGAACCCAAAGCGATCTGGATCGTATTCTCCTCGTTGTGCGCCGGCACGATGATCGCAAATCGATGCCCGCATGCTTCGAACTCTCCGGCAGGGATCTTCGCACGAGGGACCATCGCCACCACGACGAGTATCGCGTGGTAGAGGAGGATGAACACCGAGACAGTCAGGGAGGCGGTGGCTGTCGCAAACAGAATCGAGTGGATCATCACGGAGTCGAAGGGGCCGGAATAGAGACCAGACGTCGAGAGTCAAGCATTACGTAACTTGCGGCATAGGAGTTCTGCAAGCAGGCCGACGCCGGCGCCCATGTGAATGATGATGAAAACGACGGGGAGCCAGATTAGCAAGAGCGGCTCCTGTTTCTTCACCACGACCGCAGCGGAAGAGGTGGCAACCGCCGCCGCGTAGACGGCGAGCCCCAATCCGTAGGCCAAGGCCAGGGAAGGCACGGCGGCAGCTAGGCCCACGCCGAGAATCACGTACAGGACGAACAACGCCGGGATCAACGCCCCCAGTCCCCAGGTTCCCGGGTGCTTGCGGGAGAACTTGACGCGGCCGCGGCCGTAGCGAACCATCTGGCGGAATAAACCAAGGAGGCTCGCGCGGGCGAAATAGTGGACTGCGATGGCGGGCGTGAAGTAACACCTCAAGCCGGCGGCGTCGCAACGATAATTCAGCTCGCCGTCTTCGTGGGCGTCGAAACGCTCGTCGAAACAGCCCACTCGGTCGAATACGTTGCGGCGATAGGCCACGGCCACGCTCTTGGCCGGGGCGAACTGGGGCTGGTCGGAATAGATGAACGATTCCGGGTGGTGGCCGAGGCGGGACGCCCGAGCGGCGCCGATCGCCTTTTGCAACGTCGTTGCGTTTTCGACGTTCTGCGGCTGGGGGCGCCCCAGGCAGTCGGCACCGGTGGTGATAAACGCGTCCGACACATTCCGCAACATCTGGCGGGAGGGAATCTCGCAATGGCCGTCCACAATCAGTACGACATCGCCTTGCGAATTCTTGATTCCGATATTGCGAGCGGCACTGGAAAGTCGAGCCGGGTTTTCAAGCAGACGTACGTTGGCGTGTTCCTCCGCCACTTCTCGCACGAGGTCCTGCGTCCCATCCGTCGAGCAGCCGTCCACCACGAGAATCTCAAACCGGTCCTGCGGGTACTCCTGGTCGAGAATCTGACGCAGCGTGTCCTGGATAAACGCGGCTTCGTTGCGCACCGGCACAATCACGCTGATTGCGAGATCACCGGTGTTCGAAGTCAAGACATTGCCTGACACAGTGCTCAGCGAGGAGGAAATCATGCGTGGAGTGATAAGACGCTTGGTGGCAGAGCGAATGCGATATTTGCTGTTTCGGCTGTTTTCAGTCAGCCGTTGCAGGGTCGGCCGGCGACGCGAGCCGGTCTGACGCCGAATGGGCCAGACCGGCGCAGGCCGCCGCTTCGGAAACGGGGCCAAAGCGAAAAGCCCGCAGCAGGCGGTCCAGTTTCCCATACGTTCGCGGCAGGTTGACGCGATGCCGAAACCGCGAAAGCGGACCGCCGGCTTTCAATCGGGGTTGATCGGGGTCGATCTCCCAGGGATGGATATAGAACATCAAAGGCACGCTCGACGTGCGGAGCATGCGGCCAAGGCACGCGATCGTCCACCGGCAGGGAAACAGCCGGAAGTAGCCGCCGCCGCCGATCGGAACGTTGACCTTGCCGAGGCGGAGCACCGCGGGGGGGAACTCCAGCAAGTCGCCCGACGCCGTGTGCCGAACGTGCGGCGAGGGTTCTGCATCGGGCATGCCGTAGCGATCGTGCCGGATCGGAAAAATACTGCTGTCGGTCGTGAACCCCTCTTCCGCGAGGATGTCCAAAGCCCAGGACGAACGATGAACGATCGAAAAGCTGGGAGCGCGGTACGCCGTGACAGGCTTGCCAACGAGGTTGGCAAGGATATCTCGGGACTGGCAGATGTCCTGACGGAACTCGTCGGGGGTCTGTTGATAGACGAGCCGGTGCCAGAATCCGTGGGAGGCCACTTCATGGCCGGCCGCGTCAATCCGTCGAACCACTTCGGGGAATTTCTGGGCGGTCCAACCGAGGATGAAGAACGTCGCCGTCACCTCGTGCCGCGCGAGAAGGTCCAGCATGCGGGACACGTTGTCTTCAACCCGCTGCTCGTAGCTGTGCCAAGTGCTCCGGTCGATATCCTTCTCGAAGGCCGAGACCTGGAAGTAATCCTCCACGTCGACCGTGAAGGCATTGACGATTCCTGACGGCTCGCTGGCCGCCGTTGTCGGAGTCGCTTCTGGCGAGGGCGCTGTTTCGTACGTGACCACGGTTGGAGATTGCTGCCCGGCGGCGGGGGGTGAGTGGCTCGGTCTGGACTCCGTCCTCGTGACTTGCGTTCCAAGGAAGCACAAGCATTCTATGGGTCGGAATCAACAGGTCAAATTCACAGGCTCACCAGATCCTTCCGGCGAGAGGGCCTTGCACGATTCCCGAAATAGCAACCATTCCGTTCCATCGTGATGAGCCCGGTCAACGTGCTGGAATGTCAGGCCTGCCTCTGGCGGACAAGCAGCCGGTGGCCCCCGAAATCCCGAGCTCGATAGAGCATTCGAGCTTTCTCCGGGAATCACGCCTGACCGTTTAGCTAGTATGCTAGGCAACCGGTTCATCACCAACCAAGAACCGCCAGAATAGGCCATTCGGCGTCTATTCCTTGGGGGGGCCTTCGTGCTTCGCTGTAAGAACTCGCATAACCGAAACGTGGATTATCCGGTCGAGCACGAAGAACAAGTAGGTTCCGGGATGCACCTGCCGTGTCTTTCACCGGACACCTCGACCTCGTTGACCTTGCATACGTCCCGAAGATGGCGTCCCGTTGAATGTGGGGCTCATCGCGGCGGAGCGTGATGGCTACTCTCGCAGAACTGCTAGCGCGGGTGATGCCTGCGGGAACCGTTGGTCGAATGAAGAGTCGTCCCTTTTCCACTCCTTCCGTTTCCAGCCGCGCGACCGTTGCCTTCGCCATTTCCCTCCTCGCTGGGCGCCGCCTCGTCTTCAACGGTATCCTCCAACGCGTCGGCGATCCGTCCGTCGATGGTTTCGCCGTACTGTTCAGCGAGCCGGTCGGCAAGTTCATTCGCCGAGAGAGCGGAGCCATCGCGTTGGAGGCACGTGGCGTCGGGGGCGACGAACTTCGGATGGTTTTTCATATCGCGACGGACGCCGAGAATCCACGGACAGAACGAGGTTCCGAGTTTGAAGACCCGGATGATCGTGCAGAAAAGCAGGCGAACATCCAGCCACAGGCTGCCCGTTTCGACGTACTCCAGATCCAGCGCCAGTTTTCGCGCCACGCTGTTCAGGTCCGAATCGGGAGGCAGGTTGATCTGTGCCAGGCCGGTAACACCGGGCGGCACCAGGAGGCGTTCCCGATAGCGGGGCAGGGCTGCGGAAAGCACCGACACAAACTCCGGACGCTCCGGGCGCGGACCGATCAAGGACATCTGCCCTCCGAGCACGTTGAAAAGCTGCGGAAGTTCGTCCAGATGAAATTTCCGAAGGTACTTACCGAGCCACGTCGTCCGCGGATCGTCATCCGTGGCCCAGATGGCTCCGGAGCGGTGTTCGGCATCGATACGCATACTGCGAAGCTTGAACATGGTGAAGACCCTGCCGTCCTCACCGACACGCCGTTGCCGGAAAACGCCCGGGCCACGCGATGTAAGGCGGATCAGCACGATCAAGGCCGCAATGATCGGCAACCCGGGAATCAGAAGAAGAAAGGCGACGGTCCGATCGAACCAGGCCTTCCTTCGGAAGTAGGCGGTTGGCTCGGTCGGCGCGAGTTGTCGCGGCGAAGTGGTCCGCCGCTTCCGTGCTTGCCGAGTGTTGTCGGTCAATCCTACCCCATTCACAATAGTCATCACAAACTCCCCTCTTTTGCGATTCGATCAAAGCTGTCGGTGTCGAGCAATCGGGTCATGAGTGTTGAAGTTGGTGGCGAAAAAAAGAAGCCAATAGTGAGCCCGGCGGTCACGTCTTATTTCACGTCTGCATCGACGAGGTAAGCCGGTGACTCGAGCACGATTTGCTGCAGCAGGTCAAGCGTCGGGTCGGTCGAGTCCGGGTCGGATCCGGCAGGTAGTCGGCAGCCCAACTGGACCTTGTAAAGGTAAGGATAAAATCCGTAGCCCATTCGGGCGCCGGTTGCTGCTTCCCACGCGCCCCCGGTGCTCCATGCCCAGTATTCCCGGAGGATGTGGCGGTCGTAGCCCCGGGAACGAAAGGTGGCGACCCAGAACGTTCCCTGCAGCTCGGGGTGATTGGGAGGCGAAACGGTCACGCGCTCCGTCGCCCCAATCTTCTGATAGCCGATCCCGCTGACACAAACTTCCGGAGTATGGGCTCCGATATTGCCGGGGGGACCGACAAGAAGGGTCATGCTGACGGGCGTGCCCCCTTCCCCGTGACGAAGCACTCGCACAAGTTCCCCCGAGGGCTGCAGCATTTGGAAAGAAGTTTCATCCAGTTCCCCTTCCCGGACAGTCCGCCAGGGCCCCATCGTTTTCGGAAACTGAACCAACCGGGCTGACGCCGTCTTTTCGACGTTGGAGGCCCCCCAGCGACGTCGCAACGTGCCTTCCATGTAGCCCGAGAGAATCGTGAGGACGACGATGAGGACGAGTGCGGTTATCCGTGCCGTGTTCTTCACTGGGTATCCTTGTGTTGTCCGACTGGTCGCAGGTAGCGAATTCTCTTCTCGGCGTTCCTAAAGCTCGTAGGTCTTCTTGAGTTCCTCAAGCCAGTTCTTGTCTTTGTTGGTCAGAATATACTCGGGCCTCTCCAGAAGCTGGCCCTGAAGGGCCCCCGCCAGCATTTGCTTCGCCTTGACACCGTCGCCAACACGATCGCAGGCAACGGCGAGATGGAGCCGGAAGCGAGGATCCTGGGCATCGCCCGACACGGCCTGGTCGAGGACCGCAACCGCCTCGGCCGGACGATCGAGGTGAAGAAGGATCGTTCCCTTCGTGTCGAGCAGTCCGGGGGCGGAACTCGAGAGTTGGATTGCTCGATCGATGTACCCCAAGGCCTTTTCCGCCTGGCCGGGCTGTTCTCCCAGAATGGAAGCAAGATTGTTGAGAATCAATACGTTGTCCGGTTGCAGGGCAACCGCTTTTTCCAGCCACTGAACGGCTTCCTCCAAATCGCCTCGGACGATGTAGACATTGCCTATCTGGGCGTGAAGACCGGCGTGGTCCGCGTGACTGGCGGCCGCCGATTCGAGAACCGGCTTGGCCAGACTCCACTCCTCGTCGGAAGGGGTGGAATTGACGAAGATCCGGCACAAGGCGTCCGCCTTCACCAGGTCGTCCGTCTTCTCGCCGGTGTCCAGCACGAGTTGGATGGCTTCTTGGGTCCGTCCCTGGGCTGCCACACAGGCAGCCAGGCGTTTGACGGAGGCCGGTTCTGCTGTGGCCAGGGCCTGATAGTGCGGCTCCGCTTCCGCGTGCATATCGACGGAACTGTAAAGGTCTCCGATGATTTGGGAGACCTTTGCCGTTCGAGCCGGATCATCTCCCGCCTGTTCGGCAAGCTTTTGCTGCAGCGTCTGGACGAGCGGCTTGATTTCGTCGTCGCGATTTGTTCGATGCAGAACCTGGAGCTTCAGCCTCAGGGTCCTCAGATTCCCAGGCGCCACCTTCTCCAGCCGGGCAAGCGTCTGTTCCGCCTTGTCGATCTGGCCGAGACGGAGACTGCGATTGACCTGGGCCGCGAGCGTGTTGGGAGACAAGGCCGCCGATTCGAGCAGCTTGTCGAAGGCCTCCGTTGCGGCCTCGAAGTTCCCCTGACTCTCGAGCATCTGAGCGCGGCGGTACTGGTCTTCTACGACGCCCGCTTCCGGGGTCGCCGCCAGGGTATCATAAATGGCGCTTGCCTTTTGCCGATCGTCTCCCTCGTTGCGACGCCAGAGGATTCGGGCCAGAAGGCGTTGGGCGTCTCGCGAGTTGGGAACCGCGTCGAGAACCTGTCGCACCTCTTCGGCGGCAAGTTCCAGCTTGGCAGCATCCTTGTGGCTGAGCAGCAGCTCGGCAAATCCGAGACGCAGCGAGGCGTTGTCGGGCTCCGCTTCCACGTCTTCGCGATAGGCCTTCTCCGCAGCCCCGTAATGTTCCTCGGCCTCCGCGCTTCTTTCAAGCGTTTCGTAACCCCGTGCGAGAATGAGCTCCTTCTCCCGCGGTTTGAGTTTCTCGTTGCTCGCCAGTTCCTGGAGCATGGCCACGGCGGCGTCCTTCTTATCCGTCCGACCGTACAGGGCGAACAGAGCCGCCATGGAAGTGGGATCGTCGGGCTTGAGCAGCAGGGCTTCCCGGAACGCCTTCTCGGCTTCGTCGAGTTCATTTCCTTGCTGGAGCAGCAAGCCGAGACGCATCCGCGCGGCAGAATCGCGGGGACGAGAAGCGACTTCCTTGCGTGCCAGTTCAATCGCGGCCTCCCGGTCGCCCGCACTGTGCTTCACCAGCATTTCCAGTCGCAGCACGGCATCGCTGGCCGGGAACGCCGCCCGAGCCTTTTCGATCCGAGCCTCGGCCTCTTTCGTCTGCCCGAGTTGGAGCTGAAGGCGGACGAGCTTCTCCAGGGTCCGGAGGTTGGTCGGTTCTAGTTCATAGGCCTTCTCCAGGCCCGGCACGGCATCGACCAGGTTGCCTTCGGCTCGTTCGACGCTCGCGGCGAGAAGATGTGCCTGCGTCCAATCGGGTCGATCCGCCAGGATTCCGTCCGAGAGTTGTTTCGCTTCCTGGATCTGGTTTTTCCGTTCACTCGGCGAGCTTCCCGGTTCCATCAACAGACGGTTAGCTCGCAGGAATCGCCAGAGCAGGGCTTCTTCGCCCACAAGTTCCTTGAGGCGGTCTTCCGGAACTTCGGCATCGCCAGGAGTGCCCAGTGAAAACGCCATAGCAATGTCCCGGCATGCCGAGGCACGGGCGACATCGTCGGTTGCCTTGAGTTCCTCGTATCTTCGAACGAGAAAGCTGAACAACTCCAAGGAAAGGGGATACTTCTCTTCCAACTCGCGAAGCATGGCGAGAGCGTCATCGGGGACGTCCTTCGCCCCCTCTCGCTTGCTCTTGATCGTCAGAAGTTCCGCTCGCATCGCGTCAATCGTCCAAGGCTGCTCGATGGGCTCTTGCTGAATTCGTGTTTCCAAATGGTCCAATTCGTTCTCGACGGCCTCCATGAGCCGATCCGACGAAGTATCTTGCTTCAACTGCTCCAACCGGGCATGAGTCAGAAAGAATCGTCGATCAAGCGTGTCTTCAAGATCAATGGCGCTCAGTTCGTAGAGCACCGCCTGATCAGGACGTCCGGCAGCCAGGTACATCTTGGCGGCTGCCTCACGAAACTGGACGATATGAGGCAGATCACGAGCCAACTGCTTGTAGGTTTCGGCGGCCTTTTCAAGGAACGCCTGAGCCTCCTCCCGGCTCGCTTCGTTCGGAGCGGCGGTGGCAGTTTGTGTGAGAGGGTCTCGTCCCGGCATGGCAAGACGCTCGCGCGCTTGCGCCTCGCAGCACTTCGCAAGCAGCAGCCGGGCAAGCACTTCGTTCCGGTTCACGCCGGGGCCAGCCTTCTCGTTCGACGAGGCGAGACCGCTTTCGAGAAGAAGCCGATCGAGAAGCTCCGCTGCATCCGCATATTGTTCCGAAGAAACAAGCCAACGAGCGAAAAGAAGATCTCGGCGGGCCGTCCGCGAGCGAAGGGCCAACTCGCTCAAGCTGGACCGCTGGTCTGACAAACTCTTGTCGAGGATTCGGAATCGCCTTTCCGCCTCCTCCTTCGTTATGGTATTTGTCGTCAGAAGAGCATCGACCAAGGCGAAGTTGAGGTCCCAATCGTTCTCTCCCACGTTGCGGAGTCCGTTCTCGTACTCCTGAATGGCCCTGTCGTCTTCGCCGAGCCGACGATAGGCTTCCGCAAGCCCGAGATACGCCGTTGGATTCCCGTACTGAAGATCCCTGGCTGCACGGAAGTGTTGGCAGGCCTCCGTGAGCTTCTTCTCGTCTGCGACGATATCCCCGGACCCCGAAGACGGAGTCCCCGTTCTTCCTGCCAACAATCGCGAACCAGCGAGAAGTTGCACGTTTGCAGAATCCGGGGCCAATTCGAGAGCACGCGCCAGGTCGGCGTCGGCGCCCGGCAAATCGTAGGCGGCCAAGTAGCGGAAACGATTCAGCCGCGCGTTCGCCGCTGCAATCCGCACTTCGCGCGACCCAGGAGCCTTCTGGAAGTTCTGCTCCGCCGAATCCACCAGTTGCTGCATGATGGTGTCTGCCGCAGCAAACCGCCGCTCTTCCTGAACGTCGTCCGGGCCAAGTTTCTCTCGTTGCCTTTCGCTGAGCAGGTCCGGGAAGTCCCGATACATGCGGGCAAGGGCCAAGGCAAGTTCGCTGTCGCCCGGTTCGTCTTGATAGGCTTGCTCCACGATTTCGCCGATCGAATCGAATTGGTCAGAAAGCGACACCGTCGCATCGAGATCGTGGAGCCCGAGAGCCGCTAGGGCAAGAGCCCGCATCGCCTTCGAACGGCTCTCGGCGTCGCTCGCTTCCTCGTCAAGAACGGTGTTTGCTTCGTTGTACGCCTGAGAATATCGGGCCTCCGCACTATCGCGTTGCTCGTCCTTCTCGCTGCGTGAGGCCTCGCGTTGAAAATATTGGCCCAATGCAACCAACAATTCCGCACGGCAGGCTCGAACTTCTGCGGTCAGCGGCCAGACCTCGTTTTGATTGTCAGCGGCCCGCAAGGCGCCCGCGTACCAATCGATAGCCGCGGGCACGTTGCCGTCTTTCTCGGAAAGACGAGCCAGAGCGAGTGGCCCTTCTGGATCGTTGGGATTGCGTTGTGAATAGTGGAGGAAGTACTGCGCGGCGGCTTGGCGGGCGTCGTGCGCTTCCTTGATACGACTCTGCGCCCTCTGAAATAACTTCTGGGCTTCGTCGCGACGACCTTGAGTGTCGTCCCCATGAGCCTTTTCCTGAAGATCGCGGGCCTCCGCTTCCAGACCTCGCGCCTCCGCGAGAAGATCTCGCGCCTGGCCAGCAAGATCCTCGGCCTTGCTCTCCAGTTCTCGCCCCTGCTCGATGGCGCCGCCGGCCAGATCCTTCACCTGCCAAACATGCCAGAGCCACGCGCCGCCCGCGCCGACCACAAGACCGACGAGGGTCCAGACGAGGACTCGCCAGTTCAGTGCCTGCGATCTCCGCCGTGGCGCCGGGCGTCTGGATGCCGCCGGCTTCTGGCCCTTTGGAAAATCGCCCGAATTACGTTTCTTCGCGCTCATGCCTTTTGTCCTACTCCGTGCTTCGAGAACCGCAGTCGCCTGATTCCGGCGAAGCTTCAGGTGTAAGCATGGTATTGTCCGTAACGGTGTAGATAACGACTGGCCGGCACCCCGTTGAGGATCGTCCCCCTGGGGCGGACTCCCGCCATGGTCAACTTCTTGCACGCACGGCGAACCTGGTCGGATCGACTGACGTCCCACATGGCGCACATCAGGGTCGCGTCGGCAGCCTCGCACAGAATCAAGGTTTCCCCGGCCGCAAGGACGGGTGGGGTATCCACGATCACGTAGCGGTACTGCTGGGTCAGTTCCGCAAACAACCGACGAGCCGTGCCGTTGGCCAGGAGTCGATGGGGATTGACGCCCAACTTCCCGGCGGGCAGAACATGGAGGTTCTCGCTCCATTCGGTGACGATTGCTTCCGCGAGGTCACAATCTCCGCACAGAACGTCTTCCAGGCCGGGCTCGGTATGCAGCCCGAAAACGCGGTGAACGTCGGGGGAACGCATGTCACCATCCACGAGCAAGGTCTTCTCCTTCGTCGCGTGCGAGATGCTGATCGCCAGCTGGGATGCCACACTCGTCTTGCCCTCGTGGCTCGAAGCGCTGGTAACGGCCAGCACCCGAATATGACGCAAGTCGTCCGCGAGCCGCAGGCTCGTTCCCAGCGTGTCCACGCTCTCTTCAAAAAGTCGTAACGCTTCGTCAAGCCGTCCGTTCACGCCGCCCGACATGACAGTCGTCCTTTTCGGGAACCGGGCAATCTCTCCCACCACCTCCAGGTCAAGATTCTGCTCCAAGGCTTCCGGACTGTGAACACGCTGGAGAATCCGCTCCCAGCCCACGGCGAGCAAAAACGGCGCGAGGAGGGCCGGCAGAACCGTGATCAGCCACAGTTTGTAAGGCAATGAGACCAGCGCGCTCGCGGGCTTGTCGGCCCAACGCCAGAGTTCCACCTGGGAGGGAGCACCGCTTTCCGTCTCCATCGCAACGATCCGTGTTTCGATTCGCCCAAGAACGTCCCGTTCCAGTTCCAGTTCGAATTTCATTCTCGCGATTTCCACCGACGCGGCGCTTCCATCCGTCAGATCGTTGAAGATCTTGTCCTGCTGCTCCTGGAGCGCCCCAAGGACGGCCTCGTTGTTCTTCTGCCGCGCCATAATGGCCGCGAACTTGTCCTGGCGAGCCTTCTCCTCGGCTTCCAGAACTTCGCCCTCGACTCGCGGACGGATCTCCTCGCGATAGGCACTGAGTTGTTCGACATAGGTGCGGATCTGGGCACGAATTCGTTCGCTTTCCGGGTTGTCCTTGGAAGCGGCGGAACTATCGAGGTTCGCAGCGATCCTCCCCAACTCCCGCACCTGGTTGTTCATGGCCAAAACGTAGGGGTCTTTGTCGATTTCCCGATTCAGCCTTTCCTTCCAACTCTCGTCAGAAACATCAATCGGTTTGTCGGACGCCTTCAGAGAGTTAAGGTCCGCCGTGATGACGGCTTTCTCCAACTCCGCTTCCAGGAACTGCTCGCGAAGTGCCAGCCGGGGATCCCCTGCCTCCGGGGCCATCTCCACGAAAGCCCCGCTCTGCATCTCTTGGGCGATCCGAGCCTTGAGATCGGTTTCTTTGATGGCCAGTTCCTTCCGACGCCTCGTGCGTTCCTCCTCGAGAATGGCCAACAGATCCTTGTTCTGTCTTCCACGCTGGGCATTGAGGACGTCAAAATAGGTTTGAACGATCGCGTTGACCGTCGCTTGCGAAAACTCGGCGTCGCTACTCGTGAAACTTACGTAGTAGTGGCTTGATCCCTTGCCGGCTTGCTTGACACTGACTCGCTCGTTCAGCCAACTCGCCAGAAACACTTGCCGACTCCCCGGGTCGAAGGCTCGGGAGGCAATCAAGCCGTCATCTGCCGCTTCTACCCGACTCCAGCCGGGAATTTCGCCGTCCAGGAGTTGCTGGACTACGCTCTTGGCCCCCGGTTGCTTGAGATACGCGGCAGAACCGAGCAGGACGCTGTTACCCCCGATCAGTTGCAACTGGGTTGCCACGTAGGTGTCACTGCGGCCGTAGGAACGTCCTTCCATATCGAAGGCGATATACTGGCCCTGGGATTTGATTTGGATTTCCACGGATGCCTGATATTCAGGCTCGAACTGGAAATAGACGACTACCGCAGCCGCTACGGCCGAGAGGATGCCCACGGGAAGTGCGATCATCCACCAGCGACGCAGCGCCATTAGAACCATTTGCGCCGTAAACGCTTGCCCCTGAGTCGAGGCGGCGCGGCCCCCCGGTTGCGCGTGGCGAACCACTTGAACCTTGGCCGACACGTTTTCCGAGAGGTTTCCTGTAACTCTTGATTTATCGGACATCGACATTTCCTCTTATTGGAAGGCCTGCCCCTTCCAGAACTCTTGCCCACTTCTCGTAGAGCCAATCCCAAACGGTTGCCGATGCAACGTCCTCCGCCCATGGGAGACCGTTGCGAGGGGGGCGGGAAAGGCCCTGAAACTCGAATCTAAGAATGTTGAGATCCACGCTGCCGGGCAACAACGACCGACGTGTCAACTTCCTCGGCGTCGCGAACCAGCCATGAAAGGTACCAAAGAACCAGCCCGTAAAGTGCGGCCGCCAGAACGATCATTGCCCAGCCTGCCGTATCGTGAAAGAAACGCTTTGCGGCCTCCGTGCTCGAGTGCTGAAAGAGCAGCCCGGTGACGACGATCCGTGTCACGTTGGCAACCACGGCAACGGGCGGTGCAATCAGCAGAAGAAAAGCCCGTTCCCACCAACTCCGCCTGGAAAGCACGACGCAGGCGAACGCCAACGCTATGACGCCCATGAAGATCCGAAGCCCGGCACATGCGGCGGCAACTTCCAACTTCTGTTCACCCAGGAGAATCGAATTATTAATCGAAAGCGCCGGCTCCCCCAGAAACTGAAGTGCCCAACAACTTGCTTTCGTGGCAATTCGCTGGAGGGGGACGCTCAGCAGGCTTTCGTAGCGATACGGCATGGGAACCATGAAGACGAGAAACAGGATCGACGGCGAACTCCACCAGAGCACTCGCCAACCGCCCAGCATCCAAACGACTCCCGCGATCCAGAACATCATCGACCAACCGTCCAGCGAGCCGAGGTACCACTGGGCCCCTACGTATCGAATCACCAGACAAAAGAGAATCGGAATCAAGCCCAGCCAGGCGACCTTTCCGGAACTCCCCGGGTAAAGGTCTCGCCGAACCCAAAGGAATGCGAGGGCAAAAGGAACGACAAGATAGCCATGAGAATAGTCCGCCTCGTTGTTCCAGGTGTGGATCAGTTCGAGGATGGTCGTCCAATAGGACCACGCGAAGGCAGCAGCCAGAACGGCAATCACCGGAAGGACGGCGGAAACGCGCGGACCGTCCGTACGCTCCTCGGGCTCACCACTTGCAGTCTGCAACGCCACCATCGTCGGGTCCGGTTCCATTTCCACCTTACTCATCGTCCTTTTGTTCATTGTCGCGAGGGCTTCCCACGAGCCCAACTCCCGCACCGGCCACTACTGCCAGACAGCTCTCGGACAGCAGCACGCCTTGAAGGTCCGTCTAACTGCCGAAGAACCTCCCAAGCTTGATCCGAATCCGCCGCGTGAATTGCCAGATACTGGCATTCGAGCGACCGGCGCCGTCTTCGGCGCCCAACCCATCGGTCGAAAGCAAATAGGCTTCCGTGAATTCCCGTTCGCTTTCGGAAAGCGTTCCAAGGAATTCGGACAACGAATCGTCGAAAGCAGCCAGCGCGTCCTGCTCATTCGCCGTCGCCCGGGCTGCCATCAACTCTCGCTCCCGCCGGCGCTGTTCCGTTCGAAAGTACCGGCTCGTGACATCTTTGGCTACGGCGCGAATGAATGTATTCAGCCGTGCGCCACGCTTGGGGCAGAACCTCCCCAGCAACGCTCCATCCTCATCGACCAGGCAATACCAGACTTGGGCAGCCAATTCGTCGACCAGGTTGCGATCGGCGCCTCGACTGCCCAGCAGGATCGCCACCGATCGCATCAGCGCAGGATGATGTTGCTCGTAGAGTTCTTCCCAGGCCAAGATCTCTCCGCGAACACAGCGATCAACCAGTTTCTTCTCTTTCTTGATGAGCTTCTTGTCGTCTTCCAACCGAGCGAGATCGGGCAGGGTTGCCGCAGACCGATCCCGTTTCCGGCGAACGACCTTCGCATCAGGTGCGACCGAATCCCTTCCTTGGACCGGCACACAAGCATTCTCACCGGAAGCAATCTTCATCACGTTTCTACCCCCGTAGTGAACCAGATGCCCATCGCCATGGATGGAGCCCCAGTGCGGGTTCCAGCACTCCTATGTATCAAGACAAGGTAGAACACAGCTATTCTGCGGGGAGTGCTTCTCACCCTAAAGCGTCATCGCGTTTCTTTCGAGAAACGCAGCCCACAAGACTGTACACAAGGCGGTTTCGCTGAGACGGACACGGCGACCTCTTGGCATTACCACAAAGGCCATTCGCATCTGCGAAACAAAATCCAGATTTTCGAGAATTCCACGTCAGGATTTCGTTATCGGTGGCCTATAGAGCTATAGAAACCGCGGGGCTCAGTAAGAGGGCGGTTCCACAGGACTTGGCACCCAACTAACTCCCCATCTTTTCTCGTCTTCTTCTCACCCCACCCATCCTCTGCGCTTCTTCGCATCCCAACTAGGGATCGTTGTCTCATGACGGCGTTCCGTAGGGTGCTGTGCGCCGCGACCAGGAACGAAGAGACGCTATTCCACTCAGGATGGCGCCAAAACTAGTGCAACAGCGCTAGAAGCCTGCCCAGGCCCCTAAAGGGCCGCGCTGCTGGAAAGGTGAATACCTCAAAAGGCAAGGTGCTGCGGCCGATCGCCCCGGATGCCCCCCGTTCCGCCTGCCGACCTCAAAGGCTGCCCCATTCCCACTGCCCTTCACGCTCGATACGATCACTTCATCAGCGCTTTGACGGATAGAAATGGGAGTAGTTGAAGAATCCCGCCCCGGTACCAGTGGGAGCCATCGCGGCATTTCGCTGAGCGTTCATCCACTGATTGTTCAAGGCCCCAATCTCGCGTGACTGGACCCGCAACTGCCGATCCTGCTGATTCAGCGTGCGCTCCAGATTGAGCCTTGGTCGTACGTACTCGTGGTAGCTGTCCAACGGACCTTGAGGTGCCCGGAAATAGTCCAAATACGGGCTCAGCGTAGGTGATGGCGTGTACGTACGCCGCGACCCTTGGGCCCTCTGGTATCCCTGCGCATGTGCCGAGACACACAGTACCAACGCCCATACCACAAAACCCAGTGCTGTCGTCCGTGCTGCCTGGCTCACAATTCCCTCCGCCTGCTTCCGGGCCAACTTCTGCGGTTTCCGCACGCTACAACTGAAGCGGCACTGCCTCTGCCTCGGAAGGGGCATTGCCGATTTTCCTGCCTAGGCAAAGTATCGGCATCACGCGAGCAGAAAATCCCTTTGGTTCAACGAGATCAGACGAAAGATGGCCACGAAAGAGAATGAGCCCCAAAATGACCGTCGCCCTAAACCACCTAAGCCCCGCATACTCACGACAGGCATTCAGCCCCTCTCCAAAACCAACCCCAACCAAATAGCCCCAACCTATCAATGTAGCCCGAATGAGGGGATGACCGCCGACAGCCTAGACTCCGTCCTCGTGGCTTGCGCTGATAATTCGCATCCGGCAACGAGTTAGCATGATACTCATTCTTGACACCAGATCCTTCTGGCTGACACCAACAAGTTCCCCTGGCCGAGTGGAACACTGTGGGTGAAATTAGTGCCCTTTCCACGAAACGCAGGCACGCACCGAACTCATTCGGTACGTCACTATGCACTTCCTTGTGCACCAAACTGCCTCAAGCCCCATGACCGCAACTCAGATCAGCGTTGCTTGGAGCCCTGCCTATTTGCCGTTGGCTCAACCATCACGGGATGCGCAACAACCATCAGCTCAGCATTAAATACGAGGTTACGAAGGAGGTGCCCATCGTGTCAACAAGGCACGAACGATTCGACGCAATATTACGGATAGTTGGCCAAGTTTCTTGGGGGGGCGCTGACCTGTGCCGGGGGGGACCGGCGAAACCAGGTCGTTTGCTTCGGTAAATGCGGCATTGAACGCGGCCAAAACGTTCTCCGGATTGCAGGAGATATCCCCCCAAGAATGGCGTAGCTTCTCCGGCAATCCACAGCCCACGCGAATACCCCCACTGCCCTTCACGCGATCCCGCTTGTTCACCTCGCAAATCTCGCGCGAGTTCTCTGCCGGGCTTCTAAAGCATGGCCCCGCCCTGGGGGTCGACCGAGATGCCATTGGTCAACTCGGCCAACGCGTCGAGAACGACCAGCAGCGCGCTCGGATCGAACATCTCATCGGCTTCGGCGTCGAGATCCACCAACTGCTCGAAATGGAAAATGTCAAGCCTCCCGTCGCAGGAACGCAAGTCCTCCAGACGTTGCTTCTCGTCCACGCAACAGCAGCTTGGCTCGACTTCCTCAGCCAGCTGGGCCACCTGCTCACGCACCTCCTCGCCACACAAAAAAGATATGTCCAAAGCCGCAAAATCGTCGGGAGCGAGGATGGTGAGCGACTCGATGAGGCCCTCCTCATTTGCAGCCAGGTTGGTCATGGTGAAGTGCTGCTGAAGCCGAGAAATCGCCTTCTGCACGTCCTTCAGCTTGGGACGTCGCTCGACCGGAAAAAGCACGAAATAGGTTTCGCGCCACTGGTACTGGCCATTCTCGAACATCGACATCGTCAGTCTCCCTCGTCCAGCAGTTCGTCGTCCCCTTCACCATGCCACACTTCGATCGCCTGCAGGGCGGCTGCCTGCTCTTCGTCCGTCGCCCAAAGCGTCTCGGCCTGCTCCAATCGCACTTCGTACTGCCCTTCGCGCTGGCAATCCTCCGAGCCGCAAAAGTGCGGGACCGCCGAAATCCAAAGGATACGGTAAAGCGGAACGTACTTGTCATCAATGCGGCAAAAAACAGACATCTTCCAGCAACTCTCCAACACGGTTTCCGCAAGCGAAGTACAGCCTGGGCCGGGCCATCATTCTACCCGTACGCCCCAGCCGACCCAACCGTTCACGATCGGCCAAGTTCTGCCGACCGCTCCGTGGCTGCTTCAACGGCTCCCATCAGGGCAGCTCGCAGGCCTCCCTCTTCCAAGGCCTGGATGCCCGCGATGGTCGTGCCGCCAGGGCTCGTCACGCGATCCTTCAGCGTTCCCGTGTGTTCCCCCGTTGTCAGAACCATCTCCGCGGCCCCCGCCACTGTCTGGGCAGCTAACGCCGTGGAAATATTTCGCGGCAGCCCCATGCGAACGCCGCCATCGCTCAAAGCCTCGATCATCGTGTAGACGAAGGCCGGCCCGGATCCGGAAAGACCAGTGACTGCGTCCATCAACTTCTCGGGGACGCGGAACGCTAGGCCCACCGACGACAGCAACTGTTCGACCAGGGCGGCATCGCCTTCTTCGGCAGCGGCCCCCAGACAGAAGCCGCACGCCCCCCGTCCGACCAGGCACGGCGTGTTGGGCATCACCCGAACGACCCGCGCCTGCAAGCCCAGCCTCTTTTCCATCGTGGCGAGAGAAACGCCCGCGGCGATCGAGACAATCAGCTTGCCGGGGACCAACTCGAGAGCCACATCGTCCAGGACCGCGGCCATTTGCTGGGGCTTGACGGCCAGGAAAACCACGTCGGATCGCTGAACCAGGTCCCGGTTGTCCGAGGCAATGGCCCCTCCTGTCGCCTCGGTGAAATGAGTCACCGCTTCCGCAACCGGATCCGCGGCACATAGCCGGCTGCCATCGGTCAATCCGGCGCGGGCGAATCCCTGGGCCAGGGCGGTGGCCATCTGGCCCGCCCCGATAAATCCGATCTTCTGTTCGAGCATCTGCATGGACAAGCTCTAAAGAATTGCGATTCAAGGAGATAGAGCGACAAAACCGGCTCAGACAAGTCCGCGCAGAGGTAGCGTCACCGACCTCTCGACCCGGCAGTCGACATGCTAAGGGAAACAGCCCGATCCTTCAATGGTCCCAATCACCGACCCATCCACCCGCCGTCGATCGTCATAATGGCCCCATGCATGTAGTCCGAAGCCGAAGAGGCCAGGAACACCACGGGCCCCTTGAAGTCGTCGGCTTCGCCCCAGCGACCGGCCGGGATCCTTGCCAGGATGGCCGGGTTGCGGACCGGGTCGGCTCGCAGGGCGGCCGTGTTGTCGGTGGCGATGTAGCCCGGCGCGATGGCGTTCACGTTCACCCCCTTGCCGGCCCATTCGTTGGCCAGAGCCATGGTCAACTGGCCGATACCACCCTTGCTGGCCGCATAGCCGGGCACCGTAATCCCGCCCTGGAACGTGAGCAACGAAGCCGTAAAGATAATCTTGCCGCTGCCCCGGGCGACCATCTCCTTGCCGATCTCCCGGCTAAGCACGAACTGGGCGCTCAGGTTCACCTCAAGGACCTTGTCCCAATACTCATCCGAGTGCTCGACGGCCGGCGCCCGGAGAATCGTTCCCGCGTTGTTCACCAGGATGTCGATCTGGGGCACGTCCGCCTTGACCTGGGTGATGAACTCATACAACTTCTCCCGACTACTGAAGTCGCATGCATAGCCGCGGAACGAGCGGCCCAGGACGGCGACCTCTTTCTCGACCTCGCTTCCGGAACGTTCCAGCGACGCCGAGACGCCCACGATATCGGCCCCCGCCTCGGCCAGCCCCAACGCCATCGACTTGCCGATGCCTCGCTTGCAACCGGTGACCAGGGCCGTCTTGCCGGACAGATTGAATTGATCGAGAACGTTCATGGCGAAAACTCCGTGAGAGGCTGTAGGCTGGAGACCGGAGACTGGAGGGGTGAGGTGGGGAATGAAGAGACTCGATATGGTGCAACCACTTCTGTTGCGCTATTTTCGTGTCGCCGCGCTGCGCGGGCTTTCGGAAAATCGCTCTGCGCCGGAAACCACGGGCTTACGCCGCGTGGCTAAAGGTGTTTCGTCGCGCTGCGCGGACTTGCTGTCTGGAAAAGCCCGCGCAGCGAGGCGATACGATTGTAGCCCCAGGCGTGAGCCTGGGGAACGGCGGTGGCGAAGTAAACCAGAAGCCCGCGCAGCGTGGCGACACAAACGCGAGGCGTCCACCGGTGGTGGGAGCCATTCCCAGTACACAAACCGCAAGCTCATCCGCCAATTCAAACGCCCGCAACTTCCTATGATCTCGCATTCCCACCGTCCTCCAGCCTAAAGCCTCCAGCCTAAAGCCTCCAGCCTAAAGCCTCCAGCCTCTACTTCCCGCACTCAACCACGTACTTCATTCCGGCCGGGTTCGCGTCGATCGTTTCGAAGAGCTTCTGCGTTTCTTCCAAGGGGCTTACCTGGGTGATCAGCGACTGGGTGGGCAGGCGGCCTTCAGCCACGAGCCGGATGGCCTCGTCGAAGTCCTGGGGTTCGTAAAGCCGGGCGCCGATCATGCGAAGTTCGGACCAGAAGAACTTGAACAGGTTGACCGGCTTGGGCTGGGGGTGGATCGCCACCATCACGATCCGCCCGCGGACGTTGGCCACTTCCGTCATGATCTCCACGCCGGGCGCCGAGCCGGAAACCTCGAAGACGACGTCGGCCATCTTGTCGCCTGTCCAGGCGGCCACCTCTTTCGGCAGGTCCTTTTCGAGCGGATTGACGGTATCGAGCCCCAAGTCTGCCGCCAAGCTGAGACGGGCCGGGTTGACCTCGGCCATGAGCACCTTGGCGCCCTTCTCCCGAGCGACCAACCCGATCAACAGGCCGATCGGCCCGCCGCCGATCACCACGCAGTTCTCGTCGGGCCGCACTTCGCCCAACCGCACGTCGTGGCAGGCAACGGCAACCGGCTCGATCAGGGCCCCGTCCAGCAGCGAGACGTTCTCGGGCAGTTTGTGAAGGGTGTAGGCCGGCACGGTCCACGATGTCTGCATGGCCCCTGGCGTGTCGATGCCGATGAACTTGAGGTTCTTGCCCACGTGGGGACAGCCCTTGTCGAAAGGCGTGGGCTGGCCGAACTGCAACGGCCGCACGGCCACACGGTCGCCGATGGAAAGGCCTTCGACGCCTTCGCCGATCTCTGCGACCTCGGCCGAGGCTTCGTGGCCGATGATCTGGGGCGGCCCGACCCGTCCGTCCATGGCTCCGTGGTAGATGTGAACGTCGGTGCCGCACACGCCGCAATAGGCAACGTGCAGGCGAACCTCGCCGGGGCCGGGGGCAACCGGCTCACTCACACCGCTCGAGAACGTCTGATTGCCCTGATAAATGGCGGCCTTCATGCCTGGTCTCCTGGGGAAGCCGAAAGTCGAGGGGATGGCCACGAGTTTACCCGGATTGCGGGACTCTGGAAAGCGGCTAAAAGCCATCAAGAAGCACGGCATACACCCAGAAAGTCTTCTCTCTTTCGCTCGTTGCCTGCCAATTCCTTGCCCCCGAAAACACCCTCTGCTACGATCAGCGGTATCGACGCCACCCGTTGGCTTGGTGCTTCAAGAAGGGGGGAAGAGGCCGATGCGACGATTGCAGAGTTTTGTGCTGCGCGGTGTTCTGTTCGGCACGGTAGTCGTTGCTGTGCTTCTTCAGAGATCGGTTCAGGGGAAGGAGCCTGTCTGCCTCGACAAGAACACAGCGAAGAACGGTACGGCCGTCGTCAGATTCTCGCCTGACGGCAAGTGGCTTGCAGCCAGAACGGGGCCGGACATCATTCTGTGGGACTTTGCGACCAGGGAGAGGGTGGCCACATTCAGTCGCCCGTACGAAACGACCCAACCTGGCTCGGAGGGGTACAAGGCGTTTGCCTTTTCTCCCGACAGTCGGTCCATCGTGAGCACAGACACGGAGGGTCGTGTTTGCCTTTGGGATGGCTCCGCCGGCTGGTCAGGCGCCACGCAGCGCCAGATCTTGGCGCCCAAGACAAGGCGCGACGGCACGCGGGTTAGCGACGGCGCTGGCGGAAGCGAAAGTGCGGTCTTCTCTCCCGATGGCAAGCTATTGGCCATTCCCCGCGGAGACCGGGTCAAGATCGTCGAGGTTGCCACGGGCGCGGAAGTTGGCCAACTGGGCCCCGTCCGGACAATGCACGATCCCCAGTTCGTCGCCCAGGGCGCCAGGATTCTGGTACACACGTCGCCCAGTGCCCGGCAGGGCTGGTTCATCGAATTGTGGAATGCGGAGACACGAGAACCAGAGGAAAGACTGCGCGTCGTAGCGCCACGCGGTGTCGGCCAAGGCTACGGGCTCACGACCGCGGTGTCTCCGGCCGAAGACATGCTTGCCGTGGTCGTGGGAAATCTCAACCATACCCACGAGGTCCGCCTCTACGAAGTCTCGGCAGGCCGCTGGACCACACTGGCAAGCAATCCGCGATTCATGCCGCATCCTTCCTTTTCGCCCGACGGGCTCTCAATGGCCGTGTCCACAGAGCGCAGTCGCTATAATCCCGCCGTGGTGCTCGTATACGATCTGTCAGCCAGAAAATGGCGCCGCTTCGAGTGCCCCGCAGAGATCGCGCAGCAAAACATCGCCTGCTTCAGCACGGCCTTCTCCCCCGATGGCCGCTACCTGGTGGGAGGCTTGTATCATCCGCAGGTCGCCGTCTGCATCTGGGATCTGGAGGAGGACACGGACAAGAACCGGGCGGATTGAGGGTTGTTGACGTCTGTTGGGTAGCACCGATGATTTTCCGCAGAGGGCTTTCCATTTCAATGCGTTTGCCCGGAAAATCGTCGGTGTTGCGAAGCAACAAGAGGTGTTCAGATGATCCACGTGAATGGCATGTCAGCCGACGTCCCAATCCATCATGCCGAGCAGAAGCCTCTTGTTGCCAAGGCAACACCGACGATTTCTCGAAGACGCTCAATCACATGGGAAACGGTTTGCGAGAAATCATCGGCGCCACCCGACGAAGCAACAAGGGGATCTCAGATGATCCACGTGAATGGCATGTCAGCCGATGCCCCAATCCATCATGCCGAGCAGAAGCCTCTTGTTGCCAAGGCAACACCGACGATTTCCCGAAGACGCTCACTCACATGGGAAACGGTCTGCGGGAAATCATCGGTGCCACCCGACAGTTTCATCACTGCAAGCTCTCAATCGCCTCGGCGATTGCCTGCCGGCGCTCGTAGATGGGGCGGGGCTGGGTGGTGAAGGTGGTCATGTCCTTGGTGATTGCCTCGGGAACGGCCAGCAGGTTTTGTAGTTCGGTTCGCCGGGCCTCGGGCAAGGTCGCGGCCTTTTCCTTGAGCAGCTCGCGGAGCATGTAGAGATACTCGTAATCCTCCACGCCCTCGCGGAGCATTTCCCAGCGGATGCTGGTGACCGGCGGATCGAGAACCGGCGTGTCGCTGGGCGTGGCGGCGGCAAGGGGCGGGTAGAGGAACCGGCCGTCGCCGTTGCCCCAGAAGGCCTTCGTGCCCTTGGGGGTCGAGTAGCCGCTGCGGTAGCCCATGGGGTCCTCGTAAGGGTTCTGGGCCTGGTCGGGATAGGCGGCCGACGAGGTCCAGTAATTCGAATCCCACACCAACGTGCCTACGATGTCCCGCTGCCAGGTCTGCCAATGCCAGATCCGCAGTTCTGTGGCCGGGTGGTCGATGAACAGCGTGCAGTAGGGCGCCTTGGGACCGGTGCACACGTACCACCAGAACCGTTCGCCGTGTTTTCGCCGGGCATCGGCCGCAGCCTGGTCGTAGTTGTGGCTCACGGGGCACCACACGTTCACGTGGGCGTCGAAGGCGCCGCTCGGCTGCTCGGTGATCATTCGGGTCAGGTCCGGGGCATATTTTTCCAGCCGCTTCATGCCGTTGGCGACGAATTCGTAGTCCTTCGGATCGGGTTCGTCGAACCAGTAGACGAAGGCCATGTCGAGCCAGCCCTTCTCGCGCAGGTGGGCCTCGATCTGCTGGACCTGACTGGCGAACATGGCCTGGTACTGGGGCGTGTCTTCCCCAAAGCCGGCTATGCTGGGATCGCTTCGGCTGTGGAACGTGCCGCCGCCCATGCCCCGGATGGCCAGGCGGAAGTTGTTGAAGCCATATTCCTTCACCACCCGCTCCATGGCCGTGTCGAAGGCCGAGAAGTCGACCTCGGCCCGGGGCGGATCGGCCTCCGGCAGGAATTTCACGCGGATCGGGTCCATGGGCGTGGGATCGTAGGGACTGATCCGGTGCTCGGCAAAGCTCTTCAAATAGAGATCGACCACCTTCCGCTTGTCTTCTTCGGTTTTCAGCCCGTGGTAGCGGAAGATGTTGCCCACCGAGAGCCCAAAGGCCGTTTTGAGGTGGCTTCGCCTGGGCAGCGTGAAGTCCCACACGTGGAGCGAGACGGGCACTTCCATCCGGAAACCCTCGGCCTTCAAGGTCAACGTGGCCCAGTAGTCGCCTGCTTCTGCATCCTCGGGCACATGCACCAGGACCCAAAGGGGCTGGTTCTTGCCGGCTTCCAGGTCGATCGGTCCGTCCAGCGGCGGCAGGGCATCGGGCCAGTAGTCGCGCACGCCGATTGCGTCGGTGGGATGATCGACAAAGTGGTAGTAGGCCCGAAGGATTTTTGCATTGTCCGATGCGATGGAAGCGTTGCCGCTGGCTTGACGGAAGGCTGAAAGCGTGGCGATCAGCCCCTTGAGTTCCTTTTCCGGACGCACAACGACCTGAACCGCTTCCCAATCGTTTCGGGCCGCCGACATCTGAGCAGCGGCGTCTTGAACTGTCGGAAGGCCACGAGTCTGCGGGATCTTGTGGGTTGCGTCGCACCACCAGATGCCCGTGGTTCCGACGCCCGGCAACCGTTTGCCGTAGTCGGTTCGGTAATAGTCCGGAACCGTGAAGGCAAAGCTCGCCCGGGCGGTCTCGCCTCCACCGGCGGTGATTTCCAAATTGAGTTGGTGCTGGCCCGGTGTGTCGGCCGCCAGTTGGATTGAAACATCCTTCGACTGGTTGGCCGCCAGTTTCAGTTCACGGGCTGGCAACGGTTGCGAGGAGCCGTCTTCCGAGTCAATCGTGCCGGCCAATCGCAGCGTGCCGGTCTGCGATGTTCTGTTTCGCAAGGTCAGTTCCAGACTGGAACTCTCTCCGGCGCCGCTACGAAGGAGCATCTGCTCAAGAGCCACTTCTTTCGGCAAGCCGTCCAGTTGCGCATAAATGGTCTTCCCCGAGCCACTGGGAGCTTCGCCGTCCAGGGCGGCCTCGAACTCCACGCGATCGACCTGAAAGGAACCGCTGCCTTCTGATCGCAGTCGGAGCAGCAGCGTTTTGGTCGGGAAGAGTCCTTCCGGCAGCGCCGTGTCCACACTTCCCACCTTCTCTTGCGAGGCCACCGGCTGCCACGTCTCGCCGTCGGTACTTACCTCGCAGGTGCACGCGCCACGGATGTAGTAGTTCACGTTCAGGCGGATCCGGCCATCCTTGAAGCGGCAGCCCGGCACTTCAAAACGATAGACGACTTCACTCGTGCCGCCAAAGGTCCAGCGATTGCTGTTGAACCCCGTGGTGGTTCGCAGGAGGGTGCGGTGGTAGTTGCTGCCCTCGTGGCTGTACGTGCCGCGAAAACGGTAGCGGCCGTCGCGGATCGATTCGCCCTCGCCCAGCACGATCGAGCCGACGGCCGTGTGGACGGGCATCACCGGAACGATCCGCACGGAGTCGAACTGGTGGCTGCCGCTGGTGTCCCACTGACCCACGCGAACCGTGCCACTCTTCAGGCCGTCAGGCACGCGGAACACGTGGCCGATGGTTTGCCACTCGGACGTAAGCTGGTGCTGATCCCGGTTGGCGAAGGTCGGTCCGCTCACGGCGCTCCCGCCGGAACCGTCGGCCCGACGGGCGACCATCTCGAAGCGATAGAGGGCGCCGGGGTCGAAGGCGACGCCGTCGCAGCGCCAGTAGTTCGAGCCCTGCTGGGTGCCGTCTCCGGTGACCTCCAGGCACTTGTGGTCGGCCCAACGCCCCTGCCCACCGGAGAGCTTCCAGGCGGCGGGCTGATCGGCCGCAGCCGGATCGGGCTGGCGAAAATCGGCGTTCGGAATGGTCACTTCCGCAAGAAGCTCGCCGGTCGCGATCAGCACACAGAAGACGCACACCAAGATTCGCCCTATTTGTGAATTCATCCCGTCAACCTCTCTTACCACTGCAATCATACTGGAATCAAAGTGAAAACGAATGACGAAGGAGACAAGGCTGAAAGACAGAAGACCAGGGGCTTTCGTCGCACCGAAATCGACTTTCCACCGACCTCGATTCAGGAACCTACAGCCTACAGTCCTCAGCCTCCAACCCTAGTCCAGCATTTCAGCGAGCCCGCAGCTCTCGAAAGCCCTATCCTTTTCACTTCGAGTTGTAAGGTGTGGAAGGCAGGGAGTCAACGGAATACGCAAATTGCGCGGTTATTCCGGATTTGCCGCCCTGCTTTTGGAACAATGAGACGCTTCCTGCCTTGCCGTTCGTGGTTTCCCGCAACCTATAGTTACGAGGGTACTGCCTTGCCGGAAGCGGTTCGGCGAGCCTGCGAAACTGGGGTCCTTCGAATAGGTGCGATAGTGTTGGAGTCGGGCAGCTCGACCATTCGATCAGAAACGCCGCCGGAAGAGTTGGTCAAGCGACTCTTTGCGCGGATCAGCGAGGTGTCAACCTTGCCCGCCGTAGCCATGCGGATCATCCAGGTGGCCAACGACGCGAACACCGGCGCCGCTGATCTGCTCGAAGCGGTCCAGTACGACGCCGCCATGGCCGCTCGGATCATGCGCACCGTCAACTCGTCCTACTACTCGATGCAGAACAAGGTCGCCGACCTCAAACTGGCCATCACGCTCCTCGGTTTCAAAGAGATCCGCAATCTGGCCATGACGGCCTATGTCGCCCAGCTGTTCAAGAAGGGGCAAGGCCACGGCACATATACCCGCGAGGGGCTCTGGAATCACATGATCGGAGTCGGCATTGTGGCCAGGCTCGTGGCGGAAGTGAGCCACAAGACGGCCCCTCGCGAGGCCTACCTGGCAGGGCTGCTTCACGACATTGGATTCATCCTCATCGACCAGTATCTGAACAAACCCTTCCATCAAATGATCGACTCGCTCAGCGAAGGGCGGAATCTGATCGAGGTCGAGGAAGAGGTGCTCGGATTCGATCACGCTGCCCTCGGCGCGTACGTGGGCAAGCAGTGGAGGCTTCCCGACCATCTCGTGGCCACGATCCGCTTCCACCACGATCCCATGAGCTACGCGGGAGAGCACTGGGCGATGGTCTACACGGTGGCCCTCGCCGACTTCTTGTGCAACGCCAAGAATGTGAGTGCCCTGGGCGTCCGCAACACGACCGCACCGCCCGCCCAGGTCTTCTCCGCTCTCGGTTTGCAGAAGCCCCAGGTCAACAAGATCTGGGAAAGCCTCGACGACGCCCTTAAGTCCGCCGATGTGATGGCGCTGATCCAGTAGAAGCTTCTCTCAGTCTTCGCTTCCGCTCGCCTCTTCCCAGAAGGGAGCGATCGAGTTCACCCCGAAGAGCCGGCATTCGGGACTGCGTTTCTGAAAAGTCTCGACGTTCTCTCGCGTCAAATGGCGGCAGCCGAAGATGTTGCACGTCGAAAGACGGGGCAGCGCCGCGAGACTCTTGAGGGCGTCGCCTCGAAGCGGAGTCTTGACCAAACAGATCGTCTCCAGGTTCTCCAGCGTAGCCAGGCCATGGAACCCGCGACCTGAAAGACGGTTGTGGCTCAGGTCGAGTCGCCGCAGCGAAGGGATCTCGCCCAGCGTAGCCATGTCGTCGTCGCTCACCTTGGTGTAGGACAGGTCGAGGTCTTCCAGGTGAGCAAGACCCGTCAGGCGCTTGAGCCCCTCGCCGGTCACGTCGTTCTGACTGATGTTAAGAACCTTCAAATCCTGGCACTCGGCCAGGCGGGCCAGGAAGTCGTCGGTCACACCGGCCTTGATCAGTCGCACCTCGACAACCGAATCATAAACACCAATCGGATCGGACTTGGCCGGACCGTTTTCGTAGTACGCTCCCAGGGGACGCATCCAGTCGGGACCCGATCTCTCCACGCGAATCAGCCCCGAGCGATCGTGAATCTCCCGCATGATCGCACACTTCTGCCGATGCTCCCGCCACGTGGGCGATGCGATCACCGCCGCCACCACGGCCGTCACGGGAATCAGCAGCAAGGCGAGGAGAAGCCAATGAAAAGGAAACCGGCTGTTCATTCGATTGTCTCGCCCCAAGGTCGAGGGATTCAGGTAGCTGTGCACGTTTGCGGCGACAAGGGAACCGGCCAGCTCTACTCGAAGAGCCGGTCCGCATCTCGTGCTCCATGCAGTACGCGTTCGATACGCACTGTTTCCAACTCCATACGATAATTGATTGCGTAGTTGCCCACGGAGAACACTCGCAGCCCCTCCAAGAGCGAATCGCGGCGTGTTCCAAGAAGCGGGTAGCGAGCAAGAGTGTGGCATTTCTCTTCCAGGAGATCCACAAACGCGATCGCTACCGTTGGATTGTCTCGCGAGATATAGGAGAGAATCTCCTGTAAATCACTCAATGCGAGGGGAGAGAAGACCGGGCCTGACATGCTCAAGTCCCTCGCGCAGATCTTTCCAACTGGGCGCGAAGAATCGCAAAGACTTCATCTCCCGAAATCGACGGTCCCGAATCAATGCCGGCCTGAATTTCCCGCTTCAGATCCGCCCTTCTCTTCAAGAGCGTAACTGCTTCGTCGAGCAGTTCTTCCCGTGTTTGATAGACCCCCGATTCCAACTCATGCTGGATGAACTGTTCATTCTCCGTTGAAATCTGACTTGCCATGTCTTCAACTCCCACTGGGAGACGCGGTGGCCAAGCAACACAAACACCAAGGCTATCCTATCATAGGGCTGCGGCGTCGCCAACCGATCGCCTGGTCAGTGGCGATCAGTGTTCTACCACACCCAGAAGTGGCGGTCAAAACCTCGTCCCTTGCTCCATGCCGGTTCCCGGAATAGGATGAAACCGTCCTCCATTTCCCTTTTCCGGGAGTCTTGTCCATGATTCGCGTCCTGGCCCTTATCTCAGTCCTCACCATCGCCGCGCCGGTTGGTGCGGAGCCCGTCTATGATCTGGTCGTCTACGGAGGCACCTCCGGCGGCGTCACCGCCGCCGTCGAAGCGGCTCGCAGCGGCCGCTCGGTCATCCTGGTCTGCCCCGACAAGCACCTCGGCGGACTCTCCTCGGGAGGCCTGGGGTGGACCGACACGGGACGAAAAGAAGTGATCGGAGGGCTGGCCCGCGAGTTCTATCACCGCGTCTGGAAACACTACCAGTCCGACGACGCCTGGCAATGGCAGACCCGCCAGGAATACGGCAACAAAGGCCAGGGAACGGCCGCCATCGACGGCGAAAAACGCACCATGTGGATCTTCGAACCCCATGTGGCCGAGGCTGCCTTCGAGGCCATGATCGCCGAGGCGAAGGTGCCGGTCGTTCGCGATACGTGGCTCGATCGTGAAAGGGGCGTGGAGAAGAAGGACGGACGCATCACCGCGATCCGCACGCTCGACGGCAAGGTCTACCGAGGCCACGTGTTCATCGACGCCACCTACGAAGGCGACCTGATGGCCGCCGCGGGCGTGAGCTACCACGTGGGCCGCGAGTCCTCCGAAACCTATGGCGAACAGTGGAACGGCGTGCAGAAGACGGCACGGCATCACGGGCACAACTTCCCCGAAGGCGTTTCCCCGTACGTCACGCCGGGCGATCCTTCCAGCGGACTGCTGCCGCGAATTTCGGCGGATCCTCCCGGCAAGGACGGCGAAGGGGACCGCCGCGTGCAGGCCTACTGCTTCCGCATGTGTCTCACGAACCAGCCCGAAAACCGCGTGCCCTTCCCCAAACCCGAGGGCTACGACCCCAATCAGTATGAATTGATCCTGCGGGTCTTCGACACCGGTTGGAGGCAGACGTTCAACAAGTTCGACCCCATTCCCAACCACAAGACCGACACGAACAATCACGGTCCCTTCAGCACCGACAACATCGGCTGCAACTACGACTACCCCGATGCCGGCTACGAGCGGCGTCGCGAGATCATCGCCGAACACCAGCTGTACCAGCAGGGACTCATGTACTTCCTGGCCAACGACCCCCGCGTGCCGGACGACGTCCGCAAGCCCATGAGCCGCTGGGGCCTGGCCAAGGACGAATTCGTCGACAACGGCAACTGGCCCCACCAGATCTACGTCCGGGAAGCCCGCCGTATGATCGGCCCCTACGTCATGACGGAGAAGGACTGCCTCTGCCAGACTGAAACACCCCAGTCCGTCGGCATGGGCTCCTACGCCATGGACTCGCACAACGTGCAGCGCTACGTGACGGCCGACGGCTTCGTCCAGAACGAAGGCGACATCGGCGTCGGCCCGCCCTATCCGTACATGATCAGCTACGGGTCGCTCACTCCGAAGAAAGACGAGTGTGAGAACCTGCTCGTTCCTGTTTGCCTTTCCTCGTCGCACATCGCCTTCGGTTCGATCCGCATGGAACCGGTTTTCATGATCCTGGGCCAATCCGCTGCCGTGGCCGCTGGCATGGCGATCGACGGTACGTGCAGCGTTCAGGAGGTCGACTATCTCAGCCTCAAGCACAAGCTGCTCGAAAAGGGCCAGGTCCTCGAGTGGACCGGCCCCCGCCCCAAGGCGGCCCGGCGCATCACACCCAGGTCACTGCCCGGCGTGGTCGTTGACAACGACCAGGCAAAGCTCACCGGCGAGTGGAACTCCAGTTCTGCCAACAACCCCTTCGTCGGCTCCGGCTACCTGCACAACCAGAACGAAGGCCAGGGCCAGAAGTCGGCCGTCTTCCAAGCCGAATTGCCGGAAGATGGCGTCTATGCCGTTCGGCTCGCCTACCCGCCCAACAGCAACCGCGCCTCCAACGTCTCGGTCGTTATTCGCCACGCCGACGGAACGACCGAAGTGACCATCAACCAACGTACCGAGCCGCCCATCGACGGGCTCTTGGTGGAACTCGGCAAGTTCCGCTTCGAGAAGTCGGGCCCCTCCGCCGTGGAATTTCACACGGACGGAGCGAACGGCTACGTGGTAATCGACGCGGTCCAGTGGCTCAAGACGAAGTAGTCGTAGGAGTGCCCCGTTGGAGTCCGAACTTCAGCCTGCCTGAGCCCTCGTCACTTCGCCCGCACCACTTGCCGCTGCGAGTTAGACTCACCGACAGGAGGAATCTTGCACTCGCCTCCCCAGAAGACGGCGAGGCGTCGGATCGAATTGCGAAACTGCTCGTAGTCGGTCGCCTTGGTGACAAAGGCGTTGGCTCCGGCTTCCAGGCAGTTCGCAACAACCGAATCATCGTGCTCGGCACTGAGGATGACAACGGGCATGGTTTTCAAACTCGGTCGAGAGCGAATCTCTCGGAGCACATCGAGTCCGCTCATGTCCGGCAGATTGAGATCGAGCACCACCAGTCGCGGCTGCGACGAATGGCCCATTTCAGACTCGCTTCGATCGATCCATTCGAGGGCGGCACGGCCCGTGTCGACAACCACGGGAGCAGCCAGACACACCTCCGACAACGTACGTCCGATCAAGTGGGCGTGATCGGGATCGTCCTCCACAAGCATGACCGGACAAGGCCCTTTCAGCAGGGCGTCCCCCGTAGGTTCCTCGTAGATCACGCGCCCAATGTCAGAGCCCTCGATGACCTCGTCCCGCCAGACCTGAATTCCTTCCGGGGCCTCGATTCCCAACTTCACGCGCCGCTTCTGGATCGAAAGGACCTTGACCTTCACATTGGGACCGATCCAAACGGTCGTGTCACGTTCTCGCGATAGGACCAGCATGACCTGTCCTCCTTGTCGGTCATTTTGCCTCGTGGCAGAAATGCCGCCCCAAAATCCTGTGTCAGCCCCCGGCCGCAACATTTTTGTCACGCCCGGGCCCAGGCAGCCCACGTGCCCGCGTGGACTCCACGGTACTCCCATATCGTTCTAACCGTATTATCCCCCACGAGACAATCCCCCGAAATAAGTAGACCTCAGGTGCTGGATACCCCCTTGAAACCGCCCGTCATCGACCGGGTGGCAATTCACTCGCCCCGTCTTCATGGGTGGGTGGCACGCTTAGAGCGAAGCAGGCGTGTGCGGTCAAATCGCCACGCCCATCGTTTCGCTCTGAGAGTGCCACCCATCAATTACCCGGGCTAGCCACACCCCCCACCAGGGGCTCGTACGGGTGTGAGAACTTCCACCTTCGATTCGAAGGGCCGCTCTGCGACATCTTCTGCCGACGGACGCGAGGCTCCGTGACGCGCCCCAATAGCCACATCAAAGGGGTGTCGCAAGGTATCATCGCCGCTCGCGGGGGAGTCCGGTCCCGGAACATTGGCCTTGTGATCCGCGAACACATCCAACCATCGATTCACCCCTCCGGCCAGCACATAAGCGTTGGCGCCCCGCCGGATTGCCAAACGCTTCCAGGCTTGCTCGGCTTGGGCTTCGTCGTTCGACATAACCACATACACGGCCTTCGGATTGATCTCTTTCGGCAGGCCCTTCGCCAGGGCGTCCGTGGAAAGGTTGTGGGCGTCCATGAGATGAAATCGGTTGAAATCCGACTCGTTGCGTACGTCCAGAAGCACGAGCCGGATCTGGTTGTTGTGCATAAGGCTCAACAATTCTCCTGGGTCAATGTGGACCTTGCGCGAGGCCAATTTCGCGTCCAACTCCTCACTCCGCCAGCCAACACGACGATCGATCGTCGGTTGCCCGAACACAATCGCCACCAGGGCCATCCCGATTGCCAAGCCAACACCGCCGCGACGCAGCAGGCGGGCCTTGCCGGTAAGTCCCGGTGGACACTCGCTCGGGCGAGAAAAAAGCCGCTCGCAGATTTCGGCAAACGCGAAGGCGCCGAAGGCCATCACCAGCACCGCCAGCACGATCCAACCGGCATCGACTCCAAGCACATCAGCCCACGTGAGCCGTCCCAGGAAGCCCGAGTTGTTCCAGAAGTTCCAAACGGCCGGAATCGCCGCCACCGGCCCGAACAGCAAACTGCCCACAACCACGCCGCCAGCGAAAATGGCCCCATCCGTCTTCAGGGTTGCCATCGACACGAGAGACGTGCCGGGACAATACCCGCCGATTATGAATCCCACGCCCAGAAGCAGCCCGCCCAGGATCCCGGGCCAAAGATAGGTCGGTGGCACGTAAACCATCTCGAAATCGAGTAGTCCCAGGGCCGAGGTGAGGAACACGAGCACCATGGCCGTGATGATCGCCGTGAACATCACCTTGAGCACCCGCATGTTGTAGAGATAGAACTGGGCCGCCAGGTTGCGGGCATTGCCGAATCCCGCCCTCTCCAACACGAAGCCGAAGAAGAACCCGATCAGGATGGCGACCACGTTGGTCATCGTGTGGTTGAAGGTAAAGGGAGCCATGGGAGTTGTCGGTTGTCAGGGTTTAGGATTCAGGTTCGCTAATCTCCCTCCCCAGCGAGCTTGCGAGCGAGGGGGAGGGCCGGGGTGGGGGCCGCTACGGGTTGTCATCAGTTGTCAAGCTTGGGGCGGAAATGTCTTTCACACGTGTTCTATTCAAGTGGACTTTCACTCGTCGTGTTGTCTGTTTCGTGGGTCGGCCGTTATGGTGGGGTGGTCTGCCATCGCGGGCCCCTCCCTAACCCTCCCCCACGCTGCGCTGGGAAGGGAATCGTACTATCAATTCCACAATCTCCGTAGCGGATAGGCCAGGGCATAGGCGCCTGCAAAAACCATGATCATAAAGAGCCAACTGCCCACCGAGAGCACAGCACCGCCGGAAAGTGCCTGGCCGGAAGTGCAGCCCCGGGCAAAGCGTGCGCCCAGCCCCATGAGAATGCCACCGAACAAGGCCAAAGCCCATCGCGTCCGCTTGTCGACATGAGGCCCTTTGAACGTCTCAACCTTAAGCCGGCCAGCCAACCAGCCAGACAAAGCCCCCCCGGCGATAACTCCCAACGTCATCCACACCATGCGGTGATCGAGCGGGTTCTTGCCGCCGCCAGCCATGGGCGCCAGATACGCACTCGTGTCCGCGCTACCCGGCTGAACCGTCGTTTGCAGGAACACGGCCACATGGGCGATTCCGCCCGAGCCGCCCAACCCGCTGCCGCTGATGAAAAACGCCGCAAATAAAACGATTCCCAACGCCACGCCGGCCGCGTAGGGATTCCAGAGCCCCTGCGAGTCGTTGCGTGGAGGGAGTTTCTCGGATTCGCTGGCAGTTGAGTTCATGGGTAGATTCGATTCCTTGGTCGAGGACACGTTTTCAGGACGAGACGGCCTGGTCTGATTCCTCCAACGCTTCGTAGCCCGTCGCCATCCCTTCCAGGTTCGACAGCGGCGTGTGCCCCGTCGTGATCAAGTAGAGATGGGCGATGAGGAAGGAAAGAAACAAGTAGGATCCGAGCGTGTGCACGGCTCCCAACATCGGCAGGCCACCGACCGCCCCAGCCGCTTGCGGCCAGCGGGAAGCGCCCCAGATCAGCAAGCCGGTGCCGATCTGCAGCGGAAGCAGCACGTTGAGCAGGGCCAGGTACGTCAACTGCTGCAACGGGTTGAGTCGCCGCTCCGGTGTCTTCTGCGTGGGGTGAGGTTCGCCGCGGAAGATGCCGACCGTGTAGTACCTTATTTGGGCTGCGGTTCTGGTGACCATTCCCTTTCGTTCCGGAACGTACTGGCGAATCGCTCCCGTCGTGACGAAGTAGAACAGCCCAAGCGCGGCATTGGCAATCAGGATGAACCCGAAAACGTTGTGGATCCAAACAACCGTGTGCAGATCGGGAAAGGACAGCCGGATGGGGCTGTGAATATGGAAGCCCGAGGCCAGGAGGACGACGATCGCGATCGTCTGGATCCAATGCCAGGTGCGTTCGAAGGTTGAGTAAATGCGTTTTCGTGGACTGCTCATGCGGGCTCGCCCTCCGTCGTCTTCTCTTCTGCCGTTGCCGGGGCGCGTCGAGCCAGAAAATGACGCACTCGCAGACCGCCGTGGATCGTGACGCCAAGCAGCACGCCCAGAAGCATCGCGATTCCCAAGACATCGATCCAGCGTCGCCCGTCGTGGCCCAGCACGTAGAAACCGGCTTCCAGAGTACTCGGGCGGAAGACGGGGCGGCCGTCCACCTCGGTCCAGGCTCCCGCGGGAGCCAGAGTGCCCGTCTGAACCCATTGAGGAGCCTTGCCGTCAGGAAGGGACGCCGCCAAAGACATGGGCTGGTTAAGAACCGATCCGGCAGCGTGGCACCCGTCGCAGGATCGAGTCGCCCAGCTACCGCCCACGACCCCGTGGTGCATCTCATAGGGCTGGACGTCGACGCGAATCTCCGGGCTCGTATAGCCCAGGGCAACCAGTCCGGCGCGAACCGTTTCGCGATCTGCCGCGCCGTCGGCAACCACCTTTTCCAGATCGGGCAGGCGAACCGGTCTCGGCAACGATCCGTTGTCGACCCAATAGGAAGCGGTGACCAGATTGCAGGGAACAAGCCGCGTCTTGCCGTCCGCGTTTTGCCGGGGCAGCAACACGGGCCGAAACCCCGTGATCAGGGCCCCGGGGTCATTCACGTCGCCCTCGATCCCTCGCCAGGTCACGGTCGGTTCGCCTTTCGCCGAAGGCACGGTCCAGTCGACGCTCTCCACCGCCGGAGCGGCGGCGTGAGGAATGTGGCACGCTTCGCAGCTCAAGGCGGCGAAATGGGATTCGCGGTAAGGCAACCATTGGTGCGACTTCTCCGCGCGATGGCAGTCGTTGCAGTGACGCATCGTGTCGCCCAGAAATCGGGCGGTGGTCCCCTGGGACGTTGTGCCCTTGGCAAACTGATGACTCGGGCGCAGCAGGTACTCGCCCACGGACGATCGGCGAGGATCAAAATCGATATGCCCACCCATCCCCGCCATCGAACTCGTGTAGAAGGCCGGGTTGTTCATCGAAAAGTGGCAGTCGGTGCAGCCCACGAGCCGCTCGGCGTGAACGTCCCACGCTCGCCCCAGGTTCTGCTTGTCCGCCAGGTTGGCGGCCGAGTCCGACATCCGCTGTCCTGAGAACACGCGTCCCGTGGTGGCAGTCGACCGTGCGGCAAGCGTCAGGTTCAGTTGCAAGGGCTCTTGGCCCGCCTGGACCTGGCCGTGACACAAGCCGCAGTTTTCCGGTTGGGGATCGCTCAGGCCAAGCCGTTGCGCGTCGACCGTCCCCTGCTCGCTGAACTGCTGGCGATCGTAGTGCCAACCTTCTTCGGCACGCTTGACGATTCCCGTGCCAGCCAGGGTGGCCGTGCCCGACCAGGCAAACCGGCCGTCTTCAAGTTCCTTGATTCTCGCCTCGTTGTCGGGCCGAAGCGTGTGGCAAAGGAAACAGTTCATTTCCACCGTGCCCGAAGCCTGCCAATCCCACGCCCGTGGTTGGCCGGTCTCCGGATCGAGAACCATTGCATCCGGCCCCTCGCCGCCGTCTGAGGAAATCCCCGGACGATCAAGGGGGAGTCCGGCATGCCCCGTCCGTGCCGGGCCACCGCCCACGTGGCGTGCTCCCAACAGGCAAACCCAATCGGCAACACCCAGGTCGAGCCGTTCATCACCGGGCGGCGTCAAGTATCGATAATCGAGGGGATCCCAACGCCCGAACAGTCCCGGACTGAAATCCCAGGGGCGACCCCCTTCCACAAACCCCACGGCGGTTCGCTCATCATATCCCATGGCCGCATGGAAGCTGTGGCTTTCAATGTAGGCCGTGTCGTGGCACCCGTTGCACGTTCGCATCGTGGAAACGGGCCGTCCCGAGTCGAGCACGTTCCCACCCGCCGCGTCGAGCAGAGGGATCGGAGGATGCAACCCGGAGGACTCTTGAGCCGAAGCGGACATTGCCAACATCGCCGCAATGAAAAGGGAGGAGAACCATCTCATTTCTCACCCCCCTTCTCCGTCCGCAACACGCCGGTCACGCGGCGATTTCCGCGAAACATGGGGTCGCCGTCGAAGCCCAGGGCCTTGAAGTCCATCACACCGTTGGGCCCATGGCACTCGGTGCATTGCAGTGCCTTTTCCTTCGGCTGGACCATGTGCGACAGGGGCCAGTACATGACCGTTTCAATGAACCCGTACTCGCCGCTGTAAGGGGCTTCAGGCGTTTGGCCGAGCCGGCATGCCTTGTCCCAATCGAACTCGGTCCAGTAGCCCCCCTCGCCCCAGGTTCGCGGCGTGAGCAGGTGCATATATTCCGTGTCGTAGATCTGCTTGCCCCGATGGACCTTGAAAGGCCAGATCTTGGCCTCCGGATTGTCCGGGCCGCCGATGGGCATGTTGATCGCAAGCACCTTGGTGGGATCCTTGATCTTGTCGCCCGTCAGGTAACGATAGGCCCGTCCGTCGTACCAATAGTATTCGGGACGCACGTTCTGGGCATATTCGAAACTGCCCTTCTTCTTGAGATAGGTGTGGGGATTCTCAGCCAGATCCTGACCGGCCGTCGACCAGTCCCACGCCATCTTCGTCGGCTCGTTGATAGCCATCCGCGGAATATGGCAAGTCTGGCAGGCAACCGTATCCGTGTGTTCGTTGACTCGCTGGTCCACATGGGGTGTCTCGCTGTGGCAGTTCGTGCAGTAGACGCGAGCCGGACGGTCAATGCACACCGACATGGCACAACCGGGAATGCGATGGTCCTTGGTCTGGTGACAGTCGCTGCAATTCAGGTTCGCCTTGCCCATGTGGACGTCGATCCGCTGGCTCGGATGGTACATGGAACCGTCCAAGTCGCCATGCTTCACGGCATCTCCGCCACCGCCCTTGAAGTGACAGACGCCGCAATTCCGACGAGTCGTTGGGCCCACGCTCTGGGCCACCGCCAGCAGGTCCACGCCTTCCACCGGTTCGCCCCCTAGCCCCTTCTCATACGCGCCCGTCTGTTCGTGACAAATCAAGCAGTCAACGTTCTCTTCTTTCGTGAAGTCGAAATCGTCGTCAAACCACCCGTATCCGGCGTGGCAGGAAGAGCACTTGGCGATGTTCGGCCCGGCGGCGATGCAGAAGTTGTTAATCAGGTTCTTCTTGCCCACGGCCATGATTTCTTCCCGCCCGGGAAGCTTCACTTTTTGGCCAGCCCAACTCCAATGGCTCGTTTTCATCAACTCCTTGGCCGCCTTCGGATGGCACTCCAGGCAGGCTCGCGTTACAGACGGGCCGTCTTTCAAAGGCCCCTTGATCAGGCTGCTGTGATCGGTCGGTTTGATCGCAGGGGGGACCTTCGCCCACGGATGATCGGCCGGCCGCGGCCGCTGGAGCGTGAAGGCAACCACCACGCCTGCAATCAGCAAAAACACCACGGCGACCGGAATGACAACAGCCCGCATTGAGAATGCTCCCTTGCTTGACCAACAAGGTGATCGTTAATGACAGCACACTGGACCCATGAGGGGGCATCAGCTTGGCGCGCAGCGTCCAACGGCCTCTGGCAGAATACGGCGCGACAAGGCGCAAACGAAGCCGGCAGGCCGCCACGATCCGCTCACGGTACAGATGCGTCGAAAGGAGGAGCGGTTACAGAAATTCCCGAAAGTGAGCAAGACACTTGAGCTGGACGCTCACCCGTCAAGCTCGATCGCCCGCCACTGGCTTTCCCGGATGATGTGCTCCTTCATCGAGTGAGCCATCGCGAAGAAGAAAATCGGCGCAGCAGGGGCTGCCATGCAGCCGACCAGAAGCCCCTCCAGGGTCTTGTCCAGGCTCAGCATCAGGCCTCCGTAGACCAGGGCGGTCGCAGCGGGGAAAACCAGGAGCGACACCAGGGACCAGCCCGTCAGGGCCCGCATGGGATGGGGGGCCCCCTGGCCGTACAGAATCTGCCCCATCCGCTCTCCAACGAGGACAAAAGAAGCGGAGAACAGGGCACTGAACATGGCGGTCACCAACGCCATGTGTAGAAAAGCCCCGATCTCACTCCCCCTGCCCCACATCCAGATTGCCGGCAGGGTAAGCAAAACCATAACCCCCATGCAGGTGAGGGCCAGAACCAGGTGCCGCACGGCATAGCCCATGAGAGAATCGCCCGGGCGGTATCGCCAGAAATCGCAACAATAGAGAAACGACTCGTACTTCGGAAGCGACTGCTGCAACTCGTTCGCCAACTCCAGAGGATCTCCGAAACGTTCCCTCGTCCGCAAGAGTGTCGCCTCTTGACTACCAAGTCGATCAAGTTCCTCGGCATGGATTGCGGACAGGTGCTCGAGCATCTCCTCACGCATCTGCATTTTCCGAGCGTCGCTCGCCCGAACGGGGCGTACGGCTTGCTCGACAATACGCTTCAACTCTCCTCTGACCTGATCGCTCATGATGGTGCTCCCACAATGGCCCCGACGGTTTGGACGAAGATCGTCCATTCCTCCCGGCCTTTTGCCAGATCGCGTTTCCCCTTGCTCGTGAGTCGATAGACGCGTCGCGGCGCCCCCCGCTTGCCTGGCTCTTGCGCTTCACGTACCGCGGCCACCTTGCCCGCCGCTTCGAGGCGATAGAGAGCCGGGTATAGCGAGCCCTCCTTGAGCCGCAACAGCCCGCAGCCGGCATCCTCCAAACGGCGAATGATCTCCAGCCCGTGGGCCTCCCCCCGCTCCAGCACGGAAAGGACCATGGTCTCCAAATGGCCGCGCAGCTTGTCGCCTTGAATCTCGCTCATGCCTTTAATTTAGACAAGCTAAATAATGATGTCAAGCCGACGGCTATTCTTTCCCGCCCTGAGCCTCGTTGTATTCCTCCAGAACAGCCGGATCCGGCTCGTAGAGCTTCGCCTGTTCGACGGTCGGCATGCGCAAGGGACGGACAACGCGAAATCCCACCATTTGAGCGTCCGTGTGATACCAAATGCTCTGAGGAATCTGGGGATCCTGGTTCTTCCATTCTGGGCTCGAACCTCGCCTGGCCGCACTGCGAAGCGCCTCGGAGTCATCGTCCCACGAGCCCCCGCGAACTACCCGAGGGTAAAGCGTGCTGGGCACGGCGAAGAAATCAGTTTGCTCTCTCGCTTTGAGTTTCTCATAACGATCAGGCAGACACTGGTCGAGGCACCATTCGGCCACGTTTCCGTGCATATCGTAGAGTCCCCAGGGATTCGGCTTCTTCTGGCCGACCTTGGCATAGCCGTCGGGAGAATTGTCGAAGTACCAGGCGTAATCTTCGAGTTCGTCCGCATCGTCGCCGAAGCAGTAGGCGGTCTTGGTACCCGCCCGGCACGCATATTCCCATTCTGCCTCGGTGGGCAATCGATAGTAGTGGCCCGTCTTGGCAGTAAGCCACTTGCAAAAACTCTTGGCGGCAAACTGGGTCACGCAGGTGGCCGGATAGCCGTTGCTTCCCATGCCGAATGTCATGTCGCAATAGGCGGGCGTGGGACGAGCGCAAGCATCGGCGAGCTCGTCCCGCGGCGTCTTCTCCAGTTTCTGCCTGGCAACTTGTTCGATGTCCATCTTCTCCCGCCAGTAGTCGTAGAGATTCCAGGTGACCTCCGTCGACATCATCCAGAAAGGCTCGATCTTCACCTCGACCTGGGGGCCCTCGTCTTCGTTTCGCCCGTCCTCATCGGTAGGACTCCCCAAGGTGAACGTGCCGCCGGGAATCGGCACCATGTCGAAGGCGAGCTTCGTATGAGCGATCTTCTCGGTGTATTTCTGCATGTCAGTTGCGTTCTCGGCCGCCCCGGCGTTGCTGCCGGATGGCGGGAGGACCCAACGGACCGAGGGCTGCACGAACGGATCGAAATCACGAGTCATTCCTTCGTCGGCCACACTTGGACGCAGCAAGACGCTGCTCCCCGCAATGACAAGCACAAAAACAAAACACCACCACGCTCTTGGCCGCAACATAAAGACACCCCTTTGTTTTGCGGAAAGATGTTCCCGAAAAGCCCAGCTGCCGTTCTCCCGGGCTTCCACCAGCCAAACTGCCCCGGCAAGCCGCGCTCGCCTCCGGCAGTCGCCACGGTACGCGTTCTTAGGGCATCCATCCCAGCCTGTCAAGCTTCGTCGCACCGTAGGATGCGTCTCAACACACCTCTCCCTTTGTGGTCGCCATCTTGCCTCCTTGGGCCTGTGGGCTTCAGTTACCGGATTTCAGGCGTTGTCCTGCCTTGGTGCGTCAAGACGCACCCTACAGGCGAGCAGTAAACGCAAGCTGTTTCCTAATAACATCTTAAGAAATATCGCCGGGGCACAATCGGTTCCGAAAACAGTTTTTTTCGGAGCGAACTTGACGGAGACTACTGTAAATACTAAACTATCGATAAGAGGTTATCGATAAAGAGATATAAAGAGCCGCCTGTTTCGGTAGACTAAGGGCCATGCGGAGTCGCGCCCTAGCTGAGACAGATTTCAGGCCGGAGAAGCATGTCATGCCAACCGATACCGTGAAAGGTTTTCCGATCCCAAGCGTGCGGCGGTTGCCGCTCTACCTGCGATTGCTTCGGGAACTGCGAGCCGACGGCCACGAGGCCGTCTCCTGCACCCAGATTTCAGAAAGCCTCGGACAAGGCACCGTCCAGGTGCGCAAAGATCTGGCGATCACCGGAATCGTGGGCCGACCCAAAGTCGGCTACCAGGTTCCCGAACTCGTCGACGCCATCGAGACGTTCCTCGGCTGGAAAAACACACGCGATGCCTTCCTGGTGGGGGCCGGCTCCCTGGGAAGCGCCTTGCTCGGCTACGACGGTTTTCAGGAGAACGGACTGAATATCGTGGCCGCTTTTGACTCCGATCCTGCCAAGATCGGAACGCGAATCCACGACAAGGAAGTGCTCGACTGGGAGGTCTTCCACGACCTGGTCCAGCGGATGCACGTCCTCATCGGAATCCTCGCCGTCCCGGCCCACGCGGCCCAAGAGGTGACCAATGCCATGGTCCTGGCCGGCATTCGGGCCATTTGGAACTACACCCCTGCAACGCTGGAGGTTCCTCCCGCGATCGTCGTTGAAGACGTTCGCCTGTCGAGCAGCCTTGCCACTCTCTCCAGTCGGTTGACCCGGCAACTGGAGTCGCAGCGCTAAACAAGCGAAGGCAATCGATCCACTTTCCAATTTCCGCCAGGCGGTTTGTGCGCTCCCGGTGCGCGCCGACTGCACTGCCAACATCGCCCATTTTCTGAACCTTTCGTTCCGATCGAACGCCAAGAGGAGACTCTCCCATGTCTCATGTCGCGGACACTCCGGAAACCCCGGCGCAGATTCGGCACTTCGCCAGAGTCTGCGACATCCTCGAACGCCACGAGAACAACCCGGCCAAGCTGATTCCGATTCTCCAACAGGTGCAGGACGAGTATCGCTATCTGCCCGAGGAGGTCTTGACCTTCGTGGCCACGTCGCTGGGCATTCCCCCGGCGAAGGTGTTTGGCGTGGCCACGTTCTACGCCCACTTCACCCTTGAGCCCAAGGGCAAGTACGTGTTTCGCCTTTGCGACGGCACGGCCTGCCACGTGAAGCGGTCCCACGGGATCCTCGAAGCCCTCTACGCCCGCCTGGGCCTCAGCGCCGAACGCAACACCACCGACGACATGCTCTTCACCGTGGAAACCGTTTCCTGCCTGGGAGCGTGTGGATTGGCCCCGGTCATGGTCGTCAACGAAGAAGTCCACGGCGAGGTGACCCCCGAAAAGGCCCTGGCCATCGTCGACAAGATCATCGAAAAGGAGACCGACTGATGAACCCGGCTCATGGAACTCCTTCCGCCAAAACGGTCTCGCTCCCCGAGATCAGCGCCGACTACGGACACTCGGCCGAGCGCATCGCCCGACGGCTCATCCTCTGCGCCGGAACCGGATGCGTGGCCAACGGCTCGTTGGAAGTCCACCGCGTTCTGGAAGAGAAGATCCGGGCGGCGGGCCTCGATGTCGTCACAACCATCGAGCTGAGAGACGAGAAGTCCCACGACGTTCATCTCTCGCACAGCGGTTGCCAGGGCTTCTGCCAGATGGGCCCCCTGCTGGACATCCAACCCGACGGGATCCTCTACACGCGGGTTCAGCCCGGCGATGTGGACGATATCGTCGAAATGACCCTGCAGCGCGGCGAGATCGTGCCTCGCCTGCTCTACGTGGAGCCGGCCAGCGGCGAAGCCCACCACGGCCACCACGACATCCCCTTCTACACCCTTCAGCAGCGGACCGTTCTCAAGCCCTGCGGCGCGCTCGATCCGGAGGACATCCATGAGTACATCCACGACGGCGGGTACGAGGCAGCTCGCAAAGCGCTCTGCGAGATGACCCCCGAGGAGGTCTGCGACGAGGTTGCCCGGGCGGGCTTGCGAGGACGCGGCGGCGGCGGATTTCCCACCGGCCGGAAGTGGCAATTGACCCTGGCCCAACCGGGCGAGAAGAAGTACGTCATCTGCAACGCCGACGAGGGCGACCCCGGGGCGTTCATGGATCGCAGCGTGATGGAGGGCAACCCCCACGCGGTGATCGAGGGCATGATGATCGCCGCCCGCGCCATCGGCGCCGACGAGGGCTACGTTTACGTCCGTTTGGAATACCCGCTCGCAGTGGCCCGGATTCGCAAGGCGGTTGCCGATGCAGAGCGACTCGGACTATTGGGCGACAACGTGTTCGGGTCGGGTCGGTCCTTCCGGCTCAACGTGATGGAAGGCGCCGGGGCCTTCGTGTGCGGCGAAGAAACCGCCCTGATCGCCTCGATCGAAGGCCAACGCGGCATGCCGCGCCCCAAGCCGCCGTTCCCCGCCCAGAGCGGCCTGTGGGGCAAGCCCACCGTGATCAACAATGTCGAAACCCTGGCCTCCGTGCCCCTGATCCTTCTCCACTCGGCGGAGAAATATCGGGAAGTGGGCACCGAGGGCTCGCCGGGAACCAAGACCTTCGCCCTCACCGGCCACGTGGCCAACACGGGGCTGATCGAAGTTCCCTTCGGCGTCACCCTCCGCAAGATCATTTTTGACATTGGCGGAGGGGTGCTTGACGACGCGGGAAAGGTCTCGCCGGACGCCTTTAAGGCCGTCCAGATCGGAGGCCCGTCGGGCGGATGCCTGACCGAAGAGCACCTCGACCTGCCGCTTGACTTCGACTCCCTTCGCCAGGCCGGCGCCATGGTCGGGTCCGGCGGACTCGTCGTCATGAACCAGCAGACCTGCATGGTCCAGATGGCACGCTTCTTCATGCAGTTCACCCAGAACGAGTCGTGCGGAAAGTGCGTTCCCTGTCGCGAAGGCACCAAGCAGATGCTGGCCCTGCTCGACGACATTATCGAAGGTCGCGGCGAACCGGAAACCCTCGAACTTCTCGAACAGGTCGCCACGGCCGTCGGCAAGAGTTCGCTCTGCGGGCTGGGCAAGACGGCTCCCAACCCGGTGCTGGCCACGCTCCGCCATTTCAAGGACGAGATCGAGGCCCACGTGATTCACAAGCGATGCCCGGCCGGACGCTGCAAGGCCCTCCTCAAGCCGGAAATCCTCGCGGACCGCTGCAAGGGTTGCACGGTCTGTGCCAAGAAGTGCCCCGTGGGCGCCATCCAGGGCGAAAAGAAACAACCCCACACCATTGATCCAGAGAAGTGCATCAAGTGCGGCGTGTGCGCCGAAGTCTGCCGCTTCGACGCCGTCGTCGGTGTGTGAATCGGCAACCCACTAAGTACACCGTGTGCCACTGCTTGCTTGCAAGCAGTGCATGATGAAAGAGACGCATCCGAAGGCACTGCTTGCAAGCAAGCAGTGGCACACCCCCAACACGATCTGCTCCCAACACGATTCGCTCCCAACACAAATCGAGAACCGCCACTCCAAAGGGTTCCATTATGATCAGCCCAACCACCATGACGATCGACCGGCGCGAGATCCCGATCGAGGGAGAACGCAACATCCTCGAAGTTGCCCGAAAAGCCGGCATCGATATTCCCACGTTCTGCTACCATTCGGAACTGAGCATCTACGGCGCCTGCCGCCTTTGCCTGGTCGAGGTCGAAGGCCAGGGAATCGTGGCCAGTTGCTCCGTGACTCCGGCGCCGGGCATGGTCGTGCGAACCCACTCCGAGGAAATCCGCCAAATGCGGCGTATTTCGCTGGAACTCCTTCTGGCCAACCACGACCAGCAATGCACGGCCTGCCCCAAAAGCGCAAGCTGTGAACTGCAGGACCTGGCTCACCGCCTTGGCGTGCAAGAAGTTCGCTTCAAGCGGACCCATCAGCCCATGCCCGTCGACCGTTCGTCGCCCTCGCTCGTTCGCGACCCGAACAAGTGCATCCTCTGCGGCGACTGCGTGCGGGCGTGCAGCGAGGTGCAGAGCGTGGGCGCCATCGACTTCGCCTACCGCGGCGCCATGGCCTGCGTTGCCCCGGCGTTCAACAATGACCTGAACGATGTGGAGTGCGTCAACTGCGGACTCTGCGCCGCCGTGTGCCCCACCGGCGCCCTCACCCCCAAACTCGAAACGGACGAGGTGTGGCGCGCCCTGGAAGACCCCGACAAGGTCGTCGTCGCCCAGATCGCGCCGGCCGTGCGCGTGGCCCTCGGCGAGGAGTTCGGCGGCAAACCGGGCAGCATCGAAATCGGCCGGATCGCCGCCGCCATGAAGGCCCTCGGATTCGACCAGGTTTACGACACGTGCTTCTCGGCCGACCTGACGGTTCTGGAAGAAGCCCACGAATTCCTCGAGCGTTTCACCACGGGCGAGCGGCTGCCCCAGTTCACCTCGTGCTGTCCGGGCTGGGTCAAGTTCGCCGAGCAGTTCTATCCGGAACTGCTGCCCAACCTGTCGAGTTGCAAGTCGCCCCAGCAGATGTTCGGCTCCGTGGCGCGACGCACCCTGCCCAAGCATCTGAACGTGGCGCCGGAGAATCTCGTCGTCGTGTCGATCATGCCGTGCACGGCGAAGAAGTACGAAGCCAAGTTGCCCAAGTTCGCCAAGGACGGGCAGCCCGATGTGGACCACGTCCTCACCACGCAGGAACTTGCCCGCATGGTCAAAGAGGCGGGGCTCCGCTTCGAACAACTCGAGCCCCAATCGCTCGACATGCCGCTCGGTTTCAAGACCGGGGCTGGCGTGATCTTCGGCGCCAGTGGCGGAGTGACCGAGGCGGTCCTGCGGTGCGCCGTCGAAAAGGTGCAGGGCGTGAAGCTTGATTGCGTGGAGTTCGAAGAAGTACGCGGCGAGAAAGGGCGGCGCGAGGCCACGGTGGCCGTCGGCAACACGGAACTGAAACTGGCCATCGTTCACGGCCTGGCAAACGCCCGCGCCGTGGCCGAACAGATCCGGGCAGGCGAGTGCCACTACCACCTCATCGAGGTAATGGCCTGCCCCGGCGGATGCGTAGGCGGAGCCGGACAACCGGTGACCAAGGACATCGAGGTCCGCTCATTCCGCGCCAAGGGCCTTTATGAGGCCGACCGCATGCTACAATTGCATAAGTCGCAGGACAACCACCTCGTGGCCGAATGCTACGCCAAGGAGCTTGGAGAAATCGGAGGCCCCACGGCGCACGAGTTGCTCCACACGGAGTACCAGAGCCGCCGTCGCATCTGCGGCCAGACGCTCGTCTTCCAGGACATCAGCCGGCCTAGCAAGCTGACCGTATCGGTCTGTGTGGGCACGAGTTGCTTCGTCCGCGGCTCCCAGGCCCTGCTCGAACGACTCATCAACCGGATCCAGGCCGAAGGACTCCAGGACCAGGTCGAGGTGGAAGCCACCTTCTGCTTCGAAAAGTGCGACAAGGGACCAAACGTTCGAATTGGCAACGACGTCATCAGCCACTGCGATCTCGAAACAGCCTGGAATGCCATCCAGAATCAACTGACTGGCGCTACCACGAACGGGTGAAATTCGAAATACAAATATCGAAATCCGAAACAAATTCAAAGCACGAAGCACGAAAAGTCCTCTGGTTTGAAGAATTTGGATTTCGATATTCGAATTTGTTTCGGATTTCGAAATTCGGATTTCGTATTTGTCTCCCGGGGGGCTCATTATGACCACCAATGGCGCCTCTGAGCATGTCGTTTACACGAACAAGGCCCAGTGCCGCGACTGCTACCGGTGCGTGCGAGTGTGCCCGGTCAAGGCGATCCGGATGCAGGACGGGCAGGCCTACGTGGAACCGTCGCGCTGCATCGCTTGCGGAACCTGCGTGCGCGAGTGCCCCCAGGGCGCCAAGGCGGTGCGCGACGATGTGGAGATCGCCCGGCGCCTCGTTTCCGGCCACGGACGGACGGCCGTGAGCCTGGCTCCGTCTTTTGCCGCCGCCTTTCCCGCCTGGCAGCACGGGCGACTTGTGGCCGCTTTGCGACGGCTGGGGTTCGACTATGTGGGCGAGACGGCCATTGGAGCGGCCCACGTGGCCAAAGCGACCGCCGAAATCGTCCACCGCAAGTCGAATCGGACCCATCTCTGCACGGCCTGCCCCGCCGTGGTCTCCTACGTCGAACGCTACCGCCCAAACCTCGTCGACGCCCTCGTGCCGGTGGTGTCGCCCATGCTGGCCCACGCCCGACACATTCACCGCACCCTGGGCGAGAAGACTCGCGTTGTGTTCATCGGCCCCTGCGTGGCCAAGAAGTTGGAGGCGGAACGCCCGGAACATGCCGGAGACGTGGATTGCGCGCTCACCTTCACCGAACTTCAACGTTGGCTGGAAGCGGAAGACATCGACCTGGCCGCCTGCGAGGAGAGCGCGTTCGACGAGAAGCCCACCGGCGAGGCTCAGCTCTTTCCGCTGGAGGGAGGCTGCGTGCGAACGATGGGCTGGAGCACGGACATTCTCGACGGTCGGGTCCTGGCGATCAGCGGCGTGAACGAAATCGACGACGCTTTCGCCGCCCTGGAAGAAACGGCCCAGCCACTGGTCGTCGAGCCCCTGTTCTGCGCGCGGGGCTGCGTGAACGGCCCCGGCATGACCACCGAGCGAAACACCTTCTCCCGGCGCAAGCGAGTGCTGGACTATGCCCGGAAGCTCGACGAAGCGACCCAGGATCCGCCCTCCGCGGACGAGCTGGCCACCGGCTTTGAGCGGCTCGCCCTGAACGAGAACCAGGAGATCAGCGAAGAGGCCATTCGCAACGTGCTCAACAAGACCGGCAAGGGGTCGGAAGAGAATCAGCTCAACTGCGGCGCTTGCGGCTATTCGACTTGCCGGGAAAAAGCGATTGCCGTGATCCGCGGCCTGGCCGAACCGGAAATGTGCCTGCCCTATATGAAACGGCTGGCTGAGCAGCGGGTCGACCGGATCATCGAAACGAGCCCCAACGGGATCGTCATCCTCGACGAGCGGCTCCAGATCCTCGGCATGAATCCCGCCTTCCGACGCTACTTCCATTGCACCGACACGGTCTGCGGACGTCCCATCTCGCACCTGATGGATCCCGAGCCTTTCGAACGGCTCGCCACGGGTGAGGAACAACTCGTCGAGCGAACCGTCCACCACAAGAAATACGACCTCGTTTGCCACCAGGTCCACTATCCCCTGCCAGAAGACAAACAATACGTGGGAATCTTCGTGAACGTGACCAACACCCAGAGCAGTCAGCGAAAACTGGACGAGTTGCGAACCCAGACCGTGCTGCAAGCCCGGGAACTGCTCAACCAGCAGATGAACCTGGCGGAAACCGTGGCCACCGCCCTCGGCGAAAGCACGGCACGGGGTGAAGCGCTGTTAGACCGGCTCATGCTCCTGGCCGAACAGCAGGAGCAGGACGACGAATCGGCCGCCGCGAAAGCGGGAGAAAAATGGTTGCGGGCTACATACACGTCGAAACCGAGCTGAGCCAGAGCCCCAAGCGCGCCGGCAGCCTCTGCGGCGACGTGTTCCTTTGCGAACGGACCGTCGCCGGCACAACCCTCGTCTGCGCCGACGGAATCGGCTCCGGCCCCCACGCCCACATTGCGGGCCAGATGTGCGCCACCCGTCTGCTCGAACTCTTGCGCCTCGGCTTCTCACTCCGCCGCGCCGTCCAACTCGTCGTGGAAACCATGCAGCAGTGGCGCGACATCAGCAAGCCCTACACCGCGTTTTCCATCGCGAGAATCCGGGGCGACGGCAACGCAACGGTCCTGGCCTACGAAGCGCCGTTACCGTTGGTTGTGGGGCGGCACCGAGCCGAGCCCGTCATCGCCCACCCCCTGGAACTGGCCGGCACTCTGGTCGACGAGGCCCAGTGCTCCCTCGACCCGACCGAATCGTTGCTCTTGATGACCGATGGAATCACCCAGGCGGGGATCGGATCTTCCCTGCCACACGGCTGGCAGACGGCGGGAGTGATGAACTACGTCAGCAATTGCCTCCGCCAGGGCGTGCCCCATCGCGAGATCCCCGACTACGTCCATCGCGAAGCCCGCCGGCTCTGGACTCGCGGCGGCGACGACTGCACGGTGGCGCTGGCGCGCTGCCGCTCGGGAATCGTCGTCAACCTGCTCACCGGCCCTCCCGCCGATCGCGAAGACGATGACGAGGTGACCGCCCGCTTCCTTGAGAGCGAAGGCTTCAAGGTCGTTTGCGGTGGCAAGACGGCCGAGATCGTCGCCCGGCACCTCGGCAAGACGGTCCGGCTCGAACGGGCTCCCCAATCGCTAATCGCGCCGCCCCGCTACGGCATCGACGGGATCGACCTGGTCACCGAAGGCGCCGTTACCCTCAACCAGGTGTTCAACCTGCTCGAGGAGGACATTGGCACGTTCAAGGAAGAAAGCGGGGTAACGGAGCTGTGCTCCCTTCTGAACGTGGCCGATCGCGTCAACATCACCCTCGGCGCCGCTCGCAACGATGCCACGGAAGACATCGCCTTCCGTCAACGCGGCATTCTCACCCGCGGCAAGACCATCCCGCTCCTGGCCGAAAAACTCCGAGCCGCCGGGAAACTGGTCGTGGTCGACAAGGTGTGAAAAAGACCAGACAGTCAGCCCGCGCAGCGCGGCGAAACAACAGTAGGGCGTCCACCAACTGTGCAGGCCATTTGTTGCCGGTCATCTCCTTTTTGTGGCCTCGCAGATTCCATTTTCAACGGCGGTGCAGATCCGGTCCAGCTCTCCCAGAGAAATGGCCGGCGGGGGCATGACAACGACAACATTGCCCAACGGGCGCAGGAGGACGCCTTCTGTGCGAGCATAGTCGCAGACACGCACTCCACGTTTCTCCTGCCAGGGGTAAGGTTCCTTCGTCGCTTCGTCGCTTACCAGTTCGATTCCGGCCAGCAGGCCGCATTGGCGAACGTGGCCCACGTGGGGCAGGGCCTTGATCCGCTGGAGGTGCTCGGCCAAGCGGGCGATCTTCGGCTGCATCTGCGCGAGCGTGTCTTCCTCCTCAAAGACGTCGAGCGTGGCCAGGGCGACGGCGGCTCCGAGAGGATTCCCGCCGTAGGTGTGGCCGTGAAAAAACGACTTCGACTCGGCGTAGTCGCCCAGGAAAGCGTTCCAGACACGATCGGTGGTGAGCGTGGCCGCCATGGGCATGTAGCCGCCGGTGAGCCCCTTGGCCAGGCAAAGGAAGTCGGGGGCGACCTGCTCGTGTTCGCAGGCGAACATCTTGCCGGTTCGGCCCATGCCGACGGCCACCTCGTCGGCGATCAGCAACACGTCGTACTTCCGGGTGAGTTCTCTGACGGCCTTCAAATAGCCGGGCGGGTGCACGATCATGCCGGCCGCCGCCTGGACGAGCGGTTCGAGGACCATGGCCGCGATCTGTTCATGATGCTCCGCCAAGACCGTTTCCAGTTCGGCAACGGCGTGTTCCAGAAGCTCCACCTCCGTCACCCCGACCGGCGGGCGGTAGGGATTGGGGCACGTGAGTCGGTCCGTCGCAAACAGGAGCGGCTCGAACATGGCGTGGAACCTGGCGACGCCGCCTACGCTTACGCTGCCCACCGTGTCGCCATGGTAAGCGTCGGCCAGGGCAAGGTAGCGACTCTTCTCCGGACGCGGCGTCTCACATTGACGCCAGTACTGGAAGGCCATCTTCAAGGCCACCTCCACCGACGTGGCCCCGTCGTCGGAGAAGAAAACGTGGGCCAGCCCCTCCGGGGCCAGGTCGACGAGCCGCTTGGCCAGCCGAATCGTCATCGGGTTCGAGCAGCCCAGGTTCGTCACATGGGCCACGCGATCAAGCTGTTCTCGAAGGGCCTGATCGAGACGCGGATGTTGGTGGCCATGAACGTTGCACCACAGGCTGCTCGTTCCGTCCAGGTAGCGGTTGCCGTCCATGTCCACGACCGTGCAGCCCTCGGCACGCTCGAGAATCAACGGCTCGTACTCGGCCATTTGAGTGAAGGGATGCCAGACAATCTGGCGATCCCAGAGTTCAAGTTCCTCGCGTGTGGGTTGATCCATCTATTCTTCGATTCGATTTCAACGGGCGGCCGTTGGTGGTGACTGGGCATGCAGGGACGACTGTTGCGCCATCTTGTGCCGGCGAGGCGGACACGCCGACGCCTGCCGCGTCAGGAATCGCCTTCAATCGACGGCCATTTATGGTCGTTCGCCGCCGTAGGCGGAATTAGGCCCGTCGTTTACGGCGGGTCGACTAGCTTTTCAGCTTATCACCTGTGCGGGCTCAGTCCCAGGCCACGGTGACGGGCATTCCGGCCTGAAGGCCCAGACGCTTGGCCGCATTGTCCTCGACAATGGCCAGTTCGAGCCGGCCGCTCGAACCGACCAGGGCCACGAACATTCCGGCGTGCTGCTGGGCGTAGGCGCTGAGGATGCCCCACGTTTCGTAGATGCCGCACACGACACACACCCGTTCGTCCGTCGGGTAGCCTGCCAGCAGATCGGCCGTGATGTTGGTGATCAGGTTGCCGAACGAATCGACTTCGAGAACGACGCCGTTGATTCGCCCCGGACGAACCTGCGGCTTCGGCAGGTCGAGCTTCTGAATATTCCCGGCAACGGCGCCGAGCCTTTCCGGGGCAACGCCCAGGCTCAGATGGGCCGCCACGGGGGCCATGATGTCGCGGCCATGAAACGTGTTCGAAACCGGTTGGCGCCAGAACTCCTCGTTTTCGAGTCGCACCACCTGGTCGGCGTCCGTTCGTTCGAGCAGCTTCCCCAGCAGACCGTTGTCGGGCACGACGAACTGCTGCCGTCCGATGCGGGCATAGATGATATCCCGCTCCGTTCCCACGCCGGGATCGACGACGGCCACGTGAATCGTACCGTCGGGAAACAGCTCGACCACGTCACCGAGAACGATTGCCCCGTGCTGGATATCCTGGGGCCGGATGGTGTGGGTGATGTCGACCAGCGTGGCGTCCGGGTTGATCGAAAGGATCACGCCCTTCATCGCCGCCACGTAGGGGCTCCCCTCACCAAAATCGGTCGTCAGCGTGATGATGCTCACATCTGCTCGATTAGCTGGAGGCAAATTTCGCGCACCCGGGTCGCGTTCGCGTTCGGGTTCTTCTTTTTGGCCTGCCCGATCAGCGACCCCGCCGCTTTAAGTTTACCTTGCTTCACGTCTTCGACAACCTTGGGGTTGGCGGCAATCAGCTCGGCGCAGAGGGCCTCCAGGTCCGACTCGTCGACCTCGGCGATCCCCAGTTCCTTCATGGCCTGTTCAACGGTCACGCCGGTTTCCATCATCTTGGCCAGGACCTCGCGCCCGCGGCTGGTCTCCATTTTGCCGTCCAAAACCACCTTGATCAACGCCGCAAGTCGTTCCGCCGAAACGGGAAACTGATCGATCGAAATCTGGTCTTCGTTGAGCGTCCGCAGCACCGACTGCTGGATCCAGTTGGCGGCGGCTTTGCCATCGCCACAATCGTTGGCCACTGTGACGAAATAGTCGACCAGTTCGCGGCCCTGGTTGACCAGGACGTCGCTGTCGTAGGGAGTAATCCCGTATTGCCGGACCAGACGATTTCGCAGTTCCGCGGGAAGCTCGCCCAGGGTCTGGCGGATGGCTTCGATCGCCTCGTCGGTCATGGTGACCGGCGCCAGGTCGGGGTCCGGGAAGTAGCGGTAGTCGCTCGATTCTTCCTTGCTGCGCTGGCCCTTGGTAACCTGGGCCGCTTCATCCCAGCCCCGGGTCTGCTTGGGAACATCGCCCAGTTTCTGACGGGTGTCCTGCCACACGTCCCATTGCCGTTCGGCCTCGTAGGCCAGGGCCCGTTCGACCGCGCGGAAGCTGTTCATGTTCTTCACTTCCACGATCGGCGTGGCCACCTTGCCGTCGGGCGTGTCGATGTGGAGGTTGATGTTCGCATCCACCCGCAGACTGCCTTCCTGCATGTTGCAGTCCGACACGTTCAGGTAGTTCAGCAGCAGTTTCAACTCGGTCAGGTAGTTCTTGGCCTCGGCCGGACTCCGCATGTCGGGCTCGCTGACGATTTCCAGCAGGGGCGTGCCGGTCCGGTTCAGGTCGATGCGACTGTCGGCCTTGCCCGCCACCTCGTCGTGCATGCTCTTGCCGGCGTCTTCCTCCAGGTGGGCTCGGATGATGCCGATTCGCCGCGTCAGGTCCTCGTTCTCCGGATCGGGGATGTCGAGATAGCCGTCGTAGCTCAGGGGCTGGTCGAACTGACTGATCTGGTAGCCCTTGGGAAGGTCGGGGTAGTAGTAGCTCTTGCGATCCCACTTGGTGAACTTGGCAATCTGGCAATTCAGTCCCAAGGCCGCCTTGACCGAGAGGTCGTAGGCCTCGCGGTTCATCACGGGCAGCGTGCCCGGCGTGCCGGTGCAGACGGCGCAGGTTTGCGTGTTCGGTTCCGCGCCGAACGTGGTGCTGCAGCCACAGAACAGCTTGCTCTCGGTGAGCAACTGCACGTGAACTTCCAGGCCGATGACGATCGTGTAGGGTCTCTTGTTTTTGTCTGCCATTCCGGAGCTATCCATCCAGCGTCTCGTGTTCAGCCCGAGAAGTTCTCAATCACTTGGGTCTTCCCCGATCGGCAATTGACGAATTCGTATTCGATGATCTTCTATTACTGCGATCGCTCCCTTAAGCAATATCTCCGTAAGGGAGGGCAGATTCGCCACAAGCATCGCGGCCAGTTCGTCCGGGCGCCGAATACTACAACGCAGAAGAACGAACGAGGGCTTGCTTGTCCTACGAGCTGCCAGCAGGGTTCCAAAAGCCGTGTCGGCCGAGACGATAATTCGATTCTCGGAAAACGCCCGAGCCATAATCTCTTCATCTGCAGCCGCCTGCATCCCGATGTCGCGAACGTGCAGGACCTCGTACCCCGCCTCCGCGAGCAAGGCTGCCACCTTCGGAGAAAGGGCGTTGTCGATGAGCAGCCTCATGCGCTTGGCACCACCGGTAGCACGCGTTCTCGAACGGCGTCTGCTCCGAATCGCAGAGCCTCACGCAGGTCCTCTTCGACCAAATCCGGATAGGCGTCTGTGATTTCGGAGATCGTCATCCCTTCTGCCATCATGCCGATCACGGTAGCCACGGGGATCCGCAGTCCGCGAATACACGGAACACCACCCATCTGCTGGGCATTTACGGTGATTCGCTCATACATGGACCTGTCTCCAATTGCACAACCGTGGGTAGGATATCAGGGCTACGAATTCTTCCAATAGGCAATTATACTTTTCCTTCGGCGCGGATTACCAGCAACCCGCCCGCTATGCCTCCAACTTCGGCCTCTTCGTGTGCCAGTCCGTCGCCTTCTGGAACATGGCCGCTCCTCGCAGGAGTCGTTCCTCTTCGAAGGGCGGGGCCTGCAGGTGGAGCCCGATGGGCAGCCCTTCGCTGCTCAACCCGCAGGGGATCGAAAGACCGGCGATTCCCGCCAGGTTCGTGCTCGCCGTGTAGAGGTCGCAGAGGTACATGGCCAGCGGATCGTCCACCTTGTCGCCGATCGGGTAGGCGGCCGTGGGGGTCACGGGGCCGGCAATCAGATCGACCTCTTCGAAGGCCCGGTCAAAGTCCTGCCGAATCAGGCGACGCACTTTGAGGGCCTTCAGGTAGTAGGCGTCGTAGTAACCAGCACTAAGGGCATAGGTGCCCAGCATGATCCGCCGTTTCACCTCGGGACCGAATCCCTCGCTCCGCGTCTTGCGGTACATCCGCACCAGGGCACTGTCGAGATTCTCGACCGCGGCCCGGTCGCCGGCCTCTTCGCACTTCTTGCGCTCCGCTTCCAGATCGGCCACGACCTGCTTCACGTCGGTCCGGTATCCGTAGTGAACACCGTCGTAACGAGCCAGATTACTGGAAGCCTCGCAAGGCGCGATGATGTAGTAGGTGGCAACCGTGTACTTGCTGTGCGGCATGGAAACTTCGCGGACCGTCGCGCCGAGCGATTCGTAAACCGCCACGGCTTCGCGGATCGCCTTTTCCACGTCGGCGTCGAGGCCTTCACCGAAATGTTCGGGAACGATCCCCAACCGCAGGCCCTCCAGGGGCTGATCGACCGTCTTGGTGTAGCCGGGAACCGGGCGATCGACCGACGTGGAGTCCTTGGGGTCATGGCCGGCGAGGACTTCCAGGAGGAGGGCCATGTCCTGGATCGAGCCGGCGAAGGGGCCGATCTGGTCGAGGCTGCTGGCAAAGGCCACCAATCCGTATCGGCTGATCCGACCGTAGGTGGGTTTCAGTCCGCACACGCCGCACCAGCCGGCCGGGGCACGAATCGATCCGCCCGTGTCGGAGCCGATGGTCAGGGGCGCCATGCCGGCGGCCACGGCGGCCGCGGAACCGCCGCTGGAGCCACCCGGGATCCGCGTCGTGTCCCACGGGTTCCGCGTGAGCTGGTAGGCCGAGTTCTCCGTGGAGCCGCCCATGGCGAACTCGTCCATGTTCGTCTTGCCGAGAATCACGCCGTCGGCGGCCTGAACCTTTTCGATGACCGTGGCGTTGTAGGGCGGGCGGAAGTTCTCGAGAATCCGGGAAGCACAGGTGGTTACCTGGCCCTCGGTCGCCAACAGATCCTTGATGGCCACCGGCAGGCCGCCGAGGGGACCCACGGGGGCTCCGGATTCTCGCCGCTGGTCAATGGCCGACGCCTGGGCCAGGGCTGCCTCCGGATCGACGTCAAGAAACGCGCCGATCTGGCGATCGAAGGCCGCGATCCGATCGAGAAACGCCTGCGTTACCTGGGCGGAGGTCACCTCCGAGGCGTTCAGTTTCGCCAGCAGATCCAAGGCTGAAAGTGCAGTCAACGACACAGCAATTCCTTCCCAATCAGCAGGGGCCTGCGAACACGAAGGGGCGGCGGTATTCTGTAGCGGTGGCATCCTTGCCGCCGTATCACAATGTGGCGGTGGCATCCCTGCCGCCGTAATGTCTCCAATACCCGGCACGATTCCGGCGGCAGGGATGCCACCGCGATGGGGACGACGCAGCAATTACGAATCGCCGAGGACCGCGGGCACGCGATAGCACTCGTCGTCCCGTTGGGGCGCGTTCGCGAGCACTTCGTCGCGTGCGAGGCTGGGTCGGGCTTCATCCACGCGAAAGACGTCAGACACCTCCACCGCATGGGCCATAGGTTCCACGTCGTCCGTGTCGACTTCTTCGAGCAAGTCCATGTAGCCCAAAATCTGCCCCATTTGGGCCGTCATCGTCTCGAGTTCGGCCTCGGACAGGAGCAGGCGTCCCAGCAGAGAGACCTTTTCGACCTCTTCGCGAGAGATGGCCATGGCTATTTCTTCTTCTCGGCAGTGGCTTTCTGGCCATCCACCGGAAGCTTGAACGGGGCGCTACGGACGACCCTCGTGACGGCGCCGCTGCGAAGGCACTGCGTGCAAACGCGCACCGTCTTGTTCGTGCCATTCTTGGTCGTCACGCGGACCCGTTGCAGATTCGGCTTGAACTGCCGACGGGAAATCCCCGTCAGCTTCGTGCCCACACCACCCAAGTACTTGGGCTTACCGCGTTTATCGACAGAATTACCCATCTGCGTCGACTTGCCACACACTTCACAGACGCGAGCCATCGGAACAATACTCCAGTAAGATCTGTTTTGTTTCGTTACCCCGCCAGGGGACTAATCGACACCGGGGGCAAAATTCTCAGTATATAGAGTATGGGGCGGGATGCAAGGGTCGCCGGGATTGGAAATGCCGCCCAACTCCGAATGCAACCTAGTCACCGGGAGGGGGGAAGCGCCCCGTGTTTCGGGATCGGCCCGGAATTCTCCTCTGATCGACGCAAAGGACCGCAAAACTTGATTTGTCCCAGTTAAGATTGGCAAGCTGGGAGAAAAGAGACTATCAATAGATAGAGCAGTCCACTGCGACCAAATTGCCCCACAGTGGGGGCTGCTGCCACCCGAGCCTGCCCGGAGAGCAAGTCTGGAGCCCCGCCATGTTGAAGAATCTGACCTTCCTCTGCCTGCCGATCGTTCTTCTGGCCAGCGTCCTGCTTGCGACTCCGTCGGGGACCGCACGGGCGGACGAGAGCCCGGCAGCGAAATACACGACGATCGAGACTCCGGCAGGTGGCGAACCCATGCTGGTGATTCGCTACCCCTGGGTGATCCACAAGAAGCCGTCTGTCGAGGTGCGAACCTACATTCCGGCCGAAGTGGAGTCGGCCAGGATTCGCCCGCTTATGTTCGTTCACGGGTTCATGAAGGACAAGATCACCGTCAAGGTCTACGAAGTTGAAGATGCCGCGAGCGGCACGGCGACGAAGGTCGAGTTCAACCGGCGGGGAATCGACTTCACCGCCGTCGGGGATCGCAACCTGCTGGGCAGACCTTCCGTGTGCGTCACCTGCGAGACTGAAGTCCTCAAGCCCAACAAGGAAGCCTTCCACGACAAGTCGCGATGGGCCATCTATCCGCTTCTGGAGGAGTGGGCGCCCGACAAGCGAACCTTGTTTCTTTCCCTGCCGAAGGCCAGTTTTACCACCCCGGTAAAAATCCGCGTGTTCTTCCTTCGCGACGCAGACACCATCTGGACCGAAGCGTTGGACTGGCCCGGGCTGGGAGAGGCGGATCCCGCGCCGACTGCCAAATCTGCCCAGCCTCAGCCGAGCTCGTGAAAGGGGCGTTTTTCGTACTGGCGGGTGATGGCCAGAACTTCTTCGTGAACGTGGCCGTTGGTCGCCACGGCCTCACCCGACTGGATCGTGGGCTTGCCCTTCCAATCGGAAAAGCAGCCGCCCGCCTCTTCGAGAATGGGCTGCAAGGCGGCCGCGTCCCAAAGGTTCAGGTACGCGTCGATCATCACTTCCGCCCGACCGGTGGCCACAAGCATGAATCCGTAGCAGTCGCCCCACGTCCGAGTCAGCCGGGCTGCCGATTGCAGCCGTGCGTAGGCTTCCTGACGCCCCACGTGGTCGAAACAAATCACCTCACTCGTCAGGAAAAGCCCCTCGCTCAAACGCTGGCCATCTGAGACGCGAGCGGGGACAGGAGCCGCCGAGCCTCGCGTGTACCAGGCGCCGTGGCCCCGGGCCGCGTAGACGCATTCCTCAAGGGCCGGGATCATGATCACGCCAACGGCGCCTTCTCCGCCATGCTCGACCGCCACAAGGGTCCCGTAGAGGGGGACTCCGTGAATGAAGGACTTCGTGCCGTCGATGGGATCCAGGACCCACCGATAGCCGCTCGTTCCTGCCACCTCGCCAAACTCTTCGCCCAAAATTGCGTCGTCAGGATAGGTCTCGGCGATCCTCGCACGCAACAACTCCTCGGCGAGCCGATCGGCGATCGTTACCGGCGAATCGTCGCTCTTGCGGTCGACCGCGAGCCCCTCCTGACGGAAGTACTCGAGGGTCACACCCCCCGCCTCACGAGCGATGGCGACGGCGAAATCCATGCGGTCTTTCAAAGTCATATTGGTGGTGCTCATCGGTGACTGAGATGTTTCGTCGCGCGGCGCGGACCTGCGACCGGAGAAAGCCCGCACAGCCGGGCGATACGATTGTAGCCCCAGACGCGAGCCTGGGAAACGGCGCTGCCAAAGCAAACCAAAAGCCCACGCAGCGCGGCGACACAGAAGCACACGATCTCTTCGGTTAGCCGATCTTCCCGGGCTTTCGACTACCCCGCCCCACCCCGCACTCGCACGTCACGATGGAGCGGGAGTTTTCGCTCTGGCGTGGCGTCGCAATTTCCATAAAATAAACGGGTTAGCGAAACTGTTCTTGCGTAGGCCGGGTTGCGAACGTAGCCCGTTTGGAAACGTGTGGAAATGGCAAATCGACGAATCAGCCGCGCCATGGGTGCGACGAGCCTCGAGATCAAGTGCCTCTTCCTCTTCGGCGTGTTCCTGCTGGTGGTGATGGCGTTCAGCCTCTGGCTCTACTGGTGGGTAACCGAAAGGGTGGTGTACGAGCAGAATCCGGTCACGGCCGAGCGGCTGGTTGACCAGTTGCTGCTCAAGGTTCATTGGGAAGGCTTGGATATTCCGGACAAGATGTGGCAAGCACAGTCCGAGAAACTCATGCGGAACTTCTCCGACAAACTCAGTGAAAAGGGAGTGAAAGCCGAATTCTTGTACCGCCCCGATGCTCCCCGCTATGGGGAGTCCAAGTCGGGCCACGCCACCGACCAATATGAAGCGGATCTGATCAAGTATTATGCCGAACATCCCCTCCTCAAGGGAGAAAACGCGTCCGCACCAAAAGCCAGATCGTCTCCCGGCAACAAAATGTATTACTACTATCAGCCGGTCTACTCGGAACGCGACTGTCTTGGTGTGTGCCATTACCATGCGCCGCCCGGAACGTTTTTCCCCATCCCCACGGAGAACTTGACGGAAGGCGACTTGATGGCCGTGGCCAAGATCACGCTGCCGAACGCGGCGCTACGCGATGCGTTTAACGAGGCCTGGAACTGGCTTCTCGCCGTGGCAATCATCACGGCCTTCCTGGCAATGATCGCCTTCTATATCGTGATTCGCTACGTGGTCGTCCGCCCCGTGCGCCATCTGCGGGACGTGAGCGATGCGATCGCCCACGGCGACATCAACATGCGTGCCGACATTCACACCAGCGACGAGTTCGAAGCCCTGGCCGTCGCCTTCAACCGGATGCTCCGCCACCTGGTCGACGCCCAGGACGAACTCCGCGACGCCAACGTGAACCTCGACGTCAAGGTCGACGAGTTGGCCAAGCTCAACATGCAACTCTACGAGACCAACCGCATCAAGAGCGATTTCATGGCGACCATGAGCCACGAATTGCGCACGCCCCTGAACAGCATTCTAGGCTTCAGCGACGTGCTGCGCTCGATCGACGCCCTCGACGAAAAGCAGAAGCGGTACGTGCAGAATATCCAGAAGTCGGGCCGGCTCCTGCTGGAAATGATCAACAACGTCCTCGACCTGGCCAAGGTCGAGAGCGGCAAGATGGAGCTGCGCCTGACGTCCTTCGATGTGCGCCGCGTGATCGGCGCCCAGTGCGACATGGCCCGACCCCTGTCCGAGAAAAAGAACATCGACCTGCTCGAAGAAATTCAGCCCGACCTGCCGCCCATGCACCAGGACCAGGGGCGGATCCAGCAGATCCTCAATAACCTCCTCTCCAATGCCATCAAGTTCACGCCCGAGGGCGGACGCGTCAAGGTCGTCGCCGCGCGCGACAGCCAGGGCCGACTGGTCATGCAGGTGATCGACACGGGCGTCGGCATTGCGGAAGAAGACCAGCAGGCGATCTTCGAGAAATTCCGCCAAGGCCGCACGAGTGTGCCGGGCGGCGACGCCATGACCCGCGAGTACGGCGGCAGCGGGCTGGGCCTGTCGATCTGCCGCGAACTCTGCAACCTCCTCGGAGGCGAGGTGGCCGTCCAGAGCGAACTGGGGATGGGCAGTACCTTCACCGTGCGCCTGCCCTGGCAGATCGAACAAAAGCCGATCCTCGATTCGCCCTTGACCGCCGACTTCGAGGAGTTCGCCAAGTCCTCGCGTTTCGACCGGGCTCGTCTCGGCGCGGTGAGTTCCCCGGCAAAGACGCCGGACGGTCCGGACACTCCCTCCAATTCCTCGTGAAACCGCTCCGACTCGGCTGTCCACCTCCTTCCTCCCATTGCAGGCAACCATGACGAACTCGAACGACGCTGAGGTGATTCTCTATACGGACGGCGCGTGCAGCGGGAATCCCGGCCCGGGCGGCTGGGCGTTCGTTTTACGCCACCCCGCCACGGGTAAGGAACTCGAACAATCCGGGGGCGAACGGGAAACCACCAATAACCAAATGGAGCTTCTGGCGGTCATCCAAGGGCTCGAAGCCCTCAAACGCCCCACCCGTGTGGAACTGGTGAGCGACAGTACCTACGTCGGTAAGGGCATGACCGAGTGGATGCCCAAATGGAAGGCCAATGGGTGGCGCCGCAAGGAAGGAAAGAGCTTCAAGCCCGTGAAGAACGAAGAGCTTTGGCGGCGACTGGACGCCCTCCTGGCCTCTCACCGGGTTCACTTCACCCACGTCCGCGGCCACACCGGCCACCCGGAAAACGAACGCTGCGACACGCTGGCCGTGGCCGCCTATCAGCAGTACCTCTGATTCGGGCTAACGCTCTGGCAAGCTTGGGATCTTGGGTGCCACTGGCTGCTTGTCAGCCAGTGCCAACACGTTACATCGAGACATACCCCAATTCCTAAGCGTGACAGAGCACTAGCAGGGTGCGTTTCAACGCACCACGCAGCGGCGGTGACGCAGTCAAAACCTGCGTCAAGACGCCCCCTACGGCCACTTGAGGAAGAAGCAGGTCAGGTGGAAGAAGACGGGGGCGGAGAAGCACATGGAATCGATGCGGTCCAGGACCCCTCCGTGTCCTTCGATGAGCGTGCCGTAGTCTTTCACGCCGCGGTCCCGTTTGATGGCGGACATGGTGAGCCCGCCCCCGAAGGCGGTCAGGGAAACGACAAACGAGGCGAAGGCCGCCTGCCACCAGTAATGGAAGGGGGTTACGCCTGACAGGGCGGCCCCGATCAGGGTGACGCTGGCCGCGCTGCCCAGAAGTCCCTCCCAGGTGCGCGCGGGACTGATGGACGGCACGATGGGATGCCGGCTGGGAATCTGGGACCACACATACTGGCAGGCGTCGGCCAGTTGCACAATGAGCACAAAGAAAAACAGGAGACGGTATTTCGGACCGGCCGGTTCATAGGGCCGCTTGAGGCCTGCCTCGGCCATGTCCTTGAGATTCTCCATTTGCATCATGTCCGCCACCGAATCGACTTCCTCGCTCGCTGCCTTCGAGGCAGCTTCGGCCTGCTCGGTGTCGTCGATTCGCTGGGCGACCCGCGGCTCTTGGGACGCGACCTTGAGGGTCAGAAGAGCCGGAGCGTAACTGAGACAGTAGACGCAGATCAGCAGTCCCGCCTGAATCTTGGCCGTTCGTTCCAGGAACCGCTTCGAATCACCCGAGAAGGCAATTCTCGCCGGAATCAGCAGGAAGGCGTAGACGGGAATGAAGATGCTGTAGATCTCGTAGGCGGTTATCCCGAGACGCTGTTCGAACCAGGGCTGGTCGGCACATGCGAGGAACAGGTATTGGAGCGGCGTGCAGGCAAAAAAGACCCAGAAAAGGGCGCGGTGGTCCGCCGGTCGAGTTGGCGTGAGGGTGATGAACTCGCGGAGTGCCCAGAAGGAGATCATGAAGAACAGCAAAAACGTGAGGTAGGCCCCCGCCAGCAACGCCCCGACCAGAGGAGCGAAGAGCAGCCACCAGGCCCATACTCGCAGGCGGAAGGTCTCGATGATGGCCGGATCGAGCCCCAGGTCGACGCGCCGCTTGAGAAAGCGAACGACGGCCGAGGCGATGCCCAGCAGCACGAGCACGCCGCCAAAGAGTTCGAGGGTGAGTGCATCCATCGGATCGGTTTGCCTTATGTTTCCTTCAAACGCAGGACCGCTTCGCGCGCCCGCTGGAGGAACTTCACCTTCGGTTCCTTGCGCTCCAGCCACATGGGGGGCCCAAAGGTCACGCAGGTCAACATCGGCACGGGCAGAACCTCCCCTCGTGGCAGGATCCGGTTCATGTTGTCGATGTGGACCGGGATCAATTCCAGGTCAGGGCGTTTCTTGCTCAGGTAGTATAGTCCGCTCTTGAACTCCCCGACATCGGGTCCCGAAGATCGCCCTCCTTCGGGGAAGATGATCAGCGAGTACTGGTGGCCGATTTGCTGGATCATCAAATCGACGGGACTTTGGTGGACCTTGATCTCCGTGCGATCGATCAGCAGGGCGTTGAAAACCTCCCGCGACAGGTAACGGCGGATGGGACCTCCCATCCAATACTCCTTGGCGGCCACTGGCCGTGTGAGGGACCGCACCTCAGGCGGCAGGGCCGACCAGAGAACCACCGCATCCAAGTGGCTTGTGTGGTTGGCGAAGTAGACACGCTGGCACGGGTCGGGATGGCAGTCGATCCAGCGCACGCTGGCCCCGCTCAGAAACCTCGCAATCAACGCTAGAATACCCGCCGCTATGTTCGTTTCCATGACGCCGCAACCGTCCCCAAATCCACGAAACTCCTATCCTAGCTTGGATTTGGAGCGAAGCCTAGGGCCCCGCTATCCACTTGAGCCGCTCGATTACCACTCGAAAACGGGTTCTCTCGGCCAAGACGAAATGCGGAGCCGCGATGATTGTCCCCGTCTAGGGCTGGGACGGCGCCAACTTGCTCTTGTCGTTTTTCCACCCGTACTGAGCGGCAAATTGCCCCTCGTCGAGCGTCGCCTGGCCCTCCTGGGTCTGAACAACGTACCGGACATCCCCTGGCTGGCACGCCCCGTCGTAGTTCCCCTCGGGGGAGATCACTGCGTATTTGTAGTCGCTGAAGATCAGGATGGTCCGCAGAAGGCCGCGGTCTTGTGGGTGATGGACGCGGATCACGCTGGGACCGGCCAGGATCCCCAGAGTACCGTCTGCCGAAAACGCCTGGCTGCCCGTGGTGTTCTTGCCGATTCGGTCCTTTGAATCCGCATCCCACGTGCAGGTTTCCGAACGGCTGCCGCTCAGGACCACCTTGCCGTCGGACTGCCAGCCCAGGGCGATGACCGGTTGATCGTGGCTGCGGACCGGGATTTGAACTTTCGGAGTCCCCGAATCCGGCGCCAGAAGCACGATCTCGGCGTCCGGCCCGCTCCCGCTCGTGGCCGCGAGCATGCCGGCGGCCTTCGACCAGGCGAGCTGTCGTTTCGTGTCCGTCGTTCCCTCAAACGAAGCCAGGGAATCCCCGGTCTTGGCGTCGATGAGATCCACGGAAGCCTGCGATCCCAGAGCCAGCGCCGCGGCGTCCTTGACCCAAACAACCGTGGTTGCCTTCTCGTCGAACTCATCGCGGTAGTCGCCGGTCTTGCCGTCCCAAGTCATCACCTGGTCGCCAACGGTCGCGACCGAGCTGCCGTCAGGCGACCAGGCCAGATCCACGATCCGTTCATCCTGAAACCGCCACACCTGATTGTGCTTTTCTACCCCGTACACTGTCGTTGTCAGTTCCATTTCCCGCCGAGCCCTGTTCCAGGTCTCCGTGGTAACGGCAAGTTTGGATTCGTTCGGATCCGTCTCGGGGCTGTAGACGAGGGCATGGACTGTCCCGTCCACGCCGATTCGCTCCGACTTGCCGCTGATCGCATTGATGAAGCGGATGGAACCATCTTGGTTTCCGCAGGCGATCGCCTGTCCGTCCGGCGCAATTGCCAGAGCGCTTGGCGTACCCGGATGGAGGGGCAGACGAGCGTCCGATCGGCCCAGACCGGAGGCTTCGCAGAGGCAAACGTCCCCGCTCTCCTGAACCAGGAGCACCCGGTCCGTCATTCCGACCCGGCACAGCAAGCTGCGACCTGTTTCGGTTTCTTGACGCACCATTCCCGTCGTCAGGTCGTAGTAGCGGGTTCTTCCATCACGACCGTTGCCCGTTCCAATCAGTATCGGTGGATCGGCCAGCCATACAAGGGCTTGGTCGCCACCGAGATGCTCTTGCAGGTTGCCCAGTTGACTGGCATCCTCAAGCGACCAGATCGTGGTCCCTTGGTAGCTTCCGCCACCGTCGCAACTCGACGCGATCATGGTGGCGCAGGGCGACCAGGCGAGGGCCGAGATCGGGCCGTGACTGGAATCGTCCACGGCAATGGACACTTGCTCTCTTCCGGACGCCAGATCCCAAACGTGAAGGAGCCGATCGGAGCCTCCGGCGGCGAGTCGAGTACCATCGGGGGAATAAGCGATCACCTGCAATCTCCCCTTGGCCCCGCTCAAGGGCTGGAGCGACGTGTTCGCCTTGAAATCCCAAAGCATCACGTCGTCAAAGTCGTCCTGACCCATGCGCTTGTCAATATAGGCCAACACAGTTCCGTCGGGAGACCAGGCCAGCGAGTTTGGTTCGGTTGAACGTGAGTTGAAGTCCTCGGGCAGCACATTGCCCGTGCGCGTATCCCAGACGATCAACTTGCCCGCCTCGTAGGCGGTTGCCAGATAGTCGCCTCCCGGAGCCCATGCCAGCGATCGCACGGGACCATCGTTGTCCGGATTGATGAGAATCGAGCGTAGTTGGCCGCTCTTCAGATCCCAGAGACGGACAGCTCCCTCGCCGCTACCGGTGGCCAGAACTTCTCCCTTGGGGCTTGCGGCAGCGCAGAGGATCGGAGTCCGATGGCCCACCGTTTCCAGGGTCCAACTGGCAACGCCATCAAGGGGCGCGGGATCTGATACCAGGACGTCCTTGCCCATGGCGCCTCGCACACGCAGGGGTCGGCCCGTCTTTCCCGTCAGTTTCCGAGCTGCTGGAATTTCGACCGAAGGCTGTTGGGGAACGTTCCAGCCCGATCCTGCCAGGGGTCGGGGCGGCGGCGATTCCTCGCTATGGTTATTGAGGAACCAGGTGGTGATATTCGCGGCAACAATCCCCACCAGCAGGCTCGACAGGACGCCGATCATGAGCCACAAGGCCCACTGGGGTTTGGCTGGGGGCGGCATGACGTAAAAGTTGGAATACTGGCTTCGCGACTTGCTGTGGGTGGAAGATCCCGCGGTCTGAACCCGGCGTTTCGCACGCCGCTGGGGCGCCGTGCTCGGTTCTTCCCCGTGGCTCGAAGTCGCGGTGGCGGTCGACTGGGGCGTGGGCGCCGTTGCCGCCGCATCCCAGGCACTTTCCACCATCTCCTTCAGGTTGGCGCCGGCACAAAGCGGAAAGAGCGAGTCGGCCAGATCGATTGGTCTCTGGAATCGTTCATCCGGATCCTTGGCCAGCATCTGTTCCAGGATCGCGACCACCTTCTTCGGCAGGTCGGGACGAAACTCCTGGATCGAGGGAGGCGTTTCCTTGCGGTGGGCCATCATCTTGTCGAAGGAACTGGAGTACTGCACGCCGCCAAAGGGCGGCTGGCCCGCCAGAATCTTGTAGAAGGTGCAACCCAGGCTGTAGATGTCCGCTCGAATGTCCACCGAATGCGTGTCGGCCACCTGCTCGGGGGCCATGTAGTCGGCCGTTCCCATGGGCTGGCCCGCCGTCGTCAATTCGACGTTCGACTGCTTGTCGATGTGAAACCGGGCCAGGCCCAGATCCAGGATCTTGGCGATCCCGGCGTCGGTCACCATGACGTTCGACGGCTTGATGTCGCGATGGACCAGGCCTTGCTCATAGGCGCACTGGAGGCCCAGGGCTGCCTGGCGGATGATGTCGCACGAGTTGACCACCCCGAGAGGTCCGAGATAGTCGACCAGTTCCGTCAGGTCGAATCCCTCGATCAGCTCCATGGCCAAATACTGAACGCCTTCGACCTCGCCCGCATCCGTGGCTCGAACGATGTGCGGGTGGTCGAGCTTTCCGACCGCTGCCATTTCACGCTCAAACCGGGCCACGGCGCGCTGGTCGGTGTGGCGTCCCTTGGGCAGGACCTTGAGGGCCACCTCTCGCCCAAGCCGAATGTGGACTGCCCGATAGACGGTGCCCATGCCCCCGTGGCTCAGCTCCTCGACCAACTTGTAGTCGCCCATCTGGCCGAGAATCGGCTCCTCGTCCTCTTCCTCCTGCTGCCTGCCCGGCTCGGCCGGCGTGACCTCGGTCGCGTCGTCGAATCCGCCTCCCAAGGCGATGGCGCGGGTGACCGCATCGTGGCAGGCGGCCTCTTGTGAATAACGGTCCATGGGGGCCGGCTGCCGGCACAGATCGATCAGGCGGTCCGTGGAACCGTCCAGCTCGGTCAGCGTGGCCTCGCAACGTTCGCATCCTTCCAGGTGCCGCGATATCGCATCGGCATCGGCCTCCGCGATCTCTCCCAGGACGAAACTTGTCAGCTCTTCACGCGTTGGACAACCGATTCCGCTCATGGCCATCACCTCACATCAATCTGGATCCGTCAACCCAATCAGGGCCCTTCCCACACGCTCATCCCGACTCATGGCCGCGAAGGCTTGGGCGTTTCCAGGAACAATCCGGCTTCCAAGACCAGCTCCCAGAACGAAACTCAAGAAGATCGCGCCTCTATAGTAATAAACGGAAAGGCGCAACACGGGTGGAGACGCATGCCCCACGAGGAGGGGCAGCCAAGGCCCGTTCCATTCGTCGCTGGAGGGCCTTTCCCTTAGCAACGAGGGGCGGAAAGACGGTCGCAGGCTTGTCGGGCGTCTATTCCGTCGACTCATCCGCCTCGGGATTTGCGGACTTGGCGATCCGTTCCGCCCAGTTCGCCCATCGTTTGATCGACGGCCCCCGTTCCAGGTCGCTTTCCTGGGGACGGTAATAATAGCCCAGGCCCGTGATGTGGTTGAGGTTCCGAAAACTCAGCACACGGCAAGCCAGAATGCTATCGTCGAGATATTCGACAAGCTTCCGGGCAGACTCGGGGGGAAGATCCTTGACGTCATACTTCCAGAGAAGTTCGTACAACTCCTCGCCCCGAGGACCGTATTTCACACCCATCGCCTCCCGAACGGCCTGAGCGGTTCGTGGGCTCCGGCGAACGGAACTCCGCAACAGGTCGATCAAGTTGGGCCATTCCGCATAGCGTTCCCGGTCGTTCAGCACCTCGACGATCGGCCCGAAATCCTCGATCCAACTGAGGCATTGGCGGGAGAGTTCGCGCACTTCCTTGCGCCGATGGACGACGTTTTCGAGAAGAACCAGATCGGCATCGTCCTTTTCGGGGTCCAGGCCCCGGTTCAGGGTTCCGCTGGCCTGGCGGGAAAGCCTGCCCGTCAGATCGTTGCGGACCCAGGGCGGTGCCTCCAACGGCATCGGGGCATTTTGCGATCCGGCGACCAGATCGATCGACATGGGTTGGCTCAGGTTCATCTCCGCCCCGCCGTCTGGGCTCCAGACAAAGTCTCCGGCAACGCCCCACAATTGCGCCGTGACGGGGGCCGGCTCGGTCAAAGGATCCTGAATTGGTCCCTCCGCCCGGCCCACTTCCATCGCCACCAACGTGGTCGAATCGGCGAGAGTCAGGATTCCGTCGACCCCGTCGCAACGCAGTCTCAAGGAAACCGATTGGGCCTCGTCGGTCGGCAGAAAATTCATACGCCCAGCCGTGATCTCAAGGCCGGGGGTCCCGCTCTCATCGGGCGGCAACAGGTGAATTTCTCCCCCATCCACCAACCCCACGTCGATCTTGTCGGCAAGACGGATCACGGGTCGCGATGTCGGCAGGGAAACGATCCGTTGGCCGGTCTGCAAGGGAACGGAGATGACAACCCGACGGAAGGGGCCTTCTTCATTGGGGCTTGCCAGCAGCATCTCGTCGGCCGTGATGAGACGGGCAACTTCCTGGCCCTGTTCAACCGGCGCCGGCGTCGCTGGTTCGGCAATCATCGTCTCCTGGTCGTCCAACGGGGTGGGCGGCAGAGAGACGCCTGCCATTTGGCCGGGCTCCGGATCCAGGGGAGTTTCCGCCCTCTCCGGTTCGAGAGGTGTTACGGGGAGCGGGGTCTCCGACGAAGCGTTGATTGCGGGCGGAGGAACGGGAACCGCCGTGACCGGCACGACCGAGTCGGGCATCGCCTCCGATTGACCTTCAGGCTCGGCTGGAGCCGTCTCAGGATCCGCTGCGGCAACGGCGGGTATGGCCGGGGGTGCCGGCTCAACGACTTCCGAAGAGGGCTCCGGTGGTGCGGGCGATTCAGTTGGGGCCGACGGCTTGCCCGAAACGGGACCTGTTTCGGCAGGAAGTTCGGGTTGGTCCGGCATGACGGCAACCGGTTCCTCGGCAACCGGGGGCGGCTCCGTGGAACTCACCAGGTCGCCCTTGTCCCTGGTAAGAGCCCAATAGCCCAGGCCCGCGACGAGAAGCACCATGGCAGCCGCCAACAGCATGCGGCGACGTCGGCGCCTCGCCTCCAACAAGTATCCGGGCACTCGCGGCTGCGGATGTTTCGTTTGGATCGAAACCGGGGTATCGACTCGACGGGTCTCCTTGCCGGGGTCCGTCTTGGCGGTTTCCACATAAGTGTGGCTCGCCGCCGTTTCGGGCAGATGATACATCCGCGTGCGGCTTTCCGGGCGAACCTCCGCCGGCTCACCAAGCACCAGGGTGAGGATCTGATGACAGGCCGAAACCTCGGCCAGCTCCACATCGGAATCGAGACAGGCCTTTTCAAAGTCCGTCACGCGGTCCGTGGGCAGCGTGTTGTCCAGATACTCGGCCACCGTATTCGGGTCCAAGGCCGCCTTGCGGTCGATCACCTCCGGAGCCCCAAGTTTCGATTGACGCGTCACGTCCCGGATTCGGTTCAGCAGCCCGGACGCGAATTCGCTCTCCTCGGTTTTCTGGCCGATGATCCGGGCCGATTCCGAGTCCAGGATGTCGTCCATGTAGGCCAGCAGGTTTCGCAGTGTCAGTCGCATGAGTCTTGGATCCACGTCGAGAAATGGCCGAGCGGGTTGCTATTCACCTCTGTCTAATTAGTGGCAACTACCGGGGGGGACCGTGCAATAGAGGCAGAAAAATCTTCAAATTCCCTGACCGCATTGCCCCAAGCCTCGTCCGGAGCATGACTTACGAAGATTCGCAAGTTTGAGAACTGCCCCAGCGCAGGACGCCAATTCTGGCGGTCCCTAGCCGGATGGATAAACTGGGAGAGCATAGAAAGTGTCCGCCACGCCCCCTGAAAAGATTCCGCTCGGCAAGCGGTAACCTACTTGTTGGGATGCCCCGGCAACCCCTGTCGAGAAAACGAGGCCTCTTCATGGCGACCGCTTCCGACGAACTTCATGCCGTCACCGGCGCTTTCGGGTATTCCGGAAAGTACATCGCCCGGCGGCTCCTGGCCGACGACCGACGCGTCATCACGCTCACGGGGTCCCCGAACCGTCCCAATCCCTTCGGCGATCGCGTTCGTGCCCACCCCTTCGATTTTGACCGACCCGAACAGCTTGCCAGGACGCTCGAAGGCGTTGAAGTCCTCTATAACACCTACTGGGTGCGTTTCAATCATCGCACGTTCAGCCACGCCAACGCCGTCCGAAACACGGAGACGTTGTTCCAAGCAGCAGCCCGGGCCGGGGTGCGGCGCATCGTTCACGTGAGCATCACGAACCCGTCGGAGAACTCGCCGCTGGAGTATTTTCGCGGCAAGGCCTGCCTCGAAAAGGCCCTTCGAGAAACAGGCGTCTCGCACGCCATCCTTCGCCCAACCGTCCTGTTTGGCAAGGAGGATATTCTTGTCAACAACATCGCCTGGGCGCTCCGGCGGCTTCCCCTGTTCGGCGTGTTCGGCGACGGAAGCTACAAGCTCCAGCCCATCTACGTGGACGATCTTGCGGAACTGGCCGTCGACCAGGGACGTCGCCGCGACGACGCGGTGATCGACGCCATCGGGCCGGAGACCTTCACCTATCGGGAACTGGTGGCGAGCATCGCGAGAATCCTGGGCCTTCGCCGGCGCTGGATCGTTTCCGTTCCGCCGCGATTAGGCTATTGGGCCGGCATCCTTCTCGGCAAGGCGTGCGGCGACGTGCTGGTCACTTGGGAGGAGATCCTCGGGCTGATGGACGGCCTGCTCTACGTGGAGTCTCCCCCGGCCGGCTCGACCCGGCTCAGCGACTGGGTGGCCGCCCATCGCGATGCTCTGGGCCGCCGTCACGCAAGCGAACTGGCTCGCCGCCAGGATCGCACCTTGGCCTATGATCTCAAAGCGAAACCGACTGACGGTAGGGACAAGGCTGAAGACTGAAGGACGGCAGAACAACGGCTTTCGAAGCACCAAAGTCGCCCTCCCAATTGACTTCGCCTCGGACCCCCTCCGCTCACAGCTCACAGCTCACAGCTCACAGCTCACAGCTCACAGCTCACTGCTCACTGCTCACAGCTCACTGCTCACTGCTCACTGCTCACAGCTCACTGCTCACTGCTCACTGCTCACTGCTCACTGCTCACTGCTCACTGCTCACTGCTCACTGCTCACTGCTCACTGCCTCCGTCCTTGACCTGGTTGGACTGGGGAACCACCTGCGCGGCCAGGATCCCCAGCGAGAAGTAGACTCGCATCACTTCCTCGGCCGACATGTCCACCTGATGGCAGTCTTCAACTGGGACAAACAAAATGCCGCCTGTCATGGGGACGGGCGATGTGGGCAGGTAGACGATGTGGCAATCCCGTCCGGCGAAGCGGTAGACGTCGGGCGTGGTCATCAGAGCGAGCAGCCCGGTCCCTTCCGGTTGGCCGAAGGTGCAGTAAACCGCGCTCATGCCGCTCAGTTCGGAACTGTCGCTCTTGCGGACCATGCCCACAAGTTGGTTCGCCGTGCTGTAGACGCTGTTGATGATCGGGATCCGCTCGATCACCGCCTGGAAACCGTTCTCGATGCTGCTTTTCAACGTGGTCTGCAGCAGGGCCCCAAAGGCCCAGATTCCCGCCAGAACGATCGCCCAGCCGAAAAGGTAGTGGAAAGTCGTGGCCGCCGTTCCGACGGGGGCGCCGCCGAGTTGCTCGATCCGGTCGCCAATGAAGGTGTCGGCCCCCACGAAGCCCCGAATGAACCCGACAACCCAGACAACAATCGCCACGGTCATCACCAGCGGTAGGATGGCAAACAGGCCCGTCAGGAAGGTGGACAGAATACCGTGGCTCCAGATCCAGTGGACGAATCGTCGCATGGCAGGGCTCCGTGCAAGTATTGGGTAGGAGTTGGGCAGCCAAGTTTTTCGAGCTGTCAGCTTATCAGGGTCCCGGAGAACTCACCAGCCCGGCAACGGAAGGCCCTCCTTTCCCGCCGGGGACGGTTCTTCCTGCCAGGTGGGGCCAGTTGTCCGCTCTGCAACGATTCTCACCGCCGCCCGACTCGTGACGATCTCTCGCTTTTCCGTGACCTATTCTTGTCCAGGCGGGCTTGTCGAGATCGCGGAACTAAGTCTGAGAGAGAGGTTGCCAAAATGGCTGCGCCACGTTTCCTGCAAGATCCCGCCTTCAAACTGCTGCGCGTCGGGGAGGTCGAGGCCTTCCACAAGAACATCGAAGGGCGCGACGTCGTCGACTTCAGCGGCACGGATCTACGAGGGACCGATTTTCGCAAGGTGAATCTTCAACGCATCGTCTTGCGCGATGCCTATCTTCGCGACGCCGATTTCCGGGGCTGCGACATGCGGCACCTCGATCTCGAAGGGGCATCCCTTCAAAATGCCAAGATCAGCGGCGCCTACTTGCCCGGCAATTTTTCGGCGGAAGAGATCCAAATGAGCGTGCAATACGGGACCCGCCTTCGGGCCAACCGAGCCTGAGCGATCCCTGAAAAACCTCCCTTTGGGGGGGGTGCCGTGCTGCTGAACCATTCCATCTTCGGTCGGCCCAGATCCTTGCCATTTTGTGTCCCTCACCCCATACTGATAGGGGATGTCGACACTTCGATGCCTTGGCGGGAGCCTGGACCCTGCATCTCCGCTCATGACCGAACCCGAGAACCACACCAGACCGACGGCCACCATCGACCTTTCGGGGAAGCAACTCGGCGACTACAACGTGTTGCGCCGGTTGGGACGGGGGGCTATGGCGGAAGTGTACTTGGCGGACCAGACTTCACTCGGTCGCCAGGTCGCGCTGAAGGTGCTCAAGAGCGAATTGGCCTCCGACCCCACGTGCGTACAAAGATTTCGCCGTGAAGCCCAGGCGGCCGCCTCCCTGATCCATGCGAATATCGTCCAAGTTCATGAAGTGGCCTGCATTGACGGGGTCCACTTCATTGCCCAGGAGTATGTCCAAGGCGTCAATCTCCATCAGTACCTCGCTCGCAACGGCACGCTCGATCTGAAACTGGCGTTGCTGGTCTTGCGACAGGTGGCGGCGGCCCTGGCCAAAGCCGCCGACCAGAAGATCGTCCATCGAGACATCAAGCCCGAGAATATCATGCTCACCAGGTCGGGCGAGGTGAAGGTGGCAGACTTCGGACTCGCCCGCGTGTTGCAGCGCGAGGGAAGCGTGCAACTCACCCAGGCCGGCATGACGATGGGCACACCCTTGTACATGAGTCCGGAGCAGGCCGAAGGCAAGGCGCTCGACCATCGGAGCGACCTTTATTCGCTCGGAATTGCCTGCTATCACGTGCTCGCCGGTCATCCGCCGTTTTCGGGAGAGAGCGCCCTGGCGGTGGCGGTCCAGCATTTGAAAAAGACGCCAGAGCCCCTTGAAAACGTGCGTCCCGATCTGCCGCCGGCCCTGGCCCGGATCATCCACAAGATGATGGCCAAGTCGCCAGATCATCGGCACCAATCGGCTCGCGAGTTGATTCGCGAACTTCGGCCCCTGCTTCACGAGCATCTCGACGATGACTTGGGAGACGACGTGCCAGGCCTGGACACGGCCGGCCTGGACATCGCGTGCACGTCGCTCCATGCGGCCACCCAGCGGCTGAGCGTCGTGATGAAAAGTGGGACCGACTCCCGCCGCCGGCGACGCATGCTCGTATTCTACGGACTGGCGACAGTAGCCGCCTTCGCGATGGGCGGTTGGATTGCTCATGCTACGGTAGTTGCCCCCCCGCTCCTGGGCGATGTTTCGGAGGAATCAGCCTTTCCGAAGGCACGCTCGCTCGGAGAACAGGTCCGCCTTGCCATGGAGGCGGACGCGGCAGTCCCCTACGATGCCGGGGCGGCCGAACAGGCCTGGCGAAGCGTGGTCGAATATTGGGGGGACAGCGGGGATCAATACGATGTGGGCAACGCGCGGTTGCGCCTGGCCGAAATCTACATGGACTCGGGCGAATGGAACAAGGCCCTGGAGGAGTACGACGAACTCTTCGTGCTTGCGGGAAACACGGAACGGGGAATGAAAGCGAATGCTTTGGCGGGGAAGTATGAGGTTTATGAACAGCTCGAGCAGCCCAACAACAAAGCCGATGTCCGCCTGAGACTCATCCCTCTATTGGACGAGCTCAAGGATGGCCCCTTCGACAACACGGTTCGGGCCCGACTGCAGAAGGAGCTCGACGAGAGCGGCAACGGTGCAGACCGGGGGCCGTCCGGAGGCGGGAAATTCGCCAAATGGGGCTTCCCAGGCCAATTGACAGGCGGAAAAGCCGTTGGTAAAAATAAGGTTTCGCCACGAAAGTGGCCGAAGATGATAAGCGTCCGCCCCCATAGTCTAGTGGCCTAGGACGTCGGATTCTCAGTCCGAAAGCCGGGGTTCGACTCCCCGTGGGGGTACTTTTGGGCGACCTGTTGTGGGTCGCCCATTTCTGTTTCTTGCCTGCGAAATTGCGCGGCCCCCTTACGATTCGTCAGCGGGCGCGCCCTCTCCGCCGGCAACAACCGCCTTCTCGAGATATCGAGACACATCTTCCTCCGGGGCTTCTGCAGATCCGGACGCGAGGACCGGGGCAGCTTCAATCTCCTCCGCGTCCATCATCGATGCGATTCGCTGGAGCGTCGCCAGGATCATGGTACGCTCCCATTCGTGAAGACGGGATAGCTCCTGGTAAAACCGTTCCTGAAGGGGTGAGGGGGCTTCCTCCACAATCTTGCTCCCAGCCGGCGTCAGCTCAATCAGCACGCTGCGCCGGTCTTGGCTGCCGCGAGTCCTCACAACAAAGCCCCGATCTTCCATTCGCGTCAGGATGCCCGTGACCGTCGCCTGCCCCAGATGAATACTCCGCGCCAGCGAGCCCACGGTGACCGGCTGCAAACGCTGGATCGCCTGAAGGGCCGCCAATTGAGGGGCAGTCAGACCACACCGTTTGAGGAGAAGACGCGAATGGAGGTCAATGGCCCGAGTAATTCTTCGCAGGGCTGCAATGACCTGCTCTTCCAAGCTGAGGGAGTCGCTCATTGTCGGAAATCACCGCTCCAAAGGAAAATCATTGAATACAATTATTTTCTATTCTCGCTATCGCGGTCAAGAAAATCCGGCCTGCAGCTGCTTCAATCTAGCGAATTACGGTTGAATTCCAACGCCCAATCCGCACAATGAAGGTTTGCGCTTTGTGTAAAAAAGTTTTGTGTACAAAATATTATCCTCGCGTCTTGGAAGTATTCCCGAACAAATGCTTCCTCTTCGTTGAGATGCCAGTTCTCTAGGGGGGTGGCGTGGCTGTTCAATGTGACTTAACCAATCAGGTGGCGATCGTCACCGGAGCCTCTTCCGGAATCGGAGCCGCCATTGCTCGGCGATTCGCCTCCGCAGGAAGCCACGTCGTTCTGGCCGCTCGCCGCCAGGAAAGGCTCGACGAGGTTAAAGGTCAGATCGATGCGGCGGGCGGGACGGCGTCCGTGTGCCTGGTCGACGTCACCGACTACGACCAGGTCAGTCGTTTGGTTGAATCAACGATTCAAGAACGAGGTCGGATCGACATCCTGGTCAACAACGCGGGTCACGCGGTCGCGAAGCCCCTCCTCCAGACTAGCGTTGAGGAACTGGACGGGCAACTCGACTCCAATCTCCGAGGACTTTGCTACGGCTGCCATGCAGTGGTCCCCCATATGGTACGTCAAGGCTCGGGGAACATCATCAATATCGGCTCGATTTGTTCGATGAAGCACTATCCCAACTATGCGGCCTACGTGGCGGCTAAGTTCGGCGTCCTCGGTTTCAGTCGTTCGTTCTATGAAGAGGTTCGAGAGCACGGGGTCCGGGTGAATGTCCTGTGTCCGGCCGCGGTGAACACGGCCTGGGCCGACCTGGCGGGGGCGGAGTTGCCCTGGGCGCAAGAGGAACGGCTCCAGCCCGACGATCTTGCCGAAGCGGCGCTGCTCTGTGTCGCAATGCCGAAGCGGGTCCAGATTTCAGATATTGTGCTCTGGCCCACTTGCGAATCGACGGTCTGAGAGGAGACGCCCATGGTTCAACTGGACTCGCCGTCTGACGGCGCCCGTGCAATTGCGGAAAACGCACGTGCTGCATCCCGTGTGCTGGCTACCGCTCCACGTGAGCAGAAGGACCTTGCGCTCCACGTCATGTCCCACAGCCTGGCGGAGCACACCGAGGCCGTGCTCGAGGCCAATCAGCAGGACATCGAGGCCGCTGTTTCCGCGGGGTTACCTGCGAACATGGTGGCTCGGCTTCGGTTCGGGAAGCAGAAAATCCAGTCGAGGCAAAGGAGCCTCCTGAGAATTGCCGAACTGCCCGATCCTGTGAGGGAGAAGATCCGCGAGGACGTGCGGCCGAGCGGGCTGCAGGTCGCTCGCGTTCGTGTACCTCTCGGCGTGATTCTGATGGTTTACGAAGCGCGCCCTCACGTGACGGTGAACGCCGGGGCGTTCTGCCTCAAGTCAGGCAATGCGGCCATTCTCCGGGGAGGTTCGGAGGCCAACCGCTGCAACGGACTTCTAGGCCAGCTTTGGCGACACGCCCTTGCGGAGGCGGGCTTGCCGGAGAACGCCATTCAAGTCACTTCAGGATCGCACGAAGCCGTGCGAGAACTGCTGCAACTGGACGAACTGATCGACCTCGTCATTCCCCGCGGCGGCAAGGGCCTCATCCGATCGGTCGCCGAGCACTCGAAAATCCCCGTGATCAAACACTACGAGGGAATCTGCCACGTCTACGTCGACGAAATCACCAACCTGCAGACTGCGGCCAACATCGTGCTTGATTCCAAATGCCTCATGCCCGAGGTCTGCAACGCGGCCGAGACGCTCCTCGTTTCGCGGCAGGCAAGCAGTCAATTGCGGGACCTGCTCGATCCGCTCCGTCACTGCGGAGTGACGCTGAAGGGCTGCGAGGAAGCCTGCCGAATCGACGATCACCTGGAACCGGCAAGCGAGGCGGATTGGCGCACGGAGTACCTCGACATGATCCTCTCCGTTCGGATCGTCGAGGGGGTGACGGAAGCGATCGAACACATCAATCGTTACGGCTCGCACCATACCGATACGATCGTGACGGGCGACCCGGCCCATGCCGATCAGTTCGTTTCGAGCGTCGATTCCGGAGTCGTGCTCGTCAACGCCTCCACCATGTTCTGCGACGGCGAGTCGCTTGGAATGGGGGCGGAGATCGGCATCTCGACCGACAAGGTCCATGCCCGCGGCCCCATGGGGCTTGAGGAACTGACCAGCTACAAGTTCGTCATCGAAGGCGAAGGCCACGTCATGGGGGCCTGGTCGGACGAGCCGAGCAACGCGACCTGATTCAGCGTTTCGGTTCGGGATTCTCGCGCATGGTGCGCACATGTTTGTGAACGTCGGGTTGCGGCGTTGAACCGTTTGGGCAAGGAGTCGACTTCGTGTCGCAGATCTATCAACAATTTATCGACGGTTTCCACGAAGCGGTCGCGTTGCGCGAGTTCCGCGAGCGACGGATCGGCGCCGAACTGAAGTTCCCCCTGGTTGAACTGGACGGTCGGGCCGTTTCCCTGGAGACCGTTCGGTCCCTGTGGCGTTTCCTGGTGGGCAACGGCTGGGAAGCCATCAAGGACCCGGTAACCGGCCAGCTTGCCGGCGCCAAGATCGCCGGACCCTACAACGACACCATTGCCGCTTGTGAGACCGGCTACTGCAAGGCGGAGTTCTCGCTCGCCCATGTCTCGAACCTGTTCGAACTCACCGAATCGATCGAAGCCCTGCGAAGGGAGGTGGCGCCGTTTACCTCCGAGCACAACGTGCGCTTCCTGGCCTACGGGATCCAGCCGATCACACCTCCGAGCCAGGAACTGCTGTTCAAGAAAGCACGCTCCTGCTTCTGGGAGGAAGCGCTCCCTTCGAACACACGCATCTCACCGGAAAACGGCGACGATGTCCATCTCTTCACGGTCAATGCCGGCAGTCACGTGCATGTGAGTATCGAGCCCGAGGACGCCGCGAAGGCCGTTAACGTCTTGAACGGCTTTGCCGGGCCCCAGATCGCGTTGACCGCCCATTCGCCAATCTGGCAGGGGCGTTGCGACGAGGATTATCTCTGCGTCAACGAGAAACTCTGGGACTGGTGGGAGCCCGCCGAGGGACGTGTTGGCGTTCCCGTGCGACACTTCGAGGACCTCAAGGACTACGTGCGCGCCATCGAGAACCTCGCGCCGATCTACGTTCAGCGAGACGGCCAGCCGATCCTGCTTCCCGAATACAAGTCCTTTGCGGACTACTACAGCTCGACCGGCGCGACCGGACGGACGCTTCAAGGCGAGCCGATCGCGCTCACTCCGGCGCCCGAAGACATTCGCCTTCACAATTCCTGCTATTGGTACACGGCCCGCATCTCCCGATATTTCACGGTCGAGAACCGCGTCTTCGACCAGCAACCTCCGGAGGAACTTGAATCGGCGGCAGCCCTGACCCTGGGCCTCGTCTCGGCGGCCGATGCCGCCTGGGCGGAATTGTCGCAATACTCCTGGGCGTCGCTGCGCCATGCCCGCGAGGTGGCATGCAGGGACGGCCTGGAAGGGGCCACGGAAGAATTCACCCTGGAAGAACTCGCCGGGCGCATGCTCCAAGTTGCCGAGCAGGGCCTGTCCAAGCGGCGACTGGGGGAAGAGAAGTACCTGGCGCCTCTGTGGGAGAACCTCCGGCAGCGAGGCTGCCCGGGACTTCGAGCCAAGACCATCTTCAACGATCGCGGCGTCCAAGGGATTGTCGAGCAACTCGCCCTCTAAAGGAGCGAGTGCGGTTCGGCAACCACAGGCGGGAAGAAATCCAAAACAAACACGAAACTCAAATACCAAATGATCGAAACAGTGAACCGAAATCGGTGCTGTTGTCCAGGCGACTTGGCCCCGACTGGAAACGATCAAGCTCAACGTGGAAGGAAGTAATGGCAGACGCTTATTCTCATCGGGAACCGGGGATCCCGTCGTCACTCTATCGCCCGCTCAATCAGGCCGATCTCGCGCGAATCGCCGAGGCCGCCTTTGAAGTCCTCGAGAAGTCGGGAGTCGCCGTCTACTCGAAATCCGCCCAGGCAGCTTTCAAGAAAGCGAAGGCGGAACTTGACGAAGACACCGGCATCGTCAAGCTGCCGCGCTCACTCGTCGAGGATGCGATTGCCTCCAACCCGTCGTCCATCACCCTCTATGGCCGCGACGACGCATACGACTGCGTGCTCGAGAAGAACCGAGTCCATTACGGCACAGGGGGAACGGCCATCTACGTGCTCGATCCCGCGACCGGCACACACCGCCCTTCCCTCGTCAAGGACGTCATCCTGAATGCCCGCATGGTCGAGCGCCTGGACAACATCCATCTGTTCACGATCAACGTGTTCCCCAACGACGTGGAGGCAACCGACGAGATCGACGCGAATCGTTTCTATCACGCCTTGAACAACACGACGAAGCACGTGATGGGCGGGATCTACTCGATGACCGGCTGCAAGCAGGCGGTGGAAATCGCGGAACGGATTGCCGGCAGCCCGGAGGCGCTGCGCGAGCGACCTTTCGTGTCGTTCATCACCCTGATTATCAGTCCCTTCAAGATCGACGATCACTACGGCGAGATGACCTGCTACCTGGCCCAGAAGGGGCTTCCCGTCGTCGTTCCGACCGAGCCCATCTGCGGAACCACGTCGCCCATCACCCTGGCGGCAAACGTCTTGACGCATATTGCCGAAACCCTGGCTGGGATCACCCTGGTCCAGTGTGTCCGTAAAGGCGCCCCCGGGATTTGCGGGAGCGTCGGGTCGATCACGAATTTGCGGACCATGGACCACGTGGGCGGCGCCATCGAAAGGGCCATGATCAACGCCTCCGTGGCCCAATTGGCCCAGCATTTCGAAATACCCCTTTACTCCACGGGCGGAACCACGGACTCCAAGGAGGTGGATACGCAGGCGGCTTATGAAAGCGCCATGTCCAGCCTGCTGGTCGCCATGTCCGGCGCCAATTACATCCACGACATCGCAGGACTCATGGAATCCGACCTCACGGTCTCCTACGAAAAACTCGTGATGGACGACGAGATTCTCGGGATGTGCCAGCGAGTGCTGCGAGGGATCGAGGTCAACGACGAATCCCTGGCTCTCGATTTGCTCATCGAGAAGGGCCCGGGAAAGGACTTCATCGCCGAAGAGCACACCGTGCGAAACATGCGTCAGGAGTTCTTCACACCCCAACTGGCAAACCGCGACAAGCGAACGTCGTTGAAACCAAACGACACTGCCCTGGCGCGGGCGCGGCAGGTGGTGCAGGAAGTGTGTGCCGCCGAGGGCGCGAGTTGCCTGCCCGAAAAGGTACGCCAGCAAATCCTCGAAGAGTATCCGGCGATTCGCCAGGTCGCCTTGAACTGACTGCCCGGAACGGAAGGCCACGAATACAATGACAGATATACAAGACACAAACGAAACCCGGCAGCGTGAAGGCGTGCTGGTTACGCCCCACGATCGCCTTACGGCGGACCAGATCAAACTGATCGACGGGATTTCCCGGAAACTGCTCCAGGAGCCTGGCGTCCTTTGCTACAACGCCGAGGCTGTCGAGTGCTTCCGACGCGTCGGAGCGACGGTCGAGAACGGCGGCGACTGCCCGCGGATTCGTATTCCCGACACGGTCGTCGATGCAGCCCTGGCAAGTGCGCCGTCCAAGATTGTTCTGGGGGCGCGAGACCCGGAGAACCGCTTGATCCTCGATGCGGAAGAGCCGCGCGTTCGCTTCGGAAGCGGAGCGGAAACCAACGTCTGGTTGGACGTCCAGTTCGAGGACGGCGCGCCCCGATTCGTGCGGGAGCGAGGCTCCATCCAGCGACTGCGACAATCCGCCCATCTCTGCGACCAGTTGGAACACCTGGATTTCTTCATCCGCAACGTCAACATTCAAGACCCTGAAATCACGGGGGAGAACAAGGACGTCAACCAGTTCTATACGAGCTTGAACAACATCCGCAAGCACGTTCAAGCCGGTTTGACGGACCTGGAGGCCTTGGACGACGTGGTTCGTCTTGGCCAGATGGTGGCCGGCGGCGCAGACGCCTTTCAAAAGGAACCCGTTCTTTCCTTCATCACCTGCGTCATCAAGAGCCCCTTGCAGTTCGTGGACGACACGACGACGAAGCTCATCGAGATCGCGAAGCGCGGCGTCCCCGTGGTCATTTCGAGTTGCCCCATGGGCGGGGCTACGGGCCCCTTCGACGAGTTCGCCATGGTCGCCCAAATCAATGCCGAACTGCTGGCCGGGGTCGTGTTGAATCAAATCGTGGCTCCCGGAGCCCCCGTCCTTTATGGAGCCGTTCCCGTGCGAACGCGCCTGGACAACCTCAACGACATGTACGCCGCCGCGGAATTCGTCCATTACAACGTGGACTGCGCCCAGATGGCTCGCTACTACCGCCTGCCCTGCTATTCGACCGCCGGGGTCGGCGATGCCTCCACCCCCGGGATTCAGGCGACGATCGAAAAGATGCTCACGCTGACGAACGTCCCCCAGGCGGGAGCCCAATACATCCACTACGCCTTTGGATTGCTTGAGCGGACCAACACCTTCTGCCCGGAGCAGGCGATTCTCGACGACGCCCAAATCGACCTGGTCAAGCGGACTTTGGCGGACCCGGCGGTGAACGAGGCAGGGGCCGAACAGGTTCTGGCCCAGATCCGAAGCGTCATGGCGTCGAGCCACAAGACGTTCATGTACAACCTGCCGCTGCCAAGTCGCGATCCCGTCTACTCGCGTTTCCCCCTGGAGGACGACGAGCACGGCGCGCTTCACGCGGCGCACCTGCGGCGTTGTGAACTGCTGGAGGTTCCGCACGAGCAGATGCCCGCCGACCTTCGCCAGGACATTGCACGCCAGATTCCGAATCTTCTTCCGAAGACTCTCAGTGAATAAGCCGGAGTACACCATGAGTGATGCTGCTGTTATCGACCAGATGGAAGCTTATACGGAAGCCGTTTGCAGCGGCTTGTACGCAAAGAACTCGGGCCTTGTCGGGAAGTACGACAACGTTCGCCGCTATTGGGAGGACGAGATCACCCGAATGTTCCTGCGCCCGCACCTGCAACGCCTGCTCGAACGAAAACAGGCGGTCATGCAGCGAGTGCGGATTCTCGACCTGGGCTGCGGAAGCGCCGACGGGTACGAACTCCTCACCGGCGTGCGGCAGCGCGAGTCGGACCTGGAGGACGTCGAGGTGAATCTGCTCACCCCCAACGTGCTCGGCCACTACAAAGGCGTGGACCTCAACGAGGACCTTCTCGTTCAGGCCCGCGGCATCTACGGCGATAACCCGAAGTTGGAATTCGCCCAGGCCGACTTCCGGGACGGCCTCCCCATGCCAGAGGGCGAGAAACCCTACGATCTCTATTTCACCTCGTACGGGACTTGCTCCCATCACAACGACGATGAGACGCTCATCGAACTGCTTGCCGACATTGCTCGTCGCGTCGACGACTACGCCGTGATCTTCTGTGACTGGCTGGGACGCTACTCCTACGAGTGGCAGTCGCTGTGGACGAACGACCTGACGCAGAACCGGAACATGGACTACGTCGTCTCCTACATCTACGAGGCGGAGGAACGGGAACAACGACGCGACAGTTTGCAGCACCTGAGCCTCCGCCTGGTTTGCCGCCAGGAGGCCGAGAACATCGTGGCCGAGGCAAGCCGCCGCGCGGGGGTCGAAATCAAGCCGCTCCGCTACTTCGATCGAAGCGTGCTCATCGGGCGGCACATGGACACGGCCGAGTACAACCGCCATGCCCAGCCCCTCCGCGAGGCCGTGAATTCGCTCCACGAGGACAATGTCCGCACCGACTTCAGCACGCTCCTGTTCGACTACGCCCCGAAACCGGGATTCGAGTTCATCAACGACTTCTTCGAGCAGCTGCAAATGTGCTGGAACCGGCTGATTATGTACGTGGAGGAACTGCTGCAACTCTATGACGAGTCGGGCCAGCATTTCACGACGGAACCCTCGCCGATTCCCGCTTCCTACCCGCCCGTGCTTCGAAACATGATGCAGCGCATGCGCCGGGTCGTGGAAGGCGTCGGCTGGCTGGAAACCGGTTTGCCTCGCGAAAACATCATTGAACCGCAACTGGGCTATGCCCTGCGGCAACTGGTCATCGAACTGCAACCGGGCCTCGGATACGGACACGGCATGGTCGGGGTCTTCGAAATCGACAAGGCCTGATCGAGCCGGCAGGGACGTCGACGCACCGTGGAGAACCGAGATGGGAATGCGCAGATTTGATCTTGGCCGCGCCGTCGGGATGCTCACCCTGATCGTGGCGGGCGAAGCCATCTTCACCCTGCCCTTCCATATCGCTCGCTACTTCCGGCCCACCTTCGTCGACGTCTTCGGGTTCACGCAAACCGAGCTCGGGATCCTGTTCTCGATCTACGGCGTCGTCGCCATGGTCTCCTATATCCTGGGCGGCCCGCTCGCCGATCGGTTCTCCGCAAAAAAACTGCTCGCCTTTTCCCTCGTGGTGACTGGGGTAACTGGCCTCGTTCTCCCGACAATTCCCTCGCTGGGCCAAATGAAGTGGATCTACGGCTTCTGGGGAATGTCGACCATCCTGCCCTTCTGGGCGGCACTCATTCGGGCAACACGAGAGTGGGGAGGGAACGACAAGCAGGGAGAAGCCTTCGGCGTCTTGGATGGCGGACGAGGTCTGATCGCCGCCCTCCTCGCGACCTTGGCCTTGTTCTTCTTCAGCCGCCTCATGCCGGCGGAAGGAGCGGCCACGCTGGAACAGCAAACGGCGGCCCTACGCAGCACGATGTACGTGTATATCACGGTGTGTTTTGTGGCTGCGAGTCTTGTCTTGCTGTTTGTTCCGGGATCCACGAGCCAACAGGTGTCGGCACGCACGAAAGAACCCCCGCAAGGCCACCTCGTGCAGGTCCTGAAAATGCCCACGGTTTGGCTGCAGGCCGCGATTATCATCGGCGCCTATTGCGTCTACAAAGGGGGCGACTACTACTCCCAGTTCGCACGGGACGTGTGGGGCTGGTCCGACGTCCATGCGGCCAGGATCAGCGCACTGAGCGTCTGGGTGCGCCCGGTCGCCGCCATCGGGGCTGGCCTGCTCGCCGATCGTTTCACTTCATCCCGGGTGATTGCCGGGTGCTTCGTGCTGACAGGCCTGACCTACGTCTCCTTCATCGTGACGCCGCCTGGCGCGTCCACGACCATGATCCTCTGGGCCAATGTCCTGGCAACCTGCACCGGCATGTTCGCGTTTCGCGGCATCTACTACGCACTTCTGGAAGAGTCGAGCATTCCACCACAGATGACCGGAACCGCCGTGGGCGTCATCGCCTTCATCGGCTACACGCCCGAAATCTTCATGCCCCTCGTGGGCGGAACGCTCATCGATCGCTGGTCCGGCGCCTTGATGGGATACCAGGTCCTCTTCGGCTTCCTCTGCGCCGTCTCGATCCTGGGTATGGTCGCGGCCATCGTCCTGCAGAGAATGAACGAGAAGCAACCGGCGTAGGGGGGCCGTGGTTGGAGTCCAGCCTTTAGGCTGTCTTCCACACGCCAAAGCGGATTGCTCATGGGTGGCACGCCCAGAGCGCGAGCAATGGGCGTGGTAATAGACCATCCCCCCCAAGAAATGCGACCGCCGGAAGGTCCTCACCCTCCGGCGGCCGGTTGAAGTCTCTACAGGCATCGAGTCGTGCCCCTACTCCTTCGGATACTCACCCGAAAGGGCCTTGAGGAACTCGACCAGATTCTTGATGTCCTCGTCACTCAACTCGTTCTCGCCGACGGCCTTCATCATGGTGGAGAGCTTGTCGTTGGCTATGCCGCCCTGGGCCATGATCTTGACGGCCTCTTCCAGGCTCTCCACGCTGCCGTCGTGGAAGTAGGGGCCCGTGTTGGCCACCTCACGCAACGGCGCCACCCGGTACTTGCCGAGATCCTTTTCGTCGCCGGTCACAGCCTTTCGGCCTTCGTCCGGCTTTTCCTTCTTCATGCCGATCCCGGCATTGTAGAAACGGTAGTTGCTGAACAGGGGCGGCGTGTGGCAATCCGCACAGCCGGAGCTTTCGAAGAGATCCATGCCGCGCTTCTGCGCGTCATTCAGAGCCGACTCGTCGCCGTTCTTGAACTTGTCGTAGGGCGAGTTGCCACTGAGAACGGTCCGTTCGAAAGAGGCGATCGCTTTGACGATCCGATCGGAGGTGACCTCGGGGGTGCCGAAGGCCGCTTCCATGGCCTTCTGATAATCTTCCACCTTGTTCAGTTCGGCGCAACAGGCCACCAGATCGTGGCCCATTTCGATCGGGTTTTCGATGGGACCGGCGGCCTGCTCCTCCAGCGAGGCGGCTCGCCCATCCCAGAACTGGACCTTGGCGTAGGCTGAGTTGATCACCGTAGGCGAGTTGGCGCCGCCAACTTGCTTGCCGATGCCTTCGCTCGTGGGTCGATGTTCGGCCCAGGCCATCTTGGGATCGTGGCACGTGGCGCAGGAGATCGTGCCGTCCTTGCTGAGCCGCGTGTCGAAGTACAACTGCCGGCCCAAGGCGATCTTCTCAACGGTGAGCGGGTTGTCCTCGGGAATGGGCAGGTCAGGAAGACCCAAGGGGAGCTTCACTTCGAAGGGCGTGCCCACGACACCGTCAGCCGCGGGCGCTGCTTCCGCTTCGCCCTCCGGGGCCGGTGTCGCGTCGGCTGTTGCCGTCGTACCGCCCGGACTCGCTGCCCCGGAACTGGCCGCCGGAGGCGTGGAGTCCGTGGACGGACAGCCTGCCTGCGTTAGAATCAATCCCCCCAATGCCGCCACGACGACCACCATGGCTGGCCATCTCTTCGAACTCATGGTCCCGCTCCTTTCGCTGTGCTACCAAACGCCGGCTTTCCGATTGAGTTGTCGAGCAGGGGTGAGACAAACCCCCACGCGACGAAATTTTAGAGACCCCGACAAGGCCACACAACCCTTGGCGAGACGTGTCTCGTAGCGGTGGCATCCCTGCCGCCGTTGCGGGTGATGATCTGGACTGGGGCTCGAGGGCAGAACGTCACCCCTACGGGGCGTCGGCGCAATCGGGCTGAGGAGTCGCCCCGGTTTGCACATCGGCTTGCCACGCCTCGAATTCTGCAACCATCCGATCGACACGTTCGGATTGTGCAGTTGCCTGGTCGTTTTTCTCACCGAGGTCATTGGCAAGATTAAATAGAGCGGGCTTGGCCTGCTTCCTTTCGGCAAGAACGAGCTTCCAGGGACCGTCCCGCATCGCCTTCTTCCCCTCGTATTCCCAGAAGAGACGTCGCGGCCCAAGGGACTTGCCCTCCAGAAGAAGGGGCACAAGGCTCACGCCATCCAACTTGTGGCCCGCGGGCACGTCGGCCCCCGCCAATTCCAGCATCGTCGGCATCAGGTCCAGGCTGATCGCTGTCTGGTCCGACTCGCTCCCCGCGGCGATACGGCCTGTCCAGCGGGCCACAGCGGGCACACGGTGTCCGCCCTCCCAGACCTGCCCCTTGAAGCCTCGCAGGGGCCCGTTCGTGCCCTGCGCCGTGCCGCCGTTGTCCGAGAGAAAGAAAATCAGCGTGTTTTCCGCCAGCCCCAGCCGGTCCACCGCCTCAACCACCTGGCCGAGTCCGCGGTCCATCTCCTGCATCATTTCCCGATAGGCTCGGGGAATGTCGGCTTTCGGCACAGGCTTTTGCTTGTTCGGACCTCGCACCGGCGGATCGTTCGGCCCTTGATACGGCGAATGGGGGGCTTCGTGGGCCACGTACACGCAGAAGGGCCGACTGCGGTTCGCCTCGATGAATTGCACGGCGTGCTTGGTGATCAGGTGCGTGCTGTAGCCCTCCTCGGGCACGAGCTCGGTCCCCTCCCACCAATCCTCCACCTCCATACGGTCAAAATGGGAGATGTAGTCGATGTTGCCGCTCACGTAGCCGCGAAAGCAATCGAAACCGTGGTGAACGGGATTGTATTTTGGCAAATAGCCCAAATGCCACTTGCCGAAAATCCCGCAGGTGTAGCCCTTCAAGTTAAGGCGTTCGGGGAAGGTGACCTCCGAAGGGACCAGCCCGTGGTGCCGGTTTTTGGCGAAGTCGGCGTTGACCACCCCCGGGATGCCGGCCCGCTGCTGGTAACGTCCCGTGAGCAGACCCGCCCGGGTGGGGCTGCAAACGGGGCCGCTGGAATGGAAATCGGTGAGCCGCATCCCCTGGCGGGCCAGCCGGTCCAGAGCAGGTGTCTCGTAGGCCTTGTTCCCGTAGCAGCTTGCGTCTCCGTAGCCCATATCGTCGGCCATGACGATCACGAAGTTGGGGGGAGCTGCCGAGGCCGCCGACACGAGGTTGCCGGCGCCGAGAAGAGCCAACGGGCACATGAGAATCGGCAGCAATGAAGGAATCAATCGTTGGGCGGTCATGGCGAGGTCCCCCGGTGAATTGAACTGGTGTGCCGTGGCAGACCGCTATAATAGACTGTTTGCGGGCCACCTGCCACGATTTGCCCGGTCTTCGACGGAGCGGGCCCGACCCCCTCCCATTGGGAGCCACAATGAACCAAGACGAGATCCTTTCCTGGCTGCGAGAAACCGACGAGGCACGGCTCGCCGATCTGTGGCGACTGGCCGACGACACCCGCCAGAAAAACGTGGGAGGTGAGGTCCATCTCCGCGGACTGATCGAAATCTCGAATCAGTGCATTCGTCTCTGCGGCTACTGCGGCCTGCGAGCTCCCAACCGCTCCGTGGAACGCTATCGCATGTCGCCCGAGGAAATTCACGCCTGCGTCCGCCAGGCTGAGGCACTCGGCTACGGCACGGTCGTGCTTCAATCGGGCGAGGATCCGGGCCTGACCGGCGAGGTGATCGCCGACTTGGTGCGCTTCGTCAAGTCGGAAACTCCCCTGGCGCTCACGCTGAGCCTGGGAGAGCGGAGCGAGGAAGAGCTGGCAAGCTGGCGCGAGGCCGGTGCCGACCGCTATCTGCTGCGGTTCGAGACGTCGAACCCGGAACTCTACGAACGAATCCACCCCTCGCGCCCCGGCGGCCCGGTGAACCGGCTCGAGGTCCTTCGCCAACTTCGCACGTTGGGCTACGAGGTGGGCAGCGGCGTGATGGTGGGCATTCCCGGCCAGTCCTACGAAGACCTCGCCCGCGATATCGCCCTGTTTGCCGAACTGGATCTCGACATGATCGGTTGCGGACCCTACCTGGCTCATCCGGACACCCCGCTCGGCGATCCAAGCCACCAGGTGATCGTTCCCGGCAACGACCAGGTGCCCAATTCGGAATTGATGGCCTATAAAGTGATCGCCCTGACGAGGCTCGTCTGCCCGCAAACGAATATCCCCAGCACGACCGCCCTCGCCACACTCAACAAGCAGTCGGGACGCGAGTTGGGCCTCACGCGCGGCGCGAACGTGGTCATGCCCAACCTGACACCTCCCGAGTATCGCCGACTCTACGCAATCTATCCCGATAAGGCTTGTCTCAACGAAACGGCCGAGGCGTGCCAGAACTGCCTTGCCGGGCAGGTTCACGCGATCGGCCGCGAGATTGGAACCGGTCGCGGCGATTCGCCCAACTACCGAGGCCGAGAAGAATGAACGTTCGCCGAAACGGGCGACCTTGGCCAAATCACGCTCGGTGTGATAGTCTACCCTCATGACCACCTCGCAATGTCCTGAAAACCGCGACCTGATCCTCGACTCGATCAACGACGGCGTGTTCACGGTCGATGACCAGTGGCGGATCACCTGCTTCAATCGAGCCGCCGAGCGGATCACCGGCGTTCCTCGGGAAGAAGCAATCGGTCGACCCTGCTGCGAGGTGTTTCGTGCCAGCATCTGCGAAACCGCCTGCTCCCTCCGCGAAACCCTCGCCACGGGCAAGCCCATTGCCAACAAGGCGGTCTACATCCTCGATGCCGACGGCAACCGCATCCCCATCAGCATCTCGACGGCCGTCTTTCGCGACGCCGAGGGCAAGGTGCTCGGCGGCGTGGAGACCTTCCGCGATTTGACCGTCGTCGAGGAGTTGCGCAAGGAGCTCCAGTCGAAATACCACTTCGGCGACATCGTGGGCCGCAGCCGAGCCCTGCACGCCATTTTCGAGATTCTGCCGCAGATCGCCGAGAGCGACAGTTCCGTTTTGATCGAGGGCGCCAGCGGCACGGGCAAGGAACTCTTCGCCCGGGCGATCCATGATCTTTCCCCCCGCCGCGACGAGCCCTTCGTCGCCGTCAATTGTGCGGCCTTTCCCGACACGCTCCTGGAATCGGAGCTGTTCGGCTACAAGGCCGGCGCCTTTACCGACGCGCGCGCCGACAAGCCGGGCCGCTTCGCCCTGGCCAACGGCGGAACCTTGTTTCTCGACGAGATCGGCGACATTTCGCCTGCCATGCAGGTCCGCCTGCTCCGCGTTCTCCAGGAGCGGACCTACGAACCGCTCGGGGCTGTGGAGTCGGTGAAAACCGATGTTCGCATCCTGGCAGCCACCAACAAGGATCTCTCGGCCCTCGTGAGCCAGGGGACCTTTCGCGAAGACCTGTTCTATCGCATCCACGTGATCCGCGTCTCCTTGCCGCCGCTCAGCGAACGGCGGGAAGACATTCCCCTCCTGGTCGAGCATTTCGTTGCCCGCTTCAATCGCCTTCAAGGCAAAGACATCGCCGGTGTATCGGACGAGGTGCTGGCCGTGCTGATGGAGCACGACTTCCCCGGCAACGTTCGGGAGTTGGCTAACGTGATCGAACACGCCTTCGTGCTCTGCCGCGGAGGCATGATCGAACGAAAACACCTTCCGCCCCATCTCCGCGGACTCTCCAGTTCCGAATCGGCCGCCGACATGACCGGCATGACCCTGGCCGACATGGAGCAGCTTCTCATCCGCGACGCCCTCCGCCGCCATAACGGCAATCGAACCGCCACGGCCAAGCAGCTGGGAATCAACCCCAGCACCCTGTTTCGCAAGGTGAAGGCCCTCGGCATCGAGCTCCCCGAATCCGACGGCCGCAGCCGACAGTAGCCCGGTGGCGCAAATCAGCGGCAGCATTCGCGCTCAATTGACGGCCATTTATGGTCGTTCCCCGGCGTAGGCGGTATTAGGCCCGTCGTTTACGGCGGGTCGCTTGGCCGGCCTCCTGCCCTCCCTCTCGTCCCTGCCGCCGCCGGAGGCGGCGGCAGGGACGAGAGGGGGCGGTCGTGTCTTACGGACCCGTGCTAAAGCACAGGCCTAGGACCGCCTGCGGCGGAAAAGGACCGTAAACGGCCCAGTTGTGGCTGCGCTGATACCGTTCAGGTTCGCGGACGCATCGCCCCAGGAGCTGACGGTTCGGCGACAGGGATGCCACCGCCACGGGGAAGCTCACTTCCGGTTCTCGTAGACCCACAGAAACGCCTGGCGGCTGAGTTGGGCGCTGTTGGCCAGGGCGAGCTTGTTCTTGATCTTCTCGCGATGGGCCTCGACCGTCTTCGGGCTCAGGTCGAGCCGGCCGGCGATTTGCTTGGTCGTCAACCCTTCGCCGATCAGTTCGAACACTTCCAACTCGCGATTGCTGAGCGTTTTGACCGGATCCTGCTCGCCCGCCTTGCCGCCGACGACATTCTGCAACAGCCGGCGCGTCATCTTGTCGCTCAGCACGACCTCGCCGGCCTGCACGCGGCGAAGCGCCTCGACCAGCTTCTCCGTCGTTTCCTGCTTGTTCACGTAGCCCATCGCCCCCGCCCGCAGGGCTCGTTCGGCGAAGAGCGACTCGTCGTGCATGGAGCACACGATCGCCTTGGGCCCGTCGTCTCGCTCGGCAAGCTGTTCGATCAACTCGATCCCGTGCCCGTTCTGCAACGACAGGTCGACGACCACCACGTCGGGCCGGGTATCGGCGATCTCGCGGATCGCCTCGGCCGTGTTGGAGGCCTCGCCCACCACCTCCATATCGGCTTCCTCACCGATCAATTCGGCAATGCCGCGGCGAAAAATGGGGTGATCGTCAACAATGACAACGCGCATGGAAAAACCGTGTAAATCTCGGAAATCTGCGAACCGCAATGTTAATAAGTGTGATTGATTTGGAGCGGTATGTCCAGGGAGCTGTGAGCGGGGGGGAAGGGCGGGCCGATGAAAAGGTTGGAAGATAGGCAGCGTGGAGGCTTTGCGGCTCCCGGTTTCTGTCGCGCCCCGTCAAGGTGAACCTCGATTTCTGTATCCCGATGGATCTTCAGCCCCATTTGCAATGGGTCGCCACATAGTGGCGCAATTCGAATAGCCAGGGGTGTCAACCCCTGGACTTGCCGCCCAATTACAAATGTGCCACGTAGTGGCACGACACGCCATTCGGTGGTCACCAAGTCCGCGCAGCGCGACGAAACACTTGTAGCCACGCGGCGTGAGCCCGTGGACTTGGAAGCATAGCGGTTTTCCCGAAGCCCGCGCAGCGCGGCGACACGAAATGGCGCGACAGAAATGCGTTCTATGGCGGGGGGGCGAGGAGCCGTCGCAGTTCCTTCGGGCGGGTTTGCTCCAAAAGAAACCAGACGGAACCATCGAGCCGACCAGTCTGGGCGCCTCCGGGATGAGGCGAGGATATTCGCGGAGCCCCGCCGGTTCCAACGCCCAGCAGGGCCTCGTTCAGGGAGATGTCGCGAGGTTCTGTCCAGGGGATCCCGGAGTTTGCGACTTCGACCAGGACGATTCTCTCCGCTGGACGACCCGTAAACTCTTCTATCGAAGGAGCGTGACCGCTTGCCCAGGGGGTTCCGTCGCCGGCGACCAGGAAGTAGCTTGCGTCGCCCGGGGCTCGTGCCGTGTCGCTGGGACACATGAAGTCGAGCGGGGCTTGCGCCATCAGCGAGCGGTTGGCAGGGCTGTTCCATGGTTGGGAGAAGTCGTAAAGCTCATAAAGGTCCTGCCGGCCCAGGAAGGGGAGGATCAGCACACGCCAACTGTGCATGGGCCGGCCTTCCGCGTCGGCGAGATAGGCCGGCGGAAACGCTCCGTAGACGTCGTGGTACTCGTGCAAAGCAAGCATGATCTGCTTGATATTCAAGCCGCACTGCTCTCTTCGAGCCGAGCTCCTTGGGGCTTCGACGGGCGGCAAAAGGATGGCGAGGACAATCATGACGATCAGGACGATGATCATCGTGTCCCCACCGCTTAACAAGCGAAACCGAAACAAGAGAATGCCGATCGGTATCGGAAGCAGGACAAAGGCCACCTCCCAGGCCACCAACACGCCCACGGCCCCCAACGCTGCCACTACGACCGGAAGCATGAGCAGCTCCCGCAAGCCGAACCGGAACGGGCGCGGAGTCGATGTGTCTTCAGGTCTGTTCATGGTCCAAAGCAACTTACTGCCCCGAGGCATTTGTGGTGATTTGGCTATCGTCACGTCGAAAAGCAGCTCGCCACTGCTCGGGTGGGAGATCGTGGGTAAGAAACTCAACGTGTCCGTCGGCGAAGCCCAGGACGGCCCCTGTCGGAGGGAAGATTGACTCCGCGACGGGATGGCTGCTTGCGATCCCGCGGCCGCCCTCCTGCTGCAGGCCTTGCAGGGCCTCGTTCAGCGTCAGGTCCGCCGGCTCGGTCCAGGCGATGGCGGAATCGACCACTTCCACAAGCATGAGAGTCTGCCGGGAACCATCAGGGAAGTCGGCAAGCCTCACTGCGTTGTTTCCCGGCCATGCCGTGTGCGGCCCGATCACGGCAACGTAGTTTGTTTCTGAAACATTCCGGTTTCTCTGGGCAGGGCAGCGGAAGACGTCCGGCATCAAGGAGAGCAAACGCCGATTCTTGGGCCCGTCCCAGGGCTGGCTGAAGTCATATTGATCGTAGAGTGCCTGTTGCTCCAGGAAAGGCAGCACGAGCACCCGCCAACTGTGCATGGGCTTGCCGTGTTCGTCGGCAACGTAGGCAGGTGGGAAGGACCCGTAGGCATCGTGGTAGTTGTGCAGGGCGAGCAAGAGAGACTTGACGCTGCGGCAGCACGATGCGCGCTGCCAGGCCGAACGAAGATCCACGTAGCCGGGGGCCAGCAGGCACGAGCCCACGTAGATTATGGCACTGACAATGGCGCACAACGCCAGGCTAGGCTTGCGGGAGTCCCAGATGAGAAGGACCAGAAGGGCAATCAGGATGCCCGGAACGGCCAGCGTGAGCGCAGCACCCACATAACTCCACAACTGAGTTGTCGTTGCCAGAACGACCGCCGCCACCGCCATCAGGATTAACAACGTGCCCAGGCTGAACTGGCACTGCGAGCGAGCAGACACTGCATGCTGCTGCGCTGCGTCAGGACTGACAGCCGTGTTCTGTTCGCTTTCCACTGTGCTAGCTCACTCGGCATACGGCTTGAGCACGACTTCGCGGTCGTACTGTTTCGATCCCTCGATCGTGAAGAACTTCTTGACCTCCGCCAGCGGCACGTCGGCGCGGAGGAACCACACGGCGCCGTCGGCAAAAAGGACGTGGAAGCCGTCGCCCACCGGGCCCTTGGTCAGGTTGTCGGGAAAATGGTCGGAAAGCCAGCCAGTGATTGACTGGGGCATCCCAGGCCTCAAAGAAATCGACGTCCATCATGATCGCTTCTACGAACGGCAGAATCTGAAAACGCCAACTGGCAACCGGGCGTCCGACGTCGTCGCGGTGGACGGCCGCAGGAAATCGCTTGTAGATGTCGTGAAAGTTGTGCAGAGCCAGGCCGATCTGCTTCAAATTGTTGGCCTGTTGCGAACGCCGAGCGGCCCGTCGCGCCGATCGAACGGCCGGATACAAGACGGCCACCAGCACGCCAACCAGGACCACGACGACAACCACTTCCCTCAACGACATTCCGCCGCGACGTTGGTTTGTCATCGTGGATTCTCCTCCCCAGTAGGTTCCGGGCGCCGCACGGAACCCCGAACTGTCAAGCGACGGCTTTGTTCAGTGCGGGTTGTGTGATCGGTGTTGTTTGAGTTGGAATTCTGGCTGTTGCTTGGATGTTTGTTGAGGTGGTTCGCGGCTGATTGCTTCAGGATCCCGTGCGGCGCCCGGCACCTACCGGGACTTCTCTTTCACTGGTTCCAGCAGGGCTGTCTGGAGCCGCGACATGGTGTCGAGTTGGTCCAGTGCGTCCTTGGTGATTTGCGTTCCAACGAGCGAAACGAATACCAGTTGTTCGAGTTCGGCCAGGTGGGCCAGCCCGGCGTCGGTGACCTGGCAGTCGTTTTCGAGTGCAAGCCACAGGAGGTCGTGGTTTCGAAGGGCCTCCAGACCGGCGTCGGTGATCTGGCTGCCGTCGAGTTGCAGCATGCGGAGCCCGCGCACCTTGGCCAGATGGCCCAGACCCACGTCCGTAATACGCGTGCTTTCGCAAAAGAGGCTCCCCAGTTCCAGATCGTCCAGTTCCGCCAGGCCGCGATCGTCGATGGCCGGGTTATCGACGAACAGTTGGTGAACCTCTCCGACGATGGGAAACTGGGCCAGTTGCTCGTTCCCACCCGTCCACTCAGGCCCCAGATGGATATTGAGAGGGAACATCTGGTAGACGGGATTGGGGTTGTCCCCTCGTTCCTCAAACCAGTCGTGGGGCACCACGCCGCCGTGCTGCTCGATCGTCATCAGTGCGTTGTGCCGATTGCCCGGATGGCCCGAATGCGGCGGCGGAACGCTGAACGCCCAAACCAGAATCACGGGGATCAGCAACAGGGCAGAAAAGAATATCACGAGCAGGGCCGCATTGAAGCGTTCCGCCCGTTTCGCTTCCGCCGAATCCGGCTCTTTTTCGTCGGTCATGATCCCACCATCCCTCTCGACACGGCGCGGCACGAGAGGCCGTTTGTTCGCTCCAGCAAACAACGACTCTGTTTAGGGGCGACCGATAAATAACTTCTCCTCAATTCCTCTCCCCTCGTGGGAGAGGGCAGGGTGAGGGGGAAGAGAAAATGGGAAGTTATTTATCGGTCGCCCCTCAGTATCGCGATTCGGCGCGCCCAAGTAAACGTTTTGGCAAAGGCACACCTGGGGCAACGCGGGGCTACCGTGGAATCACCGACAGGACGATGTGACGAGGATTTGCCCAAGCAATTGTCAAGGCAAGGTCGCGTCGAGCGGGTCGTAGCCGTCGATCACAAAGGGCGAGGGACGCCAGAGGTTGCCGACCGCATCGTAGTACGCTTCGGTGATCGCCATGCGGATCGACTCCTCGCTGCAGCGAGCCGGATCGTAGGTGATGCGAACCCGGGCGAGGGTCGGGTCGGGCCACGCCTCCAGCCGCCAGTAGCCGTCGACGGCGAACAGGTCGTCCCGCTCCAAATAGTAGACGAGCAGGTTGGCCCGGCCTCGGCAGGTGAGGTCGTAGATCTCGAGTTCGAGAGCGGCCGTTTCCGGTGACGCCGTTCCCCGAGACTTGACGAAGGAGGGCATGGGGAAGGCGTAGGACGCTGCGACCGCGGCCGAAGTGCAGAACAGCAGGATTGCAATCAGGGCCGCCTGGGACCAGCCGTAGCGAATCGGTTTGGGCAGTCCCCACGACAAGGCTCCTTCGGCTCGCTTGGGGCACGCCTCAACACAAGTGAGGCACGAGGTGCAGCGGGCATCGGTTACCTGGTCGAGCGAGGCCACGGGAATCGCCATGGGGCACTGCCGCTCGCACCGCCCGCAGGAGGTGCACGCCGACTCTTCCCGCCGAACTCGTGCCAGGCCCAGACGGGAAAAAGGCGAGAGCACGGCCGCAAAAGGGCAAAACCATCGGCAGAAGGGCACGGAGAAAACCAGCGAGGCCGCGGCCACGGCGCCGGCAACCACGTACGCCCAGTAGGTGATGTCGGCCCCGTGGCGGCTGATCAGGGCGTAGCACGGATCGTAGCCCCGAAACAGCAGTTCCCCCGCACGCCACGTGGCGGTCAGCACGGCCGCCAGAACCGCGTACTTCAACAATCCGAGCACGCGGTCCACTCGCGCGGGGACCTTTCGCCGGGCAAGCCCCAGACGCTGCCCCAGGCTGCCGAGCCATTCGGACAGGGCGCCGATGGGGCACATGTATCCGCAGAAGGCTCGCCGCAACAGCAGGACGGACAGGAGCACGCCGCCCAGGATGAAGAAGTTCGACGTGCCCAGCGAGCAGAGCATGTTGCCCTCGGTCGCATAGGTGTAGAGCGCTTCCACTCCGCCGAAGGGACACCACAGCTCGCAGTTCGCTTGATACACGAACACGCCCACGAACACCAGGACGAGAAAGGCAAGTTGAACCAGTCGGCGTATTCGCGTCATAAGAAGGTCTTGCGTGGAGATCAAAGTGAGAACACATGACGGTGGAGATAGGGCTGAAAGCCTCGTTTTTTTCACTCTTCCTTGCTGCACTTGCCTCGCATGGGGCAGCCTGCGCAACTGCTTCCGCCGCTGCAGCTCGATTCCTGAACCTTGGACTTGGTTTCGAGCGCCTGCTGGAACTGGGGAGTGCCGGTCAGGGATGCGAATTCGGGAGTCGCCTTGGCATGGCTCTTGAATCCGTCCAACTGGCTCGGGGGAATCTGCTCGAAGCAGCGGGTGAGCAACTCCGTGGCCTGGCCGGCGTTGCCCGTGGCGGCCTGCAAACGCGCCACGCAATAGACGACTCCCGGGCCGTCGTCGTCCGCCAGTTTGGCCAGGTCCACGTGCTTCAGGGCGTCGGCTTCCTTGCCGAGTCTTGCCAGGGCGATCCCTTCCAGCGACTCGGTGACCACGTTCGTCTTGTCGGCCGGAAGTTTCGAAAGCAGGTCGACCGCTTCAGCGTCCATCTTCATGGCCAGTTGCGTTTCGGCCAGCAGGGCCGCCGAGGAGGCGGAATTCAGACGCTCGTGAATCTGCTTGTCGATCGCCAGGGCCTGATCGTAGAGGCCTTCGCTGATGTAGTACGCATGCAGAGCCCGGGCGTAGTACTGCCAACGTTGCGGGGTGGTTTCCTTCTTCAGGGCGTTCTGGATCATGATCACCTGCCGAACCAGCGAGTAGTTCTGGAGGTACTCTTCGTTGGAGCGGTCCGCCCGAGCGGCTTCGGAAAAGGCCTGCATGGCCCCTCGAAGATCGCCCTGGCGAACCAGGTCTTTCCCCCGCTCGAAGGCCGCTTGGCCCGGCTCGGCCAAAACCGTCGAGGCAAATAGCAACACGGAGAGGAGAGCGGCAAGGTGTACTCTGCGGATCGGCATCTTACGTTCCTTTGTCAATAACGAAAAATGGTTCATTCATCCGGTGCGCAATTTTTTCACACTTGTGTTCACGGCCCGTGTTCAAGTTGCGCGCCGAGCGCCCACGGCAAACGGCACGATGACGGTTGCGCCCCGTGTAAAACAGCCTGCCTGAAGGTTACTCCCCCCCGAAGATCCCATTCTCCGGCAGTCGCTGCCACTGTAAAGCAACTTCGATGCCAAAGCAATCGGCGTCTTAGCCGCTGATTGCAGTAACCGCCAGAAGGGATAGGACGATGATAATCGCGAAGATCAGCAACACCAGCGCGCTTCGTTCCGTCGCTCGTGAGTCGTTCACGGTCTTGACGTAGCCGCAGCGGGGGCAATAGGTCTTGGGCTTTGGCACCGGCCAGCGGCATTTGCGGCAGATCCAAACATTCCGTCCGGTTTGACGCCTCTCCGGTTCCACCAGGGGCCCCGAAAGGAGATCCGGACCTGCGGACACCGGCGGCATGGGGGCCGGCTCCCTAATCCTTGCCCCGGGTGACGGGGGAGAAGAAACCGGCAGGTCGAACAACTCCGAGACATTCCCGGCCAGCACCCACGGGCCATTCTGCCCCTTCTGGACCAACGTGTTCTGATTCACTTCGCCCGCCTTGATGCGATCCTGGACTTCTCCGAGCGTCAGGGGGCCTATGAAGTTCCCCGACACGCGGAGAAGCCACGGACGCTGCGGTGCCTCGGGGGCTGCGACGGCTGAAGACGGTCTGGCGGCAGGGGCCGGATCTGCTTTGACTGCTGGAACAGGAGAGGGCGCCGCCGTTGGGGCGGGCGATTTTGCGGGAGGCGGGCCGGGTTCCGCCTGCTTGTCCGGCGTCTTCAAGGAGCGGTCGTAGGCCGCCTTCTTCTCGACATCGCATAGCGTGAGCCGTGCCAGCGACAGCTCGCTCATTAATTCCGCGACTTCCATGGGATGCTTCGCCTGGAATTGACGAATATACCCCATTTGCCGGTCCGCGGCGCGCTGGATCACCGCCCCATTGGGTTCGAACTGCGCGATCCCCAGGAGTCGATAGAAATCCGCTGGCTGTTCCGAGGGCTGGATTCCCAGCCACTCGTAGTAAGGATCAAAGCCCCGATTGCCCATTCGCCCACCGTATTCGCAGAACGTCACCTTTCCCAGTAGTTTCCCCGGTTCTCACGATAGCAACCCCACGAGGGGAGTGCAAGTCCGTACGGGGCTAGCAGCCCGCTGAAGTAGGTCATCGCTCGCCGAGCGGGACCTTGAAATGGCAAATCGCTCGGTAATTCAGGAACAGTGCCGGCGCCCGGCGACTAACAGCGAGGCTCGCGCCGCGTTTTTCAACGGCCTACTAAAACTCGTCCCGGGAGGGGGCTCGCCGAAGCGGCTGTTCCCAGAAGGCTGGAGGGCTGCAGAAACAGGGCCTTTCGGAGCAGCAAAATCGGTTCTCTTCCCGTTACTCAATGGCAACGTGGACGAGGCTAATCGCCAGGGCCTTGTCCAGGTCCTTCGGATCGAGCCGCAGCATCAGGCCCCGATGGCCGGCGTTGATGTGGATTTCGGGCAGATCGAAAATGCTGGCTTCTGCATAGACGGGCATCTTGCGACGCGTGCCCAGGGGACTCGTGCCGCCCACGAAATAGCCCGAGTGCTTGTTGGCCACTTCCGGATCGCAGGGACGCACGGACTTGGTTTCCAACTGCCGCGCCAGGTTCTTCGTGGAAACCTCGCAATCACCGTGCATGAGCACGATCATGGGTTCGCGGTTCTCATTTTCCATAATCAGGGTTTTGATCATGGTATGCTCGTCGACCCCCAACTGCTCGGCCGAGTGCCGTGTGCCGCCCCGCTCTTCGTACTTGTAGGAAATCGCCTCAAAAGCAACGCCGGCCTGCTTCAACACGCGGATCGCATTGGTCGTGGGGTGCTTCTGCTTGGACTTGCTCATCGGGCCGATGGTGGAAGTAGGGAGTTGTTGAGCGTAGGGTGCGTCTCGACGCACCAATTGGCACGTTCATGATAGTGCTTGGTGCGTCGAGACGCACCCTACGGGCTCACCTCCCGCACCCCCCTCACTGCCCCGCCACCCCTTTGAGGATTTCGACCCATTGGCCCATGTCGTCGATGATCCGGATGGAGGGGATGCCTGTGGCTTGGGCGTCGGCGCGGAGGGTTTCGCTGGAGACGCGGCGGTGCTTGGGCATGCCGAGGTAGCGGCCGCCCAGGAGGGCGGCGCCGCCGTTGCGGAGGACGCGGTGGATCTCGGTCATTTTCTTCTGGCGGTCGCCCCAGATCAGGACGGGGCCGATGCCGGCGAGGAGGTCGACGGAAGCGTCTGCCAGGGGCAAGGCTTCCAGGGTGCCGACCTTGCAGTCGATCCGGTCGGCGAGTCCTTCCTTTTCTATCCGGGCCTTGGCCTCGCCCGCGAGTTTTTCGGTGGGATAGAGGGCGGTGATCTGGAGCTGCGTTAGCCGGGCAAGGTCCTTTTGGACTGTTTGCTGCAGGGGGCCGTCGCCGTTTAGCACGAGGAGGCAACGGCCCTTCGTGATGCCGTAGTCGGCAACGAGACGGGAGCCCAGGAGTTTGGGGCCGAGGCCGGACGAAGCGGCCGCCTTGGGGGCCTTCGGGCCGACGATCTTGACCCACTGGCCCCGCTGGTCGATGACCGTGGCGCCGGCCACGCCGGAGCGGCGAACGATCTCGCGGAGCTGGTCGTTCGACTTCTTGTAGGCTTGGGGCGTGTAGAGATAGCGTCCGCCGAGAAAGGCCACGCCGGACGGTTTGAGCACGCGGTCGACTTCCTGGAGGCACTTGGCGATGTCCGGAATGAATGTGAGCGTGCCGCGGCTGACGATGGCGTCGGCGTAGTCGTCGGGGAAGGGCAGTTTCTGGGCGTCGCCTTCGACGAAGGAGATGCGGTCCGCGAGGCCTGCTTCGCGTATCCGTTTCTCGAACAGGGGTTGCATGTCGGGATCGATATCGAGGCCGATGATCTTCAGTTCGGATCGTTTGGCGAGTTCGATATCGAGATTGCCCGTGCCGCAGCCGATGTCGATGCAGATGCCTTTGCGGATGCCGCCGAGTTCGCCGAGGATGCGCATGGCGGTCATGGGGTAGGTGGCGCGGACGCGATTCTCGACGACCCATTCGAAGGCCTTGGCGTGGGAGTCGCCGGAGACGATCGTGAAGCCGGCCGGCGATTCCGACCACAGTCGGTGCCCGGTCGGACCGCCCAGGAACTCGGCCAGTTCGGCGGCGCGAGGGTGCCCACCCACAACGACTGCCCAGACGGGTTGGTCACCGGGATGTTTCCAAGCGACCTTCTTGGCGCTACCGAGTCCGTCGAGAGTCTTGTTCTCGTCGGGCGTGTCGGTCATGACGACGAGGAGGTCGCCTTTTGGTTGCTTCGCCTGAAGCATTGAGTGCAGGTCGGCGACGTCGCGAATGTCGAGGTTGACGGGGACGCCGGTGCGGCGGACGTATTCGTCGACGATTGTCCGCAGGGGCTGCTCAACGCGGCGGTCGGCCACGACGCGACACGGTTCGTCGGGTGGGGCCTCGGCTGCGGTGGCGGCGAGCGGAATCGTCGGCAGGATGAGACAAGTCGCGAGGTTTGCAGATCGAATCATTGGCTTTTCCCCCAGATGAAGAATATGCTAATCGAAAGCGGGGCAGGGGTGCAAGTCAGCGTTCGTAACTCATCGAGCAGGTCAGAGAAGGGTTCTCACGGGGGCACAGAGGCACGGAGAATGACGAATGAGGAAAGCCAAATGACGAAGGAAATCCGAAGGTTTGAATGACGAATGGGTGTTGCGGTTCGGGCTTCCTTCATTCGTGCTTCTTTCGTCATTTGAATTTCTTCATTCGTCATTGTTGCCGGAGAACCGGAGATGTCGTTTAGCCGCTTTGAACCGAGCCTGTTTCAGTTTCTTGAAGAACTTGGCGACAACAACAACCGGCCCTGGTTTCTGGAGAACAAGGGGCGATACGAGGGCGAGGTCTTTGAGCCGGCGATGGGCTTTGTTCGGGCGTTCCAAGGTCGGCTGAAGAAGATCTCGCCTTACTTCGTGGCCAGCGATCGGCGTGTGGGGGGCTCCCTGATGCGGGTGTATCGGGACACGCGTTTTGCCAAAGGGGGCGAGCCTTACAAGACGAATGTGGGGATTCAATTTCGCCACGAGTTTGGGCGGGACGTTCACGCCCCGGGATTCTACGTTCACTTGGCGCTCGACGAGTGCTTTCTTGGGGCCGGCACGTGGCGTCCGGAACGGGAGGCGCTGGTTCGGATTCGGCAGGCGATCGACGAGGACGGCAAGGGCTGGCGGCGGGCGAGTCGGGGCAAGCGTTTTCGCGAGAGCTTCACCTTGGAAGGCGACAGTTTGAAGAAGGCGCCACGCGATTATCCGGTTGATCATCCGCTGATCGAAGACCTTCGGCGGACGGATTTCATTGCCTGCCGCGGGCTGAGTGAGCGGGAGGTTCTGGGCAAGGACTTTCTCGACCTGGTGGCCGACAGTTTCGCGGCCAGTCGGCCCTTCATGCGGTTTCTTTGCCGGGCGCTCAACGTGCCGTTTTGATCCGGAGAACTGTGAAGATGTGAGGGAAGGGGACAGGTCCATGTTTTCGGGCAGCGTTTGTTCGCCAAAGAGCCTTCGTGACCGAAAAATGGACCAGTCCCCCGTGACTTCACCGTTTTGATGCGTGGGCTTGCGTGGGGTCTGCTGATGGGTCATCTTGTCTGCTGCTGCACTTCTCCACTTGATTCGAAGGCTTTTCCCGCGGAGGACAGGACCATGAAATCGGTAGTTGCCCTTCTTGGTTGGGTCGTTTTTGTTGTGGTTCCATTCGCAACGTTTTCGGCTGAATCGCATGTCAGTCCGCATCAGCGATTCCAGGTGACGGAGATGGGGCAGGTTGTGTGGACGGGCGGTTTCTGGGGCGAGCGATTCGAACTGTGCCACGACACGATTCTTCCCGAAATGAAGAAGGCGTTGGAGGATCCGACCAACGGGGCCCGGCTTTCCAACTTCCTTGTCGGGGCGGGGCTGGAGCAGGGCAAGCACGAGGGCACGAATTGGGGAGACGGCGATTGCTACAAGTGGATCGAGGCGATGGCCCACGTCTACTCGGTGGATAAGGACCCGGCGCTGGACCGCGAGATGGACTATTGGATCGACCTGATTGCCCGAACCCAGGACGACGACGGCTACATCGGCACCCAGACCCAGCTCAATCCGGAGAAGCAGCGGTGGGGAATGCGACCCTATCATGAGCTGTACAACATGGGGCATTTGATGACGGCTGCTGCGGTGCACCACAGGGCTACGGGCAAGGACAACTTCCTCAAAGTGGCCGTGAAACTGGCGGACTACCTGGACTCCGTGTTCCGGCCCCGGCCTGACAAGCTGGCCCACTTTGGCTGGAACCCGTCGAACATCATGGGGCTGGTGGATCTCTACCGCGTGACGGGTGAGCGGCGCTACTTGGAACTGGCCGGCATCTTCGTGGACATGCGAGGTTCGAAGCGGTGGCCTACGTGGCAGTGGGGGGCCGAGGTGGCCGACGATCCCCATCCCGGCGACCAGAACCAGGACCGTGTGGCCCTGCGGAAAGAGACCGAGGCGGTCGGTCACGCCGTCACGGCCGGCTATCTTTACTGCGGCGCGGCCGACGTGGTGGCCGAGACGGGAGAGAAAGAACTGGCCGACGCCCTGGAGCGGATTTGGCACAGCATTGCCGACGAGAAGATGTATGTGACCGGGGCGATCGGGGCCTATCATCACGGGGTTTCCTCGCGAAACGACAAGGTCCACGAGGCCTTCGGGCGTCCCTTCGAACTGCCCAATCGCACGGCCTACAATGAAACGTGCGCCAATATTTCCAACGGCATGTTCAATCGGCGCATGCTCATGCTGACGGGCGAGGGACGGTTTGGCGACGTGATGGAGCGGGTGGTGTACAACAGCGGGCTGTCGCCCATGAGTCTCGACGGAACCCAGTTCTGCTACTGCAACCCGCTGGCCCGCCACTACGATCTGCCGCTTCTGAACCACGACACGGAAACCCGCTGGCGGACGGCACGCTGCTATTGCTGCCCGCCCAACGTTGCGCGCAGGCTGGCCGGGATGCACGAGTGGGCGTATGGGCTTTCGGAGGGCGCGGTCTGGCTGAACCTCTACGGCAGCAGCCGGCTGGACGCCCCGGTGCCGGGGGCCGGCGAGGTGGAACTTGTGCAGCAGACTGACTATCCGTGGGCCGGGCGTGTTTGTGTGACCATCAAGAAGAGCCCCGGCGCTCCCTTCGAGCTTCGCTGGCGGATTCCTGGCTGGGCCGAGGGCTTTGAGTTGGCGGTGAACGGCAAGCCGGTTGCGGCCGAGATGGAGAAGGGGTACGCCGTGGTCAGGCGGATCTGGAAAGCGGGAGACGAGGTCGTTCTTGAGTTGCCGATGGAAGTTGCGATTTGGGAGGCTCATCCGAGGGTGGAGGAGGCGAGAAACCAGGTGGCGGTGAGCCGCGGCCCGCTGATCTACTGCCTGGAGTCGATCGACCTGCCGGACGGAGTCTCGATTGACGACGTCGTCCTGCCACGCGATGCTGAGTGGACGGTTCAGCACGATTCGGATCTGCTTGGTGGCGTCAGCGTGCTGAAGACGGAGGCGTTGATCATGTCGCCCACGGACGAGTCCCAGAAGCTCTATCGCCGGTTTCGGTCGGAGAGCAAGGGGACGGTGGCAATTCAGATGATTCCCTATTATGCCTGGAACAATCGCGAGAAGACGGAGATGAGTGTGTGGCTGCCGGTGCGGTGATGGGGGCGGTGGGGATGGACGGTCACGGCACCACGCCCATCGCTTCGCTCTGAGCGTGCCACCCATGAACGGGGGGCTCATCACGGCGGAGCGTGAGGGCTACTATTCTTGTCTAAATGAAGTTGCGTGATTCCTGGAAATATCGTCCCGTTCGGTACTGCTTGTCCACACGCCGGGAACGCAGTGCTCTGAGATTCACGTATTCTGCGGCGTGTGGCCGAGCAGTGGCACACGATCACCTGGCTAGTGTTCTTGTTTAGAAGAACTCGTACTCGATTCGGCCGTGGCGTTGGGTGCGCGAGATGGTTTCGTGGGCGTAGAGTCCGGCGAGGACGAATTCGACGCAGGAGGCGCGGACGGCGGCGTTGCTCGACGCGTTCACTTCGAAGGCCTTTTGCCAGGCGGGGGGCACGTGTTTGAGGCGATCGGCGTAGTGGGCCGACGGCAGGAGGTCGCCGACCTCGACCCTGACGCCTCGCGAAAAGATTTCGGCGATTTCCTCGATTCCGTGCCGCTCGACATATTCGTCGAACACATCGCGGATTGCTTCGGCGACGATCGCCTCGAGGACCTGGCGTTCGGACATTTGGTGGCTTGACATCATGTCCAGTTCCAGCTTGCCCAGCGAGGTGGAGGCAAGGTGGCCCAGGTCGCTGATCCGCGGGACGGCAGGACGTTCGCCCAGGAGGGCTGCTCGCTGCCGGGCGCTGGCGACCATGGCGCGGTAGTTGGCAATGCTCAACCGGGCGCTCACGCCCGACTGCTGGTCGACGTATTTTGACTGGCGGGCGACGATGCTGACCTGCTCGATAATCTCGCGCATGAAGTAGGGGACCTGGACCGGGAAGTCGCCGTCGAGTTGGATTCCCGCCTCTTGCTCGGTGATTTCGATTCCCAGGTCGCGTTGGCGGGGGTAGTGGGTGTGGACGACCGACCCGATGCGATCCTTCAATTGGGGAATGACCTTGCCGCTGCGGTTGTAGGTGGCCGGGTTGGCCGAGAAGAGGATCATTACGTCGAGATCGAACTGGATCGGGTAGCCGCGAATCTGCACGTCCCGTTCTTCGAGGATATTGAACAGGCCGACCTGGACGAGTTCATCGAGTTCGGGAAGTTCGTTCATGGCGAACAGTCCGCGGTGCATTCGGGGGATGAGTCCGAAGTGGAGGGCGTCTTCGGCGGACATGCTGGTGCCCTGGGCCAGTTTGGCGGGGTCGATTTCTCCGATCACGTCGGCAAATTTGGTGCCCGGGGCGAGTCGTTCGGCATAGCGATCGTCGCGGGGCCACCATTTGATTGGGATCTCGTTTTCGGGACACTCTGCCAAGAGCCGCCGGCCCGCCGAAGTGATGGGGGCGAAGGGGTTCTCGTGGACGGGGACGGCGGGGAGGTCGAGGTAGGGGATCTCTTCATCCAGGAACCGCACGAGAAGCCGCATGAGGCGGCTCTTGGCCTGCCCCTTTTCTCCCAGGAAGAGGAGGTCGTGGCCCGCAATCAGGGCAATGTTGATCTCCGGGATAACGGTGTCTTCGTAGCCCACGATGCCGGGGAACAGATCCTCGCCGCGGCTCAACGCCCGCAGGAAGTTCTGGCGGATCTCTTCCTTGACAGTCCTGGACACCCAGCCGCTCTCGCGCAACTCGCGAAGATTGGTCGGTTTCGTCGCCGTGGTCATATGCTCTCTCAATTCCGAGACGCCAAACAGTGCAAGCGCCGGCTGTGTGTGTTCCGCCAAAGAGATTTGCCGGCCCAAAAAGCATGCACTTTGCGGTCTCCGGGAATTGTAGCGCCGGGGTGTGGATTGCCAAGAAAAGGGCACTGACCGGATCGCCCGCTTCGCGATAGCCAGTCAGTGACGCGCGATCGTGGCTTTTCAGCGGCTGGTGTTTCAAGTCCCGGCTCGGAGAGCCAGGCTACTTATGCCAATCGCACCAGGCGGACGACCGTGTTGGTGCCGTAGGGGAAGCCGGTGCAGTGGACGGTTAGCGTGCCGGCCTTGAGGTCCTGCTCGAACTTGAGCGACTGGCCGCTGTCGACCCACTCGGCCTTGGTCACCGGGGTGTTGATGCCGGTGAATTTTCGCGGGCCTGCGCCGGTGGGGCCAACGGCCACGTTGGCGCTGCCCCGGGTACCCAGGTTGTGAACGAAGAGGAACTTCTTGCCCTTGGCGTCCAGGCCGAAGTCGTCGCCTTCGCCGGCGATGCCTGCCGGCTTGCCGTCGTAGATCGCGTCGGCGTGCATGCGAACCCAGTCGCCGCTCCGGCGCAGGGCGGCCGATTCGTAATCGGGAATGGCGCCCTCGGCCGTGGGTCCCACGTTGAGCAGGTAGTTGGCGCCGACCTTGCGGCACGCGCAGAGGTTGTCGATGATTTGCGGCGGGCCCATGTAGGCAAAGTCGTTCTTGCCGAGCCCCCAGTGGCGGTTCATCGTCTGGCACATCTCGCCGGCCACGTACTTGGGCATTCCGCGCTGATCCCGCGGCGTGGGCCGTCCCTGCTCGAAGGTGACCGAATCGATTTCCGGATTGCCCACCTTGCCTCGCTGGTGCAAGCCCGTGTTGTTGACGATGATCGCCTCGGGCTGGTGCTTGCGGATGGTGGCGTAGAGGCGATCCTCTTTCCAGTCGGCGTCCTTCTTGCTCCAGTTGCCGTCGAACCACAACCCGCCGATGGGGCCGTACTGGGTACAGAGGATCTCGACCGAATTGTTCAGATAGTCCAGGTAGGCGTCGAAGTCCTTGTTGAAGCTTTCCTGCCACCAGTCGAGCGTCGTGTGGTAGAGGAAGGGCACGATGCCCTCGGCCCGGCAGCCGTCGGTGAAGTCCTTGATCAGGTCGCGTCCGGCGGGGGTGTGCATCACGTCGTGGTCGGTCAGCCCGCGGGTATCGTAGAGGCTGAAGCCGTCGTGGTGGCGCGAGGTAAGCGTGATGTATTTCATGCCGGCCTGGCGAGCGATGGAAGCGATCTTGCGGCCGTCGAAGTCCTTGGCCGTGAACGTATCGCGGAGCTTCTTGTATTCCTCCTTGGGAATCTTCTCGCGATTCATGACCCACTCGCCGCGACCGAGTTGGGAATAGAGCCCCCAGTGGATGAACATGCCGTAGGCCATTCGCTCGAACCGAGCAATCCGGGGCAGCGGCTCCGGGGCCACCTCGTCCGACTCGGCCCCCAAGGTCGGGCTGGCGGTGAGGAAGGCGGAAGAACCGGCGGCCATCATTCCGGCGGCGGTCATCTGGCGGAGGAACTGGCGGCGATTGCTGGTCGACATGGCGGTAGTCTCGGTGCGGGGTGATGATTTGGATGGAACCTTGATGATACCATACCCTGAGTCAGCAGAGTACAGAAACCCGCACCGTAGCATGCCTCTCTGAGGCGTGGCTTCCTTTTTCTTGCGTTCTCAGCGGCGGACGCTTCAAGTCCCGGCTCGGAGAGCCAGGCTACGAAAAAAGCCGCCAGGCGATGAGCCGGGCGGCTTTGGGAGTTAGCGTGTTGCGTTGCGGCTCAGCGGGGTCGGCCAGGTCCACCGGGGCGACCGGGACCGGGGAAGTCAGGGCGAATGGGCAGGCCAGGCCCCTGGGGCCTGACGGTTGCCGAGTTGTCGCTAGGCCGGGCGGAACCCATGCGGAACTTCAGCGACTTGGCGGGCGCGGCCGGTTGCGAGCTACCGTTTCGGGCATAGGCAGCCACGGCAGGGCCGCCTCCACCATAGACGTCGACGAAGTGCCAGAAGGGCAGGCCCGAGGGGGTGATGAAGTCCATTCGACCGCCACCCGAGTGGTAGGAAATGTGGCGGATCTGGGCCGCACTGTAAACTCGCCTTCCGTTGTAGTGGGTGATGATGTCGCCGGGCATCAACTGGCCCTGCCAGTGCAAGGCGTCGGCCGACGTGCCGGGAATGAAGCTGCCAATCACCAGTCCCCGCCCGTAGGCGTCCGGATAGACGTAGAAACCGACCAGGCCTTGGGCCGAGGCGGTCGAAGCAGCGCCACCGAGTCCCGCGAGTGCCACCAGCGAACAAACGGTCAATCGAATCGTCGACATGGTTCAAATCTCCCCAAAAGAGTAAGTGTTCTGTGGGCCGGCCGACTTGCCGGCCCGTTGCCTTCTGTCTCCCTAATGGTGATGCCGCTCGGGAATGCGACACGGGTCGCGCCGCTTTTCCGGATTTCCGGGCTTTTCGGCAGAAGACGCACCCTACGGTCGGGGCGGTGGAGACACGGTTTGACATTGGGGTGGGAGAGCACGAAAATGGCAGTCAGGCCCCCCCGGAGGGGCGATTCTTCTTTTCTGCTGATTTGAGCTTCTGGGGCACGTCTTATGGCATCTAGCGAAGAGGTCACCGTCTGGCTCAATCTTCTCAGCGAAGGGGACCAGCGGGCAGCCGAGGTGATTTGGAATCAGTATTTCGAGAAACTGGCTCGTTTTGCCCGTCGGAAACTGGAAGGCATGCCGCGGCGTGCTGCCGACGAGGAAGACGTCGCCCTCAGCGCCATGAACAGTTTCTGCCGAGGGATGGAAGCCGGACGATTTCAGGACCTGGATGATCGCCACGATCTGTGGAAGCTGCTGGTGACGATCACGGCCCGCAAGGCGGTCGCCCAGCAGCGACGTCACCACGCGGCCAAGCGAGGTGGAGGGCACGTTCGCGGTGAGTCGATTTTCCTTCCCGTGGGCTACGACGACGAGAGCCCGGGAATTGGGGAGGTCTTGGGCAGCGAGCCGACGCCCGAACTCGCTTGCGCCGTCGCCGAGAACTGCCACGCCATGCTGGACGCCCTGGGCGACGAGACGCTTCGCGACGTGGCGCAACTCACGTTGGAAGGCTACACGACCACCGAAGTGGCCACCCATCTCGGGTGTGCGAAGCGGACCGTGGAACGCAAGCTCACCCGGATCCGGGAGAAGTGGGGGACGGCCAGCGACGAGGTCGGGCTGACGTAGGCCATCTTGTTCGGCGGTGTAAGGCGCATGGATAGAATGGCCGAAGGCCTATCCCAGGGCGATGCCCAGGGAAGTTAACTCGATTGCACACCATCAGAACACCGGCTGTGGATCAAACGGGCCCTGAATTGGCCACGTTTGTTCCGCTTCATGCTCCCGCTCGGCGAGCGGTGACCTACTTGAATTCTGTGAAGCCGGGGATCGGGCAAGGATAGGTGCCGTTTTCACCTGGGCCGACGGGCGGTTTTGTGTCCCAATTCACCTCGGCCGGGCCGAGCACGTCCTGGCTGTCGAGGGCTTCCTGCCAGGTGATCCGTTTGCCCGTATAGCAGACCATGCGACCAAGCAGGCCGAGCATGGTGCTGTTGACCATGTAGTCGCCGCTGTTGAGGGGCTTGCCCTGGCGGATGGCCTGGAAGAGGGCAACGTGTTCGGCGTCGTACATGTTGCACTTGGGTCCTTCGTACTTCCAGTTGGTTTCGCCCGTGATTTCGTGCTTGAGGACGTCGCAACGTCCCTTGGTGCCGAGGACGATGTCGGACGTCTGGTTGAAGACGTTGGCCTGGGCACGACTGAAGCCGAAGACGCGGACGCCGTTTTCGTATTCGTAGCTGATCGCGTTGTGGTCGAACTGATCGCCAAAATGGGGTTCGAAGCATTGGCTCCGACCGCCCACGCCAAAGGCGCAGACCGGCGGCTTGTCGCCCGTGATCCAACCGGCCTTGTCAAGACTGTGCACGAGGGACTGGAGGATGTCGTCGCCGGAGAGCCAGTTGAAGTGGTACCAGTTGCGCAACTGCCACTCCAGTTCCGTCAGTCCTTCGGCCCGGGTGGTGAGGCGATAGGGGGTTCGCATGTAGCATTCCTGGACGGCGACGACGTCGCCGATCGCCCCATCGAGAAGGCGTTTCATTGTTTCCTGCACGCCGGTGTGATAGCGCCAGCAGAGCCCGGAGAGAACGCAGAGTTCTTTTTTCTTGGCAAGTTCGCACGCTGCGACGACTGTCTTGATGCCCGGCGCGTCGACGGCATGGGGCTTTTCGATGAACACGTGTTTGTCCGCCTCCACCGCCGCCATGAGATACTCGGGATGGAATCGGGACGAGGTGGCGATCAGGACCACGTCGATGTCGGAGTCGAGGACTTTCTTGTAGCCGTCGAAGCCGGCAAAGCAATGGTCGTCGTCGATCTTCGTCTGATCGGGCTTGGCTTTCTGAAGTTGCGTGCGGCCGCCCTGCGCCTTGTCTTCGAAGACGTCGGCGACGGCCACGACGTGGGCTTGCGGGTCGGCGTTCATGGCGTTCACGGCGGCGCCGCAGCCCCGGCCTCCGCAGCCCACCAGCCCGACGCGAAGAATGTCGTCACCGGCGGCGTGGACCCATCGGGGGCTGGCCATGGCGCCGACGCCGGCGGCGACCGAGGCTTTGAGGAAGTTGCGTCGCGAGGTTGTGGAGAACAGGTCGCTGGTCATGGCTGGGGCTCCCGTCGGTGTGGGCAGTGGCAAGACCGCCGAAGTGGCAGGCTCATCAGATGGCGATCGTAAGGTCCGGAAAGGTGAAAAGCAAGAGTCCGGCCCTGCAAGACAGGATGTGGGGTGCGTCTCGACGCACCAAGCACTATCATGAACGTGCCAATTGGTGCGTCGAGACGCACCTCCTCCTCTGCACGCCGCCACCAGCCCGTAGGGTGCGTCTTGACGCACCGACGCGCGTCCCCTCCCTCCCCAGCGAGCTTGCGAGCGAGGGGGAGGGGCAGAACTTCCACTCAACCCAGCAATCTCACAACTCAGCGCAGCGTGCCTCCCAACGCCCCCTCTGCCGGCCAAACACCCCCGCCAACACCTGCCGCGTAGCGGCAAAACGTGAGTAGCCGGGGGTGGAGCGCAGCGGAACCCCTGGAACCCAAACCAATACAACCATGCCGCGTAGCGGCATCACAACCCGCCGAGCGTCTGCTCGTCAGCCCGTAGGGTGCGTCTCGACGCACCTCCTTCTCTTTTCTGCAACGAAGCGAAGGTCTACCTCTATTGTTGTGAGGCGTTCAGCATCGTCCTCGCCACCGTCGGGAAGTTCTCCTTTCCATTTGAACACGGCTACGGAACGCATAGCTTCACCCATTGTGCATAACTCGGCTGTCTCAAGAATCGAACATCACAAGCATCACGACACGGCTACTCGCGACCAGGAAGGCGACCAGTCCGACCGTCATCGCACCAAAGCCAAGAGGCCGATTGCACTCTCGTGACAACACCCAGACCAGTACGGCGAAGGCCGGACCGAGAATGACACCAAGAGCGGACGCCACAAGGACACAACCCTGGGGACTGGGCGCTACGCTTGTCGGCAGGGCCAACAATACCATGAAGACCGGGAGGACCGGCGCCAAGTAGCTCACGACCACGCACGCGAGGAAGCCGCCCAGGAAACTCCAAATGGCCCCAAGGATGCTAGGGTGTGGTGTTCGCGGTTCTGGCGAAGTCTCCGGCGACTGATAGGGATTGGACATGAAGCGACCCCTGATAACCATCAATTCCCGTCAACCGCCCACCGAGAACATGGTGTAGCACCCGCCCACGACCAAGAACGCCGACACGCCGGCCGTGACCGCCCCGATGGCGAAAGGCCGATTCCGCTTCCGCATGAACGCCCAGAGGATCACGCTGCAAAGCGGCGTGACAAAGCCCGGAGAAATGGCCAGCAAGAAGATCCCGCCATAGGGACCGAACATCGCGGTTCCCAACGGATCAGCGATCATGCCCATCCCGAGCATCGCCACAAAGGTCATGACCCCGCATGCAAGAAACCCGCCGACGAACGCCCCGATCGTCCTCCACGTAATCCGCGGAGGCTCCATCGGTTCCGACGTTGTCTTCGGCGACTCGTAAGGATTGGACATGAATCCGTCCTCAATTGGTTCACAGAAACCCAGTAGGTACCGGGCGCCGCACGGTTCCTGAACTGCCGAGCGATCTTCCACTCCAGAACCCCCCGTGCATCGCCCGGAAACTACTTCTTAAACGCCCAACCAGAGCCCCTCACAAAACCAGTGTGTCTCCCACGACCATCGGCGTAACAAGCCTGTGGTTACGCCCCTCAAATTCACGCTCCCACCACAACAAAGCACCCGCCTGCAAAAAGAAATGCCGCCACCCCAAACGTCACGGCTCCAAGCGCACGAGGCCGGCTGCGATCCCGCATCACGCTCCAATACACCGCACTGCACGTCGGGACGATCACCGTAGGAAATGTTAGCACGAGAAGGGCCCCAGCAAAAGAACTGTTCCCGCGGCCCCACAGCCCAGTCACCATCCAATTGGCGAAAACACATGCGGCAACGGCAATAGCTCCGCACGTCACAAACCCTGCCATAAAGGCAGCCACGTCCGCGCCGCCCACAGGAGGGCCTTGCGACGGCGCGGGCGGACTTTGGGGAGAATCGTAGGGATTGCCCCCAGCGCGGTCTCGCTCTGCTCGCCCGTAACGAAAGGGATTCATCTGGAATACTCCGCAAGTCCAAACGAACACAAAGCCGCCCTTTCCGGCAAAAGAACCCGGTCCAGAGAAGAGGAGCCCGTACTTCGAAACGGAATACGGGCTCCTCTTCTCTGATGGCCGTCTTGAGTCACTTCTCCGTGATCTCTGTGCCCTCTGTGGTTGTCCCTTTACGTCACCCTGCCAACAACATCAAGCACCCGCCAACCGCCAGAAACGCCCCCACGCCAAACGTGACGGCCCCCATCGCAAAGGGACGCCTCGTCTGCCGATTGCCAGCCCAAAGGACCACGCCCGCAATCGGGCCGATCACGGCCGGCGAATTGAGAAAGACAACCAGGGCGGCGAGATCGCCTCCGATGCCCGCCGCCATGACTGCCGCAATCACCGCTCCAACAAGCGTGATCGCGCCGCACGCAAGCATCCCGACCACAAACAAACCCGCATCCCGACCCGTGACCTGCGGCATCTCAGGCCCCTCGCCAGGCTCGGGCGGAGTCCTGGGAGACTCATAAGGATTCGTCGTCATAAGCTACTTCCTTCCCTCCGTAGGTTGACTCTCCCGAGTCGACCCGCACCATCAATAAAACACGCAACCGTCACTCGTCTCGCGCCACGTGCTATGGCACGCCCGTGATAGCTCCATGGTCGGCTCTGGAGAGCCAACCTACTCACCTCCGTTCTCTCCTGTTCCTGTCACTTCCCAACGGCCTGTCTCCCCACAAGCCCCATCAGCAGCGTTCCCGGACAGTGCCCGCTCAAACTCATGAACGACGCAAACACGGGCAGCCAGAAAAACACAACGAACCGCGGATTCCACGCCGCCAGCGCCGTTAGCGACAGAATAATGGCCGTCTTCAGCTTGTAGGCCGCCCGAAAATCCCCGCGCGCCATCATGAACGAAAGCCCCAAAGTCAACAGGCCCGAAAGGGCGAACAGATCCAGGCAAGCGAACAGGACGCTCCACAATTGCATCAGTCCCAGCCCGGCTCGAATCACCTTGGCCGTCGGTTCTTCCAGACGCGGCAGCAACATCGGCACCTCCCGCCGAAAGGCCGGGTATTCGTCCGGACAGGCCTGGACGAGATTCTGCTCCTCGCGCCGGGCACGATAATACATAGCCGGCAGGAACACGCCCAGCACCAGCGCAAGAGCCAGCGGATTGGCGGCGATCAGCCCCATCCCCACCCCGAACAGGATCAACGACCCGTACATCGGATGACGCGACCACGTGTAGGGCCAACGGCGGACGATGTGATGATTCGCCTGGATCTCGATCTGGTCGCTCCAGTAGCGCCCGATCACGTGCCGAGCCGCCACGTTCACCGCCGCCGAGCCGATCAACAGAACGCAGCCCGCCAGCTTCGCCGCCAGCAGGGCCGCCGTCGAAAGAGGAACTCGACCCACGTCCAACCGCATGAGGACGTAGGCGAAGAAGAAGAACAGCGTCATGCTCAGCGTGGCCACCGCGTTGCGTTCCTTCCGCTGCGGCGATTGGGTGGCGTCGCGCTTGTCGAGCAGACGAATCACGACCGTCACCAGAATGGCCGTGGCCGTAAGGTACAGAACCGTATATTCCCAGGCAGAAATAAGCCGGGCCAACTTCTCCGGATCAAGCGAGGGCGGCAGGGCCGCCAGCCAATACGAGCTACCGCTCGGCTGAAATGGCCTGCTCCCGTTGGTCGCGAGTCTCAGGGCAAATTCAATGTTCGTTGAAATCAGCAGCACAGGCCCCCTCCCGAGAAAGACGGGTTCGCAGTTCATAACAAAAAACGGCCAGCCCCACGGCCGCAATCCACTGGTAGGCCGTCAGCCCAAGCGCCACCCGCGGCTCGATGCGGATGAACTCGACCAGGAACCGGAACACGCAGTAGGCAGCCATGTACAGCGGAAACCAGGCGCCTTCCGCCACGTGCCGGGCACGCAGTCGGCAGAACACCGCAAAGCACGCCCCGTGGAACGCGATTTCCAGAACCGGGGCCGGAAAACCGCCAACGCCCCAGCAGCAGCCGTTCAGCAGGCACCCAATTCGTCCCACCGCAATCCCGGCGCTCAGCGGCAGAACGAAGGCGTCGCCCCCGCCCTTCCACGATTGACCCGTCCACCACTTGGCCAACCGCACCGCCACGTAGGCCCCCATCAGCGCCCCCAGCACGCTCTTGCCGCTGGCGGCAAACTCGGCCCGGAGCCCGTAGGAAACCAGCACCGGCAGTTTGGCCCCCACAATCAACCCGACGAACGCGGGGAACATGATGAACCCGCTGCGGCGCCGCGTCGCAACCGGCGTCGGCAATCGCCAGCGGACGATCGCCGCCACGATCATCCCCAGCCCGATCATCACCGAGTAGCTGGGTACGCTGAGCGAGAAAACCTTAAACGTCGGGCACATGTTCTCGCTCCCGGTGGATCGTGTTGTAGCTGCAGAACGGAATCACCCGCCCGTCCCGCGTCACCACGCCGATGCAGCATCTCGCCGCTCGGCTCGCGTCAAAGGTCTCGGCGTCCATGAACTGCTTGACGACGATTCGCAGAATCTTGCGGCCTTTCCACTCGGCCTGCTTCGCATTCCGGAAGAAACGCCGCACGTCGAGGGCTGGCAGGATGTTGCTCACGCGCAGCCGGTTCTTCAAGGTGACGCAACGGATCTTGGGCGTCAACTGCTCCATCGTGGCCGCGTTGAACGAGAGCCGGTTCTTGACCGAGCCCACGATCTCGCCCGGGGTGGAGAGCCGAATCATCGGAAACGGCTTCCGCCCGGGCCGGCAGTACACGTAGCAAAGCTGCGTGCAATAAGGATGCGTGCACGGCAGCGGAAATACGTCGGACGGCTCCAGCCACGCCAACCGCGTCATGGCCTCGATGATGTCCGCAGCCGTGACCCGCCGGCTGGAATCGGCGAAGCGATTGCGCCCACAATGGGACAGCGTCTGAAACGTCAGCCCCGTAACCCCCGGAGTGGCCACCGCACGCTCGACCAGCACCGAAACCGCCTTGAGATTGTCCGGATCGATCGTGGCCACCAGGATCACCTTCACGCCCGCTTCCGCCAGACGTTTGACCGCGGCCTCCTTCTCGGCCCTCACGTCCTTCCCACGCAGACGCATGGCCGTCTCGGCCGAATCGCCGTCGTACTGGAGGTACACGTCGAGAACATCGCGGAAGGCCGCCAGCCTCTCCACGAACTTGGCATCGGTGGCGATCCGCCGCCCGTTCGTGTTCAGCAGAATCCGATTCGGCCTCCGCCGCCGGGCCTCTTCGAGAAAGGCGAACAACTCCGGATGCAACGTGGGCTCGCCGCCCGAAAGTTGCAGCACGTCGATCCGTCCTTCCACTCGTTCGAGCGTGTCCAGCCGCGCGCAATAGTCCTCGAAGGAGATGGGCCCCGTTGTCTTCAAATCGGCGTAGCAGATCGGGCAGGCCATGTTGCACTGGCCGGTGATTTCGATCAGCCCGCTGCAAGCATGCTGCTCGTGCTGGGGACAGTAGCCGCAGTCTTCCGGACAGCCGCGCTTCACCCGGGTCGCAAACTCCCCCGGAATCCGCCCGTGGATCATCACCGCCCCCTGCCCCACATACCGGGCGAAGGACGAACTCACCAGCACAACGGACCGCCCGTGCTCGGGGCAGTATTTGTCAAGATAAGCCTTCCCGTCCCGCTCCACCACCTTCGCATCGATCCGGCGGCCGCACTCCGAGCAGACGGAGACGGTTCGCGAATAGTACCGATGCTCCCGCAGAGGAGGATCCTCCCCCGACTGGCACGAGCAACCGACCTTCAGCTCCTCACGTTCCGCCCCTTCCGTCCGCGACGCCTGCCCAGGCTCTGCCTGCGACGCCGCACCATCCCCGCCAGGGGAAACCTTTTTCATTTTGCCGCGAAGACCTGGAAGAAGCATGCGCACCACTCCACCACCGTGGGGAAGACGACGAAGGAGCATTCTAGCCCACCCCCTGCCAAAATGACAGCAGTCGAACGACCCACAAGGGCGTAAACCGCCGTCAGATATCTCGCAATTTTCCGCAAGTTTTCAGGAAATCCCGAAATACGCGGCGTGGTAGGTTACCGCTCGCCGAGCGGAACTTGGTGGGTTACCGCTCGCCGAGCGGAACCTGGAGTGATGTTCGCGGCTGGCAAGATCTTTGCCTGGGTCAGGTCCCGCTCGGCGAGCGGTGACCTACCTGGTCGCGGGTGGCCCTGATGATTTTTCCGCATCCCGTCACCCCAGTCGGAAAATCGTCAGGGTGGCTACGCCACAAGAGGCCCCACATCCCGCCACCCAACAAAATAACGCCCCCAGAACACCTCCCACTCGCTTGCACCCAAACCGCCCTCATGCGGCGCTTTCCAGCAACCTAATCCTCCTCCGTGCCTCTGTGCCTCCGTGAGAAACTCTCTTGAAGCGTAGCTGCGATCTTCGACTTCGTCCTTTCACCCATGCGCCACTGGCGGCTTGCCAGCCAGTGCCCTCTCAGCCAAGCCTCTCCACGTCACGGTCGGCACAATCGGAGCCATCGTCCGTTGAAATGTTCGCCATCGGTCAACCGTGTGCCATGCAAGTCACTCGATCGTGCACTGAGGCAACGCTCGCTGCAACCGTTGACAGGCGGCCTCCGAAACGCCTTCGTTGACTTCGAGATGCTCCAGTTGTTGGAACGACTCCAACAGGATCAACCCGGTATCGGTCACAGCCGTATTCCCAAGGCCCAGAATACACAGGTGTTGCAGACCAGTCAGATGCAACAACCCTATATCTGAAACCTTGGTCCCACCCAACCTCAGTTCGGTCAGAGATTTGAGTTGTGAAATAGTGACGAGTCCGGCGTCGGTCACACCTGTTCTCACGACATCGAGAACTCGGATTCTCTTGTTCCCGGCGAGAAACTTCAGCCCTTTGTCAGAGATGTCCGTGTCCATCAGATAGACCTCCTCGAGATTGGGCAGCTTCGCCAGGTGGGCGAGACCTGCATCCGAGATGCGTGTTCCCCAGAGTACGACTTCTCGCAGTTGTGGCAGGTCCTCCAGGTATTCAAGTGTCGTGTCGTCAACGTCGGTGAATCGGAGGTCGATAGATCTCAACTGCGAAAGCGACCTCAGATGCCGGCAACCTTCCCCATTGATGGTCCCGTTGCTCACTTGGAGCACCTCCAGGTTCGGGAGCTTGACAATGCGCTCGAACGCTGCATCCGTAAGTCGAATGGGAACGGCTTTGTCTCCCACCGACGACCTGACAAACAACCGCCGAACCGTGCGCAACCGAGCGAGCGGCTCCAGGCCTTTGTCGGTGATGCTCGTGTCCCGGAACTCCACGGCTCGCAGATGCGGGAGTTTTTCCATGAGCGGAACCAGACGCCGCACGGCCGCGTCGTCAACTTGCGGCCCTTCGCAGTAAGCCGTGGCGATGACAAGCTCATCTCCCTCTTCCTCCAGACAAACGCGGAAGGACGACTCGTGGTCGACGCGAATCTCGGGGTCCATCTCGTCTTGATAGAAAACAGACACGCCGTTGACTCCGACGATGCGGCCCGGGTCGGAGTCCTTGTCCGGCTCCGACTGAACCTGCGCTTCGCAATCGCCGCCCTTTTCTTGAACGCCGCTCGCGGATGGGCCGGACGGACGGTCGACGAACGCCTCGGTCGGCTCCGACAAAGCCTTTGCCGGCCCGAGAGCGAACCCGGCCGGCAGAACAAGCATTCCCACGATCAGAACGCATGCCAACGCGGTCAGCGACATGCTGCGGTCGGCGCTTCGGTTCATGACCATTTCGATTCTCCTCTTCAATTGGCAACCGAGAAAAGACGTTCCGGCAGGAATTGCCGCGACGACGCGTCGCGTAAGATATTCGACGGTCCGCAGGAGTGTCTCGCCGTAGGCTCGGCGTTTCTCCGGCATGACCCAGACGACCCAAGCGTCGCAACACTCTTCTTCCGCCTGGCGAAGCTGTCGGCCGGCCCACCACGCAATCGGATTCCACCAATTCAACGCCAAGGCACACACCTCGAAGATGCGAACCCAATGATCCCGCCGGCGAATGTGAGCCAGCTCGTGGGCGAGAATCGCGTTGATCTGGTCACGGTCCAGCTCCGCAAGCAACCAACTCGGAAGCATGATCATCGGCCTTCTCGCGCCGGGCGCAACAAAGGGGCACACACGAGCTGCCGTCATTCGCAGCAACGGACACGTGGCGAGTCCCATCTTTCGAGAAAGGCGCCTCGCATCCCGGGTAATCGAGGCGTCCGGCGACCGACCGTCTGCCGTCAACACGAGCAACCGCATGTGCCTGCGCAGACTCACGCCGGCAAAGCCCGCCGTCCCCAGGGCCCATGCGGCAACCAGCCATACACGCCACGCGTCCAGAAGGCAGGCCCAGACGCCGCGTTGTCGGTAGAGACCGGCTGCATCATCCACAGAACACAACGGCCGATCGCTTGCCGGCGAAAGCGCCGATCGGCGTCTAACGTCCGGCGAAGATCCAACGGGCGCGGCTTCTCTCGCGCCGGCGAGCCCCGTTGGCGCATTCGCCTCGCCATCGCCCATCGTGAACCGGGCCAAGGGCAGTTGAACGATTGGCGGAGTCACGAGCTTGATGAGCACAAGGAGCCAAAGGGCATGTGCCAAATGAGGACTCCGCCAGAACCGGGTCAAGGCCAAGGCGAATACCGCCAGGATGCCCGCTATCACAACATTCGAGGCAATGCACAAGAGAAAAGTGGCCATCGAGGCGACCTCCTACTCATCCAGTAGACGCCGTATCTGTTCCTTTTCCTTCTTGCTTAGCCGCTTGGCGCGCACCAAGTGCGCCACAAACGGCGAAAGCGAACCCCCGGACAACTTGCTGGCGAACTCCTCCAGTTGCATCCCGGCAATTTCCTCCCGGGTCACTGCCGCACGGAACTGATGGACCGGACTGCTGCGGTCCCGGGTCAAGAGCCCCTTCTCTTCCAGTCGACTGATCAGCTTCTGCACGGTCCCCACGGACGAACGGTTGACTTCACCATAGAGCTGTTCAGCTAGATCACGCGACGCGAGCGGCTCGTGAAGCCACAGGACCTTCAAGAGTTCGAGTTCGGCTTCAGTGACGACAGATTTTGGTTGAGCCATAACCGTAACCTCCCCGATAGACGCCATGTCTACTGGCATCATAGACGCTATGTCTATACGCGTCAAGCGAAGAATCACAAAAAACAACACCCGGGTGGCCCTGATGATTTTCCGCATCCCGTCACCCAACAAAGCAACGCACCAAACGCCTCCCATTCGCTTTTCCCCAAACCGCCCCAGCGGGTAGCCCTCCCTGAAAGAGTTTGATCTGTCAAGGGTTCTCCGGTGCATTTTTTCGCGCACTCTGAGCGCGAAGGCGGTGGTGACGCCTTTTTGACGTGGTTTCGCTTGTGGTTTGGTTCCGTTCGAGTCGCGTTGTTTGTGGTTAGTTGTCACGGTCATTTTTTCGAGGTTATCGCGCCGTTCTTTTCATACGCGGCGGCACCCCAACCCATCCCTTCGTGAACACGGCTGCCATTGGCGGCAGACGCTCGGATTACTTGGATCCGACACTGAGTATTCTCCTTTCGACCGTCTCGCCGACGCCAGGCCGCCTCAATCAGATGAACGCTTGGCACGTATGCCAAGTCCACGGGCTACCTCAGGCTGGCCTTGCGTGGCGAGGGTCCTGCTCCGATTCTGCGAGCAGGACCGATGCAACCACATGACGCTCTGTTCTCGCTTCGTGAAAGAGGGTGTTGTTTTGTCCAAGGGGTCCCGCGAGTCCCTTCCGCCTTCACCGTCACTTCGGCCCTCGCGGGCGCGTCTCTTGGGGCCGGAGTGATGGGGAAGGTGGAAGGGACGGTCCCCTTCTGTCGAGCCCGATCTGAGGCTGGTTGTTTACGACGATTGTTGATAGAAGGATTGGATACGCTTCACTTCCGGAGGCCCGCCGCACACGTACGGCTGTCGATGCTTGAGCATGTGCCAGAGGATCGTGACCAGCCGCCGCATAACAGCGACGCGTGCGATTTTCGAGCCTCGACGTTTCTTGATCTTCTTGTACCAGTTCTTCATGTACGAGTCTTTACGCAGCGTGTGCAGGACCATTTGTCCCAGAAGGAACCTGGCCATGTTGCTGCCTCGTTTTGTGATCGAACCCATGCGGTCAGTCTCGCCGGAATTGCGACAACCGGGCGTCAAGCCCCAGTAGTTGGCCAGGCTGCCCGGCGTTGGGAAACGATCGATCGGGCCGATTCGCGACGCCAGGGCCAAGCTGGTGTAAGTTCCCGCACCAGGCATGGTCGCCACCAGGCACGCGGTCTCATGCTTCTCCTGTCTCGCCTCAATCGTTACGTTGACTTCTTCCAATTGAGCCTCCCAAAGTCGCCACTGGTCGAGCAATTGGTCCATCTCCAGCCGGTCGATCGTCGGCAACGACATCTCTGCCAGCCACTTCTTGGCCGCCTTGGTGTCGATTCCCTTGGTAGGGCACTCCTGCTCGATGTTGTGCTTGCGAAGGATATGGCGGATCTTATTGACCGTCTTCGTCTGCTGGGCTCCCAAACGCCTTCGCAGTTCGGTCACTTGTCGGTTTTCGGCATCCTCTTCCGTGGGCGGCAGAATCCGTCGAATTCCTTGCGGCTTCTTGCCGCCAAGCAAGCGATGTCGATTGACCCACAACAGCTCTCCCAATGCGTTGGCGTCGCGATGGTCAGTTTTTTGGGGAGATCGTTCTGTCGGTTGAATCAACACCGTCTCTTGGCAGCCGTACTCGACGAGCATCTCCATAAGCCACCGGTTAAACCCACAAACCTCCAGAATCGTCACAAACCCACCTTGTGCCTCCGATTCCGTCCGCAGCCAGGCGAAAAACTCCCGCACCCGATCCCAGCGAGTGCTCACCTGCCGGCGGACGAGAATCTCGCCCGAATCGTCCCGAAGATTCACGGTCAACTGCTTGCGATGCTGGTCGATTGCCAAGTACAACATGGTTGGTTCTCCTGTGTGCTATTGGTGAGAAGTTCACTACACCGTTCATAGCACCTGGAGAACCACTCTTTCATAGAATCTGATGATTTTCCGCATCCCGCCACCCATCTCCGTCGACCCAGTCGGAAAATCGTCAGGGTGGCTACGCCACAAGAGGACTCGCTTGACGCCACCCAACAAACCGACGCTCCCGAACGCCTCCCATTCGCTTGCACCCAACCGGGTGATCACCCCAAACCCGCCTCCTGCCCGGCCCCTCCAACTCCCCCGGGCATGAAATCGCCCAACTTGAACGCACCGGCTATCTCACCTACACTGATGGCGGCCCTGCCGCCCCGTGGTTGCATTTCAGGAGAAAGCCCCATGTTCCACGCTCTGGTTCTTGCCGTATTGGTCTCCGCAGTTCAGGAAGAGGACACAGCGGCCCCCAACGTTGATGCTCAGAAAGCACTGCACACGATCGGCGACGCCATGGTAGGCGGAGTATGGACGGAAAAGACGCCGGGCGAGGTCACGTCGGAGATGCGATGCAAATGGCTGATGGGAAAGCGGTTTTTTCAGATGAGTGTCGACGTCCAAGGGAAACCCTCATCGCACGCGATCATTGGCGTCGACCCAGACACTCAGAAGCTCACCTGGTGGTGGTTCTTCGCGGGAGGCGGTGTATTAAAGTCGGTTGTCGTGGCTGCCTCGGACAAGCAGTGGACCTTCATCACAACCGGAGCAGGTGGAGAAGCAGAAACACGACATACGCTGATTTCCGAAGACGAAATGAAAACCGAACGGCTCCGATTCGTCAGAAATGGCGAAAACCAGAGCCTGAGACCGCCAATTGTCCTTGTTCGCAAACGCGACTGAACACTACAGATTCATCGCAACGCCCCGCTTCCGCAACTCCTCGACCAACGACCGCGCCCCCGTGAAATGAACCCCGTCCCAGCCGGCCGCCCGAGCGCCCTCCACATTCTCGAGAAGATCATCGATGAACAAAATCTCCTCCGCCGCCACACCGGCCCGCTCGGCAGCCGCGTCATAAATCGCCTTGCCCGGCTTGAGCAGGTTGACCTGGTAGCTGGCGATCGGCAACTGAAAGCACTCGCGAACCACGGCATAGCGATCCCGGCAATACTCCCAGTGAGTCACACACGTGTTCGACAGGATGCCCAAAGGAAAACGAGTCTGGCGAAGCCCCGAGACGACGGGCAGGATCTCCACGTTCAACTCGAAGAACTCGGTGCCGGCCCGATGCAGCCGGCCCAGGTCGGGCTCCCGCCCGATCCGCTCGCAAAAACCGCGGTGATACTCGTCGATCGTGATCTCGCCCAGCTCGAACCGCTCGTGGAGCCTGTCGCCAAACAGGGCCTCCTGAACCTGGTCGACGCCCACTTCCGCCACGTCGGCCACCTGCCGCAACATCAAGTCCAGATCGAAGTTGACCAGGACTTTGCCAAGATCGAAGAAGATAAATCGAATCGCCATGAAGATTCCGTTCCGCTCGGGGGTGCTCAACGTGTGAGAATGTAGTCTCTACACATTGTCGCAATCCCTTCCCGATCCCGCAATTGGCGCGGAGGAATCCCCTCGGCCAGAAGTTTGCCAGCGGCCTTCTCGAAGTCGTGTTCGTAATAGGTGAGCACGATCGCTTCCACCGCAAAACCCTGCCGCCGCAGGTTCCCCAGGGCCACGGCCGTCTCCGTCGAGGCGGAGGGCAAGATTGCCAGCACGGTCGCGTCGCGAGGCAGCCGGCTCGCCGTTTCCACGACCAGTTCGGCAAAAGTCAATCCGTCCGTCTTCTCCACCCGGGCAAGCGTTTCCAGAATCCGCACCAACTGGTCCGCTCCGCGCCCCGTGCTGACCACCTGGGGCCGCAGCCGGTCGCTCGTGGCGAGCATCTCCCGAGAGCGCAAAGCGGCCTTCCGCGAGCGGGGGTCGGGATCCCAGCCCTCACGGCGGATGCGGTCGGCCGCGTCCCGCCCGTTGGTCACGAGCCCCACCTGCTGGTTCATCTGGTAGAGCGCGTTGGCCAGCGAGGCCGCCGCCGTCACGCCCAGTTCGGAGCGGTAGGGCTCGCTTCCCGGCTCGAAGGCCCCTTCATTAAACTCCAGCAGGATCGTCGAGCCGGCGATCGACGAGGGCTCGTAGACCTTGCTGTGCAACTGCCCCGTCCTCGCCGTGGCCCGCCAGTGGACCCGATTCAGCGGATCGCCCGCCTGGTAGGCCCGAACTCCCGAGATCCGGGTCGGATCCTCGAAGAGCCGGTGCGTCATGCGAACTTCCCCGATGGGCCGCCGCGAGGCCACGTCGTAGCCCTCCAGCGGCACAACCTCCGGGTAGACGAGCACAAAGTGCGGATCGGCCCCTGTACGCCAGCGGCGATGGAGCCCGAACAGGTCGCCCGTCTCCAGCACAAGCGGCCCGATCTGATAATAACCGCGCTGCTGGAATTCGAGTTGATAGGGGTAGGTCTTTGTCCCGCCATGGCGAAGCATGGAGAGCTGCAGCCGGCTGCCGTGGACCTTGATCTTGGGCGGACGGTGGACCAGCGCCTCCCGGGGCAGCAGATCCTCCATGAGCAGCCAGGCCACGGGCAGCTTGCCCTCATTCTTGACCGAAACGATGACGGCCACGCTTTCGCCCACGTTGCACGAATCCCGATTGCAGCGCCGCTCCCCTTCCAGATGCTCCACCCACGCCCGCGTCATCAACCGGCTCACAAACATGGCCCCCAGCAGGGCATACATGGCATAGACCAGCAACCCCAGGTTGAACACCAGGGCGATGACCAGGATCAGGACTGTTGGGAAAAGCCATTTCACAGGAAAGCGGAAAGTCGAAAGCGGAAAGCGGATCAGGGAAATTGTGTAGGGTGCGTCTTGACCTTATGTTTACCCACGGATTTTTTGGTGATTCTTACAATCTCGCGGGAGGGAATTGGTACGTGCTAGCGTCGTCATTGTATTGTGGCTTGACGATTTAGGTCGCGTCGAACTGCTTTGTAGTTTTTTCAACGGGCTCATGGCGTCGATCGACAAGGAAGGCAGGTGCGTAGGACGTGGAGAACTTGTCCTACATTGAACTCCTTTTTGGCGGAGCCGTCCATGACTACCAGTTACGCGTCGACAATGAGTTTGGGTCAATCTATGCTTGGGCACGCAGAATTGGGAGACCGACGACGCACCGCTCGGCTGGCGACGTCGTTCGACCAGATGCGTCGACATCCTGGCGGCACTTTGCCGGACAAACTCAGTTCGCCCAACGACTTGAAGGCATTGTACCGCCTGTGTGCGTCGAGGCATGTGACGCACGAGGCGATCATCACAGCGATGCGAGCGTACACTCTCGAACGGATCGCCGAGGAAAGCGAAGCCGTGTTGGTTCTCCATGACGGAACCGAACTTGACTACACGTCGCTCGAGTCGCTGTCGGAAGACCTTGGTCAGATCGGCAAGGGAACGCATCGTGGTTACGTCTGCCAGAATGTGATTGCCGTCAGGGCCTCGGACGGCGAGGTGCTGGGATTGCTCGATCAGATCTTGCACTGCCGTGACGAGGTGCCCGAAGGAGAAACGTTGAAAGAGCATCGCAACCGAGAGACGCGAGAAAGCCTGCTGTGGATCAAGGGCAGCAAGCACCTTCCCGATGCCTCTCAACTCATCGATGTGGCGGACCAAGGCGCAAGCACGTTCGAGTTCATGGAGAGTGAAAGTAAGAGCGGCCGACGCTTCGTGATTCGCAACGGCAAAGTGCGCAAGGTCTATGGCGGTCACGAGCCGACGGGACCGAAAAAATACATCAAGGAGTATGCGGAAAGCTTGCCCGAACTGGGCCGTTTCACGATGGATGTGCAACGGCAGAAGGGACGTAAGGCTCGCAAGCAGGCGGAGTTCGCCTTGCGAGGCGGTCCGATCCTGCTCCTGCCGCCCCATGCCAAGCACGGCTTTCACGGCAACGAGCCCTTGCCACTGCACGTGGTCTACGTATCGGAGATGAGCCCGCCACCGGCCGGAGAAAAGCCGATCACCTGGATGCTGATCACCAATGAGCCGATCCGCAATTTCGACGATGCTTGGCGTGTTACCCAATGGTATGAAAGGCGTTGGGTCATTGAGGAATATCACAAGGCGAAAAAGACCGGATGCCGAATCGAAGACATTCAGTTCACGGCGGTCGAACGTCTGCAGCCGGCCATCGCTCTGCTGTCGGCGGTGGCCCTGACCTTGCTGAACCTGCGCGACGCCAGTCGCCGCCCCGACGCTCAGACGCGTTCGGCAAGCATGCTGTTCGCCATCGAATACATCGAGGTGCTCAGCTACTGGCGCTACGGCAGGATTCGGAAAGACTTGACCGTTCACGAGTTCTTCTTCGCACTGGCACGCCTCGGCGGGCATCAGAACCGCAAGGGCGACCACCGCCCAGGCTGGCTCATCCTCTGGCGAGGCTGGGTAAAATTACAGCAAATGCTCGACGGCTACTTCGTCGGTCAAGCAAGAAATGTGGGATAACATAAGGTCTTGACGCACCAAGCACTGCCAGCGACGAGTTTTTCAATCGGTGCGTCAAGAAGCACCCTACGTGGCTCCAGCCTTGTTTTTGAGAATGGGAACGGGGACGTTGGCAACAACCTCGGTGACGATGTCGGCCGCGGTGACCTTCCGGAGCCGGCTCTCGGGTTTGAGGATCAGGCGGTGCATGAGCACGGGGCCGGCCACGCGTTTCACGTCGTCGGGCTGAACGAAATCCCGGCCGTAGATGGCGGCCATGGCTTGCGACGTCCGGAACAGGGCGATCGAAGCGCGAGGGCTGCCGCCCAGGCTCAGGTCCTCATGTTCGCGTGTGGCATGGACGATCTCGGTGATGTAGCGGCGAACCTTGTCGTCGATGTGGACCTCGCGAACCGCCTTCTGGCAGGCGACAATCTGGTCCGCCGTCACAACCGGCTGGATCTGATCCAGGGGATGGCTGTGCTGCAGCATGCCGAGCATCTGCAACTCTTCTTCCATGCTCGGATAGCCCAGGCTGAAGCGGACAAGGAAGCGGTCCAACTGGGCCTCGGGCAGCGGAAACGTGCCTTCGTGATCGACCGGGTTCTGCGTGGCAATGACCAGGAAGGGCGGCGTGAGCTGGTAGGTCGTGCCGTCCACCGTCACACGCCCCTCCGCCATCGCTTCCAGCAGCGAGGCCTGGGTCCGCGGCGTCGTGCGGTTGATTTCGTCGGCCAGCACAATCTGGGCGAAAATCGGCCCGGGGCGGAACTCGAATTCCGACTTCTTCTGATTGAAGATCGAGGCCCCGGTCACGTCGCTCGGCAGCAGGTCGGGCGTGCACTGGACCCGCTTGAACGCGCAGCCCACGCTGGCCGCCAGCGTTCGGGCCAGGATCGTCTTGGCCACCCCGGGCACGTCCTCCAGCAGAATGTGTCCTTCGCAGAACCAGGAAACCAGGGAGAGAATAATCTGCCGCCGTTTGCCGACGACCACCTTTTCGGCGTTGGCGATGATTCGCTTCGCCGTATTCATCACGTCCGACATAACCGCCTCGAAGAGTCCCGCGAGAAGTCACCTTGTTTGCCGTACACGATCTGACCAGCAGCGCCGGTTGGCGGTTGGCATAAGAGCCCTGCCGAACCCCTTCACTTTAGGGGGGCGGCGAGGGGGTGTCAAACGTTTTGGAAGGGGGGAAAGCCCATTCTGGGAATCTTCGAACGGCATGAAGTCGAGGGGCGTAGTATTCCCCCATACCGAGCGATGTTGCGACGTTTCCTGGGTCGAAGCATGCTTTCTTCTGAGGATTCCGGGGATGCATGGAATGTGTGCTGCCGATAGAATGGGCACGGGCCGACCGCTGGCGTGTTGGCTGTGTTTTCGGATCCGTGACAGATTTCCTAAACTACCGTTCCCATGGTCTTGACGCCGGAAGCCCTGAAAGCTCCTCTTCGCAACTGCGGATATCGGCGCGACTTGCTGCGCACGGACGTGCCATTTGGGGGTGATTCGACGTTACCGTTGGTCGGGTTCGCTCAACTTCCGGCGGATTCTCGCTCGGCATGCGTTGCCGTGCTCTCCGCAATGGCCCATCCGCGAGAAGTGGTTGAGGCTTTCAGGTTGGTCGGGGCCCCGCTGGTCTTCGTGTGTTTTCAAGACACCCTCCAATGGTGGAAACAGGGGGCCAAATCCGCCGAGTGGCTGGAGAGCATACCGGCTGGGCAGGTTGATAGTTTCTTCAAAGCACATGAGGATGAATTCTCTCCCGAAGCAGTCTACCGTGCGAAGACGTGGGGACGGTTCCGCGAAGAGTATCAATTGGAGTTCGTCGACCTGGGGCTGATGCCGCTCGTAGAGGAAGAAGTGGGAGAGGCCCTCGGCGAGTTGATCGAACGGAATGTCTCGGCGTTGGCAGCGCGTCTGGGCTGGAGTGACGTCACAAGTTCGCAAGGTCACTGGCTTCTGCAAACCGTCTTCTGGCTCATTTCCGGGAAGATACTTCGCGACAAGGACGTCGATTTGTTTCAGAACCTCGATTTGGTCGATGTCCAGCAGGTGTTCGACCTTGTGGCTCGGCACTACGGAACGGAGCCACTCCCGATCGGAGCGAAGAAGACACGCGAAGCGTTGAAGGAATCGGCACGAGATGTCGAGCGGTTCAGTAACCTTGCCTTGACGACGACAGAAGCCCTGGCCTACGTCTACGAAAACACGCTGATTTCCAAGAAGACACGTTCCTCATTGGGAACCCACAGCACCCCTTCGTATCTCGTCGACTATATTGTAGGCAACCTGACGGACTGGATCGAAGAGATCCCCGTCAGTGAGCGGAGCGTTTTTGAGCCGGCTTGCGGGCATGCCGCGTTCCTTGTTTCTGCCATGCGGTTACTGACGCAATTGCTGCCGGAAGACAAACAGATTGCCAGTCGCCGGGGCCCCTATCTCCGCAGGCGTCTCCATGGCACGGACATCGACTCGTTCGCCCTGGAACTTGCCCGACTGTCGCTCACGTTGACGGATATTCCCAATCCCGACGGATGGGACCTCGAAGTTGCCGATATGTTTGTGGGCGGTCGCCTTGCCGAGCAGGCGCGAGCCAACACGGTCCTTCTGGCCAATCCGCCCTTCGCCAATTTCACGGCTGACGACCGCTCTTCTTACGCGGAACAGGGCACGCAACCTCGATTCGTGAATCGTGCAGCCGAAATGCTCTGGCGAACCGTTTCCGAGCTGAAACCGGGAAGCGTCTTTGGCATTGTGCTCCCTCAAACGCTTCTTCACGCTCGCAACGCCGTTGAGCTGCGTCGATTCCTTCTGGGGAATTGCGAACTGCGGGAGATCTGCCTGTTTCCGGACAAGGTCTTCTCCTTTTCTGATGCGGAATCCGCTGTTCTTCTTGGGCGAAAGCTGCCAACCGGTTCGCGGCGTTTGCCAACCACACGTTATCGCCACGTTCGCGAGCACCAACTCCCCGCATTTCGTTCGAATTACGAGGTTTCGCGGACGGAGGTCTTCCCTCAGTCCCGATTTGTTGCCTCGGAGACTTGTAGTCTTCGTGTTGCCGATCTTGCGCGAGTGTGGGAGTTCTTGGGCTCTTTCGACACACTCGGCTCAACCGCAGTTGTCGGTAAAGGGCTTGAGTACCTTGGCAGAGCTCTGCCGACCGATGCAATTACCTATTCAGAGAGCCCATTTGCGAAGGCTGAACGGGGCTTCGTGCATTTCGATTCCGAAGTGGCTTTGCATGAACTGCCAACAGCCTACTGGATGAACCTCGACACAAACGTTATCCGGCGAGCGGGAGTTGGCACAACCACAGGCACGCCACAGGTTCTGATGAACTACGCGCCGGTGAGCCGCGGGCCGTGGCGTCTGAAGGGACTGATCGACTGTGTTGGGCGGCCGGTGTCGAGTAATTTCGTTGTTGTTCGCCCTCGCCAGTCAGGCAAATCACTGTTGCGTTTTTGGGCAATCTTGAATTCACCAATCGCGAATGCCTATGCGTATTGCCATCTGAGCAAACGCCACAATATCGTTGGTGATATCCGGCAGATTCCTGTTCCGTCGCGGGATTCGTTCGACGCGGTTGAGAAGGGCGCAGAAGCCTATCTGAAAGCCGTAGCGGACAGCGCTGAAGCAACGGTTCTCCGGAATCTTCTCCTGCAGGTTGATGTCGAAGTTCTGAAACTCTATTCACTTCCGCTCGAACTCGAACGCGCTCTTCTTGACCTTTTCAGCGGCTACGACCGCGTCGGCGTTCCTTTCCAACAGAGCCGCTACCTTCCCCAAGAGTTGGAGCGTCCCATACGCCTCGCCGACTTTCTCGACTATGAAGCAAGCTGGCCCCGGGCCAACCGTCGCCGAGGCAATCTGATCAAGAAGAACATTGCCGGTGCGATCACCGATGTGGAAAGATCTGAACTCGATGAGCTTCAAGCCTACGCCGATTATCACATCGAGACGGATGCCCCACGTCGGGATGACGTATTCGTCGAATTGCAGGATGCGTTGACCACATTGCCGGCGGGACGTGACAACGGTAAGGCGGGCTCATGATTGGGTTCGACTACCCCACAAAGCCACATACGAGAAAGCATGGTCCGGCAGGTTACCGGAATTACGAGAGTTACCGAGATTGGTTACGCGACGAGTTCACGTTTCGCTGTGTCTACTGTCTGCAGCGCGAGCAGTGGTACAACCGGAGCGGAGCTTTTCACATCGACCACTTTATGCCAGTGGCCATTGAACCCGAAAAGGAGCTTGTCTACACGAATCTGCTCTATGCGTGCGGGGCCTGCAACGAAGCGAAGGGAGCCATTCTCGGTATTCCAGATCCGTGTGCAGTAGCCTTCGCCGATTGTGTTCGCATCAAACGCGACGGGACAATCACCGCGTTGAACGACGACGGAGAAATGCTGCTTCAGTGTTTGCGGCTCAACAGAACCAAGGAAATACAACACCGGCGACGAATGATTGCGATCCTCCAGGCCGTTCGCGCTGTCGATCCGCAGTTGTTCCAGGAATTGCTTGGCTTTCCCGACGATTTGCCCGATTTGCGTGCCCCGAAACGACGAGTTCCATCCAACACGAAGCCGGACGGAGCGAAGAATTGCTATTTCGCGATCCGTGAAGAAGGGAGGCTGCCTGCTACGTATTAGATAAGATCAAGCCGTGGCAGGCACCTGGATCAACTTGGTCGTGCCGTTCATGACCTTCTGGCCTGGGTATTGGGTATGTACCCCCCCCCCTCTCAAGGCAGTTTCCTCACGCTCGCATAGTAAGCCCCGCACATTTCCCGGCCGTGGTCAGTCAGCGAGGTCTCCATCTGCGTTGGCCCCTTCGGCAGGCTCACCTGGAAGGTCACCGTGGCGGCCCCTTCGGGAATGGCCAGACTCTTACTCAAGGCCCCAATTCTCAGATGGGCCTCGTCGGCCGTGATCGCCTTGCCCTTGGGAATCGCAGCGGTTATCGGTTGGTTCACTTCCTCCGGCCAACGCCGCAGGACGATCTCATAATCACCGGCCTCGGCCACGTCGAGGGCCCAGAATCCGTTCTCCTTCTTGCCGGAGCGAACGCTTCCCTGCCCCCAACGCTGCACGCTGTGCCAATCGAAACGGGTCAACCGGACGGGGTTCTGACGCGGATCGCCCACCACAATCCGACTGTAGTCGTCCATCCGCTCGTCGATGTCGTTCCACCAACCGTCGTAGGCAGAGCGGAGTCGGCGGGTGATTTCTTCATGACGGTTCGATACGTCCGTCGTCTGCCCAGGATCAGCGGACAGATCGAATAGCTCGAAAGTCGGTGTCTCGCGGTCGTCGTTGCGAATGACCAGCCGCCACTTGCCGTCCATGACGCAGCCGAATCGGTACTTCTCCGGTCGCGGCACCTCTTGATGGTGGGCGCAGAGGATGCGATCCGGCAGGCGGTAATCGGGATCGAGCAGCAGCGGACCGAGACTGCGCCCGTCGAAGCGAACTCCCTCGGGGGCAGCGAGCCCACACAGATCGATCAGCGTGGGAAGCATGTCGAGATGGGCGGTCAGCCCGTCGACGTCTCGTGGCGATGTCAGCCCACCGGCCGGCCAATGGAAGAAGCAGGGCACCCGGTGTCCGCCCTCGTAAGGCGAGCCCTTGCGGCCTCGCATTCCGGCGTTGTACCCGCTGACTCGCTGCCCTTCGTTACCGCGATAGTCGGTGAACGTGATCCCACGCGCCGTCCCGTTGTCGGTCATGAAAATCAGCAGCGTGTTGTCAGCCAGCTTGAGTTCCTCCAATCGCTGCCGAAGCCGCCCGAGATTCTCATCGATATTCGCGATCATGCCATAGAATTTGGCTAACCCCTCGTCACCCTCCACGCGATCGGCATAGACCTGGCTGTAGCTTTCCGGAACCCGGTAGGGAGAGTGCGGCGCGTTGGTGGGCAAATAGACGAAGAAAGGGCGGTCGCGGTGGGCCTCGATGTAGCGAATTGCCTCCCCGAAGAAAATGTCGGTGCAATAGCCAGTGAAGGCCTTGGGCTTGCCGTTGAGCAGGAAGGTGTCGTCGAAATAGTCGTTATCCCAATAGTCGGGAATCTGCCCGATCGCCCCGCCGCCGTGGATCAACACGTGCCCGAAACCGCGGTCCTGGGGGCGGAAGGGAAAGCTGTCGCCGAGATGCCATTTGCCGAAGATGGCCGTGTCATACCCAGCGGCGGCGAAGACCTGGGGCATCATCACCTCGCTTCGGCAAGGCATGTTGCGCCCCATCACCGTGTGCCAAACACCGGTCCGCGTCGAGTAGCGCCCGGTCATGAGCGCGGCTCGCGTGGGCGAGCAGGTGGGATCGACATGGAAATTGGTCAGGTGGACGCTTTCGCCGTAGAGCCGGTCGAGATGGGGCGTTGCAAGGACCGGGTTACCGTGACAGGCCAGGTCACCGTAGCCCTGGTCGTCCGTCATGATTAGAATGACGTTGGGCCGTTTCGAGGCTTCGCAAATGCCGGTCACACAGGCGATTGTCAGTAGCGAGGTCAGAAGGAGTGGAATCGATCGCATGGCGTGTCTCCTCGCGGTGGGCTCGGCCAGGAAGTCGGCCGTCAATGTAACACGTGAATCTGCAGGAATGAACCGACGATGAGCGTTGTTTGGGCAATTCTTCTGGTGCTTGTCCTGGCGGTGTGCTGGATCCTCACCCTCCTCGGTATGCCCGGCAACTGGTTCATGGTCGCCGCGGCCGCCGGCTACGCGCTGTTGGTCCCGGCGGAATCACCCCTGTCGATCGGTTGGGCCACGGTCATTGCGCTGCTGGTGCTGGCGGCGATCGGTGAACTGCTGGAGTTCCTTGCCGGGGCCGCGGGCGTGGCGAAGGCGGGAGGGAGCAAGCGAGGGGCGGCCCTGGCGCTGGTGGGCTCCATTGTGGGCGGCGTGACCGGGCTGTTTGTGGGCGTGCCCATTCCGGTCGTGGGGCCGATTCTCGGAGCCGTGTTGCTGGCCGGTGGAGGGGCCTTTGTCGGGGCCGTGCTGGGCGAGCAGTGGAAAGGGCGAGACATCGACGAAAGCATGAAGATCGGCCAGGCCGCCTTCTGGGGACGGCTGCTGGGCACGGCAGCCAAGTCGGCCGTCGGCGCGGTGATGTTGGTCGTCGCCGGAATCGCGCTGGTGGCGTAGGTCCAACGCGACGCTTCTCCCCGATTGTCGAGAGGGGCGAGGCCTGGGATAATGCCGCCATGAGCCCGACACGGAACAAAGACGAAGCGGCCACAGCGCGATTCGGCACGTTTGGTGGCGTGTTCACGCCGTGTACGCTTACCATCCTCGGCGTGATCATGTTTCTCCGGCTGGGCCAGGTCGTGGGCCGGGCGGGGATTTGGCAGGCCCTCGCCATAATCCTCCTGGCCAACGTGATCACGCTGCTGACGAGCCTGTCGCTGTCAGCCATTGCGACCAACACCCGCGCTGGCGGGGGCGGCGCCTATTACCTGATCAGCCGCAGCCTGGGGGTCGAGTTTGGCGGCGCGATCGGGGTGGTTTTCTTTCTGGCCCAGGCTATCGCCGTAGCCATGTATGTGGTCGGTTTCACGGAAGCCTGTGCGGCCGCCTTCCCTGTTCTGGCCGGTTCCCCGCGGGTTGTGGCCACGATCGTTAACGTGGCGGTCCTCGTTTGTGTTTACATAGGAGCCAGGGCGGATGATCCCGCGAGGGACCCTGGCGGCCGTCGCACTGACGACAGGCGTCTACCTGGCCATGGCCGTGGTTCTGGGAGCGAGTTGCCAACGGGACGTGCTGCTTGAAAACAACAACATCGTTCGCGATACGGCCTGGATGCCTGCGGCAATTACGGCCGGCATCTTCGCCGCCACGCTCTCCTCGGCCCTTTCGAGCATGATGGGAGCGCCGCGGATCCTGCAAGCCCTGGCACGCGACGACGTGTTCCGACCGCTCGGGTTCTTCGCCACCGGGAGCGGCCAGCACGGGGAACCGCGCCGAGCGATCTTGCTCACCTTCCTGATTGCCCAGGCCTGCGTGTTGCTGGGAGATCTCGACACAATCGCCCCGCTCATCACCATGGCCTTTCTGATCACCTACGGGACGCTCAACCTGGCGACCTATGTCGAGTCGGTCACGAACAATCCCAGCTACCGCCCAAGGTTTCGCTTCAGCCACTGGTTGACCGCCCTGCTGGGCGGAGTGGCGTGCCTGGCCGTCATGTTCCTCATCGCCCCCCTATGGGCGACGGTGGCCATCCTGCTCATGGCGTCGCTCTATCGCTTCGTGAGCATTCGGGAAATCAGGGCTCGCTGGGGCGACGTGCGGAGCGGCGTCGTTTTCGAACGGGCGAGACGAAGCCTGTTGACCCTCGAAGATGAAGAGTACCATCCGAAGAACTGGCGCCCTGTCGTCCTCGCGCTGAGCGGGGCCGGATGGCAGCGGACCCACCTGGCCGTCTACGGCCACTGGTTGACCGCCGGCCACGGCGTGCTGACTCTCGGCCAGGTGATCCAAGGCGACGCGGAAGCGATGACCGAGCGGCGGCACAACCAGGAACAGGTCGTGCGTTCCTTCATCCAGGAAGAACGGTTACAGGCCTTCCCGGCCGTCGTCGTCGCTCCCTACTTGTCGGACGGCATCGAGTCCCTGGTGCAGTGCCACGGACTCGGACACTTCCAGCCCAACACGGTGCTGCTCGGCTGGCCCTCCGATCCCGATCGGGTTGAGCAGTTCGGCTCCATTCTCCGTGTCGTGGCCGGGCTGGGCCGAAGCGTCGTCGTGTTTCGTGGCCTGGACGAATCGGACGACCCCTGGAAGGTGCCGCAAGGCACGATCGACGTTTGGTGGCGAGGCAAGGCGAACGGCCCGCTGATGCTCCTCCTGGCCCACTTGTTGACCACGAATCCCGGATGGCGAAAGCGGGAGATCCGCCTGCTGCGCGTGGCGCCGGCGGAAGCGGCCCGGGAGGAAATGACTCGCCACCTGGCAACCCTCATCGAATCGTCGCGAATTCGTGCCACGGCCCAAGTCATCATTTCCGAGGACGTTCCTCGGGCGATCCAGCAGACGTCGCGCCACGCAGCCATCGCCATTCTCGGCTTCGAAGCCCCCGCAGAAACCAGCAAAGTCGCCTTCTACCAGACCATGAAGCGAATCACGGGCGATCTGCCGCGGGTGATCTTCGTCGACAGCGCCGGCGGGATCGAATTGGAGATCTGACCGTTCGCCAGAAATGACGAATGTCGAAAGTCAAATGACGAAGGAAATCCGAAGATCCGAATGACGAAGATGGCACAAAGCTTTTTCGGTCCTTCGGGCTTCCTTATTCGTCATTCTCTCGTCATTTGAATTTCGACATTCGACATTTCCTTGCTACGACCGCTTCCGTTTCTTCTGCCCCGCTAGGTGGTCGCTCATGGCCACCAGGGCCATGTAGAGCTCCTTCTGCAGCTTGAAGTCCGTCACGTCGTTGGCCCACTGGCGGCGTTCGGCCTGGTAGAGGCGGATGTATTCCGCAACCGGTTCATCATCGATCAGGGCATAGGTCGTGGGGCACACTCGCGAACCGTCCCACGGCTCCGGGCCTTCGAGGAACAGGATCCGCTTCTCGCCGTCGGGCTTGGGGGAAACGTCGACCACGTCTCCCTCGGGCGAACGCCAGCACGTGTAGCGTTCGGCATTGAGAAGCACGCCGCGCATCTCCCAGATCAACCAACCAGGAGCATGGACGCCGCCGTTGACGCGGATCGTGTCCTCCACATTCTCGTGCGAGGCGTTCACCTTCGCACTGGAAGCCGCCAGGACAGGTACGAACCCGGGAACAGCATCCGCCACGAGTCGCTTGCAGAACCGCTTGACGGGCGGCGTGATCCGACGCGGTGTCGTTTCACGCGGAATGGCCCGGAGCTTTTCCCGGATGAAGTCGGGCGAGTAGATGTCTTCCGATTTCTTCTTGGCACACATAGGCAATCACTCGTTCATCTGCAAGAGAACTGGGGACTGTCCCGATTTTCCCGAAGCGCAGCGGAGGGAAAGTGGGACTGTACCCTTCGCCAAATCACGTAGACTTCCCCTGCGGTTGCCGCCGACGACCGTACCACCCGATCCCGGCCAGCACGATGCAGCATAGCAGGCAGATTCCCGGTAGCAGGTCGCCCCACCACAGGTAAAGGCTTTGGCGGCCGTCCTTGGTCACATCGGCGAGAATCACCGTACTGGCCAGGCGAGGCCCCTTCTCGCGAATCCGACCGTTGCCGTCGATCCAAGCGGAAAGGCCCGTGTTGGCGGCGATCAGGAACGGCTTGCGGCATTCAACGGCCCGAAACACGCCGCAGATCATGTGCAGGTCCAACTCGTTCGAGCCGAAGAACCAGCCGTCGTTGGTCAGGTTGACGAGGATATCCGGCTCGCTGCCAGCCGCGGCCAACTCGTTCACCTGACGGCGGATGACCTGGGGGATCACGCTCTCGAAGCAGATGTTCGGCGCAAGGCACAGGCCGTTCAGTTGGAAAGCAACGGGCTTCTCGCCGGCCTGGAGGCCGATGTTCAGCGTGTTGACCGGCGTGAACTGGTAGAGAAACCGCAGCTTGTCGGCGAAGGGGAAGTACTCGCCGAACATGACCAGGTGGATCTTGTCGTACATCTGAAAGCGGCCATAGGCGTCGCTCTCGGCGTCGCTCTTGGTGACGAGGATAGCCGTGTTGTAGACCGCCTCGCCTCGCGACTCGAAGTCGCGGCGAGTAAGCCCGACGAGCAGCGGGATGTCAAGATGCGAGGCTGTTCCACGGAGATACTGGCGGGCGCCGTTGCTGATGTCGGTGACGCGTTCCTCGAACTCCTCCGGAGTGCCGGTCCACCACTGCGGCACGGGAGCGCCCTTCTGGTAGGTGAGGATTTCGTCGAAGAACGTCGACTCAGGCCATAGGATCAGGTCGAGATCGGGATGGGCCTTTGCTGTTGCGAGGCTCAAATGGAGATGCTCGTCATGCATCTTCTTTTTCTTCTCGGCGCCCATGCCGAGGGTGATGTCGGTCGAGCCCTGGATCAGGGCGATTCGAGCGGCTGGTTCCTGCCCCGCTTGGCCCATCCGCACCTGGCCGTAGGCGAGGACCGCGGCAAGGGCGACCAGGCCAACCATAGCCGGCCAGACAGGACGGGGCTCATCTTCCGCCAACCGAAACTGGCGTCCCGAACAGGCGGCCAGAAACATGACGATGAATCCAACCGCATAAGCCCCGCCCAGGTCGGCGGTCTGGATCATGACCGTCCACGGATAGATGGTGTGGCCCAGGCTGGCCATCGTGAAACCGCCCCACATGTAGCCGCGGAAGAGTTCGAGACCCGTCCAGACGACCGGTGCGGCAACGACCACGGAGATTCCCAACCGATGAACGGCCACGCGGCTCAGCCCGATGAACAGCGGTAGCAGAAGCGCCAGATAGCCCGACAGGGCAAGCCAACCGATGCTGGTGGTCGGATGGGGCATGGTCATCCAATAGAGCTCGGCAAGCCAGAACAGAAGCCCAACCAGCCAAAAGGCGCGATAGGGTCGCTTGCCGGGCAAACGTTCGCGGCGGATCAGGAGAATCCAGGGGATGGGAGCAACGAACGCCAGGGGCCAAACGCCCGCACGGGGCAGGGCGAACCAAAGCAGGAGGGCTCCAACACCCGCCTGTCCGAAGGCGCTGGTCAGAAACCGCCTCGAAAGACGGGGATTCGACTCGGATGATTTTGCTACGGGCTCCGGGGAACGATCCTCGCGGACACGTTTCTTTTTGGAAGACTTCGCCATGGATGCTCGGGCCGCCCTTTGAAAAAGTAGGTCCCGGGTGGCACGCTCAGAGCGAAGCGATGGGCGTGGTGATTGATCGTCCACGCCCATCGCTTCGCTCTGAGCGTGCCACCCATGAATAATTCGGGCTGCTAGAGGGCCAGGAACCGTTCCAGGAGCGTCGAACCGACGTCTGTCAGGAAGCTCTCCGGGTGGAACTGCAGCCCGACCAGCGGATACTCTTTGTGACGCACACTCATGATCACTTGGGTTCCGTCCGGCTCCTCGGTCCAGGCCGCCACCTCGAATTCGTCGCTAAGCGTGGGCGGATCGATGACCAGGCTGTGATAACGGGTTGCCCGGAAGGGATTCTCAAGGCCCTCAAAAAGACCTTGGTTATCGTGGTGGATCATGTCCGTCTTGCCGTGCATGAGACGGTTGGCGCGGACGATCGTCGCCCCGAAGGCCTGCCCGATCGATTGGTGGCCGAGGCAAACCCCCATAAGCGGCAATTTGCCCGCAAAGTGGCGAACGCACTCAAGCGAGATCCCCGCTTCCGTGGGAGTGCAGGGGCCCGGCGAGATGATCAGGTGGGTCGGGGCCAGCTTCTCGATCCCGGCCACGTCGATCTTGTCGTTGCGGTAAACCTGGAGATCAAGCGTCGGATCGAGTTCCCCTAGACGCTGAACCAGGTTGTAGGTGAACGAGTCGTAGTTGTCGATCAGCAGGATCATGGCTGCCTCGAAGGGGAAAGTGGATCTGAGCCGCGGGCGGGGTAGGGAACCTCCGCATTGGCGGCAGCAGAAGCCGCGCATCCCCCCAGTTTACCCGGTTCGATTCAGATTGGCCACGGCAGCCATCGCCTGCCACTCTATCGGGGCATCTTCGGGTGACCATGTCCCGGGCCGCCGACACGTTCGAACCGCTCGTCCGGCATTCTGATGGCGTTGATGCGGAGGCCGAATTTGTCGCCCACCTTAACGGCCTCGCCAGTGGCCACCGGGCGACCGCCCACCGCCAGTTCGAGCATCTCTTCGCACGACTTCTCGAACTGGATAATCGAGCCGGGACCCAACTCCATGATCTGATCGAGGGACTGCCGCTTCTCGGCCAGGGTGACGACGACAGGAACCCTGATCCGAAGCAGGCTCCGGGAGTAGGCGGGCAAATGGTCCACGCTGACAGTGCGAGGCGGACGCTGCGTCGCCGGGCGGGGAACGCCTGGAGCCAGCGAAGGGGCGGGCACCGGTTTTGGAGCGGGTTTCGCCGCCGGTTTGGGAAGGGCACTAGCCGCAGGTTTTGCGGCTGGCTCGGGAGCGGCATTGCCAATCACTGTGGCCGGTTTGGGAGCCGGGAAGATGAGCAGGGCCGACCCCTTCTTGGCCCCCACAGTGATTTCCAGGGGAATGGACGCGGCCCCGTCAACCACTCCGCCCCGTGCGAGCGCGCCCTTGAGCCCCTTGGCCCGGCCCGCCTGGAAATCCTCGGGCATGAACTGCTCCGGCAGCAGGATCATCCCAAGCTCTTGCGCCAGCGTCGTCAGTTTGCTCTGCCCCGTGGGATCGGGCGCGGCGGTCCACTCGGGAACCAGGCCGGAGGATTCGGGGATCGCAAAGATCGCAGCCTTGCCTCCCGTGGTCAGCACGACCGCCAGCCCTGGCCCGTCGAATCCCTCGGGGAGACTGGCCATGGCCACCTGGCCGGGCTCGCCAACCTCAATGGACGCGTTTCCCAAATCCAAAGCTCGCTGGAGGGCCTCGGCCGCCTCTGCCGCTCCTCCGCGACAGGCCTCAACAACCTCCGCTGCCACATCCGGTGTCAGATCCGCCATCGCAACACATCCCCGTTTGCCGTTTTTTGCCGGGAATCTCTCCATAGATCCCGGCACGTTGTGCGAATATCGGCTTACCAGGCCGCAAACTTTACACAACCCTCCCAAAATATCGCAAATTCGGAATCCGCTCTCCACTCTCCGCTCTCCGCTCTCCGCTCTCCACTCTCCACTCTCCGCTCTCCGCTCTCCGCTCTCCACTCTCCACTCTCCACTCTCCACTCTCCGCTTTCCGCTTTCCGCTTTCCGCTTTCCGCTTTCCGCTTTCCGCTTTTCGTCCCCCCCCTCGATCCGAAGATGGCCCTGACACGCTATAATGGTCTTTTGGCCTGCTCGCCGAGACGGCCTTTCTTCTCCTGACACGACCCTCAGATGTTCCGACGACTATACGATTACGGCAGCGAGATGATTGACGGACTGACGATGCTGGTTGTTGGGGCGGCGGTTCTGGTCTCCCGGGTGGTGGGACTGCCACCCACAATCATCAACATGGGCGTGGGTGTAATGTTCATCGTGTCTGGCCTGATTGTCGTGCAAGGGCGCCGCATCCAGACCAAAGACAAGGAGCGAGGAGCGAGGGTGGTCCGCTGGGGGTTCTGGCTCTTCTCGTTATGTGCCGGCGTCTTCGTGACCCACAACACGCTGGGCACGGTGCCGTCGTAGCTGAAGCAGAATAGCCGGGCTCTTGAATCAGCCACCTCGCGTCAGGCAGCCCGATCGCGGAGGTTGCGGAGCTAGCCCGGCTCTTTCCCTCCATCAGCATCGACCCGATAAGCCCGGCTGCAAATCACCCAACTCTCGTCGCCACAACGTCTCCTCGAACCCAACGGTAGCAGCCGGGCTGAAGCAGAATAGCCGGGCTAGCAACGGGCTAATCGCGGCGGGAATTGACGTGCTCGTAGCGACGCTGGGCGGCATGCCAGTTCCTCCACTGACCCTCGTTGAAGCCGTAGTTCACGCCCGTGATCTTGACCAGGGCATCCAGGACGGCGCGGTTCTGGCTGGGGATCTCCCTGATTTCGACGCTCCCGCCTGCCCCAAAACTCATGCCGCCGTTGCTGCTAAAGCCCGTGGACATCTGCCCGGATCCGCCTTTCTGAATGCGGCGCTTGTGAACCGTGTTGAGGGCCCGAATCAAGGGGGCAATGGCGGTCGGGTCTCCGAGGCTGCCCAGGGCATAGCCAGCCTTGTTGATCTTATCGACCTTCTTGTCATTGAGCTGTCCGACGAAGTACTGAGTCGCCAGCGGGCTTCCATGGAGATGATCGAGGCAGGCCAACTGCAGGTCCTCGACGGGTTCCTCCATGTAGGCGGCGGCCAGCAGCATGATGGTTTGTTTGCCGGGTATGTTGCCCAAAGCCTGGAGGAACAGTTCGCGCGTGTGCGGGTTCGACTCTTCGGACAACGCGGCGGTCACAGCCGACAGCGCGGCGGGATCGTCGATCGCCAGAATGGCCCGGCGCGCCTCAGCCGCTCCGTTTCCGGATTTCAACTGGTCGCGGTAGTTCTTGATCTTCTTGGTCCACTCCCGTTCGGCATCGTCATGACGGCGGGCACTTTCGATCAACTGGACCTCTTGGGGCGTACGCCACTTCCCTTCAAAATGAACGTAGCCACGATCGCGATACTCATCGGATCGTGTCGTCCACTGCCCGTCGCGCCGCATGTAGCCCAGGATGCGCCGAGCGTCCGCGTGATCCGGATCGAGTTGAAGGATCCGCTCCAGATGGTTGTTCCGCTGTTCGAGCAGCGTGTTCTCACGGCACCATTCGGCGAGCTTCCACTGATCCTCAACCGTGTCGGCAAACCGGGGCCAAATGCGTTCGTAGGCCACCGCCTCGGGACGCTGAATGCCCGTCTCGACGACCTGGGATCGCTCGATCTTGAAGACGACGCCGTCGTCGGTCCGCACGACGTAGTCCGTTCGCGGAAACTGGTCCGGGTTGAGCAACTCACCAGCCACCCGCCCTCCACCGTCCAGGACGAACTCCTCCCGCGGGCCAGCCGCGAGGGGGGATCCTCCCGCGAAGAAGAGTGCGGTAATGAGAATGAGAAGGCAGGTCTTTCGCATGGAATCGCGCGGAAATCTATCGAAATCGGGCGGATTTAGGAGCACTCTCTATTATAGAAGACTCAAGTCGCCTGCGGCAACGAATTTGCCCCGCCATCGTTCGGCCAGGGGCGATCGTGACGATCCTGTGGGCTCCCCTGCTCGCACGGCGGCCAATCCGCGCCGAATATCGGGACTTCGAGCCGAGGGGCGTCCCCGTTTCCCGGCCTTGCAGGAACTCCTCCCGCCCGCGAAAATTAATGGTTTTCTTTCCCGCACATGCACCGATCCTCCATGTCCTCATCCGCTAGCTCCCCTATTGATCCATCCCTGGCCCGCCCCGCGTGGGCTCGAGACGCCATCTTCTACCAGATCTTCCCGGACCGCTTCGCACGCAGCCCGCGGCTCAGAAAGCCCGACAACCTGCTCTCGTGGCACTCGGCGCCGACCGTGCAGGGCTACCACGGCGGGGACCTGCTCGGAATTGTCGAGCATCTCGACCACCTGGTCGATCTGGGCGTTACCGCAATCTACCTGACCCCGATTTTTCAGTCCGCTTCCAACCATCGCTACCACACCCACGACTACTACCAGGTCGATCCGCTCCTGGGCGGCAACGAGGCCCTTCGCGAACTGGTCAACCAGGCCCATGCGAAGAACCTCCGGATCATTCTCGACGGCGTGTTCAACCATGCAAGTCGAGGTCTGTTTCAGTTCAACGACATCCTGGAGAATGGGCCCCACTCGCCCTGGCTGAATTGGTTCTACGTGGACGGCTGGCCCGTCTCCGCCTACGACGGTCGGAAACCGGCGAACTACCAGGCCTGGGTCGGGAACCGGGCCCTGCCCAAGTTCAACACCGACAATCCGCAGGTTCGCGACTACCTGATCGGTGTGGGCGAACACTGGATTCGCGAGTACGGGATCGACGGATGGCGGCTCGACGTGCCCGACCAGATCAAGACCCCCGGTTTCTGGGAGGAGTTTCGCTGCCGCGTCCGCGCCATCAATCCGGAAGCCTACCTGGTGGGCGAGATCTGGCACGCGGTTCCCGAATGGCTGCGGGGCGATCGTTTCGACGCCACCATGAACTACGTGTTCGCGGCCGCCACGATCGCTTTCATGGCCGGCGAGCGGGTAAGCGCCAGCCTGGCCGCGGATCGCAGCTACGATCCCTACCCGGGAATCGACGCGCCCGAGTTCGCCCGGCGGATCGAGCAACTGCTAGGTCAGTACGATTGGGAGACGACACAGGTCCAGTTCAATCTGCTCGACAGCCACGACGCCCCCAGACTGCTCAGTCTTGCCCGGGGCGACAAGGCGACGCTCCGCCTGGCGACCTTGTTTCAGATGACGTTTCCCGGCACACCGAGCGTCTACTACGGCGACGAAATCGCCCTGCCGGGAACCCGACGCTACGATCGCCCCTACCGCGACCAGGACGCCCGGCGACCGTTTCCGTGGCACGACCAGTCGAAGTGGGACCGGAAAATGCTTGATTTCTTCCGCAGCGTCATCGCGCTGCGCCGTGCCCATCCGGCCCTCCGTGGCGGCGAGTTTCACCCGCTCTACGCGAAGGACCGTCAATACGCCTTTGTTCGCCGCAATGAAGCCGAAAGGCTCCTGGTCGCCATCAACGCTGGCGACGACAAGGCGGAAATCAGTATTCCCGTCGGAGAGCATATCCCGGACGGTGCCATGCTCCAGCCCTTGTTGGGCGACCTTGCCGAAGATGCGGTCTCTGGCGGACACGTGACGGTCAGGATGCCCGCCCGCTGCGGAGGCGTGTTTGCTAAAGCGGAAAGCTGAGAGCGGAAAGCGGGGAGGTTCCGTCCACCCAGTAGGTTCCGGGCGCCGCACGGAACCCTGAAGCATCACACGGCTACAAGCTTCCAGAACGGCGTGCCAAGCCAGAAATATTGCCCATTCACGAGAGGATCGGCGCGAGACGAAGTGGCGGGGGTCCGTGCGGCGCCCGGAACCTACTGGGGATGGGCTTCTGAAGCATCAAGGCAATTCAAGGTCCCGCTCGGCGAGCGGTGACCTACTGGCGGGGATCTGCTGGATTTCCTCCAATGGCGGGGTGGTGTAGGATGGGGCTTGGCGAAGACTCCCCCCTCATGGGCTGACTGAATGGTTGTGCATGCAAGAGAAGGAAGTAGCGATGATTCTAGGTTTCGGTGAGATCATGATGCGTGTGGCTCCCCAGGGATTCGAACGTTTTCGCCAGTGCCTGCCAGGTCCGGTAGATGTGACCTTCGGGGGAGGCGAAGCGAATGTGTGCGGTTCCCTGGCCTTGCTGGGTCGCCCGGTGCGTTATCTGACGGCCTTGCCGGAACATGCCATGGCCGATGCGCTTCTCGGCTGGCAACGGAACCTCGGCATCGACACCAGCCATATCCTCCGCCGCGAGGGCCGCTTGGGCGTCTACTTCCTGGAAACCGGCGCCAACCAGCGAAGTTCCACGGTGATCTACGACCGGGCCGACAGTTCGGTCGCCCTGGCGGCGCCGGACGAGTACGACTTCGACGCCGCCTTGGACGGAGTGACCCGGGTCCACGTGACCGGGATCACGCCGGCGATCAGCCGGAACGGCTTCCTGGCCACCCTCGAACTCGTCAAAAAGGCGTCGAGTCGGGGGGCGAAGGTCTCTTGCGACTTGAATTTCCGCAAGAAGCTCTGGCGCTGGCGGGAAGGGACCGCCGCCAAGGACCTTGCCCGGGAATGCATGACCCAGCTTCTCCCCATGGTCGATGTGGTGATCGGCAACGAGGCCGATGCGGAAGACGTTTTGGGGATCCAGGCCGAAGGCACGGCCGTGGAGTCGGGCGAAATCAACGCCGAAGGCTACGCTGAAGTGGCTCGAAAGATTGGCGACCAGTTCAAGAACGTCTCTCTCGTGGCCATCACGCTCCGGGAGAGCATTTCGGCAAGTCACAACAATTGGGGAGCAATGCTCTTCGACACCCAGGCCGATCATGCCCATTTTGCCCCCCTGGACTCCGAGGGTAAGTACCAGCCCTATGAGATCCGCGACATTGTCGACCGAGTCGGGGGGGGTGATTCCTTTGCAGCCGGGTTGCTCTACGCCTTGGACAGTGACGCCTACGGCCATCCTCAGGACGCGATCCGGTTTGCCGTGGCCGCCAGTTGCCTCAAACACTCCCTGCTGGGCGACATGAATTTCGTGACCCTGGCAGAGATCGAAGCCCTCGCCGGCGGGCAGGCTTCAGGACGAGTGCAGCGGTAACAGCCACTGAAGCCCTGTGGAAGTAGCCTGGCTCTCCGAGCCGGGACTCGAATCATCAATTGGGCTGTTGGGCGGGTGGGATTGACCTGGCCTGTTGAGGTTCGTCTTCTGAAAGGGGAAATGATATTTGTGTGCCAGACACGGCTCGGAGAGCCATGCTACGGTTGGCAGGCACGCTCAGAGGAAGCGATGGGACGTGCCACCCGCGAGCAACCTGAATCAACACGCCAACATTTGCCCTCACCCCCTCGCTTGGCGGGGACGCGATTGTAGCGGTTAGGACGCCGACCTTCGTCCGGAACATCTTGCCAGGACTGGGGTTCCATAAACAGGACCAGGAAGAGCATACCCCGGGCGGCTGGCCGCGGATCATTGCTTTGCCTAGACTACAATGATGAAAGAAGGCGAGAAGTTCTCGCCCCAGCACGATTCAAGCTCCCACGACAGGAACAGCGTTGACTGTCACTGAATCGACCGCCCGGAGATACGCTCTTCGGGACCCTGATGTGCGTCTCATGTTGGAGGCTCGCGACGATAGTGCCGCGGCCTTCGAGGAGCTCGTGATGCGCTATCAGAATCGTGTGGTCACGTTTTTGGAGCATCATACGGGGAACCACGAACTCGCGAAGGACTTGACGCAAGACGTGTTCATGCGGGTCTTTCGGGCGCGGAAAACTTACGTGCCCGGGGCAAAGTTCTCGACCTGGCTGTTCACGATTACCCATAACGTTGCCAAGAACGCCCTGCGGAGCAAATCACGCCGCCCCGAAATCAACCTGGAAGGCCGCGACAGCGGGCCCTTGGGGATCCGTCCCCTGGAGGCCATGGTCGAGGTTTCCAGCGGCCAGATCCCCGCGCGGGCCTTGGATCGTGCGGAACTGTGCGACGTGGTGCGGATGGCGATTCAATCCCTCAACGAACGCCAGCGGATGGCCGTTCTGTTGAGCAAATTCGAGGGAATGAGCTATGCCGAGATTGCCGAGACCATGGAGATGTCGGTTCAGGCAGTGAAATCCCTGTTGAGCCGAGCGCGAGCGAACTTGCAGGATGTGCTCGCACCCTATTTCGAGGACGGAAACCACCCCCAACCCGAAGACGAAACTGCCCAAGTCGATCCATAGACGGTTACCACGTGGCTTCCAGAAGAAGCCGCTTCCCCCAGACTCGCTTGGTTGTTGAGGCCAGCAGGCCATGGAGAATGATCCCCGCCAATCTGAACCGGCCGAGAACGCTGCGGTCTTGAACGAACAGCTGGTTGCCTATCTCGACGGCGAACTGGACGACGAGTCCTCGCGCCAAATCGAGGAGAGGCTGACTTCGGATTCGACCCTGCGCGAACAGCTTGGCCAACTCGAACGCACCTGGGACGCCCTCGACGAACTGGAGCAGATCGAGGTCGACGAGGACTTCGCCCAGACCACGATCGAAATGGTAGCCGTGGCGGCGGAAGAGGAACGCCACCTGGACGATCAACAGCGACCGGCCCGGCTGCGGCGCCGCTGGCTGTTTGGAATCGCGGGGCTGATGATCGCCTGCTTGGCGGGTTTCGTGGCAACGTGGGGCTTCGCTTCCAACACGAACGATCAATTGATCGAAGACTTTCCCGTCCTGGCAAGGCTCGATGAATACCGATTGATCGACGAAATCGAATTCCTCCGGTTGCTCCAGGAGAAAAACGTCTTTCCCCCGCAAGAGGCAGACAAGGACGAACAGAAGCCTATCGCCGTGACCCTCGTGGTTCCGGTTGACGCGGAAACTGCTCGAATTGAAGGCCTCAAAACGGCCGAAGAACGCCGCGAATACATTCAGGAAATGACGGCGAATCAGAAAGCTCAGTTGCAGGAGAAGCGGGAGCATTTCAACCGCCTGTCGGATGCGAAGCGGAAACAACTCCACAAGCTCCACGACGACCTTGAGAGCAGCGCTAATCGGGAGGAGTTGGAACGTGTGATGGAGGACTACGTGGAATGGGCCCTGGTCGCCCTTTCCGCCTCGGAACGGGCTCACCTGAACCGGATTTCTGATGCGGAGGAACGAGTCCAGCAAGTCATCAGGTACAAGGCGTTCGCAGAATGGCGCCGGCGCCACTTCAATGGAATGGGCGCCTTTGCGGGACGTTCTTTTGGAAACCGGCAGTTCTGGAAGGATAGCCCGACGCCCTTGTCCCCGAAATATCTGGCCGCCGTGGATCGCTACGTCCTTCGCCATGCCGACGAGCTGGTTTCGCTGCTTCCCGCCGAGAAGCAAGAGGCTTGGAAAGCTCGCCTGGAAAAGGCCCGGGCGGAACAAGGCCCGGAGAACCAGCAGCTTTGGACGCTGCTCGTTTCGTGGTATTTGGCGGGGCCCACCAAGGACTTGCCGCTTGGGGACGAGGATGTCGCCCAATTCGAGGAATTCGTCCCCCGGGACTTCCGGAAGTTCTTCGACGGACTCTCCACCGAAGACAAGATCCGCGGATCTCGTGACCGCTTGCGTTCACTTCTCCACGAACACTTCGCCAGCGGGAATCCGGCGCTGAAGAACCTCGTCACTCCGGAGGAGTTGGAACGCTACCGAGCCTCGCTTGACCAGAGGTGGCGGGATACGCTGGATCGGATGCCCTCCGAGGCTCAGGAGAAATCTCTGCGATTCGGATACTTCCTCTCCAAGTTGCCAGAGCGATCCTTCGGCCAACGAGACAATCGCTTCTTGTTCGGACGAGGCGGGGGAGGGGGACCAGCAAGCAGCGGCGATAACCGGCGCGGCGGCGGCCCGGGGCCGAAACGCGGCCCCGAGGACGACTTCCGCAACCGGCGCGATGATTCGCCCCGCGGCGGGGACGGACCCTGGAACGGGCCGGACATGCGTCGACCCCGCGGCGAAGGCCGGCCCGACCGTCGTCCGCCTTCGGGATTTGGGCCCGGCCAAGGTCCCGACACAGGCCCCGGCGGACCACCGCCCCTCGAAGGCCCCGGCGGACCGTCTCTCGAAGAGCCCGAATGAGCAGTCTTCCTCTTACCTTTGGGACCACGCTCGGGAGGGGAAACAAAAGGCCCCTTCGATCTACTTGCCCTTCCCCGCTTCCTGCTTCTGGATCTTCGCCCACGTATCGCGAAGGGTCACCGTGCGGTTGAAGACCGGCTTCTCCGCCGTTGAGGCCTTCGAATCCACCACGAAGTAGCCGAGACGCTCGAACTGGTAGGGCACGTCCGTTTGCGGTTTGGCCAGGCTCGGCTCGAGCTTGCAGTCTTGGAGAACTTCCAACGACTCGGGATTGAGGTGTTCGCGGAAATCGTCGCCCTCGTCCGGATTCTCAACCCGGAACAGAGTCTGGTAGAGACGCACCTCCGCGCCGACTGCGTGATCGGCCGACACCCAGTGGATGGTCGCCTTCACCTTGCGCCCGTCAGGGGCGTTGCCGCCTCGCGTTTCCGGGTCGTAGGTGCAGCGAAGCTCCACCACTTCGCCGTTGGCGTCTTTCACCACGTCCTTGCAGGTCAGGAAGTAGGCATAGCGAAGGCGAACTTCCCTTCCGGGGGCGAGGCGGAAGAACTTCCTGGGCGGATCTTCCATGAAGTCATCCCGCTCGATGTAGAGAACCTTGGAGAACGGCACCTTCCGGGTCCCGGCACTTTCATCTTCCGGGTTGTTCACCGCGTCAAGTTCGTCCACCTGCCCTTCGGGGTAGTTTTCGATGACCACCTTGAGCGGATTGAGAACCGCCATCACTCGCGGGGCCCGCTTGTTGAGGTCCTCGCGAAGACAGAATTCCAGCAGGGCCAGGTCCACCGTGCTGTTGAACTTGGCCACGCCGATCCGCTCGCAGAAGGCCCGGATCGCCTCGGGCGTGAAGCCCCGACGCCGCAACCCGCTGATCGTGGGCATCCGCGGATCGTCCCAGCCGTCCACATGCTTCTCCTGGACCAGCGTCAGGAGCTTCCGTTTGCTCATCACGGTGTAGGTCAGATTGAGCCGGGCAAACTCGATCTGCTGGGGCCGGTAGATGCCGAGCGTTTCCAGATACCAGTCGTAGAGGGGCCGGTGATTCTCGAATTCGAGCGTGCAGATCGAATGGGTGATCTCCTCGATCGAATCGGACTGCCCGTGGGTGAAGTCGTACATGGGATACACGCACCACTTGTCGCCGCTGCGATGGTGACTGGCGTGCATGATCCGGTACATGACCGGATCGCGCATATTGAGGTTCGGGTGAGCCATGTCGATCTTGGCGCGCAGGGTCCGCGTCCCGTTGGGAAACTCCCCGCTGCGCATCTTCTCGAACAACTCGAGGTTCTCCTCGATCGAACGGTCCCGGTAGGGGCTGTTCTTGCCCGGTTCCTTGAGCGTGCCGCGATACTCGCGCGTCTGCTCTGCGTTCAGATCGCACACGTAGGCCTTGCCATCCTTGATCATCTGGAGGGCCCACTCGTAAAGTTGGTCGAAGTAGTCGGAGGCGTAGTATTCGCGGTCGCCCCAGTCGAAGCCGAGCCAGCGAACGTCCTCCTTGATCGAGTCGACGTACTCCTGCTCTTCCTTGGTCGGGTTCGTGTCGTCAAAGCGCAGGTTGCACATGCCCCCCTCGTTCTCCCGGGCGATCCCGAAGTTCAGGCAGATCGACTTGGCGTGGCCGATGTGCAAATAGCCGTTCGGCTCGGGAGGAAACCGCGTATGGACCCGTCCGCCGTACTTGCCCGTCTTCAGGTCCTCGGCCACCCGGCCACGGATGAAATCGAGAGGAGATGCCGATTCGTTACTACTCATATCGCGACTCCGTATGCGATGAAAGGCCGCCTTACATCTAACTAGTTCTGCTTATCCCGCTCTTGGAGCAATGCTTCGAGCTCGGCGATTGCCTCCAGGTCCTTGGGACGCCCCGAGGCTCGCTTCACACGAATCAGCGACTCGAGATCAAGACACAAACAATGGACGCCAAAGATCTCCAGTTTCATGGTGTGTGGAAGAAGCCGCTCGTAATCTCCTCCTCCGGCAATTTCACCGAGCAGATCCAGATCTCCCAGTGTCGTGCTGAGTGTGAAGTTCAGACCACGTTCGATCGTACTTCGATCCCAGAGGAACGGAAGTCCCGGAGGAGCACCCCGAAGATAGGGTTCATAAGGGGAGATTGCGTCCACAAGCCGCTCTATGTTCTCCACTGATCGGCGATAAACAACGTCAACGTCTTGGGTCAACCGAGATGAGCCATGCGCCGTGGCCGCAACCCCGCCAACCAAGACATACTCGATCCTCGCATTTGAAAGGACACTCAACAAACGGGCGAAATCCGTCATTGCGATTCCCTCGCCGCCTTGCCTGCGACCCGCAACTCCTCCGCAAATCGTTGAAGTTCCATCAATTTGAGAATACGTTCCTCCACCGTCAACTTCAGATTCTCCCGCAACAGCGTTCGGTCTACGTCGACCTTGTAACGCTCGATCACGGGATCCGGAGTGATTTCCGGCAAATCATCGATCACGGCATCACCCTTGTCTTCTAGTGTCCTGAGTTGTTAATTCGCTGCATTTGTTCGGCTGCCCTTTTCCGAGCAAAAGCACGAAACTCGATTCAACGGACTTCTAACTCAGGACACTAGGATGTCCTTACAAAACTGATTGGTTTCCCCACGGTCACGGGCGTCACACAACCAGTGGTTTTGGTAGCGGATCTAAACCACTGCCAGCGCCCGATCGATTCGGGCCAGGCACGACGGCTTGCCCAGGATCGCCAGCGTATCGAACATGCCGAAGCCCACGGCCTTGCCCGTCGCGGCCACCCGGATCGCGTGGATGACCTGGCCGATCTTGATCTCCTCGGTCTCCACGAACTCGTGAAGCAACCGGTCGAGGCTTTCCGCGTCGAAGGCTTCGGCGTCGGCCAGAACCTGGCGAAACTTCTTCAACAGCCCGGCCGCGTCTTCCGGCTTGCGGAGCCGCTTCTCAAAGGCCTTCTCGTCATAGGTCAACTCGTCGTCTGCGACAAAAAAGTCACCGTAGTCGACGATGTCGCCGGCGACCTTGATCCGGTCACTCGCCGCCTCCACGATCTGGCGAACCTTGGGCCGGACCGCCGCGTCTCCCGCCGGGACCATGCCGGCCTTCTCCAGGTAGGGCAGCACCATATCGACCTTCTTATCGATCGGCAAATCAAGCATGTGCCGTTCCTGAAAGGCCGAAAGTTTCTTCGGGTCGAAGCTCGCCGGAGCCTTGTTCACCCGCTGGAGCGAGAAAACCTCCACCAACTGGGCAGTCGTGAAGTGCTCGGTCTTGTCGTCCAGCGACCAGCCCAGCAGCGCCAGGTAGTTGACGATCGCCTCGGGCAGGTAGCCCACCTGCTCGTAGAAATCGACGATCACCGGGTTGAAGGTGTCCATGTCGATCGTCAGCCCGATCGCCTCGGCGATCTTCTGCCCGTGCTGGAGCAGTTGATTGAAATCCTTGTTCTTCAGGTACTTATCGAGTTTCCGCTTGCTCAGCTTCACCTTGCTGCCCGGTTCGGCCACGAAGGGCAGATGAGCATATTGGGGCAAGTCGTACCCCAGTCCGTGGGCGATGAAGATCTGACGGGGCGTGTTCGACAGGTGCTCCTCCGCCCGGATCACGTGGGAGATCTCCATGTCGTGATCATCGACGACGGTTGCCAGGTGGTAGAGGCAACTTCCGTCGGCTCTCTGAATGACGTGGTCCTGTTCGCGAGCCCAATCGAATTCCACGTCGCCGCGGATCAGGTCCGGGATGACCAGCTTGCCTTCGCGGGGCATCTTCAGCCGCACGACCGCCTGACGCCCCTCCGCCTCGAACCGGGCACGATCTTCGGCCGTCTCCGCCATCCAGCGGCGACTGTAGACGAACTGCACCTTGGCCTTTTCGGCCGCTTCCCGCTCGGCCTGAACCTCCTCGGTTCGGGCATAGTCGTAGTAGGCCAGCCCGTCGGCAAGCAGCTTCTGGGCGGCCGCCTTGTAGTTCTCTGCCCGTTGCGACTGGTAATAGGGCCCGTGCTCACCGCCCGCCTCGGGACCCTCGTCCCAGTCGATCCCCAGCCAGCGCAGGCCGTCCAGGATCGGCTTCAAGGCGGCATCCACGTTTCGCTGCTGGTCCGTGTCGTCGATACGAAGAACGAACTGCCCCCCGTGGGCTCGGGCAAAAAGCCAGCAAAACAGGGCAGTGCGGACCCCGCCAATATGGAGGTATCCGGTCGGACTGGGGGCAAAACGTGTTCGGACCATCATGAGGAAACAGGGCTCGTCGGGGGGGAGTTGATTGACTTTGCTGAAACCGTTAAATAGAGCGACAATCCGGGGGATACGTCAATAGCATCCCGGCGTCTCGCTCGGCGCGGCGTCAGGGAAAGCGGTACTGGTGGGAGTAGCACATTGGATATCGATTCATCGTCGGCAAACCCTTACTCCTCGCCCAACTCAGCAGCCATCGGCCAGGCATCGGGCGCTGTTTGGGAAGAAGATCGAGTCGTGATCGAGTTTCAGCCGGCGGTTGACGATTACGTGGCGACCGAGGTTTTTCGGTTGCGGCAGAACCTCTTTCCCGGCAGAGCCCGGCTGTTCTGGGTGTATGTGCTGCTTACCCTGGCCGTGGGACTTCTGTTTGTCCGGACTTCGCTTAACGGCGGCGGCGTGATGCTTGCCCTCTTGGGCGTAGTCTTCGCCGCCTGTGCGCTGCTGACCGTGCTGCTCTCGCGGCGTTACCGAATTCACGCGCTCCGCAAGGGACTCCATCGCTTGCTCACCCACAACGCCCACGAGTATTTGTGTCCGATTCGCGCCATCTTTGACCGGGAAGGCTTTGAGTGTCGCAGCCCGACCGAGTGTCGCTCCCGCCGATGGGATTCGGTCGAACGCCTTGTTTGCTTTGGTGACCATTTTCTTTTCACGAACGGGGACCACATCACGCTGAATGTGCCCAAGCGGGCCTTTGCTGGCGAAGAGGAAGCGGCGAGATTCCTTGGAATGATCCAGGCTTACATTCCCGTGGCCGACAGCTAACCGAACGCCGAAAGGGACCCGCACAGCCCGCAAACTCCCCCTCCTGCGATCCTCTTGCCCAACAGGCGCCTCCGCGACAACCGGGCTGACCCGGCCGTCCGCTGCAACGATTTCGACCGGTTTGCTCGGGTCATGACTTTGCGGCTGAAGGCACGTCCTCGGAGGTGTCGATCGATTATTGCGGGCAGAACGGGGGGAGTGGTTTCCGGCGTTCAAAAACGCCTTCGCAGCCCGGATTGGGCGGCTGGGGCGAGAAGCATACGCTTAACCGGCGAGTTCGTGAGAAACCCTGACAGAGTAGTTCCCCGCGAGATGGATATCCGCCTCTCGCGGTTTTGTTAGTGGCTCACAAAACAGGCCGCGACACATTGATCCATGTGTCGCGGCCTTTTCTTTGCGCGATTGGTTTGAGAGACTGCTCTAGCGGAAGTTCATGTCGCAGCTCACGCCCCCTGCCGCAGGCAGGTAGGTGCAACGAACGTAGTCGGCGACCATTCGATCGGAGCTGAACCGCCAGGCAAGCGTGCTGATGGAGTTCATCATCCGCTTGATCCATGAGCGAGGCAGCCCGTCGATATCGCGATCGTAGTACAGCGGGATGACCTCGTTCTCCAGCGTGTCGATGAGATACTCGCCGTCACGGTCGTCGGTCACGCCCACGTCGATATGGCTGCGTCCCTTGCCGATGCCGAAGCCGTTGTAGCCGTCGAAGCCTTCCGCCCACCAACCGTCGAGAATCGACAGGTTCAGGGCTCCGTTGAGGACGGCCTTCTGCCCGCTGGTCCCGGAGGCTTCCAGCGGTCGCCGCGGGTTGTTGAGCCAGACGTCGACGCCTTGAATCATGTGCCGACAAACGTTGATGTCGTAGTCTTCGATGAAGGCGATCCGATCGGCAAAACGCGGGTCGTGGCGAAGGTTGGCGATCCGTTTGATCAGTTCCTTCCCCGGCTGGTCCGCCGGATGGGCCTTGCCCGCGAAGATCAGTTGGAGCGGGCGCTGGGGATCGTTGACGATCTTGTCGAGGCGGTCCAGATCGCCCAGGATCAGGTCGGCTCGCTTGTAGGTGGCGAAACGGCGAGCGAAACCGATGGTCAGGACGTTCGGATCGAGCATCGTCCGTGCCCGCTCGACGGCATCTTCGCTCTCGCCTCGGCGGCGACACTGGCGACTCACGCGGCGTCGCACGAAAGCCAGAAGCAGGTTCTTCAGCGTGTGGTGAGTCTCCCACAATTCCCCCGGGTCGATCTCCTGAATGGCCTGCCAAACCTCGGGTTCGCCCATGCGGCTGAACCAGTCCGGCGCGAAATGCCGGTCGTAGAGCTGGCGCATCTGCCACGCAAGCCAACTGGGAATGTGGACACCGTTGGTGATGTGCCCGATGGGAATCTCTTCCTCAACCCGCCAGGGCCACAGGTGAGCCCACATGCGGCGGGTCACATGCCCGTGAAGGCAACTCACCGCGTTCGCCTTGCGGGAAAGCTTGAGCCCCAACACGGTCATGCAGAACGGTTCATGGTCGTTCTTCGGTTCGACTCGCCCCAGGCCCATCAACTGCTCGAAGGAAATGCCGAGCTGGTCCCGCAAGGGGCCCAGGTGCTCTTCGATCAACCCACCGTCGAATCGATCGTGGCCTGCCGGAACAGGCGTATGAGTGGTGAAGACCGTGTGCTGAGCCACGTCCCGAAGGGCGTCGTCAAAGCTCATCCCGTCGTCCTGCATCCGTTCCCGAATGCCCTCGAGAGTGGCGAAGGCACTGTGCCCCTCATTGAGATGATACACGCCGGGCGTGATGCCCAGAGCCTTCAACGCACGAACGCCGCCGACGCCGGCGACCAGCTCCTGACGAATTCGGGTTCGATTGTCGCCCCCGTACAGGCGGCTGGTCAATTCGCGATCCTCGGGCTTGTTGCCTTCCACGTCGCAGTCCAGCAGGTAAAGACGCACCCGTCCCACTCGCATCAGGTGGACCTTGGCCAGCAAGCGACCGTTCCGCGTTTCGATCTCGATCATGATGGGCTTGCCATCGGGACCGACGGCCGGCTCCATGGGCAGGTTCTCGACCTTCGTGTCGAGGTATTCCTCCTGCTGCCAACCCGTCTCGTCGAGACGCTGCTTGAAATATCCCTGGTCGTAGAACAATCCGATCGCCACCAGCGGCACGCCCAATCCACTGGCGCTCTTGATATGGTCGCCGGACAGAACACCGAGACCGCCCGAATACACCGGAATCGACTCGTGCATCCCGAATTCGAGGGAAAAATAGGCCACCGGCATGGAGCCCAGCACCCCGGAATGGGTCTTCGCCCAAATCGGGCGGTGAGCCAAGTACTCTTTGAGTCGCCGATAGGCGTGGTTGATGCGGCTGAATAGCACGAGCTCGGCAGCTCGCATCTCCAGGCGCTCCGGCGTGAACTCGCTCAGCAGGGCGATGGGATTGTGGTCAAGTTGACGCCAGCGAATCGGGTCGAGGTCCCGAAACAGATTGATGACCTCGGGCTGCCAGCTCCACCAGATGTTGTGAGCCAGCGCCATGCACTTCTCATACAACGTTTCTGCGGTAAGCCCCGTTCCGAGACTGACTTCTGTCGAATTCGCAACTGCAAGATCCGTTCGACTCATGAGAGAACCTGATTCGCGTTTGGGTTCGTTGAGTGATGTGGGCTCTGAGCGGTGAGCCACGCGATTATATCGATCCGTGCTCAAATGGGCGAGCCCAAAGTCCTGTTTTGGGAGTCCATCACTACCGGAGGAACATCTTTGACTGTTCTGGTTTGCGTCCAATCCCACATCACAAAAAGGGGTAGCCTGGCGAGCGGACCGAGGTGAGGACCGTTCGCATCGATCCGCCCACAGTTCGGCCGACAAAGCCCGTCTTGTGTGGCCATCTCCCGGGACAGCCATCGCCCTCGAAAATCGCCAGCCATTGCCTCTTCCGGGGAATTCCGCTTATTATTCAGAATTCAACAGAGGGCGGCGATGTCGCCTCAATCACCTGTTTTAACCAATTTGTGACAATTTGGGCCTTATGTTCCCTCATCGGAGGGTCATTCCCATCTTATCGTCCACCAGACCCCATTAATTTGACTCAAGCAAAAGGAAGAAGATCCTCCCATGGCTCACGATCCCAACGTCCAGGTCCATTGGCACGAACATGCCGTTAGCCGAGAAGAACGAGAATCGCTTAACGGGCAGAAGGGCTGCGTGGTCTGGTTCACCGGCCTGAGCGCCTGTGGCAAGAGCACGGTCGCCAACCTCGTCGACCACAAGCTTCACTCCCTTCAGAAGCGAAGCTACGTGCTCGACGGGGACAATATCCGTCACGGACTCAATGCGGGCCCCGGCATGCTCAAGGATCGCCATGGCGAGGAATTCGCAAAGCGCTTTGGCCTGGGCTTTTCGGCGCAAGATCGCGAAGAGAACATTCGACGAATCGGCACCGTGGCCAAGTTGTTCTGCGAATCCGGAGTGATTGCCATCACGGCCTTCATCAGCCCCTATCGGGTGGATCGGGATCGTGTGCGCGACTCCCTCGATGACGGCGATTTCATCGAGATCTTCGTCGATGCCCCGATCGAGGTGTGCGAAGCCCGTGACCCGAAAGGGCTATACAAGAAAGCTCGCGCGGGCGAGATCAAAGGATTCACGGGCATCGACGATCCTTACGAAGCCCCGGAGAAGCCGGAATTGACACTCGATGCCGGAACCAAGACGGCTGAGGAATTGGCCGACGAGGTCATCGCCTATCTGAAATCGTCCGGGAAACTGGGTTGATCCTCCAATCGGGGCACCAGGCCCTTGTCGCTGCACAGGGCCTGGTGGGGCGGTCGTGGATGCCAGCATTGATAGCACGCGGGGAAGGCCCCGGACTTCGCTCAGGACCGTCTTCATGCACCGGCGTTCACCCGCTGCAGGTGGGCCTCACCGACTGTTCGATTCTCGTTCGGGACTTGACGTATTTGGCGGGAAAACAGTACACTTCACCTCGGTGTACGCTCCCGCCCTCGCTGAACGGCTCACGATGAGTTACCTCGCGGGTCGGAGAAGAAGCCTCCGTTCGCAACTGCTCGCTTAGGCCGCTTCTGATTTGTCCCCAGTCCTGACCACTCTTTCCAGGATGGGAGTTGCTGCGGGATGGTGGTTATGGGTTCAACCAAAATTAGTGTTTCCACTTGATAGGGGCAATTACGAGGGAGGCCCATTTGAGAGCCAAGAGGCGGCGAAGCAACGAGTGTCGTTGTTCGCTTCGCGGAATGAAGAGCGACCACATGCGACGCTTATTCCTGCCCCGACACGAAACACCCCATTTGGGAAAGGCTCTCGCCAAGGAAGGGATTGAGAGGATATGGCCGAACCGTCGGCAAAGGAAATTCAGCCAAGAGCGCAGATGGCTCTGGCCGTGAGCCCTATCTGCGAATTGAGAGTGCTGCGTGTGGAGCCGCAAGATCAAGGCCTGGTGATTTCCGGGATCGTGTCAAGCTTCTATCACAAACAACTGGCTCAGGAAGCGGTTCGTGCGATCTGTCGCGGTATCGAAATTGAGTTAGTGAATGCCATTCGGGTTCAGGAAGGTGCCTGAGCCCTGATGCAACGTAATAATCGATGCTTCGGATGCAGAATCGTGGAACATGGAGGTTCCCAATCAGAAACGCCCGCGACGGCAGAGGATGCCGCACACACACGCCGGGTGATGGAGGAGGGAACCATGGTAGGTTTCGAGTTCAGTGTGGGGATCCTGGAACCATTCAATTGCCAACGACAGGCGGCGATTGACGAGTCGCGATATGAGGCGGAATGCCTCGCCGCCAGAATCGAACAGGATGTGTGGCACGCCACAGCCGCCGCGGTCAGAAGCCTTGCCGTTCAGGTTGGCGACGATCAGGTCGTCCTCTCAGGCCGCTGCCGCACCTACTACATCAAGCAGGTTGCCCAACAAGTGGCAATGGCCCTTGCGGCGGGACGCACCGTCGTCAACCAGATCGTCGTTACCTGACTTGTCCGAGACAAGTCGCCGCGTCGCCACCCCCTTCACTCATCTCCTGGCGACGCGTCCGGGCTCTTCGAAATCTCTTCGATAGTAATTCTTGCCCCCCCACACAGCGGGCCGGCCCATGCCGAAGACGCATTGTTCGTCTCCCACGAACATGAGATACCCTCAGGGCCTCCGGCCCCTCCCGCCTGAAAACGCTCTCCGCAGAGACTCGCACCTGCTGCACTGCTGGCCCCCTGACAGCATCCTGGAATAGCCGCAGGAAAGGCCGAGGGGGCAACCCCGAGCCGTTTGTTTGCTTGGGGAGAGAACGCGGCGTTAGAATAACCTCCCGGTCGTTGGACCCTCAGCCGTTGAGGCCACCGAACGACCTCGGGGGATGTTCAACTGGAGGTGGAAGGAGATCCAAAATGCGAGTACTCCACAGCGTGTTGATCTTGGCTGCAATTCTTGGGGTTTCACAAGCCGCGGCTCAGGAATCCGACAAACCGAAGGAGAAGCCACCCGCCTGGTGGATGACGAAACCGGACGCCGATGCCCAAAAAACCGATGAAGCGAAACGCGACGCCCCCAAGCCAGAAGGCGAGAAGAACAAGGAAGCCAAACGAGACACGCCCGTGTTGATATTCCGGACCGATGGGTTGAAAGCCTCGCCTCCGCGAGTGCGAGCTACGGCCAGGGTGGTCAAGCTGGCGCCTCGCGAACGCCTGGTCTACCGCCTGGCCAACATGCCCTGCCGCGACGTGGCCAACTCGATCAACGAACTCCTGAGGAGCGAGGCGAAGCTCTCGGGTGAGAATACAACCATCGTGATCCCCGATGCCATCACCAACAGCCTCATCATCAGCGGAACGCCCGACGCGATTCACGAAACCGTGAAACTCGTAGAACAGTTCGACGTGGCGCCGCAGATGGTGTGCGTACAAGTCATCATCGGTTTGGTGGATTCGTCCAAGGAGTTGTCCCTGCTGACCGTCGACCCCGACGGCCCCAACCTCTCGTGCTCCTACGAAGAGGCCTGCGAGCTGATCGAGAAATACAGCGAGTCGGGTGCGGTCAAGGTCCTCGCCCGACCCCAGGTAACGACTCTCAACTCCCAGCCGGCCTTCATCCAAGCCGGCCAGCGCGTGCCAACCCTGTCGCTCTCGAAGGACGGCGCCGTCGCCTCCACGGACATGCAGAACGTGGGGATCATTATCGGCCTTACCCCGCGAATCGCTCCCGACCAATCCGTGACGATGGAGGTCGACATCGAGAAGTCGGAGGTCAACCCAAACGAGCCCGGCGTGCCTTTGGGCGTTGACAACAAGGGCAATGTGATTCTCAGCCCCAAGATCGACACGATGACGCTTCAGACGACCGTGAAGACTCTCCCTCGCCAAGCCACGATCATCGGCGGCATGGCCCTTCAGAACGGCGACAAACGGGGCGAACTGGTTCTCGTGGTCATGCCGCACGTAGTCGAGCCATGAAAAGGATTGAAAGTTGCGGAGTTGTTTTGTGAAACAATCGGTCACGTTACTTGGAATACTCTTCCTCTTTTCCGGGTTGTCGCAACTTGGCGCTCAGGATTTCTCCACCTACGCCAACCGCTGCCGGTATGTCAATGATGTATTGGCAGGCCCCGCCGTGTCCGGCAGCTGGGGAACCTACACGCTCGCCAAATTGGAGCACAACCCGGACGACGCCAAAGCCCTCGATGAGGCGGTTAGAAATGTCACCCGGCTCGACAATCAATCTGTGCCCATTGGCGCGATTGCCTTGGGATTGCATTGGGATCATTTCAGCAGTGCCCAACGCGACACCATGAAAAACGCGATGAAGTCGTGGCGCGAAGTCAACGGTCATGGAACCGAGAACCACGCCTTGATGCAAAACGCGTCCGCCTATCTGTTCAGCCAATGGTTCCCGGGCGAGTCGGGCTGGACCCTCAATTCAGGAGACTCGGCGACCAGCGAGGAGCTCAACTCCATCAACAAGAAGAATCTGACGAAGGTCGCTTCGAGCTTGTACGACAAGGGCTACTGCGAAAACCTCTCGACGACCTATTTGATGCTGCACGTGTACCCCTGGATGATGGTCCATCAGTTTTCCGACGACGAGGAATTCAGAAACGTTGCGAACGCCGCCATCCATTTCCATGTGGCCAACCTGGCGGCAAACAATTTTCACGGCCAGGTCATCTCGCCCTACAATCGCTCCAATGTCCAGCAACAGAACCGGCCCGTCCATTCCGACTCCGAAGGCAAACGCTACGTTTTTCCCCAAGTGCCGTTCCTGTCGTGGCTGTACTGGGCCCAGGCAACCCATTACAACGATCCGGCCGAACTCGGCTCAGCACTGAAGTTTTACCATGGAATGCTTGGGTTCTACGCAAACATGAACTGGGGGCCTCCCCCGGAGGTTCTCCAGCGGATTGGAGCGGGCCAGGGAGTTCCCTATGTCTTGAAATCAACAAGCGCCAGCTTTGGGGGCTGGGGATCGGGCACGCCCCATGAGAATCTGCGCACCGTCTATCGCACGGCCGACTACGCCGTCGGCACCGGGTTCTTTCGCTACAAACCACCGGAGTTCTATACGTGCTACAACAACTTCGGCATCTTCTACGAAAGCGCCGACAAGTTCAACGTGGTTGAGTGCAACCACAATTATTGGCTGAGCGACGAGGATGAAAGCTATCGCTGGAACCATTGTGTCAACTCAATCTTCCAGCAGGATGCCCACCACGAAAACACGGTTATTTCCCTGTTCAACATTCCGGCAACGGATCCCTGGGTGGATGTTGGCCGCAGTGATTGGTGCGCAAACCGAGACGGCCACTACAGCAATCTCATTCAGCGCGCAGACGTCCGATATCCCAAGAACATCGACGAGAAGGCAGAATCGGACGGATGGGTGTTCTTGCGCGAAGGAGATGTGTATATCGGCATCAAACCCTTGCGCGGCTATTCGCTGGATGCGACAAGCCTTGCGGATTTCGATGTTCTGAACAGCCCCGGCGCCGCCAACGCCATTGTGTTCGAGGTGGGCGCGGCCGAGCAACACGGAAGCTTCGCAGCTTTCCAAAGCGCCCTCAAGGCCAACGCCTTGAACGTCAACTGGGATACGCTCACCGTGGAATACACCAATTCCGACGGTGTTGCGATTGCCGCAAGATGGACGCAGCCCGACTATGCGAAGACCGGTCGCGACGATCGCGTTTTGGTGAAGCCCGAAGTGTGGATCAACCGCCAGCGGCAGCCGGACTATGCGGCAGAAGACTGGCCGGTATTGGCCAGCCCCCATGTCAATCTCAAAGACAGGATTCTGTCCATTGAACAGGGCGGTGATTCGATTACGGTCGATTGGACTGGTCAGCAGCCCGTGTTCACCCACGAAGCCATCGCAAAAGTTGCAGATGGCCCAGGCTCTTGAACCAGCGGCCGAAGCCCAAGAGCTTCCGTGAGTCTCTCGCTGGTCTCCAACCGGGGGGGGCGACCCCGCGCCGTTTGTTTGCTTGGGGAGAGAACACGGCGTTAGAATAACCTCCCGGTCGTTGGCCCCTCAGCCGTTGAGGCCACCGAACGACCTCGGGGGATGTTCAACCGAAGGTGGAAGGAGATCCAAAATGCGAGTGCTCCACAGCGTGTTGGTCTTGGCGGTCGTTTTCGGGGTTTCAGGAGCCGCGGCTCAGGAATCGGACAAACCGAAGGATAAGCCGCCCGCCTGGTGGATGACGAAATCGGACGCCGACGCCAAGACGCCGGCCGAAGCGAAACGAGACGCGCCCAACGTTCTGCTCAAAGCTGAAACGACCAAAAGCTCGCCCCCGCGAGCGCGGGCCACGGAGCTCTTTGAGAAACGCTCGCCCCCGCGCGTACCGGCCACGGCCAAGGTGGTCAAGCTGGCGCCCCGCGAGCGCCTGGTCTACCGCCTGGCCAATATGCCGTGCCATGAGGTAGCCAATTCGATCAACAAGCTCCTGGACAGCGAGGCAAGGCTTTCGGGCGAGAATACGACGATCGTGATCCCCGAAGTCGTCACCAACAGCCTCATCATCAGCGGAACGCCCGACGCGATTCATGAAACGGTGAAACTCGTCGAACAGTTCGACGTGGCGCCGAAGATGGTGTGCGTGCAGGTCGTCATCGGATTGGTGGAATCGTCGAAGGAGTTATCCCTGCTGACCGCCGATCCCGAGGGCCCCAACCTCTCGTGTTCCTACGAAGAGGCCTGCGAGCTGATCAAGAAATACAGCCAGTCGGGAGCGGTCAAAATCCTCGCCCGGCCGCAGCTCACGACCCTCAACAATCAGGGCGCCTCCCTTCAGATCGGCCAGCGCGTGCCCACCCTGTCGCTCTCGAAGGACGGAACCGTCGCGACCACGCACATGCAGGACGCGGGGATCATTGTCGGCCTTACCCCGCGAATCGCTCCCGACCAATCCGTGACGATGGAGATCGACATCGAAAAGTCGGAGGTCAACCCAAACGAACCCGGCGCGCCCCTGGGCGTCGACAACAAGGGCAACGTGATTCTCAGCCCCAAGATCGACACGATGACGCTTCAGACGACCGTGAAGACTCTCCCTCGCCAAGCCACGATCATCGGCGGCATGGCCCTTCAAGAAGGCGACAAACGCGGCGAGCTGGTTTTCGTGATCATGCCGCACGTAGTCGAGCCGTGAGAAGAATTGCAGATCGAGTTGTAGGGTGCGGCCAGAGCGGGCCACTTGATTGACATTGTGCGGTCAAGTACGGGGCCAATTCCGAAACGTCGACACAGCCAAGAACCGAGCGGCGGCCCACCATGAGCGACGAGCCATTTCCGAACGGTTGCATTGTCTGAGTCAACCGGCGCATTGGGGATACTCCCTGTAGCGGCGGCATCCTTGCCGCCGCTACGGAGCAATGCGAATCGGTGAAATGGGAGCCGCAATATGGTGGGCCGACGTTCGCCCGCTGACGCTGCAGGCCGGCGTTGAAATGGCAAACGGGTTATTTGGGGAGGTTTGCTCGATGTGGTTCACTTTGGCCCACCCTACGTCGTGAGATCCCAATGGTGATGAAAACAGCCGGCACTAGCCGAAGCCGGATCGCGGGCTGCCTCGTCGGCGGCGCGATTGGCGACGGGTTTGGCTCGCCCTACGAAGGAATGACGGCGCCTGTTGAACTTGCCCCGGATATCCAACCTGTCCTGACCGATGACACGGTCCTGACGCTGGCCACCTGCGAAGCGATCCTCGCCGAAGGACGAGTCGACCCGGCCGCCATCGCCGCTCGTTGTGCGGCTGAATTTCGAGCAGGCCGCGTGGTGGGGATCGGAGCCGGCACCTACAAAGCCCTCTCGGAACTGGCCGAAGGCGGCCATTGGGCCCTTTGCGGAAGCAAGGGAGACCGGGCCGCGGGCAACGGCGCCGCCATGCGAATCGCCCCGGTCGCGTTCTTCCTGGACCTGGAATCGACGGGAGGGCGCCGGACGCTGCGCGATGTTGCCCGCATTACCCATCAGAACGAAGAGGCGTACGTCGGAGCCCTGGCGGTGGCGTTGGCCGTTCGCTTCGCCTGGCAAGATGGCAGGCCGGAAAACAACGGCCTGATGAACGCCGTGATCCCTCGGCTCCCCGATTCGCGCGTTCGAGATCGCCTGAAGACGTTGGCCGCCCAGCCCTCGGGCATCTCCGTGCTTGAGGTGGCCGAGCAGTGCGGTACGTCGGGCTACGTCGTCGAGAGTGTGCCCATGGCGATTTGGGCCGCCCAGTCCGCCAGCGTGATCGGGTTTGAAACGATGATTCGCGACGTGATCCGTTGCAGTGGAGATACCGACACCATCGCCTCAATGGCTGGCCAGATCGCCGGGACGTTTCTAGGCGTGGAACAACTTCCGGAATCGCTCCTTTCCCGAATCTCTGAACGGGAAATGATCCGGAAGACGGCCGAACGATTCGCCGAGGTGGTCGAAAGCGAATTGTAGGGCGCCATTCCGGGCCCACCTCTCACGACCCCCAAGACCCTCACAACCGCACGCTCCTTGCATCTTCCAATTCCGCCCAAATACTGCCCCGCCTGTGGCGAATAGCATGGGAGAATCCTGGGAGGGTTCTCCCGGGTGGGGGGGGACTGCCCGGCGCTTGCCCCTCCGCAGGCGTAACCTATTCTCCAGAAGGAAGTTTGCGCAGTGCGGTCGAGCCATTCGCCCGCGGCGATTCTGGATCACTCCGCGTCTGCCTCAAGCAGTGGAGATCGACGAATGTCCAAAGACGACGACTATATCGACGTGGAACCCATCCAGCGTCATCGTGGCGTACGCCGGCCCTCAAAGCCGGCCATGGGCTGCCTGTTGGCCTTTCTGCCGATCCTGGTCGTCTTGCTGATCATCTTCGGCCCCATCTACCTGTGGAACCAGTGCCGCATCGACGTGCCCAGCAGGCACATGGCCGTCCTCATCAAGAAGACCGGCAAGGACCTGCCCAACGGCGTCGAGTTGGCGCCAAGCGAAGAGTACAAGGGCGTCCAGGCGAAGGTGCTGACGGAGGGCCGCTACTTCGCTCCCCTGACCTACAATCCCTATTTCTACGACTGGGTCGTGGTCCCCCAGATCGAGATCCCGGAGGGAAAACTCGGTGTTCGCGTCCGGCTCTACGGCGACAACCTCGGACCGGGGGAACTGATCGCGTTCAAGGAAGACCAGAAGGGAATCGTGGCAGACGTGCTGGTTCCCGGACGCTATGCGATCAACGCGTGGATCGTGGGCGAAAAGGAACGCCGCTTCGACAGCTACGCCGAACATATTGAATTGCACGCCCCGGTTACGATACCAGCCGGTTTCAAGGGCGTGGTCACCAATCTCACCGGCCCTATGCCCGAAGACCCGAACGTGCTGCTCGTCCCCAAGGGATGCCGCGGCGTTCAGGAAGAAGCCCTGGAACCGGGAACCTACTACGTCAATCCCTACATGACCCAAATCAACCTGGTCGACTGCCGGAGCCAGCGTTTCAACCTGGCCGAAGAAGGCGACATGGGATTTCCCTCCAAGGACGGGTTCTGGGTCCGCCTCGATGGAGCCATCGAGTTCCGGATCAAGCCGGAAATGGCCTCCACGGTCTATGTGATCTACAACGATTCGGCGAACGGGGAGACGATCGACGAGGAGATCGTCAACAAGATCATCCTCCCCAATGCCCGCTCGTTCTGCCGGCTCCGCGGCTCGAGCCACTCGGGACGCGAATTCATCCAGGGCGATACCCGAGCGAAGTTCCAGGAAGATTTCCAGGAGGCCCTGGCCGAGACCTGCGATTCCCAGGGAGTCGAGGTGATCCAGGCCCTGATCACGAAGATTCGTCCGCCCGAGAAGATCGCCGAGCCCGTTCGCGCCCGGGAGATTGCCGTTCAGACGGAACAGCAGTACGGACGCGAGATCGAACAGCAGGTTTCCGAACAGGAACTGGCGGTTGAACAGGAACTGGTCAAACAGAAGCAAGCGATCGTCGAAGCCGAACAGGCCGTGGTCAAGGTGGTCACGGAGGCCAAGCGGGAGCAGGAGGTGGCGGTGATCGAGGCCAACCAGCGTCTCAAGGTGGCTGAGTTCGAATTGAAGGCGGCCGAGGATGAAGCGGCGGCAACCATGGCGCGGGGCAAGGCCACGGCCGACGTGATTCGATTCGACAACGAAGCCGAGGCCGCGGGGTGGCGCAAATCCGTAGAGGCCTTCAGTGGCGAAGGCAACGAGTTCGCCCGCTGGGTCTTCTTGAGCAAAATCGCCCCGGCCTTCCGGAGCATGATGGTCAACACGGCCGACAGCCCGCTCATGGACGTGTTCGGCAGTTTTGGCGACGAGGGCGGACCGACGAATCCGACGCCCGAAAAGCCGAAGACGGCCTCCGCGGCGCCCGTCGCCGACGTGGCCGAGACTCCGGCAGAATAGAGGAACGAGAACGTCCCGACGGCGCCTCTCCACAAGGAACTGACGTTCGTGTTGCGATTTGACTGCTTGAAGCAAAAGGATCTTCCCGATGAAATCGATCAAGGTATCCGCTCTGCTGGTCGCGCTCGGCGCCGTGCTGGTCTTCGCCTACCTGAGCTTCGCCTGGACGGTGAATCGCGTCTACGTGCCCGAGGGGCACAGCCTGATGCTTCGATACAAGGGCCCCTTGTTCTTCGGGAAGAAGGTCTATGCCGAACAGGGCCAGTTCGCTGAGGAAGGCGAGATCGGAATCCTCGCGAACCTCCGCGGCCCCGGACGCCATTTCTACTGCCCCGTTTGGTGGGAACGATCGGTGGTTCCCGATGTTGTCGTCCTGCCGGGGCATGTGGCCGTGGTTACCAGCAAGATGGGCGTCTCCCTGCCGGCCGGAGAGTTCCTCGTCGACGGCGACCTGGGCAGCACCGCCAACAAGGGAATTCTCCGAAAGGTCTACGGGCCGGGCCGCTACCGAGTGCATCCTTACGCCTACGAGTTCAAGGTCGTGAGCACGGAAACCGAGAAGGTCGAAAACCAGACCAAGGTCTCCGGTTGGGTCAACATCCCGGCCGGCTACGTGGGGGTCGAAACCTACCTCGCCAACGATCCCGCCTTGAATAAGGTCGCCGGCATTCAGCAGCAGGTGCTGCCGCCGGGCCTGTATCCGGTGAACCCCCGGGAACGCCACGTCGACATCATCGAGATCGGCTTCCGCGAAACATCGCTCGCCGTCACCCAGCAGACCTCGCCTAAAGGCGGCACCCTCTACGACGAAAGCGGTGAACCCATGGCGGTCGCCGAGACGGGCATCAACTTCCCCTCCAACGACGGCTTCGAGATCCAAATGGACTTCACGGCCATCTGGGGCGTCATGCCCGACAACGCGGCCGAAATCGTGAGCAAGTTCGGCAACATCGACGCCGTCCAACAAAAAGTCGTGATTCCTCAATCCGAAAGCATCTGCCGCAATAACGGTTCCAAGCTCGGCGCCGTCGATCTGCTCGTTGGTGAGTCCCGTCAACAGTTCCAGGACGATACCGACAAGGATTTCGAAAAGGTCCTGCAAGAAAAAGGCATTACTCTCCTTTATGGGCTGGTTCGCCATATCTACATCCCCCAGGAAATCCGCCTGCCGATTCAGAACTCCTTCATCGCCGACGAGCTCAAGCTGACCCGAGACCAGGAAAAAGTGACCGCCAAGACGGAAGCCAGCCTGCGGGAGGAGGAGTCGAAGGTGGAACTGGAATCGGAGAAGGTCCGCATGGAAACCCAGAAGATGGTGGCCTCCGTTGCAGCCGAGGGGGAGAAAGAGGCCAAGGAACTGGGGGCCGAAACCAAGCAGCTCGTGGCCGCCATCGACAAGCAGATCGCCGAACTGGACGCGAAGAAAGAAGTCGTCCTCGGCGAGGCCGACGCCAAGGCCGAGCAGATGCAGCAGGAAGCGTCGGCCGAGAAATTCGGACTGGCCGTCCAGGCCTTCGGCTCGGGCTCTGCCTACACGAAATGGGCCTTCGCTGAAAACCTGCCCGAAAACATCGACCTGAACCTCCTCTACGCCGGCCAGGGCACCCTCTGGACCGACCTGAAGGGCGTCACACCGACCCTTCCGCTCCGCGAGCCCCAGAGAGAATCGGCCAAGAAACCGGCAAAGGCAAAATAGTCGAATCCAGCCGGGCTAAGTCAGCTCCGTTCAGCCGGGCTCTTGAATTTTCCAGCTCTCGACAACCCAGCCCCGGCATCCGGCCCGACTGAGCTAGCCCGGCTTTTCGAAGCTCCATTCATCGCCCCCGTTCAGCCGGGCTCTTCAATCTCCCAACCCTTGACGAGCTAGCCCCACCATCCGGCCCCGACTGAGCTAGCCCGGCTTTTCGAAACTCCATTCAACGCCCCCGTTCAGCCGGGCTCTTCAATCTCCCAACCCTTGACAAGCTAGCCCCGCCATCCGGCCTGACTGAGCTAGCCCGGCTTTTCGAAGCTACATTCATCGCCCCCCAAGAGCCCGGCTGCCAAATCCCAGCCGAGCTGCCGCAGCTTTCCGTTTCCGCAAAGCCAACACAAGCAGCCGGGCTAAACCAGCTCCGTTCAGCCGGGCTACTAAGCTTGTGGGGTTGCACGGCACTCGCGGGCCGGTCAGACTGGACCGCAATCGCCCTCCCGCCATCTCCACGAATTGGAGGCCCCCCATGCGACTGACGGCCAGCCTGCTGCTCGTTGCCCTCCTCGGAACCGCTCTGCCGTGTGCTGCGGCGGAAAAGCCCAACGTGATCCTGATCCTCGCCGACGACCTCGGCTGGACCGATCTGGGATGCTTTGGCTCCCAGTACTACCAGACCCCGAACGTGGACCGCCTTTGCCGCGAGGGGATGAAGTTCACCTCGGCCTACACGTGCGGACCGAACTGCGCACCCACGCGGGCCTGCCTCATGAGCGGGCTCTATCCGCCACGCCACGGTATCTACACCGTCGGAAGCGGCGCCCGCGGACAAGAACAGTTCCGCAAGATGATCCCCGCGGAAAACAAGATAACGCTCGATCCGTCCTACGTCACCCTGGCCGAAACGATCAAGTCGGCGGGCTACACAACGGCCCATGCGGGCAAGTGGCATCTGGGCGAACCGGGTGAGGCGGGACCTCTGGAGCAGGGTTTCGATTTCAACTTCGGCGGCAACCACTCGGGCAGCCCCCGGGGCGGCTACTTCAGTCCCTACAAGAATCCGGAACTGCCCGACGGCCCCGAGGGCGAAAACCTGACCGATCGCCTCTCGGCCGAAATCGACGGCTTCATCCGCCAACACAAAAACGAACCGTTCTTCGTCTACCTGCCCTTCTACGCCGTCCACACGCCAATTCAGGCCAAGGCGGATCTGGCAGCCGAGTACGCCCGGCGCGAACCGCACGGGGGCCACAACAATCCCAAGTATGCCGCCATGATCGAAACGATGGACGCCGGCATCGGGCGCATTCTCGACACCCTCGACGAGCTCGACCTGGCGAAGAACACGGTCGTGATCTTCTCCTCGGACAACGGAGGCGTGGGCGGCTACTCGGCCGCAGGCGTGAAAGGCGCCGCCGACATCACCAGCCAGGCACCCCTGCGAGGCGGCAAGGGCATGCTCTACGAAGGAGGCGTGCGGGTGCCGCTCATCGTCCGCTGGCCGGGAGTCGTCCGCCCGGGGAGTCAGAGCGGTCAATCGCTGATCAGTGTGGACTTCTACCCGACGATCGCCGAGATCGTCGGCGCCGCAACGCCCGACCGACTTGACGGCGTGAGCTTCGTACCCGTGCTGAAGGACCCCGCCACGGATCTATCAAGAAAATGCCTCTATTGGCATTTTCCCGGCTACCTGCAGGCCAGCGGCAAGCTCGGCACCTGGCGAACCACGCCCGGCGGCGGCATCCTGTGCGGCGACTGGAAACTCCTCGAGTTCTTCGAGGACAGCCGTCTGGAACTCTATAACCTTGCCGACGACATCGGCCAACAGAACGATCTGGCCGAGGCCAATCCCGCCCGGCGCGACGAACTGCACGCCAAGCTGCTCAAGTGGCGGCAAGACGTCCAGGCGCCGATGCCCCAGCGGAAGGTGAATGACGAATGAGGAAGATCAAATGACGAAAGAAATCCGAAGGCCCAAATGACGAAGGTCGTGTGACGGCCTTTCGTCTTTCGAGCTTCTGTTCCGGAAAAGGGTCCTTTCTTGGGACACTCAGACGGTATCCGTGGCCCGTCCTTCCAAGAACCATTTGCATACAAACTCGGGATAGCTTCGAGCAAGTATGTCTTTGTGTTGATTCGAGTGAAACTCGTAATTCACGACCGCAAACTCCCCGTTCTCGGTCGGGCGTGAAGTATCAATGCAATACGCACCGTCTGCGTGGACGCGAATCACCCACAGGGAAGTTGGTACATCATCCCCGCGATCTCTGAGAGTGAGAGTATCGCCATAAATGCATCCGCATTCTGTGGCAAGCGGCTCGTCGTTGATAATACCGCTAAGGAAGTTGTCGTAGACGCCCAATGCCCCATAGGTCGTCAGAAAGGACTTGAAGGTCGGCGGGAGAGCGACTCCCATAGCATTCTCAAGTTCGCTCACGGCCGTAGTCGATGCTCCGCCGCCGATCCAGACCTCGTGCCCGTGAGCTTGCACGATACCAACAAGGCGAATTATCTCATCCATTCGTCGAGAATCCGTTGATTGTCGCGAGAACGAAGAACAGTCGGTCTTCTGTCGAATCCTGATCGGTAGACCCTGGTGTCAAAAATGGTCGTTATTTGGGGCACCTTCACAACGATTAGGATAACCGGGTGCGGCGAGCTAGCCGGGGCTATTCCGGTTCGCGTTCATCTGATTGTTTAGAGGATATCGGCATCCATTGTCCGTTCTCAAGATACTCGAACTGCCCCCATCGCGGATTTCCGTTTTCGCACCCGACGACTCGAACGGGGCTAATCCAGTCTTGCTGGCAGCCAGGAATCAAGTCACCAATGGGCGTCCAGTCATCTTCTGAGATTCCATAACCCTCCAAACACTGCGACTTTGCGGACGCCACGTCTTCTTGGAGGTAGTCGTATAGGCACGGCGCGTCCTCCAGCGTGTCATACAGAAAGACGTAGCATCCCTCATCTACCGTACATAGCATTGCTCGCTTGAGTTCAGGATGATCAACAATTAGCGCTGTCAACCGCATAACGTACCAACACCTAGATTCAGTCCTGGCTACGTTGACCTCGAATTCGGGTCTCGAATTCCCCAAACGGAGGCAGCTTCTCTGCGTCCCGTGTTTCGGTCGATTTGCGAGGCGCCTCACGAAACGTATGAGTAGATCGGACAGGCCGAGCAGTAACGACCAAGTTCACGCGGCGGGCGTGTTTGACGTCGAATCCTAAAGCGACGCTGCCGCCCGCGCGCGTGCAACGCCTGGTTATTCCGCATTTATCTCGGCGTGTTTCTTGCCCTTGATCCAGCCGCGTATGGTGAAGAAGGAGACAATGACGCTAACGATCGTACCCACGCTCAACCCAATTAGAAGACCAAGATGAATAGGCGGAATTCCTTTTTCAAGGATACCGACGCTCGGATCGTTTGGATCGTAGTAAACAGGGAGTTTCATTCCCGGCTGATAGCGAGCAACATCGGCGAGCGCTGTATTTGGGTCTGCACGTTTTGTTCCAGGACCTAGATCCGTCAGGTCACTTGTGTATTCATGGTCTTGGACCGTGTAACTGTATATGGCTCGTCCGTAGTATTTCGTTGTCTTCGAGTCTTCGCTCCACCAACTCTTTGCGGTGATATCCTGGATTTCGCCTTCCACGGATGGCCAATTGGAACTGGCGATTTGTCGTTTCGTTTGCGCAGCCATCCATATCAGGAAACCAGGGCAGCCAAACATTGCAATGAGCGCGAATACCTGAAAGCGGAACTTTGTGTCTTGTGCCCAACTCATGATCCTTGCGTTTCCTTCTTCTTCGAGTGCCACGGAGTTCAGCGGAATAACTCGTGTATAGGAAGTTTCTGCCTATCGCCTATAGGCGGCAGATTTGCGGCCTAACGCGCAGGCAGGCACTTTTCACAAGTCGCATTCTAGCAGGGAGTTATCGTACTGCCATACCGTTTGCTGCGTGATAGGCCGTTTCCGCCCAACGCGCAGCGGGCCAATGAGTTGGGCCTCTACGGCACCGTGAAAACCACGCTTACCGCCGTCCCATCAAACCTTCATTTCTCGGAATACGCCAGCCGTTTCCCTAAGTCCAGCAATGACTTGCGTCGTCGTGCCCCCAAAACTCATCTCATAAATCAGAATCCCGGGAAACGGGTGAATCAACCACCTTTCTGAGACACTCGAATCGCCATCCCGTGGTAACGGGCCCGATGCCTGGCCACCCCCTCCACTATAACGGGAATGGCCGTGGTGCCACACGTTTGGAGTCGCGAATACGCACCCCGCGTCACGCCGTAAGATACCCCAAAACCCGCCCCATCACCTCGTGGATCGCCTCGTAGTCTTCTGGCGTGGCGGACAGAATCTCCTCCTCCGTCTGGACATACCGTGAGGGCACAAGTTCGTCCCGGCAATGGCTGGCAATCTGGCGGGCGGATTCCGGCGTCGTCTCCAGGTGAAACTGCAGGCCGATCACCGACGGCCCGACCTGAAAGGCCTGGTTCTCGCAGCCCTCGCTGCTCGCCAGCCGCACCGCGCCGGGCGGCAGATCGAAGGTCTCCCCGTGCCAGTGGAAGACCTTGAGCGACGGCGGGAATTCGAACGTCGCCCCGTCGCCCGCTCCAACACGATGAACGGGAAACCAGCCGATCTCCTTTTCGGCGTTCGGATACACGCGACTCCCGAGCGCCGAGGCAATCAACTGGGCCCCAAGACAAACCCCGAAGACGGCCTTGCCGGCCTCGATCGCCCGGCGGACAAACTGCTTTTCTTCAACCAGCCACGGATGGTCGGCCTCGTCGTTCACGCTCATCGGCCCGCCCATCACCACCAGCAGATCCAGCGCCGCCAGGTCGGGAAACTCGCCCGACTCGAACACCCGCGTGCCCGAAACCTCGCAGCCCGCCGCTTCCAGCCACGGCCGGATGTTGCCAAGCCCTTCAAAGGGCACGTGTTGAAGATAATGCGCTCGCATCGGTCGATCCCTTCTCAAGATGTGACGCCGTCAAAACGCCCTGGCCACCTTCACCAGTGTAGCGGCGTCGAGCTTCTCGGAAAGGGGCGAAATCGCAATCCGCCGCCCGTCGACCAAGGCGACCCCAAACGTCCTGTCTCCTAAAGGACTCGGAAGGACGCCGACCCACTCCTGTTCCGTGGAAATGCGATTCTGGATGTGCATCTGCCCAAGCAGGTCCGTCACGGCGTCCTGGTAGAAAGTACCCTCGGCAACAACCAACAGCAAGGAATCCTCCATCGACTCGCCCCGCTCGTAGAACACGGCAAAACGTTCCAGGTCCACATTTCCGATTGCCGCGACAGCACGCGACATCATTTGATGCGACATTGCTGGCGGCAAGATCTTCGCCACACGTTTTGCGTTCTCCTGATAGCGATCCGGAAACGCAAGTCCAACGCGCGTGCCTTCTGGAAGAAGAGCTTTCAACTCATCAGAGATGGCCGGCGCCGTCTCGGGCTTGCCTCCACGTTCAATCATCTCCAACGCCATGCCGGCCCGTTTCGCCACGAAGTGGTCCGGATGATCGGCCAGACTTTCCAGCGGCCCGACGGCCTCCTTCTCGCCTCGAAGCCCCAACTCCTGGCAGGCAAGTTGCAGCAGGAACAGGTGCTCCCGCGTCGACTGCTTCGCTTCCTTGTCCAGGTTGGCAGCACCTTCAGCGATCTTCTCGTCGCGGAGCATCCGGACGAGGGCGTCCGTGTCCGTGTCCACCTTGCTTGCATCCAGGTACTCCCGCGACTGGACCAGATCCACGAAGTCCACCTGGGTCCCCGCACTCGCCGCCACGCAAAGCAGCGACATAACGGCAAGCAGTTCAATGAGCGTAAAACCTCTCGAATTCCGCCTGGCCGACAGTGACATGACCCCCCCCTTTCTGTTGACAGTGTGCCCAAGCAACCTTGTAGGATGGGCCAAAGCGGTCCAACTCTTCCAGGTTAGCAAACCACACGCGAATCCAGAATCAACAATCGCCGTTCACCAGAAACTGAGCGTCGGCCCATCATCGTGCGGCCCCCACCATCGTGTGACGTGCATTGCTACGATTCCAGGACAAGAACACTCTACCAATCATTCCCCCCAAGATGCACCGCCCCTTCCGGAAAACTCGTCTTGGCCAACGCCAGCCACATGGGCAGGTTCCCCTCGGCCAGCGGCTTTTCCACACCGTCGGAATCCACTCGCACCACCGGCGGATCGGGGAGTCGCTGCCATCCGCATCGGGCATAGACGGGAACATTGGCGGCCACGCAGAAAAGCAACCCCACGTCGAGCCCCCGCTTGAAGGCTTCCCCCATGGCCGCGTCCAGAATCTGGCGGCAAAGGCCCCGGCCCTGGTAGTCCGGACGAACCCCCACGTTCTGGATCCCCGCCACCAGAAGCGACTGGTCACCTGCCGTGATTCGCCGCTGGACCACGCCCAGGTGGGCGATCACCTCGGCGCCGTTGCAGATCACGGCGCTGTAGGCTGGGGCACTGTCGTGCCAGGCCCGGCTGCGGGAGAAGAACTCGGCGTCTTTCGGAAAGCAGGCCACGAGCGCTTGCCGAATCGCGGCCTCCAGATCGGGGGCCAGATCGCCTTCGTCGATTACCTGAACGGCTTCCATCCGCCTATCCCCAGAACAAGTAGACCGCGATCTGAACGGCTGCGATTCCGATGGCCCACACCCGCACGTTCCGCCACCACGGCGGCACCTTCTCCGCCTGGCCGATGCGGTCGCGGGGGATGATTATCAGCCAAACGATGAGCACAGCGAATACGGCGGCGAAGACAAGACGTCCAATCATTGCGGCGTTACCTCCTCCGACGGAAGCGAATAAACCAGTCCCCGCAGCCGCTCTTCGTCATAAGGCTTCGTCATCAGGCTGACCACCGTGGTCGTGACGAGGGCCGCCACAAAAGACCACCAGCACACCCAGAGATAGGAAATCTCTGCATGGCCGGTCCCGAGGTGCTTCCACCCGTGAAGGAAGAAGGCCAGTCCCACTCCCACGACGATCCCGGCCACGCCGCCCGCCCCGTTGATCCGCCGAAACAGCATGCCCAGGAGGAGCAACGCCAGCAGGGCGCCCTGAAACAGGCTCAAAAAAGTCTGAAAGGCCTCGAAGACCGAGCCGAAATACAGACGAACGAAATAGGAGCCGACCGCCCCGCCGATGAGGAACAGAACGATCAGCCACCGGCCCACCACAAGCACCTCATGATCGTCCGCCTCGGGGCGAAACAGGGGACAGTAAATGTCGTTTACCCAAAGAGTCGAAGCCGAATTCACGTAGGAATCCAGGTTCGACATAACCCCCGCCATGAACGCCCCCAACACGATCCCGAGCACGCCTCGCGGCAGCAATTGCACCAAGAGCGGCAGCACTTGTCCACCTTCCCACTCTTCGGCGTTGCCGGGCCCCACCTTGTCGTAGAACAGGGCCAGCCCGATCAGCCCCGGCACGACCAGTAGGATCGGGAAGACCATCTTGATCGCCGCGCAGAGGATATAGGACGCTCGGGCCGCCGACTGGCTCGACGTGCCCAAGGTTCGCTGCACGATCGCCTGGTTACCGATCCAGTAGGCCGGCCCCGCCACAAATCCCAGGCCCAGCAGCACAGAAGGCCAGGAGAACTTGGGAGCATCCGCAGGCAGGACAAGCTTGAAATGGTGCTCTGTGCCGGGCAGTTCCGCCACCCGCCGCTGAAGCTCACTCCAACCTCCCACCTCGTTCAGCCCCACGATGCAAATGAGCGTCGCCCCCACGATCAGGACAATGCACGAGACGAAATCGGTGAACACGACGGCCTTCAGCCCGCCCAGGGTCGTGTAAACACCGACCAGAACCGTCACCAAGACGACAGAAACATAAAAATTCCAGCCCAGGAGGTGCTCGAACATCGTGCCCGCACTGACGAAGATCGTCGCCAGCATGGCCACCATCGACGTGCCCCAGATGAGCGCGAAGAGCGTGCGGACCGTTCGGTTGTAACGCCGTCCCAGGTATTCGGGGATCGTGTAGACCCCGGCCAGCCAGAGATAGGGCATGAAGAGAAAGGCGGCCACCAGCACGGGAAAGATGCACCCGATGAAATCGAAATTCATCATCACCATGCCGTAGCGATAGCCGTCGTCGGCCAGGCCGACCATGTCCTTGGCCCCGATATCGGAAACGACCAGCGACGTGCCCACGGCCCACCAGGGCAAGGTCCGTCCGCCCAGGAACAGGTCCTTGCCCGACTTCACCCCCCGGCTCAACCAGAGCCCGAGCGCCGCAATGACCACGAAATAGACCACCACCAGGCCGATGTCGATCGGGTGGAGCGCCAGCGATCCAAGAAGCATCATCAGTTTTCCATGCCAGGTTGGTGTCCACGCCGTTGGTGTCCAGGCTTTAGCCTGCCAAAATGTCAAGCAGCTCGGACTAGCCACGAAGCGTCGTCTGCCGGCCACGGCGTGAAGTTGTCGGCAGACCCCTCATCGGCGCCGGGTGGGTGGCACGCTCAGAGCGAAGCGATGGGCGTGGACGGTCAATCACCACACCCATCGCTTCGCTCTGGGGCGTGCCACCCGCCCCAGACCGACCGCGGCCCAATATAGCCCGAAGCGCCGCCCCAAAAAAGTCCTCGCCCACCCCGAACAACGACCACTGGCGGCAAGGATGCCACCGCTACACCCTCCCCAGTGAGCGCAGCGAACGAGGGGGAGGGCTGGGGAGGGGAAATGGAAGCTCCTGCGGACGTCTTCTTCGGGCGTCCACAAGCCCATAGGACCCACGCAAGACGACATTCCTGCCACATCCGCCAACTTTGTCGCATCGGGCGGGTCCGCCTCATCCCCGCCAGGTGTGTCAAACAAAATGATTTGGGACGATTTTTCCACCTGCCGGGCTAAGTGAGGACCGTCCAAAAGACCTGAATCTCCCGGGCGACGCGGTATACTTGTAGCAGCGCATGCCCCTACCGCCCCCGGCGGTCCTTGTCGATTGGCACGGGGTTTGCGATCCTGAATGGATGAAATAACCAACTTTCGCGGGAAGCGGCCCTGAGGTTCGTGGATGGCTTGGCAGTATAGCGAGAAAACAAAGCAACTGTTCATGGATGCCGTTCACGGCAAGCCAGGAACCCACCTCGGTGAAATCGAGGAGCCCGACGGCGTCGGCGAGCACGGCTCCATCGCCTGTGGCGATGCCATGCGGTTCACCTTCCGGGTCCGGCGCCACGAATCGGATCCCACCCAGGACATCATCACCGACGCCCGCTACCTGACCTTCGGCTGCACCTCGGCCATCGCCGCCTCCGAAGCCCTCTGCCTACTTATTGAGCAAGGCAAGTACACGCCGATCCAGGCCCTCACCGTTACTAACGACGATATTGTCAAGTTTCTCGACGGCCTGCCCGAACAGAAAATCCACTGTTCCGTCATGGGCGCCGAGGCCCTCGAAGCCGCCGTGTTCAACTGGGCCCAGCGACGGGGCGTCGACCTCGCCGAACTGGGGGTCGACATCCACGCCGACGAACAGGAAGAGGGACGCGTCGTCTGCAAGTGCTTCTCGCTCAGCGAGCCCTACATCAAACGCAAGATCAAGGAACTCAACCTCCGCACCATCCCCGATATCACCGGGGCCATCAAGGCCGGCGGGGCCTGCATGTCCTGCCACCACACACCCGGCGGGCTCCAGGATATCCTCGACGAGGTCTGGAGCGGGACCGGCGGTCGCCAGTTGCGCGTCCTGACCAACCCCATCCCTCCCGTCGCCCCCATGCCCGCCAAGCCTGCGGCCTCCGCCGCGGACGGATCGACCCTCTCGCCCTACCAGTTCGCTAAGAAGGTCGAAGCCGCCTTCGACGAATACATCCGACCCATGATCCAGCGGGACGGCGGCCAGATCGAGATCATCGACATCAAGAACAACCTGGTCTACTGCCGCCTCGCCGGCGCCTGCGCCGATTGCGCCGGCGCCACCAAGACCGTCAAACTCCTCGTCGAACGTCACCTCAAGGAAGCCGTCGACGAAAACATCCGCGTCATCCAAGTCTGATAGTGACCGAGGAAAAAGGGGACAGGCGCCTTTTGTACGCAGCACCCGTGAGGAAAAAGGGGACAGGCGCCTTTTGTGCGCAGCACCCGAAGGGCCGTTCCGGCAAAAGGTACCTGTCCCCTTTTTCCGCCCGACACGACAAACCCAAAGCACCAACCCAAAGATACGTCCCATGGATACGGTCTACGTCGACAACAACGCCACCACCGCCGTCGCCCCCGAAGTCTATCGGGCCATGGTTCCCTTTCTCACGGAGCACTACTTCAACCCCAGCTCCATGTACCAGCCGGCCCAGAAGGCGGCCGCCGCGATCCAGCAGGCCCGCGAGCGGATCGCCCACCACTTCGGCGGTGTTCGCCCCGACGAGATCCTCTTCACCTCCTGCGCCACTGAAAGCAACAACACGGCCATCTACGGAGCGGCCAAGGCCAACCCCAACCGCCGACATATCATCACCACCACCGTCGAGCACCCCGCCGTCCTCGAAGTCTGCAAGGACCTCGAGCGCAACGGCTACGAAGTGACCTACCTGCCGGTGGATCGCCATGGCAACCTCGACATGGGCGATTTCGTCCGCGCCCTTCGCGACGACACCCTGCTCGTCACGATCATGCACGCCAACAACGAAACCGGCGTGATCTTCCCCGTCGACCAACTTGCCCGGGTGGCCAAGGAAACCGATCCGAACATCGTCTTCCACACCGACGCGACCCAGACGGCCGGCAAGCTGCCGATCGACCTGGCCGTCGATTTCAACTACGTCGACATGCTCTCCTACTCCGGTCACAAGCTCCACGCCCCCAAGGGCGTCGGCGCTCTCTTCATCCGTCGCGGAACGCCCGTGCGACCCTTCATGATCGGCGGCCATCAGGAATCCGGACGCCGCGGAGGAACTGAGAACGTGGCCTTCATCGTCGCTCTGGCCGCCGCCATGGACCTGGCTGCCGCCACCCACGACGAAGACGAACCGAGAATTCGCGCCATGCGCGACCGCCTCGAGGCCGGCCTGGCCGAGCGGATCCCGGCCATCGAAATCAACGGCCAGGACGCCCTCCGCATGCCCAACACCTCGAACATCGCCTGCCACTACATCGAAGGCGAAGGCATGCTCTACCAACTCGACGCCGAAGGCATCTGCGCCTCCAGCGGCTCCGCCTGCACCTCCGGTTCCCTCGAACCGTCCCACGTGCTCACCGCCCTCGGCGTGCCCTTCACCGCCGTCCACGGCTCCATCCGCTTCAGCTTCAGCCGCTACAACACCAACGCCGACATCGACCACATCCTCAACGTCTTCCCCGGCATCGTCGAGAACCTCCGCAAGCTCTCTCCCTACTGGGACCAGGCCACCAACGCCCCCCGCCAAAACGCCGAAGAACTCATCGGCAAAACCAGGTAGGTCCGTGTTCGCCGAACACGACCTATAACCAAGCCGGGCTCTTGAATCACCCACTTCATACCGGGTGGCGTGACGCGTTGAGCAGCCAACATAGCCCGGCTTCTGCGCAACAGGAACTGCCTCCTGCCTTTCGGTTGTCGGCGAGGACCAAGCCGGGCTCTTGAATCTCCCATCTCACACCGCGCGGCGTGACCTGTTAAGCGGCCAACGTAGCCCGGCTTCTGCGCAACAGAAGCCCCCCTCCCGACGAATCGTCTCGTCTCCACCACGATTCCCCACAAAGATACCAAGGCACCGAGAGCAGCGCAGCCCGTTTTAATCCCATTCCGCGTCTCAGAATTCGGCGTTGCCGGGCGTCCTCGGGTACGGAATCACGTCGCGGATGTTGCCCATGCCGCTAATGAACTGGACGGCCCGCTCCAGCCCCAAACCGAATCCGGAATGGGGAACCGTGCCGTAACGGCGGAGATCCACATACCACCAGTAGTCTTCCGGGTTGAGGTTCTGTTCGCCCATCCGCATTTCGAGCACGCCAAGCCGCTCCTCGCGTTGGCTGCCGCCGATGATCTCGCCCACCTTGGGAACGAGCACGTCCATGGCGCGCACCGTCTTCTCGTCGTCGTTCAATCGCATGTAGAACGGCTTGATCGACCGCGGATAGTCGTAAAGGATGACCGGCCTCTTGAAGTGCTTCTCGGTCAGGTAGCGTTCGTGCTCCGCCTGAAGGTCCACGCCCCAGTTGACGGGAAACTCAAACGATTCGCCCGAGGCCTCCAACAGCTTGACGGCTTCGGTATAGGGCAGGCGGACGAAGTCGCTCTCAATGATCCCCTCAAGCGTCTCGATCGTGGTCTTGTCGATCCGCTGATTGAAGAACTCCATGTCCTCCGGACACTTCTGAAGGACATCCGAAAAAATCCTCTTCAGGAACTTCTCGGCCAGATCCATGTTGTCCGTCAGCTCGAAGAAGGCCATCTCGGGCTCGACCATCCAGAACTCGGCCAGGTGGCGCGAGGTGTTCGAGTTTTCGGCACGAAAGGTGGGACCGAACGTGTAGATCCTGCCCAGGGCGCAGGCGAAGGTCTCGCCCTCCAACTGGCCGCTGACGGTCAGGTAGCTGGGCCGGTCGAAGAAGTCCTGGGCGAAGTCGATCTTGCCGTCCTTCCGCGGCGGTTTGTCCAGGTTCAACGTGGTAACCTGGAACATCTCGCCGGCGCCCTCGCAGTCGCTGGCCGTGATCAGGGGCGTGTGAACGTAGAGAAATTCGTTCTCCTGGAAAAACTGGTGAATCGAGTTGCACACGCAGTTGCGCACCCGGGCGATGGCCCCGAAAGTGTTCGTCCGCGGGCGGAGGTGGGCGATCGTGCGGAGGAACTCAAAGGAGTGGCGTTTCTTCTGCAGCGCATAGGTTTCCGGATCGGCCGTGCCGTACACGTGGACTCGACTCGCCTGGACCTCGGTGGCCTGGCCCTTACCCGGCGACTCGCGAATCGTGCCCTCAATCCCCACGGAGCAGCCGGCGGTGAGATGCTTGATTTCCGACTCGTAGTTCTCCAACTCTCCGTCGGCGATGACCTGGATGTTGGCCATCGACGACCCGTCGTTCAGTTCCATAAAGCTGAAGCCGGCCTTCGAATCGCGACGAGTGCGGACCCATCCCTGCAGGAGCGCCTCGCGTCCGATCGATTCCGCTTTACGGGCTTGGGCAACGCTGATCTTGTCCATGAGTGTTTCCTTACCGGCTGGTGGGGCGCGTCTTGACGCACCAAGTGCCTTGCATATCACCGAAGACCGTAGGGTGCGTCTTGACGCACGAATTGGATTGCGTCCTTCCCAAGGTGCGTCAAGACGCACCCTACGGGGTCAAAGGTCGAGACGCACCCTATGGGCTGTCGAACTACGGATTATGCTAGAGCATCTTCCGCTTCTTGAAAACGGGAGGTCTCCAAGAAACGAAATCGGGTGGCCGGGAAACGCATCCCCGCCACCCGATTGTGTTTGAACGGATTGCAGCCTGGCTATTCCTTCTTCTCGGCTGGGGCCTCCGCTTTTTCCTCAGGGGCGGCGGGCGCCGCTTCTCCTTCAGTCGCGGCACCCTCCGCCGGCTTCGGGGCCTCCGCAGCCTCAGGCGACGGCGCAGCCGGTTGCTCGGCCTCCGGGCTGGATGTTTCGGCCTCGGGCTTCTCCTCGGGAGCCGCAGGAGCCTCCGGCGCCGCGGCGGGGGCCTCCGCGCCGAACCACGCACGGACCTTCGGGTTCTTGATCACTCGGTTGTTGATCTGGATGCACGAGCCGATCACCGCCACGGCCAGGGCGATCACCAGGAAAAAGTTGAAAACCTGGCGGTTCGGCGACTTGATCATCCCGTCGCCCAGGAAGCTCGCCTTGTTGTTCAAGATCAGGAACAGCAGGTAGGCCACCGGCAGCATGGCGAAGCACACGGCCGATGCGGCCACCGGGAACCAGAAGGGCAGCGTGGCTACAACGCCGAACAAACCGATCGCGGGAACCATGGCGAAGATTCGGAAACGCATCTTCGTGTATTCCAACCCGAACATTTCGCAGAAGGTGAATCCACAGACCACCATGTGGGTCGAAATCGCGGTGCAGGTCATGGCGATGAGCCCAAGGTCGAACACGAGCCGGCCCAGGTGCTTGCCGAGCACGCCCTCGAGCGAGGCAGCCGCAGCCACGGGCTTGAGGCCTTCACGCAATCCGTCCACGCCCGTGTAGACGCCGGTGCATGTCATGGCAATAATGACCAGCGAGGTGACCATCACGAAGGGCAGGAACATCGACATCCCAAGATCCCAGCGAGCCAGGGCTTTGTGGCTCTTGCCCCAGCCCTTGGCCAGCAGCGAGTAGGGATAGAGGAACGTCATGTTGATCCCAACGGCGGCCCCGAGCATGCCAAGCACCAGGGTCACGTTCTTCGGATTCTGGTAGTCGGGGATGCCGTACCAACCGATAAAGCCCTTGCCGACCTCGGTCCAGTTGATCTTGCTGATGCTAGCAATGACCACGATGGCGAACATGAGCACGATCAAGGCGATCACGCTCCGCAGGAACCACTCGTAGAGCTTGATGCCCTTGGCGCTGCTTCCGTAGCTGAAGACCGTGAAGATGTTGATCGACAAGATGATGATGCCGACGAGGAAGCTGACAACATATCCGGCAATCGTGAGGCCCCCGCCGTCAGCGCCGGCCACGGTCACGCCTGCCATCGAGGCCAGGTCGCGGGCGGCTCCAGCCGCCAAGCCGTACTGCGGAAAGTGCCAGATGATGGACGACATGATCGTGCCTAGAGCCCAGAAGAACACAAGGATCTTGCTCGACTCGCGACCAAAGGACTTGTAGGGGCGTTCTCCCGTGGAAAGCACGATGTTGCCCAATGCGGCCAGCATCATCACGCCCAGGAACATCGCCACGGGCTGAACCCAGAGAAGCTTGTAGCCGAACGAGGCTCCGGCGAGAACCGACGCGGTGGCGCTTCCCGCCCCGAGGGTCATGGCGCTTTGCAGCAAGCCGGGACCGGTTCGCTTGATATAGCCCGCAGCTCGCGGAACGAAGGGCTTCCGAGCAAGCGCGTCGAGCTCGTCCGCCTCCTGCTGCAACTTTTCCGGGTCCCATTTGGCCGTCATGGGAAGGCCTTTGGATTCCGCCATTTTGTCAACTCCTCGTAGTATCTGCGGGGATGGGGATCTGCAACAGGCGCATCACTCGCCCATGGCAGGAAGCGTTTCGTGGATGCCAGAGACGTTCTGTCGGCAACGGAATCGCCCACTCGAAAGCAGGGGAGATTCAGGGTAACAGAATACCAGATGAAAACCGGGAAAGAAAGCATCAAACGTGCGTTTTTTGCCCTCTATAACGCAGTCAGCGTCCCGGTTTGCGAAATCCGGCAGGGACGCCGTTCCTGAAAACACCTTGCTCGCGGCCAAGAAATGCCAGCGCCCACGACCGCGGCAAGCAATCGTGGGCGCAGGAAGGATCGCTTCAAAACCCTACTTCGAGGCCAGTTGGGCCTCCACCTTGCGCATGTAGTCGATGCTCTCCTTGGCCAACGCCTCGGGGCCCGGCGTGTAGTCGAACACCTCCACCGAAATCCAACGCTTGTAGTTGATCTCGTGCAGGGCCTGGAAGATCGGCACAAAGTCCAGGTCGCCCATGCCCGGACCCTGAAGGTTTGGATCGTTGGCGTGGAAGTGGACCATCCAGTCTTTGTACTTGTGGATCAGCTCGGGCATCGACAGCTTCTCGTGCACCATGGCCTTGCAGTCGAGCATCATCTTGCAGTGGGGCGAATCGACTCGCTCGGCCAGCTCGACCGTGTCGGCCGCGTCGCAGAGGAAGTTCGTTTCCTTCGGCCCCAGCGGTTCCATGGCGATGGTCACGCCAAGCTTGTCCATCGTGGGCATCGCTTCCTTGAGCACCTCGGTGGCCCAGGTCATGCCTTGCTCCATCGATACGCCCTCAAGCAGGTTGCGCTGCTTGGGCGAGCCAAAAATCATGATGTCGCCGCCCAGGTCGGAGCAGAACTGGCCCAGGTCGCACAGGTACTTGGCCGTGGCCTTGCGAACCGCCTTGTCGGGGCTGGTCAGGTGGAAGCCCTCGGTCTTCGACAGGATCCAATGGAGCCCTGCCACTTGCAGACCGGCATCTTCATAGGCCTTGCGCAGCCGTTCGCGACGTCTTTTCGGCACATCCGTAACGAACTGGGAAACGGTGAACGGGGCAATCTCAATCGCCTTGTAGCCGCACTGGGCCACAAACTTCGCGGTCTTCTTCGGCGGCCAGTCGACGAAGGTCTCGTTGCACTTGCAGAACTGGTCTTCAAAGCCCGGTTTATCCTCGCCAGCCAGGACCTGGCGGTTTGTGCCGAGCCCGGAAAGGGCCATGGTTGCTCCCGCACCGGCAATCGCTGTGTTTTTCAGGAAATCGCGTCGTGAAATACTGGGCATGCTGGGCTCCTCGGCAAAATGTTCGAAGGCACGTTTGTGCCGCCGTATGTGGTTCAACAAGGTAGTTCAGGGCTATTTCAGATTCTCGGCAAACTGTTCGACAGATTCGCAAGTTGCAGCCGTGGCGGTCAGGCGGACCAGCCTTTCGGAATCGGAGATGGTGCGAAGGGCTTCACGGAGGCCTTCCGGAACGGAATCGAAGCGAGCGACAAGAACGTCGACGATCGAATCGCGACGCCCCTCTGCCATCCATTTCCCAATAAGGGCGCTCATAATATCATCTCTCATCTCCCCGAGACCTTCGACCGCCTGCAAGAAGCCCTCGTCGGTCAAATCGGAGGCGCATTGTAGAGCATAGTCGAGAATGCTCACGAGTGTCTTGCGTATTTCCTGCTTTCGGATAGGTTCGATGAACTGGACAACCCTTTCTTCCAACGCGGCGTCGATCTCTTCGCCCATGAACGCCGAACGCAAAGTCGAGAATAGGATGAAAACCCGTTCGTCCGTCGACGCCAGGTCTTCCGGCCGAAGGGCCGCCATGTTCACCAAGATGCATCGAAAATTGGGAACGACGGCTTCCAGACCAGGCGGCGCCGCCCCCAACTCACGGAACTCAACGGGCGGAGAGGTCGCTTCTCCGCGGCGGAGGACCAAGGTAATAATCGGTGGAAGGCGAAAGTCCGCGGGATAGCCGGCTGCCTTCAGTTGTCGATCCCACATCTGCACCATGTATCGCAGTGGTTGAAAAGCGGTGATCTGGTCCGACTCGGTCTTGTATTCGGCCAACACACAAACATATACCCCCGCCGTGGCATCGGTTGGTGGTTGTTCTCGCAGGGGAATTCTGTAGGACAGATCGCCATAAGACTGGTGGAACTCTTCGTCGACGTAAGCGCCGCGGTGCAAAACGACCCTATCCAGATCGAGCTGGCCGACGAGCTCCTTGGGTAGATAATGCCGCAAGAAGGCTCGCGCCACTTCACCATCCCGGAAACAGCGTCTGACAAATTCCTCGCGTTTGCCCTCCCAAATGCCTGCGTCTGTCATGATCGGTCGCTCCTGCGAGAGTCAATCTCAACAGACATTCTATTCAGCCCGCGATGCGGTCACAACACGACACGAGTGGCCACTTCGCCGGAAAGATGGGGCGAAAATTGCACCACCCCCCCTCTTGCTGGGATTTAGCAGAATCACAACCCCTTCGCGGCCAGCCAGCGTTCGGCGTCCAGAGCAGCCATGCAGCCGCTGCCGGCAGCCGTGATCGCCTGACGGTAGTAATCGTCAGCCACGTCGCCCGCAGCAAAAACCCCTTCCACACTGGTGTAGGTGCGTCCGGGGGTCGTCCACTGGAGGTATTTCTTGTCCGTCATGGCCAGCTTGCCTTCCAGGAAGGCTGTGTTGGGCGTGTGCCCGATGGCCAGGAAGACGCCCGTGGCCTCCACATCCAGGTCTCCTTCGCCCTTCGTGCTGGCAAGGCGAACGCCAGTCACGCCGGTCTCGTCGTTTCCGAGCACTTCACTCAATGTGCGGCTCCAAAGCACCTCGATCTTCGGGTGTTCGATCGCCCGCTGGGCCATGATCTTCGACGCGCGAAGCTCGTCGCGGCGATGGACCATGTAGACCTTCTCAGCATACTTGGCCAGATAGTCAGCCTCTTCCACGGCCGAGTCACCGCCGCCGACCACAATGAGCGGCTTGTTGCGAAACCGCGGCAGGGCCCCGTCGCAAACGGCACAGGCGCTCACGCCGCGGTTCTTGTACTGGTCCTCCGAAGGCAGCCCAAGATAGTTGGCCCGCGCCCCTGTGGCCACGATCACGGCAAGGGCCTCGTGAGTCTTGCCTTCCGAGTCGGTCAGTTTGAACGGATGCCCGTCGAAATCGACGTCCACGATGTCCTGCGTGATCACCCTCGTGCCGAAGTTCAGTGCCTGCTGACGCATCAGTTCCATAAGTTCCGGCCCGCTGACGCCTTCCTTCATGTGGGGCGCCATGATGATCCGGCGATTCTGATCGATCGAATCGTCGAGATAGGACTCCAGGTCCCCCTTGGGGAAACCGGGGAAATTCTCGACCTCGGTGGTCAGCGCCAACTGCCCCAAAGGTAGGGTGCCGGCCATGCGGTTCTCTTCGGTAATCGCTCCTTCGAACACCAGCGGTTTCAGTTCTGCACGAGCGCAATAAATGGCCGAAGTCCAGCCCGCGGGCCCGCTTCCAATAATGATGACCTTTTCGGGTTCTGGCACGTTCCTATCTCCATACTTCACTTGAGGTTGAGTTTGGCTTGTCGAATTCCCGGTATTATAGGAATGGCAGCAAGGGGCTGGTAGGGTCAGAAGCCGCGGAAACGCTGTTGAGCACCCGCTGCAAACGGTACAATCCCGCTGGCAGACGCCAGCTTGCCCATATCCGCGTATTCTGTAACCCCCTTCGTATCCCGATCAGCCCCCGCCGTCCCTTTGTCCCAGACGCCCGATCCTTTCGAACCCGACCCGGAAGCCAGACAGTTTACGACTCGCCGAATTCTGCTGCTGGTCGTGGTCTGCGCGGCGGTCGCGGGATTGAGCCAGACGCTCGATCTTCCTTTCGCCGTCCGGACAATCCTCACGTTCTTGTGGATGGCCCTGGCTGCCTACGGCGTATTCCGAATGCCATACGGCATCCTCGCCCTTCTCGGACGAACGAAACGGCAGCAACGCCTGAAGGCCCAGCGGGCGGAGTTGGAACGGATGATCGCCCAAAAACGGAGCGAAGTCCAGATTCGCTCAGATCTCGAACCGCCAGACTCAGGTGAAGTCGGTGATTCGTCAAAGTGAAAAGGACGGAACTGTCGAGAGCTGCGGACTCCCTGAAATGCTGAACTAGGGCTGAAGACTGTAGGTTCCTGATGCGAGGTTGATCGGTGTGGAAAACCGGCTTCGACGCGTCGAAAGTCCCTGGTTTGCAGGCCTTCAGCCTTGTCTCCGGCATCATTCGTTTTCACTTTGAGTAATGTAACGTGCGCATAACTCGTTGCTCTCAATAGGCTTATCAGGATGCGTCGAACCGGCGGGTCGGTTCGCGGTTGGTCCGCTGCAAGAATCCTGGTATACTCAAGCTTTTCCATCATGCGGCGATCGAGACAGGGATGTTCCCTGTCTATCGCGGGGGGCACTAAGCCGCCTATCGTAGCCGTCACGCTCCGTCGTGATGAGCCCCCCTGTGACTTGAAGAGCAAGTCACTGCTTGGGGTCCGTGTTTCGCGTAACGCTTACCAAAAGCAACCGCGGAGCCGTCCATTAAGGCCCCGTTGCCGCATTTCGCCTGACCGGCCCCCCCTCGTTGTCATATCTTATCTTCTACGGAGAGTCTCATGCGTATCGGCGAGATTATCGAAGCCCAAGACACGGCCATCAGCTTCGAGTTTTTTCCTCCCAAGAATGAGCCCGGCTGGGACAAACTCTTCGATACGATTTCTCATCTCGTTCCCCTGAATCCCTCCTTCGTGAGCGTGACTTATGGAGCGGGAGGCACGACCCGGCAGCGAACGCACCAGCTTGTCGAACGCCTCAAGAAAGAGACCTCCCTGACGATCGCAGCTCACCTGACCTGCGTGGGCTCCCACCGCAATGAGATTCAAGAAATCCTCGGTCGTTATGCCGATCTGGGAGTGAACAACATCGTGGCGCTCCGCGGCGATGCCTGCGATCCGGACGGCTCGGAGCCGGTGAACCATTTTGGCTATGCGGCGGATCTGGTCAGCTTCATTCGGAAGCGTTTCCCCGGCATGCACATCGGCGTGGCCGGTTACCCGGAAGGTCATCCCGACACCGACAACCGACTCCTGGAAATGGACTATCTCAAGGCCAAGGTGGATGCCGGCGCCGACTATATTGTCACTCAGATGTTCTTCGACAATCGCGATTTCTACGACTTCTGCGAGCGATGTGAACTGGCCGGGATCCGCGTGCCGATCATCGCCGGGATCATGCCCGTCACGTCGTTGAGCGGGATGAAGCGAATGGCGGACCTGGCCAGGCGATCGCGTTTCCCCAGCGGATTGCTGCGGGCGGTGCACCGAGCCCAGGGCAAAGACTACGTGAAGCGTGTGGGCATCCACTGGGCGGCCGAACAGGTTCGCGACCTGCTCGACAACGAGGTGGCTGGCGTCCACTTCTACACCCTCAACAATTCGGACGCCTCGCTGCGAATCTGCGAGACCCTCGGACTTCGCGACTTCTCCAAGGTGATCGGTCCCGACGTCAAGGCGATCCGGACCCGGGCAAAGAACCGCCGGATGGCCGCCCTGATGATGGCTACCGATATCTGAGCTAAGGGACGACTCAGAATTAACTCGCACATTCCGATGTGAATGATAGCGGATATGGCACCATACGTAGACAGCCGGAAACTGACGGGAACAGAAGGAAACCAAGATAACAGAGGTAATTCCTCCGTTTCCTCGGTCCTCCCTGTTTCGCAAGCCTCAGGAATCACTCATGACGCAATCGGTACGGCGACTCAAGTCCACAAGGGCAAAGGGCCTGGATTGCTCGAATCGATCTTTGGCAAAGTGAAGGCGTGTGAAACCTCAGCGATATGACGCTGATCGACATACCACTTGGATTGGTCATCTACTTCCACTGTCTAAAACTGGCCGATGGGATCTCCAGCCTGATCCTGCATGGAGCCAAACAGGAGCAATTGCTCGTGGGAGTAGACGGAGAGAACAGAGCCTTTCCACTCTGTTCTCTCCGTTGACTCCTGTTCACGGCCATCCCCCCCATAACTCGAAATGCCAAGGTTGTTTTCGAGTCATTCTTGATTGCTGCCAGGACGAAATCGCATCTTCTGGCCTGTTTCTGTGGAAAAGGTGAACTCCTCGCGCCGGGCGGTTACAATGGCCGCCTGATAGTTCAGAGTGTTCTCGCGAGGAGTTTCACCTATGGCGACGCGGATTATTGGTTTCCTGCTGGCGTGGTCGGTTGCATTTTGTGCCTTGGCTGATGAGACGCATCCTGCCTGCGATTCGGCCCCGTCGGCGACCTTCCGGTTCGAAGGACCGTTGGGGGATCGGGTCGACGCGAACGTGGACGGCTGGCTCGTTCGGGCCCCGCAGGCGAACCCGGGCTTGCTTGCCATGTTCCGTCTTCGCGATCGTCAGCCCAAGCCTCAGTTGGTGCCGTGGGCCGGCGAGTTTGTGGGCAAATACCTGATCTCGGCCATTCAGGCCCTACGCATGACGAACGATCCCCGGCTGAAAGCGACGGTTCAGTCGGTGATTGACGAACTGCTCCGCTGTCAGGCCGACGACGGCTACCTGGGGCCCTTCCCGAAGGATGAACGGCTTCTGGCCCACTGGGACCTTTGGGGCCACTACCACATCATGCTCGCCCTGCTCATGTGGCACGACGCCACCGGCGATCCGCAAGCCCTGGCTGCCTGCCGCCGGATGGCCGACCTTATGGCCAGCACCTACCTCGACACGGATCGCCGCATGCTCGACGCCGGCAGCGACGAAATGAACCTGGCCGTGATCCACGGGCTGGGCCGGCTCTACCGAAAGACGGGCGAGCCCCGCTATCGGCAGATGATGGACGAGATCCTCGTGGACTGGGAAAAGGCCGGCGACTACTTTCGCACGGGGCTTGCGGGAGTTGAATACTTCCGCACTCCCCGCCCTCGATGGGAAAGTCTCCACGACCTGCAAGGACTCGTCGAGCTGTATTTCATCACGGGGGACGCAGAGTATCGCAAGGCCTATCTCAACCACTGGTACAGCATCCGCCGCTGCGACCGCCGCAACACGGGCGGTTTCAGTTCCGGAGAGAAGGCAACCGGCACGCCCTACGAACCCACCGCCATCGAAACCTGCTGCACGATCGCCTGGATGGCGCTCACGATCGACGCTCTGCGGCTGGTGAACGACCCGACCATGGCCGACGAACTGGAGCTCTCCACCTTCAACGGCATGCTCGGGGCCCAGCATCCCTCGGGCAGTTGGTGGACCTACAACACGCCCATGGACGGCGTGCGCGAGGCCTCGGACCACACGATCGTTTTTCAGGCTCGGGCCGGCACGCCCGAGCTTAATTGTTGTTCGGTCAACGCGCCCCGCGGACTGGGCATGCTTTCGGAATGGGCCGTCATGCAGTTCGGCCGCGGGCTGACGGTCAACTACTACGGCCCTATGACGGTCACGGCGCCGCTCAAGAACGGCCACCGTGTCACTCTCACTCAGGAAACCCGCTATCCCCTCGACGGGCGAATTCGCTTGATTGTCTCGCCCGAACAGGAAGAGATCTTTCCGATCACGCTCCGGATTCCGACCTGGGCAGAGGGCGCGTCCGTCCGCCTTCCCGACGGCAAGATCCGCGCGGATCGCCCGGGAACGTATCTCATGATCAACCGCCAATGGAAACGGGGCGACGTGCTGGAAATCAACTTCCCCATGAAACTCCGCGCCGTCGCGGGCGATGGTCCCATGTTCGGGCGGATGAGCGTCTATCGCGGCCCCTTGCTGCTCGCTTTCGACTCGCTCGAAAACGAATTCGACGAAGCCGACCTGCCTCGCCTGACGCCAGGCATGCTCCAAGAGGCGAAGATTTCCTTTCCTGAGCCGGACAAGGCGACCGAGGCGATCGGACGTTTCACGCCCTGGATTCGCGTCGACCTGCCCCTGGCCGACGGTCGCACGCTCCGGCTGGTCGACTTCGCCAGCGCCGGGTCGCTCGGCAATCAATACGTCTCCTGGCTGCCGGCCGACGAACTGCCGCCGCCGATCCCCGTTGTCTTTGAACCGGTGGACCGCGCCCACGTTCCGCCGGGCCGAATGCTCTTCACATTTCGCGCACCAGCGGCGGAAGCCAAGGACCGCACGTACGAAATTGTGATTGGCGTGTCGCCGAAATTCAGCACACCGGTTGTGCGTTTCAACGCGAAGTGCGCCACGCGAATTATCTTGCCCGCCGAAAAGACAGCCATCCTGAGACCGAAAAGGACCTACCTCTGGAAACTGATCGCCAGAAACTCCTTCGGCGAGGTCGAGAGCGTCGGACCAACGAGACAACTGGTCGTCGATCCCACCCTGCCGCCGCTGACCGACGCGATGCTCAGCGAGTATGGCGAGCGGAAGGACGGAATCGTGATCGACGCTCCGCTGGCGGGATCGCCCGAGCCGGCTTTCGGCGCGCTCAAGTCGGCCCAGGGCTGGAAACCGGCGTCGGGACCGGATGGAGCGGCGGAGCACGCCGTCCAAATCGACGGAAAGAAGGGGATGGTCATCTATGGCCTCAAGGCCTTTCCGGCCCGGGACTTCACGGTTAGCCTCCGGTTTTCCTATGCCAAGCGCGAGGCGCGCTTGGGTCACATCTTCAGTGCCTGGGCCCACGGCATGGATGATCCGCTGCGGATCTGCGTTGAGAACGGCGAACTCTCGGCTCGCGTTGAGGCGGGAAGTTTCTATCGCACCGGCGCCATTGCCGTCGAGCCGGGCCGGTGGTATCACGTGTGCGTCGTGAAAAGCGGCGCCGACCTGACCCTTTACCTCGACGGCCGCAAGGTGGCCCACACTGAAGTGCCTGCCGAGAATCGCTCCCAGGCCCGCGATTTCGCCCTCGGCGGCAACCCTCACTACACACGAGCGAGCGAACACCTCGCATGTTGCGTGGCAGACTTGAAGGTGAGCGTTCGCCCCCTGTCGGAAGACGCCGTCCGCGCCTTGGCGACGTCAAAGTGACCCTACTTCCGCAATCTGGATCCCACACTCATGCGATACTCAACTTCACTGATCAGCCTTCTGGCCGCTATCCTGCTTCTGCCAACCATCTCCAGTTCGGCGGCCGACGACAAGCCTCTTTCCGACAATGACATCCTAATCGCCGACTTCGAGGGCGAGGACTACGGCGATTGGACCGTCGAGGGCGAGGCTTTTGGGACCGGACCTGCCGTGGCGAATGTGCAACCGCGAAACCAAGTCGTCGGTCATTGGGGCAAGGGGCTCGTCAATTCCTTCCTTGGCGGCGATCTGCCGCACGGCAAGTTGACGTCGCAACCGTTTACCGTCGAGCGTCCCTACATCAACTTCCTCATTGGGGCCGGCAGTCATGAAGGCCAGACCTGCATGAATCTCCTGGTCGACGGCAAGGTCGTCCGCACGGTCGTGGGGCCGTCCCTGAAAAACCAGGAGGGGCAAGAGGTGCTCGACTGGTTCAGTTGGGATGTGAAAGACCTTGCCGGCAAAAGCGCCGCCCTCGAGATCGTCGACCGGTGCTCGGTCGGATGGGGCCATATCAATGTGGACCAGATCTTCCAGTCCGACGAGCCCCGCAAATCGACCGATCGCGAGTTTCTCCGCGCCGTAACGCTCGACCGCACCTCGCTCGTTCCTCAATACACCTTCGGCCAGACCCTCGAAGAGCAGGAGGCCCAGCTCAAGACGAATCCCTACATGCAGCGACTGGAGGCCTCGCGTCAGGCCATGGCCGGCGATCCTTATCGCCCCATCTATCACTACGTGAATCCCGAGGGACGATTGAACGATCCCAACGGACTGTGCTTCTGGCAGGGGCGGTGGCATCTGTTCTACCAGGCTTATCCGCCGGAAGACCCGCGCCAGCATTGGGGACACGCCGTCAGCGACGACCTCGTCCATTGGCGGGATCTGCCCCTGGCCATCTATCCCAACCCGGAAGACAAGTGTTACTCCGGCGCCGCGTTGGTCGAGGAAGATCGCGTCATTGCCATGTATCACGGCACGAGCGTGGGCAACATGGTGGCTGTTTCCAGCGATCCTCTGCTGCTGAACTGGGAAAAAGTGGCGGGCAAGGCGGTCATCCCCATCAAGAGCGCTGACGGATCGCCGCTGCCCTATCGCGTGTTTGATCCGTGCATTTGGAAGAAGGGCGACACCTACTACTCCCTTTCGGGCGGCACGCTCCCCGGCCCCGGCGGGCGTCCCACCCGAGCCGATTTCCTCTTCCGCTCGAAGAACCTGGTCGACTGGGAGTATCTGCATCCTTTCGTGGAAGACGATCGATTCTCGCTCGTGGGCGACGACGGCGCGTGCCCCTATTTCTGGCCCATCGGCGACCGCCACATCCTCCTTCACTTCAGCCACATGAGCGGCGGCAAGTACCTGCTGGGCGATTACGACACCCAGCGCGACAAGCTCGTCGCCACGGCCGGGGGCGACTTCAACTTTGGTTCCTATGGTCCCTGTGGGGTCCATGCTCCCTCGGCCTGCCCCGACGGGAAGGGCGGCGTGATCGTTCTCTTCAACATGAACCCCGGTATGAACACCGAGGGTTGGAACCAGATCATGAGCCTGCCCCGGCGGCTCACGCTCCTGGGCAAGAATCAACTGGGCATTCAGCCGGCAGGGGATCTCGAATCGCTGCGCACCAATCACGTCCATCTCGACGCAATGACGCTTCCTGCCAACGAGGACGTGGTTCTGGAAAAAGTGGCCGGCAATGCCATGGAAATCGTGGCCCGGCTCGATCCCAAGGGTGCGGCCATGGTTGAGATGGACGTGCTCCGTTCGCCGGGTGCGGAAGAAGCCACGCGAATCCTGTTCTACCGTGAGCGGGGCCTTCGCGATCGTAGCCTGCCGGGGCCCCGCCCAAGCGTCATTTCGATCGACATGGGTCGCGGCTCAATCCTGCCCGGCGCCACCTCCCGTCCCCCCGAGTCGGCACCGGTCATGATCGCTCGGGGCGAGCCGGTTGAACTTCGCGTGTTCATCGACAAGAGCGTCGTCGAGGTGTTCGTCAACGGCAAGCAGTGTGTGGCCGTGCGGGTTTACCCGGGGCGAGAAGACAGCGTGGGCGTTTCGCTCCGCGCCCAGGGCCAGGACGCGCAGCTCAAGTCGCTTGATGCCTGGCAGATGAAGGGTGTTTATTGAGCGAGACATGACGAATCCGTACCGGTCGCCGAAGTGCTCGCCCCAGTCTTCCCGTGACGACAGTGTCCTGGACCGCGTCTGCTGGGCACTGCTCGGAACTATTGTGGGCGGGTTGGCGGGCCGGTTCGGTGGCTGGTTCGTGTGGAACTTCATCTATGGCATCGGAAGCAGCGTGATCAGCGATGAGATCTACGCGGCGCACGTAGGCGACGTCTGCCTCTGGTCGATGCTTGTCGGAGCCGCAACGGGTGTTCTGGCAGGCTTCATTTCTGCCTCGCGACTGCCCCTCGTCCTGCTGGGGCAATACGGTGTTGGGGTCGTTGCCGGCATGGTGAGTGCGTACTGGGGCTGGCGGTGCGGTCTCGGCGGGTATTTCGTCGGGCAGATGGTTGGAATTGCAGTGGTAGTGGCCTGTCTGACGCCGCGTCGTGTAAGAAGGGATGCTGAGTCGGGAGGGACGGCAGCCGTCAGGGAGGAAGCAAGACCCGATACCTAAACCGTTCGTCGAGTGATATTCCGGAAATAGAGGGATCGGCAGCCGGTTGATTGGGATCGCTGGCGATTGAGGCGAAGAGCCGGGCTACGTTGGGGACCGGAGAGGTCGGGCGACCGGCTGTGAGATGGTCAGTTCAAGAGCCCGGCTATTCTGACGCTAGACAGTCCGCACCGGATCGTATTCCGTGCGGCTTGGCCAGGCCTCGAGGGTGTCGAACTCGGCTGTCAGCACGTCGGCCAGGCACTCCATGGCAAAACGTTCGCTGGCGTAGTGTCCGGGGAGGATCAGGCCGATCCCGTGGGCTTCCGCTTCGAGATAGGTGTGGTAGCGGGTCTCTCCGAGAAGCATGGCGTCGCACTGGGCCTGACGGGCGTTTTCCAGGAATTCCCCCGCGGCCCCACAGGCGACCGCCATCAAGCGGACGGTCTTTTCCGGAGCCCCCACGATCTGGATCGTGTCGAGATTGAGGAACTGCTTGACGGATTCGGCGATCTCGCCCAGCGGTGTATCGCTTTCGAGCCATCCGATCCGCCCGGCGCCGAGTTCATCGCCGGTGAACACCAGGGGGAAGACGCCGCGGAGATCCAGCCCCCGGGCAAGCCGCTGGTTGATGCCGTTGGCGGCCGAATCGAAGGCGGTGTGGGCGCTGTAGACGGCGATCCCGGCCGCGATCAGGTCGAGGAGCATCTTTCCGGTGGGCGTCTCGGAGGTCAGACGCTTGACAGGTCGAAAGGGCATGGGATGGTGGGTGACGATCAGGTCGACCTTCCCCGCCACCGCCTCGGCCACCACGTTCGGAGTGACGGTCAGGCAGGTCATCAGTCGACGAACCGGCCGGGTCGGATCTCCGATGAGCAACCCCACGTTGTCCCAGTCCTCCGCCAGGCCGAGGGGGGCGATCCTTCCCAAAAACTCCGTTACCGTCTCCACTGTCCGCATGTTAACTTCCTCCTCCCTGGGTTGCTGTTCGCACGCGATTTGAGGATCTGCTCCAATCGGGGTCCAGTATAAGAAAGGTATTTCCTCTGGGTAACCGGGCGGAGAATCTCGCCGTGATGGGGAAGTGATGGACGCCGAAGGCCGGGCGTGAAGGCCTTGCCTGCAGCATCATCGGTTTTTGGTGATCCGTGAGAGGTCAACTGGCTCCGCTGCGGGGGTGAGCAGCCCGCTCACCCCGGCCTGGATGTTGTCGTAAGGTGTTATGCAGCAATTGGTTGCAGTGACGCCTGGCCCCCGCTTCGGGAGCGTGACCGGCGGTTGAGGGGTGGTGTGCCGGAGCGGCAAAACCTATAATGCACTTCCGCTGTGCCGCACTGAAAAGTCGCTTTTCGCTCCGCGAAAAGGCGTGCAAGAGGTGGTTTCTGCAGTTCTGCGATGCTGAAAGGTGCCTTGCCGGCCGGTTGGTGTCCGCCATGCGTGCTCCGAACGACCGCCCCAGATTTCCGCGAAAAGCCGGGAGTGGGTTGTGATGCAGTCACCAGGGAGCCTGAACAGGAGAGAAACCATGAACTCGCCCGTGGATGTCCCTGAGATCATCTGCGAGTTTCCGGAGGCCCTCAAGCCGCTTCGGGAACGAATCCTCGCGAATCTGGTCATGATTTCCCAGATACCAGCCCCAACCGGCCACGAAATCGGGCGGGTCCGCTTCCTCCTGGACCGGTTTGCCGAGGCCGGCCTTTCCGATGCCACCGCGGACGAGGTTGGCAACGCCGTTGGGCGTCTGGGCGGGAAAGGTTCCGGTCGTACGATCCTGCTCGCCTCGCATCTCGACACGATCATACCCGCATCCCAGGCCCACGACGTGGTGGTCGAGGCCGATCGGGTCTTGGGGCCCGGCATCGGCGATAATGCCCTTGGCGCCGCGGTCGTGTCGCTCATGCCCACGATTCTCGAACATCTCCAGATCGAATTGAACAGCGATCTGATCCTGCTCGGATCGACCGGCTCGCTCGGACGAGGAAATCACGCGGGACTCCGTTTCTTTCTCGATCATCTTCCCAGTCGCGTCGACGTGGGAATTTGCGTCGAAGGGATGCAGATGGGACGTCTCAACTATTTCTCGATCGGTACGGCTCGGGCCGATATTTCGTGCTCCGTCCGCACCCATTCCGAGCCGTCCCGCAGCTACGGCTCCGAAAGCGCCTTGGTGGTGCTCAACCACATCATCAATCGAATTCTCAGCATCGCCACGCCCACCCGTCCCTACACGCGGATCAACATGGGCAAGATCCACGCCGGCATGAGCTACGACGTGGAGCCGGACCATGCCGAGTTGGGGCTCGAAATCGTGAGCCATTCTGATGACATGCTCGAGAATGTCTGCAACCAGATCCACGACATTGTGGGCGAGATGTCGGCGCGGCACGCCGTGGATGTCCACTTCGACCCGTTCTTCTCGACCCAGGCAGGGGGCATCCCCTTCTCCCACCCGCTCGTCAAGAGCGTCTTGGAGGTGATGGAGCAACTGCGTGTCGAGCCCGACCAGGGGCACAGCCCCTCCGAGCTTTCGGAACTGATCCGTCGCGGCATTCCTGCCGTGACGCTCGGGATCTCCCGCGGCAGGAAGGCCCGGAAGAGCGAACCCGACCACGTGCTGATTGATCCCATTCTCACCGGCGTGGCCCAACTGGTCGGCGTGATTCTTGCAATCGACGAAGGCGTCTGCGACGAGGCGTGAGCCGGATCAGGCAGGCGGACAAAAGAATCTACCAGTTCGACCCTCTGGGAAAGAAACAAAGGCATGAACTCCGAACAGTGGCTTGAACAGCGAACTTTCCACCACTCCAACTTCTGGGATATCAAGTGGCTGGTGGAGGAGAAGGAACGGCAGGGGCTGACGATCTCGCTCTGCCTTCCGGCGCTCAACGAAGAGACAACGATCGGTCAGGAAATTGTGATCCTCAAGGCCGAACTGTTTGATCGCTGTCGCCTGGTCGACGAGATTGCCGTTATCGACTCGGGAAGCACGGATCGGACCTGCGAAATCGCCGCCAGCTTTGGGGCCGACGTCTACGTGGCCGCCGAGCACCTGAAGGAAGAAGGCGATCACCGCGGAAAGGGCGAAAACCTCTGGAAGGCCCTCTATCTTCTCAAGGGCGACATCATCGTCTATGTCGATTCCGACATCCGCAATATCCATCCCAGATTCGTCTACGGGCTGGTCGGCCCCCTGATCCAGAACCCGGAAGTCCACTACGTGAAGGCCTTCTACGACCGGCCCATCGCTTACTCGGGATTGCTGCGTCCGACGGGCGGCGGACGTGTGACGGAGATCCTCATTCGCCCCCTCTTCAGCCTGTTCTATCCCGACCTGGCGGCGATCCTGCAACCGCTTTCCGGAGAATATGCCGGGCGGCGATCGATCCTCGAACAGATTCCCTACCCCGTCGGATACGGCATCGAGACGTCGATGCTCATCGACATCTACCAGAAACTGGGCCTGACGGCCTTCGCCCAGACCGATCTCGACCAGCGTGTTCACCGAAACCAGGAGACCATCGCCCTGGGACGCATGGCCTTCGGCGTACTGCGGACCTTCATGTCGCGTTTAAGTCGCGAACAGAAGGTCCAATTCAGCGAGGCCCTCCCCAGCATCATGCGCCAGTACGAAGTGGGCGACGGCGGATACCGCCAACTCCAGTACGACATCCAGGAGTTCGAACGAAATCCTATGATTGAAGTGCCCGCGTATCGGGAGAAGTTTCAGTCAGAAGGGAAGTCAACTTGATTGGAATGAGAGAAAGAAATACGAAATACGAATCTCGAAATCCGATACAAACAGGGAAAATACGAAATACGAATATCGAAATCCGAAACAAATCCGAATACTCAAATTTCCCAATGACAGAAACCTCTTGCGCCACGTCTTCCGTTTGAGACATTCGTATTTTGGGTTTTGAATTTGTTTCGTATTTCGAGATTCGAGTTTCGGATTTACTGCTCTACCTACGATTCTCCATTCCACTGGACTATGAAACTGGTAATAGGTCACTATCATCTCAATCGCGGCGGTGTCACACGGGTTATTCAGAACCAACTGCTTGCACTCGACCATGTGCTGGACAATCGCGGCCCCCACGACGTGCTGATTCTCTACGGTGGACGAGCCCAAGATTGGCCCCCCGAGTTTTCCGATCGGCTGCGACGCATCCGGCTTCGGCTCCAGCCCCTGCCCGAACTCGACTACGACACCGATGGCCCCGCGTCCAACGAACACCTGCCCTCGCGTCTCATGGAGACTCTGCGGGACGCGGGTTTCGATCCCGGGGAAACGGTCGTCCATCTTCACAACCACTCGATCGGCAAAAATGCGGCCCTTCCCCGGGCGGTTTGGGATCTGGCCCAGCGGGGCTACGGCTTGCTGCTGCAGATCCACGATTTTGCCGAAGACCAACGGCCCGGCAACTTCCAACTTCTGGCCAAGAATGGCGGGGCCGAAACCGACTGGCACGGGCGCCTGTATCCGCAGGCCACCCATGTCCACTTCGCTGTCCTGAACGGACGAGACCGCGGCATCCTTCAAGCGGTGGGGGTTCCCGACGAGCGGCTCCATTTCCTGCCGAATCCCGTGCTGCCTTTGGAAGACCTTCCCGATCGAGAAGCGGCTCGCGACAAACTGACAAAACTCTTCTCCCTTCCGGCCGACGCGAGGCTTCTCGTTTATCCGGTTCGCGGGATACGTCGCAAGAACCTCGGCGAGGCGCTGCTCCACAGCCTGCTGGCCCCCGAAGGGACCTTCGTCGGCCTGACCCTGCCGCCCCTGAACCCGATCGAACGGCCCCGCTACGAGGCCTGGAAAGCCGCCGCCCGGCGCTGGCAACCACCGTTCCGGTTTGAACTGGGGGCGCCCGGCGGCCTGACTTTTGCCGAGAGTCTTGCCGCCTCGGACGGAATCCTCACCACGAGTGTGGCCGAGGGTTTTGGGATGGTTTTCTTGGAGACCTGGCTCGCCGATCGCGAGCTCATGGGACGGGACCTGCCCGAAATCACCGAGGACTTCACGGCCGCCGGACTCGACCTGAGCCGATTGAACAGCCGTTTCGGCATCCCCGCCGACTGGCTCGACCTGCCCCGGGTGCGTGAGACTCTCCTGGAAGGCTTTCGGCAGACCCTGGCTGCCTATGGCCGTCCGGAGCCGGCCGACCTTGCTGAGCAGGTGGACGCGAAGCTTCGGGCGGAGAGCATCGACTTCGGCGATCTCGATGAAGGCCTGCAAACCGCAGTGATCGATCGTGTTGTCCAGGAAAGAGGAAAAGGGGACATCACTGATTTCCCAGGACGCCCGTGCATCGATTCGCCGGAAGCCGTCGCTGCCCGCGTGAAGGCGAATGCCCGCATCGTCCAGCGCGATTTTTCGCTTCTTCCCAGCGGCAAGCGATTAGCGGCCGTCTATGACGCCATCCTGAACTCGCCCCGCGATCGCGATTTCCAACCCTTGGGCCAGCCCGGGGCGATCCTGGATCGATTTCTGGACTTCACCCGTTTCCGCCTCTTGCGAAATTGACCGAATCGAGAAGAGCATGCCCGAAGCACTGTGCGAGGTTTTCCGGCGTCTGAGTCGGCCCATGGAACCGCTCCCCACGGGGCACCCGCCGCGACTCGACAGACTGCCCGGCATTCGTGCCGTCTTGTTCGACATTTACGGCACCCTCGTGATCAGCGGCAGCGGCGAGGTGGGAACCGCCCGCCAATCGGCCCGGGAGGACGCCTTCGCCGAGGCTCTCCAGGCGGTTGGCCTGACGCCCTGCGGCCCAATCGAGCCCGGCGTGCGACACAGCTTCGACTTGATCGAACGCAGCCACGCAGAAGGACGGGCTCAGGGAATCGACTTCCCGGAAATCGACATCCTCAATATCTGGGATGCCGTTCTCGAACGCCTTCAGCAGGAGGAGGCCATTCCGCAGAAGCCCTACGATCGCGAAGACCTGAAGCGTCTGGCGGTCGAGTACGAGGCGCGGACGAATCCGGCGTGGCCCATGCCGGACCTGGACGCGTGCCTGAAAGGGCTGACCGGAGCCGCTATTCTGCTGGGACTTGTCAGCAACGCCCAGTTCTACACCCGGGAACTCTTCTCCGGCCTGGTCGGTCGAACGACCGATGAGTGCGGTTTTGCTGCGGACCTGGAAATCTACTCCTACGAGCTAGGCTTTGCCAAGCCCGGCGATGGGCTCTATCGGTTGGCTGCGGAGCGGCTTGCTGCTCGTGGAATTTGCCCTTCCGAAACCGTCTACGTGGGCAACGATATGCTGAACGACATGGCGCCTGCCCAGCGTGCGGGGTTCCGGACGGCTCTGTTTGCCGGGGATTCTCGCAGCTTGCGACTGAGAGAAGGCGATCCGCAGGTAGAGCGAGTTCGGCCCGATTTGGTCCTTGCTCGGCTTCTCGATCTGAATGGTTGTATACTTGACTAGTGCGCATAGAATGGCGGGGTGTGAGGATTTGCCGTAGCTGCGACACGTGCCGCAGTGGCTGCCTTGGTCGGCGGCAGGATGCCACCGCTACGGTCGTGATGAGGCTTTGATTTGCCGTGGGCTGTAACATCGGATTCGTGTCAACTCGTTTTGCCGGCACCGACGGCGTGTCACTGGAGAGTGCCAAGTGGGCCCAGTTGCTCTGGGACTACGAACATGTGAGCTACTGGTACGCCGGGAAGCTCGACCGGGCCGCCGAAATCAGCATGGAGGTGCCCGAGGCCTACTTCTACCATCCCGAAGTGGAATGGATCAATCAGCGAGCCTTCGGCACGCGGACTCGCGACCGGGAAACCACCCGTCGCGTTTACGAGATGGCCGATCGTCTCAAGTCGACGCTCTACGACTTCGTCGAGAAGTTCGCCATCGACATCATGATCGTCCAGAACGCCCTTTGCATTCCCATGCACATTCCCCTGGGGCTGGCGCTGACGAACCTGATCGCCGAGACGGAACTGCCCACGATCGCCCACCATCACGACTTCTTCTGGGAACGGAGCCGGTTCTCGGTGAGCGCCGTGGATGACTTCCTCAACATGGCGTTTCCCCCGACGCTCCCGTCGATCCAGCACGTAACAATCAACAGTTTTGCCCAAAAAGACCTGGCCTGGCGGACGGGCGCCTCGTCGATCCTGATCCCCAACGTGCTCGACTTCGAAGCGCCTCCCCCTGAAGCAGCGGTTCAATCCAACCTGCGCGAGCAGATCGGGTTGGAGCCTGACGACATCATGGTCCTGCAGCCCACACGGGTTGTTCCCCGCAAGGGCATTGAGCACTCGATCGCCCTGATCGCCCAGCTCAAGAATCCCAAGTGCAAGCTGGTGGTCTCCCATGAATCGGGAGACGAAGGCATGGACTACCGCGATTCGCTCATCGAGTTGGCCGAGCAATCAGGCGTGGATCTGCATTTCGTCCACGCGGAGTTGGAGCCGGCGGTTACCACCGAACGGAACGGCGCGTCCGTCGCGTCGCTCGCCGAGGCCTACTACCACGCCGACCTGATTACCTACCCGAGCCTCTACGAGGGTTTCGGCAACGCCCTGCTGGAAGCCTTCTACTACCGCAAGCCGGTGCTCGTGAACCGCTATTCCATCTTTGTGGCCGACATCGAGCCCAAGGGCTTCAAAGTCATCGCCATGGACGGGTTCCTCACCCGGGGCGTGCTCGAGCAGGTCCGCCGCGTTATTTCCGACGAACATTACCGCCAGGAAATGGTCGACTACAACTTCGAACTCGGCAAGGCCTTCTTCAGCTACTCGGTTCTGCGTCGCAAGCTCCGCTCGCTGATCACGAACTTCACGGGGTTGGATGATCTGTAACCCGTCCTGGCGACGCGGACAGTCTGTTTTGACAAGTTGTCCCTTCCGGCGATAGACTGGTGATAATTCGCTTGCAGTGGTTGTGGTTCTTCGGTACCGCAATATCGCGGCGTCAATAGCCAAGACAGTGGATGAAGGAGAATCTATGAGTACAGAGGTTTCTCCGGAAAATGAACGGTTCATTCAGGATCTGATCGAACGTGGCAGTTTTCATGATCGTGGCGCAGTGCTCGATGCCGGAATCGAATTGCTTCGTTTGCGTGGAGAACTCGTCGACCGGATCGAAAAGGGCCATTGTCAGCTAAAAGACGGTCAGTACACAGACTACGATGACGCTTCTCTGAGAGCGAGATTTTGCGACTTGGAGAAACGTGCCAGCAAGGCATCCGAGCGTCATGGCTAAATACCGCCTCTCACACCAAGCCGATATCGACCTTGATGAGATTGCGGACTACCTGGGGATGTTCCAGAGCGGTCAGCGAGGGTGATGAAGCGTGCGTGATCTTGACGACCTCTTCATCGCCCTGGACGCGAGCAACTTTCGCCGTCGCCAACAGCTCGGTCCCAAGGGCCGGCTCTATCTGCAGGAGCGTTCACTCTCGGCGCTCATGGCCCACGCCCGGCGGTTTGTGACGGAACGTCTTGCCCCGGCCGAACCGGAAAACGACGGCAAACAGACCCCCATGCGAGGCCATCCGGTCTTCGTCGCCCAGCACGCCACGGCCACCTGTTGCCGCGGCTGTTTGGCCAAATGGCACGCCATCGGTCAAGGCTGCCCCCTGTCGGAAGCGGAAGTCGAACACGTCCTCGCCGTGATCCGCCGCTGGCTGATCGCCCAGGGAGCCGAAGAGAAGCCGCTGCCCTTGTTTCCTGAGTAGGTGCCGGGCGCCGCACGGGACCATGAAGCGGAGAAAACCTCGCCAATTCAAAGCCCGGTTGACTCACGCTCAGCGTTCTGATGGGGAGCAATCCGTGGATCGGCGAGCCGCCAAAGTGTGTCATGACTCCATCTGTGCAGGATGCGTGTGCAGGTTCGAAGAGCATCTCGCGCGGAGACGTCAAGTCTCAGAGTGGCAAACAAGCAGGAGGGGAGGGGGACTACGGCGATTGGCGGTTGCGCAGCTTCATTGACACACATGTTGCGATCGGACATCATCAGGGTATCATCGAGTGAACCACCCAGCACACTGGATCGCGAAAGCCCGAAACGATGCCGAGACGATTCACCCTCTTCCTCATAGCCGCCCTCTGTCTTGTAACGGTGCCAGGCCAAGCCAAGGCCGCCGAGCAGCAGCCTGTCGAGTACGGCCCTGCGGGTTCCGTCGGGATCCCGGAGAGGATGTGGTATGATCATGTCTTCTCGCCGGAGAAGTATGAGGATCTTGGTTTCGGACGCGACCAACTCGCGGCGGACGAGCGGGAGATGCTCGTCTTCTCAGAAGAAGACACGGCCCAATCGGTGAAGGCGGAAATCCAGGCAACCCGGCCCATCGCGCTCCAGCCATACCGGGTCCGGATACCGGAATGGCTCAAGGAGGTCGATTTCTCGCAGGAGTTGAAGTTCGCACGAGACCTGGCAGAAGCGGTCGAATCGGACCGTTATGCCGAGTTGTTCAAGGTCTGCGCGGAGCACTTTCCGCGTTTTGGGACCCGTGCGGAGGATATTCGTTCCCATACGAACGTGGAACTGAGGTTCAGCAATCTGCGGCGGACCCTTTCGAGCGGCATTGAGGTCAGCGTGGGGCAGGACCTTCCCGAGTATCAGGTGAAGGCGTACTTTGGGCTTTGCCGAAACGATAAGCTCGTGCCCGGCATCAGTCACCTCCGCATCATGGAAAGAGAAGACGATCCCCGCGAGATTCGCATCGACTTCTATGCCAACGGTGTGCCGTTCATCCTGGACTGCTGGAATTCGGAGGGCCGTGCGGGCTGGCAAATTCGCTGGCTGCCCAATGGGAAACTCGCCCGCGCAATCCAACATGAAGGATCATGGACGCCTTTCACCGCAAACGGTCGAGCCCCGGAGCCCGGTGAAACGGAAGAGGCTTCCGAGGAAGTGGAACTTGAGCCGTACGTGTCCTTCGCACACGGATTCAGCATGCTTCCCGGCTGGGATGAGTTCACGAAGTGGGGCGAATCCGCACGGGGCTCCAATTCGCGCGGTGACGGGGCATGCGAAGAGGACCAGTGGGTCAGGCGTTTTCAAGAAGCTGCACGCCGCAACCGTTTTGATCCGGCAGGATGACCCGACCCTTTTCAATGCGGACGCCGGAGGCGACGTCTTCGGCCAAGAGCAGGGCGCCGTCCATGTCGACGTAGTCGAGCAGGGGAAGCAACTGGGCGATGGCCGAGATGCCCACGGTTGATTCGGTCATGCAACCGACCATGGTTTTCAAGCCCAGCCCGCGGGCCTTGTCGAGCATCCGCTTGGCCGGCGTGAGGCCGCCGCACTTGACGAGTTTCACGTTCACGCCGTGGAAGCAGGCGGCGCAACGGTCCACGTCGGCCTCGCGCTGGCAACTCTCGTCGGCGATCAAGGGCAAGGCAGACTTCGCGTAAACCTGCTCCATACCCGACCAGTTTTCGCGAACCATGGGCTGTTCGATGAACTCGACACCCAGTTCCGCCAACGCGGCGGAGTTCTCGATCGTCTGCTCCACGGTCCAGGCACAGTTGGCATCGACGCGGAAGACGGCGTCGGTGTGCTTCCGCAACTCGCGAACGATTTCGATGTCGCGGTCCGTGCCGAGCTTGATCTTGTAGATGGGCCAGCCGGCGAACTCTTCCATCTTCCGGACCATGACCTCGATCGTGTCGATGCCGATCGTGTAGTCGGTCACGGGCAGATTGTCGGCGCTGAGATTCCAGAGTTTCCAGACGGGCTGTCCTTGCAGCTTGCCCCACAGGTCCCACGCGGCCAGATCGAGGGCGCACTGGGGAAACGACTTGGGCCCGAATTCCGGTTCCAGTTCAGCCCAAAGCTCACTGGGATCGGTGGGGCCCTTGGCTGCGAGCATGGGACGCACATGCTCAAGAGCGGCCTTCATTTCCGGAATCGAGGCCCCGTAGAAATCATTTTCTCCCGCCTCGCCGTAGCCGCGAACGCCATCCTGCTCCAACTCGACGACCAGCGTCCGGCTCACCGTGGTCGAGCCCCGGGCGATCGTGAAGGTGTGCCGGAGGGGAAGATCGAATTGGTGGATCGTGAGCTTCATGAGTGTCTTACTTTCGCATCGCCAGCACTGCCTCGACGAGTTTGCCCGGGCCGTGGCGGTAGACGTCGCAGGCGGGAAGACCGGTGCGGCGGGTGACTTCTTCGCATTCGGCCTCTACTTGTTCGTCGGTGAAGGCTCGCCCGTTCACGGCTACGCCGATCACGCGGCAGGGGTGCATAATGCCGCCCACGGTCTCGTAGACCTCAATGAGCCGTTCGAGCGACGGCAGATCGACCTGCTCCATGCCCTGCACCTTGGTGCGACCCATTTCATAACAGGCGACCAGCCCGTCGGGCATTGCCCCGTGGAGCAACCCCAGCGTGACGCAGGAGTAACGAGGGTGAAACAGGCTTCCCTGGCCTTCCAGAACGATGACCTCGTGGTGCTGATTGGCAAGCACCAGCTTTTCCGTGGCCCCGCTGACGAAATCCGAGATGACCCGATCGACCGGGCAGCCGTCGCCTTCCACCATGATCCCCGTTTGGCCCGAAGCGACGAACTTGGCGTCTTTTCCACGCTTCTTGAGGCCTTCCACGATCTCGATGGCCGTGATCATCTTGCCGCAACTGCAATCGTTGGCCACCGTGTGAATCCGCAGGCAGTCTTCGCGAATTCCCTCGCGGTTGGCCACGTCCCGCTCCTGGTTATCGCGAACGTCGACAAGCTGCACGCCGTGGGTCTGGGCCGCGGCCACGAACTCGGCATCGTCCTTCAGCAGGTCGTGAAGCCCGGAAACGATGTTCATCTTTCGGGAAATCGCTTCCAGCACGATCGGGCGCCAGGCCTGGGGGATCTTTCCGCCCGGAGGGGCAATGCCGATCAGGAGCGTGTCGGCGGCGGGAGCGTCGGCCAAGCAGGCCACGACAGGAATCGTGGCGCCCGTGCCGACAACTTCCTGGCATGTCTTGCCCGCCGAAGGCTTGTCGAGCATGGCTACGACCTCTTGGGGCCGATAGCGGATCACGCTGATGGCGGTCTTGGCCGTGTGAGAGTCGGTGTATCCGTCCGTCAAGACGACGATTCTTCTGGAGGTGCTATTCATGTTTCGTAGAGTATGACCGCCGGACGAAAAAATCTACCCGTTAGACGCTTTAGGATAGGCAAAAGGCGTGAAGCTGTGGAGTGATCCTTGGAAGAAAACTGAAAAGAGCGTCCCCAATCCAAGCCGGGCCGCTTATGGGGGGCAAGCTCAATCGGGCTGGTGGGCCCCAAGCTGGCTGCAAGCCGCCTCGACCGTAGCCGCGTCCACCGTGTCGAGATTCATGCCGGCAGCCGCCAGCAGGGCCAGATCGGCCAACTGACGCACACGCCGCGGGGAGCCGTCGGCCAACTCGTGCATTTTCTGGACTGCCGCGTCTTCGATCACCCCGGGCCGGCCACCCGCCTGCAGCAGCGAGCGGTCCAGAAACCCCTGGGTGTCCTGGGGCTGCCAGGTCGGAACGTCGATCCGCAGTTCCACCAGATCGATCAGGCCCTCGCCGATTCGACCAATCCGGTCCGGCCGTCCGGCGAGAATCACGGTCAACCGGGCCTCCGGCGCCAGGTCGTACTTCGCGATCCGAGCCACCTGGGTCAAGACCTCCGGGCTGGCCTGGTCTACGTCGTCGAACAGGAGAACGGTTTCCAACTGCTGGAGCCGATTCTCCCGGAAACGTCGTTCCAGATACTGCCACACCCGCCAACGAGGCACGTCCTCCGGCATGGGGATCCGAAGTTCGTCGGCCAGAGCCGCCGGAAATTCATCCCCTGTCTGGCCGAGCAGGCTCAGGTTTGCCGCAGCCCGGCCCCACGCGCGAACTCGCCGAGCGATCATCTCCAGCAACAGAGACTTGCCGCACCCGCTGGGTCCCAGAAGCAGACCCATGCGGCGGTGTTCTTCAATGAGGAAATGGAGCCTCGCCAGCGCTTCCTCATGCCCCGGACTGGCAAAGAACTGCCGAGGATCGAGTTGCGGCCCGAACGGCGATCGGCTTAGTCCCCAATGGGATGGATACATGGGCCTGTTGGCTGGTTGAAGTACTCTCTGGGCTGACCGAAGGCGAGCTTCATCTGGTCGCGTCGACGCGCATACCATGCCCTCGGTCGGGCAATTCCGCCACTCTTCTCTTTTCGGTAAAATACGCACAAGAACTTTACCCGGAATAACCCCTGCAGACTGCCTATCTTTCGGCCACCATGTCACATCGCTATTTTGTCGAAGCCTCAATCCGCCAAGAAGAGAAAGCTGTGCTGTCAGGCCCCGAAGCACATCACCTGCTCCACGTGATGCGGGCCAAGCCGGGCGACGAGCTGGTCCTCTTCGATGGATCTGGCGAGGAGTTTCCCGCCCGGATCGAGGCTTTGCGCCGCTCCGAGGTGGAGGTTGCCATTCTCGGACGCCGCGCCGTGGATCGAGAACTGCCCTGTCCGGTGACGCTTGGTGTGGCGCTTCCCAAGGGAGACCGTCAGCGATGGCTCATCGAAAAGGCCGTCGAACTGGGCATCACCCGTCTTGTTCCTCTGGAGACCGCGCGAAGCGTCGCTCAACCCGGCGGCAAAGCCATCAACCGACTCACCCGCGCCGTGATCGAGGCGTCCAAGCAATGCGGGCGCAACCGGCTCATGGAAGTGGCCCCGGCCCAACCCTGGTCGGAATTCGTGGGCTCTCAGGCCGAGGCATGCACTCGCTTCATCGCCCACCCTTCGCCCGACGGGGTTTGCCTGAACTTCACCGATTTGCCCTTCGGGCATGTTGCTGTGGCAGTTGGCCCCGAGGGGGGATTCGCCGACGAAGAAGTCGACCAGGCCCGTGATCTCGGCTGGCAAACAGTCGCCCTGGGGGCCCGCATCCTGCGAATCGAAACGGCCGCCTCGGTTCTCGCCGCCTTGGTGGGGATGGCCCTGGAGAACCATAAACCCTAGTTGCGTTCTGTGTGTTCGGCGAACAACAAGCCGGGCTATTGTGTTTCAGCCCGGCTTCTTCGGAGTTGTCCCCTTTGGGGGTGATTTTCGCATTCTCCTTGACTTACTGGGCATTTTCATGGCATCTTATAGTCCCATGCACAGTGAATGATCCGCCTAGGGCAAGAGGCCGATCCGAAATGCGTAGGGGGGACACGCCATGGCGACCTACACCCATGCGCTTCGGCCCGTCACTTCTTATCCCATTTCTCCTTCTTTTCTTCGTCGCCATGAACGGGACTTCTGCCGCACAGGAGTTATTCTCCTCGTACTCGTCGGCATGCTCGCCCTTTTCAGTGCCACGGCGTTTGCCTTTGTCGTCGTGGCTTCTCACGCGAAACGGGTCACCCGGTCGCTTCAAAAAGTCCAGCAGAGCATTCCTGTTTCACCGGAGGAGGAACTGGAGGCGGCGGTACTCCAGGTCATCCGCGGCCCGGCCGACTCCAGCACAAGTTCCGTCCTCAGACGCCATTCGCTCCTGGAGGACATCTATGGGGGAGATCAAGCTTGGGTTCGGGGCTGGGTAATCAATCGCTACACGGTGGCGCCTCGCGGCAGCCGAGACCGAAATCCGAAGGGGTTGCATAATGTGGTCCTTCCGGGCACGCCCATGTCGGTCAGGTCCTATGTCGCAGCCATGGGCGGTGGCCAGATCATCGAGTTCACGGCCGGATTCACCGTGCCTCAATACGGCCCAGTCGGCGGACTTGATCCGATCTCGGGGCAGCCGGCGACCATTGGAATCGAAGCTCCCGAAACGCTCACCATTCCAGCCTGGTTCGGCACGAGCGGCTGCAACTACAGCGGGATAACCCCCATTCGGAACGATGCGGTCGCGTTTCAACGCCGAGTGGGCTCGGTGCTCACCGTCCTGGATCCGGACAGTCCCGCTTATCACAAGAGCACCAGAATCGTCGGTTACCGCCGCATCGAGATTCCCGACAAGGCCACTCGCCTGGCCTGCAGTCCGCCCTTGCCGATCGATGTCGTGTATCATCGCTACCAGGTTTTGCCCTTTGACGGGGTCTCCACCGACGAAATCTGCGAGTATTTTCGCAACACACAATACGCCGGCATCGACTACATGATCAACGGAACGCCCTTCTCGGGCACGGGGGTGGGTTACGACCCGTCGACCGGTCGGAATGACGGGGCCTATCCGCCCGTAGCTGGTATCAAGTTGCCTTACGCCCTCCTGCCCGATACGACCGATGTGGAGTATCACGAGGATCTCGGTAGCTACTCGGCCAACGAAGACTACGATGCCCCCGACTACCAGAACATGCTGCTGGCCATGGAGCAGGCGGGAGCGGGCACGGATACGCTTACCCGGAGTCCTTCGCTGCATCGCCCGGCCCTGGCCAACTACTGGCTCCGCCGGATCATGGATGCCGTCTCGGCGCCCAGCCAGGCCGACAAGCTGCGCCTGGTTATTCAGCCGTACGGACGGGACGGTCTTCGGAACACGGGCGATGAGAACCTCAGCCTGTTCTCGTTGGAGGTGCGTGACGCAGTCGTCACGATCAAACGCCGGTGCCTGCTGCGTCCGATCCCGGAAAGCCACCGTACCTTCGACGGGAGCAACACGAACTGGCCCAGCTACATTGGCCAGGAACTGCCCCAGGGAGACAGCGAACGCGATGTTGCAAAACTCGAGGTGATGGCTCGTCAGGTCTGGGGCGTGGCCGATCTGAAACCGGGGCTCACCTCGCCCTGGTTCATCGACTTCAACAACGACGGAGTCCCCGATCGGGAAGTGGTTCCCTGGGATGTGGACAACGATGGCGACGGTGTGGCCGACAGCATCTGGGTTGACATCGGGCTTCCCATCCGGGCCGCCGACGACGGCAACCTGTGCCGGCCCCTGGTCGCCATTCACTGCGTCGACCTGGACGGCAAGGTCAATCTGAACACGGCCGGCGGCAACGAACAGCTTTATCGAGACTACCGCCGTGTCCTCAAAGCCGCAGATTCCAATGGCTATCTGGCCGACGGCACCGTCTACGCCCAACCGGTCGCGCAAGGGGGCGTTCCCGGCATCGACGTGGAATTGCCTCGGGGCCTGGGGTGCGGTACGGCGGAGATCAGCCCCCAGTCTCTTTTCGGCTACGGCCGATATGAGAACTTTCGCAACCTGCTGCTCGGCATCCGAAGCGACTCGATCGATGGTCGATACGGCGAAGTGAAAAAACGCCTGCCGGAACCCGCATACCACGTTCCCGCCCCCGGCCGGACCTACGAGATCGACACCCCGGAACGGCTCATGCTGAACCAGCTTGCGGGCTTCCCCCGCAACTACTGGCAGGCCGTGGCCAGTTCCACGCCCACCGCCTACGGTTCTCCTATGGACCTGAAAGGCGCCATGACGGTTGGGCTTGACTACTTTGGCCAGCCGATTTATTCCACGCTGAATGCCTCAGGCTGTACCATCGGTTGGAATTCCGACGCCTGGAACGCGGCCCATCTCGATACGCCCTACGAACTTAAACTCGGAGCGACCGCACCTCAATCCGTGGGCTCCAGCGCCTCCCTCGACAACCCCTTCACCATCACCGAATACGAGCGGCTTCTCCGCCCCTACGACGTCGATATCTACTCCCTGCCCGATCGCCTCCAGGAAATCCTCCGCGCCGGTTTCAGCTCCTACTTCCGCTTGCGAGCCACGACCGAAAGCTGGGATCTGCCCGTTCCTAACCTGGCTTTCCCACCGGAACTTCGCCAGGTCCTGGGCTCGCCCCCCTTGCACACGACCGACCTCCTTGCGGCCAAACTCCTGGAACTTCACAACAAGCATCTCGATGCCCTGCCCGAGTCGACCTATTTCTATCCGAGACCCGAAACGGCCGACATGGCGGCCCTCGTTTCCAGCGACGTGCTTTCTGGATTGCGATTCGACCTGAACCGCCCCTTCGGCGACGGCGAGGACAACGACAGCAACTACGTCGTCGACGAACCCGGTGAAATCGGCGACGAAGCCACCAGCTATCGCCTGGCCTACGCCAGAACGCTCTACGTCCTCATGATGGCCCTCGTCGACCCTGACTGGTATCCGCCGTGGGATGAAGAGGTCATTGCAGCCGCGGACGGGGGCCGCGCGAAGATCTGCCGGGCGGAAGCCCGCGCCCGTGCCCTCGCCCAATGGGCGATCAATATCGTCGACTTCCGCGACCCCGATTCGATCATGACTCCTTTTGTCTACGATCCCTATCCATTTGCAGTCGACGGGACCGCCGTCGACGAGTTTCCCGGCGGGATCGACCGCGATTCGAACCTGCGGGCAAAGTTGCTGAACACCTGGAACGTCGACGGTCCCGATCGCCGGATCGTCTGGGGCTGCGAGCGTCCCGAGCTTCTGATCACGGAAACGCTCGCCTTCCACGATCGGCGCACCGAAGATACCGCCTCGGATCCCACGGGCGAGACCGTGGCTGACGGAGACAACGACTTCGACCAATGCTACCCGCCCCAGGGCTCCCTCTTCGTGGAACTCTACAATCCCTGGACCGACGCCGAACCCGGTCCCAGCGAATTCCATTGCAATCGGACCACCGGCGACGACGCGGGCGGCGTGATCCTCAGCCAGGTAACCCGTCCGAATTTGACGACCCGACGGGTGAACCCCGTGTGGCGCCTGCTCGTCGCGCGAGGGCCCGAAGAAAGCCCCCACACCTATGCCGACCCCGACCTGAAGCTCGGCGGTCATTGTCCAAGTCGCGATGCGAGCCTCGACGCGAGCGTTGAACGCATCGTGTACTTCGTTCCTGAAACCGACTCCAACCTGGTTGTTCCCGACCGCTACGATCCCGATCCAGCCGAGCCGAATTGGGTCACCTTCGTTCCCCGCTACGGTACCGACGCGGTCATCGAACCGCACCGCTACTGCGTTATTGGCCCGGGAACGGAAACCCGTGATACCAGCGGCGCCCCCATCACCTCGCCGGTAACCTACGTCGGCGACGGCAACGACCCCGCCACGACACGGCGAATCGTGCTCAACCCGAGCGGACGACATCCCGTACGCGTGTTTGGCAACGGTATGATCGACGATCTTGCCGAACTGGGCGATGCGATCTGCACTCCCAACGCCGTGCTGATCGACCAGGCCCTCACCCGGGACGAACCGGTCTACCGCCGCCTCAGCGTTTCGGAACCTCTCGACGGCTACACGGAACCGGTCTGGGACACAGATGAAATGGCTTTCGTATACGATCCGCCCCTCGACCTTCCGGAGGACAAGAAAGACGAGGACCATTGGCGGGAATCGTCCGTGCTCGGCGCCAACGGCACAACCCCTTCCTACCGCTACCTTCACCTGCAGCGGCTTGCCAATCCCGAGCAGCCTTACGACAGCGAGACGAATCCGTACCTGACGATCGACACGTCGGCCGTGGATCTTACCGTGTTCAACGGGAGAGATCCGAGCTGTGACGGGGAGATCGAAACGGCAGCCTGGGCCTTCAACTCCCGCCAGCGGGGTGAAGACGGCGGGGCGCTCTGGTCCGCCAAGCTTCCTGCCAACGACGATATGCCGCAACCTTCCGGCACGCCGAAGACGGTGGCAGGCCACGTCTTTGCGGAACCCTTCTGTCATACGCTCGGCTACGTCAACGGACACTTCGGTGAACCCCTCGATCCCAGCGTCTTCGGCCTGGCTTCCTATCGCGGAGCACCGGGAGAAATCGTGGACTCCGACGACGGGGAAGCCAAGACGTTCCGTCCCAACCCCTTCGCCTGGATGACCTGGCTCAATCGGCCCTTCGCCAATCCGATGGAGCTGATGCAGGTTCCGGCCACGCGATCGTCTCGGTTGCTCGTGTCGTACGAGAACGACGCCATGAACGTTGCGGACCTGCAAACCTATCAGGCGGGCCAGGACCACTTCGCCCACCTGCTCGGCTTCTTCGGCTCTCTACCCGGCCAGGCCCGCACCGGCCAGATGAGAGGCTCGCCGGAACCGGACGGCGAGGAAGAGGTCCTTTCCCCGGAAGCGGCGCCCCATCTCTATCGCCTTTTCGAATACGTCCATGTGCCCTCAAGGTTCATCGGTTCCCACATCCAGCCGGACACGGAACTGATGAGCGACCCGGACGAACCCCACTCGTTCCATCCACCGTACCACTTCATCTCCACCTACCGGGAGCCCGGCAAAATCAACCTCAATACGGTCTTCGGCAACGACGGTTGGCGAGGCGATGATTCGACCGTGTGGTGGTGCCTCCTCAACGATCACAACTCGCTGTCCTGGGCAGACTTTGTCGACGCCCGCCGGGCCTACCCGGGCGCCGACTGCCACCTCGACACGGACTCCGTGCCCCTGCCCACGCGGCTGGCCAATCCCTTCCGTTCGTTTGCCGGCGCCGATCTTGTTCCCCCGATTCCCGGCCGAGACTCCGACGATGAGACGTCCTACCTGTCGGAAACGATCCAGCAGGGAGCCAATGCCACGCTCCTCCGGGCGTCTGTCGGCACGGCCGGTCCTCTGGAAACGCTCGACACGCGAGACCCCCTGTTCACCACCCACGGAACAAGCGACTATGCCGACTCGACCAAAACGCCTTTCTTCCAGTATCAGTCGCTCCAGCGTCTGAGCAACCTCACCACCACGCGGTCCAACGTGTATGCCGTCTGGATCACGGTGGGCTACTTCTACGTGAGTCAGTACCCGGGCTACAACCCAAATAACCCGATCCACCGCCAGCTCTATGGCGACGGCTACATCCTGGGTAAAGAGGTGGGCTCCCACAGGGGAACCGTCAGCCGGCACCGCGGGTTCTACCTCATCGACCGGAGCATCCCCGTCGGATTCGTTCCCGGGGAGAACCTCAACGTGGATGATACGATCCTCGTACGACGCTTCATCGAGTGAGTTCAAGGCTGGAGACTGGAGGCTGGAGCGATCGAGGCGAGGTCGATTGCCGAGCCAAGTCGACCCCCGGTGAACGAAGAGTCTCTGCTAATGCAGCCCTCCAGCCTCCAGCCTCCAGCCTCCAGCCTCATCTGTGGCGGCTTGCACTCGGCGGTCCTTTCGGCCAGAATCGGGCAGGCCAACTCGTGCCCCGTGCCCCACGACCGACTGATCGCCATCACGAGACCTCGCTGCCATGGTCCGCACCCCGCCCCGAACCCCGCTCGGCATCTTGCGACAACTGGGGCCCGGACTGATCATTGCGGGGGCGATCGTCGGGTCCGGTGAACTCATCGCCACGACCATGACCGGAGCCCGGGCAGGCTTCTGGCTCCTGTGGCTGATCATCATCGGGTGCGTGATCAAGGTCTTCGTCCAGGTTGAATTCGGACGCTACGCCATCTCTTCCGGCAAGACAACCATGGCGGCCATGGGCGAGGTTCCCGGCCCGCGACTCGGCGTCAACTGGCTTCTCTGGTACTGGCTCGTCATGTTCATTGTCAGCCTGGCCCAATTGGGCGGCATCGTTCATGGCGTCGGCCAGTCCCTGGCCATGAACCTGCCCCTCGACGGGAGTTTCAATCGCCTTCTCGACGCCCAGGATGCCTGGGATGCCCGGGCAGAAGGCCTTCAAGACGAGCTTTCCTCCGTCCCGGAGGCGGAAGTTAAAACGACGCTTGCCGCCCGAATCGGTGAACGTCCGAACGAGCGGATGGCCGAATACTTCTGGACCGATGACATCACATGGGCCGCGATTGTGACTGGACTGACAATCGCAATTCTCCTGGTTGGTCGCTACGCCGTCATCCAAAACCTCTCGACCGCCATGGTGGCCGCCTTCACAGCCGTGACGATCTTTTGTGTCTTCGCCATGCAGTACCACACCGCCTGGGCCGTTCATTGGTCCGATCTTCGTGCGGGGCTGAGCTTCCGGTTGCCGCCAGCTGCGGAGGGAATGAGTCGCTGGACGCCCCTGAGCACGGCCCTGGCCACCTTCGGCATCATCGGGGTCGGCACGTCCGAACTGATCGCGTACCCCTACTGGTGTCTCGAAAAGGGCTATGCCCAATTCACCGGACCGTGCGACCCGTCCGACGACTGGGCCCAGCGCGCCCGGGGTTGGATGCGGGTCATGCGATGGGATGCCGGCGTTTCGATGCTCATCTACACGTTCGCCACCGTCGCCTTCTACCTCCTTGGCGCCTCCGTTCTCCACGGCAGCGGGCTCGAACTGAAGGGAAGCCAACTCGTTCGCACCCTGGGCGAAATGTATGTGCCCGTCTTCGGCACCTGGGCCAAGATCCTCTTCCTCTTCGGCGCCGTGGCCGTTCTCTACTCAACCTTCTTCGTGGCCAACGCCGGCCACACGCGGGTGGCCGCCGACGCCGTCGGCGTGTTCGGCGTGGGCCGGCGCGACGACCGAGCGAGGCGATGGTGGATCAAGGCCTTCTGCATCTTCTTCCCTGCCTTCGCGCTGGTCACCTGCATCTTCGTCCGCAAGCCGGGAGAACTGGTCCTGCTCAGCGGAATCATGCAGGCCGTCATGCTCCCCATGCTCGCCGGCGCCACGCTCTACTTCCGCTATCGCCTCTGCGACCAACGCATCACCCCTGGCCGCCTCTGGGACCTCATGCTTTGGCTCTCCGCCGCAGGCATGCTCGTCGCCGGCGCCTGGGCCGGCATCAGCAAGACGATCGAGATGGTGGGGAAGCCATGAGCGGTGAGCTTGGGGGGAGGGGTTGAGTTGGGCGGGATGGCAAATCAGAATGGGGGGCGAGGAAATAGGCCCGGTGCTCCCCAATCGCTCACTGCTCAAAGCTCCATCCCCTTTTCGCAAAGTCGCGCTCGTTGTCGCTCGGAAGTCTGATCCAGACCGTTGAACTTCTCTGGCAGGCGGCCGCCGCGGACCTGCTCCGGCAAGGAACGGTTTCCTCGGTAGCCAAGGCGGAAACCGCAGCTCGACGGCACGTTGAGGAAAGTCTCTTTCTTGCCCTGCGTGGCGAGCCGGTGGAATCGGACCTGGCAGAGGCCGTTTGCAGGGACCGTCCGCCAGTCGACGTGTTGGAAACCGTCCACCAGCATCTTCTCTCGCGAAAGTTGGAGAAGGGGTCTGATGGCACGTTCTCAAGCCGCCCGAGTCGCAGCCATCGCCGCCGCCAAGGAATCTACTACACGCCCGACTACATTGCCGACTACCTTGCCCAGCGTTGCCTCCTCCCTCCCCAGCGAGCGCAGCGAGTGAGGGGGAGGGCCGGGGAGGGGCGTGTTGGAATCGACGTCGACGTGGCAGATTGGAACGTGGAGGCGCCGCCTCGCATCCTCGACCCGGCCTGCGGTTGCGGCCGATTCCTGCGTGCCGCCGCCCGGCAACTGCAGCAACAAGGTCGCTCAGCTACGGAGATTGCCGCCTCTCTGCACGGTTGCGACCTGGACGCCGAGGCGGTTGTAATTGCCCGTCGTATGCTCCAGCTTGTTCTTGCGCCGAACGGAACGGACCCGGCCGCCGCCCGTGCTGTTGCCGCCGCCCTTGAGAGAAACATCGCGCCCGGCAACGCTCTTACCACCACTTCTCTCCCGTGCGATAGGGGAGCAAGCAGCAGTTCCCTCCCCAGCGAAGCGAGGGGGAGGGTTAGGGAGGGGGACAACGCGTCACGGACCTCCCATCGCGCCGGCTCGAAAGCGTCGAGAAATGGGGATGCCAACGGCGACTCCAACCCACCCCTCCCCGACCCTCCCCCTCACTCGCTGCGCTCGCTGGGGACGGAGGAAGAGTCTTCCTCCAGTCTCCAGCCTCCAGCCTCCAGCCTCACCTTCGACATCATCCTTGGCAATCCGCCCTACCGGCGCGAATTGGGCACCAAGGCCCTTTTCGACGAGATCGCCGCAACCGAATTCGGCCACCGCTACCGGGCGCCGCGGATGGATCTCTGGTACTACTTCCTCCACCGCGGGATCGAATTGCTCGCACCCGGCGGTCGACTGGGCTTCATTGTCGGGGCCTACTGGGCTGGCGGAGCCGGGGCGGCCCGACTGATCCGGACACTTCGTGAGACGGTCCACGTGGACGAAGTGTTCGGGCTCGATCGGCTCCGGGTATTTCCTCAAGTCGCCGGGCATCATCTCATGCTTGTCGTGTCCAAACCGCCGTCCGACGAGCCGACCACCGTGCGAATTCCGTTGCTTGACGGGGGCGGTGACACGGATGCCCGCCCGTTTGTCGAAGGCCGAGCGGAAGTTCACTCGTTTACGAAGTCACCGGACCAACTGTTCCGCCAGGACCTCCTCGATCTGGAACCGCCGGCCGAAGCGTTGCTCGGCAAGCTCGCCACCCTGCCGACACTCGGCCAACTGGGAAGGATTCGCCAGGGAATTGCGGAGAACCCGGCCTGCGTCACGAAGGCCGTCAATGCCAGGCATGGCGATCCGTGGCGAACGGGAGAAGGCGTGTTTGCTCTTTCCTCGGAGGAACTGGAATCGCTCCAACTGCCCGCCGGCGAGCAACATCTTGTCCGTCCTTATCACGACCTTTGCGATCTGGGCCGATACGATCGCATCGACGATCCATCGCTCCACCTGATCTACTCGACGCGCGATACGTGGCCCGAACTGGAGGCCTTTCCCGTCCTGGCCGCTCACCTGGCACGATTTCGCCCGATCATGGAGGCTCGGCGGGAGACACGCAAGGGCGTTCGCTCCTGGTGGCATCTTCACTGGCCCCGAGAAGCGCGAATCTGGGAGCAGCCCAAGCTGATCGCGCTGCAAATGGCCCCGCGGCCGTCCTTTGTTCCGGCCCCGCAGCCCACCTACACGTCCTTCAGCACCAACGTCTTTCTGCCCGGCGAGGGGGTTGGCGAACACCTCAACTACTTCGCTGCCCTACTCAACAGCCAACTGCTTTGGAAGTGGTTTCGCCACCACGCGAAGCGCCGCGGGGTGGGGCTGGAGATCAACGGCCACGTCCTCGCTCGGGCGCCGATTCGACGAATTGACTTTAGTTCGCCGGAAGAAACGAGAATCCACGATCGCCTTGTGGAATTCGTCGATCAAATGCTGGACCTGGCGAGCCGCCAAAGGGGTCTAACGCAGCCGCAAGTCGAGGCCGAACGGCGCGAACTCGACCAACGGATCGACCGTGAGGTCCACGGGCTCTATGACCTGTCAGACGACGACATTGCGACGATCGAGGCGGCTTGTTGACATGGTTGAGCGCGGATGACGAGAGTTGTCCACAGGCCGAGCGGGCAGTATACTTGTTAAGGCTCTCGTTTGAGATTTCTGCACATGTTTGTCAAGATTGCGAGCGTGACCCGCTTTGGGGGGCGCACCCGTTTGGGAGAAACGTGATGGCGGGAAACTATACGGCGGTTGTTCAACAGCACGGTGAGTGGTGGATTGGCTGGGTTGCGGAGGTTCCGGGGGTCAATTCTCAGGGGCATACCCGTGCGGAATTGCTGGAGAATCTTCGTGACGCCTTGGAAGAGGCCCTGGAGATGAACCGGGCTGACGCACGGGCGTCTGCGAGCGGGAACTTCGAAGAAGTGAGCCTGTCGGCGTGAAACGGCACGAATTGATTGCTCACCTTCGCGAGCACGGGTGCGTGCTGGTCCGGGAAGGCCGACGGCATTCTTGGTGGGGCAATCCGTCGAACAACCGGCGGTCTGCCGTGCCGCGGCACTCGGAAATCCCCGATCCGTTGGCCAAGAAGATCTGCCGGGATCTCGACATTCCCACGCCGTAGTCTTTGAAGACAATCGGGCGTCAGCGGGGTGTGTTCTGCGCATATAGCTCGCTAGTCGCTCCAACTTGCGCTGTACTCGCGTCCAAGTTCCACCAGCAACGATCACAGCGGCTTGTCAGGAACGATAACTCTGGTACGATCCTGGGTGTAACACTTTCGCGGCTGGTTCGTCAGCTACGGTGGTCCAGAGTAGTCGTGACGAACGCCCAAGCGGTAGCGAAGCGTTCCTTGCTCTTTTTCTTGCTTCTTTGTGCTTTTTGTGGCCATTTCCTCGGTTGGAGTCATTTCTAGGGAGGGGGTGTCATGCGGTGGACTGCGAGACTGGTTGGGTGCGTGGGGCTCTGGGCAGCGATTCTTTGCGGGGCCATTTCGACAGGCCAGGCCGCGGAGGTCCCGGAGGCTTTTGATCCGAAGTCCGTTCTGGAGCATAACCAGACGTGGCTCCATCCCGATTTCAGCGATCTGGAAAGCGTTCGCTTCCTCCACGTCGCCGGCCCCACCACGATCAAGGAACGCTTTTCTTGGCGCAAAGACGGCAGTTCCTTCCTGGAGATTCTTGAGCGCGAGCTGGTCCGCGAGGCCGTGGGAAAGGTGTGGGTTACCACGGGCGAGCCGGCACTCTACTACTTCGCTTCCGGCAGCATTTATGCCGAAGCGGCGCCCGCGCCGCAAGGCGTTGACCGGCTGCTGCGCGATCGACTGATGGGAAGCCAAGCGAACTGCGTCACCCTCGACTGGGGTTGGAACCCGGAAGATTTCACGGTGCGGGGAGTTCGCCGGGACGACGACGGACGTCTGGCCGTGCAGTTGGTTCCGAACGAGCTCAAATACAACGTCAATGTGACGCCCGAATCGCTTGCGCCCTCCAGGTACACCTCGAAATTCCGCGTCGGTTGGGCAGAACTGACGATCGACCCCAACGACTGGCGAATCCTCGCCGAGGTCGACTACACGGTCGAGGGCAAGAAATGTGCCGAACTGAAGTTCTCCAAATGGAAGACTGTTGGTGCAGATCGAGAGGTCCCGCTGCGGATCGAGGTCCAGGCCGACTACCGCGGCGGGTACACGGCCGACTATCGTTTCGGGTGGCAAGACGAAGGCCTTTGGATTCTGACCAGTTGCGAGTCGCAATACGAGGGGAAGGAGAAGAGCCGGCAGGAGATTTGCGACCTTGCGATTAATGAGTCGGATCCCGCTCTGGATCAGATGCTCGCGCGAGTGGAGAACAGCACCCAGCGTCTCCAATCGCCGCTGACCAAAGCGGAGACCATTCCTCTCACGGGGCTCCAGCGATTCCAGCTTGGCAAGACCATCACCGCAGACGACGCCTCGGCCTTGCCTATGAAGAGCGTGCTCTTCACGTTCACCGGCGAAGATCGACACTTCAAATGGCCGCCCACGGCTGCCAAAATCGGTTTGACGGGCAAGGCCCCCACGGCCAACAGCGGCGTCGAACTCTTGCTCACGTTCCTGGACAAGGAGGGCCGGCCCGTGCAGGCCCAGCGGGCACCGGTGGCGGCCATGCTCAATCCGGATCGCACGCTGATCGACCTGGCCGGGACCGTTGCCGAGCACAACGCGGCCTGGCTTTCGCCGCCGGCGGACTTGCCGCCCTTGTCTTACACGTTCAAGTCCGGCGACGAGTCAAAGGACTTCGCGGTCGATGAGTCGACGGATGACTTCTTTCTTCGCTGTGGAGTCCATCTCATTGTTGACTGGCAAAAACTGATCCCCGCACCGGAGAGGTATCACGCGTCCGTTCAGTTCGAAGGGCAGTTCGATGGCAAATCGGTCATTGTGTCCAGCGTAACCGAACACGTCTATCTGTCGTGGAGCAACGGGCTCAAACGATTCGGACATGTGGGAGGCAGCCGGAGTCATAGTGGTCCATATGGCCTCGTCGTGGTCGAGAAGGAAACGTCGCGTCCCCTCATGTCGAAATACGGCGACGTGGAGGTCTACTATCAGAACTACGTGAAGCTGGAATCGAGCGGGTCGGCGCCGCTGCGTATCGTTGTCTTCCAAGGCGATGCCTGCCACGACTTCCGCTTCCAGATCGTTAACGGCCGGCGTTGGCTCTTCGATCGGGCCTGGTGGGACGGCGAGGTTGTGAGCCGCCTGGAGAACGTCTTGGCGGACGCCAAACCGGTGGAAATCACCGCCCGGGCTCCCGAAGACGTTCTGCCGGCCGGCGAACTCCCACGGCTCGACTGGAGCCGCATCGTTGACCGCCACAGCACGCGAGCCGACGAAGCGCAACTTGTCCAGGAGATCATCGCCCGGCCGCGCCCGTGGGAGCATCCCTGTTACAAGGCGCTCCTGGGGACCACGATTGCCGCAAACGAAGACCAGGGGGAAGCGGTTTTGACGCTGCAGGTCGATCGGTCTTCCTTCAGCAAGGAAATCGGCTACTGGAGTCTGGCGTGGCGTCAGCCCGGTGCTCCGCCGAAGTACTTTCCGGGGCCGGAGAGCGTTCAGGTTGCGGGCTATCCGTTCGTGCTTGACAAGCCGGTTGTCGTTGAATCCTTGCCGGGCAGTGGCAGTTCCGGCTACAGTGCAGATCGCACGCGAATCCGCAGTTGTCAATTGGCCGGAGCCGGTGCCGACCTGTGTGCCGATGTCGAGGTTTTCAGCCACGATAGAATGGTGGGAATCTCGGCGCCAACCGCGATTGTCCTCATCGGGCCAGACGGCCAAATACAGGTGGCAGCATCGGAGAAGGTCTCCTTCACCATCCACGATGGAATCTACTCCACAAACGTACAACTGCCCCTGTCGTGTCCGGCGGATCTCCGACCGCGCCACGTGCTCTTGGGTGTGCGGGCGAAGGTGACAAGCGCTCCGATGGGCAGTCTCTGGGGCAGGTATATGGAGGAGGGGCCGTCATACTCCTACGAACAACTCCTGGCGGCCGACGATTCCGGCGTTTGGGGGCAGGCAGCCGGGTGGCTCTACAGCGATTTGCGACAGAATGGGCTCGATCGACGTGGCCTGGAACGTACGTGGCGAGATCGAAGCTCCAGGCGAACGGAACTGCTCAAGCCACATCTGGATCAGTTCGAGCGGCTTCTCAAGCTGCCGGGCGACGGCGAGTCGATCGCCATGGTGGCGAGACTAGCCGGGCACTCGGGCGACAAGCGGTTTCTTGAGCCTCTGGCCGACCTGCTCGATCGTGAAGACGAGACGGCTCGCGACGGAGCCGCCACGGGGCTGGGCCTCCTTGGCGACATGCGGGGCATGGATCGTCTTGGCTCCGTTCTGGCTCGGCCCATGCCGGAAGACAAGACCGACTGGCAGGCCCGGGCGGACGTGGAATCGTGGCAAACCGATGCGGCCATGGCCCTGGCCGCGATCGGCAGCGAGGAGGCCCTCCAGATCCTTGGCGATTCGCTCCTGGAGACGGCTCGGTCCTTGCACGAGGAACAGACGGAGAAGGGCAGCACGCTGGCCGGGCCGGTCGAGGCCGCCGAAATCATGATCCACGTCCTCGGACGAACGAAGAGCCCCATCGCCCTGGCCATGTTTCGCCAGGTGCTGGCCCTGCCGGTGGGCAAAGGATTGAGCCGCTCCATCATTCCCCATCTGGCACGGTGGGAAGACAAGGACGCCGTGCGCGACTTGTTCGTCGAGGGAATTCGGCGGGGGGACGCGGCGTTTATTGACGACGCGCCTCGCGACGGGGCCATTACCGAGGCCTTGGCCTACGCATTGACCAATCTGGATCTGGGCACGGGAGCCGCCTGGCATGCGGTGCGCTACCTTGGCGGCTCGCCCGAACCGATCGCTCTTGAGGCCCTGATCGAGACCTTCGAGACGAGACGCTTCGAGGACAGCACCTACGTCAGGTGTCAACTCATCGAATCCCTGGCCAAGCGAAAGGGCGATTACCGGGGCCTGGAAGAAGCGTTCACGCGGCTATGCCAGACGGTCGATGGCTCCACCTTGCCGGAAGATCCCGAAGCCTTGAAGCGTGAGCAGCGGGCACGGAACAGCCAGGAGCGAGATCTGGTCGGACTTATCACCGGCTCGTTTCCTGTTCCGGTCGTTGCCGAAATGCTCCGTCCTCGCCAGGAATCGGAGGATCCGGCCGTTCGGGCGGCCGTTGAGGCGATCCTTGCCAAGTCCGAAAAAGTCCGAACGGCCCTGGCCACGCCGCCGGTTGAGTTTCCCGAATCGGTTGAACTGCTGAGCCACGTGGGCGAAACGGGTGTCGGCAAACAGAGCTTCGGGGGAACCGGGTTCGGCGTGAAATTCGCCCGACCCGAAGACGCTAGCCACGCATTCGCCATTGAGTTCTACGGGAGCCGCTATGGAACTTCCCGGGCCCCGAACGAGGATTTTCATATCTACCTGCTTGATGAAAACCAGGCCGTGATACGGGACATTCCGATTCCCTACAGCCGGGTGAAGCGGGGCAACGAAGAGTGGTATCGCTTCGTGTTCCCGCCCGTGGAGGTGCCTCAAGACTTCTACGTGGGCCTTTGGTTCAACGCGCACCAGACGAAGGGCGTTTGCATTGGCAAGGCGAAAGCGGCTAAAGAGTGCTTCTCTTATACGGGCACTCTGGAAAAGGGCTACAAGCCGGTGACGGATCAGGCCGAATGGATGATCCGTGTCCGCGTGGCGCCCGCGAACGTGGCAACGAAGCTTGCCGCGAAACTGACCTCTGAGCCCTCCGAGCCTTCCAAACCAGCCATTCCGACTCCGCTCCTGGCCAGCGATTCCGACCAGAAGGCGGCCCGCGGGATTCTCAAGCGACTGGCCGAAGTGAACCGCTACTGGCTCTTCAGCACGCCGCCGACCGTGAAGAGCTATCAGTACGAGTTCCGCTTCGGCACCGAAAAACCGACGGCCTACCAAGTCGACGCGAAGGCTGCCGGCGGCGCCACGCGGCAGGGCATCAGTTACTACAGCCCGCTGCACACCCTGCTGCGAGATCCAGAGCGGGTTTCGTTCCGCAGTGTGAGCAACGATGGGAAGAAGATCGTCTTGACCTACATGCTCGCCGAACCGGCGTCCATGGCGATGGGGTGCGGCATCAGCGGGTCATGGCGTGGGTTCTTCAGCTCCCGTGCCAGTGAAGGAACGCTCACCGTCGACGCCGCCCGATTTGTGCCGCTGGAGCACAGGGCCGACAACCTTCACGAAACGTGGTCGGAATACGCCCGGCAGGATGCCGAGCACCTGGCCCCGCGCAAGATCGACATTACTCGCCAGGGCATGGAGTTCCATTGGAAGTTCAAGCTCTACGAGCCCGGCCTGTGGCTGTTCGCCTCGGCCACGGGCGACGAGCCCGACAAGACGATCGCCTCGATTTCAGGTGTCCGTGTGAACGGGCAGGATGCAAAGGCGATGGAAAGGTAAGAGGGTAGGTCACCGCTCGCCGAGCGGGACCTGGGGTGGGAGTTGGCTGGCGGTAGAACGGTATGGGATACCTATTGTTGGTCGGCACTGCTTGACAAGCAAGCCGTGGCACACGGCGGCTGATTATCGCAGTCGACCAGGGTTCCCAGCCCATGCTCTCGCTGCCCAGTTGCGTCTTCTGCCAGATGACACAAGGAATAGCCGGCCTTCTCCCATGCGTCACGCATTCCGGGGCTTCTTCGCAAGAAGTCGTCAACCGCGTTCTTGGGAACGGTATTCAAGGGGCACGAGAAGTTGACGCATTTCGCACAATAGAAGTTCTTCAGTAACCAGAAGAACGACATCATCGTCACGAGAGTCCCCAGCGCGATGCCGATGACGCCCATCAACGCCACCAGACCGAACGCGCTGTAGCGGGCCGCAACGAACCATGCCCCGTAGGCCTGGCCGGCAAGTGGGAAAAGGCCGTAGAACGAGAAACAGATCTTCAGGGCCGTCTTCTCCCACGGCGCCATCGGCCCCGGTCGGTATCGCCAGAGCTTTGGCATCCCGTGATTGGCAAGACATCGCAAAGTTGCTCCTTCCTCGGCGTAGAAGGGGCAGTGGCTGCACAAGATGCGGATTTCGAAGACCGTTAGAAACACAATGAGAAACGAGACGTAGCTGATAAGCGGCCACCATACTCCGGACACGAGCCCCGTCAATACGAGCCCAAATATCCCTACAACCAGAAATGGCCATGCAATGCACTGAAAGCCCATGAGAATCGTGCGATCCCATTTGCAGTGCAACGTCTCTTGGTTCGGGCAGGACGAGCAGTCAGAGTCGTCGTTCCATGTGCACGGTTTTGAACCGGTATCTTCCTGGTCGCGTGTCTTATCGCTCATGGCATGCTCCCCCTGCAGGGCAACCCGATGCTGTTACGGTGGAAGCGGCTCGCAATTCGGTGCCAGGTGCGTTCCGCTTCCTTGACGAGGATGTGAAACTCTACCACATTCTTCTGCTGGAGCCGGCTGCAAACGGAGCTTGAAAGCGACAGCTTACAGTGCCGGATCAGAAGGTCGTCCATTCGATATGTTGCCAGCCGAGGTGCGTCGAGACGCACCCTGCGGTCTTGGTCGAGCACGGGAGAAACGGTGTGTGACGGGACGTGTCGGTGGCTGCAGACTCAGGTCCTCAATGAGTTTCGAGCCTTCCCCCAACCTCTTGGGCTTTGCCCCTTAGATTGGAGAGCCCGCCCCACACGCCACCTTCGAAAATGAAGACTTCCGACCCCTTTATTCGTCCCCGCCTCGTTCCTCATCATCCGGCGGAAAAAGACCAAACAGGGTTTCCGCTTGCCGGATCTTGATTCGCCGAGAGTGATTGAGTTGAAGCGCGTCGATGGCCGCCTTTCCGAGCGGCGTCCTCCCAACGACCAGATAGCCGTCCCAGGTGAAATGTTCCTTCCATTTGTCGGTGCGGGGATTGAAGAGCGGCACAGGTTCTGATTCACCTGGCAATTCCACCTCAACACGATTCGACTTGTGCAAATTGCAGCTCGGACAGGCCCAGGCAAGATTGTGGATTTCCGAGGCGCCACCGAGAGACCGGGGGACGACATGTTCAACGTGAAAGGTGGCCCCCTGCAGTGACTGGTGCATCCGGCAGTACTCACATCGATGGCCAGCACGCTCCTCCACCGCTTCTGCGATCCTGCTCCACGACGTCATTCCGGTTTGCGTCCTAGCAGGTGAAGGGCTTCAGCACGGACGAGCGACAGTCGTTCGCTCATTTCAACAAGGGACTCCAACTCCAAACGCTCGGCGTTGGACAGGACGCCCTCATTGTTGCGATCCATAAGTTCCTGCAATCGTTGGTTCGTTTTGGGCGGCAGACGCAGATTGCCCACCGACTCAACCCACTCCAGCGGCGCGTCAATCGTACTCATGGAAACTTCTCCGTGGGCTCCTGGCCAATTGCCGGAAGCCGTCCAATAATCTGTTCTGGAAGATAATTCTATTCCACGGCAGCCCACCCGTCCAGCGGACTGCTGGCTCACCCATCCGGCCCTGATCTCCGACAGTTCCACTTCAGGGTGCGAGTCCAGAACATCGAGAATCTCTGATTCCTTATTCACCGATAGCCAGTATTGGACCTTGCCGGAAACCTCACACAACCGGGCGAGCGAAGCACAGATCAACGGTGATGCCGCCAGTAGCAGAAAGGCAACTCGGGACTCGCTGATATCCAGAGCGCCTCGTCGCGTCTCCACTGCGTTTCCAGGCATCCCAGAGGGCGTCTACCTTGAGAATCCTATCGCTTCGCGGATCCCGCAAACACTCTCGCCGAATCACATCGAGGGGTGTCTCAAGCGGCAATGAGTGCTTCAGAGGTTCTCCGTTCTGCCATTCGATCAGAGAAGCAGCGGACAATTCTCTCAGTCGAAAGTTCTCAGAGCAGGCAGGCCAGCAAGCGAGAAGATCTATGAAACTTTGACGCCGCAGAACCTCGTTCTGCGCGTCCAAGTGAATCGACAGGCTGTAATCCATACATGCACTCCAATTGCGACACGCAATACACTTCAGTCATACTACACAACACTCGGTGTCAAATCACCCACAATGAGCAGTTGGTCTCGGCTGCCCGGGATGAAACCGATAAGATGATCGCGTTCATTTCGGCCGTCCGACTGAACGGGCAGGAGGGGACAACGCTGCCCCCCCCATCGAGGAATAGACCTGATGGGTCTCCGCGGCGTTCGCCCTGGACCGAACGCTTGACTCTCCCAGCGGCTTGCGCGAAGATAGACCGCATCTTGCGGTGGTTCGGGGGGCCTCTGGCGGCCTCCCATCAATTGCGCGGCGATTCCTACATGGCCGACAGCCTGCTCCGGGGAGGACATGACATGCGAGTTTCTCGTCAACGAGGTTTTCAACGTTCGCTGGCAACAAGGAAGATTGTAAGCGGACGGCAGGCGTTGCGTTTCCTGACGCTCGCATTTCTGGTGGCATGGTTACTGGGGGTGGGAACGACCATCTGGGCCGGCGAAGCTGCCGGGCGCCTCGTTTTCCAGTCCGAGCCGCGATCGCTCCAGTTCACGCCGCTGGAAGTCCGTTGGATCGCCTTCTCGCCGGACGGCAAGCTGGCAGCCACGGCTCACGGACGCTGGACCACTCCCGGGTGCGTCCGCTTATGGGATGTTGCCAAGAAGACCGAAATTGCCGAGTTTCCGCAACAGCGCGGCGCCAGTTGCGTCGCGTTCTCAGCCGACTCGAAGCGCCTCGCCTTCGCCGGATGGGACGGCACGGCGACGATTCTGGACATCGCCTCGCGAGAGACGGTGGAAATCAACGTCGGCTGCGTATCCCGTGTGGCCTTTTCGCCGGACGGCAAGACGCTGGCCACGGCCACAGAGAAAACACAGGAGGTCACGCTTTGGGACGCGGCTGACGGAGACAAGATCTGTGACCTCAAGGGCGTTCTGTTCCGTTTCCAGGACGTTTGCTACAGTCCCGATGGAAAGGTGATCGCCGCAGCGGGCGGCTCCTTCGAAGGAGAAAGAGACGGACGCATCGCCCTCTGGAACGCCGCCGACGGCAAGCAGATCAAGGTGATCGAGGGGCACGACGCGCCGGTGTGCCGGTTGGCCTTCGCTCCCGACGGTGCGACGCTGGCGTCGGCGAGTTTGGACCGAAGCGTTTGCCTGTGGAACATCGAGACCGGCCAACGGAAACTCACCCTCGGAGAGCATGACCGCAGCGCGCGCTCGGTGAGCTATTCGCCCGATGGCGGTGTGCTTGCCACGGCGCCGACTGTTGGCCAGGTCCGCCTTTGGGACGCGACAACCGGTGGGGAGGAGAGCAATCTGGAAGGGCCGGAAACATCGTTGCTCGCAACAGCGTTCTCTCCCGACGGCAAGATCCTGGCCACGGGCGGCACGGACGGCGTTGTTCGCTTGTGGGACATGGCTCAGCGCCGCGAGGCGGGATCGCTTGTCTCCAATCGGCTGAGCGAAGACTCGCCTCGGCCAGTGCTCTTCGTAACCTCTTCGCCCGACGGTACGAAGATCGCCTCCGCGCACCAGGGAGACCCCAACGTGCGTGTCCGCGACGCCGAGACGGGCCGCGTCCTGCTGATCCTGAAGGGACATGAGAAAGACGTCTCCTCGGTCGCATTTTCGCCTGATGGGAAGCTTCTGGCCAGCGCGAGTTGCGACGGGACGATCCGGCTCTGGGATGCGGAGTCCGGCGCCGGCTTGAAGACCCTCAAGGGACACACCAACTGGGTGCTCGCGGTGGCCTTCTCCCCGGACGGGAAGACCCTCGCAAGCGGCGGGCGTGACAAGACGGTTCGACTATGGCAGGTGAGCGACGGGAAAACGATCGCCTCACTCGAGGGGCACTCCGGACTGGTCCGCTCGGTTGCCTTCTCTCCGAATGGGACAACACTGGCCACGGCGTCTGCCGATCAAACGGTTCGGATCTGGGACGCGAAAACGAATGCCTGTAAAGCCGTTCTCAAGGCCGTCGAGGGAATGTCGGGGGCGATCGCCTTTTCGCCGGACGGCAAGACGCTGGCCGGCGGAGGGAAGACGGGCGTGGTCACGCTTTGGGACGCGGCGACCGGCAAGGTTTCGGCAACGCTCGACGGGCAGGGGGCGGCCGTCTGGTGCCTGGTCTTCTCGCCCCAGGGCGGCACGTTGGCCACCGCCGGGACGGACGGCAAGGTGCTCCTTTGGGACATCCCGACCGGCGAGGTTCGGACGGCGCTTGAGGGCCAGGACTCCCTTGTGACCGCCCTGACGTGTCTGGCCGACGGAACGGCACTGGTCAGCGGCGCCGTTGATGGTTCCATTCATCGGTGGGATGCCGTCAGCCCGGCGCTGGCGGAGCTATCCGGGCCGGGGGACGAAACGCGGTTGGTCCTGTTCTCACCCGATGGCGGGCAGCTTGTAGCTGCCGGAGTTGGAAGTCATGTCGTCGTTTACGATCTGGAAAGCGGCACGCAGAAATATCGGTTCAGACAGAGCAGCAACGCTTACTCGGGCGACATCAGTTCCGACGGCAAGCTGCTCGCGGTGAGCGGCCGGGAGATTCTGCTTGCGAACCTGGAAACCGGCAAGGCGATTGGTTCCTTCGGAAAGGGAGAGCCGGCCCTTCGCGCGGTCGCCTTCACGCCGGACGCGAAAACACTCGTGGCCGGAAACGACGACGGAGTGATTCAGGTGTGGGATGTGGCGACCAAGAGGGTGAAGAAGACCTTGCCGCAGCAGCCCCTGAACATCTACGACCTGGCGATCTCTCCCGATGGCAAGACCCTGGCCACGGCCATGGGCGACTACAAGCGGCGTGCCGAATCCGGTGAAATCAAGCTTTGGGACCTGGAGAGCGGAAAACCGCTGCAAACCCTGCCCGACTATTCCACCTGGTTCTACGACGTCGACTTCACGCCCGACGGCGAGCAGTTGATTTTCTCGGATTCCGGCGGAACTGTACGTTTCTGGGACATCGCCGGGCGCTGCGTGGAAGAGGAAGTGCGGTGCGATAAGCGAGTGCGGTCGTGTGAACTTGTTTTGGAGGATCGCCCCTGGCTGGCTGCCGCGGGCGACCCGGGCCGGCTCACCGTGTGGGACATGGCGACGTCGCAACGGAGGATGCAGGGCGCAGATCTCGAGAAGATGTCGTTCAGTGTCGACGTTTCGCCCGACGGCTCGGTAGCCGTGACCGGCGGCGCCGATCCGACGGTGAGGCTGTGGGCGCTTCCTACCCCCCCCGGAGCCGAACGCACGATGGCCGATCGGATCCGCGTCTGGGGCAAGTGACGCCCTCACATCCGCTTGAGCAATTCGAAATTGCAGACCCGCACCAGCACAAGGCCGGTTTTGTCGCGCGCCAATTGCTGGTCGCGGTCGACTGACAGCAAGAGGTGATTGCCGCGGAGACTGAGGTCTTCGATGCCCAGGTTGGCGAGACGCTTCTTGGTCGATCGCATGATCCGAAAATACTCGCTCTTCGTCAGACGCTTTTCGCGGTAGGCGGCAAGGGCGTCGAGCCCCTTGTAGATCGGTTCGTCGCTGGCCGCCAGGGCGTCGTCCGGTCCGTTCCAGTAGCCCCAGATGGTCAGGTATTCGTGGTGGCGGCTGAGAATCGGCTGCCCGTCGGGCGTTTCTTCCTCCCAGTGACTTTCGTAGCGGCTATGGTCCACCAGCGACGGCGAGACGGTCATCCGCCGGCCCGTCATGTAGATCGCCCGCGGATAGGTTGTTTCGATTCCCCGAACGGACAGTTCCCTTGCCAGGGCCACTTCTTCGAAGGGGCTGTTGTAGCCGTACGCGAGAATCCGACCCTCGCTTCGCACGAAAGGGTCCGCATCGGGAACCTGTCCCACGCGCGACACGCGCCAAACCAGATGGACGTTGTCTTTGGTGACCGTTGCGTAGGTCTGCTGGTGGGAGGAACTGATCTTCGTGCGCGGCGTGCGCCGCCACTTTTCGGGGAGGAAGTACTCGAAGAGCATGGGGTCCTTGCCCACGACCCACAGGGCGCCGCCCGTGCTCTCCACGCGGCCGTAGACGTAATCGACCCCCATGATATTGACCGGCGCCAGGTCCTGGGGGAACCTTTCCTGCGATTCGAAACGGTGGGCCTGGCGAATAAGATATTCGTGTCGTTTCTCCGCTCGGATTTTCTCCTCGCGCTCGGGCGTCCGCTTGAGAAGCTCGAAATCGACGAGCCCAAACAGGGGGCCGCCGCTTCGGTCCCGGACGAGTTCTCCGCCACCAGTCGGACGAACAATCAGGTGCTGGGGCTTGTTGTCGCTGACGGTGAAGCCCTTGGCGACGAGTTCCCGGTTGGAGCGTTCCATCAGGGCCTTCAAGGCGTCCTGGTCCATGAGCCCCTTACGGCAGGCTTCGGCTCCGTCGATCCCCTTAATCCACTCGTAGATCACCGCGTAGTTGCGATTCCAGTCCAGTTCAATCTCGTCGTGATTTCGCTGGATGGCCTCCATTTTGTGCTTGCGACGTCCGAGGCGTTCGCCAGCCACGTACTTGCGCGGCACATAGATGGCAAGCGGCTTGTGGGTGTGGACCTTGCCGGGCGATTCAAACCGCGTGTTGCGCAATTCCAGGACGAGGCTGAATTCCATGAAGGGACTGTTGAACTCGGCGTTGTCGACGTCGAGCGAGCGAGTCTCTCCCGGGATGTCCTGGCCCATCCGGTTCCATTTGAGAATGATCTCCTTCGAGTGGCCATCGGCCTCCTTGGTTTTCACGCGGTAGACGGCGCTGGTGCCGGGAAGACGTCGGCTGTGGGCGTCCATCCAATCGTCGTCCGCCCAATGACTCTCCGGCATGAGGCACTTGGTGAAGGGCAGCCCGTACTCGGTTACATAGAGGTCCGAGCCGTCCTTCATGCGGAGGTGGAGGTACTTGACGCCGAGCACGGTGATCAGGGGCCGCGCGGCGAAATAGACGCCGATCCCTTCGATGGTGCGAACCTTGTTCTGCATCATCCGGGTCTTTTCGCCCGCCAACTCTTCCATTTCGCTCCCCTCGGCAGTCAGGTACGGAAACGTTTTGCTTCCTTCGCAACAGGAAACAGGAACTCAAAGTGAAAACGAATGACGAAGGAAACAAGGCTGAAGACTGAAGGACAGCAAAACGGGGGCTTTTGACGCATCGAAATCGGCTTTCCACACCCGTCGACCTCACATCAGGAACCTACAGTCTACCGTCTTCAGCCTCCAGCCCTAGTCCAACATCTCAGGGAGTCCGCAGTTCTCGAAAGTCCCGTCCTTTTCACTTTAAGATAGAAACGATCCCGCAAACCGTCGAGACGGCAAATCGCCGCATCCCGAAGCTTGCAGGATCGTTTCCGCTGGAGTTCAAGAGAGAGGCTTCTCCGAGCCTAGCCGAGACGTTCCTTCTGGGCAGCCAACTGGACACGGAGTCGCTCGGGCACCTTGTCGCCAAACTTGGCCAGGTAGGCCTCGGCGTCTTCCAGGTCCGCCTTGAAGGCCTTGACGTCGACCTTGAGCAATTCGGCGATGTCTTCCGCGTCGATCTCCAGGCCTTCCAGGTCGAGATCTTCGGCGGTCGGCATGGCGCCGATGGGGGTTTCCTGGGCCCCGGCCTTGCCCTCGATCCGGTCGCACATCCACTTGAGCACCCGGCTGTTTTCGCCGAAGCCCGGCCAGAGCCAGCGCCCGTCGCGGGACGTGCGGAACCAGTTCACGTAGAAAGCCTTGGGAGCCTTGTCGCCGAGCTTGTCGCCCATTTCGAACCAGTGGGTCCAGTAGTCGGCCATGTTGTAGCCGCAGAAGGGCAGCATGGCGAAGGGGTCGCGACGCAGGCGTTGTCCCACGTCGAGGGCGGCAGCCGTCGTCTCCGACGCCGCCATGGCCCCCATGTACACGCCGTGATCGAAATCGAAGGCCTGCGCCACCAGGGGCACGGTCTGGGTGCGCCGCCCGCCGAAGATAAACGCGTCGATGGGAACGCCCGCCGGATTCTCCCAGTCGGCGCAGATCACGGGGCACTGAGCCGCCGGCGCCGTGAACCGGGCGTTCGGATGGGCCGCCTTTTCGTTCGATTCGGGGGTCCACTCGTTCCCCTTCCAATCGATGGCGTGGTCGCACGAATCGTCGTGCCCCTCCCACCACACGTCGCCCTCGTCGGTCAACGCGCAGTTCGTGAAGATGCAGCCCTTGTCGAGGCTCCGCATGGCCATGGGGTTGGAGCTCATGCTCGTTCCGGGGGCCACGCCGAAGAATCCCGCTTCCGGGTTGATCGCGTAGAGTCGCCCGTCCTCGCCCACCTTCATCCAGGCGATGTCGTCGCCGATGCACTCGGCTTTCCAGCCGGGAATCGTCGGTTGGAGCATGGCCAGATTCGTCTTGCCGCACGCCGAGGGGAAGGCCGCCGCAATGTGGAACTGCTTTCCTTCCGGATTGGTAAGGCGGAGGATCAGCATGTGCTCGGCCATCCAGCCTTCCCGTCGGGCCATGTTCGAAGCAATTCGCAGGGCCAGGCACTTCTTGCCCAAGAGCGCATTGCCGCCGTAGCCGGAACCATACGACCAGATCAGGTTCTCTTCCGGGAAGTGAGCGATGTACTTCTGCTCGATCGGGGCGCAAGGCCAGGGAACGTCTTCTTCCCCATCAGCCAGCGGGGCGCCGATCGAGTGCAGGCAGGGAATGTACTCGCCGTCTTCGCCCAGCGCCTCGATCACTTTGTCGCCGACGCGGGTCATGATGTGCATGTTGCAAACCACGTACGGCGAATCGGTGATTTCGATGCCGATTTTTGAAATGGGCGAACCGATGGGCCCCATGGAAAAGGGGATCACGTACAGCGTCCGCCCCTTCATGCAGCCCGTGTACAACTCCCTCATCGTCTTCTTCAACTCGTCCGGATCGATCCAGTTGTTCGTCGGTCCGGCGTCTTCCTGGTTCTTGCAGGCGATGTACGTTCGGGCCTCCACCCGGGCCACGTCGCTCGGATCGCTGCGAAACAGGAGACTGTTCGGGCGTTTCTCCTCGTTCAGTTTCGTCGCCATGCCCTTGTCGACCATCAGTTGGGTCAGGCGGTCGTATTCGGCCTGCGAGCCGTTGCACCACTGGACCTGATCCGGCTGGCACATGGCCTCGACCTCGGCCACCCATGCGAGAAGCTGCTTGTGTTTGGTCGTCATTTCTTCCTTCTTTCTTCGTTTAAAAACCTTCGTCCCTCGGCGCTGCGCGGTGAAGACCGTTGCCCGGCGGTCCCTTTGGGAGGGACCGGGATGGAGCCGGAAGAATCCCGGCGCGCCGACCGATGCTACGAGTGCCGCGTCCCCACGAAGAGGCAGGCTTGACCCTTGCGGCAAGGGCCGCGCCCCGCGGATGTCAATTTGAATACGTCAAGGTTGGCACCACGAATCTGTAGGGAGCATGGAGATCCGCTGATTCTTCCGTCAGCACGTGGCGGCAAAAAGCATCATCCCAATGAGTCATTGAGTCTCGTCGAATCAAAAAAGTTCGCATGCTAGTATTAGGGGCTGGCGTCGGCAAGTCAATCGCCCTGCAACCCGCATAGGGGGTGTCGCCGTGCCGCTAACGTGTTCCTCACCAGGCGATCCGGCCTGCCTACCCCCTCGGCGTAGCGGGTCCCTTTGGGATACATCCTCGCTGGCATTTTGGCAAAACCCGCTGAAATGAAAGCGATTACGACGCCTCACGGGGGCCCGCACTTATGGTGGGAGCCATCCCCCAGGGCATCCCCGTTCCGCTCTATCGTGTGCAGAGACAAGACCCCCTTGGAGAAGAGGGCTGCTGGCTCCCCGACAGTACGCCTTCCCCCAATGGACACGAACGCTCGGCGAGTGTCGCAGGATCCCGGGGGCACTGATCCAACGGCAGGCGTTCCATCCGGTTGCACCCAAAACGGGGCAATTCAAAGACGATGGCACTGGCGTCTTGCGCGTCTTGCCAGTGTTTTTTGGTAGCGCAACCTGCGATGGCGAGGCACAGGGAATTCCTGTAGAAATACAAGTTCCATAGGTTTTTTTTCGGCGGTGTCAATTGAGATTAGATCGGACTGTTGATATGCACGAGCACCTACCCGTTGAGTTGGTGAAGGCAGCGAGAAACGTCATCGCAGAGTGGGAATTGGAATCGATGACGGATGTGATCCTTGGAGCCACGCAGCCGCAGATTCGATTCGAGTGCTCCAACAGGCCTAAGGACGCACTTCCGCGTACATTCGCGGGCGGATTGCCAGAGATGCCATCCGATCTACAGTGGCCGCGATGCGAAAACGGGTTGCTTCCATTTATCGCGCAGATTGATCTCGCGGCAATTCCGGCCTTGCCGAATCACCCTCTTCCCAGATCCGGCTTTCTGTATTTCTTCTACTGGTGCACCAATGAAACCGAGGGGGAGCCTTGTCGCGTTCTCTGGGCTGACTGTGACGCTGAGGCGTTGAAGCCCACAAAGATTGCCGAGACCGATATACTTCCCGATTGGCAAGGTGTGCGCATCTATGAACAGGAACGCACTGCTTCCATCAAACTTGGTGTATCAATGTCGGAGTGCTTGCTTGAACAGATGGCTCTGGAATCTGGCTGCCTCACACAGGCAGACCTGAACGATGACGAGCTTGGCGACTTTCCCTCAGAATTCGAATTCGACGTTGAGTTGGAACTCGCGGGCGGCGAAATATGCCTGACAGACCATATGCTGTGGGGGCAGTCGCTTGGCTACGTTCCACTTGAAGAGCTTCTAGGCGACTTGACGCCTTCCCGTACTGGGTACCGTAATGGAGGCGAGACTTGGCTTAACCTCCTTCAAGTCATGTCGGGAGGAAATATGTTGTGGTCAGACGCTGGTTGTTTGGCCTTCCTCATCGAGAAGTCAAAGCTGGAGAAATGCGAATTTGATTTGGTGCGAGCGAGGGTTCTCTCCACCTAGCCTGCACGGCAACGACGCACCATCCGTACAGAGCCATGTCTATTTCCTGGCGGCGCAGAGCATTCACCGCCTGAGGATATCCTGCGGCCGCCGGTTCAGGAAGCTCCACCGGTGAGGCGTTTGATCTGTTCGCCCAGGGCGGTCAAGACGACGCCCTCGACCAGGAATCGCTTCTGGGACGAGGTTTCGCCGGCAACGAGTTCGATCTGGGCCTTGCGCAAGGAAAGCTGTTTCGCCAGCAGGGCGATGATGGCCTTATTGGCCTTGCCCTTCTCCGGGGCTTGGGTGACGGAGACTTTGAGCATGCCGTTCTGAACGCCCCCAATCTCGTTGCGGCGGGCGCCGGCGTGAGCCTTGACGGGGAGGATAACGCCTCCGTCGCGAGCTTCCAGGTCGATCACCGCGAAACCCCCTCGTACAAGGCGCTGCCCACTCGAACCAGCGTGGCTCCTTCCTCGATCGCCACCTCGTAGTCGCCGCTCATTCCCATGGAGAGTTCTTGGAAGCGAACCGGCTCAGGGCAGTTGCCGTCGAGGGAGTCTCGCAACTCGCGCAATGCGGCAAAGTCGCGTCGGGCCCCTTCAGCGTCCGTTCCCAACCCCGCCATGCACATGAGCCCGCAGATCTCGAGATGTTCGAGGCGAGCCAAGTCGGGCAGAAGGCCAGGCAACGTTTTGGGTGTGAATCCGTGTTTTGCTTCATCCCCCGAGGTATTCACTTCCAGCAGCACGCGTGGGCGCAGTTCCAACTCGCCCGCGATCCGATCGATCGCGTCCAGGTGGCGAAGGCTCTCGGCCGAGTGGATCATGTCGACCAGGGGCAAGGTGCGGCGGATTTTGTTGCGCTGCAATTGTCCGATCATGTGCCAGCGAATCGGACGCCCGGCGAAGGCCTCGGCCTTGGGCCAGAAGTGCTGGGGACGACTTTCGCCGAGCACGGTTGCGCCGGCATCGATCAAGGGCTCAATGATCTCGGTTCCCACGTACTTGGTCACCGCGACGAGCACGACGTCTTCGGGCTTGCGTTCCGAGCGTTGAGCCGCGTCGGCAATACGTTCCCGCACCTCGGCGAGGTTCTGGGCGATTCGGTGTCGGAGAGCATCGGAATTCATGTGTCGTTGGCAACACGAGGGACGGTGAGCGGGGCATTTCCAAGGAGGATTCCGTCGGGAAACCGGCTGATCAGGCGGTTGAGTTCGGCGTCGGACTCCACCGGGGCGACCATCAGGTCTTCCAGCAGGTCCGGATCGAGTTCGCTTCGGAGGTAGACGTCGACGCGATCCAGGGCGCGTGCCAACTGGGCCGCCGCCAGCGCGTCGGGAGGGGGACTGTCGATGATTTCTCGGACAGCCTCGTGTCGTGTCCGACACCGCCGCAGGCATTCCAGGGCTTCCCCGGGCTCTTCCGCCACCTCACAGCAGAGGACGATCGCTCCCTCGTCTTCCACACATTCCAGGGCGGACACCAGGGAACGGGCCACGCTTTGCCAGGTTTGACGACTCGGTCCGCCTTCGATTCCGGCCACGACGATCTTAGCCCGGCGAGGCACCTCCCATCGCCAGGCCCTTCGATAGAGACCTCGCGCCCGTCGGCGAACCGGGTCCACCGCCCCTGCGACCACATCGTGGGCCCGATCTCCCGATCCGGGAACGACCTGGACGGTGAAGACAATTCCGAGCAGCCAGCCGACTTCCTCCACGGCATCGACAAAACCGCGGCGGTGCCGCCCCCGCGCCCCGAGTGCCTTGGGCGACCGAAACTTCTTCTGGGCCTCGGCATCGGCAAAGGTCGGGTAGATCGCCCCGTGCGTGCCAAAATGCCCCGGCACGGCCCGACCATGAACGCATCCGATGGGGATCACCATGTCGGCGTCCGTCAGAGCCCGATTCAGCCAGATGGGGCTCCCCGACTTGGCCGTCGCCAGAAAGGCCAGAGCGTCCTTGTCTTCAGGGTCATGGTCCACGAGCCGAACTCGACGCTGCAATTCTTCCGGCAGGTTGGGAAGGGGGTTTCCGAATCGAGCCGCCGCGTCGCTCGCCGAACGCAGCACGGTGATGCCGTCCGGATCGATCCCGGCTGAGGCCAGGTGCTGCACGACCGCCGCCGCGATCTTTCCACCATCGGGGACCCCTTCATCCAGGGCAATCACAATCTGGTCCGACGGGGTTACGCATCGTCCGAGGGGCGGAATTCCCGTGGGGACCGAAAGCACATGGTCAACCCGCTCGGCCACGTCCGTGTCCGTTCGCGGCAGACGATTCCCGCATTCCGCCACCAGCGTGCAATGGCCAAACTCAAGTTCAACGGAAGAACTGGTTCCGTAGTGAAGCGTCGTCATCGGAAACCCTTGGACACGGGATGCGTGGAAGCATCCAGTCGAGCGGAGCCTTATTTGGTGGAGAAAAAGAAGACAACCCGGCAAAACAGGCAAGCCAGGCAAAGCATGAGGCGTCTATCTTTCATCTTACCGATCGCCGGAAGATTTGGTCAAGAAGCCGAGGTTTACGCAACCGCGGGCATCGCAAATAATCAGGGTTTCCCAACGACGGAGCTGGAGGCTGTAGACTGGAGGTTAGAGGCTAGAGATTCCTGATGCGAGGTCGATTGGGGCGGAAAGCCGATTTCAGTACCCCGAAAGATCCTGTTTTGCAGTCCTACCGTCTTCAGGCTCCGTTTGAGTAAGTCAGAATCGAATACCAAGACTCCCCACTCCTGGAAATCAATCGAATGAATCTTCCATCCCGAACCTGTTTGCCGTCGATTCCGCGGATTCATCTGGCAGCCCTCCTCCTTGCGATCGCGCTCGGTGTTCCGGGATGCAACAAGCCGGCGGAGCCGACTCCGACTGGCCCGTCTCCCGGTCCGATGGCTGGCGGCAACGAAATGCTTCCGGCATCCGCCCCAGCCGTGCCTCCTACCCAGGGAACGGTTGAGGACGTGTTGAATCGAATGGTCGAGGCCTACAAGAACGCCACCAGCTACCGCGACACCGCCGAGGTGGCGTTGACGGGCACGCAGAATGGCCAGCCCCAGCGCATCCCCTTTCCCTGCCAGGTGCTGCTGCAACGGCCCAACAAGATGCGCATGCTGGTCGACAGCGGGACGCTCCTCTGCGACGGGACGAACACCTACGGGTTCGTTCGGGAGATTCCCGGGCAAATCGTGAAGGTTCCCGCCCAGACGCAGCTCTCCATGGCGTCGGCCTATCCCGACTTCCTCCTTGCCCAATCGATGATGCAGTCTCCCGCCCAGGCCTTCTGTTGGGCGCCCTTTCAACTCGTCCTTCTCCTGGCCAACGACCCCTTGAAAACGCTGGACTTTGACGTGCAAAGCAAGCAGCTCCTCGACCCGGCCATGATCGAGGACCGCCCATGCGACCGCGTCCAACTGGTCACCGAGAATGGCCCCGGCGTCCTTTGGATCGATCAGGAGACCTCCGTACTGCGCCGATTCGAACTGCCCCACGACGCCTTGAGCCGGCAGGCGGAAGGGGATCAATTCACGGTGGGGGCACTTACGATCGAATACCACCAGGCCGAACTCAATCCGACCATCGCGCCGGAGGCGTTCCAGTTCCAGGTTCCCGACGAAATCCAGCCGGCAGATGCCCTGGTCATGCCCCTCCTGAAAATCCTCGGCCAGCCCTGTCCGGAGTTCAGCCTCACCGACGCGCAAGGCGAGGCAATCTCGACTGCTTCTCTCCAGGGCAAGATTGTCATTCTCACCCTGTGGTCGAGCAAGGTTCCCCAGTGCCGCCTGATGCTGCAAGCGGCAGCCGCAACCCGCGCCAACCTCAAGACTCCCGACGAGGTGGCCATCGTGGCAGTCAATCTCGAACCCGCCAATGTCCAGACCAGCAGCCTCCAGACCGTTCTCCAGGACTGGAAAGCGGAACTCTCAGTCTACCGCGACGAGAAGCAGGGCATCCCCAGGCACTTCGGCTTCAACGCGGTGCCGGTCACGATCATCCTCGACAAAAAAGGAACCATCCAGGCTCTGCAACTCGGTGCTTCGGAAAACTCGGGCGTGCTTCTCGGAAACGCGATCGAACGACTCCAGCAAGGCGAGGATCTCTACAAAGCTGCCCTCGCCCAGTTCGACGACCAGCGTGCCGCCTTCGAAATGACCCTGGAACAAAGCTACAAGGACGACATCTATTGCATCAAACCGGTCATTCCTCGAAGCCAGGTCAGTCCGCGCAGCGAACCGACCAACCTCAAGATGACCCAGCTTTGGTCGTGCGACCAGTTGAAGCATCCAGGCAACATCACCGTGGTCCCGGCGGCAGACGGCTCGCCGAGAGTCCTCGTCATCGACGACGCAGGGTCGGTGGTCGAACTGAAAACCGATGGCTCGGTGGCGGCGACTCACCCTCTCAAGCTGGAAGGGAACGAGTTGGTGACCGCCCTCCGCACGGCAACAACAGCCGATGGAAAACGCTACTTCCTTGGCACGGCTCGCCGAGTCCAGCGGGTCCACCTCTTCGACGAGAACTTCAAGACGCTCCTCGTGTATCCTGACGTGAAGCACCCGGGAATCAACGACGCCCTGCTCACCGACCTTCATGGCGACGGCAACTTGGAAATGGTCCTGGGATACGCGGACGTAGCCGGCGTCCAGGCGGCAGATCTCGAGGGCACGCGGATCTGGACGGACCGCTCGGTGGTGGATGCGATCCGCGTGGCCCCTCTTGCCACGCAGGCCGATGCTCCCGCCAACATTCTCGCCCTGAACGCTGGCGTGGGTGGCGGCACCATTCTGGAACTCGATCCCCAGGGAAAACGGGTTCGCGATCTCGCAATCGCCGATCACGCCATCGGATGGCTGGTAACCGACGATCTGGACGGTGACGGCGCCTCCGAGATCTGTGTTCTTGCTGTGGCCGTTGCGTCCGGCGGCGTCCCGGACCGGAATACGATCGAGATCATGGGCATCGACGCCGAGGGAAATCCCCTCTGGCGGCACCCGATCACACGGGGCGTGCATTACGAGCAGATTGAACCTGTCATTGCCGGTAACGTTCTTGCCGAGGGGCCCAAGCAATGGCTTGTCGCCACCGCTGACAGCACGATCACCATCATCGGCGCCGATGGCAAGCTCGTCGAGCGCTTCGTTTATGGCGCCGAACTCTCGGGGATGGCAACGGCGAATTTTGACGGCAAGCCCGTCCTCCTGGTCGCCACGCCCAAGGCCGTCGAGGCCTGGCAGGTAGAATGAGACTGGAGACGAGAGACTGGAGGTTGGAGGGCTGCGGTAGCAAGGGCTTTTCGTTGATCGGGATCAGTGAGTTAGGTTGCGTTAAATCCTCCAGCCTACGGCCTCCAGTCTACAGCCTTGCCTGGGAGTCCGCTGCGCGAAGGCATAGGCCTTCTGGCTGGCACTCCACTTGAATCGATCCCGGAAAGGTGCGTGTTCGAGATGTCGCGGCGCAGGACGCCGGATTGCTCCGCAGCATGTCGACCAGCATCTGCCACTCGTTGAACCCCATCGACTGCAAAGGCCATCCGCGCGATTGCCAAGCGGCCAGAAAGACCTCTCGGACGAGATACTCCGGCTGACCTTCGGTCCGGTCCCGCCGGACAAGGACGAAATGCTCGCGCTGCTCGACCGCCCCGTCGGAGAGGAGAGCCCGCACCAACTCATCGACAATCCCCTGGGCTTCCCCCGCAAGACGTCCCAGACGCAACAGCGCGTCACCAACGGCCGGATTGTATTGGTCGGCCAGCTCGGGGAGCAAATCGTGCCGAATCCGGTTCCGGGTGAACTGGCGATCGGAATTAGAGCCGTCTTCCCGGAAGGGCTGTCCGAGGGATCCAAGGTATCCGAGCACGTCGCTGCGTCGGACTCCGAGGAAGGGGCGAATCAAGGACACGGCCAGACTGAGCCGACGAGAACGGGGCATCCCAGCGAGTCCCGCGATTCCCGTTCCGCGCAGGATTCGATGGAGAATGGTCTCGATCTGATCGTCCGCGGTATGGGCACAGGCCACATAGCGAGCCCCCACCTTCTCGGCCGCACTTGTCAGAAAGCGGTATCTGCTCCGGCGAGCTGCTTCCTCGAGCCCTTCGGGGAAGGTCTCGATTTCGCCCGGCTCCCGTCGCCCCCACTGACATGCGAGCCCGAGCTCCCCCGCCAGGTGACGGACGAAATCTTCATCACGATCTGACTCATCCCCTCTGAAGCGGTGGTTATAGTGAGCCACGATCAGTCGCCCGACACCTTCATGCTTGAGCGAAGCGAGCCCACGGAGCAAGGCGACGCTGTCGGCGCCTCCTGATACAGCCACAAGAACCGTCACATCCGCCCATGCTTCCGGGGGCCATGAGTCCGACAACGACTGTACCAAAGGGGGGGAAGGCATTGTTGTGTCTATCCCGAGGTCTCAGGCAAGATGGCTTGTCACGCATGAAAACAGCTTCTGCGGGGACGGAATCGCATGGCACCCTCCGCCTCTGCGCGTTCAGAAGGCCCCATTCTCCCCATTTGATCAGGCCAATCGTCCTAACTCAAAAATCAGAAGGGATTTATCTTTCGCACATTGGTTAGCAAATAGTTGCATGTGCCTTGAACTCTGATAGGATTACTATGGAAGTATTATGGCGAATTCCCGAGGTGCCATCCATGGGCTTCGGGCCGGTTCGCTGCGATACCTAATAGCGAAGAGCCCCCTTAGAGGTCCTGATGCGGACTGGTTTTTGGGGCGGATGATTTGCAGACTTACGAGTTGATTTGCTGTTGGCAGCTATCGGTTTGCTCTAACACCCCCTGGATGATCCAAACAAGGAATCGCGTCCTTGATTGATTTGCTTCTGATCTACCTCCGCGGCCTTCTGAGCTTTTTCGGTTGGGGGCGCTTGTGCGCCCGGCCCGAATTTGCTCCGGTGCGAAAGGAGATCGGTCGTGCCAGGCACGTATCGCTGCGAGCATTGGCTCCACGCGAGGACGTGTGGTTGGGAGCAGACCATGTATTAGGAAGGTTCGGTGCTCCGCCCGGTTCATACCGGAACGATTGTTGGCAATCCGCGGTCGCCTCGAAACAACGGGAACAGGAACTCGATGGTTCCGTCGTTCCTCAGCCTCTGCCCCGACAGAACGAATCCGTTTGAGCAGGGGCGGTGCTGCCGTCCCACCAAATGGTTCGACTCTCTCTGCAAGCCGCCCCGCGGTCCTCGTTCGACCTCGCGCTCTTCTTTTGGACCGACCAAAGACCGACGAGGTAAATAACCGTGGAAACTTGGCAAGTCATCATGACCATCGTGCTCGTCTTGGTGGCGGCAGGGGCGACCTTCGGGGCCACCAAACTGCTCGACTATCTTCGCCGTCGCGATGCCGAAACCGAGGCAGCTCGGATCACTTCTCAGGCAAACCGCGAAATGGAGAACCGACGACGCGAGTTTGAACTCGAACTGAAGGAACTTCAGATCCAGCGAAAGGCGGAAGGCGAAAAGGAACTCAGCAAACTCCGCGATGAACTGCATGGCCGCGAGAGAAGTCTCGACAAACGTCAGGACGCCCTGGAACAGCAATCCGAGCATTTGCGAAAACAGGAAAAAATCGTCGAAAGCACCCAGCGGAAGCTCACCGAGCGGATCCAGGATACGGAAAAGCGAAACGGGGAACTGGCCAAACTTCTCGACGTGCAGCGCCAGACCCTTCACGAACTCAGCGGACTGAGCGAGGAAGAGGCCACCGAGCGGCTTCTGGAAATGCTCGACGAGCAACTCCGAAACGAATCCGGCGCGCTGATCATGAAGCATGAAAAGCGGCTTGCCGAGACCTGCGAAGAGAAGTCTCGCGAGGTCATGCTCACCACTCTCCAGCGTTATGCTGCGGCCCATACAGCCGAGACCACCACGAGCACCGTGGATATTCCCAGCGACGAGATGAAAGGCCGAATTATCGGTCGGGAAGGTCGGAATATTCGCGCCTTCGAAAAGGCCACCGGCGTCGATGTGATTATCGACGATACCCCGGGCGTCGTCATTGTGAGCGCCTTCGATATGATCCGCCGCGAAGTGGCCCGCATTTCGCTTAACCGGCTCATTGCCGACGGTCGCATCCACCCGTCACGGATTGAAGAAATCGTGGCCGACACGCAACGGGAACTCGAAAAGCACCTTCAGAAAATTGGCCAGGAAGCGGCTCAGGAAGTGGAGGTCCACAACCTCCACGAGCGGATCATCCACCTGTTGGGCCGGCTTCACTTCCGTACAAGCTACAGCCAGAATGTGCTTCGCCACTCGATCGAGGTGGCCTTTCTCGCCGGCATGTTGGCCGAGGAGATCGGCCTGGACGGCAAAGTGGCCCGGCGTTGCGGACTTCTCCACGATATCGGCAAAGCGGCGGATCACGAGGCCGAAGGAGGCCATCCCAAGATCGGCGCCGACCTGCTCAAGCGGTACGGAGAAAAGGGCGCCGTCCTCCTGGCCGCGGCCGGTCACCACGACGACATCCGGGTCGACAACCCTTACACGGTCCTCGTAGCCGCGGCCGACGCATGCAGTGCCTCGCGGCCCGGTGCCCGCCGAGAAACGCTCGAACGGTATGTCAAACGCATGGAAGAGCTTGAAACCATTGCGACCGAGTTCCAGGGCGTTGACCAGGCCTTTGCCATCCAGGCGGGGCGGGAGATGCGGGTCATTGTCAGTTCCCGGGAAACCACCGACGAATCGGCCGCCAAAGTTTGCCGCGACATTGCCAAAGCCTTCGAAGAACGACTCACTTATCCCGGTGAAATCAAGGTGACGGTCCTCCGCGAAACTCGCCATACCGAAATCGCCCATTGACGCGGGACGGACTTTACTTACCCTTTTTAAGAGACAGAATCGCGTCCCTTCTTTCGCTCAAAGTGAAGACGAATGACGACGGGGACAAGGCTGAAGACTGAAGACCTAAGGCTGAAGGACTGCAAAACAATCGTTTCCGACGCATCGAAGTCGGCTTTCCACTCCAATCGACCTCGCATCGGAAACCTACAGCCTACAGTCTTCAGTCTCCAGCCCTAGCCCGGCATTTCAGAGAGCCCGCAACTCTCGAAAGTCCCATCCTTTTCACCTTGAGTTCAGATTTCGGGTCCGCCGGACGGAGGACCCGCCAGTTACGAAAGCTCGACCTTGTGCGAATATTGCTGATCGGAGACACCGTCGGGAAACCGGGACGACAGATCGTCGTCCGGGCCATTGCCGGGTTGCGCGTTCGCGAGAAACTCGATTTCATCTGCGTCAACGCCGAGAACATCGCCGGTGGATCCGGGATCACCCCCGCGATCTACCACGAATTGCTCAACGCAGGCGTTGACTGCATCACCATGGGCGACCATGTCTATCGCCGACGGGAGATCTTCTCGATCCTGCAGACGGAAGCCCGAATCGTGAAGCCGGCGAACTATCCGGACGACGCCCCTGGAGCCGAATTGGCGGTTCACCGGGCGTCCAACGGAACGCGAGTGGGCGTCTTCAGTCTTCTGGGCCGGGTCTTCATGCAACCGGTCGACAGCCCCTTTGCCGCCGCCGATCGCATCCTCCGCCAGTTTCCCCGCGATATCCGCGTCATCCTTCTCGATTTCCACGCCGAGGCGACCAGCGACATGCAGTTGATGGGACGCCATCTCGACGGGCGAGTTTCGGCCGTCCTCGGAACCCACACCCATGTGCCCACGGCCGACGAGCACATCCTTCCGGGGGGGACCGCATTCCAGTGCGATGTGGGCATGACCGGACCCTGCGAGAGCATACTCGGACGCCGGATCGATCGGGTCCTTGAGACCACTCTAACCTCTCGACCCACCCATTTTGAGGTGGCAACCGGCGATGTTCGTATGCACGGGACCATTGTCGATGTGGACCCCGAGACAGGTCACGCCACAGGAATCCGACGACTGGTGGTCAAGCAGGACGAAGTGAACCGCCTGGCCACCTTGGCTCGGCGATAACCGTTTTTTCTGCAACGGTTTGCGCAGCGCAAGCCGATCTGAAGCGGCATTATGATTGGGTGGCGCCCATCGCTCGATCGGTCTCGGGAATTTGCCCGGATCTTGGCGAGATTTCTTGCGGGAGGCGTCTATTGGGAGGGCGAACCCGGGTGTTTCACGGGTGGCACGCTCAGAACGCGAGCGATGGGCGTGCTGATTTGACCATCCACGCCCATCGCTTTCGCTCTGAGCGTGCCACCCATCCCCTGCATCGTGGCGTTCGCAGACAGGCCCGGCTTCCCGGGGAACGGTTTCCTGCGACACAACCCGCGAGCCTTGCCTGAATCCCCTTGTCCGTTGGGGCGCAAGAGTTTATGATACTGGACTTACCTTGAGTTCGATGATCCGCCGCTATGCTCGGGTTGGCCCGGTGTCTGTCACGCGGTTGGAAATCCGGATTATCACCTCCGCGTTGCCGAGAGGGGGATCGACGTGCTATTCGGCCTTATTCAGACCAACTTTCTCTTCGCCCAGGCGAATGGCGGCAGCGGGCTCAGTTCAATGCTCGTCATGATGGTCCCGATCTTCGTCCTGTTCTATCTGCTCTTTCTCCGACCTCAGCAGAAGGAGCAGGGCGTGCGTCGGCTCATGCTGGAGAACCTGAAGAAGAACGATCGGGTCGTCACGGTCGGCGGAATCATCGGCGTGGTTACCAATATCGATCGCGACAAGAAAGTCGTGACCCTCAGGGTTGATGAAGGCACGGGGTCCAAGTTGTCGATGACCTTGAGTTCCATCAATCGAGTCGTCACCGACGATCCTTCGAAGACCGCCTCGTCCTGAACGCCCGGGACGAGCTTCGCCCATAAACCTCAAAATATGAGTCTTGCAGGAACAGTACCCCATGCTCCGGTTTCTGACGACGTTGGTTTTTCCGAGTGTTAGCCGTTCCGCCCAGCGGCCTGGTTCCCCGGTTGCTTCCCGGCGCGTGGCGCCGATCATCGGGCTTTCGCTCTTGATGGTTGCGATGCTGGGCGCCGTACCCGCTCCGGCCATGGCCCAGGCGACCGACGAAGCCCCCGCCGCCGCGGCTGCCTCCGAGATCCCGGTGATCGAGGCTGCTCCCGAAGCGGCTCCGGCGGAAGCGGCTCCTGCTGCTGAGCAACCGCCCGCCGAGGCCAAGACCGACCCCGCCCCCAAGCCTGCGGAAGAGAAGGCAGCCGAACCGGAGGGCGAGCCTGCCCCCGACGAATCGGCGACGGATACTTCCGAGGAAACGGGACCGGTGGCCAAACAGCTTGGCGACACCACCGTGACCCCCGTTTCTGAAGCCACGCCGACCCATTGGATCGCCTTCCTGCTCTTCCTCCTGGTCATTGGCGGCGCCTTCGGCCTGGCGGCGGCAATCGCTTCCTCCCTCCGGATGCGGGAATACCAGACGAAGCTGACGATCATCTTCCTCAGTCTGTTCGCCGCCGCCGCCGTCACCTACAGTGGCTGGCCGCCCAAGTTCGGCATCGATCTGCGAGGCGGGGTCTACCTCGTCTATGAAGCCGACCTGGATGCCCAGCAGAGCTCCGATGAGGCCGCTTCCGATCAGGACGATGCGCAAGCCAGTTCGTCCGGCAACCTGACAAAGGACAAGATGGACAAGCTGGTGGCCGCCATCAGCCGCCGCATCAACCCGGGCGGGGTCAAGGAAGTCATCATCCGTCCCTTCGGCCAGAACCAGATCGAAATCGTCATTCCCGACGTCGATGACAGCGAGATCGAACGCTACAAGGAAAAGATCACCAGCGCCGGAACCCTCGAATTCCGCATTCTCGCGAACCGCCGCGACCCTCGCCATACGGCCGTGATCGAGGCCGCCGAAGCCCGGCCGGAGGACAAGATCGTCTACATGCGCGACGTGGACGGCAATCCCGTCCGCGACGATACGGGCGCTCTCAAGGAACTCGGCAGGTGGTTTCCCGTGAGCGTCGATTCCGACGTCTCGCGCATTGCCTCTCAAGAGATTCCCCAACGTCCGGTGAAGTTGGGAGACCGCACGCTCACCGAGGTTCTCGTCGTCAAGGATATGTACAACGTCACGGGCGCTTATCTCAGCAGCTCCCGGCCGTCTGTGGACGAACAGGGCCGCGCTTGCGTCTCCTTCAACTTCGACACCAAAGGAGGCCAGCTCTTTGGCGGCCTCACCGGCGAGAACCGTCCCGACGAAAGCCACGACCTCAGCCGCCAACTCGGCATTATCCTCGACGGCTACTTGTTCTCGGCGCCCTCGATCATCACGCGGATCACGTCCCACGGTCAGATCACGGGTGACTTCACCGAACAGGACGTTCGCGACCTGGTCGACGTGCTCAACGCCGGCTCGCTGCCCACCACGCTCAAGGAAGACCCCATCAGCCAGATGGCCACCGGCCCCACCCTGGGAAGAGACACGATCATCAGCGGCAGCCTGGCCATCGGCGTCTCGCTGGCGCTCGTGCTCCTCTTCATGCTGGCCTACTACCGCTTCGCCGGAATCGTGGCCAACTTTGCCCTGCTGGCCAACCTGCTGCTGATTCTGGGCGTGATGATCTTCGTCAAGGCCGCTTTCACGCTGCCCGGAATCGCCGGACTCGTGCTTACGGTCGGTATGGCCGTTGATGCGAACGTGCTGATCTTCGAACGCATCCGCGAGGAGCTTGACCGCCAGGCGACCCTTCGGATGGCCATCCGCAACGGCTTCTCCCGAGCCACGACGACGATCGTGGACGCCAACCTGACGACTTTGATCACGGGCATCGTGCTCTACACGGTCGGAACGGATCAGATCAAAGGTTTTGCGGTGACCCTGATTCTCGGCGTCACCTTGAGTATGTTCACGGCCATTTACTGTTCCCGGGTGATCTTTGACATTTTTGAGAAGAAACGCTGGCTCACCAAGTTGAACATGGCTCGCATTCCCCTCGGCGGAACCGTCGATTTCGTGGGGCTTCGCCGGGTTGCCCTCAGCGCCTCCGCCTTCGTCATCGTGGTTGGCCTGGTCGCCGTGATCGTACGCGGCAAGGGCCTCCTCGACATCGACTTTACCGGCGGCGTGGCAGTCCAGGTCGAATTCAAGGAGCCCAAGAAGACCCAGGACATCCGGGACGCGCTCGGAGCCCGGTCCGACGTCTTCGAAGACCTTGCCGTTCACGAAATGACCGCCTCGAACAAGGCTCCCCATACCCTGTTCGCGATCAACACAGGACGCCACGACGAGAACATGGACGCCAACACGTTCCTCGAAGAAGTGAAGAAGACGCTGGAGGATGTTTTTGGCCAGGAACTGGTCCATCACACGATGACCATCAATGGCAAATCATCCCCTGCCGACAGCAAGGAGCCCACGCCCACGGAGCCGAAGCCGTCCGACACGGGGGCGATCCGGACGGATCTTCCCGGCGACGATCTGCTCGCCTTTGCAGAGGATGCGGAGAAGGCCTCCGCCGATGCCCCCGCGGCGGAACCGAGCGAACCGGCCAAGGACGCCAAGACGGCGGCGGAAGCGGGAGCGGCTAAGGAGCCGGCTGCCGCCGTGGAAGAGACGGCGAAGCCAACCGATGCCGCTGCGGAGGCGACGCCGGGCGAGCCTTCCGTGCCGGTGGCGTCGGCCGTCACCCCCTCGACGTGGACGGTCCAGTTCGGCAAAGCGGGGAAAGACGAAGACGATGAGGATGTTGCGTACGCCACATTGATGCAGTCGATCGACGACAAGATGTCGGCCCTTGGCCTGACGGCACACGTGGAACTGAGCAACGCCGACTATCTCAAGGACTACGACCAGGACAAGGGCCACGGCGAGTGGGATGTGTCGATCACGCTGCCTGCGGATCAGGGCACGAAGGTGCTGGAGGACGTCAAGGCGTCGTTCGAATCCGTTCCCGTCTTTCCGTCGTCGAACACGATCGGCGGGCAGGTGGCCAGTGACACCCAGTGGAAAGCGGGCGCCGCTCTGCTGGCAAGCCTTGTGTTCATCGTGGCCTACATCTGGATTCGTTTCCAACGGGTTATGTTCGGCCTTGCCGCCGTGGTCGCGCTGATCCACGACGTCCTCGTCACGCTCGGCGTGATCGCGCTCACCTACTGGCTGGCGCCCGTTCTCGGATTCCTGCTGATCGAACAGTTCAAGATCGGACTGCCGGTCCTGGCCGCCTTCCTCACGATCATCGGGTACTCGCTCAACGACACGATCGTGGTGTTCGACCGGATCCGCGAGGTTCGAGGAAAGTCGCCGAACCTCACCGGCGAGATGATCAACAGGAGCATCAATCAGACCCTGTCGCGAACCTTGCTCACCTCGTTCACGACGTTGATCGTGGTCGTGATCCTCTATGTGTTCGGCGGCGACGCGATTCGGGTTTTCGCCTTCTCGCTGGTCATCGGCGTGTTGGTGGGAACGTACAGTTCGATCTTCGTCGCGTCGCCGGTTCTGCTCTGGATTGCCCAGAGTTCGGAAGCGAAAAGCCGGGTACGATAAGACAATCGTCCCGGCGGCGACTTGCTCGAAGGACGAGTTTTAGAGCCGATCCGAAAACTGGCGCAGATGCAGACGGTTTCCGCCCGTGGGAGGCATGTTCTGTGGTTTTCGGATAGGTTCCCAATCGGTAGAAGCGTCACAACCGCACTGGCGGAACGATTCCGCCAGGCGGTTTTTTTGTTAGAACGTGCAGAAGCCGCGGGCAATCCCACTTCTTGTCCCCCGCGGGCCTTTGCAGCTATTGATCCGGCGCGGCGCGTTCCCCGATAATTCTTGTGATACTCACCACAAGATTTCCTGTGCGCCATCTTGCCGGGCCCATGTCTCCCAATCGAGCCGGAGCCAAACTGTTTGTCGCATTTGCCGCCCTTGGCGGGGCGTTCTTGCTTGCTCAGCCTTTCCGCCACCAGGGAACACGGACGGTCCGCCATGAGATTCCGGCCGTGGAGAGAGTCGTGCTGCGGGAGAGTCCCGTCCCCGGCGACCAGGAGATTCTGCTTCCGGACGCCCCAACCGCCGAAATTCAGCCCACGTTGCTTGCTCCGCCCCACGACCCGGAAGCCGCGCCGGACATGGAGCAGGAGCTTGCCCGGCTGACGCCTCCGCCGAGCATGGCTCGAACCTATCCCGGGAGCGGAGCGGGTGCAAACCGGCATTCAGTCCAACGCACGCATCGCGTCCGCGACGGAGATACCCTCGAGAGCCTGGCGCAACGCTATTACGGCGATCGATCCCGCTGGGAGGAAATCTATCAGGCGAACCGCGAGCAGATCGCACGACCCGATCTGCTTCCCTTGAACGCCCGCTTGCGCATCCCGCCGAACTCGCCGCGAGGGGTCACGGATTCATCGCACAACAGCTCCATCGCGCAAGCCCCTTGGAGTCCGTGAGCCGCCACCTGGACGGGTTCCACTGCGTGTTCGTGCTCGAAGTCGCCCGCCCCGCTTACAGCGGCATCATGCCCCCCCTCGCACGAACGCGGTAGCAGATGGGGGATTCCCGTTCGGTCCTGCGGGTTCTTTCGATTAATCAGGCGGCTTTTCTGCGAGATTCCTTGGACTGGCATCCCCAGTTGGGCAGTCGAGGCTGACGGAACCTAAGCTTGCATATGCTGTTGTGCTAAATCGAACAACGTGCGCCGTTCTTCGGATCCGCAGGGGGCGGAACTCCGAGAGACTCCGGGCAGGAAACGACGACTCGATGGAACCGAAGCGACCGAAAATCCTCGTTGTTGACGATGATCCGGCTATGCGCCGCCTCGTCACCAAGTGGCTCGAGTCGGATGCCTATCCCGTTCGCCAGGCAGGGGACGGAGTCGAGGCAATGGCGGCGATCGAGGCTTCGCCCCCGGACATGCTCCTCACGGACTGGAACATGCCCCAGATGGACGGCGTCGAGCTGATCCAGCGCGTCCGCGGCCTGCGACTTCCGAACTACGTGTACATCCTCTTCCTGACGGTTCGCTCCGACGAGAACGAACTGGTTAAAGGACTGGACGTGGGCGCCGATGAGTTCCTCAGCAAGCCCGTCAACCGCGAAGAGCTTCTTGCCAGGGTCCGCGCCGGAGAGAGAATTGTTGCCCTCGAACGCCGCCTGAGCTTGATGGCCCGAACCGATGAGCTGACCGGATTGCGCACCCGACGGAGCTTCCACGACATCTTCGACAAGGAGTGGGAACGCGCCAGTCGGCGACGTCTTCCCATGTCCTGCGTCATGCTCGACATCGATTTCTTCAAACGCGTCAACGACAACCACGGACACCAGTTCGGCGACCAGATCATCCAACTGGTAGGGGAACTGCTCGAATCGAACTGTCGCACGAGCGACACCGTCGCTCGTTACGGAGGCGAGGAATTCTGTGTTCTCCTTCCCGAATCATGCGAACACGAGGCCGGCCTCTGGGCCGAGCGAACCCGCGCCGCCCTGTCGTCGCTTCGAGTCCCAGTCGACAACACCTATCTGCACGTGACCTGCAGCCTCGGCGTTGCGCAACGGTGCGACGAAACGGGGACACCTCACGACCTGATCGATCGTGCCGACCAGGCCCTGGTCTGCGCCAAGCAGTCCGGTCGGGACCGCGTCGTGCAGTTCGACTCGATGTGCGAGGCCGGAAGCACCAACCTGCGGGATGGGAAGCAGACGCGGGATCTCCTTGCAGGTGTTACCGCCAGCGACGTGATGACGCCCCTGATCGCTTGCCTCCACGAGGAACATACGATTGGCAACGCGGCCGAGTTCTTCCTCCGCTCGCGAATCAACTCGATTCCCGTGGTCGATCGGACGGGTCAACTTACCGGCATGCTCTCCGAGAAAGACCTCCTCGCCGCCATGGTCTCCCTGGAGTGCTGGCGGATGCCCGTTCGGGAGGTGATGAAACCCAACGTCATCTGGTACGCCGAAGATACGCCGATCCGCAAGGTGTACGAGTTTCTCTGCCGCGTGAGCATTCGGCGCATCGTGGTCGTTCGCGACGGGCACCCCGTGGGTACGATCAGCCGGGGAGCCCTCCTCCGCTGGTTCCGCAATCTCGTTCTTTCCTCAGGCCGGCTTCCCGACGAACCGGAAGGCGACAGCGAGAAGCACGGAGTCCCCCTGGGACGGGAACGCCTCCTGGCAACCGCCAAGGAGTTGTGTCGGCAGGTAGTCTCGCTCGAAGAGATCGCTTCCGACGAAACCAATACTCTTGACTCTGCCGTGGGGCCGGCCACTCGGATGCAGGAACTGATCGATGACCTGCTTGCCCATTCCCTGGAACACCAGGACATGTCGGACCGGGCTGGAATCCTCCAACTCTGGGCCCTGGATCACGGAGTGAACCAAGCCTGACCTCTGCGATCGTTCAGCGACCTTCCAACGCCGTCTTCAAGGTCGGCGTCAGGGCCTCCGCCATCCGCATCATCCCCAGGTCCGAAGGGTGGGAACCGTCCGTGGTTGCTTCTCCGTCGTCGCCCAGCAGCGACTCTCCCTCCACGTAGTACAGGTTCTTCACGCCCTCGGCCAGGAGACGTTCGTACCCGGCTCGATACGCCGCACGACTCGTCTCATGGCGTTTGCGTCGCGACGGCAGAAACGGCGTGTTCGCGTAAGTGCGGTCTTCCACCAGCACGATCGGCGTTTCGGGGTGGCTCTTGCGCAAACGCTGTACCAGGGGCTCGGTTCTTTCCGCAATGGTGCTCGCTTCCATGTTCGGAAGACAGTCGATCACAAAAATGCACGGCTCCAGCTCGGCAAGCAGATCGGCCACCTCGGCCTCCATCCGGCCGTTGCCCGAGAATCCCAGGTTGATCACGGGCCGATCGAACCAGCGTCCGAGAATCGCGGAAAAAGACATTCCGGGACGCGAGGCGCATGCCCCGTGGGCGATCGACGTGCCGTAGTAAACGATCGGCTTTTTGGATCGCGGCGAGATTGCTTGAAAGGCGGCCCCCTCCGGGAGCCCGATCTCCAGGGATTCGACTCCGTTGTAGAGTGGAAGGTAGACCATGTAGGCCCGGCGACCGGGCAGAAGACCGTCGGCCAGCGTCGCCTTCACGTCCTGACCCGTGGGACGGGAAACGCCGATCCAGCGCCACTGTCCCTCGTCGTTCTGGCCGTAGAGATCCACGCCGCTGACCCCCGTTGCCGGCATGTGGGACATGGCCACGTTGCCCGAAAGGAGCCGGTAGCGAACGAGGATCTTGTTGGCGTCGGTTTCGAACCGGGCAGCCATGCCCGCGGAATGCCGACTCAGATTCCATACGGGTCCGCGGACCACGCCTTCCGCCTTGGCCGGCAGCCGATCGTAGTATCGAGCCGTGTCGGTCCAGCCCTTGCCTTCCACTCCCCAGGCGCTCACGTCGTACCAGGCGATTCCATCCTCGATCCGTGGTGCGACTGCCGGTGCGTCGGCGGCGTGGCTGATCGTTGCATGAGACAGGATTCCTGCCAGGATCGCAGAGACAAGCAACAGAACAGGGTGGCGAGAGGTTGGCATCGATTCGCTCCTGATGAAATCCAGGGAAACATGGCTGGTCCAGCACGGAATGGGTAGTATGGCCGCCTCAGGGCCTCGGTGCAAGAGACGGGAGGCCATGATCCGGGTCTGAACAAACGACAACAGACCACGCTCGTCACGAGAAACTCCACCAGGAAAAGCGGGAACGCTTGTAGCAAACCAGTCAACCACGCTGTGCATGGCGTGGAGTGTGACGACGCCGCTGCCGCCGGCGACAACGAATCGCTGAGGCAGTTTCGATGGGGAGTCGATACCGAATTCCTCTGCAGCGATGACCGACACACCGGGAAAACAGCCAATGTGAAGTCCATTGCCAGGCGGACATGTATAGGAAAGATCGCCATCCCCGATTGGTTTGAGTTTCTCTTTGGGAAAAAGGGCGTTTGCAAGCTTCCACGTCGCCTCTCGGTCCAGCGGGGGCTTCGCCGCGAGTGCCACGCGTGCATCCGATTCTGCAAGGACGAGCATCCAGGTCTTTGCGCCCATCGATCAGCTCCGGCATGTTGAAGGAAGTTCCCATCACGCATCAGGCGCGTCAGAAACCGCGCGCAACTCAGATTCCGGAGTCGTCGCTGCACGCAATTGTTCGCACTTCTTCCTGACCATTTGGATGATCTCATCCGGAGTCATGGCCAACCACTTCTCCACGGCACGTTGTGATGGGACTTGGTTGCAAGCGTTCTGTTTTCTTGCCCTGAAGGCTTGCAGTTTTGATTGGCGAACCTTCTCCGCCAAGACGGCCAGATGCTCAGGCGACACGTTGTGTTTGATCGCTCCCTCAAGCGCGCGTTCCCGCTTCGCGACGATCTTGTCCCTCTTCTGATAGTCCGCAATGTAGTTTGCCATCGGCTTTTCGTGCAAACGTCTCTGATTGCGCATGGCGTCTGTCTGCGACAGCGTAAGTTGCATCTTGGCAGGAGGTTATCGAATTGTCACGAAGAAGCGGAGAACGGGTCAGTCCAGGCTGGGAAGCGAAGCGGCAGGTCGCTATGCTGATGGGGCGAGGCAGCGTGCCAGGAGAAGGTGCCCCTATTTCCGGAGATTGTCATGACCTTGCCACTCACGCGATCCCGAAGGGCAGCGCGAAGTCTCTCGATATTCGCCGTCGCCCTCTTTCTTCTTGGCCCCGCCTGCCGAGCCGGCGACCTGGTACTCGTTCCGCTCCAAGACTCGGTCGGGAAGTTCGAGCGAATCGAGTTCCGCATCGACCTGGACCGGCAGTACGCCCGGCCCTTCGATCCTTCCGAGGTGGACCTGCAACTAATTGTGGAAACGCCTTCCGGGCGAAGCCTTGCTGTGCCGGCCTTCTTCTTCCAGCCCTGCGAGCACCGGACGCTCAAGGTTTCAGGCAGGCAGCGTGAGTGGATCTACCCGGCGGGTGAGCCTTGCTGGATGGCGAGGTTTGCGCCGGCAGAATGCGGACTCTACCATGCGGCGGCCCAATTGACGGACGACCGGGGAGCAACGAGCACTTTCTGAATCGGATCACTCTGACGCGGAACGGGTCGGGAACAGCATGGCTGACAGGCCTCTCCGTGCGAGAGGCAGCCGGTGGTCCGAACCTGCTCGTTGACGCCAATCCGAATCTGCCGCGCCGCGGTGTCTATCACCAGATCGACGCCTTCATGCTCGATGAAATCGTCGAAGCGGCCCGCATGCGTGATCTGCATCTTCAGCTTTGCGTCACGATGCGAGATTTGTACATGCAGGCCCTTCGGGACCCGGAGAGTGCGGAATACGACGAGGCGATTCGCGATGCGCAGAACCTGCTCCGCTACTTCGTGGCGCGGTGGGGCTATTCGACGAGCATTGCCGCGTGGGAATACTTCAACGAGATCGATCCGGGCAAACCCACGGACCGGTTCTACCGCGAACTGGGCGAGTACCTGGAGCGAATCGATCCCTACGGCCACCCTCGAACCACGAGCACCTGGTCTTCTTCGCATCGCGACTGGCGGCACGGCCAGCTCGACATGGCGGAAGCGCATTTCTATCTTCGACCGAGTTCGTTGAAGAAGACGCCCGACGTCGTGGCCGCTGTGCTCGACCAGGCGCGGGATCTTCGCGAGCATTCACCGGGCCGGCCCATGCTCCTGGCGGAGTTCGGCCTGGCCGACGAGAAGTGGGGGCTGAGCCCTCGGATGAAGGAAGATCAGCGTCTGGAGCACTTCCACAACGCGCTCTGGGCTTCTTCCCTCTCGGGGCTGTCGGGGACGGCCATGTTCTGGTGGTGGGAGCAACTCGACCGACGGGATGCCTATCACCATTATCGTCCCTTGGCGGACTTTCTGAAAACGGTGCCCTTCGGCGCCGCCGGTCTCGAAGCGGAACAGGTAGAGACGAGGGGGCCGCGGAAGATCCTCGCTGTTGGGTTGAAGGGACCTCAATCGGCCCATTATTGGTTCTACGATCGGGACCACTCGTGGGAACGGGGAGCGAGCCAGGATTCGGAGACCACCGCGGCGGGGGTCGTGTTGCCTATCACCGGTCTGGCGGCAGGCAACTACACCGTGGAGTGGTGGGACACGTGGAACGGGCGCGTCGTTCGCACCGAGGACGTTACGCTTTCCGGGGAAGGCGCGGAGCTGACGGCGCCGAACTTCTCTCGGGACATCGCCTGCCGAGTCGTGTCACGCGGAACCCGTTAATCGCTTGCGGATCGATTTTTAGGGAGGCGTTGCTGGCCGCTTAGAGTTTCGTGACCTCGAGGATCTCTCGGGCCATTTCCGACAGCCGATCCCCTTCGAAGGTCTGCATGGCGATCAATTCGCCGGCCGTATCGAGAAACGTCCTGGCTTCCTTCTCAAAGGCCTTCCCTTCGCTATCGCCGTCGGCATACCCCTGTTCGCCAATGAGATGACACAGCGAGTGATACCGGCCGCGTTGTTCACCCAGGAAGCGACCGCTCGCCTCCTGCACGGCGTTCAACTTGTCGAAACAGTCGGCGGTCCGTGTCAGCGATTGGGCGAAGCGCAGCCACCACTGGAGCATGCACTGGAGGGAAAGGAGCAGGTCGGTTCGCGTGAGAATTCCGCAGAGGCGTTCCTCTTCCACCACGGGAACGGACGAGATCTCCTGCTCCAGCATGGTTGCAATCGCCGCGCTGGCCGTCGTGTCGGGGCGAACGGTCGTCAGTTTCGTCGACATGATCTCTTGGGCCGTTTTCACTCCCGAGCGTGGCACGTCGCGATCGCTTACCACGCCCAGGAGCTTTCCGTCGCTGTCGCAGACGAGTACGTGGTGAATGCGTTTCTCGGTCATGAGCTGGCGAATCTCATCGCTCGACGTGCGCCGGGCAACGACCGTCACGTCGTGCGTCATGAGATGACGCACCTCGACGCGGTTCTTGAACAGCAGTTTCGGATCCTCCAGGATGTTCTTCCAGAGAATCTGCCGCTTGTCATGGAGACGATTGTCTTCCCGTTTGGGCGACGTCTCCTCGTCCTCCGATTCCTCCTTGTTCGCTCGGAGCCGTTGGGATCTGGCCACCAACCAGAGTCCGGCAATCAGGAAGGCCGCCGCGAGGAAGATCCAGCCGTTTCGGTGGAGTGAGGGGACCCCCGACGCGCCCTGGGCGTTCTGCGCCGACGAGGCCACGATCGTCTGTCCGTTTGCGGCCGCAGGGCGGCTGGATTCGGCATCACCCGCATCACGAGCCGATTGCGCGGCGATTGTCAGGGACCCGGTCAGTTTGCGGTAGGTTGAGCGGCTGTGTTCGTGAAAAGCGTCGATTCCCGCGACGACGACGCAGGCAATCGCTCCAAGAAGAAGGGCGTATTCCGTCACCACACTTCCGCGGCTTGATTGCGCAAATCCACGATCCTTGGGAAGACGCCGTGGACTACTCAAACGACTCTTGTTCTGACACCCATTTTTCACGCTGTTTCCTCCGGTCGGGAATCGTGCAACTCTTCAGAAATGTAGGTTGCATGGGACCGGCAGCGTGGGAACCACGTTGGAAAGACGGGGATACTGTGACGGAGCCTTCCAGGACAGCAATCGAGGTAACGGCAGGATCTTCTGTGGCGATTCTGCCGGTTATTCGGTGTCCTTGTGGCGGACGATTTTCCCTTCGATCATGTAGATGGCGTCCTCTGCGATATTCGTAGCCAGATCCGCCGTTCGCTCGAGATTTCGCGTTACGGCGGCCAGACGCAACAGGGGCCTGGCCTGGTCGGGATGGTCGCACACGACTCGCTCCACCTCGCGACGGACTGTTCGTTTCATCGCGTCGACCTCGTTGTCCCGAGCGCACACCTCGGAGGCCAGGTCGGCGTCGAAATTCACCAGGGCGTCCAGGCTGTCGCGAAGCATGGCCTGAACCTTCCGCGACATGTCCGGCAGTCCGAAGGGAAGCTCCACGAGCGCTAATCCGTCGAAGGCCAGCGTCTTTCGAGAGATATTGACCGTCAGGTCGCCGATTCGTTCCAGGTCGTTGTTGATCTTCAGCACGGAAATGATGAACCGCAGGTCGATCGCGACCGGTTGGTGCAGGGCCAGGATCTTGAGGCAGTCTTCCTCCACCTCCACCTCCAGGCGGTCCACTTCCTCGTCGCGTTCGCGAATTTCGGAGGCCAGTTCTTCGTCCCGCTCCATGACCGCGCGAACCGCCAACTGGAGTTGCTCGTCAATCAGCGCGCTGAGCGAAAGCAACTTCCGCTTGAGCTTCTGGATTTCCCGTTCCAAGTGAACCGACATGGCAATCGTGATCCGGTCTTGTGGTTGTTGTCTCTGAATGTCGTGGTTCGCTCCGCGAACCAGCGTCTTCTCGCTCCAGCGAGAAGCGACTTTGCGCGGCGTTTGCCGTTGCGCCGCCGCCTAGCCGAAACGCCCCGTGATGTAGTCTTCCGTCGCCTGCTCCCTCGGGTTCGTGAAGACGTCTTCCGTCTTTCCGAATTCCACCAGCACCCCTTCGTAAAGAAACGCCGTGTGGTCCGACACTCTCGCCGCCTGTTGCATGTTGTGGGTCACGATGATGATCGTGTACTCGCCTTGCAACTCGCCGATGAGGTCCTCGATGCGCGTGGTCGAACGGGGGTCGAGGGCCGAGCAGGGCTCGTCCATGAGGATCACTTCCGGGGAGATCGCAATCGCCCGGGCGATGCAAAGACGCTGATGCTGGCCGCCGGAGAGTCCCAAGGCCGAATCGTGCAGGCGGTCCTTGACCTCCTCCCACAAGGCGGCTCGCTTCAAGCTCTTTTCCACCACTTCGTCGAGCACGGTCTTGCGGTTGATGCCGGCGATCCGCAACCCGTAGGCCACGTTCTCGTAGATCGACTTGGGGAAGGGCGTCGGCTTCTGAAAGACCATGCCCACCTTGCGACGCAACTCGATGATGTCGAGGGTGCGATCCAGGATCTCGTCGCCGGCGAGCTTGATGGATCCGGTGATGCGCACGCTGTCGATCAGGTCGTTCATCCTGTTCAAGCAGCGGAGAAAGGTGGATTTGCCGCAGCCGGAGGGGCCGATCAGGGCCGTCACGTCGCCTCGGGGAAAATCGATGTTGATGTTGAACAGGGCTTGCGACTTCCCATAGAACAGGTCGACCTCGCGGGCCGAGACAATCGGCTCGGTCGCGCCGGTCTGATCGGGCTCGCGGTTCTTCTTCCGTTCCGCGACCACGTCGGCGGGAGAGGCGAGGTCAATGGACTTCTTTGGCTTGTCTTGCACGGTGGAACTCATGGCAGGATCTTGCTTGTTAGATCGTTCGCAGTTCAAAACGTTTCCGCATCCGGTTGCGGAGCCAGATGGCCACGCTCGTCATGGTCAACACGATCGCCAACAACAGCAGGGTGGTCACGTAGACCATCGGCTTGGTGGCCTCCACATTGGGCGATTTGCAACTGATGTCGAAAATGTGAAAGCCCAGGTGCATGAACTGGCGATCCAGGCGAATGAAGGGCAGTGTTTCTTGGATCGGCACCGGCGCGCTTTTCACCGCTCCGGTGATCATCAGAGGGGCCACCTCGCCCGCCGCGCGGGCCATGGCCAGGATGAACCCGGTCATCATGCCGGGCGAGGCCATGGGCACGAGGATCCGAACGAGGGTCTGGAACTTCGTCGACCCCAGCGCGTAGGAACTTTCGCGCACGTCGCGCGGGATGGCCATCAAGGCCTCTTCCGTGGAGACGATCACGACCGGAATCGTCAGCAGGCCCAGGGTGAGGCTGGCCCAGAAGATGCAGCCCTGGCCGAAAACAGGCTTGCCGGCGTCGACCCAGGCGGGAAACAGCCAGCCGTCCAGGGCGCCTCCGCACAGGTAGATGAAGAAGCCGAGGCCGAAGATCCCGTAAACGATCGACGGAATGCCGGCCAGGTTGTTCACGGCAACGCGAACCAGGCGAACCAGCGGTCCCTGCTTGGCGTATTCTCCAAGATAGATCCCCGCCAGCACCCCGAGCGGAAAACACGTGATCGACATGAGGAACACGAGCAGCACGGTGCCGAAAATCGCCGGAAACAGCCCGCCGTCCTGGTTGGCTTCCCTGGGATCATCCGAGAGCATTTCCCAAATCTTGGCGCCGTAGTGGCCCGCTTTGGCGCCCAGCCCCATCGAGTTGGGGCGAGTGAAACGCACGATGCCGATCAGCGGTATGGACTGCTCGCGGCCGTGGGAATCCACAAACACGGCGACATTCGTGCGAAGCGCGGCCTCAGCCTTGCCGCGCCGGCCGGCAAGGGCGTGGGATTCTTCCTTAAGCTGATCTTCGCGTTGAACGAACGCCGCCAGTTGCCGGTCGATTTCCGCAATTCGCGAGCTGAACTCGGTGGACCCGAAGGAACCTTCGCTCGATCGGCTCCGCTTGATCAGTTGCTTCTTCTCGTAGTTGAGCGCGACTTTCTCGGGGGCGATCACCGACGTCAATTCCCGCTCGATCACCGATTCGTCGGACTGGATCGGCTGGATCTCCGCTTTTTCCACGCGTTTGGCCGCCGCCAGGGCGGCCGAAAGCCGCTGCGGGAGCGGACCTGCCGGGATCGACGGCAACTCCGGGGCTTGAATCTCCTTGAGAAATCCGAAGTAATTGAGGTCGGTCATGCGATCGAGCTTGTAGGCGTCGTCCGGCTCCGTGATCTCGGCGATATTGGAGACCCACTCGTGCGTTCCCGACGCGCCGTTGCCGTCGGGCTGCGCGTCCTCGCGAATTTCACAGTCGACCCATTGAAACGCCGGGCCGTTCTCGCGGTTGCCGACTTTGATTTTCCAACGTTCGACCGGTCGGAACTTGAACCTGCCCGCCTCCCGGTCGGCCTCGGTCTCCTCGTCGAACAAGCGCACTTTGGTCGTGTCGCGTTCGACGATTTCGCCGAGAAGCTGAGTGCCGTCGCGGAGGGTGACCAGGTGAATGGCGGAGGGCCAGAAAACGCCCAGGCCGTTCCAGAGCACCACGCCGAGCAACAGCAACGTGAGCGCAAGGGTGAACGCCAGCGCGCCGCCCGTCGCCCAAACGAACGGTTCGCCCTGACCCCAGAAGCTGCGCTTGTCGACAAGCCGCTTTAGAGCCGTCCGTACTTCTTCCGAAGGCGGCTCCGAACCAGTTCGGCCAGCGTGTTCAGAAGAAACGTCATCAGAAACAGGAGCACTGCACATAGAAACAAGACGCGATAAAGGGTGCCCCCTTGCGGGGCTTCGGAAATCTCAACGGCGATGTTCGCCGAGAGCGTGCGAAATCCGTTAAACGGGTTCCAATCCAACAAGGGCGTGTTGCCCGCAGCCATGAAGACGATCATCGTTTCACCCACGGCTCGGCCAAAACCGATCATCACGGCCGCGAAAATGCCGGGGCTCGCCGACGGGAGGATCACCCGCCAAACGGTCTGCCAGCGGCTCGCCCCCATGGCCAGCGAAGCCGCCGTCAGGCTATGGGGAATGTCGGACAGGGAATCTTCCGAAATCGAGAAAATGATCGGGATCACCGCAAAGCCCAGCCCAATGGCCACGACGAGGCTGTTCAACTGGTCGTAGCGCGTCTCCATCGTGTCGACCAGCCACTGGCGGAAGTCGCCGGCGAAGAAATGGAATTCGACCGGCCCGGTCAGCGCCATGGCGATTGCCGCTCCGACGACCACGACGGGGATGAGGACGAGGAACTCGTAGCCGCTTTCCACGCGCTTGGCGAAGTTTGTCTGCCGGATCGTCTGCCAGAACATCATGAAGGCGACGAAGGTCAGCGGAATCGTGACGAAGCCGAGAAACACTCCCACGATCCAACTGCCGACCAAGGGCGCCGCCCAAAGCAGGATCAGGAACCCAACGACCACGGTGGGAACGGCCGCCATGATCTCGACGATCGGCTTGATCGTTCGCTTAAAGCCCGGCGTGGTGAAGTGGCTCACGTACATGGCGCTGAACAACGCCAGCGGAACGGCGAAACACATCGCGTAGACCGTCGCCTTCAAGGTCCCGAAAATCACCGGAACCAGGCTGAACTTGGCTTCGTCCGTGCCGCTCGATTGCCATAGGTATTTCGGTTCGTCGTGGTTGTCGTACCACACCTTGCCGAAGAGAACCTGCCAACTGATTTCCGGATGGGGACTGTCAATCTCCCAGATCCTCAGGTTCTTCCGGCCGTCCAGCCCCACCATCGCGTTGCCTCGCGGCGCGTAGCCGATGGTCGTCAAGGGCGTGTCGGCGGCAAACGTGGCCAGGTGCTTCTCGCTCGTCATGTAGTCCAGGCACACCGTGCCGTTCTCGTCCAAACTCAGCAGCGACTTGTTCCGCTGCGAAGGCAGAATCTCACAGACCGGGCTGTCGTGTTCCGAAAGGCGATGAATCAATTGCAGCGATTGGGTTTCGCTTCCCTCTTCGGTTCGCACGGGAGCCCACGTCGTCACGCGTCCCCGGGCGTCGCCCACGGCCACGGAAATGTCGCCGAACACCATCGTCATGGCCGTCACGGACGCCGTGTCCGGCAGCATCGTGGATTCGTGCCGCTTGATCTCGCCGTCCTTCAACACCCAGCGGTCGAGATGCCCGTCTTCGGTTCCCGCAAAAAGAGCCGTCCCGCTCTTGTTCATCACCAATGCGGTCACCTGTCCGGGAGCGTCGTCGATCACCAGGCGGTTGGTTTCGGTTTCACCCTCTCCAAAGAGGGTCGTCACCACCGTCTGCTGCTCGACGACGATGTGGTTGTTTTCAAGCAACTTGGCGCAGGCCACCGATCCTTCTTCGCCCGACTGGGCGACGGCGCGCACTGCTTTTCCATCCTTGTCGGGGCCGAAACTGGCGAGCGTCTCCAGGTCGTAGCGCACGCTGCGGGTTCCGATGTCGTCGAACTGAGCCACCGCCGACGCCTCAACGAGCGATACGGCTCCGTCGGTCCAAACCAGGGTGAACTGAGAGGTGCTCGCTTGCTCGACCGAAAGGAGCCGGCGCGGCGAGCCGTCGGGAGGCTCCACGGTCTTATGATCCAGCAAAACCGGCTTCAATTCCGCGTCCCGCGTTTTGCCCTCCGGCAGGAAATCAAAGAAGCTGAACACGGCGTCCTTGGTGAGCGTGTAGGCGGAGAGGGCGTCGTTGCCGACCGACTCCCCCAACTCAACCCGATCCACGCCGACTCGCAAGACTTCCGAATCGCCGACCTCAAGCGGAAGAGGGCACGTCACCTCCACCTCGGCGTGCGTGCCGCCGAAGAGCGGAAAGATCACGGAAATCAGCAGCACCATCACGGCGATCACGCTGCCGATCACGATCACTCCGCCCGAGACAATCACGAATCGGGCCAGCAGATCGGCCAGTTTCACGCGTGCAAGCCGCGTTGGGTTCGCTTCAATCGGCATCGTGGTTCAACTCGCGAAAGGTAAGAAGGGCCCGCCCTCCGAAACTTCGATCGGAAGGCGGGCCGGGTGCGTCTGATTGGGGGAATCGACGCAGCATGACCAGCGCGGAAACCGCGCTGGCCAGGGAAAAATCGGTTTACTGGATCTTCTTCAAAACGGCTGCGGCTTCCTTAACCGGCAACGCGCCGAAGCCGTCCTTCTCGACGATGGCCTGGCCCTGCTTGGAGAGCACGAACTTGATGAACTCGGCAGCGATCGGAGCCAAGGGCTCGTTGGGCTTCTTGTTCACGTAAATATAGAGGGCGCGTCCCAGGGGATACGTGCCGTTCAAGGCGTTGACGAAAGTCGGCTCAGCCAGATCGGTCTTGCCGTCTTTGGCCAGCGGGATCGCTCGCACGTCCGCCGTCTTGTAGCCGATTCCGGAGTAGCCGATGCCGCCCTTGTCGCTGGCCACGCCGTTGACCACGGCGGCCGAACCGGGTTGCTCTTTGACCGTGTTCTTGTAGTCGCCGCCCAGCAAGGCCTTCTTCTTGAAGAAGGCGTAGGTGCCGCTCACCGAGTTTCGGCCGTAAAGGCTGATCGGAAGATCGGCCCACTCTGGGTTGTCCTTCAGGCCCGCGTCGCCCCACTTGGCCACGTCGGCGTAACCGCTCTTGCGCGTCGACGAGAAGATGCAGTCCACCTGGGGAATCGTCAGGCCGCGAACCGGATTGTCCTTGTGGACGAACACGGCCACGCAGTCGAGGGCCACCGGCAACTGGGTCGGCTTGTAGCCGAACTTCTTCTCAAAGGCGTCGAGTTCCTCGTCCTTCATGGCGCGCGACATGGGCGCCAACTGGGAAGTCCCCTCGATCAGAGCCGGGGGAGCCGTGCTCGATCCCTCGCCCTTGTAGGAGCCGGTTACGTTCGGATAGAGCTTCTGGAACTCTTGAAGCCACATGTCCATCATGTTGTTGAGCGTGTCGGAACCGACGCCCACCAGATTTCCCGAAATGCCCGGGACAGCCTTGTACTCAGGGAGTTCGTCGGCGCCGTAGGCTGCCGCACCGACTGCCAGCACTGAGGCGGCTACGAGAAAAGCTGCGACTCGATTTCTCATCAAACGGTCTCCTTGTTTCATCCTCGTCGTGATGCAGGCGACTTGCCCACCCTTCCAAACTGTGACTTGGTGTTCCGATTTCGTCAGCAGGCCGGCAAGTTTGAACGCAACCCTCGCGCGAAACGCCCCCACCGGTTTAGGGAATTCTAAGACGCCGCGATTACCCGTTTATTAGCGGGGCGTTATCTTTGTGTTAGGATCGTTAGGATTGCGTTAAGAGGCCCGGGAGAAGCCACGTTCTGCCTGCCAAAGTCCGCGCAAAGGGATCGCAACCCGCAAGACATGCCGCGTCCAGGGGGCAAGTGACGGCTGGAAGTTGTTTGCCCAGGAAGAGAGCACTCTGGAGCAAGACAAGAAGAGGTGGCAGTCCGGCGGTTCAGCGAAACGCCCGCCAACGGCCAACGGGCCAATAGAGGTGAGTCACCACGCCGATGATGTGCGACTCAGGCAACGCGTAGGGAAGATGACCTTCGGCGCCAAACTCCCAGAGTCGAGAGTCTCTCGAATTCTCGGAAAAATCGCCGAGGACGAAGTACTCGTCCGGGTAGAGGAAGGCCGGGTGATCCTCCGATCCCCAGATACACGACGACGGGGAACCGAGGCGATTTCGGCTGAATTCGAAAGTCGTCGTGTAGCGGAGCCCGCGAATTGGCTCAGGCGGATCGAGCTTCTTGCCGTCGATCCAGACCGCTCCGTCTCGGATCACAACCTCCTCGCCGGGCAGCCCCACCAAACGCATTGCGTAGTTGGTCGAGGGGTCATCGGGAACGCGAAATACGAGTATGTCCCAGCGGCGAGGCTTGAGCCACTTGTTCACAAGAATGCGATCGCGAGAATCGACCTCTTCGAACGGCCCCGCGCTCCAACTTGTGTGGAACTGCTGACAGCAGATAACGGCTCGTTCCTGGATTATTCCCGGACCATGCTCGCGAGTCGGGGACCCAACGGCCGTACCTTGACATACCGGACAAGAGGTCGTCACATGTGGGCCCATAAGCGTCGGCGCCATGGAGTTCGAGCAATCACGTAGGCTTCGAGCACATACGGACGAACGACGAATAGCATGAGGCTCGAGAACACAATAGCCGGCACAAGCATCGGCAGGCAGGCCAGAAACGCTCGCCCCATGGTCAGCCGAAAACCACGAGAGACAATTGCACAGATTACGAAGAGTTGGATGGCGAGCAACCCGAGCTGGGCAGCGGTCCCCGTCGACACGGTTGGCGATAGCGCTACCTGGTAAGCGATCTTCAGAACCGTGCGAGCGACTGCCATCGCCACAAGAAGCCCCAGGGCTCTCCGGAATGTCACGTTCGACGCCCCGGCCCATCGCGATCCCCACTGAAGAGCAAAGGCATAGCAAATGAGAGCTGCGCCGAAGAGTGCCAGGAAGAAACCAATTGTCGTCAGCGTCGACCCCATGCGTTACCACCTTCACCCGCAACACGAAATCGACGAGGACCTAGATCCTAAATCGCTTCGCCATCGTCGAGTTCCTTCATGAACTCGTCATGATCGATCACTTTTCCCGCATCGGCTTGCTGGATGCCAATTTCGATCTTCCGAAGCAGGTATAGGCGGTCAATCGCCTGGTCGATCGACACGTCGTCATCTAGCGACTTAATGACGGTGAGGATCTTCTCTTTGGTAGTCATGAGACGTTGGTCGTCGAAAAGAAAATCGTGGGAAGGGGGCAGGGACCGCTCTACAGGCTACAAGGATTGCTTGCAAGGCGTCTCGGTTTCCCATTTTACACAAAGGGCGATTGCCGAACAATCGTTGTCGGCGGGCCCCTGACCCCAAGGGGACACGAACACCGAACGACTACGCCTGTTCCTCTCGAACGGTCCCACTTCGCCGCTTGAGGAAGTTTGGGCCGGCCAGCTTGTGGCCCTTGGCCGGACCGTCGAAGAACTGGCCAATTCGGCCGACGACGGCCGCCTGTTCGGCGGCGGTCAATTCGGGGAAGATCGGCAGGGCGAGAACTTCTTCCGTTGCCCGGTCGGTTTCCGGCAGATCGCCGCGCGAATAGCCCAGGTAGGCAAAGCACTCCTGCTCATGGAGCCCCATGGGGTAGTAGATCTCGGCCCCGATCTTCGCCTCGTTCAAGAAGGTCCGCAAGTCATCGCGGCGCGAGTCGGGCACGCGGACTACGTACTGATTCCAGACGTGCCGCCGGTGAGGCAAGGCTCGCGGAAGACCGAGAATCCGGTCCAGTCCGGCATCGATGAACATGTCGGTGTAGAGCTGCGCATTTTCCGTCCGCATCCGGGTCCAACGATCCAGATGAGGCAGTTTCACATTCAGGATGGCCGCTTGGAAGGAGTCCATTCGACTGTTGACGCCGATCAGGCCATGGTAGTAGCGCGGCGCCATCCCGTGAACGCGGAGCAATTGAATCTTCTTGGCCAGTTCGTCATCGTTCGCGGTAACCATGCCGGCATCGCCGCCCCCGCCCAGGTTTTTTGTGGGGTAGAAGCTAAAGCAACCCATGTGACCGATCGAGCCGGCCCGGCATCCGTCGAATTCCGCCCCGATCGCTTGGGCGGCGTCCTCGATGATCGCAATTCCGCCCGCCTTGCCGATCTGCATGAGCACGTCCATCTCCGCGCACTGTCCGTAGAGATGAACCGGAATGACCGCCTTGGTTTTCGACGTGATCTTGCGCTCCACGTCGGCCGGGTCGATATTGAACGTGACCGGGTCGATGTCGGCAAAGACCGGAGTCGCTCCGAGGCGAGCCACCGCGCTGGCCGTGGCGAAGAAGGTAAAGCTGGGCACGATGACTTCGTCGCCGGGCCCAAGATCCAGGGCCATCAGGGCCAACAGCAGAGCGTCGCTGCCGGACCCGCAGCCGATGGCGTGCTTGGCCTGGCTGTAGGTGGCAACGCTCTCTTCCAACTCTTTTACGTCCGGCCCAAGGCAGAACCAACCGGACTGGCAGATCTTGGCCAGGGCCGCGGCAAACTCGTCCTGCAGCGGATCGTGTTGACGCTTGAGATCCAGGAGGGGAACGCTGGTGACGGCGGGGATTTCAGCAGCCTGATCGTCGGCAGATCGGTTCATGTTTTTCGCTTCCATGCTGGTGTGGGGGCAACATCCTGTTGAGATCGGCAGCCGGCCCACGACAAGGGATCGTATCGTCTCAGACAGCGCCCGGGCGCGATCGGACGGGTAGTCGGCAAGGCCATCCCAGCGGATAGACGCTCCCCGACGGTACCAAGAGACGATTTCAGGCGCAAAGGTAGGTATTCCGGCAGTTTGCGTCAATAGGAATGTGTTCAACGAAGGCGACCGAGAAAGGCTGAACGCAAGGACTGGCATTGCGAGGCAAGTACTTGCCCTGAAACGACTTGCGACATCGCCTCGTCAGGACAGCCGGAGCCCCAAGGTCACGAAGTCCGACTTGGAGCCGAAGCCGGTCAGCAACGACTCCGGTTGAATCGGCTTGATTACCGGCCCCTCATCGGAGAAAACGGCGTCATATTCAGCCTCACGCCACAACTATGGGGGATATACGATGCGAGAAAAGGAACCAACACGTCGCGAGTTCCTGAAGAGATCGGGTGGATTTGCTGCCGCCGCCGGCTTGGCCACACTTGCCGTCCCGCACGTGCACGCCGCCGGAAGCGAGACCCCGATCAAGCTGGCCCTTGTGGGCTGCGGGGGCCGTGGAACCGGCGCGGTTGGAAACGCCTTCAGCACGACCGGAGGGCCCGTGAAGCTTGTCGCCATGGCCGATCTGTTCGAGCATCGGCTCCAGGGAAGTCTGAAGAACCTCTCCACGCAGTTCGCCGACAAGATCGACGTTCCGAAAGAACGCCAGTTCCTTGGCTTCGACGCCTTCAAGAAAGCAATCGATTGCCTCGGCCCCGGCGACGTGGTGCTGCTCACCACCCATGCCGCGTTTCGGCCCACCCATTTCGAATACGCCGTGGAGAAGGGCGTGAACGTCTTCATGGAGAAGTCTTTCGCCACCGACTCGCCGGCAACGCGACGCCTGATGGCGTCGGCCCAAAAGGCCGACGAGAAGAACCTCAAGGTCAGCGTCGGCTTCATGTGGCGCCACTCCAAGGGTCGGCAGGAAGTCATCCAGCGAATCCACGACGGCCAGATCGGCGACTTGCACACGCTGCGCATCTACCGCGTCCATGGACCGGTCCATTGCCCCCGGCGGCCTGAGGGCGAGAACGAGATCAAGTTCCAACTCCAGCACGCCAACAGTTTCAGTTGGGTTTCGTCCGGCTTCTACATCGACTGGCACTGCCACAACATCGACGTCGCCTGCTGGGCCAAAGACGCCTGGCCCATCTCGGCCCAGGGCATGGGCGGACGTTGCTACGAGGAAGCCGGCAACCAGTTCGACCATTACACGGTCGAATACACGTTCGCCGACGGGGCCAAGCTCTTCGCTTTCTCACGCCACATGAAGAACTGTTGGGGCACGTACACCGACTACGCCCACGGGTCCCAAGGCTCGGCCCTGCTCATGGCCGCCCTGGGCCAGCCCAAACCCAAAATCTACAAGAACCAGAATATGGTTCCGGAAAACGTCGTCTGGCAAGCGGATGCGCCGGAACCCAATCCTTACGATGTGGAATGGCAGGTGCTGCTCGATGCGATCCGCCAGGACAAGAAGCACAACGAAGCCCATCGGGCCGCCCAATCCAACTTCGCAGGCATTATGGGACGTGCTGCAACCCACACGGGCAAGATGATTACCTGGGACGAAGTGGTTAACTCCGACTTCCAGTGGGTCGCCGACATCGACCACTTGACCCTTGAATCGGAGCCCCCCATTCATGAAGGCCCCGATGGAATCTATCCGGCCCCCAAGCCCGGTTTGAGTGTCGAGATTTGACGACGTGCCGGTTCAGCCCGGCTGCTTTGGTCGCGTGACAGACAGACGCGGCAGTTCCAGGGCCTGCTTGATTTGCAGCCGGGCTTTTGAGGTCGACAACCATTGAGTGAAGAGCCGGGCTAGCCCGCAACCTCTGCGGTCAGGCGACCTGATCCGAGGTGATTGGTTCAAGAGCCCGGCTACTCCAGTTCAGCCCGGCTGCTTTGGTCACGCGGCAAACAGACGTGGCAGTTCCAGGGGCTGCTTGATTTGCAGCCGGGCTTTTGAGGTCGACAACCATTGAGCGAAGAGCCGGGCTAGTTCCGTAGCCCCAGTGGTCAGGCGGCCTGATCTGAGGTGGTTGATGCAAGAGCCCGGCTATTCCAGTTCAGCCGGGCTGCAATTGAAACCAAGAGCCGGGCTAGCTTTGCAACCCCAGTGGTCAGGCGGCCTGATCTGAGGTGGTCGGTTCAAGAGCCCGGCTATTCCTGTTCACGGCTATTCCGGTTCAGTCCGTTACCTTCCCGGTTGCGACCCACTCGACCGAGCGGCAGATCAGCTTGGCGATGTTCGGGTCGGTGATGACCTTGCGGTCGTGGCCGAAGGCGTTGTGGATCGCACGCCCCTTGCCGTACTCGACGGTGAACACGAGTGGTTCGGTCACCTTGCTCCAATCGGAGTCGGCCGTGACGAGCGGGTGGATCGGCGTGTCGCCCTGGAGCTTGGCGTACAGTTCGTCGTCGATTTCGAAGTCCGCGAGCCCCTTGGTCACCGGATGCGTCTTGTCGGCGATCTTCGCCGCAAACACGCTGCGAGGGCCGTGGCCCGAGGTTCCCATGACCCACTTGCGACCGCAGAGCTTGCCGAATTCGTCCCATTCCTTGAACGAGGCGCTGCCCAGGTGCTGGACATAGAAGCCCTTGCCGCCCTTCACGAAATTCACGAGGTTCTCTTTCGCTTGATCGCTGATCGTCGGCAGACTCCGGTTGAACATGGTCAACACGATCACATCGGCGGCGGCCAGGGCGGAGGGCGATTCGAGAATGGTCGGCGTTTCACAGACGCGGACATCGAAATTGCCTGAATCGACCAGGACTTCCCGGGTCGACTCGGAGATCTCGCGCCAGTTGTGGGCCGGGGCGACGTCGTCGCCGGCAATGAGGAGCACGTTGATCTTGTCGGCGCCTTGCGCGACGGTGGCTCCACACAGCGCCGCTGCAAACAGGCAGAGGATGAGACGACTTGGTTTTTGGGCTCGCATGGTGTTGTCCTTTCGATGGGAAGATAGGCGGGTTAGATCGGCAAAGGGGCAGTATAGCCCACGGTGCGCACCATCGCAAAAGACAGAACCACCCCTTTTCAGAGTTCACTCGAAGTGGTGAGGGAAAGAAGATTGCGAACCTCAACCGTGAGATTTCCTCCCCTGCAAGCGGGGAGAATGAAGGGATAGAGGCCGGGGGGGTGAGGCGGTGATCGATCCGGCGACGCGTTTCCGTTTCAGGCCGCCGACTCGCGCAGACGAGACAACGCTCGCTGGGCTTCGCGACGTACGCAGGCATCGTCGTCGTGGGTGAGCCGAGCCAGTTCGTCGGCGGCAAGAGAGGCCCGGCGACCGTGCAGGCGCAAAGCGCCGGCCGCATTGCGACGCACCACGGGATCGGCGTCGTGGAGCCGCTGGATCAGCTTGGAGATGACAGACTCGACCGATTGGGACATAACAACCACTCCCACATCCAACCAATATCGCTGCCAAAGGAGCAACGTCGACGCACCGGGGAATTGCCGTGGGGAAATAGCGAAGATTTGCGGGCTTCGCTGGCCGGCAATGGGCGCGTTCATGAAGGCACCTGTCGAATTCTATCGACACGAAACGGCGGCAAACTTCAACCGGCAACCCAGTCCGTCCGATGGAACTACCGTTCCACCTCAAACACGGCTTCGATTTCGACCGGCACTCCCAGCGGAAGCGAGCCGGCTCCCATGGCGCTGCGGGCGCCGACCCCGTGGTCGGGGCCGAACACGTCGGCCAGAAGCTGGCTGGCCCCGTTGATCACCGCTGGCTGCTGGTCGAAATCGGGTGTGCAGTTCACCATGCCGAACACCTTGACGACCCGGCGAATCCGGTCGATCGAGCCGAGGGCGGCCTTCATGGTCGCCAGGATGTTCAACGCCGTCAATTCGGCGGCCGTGGCACCGGCCTCCACGTTCAAGTCGTCGCCCAGCTTGCCCCGCAGGATCTCGCCTTCCGCCGTGATCGGCAAATGGCCGGACGTGTACGCCAGGGATCCGTCGAACACGACGGTCTTATACAACCCCTTGGCCTCAGCCGCGGCGGGCAGGTCCATTTCCCTTTCGGCCAACTTGGCCGACAGCCGTGCTTCTGCGCTCATCGCGATTCCTTCGGCCTTTCGTATCTGTTCAGCCATTTGAAGGAATGGAATACGTGGCCGGAAGACGAGCAAACTGAGATAACCTGGCAAGAGCAGGTGTTGTCGCGAAGCGATTTCCGTGTTTGTCAGTTTTCTGTCGCCTACCGGCCTTTCCTGCCACTTCACTTGGCTGAAGTGTTACGGCTTTTCTACCTTCACGCCGTAGAGCTTGAAGTTGTCCCAGTTGCCATGATCGTCAAAGGAGCCTATGCCCACTTGGCCCCAGGTGAACGTCTTGTCCTTGGCAACCATCTTGGGCTTGGCCATGTCGTCGAAATAGATCTCGATCGTTCCGTCCTTCACGCGACGGACGATCTTCACCTTGTGCCATCCGTTCGTCCAGGGGATGCCGGGCGATTCATTTTTGGTGATCATCTTCCGCGGCGCGTCGTTGACGATCATGATCTGGCTCGAATGAGGATCCGGCCGCGCGCCCATGTGGACGTAGTAGAAGTGCTTGTTGTCCTGGTAGTTGAAAAACACGTCCATGTCGCGATGGGCGCCCGCGTTCGCGTTCGTGCTCTGCACGTCGGCCGTAAGGACAAAATCTCCTACGAGCATGTCCTTGACAAGCGAGATATTGTACGGGCTGCGATGGGGCGGCTCGTACTTGCTCAAGCGAAACTGATTGTAGACCTTGCCGCGATCCGTCTCCTGGATTCGCCACGCACTCGGATCGGTGGGTTCCCAGTTGCCGGTTCCATTTTCGAAATCGTCTTGAAAAACCAGCGGCAGATCGGTGGGGGCCGGTTCGCCCGCAGAAAGAACCGGACAGCAAGCAAGCGGAAGCAGAAGGCAAAACGACGCGAAGAATCGCAACATGTCTCAGTCTCCTGGCCAAGAGGTGCGGTGCATTGGAATCCGAACGACAGACACCCGCGAGCCGGCCCGGGAAACCAACTCCTCGGCTCGGGCAGGAGCCTGTGCCGGAGCCAGCCCGGCACAGGACCGTGTTTTCCTGGAGGCTCAGTCGATGATCTTCGTCAGCGGATACTCGACGATACCTCGGGCGCCCGCCGCTTTCAAGCGCGGAATGATATGGCGGACGATCGATTCGTCGATGATCGTGTTGACGTCGACCCAGTCCTCTTCCGAGAGGCCTGCAATCGTGGGTTTCTGCAAGGCGGGCAGCAGGGCGAGCACTTTGCCGAGGCTTTCCTTGGGCACGTTCATCATGAGGCCCACCTTGCCCTCGGCCGCCATGGCGCCCTTGAGCATCAGGGAGATGTCCTCAATCTTCTGTTTCTTCCAGGAATCGGCGTAGGCATCGTTGTTGGCGATGAACCGCGTCGTGCTCTGGATCACCTCGTCGACGATCCGGAGGTTGTTGGCTCGCAGGGAGCTGCCCGTCTCGGTAACCTCGACGATAGCATCGGCCAGCTTGGGCGGCTTGACCTCGGTCGCGCCCCAGCTGAACTCGACTCGCGCCGAAACGCCGTGCTTCTTCAGGTAGCGTTCCGTCAGGCCGACGGCTTCCGTCGCAATCCGCTTGCCCTCCAGGTCCTTGACGGTTTGGACGGGCGACTCCTCCGGTACGCAAAGCACCCAGCGAACCGGACGCCGGCTGACCTTGGAGAACACGAGTTCCGCCACTTCATGCACCTGGGCACCGGTCTCCTGGATCCAGTCGTAACCCGTCAGGCCCGCATCCAGCACGCCGTCTTCCACGTAGCGAGCCATCTCCTGGGCGCGGATCAACAAGCACTCGATCTCGTCGTCATCAATCGCCGGATAGTAACTCCGCGAACTGAAGGTGATTTTGAAGCCGGCTCGGCGAAACAACTCGGCCGTGGCGTCCTTCAGACTCCCTGCCGGAATTCCAAGTTTCAACATATTTCCCATGGATTCTACACCCGTCGTCTCGGGTCCCTGTTAACCCTTTTTGGTATCGATTCAGCCATCTGGAGGAATGGCACACGCGTCCGGAAGGCGGGCAAATCAAGATGACTTGGCAAGAGCAGATGCCGCCCCAAAGCGGTTTCCGTGCTTGTCAGTCTTTTGGCGTCTACCGGCCTTTGCAGTTACTTCACCCGGTTGAAGTGTTACCCCTTTTTGTAAACCTCGGCCGGATCGAAAACGCGTTCCCCTTCGACCTGAAGACCTTCGGGAGTCACTTTGCGATAGAAGCAGCTCTTGTATCCCATGTGGCACGCGGCTCCGCCAATCTGCTCCACCTTGAGCAGGATCGTGTCCCGATCGCAGTCCATGTAGATGGCATGGACCTTTTGGACATTTCCACTTTCTTCGCCTTTGCGCCACAGTTTTTGTCTGCTGCGACTGTAATAAACCGCACGCCCTGTTGCAAGCGTCTCGGCATAGCTCTCGGGGTTCATGTAGGCCATCATCAGCACGTCGCCAGTGGCGACATCCTGAGCAATGGCGGGCAGAAGATCTTCGCACTTGGCAAAGTCGGGACCCTGATCTGACTTGTCACACGCTTCCGACATGGCTTTTCTCCGCGTTGTATCACTGAGGGATTCTTCCGTTACCTGCCGCGAAAGACACCCCTTCCTGCCGAAGAGTTCTCCCTTTCCCGAAACTAATCAGCATAACCGGCTCGCTCACGGCTTGCCAGGGCCAGCCCTTCAGAGGGGGCAAATATGCCTCGGATGCTCAGCCGCCGGGAAAAACCGGGGGAAGCCGAAGGCCGCACGCGGGGGGGCGATAGCTCGGTTCTTACAGAACTGTCATGGCCTTTGGGATGCGTTGCTCCCCGGCTGTCGCGGTCAGCCTATTCGGCATGACCGGCGCGTCCCGGAAGAGCCCCCTAAAGAGGTCGCTTCAGGGATGACTTCAGCCGCGAGAGCGATTACGCCGACTAAGAAACCGACGATGTCCTCCCATCTCGTGCAAAGGAAATTCCGTGGAACGATCACTCACTGTCCTTCTTCCGGTCGAGAACTCCCAGGCGACGCTTTCCGGCAATGTCCGCCGGCTGCTTGAGATCCTTCCCGAATTGACGGACCGTTTTGAGGTCCTCATCGTCGATGACGGCTCTACGGATGCAACCTACGAGGTCGCCGGCGAGTTGTCGACCCAGTTTCCGCAGGTCCGCGTCGTCCGCAACGCGGACTCCGGGGGCCGAACCCGCGCCATCCAATTCGGCATCCGCCAGAGCCGTAGCGATTACGTGTTGCTCATCGATGAGGACTCGAGTTTGCCGATTGATGAAATTGGGCGTTTGTGGCGAGCGTCCGAAGACCACGAGATCGTGTTGGGGCGTCTGCCATCCACGGCCGCCTATGACCCGAGCCGGTTTCGTCGCCTCGACGGGCCCACGCAGGGCGGCTACCAGATCGTGCGTCGGCAAACCGCAGGGAATGTCTGGGACAGCCTCGGTCATCAGTTGACGCTCCGAGCTGAATTGGCAAGAACCGGCGGCAAGTGGTTTGAGATCGAAGTGGGCACGAGCCACGCGGGCTCCTGCAATCGCGGCCCATCTCCGGCAAGTCGCCCGAACCGGCCCAACTATCTCCAGGCCATTCGCAATTTCACGCTTGGCGAATAAGACCAAGCATCGAATAACGCGAAAAAATCTCCTGTTTGCCGAGTATTTCTTGCGAAAAATCGGTGGCGGCGGAGTGTCGTCCGGTGGCGGAAACACCGGTGTGGCAACTAGTTGCATCAACATCTGCGATTGCTTTTCGGGGCCCCTTTTTCTTGTTCCGGCCCCCCCGAGAGCGATTCTTGCTTTCAGCTCTTGTACACAGTCTGGCTTCCAGTTATCATTCTGTTGGAATGATTGCCTCCCGCCGTTCGGCTCATACTTATCTTCGAGGCTGGCAGTCAACGGAACAGGTCACAAGCGCACGTCATGCCGCGCGAGTCTCTGTAGGCTAGAGGTTCACGGGGCAAGTTCGAAGGAGAACCTCCCAATCCATCCTCCGCGTTGATTCGGGTGGCCCTCTTTCATCAGGGTTCTGGGACAGGTGACGTCGTAGGTTCGTAAGTCGAAGAATGCAGCCTGCTGCGCACTTCGGCGTGCGACTAATTGACCGGAGGTTGCTGGGAACTGCTTCCTCCGGCGGACTGTGAACTGAGGAGGCACGGGTTATGAGTCTTGCAGAATTGAGCATCCGTCACGTAGACGTCCACGACGCTCCGAGTGTCCGTGTGCGCCGAGCCGATCGTCCCCTCCACCGCCTTGCGGAGGTCCGGCGAATTCAAGGTGTCTCGCGGAGAACCGTCGCTCGACGGCTCCATCTCGACATGGCAAGTGTCAAACACATGGAGCAGGAAGACACGGATCTGTCACTCAGCACTCTCTACGAATGGCAACAGGTCCTCGACGTGCCAGTCAACGAACTGCTGGTCGAAGCCGAGGAGCCGCTTTCCACGCCGGTCATGAAGCGGGCCCAGTTGCTCAAGTTGATGAAAACCGCCATGGCCATCAAGCAGCGATCCGCGCAGGGCCCCATCCAGCGCATGGCCGAGGTTCTCGTCAACCAGCTCGTCGAGATCATGCCAGAACTAGCGGAAGTGAGTCCCTGGCATGCGGTGGGCAAACGACGCTCCCAGTCCGAACTGGGCCAAGCCGCCCTGCGGACCATCTCAGCCGAATTCCTGCATGACGCGGGTGAATAACCCGTGAAGATGGCTATTCGCGACTGCCGTCCTCTGGAATGGCTCCGATCGCCGCCAGACGGACGGCTTCCAGGAAATCGTCGAGCGCGAAAGGCTTGCTCAGAAACTGCGCAAACGGCACCTCCCGCACTTGGCTCTCCAGGCGTGAGGTTCGGTAGCCCGTGATGAAGATTGTCTTCAGGCCCGGATTCACCGATCGCAGGTGCTCGGCCACCTGAACTCCGTCCATCTCGTCCCGAAGCATCCAATCGACGATCAGGATGTCCGGGCAGAACTCGCGCGCCATGTCCATGGCCAGCTTCCCGCTGGACGCCGTGCGAACGTCGTATCGCTCCTGGTTGAGAATGTGCCCAAGCGAGTCGCGATAACTTGGCTCATCGTCGACCAGAAGCACTCTTCGCCCCAAGAGCTCGGCTGACGGCGCCCCTTCCTGCCGAGACAGGCTTTCGTTCATACTGTCAGTCTCCCCAAGAAACTCTGACGATCGTCTTCAGCACTCTCCCAGCCACGTATCGTCACCCCTGAGAACTTTATGCGATTGCCGACAATTAGACAAGCGAATCCGGGAATCGGAAACGAGAATTGTCCTAAACGGGTGTGAATGACTCGCTCGCCACGTACTGCTGAGGCATCAGGAACGGGTAAGGGGCCTCGAAATCTGAAACGGGGTGTTTTTTCTCTCCTCCTGTAAGACCTAACGGGCGTGGCTGTCACGAAATTCGCCTCGACTGCCGCCGCTACGCTGCGTGCATCTCTTCCCGGCCCGTGTAAACCTTGTCTTTGCATAGAGTTATGCAACACCTCATGGCCGCCCCAAAGTACCTCGTTACTTCCTGTTCTTCCGCAAGGAGAACATTCGGTCGCTTGGCGCTGTCTCCTTGCTGCGATAGGCTGGCAGTTTCCCTGAATCGACTCTTGTCCCCACTCAACTGAGGGGACTGGCCCCTGGTGACAGCGAAAGGGTGGATTTCGGTGCGGACCATGGCACCGGAGTTGTCGTTTCGGTCGCTTCAGCCCCGCCTGTCGCTCAACCCGCCAAGTTGCGTCTCCTTCGTCTGCCGTGCCCTCCTTGGATGCCTCCAGAATCATGAGTGATCCCTATTTTCAGAAGATGTTTGCCGAACGGATCGGCGGCGCCAACTACGGCAAAGACACCGAGATCTACAAGTTTGAGAAGATCAAGCGGGCGAAACGGAAGGCCCTGGCGGACCATCCGGAACGAGCCCTGCTCGATTTCGGCATCGGCGAAAACGACGAAATGGCCCCCGAGAGTGTGCGTCGCGTGATGGCCGCCGAGATCGACAAGCCCGAGAACCGCGGCTATGCCGACAACGGCATCGCCGAGTTCAAAGAAGCCGCCTCCCGCTTCATGCAGCGTCAGTTCGGCGTCGAGATTGATCCCGTCACGGAAGTCAACCACTGCATCGGCTCCAAGACGGCACTGGCCATCCTGCCCGCGACCTTGATCAATCCTGGCGACACCACCCTCATGACTGTGCCCGGCTACCCCGTCGCGGGCACGCATACACGCTACTACGGCGGCGAGGTTCACCGCCTCCCGCTTCTGGCCGAGAACGATTTCTATCCCGACCTGGACGGAATTCCCGACGACATTCGCCGCCGCGCCAAGCTGCTGGTGATCAACTATCCCAACAGCCCCACGGGCAAGACGGCCACGGCCGAGTTCTTCGAAAAGGTCGTCGCCTTCGCCAAGGCCAACGAGATCGTTGTCGTCCAGGACGCAGCCCACGGCATGTTGAGCTTCGACCAGAAGCCGCTCAGTTTCCTTCAGACCCCCGGCGCCAAGGACGTGGGCGTCGAGGTCCATTCCCTTTCCAAGGGCTGGAACATGATCGGCTGGCGGATCGGATTCGTCTGCGGGCACCCGCTCCTGGTTCAGGCGTTTGCGGACGTGAAGGACAACTGCGACTCGGGTCAGTTCATCGCCGTGCAGAAGGCCGCCGCGGCCGCCCTTGATGATGATTCCATCACGCAGGCCACACGCGACAAGTACCACCGCCGACTTGTGAAGCTGGTCGACGTGCTCAAGGCCTGCGGGTTCGAATGCGAGGTGCCCGGCGGTTCCTACTTCCTCTACACGAAGAGCCCCACCGGCCTGGCCGACGGACGCACCTTTGCCAACGCAGAAGAAGCGAGCCAATACCTGATCACCGAGCATTCCATCTGCACGGTTCCGTGGGATGATGCCGGCGCCTACCTTCGCTTCTCCGTCACCTACGTGGCTGAAGATGAAGCCGCGGAAGACACCCTCATGGCGGAAACGAAGGCGCGACTGGAGAAGATCGGGCCGGTCTTTACAGCAACGACGTGCTGAAATACCGTTCCGCCCGGTCTGCCAGCACCGTCCCCACCTTGCCGCCGTAACGTTTGACCAGTTGCCGGGCCGCCCAGACGTTTGCCCCGGACGAAACGCCCACGAGAAGGCCGTACTGCCGCGCGACCTGCCGGGTGGTGTTGATCGCGTCTTCGTCGGTCACTTCGATCACGTCGTCGACCAAGGAGATGTCGAGCACGGCCGGAACGAAGCCGTCGCCGATTCCCTGGATCTGGTGCAGGCCCGGTTCATGGCCCAGCAGGGCGGCCACGTTCTTGGGTTCCACAGCCACGACCTTCACGTCGGGCTTATGCTCCTTCAGGAACGAGCCCACGCCTTGCAGCGTGCCGCCGCTGCCCACGCCTGCCACGAAGCAGTCGATGTCGCCCCGGATCTGCCGCCAGAGTTCCTGGGCCGTGTTTTCGTAGTGGCAGCGCGGGTTGTCGGGGTTCTCGAACTGCTGGGGAAGGAACACTCGCGGATCGCTTTCGGCAATCTCCTTGGCTTTCCGCACGGCGCCGTCGACGCTCTCCTGGTCGGGAGTGAGAATCAACTCGGCGTCGAGGGCGCGAATGATCTTCTTCCGCTCCTCGCTCATGCCCTCAGGCATGACGATCTTGACGGGGTAGCCCTTCATTCGGCCGATCAGGGCGATGCCGATTCCCGTGTTGCCGCTGGTGGGCTCGCAGATGATCGAGTCGGGCTTGAGACGCCCGTCCCGCTCGGCTCCTTCCAGCATGGCCAGGGCCACCCGATCCTTGACGCTCCCGCCGGGGTTGAGAAACTCGGCCTTGCCGTAGATCTTCTCTTCGCCCAGGCGGACAAGGGGGGTGTTGCCGATCAAGTCGAGGATGCTGTCGGTGTGCATGGTAAGTTGAAACCTGTCTCTCGCATAAGATCAAACGGAAGCCCGCCCGTGCGCAGCACGACCGCAACTTCCTCTAGCGATGGCTTCATGCCCCAATTTCCTGGCGTTGGAGTTCTACTCGCCCGGAGCCGAATCCGCTCCCGGCTCTTCGCCCTCTGCCGGCTTTGGAGCCTCTCCGCTCTCTGTCGCCTCCGGAGCCTCGTCGCCCTTCGCTTTCGGGGCCTCGTCCACGGGCACTTCGGCGTCTTCGGCGTCCGAGTCCTCGTGGGGAACTCGTTTGGCGGCGACGAGTGTGTCATCGTCGCTGAGGCTCATCACCCGCACGCCCTGCGTGTTGCGGCCTACGATGCTGATCTCGTCGGCCGCGATCCGCTGGAGCTTGCCGTGGGCCGTGATCATGAGCAGTTCGTCTTCGTCGTAGATGCGGACGATGCCGATCACCGGGCCGTTGCGCTTGGTCGTCTTGATGTCGCGGAGCCCCTTCCCGCCCCGCTTCTGGGTGCGGTAGCTCCGCTGCGACGAGTGCTCGTCGGAGCCGTTCTCTTCCGACTCGCTGGAAGACTCGGTCGCGGATTCCTCGGCGGCGTCCGGGCTGTCGGCGTCCTCGGCCGGTGAATTGGGGCCGAAGGGCGTTCGCTTGCCGTAGCCGTTCTCGCACACGGTGAGCAGACACGCGTCCGGATCGGCCACGACCATGCCGATCACCTTGTCGTCGCCGATCAGCTTGATTCCCTTCACGCCGCTGGCGTTGCGCCCCATAGCCCGCGCGTCGGACTCGCGGAAGCGAATCGCCATGCCGTGGGCCGTGGAGAGAACAATCTCGTCTCCCGGCTCGGTCACGACCACGTCGACCAGTTCGTCGCCTTCGCGCAGCTTGATCGCGATGATGCCGGTCTTCATGGGGCGGCTGTAGGCCTTGAGCGGCGTCTTTTTCACCAATCCGCCGGCCGTGGCCATGACGAGGAAATTGCCCCCCTTCTCGAAGTCCCGGACGGCGCGACAATCCATGATCTGCTCGCCTTCGGCAAGCTGCAGCAGGTTCACAATCGCTCGGCCGCGACTGTCCCGAGCAAGCTGGGGCAGTTCGTAGACCTTGCGCCAGTACACCTTGCCGAAATTGGTGAAAAACAGCAGGTAGGCATGGGTGCTGGCCACGAACAGGTGCTGGATCGGATCTTCGTCCTCGGTCTTGGCGCCTTTCAGCCCCTTGCCGCCGCGGCGTTGGGCCCGGTAGGCCGTGATCGGGGTGCGCTTGATGTAGCCGTTCGAACTGATCGAGACAACCATCGTCTCCTCTTCGATCAGGTCTTCCAGATCGATGTCACCCAGTTCTTCGCCGCTGATCTCCGTGCGGCGGGCGTCGGCGTGCTTGCGTTTGACCTCCTCCAGGTCCTCGCGAATGATGTCGCGAATGTACTTCTCGTCCGACAGGATCCGCAAGTACTCGCCGATGCTGGAGAGCAGATTGCGGTGCTCGTCACCCAGCTTCTCCTGCTCGAGGTTGACCAACTGGCCCAGGGTCATGCGGAGGATCGCGTCGGCTTGGATGGGCGTGAGCGTGTAGTTCTCCGCGGCGCCTCGTTCCTCCTGGAACAGGGCGAAGCCCTCGTCGCCCAAGGCCCGGGCCAGCATGGGCGCCGGACACTCGATCAGCATCAGGCGTTCCTTCGCCTCAGCCTGGGTTTTCGATGAACGAATCACCCGGATCACTTCGTCGATATTCGCATGGGCCAGCAGCAGGCCTTCCACCGTGTGCTTCCGTTGGCGCGCCCGAGCCAGCAGGAATTGTGTTCGGCGGCGAATCACGTTCACCCGGTGACGGAGGAACTCTTCCAGGATTCCCTTGAGCGAGAGAACCCGCGGCTTGCCATCGACCAGGGCCAGGAAGATCAGGGAGAACGTGTCTTGCAGGGGCGAGAACTTGTAGAGCTGGTTGAGCACGATGTCCGGATCCGCATCGCGTTTCAGCTCCAACACCAGGCGAACCGGTTCTTTCAGGTCGCTCTCGTTGCGGATGGCCCGAATTTCCGGAATTCGGCCGTCGTGAACCAGCGCCGCGATTCGCTCTTCCACGCGATCGCGGGCCTGCTGGTAGGGGATTTCCGTAACCACAATCCGGTGGCCGCGGCCCATTTCCTCGATCTGGGCCCGGGCGCGAACCACCACGGTGCCCCGCCCCGTGTGGTATCCGCGGCGGATTCCGCTCCGCCCGCAGATCACGCCTCCCGTGGGGAAGTCCGGGCCCTGGATCACTCCCAGCAGTTCGTCGATGGAAGTGTCCGGATTGTCGATCAACTGAATCAGGCCGTCGCAGACCTCGCCCAGGTTGTGGGGCGGGATCGACGTGGCCATGCCGACGGCAATTCCGTTGGCGCCGTTGACCAGGAGGTTCGGAAACTTCGCCGGCAAAACGGTCGGTTCCGTCCGTCGCTCGTCATAAGTCGGGATGTAGTCGACCGTGTCGAGTTTCAGATCCTCGAGCATGAGCGAGGCGATCGCCGACATGCGGGCTTCCGTGTATCGCATGGCGGCCGGGGGCAGACCGGCAATCGACCCGAAATTGCCCTGCTTGTCAACCAACACGTGCCGCATGTTCCATTCCTGAGCCATGCGGACCAGGGTCGGATAGACGATGCTTTCGCCGTGGGGGTGGTAGTTACCGCTCGTGTCGCCGGAAATCTTGGCGCACTTGATCCGGCCCGAGTGAGGCCCGAGATTCAGGTCGTTCATGGCCACGAGGATCCGGCGTTGCGACGGCTTCAGCCCGTCGCGCACGTCGGGCAGGGCCCGGCTGACGATCACGCTCATGGCGTAGGTCAGATAGCTGCCCTTGAGCTCGTCCTCGATGGACATGGGAAGAACCGTTCCCGCGGTATCTTCGCTCTGACCTTCTGGGGGGGTGTCGCCTTGGGGTTCTGGGGGATCCGGAGGGAGATTCGAATCAGTGGACAAGGAAGGACCTCTCGCAAGGAATCACACCGAGGGGGGCTCTGCGGGCTCCAGCCCGATCGCGTCGCGCCCAAGGTGTCTGGAGGGCATGTTGAGCAAACCCCCAATATACCGATTTTCACCGCCGTCGACAACGGCAAACGGCTAAAAAGCCGCGCCGTAACCTTGTATTTCAAAACAACTTGCAAGCACCCCTGGAGTGCATGTCACTTGTCATCGCTTTCTTTCCGAAGAGACGGCTTTTTTGGCGACAACGTCGCTGGCAGAAGAAACCGGGTAGCACCGATGATTTTGCGGAATAAGCCCCCCATTTTCATCGGCCTTTTCGCAAAATCGGATGATTTTGCGGAATAAGCCCCCCATTTTCATCGGCCTTTTCGCAAAATCGTCGGTGTTGCGTCAGCAACAGGAGGCGTTGCGCTGCTTGAGTTTGGCGACAGTACCGGGTAGCAGATGATTTTGCGGAATAATCGCCCCCATTTTCATCGGCGTTTTCGCAAAATCGTCGGTGTTGCGTCAGTTGGCAGGAGGCGTTACCCGGTGAGATCCTCTTGTCGCCAAGGCGACACCGACGATTTTCCGAATACGTTGCCTGAAGTGAAGGGTGTTTCTCGGAAAATCATCGGTGCTACCCGCCCCAGATTCGGCCATTTCCCGCTCGAACGTGCGAAAGTGGACCTGTTTTCAACCGCCTGCTACACTGACCTGAAATGGAGGCGTCTTTAGTAACAAGAACCCTTCCGGGCTATCTCTGGAGCAGGCCGATGAGGCGGCTGGTCTTCCTCGGATCGATCGTGGGCACCTTCGCCGCCTTCCTGGCGGCCTGCCTTGCCACACTTGCCACGTTGGTCTGGCTCCTCCGCGTTTGGTATCCGGCCCCTTGGGTGATTGTCCTGATAGCGATCACCATGCTCGTCGCAACGGTCGCCGTCATCTGGCGCTGGTGGCATCTGCCCGCTGAAGACCGGTTCCGTTTCAGCCTGCGCGGCATGCTCATCAGCCTGACCCTCTTCGCCCTCTGGCTCGGCACCGTCGGCGTCAACCTGCTTCAACTGGGGCAACAAATCGCTGCGGTTGCCGAGATGGCGCCTTGCGGCGTCGAGGTCTACCAGGCAGACATGGTGGTCTACGAGGCAGAGGATGCGAAGTGGGATTGGGCCCAAACGCGGAGACTGAACAGTCTGTTGGGCTACAACCCGTTCGTGAAGGTGTCCGAGTTCGACATCCGCACGGACCAGGGCTTGCCGGCCTTGCTGGAACACGCCCGGTTCTTTCCCGATCTGGAATTGATCAACTTCGTGGGCAGCCGCGTTTCCGACGCCGGTATGGAACGTATTGCCGAACTCCGCCGTTTTCCAAAGTTGCGATGCGTGTTGTTCCGCTGCAACATCACCGATTCCGGATTGAAACGCTTGGCTGATTGGAAGGAACTTGAAGAACTGGACCTCTTCAACTGCGCCCGGATCACGGACGCCGGCATGGCCCATTTGAAGGACCTTCCCAACCTGCGCAATATGCCGAATCTCAGACGTGTCTGCCTTCGCGGGACTGCCGTGACGAATCCTGGGGTTTTGGCGCTGTGTCAGCAATTGCCCGACTGTTTTGTCGGCTCGGAAGAGGCGTATTGTCCCGCCGGCGCCTGCCTGAGCATACGGTTCGAGGGACAGCGACGATGCGTGGCCGAGATCGGCCTGGGCAACGGTGTCTATGCCGATGAATGGAACCACTATTGCCCCATCCTCCCTGTCCACGAGCAGCAGATCCGAGACCTCCTTGCCATCGACCTGGCCGATTGGAACACGCGATAGCCGGCATGACCGGGTAGCACCGATGATTTTGCGGAATAAGCCCCCCCATTTTCATCGGCGTTTTCGCAAAATCGTCGGTGTTACGTCAGTTGGCAGGAGGCGTTACCCGGTGAGATCCTCTTGTCGCCAAGGCGACACCGACGATTTTCCAAATGTGTTGCCTGAAGTGGAACGCGTTTCTCGCAAAATCATCGGTGCTACCCGCTACGGCGGATAAAGGCCTTCGGCCAAATGACCCCTTCTCCGTCCCCATCCCAAACCTTGCCCCCGCATCCGGTGGGGATAGAATTCCGATCCCAGACAAAACCGCAAGAAAAGAGCAATTCGACCCCCTCGAGGTGACCATGGCACCGGACGAAGAGGAAATCTATCAGGAACACGTCCTCGACCACTATGAGGATCCCTACCACCGGGGCCACGCCCCGCACTGCACCCATTGCCACGAAGACGACAACCCGCTCTGCGGTGATACGGTGTCCATCGAATTGAACATCGATGCGGACGGTCGCCTCCGGGAGGCCTACTTCGAAGGCGACGGTTGCTGCATCAGCCAGGCCTCCGCCTCCATGCTCATCGAGCAGTTCGACGGTAAAACGGTCGACGAGGTCCGCCGCTTCACGGCCGAAGACATGCTTGAGCTTTTCGGGGCCAAGCTGACCCCCAATCGCCAAAAATGCTGCCTGCTGTCCTGGCGGGTCCTCCAGTCGGCTGTGTTCTCACCTGTCCACCAGACGATCGAGAATACCGGAGAAGGGAGCCGGCCGTGAGCACTGCCCCTTGCCCTCTTGATACAGACGCCATCCGCGCGGATTTCCCGATCCTTGCTACTACGCTCCACGACGGGGTCCCCCTGACCTACCTCGACAATGCCGCCACCACCCAGCGTCCTCGCCAGGTGATCCAGGCGATCGTCGACACCTACGAACAGCACTACGCGAACGTCCACCGGGGGATCCACTGGCTTTCCGACCAGTCGACCGACCTTTACGAAGACGCCCGGGAGAAGGTCCGCGCCTTCATTGGCGCCCCGGCCCGCGAGGAGGTCATCTTCACCACGGGGGCCACCGGGGCGATCAACCTGGTCGCCCGGAGCTGGGCTGACGCCAACCTCGGCCCCGGCGACGAGATCCTCGTCACCGAGATGGAACACCACTCAAACCTCGTTCCCTGGCACCAGGCCGCGGAGCGAACCGGCGCGAAAGTCGTTGCCGCGACCGTGGCGGACGACGGCACGCTCGACATGGATCGCTTCGAGTCGCTTCTTTCGGAGAAGACTCGGCTTGTGGCCATCACGGCGGTGTCGAACGTGCTGGGAACGATCAACCCGCTTGAAGAGATCATCGCCAAGGCTCACGGGGTTGGGGCCCTGGTCCTGGTCGACGGCGCCCAGGGCGTTCCCCACTCGCCGATTGACGTGCAAGAGTTGGACGCCGACTTCCTGGCCTTCAGCGGCCACAAGATGATGGGTCCCTCGGGCGTCGGCGTCCTCTGGGGGAAGCAGGAGTTGCTCGACGCGATGCCGCCCTTCCTGGGCGGCGGCAGCATGATCCGCCGGGTCCGGCTGGACGGTTACGAACCGGCGGACCTGCCCGCCAAGTTCGAAGCCGGCACGCCGCCCATCGTCCCCGCCATCGGCCTCGGCGCCGCTATCGATTACCTGAATGCCGTTGGCCTGGACGCCATCCAACGCCACGAGCACGACCTGACCGTCTACGCCCACCGGGTCCTGTCCGAACTGGGCTCCCTCCGCCTTCTCGGCCCGGTGCCGGCGAAGAAGGCTGGCATTGTGAGCTTCGTCTTCGAGAACAACCGGCCCCACGCCCACGACATTGCCCAGTTGCTCGACCGCCACGGCGTGGCCGTCCGTGCGGGCCATCACTGCGCCATGCCGCTGCACAAGCGCTTCCAGGTCAACGCCACCGCCCGGGCCAGCTTCTACCTCTACAACACCCGGGAAGAAGTCGACCGCCTCGCCGACGCCCTCCGCCAGGTGCAGCAGGTCTTTCAACGGCGGCAAAGCAAGCGATCCCGGTCGCAGTAACCCAGTAGGTTCCGGGCGCCGCACGGAAACCTGACCGATCAGGCGGCGGTCCATCTCAAGTAGCGTGCAAGGAATTAGGGCCACCCCTTTGGGGTTTTTCTGTTGGAGGCCCTTCCTGACCCAGGGTTGCGCTCTTGTTCACTGCGCTCACATCGCTCCACCCTGGGCTGGATTAGGATCGCCCCTTCGGGACTAAAACTCGGGGGCGTGGTCCGGTCGTCCGTGCCGAAGGCACAGCCCTATGTCAGCCCAGGGTGGAGCCACGTGAGCCGAGCGAACGTGGCGCAACCCTGGGATTCCGGTCCGGACGGAGGCTGGCCAGCCCCAACGGGGCGGCCCTAGCGTTTTGCCCCACAATGTGCGACTTGACGGCCCGCGCCGGACAGGTCAGAACAGGGTGTCTTTCCTGACCCTGTTGCACTGCCGGTGCGAGGCATGTCCCAAGTGACTTCACTCGACTGCGAGAACCCCTATCGATCGCCCCAGGCCGAGATCCCGAGCACCGTCGAGCGCAGGAACCCTCCTGGTTTCCTTCGCTGCCTTTTCGGCACAGTAGCCGTTGCTGGGTTCAGAACGGCCGGATTGACCGTCATTCTCTTGCCCACTTTCTTGGCGACTCGTGCCGACACCGCCCTTCTGGCACTCTGCCTTGGCGCGTTCTTCTTCGCGAGTGCCCTATCGATTGCCACCAAGCTGCACGTGGCTTGGCGCAGAATGGGCCTGCCCGTGGTCTGGGGACTCAAACTCGTGAGCATCGGGATTCTGTTCGGAATATATGTCAAAGATTTTCTGATCGATGGGACCTTCGATACTTTGCCTGTTGCAGCAATCCTGTTGAGTTCCGTAGTCGGAGGATTTTGCGGGCTTGGGGCGAGGAAAATCGAGGCCTGGCTGTTGCCGCGTCACGACGACACATCCCAGTAGGTTCCGGGCGCCGCACGGAACCCTGACCGATCATGTAGCGATCCATTTCAAGTTGCGCTGGCGGAAGATGCTGCGTATTGCCGGGAGCGTTTCTGGCATTTGATCCGCTTCTGCTGGCTTGAAGCGGTTTGGTGATTCAGGGTTCCGTGCGGCGTCCGGAACCTACTGGGTTGACTGGAAGCCCCTGCCCACCCCTCTCTGAAGGGGCCCCGCGTCAATTGATTGCGGATTTGCTAGAATGCCTCTTTCCCCTTGGTGACACCCCGCGCACAGCACGATGCAAATGAACTCGGTGGCCATTGTCGGAGTCGGACTGATCGGCGGATCGATCGGTTTGGCTGCGCGGAGGCGGGGCCTCACCCCGCGCATCGTGGGCATCGGACGGAGCCGGAAACGGCTGGAACGAGCCCTTGATCTCGGCGCCATCACCGACGTGCTGTGCCTCTCAGACGATCTTTCCGCCGGCCTGGCCGAGGTCGAACTGGTCGTCGTGTGTACGCCGGTGGGCCTGATTGTCGACCAGATCCGCGAACTGGCCGAGCAGCTCCCGCCCGGCACGCTCCTGACCGACGGCGGCAGCACGAAGCGTTCCATTGCCGAAGCCCTCGATGGTCCCTTGCCAAATGATTGCCGGTTCATCGGCAGTCATCCCCTGGCCGGGAGCGAGAAGACGGGCGTGACCCATGCCACCGCCGACCTGTTTGAAGGTCGGGTGGCGATGATCACGCCGACGGAGAATTCCCGCGGGGAAGACGTGCGGCGTCTGGCCTCGTTCTGGGAAACGCTCGGGTCCACGGTCGTCCGGTTGACTCCGGAGGAGCACGATCGGGCGATGGCCGCCACGAGTCACATGCCCCATGCGGTGGCCGTGGCCCTGGCCGCCTCGCTGCCCGAGGAGTTTGCCGCCCTGACGGGGACCGGATTCGGCGACACCTCGCGACTGGCAAGCGGCGACCCCGACATGTGGCAACAGATCTTTCTCGACAATCGCACGCACGTTGGCGAATCGATCCGCGCCTTCGCCGAAGAGTTGGAACAACTGGCGGCCTTGATCGAAAAGGCCGACGCAACCGAACTGGAAACGTACCTCACGCAGGCAAAGAAGAAACGCGATGCTTTGGGAAGTTGATATCTACGCGGCCGAAGGACAACCCGACCTGATCGCCCAGCAAACCGCCGGTGACGCCGCCGATATCGGGCTGGCGGAAGACCTCGCCGTCACCTCCGCCCGAGGCTATCTTGTCCAGGGCGATCTTGACGCCGACGCGGTCGGCCGGATCGCGGCCGAGTTGCTGGCCGACGGCATTGTGGAGCGAACCGTCGTGGCTCCGGTCGGCGACGCCGCCCTGACCCAGCCGCCCGGCGGCACGGATCAGCTCGTCTACGTGCTGCCCAAGCCAGGCGTGATGGATCCGGTGGCCATGAGTGCCAAGCAGGCCATTGCCGACTTCGGTATCGAGGTCGAAGAGGTTCGGACCTTCAAGAAGTACTGGATCGGCAACCTGGATGCGGAGCGGCTCGAAGCCCTGTGCACGAAGATCCTCGCCAACGACGCCATCGAGCAGACCATCGTCGGACCGCTGCCTTTCGACAAGCTGGAAGTCGGCTCGCCCTACGAGTTCAACCTCGTGACCGTGCCGATCCGCGAGATGGACGATGAGGCCCTGGCCAAGCTGAGCATCCAGGGCCAGCTCTACCTGTCCCTCGTCGAAATGCAGACCATCCAGACCCACTTCCGTAGCCTCGATCGGGACCCGACCGACGTGGAGTTGGAAACGGTCGCCCAAACCTGGAGCGAGCACTGCAGCCACAAGACCCTGGCTGGCCGGATCCGCTACCAGGACGAGAAGGGCGAGCGGCATTTCGAGAACATGCTCAAGGAAACCATTTTCGCCGCCACGGTGAAGATCCGCGAGAAGGCCGGCGACAACGACTGGTGTGTGAGCGTGTTCAGCGACAATGCGGGCGTGGTCCGATTCGACGACGACTACAACGTCTGCTTCAAGGTGGAAACCCACAACCACCCCTCCGCGTTGGAGCCCTACGGCGGCGCCAACACGGGGATCGGCGGCGTGATCCGCGATCCCATGGGCACCGGCATGGGGGCCAAGCCGGTCTGCAATACGGACGTGTTCTGCTTCGCCCCGCCCGACACGCCGGCCGACGAGCTGCCCCCGGGCGTGCTCCATCCCCGACGGGTGATGAAGGGCGTGGTCTCCGGCGTTCGCGACTACGGCAACCGCATGGGCATCCCCACGGTGAACGGGGCGGTCTACTTCGACCCTCGCTACCTGGGCAACCCGCTGGTTTACTGCGGCAACGTGGGACTCATTCCCACCGACATGTCGTTCAAGGACCCGAAGCCGGGCGACCTGGCCGTGGCCGTTGGCGGGCGCACAGGCCGCGACGGCATCCACGGCGCCACCTTCAGCTCGGCCGAGCTGACCAGCGAGAGCGAGACCCTCTCCGGCGGTGCCGTCCAGATCGGCAACGCCATCACCGAGAAGATGGTTCTCGACGTGCTCATGGTCGCTCGCGATCGGGGGCTCTACAACGCGGTGACCGACTGCGGCGCCGGGGGCTTCTCCAGTGCCGTGGGCGAGATGGGCGAGAAGATCGGGGCCGAGGTCAATCTTGACACGGTGCCCCTGAAATACGACGGACTCAGCTACACGGAAATGTGGATCTCCGAGGCCCAGGAACGGATGGTCCTGGCCGTGCCCAAAGACAAGTGGGATGAGCTGAAGGCCCTCTGCGATTCGGAAGACGTGGAAGCCACCGCGATCGGCGAGTATGTGCCCACGGGCCGGCTCGTGCTCAAGTACCACGGCACGCAAGTGGCCGACCTGGACATGAAGTTCCTCCACGACGGTCGACCCCCGGTCATTCGCGACGCCGTGTATCAGACCAAGCCTGTGGTGGAATTGACGCCGGCCGACAAGGTCGACTGGGACTACACGGAAGAGCTCAAGGACATCCTTGGTTCGCTCAACGTGGCCAGCAAGCACTGGGTCATCCGCCAATATGACCACGAGGTGCAGGGCGGCAGCGCGATCAAGCCCCTGGTGGGCGTGCAGAACGACGGGCCGGGCGACGCCTCGGTCGTCCGCCCCCGCATCGACAGCCGTCGGGGCCTGGTGATCTCCTGCGGAATGAACCCCTGCTACGGCGAGCACGACACCTACTGGATGGCCGCCAGCGCCATCGACGAGGCGGTACGCAACTGCGTGGCCGTCGGCGCCGACCCGACGAAGATCGCCATCCTCGACAACTTCTGCTGGGGCACAACGGATCGGCCTGAGACACTGGGGTCGCTCGTCCGTTCGGCCCTGGCCTGCTACGACCTGGCCGTCGAACTGGAAACGCCCTTCATCAGCGGCAAGGACAGCCTGAACAACGAATTCCGTCCCGAAGGGGCCGACGAGGCGATTTCGATTCCGCCGTCGCTCCTGATCAGCGCCATGGGCCAGGTGGACGACGTGAGCCGTTGCGTGACCATGGACCTGAAGTCGCCCGGCAACCTGATTTACCAGGTGGGCGTCACCCGCAAGGAGATGGGAGGTTCCCACTTTGCCCAGGTGCTGGGACTCGAAGGCGGCCAGGCCCCCAAGGTCGACGCCGCCGCGGCCAAGAAGACCTTCGCCGCCATGCACAAGGCCATCGACGCCGGACTCGTTCGCTCCTGTCACGATCTGAGCGAAGGTGGCCTGGCGGTTGCCGCTGCCGAGATGGCCTTTGCCGGCGGGTGCGGCGCCCAATTGCTGCTCGCCAAGGTGCCCCACGACATCCGGGCGGACGAGGCCGCTCGCCAGCGCCGCGCCGAACTGGCCGTGGCCATGCCTGATGAAGAACTCCATGCCCTGGCCACTTACCCGCCTGCCACGTCGATCCTCCTGTTCTCCGAGTCGAATACTCGCTTCCTTTGCGAAGTGTCACGCGAGAACGCCGAGGCCTTCGAGGCGGCCCTGGCCGGCGTGCCCTGTGCCGTGATCGGTGAAGTGACCGATTCCGGCAAGCTGGAGATTGTCGGTGTTCCCCAACCGATCGGCGACGACGATACGGTTGAAATCGGCAGTCCGATCGTCGTGGAAGCCGAGATCGGAGAGTTGAAAGACGTATGGCAGAAGCCACTCGATTGGTGAGAGCCCACAAAGTAGCAGGCACGCTCCGTCGTGCCGCGGGCCAAAGCGGCAACCAGAGCGTGTGCCACTGCTTGCTCGCAACCAGAGCGTGTGCCACTGCTTGCTCGCAACCAGAGCGTGTGCCACTGCTTGCTCGCAAGCAGTGGCACACGACCCCAACGTCCTGACCCCTAAACCCTGAACCCTGACAACTGACTGCGATGTCCACACCGAACGTCCTCATCCTGCGTGCACCGGGAACGAACTGCGACCAAGAGACGGCCTATGCCTTCGAGCAGGCCGGCGGCAAGGCGGAGATTCTGCACATCAACCGCCTGCTGGAAGACCCGTCGCTATTCTCGCAGTTCCAGATTCTCTGCATTCCCGGCGGGTTCAGCTTTGGCGACGACGTGGCCGCCGGGCGGATCCTGGCCAACCAGATCCAGCACCACCTGGCCGAGCATCTGGCCGAGTTCAAGGCGGCCGAGAAGCTGATCCTGGGAATCTGCAACGGTTTCCAGGTGCTGCTCAAGTCGGGCATCCTGCTCGATGCCGACGCATCAGGCGCCCCTGCCGCCACCCTCACCTGGAACGACTGCGGACGTTTTGAAGATCGTTGGGTGAAGCTGGGCGTCGACGGAACCTCCTCGGTCTTTTTGAAAGACATCGAGGCCATGTATCTGCCCATCGCCCACGCGGAAGGCAAGTTCGTCCCCCGCGAAGACGCCGTGCGCGACCAGCTTGCGGCCGCCGGCCAGTTCGCCCTCCGCTACCTGCCGCTCGACGGCAATGCCGAGGACTTCAACGCAACCGTTCCCTTCCCCGACAATCCCAACGGGAGCGTGTGGAACGTGGCGGGGGTGTGCGATCCGACCGGGCGCGTCCTCGGCCTGATGCCCCACCCGGAACGTCACATCGATCGCACCCAGCACCCCCGCTGGACCCGCGGCGAAGGCGGCGAGGTGGGGGATGGGTTAAAACTCTTCCAGAACGCCATCCAGTATTGTTCGTAAGTGTAGCCTGGCTCTCTGAGCCGGGACTTGAAGTAACACTGACGGTCCACTCCGGAATGGAGTTTTCGGCTGGCACGTGGTCGTCTGCCGATCGGGACTATCCGTGACGGCGGGTTCCGCCCTGCTTACAACCTCCTTCGAGGTATGCCTACAGCGCGATATCATATCGCCACAAGAAAAGCCAACAGGCCTGTTCCGAGACGTTCTCGAAACAGGCCTGTTGTGAATCTATACGCTAGTTGCCGGCAGTCGATCAGCGAAGGACGAGCTGACGGGGAGCGCGAAGCAACGAGGCCGAGGGATCGGCTTTCGGAGCGACGGGCAGCGGGGCAGCTTCCTCGGCGGGAGCGGCAGCCGGAGCGGCAACTTCGCCACCACCGCAACCGCAACCACAACCGGCGGGCTCGCAAGCGGGCTCACAGCAATCGCTGCAGCAGCACTTCTTGCAGCAGAAGAGGTCGCCGAGCAGGTCGAGGATCGGCGTGCAACGCTTCTTGCAGCAGGGATCGCAGCAGCTGGGCTCACAGGCCGGTTCGCAGGCGGGCTCACAAGCGGGCTCGCAGCAGGAGCTGCAGCGGCTCTTGCACTTCAGCAAGGGCAGCAGCGGCTTGCGGCAGCAAGGCTCGCAGCACGCGGGCTCACAAGCCGGTTCACAGGCCTCGCAGGCCGGTTCGCAGCAACCACCGCAGATGGGCTTGTGCTTGAGAAGCGGCAGCAGCGGCTTGCGGCAGCAAGGATCGCAGCTGGGCTCGCAACAGGCGGGCTCAGGGGCGCAGCACTTGGGTTCGCAAGCGGGCTCGCAGCACGTGGTGCAGCAGCTTCGGCAGGCGAACAGGCCCTTCAGGCCGGCGAACAGGTCGCACGGCTGGCAACAGGGCTCACAGCAACTGGGGCCACAAGCGGGCTCACAGGCGGGCTCGCATGCTTTGCACGCAGGGGCACATGCCGCGCAACCGCCATCCAGCAGTCCAGCAAACCCCTGAGCGCACATGGCGAAACTCGCGACGAGCGCCAATAAAACGATTTTGCCTCTCATTGTGCAAACTCTCCTTTACAGTTGAACTGGGGGTAGCTCGTTTCGGATCCGACGTCCATCACGTCTCGCGTCGCAGTCGGCCGTGTGCAACGCGGCTTACCTTGCCCTGGGTGGGTTCTCCCATGGGATAGAACCGACTCCTGATTAAGTGGAAGACCGGATCGTCGCGCGGGTCGCCAACCTCAGTTCAAAACGTCGATCGCACCAGCACCGTCGAACCCTCCTCGGTTCGATGAGACCATCGGTTTTGGCTGGCACGGCCCTCACGGCACCGTCCTTCGACGGAGCCGCGGATTACTTAAGGGTCACTTGACGTATCGGCTGCCGGGCGCAAACCCCTTGAGACGACGCAAATAGTTTTCACTAAAAGAGTTAGTGTTTTGCCGAGGCAAAGATTGCGGCGTAAGGGAGATCGATAAGATGCGGCGACTTTGCGGGCAAAAAGCCCTTTGAGGCTCCCGTTTTGCGTCAGCAAATTCTAGGCAGTTTGCCAGGTCACAGAAACCCTCCAAGTCGACTTTCACCTGCCTCCGAGTGGTTGCCTTCCGCCCCCGACGAGGTGAAGCCACCTGCGTCTCTCGATAGGCTCCCGGGAAACTGGGAGTGCTAGCACTGCTAGCGAATCCGGGCTGTCGGTGGTTGAATGGGAATTCTTGACCGTTTTTTCCAAAAAGGCTATAATTCTGCCGCCGCACTGAACGAGACCTTTCTTTCCTTACCATCTCGGCCAGTGCTGTGCGACAAATGGAATTGTCGACTCGTGACCGTGGATGTGGAATGGACTTCGCGCATCTTGACGCACGGGAGCCAACGGTGTCTTTTGCTTCGCCACTGGACTCGAAAGAACAGGTCCGACAAGCGATCGACATTGTTGATCTCGTAGGAAAATACATTCAATTGCGCCGTCAGGGCCGCAATTACGTCGGCTTGTGTCCGTGGCACGACGACACCAAGCCCAGCCTGCAGGTCAACCCCGAGCGCCAGTCTTTCAAATGCTGGGTGTGTGAGGTCGGGGGCGACATCTTCAGCTTCGTCATGAAGATGGAAGGGGTCGAGTTCCGCGAGGCCCTCGAGATGCTGGCCGATCAGGCGGGAATCACCCTTCAACCTTTGCATCGTCCGCGAGTTTCCCAAGCTCCCGACGCAAGCGGCGAGGTTGTCGAGCCGGTCAACGTTCCTGCCAGCGGGGAAGGCAAGCGCGCCCTCTACCGAGCGATGGCCTGGGCCGAGCAACAATATCATCAATGCCTGCTCGAATCGGAGGACGCCGAACCGGCCCGCCGTTACTTGCAGGAGCGGGGGATCACGGACGAGAGCATTCGCAAGTTCCACATCGGGTTTGCTCCCAATCGCCGCGACTGGCTGCTGAACCTTGCCGGCGGCAGCTCGACGCGAGCCCAGGTTCTCGAGACGGTCGGCATCCTCGCCCAGTCGCAGGACGGACGGGGTTACTACGATCGCTTCCGGGGTCGTTTGCTGTTCTCCATCCGTGACACCCAGGATCGGGCCGTCGGGATCGGCGGACGGATCCTGCCCGACTCGGGCCTGACCAGCCCCGCGAAGTATGTGAATTCGCCGGAAACCCCGCTGTTCACCAAGCACAAGTTGCTCTACGGCCTGGACGTGGCTCGCGAAGCGATCCGCAAAGGAAAGCCGAGGACCGTGCTGGTCACGGAAGGCTACACGGACTGCATCGTGGCCCATCAGTTCGGATTCGAAAACGCGGTCGCCGTTTTGGGGACGGCCTTGGGGGCCCAACACGTCAAGGTTCTGAAGCGGTTCGCCGACCGGATCGTGTTGATCCTCGACGGCGACGAGGCGGGCCAGAAACGGTCGAACGAGGTTCTCGAACTCTTCATTGCTGAAAATGTGGACCTGCAAATCCTCACGCTGCCCGAGGGCAACGACCCGTGCGAATTCCTTCTCGAGCATGGCAGAGAGGCGTTCGCTGACATGTTGGAGACGCGGGCCGTCGATGCCCTGGAGCACGCCTTCCGATCGTTCACGCGGGGCATCGATCTGGCGAGCGACGTTCACGCATCCAGCGAAGCCCTGGAGAAGATGGTGGCCATACTCGCCAAGGCCCCGCGCCTCCGTCCGGATTCGACGAGCGGGGGTGTGCTGCGACTGGAACGGGTGCTTACCCAGTTGGCCCTGAGTTTTCGGGTCCCGGAAGAGGAGGTTCGCCGCCGGCTCGGTTCCTTGCGACGCGAAGCGGACAGTCGTCCCGTCTACTACGAGGAACCGGACGAGGTGGATTTCTACGAGGACCGGCCCGCAGGAAAAATCGCGCCCGTGGAACGCGAACTTCTGGAGATCCTTCTGCGTCGTCCGGAATTACTGGCCCAGGCTCGCGAGCACGTGAAGTGCGAGCAGATCCAGTTTCCGCCGGCACGGAGGATTTTTGCCCAAGCGTGCGCCTTGGCGGATGAAGGAATCACGCCGACTTTCGATCGGCTTATGTTGGAATTTGAAGACGCTGCTTCCAAGGCCCTCCTCGTCGACCTGGACGAGGGCGCGGCGGCCAAGGAAACCGACAATCCGGAGGCCCTTCTCGACGAGTGGATCCGGCGGTTTGAGCGGCGCGAGCAGGAGAAGCAGTTTCCGGCCATAACGGGGACCCTTCGTGAAGGAGGATTGGACCAGAGTCAAGAGACCGAGCTTCTCATGGAGATGCTCAAACAACAGCGAGCCCGACACGGCATTTCCAAACCCATGGATGGGTGAGGGCCCTGTCTCGGGCCGATCGCGAAAGCAGGCCGCCCCCCGCAGGCGGCGTTACTGCTGTGGCGATCTCCTTAGTGATGGATCCAGCGCGCCCCCAAGAGGCGTGGAAGGAGAATAAGGTGGACCAGCTCGACAAGGACATGCGTGAATTGGTCACCAAGGGCAAGTCACAGGGTTACCTGACGTATGACGAAGTAACCCAGGTTCTCCCGGACGACGAGGTCGATCCGGACAAGCTTGACAATCTTCTGTTCTTCCTCGACGAGCGAGGAATTGAACTGGTCACGGAACCGCCGGAAGGCGAGTTCTTTGATGCCTCCCAACCGGCCCAGAAGGAAGGGGCGAAACGGGAGGCCCCCAAGATGGCCGACGGGGAAGTCCCCGTGGATCCCGCGCTCCGTCCCACCGATCCGGCGGACGTGCCCAAATGGAGCAACGATCCGATTCGGCTCTACCTGGGGCAGATGGCCGAGATTCCCCTTCTTGCGAGGGAGCAAGAAATCTCCCTGGCCAAGAAGATCGAAATGACACGAAAGCGTTTCCGACGGACGGTCCTCGGGTGCCACCTGGGGGCGCGAAACGCGTTCAGCATCCTCGCCAAGGTGGCTAAAGGGGTGCTTCCCTTCGATCGCACGATCAAGGTCTCGCTGACCGAGCGATTGACGAAGGAACAGATCCAGGCCCGGATGCCCCACAATCTCCGGACTTTGGAGCAGCTCCTCGAGGCCAGCCGCCAGGATTTCAAGCAGTTGATTCGCAAGGGCACGTCCGATGAGGATCGAGCCGCCTCGCGGCGCCGGTTCATCCGTCGCCGGCGGAAAATTCTCGTGCTTCTCGAAGAATTGAGCCTGCGAACGCGGCGGGTCCAGGCCATGATGCGGCAGATGGAAGACGTTTGCAGCCGCATGGAGGAGATTCGCGAGCGGCTTCACCTCCTGATCGACACTCCGGCAACGCGGGAGCAGCGAGCCAACCTGCGCCGGGAGCTCAGCGACCTGATGACCCTCACCCAGGAAAGCCCCCGCAGTCTTCGCCGCCGGTGCCAGCAGATGCGGCGTCACCACCGCGACTACGAAGCGACCAAACGCCAGTTGTCCGGCGGAAACCTGCGTCTGGTGGTCTCGATTGCCAAGAAGTACCGCAATCGGGGGTTGAGCTTCCTGGATCTCATCCAGGAAGGCAATACGGGCCTGATGCGGGCTGTGGACAAGTACGAATATCGCCGGGGCTACAAGTTCTCGACCTATGCCACGTGGTGGATCCGCCAGGCGATCACCCGGGCGATTGCCGATCAGGCCCGGACGATTCGCATCCCCGTGCACATGATCGACGTTTTGAGTAAACTGAAGAATACCTCGAAGAGGCTCTTGCAAGAATTGGGGCGAGAGCCGACAACAGAGGAAACGGCCCGAGCCGCAGATCTTTCGCTCGAAGAAACCAAGCGAGTCTTGAATATCGGTCGCCAGCCGGTCAGCCTGGACCGCCCGGTTGGGGAGAGCGAGGACAGCAGCTTCGGGGAATTCATCGAAGATGACGCCACGGCCCGCCCGGAGCGATCCGCCAGCAATGAGCTACTTCGCGAGAAAATCGAAGGCTTGCTCAAGACCCTCACCTACCGGGAGAGGGAGATTATCCGGCTGCGCTACGGCCTGGGCGACGGCTACACCTACACCTTGGAGGAGGTGGGCCGGATCTTCAAGGTCACACGCGAACGCGTGCGGCAGATCGAAGCCAAAGCTGTGCGAAAGCTTCAACACCCGGTCCGCAGCAAACAGCTCGAAGGATTCATCGAGCGCGTTGCGGGCTGACGCAAAACGTCAAGCCGCCGGCTACCCAGCCGGCGGCTTTTTTTGTTGCTCCCCAGGAATTCGGCAGGCGATTCGATCCCTCCTGCCTCAGTGGTAAGTTGACACAAGATGGCATCCGACACGAACGACATTGCAGACGCCCTGCGAACCCTGCATCGCATCCACCGCCAATTGAACGACCTGAAAGGTCGTCTTGCTCGGGGCCCGCGACTAATCAAGGCCCACGACGCTTCCGTCGCCAAGCTGCAGACGACTTACGACGACATCAAGGCCGAACACCAGAAGCTGCGAGTCGCCGTTGACCAGAAGCAGTTGCAGTTGAGCACCAACGAGGCCTCGGTCAAGAAGCGGGAAGGCCAGTTGATCCAGGCGTCCGATAACCGTGAATACCAGGCGCTCAAGGATCAGATTGCCGCCGACACGATGGCCAACAGCGTCCTGGCCGACGAGATCCTGGAAGGGATGGAGAAGGTTGACGAAATGGCCGGCGTCGTGGCGGCGGCCGAGCATGCCCTGGCCAAGGGTACGGAAGACGCCGAAAAGGCCAAGGCCGTAATCCTTGGTGAACAACCGGGCATTCAGGCGGACATCGAACGGCTGCAAGGCGAAATGAAAGAGGTGGAAGTCGGGCTGCCGACCGAGTTCAAGGAGTCCTACGATCGCCTGGTTCGCGGCCGCGGCGAAGACGCCCTGTCCCAGGTCGAGGGCCACTATTGCAGCGGGTGCAACCGCCAGATTCCCGTCAACCGGATCAACGAATTGATGATGGGCAGGCCGGTGGCCTGCCTGTCCTGCGGACGACTGCTCTATCTGCCGGAAGGGTATGAGTACTGACGGCGGGTCACGCCTTCAGCCCGCCCAGGTTGACCTCGATGGGTCGATTTGCCTTGAGCAACTCTTCCATCGTCATGCGGCCTTTGCGAAGGCACGCCTCGCGCGCGAGGATCGTGGCCAGGCAGCTGTCGATCGCCATGGGAACGGTTTCGTTCGAGTGATCTCCCTCGGTCACACGGTTGTAGAACGTCGCGATGTTTCGGCTTGCTCCGGCCCCATACAGGTTATCGATCGTTCCGCCGACGTAATGGCCTGATCCGCCCCGAATCAAGGCGCGACCGCCGTAGCCGATGATCATGTAGGCGTCGCCCAGGAACTCGCATGTTGCCAGGGGGTCTTCAGGGCCTTTGAGGCCTTTGGAATGTCGGCCCGTATGGGTCCAGACAAGGCCGTCGTCGAATTCGTAGGTGACCCCGTACATGTCATGGCTGTCGCCATGCGCCTCGGGGCGCGCCGTGCGCGAGACACCGAGTGCGGCCACCGGTGTCTTGTCGAGCGTCCACATCATGGCCTGGATCGCATGGATGCAGGCGTTCACATGGTAAGAGCCGCCAATGGCCACATCGTTGACCCAGACCAGGCGCCGCAGGCGGCTTTCGATGTTCTCCGTCAACGGCGGGTCGCTGAACAGTCCCCCGTAGTAGAAGCTCTTGACGATGCCGAGATTCCCCAACGCCCCTTCGCGACATCGCCTGGCGCACTCGATCACATAGGGGTCGGTGGGCATCTGGTAATCGACCAGGAAGCACTGCTTCTGCTCGGTCGCCTTTCTGGCGGCCGCCTGAACCTGCAGGCAACCGGGCACGTCGACGGCAACCGGCTTGGCCATATAGACGTGCAGGCCCGCGTCGACCGCCGCCTGGACATGTTCGGGAAAGAAGCAAGGCGGGGTCTCGAGAGCCACGGCCTCGACACCGCTCTCGATCAACCTGCGATAGCCCGACAGCCCCGTGAACCGCCGCGTCTTGTCCACATGGAACGCATCTCCCGCGGCATCCGCAACCTCCTGGAAATAGTCGGCCACGGAATGGATATCATAGCCTCCGTGCTTCTCAAACAGCCCGGTGATCCACTTCCCCCTGCCGCCGCAGCCGACCACGCCAAGCTTGATCTTTCGCTTGTTCGCCGAACCCTCCGTTTGAGCGATCCCTGTCTTGGAGGTCATCAGCGTGGCGGCCGTCGCGGCAGCACCGGCCACAAACGCGCGACGCCCAATCGCCGAATGTCCGGCTCTTGATTTCGATTTGCTCTGGTTCATGATTATCTCCCGGCAAAGCGGAAATGCCATGTTAGCAAATGGACCCCACGCCGGCCAAATATTCGGGCCGCCGCCTTGCGGACACTTGATGACTGCCCATCGGTTTCCAGGCGGCACTCAGTTTTCGGACTCGATCTTCCAGAAGGGGCGACGATCAGTTGCGTCGTAAATCTCGAGCTGCGGTTTTGCTGCCATCAGATCGGCCATGGCCTCGGGGCTGACGTTGCAGCCGTCGAGGACAAGGGTCTGGAGATTCGAGCATTGGGCCAGCTTCCGCACGCCCACGTCAGTGACTTGCGTTCCGCTCAAGTCAAGCCAGCGGAGGCTCTTGAGGCCGAGCAGGACTTCCAGGCCGGCGTCGGTGATAGCTGTCTCCTCCAAATCCAGAAAACGGAGAACGGAGCAATCGAGCAGGCTTGGCAGTCCCGCGTCGGAGATCCGGGTATTGGTGAGCGTCAAGACCTGCAAGTGACGAAGCCGGGAAAGATGTTGAACCCCCTCATCGGTGATCAAAGTATCGGTGAGATCCAGGAATTTGAGCTGGCTGAGCCGCTTCAACTGCAAAAGATCGCCATCGGAGACGCTGGTTTCGGCCAAACGCACGGCGACGACGGGGTTCATGAATTCGTCACCGAGAAGTGTTCGATACCAGGCGGGCGGCTTGTGAAGGCGATCGTCGCTCTCTCGCTGGACATAGCCTCCGAGTTGCCAGATCCATTCCACGCACATACGTTGTCGGCCCGCGCCGATCATGGGTACGCTGAAAGCTGCAACAGCCACGGCCGCCATGGTCGCGACCACGATCGTGCCAACGGAGCGCTTTCCGCGCGACCGACGCGTTTTCTGCTTCGGTTCGTGCGGTCGCCTCACATTGGAGGGGGGAAGGGCTTGTTTCATGGACGGGTGGGAGAAAGGCGGAACCGGGTCTACTGATCCGGCGCGAACAACGAAGGTGGGCTTCGGTCTGGAAGGGGCCTAGAGTGGTTACATTTCGGATGTGGCGTCTTTGGCGTCGCTGAGGCAAGCCTGGCAAGGCGTCCGAAGCAGGCGAATTGCAGATTCGTCGATGGAGGACAACGAAGCCAGGCGAAGCCGCAAGCCGCCAAAACGCTACAGACGAAGTGGAACCGCTCTAGGGGATGGCTCGGGCCGAGTCGCTCGTGCCCGTGGAAAACAGGTTCGCCGTGATGCAATGCAAGCTGCCTCCGCCGGAAAGGAGCGGGGCAGCGTCTATTCCGATGACTTCTCGCTCGGGTAGGAGCTGTCGGTAGACGCTCATTACCGTCGCCTCCACCCCCGGGTCGAGGCCGGGGTAGATCGGCACGAGCAGCTTGCCGTTCCCGAACACGACGTTTGTATGGGTGGGCCACCACTGATCCCCGTTGTCGAATTGTGGACGACGAGGCATGGGAATCCGAACCACTCGAAGCGGGCCGTAGGGCGGCTCCAACGCCGCCAGCCGCGCTGCATTGCGGTCGAGGATGGCGGCGTTGATGGGGTCCGATTCCTTCGCATACTGGCCCACCACTACCGTGTCCGGCGCTGTGAAGGCGGCAAACATGTCGACATGCCCAGTCCGCTCTCCGAGCATTCCCTCAAGGAACAGCACGCGTTTCGCCCCGTAGTATTCGTGGAACACGCGAGTGACGTCTTCCTCCGTATAGCCTCGCGCGCGGTTCTGCATGAGCGGAAGCTGCGTGGTGATGCACAATCCTCGCCCGTTCGACAGAAGATTCCCGTGTTGGATGGTGATCGGTGCATGCACGACCCTTGCGCCGAGCTGCTCCCCCATCACCTTGGGAACGCGATCTTCCTGCGGATGGGGATTGACCAGGCGAGTGGTGCAATAGTCGGCATCCACCAAGGTGTGCGAACCGTTAGGCAATCGCAGGCAAACCGGTCCGTAGTCGCGTATCCAATTGTAGTTGGCGGGTACGGAGAGGAACTCAACCGAGCCCGGTGGCAAGTTCGCTTCAGACAGGACGTTGGTGATGCGTTCTCGGGCAAAGTCTTTGCTGGCGAGAACCAGGACCCGCGTATCGTGTTGAAGAGCCCGCACGATGTCGCAGCAGATATCGTCCAGTTCATCCCGCCGCTGGGCAGCGGGGAGGTCCGGCGATCGGTGAAGCAGCGGCCACGAGAGTAGCACGGCCTCCTGGTGTTCGAATTCACCGGGAACGACGCCCTGGGGCTGAGGCGGAGAGATGCTGCCGCGAGCGCGACGCAGGCCCAAGCCCCGTCCAAACAGGGTCACGCCGATCAGAATGATCAGCAGAACAGGATACACTGTCCGATCGAGCCCACGCTCGGACGTGGACCGTATCGTCTTCTTTCCGGCCATCTTCTGGACCACACCAATTCTATTCCGAAGGTGGGTTGAAACTGCAACCCGACCTGCCTCGACACGATATGCGCGCGGTGCGCGGAAGTGGCATCCAATGACCTGACCCCGGAATCACCGTGATTCCGAATCCGAAATTGCCTCCTCCAGGGCAAAGAATACCACATTTTGTGAAACCCCGTGATTGGCCCATAGTTTCGCGCTGTCAGAAGATGGGAAAGAGTCCTTTTCTGGGCGCGAAAATTGCCGCAACGTATTGTCCCTAAATGCCTTGTGGCTCCCCGCCGGGCTGCCGCTTCTGGGGACCAGTCCGAGAATCGGGACAAAAAGGGCAGACTGCCATTCGGATAAGTCGCACAACTCCGACCGTTCAATTCAACGGTGGGTGATATCGACCACCCGCAGCACGCCCGCTGGGACGGTCAGCGAGATCTTGTTCTCCCCCAAAGGTAGCGCTTCGCCGCTCAGGATGTCGCGGCAACTCGTGCCGTCCAGGTGTTGCAGCACGATCGTTGCCTGGCGATCGGCCGGTGAAAGGTACCCCGGATCGATGAGCGTGACCCGCACGTGGGTTGGGTCGAGGCGAACGACCGTCCACGCCACCTCGCCCTGCACCCGAACGGGCAGCCGGGCGGCCGAAGCCTCCAACGCCACCAGGGCCTTCGGCTTGAAGTCCTCGGCGCTGGTGCCCTTTCCTGCCTCGTCGTAGAAGACCTCCCCGTCGGTCAGAAGCATGGAGCGGAAGAAGGGGGATGCCGCCAGGTCGGTGGTTGCCGGCACGGTCGCAATCAGTCCGTAGGGATTGGTGGGCAGGAAGTTCAACATGCGGCTGCGGCTGCCCATGGCGTAGCGGCTGAAATCGCTCGGCGCCGTCGGAGCCCCGCCCCAGTAGCAGTCCATCCGGTCGAATACCATATCAGTCGCTCGCGGCTCGTAACCATCAATATGATGGCCGTTCTTGCCGTGTTCCAGGAATCGCGGCGAGGGCTCTTTCATGCCCAGGCAAACATCCGCCACCGAGAGGAGCTGCTCCCGGTCGGGCACGGCGATGACCCCCTTGTCGAGCATTTGATACAAGGTGCTCAGGCTCCGCGGATCGCCCTGATAGATGTTGACAAGAAGCGTGTCGGCGCCGAGCGATGCTCGCAGCACCATGGACCGCATCAGGTGGCTGAGGTTCTGCTGGGCGCCCCATTCCCAGAACCGCGAGAAGTTGGCGTTGTCGGTGACGGCCCGGCCGGAGATCCGATCGAAATAGCCGCACAGCCAGAGTCCCATCCGGCCCGAGAGGCTGATTGCCTGGGTCCGGCCGTTCGTTTCTTCCATACTGGGGATGAAGATGTCGTGGAACTTGCCGCCCAGAATCACGTCGCGCCAGAGGTCCAGATAGCAGCTTGCATTCCAGAAGATGTTCTTGTTGCGGAGCACGATCTTGGCCGTTCCGTGGCGGCGGCAGAGTTCGGCGATCGGCACGAGGTGCGTGCGGACGGCATACTGCATGGCCTCGTCGGTCCGTTCCATTTCAGGAAAGACCAGGGCCCGACAGGTCGTGGGGGCCGCTTCGAGGATTCCCTTGATCGTGCTCAGACGCATGTAGAACGGATCGTTGCCGTGGCCGGCCCAAAGAGCGAACGGCTCGCCACGCTCTTCCCGCTCCCGGGCGAAGGCGACGATCTGCTCGGCCGTGAAGTTGTATTTGTGCCGCGTTTCGCGCGTCTTGTTCCAGGGGGCTTTCAGGAAGTCGCGATCGTAGTTCTCCGTGAACAGGTTGAACTGCACGAAGCTGAGATTCTCGTACGCGCCGTCGTTCAGATAGAGTTCGCGATTCTCGTCGGCAGACCTGCCGGTGATCACCGTCGTCGGCTTTGGCTCTGGTTGATAGGCCGGGCGCTTGAACTGCTCGACCTGCCGGGCGAGCACCTCCTGGTTCTTTTCGACCTCGGCGAGGCGTCCGACCGGTTTGAGGTTTCTGAAGGCGGCAGGCCAATCGGGACGGGTCAGGTCCAAGGCGTAGATCCCGTCACCTCCGGAAACGCTACTTCCGAAGAAGAGCTTTCCGCTCTTCCAATCGAAGTCGGCGCAGGTCAACGAGTACGACCCATCCACAATCCGCTCGATCTTGCCGTCGAGGTTGTAGGCGATGAGTTGGTTGCCGAAAAGTCCGAAGACCTGTTCTTTCCCGGAATCTGGCATGGTCACGTGGGTGAGCAGGTTCATACGGTAGGCTCGCCCTCGAAGGCCCTTGGAGGACGACGTAAGCACTTTCTCGCCGCGACCGTTGTAGGCGTAGAAGATGCCTTTCTTTTCAAAATGGTCCGTCAGGAGGATCTCGTCGCTTCCGTCACCGTTGATGTCGAGAGGCAGCACGCTGAAGACGGCCACCCGGAAGCCGGCCCAGGGGACGTAGAACTTCGTGCCCTCCGTGGGATTGGTGGTTGCCAGCCCGACAGGTTCCTTCCAGACGGGTTGGAGCGTGGCGGGATCGAAGAGTTGGAGGAAGAATCGGCTGCGGTCGTTCTTGGCGGTCACCACGGCCGCGTACTTCTTGCCGTCGCCCAGAAAGTTGCCGGCGCGAATATGCCGGACGGGATAACGAAACTCGACCGAGTTGACGACCTCGCCGTCGGCCGACAAGGCGTAGAGCCGCTTCTCGATGCCGCCAGCCAGGATCACGGTCTCCTGGCCAGCGTTGGTCACCGGGCACACCTGAATCAGCGGCGGAGTGCGGCGGAACCGCCACTTGAGCTTCCCGGCGGGATCCAGGGCATACAGGCAGCCGTCGGCTGAGGCGACCAGCGTCTCGTCGCAGCCATCGCCGTCCAGGTCGGCCACCGCCAGGTCCAGGGGCAGCGAGTCGGCGGCCTCGTTTTTCCAGACAAGCCGGCCGGCCTGCGTGTGGCAAAGAACCGTGCCGTCCAGGGCCGCGGCCATCAGCACGGATTCACCTCCCGGCTGCACCTGCCCGCACCGCAGTTGGTAGACCGTATGCCCGCCGGTCGAGAAGGCGGTCAACGGGTTGTCGGCACGCAGGGGCTGACAAAGGCCCGCCAGGAGCAGGGCCGCAATCTCGCAGATTCGAAGGAGAGCGTTCATTCCGGCAGAGCCCTTTTGATGGAGGGACGGGCGTTTGGATTCGCTGTACCTTGACTCTCCAGAGTCGAGTATTGGAGCATCACACGTGGACATCTCGCAACGACTTGGTGCGAGGGCTTCCGCAAACGAATGGAGATCACTGGGCTGGCAACTGCACTGACTGCTTCTGGAACAGATTCACCCCCTGCTGGGCGAGGGCCTCTTGAACTGCTGGAATGTTGACGTCACGCACCCGGACCCCGTCGCGCACGGCGACGGCCGCCGCGACGCCGGCGCCCTGGCCGACGATCATCGTGACGGGCTGAATGCGAAGCAACTCGGCCGGCGTTGACGACGTGCTCCGCCCGCTCCCCATGACCAGCCCGTCCGTCTTCGGGGGCAGCATGCACCGCAGGGGGACGTCGAAGTACTCGCAGTTCTTCCGCCATTTGCGATGGGCGACGCCCCGGCCGACGGCGTCGTCGAAGGGCGTCCCGTACGCTTCCGCCGTGAGCGTGAAGTCGCCCGCCAGCCAGCGAGTCTGCCGCAGCCCCAGCATGGTGCTTGTGTGGACGACGAAGCTGTTCTCGCAACCGGGCAGACGCTCTTGCAGGAACCCGGCCACATGGTGCGCCATGGCCCGACCCTGACGCATGAGGTCCGAAAGCTCTTTTCCGTCCACGCCGGCCACCCGGACCATGCCCGTGTTCACGTTCAGCGTCTTCTCCGCGCAGATGCCCGACATCTTGAAGGCGTGCATGTCGTGGAAGGGCCCCCACGTCCTGGAGTATTCGCCGCGCTCGATGGCGTCTTGCACGGTCCCCTTCAGCTTGTTCCCATAATGCTCCAGGATGAAATATCCGGCCTCATAAAAGGCGAGCATGCTCTTGATGCTTCGCGCCCCGCTTCGGGCGTTGCCATATTCCTCCGGGTTGTCGCGGAAGAAGGCGACCAAGCGTTCGAAATCCACGTTTCCCAGTCGGAACATGAAGCTGTTCGACATGCCGGCGGCTCGTAGGGGGACGCCCGCATAGTGGGCCACGTCTGCGTCGCCCGTGGCGTCCACCACGCAGCCCGCTTCGAGCCTCTGATTGCCCGACCGATTGGAGATGACCACGCCCGTGACGCGATTGTCCGACAGGACTGCGTCGGTCACGATGGTTCCGTAATAGACATCCACGCCCGCCTCTTCGAGCATCATGTCCATGGCGAGCTTGGCCAGTTCGATGTCGAAGGTGATGTGATAGGGCTGGCTGGCCCAGGTGGCCGTGGTTGCCCCCAGGTCCACGAGCCTCTGGACGAGTTCGAACGGCCGGCCGCCGACCACTTGTTCGCCCGCCGTGTTATGGAACACGTTGGACATGGTGGCTTCCATGGTGGCGGTGGCGACCCCGCCGGCGAAGGCCTGGGCCTCGATCAGGGCCGTGCTGGCGCCGGCCCGGGCCGCGGCGCAAGCGGCCGCAACTCCCGCGAGTCCGCCGCCAGCGACGACCACGTCGTACTGACCGGCAAGGGGCAACTTCTCAACATACGACCGGTCGGAGGCCGAGTCGCGTTCTTCGGCGCCGTGAGCCGAGCCGTCATCGCCTGCAAAACATGCGCCCGCCCCTAACGACGCGAGCAGAGTTTTCTTGAGAAACGCCTTTCTTGAAAACTGACCCATCGTGCCGCCTCTCGTGTTGGTGAGGAAGGAGTCGTTGGCAACCGCTCGCAGCGTACAGTGTAGCCAAGCCCTTGGGCTCACGCGAGCGATTCGTGGCAGGGGCCACGGAGGGCGTCAAGACATGGTGTGGCTTGTGCCCGCTCGCACAAGGCGAGGTGTTCATGCCGAACTCTTGACGCGTGCTTAGACACTCGCTAAACCTTCGGGGATGAGCCCGCTGCCTCCGCCGCCGGTCTTAGGTGTTACGCACAAACTTGCTGAGATTAAGTTGTGGTTCTGTATGAAGTTTGATATTGGCGATAGAGTCCGCATCAAGGGGCATTGGAATTTTCCCAATGATTGCCAAGGGACCATTTCTTGCCCTCCGGCGCATGCTGTTGAGCTTGTCGAGAATCAAGATCCGTGGGAGGGAATCCACAGATACGTACATGGCAGAAAAGGCCCAATTGAGTTGTTTTGGATAAAGTTCGATGAACCCCAGATGGACGTCGACGGCGATGGCCCGTATTCCGAGGGGGAAGTTGAAGCGGAGCTTATCTACCGGATTGAGTGATTCTGTGAGGAAGAGGGGGCGGGATAGGGGCTGCTTGAGGTCGTGGCAAAATAATTCGCTAAACAGGCTTGACGTAGCGAATTCGTTCGCTATATCCAGCAGGTGCAGCGAAGGAATTCGCTGCGGCGTCTCTTTTCTGCCCCGAAGGGGCGTCAACACGTCAGCCCAGGGCAACGCCCTGGGTGGGTATTGCATTGAACCGTCGTTGCCCTGTAAGGACCAAACAACCTGGCCTGACCGTCTAAATATTCCGCCCTTTCAGGGCTTGGGTTGCGTTCGGATTCCATTCCCGGGGCGATGCCCCGGGCTGATATGTTGCGGCCCCTTCGGGGCGACAGGTCCATTGCGGCACGTATGGCGATTACACCAGGCTCGACTCGGGAGAGTCAAGCTACGGACTTCGCCTTCCTATCGAGACAACCGTCGGCAAACGTTATCCAGTTCCGGAGGACTCAGCCCCATGCCCCGTCCCGTTTCTTCGCAGCCGACCGAGGTGGAAATGCAGATCCTGCGAATCTTGTGGGACCTCGGCCCGAGCCCCGTGCGGGAGGTTCACAAGCGGCTCGAAGCGGCCAAGGGCACCAACTACTCGACCACCGTCAAGATGCTGGGGGTGATGCTGCAGAAGGGGCTGGTCAAGCGGGACGAGAAGGTTCAGCCCTACGTGTATCGGGCCGCTCTGACCCGGGCCAAGGCCGGCAAACGGATGCTCGACGACCTGATCGAGAAGGTTTACGAGGGTTCCGCCATGAGCCTGGTGCTGCAAGCCTTGTCCTCAGGCAAGGCCTCGAAGGAGGAGTTGGAGGAAGTCCGTCGAGTGCTCGACCAGATGGAGGGGAGGTAGCCATGTTGCGGATTCTGGCAGAATCGGCCTGGGTGGACCGATTCGGTTGGGTGCTGGTTCACACACTTTGGCAATTCGCGCTCGTGGCGGTGTTTGCCGCTGCTCTGCAATGGGCGCTGCACCGTTTCTCGGCCGCGACGAGATATTGGGCCCTGCTGGCGGCGATGGCCACTTTTGTTGCCTTGCCGGTGGCGAGCTGGTTCTGGCTGGCCCCTGCCGGGCAATCCCCGCGAACCGTCGCTCTGGCCAAGGACGAGATGTCGCAGGCGCGTCCGCAGCCGGCCCCAGGTCATCATTCTGCGCTGCCGTCGGCAGCCGAGACGATGACAAGCGTGGGCATTCCCACGCCAACAGCAGACGAGCTCGAAACGCCACAACCAGAACCTCGTCCTGGAGCCCTCACACCGGTCGATTCGGCTTCGCTGTTCTCGCGTCTGCAGGGGCATGTCCAGGCGTGGCTGCCTGCGGTTGTTCTCGTGTGGCTTGTCGGTGTTTTCGTGGCGGCGTTGCGGCCCTTGCTGAGTTGGCACACGGTGCGCCGGTTGCGAACCGACGGCGTGGAGCCGGTTGGAGAGACGATCGAGGCGGCCCTCAGGCGTGCGGCGGATCGGCTGGGAATCACCCGATCGGTTGCCTTGCTGCAATCGGCGCTGGTCAAGGCGCCGGTGGTCGTGGACTGCTTTCGCCCGGCGATCCTGTTGCCGCTGAGCGTGTTAACCGAGTTGCCCCAGTCGCAATTGGAACTGATCCTGGCCCATGAGTTGGCCCATATCCGCCGCCACGACTACCTGGTCAACCTGATCCAGGCGTTCGTCGAAACGCTCTTCTTCTATCATCCCGGCGTGTGGTGGCTTTCGCGAACCATTCGCAACGAGCGGGAGAACTGCTGCGACGACGTGGCCATGTCGACCGTTGACTGCCGGGCCGAGTATGGCGAAGCCCTGCTGGCGGTGGCGCGACTGCGTGCAGTGGAAACGCCGCTCTCGTTGGCCGCACGGGGCGGATCGCTCCTGAGCCGAATTCGGCGGATTGCCGGATGTGAGCCGGTCCCGAAGTTGGCCGGCGGCGCCAGCATCCTGTGCGGTCTGCTGCTTGCATTGGTGCTTCTCGCAAGTGCAACCTGGGGGAGAACGCCGGCGACTGCGGACCCCGAGCCGCCCACCGCGGACGCGGCTCCAGCGCCCCCTCCAACTCCGGCATCAACCGCATCCGACCAATCACCGCGGCACACCCTTCGGTTCCATTTCCGCTTCCGACCTTGGACAGAAGTGCTCCAGTGGTATGCGAAAGAAGCGGGCCTCGCTTTGGTGATGGACTCTCCACCGCCGGGCACGCTCAACTACAGCGACGACAGACTATGCACGCCCAAAGAGGCTATGAACATTCTGAACGGCGTGTTGCTGAAGCGCGACTTCAACTTGATCAAGCGCGACAAGCTACTGATCGTGGCAAACATCTCCAAGGGGATTCCCGACGGGCTGGCTCCGGTGATTGAGCTGAAGGATCTCGCAAACCACGGCCAACTCGAGTTCGTCACCGTGCGTATCCCGCTCGACAAGCGGGATGCGACATTGCTCCTGCCCAAACTCCGGACAATCAAGAGCGCTTATGGCAAGATCGTTCCCCTGCCGGATGCGGGCCAATGGGAGATCACCGACTGGGCCCCGAGGGTCCGCAGAATGGTGGCCTTGATCGAAGGATACGCGCAGGCGCCCGTCACAGAAAAGGGAATCTACGAATCGTGCAGGAACGCGACAAACATCTTGTTTGAGCTCCAGCAGACCGATCTGAACGCGTATCTCAAGGCCGGAGACCTTCGGATGCTCCTGGTGGAGCTTCTCGATCCGGCCGCTTTGGCGGAAGTGCGTGGAGAAGGTGATGCGAATCGAGTGACGGAGTTGGTCAATTGGCCCAAAGGGCCGGTCCAGGTCATCTCGACCGGGAAGCTGGGCGATCTCCGTATTCGATCGGAGGAAATTCGTATCGTGATCTATTGCCGGCGGAAGACGCCCCTGGCCATGGACGCCGCGCCCCGCGATGTGATCCGCCAGGCCACCAGGCCCATTCTGGCCAGTCGCTACCGCCTGGGGCCGGACGGGACTATCACCAGTCGCCGCGGCTCCACGACCGACAAGACCTGCAAGATACTTTCGGAAAACACCCTCTCCCTTGACGGCAGGAAGGCGGTTGCCTGCCACTACCGCGGCGTCAATGGCTGGGGCGGTGATTCGTTGCCGCTTTTCTCATCCGTTCGTGTTCTGGCTGTGGGCAAGGATGTGGTTATCGTTGCTGAGAAGTTGCGGGCAAGGACTCTCCCTCTACCGTCGACACCTGAATACTTCGCCGGCCTGATTGCATCGAAGATGCGGCTGAAGGATGTCGAGGCCAAAGAATATTCGGATCAGCCGATCCTTGCCCAGGAGGTTGTCTTCGGCGGGAAGGCAGACCTCTCCGAGCTTCCGCGGGAACTGGTCAATGGCTGCATGTGGCCCATCGGCGACAAGGCTGCCGTGGGCCTCAAGGACCTGTGTTCGACGGCCGTCCTGTATCCGTACGAGAAGGTCGTCTCCACGCCGGATGTTCCTTCACGGTCGCCGTAGCTTGACTCTCCAGAGTCGAGTATTGGAGCAATAAGGGGGATGACACAGGGATCAATATGCTCGGTCAGCCGCAGCGAGTTGCCCCCGCCGGTCCGCCAGCGCCCGTTGGCCATCGAAACAACCACGTCCACTTCTACGATCACCTTGGCATCACGCTCAGCGAGCACCACTACACCTACCAGATTCAAATGATGTCAAGACCCCGTGCCACCCGCCGGCTGGCAATTATGCCCCCGGGGCCGCTCGCTGCGAATGCCCCCCAGCGCCCCCGTCTCGCCAAGACCTGTACACGCGGAATTCCGGTCCGCTACAATAGAGGCGCGGTGTCTATGGCCAACCAGAAACGTTCTTTTTGGGGAGGGGTTGCTATGCGTCGAGTTCTTGTCAACACGGTGGTAATCTTGGGTCTTCTTGCCAGCACGGCTCTCGCCCAACATGCCCAGCAGCGTTCGGGTCAACGCCCCGTCCAGCAAGAGGCGTCCCAGACACACGCGCATTCGCTCGCGGAAACGGAGCCGCGTGTTTCGGCAACTCCCGTGAGGCAGTTCGACCGGCAGCCCGAGATAGTGACGGTTCAAGCCCTTATCGTTACGATCTCCTTTGAAGGAGGCAAAGACGCCGAATCAACGGCCCCTTCCGAGGCGGGATCGGTGGCCGAAGCGCTAACCAAGAAGATCAATGCCGAGATGGGCGATCAGAAAACCCCCATGTCGGCTCTGACGAAAGCGTTGGATGACGTACTCAAGGAGAAATCCAAGACGGCCGCGATCCAAGACCTCACCGGATTGGAACTTACAACGGCCGCCGGGCAGACAGCATTTGTGCAAATCGGCCACCGAAAGCCGAGGATCGTTGGCGCCACATTCAGTTCGCGGGGACGCGCGAACAACGTCAGCATGGAGAACGTGGGCACGATCGTGCAGGTCACCCCGCAAATCGCGGGCGATGGATCGCTTGTCATGGAGGTGAACATCGAGAGATCCGACCTCGGCCCGGAAGCGGAGGGGATGGTGATCGCCACCACGGAAGAAGGCCGCGAAATCCGCTCTCCGCAAATCGACACCATGACAGCCAAGACCACGGTTACCGCCGCCAACGGTCAGGCGGTCGTTGTCAGCGATCTGATCTGCAACCAAGAGCCGTCCTCGAAGGAAACGTTTGTTCTGCTCAGGCCGGTGGTGATCCGTGGCAAGGAGAGTCGTTAGGCGCCCCGAATGGCAGAAGTTCCTCCCTTTCAGTGCTCATGTCGCGATTGGATTCCCTTTCCGGGGCGATGCCCCTGGCTGACATGTTGCTGCCCCTTCGGGGCGGGACCTAACGGGGCTTCGGATAGGCGCGGCTTCCTTCCGTGTCAGTCGATCCGGTGAAGCCCGGACCGCCTGCGGCGACGTAGCCGTGACTGGCGCCTGAACGGTCGGCACTTACCCAAAAGGCGAACAGCTTGCCGCCTGTCAGGTGGAAGCGGAGCCGGACAGGTCTGCCGGACAGGGACGACAGGTCGTCGCCGTCCTTCCAGGCGATTTGACGCAGCGTCGCGTCGCAAGACAGGGAGCGGCAGTTCGCCAGCGTGAACGGCTCGACGGGGTTCCCATCCCGATCGAGCACCTCGGCTCGCAGGTGGCCGTTCGGAGCGTCGACGTTCACGAACAGGTGTCTGCCTTGAAACGTGATCGGCCGCGTCGTGAGCGTGCCGCCGTCGGGACCGGCGTCCATGGAAGCGAATCCATCACGCCGCAATACGGCCAACCCGGTAGAGGCGTTGGCGTACATGCCGTTGAAATGCTGCACCGGATTGCGATTCGATTCATCGCCCTGGAACGCGCCGTAGTAGAAGTACAGCTTGTCGCCCACGATCAGGCACACGCCCCCGCACGAGTGAACATAGGCGCGCTCCCAGGAGTCTTTCTCAAGCGTGGCGCCGATGAAAGTCTCTCGCGCCGAGCGGTCCCAATGGAACCCGTCGCGGCTGAAAGCCACTTTGAGCTCGGCGAGCTTGGGAAAGCCCCCGCGAGCACAAACGCCGTTCGGCGGACCGTAGTGGATCTGCAGCAATCCCAGCATGAGGCTTTCGTAGCCGACCGCATCGACCTTGTAGAGCTGCGTCTCGTAGCCGAACTCCGGGTGCGGTGGATCAAGCCGGTCGGCGCCGCACCAGTAGACCGGATCGTAGCTGACCCAACCCTCCAATGCGGCCAGAAATCGCTCATGCTCCCAGTAGCTGCGAGTCCGGCCCCGCAGGTAGCTGCGATGACTGAAGACCCAGGTTCTGCGGAACGGATTGTAGAAGAAGGTCGTGTTGTCGCCGGTCGGTCCCGTCTGGCCTTTCCAGGTCCAATGCACACCGTCCGGCGAAGTGAGAAGGTAGCCGGCGCCGTCCTTCAGCGTTTGACCGATCTGTCCGGTCCGTGCGTAGTAAAACATCTTGAACCGCTCTTCCGGCCGATCCGTGTCGTGGTCGAGCCAGACGGAAACGCCGTCGCGTCGGAAGTCGTCGCGTTGGGCCACCACGCGGTTCGTGCCGCGGACCACGTCCACTTCGGGGCGTCGCCAGTGAAGGCCGTCGTCGCTCACGGCGAGGGCCACGCCGTCCATCATGCCGGCGTGATACCAGAGTTTGAAGAGCTTGTCCTTGGGGTCGTAGAAACAACCGTCCGAAAATGGGCTGGCAGAAGGACAGAAGCCCTGGTTCAGCTCCAGTTCGGTTTCAGGCTTGAGCACCGGGTTGCCCGCGTACTTGACCGGCTGGTGGAACTGTCGCCGCAGCGTGGTCTTCTCGATCAGGAAATCATCGACGAACAGTTGGCGGCCCACGTCGATCGGGATCACTTCCGGCGGATACTCCAAATACGGAACGGGGAGAACGTCACGACTCGCGGAGTCCACATGCCGCGGCGGCCAGACCTTGGGAAGCTGGATGCCGTTATAGAGCAATTCGCCGTCGTTCTCTTGCCAGAGAGTCGGTTGAGGGCATGAAACCTCCATACCTCGCGGCCCTGCAACAACCACCCACTTGCCCAGCGACAGCGTTTCGCCTCCCTCCAGACGCTTCTGATAGACCGTGACGATATCGACCGGCTCCTTGCCGTAAAGCTGGAATTCAGGCAAGTCCACCTTCTCGAACCCGAGCCGACCAAGCTCATCTTCCTGGCTCGCGGCGCGGCGGCGATGCTTCGACGGCGTCAGCGCATAGACGATTCCGCTCCGGAGGCAGCGGATTTCCACGCGGTCGATGCTGGCATGCACGAAGGGCAGGCCCGCGATCGCTTCCGGCAGCGAGGCCGCGGCATAGTTGCGATTGTTGAACAGGCAGACGCCCTCGCGAAGCGTATCCGGCTTCCCGCCATACACCTCGATGGCCGCCGCTGGCCCACGATCCAACGGGGCGCCCCAAGCAGCGCCGGCGCCGCCTGCCAGGCATAGGAAGATGAACATTGCGAGGAGTGATTTATGTTCATTCATGAGCATCATTCGCCTTTGCGAGGCAATTCCGCGGTGCAGCTCTGAATCTCGACCGGGCATCAAGGTGCAGGTCGGTTGATTCCGCTCGTCCCAACCGTCGCCGGCCTCAACTGAAACGTCCGCCAATAGGCCTGATCGGTCGCATAAGGATCAATCGCGGCGGCGGGGGCCAGGTCCTTCGGCAGGATGCCGTAGAGTTGCATCTCGCGGACGTAATACGGGTTCGGGCGGAAGCCGGGCATGTCGAATCGCTTCTCCTGGTGCATGCGATGGGAGGCGTCTTCCACCCGGGCGAGGATCGTGCGGTAGTCCGGGTCCTCCTTGTTCTCAAACACGGCTCGGCCGCAAAGCCCCAGGCCACCGGCCGACTTGGCCAGCGGGGCACGCAGGTAAAGCGACTTCTCCGGATCGTCCAGGTTGAACATGGACTGATAAAGGGCCGATTCGCCAAGCTGGAAATAGGCCAGGTGGCGGATCAGGATGATGTCGTCGATCTTCTCCAGCAGCGGCTGCGGCGGTTGTTGGTCGCCGAACTGGAAATAGAGGGCGCCCTTCTTCACGTTGCGATACGACGCCTTCGTGGCCTTGTGACACTCGGCGCAGCGATTGGCAAAGACCTCCTCCGGATAGTCGACCGGGAACATGCCCGTTCCCAGGCAGGCGTAGGTGCCGCTGAAGGCCGCCCCCGAGTCGATCCACGTGCGGATCGTGTATCGCTCCTGGCCGGAGAGGGCGACGTCGTAGTGGGACGCGTCCAGGTAACTCATCAGCCGGCTGGCAGACGTGCCGATCGCTCGGGGCGGCTTGTTGCCGTACTTGTTCCGCCCGTCGACGACGAGCGACTTGCTGAACATGGTCCAGTACGACGTCGTGTAGAAAGGCGTGCGATCGCCCGAGAGGTTGATTCCGCCTTCTCGCTTATCGTGGTTGTGGCAGGTTACGCAATGGCGATCGAAGATCGGCTGCACATCGCGGCAGAAATCGAGCACGTCGGGAAGGTTCTCGTAGGGCTCGATCCGGCTCGCCGGACGGTTCATGGCCGCAAGCACGTTGAGCCCGCGCATGTGGGGCGCCCGGGTTCGCGGTTCGTGGCAGCCCACGCAGGAGGTGGTTTCGCCGGGCTGGACGGTAACAAAGCTCTGCATCCGCTTGACAGACATTTCGTTTTCATCCAGAGCGACGAAGAAGAGCGACCGCAGGGCCGGCACTTCGAAATGAGCCGAGCCATCGGGTTCGACGGGCACGGTTCCCAGAACCCGCTGCAAAGTGAACGTGCCGCCCATCGAAAGCGGCTCCGATCCGCCTGAGAAGTTGACCGGCTTGGGAAGCTGTTCCAGCACGAGCAGCTTTTTGATTTCGCCCGGCTTCACGCCCTCCATATTCCGGCCTTCGTAGATGTCGGAAAGGACCAGCCGGCCCGTCGGCTCTTCGCCAGAGTAGCGGCTGGGCATGGTCGGCTCGCGCCGTCGGGGACGCAGAGGCCGCGGTTCGTGGCACTGCCAACGGGCGCCGGCCTGCTCGGGACGATAGATCAGTTCGGTGCGACCGTCGCCGGTGAGGAAATGAATGCCCTTGGGGTCGGCAACCAGGAACAGGTCTTCGGCGAGCGGGTAGGGATCGCGGAAGCTGGCGTCGCTGATCCGCCGGGTCATGTCCATATCGTCGGGGCCGCGATCGGGATCGACGATCGTCACGTAGCCCATGTGTTCCCCACGACCATGCCCGGGCGAGAAGGAGGCCACGATCCTGTCTGTATCGGGAATCGGCTTGGCGTCGAGCATCGCGTAACCGGGATACTGATTGCCAAAATAGACCATCACGCCCGTACCGTCCGGATTGATCGACCAGAGATGGTGGTAGAGGAGTTGGTTGCGATCGACGTATTCCCATCGCATGTAGAGGATCCGTCCGTCGGGCAGCATCCAGGGCGTGTTCTCCTGCTCCGCGTTGTTCGAAAGCATGCGAACATCGCTGCCGTCTGCATTGCAGCGGTAGAGGGTGGCCACCTGGGTCTTCCAGCAGGGCACGAAACGGTGGCACCGGCTGGAACAGAAGACGATTGAGCCGTCAGGCGTGTAGATCGGTTCGATGTCGTTGTCCGGTCCGTCGGTCAATTGCCGCAGGTTGGTACCATCAATGTTGATTTCGTAGAGATGATAGGTTTTGGTGCCGCCCTTGCGATAAGAGAAGAGGATCTTCTGGCCGTCGTAGTGGACGTGGGGATCGCGAACGCCGCCCTCCGGGTCGTCCAACAGTACGGTTAGCTCACGGCTGCGCAGATTGAAGCGGCAGAGCCGGCCGCCATCGCCGAAGGCGTACTTGAAGTAGTCAAGCGACTTGGGAACCGAAGCCGGCGCGTAGTGGCCCTGGTGCCCGTCGGAGTAGTGGCCGAAGTTGCCGTACCAATGGTCGTTTCTCGACTCCCGCTGGGCGAAAACGATCTCCTCGCAATCGGCCAGCGGCCCGGCAAGAGCCCGATCGCGAATCTCGAAGGGTTTGGGACGGGGCGGCCCCGGCGCTTTGGCCAGCGTGTTCTCTTTCAGCGGTTCCGGCAGTCCAAGGACGGCCAGCGGGTCAAAGGCCGATCGCCCGGCCACGGAGCGGAGGGTTACGCCACTGGCGCAGTCTCCCTCCTTGATCCCCATGTCGGACAAATCCACGCCGGTGGCGAGAACCGTGAATCCCCCTTCCGATCGCGTGAAATTTCGGAGCGGGCCTTCGAAGAAGGCCTGGGCAGTGCGAGAGGGCGCCGTGTGTGCGTAGAGGTCGAGCCCGGGAAGTTCAAAGCTGGCCACGTGGGAACTGCCGATGTCGTAGTCACTAACTGTAATTCCGTGCCACCCGGGCTTCGTTTCCATCGGGGCGATGTGGAAACTGTCTCCAAAGCCTCCGCCTTTGTGGGCTTCGAAAAGAACGAGGTCGGGTCCCTTTCGATTCACCACAGGCCGATCGAAGCGTACGGAAAGGCCGGGTCCTGACGGTCCGCATTCCGGCTTGGCACTGGCTCCCGGATTGGCCACAAAGGAGCTGAGAACGCGCCCGAGCAGCCGGGCTCGCTGCACGTTGGAAATGGGCGTGTTTGCCCGGACGGCAAGCGACACTCCGCCGCCCCCTTGGTAGTGGGTGATCATGCCTTCAATCAGCTTCGTCCCGTCAAAGATCGTCCGTGCTCCGCCGTTCTGGATGCTCACGCTCGACACGGCTAGTTGGGCGTCGACCGTGAAGTCTTCCAGTCCGGCCGTAGAGGCGCCCCCAACCAACATGGAAAGACAAATCAGCGGGGAAGCGACTATTTGGGGGAGCAACTGGAAGGTGGGCATGGCACCAAGGCAGTTCCGGGATGGGCGGGGAAAGGGGCAGGCAGGCCCCTTATCATACCCTCCCTTGGCGTCACCCGCCAACTTCGGGGGATTGGGCAATGGGACTGCCCGCTTCAGATGCAAGAACGACTCGGAAACAAGGGGAGAGCACCACAGAGGGCACAGAGGTCACGGAGGAGAATGGAAAGCCACAAAAAAACGGTTCATCCGACCGAAACGTGCGCAGGTGCAAGCTGTTGCATCGAAACAGGTTTCGACGCAGACTTTACGGGAACAAGGGAAGCCAGAGAAGAGGCACCGGTACTCCGCGGCAGAGTACCGGTGCCTCTTCTCTGATCAGCCTCGGCTCGATTCGGCGCTGGTCGGGCGAGCGCATTCTTGAATCGGATGAACCAAAAAAACTCCCTCCCGGGTATGCCAGGGAGGGAGTTTTGAATTCTGCGACGAGAAGGAGTGGTTGATTACAGGGAGCGAACGAACTCGACCAGGTCTTTCAGGTCCTGGTCGCTGAGCGAATCGAGGTCGCTGCCGCCGGGTTTGCCGTGCTGGCCCTTCTTGAACAGGTCTTCCAGGGTGACCCAGTGGCCGTCGTGCATGTACGGTCCGGTCCGCCAGCACTCGATCAGGGTGGGCGTGTCGAAGTCGTCGCGGCGATCGTACTTGCCGCGACTCTTCACGTCGTGCATCTGCTTGTCCGTGTAGAGCGGCTCCGGATGGCACTTGGCGCAGTTGAGCTTCTCGCCGAAGAACAGGGTCTTGCCCCGCTTGGCCGACTCGCTGAGTTGACCGTTCACGAGGGCCGGGCTCGGCACGGGCTTCAACCCCTTGAGGTACTCGTCGATCGCCTGGGCGTCTTCATCGGGACGAACGGCGAACTGAATGTGGGTGATGCCGCTGCGAACGGCCGTCTCGGCGTCGGCCCGGACTCCGGAACCCATCGAAGGCGGCGTCTGGTGGGCGAGCAACATGCTGCGGACGTTCTTCGGATTGCCCATGCCGTCGTTCATCAGGTCCCAGTTGAGGGCGTCAACCCGGGCATCCGGATGGCAACTCGAGCAGCTTTGCCAATGCTGGAAGCAGAGGGCCGCGTCGTGGAAGTGCATGGCGCCGCGTCGAGCCTTGGTCAACTTGGGACGGGGACCCAACTCGATCAAGGTGACCGGGCGCTTCTTCGGCGAATCGAGATCGACCACGGCGACGAGATCACTGAAGTAAACCGCCACGTAAGCCTTCCGGCCGATCACATCCAGTCCGCGGGGGCCGTTGACTTTCTTCTCGTCGGGAAGGATCGCCCAGGGGTCGCTGCTTTCCAGGCCGATGCGGCGCCGCATGCCGACCAGAAACGCCAGGTCGTTGGGGATGTCGGCCTTGATGATCGAGGAGTAGGTTCCGCGATTGTCGTAGCGGCCGGCGGCCTTGGCTTCTTCGATCGTGTTGGGGACTTCATTGAGCTTGGCCTGCATGGCCTCCACGTCGATGACGCTCAACTCATGCGTGCCGCCGTGGGAAACGCAAATCGTCTTGCCGTCGGGAGTGACGGCCACGCCCCAGGGATTGGCCGCTCCCAGGTCGATGTCGTCGAGCAGGACCGTGTTGACCAGCTTCTTGGCCGCCACGTCGATGATGCTCATGGCGTTCGTGTTCATCCAGCCCCGTTCCAGTTGCGTGGTCGGCATCTGGTAACGAGCGAGGATATGAACGGCATAGGCGAACTTGCCGTCGGGCGAAACGCACACCTCATGCACGCTGGAACTGCCGTTGGGCAGGCGAATGTTGGTCGGCTTGTTGGTCGCCGTATCGATTGCCGTGATCTCCGCCGCCACGTTGTACGAATCGCAAGGATCGTTCGGCAGCAGGTTTGTCACCAGCAACGTCTTGCCGTCGGGCGAGATTGCCCCATCCCACGGCTCACGCACCGTGGGCACGCGGGCGAGGGTCTTGCCGCCGGCCGTTTCGATGACCGAAACGTCGTTGTTGAACCGATTGCAGACATAGAGCGTCTTGCCGTCGGGGCTGAGCACCGGGGCTCGCGCCGAGTGGCCGGCCTCGAACGTCTTCTTCACCTCGCCGCTGGCCACGTCGATCACCGCCACGCTCCCTTCGGGCTTGGCGCAGGTGACGAAGAGCATCTTGCCTTCCGGGCAGAGGGCCAATCCGGTGGGCGGGGCGGGGCAGGCAATCGTCTTGGCGACCTTGCCCGAGGCCACGTCGACCACGGCGATCTGACCCGCATCCTGGCAGAGGACGAAGAGCGACTTGCCGTCGGGACTGGCGACCAGATCGGTAGGCCCCTGATAGGCGGCCCCCATCGCACCGGCAGCCAGGCAGGCTAGAACCAAGAGAACGGCGAGAATCGGACAAGTGCGGGTCATGGAAAGACTCCTCCTCATCGGCTATCGGTATGATCAAAATCGGCAGGCAGGCGTTTACGGCGACGGAGGGTGGACGTGTCAGTGCCGCCGTCTCGACAACGCCCTCTGGTGGGGTGCCCAACACGAGCCTCTAGTATACGAGGCGCCCATGGCCGTGTCGACGCGCGGACCCTAAATCCCGTTTTTTTTCCCGGCCCACCCTTTTTCCCCAGGGATGTGGTACTTTTTGCCGGTTCTCTTCCGCATTTCGTCCACCTTCGGAGGCTGGAGCCTGGAGGCTGGAGCCTGGAGCCTGGAGGCTGGAGCCTGGAGGCTGGAGCCTGGAGGCTGGAGGCTGTAGGCTTGAGGAAACGGGACCCCGCCTCGCCAGTCGGGTTCGCGTCAACAACCTACAGCCTACAGTCTCCAGCCTACAGCCTTCCCCCGCCCATTTCAGCGAGTTCGCGCTTTCAAGAGTCGTTCTTTTCACTTGAAGGAGTTTCGTGTGACCAATCCTGTCGCCAACAAGGGGCCGCGCCCTGCCTGGGAGAACAGCCTGATGATGCGGGCCGCCCGACGCGAGCCCTGCGAGCGGACCCCCGTGTGGCTCATGCGCCAGGCCGGACGCTACATGGCCGAGTACCGCGCCGTGCGGGCGAAGACGTCCTTCCTGGAACTCTGCAAGAGCCCCGCCTTGAGTGCCGAGGTCATGGCTACTGCCGTGGAACGGTTGGGCGTTGATGCGGCCATCATCTTCTCCGACCTGCTGCCCATCCTGGAGCCCATGGGCTTGGACCTCGAATTCGCCGCCGGCGAGGGCCCACTGATTCACAACCCGGTGCGGTCGGGCGAAGACGTCGACCGCGTCTGCGAGTTGGACGATGTGGCGCCCCTCCATTATGTGATGGAGACCGTGACCGCCACCCGGGCGGCCATCGACGACGGGCTGCCCATCATCGGCTTTGCCGGGGCCCCCTTCACCCTGGCGAGCTACGCCATCGAAGGGGGGTCAAGTCGCAACTATCTTCATGCCAAATCGATGATGCTCGGCGATCGCGGCGCGTGGGACGCCCTGCTGGGCAAACTCTCCCGAGCGGTCGCCCGCTATCTCAACGCCCAGATCGATGCCGGGGCCCAGATGGTTCAGATCTTCGATAGCTGGGTGGGTTGCCTCGGCCCGGACGACTACCGCCGCTACGTGCTGCCCCATTCCAAAGCGATCATCGATCGCCTGCGCCCTGGCACGCCGGTCATCCACTTTGCCACCGGCAACCCGGCCCTTCTTCCCGTGCTGCGGGAGGCGGGAGGCGACGTGATCGGGATCGACTGGCGGGTTCGCCTCGACGACGCCTGGCAGGCGGTTGGCCATGACAAGGCCGTTCAAGGCAATCTCGATCCGGCGGTTCTGTTGACCGGTCCGGATGAAATCCGCCGCCGCGTGAAAGATGTGCTCGATCAGGCCGGCGGCCGCTTCGGGCATATCTTCAACCTGGGCCACGGCGTCCACAAGGAAACGCCCGTGGAAAACGCCATCGCCCTGGTGGAAGCGGTGAAGGAATTGAGCGCTCGCACCCTACCTAATGAATGACGAATGAGGAAAGATCAAATGTCGAAAGAAATCCGAAGGCCCAAATGACGAACGTCGTGTGTTTCGAGCTTCTGTCATTAGCCGTTCTCTCGACATTCGGATTTCGACATTCGTCATTCAGGGGCTTGGTGCGTCAAGACGCACCCTACGGGCAAACACCTCACCTTCGCCTTCTTCTCGGAGGCGGTTGGCGCTCTGCCGCCTCGTTGTTTGGAGCGATGTACTTGTAGTCGCCGCCGGAAAGCTGCGCCAGGTTCTCCATTCGCTCCTTGCTGCTGGGGTCTTCGTAGGCGAAGGTATGAATGGGTATGAGACTCAAGTTGAGCTGCGCAACCAGTTCTTCCGCCTCCGGATTGCCTTCGAACGTGTTGTCCTTTCTCTTTCGAACCTGGTTGAAGTCACCGTCGGAAAGAAGGAAGATCGCGTCCGGGGCAATGGAGAAGGCCACGTAGAGCGCCTGGCGAGGATCCGTGCCGCCGCCGACCTCGGCGGTTTCGAGCCACTTGCGGATTCGCTCCTTGTTCTGCCGGGTCGCCGGTATGGTGATAGGGGTCGGCGATTCGTCGTCGAACATGCGGCGCGTCGTGTTCGAGAAGAGAATGACGTAGAACTGCTGATAGGGCGCCAGCTTGTCGATCGAGCGGATCAGTTCGTAGCGAGCCCGATCGAAGCGGCTGTCCCGCGTCGCCTCACCCGAGCGACCCCAGTTCATGCTGGTCGACTTGTCGAGGATGTAGACGAAACGATTCCCGTGGGCGATTGTGCCGAAATACTCCGAGCCTCCTCCTGTTCCGCCGCTTCCCGCGCCTCCCTGCCAACCTCCCAGGCCACGGTCCAGCATCCCCCCGACCACCTCCAGGTCCACAGGGGCAACCAGGGGCTCGACCGGTTCGGGCCGAGTCTGCTCCAGCACCGTGCCAAGGTCGAGCGAACCCGTGTCCGCCGACGAGGTGAGCATCTCCAATTCCCCCTCCTCCGCATCCATTCGCGCAAGCAGCGAAATCGGGCCTGCGCCTCGTTGGAGAGGAAGAAGACAAAGGACAGCGATCAGCAGCGCAAGGAGATTGACAATCGCCGAAATAAGCCAGCACATGGACCACTCGGCGAGCAGTCGTCGGCGACTGGAACCCTCCGAGTCGGTGGGGTCTGACGGAGAATGAAGGTGGGGCGCTTCGGCGGGGTCAGGTGGCGGCAGGGAAGGATCAATCGATTGCCGCAATTCCGGTGGGCGCGGGTTCCGCGTGGTTCTGGGGGCTGCCGACGGGACGGACATCTACCCACCCTGAGATGCGAGGCACGACTAGTCTACCTCCAATATATCAAGGTTGGCAGATTGGGGGCGTCAGCTTTGCGACGAATCCGGCGAGTTCCCCGCGATTTTGATCAGATCCACCACCTCCCAAAGCCCGGATCGATCCGGCTCCTTGATCACGATTTTCTCACCCACCTGAGCCTTTTCCTCGGGCAGGAGAACCTCGCGCTGCTCGTCGCCGTGTCGAACGGTGCACTTCTTCAACTCTTTCACGATGATCTCCTTGGCAAAAACAGTCACCCCGTCGGACTGGCCGACGCACTTTCAACCCCGCGGGGGTCTCAAAGTCTCGATCGCAACCCGCACGTCTTCCTTGAGAATATCGTGCTTGGAATCACCAGGGCAAGGTCTAATCGTACAGACTGGCCCGTGGAGAGCCACGTGAAAGGAGGGGACGATGCGGGGGGGCGAAGAAGCCGCGGTGCAACCTGTTACTATTCCATTAGTTAGGGGCAGCCCGGCCAATCGGCAGGTACCGCTCAACGTCAGCAATACGCTTTCGCCGCATCCGCGGTTCTCCCTTTTTCGCCAGGAAACCTCCGTCGGGCATGAACGCGGCGCTACTGGCAGTGATAGCACAGTGGATGAACGTATGGCCGAAGGCCTTCGGCCAAATCGCTCGCTCCATTCCATGACGGCGCCGCCACTCCGGGAATATCCCAGTCTCTCTGGATGCTCACGGCGATTTCCGCTAATAAGTACGTGGTTTTGGCCAGGTTTTTTTCCCGCCAAAACTGCCAGGTGTCCAACGCCACGGTGGACTCCCTGGAATTCGACGCCTCGAATCGCAGAACCGGCACAAAAAGGCACGGAGGCCTTTCTCATGACGACCCGTCGGCGACCCGCCTCTTCTCGCACTTCCATGCGCAATCATCCTGCGATCGTTGTCGTCAGTCTTGCGCTGATCTTGCCCTTTGCCACGCAGGTCGAGGCCCAAACCGGGACCAACGGCCAAGCACCGGCTCGTTCAAATTCGCTTGCCGCGGCCCTCCTTTCTTCTAAGGCAAAGCTCAAGGCGTCCAGGTCGACAACTCCTGCATCTACGGTTCCTTCCGCCACGCCCGCCGCGAGCGAAGGGCTGCCCTATTCTCATCAACCACAGGCGATGCAACCGCCCGTTGCCAACTGGCCGCCAGCGGCGCCGATTCGCAATCAAAACATGCCCGCGTCGGTAGGTACCGGGCGCCGCACGGTTCCTGAACTGCCAAGCGATACTCCATTTCCAAGCTCCGTGAATCGTCCGGGACAACTCGTTCAACAGACTGCTAACCGGCCGTCTCCGCTGCCCGCGCCGATGGTCGCCCAAAACGGTTCGCCGGCAGCCTCGTCAACCCTGCGCGATGATGCACGACTCAACGACGTGTGCTTTGTCGATCCCCAATGCGGCTGGGCCGTCGGTGATCGCGGCACGATCTGGCGCACGGCCAACGGTGGAGCCGAATGGCATCTGCAGGCAAGCCGGGTCGAGTGTTCGCTCCACACGGTCTTCTTCCTCGATCGCCAAACCGGCTGGGCCGGCGGCGGCTACAGCCATCCCTTCACCCACACGGGAAGCGGCATCGTGCTCATGACGACCGACGGGGGCCGAACCTGGAAATCGCGAGAGCAGTCGCTCCTTCCGATCGTCAAGAAGATCCGCTTTTTCGACGCTGACCACGGCTGGGCCATCGGCAGCAGCAGTGCGGCCTGTCCGTCGGGCGTGTATCATAGCGACTCGGGCGGCCGATCGTGGAACCCCGTGCCCGGTGCCAAGCAGCCGGGGTGGACCAGCGGCGACTTCCTCGATCCGAAGACGGGCGCCCTCGTTGCCCAAACCGGCTCGGCTGCCGAGGTGCGCAGCGGCGCTATCTCGGCCAGCGAAACGCCTCGCTTCGGGCTCCGCGGCCCCCAGGCCGTCCAACTCGTGCCGCCCCACTACGGATGGCTTGTCGGTGAAGGCGGACTGGCCATGCTCACCCGCGACCTGGGCCACACGTGGCAAACGCCCACGTCGCCTATTCCGGCAGGAGCGGCCTCCCATTTCGATTTTCACGACCTGAGCGTGCGCAACACGAAGGTCTGGATCGTGGGAGCGCCGGGCACGCGCGTGTTCTACACGCCCGACGCCGGACTCTCCTGGCAGATCTTCCGAACCAACCACAACGCGCCCCTCCGCGCGGTCCATTTTGCCGACGATCAGCACGGCTGGGCCGTGGGCGATTTCGGCACGATCCTCGCTACCGCCGACGGCGGGCAAACCTGGCAGCGCCAACGCACGGGCGGCACCCGGGCGGCCCTGCTGGCCGTCTTTGCCGAAGAAAAGAGCCTGCCCTTGGAGCTGATCGCCAAACTGTCGGGCGATGAAGGCTATCTGAGCGTGGCCGAGATCATCGGTCGTTCGGATCCCAAACAGACACCGTCGGACGACGTGACTTCGCAGGACCGCGCCCACGAGGCCATGGTTGCGCTGGGCGGTTGCGGTGCGGAACAGGCCTGGCGATTCCCGCTCAAGCCCCACGTCTTGAAGCTCAAAGCCGACGCCGTTCTGGACGAGTGGAACCGAGCCAATGACGGTCGCGGCGCCGTCCATCTCGAAGCTTATCTCGTACGGCAGATTCGCACCTACCGTCCGGAAGTGATCGTCACCCGCGACGCCAGTCCCACCGGCGACGATTCGCTCGGCGATCTTCTGAACCATGCCGTCATGACCGCCGTTCGAGCCGCTGCCGATCCGACCACCTACACCGACCAGATCACCCAGGCGGGGCTCGAGCCGTGGACGGTCACCCGTGTTTTCGGAACCATGCCGGACGGACTGAGCGGCACGACGAGCGTGTCGACGGCCCAACTGGCCGCCCGGCTGGGGCGAAGCCTTGCCGACGCCGCCTCGGGCCCCCGCGGCCTGATCGAGTCGGAAATGAGCCCGCCCATCGACACGCTGGGCTTCCGCATTCTTCTGGACGAGCGTCCCGATCAGGGTGGACGGGAAGATTTCTTCACCGGGATCCTGCTCCCTCCCGGCGGTGACGCGCGGCGTCTGCTGACCGATCCGCCGCCCGCCAACCTGGACCAGCTCCGCCGCATGGCCCAGCAGCGCCGCCACACCCAGGCCATTCTCAAGCAGGCCGGGGCCGATTCGCGAGTCGGCCAGGGAATGATCGCCCAAACCGAGGAGCTCACACGCGGCCTCGACGACGACATGGCCGCCTCCGTCCTTCATCATCTTGGCCAGAACTATTTCGCAACCGGCCAGTGGACCATGGCCCAGGCCATGTTCGAACGCCTGGCCAACCAGTATCCCAATCACCCCCTGGCACGTTCGGCCATGCAATGGCTCGTCCAATACTATGTGAGCGAGGAAGCCGCCTGGCGGGTCCACGGCGGTCAGCGGCTCAAGGCCCAGAACACCGAGACCCGACCGGTCGAGCCCGAGAAGTACGCTGAGGGCGTAATCGCGGCTTCCTGGGAAGCCGATCAGACAGGGCCTTTCGCCGTCCACCAGGCGTCCGCCCCCTCGGTTGATGCGAGCCGGGTGGAAGATCGCCAGCAACGAGCCTCCGCTCTCGGCAAGACCATCGAGCGTCTTCTACCCGACCTCTATGCCGAACCGTCCGTCCGCTTCCCTCTGGCCGTGAGCGATCGCAAACGGGGCTACCCGACCCAGGCCGAACGCTACCTGATGGTTCTCCAGCGAAACGCCAGCCGCGACGACTGGTGGGCCTGCGCCCAGGGGGAACGCTGGATGCATGAGCCGACGGGCGTTCCACCCAAACAGGTCGTCAACTGCACCATGGCCCCAACCAAGCCCCATCTCGACGGCAAGCTCGACGACGCCGTCTGGCAGCGGACCAAGCCGGTCCAGCTTCGCGAGCCCCGACCCGATGCCCGCAACCACGACATGCCCGCGGCGGCGCCCGAGGAAGGGGCGCCCGTCACCACCGCACGGCTCGCCTACGACGACGGCTTTCTCTACATCGGCCTCCGCTGCCCCTGCGCTCGCGACGTCGACTACTCAGCCGTCCGCGGAACCCGACCACGGGACCCCGACTTGTCCGCCCGCGACCGCGTGGAGATCTTCTTCGACATCGACCGCGACTTCGCCACCTACTACGACCTGACGGTCGACCATCGCGGCTACGTAAGCGAGAGTTGCTGGGGCGATTCGACATGGAATCCCACGTGGTTCGTCGCCTCCGACGACGACCGCCAGTTCTGGACGGCCGAGATCGCCATCCCCCTGGACCAACTGACGGGCGAATTTCCGACGAGCCGTAGCGTCTGGGCCCTTGGCCTGCGCCGCATCATCCCCGGCGTGGGCGCCGAAGCCTGGAGCAGCACGAGCGTGGATGCCGTCCGGCCTGAAGAATTCGGGTATCTCATCTTTGATTGAGAGGCCCCCCGCGCAGAGAACGAAACGTCAGAGGCCGCCAGGTGAAGAGCGTCAAGAAGAACGTCGTTGACTCCCAGGTAGATCACCTGCCGAGGACGGACCGACTCACGTAGCCAGGCGTATACCAACAAGTCGACGTGTTCACCGCTTCTTGTGATACTGCTTCAACTGCCGCAAGGTCAGGTCGCCTTCAATCCACTCTTCGGTGAAACCGCAAGCACTGCATACAAGGCGAGTTATCGGAACCCTGCCTACTCCACCAGGAACCGTGTTTCCTCGCAACACAGCAAGGTCCGGGTCAACGATCCGGAAGAGGTCGGTCGATTCGCACTTGGGGCAAGCACCGCTGGTTTTCATGGTGGACTCGTGTTCGTTCTCAATGAGGCAACACTTGCGATCAATTTTGCGAGGCAGCATATCAGCGCATGAAGCGGCCCGTCAATCTGTTGATTTTTCTTGCTCCGGTTGAGTGGATTGTCTCCATCTTTCTCCAAGGTGGTTAGCACGGGCGTTTTGGCCGCTGAGGAAAAAGCACGTTCTGAACTGCACTATCTCGCCCCATGTGGTGGCGCCGTTGTCAGTGACCCGTTTTGTGCTATCCTGGTGGGGAGACATAGAATCGTCCAGGTGATCGGGCGCGGCAGCGACGTCTTGATCGGCGACTCTTGCCTCCTTGCCGAATGTTCTGCGGGGACGGGATGATTGTCTGATTCGGCCCAGTCGGAGGAGGGAGCATGGTCAGCCGAGAGTTAACCGGGTTGCGAAAGTTTGTGGCTCCGGAGATCACCTTCGGCACCGGAGCTCGCCATCTTGCGGGACGCTACGCGAAGAACCTCGGCGTCTCGCGCGCGCTGGTGGTAACCGACGGCGGGGTGCTGGCGGCCGGGTGGACCCGGGACGCGATTGCGAGCCTGGAGGAGTGCGAAGTCAACTATCATGTTTTCTCGGGGGTCTCTCCCAACCCGCGGGCCGAGGAAGTGGCGGAAGGGGCTCGCGTCTATGCAGAAACCCATTCGAATGGAATCGTGGCGGTCGGGGGGTGGCAGTCCTCTCGACTGCGCGAAAGGCATCGGAATCCTCGCCTCCGGAGGGTGGCATATTCTGGATTTCGAAGGAGTGGACCAGGTCATGGCCCCCATTCCTCCCCTGATCTGCATTCCGACCACGGGCGGGAGCTCGGCCGACGTCTCGCAATTCGCCATCATCACGAATACGCAGGCACGGGTGAAGTTCGCCATCATCAGCAAGGCCGTGGTTCCCGATGTTGCCTTGATCGACCCGGAGACCCTCCTGACGATGTCGCCTCGCCTGGGGGCGGCGACGGCGGTTGACGCCCTCGTTCACGCCATTGAAGCCTACGTGTCCAACGCCCATTCACTCATCACGGACGTCCATTCGCTGGAAGGCGTGCGGCTGATTACGGGAAATCTCTCCGAGATGATGAGCAGGCCGGAGGACATCGAGGTTCGTACGAAAATCATGTTGGGAAGTCTCGAAGCAGGGCTGGCGTTCTCGAATGCCAGCCTGGGCGCCACTCATGCCATGGCTCACAGTCTTGGCGGCCTTCTCGACCTGCCGCACGGTGAGTGCAACGCCATGCTGCTCAATCACGTCATTGCCTTCAACCATCCGGCGGCCGAAGTTCGCTATCAGGCGGTTGCCGAGGCCATGGGGCTGGACGTGGCGGGCATGGACCACCGGACAGCAAGGCAGAGCGATTTTCAGTGAAGTGGAGCGCCTTCGTTCGATCGTTGGGATTGAAGAGACGTTGGAGGATGTGGGAGTGTCACGCTCGGAAGTTCGCGATTTGGCACGCAACGCGATCAAGGACCCCTGTGTTATCACGAATCCTCGCCGGCCGAACCAGCGAGATATTGAGGTTATCTATGAGGAAGCGCTCTGAGGGCGGCGACGAATGGGAGTCGCAGTTCGAACGCATTATTGGGCTGGGTGAACGCAGCTACCGAAAGAGCTACTATCCCGAACTGCAGCGCAAGCTGGCCGAACTCAAAAAGAAGAACGCCGAGTTGGAGGCCAAGAATGCGGAACTGGAGCAGTATGCCTATACCGTTTCTCACGATCTAAAAAGCCCCTTGATTACGATCCACGGGTTTCTCGGAATCCTGCTGGAGGCAAGGGACACCGGGGACTGGGAGGATTTCGATCACGCAGTTTCCAGAATCGCGGCGGCAACCAGCTCCATGTCCGCTCTCCTGGATGATCTCCTGGAACTCTCTCGAGTCGGCCGTTTGGTCAACTCGCCGGAAAGCGTTCCCTTCTCTGAAGTCGTCGAGGAGGCCTTGAAGCAGGTTGAAGGAGCCATTGCCGGTGCAGGGGCTATCGTCCACGTCGAACCCGACTTGCCGATCGTGACCGGCGACAGGAATCGCCTCGTCGAAGTGGTCCAGAACCTGGTCGACAATGCGGTCCGGTATTCCACAAATCAGTCGCACCCAAACGTCTATATCGGCGGAAGGAGGGTTGGCAGGGAGGCGGTCTTCTTCGTGCGGGACGAGGGAATCGGCATCGATCGGCGCTATCACGAGCGTGTGTTTGAACTCTTTCGACGACTGGATCCCAAATGCCCGGGCACCGGTATCGGGCTGACTCTCGTGAAACGCATTGTAGAGGTCCACGGCGGACGCGTCTGGGTGGATTCATTCGGGCTCGGCCGAGGTTCGACCTTCTGGTTCACTATTCCTGACCCAGCCGAACCCGACTCGCCGGCGAGCGAATAGGCGAGCGCATGCCGGTGTCTTCGATCATTCGTCCAATAGTCCGTGTAGTGGAAGCGTTGCCAGGGGCCGTAGGGATTCTCCGAATACCAGAAACCCAGGCTGCCGGTTCGGGTGTGCATCCAGCGGTCATAGTAATCCCTGTCCGAGTCGGTCATTCCGTGGCCGGCGTAGGTGCCTCCGTTGACCATGATGTAGAGTTGCAAACCGGGGTTCCAGACGACGGAGGGCAGCCAGGAGTACCAACCGAAGTAGTTGCCGTCGGCGCTCTTCTCGGGGAACTTGTGGACGCAGCCGCACTGGGTGATGTCCGGTGACCAGACCGGCTGGCCGTCTTCGTCGTGGCGGACGAAGTACTGCCACTGAGCACGGACGCCCAGCTTTTCCTTGTCGACCCGTGCCAGGAGCAACTTGTTCGAGTGGGCGCCCTCGGGCGAGTAGATGTAGAGCCAATCGTCGGAGGCGGCGGAATTGTCCCGGCCATGCTGTACGAAATCGACAAAGGAGAAGGGATAGGCCTCTTGCTCCTGGTGAGGCATGCCATGTTCTTCCAGGAAGAACATTTCCTCCGGTATGACTTCGTTGCGAGCGTCGTCTGACGGGCCGATCTTCCGCAGACCGCCGAGGCGGTCAACCCGGTGCCAGGTGGAACCGTTGTCGTCGGATTTCAGCAACTTGATTCCCCGGAACGGCCCGGACCACGAGGTGCGCGGAGTCTTGGAGATCACCGAGTAGATGACACCATCGACAGCTAGTGTCCTGAGTTGTTAATTCGCTGCATTTGTTCGGCTGCCCTTTTCCGAGCAAAAGCACGAAACTCGATTCAACGGACTTCTAACTCAGGACACTAGGATGCCGTAGCCGAACCAGCTTCCTTCGGTGCCGCTCAGGTCGGGATATTGGGGGATGTTCTGCCGCTGGAAATCGTCCGGCCCCCCGACGATTCGGTACAAGTGATTGTGGAAGCGGTGGCCGGCGCTCAGCCAGTCGCCATCGTCCATGGACGTGACTTGCGAGTCATCCGCCGCCCAGGTGAGGCACCAGTTGTCGCCCCGTCCATCGGAGCGAAAGAGCGTGTCCTTGTGGAAAACAACTCCGGTGGGAGCCGGGCGATGGGCAGGGCTTGGCTCAGTCGCCTGACCCGTCGAGGCAATAGCCCACAGGAGAGTGGCGATCGACAACAGAATGGTTCGCATGCTGTGTTTCTCTCATGCACGAGAGCTTGGGAGGGCAAGCAGTGACCTCGCGTCCGAAACCTACAGCCTACAGTCTACAGTCTCCAGCCTTAACCCAGCATTTCGGGGAGTTGTGTATGGAAGCGGCCCTAGAGGGCTTGGTATGATAGGGGGATGGCACGGCCCCGTCGTGCCCGCAATCCGTCTCCCTCGCATAAGGGGGAGGCAATCATCCTCCCCATCCCTTCCCTTATTTGTCCCCGGAGCAGGCGGAGAAAGTCCGCTCATCATATATATGACTGAGACGCCGCGATCCGAGACCCCTCCCCCAGAGCCGGAACAAGACCTCTCCCCGTCGGAAGAGGTTGGCAGCCCTGAGCGCTCTGACGGCGGTTCGAAAAAGGCGCTTCCTCAGAAGTCGCTCCTGCTGGTCCTGTCCGTGTCGATCACGACCTTCTTTTTTGGCGGACTGGTCTGCTACTGGGGGCTGAACGCAAGCGGGCTGCTGGTCGGCAAACCCGGTGCCGGCGATGGTTCGGGCGAGAAGGGAGCTTCTCCCGCTGCCCCGGGGAAACCTCAAGGCCCCCAGGCGATGCTCGTTCGCGTGGGCACGGTCCAGCGCGAGGCCATCATTCCCGTGAGAACACTGGTCGGCGATCTGATTGCCGTGCGCAAGGCGACGATCCCGAGCGAGGTGGCGGGCAAGGTGGTTGAACTGCCCGTCGACGAAGGCACGAGGGTCGTTGGCGGTGAGACCCTGCTGGCACGCATCGACGACACGTGGACGACTTTGGCAGAGGCGAAGATCGCGAGCCAGATCGCCGAGAAGGAAGCGTCTCTCGCGTTCGCGAAGGATGAACTCCGCCGCTACGAGAAGATGCTCGAGGACGATGCCATACCTGTGAGCGAGGCGGAGCAGGAGCGAACGCTCATCAAGGAGTTGGAAGCCGCACTGTCGCAGTTCAATGTGATGCTCAAGGAGGCCCAGGAGCGCAAGACGCGACTGGATATCATCGCGCCCTTTGACGGCAGCGTGGTGGCGAAGCATGCGGAGCTGGGTGAATACGTGCCGATCGGGAGCCAGATTGTCGACATTGTTTCCTCCGGCCGGATCGACGCCCGGATCATGGCGCCCGAGGAATCGTTGCCGTTGATCGAGGTCGGCAGCGAGTTGGATTTGGTTGTGGACTCTCTGGGATTGGAGCTTCGCGGCAAGGTGTTTTCGATCAACGCGCAGGGGTCGGTGGGCAGTCGCACCTTTCCGGTGCGTGTTGAATTGGACGACCAGGGCGGCAAGCTCATGCCGGGCATGGGGGTGAGCGTGTTCGTGCCGGTCATGCGTGAATCGACCGAGCTGCTCGTTCCCAAAGACGCCGTGTTGACCAAGCCCGATGGTTCCATGATCTGGATTGTGGCGGGCAAAGGAGCCGAGAGCGGTGATGAAGCCGAGACGCTGGTAGCGCAGCCGATACCGGTTCGGGTCTTGTCACACACGCGAGTTGCGTACGCGATTTCCTGCGAGCGAGAAGTCGACCGCGACAAGGTTGTTCCCGGCGTGAAGGTCGTTACCGAAGGCTTGGAGCGCCTGATTCCCGGCGTGGCGGTGCGGGTCGATTCCGACACCGCGCCCCTGGCGCCGATTCCGGGGATGTATCGCACGGGACAACAAGTCGTAGAGCGTCCGGAATAGAGCACCATGGATCCCATTCGATTTGCCATTCAGAACCCCGTCAAGACGACGGTCGGCGTAATTCTCATCCTGCTGTTCGGCATCATTGCGCTCGCCAGGATTCCCGTTCAATTAACGCCGGACGTGGATCGGCCCGTCATCACGATTCGCACGAATTGGTCGGGGCGCAGCCCCGAAGAGATCGAGAAGTCGATCATTCTGGAGCAGGAGGAAAAGCTCAAGTCGGTTCAGGGCCTGTGGAAGATGACCTCGCAGGCGAGCTTGGGCAGGGCCAGCATCACGCTCGAATTCAATGTAGGGGCTCCCCCGCAACGAATCCTGCAAGAGGTGTCGAACAAGATCGACGAGGTTCCCGAGTATCCGGAGGACGTGGATCGGCCGATCATCGACATGGCCGACACGGCGGGCGACAACGCGATCGCCTACCTGCTGCTGCAGGCCGAGGATCCGGATTTCGAGGTCGCCACGTTCTATGACTACGCCGACCGCTATCTCAAGCCGAGCCTGGAACGGATCGAAGGCGTAGCGGAAATCGACATCAAGGGAGGCCGGGAGCACCAGGTGCAGGTTCGCTTCGACCCCAAGGCTCTGGCCCGGCGCAGCATCACCATCTCGGAGTTGAACTCCGCCCTCAGACTCGACAACGTGAACGCCACGGCGGGCGACCTGGTGAACAGCCGGCAGGACGTGCGCTTTCGCGTCCTCGGCCAGTACGATTCGCTCCAGCCGCTCCGCGACACGATCATCAAGTACGATTCCAGCGGCAGCCCCATTCGCGTTTCCGACGTGGCCCATGTGGAACTGGCCCTGGAGAAGACGGTCCACTTCGACCAGTGCAAGGGTCGCACGTCGATGACGATCTTCGTCAAACGCAGGACCGGCAGCAATGTGCTCGACATCATCGAGCAGGTCCATCACGTGGTCGACGAAATGAACGCCGAAGGCGGCGTGCTGCAGAGTTTCAAGCACGATCGCCACGGGCTGCGCCTGCGGATGGCCTTCGACGACTCGCACTACATCTACAGCGCCATCGGCCTGGTTCGAGAAAACCTGTTGCTTGGCGGCGGCCTGGCCGTGTTGGTCCTCCTGCTCTTCCTCCGCAGCCTGCGTTCGACCCTGATCGTAGCCGTCTCGATCCCGATTTCCGTTATCGGCACCTTTGTCGTCATGTGGTTCGCCGATCGCAACCTGAACGTGATCTCGCTGGCGGGATTGAGCTTCGCCGTGGGCATGGTGGTCGACAACGCGATCGTGGTGCTGGAGAACATCGACAGGCACTTGAAACTGGGGGCCTCCCCAGGGAAGGCGGCCTACGAAGGAACACGCGAGGTTTGGGGCGCAATCCTGGCCTCGACGCTGACGACGATCGCCGTATTCGCGCCCGTGCTCACGATCCAGGACGAGGCGGGGCAACTGTTCTACGACATCGTTCTGGCCATCTGCGCCGCGGTGACGCTCTCCCTCGTGGTTTCGATCAGCGTCATTCCGACGGCCTCCGCGCTCTTCCTTCGCAAGCATGAGCACCGAGGCCCCGTTGCCCGGGCCTTCAGCAGCCTGTTCGGCCTGGCGCCCCTGTTCGCGTGGATTGGCGACCTTTGGGCTTCCGCAATCCACGTGCTGACCTTCCGAAGCGTTTCCAGCGCCTGGCTGCGGATCTTGATCATCTCGGGCATCATCGTCGGTTCCGTGACGCTCAGTATGATGCTCATGCCGCCGGCCAGCTATCTGCCCAACGGCAACAAGAACTTCACCTTTTGCCGCATGTCGACGCCAGCCGGCTACTCCCTGATGCAGAACTTCCACGTGGGCCAGCGCATCGAACAGAAACTGAAGCCCTTCTGGAGCGCCGAAAACACGGAGGAGGCGTCGAAGCACGGTCCGGTCGTTGATCAGCGAACCGGCAAGGAGTACACCAAGATCCCGGCTCTGAAGGAGTTCTTCTTCGTCGTGGCTCGCGGGAGCGTGTTCATGATCGGGATCAGCGACGATCCGGCGAACGTGGAACCGGTGACGGCCGTCTTCGGCAAGGCCTTCGACGTCATTCCCGCCAGCAAAGGCGTGACCTCCCAGGCGTCGATCTTCGGTCGCGGGGCCGGCAGTTCGAACGCGGTGATGATCGAGGTCAGCGGCAACGACTTGGTGCGGCTCAAGGACGCATGCACGCACCTGGAAACACGCCTGCAGGACGTGTTCTCCAAGTTCTCCGTTCGAACCTCGCCGCAGAACTTCAACGAATCGGGCCCGGAACTTCAACTGCAGATCAAGCAGGAAGTCGCCAAGCGGCTCAAGATCAACGTGAACGACCTGGCAGTCTCGGCCCGGTCGATGATCGACGGCTCGTTCGTCGGCGATTTCGATTTCGAGGGCGACAACATCGACCTCGTGCTGATTCGCGACCCGGCCTTGGAGATTTCGCCCGACGAGGTGCCGGAACTGCCAATCGCCGTTCAAGAGGGAGACGGCTCGGTGACCGTGGTTCCCATGGGCCAGATTGCCGATTTCCTCACGACGGAAGCTTCCCAGGAAATTCGCCGGGTGGAGCAGCAAAGGGCGATTGCGATCACGGTGACGCCCCCGAAGGACGTGGCCCTGGAAGAAGCCCAGGCGACGATCATGGAGGTGGTTGCTCAGGCCCGAGCCGAAGGCAAAATGGGCAACGATATTTTTGTCTCCCTGTCGGGCAATGCCGATCGCCTCTCGCAGGTTCGCGCGTCGCTGATGGGAAAATGGACGGGATGGAATTGGGCGTCGGTGGGGAGCGTGGCCTTGAGCCGCTTCTTCCTGGCCCTGGTCATCACCTACCTGCTGATGGCCGCCCTGTTCGAAAACTTCCTCTACCCGCTGGTGATCATGTTCACCGTGCCCATGGCCACCGTGGGCGGCTTCATCGGCCTGTGGCTCGTCCATCGCCAGGACCCGACCCAGCAGCTCGACGTGTTGACCATGCTGGGATTCGTGATCCTCATCGGGGTGGTGGTCAACAACGCCATCCTTATCGTGCACCAGGCCCTGAACTTCATGCGCGGGCAGTACGGAGCCGACGAGGGAGAGGGCGGGCCCATGGAGCCCCGCGAGGCCATCTACCAATCGGTCAGGACCCGAATCCGCCCGATCTTCATGACGACCTGCACCAGCGTGTTCGGCATGCTGCCCCTGGTCATCGCACCGGGTTCGGGAAGCGAACTCTACCGCGGACTCGGCTCGGTCGTGGTCGGCGGACTGGCCTTTGCCACGATCTTCACGCTGATCGTAATTCCGCTGTTGTTCAGCCTGGCGCTTGACGGGCTGTCGCTATTCAAGCGTCGTTCGGCCGAGGGTTGAAACCGTGTAGCTTGGCTCTCTGAGCCGAGACTTGACGCGGCATCTACGCTGGCGGAGCGGCAAGATTTGCCGTCTGTTGAGGCTTGTTTCCCGAGATGGAAAGCGTTGGGTTTGCGCTGGTCACGGCTCGGAGAGCCATGCTACGGGTTGAGTCATGCTACGGTTGCGGCTCCGGCGTCGGAAGAGGAACCACCTCGAGCTGCGTTGCTGGAAGGGGCGTCATCTCGGCGATCTCCTGGACGGGGACCTGCCAGCCGCCGCCCAGGGCGCGATAGAGGGAGACAAACGATCGAACGACCGCCGAACGATTGAGGACAAGCAGATTCTGGGAGGCCAGCAGGGAGCTTTGCGAGTCGAGCACGCGTTGGAGATCGACGTGTCCGGCCCGGTACTTGATCTGCGAGAGGCGAACGGCCTCCTGGTAATGGTCGACCGATTCTCCCAGAAGCTGGCCGCGTTGCTTTCCTTCGTTGAAGTTGACCAGGGCGTCGTCGACCTCTTCGGCCGCCTGCAGCACCGCCTGCTGATACTCCCAGATGTACTGCCGCTGAAGCGACTCCTGGACCCACACATTGGAGCGATAACGCCCGAAGTTGAGGATGTGCCATTTCATACCGGGGGTCACGCCGGCCGCAATGGCGTTGCTGCCCCAGAGAGCGGAGAAGTCACCGGCCTGGAGGCCGAAGGTGCCGGTAATCGAGAACTGCGGGTAGAGCTCGCCTTCGGCCGCTCCGATTCGCGCCGTCTGGGCGGCAATCCGCCGCTCGACCGCACGAATGTCGGGCCGGCGACGGAGCAACTCGGCGGGGATTCCCACGGCCACGCGTTCGGGGGCATTCGGAATCGGGTGCGCTTTCAACATCACGGCGTCCACGGCGCCGGGCGGACAGCCGATCAACACGCTCAGGCGATTGATCGATTCGCGATAGAGAATCCGGGTCGACGGGTAGCCCGCCTCCACGCCCTTGAGGCTGCCCTCCGACTGGCGGACGTCGAGCATGTCCGCCTTGTCGTTGTCGTATCGGGAGCGAACCAGGCGAACGGTTTCCGATTGGACCTCGATGTTGGCCTCCACGATCGCCATCTGTTCCTGGTGGGAGCGGGCCTGCACGTAGGTGGTGGCCGTTTCGGCGATCAGCAGAATGAGCGTGTCGCGATAGAGCTCGCATTCTTCGCCGATATCGGCGTCGGCCGCTTCGAGCAGACGCTGGAGTCGTCCGAAGACGTCGATTTCCCAGGTCAGGTCGGTGCCCCAGGACCACCAATCTCGAACGACTCCGCTGATGGCGCCGCCCGAAGGTCGCTTTTCGTGGGTGAACGAGCCGTCCGTATCGACCTGCGGGAAGAGGCTGGAGGCGACGGTGCCCCGACTCGCCCGAGCTTCGAAGATGCGTTCGGCGGCGATCCGCAGGTCGCGGTTGTTCTCGACGGCGCACACGATCAGCTCGTTGAGAACCGGGTCGTTCAGGGCGGTCCACCAGGAGACCAGGTCCGGAGTCTGTGCGTCGTCGGCGCCCAGTTCGAGGTCCGTTGCGTCCCCTTGATTCCCTTCCGTGGTGGGTGTGGCAGCATTCTCGGCGAGGGGAGATGATTCGGCGGTGGTGGCAGCGGGAAAGTTGTTTGCGACGGGGGACCTGGGTGGGCCGCAGTAGTCGGGGCCCACCTTACAGCCGGTGTTGAGGAAAGTGCCCGCCATGGTCAGGACCATGCAAAGGCTGCGCAAGTGCCGGCCGTTTCGGGGGTTGCGGGGGCGTTGCAGACGGTGGCTTCGGCTGTTCATCTCGCAGTTTCCGCAGATCGCTCACGTTGCTTAAGAGCCGCTACGATGCCCGCGGGCTGCGTGCGCCGATGCCCGCGGGAAACTCGCTCGTTTTGTCAGGGTCTCTAAGAACCAAAAAACCCCTTTTAGGCATATCGTCGGTTTGACATGACAGATTGACAGAACGGGCAGGAGCGGAAAAAGTGGGGCTCAGCGGAAGAATCGGCACAATCGTCACAGAAGGGAATGGCAGCAAGCGACGTCCCTGGAGTTCGTTTCACCGTGCCCAGGACCACCTTCGCTTGCTTCAGACGAGGACCATCCCGCTCAAGACGCATTTTTCGGAATCGAAGCGGAAGCCGAGACGTTGCGTCAATGCCAGCGGAGCACGGCTTTCTTGCTCTGGATGTTCACTCGGACATCGAGATGTTCGTATCGCCGGGTGTAGACGTAGCCGCTCCTCTCGGCTGGCCCTCGAGGTTGGCCCAGCGGCTTGTGATACTGGTCGTACTCGTGGTCCTGAAGCGCGCCCTGCAAGGCGTCGGGCGTGCAGGTCCATTCGAAGTAGGAGTGCTTTCCCGCAACCAACAAGAAGACGCCGAGTGGATAGGCGATGTTCTCCCGCATCCATTGCCGCATCTCACCGGCGGTCTTCCGGCTTGCCGCTCTGCCTTCCTCTCGGCCATAGGCTCCGGGCCCGGCGCTGAAGAGCAGGATCTTGCCTTGCGCGACGGTCTCTTTCATGGCCTCGATGCTCTTGGCAACGTAGTCGTCGCCGCGAGCATTCACTTTGCAGAGGGCGTCGATGAACACGCCGTCGATATCAGGGTGATCGGCCACTGCCTTTGCGGTTCTGATCCACCAGTCCTGAACCTCGGGATTTGCCAGGTCGTGGAGATGGTATCGATTTTTGAAGCGGATGATCTCGCCGTTCTCTCGCAAGGCCCACCGCTCGACGTTCTCGTCAAACTCCCGGTTCGCTCGATAGCCGCCGTACTCGATCACCGCATTGAAGTAAAAGATGACCTTCGCCGCTGGGTTCACCTGTTTCACGGCCTTGGCGGCCGCAAGGGCGCCCGACTCCACATCGCCGTAGGTCACATGTCCGTTGGCCTTTTCGAACACGATAATCGGGTGTCGGGCAATCTGGGCGATTTCGTCCTTCGTGTAGGCCGTGCTCTTTCTGACCCGAAGCCAAACAGGCACGGTCGCCCAACTGAACTCGGGCATCTTGTCTTCCGTTTCGCCCTCGTGCAGGGCGACGATCGGGGGCTCATCGGCCCAGCCAACCTGCGGCATGACGAGGATCAGTGCTGCAAGAATCGAGGCCCTTTTCATGCGGTTCGCTCCGTGTTCTTTTCCAAGTGCAGAGTATAGGCCAGGCGATTGCCAAAGAAGGCTCGCTCCCGAAACCCCACGGCTCCCGCAAGCAGGGCGACAGAGCGGCGACTTTGATAGTGAGGATCGAACATCGTCTCGGTGACTGAAAGGACTCCATCGGGCTTCAGGGCCTCGAAGATCTCTCGTAGTGCAGCCTCGCGATCTGGTATTTCGCCCAGCACGGTCACCAACAAAACGCGATCAAACTGCTCCTGGCCCAGTTTGCCTTCGCCCGCACCGGCCTGGAGGCACTCGATATTCCCAAGATTGGCAGCTTCCGCTTTCTTTTGGGTTCGGCTGAGCATTCCCGGTTGAATGTCCATCGCCACGACCCGTCCGTGTGGTCCGACTTGCACTGCCGCTGGGATGGCGAGGCGACCGGGGCCACAACCGACGTCCACGACGGTCATGCCGGTTTCGATCTCAAGGCGCTCGATGATGAACGCCGCACGATTGGTCTTGGTCAGTGGGTTGTCTAATTCGACGAGCCATCTCAGCCACACGGGGCACGGGAGAGATTGGCGACGGGAAGCCAATCGCCAAGCAATGAATACGAGCACGGTGAGACCGGCGACGCTCGCAAGTGCATATCCGGCTATTTCCATTCGTTGCTCCTGAACCGCCTACTCGATCATCTTAGAGCCGATCCGAAAACTGTCACAGATGCCGGCGGTTTCCGCCCGTGGGAGGCATGGTCTGTGGTTTTCGGATAGGTTCTTAGTCAGCCCCAACGCCCGAAGTTGAGATCGGCTTTCCACACCAGTCGACTTCGCGTCAGAAACCTACAGCCTACAGTCTTCAGCCCTAGCCCAGCATTTCAGGGAGTCTGCAGCTCTCGAAAGTTCCGTTTGAGTAGTCAGATAGTTTGTGAAAGAGCGGAAGGGGGAAGCCGTTGGCAACGCGCCATTTTGACGGATTGCCGGGAGCGTTTCTATCCCTGTCTTGGCTACCCCCCGCACGGGCCGCAGGGAAGAGGCCGCACCGGGGCCGTGTTTGCATGCTAGAGTAGTGGAGGTATTGAGGGACCTGGAGCGAGTGCAGGCAAGGGGGCTTGTGATTGGGCGAGCTCTGTCGTCGGCAAGCGATTTCAGGCCGAAAGAACGCGACAAATGCTGCCTGGCTGCGTCGTTCCGTTTGCCCTCAATTGAACCTCGCACGTTCGATGGCAGGAGGTTGGTTCTGTGACGGTTGATCGTTATGAAGATCTCGAGCCGGATGTCCTTCATCTCTTCTTCGAGGATGGGCAGCGCATCGCTTTCTCTCCCCAGGAAGTCCTGGAACGCACCCGCTGCGCGTGGGAGGACCCTGAGGTGTTCCCGATCGAGGTCAAGAAGGCCGTGGAACTGGAGCCGTGCGAGGTGTGCCCTCTGAAAGACCAGGTGGACTTGTGCCACGCGATCTTTCCGATCCTTCATTTCGCCCAGGCGTTTGACGGGCGTCGTTCCTATGAGCGGGTGACCCTCGTCATGCGGGACAGCGAGACGAAGACCCTGCGAATCCAGGAGACGTCCGTTCAGGAGGCGGTCCAGCCGATCTCGATCCTGAGCCTGACGAACTACTGCGAACTGGGGCACAAGTATCACGAGTTGTTCTATGGCGTCATGCCCTTCCTGACGCCGAACGAACTCATCCTACGCCTGACGATGAACGCGTTCTGGCTTGCAGACGGGAACCGAGAGGCCGCCGAGGCGAGGCTGAAGAGCCTGTTTGAGGACCTGGACGTCACGATCCAGTGCCAGATGGAGAGGATTCGGCTGGTCACGAAGAGCGACGCGTTTCTCAATTCCTTCGTGAGGACACACATTCTTGCCAAGTTGTCCCATGTCACGGGGGCCGCTGTTGTGGACAAGGCGTTTGAGGCCTTTCGGGCCAGCTTGCCACAAGAGCTGATACCGTGCCAGCTCTCTCCGGAGCACGTGTTTGCCGAACAGCCATGACTGGGCCATCCGTGGGTGATCCTGAACTCAGAGCCGTTTGCGGGAAGGCGAGGGCGCAAAAGAAGACCGGGAAATCCGGTTCGCGGTGAACGGGACTTCCCGGTGGTGAGAGTTAGTGGTTGTCAGTTTGCGTCGGGGTCAATCTGTCCGATGTTCGGGGTCGACCCCGAGTCCTCTTTCATGACGCGGGATTACGCAGCAAAACTCGTAATGTGTCCCTGGATTTTGATCGGCATGACGATGCCGAACCGATCGACGGCCGGACACGTCTCACGCCCCGGCTCTTCTTGATACCCGAAGACGAAGCGGGTTGCCGTCGTCTGAGAGCATTGCCGGGTGCCTTTTTCGGCCATTTCTCGCTTTTTTCACAGCTTGCGTGCTCGGTGTGAGTCATCAATGACGAAGTGAGATCGTCGAAGGTGGGGTGGCCAAAAAGAGGGTTGAAGTTCACTCTGAGAGTCGATAGGGTATTGACGGGACAGGAACGCATGTACAGCACCGCGACACAGCGACAGGGCGTGGCCAAAAGCCCGGCTGCCGTTGGCAAGTCGAATCAGAGGTACGCGGCTGCGATGCGGTGAGAGTCGAGCAGCCGGGCTGGATACTGGAGCGATGCCCCGCTTCCAAGTCCCGTGCAGCGTCCAGGATCTACTGCTTCGCCAACAAGCTGCCAGGCCCTGAATCCGACCCCTAACAACCGACCCATGTCCCCATCCAACAACTTCTCCGTCTTCGTCCTCGGCGCTCCGAGCTACTACGGCGGGGCCGATACCGAACTTTGGCACACGTTGCGGCTTTGGCGGCGACACGGAGTGGAGGTGACGCTCGTGCCCACGTGGCGGATCGATGCGGCCTGGCGGGAGAAGTGCCAGGCCATCGGATGCCGGGTGGAGGAGCCGAAGGGACCGGAGCGGCTTGGGACCGTGCCGGGCCTGGCGGGTTCGGTGGCGGTGTCGTTCTGCAACGGGAACTTCCTGGCCGAGGCGGGGAGAGTCCGCGATCTGGGATGCCGGATCGTGTGGGCGGGCTGCATGTTGTGGACCTTCGACGCGGAACGACGCCACTACGAGAAGCGAGGCGTCTTCGATCGCTACGTCTTCCAGAGCCGCTTTCAACAGGCCACGCTGGAACCGGAGTTGCGGCGCTACGGCTACACGCCTGATCGCGGCGGGCTGGTTCGCGCCGCGTTTCAGGTCGACGAGTTTGCCTTTCGGCCGCGGCCCCACGGATTGGGCGAACCCCTTACGGTGGGACGGATCAGCCGTGCCGATCCGGCGAAGTACACGGCCGACACGTGGTCGGTCTACGGCAAGATCGATCACACAATCGCAGCACGGGTGATGGCGTGGGACCGGCGGATTGCGAGAAAGCTGGGCCGGTGTCCCGATTGGGCCGAATGCCTGCCCGCGGGCGCGGAGCCGTCGGCGGAATTTCTGGGCAAGCTGCACTGCATGATCCAGCGGGGCGATTGCCACGAGAACTGGCCTCGATCCGGTCTGGAGGCGATGGCCTCGGGCGTGCCCGTCGTGGCCCAGAACCACTCGGGCTGGCGGGAGATGATTCGCGACGGCGAGACGGGATTCCTGGCCGACGGTCCGGAAAAGACGGCCGAGCGGGCCACGCAGCTCGCCCGAGACGAGGGCCTTCGCCTCCAGATCGCCGAGAACGCCCGCCGGGCCGTGGAGGATGAACTCGCCTGCCCCGAGCGGATCTGGGAGGCGTGGCGGGAGTTGTTTTTGTCGTTGGAAAGTGAGGCTGAAGACTGAAGACGGAAGGCTGAAGGACGGCAAAACAGGAGCTTTCGGTAAACCAGAATCGGCTTGCCACCTCAAGTGACCTCGCATTAAGAATCTACCCACTCCGCAGCTCTCGATAGTCTTGTCCTTTTCATTTTGAGCAGTTGGATACAAAGTCCGATGAGTATTTCCATTCCCGAGCGTTATCCGAAGCTGGCGTGTCTTTGTCCGACCTATGCGCGGCCTCGATTGCTGGAGCAGGCGATCGAGTCGTATCTACGGCAGGACTATCCGAGCGATCGCGTGGAGTTGATCGTGTTGGACGACGCGGGCCAGTACGTGAGCCAGGAACACGACGCGCCCAAACGCTGGCAGATCGTGAGCACAACCCAGCGGTTCCGAACTCTGGGCGAGAAGCGAAACGCCACGGCGGCTCTCGTCTCCGACGACGTGGAGGCCTACGTGGTGTGGGACGACGACGACATCTATCTGCCCTGGACCCTCAAGGCCCATGCGGCGGCCCTGGCCAAGCGGCCCTGGTCGTTGCCGAGTCGCGTGTTGATCGAGCGGTCGGAACATTCCCGGCTGGCGAGCAAGGAGTCGGGCGGGCTGTTCCATTCGGGCTGGGCCTTCTCACGCAAGTTGTTCGCCGACGTGGGCGGCTACCCGTTCATGCAGTCGGGCCAGGACCAGGCCCTGGCAGGCCGGTTTCGCCGCGGTCGATCGGACGGGGAGCTGATTGCCGATCCCATAGCGCTCGGTTTCGAACCGTTTCTGGTTTACCGTTGGGCGACGACCGGCAGTTGGCACCTTTCCGCCCTCGATCGACGCTGGGGCTACGAGCGGCTTGCCGGCCAGCGGCACCAGGGGCCGCTCGTAGAAATGATTCACCCCCATTGGCCACGAGAGTACACCGCGGCTTTGCCGACGTCGTAGCTTGGCTCTCCGAGCCGAGGCTTGAGGCGTCTATCGGCGCCGCCACGCTGCGATGCGTGCCCGGTCGGCATACGACCGCTTTGCGAAGTGGGAAGCGACGTGGTTTTGCGAGTCTCGACTCTGGAGAGTCAAGCTACGCCCCTTGTCCGTCCCCGCCGAGGCGCGTACGCTTACCCGTTGAGTCATGTCCGAAACAGCGTGGAGAGCGAACAGGAGAGTTCTTATTAAAGCCGCCTATATCGAACAGCCTGGGCCTCCCGAGAACATCCGCTATGGCGACCTGCCGGATCCGCAGACCGGCGAAGGCCAGGTGCTCGTCCGCGTGGGGGCGGTGGCGGTCAATCCGATCGACACCTATATCCGCAGCGGCGCGATCAGCATGGAGTTGCCAAAGCCGTTCGTCCCCGGCTGCGACCTGGCGGGCACGGTCGAGGCCGTGGGGGCGGGCGTGGAGCGGTTCCAGCCGGGTGATCGCGTGTGGGGGTCGAACCAGGGGCTCAAGGGCCGGCAGGGCACATTCTCGGAACTGGCCGCGGTGGATGCCTGCTGGCTCTATCCGACGCCGGACGGCGTGAGCGATCGCGACGCGGCCGCCACGGCGCTGGTGGCGATCACGGCCCATTTGGGCCTCGTTCGCGATGCGGGTGTCCAGCCTGGAGAGATCGTGTTCGTCCACGGCGGTACGGGTGGCGTGGGGTCGTGCGTGGTTCAGATCGCGCGGGCCCTCGGCGCCAAGGTGGTGGCCACGGCCGGAAGCGACGAGAAGGTCGAGGCCTGCCGCCGGCTCGGCGCCGATTGCGTGATCCAATACAAGAAGGAAGATGTTGATGGGGCGCTTAAGGCCTACGCGCCCGACGGGGTCGATGTGTGGTTCGAGACCTTGCGCGAGCAGGACTTGGTGCAGGCGGTTTCGCACTTGCGGATGCGGGGACGGCTCGTTCTGATGGCCGGGCGGGACGCCACGCCGGTCTTCCCTGTGGGACCCTTCTACGTGAAGGACTGCAAAGTGCTGGGCTTTGCCATGTTCAATGCCCCGGCCGAGGAGCAGGCCCGCGCGGCCCACGACATCAACACCTGGCTGGCGGAGGGCAAGCTGCGGGCCAAAATCGGGCGGGTGATGAAGCTGGAAGAGGCCGCCGCTGCCCACCGCCTGCAGGAAGAAAACACCCTGCAAGCGGCCGGCACCCTTGCGGGCAAGATTGTTCTGGAGCCAAAGTAGCAGGCACGCTCCGCCGTGCCGTCCGCCAAGCGGTGGAGAGGGCTTGACACCTCAACGATTCGAATTCATTTGAATGAACGGATGGACTGACGGATACTATTCGTCCAACATGGCCTGACGAACCGCGTCGAGTCCGATGCCGAATACGGCTCGGCTGATGGCGTCGAGCTTCTCGGGCTCTGCCTGAAGGTGCAGCGTTCGGTGGCAGTGGGTGAGCGACTCGCCCGTTGCCAACGCGGCGGCGGGGGAGAGCGACTCGATTTCGTAGAAGGAGCCGAAGGCTTCGCCGCCGGGTTCGGGAGGGCCGTCGTTGTAGGCGTTGGCCACGTCGCCCACGTAGGGGGCCGGCGTGTCGAAGCCCCACATGTTGTTCATGTAGTCGTGCTTCGTCGGATCGTCGGGCATGGTGAACTGGACGATCGTGAGCGTGCCGGCGGCGAAGTCGATCGAGCCGAGCACGTTCTTCGCCCGCCGCTGCGACGTGCCGATCTTGGCGCGAAACTTGGCGTCGGCGCGGAACAGGATGGCCTCGGGGAGGACCTTGAGCCGCTCGGCGGGCACCTCGCCAAAATAGTCGGACTTGACGACCGGCCCCAGTTCGCTTTCGTCGCCCGGACGGTACGGCACGACGATCACCGTTTCCGGGCCGGCGTTGAGCATGCCGAGCATCCAGATCGACACGAGGCCGCCCTCGCGGGTCATGGCCGGACCGTTGTTCGAGATGGAGTTGGCCGTCTCGTAGGCCACGAGTTTCACGTCGTCGCCCTGCATCAGTCCGGCCGCCTCGCCGAACAGGCTTGCAAGATCGTCCGTGCCGAGCAAGCGGACGTCGCGGGTGACGGCAAAGTCGAACTGCGTGCCCGAGGCGTTCTGCAACTTCATTTCCCGTTTCATCCGGCAGGTTGAGCTGTCGGGCGGGGCGACCAGTTCGTAGGCCCCATTGTTCATGTTGTCGGCCGTGTACCAGTGGTCGAGGGTCTGCTCGGCGCCCGGCGCGAACCAGAGGCTGAACCGTCCCCCTTCCGGCGAAAGCCACATGCGGTCTTCGGCGCCGTAGTTGTTGAATCGCTTGTCGAGCTGGCCCCACTCAACGAAACCCCGGTTGACGAAGCCGAAACTTGTGCCGTCGTTTCCGCCACAGCTCGACGTCATCACCCGACCCTGCCACTCGGGGCAGACGGCCACTCGGGCGCCGCCGGGATCGCTGAGTTCCACCAGGTTGGTATGCTTTGCAATGAACTCGCGCACTTCGCCGTAAGACATTTCTTCGCCTTTCGTTTCTGTTCCATGTGACAGGGCGGCCAGGCCGAACACGATCAGGGGCAAGACCATTCTCGATAGGGCCCACACGGCGCCACATCGGGGATCGTTTTTCGCATTCACGTTCATTGCGTCACCTGTCGGAGTTGTCGCTCGGCCGCCTCGTGGAGCCGGAGCCGGTTCTGGCTGGCCAGGGGCAGCGGGCCGGCGGCCAGGTTCACCCAGGCGGGAAGATCGGCAACCGGCGCCATTTCGATCGCCTCCCAGGGGCAGACGAGCATGGTGTAGGCAATGGTATTTTTCCGCGGCAGCCGGATACAGAGCCGGCAGCCGATGCAGCGGTCCCAATCGATTTCGCACCAGCCCTGCAGACCGGGAGAATCGGGGAAGGGGGTGACCACCGCGATACAGTCGACGGGGCAGACCTCGATGCAGGCCCGGCAGCCGGTGCAGTTGTCGGCGTCGATCACCGCCAGCTCCTTGGGGAGCTTCTTGCGCGGGACCGACGCGGCCGGCGTTCCCGGCGGCAGGGGACTCCCACGATCGGCAGGGACAGGTTTTCCTGGGGGATCGGACATGGTTCGACTTGGGGTGGGCCTGGGTGTGCCCGTTGCACTAACGCGGACGCCGGTTCATGATAGTGGAGTCGGCCGCCCCTTTGAAGGAGGCGGCAAACGCGAGCTCGCGGCCAATTCGGCCGTCGGCGCGACGGTTTCCCTGAACCCTAGAGGATCTCAATCGATGAAGAAAGCACTTTGCATGGCCGGGGCGATCTGTTTCGTCCTCGCGTCGTTTGCGGCGGCGGACGACGAATTCCACTCCATTTTCGACGGCAAGACACTCGACGGCTGGAAAGTCAACGAGGGCGGCACGGGTTTTACGGTTGAAGACGGCACGATCACCGGCCACGGTGGGCGGTGCCACGTGTTCTACGTGAAAGAGGAGCTCAAGGACTTCGAACTGAAGGTTGACGTGAAGGTCAGCGACGGGGGGAACTCGGGCATCTATTTCCACACGGCCTACCAGGAAGAGGGCTGGCCCGAGGTGGGGCACGAAGTGCAGGTCAACGCCACGCACACCGACCCGGTCAAGACGGGCAGTCTCTACAACGTGGTCAAGCTTTTCGAGTCGGCCGCCAAGCCCAACGAGTGGTTCACCATGCACATCGTGGTGAAGGGCGAGACGCTTCGCGTGAGCGTCAACGACAAGGTCCTGTACGAGTATGTCCAGCCACCGGGAGTCACCATCCCCCGCCGGATCAATAAGGGCATCATCGCCTTCCAGCAGCATGATCCCAAGAGCAAGGCCAACTACCGGAATATCTTGCTGAAGAAGTTGGACTGATTCCCCACAGTCTGCTGTTCAAATGACTCAACCGAAAGCCCTCGCGGTCCACGTGACGGAACGCGAGGGCTTTGGTTTCTTGGGCGATGGAGGGGTGGGCGAGGCGAACCGATGGATTGCCAGAAGAAGGTCTGTATGCCGACCGACCGGGTAATGTCCTCCTAAAAACACAGACGACGCTCAAGCCGCTACTTTCGATGGACTTTCAAGCCCCTATAGGGGGCTTTGCGAAGATCCCCCAGAAACCCCAAGAAACGCGACGTCTCCCGCTTTCGGGGTAGTGAATGTGTATTGAGTGGGTAGTACACTTGTTCCTGCCTGATTCGTTACGCGGAAGTTGGGATAAGAACTTAGGCTGATCGTGAGGTTGCTGGGAGAGGGCTAAGCCAATACACGCACGTTGGTTGGCGCTTTGCCAAAGGAGCGGTGGCCGAGTGGTCTAAGGCGCTGGATTGAAAATCCAGTGATTATCTGAACAATGATCCGTGGGTTCGAATCCCACCCGCTCCGGCTTTTCCAAATGGCCACATTTCGCTTGACTTGCAATGTGTTGGGGCCGATAATTCAAGTGTTCAGATAATCACTGGGTGTCCAATCCAGCGAACCCCCGAAACACAACCGTTTCGGGGGTTTTTTTATGCTTTTACGCCGCCAAGTTAACGAGCGTTTCCAGGCTCCACTTCTGAGAAACTGAGCCAGAAGCCATGGCTGGTATCGCATTCTTGCCAAGGGCCATGTTCGGGCGGCAGTCGTCGTACCAGGCCACGAAGATGAGCCTCCAGACTTGCCATGAGATCGTCGAGCGTGAACGGCCTGTCTATTGCCAGTTCGACCACATTCTCGATGAACAAGTCTGACGGACAGGGCGGGTTGGTTGGGATGGCCCGCCTTGCCCCCCCCTGCATTGAGCAGGTCATTTGCCTGCCAGGCAGACGATGCGTCCGTCGCGTTGGCAAAGGAACAGTCGGCCATCGGCGGCGATCAGGCCGTCGAAGACGGGAGGCGACTGGAGCTTCACCTCGCCGAGCTGGTTTCCGTCGGCAGCCGACAGGCTCACGAGGGACGCGCCACGACGACCTTCAAAGGCGGCGAAAGGATCTTCTTCGTCGAACACGTCGGGCGGCCCGGCCACGAACAGGGTGTCGCCCGCCTTGACCATGGCCCGTACGCGAACCGGGAGCCACTTCTGCCAGACGGTCGGCTCGGCTCGCGTGTAGCCGATCATCTTGTCCAGTCCGAAGGCTTCGCTGTCGAGAGAACGCATTTCGGCGTTGGCTCGCGCTCGCGAGTAGTCGGACTGGGGCAGCCACGGAATCGGTTCTCGCGCACCAGGCTCGCCCACAATCTGGGGCTCGTTCGTGTTCTCATCCGCGAAGAGCAGGTAGCCTTCCCTGCCAGGGAAGAACATGGGGCTGTGGACGTTGCGGCGATAGAAGGCGCGGAGGGCATACGTGCGCTCGTCGTCGACCACCAGGATCTGGCCGGTCTTGGGGGCCTGGTTGGCCAGTTGGAAGCCGGGCCAGCGCTTCGAGTACATCCAGAACGTGCGGTTATACCACGAATCGTCCAGTAGGCCTGCCGTGGAAAAAACATGCAGGCCCACGTCTTTCTCGCCTTTGCTCGAAAGCACTTCGTCGGGCACTTCCTTCAGATCCCGGGCCAGCTTCTTCTGCCGCATGTAGAGGAACCCGCCCTCGCTGACCAACACGTCGGAGTTGGCTCCGGGAATGTAGAACGCCAGGTCGCGCTCGCCGTCGATCGAGCGGTGGGGTCCTTCGAGCAGACCCTTGTGCAGGAGCTTGCCGGTGGCCGGATCCAGACCGCAAAGGCGGATTCCGCCGTCCAGGTAGGTCGAACGGCCTGCCGTGAAGTAGGCCACGCCCTGATCGACGAGCACGCTGCCGTGGACGGGCCAGACCGATTCGATCTGATCGAAGGCGGCAATCCTCACATCCGCCGGCGCTGCGAGGAATTTCCACACGAGCTGGCCGTCCGAGGCACGCAGACAATAGACGCGGCCGTCGGTCGAGCCGAAGAGCACGGTTCCTGCGTGGAAAGTGGGCGGCGAGTCGACTCGGGCCCCAGCTGTGAAGCTCCAGAGCGCCTTGCCCGAGGCCGCATCGAGGGCATGGACCGTGTGCGTGTCGCGCTGGGCAACGAACAGCTTGCCGTCGGCCGCCACGGGTGCCGAAAGTTTGCCACCCAGGTTGACCTGCCAGGCGGCGGAAACTTCCGGGGCGATAGTCGCCGAGGTTGTGCCGCGGCGTCGGGCATCGTGGCGGAACGTGGGCCAGTCGCCAGGCGAGGCCACCGTTGGCTCGACTTCTCCGAAGGCCAGGCCCTTCGTGAGGCGGTCGGCATCGTCAACCTCCTTGATGGTCGAAAGGGCATCGCGCTTCAGAGCCGCATAGCCGAGCAACTTGGCGCCCGGCTGGCAGAAGCACTGGTCGGGCGGCACGTAGAGCATGCCGTTGCACGGCATCATTCCGTACCGGCAGGCCCCGCGGATGAAGTTGTTCATGCCGTGGTCGTCGGCCTGAAAGTCGAGGTATTCGGCCCCTTCGTAGGAACTGATCAGGTAATGGGTGGTTGCCTTGTTGCGATAGCAGCGGTGGTGATGTTCCGGACTGCGGAGATTGTTCACGTGGATGCGGTCTTTTTCTTCGCCGGTTCGCAGGTCCCAGCCGACGACGACCACGTTAGCGCTCTTGGCCTTGGTCGGCTCGCCTTCTTCCGTGGCGTACATCATTCCTCGCCAGACCAGCCCGTCCACAACGAACAGGTCGTCGCCTTCGCCGCCGCCGATGGGAAGCACCTTCTTCTGCCACAACAGGGAACCATCTTTCGCGTCGAAGGCCATCACACGGGGGCCGCCCTGCATGACGATCACGCCGTCGAAAACCAGCAAGGTCTTGGGAGACGCCCAACCGGGCTGCACCGTCCAGAGCAGTTCTCCTTCGGCAAGGCTGACCGCGGCCAGTTTCTTGCCGCTGAGATAGACGACTCGGCCGTTGTCGATGGCCAGTGCCAGGGGGCGGATGGGGCCGCTCTCGTGGCGCCAGAGAACCTTGCCGGTTTGGGCGTCGAAGCCGATCATGGCGGCATCGGCCAGCGAGGCGTCGCCACGGCGCTTGGCCAGGTCTTCCGAGGCCTTGCTCAGATAGGCGACACCCACGTCGCCTGAAACGAGAATCTCGCTGGTTCCGCTCGTGCCTTCCACCTCGGCAAGCGTGTTGCCGCTCGTGGCGTCGAGAATCGTCACCGGGCCGCGGTATTCGAGTGTCGTGTAGACGCGATCGCCAACGGAAACGATTCGACGTTGGTTTTCGCCGGGGACATTGGTTCGGGCTGCCCGCAGTTCGGTCCAGTCCTTGCCGGCATACCGGTCGTAGGCCCACTCGCGCCAGCCCCAGGGGCCGATCGGTCGGCGCCAGAGCTGTTTGCCATTGAAGGCGTCGCGGCAGATGAGTGCCCAGCGGTCCGGCAATCGCTCGTCGGCAATTCCAATGAGACCTTCATCAAAGAAGTAATAGAGCCGCCTGCCGTCGGAAACGGGCGACTGAATACCCGATGGGGTCTCATGGGTGCGCAGCCAAAGGGGCGAGGCCACCCACTGGAGGCTTCGCGGTTGGCCGACCACGTCGTCGTCGGCCACGGCGTTGTTGTTCGGACTGTGGAGAAAGTGCGTCCAGGCGTCGATGTTGTCGGGCCGAGGCTTGCGAACACAGAGCCATTGGCCCTGCTGGCGGACACAGAAGGCGCCCTCCGGAGCGAGAACTCGCATCACCTCCTCGCTGCCGACCAGGTCGGGATCGTCGACGACGACCAGGTTCAGCAGATTGTCGGCATAGGGAAGCCGGTTGCCCGAGAACGGTTCGATGGAGACCCGTCCGTAGACCCCCTTGGCCTGGAGCCGCTCTCTTGCAGCGGCAACCTTGGCCGGATCGGACTGGAGCCCCTGAACGGTGAAGCCCTCGCCGGCCGCCAGGGCCGCCGTGAGGCGGCCGTCGCCCGCCCCGAGGTGAACGACCATTCCGCCGGTTGTCTTGCTCAGTTCGAGCAGGGTTCTGGCGGTGGCGGCCGGATCGTCATCAGCGCGAGCTGTGATGGCGAGAGACATGCAGAGTGCAGAGCACGCGACGAGTAAGGTTCGACTCGGTCGGAAGGTGATCATGTCGGCAGGCCCCCATTCTAGAGGAGAGAAACTGTCAAGGCCGTTATTGTACACAACAACTTGTAGGATGGGCCACGCGGATTTTTCGGAAAGGGTCGGGCCACGTCGCCAGGATAGTTGGCAGAAGAAGGTCCGCATGCCGACAAACCGAGCACGGCCCACCATAAGGCGTCTTCCACTTCAACCAGGGCGCATCCGGGCATTTGACGCGACGCAACCGGAATCGAATGGAAAGTACAATATAGTGGGCCGCGGCTCGTCTTCCGCCGGTTCCATCTGGCACTTGGAGAGCGAGCCTGACCGATAAGGGATGCATGTTCAGGTGGGCCGCCTTGGCGCCACCCTACACGTCTGATGGGACGGCCCCTCCCCGGCCCTCCCCCTCGCTCGCTGCGCTCGCTGGGGAGGGAGAGGTAAGCCATGCCGCTTCAGATCCCCCAGCCTTTGCGGTATTCGCGCTGGAGGTACTGGTTGGCGTCGGGGCAGTTGGTGACCTGGCGGTTTTTCTCGTCCCACTCGATGGTCTTTTCCATCTTCATGGCAATGTTGCCGAGCAGGTAGGCGGCGGTGAGCGGGCCGCCGTAGCTGAAGGGGCAGCTCGGTCGCTCGGGGTCGCTCTCGCGGATGCCGGCCAGCCACTCGGTGTACATGTCGCTGTAGCGGCGAAGCGTTTTGGGAACGTCGGCAAAGTTGCCCGTACCCTTGGCCCCTGTTCCGATCGAGGCCTTCGTGCCCACGATCAGGTGGCCGCCGTCGGGCACGCGATCGATGCCGAGCTTCTCCGGCGAGGGCCGGTTGCCGCCATCGTACCAGAAGATCTTCACGTCGGGCTTGCCCTCAACCGGGAAGGTGAAGCAAAGTGTGGTGGCGGCGGGGAACATGTCGGTGACCGGGCCCGACATCTCCACGATCTCGACCTTCTTGGGCGCGGTCAGTTCCAGGCCGCAATAGGCCGGCGACCACATGTGAGGGGCGATGTCACCCAGGGCGCCCGTGCCAAAATCCCACCAACCACGCCAGACGAAGGGATGATAGACCTGATTGTGCTTCCACTGGCTCTGACGCACCGGGTGGTCCTTGGGCCACTCGGCCTTGAAGGGACGCATGGGAGCCGAACCGATGAAGCACTCGTAGTCGAGGTTCTCGGGAATCGGATCCTCACCCTCGGGGCGATCGAATCCCTGGGCCCAGATCGGTCGGTTGGTCCAGAAGTGGGCCTCGGTCACGTCGCCCAAGGCGCCGCTGCGGATAATCTCGACCTGGCGAACGGTGCCTTCCGATCCGCGCGACGGCGTACCCATGTGGGTCGACAGTTTCTTCTCTGCCGCTACGTCGGCCATCTGGTAGGCTTCCATCACGTCGCGGGTGAGGGGCTTTTCGCAATAGCAGTGCAGGCCCATCTTCATGGCCGGAATGCAGGCCGGGGCATGGTTGTGGTCAGGAGTGCTGCACACGACCGCGTCGAGATCCTTGGCTTCTTCCAGCAGCTTGCGGAAGTCGGTGTATTTGCGGGCGGAAGGGAAACGACTGCCGGCGCCGTCGAGCCGACCGCGGTCCACGTCGCAGAGGGCCACGATGTTCTCGCGGTCGCCCTCCTTGTCGCCGCCCACTCCCTTCAGGTTCGCACTGCCTCGCCCGCCGGCGCCGATGATGCCAATGTTGATCTTCTCGTTGGCAGCATAGGCCCGGGCGGATCGGGCCGGAAGGATGGTCAGGCCGGCCGTCAGGGCCGCGGCCGATTTCAGATACGTTCGGCGGGAGATTCGGTGGGTCATGGGGTGGGCTCCTGGGGGTGGGGAATGACGAAGCTCGAAACCCGAATCGAGCTTCGTCATTAAGTCATTCGTCAATCACAGTAACAGCCCCAACCGCGCCACGCAACCGTTTCTGTATTGAGAAGTCTCCGGCGTGCCACGCAACGGCCCTGATGCGACGATTCCTCCGACGGACGCAGCGTTGTCACGCTTCGACGTACTCCACATTCGTCTTCGGATAGTGTTCCTTCAAGAAGGCATATATGGGAAAACCAGGAGCAGATGTCTTCACCTTCGTCGTGACGCCATCTGCGAGAGTGAAACGCAGACTGTTGGTTTGATCGCTGACGACAATCTGCACGACTTGATCGAGCTTGATCACCCCCTTTGACTTTGGCAGTCTCGGAGACTCCCAACGAAACTCGCCGTTCTCGATTTCAATCGCCCATTTCTCGTTCGCGACTATCCCATAGACGCCACGACAGGCCAGAAGCGACAAGAACACCCCGATCAACATCAGCGGCGGAAGCAGCGAGGAAATGCATGCAATGGACGCCAAGACGATCACCAGCAGATAGAGCAGCGAGGTTCGGCCTCTCGCCCTCATTTCATGTTCGTACTTCAGCTGATTGCCCATGATATGGCTGCCTATTGCCGAGGGTGCAGAACTGTCGCTTGCGGGAGATTGATCAGCCAGGGTGAGTTTCGCAAGTTCTTCACCCGGACGCTTCGAGCCTCTTCTTCCACTCCTCCAGAATCGCCACCGTCGCCGTGGCTCCCGATCGCGTCACGCCCAGGGCTCGCACTTCGAGGAGCCGATCCAGGATTCGCACTCCGCCGGCCGCCTTCACCTGCACGTGGTCGGGGGAGTGGGCTCGCATGAGCTTGAGATCCTCGTCGGTCGCCCCGCCGGCGCCGTAGCCGGTGGACGTCTTTACCCAGTCGGCGCCCAGTTCGCCGCAGATCTCGCAGAGCTTGATCTTCTGGGCGTCGTCGAGATAGCAGTTCTCAAAGATCACCTTCACCTTGGCGCCGCCGGCATGGGTGCAGTCGATCACTTCCTTGAGATCCTGGCGGACGAAATCCCAATCGCCCGATAGCACCTTGCCGATGTTGCAAACCATGTCGAGCTCAATGCCGCCGTCCTTCAGCGCTTGCTCGGCCTCGGCGACCTTGATCGAGGTTGCATGCCCGCCGTGGGGAAAACCAAGCACTGTACTTGGCGCAATTGTGCTGCCGGCCAGCCGCTCGCTGCACCGCTTGAGGTAGTAGGGCTTGATACAGACCGAGGCCACATCGTACTCCAGCGCGATCCGAATCCCCTCCTCCAGCACTTCGTCCGTCATGACGGGATTGAGCAGGGAATGGTCGATCATCTTGGCAAGTTGTTCGTAGGTGTCCATTGGGAGTTGTCGGGGTTCAGGGTTCAGGAACTGGGACTCAGCCCGGCTGCTAGACTTCCCACACGCGGGAACGTACGCTGCGTCGGAGAGCTACTCTCGGCAGCCGGGCTTTTCGAGGTGTCACGGATCTCGGTTTAGGCGGGCGGTTCCTGTTTCGGTGGATTGGGGTCCAACTTCAGCCTGCACGTTGCGGAAACGGATTGCGAGAAGAGAGTGTCGACTTCAGCACACGATAACATATCCTCGCGATAGATGCTCTCGCCGTGCCCCAACCGCAGGAGAAACCACGAAAGATACACAGGCAAAGTAATTTCGCAAAAGATTTCCGTTTTTGCGGATTTTCTCGATTCCACAGGCTGTGCAGCCGATAAACAACGGCGAAGCATGAAGCCAAGCGTGGCACGTGAGGCGGCGGCCCTGGGTTTCGACGCGCCCGTTTGCGCGCTGGAGGCTCGGGCTTTGCCCTTCGAATGAGGAGATTCGTGAGACTATGAAACGGACACTAGCGGCATTGCTGATTGCTGGATTCTGCGTGCTGGGATCCGGATGCGCGAACCCCTGTTGGGTTTACCAACCGTTCGGGCCGGGCACTTTGTGCACGGGCGGACCGTGCGACGACGGCGGCTGCTCGACATGCGGCGTTTCTTCCTGCGGCTCCTGCGGCACCTCGGCGTGCAGTTCCTGTGCGCGTCCGGCATCGTCGTGTTGTGCTCAGAACACGAGTTGCGACACCTGTGGAAACACCTGCAGCCCGACCTGTGCCTCGCCTTGCGGGCCGCTGACATGGCTGTTCAACGTGCTCAACGCCGGCTATTGCGGCGATGGCTGCGGCGAGATCTGGTGGGGCGATTTCCACAGTGCGCCTCCCACGTGCTGCGAGCCCTGCAACCGGCACGGCGACTGGACCGGATCCACCCGCGGCAGGAGTTACGGAAGCAGTGGCGGCGGGTGTTCGAGTTGCGGCGGCGGAAGCACGATCGACTACACGTTCCAGAATCAGCCCCGTGTCCTGTCCGAATCGAGCACGACAATCAGCCAGGCTGCGAAACCCATTTCGACCGTGCAGCGCTGAGCCCACCGATCATTACTCTCTTCCAAACGACCTCGAGCCATCAGAAGCTCGGGGTCGTTTTTTTGTGGGCAGAACGAGACACCCGCGCAGCATGGATGAGATGCGTGGAGAGGGCTGGCGGACCTACTTGGTGGGGGCAGCCGATTCAAAGCGTCCGAAGACCATTCGGCCGGCGCTGGTTTGTAGCACGCTGGTCACGGCGATGTGGACGGCCTGCTTGATATGGTCGCGTCCGCCTTCGACCACCACCATTGTGCCGTCGTCGAGGTACCCGACCCCCTGGCCCGGCTCCTCGCCAGCCTTGACGATTCGGACCTCGATGTGTTCGCCGGGCAGAAAGACGGGTTTCAGGGCGTTGGCCACGTCATTCAGATTGATGACGCCCACGCCGTGCAACCGGGCAACCTTGTTGAGGTTGTAGTCGTTGGTGATCAACTTCCCTTCCAGGTGTTTTGCCAGCCCGACCAACTTGAGATCCACGGGTTGTCCGGCAAATTCGGGCAGGTCGCGATCGTAGATCTTCAGGTCCACCTCGGGGTTGTTTCGAAGCCGATTCAAGATATCCAGTCCTCGTCGACCCCGACTGCGTCGAAGCCGATCAGAACTGTCGGCAATGGCCTGAAGCTCGCTGATGGCAAAGCGGGGCATGATAAGTTGACTGTCGAAAGCGTTCGTTTCGACCACGTCCGCAATCCGACCGTCAATCACCACGCTCGTGTCCAGGATGTAGGGACGGCGTCCCTTAACCTCTTTGGAGAACTCGATATAGGGGATGATGAAACGAAAATCATCCCGGGTCTGCATCAGCAGGCTGACGCAGATATAGCACATCATCGGGGCGAGAATCAGTTGAACGATCGGTTGAACTCGATCCAATTTTTCGGGATCGGTGATCATGAGAAAGGGGGTCAATGCGAGCCCCCCGATATAGGCAAGAAATAAGCCTACGATCAGCCCGAAATAGAGCGCCGAGATAGCATCCAGACGCTTACGGGGAATGATCCAATCAGCAGCGACGATGCCGACGGCGACGAAAGGAATGCCAAACACAAAACCCCACCAGGCGGAATTCGATTCCGGGGTGACATCTTGCGTGTTGGCTGCGAGGAAAATCCCTAACCCAATCGAGATGATTACAAATGTGATGCGGAGAACAGCTAGAACCATATCCGGGGTCCTCAAGGATGTTGGAAGAAATGATGTCAAGACAGAATAAGAACTGCTTATGACATCCCCAGGACCACTGAATTCTCGTTCGGACTATCCTCACCCGCGACAGAAATCGATGCCATCGAAACGGCCTGTATAAAACGCCTTAAAATGATCCGTTCCCGCATTCTAGGCCAACCGCATTGACCGTGCAAACGGTCCAGGCTCGTTTGGCCCGTTTTTCTCAAAAACCCCCCAAGATAACGGAGCCGCATGACCCCAAGGCATCACAAGGAGCCATACGAGTCACGAAAATGACTCAACTTACACGGTTGGGGCAAGCCTCGACGAAAGAAGTTCCCACAGGGCATCGAGTGACTGAGGGATCACCTTGACGCCGGCCAACGCGGGCATGAAATTGGTGTCCCCATTCCAGCGGGGGACAATGTGCCAGTGAAGGTGGCCCGGCAGCCCCGCTCCCGCGGTGCGTCCTAGGTTCAGGCCCACGTTGAAAGCCTCCGCCTTCAATTCCTCGCGGAGCACAACGGTCAGGCGGGCGATGGTCTCCATCATCTCCAGATGCTCTGGGGGAGTAAGGCCTTCAAGATCTCCCACATGACGACGGGGGGCTACCAGCAGGTGCCCGTTGTTGTAGGGATAGCGGTTCAAGATCGACAGGCTCACTTTGCCCCGCGCCACCACGAGGCGGCTTCGGCTGTCCGAATCTGCCACGGCCTGGCAGATGAAACAACTACAGTCCGCGTCGGGTAAGAAATCGAGCGGCTTGGCAGGGGCCGCCGGCTTGTCATCCGTCGACTGGACATAACTGAGCCGCCAAGGGGCCCAAATTCGTTCGTGCTTACCCACGGGGATTTGCTTTCTTGATAACTTAGGGGACTTGAGGAGGGGCTCTTCCGAACCTACCGGCAGCCCAACCCCTCCGGAGTCTAGCGATCGCGGGCCGGTTACGCAAGTCGTGCCCAGGAAAGCACTTCCATAAAACGCCGGGCAGCAGGACCGCCGTCCGTCTCTCCTCCGCCCTCTTGCCTTCAAGTTGCCCCCGACTCGACGCCGAAAAAGGACGTGTGACTTTGCCGGTTGCGCAAGATGTGACGGGCGGCAAGGGAGCTGTCTGCCGGTCGCACAATCGGGCATGTCCAGCTATGCTGAAGGGTCCTGCCCTCCTGCCTGCAATTGGAATTTCGATGGATTTTCGCGTTAGTCTCGATATCTTCCGCGGTCCTCTGGACCTGCTCTTCTACTTGGTGCGCAAGCACGAGGTCGAGATTGTTGATATCCCGATTGCCGTTATCACCGACCAATTCCTGAACCATCTAGCTGTCCTGGAGCAGCTCGACGTGAACTCCGTGGGCGATTTCGTGGCCCTGGCGAGCAAGCTGATCGAAATCAAGTCGCAACAGGTTCTTCCCCGGGCGGACGAAATCGACGAGGAAATGGACGACCCCCGGAAAGAACTCGTCCAACAGCTTCTGGAATACAAGAAGTATCGCGACGCGGCGACGATCCTCGAAGAACGCGGACGATGGTGGCAGCAGCACTATCCGCGACTGGCCAACGATCTGCCCCCGCGACGACGCAATCTGGCGGAGGAACCGATCCACGAGGTCGAATTGTGGGACCTGGTGAGCGCCTTTGGACGCATCATTCGCGACAGCGAATCGGCCAAGCCCTCGAACATCGTCTACGACGACACGCCGATCCACGTTCACATGGGACGGATCTATCAGCGGCTCCAGACAGAGCCCCGCCTGGCTTTCACCGATTTGTTCGGGGAAGCGATTCACAAGTCGTCGGCGATCGGCATCTTCCTGGCCGTTCTCGAACTGGTGCGGCACCGGCGGATCGAGGTCGAACAGGACGATTTGTTCTGTGAGATCTGGTTGCGAGCTCGCCACGATGCCGACCCCCTGGATTTCTCCGGTGTCGACAACTACGATTACGAGCCTTCCCGTGCGGAGTAGGGGGAAGTGAAGGGGCTTTCATCGTAGGTGATGTGGAACGAATGAGCGAAGCCAGCGAAAAACGTGGTGCGCGCCGACCGAAGAAGACCGGCGCCGAGAACGAGATGGATCAGCCCTCGGCAGAACTGGTGCTGAACGATCAGCCCGTACGCCGCCTTACTTACAAAGACATCACGATCGAGGGCTACTCCCGTGCGGCCGTCCAGACCTATTGGCGGATCCCCGAACTGAAACTCGGGTTCGACCTGGGCAACCAGCCGTGGTCCTTCATGGGAACGCCAACCTGGTTCGTAAGTCACACGCACATGGACCATGTTCTGGCCCTGCCCGCCTACGTGGCGCGGCGACGGATGATGAAGATGGAGCCGCCCACGATTTACCTGCCTGAGGCGGCTGTGGAACCCATCCAGAGAATTCTCCGCCAGATGAGCCGCCTGGATCGGGGACGGCTGCCGTGCAATCTGGTTGCGACCAGGCCGGGCGACGAAATCACCCTCTCGCGCGAGCTTCTCGTCACAACCTCGGCCACCAAGCACACGCTCCCCTCCATGGGATTCGTGGTATGGGACTGCCGTCGCAAGTTGCGTGAGGAGTTCCTGGGACTGGCCGGCGAGGAAATCCGCGACCTGCGTCTGGCGGGGACCGAGGTCACCCGAGAGATCCGTGTCCCGCGCGTGGCTTATCTCGGTGACAGCGCCCCGGAGGGTCTCGACGCCTGCCCCGCCATGTACGAGGCCGAGGTTCTTATCATGGAACTGACCTTCGTCTCGCCCAGCCATCGCAAGGAAAAGATCCACAAGTTCGGGCACATGCACCTGGACGACCTGGTCGAACGCATGGATCGCTTCCGGAACCAGGTGGTCATCGCTTCCCATTTCAGCACACGCTACCAGACCCGGCAGATTCGACGCACCATCGAGCGGCGTATTCCGGACATGCTCGACGGGCGGCTGAAACTCTGGCTCTAATCGATCGCACCGAGCGACCCGATCGGCATTTATCCCTTTTCCCGCTCGTCACAGCCGACCAGGTCGGTGCGGCCGTGGAATATCGCTGGTAGAATTGGGAGCAACCGATTGAGAGGTCCTGACCATTGGATCCCCCAGCGGCTCTAAGGAGGGCACGATGCCACAACCAATGCCGGACAGCAAAGCACGCTGGCTCCATCGCGGACGCCTTCGAGACCTTGTAGTTGCACTCTGTCTTGTCTCCGCCCTCGTCTGCCCTCGCGACACGGCGATGCTCGTGGTGGCCCTCGTACTCTTCACGGCCGGATGCCTGCTTCACGTGCTCGTCAAAGGCCAGTTGATTCGGAACGTGACGTTGTGTACGGAGGGGGCCTATTCCATCGTCCGGCATCCCTACTACCTGGCCAACTACCTGGTCGACATCAGCTTCTGCCTGCTCAGCGGCAACGTCTACCTCGTGCTGCTCTACCCCTTCCTGTTCTACTGGGCTTACGGGCCAACTTTCGCCGAAGAGGAGGCCTTGCTCGCCTCGATGCACCCCGCGGACTTCGAAGCCTATCGCGCCAGCGTTCCCCAGGTCTTTCCCACGTCGAACCTGCTCTCCGGATTGAGATCGCTCGGGCAAGGGTTCTCCTGGCTGCGGATTTCGGCCAAGGAAGTGAAACGCGTTTTCCGGTTCGGCTTCCTGGCGGCGCTCTTGATCCTTGCCCAGGAAGTGGGACTCTCGGGCCTGCAAGACCTGACCGCCGGGAGGAATCCCCTGAAGACGTCGACGACCATCCTGCTTGGCGTTTCCCTGGCGTGCCTGGTCGTCAGCGTGGCGATTCCCCGCCGCAAAGCTTGATCGTAGGTTGACTCTCCCGAGTCGACCCGGCCAACTCAAACGGCATCCACCACCAGCAAGCTCGTACGAGGTGGGGTGGCGTCTTTGCGGAAACGCAAGGCCAGTGATGAGGCCATGGTCGGCTCTGGAGAGCCAACCTACGTGGTCTTCTTGCGGTACTGCGGGCAGGGCAACCGCTCGCCGTTTTTCAGGGCCGACTGGTGGGCGAGGATTCCCGGCACGGTCATGGAAAGGGCCTCGTAGACGTTGACCAGAGGATCGCGGTCTTCGAGGATGGCCGTGACGAACTCGTCCATGAGCAGCCCGTGAGAACCACCGTGGCCTCCGCCGGGAACGCCCGGCGGGAGCGGGGGACGCGACAGATCCGGCAGGTCCTTGGCCAGCCCGATGTAGTTGGTCTCGTTGATGCAGCCGCGCCGTCCGAAGACCCGTCCGCACTCGCCGTAGATCGACTTCATCGACCAAGAGACGGACATGTGGCTGCTGCCTCCTTCGCTGGTCTCGAACAGGGCCACCTCGGTAGCGAAGGGATTTTGATAGGGGTTGTTCTCGGGCTTGTGGTATTCGAGATGGCCCGGGGTACCGATGCAAGACACGCTTGTGAACCGCTCGCCGGTCACGCCGACGTAGTAGGCCGTTGCGTGGGTCGGATACCAGAGGGGCGGCAGGCCGCGGCGCCAGTCTTTGTAAGACGGCGTCGGATCCGGTGAAGCGTGGTAGTGGTGGTAGTTCCCCTCGGAGAGATGGATCTTGCCCAACGCGCCGGCGCGATAGGCCGTCCGCATGGCGTGGCAATCTGCGCGGAAGCAGCTCGTTTCCATCATCTGGTACTTCATGCCGGTGGTTTCCACGGCTTCCAGCAATCGCTCACCGTCTTCGACCGAGCCGAAGCAGGCCGGCACCGCCGAGCATGCGTGCTTGCCGTGTTTCATGACCTCGATGCAATGCCGGGCGTGGCTGGGGGCATCGGTGGCGCAAAAGACGGCCTCGATCAAGTCATCCTTGACCAGTTCCTCCAGTGAAGGATAAGACTTCTCGCAACGGCAAGCCTTCATCAGCCCAACCCGACGGTCAGGAAACAGGTCACTGACCGCGACGACTTCCACGTTGGGATGATCCTGGAAGCCGAAGGCCGCCCCGAACTTGCAGTAACCGTAGCCGACGACGCCCACGCGAACCTTGCGATCCGAGACGGGTTGCCAGACCTTCGGTTCGGCCGCGGTCGCCGGTTCGGCCAACGCCACGCTGGCAAGACCTCCCATTGCGGCGGCAGCAGCGGACTGTCCCAGAAAAGTGCGGCGGTGCATGGAAGCGTCGGGCATGGCGGGATTCCTGGCGAGAAAGCGGCGGTAGGAAAGACGAATTGGAACTCTCGCTATTCTGACCAGCGGGGGGGCGGGATTCAATAGCTTGGTTCGATCGTGTCCTCGCGCGGGAGTTTCTCGGAAAAAGCGAGCAACTTCGTTGACAAATACGAAGGACTTCGTATAGAATCCTGCGTGGGTTGAAATCAGCGGCGTGAAGTACCGCTCTCGGCAGGCAGTGAAAGGAATAGGAGGCCATGGCGAAACGGACCCCGGCGCGACCGACCGACGCGGAGTTGGAGATCCTCCGCGTCCTGTGGCAAGAGGGCCCGAGTTCCGTACGCCAGGTGCAAGAGGTTCTGGGGCGCTCTCGCGAGGTGGGATACACGACCGTCCTCAAACTCCTTCAGATCATGACGGAGAAGGGGTTCGTGCTGCGCGACGAATCGCAGCGGACGCACATCTACCGCGCCCGGCATCGGCAGGACAAGTTGCAGCGACAGTTGGTCATGGACCTGTTGTCGCGGGCTTTCGGCGGATCGGCGGAGAAGCTTGTCGTGCAGGCCCTGTCGGCGAAGAAACTGTCACGAGAGGAACTCGCGGAGATTCAAAGCGTTCTGGACGAGTTGAGCGGGGATCGGCAAGAGCCGGATGACGAGTCCTGAGCGAGGGCTGTCATCGCGCGCTGCCAACGCTTCGAGTCTCGGCTCTGGAGAGCCAAGCTACGATCCGTATGCGGCCACTTCTAGCCCCGTCTTCTTCCGCACCAACTCGGCAATCTTCTCGACCCGCTCGTTCGGCAAGGCCGACACATAAACCTCTGCCGGCGCCCGGGCGACGGTGTGGATCTGGACGAGCTTGATCCGGCCACCGGATTGGACGATCTCGTTGAGACGATCGCAGTAGGCGGCCAGTTCGGACTCCGTGGGCTCCTCGTCCTGGATTCGCATAAACAGCGTCTGAATCACGATCGGGCGAACAGAAGCGGCCCAGCGGAGATTGTCCAGGATCTTCGAGAAGCGGATGGCTGATCGGGCAACGCGGTCGTAGTAGGCTTCCGTGCCGGCATCGAGCTTGGCCCAAATCTCGCCGTTGTTGGCGTCAAGCAGTTCCAGCCCTCGCTGAACGTGCGGCCGGTGGAACATGGTGGCATTGGTGATGAGCACGATCTTCATGTCGTGCAATTCGTGACGCTGACGAACGTCCGCGCACACGGCCACCACGTCTTCGAAGTTGCGGTAGGTCGTGGGCTCGCCGTCGCCGCTCAGGGCAATGTCGTTAAGCCTGCACAGAGGCTCGGGGACGTGGCGGAAGCGGGGGCCGTCATAGATTCTCCCCGACGTGATCAACTCGACGGCATGCTCCAGTTCATCGCCCAGACGCTGGAGTTCGACAAATTCCCGTTGGCCCATTTCGATGCGGCTGACCTGGCAGTAGATGCAGTCGAAGTTGCAGACCTTGTCGAGGTTGAGGTTCACCCCGATGGAGACCCCGCCGGCCCGGCGGCTCACGACGGGGTAGACGTAGCGGTTCGCTTCGAAGGATCGAGAGTGGTCCGTGAAGTGTTCGCGGGAGGCATTGTTGCTATCGGGTAGATCGGGCATCGCGGGAAAACTTGGGGGCGACCGCCTCAACCTGCCCTACGCCTTGCGGATGACGGTGAATTCGTCCATGGCCACCGTGGTCAATTCGCCGTCGGGCAGTTCGAGGAGGATGCTGTCGCTGAAGACCTTGTCGTCGTGGTTGCGGTGGTGGTGCAAGCCGTGGCGTCGTCGTTCCGTGCGAACGACTTCACCCGAGGTGGTGGTTGTCCACGACTTCTGCCCCACCGTCACCGAGTGTTCCACGGCAATACGATCGCCGGGTTTGAGTTGATCGAAACGCGTCACCTGGACACTGGAATTGTCGGACATGAGCTCTCTCCCGGACCGCCGTCCTTTTTTGCGAAGTCGGGCCTTGGGCCGACACCACTTGCCCTGCCCACTATTCTCCCCAAACGGTCGTTTCGGGCAAGGGCAATCTTGGGGGCGGGTGGCAGCGCCGATCGTTCAACCCGCTGCCGAAGGCGAGACCGCTCAACCAGCGTGCTTTGCGGGAATGTATTGCCAAACACTCCTCGCCTTCGGTAGCGGGTTAAGCGATGTCGCACCAAGAAAAGGGGCCGGGCGGCAAGCGCTCCGCCTGCTTGCCGCCCGAATGCGCCCTCCTGCCCGTTGAGTCCGTCTAAGGTGGGACGGTGTGATTCCCGGCGGTTCGAAAAGCCCGGCTACCGAGGGCGACTCTCCGACGCAAACTACGCTCTTGCTGCCGGGAAGTGCAGTAGCCGGGCTGGGTCCTGCTTCCTGAACCCCGAACCCTAACAACTGAGACGTCAGACTTCCTTGGCGTCGATCCAGGACATGAGCTTGCGCAACTGGCGGCCAACCTCTTCCACTGCGTGCTCGCGCTCCATGCGACGGGTGGCTTTGAAGCCGGGGGCGTTCGCCTTGTTTTCGAGGATCCACTCGCGAGCGAAGCTGCCGTTCTGGATCTCGGTGAGGATCTTCTTCATCTCGGCCTTGGTCTCGTCCGTGACGAGGCGAGGGCCGCGACTGTAGTCGCCGTACTCGGCCGTGTTGGAGATGCTGTAGCGCATGTAGTTGAGGCCGCCCTGGTAGATCAGGTCGACGATCAGCTTCACCTCATGGACACACTCGAAGTAGGCCATCTCGGGCTGATAGCCGGCCTCGACGAGGGTGTCGAAACCCGCCTTGATCAGGGCGCTCAGGCCACCGCAGAGCACGACTTGCTCACCGAAAAGGTCCGTTTCGGTTTCTTCGGCGAAGGTGGTTTCGATCACGCCACCGCGGGTGCCGCCGATGCCCTTGGCATAGGCCAGACCGATCTGGCGGGCTTCGTCGCCAGCTCCCTCACCGAGGGCGATCAGGCAGGGGACGCCGGCGCCGCGGACGTACTCGGCGCGAACGAGATGCCCGGGGCCCTTGGGAGCGACGAGGATCGCACAGACCCCCTTGGGGAAGTCGAACTGGCCGAAGTGGTAGTTGAAGCCGTGAGAGCAAACGAGGATGTTGCCCGGCGAGAGATTGTCACGAATTTGGGTGCGATAGATCTCGGCCTGGAGTTCATCGGGAAGGAGGATCGTGATGATGTCGGCCTTCTTGACCGCCTCTTCCGTTGAGAGCGGCTCGAAGCCGTCCTTGACGGCCTGCTCGTGGTTGGCCGTGCCGGGCAACTCGGCCACGATCACGGTGCAGCCGCTGTCGCGAAGGTTCTGGGCATGGCCGTGCCCCTGGGAACCGTAGCCCAGGATGGCAATCGTCTTGCCCTTGAGCAGGGAAAGGTCGGCGTCTTTGTCGTAATAAATGGTCGCGGGCATGGGAACTCCCCAGGTTGAAGCACGAAATGCGAATATCGAAATTCGAAACAAATACAAAATACGAAACTCGAAGCCGTGCAATTTCCGTCATTCGTATTTTGAGAATTCGGATTTGTTTCGTATTTCGGATTTCGAGATTCGGATTTCTCCGGTATAGCAGTCTTTTTGCACACGGGGGGAGAATCTAGTCTGCGGTGGAATGATGATTCCCGCGGACCATGGCGATTCGCCCCGTACGCACCAATTCGATAATTCCGAACGGTCGCATCAGCTCGATGAACGACTCGATTTTGCCTTCCTGTCCGGAGATCTCGATCATCACCACGTCGGCCGACACGTCCACGATTCGGCCCCGAAAGATACCGGTCAACTCGCAGATCTCGCTCCGCTTGCCGATCGGCGCCTTGACCGTGATGAGCATCAGGTCGCGTTCGACGTGATCCTTGCCGCTTACGTCGTCGACCCGGACCACGGTGACGATCTTCTCGAGCTGTTTTCGGACCTGTTCCAGAACGGCATCGTCGCCGACGACCACGAAGGTCATCCGCGACAGTTTGGGATCTTCCGTCTCCCCAACGGCGAGGCTGTCGATGTTGTAGCCGCGCGAGGCGAGCATACCGGAAATATGCGACAGCACTCCCGGAACGTTGTGAACCAGAGCCGAAACCACATGCCTCATAATGAGGGTCTCCACAAGAAAGCGAAACTGCCATGATAGCCCGCGTTTTTTGATCAGACAAGGGGCCAAAGGGAAGGTTCGCGTGGCCCAGGAGGGGGGCGTGGACGGCGTCCGGTTCTTTCCGTTCCGTACATTGGAGGGACGAATTCGTCCCTGTTTACTAGGCGACGGAGAGATACTTTTTTGCTGAGGCGAAACAAGAGCCTTGGGAAGGGGTTTTATCCGGCAATGTTGCCGTCGCCTGCACTCTCCCGTCCCGTTGCTGCCAGAAGTCCCTGGCGGTCTCTCATCTAAGGGTACAGAAACGAGGAACAGTCATGAGAAAACTCGGAATGGTCGTCCTGGTCCCACTCTTCTTGGGAGCCTTGTTGATTTCAGAAGGGTGGACCCAACCGCCAGGCTTCAGCGGCGGACGTGGCGGTCGTGAGGGCGGAATGCGAGGAGCTCCCCCCTCCCCCCTGATGGATGCCCTTGATACGGACAAAGATGGCGAACTCTCGGCCGAGGAAATCGCCAACGCCGCCACAGCCCTCAAGACCCTGGACAAGGACGGCAACGGCAAGCTTACCGAGGACGAACTTCGTCCCCAAATGGGTGGTCCTGGAGAGGGTGGCCCCGGAAGAGGCGGCCCCGGAGGTTTCGGACGAGACGACCAGACCAATTCCATGGCCCAACAAATGGTGAACCGGCTGTTGACACAGCTTGACAAGAATGGCGACGGAATGCTGTCCAAAGAGGAGATTCCCCCACGGATGCTAGCCCAATTGGCTCGGGGCGATACGAATCAGGACGGCTATCTCAGTGAGGACGAATTGCTCGTGCTGGCCGAACAGCAAGCTTCGCGAAACCAACAGCAGCGTGGGCGTCGCGGTGGAAGCGGCCAAAGTTCACGACGTGGCTTCTGACACAACGAGTCGTGACTAGCACGCTCCTGGCTCACGCCGCCCTCGCTGGCGGATGGCCCACAAGCCCCAGACGAGGGCGGGAACTGTCGAGAGCGCGGCCATCCAGCAAAGCACGTCGGCAATCGCGATTGACCAATCCAAGGCGGCGCCCACCAGGGCGGCGCTGATCGCACTGGCGAGGGAGAAGAAGCCGAACTCAGCGGCGAGCACGCGGCCTCGCACGGCCGCGGGCGCCTGCTGAAGGATCAACTGGGTTGAGAACACCCATAACTGCCCATTGCCCAATCCGACCAGGAAAGAACCGAGGAGAACCAAGGTCAGGTTCGAAAGCCAACTGACGATGATCAGCCCGGCGGCGGCCAGGACATAGCTCATCAAGATGGCCAGATGCATCCGTCCGGGACGATCGCCTGTGACGATACGTGCCGTTAGAGGACCAATGCCGGTGCCCAGGCCCATGACGGCAAACAGGATGCCCACGCTCAGGCTGCCGTCGCTTCCCAGGGTAAAAATACTTTTGGAGATTGCGACCAGAATGACCTGAAAGGAGGCCCCGAAAAAGAGCATCAACATCGCTTTCTGAACGACGATCAGCAACAGGCCCAGGCCTTCGAACACAACGCGAAACCCGGCCGCAGTCTCGGCCAGGACGCGTCGCACGGATCGCTCGCCGTGCCGGGGACTCGGCGTCCTATTCGGTTGGACCTGAAAGATGAAGGCTGCCGAAATCACGAAGGTTGCCGAATCGACAACATAGGCGGTCCAGATTCCCATGGTTCCGGCAACGAGTCCGCCCGCCCCGGCGCCCACCGCCAGCATGACCGACCAGGTCGCCGACGAGATAGCATTGGCCGTTCCCACGGCACGGTCTTCCACGACGTCGGGCAGGATGGCCGTCCGTGCCGTGAAATAGAAACCGCTGATCCCCGTTTGAAGGGCCGTCAACGTGTAGAGCAGCCAGACCATGCTGGGATCGCGAACCGTCAGGAACCCGAGGACGGTCACGGACCGAACGACGTCGGCCCAGAAGAGGATCCACTTCCGATTGAAGCGGTCGGCAACGATCCCGGCGAAGGGGCTCGCCAGAAACGGCGCCAGCATGCGCACCACGAACAGAGCGCCCACCGCGAATCCCGATTCGGTCAACTTGGCCACCAGGGCCGCCGAGGCGATGAGGTTGAACCAGTGGCCGAAGAGGCTGACGATCTGTCCAAACCAGATGAGCCGGAAGTTTGCGTTGCCCCGCACCAGTTCAGCGTATCCGATAGGGCGAACTTCGTGGGGGGCAGTCAAGCGGTCATATCCTGGCAGGGCGGCGACGGGGACAAGAATTCAGAATAACCTGCAGGTTTGGACGTCACAACCCGGCTTAGCTATGAGCGGTTTTGGCTCGACGTGGGGGAGCCGGGCTGAATCACAATAGCCGGGCTCTTGAATCGCCCACCTCCCATCTCGCAGCCTGATCGTGGAGGTTGCGGAGCTAGCCCGGCTCTTGCGTTCCATTCCCAGCAACTTCAAAAGCCCGGCTGCAGATCTGCCGGTCCCTGTCGCTACGACGTTTTTTGAGAACCCAACGGTAGCAGCCGGGCTGAATCAGAACTGCAGGAAGCTCAGGTGCAACTCCGCGTGCATCAGGTTCAACCGAATGCGGTCGTCGTCGCTCAAGGGGCCGAAGGCGGGGCTGTCGAATGCGGCGGGCTCGCGACGTTGCAGGCGTCCCAAGGCCAGCCTCAAACGCTCGGCGGCCTCTTCGGTCGGCATAGCTTCCATGCCGTAGGTGCCTTCCGGGACACGCGGGATTCGCACGCCCGCGGGCATGCCCTCCTTCATGTATTTCTTGAGTTGCCGGCGAAGGAAGAAGCGGACCAGCCATGGCACGGGTTTCATGGGGTAGCCCGCGTAGCCGTATTCGATCCAGGCCGCCACATGGCCGAGGATCTGGCCAGGTGTCCAGGCTCCCAGGGGCCGAATCTGCCCGGCCTTGTCGGCCTCGACGACCCGGTCAACCTCCTCCAGAAGCTCTTCAAGGGTTTCAAAATGCAGGGTGCGGCGCTCGGTGGATAGGGATTCGCTCACCGAAGGATCTCCCGAAAAAGCCAGTCGAACGGTAGGTGAAGCGGCCCCCCGAAGGGCCGCACGCGCCTCTTTCCCGTTCCTTGCTCGCCCCGAATAATTCCGGCGTTACCCAATGCGCTGGTTTACCCGAAGCGGCCTGAGCCTGCAAGCCAGGCCTGTTAGTTTCGCGTTACGGAGAATCCTTGCTGATGAATCGCTATCTCACCCGCATTCTGGCCGCCGCTTTCCTCCTGGCAGTGGTCGCTCCCACCCTTGGCGCCGACGGACAGAAGTCCCCAAAAGTCCCCAAGGCGCTCGACTTCAAAATGAAGACCCTGGTCGGCAAGGAAGTGCACCTTGCCAAGTACCAAGGCAAGGTCGTGCTGATCGTCAACGTGGCCAGCAAGTGCGGTCTGACGCCCCAATACGAGCAGTTGGAGGCTCTCCACAAGAAGTACGCCAAGCAGGGCCTGGCGGTGCTCGGCTTTCCCTGCAACCAGTTCAAGGGCCAGGAGCCTGGCACGGCCGAGGAGATCCAGCAGTTCTGCCGGCTCAACTACGGCGTCGAGTTCGACCTGTTCGAGAAGATCGAGGTCAACGGCGACGGCGCGTGCCCTCTCTACAAGTACCTGACCGCCCTGAAGACGAAGCCCAAGAAGGCCGGCGACATCTCCTGGAATTTCGAAAAATTCCTCATCGGGCGTAACGGCCAGGTCGTCGCCCGCTTTGCTCCCCCGACGAAGCCCGATGATCCGGAGGTGGTCGCGGCGATCGAGCGGGAGTTGAAGAAATAGTCGCAATCCTTGGAGTGCGGTAACTTGTTACCGCTTTCTTTTTGTTTTTGCAGAGATCCTCATCCGCCATTGATGCCCCCTTACGGATCGATGGTGCCGAGCAGGAAGGGGCGGCCCCCTTTTCGAGACAACGCTTCACGTGAAAAGAAAGCGATGCCAGGTCATCGCACTCCAAGGGCCGTGACCGCCCAACATCTTGGCGGCTGAGGACCGCTCCGGGTAGAATCGATGGCTTGGATTCGCCCGAAGGTTCCTCGACTGTGATCTACGTTCCGCCATGTTCCAAGCCATCGAGTTCATTGCCGTGGTGACGGCGGCCACCTACGGGATCCTGGAAGCCCGAGCCGCCCGCATGGACCCCCTGGGCGTGATCACCGTGGCCTTTGCGGTCGCCTTCGGCGGCGGAACGCTCCGCGACGTCTTCCTCGACCGTCAGCCCCTGTTCTGGATTGCCAATGCCCACTATCCGGTCATGGTGTTCTTTATGGCCGTGACCACGTGTCTCTTTCCCAAAATGCCGGTGGCTTACAAGAAATACCTGGCCATTCCGGACGCGCTGGGCCTCGGCCTGTTCAGCATCGTGGGCACCCAGTACGCATTGGAGGCCGGCACTACGTGGTTCGTGGCCACGCTTTTCGGCGTGATCACGGGCACCTTCGGCGGGGTGATCAGCGACGTCCTCTGCAACCGCGTGCCCTCCCTGTTCCGTTCATCGCCTCTTTACGCAACTTGTTCCTTTGCCGGGTGCTGGATATTCTTGCTCATCGGCCAACTTGGACTGGCCGAACCGATCACGGCCGCGATCGGGATTGCTTCCATCGTGCTCATCCGTTTCGCAGCGATCTATTGGAACGTTACCCTGCCGGAGTTGCACGACGGCACCGATACGTAGAGTGAGAAGGGCGACGCTTTCGAGAGCTGCGGACTCCCTGAAATGCTGAGCTAGGGCTGGAGACGGTAGGCTGCAGGTTCCTGATGCGAGGTTGATCGGGGTGGATAGCCGAATTCGACGCATCGAAAGCCCCCGTCTTGCAGTCCTTAAGCCTTGGGTCTTGTCTCCACCGTCATTCGTCTTCACTTTGAGATGACTAGTGGTCATGATCATGGTCATGATCGTGACCGGAATGGGCGTCGGCAGCCGGTTCCACGGGGGCGGCGTGTTCATGTTCGGCATGGCTATGTCCGTGATTCTGCCCCTCCACCAGGCCGATCACCAGGGCGATTGCCAGTCCACTGAGTAACGCCAGGGACAAGGCAGCCCGATCGTGGTCGTGGAAGTGAAGTTCGGGCAACAGGTCGCTCATGGCGATGCACATGAAGGTTCCGGCCGAAAATGCCAGCGCGTAGGCCAGAACGTTGCTTGCACCGTGCAGATGGCCGAATCCCAGGTGAAAAAGGAGTACGCCTGCAGGGATCATCAAGGCAAACAACGTATTGACCACATGACGCGACGTGGGGGACCAACCTCCCACGGCCATCAGCGTACCGATGGTCATCGAGTCAAACGGTTTGTGAAGGAAGATCACGAGAAACGTCCCGATTCCGGCCAGGGCCGCGGTCTGGCTGCCATGGGCCTCAGCCTCAACACTCGCCGCCAGAGCAATGCCGGCAAAAACCGTGTGCAGGGTCAACCCGATGGCGGCGCCCCCCCACGTAAGTTGATGAAACTCGCTCCGCACATGGGGACAATTCTCGTGCCCGTGGTCATGGTCGTGATCTTCGTGGTGGTCACCTTCGCCGCTCACCGATGGAACATCGTGATGGTGAAAGCAGAAGAAGCGTTCGGTAAAGAACATGGCCAGGAAGCCGCCCAGAACCCAAAGCAGCACCGCGTTCATCGATTCAGGCGCTTCGAGAAGAGCGTGGGGCAGAAGATGAAGGAGCCCCACGCCCAACATCACCCCAGCCACGAGACTAACCGCAATCTGCATCCGACGATGGGTCAGGCGGATCACCAGGGGAATCCAGCCACCGGCCAGCGATGCCAAGAGGATAAGCACACAGTAGACCAGCAACAACACGGTGGAAGTCATCAAAGGTAGGTCCTTTGGAAGGGTGAACAGACTCGAACGGGAATTCTAACCTCACGTTACCCGAAACGGGGCAAGGATGTATCTTGAGACACACTCGCCCCCGAATACACTAACACGCGGAATTTGGATGCCTCATTGTATCCGAGGGGGTTTGGCTGCCAATCTTGGGGGGCGGAAAAGGGGCCGCCAAGGCGTCCGTTGGAAGGCCCCAACGGGCTTGCTTCCAGCCTGTCCAGCCTCGATTTTGAGTTCCCGCGGCTCGGACTTCTGTGGTAGGACCAGCATTTACCTGCCTTCCCGACCAGTACAACCGGCTGAATCATCGAGAGATTCCCGCAAAAACCACCCTTTTGGCAGGGTGAGCATACATAGCTCAGTCAACAAGCCATGTTAGAATACAAGTCTCGCCCAACGCCGGTCGAGAACCAATGAGATTCTGTTTCCAGTTCCTTTTCAGGTCTACTGTGTGTGAGGTTGTACATGGGAAACTCCGCGCCGTTACGCTACGTGGAATATGGCCGTGGCGCCACGCCGGTAGTTCTTCTGCACGGTCTGTTCGGAGGTCCGGACAACTGGAAGCAGATCATGGAGGACTTGGCCGACGATTACTACTTCTTCGCCGTCCAGTTTCCCATCGATCACACAGAGAGTCGATGCCATCGCAAGTTTCGTGGTGTCGAACAATTGACCGACTATGTCGAAGATCTGATCGACCAATTGCAGTTGGACAAGGTCATCCTTTGCGGAAACTCGCTGGGCGGTCAGGTGGCCGTCGATTACTCTCTGCGGCATCCCGACAAAGTCGATCGCCTGATCATCACGGGCAGCGCCGGACTCTTCGAGCGGAGCCTGAGCGACGGGAAACGCCCCCAGATCGACCGCGATGCGATTCGCCAGCGGGCGGCTGAAATCTTCTACGATGAACGCCATTGCACGGACGAGATCGTCGACAACGTCTACCAGATGGTTCACGATCGCGGCTTCGCCCGGTTCCTGATCCGCATCGCCAAGGCCACACGCGATCGGAACATGAAGGAGGATCTGAGTCGTTTGCACATGCCCACGTTGATCATCTGGGGACGCAACGACATCATCACACCTCCCTTTGTTGCCGAAGAATTCCACGAGGGAATTCCGAACGCAAGATTGGCCTACATTGAAGAATGCGGCCACGCCCCGCCGATTGAGCAGCCCGACGAATTTGCCCGCCTGATGCGAGAGTTCCTCGAAGACTCCGCTCCCGCCCAGGTCGTTCGGTAAGTCTGCGCCGAGGCATCCGCCTCGCCCGTTCTCCACCACGCCCCGAGAGATACCCCGTGGGTGACCGGAACGAATCCATCTCGTCCCCGTCGTCTGCTCCAGCGCGCCGTCGCGCCTGGATTGCACTCCTGGTGCTTGCGCTGACCCTCCCCTTCCTCGCCCGCGGCGTGATCGGCGCCCTCGCCAGCAATTCGAACGATCCTCGCCAGTGGCTTCCGCGAGGCTTCCACGAAACGGAACTCTACCGCGAGTTCCAGGAACAGTTCGGACGCGACGAGATCACCGTCGTCTCTTGGGACACTTGCACAATCGACGATCCTCGCGTCGAAAAACTCGCCCGGGCCGCGGTCGAACAGGGGGGCGGCGCCTACCAGCGGGCACTCACGGCCAGCCGCCTGCTCGATCGGATGACGATGCCTCCGTCCGACATCCCGCACGACGAAGCGCTGCGCCGCCTCCAGGGAATTCTGGTCGGACCGGACGGCAAAACCACCTGCGTGATCCTCATTCTCTCCAAAACAGGAGCGGACGATCGGGTCAAGGCCGTCGAAACCCTGCTGGCCCTTGCCAAATCGGAGTGCGGCCTGATAGAGGACGAACTCTACCTGGGCGGCCCCACGGTGGATGCCGCCACAATCGACATCGAAAGCCGGCGAATGCTCACCGAGTTGACTCTCGTCTCGGCCGTTATCGCCTTCGTTGTCACCTGGTGGCGCGTTCGAAGCTTTCGCCTGGCCCTGGTCGTGTTAACCAGCTCGGCCTACAGCACCGGACTGGCCCTGTCCGTGCTGTTTTACACGGGCGGAAACATGAATCTCCTCATGACCATGCTTCCGCCTCTGGTCTACGTGCTCACCATCTCCTCGGCCGTTCACCTGGGCAACTACTACCGCGACGCCGCCTGCGAAAGCGGGCTCGACGACGCCCCGCGAATCGCCGTCCGCCACGGATGGGCTCCCTGCCTGCTCGCCTCGCTTACTACCGCCATCGGCCTCTGCTCGCTGGCGACCAGCACGATCGTGCCGATTCACGACTTCGGCATCTACGCCGCCATCGGCATGACCCTCAGCATCGTCGTGCTGTTCGTGTTCATGCCTGCCGCACTCACCCTCTGGCCAATCCAGTTCCCGACTCCTGAAGAAACGAAAACTCCCAACTCCAACGGCTTCGAAAAAGCCACGGCCTTCATCGCTCGCCATCATCTCCTCATCGCGCTCGGCAGTCTTCTCCTCATGGCCGGCGCCGGTGTGGGACTCGGATGGCTCAAGTCGACCGTCAAGCTCCAGCACCGCTTTGCCGAAGACAGCAAAATCATCGCCGACTACGAGTGGATGGAACACCACCTCGGGCCCCTCGTGCCCTTGGAGGTCGTGATCGGATTCGACCAGAAGTGCTCCTGGGACTTCCAGGATCGCATGAACCTGGTGGCCTGGCTGGAAGACCAACTGGCGGCACTGCCCGACGTGGGCGCGACCATGTCGGGCGCCACCTTCGCCCCTGCGCTGCCGGAAGGCGCCTCGGTCGGAGATACGGCTCGCCGGGCCGTCCTGAGCCCCCGCCTGCGACAGCATTTCGTCGACGCCGGCTTTGTCGCCCAGGTCGACGGGCAGGAACGGTGGCGAATCAGCGTTCGCGTCAACGCCCTCGGCGACGTCGACTACGCTCGCTTCACCGAAAGCCTGCGGAATTTCGTCGACCCCATTCTTGCGGACCTGCCCACCGACGGCGTCGACGCCACCTATACCGGCGTGATCCCCTTGATCTACAAGGCCCAACGCCAGTTGTTCAACGACCTCGTCCGCAGCTTCTTCCTCGCCTTCGCGGTCATTGCCCTGGTGATGGTCGTGGCCCTCCGCAGCCCCACGGCGGGCTTGCTTTCCATGGCGCCGAACCTGTTCCCCGCCGTCGTCGTTTTCGGAATCATGGGATGGCGCGGCGTGCTCATCGAAATCGGCTCGGTCATGACCGCCAGCGCCGCCCTCGGTATCGCCGTCGACGACACGTTCCATTTCCTCACCTGGTTCTGCCAAGCCACGTCGGCCGGAAAATCCCGCCGCGAAGCGCTTCGCATTGCCTACCAGCGATGCGCCGGCGCCATGACCACCACCACGCTCATCTGCACTTGCGGACTGGTCGTCTTCGCCCTCAGCACCTTCATGCCCATCGTCCATTTCGCCTGGATGATGGTCTTCCTCCTCAGCACGGCCCTGGTCGGCGATCTCGTCTTCCTCCCCGCCATGCTCGCCGGCCCGCTGGGCAAGGTGTTTCAGCGTAGCCGGTCGATACTTCAGTGAGCCATGAGCCATGAGCCATGAGCCATGAGCCATGAGCCATGAGCCATGAGCTGTGAGCTGTGACCTGTAACCTGTAACCTGTAAGCCGGGTGGGGACGGTAGGAGCAGAATGCACCTGCCTGTCGCCGAACACATAGTCCCTCCCAGAAACGAACGCCTCGGCGGTAAGGCCGCCACCCCCACGGGAACTGGCGGCCGTTCTTTCATTTCGCCTGGCGGATGGGGTATACTCCACGGCACAACCTCATCACCTGCCAGGGAGAGCCTTTCGATGAAACCCCGCTGCCTCGCGTCCACTGCAATCGTTCTCGCCCTCTTCCTCCTCGCTCCGGCTTCGGCCGAGGTCGTTCGCATCCAGATCAAGCACCGCCAGGCCTTCGCCGACGGCCACCGCTTCGGCAAGGCCGGGCCCTACGAGTCGGTCTCGGGCCGGTTCCTCTTCGCCGTCGATCCCGACGCCGCCGCCAACGCCACGATCACCGATCTGAAACTCGCTCCCCGGGGCGCCAGCGGCAAGGTCGAATTCTGGGCCGACTTCTTCCTCCTCAAGCCCGTCGATCCGAAGAAGGGCAACGGCCGGCTCCTCTACGACGTCCACAACCGCGGCAACAAGCTCGCCCTCTGGACCTTCAACGACGCCGAGCGGAGCAACAGCCCGACCACCATGGCCCATGCCGGTAACGGTTTCCTGCTCCGTGCCGGCTACTGCCTGCTTTGGACCGGATGGAACGGCGACATGGTGGCCGACGGCACGGGGCGCCTGCTGGCCGGCCTCCCCGTGGCCGTGAATGAGGACGGCTCGCCCATCACTGGCAAGACCTACGTCGAAATCTCTACCGATGAAAAGGCCTTCAGCCGGCCCTTTTTCGGAAGCCCCTGGGGGACCCCGTCCGCTTACCCAACCGTTGCACTGGACGATCCGTCGGCCGTACTCACCATGCGTCCCAACCGCTCCGCCGACCCTATCGAAGTGCCCCGCGACCAGTGGGCCTTCGCCCGATGGGAAGACGGCAAGATCGTGCCCGATCCCACCAGCCTCTACGTCAAGGAAGGGCTCCGACCGGGGTGGCTCTACGACCTGGTCTACACGGCCCGCGACCCTCGCGTTTCCTGCCTGGGCCTGGCCGGACTTCGCGACGCCGTTTCCTTCTTCCGCTATGCCAGCCAGGACGAGTCCGGCACGGCCAACCCCGTTCGGGATGCCCTGGAGCGGGCCTACATCTTCGGCATCTCCCAGTCGGGCCGCGTGTGCCACCATTTCCTTTACGAGGGCTTCAACCTCGACACGTCCGACCGCACGGTCTTCGACGGCGCCCTGATCCACGTGCCCGGCGGCGGCAAGATGACGCTCAACCACCGCTTCGGCATGGCCACCTCCTACGGCGTCTGCCATCACGGCAACCTCTACGGCTCCGACTTCTTCCCGTTCACTCCCGGCGTGCAGACCGATCCCGTCACCGGCCAGTCCGGCGACACCCTGGCCCGGCTCCGCGGGAAGGGCGCCGTACCCAAAATCATGTTCGTCCAAACCTCCACCGAGTACTGGTCTCGCGCCGCCTCCCTGCTCCACACCGACGTGGAAGGCAAAAAGGACCTCACCCTCGATCCCAACGCCCGCATCTACCTGATCGCCGGCGCCCAACACCTCGGCGGCGGAACTCTGGACAAGGGCATCTGCCAGAACCCCCGCAACCCGGTGAAACACCGCGGCCCCGTCCTGCGAGCCCTCCTGGCAGCCATGGACTGCTGGGTCAGCAACGGGATTGCCCCGCCCGAGAGCCGCTACCCCCGCATCGACGACGGCACCCTCGTCGACCTGGCCGCCTTCCAGCAGCAGTTCCCCAAGATCCCCGGCACCGGTCTGCCACAAGACTACTACCGGCCCCTGCGTCTCAGTCACGGCCCCCGCTGGCAAACTGAAGGCGTCGCCACCATCGTGCCGCCCAAAGTCGGCCCCGCCTATCACACCTTGATCCCCGCGGTCGATTCCGACGGCAATGAACTGGCCGGCATTCATCTTCCCGATGTGGCCGTCCCGCTGGGCACCTGCATGGGCTGGAACCTCCGCGCCGCCGAATACGGCGCCGCCGGAATCCTCTCCGACCTGGACGGCTCCTACCTCGAATTCCCCGAGACCGCCGCTGGGCGCCAGCAATCCTCCGACCCCCGCCCCTCGATCCAGGAGCGTTACCCCACCCGCAACGTCTACCTCGAAAAGTACACCCAGGCCGCCCGCTGCCTCCAACGCGATCGCCTCCTCCTCCCCGAAGACGCGGGCGCCCTCATCCAACAAGCCGCCCAGCGCAACCACTGGCCAAAGTAGCAGGCACGCTCCGCCGTGCCGTCCGCCAAGCAAACAAGAAACCTCCGGCCCTCGGCACGTCATCAATCGCAATGAATCTCAACCACGACCGCTTCCAATTCCGCCTGAGGACCCTCCTCCTGGCTGTCCTGGTATGCAGCGTCGTGATGTCGTGGCTTGCCGTTCGCATAAACCGGGCTCGCCAGCAAAGAGCGGCCGTCGAACACATCGAACAACTGGGCGGCTGGGCCGCGTCAAGAAAGGCAGCAGCCCGTGCAGCGGTGCGATACGTCTGTAGCCCCAGGCGTGAGCCTGGGGAAGACAGGGCTGCCGTCAAGGCGAAGCCCGCGCAGCGCGGCGACACGACTGGCGGTGGGTGGTCTTTCCAGCGTGCCGCCGCGCTGCGCGGGCTTGATGAAATCGCTTCGCACGTCAGTCCACGGGCTCACGCCACGTGGCTACGTGCGTATCGCCACGCTGCGCGGGCTCGCCTTCCCGCAGAACGGGTCGCTACGCACACACCAAAACCGGTTCCGCAATCAGCCCACCAGAGTGCTTGAAGTTAAGGCCGACACGGCTATACTGCTGGGGGAATCGGTCCAAGCTCGCTGCTGGACGATTCGACAGGGGGTGTCGCCAGTCCCATCGCGGATTTGGTGTAACACGAAAGCAGATACGCACTTCGGTGGGATGGGAGGTGTGAGATGCGTGTTTCTCGTCGTTTCTGTTGGGGGGTTGCGGCCGTGGTAGCGGCCAGCATTCTGAGCGGATGGGGAACTTCTGACCCTCGCGCCCTCGCCCAGGAGGAAGCCCAGGCGGCAGACCAGGAGGAAGATCCGGGGGTCCCGGTCTTTCCGGATGAGCCTGAGGCGCATGCCCTCTACGATCAAATGGTCCGCACCATGCGGCAAGCCGACTCGCTTTCCTACGTCAGTCACTACAGCTGGGAGGCGAAAGGACGCGTTCTAGGGGATTGCACCTATCGGGCCTGGCTGAAGAAGCCGAACCAGTTCCGCGTGGAAACAGAGTCCGCCACACGCGGTGAGGGCGGGACCCTCGTCGGCGACGGGAAGTACCTTTGGATCTTCTGGCCCCAGGGTCGACCCAGGTTCTATGCCCCCGACGATGAGAACTACGAGAAGAACGAAGCCACGCGACAGACCTCCTACATGAAAAAGCGGACCCGGCAGGGCGCCGTCGACTTTCTCGCGGAAAACGGCGCCACGTTCCCCACGATCCTCGACCCTTCGGACGCGGCCCAAAAGGTGTGCTTTCAGGACTACCGGACCTCCGGCGTGCCCGCCAATTACATCATCGACCGAGAAGGCAAGGTCGTCGACGCCTGGTACGGCTACGAAAAAGGCCATCGGAGAGCAAGGGCGGCATTCAAGAAGGCGTCGCTGGAACTAGAACATTCGCCCCTCGACGTAGAGGAGACTCTCCTCGACGTCCTGCGAGGCGCCATGGAAAATCCGCCCCAAGAGGCCGCAAAGGAATGAGCGGCAGAGAGTCTGCACAGGACGGCAGGGCCGGTGAACCAATACGAGCGTCAAGAAAGGTAGCAGGCACGCTCCGCCGTGCCGTCCGCCAAGCACACCAAAACCGATTCCACGATCACACAGCGTAACCACCAGCACACACTACCAGCCCACTTTCCGCCAGCGTTCCACACCACCATCCGATCGCGCCGCAAGCAGAACAGAAGCCGTTGACTCACCCGTCTCCAGATCCCAGAACTTAATCGCGCCATCGCGACTCCCGCTGACAAGAATCGCATCGTCGGGCGAGATCGCCAGGCAGTTCGTGGTGTTGCGGTGGCCAAGCAGGTGCTTCGTGAGCTTGCCCGTGGCCAACTCGAAGATCTCGATTTCCTGATGATACGCCGTGGCGCGAACCAGCAGAGCCTGGCTCCGTTTCACCGGACAACGCCACCATACCAGACCAAGGCCCTAGCCAACAACCACCCTCGGACACCCGAGCGCATGCCTCAAAAAATCCCGGGGGCGTGGGAGCTGGCCCCCACATCCAAACAAAACTGCTCGCGAAGCGAGACCAACTACACTAATTCCAACTCGCTGCTGTCTCATAAGGGTTGACACGTTCCGCAATCGCACTCGAAGACTTATGACTCGGTATCGTCGGATTCTCTCAGACCTTCAAAGTCCTCTGCTTCCTGTATTTTCCGAAAGCTGAAGCGGCCCCAGATCGCATAACACAAGCCCGGCAGGCCAAACGCGACCAGTCCGGTAAGGGCATTCAAAACACAAGGCTCGGCTCGGCTTCTCCCAACCGTTGCCTGACCTCCGCTTTCAATCAACATGTCCACGAGGTAGGCTGCATAGGTCACGAAAACGAGAGCCCCCACTCCACGCCACGTCCACCGGAAGCGACAGGGATCCAGAAGGCCCAGCAACATCAGAACACAAAAGACTTGAACCCCCAGAGTCACTATGTTCCATTCCGCGAACAACATCGCAACAAGCAATGCCAACAGGAAGGGAGCGAGGGACCAGAACATGAAGCCCGGACGATGTCGCATCAGATTGCCTCTCTTGGTTCGCACTGCATGGCACGCCACCCCACCTCCAAGGCAGAATAATCATGTCACTTTGTCCCTCCAGTTGTCAATGCTCGCAAGCGATCATGCTTCGCAAAGCACTGATTGCTGTCCTTCTTGCTGCAACACTCCCTCTCACCGCCCACGCCGCCGAGCCGCCCGCTGTCCACGAAGGCTGGGACTGGTCCCTCCCCGCCCACGTCCAACCGGTTGACTACTCCGGCTATGTCACCTGGGGCCCAAAGCGTTTCGACCCGGCCATCACCGTCCGCGGCATCATGGTCACCTGGGCTCGGCTCAACCCCGCCCCGGGCAAATATGACTGGGACTGGCTTCGCGACGAGATCGCCAGAAACAAGGCCGCCGGCATGCGGACCGGGATCCACCTCAAGGGCGTCGAGCGCCAGGCCGTGCCCGACTGGGTCATCGAGCGTTACAAGCCCGTGGTCCTCGACGTGCCGGTCCTCCAGGAAAACCAGCCCTGGCGGCTCCAGACCGTTCCGCCCTGGCAGCCCGAGGTGGATCGGGCCTTCCACGAATTCCTCCGCGAGTTCGCCAAAACAGGCATCGCCCAGCAGGACGACGTGGTCTACGGCTACATCCACGGCATCAGCGCCTCCCGCGGCGAAGAGATGTTCATCCGCCCCATCGACTGGCAGATGTGGCAGGAAACGACCGGCGTAACCGCCGAGATCTTCGCCAACTGGCTCCGTCGCCGAATCGACGCCATGTGCGACGCCTTCAAGGGCGTCGAGTACAAGCTGGCCGTCATGTGGGGCGGACCGCTGGGCCCCACGGCCGAACTCCGTACGGCTACGGCGCACCTGCACGAGCATGCTTTCGACAAAGGGGCCGGCATTCGCGGCGGCGGCATCGATTTCATGCACAGCCTGCTCGACGCCCCCGCCTGGGCCGCCAGCGTCAGCAGCCAGGGCTACCTCCTCGTCGACGATGATCATCCCACCATCAAGCAGGGCCGATTCCGGGGCGACGAGAACGAAGAATACGGCAAGTACTGGGTGTGGCGTTTCGGGCCCGTCGAGGGCTATCCCTATCGCCACCGCATCTGCGTCCTCCGCGGCCTGCAAATGCGGCAGAACTTCCAGATGGTCTCGTCCGCCACTTTGGAGCTGAATCCCGAACTCAACGAATACGCCCGAATCACCCAGGGCTACCGCCGCGAGAACTCTCCCGACGCCTGGGCTTACCTCCGCCAGTTCGATCGCCGGAGTACGTCCGTCAAGAATATCGAACGTTGGCTGATCCAACGCGACGCCCCGGGCAGCCAAAGCGTGCCCGCCGAGCCGGTCGACCGCTTTCCACTCCCCTCCGAACAGCGTCGCAACGCGACCAGCGTGCGTGACTTCGACGCCCGGCAAACGGACATCCAGCACGGCCAGACAGGCTTGCTCTTCGCCCTCGACCGCGTCTTCTGGAAAGAGCCCGGCCCCGCGACGATCAAGGTCACCTACACCGACCGCGCCCCCGCCCGCTGGCATCTGGACTACACCGACGCGACCGGCCAGGTCCAACAAACGCCATCCATCGAAAACACGGGCGACGGCCAACTCAAGACGGCCACCTTCGTCGTCGATGCACTTTCGGCCGCCGGCGTTTTCCCCAACGATCCGACTTTCCTCTCCTGGTGCGACGAAGTTCCCAAGCAAAGCGGCAACCTTGTGGAAAACGCCGACTTCCGCGACGGCCCCGCCAAGTGGCGTCTGCCGCAGGAATATGAGATCGCTGCCGATCCCGATCGCCCGGGCGGCAATCTCGTCGAGTTCACCTTCCGCCCCGGCAACGAAGACACGGTCCACATGGACCAGCTCGTGCCGTTGGAGAAGGGCATGGCCTATCGGCTCACCGCGTTGATCCGGAACGACGGCACGCAACTCAAGCCGGGCATCCGCATCGGCGGCATGGACTGGTCGACGATCGCCTACGTGGAGTCAACCAGGCCGCACCAGTGGGAGACCCTTTCTGAAGTCTTTGAGGCCCCCGCTGACGACACCGTCCGTCTCCAGCTCTTCGGTCAGGGCCGCGGCCACGCCCCCAAAGGGCAGGCTGGCAAGGCCCTGTTCCGCAACATCTCAATCGAACCGGTCTCGCGTCGCGAGTTGATTGGTGATTTGAAGATGGACTTCCGCCTCGTGACCGAAGGCCCGGGCGATGTGACCGTAACGATGGTGCGTGTGGTGAAAGGGGTTGCGAAGCAATGACCAATTGTGGCCGAAACAGCGCGGTGCGAACAGGTCTCCTCGTCAGCCTGCTGCTCTGTCTCGGCTGGTCGTCTGCGCCTGTAGTGGAAGGCCAATGCCCGACCGGCCGGGTCTACGACACGTCCGACAACCCCTTCATGACAACGCCAGGCAAGTACGGAGATCCCTTTCCCGCGTACTTCGACGGGGTCTGGCATCTCTACACGCTCCAGGGCAATCTGGAAAACGTGCGTCATCTGACCAGCACCGACCTTGTTCAGTGGACCGAGCACGAGCCGGCCATGAGCGGCGGCGGAATTGCCACGGGCACCGTACTCCGCCACCGCGGCACCTACTACATGTTCTACACCATCGCCCAGGGAGCCATCGGCCTGGTGACCAGTAACACCCCGTGGCACTTCGAGAAGAAGGACTCCATAACGGTTGCCCAGCCGGATCCCGACTTCTACCCGGGCGCCAAGACCTTTCGAGATGTTTGGGTCTTCTTCCATGAGCAGGAGCAACTCTGGTGGATGCTGTGTGAGGCCCATACGCAAGCCGGTGGCGTCCAAGTCGCCCTGCACAAAGCAAAGCAACTGGAAGGTCCCTGGGAACCTTTGCCCGCCCTCTACACGCAGCCCCGAGACGGCAGCAAGCTGAGTCAATTCGTCAGTTGTCCCCAGATCATTCAGCACGCGGGCACTTGCTATCTGACCTATCTCAGCAATGCAACCTGCTACCACGTTGCCGACAAGCCTTCGGGCCCCTGGGGCAAACGAAAAGGCCAATACAATTCCGATTTCCTCACCGCCGGGTCACGCTCCGGCACCGACAGCGTCAGGCACCTCAGCTGGGGATTTTTTAGCGTGCGTCCCACGCCCGAGAATCCACAGGCCCGGCCGCGCTACGGCGGGCCTCTCGGCGTGGGACGTGAATTGGTTTTCGGCGAGGACAAGACCATCGGCGTGCGCCCCTTGCCGGAGTTGATCGCCGCCATTCGTAAGCCAAAGCACAACCCAGAACTGTTCCCGTTGCTGAAGGAGCTCTCCGGCGCGTGGACCGTTGATTCGCCGGCCCAGAAGATCACCAGTGGCCAGCCCCGTGAAGGCGCCGTCCTGATCGACCTTCCTGAAAGTCACCCGGATTACTACTTCGAGTCCGACATCCAGTTCGGCGACGATCGAGCCCCTGTCAGTGTCACCGTGCGCACGACGGCCGCCCAGGACAGTGGCTATCGCGTTGCCCTCCGGCCGGCAGACGGCATTTTCGAAATCACGGAGCCCGCCGGTCAGCGCCGCAGATACCTCTCGGAGCCTCATGCCTTTGGCAAGAAGGCCCACCTGAAGATCTTTGTTTGCGACGGGCAACTGGAGGCATTTGTCGACGGCCGATCCGACCTGAGCACCCGCGTGCTCCAGAACTCGCACTCTAAGATCGTCCTGGAAGCCAACGACAGGAACGCCTCCTTCAACAAACCGCTGCTTCACTATTTCAAGCAGCGTGAAAGGCCGCGATTCCAACTGGTTCCGGAGGAGCAACAGGCGGTCTTCTCCGCCGAACCCGGCCAGACTCGGATGGCCACCTGCTATCGCGACAAGCAGGGCGTCTATCATCTCTTCGCCGACTACATGCCAAAAAGCACCATCTCCTGGACGGCCGAGATTCGGCACTACCGCAGCTCGGACCTGCACAACTGGGAGTATGTCGGGATCGCCATACCAAGAGGCACGGGCGAGGCGCCCGACGCTTACGGCGCCGCCAGTCCCCACGTGTTGGCCACGGACGAGCGGATCTACCTGTTCTACGCAGGCAGGGCCAATCCCGTCGGAGGCGCCGCCGACACCTACGCCTCACCGGGCCAACCAGGCTACGTGGCCGGTCGCATCCTGTTGGCCAGTGCCCGGGCCGACGAACACGGGGCGCCCGCCGAGGATTTCAAGAAACAGGGAATCGTCGTCGAACCGAGCCCCGGCTGGGACGCCATGCGTCTGGACGACCCGTGCGCCGTCCTTGACGACGGCACGGTTCACCTGTTCTTCAAGGGTTTTGACACCAATCGCCAGCGCGACCACGTGCGAGCCGGATATGCATGTGCTCAGTTGGCCGACATGAAGTTCACGAAACACCCCGCGCCGATTCTCGCCGTTCCCGGGGGAGGCGAAATGCCTCGCATCTTCCGGCAGGGAGACCGGTGGCACCTGTTCTATCACCATTTCGGCGCCGGTGGCACTTGCTGGCGCCATCATGAGGCAAACGAACCGACAAACTGGCGACTCGCCGACGCCCGGTTTTTCAGCGGCCATCCCACCGGCGGCCCCCGCGATATCATGATGATCTACGGCATGAACGGCCAGCTTCTTGACGAGCCCAAAATGCTGGTCGCCGGGACCGAGCAGGGGCTGAACAAGCTTTGGCTGTACCGGCTCGTCGAAAAAAAAGAAGATCCAGGAAAACGAGAATAGGGTCAACAGAGAAGTGGACTCCACCGCTGCAAGCGGCTAGGATCGTGCAAGGAATGTGATCGTCCGTCTGAGACTCTTCCGGGGAAGACATCATGAAACGCCTGATTTCCCGTGGTTCCTATCTTCTGCTCCTGGCGTTCGCCGTCACCGCACCGCTTGAAGCGGCAGAGCCCCGAGTCGCCTCGGCCCTCGAAAGCCTCGGCATCCACGGCGGACTCTGTGTTCAGCTCGGCGCCAAGGACACGACCCTGGCGGGCCAGTTGGCCACCTCCGGCCAGTATCTGCTCCAAGTCCTCGATCCTGACGAGGCCGTTGTCGAGCAGGCTCGCAAACGGCTCCAGGCAACAGGCCTTTACGGCCTCATCTCCGTCGACCAGATGCCCGGCGAAGGAAAACTGCCCTACACGGAGAATCTCGTCAACTTCGTTTTCGTGGTGCCCCAGCCTTCGATCAAGGTCTCGCTCGAAGAACTGCACCGCGTTCTCTGCCCGGGCGGGGTCCTTGTGATCGGAGGCGGCCGGACCAACGAAGAAGAACTGGCAGCGACCGGCTTCTCCGGAATGGGGAAGGTGGACATGGGGCTTGAAGGGTTGTGGGTTGCCTTGAAGCCCCGTCCCCGCGAGATGGACGAGTGGACCCACGCCCGCCATTCCGCCGCCGGCAATCCCGTCTCCAACGACACCCAAGTCGCCCCGCCCCGCCGGGTCCGCTGGATCGCCGGAGCCGAATCCGAGGTCCGCGGCATGGTGACGGCCTCGGGACGAAATTTCTACGCCGGCGTCCTCGCCCGCGACAGCTTCAACGGCCTTCGCCTCTGGCATCGCGACCTGGCCGCCCCGGAGAGCGAACACTTTGTGATGAAGAACCTGCGCTCGGCAGCACCGGTCGCCGGCGACGACCGCCTGTTTGTCGTGGAAGGCAAGAAACTGATTGCCCTCGACGCTCGATCCGGCGAAGCCGTTCAGGAGTACCCCGCGGCCGGCAAGCCTAAGGAGGTTCTCTTCGACCGCGGCACGCTGATCGTCACAACCAACGATTCCATTCGGGCCCTGTATGCCTCCTCGGGCGACGTGCGATGGCAAGTCTCCCTTTCCAGCCCCCACGAGGTCGTGGCCGGCGACAATACGGTCGCCCTCCTCCACGGCGAGGCCCGGCGCAACGAGCCGATCAAGGCCGTCGTCATCGAGCGGGAAACCGGCCAGGTCCGCTGGAAACGAGGCGACCTCGACTGGCTGCCCAAGGTCCGCCGCCTGGTCTACGATCACGGCCTGGTCGCCTTTGAAGTCTCCACGTTCAACAACGACGGGCCGGAAAACGTTCTGCATCTGCTCGACGCCGCTACCGGCAAAGTGCAGCTTGACCATCCCTTCTACCCCGGCATGAATCACAACCGCCAGGCCCGGGCCATGTTCGTCAATGGAAGCCTCTGGCTGCTCCACGGCGGGAAAGACGCGGAACAGAAAAGGCTTCCGGTCCAGGTCTCGATGATCAACACGAAGACCGGTGAGGCCATGGCAACCCATCCCGCCGGTTTGACCCATTGCTTCCCGCCCGTGATGACCACCCGCTACATGATCGCCGGCGAGTTCGATCTGACGGACCTGGCCACGGGCGAGGTCGACGCCAACCACATCACCAAGGCGGCCTGCGGCCCGGACGGCGGCTGGGTGCCCGCCAACGGCCTGGTCTACGTGACCCCCAAACACTGCGTCTGCTGGCCCATGCTCCGCGGCTTCACGGCCCTGGCTTCCGAGCGGCCCGCCGGGAGCATCGCCGACATGAAACTCGACGAGATCAAGTTCCCGCTGGAAAAAGGCGTCGCGCCGCCCGACGCCCGGGCAGAAGATCCCGCACAGGACTGGCCCATGTATCGCCACGACGGCTGGCGAAGCGGCAGCACGACCGCCCAGGCCCCCGACGGCTTCGACACGCTCTGGTCCGCCGACCTCGGCGCCACCGTGCCCGAAGGGATTGTCACCTGCGACTGGGAAGAGAACCTCTTCGTGAAAGGCCCGATCACTCCCCCGGCAATCGCGGCAGGTCGGGTCGTGGTCGCCCGGCCCGACGCCCATGAGGTGGTCGCTCTCGACGCCGCCACCGGCCAGGTCGCCTGGCGGTTCACCGCCTCCGGTCGCGTCGACACCACGCCCACGCTCCACAAGGGACTCTGCCTGTTCGGTTCCAAGGCCGGCTGGGTCTACTGCCTGCGGGCCGACGACGGGCGGCTCGTCTGGCGGCTTCGCGCGGCGCCGGTCGAGGAACAACTCGTCGCCTACGGCCAGCTCGAATCGCCCTGGCCCGTCCCGGGCAGCGTGTTGATCGTCGACGACGTGGCCTACTTCGCCGCCGGTCGGCAATCGCTCGCCGACGGCGGAATCCTCATCTTCGCCGTCGATCCGACTACCGGACAGATCAATTGGACTCGCCGACTCGACAGCGTGCCCCAGACGAACTTCTACGACTGCTCCGCCCTGGAGTTCGACAACTTCGACCTGCTCCACCGCCAGGGCGACGGCGTGGCCATGTCGCGTTGGGTCTTCGATCGCAAGTCGGGCGAAATGTCGCTCGACCGCTGGGCGGCCTTTGCCAGGCTCGACACGGGTGGCGGCGCGGTCATGGCCCCCCAAGGCTGCTGGACCTACGCCCCGCGGCACCGGGCGAGAATCAAATCCTATCAGCCGCTCCGCCCGCTCACTGTCTATCGCGACAAAGTGCTGTTCGGATCGCTCCAGGGGTCGTCCACGGTCTATCGTCGCGACTTCGACCTCGAAGGCGGCGAGAAATTCGACACGCACTGGATGACCGGCTGGTCCGCCAGCACTCTCAGCCGCAAGGGCGAAATGCCCTGGCGAAGCCACCGGCTGGCCGAGAAGGCCGCCTGGAAGGCCGATCCCCTCGGCGCCGGCAAGGACGCTCCACCGATCCACGCCATGGTCCTCGCCAAGGATCGCCTGCTCCTGGTCGGCGGCAACGGCGATCTCCGAGCGATCTCCACCGGCGACGGCTCGGTCCAGGCCAAAGCCAAACTCCCCGAGCCCCTCTGGGACGGCCTGGCCCTCGCCCAGGGCCGACTGTTCTACTCAACCCGGGACGGACACGTCCTGTGCCTGGGAAAGAAGTAGCGTTTAGACAAAGTGTTATCTTCTGCGAGTTCCTCCTCATGAAACGACGCCATTTCCTCCAGTTCGCAACGGCCTGTTCTTCCTGGATCCTCGGAACACGCGCCGGGACTTCTGCTGAATCCGAAACGGAGGCCAAACCGGCCGGGGATGAAGTCGCGTGGTCGCGAAGCGTGCCCGTTCGCTGCGAGGCCGATGTGGCCGTGATCGGTGGCGGCATCGCGGGCGTGTCGGCGGCCTGCGCCGCGGCACGGTCGGGGGCCAAGGTCGTGCTCGTCGAACGGTTCGCCGTCACGGGCGGCGACATGACGAGCGGCGGCGTGGCCAACTTCTGCGGCCAGTTGACCGGACAAGGCGAAGTCTTCGACACCATTCTTGCTGAATTGCGACGCTTCAAGGCGATCGACAAGAAGCGTCCCGTCTTCCACTACGAAATCCTGGCAATCGTGCTCCAGGAACTGCTGCTCCAGCGGGGCGTCAAGCTGCTCTTGCACACGCGGTTCGTCGACGCGATCGAGAAGGACGGGCGAATTCGCGAGTGCATCGTGTGCGGCAAGTCGGGCCCCGAAGCAATCCGCGCCCGGCAGTTCATCGATTGCTCCGGCGAGGCCGACCTGACCCGAGCCTGCGGGTTTGCCACGGTCAAGGGACGCCCGGGGGACGGATTCCAGTTGCCCATGTCGATCATGTACTTCGTGCGCCACGTGGATCCGAAAGACGCTTTCCCCCAGTTGCCGGAAGGGTGCTTTGAACCGATCCAGACGAAGGACGATCTGCCCATGACGAGCGTCTGGCCTGACGGCCCCCGCGGTAACGCGATCAAGGTGAAGATTCCCATGTTCGATTCGACGGACACGGAAAGCCTGACGGCCGCGGAGATCCGGGCACGACGCCGGATGATGGAGGTCCTCGACTACCATCAACGGGTGGAGAAGAAGCCCTGGCGGCTCGACCACTGTTCGCCCATCATCGGCATTCGCGAAGGCTGCCGGATCGTGGGCGACTACACCCTCGTCGTCGACGACCTGCGAGCCGCCCGCGAGTTCGACGACGCCATCGCCCGAGGCACCTTCTATCTCGACGGCCACAAGCCCGACGACGACAAGCGGACCTACATCCTCACGCACAAGGAAATGCAGGTCCCACCTTATCAGATCCCGTTCCGATCGCTGCTGGTTCGGGACGCGAAGAATCTCCAGGCGGCGGGCCGCTGCTTCTCGGCCGACCAGTTGGCCCTTTCCAGCGCCCGGGTGAGCACCACCTGTTCCATGCTCGGCCAGGCCGCCGGAATCGCCGCAGCCGAAGCCGCGAAGAAGGGCTGCGATCCCCGGGATCTCGATGCCGCGCTGGTTCGCAAGACGGTGGAAACGCGAGGGGCGAAGTTGGAGGTCTGAGCCTGCCGCTAACTAAAAATCGCCGAATCCAGCACGACCCAGCGGAAGGTCAGGAGGGTGCAGACCATGCACATCCACCAGGAGGCCTTCTGGGCGCCGCGGAACTGGCGAAGGGAGAACAGGAGGAGCACGCTGACCGCCAACGTGGCGACCTTGAAGATCGTCGGCGAGGCCCCCGCGAGCAGCATCTCGCTGCCCAACGGATTCATCTCCACAAAATGGAGGCTCCCGGCGCGGGCCTGCGTCCACACCAGGTCGATGGCGGAAAGGATGCAGATCAACACCAGGGAGAGTACGACGGGGCGCGTCGCTCTCGGCGAGGAATCAACTTCCGACCAGCGGCCCAAACTTGGCGGCGGAGTTCCGATGAGGTGCCCGAAACTGATCACTCCAGCGAGCATGGCTCCCACCGTCATGAGATAGGTCAGCCATTCGGACCTTCTTGCCTGATCGATCTGACGGTGGTTCTCGATGGAGGTTTGTTCGGCTGCCACCAGGATCTCCCGCACTCCTTGCACAACCTCGGAGGTCGATTCGCCGGCCATGAGCGTTCTGCACAACTCCCAACCGTTGGACTCACCATTCAAAAGGGATTCCACGTAGCCGACTTCCGCATTGGTAATTCGCCCGTCCTGGTTGCGATCAAACAAGGTGAACAGTTCTTGCATCGACGCGGGCAGTTCCTCTTCGCTGACGATACCGTTCTGGTCGGTGTCGAAGCGATGGAATGCTTCGATCAACGAGCGAGGCTCTGATTCAACCGGAGGCTGAAATCCTCTCGCCCCGGGGCCTTGGCCCCAGAAAGAAGGCGGTCGCCAGGCCGCGGGAGCACTGGGCACGCTGGGCCACCAGCCCATTTCCCCGGCGCTGAGGTGCTGGTCGTTGTCCAGATCAAGCTTTTTGAGGGCCTCTGGAATTCTTGCCATCTCTTCGTCGGACAATTCGCCGTCCTTGTCCGTGTCAATGGCAGCAATCAAGCGGAGCGGCATTGGTGGAACAGATCTTGCCGCAGAAGGCCGCGTCTCCGGACCGAACCCCGTGGGCGGTGGAAAGTCCGGAGGCTGAGCCGTTGCCAACGCAATGAGGGTGAAGAACAAAAGGCCACCGAGCAATGAAACAACACCCTCTCTCATGATTCGTATCCTCCACTCTGTTCCGGTCTCCTCGCCGTCACTCGGGATCCTCCTTCCCTGTTTGGGAGCCGACGGGCCGGTTGCGCAACATATCCACGTCCAAGAATGCCTCTTACGGAAGGGGGTGTGGTGGATCTGCTGAGGGGCCTGTTCCGGAGCCCGAGAAGGACGAGTGTATCCCGCGACGATGCCAACCGTCGCGGCTGGAGACCATGAGGTTCCGACCTTGTTCAACCCTCGTTTCCCGGATAGGTTTCGCGTTAGAAACCAATCTCGGGAAAAAAGATATGGAAGCCGGGATTTTCACGGGGATGAAAGCGGATTCTGCCCCGGCAGTCGCCCACCCTTCGCCTGCACCTTCACCACTTCTTAGGGGACGGCTACCCGCTGTTGGACCACGTGGTCTCGAAGAACAACTCAGGCAATCTCAAACCCCTTCCGCTGCTCTCTGGAAAGAAGCTTGTTGGCCTCGTCGTCTCCGGGAAAGACCTCGGCCTGCGGATCCCACTTGAGCGAGCGGCCCAGGTGCATGGAAATGTTGCCCAGGTGGCAGGTGCTCACCGAGCGGTGCTGGCTGACTACGTCGGAGATCGGCTTGCGGCGCTCGCGAACGCAGTCGAAGAAATTGCCCATGTGATTGACGATCGCATCAAGCTTGCCAACCCGTTCGGGCCGCTCGAGATTGTCGAAATCGTAAAGCGTGAACTGATCGCGTCCGAGAGGAGCGTCGGCCAAGTTTTCAACGGGCTTCCCCTCGACCGTGCCGCGATTGACGAAGATCCGTCCCTCGCTGCCGGTAAACATGATGCCGTTGCGGCCGTTGTCGAGAACGGTCATCACGACACCGCTGGGATAGGTGTACTTGGCACTGAAGTCGACGGCCACATTGTAGCCGTCCTTCACGTTCGGCATGGCAGCCGTGCTCTCGATTTGCACCGGCAACTCGCCAATGCCCCACTGGGCGATATCGAGATGGTGAGCTCCCCAGTCCGTCATTTGCCCACCCGAGTATTCATACCACCAGCGGAAGGTGTAGTGACAACGTTCCTCTCGATAGGGCACGTCCGGAGTCTGACCCTGCCAGAGGTCCCAGTTGAGATTGCCGGGAACAGGACGCTGCGGGAAGGGACCGCCCGTCAGGTTCTTGCCCAGAACCACGTCGACCGATGCCAGTTTGCCAATCCGCCCCTGGCGGACCATTTCGGCGGCCAGACGAAATCGCTGGTCGCTGCGCTGCCAGGACCCGACCTGAACGACCCGGCCCGTTTCCTCGACGACCTTCGTGACCGTTTTGCCCTCATCGATCGTCAGCGTGAGCGGCTTCTCGCAGTAGACGTCCTTCCCAGCACGGCAAGCATCGATGAGAATCTTGCTATGCCAATGGTCGGGCGTGCCGATGGTGACCACGTCGATGTCGTCGCGATCGAGCAGTTGGCGATAGTCTTCGTAGATTTTGGGCGTGCTGCCAAAGGCAGCTCGCGCCTGTTCGCGCACATGGCGATCGACGTCGGCGATGGCCACGACGTCGCCGTGTGCCCGGGCTTTGTCGGCAATGACCGTGCCCTGATACCGCATCCCGATCGAGCCGATCCGCAAGCGGTCGTTGGCGCTCTTACCCAGGCTTCTCGCTTCCGCGTCGGACGTGAAGACATAGGGAATAGCAGAACCACCGGCCACGATGGCTGCCGAGTTGGCGAGGAAGTGACGGCGTGAGGTCTTCGGGCGAGCCATGGCGTTGCTCCAGGGAAAATGGAGGGAATCGTCATGGCCCTATGGTAGCAGACGGCAGGACGCCGGGCAAAGAAGCCGGCGATCTGACAACCGATCAGTCCATTCCCGGTGTCCAGAGCTTTGGCTTCTCGCCTTCGCTGGCCCCCGAAGAACCATCCGGCGTCCAGATCTTGCCAGATTCCTCACCCTGCCCGCCGGGCACGACAAGCGAGGGACCTTCCGCAGACGGCGGAACAGCCCCTGGGGGCATCGCGGGCGAACCGTCGGGCCGCAGCACGCCCATCTGGACGAGCATGTGGGTCAACGCCTCCATCACGCCCGGCTCGCGGGCGTGTTGGGATTCGATATGCCCCATCAATCGTGCGACCTCGGGTCCCTCCATCCGCTCGAATCGCAACGACATTTCCAGGAGATCCCAGTTTGCACAGGACCCGCCCCGAGCAAGCGTCGCCTGGCGTCCGGCCTCGATCAACTCGATGGCTTCGTTGGGATCGTCGGTCATCCGCGCTAGCAGTCGATATGCCTGGAGCCGTTCGTCGCGACCAGCGAGACTTTCCCGCCCCACCAGTTCTCGTCCGAATCGTTCCACCGCCACCTGGGCCCCGAAGGAAACAGCCCGACGATAGCCGGCCAGGACGTCGTCATCGGAGATCTTCGCCACGTCGACGCGTCCCAGGCGAACGAGCGGCAGACTCGTGATCGGCGTCTCCATGGCGTCGATCGTATCGAGCGTGGGCAACCCAAGTTCGCTGCGCAGACGATTCGTCTCAAAGCGCGCTCCGCTCTGCTCGAGCCAGAAGTCGAGGACCATGATCGCGGCAAGCAGCTTGACCTGGGAGGCGGGATCGCCGGCAACCTCCCGTGGCGTCTTGCCGTCGAGAAGCCCCAACGGCATATCCACCCATCGGCCCAACAGGGCGTCCTGCAAGTAACCGTCTGCAAGCTTCTGGAACGCTTCGCGCGAAGATCCGTTCGGAAGACGCCATTCGCGGCTCAGCATATCCTGTGTCCGCGACACGCTTCCGGAAGGCTTGGAAAGAGCTTCAATGGAAGGGTCCAGTTCGTGGATGAACTGGTCAATCAACGGGCGATCCGGCTCGACCAGCCCAAAGCACTCGAGCCGCGCGTCGCGATCCGTCTCCTTGCCGAAGAAGAACCCGTGGCAAACCACCCGCGGCACGGTCTCCAGGTCGAGGTCGGCATCGCCACTGGGCGCCGGCTTGTCGAAGAACAGGTAGACAGCCTTCGGCGGCGGCGAATCGTCCTCCCGCTGCATCGTCCGGGGGTCCATCGGCGCCTGGGCGACTCGATTCGACGCGGAGAAGGTCTCCTGAAGCTTCTCAGGATCCGGGATCATGTAAGTCAGGTCAAAGACGTTCAACTCGTCGCCGAGCGGGTCGTCGGACAAGAACATGGCCAGGGCCTGTGCCTCGACCGCCTCTTCCAGGCCGACTTCGAGTTGGGCGAATTGACCGAGAGCCTCGATCGCCCCGGCGGAATCGGCCAGCCACGAGCGGAGTTTCGCCAGATTGCGCCAAACCGCTGGAGACTGGGGAGCCGTTTCGGTCAACTGGGCCAGCTTGGCAGCGGCCTCCGACCATCGGGCACCGCTGGCAAGCCTGAAAGCCTCGTCAAACTCGCCCGCCCACGGGACCCCTTCGGGACACTGCTGCAAACCCCTGCCGTCTTTCACGACAAGGGGAATATTCTGCATGGCGTTCAGACGCATCAGAAGCTCCATGGCCGGGTCATCCTGGCCGGCAATCGAAGCCTGGAAGAGCGTCAGCGCGCGGGCCGCTCGAAAATGGCCTTCCGAGAGGAGAACCTGGGCCACGACGCTGACGGCCTCGTACAACCGTCCCGAGAAGGAGTCGCCCGACGCGGCAATAGCTCTCTCCAGGACCGCCAAGCCAGCCCGGCCCCCTTCATCCACAGCGGCCACCAGCGCCGCATCGCAGAGGGCCAGCGAGTTGTCGGGGTGCTTCTCCACGAACTCAGCCGTCGCCGCTTTCGCCTCCGGCTCTCGCCCCATGATCCGCAGCAGGAGCGTCTTCGTTGCCATCAGGCAGGCGCGATCCGGATTGGACTGTTCCAAACGCTCGATGTGCGACAGACAGGCCATGTACTGCTCACCGTCAAGCATCCGCTCGATTTTCTGTAATTCGGTGAGAAGGTCCTTGCAGCAGAACTTGATCTTCTTCCCGCTTCCACATGGGCACGGGGAATAGGCGTCTATCGGCATGGGAGCACCGTGAGTTGGTATAGTCTCTAGTTAGGCATCCGGACTAGGAGAATGATTGGTTCTCCACCGTCCAGGTAAAGCTCAACCCTCCCAAGAGGGGAGCCAAGAAGCGCTGTTCGATAGGTTTGGGCCGGCATAGGTCGCATAGGCGCGCGGGGGCCCCCAGGCGACAAGCCCTGATGGTATCATAAGGGTTAGCCCTTGACGAGCCGCATTGTGGCCCCCCCCCCTTCCCACAACGCCCCGTCCCCAGGGCATCCCCTCCAAGCCGATTTTTGGTCTTCTGGGCGGAGGCGAGGATCGCCCCGCCAAGCCCACGTCCATCGGTTGCCCTCCATTGCCGCAAACTGCGTCCCCCAAGCAGAATAGGGAAAGAGGGAACGAAAAAAACTCTGGCTTTTTGGGACGTTCGCCAGGTGAAGCCAGGATCGCCATGGACGCATTTGCCAAGCACGATTAAGCTATGGGTTGTGTGTGTCAGAGTTCCGTATGATCTGCCGACTCCGCCCAATTGCCCCCGTGAGGTGCATGCCGTCCTAACCGCAATGACGCGGCAGAGCCTTCTCTGGAATCGATGGCCTCCAGGGCCGGCTTGTTGATGTTCAAGGAATGAATCCCGCACGTCCGGCCGCGGATTGTATCCTCGGCCCGCGGCAATCCCCTCCAGTGCTCCCCGAGGGCAATCGAGTTGCTCATGAGCGAGTCTTTCTTCGCACGCCGCAGTTTCCTCATCGTCGTAGTCGCCGTTTTCTGCCTGCCTCTGATCTGGGCCGGAACGCGCCGCACGTTGATGAGCAACAACAACAACATCAAGGACTGGTTGCCTTCCGGTTTCGAGGAAACGCTCCAGCACACCTGGTTCCAGGAGCATTTCCCCCACGAGCAATTCGTGCTCGTGAGTTGGCGTGGCCGCAATGCCAACGACCCCGGCTGCACCCTGGATGACCAGCGCCTGGAGATGCTCGCCAAGAAGTTGGTCCCCGAGCCGGTGGAAAACACAACTCCACCGATCCTGGAAGCCGAGATCGTCTCACACGACGAGCTCGTAGCGGACGCCAAACATCCCGAGATTCGCCCGACGGCCAAGTCTTCCGAAACGGCGTCCGGCGAGAAGAAGGAAGAGACCGACCCGGTCCTGTTCAAGAGCGTGCTCACGGGACCTCGGATCGTCGCGGAGATGCAAGAGCGGTATCCCGACCTGTCCGAGGCGGAGATTATGCATCGCCTCGAGGGTTCGTTGATCGGCAAGGACCACTACAAGACGTGCCTGATAGTGACGCTGACGGATGCGGCGAAAGGCAAGAAGCTCCGTCCGACACTGTGGAAAATCCGCGAACTGGCGGAAGAGTGCGGAATTCGCGCCACCAGCAGCAACCAGGAAGAAAACGATATTCGGCTCGGCGGCCCGCCCGTCGACAATGTGGCCATCGACATCGAAGGAGAACGAACCCTGTTCCGACTGGCCGGTCTTTCGGCCATCGTCGGCCTGGGAATCTCCCTGATCTGCCTGCGGAGCCTGCGGCTTACCGCCTTCGTGTTCTGGATCGCCCTGCTGGCGGCAGGCACGGGCCTGGCCCTGGTCTATTTCACGGGCGGTACGTGCGACGCGATCCTGCTCTCGATGCCGTCCCTGGTCTATGTGCTGGCCCTGTCGGGCGGCATCCACATCATCAACTACTACCACGACGCGATCCGGGAAGGTTGCCCGCTGGACAAGGCCCCCGACGTCGCTATCAGCCACGGCTGGTTTCCCTGCACCATGGCCGCTTTGACCACGGCCTTGGGCCTTGGCTCGTTGATCGTGAGCCACGTGATCCCGATCAGCAAGTTCGGGCTCTACTCGGCCCTCGGCGTGGTGGCCACCCTGGCCCTGATCTTCCTTTACTTGCCGGCCCTGCTGTTCTACTATCCGTCGCGCAAATTCGCCGCCGAATGCAAAACTACCAAGAACGTCGAAGAAACCGAAACGATCCTTCATCGAGCCTGGCAGAAGATCGGCGGCTTCGTGGTCAACCACAACGTGGCCGTCTCGCTGGGATGCGTGGTCGTCATGGTGTTCTTCGTCTTCGGACTGGTCAAGCCGGACGGCACGCCGCGCGTGAAAACTTCTATCAAGCTGATGAAGCTCTTCTCGCCGGGCGCCGAGATCATCAACCACTACACGTGGCTGGAAGATCACCTTGGCCCCCTCGTGCCGATGGAAGTGCTGGTCATGTTCGACAACGAGAAGTGCGATCTGAACATGCTCAATCGGATGCGGCACGTCGAAAAGATCGAGGACCTGATCGAAACGGACTCGCGGCTTGTAGCGGACGTTGGCGGGGCCCTTTCGGCCGCCACGTTCGCCCCCGATCTGGCCAGAAAACGTCGGGGAGGTCTCCTTGGCCGGCGATTCAGCGACGCCAACGACAGTGGATTGCAGGGGCGACTCGAAGCGCACCGTCCCGAATTCCGCGACTACCTCACCGTCGACACGGAGCGCACCACCACCGACAATCCCAATCTCTGGCACCTGAAAATCCCTGAAAAGATCGCCGCCGCGCTCAAGGCCGCCGGGATTCGCGACCTCGAGCAGATCGAGAAGAAGGGGGACCTGACCGCGATCGAGGGAATCGGTCCGGAAGAGGCCGCCAAGGTGGAAACCCAGATCGCAGCCTGGCGGGCCGTGCGAAACCCGTCGATCGACGAACTGGCGAGCCCCGACCTGCAGCGTCTCGGCATCGCCCCGGAAATCGCCCGCTCGCTTCAGGGAGCGGACCTCTTCACGCTCAACGACATCGAACAGTTCGAGGCCCAAGGCGGCAAGCTGACGGAGCTGAACGGAATCGAATTGAAGGAATTCCGAAAGATCCAGGCTGCCTGCAACGACTGGAAGGCCGCTCACCAGGCCTTCAAGCATCCAGGCCTCGATCAGCGGTTTGTCGACGCCCTCAAGGCCAAGGGAATCCGCGACCTGAAAACGCTGGAATCCCGAGGTATCCATAACCCCATGAGCGCCGGAGCCCAGCGCCGCCTGGCCATGATCGACGGAGTCGGCAAGTACGGCGCTGAGCAGATCGCTGCGGTGATCGAGGACTGGCGCAACGCCCACGGCGTCGAACTCTGGCGAATCAGCGCCCGGGTTTGGGCCCTGAGCGACATGGACTACGCCCATTTCGTCGAAGACCTCCGCAACGTGGTCGATCCGGAAGTCGACAAGTTCCGCGCCGAGGGAGTAGCCGGCCTCGAAACGCGGTACACCGGCGTGGTTCCCTTGGTCTACAAGACCCAGCACGAACTGATGCGCGGCCTGGTGAACAGCCTCTTCTCGGCCTTTGCCCTGATTGCGATTGTCATGATCTTCGTCCTGCGAAGCCCCTCGGCGGGTATGCTGGCGATGATTCCCAACGTCTTCCCCGTGATCTGCATCTTCGGCTTCATGGGCTGGACGGGGAAACTCGTCGACATCGGCGCCATGATGACGGCAAGCGTCGCCCTCGGCGTCGCCGTGGACGACACGATGCATTACCTGTCCTGGTTCCGCCACGGGCTCGACGAAGGCCACGACCGCAAGGGCGCCGCCATGGTCGCCTACCAGCGTTGCGCCACGGCGATGACCCAGACGACCCTGATCGGCGGCCTGGGGCTGGCCGTGTTCGCCTTCAGCACCTTCACGCCGACCCAGCGGTTCGGCATGTTGATGCTCGTGCTGCTCTTCGCCGCCCTGTTCGGCGACCTGATCTTCCTGCCCTCCATGCTCACCGGCCCCCTCGGCAAGTTCTTCGACCGGGGCAGCCGGCGCAAGAAGCGGCCTGCCTCCCTGGATACCCCGGCAGTCGACGAGGACTCCGGCGATCGCCTGGTCGTTCCCATGGATCACAGCAACACGAGCAATCGCCGCGACCGCAACCACCGCCCGCACAAGGCTTCGTAGACGGCGGAGAGCAAAGGCAGAGGCCCTTCGTTGACTCGGGGCCCCGTGTGGCTATTCTGGTTCTTCCGTCGAAGGCGCCGATTTCCACACGCAAATCGAGTTGTCGATGCATGGCGTGGCTAGATAGGTTCCGTCGGAACTGAAATGCACCGCTCCGCCCAGCACGTCCGGATTCTCCCGCAGGAGGAGCAGTCGCTGGCGTTGCCCACAGTCCCAGAGTTCCACGGCCTTGCCCCCCATGGCCGTGGCGAATCGCGAGCCGTCGGGGTGAATGGCCACGCCGGAAAGTCGGCGGCCTTCCTGTACCAGCAAATCCCACACCGGCAAGCCGGTGGCAAGGTCCCAGAAGTGGACCGAGCCGTCCTTGTACGCTGCTGCAATGCCCTTTCCGCCAGGATCGAAGGCCACGCGCATAGCTGTGGCCGGATGCGTTAGTGTCCATTTCAATTGCATTGTCGCCGCGTCGAACACGCGGATCCTCCGAAACCGCGATGCGACAGCCAGCCACCGACCGCAAGGGCTCACCGTAAGGCGACCAATGGGACGGCACTTCGTATCGAAAGACCGCCGAAATTCCCCCGTTTTCGCATCCGAGATTCTCAGATAGCCCCGTTCGTACACCGACAGGATCGATCCGCCGTCGGGGGCGTAGGCCAGGCCCGTCACGCATTCGGTGTCGTTCTGAAACTCCAGACGCTGCCGGCCGCTGCGGACATCCCAGGTTCGAATCCATCCGCTCTCGCTGCCGGCCGCGACCGTCGCGCCGTCGGGGCTGGAGCAAACGCAACGGAACCGCTCGTCGAAGGGTCCGAAGACATGCAGTTCCCGGCCGGCGACAACATCCCAGATTCGCACCGTCCCGTCCCAGCTTGCCGAAGCCAGGAGCGTCGTTGCCGGTATGAAAGACAAATCGGTCACGCGGTCGTCGTGGCCTTGTAGAATCCCGGTCCCCTGCTCAGTGATTGTGTTGTGAACGTAGACCGTGTTGGCGCTCGTTGCCAAGGCAATCTTCTCGCCCTTTGGTCCGAAAGCGACCTCCCACGCCTGCGCGCTGTGCCCACACAGCGTGTGCTTGCATCGCCCACTCATCGTGTCATATACGGCCACCGAGTTGTCCCAACAATTCAACGCAATCGACTTGCCGTCGGGGCTGAAGGTCACACAGGGCCGCGTAGCCGCCGGCGTGACGGGAAACTGCATGACCATCTCCCGAGAGGCCACGTCCCAAAGTCTCAACGAGTCGCGAGCCGATGCCGCCGCCAGGCGGGCGCCGTCGGGGCTGAAGGCAATTCCCGCCACTTGGTCGAAGGCCGGCAGATCGCCGAGGCACTGCCCGGTCTCGAGGTTCCACAGACTCAACCTGGCTGTCAGTCCGCGTCGTCCGGACGCTAGGGCGATGTGCTTGTCGTCCGGGCTGACTGCCAGGTTCCGCACATTCTTCATGTCATGAAGAATTTGGAACAATTCTTCTTCTGTTTCCAGATCCCACACGCGAACCGACATGTCCTTGCTCGCCGTAACCAGCCGGCGCCCGTCCGAGAGGAACTGCGCGCCTTCGATTTTGTCGGTATGCCCCTCAAAGATCCTCGCTGCTTTCCGGCCCGCCACGTCCCACAAGATGACCGTCTTGTCGTTTCCACCGGTCAGCAGCCAACGGCCGTCGCTGCTGAAAGTTACGCAGGTGATGTGACTGATGTGACCGGCAAGGAAGGCGATGCTCTCGCCGGTCGCCCCATCCCAGAGCTTGAGCCTCCAGTCGGGCCCGCCTCCAGTGGCAATCAGCTTGCCGTCGGGGCTGAAGGCCACCGGCGCCCCGGCGTCCGAAAGGGTGAACATCGCCGAATCCGGCAATCCGCTGAGATAACCCCATTCCCAACCTCGGCGGTTGGCGGGACAATCGGCAAGGAACTGCTTCATCTGCGGCACGTCGTTGTTTTGCCATGCCCGATCGGCCGAAAGCACGCGGTGAAAATAGAGATTCGTCTCGGCTCTCTCCAGCGACCGCCCCATTTGCTCGTGACTCACCGCACCGACCACGATGATCGCCACCAAGAGCGTGAGGCTCAACAGGGTCAAGGCCGCGATGGCCGGGCGACGACGAGCCCACCGAGCCAGCCGCGCCGGCGGCATCAGCGGCCGGGCCGCCACCGCCTCGCCGCCCAGGCGCCGGGCGAGATCCGCAGCCAAATCCGCCGCGGTGGCGTAGCGATCTTCCCTGGCATGATTTAAACACTTCAGGCAGATCGCCTCCAGGTCGCGAGGAACGGTGCGGTTCAGGCGTCGAGGCCGAATCGGCCGCTGCGTTTCCGCCGTGTTCGCGGCCTTTTCGTTCTTGCCCTGCCTCGGGCGACGCCCCGTGATCATCTCGTACAAAATGACGCCCAGCGAGTAGATGTCGGAACGAGCGTCGACTTCGCGGGTGTGCCCCGCAGCCTGTTCGGGCGCCATGTAGCTCACGGTGCCCACCAATTGGCCGGCGGGGGAATCTCGGTCCTCCGTCTTTGCCAGCCCGAAGTCGGCCACATAGGCGGCGCCGGCCTGGTCGAGGAGAATGTTGGCCGGCTTGAGATCACGATGCACGATTCCCAGTTCGTGGGCATGGTGCAGGGCTTCGGCCACGCGGAGGCAGATCTCCGCGGCGCGGCGGTGCGACGGTCGCTCGCCCTTGAGCTGCTCGTACAGGCTGCTGCCGGCAATGTACTCGCTGGCAATATAGGCCGTGCCCGATTCCATCCCCGCATCGTAGACCAGAACCACCCCGGCGTGTTTAAGCCGCGCCACGTTGCGAGCCTCTTCCATCAGCAGCAATGCATCCTGGGGACGAAGCCGGCCCGCTCGCGGGATCTTCAGCGCCACCAGTCGCTTGAGCACCCGGTCGTGGGCCTTCCAAACCGTGCCGAAACCGCCCTTGCCCAATTCCTCCAGAAGCTCGAATCGTCCGAACCTGACGCCGACCTCAAGGGCCTGGGATTCTCCGAGCCCCGGCTCGCTCCCTTCGCCGCACTCGCGACAGAACTGCAGCGATTCGGTGGGGGTTGGCAATCCGGAGGACGGCTCGGCTTGTGTGCTCCGGGGGTCGCCCGTGTCGTCGGCCAGTTCGAAGGCGGCCCGGATGCCGTCTTCGTACTGGGCGAACCGGGCCTCGTAGTCTGCCGGGCATGGCTCCTCACCCCGCTCCCGCCGAAGCTGCAGTTCCACCGCCACCAACTCCGGGAAAAGAGCCGCCCGGCGATCTTCCGTAGCTTTGGCCAGATAATCCTCCAGCTTCGCAGACTGCCCGACACGCCAGGCAGCCTCAAACTCGTCGGCAATACGATCGATCAATTTTTCGATCGGGAGATTGTTCGAGGAATCGTACATCTACAAGCGGTGGGCAAGGGGCAACCGATGGCGCAGCGTGAAAAGGAACCTCTCTCTAATTAATTACTCGCAATTCGTCCGCTAAGTGTGACAATGGAGCTGCGAGCAGTGAGATTTCGGCAAACCATAGCTCATAGCTCATACACTCTCCCCAGGCTCCTGCCCCGTCTCCTCAGCTCGCCAGATCTCTCGAATCAGCAAGAGTTTGCGTTGTATGGTCCGCCGCACGTAGCCGAGGCGTTGGGCTATCTCTTCGTGGTTGTAGCCTTCCAGCTTGAGCGCGGCGATTTCCCTGAGTTGGGGATCTTCCAACCGGTCGAGCAATCGTTGGCACAGGTCCGCTACTTCGGCGGCCACTTCGGGCCCCGGTTCCCGACCCACGATCTGCTCGATCGCCCGGCACTGGCCGTCCCCCTCGCCGCACTGGCCGATGGCGGACTCGCCCACTTCACAGCCCGCGCCCCGCTTCAGGCAGGCCTGCTGCCGGTACACGTCGGCCACGCGGCGGTTGGTGAGCATAAGAAGCACCTGCCAGAGATCGTAACGATTGGCAAGCCGAGGAAACGAGCCCCGGTGGATTTGCTGGAAGAAGTTGGCCAGCGCCGTGTGGGCCACGTCCTCCTCGTCGGCCCTCCGCCGGGCAACACCGTCCATCTTCTTTCGGGCCTGGTCGGCAAGCTGCCGGAGATAACGCTCGTACAAGCGCTGAGCGGCCTCCTGGTCGTCAGTCCGACGAACTTGCTCGATCCACTCGCTTACGGAGGCCAATTCCTCCATCTGCGATTACTCCTTGCGAGGGGCGATACGTCAGAAAACGCCCCCGGCGAGGGACTGACTATCTGCCATGCTACTCCTTCATATTACCTCGGCACGCGGGGGGGAACAAGCAAGGGTTATTTATGTCTGTCCGGCCAGTTTTAAACTCCCTCATTAATAAAAAATGGAAATGCGTGTCACACCCACGACTCGGTTCGCGAGTTATTTCCTAGGCAAGCCGTTCGCCGCGGGAGGAGCAGGTTTCCCCCAAGACCTCATGTCTTCGGGGAAACCCGCGGCGAACGACCGTATCAACCACGTACAGAATCGGTTACCGGGCACCAAACGTCCCCCCTCGGACCAGGCAGAACGATGACCCCCACCATCGAGTCAACTCGATTCGCCCAGTACTGCATCAACGTCTATTGCGTGAGCGGCCGTTGCTACCTCGTTTGCGGACCGCAAACACGCGAGGAGTCGTGCTTCACACAAGCGGTTTTCTGCGATTGTCGCCGACCACACGCCAAGATGATCCACACGCTCCAGGAGCACCTCCGCGCGATCGAAGAGTCGGACGATTTTCAGGATTGGCGTCGGCGGGTTTCTCCCGCGTCGTGGGATTTCAACAATTCCCGCTGCCCGCTCTGCTTCGTCGCCTGTCGGCAAGCGGCCAAGGAACTTCGCGAGCTGATGGGGTCTGACTACGATCGCTTCCTTGCAGCCACACTGGAAATCACCGTGCAAAATCCGCCACCTGAGGCAAAAGACACTCCATTGGGGCCGACCGGCGTCGCAGGGCCCCCCTCATCGCCGAATGCAGTTCACCTGTCGCTGCCCAACGCGGGCTATGTATGAACGTTTGAAAACACAACTTTGATCGATTTTCGTTATCGGAATTCGCCCGCCGGCGGCACACGGATCCTCAACATGAGTGTGACTGCGCCGTGCCGCCCGGGAACAACAACTTTGGCTATTCAACGAGGGTAGGAAGCAATGAGATTCTGGTCTGGACTGGGAGCGGTTGTGGGTTGCTTGGTGTTGGGGTCGTTTGCGTCGGCGGTGACGATCACGCAGGACGGCACGAGCATTGACATGGATTTCGTGACCATCGGAGATGCGGGGAACGATCCGGACGACGCTACGGGATACGGTGCGGTCGACTACACGTACCAAATTGGCACATACGAGGTGACGGCGGCCCAGTACACGGCGTTCCTCAACGCCGTGGCCTCTACGGACACGTACAACCTGTACAACACAAACATGGCGTCAAACTTCTACGGCTGCAAGATCCAGCGTAGTGGGTCATCGGGCAGCTACAGCTATAGTGTGAGTGATGAATATGCAAACCGCCCGGTCAACTATGTATCGTGGTACGATGCGGCGCGATTTACCAACTGGCTCACATCCGGCGATACAGAAAGCGGTGTCTACCTGTTCGATCAGGGCGTCTTCCAAGGCAAAGCCGACAATGCGAAGTCGCAGGGAGCGACGTACTGGATCCCCACCGAGGATGAGTGGTACAAGGCGGCATACTGGAACGGTGATACTTTTCAAGAGTATGCAACGAAGGCTGGCGAATCACTGGCTCAAGGCGATGGCAGTAGCGGCACTGGCTGGAACTACGATGTGTCCGGGGTTGGCCACGCGATGAATCCCCCCGGCACTTGGGACGTCGGTAGCGGCAGCATAGAACTGAATGACACTTACGACATGATGGGAGATGTTTCGGAGTGGGTGGAAGACCCATACAGAGACGATAGCGTGACACGCGTTTTGCGAGGCGGGGCGTACTTCAACCATTCGGACTACTTGGCCTCCACCAAACGCGGTGCGGCCGACCCGCCGGACTCGGGCTGGAGTATCGGTTTCCGCGTCGCCAGCAACTCCGTCGCGGCGGTTCCTGAGCCCGGCAGCCTCATCATTTGGGCCTGCGGCGGCTTAGGGGCGGTCGTGCTGCGAAGGCGGCGACGGTAGAGCACCGTGTTCCGTTGCCCCATGCCCTTCATCGGTCGCTGCCGAACGCAGGGTATGCATGAACGTTTGAAAACAGAACTTTGATCGATTTTGGTCGTCGGAATTCGCCCGTCGGCGGCACACAGATCCTCAACATGAGTGTGACTGCACCATGCCGAGCGGGAGCAACAACTTTGGCTATTCACCGAGGGTATGAAGCAATGAGATTTTGGTCTGGATTTGGAGCGGTTGCGGGTTGCTTGGTGTTGAGCTCGTTTGCGTCGGCCGCAACGATCACGCAAGGCGGCACGAGCATCACGATGGACTTCGTCACTGTTGGCGATGCCGGCAATCACCCCGACTCGACCCGCTACGACGCGGTTGGCTACGACTTCAGCATTGGCAAGTATGAAGTGACCGCGGACCAGTGGGCGGCTGTCATCGCGGCGGATTCCAATGTTGGCAACGCGGGGAATTGGACAGGTTTGCAGCCGACCGCCGGCACAAGTTGGTACGAGGCAGCCAAGTTCTGCAACTGGCTCACCTCTGGCGATGCGTCCCTCGGCGTGTACACGTTCACCGGTTCAATAACGAATCCCACGGACGTAACCATCGACCGTTCTGGCGCCGAGGCCACCTACGGAACCATCTACTACCTACCAACGGAAGACGAGTGGTACAAGGCCGCCTATTATGACCCAAACAAGGAAGGCACGGGCGTAGGGGGCTACTGGCGCTATCCAACCGGTTCAGACACCGTTCCGGACGGAATCGACTTCCAGGGCGATACCACGTTCGATGCCGTGTTTGGGGATGGCTACAATCAACGGCATCCCAACAACGTTACCAACTCTGGGATTGCAAGCCCTTACGGGACCATAGGCCAGGGTGGCAATGTGTGGGAGTGGAATGAGACAGCGATCGGTTCGCACCGCGGTTGCCTGGGAGGGGCGTACGCCTACCCTTCAGGCTATCTGAGTTGTTACACCTGGTTCCACTTCCCCCCGACGACCGAGAGCGCCGGTATCGGTTTCCGTGTCGCAAGCAACTCCGTCGCCGCGGTTCCCGAACCCGGCAGCCTCCTCATTTGGGCCTGCGGCAGCTTGGGGGCGTTCGTCCTGCGAAGGCGGCGACGGTAGCTCTTCTTTGCTCTCTTGCCCCATCATTGAACGCGACTTGCCTGTCGCTGCCCAGCGCGGGCTATGCGTGAACGCATGACAGCAGATACTTGATCGATTTTGGTTGTCGGAATTCGCCCGTCGGCGGCACACAGATCCTCAACATGAGTGTGACTGCACCGTGCCGCGCGGGAGCAACAACTTTGGCTTTCACCGAGGGTAGGAAGCAATGAGATTTTGGTCTGGATTTGGAGCGGTCTTGATTTGCTTGGTGTTGGGCTCGTTTGTGTCGGCGGCTACGTTTGGCACGGGAACCAATCAGTTCACAATGGACTTTGTCACGATCTCGGGCGATACGAACCCCAGCAGTGGCTACGGCATCGTCGACTACACGTACCAGATCGGCACATACGAGGTGACGGCGGGCCAGTACACGGCGTTTCTCAACGCCGTGGCGGCGAGTGATAAGTATACCCTGTACAGCACGTGGATGACGTCAACCTACGGCTGCCAGATCCAGCGTAGTGGGACCTCAGGCAGCTACACCTACAGCGTGACCGATGAGTATGCCGATCTCCCGGTGAACTACGTCTCTTGGTATGATGCCGCACGCTTCACCAACTGGCTCAACAGCGGCGACACAGAGAGCGGAGTATACAACACGACAACATGGGATGTCGTTGACGTGAGTGGCACAGCGTACTGGATTCCCACGGAGGATGAATGGGTCAAAGCGGCGTACTGGAATGGAACGAATCTTCAGACGTGGGCGACTAGCGATGGCTCCACGCCTGTTGCAGGTACTGATTCCAACTTTGCGTGGTCCGTTGGCGGTACCTGGGATGTTGGCAGCGGCAGCGACGAACTCAACGGCACTTCCGACATGATGGGGAATGTGTGGGAGTGGAATGCGGCAGAGTTCGGTTCGTTGCGTGGTTTGCGAGGCGGGGCGTTCTACAACAATTCCAGCTACCAGGCCTCCTCCAGCCGCTACGACTACTACCCGACGAACGAGTACTACGGTGTCGGGTTCCGTGTCGCAAGTAGCTCCGTAGGAGCGGTCCCTGAGCCCGGCAGCCTCATCATTTGGGCCTGCGGCAGCTTGGGGGCGGTGGTGCTGCGAAGGCGGCGACGGTAGAGCACCGTGTTCCGTTGCCCCATGCCCTTCATCGGTCGCTGCCGAACGCGGGGTATGCATGAACGTTTGAAAACAGAACTTTGATCGATTTTGGTCGTCGGAATTCGCCCGTCGGCGGCACACAGATCCGCAACATGAGTGTGACTGCACCGTGCCGCGCGGGAGCAACAACTTTGGCTATTCACCGAGGGTATGAAGCAATGAGATTCTGGTCTGGACTGGGAGCGGTTGCGCTTTGTTTGGTGTTGGGTTCGTTTGCGTCGGCGGCGACGGTCACAACGGACACGTTTGGTTCGGGCAACAATCAGTTCGACATTCAGTTTGTCACGATATCGAGCAACACCAACCCTACCAGCGGGTACGGCATCGTCGACTACGACTATCGGATGGGAGTGTTTGAAATTACCAACGAGCAGTGGAATCAGTTCAAGGCGAGCGTAGGCGGAACGGTGACCGGGGACCCGTCAACCGCCTATGATAGCGATGCGTTTTACACTGGCGCTAGCCAGCCGACAAACAACGTAAGTTGGTACGAAGCGGCGCAGTTCGTCAACTGGCTCAGTACAAGCACTGGACATCAGGCGGCGTATAACTTCGTGGACGGCGAGCTTACGCTCTGGGACTCCTCGGAAGCCGCGGATGGCTCACACCTCTACCGGCACAAGGACGCATACTACTTCCTGCCCAGCGAAGACGAATGGGTCAAGGCGGCATATTGGAATGGGACAGAGTTGCAAACGTATGCCACCGAGGACGATTCCATACCTGTTGCGAATGTCGATTCCAGTTACGATCGCTTCTCGGACGGTCCCTGGAATGTTGGCAGCGGCAGCAAGGAGCTCAACGGGACCTACGACATGATGGGCAACGTCTTGGAGTGGGTTGAGAGCCCGTTCATCTATTCCGCTTCGACCGAATATGCCGCGAGTTCGAGACGAGCCATGCGTGGGGGCTGTTATACTATGGTGAATGTGGGTGGCCTGAAGTCGTCTGTCCATTCGAATCGTCTGCCTGAGTACGAGAGTTCGGGGGTCGGTTTTCGCATCGCAAGTTCCTCCGCCGTTCCCGAGCCCGGCAGCCTCATCATTTGGGCCTGCGGCAGCCTGGGGGCGTTCGTGCTGCGAAGGCGGCGACGGTAGAGCCGCAAGTTCTCTCGCCTCCTTGCCCTTCATCTGACGCTGCCCAACGCGGGCTACGCGTGAACACATGAAAACAGATACTTCATCGATTTTGGTTGTCGGAATTCGCCCGTCGGCGGCACACGGATCCTCAACATGAGTGTGACTGCGCCGTGCCGCGCGGGAGCAACAACTTTGGTTATTCACCGAGGGTATGAAACAATGAGATTCTGGTCTGGATTTGGAGCGGTTGCGGTTTGTTTGGTGTTGGGTTCGTTTGCTTCGGCGGCGACGATCACGCATGGCGGTACAAGCATCGACATGGATTTTGTTACCATTGGAGACCCAGGGAACGCGGATGATGACACGGGCTGTGGCGGAGTAGATTACACCTACCAAATCGGCACATACGAGGTGACTGCCGACCAGTGGGCAGCGGTCATTGCGGCGGATTCCAACGTTGGCAACGCGGGGAATTGGACCGGTTTGCAGCCGAACGCTGGTACAAGTTGGTACGAGGCCGCCAAGTTCTGCAACTGGCTCACTTCTGGCGATGCATCCCTCGGCGTGTACACGTTCACCGGTTCTATAACAACTCCCACAGGCGTAACCATCGATCGTTCGGGAGCCGCGGCCACCTACGGAACGATCTACTACTTGCCAACCGAAGACGAGTGGTACAAGGCGGCCTATTACGACCCAAACAAGGAAGGCACGGGCATAGGGGGCTATTGGGACTACCCCACCGGTTCAGACACCGTTCCAGACGGGATCGATTCGCCGAGTGGCACATTCGATGCGGTGTTTTATGATGGCTACAATCAACGGCATCCCAACGACGTTACCAACTCTGGGATTGCAAGCCCTTACGGGACCATAGGCCAAGGCGGCAACGTGTGGGAGTGGAACGAGACAGCGATTGACTCGTCGCGTGGTTTGCGAGGCGGGGCATACCACAGCATTTGGTATCACCTGGGATCCTCCTACCGCGGCAGCTACGCCCCGGCAGACACGCTCGACCTTATTGGCTTCCGCGTCGCAAGCAACTCCGTCGCCGCGGTCCCTGAGCCCGGCAGCCTCATCATTTGGACCTGCGGCAGCTTGGGGGCAGTGGTGCTGCGAAGGCGGCGACGGTAGAGCACCGTGTCCTTCGTCTCTCGCACCAGGAAAGCAACCTTCCCCACAAATCGAGGCCATTTGTGGTCGTTGGCCGCCCTCGCCGGGGCACTGGGCCCGTCGTTTACGGCGGGTCTCGACGGCTAACCACGCATTCCTCCTCCCTGAAATGCGTCCACCGGCGACTTCTGCAAGGTATAATGGGCTAATAGTCGCTCTTAGCCGTCCCCCCTTGATAGAGGGGGCGCAGGAGCGGCTCCCCCTTCGCCTGGAAGAGGACCATCGGTGGTCGCGAATCGAAGAGCCTTCACGCTGGTTGAACTCCTGGTGGTCATCGCCATCATCGGGATTTTGATTGCGCTGCTGCTGCCGGCCGTTCAGATGGCAAGGGAGGCGGCGCGCCGCACGGACTGCACGAATCGGCTCAAGCAGCTTGGCCTGGCGGCCCACAACTTTCACGACACCTACAAACGCTTTCCGCCCGGCTGCCAGGGACCGATCCCCCAGGCGCCGACGCCGCCGTGGGACGGCCAGTTCAACGGCTCGCTCACGTTCCTGCTGCCCTATCTGGAAATCGCCCCCGTCTACCGCAGCCTGGACGAGCAGCGCACCGACTACGACGACGTCTCCCTCTACGACGTGGAGGAAGTGGGAGTTCCCTTCTGGAGCCGGACCGATAGTTGGACGGCCGCCCAAACGAAGCTGAAGGCCTTTGTTTGTCCTTCGGAGAACGAGCGCAGGAGCGCGAACACGATCGTGGCGATTCACCTTTTCTACGACGAGGATGCCGCAGAAGTCGTGGAAGCGGGAGGCCGCTATTCGGGCAACACAGCCGACGTTCTCGGAAGAACTCATTACCTGGGCATCGCCGGCGCCATGGGCAAGACCGGAAACACCTACTGGGACAAGTGGAGGGGAGTGTTTTCCAACCGGAGCAAGAACCGCTTCTCCGACGTGAAGGATGGTACGAGCAACACGCTGCTCTTCGGTGAGAATGTGGGGGGAGCATCCGAAGACGACCCGAATCTGTTCCACGCCTTCTCCTGGGCCGGCTGCGGCATGGCCGGCACCCATTGGGGATTTGGCGAAGGCTGGTACCAGTGGACGAGCAGCCACCCGGGCGTGTGCCAGTTCTGCCTGGCAGACGGGTCGGTTCGCGCCATTTCTCAAACCATCGAACAGACCGTCTTTGAATCGGCCTCGGGGATAAGCGACGGGGACGTGGCCCCTCTCTACTAGGAAGAACCCGATGTTTCAGAAACTTGCCTGGTCACTAGTGTTGCTGCTGCCTATGCTGTTCTGGGCCGGTTGCGGATCGTCGGAGGTGGAGTATCCCGACAATCCGACGCCGCCGCCTCAAGGCGACCCCACCATGACAGGCGCCTCGGCTCCCGACGCGGGTTGACCTACCAGCGTTTCGGCTGGGACCGGCGCAGGTTTCTTAGCGTCTTGGAAAGACGTTGCTTGGCCGCCTGAGCGTCGGCATCCAGGTCTTCCTTCAGCGGCTTCTCTTCGAACGGATCGGTCGCCAGGTCGAAAAGCCGCCCGTTGGAACCGTATTTCCAGCGGCCGTCGCGGAGGTAATGGGTAAAGCCCTTGGGAAACTGCTCGGGCTTCTTGTACTTCTTCGAGGAATGATCGAAGTTCCCGTAGCTGTAGACCCACTCTCGGTGATTGTCCGTTTCGCCAGTGAGAACGGGTACGAGGCTCCTACCGTCCAGAACAACATCCTCGGGCGGTTGCCGCCCCGCCAATTGGCACAGGGTGGGCCGCAGGTCCGACAGGTCGGCAGGGGCGGTACAAACGGTTCCGGCCTTCGCCGCGCCGGGCCAGCGAATGAGGAGCGGCACGTTGACGCCCATTTCGGTCGGATAGTATTTGCCGCCCTGGACCTGGCGTCCCAGAAACTCCGAGCGGAGCGTTGAGGCTTCGCCCACGTTGTCGGTGCCGTTGTCAGCCGAGAAGATAACGATCGTGTTTTCTTCCAACCCTTCGGCGCGAAGCACTTCCAGCAACCGGCCTACGAGGGTGTCGAGATAGGCCACCATCAATGGAAAGTTCTCCACCGTTCCCCTCTTGGCGGTGCGTTGCTCGAAGGTCTCACTGGCGGCGTGGTCCGGAGGGGCCACGAAAGGACGGTGGACCAGGTTCATGGCGTAATAGAGGAAGAACGGTCGGTCGCGGTTTTCACGAATGAACCGGGTCGCGTAGTCGTTGAAGTAGTCGGACGTGCCCCGATCCTTGACTTCCACGCGCTGGTCGTCTTGCCAGAGGTGCGTCCACCAGTAGCAGTTGCCGCCGCGTCCTTCGTTCTGAAGACGAAACATCTCGGGATAGTCGAAGGAGCAGTAACGATCGAAGCCGGCCGCACGAGGCCCCTTGGGAGAACGCGTCCAGCCGCCGCGATGCCACTTGCCGGCCTGGGCCGTCACGTAGCCGGCCCCTTGCAGGTCCTGGGCGATCGTGGAGCGGTCGTAATCCATCTCGTCCCAGTCGCAATAGGAGCGGAAGTTGTACTGCCCGCTCAGCAACAGGTCCCGCGTCGTGGCGCAGAGAGGCGTGGCATAACACGTCGCGAATCGCACACCTTCCCCTGCCAGCCGATCGAGATTGGGGGTCTTGTAGGAGTTTCCCCCATAGCAGCCCAGGCACTCGCGTCCGAGGTCGTCGGCCAGGATGAGGACGATATTCGGCACGCGGTCTTTTCCCGAGACTTCACCGCCAATTGCCAGCCTGGCCGGCAAGGTGCAGGCGAGAGCGATGAAGGTCCATATCGCCAGTTTGCGTGGCAAGGTTCACTCCTCGTCAATGATCGGCGTCATGAACTGTTTCACGATCTCCCGGCTCGGCCCGGCGCCGTCGGCGGGGCGTTTGTTGAGGAAACCGTCGTGATAGGGTGCATTCGCATCCACCCACGTAACCAAGGCACGCCATTCTTGCGGATCGAGGCGGACTTCCTTCTTGTGCAACTCGTCGTCGATGAGGACCTGGACCAAGGGGCTCTTGTGCGAACCGAACTGCATGGGCTGCGTGACGGCGCTGTCGGAGAAGCGGTTGGAACACGACACGAGAAGTCGAGCCGGCTCCTTCTTGCCAGGCAGGACACCGAACATGGTTCGGTACGATTGGCAGAGTCCATCCGGCCCCTTGCGGCTCGTGAAATCGAGGCCGCCGTCCGGGTTCTCTTCGCCGTGACAGGCAACGCAGTGGCGATCGAGAATCGGCTGGATCAGCCACTCGTAGCCCAGCGTTTTCTCAGAGCCCCAAGAGGGTGGCTCCGGCACGGACGACGAACGCTTGGCGGCCAACGGGAATTCGAAATTGGCCACAGGCGCCTTCGCCTCGGATTCGTGGCAGCCACGGCAGCCCCGCACCTCCCCCGCCTTGAGGCTCACCATCGATCGCATGCGCACCACTTCCATCTCGCGTGCGTCGAGGGCCTGGAAGTAGAGGGCCGTGTCAGAAGGCACCTTGAAATTGGCCGAACCGTCGGCTTCCACGGGAACCGTACCGATCACGCGAACAGGGGACCAACTTTGATATTCAAACCGGCGATGGCCGGCATTGCCGGCAATGTAGTCCATCTGGCCCTGGACGGGGTCGAAGGGCCAACCCACGTGCTGGGCGATCCGCAGGTACTTGATCGTGCCGCGGGGCACGCCGCGCATGCCGTCGTAGACGTCGCTCACATAACAGGTGGCGTAGGACGCGGGCTCTTCGCTCGGTTCGGCCAGGATCGGCGGACGAGTGCGTTTCGCCAGCGGAATCGGGAAAGCGCACGAAAGCAGGGGATCGCGGTGAAGGAGTTCCCGGTTGCCGTACACGTCAATCACGTAGACGCCAAATCCATTGGAATCGACGCCGGCGGGGGCCGTGCAATTGGGGCGGGCGTAGGAATAGGCCGCCAACATGCACGTCTCGCTCAGGGCCCAGGGCGTCTGGTAGAGACCGCCCGCATCGACGACGCCGCCTTCAGCAACGGGCGTGCCCGACATGGATCCCTCCTGGGGTCGCACTCCCGGCGTGACGATCGAGAGCCCGGCCTGATTGTTCATGCCCTGGCCCGGATCGACGAGGACCACCGGCCCGTAGGCGAAGGTGTGATGGCCTGTGGCAATCGAGATCAGTTTGGCGGACCCGGGAACCGAACGCGTATCGCGCAACCCGCACGGGGCGGGCATGTGGTGCTTGAAAAGTGCGTCCGACATCGTTCCGTCGGGCCGGGCTGTCCACAGGGCGTGGACCTCCATGAAATGCCGCTCCTGATATTCCCAGTGGGTGTAGGCAATTCGCCCGTCGTCGAGACAGTGGGGATAGCGATCAATATCCTTGCTGTCCGTCCACTTCCTCGGATTCGAGCCGTCCGCTGAGGCCACATAGAGGTTCGGATTGGTGTGGTCGTAGGTATCGTTGCCGCATTCGGCCGAACGCCCACAGCGATCGGAGGCGAACACGATCTCTCCGTTCGGACTGTAGGTTGGCTCGAAGTCGCTCCAATAGGGATCGTCGGTCAACTGTTTCAGGCCGGATCCATCCGTGCCGACCTCGAAGAGATGGAGTGGTTCATGCTCCGTTCGAAGGGTGAAGACATTCGTTCCCTCAATCGCATAGTTCGCCGTATTGACCTTGGGCGGCCAGTTGGGCTGGCGGGCGTAGCTGAACACCAGGCGGTCGGCATCCCACCACAGGTCGAGCCCCCAGACGAAGCCTGGACCGAGTCGTCCTTGGAGGACATTGGTGGCCTTCGGGACAGACTTGATCTCCGAAAGAACGGCGATATCGCCGCCCGGCTTGTGCTTCCATGAATAGGATCGCGTGATGTTCCGGACCGTGTGGGGCGCGAACTGCTTGACGCACACGACCTGGTCGAAATCGATGGCCGGATTGGCCAGCACCACGTCGCGAAGCACGGCCCGGGCCTGGAGCCACTTTCCCCTCTGTGCGGCCGGGGGCGCTCCGTCCATTTCCGCCCGGATTGCCTTCAACTCGGCCAAACGACTTTCGACGAGTTCCAGCGTCGCCGAGTCGGCCCCGTGGCGAGTGAAGCCTTCGCGCATTCTCTCGACGCGTTCGATCAGACCGTCGGCGGAGGCGGCAAGTTTTTTCGCGTCGCGATGCACACCGGTCGCAACGGCCTGGCGGACCCAATCGGCCTGGAGCCGCTCATCCGCCCCGAGGCTTGTCCAGGCGACGTACCAACCGGGCCGGTCTTTCGTCGGCCAAACGCACTGCTGCCCGTTGTTCTCGCCTCCCACTTTCATGGAAAGGGCCCACTCCGCCATGCCTCGCACGAAGGCGTCGTCGTGGGCGAGCATTTCCCCGGCCAGGGTCGCCAGAGGGGCGGAAAGTTGATTCTGCCTGGCCGCATGGATCAGCAGTTCCCCGATCGCCAGGGCCGACGCGGTCTCCTCGTGAACGGCTCTTTCCAGTCGCGGCAGATCCACCTCGGCCAACCGAACCAGGTCCGTCGCGAGGCTGTCCAGTCGCGCATTGCCGTCGATCTTCTTGATCGTGCCGAGCAGACGCGCCACGGTCATGGGCTCGATCTTGCGGCCATCGAGAGAGTACTTCTCGTTGAAATAGCCTCCCAGTTGATTCAGTTCATCCAGCGTGAGGGCCCGGTCGAAGACCATGATTTCGGCGATGTCGCCGACCAGCAGAAAGGCCGTGCCCGTATTGTCGGCATTCTGCCGCCGGGCGCCGACGAGGACGTCCACGTTCGACGCCCCTTTGGCTCCGGTGAACGCAAGCGACGTTTCCCCGTCGGACAGAACCTTGACCTGTTTGCCATCGCAAACCTGGATCATCGCCTTTGGTCCGGCAGGTTCGCGGTTCTCACGCATGGTGCCGAAGGTAACGCTTCCGATTCGCCCCGAGGCGGCGTAGAGCTGATAAGACCGCCCGCCGGCGCCGGCCCCGCCTTTTGCCAGAAATGTTCCTTGCCCCTTGGCGGCTACGTTTGAAACGACGGCGATCGTGAACGGTTGGCTAGGTCTGAAGTCCAGCGACTTGGGCTGGCCAACATTCAGGAACTGGTTACCATCGAAATGAGCGACAGGCCGGCCCCCCAGAGCAAGACTCTCCCAGAGAGGACGGTTTTTCGCTTCCCCCTGCACGGCGTCGTGGGCTTGGCCCGACTGATCGGCCCAGCGGGTTATCCGGCCTTCCGCATCTTTATGAACCGAGTCGGCAGCATCCGCATCGAGCCACAGGACCATCCCCCTCTGCGGCGGACCAGCCCAGCAACAGGGCGACGAGACCAAAATCGCTCCGAGAACCAGCGCTTGCCCCCAGCCCATCCTCCCAAGGCGAATCATCATCCGATTGTGTCCCTCGTTCCAAAGCCACAGCTTGCTCCCCAAGGCCGGCGGGGGAGCCCTGGCTGAATTTTGATTGCCCGGAGCGCCAGATGCAACCCTTTCCGGACGGACGTCGGGAGAACGGCGAATTCCGAGTGGCCAAGAACGCACCCGGGGGTGCGAATCGGTTGACTCGCACCCCCGGGTGAATTGGTTCTCGATGCGGCAGGAGGCTATTCTTCCTTCGCCTCTTCGTCGACCGCTTCTTCCGTGTCCTCAGCGGGCGTCTCGTCGACGACTTCTTCCGAGGTCTCTTCGACTGCCTCTTCTTCGGCCACATCCTCATCGTCGAAGGCGGGCTTTTCGCTCTTCTGGCTGACGCGATCGTTTACGCCGACAAACTCCAGGATCGCCCGGGCGCCGGCATCGCCCAGTCGCGGCGTCGCCAGCCGGAGGATCCGCGTATAACCGCCGTCCCGATCCGCGAACCGCGGTCCGAGTTCGTCGAAGAGGATCTCCACGGCCTGCTTGTCGCCGAGCAGTCGCAGGGCACGGCGTCGGGCGGCCACGACGGGCGCGATCGCCTTGTTCCACTGCTGCCACTCGTCGCTTTGTCGCCAGGAGCGCCATTGGTCCGACCCGCGATCGGCGTCCGTTTCCAACTGGTCCGCTGCTTCCTGGTGCTTCAAGCTGCGTCGCGCGATGGTAACGCATTTCTCGACCAGTGGGCGAACTTCCTTGGCCTTGTGCAGGGTGGTAACAATGCGTCCCTTGACCTTGGGGGCGTTGTCGTCCAATTCGGCGTCACGCTCCGTGAGGATCAGCGCCGACGCCAGATTCTTCAGGAGTGCCCGTTGGTGACTCGGGTTGCGGCCGAGTTTGCGGCCTTTGTTTCGATGTCGCATGGCTGTTCGATCGATTCACGAAAAGGGTTGTCTTCTCGGCGCCGCCCCACCGGGGACAACGTCGGTTGTTTTTGGTTGCCTCGCCGCCTGGGGCCAAGCCCTCGGCGATCGCGACTTAGAGAGGGCTGGCCGGCGCCGGCGGAACCCGCATCCCCAGTCGCAGGCCGAAATCGGCCAGTTTTTCGCGGACCTCGTTGAGGGTCGTTTCGCCGAAATTGCGGACCTCCAACAGCTGATCCTCGGCACAGGCCACGAGATCCCGGACCGTCCGAATGTTCTCCGATTCGAGGCAGTTCGTGGCCCGAACAGAAAGGTTCAATTCGGCCAGGCTCATGGACAGTTTCGCTTCCACGGCGGGGTCGAGTCCGCTGGGACTCGCCGCCTTCACTCCTGAATGGATCTTGCTGCCGAGCTCGTTGTACTGCACGAACGGGTTCAGGTGCTTGCGGAGGATCTTCGCCGCCTCGACCAGCGCCATCTCCGGGCCAATCGCTCCGTCGGTCCAGATCTCGATGGTCAACTTGTCGTAGTTCGTCTTCTGCCCGACGCGAGTCTCTTCGACTTCGTAGCGGACGCGAACGACCGGGCTGAACGCCGCGTCGACGGGAATGGAGCCGATTTCCTGCGTCGTGTCGGCATGCTCGGTCGCCGGGACATAGCCCCGTCCGTTTTCCACAACCATTTCCATCACGAAGGGAACGTCATCCGTGAGCGTGGCCAGGACGTGATCCTTGTTGATCACGTCGATGGCCTCGTCGGCCTGGATATCGGCGCCGGTGATCACACCCCGTTCCGACTTCTCGACGCGGAGGACCCGTGTTTGCTGGCTGTGGTTGCGAACGACGAGCGATTTGACGTTCAACACGATGTCGGTCACATCTTCGACGACACCGGGCAACGTGGTGAATTCATGCTGTGCGCCATGAAGCTGGATTCGCGTGATCGCGCTGCCTTCGAGGCTGGACAGCATGATTCGGCGAAGGCTATTGCCGATGCTCGCCCCAAAGCCCCGCTCAAACGGCTCGGCAACAAATTTGCCGTACGTCGCCGTCAGGGCCTCCTTGTCGCACGATACTTGACTGGGAAGCTCAAGCCCGCGCCATCGAATTCGCATTGGAACCCTCCGATGATGTTGAAGGACGACTCGAAATGGACTACTTCGAGCAAAGCTCGACGATCAGTTGCGGCTCGACCGGAATCGAGACGTCCTCCGCCTCCGGCAGGCGGACAACATGCCCTTCGGGCTTTTGGCCGTCCACGCGAACCAGGAACTCCGGAACCTCGCGGTTGGATTCGGCCAGGCTTCCCTGGACCAGTTCCGAACTGCTCTTGCGTTCCTTGATCCCGATCACGTCACCCACGCGAACTTCGTAACTCGGAATGTCCACACGCTTCCCATTGACGGTCACATGCCCATGGCAGACCAACTGCCGAGCAGCGGAACGAGACAGGCCGAACCCCAGCCGGTGGACAACATTATCCAAACGGCGTTCCAGCAGGCTCATGAGAACCTTACCCGTATTGCCCTTCGCACGTTCGGCCCGTCCGTAGTAAAGACGGAACTGGCGTTCCAGAACGCCGTAGTAGTGCTTCACCTTCTGCTTCTCGCGGAGGTGGATGCCGTAGTCCGTCATTTTTCCGCGACGGAACGTATGCATTCCCGGCGGGTTCTGCCGGCGCTCATAGGCACACTTTTCCGTGTCGCAACGGACGCCCTTGAGGAACAACTTCGAGCCCTCGCGGCGGCACATTCGACAAACCGCTCCCGTGTAACGCGCCATGCCAGTGTCTCACTCTCAACCAATTGGGATTTCGATATTCTGCTGTGTTTACTTTCGCGAGGCCGTCCAGCGAACCGGTCGCGATCCGCCTGGCCGCGTCAGACGCGTCGGCGTTTCTTCGGGCGACAACCGTTGTGAGGCAGCGGCGTCACGTCTTCGATCGACTTGACATTCAGACCGGCCGCCTGCAGGGCGGTGATGGCGCTCTCGCGTCCGCTTCCGGGCCCCTTCACCTTGACATCCACTTCCTTCATGCCGAACTTGACCGCCTTCTCCGCGGCTTGCTGGGCCGCCATTTGGCCGGCGAAGGGCGTGCTTTTTCGGCTGCCCTTGAAGTTCACGGTCCCCGCGCTGGACCAGCACAGGGTGTCGCCTTTGGTGTCCGTAATCGTGATCGTCGTGTTGTTGAAAGTCGCCCGAATGTGGGCAACTCCAACGGTCACGTTACGACGGGTCTTTCTTCGTTTGCCTTTTGCCACCGCTCGCTATGCTCCTGAATGAGTCGCGGGATGTTCGGTTTGGTATTCTGTTCTGCTCCCGGGCCAAGCGTCTTCCGCCTTCCCGGAGCTTTTCACGAGCCCTAGGGCCCCGCGTTACCGCAGGTCCTTAACGCCCTTCTTCCCGGCCACGGTCTTCTTCGGCCCCTTGCGTGTTCGCGCATTCGTCCGCGTACGCTGGCCTCGAACGGGCAGTCCCCGTCGATGCCGCAATCCGCGATAGCAGCCAATGTCTCGCAGGCGGGTGATGTTCTGGTTGACCTGCCGTCGCAACTGTCCTTCAACGACATAGTCTTTGTCGAGCAAGGCCGCCAAGCGCCCCAACTCGTCTTCCCGGAGGTCGCGGGCTCGCAGCTGCGGGTCGATCCCGGCCTTGTGGCACAATTCCCTAGCCGTCTTCAGGCCAACGCCGTACAAATAAGTCAACGAAACGGCCGTAGGACGATCGTTCGGAATGTCGACACCCAACAAACGCGGCATAGGATTTCTCCCTTCAACGGCCGACCGCCGGCCTGTCCAATCTCAATTCAACGTCTCTGCAACTGGGAAAGGCATCTCAACGCGAGCCCCCCCTCAATCCAGCACCCAACGACGAGGACCACAGCTCGACCCGCCACAAATACCGAACGAGTCGACGCCACAAGTCTAACCCTGGCGTTGTTTATGGCGCGGATTGCTGCAGACCACGTAGATGATGCCCTTGCGGCGTACCACTTTGCAGTTCTCGCAAATCCGCTTCACGCTGGCACGGACTTTCATCGCAACCTACCTTCTCTCGCAAAACAATCGTGCAAAGCACCTCAGTATAAGCGGTGCCATGCCGACCTGCCAAGGGCCCCGGACACGGGATTCCGCCTCCAAAGGCGGCCTGTCAGTGGAACAGGGCCCAATTATCCTCTTGCTGCTGCTTTCCCGGGCCTCACAAACCCGCCAGACGCCCTGTTCGCCGCAACCTCCCTGAACCGTCCCCAGGCAAGGCTATCCGGCTTATGGGCCGACTAGAACAACCGTTCCTCGTCGGACGTTGGGCATGCCGTCAGGGGCACTGGCCCGGACTCGGTGATGGCAATCGTGTGCTCGAAATGAGCACTCGGCTTTTTGTCCGCCGTGACCTGCGTCCAATGATCGGCCATGGTCCGGACCTTTTTCGTTCCCATGTTCACCATGGGCTCCACGGCAATCACCAGTCCCGGCACGAGCCGGAAGTCGCCGTTCCGCCGCAACTGTTCGCTGGCGAAATTCGGCACCTGGGGATCTTCGTGCATTTCGCGGCCAATTCCATGGCCCACGAACGCCTCGACGACGAAGAAACCGGCGTCCTTGACGTAGCGTTCCATCTCGACCGCCACGTCGCTCCAAAACGTCTTCTTGCCCATCAAATCGATGGCCAAGTTCAAGGTTTGTTCCGTCACGTCCATCAGTCGCTGGACTTCCGGATCAATTTCTCCGATCGCGTAGGTCGCCGCCGCATCACCGCACCACCCGTTCACCTTGCAGCCGGTGTCGATGCTGACGATGTCACCTTCCTTCAACTCTCTCGGTCCAGGAATTCCGTGAACGACTTCCTCGTTCACCGACATGCAGGTCACCGCAGGAAAAGGCACCCGTCCGGGCACTCCCTTGAAGAGGGGTTCAGCCCCATGCTCCAAGAAGAACTTTTCAACGGCCGCATCGATTTCCCCCGTTGTCACACCTGGTCCCACCATGGACTGGGCTACCTGATGGGCATGCCAGACCATAAGGCCTGCCTTACGCATCATGGCGATTTCACGACTCGAACGGAGAATCTGCACGCGTTTCACTGCTTCCTTCGTATCTCATTCGCAACAGCTTCTGGTGCCGTTACATGCCTTTTCATGGTCTTCAGCCTGCCATGGGATCGAGAATGACCTGAACGCGGCCGAAAATATCCTCGATCGTCCCAAGTCCATCAATGGACTTCAGAAGGCCCGACTTGCCATAGTAATCCAACAGGGGCGAGGTCTGATCGCGGTAGGCGACCAGCCGTTGCTTGATCACCTCGGGGGTGTCATCGGCCCGACCACGTCCGGCGAGGCGTTGGAACAACTCGTCCTCCGGCACCTTCAGCTCCAGGACAACATCCAGGGGCGTTCCCTTGTCGGCAAGCATCTTGTCGAGCGCTTCGGCCTGGGCGATCGTCCGCGGAAATCCGTCGAGAAGGTAACCGCCCTGGCAGTCCGACTGAGCCAAACGCTCTTGAATCACACCGACGATGATGTCGTCGGGCACCAGTTGCCCGCTGGACATGTACTCGTCCGCTTTCTTGCCCACGTCGGTCTGCGCGTCCCGCGCCGCCCGCAGCATGTCCCCCGTGGAAAGGTGAGCCAGGCTGTACTTCTCGATCATGCGTTCGGCTTGGGTGCCTTTTCCGGCGCCCGGAGGCCCGATGAATACGATTCTCATGGTTCGTCTCCCTTGGCGGCTATTCCAGCAGACCCTTGTAGTTACGCATGACCAGATGGCTGTCGATCTTCTGCACCAGGTCGAAGGCGACACTCACGGCAATCAGCAGCCCCGTACCGCCATAGAAGCCGGCGACCGAATAGGGAATATCCATCCACGCGGCAATCACCGTCGGAATCACGGCGACGACGGCGAGGAAGCCCGCACCGACGTAGGTGATGCGAACCATCACCTTTTCCAGGTAGTCGGCGGTCCGTTTACCCGGGCGATACCCCGGAATGAATGTTCCGTAGTTCTTCAAATTGTCGGCCATGTCCTTCGGGTTGAAGGTGATCGCCGTCCAGAAGTAGCAGAAGAAGTAAATCAAGCCAATGTAGAGGATGTTGTAGACAAACCCGCCGTTATTCTGGAACACGTTCGTCAGGGAGGTCATGATCCCGCCGAAGAACGTGTTCGAATCGAACCAGCCCGACAAGAACCGCAGTCCCACGCTCGGGAACAGGAGCAGGCTGCTCGCAAAAATGATCGGCATGACGCCGGCCTGGTTGACGCGCAACGGGAGGTACTGGCGCGATCCGCCGTAGACACGGCGACCGCGGACATGTTTCGCGCTCTGCGTCGGGATGCGTCGCTGCCCCTGCGTAATGAACACGACGCCGACGACAACCGCCACAAACAGCGCCGCCAACACGAGCAGCTTGTCGACGCCAAACTGGCTCGCCGTGCTTCCCAACTCGAACCCGTTCTGAAGCATCGGCTTCAGCAACTGCTGTCCGGCAGCGGGCATTCGGGCAAGGATACCGGCCATGATCAGGAGGCTGATTCCGTTGCCGATCCCATACTCGTCGATCTGTTCCCCAAGCCACATCAGGAAGGTGGTGCCCGCGGTCATCGTCAACACGGCCGTGATTCTCCACCCGAAGGCCAGGTGGCCGTTGACCATGAAGTCTTCGCGAACCACGTTCCATCCGGTGGGCGACGCCAAAAGGCTGACCCAGAACCAACTCTGGATGAGGCAGATGCCCACGGTGGCATAGCGGGTGTATTCGTTGATTTTCTTTCGCCCGCTCTCGCCTTCCTTCTGGAGCCGTTCGAGGGGTTCCCAAACGGTGCCAAGGAGTTGGAAGATAATCGAGGCGGAGATATAGGGCATGATTCCCAGGCCGAAGATGGTGGCCTGGGTCAGATTGCTGGCACTGAAGGTAGCCACGCGATCGAGAACGTCGCCGAGTTGGCTTCCCTCCCCGAAGAGCCCCGTCATTTTCGTCGTGTCGACGAAGGGCAGCATGATCTGCCAGCCGATCCGATAAATGGCGAGAAAGCCCAGCGTCAGAAAGATTTTCGTGCGCAATTCAGGGATCGCGAAAACGACACGTGTTTTCTCCCACATCGCTCGCTCCGTCCTCTCGGATCAACCGTCCATCGACTTGCTGGCAAGTACACTCGCGGCCGGCCCTGCATATTCCGCCAGTCGTTCGTATCCCGTTCCAGCGATGCTACTTGGCTTTCTGTTTATTCTTGACAACGGGCTTCTTGCCCGGCAGTGCGATCGCTTCGCCGCCCGCCTTCTCGATCTTTTCCTGCGCCGATTTGCTGAATCGGTGCGCCGAGACCTTGAGCTTCTTGGTCAACTCACCGTCGCCGAGGATCTTCAGCTGGTCGAACTTCCCCTTGGCCAGGTTCTTTTCGCGAAGGGTCGCCAACGTGACATCGTCGCCGTCGCTAAACGCCGCTTCCAGGTCGCTCACATTGACGATGGCGATCTGGTCGGCCCAGCGGTTGTTGAAGCCCCGCTTCGGCACGCGACGCACGAGCGGCATCTGACCGCCCTCAAAGGTGGGGTGCATCGAGAAACCGGCGCGCGATCCCTGCCCTTTGTGGCCGCGACCGCTGGTCTTGCCGTGTCCCGATCCGGGACCGCGACCGATCCGCTTCCGCTTCTTGAACTTATGTATACCGCGATTGACGTCATTCAGGTTCATGACAGCGAAACTCCTCGCAAGCGTTCCACGTCGCTCTGCGTTCGCAAGCTCTGAAGGGCGTCGATCGTCGCCTTCACGAGGTTGGTTGGGTTGCTCGTACCAAAACTCTTCGTCAGGATGTCGTGAATCCCGCAAGCCTCGCACACAGCGCGAACCGCCGCGCCGGCGATCACGCCGGTACCGGGCCCGGCGGGAACCAGAACCACGCGGGCGGCGCCGAAGCGGCCCTTCACTTCATGAGGGATCGTGGTCCCGTCCAGGGAAATTGCAACCATGTTCCGCGTTCCGTCCTTGACGGCCTTCTCGACCGACGGGGGAACTTCGTTGGCTTTCCCGTACCCCCAACCGACCTTGCCTTTGCCGTCCCCCACGACCACGAGGGCCGTGAAACTAAAACGCCGTCCACCTTTGACCACGGCGGCACAACGCCGGATCTTGACGACCTTGTCGATCAATTCCCCTTGGGATGTTTCGCTGGTAGCCATCGGTAATCTGACCGCTTTGCTCGGGCTATGCTCTTGGAATCAGGCAGCGGCGCAGACTCCGCACGAGCCCTGGACGCCGCCTCCCGCTTCGTTTACTTCTTCTTCTTCTTTTTCGCCTGCTTCGGCTTCGCTTCTTCCTTGACAGGTTCCGCCTTTTTCGCGCCCAGGTCGAGCCCCGCGTCCCGCGCTGCGTCGGCGAGCGCCGCCACGCGTCCGTGGTACTTATACTCGGCCCGGTCGAAGGCGACCTTCGTCAAACCGGCAGCCAGGGCGCGATCCGCGATCGCCTTGCCCACGGCCTTCGCTGCCTCGCAGTTTCCGCCGTAGGCGATCGCGCTTTTCACCTCGCGATCCGCCGTGCTCGCGGAAACCAGGGTCTTCCCGTTCTCGTCGTCGATGATCTGCACGTAGATATGCTTCAAGCTGCGGAACACGCTCATTCGCGGGCGTGTCGAGTCGCGTTTGATGCGATTCCGCACGCGAAACCGTCGCCGACGACGCTGCAATCTGTTTTGTTTCTCTTGTTTCACTTTGCTGCCTCACTGGCCATGAAGACGCTTGCCGTTACCGCCTGATCGAGTCCGGACGACGAGCCCCTGCTTACTTGGCCATCACCTTGCCCTGCTTGCGGCGAACCGCTTCGCCCTCGTAACGAATTCCCTTGCCCTTGTAGGGCTCGGCCTTGCGGAGGGCACGCACCTCGGCGGCGAACTGGCCGACCTGCTGCTTGTCGATCCCTTTGACCTGGATATGCTGTTGGTCGGAGCACGTGACCTGCAGTCCTTCCGGAATCGGCTTCTGCAGCTCGTTGGCCAAGCCGACGCGGAGCTGCAAGACGTTGTTCTGGATGGCGGCGATGTAGCCTACGCCCTGCAGTTCGAGCTTCTTCTCGTATCCCTGCGTGACGCCGATCACCATATTCTGCACCAGAGCTCGGGTCAGCCCGTGGAAGGCGCGCGATTCCCGCTCGTCGTTGGCACGAGTGACCGTAATGGTCTTGGCTTCGCCGTCGAAAGCCACCGCCACTTCGGGGCGGCAGTCTATTTCCAAACGCCCCAGCGGGCCCTGGACGGCCACCGTGCTGCCGGCGACTTCCACGCTGACGCCGTCCGGCACGGCTACTGGTTTGTTACCGATTCGAGACATGGATCTACACCTTCTTCATGTCGCTGCGACAAATATCTTTTCAAGCCGCCTGCCGAACGCCGCCTACCAGACCTCGCAGAGCACTTCGCCCCCGAGCTTTCGCTGGCGCGCTTCCCGGTCGCTCACGACGCCACGGCTCGTGCTGAGGATTTGGATCCCCAACCCGTTGAGCACGGGGCGCAGTTTCGTGGAACGGCTGTAGACGCGTCGGCCTGGCTTGCTGACTCGGCGGGCGTGCTGGATCACACGTTCGCCGTTCGGCCCGTATTTCAGGTAGAGCCGCAGCAAGGGGACCGGCTGGGATTCAACTTCCTCCCAGTCCCAAATATAGCCTTCGCGCTTCAGCACCTCCGCCAGTCCTCGTTTCACCTTGGACAGCGGCATCTCCACGTGCGGACGTTCAACGCGCACCGCGTTCCGGATGCGGGTCAACATGTCGGCAATAGGGTCAGTCATCATGGTGTTTGCGGTCCCTCTACCAACTCGCCTTTTTCACGCCGGGAATCAGTCCTTGGTCCGCCAATTCGCGGAAACAGATCCGACATATCCCAAACTTACGGTAAACCGCACGCGGACGCCCGCACAGCCGGCACCGGCACTCGCGACGCGTTGAAAACTTCGGCGTTCGTAACGCCTTGGCAATTTTGGACTTACTTGCCATGGGGGGTCGAGTCCTCTTGATCCACTTGGAAGGTCTCTGCCATCCGGGGGCAACGTCACCCGGCTAATTGGCCGCGTCGTCTCGACGAAACGGCATTCCGAACTCCCGCAACAGCGTCCGAGCCTCATCGTTGCTGTCCGTGCTCGTCACGAACGTGATGTTCATTCCTTGCTGCCGGGTGTACTTGTCCGGATTCAGCTCGGGGAACACCAATTGTTCCGAAAGGCCGATGCTGTAGTTCCCACGCCCGTCGAAGGCATCCGGGTTCAACCCACGGAAGTCGCGGACACGGGGAAGTGCGATCGAGATCAGCCGGTCGAGGAACTCATACATCCGTTGTCCTCGCAGCGTCACCCGGCAGCCAATCGGCATTCCATCACGGAGGCGGAAGCCGGCGATCGAGCGTCGAGCCAGGGTGACAACGGGCTTCTGACCCGCGATCTGCGTCATGGCCTCGACCGCCTCTTCGAGATGTTTCTTCTCGTTGACGGCACTGCCGACGCCCATATTGATCACGATCTTCTCCAGCCGGGGAAGGGAGAGCCGGTTCTTCCGGCCGATTTTCTCCACCAACCCGGGGAGGATCTCTTCGTTGTAACGCGTTAACAGTCGGGGAATCATTTTTCGCTAGGCCTACTATTTCGCGGACGCCGCCTTGGGCGGAGAAATCTGGCCGATGTTCGCGCTGCACTTCTTGCAGTAGCGGACCTTCGAGCCGTCCTCGAGGCGGCGGGCACCGGTACGCGCCGATGCACCGCACGCGGAACAAACCAGCCGCACGTTCGAGAGCTGGATGGGCATCTCCTTCGAGAGGCGTCCGCCCTGCGGGTTCCGCTGGCTCCGCTGCACGTGCTTCTTGACTCGGTTCACGCCTTCCACGACAACGCGACCCGCGCCGTGGTCGACGGAAAGAACCCGTCCGCGCGTCCCGCGCTCGTCTCCCGAGATCACTTCTACCGTATCGTCGATTCGAATATGCATCACACCACCTCGCTCGCGAGGCTCACAATCTTCATGAAGTTCTGGTCCCGAAGCTCTCGCGCCACGGCGCCGAAGATTCGCGTACCGCGCGGATTCTTGTCGTTGTCGATAATCACCGCCGCATTGCTGTCAAAACGCACGTAGCTGCCGTCGGGACGGCGAGTGGGCTGTTTGCAGCGGACGATCACCGCACGCACAACGGTCCCCTTCTTCAAATCGCTGCCGGGGATCACCGCCTTGATGCTGCACACGATGATATCCCCAACGCTCGCCGTCCGGCGATGCGTTCCTCCCAACACTTTGATGCACTGCAATTCCTTCGCGCCCGTGTTATCCGCGACGGCGAGGCGTGTTTGCATCTGGATCATGATTACTACCCGAGTCGATGAACAAAAGGTTGCCGCGAACAGACCTTCCTGCGGGCCATTCCCGCCGGACCGCGTGCCTGCCAGGGCCGTGTTATTCTTCCCCGTCCGCCGCGTCCTGGTTGGCCTTGGCGGCCGCACGCATGGCGGCCAGGTCGATCACCTGCCCTTCGGCGACAACCCTCACCAGCTGCCAGCGTTTCTTCTTCGACATGGGACGGCACTCGACGATCTCGACGGTGTCGCCTTCCTTGGACTGATTCTCTTCGTCATGGACGAAACACACAGTCCGCCGCCGGATGAACTTCCCGTACTTCGCGTGGCGCACGACGCGAGGAATTTCCACTCGCCGCGTTTTCGCCATTTTGTCGCTGGTGACGACGCCAACCGCAACTCTACTTGGCATTGGTCGTTTCCTCTACACATGCCCGCCGATCGGGCCGCTCCCATGGGTACGTTTCAGACTCGTCTTTCACACCTGAGCCGGACTCGCACCGGCGACTTCCCGCTCCCGCTGGATCGTCTTGATTCGTGCGATCAGCCGGTGTTGTTTGCGAAGTTCACTCGGCGCGTCCAGCCGTTCCGTCTGCGCCTGGATCCGCAACCGAAACAGGTGCTCCTTGGTCTCACTGAGCGTGATCTGGAGCTGTTCGTCGCTCATTTCGCGGAGCTCGGAAGCTTTCATGGTCTCTGCACTCGACTTACTACTCGTTGTTTCTCTACCTGACGGCCATCCGGCCCGGGCGACGACCTACATGGGCCGCCGTTTCACGAACCGCACACGCACCGGCATCTTGTGGGCCAGGCGGTTGAAGCACAAGCGTGCCGCTTCTTCCGTCGCCCCGCCAATCTCGTACAGCACCGTACCCGGTCGCACGACCGCAGCCCAATACTCGGGCTCACCCTTTCCCTTGCCCATACGCGTTTCCAACGGAATCGACGTAATCGGCTTGTGGGGAAAGACCCGAATGTACAGCCGGCCTTCGCTTCGCAGGTACTGCTGTGCGGCAATACGACCGGCCTCGATGGTGGCCGCACTGATCCAGCCACCCTCGACCGTCTGCAAACCGTAATCGCCAAACACGACGCGGTTGCCGCGAGTCGCACTACCTTTTATACGACCTCTTTGGCATTTTCGATGTTTGACCCGCTTGGGCATCAACGCCATCGATCTCGTCCTCGCTATAAATGCCCTGATTGATCCACACCTGGACGCCAATATGACCTTGCGCGATCTTCGCCTCCGCAAAGCCGTAGTCGATCTTCGCACGGAGCGTCGACAACGGAATCGAGCCGGAAATCTGCTTTTCCCGGCGGGCCATTTCGGCCCCGCCCAGACGCCCGGCCATTTGGATCTTGATCCCCTTGGCCCCGGCTTCCATCGTCTGTTCCATGGTCCGCTTCATGGCCCGGCGAAAACTCGCCCGCTTCTGAAGCTGTTCGCAGATGTCCTCCGCCACGAGCTGGGCGACCACTTCCGGGCGACCGACTTCCTCAATCTTCAGATTGATCCGCCGCCCCGTCAGGTTCTGCAACTCCGCCTGAAGCTCTTCCACTCGTTCGCCCTTGCGCCCAATCAGCACTCCCGGACGAGCCGAATGGAGCACGACCTTGACCTCGTCGCGCGTCCGTTCGATTTCGATCTTCGCGATCATGGGGTACATGGCACGTCCCCCACGATCCTTGCGGGTTTTGATGAACTTTCGGATTTTCTGGTCTTCGACCAGCAGATCCGCGAACTCGCGCTTCGAAGCGTACCAACGGCTCTTCCAGCCGATCATCACTCCCGTGCGGAATCCGGTAGGATTGACTTTCTGACCCATGCTACGCTACTCCAACGACACGGAAATGTGTGACATTCGCTTCTTGATGATCGCAGCCATCCCGCGAGCCTTCGGGCGGAGCCGTTTGAACATCGGCCCACCGTCAACACGCACTTCCACGACCGACAACGCCCCCAGGTTGCGGGCACGCCGATCCTCGGCGTTCGCCAAGGCGCTTTTCAACACCTTTTCGAGCATCCGCGCTCCGCGGTTGGGGTGATACCGCAATATGTCCAAGGCTTCGTCGGCCCCTTTCCCGCGAATCAGGTCGGCGAAGGGCCGGACCTTCCGCGGGCTGATGCGGGCGTACCTGTGTTTTGCCTCGTATGCCATGCTGCCGTCCTCAATAACTCGTTTATGCCGCTCGCCGATTCTCGCCGCCGAACGCCATCATCCAATCGGCCCTACCGTTTGCCCTTGCCGCCGTGCCCCCGGAAGGTCCGCGTAGGAGCAAACTCGCCCAAACGGTGCCCCACCATTTCTTCCGTCACGAACACTTTCGTGTGCACCTTGCCGTTGTGCACCATAAACGTATGGCCGACGAACTCAGGCACGATCGTACAAGCTCGCGCCCATGTCTTGATCGGCTGCTTCGTCCCGGCATCGTTTTGCTTCTCCACCTTCAGGTAGAGCTTCGGGTCGACGAAGGGGCCCTTCTTCAGCGATCTTCCCATGGTAGGTAGCCGTTTGTCTTGCGTCTCATAAATCGTTAGCCAGGCCTCGGCGGGAGCTACGATTGCAGCCCGCCGAACCGACGTCTATTTCTTCAATTTCAACACGCCGTATCGTTTCGACCGCCGCCGCCGGACGATCGACCGGTTCGACGCCTTGTAGCGTTTCCGCGTCGCTCCACCCTTCGCGGGCTTGCCCGTCGGGCTCACCGGGTGCCGACCGCCCTTGGTGCGACCTTCACCACCACCGTGCGGGTGATCGATCGGGTTCATCGCCGTACCACGAACGTGCGGACGCCGACCCAGCCATCGCTTCCGCCCCGCCTTGCCCAGCACAATCTTCATGTGCTCGGAGTTGCCGATCGTCCCAATGGTCGCTCGACAAGTCGCGGGAATACGGCGGATTTCGCCGCTCGGCAGGTTGATCTGCGCCCAGTCCGCGTCACGTGCAGCCAAGGTGGCCTTCGTGCCGGCCGACCGACACATCACGCCGCCCCGTCCTGGTTGAATCTCGATGTTGTGGATATCCGTTCCCAATGGGATTTCTGTCAACGGCAGACAGTTCCCCACGGAGGGAGGCGAGCCGGGACCGCTCATCACGGTATCCCCCGCCTTCAGGCCTTCCGCCGCCAGGATGTAGCGCTTCTCGCCGTCCACGTAGTGGAGCAGGGCGATGCGCGCACTTCGGTTGGGGTCGTATTGCACGGACGCGACCACGCCGGCCACCCCGTCTTTGTTTCGCCGAAAATCGATCAGCCGATAGCGTCGCTTGTGCCCGCCGCCGCGATGCCGCGCGGTAATCTTTCCCTGGTTGTTCCGTCCGCCAGTCCGCCGCTTCGGCTTCAGCAGCTTCTTCTCCGGCTTGGCTCCCGCCGTCAGGTCAGCGAAGTCACTGACCGTCGCGGTTCGCCGCCCCGGCGTCGTTGGCTTGTATTTCCGAATTCCCATGATTCTCTACTTTCCGCTCGCCCGGATAGGAAAACCCGTCCGCCCGCCTTCCTTCACGCATTTCCTAGAAGAAATCGATGCGGTGCTCCGAATCCAACGTAACGATCGCCTTCTTCCATGCCTTGGTCGTCCCAACACGGAACTTCGTTCGGCGCGGCTTTCCTTTGCGATTCTGCGTGTTCACGCGAAGGACCTTCACGTCGAACATCGATTCAACCGCCTGGCGAATATCATCCTTGCTTGCAAACCGGTTCACCTCGAAGGAGTACTGATTGTACCGCTCCGCCTTGTGAAATCCCTTTTCCGTCACCAACGGACGAAGGATCACCTGGTACGGCTCCAAGCTCAATTTCGATTTCGTGACATCACGTGCCATGGCCTGACTTCCCTTACAGTCACGATGCCTGCGTTTCTCGTTTCACTTTTTCCCGGAAGGCGTCCAAGGCAGCCTTCGTCATCAGCATCCGCTTCGGACGAAGCACCTCCAAGGCATTCAACTCCGCCACCGGAAGCACCGACACGTCGGCGATATTGCGGATACTCTTGACCACGTTCACATCGTGCCCCTCGACAGCCACAAGCAAGCTTCCGCCCAGGTTCAGCGCTTTGAGGACGGAGGCCATCTGCTTCGTTTTGGGCTCTGCGAAGGCCAACTCGTCAATCAACACCACTTCACTGTCTTCAAGTTTCGACGCCATGGCCATCCGGGTCGCCAGGCGGATCGCCTTCTTCGGCAGTCGGTAGGAGTAGTCGCGAGGCTGCTTCGCAAAGATGTGACCGCCGCCGCGACGGACACCGCTCCGCCGATGGCCAGCCCGGGCATTACCGGTGCCTTTCTGACGATACATTTTCTTCGTCGAGCCACTCACTTCGCCGCGCGTCTTCGTCTTCGCCGACCCCTGCCGCTTATTCGCCTGGTACATGACCACGACGTCATGAAGCAACTGCTTCGAGATCCGCGGAGCCAGTTCGGCCGGGTCGATGTCGTAACTACCGACTTCCGAACCGTTTCGGTCGTAAACAGGCAAGCTCACCATGATACGGGACGTCTCAAATTATGTCTCACTGACCGTCGACAGCACGAAACCGCCGACATGCACTTCACCCTAACAGTCTCTTACTGCGCCACCGGCACCGGGAGACGGTTTGTCGGACGGACCGACACCAGCCCTCCGTTAGGCCCAGGAACGGCACCATACACAAGCAACAAGTCATTCTCCGCATCAACCCGAACCACGCGGAGATTTCGCACCGTGCAACGAGCATTGCCATACTGACCGGGCATCCGCTTCCCCTTGAACATACGGGACGGATAGGCACTGCAACCGGTACCACCGAGATGGCGATGGCATTTCTTCACGCCGTGAGAGGCACGCTGGCCGGCGAAATTATGGCGCTTCATCGCACCCGAATAACCGCGACCCTTGCTGGTGCCAGTCACGTCAACCGACGCGACCTCGGCAAGAACGTCGACCTTGATTTCCTGGCCGACCTGATAATCACCGGGAGAGATCCGGAACTCGCGAACGAATCGCTTGGGCTCACAGTCGGCCTTTTCGACCGTGGCGATCCCCGCGGCAGCACGAGCACGCTGCCGCTTACTGTCGAGCTTGGCGACATGACCGCGCTCGCTACGACGCGCAAGACGACGAGGTTTATCCAGGAAGCCCACTTGGACAGCCTCATAGCCATCCCGCTCGTCGGTTTTCACCTGGAGCACATGGCACGGGCCCGCCTGGATGACAGTCACCGAAATCACATTGCCGGCAGGATCGTAGACCTGCGTCATCCCGACCTTTCGGCCGAGTATTCCGATACCCATCGTTCTCGCCTCTCACCCGTCTGCCGACACGGGAGACACCGGCATGGCCGGCCTTACCCGCTCAGCTTCCAGATCATAGGAATTCCCAAAAATACGTTCTATCAACACGCAGCGACCAGACTAGTGCCTCGCCGATGCCTTGATCTTGATGTCCACGCCAGCCGGAAGGCTCAGCTTATTGAGAGCCTCGATCGTCTTGGCGGTTGCCTGGACAATATCCACAAGCCGCTTGTGGGTACGGATCTCAAATTGCTGCCGCGCTTTCTTGTCCACATGAGGACTGGACAAGACCGTGTAGCGTTCAATCCGAGTCGGCAAAGGAATTGGGCCATGAACCACCGAGCCGGTGCGTTTCGCCGTATCGACGATTTCCGCCGCGCTCTGGTCCAAAATGGCGTGATCGTACGCCTCCATCCTAATGCGGATAATCTCCGTCGTTTGACCAGCCACAGAAGCTCTCCCAGGTCGCCCAATTCCAAATTGCCAAAGATAATGTCGCTTCGAAAAGCGGAAACCTCAAATCGTACCAGGGTTCCAATAAGTCGTCAAGCTAATGAAACCCCAAATCTCGCGATATTCGCATTTGGCGGAGCCCGCGAGAACATAAGCTCTCTTTTCGGAGGACCGGGCCGGTGAAGCCGAAGGAATTTCCGCGAAATCGGCGGATTTCCCCGCTCACGCGACCTCCTGTGCAGGCGGGCCCACGAACAGGCGAGCCACTCAATGTAGCACCAGACAGGTTGCCTGGGAATATGCCTCTGCGGTAATTCCGGGGATTTCTTGGGAAGATTCTGGCTCAGAACGCCCCTGGCACTGGCCGGAAGGCAGAAAAGCCGGGCAAACCAGGCAATCCATCTTTCCAGGTCCGGTTCATCTGAGGATGCAAATCTGCGCTACCGGAGAGGAAAAGGTCTGTCATCGCGAACGTGGCTTGGATCGGCTCCCACTTCAAAATGGGGACCGAAAGCTCGCTGGAGCTTTAACGGGTTACAAAGGCATGCTACTATCTCAGGAGAGGCAGCCATCGAGAGGGACGCGGTGGCCCATCGAGCCTGAGGTATCGGCGGATGCAGGATTACGAGAAATCGACGGAGCAGTTGCTCACCGAACTGCGAGAGCTTCGTCGGCGGAACGCCCAACTGGAGGCGGCCGACCAGCAGCGCCGTCGAGCCGAAAAGGCAATTCGCGACTCTCAAGCCTTCTTTTCCTCCCTCGTTGACAATCTTCCCGTTCAGATTCTGCGAAAGGATCTGGATGGACGCTTCACCTACGCCAGCCAGTCCTTCTGCGAGCTTCTTGGCAAGTCGACGAAAGAGATCCTCGACAAGACCGACTTCGATTTCTATTCCCCCGAACTGGCAGAGAAGTACCGCGAAGACGACATCCGGGTGGCACGGACGGGCGAGCTCTTTGAGGACGTGGAACGCTACGAGAAAGACGGGCAGACCCGTTTCGTTCAGGTGATGAAGTCACCGGTTCGCAACGCCTCGGGCAACGTCGTGGGCGTGCAGGCCGTCTTCTGGGATGTAACCCACCGAAAGCAGGCCGAGGCGGAACTTGAGCAGGAACGCTACCTCCTTCGCGCGCTATTGGACAATCTTCCGCACAATATCTACTTCAAGGACTCGGCCAGTCGCTTCATCCGGATCAACCGGGCCATGGCCGACTATTTCGCCCTGAAGAACCCCGACGAGGCGATCGGACGGACGGACTTCGACTATTTCCGAGAGGAGCACGCTCGCGAAGCCCGCGCCGACGAAGAGCGGCTCATGGAGTCTGGCCAGCCCCTGATCGATCGGGAGGAGATGGAAACGTGGCCCGACGGCACCGACACCTGGGTGAGCACGACGAAGCTTCCCCTCTACGACCAGGACGGCCGGATCATCGGAACCTTCGGCATTTCCCGCGATATCACCGAGCAGAAGCAGGCGGCCCAGGCCATGCAGCAGGCCAAGGAAGCGGCCGAATCGGCGAACCGGGCCAAGAGCGATTTCCTGGCCAACATGAGCCACGAGATCCGCACCCCCCTGAACGCGATCATCGGGATGACCGAACTCGTTCTCGATTCGAATCTCAACGATTCTCAGCGAGAGTATCTGCGAATGGTCATCGAGTCGGGAGACGCCCTGCTCTCGCTGATCAACGATATCCTCGACTTCTCGAAGATCGAGGCTGGCAAGCTTGATTTCGACCATGCCCCGTTCGATCTGCACGAAAGTCTCGGCGACACGATGAAGTCCCTCGCCTATCGAGCCCATACGAAGGGCCTTGAGCTGGCGTGCCGAATTCATCCCGATGTGCCGGTGGTGTTGCTGGGCGACATGGGTCGGGTCCGTCAAATCGTGATCAATCTGGTCGGAAACGCGATCAAGTTCACCGACCAGGGCGAAGTCGTCCTCGACGTCCGACTCCGCGAGAAATCGCAGGACATGGCGCAGCTGCACTTCTCGGTCAGCGATACGGGCATCGGCATCCCGTGCGACAAGTTGGACTCGGTCTTCCAGGCCTTTGAGCAGGCGGACTCCTCCACCACCCGTCGTTTTGGAGGCACCGGGCTTGGCCTGGCTATTTCGTCTCGCCTGGTCGAATACATGGGCGGCGACATCTGGGTGGAAAGCGATTTCGGTTCCGGCAGCACGTTCCATTTCACTTCCTGGTTCGACCTTCCCGCGCCGGGCCAGGTGGAGCCGATGCATCCCCGTCCCATCGTCGTTTCGGGAACCCGGGTTCTGGTCGTGGACGACAACGAGACCAACCGCCGAATTCTCGAGGAAATGCTGCTGAACTGGGGGATGGTTCCCGTCACGGTCTCCGACGTCCCCAGCGCCCTCGGGGCCCTGCGGGAAGCCTTCCTGGCGGGCGAAATGTTCCCTCTCGTGCTCACCGACGCGAACATGCCCGATCACGACGGCTTCACCCTGGCCGAACGGGTCAAGCAGGATTCGGAGTTGTCCAGCACGGTGATCATGATGCTCACGTCCGGAGATCGTCCGGGCGACATTTCACGCTGCAACGAGCTTTCCGTGGCCGCCTATCTGCTCAAGCCGGTCAAGCAGTCCGAGCTCTTCGACGCGATTGTGATGGCCCTTGGCGTCACCGCCGCCGAAGACGAGTATCGAGGCGACCGACGCGTTTCCGACGAGCAGATTCCTCCGCTCCGGATCCTCCTCGCGGAAGACAGCCTCGTCAACCAGAAACTGGCGGTGGGGCTGCTCGAACGGCACGGCCATGCGGTGGTCGTTGCCAACCATGGACGCGAGGTCCTGGGAGCCCTCGAATCGGATCGCTTCGACCTGATCCTCATGGACGTGCAGATGCCCGAAATGGACGGACTGGAGACCACCGAGATCATTCGCGCCCGCGAGCGAGAAACGGACAGCCATGTGCCGATCGTGGCCATGACCGCCCATGCGATGCAGGGCGATCGCCAGCGTTGTCTCAAGGCGGGCATGGACGACTACATCGCCAAACCCATTCGAGCAAAGCAGATCTTCCAGACGATCGCCAACGTGCTGGGCCTTTCCAGCGAGCCACTCCCGGCCCCCGATCTGCCGTCGGGGGACTCCCCGGCAACCGCCCCGGATCGGCAGGCCGATCAGGTGTGGAATCCCCAGGTTGCTCTGGAGTCGGTCAAGGGCGATGCCGATCTGCTCCGCGTCGTGACCGAGACCTATCTGGAAGAATACTCGAAACTGGTGGCGCAAATGCGTGAGGCTCTCGATCCGTTCGACGGGCCCCAGTTGAACCTCGCCGCCCATTCGCTGAAGGGATCCCTGCGATTCTTCGGGGCGGAACAGGGCTTCCAACTCGCCTTCCAGCTCGAATTGATGGGACGTGACGGCAAGCCTGAGGACGCCGCCGAGACCCTCCAGAACCTGGAAGAATTCCTCTCCCGCCTGACCCCCGCCCTTCGCAGCTACCTGGAACAAGCGGGTGAGAACGCGTAGAGTCCCGCGGATTCGATTCATGCCCATCAATCGCGTCTTTCTCGGATGGAATCACCCGGCCCTCGCCGCTGCCGCCGACTATTTGGTCGAGCGGTTTCTGCCGCCCCCTGCCTCGAAGGCAGCCTTGGATCTTTCGGGGACTATTCTCGCAGTGCCCGGCGGCCGTGCAGGACGTCGACTGGAAGAATTACTGCTGGAGAGAGCGGAGGCCACAGGTCGCCCTCTCAGTCCCCCCGCGACGATCACCGTGGGGCAGTTGCCGGAATTGTTGTATGTGGCCCAGCGTCCTTTTGCCGACCGGCTCACCCAGCAGTTGGCCTGGGTCGAAGCCTTGCGAAGAACCGATGAGAGCTACCTGCGGGAACTCGTTTCCGACCTGCCGCCCGAAACGGACCTGGCAGGACGCCTGGCCTTGGGCGAGATGCTTGCCAAGCTGCACCGCGAACTGGCCGGCGACGGTCTGGACTTCCGCCAGGTGGCCGAATGCGGGGCTCAACTTGAAGACTTCCCGGAACACGCCCGATGGCAGGCCCTGTCCGTCGTGCAAAAAACCTATCTCGAGTTGCTCGACTCGCTGGAACTCTGGGATCTGCAAACGGCTCGCCTGTTCGCCATCACGCACCAAGAATGCCGCGCTGATCGAGAGGTAATCCTCGTGGGCACGGCGGACCTGAACCGAGCCCAGCGGCAGATTCTGGACCTTGTAGCCGACCGGGTGACGACGCTCATCTTTGCCCCGGAATCGATCGCCCACCGCTTCGATTCCCACGGGTGTCTCGAAGTGCCGGCCTGGCAGGAAGTTACCTTGCCGCTGGAGGACGATCAGATCGAGGTCGTCGACGATCCGACCGATCAGGCCCTGGCCGTTGCCGGGACGTTGGCGGACTGGAACGGTCGTTTCTCCGCCGAGGAGATCTCGGTAGGAGTGCCTTCGGAGCCTTTAATCCCTTACGTCCAGCAACAGCTCGCCCAGTGCGGGGTGGTGACACGTTACGGTGCCGGCCGACCGATAGGCCGATCGTCGCCCTATCTCCTGCTCTCTGTTGTGGCCGACTATCTCGAAACGGGTTCATTCGCTTCCCTGGCCGCCCTGCTCCGCCATCCCGCGCTCGATGCCTGGCTCGCCTCCGCGGGAGTGGGCGGCGACTGGCTGAGCGAGCTGGACGGCTATCGAAGTCGCCATCTTCCGGCCGCCCTCGACGACGATTGGCGCGGCAAACCGGAAGAATACGCGGGCCTGAAGGACGCGTGCCGCAAGCTTCAGCAGCTTTTCGAAGACACACTCGGGGCTATTGGACCGCGTCGCCATCCCTCGCCGCGGCGTCGGTTGAGCCAGTGGGGTCAACCGATTCTCGCCTTGCTGGCAACCCTCTTCGGAGGCCGCCCCCTGCGCCGCCACGAGGAACCCGACCGCACACACTGGTTGGCCTGCGAAAAGGTGTTCCGCACCCTGTCCGCCAACCTGGCCCTGGAGCACTACCCCACCCTTGATCCCGAAATTGAGGCCCCGGAGGCCTTGCGACTCCTCCTGCGTCAACTGGACGGAGAAACGATCGCGCCCCTTGCCGACCCCGACGCCGTGGAACTGCTCGGCTGGCTCGAATTGCCCCTGGACGACGCCCCTGCCATGGTCGTCTGCGGCATGAATGATCAGACGATCCCCGATTCGCTCAGCGCGGATCTCTTTCTGCCGGACCACATCCGCCGCCAACTGGGCATCGAAGATAACGACCGGCGCTACGCCCGCGACCTGTACGCCCTCTCGGTGCTGGCCGCGTCGCGTCCGGGGCCGACGCTCAAGCTGATTGCGGGCCGATCGAGTCCCGATGGAAATCCGCTCACTCCCAGCCGGCTCTTCTTCGCCTGCGACGACGCCGTGGCAGCACGCCGGGCCTTGGCGTACTTCGACGACGACCGCGCCGGCCAACCTGTTTCGGTTCCCCAGGGGGCACTCGTGCCCGGTCAGTCCCGCACCCGACTGGTACCGCCTCTTCCCGAACCGCTCGATGCCCCGGTCCGCTCCATGCGGGTGACCGAGTTTCGCGACTACCTGGCCTGTCCCTACCGCTACTATCTGAAACACCGCCTCCGCCTGGCCGCCCTGTCCGACTGGGGCGAGGAACTCGATGCGGCCGGCTTCGGCAACCTGGCCCACGAGGTGCTCGGCGATTTTGGCAAAAGCGAGTTGGCCGCCAGCATGCACAACGACGAGATCTCCGCGTTCCTCAGCGACTCGCTCAATCGCTACGCGAAAGCGTTTTACGGCAGCGATCCGCTCCCCGCCGTGCGCGTCCAGGTCGAGCAGCTGCGACGGCGGCTCATGCACTTCGCGCGGTGGCAGGCCGAGTGGGCGAGCCAGGGATGGCGAATCGACGCCGTCGAGCAGGACCTCGGGGGCCAGGGAACCTCGCTCCTGGTCGATGGCGTGCCTCTCGATCTGCACGGCCGGATCGACCGGATCGACCTGAATGAAATGACGGGAGAGCGCGTCATATTCGACAACAAGACGTCGGACACGGCCAAGAAGCCCGAGCAAGTGCATCGCAGGGGCGACGAGTGGGTGGATCTGCAACTGCCCCTCTACCGGCACATGGCCTACGCCTCGGAAGGCGAGGGGCCGATCCGCGTGGGCTACATCGTGCTGCCCAAGGACACGACCAAGATCGGCCCGCTCTTCGCCCCCTGGACGGAAGACGACTTCTCCGAGGCGGATCGGGTGGCGGAGGAGGTGGTCCGCCGTATCCGCAACGCCGAGTTCTGGCCGCCCACCCTGCCGCCGCCGGCGTTTTCGGAAGAATTCGCCGCCATTTGCCAGGACGGACAGTTCGGCGCCCTGGCCGACGCTCTGCACGAGGAAGGAGGCGAGAGGTGAGCGCGAATCCCTTCCCGAACGTCATCGTCCGCGCCTCGGCGGGAACGGGCAAGACCTTCCAACTCAGCAACCGCTATATCGCCCTGGCCGCCAACGCTGTCTCGCCGGACACCATCCTAGCCACCACGTTCACCCGCAAGGCGGCGGGAGAGATCCTGCAGCGGGTGCTGTTTCGACTGGCCGAGGCGGCCGACGATCCCAAAAAGCTCGCAGCCCTCGCCCAGAACATCCACGCCACCTCGTTTGATCGCCCGCGATGCCTCGCGGTGCTGCGATGCCTTCTCCGCCAGGTCCACCGGCTCCGCGTGTCGACCCTGGACAGCTTCTTCATTCAAATCGCCCAGAGTTTCGCCCTCGAACTGGGTCTGCCGCCGGGCTGGCAGATCGCCGAGGAAATCGACGACGCGCGGCTTCGCAACGACGCCATTCGCTCGGTCCTTCAGAAAGAGGATACGGCCGACGTGGTCCGGCTCATGCACCTGCTCACCAAGGGAGAGGCCGCGCGAAGCGTGGCCGAGCAGATTGCCGGACTGGTCAGCGAATTGTACGGCTACTACATGGAGGCTCCGGCCGAGGCCTGGTCGGCATTGCCGCGTCGCACGCCGCTCAAGAAAGAGGCCTTTGACGAGGCCATCCTTGCCCTCGAATCGGCTCCTCTTCCCGCCGACAAGCGTTTCGAAAAGGCGAGGGCCGGCGATTTGGCCAACGCCCTGGCCGAAAGCTGGCCTGAGTTCCTTTCGAAGGGCATTGCCGCCAAAGTCCTTGCCGGCGAGCGCAAATACTACAAGAAGGACCTGCCCGACGAGTTGGTGGCCGCCTACGTGCCCTTGCTGGAACATGCCCGGGACAAACTCGTCAACCGGATCGTCGACCAGACCGAGGCGACGCACCACCTTCTCGCCCGCTTCGACGAGGCCTATCGGCAAATGAAGCTTCGCCGTCGAAGCCTTCGCTTCGACGACGTGACTCGCCTGCTGGCCGACAGGCTCGACGAAAGCGAACTCGGACGGGTTGTCTACCGCCTCGACGCCCGCGTGGCTCATCTCCTGCTCGACGAATTCCAGGACACGTCCCCCGGCCAATGGCACGTGCTCCGTCCCTTCGCCCAGCGAATCACCGGTGCGGTGAGCAGCCAGGCTCCGCGTGCCGATCGCGATCCGACAGCCTCCAGGCAGTCGTTCTTCTGCGTCGGTGACGTAAAGCAGGCGATCTACGGCTGGCGAGGCGGCGTGGCGGAGATTTTCGAGGCCCTGGAGGATGAATTGGCGGGGCTGAGCTTCGACAGCCTGGAGAAGAGTTGGCGTTCCAGCGCTCCGGTCATCGAAACGGTCAACCGGATCTTCCAGAGCCTTGCATCCAACGACGTCCTCGATCGCTATCCGGATGCAGCGTCTCACTGGCAGGGACGGTACGCCGAGCACTCGACGGCCCGAACCGAGCTCGAGGGCCATTGCCGCCTGATCGTGGCGCCGGCTGCCGAAGAGGACGGCGACCAGAAGACCACGACGCTGACGCACGCGGCCGATCATGTTGCCCAATTGGCCGAGACGGTTCCAAACGGTTCGATCGGCGTTCTTGTCCGCACCAATGCCGCCGTGGCCCGGATGATCTACGAACTGCGTCAGCGCCACGTGGAGGCGAGCGAAGAAGGTGGCAACCCTCTGATCGACTCGCCGGCCGTGCAGTTGCTCATGTCGCTCTTGACCCTGGCCGATCATCCCGGCGACACAACGGCCCGCTTCCACGTGGCCCACAGCCCATTGGCGGGGCTCGTCGCCCTGCAAGACTTCCGCGATGAGCACGCAGCCCTGCGTTTCTCCCGGCTGGCCCGCCGCCGTCTTGTGGACGAAGGCTACGGGCCGGTCCTCCGCAGTTGGACTGAGCAGTTGGCGGCCCACTGCGACCGGCGCGACCTGAATCGCCTGCTCCAGTTGGTCGAACTGGCCTACGCCTACGAGCCCGGCGCCACGACGCGCCCCGACGATTTCGTTGAATATGTCGAGACGAAGCGAGTGGAGTCGCCCAGCGCCGCCCGAGTCCGCGTCATGACGGTCCACCAGTCCAAGGGCCTGCAATTCGACGTGTGCGTGCTTCCTGAACTCGATTCCCGGTTGAAGGGCCAGCCGCCGCAACTGGTCGTGGGCCGGCCAGGTCCCGCCCAGCCGATCGAGCGCATCTGCCGCTACGTGAGCAAGGACCTCCAGACGCTTCTGCCCCGAAAGTTTCAGGAGATGTTCGCCAGCTATGAGCGGCAGCAAATCGAAGAAGCCCTGTGCGTCCTCTACGTAGCGTTGACCCGTCCCGTCCATGCCCTGCACATGATCATCGCGCCGGCCAAGGAGAACGAGAAATCCATTCCCGCCACGGCCGCCGGCATTCTCCGGGCCGCTCTAGCCCCGGACCGTCCCTGTGAGGCTCATGCGGTGCTCTACGAGAACGGCAATCCGGCCTGGACCGACCTCCTGCCCCCCGTCGAGCCGCGGACTGCCGTGGAAGAACCGGCGCCGCTCGTCGTTCGCCTGGCCCCTCGCAAAGGCGCGGCACGGCGGGGCCTGGAGAGCCAGAGCCCTTCGCAATTGGAAGGCGGGCCCCGCGTCGACCTGGCCGAGCAAATGCGGCTCGATCGCTCGGCCGCCATGGACTGGGGCACGGCCATGCACGCCTGCTTCGAACAAGTCCGGTGGCTGGACGAGGGCGAGCCCGACGAGGCTCTGCTGCGTCGCAAGCTTCAAGCCCTGCAGCTTCCGCAAACCAACCTCGGCGCCGTGATCGGCCGATTCCAACGGGCCCTGGCAAAGCCCGATGTCCGGGCGATTCTGAGCCGGTCGGCCTATCCGCCCCAATTCCAAACGACTGCGTGGAATGAGCGCCCCTTCGTCGTGCGGCATGAAGAGACGATCCTCCGCGGCACCATCGACCGGCTCGTGGTTCTCTTCGAGGGCGAGACGGCGGTTTCCGCCGAAATCCTCGATTTCAAGAGCGACGCCCTTGACCCTTCCTCCCCCGAAGCCGTCGAGGCGAAACGAGAACACTATCGCCCCCAGCTCGAAGCCTACCGATCCGCCGTGGCCCAACTCTACGGCCTGCCCGACGCGCAGATTGCAGCACGCCTGGTGTTTGTTGAGCCGGGGTTGATTGTGGAAGCATGAAGAATCGGCAACCTTGCTCGCAGGCATCAAATGTGCCAGTCCATCGCTGAAATGAACGTCGCGACGCGTTTGATGCCGGGCAAGCAATCAGTACAATTCTATCTCCGTACTGCCCTCAATCCGAATGTCAATTGAGAGGCTATCCGGCAACAACGGTCAGTTGGGCTATTCCTGCCTCCCGCACGAGAAAGTCGCAGCCATGTTCCAATCTGAATTCCCTCGCTCCCTGCACGTTGTGCTCTCCGTGCTCTTCTGTTTCCTTTGCCTACGCCTGGGAGCTGGGGAGCCCGATGGCGATAAACGCAATGTCGAAACGCCTTTCCATTTCACGGGCAAAGTCTCGGAACTCAAACCGCCGAAGGCGATGGTTGCGGACGGGTGGAAACTCACACCGGGTGTTGTGCTAGACGACTACGCCGATTTTCGCAAGGACAAGTTGAACGCGGAAGCAATGGTTATTCTGTCGCTTGGAGCGAAGGGCGTTGCCGCAAGCGGCGAGCACAACTTCGACAAGGACGGTCGAAGGCTCCACGTGCGCGTGTTGGTATGCACCAGCCCGGCGGTAGCTGAAACAGCTTTCTCTCAGCTCTTTGACAAAACGAAATACGAAGACGCAGGCAAGCCCGGCGTCACCGTCATGAAGAAGCGCGGAGCCGACATGTATTGCGTTCGGCAAGGCAATTGCATCGTGTCGTGCAGTGGTAGTACAGGACTCGAGGACCTGCCGGCTCAAACATTGGTCCACTATTGCGAAGAGCTTCGGCGAGTCAATCCGAAGATCGACGCGCCGCCCGATAAGACGCTCGTTCTCTATGATCCGGTCAGCGTGGGCAAGGCCTTCGCCGCAGCCTTGCGGGCAGGCAGGATTGAAGATGCAGCCAGCCATATCCCCAAGAGCGAGCGGCGGGGCTTCTTGCTGGCAGCCAAGGCAATAGGCCCCATGATTGCCAAGGACGGAAAGGTGGAAGTGAAACAGGAGGGATATCGCGCTTTCCTCAGCATCGAGTCGATCGCCAGCGAACCGCTCGAGGTCGACATGGTCTATCGTCGCGGCCGTTGGTGGATCACGAAGTAGCCCACGCGGACGGCAAGACGGACACAATGCGTCGGATACAAATCGCGACCTGTCTCATGGCGACAGAGGGTCGCCCAGTTCAGCCGATCAGCCGCTGCCCATTTGCTTGTTCCCCGCCAACAGATTATAGTTGTGCGGTGAGATAGAACCATGCCTGAACCGGATTACAACAGCGGAGACCCACCCAGCCTGATCATCATGATCTGCGGGACCATTATCGTGGTGGTTCTCTTTTTGATCATCAAATCGTGCGTCTGGTAGAGTTTTCGCGACTGCCTGTTCTGCCTCGCCTTTCGAAGTTGCGAGAACACGCAAATACGACGACAACACCTGCGTTGCAAAAAGGGGGCACGCGCATGGTGGGGGTGATCCGGAAGCGGAATATCCTGGCCCATCCGATCGTGACGATTCGCTGTTTCGGATGGCGAGTCTTCATCCGTGCCCTCCTGGCTCCCCCGGGCGCCACGTTTCTCTCTCTCCTCAGTCCTGCCCCACGGGCCAAGCTCGCCACGAAAGCCTGGTGCGAGCCGATCCAACGGTGCGGTGAACTCGAACTCCGCGCCAAACGGATCTACGAGGACATGGCGAATCGCTTTTCCGAGAATCCCGAAGCCGAGGAGTTCTTCACCGCACTGGCATGCCAGGAGCAGGAACACTACGAATTGCTCCAACTTTGCTCGGCCTCCATGCGACGAGGGGATTGGAAATCGGACCTGTTCAGCCAATCCCTCAAAAGCCTGCCGGGGCTCGAAGCCCACATGCACGCTGCCGAGAAGACGGCCCAGTTGCTGAACACCCTGGCGGAGGCTCTGGAACTGGTCCTTTCCCTGGAGTGCTCGGAAATCAACTTCGTTTTCCGCGGGGTGGTCGAGGCCAGCCAGTCGCCTTTCGTTCGCCGACTTCAGGCTTTCAATCGAGCCGGCGCCGATCACCTGGAGTACATTGGCCGCCGTCTGCCCCGACTGGCCCCCTCCCTGGCCGACGCCTGCCGGCCCCTGAAAGAGGCAAGGGAGAAGCTCCAACAGGCCTGAGGATCCGGCAGGGTCTCTAAAAATGCACCTGGAAATGGTGGACGCGGGATCACGGACCGCTTATAAGCGATATAGGCTGGATGGACATTGCTCTGCAACAAGTCTGGAAAACAAAGAAACAACCACGGAGGGCACGGAGGACACAGAGGAAAATCCAGTCTAATGAAGAATGTCGCAAGGCAAATGTCGAAGGAATGACGAATGACCTAAGGCTCGAAAGTTGTATCATGCACAACCTTCTCATTCAGGTCTTCCGATTTGTTTCGTCATTTCTCTGTTACTCCATTCTTCTCCGTGTCCTCTGTGCCCTCCGTGGTGTTTTACCCTTGTTTCCATTCTCATGTGTCTGAAGCGAACCGTTCTTCCGGAAAGACTCCAGAAGCTGATTAGCCCCAAAGCAACGAATCGGAGAACCCTAATGCTGCTAGACCCACGTTCCTTGCGACGCCGGCTCACAACGACGCTCACCGTTTTCTCGCTGATCATTCCTGCGTTCGCAGTGGCGGGCACCCTGGATAAGGAAAAACAGCCGGACTGGATCAAGAAATACGAGAAACAGAAGAATGTCCCCGATCCGGCGAAAACGCTGCTCAACGAGGATGCCGAACCGGAGCTGACCGAGGGATTCAAGCCGCTGTTCAATGGCAAGGATCTCAGCGGCTGGACCCCGCAAGGTGGAACTTGCACCTTTGAAGTCAAGGATGGCTGCATTGTGGGGACCTGCGTTCCAGGTTCATCGAGCACCTATCTCTGCACCGACGCGGCCGACTACGCCGACTTCATCTTCACATGCGACATGAAGTGGGAAGTGGACTGTAACTCGGGCGTGATGTTCCGCGCCCAGATGAAGAAGAATCCCAAGGGCAAGGTCACCGTTTTTGGTCCCCAGGCGGAAATGGAAGGTTTTGGCTCGGGACGCGGTTGGTCCGGCGGAATCTACGGCCAGAGTTGCGGCGGATTCTTTTATCCCCTGTGGCTGGTGGAACATCGAGACGCCCGCAAGGCGCTCGAAGAGGGCTGGAATCGTTTGACCGTGTCGGCCCAAGGCAACGTCGTGAAGACATGGGTCAACGGCGTTCCGGCCGCCCACTGGGTCGACGATGGCAGCTATCCCAAGGGATGTTTCGGACTCCAGATCCACCAAGGGAATCAGGGAAAGGTCCTCTGGAACAACATCCGCGTCAAGATCCTGGAGAAGTAGCGGCCCATACGACGGTTGGGGGATGCCGCAAGGTTAGGTGTGCAGACCCTGGCTGAATGATGTTTGGCCGAAGGCCTACTTTCACCGTAGCCTGGGGTGAAACCCCAGGAATCGGTGCGTGATGTTCAACGTTTGGCCGAAGGCCATATTCACTTGTTCGTAACGTCGCCCTGTGAATATGGCCGTTGGCCAAAAGGGGGTGGGTTTGGCTGAGCCCCAGGGCGTTGCCCTGGGCTACGGTGAAAAAAGGCCTTCGGCCAGATATTCGACGCTGGCCCCATTCGTCCCGTCAGCGCCACGTGCCCGCCGCCGCGTCAAAGGAAATCTGACAAAACCCCAGATCTCATTTCTCCCGATGCGTCATGCCGGCAGCAGTTGGATTGATCTATGATCCCCGATTCCTCGACCATGACACGGGCGACGTCCATCCAGAGCAACCGGCGCGGCTCAATGTCATCCTGGAGGCATTACGAGAGGAGAAGTTGCTCGATCGAATGGCGCCGATTCCCTTCCGCCAAGCGACGGCCGAGGAAATCGCGATGGTACACGAGCCGGCCTATGTGGAACTGATTCGAAGAGTCTGCCACGAGGGAGCCGCGGGACTCGGCAACGGCGACACGAAACTCTGCGACAAAAGCTATGACGTGGCCGCCCTGGCGGTGGGCGGGGCGATGGCGGCCTGCGACGCGATCATGGCAGGAACGGCGCAACGGGCATTCTGTGCCGTTCGACCGCCAGGGCACCATGCGGAGGCAGATCGGGTAATGGGGTTCTGTGTGTTCAACAATGTGGCCGTAGCGGCGGAACACCTGATTCGCGACCATGGTTTGAACCGCGTTGCGATCGTTGATTTCGACGTGCATCACGGCAATGGCACGCAGCACATCTTCGAGGACCGAGCGGACGTGCTTTACATCAGCATCCACGAGCGCCCCGGTTCGATCCGATTTCCGGGGACGGGCAAGGAGACGGAGACGGGAACAGGCGAGGGCACCGGCTTCACCCTGAACATCCCCCTAGGCCGCGGTGCGGGAGACACCGAATATCGTGACGCGTTTGACCAACAGATCCTCCCGCGGTTGGACGAGTATCGTCCCGAGTTTCTGCTCCTCAGTGCAGGGTTCGACGCGCTTTCCGCCGACACGGTCTCTCATCTTCGACTGGAGCCGGAGTCGTACGGCTGGATTACGTCGGAACTTGTCGGGTTGGCCGATCGGCACGTAGACGGCAGAGTGGTCAGCGTCCTCGAAGGCGGCTATCACCTGGATCACTTGGGACAGGCGGTGGCGAGGCATGTGGGCGGGCTCGCGGGCGCGTCACTGCAGGCTGACGGTTGATGTGATCCAGACCCGCTCTGTCTGGAGTTTCTCGTAAGCAGTGCCGAACATCAGCAGGCATCCCACCCCCCCTCGCCAGGAGGGGTTTTGCAACGCCCCCTCCGCCGAGTGGACGCACTTGCGACTTTGCGCCACAGTGTAAATATCAGCGCATCCGGCACTTGCGTTCCTGCCTCACGCCCGAGTGTTTTGCAACAACCCCCGATACGTTGCAAAATTCAAACTCATTGCACAAGAGGATCTTGGTCTACCTCCCCCGACGCGCCCCTGGCCAATTTTCCCCTTCACCTGACCATCAAGAACAGATATACTGCCGTACACTAACAAGGCCCCGCTCTTTGACAACCCTCTGCTACCATCACCGCACCGGCAGAAAATCCATCACCCTTTCAACCCAAAGCCCCCTCCGATGAGCCAAAAGGGTCAAAAGTACAAAAAAACGCAAAGTTCAAAAAGTTCACGCGCGAACGCAACCCATATTCCCACGCAGCCTGTCGTCCCTCTTGTGGCTGCGAAGATCGCCATAGTCGAAGGTTCGGGAACGCTATCCGATGTCAGACAAACGTTGTCCACGTCCAGCCAGTAGCAGTCACAAGGAATGCAAGCAAATCCTCCCCCTTTTTTGCACGGAAGCTGGCCCCCTGCACTACTAGGCTCACCCCGAAAGCGAGGTGGGAACGTTTCGCCCTTCCCTCTAGAATAGAGGTATGTCCGATCATCTGAAGAACCGATCCGAGGAAGCCGTTGCCAAGCTGCGGGAGCAGGGGCAATCCGGGCTCGCGGAGTTGTTTACCGAACACCGCGAGCGATTGCGGCGTATGGTCGACATGCGTCTGGACCGCCGCGTGGCAGGACGCGTCGATCCGTCGGATGTGCTGCAGGAGGCCTTCGTCGATGCCTCGAAGCAGTTGGAACGGTATCTCACCGACGTGCCGATGCCGCCCTTCCTCTGGTTGCGGTTCCTGACGGGCGAGCGGCTCATGGCCACCCATCGCCGGCACCTCGGCGCCAAGATGCGGGACGCCAAGCAGGAGGTGTCCTTGCGGATCCACGCTCGCCCGAACGTGCGATCGGAATCGTTGTCGTTCGGGCTGGCGGGCAAGCTCACGTCGCCCAGCATGGCGGTCGCCCGGGCCGAATTGCAGGATCGGCTCCGCAAGGCCCTCGACGGACTGGAACCGCTTGACCGCGAGATCCTGTCGCTTCGCCATTTTGAAGAGTTGACGAACGCGGAAGCCGCCGAGGAACTGGAAATCACGACCGCGGCCGCCAGCAAACGCTATATTCGCGCCCTCGAGCGACTGCGAGGAGCGGTGGAAGGGATTCCCGGTCTATCCTGGGGTGGGCCATGAGCCATTCGGACGAAACACGAGATCCGGTTGAGATGTTGGCGGAGGAGTTCCTCGCGCGACACCGCCGCGGCGAACGACCGTCAATCACGGAATATGCCGAGGTCCACCCCGAGTGGTCCGACCGAATTCGCAGCCTTTTCCCCACCTTGATGATGATGGAAGGGCTCAAGAGCGGAACGCACTCCCCAAGCGGCTCCTCGCGTTCCGGGGCGACCGAACCGGAGATGCCCTCCCAGCTGGGCGATTTCCATATCCGGCGGGAAATCGGTCGCGGTGGCATGGGCGTCGTCTACCTGGCCGAGCAGCACTCGCTGGGAAGGCTGGTCGCGCTGAAGGTGCTGGCCCCCGAGATGATGGCGTCGCCCCGCACCGTCGAACGATTCCGCCGCGAGGCCCAGGCGGCGGCCAGGCTGCACCACACCAACATCGTCCCCGTCTTCGGAACGGGCGAAGACCAGGGACGCCACTTCTACGTGATGCAGTTCATCGAAGGTCAAAGTCTGGACCGCGTTCTCGGCACGCTCAATCCGAGCGTCACCGTTGGTCAAACAGGCACTCTCGCCAGCGGTGATGCGGAGCGGGAAGATCCGAGTTCCCCCTTTGCCCTTTGCTCGGCCGAGCAGGTCGCCCTCCACCTGCTTCACGGCAGGATGGGCTCATCGTCGACCCATTTCGACACCCGGGCCCCCGCCACGGAAAGGACAAGCGATTCGACCAATGGATCGGCAGGCGAGCCACAGAAGCCGTCAACGGATTCATCTCAACCGGGCGAGGGAACCACTCGGAACCTTCGGCGGCGTTACTGGCGGAATGTGGCCGCGGTGGGGATGCAGGCGGCGTCGGCCGTCCACTACGCGCACCACCAGGGAACACTTCATCGCGACATCAAGCCCGGCAACCTCATGCTGGGCCGGACCGGCACGATCTGGGTGACCGACTTCGGCCTGGCCAAACTGGCCGAGCAGGACGACCTGACCCGACCGGGCGACATGATCGGCACGCTCCGCTACATGGCCCCGGAGCAACTGGAAGGGATCTCCGATCGCCGCACCGACATTTACAGCCTGGGACTCACCCTGTACGAGCTGTTGACCCTGCGCCCGGCCTTCGAGGCCTCGAACCGGGGCAAGTTGCTGCGCCAGGTGAGTCACGACACGCCCCCGCGCCCCCGAAGCCTGAATCGCGAAGTCCCCCGCGACCTGGAAACAATCGTTCTCAAGGCAATCGCTCACGAACCCGAGCGGCGCTATCAGTCCGCGGGGGAACTGGCCGAGGACCTGGAGCGGTTTCTTGACGATCGCCCCATACGGGCACGTCGGGCAAGCCTCGTAGAACACGCCTGGCGTTGGTGCCGGCGGAACCCGGCCCTGGCGTCGGTCAGTGCATTGGCCTTGGTGCTGATGATCCTGGTCGTGTGCGGAGGCGGCATCCGCTACCACCAGCGGAAGCTCGCCCTGGAACGAGAGACGCGGCTTCGGGAGAAGTCCGACGACAACCTTCGCCTCGCGGCCAAGGCCTTCGGCGCCATCTTCGACCAGGTGGGAGGCCCTTCCGCCTCGTCGGCCTTCCAGGACACGGCCGACGGAACGCTGCAACGGAACGGTTCGGCCCCATCGCGGATCAGCCCCCAGGACGCCGCCCTGCTCGAGAACATCCTGGGTTTCTATGATCGCTTTGCCGAGGCGAATCAAGACAACGAGCGTTGGCTCTACGAAACAGCCGTCGCCCGTCGGCGCATGGGAGAGATCTACCAGCGGCTTGGCCGGCTCGAGGAGGCTCAGACGGCGTACCGCCGGGCCCTTGAGGACTACCAGCGTTGGAAGCAAACCGGCGTCTTACCGCCGGAATTGCGGGTGGACGCGGCGTTTGTTCACAACGAGTTGGGCGAATTGGCCGGGGCCATGGGCCGTTTTTCCGATTCGCTCAAGGAACACCAGGAAGCCCTTGAGATCCTCGAAACGGTCTCGAAGGACGAAGCCGAGGCCGCAAGCTACCGCTTTGAACTCGCACGAACCTATTCCTTCCTGGCCCGATCCTACGCCATGGAAGACGCCCTCGGTCCCGGGCGTCCCGACGCCTCCGAAAATCGAAAGCGAATTGCCAAGTTGCTCGATCAGGCCTTTGAACTCCTGGCGACCCTGAGCAAAGAAAACCCACACGATGGCGACACGCGACTGTTCATGGCCGAGTGCCTCCACCTGCTCTGGATGACCAACCGCCTGGATCAAACGGACGGTGCCGAATCGCCGGCCCAAGCCGCCGCGCTGCGCATCCTGGAGGAACTCGCTCGCGACTTCCCGGACAATCCGCGCTATCAGTCCGCCCTGGCCCATGCTTACATGATTGCCTGCCATTCGGCTCTCTCCAATCCCGACCAGGACACCGCCGCCGAGCAGCGTGGGCGTCTTGGGCGGGCTGTCACGATTGCCGAACAACTTGCCGCCCAGTACCCCGATATCAACGAATACAAGGATCTGCTCGCACGTTGTTACTCCACCCTGGCGGATCTGCTCATCGATTTGGACCAGTGGGATGAAGCCGAGCCCTATTGCCGCCAAGCCCTTGCCTTGATGAAGGAAGTGCGCGAAACCAACCCGTCATCGACGTTCTACCAGATCGGCTATCTCCGCGTGCGCTCGATCCTGGCCGGTGTGCTCTGGCTGCAAGGCCATGCCGAGGAGGCACGCGAACTGCTCGAAGAAGTGATCCAGTCGCCTTCGACCATGCCCACCGAATTGGCCAACAGTTCCATCACGCGGCGTTTCCTGGCAGAGGCCTACCTGCAACTGGCCGAGGTCTCGAAGACCTTGGGAGACTCGGCCGGCTCCTCTCAGGCCGCCCAGAAGGCCCAGGCCCTGATCACCGAACTGCCGCCGATCATGCTTCAGCACTTTCGGGTTGACCGTTGGCAGAAGTTGGCGGAAGGGTTGGCTTCCGGCAAGCCGCATTAGTGCCAGTCATTCCTGCCAGGTGGCTCATCAGGCCGGCATGCTCGCTGGACTACAATCGAGTTGGTCGTCCAAGGGCTGTTCGCCCGGGCGGGCCGTATTGCCACACTCGTCGGAGGCAACTTCTCCATGCGGTGTCTCCATGCCCATCAGGGCGCACCCATCGCCGTACAACGAATACAGGACGGGAACGAGAAAGAGCACGAGGATCGTGGCAAAAATCTCGCCAAAGGCGATGCTGGTGGCCATCGGAATGAGCATCTGGGCCTGGAACGAGGTTTCCAGCAGAATGGGCGTCAGCCCGCCCACCGTGGTGGTCGTGGTCAGCAGAACGGGGCGGAAGCGGCGCTGGCCCGCCTGGACCACCGCCTCGCGAAGGCCCATTCCGGAATTGCGCATGTGGTTGATGAAGTCGACGAGCACGATCGAATCGTTGATCACGATCCCGCTCAGGGCCACCAGGCCGAACATGCTGAAGAGCGTCAGCGGCAGGCCTTGCAAGGCATGCCCCGCCACGGCGCCGATGACGCCAAAGGGAATGATCACCAGGATAATGATCGGCTGGGCATAGGACTTGAACTCGAAGGCAAGCAGGACAAACATGGCCAACAGGGCCACCTGAAAGCCCTTCATCATGCTTTCCATCGATTCCTGCTGCTGCTCCTGCTGCCCCTCCCAACGAATGCGGATGCCGGGATACTCGGCGAGGATTTCGGGAAACACGGTTTCTTGCAACTGACGGACCACGTTGCCCGCGTTGCCCACCGCTTCGTCCATATCGGCTTCGATCGTCACGCAGCGCAACTGGTCGATTCGCGTGATGGTGGAATAGCCGCGGACCACGTCGACCTCGGCCAGCTCGGTGAGCGGCTGCTCGGCGCCGCTGACCGTTCGCACGCGGATCTCTTCAAACCGAGCCAGCTTGTGGCGGTCCTCGCGCGGATAGCGGACCATGAGTTTGACCTCATGGCGTCCCCGCTGCAAGCGCATCACTTCCTGCCCGTAGTAATGGGCGCGAACCGTCTCGGCCAGGTCGGCCGTGCGAACGCCCATGGCCCTGGCCTCCGGCTTGACGCGCAGGCGGAACTCCCACTTGCCGGGCAGGGAGTCGTCGGTCACGTCGGAAACCCCCGGATAACCCGACAACGTCTCTTTGCACTTCTCGACCACCTCGTCGAGATACGGCAGGGCCTGGTGATTGGCGGTCACCTTGAACTCGACCGGCGCGCCGCCGGGCCCCATGGCTTCGCCGAAGGTGAGACTCTCCACGCCGGGAATATGCCCCACTTCCTTGCGCCAGAGGGCCACGATTTCATCGCTCCGCACGGGGCGTTTCGACGCGTCGATCAATTCGATCTCGACTCCGCCCAGGTGGCTGGCGCCGCTGGTACTGGTCGACATGGCCGACCGGGGCCCCCGCACGCCGATCTGCGATCCCACCGTGCGATAGGTCGACCTGGCAATCTGGACGCCGTCCTTCTCGAACCGCTCGGCGACGCGCCAGAAGGCGTCTTCGACATGACGAGTCCAGCGATCGGTGACGTCGGCCGGTGTTCCATCCGGGAAGGTGATTGCCGCCTGGAGCGAATTGCTGTCGACCTTAGGAAAGAAGACCCAGGGCGTGACGCCGGCTCGCACGAGCCCAAAGGTCAAGACCAACGACGCCACGCAGCCCGACAGAAACACGGCCCGGTTGCCAAGCGCCAGGTGCAGCGCCGGGGCATAAACCGATCGAATCACCCAGGCAAGGGCCGCCGTGGCGATCCCATTGAGCCAGCGCAGCAAGTGGACAACCCAGCGAAACAGGTAGAGGTAGTAGTGGAGCAGCTTGAGCAGAAAACTATCGCGGTGCGACAAGTGGCAGGGCAGAATGGTCATGGCCTCGCCCAAAGAGACCACCAGCATGGTGATGATCACCGTCGGCAAAACGCAGACGATCTTCCCCATAATGCCGGAAACGAACAGAAGCGGCATGAAGGCGATCACCGTGGTGGTGACCGAGGCAATGACCGACGGCACCACCTCGATGGCGCCTTCCAGGGCGGCCTCCCAATACGACTTGCCCATCTGCCGGTGGGCGTAGATGTTCTCGCCGATCACAATCGCGTCGTCGACCACGATTCCCAAGGCCATGATGAAGGCGAACATGGAGATCATGTTGAGCGTCTGCCCCGTGAAATACAGGTAGACGCTGCTCGCCATCAGCGAGAAGGGAATTCCCAGGGCAATCCAGAACGCCAATCGCAATTCGAGGAACGTGGCCAGAATGAGGAAGACGATGATCAGTCCCTGCGTTCCGTTCTTCACCAGCAGGTCGATCCGACCGCGCACCTCCACCGAACGGTCCGCCCAGGTTGTCAGCCGGTAGCCCTCGGGCATCTCCGTTTCGGCGACGAATTGCTTGACGGCGTCGACCATGGCCAGGAGGTCTTCGGTCACGGTTCGTTGCACGGAGAGAACGACCACCGGCTGGCCGTTGAACTCGCTCACCGAGGCCGTGTCGGTGAATTCGTCGCGGACTTCGCCCAGGTCGGCAATCGTCAGTACGGCGCCGTCCCGTTGCGAAATCAGCGGGAGTTCGGCAATCTCGTCGCCGGTAAGCCGACGATTGTGGCCCCGAAGCAAAACCTCCTGCGACTTGGCGCGGAGGGTGCCGCCGGGCAGTTCGAAGTTCTCCCGCCTGACGGCCGAGGCCACCTCGCTCAGCGAGATCCCGTGGGCTCGCAGCGTGTCTTCCGAAATTTCGATGTCGATCTGGTAGTCGCGCGTTCCGGACACATCAACCTGCGTGATCTCCGGCAGGAGCAGAAGGTCCTCCCGGACGCGTTCGGCCACTTCGCGGAGTTGCAGGGCCGACTGCTCGTCCCGTGCATCGGGTCCGACCACGCCGACCCGGATCGCCGCCTCGCGGATTTCGGCCAGCCGGACCTCCGGATCTTCCGACATTTCCGGAAAACTGGGAATCTGGTCGACCGCCGAACGGATATCGTTGAGCACGCGATCGGGATTGGTCACGTCGGAACGGAGTTCGATCGTCACCGACCCCATGCCCTCCGCGGCCGTGGCCGTGACCTTCTTGATTCCTTCGACGGAATGGACCGCCTCCTCGATCTTCTGGCAGATCCCTTCCTCGACCTCTTCGGGAGCGGCCCCCGGATAGGGCACCGAAACGATGACCATGTCGAGGTCAAAATCGGGGAAGACGTCGCGATGGAGGTTCCGCGTGCAGTACAAACCGACGCCCATGACGGCGATCATCACGATATTCAACGCCGGCCCGTTGCCGATCGATCCTCGAACAAGCGATCTCATTTCGCCTCCAGGATCTTCACCGAGGCGCCTTCGACCGGAACGGCAAGGGGCGAAACAACGGCCAGGTCTCCCGCCTTCAGGCCGTCGTCTTCCGCGTAGGCCAGAACCGTGTCGCCCAGGCCGTGTGCAATGCGGACGGTGGTCTTCGAAAGCGTATTCGAGTCCTTCCCCGGCGTTGCCGTCCACACGGTGTTTCCCGGCTGGATGGCCGCTTCCGGCAACTCCACGAGCGGCAGGTCGGGCTGGGAATGGACGGCCACCTTGACGAACATTCCCGCCATCAGGGCAAAGGCGGCAGGGTTCTTCGGCGACTGGCCTGAAGCACTCTCCACCTCCACCTTGAGGGGCTCCCGAACATAGACTCGGCACGGGATCATTCGCGTCTGCTTGTCGACCTGCCCCCCATCGAAATAGGAGAGACTGCCCTGCCAGCGATAGGTCGAGCCTCCCACTTCGAAACTCACCGTGGCCGGGGTTTCCGGGATCTGGTAGACGTCGCGGGGATTTTTAGGATCCGAGTCCCCGGACGTGGAACGAAGAATCCAGTGCATTTCGTGCATCTGCAGGCTGCAGCGAATCTCCATGCACGACGTGTCCTGAATGCGAACGATCGTTCCGCCCCGTTGAACATAGCTGCCTTCTTCGGCCACTTCCTGCGTCACCACGCCACCGATCGGGGCTTCGATTTCGGTCCGGCTCAGTTCCACCTCGGCCTTGTCGAGTTGGGCGGCCACGAGTTCCACGGCCGCGGCGATGCCTTCCTTGCGCGCCTGAAGCAATTCCAACTGGTCGTGTTCCGTCTGCACGGCATCGCGAGCCTTCAACTCGCTCAAGCGCGCCGCATCCAGTTCCGACTTCGAGTAGGCACCCGGATCTTCGATCGACTCGTAACGAGTCACCTCGCGTTTCTGGATCTCCAGATCTTCCTCGGCCAGTTTGATCTGCCGATGGCGTGCCTCGATTTCAACGGCCAACTCCTTCCGATTCGCCTTGGCCTTGGCAAGTTCTTGCTCCAGGCGGCGAATCTCCAACTCGAAATCGGTGGGATCGATCCGCAGGAGCACCTCTCCCTGCTTCACCGTCCGTCCCATGCGGCAATTGTCAGACTTGTAGGAGACCTGGCCGGCGACTTCCGCGGGAACGTCGACCTCGCGAAAGGGAATCACAACGCCGTCGACCTCGAAATCGATCCCTCCGGTGTGCTCCTGCACCGGGCGGACTTCGACCACAGACACCCCCGCTTCTTCCGATGCCTTTGTCTCCGGACGCTGCCCGGTTCCCAGCAAGAGCACCACTCCCACACTCCCGCCAATCAGAACGAAGGACAGGACCGCTTGAGCGATCACGCCGAGGAAGCCGTCCTTCTCGGGAGCCGGCCCTGCCCCATCTTCTTCAACGGTGCATGAATCCTGCTTCATCGTGCCACTCTCGTATACCTGGCTAGAGGGAGTACGGGGGAGAAAAGAACGAGCCAACCAAAGAATACCCCAAACACACGTCATCCCGTCAGAACATGGGATCCCCCAGGCGACCCGAAGAAGCCAATTTCCATAATTTGCGGAGAGCTCGTCTCCAGAGACATGTGAAACTGGGTTTTCTGGAATTTTCACCAAATTCCCCGGAGATGCTATCTCCCCGAGAAAAACACTTATCCATACAGACAGGCCTGTCCGAAACCTCGGAATAGCCCGATTCACGGAAACAACCAAGCTTCACTAGACTTTCTTTCTTAATCAGCAAAGTTTCATCCTATCATTCGAGGTGCGCTGGCAGAATGGGAAAACCAAGAACAGCACAAGTGATTGCCCTGATTGCAGTTCCGTTTCTCCTGCTGGGATGCCATGTAGGGCCGGACTACTGCGGGCCCCCGGCCGCCCGGCTGGCTCCGTCGTGGGAAAACTACGGCGATGAGACGGTCCGCTACCTCCCCCCCGAGTTGCCGGGATGGTGGATGCAGTTCAACGATCCAGTCCTGGACGCCCTCATCTCCGAGGCCATCTCGCAGAACCTGGATCTGAAAGTGGCTGCCGAGCGGATCTTCCAGGCCCGGGCGGAACGTTGCACGGTCCGCTCCGACCTCTTCCCCCAGTTGGCCCAGGACGGTTCCTACACCTACTCGAAGTATGCCACCAACAGCGGCGGCATCGGGGGCGTGGTCGGTGCCGTCAGTTCCACAGCCGAACAGTGGTCGCTCGGGATCGGCGGGTCATGGGAGATCGACGTCTTCGGACGTCTGCAACGGCTGGTCGAAGCCGCCGACCAGGATATCTGCGTCTCCATTGAGGACTATCGCGACACGCTGATCATCCTCATGGCCGAGGTGGCCACGAACTACGTGGAAGCGCGTTCCTATCAACAACGTCTGCAGATCGCCCGCGACAACCTCAAGATCCAGCAGCAGACCCTCCAATACACGCACACCCGCTGGAAGGCCGAATTGGGGACGGAGTTGGACGTCGTGCAGGCCGAGGCCAACGCCGAGTCGACGGCCAGCGAGATCCCGAGCCTGGAAGTGGGATACAAGCAAGCGTTGAATCGACTGAGCGTGCTGCTCGGCAATCCGCCGGGATCGGTCGACCAGTTCCTCTCGGAGCGGGCCCCCGTCCCGACTCCTCCGACGGAGATCGCAGTGGGTATTCCTGCCGAGATCCTCCGCCAGCGTCCCGACATCCGCCGGGCCGAGCACGAACTGGCCGCCCAGACGGCACGCATCGGCGGCGCCATAGGCGAGTTGTATCCGAAATTCTCGATCACCGGCTCCTTTGGCCTGGACGCAAGAACTCTCTCCAGCCTCTTCGACTCGAATTCGATCACGGGCAGCGTCGGCCCGACGATGCAATGGAACATCCTCAATTTCGGCAAATTCCGCTGCAACGTCTACATTCAGGAATCGCTCCAGCGGCAGCTTTGCCTGCAGTACCAGAACACCGTCCTCCTGGCGGCCGAGGAAGTGGACAACGCCCTGGTTGAGTACGTCCGCCAGAAGGAACGCCGCCGGAATCTGCTCCAGGCCGTTGCGGCCAACCAGCGTTCCGTCGATCTTTCCCAGAAGCGTTACGCAGGTGGCGACGTGAGCTTCCAACGCGTTCTCGACTCCCAGCGTTCACTGCTCGAATCGCAAGACTCGCTAGCGCTCAACGAAGCCAGTATCGCCGTCAGCCTGATCCAGGTCTATCGAGCCCTCGGCGGCGGTTGGCAAGGAGCGGAAGCCCTGGCGGCGCAGAGCACCGAGGTCGTGGCAGAGGTTGAAACCAACTAAAAGGATTGGTTCTGTTTCATATAAGCCGGGCTAGAAACGCAGCCCGGCTCTTCTGTTCTTCCAGTTCAGAACAGCCCGCCCTCACTCACGCGTGCCCTTCCCGTAGCCGGGCTTTTGGATTACCAGTTGAGATCTTCAATAGCCCGGCTTCCAGAAGACCCCTGTCCGGCCATTCCAACCTCCTGCGGAACTTAACCGAGAGAAGCCGGGCTAGAGGGCAAGTCGGTAAAGGTGGGCGTTTCCTTGCTTCCCCACCTGCTCGGCGGCGCCCATGTTGCGGAAGCAATAGGCCACCCGCTGGGCGATCCAGCGATGAACGTCCAGGGCTTCCGCCAGGTGCCCCGTGTGGAAGGGATCGGGAAGCGTGTCGGGCACCAGGTCGAGCAAGTCGCGGGCCGTTCGGAACGTGTGCGTTTCGTGGACTTCGAGTAACCGCTGGTCTTCCACCTGGAAGTCGTCTTTTCGCCAGCGCCGGCGGCGACCGTGGCCCGGATAACGCAACTCCTCAATGTCGACCAGCACCACGTCGAGGGTCAACCGCGGGTGCGGGAACGCCCGCGTGAAATGAACGAGTTCGTCGAAGATGTCGAGCAAGACGCCCCGTTTCGGGCTGAGTCTCCGCCCCTTCACCCGTCCCCCTTTTTTTACCAGCTTGACCAGTCGTTTGCGAACCACGATGGGCTTGACCACCGTAACCTCATGGTCCCGCACGAGGGTCCGGATCTTGTCGCGAATGGCCGACAGGGAGCCGTGCTGCACCTCGATAAGGCGGTCGCCGGTCACGACATCGATCCGATACCGCCCCAGCGGCACCTCGAACTGGGCCTCCTCATCGGCATAGAAGCTTTTCAGTTCGCGATGAAGTGAGGTTTCCACGGCAAGCCCGGCGGCATGTTGAGATGCGACAATCAGGAGAAACGGTCTATGTTATCGACCTTCGTAGGGGTCGCTCGCCAGGATTCCCCCCTTGGGGCTGCCAGGCTTCTTCGGATCTGCGGCTGTTCAAAGGGACTACTCCGATACGGCAAGAGCCCGGCTGCCGAGAGAACGAACTTTGGTTGGAATGGGTTTCCATAAGTGGGACGGCGAGCAGCCGGGCTAGCTCGTGCGCCCGGCCCGGCGGGTCAGTTCGAGCAGACGTTGCTGGAGGGGCTGCGTGAGTTGGTCGGAGGCGAATCGCCAGCGCCAGTTGCCCGACTCGGACCCGGGAGTGTTCATGCGGGCTTCGCTGCCCAGGGAGAGGACGTCCTGCAACGGCGTTACGGCAAGCCGGGCCTCGGTGTGCCAGGCCATGCGGATCATTTCCCAGGCGATGTCGGCTTCGGCGGGAACATAGCGCGCCAGTTGCCGGAGGATTTCGGGATGGCTGCCCACTTCCTCCCGATACCAGCCGAGGGTCGTGTTGTTGTCGTGGGTGCCCGTGTAGACGATCGAGTCGGCAGGAATGTTCTCGGGCAGAAATCGCTCGTCGGGATCCTCGCCAAAGGCGAACTGGAGCACGCTCATGCCGGGCAGGCCGAACCGTTTGCGGAGCATGGTCACCTCCCGCGTGATCAGGCCCAGGTCTTCGGCAACGATGGGGAGCCCGCCGTCCAGAATGGGGACCGGACAACCTCGTGCCTCGCAGGCCTGCTGGAGCGCAGCCAACAACTCGTCGCCAGGGCCTGCCACCCATTGTCCGCCCACAGCGTTCGCGTCGCCGGCCGGCACGGCCCAGTAGGCTTCGAACCCACGGAAGTGGTCGAGGCGTGCCAAGTCCACCAGATGCAGGACGGCCTGCAGCCTCGCGTTCCACCATGCGTAGCCATCGGCCCGCATGGTCTCCCAGTTATAGAGAGGATTGCCCCATAGTTGCCCCGTCGCGGAGAAGTAGTCGGGGGGGACCCCGGCCACGCGCACGGGCCGGCCCTCGTCGTCCAGTTCAAACAAATGCCGATTGGCCCAAACATCGGCACTCAGGTGCGACACGTAGATGGGAATGTCGCCGAACACGTGGATGCCGAGGGCGTGGGCGTGGCTTCGAAGCTGCTGCCATTGGCGGAAAAAAAGAAACTGCGCGAAGCGGTGGAAATCGGCCCCGTCCGCCAGGGGCCCGAGATCGGCGCCAACAAGCTCCGCATCAGGGCGGACGATCCGCTCGGTCCACTCCCGGTGCTTCGTCCAGTGAAGCCAGTCGGTCGATTCGTTGGCGTCGCTCACGGCCATGAACAGGGCGTGCCGATCGAGCCAGCCCGCCTCGGCCCGGCAGAAGTCGGCAAACAGCTCGCCGAGACCGTCCGGACCGGCCCCTTCCCGGAAACGAAGATAGGCATGATCGAGAAACAGACGTTTGGCCGCCGCCACGCGAACGAAATCGACGGGCGCCGCCTCGTCCGAGTCGGAGGGCCGGACCGGGCCCAGCATGGTCGGTTCAACGAGCCCCTCTTCCACCAGGCGTTCGGGACTGATCAGCAGGGGATTGCCGGCGAAGGCAGACGGAGACTTGTAGGGGGAACCGTCTTCCAAGGTGGGGGTTAGCGGCAGCAACTGCCAGACTCGCTGGCCGGCGCCTGCAAGCCAGTCGAGGAAGCGAAAGGCGTTCGGACCGAGGTCGCCGATTCCAAAAGGCGAGGGGAAGCTGGTCGGATGGGCGAGGATTCCCGCCACTCGGCCGTTGTCAGTCATCAGAATCCTTGTCGCGCAATCCGTTTGGCGTGCCCAGGAGCGGTCCGTCGAAAAAGCGGGTCCCGGGCGCCGCACGGGACCAGGAAGTGCAATACCACGTTATTCTCAGGGCGGAACTCGATTCCGGAAAGCCCCCCTGGGGTGGAAGGGAGGCGGTACGAGGTTCGGTGGAGCCCGGGTCAGGTCAGGCATAGGGTGCGTCTCGACGCACCGATTGGAGAAGTCGCCACTGACAGTACTTGGTGCGTCAAGACGCACCCTATATTCTCCCTCCCCAGCGAGCGCAGCGAGCGAGGGGGAGGGCCGGGGAGGGGGCAGAACCTCCAGCAAACCCAGCCGGCAGCAATCCTTGGTGCGTCGAGACGCAGCCTACATCCTTCCGAAGGTTGCCAAACACAACACCGACAATTTCCCGAATGTGTCCTATCCAATGCGACACACACGGCGGGAAATCATCGGTGCTGCCTGAGGTCGGTGTTACCCGATTCCAATTCCAGATTCGATGAATCTCAGTCCTTCAGGCCCTTGAGATTCCCGTCGAGTTTCTCGTTGGCTTTGAGCAGTTCGTCCCAGGTGACGACCTCGCCACGGTAGGCGGCCGTGCGACCGAGGACCGTGCAGAGGTTGCTGCGGACGCTGGGCGCAACGGTGGGATTCGTGTGATTGCCTTCCTGAATGCTCTTGTGGAAGGTGGCGATGTTGTTGGCGGCGCCTTCCTTATAAATGGCGGGCGACTTGCCGCCCCGATAGAAGTTGTTGCCCCGGATGAGCACGTCGCCGCCGTAGGCCGTCTCCAACACGCCCTCAGTTCCGAACATGCGGTTGCGGATCCCGTCGGGTTTGCTTCCGTGTCCGTTGAACTGGCGGGAGCTAAAGGCGATGCCCACGTTGTCGGGATACTGGAAGGTGATGCTGAAGGTGTCCCAGCACTTGCCGTAGTCGCGAACCTTCAATCCGCCTGTCCCGAAAGCGCAGACGGGCTCGGCATCCATGATCCAGCTCGCCACGTCGATCGTGTGAATGTTCTGCTCGGTGATGATGTCGCCCGAGAGAACCGGATCGACGCCCCACGCGGTCAACCGGGCCTCAGGGTTCGTGTCGGCTTCGAGGGCGGCTTCGCGCTGGCGGGCCCAGGGAATGCCCGCATGGTAGGTCGACTCGCCAAAAGCGAACTTGCCGAGGGCCCCTTCATGAACGCGACGGATGGCCTCAATGTAGTATTGATCGGCCCGGGTCTGGAAATCGATGAGGAAGCAAAGTCCCGCCTTGGTGGCGTCGGCGCCGCTCTTCTCGATCGACTTGCAGCCCGGCACGTCGACGGCGATCGGCTTGGCCACGTAGACGTGCTTGCCGGCCGCCACGCCGGCGGCGGCCTGCTCGGGATGGAAGTAGGGCGGCGACTCGACGACGATCGCGTCGATGTCCTTTTCGAGCATTCGCTCGTGGCCCTTGAGCCCCGAGAAGCGGTTGCCCGCATCCACGCCGAACTTCTCGCCGCACTTGTCCGCGCGGTCCTGGAAGTAGTCGTTGACGGCCGCGACCTCATAGCCGCCGTGGTCCTTGAACAGGCCGGCGATCCACGTTCCGCGCCCGCCGCAGCCGCTCAGGCCAATCCGGACCTTGGAGTTGGCCTGGTAACTCAACGCGGTCTTGGCAGGCAGGATGGTGGCCGCCGTCACGGCCGACGCGCCCGCGAGGAAGTTCCGCCGTGTTACGCTCGAGTCATTCTTCTCCCGTCGAATCGTCATCATCGAGTCTCCTTGGTTAAGCGGTCCGCACTCGCGGAAAGGCCGAAAAGCATCTGGCCAAAGGTCTACGTTGACCGTAGCCTGAGGTATCGCCCTTGTCCTTGTCCACAAATCAGCAACAGTATTCGGATTCAATTGACGGCCATTTATGGTCGTTGCCCGTATTAGGCCCGTCGTTTACGGCGGGTCGACTAGCCTGACATTGCGCCCCCCTTCCCGTCCGCACCGCCGAAGGCGGCGGTGCGGACGGGAAGGAAAGGGGTCATGCCTAATGGACCCGTGCTAAAGCACGGGCCTGGGACCGCCTGCGGCGGAAAAGGACCGTAAACGGCCCTGTTGTTGTCCTTGCCCACGAATCTGAACGATACCAACGCAGTCGGGGCTGCGCTCCTGCCTACGGTGAGAACAGGCCTTCGGCCAAAACATCCATCCGCACCGAAGATGCAACCTTCAGGCGAACCTAAGAACCTATCCGAAAACCACAGAACATGCCTCCCACGGGCGGAAACCGCCTGCATCTGCGACAGTTTTCGGATCGGCTCTAAGGCTTCTTGGCAGTCTTGCCGAAGACTTCCACTTCAACGTAGTGGCTCAGGGCGTCGGCTGTGCTGCCGTTGCTGTAGAGGCGGACATAGCGTCCCTTGACTCCCTTGGCGTCGAGCAGCTTGCCGCGGAAGGTCTCGATGTAGGGACGTTTCTTGCCGATGCCCAGCTTGAGCGAGTTGTCCTGGTCGTTGTTGTAGACGATCTTGACGTCTTTCTTGAACTCGGGATCGTCGGATACGAGAACGACCACGTCGTTGTAACTTCGTGCTTCGCGGAAGTAGTGCCAGATGTAGATGGCGTAGATCTCGGCCGGTTCTTCAAGGTCGATCTGGACCCATTGCGGTTCGGGGGACAGTTCGACGAAGGCGTCCTCATCACCCGACTTCCGCCCGTCGGTAACGAATTCCAGTTCGCCGATGATGGGCCGCGGATCACTCGAAGTGACCTTCTTCTTCAGGGCCAGGTTCTTCGTGCCCTTGGGGACCATGAAATCGGGCAAGTCGCCTTCGGGAAGGGCTTCCAGTCCGGGAAACAACAAGGCCAGCACGTCGGGAGGCGTTCCGGCCAGCACTTCCTCGGGAAGCTCCGTCTTGAGCGGAACCTTGGCCTCGTCGGCCTGCAAGATGGAAGCGATCGAGACAATCAGGATGAAGCCACAAATGGTGCAACGCATCTACTCTTCTCCTCTAAAAAGCACAAACAGTTGTTTCCAACACGAACGGCAGGAACGAAAACGCCCTCGCGGTTTTTGTCATTCCCCGTTTTCGTGCTTCGAATTTGTTTCGGATTTCGGAATTCGGATTTCGGATTTCCTCGCCAATCTCCTCAACCGTCGAAAGGCCCCGAACATTCGTCCGAGTTCGCGAACGAGGCTCATGCGGCTCCCCGGCTGGTCGGCCCAATTGATGGGCACCTCCTTAACACGGTACCCGCCGCGGTCGGCGAGAATCAACAGTTCCAGGTCGAAGTAGTAGCCTGCTTCCCGCAATTGGGGGAAGAGGTGGGCGGCCACCTCGCGGCGGAACATCTTGAATCCGCACTGGGTATCCCGGATCGACAGGCCGAGCAACCAGCGAGCCAGTCCGGCGAAGGACTTGCCAACCAGATTCCGCAGGGGGCTCCGGTTTCGCTCGACTCCGGCGTCCAGGACCCGGCGCGATCCGATGGCAATGTCGGCCCCGGAGCGAAGTTCCGCCCGCAACCGCGATTCCTCCTCGATGGGCGTGGCGCCGTCGGCGTCGGCAAACAGCACGAACCGCCCCTGGGCTTCCATCACCCCCGATCGCACGGCCGCTCCCTTGCCGCGATTCTGCTCGTGACGAATTACCCGCAACTGGGGGAACTCGCCCGCCCGTCTGGTCAAGTCGTCCGCGAGCCCGTCACTGCTGCCGTCGTCGACGACAATCACCTCGTAGCTGCCGGCCAGGTCGTGGTCGAAGTGCTCGCGGATGGCGTCCAGGTAGGGCGGCAGACGCTCCTGCTCGTTGTAGGCCGGAATGACAAGCGAAACGGCGAGTTTGACCGCAGGAGCGGAACACGGGCGTGCTCCATCCTCGGATCCGCATTCATCGAGCCGCTGCTGACGGTTGTGTTGGGAAGCTGACGTCACGCCGGAGGGTCTTCTTCGGTTCCTGTTGGTTGTACGATCGCGTTTTTCGCAACTCCCACCCTACCCCCCCGCAACGAGCGGATCAATATGCGTTCACGGGGGACTGTCCCGATTTTCGCAGCACGGTGGACGTGGCGCCGCCAGTACCCGTTTTCGCTGCGAAAATGGGACTGTCCCCTTCACGCCATCGAGCGGCGGAAGGCTACGGAAGTTGCCGCAACTTCTGCGGTTCCTTGTTCGATGTTCGATATTCTGCGGTTCATGAGATTGGATATCGCTTGCCGGTTCGGGAACCGCAGAATATCGAACAAGGAATGTCGAAGTAAGAAGGGTGTTGGGGCAGGCGCTGGTTGGCATGCCGACCTTGTCTGAATTTACTAGAACGAAAGCAAGACCTGGTAGATAAACATGTTGCCCAGGCCTTCGATCTCGGCCCAAATCCGCTCCACCATGTCTTCGTGGGCCTGGATCGGGGGCAGTTCCGCCTGCTTTTCGCTCCAGGGAATGCACACGCCCGGCTTGCGCTGCGATTGCCAGGCGGTGATGTCGGTGGGCACGAAGTCCGGATCCGGGGCGGCTCCCTGGGGAAAGTCCTCACAGGGGTCGGCGCCGTAATTGCCGTGTTCGTGGGTGAAGTCGATCATGGCCCGCAGGTTCTCCACCTTGGCGTCTTCCTGGACGATCGCGCTGGCATCCATGATATAGCCCCCGTCGGCAGCTACCGTATCGAGGATCTTCTCGCAGTGTTCGCGGACACGATCGGAAGTGCCCATGCTGAGGATCGTGTTGGGCACGCCGCCCGAGATGCAAAACTTGCTGCCGAGTTTTTCGTGGACCTCGAAGATGTCGTCCTGGTCGACATGATAGACGATGCTTCGGTCGGGCAACTCCTGGAAGGCTTCCAGATGCGGGCCCCATTTGCCTTCGGCATAGAACAGCGTCTGGTGCCCTGCCGCCCAGATATTCTCGATGATCGGCTTGAGGGTGGGCCAGTGGATCTCGTTGAAATGGCGGGGATTGATGAAGGGGCAGCAACTGCGGTGCATCCAGAACCCGATAGGCAACAGCTTCTGCGGGTCGGCCCCGGACAGGGCCGTGTGGAGCATGTGGGGCGCGAGGGCCTCGCAGGCCGCCTTCACCTTCTCGGGCCGCTCTTGCAGGTCGGTCACCAGGCCCAGGTAGCCGCGAAGCTTGTCGGCCAGGATATCCATGGGCGCCTTGAGGATTCCGCAAAGGGCGCCGGGCATGCCGGCCTCGGTCCGCATGAGTTCGGCCTGGCGCCCGAAGCCCTGGAAATAGTGCAACATAGCCAGACTGCCCTTGACCAGGGAAATCTGGTTGCGATAGGTGCAGGTCTCGCCGGGACCAACGATCTCCGTGGAAACTCGGGGCAGCCAGACTTCGTAGAGGTAGCCCGTCGGATCGTCGATGAGGTGGTCGTATTCCTCGGGCTTCATCCAGGCCTTGTCTTCGGGCGGCTCCTTGTACTGGAACCCGTGGTCCGGGCGGCAGTCGATGCCGGGGATGCCGTAATACTTCAGGCCCAGGGCCTGGACCAGTCCGGTCCACACGTAGACCATGTTGCCCACCAGGGCGTCGACGTCGAGGATCTTGGCCGTGGCGCGGACGGCGGCGAAGGCCTGCTCAAAGTCGTGGGTCACCTGCATCACGTCGTAGCCGGTGAGCTTGCCGCAGAACTCGGCCAGGAACGGGCGGACGGGCACCCGATCGGGCTTGCCGTTGGCCATGGCGGTCACGAAGCGATGGAGACGCTGGCGATACAGGCGGTCGAGCTGCTCGGGCGATCGGTCTTCCGAAATGGTGGCAGTGCTGCTCACGGGCGCTTCCTTTTCAAAGTGAAAATACCGTAGTTCCGGTGAGGTGCATGGTCTCTGAAATGGTGGGCAAGGCTTTAGGCTGGAGACTGTAGGCTAGAGTTTTTGTCGCCAGATCGATTGCCAAAGTGAGCCGACCCCCAATGGAGGAAGCGCCTCTGCCACTGCAACCCTCTAGTCTCCAGTCTCCGGCCTCCAGCCTGCCAAGACCCGGAATATAGGGCCCCCCGAAACTCGGGTCTTGTAAAAAATGCGCAGAACTTGGTATTATTTGCGCATCATGGATACCAAGGCCTTTCAACGATCGTTCCTCGCCCGGCTCAACGGGCCCCTCGACATGACTCGGCTTCTGGACTATCTGCCGGAGGTCTACTTCTACTGTAAGGACACGAAGAGCCGCTTTGTCACCGTCAATCGCGCCTTCTTCCGCAACGTGACCGTCGATCGGGAAGAGGACGTGATCGGCAAGACAGATTATGATTTTTTCCCCACCGACCTGGCCGAACTCTATATCGACGAAGACCGGCGAGTGATGGAGGGGCGGGTGCCCATTCCCAACCAGGCCTGGATTGTTCCCGATCGTCGAGGGGCCCTCCGCTGGTATCTGTCGAGCAAGACGCCCCTCTTCGACCCCTCGGGCGAGGTAATCGGGATTGCCGGGGTGATGCGTGACTGCGCCGAGGCCAGCGTTGTCTTCCAGCCCTACCAGGAGATGCAGCAGGTGGTAGACCACGTGTTCCGCGGCTACGGCGCACGGCTCGAAGTGCCTCAACTCGCCCGGATGGCCCACCTCTCGATCAGCCAGTTCGACCGCCGTTTCAAGCAACTCTTCGGGCAGACGCCCCAACAGTTCATTCTGCGGGTGCGGATTCACGCGGCCTGCCGGGCGATCACCTCTACAAGCAGAAGCATCTCCCAAATCGCCCAACAGGCCGGATTCTGCGATCAGAGCTACTTCACCAAGCAGTTTCGAAAAGCGATGGGCAAGACGCCGTCGGAATATCGGACGGCGTATGCTCCTCCTGCCAGCAAGAAAAGGACCACGGATGGCACGGATATGTCAAAGTGAAAATGGAGGATGATGGAGACAAGGCGGAAGGCTGGAAACCGAAGACTGCAAAGCAGGGCCGTTCACGGTCCTTTTCCGCCGTCGATTTGTGGGTAATGGCAAAGTCTCCAGCCTCTGAGCGACACAACTTTCGTCCCGGCGGTGGGTCCCCTATACTCCATCCATCGCATCTCATGATTTATCCGTGCCATCCGTGGTCCTCCCCGTAGTGAAGCGGTTATGAATTCCAGGTACTTCCTCCTCATCGTCTGTCTCATCCTGGTGGTCGCCGCTGCCTTTCGGCTTCCGGGCCTTGAAGACCGGCCCATGCATGCCGATGAATCGGTGCAGGCGGCCATCGTGCGCGGACTTTGGCTTGAGGGCAAATACGTCTACAACCCCCACGAGTTCCATGGCCCGACCATGCCCTACGCCACGTTGCCCTCCCTGTGGCTGAGTGGCGCCAGATCGTTTGCGGAAACGACGGAAGGGGTCTATCGAATCGTGCCGGTCTGTTTCGGACTTGGGATCGTGCTGCTCGTCGGCGGTCTGGCCGGTGGGCTGGGACGGCCTGCGGCGGCATGTGCGGGCCTGCTGGCTGCCGTCTCCCCCGCCATGGTCTACTACAGCCGCTACTACATCCACGAAACCCTGCTCGTCTTCTTCGCTCTCGGCGCCATCCTCTTCGTCTGGCGTTACCTGCGATCGGGCAGACTTGGCTGGTGCCTTGGCGCCGGCGTGGCGATTGGACTGATGCAGGCCACCAAGGAGACGGCCCCCTTAAGCTACGTTGCCGCCGGCGCCGCCCTGGTCGCAGTGTGGCTCTATGGTTTTGTCGTTCGAGATCCCGAAGAACCGACAGAAGCAGCGTCTCAGCAATCGCCTGCCCAAAGAAGTCCGCGATTCCCCTGGTGGCATTTCGGACTGGGCGCCGGCGCCGCCCTGCTGACGGCCGCCCTCTTCTACAGCTCGTTCTTCACGAATCCCCACGGACTCGTCGACGCCGTGCTGACCTACGAGCCCTGGCTCAAGCGGGCCGGTGGTGATTCGCCCCACGGCAACCCGTGGTATTTCTTCCTCCAGCGGCTCGGATGGTGGCAACTGAAAGACGGGCCCGTGTACTCGGAACTGTTGATCGTGGTCCTGGCAGCCGTTGCGGCGGTCGCCTCGCTTTTTCCGAAGGGGTGCCTGCTGGCCGGGATCGACGTCCGTTTCGTTCGCTGGCTGGCCGTCTACACGGTGCTGCTCACGGCCGGCTACAGCGTGATTCCCTACAAGACGCCCTGGTGTGTCCTGCAATTCCTGCTCGGGATGATCCTGCTGGCCGGCGTGGGGACCGTCGTGCTCGTTCGCCTCGTACCGACGCGGCCCGCCAAGTGGCTCGCCGTTCTGGTCCTGATCGTCGGCGCGGGCCAGTTGGGCTGGCAGTCTTATCGGGCCAGTTACGTCCAGCCCGCCGACCCGGAGAACCCCTGGGTCTTCGCCCACTCTTCGCCGGGCCTGCTGAAGCTGGCGGACATCGTCGAGCAGTTCGCCGAGGCCCACCCCGAAGGCCACGCGTTGCCCGTCAAGGTCATCTGGCACGATCCCTACTACTGGCCGTTGCCCTGGTACCTGCGACGATTCGAGCATGTTGAGCCGTGGACGTCTCTTCCGTCCGAGCCGAGCGCGGCGATTGTGATCGCCTCGCCCCAGTTCGACCGGCAGTTGACGGCCGCCTTGGAAGACACGCACCTGATGACCGGCTACTACGAACTCCGTCCCCAAATGCTTGCCGAACTGTGGGTTCGGGAGGACGTGTGGGAGGCGTATTTGCGAATGCTGGGCCGGATTTGAACTGCAGAAGAAAGGCGTAGGGTGCGTCTCGACGCACCAAGCACCTTCAGTGACGATCTCAATCGATGCGTCAAGACGTCAAGACGCATCCTACGGTTACTGGCCGCACATTGCCCCATAGAGACAATGCACATGCCACTCAGAAAACACGGTGAGCACTGGTATGGTGACAATCAAGACGATTCACTGTCGGCAGATGTGCGTTGGCTGTACCTGGACTGTCGGTGTGTGAAATGCAGCCTTGTCGGGTGTTACGCGGACTGGAAGAATGAATACAACGGCTACGAACAATTGCTGGCCATGATGTGAATTTTGGGGCGTATGCCGGTAGCCTGAACAGAGTACGAACCTGTCCTCGTTTAATCCGAGTTGAAGATCCGCGCCTTTACGACGAAAACACTTTAGAGAAATCCCCCATCCCCCCCACGCAACCCGACGCATGCCTGCAACAACGACATCAACCAAAGGCACTGGCTGCTTCTTCTTGTTTTTGACGCCCTTCTTTCTGGTGGGCTGCTTCACGACCTTTCTGATTGGCCAGCATTTTGTCAGTTCGCTGCAGATGCACAACTGGCCCACCGCCGCGGCGACCGTGCTCGCCGTGGACGTGAAGGAGGTGTCAGACGGCGACGGAACAAGTTGGGAGATCTCGGCCAAGTACAAGTACACCTACGGGGCGAAGGACTACTCGGGCGATCGGATTGGCATCATTGATGACGTCGCTTTTGGCGGAACGTTTAGGAAGCGGGCCCGGTTGCTTCAAGACGCCCAGAAGGCCGGACGCACCGTTCCCTGCTACGTCAAACCCGGAGAACCAGGCGAGGCCGTGCTGTTTCCCGGCGTGCAGTGGGACCACGTGTTCTGTCTGAGCATCTTCAGTCTTGTCTTTGGCGGTGCGGGAGCGGGAGGGTATGGCTTTTTGTGGTACGCACGGCGCTGCGCGAAACAACGCGACGAGCTGAAATCCCTGTTTCCCAACGAGCCCTGGAAGTGGCGTCCCTGCTGGGCTCAAGGGGTGATTCCGAGCGGCGCGAAGGGCATGACGCTCGGCCTGTGGGCCGTCGCCGCGTTTTGGAACGCCGTCTCCGCTCCCATACCATTCGTCTTCCTGGAAGAATGGGGCAAAGGAAACAAACTGATCCTGCTGTTTCTGTTGTTTCCCCTGATCGGCCTGGGTCTGCTGATCGCCGCCATCCGCGCCTCGCTCGTCTGGCTCAAGTACGGGCGGACCGAATTGGTCATGCAATCCGTCCCCGGCGTGATCGGTGGGGAGTTGATCGGCGCGATCCGCCTTCCCCAACCCATCGACTTTCAGGACCGCGTCAAGCTGACGCTGAGCTGCATCAAGAAGGTCACCACCGGCAGGGGCGACAACCGGCAGACCAAGGAGAATGTTCTTTGGCAGAGCGAACACGAAGTCGACCCGAACGATGTGCAGGTGAGCCAGCAAACGCTCATCCTCGCGGCCTTCACAATCCCCTACACCTGCCAGCCGACAGACGAGGACAAAGACGTCCAGTGGCGACTTGAAGCTTCCGCGCCGACGGCAGGGGTTGACTTCCGTGCCCGGTTCGAAGTTCCCGTCTTCAAAACGGCGGATAGCCGCGAGGACGTGACCGAGCGATCCTCGATCGATCCGGTCGCCCAGGCCGAGCGAATGGAGGAGGCCGCGCGAGCCTCACGGATCTACTTGCACGAACTGGCCGACGGGTCGATCGAACTCGACGTGCCGCCCAGCGTGCTTCGCGCCCCTGGTATGTTTCTGAGTCTCGCCATGTTTACGCTCTTTTGTATTGGCGCGTGCGTCGTCTGGATCATGGTCGGGGCCCCCGTGATCGTGCCAATCGGGATCGGGCTGGTGATCCTGCTTCTGCTGCTGATCCACGTGCAGCAGCTGACAGGCCGCACGCGTTCGCGAGTGACGGCCGGCTCGTTGGAAGTCGCCTCGCGTTTTCTGTGCTTCTGGTCGCGACGGACCATCTCGGCCGACGAGGTCTGCCGCGTCCAAACGCCGATCACCAGCCGCGCCCAGTACGGCACAAAGCACTACGCCTACTACAGCGTCCGCATCGTGTACCGTCAGCAAGGCCGACTTCGCAACGTGGACGTGGCCGCCTCGATCGCCAGCAAGGACGAGGCCCAGTGGATCGCCCAGGCAGTGGAGAGTGCGTTGACGGGGACTCATCAGCCGTAGAGTGCGTCTCGACGCACCAAGCCCATGAATGGCGAAAATCGAAATCCGAATGTCGAAAGAATGACCAATGACAGAAGTCCGAAACACGAAGAGGCGTCGCACGACCTTCGTCATTTGGGCCTTTGGATTTCTCTCGTCATTTGATCTTCCTCATTCGTCATTCATTAGGTGGCGTGGCAAACAACGAGGCGACGGCCGCGGCAGCGAGCAACGCGGCGAACAGGCCGAGCGACGGTCCGTAGCTTTTCAGATAATCGATCGAAAGCCCCATGGCAAAGGGGCCGAAGCTGCAACCGGCCACCGTGGCCGTCCAAACGGAACTCCGGATCTGCCCGAGATGGCCGCGGCCGAAGTAGCGAGGCCAGAAGGTGTTGTTCACTGAAATCAGCAGCCCCTGGGAAGCGCCGAAAACGAGTGCGTAGACGTGGCCGACCCACAAGGTGTGGACATTCCAAAGGATGAGTATCCCTGCCAGAAATCCGGCCATGCTTACGGCCATCAACCAGTTCAGTGGCAATCGGTCTGCCAGCGCCCCGCCGATCAGTTGCACGGTGGCCATGGAGATGGCAAAGGTCGTGAACGTGGAGGCCGCCTGCGCGTCGGTCAAGCCTTGCCACTCGAAGAGGGGCACGATGTTGAAGAAAACCGCCGTAGCAACCATGCCCCACAAGGCCCCCACGACCAGCCCGATGCGGTACGACCGGGTGCGCCAGGCCTCGGCCAGCGGGATTGAATCCTCCAAATGGGGCGACTGGTCGGTACGATCCGGGCCGACTCCTTCCGGCAGATCGTCGAAGGTCTGGCCGATCTCTTCGGGACTGTTGCGGAAGACGAACAGCAGGACCGGCACGAGCACCACGCAGTTGGCCACGCCGAGCGTCACGTAGGCCGTCCGCCAGCCAAGCTGTTCGATCAGGGCCAGGTAGATGGCCGGGGCGATGGCCACCGCGCCCGACATACCCAGGCCCATCAACCCGCTCACCAATCCCAGGCGGCGAGAAAACCACATGGCAAGGGTATTGTTGGCAATGAGGCTCAACGAGCCCTGCCCGAAGGTTCGCAGCAGAAAGAAGCCGACGGTGAGCGTCAGCAGGTTGCCGGCCATGGAAACCACCACGCAGGCCACGGCCAGCAGAACGACCACGACCAGGGCCGTCTTCCGCAACCCCACCCGGTCCATGGCCCATCCGATCAGCGGCATCGGCGCCGCCGCAAGCAGACTGGCGATCAGGTAGCCTCCCGTGATCTCGCTGTGATCCAAGCCAAGACTCTCTCGGATCGGCGTATTGAACACCGAAACACCGAAAGTCTGGCCCGGACTGCTCGCTATCTGCAGCAAAGCGGCCACGGGCAGCATCACCCAACCGTAGTAGAGTCGAGACTGCCACGGCGATGCGTCATCGGTAGAATGCAGATCGTGGTGGGAAGACAATTCAGACGCTCGCGAGCCGGGAGGTGACAGGAACTCGTCATCCTACGGTTTGGTCACCGCGGCGACAACGGGGGTGTCCCACGAAAACAAGCGTCCCCGGTCACACGGACTCCCGGTTTTCACGAGGTTCCGTAAACGAACAGCCACAGACTGAACATTTCATGACGTTCAACTCCTGACGGGAGAGGTGCCTGCCGCACTGGGGGCAGCGGAAGACGAAATAAGCGAAGGCCGCCACGCCGAGCATGGCCAACACGAAGGTGACATAGAACACCATGTCGGAAGCGGATGTCGCCTTGAGGTCGTCGTCGACGGCCATCGAGAAGAAGGCAAACGCCATCAGAACGGCGCAAACCGCTATCACGACTCGTTTGCCAGTTCGAACGTCCATTGCATGCCCTGCTCACCTGGAATGAAAAATGGTCCATCCAACCGAAGCGTGCGCAGGGGCAAGCTGTTGCATCGAAACAGGTTTCGACGCCGAATTCCCGGGAACAAGGGAATCCAGAGAAGAGGCATCGGTACTCCGCGGGGGAGTACCGGTGCCTCTTCTCTGATCAGCCTCGGCTCGGTTTGGCGCTCGTCAAGCGGGCGCATTCTTGGATCGGATGAACCTGAAAAATGCCACTCAAGCATAGCACACACTGGAGAGGGGCTGTTGAGCTAGGGCGAAAATGCGGCGTTCCAGAACCAGAATCCTCGGGGCTGGTCGGGTTTGCTGATGATTCTGCCCCCTCCCCGACCCTCCCCCTCGCTCGCAGGCTCGCTGGGGAGGGGGAAAATCTATCGGCGCGAGAGACGGCGGCCGGTGATCTTCTCCAGATCGGTCTTGAGGCCCTGCATGTAGCTTCGCCATTCGGTCTCCAGGACGTCGATATCGGTATCGAAGGCCTGGATAAAGAGTTCTTCGTATTCGTCGGCCGGCAGGGGATCCTCTTCCTCGAGCGCGGCGACAAGCTGGTAGTACTTGATGAGTTCCTTGAAGTGGCGGTTCATCAGGAAATGGGTGAGCGCCCAGGCCTGGCCGTAGGCGTGGATCATGGCGTCCATGGTTCCCACCTTCGAGAAGATCTGGTCCGAAACAATGAACCGGATGTTGGAGTGGCGCGTGTCGCGGGCGAGTTCGCGGTAGCGTTCGAGCCGATCCTCGTTGACCGCGCCAATCCCGCTCCAAGCGGCCTGGCTCGGCGACTCAAAATAGGTGGCAATCCCTTCGTGCGCCCAGGTGGTCACCGGGGCCTTGTTGGGAAACAGTTCCGTCACCGCCGCCATGTGATGGGTCGCCTCGTGGCTGACCACTTCAATGTCGGCATCTTTCCGAGCCACAAGGGTCAACACGCGAATCGTATTCGCCATGCGAACCGTGTCCTTCGCGTTGGGAGTCCGGTTCTTGATGGCGTATTCCTTCTTTTCCTGAAGCACGTTGCTCAGGGCTTCGAGCGTCTCGTGGATTTCGTTGGTTCCCTGGTCGTAGAAGACGGAGATGTTCACCTTCTCCGAGTAGAACCCGGCCGCAATCTCCAGGTGTTCCTCGCCCGAAGCCAGGAAGTCGTCCCGGTGGGAAAACAGGGCGACTTTCAGGCGTTTCTCCGGGACTTTGAGGCTGTAGCCTTCCAGGCAAAACTTCATGAGGAAGCTCTCGTAGACGGTTTCGAGCAGTTCGATCCGTTCCTCGACGCGAGTCTTCTTCGAATAGGGATCGACCTCCGACGAAGTGTCGTGAAGGAGGAGGAAATGCTTGCTGCGAACGAACTTCATCTTGGCGTCGTTCTTGATGTACTCCCGGAGTTCCTTTTCCTGTTCACTCGACGGCGGGATGGGCCGATCGATCAACTTCTTCATGGCGATGAGGCGCACGATGGTGGGATGATCGGGCTGGACTTTCCATGCCTCGGTGGCCGCCTTGTAGAAGATCTCCAACTGCCCGTTGTGCAACGCCCAGCGTGCCGCATCGAGACAGAGGTCAACGTCGCCGCTTCGAGTGGCCTCATTGAACTTGCGGTTGGCAATCACCTTGGGAGTCGGCACCTTCCAGTAGCGGACATTGTTCAGGTCGAAGTAGAGGTCGTCGAAGAGGGGATGGCGCAACGTGAGCGTCCCTCCCTGGTGGACCGTCACCTTGCCTCGCACAACACACACCAGGGGCGTGTTGGGAATCGGATAGAGCAGGATGTCGCCCGGGGCGGGAGCCGAACCGGCCAGGACCAGGGACAGGACAAGCAGCAAAATCGAAGGTCGCATAGGAATTCCTCCACCTGTGCTCCCGGAGAAGCACCACCGTCGCAAGCAGCGGCTCGCCTCGCTTCCCGGTCGCCCCGCAAATCGAATCCCGGGAGGATCGCGCCGCCCCCACACACACTTCTACCAGGGTAGATCTCGCAGAGGAAGCCGTCAAGCGCGGGGTGATTGTGGGCAAAACTCCCGGGAAAATGATACCCCCACCCGTTCCTTCGCTCTGGACGTGCCCCCCCCGGGATGACCTGAAAAATGCGATTCTATGTCAGCCCGGCTGCTGTCGTTGGTTTCCAAGAAGACGTTGGTGTGACGGGAATCCTGTGATTTGCAGCCGGGCTTTTGAAGTCCGTGGCAATCGAGGGGGACAATTGAGACCAGTGACAATTGGACGCAAGAGCCGGGCTAGCTCCGCAACCTCCACGGTCAGGCTGCCCGGAGTGAAATGGTCGATTCAAGAGCCCGGCTACTCTGGTTCATCCGGGCTGCTGCCCGGCCTTCCAGGCTGGCGCCATGACGGCAAGCATCTGCTGGTAGCGCTCGTATTTGGCCCGGTAACAGTCAGCTAACTCGCCGTTGGGCTTGTAGGTGCGTGCCAGACGCACCATGGCAGAACAGGCTTGCTCGTAAGAGTCGTAGAGGCCCGCGGCCACGGCTGCGCAAACGGCCGCGCCCAACGCCCCCAATTCCGTGCCCTCGGGAACCTCGACGGGAACCTGAAACACGTCGGCAAACATCTGGGCCCAGACCTCGCTCCGAGCGGCGCCGCCGGTGAGGCGGATGGTCGCCGGCGCGGTGCGGAACTGGAGTAAGCGATCCACGTGCCACTTGTGAGAGAATACCACCCCCTCGTAGACAGCTCGCAGCACGTGTCCGCGAGTTTGCCAGCCGTCCAATCCGAACAGGCAGGCCTTCGCGTCGGGCCCCGCATGGGAGCCGTAGAGAAAGGGAAGGAAGAGGATTTCCGAGTCCTTCGGACTCGTAGCAGCCACCAGGTCGTTGCAGAGGTCGTAGACGTTGCCGCCCTCGGCCGAGGCTCGCTCCTGCTCGGCCTGGAAGAACTGGCCCACGAACCATTCCAGGTTGCTCGCCGACGTGGGGCTTCCTTCGAGCATGAGATAATAGCCGGGAATGCAGTAGCGACTCGTCATGAACACGTTTTCGCTCACCACCGGCTCGCGAGAAGCATACTGGTTGCATCCCCAGGTGCCGGCCACCATGCAGAGGGCCCGCTCGTCGATCATGCCCGAGGCAAGACCGCAGGCGTCGATGTCGAACAGTCCACCGGCCACGGGGGTGCCCTCGACCAGCCCGGTTGCCGAGGCCGCTTCGGTCGTCACCTTGCCGCAGATTTCGGCCGAGTCGCGCAGCAGCGGCAGGAGGTGTTTCAGATCCGCCAGCCCCCAGGCCGCAAGCACCTCGTCGTCATAGCCTCCGGTCCCGACGTCGAGCAGGCTTGTGCCTGACATGTCGGTCCGCTCCATGTAGACCTCGCCCGTCAGTTGGGCGCGGACGAAATCCTTGCACATGAGCACCCAGCGAGCCCGGGCGATGGATTCGGGTTCGTGGTCGGCCAGCCAGCGCAAGAGGGCGTTGGGCTGGGCGGGCCAGATGGCCTGCATGGTTTTGGGGCGGACTCGTGCGAGAACGTCCTCGGTAGCCCACTCGTCCACATACTGTCGAGCCCTGCCGTCGGCCGAGCCAATGGCATTGCGAACGGGCCGGCCAGCCTCGTCAACCAGGTAGAGCCCGTTGCCGTGGCCCGCACAGGCGAGGCAAGCGATCTGGCCTGGATCGATTCCGGCGCGCTGGATCACCTCGCGGATGGCCCCGGCGGCATTGGCCCAGATTTGCCCCATGTCGAACTCGGCCCAGCCGGGCTGGGTGTCGAGCATGTCGCTTTTCCGGGAGGCGACCGCCAGTTCCTGCCCCTCGGCCGTGAACAGGGCGGCCTTGGCCATGGTGCAGCCGTTATCGACGCCAAGAAGGTACTTGGACATAAGAGTCTCTCCCCGTGGTGGCGCGGTGTCTTGGCGCCGCGGCGCTGTCTCTTGCAGTCCAGTGACTGGGCGGCAGGAATGCCACCGCTCCGAACGACACGGCACCGCCATGCCCGGGCGGAAGGCTCGGGCGTGGCGACGCACGCGGGTATCGTTCGCCTATTCGGCGGGCGCTGCTTCGGCCGGAGCCGCTTCGCTCTCCGCCTGGGGATTGTCGTGGAAGATGGCAGCAAAGACCACAAATAGCACGACCGAAGTGATCGTCGTCACCATCCAGACCGGTTCCCAGTTGTAGACCTTGTCGCCGGCGGCCGTCATTGTGGTATTGGCATCGATCAACAGGCCGTTCAGGTAGTTGCCGACCAACAAGCCAAGGCCGAAACCGGCCAGGAACAAGAAGCCCTGGGCCTGCGCTTTCATTTCCTTGGGGGCTTTGCGATCCACGTAGATCTGGCCGCCAACGAAGAAGAACCCGAAGATCAGGCCGTGGACGAGAATGGCCACGAAATAGAGTGCCTGAATGTTATACATTTCACCCAGCAGGAACGCGGCATATCGCACGACGAGCATGGCCAAGCCGATCGTCATGGCCCATTTGACGCCCACGCGAGCCAGGGCAAGCGGCACGGCCAGCATGAACAACATCTCGGCGGCCTGCCCCCAGTTCATCGTGATCGTGATGAATTCGAAGCCCTTGTCCTTGAGGAAAACCGATCCGAACGACCAGTACATGGCAAAGGGAATCATGATCAGAAAATAGCACAGCATGAAGATGGCGAACTGAAAGTCCTTCAGCAGCACGAGTGAGCGAAGGCCCAGGGCGTCGAGGATCGAGGCCGGTTGCCCCTTCGCAGGAGGCGCCGTGTGGGGAAGCGTGAGTGAAAACACGGCGGCCACCAGGGCCGTTCCCGCACCGCAATAAAGCGTGGTCGCGGTGCCGTCGATGGACACCCCCCAGACTTTGCTGGCCACCAGGCTGAAGATTCCCGCCGCCACCCAACCGATCGAGCCGAACACGCGGATCTGCGGGAACTTCTCCGAAGGGCTGTGTGCCATGGCAATGGCGCTGGTCAGGCCCCACGTGGGCATGTAGCAAAGCATCACGGCCAGAAGAAGGATGAAGACCATCGTGGCGCTGGTCACGTTGGCCGCAACCACCAGGAGAACGGCAGCCACCAGGTTGAGGAAAGCCAAGACCCGTTCGGAAGCGAAGTGACGGTCGGCAACCATCCCTACCAGCGGCGAGGTCAGGCAACCAAGGGCCATCGAGCTGAGAATCCAGGCCATCTGGCTGGCGCTCATGTTCAGATTCTCGAGGTACGCTCCCAAGGGCACAAACCAAACCGGCAGCAACATGTATTGCAGGAACATCATGCCGCTCAGCTTGAAGCGGTTGCCCGTCGTAAGTGTTTCTGTTGTCATAGCAAACTTCCTGGGGTCTGTGGTTGAGTCTTCCGGATTGCGGAAACCGTTTGTCGCCGAGCTGATCAGGATCCGATCCCTTCTCTCCCTCAGATCACGCCCGCTCCAGCGTTAGCTCACTGCTCACTGCTCATAGCTCCGCCCCTCAATGCATGGCCAACCCGCCGCTCACGTCGACAGTAGCGCCAGTCATGTAACTGGCGCGATCCGAACAGAGGAAGACGGCCACGTCGGCAATCTCCCGGGTCTGGCCGATCCGCCCGAGGGGCACGCGGCGGTTGTATTTTTCCGGGTTGGCGTCGATCGCCTCGGCCAGCATTTCCGTGCGCATCAGGCCCGGCGCGACGCAGTTGACGTTGATTCCGTGTTTGGCCATCTCCAGGCCCAGCGAAATGGTGAAGCCGATAATGCCGGCTTTGCTCGAATCGTAGGCCGTCTTCCCCGACTGGCTTCCGCGGAAGGCCGCCTGGGACGAGATGTTCACGATTTTCCCGTGCCGCCCCGCCGCCAATAAGCGGCGGACCATTTCCCGGCTACACAAAAAAGTGCCGGTCATGTTCACGTCGAGGGCCCGGCGATATTCTTCGACGCTCGTGTCGACGGTGGTGTTGACGGGGCAGTAGGCCGCGTTGTTGACAAGGGCGTCCACCGGTCCGAGATTCTCCTCGGCCTGGTCGAAGATGGCGGCCACGTCGTCTTCCTTGCTCACATCGCCCTGGACGGCGTACGCTGTGGCACCGAACTCCTTCTGAAGTTCTTCAAGCAGTGCCAGCACCTCGTCGGGCGAGTGACGATGGTTGACTGCCACCTTGGCGCCTTCCGCGGCCAGGCTGCGGCAAATGGCCTTGCCGAGCCCGCGGTAACCGCCGGTGACTAGAACAATTTTGTCCTTCAGGCCGAGATCCAACGCTTTCTCCCGGGACAGGGGGCGAGTCGCTTGGTGAAATGCGGGCTTTTGCCAGCCTTTCCAGTCCCACGAGGATACCCTGCCGGCGGGGCCACGTCCAGAAGCGCGGGCCGACTCCGCCTTGCTCTATCCCGCCTGTTGGCGTCCCGGGGAAACCCGCCAATCGTGACGATTCGGCAAGAAAGTGCAGCAGCCCCGCAAGAGTTCGAGGCTCTGCGAGGCTGCCGTACCGTAAGGAGGTGCTTTGTGATGGGCCGCGTCAGGAGCGGCCGCGAACTGGTCACTGCCCACAAACGATCGAACCGAACGTCATGGCCCGAAGGACGTACTGCCCCGCTTCAGGCCGTGACCTTGAATCGCTTGACCAGTTCGCGGAGGCCTCCTGCCTGCGCTCCCAATTCCTCGCTGGACGAAGCCAATTCCTCGCTGCCCGAGGCGGTGTGTTCGGTGACCTGACTGATCCCCTGGAGGGCGGTGACCACCTGCCCGGCATTGGCCGACTGTTCGACGGTGGCGTCGGCGATCACCGAGATTTTCCCGACGGTTTCTTCGACACCGGCCAGGATTTCCTTGAGGGCCTCTCCGGCGTCGTGGCTCAGTTCGGCGCCTTCCAGGACGCGGTTGCTCGATTCCTTGATGAGCGACGTGATCTCGCCGGCGGCCCGGTTGGATCGCTCGGCCAGTTTGCGGACCTCGTCGGCCACGACAGCGAATCCCATGCCGTGTTCTCCAGCGCGGGCGGCCTCGATGGCCGCATTCAGGGCCAGGAGATTGGTCTGGCTTGCGATTTCCGAGATGACCTGGATAATCTCGGCGATCTGGTTGGAACTGGCCTTGATCAGGTCCATCGCGGCCACGGACTGTTCGACGGCCGCGGCGCCCCGCTCCGCCAGTTTGTTGGTTTTCTTGGCCGCAAGGTCGGCGTCGGCGGCGTTCTCGCTGACCCGTTCGATCGACGCGTTCAGCTCGTCGACCGATCCATTCACCTCCTCCACCGTGGAGGTCTGTTGCTGGACGCCGGTGGCCAGGCTCTGCGAGCTTTCGGCGATCACGCGAGCCCCTTCGTTGAACTGGGCGGCGCTTTCACTGACTTGCGAGATGAGTGCCGACAGGTCCTTAAGCATGGTTTGAATGGCCCCAGCCAGTTCGTCGACGGGCTGGTCTCCCTCGACGACAATGGTTCGGGTCAGGTCGCCGGAGGCTGCGGCTCGCACGACTTCGAGCAGGTCGTCGACCTTGCGGCGGAGGTCTTCGGCGGCCTGCCGCTCCAGTTCGGCCTGTTGCCGATCCCGCTCGGCCTGCTCGTCGCGCAGACGCTGCTCTTCGGCCTGTCGCTGTTGCTCGCGCCGGGCCTCTTCCTCCTGGCGGCGGCGTTCCACCTCGGCTTGATCGCGTTCGGCGGTGAGACGGTCCGCCTGGGCCTGCTGTTCCCGAACGGCGGCCTCTTTCACCTCGGCCATGGCCCGGGCGGTGGCGTCCACCGCCGTGTTGATCGCGTTGCCCATGCGGGCAATCTCGTCCCGGCCCTTCACGTCGAGCCGCTGGTCGTAATCTCCTTCCGCAACGCATTCCATCAGGGTCATCGCGTCGACAATGGGCCTGGCGATGCGATGGGTGCATGCAAGCGCCACGACGCCGCACAGCAACAGCGCCAATCCCGAACCCAGGGCAACCCAGAGGATCAGGCGATTGAGCGCAGCGTTCACATGTTGGGCGGCCTCCTGATAGTCGTCATCGTAGGCCCCCGCCCCGATCACCCAGTCCCACGGCTCGAAATAGGTCAAGGCCGTGGTCTTCCATCGCGAAGGCTCGCCGGGAGCGCCGCACCAACTGTAGCGTTGGAATTCGACGTCTCCGTTGTGAGTGGCGATCGCCTTGGCGATTGCGTCTTGAATGAACGGCTTCCCTTCGGCGTCTTGGGCGTCGAGGATGTTCTCGCCGTCGCGCCGGCCGCCCTGGGAGATCACGTATTTCCCCTTCTCGTCGCCCGAGCCTGCCAGAACAAAAACGTAGCCCGTCTTTCCGACGACCATGTCCATGATTCCCTGACGCAACTCGGGCGCCTCCTCCTGCGGAATCCCGAAATAGAGCACGCCCACCACGTTCCGATCTTCATCGCAAATCGGGCGATAGGCGGTGATGTACCATTGGTTGACGACAAAAGCGCGGCCGACGAAGGTCTCTCCCTTCAAGACGGTCGCAATGACCGGGTTGGGAGAACCGTCGGGATTGGCGGCGGGAATATAGGTGCCGATGGCCCGGTTCCCGTCCAGCTTCAGCACGTTCGTGCAGACCCGCAGCATGTCGCCCGCGGGGTTCATGCGTTGGAACAGCGTGCAGGTTCCCCCGACGAGGGCCCGAACTTCGTCGACCACCGGCGAGGAAGCGTTCGCCTCCCTGTTCTGGCCCAGCCACTCGGAGCCGACGCACATCTTGGGAAGTTCAACCTTGCTGGGTTTTTTGGTGAACTGGTTCACCACGTCCCAGGAGACGGTTTCTTCCTGGAGTACGACCTGCCCCCGCCGGCGAACGATGTCTTCCGCCACGTTGAGATTATGCTGCAGTTCCTTTTGCAGTTTCTCCTGGTTCGTGCGGAGCATCAGGTAGACCGCCTGAGCCATCTTCGTACATTCCTCGCGGCCTTGGCTGTTGAGTTCGGCGGTTACTCTTTCCTGGAGCGACTGGCGTTGGACCCAAACGGCTCCGAAGAGGATCAGCCCGGTCATGACAATCCCCATCACGCTCAATGCGAATATCTTGACCTTAAAACTTAGTTGCGGCATGGTTCCTTATTCCCCTTTGCTATCAACGGCGACGCGACGCAAGAAACAAAAAAAGGCACAACCGGAACGGCATGCCTCGTCGCCAGGACGACTGCCGTTTCGGTTGTGCCTTCAGCGGACGAGTCACGGGCCTCGCCCAACCAGGCGCCCCGAGACACGAGCCCCGGGGCCTCGGTTCCTCAATGCCGCGGGGCACGGGAACACTCCTTAGGAACCGTAGCTTCTCCTTTTGGAGAGTCAAATCAGACTCGCGGCCTTTTTTTCAGGCGGCTCAGACGCATCCGCAAATCCCCCAACTCCTTGGACTTGAAAGACTTGCGGGTTCGTTCGAGAACCAGCACCGCGTAGTCGACGGCTTCCTGCAACGCAATCTCGTGCGGGGAGGCGACCAGGGCCTGGAGGGCGCCGCATTCGTCGCTCACGTAGCGCCGCCACAAGGGTTCGAGCGATTTGAGCGCGTCGAGCATCGCTCGGACGGCCTCGTTCACGGTCGCAGCGATCTCCTTGGCCGTGGGGGTCTGCACACCGCTCGACACCTCCTCTTCCATGCTTTCGATTCTCTCGGCGCACTCCAGAAACACCCGTCGCGCGTCACGCAAGACGCTGCGCGTTGTCGACTGGGCAACACAGCGATCGACGTGCCCGTAAAACGAATCCAGTTCGAGCGGTTTCGTCAGGTAGGCGGCGACGGGCAGGTGAACGGAGTGAATGGCCGAATCGAGAGACGGCGCTCCCGTGACCAGAATAACCGGCAATCCGGGGCGGTCTCGTTGGAGCTCTTCGACCAGTTGCAGACCCGCGTTGCCGGGCATGCGGATGTCGGCAATGAGCAGGTCGAAAGGCTGCTGCTCGAGGGCCGCAAGAGCCGTTCGCGCCCCCGCCACGCAATCGCACCGATACCCGCGCAGCCGCAGGAGATCCGCCGTGGTCTCCCGAAACACTTCTTCGTCGTCGGCGATCAGAATGGAAGCGGCCTTGACCATCGTCTTCTCCTAGGTGACGGTTTGGGAATGATGCACATCGGTCGGCGTCGGAACCTTCGGCCCCCGAGTGGGCCGGTCGATCCGGCGGTCCGCCGGAGACAAGGGGAGGCAGAGAGAGCAGCGCGTGCCACGCCCCACTTGGGAATCAAGTCGCAGCGTTCCTCCCAGGGCCTGAACGATCCCTCGTGAAATCGAGAGCCCCAGGCCCAGTCCGGCTCCGCATTCGTCCTTCGTCGTGAAGAAGGGTTCGAGAACGCAATCGAGGATCTCGGAAGGAATTCCGGCGCCGTGGTCAGAGACCACGACCGTGAGCGTCGAGGCGCTTCGTGCGGCGTCCACACAGACCACCCCCCCGGCCGACGAAGCCTCGATGGCGTTCGTCACCAGATTGAACAAAACCTGACGGAGGGATTCCTCGGGAAGGCAAAGCGTTTCGTTCCGTTCGAGCGCCGTCGCTTCGACCCGAACGCCTCGGGCTCGGGCCAGGGGCCGCAACATCAACGAGACATCGTCGATTGCGTCCTCAAGGAAGAAATCTCTCGCCTTTTCCGGACGGCAGCGATGGAGCGTGAGCATCTGCTGAACGATGCGAGTGATGCGAGTGGATTCCCGCTGGGCGGCGGCCAGGTAGCGCTGGGCGGGGTGGTCCGGCTTCAGACTGGCCTTGACCAGATGCATGCAATTGACGATGCCGCCCATGGGGTTGTTGATCTCGTGGGCGACGCCGGCCGCCAGCCTTCCGCTTGCGGCGAGTTTTTCGGCCTCCCGGCGCAAGGACTCGCTTTCTCGCAGCCGCCGGTTCAACAGGAGAATCGTACCCGTCAGCAACCAGCCAAGCGCTATGAGAACGCCGCCCGCAAGAAGCCAGGGCCAGTAAGCCCGGACGGCGGCGGCGAGCGTGACTTCGCCGTCGTGTTCGTAGGGGCCGACGCGAAGCCGCCGGAGGCATTCGTGGACCGATTCGTAGGCAAGTGGGATCGTCCAACCCACCATATCGGCGGACCGGGCGGCCTCGCTGTCGGGCGGCATTTGCAGGAGCGCTGCGGCAACGCGCTTGGCCAGATCGTCACTCGTATGACGCAGCGTGGCGAAGGCCCATTGCGGATAGGCTCGCGTCGAGCAGCCGGCGTCATTCGGTTCTGCCGTTCCCGAACGCGGTCGAAGGACTCGCAGCCGGCGTGGATCGATCCGTCCCTCACTGCACATCCGATCCAGGTCGTCCGCACACAGAGTTCCGGCGTCTGCTTCACCTTGCAGGACCTTCTCGACAACCCGGTCCTGTCGATCGGCGAATCGAACCGGTTCCCGGACCCCGATTCCCAACTCGAGCAGTTCTCGCTGAACCATCAGCCACCCGCCGAAAGACCACGGATGGACGGCCATGAGGGTCGCGCCGTGGAGGTCTTCCAGCGAACGCAGATCCTTCCGATCCGCAAGGCAGATGACCGCTCCGGCGTAGGTCTTGGCGGGCCGTTGCTGAAGGCGCCCGATGCGAGTGGCAACCCGCGTCGTTTGATAAGCGTGCTCGCATACGGCGTAAACCGCCGGATTCGCCACGAGAAAATCGACCTCGCCCCGTTCGACCGCCGGAAAAACCTCTTCGTAGGTCAGCGGGCGAATCGTGAAACAGGCGTCGGAAACCGAATCGGAGAGAAAGGCGGCCGTGGCTTCCCATTGGCGGCGGCAGTCTTCCGGACTCCACGTGGCCAGAACGCCGATGACAAAGGGGCGACTCTCACCCGTCTCGGCGTGGAAAGGGGCGGACGAAAAGGCGACCGAAACAAGTCCCAAGAAGAAAGCAATTGATAGGGTTGCCGCAGATCGCATGACGGGAGCCTGAAATAAATGCGCGCAACACCGCTCCAAAATCAGTGTTGCAGACTTCGTGGCATTTACGCTCCCTACCCACGTTCTCTTATCGGCCAAATGGAACGAGAAAGCGACGCCAATCAGTGCAGAAGACAAGGAACGGCGGGGGGGCTCGTCCGCATATCCCGCAAACTCCCGGCGAGATTGCGGAATTCCCGCCCTCAACTCGGCCTGCCCCTTCCCGCTCTCCGCCAGCTGCCCAACGCGCCTGCCCCCGTCTGACATCCTGGCCGGTTTCGGCTAAACTGGCTTCTCCAACTCCACACGCCCCCACGGGCAAGTTGCACGCGTGCCCCGCACCTCCCAATCGCCCGCCATGCCCAAAAAACAACAACCGCCGTCACTCTTCCAGGCCGGCGAAGACGCCAACCGCCGGCAGGCCCTGCCGCTGGCGGCCCGAATGCGCCCCCGCCGACTGGAGGAGTTCGTCGGGCAACAGCACTTCCTTGGCCCCGGCAAGCTCCTGCGCCGACTGCTGGAGGCGGATCGGTTGGGCTCGGTCGTGTTCTACGGTCCGCCCGGCTCGGGCAAAACCACGCTCGCCCAACTGCTGGCCGCCGAAAGCCGGAGCCGGTTCCGCCAAATCAGCGCGGTCACCGGCGGGGTAAAAGACCTCCGCGAAGTGCTCAACGAGGCGGATATGCTCCTGGCCACCGAATCGCGTCGCACCTTGCTCTTCGTCGACGAGATCCACCGCTTCAACAAGGCCCAGCAGGATGTGCTCCTGCCGGAGGTGGAAAACGGCGTGGTGGTCCTCGTGGGCGCCACCACGGAGAACCCCTTCTTCACGATCAACAGCGCCCTGATCAGCCGCAGCCGCGTGTTTCAGTTCGAGCCGCTCTCGATCGACGACATCAAGACGCTCCTGCTCCGGGCCCTGGAGGACAAGCACCGCGGGCTTGGCAATCTTGACGTGAGGATGGACGACGATGCTCTCCAATTCCTGGCCGAGGTGAGCGACGGCGATGCGCGGCGGGCCCTGTCGGCCCTGGAGATCGGCGCGCTCTCCTCCCACGAGTCGCCCGTCCACTTCACCCGCCAACTGGCCGAGGAATCGGTCCAGCGGAAATCCGTGGCCTATGATCGCAACGGCGACTCCCACTACGACACGATCAGCGCCATGATCAAGAGCATCCGGGGCAGCGATCCCGACGCGGCCCTTTACTGGCTCGCACGGATGCTGGAAGGCGGGGAGGATGTGCGCTTTCTCGCTCGGCGGCTCGTGATCCTGGCCAGCGAGGACGTGGGAAACGCCGATCCGAACGGGCTGCCCCTGGCCGTTGCCGCGGCCCACGCCTGCGAACTGGTCGGCCTGCCCGAATGCCAACTCACCCTCGCCCAGACCGTCACCTACCTGGCCTGCGCCCCCAAGTCGAACGCTGCCACGATCGGCATTGGCGAGGCACGTGGCGACGTCCGCGAAGGACGCCTGCTGCCTGTGCCGGTGCACCTCCGCGACAAGCACTATTCGGGCGCGAAACGCCTGGGCCACGGCGAGGGCTATCAATACGCGCACAACTACGAAGACGGCGTGGCCGAGCAGGATTACCTGGGTGTCGAGCGAGAGTACTACCGGCCCGTCAACCGCGGCTTTGAAAAGGAGCTGGCCGAACGGCTGGAGAAGATTCGTGAGCGGCTCCGGGCGGGAAAAAACCAGGGGAAAGCGGAAAGCGGAGAGCGGAAAGCGGGAGAGGCTGGGGGGTGATTTCTCACGGAGGCACCAAGGCACGGAGAGGGACGTTGGGATTGGAGTCGTAGTCGGCGGAGAAGGCCTATGCAGCCTGCATGAGGCAACACCCAGCCCTTCGAGTTTCACCCCCGAATACGGGCAGCGACTTGATCTCGCCCCCTCCCCTTCTGTTCGCTTCTCCGTGCCTCTATGTCTCCGTGAGTAATCCTGTTGGAGCCAAGTCTTTCAACCGGCCTTTCCGACGGCAGCCGGCTCTGTCATGAGATAGCTGAGGGTGAAGGTGTGCCCCTCGTCTTCCATCGTCTTGTTCAACAGGGGCGAATAGGCGCGAATCTCGATCTTGTTCTCATCGGGAACGAAACGCATGATTCGCAGCCAGCCGTTGCCGCCGTTGGGGAGGCTCTGATAATCGACGAGCGTTTCATGGACCGGCAGCCCGGCATCGTTGAGGCTCACCTGGTGTCCCACGTCGCTCAAGTGGCCGCTTGCGACGAAAAAGACATTGGGACACCGGCGGACAAACTTCTGCCAGATCTCTTCGCCCGTGTTGCCGAAGCCTTTGCCCGTGCTCGTGTCGCGCTGCTTGGGCCGCATGTAGGAATGGGTGGCCACGAGCACGCGGTGCTCCGGATGGTCGGAAGCAACTTGGGCGGCCCAGGCAAGGACCTCGTCACGAGGCGCGTATTCCAGGCTGATCACGAGGAACTTCATCCCTCCGGCCCCAAAAGCGCAAACGTTGTTTTCGTTCGTCTCCCCCCAATGGCCCAGATACCACGGGCAATCGGCGAAACGATCCGGACCGAAGTACTTGTTGTAGAACCTGGCCTCGCGGGACAACACCTTGTCCTTGTACTCGAGGTCGTGATTGCCGGGCAGCATGCTGTAAGGAACCGCGCCGTCGAGCACCTTGTGGGCTCGATCGGCAACCTGCCATTCCTTTTCACTGTCGTTGTGGTGATCGACGATGTCGCCCAGATGCACCACGAACTTGATGTTCTCTTTCTCCGAGTTGTCGCGGATCCACTGGGTCTGACCCACGTAGGTGTCCGGCCATTTGTCCGTGTATTTCTGCGTGTCAGGGAGGACAACCACCGAGAAAGGTCCGGCGCCGGACGCAAGATCGCCGAACGCAAAAAGTGAAACGCAGGCCAGGGCAAAGAGCAGGGGCGTGTGGATCTTCATTGGAGGAGCGAGCCTCTGGAGTTCGGGGGGTAAGGTTGATTGGAGGAATTGTACTCGATCGCCGTGCTCCCAGGCTTTCGACCTGGACAGCCACGTCAAAATAGGTGATTATGGCGAATTGCAGCAAGTGCCTCGTCGGCCGTCCATTATCCATTATCCGTTGTCCATTATCCACTATCCATTATCCACTCCGATGCCCACCGAGGATTTCGACATCGATCGTCTGGCCGCCTATCTGCACCTCACTCCGCAGGTGGTGACTCGAATGGCCGATCGGGGAAAATTGCCCGGTCGCAAGATTTCCGGTCAGTGGCGGTTTTCCCGAGCCGAGATCCATCATTGGCTTGAGGAGCGGATTGGTGCGGCGGACGAGGAAGAGTTAGTCAACGTTGAAGGCGTTCTACGGCGCAACCGGGGGCCCGACGATGCCGAGAATGTCGTTCTTGCCGAGTTGCTCCTCCCCGAGGCGGTTGCCGTTCCGCTGGCCGCCAGGACCCGCAACAAGGTGATTCGGGCCATGGTCGATCTGGCGGCGGGAACCGGCTTCCTTTGGGATCCCGAGAAGATGGGTGACGCGGTTCGCGACCGCGAAGAAATGCAATCGACCGCCATGGAGAACGGCCTCGCCCTGCTCCATCCTCGGCGCCCCATGTCCGGGATCCTCGGCCAGGCCTTCATGGCCTTCGGGCGAACGAGCACGGGCATTCCCTTTGGCGGTGGATTCGGAAACTTGACGGACCTTTTTTTCCTGATCTGCTCGGTCGATGATCGCGGCCACTTGCGTACTCTGGCCCGGTTGGCTCGTGTGCTTGGTTCCCCCGGCGTCCTCGAGGCGCTTCGCGAGGCCGAGGATGGCGTTGCCGCCCACCGAGTGATCGCGGAAGCGGAAGCCGAACTTTGAGGCAGCTCGACGAAAGCCGGTGATACGAGCCATGACCGCGAAGGGGCCTTCTCCAAAGAGCAACACGCCATCTCCCGTAATTCTCTGCATTGGTCGAGTGAATCGCTCCGAATTTCATGAGGTTCTGCCGGTCCTCGAGCCCTGGGGGACCTTGGTGACGAGTTTGGATACGTCCGAGGCCCTGGCTGCACTTGCGAGGGAATCGTCCACTCCTGACCTGATTGTGATCGTTCAATCCTACCCGGGCGAGTTCACGGATTCCCAAATCGACACACTCCGTCAGGTAGCTCCCTTAGCACGGCTTGTGGCCGTTTTGGGCACGTGGTGCGAGGGCGAGATGCGGACCGGCAGTCCCTGGCCCGGGGCGGTGCGAGTTTACTGGCACCAGTGGCCTCAGCAGGGACGCGCCGAGCTGGAACGCTTGATGACGGGACGCGAGTCTCTCTTGAACCTGCCTCCGACTACCAGTGAAGAGGAGCGTTGCCTGGCCGTCGGAATTCGGAGGAATCGTTGTGAGCCAGCCCGGTCGGCTTCTGATTCCTCGTCGGCTGCCCCCCTAGTGGAGATTGTCACGGAGCACTACGACGTGTTCGATTGTCTGGCGGCGGCGTGCCGCGATCGCGGATATGCGTCCTATTGGCGGCGGTCGCACAGCGATCCGCACCGCAATCCGCCGGCAGCCATTCTTTTCGACGCCGCCGGCGAACCGGACCTCGAATTGGCCAGGTTTTGTCAGGTCCGAGCCGGGCGGTTGGCCCCCGCCGTCGTCCTGGCGGATTTCCCGCGAATCGCCGATCGGAATCGGTTCGTTCGCGCCGGGGCCGCCGGAGTCGTTTCACGCCCATATTGCTGGGAAGATCTGTTTTGCTACTTCCCGGGCGGCATGTGCGAAACCGTCCACCAGGAATAAGAGGAATGGGACGCGGGAAGGGGCAAATCCGCGCTGTGGGGGGAACACGACCTTGCTATAATGACCGGACCTTTTTTCAATCCCTTGCACCAAGACCCCCAAGCAATCCAACATGCCACCAGCCGCGCTCATTACCGGAATCACGGGGCAGGACGGCGCCTATCTGGCCGAATTCCTGCTGGAAAAGGGCTATGAAGTCCATGGGATGGTTCGGCGCGCCAGCACGGAGAGTTTCGAGCGAATCGGCCATCTGACCGATTCCATCACGCTGCACCAGGCGGACCTTCTCGATCAACTGTCGATCATCACGCTGGTGCGCGACATCCGCCCTCGCGAGATCTACAACCTGGCCGCCCAGAGTTTCGTGCCCACCAGTTGGCTCCAGCCGCTGCTGACGGGTGAGTTCACCGCCTTGGGCGTGACGCGGATGCTTGAGGCGGTCCGGCTGGTCGATCCGAAGATCCGCTTCTACCAGGCCAGTTCGAGCGAGATGTTCGGCGATGTCCGCGAGGAACCGCAGGATGAGAACACGCCCTTCTGGCCGAGAAGTCCTTACGGAGTGGCCAAAGTCTACGGCCATTGGATCACAGTCAACTACCGTGAGAGCTACGACATCTTCGCCTGCTCGGGAATCCTCTTCAATCACGAGTCACCCCGGCGCGGCAAGGAGTTTGTTACCAGAAAAGTCACGGATGCCGTGGCACGCATCAAGCTCGGCGTCCAGGACAAGCTCCGGCTCGGCAATCTCGAAGCGATGCGGGATTGGGGGTTTTCCGGCGATTATGTCCGCGCCATGTGGCTGATGCTTCAGCAGGATCGGCCCGACGACTACGTCGTCGCCAGCGGTGTGAAACATTCGGTCCGAGAATTGGTGGAACTGGCCTTCCAGCACGTGGGCCTCGACTGGCAAGATCATGTCGAAATCGACCAGGAACTGTTTCGTCCGGCCGAGGTGAACACGCTTCGCGGAGATGCGACCAAGGCTCGAACCGTGCTCGGATGGACGCCGTCGGTGACCTTTGCGGAACTGGTCCAGATGATGGTCGACGCCGATCTCGAGCGTGTCCAGCATGAGATCGACGACCGCAATCGCGCTCAGCGGCCCAACACGCCTCCTGCTTCGACCCCGGAATCCTGACCCCGTCTTTCGCCTTTCGGACCCCCGCATGGCCAATAACCAATCCCCAAACAGCCGTGAAGGTCTCCCACGAGCGAGAAGCGAACGCGTCGGCAAGGGCTCTTGGAGCGGTTCCAAGAAAGCCCTTTTGCTCGTCTTCAAGATCGGCCTGCCGATCGCAATCCTCGTGTATCTCTTCTGGGATGCATCGAGGAACAACGCGTTCGAAGCCCTCCTCCACCAATCCAAGAACTGGCCCCTCCTGGGCCTGGCCTTGGCGTCGTGCAGCACGGCCGTTGTGATCACGATGATTCGGTGGTACTTCCTGGTCCGCGCGTTGGACATTCCTTTCACCCTGCGCGAGGCGTTCCGGTTCGGTTTTCTCGGCTACCTGTTCAACCTGGCGCCCATGGGGATTGTCGGCGGTGACCTGTTGAAGTCCTACATGCTCGCCCGGCACCATCCCAGCGAGAAGACGGCGGCCGTGGCCACCGTGTTTGTCGACCGAATCATCGGGCTCTACATGCTTTTCGTGGTGGCATCGGTAGCGATTCTCGTCACACGATTCGCCGACACGGACAACGAGTGGCTTCGATGGATCTGCCGCGTGACCCACTGGATCACGATCGCCGGCACGGTGGGAATGATCGCCCTGCTGATGCCCGACCTGTCTCACGGGGCGTCGACGCGATTCTTGGCGAAAACACCGCTGGTCGGTCCGATGCTCGAGAAGGTCGCCCTGGCCGTGGCCATGTATCGCCGCCGCTGGCCGGTGATTCTAGCTGCGGCTCTGATGAGTGTCGCCGTCCACAGCTTCTTCACGGTGGGCATTTTCCTGGTATGCAGCGCCCTGTACGAATCCGTCCCCGCCTTGAAACTCCATTTCGTGATCAGTCCCCTGAGCGCCGCCACGGGCGTGATTCCGTTGCCCGCCGGTCCGCTTGAAGGCGGCCTGAACTGGCTCTATATGCAGGTGCCCGCCACGTCCGGCACACCGATCCTCTCGGGCCAGGGGTTCGTCATCGCGCTCACCTATCGAATCATCACCGTCATCATTGCCGCAGTCGGCTTCGGCTATTACCTGAGCAGCCGAGCGGAAGTGGTCGAAATCCTCCACGAGGTCGACGAGGTCACCCACCCGGTAGCCTGACTCTCCAGAGTCGACCTGGACGCGTCAGAGGTTATCCAACTCCGACACGTTACGCCGCAGGTCGGGCCTCGTTTCGTCGAAATAGATTGTCGTTGGTTGTTCGGATGGCCGGCTCGGGAGAGCCAACCTACGCCACAGCTCAGAAAGCCATGCTACACGAATCATCCAATCCGATTCTCCCCGGCCTTGAGGAGCTCTGGAACGAGGCGGAGGCGATCTGGGATCGGCTTCACGAACGAGGAGATTTCTTCAATTTCGTGGCGTCGGACTATCGCGCCGTATACCACGCGCTCGCCGGGATGCAGGGACAGGCAGAAACGGTTCTCGAATGGGGATCCGGGCTCGGTGTCATTGCCATCATGGCCGCTCGCCTCGGCTTCGAAGCCTACGGCATCGAAATCGAACCGGAACTGATCGACCTGGCCTGCGACCTGGCGGAGAAGTACGACGCGGACGTCGAATTCGTCCAGGGAAGCTACGTGCCGAATGATTACACGGTCGATCCGGAACTGATCGACGGCGACTTCCGCACGTCCTTCGACGACGAAGCCGCCTACGGCCAACTGGATATGGAACTGCGGGATTTCGACATCGTCTTCGTCTATCCCTGGCCCAACGAGCGGGCCCTGCACCAGGACATCATGCGCCGCTGCGGCGGCTCCCATTCCCTCTTCGTCGCCTTCGACGTCCGCGAAGGGCTCACGGTTGAACGCCTGGGGCTGGAGGATAGAGACTGAAGGACGGGCACAAAGCCCCGAATGCCGGAAACCGTATGGCCGAAGCGGACCACATCCGCCGGCCGTTCCCGAATCGCCATGAACCGCAGAACACCGAACAAGGAATGTCCAATCACGAAGTGTTCTATCTCAAACCCTTCGACATCCTGCGGTTCCTTGTTGGATATTCTGCGGTTTCTTCGTGCGTCAAGGGGGCCAGGAAGTGGCGGAGTTTCGCCTCCTTCAGGGTCCCGTGCGGCGCCCGGGACCTACCGGGGTTGGTATTCCAGCAGGGCAACACCTGAACCCTGAACCCAGTTGCCTGTTGCCTAGCCCGCTTCGCTCCCCGCCCCGACGGTGTCGTAGTCGGCAACCGGAACGCGCGAATCCCTTTCCGCCGCCTCGGACGCGGGAAGCGGCATGGGCTCGTCGTCTGTATGCTCATTGAATTCCTGCCGCGAGCGGGCCAGGGAGCCGTGGCCGATGAACCAGTCGTGCACGCTGGCGTAGAGGGAGTAGAACACGGGAACCATGTAGAGCACCAGCAGCGTGCTGACGATCACGCCGCAGGCAATGCTCGTGGCCATGGGGACCAGCATCTGGGCCTGGCGCGACGTTTCGAACATGAGCGGCATCAAGCCGCCAACGGTCGTCGTCGACGTGAGCAGCACGGGACGCAGACGCCGACAACCGGCTTCGACGAGGGCTTCCTTCAGAGGCATCCCGTCGCGGACGTGCATGTTGATGAAGTCGATCAGGACGATCGAGTCGTTGATCACGATCCCGCTCAGGCCCACGATCCCCAAAACGCTGAACAACTCCAGGGGCCGCCCCAGAAACCAGTGCCCCAGCACGGCGCCGATCATGCCGAAGGGAATGATAAGCATGATCAGGAAGGGCTGCAGATACGACTTGAACTCGATCGCCAGCAGTATCAGGATGAGCAACATAGCCACGACAAAACCCGCGAACAGGCTCGTCAGCGATTCCTCGGTCTGCTCCTCCTGGCCTTCCCACCGCACCGTCAGTCCGGGCAGTTCCTTCTGCAGTTCGGGAATGAACCCGGCCTTCAGATTCGCCACGATCTCGAAAGCGTTGGCCGTAGCTTCGTCCACGTCAGCAGAGATGGTGACCGACCTTTTCTGATCGATCCGGTTGATCACCGAGTAGCCGCGCACCACTTCGACTTCCGCAAGCTCGGTTAGTTGGTGTTCGATCCCGTCGTCGGTTCGGATGCGGATGTCGTCGAAGTTGGCCAGCGTCTGCCGGTCCTTGCGAGGGTAGCGGACCATGATTTTCACTTCATGGCGACCTCGCTGGATCCGCATCACCTCTTCGCCGTAATAGGCGGCGCGGACGGTTTCGGCCAGATCGGCGGTCGTCACGCCCATGGCGGCCGCCTTGTCCTTCACGCGGAGCCGATATTCCCACTTGCCGGGGGCGTCGTCGTCGGCAATGTCGAACACGCCGGAAGTCTCGGCCAGTTTCGCCTTGCAGCGTTCCACCCCCGCCTCGAGTTGATCGCTGTCTTCCACGCTGGCCAGCAGCTTGAATTCGATCGGCGTGCCGCTGGGCCCGCCAAACATGGTCTCGAAGGTGAGGCTATCCGTTCCCGGCACGGGCCCGGCCTCATCGCGCCAGAGGGTGAGGATTTCCTGGCTGGAAAGGGGACGTTGGGAACTGTCGACCAGCTCAATCTCCACGCTTCCCTGGTGGCTCGATCCGCTTTCGCTCATCGCGCCCGGACGGTTGGCAACCTGGGTGCCCACCACGCGGCAAGCCGTCTTGGCCAGCGGCGAGCCCTGGTCCGCGTAACGCTGGTTGATCCGCCAGAAGGCCTCTTCGAGGTGATTCGTCCAGCGGTCCGTGACGGTGCCGGGCGTGCCGTCGGGGAAAGCGAGCGACGCCACGAGATTGTTGCTGTCCAGCTTGCCCATGAACACGAAGGGCACGATCCGTCCCTGCACCATGCCGATGGTCATCAGGAGCGAGCCGAAGAGGACGGCCACCATGATCGAGCGATGCGTCAGCGCCCAGGAGATGGTCGGACGGTAAACGCGCAGCAGGAACCAGTCCATCCCGCGGTTTACCTGACGGTTCATGGCGTTGATGATCCCCAGGACCCAGCGGAACGAGTGGAACACGACGCCGAAGAAACGGTAGATGGGGCTGTGATCGTGGCTCATGTGGCAGGGAAGCACCGTGAAAGCTTCCGTCATCGACACGAGGAGCATGGAGATCAACGCGGCAGGCAAGACCCCCAGGAATTTGCCCATCATCCCGCTGACGAACATGAGAGGCACGAAGGCGATCACGGTGGTGAGGACGGAGCTGGTCACCGAGGGGATGACCTCGCACGTGCCGTCGATCGCCGCCCGCAAGGCCGATTTTCCCTTCTGGCGATGGGCGTGGATATTCTCGCTCACGACGATGGCATCGTCGACCACGATCCCCAACGCCATGATGAAGGCGAACATAGACAACAGGTTGAGCGTCTGCCCTGTGAAATACAAGTATCCCCCCGTCACGAAGACGCAGAAGGGAATTCCCACGGCCACCCAGAACGCCGTCCGCACGTCGAGAAACAGGGCCAGGACCAGCACGACCAGGGCCAAACCCTGAAGCCCGTTGACCACCAGCAGACGCACGCGGTCGCGCACGTCGACCGATTGATCATTCCAGGTGACCAGGTGATAGCCTTCGGGCAGTTGGACCGTGTCGACGTATTCATAGACGGCGTCGACCACGGCCAGCAGGTCTTCCGTCTTGTTGCGAATGACGGACAGGCCCAGGCCCGGTTCTCCGTTGATTTCGCAAACGGCCGTGCTATCGTCGAATTCGTCGCGAACCTGGCCTAATTCTCCCACGGTGAGCACGGCGCCGCCCGGATCGGTGAGCAGGGGAAGCTTGGCGATCTCTTCGCCGTGGAGATGGCGGTTGTGTCCCCGGACGACCACTTCCTGCGACTTGGCTCGAATCGTACCGGCCGGCAGCTCGTGGTTCTCTCGCGCCACGGTGTTGGCCACTTCCGAAAGGCTCAGCCCGTGGGCGGAAAGCGTGTCTTCCGGAATCTCGATGTCGATCTCGTACTCTTTTCCGCCCGTGATCTTCACATCGGAAACACCCGCCAGCAGAAGGAGGTCGTCGCGGACTCGCTCGGCAACCTCGCGAAGTTTCAGGTCCGAGAATTCATCGGTGCGGTTCGGTCCGAGCACGCCTACGCGGATCGCCGTATCCTGGTGCGTGGCCCGGCGAATTTCGGGGTCCTCGGCCTTTTCGGGGAAGCTGGGGATGCGATCCACTTCCGCCCGGATTTCGTTGAACACGCGATCGGGATTGTCGACGTCGGAACGCAGCTCGATGGCAACCGACCCCGTGCCTTCCGAAGCCGTCGAGGTGACTTTCTTGATGCCCGCGACCGAGCGAACCGCTTCTTCGATCTTCTGGCAGATGCCTTCCTCGATCTGGTCGGGAGTGGCCCCGGGATAGGAAACCGAGACGTTCACCTGCTCCATGTCGAACTCGGGAAACAACTCCCGGTTGAGCGACATGGTGAGGGCCAGGCCCACGAGGATGGCCGTGACCATGAGGATGTTCATGGCGGGCCTGTTGGCCACGGCCCAGCGGACAAGGAAGTTCATTTCGTCTCCATCCTGGCCACGGCCATATTCTCAGTGGGAGCGGCAAGGGGCGACACGACGACCACGTCTCCCGGTTGGAGTCCCGTGCCGTCGTCGTAGGCGACGACTGTTTCCGCAGTCGTGTGGGCCACCCGGACCGGGACCTCCTGGAGCCGTTCGTCGACCAGTCTCCACACGGTGCCGCCCGGCTGGACCGCGGCTTCGGGGAGTTTCAGAAGGGACAAATTTGGCTTGGAGTGGACGCGGACGGTGACGAACATGCCGGCCATCAGCGAGGGCGGCGCGGACATGACCGACGCCGAGTCGGTTTCGACCTTCGATGGCTCGCAAACGCGGACCCGGCAGGGAATCAACCGCGTCCGCTCGTCGACCTTGCCGCCGTCGTAATACTGCATCGTGCCCTGCCAACGGTAGCGAACCGAGTCCATGTCGTAGATCACCGTCACCGGCGTTTCCGGAAAGTGGTAGCCCCACTCGGCCTCGTCGGCCGCGACCGATTGCCACAGCCAGTGCATTTCCTTCATCCGCAGGCTGCAGCGAATCTCCATGCACGACGTGTCCTGAATAATCATGGCCGTGCTGCCCAGTTGAATGTAGCTGCCTTCCACGACCGGTTCCTCGGTGATCACGCCGTCGATGGGCGAGCGGATCTCGGCCCTCCCCAGGTCCAGGCGAGCCTTCTCCAGTTGGCGCGAAGCCAGTTCGCACGCACTGGCCATTCGCGTGCGACGCGTCTCGTATAGAAGCTGCTGGTCGATCTCCGTTTGCAGGGCGTCGCGGGCTTGAAGCTCGGTGAGCCGGGCCGTGTCGATTTCCGACTGGGAGTAGACCCCCGGGTCCTCGATCTTTTCGTAGCGCTCGACCTCACGTTTCTTGATGGTCAAGTCCTCCCGGGCCAGTTCGATTTGCCGCTTGGACGCCTCGATCTGCACCTCGAGCTCCTGCACCTCGGCTCGAGCCTGGGCCAGTTGTTCTTCCAGACGCCGGACCTCCAGGTCGTAGTCCTGGGGATCGATCTTCACGAGCACCTCGTCCTTTTTCACCGTGTGGCCGATCCGGCAGTTGGGCGAGCGGTAGGCGATCCGGCCAGCCACTTCTGCGGGGACCTCGATCTCCTCAAAGGGGATAACCACGCCATCCACGTCGAAGTCGATTCCCGTGTCGTGGGTTTCGACGACGGCCACCTCGACGGCCGGCTTGGCCTCCACCAGCGGCGGCGCGATGGCGGGAGCACTTCCCTGGCTCAGGGCGAGGAACACGGCAAAACTGCCGATGACGATCAGCAGGGAGATCGCATGACGCCCCAGGCCAGCGATCCACGCCCCGACTCGCCTGCGTCGCGGCGCTGTTGTCGGCGCCCGATGCTTGTGGCGGGAAGCACCGTTTCCGTCGGCGTCTGAAGAGGTATCGTGAGAGAGAGAACGGTCTTGGTTCACGAAAATGCCGCCATTGTTGGGGGAAGATGGGCACACGCAACGACGCCTGCGTCTGAGAAAGCAGACGGTGTCTACGTCCTCAATTTGCAGAGCCCACCCGATCAGGGACCGGGAATTTCGGCAAAATGGCTAGATTCTGAGAATTGTGGGCGTTCGTCCGCAGAAATGCGGGAAAGGCCAACCCGCACTATTCATGGGTGGCACGTCCCAGAGCGAAGCGATGGGCGTGGACGGTCAACTCACCACGCCCACGACACCGTGCCTATGAGGGGACTGCCCACGGCCTGTTTGGTTGCAACACACTGCGGCAGTCGAAGCTAATCCTCGCCAGTGACCGTGGCCCACTGCCGAGCGGCCTGGATCCTGCCCTCGCGTGTTTCCTCGGGCGTTTTGCCCTCCAGATCGGCCAGTTGGGCTCGCAGCTTCTTCAGTGCCGGCGTCTCCACCTCGGGCGTCATGGGCGAAGCCGACGTGGCTTCCAACAGGATTGCCTCGGTCGCCAGATCGCAGATTCGTTGGCCCGCTAGAGCCTCCGATTTCTCGTCAAGCAGCGGCGCGAGCTGCAGGATCAGGCCCCGGTCGTTTTGCCAGCCAATTTGCTGGATGGCGGAGGCCCGGGTCTTTTCCGGCAGTTGTCTGTCGAAAGCCACCTTGAGCAGCAGTTTGCCATTGTTCTGCGGCTCCAACCGGAGCAGGGCGTGCACGGCCATACCGCCATACTCGCCGTGGAGCATCTCCCGCAACTTCCTCTCAATCGCCTGCCTGGTCTCGTCGCTCGCCCCCTCGGCGGCCAGGGAGGCAATCGCGAGCGCGGCAGACTCGAAGACCTTCCGACCACCGAACGCACGCGTGGAAGCCTTGCTCAGCACAGGCAGGAGCTCGACAGCCCGGTTTGGATCGATCGGCTTGCCTTTGTCGTCCGCGAAGACGTTGCCAATCTCATGGAGCGCCGCAATGCGGACGTCATCGTGAGCCTTCTCGTCCAGCGCCAACTCAAAGAGCAGTTCGTTTCGGCCAGCCGGATCGATTCGGATGAGCGTCTTCATTGCCTTGCGGCCGCTACACCCACGGAGCACGTTGCGGATCTGGGCAATCGCCACCTGGCGGATCTTCTTCGTTTGCGGATCGTCCGCGTCCTGCTTGGCAAGCAGTCTGCCAATGGCTTCCGCGGCATCGCCGCAAACGGAACGCCTGGCCTCGCGCTGCGTTGCCGGTTCCTTGAGCAACGGGAACAGTCGCTCAATGCAGTCCCGGTCTCCTTCAGAAGCGATCAGTCGAAGCGCATTGCAGCGTTCAACTCGCTCCGCCTTCTCCGCGAGGGCGACTTGCATGGCCAAATCGAGTCCTTCGGCAGGGCAGATGGCAACCAGGGCATCCAACGCCTTTGCGCCGTGTTGGCCCTGAAGCATCGAACGGAGTTGGTCCCCGGCCGGCGTATAGCGGAACGCAGCCAACGCGGCGATCAGTTCGGAGGTCAGCGACAGTTTATTCAGTTTCCGTTCGCTGAGCGCCGTAATCGCAAGCGAACCGCTGTAGCGCGAGTTCCTGGGGAAGTCGTGCTCCCACCCGGTCGACAGAGGAACATTGCGGCCCGCCGCCAGTTCTTTCAAACGCGCCAGCATGGGCGGGGCCGCCTCCTTCACCTCCAGATCGACGAGCGCCCGGGCCATCACGGCGGCGACATACGCATAGGGATCCGCCAGCCCGGCAATCAACCGGCCATCGATCTCTTTCTGACGCAGACCGCGGCTCGCGGCCGCCAGCGCGGCTTGGTAGCGCACCGTGGCGTTCTCGTCGCCAAGCATTTTCAGAAGCAGTTCGGTCGACGCCCGGTCGGCTTGCTTCCAGTGTCCCAGCACGTAACAGTACAGTCGCCGCATGCACGGTTCTTGGTCGTCGTAGGTCGAGGCCAGGGCGGCCAGGTCGATGTTCTCCGGACGCTGCGAGAAGATGTAGGCGGCCGAGTCGGCGTATTGGATGGTCTTGTGACGCAGCAGCCCCATCACGGCATCCCGATGGGGCGTCCAGTTCAGCTCGGCAATGTACATGGCGATTTCGCCTAGATCTTCATTATCTACGGGTGTCTTCTGCAGCACCTGGAGCAGTCCGGCCACGTCTTCGTCGCGCGCCCGCACGCACAGGCTTTCACGCAGCCAATGGGCAAAATCGTCCGTCTTGGCCTTGCCCTCGAGGAGCGTCTCGATCATCGCACGGGTGATGGCCCGATCGGGCATGGTGTTCACCGCCGGATAAACCTGGCCGGCGCGAATCATCCGGACCACTTCCTCCACGGAAATGGCCTTGCGGAACGACCGCGTGAAGGCGGGAGGAGGCGGGATTTCTCCGCGGCGGACTTCGCCCGTCCACGATTCGTCGTCCAGGGGCTGGTTCGTGGGCCGGCGCAATTCTCGATAGGTAAGCACGGCGCCGCAGTGCAGAACCGGCTGCCCCTCGTAGGAAAGAATTACCCAGAGCGACTCCGGCCGGGCCACGCCTGCGTAGAGCGTTTCGTTGAGAAATGGGAAGGCATAGACGGGCGCGATCATCGGAAGATCGTCGCGCGGCGTCAGCCAGGAATTGCCGCCGTAGAAATGGAACCTGGCCAGCGTCTCCCCGTAGTCGCGGATGAGTTTCCTGTCCTCATCGCCGAGGGGCCTGTTTTCGAGCTCCTTTGTGGCAATCGCCGCCAGCTTGTCGCACAGGTCGGCAAACTCCTGGAGCAGGCCCTTCACGTTGTGGCTCGACTCAACAAGCAGGGCCATCAATTCGCGATCCCGATCTCCAAGTTCCGTTGCCTCGCTCCATCGCCGGGCCAGTTTCTCCAACTCGTCGCAACAGCGCATTGCCTCTTCGCGTGCTCTCGGAAAGTCGCCGTCCCGGTATTGGGCGACAAACTCCGACATCTGCATCATTCGGTCATAGGTTTCCGCGGTTCGCGGCGCATCGCCCGCGGTCAGCTTTCGGAGCAAGTCCACCCCGGCAAGGAGTTTCTTGGCCACGGCCTTCGGCTCGGGACCCCGGTCGCCGCTCGTCTGCAGCACGTCGGCCGTAGCGCGACTCAGCCTGCCAAGATGGCGAAAGAAACCGGGATAGGGCGAAACATAGCCCGGCGGCTTTTGAACCATGGCCCCGTAGCACCGAGTCATCTTGCTCTGGAGGGCCCAGGTGTGTCGTTGTTCGGCCCAGCCCGCCAAGGCCGTTGCCAGTTGCTTGTCCTGCCACGCCTCGCTCCGCAGCGGCTCGGGGGCGCCTTTCGGCAACGGGTCCTGGAGTTGCCGGAAGAGTCCCAGCGCCTTGCCGTGCAGCGAATCGGGGAACGTTTCGCCCTCGGCTGCTTCGATCTGCCGGACCATCGCGGGATCGTTCACCACCGTGCGGAGCGCTCGGCGCCCGGCATCGCAGGCCAGCGGCCCGGCCGCAAAAAGGTCGATTCCCGAGGGAAACAGCCGCCCCTTCACGAGCGGATCGACGGTCCTCTGAAACAGGACTGCCGAAGGAAGCCGCCGCGGTGGAAACAGGCGGAATCCCTTCGTGTTCTCGGCAAACTCGGCGTACTGCTCGGGCAGCAGAAACTGGTCGTTCACCTTCGGGTCCGGTAGCGTCGCCGCCTCGCGTCGGAAATCCGCCAACCGTCCGGGAATCTCCTCGGGCGCAAGCTTTCCACCGGCCAGTTTCTCGGCCACACTCGCGTACTCGCGCACCCCCGCGTCGTCCGGCGGTCCCAAGAGCACGTCGTAGGGTTCCGTTAGCTTCCGATGAAGCGACTTCAATTCCGCATCCCCTTCAATCAACGCTACCAGGCACAGCGCCCGCTCCGTTTCCCCTTCCGAGCAGAGCCGGAAGTCGCAGGTGGCATACCACTGCCTCGCGGCGAAATACCCGCGCAGCGCCGCGTCCTCGGCATAGAAGCTCGTAGCTCGCAGCCCTTGGGGCGAGACGGGAAGCTCGAAGAAAAGCGCCTTGATCCAGTCCTGCTCGCCGTCGAGCTGCCGGACGACCTCCGCCACGGCCCCCTTCTCCGATTCGCCCAGCGTTTCCAATCCCTCGCGATTCTGCAAAACCCAGCCGACGGCGGCGAACCGCGACAGGTCGGCACGTACGGCATCCGATGGGCCGCGTGCCTTCCTGGCCGCTTGATAGAGTCTTTCCGAGAACTGTTCCAGCACCGCGGCCTGCCGCTGCTCCATGGCGCGGAGGCCTTCTTCCAACAGAACGTGGTAGGTGTGCCAGGCGGAATCGACGGTGATGAAGAAGGGAACGCCGCCTTCGGTGTAAGCTTCGAAGACCTGCTTGAATTGCTGGTCCGTAACCACCATCCCCTGTTGAGCGAGCAGACGCCGGGCCTCCTCGGACCCGACAAAGCCTTCCATGAACTGCACTTCGTCAAGGTCGTAGGGCTCCTCGGCCGAAACAATTGAGGCCGCCACCCACACCAGCATGCAAAGAACCACCGCTCGCATAACTCCCTCCCTTTTCTCGCCAGGCCACTCAATCACCCACCGGACGTAGATTGTCGGTGAAAAGCCCCCCTCGTCAAGACACGGCCACTGGAAAGGGGTATTTCCCGGGAAATGCCCCTCCTCGAAACGGCCTGCGTCGCTGTAGCGAAGCGGGCGAGATTTCGTTTAGGATAGAGATTTCCACAGCCTTCCGGCCTGGCTCCGTTGCCGTCTGTTTTCACTCTGAGTTGAGAAAGCGTTCCATGAAGCTCCAGAAAACTATGCTTTGCCTCTCGGGCGTGCTCCTGCTCCTCGCGTCCGCCGCCGCTGAAGAGGCCTGCGCCCAGGAGATCCGCCTGCACGATCTCGATTCTCCCATCCTCCTCCAAGGCGACAAGAACACCGGGTATCGCGATCCGACGGCCGTGTATCACGACGGCGTGTTCTACCTCTATGCCACCGTGATCCGCACGGAAGAGGAGAACCGGATCTATTCCTATACCGCCCTGACCCGCTCCTCGAATCTCCGCGACTGGTCCCCGCTCGTTGATCTGACGCCCAAGGGACAGAAGCTCAACTACTCCAGCCCGGGCAATGTGATCCGCTACGGCGACGAGTGGATCATGTGCCTTCAGACCTACCCCCGGCCCGACTACCGGCGCGGAACCGAGGTCCACTGGGCCGACCAGACGGCCCGACTCTTCATCATGCGGAGCAGCGACCTGGTTCACTGGAGCGAGCCGGAACTGCTCCGCGTGAAGGGCCCTAACGTTCCTGTCGAGGCCATGGGCCGCATGATCGACCCCTACCTGATCGAAGACAAGGACGAGCCGGGCAAGTGGTGGTGCTTCTACAAACAGAACGGCGTGAGCATGTCGTGGTCGAAGGACCTGGAGAACTGGCGTTTCTTCGGTTCCACCGAGAGCGGTGAGAATGTGTGCGTGCTGACCGAGAACGACCAATATGTGCTCATCCACTCGCCGCCAAACGGCATGGGCGTCAAGCGATCGAAGGACCTCCTCCATTGGCAGGACATGGGCGAACTGATCACCCTGGGCCAGCGCGACTGGCCGTGGGCTGAAACCCGCCTGACGGCCGGCTTCGTCCTCGACCTCCGAAGCGAACCGGGAATCGGCAAGTACGTCATGGTCTTCCACGGCAGCGGGCCCGGCAAGAAGAAAACCCAGGACAATGTGGACGCCTACTGCTGCATCGGCATCGCCTGGAGCGACGACTTGAAAGAGTGGCAGTGGCCGGGAAGGAAATAGGCTGTAGGCTGGAGACTGGAGGCTGTAGGGTTGCAGGAACAGGGGCTCGTGGTGCATCGAGATCGTCCCCACGTCACAACCTCCAGCCTACAGTCTACAGCCTCCAGCCTCGCTGATCTCCAACCCCGGAAGAGAAGGAAACAACATGGCCGAAGTTGTCGGATGGCTGGGGGCGATTCTGCTTGCCCTTTGCGGCGCCCCGCAGGCGCTGAAGTCGCTGCGCGAAGGGCATTCGCGGGGCGTCTCTCCCTCGTTCCTCGCCCTCTGGCTCGGCGGGGAACTGTGTTTCCTCTACAGCACGATCGCCGAACTCGGCGTGGTGACCTGGCTCATATTCAACTACGTGGGCAACATCGTTTTCCTTATCGTGATCATCTACTACGCGGTCTTTCCGCGAACCGGAGACGTTCAGCAACCGATCGCGGAAGCGGAGGAATGACACGGACGGGCCACCCGGCAGCTTTGGCAAAATCATGATCGAACTCGGCTACATGGCGAAGCGGATTATGGCCCGACCCGACTGGCTGAAGGCCCCGGCGGTTGTGGACATCTACTCCGTTTCCGATTGCATGTCGGACGATTTCTGCGACTACATCAGCTCATGGAAACACAACGGTTTCTGGTTCTTCGATTCGCCGGCGGTCCTTGAGAGCGTTGCCGAGGAGAAGGGCGAGGATCTCGCGGGAACCGTGCTGTTCTACTATCGGGGTCACCCGCAGCAGTTCGATGCCGAACGGGGCATTTGGGAAGACTACGGCCCCGACCCCGACATCCAGACAGCCGTAACTCCGCCGAGCGAAGCAGAACTTCTCGGATACGATGTCGTCACCTACCACTACCAGCGCGGCCCCGAATGTTCGCCTTTATCGTGCAACAGCATAGCGTCCGAGATCCCGGTCAACCAGCATTGCCTGCTCGACTCCCTGGATGACGCCGTGGAGCGGCTCGAGAGTGGTATCTTCAACGACGCCGAACCCGGCCCGCTCCGTATCATCGCCGTCCACGAGGTTCCATGGCTCCACTCCGCCAGCCCGTGACCATCCTCTGGTTCTTTTCGTGTTTCTTCGTGTTTTTTGTGGCTATAATCTCTATCCGAAATTCCGCTTGCCCGTCATCCCGGAGCCCCTCATGTCCCACACTCCCGTGAATCGTCGCAGCTTCCTTGGTTTTGCCGCCGGCGGCGCGACGGCCTCGCTCGTGGGATCAGGCGTTTCCCTGGGAGGGGAAGCAAACGAGCCGCAGTCGTTGCCCTTCAACCGCGACCTGCCCGTCCACCGCACTTATGACCTGGTGGTCTGCGGCGGCGGACCGTCGGGCATCGCAGCCTCCCTGGCCGCTCGCCGGAGCGGACTGAGCGTGTTGCTCGTTGAAGGCCAGGGGCAGTTGGGCGGTACGGGAATCTCCAGCCTCGTTTCACACTGGCTGGGCGGCCGGGCCAACGACTGCCAGCGATGGGTCGTCGGCGGCGTGTTTCGCGAACTGGCCCAGGAGGCGGCTGAGCGCGGGATCGCCCTCCTCCCGGTTCCCGATTCGAGCAAGAAATATCAGCCCCACGGCTGGTTCAAGGGCCAACTCGCGGCCGGTATCCCCTTCGATCCCTTTGCCATGGCCCCCTTCCTCGATCGCAAAATGGAAGAGGCCGGGGTCGACGTGCTCCTGTTGACCCAGGTCGTCGACGTCCACGTCGAGGGCCAGAAGATCTCCCACGTGGTGGTTTTCAACAAGAGCGGCCTGGCGGCGGTACCGGCCCGAACCGTGGTCGACGCCACCGGCGATGCCGACGTGGCCGCCCGCAGCGGCTGTCCCTTCGTCCAGGGCGACGAAGAAGGTCTCATGACCCCCGTCTCGATCATCTTCCACGTCGACAACGTCGACCAGGACACCCTCGACGCCTACATCCACGAGCACAAGAGCCCTCGATTCCGCAAGCTGATTCTGAAGCTCCGCGAAGAAGAGGAGTGGACCTTCCCCTACGAGATCTTCATCAGCGTGCAGCTTTCGGAGAAGGGCACGATGATGATCAACACGATCCGCCTGCTCGGGATCGACGGCACGGACGGGGCGTCGAAGAGCGAGGGCATGATCCGCGGCCGGGAAGACGCGGACAAGCTGTTCGCCGTGATGCGAAAGCACATCCCGGGGTTTGCCGAGGCGCGTCTCAAGGCCGTCGCCTCCGCGTTGGGCGTGCGGGAAACGCGCCGGATCGTGGGCAGCTACGTGCTCACGGTCGACGACGTGCGCCAGGGGAAGGAGTTCGACGACATCATCGGCTACTCGGCCTACGGCTGGGACCTGCCGGACCCCAAGCGGCCCAGCTACAATCCGAGCCACGGCAAGCGTCCCGAGGTGGCCGCCATCCCCTACCGCATCATGGTGCCATCGCCCATCGAGAACCTGATCTGCCCGGGCCGGGCCGTCAGCGTCGAGCGGTTCGTGCTCGGCCCCTTGCGAGTCATGGCCCCCTGCATGGCCATGGGCCAGGCCGCCGGCGAAGCGGCCCTCTCGGTGGTCCGCGACCACGTTCCCTTCGCCAAGGTCGATGCCGCCCAGCTTCGCGAGCGACTGAGAGCCAACGGCGCGATTGTTGATTGGTCGTAAGCCCAAGGTAGCCATCACGCTCCGCCGTGATGAGCCCAAGGTAGCAGGCACGCTCCGCCGTGCCGTCCGCCAAGTTGCCAAAAAAGGCAGGAACGCTCCACTGGCGTCGTTTTTCGGTGGAACAGAGTCAGTTGCCGTCGGCCAGCGACACATTCCTTCCCACAAAGCCGGCTCGATATAGCAGGCAAGCTCTTTGATCTGCTTGGCTGCGGCACGGCGGAGCGTGCCTGCTACTTTGGCTCTCGCAATGCGAACGGCCTGCCCCTGTGCCTCCGTGAGAGCCCAATTGCCGCGCCCGCTTTGCAAGACTGGCATGGCCCCCTTGTGGTGAGTACGATTGAGGGCGGATAGATCGTGACCCCGCGACGGACAGCGTGGACTGGCGGTGGGCTTACGGCCTCGAACGAACCTGTCGCTGCCAGATGGCATATTTCGTTAATGGAGACGAGTGTGAAAGTCGACCTCGCGAAAGACCAACAGAAGATACGTCGTTACATCAAGCGGCGCATCAAAGAGTACCCGGTCTATGAGAACTGCGGCCCGGGCGAAGATGAAGATCCTATCCAGCTTGTCACCCTCGGCTACTACCTCGAACAGATCGGCTACTTCGCGCTCGTGTTCGATACGCGACGGGACGCCGACAACGACGGCGAGTGGACGTTGTACATCGAGGACGACTTGACGCTGCTTCCGTTTCCGAAATGGTGCTCCCTCCTTGAGGCCTGGTACGACGGCAAACCGGTGGAGTTGACCCTGCCCGGCGGCAAGACCTGCAAAGTGACTCAAACGACTCACACGCACGAGCGCATCGCGCAGATCTTTGGAGAAGTAATCCGCGATGCCATGATCTCCTTGCGTGACGAGGGAGCGCTTCAGCCACTTCCGCTGGCCGACGATGCGTTCCTAATCATTGAGGAGTTCGACGGACACTGGGGCTGGCCGGAATCGTACGAAAAGAGGAAGAGTTGCCACCTGGCCACCTAGACGGCCTGACAACGAAAGCTCGCGGCGCCCGAAGAGAAGAATGCCCATGAAGCGATCCCGAAACGACGGAGTGCCTGCACTGCCACAATCGGTGCGTCCGTGGTACTTCCAGAAGCAGGAGGGAAACTCTTTTTCGCGGGCGAACAGCCTGCGGTCGATGGATCGATCGACGCGTCGATACTTCGCGTATTCGGCAATCTTCGAGTTCTCGCTCGGAACCACCTTCTACATCGCCGCGTTCTACGGCGAGTCCAGTCTCGACGATCCGACCGCACTTTATGGCCATGCTGTCTTGGGAAGTTGCTTCTTGGTTCTGGGTTTTGGCGCGCTGCTGGTGTTGGCGCTGGAGACGCTGGGCGCAAGGCTTCTCACGAAGATGCCAAGAAACACGATACGTTGCAGGCTTCGGAACAAGGCGAAATCCTATAGGTATATCGCCCAGCCGGCGCATTTGCGAGGGATGGCAATCGGCGCCGTGTTTTTTGGGACGCTGTGCGTCGTCACCGTAATCATCACCATCCTCCGGCAACTCGGTGTGATCGTGGTGGCCACGTAACGAGCCTACGGCCTGGAATCAACATTACAGAAGGGACCCCATTCCAGTGAGACCGCAGACTTTCATCCTGGCTCTGCTCCTGCCGGCCGGTTTCTTCTTCGCCGGTCCCGCCGCGGCCGACGATGCGCGGGCGGTGACAAGCGGACCCCGAACGATTCTGCTGGCCGTTGGTAAGGCCCTGCCGGTCGACCCCGAGCGAAAGCAGGAGGTCGGCAGGGCGGCCGTCACGAAGATCGCCGAGGCCGCGGCAGCCGCTCAACCGGAAATGCTGGTCAAGACGTTCATCGATCCGGTCATCACCCGGCGGCAGTTTCGCCTGGGAACCGTAGAAGAGAAGGTGAGCCGGGCCGTTTTTTGCGAACAACTCAAATGGTTGGCCCGGACGGCGACGCCGGAGGACACGGTCATCCTCTACACGCACAGCCACGGTCGAAAGGCCGGCTTCGAAACGTCTCAGCCCCTGGGCGGCATCGTCCTGGATCCGCCCGTTCGCGGCGGGCCCCACGGCGGCGCAGTACTCTGGGATGAGTATGCCGAGTTGATCCTCGCCATTCCAGCCAAGAACGTCCTCGTCCTGACCATGTCGTGCTTCTCGGGCGGGCTGGTCGACTATCTCAACACGCCGGCGATCAAGGCCCGCTGGGAGGATCGGCGCGAGAAAGAGGGCCGAAACCTGATCGTCCTGACTTCCCAGAACGCCTCTCTCACGTCCAATCCGATCGCCAAAGCGGGGCAGGTCATCAACCCGTTCACGTTTGCCGTCATCGGGATGTTCGCCGGCCGCGCCGACGGCGTCGCCCTGTCGCCCTCGGAGTCCACAGGCCCGGACGGCAAGCTGACGGCGGGCGAGATCATCGACTACGTACTCGACACCACAAGAACCGTCACCTCCGATCAACCGCGACTTGAAAACACGGCCCTCCCCCAATTGACCGGCAGTTTCGATCGCGGCGACGTGATGCCCTTTGGCGCTGCGGGACCAGACGATTAACCCAGGAGACGCTGTACGGCGCGCCGACACGCCCAGTCGCTTGTTCGGGAAGTGCATTTGGGCTACGCTGTGCCGGAGCTGTACGTTCACTCCTTTGTTGGCAGCCCTACAACCACGGAGAAACCTGATGGCAGACATCGTCAATCCGCAACCCGCGGGCCCGACCAGCGAGGCGGAGATCGCCAAGTTCGAAGAGCACATTGGCTATGGGCTGCCCGACGATTATCGGGCGTTCCTTCTTGAGCACAATGGGGGACATCCGAGTCCGGATGCCTTTACGCTCACGATGGACGACAGGGAGGAAGAAGACATCGTGATGTGCTTCTTTCCCATGCGCGACATGGCGCTCGGCAGCGTTGAAGTCGAAGAATTTCAAGAGCTCCGCACGTGGCCCGTCCATTGCGCTTGGGCGGATCTTCAAGACGATTTGAAGAATCTCTACGAAAAGGAGTTGGACGAGCCCTTGCTTCCCATTGGCACAGACGGCTCAAGCAACTACTTCTGCGTGGTGCTCGATGGCGCCGAGAAGGGCAGCGTCGTGTTCCTCGACAACGAAGTGGCCGAGTCAACCTTTCTGGCCGAGAGTTTCACCGCCTTCCTGGCATCCCTCCGACCGCGAGAACGCACGGATTATTCGCCTGATTTCGACTAAATGACCTTGCACGATTCCAGGAGACCGTGTGCCACTGCTTGGCCACACGCCGCAGAATCCCTGAATTCTTGGAGACACGTCCTCCCGGCGTGTGGACAAGCAGTGCCGAAGGGGAAGGCATTTCCGGGAATCACGCAAGTCCATTTAAGCATCAAGGAAACCACCATGAACATCCACCGACGACACTTCTGCCAGTCCCTCGCAACCGGCGCCGCATGGGCGATGGCCGCTCCTTGCGGTAGCCTGTTCGGACAAGCGGCCCAAGTTGACGACGCCGGCAGTGCCCTGGCCGCGCCCACGCCGCAGCAACGGGCCTGGCAGGACCTGGAACTGGGGATGTTCATCCACTTCGACATGGTTACCTTCACCGGGCAGATGAAGCCCCACGAACCGGCGGACGTGAACACCTACAACCCGGTCAAGCTGGATACCGACCAGTGGCTCGAAACGGCCAAGTCGATGGGCGCCAAGTACGCGGTCTTCGTAGCCAAGCACTGCACGGGTTTCCTGTCGTGGCAGAGCAATGCCTATCCCTACGGCGTGAAGCAAACCTCGTGGCGCAACGGCCAGGGCGACGTGGTCCGCGACTTCATCGCCTCATGCCACAAGTTCGGCATCAAGCCGGGGCTCTATGCGAGCGTTTCCAGCACGGCCTGGTGGGGCGTCGACAACCCGGGCGTGATCAAGTGGGGCAACAAGAAGCAAGAAGACTACGTGCGGGCCTGCGAAACGATGATGACCGAGTTGTGGTCGCAGTACGGCCCGCTCACGGAGATCTGGTTCGACGGCGGCGTGCTGCCGCCCGAGAAAGGCGGCCCCGACCTGGTGCCGATCCTCAAGAAGCACCAGCCCGACGCGGTTGTGTTTCAGGGCCCGAGCCCCGGCGGGATTCGCTGGATCGGCAACGAGCGGGGCGTGGCGGGCTACCCCTGCTGGAGCACGGTGGAGAAGCTCAACGATCCCGGCCCCGGCAACCCGGACGGGGCGATCTGGAACCCCGGCGAATGCGACGTTCCCCTGCCCGGCCACAAGTGGTTCTGGCAGGGAGAAGCCGCGCCCGGGGCGCCCACCGATCAGGAGCAGGAAGAAACGCTCGCAAAGCTCATGGATATGTACTATCGCTCGGTGGGCCACAACTGCAACCTGCTCTTGAACGCCACGCCCGACACGACCGGCCTGATCCCCGAGGCAATCCGGCCTCACTACGCCAATTTCGGCCGGGAAATCCGCCGCCGCTTCGGCAAGCCCCTGGCGGAAACCGCAGGCGTGGGCGGCACGGTCGAGTTGGAACTGCAGACGCCTGCCAAAATCGACCACGTGATCCTCATGGAAGACATCCGCCACGGCGAGCGTGTGCGGGCCTACGAGATCGAAGGCCTTGTGGGCGGCGACAAGTGGCAGAGGCTGTGCGAGGGCGTTTCGATCGGTCACAAGCGGATTCAGAAGTTCGATCGCACGGAAGTGGCTAAAGTTCGCTTCCGGGCAACACGATCGGTGGCGACTCCGCAGATTCGGCAGTTGGCCGTGTTTAATGTGGGATAAGTTCATGAAGAGGATGAACTGGGGAGGAAAGCATGAGTTTCGACGTGTTCTTTCAGACCTGCAACATCAGCGACGAGACTGAATCCGTGGTTGACCCGTTCAGTGGCCAAACCATCGAGAAACCCGTTGGCGAATCGGTCACCGATGAGGAGCGGGCTGCCCTGAAGGAGCTTCTCGCCTCGGCGGGTGCTCCCATCCCGGACGAATTCGGCTGCTACCTTCCACAGCTATCCGATGGCAGCACGGCTGAAGTGTTCTTCTCTGAGCTCGAGGATGGAGAAGAGTTCGGCGGCGGAATGATCGCGTTGCGGGGCCTGTCGCTCGAACTGGCTCGCTTCATGTATTCATTGGCCTCCGCGGGCAATTTGGCAATGCTTCCGGCCATGGAGGAAGCGGTTACCATTGTCACGTCGACCGACAGTGCTCAACGTGTCGCAAGTCGATGGCCCGAGGCCGTTGTCGTGAAGACACCTGAAGAATTTCACATGCTACTAACAAAGGGCTTCGATGCCTGGAAGCAGTTTCGGGATCAGGTTGTGGGTGATCTCTGAGCTCTCTTGACAAGCGCCAACGGAGAAGCTCTATGACACGTCGGCCCTGACCACCTCCACCAGCGCCCGCACGGCTCGGCCGCGGTGACCGATCAGGGCGGTGGCGGCGGGGCCGAACTCGGCCAGGGTGCGGTGGTATTCGGCAATCTCGAAGAGCGAGTCGTAGCCGAAGCCGTAATCGCCCGACGGCTGGCGGCGCAGCCGGCCCCGGCAGAGGCCCGTCGCCTCGGCCCGGATCTCGCCGGCCGGGTCGGCCAGGGCAAGGTGGCAGACGAAGCGGGCGGTTCGGCGGGCCTGGGGCACATCTTCCAACTCGGCCAGTAGCCGGGCGCGGTTCTCGGCCATCGTCGCTCCCTCGCCGGCAAACCGGGCTGATCGAACGCCCGGGGCCCCGTCCAAGGCGTCAACCTCCAGGCCCGTGTCGTCGGCCAGGACCCACTTATCCAACGCCCGGGCGTAGCCGGTCGCTTTTAACCGTGCATTCTCCGCCAGCGTTTGGCCGTTCTCGTTGACGGGGGCAACCTTGGGAAAATCAGCCAGGGACGAGAGCGTCAGCCCGAGGGGCTCGAGCAGCGCGGCAAGCTCCTTCGCTTTGTGCGGATTGCCGGTGGCCAGGACGAGCGGGTTGAGGAGTGGAGACGGCATGAGAGAAGTCGCCTGCATTTGTCAGGTCGGAACCGTAGAGAATAGCAGGACTGCTCCTCTCATGCCAGGTTCCTACTCGGCCTTAGGCTGCCAAGTCGGACTGCCCGTGCTGAACCAGGGGCACTGACCGGCGGCAGCTCCGTAGCCGGCGCCCTGCCCGCGACCGTAGCCTCGACCTCGCCCTGCTCCATAGCCGTAGCCATATCCGCCGGCGCGACCGCCTCGGCCCGCATAGGCGTTGCCGTAGCCGCGCCCGTTGCCTTGGCCATAGGCGCCGCGTCCCCACCCGGCTCCTCGACCGCGAGAAGACATGCCGGCCGAGTTGCCCTGCCGGGCGCCCGATGCCTGGCTGCCTGCCCACGTCGGACGAAGCAAGTCGTCTCGGAGCGTAACCGTCTCCTCGCCGCTGGTGATCTTGCAGGCCGCGTAGTGACCTTCTTTCATGGCCTCGGTGCGGAAGGCTTCCACCTGCACTTCCTTGTCTTGGGCCAGCTTCTTGGCCACGGAATCGACGACTCCCGCCGGGCCGAGGTGAATGTTGAGCGTGTCTCCCTCACTGCTCTTCATCACGAAATGCGTACCCACATAGGCGCGGCCGGTCGTGTTCTCGCAGGGCCCCGTCTCCACCCCCACGACCGTACCGGTCAATGTAACGATCTCCGGACGAGTCGCCTGCCGAGCAACGCCCGTGCCCCCTTTCGTTCCTCGTTGTGCCATGGCCGTCGAAGCCAGCAATCCACACACGGCCAGGGCCCACACGCTGATTCTTGCCAATTTCATCTCCGTATCCTCCTGTCTTGTCTTCACTTCCGATGCACCCTGCAAGTGTTTCCCGCCGCCAACGAGGCGAAGCGCGAAGATTCTGCATACTGCCGACTCGCCTCCGGGCGCCAGGATGCTAAAAATCCCTCGGGCGAGGCGGAAATCGGCCACTGCCGATCCCCGCGAGGTATAGAGAAATGCAAATCGGATGCCAATTGGGTTCCACCCCCGGACACGCCGACAGTCATGGCAAGGTTTGCTTCGTTTGCGTCGGCAGAAGATTAGCCACAAGAAGTCCCAGTAGGTTCCGGGCGCCGCACGGAACCCTGAAAGGCCAACTGACTTTCCATCGCAGAATGCGCCGGCAACTGCAAGAAGGTCGGCTTCGTCTGTTGCGGGCTGTCGCCCTGATAGTGTTGGGCCGAGCGTTTCGGAGTTGGCAAAGGTCTTCTCTGCTTCAGGGTTCCGTGCGGCGCCCGGAACCTACTGGGTGCTCTTGCCGACAAACCGAGCGCGGTAGTTGAAGCGGTCGTTGGGGGCAACATCGCCGTTGAGGGTGAAGTCGGACCACTCGCCCGTCTGCTGGATGTTGTCGGCCCATTTGAAGTCGAGCGACGGGGGAAGATCGCTGTAGCCGAGCGTTTGGCGCGGAACGGCAAGTTCCAGTTCGTTCGTGCCGAGTTGTACGGTGACCGGGAGAGGCGATCCCCAGGTGTACTCGTTGCCGAGGTTCTTCTCGATGACGGCTTTGCCGTTCTGCATCGGCTGGCGATTGAGAATGAAGTCGTAGCCCAGCCAGCCGGTCTTGGGGTTGCTGTCGGCGTCGATCAGGAGGAGCATCCAGTTGGGATCGCTGGACGAGGTGAGCTTTTCGCGGGTGCGGACGTAGAAGAAGACGGCCTTGTCGTCGAAGCTGACCTTGGCCTCGACGATGTCATTGCGTCCAGTGCGGTTCACATAGTGGGTGTTGGGATTCCAGCCGCGGTAATCGCGCCGGACGGGGTCGGCCAGGGTGTCGCGGAACTCGGGCTGGACGGCCTCCCAGTCGTCGAAGCGGCCGTCGACGGCAATCGGTTGCGGCACGACGGGGCGGATCGGGCGGACGCCCTTGAAGCGGCGGACGTGGGCGGCCAACTGGTAGTAGTAGTTGTCGCCATGACCACCCTTCATCGGTTCGCAGTCGCGGCTGAACTCCTCGTCGAACTGGTCGACGAAGGTAACGGGGCCGGAACCGAAGAAGGGCGAGTTGTTCTTATCGAAGCGGCTGGCGACCCATTCATTCCAGCCGGTGACGAAAACAAAGGGCGGGTCCAACTCCATGGCCCGGCTCCATTGCTCGGCGAAGTTGCGGCCCGAGGTGTCGCACTTTTCCGGTTCCGGCTCCCGGCCGGCGTGAAAGCTCCGCCCGTGCGACCTGGGATTGCTGAGGACGCTCAGCTTGCCGTCCAGGGCGTTCTGACCGACACCGACGGTAACCTGCTCGGGCACGCCGGGCGTCTTATAGAAGGCGTGTTGTGGATAGACCTCCAGCCAGCCCCACTGTTCGGGGCCGGTGGGGCCTTCAAAGTAGCTGGGCTGGGGCTTGCGGAAGGTGAAGAAGTCGCGGATCTGGCTGCTCTCATGATCGGCCGGAACAACACGCAACGTCCGATCGCCCTTCGAAGCCTGTCCGCCCGCGAACGCAGTGCCTCCGGGGACAAGTTCCTTCTCCGTGCTCCACCAGCCGATCTTGCCCTCAGCGGCCGAGGCTTCCAGGTAGTAAGTGCCCGGCGGCACGGGCGTTTTGAGATCGAGCAGAAGCCAGGCGTTGTCGAGCACATTCTCGAAGCGGCGCGAGGACACACGCTCACCGGCCGGCCCGTCGCGATAAAGGGTGAGCGTGAGGGCGCCGCCCTTAGCTGCCCAGGTGGGAAACGTGCCGCCGACGGCCTTGACGGGTTTTTCGCTGGTGAATGATTGGCCCAAGGTCGAACCGGCTTTCAGCTCCGCGGGGATGTCGTGGTTGTCGTAGGTGATTCCATAGGGGATCCGCGACGGGTCGGCCAGGATCAGGGGCTTGCCTTCCCAGCGGAACCAGAGGTCCTTGTAGAGGCCGGGGCCGTAAAGGTCTTTCCAGAGTTGCTCGACAACGCGATGGGGATCGCCGAAGGGACAGAGGAAGGCGATTTGGGGAACGCGGTTGCCGGCCCGGCGGGACTCGTCCCACACGCGGCAGAGGGCCCGCCAGCTTTCGGGGTAAGTGAACTGGTTGGTCACATCGAAGACGACCATGTCGATGCCGGCGTCGGAGAGCATCTGGGCATGTTTTCGCAGGACGGAGTCGTCGTCGGAGATGTAGTAGCCGAAGAGTGATTCGCCCCAATGATGAAAGACTCCGAGCGGTCCCCAGAGCTTGCTGGCGGGATTGTTAATGGCCGACGGGTCGGTGGCCAGGATCTTCGAAATATCGAAGGGGCCCTGCTCGCCGTGGCGGCCGAGCCAGAGGAAGTAGAAGATCCCCACGGTCTTGTCGGTCCGGGGCAGGCCGGCCTCGTCGGCCAGGGGCAGGGAGCGGCCCAGGTCGTCGGTGGCCACCCACGTGTCGCTGAAGCTATCCCACACCGGAGCCGCTTTGTCTGCGGCCTTGCCTTGTACGACAAACGCTCCCAGGAGCCCGAAAAAGAGCGAAAGCGTCCTGGTGTGTACGGGAAAGAACGATCGGGGGGAGGTAGGATTTTTCATGGGGCGGGCGTTGGTTCCGGGAGGGGAAGACATCGCTTTTCGGCGAGGCGGGACAAATAGATCAGTCTACCGCGCGATGCGAGACGCGTGTACGACTCCGGTCGCGGTTTTGGCGGAAGGCTCCACTCCCGCCTTTTGCCGTCTAGAGTGGATTTTTCCCGTCGGGCTGCCTAAATTAGGGGGAAGCTGAACCCGGGATCCGTAACCATCAGGAACGACATAATGTCTCCTTATCCTGACAATATTCGCGAGTTCGTGACCCAAGAGAGTGTGAAGCTCGGCGGGAGTGGCTATGACGTCGAGGTGGAGATTGTGCGGCGCGCCGATCTCAAGGTGACGGAGCGGAAGGGGAAAGAGGCCGTCTCGATCGGACTGAAGCAGGTCTGCCCGCTCCCGGAGATGGAACCGGACGATCTGTTCGTAGTCTTCGACCTGGGCACCGTCCTCGAAGTGGACGACGTCCGCTTTGCCGATCCGGAAACCGCCTCGCGGTTGACGATCAAGAGCGATAGCAAGCAAGGCCATCGGGGCCCGGTCCGAATCCCGGTGGTGCTCAAGGATTCGTCCCAGATCTCGATTCTTCTCTCGGCCGGCGATCGTCCCTTGGGCACGCTCACGGTCGACATCGACCGCGACGGCCGACTTGCCGACACAACGTTCTTGGACGATCAGGATTTGTCCTGAGAACGACTCAGGAATAGCTTCGGCATTTCGAGTTTCTTGGGGGAGCCTTTTAGGAACAGAAGTCAACGGAGTAAACAGAGAAGACTGAGGGAACGGAGAAATCACCTCCGTTGCCTTTGTTCCCTCCTGTTCCTGTTTCAGCAGAAGCCCGGCTTCTTCAGTTCTTCTTCAGAATGTAGACGATGTCTTCCGTTTCTGAATCGATCTTGATCGGCTGGTTGATGTCGTAGGCGAAGTCGTAGGTCTCGACGAGTTCGAACTGGGGAACCTTGTCCAGCAGGTCCTGAAGTTGACGGGCCGTGTAGGTGCGGAAGGCGAACTCGTCGGCCAGGCGGAACTGGCGGGTGGGTGTGTAGACGTCGAAGGTGAAGCGGACCCGCTCGGTACGCCGTCGCCGGTCGAGCTCCAGCGACTGCATCTCGGAGTTGATGCACAGGTATCCGCGCTGGGCCGTCCAGGCTTCGTGCTCGCACAGGGGGCCCTTCGAAGGCGTCAGATGCAGGCCGAGGGCGTAAATGCCGCCCTTGGTCAAGGCCTCGGCCACGCAGCGAAGATGGTCGACCGCCTGCTTCTCCGTTTGCAGGTGCCGGAAGCTGTTGATCGTATTGAAGGCGGCGTGGACCTTCTTCTTCAGCCGGAAGTCACACATGTCGCCCACCTCGGCCGTCTCGGCAAAGCCGTACCGCTTGAGCCGCGCGTTGCAGTACTTGATCGCCTTCGCGTTCAGGTCGTTGCCGCCCACCTCGTAGCCGGCCTGGGCCAGCTTGATGAGCAGCCGCCCGGTGCCGCAAGCCGGCTCGAACAGTCGATGGACCTTCCCCTTCACGTGCTTGGCGAAGCAGCCCAGCAGAAAGTCGTACTCGGCCTTCCAGTCCGAGGCGAACAGCACGTCGTAGTACTTCGGGTAGTCGTAGATATTGGCTTGGATTGTTTCCATCCGGCAGCTTTCAGGCTCGTCCTTCGATCAGCAAAACATCAAGTATACCGCCCCGTAGCTTGGCTCTCCAGAGCCGAGACTTGAGGCGTCATTGGCGATGCGATTCGGTGGAACGAGTCAGCGGGCGTGCTGCGTGTTTCTCGGTGGTTGGGGTTCGCCGACGATGCCGGGTCGACTCGGGAGAGTCAACCTACGGTAGCTTGGCTCTCCAGAGCCGAGACTTGAGGCGTCACTGGCGATGCGATTCGGTGGAACGTGTCACTGGGCGTGTTGCGTGTTTCTTGGTGGTTGGAGTTCGCTGGCGATGCCGGCTCGACTCGGGAGAGTCAACCTACGGTAGCTTGGCTCTCCAGAGCCGAGACTTGAGGCGTCATTGGCGATGCGATTCGGTGGAACGTGTCACTGGGCGTGTTGCGTGTTTCTTGGTGGTTGGAGTTCGCTGGCGATGCCGGCTCGACTCGGGAGAGTCAACCTACGGTAGCTTTGGCTCTTCAGAGCCGAGACTTGAGGCGTCACTGGCGATGCGATTCGGTGGAACGTGTCACTGGGCGTGTTGCGTGTTTCTTGGTGGTTGGAGTTCGCTGGCGATGCCGGCTCGACTCGGGAGAGTCAACGTTCCGCTGTTTACCGTTGAGTCGGCCGGCTGGTACACCTTCAGTTGGGAGTTCAGCGAGGCTGCGGACGGCACCGAGTGGGTCTACTGGTCGATGCATGACGCGGGCGGGACCGAGGTCTTGAGCTATACAGGCGTCTCCGTCCTTTCCGCATCGGAAATGGGGGGCAACAGCTACATGTGGTTCATCGGTCGGGGAACCGACTACGAATCGCTTGCCATCGACAACGTGCTTCTCACGACCCCTGACGCTGCCGTCCCTGAGCCCACCACTCTCGCCATCTGGGGCATGTTCGGCGGGCTCGGTCTGGTCGCAGCCCGACGACGCAGACGAGCGGCATAACGATACGCTGACACTTGTGAACACCAAGCCCCGCCGTCCTCTGGATTGGCGGGGTTTTTTTATGGGAGGGGTGGCCAAGAAAGTACTGGACACGCGTACAGGTTTCGTGTAAGCTCACCTTCAGTCACCGGGTATTGAACGAGCGTGATCCAGCGGCGGTCTGCCGCTGGGGCGCGTATCGAAAGGGCCCGCCTCGGGAAATCGTCTTTCCCGGGGCGGGCCCTTTTTTTGCTCAGAAATTGTCACCCCTTTGCTCTGCGAGCGTTTTCCGACATGATCCAGCCCGCCGTTGTTCGTGACATCGAGGTGCTCCTCGAAGAGGGGCAGCTCAGTCATCGCCAGATCGCCGAAATGGTCGGCGTCGCTCGCGGCACCGTGACGGCCGTCCTCCGGGGCAACCGCCGGTCGGACGACCTCTTCACTCAGTTGGCTCCCGAGGAGCCGCAACCGGAGTCGAAACAGCCGCCAAGACGCTGCCCGAGTTGCGGCGCTACGGTCCAAATGCCGTGCAAGTTGTGCCGAGTCCGCGAGTTGGTTGCCGGCGAGCGGCTTCGCCCTCCCGCGAGATGGCCGGGAGGGCCGATCGGGCTCGACTTGAAACCGGAAGATTACGCTCGCTACGTGGAAGTCCGGCGGCGCCGCCGCGAAGCCGTTCGACTGGGCGTTATTCGACCTGCGTTCTGCGAGCAGGACACCGTGCCATCCCAGAGGGAAGAGTAACTCCCATTTCAGCAAGAACATCACCCGCGGATCGTTAACGGAAACTTGTCATGACCATTGCGGAATACGAAATCATCATCAGCGTCGTCGTGGCGGCTGTGCTTGCCTTTGGGCCGTGGATGCTCATGGTCCACAGCAAGCTGGCGGTCCTTGTCGCGAAGACGGCTGAGCTTTGCGACAAAGTGGAAAAGGCCGCCGAGGCCCAGCAGCAGCTCTGGCAGCAGATCGCCGAGCACGAGGCCCGGCTCGACCGCCTCGACGTGCAGATCGGCTATCTCGACGAGCGCGTGCATGAAATCGAACCGTAGAAGTGTTGCGGCAGGGAGACAAGTCCCCGCCCCACATGCCAAGACGACCCGGAGGGCCCGGGATCGAAGTTCCAATGGCCAAGCCCCGATTCTCACCATGGGCGACCGTGCGCGCCGTTCGACCCTTCCGACAGCGTTTGTGCATTGACCCCGATCCCCGGGCCCCTTTTTGGCTTGACTCGTCGATTTGTCGCCATGTTCAAACCAGACAATGACTTGCGGCACAAGAGCAGAACACCACTGAGGGCACTGAGGACACGGAGAAGATTGGAGTAACTGAGAAATGACGAATGAGGAAACAAATCCAAAGGCCTGAATGGCGAAAGTTGCGCCGAATACGACATTCGCGTCTTGGGTCATTCGTCGTTCTTTCGACATGTGACTTTCGACTTTCTTCATTCGACCAAACCTTCCTCTGTGTTCTCCGAGCCCTCTGTGGTTAGCATCTCTTCCTCCAAATTCATTCCGTTCAATGTCTCTTTCCCATTCCTTGAGGATCTAGCGGGCAGCCTTTTCGCCCGCCTGATTTTCTCCCTGTTGATCACCCACAAACAACCTCGCGCCATGCTCATCCGAGATCGAATTCTTGATTTCCGCCGCATCCCTGCGTCGCAATTGCGTCCGAATCCACGCAACTGGCGCACCCACCCGGCAGCTCAGCAGGAGGCCATGCGGGGCATGCTCGCCGAGATCGGCTATGCCGACGCCCTGCTCGTTCGCGAGCGCGACGACGGCACGCTCGAATTGATCGACGGCCATCTCCGCGCGGAACTGTCGCCGGCAAGCGAAGTTCCCGTGCTCGTTCTGGACCTCGACGACAACGAGGCGGCCCAATTGCTGGCCCTCCACGATCCCCTGGCCGCCATGGCCGACACGGACCAGGAGCTTCTGAACGACCTCCTGGCCGAGGTGGAAACCCGCAACGAGGCCCTCCGCAAGCAGCTCGATGCCCTGGCAAGTCCGATCGATATCCAGCCGGTCAACGACGAAACCACGGAAGTTGCCATCCCCGAGATCTACCAGGTGGTTGTCGAGTGCCAGAACGAAGAGGAGCAACAGGCCGTTTATGAATCCCTCACAGCCGCTGGCCACCGATGTCGGCTGGTGAATCTCTAGCTGGTGACAGCTCGCATGTCTACAGAACACCTTACTCTTACCTGTCCCGTTCAGGATTCGTTCCGGGTCCAGCAGGTTGCCGGCATGTTCGATGTGCCGATCTCTGAGCGAGCCCAGCGGCGGATCGAATTCGAGCGACCCGAACTCGATGAGTCCTGGCAGATCGGCCTGATCACGGGACCTTCGGGGAGCGGCAAGTCGACCATCGCCCAAAGGGTCTTTCCTGACGCGATTGAGCACGATAGTCCGTGGCCGGCCAACAAGGCCGTGATTGACGGGTTTGGCGATCGGCCGATTCGGGAAATCACGGCCGCCCTGACCGCCGTCGGATTCAGCTCCCCGCCGAGTTGGATTCGACCCTTCAGGACGCTCTCCACGGGCGAGCAGTTCCGCTGCAATCTGGCCCGGGCGCTGCTGGCCGAGGGAGAGGCGCCTGTCGTGTTCGACGAGTTCACCAGTGTGGTCGATCGCACGGTCGCCCGAATCGGATCGGCGGCCGTGGCGAAGGCGATTCGCAGCGGTCGGCTTACCAGACGTTTTGTGGCCGTCACGTGCCACTACGACGTGGCCGAATGGCTCGCTCCCGATTGGATCCTCGACATGGCGACGGGCGAGTCGTCAAGGAGGCGTCTTCGGCGCCCGGCGATCGAGCTTTCCGTCTTCCGTTGTCGCCGGGACCTCTGGCGGCTGTTTGCGCCGCATCACTATTTGAGCGGAGGACTGAATCCCGTGGCGCAGTGCTTCGTCGGAACATGGAACGATCAGCCGGTCGCGTTCTGCGCCACGATCCCGCTGATCGGCCGGACCGGCTATCGACGGGTCACACGGCTCGTCACGCTTCCCGACTACCAGGGCGTGGGGATCGGCTCGGGGCTGCTCGACACCGTGGGCGAGCTCCACCACAGCGACGGCTACCGCGTGGGGATCACCACGAGCCACCCCGCGATGATCGCCCACCTGAAACGGTGCGCGAACTGGCGTGCCACGGACGTGAAGCGGACCGGTGCGAGGAATTCGCGGCGGCTTCAGGGGCAGTATCGCTGCTCGGCCGGGCGGGCCGTGGTGTCTTTCGCGTACATGGGAGGCTGAGCTGGCGAACCATAGAACAACCGAGGGCCAATCCGTGGCTAGAAGGAAACGAATTCTCCAGGACTCGAAGAAGCGTCAAACGATTGCGAATGTGCTGTCGATCGGCTGCAGCCTCCAGGCGGCCGCCCGGATGGTGGGCTGCTCCGTCTCTACCATTCGCCGCGAGGGTCAAGTCGACCCGGCCTTTGCCGTCCAGCTCGACGAAGCGAAAGGCAAGGCGGAAGTGTCGTACATGCAGCGGATCAACAAGGCGGCCGAAAAGGACCAATACTGGCGAGCCGCCGCCTGGGTCCTCGAACGGCGTCACCCGGAACACTACGCCGCTCGCTCCCCCGACGTGATCACCTTCGTCCAGCTCGTGGAGCTGATCGGCAAGATCGCCGAGATCATCGAGAAGGAGATCCCCGTGGCCCGCTATCGGCAACGGGTGCGAAAGCGTCTCGACGAGCTGGCCCTCGATACCCGCCGAAAGACCACACAGCAGGGCGCACGTCGCTCCAAGCAGGAGAACTCCAATGGGCGCACCTGAACGATCCATCGAACGGGACTGCTTCGACGACGAATCGCTCGACCCAGTTGAGCGTTCATGGGCCGTGTTGTGCGATTGTTCCGCCGCCCGGGAGCGGCAGACGCGGCGCCGCTTTGGAGTTTCGTCGCGGATGGATCTACTCGGTTGGGCCCAGACGTTCCTTCCGGACCACTTCAGTCGCCCGCCGTCCGACATGCACCGCTGGCTTGCCCGGCGGCTGGATCGTCTTGCCGTGCGGCGGGGCAGCAAGCTCAATGTGCTGGCGCCTCGCGGGGCGGCCAAGTCGACCCTTGCCTCGCTGGCCTATCCCTTGCGCGAAGCGATCGAAGGACGGGAGCCCTACATCTGGATCCTCTCCGATACCCGCCAACAGGCCCACGCCCACCTGGAGAACATCAAGAACGAATTGACAGGCAATCCCGCTCTCGCTGCCGCCTATCCCGGCGCGACGGGAAAGGGGCCCGTGTGGCGAAGCGGTTCGATCCAATTGCCAGGCGGCACGGCCATTGAAGCCTTTGGAACGGGGCAGCGGATCCGCGGACGTCGTTTCCGGGCCCATCGCCCAGCGCTCATCGTTTGCGACGACCTGGAGAGCGACGCCCAGATCCGCTCGCCCGCCGCCCGCGAGCATTCCCGCGAGTGGTTCCAGGGATCGCTCATGAAGGCGGGCACGCCCGAAACGAACGTGGTCAACCTGGCCACGGCCCTGCACCGCGACGCCTTGGCCATGCGTCTTACCCACACGCCCGGCTGGAAAAGCCGCGTATTTCGCGCCGTCCTTCACTGGCCCGAGGCGATGTCGCTTTGGCAGCAATGGGAGTCAATCTACACGGCCATCGACCTTCCCGACGCCGACCAGGCCGCTCACGGCTTCTATGAGCGTCATCGCGACGAGATGAACGCCGGCGCCCGGGTCCTCTGGCCAGAGTTGGAGGACCTTTACACGCTCATGTGCATGCGGGCGGAGGGAGGCCGAACCGCGTTTGAAAGAGAGAAACAGAACTCGCCCATTTCGCCGGAGCAATGCGAATGGCCGGAAGAGTACTTCGACGAGTCGATCTGGTTCGACGAGTGGCCATCGCCCCTCGTGCTCACGACGTTGGCGCTGGATCCGAGCAAGGGCGTCGATTCCCGCCGGGGCGACTACTCGGCCCTGGTCCTGTTGGGCGTGGACCGGCGAGGCGTGCTCTACGTGGAGGCCGACCTGGCCCGGCGGCCCGTCTCCCAGATCGTAGCCGACGGCGTGGCCCACTATCGGCGATTCCAGCCCCATGTGTTTGGCGTGGAGGCCAACCAGTTTCAGGAACTGCTGGGCAGTGAGTTCGAAGCAGAGTTCCGTCGCCAGGGCATCCTCGCTCCCCGCCCCACCTTGATCGACAACCGCGTCAACAAGCTCGTCCGCATCCGTCGCCTGGGTCCCTACCTGGCCAGCCGGCGACTCAAGATGAAATCCAACTCGCCAGGCACGGCGCTGCTCGTCGACCAGCTTCGCGACTTCCCCGCCGGCGACCACGACGATGGACCCGATGGTCTGGAAATGGCGGTTCGGTTGGCCGAGCAACTTGCGGCAGGTGCGGAGAGTGATGGATTGCCGGAGAGGCTACCCGTGGGATGACCGAACACGGTATCAAATCCGAAATCCGAATCTCGAAATCCGAAACAAGCACGAATTTACAAATTCTCCAATGACAGAAACCTCCGACGCCACGTCCTTTGTTTGAGACATTCCGATTTTGAATTTCGAATTTGTTTCGGATTTCGAGATTCGTATTTCGGATTTCCTTTTTAAGGAGTTTGCCATGTCTGCGACTACTTTTCCACGTCACATGCTTGAGATCTTCGATGAACTACTCGGGACCTTTGTTGATTCATCGGAACCGTACTTTGATGGAGACGGAACGCGTTGGAACGCCTTGGGGGGCGCTGGCACGGCAGGTCTTGCCGTTCCGTTTCGCAGCGAGCAGCAGCTTGCCGACATTCGGACCGAGTGCCGGGCATTGGCGGTTATGAACGAATTTGCGATCAATGGTCACGAGAACCGGATCTCCTACGTGGTGGGCTCGGGGCACAGCTATCGAGCCGTCGCCAAGGCCCGAGGGGAATCTGCCGAATCACTCGTGGCGGACGTGCAGGTCTTGCTCGACGAGTTCATGCACGTCAACCGCTGGCACCAGCGTCAGCAGGAGATCGTGCGGCGGCGCGATCGCGACGGCGAGGCGTTCCTTCGACTGTTCACCGATCGCGAGGGGATGACCAGGATTCGATTCATCGAGCCCGATCAGATCGCCACACCGCCGGGGGCCGAAAACGACCCGGCCTTGACCTTCGGGATTCACACCGATCCCGACGATGTGGAAACGGTTCGCAATTACTGTGTCGACGAGACCTGGATCGACGCCGACCAGGTGCAGCATCGCAAGGCGAACGTGGACGGGAACGTGAAGCGGGGCCTGCCGCTCTTCTACCCGGTCCGTAAGAACCTCCGCCGGGCCGAGAAGCTCCTGCGCAACATGAGCGTGGTGGCCGAGATCCAGTCGGCCATTGCGATCATCCGCAAGCACGCCTCGGGCACCCGGGGCTCCATCGAGAACTTCGTGCAGAACGGCGCCGACCAGACGCGAACCAACCCGACGACGGGCCGGACGAGCCATTTCCGCCGCTACGCCCCGGGCACCATCCTCGACGCCTTTGCCGACACGGACTACGAGTTCCCGGCCGCGGGGATCGACGCCGCCCGCTACGTGGAGGTGCTCCAGGCGGAGCTTCGCGCCATTGCGGCCCGGCTGGTCATGCCCGAGTTCATGCTTTCGAGCAACGCCTCGAACGCCAACTACGCTTCGACCATGGTGGCCGAGGGTCCGGCCGTACGGATGTTCGAACGTTTGCAGCACGACCTGATCGCCGACGACCTGGCCCTTTTCGATCGCGTCCTCGTTCGGGCCGTCCAGGCCGGGCGGTTACCTCACGATGCCATGGCCTCCGTTTCCATTCAGGCCACGCCTCCCAATCTGGCCGTCCGCGATCGCCTGCGGGAGGCGCAGGCCGATCAGATCCTGGTGCGAAACGGGGCAATGACGGCCGAGATGATGGGTCGGCGGCACGGGGTGGAGGGGGAGCCGTAGGTGAGGTACAGTCAGGATTATCTTGGGTGGAGTGCGTGCCATGTCCTATCCATCAATCCGCCGTGCAATAAAAAATGAATGACGAGCAAACTTGGGGACTGACCGCGTGCGGCCGTTCGGGCGGCATTTCCATCGAGGTGGACGAATCCTGCTCTGGGGAGGAGTTGTACGAACTCGCTCTCAACACGCCCACTTGGTCATTGCGGTGCCGCATCGAGTCCCCGGATGTAGTTTCCAGGTTTCTTGAATTCATGACAAAGGGCGAGGAAGACACTTTGCGGCTGGGCTCGATTTCTGAGTGCCCGGTCGAAATCCAGCGCGATGACGAGTTCCCCGACCGGTTCTTCTTCGTCATCTGCGCGGAATCTGGCGTCGTCCACCTCACGCTCGCCGGGCATGAAGCTGTCGGTCAATTGACACACACCCTGGAACAGGTCCTTAAGGATCTGTAGAATTGCGTCAGTCGGACAAGTGTCGTCGGGCTGGTTATCGCAAGGGGTTTAACCATGGTGGCTTCGGAAGAACGTCTTATCCGGTTGTTGAGGGAGCGTAATGCGGATCGTGAGAAGGCCACGGGCGGGGGGCTGCATCCTGCTGAGCCGATTCCGCCGGCGACGAACAAGGAGGTCCGGGCGGCTGAGCGGGCGATCGGGTGGGAACTGCCCGAGCTACTGCGTGAGATCTATCTGAAGGTGGCCAACGGCGGGCTCGGGCCCGAATACGGCATCGTTGGCATGGTAACGGGGTTCAAGCTCGATGGTTGCTCTCTCGAGTCGTGCTACCAGGAGATGAGGGAGCACGAGCAGCAGAACCCGGTTTGGCGTTGGCCGGAGGGGTTGCTGCCCGTGGCCAACTACGGGTGCGGCATGTGGTCTTGCGTAGACTGCACCTACAAGCGACTTCCCATGTTCCTTTGGGACCCCAACAACCTGGACCCGGACGTGGAGGATGCCGAGGCCCGGCTCAATTGGGGCAATGCCTTCTGGGATCAGGGAGTCTCCCTGAAGAAGTGGCTGGAAGACTGGCTCGCGGAGGAAGACCCGCCCGAGCCGAAATGGCCCAGCGACGCGTGGATGAAGAAGCGGCTTGGTTTCATTTTATCCTGACCGGAACAAGCGAGAGAGTCCGCTTGCCATGAACAGTCCCGCCCCACCCCGCCGACTCCTCCGCCGCTTCCTCCAGTTCCGGATCCGCACCATGCTGATCCTGATGACGCTGGTCGCCATCGGCTTGAGCGTCTACTACAGCTACCTTCAGCACTACGAGGAACAACAGGAGGCGGCCGCCACCTTGGCCGCGCGGGGCATTGCGTTGGAGTGGGAGCCCATGCGCCCCGCCTGGCTTCGGAAACTGCTGAGCCATCGCATTGAGGAGAAGCTCCTCCGCGATTGCGTGACGGTTCGTGGCCGGGCACATGGGCTGAAGGACGACGACCTCGTTCACCTGAAAGGGCTGAAGCACCTCAAGAATCTCTACCTGGAACGAAATTGCATTACCGACGAGGGCCTGGCCCATCTCTCTCAGCTTCGCACGCTGGAACGATTATCGTTGTGGGGCAACGCCATCACCGACGACGGGCTGCGCCATCTCGCCTCCCTGCCGGCCCTGGAGGTTCTGGATATTCACGGTGTCAGGCCGAACGCCATCTCGGGATTCGTGGTCACTTCCGGGTCCCGGTCCATCGGCAAACTGGATGTCAATCAAGTCTATAAGCGGGCCCCCGCGGGCCCCCTCACCCCCTCGTGCCTTGAACACCTCAAGAAGATCGGTTCGCTGCGGGCGTTGGACTTCTCCTTCGCCGTCGATGAAGAAGGCCTCCGGAGCCTGGCCGCATTTCCCAAGTTGCGGGTTCGCACCCTCATTGTCCGTACCGTATCTCTGGACAGACTCGCCCCGTTGCGCCGCCTCCCCGATCTGGAAACGCTCGTCCTCGATCGGTGCTTGCTCGACCCGGAAGCGGTGCTCTACCTGGCCAATCTGCCAAGACTCGCCAACCTGGAACTTCGCGATACGGAAGTCAACGACGGGGCCGAACTGAGTCAGCTCGTGCAGCTCAAGCAGCTCTCCGTCGTCGATTCGCCCCTCGGCGATCGAGCCTTTGCTGCCTTGGGACGGCTGAAGGGCCTGAAATCGCTCTGGCTCACTGGCACGGGGGCCACCGATGCGAACATCGCCCATCTTGGCGGCTGCACGAACTTGGAACTTCTCGACCTGGACGGCGAGAAGCTGACGGCCGACGCCTTGAACAAACTGGGTTCCCTCAAGCGATTGAGCAAGCTCGTAATCGACCCTATCCCGCTCGATGACGAAGCCGTTCATAGCCTGGTCCAGATGGATAGCCTCACGCGACTTGGGTCGCCGCGGAGAAATTCCCCTTTCTCGTTCTATTTGAGCCCGGCCGGGATTACCGAACTTGCCGAATCGTTATGCCCGATGAGCTTTGGTAGCATGAACTTGCTCGACGCTGGGGCTGGGGCCGCATTGCCCGGGATTGATGTACCTCCGAATGCAACCACGCTCTCCGACGATGATCTGGCCTGTCTCTGGGAAGCGCCCCCGTATCACGTTCTCCGCGTTGCGGGCCCCAATCTCACCCTGGGGGCTCTGCGTTGGAAACCCGAACTGGCGTCCGTTTTCGCGGTGGTCATCGTCTCGCAACGTCCCGCCGCCGAGGTTCTCGGCGACACCAGCACGTTCACCCAGGGCTCCGTCTCGCTCAACGCAAACCGGGCTATCTTCAAGGCGAACCCAGGCCTTGGGCCAAGAACGGTGGAACTGCAATGGCCCTCTCCCACCTGCCCCCTCGACCTGCTCGAAAAACTCCCAAATATCCGCCGCCTCACGCTGACCAACCACAACCACCCCGAACCATCCGGATGCGACTGGAACCAACTCCGCCACGTGCCCAACCTGGAAACGCTCGTTGTGGAATCGCAGGGGGAAGAGCCCGTCGCACTGGAGGCGATTCGCCGAATCGGAGAAATGGCAGGTCTCCGGCGCCTGGAATGTCTTCTTCCCGACGATCTCCCGCCCGAAGAATTCGCTGCGTTAGGCAATCTGACGCAGCTCGAACACCTGACGATTCGGCTGGGCGGCCTGAAGCCGGAACACATGCCGCCCCTCGGCAAACTTGTGAACCTGAAGAGCCTATTGATTCGAGGAGAACCGGGCGAATTTGAGGGGCCCCTCGGCGCGCATCACCTGCTCGGCCTGACGCAGTTGTCTGAACTCGAACTGGCCGGCGTTACCGACGAAGACCTGTCCTCTCTCGCCCGGCTCACGAGCCTAACCAGTCTCTCGCTCCCTCACGACAAGGCCAGCGACAATGCGTATCGCCAGTTGGCCGCCCTGCCCGCATTGAAAACGCTTCGAATCAACTCGATCGGTCGTGGCAATCGCAGGAGTCGCATCAGGTCGCAACTTCCCAGCGTCAACGTTCGATGACCGCTCGGCCGTCTGGATGATCCGGTCTTCCGTAAAGTAAACGCCGCTAGGTTGCGGTTTCCCTTCCAAGGTCAATTTCCCCGGCCTCCAGGGCATCGAGAAAGTGATGCATGCTTTCCAGGAGATTGGGGAGTGCTCGCAGTTCTGGAATCGAATACCAGTGAATCGAGGCGACCTCGGCCGGATCGGGGCTGAGGGGCTGACCATTGTCGATTTCGGCCAGCCACCAGGCCAGTTCCACGTTCCAGGGGGTGACGCTCCGCCAGACCCGGCGCAGCGGCGTGACCGTCGCGCCGAGTTCCTCGCGAATCTCACGGACGAGCGTTTCTTCCTCCGATTCTTCCCCTTCGATCCCCCCGCCGGGCAGGCAGACCATTCCGGGGGCCACCACGGCGTTGGAACGGCAGATGGCGAGAAAGTTTCCGTCGCGGACGATCACCGCCACAACGCCGGAGCGTGGTCGTCGAGAATCCTCGTACTGGTGGGACATGGTAGCTCCTGAAGACGGTCGGTTAGCAGATGATTTTCCGCGATGTTTGCTTCGTTTGGTAGGACATATTCAGAAAATCGCCGGGCCACCCTTGGGACAGCCCACCCCCTGTTCTGGTGCCCGGTCCTTGACCGATCCTGCCGCAGGCGTAAACCTAAAGGTTTCTCGGCAGCCGCCTTCTTCGCGCTGGTGGTCGCTGCCGACCGTCTGGCTTTCTCCCGCGACCTCTTGCCGAAAGGTTCCCCGATATGTCCTCTCCCCGCGTCAAACGAGCCCTGATTAGTGTTAGCGACAAGCTAGGGCTGGCCGGATTCGCCCGCGGCCTGGTCGAGGCAGGGGTCGAAATCTACAGCACGGGTGGAACTCGAGCCCACCTGGAGAGCGAGGGAATTCCCGTCGTCGACGTTTCGTCCTACACCGGGTTCCCCGAAATGATGGACGGTCGGCTCAAGACACTCCATCCCATGGTCCACGGCGGAATCTTGTGCCGCCACGACAATGCCAGCGACATGGACGCCCTGGATGAGCACGGAATCAAGACCTTCGAACTGGTCGTCGTGAACCTCTACCCCTTCCAGCAAACGGTTGCCCGGGAAGGGGTAACCGAGGACGAAGCGATCGAAAAGATCGACATCGGCGGACCAACCATGGTCCGTGCGGCAGCGAAGAACCACGCCTTCACGACCATCGCCACCAACTCGGGGCAGTATTCCGAGATTCTCGAGCAGATTGCCGCGGGCGGTTGCACATCGCTGGAACTGCGGAAGCGACTGGCCGGCGAGGCCTTCGACCACACCGCCAAGTACGACACGGCCATCGCCGCCTACTTTGCCGGCCTGCGGACGGAAGGCTCGTTCCCCGGCCATCTCTCCGTGGACCTCACCCGCAAGGCCGTTCTTCGCTACGGCGAGAACCCGCACCAGCAAGCCGCCCTTTATGCCAAGACCGAAGCCCCGGCAGCCAACCTCGTCTCGGCCATTCAGCTCAACGGCAAGGAATTGTCGTACAACAACCTGCTCGATTTGGACAGCGCCCTGGGGATCGTACGCGGCTTCTCCGAACCGGCCGCTTCAGTCCTCAAACACAACAATCCCTGCGGCGCCGCCGTAGGCGAAACCCTGGCCGAGGCCCTGGCCAAAGGCATGGAAGGTGACCCGCTCAGCGCTTTTGGTTCGGTGATCGGCCTGAACCGTGCCGTGGATGCCGACACGGCCGAGGTGCTGGCCAAGCCGGGCCTGTTCGTCGAGGCCATCGTGGCGCCCGATTTCACCGACGAAGCCTTGGAAATCCTCACCACCAAGCCCAAGTGGAAAAAGAACGTTCGCCTCATGAAGGTGGGCGACCTCAACGAGACGCCCGAACGCTGGGTCTTCCGCTGCATCGAAGGCGGCGTGCTCATGCAGGAAGCCGACGTGGTCGCCGATTCCGACGCCGACTGGCAGGTGGTCACCGAGGCCAAACCGGCCGATTCCCAGATGGCCGACCTGCGTTTCGCCTGGGACATCGTCCGCTACGTGAAGTCGAACGCCATCGCCGTCTGCAAGGATCGCATGCTTCTGGGCGCCGGGGCCGGGCAAATGAGCCGCGTCGACTCGGTCGAGATCTCGATCAGCAAGGCCGGCGATCGCGTGAAGGGGGCCGTGCTCTCCTCCGACGCCTTCTTCCCCTTCCCCGATTCGATCGAGCGTTGCGCCGCCGCCGGCATCACGGCCGTGATCCAACCGGGCGGCTCGAAGCGCGACCAGGAAGTGATCGACGCCTGCAACAAGCTCGGCATCCCCATGATCTTCACCGGCCGGCGCCACTTCAAGCACTAGGGCCCTGTCAGGGGCAGGCCCATCTGTTGGAGTCCAGCCTTTAGGCTGTCTTTCGCACGCTAAAGCGTGGACTCCAACAAACCCTGCTTCGCACCAAAGGGACGCTCCATCGATGCCCACCATTCTCGACAAGATCGTGGCGACCAAACGCGAGGAAATCGCGCAAGCCAAGGCGGCCGTGCCAATTGCCGACCTCGAACGGGCCTTGGCCGATGCGCCGCCCGTTCGCAACTTCCACGCGGCCCTGACCGAGCCGGCCCCGATCAGCCTGATTGCCGAGGTGAAGAAGGCCAGCCCGTCGAAAGGCGTGATTCGCGAGGACTTCCATCCGGTCGAGATTGCGGGGACGTACGAATCGCACGGGGCGGCCTGCATCAGCGTGCTGACGGACGAGTCCTACTTCCAGGGCAGCCTCGACTATCTCAAGGCGGTTCGGGCCAACGTCGGGATTCCCGTGCTGCGCAAGGATTTCGTGATCGATCCCTACCAGGTTGTCGAGGCTCGGGCGGCCGGAGCCGACGCGGTTCTGCTGATCGCCGAGTGCTTGAGCGACGAGCTGCTCAAGTCGCTCCATGACCAGATCGTGGGCCTGGGGATGACCCCGCTGGTCGAACTCTACGATCCCGATAATCTGCCTCGCGTGGTCGAGGCCGGCGCCCGGCTGATCGGCGTCAACAATCGCAATCTCCACACCTTCGAGGTCGATATCGACCACACCCTTCGCTTGCGCGAGCAGATCCCGGTCGATCGGGCCGTGGTGGGCGAAAGCGGCATTCGCACGCGGCAGGACGCCGAACGGCTTGAAGCGGCCGGCGTGGCGGCCATGCTCGTGGGCGAGACTCTCATGCGCGAGCCGGACATCGGCGCCGCCGTGGATTGGCTGCTGGGACGGGTTTGACTGGATTATTGGGCCAACGGTGAGGTCCCGCTCGGCGAGCGGTGACCTACCTGTGCGATCAGCCGATGATCCGCTTCTGCCCAACCTTGCGGCCGAGTCATTTCTTCGACATCCGAGCGGCAAGCCCTTGAAGATCGTGGCCGCGGAGCGCGCCTTCGAGCAGTTCGGGAAGTCGTTGCGGCGTGCAGGCAAAGCACGGAATGCCGAGCGCCGCCAGTCGCCGGGCCAGGCGATCGTCGAAACAGGGAGCCCCGCCGTCGGACAACGCCAACAGACAGATCACGCGCACACCGGAGGCAACCATCTCCTCCAATCGCCTGACAAGCTGCGCCTCGTTGCCCCCCTCGAACAGATCGGTGAGAAGGATGAACAAGGTGCGGGCCGGGTCGCTGATGAATTGCTCGCAATAGGCAACCGACTTGTTGATGTCTGTGCCTCCGCCCAACTGTACGCCAAACAGCATGTCCACCGGGTCGTCGCCACACTTCTCGGTCAGGTCGACCACCTCCGTGTCGAATGCCACCACCCGCGTATCGAGGGCGGGCAGGCTGGCGAAAATCGATCCGCACACGGCGCCGTAGACGACCGAATCGGCCATCGATCCGCTCTGGTCCATGTCCACAATTACCGACCAGTTGTTGCTGCGCTGGGCTCGTGAGAAGAAATAGACGCGTTCCGGAATGATCCTGTTGAGCTCCTTGTTGTAGTTCTTCAGATTGCGGCCGATCGTCCACTTCCAGTCGATGCTGGCCACGTTGGGGATCGGCGAGTGCTCGTTGCGGTTCAGGGCGCCGAGCACCGCTTGGCGAATGCTCTGTTCGAGGGAGAGCTTGATCTTCTCCACCACGGCCCGAACCACCATTCGGGCGGTTTCCTTGGTGCGTTCGGGGATTTGTCCCCGCAGCGACATGAGCGTGCCCACAAGCTGCACGTTGGGCTGAACGTTCTTCAGCATTTCCGGCTCGAACAGCAAGTGTTCCATTCCCTTGCGCTGGATGGCGTCCTGCTGGATGACGGTGACCACGTCTTCCGTAAAGTACGTGCGGATATCGCCGAGCCACTTCGCCAGCCGCGGAGAAGATCCCCCGAGTCCGGCGCCGCGCTGGCCGCCTTCGTCCCCCGTTTCGTCATAGATGGCGGCCAGGGCTTCATCCATGAGCACCTGGTCGGCGGACAGATCCAAAGCACCGCCGCAGAACCCGCCCAGGCTTTGCTGAGAGTCCTTTCCGAGGACGAGTCTCCAGCGGCGGAGTTCTTCGACGTCGATGGGAGACTGTTTAGCCATGGTGGCTCCGTTGGTATGGCAGGGAATCCTTCACAACCTTCGTCATTCAGGCCTTCAGACTTGTTTCGTCATTTGATTTTCTTCATTCGTCATTTCTCTCTCACTCCATTCTTCTCCGTGTCCTCTGTGTCCTCTGTGGTGCTCCCCTCTTCTTCCGACTATCTGCATGTGCCAAGTCTACTTATCATTCACATCGAAACCACAACTCTAAAGATCGTCGAAATCGAAATCGCCGAGTTCCTCCAAGGCTCCTTCCTCTTCCTCCGTGAGGGGCTGGCTTACCATCTCGCTGGCCAGGTCTCCCCCAACGCCCCAGAATTCCCCTAGATTCTCGGAGATGTGCCGCTTCTCCTGCGGGCTGAAGCCTCCAAAGGCCCGGCGCAAGAACACCAAAGCGCGGCGGAATTGTTCCTCGTCGAGCGATCGGACGTAAACGGCCAACTGCTCCCACAACGGCTGGCGGGCAAGCAAGGCGTATCGATTGCGCCGCGACAATCCCTCGAACCAGCCGGCGCCCAGATCGGCGGAAATGCCGGGCGACAAACGGCGGGACACCTCGCGAGCCAGCTCCTCGTTCGAGAGAAGGCCCCGTTCCAGCAGGATCGCACACGCCGAGCCGGACAACAAGGGGTTGCGATCGTCCGCATCGGAGAGTGCCTTGAGCTTGCCGACCCAGAGCTCCTCGTCCACTCGTTCGTGATACTCGAGGCCCACCTTGTTCAACTCATCCATGGCGACCAGAGCGCTCTTGGCGGCGTCGTTGTCGCAGTTCGCGGCGGCCATAAGGGCCAGCGATCCTTGGACGAACAGGTCTTCGATGAGCGGCAAGAGCGGCGTCGGATCGAAACGGCGAACGTCGCCGTAGCGTGCGATCATCCCCAACTGGTTGGCGGCGTGCGCCACGGCCGCAAACTCGGTGCTTTCGGCGGCCAGCTCCTGGAGTTTGCGGCGAGCCGCTTCCATCGAGTCCATCAAGGCGCATTCGCAGGCCTCGCGCACGGTGGTGGCGGCGTCGGCGACCGACGTGCACTTGTCCAGGCGCGTCTTGAATTTGTAGGCGGTGGCCAGTTCCACCGTTTCGCCCAGCAGCACGGCCTCGACCAGGTTGATTTCGCTCTCCGGACTCCACTGGACGAGCCACTTCTCGGCCCACGTGGTGGACTGTTGCCTCGAGGTCGCCGGTTGAGCAAAACCGACCTCCAGGACGCGAAGACGGTGCAGGAAGGAAGAGCGGTGCAAGTCCAGGAAGGCCGCCTCCTCGGTCTTGACCCGGCGGTTCTCGCGCAGATCCAGCCCCAGTTCCTGCTTGACCGTCGTGCGGTACTTGGTGAGCTTGAGCCTCTCCATTTCCCGCTCGAAGTCGTCCTGAATCGACGTCTTGCTGACGCCCTTGGGCAACTCGCCGATCGCCGTCCCCACGTCCACTCGGGCCAGCGAATCCTGAACGGCGGACCGCTCGCCGTGACCGAGGAGGGTGACCGCCGCGTCCTGGAGGTCGGCCAGAGTCGGAGCCCGGCCGCTCTTGAGCGCCGAAAGCGTGCAGGCCAGCCGCACGCCCTCGATGACTTCCGCCGTCGACCGATGCGTGCCCGTCTCACGCATGTGGCGGGCGACCAGCGAGAGATAGCGAGACGGCAACTCTTCCAGATCGTCGTCTCCCAGCACATCCCACAACAGCTCGAAGTACGCCGGGGCGTGGTTGCCGGCGCCGTAGCCCGACTGCGACGACAACTTGAAATACGAATAGGGCATCAACGTCAGCCGGCTCGGCCGTCGCTTGAGCGAATTGAGCTCTTTGTCGGTCATGGCGGGGTGGTCATCCGTGAGGACCGATGCGTGATACGCTCCGACCACGACCACGATTCGCTCCGGCTCGTGCCCCGCCTCCACGGTTTCACGAATCCGGCGGCGCATGAACGCCTCGCGGACCAGGTTCTCCGCTTGGGAAAGGACCGTATCCTGCTCGATTTCCCTCAGGCCCCGTCCGAACTCGAAGGCGGCCAGGCGGTAGCTGTCGTTGCTCAGGTTATGCTCGAACCGCCGTTCCCAATAGGTTTCGTAGTCGGCCTCGCCTGCCTGCTGGGCGAAACGGTCGTAAACCCTGCCGCGGTAGAGTGTGCCGTCCGATTCCGGCTCGGCGTCGCTACAGTCGCTTGCCGCTTCCTCTTGCTCCGCCTCCTCATCGGCCGCTTGCTCCTGCTCCTCCTCGTGGCTGTTCTGGTCCACGTCCTGGAGGGCGAGAAAGACGTCCGAAGGCAGGTCGATGAATCCGACGTCGGCCTTGTTTTCCTTGGCCCAGGCCAACGCCTGGTACTCGGGGCTGTAGCGGGCGATCGGATAGACCAGCGTGCGAACCGGGAGTTCTTCCGTATAGGCCAGAATGGCGATGGGCGGATGGGTGTCGGCGCGGACCATGTCGGGGATCAGGCCCTCGGCGTCAGCGAGCCCCTCGATCAACACCACCTTCGGCCGCACCTGGTCGAGGAACTTGCGCAGATGCCACGCGCCTGCCGGCGACAGGTGGCGCACTCCGAAAACGTTGATTCCCGCGATCGACGGCTCAGACATGATGTTCCTGGCAGGCGTTGTACAGGGGACGCCAGGCGGATCCGCGTTTCTTCATCACGTTCTTGAGGTACTCCTCCCAGACGACGCGATCTTTCTCTTCGTCCTTGACGATGGCGCCCTGGAGACCGGCGGCCACGTCTTCCGGCGTCACCTTCCCCGAGCCAAAACTGCCGGCCAGGGCCATGCTGTTGGCCAAGATCGAAATGGCTTCGGCCGTGGAAAGCACGCCCGAGGGCGACTTGAGCTTGTTCTTGCCGTCCAGGGTCTGGCCGGTCCTCAGCTCACGAAAGATCGTCACGACTTTTTCGATGGCGTCATCGGCGGGAACGTCGGCCTGGAGGTCCAGATTCGTGGCCAGTTCCCCGACACGCTTGCGGACAATGTCGATCTCCGTGTCCAATTCCTTGGGACTCGGCAGCACGACGATGTTGAATCGCCGCTTCAAGGCGGCCGACATGTCGTTCACCCCGCGGTCGCGGGTGTTGGCCGTGGCGATGATCGAGAACCCCTTGGTCGCCGGCACTTCGGTCGCCAGTTCGGGCACCGAAATCCGCTTTTCGGAGAGCAGCGAGATCATGGCGTCTTGAACCTCGGAGGCGCATCGCGTGATCTCTTCAAAGCGCGCGATGGCCCCTCCCTCCATGGCCCGAAAGATGGGGCTCTTGATGAGCGATTCGTGGCTGGGGCCGTGCGCGATCAGCATCGCGTAGTTCCAGGTGTAGCGAATCTGCTCTTCGGTGGTGCCGGCCGTGCCTTGCACCACTCTCGTGGAATCGCCGTTGATCGCGGCCGTGAGATGCTCGGAAAGCCACGACTTGGCCGTGCCCGGCTCGCCGATCAACAGCAGGGCCCGATCGGTCACCAGCGTGGAGATGGCGATTTCCACCAACCGCTGGTAGCCGATGTACTTGGGCGTGATCTCCTTCGAGCCGCATTTGCCCCCGCAAATGTAGGTGAGCACGGCTCGTGGCGACATCCGCCAGCCCGCGGGCTTGTCGTGCTTGTCCGCCTTGATGATCGCTTCCAGCTCTTCGGCATACAGCACCTCGGCTGGCTGGCGAAGCATGCCGTCCGAATTGTTGGCCTGGGCTGTCTTGGTCGCTTTCTTCTTGGCCATCACTTATCGCTTTCCGTTTTGAGTAGGGTGCGTCTTGACGCACCGATTGGCACGTCAATGATGATACTTGGTGCGTCAAGACGCACCCTACGTGTCTAATGACGATGCTTCGTGTGTCGAGACGCACCCTACTCTTTCGTCTTCAGTTCATCCACACACGGGGCCAAGGCGTCGATCACCTTTTCGGGCATGCTGGGCAGCATTTCCTCGATTTTCGGCGCTGCTTTCTTGGGCAGTTGCGGGATCAGCCGAGCGAACCAGTAAGGATGGTAGAAGTATTGCCGCCGCGGACTGCCGATCTTCTTGAGCCCATCAAGGAAGTGCTCGACAAGGCGCGGGTGCTCGGTTTGGATCATCGTGTCGAGCAGGCGCCCCAGTTCGTAGTCGACGTCCTTCCCCTTCAACTTCGCCTCAAACTTCTTGGAAAGGAAGTCGTTGGTGGCTTTGTGCTTGGGACGGGCAAGCGTCTCCACCAACTCGAGGTCGTCCGTCTCGATCGCGATGTCGAGCCAACGCGGGTCCAACTTGGCTTTGTGGCCCAGCCTCGCCAGGGCATGGGCGTAATCGTAGTCGCGGCCCCAGTAGTCGTAGTCAAACCGATAGGCGGTTGTGATGAGGAGATCGCGGATCGCTTCCTGCTTCTGCAGCGCCGGATCGCTCCGCTTCTTCTTCGGGCTGGCCTTCACTCGAAGATACGGGGAGAACCGATCGTAAACCTCTTTCGGCTTCTGAGTCTCGATTGCCGCCATCAACGCACAGTCGAGCAGCGATGGGTCGAGTGTTTCGTGGACATCGGCGATCTTCTTCATCGCCGGCTTGGAGCCCGTCAGGATCAGGCTGGAGGCGACCCGGCGGTTTACGTCCTCGCCGCTTATGTCTCCCTTGATTGCCGCGAGTTCGTCGCGCCGCTCGAAGAAATCCGCCAGGAGATCAACGGTCTTCTTGTCGGTCCGTTCGGCAAAGCACATCAGGAATGAATAGAACCGTGCAAGCGGCTTCTTCTGCTTGGCTTTGGTCTTGATTTCGACGAGTTCGTCCAACTGCCTGGCGGCGTCCTCGACCAGGAACTTCGCCATCTTGGGACTGGGATTGCGGCTGGCCGGGCCGGCGGCAATCTCCAGATCGGCTCCCGAAAGGGCCTTGATCAGAGTATCCACGGCCTCGCTGTCCTTGCGTGTGGCGATGGCCTTCAGGGCCGCAGCGCGCACCTCCTTGTTCCTGGAACCGGCCTGATCCAACAGGTGCGGAAGATGCTCCTTGGAATCTCCCAGGCACGGAAGCGCCGCAACCTTCATCTCCTTGGAGCCTGTTTCGAGCACTTCTTCAACGAGGGGTCGCGTGGCCTGCGGATCCAGCCGGTGCATCAGCCTCAGGCGACGGACGTGGCCGCCCCTGCCCTTGGGATCGAACTTGGCCTTCAATTCCGGGTAGATGGCCTTTCCGAAAAGGGGAAGCACCTCGTCGGCCACGAAGTCGCCGATCTCGCCATAGACGTCGTCCAACGCCTCGAGAGCCGGATTGACCAGCCGGAGGTCTTGAAACGCGCCTCGCTGCTGGGCGTCGCGAATGATCTCCAGCCTCCCCGAGCCCGTGGTCGTGAGCGCCTCGATCAGGGGCTTGATCACCCGGGCGCTGGTGGTGGTCGCAAGCATTTCCATATCGGACGTGGGAATAGCGCCCATCTTGCCGTCCGCCCCGGTCTCGCCCTGGGTGTAGAGAATGGCGTTGACGAGCGTACTCAGCTCCAAGAGGGCCTGGGCCGAGTCCTTGGCTGGGCATTCGACCAGACGGTCGATGGCGTCGGCCACCTTGCCCATCACGGGCGCCTTGGCCCCCGCTTTCTTAAGCGGCGGGATCAGCTTCTTCAACCGAAAATCTCCGCCGGCGAGGCTGCTGCCGGCGATTGCCAACCGGCGAGTTTCGTCGTAGACCTGCGTGAGTGCGGCAATGCTCATGGGGATCGTCCTGTCTTCCTATGGTGAACGGGAGGCGGCGGGCTAGAGCGTCAACCTCACAATGGCCGAGTCGGTCACGATACTCAGCGGTTTGATCCGTAGTTGGCGAGTATCCAGGTCGTGATGGAAACGAGCGACCAGCGTCTGGCCCGAGTGCAACGGCTTGGGCAACATCCCCAGCAGGTGGCAACTGCGCGGCTCCTCGGCCATGCCCGTCTCCGTAAGCACCAGCCTGTTCTTCTTCCCATCTTCAATGACGTACTCCTCGCCGACGCAACCCATGCGAGCATAGTTCAACACGTAGACGGGTCGCTTATCGGCCAGCGGGGCCTTCAAGTGCGTCTTGACCTCCTTGATGACCGCGGCGAAATCGCTCTTTCCGTGCTTGCGAATGCGGCCGAAGTCCTTCTTGTCGATCGGCCGCGGAGACATCTGCTCCCACCGTACACGGGGGTTCACGTCGCCTGGATAGACGCACAGCTCCTTGACCAGGGCAACCTGGAAGAAACTGTCTTCGCTCTTGATGTACTTGGCCGCCTTGTACGGGCGGAACGTCTGCGTCAGGACGACGCGGCCGGTGTTCACGTTCATCCAGATGCCAACGTCGACGTATTCGCGCCGGGCCACGTCGTCGTAGGAATTGAACGCCAGTTGAACCAGTTCGACGTCGTTCTCCACCAGCCCCGCGTCGCGCAACTCCCGAAGCTGCCAGGCGTGCCCCAGCCAGGCGGCAATCGACGATTCCGTGTCCGGCTGAAGCTCGGGGTCCTCGAATCGCTTGCTCAGATAGGCTCGGCCCTGCTTCAGCAGGCTGTGGAGCCGAGTCAACTGATCGAGCGCCTCGCTGTAGATCGCCTCCCGCTGGGTGGCCGCGAGGTCGGCGTCGAACCGGCCCTCCTCGTTCAGGAAGAGCTTCGTGTAGTTGTGAAGCGCCGCCTGGGCGCCCGGAAGGTAGGCGTTGCCCAGTTGCTTGGCCTGCTCCTCGATTTGCCGCGCCGTCTTCGCACTCGTGTTGCCCATCCCCATGCGGACCAGGTCGCCGGTGAGCTTCTCCAGCAAGTCGAGTCCGTCAAGCTGGGCCTGGACCTTCTTCTTCAACGCGGCCTTGTTCACCTTGCGCGGCTTTTCCGCATCGGCCTTCTTCTTCTCGACCCGCTTCTCCACCTTTTCTCGCTTGGAGGCGACGTCTTCCGGAACGGCCGCCGTCGTGAACTTCTTTCCGTCCACAAAGGCGTACATCAGCCCCAGGCAATGCTTGCATGGGAACTGGCGACTGGGACACGAGCAGCGAAAGACCGGGCTGTCCGGTCGGACGAAATCGCAAGACGTTTGATAGTTCGACTTGCCGCTGCCTTTGCACTCGCCAAACAGAAGCGTCTCGTCCTCGGACTGGTGCAGCTTGACAAACTTGCCTTTCAGCACCAGCCCGCGGCCGTTCTTGATGGCCGCAGCATTGGGCGCCGCGGCGTCCACATAAGACTGATCGATCTCAATCATCTTATTGATACCTGCATTTTGAAAGAACGCGCAGCCGGACGGTTTCCACGCAATGCCGGGCTGACCCTGCCGTCCCTCGTCGAATGATCGTTCAAGCGTCGATCGTCGTTTTCCTATTCGGCCCACACCGACAACCGAGCTCGAAGATACACCAGCCCAGCAATTCCTTCAACGCTCCCGCAGCGCAGCGGAGGACTTTTCTCGGGGGGGTATTTCGGAGGCTATCCCCCTCTACCCGAACGCAGAGAACACGGAGCGAAGAGATAGGCTTCGCACGCTAGTCCCGAAGGGACGACCCTGAGCCAGCCCAGGGTGGAGCGATGTGAGCGCAGCGAACAGGAACGCAACCCTGGGTTAGGAAGATCTTTCCACTGGCAAACCCCAAAGCGGTGCCCCTAAATGCCTTGCAGGCAAAACACTTTGCCAGCAAGGCCAGCAGTCAACGCAGACCACCCCAGTTCGCCGCATTGCCTAGCCGATGATCCGCTTCCACTTCTCGATGTTCCACATGGCCTTCTCGGCCGGGGTCATCTTGCTGAAGTCGGGTTCCGAACTGCTGGCACTGGCGGCTTCCGCGGCTCGAGCGGCCGGCGCGGCCCGGCGGGGTGAAGAACCGCCGCCGCTGTAGGAGCTGGCCGTGCTCGTCCACTGCAAGTCGTCATCCAACGAGCGGTAGGGTTGGATTCCAAGCTTCTGCAGGTCGCCGTGATAGGCACGAACGGCCTCGGCCGGCATGATCTGGTCGTCGGCCACGGCGCGAAGGTAGCGGACGAAAGAGAGTTGGTGCTCCGAGTTGTTGATCTTCCGTCCGTAGAGGGCCACCCGGGCACCGTACTTCTTGGCTTCCCAAAGCATCTGGAAGGCGTCGAAGGTCGTGCCCGACGATCCGCCCAGGATGCCCACGACGAGCGACTTGTCGTAGCGGGCGAGCGATTCCATCGCCTCGGGACCGTGGTAGGGAATCTTGAGAAACGTGGGGCGTCCCGCACTGGTCACGCCGGCCAGGGTGCGAACGATGTGGTCGTTGATGAACTGGGCCAGGTCCTTGGGAGCATGCTCACCCGTGGCGTTGGGATCGAACACTTCGAGGAAGTGGCGAAAGCCCTTCTTCTCCGCTTCCAGTCGGAACTCGTTGTACTTCATCAGCGTGACGTGGTCGAGGTTGACGTCGTTGTTGAACGTCACCGAGTAGAGGCCCAGGTCGGCGCCCAGGCGGCGTTCCGCGTCGCTGCATTCAGCCTTGCCGCACATGATGTGGTCAAGCGTGGCCGTTCGGAACGGTTGGGCGGGTTGGGAGCCGTAGCGCCCGGACCCGGCGGCCAGCCAGATGTCGCTCGTATCGTTCGCCCGGCATGCAGGCGTGATGTGGCTGCCGTCAAAAAGCCGCTCCCGGAGGGTGAGGATTTCGCTGGTGCTGGCGCTCATGAGCATGATGTCGACCAGGCCCTGGGCGATGATCTCGCGAATCAGGTCGCGGTATTCGTCCAGCGTGCGGAAGCGGGCCTCGTCGGCATAGTGCTCGGGGCTCTTGCCCGGGGCCGAGAGACCAAAGGCCATGTCGGCGTCCTTGGCGTCGGCAAGGATGAAGTCGCGACAGGAGGGATCGGCGAGGATGCGGGCGAGTTTCCGATCGAGCGATTTTTCCATTTGGGAGGGCTCCGGCACGGTCAGGTGTAGGCAGTCCTCAAGTATACACCGTGGGAGGGGGTTGGCAAAAGTGGAGGTTTAGGAAAACGGGAGAAACGATTGGGAATCTGAGTTAGGGGGACTGGTCCAACTTTCGGCAGGCCGGGTAACCCAGGAGAACTGCATAGTAGCCATCACGCTCCGCCGCGATGAGCCCCGGACGGCAAAATTCCCCGCGGCATGGTGCATTCTCGACGCACGGGGCGCTCCTTACGGCGGAGCGTGATGGCTACTATTCTTGACTTTGCAGTTCTTCTGCCTCGGCAACCGTAGAGATTTAACGGCAACAGGGGCCCTTGATATGATTCTGCATATCTGTTCACTGTCAGGGAGTGTTTGGCCGATGTCCTATTCTTTCCCAAAGGAACTTCAACAGCTTGTTGAGCGCCAGCTTGCTACGGGCAGTTACGCCAGCGAGGACGAAGTTCTCATCGATGCCATGAATGCCTTACAGGACCGCAAGGATCGGCTTCGCCAATGGAGAGAAGAAATCCATCAGCGCATCGCCGAACTCGACCGGGGCGAAGGGATTGAACTGGCGGGCGAACAAGCGCTCCTGGAATTTGGCGAGAAGCTCAAGGCCGAAATGCGCTAGAACTCCCGTTTGCTGGCCCGGACCGCATCAAGCACGAACTCGTAGGCTCGATCGACCTCAGGAGTTCGCAGTTCGTCTGTGGACAGCTCATCGGAGTCCTTATCTTCAACGGAACTGGCGAGCCGATAATGGAGGGCGGGAACGCCATCCACCAGAGGGGAATAGTCCTTGTAGTCGATTCTCACCTTGACGGTTGCCGTGCAGTTCCCGTGATGATATTGCAGATTCAATTCGTGGCCGACGATCTTGAAGCCGTGCAGTACGGGCCCGACCATCCCGCGGCGCAATCGCTCGAAGAGGCGGAGCATCATCCGGGCCATCTCTGCTTCGCACGGAGAGCCGGAAGCGGCAAGCCGCTGGTATTCAGCCTCAAACCCTTCCCGGTCAGGCACATAGCGAGCCAGGAAATCAATGATCTCCACGGGGTGGAACCTCGATCAGTTTCAGAAGCTTCGCGGGGAAAAGAAATCGGCGTCCCTCAGGATCTTCCAGGATGACCAGGCTGCGCCACTCCAGCGGTATGGCGGCCTTGGGCGTGCCCGACTGGACGAACCCAACCAACAGGACGTTCTCGTAGGAGATGCCGTTTGCCAAATGAACGGTCACGCGGGTCTTCTTGTCGACCACGCCTCGAAAGCGGGTCGGTCGGCCCTCGCCCGACGAACTTCCCCCAAACCAGGCAGCCAATCGAAAGTAGAGGTTCAGAATAATCACCGCCCCGACGATTGCCAGGGCGATGGGAATCACAACCGAGATCGTTTGTTCGAAAGGATGCATGGCTTATTGACGCTCGCCGGCGTTTCGCGCCGTCCTAGCGAAGTTCTTCAGAAGGAACAGTCGATTGCGGCGCCCCTTGGGGCATGAGCGACGAGACGATTGAGAGAAACGCCAGGGCGTAAAGGCCGATCGAGGCAAGCTGGCTCAACTTCATGGTCAAGGAGCTTGGCTTGATGAGTTGTATGGTCTGACGGGCACTGTTGGTCGTTTCCGGTTCCGGGAGAAACGTGCTGAGCGTTGGGGCAACCAACGAGAGAGCAAACAAGACGCAGCCAAGCCAAAAAAGCGACGACTTGACAATTCGTTCCGGCTTGAAGAGCAGGATGACGAAGATGCAAACGATGAACGTGACGTTCGGCCAAACCTGCGTGACACCACCGAGAAGCTGCGAGATCGCACCCATAGCACCAATCCCCTTTCAAGAAGTCGAGCTGTTGCTTCCACGAGAGCCACCCCTCCCACCGCACCATAGTGCAGGCTCAGTATGCACAAATCCCCGGGGCGATGCAAGAGTCCGCAGCCTCCGTAGCCTGACCCTCCGAGTCGGGACTAGAAGCGGCAGGCAACTTCCAATTCCGTAGTGGCAGGCCGGGCCGGTTAAGTGGCACTTCTTGAAGGAGAAGGTGAGTGAGCCACGGCTCGGAGAACCATGCTACGAGGACGAAACAAAGAGGGGGGCGAAATCGGCCGTGTCGTAGAGGCGATCGCTTCCGTCGGTCAAGCGATCCCAGCCGGCGGGGTCGGGGCGGTAGAGGTGGTTCCAGCCGTAGACGCTGCCGCCCTGTTTGATGGAGCGTTCGCGGAAGACGTACTTGATCTCCCAGGCGAAATCGGAAGCACTGTCGTCAACCGCGGCGCGGTACAACTTGCCCGTCTCGGCGCCTTCGAACAATAGCGTCTCGGCCGGACAGCCCAGGAACTCGCTGACGTTGACCTTCCCTTGCATCGCGTGGATCAGCGACCAGGGGGGATTGACCACCTGGTGCCACGTGAGCCGGTGCAGCGTGACGGGCACGGCCTTGACCAGTTCAAGATCGCTGGGAACCGCGGCCGTCGGCTCGTCTTCCCATTGCCAACCGTCCAGCGGGAGCGTGATGGCGTCGAAATCGTGGACCATCGAATAAGTCAGGTAGGTGCCGACCTCGCTCGAAGGGCTGCTCTCGAGGTCCTCGTCGCTCCTCGTATCGTAGTCGACGATCGCCTTGGCGTAGGAACCGCTGTAACTATTCAGCCCGACCGTGAGAGCGTCGAGGGTCTGCACGTCCGGAGCGTCGGGATCAAAGGGCTCGAAGCGTAGCCGTATTGCGACAACGGCGGTCTTGCCCGGGTATTGGACCGGAGTTCCACCGCCGAATTGACTTGCCGTGCCCATCACCTCGGCGGCAAAAGCGTCGCGATTCTCCCAGGCGATGAGAAACGTCCGCGTGGCCGTGAATCCGTCGGACGTGTATTGCTCGGTGGGCGAGCCGGCTAGTTCTTGAAAGAGAGTGCTCATGGGAGGGAGTTAGGCTGAAGGCTGTAGACTGGAGGACGGAGGGGAATGACGAACGGTTGGAGCGAATTGGAGGTTTGGATTTGCTGAGGTTCTGATCTGTTTCAAAAGCCCGGCTGCTGGCAGCAAGTCGTTAACGCGACGATGCCTTGGGAGTTGGAAGATGAGAGCAGCCGGGCTGGTGATCGCGGACAACTTCAGGAGCTAGGAACCGGAGGACGAGGACGACGAAGGCTCGGATGTGGCGAGGGTTCCGAGGATGGCGATGTTGTAGGTGACGGGACCATCGGCGGCCTGGAGTTGGAGGTCTGTCTGCCCGCTGGAAATCGGCCACCCCTCCTGAGGGTTAGCCAACAGGAGCGGGCTGCCGGCCGGAACCACGATGCAGTCGCCCGAAGCGGCGAAGGGCTGCTCCCAGGCGTCGGACGAGGCCCCGCCCACGACCAGCAAGCCGCCACCGGAATCGGACGTATTGCTGATGAGGATCGCCTTGACGCAATCGAGAGGGATCTCGATAAACGAGCCGAACAGGTCCTGGTAGAGTTGATCGAGCCTGTAAACGACAGTCTCGCCGGTCGACAGGCTCTGGCCCGAGGCATGCCAAACCGCGTCGGCCTGGCCGGTGTCGCTGCCGTCGGGCAGATCGACGGCGGCACGGAGCCGATTGCTGTCGACAATGGGAAGCGTGTCGACATGGTCGGTCCAGGTCCACGCCAGTTCGGCCTGGATTCTGCTGCGGAAGGTGGTAGTCATGGGAGTTGTCAGGGGTCAGGGTTCAGGAGACAGGAGCAGCCCGGCTGCTGAACGCGGCCAAGGGCAAAGACATATGCGGTTGCGTGGAGTTGCCAGGGGCAGCCGGGCTTTTCGGGGTTTCGGCGGTTTCAAGAGCCCGGCTGCATTTGGCAAGTTGGTTGGTCATGCGTGTCTCTGATGCTGGAAAGGTCCAGCAGCCGGGCTAGGATTCACTGCTCCCTCCCCAGCGAGCTTGCGAGCGAGGGGGAGGGCCGGGGAGGGGGTGTGATGCGTCAGTTACGTTCCATTGGATTTGAATTCTCAACGAAGGGCGTCTAGTGTCCTGAGTTAGAAGTCCGTTGAATCGAGTTTCGTGTTTTTGCTCGGAAAAGGGCAGCCGAACAAATGCAGCGAATTAACAACTCAGGACACTAGGTATGAACGTTGCACTAGGTATCTGCTGTTCTGCGAAGCGAATTGTGCGGCAGGGCGATCTGGCGGTGCGGCCCCCTCCCTGACCCTCCCCCACGCTGCGCTGGGGAGGGAATGTTCAGGAGCAGCCGGGCTAGGATTCATCCGGGGCCGGTACATGAATACGAGCGAGCATTTCAACCCGAAACTGCCAGGTGCCGTCGTCGAGTTGGGTTGTGTTGTCCTCCAGCCGGCGAAGCTGAAGCACTTCGGCCCCGTCCGCCAGGCTGAACTGGCTGCGATCGAAGACCTGGAGGAACTGCTCGACGATGGCGACGCCGTCGTCGAAACTCTCCTGCCGAAGCGACATCTCCAACCCGACCTCTTCGAGGCACTCGCCCGAGTTGGTCCGGCAGACGGTTCGCCGCGTACGTCGGAAGAGCGTGGCACGGGGCAGCGAGTCCAGCGACGATCGGCCCGTCGTGACCCGCTCGGCGGGCAGCAGAGCGACAAGCGAAGCATCATTAGACCAGCGTTGGTGAAGGGCTTGTTCGAGAGACATTTGAAGAGGCTTTAGACTGGAGACTGAAATAAGAGAATGACGAATGTCGAAATCAGAATGTCGAATGATGGGTTCAGGAAGATCCCTTCAGTCCGCCCTCACAGCTCACAGCTCACTGCTCACAGCTCACTGCTCACAGCTCACAGCTCATAGCTCACTGCTCATAGCTCATAGCTCACTGCTCATTGCTCACTGCCTTCGGACTTCGAGATACATGAGTTCGTCGACGCGCAGCCGCCGGCGGCTGCCAAGGATACGATAGACGGCGCCGTCGCTTGCCTTCACGCGGCAGAGCGAATCCATCTCCACATCCTCGGCCAGGTACACGCGAAACAGGGCTACGTTGGCCGTTCGTTCGTCTTCAGGTTCAAGGCTCATATCGGCCGGTTGGATTCGTGCCGCCAGATCGCTGCGCCACGATTGCCAGGTGATCTGTTCGGCGCCGGCGTCGGTCTTGGTGATCACGGCCTTTTCGAGGTCGACCGTGTCATTCAGTCCGTGGGCGGCAATCAGATTCCGGCAAACGCAGTGCCAGCGGGTTCCGAAGGAGGCAGGGCGAACCCCCAGGACTGTCCAGCGATTGCTGCTCTCGTCGATCAAGACATCGCCGGCTTGGGGCGGTTCCGAAAGATCGTCGGCGGGCAGGTGCCAAACGAAGTCCGACGCCGTGTGGCGGCCGTCCGTATCCAGCGTGTCCCGTCGCAGAACCGCCCGGCGAAGGGCACTGGAGATCTCGATCGACAAGTCCGTGCCCGGTCGGGTCAACGTCACCGGACTCAGGCCGTCAGCGACGGTTGGGAAATCGTTGCTCGGATCGAAGGACATGGGAAGTTGTCAGGGTTCAGGGTTCGGGATGCAGCCCGGCTGCTGAACGCGGCCATGGGCGAAGGCGTATGCGGTAGAGTAGAGTTGCCAGGGGCAGCCGGGCTTTTCGGGGCTTTGGCGGTTTCAAGAGCCCGGCTGCTTTTGGCAAGTTGGTTGGTCATGCGTGTCTCTCATGCTGGAAGGGTTCAGCAGCCGGGCTAGGATTCACTACTCCCTCCCCCTCGCTGCGCTGGGGAGGGAGTCTCCATTCACGTGCCCGCCTGGGAACGAACCTCAATCGGTTGTTCGCCGGCCATCTTGCGTTCGCACCAATCGACTGTCTGCTGAAGCCGCCGCAGGTAGGCGTTCCAGGAGACCGTCTGGCCGTCGAGCGTGTAGGACGGCTTCGGGGCGGCCGTGATCTCGGCAATCGAGGCCAGGGCCTGGGTTCGGATCGTCTGGAGTTGTTCGAGATCGGTAGGCATGGGGAGTTGTTAGGGTTCGGGGTACAGGGTCAGAACTCAGCCCGGCTGCTGAACGCGGTCATGGGCAAAGACGTATGCGGTCGAGGGGAGTTGCCGGAGGCAGTCGGGCTTTTCGCGCCTTCGGCGGTTTCAAGAGCCCGGCTGCATTTGGCAAGTTGGTTGGTCATGCATGCCTCTCATGCTGGAAGGGTCCAGCAGCCGGGCTAGGATCCAGTGCTCCCTCCCCAGCGAGCTTGCGAGCGAGGGGGAGGGCCGGGGAGGGGGCGATGCTCAGATGCGTTCGAAGTGACACAAAAGCCTGCCGTCTTGCGAGGCGAATCGTGCAGCAGGCCAATCTGCCGCCTCAATCCCCCTCCCTAACCCTCCCCCACGCTGCGCTGGGGAGGGAATGCTGCGTTTCCTTGGCTCAGAACTCGCTTCCCGTGCTCTGGACCACGTAGCGGGGGTTGATCACGGCCGCAGCACCCCGTTCGCTGGCCTTGAAGCGGACCAGGATGTCCTGATTGAAGTCGGCTTCACTTCCGACGGGCGACTGGGTCACCGTGATCGGCCAATTCTCCATGTAAGCGAAGGCCTTCTTGAAATCGCCGAGGAACCACCACGCCTTGGCATCCGCCGCCGTCACCCCCGAAGCGATGATCCGGCGATAGGCGAGGCGGCTGTCGATCACGCGGTAGTGGTTCAGCGGGTTGGCCGACACGGTGGTCGTGGACGAGTCGGTCGCCGTGTAGGTGATTTCCCGGGCGTTGAAGACGCGGTAGGCCGCGTGGCGAAATGCCGGCATGACGAGCACCGTGTTCGGCTGGACGAGAACCGGCTCGTTCGTGTTGGGATCGAGAATGTCGGCGAAGAGCTGCTCGGCCACATCCACGTTCGTCCAATCTTCCAGTTCGTTGTCGGCCACCGTGTTCTGCCAGGGGCTGTCGGTCTGGTAGGTGTCGTAGGCCGTGCCTTTCCAGCGGTAGTTGTTGGTAACGCCGATAACCAGGTCGATGAGGCGTTTTTCCTTGTTCAGCCCCAGCACCTCGCCCACCTCCGCCGCCCGGCTGAGGACGAGATGGGTGCGGTCGAAGAAGATCGCCTCCTTGGTGACCGGCACGATGAGGCCCCGCTTGGTTGTCGAAGGCGTTTCGATGTAGTCTTCGCCAAAGCCAACATGGGGATAGGGCATTCCCGGCGCGACCTCGGCGGCCTCGTCCCCGACCCCGCTCGCCCCCGGGATCTTCTCTCCGTCCAGCCGAGTGGGAACCACGTCGACAAGCTTGGAAACAACAAAGGCTTCCTGGGTATAGGCATCGAGGATCTTGGAGTAGATGACCTGGCCGGTCACGTTCAGGAAGGCCGTCACATCGACGCCATCGCCGGCTTCCGTCAAACCGACGCTGCCGGAGTTGCGAGGGTCGAGCATGCGAACCCACTCGTGGCCGTCCGGGATCAGGCCTTCCGCCAGATCGCGAAGGCTGAAGTCCTCGGGACGCAAGTGCTTTTCGGCGAGCGCCTCGGAAAGGTGCTCGACAGTCTTTCGGGCGCCGTCCAGTTCATACCGGCGACGGAGTTCACGACAGTTGACGGTTGGCATGAGAAGTGTCCTTGTGAATGTGTGTGTTTTGGGCGAAAGAACGAGTGTCGTCGTTCGCCCCGCGAACGAACGGCCTTCTTGCGGAGCGAGAAGCGGCAATCAGCGAGCGGTCAAATCCCCCCGGTCATCACGGTGGACCGGACGTCGACCAGAATCGCGGTCGTGGCCGCCGGGGCCCGGCGCGCCACCCGGGCAATGGCGTAGTCGACAGCCGCCACGGCCGCGATCTGCTGATCCTCCAGGGCCGTGCCGCTCGACGCCTCGTCGACGCCGACCAGGTCGCCCAACTCGTAGGTCGCGCTCGGGCAGTCGAATTCGAACACGCCCGTGGTCGCCACGCGGATCGGATCGGTGTCGCCCGCCCGGCTCCGCTGCATGGCCACGCCCAGGAAGTTGTCGGAAAACAGAGACTGGTTCCCCGTCTCCGATCCCTGGTCGGCCTGGGAGGAAGCCGGTTTCGCGTCATCCGTGTCAAGATAGACCAGGTCGCCGATCTCGATCACCGTGTCCGAGTCGACGGCCGCAATGACTGGATTGGTATCGCCATAACGCCAACGCATCTTGTCCGTCATGAGAAAACTCCACAAAAGGGTTCAGCGGTCAGGGTTCAGGGTTCAGGACGTTGGAGTCCAGACTTCAGCCTGCAAACAATCGGTCAGACTTCAGGAAGCAGGAAAGTCCCTTCAGTCCAAGCTCCAAGCTCCAAGCTCCAAGCTCACAGCTCACAGCTCACAGCTCATTGCTCAACAAATACTGCGAACGAAGTCCTTTGCGCTGCTGGGCGCATCGGGAGCAAACGGGGAGGGCTCGCGGCTTACAGGGTGGTTCTCGCCGCGGTCGGCGACAAGATCGCGAACCAGTTCGATTCGTTCGCGAATCAACCGCCGTCTCTCCCCGTCGTCGTCGGTTTCCACAAGCACTGCGAGGAAGGCGTCGTCCCGCATGGATCGTTGCCATTGGGCGCGCGTCATCCCGCCGTTCCGCTCGTGCTCGGCAAGCAAGCGGAGAACGGCCTCGCGACGCCCGCGGGCTTGTTCCCCGGCACGCAGCTCTTCGTTCTCTCGCTCGAGCGTTTCGAGCCGCTCCCAGTTGTCGGCGAGAGACTGCTGGAGCAAGTCGGGCCGGACCTCGCGCAAACGTTCGAGGGTGAGCGACTCCAGCAACGCCGTTTCCTGGGCAGTGTCTGGCTCAACAGACGCCGCACCCGCCGCCTCGAAGAGCCCCTGGGTGGTGGCCGGGTCGGCCACAAGGTCGACACTCTGGACCTTGGTGATCGCCTCGACCACGACCGTGTCGCCTCGCCGCCCCGTCCGCGCCGTTACGTTGTGAGAGAAGCCGACGTTCTCCGGTGCGTGCTCTGCGTCCCAGAGAAGTTGCTCCGCCAGGGCGTGCTTCGGATTGAAATGGAAGTCGCCAAACAGCCCCTCCTCGACCCGAACGGCAACGTTGCGAATCACACCAATCCGGTCCTGATAGTCTCGCGGACCGGCGGCCGCGCCCTTGGCGTGGTTCACATTCACCTTGGCGCCTTCGTAGAGCGGCACGGCCTGCTGGACAGCCTCCGCTAAATAGGTGCGCCCGTTCCGAGAGTGAATCCCCAAAATCTTGACGCCGCGGATGACGCCGCGCTGGCGGTCCGCACCAATGGACAGCCCGCGAGAGTCGGCATACTCCTGAAGGTTTTCGTTCATGCTCATGTCCTTGTGAGTTGGCAAACCAACAAAAAAAGCCCACCGGAGAACCTGGGGCGGTTCTTCGATGGGCTCGTTTCAGTACCCGCCGTGGCGCGGCAGGCCCGTTTCGGTACCCGTTTGCAATGGCGATTCAGGAATCGCCGGCCTGGGGCCTAAGCCGCCAGGATCACCACGCGTCCTCCGTCATCGTTCGACCTGTTCCACTTTGCGGCGGATGTGCTGGATCGTCCCGTCTTGAACGGTCATCTCCAGAGCGGCCGTACCGTGGAATCCTCGTTTGAGTACCCCGGCCAGCATCTCGCTCATGGCCGTGCGAATCTGCTCCATTTTCTGGCAATTCGCGGGGGTGGCGGCAGCAGCCCGCATAATCTCGCTCCAATGAGATACTGTACATGTGTTCATGTCACGGCGTTATCCTACCAAAAAACGAACAAAGTTCAATACAAGAAATGGCCAACTTTGCACTTTTTTGCAGACAGCGCAAAGTCACCACTCCCGAGGAGGGGGCAGTGCTTATGCCGTGCGACATTCGCGGGCTCGTGAATCCTGGGTGGCACGCTCAGAGCCCAAGCGATGGGCGTGGAGGCTGTCTGGCCGCGCCCATCGCTCGCGCTCTGAGCGTGCCACCCACGATGAAGCCTCATGAGTGAGGCGTCGATCACAGCATTTCGGCAAGAGCCTTGACGGTGCGAGAGATCTGCTCTTCCGTGTGACTGGCCGTGATGAAGAAACGGACCCGGGAGGCCTTTTCGGGAACGGCCGGATAGAGAATCGGCTGTGCGTCAATCCCTTGCTGGAGCAACTCGTGGGAGATGCGAACGCATTTCATCGAATCGCCAACGATCACGGGAACCACCGGAGTGGCTTTGCTGGTGCCGATATTGAGTCCGGCGTCGGTCGCCAGCCTGGCGAATAGGTTGGACCGATCCCGGAGTCGGCTCACGCACTGGGAATCCTCTTTCAGTACGCGAATGCTCTCCAGGGCGGCGGCGGCATTGGCCGGCGAGCACGCCGTGGCAAAGACAAAGGCGGGCGTCGTGTACTTGAGATACTGAACAAGGGCCGCACGCCCGGCGAGATAGCCGCCGCCGCTTCCCAGGGCCTTGCTGATGGTTCCCATCCAGAAATCCCCATCGGCCGGATCAACGTCGAAATGCTCGCAGATACCCCGCCCGTGGTCTCCCATGACCCCGATGGAATGGGCCTCGTCGACATACAGCAGAGCCTGATGACGCTTTTTGACGTCGACGAATTCCGGAAGGTCGGGATAGTCGCCGTCCATGCTGTAGACGCCTTCGATGGCAATCACCACGCGGCGATACTTTCCGCGGATGTCGCTCAGAAGTCGATCGACGAAGGCGAAATCATTGTGGGGGAAGGGACGTTTTCCGGCGTCCGAAAGCAGAGAGCCCTGGACGATACTGTTGTGGGCCAATTCGTCGTAGAGAATCAGGTCCTCGGCGCCGAAAAGGTGCCCCAGCAACGAAGCATTGGTTCCAAACCCGCTGGGAAAAACAGCGGCCGCCTCGGTTCCGATGAAGCCGGCAAGTTCTTCGTCCAGTTCCTTGAGAACGGTCCCGTCCCCGCCCACGAGCCGGCTGGCCGAGGAACTGGTTCCAAAGCGGTCGATCGCCGCCTTGGCGGCAGCCATGACTCGCGGTTCGGTCGACATGCCCAGGTAATCGAAACTCGTGTAGGTCACCGTCTCGCGACCGTCGATAATGACTTCCGACCCCTTCACGCCCTCCTTGACGCGGAAGAACGGGCTCTGGAACCCCGCCGCCGCCGCCGCGAGCAGTCGCTGTTGCAGACCCACACACTCGGGAAACTGGGTGACGTCGCAAACCTCGGGAGAGATCTCTTTCTGAGCAGTTTCTGCGGGTGCCGCCTGGTCGGAAGCCGCCGGCGCTTGTTTGGTCACGGCAACGTCCAGGTGCTCGGCGATGCACTCGACCAGGTCCCGGCAGGTTTCCAGGTCGTAGAGCGATTCTTCCGAGAACCGGATGGAAAACGTCTCCTCCATGCGGTTCACGACTTCCATCCGGGTGAGGGAATCCAGCCCGAGGTCGAAAAGAGACGTGTCGAGGGAAAGTTCCGAGTCGAGGCCCCCTGGAACAAGCGCTCGCACCTGCCCGTAAACCGCCTCGGCAATCGCTTCCTGGCTCAACACATCGTTCTCAGATCGGGTTTCCATGAGCGGGATCCCTCAGTTGTAGAATTCGACCCGGTAAGCAGCCCATTTCTTGGGCTCAGTCGGTGATGGTATGGACGGCGCTGCCAAGACGCCGAAAAACGATCGTGCCCCACCCCTCTCACCCTCCATGCAAGCCGTTTCAGCCGTCCTGAATGCGGGTTCCCCGGAAGAGAAGAGACGTCATTTATCCTACGGCCAACGCCGACTTTCGCCTAGCTCTCCCCCCAGGACAATTCCTCGGGAGATGACGGGGGACTTTTGATTTGGCTGGCTGAAACGGCTATCCTGGTGGCGTCTGAATCCCCATTGTCGGGGTGCGCGGAGCTGCCAGGATTGCAGCCGACACACTCGCCGCCTCGTCTCGCCGCTTTTACCGTGTCTGTCACGCCATTACACGAGGAGAGACTGATGTCACATTCTCACGAGCTTTCGGGATGCGTCTGCTGCTCCATGAGTCGTCGCGGTTTTCTCGCCGGCTGTGCGAGTTGTGCGGGTGCCATGGCGATTCCCATGACGGGACAGGTGGTCCTTGGAGCGGAGCCCAAGAAAAAACGCATCCGCGTGATCTACTCGCTCCATGCCGACGTCCAGCCCCGCCCCGACTGGCCCAACGTGGGCTTCGATTTCTCGCCCGTCATGCAACGGATGACTGCGGCCCTCGCGGACGGCTGCCCCGGCATCGAATTCATCCCCACCACGGCGACTGGCGAAGAACAAGCCAAGGCGATCCTCGAAAAAGACAACGACGCCAAAATCGACGGCTACCTCGTCCTGCAGATGAACTGCTGGAACCGGGTGGTCCAGACCATGGTCGCCTCGGGCAAACCCGTGCTCTACGCCGACTTTCTCTATGCCGGAAGCGGCGGTTTCCTGGTTTACACAGCCGGTTTTCTGCGCCAGGGGGCGCCCAACTTCGGCTTTATCGGCTCATCCCAGTTCGCCCATGTTGTCGAAGCGGCCCGCTGCTTCCTTACGGTGGACGATCCCAAGCAGTTCGGCGCCGCGGTGGCCAAGGTGCGGATTGCCAGCACCAAACCTGCCGGCAGCCAGGATTGCAAGGCTGACGACGTGGCCGTCCTCTCGCCCTCCGAGTGGCGCGAGAAGATGAAAAAGTCCAAGATCCTCACCGTCGGCGGCGAAGGCTGGCGCGGGCCCAAACCGGTGATCGAGGAGTTGGGCATCCAGGTCATCGAGATCCCCTACGCCGAAGTGAACGACGCCTGGAAGGAGGCCGACAAGGACCAGGCCCGCGAAATCGCCGATGTATGGCAGAAACGGGCCAGCAGGATTGCCGACGTTTCCCGCGACACCCTGGAGACCTCGGCGGCCATGTACCTGGGCCAGAAGGCCGTTCTCAAGAAGCACGGCGCCGACGCGATCACGATCAACTGCCTCGGCGGATTCTACGGCGGGCACATCCACGCCTACCCGTGCCTCGGTTTCCACGAACTGTGCAACGAGGGACTCGTGGGCGCCTGCGAGAACGACTTGGTCTCGACTGCCACCATGGTCGCCCTGAAGAACCTGACCGGCGGCCGCACCGGCTTCATCTCCGACCCGGTCATCGACATCGCCAATCGCCAGATCATCTACGCCCACTGCGTGGCCTCGAACCGGGCCTTTGGACCCGAGGGAAGGGAGAATCCCATCGAGATCCTCACTCATTCCGAAGACCGCCAGGGCGCCTCCGTCCGCTCCCTGCTGCCGCTGGGCTATATGACGACCACTCTGGAGCTTGCCGCGTTCCGCAAGGAACTGCTGATCCACAGCGGCAAGGCCGTGGCCAACATCCCCGAAGATCGCGCCTGCCGCACGAAGTTGGCCGTCGAGCCGAACGGAGATATCGAGAAACTCTTCACCCAATGGGACCAGTTCGGCTGGCACCGCGTGACCGTCTACGGCGACCTGAAGGAGCCGCTCATGGAGATCGCCAAGATGCTCAAATGGGAGATTACGGCCGAGGTGTAGGAGTTCGGAGCCCTGAAAGGGCGTGATATTCCAGCCCAGGGCAGAGCGCAGCGCCGCCCTGGGTCACGGATTCAAAACAGTCACCCGGGACAACGGCAGCGCTCGTAGAACTCGCGTTGCCTCTGCCCCGGGCTGGCATGTTTGGGCCCCTTCGGGGCAAATGCAAGCGCGGACCGTTCTCTTCCCTGGACCAAGAGGAACCCACAATGAGATCCGCCTGCTTCCGCTTTGTGATCGGTGTCTGCCTGCTTGTCGCATCTCCTTCTATCTGCGTCAGCGCCGAGGCGGTCAGCGACTCGACCCCGAACGCCTGGCCGAAACTCGAAGAAGTCATCCTCGTCTTCAAAACCCATTTCGACATCGGCTACACCGACCTGGCGTCCGCCGTGGTCCAACGCTATCGCACGTCGATGATCGACAGCGCCCTCGATGTGGTGGACGACAGCCGCGAGCTGCCCAAGGAGCAGCAGTTCGTCTGGACCATCCCCGGCTGGCCCATGGCCAAGATCCTGGAGGATTGGGACGGACAGACGCCCGAGCGCAAGGCGCGGATCATGGAGGCCTTTCGCGACGGCCGCTTCGTCGTCCACGGCCTGCCCTTCACAACCCACACCGAAACGCTTTCGGAAGAAGACGTGGTTCGGGGCCTGTCCTATTCGACGAACCTCTGCCTGGCAGCCGGTCTGGAACCGCCGCGCGACGCCAAGATGACCGACGTGCCCTGCCACAGTTGGATCGTGCCCACCCTGCTGGCCCATGCGGGCATCCAGTTCATGCACGAGGGCACGAACAGCGGTTCGAGCGATCCCAAGGCGCCTCTGCTCTATTTCCGCGAAGGGCCCGACGGGTCGCGGGTGCTCACCATGCACGTCAACGGCTACGGCACCGGCTTCATGCCGCCCGAGGATTGGCCCTACAAAACCTGGCTGGGCCTGATCCACACGGGCGACAACCACGGCCCGCCCCGTCCCGAAGAAGTCCGTAAGCTGCTCAGCGAGATCGCCCAGAAGTTGCCGGGCATGAAGGTTCGCATCGGGCGGCTTTCCGATTTTGGCGACGCCATTCTGGCGAAAGAAAACCTGGACGAGATCCCGGTCGTGCGGGGTGACATGCCCGACACGTGGATCCACGGTCCCATGTGCGATCCCCAGGGGCGGATTGCCGCTCGCCGCGCCCAGGTAAACCTGCCCACGGCCGAGTCGCTCTCGACCATGCTCCAGGCGTGGAGCGCTGGTGCGGCGGAGAACAAGGCCGCACGACCACCGTGGCATACGATCGCCCAGGGCTACGAGCAAAGCCTGCTCTACGGCGAGCACACCTGGGGCGCCTCCTTCGGATGGATCGGAAACAAATTGTCCTACGCCCCCGACTGGCACGATCACCTGGACGAGCGGCACGCCCGGATGATCGCCTCCTGGGACGAGCACAGTGCCTATGCTTACAAGGCCGAGGCTTTAAGCACCGCGCTCTTGGAAGAGCAGTTGTCGCGTTTGTCCCAGTCGATCGACACGGGACGCTATCGGGTCGCGTTTTACAATCCCCTCCCGTGGAAACGCGACGGGCTGGCCGTGGTTGACGATCAAACATACGTAGTTCGCAATATCCCGCCAATGGGATACCGCACGTTCTATTGTCCGGTTCAGGATATGTTTGAAGCCACCGAACGTGCAGACAGGGAGGGCGCCCCCAAGGAACCCGTCGACGAGAATGTGCCGGAGGAAGACTGCATTCCCTATCGGGATCATACCGCGGGCTGGGCTTTCGGCAGAATCAAGGAGACTGTTCTGGAGAACGACTTTTTTCGCGTCACGTACGGCTCCGACGGGATTCGCTCCCTGATCGATAAACGCACGAATCGACAGCTCGTTCGCCAGAACACCGAGGGCTTCGGCAACTTCCTCTACGAGCGGTTCAGCGCCGACCAATGCGATCAGTTCATGCGTGACTACTGCCTGCAGTTCCCAAGGTGGGTCACCACCCAGTTCACCAAACCGGAATTGCCACGCGATGTTCCGTATCGCGCGGTGCGGGTGAAGAACGCTGACGTGTCCGGATACACCGAAGACTATTGCCAGACCGTGGTCCTTAGTCGCAGGAACGATCCCGCACTGCCTTGCGATCAGCTCGAATACGAAATCCGCCTCTACAACGACTTTCCCATCATCGACATCACCGTCTTTATCGAATGCAAACGCCCCGAGACCTGGCCCGAGGCGGGTTGGATGTGCCTGCCGCTCAATATCGACAACCCCAACTTCCGCCTCAGCCGACTGGGCGAGATCGTCGATCCAGCCAAAGACGTGGTCCCCGGCAGCAATCGCCACCTGTTCTGGCTGGAGCACGGGCTGGCCGTCTACGGCGACGACGGATACGGCGTGGGGATCTGCCCCATCGACGCGCCCCTGGTCAGCCTGGGCGAGCCGGGTTGCTGGAAGTTCTCCGCAGACTACGTGCCGAAGAAGGCCGACGTGTTCGTCAACCTGTTCAACAACCAGTGGAACACGAACTTCCGCCTTTGGAACGAGGGCTCGTGGAAACAGACCGTGCGTTTGTGGACATTCGAGAAATACGACCCGGAGTCGTCGCTGATCCGCCCGGCCCTGGAGGCTCGGTTCCCCATGGTTGGCTACCCCGCTCGCCAGTCTAAGAAGCGTGGGAAACTGCCGACGAAGGCGGCCGGGCTTGAGCTTTCGCGGCACGACGTGCTGGTCACCTCCTTCGGCCTCGATCCAACCTCGAAGAAGCTCATGCTGCGGCTCTGGGAGCAGGCAGGCAAGGACGAGCCTTGCACGATCACGTTTCCGGCGGGGCTCGGCGTGTCGGCTGCCCAGCCCTGCGATCTTCGCGGGCGTCCGCAAGGCGACCTCCTTGCCGTGGAGGGCAACTGCCTCACCGTCGAGATAGGCCACAACGCCCCTTTGAACCTGGAGTTGATTCCGAGTACAACGGTGTGGGGCGTCGAGGAGTGACTCGCAGTTTATTTGAAACCCGCGCAGCGGGTGATACGTGAATAGCCCCAGGCGTGAGCCTGGGGGATGATGACCGCAGTCGAGGATGAAGCCCGCGCAGCGCGGCGATACAATGGCGGGCTGACTGGTAAGTGCCCCGTAGCTTCCCGGCAGCAGACGCGTTTTTTCGGGAGTCCAACTCGCAACACGATTCTCCGCGTTCCTTCGACGACTGTCCACCACAAGGAATATGCCATGCGCTACTTCACCGTCCTTTCTGCCCTTCTCGGGCTGTTGCTGCTCCCCGGCCTCGCCCGCGCCGAACAGCTCTGGTCGCTGGGCGCCGATGATCAGAACTACGCCGAGTTCGCCCTGAGCGGCGACTATGCCTCGTTTCCCAAGCATTTCCCGCAAGATCCCGTGGTCGACGTGGCCAGCCCGGGCGCCGCGGCGGCTTGGCCCTGGATTCACCCGGGCACCCACGACGCCTGGGCCAGCAGTCGGGCCCACACGTTCACCATCACCTTCGACCTTCCCGCCGGCTGCGATGCGCCGGTCTTCGAACTGGCAATCGACACCGTGGCGGCCCACGCGGGCTCTCCCCCGCTGCTCAAAATCGACCTGAACGGCGAGGTGCGCGAGATCCGCACCCGGGCCACCTGCCGGAATGACAACGTGTTGACCAATCCGGCCGAGGGACAGCCTGCCGTCTATCGAGCAGTCTTCCTTGCCGACGCCCTTAAGCCCAAAGGGAACCGCCTGGCGATTACCAATGCCGAAGGATCGTGGCTGCTCTACGATTGCGTGAGTTTCCATTCCAAGAGTGCCGAGATCGAAGACATCGAACTGACAGCGGCCCGCGGCGTCTTGCGCGGCCCGGAAGGCAAACTCCTGCGAAAGCTGACCGTCGACTACGCGGGCGGCGTGCTGGTCGAACAGGCCGAGCTTAAAGTGAGTATCGACGGGGATCGCGTGACAAAGCAACTCGAGCCGAAGACGTGCCTTCTCGAAGCGAGCATTCTGGCGCCCGTCAAGCGATTCGATTCGGTGCTGGATGTGACCGTTTCGCTGCATTATCGGGGCGAGACGTTGATCAAGACGTTTACCATTCCGTCCGAGCGCCCCTGGGAGGTCCACCTGGTCCATCAGACCCATCTGGACATCGGCTACACCCACACGCAGGAAGACGTGCTTGCCCGGCAGGTGCAGAACCTGAAAGACGCGATCCAGTACATCGACGAGACCAAGGACTATCCGGAAGAGGCCCGGTTCCGGTTCCACCCGGAGGGAATGTGGGCCATCGATGAATTCATGCGGACCGCCTCCGAGGAGGAAAAGGAAGCCCTGATTCGCAATGGCCGGGCTCGCGACATCCACTTCGACGCTCTCTACGCCCAGGCGATGACCGGCATGTACAACGACGAGGAACTGTTCGAACTGATGGCCGGGGCGGCCCGATTCGGCAAGGCCCACCAGGTCACAATCGACAGCGCTATGCAGTCGGACGTGCCGGGTTACACCTGGGGACTGGTCCCCGCCTTGGCCCACAACGGTGTTCGCTACATGACCATGGGCCCCAACCAGGGCCATCGCGTGGGTCGGGTTTACGAGTGGGCCGACAGGCCCTTCTGGTGGGAGTCGCCGAGCGGCAAGGATCGGGTGCTCTGCTGGCTCTCCGGCTTCAGCTACTCCACCTGGCACCGTAGCCCGCGGGGTCACCGCCTCCAGGAACAACGCATCTTCAGCCTTCTCGATCAATTGGTCCAGAAGGAATATCCCTATAACCTGGTCATGATCCGCTACAACATTGAGGGCGACAACGGCCGGCCCAACCGGGTTCTGTCCGATTCGGTGAAGGAGTGGAACGAGAAATACGCCTGGCCCAAGCTGGTGATCTCGCGCAACAGCGACGTGATGCGAGAGATGGAACGCCGCCACGGCAAGGAACTGCCCGTCGTGCGCGGCGATTACACGCCCTATTGGGAAGACGGCTGCGCGAGTACGTCCGAGGCCACCTCGCTCTGCCGCACCGGTTGCGAACGGATCGTCCAGGCTCAGGCCCTGTTTGCGATGACCGGTTCGAAGACCTTTCCGGTGGCGGCTTTCGACGCAGCCTGGACCGACCTGATCATGTACGACGAGCACACCTGGGGCGCCTATTGCAGCATCAGCCGGCCCGACGATCCCTTCACGATCCACCAGGACGAGTACAAGCAGGCCTACGCCCGGCGAGGTCACCAGGCCGCCGAGGAGCTTGTCCGCCAAGCGATCGGCGAAGACACGGAGGCAAGACCCGCAACGATCGACGTCTTCAATACGGCGAGTTGGCCGCGGAGCGAGATCATCACCATGAAGGGAACCCGCTTGGGTGAGTTCCTCGTCCTTTCCAATGATGAAGAGCCGATGGTGCCCGTGCAGCATCTCGCCGATGGTCAGGTGGCCTTTCGCACGGGCCGTGTGCCGGCCTTTGGGGCGGTTCGCTACGATATTGGACACGGTGCGGCCGCTCCAAGAGGGGCTGCCTTTGCCGACGCCGAAAAGCTGACGATCGGCAACGATCGCGTCCGGCTCAAAATCGACCCCGAGAGCGGGACAATCGCCTCGCTCACCTGCAAAGGTGTTGATGTCAACCTGGTCACCCCAGATGGCGACGGCAACCGCGGGCTGGACGACTACCTCTACATCCTGGGTCGCAACAGCGAAGAGAACCGCGCCCGGCAGACTGGCGACGTAAAAGTGACGGTGGTCGACCCCGGGCCGCTCGTAGCCACGCTGCGGATTGAGTCGCCGGCGCCCAACTGCAAGAGCCTCGTCCGCGAAATCACCGTTGTCGACGGCTGCGACGAGATCTTCATCGAGAATCGCATGGACAAGATCATGGAGCGCCAGCCCGAGGGGACCTTTTTCGGGTTTCCCTTCAACGTTCCCGGCGGCCAGTGGCGAATCGACGTGCCGTGGACGGTGGTTCGGCCGGAGATCGATCAGTTACCCGGAGCGAATCGCAACTACTACTGCGTCCAGCGTTGGTGCGACCTGTCCAGCGAGAAGTTTGGCGTTACGTGGGTGACCCTCGACGCCAACATGATGCAGTTCGCCCCGATTCGCTACACGCCGGCCTGGGGCCTGGACCCGTGGCGCACGGAGATCGAGCCGGGCGGCACGCTCTACAGTTGGGTTTGCAACAACCATTGGGAAACGAACTACAAGGCCGGCCAGGAGGGCCCGCTCACCTTCCGCTACGTGCTCCGCCCCCACGCTGGGGCCTACGATCAGGCCGAGGTGCAGCGATTTGCCCGAGGTGTGCATCAGCCCCTGCTGGCCGTGGCCGGCGACGGGAAGAAGTCCCTTCCGGGCCCCGTCCTCTCCTTGGACAACAACGCCGTGGTGGCCACCTGCCTGAAACCGACCCGCGACGGCGACGGGATGCTCCTTCGGCTCTTCAACACAACCGACGTACCGCAGCAGGTGACCGTGGAGTGCGCGAAAGATCGCCGGGGAGTCTGGTATTCCAATCCCTTGGAAGAGAAACTGGCAGATGCACCGGCTCGGTTGGCGCTGGAGAAATATGAAATCGTAACGCTTAGGATCGAATGACATGACCCCTCGAGAACGAGTCCTTGCCGCCCTGGAACATCGCGAGCCCGACCGGGCGCCTATCGATTTCGGGGCCCATCGGTCCAGCGGAATCAGCGCGATCGCCTATGCAAAGCTGAAGAAGCACCTGGGGATCGACTCGGGCGACATCTACGTCTACGACATGGTTCAGCAACTTGCCGTGGTCGAGCCGGAGGTGCTCGACCGCTTTCAGGTCGACACGATCGAGATGGGACGGGGCTTCCTGACCGATCCGGCCGACTGGAAGCCCTGGCGGCTTCCCGATGGCACCCCCTGCAAGATCCCCGCCTACCAGAAGATCGAGGACGTCGACGACGACTGGTATCTGCTGGCCGACGACGGGACCCGGCTGGGGGTGCAGCGGAAGGGCTGCTTGTATTTCGAACAATGCTACTGGCCCTGGGAAGGTCGCCCCGTTGGAGAAGTCGATCTCGACGAGTTGCCCCACGTGCTGGGCCGCTCGGTTTGGACGGGCGTGGCCGCGCCGGGAGCCCATCTGGGAATGTCGGCCGAGGGCCTGGCCGCGTTGGCGGAAGGGGCCCGGCGATTGCGTGAGTCGACGGATCGGGCGATCGTGGGCCTGTTTGGCGGGAACATGTTCGAGATTCCTCAGTTCCTGTTCCGGATGGACTCCTACCTCATGTCGCTGGCAGCGGAGCCGGAGGCGTGCCTGCAGTTATCGCAGCGGCTCTGCGATCTGCACCTGGCGAATCTGGAAAAGTGGCTCGGCGCCGTGGGGCCCTACATCGACGTGATCCTCTTCGGCGACGACCTGGGCGCCCAGGGTGGCCCGCTGATCTCGGGCGACACGTACCGCCGCCTGTTCAAGCCATTCCACACGAAGCTGTTCCACCGGGCCAAGGAACTGGCGAACGTCAAGGTGCAGCTCCATTGCTGCGGCGGCGTGGAGCCCTTGCTCGGCGACCTGATCGAAGCAGGGCTCGACGCGATCAACCCCGTCCAGGTCTCCTGCAAAGGCATGGTGCCCGAGAATCTCAAGAAGACCTACGGCGACCAACTCACCTTCTGGGGCGGCGGCTGCGACACCCGCCACGTCCTCAGCCACGCCACCCCGGACCAGGTTCGCCAGAACGTCCGCAGCCTGGTCGACGCCTTCGCCCCCGGCGGCGGCTTCGTCTTCCAACAGGTCCACAACGTCCTGGCCGACGTCCCGCCCGAGAACATCGTCGCCATGCTCGACGCCGTCACACCCCAGTAAATCCCGAGCGCCGCTCAACCCAGTAGGTTCCGGGCGCCGCACGGAACCCCGAAGCAAAACAAACCTGGCCAGTTCAAGACACGTCAAAAACGCGCACGCACGAATTTACACGACTGCCAAGTTCGGCTGTGTCCTCCGTGGTGTTCTGCTCTTCTTAGGTCGTCTTCTGTATTGAACCTGTGTTGACTTGACAAATCAAACAGTCGCACAAGCGACTTGGCCAGAAACACGCGACCATAACGAGGACCCCACCTGTGGATGAAGTAACTCCTTCCCGCGGCAGCCGAATCTACCTCGCCGTCGTCTGCACCGTGGCGGCCCTGGGCGGCTTCCTCTTCGGGTTCGACACGGCGGTGATCTCCGGCTGTGTTGGATTCCTCGAAGATCAGTTCGAACTGATCGACTGGACCAAGGCATTCGTCGTCAGTTCGGCGCTCGTGGGATGCATTTGCGGGGCCGCCGTTGCGGGCTGGCTGAGCGACCGGTTCGGACGCCGGCGAGTCCTCATGCTGGCGGCGGTGCTGTTCTTCGTTTCCGCCGTCGGGTGCACGGTCCCGCGGGATGTGCCGACCCTGGTCGTGGCCCGATGGATCGGAGGGCTGGGCGTAGGAATCGCCTCCATGCTCTCGCCGCTCTACATCTCCGAAATCAGCCCGCCGAGTGTGCGGGGCGCCCTGGTAGCCATGTACCAGCTTGCGATCACCGTCGGAATCCTCGTGGCCTACTTCTCCAATGCGGCGATCGTCGCCTGGGGGAAGTCGTTTGGCGATTCTGCCGGCAGCGGTTTTCTGAACTGGATCGTCGCGGCCGAACCATGGCGGGCCATGTTCGGCACCGAGGCCATTCCGGCGGCCGCCTTCTTCCTGCTTCTCTTCACCGTTCCCGAAAGCCCCCGCTGGTTGTTTCAGCGAGGCAAGGAGGAGCTGGCTCGGCGGATTCTCTCGCGGGTCAACGGCTCGGCCGAAGCGGAGCGAGAAGTCCAGGAAATCAGGGAGACCCTGGCGCAGGAACAGGGCACCCTGGAAGAGCTGCTCGCGCCCGCCTATCGCGGGGCCCTGGTGATCGGGATCCTGCTGCCCCTGTTCTCCCAGGTGTCGGGGATTAACGCGATCATCTATTACGGCCCCGACCTGTTGGAAAAGGCCGGCTTCCAATTGAGCGAATCGTTGGGCGGGCAGGTGATTGTCGGACTGGTCAACTGCGTATTCACCTTTGTGGCCATCCTCCTGGTCGACCGCATCGGCCGCCGCCCGCTGATTCTCTTCGGCACGGCCGGGCTGGTGGCTTCATTGGCGTGGATCGGCCTGAGCTTCTACTTCCAGGTCACCAGCGGCTGGCTCGTGCTGGCCCCAATCCTGATGTTCATCGCCTGCTTCGCCTTCTCGCTGGGGCCGCTACCCTGGATCGTGATCTCCGAGATCTTCCCCACCCGGATCCGCGGTCGGGCCATGTCGGTGGGCACCTTCACAATCTGGGCCGGGTGCCTCCTCGTAGCACAGACCTTTCCCCCGCTCCTGAATCGCCTCGGTCCTTCCCCCACCTTCTGGCTCTACGCCCTGCTCGTCTTCCCCGCTATCCCCGTCACCCTCTTCTTCCTGCCGGAAACAAAAGGCCGAACCCTGGAAGAGATCGAGGCGGCATGGCAGAGAGGGCGGTAGATTCGACTGAAGGATGCTCAAGACCTCTCAGCAGAAAACACCGTTCTCGAATAGCGATCGGTCCAACTCGGCGGCCTCATTCAGACTATCGTTGATGGCCTGCTGCTCCTCGGCCAGAATCCGGCAGGCTTCCGCCAGCGGATCGTCGGCCGCATATCCCCACTCAGGTTGGTCCCAGTCCTCCACGAAGTCATCGTAAGGCTTGAGCAGACCTTTGGCCGCGGCGCGAATCCGCAGGTTTTCGTGTTGCAGGTAGGTGTCGAACTCCTTGCGGCGCCGCTTGAAGACTCGTCCTCTGGGGCTGACGCATTTCTCCATATTCAGCAGGGCCTGTTGGACCTTCAACTCTTCGGGCCCCAATCGCATGCACTCGCGACACAAATGCCGCCTGTGGCCCTTCGCCGAAAACTGCTCGTTCGGGCGAGTCCTGCCGCAGCACCAGCAGAAGTGGCCTCGGCGTTTGCTTCCCTTTTTGCGTTTTTTGCGAGCCATCGTCCGTTCAACCTGTTTCAGTCGCGGGCTGGGCGACAAAACCCTTCAAAAAGCGCGACGATTTCCACTGCTCGACGATGACCTTGTCGACTTCTTTCTGCAGAACGTAGCACACACTCTGGGCCGTGTCGCAGGTCCGTTTGTCGACCAGGTTCCTGGCTTGCAGGAAGTCGTACAGAAGCCGCATCGCCGCGATCGCAGCCGGCGCATGGAACTGACTGAGAGACATGAAGTGCAATGTCTTCGCAAGAGCAGGATCGAAGTCGTCTCGCTTGAGACCGCGAAGAAGGGCGTTCTCGCCGCACTCCATCCGGTTGATCGTTTTCACCAGGACCCGCCGCAATTCATCGGCCACAATAGGCTGATATCCCCGGTCGCGGCAGAGCCATCTCCCAAACTCGTAGAACAGGCAAAACATCTCCCCTTCAGCGCCTTCGTCGGCAGCGAGCAGTCCTTTGCGAGTCCAAACCTGCTGAGACGTTCCGGCGATATGAGCAATGTGCCGCCGCTGGAGGGCTCGGTTTTTCTTGTTGTCTTTCACACCAAAGGTGAGCGATTTCTGGAACAGTTCTTCAAGGGCCTCGTCGGTTGCCCCGGCTTCCACGCAAGCCTGGACAGGGCCAAACAGGACCATATCGATCAACTCGTGAACGGCCCAAGGCATGAGATCCGAATCGGAAATCCGCGGCATGATCTCATCCAGCAACCGCTGGACCGCTTCCGCCCGTCCGGCAAAACGCAGCAAAGAAAGCAGGGAGAAAAGAGGCTCCTCAATACCCTCAAGCTGGCTTGCCAGCAACTCGGCCGCGCGATCCACGTCGTCCCAACGGCGCTGCGGAATGTAGTGGCAGATCATCGCGTAGACGTGCCAATCCAAGCCCGGCGCAAACAGTTTGGGATGGTCGTCCCGCAATTCCTCCAAAAAGGAAACGTATTCGCCATCAGCAAGCCCGCGTTCCAACTCGTGAACCGCTTCGGGAAACAACGCTTCGCGCCAGTCCTCGTCCAAAGGAGAGGCCAACTTCTCTCGCAGCATCTCCAGGCGTTCCTGGCCCTCGGCGTTCTCGAATTGCTCCCACCAGTGCTCAATGGGTGATAGCGGTTCCGAATCGGATTCGGACTTCCGAATGGCCCCGAACAACTCCGGCATATGCGGAGTTGGAGGGACCGAACGCTGAGACTGACCTCGTGATTTCGCAATCCGCTTCTGACGATCCCGTTGCTTCTTCTGTTTGCGGGCCTGTTTCTTGCTCGGCGGCATATCGTGGAGCCTCCCTTCTCGCGGAAAGTGCATGAATCCAAATTGGTCGACGCAGGGGTCTCGACCGCTCGCGCCATAATCCATCCCCTAGTGGAGCAAATCGGTAGACATCTCGTCAATCACGGAAGCTGACAGGAAACCGGCAGAATCGAGGAAAGCCGTCATGCGTCTTGGCACAATGCCCCCTAAACGGTCGGGCCGTAGGGGCGAAGGCACATCCGACGCGGCTGGAATCAAGGGCCGACTGTGGTATAATCCTCTGACAACTCTCACCACCACTTCTTCTCCGTGTCCTCTGCGTCCTCTGTGGTGCCTTACCCCCCCGCAGTCAAGCTGGTTGCATGCCGCTTTCCCCCTCTTCGCCTCCCGAACTGCTCGCTCCCGCCGGCAATCGCGATTGCGCCAAGGCGGCCGTGGCCAACGGGGCCGACGCCGTCTACTTCGGACTCGACGGGGCCTTCAACGCCCGAGCCCGGGCTGCCGGATTCTCAGTCGACGACTTGCCCGAGTTCTTCGCCTTCCTCCACCGGGCCGGCGTGCGGGGATACGTGACGCTCAACACGCTCGCCTTTTCCGACGAGTTGGAGCCGCTGGAAACGATCATTCGCCAGGTGGCCGAAGCGGGAGCCGACGGCGTGCTCGTCCAGGACCTGGGCCTGCTGCGAATGATCCGCCGCATCGCCCCCGAGCTGCCCATCCACGCCTCCACCCAAATGACGCTCACCAGCGCCGAATGCATCCGCGTGGTCGAGAAGTTGGGGATCGACCGGGTCGTGCTCGCCCGGGAGCTTTCCGTTGGCGAGATTGCCAAGATCCACGAGAAGACTTCCGTGCCGCTGGAGGTGTTCGTCCACGGAGCGCTCTGCGTGGCCTACAGCGGCCAGTGCCTGACGAGCGAATCGCTGGGCGGGCGGAGCGCCAACCGAGGCCAGTGCGCCCAGGCCTGCCGGTTGCCCTACGAACTGGTCTGCGACGGCCGGGATGTCAATCTGGGCGACCAGAAGTATCTACTCAGCCCGCGCGACCTGGCGGCATACGCGCTGATTCCCGAACTGATCGCCGCGGGCGTGGCGTCGGTCAAGATCGAGGGCCGACTCAAGACGCCCGAGTACGTGGCCAACATCACCCGCCACTACCGCCAGGCAATCGATGAGGCCGTGGCCGGCCGGTCCGTCGAGTTCACCGAGCGGCAGGTTGAGGAGATGGAGCTTTCCTTCTCCCGCGGCTTCTCCTTCGGCTGGCTCCACGGCAGCGATCACAAGGCCCTCGTGCCGGGCCTAAGTTCCGCCAAGCGGGGCGTGCTCATCGGCGAGGTCCGCCATGTTCGCAAGGGACGCGTGCGAATCGAACTTTGCGGACGGCTCAAGGCGGGCGACGGCGTCGTCTTCGAAGGCGATCGGGCTGCCGGCAAGGAACAGGGCGGACGAGTGTTCACTCTCCACCGTGACGGTAAACGCCTGACCGAAGAGGTGGGGAGCGGCACGGTCGAACTTGCCTTCCAGCGGGAGGCGATCGATTTCTCCCAGCTCCGCCCCGGTCAGAAGCTATGGAAGACCGACGACCCGGCACTCACCCGGAGGCTGCGCAAGACCTTTGCGGGCGACGTGCATGGCAAGGACGTTCCGGTCAGCATCTCCGTGACGGCCGGCGTCGGAAAACCATTCGAGCTGACAGCCCGGGCCGAGGGGCTCACCGACGTGACCTGCACCAGCGACGAGCAGCTAGCCGAGGCACGAAAACATCCCTTGACCCACGACGTGCTTCGGGAACAACTCGGCCGGCTCGGCGGTTCGGGCTTTGTGCTCGATCGACTGGAGGCCGAGATCGAAGGCCGGCCCATGGTTCCCCTGAGTGTGCTCGGCAAGTTGCGCAAGCAGATGGTCGCCCAACTTCAAGCTGCCCGCGAGGCAACGCTGCACGTGGGACCCCCGGTGGCCGCCGAGCCCGTCCTGCCCAAAATGCGCGAGGAAATCGAGCGCTGCACTGCTTCGCCAGGCGAACCTCAACTGGCCGTGCTATGTCGGTCGCTCGAGCACGTGCGAGCCATGGTCGACCATGGCGTGGCCACGATCTATGCCGATTTTGCCGACATTCGCCAGTACGGCGAGGCCGTGTCGCTCGCCCGCTCTGCCGGAACGCAGGTGTTTCTGGCCACGCCGCGGATCCAGAAGCCGGGCGAACTGGGCATCTTCAAGGCCCTGGCCCGTCACGAGGCCGCTGGGATCCTCGCCCGCAACCTGGCCGGGCTCGACTTCTTCGTCCAGAACTCGGTCCCTTGCATCGCCGACTTCTCGCTCAACGGGGCTAACGAACTGACGGTCGACTACCTCGGCACGCTCGGGGCCCAGCGAGTGACGGCCTCCTACGACCTGAACTGCGAGCAGCTCCTGGAACTGGTCCGGCACGCCCCCGTGGAAATCCTGGAAGTGGTCGTCCATCAGCACATGCCCATGTTCCACATGGAGCATTGCGTGTTCTGTGCGGCCCTGTCGCCGGGCACGAACAAGACCAACTGCGGGCGGCCCTGCGATCGGCACGTCGTGCGGCTTCGTGATCGCGTCGGTGTGGAACATCCCTTGCAGGCCGACGTGGGCTGCCGCAACACGGTCTACAACGCCACGGCCCAGAGCGGCGCCGAGGTGGTCGCCCCCTTGCTGCAGATGGGCGTGCGGAACTTCCGTGTGGAACTGCTTGCCGACGATCCGCCCGAGCAGCTTCGCCGCTGCGTCGACCTGTACCGCGATCTGCTCCTCGGCAAAGTCACCGGCCGCCAGGTGTGGACCGCCCTTCAGGCGGTCAACCGCGTCGGCGTCACCCGCGGCACCCTCGAACACCGCCGCGACCCCTTGGCGATCCTGTAGCACTGCCGCGCCGTCCGCAAGGTAGCAGGCACGCTCCGCCGTGCCGTCCGCCAAGCAGATCACTGACGTCAACCAACCGGCGGCAAGGATGCCACCGCTACTGAGCAATGCAGATCGGTGAGATGGAAACCGGAATATGATGGGCCGGCGTTCACGGAAGCTCCCGTCGAACACGGTCCGCATCTTCAAGGCTGCCTCGAAACACAACCGCATCGCCGTCGTGCCGCGGCCAGGATCCACTCTGCCACCAATCGGGAGCAAATTCTTTCACCGTGTGGCCCAGGGAACGAACGGCTTCGTCATATTCGGCACGAGTGTCGCCAAACATGCCCGACTCGAAAATCCACACAACTCGCTCGTTCATTGCGGTGCCTTCGCCTTCGCTTGTTGGCTGGCCGCACCGGGAAACGCCTCACTCCACTGGAGCCAGGCTTGGTGCAGTTGCTCAGTCAACTCGGGCTGCTTGCGGGCGAGATCGTTTTCTTCCCCTGGGTCGTCTTCCAAATCAAAGAGCCGCACCTTGCCCCAAGTTTCCACCAGCAGCTTCCATTGCTTGTGGCGGACGGCGCCGCCGGCGTGCGGCTTCCAGAACAGCGTGTCGTGAGGATCACCGGCCTGGTCGCCTGCCAGGTAAGGCAGAAGGTCCACACCGTCCAGCTTCGTTCCCGCCGGCAGCGGCGCCCCGGCCGCAGCGCAGAAGGTCGGATAGAGATCCAGAGTGCTCACCGGGCGCGTGTAGACCTGGCCGGGCTGGAGCCGGGCAGGCCAGCGGAGAATGAAGGGCACGCGGATTCCTCCCTCGCGACACTGGGCCTTGTGCCCGCTCAAGGGATCCGCTGAGCCGAGCAACGTCTCTTCGGGCCAGTCGTCGCGCCAGCCCCTGAGCTTGCCCGAACCCCGGGCCGGGCCATTGTCGCTAACCAGGGCCACAAGCGTGTTGTGTTCCAGTCCCGCGTCACGGAGCTTGTCGAGCACGCGGCCGATGTTCTCGTCCAGCAAGGCGACCATGCCGGCATAGAGCCGGTTCGGTTCGTCCTGAATGCCTTTAAAGACGGCCTCGTATTTCCGGTCGGCCTGCAAGGGCGTGTGCGGGGCGTTGTAGGCCAGGTAGAGAAAGAAAGGGCTCTTGGTATGTCGGTCCATGAAGTCGATGGCGTGGCGGGTAAGCCGGTCGGTCAGATACTCAACACCTGCCCGGGGCGGTCCCCAACCATGAGCCTCCGCCTGGAAGTCCGGTCCGTCCACTCCCGGATAGACACCGTTTTCATCCGGATAGTACGCGCCCTTCCAAATCATCACGTCCCAGGCCTCGTCCACGTAGGGACGTGGATCGGCCGAAATGTTCCATTTCCCCACGTGGCACGTCGCGTAGCCGGCCGCCGACAGGGCCTGAGGCATGAGCTTCTGCGACTCGGGCAGGGTCAGCCCGTACTTGGCCCACAGGTCGTCGTTCCAGTAGCAGCCGAACCGCTGCTGATAAGCCCCCGTGAGCAGCCCCATACGGCTTGGCCCACAAACCGGCGCCGTCACGTAGCCGTCCGTAAACCGCACGCCCCCGACAGCCAGCCGATCGATGTTCGGCGTGGGAACGGCCTTGCCGCCATAACAACCGGGGTCGCCATAGCCCATGTCGTCCACGTAGATCATGACAATATTGGGACGCGACGGTTTCGTCGCCGTCTCGGCCCCAAACGCGCTGGCGGTCACGATGCCGAGCAGCAGGGTCGCGAAAACCGCGATACACTTGGCCGATCGGAACACGAGAGTATCTCCTGAAGCGTGCGAAATCGTTCAACTTTCACGGGCCACTCGCAGAATCGCGGAGAGGCTTCGCTCAACATCGGCATCGGTCGTCGCCCAGGACGATACACTGATTCGCATCGCCGTCTGACCGTGCCACGAGGCGGTGCTGCACCAGCATGTGCCGTCCTGCTGAACCGCCTCGAGCACTCGCCGGGTCTTGTCCTCGCTCCCAAAAGACACGAGGACTTGATTGAGCTCCACGTCGTTCAGAACGGTGTATCCCGCCTCGGCAAGATCCTGGGCAAACCGGGTCGCATGACGGCAAGTTCGTTCAATCAGGTCGGCAACGCCGGATCGCCCGAGCGAACGCAGGACCGCCCAAATCTCGACTCCCCGGGCGCGGTGAGAAGCCTCCGGCGTGTACTTCCACGGCTCACGGGAATCGCCCTGCGGCAGAAAACGGACGGGAGGCGTCATGGCCGCTTCCAGGGCCTTCTGATCTCTGACAATCGCAATCCCGCTATCGTAGGGCACATTCAACCATTTGTGGGCATCGGTCGCCCACGAATCAGCCTCGGCAAGGCCTGCGGTGAGACATCGGCGACTCGGAGCGGCGGCCGCCCAAAGCCCGAAGGCGCCATCCACATGCACCCATGCCCCGGCAGCCTTCGCCTCCCGGCAGATCTCTTTGGCCGGATCAAAGGCGCCGGTGTTCACGTTCCCCGCCTGAATGCAGAAGATGGCAGGCCCGGAAACTGCCGGAAGACGCGTCGCTTGCATTCTCCCCTGTTCGTCAACGGGCACCTGCACAAGACGCCTGTGCCCGAAGCCTAACAGGCTTGCCGCTTTCAGAAGAGTCGGATGGGCCTGCTCGCTGACCACGACGGTAACCGGCGGCGAGCCTGCCAGACCATCAGCCTCGACATCCCACCCGTGCTTCGCCAGAACCGCGTGCCTGGCGGCCGCCAGTGCGGTGAAGTTCGCCATCATGGCCCCGGTTACCAAGGCCCCCGCACAATCCTGGGGGAGCCGCAGCAAGTCCAAGAGCCAACCGATAACGATTTCCTCGATCTTGGCGGCGACCGGAGAACTGACGCTGGACATGGCGTTCTGATCCCACGCCGAGGCGAGCCAGTTTGCCGCCAACCCGGCGGGAAGGGATCCTCCCACCACGAAGCCGAAATAGCGTCCTCCGGCACTTGCCACGGTCGCCGGCGATCCGATCTCGTCCAGTAGCGCCAAGACCTCCTCCGCATCGACAGGAGAGGCGGGTAGGCTGCCGCCCAGTTCCGCAACCCGACGGACGGCTGCCGACGACGGAAAGACACGTCGTGATTCGAGATCACGCAAATAGGTTGCGGCCCGATCCGCCGCATGACGCAGAAGCTCGTCCATTCGATCACATTTATCGTTGGATGTGTTGGGCAGTTCTAGGTTTCCACGCACTTGCGGACGTTTTTGTCGCCAGGGATCTCTCGCTGCCAACTCCCATGATACGGAAGGCCGCCGGCAGCGTCCAACAACCCTCGCGCCGTACGATATTCCGGCCAGGGAGTTGCGATTTGGCGGGACGGAGGCCACAATTCTCTGTACGGTTAGATTTGTACCCCAGGCTGCGGATTGACGCGGAAAGCGAAACCGGTGTGATGGGTGAACTCGTTCTGTTGATTCCCTTTTGCGTCCATTTCGGCGCCCTTGCTCGAGCGAAGGGGTATCGGCCCGGCTTGTACCGAGTGATGCCGGTCGCGTTCTGGTTCGCGGGCGAGTTCGGAACAGGTTACGCGCTCGCCCCGGTGTGGGCAGACCTTACTCGTGGCGCATCCGCCCCGAGTACATGGGTTCACATGGTCCCGTTGGCCGGTGCGGTTGCCGGCCTGGGACTGGCCTACCTGATCATGCTCCTCCTGCCGCCCGCCAAGGGCGAGGCGGAACTTGCAGGAGCTGACCCTGATGGCCCAGGCCGCGGCCAGTCCACATTGATTGACTCCGATAATCCCTACGCATCGCCGCGGACTTGACGGACCCGAGATTCGCAGCAAGATTCCTACTTTCGATTTGAGGCCCCTCGTGCAAGACACCCCCAAACGCCAACTCACGCTGTTCGACTCCACGTGCCTGATTGTGGGGATCATTATCGGGGCCGGGATCTATGAAGTGGCGCCGATGGTCGCGGCGGGAACGATCAACTGGTGGGGCTACCTGCTGATCTGGGTCGTGGGCGGCCTGCTCTCGTTGTGCGGGGCCCTCGGCTATGCCGAACTCGGTTCGGCCTATCCGCGCGAGGGCGGCGACTACGTGTATCTGAACCGCGCCTACGGCTCGTGGGCCGGCTTCCTCTTTGGCTGGATTCAACTGGTCGTGGTCCGGCCGGGCGACATCGTCGGCATGGCCTTCATCTTCGCCACCTACGCCTCAACGCTCTACGATCCCTTTTCCGGCTGGATGGTCCCCTACCACCTGCTGCCCTGGCAGGCCTACCAGGGGGCCGACGTGGCGGTGTGCCAACTGGTGTATGCCGCGTTGGCCGTAATCGTGCTCACGGCCATCCACGTGATCGGGGTCCGCGAGGGCAAGTGGACCCAGAACGTGCTCACGATGGTCAAGGCGATCGGCCTGCTGATGATCGTGGCCGTGGCCTTCTTTGGCCCTACTGGTCAGAGCGCGGCCGCCGGCACGGTCAGTACCCTGCCGAAGAGCCTTGCCCTGATTCTCGTCATGTTCACCTTCGGTGGCTGGAACGAGATGGCCTACGTGGCGGCCGAGGTGAAAGACTCGCGGCGCAATATCGTTCGCGCCCTGGTGCTGGGGACCTGTGCGGTCACGGTTCTCTACCTGCTGGTCAACGGGGCGTTTCTCTACGCTCTGGGCTACGCGGGCGTTGCCAACTCGTCGGCCGTGGCCACCGACACGGTCTCCACCATGTTTCCCCGTGTCGGAGCGGGCCTGATTGCAGGCCTCGTCTGCATTTCGGCCCTGGGCGCGACCAACGGCCTGATTTTCACCGGCGCGCGAATCTCCTACGCCATGGGCGCCGACCACCGCCCCTTCCGATTGCTCGGCCAATGGAACGCCGGCACCGGCACGCCGGCTCTCGCCCTGATCGTCCAGGCCGCCATCGCCCTGGTGCTGATCGTCGTGCTGGGCTCGTTCGTCAACGCCATTCTCTACACGGCGGCCGTCGTCTACAGCTTCTACCTGGCCACCAGCATCGCCGTAATCGTTTTGCGCTTTCGGGAGCCCCAGGTGGAGCGGCCCTATCGGGTGAGCCTCTTCCCGATCCCCACGTTGGTCTTCAGCATTGTTTGCGGTTACCTGATCTACAGCGCCGTAGAGTACAAGCCCCAGATCGCCGCCGCCGGCTTGGTCATCCTCCTCGCGGGGCTGCCGATCTACTGGTTCACCTGCCGCAAGAACGGAACCGTGGATCCGACGGACGAACCCGGCAACTCCCCGGACACACCGGACACCGAAGGCTGACGCTGCTCACGAAGTCGCCAACTCGTGATAGTTCAGCCGTGGCCGCCGCTTGTACTTCCGCACCATGCAGCTTTGCCACGTCAACATGCCGCTGCGCGAATCGGTCATGGGCAACGTCTGAATGAAAAGCGAACCGGCAAAACTGGCCCACTCGGCCGTGTCTTTCCGGCAAGCCTGCGATTTCTGATTTTTCGGCCGGTGGGTCCCGGAGGGCTCAGATCCGGTCGAATCGGCCGTTGCCGTAGCGTTCGGCGGCTTCCAGGCGGTCGCACAGTTCGAGCAGTTCATGCTGCACGGAGCCGCCTTTCATATCGTTGATGGAGATGCTTAGATCGCCGATCAGCCGCTCCAACTCGAAGGAGTCGATCGTGATGGCCTCGATTTCCTCGCTGTCTTGGCAAGCCTTGAGGGACGTTTCGATCCCTTCGAAGGGATAACCATACTTTAGGATGAGGGCGCGTTCTTCCGCAGTGAACTCGATCTCGATAGCTTGGCGAGCCATCGTCGTTCTCCATGCATCGAAGGGAGCGGGGCATGAGCATCGACGCGAGTATAGCAGTTTAGACCGAAGGGACAATCGTTTGCCAGGGGCCAGGCGAGAGTGCCGGCCCAAGATCATGCAGAGACGGCGTCGCACGCTGCTCGATAGTTCCAGGGCATCCAGTCCTGCGGGCTGGCAGCCAGGACCGCGGCGTGTCGCTGAAGTTCGGTCAGGTAGTCGAACGGGTTGGCCCCGTAGAGCTGGCAGGTGTAGATCAGGCTCATGAAGATGTCGCCCACGCGGGCTCCGTTCTCTGTCTTATAGAACAGGGCGTTCTTGCGGTGGAGAATGGCCTTCTTCAGGGCCCGTTCGCAGATGTTGTTGTCCAGTGGAGCCCCGGCCTTGCGGAGGAAGAGCGTCAGCTTCTCCCAGTGCCGGAGCATGTACGAAATCGCCTTGCCGAGGGCCGAGTTGGGCTCGACCAGACGCTCTTCGAACTGTCGGGTGAGCCAAGCGTGGAGATCCTCCATCACCGGACCACTTTCGGCCTGATGGAACTGAAGGCGTGCTTCCGGCGACAGCCTCTTGTTCTTCGCGATGGCGTCGTTGCGATAGACGACCTTCAGTGATTCCAGGACATAGCGGCATTGATCAGGAAAGCGGTCCACCACATCCACAAACTGCCGCCGGCCGTGGGCCAGACAGTTGGCGACGATTGTCTCCAGCTCGGCCGGTAGATTCCGCGACAAGGCGTCGCACATCTGGATCGGCGGATCGAGAGTTTTGGCACGTTCCGCCAGGACCTCCGAGAGGTTCTCTCCGGCGTGCTTGCGGCCACTGAAGAACAGGGCGATCTGGTGACCTTCGCCCGTGGACACGATCCCCGAGGTGAACAAGCCTCGGCGAGCTGGTCCCTTCTTTTCGTCAGTGCCCTGGCCGAAGATTTCGGCCAGGGCGGCTTGCTGTCCACGCTTTCCCATCCGTTCCAGGATCCGGACGGTCGTGTCGTCGTTGTAGAGCACCTCCCCCTGAGCCGCCTGCCGAATCAACTCGACATAGGCCGGCTCGATAAGCTGGGCCCCAGCGTCAACAATCTCCCATTGAGTCGAGGCCGGCAAGGGAATTCCCAGACTCCCCTGCAGGCCTTCCAGGCGGTTGAAGGGGCACCCCGTACCGTATTTCAACAGGCCGATCATACTGGAGACCGTGGCATCGTATTTCTCGGCCCCCAGGCCCTCGGGAGGTTCGGCCGTGAAGACCTTGCCGCAGAGGCCGCAACGCAACCGCTGAAGCCGGAAAACCTTGGCCCCCACGGGAGCCTGGCCCACGAGTCGGATCAGCACTCCCGGCTGGTTCTGCTCGTAGAGCGTCCCCTTGCCACACTCCGGGCAGCAATCTCCCGGCTGAAGCGATTCGTGCGGAACCTGAATCTCTTCCGCACCTGGATAGTCGTCGGCCCCGTTGCGACCGTGGCCTCGCGGCGGCGGTCTGGAGCCTTCTTCTGCGGCGGTCTCGTCCGAGGGGGTGGAGCTATCGTCGTCCCCAGCGGAAGGCGTCGCTTCCTTGGCCTTGTCGCCAAGTACGCTCGAGGTCTTCTCGGTGCTCGCGCCGAAGAGCAGCTTTCGCAGACGGCTGATCTTGGTGTTCTTGTCTTTCAACAATGCAACGAGGTGGACGTACGAGTGAGACAAGGTCCGAATCGTCTCGTGGTCTTCGGCCGTTGCCCGGTTTGCCTCGACTCGCGCTAGAATCTCCTCCAGCTTGCTCGTGTTCAATTCGATGACCTTCGGTTCCGTCCGCTTCATGGCATCCCTGCCTCCGATGCGGCGACGAGTCGGTGGAATGACCGTCACGTTGTCGTCCCTGACGACGCAACCTCGATTCGACACTCTCGCTCACAGGCCGCAAGATAACACGAACGCCCCTGACGCATAAGGGCGATTTCTGCTGCCGAGCCATCAGTCTCCCGGCCCAACCGCGCGCCACATCGGGGCCGTGCGCGTCCTGGTCGGATCACCCGCCGAAAGAAGCACCTGTAACTGATGGGCAGTCAGCGTTGTGGCGGCTTCCGCCGAATTCCGCCCACTTGGCCACCAGGGAAACCGCCCGCTCGAAAGACGCTTGTGGCAGAGCCAAAATCCCTGGCCGTCGTAGATCAATGCCTTGATCGCGGTTGCCTGCCGGTTGCGAAACACGAAGACCCAGCCGCAGAACGGGTCCTGCTGGAGCATTTCCTGGCAGAGCCGAGCCAAACCGTCGATCCCCTTGCGGAAGTCGGCCGGCTCGATTGCCACCAGCATCCGCATCTGAGGCGTAATCTGGATCATGACGGGGCGCCCCGAAAGCTCCGGCTCAACGCAACCAAGTCTGGAGCCTCGGCACCCTTCAGGTGCACACGCATCTTCGTTCCGCTGTCATCCTCCAACTCCACAAGACACTCGACGAAACCTGACGACAAGGGGTTGGCCAGTTCCACAAAGGTCGCCGTGCCTTCTCCCGCCGACACGCCACCGGCCCCTCTCTCTTCGACTCGCTTCTTCAAGCCGTAGTAGTCAATTCGTAGCGCCTTCGCCGTCCGGTGAACCCCGTGCCTCTCGGCTACCTTCACCGCCGCCGCCCACAACGAACTCGGAATCCGTGTTCGTGCCGTTCGCCCCCGACGCCAAGCTTCGAACCGGCGTCGAACGTTCTCAAGCTCCACCGGCAGCCCGCGTTTCTTCCTCGCACCCATTGGCCATCCTCCACAAAACCTCGCCTCGACAGCCAACGATACCAGACGCCATCAAAAGACTCATGCAGGCTTGCCGGAAGGACACTATCGGGTGAGCCTCTTCCCGATCCCCACGTTGGTCTTCAGCATTGTTTGCGGTTACCTGATCTACAGCGCCGTAGAGTACAAGCCCCAGATCGCCGCCGCCGGCTTGGTCATCCTCCTCGCGGGGCTGCCGATCTACTGGTTCACCTGCCGCAAGAACGGAACCGTGGATCCGACGGACGAACCCGGCAACTCCCCGGACACACCGGACACCGAAGGCTGACGCTGCTCACGAAGTCGCCAACTCGTGATAGTTCAGCCGTGGCCGCCGCTTGTACTTCCGCACCATGCAGCTTTGCCACGTCAACATGCCGCTGCGCGAATCGGTCATGGGCAACGTCTGAATGAAAAGCGAACCGGCAAAACTGGCCCACTCGGCCTGCTGGGGATCGCCGAACTGGAGACTCAGCCGGCGGCGAAGGTTGAGCGTTTCGCCCACGTAGAGCTTCTTCGTGGAATTCTCGCTCACCAGGTACAGTCCCGGCGATTCCGGCTGGTCTTCGGGATCGAACTCGCCAACAGCAACGCTCGCCTCAAAACGCCGCGGGGCAGTCAGCGCGGCCGCTCGCGTTCGGGCGGCCTTGGCCACCTTCCTGAGCCGCAACGCCGCCCAGCGGTAGTCGACGGGACGCCGACCGGGCGCAAGCCGGTGAGCGAAGGCGTCGAACTCGGCGGCTAGGCTGGGATCGCAGAGAATCTCGTCGAGGCTCTTCGCCTGGCCTGCGTCGAGCATGCACTGCAGGGCAATCTCGCTGGCGAACAGGTAAGCGTCGCAATCTTCCCACTCGAGCGATGTGCGCTGGCCGGTTTCGATGCCCGCAAGTTTGCCCGCCTTCCGCAGACGGAAGAGCAGCGTGTTCCATGTGCGAGGATCGCCCACGAGCCCCAACCGTTTGCAGGCTTCGAGAAAGGGCCCGTTTAAATCCGGATCGGCCACCACGCGATCGGCGGAGAAACCGTCGTGGGTCAGGCGAAACGCCTCGACGACGCCCCGCAACGTCAATTCGAGTTGAACCTCTTCATAGCGCCGTTCGGTCGCTTCCGCCCGCTCCCGCGCCGCCTCGGCCGCCGTGACCCGTTTCTTCTTGCCCTCCTTGGGCTGGTTCTTCGTCCCAGTCTTCGGCGCGCTCTTCAGCGGCTCGGGCGAACCGTCGAGCCGATCGCCCACGTGAATCGATTCCAGACGCTTCAGCCCGTAGCGAACGTAGTCCTGCGATAGTTCGAAACCCACGTAACCCCGACCGAGCTTCTTGGCCACGGCCAGCGTCGTCGCACTGCCGGAAAAGGGGTCGAGAACCACGTCGCCCGGGTGAGAGCACGTGCGGATGATCCGGCCCAAGAGCTGCTCGGGCATCTGGCAACCGTGGAACCCTGCCCGCTCCTTGAACGTGCCCGCCACGCGAGGAAAGAACCACGTGTCTTCCTCGGGCGTGAAGCAGGAGTCCAGGTCTTGCGGGCGGAGTGTGAAGGTGCGGGCCGTGTCGGCCGGCGGCGCCAACACATCGGGCGACCAGGTGCCGTCGTCGTCGCTCACCATCTCGCCCACCACGTCGGCCGGGCGAATGATCCACGTGTCGTCCGGGAGCCGGCCCGTCGCGTTCGCCCGCTTGTCGTTATAGACCAGCTCCCGGGCGGACGGGACCCGGTTGTCCAGATCCTCGTCGCGGAAGGTGAAGTCGGCTGGGTCCTTCACGAAGTGGAACAGGTGGGCGTGGGAGCGGGTGAACTTCCTGGCGCAGTTCACGCCGAAGGTGTAGTACCACACGACCCAACTGCGGCAATGGAACCCGATCTCCTGGCTGGCCAGCTTCAACTCGGCTGCATACTCGTCGCCAATGGCCAGCCAGAACGTGCCGTTAGGCTTGAGCACCCGGTGGACGGCCGAGATCCAGTCCTTCGACCACTGGATGTACTGCTGGTGTTCCAGGGAGTCGTCGTAGACGTCGTAGTCGTAACCAATATTGAAGGGCGGATCGGCAAAGGCCAGATTGACGCTCCCATCGGGAAGCGTGCCCATCTGCTCGATGCAATCGCCGAGGCTGATCCTATTGAGATACGAGTCCATTCAGCAGGGTCTCCCACAACAAGTAAAACTCACAACCGAGCATGGCTTCCGGGCATGCTTGTGAGCTACGCCCAAGCCTCAAACCAACACTCTAATTCACCCAGAGACCAACATCACCGCGAATGCCACGACTTGAACGCAGATCGTCGTATGATTTCCACGTACATGTAATCTGTGCTCTCGCCTTCCAAGGTAGTCCGTGGCCCTTCCTGTCCTCACTGCCCCTCTTGCTTTGCCTGGAATCAATACACAACGCCCGGAATCACACGGTGAGTGGAATTATATCTGCGAATCTCCCGGTCCGATGTAATCAGCCGACAGTTCAACGATATCGCGCAAGCCAAGACGATCTTGTCATGAACTTCGTGCCGGGCCAGGTTCCCACCAATCGTCAGAACATTCTCGATGACCTCACGATCAATTGGTCTAATTTCCACATTCGGCGACTCCCGAACAACCTGATACACTTCGAACCAGAATTTCCGCGAGAATTCCTCAATGCGACACCACTTGTCAAATATCTCAACGAAGACAACGGCAGGAATGCTAAGTCTTACATTCCCCGGAGCAGAAGAAAACGCTTCGCTGATCATACTACGCGTGTGTGGCGACAACCGACATCCTCTCTGGAAGACATTGTCGAAATACTCGATGATTGCTGTAGTGTCACAAACGTAGAGTGTGGTCATAGCAATGCAGTCTCATTCTTGTGGCGACCTGAACGAGGTCATCTTCTAGGCTGAGATCGTGGTCACGTTTGTTCTTAAGCATGTAGCTAATAAAGTCCGAATCAAATTGTTCGACCGAGAACCAAATAGCATTTGGAAGATCAAAGAACATAGAAATCAAAGGGGCAGTAGCACCCCCTCGTCGCATGCGATGGAGAAGGATCTGCACAAACAGATAGGTAAGCCCTACTATTTCAGCGTCCAATACGATAGTCTCACCCCACCGAAGGATATCCGATGCGTCCACTGCTGTGCAATCGGAAAGATGGTCAGCTAATTGCTCTAACTCTGTCCTGTTTAAACACCAGCTTTGATCATGCATCTCCCAGGGCCTTCTTATTCAGGTCAATTGTCTCCGCTGTGTTGACCGCTATGGGGGACTCTTTCTCCAAAGAGCCCTGGTCTGTGTCGCGATGTTCATCCACGAAACGAGCATCGATTTCTCTGATGCCATTCTCTTCCGCTGCCTTGCCCAACAGACCATAAGCCAGCTTGAGAATACGTGCGGCATTGTATTCTGACACCTCGCCTATCCGCTCAGCTGCGTCGGGAGTAAACGGACTGATATCATGAGGCTGGACTGGGCCAATGCGGTACTCATCGAGGTACTTCTTGAGGAGTAATGTCACGTGTTGCTTTGTGAGCTTAGTGAAGTTGATGATATGCCGTGATGTGCGCTGCGAAATCGGTGATCTTGCTTCCATCCCTGACTCTTGCCAAGCGTCGCTGATTAACCTCGGAACACCAGCATGTAGAACGAAGAGGAAATCAAGAAAACCAATACGTGCGTTATGGTAAAGCCCGTCAAACAGAACTGAACGAAGTTCAAGCGCAAAATCCTTCTTTTGGCGAGCGCTCTGAAAATCCGGGATCCGTTCAAAATCGTCGACTAATACGTATGCCCCGTTGAAATCCGCCGCCTGAAACAACCGTATCAGATAAGAAAACACGAATTCGAGTCGTTCCTTGCCCTTCCGCAACTTCTCGTAGAATTCGGCAAAATCCTGCTGTGTTACAAACGAACCAAAAAGACTGTTTGCGGAGGCCTCCTTGAATAGCGGGAAGTCTGGAGGTAGATCCTGAAGGAAGCGGTTCGCGTGAATATGACGTCCGATTTCAGCAAGATCCAGTTGCCGAGAAAGGAACCATTCTTCGTTGCACAAGTCTTCTACGAGTTGCTGTTCATCTGAATACGCATCCACAATTCTCTGATCTGGATACAACTCCGCGATGGCATTGAGCCGGAGTATCGCGCAGCAACTGCTGATGACATTAGACGCGAGAAGTGCGTTGTAACAGGCGTCAACAAACGCAGAGAAGGACTTGGTGCGTCCTCCCGGCTCAGGCGTGACGTAGATGGCGAAGCATTTGTTTACGCCATCCGATAAATCTAGGCAGAATTGCGAATTCACAGCGTGCTGGAGATGCAAGAGGAACGCGGATTTTCCATTTCCACGCCCTATATACGACTCATCCATAATATAGCCAAGTCGTAGATGGTTAGGGTCTGCCTGTGACTGCGCAAGGAAGTTTGTGCGGATCTTCTCATACTCGCTCTCACGCAGAGCCAACTCGTAAATACCGCCGTTGATTCGTTTGTCTTCAGAATCCTTGTTCACGACTGGCTCTGACGGAAAGGGATTCTCCGTGAGATTGAATTTCTCAAACTTCGCTGGTGCATTCTGCAGGCTGGGCGCACTCGGCTTTCGCGTCAACTTACTCATTATGACTAACTCCTTCCGGGAGATCGATTGCGATGATGTTGCGGTATTTGCCGTCAACCATCACTGGTGCCTGCTTCAAATACGTTGCCTTTGTCTCTTCGGGCAGTCTGTCCACTTCCAAGGAAATCCGCATTCGAAGATTGCCCGAGATGCGATGTTTGTATGCCCGGTTCAGGAGCAACTCGAACACGCGCTCGGATATCCGCATATTGTAACACACGACTTCACGAAGGGCAGACAAATTAATAAAATAGCTTCGATGGGTTCGACGAAGCGACAAATAGCCCTTCCATAGAGAATCGACAAAGCGTTCTTGACCTTTTTCGTCAAGGGGTTGATGAACAAGCAAGTGGCGTCCATCGTCACAGTATCTGTGAAGTTCACGAAAATCTTGCGATTTAGAATTGGGAACGATAACCGAAGTCGGAAACACCAGCCGCCCAAAGAAACCGGGATAGAACTCGGTTGCGTGTATTATCCCAATTTGCTTCCCTCGATAGATCCAGATATCAAACGCAGAAAGTGAAAGGTCGTAGCCATATATATCTTTAAGAAAATAGTTCAGCCAATACGCGCGAAATCGGCTCACGATGGCATTGTATTTCTGAGACGGAAATGGCTTCGTGTCCTCACGCGGAAGCAAGTCGCTGTCGATTAGGCGTTGAATGAGTTCATGATTTCCTCGCTGGAGCTGAACGCGCTTTCCTAGGTTGCTGTCAATGTCCTTTTCCAGGCGAGTGGCAAGCGCATCACCGTACCGTCGAATATCACCGGTCGTCTTGGTATCAACACGTGAGAAGTCGAGTTGATATGGCGAATACACTGGAAAGACGAGAAGTCCGGGATTCGCCGGGTTAGCGGCGTACATTCGATCAATCAAGTGCCGGAAGGCTCGGCTACTATTCTCCATTAAGTCTAGTAACTCAATGTTATACGAGTCAGTTCCGAACTTCTCGAGCAGATCCCTCCCCTCGCCAGTCAACTGCAGTGTACCGTCGTCATCTTCAGCAAGAAGGTGGTATCCTTTTGCTTCTTCGATAACCTGATTGAAGGTGTAGCGATACCGTTTTAGTTGAGTCTCAGACAGGTTCTCCGGGTCAACAGTTAGCTTCTTAAACTTCGACTCACCGAGGCCATACTGTTGTTTCAGTAGCTTGAACGATTCGAAGACCTGCTCCCGATTCCTGTAGCGGGCAACGCTCTCCAGGAGGATATAGAAATACTCCAAGAAGTAGAATTTGCGGACAGATAGATTCGGAGCTACAACCGTCGAGTGCATCTTGCTATTTGTTGAACGGGGGCGCATTCGGAAACTGCAGTAAGCCCTACGACCGGCTTCAGTCAAGTGACAAACCCAAGCATGCAAAGCTGAAGGACCAGGGTGACGTCCGAGAATCTTGCTAACGCGGGTCGCATATCGGGTGCATTGTGAACGAACACGCGACAGAGCGCAATGTACCGTTACACGACTGAGAACAATAGGCAATACGATTCACGCATCCAAGCACACAGCATTTCCGCCTCGCACTTATGCCGTTGAGATTCCGTCTACTGTGATTATCTCTGGAGGTTTCGCAAGCCACTAGCGCCCCCAGGGAGGGGGCAGGCTTGTCCCTCGCGAACCAGGGCAGTACGGTGGGGTGGAGCCAAGTAGAACCCCTTCCGGAACAGATTGTCCCATGCCCACGCCAACCGCCCGCCTCGATCGACGAACCTTCCTTGCCTCCCTGGCCGCGGCAGGAGCGGCAAGCCTGACGGGGGTGGCGCGCGGGGCCGAATCCGAGGGCAAGGAGCGGATGAAGCTGGGCTTCGACAACTTCTCGGTTCGGGCCATGAACTGGAAGGCGCCGGAACTGATCGACTACGCCGCCTCCCTCAAGGTCGACACGCTTCTCCTGTCGGATCTCGACGTTTACGAAAGCCTCGAAGCGGACTACCTGAAGCAGGTGGCCGCCCGGGCTCGCGACGCGGGCGTCGAGCTTCAGGCCGGCACGGGCAGCATCTGCCCCACGTCGGGCAGCTACAACGAGAAGAAATGGGGCAAGGCCGAAGACCATGCCCGACTGCTGATCCGCACGGCCCGGCAGCTCGGCACGCCCGTGGCAAGGTGCTATCTTGGCACCAACGGCGACCGCAATGGCGACGGCGGCATCTATCGCCACATCGACGCCATGGTCAAGGTTCTCAAGGCCGTTCGCAGCGAAGCGGAAGACGCCGGCGTGAAGATCGCCGTCGAGAACCATGCGGGCGACATGCAGGCCTGGGAACTCGCCGGCCTGATCGAGGAAGCCGGCCCGAGCTTCGTGGGGGCCACGATGGACCCGGGCAACGCCGCCTGGATGATGGAAGATCCCATGCTCAACCTGGAAACACTCGGCCCCTACGTGGTGACCACGGGCATTCGCGACACGGCCGTCTGGGAAACCGAGGCCGGGGCCAAGGCCATGTGGGTCAACATGGGCCAGGGCAACGTGGACTGGCCCGCCTACCTGGCACGATACCGGCAGCTCTGCCCCGCCGTGCCCTTCGTTCTCGAAGTGATTTCCTACAAATGGCCCCACGAAGCGAAGTACCTGGAGCCCGACTTCTGGTCACGTTACCCGAAGGCCCGGGCCAGCGAATTCGCCCGCTATCTGGCCTTCGCCAAGCGGGGCAAGGAGTACCAACTCCCCGAGGGCCGTCCCAGCGGTCCTGCCTCCCCTGAATTGGAACAGGCCCAGCAGAAATTCGACCTGGAAGCCAGCCTGAAGTATTGCCGGGAAGTGCTGGGGATTGGCGAGTAGGAATTGACGCTATAATTGTTCAGAGATACGTTCGATTTTGGCTATCTCCTGTAGGAGTTGATTTTCGTGGCCGAAGGAATTTCCCGGCAGACTGATTCGACCTACGAACGTCGCCTCGACGAGGACGGGAGGTGGGCCTTGAGCGAAGGCGGCCGGCATTTCAGCGGCAAGAGCGAGGTTCACTCGACGCTCGAGCGGATCTGCTCACGTCTCAACGAGTTGCAGATCCCCTACGCCTTGGCCGGTGGAATGGCTCTTTTCCAGCATGGCTATCGGCGCTTCACGGAAGACGTGGACATCCTCGTTTCCCGAGAAAGCCTGAAACGGATTCACGCCGAACTTTGCGGATTGGGATATCTGCCGCTCTTCGAAGGCAGCAAGAACTTGAGAGACACCCAGTCCGGAGTCCGCATTGAGTTCCTTTTGTCCGGAGAGTACCCGGGGGATGGGCGACAGAAGCCTGTTGCCTTTCCCGAGCCCGAAGCAGCGGCCGAGTTGAGCGACAATATCCATCTTCTCCGCTTGCCGATCCTGGTGGAGTTGAAGCTTGCGTCCGGGCTGACCGGCGCCGACCGCATGAAGGACCTTGCGGATGTGCAGGAGTTGATTAAGAGGTTCGCCCTTCCTGCTGACTTTGCCGACCAACTGAATCCGTACGTTCAGCCAACCTATCGCGAACTGTGGCAAGCGACGGCGGCCGGCGCGCGACGATATATTCGCCGCTGGCCCACGGATTCGGCTGCCAATGGGGTCCGGACAATCGGCGACTTGGTGGATCATCTTCCCGCAGACGCCGCCTTGTTGAGCAGCATGCGTGACGAGGGCGTCGTTCTGGATCCTGCCAAAGGAAAACCGGGCTTGTACGCCTGCCTGGTGACCACCGATCCGGAAGTGGCCCGGCGATACGACATGCACGACGAGTCCGAATTCCTGGGCGACGACGAGATGTAGCCTTCCGGGCCTCCGCAAGAGCCCTCCTTCCTCGCGGCTTTCCGCTTTCCGCCCTCCGCTTTGGGATTATTAGCGTCTCTTGGCGTTCATCAGCGGTTTTCTGTCTTCAGACCCCGTTCCATGATATATCATAGATATGAGGCTGTTTAGCACGGCCGAAAATCTGGGATATACCACGGAACTCGCCATGGAAAAATTCCGCGATGTCTTGCTCGATGTTTGGCGCGAGGCCTGCCGTCATATCGAGATCGACCAGTCCACCGAGACGATCGGCGCCATCGTCGCCCGCCATCTGCCCATCCGCTCGCTCCTCGTCTGCCGAATGGACACTGAACGGGCCGTCCTGGAAACCGTCGGCTCGAGCGGAACGACGGGAGAAGCCGAACCCGTGGAGACCCGTCACGAGTGCTCGCCCGCCGACATGAAACGGTTTGAATCCTGGTGCCGCCAGGGCCAGGTGACCCATGTTGAAACTCGCGGGGATGTGCCCAAGGCGCTCAGGCCGATGATCCCGCAAGATCCGGACGTCGACCTTCTGCTCGGCCCCTTAGGCGAGGCGGAAGACCGCCGCGGCATGCTCCTCATGGTGGCCCGTCGCGACAAGCGGTTCACCCAGCGGCACTGTCAACTTGCCAAGGCCCTCCTCGATCCCTTCTCGGCCGCCCTGGCCAACGACCATCAACTCCGCGAACTGACCCGGCTGCGCGAGGCGGCCGAGGCCCAGAACCGAAGACTGCTGACTCGCCTCGGACGCCAGAAGGCGGAAGATACGATCGTCGGTTCCAATTCGGGACTCCGGGCCGTCATGGATCGCATCGAACTGGTCGTCGGCTCCGACGTGCCCGTGCTGATCTTTGGCGAAACCGGCACGGGCAAAGAACTCGTCGCCCGCACGATTCACAATCGCTCGCCCCGACGGCAAGGGCCGGTGATCCGCGTCAACTGCGGCGCCATCCCTCCCGAACTGATCGACTCGGAACTGTTCGGCCACGAGCGGGGCGCCTTCACCGGGGCCGGCGAGTCGCGCCGCGGCTGGTTCGAGCGAGCCCACGGCGGCACCCTGTTCCTCGACGAAATCGGCGAACTGCCCCCGGCCGTCCAGGTTCGGCTGCTGCGGGTCCTGCAGGACGGCTGCCTCCAGCGAGTGGGTGGCGAAAAGACCCTGCACGTCGACGTACGGATCGTGGCGGCCACCCACCGCGACCTGTCGGCCATGGTGGCCGACGGGAGTTTTCGCGAGGACCTCTGGTACCGGATCGCCGTGTTCCCCATCGTCTTGCCACCTCTGCGTGAGCGACTCGACGACATCCCCGACCTGGCCCTCCATTTCGCCCGCCGCGCCGCGTTACGCTTCGGCCTGGCCGAAGTGGCGCCGAGCACGGACGACCTTCGCCTCCTGCGCAGCTACCCCTGGCCCGGCAACGTTCGCGAACTGGGGGCCGTCATCGATCGGGCCGCCATCCTCGGCGACGGCCGAAGCCTCGAAATCGCCGCCGCACTGGGAATCTCACCACCGCCGCAAACGCCAAAGCAGGATGACGAGCCTTCATCGGCCGGGGCGGCGAACACGGCGTCGCTCGACGACGCCATCCGCCATCATATCGAAGCCGCCCTCCAGCGAACGGCCGGACGCGTAGAAGGCCCCTACGGCGCCGCCCGACTGCTCGCCGTCAATCCCCACACCCTCCGCTCCAAGATGCGCAAGCTGAAGATCGACTGGAAGCAGTTCCGCATGCTGGGCTGACCGGGGGAAGTTTGCCGCGTCCCTTCCCTGCATCCCAACTCCCCAAACAACTGGCGAATCTTGAGATGCTTCTTCAAAATCAGGCTGAAGCCTGGACTCCAATGAAAACGGCCGGATCGCTTTGAAACGATCCGGCCGTTGGTTCTTCAGATTCGCGTGTTCAAACGCTTACTTCTTCGCGAAGAGGGGGCCGCCGTAGATGGCCGCGGCGCCGAGCTGCTCTTCGATGCGGAGGAGCTGGTTGTACTTGGCCATGCGGTCAGTGCGGGAGGCCGAGCCGGTCTTGATCTGGCCCGTGCCGAGGGCGACGGCCAGGTCGGCAATCGTCGAGTCTTCCGTCTCGCCGCTGCGGTGGCTGGTCACGCTGGTGTAGCCGTTGCGGCGGGCCAGCTCGATCGACTCGATCGTCTCGGTGACCGAACCGATCTGGTTCACCTTGATCAGGATGCTGTTGGCGATGCCTTCGTCGATACCGCGCTGGAGACGCTTCGTGTTGGTCACGAAGAGGTCGTCGCCCACGAGCTGGATCTTGCCGCCCAGCTTCTCGGTCATGATCTTCCAGCCGTCCCAGTCGTCTTCGTCGCAGCCGTCTTCGATGGAGACGATCGGGTACTTCTCGCACCACGAGGCGAGCAGGTCGACCATGCCGGCCGAATCGATCTTCTTGCCGTCCATCGTGTAGGTCTTCGACTCCTTGTCGTAGAGCTCGCTGGAAGCCACGTCGAGGGCCACGAAGACCTGCTCACCGAACTTGTAGCCGGCCTTGCCAACCGCTTCCTCGATCACTTCGAGGGCCTCGGCATTGCTCTGCAGGTCGGGAGCGAAACCGCCCTCGTCGCCCACGTTGGTGCCGAGCTTTTTGCCCTGGAGGACCTTCTTCAGATTGTGGAAGACTTCGCAGCCGCAGCGGATGGCGTCGCTGAAGCAGTTGAAGCCGAGGGGCATGATCATGAATTCCTGAACGTCGACGGCGTTGTCGGCGTGCTCGCCACCGTTGATGATGTTCATCATCGGGGCGGGGATGATGCGGGCGCCGGCGCCGCCGAGATAGCGGTAGAGGGGCAGTCCGCAGTAGTCGGCCGCCGCGTGGGCCGCGGCCAGGGAGACGCCGAGGACCGCGTTGGCGCCAAGAGTGCCCTTGTTCTCCGTGCCGTCCAGCTCGATCATCCGGTAGTCGAGGGCGATCTGGTCGCGGGCGTCCAGGCCGCAAAGCTCGTCGGCCAGCTTGTCGTTCACATTGGCGACGGCCTGGGTCACCCCCTTGCCGAGGTACTTATCTTTGTCGCCGTCGCGGAGTTCCAACGCCTCATGGACGCCGGTGCTGGCGCCGCTGGGGACGGCCGCTCGACCGAAAGAACCGTCGGCAAGCTGGACGTCCACTTCCACCGTGGGGTTGCCGCGGCTGTCGAGAATCTGCCGTGCGTGGATGTCAACAATGGTCGAACTCATGGTCATTGTTCCTCAAAAACAGGGGGAAACGGGAATTTCGTCAGGTCCCGCGGCGCGGGACTTCTTCGTTTCTGCAGCAAACGCGGGAGGAAGGGCGTAGGAGGAGAGCCCATCCGGCGATTGCAAGAACCGCTCATTCTGACGAATTTAAGGCCGGTTGCCTAGCGGGGGGGTTGGTAAGGAACCGGCTAGCGGGGCTGAGGCTCAGGCAGGTCACCCTCTCGGCCTTCTTACTCGTCAACACGTGAGTGCCAGTCTGTCGGATCTCGGTGGCCATGAAAGACAGCCACCACGTCGACAAGTTCCTCCTCAAGGACATAGCAGACGACGTAAGGAAATTGCCTAACAAGCGTTTGCCGAACCTGTTTGTACACAATTCCGTGCAACTCCGGTGTAACGCAGATCCTGTCGAAAACCGCTTCCACGCGTTCGATGAACTCGCGTCCCAAGCCGGGACGCTGTCTTTCGTACCACCGGTAGGCTTCATCCAGATCCGCTTCCGCTTCAGGTTGGATGACGAACCGATAGGTCATGATTCCCCCAGAATCCTGGCCTTCACCTCGGCCCAGCCCAACCCGCGTGAGGTAGATGAATTACGCCGAGCAAGTCGCCGATCCAATTCCGCCTTCTGAGCATCCGTAAGCTGGAATTTCGCTTCATCTTCGACAATGCTGTCCCAGATCTGCTCGACGAGCGCAACGCGTTCTGGCACGGACAGGCCTCGAATCTCGGGGGGTAATGCGGAATGAGACATTTTAGAAACCTCGCTGATAGTCCGTCAGACTGCCATTGAGAAGTATAACCAGAGTGCCCTATCAAGGCCAAACGGCTGATCAGGAGAACTGGCACCTGGCCAATGGCTTCAGGGACAATGTGGTCGCTTCTGCTAGCCAGTACCACCCACCCGTGGTAGAATCAAAGTGGATCCAACACCACCGGGAGGTCGCGCTTTGCAGACCGTCCGAATAAGCACATCCGGGAAGCGCTGAGGCACACGGAGCAGCATGGCTTCTTACCGATTCAGCGTTATCGTCGCCTCGGCGCCAATGACGCATGACGAGACGCTCGACGCTACCGACGCGCTTGGCAATGCCGGAGGCACAGATGCCTCGATCCGTGGGCATGCCGACGGAATGGAACTGCTGTTCGAGCGTGAAGCAGCATCACTCCAGGCGGCCATCTCGTCCGCAATCAGGGATTTCGAAGGCGCCGAATATCGGGTTTCCAAGGTTGAGCTGGAGCGGGAGGCAATCCCGGGGTAACCCAGCCGGAATTGCCCGGCTGGCGAACCGCCGCCGACTCAATTCCAGTCCTCGTCGGTGAAGGTCTCCGGTTCGATCTCCTTCTCTTTTAACCAGGTCTCGAATCGCTCCGTCTCTTTGGGCGTCATCGGAGACTCAAACCGGGACTGACATGCAATCCCTTCTGCTCCAAGGCAGGCAATGGCCGTCCATTCAAATTCGCGACGTTTGGAATTCAACAGGCCTCTGAACTCGGCACGCGTGAGCCCCTTCCAGCCCGTGCCACTGATGGCCCAGACAATGATGTTCTCGGAATCGGGATGCCCAAGAGGCTCAATCTGGTTCTGTCCACCTGAGGGGCAGTCGCTGCAGCCAACCGTGGCGAGACAGGCGAGGAGTCCGAAAAGAGCCGTTCCGGTGCGGTTCAACTGTTGGTTTTTTGCTTCGGCCAGAGTGCCCCCTGCTTCGCTCTCGGCGATATCGTTCCGAATTGGCTCAGCCATGGCATGTCCTCCTCAATCGCCAAGCAGCGAGTTGCAGGCGGTTCAAACAGACGGCTCAGTTACTCGGAAACCGGAACGAGGGTGAACACGCGGGCGAGACTGCCAGCCGTCTTGATATCTCCCTGACGTAGGGCGGCACGCACATCATCGAGCTTGTATGCATCGTCCAGCGAAATGCATGGCGACCAACTGATGTCAGAGTCGATCAACTCAACCTCAACTTCCGCGACGTACTTCCCTTCGTGCACCAACTTCGTTTGCCGTCTCGCGGTCATTTTCTTCTGCTCCTGAAACCGTCTGACCATCGGCTCGGATCCGGCCGATATGCCGTGACAAGAACGGCCGGACTCGTCTCGCCCTTGGGGATGCCCCATACGGCGTGGACCGGATTCGCTTCAGCATCTTGCTGCAGAACCAGAACACAGGGCCCCTTGGGGAATTCCGGATAATCCTCAAGCAATTCGGCTTCCCCCAACCCGGCTATCAATTCCCGAACGAGAAGGCCGTCTTTGGCCAACTCGTCATAGCCATGGTCAGAGATTCGAACCTCCCCATTCGCGACAAGCTCTTGGATTCGCTCTAGCGTGCCACTCATACCGCTATGTTACTCCGTGGGGCAGAAAGTGGCAACGGAAACGGCGATCCTAACGCGGAGGCGGATCACAGGACCAACGCAGTCCAGAACAAAGTTCCGATCGTCAAACAGAGTCCATTACTCACCGACTCACTCACCCAGAAACCGCCGCCGCACGGCTCGGCGGAAATGGGTTGTCGGATAACCCACGATCAGGGCGATGCAGGCCTTGTTGCCCTCGGGAATGCCAAGCCGGCCGCTCAGCTTCTTGTCTCGCTGGATGATCGGGGCAGCGCCGCCGATCATCGTGCTGCCCAGTCCGAGCGACTCGGCTGCCAGCATGGCGTAGGTGCAGGCGATCATCGCGTCGGCCTGTTCCGTGTAGGGCGAGTGATGAAAGAGCATCACGGCCGGAGCGTTATAGAAGAGATCGTCTCGGCCATTTTGCCAAGCCTCAACGTATCCTTCCGCCAGGGGCACGATGAAATGAGAGAACATGTCGTAGGTCGCCTTTCCCCAGAAAGGCCGCAGCAACTTGAGCAGCCACGGGCGAAAGATCTTCTGGAACCCCTCATAGCCTTTGATCACGTCGCCCACGAGCCGCTGCACTTCCTCGCGGCCGCGGATCGTCACGCAGCCCACGTCCCAGGGCGGAATGCCCATGGGGGCCGAACTGGCCATCTCGACGATTCGCTCCAGCACATCCGCTTCCACCTCGCGATCGCTGAAGTAGCGAACGCTCCGCCGCGACAGCATGAGCGCCGCAAGCTGATCGGCCGTAGCCCTTTCTTCCACGGCCGGAAGCGGAACGAGGTCATCCGGCGAAATGCCTCGCCCCGTCACGGAAACCGCGCCGCTCGGGCAAACCATCATGCAGTGGCCGCAGGCGATGCAGCCGAAGCTGTTTTCCGGGTGAATCCGGACTTCTCCATCCTCCTTCACGAGCACCTCGGTCGGACAGATCCCGGCACACTGACCGCACTGGCTGCAAGCATCCCGGTCGATGGCGACCGTGCCGGACTCCCGATAAACGCTGTGCATGACGGGCATGGCGGATTCCTCATCATTGGTTAACGGATTGATCCTGCATGAAATGCCCTTCTACCACTGCTGCGACAAGGGGTCAACGTTTTGGTGGACCAATAACAATGACGAATGAGGAAATTCAAATGACGAAAGAACAACAAATGAACGAAGTCCGAAAAGGCCACAGCCGCCCCACAGGACTTTCGTCGTTTGGGCTTTGGGCTTGTTTCGTCATTCGGACTTCCTCATTCGTCATTCCCAACCGTCCGCCCTGCCAATCGCCAGTTCCTAGCCCTCTCGCGGGGGTGACTGACACCTTCCCGCCCCACCCGTCCGGTGGTAACATAGAAGGTTTGGTTGCCTCCCTCCCGGCCACGGTATCGCGCTAACTGCTCAGGAGATAGAAAGAATGTTTTCCGGAATCGTCGAAGCCCTGGGACGTATCGCCGAAATCCGTTCGGAACCACCCGGCTGCACGCTCGTGGTGGAAGAGCCCTCGATCGCCGCCGAGACGAAGGTGGCCGACAGCATTTCGGTTAACGGCTGCTGCCTGACCGTCGTGGAAACCGACGCCCGGACGATGGCCTTTCAGGCCGGCCCGGAAACACTCTCGCGAACAAACCTGGGCGTCCTGAAAGAGGGCAGCCCGGTAAACCTGGAACGGGCCCTGGCCGTAGGCGACCGGCTCGGCGGACATTTCGTCAGCGGGCATATCGATGCCACCGGCGAATTGATCCAGAAGATCGACCAGGGCGACTGGTCCGATTATTGGTTCAGCGTTCCCAAGGAGCAGGCCCGCGAAATGGCCTCGAAGGGCTCCATCGGCGTCGACGGCGTGAGCCTCACGATCGTGGCCAGCGAGCCCGACCGCTTCAGTGTTGCCTTGATTCCTTTTACCCTCTCGGTGACCACGCTCGGCTCGATGAAGGTTGGCGACAAGGTGAACCTGGAGACCGACATCCTCGCCAAGTACGTTCAACGATTCGTGGAAAGCAAGTCCTGGTAATGCCCTTCGAACCCAGCAAGAGACAGACGCAGTCCTTCCTGCGCAAGCGGTTTGCAGAGATCGGGATCCAGCCGCGCGCCAAGCTGGGCCAGAATTTCCTCATCGACCTCAACCTGCAGCACGCCCTGGTCGATGCGGCGGACCTGCAGCCGAATGACGTCGTCCTCGAAGTGGGCACGGGCACTGGTTCGCTGACGGCCTTGATGGCCCCTCGCGCCGCCTCGGTCGTGACCGTTGAGGTGGACGCCGATCTGCACGCCCTGGCCGGCGAGGAACTGAGCGAATTCGACAACATTCGGATGCTCCAGTTCGACGTGCTCAAGAACAAGAACCAGCTTGCGCCGGCCCTCCTTGAAACGCTCAAAGCCGAACTGGACGCCGAGCCGGGCCGTGTGCTCAAGCTGGCGGCCAACCTGCCTTATCACGTCGCCACGCCGCTCATGTCGAACCTGATCATGCTCGACTGGCCGCCCCGGCAAATGACGGTGACGATCCAGAAGGAACTGGCAGACCGGTTGATCGCCAAGCCGAGGACCAAGGATTACAGCTCTCTGAGCGTTTGGATGCAGAGCCAATGCCGGACGGAGATCATCCGGGTGATGGCGCCGTCGGTTTTCTGGCCCCGTCCCAAGGTGACCTCGGCCATTGTCCAGGTGACGCTCGATGACAAGCGACGGGCTCGCATCCCCGATCGTGTCTACTTTCACCAGTTTGTCCGATCCATGTTCTTTCACCGCCGCAAGTTCCTACGCAGCGAGTTGCTGAGCGCCTATAAGAAGCGGGTGGACAAGCCGCAAGTGGATGCCGTGATGGAGCAAATGGGACTGATTCCGACGGCTCGGGCAGAAGAACTCTCCGTTGGTCAGATACTGGACTTGTGCCAGCGGATGCGAGCGGTCGTCGGTGATTGACGCTTTGCGGCCGCTCATAGTACGATACGGGGGTGACTGAGGCCCCATTCTTGCAGTTCGGATAGACAAATCGCCATGCAGTTCATCGAGATGACGGGAAAAACGCTCCTCCGAATTGTCAGCCGCGACGGCGACGAACCCTCGCCCGAGGAACTGGAAGAGGTCGGCGTCAACAACGAGAGCATCGTCCGCGTGAACCGCCAAGGCGATATCGAGATCCGCCGCCGCCGAAACTGGGACCTCATCGGCGGCCTTCTAGGCGATTACGAAGCCCGAGTCCAGGAAGAAACCGGCCTGGAGTGGATCGACGAGGGGTAGGGTGCGTCTCGACGCACTGACGGGGATCGTCGGTTGTGCTATTTGGTGCGTGAAGACGCACCGTACTTCACCGGTGGCGGCATCACAAGCGTACGGCGTGCCCAGGCTCCAACGCAACCGTTGGCACGCGGTCCCTCACTCTGCTACGCTGTAGGCGTCCTTTGCCGATAGCCGTAGGGGGCATCTTGACGCACAAAGCAGCACCGTAGGGAATTTGGTGCGTCGAGACGCACCCTACTTTGCTTCACCGGGAGCCGATCCATGATTCGCCATCGAAGTTCTTTCCTCGCCGTTCTCCTTGGGCTTGCCTTTGTCTTTTCCTCCTCGCTTGCTGCGGGAGCGGAAGGCGTCGTTCCTGCAGATCAGAAGGCCATCGCCGACGTTCAGGCCGGACGCGTTGAAACCGCCCGGGCCTCCTGGTGGGGATTCGATCCGGCCGACGCTACCAAGAGCCTGCAAGCGGCGCTGGATAGCCCGGCAAAGCAGATCATCATCGACGACATGGACCGGCCCTGGGCCGTCACGACGATCAAGTTGCCGAGCGATAAGGAAATCGTCTTTGAGCCCGACGCCGTCGTCGAGGCCAAGCGAGGCGCCTTTCTCAGCAAGGGGGCTTGCCTCTTCCTGGCCAATGACTGCAAGAATCTCACGCTCAAGGGCAACGGGGCCGTGCTGCGGATGCACAAGAGCGACTACCACAAGCCGCCCTACGAACTGGCCGAGTGGCGCCACGCCCTCTCGCTTCGAGGATGCGACGACGTGACCATCGAAGATCTCACCCTGGCCGAGAGCGGCGGCGACGGCATCTATCTTGGCGTCGGCCCCGGCGGAAAAACAAATCGCAACATCACCATTCGCAAGGTCATTTGCGACGGCAACAATCGCCAGGGAATCAGCGTCATCACGGCCGAGAATCTCCTGATTGAAGACTCCGCCTTTCTGAATACCCGCGGCACGGCCCCCCAGGCCGGCATCGACTTCGAACCGAATCACCGCGAAGAACGGCTCGTCAACTGCGTCCTGCGTAACTGCCGTAGTGAGAACAACGCGGGTCACGCCTATCACTTCTACCTGGGCCCGCTCGACGAGGAGTCGATCCCGGTTTCGATCCGTCTGGAGAACTGCTCGTCGAAGGATTGCGACCGGGCTTCGATCGGGATCAGCATTGCCAATCGCAAGGGCAAGCGGACGGTTCGCGGTTCGATCGACTGCGTGCGCTGCCGTTTCGAAGCCGACAAGCAAGCGGGCATCCAGATCCAGGGCAACGAGGCCGACGGCTGCAAAATCCGCTTCGAGCGCTGCGAGATCATCCGGCGGGACGAACCCGATTCGAGGGTCGCGCCGATCGCGCTCGTGGCGCCCCGCCAACTGGATCTTGCTGCGGGAAACGTCCAGTTCGACGACTGCCTGGTTCGCGACACGTTAGACCGGCAACCGTTCGTCCTGCACGCCTCGCCCCTGACCGGTCTGCGAAATGTCTCCGGCCGGATCACCGTCGAGTCGCCACAGGGAAAGAAGTCCTATACCCTCGACGCCGAGCAACTGGCCGAGTGGTTTCCCTCGCAGGGCCTGATCGCCCAGATTCCGCAGTTCGATTTCGATTGGCGGAAAGCGAAGCTCGTGAAAGCCGAGGCGGCTGAAGGCAAGGGGGCGACGTTCCGACTGCGTCGTGAGGCCGCGCTGCTGGTATGGGCCGAGGCCGACAAGCCCGTCGAATTGGCTGCGAAGCTCGAACCGGTGGGACAATACACGCCGAAACCGGTTTCGCTCGAAGTGACCTCGGCAAGCGGCAAGACCATCACCGTCAAACCGAAGGTGGAAGACAAGGCCGTTGTCTACACCTTCACACCGCAGGAAGCCGGCCCCTATCGTGTCCATTGGCAGGGCGACATGAAGGAGACGTTCCGGCCCGTCCGCTGCACGGCCCCTATGGCGATCCTCACCGAATCGCTGGGCACCGGCTTCATCCGCCCCATCGGAACGCTCTATTTCGCCGTTCCGGCAGGCGTGGGCCGACTGGCAGTTGTCGTCTCCGGCTCCGGCACGGCCGAAACGGTTAAGGCCACCGTTCGCGACGCCTCCGGCAAGACAATCGAGGAAAAGGACAACATCGCGGCCCCGCACGTCTTCGTATTGAAGCGAGACAAGGCACAGGCGACAGAGGTCTGGTCGCTTGTGCTTGCCCGCGCCAGCGAAGGAGTGATGGAGGATGTCTCGGTTCAGATGGTGGGCGCGCCGCCGGTGCTTGCCGCAACGGCGGAGGATGTGTTTGTTGTCAATCCTTCGAGGTAGACATCACATGACTTGCCGCGTGCAATGAGGGCAGGCAACGGCCTTGCGATGGATTGCCTTGTAGCAATACGGACACTTCTTCAGTCCGGCTCCTGCGACTGTGGCCAGAAGGAACAAAGGGCCTAGAAGTATGGCAAAGGGGACAATCAGCACGGCTCCGATGATCGCGTGAGGAGAGCTTTCGGAGTACTTGGCTATCCAGAACGGGACTCCTGCGAGGCCGCACAGTCCCCACAACACGGCTCCTTGTAGAAAGGCCCCCAATAACATCGTCGGATCTCCGAGCCGTGCTTGCGGAAGGTGAACAACCCAGTAGCAATCTGGCTATCATATCGGCACGCATTCGGCTTTGCCAGACGGCATCCGACAATTGGGGGACATTTGCCAACAGATGCCGCAGGCACGAAGACGCGGCAACTTCACCCGCACCCCACCAATTCACCCAGTCGGACCTTGGGCACGACGATTGAGAAGGTGGTGCCTTCCGGTTCTTCGCTCGTGAACGACACCTGGCCTCCCAGGTAGGTTTCTCCGAAGAGCTTGATGCTATAGGTGCCGATCCCGCGTCCCGGCTCGCCCCTCGTGCTGAAAGACCGTTGGAAGACCTGGAGACGAACCGGTTCGGACATGACCGAGGGATTGGTCACATGGAACCCGACCTGCCGGTCCAGGTTCTCACAGCGGAGGACGACCTGCCGCCCGCGGGGCGTGGCCTCGACGGCGTTCTTGATCATATTGCCGAGCACGCGGGCGAGCAGGCGAGGGTCGATCAGGAGACTGCCCTTCCAGCAAGGGCCGAGCACGATTTCCCGCCCGGCAGCCAGCTCGTGGGCTGCGTAGAGCGTGCGAAGTTCATCGAGCATCTCGACAGCCCGGACCGGCTTGGGCGTCACAACCAGTTCACCGCTTTCCGCACGGGTCAGATCGCGTTGGCACTCGATCTCCTCGATCAGGCGTTCCGCGAGTGATCCCAATTGCCGAGCTTCGTCGCGTTCCCGGGTTCCGGCGGGCAAGTCCTCTTCGAGGAGCTGCGCGAAGCCGCGGACCCCGCCGGCCGTGTTGAGCACGTCGTGAAAGAAGGTGCGTGTGAGAACGTCGAGCCGCTTTTCCCTGGCAATGTCTTCCAGCACGACGAGCAGCGTATCGGCCGATCCCGTTCGAAGAGGCGAGGCCGTAACCCGCAGATCCTGGGCAACGGCATGGCCGGACCGGGTCTTCATCCTCAGCCGGCATTCCCCGCTCGTCTGGCATTCCGACGACTGGCATCCGAGAATCGTGTTCACCGCGCCGCACATTCTACAATGCGTGCTTGTTCCGCAGCCGTCGGGGCCTTCTTTCGCGTGAACACAGTGAAGAATCTCGCCCGGACGCCGACCGCGAATCTCTGACTCGTCAGTCTCCAGAAGACGCAAGAGGGCTTGATTGGCGGCGATGATCTGCCGCTTCTCACTGAGAACCATGACGGCGTTTGGTATGGCGTCGAGGATCTTGCGAAAGAGCTCGGACCGGTCCAAGCTGGAAGCAAGCAAGCAAAGGGTATCGTATTCGTCTCGCCCCGCGGGAGCGAAAAACGTATCGACGATCGTGGTAGCCACGGTGAGGCCCCTTTCCTGCAAGAGAATGGGAAATTGTACCTCATGCTCGCGCACCTATCATAAACAATCCCGGGACCGCTGAAAGCCCCTCCAAAGAGTCAGTTGCCTCCATGACCGAGAGAGGCCCCCAGGATCCTTGACGGCCCCAGCAGCAGAACGCTACGCTGACTTTCCACACGATTCACGAATCGCCTTCGAAGGAGCCTGCCTGCCATGATCCGCAACCGCGAGGAAGCGGCAATCTACCTGGAGAACCGAGCCAAGAAGGGGTTCAACGTCATCCAGGCCGTCGTGCTGGCAGAACTGGACGGGCTCAACACACCAAACCCCGACGGCGACCGTCCGCTGGTTCGACGAGTATGACGTGCGGCAGGCCGCCTACTGGTCGGTCCTCAGCGGCGTCTGCGGCCATACCTACGGCAACTCGGTGCTGGTGGTTCAGCGGATGGGGTTGACAAACAACTGGGCCTCGCCCCCGGTTTGGAGATAACGGGAGACAGGATGGCCGCGTGCTCAATCCCGACCGGTGAAGCAGCGGCACAGAGCCCAACTAGTAGATCCACAAACGGCTCGCGTGAGCCTCCCTACTCCTGCGGCGGATCGATCCCGAAATCCTGGATCGTCAGCAGCGACTGGAGTCGATAGCCGCGGCTCTCGAAGGCCTGCCGGCCTCCTTCCATGCGATCGATGATGGCGATCACGCCGACGACCTTCAAACCAAAGGCCTCGACCCGCTCGATCGCCTTCAGCGACGAACCGCCCGTGGTCACCACGTCCTCCACAATGACCACTTCCTCGCCGGGCTGGACGGGACCCTCCACATACTGGTTCGTGCCGTGGCCCTTCGACTCCTTGCGAACCATGAACCCCCGGATCGGGGTACCCCGGACGGCCGACATGGTGATGACGGCCGCAGTGATCGGATCGGCTCCAATCGCCATGCCACCCACCGCAGCAGGCATGTTGTCTTCAGCAAGAAGATCGAGAATTCCCTCGGCCACAAGCCGCACACCCTCGCCGTCCAGCGTGACCTGCTTGCCGTCGAGGTAATACTTCGCCTTCTTCCCGGAGGCCAGCGTGAAATCGCCGAACTTGAGGGCCTTTTCGCGAATCTCGGCCACGAGGGCTTGCTTGTCGTACACGGGAGATCTCCTGGGAGAATGACGAAAATCAAATGACGAAAGAAATCCGAAGGCCTGAATCACGAAGGTCTTGCCGAATTCAGCATTCGCTGGGTGCCACTGGCTGCTCGTCAGCCAGTGGCAACACGTTGCGTCAAGACTTTGCGTTTGACAGAGCACCGGCTTTCGGGGGGCTGCCTCTAAGTGCGACAGTTGTTCCTGATCCCTAGGCAAGCCGTCAGGATACCCCAAGCTCCGGGCACGAAAAAGGGGAGCCAGCCGCGCACTTCGGTTTCGCAGAGGTCGGAATGCTACCGCCGCTCAACAGGCCAGAACGCCGGGCGTGAGGCGCCCGATTCAAGAGTCCGGCTGCCCTAAGGAGGCCGGTCGCCCTATCGTTGAATCACCACGCGGGAACCGAGCGAGAGAATGTCGTAGACGTCGTCGGCATCCCGTTCACCCAGGCGGATGCAACCCGGACCGCCGGTCTGGCCAATCGAGCCTTCATCGTTGGTTCCGTGGATGGCGAAGGAGTCGCCAAGGCCGATTCGTCGCTTGCCAAGCGGATTGAGCGGATCGCCGGGATTGATGACCTGGCCAGTGGGACCGTAATAGGTGGGCTCGCGGTTCTTCTCCATGACGAGAAGGGTTTCGGACCATTCGGGCAGATCGGAGCCGACGCCGATGGCGAACCGGCCCGCGTACAGATCCTGCAGCCAGAGATCCATTTCATGCTGGTCAAGCTTGACCACGGCGCGGAAGGGGCCTCGCACGACTTTGAGCTCCTGGCCCGGCTGCAACTTCATCGGATCGGCGATGCGGTTGATCTTGGCAAGCAGTTCGTGGGGCACGCCGTACTTCTCGGCGATCTGAGGCAGGGTCTCGCCGGCCTGGACGACGTAGGCCGGCTCAAGATGGTGCTGTCGCGAATAGATGACGGTGCCGGCCACCTGGTCGAGCAGTTCGATCAGGGCCGCCGCCTCGGCCTCCGTTTGACCTTGCCCCCCATAGCGAGTACTCAGGATCGCAAGCGTATCACGAAACCGGCCTTCACCAAGGTCGCGCCGGGTGGCGGCAAGAAAATCGGCGAACTCGGGACGGATTTCCGTCGGGTTGGGCGTCGCGGAACCGTTCGTCTGCCCTGGCGCACCGCCGTAGACTCCAGCCTGGTTCGCCGTCGGAACCGACGACGCCGGCGGCATGGGGGCCATCGAGCCCGACGAGGAGTCCGGCAAGGGCGCACCGGTGGGGTCGGGGGCCAGGTTGGCATTCGAGCCGATTGCAGGTGATGGAGGCGCGTATGCCGGGTAGGCAGGTATCTCGCTGCCCCTCGGCGGCATGGGCACGTCCTGAGCGACAGCCACGTCCGAAGGCAACGGCGCCGGATTGAAAGGAGGAGCGGGTGCCCTTTTCGAAAAGGGCTTTCGCGGAGACAATTCACCAGAACGAGCCTGAAGTGGCGGATCACCCGGCGACGGAAATCTGGTCGGCGCTTCGGCCGAAAAGCCGGAAGTTCCTGTTTCACCCACCGTGGGAAGACTCACTTCGGGCGGTCCGGCCGACCAATCCTCGGCGATTTCCGGCGGAGTTTCGACGGGGCCCTCGTTGATTGAAACATAGACGCCGTAAGCCACGGCCGCCATGATCCCCACCATCACGATTGTCTTGAGCGAGTTCATCGTCGTCCTCCTTGACGATTCCATTACCACGCGGAGGATCCCGTCCCGTGACCGATGATTACCCTTTCGAAGAGCCCGACGACGAACTGAACGACTGGGAATATCCCGACGAAGACGAGGACGACCGGGAGTCGGAAACACGTCCTTGTCCCAACTGCGGTGCCGACATCTACGAGGATTCCGAGCAGTGCCCGGTGTGCGGTCAGTACATCGTGTCAGGCGGCCGGAACATCTGGGCTGGTCGGTCCGCCTGGTGGGTCCTCCTGGGCCTTCTCGGGTCGGGGGCCGTCCTTTGGGTCCTGCTTGCCGGCGGCTTTTGACGGGGCCCTACGGGTCCTTTGGGTCCCATTACCCAACCAGCAGCGCCGCGAATCATAGGCGAAATGGCAGATCGCCGCTACGCCAAAGTTGGCCCGGTTTGAATGTCAGAACGAAGTGTTGCGCGAGCGTTGCTCACCCCAGGCACAAACGCACGAAAAGGCGACAGACCCGTTACCGCGTAGCCCGACTGCCGGTTTGTCGCTAAGCGCAACAGGGAAAACGACTTGGGGACAAGAGCAGAACACCACGGAGGACACAGAGAAGGAATGAAAGGACAGCAGGAAGAACCCAGAACACCCCCCATTTGCCCAAGCTTCCTCAATTGACGTTCATCCGAACGAAGCGTGCATAGACGCACGCAAGTGTACTGTCACTGGATTCCGCACAAGCCCCCCTGAGACGCAACGGGAATCAGAGAAGAGGACCCCGTACTCTGACGGGTTCCTCTTCTCGACTCGACCCGCTCCTCCGTGTTCTCCGTCCCCTCTGTGGTGCCCATCCTTTCTTTCCAACTCACTCGTTCCACGGCGAAACTGGCAAAGCCGAGTCCTCGGGCCGCCCCGCCTTTGCGCCGGACACGGCCGTTTCTGAGCCCGTTGTCTTTTCAAGAACGTCAAAGCGGGACGTTGCTTCCTGCACGTCCCGCTTCGAATTCCGATGAAGTTGTCTGGTTTTGCTTCCCTGTGGGAAACAAGGTCGGCTCTCTTCGCAGGGGAGTCGATCCCCTGCAACCGGCTCTGGATCTAGTCGGGCAGTTGGACGTTCTCTTCCGCGGCTGCCTGGCGAAGCTTGGCGAGGGCTCGCGCCTCGATCTGGCGAATGCGTTCCTTGCTGACCCCCATTTCCTTGCCGATTTCCTTGAGCGTCAGCGGTTCGAGATCGCGGTCCAGGCCGAAACGCCGCGCCACGATCGCCCGCTCCCGTTGGTCCAGGTGGCGGAGGATCTTCTCGACCTCGGCTTCCCGCTTGGCCTGGGCGGTTTCCAGTTCGAGGGCGTCGGTCCGTTCGTCGGAAGTCGCTCCGAACAGTTCCTCGTGGCCGGTGCGGAACCGATCCAGTTGCACCCGTTCCGTGGGGATCGATCGCGCGAAGTTCTTCATGATCGCCCAGGTGGCATAGGTGCTGAACTTGTTGCCCAGCGAGAAATCGAATTTCTCCACGGCGCGGATCAGGGAGATGTTCCCGTCGCTGATCAGTTCGAACAGCGTTCCGTTCTGCTGCACATGGCGTTTGGCAATCGAGACGACCAGCCGCAGGTTGGCGCGGATGATCTGGTTCTTCGTGGCGACCACTTCAGAATAGAGGTGCTCGATGCGATCCATCAGGCGGATCTTGGGCCGCTGGAGTCGCAACTCGTCTCGCATCTTGGCCGCTTTGTATTTCAGGTAGTTCATCCGCCGGAAGAGATGGGCTTCCTGCTCCCGCGTGAGGAGCGGCACCTCGTAAAGGCTTTGCAGGTACGAGGGCAGTCCCGAGGGGACTCGGGGCATGGAAGGCTTGCTCTCGGGGGCAGGCGGCTCTCCCAGGATTGCCCGTTCCTGACGCTGCGATCGGACTCGCGCGAACTGGTCGTTGGCGACGAAATCGAGGGGAAGGTCCATGATCCGCCGGGCACGCATTTCCCGAACAACGCGGGAAATCACCGTCTTGGGACGGTGGAACCTGCGAGCCAAGACGTCACTGCTTTCGCCGCGGCAACTCCTCCGGAAAATCTTGCGCTTCGTGTCTTCCGTCAGCGGGCCGTAGCCGTGAGGAAACACCGGACTGTCGGGGTTTCGCCGATCGAAGTTCTTCAGGGTGTAGCGAATCGTCTCGATGCTTCGCCCGGTCTCCTCGGCGAGGGCCTTGGCAACCGTCGCCGGACGCCCCCCCTCGTCGGCGAGCTGCTTCGCTCGCCGAATGATACGCGACCTCTCCGATTCACTGAGTTGGGAGAAATCCGCTCCACGCCGGATGCGGGACGGATTCTCGGCAATGAAGCGGGCCACATCCTGGTGGTCGAACCCAATCCGGTGCCGTCCATCTCGCGAAAAGGACCGGGCCACCAGGCCCTGATTCCTCCAACGGGAAATGGTCTTCGTCGACACGTTGAGCCGTTCAGCCAGTTGCTCGACCGTGAGCAGGGAGAGTTCCTCGGGGGGGGCCTGGGGCTCCTCTGGGATCTGTTCCTCGTGATTGCGATAACCGAGGACATGCCGGGATGGCTCGGCCTCGGCGGCGCGGGATTGGCGTCGAACTTCAGGTTCGCATATTGCAGTGCTCATCATCGTTTCCTTGCTTGCCGCTGCTAGAGTCCGTTGCTGTTGGGCTGGGAGTGGCGAGGCCACTTGGGCGGATAGGGGATCACGTCGAGGCGATCCTCAATCCGGCTGTCACCCGAGACGCTCTCGGCGAGAACTCGAGCTGTGTGTTTCATGGAGTAGGTTGAGACATAGCCTCGGAGCACAATTCCATCCTCACCCGCCTCGCATTGAATCCGGGTTCCGCTCAACGAGGGGGATTCATGGAGAAAGGCCTGAACCGTCGCTGCCGCTTCGAGAAGGGAGCGACCGGACTTCCCGTCGCTGGTTTCGGCCATGGGGTGCGCTCCCAGAGACAATGAGTTGGCGAACATGGTTGAACGGGGATCTAAATGAATCATGTTTTTTGGTTACCGAAATTCTGGTTTGCAATCGTCGTTGCTTGGGCGATTCTACGGGGGACCTGGGGTGTCCGAGAATCAGGAATTGCGATCCTGTTGGCCGGGGAGAAATCCCGATAAGGCATCAGGAAATTCCCTACCCAGGATTAGGCCAGCCGAATCACGCGGCGGTCCAGTATCGTCGCAAGCCCCTTCACTACCTCACGTTGCAACGCCTCGCGTCCTCGCAGTTCACTCTTCGCCGAACGCGGAAATCGAGGCAAACAGATCCGTAGGATTCTCCAGACATCAAGCAGGGGCTGTCCTGCGGCATGCCCCCCGTTATGCTGAAACCGCCAAGGATGTTGGGATCTGCAATTCGAACGAGGTGATGTGTGATGGAATCAGCTGGAGGAGAACGATGGCTTCCCCAATGGGCTACGCCTTTGGCCATCGTTGCGGTTTTGCTGGCAACCGTTCTTCTTGCTCGATGCCACAGCTACCTGTTGTTCCACTGGTTCGTCGAATTCTTCAGCATCGTCGTCGCCTTTGGCGTGTTCACGATCTTCTGGAACGCACGCCATTTCCTCGATAACGGTTGCTTCCTGTTCATCGGAGTGGGCTACTTCTTCGTGGGAATGATCGATCTCCTCCACACCATGGCGTACGAGGGAATGACGATCTTCGACGGAGGCTCCAGTCTGGCAACCCAACTCTGGCTGGCCGCACGGTTCGTTCAAGCGGCGTCGTTCCTGGCAGCCCCCTTGTTCTTGCGGAATCGATTCGACGCCAGGCTGGTCTTCGCGGTGTACTCCGCGGTCGTCGCTTTGCTGCTCACGTCCATCTTCTACTGGAAGATCTTCCCCGTCTGCTATGTGGACGGGGTGGGACTCACGCCTTTCAAAATCCGCAGCGAATACGTCATCTGCCTGGTCATGCTGGCCGGTCTGGCACTTCTCTACCGCCAACGCAACCTGATCGACACGCGCGTACTCCGGTTGCTGTCGATCACGATCTTTCTGACCATTGCGTCGGAAATCTCCTTCACGTTCTACAAGGACGTGACCGGCGCGATGAACCTGGTCGGCCACTGCCTCAAGATGGTGGCTTCCTACTCGATGTACGTGGCTTTCGTGGAGGTCGGCCTGACCCACCCCTATTCGGTCCTCTTTCGCAATATGCGCGAGAGCGAGCAGCAACTGCGGGAGATGAACGAAACGCTGGAGCAACGCGTGGCGGAACGCACCCTGGTCGCCGAGCAGCGGGCCAGCCAGTTACGCGCGCTCGCGTCGGAACTGGCTCTCACCGAACAGCGGGAACGTCGGCACCTTGCCCAGGTGCTCCACGACCACTTGCAGCAGATCCTCGTGGCCGCAAAACTCAAGGTCGGACTGCTGAAGAAGCGGATCGAAGGAGAAGAGGTACGAAGCCGGTTGCGACGCGTGGATGAATTGCTCGACGAATCGATCGGCGTCTCCCGCTCTCTGACCGTGGAACTCAGCCCTCCCGTGCTCTACGACGCAGGTTTCTCCGCCGCCCTGGAATGGCTGGCCCGCCACATGCACGAGAAGCACGGTTTCCTGGTCCAGGTTCGCGCGGAGACGGATGTCGAACCGGCAACCGAAGATGTCCGCATCTTTCTTTTCGACGCAGTCCGCGAATTGCTCTTCAACGTGGTCAAGCACGGGGGAACGTCCAAGGCCTCCGTGCACTTGTCCGCCGCCGACGAGGCGGACCTTCGGATCATCGTTGAAGACGACGGTATCGGTATGGCCCCCAAAGACGACGAAGCCGACATGGAGGAATCAGGCTTCGGCTTGTTCAGCATTCGGGAACGCCTCGAATTGCTCGGCGGACGGCTGGAAATCGATTCGTCGGTCAACCAGGGAACGCGCATCATTCTCACCGTTCCCGCTACCTTGGCGAAGAAATGTTCCCGTCCGGCGGCAGTCGTCCCCCATGACGTTGCCGGCGCAAGCCAATCGGACGACAAAACGGCCGCAGGCAACACCCTTCGAATTCTCCTCGCCGACGATCACAAGATGTTCCGCAAGGGGGTGGGAAACCTGCTTCGCGAGCATCCTGACCTCGAGGTGGTCGCCGAGGCGGGCGACGGACGCTCGGCCGTCAAACTGGCCCAGGAACTACGCCCCGACGTGATCGTCATGGACGTGGCCATGCCCGAATTGAACGGAATCGAGGCCACCCGACGCATTCGAGAATTCCTGCCCGGTGCGCACGTCGTGGGGCTATCGATGCATGAAGAGGGAGACATGGCCCAAGCCATGCTCGACGCCGGCGCGGACGTCTACCTGAGGAAGGACGGATCGTTGGAGCGTCTTATCGAAGCCATCCGCAACGCTCCCCCACACGGCCTCGGGAACCGCCCCGCCGGGGATGGTCCCGATTCCGCGTAGCAACCGGTATGATGGGGGAATGGCCACTGCCCTTCCTCCATCGCGAATATTTCCTCCCATCGAACAGGCCGACGAGGACGGTCTGCTCGCCCTGGGCGGCCGGCTGGATCCCGCGTGGCTCCTCGACGCCTACGCCCACGGAATTTTCCCCTGGCCCTTCGGCGACGACTCCAACCCGATCGCCTGGTGGTCGCCCGATCCGCGAGGAATCCTGGAACTGGACGGATTGCACATTTCTCGCCGGCTTCGCCGCACGCTGCGGCAGGGCCGCTTCCAGGTGACCTGCGATCGCGCCTTTCGCGAGGTGATCGCTGCCTGCGCCGTCGGGCCGGGACGCCAAGGGGGCACGTGGATCACCCCGGCGATGATCGAAGCCTATACAAACCTGCACCGCCTTGGCTTCGCCCACAGCGTGGAAGTCTGGCGCGACGAGCGGCTCGTGGGCGGTACCTACGGCGTCAGCCTGGGCGGATTGTTTGCGGCCGAGTCGAAATTCTATCGCCAGCGCGATGCCTCCAAGGTGGCCGTGGCCCATCTGGTGGGCCACCTCGCGCGGCGCGGCTACACACTGCTCGACCTGCAAATGGTCACACCCCATACCAGCCGGCTCGGCGCGATCGAGATCACGCGAGACGACTATTTGAGACGCCTCGCAACGGCATTGGGGAAAAACGTCTCTTTCGGCGATCGACTGGCGATCGCTTCCGGAGATTTCTGATCGTCCCCATATGGACCGGTTCGGGTCAGGAAATGATGGCGGTCGCCTGCCGCTGACGCAGACGGTTCTCGGCCAACTGGGGCATCCACATCGCCTTGTCGACCAGTTCGACCAGCACGCCCGGATCAAAAGGCTTGCGAAGATAGTAGGTGCCCCCCACCGCGTGGCTCCGCCGGATGATGTCGGGAATCTGGGCGCCGGACAGGAACATGACGGGCACGCCGCTGAGAGCTTCGTCCTCCTTGATCCGCTCGCACATCTCCAGGCCGCTGTGGCCTCCCAGGTTGATGTCCGAAAGGATCATGTCCGGAGCATGCATGGCGGCAAATTCGATGGCCGCCTGGGCCGAATTGCAGCACTGGCAATCAAAACCTGCTTCGGTCAGGACATTGGCCACGCTCTCGAGCACTTCCTTTTCGTCGTCCACGACCAGAATAAGCGGGGGATCTTGTTTGTTCATCGGACTCTTGTCTTTCCCTGCAAGCGTTCGGGGGGGAGTGGGGGCGACCCTTTCGCGGAGCCATCGAACATACGCGAGACGAGGCTCCCGTTATCCGTTGTTTCGTCGCCGGAGAGCCCCGCCGCTTAGCCCATCTCGCCCGGGCTGCCTGTTCGTAATAACCCACCCCTCCGGAACGGGTGTCCAAACATTGGATGGCTTCCAAGGCCGTCTTTGCCGATGAATGATCTTTGAGTCAATACCATTGACTTCCTGCTCAATACCTGCTAGACTCCCAATCATGGAGGTGAACCCATGAACGAGCAACGAATGAAAGCGGTCGACTGTCGACGCATCGAACTGGACGGAGTCCGCTATGTGATTCTCCGGGAATCCATCTTTGACGCCCTGTGTCGCCGAGCGGATGTTGCGATGGAGGACGCATCACAGGACGCTGAAAAAGGCGTCGAAGAACTGGACGGAGTCAATCTGGCCGAGAAACTCATTCGGCGCCGTCAGGCGTCCGGACTGGGGCAGGCCGAGTTGGCCCGCCGGGCCGGAATTCGTCCCGAAACGCTCAATCGCATCGAGCGTGGTCGCACAACCCCCGATTTCGCCACGATTCGTAAACTGGTGCTCGCCATGGACGCCGCGGAACAAGCCGCGGCCGAAGCTTCCCTAACCAACTCAAAGTGAAAGGGACGGGGCTTTCGAGCCTTGCGGACTCTCTGAAAGGACGGGCTAGGGTTAGAGACTCAAGGCCATAGGCTGTAGGTTCTCGATGCGAGGTCGATTCGGGTGGAAAGCCGATTCGACGCACCGGAACCCTATGTTTTGCAGACCTTCAGCCTTAGGTCTTGAGTCTTCAGCCTTGTCCCCGCCGTCATTCGTTTTCGCATCAAGTAACCAACGAAAAGCCGGAGAAGGAATCATGACCCAAGGCAATGCGTCTTCCACACGCTCCCCGCTCACGCGAGAGGAGGTCGCCGCTCGTGTTCTGCCGATCCTTGCCGAGGAGGCAGCAGTGGCGGTGGAAGGCCTGTCCGACTCCCTCCGACTGATCGAGGACCTGCTGTACGACAGCCTGACACAGGTCGAGGTCGTCATGGAACTGGAGGAAGAGTTCGATGTGGACATTTCCGACGAAGACGCCCAGAAGATGCGGACCGTGGGCGATGTGGTCGACGGAATGTGCAAGCTCCTGTCGTAGGTTGACTCTCCCGAGTCGACCCGGGCATCGGCACAGACGATCAACCACGAGACGACGTAGGGTGCGTCTCGACGCACCAAGACCATAACAATCAGGAACAAGAGACGCGGCAACACGCCCCCTACTCGCAACCGCCAGAGAAAGTCGCTGACATGGGCCTTGATCTCGTCGAACTCGTGATGGAAACGGAAGAGGCCTTCGGGATTGTCATCTCCGACGAAGCGGCCGGTGAGATTCGCACGGCGGGCGACCTTTGCGAGTACGTTCTTTCCCAGCGTCGGCTGGACGGCTGCCCCACGGCCCAAGCCTTCCGCGAAATCCGCCGCTTGCTGGTTGAGGCCCTCGGGATTGCCCCGCGAACGGTCCGGCCGTCGACGGAGCTTGAATCGCTTCTCCCTCGCTGCCTACGGCACCGCGTTTGGCGATTGCTTTCGCGACAATACCCATGCCACTGGAAAAGACTGCGATTGTCGCCGTGGATCGGGCGGGCCGTTGCACTGGTTCCTCTCGTGGCGGCCGCCTTTGTGCTCGCACAAACAAGAGCTGTCGCCGCGCTGCCCTTTGCCGGGTTGGTGGCCTTGGGAATCTGGCTTCTGGTGTGGATTTCCGCAAGGCCGTTGGCCGTCTGCTTTCCGAGCGGCTTGGTCACCGTGGGCGACGTGGCGATTGCCTCGCTACCGGCGAACTGCGATGAAGTGGCCAGGTCGCCCCTGGAGGACGAAGAGGTCTGGCGGCGGCTTCAGAAGATCGTTGCAGGCAATCTCGGGGTAGACGTGGAAGAAGTGACGCGGGCAGCCCGGTTTGTGGAAGACCTGGGGGCAGGTTGAAGGGGCCGGCGGGAGGGGGGGGTACCGCAAACGTAGGTTGACTCTCCCGAGTCGACCCACGCATCGGCACAGACGACCAACAGCGCGGTTGATGCCCTATCCGTTGCTCAGCGGACAAACGAGGCGGGTATGACGACTCTATGGTCGGCTCTGGAGAGCCAACCTACGGGCTTCCCAAACCGTCCGGCATGAGAACCAGCAGACGATGGCTCGCTTCCAGGCGGGTGTTGGGATCGGCCGGACACTGCATCGTTCCGTCGGCGTGTTCGATGGCCACGATCTGGACCCCGTAGCGGTTGCGGAAGTCCGATTCGCGAACGGTCCGGCCCACCGCATCCAGAGGCACCATGAGCCGGCGAATCATCGGGCCGTTGGCGTCGCCCATCGGGGCAAGGAGATGCTCCAGGCGCGTTTCCTGGTCGATTTCCAACAGGCCCTTGTGTTCGCTCACGGCGAACTCCTTCAGCCCGGCCACGTGGGTCAACAAGGTGTCGAAGATCTTCCGGCGTTCCAACACGCCAAGAAACCGGGTGGGATGCTTTCGGGAAACAACCGGGAGCACTTGGCCGTCGATCTGCCGGAAAATCTCCAGGGCATGATAGAGTTCCTGATCGGGCAGGCACTTGGCAACGGGGTCGGTCATGATATCGTCAGCAATCACGACCCGCGCCAGCGCGTCGTCGTCGAGCACCTTCTCCAAGTCGGGCAAGGAAATCACGCCCTCCAGTTGGCCCCGCTGCACCACCATGAAAGTCGAGGATCGACCCGGCCTCATCTTCTCGACAATCTGGCGGAGATTGGCCTGGGGAGAAATTACCTGATCCCAGTCGTGATCCGTCAGACTGGCCACGCTCGTCGATTCCAGCAGGCGAACCACCGTGTCGGCCGCATGGACGGGGGAATCGGAACAGGTCGGCACCTGTTCGTCGTTGAGGCCCCAGCGACGCCCGATGACATAGGACGCAATACACACGATCATGGTCGGAACGACCAGGCCATAGCAGCCGGTCATTTCCACGGTCATCACGATGGCGGCCAGCGGCACGCGCATGCTGGCGGCCAGAACGGCACCCATTCCCACGGGAATGAGGGCCTGACGCAGCAGCTCCGGAAACATCTCCGGGAAGAAGGCCTCACAGAGCGCCCCCAGGCAGGCGCCGGCGGCGCCGCCAACGGCGAGCGTGGGGCCCAGTACGCCCCCCGCTCCTCCGCTCCCCAGGGTGAATCCGGTTGCAACGCATTTGGCGAGGGCCACCAAGGCGAAGAAGCCGGCCCAGCCCCACCAACTGGCCATCGGCTCCTGGAACATGGAGCCATCGAAGGTGGCCTGAAGGAACTCGTATCGGGAGTCCATCACTTGAGGGAGGAAGCAGGCCACCAGTCCCGTCAAAATGCCCCCGAAAGCCGGAGCGGCCCACCGGGGCAAACGCTTCCAGGCAGCGAACCCGCACTCGATCCATCGAAAACTGGCGCCGAAGAAGACCGCCAGCAGCCCGCACAAGGGGCCCAGGGCAAGGAACGGGAGCAGTTGGATCGGTGACGTGAAGGTAAGTTGCTGGGCCCCGTCCAAAAGGAACTCCCCGTGCCCCCAGAGGGCAAGGTAAACGGAGTAACCGGCCACGGAGGCGATGAACGACGGCACGATGGCGTCCGTTTCCTGATCCGGTTCGCTGTAAGGGATACTTACGGCAAACAGGGCGCCGCCCAGGGGGCAGCGGAAGATGGCCCCCACTCCGGCTGCGCAACCGGCAATGAGCAGCGTGCGACGTTCGGCCGGCGTAACCCCAAAAAGACGTCCACAGGTCGATCCCAGGGCGGCCCCCAGGGCAACGATCGGACCTTCGGGCCCCGCCGAACCGCCGCAAGCAATCACCAGCACCGCACCGACCGCCTTGAAGACCGGTCCGCGGAGTCCCAAGACGCCGCGGGAGCGATGGAAGGCGCGGGTCATGGCGTCTGTGCCGTGCCCGGTGGCATTCGGACAGAAAATCAGCATGATGGCCGCCGACAGCAGGCCGCCGGCGGCAGGCAGAAGGAGGATCGCCAGACGGAAATGAAGCACTCCTCCGGGTTCGTGAGGAATGGCGCGTCCGATGAGTTGCCGAACCCCTGCGTCGAGTCCCCATTCCATGACCGAAGCGGCCAGCCCCGCCGCAATGCCGGTCAGCGCTGCCAGGAAAAGCAATTTGCTCCAGCGGCGGAGCGGACGAAACTGGAGGGGCGGAGGTTTAGTCACGGCAAAAGCCGACGGAGAAAAATGAGGCTGGCCGACAAAGAAGCGAAGGCCGACGAAAGCGAAATAGAGCGTCGATCGGCCGTCGGGTCTCGTTTCTCGCCCACTGGAGAACCGCATCGCTAACGGTGTTAGCATCGGCTCTAAGAAGAGAAACGGGCACTTGAGAAGCAAAACTTGAGTATATCCCTCGGGGAGACCGTCTGCAACTGTTATGCCGCCCCCTGGGAGACCTCCGGTGATTGTGGTTGAATGAACACGGGGTTTTAATCAACACGTTGCCAAGAGGCCCGATCATGTCCGACACGCTGTTGCATATCTGGCGCAACCTACCAATGGGCCGGGAGACCCTTCTACAATCGTTGTACTTCGCTCGCCGTTTGGGCAACATGAACTTGAAGGTGTTCCGCCCGGTCCACCCCACCGCGCTGATGTATTTCGACGCGGGCCTGGTCACGCTCGACCTCAATCGCTCCTACACGCTGTTTCCCGAAACATCGGGCGAACACCTGGAAGCCTTGCTTCAGGACGCCGACGTGGACTGGGCGGAAGTTCGGCCCACCGACTACACGGCAAGCACGTTGCCCAACCTGCCGACGGATTTCACGGTGATGACCTGCCTTCGCTCCATGAGCCAGGACCCCCATCGCATCGGGCTGGGCCACATCGGCCCGAAGGTGCGAGCCCTCGTCAAAAACGCCGTCTTCCCGATCCTCATCCCCAGCCCGTGCTTCCGACCCTGGAACCGGGTCGCCGCTTTCTTTGGAGGCTCGGCCTTGGGCCTTCGAGCCGTCGAAACCGCCCTGAAGATCGCCTCCCGCGCCGAAGCGCCGCTCACCGTCTACACGCAGCTCGAATCGTCGGATCGGGCGACCTACCAGGCCAAGCTGAAACCACTTGGAATCGAAACCGAAGACCCGAAGGCCGACCGCGGCTGGCATCCCTTCTCGACGGGGTCCTTCGAGGCCAACCTCTACGAGATTCCCAGCGACGCCCTGGTCGTCGTCGGCGCCGCCGGCGAAAACGTGATGCGAGAATTGATCTTCGGAAGCAAGCTCGAATCCATCCAGGCGACGCTGCCCAATCCGATCCTGGTCGTCGGCCCGAATTGCCCGGTGACGCTGTAGTCGCTTTTCGATCCCGCGAAAAGGCGCTTGCTCGCGGAGCGAACAAAGACGCTGGCCTACCGCTTTTTGCGCCGCGCCGTCTTTCGATGGGGACGGTACCCCTGCCCGCCGGCGCCGCCTTTCTTCGGCGGTTTGCCCTTTCCGGATTGTCTCCGCGGCATCCGCGGCGGGGTTGTGGGAATCAGACATTCGACCCCCGGGCCGATCAGGTCGGCTCGCCCTGCCTGCTTGAGGGCCTCCCGAACGAGGGTGTCGTTCTCCGGCTTGAAGAACTGCAGTAGGGCTCGCTGCAGACGCCGCTCCCGCATCCCCTTGGGCACGTAGACCTCGCAACCGGTCATCGGATCGAGACCTGTGTGGTACATGCACGTGGCGATGTCAAACGGACCGGGAATGAAATCCTGGACCTGCTCCGGACGCTGCCCCGTGCGTTTCAGAAAGAGCGCCACGTCGATCATGGCGTCCAGGTCGCTGCCCGGATGCCCGGCAATGAAATAGGGAACGAGATATTGCTGCTTGCCGGCACTGCGCGAGGCCTGCTGGAACCGCTCGGCGAAGGATTCGTAGTCTTCAATGGCCGGTTTCTTCATCAGTTCGAGCACCCGCGGGTCGGTGTGCTCGGGCGCGACCTTCAAGTGACCTCCCACATGATGGCGGACCATCTGGTCCAGGTAGGCCTTGCTCCGCTGGGCCAGGTCGGTCCGAACGCCGGAGGCAACGAAGACCCGTTTCACATTCGGCTGTGCCTGCGAGGACTTGAGCAGTCGGATCAGCGGATCGTGGTCCGTGTCGAGCAGTTTGCAGATCGTGGGATGAACGCAACTCAGCCGCTTGCACTTGGCTCGAATCTCGGGGCGGCTGCAATTCATGCGATACATGTTGGCGGTCGGACCGCCCACGTCGCTGATCACGCCGGGAAACGTGGGGTCTTCCGAGAGCCGACGGATTTCCTCCAAAATCGACTGCTCGCTACGACTCTGGATGATGCATCCCTCGTGGGCCGTGATCGAACAGAAGCTGCAACCGCCGAAACAACCGCGCATGATCTGGATCGAGTGGCGCACGACCTGCAAGGCCGGAATTGGCTGATCGCCGTAGGATGGGTGGGGTCGCCGCGTGTAAGGCAACCCGTAAACCCGATCCATCTCCGCCTCTTCCATCGGCATTTGGGGCGGGTTAACGACGACCGCCTCGCGCCCGTGGTACTGAACAAGCCGCCGCGCGTTGAACGGGTTGGTCTCCAGGTGGGCGAGCTTCGTCATGCGGGCGAAGGCCCGCTTGTCGGTTGACACCTCCTCGAAACTGGGCAGCCGCACCGTGTCTTCTTCCGGCGCGGGCTCGCTCGCCCCCAGCCGGTAGGCCGTACCGCGAACGTCGCGGAGTTGGTTCAGGGGTTCACCCTCAGCCAGACGCTCGAGAATCTGCAACAGCCCCCGCTCGCCCATACCGTAGACGAGCAGGTCGGCCTTGGCGTCGAGGAGGATGCTGCGGCGGACCTTGTCACTCCAATAGTCGTAGTGAGCCAGTCGCCGCAGACTGGCCTCCACCCCGCCGGCGAGGACAGGCGTGCCGGGGAAGGCTTCCCTCGCCCGCTGGCAATAGGCCAGCGTGGCCCGATCGGGACGCCGGCCTGGCTGCCCGCCCGGGCTGTAGGCGTCGTCGTTGCGGACCTTCTTGTTGGCCGTGTAGTGGTTGATCATGGAGTCCATGTTGCCCGCACTGACGGCGAAACAGAGCCGGGGCCTGCCGAACTGCCGCCACGGCTCGCACGAGTGCCAGTCGGGCTGACTCAGGATCGCCACGCGGTAACCCGCGTCTTCCATCACCCGGCCCAGCAGCGCCATGGCAAAGCTCGGATGGTCCACATAGGCGTCACCCGTCACGAAAACAACGTCCACCTCATCCCAGCCGCGAGCCGACACCTCTTCCGGCGTCATGGGAAGCGGCGGCGAACCGGTCAGGGGCAGCGGGGCAGCAGGGCGGCGAGAGTGTTTCGGCATCCGGTAGGACCAGAGAAAGGGGAATCTTGATGGTTCCCCCATTTTACGCCACCCCCCCGGCAATGACAGGTAGGGTGAGGTGCGTCGAGACCCAAAGTAGCAGGCACGCTCCGCCGTGCCGTCCGCCAAGCAGACAGAAATACTCCCACCTTCCCTGCCAAACGTCCCAAGAAAGGACCGGACTGTCCGCTCGGCATCCTGTTTGCGCAAACGGTTCCCGCGTATCACGGACGGAATAGAATCCGCGATCTGCTTGGCGGACGGCACGGCGGAGCGTGCCTGCTACTTTGCCAAATCCGTCTTCCTTGACTTTCCAGAAACGAATACCCTACTGGCAAAGGCGGTTGGACTTCTTTTCCTGGCTTGGAGGCAACACGATGGGATTCGGCAAATCCGCAGTGGTCTTCTGTCTATTCGCCGTGCTAGCAGGCAGCGAGGTCGCCTGGGCAGAACCGTGGTGGGTGAGTGATCTGCCGCCGGAGTATGTTATTGAGCGGATCCAGGAGCTGAGGCGGGACTGGAAGGACATCGAGATTGAATACGCGAGCTTTGAGAAGCATTGGGATTTCGATCCGCCAGATTCCCCGGCGCAATACACGGGTCGCGGGCGCTTCGTGATCACGGCGGACAACTGCGGTCAATTGGAGTCCTGGCCCATGGATGGAAAGGGCCGCAACGTGCCTGGGGAGACGTCCACCCGTCTTGTGTGGACGCCGGAAGAATTCCAAGTTCACGAGGAGGGAGCAATTACCCATAGAGCCTTGCGTCGTGAAATTCGCGAGTACCAGGATCGGATGCGAGAGGGCGCCCTGCCAACGCCTGATGCCAAAGCATTTGCCGAGGACGAGGCAAGCGACAAGGAGAGCGAGGAACAGGAACCACGTTCACTCGGATATCGACTTCTTCGTTGCTTGTTCTCCGTCTTCGAGTTTCGGATTGCCCAGATCAACCTGATGGCAATCTGTTCAGAATCTCCCAAGGCCTGCCTGCCCCTTGTTTTCGCCGACGACGTGGAGAAACTGACTGAACGGTTCGACCTCGTCGTCATGGAAAACGACGAGCACCTCTTCCTGCACGCGCAACCCAAGGGACAGTCAGACCAATCGCATTTTCGAGAAATCGCGCTTTGCCTGAACCGCGAGACGTTTCTTCCGATTGCCAAGCGAACCGTGCTGCCGAGCGGCGACGACTATCTCGTCTGCGTGGTCACCTCCCTTCGGGCAAACGGCAAGGAGATCTCGCTGACGGCGGGGCCTGTGCCGGCAAAAACACCGTAGCACCAAGACGGGAAGGTGCATCAAGACGCACCTTAGGGCCGCCCCGTTGGGGCTGGCGGAGGTTGGGCGGACCGGGGTCCCAGGGTTGCGCAACGTTCGCGGCGCTCACGGTGCTTCACCCTGGGCTGACTTAGGGCTGTGCCTTCGGCACGGAAGAGGTGCGTTAAGACGCACCCTACGGCTCCTGCGTATCACCGGCAGAAGAGAGTCAGGGATCTGCTTGGCGGACGGCACGACGGAGCGTGCCTGCTACCTTGGCGACTCGTCCAGCACCTTGATCTCGATCTTGCGGAACTCGCAGGGGGCACTCTCGGCCTGGAGGGAGATGGTGCCGCGATCGAGCAGAAGGTTGTCGCCGTGGATGAGCTTCTTCGCGTCGCCATCCTTGGGATCGAGCTGGGGTTGGGTGTATTCGAACACAAGCTCGCCGTTCACGCGGTGGCGGATCAACTCGCTGCCGTGAACCTCGAGTTCGACGGTTACCCATTGATCGCCGTGATAGGTTTTGGACGTCGAGCTGTTGCAGTGGCTCGTGATGAGCTTGCCGTTCTGGACAAAATTCGTGCCGGGCGTGCAGACGTTCGCCGTGGACCGTTTGCCCTTGCCGCTCCCGCCCAGCAACTGCACTTCGATCGACACGGGGAAGCTTTGATCCTTGCCCATGCTCTCGGGCGTCTGGCCGTGGAACATGATCCCGTTGTTCCGGATGGCCCAGCCGGGTCCGCCGGCCACCTGCTCGCCTACAAACCGGTACTCCACCCGGAGAATGTAGTGGGAGAAGGGCTTTTCGTAGAAGATGTGCCCGAAGCGGTTGTCGAACTTTTCGTATTGGTCGTAGGACACCTTGAGCAGGCCGTCCTCGACGCGGAAGGTGTCGCCAAAATTCTCGCCCAGGTCGTAGCCCCGGATCTTGATCTTCCAGCCGTCCAGGTTCTTGCCGTTGAAGAGCGGCATCCACTCACCCTCTGCTGCCGGTTCGTCGGCCTGGACGGTAGCGAAAGTGGTCAGGATCGCAAACAGGATGGGCAGGAGTATCCGCAGCGGTTTCATGTCAAGTTCCTTGCAAAGAGAGAGACTTCCGTTGACTCCAGCGCGCGTGCGGAAAGCCGACTACGACTCCGCCGGAACTTCCTCGGCCTTCGCGGATCGCTCGTCGAGACCGCCGTGGATCTCGTTGCCGTCGAGGATCACGACGCCGCCGCGATCGAGCCAGGCCGGGGCCGTGTTCGACAGGAGATTCGAGTCGCGCACAAAGGTCTCGGAGTAGGGATTGGTCAGCAGTTGGGCTTCGCCGTTATTGCCCACCAGCGACTCCTCGATATTCACCAGCGACGCTCCGCCGACGGCAATTCCCGCACGACCGTTTCCGCGGCAGGTCACGCGGTCGATTGCGATGTCCCGGGCGCTGTTGTGGCAGTTGATGGCGTCGAGCTGGAAGCCCTGAATGGTCAGATCGACGATCGCCACATTCTCGACATGGTAAAGCGTGATGCCGACCCGGCGGGAAGCCACGGTGAGGGCGTAGTCCTCCGGCCGTTTGAGCGTTTCGGCCCTGAAATAAATGTAACCTCGATGGAGGCACCACTCCATGGGCTCCAGTTCGGGAGGCGCCGTGCAGGGCCGGGAGCAGAGAATGCGAGTTAGCGGCTTGCTCTCGAGGAACAACTGCTGATAGACCAGTTCCCGAGGCCGAAACCGGAACACATCCCCCTGAACGTGCTGCCAACGATCGATATGGATCTCGTCGGCGCCTTCGAGGATGGCCCCATTGCCAACGATGGTGAAAGGCCGCTGCAAGGTTCCGCTGTGGCGACTTCCAAACAGAGTGAAACTCTCTCGGTAGGGCTGGCCCGTGTTAACCAGCACGATTCGGTCGCTCGGAATGGCGATTTCCAGGGCTCGTGCGATCGTCCTCAGAGGCCCGGAACTATCGTCGAGAGACTCTCGACGAATCCCCCAAAACTGATCGTTGCCGACCACGTTGTCGACATAGACGTCGCGAGCGGCGGCAACACCGGTGACTCCCAGGAGGATGCCCAGAACGACCGCCTGTCGAAGCCCCGTCCGAGTCGCTCCAAGAACCGTCGTCGCTCCGACAGCTATCCACTTCCGGGAGGCCCTGCTTGTGGTTGGCGGACAGGTACTGGGCATTGAATGCAACTCCCGAAGTCTCTCTTCATGCAACACAAGATCAGCATGCCGCGACGGGCGGACAGTGGAACATCCGGTCAACCGCAGCGAGCGGCCCTTCCGCAAGACCCATGAGCGTGGCCTATTAAGGACCTATAAGTGTAGCATACGTCGACCTGGAATGTGGAAAAATCGGTACAATTGGCGATTTGCGGCAAGGCTTGCGGCTCCCGAACACTGGTCAAACGAGGTGACGGTTGCCGCTCAGCAAGCCCGTGCGGTACATTGAACATCTCTCCCCTGAGCCGACCCCGGGACGGTTTACGCTCGGCGAGTTTTTCTATCCGTTTTGATATCAATGGGTTGCGCAGGACTAATCGGCTTCCGGAGGGCTTCTCGATGAAAGTCTTGATCAACGGGCAGACCCTGGAATTGGTGCAGGGAGATATCACTCTCCAGGAGGTCGATGCGATCGTCAACGCGGCGAACTGCCAACTGGCTGGGGGGGGAGGCGTCGACGGAGCGGTCCACCGGCGAGGCGGCCGGACCATTATGGAGGAGACGGACCGACGCTACCCGGGGGGCTGCCCCACTGGCGAGGCCGTGATTTCCGGAGCGGGAAATCTGGCGGCGAAGTACGTCATCCACACCGTCGGACCCGTGTGGAGCGGTGGCCGGCGAGGCGAACCGGAACTGCTGGCCTCGGCCTACCGCCGGTGCCTGGAGGTGGCCGTCGAGAATGGCTGCCGCAGCCTGGCGTTCTCTTCGTTGAGCACAGGGGTGTACCGTTATCCCGTCGATCAGGCCGCCAGGATCGCCTTGACCACGGCGAAACAGTTCCTGGAAGAGCAAGGAGCGCCGGAACTGGTCCGGTTCGTCCTGTTCACCGAAGGAATCCACGGCGCCTTTGCCGCCGCCCTGGAGGAACTTGTCAAGACCGAAGGCTGAAGACCGTAGGCTGTAGTCCTTGACGCGAGGCCGATTCCCAAAGCGAGGCGACCCCAATGCACCAACAACCTCCGCAACCACACCCCTTCAGCCTTCAGTCTCCAGCCTTCAGCCTTCTCTCCTCAGCCCCCTTGTTGGCGTCCCCATGACTTTGCTCATCCCCGGAATCATCGGCCTCGTCGCGGGTATCCTGGGCGGACTGCTCGGAATTGGCGGCTCGTTGATCATCATTCCGGCCCTGATTCTCTATCTCAGTTCCACGACAACCGGCTACCGGGGCGACGACCAACACCTGCTCCAGGCCTCGGCAATGATCACGAACGTGTTCGTCGCAGCCCCCTCCGTCCTGGCCCACAGGAAGGCCGGCGCCATCATGCGATCCGTGGTCACCTGGCTCATCCCGTCGGCCATCGCGGGAATCGTTGCGGGCGTGGCCCTGAGCAACAGCCACTTGTTTGCCAAAGAGAACGGCGCCTACCTGGCCATGACCCTCTGCGGTTTCCTCGTGTACGTGATCGGGTACAACCTCTACCGTATGCTCCGACCACCCAAAACGACCGGCGAGCCCGGAAAGGAGCCGCCGGCGCAGCCGAGAAAGGTGGTGTTCGTCGGGTTGGTCATGGGGCTCTTCGCGGGTCTTCTGGGCATCGGCGGCGGAGCGATCTGCGTGCCCATCCAGCAAGTTGTCCTCAAGGTGCCGCTACGTCGGGCAATCGCCAACAGCGCCGCGACCATTCCTTTCGCCTCCCTCGTCGGAGCAATTCACAAGAACCTGACCCTTGCCGGCCACGGCATTGCCATTCAGGAATCCCTCCTCCTGGCGGCCATGTTGATCCCGACCGCCGTCGTAGGCAGCTATTTCGGCGGACGCCTCACCCACGTTCTGCCCAGGCACGTGCTGCGCGTGGTCTTCATCGCCTTCCTGGCAGTCGTCACAATTCTCACCTTCGGAAAAGCCCGCAAAGCGATCGAGCAGCATCAAGTGCCGCAGACGCCCTCCAGTCAGGCTGCGGCTGCCTCAAACGTCGGTTGACTCGGGCTGGAAATAACGTAGCTTTCTTATGGGAACCCTCTTGGTTCCTCCTCCTTGCAGCGGGCGCAGAGACGACATCCAGGACGCGACAGGACGCGCGCCGAGAGGCACCCAGGGTAATAACATGAATTCCATTCTTCGATTTCTGGAAAACGACGATGGCCCCGTGGCCGTTGAGTATTCGGTGATGCTCGCCCTGATTATCATGATGGCTATCACCGCAATCGGCGGCTTGGGCGGAAGCAACAGCGTCTTTTGGAGCAATATCGACGAGCAGGCCAGGGAGGCCTTCGACTCCGCCAATGGAACTGGTGGATCTTCGTAGTCCCTTCCCCCGCTGTGGCCTGTCCCGCCCGTTGGCGACAGGCCACACAAGTGTCAAGACCCTCACGTCTCTTCCCGCCTCCTCGGGACCTCTCGTCCCAGACGCTCTCGCCGCCCCAGTCTGTGGCCTATGGTTAGTAAGGGGAAGACCGCGCCGCAAGAACTTCGCCTCGGCAGACATGCCTGGGAGTCGGCGGTTTCCGGCAGCCCCCTTGGCCGAATCGTGTTGCGCCGGTCTTTCACGACACCGATGGACTGGGCCGAACCTGGAAAGCGTGCCTTCTTATGGACAATCTCGCTGACACTACAACCAAGTCTCGACCTCGCCCGTTGCCGCCTGCGGCGGATCGTCTCGAATCGGCCGATCGGCACGCCCTGGAACTTCTGGAGCAGGGATTCGGCGTGCCCTTTGCGCTGATCGACGGGCGTTCCGGTGAATTGCTTTTCCGCCCGCAAGGGCCCCCCGATTCGGATTGGCAGTTGCGAGGTGAGTTGTGCCGTGTCGTGGCGAGTCGGAAACGTCCGGAGATCATCCAGGACGAGGATCCGTTTATCGTGCTTGCGCTCCCTTTGACGGGGCTCACCACGGATGGGCGCGTCGCCGTCGGTTCGTTCGTTGTCCGCCAGGTGAATCCGGACGAGGACTTGGCCGAGGCGGCGCGACTTCTCGGCATGCCGCCCGACGCCGCCCGGAAATGGGGAAGCAAGCAGGTCCCATGGGCTCGCCCCTCCCTGGAACGCGTGGCGAAAATCATGTTCGACCACGTCCAGGCCGTCAGCCAGGTGGAGCGTTCCGCAGAAGAGGTCGAAAGCGTCTCGCAGAACCTTGCGAATACCTACGAAGAGATCTCCCTGCTCTATCGCCTCACCCACAATCTGCGAATCTCGCGTTCCGACGATGAACTGGGACGCCTCGCCCTGAAATGGCTCGCTGACGTGGTGCCGGCCCAGGCCCTGATCCTCCACATGCTCCCTCGGGAGCAGGAAGACGAGACCCTGCCCGCCGGATCGCAGAGCCAGGCCTCCATGATCCTTCACGGCGACTGCCCAATCGACCAGCAACAGTTCGAGGAAACCCTCGAACTGCTGGATTTGTGCTCGTCGAGCCAGCCCGTCGTGATCAACGAAAGCCAGACCGGACGCATCGACTGGCCCCTCGGCGAGGTTCGCCAATTGGTGGCCGTGCCCCTTTCCGAAGGCGATCGCCTCCTGGGCCATCTGGTCGCCATCAACCACGTGGCCAACCTCGAGTTCGGCACCGTCGAAGCCAGTTTGCTCAACTCGGTCGCCGCCATCCTGAGCATTCACAGCAGCAATATCGATCTCTACCGCCAACAGCGGGACATGCTCGAAGGGATCATCCGTTCGCTGATCTCCTCGATCGACGCCAAAGATCCCTACACGTGCGGCCACAGCGATCGCGTCGCAAGAATCTCGGTTCGCCTGGCCGAGCAATTGAACTGCGACAACAAACTGGTTGAGGCCATCTACCTCTCTGGCCTGCTCCACGACATTGGCAAGATCGGCGTCGACGACGCCGTCCTGCGCAAACCCGGGAAATTGACCGACGAGGAATACGAACACATCAAAACCCACGTGACCGTGGGCCATAAGATCCTCCGCGATCTCCGCAAGCTTGACGAAGTGCTCCCCGTCGTCTTGCACCATCACGAATCCTGGGACGGCCACGGCTACCCCGGCCGGCTTGGCGGCGAGAAAATCCCCTTCTCGGCTCGGATCGTCGCCGTGGCCGACGCCTACGACGCCATGGCCAGCAACCGGCCTTATCGGCAGGGAATGCCATTAGAGAAGATCGAGGCGATCTTCCGCAGCGGCGCAGGACAACAGTGGGACCCGGTGATCGTCGAAGCACTCATGGAAGCCTTCGAAGACGTCCAGGAAATCTCCCAGAGCGAGTCCGACTGAACCAGAATAGCCGGGCTGAAGCAGAATAGCCGGGCTCTTGAATCGACCACCTCATACCGGGCGGCCTGACCGCGGAGGCTGCGGAGCTAGCCCGGCTCTTGGCTTCCATTGGCGCCGACTCCAAAAGCCCGGCTGCAAATCACCCGGTTTCCGTCGCTGCAACGTTTCTTCAAAAATGACGGTAGCAGCCGGGCTGAAGTGGAATAGCCGGGCTGAAGCAGAATCCGCCTCACTCCCCTTCCATCTCGATGAGGGGCTCAACCTCGCCCTTCGTGTCAAACCGGGCAATCAGCATCTCCGTGGCCAGATTGTGGCCCAGAAGTGTGCGGTTGGCTGCCGGGGCGAGAGAACGATAGATCAGCCACTGGTTCTTGCCCACCATCACGCGGTAGCCCGCCGCGACGCTCGGCGGCACAATCTCAAGACGCTCGGCTACCGTGAGACGCCGCCAGGTGGCGGGTCGGGTCGTGCGACGCGGCTTGAGATCGAAAAAGAGCGGAGCGAACAGCATCCCTCCCTGCCCGGACAACTGGAGTTCCATCGTGTCGGAAGTCGCCACGAACTGGCCGGGAGACGATTCCACTCGCCACTCCGGCAGGGCCAAGGGGAGCACCAGGGCCGCCGCTTTCTCGCCCATGAGAAACGCTTCATGGGACTCTTCCGCAGGGGCAAGCCCGGCCTCGTTAGCCAACGAAAAGCGTCCGCAGTATTGGACCGTGTCCCCGGGGCAATCCAGGATCGCATCGGCCAGAAACAGGAAACGATCTTCCCGAGCCATGGCCACATGACGCTGAATGCGCGTTCCCCCCTTCAGTTGCATCTCCAACTCCAGGTAGTCGACGTCATCGTCGCTCACCCAGCACAGGACCTGCCAGTCGCCTTCCGGCTGGAGCACCTTCTCGCCCAGACGGATCTCCGGCGTCCAGGTTCCGTCCAGCAACAATTCCCCCTGATGGGAGAGCTCCATCCGAAAATCCTGGCCCTCATACGCCAGGGCCAGTTTCGGTTCGCTCAAGCCCCAGGCCGGCTGCATGACAGCCAGGCAGGCCCAGGCGGAATGATCGGCGGGCGAGGGAAGCAGCGTCTCGTCGAGCCCCTTCAATCGCGCGCGTCCGGGTAGGGCCAGCGAGGCGATCGATTCGTCGTCTTCATCGCCGCCACAGGCAAGGGCCGCCGCAATCCAATCCAGGTCGTCCCCCTCGTCGCCGGATTGGGAGAAGACCTGGCCGCCGTCTGGTCGGCAAAGTCGCAAGGCAGCGCGAACCGCCCATTCGTACTGGTATCCCGCCTTCGTGTTCGTGCTCCCCTTTTCCAGGTGTCGTCCAAGCACACGGCATCGTGTCCAGCAGGCCATCAGGGGCCGGAAGGCATCAAGGATTTGACAGTTCGGAAGTCCCTCGCCGTCGATCAACTCGGTGATGCCCTCGGAGAGAATCTTCCGACCGGCCTTCGCTCCCTTGCGGCAAGGCACGATTTCCGGCAACAGGAACGCCAGGGTCAGCGAAAGCTCGCCGCCCAACAATTGCTGTACGAGCGGCTGCCCGTCCAAAGGCATCTCGCTCGCATCGCGGGCGAGTCCGCAGAGATGGTCGAGGAGCTTCCACCAAGCCTCGCAATCGAGTCGGGCGGCAGCCTCGGGCAGGGCATGAGCCCAGGCGACCGCCTCGAGGGCCCGTCTTGGATCCACCGGTCCAGACAGGATGCCCTCGATCCAAGTCTCAACCTTCTCGCCCCAACAGGGCTCCGATTTGTCGGGGCGCCGCAGGCTTGCCAGGAGGCCTTTCGTTTCGCCATCCACGCCGAGGCCCGCGGAGGCCGCAAGGAGAAGGTCTGCCTTGCCAGGCCACAGTTCGCTCGGGGGGACCGGCGATTTCCGTTTCGCCAGATGGTCGCGCCAACGGGTCCAGCCGATCGCGGGATCGTCTTCTCGACAAGCGCGGCGGATCTTCTCCGGCGCCGATTTGTGCCAAACCGCGGCATTCTGGTGCAAAATGGAGCTGCTGGATTTCTGCTGGATCATCTTCCCTCCGGACGCCTGCGCCGAGAACTGCATGAAGAGTTGCCTGGGGATTGTGGTGTCCCCCGGCGGAACATTATCCTATCAGGTTTGACGGAGGAGGACTTCCCCCTCCGACATGCCCATCCTGGGATTCCCAGGAGGGCCATCCTCAGCCTGTCCTTTCACCAAGGTCCCTGCCATGAAGAGAAACGAGTCGGTCTCGGGTCGGATAAGTTGGGTCGGTGCGACCTATGCCTTGCTGGCTTGCATTCTTGCAGGTTGCCCCCAACAGTCAGACAGTCCTCCCACAGCGGTGCCGTCGGACGGCGTTCCGCCCGCTGCCAGCCCGGCCGTAACCGGCTCCACGGACGCGGTCCCCGTCCCCGAGGCCGAACCGGCCCCGCCTGCACCAGAGCCCCCGGAAGAAGCGGCGGCGGCGGTGACCGCCGAAGTGGGAACAGATGTGAAGCTGTCAAAGGAAATGGTGGAGTGGGCCAACAAAGAAACGGAGCGGGAAAAAACGTCGCCCGCCCAGGAAGCAGAAGCACCTGAAGCCCCCAAAACGGAGCCCGCCGAGCCGCCGACGCCCGAGGACGAGCGTCCCCTGACCAAGGACGAATTCGATTGGGGCGAGCCCCTCGTGGAGGGCCTTGAACAAAACGATCGTCTCAACCCAAAGCAGCCGATCTGGCTTTCGAAGGACCGCAAGAGCGTGATCATGCAATCGCTGGTCTGCCAGCGTCGCGCCCCCCTGGAGATGTTCGCCTGCCTCTACCAGACCAAGGAGCATGAGTCCGTCCTGACCGTTCCGGTGAAGGCCTTCATCGTACACGCCGGACTTCTGGCCGTGGGTGCGAAGCAGGGCACGCCCGTGCAGTGGGAGCCCTATGCTCCGCCGACGGGAACGGAGATCGAAATCACCCTCCTCTGGAAGGACACCGAGGGCAAGGTCCAAAAGGCTCGTGCCCAGGACTGGATCCTCGATAACACAACTGGCAAGGCCATGGCTTACCCCTTCGTCTTCGCGGGCAGCAGGATGTGGAAGGACGAGGAAACCGGAAAGGAATACTACACGGCCGATCAATCCGGCGAGTTGATTTGCGTTTCCAACTTCGCCAGCGCCACCCTCGACGTACCCATCCAGAGTTCCGACGCGAACGCCGACCTCCGATTCGAAGCGTTCACGGAGAAGATCCCTGAATTGAGTACGCCGGTTACCATCGTACTGACACCAAAGGTCGCACCCGAGAAAGCCGACACCGAGAAATAGCTCATTTCTGTAGTGGATGCACTTTCAGACGCATATGCGTAAGCAAGCGTCGCCACGTAGTGGCGCAATGTGAATGACCAGAGGTGCAACCCCTGGACTCGCCGGTAGATCTTAGCTGTGCCACGTAGTGGCACAACAGGGCTTTTTCGGTGGTTGGGAGTAATGCCGCTACGCGGCATAGTCCCCGCAACTTGAGCCCCAGGGGCTTCACCCCTAGCCATTCAAATATTGCCGCTACGCGGCAGGTATCGGCGTGTCTGCCTCGGCGGCACACGGGCGGCGCAACGAAACTCGGTGCAACAACTTAAAAGCTCATGTCAGCCCGCCGGCTTCCGGCCCACGAAGACGTAATAAGGCATTCGCAACAACGGGAAATAAGGGACTTTCCCTCGATGCTCTTGAAACTGCACCGGTTCGAAATTCCGGTGCAGGAAGGGCACGTGGTCCGTCGACGGGTAGACGTTGTCGGAAGCGAACCACACGGGCCAGAAGGAACGGGTCAGCCAACCGTGGCGAGCGAACCCCTCCGAGGGGTATTTCCGCGAAACATAGAAGTCAACGACCCCAATCGTGCCACCCGGCTTCAACATGGCCACCGCATTTTCGAGAGCGGCGAACCAGTCGGGAATCATCGTAAGCGAATAGGAGAAGGTGACCACGTCGGCAGCCCCTTCGGCAGGACGCCACGTCGTCGCGTCGGCCTCTACCGCTTCCGCATTCGTCCAGCCCCGAGCCTGAAACCGCTCGGAGGCCACCTTCAGCAGCGACGTCGCCAAGTCCACCACGTAGGCCTTCTTCAGCCGGCCCATGTTCTCGGCGAGATTCTCCAGGTTGGCGCCCGTGCCGCCGCCCATGTCGACCCAAACGCCGTCCTCGGGCACGTCGAGCAGGGACCACAATTCCTCGCGACCTTTCAGCAACCGTTTGCGGAAGCTGTCGTAGGCTTCGGCCTGGCCACCGTAGAAGCTCTCCATGCGCGAAGCATGATCCTCGCCCCGGATCGGCTTCATCGTCAGGTGGTAGAGCACTTTCAGATCGGACAATATCGCCATAACGGCTACCTCAAGCAGCCAGTTCGGCGATATAGAAACTGCCGTACGTGTGAACGCGGCACTTCTCGTGCAACTCCTCGGCAAGCTCCTGCTCGTAGCGGAGCAGTTCCTGAAGCGGGCGTTCCATGCCGCCCACCATGACCTTCACGCGATCGAGGAAGTTGGTTCTCAGGCCGCCGCTTCGCCAGATGAGGCGGGTCTCCGGAGCGGCACGATCGAGAATCGCCTGCCACTCGGCCTCGAGGAGCGGAAAATACTTGTCGCTCAACCAATCCATGTGGTCGAGCAGGACGTAGCGCGAGATCTGCCCGTCGTGGCCTTCGAGGAACCCCTGGACGGTGTCGGTGTGGGTGCTCACGCGGTCGACGAGGCCACCCTGGAGCTTGTCGAAGTTCTCCGCTTTCAGGTATTCGGGACAACACTCAGGCGTGTACTCGCCATTAATGTAAACTCGCCAAAAGTAGTTGTCCTCAATGGGCAGCCGGCTGAAAACGGCGTCGACGCAATCCTTGGCAAACGTGGCGATCCCGCCTTCGTATTGAGACTCGACCTGCGTGCGTTGCGCCCGGGGTACCCCGACCATCGACAGGGTCGAGTCGCGATTCATCAGGAACCGCATGGGTTTCGACCAGAACCGGTCGCGAATGTGGTTCTCGTAAATCTCGCGCTGCTCCTCCACCGTCTTGGCGGCCAGCGCCTGATCGATCCACGGTCGCACCTTGGCGACTCGATCGATATACACATTCATCATCCGCGCCAAGGAGCCGCAGGTTCCCCGGAAGAAGAACGTCCGCCGCTTGCTGCAGAAGTACCGGATCTTCTTGTCCCAGTACTTCTGCGACCACTCCGACAGAGAGTCTCGCAACCGATCGCGATAGATCCGGCGCCCATCCGGCAGGTGGCCCCGTCCGAACATCTGAAAGAACGTCTCGTAGTCCAGGTTTCGGATCGCCGATTGCTTGAGCTCGAGCAGCGCATTCTGGCGAGGATTCATGTCGACGGCATGGACGTGCCTGGCTCCTGCCAGGGCGTAGTCGAGGGCATTGCACCCCGCCGACGTGATCACCAGGACCGTATCATCCGGTCCGAGTTTGAGCGCCACCCGGTCGAGCCTGGGGTCTTCCCAGCACGTGTTATAAACAAGATTGTGGCGGTGCACGAGATTGAACACTCGGCCGCTAACCCAATCTGTCATCGACATGGTCAAATTTCCCGTCAGAAGAAGCAACAACGGCCCGAGAGCGCCGATCGATGCGAGGATTCATGAGTGAGTCGTGGGAATCGGGAGATCGCCAAAACGACGAACGACGGGTCGCGAGGGAGCGACGGACTCGAAGAGCTCCCGAGCTTAGTCAATATACGGAAATCCACAGGCAACACAACCCGCGGAGATTCGCGCCGCTTGAGCTTGAAACCCGACACACCGCCATCCAATACGGGCTGAAGAAGACCCTGCAATCGGGTGGTCTCCGAGAAAGCCCTTGTGACAATCGACTTACGTCACTTGAAACCGCGGTTCCTTCCCGCAAGAAGGAATCCATCGCCGAATTATTCGAAAACGATGAAATTGGACCACGCGCATTCCGTGCAGCCCAGGCTGGAGGGTGGGCCCTCACCATTCTGCTCTTGTCGGGGTCCTGACGGATCCCTACAATCCCCCCCGCCATGTCCCCATCCCGAAACACGATTGCGTTGGTGATGCTGGCACTGCTGGCATTCTCCCTGCGCCTTGGCGTCGTGGCGACGCTTTGGTCCGATCATGCTGCGCCCCTTTCCTACGAGCACGGGCGAATCGCCCAGAATCTCCTCGACGGCAGAGGATTCTCGATCGAGTTCCTCGGGGCCCCCTCCCGGCCCACATCGCAGCAGGCGCCCTTCTATCCCTTCTTCCTGGCCGGGGTCTACGCATGCCTGGGAGTCGAATCTCCGGCCTCGATCCTCGCTGTCCAGGTGATCCAGTGCATGGCGGGCACGCTGCTCGTTCTGGCCGTCGCCTGGCTGGCCTGGTCCCTCGTCCCCGAAAATCGAGCGGCGGGTTGGCTGGCCGGGATCGGCGCCGCCATCTACCCGACGCACCTCTACATGGTCACCCATCTTCAGGTAGCCCTTTGGGCCGCCTTAGGGCTCGCCCTTCTCCTGGCTGTCGTCGCCGAGCCTCGTTTGCGAGGCACGTGGCGAGGCGCCGCTCTGGCGGGGCTTCTCGCCGGGTTCCTCCTGTTGATCGAACCGATTCTGGCGCTCGCCCTGCCGATCTGCGCCCTGGCCTTCTGGATCGCCGACCTCAAGCACTCTCGAAGCCTGACGCGCTCTTTCGCACGGGTCGCCTCCATGGCGCTGGTCGCGGCGTTGGTCATCGCGCCCTGGGTGATCCGCAACGGCTACGTTCACGGACGATTCGTCTTTATCAAGTCCACCTTCGGCTACGCCTTCTGGCAAGGCAATAATCCTGCCAGTTGGGGCACCGACAAGATCCCCAAGGCCAACGCCGAAACCTTGCGGTTGGCCCACGACGGGACCCTGGCCGGGATCAATCAAGCCCTCTGGGAAGCCCGGCACGAAACGGTCTATATCGACGATGTGCTCCTCCGCCCCGACGGCTACCGGGAACTGGCCGGGCTCTCCGAAATACAACGCTGCGATCTGCTCGGCCGCAAGACCCTTCAGTTCATCCGCGAGAATCCCGCACGCTACGGCAGACTCTGCCTCAACCGGCTCCGCTATTTCCTGCTGTTCGACGATACCAATCCGAAGGCGGCCAACCGGCTCTATCGGCTTGCTACCGTCGTCTGGCTTGTCCTGGCCTTCGTGGGGCTGCTCGTCAGCCTGCACCGATGGCGGCAGTTCTGGCCCACCTATGCCATCTTCGCAAGCGTCACCTTGTTCCACGTCCTGGTGATCACGTCGGTTCGATTTCGGATCCCTCTCGAACCCGTCTCGTTCGTGTGGGTGGCCGGCGCGATGGCGCCGCTCCTGGTTCACGTGGCCCCGCGGCGCCTTCGCATCCACCGCCCGGCCGACCAGTCCGACGAATTGGCCCCCGGCGGGCACCGCCTGCAAGGCCCGCATTGGCGTCGCCACGCTGCTTGAGGGCTCTCCACGACACGGGGATGTTGCCAAAAGGCAACCACATGCCTGCTTGGCCTCCTCTCTCCCCGGCTAATTCTTCCACGCCGCAAGTCCTTGCAAGATCCCACATTGGGATCGGCACCGACCATGGAAAGCGACGTCCACTTGAGATTCGGTATTCCGATTGCTTGTTTACGGGGCAGTCGTCCGCCGCGGGCGACTCGCGACTGGTCTTTCGTCCGTGCCCAACTCTTCGTGATTGGCTCCCAATAATGCACGCAAGCGAACTGGCCGAAATGGCCGCCCTGGTCTCCGCCCATGGTCCCGTATTCATCCGCTCCGGTCTGCCGATCTCCGAGAGGAATATTGAGGAATACTGGGTGGCCTCCAAATCCCGCCTGGATCGCTGGGGACGGACCCTCAAGCAAATTACCTCCCAGGCAGCCGAACAGGGCCCCGTGACCCCCGGGCCCCGGGAAACCCTGGTTCGCGGAGTCGTGGAAGAGGTTTTTACGGGCGAGGTCCTCACCCGGGTCTGGGCCGCCGTTTCGTGTGCCCACGACCGCCGACAAGGAGCCGATCTGGCCGAACCGATCGCACGAGGCGTGCTCATCGGTCACCTCGAAGCCCGCCATCGGGTCCTCACGTTGCTCTTGCAGGGGTCGGCCGTTTCGGCAGAACTGGGCGTCAAGTTGAACCGGCTCCGACGCCACGCCGAACGTTGGACCGACATGTTCGTGGGCTACCTGACAAGCCTGGAAGACGTGGCCGAATTCGCCGTCGATCCGGAACGAGCCCGCGATTTCGCCGAAGACCTGCACTTCCAGGCCAAGATGCCCGGCGGACGGCACGCCTGGCCGCTCATCCAAGCCTCCGTTCGAGCGGCCTTCGAAAAGGGATTCACGGCGGCCAGCCCCAACGGCGATCTCAACGCCCGCATCGCCCAAAGCATTCTCGGGTGCTTCCAACCCGAACTCTTCGACGGGACAGGCCAGTTCCGGACACTCTGGCTCGATCGGCTCACCAACACGGCCGACGACGCCCAAGGGATGCTCGAACAACTGACCGCAAGCCACGCGCCGTTGCCCCCACGCCACGCAACCGAAATGGGATCACGATTCCGGCAATTCGACCGTTGATCAAGACCGTAGGGTGCGTCTTGACGCACCAAGAGCAAGAGAATCAATAGCAGGAGGTGCGTCCAAACGCCCCCCTACAAGTCCCGCCGCTTCTCTCGCAATCGCCGACTCTCGTTCTGAAGGGTGCGGCGCTCCTTGCGGGTCAGGCTTTCTTCGCCTTCCTGATGCAGCTTCGCGAGGATCCGATCCATCTCGGCAGCCCGAGCCGCTTCTTTCTTATCGGGCTTCTCTTCGGGAATGTCCTCATCCGGATGGTGAACCCGGAGTTTCGGTCGCCGCTGGAGCAGTTTTCCTGAAGTGAACTTGTCCGTCAACCGGGTGAAACTCCAGCCGCCTTGCCAGTAAAGGAAGGCCATTGCGGTTCCCGCCAGGTGCGCCTGGTAGGCGATCTGGCCCGCTTGTTCTATCGAACCCCAAATATCGCTCGCAACCACGAGCACGCCCAGAAGCCAGGCCGGGATGGGCAGTATCATCATCAACAGGACAGTCTGGCGGGGGTAGTTCAGAGCGAACAGAACCACAACGCCGGTCACCGCCCCCGAGGCGCCGACCACTCCGCCCATCCCGGACCCGCCGGGAAAGAACTGGGCGGCCGCCCAGCCTAGGCCGCTCACCACGATCAGGACCAGGTAGAGCCGCAGAAACTCGCGCGACCCATAACGCTGCTCCACAGGGGGGCCCAGGAAGAACAGGCCCAGCATGTTCCCGAAGATATGAGGGATGTTTTGGTGACAGAATCCATACGTCAGAAACCGCCACCAGAACCAGGGTTTCAACAAATCGACCGCCTGGAGGCCGAGCAGATCATTCACTGGCCCGCCGTATTGCCCGGTCCTAAAAAGCCCGTTCACCAGAAACACCACGATGTTGATGATGATGAGCCAGCCGATAATGGTTCCCGGCTTGCGGACCTGGAATCCACCCGACTCTTCGCGATAGTACTCTCGATCGTAAATGCCCATGCGTGAATTATAGAGTCATCCCTTGGTGTCCAAGCGTTTGAAACAGGGTTCCCATTTTGGCCGAGGAACCTAGTCAAGCCTAGTCCACTTTCGGTCGTTCCGCTCCAGGACCGCGACAACAACCTGTCGGAGGGGCAAGATCTCGCCGATATGGGGGTGCGAATGTGCCCAAAAAACGCCGTGAAACGAGCCCTTCCCTGTCTTAGCCCGGATTATTCATGGGTGGCACGCTCAGAGCGCGAGCGATGGGCGTGGAAGGGCAAATCACCACGCCCATCGCTCGCGCTCTGAGCGTGCCACCCATTACAAAGTGCCTTTGAGCCAGCTACCCACAACTTGTTGGCCTGCAACGGGAGTTTCGCGAGAATACCCGTTCTTTCGATGCAGAATGGAGACAATCCGGCGTCAGGAACCAACGGAGGCCAACACCTGCTTGGCTTTCTCCTGGACCGTGGCGTCCGGGTCGGTCGCCGCTGCCTCAAGGGCCGCCTTGACGCGAGCGTCGTTCACCGCCACTCGCAAGGCAAGGACCGCACGAGCGCGGACCTGGGCTTCGGGATCCTTGGCCGCTTTCAACAGCGGCTCGATGATCCGCGGGTCGCGGAACCGCCCCAGGGCAAGGGCCGCCCAACCGCGAACAGCCGGATCGTTGTCGCCGAGCGCCTTGATCAGAGGCTCGACGGCCCGGGCATCGCCGATCCGTCCCAGGGCCGACACGACCCATTGGCGAACCTTCTTGTCGTTTTCGCTCATCAGTCCCAGCAGGGTCGGTACGGCGCGGGAATCCCGGAGCCCTCCCAGGGCTCGTGCGGCGGCCACCCGCACTTCGGCGTCTTCGCCGAAGTCATTCAGACGATCCATCAAGTAGGGGGTCGCCTGGTGGGCGCCGGTCCGCCCCAGCGAATCTGCCGCGGCTACCCGCACCTGAACGTCGGTATCGCGGACGGCCGTAGCCAGCGCGTCGAGGGCCTTCTCGTCTGCGAAGTTGCCCAAACCGATCGCGGCCCACGTCCGAACCTCAGCACTGGCGTCCCCGACGGCCTTCGCGAGAGGCTCAATGACCTTGGGATCCTGCACGGCGGCCAGGGCATCGGCCGCACGTACACGAACACGCTCGTCCTCGTCTCCCAGGGCCTTCGTCAGGGCGCTGATGGCATCAGAACTCGAGTTGCCGTTCAGGGCCACGGCCGCCCACACTCGAATGGGCGCCTTCTTGTCGCCCAGGGCCTTCACCAGGGGTGCGACGGCCTCCGCCTTGCGGCTCTGGCCAAGCGCCGCCGCGGCCGCGCATCGAAGACGAATGTCCGCTCCGGCATTTTCGAGCATTGCCACCAGTGCATCCACCGACAGGGCCCCTCCCGCCAGTCGCCCCATGGCCTTCATGGCTCGGCTGCGAATCTCCGGCTGGGCCTTCTCGTCCTGTACGGTGGCCTGCAACGTGGCGCCGATCGCAGGATTGGTCATCGCCAATCGCGTCAAAGCATCGAGAGCCCGTTCACGGATGAGGGAACTCCCATCGTGCAAGACAAGGTTCGTCAGGGGATCTGTCGAGCCCTTGTCCGGAACGGCCTCCAGAATCTCGATGGCATTGAGCCGCGTTTCCATACGTTGCGCGTTCAGGAGCGGCTTGACCGGTTCCAAAGCCGGCTTGCCCAACTTGATCAGCATGGCCACCACTGCCTGACGCACGCTGTCGTCGATCTTCTCATTGAGAATCGGAAGAATGAAAGGGATGGCCGGCTCGACCGCCGCCCCCATGGCGACCAGTTTCTCGACGGCGGCTACCTGGACTGCCGGCTTCGGCGAGACGTAGAGCTGTTCCACTGACGACTTAAGTTCCGCCGGAATCTCGGCAAAGAACAGCTTCTGGGGTGCCTTCAGTTGGGCTGAAGCAACACCGGCCGAGAACACCGTAAGAAATCCCGCGAAAAAAAACACCGCAGCTCTACTCATCACGCACCTCGTGCCCGCAAGACGGCTGGAGAAGATGGATTCACGATCGTTGCGGCCTATAGCTTAGCCTTCCCATCTCCCCTTGTCGAGCGATTGCCAGCCCCATTTGGTCAGGGCCAACGCACGCAAAATCGCTTTCTTCAAGCGTAGGGTGCGTCTCGACGTACCTCCTGCTCGCGGTTCTCTCCCTCTTGGTGCGTCAAGACGCACCCTACAGGCTCCTATTCGCCCGATTTGACCCGCAGACCGGGGGTCTCTCCCGCGTCAATCGCCTTCCAGAACGATTCCTCGGTCCGCCGGTAGATCCCGGCCACACCGTCCACATCCCGCCCCAGTTGGATCGGAATCCAGCGATCGACCGCTTCTCGGGAGCGAGATTCGGTCATCGCCCCGGCCCAGCGGTGCAGAACCTCGGTCTGAGGACGCCACGCCCCGTCGGGGCCTAGGATGCCGTAATCGGACCTCTCGTTGACCCGATATCCGCCGCACGAATACCAACAGAACGTCCCGTTCGCGCCGCTCTCGTGGGCCATCCGCAGAAAGTCGTCGTAGAAGCGGGCCGCGAAATCGAGTCGATCGAGACTCGGACCGCCCACGCTTGGGTCCCAGATGCTGTAGCCGAATTCCGCCCAGATCACGGGCAGTTCGGGAGCCACGGCCCGGCAGTAGGCCACGGTGAACCGCCCCGGACGGACCTTGTCCCAGTCGCCGATCCGTCCGTAACCCTCCGGCTCCATGAGATCGACCGCTTGGGCCAACCCGGCCGGGTCGAAGGCCATCTGGGCCGGACCGGCCGTCGGATCACCCGCAATCGTCATCCGAAAACTGACCAGGTGGTTCTTGTCGACTGTGCGCATCAGTTCCCGGGCGCGACCGTACGCCGCATCGAGCAATCCGTTTTGAAATCGCCGGTAGTCGAGCACCATCTTCCGCCACGGGCCGTCCGTCACGACTTGGGCATCACTCGGGCCAACCACCTGGCCGTCTTCACGGGGCGCCGAAAACTGCCAGGCTGCTTCCGCCTGGGCCACGCCGCCACACTCCCGATCGATCCACGCTCGCCAATCCGCGTCGTAGCGCTTGCGTTGTGGACGTCGTCCCCACATGGGCTCCCAGGCCAGGTCGTAGGCAAAAACCGTGTCGTTTTCGGCCAGCCGATTCGCCACGATCATCTCGCGAATCTCGTCCCAGCGAAAATCCATCGGCGTGCCGGGCCGGAGCGAGAGGTTCACCTTCAAACCAAGCTCCTCGCACTGGCCGAGAAAGTCGAGCAGGTTGCGGTCGGCATGGGAGCGATGATAAACAAAGGCGCTCACCGAATTCAGGCCGATCGCCTTGAGATTCACCAGGTCGCGATGAACGATCTCCTGGCCATAGGCTCGGCCGTCCATCCAGTATTCAAATGTCGCCTGGTCTTCGCAGGCTGTCCCGGAAGAAGGCATGTAGTTCACGCCGTGGGCTTTCCAGACCTGACCGTTCCGATAGAAATCGCCGCCGCGGGCGGTGATGAATTCTGGCGTCCGCTTCGACGACCGGACGCGCAGGGTGTGCTCGATCTGGTCGATGCAGTCCTGGTCCTGGAAGAGGCGGACCACCACCTGGTATCGATCGCCCTTGTCCTTGGGGATTTCCCACGGGACGGCCGTCCGACGTTGCTCACCGGGGGGCACAGACAGGGAAGAATTGTTGAGTTTGAAGACGCGGCCGGCGGGGTCGCCCACGGCCAGTTCAACGCGCACCGTGGCCGCGGCCTTTCCCCGGTTGACCACGACGGCCCCAAAGGGCATCTTTTCATCGCCAAAGGAGGCGTAGTATTTCGCGCCGCCCTCCAATAGAAATACGCCCCCCAGCATGCGCCGCACAATCCCGCCCAGCCATTCAGCCATGGCCGGATTGGCAAAGAACGCGGGATCGGCGATCGGGACGGAAAGAACCATGCCCGCGGACATATCAGAAGGAACTAACAACGAGGCTGGCGAGGCCTGAGCCCGATCGTGCTCGTCGAGGCTCTGGATCAACGACACAAATCGCCACCGGCGCTCGCGATCCAGGCCGGTACCGTCAGGACGGGCCGTCGGAGCGTAGACGCCGGAAACCTCCGGCAGGTCCACCTGGGAGGCGATCCGCTGACCCGGATTTACTTGAAGCCGCCTGGCGTTGGTCACCGGAAACAGCTTGTAGCGGGGCGAAACCGTCTCGATGACCGGCAGCCCCATGTGACTTTCCAGCAGATCGCTTGGACGGCGAAGCGATTTCGGCGGGCGGGCGAACCCGATCTCGTCGAGCCAGATCGTTCGATGCCCCTTGATGCCCGCGAAGACCGCATGGGAATGAGCCAGGCCGAGTGCGAGGGACGCGACGTTCTCCGGATGCAGTCGGTCGCCCTTGCCGCCCCGGCCACGGACTTGCGAGTCGTGCCAATAGCGAAAGGCCTCCACGGGAAGTACGTAGTGCTGCCACTGCTCCGAAAGACGCACCGTGGTCATCCAGCGCGAACCGTCCTGTTCCCGCCACTCGATCACGACCTGGCTTCGAGGGCCGTCGCCCTTCGCCCAGAAGGTCGCAAGAACGGCCTCCGGATCAGGTCGAGACGCGAGAGGCGGAGACTGGAACGTATCCCAGCCCGCTTCGGCCGAAACGTGAAGGCGAAACGCTCCCGGCGTGCCGGCAACTCCCGGCTCGACACGCACCGCCGACGACTCCTGCGAGCGTTGATTGGAATGATTCTGCCACGAGGTCAATTCGTCCCGATCGAACGCGAGGAGCACGTGGGGTTGCACGTCGCGTCCAACCGCCTCCAGAAGGGCCCCGTGGTCAAGACGCGTGTCGCCATACTTGGAGAGCAACCGATCGAAAAAAGGCCCGCCGAGCAAGGCCAGGTGCCCGCCTCGACTCGCGTAGGCTGCCAATGCCTCGGGCAGTTCGGCGGAAACTCGCCCGGCATCGGCCACCACGACCAACGCAAGATCCTCCGCCGCAAACGCCTCGGTGAGCGATTCAGGCCCCAGGCGGACGATGTCCGCCGATTCGCTCAACTGCCGCCGCAAAGCCTCGCTCGCCTCGGCTGGCCACGAGCTCGTTGGTTCCTCGTACCATCCGATCGTCGGCTTTGTTTCGCCGGCCGAGAGCACGTTGGCACAGGCGACGACAACTACCAGAAACACGACTGGCAAGGATCGCATGGGAGGCTCCTTCTTCCAGGTGGCTAGAGCGGTTGCATTTTGGATGTGGCGGCTTTGGCGTCGCTGAGGCAAGCCTGGCAAGGCGTCCGAAGCAGGCGAATTGCAGATTCGTCGATGGAGGACAACGAAGCCAGGCGAAGCCGCAAGCCGCCAAAACGCTACAGACAAAGTGGAACCGCTCTAACCTCCCGATCTTCTCAGGTCGAATCGCATTTGGCAAGAAATGAACGGGCCGCTCGGGAATGTCTTACCGAGCGGCCTGAAGTCACTCCGGATCGTTCACGGGGGGACTGTCCCCTTCGTGTCATCGAGTGGCGAAACGGACGGGGGACAGGTCCATGAACGCTTACGCCTATTCTTCCACAGTAACCTGCACCGGATCGCACTCCCAAACCCCGTGCTTCGTGCAGTAGGACACTGCCGTTAATTCCAGTTGCTTGCCCGTGGGCACCACGTTGAAGGTAACCTCGGCCTGGCCCTTCTGGCCTTCTCCTCCCAGGGCGCCGGCAGCAAAAGAGGCCTCGGCCAGGAGCGTTTCCTTGTTGAAGAGCGAGATGCTGCGGATGTAATGGTCGGGATCGTCCGGGTGCGTGTATTCCTGGCCCATCCGCACCGTGACGGGGAACTTCTGCCCGGCCTTGGCCGTGGCGGCACACTCGATAAACGGCGAATGGCGATCGATATAGTCCTTCTTGGCTTCCCGGTCGACCGTCGAGATGTCCACGTAGCGGTTGATCTTGGGCATCTTGTCTCTTCCTTTCTTCACATTCGATTCAGAAATCATCTCCGCAACGATGGTGATTCTACGGCCGGCGGCCAAGTTGTCCAGATTCGGGGTCTCCCAGTAGGACTCCCTCCCCAGCGAGCTTGCGAGCGAGGGGGAGGGCCGGGGTGGGGGCCATGCGCCACATGCGTTCCACTCGATCTGCATCTGCAACGGCGCATTGGCTCAGCAAGAGCACTGTAGCAGACGCCCTCCGTCTTCCGGGGCGAGTCGGTTGTGCAGCAGCGCAATATGCCGTTGCACGCCCCTCCCTAACCCTGCCCCACGCTGCGATGGGGAGGGAATGCTGCGCTACCCCCTGCCGCTTCGGCGAACCGCCTTCTGAATCGCCAGAAACCGGCCCACACTCTCCATGGTCACGATGCCGAAGAGCTGCCCGTCTCGAATGACGGGGATGGCCTGGCACTCGCACGTCTGAAGCTTGTCAAAGACCGTTTCCAGCATGTCGGCCGGATCGACCGTCTCGAAGTCGCGGCGCATGACGCTGGAAACGGACTGGTGGACCCCCTCGGCGGCCAGGGACCGCAGCAAGTCGGATTTCGTCAGCACTCCCACAACCCGGCCCTCTTCCAGAACCGGAAAGTCGTGCTGGAAGCCGATCACTGCGTGGGAAGCCGCCGTTCCGATCTCGTCTTCAGGAACAAGCGTGCGGAATTGGGTAATCATCGCGTGGGTGAGCGGCACGCCGCGGAGCCCCGCCTTTGCTTGCACCATCGACGATTCCGAAGCCGCCCCCATCCATACGAATAAGGCAATGAACACCAGGAAGGGGTTGAAGAACAGCCCCAGGAAACCGAAGAGGAGGGCCATGGCCTGGCCCACGGACGCCGCCGCCTGGGTCGCTCGCACGTAGTCGATCTTCAAGGCCAGAAGCGATCGAAGGATCCGCCCACCGTCCATGGGGAAGGCCGGCACCAGGTTGAAGACCGCAAGTGTCACGTTCACGATCAGCATCTTGGCAAGAAAGTCGACGCCCAGCAGCGGAATTTCGCTCAGAAAGGGCATTCTCTCGTGATTCTCGTAGAGAAACCCAAGTTCTCCCGCCCCTTCAGCGAGGGCAGCAAAGAAGTTGGCGGCACCAACCAACAGTAGGATGCCCAGAACGCACAGGATGGCCAGCACCATGTTGACCGCCGGGCCGGCAATCGCCACCACGAATTCCTGCTTCGGATCCTCCGGCATGCGTTCCAACTGGGCAACGCCGCCAATGGGCAGAAGCGTGATGTCTCTCGTGGGGATGCCATAACGCCGCGCCGCCAGAGCGTGGCCCAACTCGTGAAGCACGATGATCGAGAACAAGGCCACCACGAACACCAGCCCGTGCATCGCGTCGGCCAGGTCGTTTCCCTGCGTGTAGTGAGTCAGGCCCACCCATGCCAGAAGGATCAAGAACGTCCAGTGAATGTAGACGCCGATCCCCATCAGGGTGCCGATTCTCCAGGATCCACTCATCAGTACGCCAATCGCTTTCCTGTATTTCTCACTTCAACATTCGACATTCCTTGTTCGATATTCTGCGGTTCAAATGAACCGGCAAGCGGCAGCCGATCTACCAAACCAAAGAATATCGAATATCCAACAAGGAACCGCAGAAGTCCCGAGCAGCAATTCTCAACATATATCGTAGCATTTTTCAGCGGCCTGACACGGGGCCCGAAAAGCGGAACCTCGCGTCGGCAATCTCGTCCGCCGCCGCTCGGGCCTGTTTCAGAGCCGCTGGCGCCGCCGAAAGTCGCTCCAGGTACTCGATAATGGCCGGCATGGTCTCCAGAAGGGCCCCCTCTCGCGTTTCCGGGCGGAGCGCCCAGTGGAGCCTCTCGTCGGCCAAGTCCGCCAGATCCGCAACCACCCGGTCCATCCATTCCCGGTGCGGACGCTCGTAATCGCGAAAGTCGCAGATCCAACTCGCCGCCAAACGCCCCGCGAACTCAAGGGACCTGCGCGTGTCGCTCTCGTAAAGCGGAATCGTATACGGACTCGACGCAATTCTCATGCGCCGGTGGGCGAAGGCGGCCAGGACCAGGCGGCGGAGCGCTTCGATCAGTTCCTCGGCCGTGGAATCAAAATCCGTCAGAAGCTGAAAGACCGTGTAGTCCTGCCTTGTTGCGTCGAGCGCTTCCAGCACCTGCTCCAGCTGATCGAGGTTGTGGCGTTTGTGCCACCGGGCCAACAGTTCCGGATGAAACGACTCGGCCCCCAGTTGCACCATCGGTTTGACGCGATCGATCCATCCGAGCAGCTCCGTGCGAACCGAGAAGGAAGAACTTCCGGACTTGCGGCTCAGCAAGGAGCAGGGATTGGTCTGCAGACTCAGCCGGTAGCGCCCGCGCAGCGGGCTACGACTCCAACGCTCGAAGAACTCAATCGCCCGGGACGCGTCGAGAAAGAAGTCCTCGTCGTAGATGGCGGCCCACGAGACCTCGAGAGTTTGCAGCGTCTCGTCCTCCACATGGGCAAACAAGGGCCACCTCGTCAGCGCCAGGCGACCTTCCGCAACGCAGGCGTCGGCGCACTCGATCTCTTCGAGCAGTTGCGAGGCGCTCTTTATGCGTACCTGCGGACCGTGTAGTTGAGCGCAGAACGTGCAGCTCCCGGGACATCCCCTTCCGCCCGTGAAGTAGAGGCTGTCGAAAGGTCTCTCGAACCCGTCCAGGAGAGACCAGTTCAGGCGATTGGCGGCCAGGACCTCCGGGGACACGATCGGTCGGACCGCGCTGCGGAGGCACGTGATCGACGCGCCGCCGGGTGAATGGACCTCGAGGACCGATCGGCCGTAGCCGTCAGCCGGCAACGTGTTGTGAAAGGTGTAGTCGCCATAGCGGTACGTGATACCGGGGATCTCGGGCAGCAGATCGCGCGAGTGGGGCCGGCGGGCAAGTTCAAGAAATCGGGCGAACGTTTCTTCCGCTTCCCCCGCAAACACGTAGTCGGCCCCGGACCAGTCCAAAAGCTCGCGCGGATGGCTCGTCGCCGTGGGGCCGCCAAGAACCACTTCCGCGTCGCAACGCTCCCGCACACACCGGATCCAGTCGCGGATCGGTTCGAAAGGCTCCCCCTCCACCCGAAACCCCACGACATGGGGCCGGTGTTTCTCCAACGCCCGAGCAAGAGCGGTCAAGGCTCCCTGACTGCCCGCCTCCTCTTCGGCGTTGTCGATTTGGCAGATGGCGACCTCAACCCTCTCCAGACGGGTCGCCCAGGAACCCACCTCCAGAATTCCGCTGGGCCAGCCGCTTGTGGCCAGAAGAACGCGGATCGCCGGGCCACGCGGGATCGCGACAGTGAGGCGGCAGACAGATTCAGAACAAGCAGCGGGCATACGCAATCGAAAGCCTTGGAACTAAATGGGATGGCCCATTATAGCGTCCGATCAGGCTCGCGCGGGCCCCGGAGAACCAAATAGTAGCCATCACGCTCCGCCGTGATGAGCGCCCGACTTGTCAGATACGCCTGCATGGCGGTATCTCGGCCGCTCCTTGGCCCCGGGTCCTCAACCTGCTGTCCGGACTTTGCAGTTCTCCTGCACGGACCGGGAATGCTTGCATCCCGATCCTGAGCTGGCAAAAATGGGAAACATCTCGATGGGACTCGTGCCCGGGAAGACAATCCTCCGATTGCCCCCGTCAACGTCACTGGCCCATCGAGTCCCCCTGCAACCCAACTTCCACAAACACGGACGCACCTGTGCCCATGTCGAGAATCACCCCCCGAAAGGATCGACTGCCATGAACGCCTGGACTCGCCGCGATTTCCTCAAAACTTCGACCGCTGCCGCTGCTGCCTTGTCCACCGGCGCCCTGGCCGTTCCTTCCGCCTTCGGGGCCAGCGAGGCAAGCCCGAAGATGCAAATGGGCCTGGTCACCTACCTCTGGGGCCAGGACTGGGACCTTCCCACGTTGATCGCCAACTGCGAAAAGGCCGGCTACCTGGGCGTGGAAACACGCACCCAACACGCCCACGGCGTGGAACCCTCCCTCACCGCCGCCCAGCGCAAGGAAGTCAAGAAACGCTTTGCCGACTCGCCCGTCGAGCTGCTCGGCCCGGGAACCAACCAGCAATACGACGATCCCGAACCCGAAAAACTCAAGGCCTCCATCGAAGGCACAAAGGCGTTCATCAAGCTGAGCCACGACTGCGGTGGCAGCGGCGTCAAGGTGAAACCGAACAGCTTCCACAAGAACGTGCCCCACGAAGTCACGATCGAACAGATCGGCAAGTCGCTCAACGTGGTCGGCGCCTATGCCGCCGACTATGGGCAGGAGATCCGCCTGGAAGTCCACGGCACCTGCTGCGAACTGCCCACGATCAAGAAGATCATGGACTACGTGGACCAGAAAAGCGTCGGCGTCTGCTGGAACTGCAACAAGCAGGACCTCCAGGGCGAAGGCCTCGAATACAACTTCAACCTCGTGAAGGACCGCTTCGGCAAGACCGTGCACGTCCGCGAACTGAACTTGGGCGACTATCCCTACCAGCAACTGATCGACCTGTTCGTCGGCATGAACTACTCGGGCTGGATTCTCCTGGAAGCCCGAACCAAGCCCGCCGATCGGATCGCGGCCCTGATCGAGCAGCGCGAAGTGTTCGAAAAGATGGTCGCCAAAGCCCGCGGATAAACTCCCTTGTAGGGTGCGTCTTGGCGCACCGAGCGAAGCCCAATACACCCTCCCCAGCGAGCTTGCGAGCGAGGGGGAGGGCCGGGGAGGGGACGATGCGTCAGTTGCGCTCCCATGGATTTCGAGTGTCTCCTCGAACCGATCACCCACGTTGGAAAACGATGCAAGAGATTGAGCGCAACTGCGGCTCTGCGTATTGTCATGAAGAAGTGGCAGCGCGATCTGGCGACGCGGGCCCCACCCTAACCCTTCCCCACGCTGCGCTGGGGAGGGAATGTACTCCCTAACCGCCCTTCGCCATGAACTCCTGGTATTCCTTGTCCAATTCGGCGTAGCTCTTGCCCGTGAACTGGCTGAGGGTCTGCACGTTGTCTTGCGCGTTATAGACGGCGTTGAGATAGGCAACGGCCGCGTCGCGGTAGCGGCCGTTGTCGTAGTGCATGAGGAAGAAGAAGAGCCCGGCCGCCTGGGTGTAGCGCTTGGCGATGCGATCCGCGTTCTTCTGGATGTCGGTGATGTTCAATTCGCAGAACTTGGCCAACGGTTCGTAGAAATGGTACTGGGGTTCAAGCAGGCGGATCCGGGCCATTTGATTTCGCTCCGCGTCGAAGCCTCCCAGCACATGGGACCCGCCCTCCTGCTTGAGTGATTCGAAGTACATGGCAACGCCCTCGATCACCCAGAAGTTGCCGCCGTGCCCCACCATCCGAGACACCTTCCGCGATTCGTGGAAGAGCTGATGAGTCGCCTCGTGGAAAAGGGTCGGTTCATCCGAGTCATTTCCCGCGAAAAAGTAAGCGGCCGGCTTCTTCGAAACCAACGTCGTGCCGTGAATATAGATTCCCAGCGAGATCTCGATGTTCGGAGTGTTGGGCCGAAGCGTCGCCATGTATTCCTGCCGGTTGCGGAAGTAGACGACGTTGTGTTGGGGTAGTTGCAGATTGGCCGCTCGTCCCTCGAAGAGTCCGGCCACCAGGGATTCCGAGGCGTAGTAGCGGATGAAGATCTGCTTCCAAACGCGATAGAGCCCTTCCAGCTTGGCCCCCAGGGCAACTGCCTCTTCGATGCTCCGGTTGGTCAGGATGTTGTAATGCTCCGTGGCGATGATCCAACCGCGACGAATGTCCGCATGGAGCTGGGCGTCCTCCTCGGCCGATATCCAACGTCCCTGGTAGAACCGCTCGCCCTTCTCGTAGCGTTCGACGTGAGAGCGCTTGATCCAGCCGAAGCGATCGTGCCAGACGAACCCCAGCCGTGCGCGCTTGATCTCGTAGTTGGTCAGCCACTGTCCCCGGTACTGGCGAAACCCGAGCATTTGGCGGATCGATTTGTGGTCGGGATCCTCGTGGAGGGCAGCCATGATCAGGTCGAAGGCCAGCGAGGCCTGCTTCGCCTTGACCGCCTTGCGAGCCAGGGCGTAGTAGCGTCCCGCCTGGCTACTGCGCAGGGCGTAAAATTTCTTATGCCATGTGAGGATATCACCCGAGGCCCCTTCCGGCGGATCGGGGGAGCCGATCGTGTCCGGCAAAACCGACACGTAGAGCCGCGTCGGATCGCGAGGCCTGACCCAGTTGCGCGTTTCGACCGCCTGCTCGGCCAACCCCTGTTGGTCGCACCAATCGGCAAGCTGCTCCAGTTGGCCACGGAATTCGTCCGTGAGCTTCAGAGCCGTGGCGAGATAGTCCTCTCCGTGGGCCTGCGAAGCACCAAACAAAACGACCAGGGCCCCTGCAAGAACACCCCCGAATCGCAGGAAAAACGGCTTTCGACGAGATGGATCGGCAATTGTGGTCCGGATCAAGATAACCTTCCCCAACGATGATAGTGGCACAGACCTACCTTTCAGTTTACCTTCTGAGGGCGAAAACAACCCCTCTTGGAACGACCCCTGCGGAAAAACCTCGCTATTCCGTCCAGGACAGGGCCCTACCTGGAACCGGTCGATGGGGTATCACCGATTACAGCGCCGCTTTTCCTGGCGTGCCCCACTCGTTATAGTGGCTTGGCATACCCAGCAGTCCGGCCAGGAATTGAGGGGCGACCGATAAATAACTTCTCCTCAATTCCTCTCCCCTCGTGGGACAGGGCAGGGTGAGGGGGAAGGAAAAACGGGAAGTTATTTATCGGTCGCCCCTAAGCGTGGCCAGACGACTGCCACCCGTCCATGATCCGTTCTTTGAGGGAGCTTCTGCGATGCGATCTACTGCCCTGCTTCTTGCTGGAGTCGTTGCCGCCGCAACGACCGCCGCCCATGGCCAGACCGTCACGACCGAGTCCTTGGTCACGGAAATGATCGATATGCATCGTCTGGCCGAATTTCCCGCTCCAGCCTACAAGACGGTGCAGTTTTCGTCCTACGATCGCCGTAGCTCCGAGCCCGATGGGCCGAACTGGTTTGCCAATTCCGACGGTTTCGGCCGCGAGCCCATCCCGAATTTTGAAGCCGTTCTCCGCGATCCCGATGACAAGGGAATCGGCGAGTATCTCGTCTGCGACGTCAAGGGGCCGGGGGCGATCGTTCGCACCTGGACCGCCGCCATCAACGGAACCATCCGGATGTTCGTGGACGATGCCGACACCCCCACCTACGACGGTCCGGCCGACGCGTTCTTTCGCGGTCCCTTTGGCTACTATGCCGAGCAAGCCGGCGTCGACGCGGATCTTGCCGCCGGGACTTTCCAACAGCGCGACGCCTCCTACCTGCCCATTCCTTTCGCCCGGCGATGCCGCATCACGTGGACGGGTAACGCGAAGCGGATCCACTTCTACGCCATCCAGATCCGCTGCTACGACTCGAAGGCCGACGTCAAGACCTTCCACGCCGGCGACCTGAAGGAGTCTCGCAAGACCTTCGAGCAGGTGGCGGGTGTGCTTGCCGATCCGCAGCACCAGTGGCCCTACCGCAGCCAGCGGGATCTCCAGCCGATCGAAGTCAGCCTCGAACCGGGCGCCAAGGAAGAAGTGTTGGCGATCGAGGGGCCCGCCGCCCTGGAGCGACTCACCTTGAAAGTGACCGCCCGGAATCGGGACGCCGCCCTGCGTCAAACCGTCCTCCACATCTCGTTCGACGAGCATCCCTGGGGCCAGGTGGAGAGTCCGGTGGGCGATTTCTTCGGCGCCGCGCCGGGAGTAAACCCCTTCGATTCAGTGCCGTTCACCGTGGAGCCGGACGGCACGATGACGTGCCGCTACGTGATGCCCTTCGCCCGTTCGTGCAAGATCCTCCTCGAAAACCGGGGCAACCAGGCGGTGAAGGTGACCGGCTCCGCGCTGCCCGACGCTCACGACTGGAACAAAGACTGCTCCATGCACTTTCGCGCTCGATGGCGCGTCGACCACGACTTGATTGCCGAGGGGGGGGCGGGAGTCCAGGATCTGCCCTTCCTCCTCGCCTTTGGCCAGGGAGTTTACGTGGGCACGAGCACGCTCCTCCTCAACCCGAATCCGGTTCCCACGCCCGCGGGCAACTGGTGGGGCGAGGGCGACGAGAAGATCTTCGTCGACGACGACGTCCGCCCCTCGACTTTCGGCACCGGCAGCGAGGACTACTACAACTACTCCTGGTCGTCTCCCGACATCTTCGTGTTCCCCTACTGCGGTCAACCTCGAAACGACGGGCCGGCCAACCGGGGATTCGTGACGAATCATCGCTGGCACATTCTGGACGCAATGCCCTTTGAGAATCGGATTGCCTTCTACATGGAACTGTTCAGCCACGAGCGCACCCCGGGCGTGTCCTACGCCCGAATCGGCTATCACTACGGTCGGCCGGGAATCATGGATGACCACGTTCCGATCACCGGCGAAGACCTGCGGGTGCTCGAATTGCCGGCCGACTGGAAGCCGGCGGCGCGAAGGGCCGCGGCCAATTCGGTCTTCCACTCCGTCGAGGATCTTACCGACGCGCCCTTGGACGTTGTGGAGGGCCGGCTGTGGGAGAAGAGCAAGCTCGCCGTATGGCGCCCGGCAAAACCCGGCGATGAACTGACGCTCAAGGTTCCCGTGGCCGAAACCGGCCGCTACACGATTCGAATCACGGCGGCCCTCACGCCCAAGTCGGGGAAATTCACTGCCTCCCTGGACGGCAAGCCGCTCGCCTTCGGCGACGGTCCGGTCGACCTGTTCGTTCCCTACCGAACCTTGCTGCGGACCTTCTCGTCTCCCGGGCTGCAACTGGCCGAAGGCGAGCACCAGGTTACCTTGCGCTATGAAGGCTCCACGAGCGACGTGAAGACTCCCGAAATCGGCCTGGATTTCCTCTGGGTTCAGAAGCGCTGAGCAGACCAAGAAAACGACGCGGCGGCGACTCTCGGGGAAAGAGTCGCCGCCTTTTTGCGCCGCACATCGGAAAAGGTGGAGGCCGCAACCGGTGGGGAGCGATTGGCGGCAGCCTCCGGGGAACTTACTTGCTACTGGTCTGGAAATCGACCGCCGCCTCGCTGAGCGCGCCGGCCTGAGGCCCTTGGCCAAGCCCAGCCAAGAAACGCCAAAAGGCACGATTGCGGCCGCCCGTCAACAGACAGGGCCTTCGCGATCGTGCCTTCAATGCTCAAGCCTGACGCTTGCCAGTAAGGCGGTCCGCCGAGGCATTCTCCGGCATTCACCGAATCCACCTGCCTCGCGGCGTCGTTGAAATACTCTACCTTACGTCTTCTGGTGTGAATTGGACCTGATCGGAATTTGTCAAAAAAGCTTGCAGCCTTTCCCGCAAGGCCTTGAGTTCCTTGGATTTGAAGCGGTTCTTCGTTCCTTCAAGAACTCCAATACTATGGCAAAGGGCGTCACGGAGAACGGGCCGCTGGGGGCAATCCAGCATCTTGCAGAGGTCGGGACAATGCTCCCGAGAGTCAAGGCGCCACTCGATCTTGAGCAACTCCGAGAGACATGCAGCAAGAGTACGAACAGCAACCGGCGACACGCCGAGAGGCTCGTCCGCAGCTTGCTCTGCGCCGGCAACTGCAGCCGCCTCATATCGCTTGAGGGTCTCGGCGCAAATCGCCAAATGACGGCGCACGTCAGCGATCCGCCGGGCCACCAATCGAAAATCGTCTGTTTTGAAGGGAGAGGGCCTGTCGATCAACATCCCTCCTCGACGCACACGGGGCGAATCATGTTTCAGAGTCAAATGGGGTAATAACGGCGCTTCGTAGTGGACCTGCGGTTCCTGCCCTGTCGTTGTCACACTCGCCATCTTGCCTGCTCCACCAAAGATAGCACTAGTCCCCCTCCCCCAATACTGTTTTCGCCAATCCACGTCCGAAATCTACAACAGAACCGAGAGAAACCACGCATACGGAGAGTAGAAACACGGTGGCCCATCCCTGCCCCCGAGCTAAACGTGCCAGAATAATGACAAAATCGTCACAGTCCCGCCTGATCAAGAAGCCGTATTCTCATATCGCGAAACTGGACTTTCATAGGGGGACCGGGATGCATTTGTAGGGCAATGATCCCTTTCTTGCAGGCAAGTTTCCTGTCACGATCATCCACCTCACACATCAAGCGTCCGTTGATCTTGAGCACGATCACGCCGCCCTTGGCGATGATTTCATAATCATTCCAATCGTTTGCCTTGATGACCTTCTGGAGCTCTTCCCCCGTGGCAAACTCCTTTTCGGTTCGCGTGCCGTCAGGGGCAATCACCGCCTTCTTTCCTCGCATGACCACCCCCCCACGATCGTGCTGGAACAGGCAGCCGGTCCACTGGACGCCGGCTTCCATATCGGCCTGGTATCCCCACGTGTCCCAATCAGGACGTTTTTCGCTGCGAATCTGCACACCTGAATTGCCACCAACCAACTTGTAGCGGAACCGAAGAACGAAATCAGCCGGCTCGCCACCCTTCCAGTAAAGATAGTGATGTTTGACGCACGGATTCTCCTCCGTGCTTTGGGACGTGATCGCCCCGTCCTCCACCCACCATCCGCCTGGCTTGCCTTCCCATCCGGTCAGGTTCTTGCCGTTGAACATGGAAACAAATCCCTGTTCCTCGTCCGCAGCCTGGGCCGTGCTGAAGAGGCAAGCCAACAGAAGTGCAGTTCTCGTCGCAATTAGAGGTCTCATTGGTCGATTCCTGGGTCGGTGAGAAGGCTGAAGCAGCCGTGGGGGAGGATTGGGGGTGGTGCATGAAAAACGGCCCCCGATTCTAACCCGCCCCGTGACGGGCGTCCATTTTTGACAGTTGCCGCTGACAATGACGATCGGCTCGTCCTCACACCGACGCAATTGCCTGAGCCGAGGGAGCACGCTAGCATGGGGGGGATCGATGTCGTCACGTTCCCTTCGCTGGAGCCTACCGTTGGAAGTCAAAATCGCCGGCCTGGACCTCGCCGTTATCATCATCTACCTCGCCGGAATCGTCGGCCTCGGGTGCTGGGTCGGCCTGCGACGTCACAGGAACCAAGGCACGGGCAGAGACTACTTCCTCGCCGGGGGAACCCTGACGTGGCCCGTCATCGGCCTGGCTCTCTTCTCGACGAACATCTCGACGATTCACCTCGTTTCCCTAGCCCAGGAGGGGTATGACAACGGCCTGGCCTACGGAAATTTCGAATGGATGGCCCCATTCACCCTAATTATCCTGGCGCTGTTCTTCGCCCCCTTCTACATCCGCTCCAAGGTCGCCACGCTCCCGGATTTCCTCGAGCAACGCTACGACCGCCGCTGCCGCGACTGGCTCGCCATCCTGTCGATCTTCTCGGCGATCTTTCTCCACACGGGCTTCTCCCTCTTCACCGGCGCCAAGGTCCTCGAAGGCATGTTCGGGATGCCCCTCTTCGCCAGCATTGTGCTCACGGCCACGCTAACCGGCCTCTACACCATCCTCGGAGGCTTGACCGCCGTCGTCGTCACCGAGTCAATCCAAACCATCGTCCTGCTGATCGGCGCCGTCTGCGTCACCGCCATCGGCTACGTCATGATCGGCGGTTGGTCCGGCCTGAGCGAATCGGTTGATCCCATCAAGTTGAGTGTCTTGCGTCCCAAGGGCGACTCCTCGAACCTCCCCTGGTACTCCGTGCTCCTGGGCTACCCCGTGATCGGAATCTGGTATTGGTGCGCGGACCAGACGATCGTGCAGCGGGTCCTGGGCGCCAAGGACGAGAATCATGCCCGAGTAGGCCCCCTGTTCGCCGGTTTCATCAAGATCCTGCCCGTCTTCATCTTCGTGCTCCCCGGCCTGATCTGCCTGGGTCTCGTCAATCGAGACGTCCTCGACGTGAGCAAGATGAAGAACATGACCATCCCCGCCGAGGTGACCCTCGACGGCGAAGCGATCCCGATTTCAGAGGGTCGCGTTGATCTGGCAGGCGAGAGCCTTGCGGTCAACGGAAAGCAATTCGACCTGGTCGGGATCGACGCCTGCGTGGAAAACGGCGTGCTCTATCTCGACGGCAACGCCGTCAAAGACACGATCGATTCCTACGGGTTCATGATCCGCGAAATGCTGCCGATCGGCCTCAGAGGGCTCGTCGCCGCCGCCCTGCTGGCCGCCCTCATGGGAACGGTGTCGGGAGCCCTCAATTCGGTAGCCACCCTGTTCAGCTACGATCTGCTCAAGCGGTGGCGACCTGAGACCGGCGACCGAACCCTCGTCCTCGTCGGGCGAATCGTGACCTTCCTGGCCATGATCGCCGCCATGGCCTGGTCGCCCTTCCTGGGACGTTTCGGCAGCGTCTTCCAGGGCATCAACTCGATGATCTGCTACATCGCGCCGCCCATCACCACCGTGTTCCTCTGGGGCGTCCTCTGGCGACGTGGCTCCGCCCTGGCCGCCCGCATCACACTTTATGGTGGTTCCGCCCTTGGGCTCTGTGTCTTCCTGCTCGATTTCCGCAAAGTCGACATCTCGTCCCAACTCGCCGCAATGGGAATGACAGGCCTGAGCGAGCGAATGGTTGCCGCGGGCCTCGGAGGCCCCTGGCACGTCCTGTTCATGATGTCGGCTTTCTACCTCTTCGCGATCTGCTCGGGATTGTACTTCTTCTGCTCCCTCATCTGGCCCCACCAACACACCCCGGAGAGCGAACGTCTTGTCTGGGGAAATCCCCTGGCCGCTCTCAAGGGCGATGCATGGCCCGGCCTGGGGAACTACAAGTTCCTCGCCGGGCTGCTGACCGTGACCATGATTGTGCTTTATGTGATCTTTCGCTGATGCCCGGGAGAGCGGCCCTTTGGTCGGAATATCCCTTGCGATTACGCTCTTTCTGGGGGTGCATCCGAAAAACCGACCGAGCCCATCGAAACCCTTTCATAAAAAAGGGGTTAGAATGTACAATAAGCAGTAGATGCTTAACGCGAATTAGCCAAATCGGGGGAGATTGGCTCGCCTTGCCGGAACAGGCGTTGTGCCTTCACTCCATAGCTGCGGTTTCTTTCTCGATTTGGAGGACCTGTCTCATGTCCCGTGACACGCGAAGAAGAGCGTTCACCCTCGTGGAATTGCTGGTGGTCATCGCCATCATCGGCATTCTGATTGCCCTCCTGCTTCCCGCGGTGCAAGCTGCGCGCGAAGCGGCCCGTCGCGCCCAATGCACAAACCAGTTGAAGCAACTGGGAATCGCCCTCCACAACTACCACGACACGTACAAGACCTTCGTGCCGCGGAAACAGGGCCCCTCGACAAGTTCCGGTCGTCTGTCCGGATTCGTCGGCCTGCTTCCCTTCCTCGAACAGGCTCCCATGTACGATGAGATCAAGGCGGGTGACGCCACCTATCCCCAATGGGGACCCACGCCGTGGTCCGGCTGGAGTCCCTGGAACGAGGCGCCCAAGAGCCTCGTCTGCCCCTCGGCCGGCAACGAAGGCCTGACCTACGCCGTCACTTACGCCTTCTGTGTGGGCGATACGATCACCGCCAATCGTGATTCGACCTCGCCGCGAGGCGTGTTCGGCGCCACCAGGGGCGTGCGGATGGCCGAGGTCACCGACGGCACGAGCAACACCCTCGCCATGAGCGAACGCCTTGTCACCAATTTCAGCTTGGGAGCCAAGGGCTCGTCGGTGAGATTGAACGAAGGTACGGCCACCGGGTTCAGCGACCTGGCCACCAACCCCCAGCAGTGCGCCGCGGTCGCCGACGGCAGGTACTATGCCGACGCGAGCATCACCAAGGGCCGGTCCGGATGGCGATGGACCGACGGCCAGATGGAAAAGATCGGTTTCACGACCGTGCTCCCCCCCAACGCTCCTTCCTGCATCGACGGATCGGACGGCAATGGGGACGGCTACAACACGATCATGCCTCCGAACAGCAACCACCCGGGCGGCGTGAACGCCTTGCGGGTTGATGGCTCCGTGTCGTTCATCAGCGACACGATCGATACAGGCGACCTGAGTGCTGCCACCGTCACCGGCGGCCACAGCCCCTACGGAACCTGGGGCGCCTTGGGCTCCAGAAACGGCGGCGAAGTGGTCTCCGAATAGTCGGTCGCAATTCAACTATCCATTCATGCCAAACGGGTAGCTCCGGCTGCCCGTTGTGCGTTCTTGGCCCGCTTGACTTGCCCTCGCCGTAACCTAGGGTTGGATAGCCTGTTAGGCAGGCGGACAAATCGAATCTACCTCTTCGTTCCCGAAGCGTTGCCGTGGATCTCCTTTCTCAAAACCCTCTTCCATCCAGTCATGTCTCGACAGGCCCCGCGCCGCAGAATCCGCTGGTGCTGGCGGACGGATCGGTTCGCGATCTTGCCCTCCTCGCACCGGATGAACTGCTGGAGCTCCAGTGGCAGGAAGAGCAGAAGCTGGCACGGCGCATCATCGAAGCCCCCAAGGGATCCCGGGAGCGGATCGTCGCAATCCGGCTCGCTTACGACACGATCGCACGCATTCACACGGCTCGAAACCGCGACAACTGCGAGCCCCTGATCATGGGACTCGACCAGCGTTACGTGGGGCTCGTGTTGGGACTGCTTCGCCGGCAGCAGCGGCGTATGGGCTCGCCTTCGTTCTTTGAGGTCGGGTTCGGCTCCGGCGTGCTCCTGAAAACGGTTGCCGACGAGGAGTTCGACGTGGCCGGCGTCGAGGTCTCCGGCGCCTTGCACCACCAGGCCTGCGAACTGCTAGGGCCCGACTACCGCGAGTGGTTGCTCGTGGGCGACGCGCGCACCATCGCCGCGGGCCAGCAAGGGCGACACTCAATCGTCTACTGGAACGACGTTTTCGAGCACATCCCGCCCGACGAAATTCTCGAATACCTCCAGGCCATCCGATCGATGCTCGTCCCCGGCGGCCTCTTGGTGACGATCACCCCCAACTGGCATTTCCGGCCCTCCGACATCACGTCTGAGTTCTGCCCCGCGCGAACCGAGGCCGTCGGACTCCATCTCAAAGAGTACACGCTCCGCGAGGTGACCGCCTTGCTCCTCGAAGCCGGCTTCGGCAAAGTCCGCACGCCCCTGCTGCAAACGAAGAAGCGGATGTTCACCTGCGGCTCCGGCCTGGCAGCCTTGAAACGACTCTGGGAACCCCAACTCGAGCACCTTCCCGCCCGAACCGCCCAAATCCTCTGCCGCGGCTTCTGCCTCAACTGCACCATCGCCGAGAATACCCGCTCGTAGGTTGACTCGACTTCTGCTGATTCCGAACGGACTACCGCTCGACCAAGATACTCGGTTCTCGCCCGTCGCGCATCTTTTCAGACACGCTGACGATTCTCGCGGCTAGCAGCGCGGCTCCGATTACCAACAGGCACAGCGAGAAGTAGCCGAACGGCCCCATGCCCAACAACACGGCGACGATGGCTGTTACGACCAACAGCGAACGAAGGCTGAAGCGGAAGCGAAGAGGGCAATCGAGGTGAAGCAACTCCGCCGCCAAACGATGCCCCAGACATGCCAGGCTGACGACATACATGACGGCGGCATAGAATAGTGAGTCGTTCGAGAGAATTCCCTGGACCGTGATGGTGTAGTTGGGGGCGGTTAGCCAGGCAACTCCGCAAACCATCGAGATCGCCAGCATTGTCTCTGCGGCAAGAAGACCGCATCGGCCGGACACGATCGCGAAAGACAACACGGCAAGCCACAGCCATCCGCCCCAATCAGCTACGCTTCGACGAACGAACTCGGCTCGGCTGGAAGTCGCCATTTGAGGTGGCTGGGGATAGTTGGATTGCAAATCCCCAGACCGAGCACCGTAGGCAACGAGCATGTTCTGCTCGAATTCCGTCCGCAACGGAATTCCGTACTTCTTGTGCGTCCAGTGGGCAACATCGCGTTCTCCCGCGGTCCCCCAACGGACTGACCATTCGTCCTTCAGCTTCTTCTCAACCTGCTGCCGCGCATCGGGCTGCGGAGAGAAAAGGCTTCTGACCCAAGCCACCGTTCGTTTGTATTCGGCTCGCGACTCCTGGCCCAGGCGTTCGATCTTCTGTCGCCAAGTACTCTGACGCTGGCGATCGCGATGGTTTTCGACGGACTTGTACCAACCGGCTCCCAGGAGGAGCGAGAGGAACAACGCCCAGAAGGTAAGATGCCGGCTAAACATGTCAATTATCGTAGCACAACCAGCGTCGCCCTTGAATCTTGACGGGCTTGGCAACCCGGAGCCCCTCCTGCCGCCCCAAACAGGTTTGCATCCCCCATCCCTCCGGATTCTAATAGAGGCTTGCACCTTGCCCCTCGTCTGTTTGGAGAATGCCGTGAAACGCCGCCTCATGCTCGCCGCCCTGCTCCTTGCCTCCGCTGCCCTCCTGACCCCCAGCCGCCTCACGGCCGCCGAGAAACCCAAGGGACCCGAGCGTTGGGAAGGCGACATCGCCAAGTTCGAGGCAGACGACCAGGCCCATCCGCCCAAACCAGGCGGGATCATGTTCCTGGGCAGCTCCAGCATCCGTATGTGGAAACTCGACAAGTGGTTCCCCGACATGCCCGTCGTCAACCGGGGTTTCGGCGGCTCCCAGATTGCCGACTCGCTCTTCTTCGCTGACCGGATCGTCGTCCCCCGCAAACCCCGGGTGATCGTGTTCTACGCCGGCGACAACGACATCGCGGGCGGCAAAAAACCCGAGCAGGTCTTCGCCGACTACCAGGCCTTCGTCACCAAGATCCACAAGAACCTTCCCGAAACGAAAATTGTCTATATCGCCATCAAACCCAGCATCCGCCGCTGGAACCTTGTGGACCCCATGCGCAAAACCAACGGCATGATCAAGGAACTCTGTTCCAAGGACATCCTGCTGGAGTACCTCGACGTGGATACGCCCATGCTCGACTCAGATGGCAAGCCACGAAAAGAACTGTTCCTCAAGGACGGGCTTCACATGAGCGACGCGGGGTATAAGATCTGGGTTGACCTGGTGATGCCCCATCTCAAGCCGTAGAATGATCTGTGAACTTTGCGGCGCCGAAGAAGCCTACAATTTCCACCACCTGATCCCGCAAACGAACCACTCGAACAAGTGGTTCAAGAAGCGATATACGCGAGAGCAGATGCGCGAAGGGCTCAATCTCTGCAAGGCCTGCCACCGCGCGATCCACGACCTGATTCCCGACGAGAAGCAGCTTGGCCGCCACTACAACACCCGGGCCAAGCTCATGGACCATCCCCAGGTGGCCGGCTACGTCAAGTGGAAGCGAGAGCGGAGGCGGTGAACGAATATAGAATCGCGATTGCGGCATTAGTCCCGAAGGGACGACCCTAAACCAGCCCAGGGTGGAGCGATGTGAGCGCAGCGAACAGAAGCGCAACCCTGGGTCAGGTAGGCCATTCCCTTGATGAACCCTGAAAGGGTGGCCCTACGATTCTGACCGCCCCGACCACTCCTTCACCCAGGCCAGGTCTTCTCGAAGTTCCTCCAAGGATTGTTCCACACCGTGGAACTCTCGTCGAAAGCGGCGCCAGGCGAACCAGGCCGCGGCCAAGCCCAAAACAAGCAGAATCAGTCCGGAGATCCACGCCCAGGCCAAGCTGGGAAGCAGCCACGCGGAAAGGGCGACCACGAAGACCGGCAACGAACTGAGCACGAGAACGGCACAGACGATTGCCCAGATCGCGAACCGTCTGGTCGTCTCCGCCGACTCGCGAAGCTCGATCTCCGCCAACCGCCAGCGAAGCCTGGCCAGTTGGACCGCTTCGTCGGCCATGCCGGAGAGCTCTTTCCGTAGTTCTCCTAAGAGCGGGCGCTGAGTGTCAGCCATCGGCGCCCCCCTCCGAATCCCCGTGGGGGTCCGTGCTTGCCCAGAAGGCCCTCAGTTCACTGCCGAGCAGATCGGTCGCGCGTCGGCTCATCTCGCGAATGAAGCGAGCCCCAAAGAGGCCGACGAGCAGTCGTGGCCGCAGCCCCGCCGCCAGGAGCCAACCGATCCCAAAGCCACCGGCCAGGGCGAGTCCGGGCCAACGCTTCACATAGGTCGTCCACGAAGTCAACCGCCCGGCGGCCTTGCCGGAACCGCGCACCCGTCGATCGATCCTGCGACGCGAGCGGCCAATCGCCGCGCGCAATCGCCGTTTCTCAACTTCATGATCGGGAGCGGAAGAACGTGCCATGAGATCTCAATGTCGAAAGAGTCGACCGAGAAGAAAACCTACCATGGCCGCCACCCCAACACCGAGGCCCGGGTGCTTCCGTACCGTTTCGAGGGTCTCTTCAACCACTTCTCCGACCGTCTTTTCCCGAATCCTGCGAATCTGGTCGGTCGCCTCCTCACGGAGGCTCTTGTAGGTGTCGCTGGCTTTTTCGAGTTCTTCCCGAGCCCGGCGCACGGCCTCGGCCGCCGCCTTGACCTCGGGCAATTCGTCCACTTCAGTCGGCTTGGGGGCCGGCTTCTCGCTTTTCGCCATGATGATCCTCCTCGCCGGTGTGTGGTGCGGTCCCCTCTTGTTCCAGCTTAGTTGCCCCTCAAAGAGGAAACTACCCCGTAGCTCCCGTAGCCTGGCTCTCTGAGCCGGGACTTGTAAAATCACCCGTGTTCCATCTCGCAAGACGACCCTCAACTGGCGGGGGCAACTGTATCCATTTGCCGCGCGCTTACCGCTTCCAGCTCCGACTCTGGAGAGTCAGGCTACCGTCACGCTACAACCAGCTTCCGCAGCGCCTTGTAGTCCGTCTTGCCGGTTCCGAGAACAGGGATCGTGTCGATTTTGCGGACCTCGTCGAGTCGCATCACCCCGCGGAAACCGGCGTCGGTGAGCACCTGGTTGGCGTCGCGGAGTGTGATGTCGCAGACGGTGAACAGGGTGATGTGCCGTCCGCCAGGAGTCTCGATGCCTTCCACGGCCACTTGGGGGCCGTCTTCGGTGGGGGGAAATTGCTGAACGAACGGCTCTTCGAGCGCGGGCAGGGAGATCATCTCGCCCCCCGCCTTGATGAATCGCTTGAGCCGGCCGCGGAAGTGGATGGACCGCTCCTCGTCGAGCATGACCAGGTCGCCCGTCTTGTACCAGCGCTGGCCTTCCACGGTCATGAACGGATCGGGCCCATCGTACTGAAGGTAGCCGCCGAAGATCGAAGGCCCGCGAACCAGGAGCATCCCCGTCTCGCCCGTGGAAAGCTTCTCGCCCGTCTCGGGATGCACCACGCAAGCCTCGACCTTCTTGAACGGGATGCCGACCGTGCCCGGCTTGATATTGTCGCGGCGATTGGCGGCCACGATGGGCGAGCACTCGGTGATGCCATAGCCTTCGAGAATCACGGCCCCGGGAACCATCTCCTTCGCCTTCTCGAAGAGTGCATCGGGACATTTTTCGGCCCCCGTGGCGATGAGGTTGAGCGAGCTGAGCTGCTCGGGGCTGGCCGTGGCGAAGATGTAACCCAGGAAAGTGGGCGTGGTGGCCGTAAGGCCCGGTCGGTAGGCGGCCGCCACCCGGACCAGTCCGGCCGCATCGGTTGGGTCCGGATGATGGATCACCCGAAACCCGGACACGATCGGCGCGATCATGTTGGCCAGCAGCCCGAAGCTGTGGAACGGCGGCAGGGCGCCCAGCATGGCGTCTTCTTTCCGCAGAAGCATGCACGCAATCGTGTCGGCCAGGTTCGTCAGCAGGTTGCGGTGGCTCAGCGGAACGGCCTTGGGCGTGCTTTCCGAGCCCGAGGTGAAAAGCACGACGGCCGGCTCGTCGGGATCCTGCTTGGGAAGAGCCTTGAGAAAACTGCCTGGGGCCAGGTAGGTGGCCGCCAGCGTGCGAATCTGCTCCCCCTTGCCGATCCCTTCGCGAAGGTCTTCCAGGAAGACGAACTCGGCGCCCTCAATTTCGATCCGAAGGCGGTCGATAAACCGGCGCGACGTGACGATCCGCTGAATGCCCAGCGTGCGGACCGCATGGTCCAGGTTGGCCGGGCCCGTGGTCCAGTTGAGCATGACCGGGAGCTTGCCGGCCAGGTGGCATCCAAAATAAACCAGGTCGGCCGCCACGGAGGCGGGCAGCATGATGCCGATCGCCTCGCCGGGAAGATCCGCGAAGCGGCGCCCCATCACCGTCGTCCCGACGAGCAGCCGCCGGTAGGTGAGCGTGCCGCTCATGGCGTCGGCCGTGGCCACGTTGCCAAGTCCCGCCAGAGCACGGCGGACAAACGCTTCGGCCATCGTATCGGCCAGAACTTCCGCAAGACCGGTCGGTTGCTCCGTGTTCGTCCACAGGGCCGGGGCGACCAGTTCCTCGTCGGAACCCGTCATCTGCCCTTCGGCCAGAGCCCACAGCTCGCCCAGCGTGCTGGCCACGCGGTCTGAGCGAAAGCCAAAACGATCCTCAATGGTTAGCGCGAGTTCCATCCGTTCCAAACTGTCCAGCCCGAGCAGGTCGAGAGTGGCCTCGGGGTCCCGCTCCTGATCAGTCAGGGGACGTCCCAGGTGTTCTTCAATCACCTCGTTGACCGCGCGGCGCGTCTTCGCGCTGATTCGATCCAGATCGACATCGAAGCTCTTCTGCAATTCGGGAAACTCGAAGTCACGCGGCCCCAGCAGCAGATGGTAGGGAACGAAGGTGGGCAGTTCGGCGCCCGCCTTGTCGTACCAACGTTCCAGGTAGCGGTTGAGCTGGTCCCGATCGTCACAGGGCAGTTGGTCGCGAGGAGCCACTTCGACGTGGATGTGGATCTCCCGCCTCGGCGCAAAGAACAGCAAGTTGGCCGCCATCCAGAGCACCGACTGGAACATGCGCAGTCCGAGCGGAGGCATGGCGCCGGTTCGGGCAAAGCTGAACATGCTGCCCCAGACTCCCAAGGTGCGCACGAGCACCACGTTCGCCTGCGGAACACGCTGAAGGATCTCGTGGGTCGCCCGGGCGGCGCCGATCACTTCTCCCTGCTGCCGGCGCAGACGTCCCGACGGGTAGATCAGAAAATTCTCGCCCCGCTCGAGCCCTTCGACCACCGAATCGATCATGGCCAGGGTCCGTTCGTGGGCGGCCTGGCTGTGCTCGGCCAGATCGGGCACCTCCAAGGCGTCGACCATCCGCATGATCGGATGGAGGACCGGATGGCGATACATGCCCGCAAACACGATCGGTCGCACCGGGCGGCCAAGTTGCACGCGAGAGAGCACCAGCGGCGGGTCGATGTAGCCCGGATGATTGGGCATCACCAGCGTCGGGCCCTCCAGGTCGGCCAGCGATTCAAGCCCCGTAACCCGCACGCGGTATCGCAGGCTGAACATCCAACGAATCAGGAACCAGAAGAGGCGAGACATAAGAGATTGTCGGTGGGGTTGAGTTTCTGGGAAACGGCCGGTTCAGCGGCCACCATTGTCTACCGCGGGGCCCGAAAGGGAAAGACGAAAATCCGCCCAAGGGCAAGGGCCCAAGGGAACCCGCGACCCAGGAGAAAAGGCGGCATTTCCACAGAAATATCACACAAGGCCCCCTCTCCGGCGAGCAAAGCGAGCTCGGAGTTCCCTCCCCAGCAAAGCGTGGGGGAGGGCCAGGGAGGGGCGCTGCGAAAACGTTCCCCCCGGGTGGCCCTGATGATTTTCCGCATTCCGTGCCCCAATTCTGTTAAATCCGGGGACACAATCAATCCTGTTCGGCACGAGATTTGCGCCGCACAAAAGGCGTAGTATACACAAAATAGCCGGGCTTGCGCCCTGGGCGGAGATTGTGCATACTGCAAGGCATGAGCCGCAAGAGACGTGAAGAGATCCGTGCCAAAGATGTCACGGGCCTGAAATACTTCGACAAGCTGCTGCCGCTGTTCGAGCCGCTACGTGAGGTCGGCTGCGAACGCGACATGGCAGGGAATCGCCAACTGCACTTTGACCAGTACTGCCTCCTCATACTCCTGTACCTCTTCAATCCGATCGTGACATCGTTACGGGCGATCCAGCAAGCAAGTGAGCTGAAGAAGGTGCAACGAAAGCTCGGCTGTAAACGAGCGTCGCTCGGCTCACTGAGCGAGTCGGTGGCCGTCTTCGACCCCGAGTTGCTCCTGCGGATTATTGAGGAACTTGGCGGCAAGCTCAAGCCTGTCAGCAACGTAGGTCAAGGCCACGTGCAACAGGCGTTGACGGCCGTCGACGGCAGCGTGATCAAAACGCTGGCGACAATCACCGAAGCGATGTATCTGAAGAACTGTCATGGCGACGCGAAGTCGGCATGGCGTCTCCACACACACTTCGACATTGACCACCACGTGCCGCGACGAATCGACGTGACCGGCGGGCTCAGCAGTGGCAAGGCAGCTGAGAGATGCGTGTTACGAAAGGCCCTGCAGCCGGACCATTGCTACGTCATGGATCGCGGATACGTGGAGTTTTTGCTGTTCAACGACATTCATGCGATCGAAAGCAGCTACGTCTGCCGGGTTGCGGACAACAGCGTCTACGAGGTGCTTGAAGAGCGTCCGCTTTCGGCGGAAGCCCAAGAGGCCGATGTGCTTTTCGACGGTCTTGTTCAAATGGGCATCTCGCTCGCACCGGAGAAGCAGCCCGATCATCCAACTCGACTGATCCACATCAAGACCACACCACACACGCAGCGTGGCAAGCGAGCCGGCGGGAAAACCGGGCCATCGAGCGACGGCATTCTGCGAGTCGCCACGAACCTGCTCGACGTACCGGCCGAGATCATCGCTGACATCTACCGGCATCGCTGGACGGTTGAGATCTTCTTTCGCTTCTTCAAGCATGTCCTCGGCTGCCGTCATTTGCTGAGCCAAGACCCCGTGGGCATCGAGATTCAGACCTACATGGCGATCATCGCCTGCATGCTGATTAGCCTGTGGTCCGGCCGCAAGCCGACGCTCCGCACATACGAGATGATCTGTTTCTACTTCACAGGCCTTGCCGACGAAGAGGAATTGCTCGCACACGTCGCGAAACTACAACCCCACGCCGCCTGATTCCCGGTCGTCCCTTCTCGACGCGTGGCCCTTTATGCTGCGCGAACCTCAACCGCAGCGGGACCCTTCGCCATGCGACGATTCTGTCCTCCCGCACATTGGCACCCCGCCCTTCGCCACACTCCAAGTAGCTTGCCTCGCGAGCAACAACCGTGCCGAACAGGATTGAATGTGTCCCCAGATTCTCCGTTCAATAGGATAACGATGCGTTTTTTCTTGCCTACCCCAACATTCTCTCACCTGCAAAACACCCCTTTCTCGATTTGAGAAACAGAAACTAAGTTAACTGCGCACACGATGTCGGCAGAACGCATGCAGCTTCGCCCCCTCCCCGGCCCTCCCCCTCGGTCGCTTCGCTCCCTGGGGAGGGTGGGTTACCAGGCTCAGCCGTCCAGTGGCGAGTCGCGCTGGGGCTCTTCGGCGGCGAAGATCGAAGAGATCTCGGTCAGCTTCCGCTCGCGGCGACCGTCAATGAAGCGGTAGACCACGCAGAAGATCGTTGCCAGGTAGGCAAGGACCATTGCCAAGGCGAAGCCGCGAAGGCCCACCATCTGGGTCAGGCCGAGCCCGAGAGCGACCACGAACATCAAGCCCAGCAGGAAAGCGATGCTGAACTGGATGGGACGGCGATCGGCAAGACCGCGCTGGCGACGCACTTCCCGGACCGCCAGCGAGCATGAGGGAATACACGCCCAGGCAAACAGGACCAGGAACGCCGACACCGGCACGTGGGCGTCGCTCGGCCCCCAATCCATTCCATTGATCACGATGAAGCAGAAGACGGAAACCGTGGGGACGGCCAGGCCGTAGAAAAGCCCGATGGGGCGATCCCGGCGGTAGGATAGGAACGCGATCCAAATGCCCACAAGACTCATGATCGGTCCGGAGCCCACGATCGATTCGATCTCCACCATGGCGGCAATCGCGGCGATCAGGATGCCGAGTGTGTAGACGATCAGAACCCAAGCCATGGGATGCGTCCTGTCCTGGTACGGAAGTGCTGCGCGAATCGCCCTGCCGGTTTCGCGACTCCCACCAGTCTACCCGATCCGCTCGACCAACGCATCCGTAAAGGCCTCCGTCCCCAACTCACCGCCCAGATCGCGGGTTTTCTGGCCGTCGGCGAGGGCCTGATTGTAGGCCCCCTTGATCCGCTCGGCCGCGGCCAGGCAGCCCTCGTCCTTGCAAGTTTCCGCCAGGTGGTTGAGCATCATCACCCCCGACATGATCAGGGCCAGCGGGTTGGCGAGCCCTTTGCCGGCAATGTCCGGCGCCGAACCGTGCACGGCCTCGAAGACGGCCAGTTCATTGCCGATATTCGCTCCCGGCACCACGCCCAGTCCGCCCACCAGCCCGGCGCACAGATCGCTGACCACGTCGCCGTAGAGATTCTCCAGCAGGAGGATATCGAATTGGCCGGGATCTTGGACCAGCTTCATGCAGCCGGCGTCGATGATCGCTTCCTGGTACTCGATATTGGGATATTCCTGCTCGTGAATCGCCCGGGCGCAGGTGAGAAACAGCCCGTCGCTGATCTTCATGATGTTGGCCTTGTGGAAGACCGTGATCTTCTCGTGCTGCCGACGGTTGGCATAGCGGAAAGCCCAGCGGGCAATACGGGTGCAGGCCGTGTGGGTGGCCACCTTCATGCTCATGACCACGTCGTCGGTCACCTGGTTCTCCACACCGCTGTAGAGGCCCTCCGTGTTCTCCCGGATGATCACCAGGTCCACGTTTTCAAAACGCGTGGGCACCCCCTCCAGACTCCGCACGGGACGCACCGCCGCGTAGAGATTCAACTGCTTGCGCAATTGGACATTCACGGAGGTAAAGCCCTTCCCCACCGGTGTGGTGCAGGGCCCCTTCAGCGCCACGCCGGTCCGGCGGATCGCATCGAGCGTTTCCTCGGGCATGAGTTCCTTGCCGGCGTCCAGGGCCGACAGGCCGGCGAGCTGTTCGATCCAGTGGATGGGGGCCTGGGCCGCTTCGAACACGCGGCGCGTCGCGGCGGTCACTTCCGGCCCAATCCCGTCCCCGGGCATCAAAACAACGTCATGAATCGTCATTGGGAGTCTTTCGCATCAGAAAGGTGGGTTGGGCAGGCTTGGAGAACGTTTTATTATATCCGCCGAGAGATCCCGTCGTTGAGGGGGGAGAGGCAAGGCGTGCTCGGTTCCGGTTCACAAGAGCAGCAGTTTGGCGATCGAGAAGTAGATCAGGATACCGGTGACGTCCACAAATGTGGCCACGAACGGGCTGGAAGCGATTCCAGGATCGATCTTCAATCGCTTGAAGAAGAGCGGAAGCAGGGACCCCACGAGCGTTCCCCACAGGCAGATCAGCCCCACCGACAGGGAAAGAACGACCGCGAGGACCCAACGGTCCGCATTACCGAGCACGCGTTGGGGAGTGGCGGCGGCTCGGAAGAACGCGATAGCGCCCAGCGAGACGCCCAGCGCCAGCCCCATCAACACTTCGCGACGAAGAACCCTCAGCCAATCCTGCGTGCTTACCTGGCCCAGGGCGAGGGCTCGCGTAATCAGGGTTGCCGCCTGAGAGCCCGAGTTCCCGCCCGTCGAGATGCAAAGGGGAACAAAGAGGCTCAGGGCGACCACGGCGGCGATGGCATCCTCGAACTGGGCCAGAGCCGTGAAGGTGAACAGCTCCGCCACGAACAGAACGGAGAGCCAGACCATGCGACGGCGCCACACCGTGGCAAAGCTGGCCGTGAGGATGTTCTCCGCGATAGGGGCGACGCCGCCCATGCGGTGGGCGTCTTCGGTCGCTTCTTCCACGACCACGTCGATCACATCGTCGTGAGTGATGATGCCTTCAAGTCGGCGTTCCGCATTGACGACGGGAATGGCCAGGAAATCGAATCGGGCCACCTGGCGAGCAACTGCCTCCTGATCATCCGTGACCAAAACGCTCACGACCTCCCGTTCGACGAGATCGCGAACGAGGGTTTGCGGCTGCCGCATGGCGGCGAACAACTGCCGCGCCGACACGACCCCTGCGAGATGGCCGTCCTCGTCGACCACGTACACGTAGTACATCGTTTCCAGGTCGCTCAGTTGGCGGATGACCTCATCCATCGCCTCACGAACAGTCAGGCCGACCTTAACCCGGGCGAAGGCGGTGGTCATGACGGCGCCGGCCGTGCCCTCGGGATAAGAACTCAGTCGCTGGATGTCGCGCCGCTCCTCGACGGGCAGAAGCGGCATCAGTTGCTCGGTGACGTCCGGATGGACTTCTTCCAGCAGGTCGACGCGATCGTCGGGAGGAAGTTCGCCGATCAAATCGGCGATCTGCTGGCGATCCTGGCCCTGAAGGATCTCTTTCTTTTTGACCTCGTCCAGGTAGCCGAAAATCTCGGCTCGCAGGGAGAGTTCCGCATGCAGGAGCACCGCCCAGGTTTCTGCGGCCGTGAGGCCCTCCATGAAATCGGCGTTGCGCGCCGGATGGATCGCGCCGCAGAATTCCCGCAATCCCGCCTCGTCCTTGTCGGCGAGCATTTCCCGCAATTCCGGGAGATAGAGCGTGTTGACCATCGCCGAGATCTCCTTGGTTCATGCAAACAGGGCGACAGGCACGAAGCCTGTCGCCCTGAAGGCGTCTCATCGAGGCAACGCCGTCACGTTGCCTACGCGGGCAGGAAGTCGCTTTTCGCTCCGCGAAAAGGCGTTTGTTCGCTCCAGCGAACAACGACACTGAACGACACTCGTTGCCGTTCCTTACGCGAAATCGATCGTGTAACTGTACACGTCCTGCCGCAGCTTGCTGGTCACTTCGCCGTTGGCGCGGTTGAACACGGCCTGCATGGGCTTGTTGTCGCGGAGCACTTCGGCCGTGAAGCCGCTGATCCCGTGACGCTTGGCGATTCCGCTGAGGTACTTCAGCAGATAGCCGCCGATGCCCCGGTTCTGCCAGACATCGCGGACCACGAAGGCCACTTCCGCCCGGTTCGTCTTCGGGTTGAGGAAATAGCGACCGACCGCGATGATCTCTTCGCCGTAGGCCTCCGGCAAGGTGCCCACAATGGCCACCTCGCTGCGGTGGTCGATGTAGACGAAGTCCTGGATCTGCTTCTCGGAGAACTGCTTCATGGGGGCCATGAAGCGATAGTAAAGCGTCTCCTGGGAAAGGGCGTAAAGCAGGTCCTTCATGCCCGGAACGTCCGTCGGATGGACGGGGCGGAAGTCCACCTGGGTCCCGTCGTCCAGCAGCATGCTGGTCTTCAGTTCGGGTGGACCGACGACGATGCGGCCTTCCACTTCCTGCATCTCGGGACGCACGTACTTGTACTCGATCGCCTTTTTGAGGAGCTCCTCACGGTGATCGGGATGGGCGATCGAGATCAGGGCGATGGCTCGCTCCTGAACGCTCTTGCCGTGCAGGTAGGCCACGCCGTACTCGGTGACGACGTAGTGAACGTCGCCGCGAGTGGTCACCACGCCGGCTCCGGGGCTGAGCTGCGCCGAAATCCGCGACTTGCCGTCGTGGGTTGTCGAGGGCAGGGCGATAATGGCCCGGCCACCCGGCGATCGCGAGGCGCCGCGGTTGAAGTCCACTTGCCCGCCGATTCCCGAATAGAACCGGGTGCCGAGCGAATCGGAACAGACCTGGCCCGTGAGGTCGACCTCGAGGGCCACGTTGATCGCCACCATCTTCGGTTGCTTGGCGATCACGAAGGAATCGTTCACATACTCGGTGGGATAGAAGGCGAAGGCGTCGTTGCCGTCGATGTAGTCGTAGAGCTTCTGCGTTCCCATGCAGAAGCTGGCCGTCACGCGGCCCCGATCGACGGCCTTGCGACGTCCCGTCACGGCGCCCGACTCGAGCAGGTCGATCATCGAGTCGGTGAACATCTCCGTGTGGATGCCCAGATCCTTCTTGTCCTTGAGGAACTCGACCACGGCCTGCGGAATCCGCCCGATTCCGAACTCGACGGTCGAACCGTTGTCGATCAGGGCGGCAATGTTCTGCCCGATCTGGCGGGTGATGTCGTCGATTTCGGGGGGCTGGATCTCGACGATCGGTTCGTCGACCGGCACGAGGATGTCGATGTCGTGGATATGGACGCAGGAATCGCCCATGGTCCGCGGCATGCGGGGATTGACCTGGGCGATGACCAGGCCCGCGTTCTCCATGGCGCTCTTGACGATGTCCACGGACACGCCCAGGCTGCACATGCCCCGTTCGTCGGGCGGAGTAACCTGGATGAGAGCCACGTCGAGGGGCAACTGGCCGCTCGAAAACAGACGCGGGATTTCGGAAAGGAACAGGGGCGTGTAGTCGCCAAGCCCTTCCTGGATGATGTCGCGGACGTTTTCCGCGATGAAAAAACTGTTGATGCGGAAGTTGGCGGCAATGCCCTTTTCCGCGTAGGGCGCTTCGCCGCGGGTGAGCAGGTGGACAATCTCCGTGTCCGGCAGTTTCTTTGCCCGGTCCGTGAGTGCCTTGACCAACTGCAACGGTTGGGCACACCCGGTGCCAATGAAGATTCGTTTGCCCGGGTGAATTTCAGCAACGGCAGCTTCCGGAGTCATTACCATTTCCAGGTACTCCGTCTGCCAGTTGGGATCGTATGCGATCGGGGACGCAGTCATCAATATTTCCTTGTGGTATGTGCGGGTTCTTGCATTCGCAAACGGACCAAGCCTGGCTCAGCTCGGCTTCGAGAGGGTGATTCGAGCGTCGGCCACGACCGGTTCCGTGCCCACTTCACCCACGATCAGCGGGTTGATGTCCATTTCCTTGATCTGCGGGAAATCGGTGACCAACTGGCTCAATCGCTGGAGACAATTGGCGATCGCATCGATGTCGACGCGAGCCCGTCCGCGAGCTCCTTCCAGGAGGGCATACGACTTCGTATTGCGGAGCATTTCCAACGCTTCCTGGGCCGTGATCGGCGCCAAGTGGAAAGTCACGTCCTTCATGATCTCCACGAAGATGCCGCCCAGACCGAACATGAGCATGGGGCCGAACTGGGGATCCCGGGTCATGCCGAGAATCACTTCCCGTCCGCGACTGCCCATCTTCTCGATGTAGACGCCCAGGAGCTTCGCGTCAGGCGCCTTTTTGCTGATCCGCAGCATCATCAGGTCGAAGGCGTCGCGGACCTCGCCCGGCGTGGACAGGTTGAGCTTCACCCCCCCCATGTCCGACTTGTGGACGATGTCGGGAGAAACGATCTTCATGGCCACGGGCAAACCGACCTTGACGGCCACGTCGACCGCGTCGTCGGCCGTGGCGGCGATCCGTCCCGGTGGCACGTTGAAGTTGTAGGCCCGCATTACGTCCTTGGCGGCCGCTTCGCCCACCTGGAACTGGCCCGTCCGGGTACAACGGTGAAGAACCCGCTCGGCGCGACGGCGGTTGACCGGGAAGCGAGCCACCACGCGCGGCGGCTGCTCTCTCCACTCGGCGTATTCGACCATGGCTCGCAGGGCGGCCACGGCACGCTCGGGCGACGGGTACTCGGGGATGCCCAATTCGAGCAGTTCCGTACGACCGGGAAGCACGTCCGCACCTCCCATGAACGAGACGAGCATGGGCTTCGTGCCGCGGTTCTCCGAAATGGCCCGGGCCGTTTCCACGCTTTCGGTCATCGCCTGGGGAGTAAGGAGCACGACGATCGCGTCGACGTTCGGGTCCTGTTGGGCCGCCGCCACCGCGTCGGCATAACGATCCGCTTGGGCATCGCCCAGCACGTCGATCGGGTTGGCCACGCTCGCTGCGTCGGGAAGCTTCTTGGCCAGTTCGTCCATCAGGCCCTTGTCGAGGCTGGCGACCTGGAGGCCCGAGTGCTCGACGGCGTCGGCGGCCATGATCCCGGGGCCGCCGGCGTTGGTGATGATCGCCACCCGCTTGCCCTTCGGCAGGGGCTGCATGGCCAGGGCCGAGGCGTAATCGAACATGGACTCGAAGGTCGGAGCCCGGAGAATGCCGGATCGCTTGAAAGCGGCGCCGTAGGCGATGTCCGCCCCGGCAAGGCTCCCCGTGTGGGAAGAGGCCGCTTTCGCACCGGCCGAACTCGTGCCCGACTTGAACACCACCACCGGCTTGGAACGCGCCGTCTCGGCTGCCGTGCGGACGAAATCCTTGCCGGATTCGATGCTCTCCAGGTAGGCCACGATCACCCGCGTCTCGGGGTCGTCCGCCAGGGCCTCGACCAGGGCCGTCTCGTCCAGGTCGGCCTTGTTGCCGATGCTGATCAGCTTCGAAAGCCCCATGTTCCGCTCGATGGCCAGATCCAGAATGGCCGTGCAGAGGGCGCCCGACTGGGACATGACGGAAATGGCGCCGGTGGGCGGCATCGCCTTGGCGAAGGAGGCGTTCATCCGCCGGTGCGTGTTGAGCAGCCCGAGGCAGTTCGGCCCCAGCAGCCGGGCCCCGCCGTCGCGAACCTGCTTGGCGATCTTCTTTTCGAGTTCCGCCCCCTCGTGACCCACTTCCTTGAATCCGGCGGTGATCACGCAGATGGCGCCGGCGCCGGCGCCGAGCGAGTCGGCAATCGCGTCGGAAACCCGAGCGTTGGCCACGGCGATCACGGCGAGGTCGATCTTGACGCCGCTTTCCTTCAGGGACGGGTAGCACTTCAGCCCCAGGATTTCGTCGGTGGTCGGGTTGATGGGAACAATCGTTCCTCCAAATCCCTGGTTGACAAGATTGGCCAGAATTTCATGGCCCACTTTGCCCGGCGTTCGCGAGGCGCCGATCACGGCGACAGCATCCGGGCTGAGAAGTTTTTCAAGCATAACGGAGCAGACTTTCTCGATCAGAATGTCAACAATCGTCTCGGTTAAACACGAAATATTTCCGCGAAATGCGAACGCAGAGGAACAGACGCCTACGATCCTTGAAATCAGTCGTTCAGAAGCGGTGGAAAAAACGGCCGCATAATCAGATGCCGTATCTGGCGGGGCGATCAAGCTCGGTCACAAGGAGGAAATCGGATCGCCGAAAGAGAGATTCACCGGCAAGCTACCGCCTTCTCTCACACGGCCCATCTGCCCGAACAACCATCGCAGGTGGGGGTCTATTCCTTTGATTGAGGGGAAAGCGGAGCGGTTATCGCCGAGAGGACCCGGCGCACGACTACCCAAGCGCAGGGCAAAGCGTGTTTCCCTGCGATCATATCGGTTTGTCAATGCTCCCTATCCCATAAATTACTCGACGCGGGTGGATCGCACAATTGCCCCCGATTCGGGGTTGGCGTCCGCGCGAACCCATCGTCAAACGCCGCTGCGATCCGTGTATTTCGTGTGCAGCAGCTTGTGGGATCGCTCGCCGAGCGGCTTGCCGAGGAATTCCTCGTAAAGCGTCGCAATATCGGGGTTCTCGTGCGATTTGCGAAGGCTCTTGCCCTCATCTTCCTGATAGATCGCGGCGATCCGGGCCTCGCGAATGTCGTTCGTCGTAAACCGCGGCTGGCCTCCGCCTCCGATGCAACCGCCCGGACAGGTCATCACCTCGACGAAATGGTAGCTTTTCTCGCCCGAAGCGATCATCTTCAGCAGCCGGTCGGCATTGCCCAACCCGTGGGCCACGGCCACGTTAAGCGTCGCGCCTTCCAGGAAAGCCCAATCCGGCAGGGCCTCCTGCACGGTCACCGAGGCTTCCTTGAGCCCTTCCAGTCCGGCGACGGGCTCAACATGCAGATTCTCCATGGGCAATTCTCGCCCTGTGACAATTTCGTAAGCCGTTCGCAACGCGGCCTCCATCACGCCGCCCGTGTTGGCAAAAATGTCGGCCGCCCCTGTCGACAACCCCAAGGGGGCGTCCATCTCTTCGTCGGGAAGGCTCTGAAAGTCGAGGCCCGCCCCGCGAATCATCTTGCCCAACTCGCGAGTGGTGAGAACGATGTCCACGTCTCGCGTGCCGCTGTCGTTCATCTCCGGGCGACCGCACTCGTATTTCTTCGCCGTGCAGGGCATGATGGAAACCACCACGATCTGCTCCGGACGGAGATTCAACTTCTCCGCATAGTAGGTCTTGGCCACCGCCCCGAACATCTGCTGCGGCGACTTGCAGGTCGAAAGATTGGGCAGCATGCTTGGATGGAAGTGCTCGGCAAACTTGATCCAACCGGGTGAGCAACTGGTCATCATCGGCAAGGCCACCTCCTCGCCGTCCACCAACGCGCTCTTCAGCCGCGTGAGCAGTTCCGTACCCTCCTCCATGATCGTCAGGTCGGCGGCAAAGTTCGTGTCGAAGACGGCGTTGAAGCCCAAGCGGCGAAGCGCCGCGGTCATCTTGCCCGTCACCAGCGTACCCGGCGGGTAACCAAAGCACTCGCCAAGGGCCGCACGAATGGCGGGCGCCGTCTGCACCACCACGTGCTTGTCTGGATCGTCCAGCGCCGCCCACACCTCGTCGATCTGGTCGCGTTCGGTGATCGCACCCACGGGGCACACGGCGGCACACTGGCCGCATTGCACGCAGGCAACCGTGTTCAGGTCGCGATTGAAGGCCGGCCCGATGGACGTTTCGAAGCCCCGGCTCTGGGGCCAGAGGGCGCCCACGTGTTGGATCTCGTTGCACACGCTCACGCAGCGCCGGCACTTGATGCACTTGCCGTGGTCCCGCATGATCGCCGGCGTGGACACGTCGATTCCGGCTCGCGTCTTCTCGCCCTGGAAGGAAACCGTGCGGATCCCCAATTCGGCCGCCAACGACTGCAACTCACAGTCTTCCCGCCGATCGCATGTCTGGCATTCCCCGTTGTGCTCGGAAAGCAGCAACTCCACGACCATCCGCCGGGCTTCGCGAACGCGACGCGAATTCGTCAGCACCTGCATCCCTTCCGACACAGGCATGGAGCACGAAGCCGCCAGGGCGTGAACACCGACAATCTCCACGATGCAGACCCGGCACGCGCCAATCGCCTGCAACCCCTCGACATAACACAGCGTCGGGATCCGAATCCCCGCCTTGCGCGCGGCGCTGAGAATTGTCGTGCCTTCCGGAACCTCAACAGGAATGTTGTTGACGGTCAACTCAATCATGACAAAAAACCCTACTCAGTGCCAAGTGATTTCAAATCCAGTCTCAAATCCGAAATCCGAATATCGAAATCCGAAACAATGACCAAAGGCCTAAAATTCAAATGTCCAAAACCTCTCACGCGACGCCTCCAACAACCACGCGTGTCGCCCCACCGGTTTCGATCATTCGTGCTTCTATTTTTGAATTTGTTTCGTATTTCGAAATTCGTATTTCGGATTTCTTTCTGCCTGTACCGCGCGGCGTCATCAACTCCCATTAGGACGTCGACCGTAGTCGCAACGCAAGCACCGTTGCGCTTGCCGAACGGCGACCGCTTCCCGCCACGGCTGCTCCACTTCGTCGAAGTTGTTGCAGCGGCGCTCGACGGGGATCAGCGGCAAGTGCTCGCGCGGCGTGTCGACAGGATCCTGCTCGGGATCGAAGAACGTGTCGACCTCCTGCGTCTCACGCCAGAAGGCGTGCTCGGTTCCGGTCAGATATTCATCGATGCCGACGGCGGCACGCTCGCCGGCCGCCACGGCCTCCACAACACTCGACGGGCCGCTCACGGCGTCGCCCCCCGCAAAAATCCACTTCTGCGAGGTCTGGCCGCTCACCGGATCGGCAACCAGGAAACCGTTGCGATGCGTGTTCACCCCGATCTCGTCGCAGAACCCGGCAATCGACAGCGATTGGCCGATGGCCACAAGGATCTCGTCGGCCGGGATCGTGAACACATCACCACCGTCTTCCGGACGGCGGCGGCCCGAACCGTCGAACTGGCCAAGCCGCATGGGCCGGCAACGAATCCCCGCCACGCGACCTCCCTCCACAACCACGTCGACCGGGGCCGTGAGGAGTTGGAGCTTGACACCTTCGTGAATGGCTTCTTCGATCTCTTCCTTGTAGGCCGGCATGACCTCGCGACTGCGGCGATAAACCACCGTAACCGATTCGGCGCCAAGCCGCACGGCCGTTCGGGCGGCGTCGATGGCCGAATTGCCGCCGCCGATGACCACCACGTTCTTGCCAACGCGAACCGAACCGCGGAGATTGTACGTTCGCAGGAAGTTGAGCGCGTCGGTGATCCCCTCGGCATTCTCGCCGGGAATCCCCAGCCCGACGCCTTGCGGGGCCCCCACACCCAGGAACACCGCCTCCACGCCTTCGCCACGCAGCGATTTCAGCGTGAAGTCTTGACCCAGGGCCGTGTCGGTAATAATGTCGACGCCCATGTTCTCGACCATGCGGACCTCACGGGCGACGATCTCGCGCGGCAACCGGTAGGCGGGAATGGCCTGAACGAGCATGCCGCCCGGCCGCGGCTCCGATTCGTAGATCTTCGGCTGGTAACCGAGCCTCGCGAGAAAATAGGCACACGAAAGCCCCGCTGGCCCCGCTCCGATAATCGCGATCTTCCGCCGCGAATTCTCCACGTTCTCTCGAATCGCGGGCAACTGGATCGTCACCTCCTGATCAACCATGAAACGCTTGATGCCGCGAATCGAAACCGAGTCGTCGAGCATCGAACGCCGGCACTTGTCCTCGCACGTGTGGAAGCACACCCGGGAACAGATCGCCGGGAACGGGTTCTTTTCCCGGTGTAGTTTCAAGGCCTCGGCATAACGTTTCTCGGCAACCAGAGACACGTAGCCGGGAATGTCGACGTCCGCCGGACACGCGCTGGAGCACGGGGCGTAGACCAGCGAAGGACACACCCCCGCGCGGCAATGCTTGTCGCGGATATGCTCCACGTACTCATGACCGAAGTGGCGAATGGTTGAGAGCACCGGGTTCGGCGCGGTTTGACCCAACCCGCAGAGCGAGGTTTCTTTGATCATCTCGCCCAACTCGATGAGTTGCTCCACGTCGGACTCTTCGCCCTTACCGCTGCAGATGCGATTGAGAATCTCGAGCATCCGCTTGGTGCCCACACGGCAGGGAACGCACTTGCCGCACGATTCTTCCTGGACGAATTCGAGGAAGTAGCGTGCCACGTCGACCATGCAGCTATCCTCGTCCATGACGATCAGGCCGCCCGAGCCCATGATGGCGCCCAGTTCGGAGAGCGACTCGTAGTCGAGGGCCACGTTCAGGTGCTGCTTGGGAATGCACCCACCCGAGGGCCCGCCGATCTGGGCCGCCTTGAATTCCTTGGCCGACGAGGTTCCGCCGCCGATGTCATAGATCAAGTCGCCCAACGGCATTCCCGCGGGCACTTCCACCAGGCCGGAGTTCTTGATCGCCCCGGCAAGGGCGAACACCTTAGTTCCCTTGCTCCTCTCATTGCCGTGGGAAGAGTACCACTCGCCGCCCTTGAGCAGAATAGAGGAAACGTTGGCGTAGGTTTCCACGTTGTTCAGCAGGGTGGGCTTGTGCCACAAACCGGATTGGGCCGGGAAGGGAGGACGCGGACGGGGCTCGCCCCGGTTGCCCTCGATCGACGTGAGCAGGGCCGTCTCTTCGCCGCACACGAAAGCTCCCGCTCCCATGCGGACTTCCAACTCGAAGTCGAACCCGGTACCCAGAATGTCCTGGCCCAACAGGCCCATTTCGCGAGCCTGGCCCAGGGCGATCTGGAGCCGTTCAACCGCCAGCGGATACTCGGCACGGGCATAGATGTAGCCCTGAGTCGCCCCGATCGTGAACGCCGCAATCGCCATGCCCTCGATCACCGAATGGGGATCGCCTTCCAGGATGCTGCGATCCATGAACGCCCCGGGGTCGCCTTCGTCGGCGTTGCAAACCACGTACTTCTGGTCGCCCTCGGCGTTCTTGGCGAACATCCACTTGCGGAACGTCGGGAAGCCGGCCCCGCCGCGACCGCGAAGTCCCGAGGTTTCCATCTCCTTCAGCACGGCCTCAGGATCGGCTGCTTGAAGCACACCAGCCAGCGCCGCGTAACCCTCGTCGGCAATGTAATCCTCGATCTTCTTGGGGTCGATCCGACCGCAACGTCCGAGCACAATCTTCGTCTGGCGACGGAAGAACTCCATGTCTTCGAGCTTGGCCACGACCCGCCCGTCCGGTCGGCGATGAGCAAGTCGCTCCACGATCTGGCCCTTGACCAGATGGGAGCGGACAATTTCACCGCAGTGTTCCGGCTTGAGGTTCTCGTAGAACACGTCGCCGACCACCACGACCGGACCGCCGGAGCAGGGCCCCAGGCATCCGACCTCTTCGATGACGGCCCTGTCGCCGATGCCGGCTGCTTCGAGTTCCGTCTGCAGAGCCTGTTGGACCTGAAGCGCGCCGGAGGCGATGCAACTGGCCCCGAGACAGATCCGAATGGGCGTGCATCCGCTCGATGCCTGGGCGGCTTTTTCCTCGCGAACCCGGTCTCGAAGCGCTACGAGTTCGTCAATGTTTGCCAGTGGCTCGGTCATTCGCTATCTCTCTGTACAACAGAACTGGTGAATGCCTGATTTGGAAAAGCAATCGGGGCGAATCCACTCCGGCCGGATTGCCTTCGCGGAAAACCTATGCGTCGTCCCCGCGATACTGTTCGAGAATCTGCGGAACCCGGGATGGGCGGACACGCTGATGCACGTCGTCGTCGATCATGATGACCGGCGCCAGCCCACACGCTCCGAAGCACCGCCCCACGTCGAGCGAAAACAGCCGGTCCGACGTGGTCTCGCCCACTTCCACCCGAAGAGCCGACCGCAACGCGGAAAGCACTTCCTTGCCCCCGCGGACATAGCAGGCTGTTCCCATGCAAACCCGAACAATGTGGCGACCACGGGGCACCGTCGTGAAAAACGAGTAGAACCCGACCACGCCAGCCACTTCGCTATAGGGCTTGTTCAGAGCCACGCTTATCTTGCGCAGTGCGGTTTCCGGCAAGTAGCCGAAAATCGACTGGGTGATTTGCAGAACGGGGATCAAGGCGCCGGGAGTGTCGACATACTCGCTCAAAACATCGTCCAACTGAGCAAGCATTTCCTCTTCGGTCACTTCCTGGCAACCGGCACACGGGTTCTCGCCAACGGCCATGGTATTGAAATCCTCTTGAGCCAAGTTGGACTATCACCGCCGGAAAACCGCGACGCAGTTGCCACGGTTCCCGCGAACATTCGTTGAGAAGGCCGGCCGCCTAGTCAAGCAGAGGGGGTAGGTCGTTCGGCGCGCGATGCTGCCGCTCTCTCGTGTCCCAATCCAACACTCTCTTCCCCGGCTGGGCCCTCCATGGTGAGGACGCACCCCCACTTCCACAAGTCTACTTCGCGGGCAGGCCGGCGTGAGCATTCACCGCGCGAAGGTGTGCGACCCTCCAAGGTTTCCCTTATCGGTCGAACCTAGCAACGAGGTTGAGTCAGCGTCAACCCAGCCCTAGCGGTGGCTCAAGTCCCACAACCGACGGTGGACCGACGCCATCACAGAAGAGGCCGCCCGCAAGAAACTGTGGACAGGCAGGGAATCCGCCGGATTTTCGCCCTTTCTCGTTGGCCCCGTTGGCGATACGCCGGCAAGGAAGCCGGGAAGAGATACCGGCGAAAGGAAGAGCCGGGGCGTCTCAGGCAATGGTGCACATCCCCAAGACGCCCCGGAAATTTGCCAAAAATAAGCAGAACCTTCAGAGACGCTTCCCTTCAACCCTCAATGAGAGTTCGGCAGCGTCTCCCTGGCCGCATAAACGGCTCAGACTTCATCGGCCTTCGGGCACACAAAACCCTCACGATACTCCCGGGTGAGCATCGCCGTCGCTTCTTTCGACTCGGGAAAAACTTCCTTCTCCGGATCGAACTTGAGCAGCGGGCCCATCGAAATCGGATACTTCTTCAGATCCACCCCGTTGTCGGTCAGGTGCGTGACCGTTCGCTCCAGGGTGGCCACGTTGTCGTCCAGGCTCTTCACGTCGGCCACGATCTTCTTCGCCTCGGCCGGCGAAACCTTGTTCTTCTCGCCGAGATAGTAGGAAATGTTCCCCAAATGGCTCATGCCTGCCGAAAGATGACCCTCGCGCACGTCGGCGTTGAGATCTTCGAACTTCCGGCTCTCGCACGCGTCGAGGAAGTTCCGGAAGTGATAGGCGTCGCTGCCCCCCGTGAATTCCTTGATTTGCTTCTTGTCCTTGTCGTAAGCCACGCAGTGGTTGTAGCTTCGCTGGACCAGATAACCGTCGGCCCCGTAGAACACGACTCCGATCTTGTTGCCCTTCTTGCTGTCGAAGAACTCGTTCAACTCGTCATCGGCCGAGTTGTCGACCGAAAGGCCTCGCGTCTCGAACACGATGCACTTGTCGCCGTAATCGTAGATCGTCACTTCCGTGTTGCCCGTATCCCCGGCGTCCACGTAGTTCTCATCCTTCCGTTCAGCCTGGTAGCCAAGACGCCCGCCGTAGGTGATGATGCTCTGGGGATGATCGTCGATCCCCAGGCCCCAGCGGGCGATATCCGTCTGGTGCGGGCCCTGGTTGCCCAGGTCGCCGTTGCCGTAGTGCCGCTGCCAGTGCCAGTCGTAATGGAACTGCTTACGGGTCACCTTCGGGTCCGTGTACGTGGCCGGACCGCTCCACAGGTTGAAATCAACCTCGGCCGGAATCGGGTAGTCGCCCAACGCGCCGATCGATTTGCGACGCTTGTAGCACAGCCCGCGAGCAAACTTCAATTCGCCGATCCCGCCCTCATGGAGGAACTTCATGGCATCGATGATCGCCGGGTTCGAGCGGCATTGCGTTCCCACCTGACACATCTTCTTGTACTTGCGTGCTGTGGCGATCAGGGCACTGCCTTCGGCGATCTCGTGGCACACGGGTTTCTCGATGTAGACGTCCTTGCCCTTCTGCATGGCCCAGATCCCGCACAAGGCGTGCCAGTGGTTCGGCGTCGCCGTGCTGACGATGTCGATGCCGTCGGTATCGAATGCCTCACGCATGTCGCGGAAGAGCTTTGGGGCAAAACCTTGCTTGTCGGCAATCTGCTCCACTTGCTTCTTGCCCACGTATTCGTCCACGTCAACGATGGCTGCAATGACCGTGCGCTCGTCGGCCATGAATCCGCCAAGATGGCTCCTTCCGCGGCCGTGAACGCCGACGACGGCCACGCCCATCTTGCTGTTGGAGCCCTGAGCCTTGGCGATATAGGGCGCCGCCACTACGGCAGCTGTCGCGGCAAGGGATTGACCCACAAATCGACGTCGCGTGATTCTCGTCATCTCTATTTCTCCCAGGCAGGTTTTTCATCCACGAAACATGCTTGGCGAGGCCCTGAGGGAACCACCAGGTCTCGCCGCTTCCTCGCAATATCGGCATGCGTGAAAAGGCCAAGCCAATAAGATAAGCGTTCAGATGGCGCAATTCAAACACTTTGCGCAGCTTATAGCCCCCGGGAGGGAGATGGCTTAAGAGCGGGCACGACCCCGCCTCAGAGAAATCCTGAGAAAAAATGACGACGAAAGCCGCGGACACATAGACCCTACCCTAGAACCAACGCAAAGGTTTCCCGCGGGCATCGGCGCAGACGGCCTGTGGATCTGACAGCAGTTCTAAAGAGCTACACTTCGCCCACGTAGGTCCATCGTCCCTGGCCGTCCTCGTTAATCGTGCATGCTAGGCCCACGTCGTGGAGCGCCTGAAAGACCTGCTCCAGGGCCTTCTCGCCGAAGTTGGGGATGCCCAGCAGTCGATCTCGTGTGCAGTTGAGCAGGTCCCGCACAAGCAGGACACCGTCGTCCTCGAGGAAATTGACGGTTCGCACCGGCAAATTCAGTTGGGCGACGGGTAGTTCCAGAACCTCGGCAAATCGCTGGCGCCGGAGGTCCGCTTTCGGCAACGGGACTCGTGTTTGAGACATGGGTTCCCTCCCAAGATAACGGAGTCATGATTTGAATCGCTCATTCCCGCAGGAAACGGCAGCCGCTGCAGGAGTGGTGATTATAGCACTCACCACCCGATTTTGCCGAGGACGGGCAAGCGTTTTTCCGAAAATCCCCCGTCGCCACGCTGGCGCCGCTAGCAGTCTCCCGGCCGCGCAACCGGGATTCTCGGTGCTTCCCCGGCCAGTCCCCATTGACCCACGCCAATGCGGGGTTACAATCGAGATTCTGCTTTCACCTCGGGGCGTAGCTCAGCCTGGATAGAGCGCTGCGTTCGGGACGCAGAGGTCGATGGTTCAAATCCATTCGCCCCGACTTCTTAAAGCCTTGCAAGACAACAACTTGCGAGGCTCTTTTCAGCGAGGAGGCCGCCAGAGCCGATTCTCCTGCCCGCTTGGCGCCCGAATCCCCGTTCCGGCAACCGCGATTCCTTGCCCGCAGAACTGTCGCAAGCATCGCTCGGGCACTTTGCGCCGTGCCATCTCTTCGGCGCTTTCAGAAGCGCCACCCCCCCCCCCAACTCACGCCCTCTCCACAACATCCACCAGCGGTTGGATCATCCCCTCTCTCATCTTCGCCTGGAACTTCTTGCGGAAGGAAGGGACTTTCAATAGCAGCCCGAAAACGAACTCGGTGATCCGCGTCTTCATGCTCCGCTTGGGGAAATCGTAGAGCCCGTGGCTCTTGTAGTATTGATGATCCCGTGGAAACACAAAACGCATTCCCGCCCAGATTTCGTCCCGCAGGACCTTCCTGCCGCCCTTGCCGAGAAACGTCGTCGGCCCGATGTACTCGGCCTCGGTGCACTCCATCGTGTGGCCGGCATACGCGTCCAGGAGCCCGTCCAGTTCCTGTGAGCTCTCGCATTCGTCGCTCACGATGCCAAGGAGATTTACCTGGCCGATGTCGGCGAAGGCTCCGAGGACTTCCTGCAGGTGTGGAAGCTGGGACAACGGACCGGAAACGAGAAAACCGATCTGTTTTCCGGCCAGGATCGGAACGTGGTTGTTGAAGAAACCGCGATCCAGAAAAGTTTTCCATCGCGCGGACAGAAAGCGGTCGTGGACGGCCCCGGCCTGAATCACCACATCGGCGGCCATCATCTTGCGATAGACCTCGTAGACGCCATCCACATTCCGGTAGACGCATACGTTGTCGAAGCTGCACTGGATGCATCCAAGGCAGCCGCCGCGAATCTCGATCTCGCGCAGATTAACGACCTCGATGGACCCCTCGAAAGAATCTCGGAAACGAAGGACCATGTTCTGGAGGTTCGTGTCACCCTCCTCGGCATCCGTGAGGACGAGGATCTTCCTGCCACCCGTGGGGATCGTTCTTCCAACAGGCCCGGGCGTATAGCGGAATCCGCTTTGGCTCACCGGGGCGTGCTTCCGTTGCGTCGGGCGGCGTTCTTCTGCGGCGCATGCAAAGGTGTTCCAGAAGAAGCTCAGCCGCTGCTGTTCTTCTTCCTTGAGCAAGTCGAACATTTCCGCCGAGTAGCCGCCGACATACCGCATGCCAAGATCGTCGCACACGGCGTTCAGATAGGTGTGCGCCGTATGATCGAAGAATCGCACCGAAGTTGTCAGCGTGGCGGCGTACTTGCCCCGAAAGGCGGCCTGCGCGGATCGCTCGAAGACGAGCTCGATGAACCGCTTGTACGGGCCGGGCATCAGAAGCACGTAGATCGGGGTCGCCCACAACACGGCGTCCGACGAGTCGACGGCGCCAACGGTCTCCTGAAAGACGTCCTCGTTCTCCTCCAGCTTCTTGATGTCCTGGCAGATGTTCAGGATACGAAATTCATGCTGTGGAAACCTCTTCTTTAGAAACAGCACGTACTGCATGGTGACGCTGGTCATGCCCTTGGGGCTGCCATTCAGTACCACGATCTTCATAGGGCCTCCCGTTGACCTTCACCGGCGCATGGCAGCTCGACTTTGTACGCCTGCCTTGGCGACATCGATCTTGCCGAGGGCCGCCGCGATGGCAAGTGCATGTTCAAGGGGAAGCATACGCCGAAGCGCTGTCAGCCGCAAGCACACGTGAATTCCGTACCACCAGCCGGGAGAAGACCGGCCTTATCTTCCGGACGCACCGAGAAACGTCGCCCATTCGCGAGCTGTTTTCAGTTCTGCCGGCAAATCCTGCACAATTCGTGTGACATCGGACCTTGCAATGCCGATCGTTTCGAACACTTCTTGTGGCAAGGAATGCTTCGTCGCCACTCCCAGAGAGTGAATGCCCATCCGGTGGCAGATCGAGTTGGCCAGGGCCACCGTGCAAGCCAAGTGGCGGTGCTCCTCCGGAGAGGTGAGCGGTTGATGGTGGAACGCTGCACAAGCGGCTGTCGATGCCGGCACTCCCCATCTCTTGAGAGCGTACTGGCCCATGCACGCATGATCGAATCCCAGAACCTCCTCTTCCACTTCTGTGATTGTGCGACTCTCCGAAATCGCATCGACAACCCGACAGAAAGGCGGATGCAGGGTCTGATCGAGGAGGATGATCCCCACATCGTGGAGCAGTCCTGCGAGATAGGCCTCATCGTCTGCCACGGCCCCGGATACCTCGGCGATGTACCTCGCTATGATTGCCACACTGACCATGTGCAGCCACAAGTCGCTTCGACGGTAGGTGCCATATCCCTGCGACTTCTGGAATAGCGTCGCCACGTGGGTTGTCAGAGCCAGATTACGAATCTCGCGCACACCGAGAAGAACCACTGCGTGGTCCAGAGTGACCACCTCTTGTTGAAGACCGAACAACGACGAATTCACGATTCGCAATACCCTTGTGGCCAACGCCGGATCGGTTCGGATCACATCGGCGAGGTCGGTGGCGGTCGCCCTCGGGTCGTTCGTGATTTGCAGCGCCCGTAAAGCCGCCTGCGGAATGGTCGAGATCTGGCTGATCTTTGCAAATAGCCGTTCAACGTGAACATTGTGACCGTCGTCACAGTGATTTAGCCGCGAGGCAGCCATTCTGCTGCCGCAGGCTCTGCGTGGAAGCGAGGTTTTCATTGCCCCAAAACCGTTCCTGGTGACGGCTGCCTGGTTATGCGGATAGGGAATTGTTCTGTGGATAGAAAATTGTAGGTCAGCAGTTGGTGGGATTTTGCTTCGGCCTGCGGTTTTTCTCGCCATAAGGGGGAACGCATGGCACAGCGAGCTAGTATTTGCCACTGAAGCTATCGCCTTTCTCGGGGATCCAGTGCAACGTCCCCTGGTTCACCGAGAACTGCTTTGCTTTGGACGGAACTTGCGCTGGACCGGGAGATTTAAGATACGCCGTACAGCGTTCAATCAACAGAAAGCCGCCCCGCGACCCCCGAGAAAAAGGCCGCGCCCAAGTGGGGCAGGATACTCGGGCGCGGAAGCGGTCAGTTAAGAGATTTGTGTGGTCAATGCTCCGCATTGCCGACATAAGAACTGCCGCTAGCAAATGCTAGCTAAACACAGAACGGCGATAACCCCCGAAAGTGGTGACAGAACCCGAAACGTCCAACTTTCCGGCTGGTAACCGGCAAGCGGCGCGACGGGCTTCCGGATTAACCCTCTTTGAGCAAGCACGTTTGCTCGTTCGGGTGGGGGTGAGTCAGATTGTGGCAACTGCCACTCCGAAGAGCGAAGCGGCTGCCTGGACGATTGGCGTGGTGGGAAAAAAGAGAGCCGCGACCCTGCCCTTTTCATCGCGGCTCCTTGCCCTATTGGAAATGCCACAAGGCCCCGAATCGGGACAAAGAAAATGCGAGGGGCCCTCATTTCTTCACGATCGCAGCAACCCAGCCCCCCTTGTACGGAGCCGTAAGCGTCACGACACTCCCCCCCCTGATCGTCTTGTTTGTTCTGCGATGGGTCGCGTCTTGCGAATTGTCGACCACCATGCCCATGGCGACACTGAGACCATTTGGCGCGGAGACCATCCCCCTGGAGACAATAGGGACAATCTTGTGATGCGACTTGTTTTCTTCGTACTGGGATTGGCGCTTCTTACGAGCCTTTGCTGGGGATGTGCCGCCAAACCATCTTCGGACCAGCCGAAAACCAATAGTCAACAGAAGGATCAGTCGGCGAACCCAGAAAGAACGGGCCAATTCCTCGTTGCGCCAGATTCGGGAACTCCCGGGAAAACCACAGATTCTCCTGCACAAGCCCTTATTGAACAAAAGGATTTGGAATTCCGGCAAGACGTTGACGACGTTTTAACGCAACTGGGACCGGAGGCAGAGGCGGCAATTCCTAAACTCGCGAAGCTCCTGGAAGAAGAGGACCCGAATACCAGGTTTGCCGCTGCCAAGGCTTTGGGGCAAATCGGGCCGGAGGCACGCGAGGCGATTCCAATCCTCAAGGAACTACTGAACGACCGACATGTCAGCCGGACAGCGAGCGAGGCATTGAAAGCAATCAATGCGGAAGGGGCCACGTCGGCCCCATAATACCAGGCCGAGGTGTTCCGGGCTCGTCTTGATCTGTCATCCACGAAATCGTGATGATTCAGTCACTGCGCCCTTGTGATTTGCCTTCTTGGCCAAGAGAAAGCGATCGCAGGTTAACCGCGTTCCACCAGCCCCTCGTCAGAAGGAATTTTGCAACACCCCCTCTGTCGAGCGAGGCAACTTGCGACTTGCCGGAATAGTGTCGACACATACGCGTGCCGCACTTGCGCTGCCGTTCCACGTCCAAGAGTTTTGCAACACCCTCCAATACGGTGCAAAACTCAAAGCCCCCCGCTCACAGCTCCCCCCCACCAATTGACCTCGCTCCCCGCGCCATCGATACTGGAACGATTCCGCCCGTTACCAAGCCCTTGTCCTCCGCCAGAACGACTCCCATGAAAGCAACAATCTCCAGGCAACCGTGCCGTCTGTCCTGTTTTCGACCGCAGTTGCGGCGCGGTTTGGCTCCCGTAATTCTTCTTGCCGTAACCCTCCTCGCGGGTGCGAATTTCGTCCACGCCGCGGAAGCCGCCGGAAAGGACAGGGCGCCCAATGTCCTGCTCATCCTGGCCGACGACCTGGGCTGGAGCGATACGACGCTCTTCGGAACGACCAAGTTCTACCAGACACCGAACGTGGAGCGACTTGCTCGCCGCGGCATGGTGTTCACCCGGGCGTACTCGGCGAGTCCTTTGTGTTCCCCCACTCGGTCGAGCATCCTCAGCGGGCAGAACCCGGCCCGGGTCGGCATCACCTCCCCGGTCTGCCACCTCCTGAAAGTGCAGATGAAACCGTCGGTGGCCAAACGAGCCCCCGCCACGAGCAAGGCCCTCGGCTGCGAGAGCGCCACCCGGTTCGACACGTCCTACTACACCCTGGCCGAGGCCCTCAAGGACGCCGGTTACGCCACGGGCCATTTTGGCAAGTGGCATCTTGGCCACGAACCCTACGATCCGCTCCACCAGGGCTTCGACGTGGACGTTCCCCATTGGCCCGGCCCCGGGCCGGCCGGCAGCTTCGTGGCGCCCTGGAAGTTCCCCAACTTCAAAGAGCGGGTCCCCAAGGAACACCTCGAAGATCGCATGGGCGACGAGGCCGTCGCCTTCATCGAGGCGCACAAGGACGAACCGTTCTACCTGAACTACTGGCAGTTCTCCGTCCACGCCCCCTTCGACGCGAAGCAGTCGCTCATCGAAAAGCACCGCAAGCGGGTGGACCCCAACGATCCGCAGCGGAGCCCAACCTACGCGGCCATGGTCGAGTCCCTCGACGACAACGTGGGCAAGATGCTCGACGCGCTCGATCGGCTCAAGCTGACCGACCGCACGATTGTGATCTTCTATTCCGACAACGGCGGCAATATGTACAACGAGGTCGACGGCACGACGCCGACCAGCAACGTCCCGCTTCGGGGCGGCAAGGCCACCATGTACGAGGGCGGAATCCGGGTGCCCTGCATCGTCGCCTGGCCCGGCATGGTCCAGCCGGGAACGCGAAGCGACGTGATGATCCAAAGCACCGATCTCTATCCCACGCTCCTGGCCGGGCTTGGGCTCAAGCCCAAGCCGGACCAGATCTTCGACGGGATCGACATCGGCCCGGCCCTGCGAGGCCACGCCGACCAGATGCCAGGCGATCGGGCCATCTTCACGTACTTCCCCCACTCGCCGCACGTGCCCGACTACCTGCCGCCGGCCGTCGCCGTCCACCAGGGCGACTGGAAATTGATCCGGATCTTCTTTGAAGGCGAAGACGGCAAGCACGCCTATCGGCTTTACAACCTCCGCGAAGACCTGGGCGAAAAGAAGAACCTGGCTTCGGACCAGCCCGAGCGGGTGAAGCAACTCGACGCGCTGATCGATGCCTTTCTGAAAGACACCGGCGCCGTCCTTCCCGAGCCGAACCCGAACTACCAGGAGCCGATCGGCGGCATTTCCGGAATGAACCAGTGCATTCTGAAGCTGGAGGACGGACGTCTGAACGTGACCAGCACGGGCGGCGATCCCTACTTCCAGTGGCGACCCGAAAGTCCCCTGCCCGCCGGCCCGCTCACGGTCGAACTGCGTATGAAGTCGACGGCCAAGGGCCCCTCGCAGCTCTTCTGGCACCAGAAGGGAATTACCCCGCCCTACTTCCGCGAGCGCAGCACGGTCTTCCAGACCAAGCCCGACGGCCAGTTCCACACCTACCAGATCAAGTTGCCCAATCCCGACGTGGCACTCGCTCTGCGACTCGACCCGGCCCAGGCCCCGGGCGAAATCGTCATCGAAACGCTCCGCGTCACCGGCCCCGACGGCAAATTCCTCGGCGACTGGCTCGCGCCAATCGAGTGAGAAGAGGCTGGAGACTGGAGACTGGAGGCTGGAGGTTTTGATGGGGAACGATTGGCAGGGAGGGCCGATTTCGAAGTACAGAGAGTCGCTGTTTTCGCGGCTCTCCGGTCTCCCGTCTCCTGCCGCGTAGCGGCGACACGTGAATAGCCGGGGGTGCCAACCCCCGGAGTTTGAATTGAGGGAGCCATGCCGCGTAGCGGCATCACAATCGGCCGAAGGACCTGACGCCCAGCAGCAAGAGCTTGTCGTGCCACTACGTGGCACAGCCAAGATCCGCCGGTTAGTCCAGGGGTTGCACCCCTGGCTATTCACATTGCGCCACTACGTGGCGAACTGTTCAGCCATTCAGCGGCACTGGAAGGAAAACGAGTAGAGCCTCGCCTGGGTAAGCTCGAACTTGAGGCGAACCGGCGTCTTGCCGATTCCTGCTAGTGTGGAGGGGTCCTCCCAGGTGACGGCAGCGCCGGTGACGTTCCCGTGGACCGGCTGACCTCGCGCGAGCGTCTTTCCGTCGGAATCGACCACCGAGACGGTCACGGAGCCGCCCTCGGCATCGGCCGTGATTCGCAGCGCATCGGCCGGCCAGGCCTTCGCCACGGTGCAAACGGTTGCCGGCGCGGCCGGGTCTTGCGGCTGGTAGCCCGCCCAGCCATCGGGCCGAAGTGTGGCCAGGGCAAGGAACCCGTCGCGCCAACTGGTGTGGCGCCCGTTGGAGGCGCCGTAGTACAGGCGTATCCGGCCGTCGGGCATGACGACGGGACTGGCGGCGGCATAGGCGCAGCCCCAGTCGTACGCTCCCCGGGTTTCGGCCAGCGGGATCAGCGGCGTGCCCGGCTCGATGCGATGCCAGGTCAGGGTATCCGGGCTCCAGGCAAGCTCGCAATGGACCCGATCGTCGCTGCGGCGCAGGACCATCACCAGCGCGAGATACACGTTGGCGCAGCGAAAGGCCGGCATGGCATAGGTCTGGTTCGACTTGTCGCCGCGCAGGACCTCGACGGCCGGGGTCCACGTCAGAAAGTCGCGACTCTCGGTGCGACCCACCAGGCGTTGGCCGTCGAAGAGCCGGGTGATCCCCACGTACACGCCCCGTTCGGGGACCCAGAAGGCATTGTTGTGCGTGTCGCCGCGGGCGTTGATCGCATCGCAGAGAACATATTCTCCCCAGTTCAGCCCGTCGGCCGAAAATCGCACGCTCATGCGGCTGCCCTTGTAGAACATCTTGTAACGGCGTGCCGGGTTGCGCTCGTGCAAGTCCTTGAAAACTCCCGCCCCGTGCGCCCCTCGAAGCACGAGGTTGTTCTTGGTCGAACCTTCAAACTCCACCAGGCCAAGTTCGGGTTTCTCCCACTTCAGCCCGTCCTCCGAGATCGCATAGCAGACGCCCATTTCGCGCTTGCCGGGACGGTAACGAACGCTGTCCCAGTCCTCCATCGGAGGCTTGGTCTTCAAGTCGGCGATGAACGGGCTGTACCAACACTTGAAGAGCTTCTCTTCGTTGTCGTAGATCACATTCGCGTAGAGATTGTCGAAGCGGACCTCCCAGGGCTTGTCTTCGGCGAACAGAGGATTCGCGAGGTGCTTGGTGACGGTTCCGAGGGCCAAGTGGGCGTTTGTCGTCTCGCCGACCACGCGACTGTCGAGCAGCAAGAACGTCTCCTCGGCCAGGGCAACGCCGCTCAGAAGAAACAGCGAGAGAATTGCGGCGGATGCGAACGAACGGGTAAGTCGGGATCGAAGCATGACACGGTATCCTTGCAAGAGAACCAGAGGTCGTGCCGATTATAGCTGCTCCTTCCCGTTCGTGCCCCTGCTGAGGTTGGCAGTGCCACCCTTCTACGCCGAAGGCGTTAAACTCCTCAGCCCAGCGTCGCGCAGCGCACGCTGGGTACACGTCCCCCAACAATCTGTACGCCGAAGGCGTTCCACTCGAGATACCGGACAGGCTCTGCGCAAACACAAACGGGCTGCGAGGTGAAATTCCCTCGCAGCCCGTTGCGCCACAACTCGTGGGGAGTGTTGAACCGTTTGTCAGCGGCCGATTGCCCCGCCCACGATATTCAGGATTCCGCCAGCGATATTGGCGCCGCCATTGGGGCCGCCTTGCTGGGCGCCGTGGATGATCTGGCCAACCCCGTGGGAGATCTGATGCGCGGGATTTCCGCCGGGGCCGTGGTGCCAACCCGGACCGTGACCGCCAGGGCCGTGCCAACCCGGACCGTGACCACCAGGGCCATGCCATCCGGGGCCGTGGCCACCGGGGCCATGCCATCCGGGGCCCTGGCCACCGGGTCCACCGTGCCAGCCCGATCCAGAGGGAACGCAAATGGGGCCTTGCTGCCAGTGCCCGCCGCCATGGGCCCCGCCATGCCCACCAGGCCAACTGGGCGATCCGGGACCGTGCCAACCCGGGTGTCCGGGATGCCCGGGTTGGGCTTGGGCCATGGCAGGGCCAATCATCAGCATTGCTACGGCGATCAGGGCCAGGGCGGCGATTCGTGTTTTGGACATTTTGCTCCCCTTTCGAGCTGGGTTTGATTTGAAAGACCGGGTCTTCCCGTCTGGAATACCCATGGCAAACCGCGCAGGGATTGCGACATCCAGATGGGACAATCCCTCGATCCCCCATATCGCGGGGAGCTATTCGGCCCTTTTCAAGGCAAGTCGGGTAATCGAGCGGGGAGGGAGAACGCAACGGCAGCGCTCGGTTTCGGCATCCACGGAGATTGGGTCAAGCCTGGAAACTGTCTCCGGTTCGGCCGTTTGGGCGCCGAGACCCGTTGCGACAATCTCTTCTACCTGGAAACCGGGCAGCTCGATTTCCGTGGCCATGCCGGCGGGGCCTCGAGACTTGTTGACCAGAAAGATCGCCATGCGGCGGCCGTCGTCGGAGGCCGTGGCCAAGGCATAGACCTGGGGCGTGGAAGTTGCCGTCTCCAGCACGTTTCGCTCGACACCGGAGGCGAAGAGGTTCAGGACGAGGTAGGGAGGGCGGGGCTCGTTGGTGTCCTTGTCGATGAGAGTTCGGAACCCTGCCCCGCTGCCACTGAGCCGCAGGGGCCAGAAATTGGCCATCTCGACGCCGGCTTCCAGGTAGTCGCCTGTCATCTCGGCCACCAGCAACGCGTGCTCCATGGGACTGAAGGGGAGCTTTTTCCACGAGTTCCATTCGGTGAGGGCCACAGGAATGTCGCGTCCCAGCTCGTTCTTCAGATAGGCCTTCAACTCCACCAGAGGCGAAGCCACATCGAGCCGTTTCCAACGGTAGGACTGATAGTCGTCTTCGCGATGATATTTGTGAACGACGACGAAATCGATCAGGTCGCCCGCCTCTTCAACGACGGTGGGCCACCACGGGTCGGTCGACTGCTCGTCGTTGCGGGACGCGCCGGTCGCGGAGAAGACTCCGACCGCCCCGAGCCGAATCGTCGGGTCGACCTTCTTCATCGCCCGAGCATAGAGTGCGAAGTTCTTGCCGTACTGCCGGGCCGTCATGGGATGATAGGTTCCCGGCAAGTAGGTCTCGTTGCCGATCTCCCAGTAGCGGACATGGCAATCCTTCTCCCGGTTGCAGTAGGCCACCCAGTCCGCCGCCTCGCGGGCGCCGGCCTCCGGCGTGCCGGCGCGGGCCGCCGATTCGAGGTTCACCACGAAGATCGGCTCGGCCCCGATCCGTCGGCGCCAGGCCATGAATTCGTCGGTGTCGGTCGTGTCGGGACCTTCGCGTCTGGGCCAGTGGGCGTTGTCGTCGAGCTTGTGGGGTTTCCAGTGGTAGTTGTCGGCCATCTCGCCCCCGGGGTAGCGCAGCAGCCCGCAGGGAAGATCGCGAAGGAGCCTTTCCAGCTTGGGATCGGCCAGGGCCGCATCGTCTTCAACCATGAACAGGCTGTTCACGCCGAAGAACGTGCGATGGACAACGGCGTCCTTGCGGGCCGGATCCACGCGCACCTCGCAGGTGTGCAGGCGGCGGATTTCTTCTTCCGTTGCCTTCCGGAAGAAGACGTCGTCGATCGTGCTCGTCCCCACGGCACTTTCCCGCTTTTCGGTCAGCGCCCCGCCGAAAATCTGGAGTTTGATCTGCGGCACATTGCGGAGTTCCACCACCGTGCTGATCTGCTGCCACGAGGTGTCCGGCCCGGCAATCGCCTGGGCAAGGGTCTGCCATTTCATGTCGGCAATTCGCAGAACGGGGCGGAGGTCTCCCCTGGAGCGAACCCACGCGCCGGCCACATAGAATCCGTCTTCCGCAATGGCAATCTCCTGGTCGACGTGATCGTTCTTGGCGGGTTCGGCGTCGGCCCGGCCGTAGATCAGGCCGGCGGTTCCGTCGCGACCGGCGTCGGCCGCCACCCCGTAGGAAGCCCGCGACCCGAGGGTCCGCCAACCGGTCAGCCCTTCTTCAAAACCGGGATTGACCAGTCCGTTGTCAGCTTCAGCGGCCCGTGCTGCCAGGGGAATAGCGGTAAGCAGCACGATGATCAAGCAGGGGAATTTTGGTGGATTCATGAGAGGATCGTTGGGGAGAGGGAATTGGGAGGTTCTCCAAACTTATCCCACCGACGATGGCCCGACAACCGGTTTCCGAAAGGCATCGGCCCCTTGAACCCTCAGGGGTCTCGCTCGACAATTCAGAAGTGCCCGATCCCACCTTCCCTGATGACGCCGCTGGAGCTCATGGAACCGATTTATCTTGACCACAACGCCACGACGCCCACCCGCCCGGAAGTGGTCGACGCCATGGTGGCCTGCTATCGCGAGGGCTATGCCAATCCGGCCAGCCAGCACCTTCTCGGCCAGAAGGCCAGGACCCGGCTGGAGGACGCCCGGGAGCGAATTGGCAAGCTGCTCGGACTTCGTCAGTCGGGCGTGGACTCGGACCGGCTTGTGTTTACCAGCGGAGGCACGGAGTCGAACTGCCTTGCCCTGCTCGGGATTGCAGCGGCCGGCAGCGCGGAGGTCGGACAGATCGTCATCTCCGCGGTCGAGCACTCGAGCGTGATCGAACCGGCCGAGCATCTGCTGGAGCTCGGATGGCGTCTGGACCAGTTGGGCGTCGACGATCGCGGTGTTGTCTGCTCGGAGCGGCTGGACGGTATGCTGGACGACGCAACCCGCCTGGTGAGCGTCACCCTGGGAAACCACGATACAGGCGTGATCCAACCGGTTGCCGAACTGGCCGAGATTTGCCACCAGCGCCAGGTGCCCATCCACACCGATGCGATCCAGGCAACCGGGAAAATGGCGGTTCATTTCGCCGAGCTCGGTGTGGACGCCTTGAGCCTGGCGGCCCACAAATTCCAGGGGCCGTTGGGAATCGGAGCCCTCGCGTTGCGTTTTGGTGTCGAAATCCGGCCTATCCATTTCGGGGGACACCAGCAATGGGGTCTGCGCCCGGGAACAGAGCCGTTGCCCCTGGTTGTGGGAATGCTCACCGCCCTGGAACTGGCCACCCAGGAACAGGAGGCCCATATCCGTCAACTGGAGCACTTGCGGACGAAGTTTGAAGCAGGGCTCAAGGCGGGATTTCCCGAACTGCAGGTCAACGGCAACCAGGCCCCGCGCCTGCCCAATGTGAGCAACGTTGCCTTTCCCGGGCTGGACGCGCAGATGCTGCTCCTGGCCCTCGACCAGGTAGGTGTGGCGTGTTCGGTTGGATCGGCCTGCGCCAGCGGTTCCACGGAACTGTCTCCCACCTTGTTGGCCATGGGTTTGCCCGCGGATATCGTACGGAGTTCGTTGCGGTTCAGCCTCGGAGTGCCCACCACGGAGGCGGAGGTTGACGAAGTGGTGCGGCGGATTCTGCTCGTTGTTGGGGAACTGTCCGCCAACTAGTGCCGCAAATTGGGGAGTGTCGTGGTGGACCGTGTTTGCACTGGCTGACAAGCAGCCAGTGGCACCCAGAAGGGGCGTTGGGCTCGCCTGACGGGGCCTGGAGTGCTAGCATAGCAGGCAGCCGATCAGGGGGAAGGCAAGCGAATCCTCCGACAAAAATGGCCGGTTGCGACAGCCCTGAACCCCGATAAATCGGGGGGTGTTTGTGATTGACAGATAGACGATTTTGCCTGTTTTTCGGATTCTCCCACACCGGAGTCCGAACCCGGTTGATGGCTGCAAGTGTTTTTCTCGCAACGATTTGACAAAAATAGGCCCCCTCGACATGATGAATCGTTGAGGATCCCTTGGGGCCCACGGGCGGATTTCGCCGCCGGTTGGCCGGAACTTTCTCTATCCCCCTGGCGTCCAACACTCCGAACCTGTGAACGACGACGCTCGACTGATTGAAGAGACCTTGGGCGGCAAATCGGCCGCGTTTGGCCAGTTGGTCCAGAAATATCAGGATCGCCTGTTCAATACCTTGGTCCACGTGATCGGGTCCCCCGACGACGCCCTGGACGTTGTCCAGGATGCCTTCGTGCAGGCGTTCGTCAAACTGGACTCGTTCCACGGTCGAAGCGCCTTTTACACCTGGCTCTACCGGATCGCCTTCAACGTGGCAGCCACCCAACGACGACGACGCCGGCCGGTCCTTTCGGTCGACCAGGCTCGCGATGAGGGCGGCGAAGAGCCGGTGGATACCGACCACGGGCCGTTGGATCATCTCGAACAGGAGGAACGCTGCCGGCAAGTTCGCGAGGCCTTGAAGATTCTCAGCGACGAGCACCGTGACGTTCTCGTCTTGCGTGAAATCGACGGGTGCTGCTATGAAACGATCGCAGAAATCCTCGACCTGCCGGTAGGCACCGTCCGAAGCCGACTCCACCGAGCTCGATTGCAACTCCGGGATGAACTCAAAGAAGTGATCCTGGGCGAAAAGTAGACGGGAAGTCGTTCGGGAAGAAGAGAAGAACAGGGCACTAGACGAGGAACGAGAAGGGGCTGAAGACTGGTTTTCGACCTTTCCCCGCTTTACGGCGGGTTATGCGTCTCTGGGTTTTGGGGTGTGCAAGGGATCGGTACCAAAGGTTCCGGTCCCGCCCCGGGAGCATGAATCGGTCGAGCATCGGATTGAGGAAGATAAAGGTCGCCGGCCAGATGCTTCGGCATTCGGGCTAAGGCCTTTGTCGATTTGTTCTCCTTATGATCGTGCTTTTATATCCGATCGCTTAACGGTTCTGCTCCCGGGCTTTTTTCGCGAGTGACCCACAGGCCGAGTCGTCGCGAAACACTCCCGCACGCAAGACGCAAATACAGCCAACGCAACCGTCAGTCCTGGGACAACGAGATTTATCCCATGTTGGACCTCCCTGAGAACGAACTGTTCAGCGCTTACATCGACGGCGAATTGACCGCCGAAGAGCAAGCGGAAGTGGAACAGATCCTGAGCGACAACCCCGATGCGCAACAACTGGTCGATGAGCTTCGTTCTTTGAGTCAAAGTCTCCAGGCTTTGCCGGCGTACAAGCTCGACGTCGATCTGGCCGCCCGCGTTCTTCGCCAGGCCGAGCAGGAAATGCTCGCCGAGCCGGCTGCCCCCTTGCCCAAGTTCCATCAGGTCGACGAGCCGGCCCCGGCGCAGGAGTCCTGGGCCCGCCGACTGCTCCGCCCGCGGAACTTCGCCTGGTCGGCCGCGGCGATTCTCGTAGCGGTCGTGTTTGCCCTGAACGAACCGGGGCAGGACACGGCGCCGTCGAAGCATGTCGCCGAGGGGACCGATGGCACAGCGGTCCCCTCCCTGGAGATTATCCCCAGCGATGAGCACACTGCCGGATCGGTGGAATCGGCGATCGTGGCGGCCCCCACCGACGAGAACCCGGCTCCGAAAACACCGGACGCGGTTGCCCCGACTCCTTCGCCCACCATGGTGGCCGAACAAGACCCGGCCCAGGACCAACCGCAGAAGCATACCCAACCGGCCCCGACCAAGGGCGAGGACCCGCTCCTGGTTCTTCAGTGCCAGTTGGCGGATGGACGCATCGGCTCCGATTCGCTCGTGCAGCTTCTGCAGCAGGCGGGCATCGCTTTTGACAAAACCTCCGCTGTCGACGGCTCCCCGATCGAAATCACCCTGACGACCGACCAGGTCCGCCAGGTGGTTGCCCACCTCCAGGAGAGCCCCGAGAAGTTCAAGAGCTATTCCTTCGCATCCACGGCCAAGACGGCCCCGCCGCGAATCCCCGCTGCCATCGGACCCGACGGCGCCCACTCGCCGGAAGCAACGTCATCCGACGAAGACGGTTCCGGCAAGTCTCCCGAGACGACCTTCCATGTAGAAGGCACGTTCACGATCCACCCCAAGGTCCCATCGGAGGCCGAGTCCGCCAAGGCGACCAAGCCGCTTCCGGTGGAGGACAATCGCATCTATCGCGTGCGTTTCGTGATTAAGCCGGCGGAGAAAGCCCCGGCCCCGGAGAAACCGGCCGAGCAATAAGCCGCACGTTTCATTTCGTGTCGGACGCCTGTTGCAGGTGCTTCCTGGCCGCTTCCAGTACGGTGTCGAGACCACCAGCCAGGTCCGCGGCGTTCTGCATCAGGGGAACGGCAGGCTCCAACCCGCGGCGCTCGATAGGCCGATCCAGAAAGCCCTGATAGGCCTTAACGGGGAAAGTGACCTCGTAGTAGTCGTTCTTCAATCGGTATCGAGTCTTTCTGGACGAAGCGCCGGCGGTGGTCTCGCCGAATACGCGGGCACGGTCGTTCGCGATGAACCAGGAGGCCCAGCCCTCTCCCGCGCTGATACAACGAGCGTCGATCAGCAGCGCCATGGGCCCGTCGAAACGGGGACGACCGGGTTCTTCGCCGTCCTCAATGAAGTTCCGATGGGAACGCGCCGCATCGAAGCCCCCGCCACTGTTGCCCCGGACGTCAACGATCAACCCCGCGGCCCCCTTCAACTCGCCGACGGCCTGGTCGAGCCGTTCGATCAGATCCTGCCGAATTCGGCGGACGTAGATGTAGCCGATATTCCCCTCAAGCATCGTCCACGACACGTTGGCTGAATCGCTAACGCCCTCGATCGGAACCGGCAGCCTGGGGAGGTAGCGAACCTCCATGACGGCAGGCAAGTCGAACTCGGATTTGGTTCCGTCGACGGTCTGCATCTCCACCGACACGGTCGCACCGCGCTGCATCTGCCGCGGAAAGAACCGCGCCGCCTGGTATCGCAGGTATCGCTCGCTCGAATAGCCCTGGTATCGGCGTAGCCCGTTCATGCATTCTTCCATAGCCTGCCCGGCCGGTTCGCCGTTGATAGACAGCACGGTCATGCCGACCTTCACCCCGGTAGCCTTGGCCGGGCCGCCCTTGTCGACGTAGTAGACCACGGGCTTGTCGCGGTCGTCGAGCAGGCAGGCGAACCCGGGATCCCATCTCGCATAGGGCGGTGTGGGAGGCGTCCGCGTTGCCTTGGCGACATAGGCGTGGCTATCTTCAAGGCGTGCAACGAGCCGCATGACGAGGAGGCCGAACTGCTCGTCGGTCTTGACGTCCTGGACACGAGGCAGCAGTTCCTCTCCCACTGCTTTCCAATCAATGCCCTTCAGTTCAAAACAGGGGTACTTCGAGCCGAGCTGCTGATACAGATCCAAGAACGCCTCAGCGTACTGGCCTTGTCTGGCTCCCTCAGGCAGGGACTGTTCCATCTGCCTCATTTCGCGAGACCGTTGAGCCCTCTTGTTTCGCTGTTCCACGTATCGCTGCAAGTCCAAGTACTTGGAAACGGCCATCAGGTCGGCAAAGGTCGTCTTGCGCCCGTTGGGCAATTGGATTTCCTTCGCCAGAAGCGGGCCCATTTCGCCGCTCCAGAGTTCCATGTCCTCCGATTTCAAGCGAATCCCGTGATCCTCCAACACCTTTCCAATCGACAGGCCGTCTTCCTGGATCAGCAACTTGACCTCATCCAGCAGGTCGGCGAGTTCCGGGGGCGGATCGTGACGCCCGTCAGACCACCCGGCAACCAGGGAAGCGTAGCCGAAAGTCGTTTTCCCGGCCTTGATCTCCGCCTGGGCCGCTCCGAAACCAGGAACATTGTCGGCGGCAAAGAGGGTGAAATAGACAGTTCCCTCGGGCAGACCGTGCACAATCGTCTTGCCTCGCGGCATCCGGTTCCCGCAAATCATCTTCTGCAGGAAAGGCCCGCCCCAGCCCAGGAACCCCAGGATCGGGTCGGCCCGCGGGGGCGCCGTGCTAACGACCAGCAGCGTCTCGTCGTTGCCGATCTGCTGATCGAGCTGCAGCGTGCCCGTTCCCAGCGGGCGGATGGTGATCTCGGGCGAGGAGTCCGGAGTGGCTTCAATATTCTCGGCAATGCCGTGCAGCACCACTTCCGTGCCGTTGACCTCCAGAAGGCTTTCGACCGATTCGGCGTCTTTCCAGGACTGGGCCAGAAATCGATAGGCCCCGGGAGGCATGCCGTCGAAGGCAAATCGGCCTTCCGCATCGGTGACCCGGAAGGCCATTTCCATGCGTCCTGTTTCGAAGGCTTCGGCAAACGTCTGGTCGAGCCGTTTGGACAGGGGAGACCCGGTATCCTGGCGGCACGGGTAGACACACGCTCCGGCAACGGGCGCGCCGCTGCCATCCAGAACACGTCCCGCAAGCCGGCATGTGGGCGGCGGTTCGGGGGCGGGACCCAGGAGCATCGTGTCTTCGCCTTGCTCGTCCAACCGCCAACCGGTCGCCAGGTAGACGGCCTCGAGAACCTCCCAAATTACGGTTTCGCCGCCGGGGCGCCGAACCATCGTGCTCTCGATTGCCGGATCGGCCAGAAACCGCGGGCAGGATTCCGTCCGCTCGCTCAACAGTCCACAAAGTTGCTTTGCCGAATACTCTTTTTCTTCCAGCGCAATCGTGCGGTCTAAATGCGACAAGTCGACCGCGGCAACCTGGTCGGTCGCGGGGATCGTCCACTGAACGTCGCAGGTGATTTCCTTGCCCGCAACAACCTCGACCCGCGCCCCTTTCAGGCAGCGGGGCGGCCCGGCAAACACGGAGTACGTGCCTGGCGGGAGGTTCTTCACCTGATAGTCGGTCGGAGCCACGGTGCTCGCGATCAGGGCTCGGGCGATGATTCGTTTCAGCCTCGGGGATTCCGGATCTTGCACTTTCCCGTCCGACCACAGCGCCAGCCCGGGATCCCGGCTGATCACCAGCATCGATCGAGACAACTCCGGACGCCGGGTTCGAGGCGACGGCATCGGGACGATCAGGGATGTGTCATATTCCGACGGCTTGACGCGGATTTCCGTGGTTTTACCCGAATTCACACGAACGGGGGCAAGCCTGCCGTGATACGTCATCCGGGTCGATCCCACGCTGATGACATCAACCGCATAATCGCCCGACGCCAAATCAGAGGCCGAGAACTTTCCCTTGTCGGCCAAGATGGTTCCCATGGACGATGCGAACGTAGACCAGGCGGGCGCCACGAACGCCGACCGGTTCGGCAGCAGGAAGGCGTGACCGTCCAGTGCCTCCAGGCGAACTCGTAATCGGGGCCAAGGCAGAGGCGCGTCGTTGCCGTCGACGACGATTCCCGAAATGGCGCCTGGCGATTCGGCGGCAGCCGGGCGTCCCACCGCGGCCAGCCCTGAAGAAAGCACCACCGCGAAAAGAAGGCACGGCCGCTGCAAATTCTGAATCACCGCTGTTCTCCTTTGGTCCTCGGGATGCAGGGTGGTAGAATCGCGGCATTATAGCCGGCCCGCACTCCCCCCGCCAATCGTGCGCGTTTTCGCACTCCCCGTAGCCAAGGCGTGATTCTGGCGGGGATATAACGCGACGGAGAAGGAAATCAGAAAAGGGGCCAGGACAGGCTACTTGGCCGTCCTCTTTCGGGGCGTTTTCTTCTTCGCCGGTCTCTTCTTGGCAACCTTCTTTTTCACCGCTTTTTTCTTCGCGACCTTCTTCTTGACAGTTTTTCGCGCTGCCGCCTTCTTCTTGACCGCCTTCTTCTTGACCGCCTTCTTCTTGACCGCCTTCTTCTTGACCGCCTTCTTCTTGACCGCCTTCTTCTTGACCGCCTTCTTTCTAACGGCTTTCTTCTTCGTCCCCTTGCTGCTGCGGACCTTCTTCTTTTGAGGCGTTTTCTCCGGCGGATCGGTCGAGTCACCGTCAAGATCGATTCCGAAGACGTCAGAGAGGCTACTGGTGGCCAGTCGGCGCGATTTGCCTTTTCGCGTGGCCTCGGAAACGGCTGCGGTCGCATCGGCGGAAATCAGTTCTTCGTGGTTGACGCCGCGAAGTTCGAAGAGCAGTTCCGGCTTCGTGTCGAGCCGAGCCCCCACACCGTAGAGGACGGCCGCGATGTGCTTGCACATGCTGGCCCAATCGGGGCAGTCGCAGTCGAAGGAAATCTCACCCGGCAGGGGAAAGAGCCCTTCTTTCCGATCGGTGACAACCCCCATCACGTGGTCGGAGAGTCGTCCCTGCAGAAGTTCCAAGAGCGAGCCGATCTGCCCGGCACAGCGCCCTTTGATCGCCTTCCATTTCTTGGGCGGCAGTTTCTTAATGCGGATCGTTATGTCGTAGAGTTCCGAACCGGCCACCTTGGCGTCGATTTTTCCCTGCTGGATCGCCAGGTGGCAAACAGAGCCGTTCCGCACGTAGGTCCGTCCGCGGGGCAGGCGGTTTTCGAAATCGTGAAATCCTTCCAGATGATTGCACCACCCCTCACCCCAGAAGGTTCTGGCGATCTTGCGCCCTTCGATTTCGACCGGCTCAATGCAAACGCCCTTTTTCTCCAGGCGTTTCATCTCACGCATCGCCTGAGCGCGTCGCTGGGCAACCGACACATAGGGCTTCCATCCACCATACCATGCCATGAAAGGCTCCTTCTCTTACCAGCCAAGTGATTTAGTCCAGCGCCTTGTCCACGTCAAGTGCAACGAGGTCGATGAGTTGGGAATCGGTCATTTCCGTCAACATCTTCTCTGCTCCCCCTTCGAGAATGTCGCTTGCCAACTGGGTCTTCTCCTCGATGAGTGCGTCGATCTTCTCTTCCACGGTTCCGCGGCAAACGAACTTGTGGACCAGCACGTTGCGCCGCTGCCCGATGCGGAAAGCGCGATCGGTCGCCTGGTTTTCGACCGCGGGGTTCCACCAGCGGTCGAAATGGATCACGTGGCTGGCGGCGGTCAAGGTTAACCCCGTGCCGCCCGCCTTGAGCGACAGCACCAGGAACGGCGGCCCGCCGTCCGCCTGGAACTGCTCGACCAGCTTCTTGCGTTTGGCCACGGCCGTTCCGCCGTGCAGGACCAGCCCAGGTCGCCCGAAACGATCGGCGAGGAACTCTGCCAGCGGCGCCGTGATCTCGCGGAACTGGGTGAAGACCAGGGCTTTTTCCTGACGCTGGGCAATCTCGTCGCAGATTTCCCCGAGGCGTTGGAACTTGCCGCTTTGCTTCGCGTCGTAAGAACCGTCGCTGAGCAACTGGCTGGGATGGTTGCAAAGTTGTTTGAAACGCATCAGGTAGGCCAGCACGAGACCCCGACGCTGCATCCCGTCGAGGTTCTCCAGGGCGTCAGCCATCTCTTCAACCATCTTGGCGTAGAGCGCCGCTTGGCGTTTGCCCAGGGAGCAGAAGGCGCGAACCTCGGTCTTCTCGGGCAGGTCGCTGATGACGCGCTTGTCGGTTTTGAGCCGGCGAAGGATATAGGGCTGCACCAAGTTGCGCAACGGTGCGTAGCGCTCGGTCTCGCGCTCGTTCAGACGCTTCACGAAGTCTTTGAACTTCTTCTGGGACCCGAGCAAGCCGGGGCACAGGAAGTCGAAAAGCGACCAGAGATCGGCAAGCCGATTCTCAACAGGCGTGCCTGTCAGAGCGATTCGTGATTCTGCCTTGAGGCGCTTGACGGTCTTGGTCTGCCGCGCCGCGGGGTTCTTGATGGCCTGGGCTTCGTCGAGCACAACAAGCCACCAGTCAACGTCGAGAAGCCACGAATGGCGCAGCAGCATCCCGTAGGTGGTCAGTACGACGTCGGCGCCGGCAAGAGCCCCGGACGGATCGGCGGCCGCCTCGGCCAACTGCTCCTTAGACGTTTCGGACGGATGGACGAACAAGGGACGCAACGACGGGGCGAATCTCGCGATTTCCACTCGCCAGTTTCCCAGAAGCGAGGCGGGCAGCACAAGCAGACTGGGCGGCTGTTTCTTCCGAGATCCACGGGAAGCAAGCAGGCCGAGCACCTGGATCGTCTTGCCAAGGCCCATGTCGTCGGCCAGGCAGGCCCCCAATCCCAACCGAGACATGAACTGGAGCCATGCCACCCCGGTTTCCTGGTAAGGCCGAAGCGTGGCGCTAAGCCGGGCACCGGCGCCGGCCGGATCCAGATTCTCCGGGTTCCGAATACCCCTCAAGGTTTCGCCGAGCCACTTCCCGGCTCGGACTGACGACCACTCCTGCTCCAGTTCGTCGTCCTTCTCGTCCGCGTCGCCGTCCAGATCGGCGCCGGCCAGCAAACGCATGCCGTCCACGAACGAAATGGCGCCGTCTGCCGCAACCAAGTCAACCTTCTCCCAGTGCTCCAGGGCCTCGGCCATTTTCTGGCGATCCACCTCGACCCATTGTCCGCGGAGCAGGACGAGTCCGTCGTCGGCCTGCATCAATTGGTTCCACTCGGCCTTGGTCAATTTCTGGTCGCCCAGGGCCAGGCCCACTTTGAAATCGAGCATGGAGTCGGCGCCGAAGCGTTTCTGCCGCTTTTCGCCAACCGAGACGCTCACGCGGGGTCGGGGCCGTTTCTTCCACCAGTCGGGCAGACGAACGAGCACACCACACTCGTCCAGCAGCGGCATCTCCCGGAGGAAACGATAGGCCTCCTGGGGCGTCCATGCCAGGGGCTGATAAACATCGCCCGAGGTGACCAGTTCGCGGACGAACTCGCTTTTCTCCGATGCCTGTTGAACGGGGGAAAGCAGCTTGATCAGGGCGTTCTTGTTCTTCGCGCCTGCATACTCCTGGAGCGCCTGACTCAGCGGTTTGTATTGGACCTTCCTGCCTCGTGCGACGCTCGGAGCGTAGGTGGCCAGGAAGGCGAAGGGATAGTCCGGGTCGCTGCGATTTTCCGCCAGGTGAAAACAAACCCGTCCCACCTGGTGCCACAAGGGGGCGTGGGCTTTGAGAAAGGCCGACAGTCCCTTGCCTTCCGCTTTCACCTGCTGGCGGACCCACGCATCCAGGTCTTGCCAGATTTGGGCAAGCGTCTCCTCACGGAGGTATTCCGCGCCCTGCATGGGTGGGGCAGAGGCTGCGAGCCCGGCCAGCCTCGCCGGCTCCGGAGGCGGAATCTCCTGGATGCCGCCAAAGCCTCCTTCAGGGACATGACAGAGTTCGGTCAGGTAGGTCGAGCCGAAATCCTTCCAGAAGGCCATCGTGGGCGTCAGGGAGCCGTCCTGCCGATGCACAGCCAGATGAAACAGGCCTTCGGCTTGATCCACGGCAAAAGCCTTGGCAAGCGATCGTTCCAGGGCAGCGTCCGCCTGCACGTCGCCCAGACCTTGGGCCTCCGATTGTTCGGCAACGCGAAGATGTCCCAGCGGGGTAAGAACCAGATCCACGCTCATGAGGCTCGCTTCCGTACTTCCTCGCAATGAGGGGGCATTTCGCCGATCGGCCGGATCGGAAAGCACTCAGTATGAAGGGCTGCCCATTCGGCGACAAGGGATTCGCTACCAAGGCCCGCTGGCGAAGGGTACAATTGAAAAATGGGAAATTCCCCTGTTTCGGGCCATTTCCGATCACCCCCCAACCGGCCCCTGTTCTTCCCACCGAGCTCACCCACCAGCCCATCAATCCATGTCCGGCGTCAGCATCACCTGTTTTGCCACGTCCTACTCCGTGGTCCTCCTGCTCGAACTGAGCCGCCTGCTGTTTCGCAGCGGGGTCCGAGGCGCGATCATGCTCGGTTTCGCGGCGGCAGGGCTGCTCGCCCACACGATCTATCTCGTGGAACGGGCCGTCAATGCATCCGGCTATCCCCTGTCGAGCGAGCAAGATTGGTATGTCGTAGCGGCGTGGGTCCTGGCTGCCCTTTACCTGTATCTGACGGCCTACTACCGCAACAACGCCTTTGGCGTGTTTCTGCTGCCCCTCGTACTCGGATTGGTGGCGGCCGCGGCTTGGCTGGCCGACCCCACGCCCTTCGAGCGTCGCCCCGCCCTCTTCGTTTGGGGCATGATCCACGGCACGTCGTTGATGCTGGCCACGGTGGCCGTCCTGGTCGGGTTTGCCGCAGGATTGATGTACCTGGCCCAGGACTACCGGCTCAAGAAAAAACTGCCGCCCCCTCGAGGCCTGCGGTTGCCCAGCCTCGAATGGCTTCAGAAGGCGAACAGCCGAGCGATCGGCGTCGCCATGGTGCTTCTGGGCGTGGGAATTCTTGCCGGCGTGGTCCTCAACATGATCTACGTGCGGAGCGATGGCACCCAACTCGACTGGACGGACCCCGTGGTTCTGGCCACGCTCTTCATCTTCTGCTGGCTCGTCGTTTCCGGCGGGGTCAGCGCCCTGTATCGACCCGTGCGGGAAGGCCGCAAGGTGGCCTACCTCACCGTGCTCAGCTTTATCTTTTTGATCTGTCTTCTCGCCATCGGGTTTTTCTTCGACACGGGACACCGCAAGCTCAAAATCGAACACGAACCTTCTCCGGTCAGCACGTCTTCCCTCGATTCCAAGGTGGAAAAAGGGGGGACGTCGGAATGAGACTGCAGGTTGTGGGAGTGAGCCATCACGATGCGCCCCTCTCGGTGCGAGAGCGATTGGCGTTCAGCAACGGGCAAGTTCACGCCGCGCTCTCCCAATGGCGTGAGCGGTACTCCAATTCCGAGATCGTCCTCTTATCGACCTGCAACCGAACGGAACTCTACGCGGCCACCGAAACCGACTCGGAACCGGACGCGAGCGGGATCGGGGAGTTCCTCGCCCGTTTTCACGGGGTCTGCCGGAAAGACGTTGCCGAATACCTCTTCGCTTCCGATGGGATCGATGCGGTGCGTCACCTGTTCACCGTGGCGTCCAGCCTGGACAGCATGGTTGTGGGAGAAGCCCAGATCCTCTCCCAGGTGAAGCAGGCCTACCAGTTGGCGACGGATGAGCAGGTCACCGGCCCGCTGACGCACGCCGCCTTCCAGGCCGCGATCAAGGCGGCCCGGCGCGTGGCCGGCGAAACGACGGTTCATCAGCGCCGGGTGAGCATTCCAAGCGTGGCCGTCGCCGATTTTGCCCGGCAGATCTTCGAACGCTTCGACGACAAGACGACCCTGGTGATCGGGGCGGGGGAAATGGCGGAGGAGACGATCCGCTACCTGCGCGACGAGGGTGCTGGCAAGATCACGGTGGTCAACCGCAGCCCAGACCGTGCCGCCGAACTGGCAGGACGTTGGGAAGGTTGGGCATTGCCGTGGGACAATCTCGACGCCGCCCTGGCCGAAGCGGACCTCGTGGTGAGCACGACGGGGGCCGGAGAACCGATCGTCACCGCGGACCGATTCGCCGAAATCGAGTCGTCCCGGGGCCAGCGTCCCCTGTTCATTCTCGACCTGGCGGTGCCTCGCGATTTCGACCCCGAGATCGCCAACCGCCCGGAGGTCTACCTCTATTCGATCGATGACCTGAGCGCCGCGTGCGAGCAGAACCGGAAGGCTCGAGACAAGCAATTACCTGCCGCGCGGAAGATCATCGAGCAGGAAACGCAGCGATTTATGGGAGAGCTGCATCATCGGGCAACCGGGCCAGTCATCCGCCGGCTCCGCCAGGGGTGGGAAAGGCCGAAGGAGGATGAACTCGAGCGACTGTTCAACAAGCTCCCCGACCTGAGCCAGCGGCAACAGGAAGAAATTCGCCAGGCCTTCGATCGCCTGGTCAACAAGCTCCTGCACCCGCCTCTGGAGTCGCTTCGCGACGAGGCACGGCACGGGATTCCAAGCGCCTTGATGGACGCCCTATCGAAGCTGTTTCAACTGAAGGACTGAGTTCGACGAGTTGTGCACGAGCGAGTGGCGTCAATCCCACTCCTCGTCGTCCTCTTCTTCATCCTCTTCCCACTCATCGTCGTCGTCCCATTCTTCCTCTTCCCACTCCTCGTCGTCGACGTCTTCGTCGTCGTCGACCTCTTCCCATTCACTCTCTTCGAATCCGTCGTCTTCGTCTTCGTCGCCTTCTTCGTCTTCGTCTTCTTCGTCGGAGTCCTCGAAGTCGTCTTCGTAGTCGTAATCTTCATCCTCGTCTTCTTCGTCGTCGTACTCGTCGTCTTCGTCGTCTAACGAGGAATCGTCTTCGAACTCCGCACGCACAATGGGCTGCGGGGCCGGCATCTGAGACAACTCCTCAACGGGATGCACGATTTCCTGTCCTTCGATTTCGATCTTCACCTCGGGCTCCTCTACCGTCCTAGGGGGTTCGTCAGATGGGGCCACCAGTATCTGTTGGCCGTGATTGCTCTGTGGGGTGGCAGTGGGGGTGTCGGGCGTCTCGCCAACTGCTATTTCTGTCTCGACGGGTGGTAGTTCGTCAAGGTGGCGGAGGCCAAAAACCTGCAAAAAACGTTTCGTAGTTCCGTAGAGGAAAGGACGTCCCAACTCCTCGGAACGCCCGGCGATCCGTACCAAATCGCGTTCCATCAACTGTCGTAGCAACTCCCCGCACTGAACACCGCGGATCGATTCGACCACGGCCCGAAGCACAGGTTGTCGGTAGGCCACGACGGAAAGTGTCTCCATGGCGGGGCCGGACAGCCGCACCTCCGCGGTCGGCCCGTGAACCCTGCGCAAATAGGACGCAAATTGGGGACGCGAGACCAATTGGAAGCCGCCGGCTACTTCGACCGCCCGAAACGCACAGCCCTCCGTGTCATACAGTCGATTGAGCTTTCGGACCAGTGTACGCGCCTGGGTCCCATCCGCCAAGTCAGCATATTCGGCCAGCTTCCGGCTTCCCAGGGGGTCCCGAGCAAGAAACAGGACAGCTTCAAGCCGCGCCAGCCTCTCGGTCCGGGCCGTGGGGCCATCACCGATCACCCCCTCTTCGCTGGGCTCTTCTGGAAGAGTCCAGGCCGAAATCGGGGGCGATGACAACCAGATCGCTGGGACCTGGTAGCGCCAGGCAATGCTGCCTAGCCGCTCCGGCAAAGTTTTCCCACCACGGTTCATCGGCACGACACGCCTCAAAGGATTACCACAAAATCGAGGGGCCCCCGAAGTCGGGAAGCGGCTCTCGGCCCTCCCCTGCATCGCTGCCCCTGACGATTCTCTTGTCCGGCTGCTTCACCGCGAATAGGGTCCGTGCGGCGACGTATCCTGGACAGGCAAACTGCGCGAGGTTTGGCTTCCAATGGGCGGATAGGGGGATGCGGGTAATGGCTGCTGAGGCGTACTACCCCGACGCCAAGCCTCCACCTCGCCAAGCACCTGTGTCATGGCCCCCAATAATTGGGGATCCGTTGCTTCAAAGTGCTTCGTGAAGTTCGGGTTGCCGTCAACCGCCACCCGGCAGTGGAAACGGTAGCACTCCCCCTGGTCCCCCCAGTTTTCGAGGAGGAAATAGGTGGAGCCCAGCTCGCGCAGCCGCTTCTGGATATGGGCAAACTGATCGAGCGTATCGGGGTCCGTCCGGACAGGGCCATTCGGTGCCGCCGCTGCCAGCGAGGGCTCGGTTCCGTACGATGCCGGTGCCGGCGTGTTCAGTTCGAGGGTTCGCCCCGCAGTGGCCCGGAGATCTTGGGGAGAATCGTAGTTCGCAAGCACGGCGTCTCGCGCCGGTCCACTTCTGCTCGCCGACCCCGGCTGGAGGGTCGCCGGCATCGTCACTGGGTCGCGGGACGCCGAGAACTGGGAGGAATCGTACGAAAGCGTTTGCGCCGGCGCAGCAGCGGGGCCGGGGTAGGCTGGGGCAAGATCCTCGCTGAATGAGGGATTGGATGTGGCCGAGCCGGTCGAACCGACACTCGGCGACATCTCCGGAAGCTGAACCTGGGGCGGAACGAAAGCCGGTGCCTCGTCGGTTCCCGCGTGGGCGGTCGATTCCGGCACGGAACCCCCGAGCTTCTCAATCACGAATTGCCGAATCGTTCCTGAGGCCGCCGTGCCGCGAAGGGCAATGATCGGAATCCCAATCAGACAAACGAGCATAAAGGCGGCACGGAAGATCGTAACGGCAGAGGAGGTGGGCGGCGGGGCCGGCGCGTGTCGCATTCTTGCGTCATCCATGTCATCAGCGATTTCTGAGAGTCCCGCCCCGAATCGAAGCCGTCCAGGCCGGGCCATTTCTCAACCGGCGGGCATCGGGGTTCCATGCCTCCCACGACAGACCCGCTGTGCGTCCGTGCAAGCACAGCCGCTATGATAGTCGCCCGACAACACGGGCGACAATGCCAGTTGACGACCCGGCGTCCGATGAGTCTCTCTACAGCCTCTATTTCTCCTAGTTTGTCTCGTGGTGCACTCGCCTGGGCTATCATGGGTGGCACGTCCCAGAGCGAAGCGATGGGCGTGGTGATTTGACCGTCCACGCCCATCGTTTCACTCTGAGCGTGCCACCCGCTATCGCCCTTGAGGGCACATTCGCAAGAGACGTAACTCATTTCCTAGAAATGCGTTACACATCACAGTCCATGGTATTTCTCTCCGCCCTGTCCACGAATGGCAATTTTTACGGTAATCAATAGGACGGCGCCGTTTGCTCTGCGAATCGGTCTATCATCGGAAGCGTATTGCGAAGTGCCATCCGCCGTCTCCGATTGCCCACCCCACCGTGCATTCCTTCCCGGCTCTAAACAGGAGAGATTCGATGTTCAAGCGATGTCGGGCCAAAGGATTCACTTTGGTCGAACTGCTTGTTGTGATTGCCATCATTGGGATTCTCATCGCCCTGTTGTTGCCCGCCGTTCAATCCGCCCGCGAGGCGGCCCGGCGAATCAATTGCTCAAGCAACTTGAAACAGCTCGGCCTGGCCATGCACAACTATCATGACGTGCATAAATCCTTCCCGCCCGCCTTCATGGTCTACAACGCTCGCGGAGAGATCGACGGCGGCTGGGCCTGGGCCGTCTTCCTGATGCCCTTCATCGAGCAGAGCCCGCTCCAAGGCAGCCTGAGCGTGACCAAGTACACGCTCGATCAGGTCATCGCGGACCCCGCCCTTTTGCCGATGCTGCAGATGCCGCTCACCGTGCTCAAGTGCCCCTCGTCGCCCATGGAAGATCTCCGAGAGTACCAGGGCACCGGCTCCTCCATGGTGTCGACGGCCAACTATGTTTGCTGCCGGGGATGGTTCAGCTACGGTGGCAAGTACTCCATGGACCGGAATATGAACGGAGTCTGTTACGGAGAGAGTCGCACGCGTTTGGCGGAAATCACCGACGGCACCAGCAACACCTTCGCGATCGGCGAACGCACCGTCTTTCCGGCCAACTCCGAGAACCCCGCCAAGTGGCCCTCGTGGTGCGGTCCCGGCGGACTCGGACCGGCGGAGACCAAAGGCAAGGGCAATACCGTCAGCGGATGCGTCGCCGTCAAGCTGAACCATCCCACCAGCATCGATGGATTCAGCAGCCATCATCCGGGCGGGGCCAATTTCTGCTTCTGCGACGGCTCGGTCCATTTCATTTCGGAAACCATCACCTTCGACAGCGGCGCCCTGGCAGGACTGGAGAACACGAAGATTCCCGTCACCGGAGCCAACAGCAGCACGTTCTCCTCGGAAGCCCGGGCGGGAAATCTCGGCGTTTACCAACTGCTCGGCGCGCGGGCCGACGGCGCCCCGATCTCCGACTTCTGATAAGTACTGCCATGTTTCTGAAGATCATCGCTCGCCAGACACGACACAACTGGGTCGTTGCCCTGCTGATTTTCCTGGCAATGACCGCCCTGGTGTCGCTCTATGTTTACTCCAAGAACACGGCCGCTTTCTCCAACCGCTCCATGCAGTTGGTCATGAAGAACATGGGCCACAATCTGCTCATCCTGCCGAAAGAGGCCGACCCGCAGGCCGTCTATTGCGGCGCCGAGGGGCTGCCCCTGATCCCGGAAGACACCACCACGCAAATGAGCAAATCGCTCAAGCTGGCGTCTCGCTATTACGTGTCGGTCCTGCAGGAAACGGTCGACGTAGCGGGCCACTCGCTCGTGCTGACCGGCATCGCCCCGGTTGCCCGCAAGGACGAAAGCCGCGAAAAACGCAACATGGTGCTTCCCCTGGGAGCGGACGAACTGCGTCTCGGCTCGGAAGCCGCGCGAAAGCTCGGCGCCGAAGTCGGCAGTTCCCTGAAGATCCTGGGCAAGCAGTTCCACACCGTGGAAATCTTGCCTCCCAAGGCCGGCATCGACGACTGCCGCGTCTACATGAACCTGGCTACCTGCCAGGAGCTGTTGGGCAAAGAAGGGCAGATTCAATACATCCTGGCCTTCCTCTGCCTCCACGCCGGTTCCCTTGAAAAGGCCCTTGCCCTGCAGGAAGAAAAGCTCTCCAGCGACTTTCCCGGCTTTCGCCAGATCGCCAGGATGGACATTGCCGAGGGACGATACCTGGCACGACTCACCACGTCCAAGTCGCTCCGCTACCTGTTGGCGATCGTGGCCGCGGCAACAGTCGTCGTCGTGGCCGTGACCGGCCTTCAGGAAGTGCACGATCGTCGGCACGAAACGGGAATCATGATCGCCATGGGCGTGTCGCAAACCTACGTGGTTGGGCTCTACCTGGTCAAAACCCTGGCCCTCGCCCTGGCGGCCTCCGTGGCCGGCTTCCTGCTGGGATCGCTGCTGGCCGTCCAATTCACCACCCCGTTCCTCGTGGTCAACACCCGACCGGTGACCTTTCTCTGGACACAGTTTCCCGCCGTGGCCGCGTTGACCTGCGCCGTGGCGGTGGCGGCCGAACTCGTCCCCATCGCCAAGCTGCTTTCGCTGGATCCCAGCGCGATCTTGACCGAGCAATAGCCCGATGATTGAAGCACGCAACCTCACGAAGACCTACCGCAGCGCCGGCCGGCCCGTTCACGCCCTGGAGGGTGTTGATCTTGACGTGGCCGAAGGCGACTTTATCGTGATCCACGGCGCCAGCGGCAGCGGCAAGACAACCCTGCTGATGGCCCTCGGCGGCATGCTGCGTCCCACCTCGGGATCGCTCGCCTTTCGAGGTCAGCGACTCGATCGATTCGCTTACTGGAAACGAGCTCGGTATCGCAAGCGCCACGTGGGGTTCGTCTTCCAGAAGTTCTTCCTGCTCCCCTACCTCACGGCCTATGACAATATCCGCATGTCGCTCTCGCTGCGAGGCTACCAGGGCGATCGCAAGCAGCGAATCGTTGATCTGGCAACCCGCCTTGGCATGGCCGACCGCCTGACGCACCGCCCCTCTCAGTTGAGCGTGGGCGAACAGCAGCGGATCGCCATGGCCCGGGCGATCGCGGCCGAACCGGAGATTATCCTGGCCGACGAACCCACCGGAAATCTCGATCAGGCCAATGCCAAGACCTTCGCCAAGTTTCTCACCAACGAGAACCGCCAAGGCCGCACCATCGTCCTGGTTACCCACGACACAAGCCTCCTCGACCTCGGCAACCGCAGCGTCGAACTCCGCAGCGGAAAACTCTGCGCCTCCGCGTGACACATGCGCTTCGCGACGTTGGGTTGTGGAGTTCAACGCCGAAGGCATAGGTGTGATCGCTACGCCTGCTTCATCAACTCCGCCATGCGGCGATCGATTTCCTCGGGGGGGACGTCCTCCACGTGGGTCGCCACGGTCCACACGTGACCAAAAGGGTCTTCCAGAGTGGCCGTTCGGTCTCCATAAAATTGATCGGTCAGCGGCCTGGTGATCTTGGCGCCTGCTTGCTCGGCCCGCGGAACAACCTCGTCGACGTTCTCCACGTAGAGGTGGAGCGACATGGCCGAACTGCCGGACGTTTGGGGCGCGAGGGCGCCGATTGCCGGCTGCTCGTCGGCAAGCATGATCCTCGAGTCACCCATCTGAAGTTCCGCGTGGGCCACCATGCCGGGGGCCCCTTCCAGACGCAGATGCTCGGTCGCTCCAAAAGCCTGCTGATAGAAGGCAATCGCCTCCGCAGCGCCTCGAACAATCAGATAGGGGGTGATGCTGTGATAGCCTTCGGGAATCGGTTGCACGGCCACGGGGATCTCTCCTTCTTCACAGGTCTCAGGGGGGCCAGCGATACGGTACATGCGTACATGTGCCGCGATTATCGCGACTTGTGGCCGAAATGCAAGAGGCTTCTTCCGGGAAATACCGGATTCCGGATTCTTCCAAACAGCCCTCTCAGGCCCGACTCAAAGGGCCTGAGGAGACCGGGAACTCCTTCTGATCTTCATCTTCCCTTAAGGTTGCCTTACCTAGAATTCAGGATAGAAAGACACTCTCGTGTGGCTGTTGAAGAAGGAAAGGGAAGAAGCATGCGCGATCGTTTGCATCTCAAGGTCTGGGCCGGCCCGCTTACCATCGGGTCCTTTGCCTTGGTGGCCGTAACCGGCATTCTCATGTTCTTTCACGCGGCATTCGGACAGATGAAACTGGCCCACGAATGGATCGGCTGGCTGTTGGTCGCAGCGGCCGTCGCGCACCTGGTCGTCAACTGGAAGCCCTTCCTCGCCTACCTCAAAAAGCCCGCGGCATTGCTGATCCTGGGCGTGTTCGTTGTCCTCGGCGCCCTGTCGATGACTCCCACGTCGGGCCAGTCCGGCCCCCCGCCCTACAGGGTACTCGGGACAGCGATGCAAAGCTCATCGCTGGAAGTGGTGGCGCAGGTCGTTAAGAAGGATGTCGGTTCGGTGACCGACCAGCTCACGGCCCACGGAATCCAGGTTCGCGACAGCGAGCAGACGATCGAGGAGATTGCTTCGGAAAATCAGGTGCGGGGCATGGCAATCCTGGCGTATATTTTGGAGGGAAGCGGCCCCGCCGGTCAGGGCTGGAGACTGAAGACTGTAGGCCGAAGGTTCCTGGTGCGAAGTTGATTGCGGTGGAAAGCTGGTTTCGAAGCGACGAAAGTCCCTGTTTCACAGTCCTTCAGTCTTCGGCCTTGTCTCCGCCATCATTCGTTTTTACTTTGAGTAATCGGGCGTTGAAGAAGTTCCGCTTATGAGACTCTTGGTCGTTGAAGACGAACCGGACTTGTTGCGCGTTCTGGCCAGGATGCTGCGCGAGGCGGGCTACGCGGTCGACACGGCCGAGGACGGGGAAGAAGGGCTGCACAAAGCCTTGACCTGGACCTACGATGCCGTGGTGCTCGACCTCATGCTCCCCAAACTGGACGGCTGGCAGGTTCTCGATTCTCTGCGGAAGGCCCACGACACGCCGGTCTTGATCCTCACCGCCCGAGACGCCCTGGACGATCGGGTCCGCGGCCTCGACGGCGGCGCCGACGACTACCTGGTCAAGCCCTTTCAACGGGAGGAGTTGCTCGCCCGACTTCGCGCCCTGATTCGCCGAGCGGCGGGCAAGCCGTCGGGCGTAATCGAGATGGGCGATGTATCCCTCGACATGGCAACCCGCACCGTGACACAATCGGACGCGCCGGTTAATCTGACGGCGCGCGAGTATGCATTGGTCGAGCTGCTCGCGCTCCATCGCGGCGAACTCGTCACCCGCACGATGATCTACGACCACCTGTTCGACGAAAACGACGACACCCTCTCAAACCTCGTGGACGTTCACGTGGCCAATATCCGCAAGAAGCTGGGCAAGGACTTCATCACAACTCGACGCGGGCAGGGGTACATGATTGATGTTTAGGTCGATCCGCGGGCGGCTGCAATTGTGGTACGCGGCAATCCTGCTGGTCGTGTTGCTGAGTTTTGGAGCGATGCTGTTCGCTCAGATGCGGCACGATCAGTTTCATGAAATCGACGCCGAGCTGCTGCGGGTGGCCGAGTCTTTCCCGCCACCGGGGCACGGTCATCGACCACCACGCGATTTTCGTTCGAACGATCACCATCGCGAACCGCCATTGCGAAACGATTTTCCCCTGCAGCGGGAGTTTTCCGGTGAGGAGAAAGAACGGGACGAAGCTCGCGAGGAGTTGCCTTCCTGGTTTGCCGAGCGATACGCAGAAACCTCGCCTCCGCCGTACTTCGCCGTCTGGGGACGCGACGGACGGATCCTGGCCTCCGCAAGCCTTCCCCCAGGCACATCGGCTCCTCAAGTGAACTCCTCCATCGAGGACGGTCCCCCAACGCCTCAGTTCACGACTCGCGGGACGTGTCGCGAATTGGTTCGGGAGGGACCCGGCCAATCGAGGATTCTCGTGGGACGTTCCCTCCAGCCGGAACTTCGCGAGAGCCGTCACCTGATAGGGCTGCTGCTGGTCACGGGCGGGGTCGTGCTGGCCGTGGGATTGGCCGGCGGATGGATCATCTCCCGCCAGGCCATGCGTCCCCTCGTCGCCATGAGCGCGACCGCCGAGGCGATCTCCGCGTCCAACCTGTCGGAACGGATCGACATTGGCCACACCGACGTGGAACTAGCCCGCTTGGCCCAGGTGCTCAATGCCACCTTCGCGCGGTTGGAGGAGGCCTTCGATCGCCAGAATCGCTTCACGGCCGACGCATCCCACGAGCTGCGAACGCCCGTTTCGGTCATCCTGGCCGACACGGAGTCGGCGCTCGCCGGAACGCGATCCGAAGAAGAACTCCGCGAGACCGTCGAGACGTGCTATCGGGCCGCCAACCGGATGCGCGATCTCGTCAATGCCCTCATGACGTTGACGAGGATCGATGCGGGTCAGACTTACCAACCGGAGCGATTCGACCTGTCCCGCGTTGCCGAGGAATGCGCCGACCTTGTCCGACCTTTGGCTTCGCAACACGAGGTGACCCTGGAACTCGACGTTTCTCCTGCGGAAATCAACGGAGTCGCCGGACAGTTCTCGCAGGTGATTCTCAATCTGCTGACCAATGCGATTCACTACAATCGCCCGGGCGGCCTCGTTAGACTCGCGGTCGCCCAGGATGACGCGGCCACGACCCTCACCGTTGCCGATACAGGCGTGGGCATTTCCTCCGAAGACCAGGAGCACGTTTTCGAACGGTTCTACCGGGTCGATAAGGCTCGTTCCCGGCGACTCGGCGGCAGCGGACTCGGGCTATCAATCTGCCAGAGCATCGTCGAAGCCCACGGCGGCAGGATCACCGTTCGCAGCGAGGTGGGCCAAGGAACCCGTTTTGCTATCCGGCTGCCTCGCGATCAGTAGACCAGGTCGCGGAACTTGCGAACCGTGTGGAACGTGATGATGTTGCCGTCGTGGGCACTCTTCGCCCGATGGTCGCCGGAACGAGAGAGGACGTGCAGGTCGTCGCCGTCGATGACCATGGTGGCGTAGTGGCGAGCTTGCCGGGGGTTGTCCGTTTTGGCCACCAGGCCGGCGAAACACCAATCCGTGCAATTGCGAGAGAAGTGCAGTTGCAGCCGGTGGCGTTCGTCATAAGGGAGGTTGAATCGGTCTTTCGACATCCGGTCCCGTCGGACCATGCCGTCGGTCGGCTGGGAACTGAGCAGCCAGTAGAGCTTGCTTTTCTCATCATACTGGATGTTGAATTTGATCTGCCCGCCCGGGCAGGGCGCGTAGAGCATGGTCGCTCCCGAAGGGGCTTTTTCAAGCATCGTCTTCATGGGGCCCGTGCCGGCCTGGTCGCCCTGCTCCACAACCTTGGCAATCGCGGCGTAGCCGTTGCCGTTGGTGTGGGCGCGGAGCCACTGGTGAAACGTCTTGCCATCCGGATCAAACCAGATGTGGTCGGGATCGGTGAACTGAACCACGTTCGGCTCCAACCAACCGATCCGGCCGGGATAGAACGGAACGCCCATGTAATGGATGTCGCTCACGTTCACGGCCTTCTCAAAGGTAAGCTCCTCGGCAAAGGTCCAGTTCTCCCGAAGGGTCAGATCGTCGCCGATTCGTCCCCGCATGAGCACCGGGGCAAGCTCGGCCCAATTGAACCTGCCGCGCGTGTAGTGTTCCATGGGGATGTAGACGCAGCCGTTGGCGTAAACGACGTTGTGGGCGTGCCCGGTCCAGATCTGCCCTTCGGTGAGCCTAGCCGGGTCGGACCAGGTCTCGCCGCCGTCTTCACTGCGGGCGATCGCGATATCGCCCGCATGACCCAGCAAGTAGAGCGACTCGCCAACCAGAAACGGCGTGGCGTGGAGCATGCCGAGATCGGCGCGATGGGTCCAGGTGGCGCCCCGATCGTCGCTGGTAAAGACCTTGCACTGGTTGACCTTGCCCAGGCGTTCGCCCTTTGGACCAGGCAACCCTTTGACCCCCGGGCCTCCCAGGTCCAACGTGGCGATCAGACGCCCGGTCGGCATGAGGCAGAGGCCGGGAGAGTACGTGTAGATCGTGGTCGGGTCGGGCGACTCGCAAACCACCACAAAACCCTGGGCCAGAACCCGCCCCGGTTCAGCGGCCCAAGTCGCGGTCGGCACGAGCAACAGAGTAGTCAACGTGGCGGCAAGCAGGATTGTGAGGCGGCGTTTCATAGGATGTCTCCGAGCGAGGCTGGTTTGCTTCCCATGGTAGGGATCGAAAGCAACGAATGCCATACGCTTGACGGATTTGCGGGAGGCCTGGGAAGATGGGATACTCATCGGTGGTCGCCACCCCCACGAGGAATCATCCCCATGCTGACTCACTTCCTCCGAACCACCTGCCTGCTGATCTTCCTCTGGACGACGCCATTCGCCGCCGGGGCAGCACTGGAACTGCACGTGGCCCCCGACGGCAACGACACCTCCGCCGGCACGTCCGCCGCGCCGCTCCGCACGCTGCCCGGCGCCCGCGACAAAACCCGCACACTGCGAGCCTCGGACGGACTGTTAGCTGACGGCGTAACCGTCGTGATCCATGAAGGAACCTACTGGCTGCCGGAACCGTTTGAGCTTGACGAGGAGGACAGCGGCTCGGCGGAGACGCCGATCGTCTATCGTTCCGCCGAGGGCGAATCGGTCTGGCTCAACGGCGGCATGGCCCTGAAACCCGCCGACTTTCGTAGTGTGACAGACCAGGCCGTTCTGAAGCGGCTGCCGCCGGAACGCACCGGCCGTCTCGTGGCCTATCGTCTTTCGCCCGAGCAACGTGCCCGCCTGGCGTCGCCGTGGCCCGACACCTGGTGGACCGAGCGGGGCCTAGCCTCCTTGAACGAGTTGTTTGCCGATGGCCGGCGTCTGCCCTTGGCCCGCTGGCCCAACGACGACTATGCCACGTTTGGCAAGATTGTCACCCCGGCCGCAGAGGACGACGAGATCCCCGAATTCAAATACACGGACGCTCGCCCGGAGCGATGGAACACGGACGACGGTGTGTGGCTCTATGGCTATTGGCGACGCGGCTACCGTGCCGAGTTCATTCGGGCGAAGTCAATCGATCCTGCCCAAAAAACCATCCAACTGGCCGCGAGGAACAGCCTGGGTGAACTCGACGACGAAGGGGCCCACCGTTTCTTCGCCGTGAACCTGCTGGAAGAACTGGATGCGCCGGGCGAGTGGTATCTGGATCGCAAGGAAGGCGTGCTCTACCTCGTTCCACCAACACGTCTCGACGACGATCATGTCACCCTCTCAGTCAACCCGCTGGCCGTCATTCACTGCAACGATGCGCACCACGTCGAGTTTCGTGGGCTGGGAATCGAATGCTCCGCTCGCGACGGCATCCGCATCGAGGGCGGTTCGGATTGCCGCGTCGTGGCGTGCGAGGTCCGCAACGTGGCCTTCACCGGAATCGCCGCTTCCGGCGATCGGCACGAGATCGTGGGCTGCGACATTCACGACACGGGCAACATCGGTGTCTCGCTCAAGTCAGGCGACCGCTACAAGCTGATTCGCGGCGATTCCCTGATCGACAACTGCCACATTTACCACACAAACCGGATCATTCGGGCCGGGGCCCAGGCCGTTTCCTTCGACGGCGTGGGCATCCGCGTCTCCCACAACTTGATCCACGACACGGGCTATATCGGCATCCGGTTCTCGGGAAACGACCACGTGATGGAGTTCAATCGTCTTTACCGGACCAACGACGAGTCGAGCGAAGGGGGCGTGTTCTATACGGGCCGCGACTGGACAAGCCGCGGAAGCGTAATTCGCTACAACTTCATTCATCACGTGGAGGACTCGCGCGAAGGCTGCGGCAGCGCCACGCGATTCGTACACCTGGACGATTCGGCCCCGGGAATCGAGATCTACGGCAACGTCTGCTATCGCCTGGGCGGCGGCGTGTCGATCTGCGGGGGAGCGGCCAATCAGGTTCACGACAACCTGTTTGTCGAGTGCCATTGGGGAGTGGACGTGGGCCCCCGCGGCCAGGATATGTTCGAAAGCGACGGGGCCGGCGGATTCCGGGTGGCCCCGAATCGCTTCAACTGGAGTTCCCTCGTGAAACTGCTTCAGCGATACAAGTGGAACGAGCCGCCCTACAGCACGAGGTATCCCAAGCTGGTGGAAATCTTCACGAAGGACCCGATCGCTGCCCCGTGGTTCAACGTGGTTGAGCGAAACGTGATGGTCGACTGCGGCTACGGAATCCGCCAGAGTTCCATGCGTCCCGAATGGTCCACGATCGAAAACAACTGGGAAGGATCGGAACCCGGTTTCGTCGAGCCGGACCACACCAAACTGGATTTCCGCCTGGCCGACGATGCGGTCGTCAAGAAAGAGATCGGCTTCCGTGGCAAGGCGCCGGACGAGGCCGGCCTGTATTCGTCGCCCGACCGACGCAGTTGGCCCGTTGCCCTCGACCTTCCACCGAAGGATTGGAAACCGCGGTGGATGCGACTGCGCGACCAGGCCTCGAAGGCATTGGGCCGACTGCCGGTCTACAAGGCCGTCGGTGTGACCGGCAACTTGGTGATCGACGGCAAGACCAGCGTGATGGAGTGGACGCCCGGCGATGCAACCGGCTCGGCCCCCGAGGTTCACGAAACGGCCGAGTTGAAGTGGACAACGGAGAAGAAACCGGCCCGCCATCCCAGCCAGGCCATGGTGCAGACCGACAACGAGCATCTCTACGTGCGGTTCCACAACGAGGTCGATCCCAAGACGAAACTGACCGGCGGCCACGACTGGCAACAGGACGACGCCATAGAAATCGCGCTGGCCGAACTCGGCGATCCGCCTGGTCCCACCCTGATTCTCCACGGCTTCCCGGACGGCACGTGGCAGGCCGCCGCTTCACCCAAAGCACCACCCACCGTAGTGAAACGGCTACAAGACGGCGGCATCGTCTACGCCGCCGAAATCGCCGGCCCCGGCCTGTGGACGGTCGAATGGAAAATTCCCTTTGCGGCTCTTGGTCTGAATCCAAGCGAGCGCAACCCCCGGCTCGGTTTCAACCTGAGCGTGCGAAAGGCGGCGGACGATGAAGTGGTGATGCTCAAACCGACCGGCGGAGACTCGTCCGACGTGACCGGCGGCACGCTCCTCTGGCTGGCCCAGTTCGGCGAGATGCCGGTGCCCAATCTCAAACCGTCCAATGCCGTCATCCACATCCTCTCGCCGGTCAAAACGAAAGGCATGCTCAAGGCCGTCAGCGGGTGCGAAGTGTGCGAGTGGGCCAAGCCGCTGGGCTATCGCCTGTCGGCCAGCCTCCGCGACCTGCCCACGGACTCCTGGCGGGAGATGGAATTCTCCTTCGAAGCCACGGTGGACGGCGACGTGAGCCTGATCCTCATGGGCGACGGATACACCGACCCGATCACCAAGGCCCAACTGCCGGTCTGGGTCTACATGGACAACATCCGCGTCGACGGCGTCGATCTTGTCAACGGCGACTTCGAAGACCACACGTCCAACGGCGACCTCGTCGGCTGGCGACCCCACGTGAAGCCGGCCGTGATGATTCGCGATCCCGACCAGGCCGCCTCCGGCTCGTGGCTGGTCAAGGTTGCCGCCGATCGCCGCTTCTATCAGACCTTTCCGCTCAAGGCAGGTCAGAAAGTCACCGTCCGAGCCAAGGTCCGAGGTCTGGCTGTGGAGGAATGAACCCCTCTCCAACGCCGCGTGGGGGAGGCTAGGGAGGGGAATTGACTTGGCAGAACACGCCGTGACAGCGCATGGTTCATGAGGCAACAAATGCGGGGTGGGGGCGTCAGGCCAAGCTTCGTCCCCACCCCGGCCCTCCCCCTCGCTCGCAAGCTCGCTGGGGAGGGAGTGCTTTCCCTCCCCAGCGCAGCGTGGGGGAGGGTCAGGGAGGGGAATTGACGCGGCAGAACACGTCCTGACGACGCACGGTTCATGAAGCAATAGAGTGGGGGTGGGGGCGTCTGATGGTGCTTCGCCCCCTCCCCGGCCCTCCCCCTCGCTCGCAAGCTCGCTGGGGAGGGAGTGCTTTCCTCCCCCGCTTCGCTCGTTGGGAAGGAAGATTTGCTACTTTTCAACGCGGATGATCTCATACTTCCGCGGCAGCGGCTTGGCGGCTTCGTAGATCTTTGCCTCGTAGTCGGCGGCCAGGGCTTCCAGCTCCTGAATCTTCGGTTCCAGTTCCTCCATGGCGGCCTTGAGTTTCTCCTGGTCGATCGGCTGGGCACGCCAGACGGACTTCGGCTTGCGCCAAGCGTCGCGGAGGGGATGGACAGCCTTCTCGTTCCGCTCCTTGTTCAACATGGCCACGTTGAGGGCCTGCTGATACTGGGGCGTGTTCGGGTTGGATTGGAGCTCCACCTTGAAGCCGAGCCTCGTGTGGCTCATGGGCGGTCCGATGGGCTCGCCGTCGATGCGAACCTCGTACTTGCCCGGCGCCAAGCCGGCCACCTGGATCTGTTCGTTGCTGAGCCGATGTCCCGCCTTCGTCAATTCAAAGCCGGGGGCCGCATCGGGAGGAAGGACCCAGGGAAGCGACTCGGCCGTGAAGACGAACGACAGCCCATCCGCCGTGCCTTCAACATTCTCCACCGTGCCGCCTCGAGCGTTCACCTTCCACTCGTCGCCCGCACGATTGGCGGCGATCCGGCTCACCGAACGTCGCTCCGGGCACAGATCATCGATGATCGCCACGGCCATAACCGCCTGGCCGCCGGCCGCCGGGTGAACCGAGTCGGGAATGAAGGTGAAGACTGGATCGGTTTTGCGCTGGGCCAGGGTCAGGTTATTGAGCGGACCCCACATGTCGACGTACCCCAAGCCGCGTTGAAACGCCATTTCCCGAAGCCACGCGCCGTAGAAGGACAGGACAGCGTTGTAGTAGATCGATCGCGGCCGCCCCTTGTAGTTGGGGTCCTCCAGCCGCTTGGCCAGGTTCACGTGGTCGAACATGGTCGGCGTCATCACGATCGCCGTCGTCTCGATCGCCTTGAGCTTGTCGAGAAGCTCGGTCATGTCCTTCTCGTACGTGTCAAAAATACCCTGATTGAAGTTCGTGTACCCGCCGTCGTTCATGCCGAGCAGAACGGTTACGTACTTGGGCTTGTAGGCCGCGATGTCGCGATCGAAACGCTGCAGGGCGTCAAAGGCCTTGTCGCCGCCGATCCCGGAATTGTGAAAGCGGATCTTTCGATCGGGATAGCGGGTGTAAAAGAAATCTTCCACATATTGCGTGTACAAACATTGATGGGTGATCGAGTCGCCGCAGAAGACGAAGGTGTCGCCCGACTCCAACTCAATCGCCGACAGGACCGGTTCGGCCGCTCCAGAAAGGGACGGCAGCAGGAAGAGCGTCAGCAACGCAGAAATGCGAAACAGATGGCGCATGGCAGGAGGCTCCTGGTGGGAGGAAAAGAAGCAGAACGAAGCAGCGACCGGACATTCCGGTGCGAGGATTGAGTTTATCGGGCGGCCTGGGCGGGGTCAAGAAAAGCGACAGAGCGGTCTCGCCGGCCGATCCGGTCACGCGAACAAGGCTTCGACGCGCGTTCGGAAGCCGGGAACCACGTCACCGCCGTCAAGTTCATCGGCATGGTTGAGGAGCTGAACCTGCTTCGGAGATCGGTAAACCGTGACCGTATTGGTCTGGGGATCGACGACCCAGACGGTGCAGCAACCAGCGTCCAGCCAATCCTGAGCTTTCGCGAGAACGGCGCTGGCCGTATCGTTTGGCGAAACGATCTCGACGGCCAGATCGGGCGCGCCGGGAAAGAACCCGATCGGCTCGTGTTCGGGCATCCGCTTGTGAGAGACGAAAGCGACATCCGGCGTCCGGACCGTATCGGGGTCGGAGGCGATGTGGAAGCCGGTTTCGGCCCCGGTTACCACTCCCAGGTTATGAGCCACGACGAAAGAGCGGATCAGCCCCGCCACCGTACAAGCGATCCGGCCGTGGCGGAAGCCGGCGAAATCCGACACAACCAGTCTTCCCCGGACCAACTCGCACGGCTTGTCGCTACATGCGGCAGGCAACTGTTCTGCGGTGATGATGGACTCATTCATGAACGCCCCCACGTGATCGCGTCATTCCTCTCCAAGCGTCTTCTTAAGCAGCGGTCGCACGAGCTTGCGGATTTCGAGCGGCAGCCGAAACAGCGGCCGGTCGTTGCCGCCCTTGATCGTTTCGACGGCCGCATCCAGGGCCTTCAGCGGGATCGACAATTCCTCATGCCCCGCCCCAAACTTCTGCCAACTGGATTTCCAGAGATCGAGTTGCGAGTGCGAGTAGTCGCCTCCGTCCAGGGCGGCGATGGACTGCGTCAGCCCGCCGCCAAGTAGTTCGAGGCTGTTGTATTCTGCATAGATGGGGATGAGTTTTTCGATGAACTCAGGCCACGAGTGGTGTTCGCGGACGAGAATCAGTCGCGGAATAGAGGTTGGCTCACCGCAATGCACCCGGCCTTCTCGCGAGTTCTCTTCAAAGGCGAGCCGAAGGTACGCAATTACCTTCTCAATCGGCTGAACAGGCACTGTCGACTCTGCTAGATCGAAGAGGATGGGGACTCTCGCTAACGGGGACGCGATCGTGTCAGGCATTTCCGCGATCGCGTTGAAGTCCCGTGAAGCCAATTCGTATTGCTCGCAACGCCTGTACAGAATCGCACGCAGCGCCATTGCACAGTACCTCAGTTCCTGGGACATCTCTTCTGTCTTCCAGGCATCTGAATAGTCCACAATGGCCTCCGCGCTGTTGTCGTCTAGCTCATGCAACACACCTCGAAGAATCAGTGCACTCCCTCTTGCATCGGCTGATGCCCCTTGTGTCGCGACGACCTTGTCGCACTGAGCAAGTGCAAGTGAAGTGCTTCCCGTCAGCATACCACAGGAAGCCATTCCCAGAATTGCGTCGACCCTTTCGTCTTTGGACGCTTGCTCGGTCTGAATCACATGAGAAAAATCGCGGGCAGCCTTCTCGTACTCGCCTAGCAGGCCGTAGGCGCGCGCTCGCCCCAAGAGCATAGTTGCCGCAAGATCAACAGGCAGTTCCTGCCTCGAGATCGCACTCGAGTAATCCGAAATAGCATCTTCGAGATCACCGCGTGCTGCAAGCAGGCTGCCCCGTTCGTACAACGCCCACGCCATTTGCGAAATCGTCATGTCGGGCAATAGGATGGCTTCATCGAGGTCATTCATCGCTTGGTCTAACAGCCCTTGTTCCTTATGGACAAGAGATCTGTTGATCAATCCATCGGGACGATTCGCGCAAGTTATCTCCTCAACAATCTCCATTGCCTTCGTGAATTGTCGATCATCCAGGTGACACAGCAATTCCTCTTGCATTCGGTCGCAAACGCCTTGGAAAACACGGCTATCCGAGTCTGCTCCTAAGACGCTTTCCAGGTAGGCAGAAATTCGAACGTTGTGCTGTCTTTCGTCCCTGCTGTAGTCCAATTCATCCCAAAGTTCCTCATCCGAATACCACACCCTCAAGAACCCCGCCACCAGCCTCAGCGGCTCGCCTCGCTGATTCTTCACCTCCATGCACAGTCGCATGAGCGGCTCCGCCATGTCGTAGTAGGACTCCTTCCCGCGTTTCTCCGATCGGACATATCCCTTCTGTCTGAGTTCGCCCAGTTGCTTCGAGACGTTTCTTTCGGGGATGAACGATTCTTCGGCGACCTTCTTAACGGTCATGGCGCCTTCGGCATTGCAGAGGGTTTGGACGATCCTTGCCTGCTGGGGAGACAGGGAACGGATTCGCTCCTGGAAATAGGGCGTCAGTTCATCGGCCAGCTCCTCGAAACAGGCAACCAGCCCGTCCAGGGACTGCTTGGTGAGGAACTCGGAAAGCAACACGTACATGCGGTGATTGCCGCCGGCCAGGTGATGCAGGGCCCGAACCCGGTACCGGCCTTCTGACGTTCCGAGGAACTCGACCAGATCGGACTTGCCGCCTTCCCTCGCGATCTTCGTCATCAGTTCCCGAGCGTTCTCGACCGAGAGTGGTTCGAGATGGATGATCTCAAAGAAACCATAGAAGGGGGCGCTGCGATTGGAGACGTCGTCGAAAAGCTGCTGCGAGGTGGCCACCGTGGCCACTCGCGTCTGCTCCTGAAGGAAGGCCCGCCACTTCTTCTGCCCCGAGTCGCCCAGGCCCCGCATGGCCCGGTCGAGATTTTCCATGATCAGAAGGATCGATCGGTCGCCCAGACGATTGACGATCTCGCCGAGGATCTGCTCGGCCGCTTCGTCGGGAGGCAGCCCCCGCGCGCCCTCGCGATAGTCGAAGGTGAACTCGTCGGGATAGGCCTTCGACAATTCGTCGGCGATCTCCAACGCCAGGTCGATCAAGCCGGTGAAGACGGTGTCCTCGCCAAGCCAGGCAATCCGCATCTTGTCCACCAACTTGGGATTGGCACTGACCCGATCGTGAATCATCGAGACGAGGTGCGTCTTTCCGCAACCTCGGGGGCCGATATAGAGAACGTGGTGCTTATCGCCGGTCAGCATGCTCTCTTCGCACCAGCGAACGGCCTGCTTCAGCACCTGGTGGCGTTGCACGAAGATCCGTTCCCGCGTCTCACGGTCCATATTACTGGGAGTGTAGAGCGAGATCCCCGACTTGTGGGAAGCGATTTCTGCAGCCGGCGTTTGGAACTCGCATGGGGTCTGTGGAAGCGATTGGCTCATTTCTTTCCTCTCTCCAAACCCTGGGCCAGGCGCCACCACCTCTGGACCAAGGGAAAGCGAAATCGATAGCGTCCCCTGCTATCACGAACCAGGTAGTGGTCCTGCGCCAGGGACTTGAGCAGTTGGACCACGTCATCCCGGTCGGCAAGCCGCACCTTTGAGCGAAGATCGGCATCGCACTCGTCGATTGTCCGAGCGGAAGAGGCAAGGGCGAGAAAGTCGAGAAGCAATCGTGCGAGTGACGCGGCGGGTAGGCCGTTGCCGTCGGCGTCGGGAAGATCATGTCGATAGTAGATCTTCAGCCGCTCACGGAAATGCTCCATCTCCCACGGATCGGAATCGTCGACAAGTTGCTGCTTCACGAGCGTTGTCACGTCCTTGGACGTAGCCGCACTTTCGAGTCGGGCCACTCTCGCAACAACCCGGTGGATGTAGAAGGGAACGGCATCGGTCAATTCAACAATTCTCGCGATCACGGCCTCCGGCGAATCGCACTCGACCTTCTCGCGAGCGACGAGATTCCCAGCCAACGTTGCTGCATCTTCCGGTGCAAGCGGCCCGATCGGAATCTTCTCCATGTCATTCGTCGGCTGACTGGCAAAACTCTGGCCACGAAGGTCTCGCAGCACATGATGGAGCCCCACCGATCCGGTGAAGATCATGCGAAGATTGGGGTGTTCATTTCGCATCGCCCGGAGCGAATCGAGAATTGCGAGCGAGGAATTGTCGGCCGAACCCGATTTCTCCTCCACCGCGTCGATCTTCTGGAGCATGTAGGGAACTTCATCCCAGAGGAAGACGATCTGCTGCTCCGCCTGATGGTTGCATGCGTCGGCCAGGACTTTTTCGAGAATCGATTGCCAATCCTTCTTCTGCTGTTGCGGAATCTTGATGACTCCGCCAATCTCGACGCCGCCAATGGACTCGATGAGACCGCCCAGCCAGCGACCGATCGAGCCCCGGTTGCTCAGGTAGTTTCTGAGGTCGGTGAGCACGACCTCGACGAAACGAGTCGGGGAATCGACCTTCTCAAGATCGGCATAAAGGACCACCTTGCCCGGCGGGGCCTCGGCCTGCATCTTCTTGAGGACCGTGGTCTTGCCAATTCGCCGTTCGGCCGTGAAGACCACTGAGCCACGCTCGATGGCCTTCCAAATCTGGCCAATCAGCTTGTCTCTTCCCACCACATTCTCAGGAGCTACCTGCTTCGCCACGGAACCGCCCCCCAGACAAGAAAAGAACACACGACACAAACAACGTACGACATATCCATCGTACGATATTCGCGTCGTATGTCAAGGCATTCAAAGACACGTGGCCATAATGGCCTTATGTCAAAGGAGTTATGTTCACCGAATAGACCCGGGCCGCCACATACCAAGAGCACGCCTGTGACACAGAACCAACTCTTATTAGCGGGCCACCTCCCCCACAATCAACAACTGCCCCATGTAAATCGACTGACCTTCCGGCAGCTCCTTTACCGTGAAGGTCACCGTGTGCTCTCCTTCGGGTTGCGCGGGCAGATACCAGAATCGAGCGTGTTTCGTGCTCTCGCGCTGGATGCGTTTGGCCTGGATGGGCGTGCCGCCGTCGACGATGGCTTCCAGAACGGCCGGCTTGCCGTAGGGAATGTCGCTGATGCCCACCGTCGTGCCACGCCATTTGACGGTGACCGTTTCGCCTGCCCGGCTGCATTTGACCGCGCCGCGAAGCATGGCATGGGTCCGGCCGCGGCTTTCCGTGTAGACCGGGTCATGATCCACGTCGACCTTCTCCCAGCCGTCGCTGAGAGAGGCCTTCTCGATCGGCAGGAGTTCGGCCGTGTTCCAGTTCTGCTCCACGAGCGGCTCGGGAAGAGCATGGCGGACAGGCGACTCCTTGGCGAGGATCTCTTTCATCGACCGGCCGATGATCTCGCAGTAGAGATCGTGGCCCTCGCCACCCGGGTGAACGCCGTCTCGCGAGAAGACGAGTTTGCCCTCCACCGGTTCGTCACCCTTGAAGATCAACGAGCCCGCCTTCTCTCGCTTCGCCACCTCCACGCCCAGGTCGATCGACGGGATGCCGTAAGCATTGGCGATCGTTTCCATGATGCTGCCGAACCCCGACGGCTTGCCCGCCTGCATCGCCTTCAGCATCGACTGACTGATCGTGTAGACAAAGCAGATGTCGATTCTGGGATCGTGTTGCCACACGTGGCGCACGACGCCTTCCACCGATTGGCGCTCATAGCCGCCACCGCCGTTGACGCGGCATTCGAGAAAGACCAGGTCCGGCGACTGGGAGAGCACGTCCTCGTCCAGGCGGCAGGCGCTGTAGTCCGACCCCGTGCCGGAGATGGCCACGTTGATCTCAACGATCTTCGCCTTGGGAAACTCCTTCTGAAACCAGGTGACCGTCTTCGGACGCCATCCGTTGGCGGCCGTGATGCTGCCGCCCAGGTAGGCAATGCGAACAGTCTTTCCGGCGGCAAGCTTGGCAGCCACGTTCGGCAATCCATCGCGAACGCGGCATTCCTCGGCGCGGAAAGCGTCGTGATCGTAGGTGGCCGCCACGGCAGGTCCAGCGGTGAGAATCAGAAGGGCGGCAAAGCCCAAAGCGAGACGAGCGGTCATGGTGTATTTCACTTTCTGCAGGGTGTGTCGTTGTTCGATGGAGCGAACAATACGCCGCCACGCGGAGCGAAAAGCGACGATGTGTCCGTTCTTTCTTCCCCGATCCTAAGGGTAATGCCGGCCCATGGTCAAGAAAGCAGTCCCAGGGGTTTCTTTTCCCTTCCGCCGGGGCCTACAATGATCCCCGTCCGGACGGCCTGCTTGGGCTGCCTTCTCTCAGGAATCGCCTACCCGGAGTGTAACCATGTGCCATGACAGATTGCGCCACGTCTTGGGATGTCTTCTTCTCGGTTCTCTCCTCTGGCCCTCCTCCGGATCGATCGGACAAGCGGCCGAACCACCTGCCGTGCTGCGTGCGGGGGTCGCGGCCGTCGACATCACCCCAACCGACTTCCCGCTGAACATGCCGGGGGGTTTCAATGCAAACATGGCCGAAAGCGCCCACGATCCGCTCCACGCGCGAGCCCTGGTGTTGGACGACGGCGCCACCACGCTCGCCATGGTTGCCGTCGATAACCTGGGAGTGGCCCTGGAGGTGATCGAGGAGGTGAAGAAGATCGCCTCTGAGAAGACCGGTATTGCCACCGACAAGATGTTGATCTGCTCGACGCACACTCATTCGGCGCCCCAGTCGAATGTCACCAAGGGACCCGCCCCGGCCGTGGCCTATCGCCAGCGGTTGCTGGAGGGCATGGTCCAGTCGATCGAAAGGGCCAAGGCAGACCTGCGGCCCGCCGCCGTGGGCGCCGCGGCGCATCCGCTCCCCGAGGAGGTCTTCAATCGCCGCTGGTATCTGAAGCCGGGCAAGATGCCGCTCAATCCGTTCGGCAAGATGGACCAGGTGAAGATGAACCCGAGCACCAGTGCCGAGGTGATCGATCGGCCGGCAGGCCCGACCGATCCGGACGTGACGATCCTCTCGGTCCAGGACACGCGGCGCAAGCCCCTGGCCCTCTGGGCCAACTACTCGCTGCACTACGTGGGGCACATTCCCAAGGGCCAGGTTTCGGCCGACTACTTCGGCGAGTTTGCCCGCTTGATGCCGTTTCGGCTGCGTGCTCCGGAAGGCTTCGTGGCCATGATGACGAATGGAACCTCCGGCGACATCAACAACATTCCCTTCCTGGTCACGCGCCCGCCCCGGGAACCGTTTGAACAGGTCCGGATCGTGGCGAGCAAGGCGGCCGATGCGGCCTGGTTCGCCTATCGCAAGATAGAAAAGCACCGGTCGGGCGCCCGGCTTGGCATGGTCGAGCGCCAAGTGGCGCTCAAGTATCGACGGCCAACTGAAGAGCAAGTGGCCGAGGCAAAGAAGGTGCTCGCCGTGACGGACGAGGAAGAGATCAAGAAGCTGCCACGGCTTGCCCAGAACTACGCCCGGAGGGTGATTCGCGCCGCCGAACGGGAGGAGGATCTTACGGTCAAGCTGCAAGCGATCCGTGTCGGCGACCTGGCCATTTGCACGATTCCCTTCGAGGTCTTCGCCGAAACCGGTCTGGACCTGAAGAAACGCAGTCCTTTTGCGCAGACCATGGTGATCAGTTCTGCCAACGGCGGATACGGCTACCTGCCCACGCCCGAGCAGCACAAGCTCGGCGGGTACGAGACGTGGCTCGGCACCAACCACGTGGAAGAAAACACGTCGGTGATCCTGACAGACAAACTGCTGGAGATGCTGGCTGAATTGAAGAGCGACGATTAGAAACTCAAAGCGAAAACGAATGATGGCGGGGAGAAGGCTGAAGACCGAAGACTGAAGACTGAAGGACTGTGAGACAGGGGGGGGCGGCGCATCTTCCCTGGCCTGCACCACAGGGGATTCATGAGCCTGTGCGCAACTGCTGCTTCAGCTCAGACAGCCGCTGGCGAACCTCCCGGAACTCGGGAGCGATGCGACGGTAGAACTCGGCTAACGCATTTCGCTGCTCGCCGGTTCGTTGTTCCGGCGGCGTGGCCATGAGTTCAGCAATAGGGTCCGGAATGTCGACGGGGACTTCCATCGTTGTTGCCGAGATGCGCACTCGGGGCGAGGCGGTTGCGGCTTGAGTGCCGAGATTTACGTGGATGTTCAGGACGGTTCCCTCCCGGAAGCCCACCACTTCGTCGGTCCGGAAGATCGCCACATAGCGGCCTGCCTCGCCACTGGGCTTGTCCCAGGCGAAGGGGAGTGCTGCCCGGCGCGGCGCCCCCGTTTTCGGATCGACGGAGATCAGTGGTATCGGGATCGAGGAGAGATGCAGAGTGAGGCTGGGGTCGGGTGGATGGGTCATCAGACGCTGCCACACCGGCGTGCGTGATTCGTCCAGCAGCGACACACGGAACCGGTCCAGGCGATTCTCCAGATCTCCGTCCGTGCGGTTGAAGATGACAATGCGATGCACCGGTTGCTCCGAGCCGAGGTCGACCTCCCACCAGGGATTGTCCTGCCTCTCCGTATGGCTCACGGAACCGCCGCTCCAGTTTCCATTGGTGTTGCCGTCGATGGCCTTGGCGGCCGTGGCGTCGCCAAAGGAACCGGATTGACTGGCCGTGCCCGCGGGAGCGACGTTTCTCGCTCCGTTGAACACTTGCACCTCCGCCATGTGCAGGTACTCGTTGCGGTCAACCATCTGCACGCGAACATACCGCCCTCGAAAGGGCTTGTTGCCGGGTCTTGTGGCGACGACCTCGAGCGGCATCTCGCCACCGGTCGGAGGACGATCACGGAACGCCTCCACGCGAAAGCCGGTGATTCCCGTCAACTGCGTTTCGGCGCGGAAGGAACGGCTGTCGGCCCCCTGGAGCGGCGTCCACCGCGAAGTTTCTTCCCAGCGGCGTTGGGCCGCATCCACTTCGGGAGTGGACCGGTTGAGTCGCTCCTGCAACTCGGCCACCTGGGATTCGGCCCAAGCGGTCCACTCGGTTTCTGACAGTTCCTGGCGGAGCACCACCGGTCCGAGCAGTCCTGAATCGGTGGGCCCCGGGGCGTTGCTTCGGTTGGTGACCGTGTAGTGGGGCGCGATCGTGTTGGCCACTCGGATTTCAATCGAGTTCTCGCCATCGCGGATCAGGTCGGTCAGGTCGAATTTGAACGGCCGGGCCAGTCGCACGCCGGCCGAACGTCCGTTGACGAGCACCTCCGCCGCAACGAGAACCTGACCCAAATCAAGCACCGTGCGACGTTGCGCCTCGGCATGCGACAACGACACCGTCTGCCGGTAAACACCAATGCCCGAGTAGGTCGGCATGGCGAAGTCGGCCCACAGGCCTGTGCGGATCGTGCCGCCGCCAAGCTGCACACCGATCGGCTTGGAGAAGGCAGCGCCGCCATAAGCGCCAGGCTCCATCTCCAGGCGAACGGCCACCGTCGATAGGCCCGACGGCGGCTCAGGCAGCTTGGCTACGTCGACAACGCCGCCGTGCGTCTCTGCCTCCGTGCCGTTGACCCAGACACGGGCGGGCGCCTTCGTGTTGAGCCGGAGTTTCTTCAAGCCCGGCGGAGCCTGGAACCGATACCAGCCAATCCGCCTGGCGCTGGATGGAAGCACGTCGTAGCAGATGCCGGGCACTTCGTTGAAACAGGTGAGGTAGGGTGACGGCAAGTCGATCGCCAACTTGCGGCGGGGCTCGGTCACGGCCCCGACGTTGTCCAGCGGGCGCGTGCCCCACGGCTCCGCTCCCATGGGGCCGAGCACAGCGACAGGCTCCCAGCTCGAATCGTCGAACTCGGCTCGCTGCCAACCCTCCTGCTCGGCGATCGTTCCTCGCCAGGAGTTGTCGGAGACGAGCGAGAACTCGCGTCCATCGGCCTCCCGGGTCTTGAGGGCAAGAACGAAGCCGCGATTCTCGACCTGGCCGTGGACGTGTTGCCCGGCATGCACCTGCCCCCAAGCGGCGATAACATTTTCACCGGCTTTGAGATAGGGCACGATATTGAAGGTCTCCGGTTTTTCCCAGTTGGCCCAGGGGCCGATCTCTTCCTCGATCTTCTGGCCGTTGACGAACAACCGGTAGCCGGAATAGGCGGTGACGACGAGTTGGGCCCGCTGCGGGACGCTCTCGAGGTGAAAGGTCTTACGGAAGTAGGCCGAGTGCGTGTCGCCCGACCAGATCCACTTGGCCGACTGGAGGTCAGGAGTGGTGACCCCTTGGGCAGTTTCTTTCAGAGACTGGACCGAGGGAGGTTCGCGCTGGACATACAACATGCCCCGTCCACCGTCGGGCAGAGCCAGCAGCACCTCGTTTTCGCCGCTCTCCAGGGGGAGATTGCCCACGGCGCCTTCGAAGGGCTGCTCAACACCCCGGACCCACAACCGGGCCTTGGAGTTCCGCAATTCCACGCGCAGGCCAAGACGCTGCTTCTCCGGTGAGCGGATTCGAGTGAACAGGAATTTGGCCCCGGCAGGCAGATCGACGAAGTTCTGGTCGAAAGCGCCGTCGGGATAGCCGCTGTGACCGCCCCAGGGAGCGGGCCGAGCAAGGCCGATCGACTCGGAGAACTCCACCGGCCGCCACTTGAGCGATTTCCCGTGGAAGGTGAAGGAGTCGCCCGCTCTGACGTTGTTGAGATTGCCGAGAATCGCTTCGGCGGCATTCGTGTCACCCGCAGCAGGTTGCGTGAAGAGCCAATAGGGCCCGATGCTCGCTCGGGCGACGGGCCAGGCGGCGTCGTCGAAGTCGGAGCGATGCCAGCCCTCGTCAATCCCCGAACGCTCCACCTCCTCCCTGTAGCGGAAACTGCGGATTTCCGGACCGATGAGTTCTTCAGACGGCGGCCAGCGGAACTCGCCCCAACGGTTGTCGCGGGTCGGCATCACCGAGAATTGCCACTGTTCGGGCAACTTCTTCACGAGATCGTCAGGTTGCAGCCGCCGGCGGGAAGCGTCTCCCGTTTGCCGATCACCGGGACGAAAGACGAGTATCTCGGCGGTGTTGCCTTCGAGCCGCTGGTGAATCGTCGTGTAGGAACCGTCTCGCTCAAAACCGTCCACAGCAGAAGTCTCGCCGGTGAACGGGTCCCAACGCTCGGGCACTCCGGCCACGCGGCACCGGGCTGCCAGGTCGAGCGGATCTTGTTCCGTGTTCTGAAGGAGATAGACGTCCACCTCGCCTATCCGCCGATGGGCCATGAATACGAGACCGTCTTCGGCAACGAAGTCGCGGTCCACATGGGCCGAGATCAACCGCGGAAGCTCTTCCGGTTGATTGGGAACGAAGGCGCAGAAACCGCCGCCCGAGAATCGTTTGCTCAGCGCCGCCCGAGGCCGGCGATTTGCCGCGGCCTCGGGGCCCAGGAGTTTTTCGAGCAAGTCGGCGATCTGTGGGGCATCACGGCCAGCCTCGGCCGACGCACTTGGGAGTTGGCCGAAGAACAGGACCGTGCCGCCGGTCTCCGCCAACCGCAGCGCGCTTTGCAGGACCGAACGGCGAACCGTCGTTTCCGGCCCAAACACGAGAGCCCGATAGGCATTGTCCCGGATGATGAGGCGACCATTGTCGACCCGGCCGCCCAGGATCGAATCGTCGTCGACGATGTCGTTGTCGATCGCTTCGTTGTAAATCGCCCGCGAAAGCTGCATGTAGAGGTTGTAATCAGGCCCTTTTCCCTCGGCCGGCTCGCCGGCCAACAGGCTTACGACCGGGTAATGAACGGCCACGTCGACCACGTGCGTGCCCTGGCTCATCAAGTGGCTCATTCGGGCAACCCAATCCGATAGCGTTCCATAGTATCGCCAATAGGGCTGTCGCCAATGGGGATCGGGAGCCGCGTGTTCCCACGTGCTGGCCCGAGTCGAGTAGTACAGGCCGTGCTCATCGTAGAGGTTGGCGCCGAAGGCGTAGTTGGCGGAGAGCCACGACAGGGTCTGGTCGGTGGTGCGTCCCCATCCGCTCGTGTGAAAGGCTTCGGACCACACGCGGGGACGTCCGTAGAGCCTGGCAATCGAGGCGGCGATTTTCGTGTCGTAGTAGTTGCGTCTTGCGATGGGAGCCTGGCCGGCGTCGTCATAGCCGGGCGCCGAGAACCAACGTTGGGTTCGGAAATAGTCGATGTATCCCTGGCTTTGCTGATAGATATTGTTGCGTCCCCAATTGTCGTGGCTTGTGAGCAGGTTCCGCTCGCACGTCCAATCGTAGACTCGTTTCCAGTAGCACCGTTCATCGACCGCAAGGTAGGCGTCGAAGAAATCGGTTCGATACTTCGGTGTCAGCGGGCCGACTTCAAAGTGCAGGGCGGGAATGGCCCGGGTGATTTCGTAACCGAAGCGTTTGCGGAAGGTCTCTGCCAATTCGTCGGTATAGACGTCGCGCGGCGTCGGCGGATGCTCGTCCTGAAAGACTCCCACAAAACTCTTGCCCATCGAGTCGGCGCCCAGTTCCCGTTCGATCTTGCCGTAGAACATCTGGAGAAACGTGTCGGCCGCCGAGTCGCTCAGTTGGAACACCTGATCCGGCACGGCGAGGGAAAGAGCCACACGCCAGGTTCCCGCGGGCGGAGTCCATCGGAATACGCCCTCGTGGACGCAGCTTTCCGGCCGTTCGATGGCCATGCTTTTCGCGTCGTCGGCCACACCGCCAGTGAGCGGATAGGCTCGTGCGTCGAGCAGTTTGCCTTTGGGAATGTCGATTTGGATCGGATGCCCGGCTTGCCCGTCCGCCGAGCGGAAGACGAGCCGAGACGTTCTCTCGTCGTGGGTGTTGGCGGCCGCCTTTTCGAGCCAACCGTAGTGACCGTAGCCCACCTGATCGTAGGCCCAGAGGGTCATGCCCAGCCGTTGGCATTCGGCGTGGACGAAGGCCAGCATGTCCCACCACACAGGGCTGAATGACTGGGGGTCGCAACGGCCGGGCGAACGCTGGATTGGACACACGCTCTTCACGCCGGCCGCGGCCAACGTCTCCAGTTGCCACCGAACGCGCTCTTCGGTGAGCCGGTCGCCCTCCCACCACCATAGGGGAACCTCGCCCCAGCGGGCGTGGTCGGGCAATTTGAACTGGTCGAGCAGTTGGTGATAGGCGCCTGCCGGCTCGTCGGCGGATGTCCCAACAGATCCCAACAGCATGAGGACGGCGGCGGAAAAAAACCAAAGCAAATATCGGAAGCGATGCATCGCCACAGCCTTTCTTGGTGTATCACCGATCGGACGCTCTATCATACGCAGGTTCATGGCGTTTCGGCTCCCGGGCTGCGAGCCCAATACAAGTGGCTCAGTACGACTGACGGTCCTCGGAACGAGGATCCTCCACGGCCTCACCGCTGTTCCACTTGCCATTGATGCAATCAAGCCGGTAGGGCCGACTCGCGTCGTAATAGCGTTTGCCCGTGTCGACGACGTTGACCATCACCCCCGGTTCGTCGAGCGGAAGCCGCTGCTCGACGAGGCCGTCGGGGGTTATGAAGAGTCCCGGCCAACTGTGCGGAGCGGACGAGTTGCTTACGGAAAGGAACATGGCGTTGGTGGCGGCGCGGGCCTGAGCCGTGGGAGGCATGATTTTCGGGTGGATAGCCCCGGGCTTCTGCCGGGCATTATAGAACGAGTGGAACAGCGTCTCCACGCCCAGTTTGTGATATTGGCGATACAGTTCAGGAAAGCGAATGTCGTAGCAGATCAACATCCCGCACCGGACGTCGTTCACCTCGAAAGTCACGAAGTGATTGCCGGGCGAGTAGTGCCGCAGATCGCCCCCGGTGCAGAACCGCTTGTCGTAGCGGTTGATGACACCTCCGGCGTCGTCAATGACGTAGAGCGAATTATGAGGCTTGTTTTCGCCGGTGAGCCGGTGGGTGGCGCCGAGAATCACCCAGATCCGAAGCTCGCGAGCCAGCGACCGGATGGAGTCGATCGCAGCATGTTGCGCTTCCCAGTCGAAATCAGCCAGAGATTCGCGGTCCACGCCGGCATAGCCGGAGAGGGCGACTTCCGGGAAGTGCGCAATGTCGGCCTTGAGTCGCTTGGCTTCGCGCATTTGGCGTTGAATCCACTCCGCGTTCGCGGATATATCGGCCGAAACAGGGAACTGGCAAGTCGCCACGGCGAGCTTGCCAGCCTCCGGCGACGAATCCTGCGTGGGCTGAGAACTCTCGGCGGCTTCGACCAGACATGCGGACGCCAGAATGCCGACGGCAAAACTTGCGAGCAAAGGGTGCACGGATGTCACGAGCGACCTCCAATCCAATTGGCGCCGGTGGGCTGATGCGGACCGAAAACACGCATGAGTATACCGACTGCGTCAGCGCAACGCGAGCGAGCCGCAACTCGACTTCAGGTCCCGCTCGGCGAGCGGTGACCTGCCCGGCGCCGAACAAGACGAGGCATTCCATCGCATTCCGGGAAATGTTGCACTGTCTGCAAGCGAACAGCGGCACTGCTTGCAAGCAAGCAGTGGCACACGACAGGTGCATTACATTAATGGCAAGAGCGGCGCTGATTAGTCGTCGACGGTGATCAGGCCGGTGCTGAGGTCGGAGTCGAGATTGGCGGTGATTTGGCCGTCGTTGATGGTGATGCCCGCCAGTTCGATTTCGCTGCTCTCGCCCGACGCGGCATCGCTGTCGACGAAGAAGTCGATGTCCAGAAGAGAACCGCTGGCGGAGGACAGAGCCTCGGAGGCGGAGATGGTGACCTGGATCAGGCCGGCCTCGGTATCGATGGTGACGGCGATTTCCGCGTCGCTGTCCGACCAGAGGGAACCGAGCTGAATGTCGTCGGTTTCCACATCGAGGAGGGCGGGATCGTAGCTGATTTCGATCTCCACCTGCTCGATGTCCTGGGCGTCTTCGACCTCGACGGCCACGGCAACCTGCTCGGAGGGCTGGGCCGTTTCGGCGGCCAGGGCGAGGGAGACTTCAGCGGTATCGGCCGAGGTCTCTTCGGAATCACCGTCGTCGTTGGGAACCTGGCTTGCGGAGGTTTCCTCGGTGCTTGATTCGCTGCCCGCGTCTTCGACAATCTGCTCAATGGCCTCGTCCCATGCATCCGACCCTTCGGGCAGGACGAGGGTGGTGAGCAGGCGATTGGAGATGTACTGCGCTTTCAGGCCGCCTTCCTGGAAGTCCTGGTCGGCCAGGGCTTCGCTGCTGGTCAAGGTAGCCGAAATCTCGTTCGTTCCGCCGTCCACGAACGCAGCCGGTTGCTCTTCCGAGATTGTGTAGGAACCGGCGGCCAGATCCATGAATTCGTAGGCCCCGTCGGCGTCCGTGTAGACCTCTTGTTCTTCACCCGTATCCTCGTTGGTAAGCACGACCTTCACGCCGGCAATTCCCTCGGAGTCGTCGCACTCATCGTTCTGGTTGGCATCGGCGTAAACCACGCCCGAGATGGTCGCGTCGTTCTGATCCGCGGCAATGAAGGTGACCAGGCCGTCGGTGCTGTCGTCGCCGGGTTCCGGTTCCGGGTCGACGCTGATTTCTCCCTCGTTGATGACCGCCTCAGCCAGGTCGATCACGGTGGAATCGTCGACAACCGCATCGCTGCTGATGGTGAACGTGATGTCCAGGATGCTCCCGCTGTCGAGTTCCAGCTCCGAGGCGCCGAAAACCGAGGCCACGATCGTACCCGCCTCGTCGTCGACGCTGGCCACCACCTGCACCGTGTCGGAACCCCAAGCGGCGCCGGCCACGATGCTGTCAGCATCGGTGTCGAGGAGTTCCGTGTCGTAGTTGATCTCAAGTTCCACGGCGCGGACATCGTCCCCATCGGTGATCTCGACGGGCACGTCCACCTCGCCCGCCACTTCCCCGGTCAGATCGACGGGAATACTGGCGGCGCTGAGCACTTGTCGCGATTCGAGGCATTCGAAGGTGAAGCGGCGCTGGCGATGGAACATGGCGGTTTCCTGCTTGGAGAAAGCGTTGCCTCGGCGTACCGGGTGGTTTTGGGAAGGAGGATTCACTGCGAGCCAACTACTACCATCGCTTCGTTTCCGGCCGCAGCTTGAACGGAGTCGACGGAAGTGGGCAACTGCGTTGAAAAACCGGACTTGTCCGCACCTGCGGGCCTATTCGTCCCATCCGTAGAGGTACAGGTCGAGCGAGTTCTCGCCGATGTCAGTCGTGTCATCACCTCCGGAACTGCTGTAGGCCTTGACGCGGTCGAAACCGGAGGCCTCATAGAGCAGATCGAGGTCCGTGGCGCTGCTTTCGTAGAGTTGGGCAGTGTCGCCGTCGTCCCTTGCACTGCGAACGACCACCGCACTGAAGCCCGACGCCGAGTGGTCGCGATCCGTGCCCTGGAGCCGCGCCAAAGCGTCGGCGCCGTCGTAGGTGAACGTATCGGCGCCTTCGCCGTTGCTGAAGACGGCCGTATCGCTGCCGCCGGATCCGCCGTCGCAGACGACCGTGTCGAAGAACTTGGCTCGCAACTGGTAGGCGGAGTTCACGGCACGCAAACGCACCGAATTCTCGTAGCTCTTAAATTTGTCGGCGCCGTCCGAGCCATGGAAAACGGCCGAATCGGTGCCGCCGTTCCTGGCATAAGCCCGCAGATCCTCGATCCCCGCGACCTCCACGGTGAAGTTCCACACGCCGTCGCCGGCTCCGTTGGTCACGGTGGCGTGGTCAGTCCAGGCTTCCAAGGTCTCGTCTCCCACCGAATCATAGAACCAGACCAGATCCAGGCCGTCGCCGCCGTCGAAGGCGACGCTTGCGAATTCTGAATTCTCGTATAACCGTTTTGTCACACAAGAAACCGCTAAATCAGGCCGTTTGCCTTCATCCTCGGGGGGCACAGAGGGTGGGGCAAGGTAGCCCCCCTGTTGACCCCATGTCTCCACTGGCCTCATAACCGTTCGAAATAGCGGGATTGACACGGGGCCGTACGAGAATCATGCGTGAGCGTCCAGAATCGCCCAGGCGAGCTTGCCCGACAAGAAAACGTCAGAATTCGACGCCCGATCACCAAATCGGTGGCCAAGAAAGGGCTGGACAAACCGAATAGTGTACGTTAGTATATGTCTCGGTATCACGAAGAGCCGGGTCGAGTATTCGGTATCCCAGGAGCCCGCCGCTGGAAACAGCTTTCCGGCGTCGGGCTCCTTTTTTTGCGCCCAGAGGGACCGCTCTTCCTGGATGCAGCTAACTGAAAATGAAAACGAATGACGGCGGAGACAAGGCTGAAGACCGAAGGCCGAAGACTGAAGGACTGAAAAACAGGGACTTTCGGCGCATCCAAGTCGGCTTTCTACCCCAATCAACCTCGCATCAGAAACCTACAGCCTACAGTCTTCAGCCTCCTGCCCGAGCCCAGCATTTCAGGGAGTCCGCAGATCTCGAAAGCCTCGTCCTTTTCACTTTAAGCCAGGCGTCAACCCACGCGGCGGACTTCCCGCCGCTTCCCACCCCGATGAAAGGAAAAATCCGATGACCGAGACCGTTGAAGCCCGACTGGGAGTTCTCGAGCGACGCAAGCTTGGCCTGACTTTCAGAAATGCCTTGCGGATTGCCCGCCAGTTGCACGCCGAGGGAACCCTGATCAGCGACGATTCGCAAGCGGCAGCCGCCCAGGTTGCGGCGACCATGGTGGCGGAGAACCCGGAAGGGTTCAAGACGGCCGTGGCCGACGGCGAGCGGAACTGGGAGGAGTTCTTCAACTCCCTGGTCGCGCTGCTCGAAAAGATGATGCCCCTGATCCTCCAATTGATCGAGATCTTCGGCGCCCTTTGAACGCCGCACGACCCCAAGGACAACCCATCATGAAAATGCGACTTTCCATTGCAGCAATCCTGGTCCTTGCCGGATCGGCGGCATGGACCTTGGCCGGCAAGAGTGACGTCACCTCCGGCGGAAGCGCCCCTCAGTCGGCGCCTTCCGCCGGCACGATCGAGATCACCGGTCCCGCCACTGCCACCAGCGGCGATCGGGTGACCTTCCTGGTAAGCGGGACCCCGTCCCTCGATCTGGCCGAACCGCTCCTGGGCCAGCTTGACTGGCTCATGGGCGACGAAGGCATGGCCGTCTATCTCCAGGCCCCCGGCCAGGAAATGGCCTCCCTCGAGGTGGAAGCCTCGATCGTCTTTGCCGACGGCGGGGCCACGATGCGTCCCCAAGTCAGTTTCTCGGTCGCCGACGCGGGCGAATACCGAATTCTCGTGGACTGGAACTACGGGCAGAGCCAACTCGTGGAACACCTTCTTATCGTCGAGGGCGAAGCGGACCCGGATCCTCCCGAACCGGAACCGGCCGCCCTGAGCGTGTTGTTGAGTTACGAGGCGGAGCACCAGACCGAGGTCGATCCCGGCCAGGCCGATCTTCTCACGGATCCCCAGGTGCGAGCCTATCTGGATTCGCACTGCGTCGTGCAAGACGGCCAACCGGCGTGGCGTTTCCTGGACCTCTCCAAAGACGACGGCAGCAACATGCCGAGCGCCTGGCAGACGGTCATCGCCCGGGCACGAGGCAAGGCCACGCCGTGGCTGATCATCGACAACGGCAACGCCACCTATGAAGGTCCGTGCCCGACCAATGCGGCGGACCTGTTGGCCAAGCTCAAGCAATACGGAGGGGAATGATGGCCGGATTGCTCATCAACGACAGGAACTACCGCACGCACGTGGGCGACGGCAAGGTGGTCGATTTTCATGGGCCTCGTCCCCTTGCCGCCATGCCCCGCCGGACGGCCTTCGGCGAGTGCCGCGTGGCCGCCACGATGGACGAAAACGACCTGATCCCGCGAAGCGAATGGCCCGATCGGATCCGCCAGAAGGATCGCGAGAAGACGTGGATCAAGGACCTTTGTGCCGAGATCCCGTGCATGGATCAGGACGGGTTGAACTACTGCCACGCCTACGGCCCGACCATGGCCGTCATGTGCCACCGGCTCGTCCAGAATCAGCCGCACGTGCTACTGTCGGCTGAATCGGTGGCCGGCCCGGTGACCAACTGGCGCAACAACGGCGCCTATCCGGAAGACGACCTCCAGCAGTATGTCGAATTCGGCGCGTGCCCGGCCTCGATGATGGACAAGGAGCATTCCCGCACGCCAGGCCGGTGGGATCCGGCCTGGGAAACGGAGCGGCTCAAGTACCGTGTCGTCGAATGGCTCGACGGGCTGCTTGATCGGGGCAAGGCCTTCGACGCTGCTATGACCATGGCCCTGCGCAACCTGCCCGGCGCCGCCGGATTTACCTGGTGGGGTCACGAAGTGGCCTACTGCCTCCACGCCCAGGATCTGGGCAGTGGCAAGTTCGCGATTGCCGGACGCAACTCGTGGGGCCCCGACTACGGCGACGATGGCTTTTTCTACCTCGAAGAGGGAAAGGGGACTCCCGACATTCACCTCTTCGCCGTCCTTCACATGCTTGCCTCGGGGTGAACCATGCAAACTCTCTTTCTACTTGCCGCGCTCGGCCTGTTTCCCACGTTCAACAAACAGGCGGCGACCCCCTGGCCCTCGTTCCAGGCCCCGTCTCGCAAGACCGTGACGCTGATGGTGTTCACGGCGAGTTGGTGCGGCCCCTGCGCCCGCATGAAACCAGCCCTGGCTTCTCTTGAAGCCGACGGCGTGGCCGTGCAGCGAATCGACTACGATGCCGAGCGTCCACTGGCCGATCGCTATGGTGTGACCGTCCTGCCAACGACGATCGTTTTGGAGGGCGATGCGGAAATCGCCCGAAGTGAAGGCGGCCTGTCCTTGGAAGAATTTCGGGCCCTGGTGCAGCGACAAGATCCCAACGCCACCAAGGTGGAACAGGAGGCGAAGAAAACGCAGTCGCGTCCGTCGACCAGCAGGCGACGCGCTTGGCGGTCTCGACGGGGACGGAGGGGAACTGCTAATAGACGCTGAAAGTCCGCGAATGAAGCTGGGAGAGAGTCTGTTTCTCTTGGCAAAAACGGCGGCATCTTGTCGCCGTTTTCTGCGTGACATATTCCGGCGGCAAGGATGCCACCGCTACGGCGAAGTCACGGCGTCCTTGTTAACGCGTTTCCACGCGCGGAGGAGCGCCACCGTCGACGCCGCAGACACAACCGTGAGGAAAACGGCCGGGACCTGATTGCCGTAGAGCCAGTAGCCGGCGGCGAAGAGGGCGCTGTAGACGGCCGTGCAGCCGATGACCATGCAGAGGAGCTCTTGCGGAACCGACCAGGGCAGGGCCGCTTCGCCTGGGGAATCGTCGGCAGCGGCCATGCGCCGCATCACGGCGGCCCAGCCGGGTCCGCCGGGCCGAATCAGGCGGCAGAACCGTTCGAGCGTGGCGGGGGCCGTGGGACGAGTCAGAAAGGTCACGACGAGCCAGATGCAGGTCGTGACGGCGACTCCCACCACGATCTTCAGCGAGGAAGACAGACCATCAGGTCCAAAGGACTCCAAAGCGATGGCCACGACCAGCGATGCCACCATGGCCGCGATCTCGCTGAAGGCGTTGATCCGCCACCAGAACCAGCGGAGGAGGAACAGAAGGCCCGTGCCCGCCCCGATCTGCAGGATGATCTGGAAGACCTGCAGGGCGTTGCTGAGGCAAAGACTCACCAGGGCCGCCGCCACCATGGTCAGCAGCGTGCAGAGCCGGCCGGCAAAGACCAGTTTCTTTTCCGAGGCATCAGGACAGACGAAACGCTTGTAGAAGTCGTTGACCACATACGACGAACCCCAGTTCAGATGGGTCGAAAGGGTCGACATGAAAGCCGCCATCAAAGAAGCCAGAACGACACCCCGCAAACCGCTGGGCAAGAGGGTCATCATGGCGGGATAGGCCAGGTCGTGCTTGACCTTGTCGGGCGTCATGTGTGGGAAGGCCTCGCGAAGGGACTCGAGCGTGGGGAAAACCACAATCGACGCCAGGGCCACGAGGATCCAAGGCCAGGGCCGCAAGGCGTAGTGAGCCACGTTGAACAGCAGCGTGGCCCCGGTGGCGTGCGTTTCATTCTTTGCGGCGAGCATTCGTTGGGCGATGTAGCCGCCGCCGCCCGGCTCGGCGCCTGGGTACCAGACACTCCACCACTGAACGGCCAGCGGTATGACGAAGACCGACAGGGCCAGTTCGTGATCACTGAAGTCGGGCAGCAGGTGGATCTTGTTGCAAACGTTTTCATGGGCAAGCAGTCCGGCGAGCCCGCCCACGCTGTCGAGATTCACCAGGTAGACAGCCGCCGCAATAGCGCCGCCAATGGAGATGAAGAACAGGAAGAAGTCGGTGACCAGCACGCCCCTCAGCCCGCCCAGCATGCTGTAAATGACCGTCACCGTGCTGGCAATGACAATGGTCTCGATGGGCGACGTGCCCAGCATGGCGCCGGCAATCTTGACGGCGGCCAGATTGGCCGAGGCGAGGACGATCACATTGAATAGCACGCCCAGGTAGAGGGCCCGGAATCCTCGCAGCAGCGCGGCAGGCCGCCCGCTGTAGCGGAGTTCGTAGAACTCGATGTCGGTCATCACCCCCGATCGCCGCCAGAGTTTGGCGTAGACGAAGACCGTCATCATCCCGGTGAGCAGGAAGGCCCACCAGACCCAGTTGCCGGCCACGCCCTTTTGGCGGACGATGTCGGTCACCAGGTTGGGCGTGCCCGCCGAAAACGTCGTGGCCACCATCGACATGCCCAACAGCCACCAGGGCATGCCCCGTCCGGAAAGAAAGAACTCGGCTGAACTGCTCCCCGCCCGACCCGCCACCGCCAGCCCAATCGCCAACGTAAGGGCCATAAAGCCGGCAATGATCGTCCAGTCGATCGCGTCGAGAGTCATGGAAAACCTGCTTTTGAGATCAGCCGGCAAGCCGTCAGGGTCGGAAACGCTCTATTTGGATGGTTGAGACGCGTTGCTGTTGGCCAGTCGCAAACGAACCGGCCCGACAAACACCACGGAAAGATGGTCGCCCACTCCTCGCTTGTCGACCACCCGAAAACGAAGGGAAAGGCGTGAACCGGCCGCCGTCTGCTCGGTCACGTCCAGCGTGACCCACTCCCTGCCGGCACGAGTGGGGGCAACGTCTTCTTCCCAGCAGAGCTGCCCGTTGATCCACAACTGGGCGAAACGAAATCCTGGATAGCGGTTCTCGAGCCGCGTGTCGTTGACGAAGACATCCAGCAGGACCTTCCCGTCATGGTCAGGCACGGCCAATTCGGCACACGCTTCCGCACCGTCACCCGGCTTGGAAGCGACGCTACGGGGATAGGCAACGGCGAGGAACTCGTCGTCTTCTGATTTGTAATTGCCGACGCTGAAGGCCCCCTGGAACCGAGGCGGCGTCTTCAGCCAGTCGCCCGTTCGAACCTCGGCCAGTAGCTTGCCGGCTGGCGGATCGGTGCTCGCGGCAAGCAGCATTTGGAGTTGGTCGGCAGGGACTCGCTCCGTGTAAGGAAACAGTGTGGCGACCTTCCCATGGATCAGCTTCTGAAACCGCTGGCCCATTTCCGCGCGCCGGCGGATGGCGAGTTGTTGCCAGTACTCGACTGCTGAAATCCGCTGCCGCCACCAGGCCACATACTCCTCAACCTGTTTCAGATCCTTCAACTGGGCTTGAATCTCCGCCAACTGCGGCTCGATCCGCTCGCGCGCCTGGGCCAAATACTCCTTGGCCTCCTCCTGCTTGCCCGCGTCGAGAAGGGAGAAGATGGTCGCTTCCAGATCGGCCGAGGCGTATTCGGGGTAGTCGAGGAGCGTCATCCGCCGAGCGTAATCGAGCGTGTCGGCAAGAGGATCGAGGTAGATCGTCCGCAGCCGATCCGGATCGATCGCCGTTTCGTCGGGAGCGCGACGGGCCAGTTCAGCAGCCAGCGCGTCGAGCTGGTCGAGCAGGGTCAGCGCCTTGGCGCGATCTTCGACGCGTTTCAAACGGCAGGGCCAGCCCACCGGCGCTCGGTCGCCTTCGGCCCAGAAACGCCAGGGGGGGAGATGAAACAGGTCTTTCAAGGCCGAGAGTTTCGCGTCGACCTCACGGGCGATTTCGACCTGCCCCGGTCCGTAGAGTAGCCGATAGGCCCCGTCGCAGGTTTGTTGCCAGTCATAACGAGCCGGGTCCCAGGCCCACGCTCCCAGGTCGCCCAGTTGGTATTCTTCGGGCCAACCGCCAATCACGCCCCACAGGAGCACGCAGCTTGTGTACTTCTCGGCCTCGCGCAACTGTTCGTAGCTCGGGCGGTGCCAGCCGTTGCTCAACGGTTGCGGATTCACGTAGGCCGGGCCCCAGTCCTTCCGGAGCGGACATAGCACATCGCCGTTGTGGAGAAATCCTCCGCGCATGTTGACCAGATTGTGCCACCAACCGGGAAGGCCCGAGATGCCAATCCGCCGGGCTGCCGCGAGATCTTCCGCACAGGGCACGCGGGTGAACAGCCACTGGGCCTCGGCCAGCCCCCACTTGCCGGCGGCTTGGCGATTGAACTCGGTGTCGATGTTCTGGTAGTCGCCCATCGGGGGTGTGACGGCGATCTTGCGCCCGGTCATGCCGTGGCGCTCGCCCAACTTGAGCACGTGGGCGATCACGTTGGCGGCATTCTCGCCCGCCCCCACGTCGTCGAAGGAAATCCACAGCCCGTCCACGCCCAGGTCGATCAACTCCTCAAAGGTCTTGACCACGTCGCCCGTCTTCTCGGCCGGCACGCCACACGACACGGTACCGTAGACGAACAGGCCGCGGCGGTGCGACTCGCGAATCATCCGCTCAATGAGCGGCTTGTCGAGGGGCTCACCGGCAGGAAGCCCCATCGAGGCCTTTCGTGCAGGGAAAATGACGGTCGGCTCCACGTCCGGGTCGTCGCGCACATCGGTGAAGTTCAACTGGGCGCGCAGGTAGGCGTCGAGTGCACCGGCAACCAGGTGCTGCTTCAAAACGGAATGGGGACGCCCCCGCCAGGCAATGCTGGGCCAGTCGCGGATCGAGACGGCCGGGAAGACGACCCCTTCGCCTTCGGTGCGCAACAGGTCGAACCAGGCGTTCTGTCCGTAGATCACCCCCCGCGGATTGCTTCCTCCGATCAGGACGATCTGTTGCGGACCGTCCTCAACACACTCGATCACAAAACCGTCGTGGCCGGGAGAGTCGCTGCTCAAATCGATCTCGTGCTGGCGGCAGAGACGGCCAAGCCATTTGTTCGAATCGACCTGGCCGAGGAGCAGCACCTGGCTGGCTGTCTTCGGAGCGTCCGCTTCGTCGCAGATTGCCAGCTTGTGTTTGAAACGCCGCTCGATCTGGGTTTGCAGATACTCGGCGGCATAGCGTTCCGGCTCCGTTGCGGCGTTGCCAACCACGATTACGGCGGCGGACGTGTCGAGCGTGAGTGTGCGTCCCAGATCGCGATATTGCTTCGGCGGCGGGACAATTGGACAAGCGGATTCGGCGCGAACGATGCCGTGATGGAACAGGACAGCCAAGGCAAGCAGCAGGATTGGTCGTTTCATGATTTCGCTCGCTACAGATACTCGACTGGGAACTTCCACGGGGCACGGTACTCGGGTTGGGCCAGACGGGCGGCCTCCGGATCGTCGACGATCTGTTCAGTGGCCGGGTCGAAGTGAAGGGAGCGACCGACCTTCAACGCCAGGTTGGCCAGCATGTTCGACGTGTTGACCTTGTGGGAGTAGGTTACGCCACAACTGGGTTCTTCGCGCGTTTTCAGGCAGTCGAGCCACTCGCGTTCGTGTCCCGGTGAAGGCGGAATCGTTTTCTCGGGCGGTTCGGCGCTGGCAAGTTCCGTGGTTTGAGGCACAACGGTGTGTTCCTGGTAGTTACCGAACAAGGCGCCCTCCACGCCGTGGAGGTAATAGCCCAGACGCCGCTGCACACCCTCCATGGCCGCCCCGTGCTTGGTGTAGCGGGCTACGTCCTGCAGATTGAACCCAAAGCTGCTCACCTGCGACATGGACCAGGTCAGCACCAGGTTCGGAAACTGCAGCGTCGCTTCGTGGGTGTCGGGAGCGTCGGTGTTGTCGTGAATGCAGAACTTCCCGCCCGTGCTCATCACGCGGGTGGGAAAGTCGAGCCCCAGGGCCCAGAAGGGCAGGTCCAGAATGTGGTTGGCCATGCCGCAGGTGCGGCCGCCGCCATAGTCCATGAAGAGCGTGTGGGCATAGCCGCTCTTGACGATGTTCTCATTGAAGGAACGCATCGGACCGGGCCCGACCCACAGCTCCCAATCGAGTCCCTCGGGCGGGGCCGTGTCGGGCGGAGAACCTTCACCGTCCGGCGCGTGGTTGGCCACGAGAAAGGTCCGGGCCACCGAGATCTCGCCGAGGCGTCCCGACTTCACCCACTCCACCACGCGGCGGTAGTTTTCCGAGGCGTGGATTTGAGTGCCCACCTGACAGACCCGTTTGTGGCGAAGCACGGCGTTCTTGATCACGCGGCTCTCGGCCAGATGCAGCGTCATTGGCTTTTGCAGGTAGATGTCCTTCTGCGCCTCGCAGGCGTCGACCGCTTGGCGGCAATGCCAGTGATGGGGCGTGGCGATGATCACGGCGTCGACGCCCTTGTCGGCCAGTAGCTCGCGGTAATCGCGAAAGCCCTTGGGCTTGCCCTCGTATTTCTGAAGGGTTCTGTCGAGATGGGCTTTCCACACGTCGCACACGGCGACGACGTCCACGTCGTCGTACTTGGCGCAATTGGACAGGTTCGCGTTGCCCATCTGCCCGGCGCCGATCAGGCCAAGCTGGATGCGTTCGTTGGCCCCCGGCCGGCCGGGGGCGGCGAGGACGGATCGCGGAATTACGGTGGGAGCGGCGGCGATGGCGCCGACCTTGGCCGCGGTGGAGACGAACTCACGTCGAGAGAGGGTGTCATGGTCGCACATGGTGTTTCTCCTTCGTTGTTGGGCCGAATCGCGTCACTTGTGTTGGAAAGTTGCGGACAGGGGATGGGCATAGACGCTCCATACCTCGGCAAGCGTGCGGCTGTCGCTCAACCCGGGATGAATCCACAAACGGTGCTTCAGGACGAGGGGCTCGCCCTTGGCCAGGGCCACCTCGCGATCGCCCGGCCAGGCCGGCTGAACAGTGCGCCATTGAGGATAGCCGCCGGACACGGCGTCGCTCGTCTGTGGGTTGGGATAGCTCGGATAGTCAGGATTGGCCACGTGTTCCATGAGGAGCACGCCGGCCGGTCCTTTGCCGCCGGGGAAGTTGCCGGTCAGGTGATACCAGGCCTGCCGCAGGACCGGGCCGGGGGGGGCAATGTGCATGTCGATCTTGCGCTGATCGAACTGGGGATAGGTTCGGAAGGTGAACCCGCCGTAGCTCGCGTGGGGACGACCGCCGATCGAAACGTCGTCGACCAGCGCGGTCAGGCGCACGTCGATGTCGATCAACCGGCATCGCTCGTGCTCGCGGAAGGCGCGGATGGTCACATGCTCGGCCACGATCGGCGTCTCATCGGCCCACTTCCAGACGTTCTCCGCCTCCACGACGGCGAGAACCGGTCCGGCTTCAACCCGATCGAGCGACACCGGCCTGGCCCACACTCCGCCCGGCTCTTCCTTCAGCACCCGCACTGCCCAAAGGTCGCGGGACTCGCCTTTCCATCGCACCACGGGCCAGGCCCAGCAGATGCCGCGATGATGAGGATGATCGAGGGAATAATCGTCCGTCAGGGCCTCGCCATCGGGACCGAAAACCGGGTGAATATAGTCGCCCCGAGCATAGAACAGGGGCGGCTTCTGATTCTTCTCATAGCGCTCGACGATCTTCTCTGGCGGAGGAACCGTGCCGTGGTTGTAGCGCAGAACCGGCTTGCCTCCGTCCATCACGTCGACGGCTTGCCGATCCTCGTCCACCTTGGCCGTCAAGCCCGATGCGCTGCGAGCTTTCATCGGCACGACGCGAAATCGCCGCGGCCCCGCTGATCCCGGCGACATGAGCCACCAGAGCGTGCCCGCGGTCGAGCCTTCCTTTTCCGGCACAAACTGGGCAGGAGCGGGCCTGGCCATAGGTCCGCCGGCCTGGCTCACTTCCACAACTCCCAGGCGATCAGGCAAGAACGCGGTCGGAAGCGCGGCCAGGTCGATCTTGGCCCAAGCCGGAGCGGCCAATCGCCCCGCGGCCCCGCCCGGATCGGTCACGACGAGAACCGGCTCAGCGGACGAGGCAATTTCGAATGAAAGCAAAAGGAGAAACAGAGTTGTTCCAAGTCGCCTCATCTTCTTTTCCTCCCTACTTGTCTGCTAGTTCTCCGTAGGGTGCGTCTCGACGCACCAAGCATCATCACCAACGTGCCAATCGGTGCGTCAAGACGCACCCTGCATTACTTCCACGGCTTCTCTCCAAAGACGGGATCACGATGGTAGTCGATTCCCAGTTCGTCGAGTCGGCGTCCGTGTGGTTTCAGGCGTGCTTGGAAGTCGGCCCAGTCGCGATGCTCCTTGGGCGACCAGCCCACTTCGGCAAAGGCGCAAAGCCGCGGAAAGACCAGTTCGTCGTGGCGATGCTGGCCAAACCCCCACAGGCACGGCTCCACGCCGAGGATGTGTTGGGCCGCCTCGGCGGAGAGTTCAGGCGGCGTTGGCTCGAAGGCGTAGGCCTTCTCCAACGCCAGGCCCCGATAGTTCAAGTAGCAGCTCTGGTTGGTCGACATGATCACGTCGTGGCCTCGGGTGGCGGCTTCAACGGCGTGTTTCGGATCGAGCCATGATTGAACCGTGGCGCTGGGCGCCAGGCCCCCCTCCATGATCTCGGTCCACCCGATGAGCCGCCGGCCCTTGCTCTCGACGAACTTCTCGATCCGCTTGACGAAGTAACTTTGCAGTTCGTCTTCGTTCTTGAGCCCCTCCTGCTTAATCCGAGCTTGGCACCGCGGACACGCCTCCCAAGCCCCGCGGACCCGCTCGTCGCCGCCGATGTGAAGGTAGGGTCCGGGGAACAGGTCGATCACTTCCGAGAGGACGTCTTCCAGAAACTCGAAGGACTTCTCGTTGCCCGCACAGTAGTTGATCGGGTATTGGAAGTAGGAGTCGGGTTTCTCGACCTTGCTCTTCCAGTTGGGGCAGAGCAGTTCCGGATAGCATGCCAGGGCGGCGCTCGAATGGCCGGGCAGCTCGATTTCAGGAACGACCATCACGTGGCGTCGACTGGCGTAGGCCACGATCTCGCGGATGTCGTCCTGGGTGTAGAAGCCTTGCGTACACTTGCCGTAAGCCCGCCGCCATCGCGGAACGATCGCCGGCCAGTTCTCAATCTTGGTCAACTCGGGATACTTCTTGATTTCAATGGCCCAGCCCATGTCGGTCAGGTGCAGGTGCAGCCGGTTGAGTTTGTAGAGGGCCATCACGTCGAGGTAATGCTTGACGAACTCCTTGGTCAGGAAGTTGTGCCCCGGATCGAGCATGATCCCCCGCCACGAGTATCGTGGCCGGTCCTCGATCTCAACACACGGTACTGTCCACTCGACTCCGCCCACCAGGCACTCACTTTCGATCGCGGCCGGCAGCAATTGGCGGATAGTCTGGCAGCCGTAGAACACGCCCGCCGCCGTCCCGGCCTCGACCAGAACTCTGTCCTTGGTTACTCTCAGGACATAGCCTTCTTCGCCGAGACTCCCTGCGTTCGGCACGATGCGCAGCACAATGCAATTGGCAGCCTCGGTTGAGCCCAATTTGCGAATCGGCAAGGCATAACGCGTGGGAACTACCAGGAGTTCTCGCAGGTATTTCGCCTCCTCGCGCACCTGAGGATCGCAGACAATCGCGGTCTCCGGACCGAGGATGAAGTTGCCCTCGTGAACCTCCATCTTCTGAGGCTGCGGGATGACGCTCACCGCTTCACGTTCCGCCGCTACAGTCACCAGTGGGCTGACGACCAGCAGAACCAGGGCCGTGGCAAGTTGGTTTCTCATTGGACGTTCTCCTCCGCATCGATCAGTTTCTGCACGCAATCAGCAAGCCGTTCGAGGACGGCGGCCAATTCGGCCGGGCCGCGATCGGCGATGGGTTTCATCTTGGCAAGCGGTGTGGCGTAGAACTCGTCGGCAATCGTCTTGGCCTGGGTCGACAATTCGGACGGTCGACGCCACGGGCTGTGGTCGTCGGCCTCAACTCGCTTCAGGACCCAATTCCAATAGGCTTCCGCCTCGCGGCGATTGACGTGACGGACCAACTCGTAGTGGTGGCTGCGGCAGTAGCCGTTTTCAGCATTGGCCTTCATGGTCATCTCGGCGTGGGGATTGACCTGGGGCTGCACCCCGCCCAATTCCCGAGCACGGTCCAGATGACGCAAGCTCGCCTCCATCGAGAAATCGTCGGACTGGGCCAGCACGTCGGCCAGAGCGTCGTACAAAGCAAGATTCAGCTCGGCCGCTTTCTGGATCGAGCCGGCGTCGGCCTTGCCCTCGCGCCAGACTTCCATGCGCTGAGCGCCTTGCGTGAGGCTGACAAACAAGGCCCGATTGGCAACGGTTCGGCCAATATCCAGGGCGTCTCGCCGCCACAACTCGTCGGAATACCAGTCGGGTGATAGCTCAGCCAGTTGCCGGAGCATCTTGGGAGCCGTCTTCAATGCGGGAGCCACTCGCCGATGAGCGGCGCCGATCGCCTCCATTCGTTGCGGCGTGAGCGAGGCGAACTCGGCACTGTTCATGCGAAACTGAGGTTCCCGGAAGAGAATGGCACGATCCGCCTCGCGCATGGTCCAGTGCTTTGTCTGAGAGAGCCCAAGGAAATCGTCCCATAGGGGCCGCATGACCGAGTAGAGTTTGGCTGGGTAGCGAGCCCGGCAATACCGCTCGGCGGCCTGGGTGGGTTTGAGTGTCTGCGGGTTCCAACTGTTCTCGGCCAGGTATTCCAACAGGAAGGTGTCGCTATGGGAGATCTCCGACCACAGGACCAGCCCCAGGCACTTGTCGTCGGCGGCAGCTTCACGCACACGTTCGCTCAGGATGCCGTAGTCTTCGTGGATGTCGCTGTTGCGGGCAAAGCCGTGGAAGATGCCAAAAATCCAGGGGAACCGACCCGGCAGGTTCCAGTCGCGGAAGGTCACTTTCTCGGCCAGGTCGGCCGTGTAGTCGTGAACAATCGTTCGGTCGGGGTCGAACTCCTCCGTCAATCGCTGCACGTCCGCGTCGGTCCACTTCCAGCCGATGAAGTCCCAACTCGCAATCAGCATGGGAACGTCCGGATAGTGCTCGCGAAGTTCCTGTTGCGTCTTGCGGTAAACGTAGAGCTTTCGCTGCAGGTTGTCCCGATCGCTCGTGCCGAAGGTTCGCTCGGCCATACCGATCGTGTGGAACAGCCGCGGCACACCGCCCCCAAACTCGCGAATGTGCGTTGCGGTTAGCTTCCAGTAGGTGTCCCACGTTTGTTCCGCTTCAATATCCCAGATGGCATGGGTCGAGAGTTTGTAGCCGGATTTCTGGTCCGTGATGACCGGGAAGTCCGGGTGGCTAGCGTAGAAAGAACTGGGCGTGTGGGAGTACCAATGGGTGATCGTACCCGTATCTTCCGGATGCAACAGGCCGCGATCTCGGGCATACTGCAGTACTTGCTTGCGCAGCTCTCCCCGGTAACGGAGCGCCCAAAACGACGTGCGATCGTTGTACGAGCGGTCCTGGGCATCGGGGTCCTGGCCGTCCGTGGGAGGATAGGTCACCTCGTCGGGGAAGGCCCGCTGGAAAAGATCGTCGATCCCGGTGCGAAGCATGAACAGGTTGAACCGCTCCTTCATCAGCCAATCGATCTCCCGTTGCCAGTCCTCCAGGTCCCAGTGTTCCGCCTGGAAGCGGTGCAGGCCCCGGTGGGCAAAGTAGCGCAAGCCCCGGTAGCCGAAGTGCGGCGCCTGACTTGCGTCCAGGCCGGCCAGATCGATTGCGTCGCATTTGGGGATGCGGTCGCCGTCCCAGAAGTACTCTGCCCCGGCCTGGAGCCGGAAGAAGTCGTAAACGGCGTAGATCGTGGATCGCCCGCTGCCGCCGGCGAGGATCACCAGGCGGCGTCCGTCGTGCGGAACGGTGAGCATTCGGTAGTTGTCGCCGCCATACTGGAGTTCCAGACCGTCGATCGTGGCATTGCGGATCAACTCGTGAACCACGGGGTTAACCGCGTCGGAGCCGATCAGGATCACGTCGCCGTCCGGTGCGGCCTTTTGGTCGACCTCGGCCTGGCGGAGCGCCGGGCGCTGGCCGGTGACCTTCTCCCACAGCCCCGCGAACTCTTCGCCGGCAATCTGATAGGCTCGCTCACCTACCGACGGTGTCAGCACCGTGACCTCACCGGCCACGCCGACCTCCGTTGCCAGAAGCATGAACAAGCACAGCAGGAAGCGTCTCATGGTTGCCTCTCCCACAATATCGGGCGTGTCTTGACGCTGTGTAGGGTGCGTCTTGACGCACCGCTTGGGGCGTTATCTACAGGCTCTTGGTGCGTCAAGACGCACCCTACGGAAATCACATCCGTACCGGTTGCCCGCGGGCAATGCTCTCGTAGCAGGCGTTCATGGCCTCGATCGTGCGGCGGTGCCAGCGGAGGTTGATCTGCGGCGTGCGCCCGTGGCGAATGCAGTCGCAGAACTCGTCGATCAGGCCGATCCATTCGTCGAAATAGGTATATTGCACGGTGTAGCGGTCGCGGGGGGCCCCGTTGTGATACACGTTCGGGCCAAAGCAGTCGGCCATCAACGAGCCTCGCTCGCCGCTGAGCGTGAGGTTCACTTCCATTCGTTTGGGAAAGACCTCCCAGCCGGGGCCGGGCTCTTCCAGCCGTTCTTCCAATCGCGACCACGAGGGATCGAGCAGGAAGGTGCATCCGTCGGTCATCTTGCCGCTCACCAGCAGCAGATCCTCCACCTCCATGTCGGTGCGGATATTGGGCGCCGCCTCGGCGTAGATCGTATCGAAATCGCTGCCGGTGAGCCAGCGGATCAGGTCGAAAATGTGAGGATGATCGCACAGGGCGCCTCCGCGAAATCGCCCGTCGCCCGCGGCCAAGGAAACGCGGCGGCCGTAACTGTCTTCCGGAACGCCCTGCCAGGGAAAGGCCCAGACGGGTGAAAGGGTGATGTTCGTGGCTTGCACGCTGCGCAGCGGCCCTACCTCACCGGCGGCCACCAACCGCTTGACTCGATCGACGACCGGGTTGTAGTGCAGTTCCAGTTCGATCTGGCAAACCAGCCCGGCTGACTCGACCGCTTCGGTCATCCGGTCGTACTCGGCGAGATCGAACGAGGGGATCTTCATCGACAGGATGTGCACGCCCCGCTCGACGCACATCTCCATCTGTCGGGCGTGCTGGTTGTTGGCCGACGCGAGCACCACGGCCTCGATCTCCGGATGACGGTCGAACATCTCGGCCTCATCGCGATAGCAGGGCACGTCTGCAACGGCCCGGCGAAACCGCTCCTCGACGGCGTCGTTCTCCGCACAAACGGCAACCCAGTCGAGCTTGGGCGAATCCTTGAGTGTCTGGTAGTACTTCCGCGTGTGCCCGTGGGTCAGCGAGAGCATGGCAATCTTGAGCGGCTTCATGACAACCTCCCGGGAACATCCAGACGCTGCTGCTGCCGATCCGACTGGCGAGCCAATGCCACCAGTTGCCGCAGCCGGACGTGCCGATCGCGAAGCTCGCTGTGGCTCTCCGGACGCTGCACGGCGTCATAGGCCGCTCGAACCAGGGCGGCCGATTCGGCGTCGAGCCCGGCCAGCTCCGCGTCGGTGTCGGTGAAGCAGGCCGCTCCCTGATCGTTCCACACGTAGACGGATGATTGGGGAACCTGCGTGTCAACAACACGATCGGAGGCCACTCCGCGCCCCGCAATGATCTCGTGGCGGTCGTGTGTAGCCGAGCCGGGAGGAAGCGTGGTCGCCACCTCCACACTGCAAAGGACGCCGCCTTCGAGCCGCACGATCGCGTTGGCCGCCAACTCGCCGTCGATGCTTGCATAGACGCTGGCAATCGGCGAGCCGCCCAGCCACTCGGCCAGGTCGAACTCGCGATAGAGCAGCGCGTCCAGCGGACGCGTGGCCGAGTTGACAAGGCACGCAAACCGGCACATCCGCACGGGCGTGATTGTTTCGCTCTGAACCAGGTTTCTCAGCTCCTGGAATCGCCGCTCGTATCGCCAGGGGAAAAGGGGAACTACGTGGTCGGGCAGGTCCTCTTCTTCGCAGTTGGAACCGGGCAAGAGCTGCATTGGTGCGTCAAGACGCACCCTACTTGGCTCCCCGCCGTCGCCCAACTGCCATGGCCTGGCGGGCTCCACGGCGTACTTCTGCAGCAGGCCACTTAGTGCCTCGTTCAATTCAGGCGTTATCATCGAGTTCACAGGCAATTCCCCAGTAGGTCCCGGGCGCCGCACGGGACCTTGAACTTCCATAGGATAGTCCACTTCAGCGTTCCGCAACGTCCGAGACCTATCGGCTACAGCATCTTCACACGGGGTTGATACTTCTCAACATACCGGGCATTCGCCTCGTCGCCCCCCGGAGCATTGGCGCTGCGCCAGATGGGCGGCTCGATGCCGCGAGCGACGCACTGGCGGACCGTTTCGATCTCCAGCCGGTGCGCAATGTAGAAGTCGATGATGTTCGAGTTGGGCGCGATCGGCGTGTCGAAGCCCGGCACCGTTACGGCGCAGTCGCCCACCTCGTTGTAGTCGTCGATGCACACGTCTGCCAGGTCGAACAGGTTCTTCCCGTTGGGATGGCGAATGAAGTGGTCGGGCGGCATCTCGGTCTGCCAATAGGAGGAACTGACGGCGATCAGCTTGGCGCCGGCCTCCTTGGCCTCCATGGCCGCGTCGATCGTGGCCGGGTTGATGCCGATGTTGTGGAAGATGATCAGCACGTCGTCGGGCTGGAGCCGAAAATACTTCATGATGCTGCGTCCATAGTTCACGCAGCGTTCCAGCTCCAAGTACTTCAGAGCGTGATTGAAGACCGATAAGCCCGTCTCCATGATCGGATTGATGTTCGCGAAGCCTCCGGCGCGGAAGAACATCTCGCCCATAACCAGCGTCGTGTGCCCTCCACCGCCGTAGACGTTGATGAGCCGGTCCTGCTCGATCGCGTCGGCCATAAGCGTGGCGGCCGCTTCGATGTTCGCCTGCTGCTCCCGTTCGACGCGGCGCATGAGTTCACAGGTCTTATCCAGAAAGCCGAAATCAGGACTCGTGTCGCTCATGGTTCTCTCCCCGTTTCAAACCTTCGATATTCGGATTTTGAATTTGTTTCGGATTTCGTGCTTCGAATTTCGTATTTCCGTTAACGTTTCAGTACTTTTCCAAACGCCTTCCCCACAGCATCCCAGAGTTCCAGAGCCCTAGGGGCGGCCAGCACGGTGCCGTGGCCCCCGCGGTAGGTCCAGGCAAACAGGCTCTCTGTGCCCAACTCGGCATAGAGCTGGGCAATCTCGCTGATCTCGTCCAGGTTCTCCGGCTCCTGGTAATAGCCCATGATCCAACGCTGCGAGCCTACGCCGTGCCGCCTGGCCGTTTCGATCGTTCGCTCGGTGATCGACCGGAAGAAGTTTCGCGGCAATTGGTAGGAAAGGATAGTCGTACTGAGCACGTCGCAGGCTTCGCTTCGGGCCACCTTGTCCCAATCGTCGTAGCCGCGGTTCTCCGTCACGTAGTAGGTGCCCAACGTGGCATGGACGCAGCAGATGATCTTCGTCTGCGGGCGGATCGCGCGGATCCGCCGCGAGGCCTCTTCAAGAATGTCCAAAGCCCGATCCTGGCGGAAACGCTTCACTTCCATGGTCAGTTGGCGGGGCATTTCGTAGCCGTAACGCTCCAGGAAGTCTCGCTGGCAATAGGGGCAGCGGCAGGCCCAATCGTCGCCTGCTCCGCCGGTGATTGAGGCGTAGCCCTTGGGCAGCGCGTAGTGGGGCTCGTCCCAGAAGAAGCCGTCAGCGTCCACGGTTCGGGCAAGCCGCTCGCACAACTCGAAGAAGTACTCCCGAAAGGCCAGGCTGTTGAAGCAGGCCGCCGGAAGCGGTTCGCCGGTCAGGGCCGACACCTGCCGGTTGCCGGGGTTGTTCGTCAGAAACAGGCTCGGCGGCTCGCCCCCGAACCACTTGCCAACGCCCCACGTGTCGAGATAGACGGTCAGCCCCATCTCCTTCCCGACCTGAACGATCTCGGGAATGCTGCCACGCCAGAAGTCGATGTCGAATTCCGACAATGCCAGCAGCACCGCCGTGCAGTTGTGGTCCAGCATCTCCTCGAAGTCGCGCCGGGCATGTTCGACGTGGCCTATTCCGTAGTAGCTGACGCCAGTTTCCGTGATGGCCATGAGGTTCTCACTTGTTTTGCGAGGGCCTAATAGGAGCCGCCTCGATATCCGTGCTCTCCCGCACAACCAAACGCGGCTCCAGCAGGATGCGGTTGGGCGGACGGCTGGTGGCACTTTCGATCCGGTCGACGAGGTTTTGCACGGCAAGCCGGGCAATGGACTGGACCGGGTAGGCAACGCTCGTCAAAGGCGGACTCGTCACACGGGATTCGGGCAGGTTGTCGAACCCGGCGACGGCCACTTCACCCGGCACATCCAGGTCCTGCTCGCGGCAGTACTGCAAGGCGCCGATGGCAAGCAGATCGTTGTAGGCAAACACCGCCCGAGGCGGGCTGGACAATTCCATCAGTTGCTGCATCGCACGGTGGCCGTGAGCGATGTCCCGTCCATCGCTTCCGGTAACCCGCTCGGCGGACAACTCCAAGCCCTCTTCCAACAGGGCGGACCGGAAGCCGTGCAGGCGTTCGTCCCGCTTCAGTCGCGGCCCGAAACCGATGTAGCCGAACGACTCGAAGCCCATGCTCAGGAAATGACCTGCCACGAGGGCCCCGCCGACGAAGTTGTGGGCCACCACGAAGTCGGCCTCGACGCCTTCGCAACGCCGACTCACGAATGAAAGAGGCATCCCCTGACCGACCAGGTTTCCGTACAGGGCCGAACAGGCCTCGTCGAGTCCGGGACAGATGAGCAGCCCCTCGACGCCGATTTCGAGGAACCCTTCGATGACGTGCCGCTCCCGCTCGAAGTTCGACTCGCTGCTGGCGGTCAGTACCTGGTAACCCAGATCGCCGGCCGCCTGCTGCACATCGCGGCAGACGCGGCTGAAGAACGGATTGGTGATGTCGGTCACCACCAGCCCGAGCCGACGGGGTGAGGCCCCGCGATCGGCACGCGACACTTTCGGAAAATCGGCCGTCGCACCGATCCGGGCGGTCCGCGTGGAATCACCCGCGAGCAGACCTTCTTCTTTGAGCCACTTCACCGCCTTCTGCGCGGTAGCCAGCGACACGGCGTAGCGTTCAGCCACCTGCCGAACCGTCAGGAACGGATCAGACACGTTTCCGTGCCGCCCCGCTTGGATCTCGGCGGCAATGGTCCGGGCAACCTGTTCGAACTTGGCCATGGAACACGAACGATATACATAACAAATCTAGAACAATTACAGAACAGACATGAGCATAGACAGAACAATCTTGAAAGTCAACCGACACGGCGAGAATGAACGCAACCTGTTCTTCAGGAGCACGTTACGACGCTTGTCCTCGCACCGGTGGCACCCTGCGCCGTCCTATTCCAAGAAAGACGACTGGCCAATAGCAGTCTTTTGCTTCTGGTGGAAAGCACTTCATTGCAGCAGGAATCGAGATCCCTGTTTCAGATACAACCTGCTCCACGTCGGGTTCATGGCATGAGAACCCCTTTGGTGAACTCACAGCCTATTAGGCGCTTCACGCGGAAGAGCCGTCAAGAGAAACCAGAGAAGCTGGGACCGCTAGACAAAGACGGCAAGCCTGGGCCCCTGCCTCCCCCAAGCACGCTCCTCGAATCACCTCAGCCAACCCGTGCCAGGGCGGTCTCGACCGAGCTTTCCAGGAGAAACGGCGCCGTTTCTCCGGGCGTTGTGGAGACAAGCATGCTGAGTTCCAGCATGGCCTGGATGCCCTCGGCCACATTGCAGAGCACAACCGATCCGTCCTTCACCTGCCGGCGCACGGCCAGAAATGCCAGAAGCCCCACGCTGCCGAGAAAGGTGACTTGCTTCAGATCAATGACGACGTGACGAATCTCCCCGGCTTTCATCAGGGAGAGAATCTCGTCTCGCAGGGTATAGGATGTCTGCGGATCACGAATGTGATCGACCAGGACGTCGACCACGAGAATCTGGCCGTGAATGGCCCCGCGAGAACAACTGGACTGGGCATCGGACATGGGCGGATCTCTCAAGAAGACGAGATTGGTTGGCTGCGTTTCAGAGCATCGTAGCAATTCCCTGGCCGGCAGACCAGTTGTGGGGCTTTCGGTGCTATCGCAGGGCGATTTTCAGTCCGAACTCGTCCTTGATTCGAAGCAGACCATCGAATAGTCGCACGGGATCGGCCCGTCGGCCTCGATATCGACCATGATGTAGCTCAAGGGCGCTCCCCCTTCTCTTGCGGTTGGCTTCCCCACCGCCCCCCAACATATCACCCCGATGCCTGGTGTAGAAGTGGGGGAAAAACTCACCAAACCTTATTGTTGCGAACACGGTTCTCTGACAATCGGCTGGTAGAGTGTTTTCTCAAGCGGCGCTGCTTCCGATGCGGAGGCCCCCTGCCAAACGGATGCTTCCGTCCCCAGGGCCAAGATCAGGCATCGAGTGAGCGTCGCGGGAGCAGCGAGTTCCATTGCTTCCTGATCCCACGTTCCGTCTCCCGGCAGGGCGGACGTTTTCCGGGATCCCAACCACATTCTGAGCCCTGCCTTCTTCTTAAGGAACCGAGTTATGTTGCGTTTGTGTCGACCGAGATTGTCCCGGCAGACGAATCCATTGCGCGTGCTGAGAGGCTTTACGCTTGTGGAACTTCTGGTCGTGATTGCGATCATCGGAATTCTGATCGCGCTGCTCCTTCCCGCCGTCCAAGCCGCCCGAGAGGCCGCCCGGCGAAGCCAGTGCTCCAACAACCTGAAGCAGATCGGATTGGGATTCCACAACTTCCAGGACACGTTCGGACATCTGCCCACCGGGGCCCGAGACGGCGATGAAGACGATGCCCTCAGCGAAAGCAGCCCTCAATGCTGCAACTCGTCCTCTCGCAGCGGTTGGAGCTGGTCTTATCAGATCCTGCCCTACATCGAACAGTCCACCGTCTACGATCTGGGTGACGACGGCACCGAGGCGGGCGACCACAACGCGGTGGCTCTGCAGGCCGTGCCTGTCTACTACTGCCCCACCCGTCGCGATCCCACACCGGAAGGCAGCGATTTCTACCGCAGTGATTACGCCGGAAATGCCGGCGAACGGGATTCCGGAAACCAGCGTGCCAAGGGCAGCGGCGGCTTGAAGGGCGTCGTGATCCAGACCAGCCGCAGCAAAACGCGGATCGAGAAGATTCGCGACGGTTCCTCCAACACGATCATGGTCGGAGAAAAGGCCCTGCATCCCGAGTCCTTCGGCTCTGAAGGCGGCGACAATGAACGTTGGAACAACGCCGGCTGGGACCAGGACGTTGTTCGTTACGGGGCTCGCTTGAGCAGCGACGGAACGGAATACGGCCTGACGCCGATCAAGGACATCGATGCAACCCACGATGAATCGGGGACCTGGACCAGCGTGACCGACTACAACGGCGAGACGTGGGGGAAATGGCATCCGTTCTTCGGTTCCTCCCATCCCGGGGGCACCAACTTCTGCATGGCGGACGGTTCGGTCCGTCTGATTCCCTTTGTCGTCGACAACGAGGTGTTCCGCCGCCTGAGCCTGTCCAACGACGGCCTGCCCGTCACTCTTGACTAGCCACACTCATCTCCCGTAGCGGCGCCGCATGCTTGAGGCCTCTGCGGCGCCGTGGTCAAACATCCGAAACTACTCCCCTGGAGACTCGTCTCATGAAACGAATTGCCTGTGCTTTTCTTCTGTTCGCCCTTCTCACCCCGCTGGGTTGCGGATCGAGTTCCGACAAACCCGCGTCAAGCGAGATCACTGCCGATCAGCAGGCGGCCATCGACGCGCAAGACGCCGCGGTGGAGGCGGAAGAATCGCAGCAGTAGCTGCTCCTGGCAGCACGAATCAACACTTGACGCATCGTCCCGTGCCGGGCTTCGTTTCCGGCATGGGGCGATGTGCTGCAAGTTCAGGAGCGGCGCCGCTCGGCGGAACACTTGCGCATTTCTGTAGAGACCAACACAAAACTCTCACTCGGGCCGAGTAGGTTACCCAGAGTTCGGGCTGGGGTTTGCGAGACACTTTTCACGGACACCCAATTCCTTTTCCTTGTTCTTCGGGGGATGAGTGATGACTGCTATTGATCGGACGGAATTCTGTGAATGCACTCGATCGTTGCGGTTCGAGGGGCGCCAACACAACGCCTTCACCCTGGTGGAGCTCTTGGTCGTGATCGCGATCATCGGCATCCTGATCGCACTGTTGCTTCCTGCGGTTCAGGCCGCCCGAGAATCGGCAAGACGGTCCCAATGCACGAACAACCTGAAACAGATAGGCCTGGGATTCCACAACTTCCAGGATACTTACAAACACCTGCCCACCGGGGCACGCGACGGTGACGAAGACGACTCTCTGACCGCTTGCTGCAACTCGACTGAGCGACGTGGTTGGAGTTGGTCGTACCAGATCCTGCCGTTTATCGAACAAAGCCCGCTCTATGACCTGGGAGACGATGGCACCGTCGCAGGCGATCACAACGCGGTCGCCCTGCAAGCGGTTCCCGTCTACTACTGCCCCACCCGCCGCGACCCAACGCCGGAAGGCAGCAACTTTTACCGCTGCGACTACGCTGGCAACGCGGGCGAGCGAGGCACCGGAAGCGTTCGGAGCACGGCAAGCGGAGGCCTGAAAGGGGTGGTCATCCAGACCGATCGCGAAACCACGCGAATCGAGCGAATCCGCGACGGCTCCTCCAACACGATCATGGTGGGAGAAAAGGCGCTGCATCCCGAATCGTTCGGCACCGAAGGCGGCGACAACGAACGTTGGAACAATGCCGGCTGGGACGAGGATATCGTCCGCTACGGCGCCCGCCTGAGCAGCGACGGCACCGAATACGGCCTGACGCCGATCAAAGACATGGACGCCACCCATAACGACGGGGGCTGGACCACCGTGACCGACTATCACGGCGAAACCTGGGGCCAATGGCATCCCTTCTTCGGTTCGTCCCACCCCGGGGGCACCAATTTCTGTTTTGCCGACGGCTCTGTCCACCTGATTCCGTTCACCGTCGACAACGAGGTCTTTCGCTGCCTGAGCCTGACCTACGACGGCAATCCGGTCACGATCGACTGACGCCGGATAGGATTGACGCTTGCCCTTTGCATTAGCGGCCGGCTGGGCGCAAGGCCCGGCCGGCAAATGCTATTGCGCGTTCCCCTCCTTGCCTGCCTCGCGCAGCATCTCGACGAGCGTTTGCCTCCGCCGGCGCTCCTCCTTTCGCTCCTTGCTAAGCTCGGCAAGCCTTGTTTGCGCGAGTTGCAAAGGCGAGACGCCGTCGTTGTTCTCGCGCCGCGGATTGGCGCCGTGTTCCACCAAGAGCCGAATGAGTCGCTCGTGGTCGTTGTCGACGGCGTAGTAAAGGGGCGTCTTGCCGGCTTGATCTGGCATGTCGCACCGAGCCCCTTTTGCCAGCAGCAACTCAGCAAGCTCTAAATCGCAAAGGCTGTCCGTCGTGGCAAGCTGGTGGAGCGCCGTGTCGCCGAGGCTGTCTTGGGCATTGACGTTTGCGCCGGCTTGGATCGCGGCCTCGGCCAATTCCAGGCTCGCTTCACTGCATCGCTTCGCAAGGATCTGAAGTACGCTTTCATCGCGGTGAGAGCTATGATTGACCTCGGCGCCGTGCTCCAGAAGAAGCAAGAAGCTCGCTCGATCCTGAAGGTCCGCTGCACATTGAAGCGGAGATCCTCTCAAGAAGCTGAATCGTGACGCGACATTGGCGGCATCGGGATGCTCTTCGAGAAGCGTCTCGAGTCGGGCTGTGTTGCCTGTCTTCATGGCGGCCCAGATGCGATCCTCCGGCTTGCGAGACAGGGCGGCGTCCTCCAGTTGCACCTGTTCGAGTTGCTGCCACGTTCCCGTCGGCGCTTCCCAGATGAGGTTGCCCTTTCGGTCAAAATAGCGCCAGAAGTCTTCCGTAACAACTCCCACAAGACCGTCAACGTCAGCGAATGCGCGGGGCAATTGCCTGAGATCTGCGGGAACGTCGAGGGTCACGACGAACTTCCCCTGCCGGTCGATCAGCCCAACAGTGCACTGCCGTTCAACGCCCAGCCAATCATAGACGCCGTTGACCGTGGAGCCGCCCCAAGGGATCTTCTCCACCACGGCCAGGCCGCCAGAAAAGGAACGGGCGCGGCTGAACTGTGCAGGCAGTGCGGTCGTTCCGTCTTTCTGGATGAACTCGAAGAGCGAACCCTCCCGCTGAACGCCAGCCAGTCCATCGCAAAAGGGACCAGCATCCTCAAAAGGTCCGAGCACCGTGTTGCCGTCTACGTCGACGTAGAACCCTTCACCATTGATGGAAACATTGGCCAGGCCGTCGGAAAACTCGCCTGCCCATTCAAACTCGAGTGGAATCACCTCGTTTCCCGTCGGATCGATGTAGCCATACTTTCCGTCTTGTTCCACAAGGGCGCGCTTGTTGCTGTACGGCAATACGAGCTCATAACGAGGCTCGACGACCACGCGACCCTGGCCGTCGATGACTCCCCATTGGTTGTTCACTCGCACCGCTGCGCGATCGCCGCTGAACTCGAACATCTGCTCATAAACGAACGGGACAATCACTTTCCCCTTGCGGTTCAGCACTCCGTGCTTCTCGCCTCGCCTGGCCCGCATTCGCCCGGCTTCGTCAGGGGGAGCGACAAGATCGTACTGCTCCGTTTCAAACACCACTTGCCCGTCTGGATCGATCAGGCAGCTTGCGTTGATCGTGCTGGCAACGGCCAGCCCGTCGACGAAGTCAGTGGCGTAACGATAACGCGGCGGGATGATCTCCTTGCCGGTTTCGTCGATGAAACCGTAGCGATACCCCACGCAGATTTGGTATCGGCGCGAGCCTTTGGCCTTTGCGGGGCGGTGCAGAAGCAGCCACGCCGAAAAAAGGACGAGGACCCCCACCGCAATGGCCGCGACAACGAGCGTGAGTCGAGTGGAAAAACGTGTCTTCATGGAACTGGGAGCGAGAAGCAAGTAGGCGACAGTTCTTCGCGTGGTACGTCGAATTCCAGTTGCGGCGGCGACAAATGGAGGCGTCGTACCCCAGGGCATTCACGTTTCGATCGTCGCCCCTCATCTGAAGATCTCGCGATCGACTGCCCCATCCTAGCCGGACCAGATGAATTCGTCAAAAGGGGGGCGGAACTTGACACGGACACGCCGGCGGTCGATGCTGAAACGGAGCCGTTTGTCGGCAACCTAGAACGAAGAGCGAGCCCATTTTTCCATGGAGTTTCCCATGAACGAGCGATTCTCAGCGCCGGTGTCGCGTTGCTTTACCGCCGCGGCCATGTTGCTTGCCTCCGCAGCAGGCATGGCTCTCCCCCTCCACGCCGCCGAAAGCGACATCATCGCCCCCGGGGCCAAGGTGGAAAAACTGGCCGACGGGTTCCTCTTCACCGAGGGCCCCGCCTGCGACGCCGACGGCAACGTCTTCTTCACCGACCAGCCGAACGACCGGATCCTCAAGTGGTCGGTCGACGGCAAGCTGTCCACGTACATGGAGCCCTGCGGGCGTTCCAACGGGCTGTGTTTCGACGCCCAAGGCAACCTCTGGGCCTGCGCCGACGAGAAGAACGAACTGTGGTGCATCTCGCCCGAGGGGAAGAAGGAAGTCGTCGTGGCGGAGTATGACGGCAAACTGCTCAACGGGCCCAATGATCTCTGGATCCGTCCCGACGGCGGACTCTACTTCTCCGATCCCTTCTACAAGCGGAAGTACTGGAACCGCGGCCCCATCGAACAGGACGTGCAGGGCGTCTACTACCTCACGCCGGACCGCAAAAAGCTCGTTCGCGTGGCCGACGATCTCCAGCAGCCCAACGGCGTGATCGGCACTCCCGATGGCAAGACCCTTTACGTGGCCGACATCAAGGCCGGCAAAACCTATTCGTACGCCATCCAGCCAGACGGCTCCCTGGCCGAGAAACGCCTGTTCTGCGAATTGGGCTCCGACGGGATGACCATCGACGATCGGGGCAACGTCTACCTGACCGGCCACGGCGTGACCGTCTTCAACCCCCAGGGCAAACAGATTGCCCACATTTCCGTCGACGCCGGCTGGACCGCCAACGTCTGCTTCGGCGGCAAGGACCGGCAAACCCTGTTCATCACAGCAAAGCAGTTCCTGTTCGGCCTGCGAATGCAGGTGAAGGGGGCGGGAAGCCAGTAAGAGTGTGGTAGGGTGCGTATTGACGCAGCTATAGTAGCAGGCACGCTCCGTCGTGCCGTCCGCCAAGCAGACAGAAAAGCCCCCAACTTCCCAGCCAAACGTCCCGAAAAGAGATCGCCCTCCTGTCTGCGCAAACGGTTCCTGCGTATCACAGGCAGAATAGAGCCAGTGATCTCCTTGGCGGACGGCACGGCGGAGCGTGCCTGCTACCTTGCCACTTTCGCCGACACCTTCCCCCCGTCAACCAGGCTGCTCGGCGGCGTGCGAATCACCCGATCGCCCGCCTCGAGGCCGGAGACGACTTCCGCAAGCTGATCGTTGATCAGGCCCACTTCCACCGTCCGCAACCGGGCGCGGCTGCCGTTGGCTACGAAGAGTTGCCACTGGTTGTCCGTTCCGCGGAAGAGCGACGAGCGAGGGACGACGAGCGCCGAATCGCTGCGGCTGGTGATGATCTTCACCCGCACCCGATAGCCCACCTGGATCCCGCGCTGGTCGGCAAGCCGTTTGAGATCTTCCGAGTCGATCGTCACGATCACTTTGACCCGCTGCTGCTCGACACCGAGGGAGCTGACCTTGGTGAAGCCGGCCGGATAGACCTTGGCCACACGTCCCTTGGCCGGAACATCGCCCACGGCCGGACCGTAGATCTCCACAGCGTCGCCCACCTTGGCGTCCACCACGTCGACACTGAGCAGGTCGGCTTCGATCTCCAGGTCTTCGAGCCGGCCGATTTCCAGCAGGGATTCGCCGGCGCCCAGGAATCGCTCGTCCGTTACAAAGCGATGAAGCACAACGCCGTTGACAGGGCTGAGAATCGTCCCCCGCTTGCGCTGCAGTTTCACTTTTTCTAAGGCAGCCGATGCTTCGGCCCGCTCTTTCTTGAGCACGGCGTCCGTGAGCGACTTGTCCTTCACCGTCTGTTCGATCATGTCGGGAAACAGTTCGACGGCCATGGTCAAGGCCTTGGAGATCCGCAAAACGAGTTCGTCCTGGGCCAGGTCGAAACCCGCGGTCAAGTAGTCGAGATACACCCGGTCGTGTTCATCGTCAGTGATAGCGCCTTTCTTGTAGGCCTCGTCGAGCCGATCGAAGCGCCGCTTGTTGTAGCCCTTCTTCTCCGTGCCCGAGTCCACTCGCGTCTCGGCGGCCTTGATCGTGTCGCGCATCGACTTGACCACCTCGTAGGACTGGCGAATGGCGATGTCCTCCAGATCCTTGCTCAGGTTCTTGGTGATTGAGGCGTCGAGACGCTCCACGGCGGCCTCCGCTTCCTCGACCGCCAGGTCCAGATCTTCGGGAACGATTCGAGCCACGGGCTTCTCCGGATCGCCCTTCACCACCCGGTCGCCTTCGTTCAGCGTGATTTCCTCGATTCGGGCCGCATAGGGCATGCTGATCAGGTACGTCCGCGGCAGTCGCGTCACGGCCCGTTCGTCGATATACTGCTCGATCGCCCCGGCTTCCGCCGCCACAACCGTGACCGGTTCGCCGGGAGCAAGGACCACAACGACCGCAACGGTCGCCACGACGCAGAGGCAAACGGCAATGACGAGAGTCCAGATAGTCTTCATGGTTCGATCCCAGGGTCTTAGACCCGCTAACAATATCAATCAATATCAATGGCCGGGGGGCCTCCACGTCTCGTGGGAGACTCCCCAGTTCTGTTAGTGCTCTTATTCTTTAGCTTGCAGGGCTTCCAGCCAGTCCATGCGATGGATGGCCCGCTGAACAAACAAGTAAGCGGCGGCCGTGAAAAGCACGGCCAGGGCGGCCGTCACGACCCACGTGCTCGTCGAGGAAATGACGGGGAACCGCAACAGCTCCGAGTCGTAGCTCATGGCCATGCCCACGGTCAGCAGGTAACCGATCGGCATCCCCAGCACCGTGCCGAGGGCGGTGAGCACGAGGCTTTCACGCAGAAGAAGGCTGCCGATCTGCCACGGACCGTAGCCCAGCACGCGCAGCGTGGCCACTTCGCGCTGCCGCTCGGCCAAGCTTACGAGCGAGGCGTTTAAAATGCTCCCGAAGAAGATCACGCCGGCGAATCCCACGAGCACGAAAATGAACACGTTCATGCTCACCACGATCGTCTTCTCGATGCTCTCGACCATGGCGTGGCGATTGGCCACGCCGCGGATGGCCGGCAGTTTTTTCAATTGGCGGTTGAAGGCCTCGCGCTGGTCCGGGGCGGTGTCCATTTTCAGTTGAACGCCGGTGACCGCGAATTCCTCGCCCACGAGCCGGCTGAGGTATCCAATGTCGGTGTAGACGGAGGTGCCCATATAGCTGTCGGAAATTTCCACAACCGGCATCTGCTCGGCGCGGCGCAGCCCCTTGGTAGGCCGCATGGTCACCAGGTCGCCGCACTCGAGGTGCAGCATCTCAGCCAGTTTGCGACTCATGGCCAAGCCCACGGTGGGTATGCGGATCGGTCGGGCCCGGGTGTCGCGGGGGACGGTCAACGTAGCTCCTTCTTGCAGTCCCGTCACGGCGCCCTTGTGGCGAAAATGCCCGTTTTCAAACGTGCAAGCCACATTCAGCAGCGGTTCGACTCGCTGAACGCCCGGCAGTCGGGCTGCTTCCAGCAACGCGTCGCGCCCCTGTTCGTCAGCAAAGGTGATGTCCACGTCGCTCTTCAGAAGCCAGCGGAATTGAAAATCAAGGAGATAATAGCTGCCTTCGACCATCATCAGCCCGCTGGCCACGACGGCGGCCCCCATGGCCGCGGCGAAAACGCCGGCCAGAGATCGCACTCGGGCACGCACCAGGCTGCGAAACACCATTCGCCAGCCCACGCTCATGCGGTTCCACAGAAAGGTGATCCGCTCCAGCAGGATCTTGCCGCCTCGCTTGGGCGGCTTGGCCCGCATGGCCTCGGCCGGCTTCAGCCGCAACACGGCACGCGTTCCCCGCAGGCTTCCCGCCACGGCGCATACGAGGCTGATCGACACGCCGGCCAGCATCAGACCCGGGTAGAAATGATTATCCAGCTCGGGGAACTCGAAAATCGTCCGATAGGTCATCGTGAGCAGTTCGGCCAGCACGTAGCCGAAAACACAGCCTCCCAAGCCGCCGGCCAGTCCCACGGCGAGACCGAACTTGAGGAAATGCGCAAAAACCTGCCTGTCCTTGTAACCCAAGGCCTTGAGCGTGCCCACCACGGTCCGCTGCTGCTCGGCCAACCGGCTGAGCAGAACGTTGAGCACCAGGGCCGCCACGGCCAGGAAGATCATGGGCATGAAGACGGCGAAGGACTTCAGCCCGCCGATCTCCTGCGTGAGGTACTTGTTCGAAGCTTGGTCTTCGAGCGGGATCTTCGCGAAGACGCCGAAATCGTCGAGCAGTTGCTCGGATCGGTCGAGAATCTCGCGCGTGGTCCAGGGCGCGTCGGGCGACAGCCGCCCAAGCACCTGGTTGGCTGCTCCGTCAAAATCGAACACGTCTTCCGCGTAGCTCTGCTTGAGGAAGAACACGCCAAAATGCTCCGGGTCGGGCACGATCGTGCCGGGCGCGAGCATGTAGACGAACTCGCTCGAAATGGCCGTGCCGACAATATACAGTTCCTGACTGCGGTTGTTCAGCACCAGGCGGACCCAATCGCCCGGCGCCAGGCCGTTGGCTGTGGCGAAGGCGTCGTTGACGATCACCTCGTTTTCGCGATGCTCGCTGAAATAGCCGCCACGCTGGAGCACGATGTCGTTGAGCACCGGTTCGCGCCGATCCGGCATGGAAAGAACCAGCGCGTTGAGCGGTTCGGAAACGCTGTCCAGATCCACCGTCGAAAAGAACTGGATGCGCGGCCGGATCTCGGCCACACCGGGCAGCGCGGCCACCTCGCCCAGGTCGGCCTCCGGGACCTTCTTCAATTCGATCGAGAAGTCGGCCATCCGGCACTGCCGGTAATAGCGGGCCTTGGCCTCGGTCAGGTTGCTGTAGGCCGCCCCCATGGAAACGAAACACGCCACGCCCACCACGATGATGCCCAGGATTGCCAGCAGCATCCAGCCGTGGGACCAAAGCTCGCGGACGAGTTTCCGATCGAGAACCTTCACCAGGTCACCTCTTCCGGCGGAATCGGGTGGGCGTTCTCGGTCACTTCCACCACCTGGCCGCTGCGCAACCGAATGATGCGGTCAGCCACTTGCGAAATGGCCGCATTGTGCGTAATGATCACGATCGTCTTGCCATACTGCTTATTCAGATCGACGAGCAGGCGCAACACTCGCTTGCCGGTGGCGTAGTCGAGCGCGCCGGTCGGCTCATCGCAGAGAAGCAAGGCCGGGTTCTTCGCCAAGGCCCGGGCGATCGCCACCCGCTGCTGTTCGCCACCCGACATCTGCGCCGGGAAGTGGTCCAGACGTTCCTCCAACCCCACCATCTTCAGGGCCTCGTCCACGTCGATCGGATCGGCGCTGATCTCGGTCGACACCATCACGTTCTCCCGGGCCGACAGGTTCGGCACCAGGTTATAGAATTGGAAAACGAAGCCCACCGTGTCTCGCCGATACTGGGTTAGCTCCGCAGAACTGAAGGAGGTCATCTCCCGGTCGCGAAAGAAAACCCGTCCCCCCGTGGCCGTATCCAGGCCGCCCACGATGTTCAGAATCGTGGACTTGCCCGACCCGCTCGGCCCGACCATCACGAGGAATTCGCCCTCGCGAATCTCCAGGGTAACATCGTCGAGGGCGCGGACGGCCACCTCTCCCATCTGGAAGACCTTGTGAACCGATTCGAGGTGAAGCAGAGCAGACATGGGGAAGTTGGAAGGGTAAAGGGTGAGGTGAGAGAGCGGTGTGGGGGTCGGAAGACGTGGCGCGGACCGCTCTAGGAACGTACCTCGGTGCTGGGTTTGGGGCAACCAGAAGAGGGGAGAACCCTTGCGCCCGGGGACAGAGATCCAGTACAATTGATACATTCATTGCAGCGCCCATAGATATTCGCCCCCTGGGCGCGATCTTTCGGAGGACAACCTGTTTCATGGTTCACCAAGAAAAACTCTCAATCGAGACCACCGGCCACCGCGACATGCACGACATCACCGACCTGGTGGCTCATGTTGTGACCCGATCCAATATCCTGACAGGCGTGGTGCACGTCTTCAACGTGGGAAGCACGGGGTCGGTAGGCATGGTTGAATTTGAACCCGGTCTGCAGCAGGATGTGCCCGAGATCCTGGACAAGCTCATCCCGCCCAGTCGCAACTACGGCCACGAACAGGCCTGGCACGACGGCAACGGCCACTCCCACCTCCAGGCCACCCTGCTGGGCCCCTCGCTCTCGGTCCCCGTCACCGAAGGCGACCTGGCCCTGGGCACCTGGCAGCAGATCTTCCACCTGGAATGCGACGTCAAACCCCGCCGGCGGACCCTCGTGGTCACCGTGATGGGGGATTGATTGGCCCGCAGCAATCCGGCTTGCTAGACTGGAGGCATCGTCCGACACGGATTATTCATGGGTGGCATGTCCAAAGCGGAGCGATGGGCGTGGACGTTCAATCACCACGCCCATCGCTTCGCTCTGAGCGTGCCACCCTACCACGACACTTTGCGAATAGTCCGGGTTTGACACCCAACCGAACGCGACGGCGTCCACGCCGCCGTCCCTCCCACAGCTCGAAATTCGGAGCCTACCCACAATGCCAAATCGCCGAACCTTCCTTGCCCTCTCGCTGATCTTATTCTCTACCGGCGCTCTCTTCGGCGCCGAGCCGCTGAAGGCCCTCATTGTCGACGGCCAAAACAACCACAACTGGCGGGAAACCACGCCCATCCTCAAGCAGCTCCTGGAGGAAACGGGGCTGTTCGCGGTGGACGTGGCCACCTCCCCCGATCAGGGCGCGGACATGAGCGGCTTCAAGCCGAACTTCGCCGCCTACGACGTCGTCGTCAGCAACTACAACGGCGCCTCCTGGCCCGAAGAAACCAACCAGGCGTTCGTCGACTACGTCAGCGGGGGCGGCGGCCTGGTCATCTACCACGCGGCCGACAATTCCTTCCCGAAATGGAAGGAGTACAACGAGATGATCGCCGTCGGCGGCTGGGGCGGTCGAAACGAGAAGAGCGGACCCTATCTGCGCTGGCGCGACGGGGAGGTCGTTCGCGACGCCATCCCGGGTCGAGGCGGCGGACACGGACCGCAGCATGAGTACCAGATCACCGTCCGCGAGCCCAACCACCCGATCACCAAGGGGCTCCCGCCCGTCTTCATGCACAGTGCCGATGAACTCTATGCCTGGCTCCGCGGCCCGGCGAAGAACGTGACCCTGCTGGCCACCGCCTATTCCCCCAAGGAGCAGCGAGGCAGCGGCGAGCACGAACCCATGCTGATGACGATCAGTTTCGGCAAGGGACGGGTTTTCCACACAGCCTTCGGCCACGCCGGCAAACAATGTGCCAGCGTCGCTTTCATCACCACCTTCCAACGCGGCACCGAATGGGCGGCCACCGGCAAGGTGACCATCCCGGTCCCCGAGGATTTTCCCGGCCCGGATGCCCCCGTCGTGCGGAAGTAGCGCCGCCGGTCCTGATGCGGTCTCTGTAACCATCACCCTCCCTCGCGCATCCAAATCGATGTCGCCCGGCTTGGCGTGCGCCCCTACAATGCCGAGGCGAGTCCTGCGTCCCCCCACAACACGGGAGGAGCCCCGTGCCCGACCGATTGATCAATTCCGCCACCAGCACCGTCACCAAGGAAGACCTCGAGGCGATCCTCGACGGCCTGGTCGAGGGGATCGTGACGCTGGACGAAAACGGGGCGATCATCGGGATCAACCGCGCCGCTTGTGAAATCCTCGAAACGGAGAAATTCGAGGCCCTCGACACCAAGTGCTGCGATCTCCTCGGCCGCCAGCTTTGCCAGTCGGCCGCCGGAATCCGCGAATCGATCCTTGCCGGCCGGCCCATTCGAGATGTGCAGTTGCCCGTCCAGACCAATTCGGGCAGCCGGAAGGTGCTCCAGTTCCAAACCACGATTCTCCCGCCGCGCCAGGGCAGGGCGCAAAGCAGCGTGCTGCTGTTTCGCGATATGACGGAACTCGTCTCGCTTCGCGAAAACCTCCAGCGCCGCTACCGGCTCCACAACCTGGTCGGCAAAAGCAAACCCATGCAGGAGATTTTCGAGCTGGTCACCGAGGTGGCCGATTCGGACGCCACCGTTCTGATCGAAGGCGAAAGTGGCACGGGCAAGGAACTGGTCGCCCGGGCGATCCACCACCTGGGCCCGCGCTCGGAGGGACCCTACGTGGCCGTGAACTGCTCCGCCTTGGCCGAGGGCGTTCTGGAAAGCGAACTCTTCGGCCACGTTCAAGGGGCCTTCACCGGCGCCATGCGCGACAAGCGGGGCCGCTTCGAGGCAGCCGCCGGCGGCACCATCTTCCTCGACGAGATCGGCGACGTGGCGCCGGCTATCCAGGTCAAGCTGCTCCGCGTCCTCCAACAGCGGATCATCGAGCGAGTGGGCAGCGAGGAATCGGTGCCGGTGGATATTCGCGTCATCGCGGCCACGAATCGACCGCTAGCCGAGATGGTCGCCGAGGGTAGTTTCCGTCGCGATTTCTACTACCGGCTCCGCGTGGTTCCGATCCACCTGCCGCCCTTGCGCGAGCGCCGCGACGACCTGCCCCTGCTGGCCCACCACTTCGTCGAACGCTTCCGCGAAGAGACCGGACGAAACGTGGAAGGTTTGGCCCCCGAAGCCACCGCCCTGCTGCTCGACTACCCCTGGCCAGGCAACGTCCGCGAGCTGGAAAACGCCATTGAATACGCCTTCGTCAAGGTCCGCGGCGGGCTGATCGGCCCCGAGCACCTTCCCCCCGAGCTGCGCGAGCCGCCGGCAACTCCGCTCGCTCGCGACCTGAGCGTCGAACATCCTTCTCCCCAAGAACGCCGCGGCGTCCCCGACGAAAACACGATCCGCTACGAACTGCACGAAGCCGGCTGGAACATCGCCCGGGCGGCACGACGCCTGCAAATCAGCCGCACGACGCTCTACAAGCGGATCTCCGAGTTGGGGATCAATCGCCCGGAGGAGTGATTGGAACGGGCGGGACGTGGCCGCCAACATCACCCGCCGCCTTGACGGCACCACCTAAAGGAGGTATTCTTGATGAGGACCCATCGGTCCTGGGATATGTGTCAGTCAGGAGATTCTCAACATGTCCTTTCCTCTGCAAGCTGATTCGCCTCCTCTGCGCGAAGACTCGACGGGCGCTCTGCGCGTTGGGGATTCGCGAGTCCTTCTGGAATTGGTTGTCCAGGCATTCCGCGACGGGGCAACGCCGGAGACTATTGTTCAACAGTATTCGACGTTGAAGCTTCAAGACGTCTACGCGGTGATTGCGTATTACCTTCGCCATCCAGTTGAGATCGAAGCGTATTTGGCCCACCGGGAGGAAAGAGCTGAAAACGTTCGCTGCAAGGTCATGAGCCGGGAAGGCAACATGAACGAAATCCGCCAGCGTTTGGCGGCCCGACGACAAGCGTGAGGCATCGTCGATGCTGAAGCTTCTTGCCGACGAAAATTTCAACGGAGATATTCTCCGCGGCCTGCTGTTGCAGGAGCCGGAGCTTGATGTGGTTCGCGTTCAGGATGTCGGCCTCCTTGGCAGCGATGATCCAGAGGTCTTGGCTTGGGCTGCCGAGCATGACCGAATCGTTCTCACTCACGATCGAGCGACCATGCCTGATTTTGCCTTTGAGCGTGTCGTGGCAGGCGATCTCATGCCAGGGCTCTTCGTGTTGGACACCCGATACCCCACGGGGCAAGCCATTCGCGAAATCCTCCTGATTGTTGCCTGTACGCAACAGGCCGAGTGGCTTGCACAGGTGGCATATCTGCCCTTGTGAGGCACGTCCCCTCGTGAACACGTTCATTCGGGTTGATTTCTCCGCATTGCATCCTAGAATATCGTAGAAGTAGTCACTTTGTGACTACTTCCATGGTATTTAAGATGAACAGGTTGACCCAGCATTTCTTCAAAGCCGACAAGCCCGTCTTCACGCAAGCAGACGTGGCCACTTCGATCCCGGGCACGGATTTCAGCCGTCACGCCCTCATCAAGAGGGCGATCGCAAAGGATGAAATCCTGAATATCCGGCGCGGGTTGTATTGCCTGGCGCCGCCTTATCAGAAAAGGCCACTCAACGTCTATTCGATTGCTCAGCGTGTCTACGGCCCCAGCTACGTCAGCCTGGAGTCGGCCCTGAGCTACCATGGCTGGATTCCAGAAGCGGTCTACGCTTGCACTTGCGCCAGTTATCCAGAGTCCCGGCAGTTCGATACGCCGCTCGGCATTTTCAGCTACAAACGGGTGCCCCAAAGAGTCTTCTTCGCGGGCGTTGAACGCCTGGTGGACGCCAGCGCCAATGTCTTCTTCATGGCATCTCCGGCAAAGGCGCTAGCCGACTACATCTACCTCCACCGCCCGAAGTGGAGCACCATCGGTGCAGCCATCGAGAGTCTCCGTCTCGACCCAGGAGAGGTGGCGAATGCATCCGCCTTGGAGTTGCGAGAACTGGCGAACAACTATCGCAGTCGTCGGGCGAGACAATTCCTGAGCGACTGGTTGAAGGCCTTGGCAGAGGGGGTGGTATGAGTGTGCGGATGATCCAACAGCGACTGGCGGCGTACAATTGCCGAACCAACCTTGAAGAGCAACAGGCGATTCGCGAAATCTCCCAAGAAGTGGTCCTGGCCGCCCTGGGACGAAGCGACTTCTTCAAACATGCGCTGTTCCAAGGCGGCACGTGTCTGAGAATCTTCCATGGAATGAACCGGTTTTCGGAAGACCTGGATTTCATTCTTCAAGAGCCGAACACGACTTTTCGACTGGCGCAGTATCTGCGTCATCTGACCGACGAATTGGCCGCCTACGGCTACCACATTGAGATCACAGATCGAAGCGAAACGGATTCCGCCGTCAAGAAGGCGTTCTTGAAAGACAATTCACTGGGGAAAGTCTTGAGCCTGCGTCATGCGAGCGGAACCGGTCCGGAGGCCAAGATCCGAATCAAACTCGAGGTCGACACGAACCCTCCGAGCGGGAGCGGTCGCGAGTTGCAGTATCTGGACTTCCCGTTTGTGTCTTCCGTTGCGACACAGGACATGCCAAGCCTCTTCGCCGGAAAACTCCACGCGATCCTGTGCCGCCAATACATCAAGGGTCGGGACTGGTACGACTTCATCTGGTATACCAGCCAGGACGCCTGCGTCAACTTCGAGTTTCTCTCATCAGCCATTCATCAGTCCGGTCCCTGGCAGGGACAGGAAATCTCGATCGACAGAACCTGGTTGCTTGCCGAATTGGAGAATCAAATCACGAGCCTTGATTGGAGCCGCGCCGCCGCCGATGTTCGCCGATTTGTTCGAGCCAATGAACAGGCTTCTCTTGATCTGTGGAGCGAAGATCTCTTCATGCGTCAATTGCAGAAGCTCGCTTGACTCATGCCTTCGCCGGACGGGAAACCAGCATCCTGTCCACAATCACGGCAAGAGCTGTTCCGACCAAGAGGCAGGCAACGTCGCTCCACACGAAGTAGTTGCCGAGGATGAACCCGATCCCCGGTTGCTGCCGCAGCCACTGGAGATACGGCGGTTGCCACAACTGGCCGAATTCGAGCGCGAGGGTGAGTCCCAGGGTGACGGCAGCAAGCCGCCAACGGCCGGTCCGGGGACAAGCGAACCGGCCGAGGAAGAAAAACAGGATCGGCCAGAGCGTGTCTCCCGCATAGGTCGCCAGAAACCCGGGCACCGAGGCCGGATCCGCTCCCGCTCGCTGCGAGCGGGCAAACAGCCCAACGGGGATGACCAGCAGCACCGCAAGCGCCGCCGAGAAACGAGCGCGGACACTGGGTTCAGCCGCCATGTGATGTTCGCTTGCTCGCGGCAAGCCTCCCCAGAAGAAAGAACCACAGATTCCACGAATGAGCACGAATACGGGAAGATCCAGTCTCTCCTCAGTGCTCACCCGTGTATCTGTGATTCGCCTCGAAGCCCAATTGGTTCTACGCCAGGGCTTGCTTGCAGAACTGGACGCACTTGGTCACTTCCTGAACGGCGTCCGAGTCGGCCGGCACCTTGTATTCCAACTCAATGTCGGACGGGAAGGTAAGCTTGTTGCGCTTGAGATACTGGAGCGTGAGCGCCACGGGCGTGTCGCCCTGGCCAAAGGGCATGTTCGGACCGTTGTTCACCTTGCGATCCTTCAGGTGAAGACTGAGAATCCGGTCACTGAACTTCTCGATGAGCGGAATCGGCGAATGATTCGTGCCGGCCACATAGTGGCCGATATCGAGGTTGATTCCCAGGTTCTTGCCGTAGGAGAGAATGTCGCCGTCGTAGGTGGTCGGCGTGAGCTGGGTGTGGTTGTGGAACCCGATCACAACGCCAAACTGGTCGGCCATGGGGCCAAGACGCTTGGCGGCGTCGTCGGAAAGCTCCCGGGTGATGCCCTTGGCCCCGAGCGCTTTGGCGACCTTGAAGTAGTACTCGATCTGCCCGTCGGGCATGCCTTTGTTGCCGATGTCGCCGAACTTGACAATGTGAATCTCGACGCCGGCGTCGTTGTACATCTTGCGCAGGGCTTTGAACTTGTCCATAGGCACCGAGAGCCGCCAGTCAAGAAGGTCTTTCTTGCCGGGGGCCCCAGCAAACTGCTCGACCGGGCCTCCCATCAACTCGATGGAACTGATCCCGCACTGGGTCACGTATTTCAGGATGTCTTCGGCGCTGCCCGGCAGGGAACGGTAGCTGTAGGTGATCACCCCGATCTGCACGCCGCCAAATTTCGAGTTGGGCTTGTCGCCTTCCGCCGCACGCGTAACGCGGGGAAGCATCGACGAGGCGGCCAGGGCCGCCGTGCTGCCAAGGAAGGCGCGTCGAGAAAGGCTCATCTTCTGGTTCTGCATGGCTGTATCTCCCTAAACAGATGGAATGAACGCGGCTGAAACTGCACTTGGTTCGTCGGTTCGCTCCCGCGGAACGAACTGACGAAAACCTCCATGATAGGCGTCCTGTTCCACCAAAGTCCACTCAGCCGACCTCCCGCTCGCTGAGCACCCGACGAAAAACGGCGTCAAATACCAGCGATGGCGGGAAATCGCCAGCCAGCGGCCCCCCCGCATCGCCGTAACACGCTATAGGGCAACCCGTTGCGGCAACCGGGATTGCCCGGGCCAGGGCAGGCCGCCAGATGTTTTCAAGAAATCGGCCACTTCAGCCCGCAAACCCCTCGCCTCGTTCCTGCCCCAGGAATGTCCCGTTCCGCCTTGAGGGCAGAAATCCCGGCGATCCTGGAAGGCCTCTGGATTGTCCTATTGAGGTCTGCGCTGCTCGTGATAGCATACAAGGATCGCTCGCTTTGAGCCGCTAACAAACCCGCGGATTGGCTCTTCCCGCGCACGTGGGCAACGCACTGGTTCTGTTAGGGTTTCGCATAATGGGATTACCAGTTCCGCCCCACGATGATTTGTTCCACCCGAACTCAACCTGACGACCACAGAACGACTGGCTCCAAGGCAACTGTGGGCCGCCGAACCGACGGGCCGCACGGGTCGCTTTATGGCCGGGCTTTTTGGAACGCCTACCTCGCCAATTTCCTGGTCATGATTGCGATCGCGCTGCTGTTCCGCTATGCGGATTTTGTGGCCGTGCTGGGGGGCAGCGAACTGCATCTCGGTTGGATTGTCGGGATCGGCATGGTGGGCAGCCTGGCCGCAAGGGTTTTTCTTGGTGGGGCGATCGATCGCTATGGGACGCGGCGTGTCTGGCTGGCGGCCCTCCTGCTCTTCTCGCTTTGCTGCTTTGGGCATCTTCTCATAACCAGTTACCGGGGCCTGGCAATCTACGCTCTCCGGATCCTGTTCTGCTGCGGGATCGCGGGAATTTTCGGGGCCTCCATGACGTTCGTTTCCGGCCGGGCTCCCACGGCGCGCATGGCCGAAATGCTCGGCATGTTGGGAACCAGCGGCTTTGTGGGCATGGTGTTTGGGAGCCAGCTAGGCGATCTTCTATGCGGAACGGAAACGATTGTCCGCTCCCAGACAGACCAGATGTTCTTGATCGCCGGCGCCTTGACCCTTGTCGCCTGCATTTTTTCGTGGCGGGCCACTCGCGGTCAGCAGACTCCCAGGCCCCGACGCCGTCCGCCCCTGATCTGGCTCCTGCGCCGTTATCAACCCGGAACCGTGCTCCTTGTGGGCGCCGCCATGGGAATCGGGCTCAGCTTGCCGGCGACCTTCTTGCGCACCTACGCGGCCCAACTCGATATTGCTCGCATCGGCCTCTTCTTCGCTGTTTACGCACCCACCGCCATCGTGACCCGCCTGACCACGCGACGCTTGCCGGAGCGATTCGGCCTGCGCCCCATGATCCTCACGGGAATCGCCCTGATCATCCTCAGCCAGTTCGTCTTTCTGGTTGTGCGAAATGAATGGTCGTTGATGGTTCCCGGATTTGTCTATGGCATGGCCCACGCGATTCTCTACCCTCCCACCGTGGCCCTGGGCAGCAGCGCTTTTCCCAACCGCTATCGCGGCCTGGGGACCACCTTGATGCTGGCCACCTACGATTTTGGCCAACTCGTCGGCGCCCCCATCGCCGGGTGGATCGTCCACAGCAGCGTGTCCATCGGGCTGCCCGGTTATCCGACCATGTTCTGCACCGTGGCGGGCCTGTTTCTCCTGGTGGGTGTTCTCTTCGCAATCTCCCGTCCCGTACGGCGCCGGGAACCAGCGGTCCCGATTCCCGCCCCCCTGGCAACCCCCAAGTTCCAGGCGGATCACAACGACGCGAGCTGCCCCGATCGTCTGTCGGCGGCGCCCTAGAACGGACTATTCATGGGTGGCACGTTCAGAGCGCGAGCGATGGGCGTGGACGGCCATCACCACACGGGTGGCCCGGATGTTTCTCCCGCAGATGTCTTCGCCACGCCGTTCCACAATGTCGGGGAAACGTCCGGGCGGCGAAGCCGCAAGAGGGAATACGCAATGACTCCCTCTGGTTGCTCCGCAACGATTTTCCGAACACACGTCAAGGGATGGGAGGACGCGCTATCGTGTCCCCGGAATTCGCGCAATTGCCCCGCCGTCTCCTGGTAGAGCCGCATTTTGGCAAGGAGGTCGTTTCGCAGTCGCTCCAACTGCGTCCTCTCGATCGCTTGTCCCTGGGCCTGTTCATGCCGCTCGATGACGCTGTGAAACGCCAACTCCTGCTCCGCATGCGCGGTGGCCACAGTCGCCGCACTTCGGGCCAGCGATTCGAAACCGTGCCTGTTCCAGCAGGCCAACCACCGTCTCGCCACATTCTCGCAACCCCTGGACGATGCCTCGAATCATCGCGTCATTCGGCCCCTGCTCGATCTCTGGGCCGCCCAAAGTTGACGCTCGGGGGGGCGACTTTACCAACCACGGTTGTCAGTCCTTGAGCAATCGCCTACAAGATCTCACTGGCGTCGTCCACCACGCGCCGTTCCCGATCGCGCAAGGCCTTCAGGGCGTGGGCTTGGTCCACCTCGGAGGCAACCTCTCCCTCGGCTAGCGAGAACTTCTTGAGCTTCTCTTCAACACTCGGCAAGGTGCCCAGTTCGTCCCCCAACGCGGTCAGCTTCTCGCGAAGCGGCACTATCTGGCCAGCGTTGGCCGAGAGCACGGCCAGAATCTGCTTCACATCGGCGTCGAGTTGGACGATCGCCTCTTCTTGCACTCGTTTTTTGGCTCTTGCAGGCGCCCAAATCACTCCCGAACGCCCGTCATTCCTCGAATCCGACGCCGATCGCTACCTGAATCGCGCCCACTCGGCCACCGGACCCTTGCTCGCTCGCCGCAATCAGCCCATTTTCAGCAACGACCAGATAACACTCGTTGCTGCACCAGCCTCCCAATTTCAGGCCTTTGCCAATTGCGCTTCAGTAGGACGCTTGTGCGGTAGTACGCGGGATGATGCAGCACGCATCACCCCCGGCGCGACCTGTTTCTGGCAAGGTGTGTCCGTATCCAGGAAGCGAAGGAGCGGGACGTGATCTTCCATTGGTCCGTACGAATAGCGTCAGTCCTGACAATCCCCTTCTCAACCAACACTTTTAGCGCGCTATCCACCTCCTCGGCAGATTCGGCGGCCTCATTGTGCATTTCGTGAAGCGAGAAGAATTTCTCTGGGCCTGTCGCAAGCGTCGCAAGAACCGCGCGCTCGACATCGGAGACGGATGGATCGGCAAACATCTCGTTGAAGTACGCCCACCCGAGTTGATCGATCGCCCCACCCGTCGTGTAGGCGCCGCTGTACGCACTGGTAAGGGTGATCGTGCTTCCCTCAACATGCTCGAATGCGGCGTGAGCATATTGCTGCAGGAAGTGCGGATAGCCCTCCGACCAGTCGACAATGCACTGCTCAGCCGTTTCTTCCATCGTCACCGAGGTAGCGTTCTCGCTGCACGCGGCGGCCATGCCCGCTCGCACCACCTCCCGACATTCGGACTCGGTTAGCGGTGTCAGGCTGTCGATGTGATTATGTCGCGGGCTGGACGCATGCGCGGTCTTGAGCCGCGAAATCAGATTGGTCTGTCCAGCGATCCCGATTCCGGCGCGATTCACCCCGAGCTTCTGCAATCGCTCGATCAATCGCCGAAGGATCAAGCCAAACATCGCCTCATCCGGCGGTTGATCGGCTTCGTCGATCAGGATCAAGACTCCGGCACACACAGGAGTAAGCGTATTAACGACCTCTCTGATCCTTTTCGCGAGGTCGTCGATCATGCGCCAGCCCATAGGCTCCGCGTCGTCCCTGTCGTACCTGACTCCGAAGGCCTCGAAACGCTGCGCAAACTGCACTGCCTTCTTGGCGACAGCCTGGCCTTGTTTGACTGCGTCGAACTGATCTATCAACTCGAGTTCCAACTTACCCAGGATAGAGCAGAAGTCGTCTTCCTGGTCAAGGTCGACGCTCACGACAAGGAACTTCGGCCGGTCTTCGCTGGCGATAGCCAGTTCATGAATGCGCGCCATAAGGGAAGACTTCCCTATCCCTCGCTCACCAACGACCGCAAAGTTGCTGGCGACTCCTCGGCGCAGATGTTCCAGACGTCTCTCGGCGCCAGCGAGTTCTGTCGTCCTGCCGGCGAACAGCCCGGAGGCGGCCACAGCTAAAGGAGTGAACGGATTGATAAGGATGTTCGTCATGCGATGTCGTTCCCTTTGCCCGAAGGGGGCTGCCTGTGGCATAGCCAGAAAGTCTCAACGCTGTCAACGACGACCGCGTCCTGAATGTGGTCCGCAACCGGGCAAGCATGCACAGCTGCCCTACCTCGCGCTGCGACACTTCAGAAGCCGTATTGACACGCTGACACCACCCAAATTGACGCCACTCCAATTACGTTGGTATAATGTACGCGTTCATAGGGACCTGTCAACCCACTTCCGCCCATTCCTTTTTCGAGGAACACATCATGCCACGAGTCGGAGACGAGCTCCTGCACCGCGGATATCGGTTGGAAGAGTTGCTCGATGAGTCTGGCGACCGACAAACGTGGCGAGCTCACAACAGCTACGGCAACCCGGTGCTGATCAAGACTTGGCAGTTCGCTGGCGCGAGCCCGGATCCTGTTCTGCGGGCCCTATTCAATACGGAACTCCGAAATCTGTTCCGTCTATCCGGCCTTCCTGGCGTTGAGAAGTGTATTGTCACGATTCTGGACGCCGGCGTGATGGAGCCCACGGACGACCGCGTCGGGTGCTTCGTTATCGTGCTGGATGTTCCGGGCTTCTTGACACTGGCGCAGGCACTTGCAAATCGACAGCAGCACCGATGGCTGCGCGAGCTCGATGTCGTCACAAATCGCACGATCGTGTGGCGGAGCTTTCGGCGACTCGCGCAGGGACTGGGGCAAATTCATCGCTGTCAAATGTTGCACCGGGCGGTGTCCCCGAGGGCGATCTTTCTTGATGAGGGGGCCTTCGATGACATGCGGCTCGGTGCCTTCGAGTGGACGGTTCGCCTGACGAATTCCGATATGGCCGTTGAGCCGGTCGTCGGTGGCGACGCTTCGACCCCTTACTCATTCGAGTACGACTGGTATTGCTTCGGCGTGGTGCTGGCCCAGGTGCTCGCGGCGGCGGACATCGGAGGGTATAGTGGCGCGGACGCGAACCAACGGTTGCTTGATGCCGTCCACAGATCCCCCCTCCACGACATCGAACAAGAGACGATCATCCAGTTTCTGGCGGCCGATCGGGAATCGCGGCAGAATCGCTCGAGCTTCGTCTTGCCGCAGCTTGACGAGGTTATTGAGACCCTTGAACAACCTAGGCAGAAGAACGCGGCATTCGTGCTCATTTGCGCGCTGGGGCCCCAAACAAGGCTAACTACCGCCGTCCTTGACGAGATGAAGAGCGTTGACCCCGCGAGCGACGTCAAAGCTCACCAGCTTCAACCGCAATGTGACTTCATCAAAGACGATCTCGCGCAAGCTACTATTGTCCGACGTGCGAACGTCGGTGATTTCGTTCTGATCGGGCGGAAACTCCGCTATCGAGTCAAGAGCCACAAGGACAGGCAGACCAGCCGAGCGGACTGGTCGGCGGCTTTCTGCGAAAAGACCGTGAACGTCCCGTACGCGGGGACCGATGAGCAACGGGATCTCAGCGACGTGCCAATCGACGTGCTTAGTGTGGCGCATTTCTATCAGGGCGGTCAGAACCTTGAACGCGCCACAAACTGGCGAAGCATCCTGCCGCTTGAGGAGGCAAACGAATCTCAGGCCCTTCTGGTGCGCTACCAAGAATTCTTTCGTGTCACCAACCAGATTGAGATGCTGATGGTGAGTGCGCAAATCTTCGCGTACAAGGTGGTCGATTACACGGAGAAGGATGGCAAGGAATATCTCGAAATCGTGGAGACGCCGGAGGAAAGACCGTTTCCCGACTACCTAAAAAGACAAGACATGATCACCATGCTGGCGCACGAATTGGCACTCGGCAGGGCGGAGAAGGTTGCCAATAAGAGAGGTCAGCAGGATCGGGATCTCGTCTACCTGAGCGAGGAGGACTCTCTTGCCCTGTACCGTCAAGCAAGGAGCTTCGAGATGTGGAGCATCCAGCGGTGCAAGCCAGGCACGCCGCTTCGACTTGAGCGGATGAAGAATGCCAAGGTGCCCAGACCACCGGACGAGGGGTTCCTCCGGACCAGCGGAATGTTCGGGCAGGTACATCTGCTGATTCGGCGAAAACGGGCGATCGATCGGCTGCTTGACCACGCCCACTTGTTGCGGTCGTTCCTGACCCCCGACGACAAGGCGATCGCCTCAAAGGCGGAGAAGCTGCCTTCCGAGGTCAATGAAGGTCTTTCTCGGGATAGCCAGCTCGATGACACGAAGGTTGCCGCCATTGAGGACATTTGGCAAACGCGCCCATTGTTCTTGCTCCAGGGACCGCCTGGAACGGGGAAAACGACGCTGGTCGCCAATCTCCTGCGGCTGATTTTCGACGAATCACCCGTTACCCAGGTCTTGGTGACGGCCCAGGCCCATCCCGCTGTTGATGTACTTCGTCGCCGCGTGAATGACGCACTAGGTGACGCCTCGGACCCGCTGCGTCACCCGCTGAGCGTTCGGTTTCCGAAGAGCCTCCGGAAGCAGAAGGCAGATGAAGGAGATGGGCGACCCATCGTTCCCGACGCTGATTTCCCCGACGCCGTTGCGCGACGCGTGTTGGAGGAGGCCAAGGAGACGCTCGACGCGTCGCCTACCCTGTCGGCCTTGCAGCAGCGTTGGCGAAATCGCATTGACGACATCCTTGCGGGCCTCGCCAGTGGCGACGAGGCTGGCGAGGTGACCGACTTCATCGAGTTGATCAAGCGATCAGCCAATATCACGTATTCATCGACTACGTCCGGGGCGTTGGCGGAACTCGCGGAATCACCGCTGAGCTTCGACTGGTCCATTATTGAAGAAGCGGGCAAAGCGCATGGGTTCGACCTTGTCTTGCCATTGCAGAACGCGCATCGATGGCTGATGATTGGCGACCACGAGCAATTGCCGCCCTATCGTTTCAAGAATTTCCGCAAAGCCATCGAGAATATCGATGAAGTCTTCGACTTGCTCAGCCGATTCCCTGACCGCGGGCGCAAGCTGCTGGACGTCGATCTGCTTAATGCCTGGACCAAGGATGCCGACGAGGATCCAGGCGTTGAGAACAAGCGGGCCGAAAAAGTGGCATTCTGGCAGAAACGGCTGAAGGTGTTCAAGGACATCTACGAGCGTGCAAAGGAGAGTATGGAGGGCCGGTCTGATGAACACCCCCCACTTCACGGCCGGCTGACCGAGCAGCATCGCATGCACCCAACCATCGCAGGGCTCATCTCGTACGGGTTCTACGACAATCAGATCGTGAGCAGGACGGTCGACGACCACGACAAGCCGCTTGATCGGGTTTGCCACAACTTCGTCGCCCCAGAGGACATCATTGGCAAAGCAATCGTCTGGATTGACGTGCCGAGGGGCGACACAAACGAAGGCGGGGATCAAACAGAATACGGCATGTACACATCCGATGCCGAAATCGACGCGATCGATCGCTTCCTGTCGAGACTGCGATTGGAAGAGCCCGTGACCAAGAAGCTCGACCTCGCGCTATTATCACCCTATCGCGCCCAAATGGGGCAAATGAAACAACGGTTCAGCGACCTTCACTTGCGAGAATGGAATTGGCTGGCCCCATCGAATCGGTCCATTGCGCATACCGTCGATTCGTTTCAGGGAAACGAGGCGGGCGTCGTTGTCGTTTCGATGGTGCGGAACAACAGGTGCGAGTCACTTATGGGTGCCTTCGGCTTCCTCACCGAGCCGGAGCGAATGAACGTGCTGTTGTCGCGAGCGGAGCGGTTGCTGGTCCTAGTTGGCTGCTGGGAGTTCTTCCACGACAATCTCGCTGACATTACTCGTGCATTCGAAAGCACGAACGATTTGTCCAAACTGGCGCGAGTCGTCGACTACCTTGAGAAGTGTTTTAATAATGGCGACGCCGCGTTCATTCCAGCAAACACTTTGACGGAGCGTTAAGAATGATTGTCTGGCTGCCAATCAGCGTCTTTGAAGTCGAGTATCAAGTGGTCGTGGGAAGGCCCTACTCCGTGTTCGAAAGGACGCTTCTGGAGTTCGTCGCCGAGGGGCATGGAGTGCCCGGCCAACTCGTGGATTTGCTTAAGGTCCAACAGAGTGTGGTCATCCAAGGGCTGGCGACGCTGATGCAAGCTGGCTGGATCGCGCTGGCCGCCGAAACCGCGCAGGGATACGTTCTCACCACCGCTGGCAAGAGCGCGCTAAAGGCCGACGGCTCACTGCCCCCAAATCGCCTGTTGGATGAGCGCAAGAAGCACGTGGTCATGGAGCGTCGATGGCGCAATGTTTGCGACGCCAGTGACGTGCGGTATGTGAAGGATCGCGTGAAGCGAGAGAGCGAAACCAGGGGGGAACCAAGTGCGACAGTGCGGCCGGCGTATTCCGAAGGCCCGGAGGCGGGGGAGGTGCGTCCGTGCCTGCCGATCGAGAAGCTCGAATTCCAGCGCATCCTTGGGATAGGTCCCATTACGGCGCGCTACCCTGACGGCAATTGGCTTCGCTTGGATGTCAACACCGAGACAAGCCGAGTACTGAACCTACCGCCGATGTGGCGAGAGGACATTCGCTTGGTGCAAGATGTCGTCGAAGCGGCCCTTACCATCGAACAGCTTGACGACGATCAGGTGCAAGCGTGTCTTGCTTGGGCCGAGGCCGAGGCAGACACGGAATTCGATGAACAGGAGTTGTTGGACGACGAGGTTGACCAACAAGCCGATGGAGAAGTCGAGAAAGATCGGCACCGCGCTCTTAAGGTCAAGAAAAGGCAGCAGAGGTTCGCAATTGCCGATCCAAACGAGTTTCGGTTCCTCGTCGGACAGCGTCGACACGAGGAGTACTTGGATGCTCAATTCCGACGCGCCGCGGCTGGCGAAACGAAATGTATGATTCTGCACAGTGAGACGCTTGACGCGTCAGTGATCCAGCGGTCGATACGGATGTTTCAGGGCGCACTCGAGTCCGGGACTAATATCGATTTCCTATTCGGGAGAATCCCCGCCCGTGGGACGGAGGCTGCACAATCACATCAGCGTGCGCTGAGTTTCCTCGAGAATTTCCAAAAGGCGACGCAAACGAGCATTGCCGGGCGATTGATAGTCAATAGCCAGCCTACGGGATTGCCGCAGAGCCTGCTACTGTGCGACGCAACGGAGTCTCCTGAAACGGCGGTTGGCTCCCACGCGTGGTTTGGCTTGCCAGCTCGGGGGGGGCCGCTCACGTGCTGCACGACAACTCCACTTATTGTGGCACGCATTTGCCGCATCATCGGTGACGCGATGGCGCGCTCGCAGCAGTTGCAGAGCAGCTACAATCGGCAACGGTTGCAGAACCTTGCAGGCAGACTGGAGGGATGCGATGCAAGCCGGACTCCTGGGGAATACACTGCCAAAGGTGCGGTGGTAACCACAAGAGAATACGGAAGCAAGCTCCTGAATTGGTGTCGATCTGATAACGCCCCCACCCAGCGCCGCTGTCGCTTCTTCGCACGCAAAGTCGACGGGGCGCCCAGCAGAACGCTAATTGAGTGGACCAGCGCTCAATCCGACGGTGGAGTTGGGTGGACTCTGACCACACCGGTTGAAGTGTCCGAAGATGTGCATCGGCTGCTCGAAGAGCACGGTGTCGAGGTGGTCATTGATCCCGAGGTGGATGCCAATTTTCTCGTCGCCGGCGACGATGACCTCCTGATCGGGAGCTTCCAATGGCTGTCTCCCGAGAATCGCCCTGACCGCCCTGACGAGATGCTTCTACCCGATCTCGGCCTGTGGCTCAATGTGGAAGGGGTTGCCGCCTTGTTGGACAAGGCGCTAGCAGCCCGGTGACGGAGCACCAGCGAGCGTCTGTCAATCGCCCCAGAGAGGTGCGTGTCTATTGTGTGGCGACTCAGGTGCTTTGCGTTTCCCAGGCTTGTCGGCGTTGCCCTGTAGCTTCCCGAAGCCGCTGCGGCGAGAAGTTGAAGGGCGTGATTCGGGTCGATAGGAGCGAGATTCGGTCGCTCGTGAACGAAGTGGTTCGCCAGTCGGTCGAGGAGACGCTGAACGGACTCTTGGAGGCTGAGGCGGAGCAACTTTGTCAGGCGAAGCGGTATGAGCGGTCGGCCAACCGTGCGGACACGCGAGCTGGTCACTACAAACGCACACTCCATACGAAGGCTGGCGAGGTCGAGCTGAAGATGCCACGGCTCCGGCGGATACGGTTGGAGACGGAGATCATTGGACGTTACCAGCGTCGCGAATCTAGCGTCGAAGGAGCTCTGATGGATTTCCGGGGACACCATGGACGCGCTGCGGAAAATCATCGCTGCCACCCTGTGCAACTGGAAATCCGGGAAGTTGCCGATCGGCCGGCCCTGGAAAGGTCCCTGGGAACCGTCCGGTTTGTATCGCTTGTGCGAGCAAGGCCCCCGGCTTCGCACCAGCGTCTCGGCTTTCGTTCCAGTGCGTTTCGCGTAAAATCTCACGTCCCCGCCAGGGAATCTGACGTATGTTTGCGATAGGGACATTCGACTTTTTCCTCATCAACGACGCTTTTCGCCAAACCGCTTCCAGGATCGGCCTTCCCAGCGAACGAACCTCGACTCGATCGGATGAATCCGAGCCGGACTAGTTCCTTCGAAGACCACTCTTCGTGAGCGGGAATCGTTTCGAATACGATGCGCCCCAGCGTGCGTGAGAACTGAGAGGGATACATCCGGCGCGCTGCGCAATGCGCCGAACGGAGAAACTGCCATGTTCACGGGAACCTTGCGCTCGCACCGACGTCGTCGGCGACGCGGTGTTGCACTCGTCGAGTTTGCGATGGTCGTTCCGGTTGTATTCGCCTTCATGTTCGGTCTCATCGAATTGAGCCGCTACGTCATGGTCCAACAAGCGCTGAGCAGCGCAGCCCAGCGGGGCTGCCGCAAAGCCATGCTGGCCACCACGGTCAACGACGGCGTCGTCGAATCGGCCGTTCGCGAATATCTCGGCGGCGCCCTCGGATCCGTGGCGAATTCCGATCTCATCCAAATTGACGTCTCCCCGTCGACAATGGCCAACATCACGTCCGGGACCGAGGTCACCGTCCAGGTCCAGGTCAGCGCAGCCGACATCAGTTGGGTCCAAGGCAGTTTCTTCGGCGGGCCCGGCGATCTCGTGCTTTCGGGGCAGTCGGTGCTGGTCCGTGAGTGAACGCCGACTCGTTATCCCGTTTCTGGAGAAGTCACGACCGAGGCAAATCATGACAGGCCTTCCTTCCGAAACCAGGTTTTCGACCTGCCGGGTCCGGCAACGGCGTCAGCGGCGAGGCGCGGCCACTGTTGAATTTGCCATGACGGCCCCGTTCCTGATGATTCTCCTCCTCGGAATGGTCGACGTGGGCCAGCTTGCCAACGTGGGACAGGCCGTGAGCGGCGCGTCATCCTTCGCCGCCCGGGAGGCCTCCAAACCAACCACGGACTCGGTCGCCACGGTCCAAGGACGCGTGACCGAGTACCTGGCCGATCGCTTTCCCAACCTTTCTTCCGACACCCTGGGCGCGGCAACCGACATCGCTCTTCTCGATGGCAACGGCAACGTCCTCTCGGACAGTGCCCTTTCCGCGATGGATCCCGGTTCGCCCATCACCCTCCAGGTCGTCTTCCAGTTCGATTCCGTCCGCTGGCTGGGCGGCATCGGGGTTGGACAAGGCAAAATCTTGCAGACGACAACCGTCGTACGGCGCGAATAGCCGGACGGTTTGCTTCCGTTCCGCCCTGTTGAGGAACTCGCCTTATGAAACGCAAACGGCAACCCCGCGGCGCCTCGCGACGCGGATCGATCCTCGTCCTGGTCGCCCTCGCTTCGATTCCCCTTCTTGGCATGGTGGCCTTCGCCGTGGACTACGGCTACCTCCTGAAAGCGAAAACCGACCTGCAGCGCGCTGCCGATTCGGCCGCCCTCGCGGGAGTCCTGAGCCTCGAACCGGCCGCCGACGGCACGCAAGATCTTGCCGCCGTCCGCGCGGCCGTGCGTTCCTACGTGGAGGCGAATGCCGGCGATGGATTCACCGTTCTTGACGCAGACATCGAGATCGGCCGTTTCGAGCCCAGCACCGTCTATACCAAGGTGGAGATCCTCAGCACGGGGATCTTCGACACGGTTCGCGTCACCTTGCGGCGCGACGGCAATTCAAATCCCCAGGCGTCTCTCTTCTTCGCCAAGGCGATTGGCTTCGGCCAGGCCAGCGTCGTCGCCACGGCCACCGCCGCCCTGCAGAAGGCAAGCGGCCTGAAAGCCGGCTCCGACGTTCTTCCCTTTGCGGTGCCGCTCTACGAATGGGAAAAGCAGGATTCCGGGGCCGAATGGAGCATCTACGGCGACGGCAAGATCCTCGACATGTACGGCTCCGAGGTCCCGGGAAACTGGGGCACGGTCGACGTCGGCCTTGGAAACAACAGCACCGACGATTTGTCCGATCAGATCGTCAACGGATTGCGCCAATACGACCTGGACGCCCTTTATGATCAGGGCGTCATCCCCACCAGCGAGTACATCGGCGCTTTCCAGGCCATGTGGCTTGGCGCCGATACGGGGCTGTCTTCCGGTATGAAAGACACCATCGCGTCCATCCATGGCATGCAGCGTCTCATCCCGATCTACAACTTCCTCAACGATGAGGGCGGCAACAACATGGAAGCCCACATTGTTCGCTGGGGGGTGGTGACTGTTATCGACTCCCAGTTCCACGGCTCGAAGGACACCTACGTTCAAATCCAGAAATCCTATATGTACGACGGCGATCTGCGCGCTCACCCCAGTCTGAGCGAGGAAGGCGATGTGATCGAGGGCGCCTTTGCCGCCCCCGTCTTGCTTGAATAGGCACTCCATCTGACACAACTTCCCGGCTCGTTTCCGAATGGGAGGTCCTGCGACCGATGGAGTGCGGGCGCCTTGCCCGGTCAAGCCCGAGGCTCCTTTCGGTGTGGGCTCCACTTCGGCCTGCTGGTTGGCCTGGCCGAACAGCATCGGGAGCCGGGAAGTTGCTTTCTAGGGGATGACTCTTCAAGGGGCTCAACATACCCCGGTCGGGTGGACTTCTTCTGTCCACCGAAACCTCCCCTTCTTCGCAGGGTTCAATCTCTCCACACGCCACGCCCCTTGTGGCCCGCCACCCGCTCCGCTTTCATGGGGATTGAACAACAAGCGGCCGCGGATCAGGGCGGCCGAAGAATTGCCCCTTTGGCCGGTCCCCCTGGGCTGCTGCACCCACTGCTCCGAGTTGAATCATGCGCTGCATCCCGGCTCTTGTTGTCTGTCTGTCTTTCGTGCCGTCTGGCTTCTCGGCCGAGACGGAACTGGTCCAACCCTTCGAAAGTGTCCGCAACCCGCCACCCCAAGGTCCCCTCGACCAGATCGTGTTCGAGCGGCAGGATCAATCGGGTATCCAACGCGCCAACCTGTGTTCCGACGCCGTCTTCGTCCGCCGCGCCTACCTCGACACGATCGGCACGCTGCCGACGGCCGAGGAAACTCGGCGTTTCCTCAGGGATCCGCGCCCGATCCGGCGTCACGCCTTGATCGACGAACTGCTCCAGCGCGAGGAGTTTGCTGACTACTGGGCCATGAAGTGGAGCGACCTGCTGCGGGTCAAGTCGGAGTTTCCCATTAACCTCTGGCCGAACGCCGTTCAGACCTATCACCGCTGGATCCGGACCAGCATTCGCGAGAACATGCCGTACGATCAGTTCGCTCGCGAATTGCTCACCACCAGCGGCAGCAATTTTCGGGCGGCCCAGGTCAACTTCTACCGCGCCATGGAAAGCCAGGACCCCCAGCCGATTGCCGGCGCCGTGGCGTTGGCCTTCCTGGGCCAGCAGGTTGACCAATGGCCCGAGCCGCGGCTGGAAGGAATGGCCGGCTTCTTCGCCCACTTGGGCTACAAGAGCACGGCCGAGTGGAAGGAAGAAATCGTCTCCTTCGATCCCTTCAAGAAGGGGCCCGACGGCGCACCGCTGCTGCCGGCTCGAGCGGTGCTTCCTGACGACACAGCCGTGGAACTGACGAAAGATCGCGATCCCCGCGCCGTGTTTGCCGAGTGGCTTACCAGCCCCGACAACCCATGGTTCGCGAAAGTGGCCGTCAACCGCGCCTGGTACTGGCTCATGGGACGCGGCATCGTCCATGAGCCGGATGACTTTCGACCGGACAACCCGCCCAGCAATCCGGAATTGCTCGCCTACCTGGAACAGGAATTGATCGACTCGGGCTACGACCTGAAGCACATCTACCGGTTGATTCTCAATTCCACCACCTATCAGCTCTCGTCGATTTCGCAATGCGACAAGCCCGAGGCCGCGGCCCTGTTCGCCTACTACCCGGCCCGGCGTCTCGATGCCGAGGTGCTGGCCGACGCCCTGTGCCAGGTGACGGGAACGACCGAAGAGTACTCGAGCCTGATCCCCGAACCGTTCACGTTCATTCCGGCAGACGAGCGTTCGATCGCCCTGGCCGATGGCAGCATTACCAGTTCCTTCCTGGAATTGTTCGGCCGCCCGCCGCGCGACACGGGCCTGCTCTCGGAACGCAACAACCGCCCCACCGCGTCACAGCGCCTGCACCTGCTGAATTCGAGCCATGTGAAGGACAAGATCAACCAACTCTTCCGCTCCCCTGAAATGGCCCGCCGGCGCGGCAGGCCGATGGAGATGGCCGAAGAACTCTATTTGAGGATCCTGTCGCGACAGCCTACCCTCCAGGAGTTGGAAACCGTGCGTCAGTATGCCGAGAATGACGGGGTGGCAGCCTGGGAGGCGCCGGTCGACCTGGCCTGGGCCCTGATCAACAGCGCCGAGTTCCAATACCGGCATTGAGCTCCACCGCAAGTGCGAGGAAACCATGGACACACTCAATCGATCCGAAGCTTCCATGACGCGTCGCGCCGTGCTGCAAAGCGGACTCGCCGGCGCGGCGGGCCTGTTGTTGGGCGGCACGCGAGCCCACGCCGCCGCCAAAGCGCCCCAAGCTAAGGCCAAGGCGGTCATTCAGATCTGGATGTGGGGCGGGCCGGCCCACCTCGATACCTTCGACCCCAAGCCCGAAGCCGGCTACGACTACTGCGGCCCACTCGACCATCCGATCCCGACGAACGTGGACGGGATCATCGTCGGCGAGTTGATGCCGGAACTGGCCAAGCAGGCCGACAAGTACTCGATCATCCGCAGCATGACCCACGGCGTGAACGCCCATGAAACGGCCTCCTACATGGTCCAGACGGGACGCGAGCCCGGCGGTAGGATCGTCTACCCTTGCGTGGGAGCTGTCACCTCGCTGTTCCGCGGCTACGACGCCGGCTACCAGGGACTCATCCCCCCGTACATCGTCCTCACTGAGCCCCAGGGACGCTTTTCCGAAGCCGGCTTCCTCGGCTCCCGCTACAAGCCCTTCGCCACCGGCGGCGATCCGTCCCAGAAGCGGTTCATGGTCGAGGGCGTCGTGGCCGAAGGGATCTCCGATCAGCGACAGCAGAATCGCCGCGACCTCCTTCAGGGACTCAACACCTTCGGACATGCCCTGGACAACGACGCGGAAATGAAGATCTACCAGCAATGCGAAGACCAGGCCTACGATCTGATTCTCGGCGACGGCGCCAAGGTGTTTGACCTTTCGGAGGAAAAGGACGAACTGCGCGAGCGTTACGGGCGCAACACCTTCGGCCAGTCCTGCCTGATGGCTCGCCGCCTGGTGGAGCAGGGAGTTCGCTTCGTTACCATCAACTACAAAGGCTGGGACACCCACAAACAGCACTTCCAGGCGATGCGACGGAAACTGCCGGAAATGGATCGCGGCGTGGCCAGCCTGCTTCAGGACCTCTCAGACCGCGGCCTGTTGGACAGCACGATCGTCTGGTGGAGCGGCGAGTTTGGACGCACACCGCGCGTCCAATGGGAGGCCCCCTGGAACGGCGGCCGAGGCCACTACGGGCAGGTCTTCTCCGCCGTGGTCGCGGGGGGCGGATTCAAGGGCGGCCAGGTGGTCGGGGCCTCCGATGAAAAGGGCGTCGAGGTTCGCGATCGTCCCGTTTATCCCTGGGACCTGATCGCCAGTATGTACGAGCTCCTGGGTATCGCCCCCGATGCCACCCTCACCCACCCGCAAGGCTTCAAGGTCCACGTCACCCCGCAACCGGGCGAAGGCCTCGCAAGCGGCGGCCCCCTGAAAGAGATCATGTAGCCCAACCAGCATGCAACACAAGAGAAGAGCAGTACAGGGGACAGGGAGAAGAGTAGATCTACTGAGAAATGACGAATGAGGAAAATCAAATGACGAAACAAATCCGAAGGCCTGAATGACGAAGGTTGTGCACGATACAACTTTCGCGTTTTGAGCCATTCGTCATTCTTTCGTCATTTGACTTTCGACATTCTTCATTGGGCTAGATCTTCCTCGGCGTCCTCCGTGCCTCTGTGGTGTTCTTCGTTGTTCTACTCCTTTCGCAAGACTCAAGGCATGACGATGTTCCCACGCTGCCCATTTCTCGGACTGCTGGCTCTCCTGCTCCTCGCCGCACAGGCCGACGCCCAGCAAGTGCCCCACGTAGGCTATGTCTATCCGGCGGGCGGACAACGGGGCACAACCTTTGAAGTGATCGTCGGCGGCCAGTATCTCGACGGAGTGGATGCCGTTCATGTCTCCGGCACCGGAATCGAAGCGACGGTGGTGGACCATGACAAGCCCCTGAACCAGCGGCAGATCAACCAGGTGCGGGAGAAGATCCAGGAGACGATGAAGCAACAACGGGAGGAGGGGGAACCCCGCCGCTTCATGTCCCGACGCAGAGGAATGGAAGAACTCGTGGAGAAGGCGGGCATCTCCAAAGAGGATTTCGAGAAGTTCGAAGCCTTTCGCAAGATGCGAAACGACCCCAAGATCCAGCCCAACCCGCAGATCGAGGAAAAGGTCTCCGTCCGCTTCACCGTCGACAAAGACGCGGCCATCGGCATCCGCGACCTTCGCCTGGCCACGTCGCGAGGCCTTTCCAACCCGATCCGCTTCTGTATCGGCGGCCTGCCTGAAACGCTGGAAAACGAGCCCAACGACAAGGTGGCGGACAGCGTGATCGACGCCCTGCCCGTCGTGGCAAACGGCCAGATTCTGCCCGGTGATGTGGACCGCTTCGCCTTCAAGGCGCAGGCGGGCCAACGCCTGGTGGTCGCGGTCAGTGCCCGTGAACTGATTCCCTACCTGGCCGACGCCGTCCCCGGCTGGTTCCAGGCCACGCTGGCCCTCTACGATTCAACGGGAAGCGAGGTGGCCTACGTCGACGACTTCCAGTTCCACCCCGACCCAGTCCTCTTCTTCGAGATTCCCAAGGACGATACCTACACGCTCGAGATCAAGGACTCCGTGTATCGCGGACGGGAGGATTTCGTGTATCGCATTGCGATCGGCGAGATTCCTTTCCTCACGAGCGTGTTTCCCCTGGGTGGCCACGACGGGCAAGAGACCCAGGTTGTGCTCCAGGGCTGGAACCTGCCCGTGCAAACCATGACGCTGCGTCCTTCCGATTTCCTCTCCATCCCTTCGCAACACCACGCCGGCGGGCGGCTTCCTTTCGCTGTCGGCACGTTGCCGGAAGCCTTGGAGCAGGAACCGAACAATCGCCAGGAGGAAGCCTCGAAAATCGATTGGCCCGCCGTGGTGAACGGACGGATCGACCAATCGGGTGACTGGGATCTCTTCTGCTTCGAGGGCCACAAGGGCGACAGGATCGTGGCCGAGGTTCTGGCCCGTCGACTCGGCTCGCCGTGTGACTCCGTCTTGGAACTGACCGATGCCGACGGCAAGCAGCTTGCCTTCAGCGACGACTACGAAGACAAGGCAGCCGGACTGACCACCCACCATGCCGATTCCCGCGTGGCCTTGGAACTGCCCGCCGACGGCGTCTACTACCTGCGTCTGGGCGACGCCCAGCAGGCCGGCGGACGCGCGTACGGATACCGGCTTCGGCTCGCCCAGGAGGAGCCCGATTTCGAACTCCGCCTGGTTCCGGCCACGGTCAACCTGCGCGGCGGGGGCACCGTTCCCGTCACGGTTTACGCCTTGCGGCGGGATGGGTTTTCCGGCGAGATCCACCTGGCCTTGAAGGACGCGCCTGGCGGCATGATTCTGGACGGTGGTCGAATCCCGGCCGGCCAGGATCGGATCCGCATGACCCTCACGGCGCCCGTCTTCTTCCTCAAGCCGATTGTCTCGCTCCGTTTGCAGGGAACCGCCATCATTGACGGCAAAGAGGTGTGCCGAGAAGCGGTCTCCGCAGAAGACATGATGCAGGCCTTCATCTATCAGCATCTCGTACCGGCCGACGAACTGCTCGTTTCGATTCAAGGTGGTCCCCGAAGAACGCCCCCGGTTCGGCGTCTTGACAGCCGGCAGGTCGAACTGACCGTGGGAGGCACGGCCCTGGCACGATTCTCCTCACTTCCCGACCCCATGGGAGGCCGGTTCCAATTCACCCTGAGCGACCCGCCGGAAGGGATTGCGATCGACCGGGTGGAAGAGGGGGCAGACACGACGCTGCTCGTGCTGCGGGCCGATGGCGACCAGGTAGAACCGGGACTGGAAGGCAACCTGATCGTCGACGTCTCCCTGGAGCGGCAGTTGCCCGCACGGGAGGGTCCCGCGCGCCGCATCCCGGTCGGCTCGCTGCCGGCCATCCCCTTCCAGACGGTGAAGCCTCACACTTGGCTCGACGCAGCACAGCGGTAGTGATTTCAGGGTTCAGGGTTCAGGGTTCGGAGTTTGCTCCCCTGTTTCCTGAACCCTGAACCCTGGCGCCAGTTTGACTTGGCCCACAATTCCGGCGAAACTGGTCTTCTGAAACACGCTGCACCCCGATCTCCTCTTGCCGGTGCAGCAGGCATCGTAAGTCAGCCGGTGTAGCTGAGGTGGGTCATGGGATATCGAATCTGGGTGGCAACGTTGCTCTTTGCGCTGGGGATTGCAGCGTTTGTCGAGGCACGCGAGTGGGTATCGCGCGACGGCCAGTTCACGGTGGAAGCCGAACTGCTGTCGGTCGACGGCGATCAGGTGGTCCTTCGACGGGAAGGCGGAGCGGTCATCCGGGTTCCCCTGGACCGCTTGAGCCTGGCCGATGTGAAATACGTGCGGGAGGCCCAGCAGGCCGTTGAAGGAATGGCGCCGACTCCCAAGGAGTCGCCCGCGTCCGAGGAACCAGCGGAAGCGTCCACAGATACGCCGGCAACCGTCGATCCCGGCGGGCCGCCCCTTGCCCGGCCCGGCTCCATCGATTGGCAGGCCTCTGCCGATCCGCCCCGGTCGGGATTCGATCTTGCGCCGGATGCAAATGTCGAAATTCGTGTCCCCGTGCGATACTCCCGTCCTTTCGTGCTGTTTCCCTCCAGCCCCAGCCCCTTTGTGCTGCTGGGAGGTGAAAGTCGCCGGGGCACTCGAACTCTCTGGGACCTGCGGAAGAGCAAAGCTGTTGCGGAAATTGAGGAGGCCGATGCCGAATTCGACGAGAACGACCAACTGGCCTTGAGCGGCGACGGGCGGTTCCTGGCGTTCTTCAACCACGAGACACGCGGCGCGATACACGTCTGGTCCTTTGCCGAGAACAAGGTTGCCCACAAGCTCTCCCTTCCCCAAAGCTCTTCGCGGCCCACGTTCCTTCGCTTTGCCGGCTCCCGGCGGCTCATTGTCGGCGCCTCCACAGAAGACACCTATCTTATCTACGACGTCGAACAGGGACGGCAGTGCGGCATGATTGAAGCCAAGCCCTCCTACGACGACAAGTGCCAGGTCGTGAGTCCCGGCGGATCCTATCTCGCCGTCTTCTCGCAGGCTCGAAGTCCTCTGACCATTTACGACACCCGCAACGGGGTCCGCGCGGGACGTCTCGAAAACCGAATCGAAACCTATGGAAATCCGGAGTGCCTGACCTTCTCCAACGACGGGGAAGAACTCGCCGCCAGCTTCCACAGCGGAACCGAGTTGCAGATCCAGGTGTGGCGAATGTCGGATGGAAAGAGCGAGGCAACCTACACCCTCCCACGCAATCCGATCAACACGGTTCGCTATTTCGGCCCCGCTCTTCAATGGCTTGCCGATCGCAAGGGCTGGTTCCTTTCGGGCGCCTCCCTGATCGATCGCGAAATGGAGAAGGTCGTCTGGCAAGATCAGGCGGCAGTGCAGGAAAGAGAAGTCCTGCCTCGTCGGATCGTCGATGCCGATCGGATGTTGGCCTTTCGCAAGGAGAAGGGAGCCCAGGTGCTCCACCTCGCGTCGATCCCAAAAGAGGAAATCGCCCAGTCGCGAGCGAGGGTGGCCTCCGGCGGGACAGCGGCCGATTCGGGTTTGCCCCCCGTGGTCGCCATCAAGACCGAAGGCGCCAAAGCCGTCGCTCTTTCCCCGACATCATGGCAGTATCGTGCGGAGGCGTCCTCGCTTCCTGCCAAAGCCGCGCAGCGCCCGAGCATCCCTCTTGGGCCGGGCAATTTCGATTCCAACCGGGCGTTCTTCTCGGCGCCCGAAATAGCGCGCGTGGCCATCGGCAGGCGGGTCGACGGAACCTGGACGACCGGCTTCCAACTCCCCCAAACCTGCAGTCTCTACGATCTCCAATCAGGCACGCCCCTGGCTCAGTTCGACGTCCCCTTCCCCACGGAATTGATCGATCTCAGCCCCGCGGGAAAGCTTGGCCTGTTTCGCAGCGAGCGGGACAAGAACCGCCTCGATATCTGGGACCTGACCACGGGCAAGCACGTGCTGGCCTTTCGACCCTGCCAAGGTCCCGGACCCTACGATAAAAAAATCGAGTGGGCCGGCTTCCTCGACGAGCAGCAGGTGCTCACCGCTTCCCAGTCAGGAATCCTGTCGCTCTGGAAGCTGCCCGAGTGTCAGGCCGTTTACCAGAGTGTCGCCAAGCACGGAAGGGTGGCCGGCATCACCAGAAATCGCCGAACGCTCGTGGTCGTGCCCGGAAATACTCCCTATCTCGTGGACACAGCCAGCGGGCAGACGGTCGGAGTCCTCCCGGCCGTCGAATCGGAGAAGTTCCTCATCCTGCCCCACGCAAGTTTCTCCGCTGACGAGAACCGTCTCGCCATTCTGGCCGGTCGGGACAAGGGCAGCCTGCTCGTGGCATGGGACCTGACCGACGGTTCCCTGCTCAGCAAGTTGGAATTGCCTTTCCGCACCTACGGCCTGACCTGGAGCAGTCCCGACCATGTTCTGGTGAATCGCAGTATCGGAAGCGATGAGCCCGACGTCCTGATCGACGTCGTGGCTGGCTTGCCCGTGTGGAACTACGGCTTGGAGCGGGGCTCGAGCCTCGTTTCGTCGCCCGACGGACGAGCCTGGTTCCTTCCCCATTCGCTGTCCTCAAGCCAATTGCTGCCGCTCACGTTGCCGGACGAGCGGGTCACCGAAATCCTGACCCGCGTGCCCCTGCCGGATCCCTTGATCGGCCCCGGCTCGTCCGTGACAATCCACGCCGCCCTCGACGATCCGCCTGAGAAGATCCCACCCGGCTGGGCCCATCTGGAACAACTAGGCAAGGGCCTGGAGCAGCTTTTTACGAAGCAGCTTCAGGAAAAACACGTCGTGATCGCGCCTCGCAGCCCCGTTCGCCTGATCGTGGGAGTGGAAGAAAGGAAGTTGGAAGAGACGATGCGGGTCGGAAGACTGTTCGGCCCCTCGCAACAGGTCCTCGTCTCCGCAACCGTGTTGATCCCCTACGTGGCCGTTGTCGACCCCGACGGGAAGCACGTCTGGTCGAATTTGCCCACGGAAGACGACTTGAAACCCATCGATCTGGGCAAATGCCCCGTGGGCATGGACAAGGAGACCTACCTGGAACTCCAGCAATGGGACCGGGCCTCCGACTGGCTGCACGGCGTGGAGATTCCATCGCCCCTGTTCTCTCCCGACATCTATCAAGGCTTTGGCGAGTCGCGCGTCACGCCCAGCGGAATGCAGATCCGCCGCTCTCCCAGCCCGGCTCAGAAAAAACCAAAGAACAAGACGGCAGGTATCACCTCGAAATCTCTGATCGCCGGCGCTTAGATACACCACACCACGAATCGACAACTCAACACCATTGCTCCCTGATAGCTTTGTCAAGAACTTAACAATGTTGTGAGGTTAGCGGCACACGCAACTTGCCTCTCCGTTGTCTCTGTTCCCTTCTGGTCAATTCTCCGTGCCGCAACCACGCCCTCACGTCTCTCCGTGGGCGAGGGCGTGCAGATACTCCGGCGCAAAGTCGGCGCCGTTCTCCCAGGCGATCGTGTGGCCCTCGATCCGAAACTGCTTGAAGAAAGCAGTGTCCTTGAGACGCTCGAAGATCGCCCCGTCAAGGACTGGCCCCAGATCAACCGGCGCGTCCGATCCATCGCTGAACCAGATGTGGATGCGATAGTCGTCGAGGTACTCGGCTCGGACCACGTGAAGGAACATCGCTCTACTCCAACGGTTCGATTCGATCGAGTTGCACCTCGCCGACTGCCCGCTGCCCGATCGCTCGCAGTTCATCCTCATGCAGGCTATACCATTCCAGCAGGGCCGCCATCGCCCGGCGCGGAAACGTGCCCGAAACGACCCCTGTTTCCAGTTCCAGGGTGACTTCGTAGTCCCCATACTCTGCGTGGACATGCGCAGAGCCCACGTCTCGATAGTAGAGACGCACGTGGATTCCAAGAAACCGAGAGATCTCAGGCATATCGTGTCCCGCACATGCTGCCCGTGTGGTGACGGGGCTGTCGAAAGAGAATTGTCCAGGAAAGTATATCTCACAAGGGGCTTGCCGGCCCCTGAACAACTCGAATCAACGAGCAGGATTCCCTGTCTCAGGCACCGACGGGAACGCCTGACGCGAATAGACGCTTACGTTTCCGCTCTGAAACTGCAACTGCCAGCAGTCCGCCAACCATTCCGGGACCGGCGACTTCGAGTCTCCCACGATCCACCGAACCTGCCCATTCTCCGTGATTTCCCGGACCGTCTCGCGATCCGGTTCCTCGTAGAACCGGTCCCGAAGCCGGCGCCGACGATAGACCTCTTCGGCCGTAACGAAGCCGTTGATAAACAGGTGATCTTCTCGCCCTTCGTAGTACATCTGGCACCCCGCCAGATTGCTGCCCAGCGTGAAGTGTCGCTTGTAGACCCAAGCAACCTCGTCCGGCCGGGATTCCTCGCGAATCAGATCATGCACCCACGGGTGGAGCACGACCTCCCCCGCAGGAACGTGGGTCCGAAGAAACGCAAGCGCTTCGAGCCGTCCTGTCGGTACATGGTGGTAGCTTCTCGGCCTCTCGAAATAGGCGGCCGTCATAATCCACACCTGCCAACCGCCAATCGCCAACGGCAACCACCACCGCGCTCGCCGAAACTCGCCCGCCGCCTCCACCAACGCTCCCGTGCCGACGAGCACGAGCAGCATCCATGCGCACGTCGTCAGCCGGTAGATGTTGGGAGTTTCCCACCATTGGCCCTCGGCCGTGTGGCCCCAGACGAGAACGCACGGCACAGCAAAACCGACGACCGCAATGGAGGCAACCAACGCAATCGCCATGTTCCACCCCCCACCGCGACGCCTTGCCACGAGTGCCACGGCCCCGAACAGGGCCAGGTTCACGAATCGCAAAACAAAGTACCCGGCAAAGCCAAGGAAATAGATAATCTCGCCGCTGATCTCTTCGAGCTTTCCGGGCCGATCATCGCCGGGCAAATCGGCCACTTCCGAAATCGCCTTGCCCCGCTTCCATGCATAGACACGCGCCATCCACGTCGGTGGATCCGGCTCGCGCAGCCGGTCCCGCCATTCGTGCTTGTACGATTCGAGATAGACATTCTTGAAGGCCAGCTCGGGTGGCGAGGCCAACTGGGAACCAAAATACAAAAGCCGAACCGCTAACATGGCCCCCACAATCGCCGTCACCGCGATCACCGTCCGCAACACCGTTTCCTTTCGCGAGGCGAACAGGCTTCCTGCCGCCCAAACGACCAGCCCTCCCAGCGCCGCCGCCCCCGTGAAAACCTCGTAAAACGGCATCGCGGCAATCAGCCCCACGGCGAGCGCCGCCCACCGGCGACGACCGGAGACGCGGTATCGATCCAAGGCGTCAATCGCCAACAGCAGCAGCGCGAAGGAAAGGTCCAGCGTCTTGTCCTGCGGACTGAATCGCCACAGGCCGAAGAGCGTGAGCGCCAGACACGCCAGCCACGGCGACCGCAGCACACGGCGGCTGAAGGCAAGCACGGCCAGACTGCGCACGAAGACGCCGAACGTGGCCACGTAGAACCAGAACCCGTCCAGATAATCGATTCCCGCCCCCACGTCGAAGGCGGCCACGAACAGGTGGGGAAAGTAGTGGCTCGGAAAGCGGTACCCCGAAATCCGTAAGGCTGCCGGTGGCACTCCATCCCGCAGCGCCGCACAGGGCGACATGTTCGTCAGCTTGTCGCTGAAGAAAGCTCCGTACAATCGCAGGCCCGTCTCGTCATGACGAACCAGTGAAGCCGTTCGCAGGAAATAGCCTCCCGCAAACAACACTGCAAGCAGCAGTCCCAAGAGAATCGGACGGCCCGGACGGCGCCACAACAGGCGGAGGAACCACATCCGCGGCCGGCGACGCACTCGCACCAACCAAACCACCCACGGCAGTGGTGAAAGAAACACATGGCAGCCCTGCACGTGGCAAGCCGCCAGGGCGAAGTACAGAAGGCTCGTCCAGAGCACGCCCAACACGCACGCCAGGGCCCCGCGATGCCAGAGGTTCCCGCTCCTCAGCCCAAGTTGCCGCCGAAGGGCGTGGCCAGGAAGCAGAACGGCAAACACCAGCACCAGGACAAACCACGCGCCTTCACCAAGCGAGTAGTCGGGCGTCACCAGGGAAAGATCGGCGGCAGACATGGCTTGCGCATGGTTCCAGATAGTTCGATTGCAGGCTCAGCCGGAGATTGTAGCCGATCGACCAACCCGTGCGAATGCCGACTGAACCGGAACAGGAAAACCGGTTTCTCGCGGAGGCGCGGACAGAGAATGACGAATGAAGAAAATCAAATGACGAAGCAAATCCGAAGACCTGAATAGCGAAGGTCGTGCATGAGACGACTTTCGCATTTTAGGTCATTCGTCATTCTTTCGACATTTGACTTTCGACATTCCTCATTCAAACGGCTCAATACTCGGTCTTCAGAATGCCGGGCATGGGAACCGGATAGGCGCCGTCGGCAAGCATGACCGGGGCGGGGCCGTCTTCCGTCATCTTGTCCACATCGGGAGCGAACTCGTGCTCGCAGTTGAGAATCTGGTCGTAGGTCACGATGTTGCCCGTGTGGGCGGCCATACGGCCCATGGAGGTGACCATGCTCGCGATCGCGCCCCGTTCCACCTCGTTGTACTTCTTGTCGTTGATGATCGCGTCGACAAGATCCTGCCACTCAAGCTGGTAGGGGTTGTCTTCGGGCTGGGGGTAGGCCCAGATTTGGGCGCCTGGTTCGAGCGTTTGGTCCTTGAACGTGCGAACCTTGCCCGGCGTGTGAGCTGAGGTGGAGACGATGGCCGTGCCCTTCGTGCCGTGAACGTAGCTGGCAAACTCGTTGTGGCAGCCGCTCATGGCCCGCCCGTTGTAGAACAGCTTCGTCCCGTCCGGATAGGTGTACTCGACGGCGTAGGTGTCGAGGTTCTGATCCAGGTACTTGTGGCCGCGGCCGTCGTCGCGATAGTGCCGCCCGCCCAGGGCATGGGCCTTGACCGGCCAGGCGCCCTTCATCCACGACAGCTCGTCGATCTGGTGGATGAAGTAGTCGCTGTACAGGCCGCCGCTCGCCCAGATAAAGCTGTGAAACTTGGCAATCTGGTGCATCACTTCGCTCATGCCATCGGCGGGCGCACCGCACGTAGCCGAGCGCCGCGCCATGCGGTAACCGCGCATGGCGATGATGTCGCCGATCTCGCCGCTCTCGATTCGTTCCTTGAGCTCTTGACGCCCATGACAGTGGCGGACCATGAGGCCCACGCCCACCTTCAGATTCTTCGCGTCGGCCTTCTTCGCCAGTTCGATCATCCGCCGGGTCGTGGGGCCGTCGACCGTGACCGGCTTCTCCATGAAGACGTTCAGCCCCTTCTCGATGGCATAGGTGAAGTGGACCCAACGGAAGGCCGGCGGCGTGGCCAGGATCACCACGTCGCCCGGGTTCAGACAATCCATGGCCTTCTTGTAGGCGTCGAAGCCGATGAACTGCCGCTCCTCGGGCACGTCCATCTTGGCCGAATCCGGGTACTTCTTGGAAAGGCTCTTGTGGCGAGTGGCAAGACGATTCTCGAACACGTCGGCCATGGCCACCAGCTTGGTCGGTGCATTGGTCACGTTGAGGGCATTGGCGGCGGCTCCCGTTCCGCGCCCACCGCACCCGACCAGGGCCACCTGGATCGTGTTGGCTTCGGCGGCGTGGACACCCCGCGCCGATGTCCCAAGCAGCGTGGCAGCGGCGGCAATCTTGCCCGAGGTCTTCAAGAAATCACGGCGCGGCGTGGCGCCCGGTCGACTCTCGCTCATCAACAGTCTCCTCTCAAGGTGGGATAGGATAGGGCGGGCCCGAAATTCGACCTCGATTATAGACTCCCCCTCCGGCCTGTGCCAAACGCGCCGGGCGCCCATTGCTTGTCGCCTGGGGCAAAACAACGTAGGATCACGTGCAGCATCCAGAACCAACGTTCGCCCAAACAAGCCCCCTCGCCAGCGGGAAGCAGTCCAGTGAATACGCAGACCTTGCCTGCCGTTTGCCTTCTTCTCGCTGCTCTGGCCGTTCCCGGCGAGTCCGCCAAACCGAACGAAGCGATCCCCTGGAACGTCCACCCCGATCCCTCCCCTCATCCCATCGACTGGACTCCCAAAGCCGATCTGACCATCGACCTGCGTCCCCTGGGCGGCTCCGTCGTTCATCCACCCACACTCACTCCCTACGTGCTGATCAACGCCACGTGGCGGAATCAGGAAAGCCCCGTCTACGACCTGCGCACAGGGGAAATTGTTGGCCGCGCGGGACGCGCGACGGAGCGTGCAGGAGCAGGCCTGTTCTGCGCGCTGAGTCCAAACGGCAAATGGGTCGCCATGACAGGAAGTCCTGTATCGCCGTCCGTCTGGTCGACAGAAACCGGCGAGAAGATCCTCCAGTTGGATGCACCGGGCGACCAGCGGATTCAGTTTGCCAATGACCGGAGACTCATCACCTTCCATGGTCAGTACGGCGTGAAGATCTGGTCCGTGCCCGAAGGCAACTTGCTCGTCGAGTTCGATCTGCCGCGATCCGCGTACAAGCGAGCCATGGACACGACACCCGGCGGGAACTACCTGTTCGTGGTGGCGAAACACAACGACTCCCGCTCCCCGCAGGTCGTTGCGATCGACTTGCGCACGGGCGCAATCGCGGGTGCGGTGTCTCTCCCGCAACCGTTCCCCCACCATATCTACGATCTCGACATTTCCTTCGACGGCACTTCCTTCGCCTGTCTCTGGGCGAACCGCGACGGGGCGTTCCTGACGGCTTGGGAAATGGAGGAGGGGCATCAGATCGTCGAGCACCGACTGGCCGACGAGTGGAAGGAATTTGCTGCACAGTTCAATCAAGGCAGTCGCCCGCGCGGACGTTTTGACGCCGGTCATCTCTGCTGGAAACCGGATGGCAGCGGCTGGCTGGTGGCGGCGGCCATTCATGTTGATCGCGAGACGGGTATTGCCTCGCCCATTCTCCTGCCCGAGCCCTGCTTCTGCTCGGAGGTCACGTGGACTCCGCGCCACCTGCCCGGAAATCATGTCCTGAACGTTCTTGGCGAACGTCCCGAAGGTCTCCTGACCGTCGTCGAGTATGACCCCAAAGGGTTTCCGAAGTTGCGTCAGGCGATGGAGGCCGGTTACCTGCCAGAAGACTTCAGCCGGCCAGAGCTATGCCGGCTTCCGCCCGCAGACGCACTGCCGCTCGCTGAGCTTCCGAATTCAGCCAAAGCAGTGCCCGCCTACGTGCCGCCCAAGGGCCCGATTGCCGCACAGGCTTTGCCCGAGCGTGTGGAGCTGGAATTTCCGCCCAAGCACAAGGGCAGCCAAGTTGCCGTGCGTGATATGTGGCAGCCGGCAGAACGCGGAGGCGACCTGTTCGTCAGTTTCGGCCGACAGTCCACCAAGGATTCGGTCTTCTGGTATCTCAGTCGCTATGACTGCCGCTCGCAGAAAGAAACCGCCCGCTTCGCGGCGCCTTTCCGGGCGCGTCCTGTCGACGTCTCGCCCTCCGGAAAAACCGTCCTCACTCGAACCGAAGACGGTCGATTCGATCTCTGGCGTTTCAACGGCGAGCACCTGTTGGGCCTTCGACCTCAATGGCCCGCCCCAAGACACATCTACTCGCTTCGCGACATGCCGGTGGCTCTGCTGGACGACGAGCGGTTTCTGGAACTCGACAACTCACGGGCGATGGTGATTCGCGCCCTTCCCGACGGGAAGGCGGTTCACCGAGTTGCGACGGAATTCGGCCAATACGATTTGCCGTCCTTCGATCGCCGCGCCGTCCTGCTGTTTCGCAAGTTTGGATGGGACGTGTTCAACGTCGACACGGGCGAGATCGCCGACCGGATCACGCTTCCGAAGAACGTCCACGGGCTTCATCATCAGGCCGTCTTCTCGCCCTCCGGGAAACAGGTCACGTTAATCCTGCCGATCGAACTGCCGGAACGGACGAACAAGACCCCAAACGTGGTCCAAGGGCGACTTTCCCGTTCCCTTTCCGTGATTGATGTCGCCTCGGGACGGGAAACGATGTCCCTATCGCTTCCCCAACAGTACAAGACTCTCCCCCTATGGGTTTCGGAGAATTTCCTGCTGATCGATGCGCCGCTGCCGAGCCCCTCCGAGACCAAACTCCCCAAACACGGCCACCAGCACCTGCTAATTCACGGGGCGACCGGTTGCCCCGTCTGGCGCTACTTAACTCGCGATTATCTGCAACGCGTGCGCTCTTCCGACCGCACCCACGGTGTTTGGTGGACCCGTATGGCGGATCCCTGGACTCCGCGCCCCGGACAGATTGTCGGATGCCCACTCCTTACTCCAGAAGTCTTGCTTGCAGCCGGGAAACAACTGGAGACCAATCGGCCGCTGGTCGACGACCTCTCTCAACTGGCCATTAATGTCGCATTGAAGATCCCAACCGAACTCGAGCCTCTCCGAACATACGTCTACCGGCACGACAACGCCAGTGAAGGCTTCATGGCCTCCAGTGAATCCATGACCCGCCACTTTCGGCGTCTTATGGAAGACCAGGGAATTGCGTCCGATCCGGGCGCCAATAATCGCCTGAGCGTCAAACTTATGGAGAAACCACTCGCCCGGCTCGTGGACCGGAAGGACCTTGCCGGCTTTCGTGCGCAATTCGATTGCACGTACTACCTTTCCGGCGAGTCACCGTGGCTGAAAGAGCGGCTGAACAAGGAAGGCGCCGAGATTTCCGCTACAGAAGTCATCTGCACGATCGCGATCTCCGGCCGAGAAGGCAAACCGCTCGCCCAGGTCCAACGGGTCTTCAATACCTTCGATAGCGGCTTTCTCGAGAGGAGCGTCCAAGACGACGAGACCATTCGCGACCGTCTTCGAAAAAACGTCTGGCAAGGGGCCGTCATCTGGTGCTTGAACCTGTCGGCCCAGTCGATCCTCACCGGAACATTCGACGAGCGCCAGGTCCCCACGACTCGCCTCGACGGCGGTGAGTTGGAGGAGTTCAATAAGCCTGCGACGTTCCCTGTACCGCCGCGGTAGATGGAGAGTCACGTAGGGTGGGCCGCGTTCGCTTCTCGGTTGTGCCAGACGCCGTGGCGGGGAACGCAAAGCCCCGAATGCCGGAAACCGTGCGGCCGAAGCGGACCACATCCGCCGTCCGTTCCCGAATCGCCAGAAACCGCAGAACACCGAACAAGGAATGTCCAATCACGAAGCGTTCTATTCCAAACCCTTCGACATTCTGCGGTTCCTTGTTGGATATTCTGCGGTTTCTTCGTGCATCAAGGGGGCCATGAAGTGGCGGAGTTTCACCCGCTTCAGGGTCCCGTGCGGCGCCCGGGACCTACCGGGGTTGGTACTCCAGCAGGGCAACGCGTTTGCCTTCCTTTGGAACAGAAGACGCCCCAATCCCAACGCCCGGTTCCTCTCCGATTGCGCAGGCCTGGGCCACCCTACGGCCGCACCACCACCCGCAAGGCCTCGCCCGACTTCATCAGTTCGAAGGCCTGGTGAATCTCTGAAAGGGGCAGGCGATGGGTGGCCAATTTCTCGGCCGGCACCCGCCCAGAGTCGAGCAGGGCGATGGCTTCCTTCACGTGCTCGGCCGTCGAATCGCTCGTTCCGATCACACGCAGCTCGCCGTAGTGGATCGCCCGGCTGTCCATCTGAAGAATGGAGTTGCCCTTGGGCAGGGAGGCGAAGAGCATGACCGTGCCTCGCTTGCGAACCAGGTGGACGGCCAGTTCCTGGGGCTGGGCCGCAGGGGCGGCCACGATCGCCACATCGGCGCCCAGACCGTCCGTCTCGGCAAGCACCCGCTCGGCCAGATTCTCGCGACTCGGATCGATCAGCACGTCGATCTCAAAACCTTGAGCCTGGGCCAGCCGCGGAGGACTGATTTCCGAAAGAAGGATCTTCCCCGCCCCCAAGGCCCGGGCGACGCAGGCGTTCATCAGCCCCAGCGGCCCCGCCCCGAGAACCAGCACGGTCGCTCCCTCCTCCAGATCGCACTGCCGGATCGAGTTGACGGCGCAACTGACCGGCTCGGCCAGGGCCGCATGCTCAGCCGGCATGTCGGCAGGCGTCTTCACAACGTGCCCGTTCTCCAGGGCCTGGGCCGGAATCACCACCTGCTCCGCCATCCCGCCCGGATAAGTGAACCCCATCGGCGCCAACGAAACACAAAGGTTCGTCCAGCCCCGCCGACAATAAAAACACTTGCCGCACGAAATGCTCGTGGCCATCACGATCCGGTCGCCAACCGCAAAATCGCCCACCGCCTTGGTGCCCACTTGCGACACCCGGCCGGTGAACTCGTGGCCCATCGTCAGCGGCGGCGTGATCCGCGGATTGCCGTGGTTGAACGTCTTCAAGTCGGTCCCGCAAACGGCACACGCATCCACGTCGACAAGCAACTCTTCCTCGCCGCACGTCGGATTGGGAAGCTCGTCAACACGGATATCGCCAGGGGCGTGATAGACGATGGCTTTCATGGAATGGCACCCCTTGTGGCATGGTTGGAGTCCAGGCTTTAGCCTGCTAAATTCTTCTCGGACTCCAATATTGGTTCACGGTGGCAGAACGCGACTTCTGGCGTCGGCAGGCTAAAGCCTGGACTCCAACGTCGTCAATAATCGCCCTCGCCCTCCGGAGCATCGCCCACGATCGCCGCCGTTCCCCCGGCGGCCCCCAACCGCTTGCAGCCCTGGTTGAGGAAACCGCAGGCCACTTCGTAGGATCGCACACCGCCCGAGGCCTTCACGCCCATCGTGTCGCCCACCGTGCGGACCATCACGTCGATCGCCTCAGGCGTGGCCGGCCCGCTGCCGAAACCCGTCGACGTCTTCACGAAATCCGCCCCCGCTTCGCGCGAAATCTCGCAGGCCTTGGCGATCTGCTCGGGGCTAAGATAACACGTTTCCAGAATCACCTTCACCAGCACGCCGCCAGCCTTCTTCGCCTCGGCCACCACACCCTCGATATCCCGGCGGACCCAGTCGTAATCGCCCGACAGGAACTTGCCAATGTTCATCACCATGTCGAGTTCCTTGGCCCCGTCCTCGATACCCAGCCGGGCCTCCAACGCCTTCACCTCGGGCCGGTGCGCGCCATGAGGAAAGCCGACCACCATGGAGGGGACCACGCCGGAGCCTTCCAACTGTCGCGCTGCCAACGCCACGTCGCTCGGGCGGACGCACACGCTGGCCACCTGGAACCGCTTGCCCAGTTCGCAGTTGTCAATGATGTCCTGGTCGGTCATCTCGGCCTTCAAGGCCGCATGGTCGATCGTGGCCGCCACCTGCTTCTTCGTCCATTCAGGCATGGTTCGTTCCTTTCGTAGCTTGGCTCTCCAGAGTCGAGTCTCCTGCCCATAGTAGCCATCACGCTCCGTCGTGATGAGCCCCGATGAACATCGCGAAGCTATTCCTGACTCATCCCTAATGCATCTCCCGCCCGCCGGTGATATTGATGGCCTGGCCGGTCATGTAGTCGGCCCGGGTCGAGGCCAGGTAGCAGGTCATGTTGACCACGTCCTTGATCGCGGCCAACCGTCCCAGGGGCACCTTGGCAGTGAATTTCTTGACGACCTCCTCAATAGGCAGATTCATGGTGTTCACGTAGTCGCTGGAGACGTTGCTCCACACGCCCGTGGCCTCGGTGATGCCGGGGCAGACGCAGTTTACGCGGATCTTGTCGCCGGCCAGTTCGAAGGCCAGGGCCTGGGTCAACCCGATAATGGCGGCCTTGGCCGACGAGTAGGGTGCCATGAGGGCCGAGCCGGTCTTGCCCGACTTGCTCGAAAAGTTGACGATGCTCCCGCCGCCACTGCGTTTCATGATGGGCACGACCTCCTTGATCAACAGAAACGTGCCCTTGCAGTTCACGTCGAAGACGAAGTCCCAGTTGTCCTCATGGATGTCTTCGATCTTGCCGCCCTGGCCAACCGTGCCCGCCACGTTGACGAGCACGTCGATCCGATCGCCGAACGCCGCCGTGGCTGCCTCCACGACCTTCTTGACCTGGCCGTGGTCGGTCACGTCGGCCGCCAGGGCCCGGCAGTTCTCCCCCAGTTCAGCACAGATCGCGTCGAGCGCGTCTTGATTCAGATCGGTAATGAAGACCTTGGCGCCGTCATCGATCAGTCGGCTCGCAATCCCCTTGCCGATCGATCCCGCGGCCCCGGTCACGAGGGCAACCTGGTTTTGAAATTCCACTTCCAAGATCTCCACCGTATCAAAGTAGGGTGCAAGCAGTGGCACACAGGTCACCCGAATCCTCATTGTCCGCTCAGGAAGAACTCGTTGAGCTTCTTGTCCGCGTGGCGGACGGCCGAGTTGGTGTGGACGTTGGCAACCTCGGTGAGGATGGCCCCTTCCGGACCGCCGAACTGCCAATGCTTTGATTCGACCTTGGCCAGGGGAACGAACATGCCCGGAGTGGCCAGGGTGTCGTGCTTCGTCTCGGTCGTGCCCCCGCAGTGACACTCAGGAATCACAATCTCCTCGGGCAGGTTCGGCTCACCGATCCCGACAATGTGGGAGGCGCCCCAGCGGACGAACCAGCCTTCCATCTTGGCCGGGTTGCCCTCGCCCGCCAGGTGCCAGTGTTCCGGCAGCATCTGACCCGGCAGGAGGAAGATCTCCAGCATCATGTACCGGTCTTCCACATTGTTGACCGCCATGTAGGCCGCCAGCCCTAGCTTGGCAAATTGGCCGGTCCCGTAGTCGGTGATCCAGAGATTCTCCCGCAAGCCGGGAAACACGGGGTAGCCGTGATGCTTGCAGAGCTGGATGATGGCGTCCTTGGCCTTCTCCTCATCGAACTTGCCGTCGGCATCGTAGAACTGGGCATTGTCGAACATGAGTTTTCCTTTCGAGTCGCGACGGTTTTCTGCTGCACAAACGGTTCCGCCAAAGGCGGCCATCCCGGCGAGCGAGCCCGCCGTTTTCACGAAGGTACGTCGGTCCATGGTGAGCCTTTCGATTAAGCGAGAGACAAGGCGCCGCTGGTTATGTGTTTCTTGGGACGATGAAGTAGGACTTGTCACGAAGTTGAACTACACGGTCCTTCAGGTCCGCGTCGGGGAACTGGCCCAAAAACCAGAGAAGACGATCTTGGATACTCTGACGATTCGGTTGGCGGAGCGAAATCACAATGATCCCGAAGTGATTTGGGTGGAGATGTGGAATCTCATGACATCGACTCGTATGCGATTTCGTCAAAATCAGCCAACCTTCCCGCAAAGGTGAAGGCCGCCTTGATGTCGTCAAGAGACAGGTTCGGATAGTCTTCGAGAACCATTTCGATGGAGTCTCCCGCACCAAGGGCCCCCAAAATTGATGAGACTGGCACACGCGTGCCACGGATGACCGGCTTTCCATGGCATATCGTGGGATCGATCTGAATGCGTTCCAATGGAGTCGTCAAGGTCTTTCTCCGTTATACCGCTTTGCCACGAGACGCTCTTTGCTCGACTCGTATTCTAGCCCAGACCGAGGTTCCTCTCCAGCTAGCCCCTCCTACCTTTCCCCCTCCGACCACGGCGGCGTGTTGGCGTGCGATTGTTGGAAACTCAGCACGGGCCGGAAGTTTGGGCGATCCGCGTATTGGAGGTTCTTGCGTCCGAAATAGGAACCGTGATACTGGCCATTGGAATCGATCCACGTGGTCACGCCAATCCGTTCCTCCGGCGAGAGATCCACGCCGTAGTGGTCCTTCTTCAGATAGGTCGAGAGTTTGCTGGCGTAGGTGCCCAGGCTGTAGGGCGGCAGGTAGTGGTTGTTCCCCGCCTTCGGATGGTTCTCGCCGATGATCGAAATGAGCCCCCGCGCCATGATGTTCTCATAAGAACGGCAGAAAAGCCGCGTCCGCTCGCCGCTCAGGTCCAGGTCGCCGTCCTTCTTCTCACCGTTGTGGCAACTGACGCAGTGGCGATCCCAGACCGGCTGAACGTCGATCTCGTACGAAATCGGTCGGGCCCCGGACTCCTCCCCCGGCTGCGGCCCCGGCAGACTCGCCGGGCGGGTCATGGCCAGCGGCAGCTTTGCCATTTCCGTCGCGTTGTTGTCCATGGGCCGCTCGTGGCAACCCACACAGGATCGCACCTCGCCAGGCCGGTAGTTCACAAACGTCCGCTCCCGCTGCACCTCGACGAAGTCCGCATCGAGAGCCTGGAAGAAGATGTTCTTGTCGGCCTCGACCAAGAAGTGGGCCGAACCGTCCTCTTCCACCGGCACGATGCCGTATTGAACCCGCAGCCCCAACGCCGCGTTGCAACTCACCACGGAATGCTGCTGGTCGTACACGTCACCGTCCCAGAACCGGCGAGCCGCCCAGGGACGAGGCACGTGCTCGTTGATCCGCAGATACTTGATCGCGCCCCGCTCCACCCCGTCGAGCCCTCGGTAAACGTCCGACACGACAACCCGAGCCAGCCCCCGCCGGGCCAGTTCCGGCTCGATGGTCGCCCGGGGAATGCCCGGCTTCGGCCGGACTCGCACCGGAATCGGCATCCAGCAGGACTGCTCGCCGTCGCGGTATAGCAGCCGCTTCGTGCCGTCCGAGTCGAGCAGGTAGAGCCCGTAGGCGTTCTCCACGTTCCAGTTCTCCCGCGGGTTGAAGGCAACAAGAATCTGGTCCTTCGAGAGCGGATAGGGGTCCATATAGAGCGGGCCCCGGCTCGTGTTGCCCCGCCCGTCCCGTCCGGCCTGCATCTCCGGCGGGATCGGCTTGGTGGCCCCGCCGGGAACATTGTCCCAGCCCCACTGGTGCTGCGAGTCGACCTCCGGCGTCAAATAGGTCACGCCCTCGCCCGTTCGACGGTCGGCCTGGGTGTCGATGAGCATCAACGTCCCCACGCCCAACGGCATGTGGGGCGCGCCGATCGCCACGATCAGGTTGTTCGCGCCCGGCACGGCCCGCCCCACGTTGAACACCGACGGAAAGGCCACGCTCATGCCGTAGACCTCTTCGCTCCCCGAGCCGTCAGGCCGCATGGCCCAAAGGGCCTTGTTCGTCACCGAACCATTGTCGACGTATTCCCAGCGGGTGTAGAGAATCCGCCCATCGTTCATCACCGTGGGCGCCGATTCGCTCACCGAGTTGTTCGATAGCTTCTGCAGGTTGCCGCCGTCAGCGTCCATCCGGTAGATGACCGACGAGGTGAGCTTGTCGGGACCGTCGCAAAGGATCCCGTACTCGCAACGGGTCGACGCAAAGGCAATCCCGCCGTCCGGCAGGTAGCAGGGATGCATGTCGTCCGTGTGGTGCATGTAGGTCTTCCACCAGTCCAGCCGATACTTGGCGATCCGCTCCTCTTCGTCCGCCGGTGGAAACGTAATCTGCCGCAGACCCGAGCCGTCGATTCCAACCTCCCAGATGCGAAAGCCCACGCCTATCTTCTCTTTCCAGTCAAACAGCACGCGCCGGCCGTCGTACGACAGGTCGCAGCGGCCGATGATGCCGTGGGAAAGCTCCGGCGCCAGCTCGGTCACCGAGCCGTCGTCGAGCGAGAGCACGCAGAGATGGCTGCCGAAATGCCGGCAGCCGTCGATGAAGTCGGTGTAGTAATGGCTCGACTGGAGCGTGTAGCGCTTCACGAAGAGGAGCTTCTCCACCCCGGGCAGCAGCCCGCGCAACCGCTCGCGCGTGGCGGCCGAGTCTTCGTCGATCTTGCCGGCCAGGTCGGGCCGCGACGGGAACAGGTGCTCGAAGGCCTTCTTGTCCCAATCGGTCTTCGACGTGGAAACGACCAGTCCCGCCAGGTGCGGCATGAGTCCCCCGGCCGCCTCGATGCGGATCGTATTCTTGCCCTCGACCAGTTCGAAGGGCCCGTACGTTTGCCAATCCAGATCCCGCGCAAAGAAACCGCCCGTGGCTGCGTCGAGGAATCGCCCGTCCTGCTTCTCCCCGTTGACGAAGAGATGAACGGGCCGCCGCTGGCCGCTGGCAAACTGGAAATGGAGGAAGTGGGATACGGCCGATTGGATCTCGACGTTCCACTCCTCCAGGCCGTTCCCGCCGTGGCACACAACCAGCCCGTCCCAGTTCTTTTCGACGGGCACAACATTGCTGCTCTTCCGGGCAAGATCCCGCGCGGCAACGGCCACCGAATCGCCCCGGGCATGCGATAGGGCCGCCCCAGTCACAAGCAATACCAAGGAACCTTGCCAACACCAGCGCAGTGCTTTGCTGACCACAATGCAGTTCTCCCCTGGGACGCGAAACGTGGACCTTGATCCGACCGCAAGCCATCCTACTCGAAATCGCCGGCGCTTGCACGCTCCAGCACCGTAGGACCGTAGGGTGGCGCCAAGTGGACCATTACAGCAAGGCTTGGCCTGGCGGACTTCCGTGCCATTGGGAAGCCGCTTCGCGCAACCGAAAAACGAACGCGGCCCACCATGAACCGCGGCCCATTGCAGGACGGCGGCATTGCATCGGGTGTCTGATTGGATGCGCGCCCTCTGCAATGGAACGTCGCTCATGGTGGGCAGCCACTCGCGAATCGGCGATTTACCCGGAAGTGAGGTGCGACGATCAGCGGTTCGCCAAGAGATAGCCGGCGTTGGGCCGTTTTTGCCCACCCTACTTGGCTTAATCTTCTCTCTGTGCCTCTGCGACTCCGTGAGATAAGACTTCCGTTGGATCAGCGCCGGCCTCTCCTTTCGGGCTTGGACGAAAACTCTTGCGATCACAAATCACGTACGCAAGCATCATCAAGCCAACTGGAAAAGCCGCGAACAGCCAGAACAGAGTCGATGCACACAGAACCGAGTGGAGCCACGGAGCGCGGTAGTGGCAGCCGAAGAGCGCTCCCATAAGAAGCAGTCCGCCGATCAACGCCGTCAGCAGCCCGACCGTTGACGCGCGGGAAGAGGTTGCCATCGCGCCTATCGCTGCTGTCAGCGACGCTGTGTCGGAAGGATTGAGAGCCTTCATGGCTCGATCCATCTGGATGAAGCTCACCACGATCCCCGCGACGATCCCCAATTGAAGAAGGGAACCCCAGATCGCCAGGTGTTTGCCCAAACGGTTCATCGCGTCTCCTCTGTGAATTCAGAAGCGGGGCCAATGAACTGTCTTCCAGTGCTTGCTGCCACCAACTCTTCTTCCTTTTCGTGCATTCTCGTGTTTTTCGTGGCAATTCCCCTCCACTCCACCGTGCGTCAAGACGCACCCCACGTGATTCCCGGCCGCCGTCTCCGATCTCTACTTCGACCGCTCCAGAAACGGCAGATCGACAACAACAACCGTCCCTTCACCGACTGTCGAATGGATCTCGGCGCTGCCGCCGAGCAGCGCGGCGCGGTCACGAATGCTGCGGAGACCAAAACGATCGTTTGCCACTTCCCGGTGGTCGAAACCGGCGCCCCAGTCGCGGATCGTCAGCAGGATGCGGTCGTCCTGCCGGCAAAGGGTCACTTCCGCCCGCGGGCTCTTGCTGTGCTTGCGAATGTTCGACAGGCTCTCCTGCGCAATGCGAAAAAGCGTGTTCTCCAGGTTGGGGGCCAGGCGGATTCGCGGAAAGTCGGCATCGTACTCGATCGTCAAATCGCCCAGCCTGCCGTTCTCGCAAACCAGATAATCGATCGCGTCCACTATGCCGTGTTCGTCCAGGATCGGCGGGCGAAGACCGTTGATCAGCCGCCGCGTCTCGGCCAGACTCTCGGCCAACAGATCCATCCCTCGCTGAAAGGCCTCTTCCGCCTCCTTGGGATCACGCTCCCGAAACTGGAGATAGACCTGAAAACTGTAAAGCGTCCCCGTAAGCTGCTGCGCCAGTCCGTCGTGGATCTCGTAGGCGACCAGACGCCGGTCCCGCTCCTGGATCTCAACCAACTCGTGCAGCATCTCCTCCGGAAGCCGGTGCAGATCGGCCTTGCCCAACCAGGCTTCCGAATCGCCGGAAGTACGTTTCGAATCGTCACAAGGGCTTTCATTCAGGTCCATGAAATCGGCAACCGTCAGAGAAAACACAATACCAGTGGGGGGCCAAACACACTGCCTTTGCGGCATTGTAGCCGGTTGACCGCGTCGTGCAACAACGGAGCGGTCCTTTGCAGGAAAATCCTCTGGCGGGGGGGGCGCCGATTGCACGAGCGCAAACGGAAGACAAAGCGAAAGCAAAGACGCTTTCGATACAATCCTGGACTCCAACAGTTTATTCAACCGCGGCGGCCATCGCGGCCTTCACTTGCGGCGCTTCTCCGTTGGGGTCGCCATAAGTCTTGCAGTAGTCGATCAACTGGGCCGTCAGGCGACGAACGATGGGGCGATACTCCGCGTCATCGAACCGGTTCGTCAGTTCCTGCGGATCTTCTTCCAGGTCGAACAGCCAGGGATCGTCCTTGGGCGAGTAAACGAGCTTGTAGCGATCGCTGACGGCACACACCCAGTTCGCTCCGCCCGTGCCGCGAATAAATACGAGGTCGTTCCAGTCGTCCGGCTTCTCGCCCGCCAGCAAAGCGGAAGCGTCGCGTCCCTGCTCCTTCCCTGCAGTCTCGATCCCCATCAGGCCAAGCACGGTGGGAAGGAAATCGACGCAGGAAAGCGCCTCATCCACGACGGCCCCTGCCTGAACCTTGGTCGGATAGTACAGAACGAAGGGGATTTTGGCCGAGCCTTCGTAGGGCACGCCTTTGTTCAACCGGCCATGCTCCCCGCAAAGGTCCCCATGGTCGGCCGTGAAGACGACGATCGTTTTGTCGAGCAATCCCTCTTCGCGCAGGCAATCGAGGACCTTGCCCACGTTGTCGTCGATGCATTTCACCATCCCGTAGTACGGGGGCATGATCCTGCGCAGACTCTTCTCGTTCACCCCCCGTTCCTTCGGCGCCCATCCCGGCGTTTGCTCGGCCGTTTTGTTGAGCGAGGCGGGAATCGGCACGTCCACATCGTCGTACATCGTGTCGTAGGGCGTCCGGACCGTGTTCGGGCCGTGTGGATCGGGAATGCTGAGCATGTAGCAGAACGGTTCTGCCTTATGGCGACGGATGAAGTCCACCGCCTTGTCGGCCAGCCAATCGGTGGCAAAGGATTTCTCGTCGGCGCCGTCCACACCGTAACTCGTTTGCCCCTTTGCATTTCGGGCCGCCACACGGGGACCCTCGGGCGTGTCTTCCATCTTCTTCCAGTGGCCCCGATTGAACATGAACTCGTTCTCGCTGAAGCCGAACTGCCGCTCGGGTCCCCACTGGGGCTTGCCTGCCCCGTCCAGGTGCCACTTGCCCGCGTAACCTGTGGCGTAGCCCTGACCACGAAGAATCTCGGCAAAGGTGACAACCCCGTCGTCCATGGGAATGTTGTTGGTCACCACCGGCGTGCACTGGGGATACCGGCCAGACACGAAGGATGACCGCGACGGCGAACAAACCGGCGTGGTCGCGTAGAAGCTCGTGCAGCGGACCCCGTTCTTCGCAAGCCAGTCGATGTTCGACGTCTTGACGATCGTGCCACCGTAGCAGCCGAGCGTGTTGTAGTGGTGCTCGTCCGTGTGAAGGATCAGCAGGTTGGGCCGATCGGCTGCAGCAGCGATCGTCGCAAACCCGGACATGCAGGCGACCACGGCGAGAAACATCGCGACGGGACAAAGCGATCGTTTCATGGGAACGCTCCCTTCAGGTTGTCGAGGGTGTTGATTTCCAGTTACGTGGACTGGCAACTCGATGCCTTCGCTCCCGGAAACGCGCTTGTCCGCGGAGCGAATACCGACTTCCGCTGTTCCGCCTGGCCTTAGGCGCGGCCGATGAATAACTTTCGCCTTTGCATAGTAGCCATCACGCTCCGTCGTGATGTTGCCCAAGAAAAACCGGAAAGTTATTTGTCGGCCGGCCCTTAGGCTGGATATCGCTTCGGCAACTCGATCCAAAACGTGGTGCCCTTCTCCTCGGTGCTCTCGAAACTCACCCGGCCCAACAGATAGCGCTCGCCGATCAGTTTCATGCTGTGCGTGCCGATTCCACGCCCCGTAACCGCCTTCGTGCTGAACGACCGGAGGAAGACCTGCCGTTGGACTTCGTCCGTCATCACTTCCTGATTGTGGACCAGGAACCGCAGGTCCCGGCCACAATCGCGGCAACTGAGCGTCACCTTCCGACCGGGGCGCGTCGCTTCCAGCGCGTTGCGCAGCATGTTGCCGATGACCCGGGCAAGAAGGGCCCGATCGCTGGTCATCGCGCCGTCCCACACTTCCCCCAACACCACGGTCGCATTGCCGTTGTCGCCCGTCGAATGCAGGTCGCGCACGCGCTGCACGAACTCGCCCGTCTGAATCTCGTCGGCATTGACCTTGAGATCACCGGCCTCGGCAAGCATCAGTTCCCGCTGCGAGCGGATCTCGTCGCCCAGCTCGTCCAGGTACTTCTCCAGCCCCGCAATCTCTTCCGGTTCGACAACGCCTCGGGCGGCCTTGCCGGCAATCACCTGGAAATGGGTCTTCAGACCCACCACCGTGTTCATCACGTCATGAAAGAACACGCGGGTCAGCACGGCCAGACGACTGCGATCCCCGATGTCCTCCAGGGCCACCAGGATCAACGACTCGCCATTGATCTCCATCGGCGTGGCCGTCACCCGCATCTCCAACGCACAGCCGGGCGACGGCGATTCGACGCGCAGGCGGCAATCACCCGTCACCGTCCTTCCCGTGTTCTGCGCCTGGAGCAGGGTGCGGACGGCCCCGCAATCGATGCACGGCCTGGCGGTTCCGCAACCGTCCGGCCCTCGTGCCGCTTGCACGCAGCCGATGATCTCCCCGGGGCGGCTGCCGATCAGTTCGTCTTCCGTCCGCCCAACCAACTCAAGCAGGGCCGAGTTGGCCGTCACAAGCTGGCGTTGCCCATTGAGAACAAACACCCACGACGGCATGGCGTCGAGCATGGCTCGAAGCGTGGCATCGCGGTTGACGGCGCCGCGTTTTCGCCGAAGTTCGTCCGCCGATTCCCGCCCGGCAGGTGCAAAGTAAGTCTCAGGGCGGTTTGGGGAGCCGCCGGTGGCGCCAGTTACCATAAGAAAGCGAGTCCCGCTACGTAGTGGAAGGAGGTTGCCGCCGCGCTTCCCGATCCGAACATTCGCGCCCGCGATGTCGGACTCTCGTCGATTCGGTCCCAAAGTCGCTCTTCGCTCCGCGAAGAGGCGATTTGTGCGGAGCGAACAACCACACTCGTTGTTGCGCCACTCCTTACCAGCCTAATCCATCGGGGGGGCCGGCTCAAGACGCGTACCTAGCCCGAATTAGGGAGGCCAGCGGAGCCTCGCCCTCTTCCCTGTGGATTGACACTGGAGAACGTGGGGGGTAGAACCCTTGTATTCCTGCGGTGGTGGTTCCCCAGAGCAAGCTGGAAGGCGACCTGCCTCGCACTATGCCCCGGCAACTCCTTCTTCCTACGGGTGCGTCTGCGCTTCCCGAAAGAGCGGCTATGAGCAATTCAAATCCCTTCCAATCCGGCTCGATCCCTGAAGGCTCCTGGGAAAGCCAGCCTCAGACGGAATCGACCCTCCACGACTCCACCTACTTACTTGCCCGGACCAAACCATGGGTGCGTTTCATCGCCGTCCTCGGTATTGTCATGAGCCTCTTTGCCGTAGGCTCCGCGGTCCTCACGGCCAGCACATTCGCCCGGATGCCGGGCGGTCCTCCTGGATTTCTTACAGGCATGATGGTGGTGCAGGTTGGGTTTATGATCCTCATTTGTCTCCTCTTCTATTTCGTGCCGTCCGTCCTGCTCTGGCACTACGGAACCCGAATCGCCGACCACCTCCGAGAAAAGAGCTCCACGAGTTTCGTGGCCGCCCTCACGGCTCAGAAGTCCTTCTGGAAATACCTTGGAATCGTCGCTCTCGTCGTGATGGTGCTCTACGGCCTGATGCTGGCGGCGATGTTCTCCTTTATCATGCTGGGCGCAATGCGATGAACATGCGCATTTCAAGGCACGGTGAGTTTTAAACCGGACAGGCAACATGAGTGAACTCAATCCCTACCAGTCGCCCACCACTCCCGTTGACCAATGGGAAGCCCTTCCCGGCTCTGAGATAGAACTCCAGCAGGCAGCCGTCGTGCTCTCCCAGACCAAGCCATGGGTTCGCCTGCTTTCCGTGCTGGGCTTTCTCATGTTCGGCATCATGATTCTCGCTTTCGTGGGCATCGCTCTGAGCGCAGTGCCAAACGGCGCTGCCGGGCCGTCGGTGTTGGTCTCCGTCTTGTTCCTTCCCTTCGGCCTGATCTTCCTTCTGGTTCCAGCCCTCCTGCTGTGGAACTACGCCAGCCGGATTGCTGCGTTTCTGGTCAGCCAGGACCCGCAGTCCCTGGCCACCGCCGTCGGGGCGCAGAAGTCCTTCTGGAAATACTCAGGCGTCGTTGCCGCGATCATCACCGTCCTCTATGCGGGCGCCATTCTTGTGAGACTCTTCGTGTTCTTCGGTACGGGAATCTGACAGCGCCGCACCCGTTGAAAAACGCGATCGGTGCTGCGTCAGTAGGTACCAAGCGCCGTACGGTTTCTGACTTGCCGAGCGATATTCCCCTCGAGATCTGCCATGCCGCTTCGCTATTTCCTGCCACTCCTGCCTACCGCCCTCCTCTTCGTCATGCTGCTGTCTGCTTCGTCACAAGCAGTGGCGGAAGACACCGAGCTGGATCGGCAAACGCTCTTTCAGCGGGAAGGCCACAACACCTATCGCATCCCGTCCATCGTCCTCACGGCCAAAGGAACCGTGCTGGCCTTCACCGGCAAGCGCAAAGGTTCGAGCAGTGATTTCGGCCATCCCACCGACGTGGTTCTCCGCCGCAGCACCGATGGCGGCAAGAACTTCGGCCCCCCGGTCACGATCGCCACGGCGCCGGAAACCGACATCCATAGCGGCCCCGTCGTCATCGATCGCCACTCCCAACGGATCTTCAAGTTTTGCCGCTATTGGCCCGCCGGGGGCAAGCCGAGGGAAACCGTCTACCAGACGCCCTACTCCGAAATGCGCCGGCGCGGCCTGATCGACCACCTCATCATCAGCAGCGACGATGGCCAAACGTGGACCGACCCGAAACCCCTGCCGCTTCCCTATCCGGACGACGCCGTCAGTTGCGGCACCGGCAACGGAAACCACGGCATCCAACTCGCCGACGGCCGCCTGCTCATCCAGGGCGCCTACGTTCCCCGAAGCGGCCCCCATGCCGACCAGCGCGTCATGTGCGTCTTCCTCAGCGACGATCGCGGCGAAACGTGGCGAATGGGCGCCGCCGCGCCCAGTCCCGTGATCCGAGAATACACCCTGGCCCAGCTTGCCGACGGCTCGATCTACTACAATTTCCGCAACGGCGTGAAGGGGGTCATTTACCGTTGGGTCGGCCGGCACGAAAGCCCGGGCGAGGTGTTCCCCGAACTCGTCGAAGACAAGCAACTCTATGAGCCCCGCTGCCACGCCGGACTGGCCTTCGCGCCGCCCACGGAAGATCATCCCCAGGGCGCGCTGTTGTTCTCGAACCCACGCCCCATGGGCGACGACAACACGTTTCTCGACGGGCGCCGTCGCGACCTGTCTATCCTGGCAAGCCTCGATGGCGGACGCACCTGGCCGATCCTTCGGCAAATCGATCGACGCCCCGCTGCCTACAGCGACCTGGCAACCGACGGGCGCACGGTGCACTGCCTTTTCGAAACGGGCGAGCGCAACTGCTATGAGCGGATGGATTATCTGCAACTGCCCCTGGAGCAGTTGCTGGCGTGTCCATCGCCACACCCTCGGGCTGAATCCAAAAACTGAATCTCGAGATCCGAACAAATCCTAATGCAAGAAGTCCCGAACCCCACACGGGAGGTTTAGGACATTTGCATTTCGGATTTTGAATTTGTTTCGTATTTCGAGATTCGTATTTCGGATTTCAAGAAGTTTATCCCACCAGCAGTACCACCAACCTCTTCGGTCCGTGAACCCCGAGAATAAGAATCTTCTCGATATCGGCCGTGCGGCTGGGTCCGGTGATAAAGACGAACTCGCCGCGGAGCTCCGGATCGGCCGCCCGGGCTGCAATCTTCTCCCACGCCGCGGGCATGTGCTCCGCAAGCTGCTCGGTCTTGGCGATCACGATGCAGAGCGGCGGCAGGTAGCACATGAGTCGGTGATGGGGCGTGGCGCAGGCCACCATGACCGAACCCGTATCGGCCAGGAGCGTGTCGGCGCCCACCAGCGCCGCGGGCAGCTTGCCCAGTTCGGTCGCGTCAGTCTCGGGTTGCTCGCCCACGAAGCACTCGGGCGGAAGATCAGAGACCAGTTCGTCGCAAAGAGGATGATCGGTCCGAGCGATGAACTCGGCATCCAGCCCTTCCACGATCTCGGCCAGCTTCTCCGCCGCCGCCTCCATCGTCTCCAGGCGATGCACCTCGCCGGTAACGGCTTCCAGTTCCTCGACAAAACGATCCGCCATCTGATCGACAGACGGATTCTCCACCGGCCAAATCTCCGGAATCGGCGGCAATTGCCGTTCCGGTTCGTTGCTCAGGCAGGTGCGAATGCGGGAAAGAATGGCGTCGCGGCTACTCATGGTTATGTCACTCGATACGCAGTATCGTCTTGGAAAAAACACGAAATACGAATCTCGAAATCCGAAACAAATTCAAATGCCAGAAGCTCGAAACCCCCTATCGCAGGTTTAAGACATTTGTATTTCCGATTTTGAATTTGTTTCGTATTTCGTATTTCGATATTCGGATTTAGTCCTTCTTGGCAGGCTTCAAGTTTTTCCCTTCCTGGCGCCACCATTTGCGGAAACTGCCGCGACCGGGAACCTGGGGCAACTCGCGGCCACGGGTCCAGGCGCCGAGCTTGTCGGGGTGCCAGGGGAGGAAGCGGGCCATGCGAACGCCCAGCTTGACGGCCGTCATCGCCAGCCCGTAGCGCTTCGGACCCTGGAACATCCACGACCAGGCTCGCCAGATGATCCGCTCACTCAGCAGGTTCATGGGCGACCGTTCGTTGACGGCCCGGTGCCGAAGGTGGACCAACTGGTGTGGAATGTCGATCTTCACGGGGCACACTTCGCTGCACGCCCCGCACAACGACGACGCGAAGGGCAGTTTGGCGGCCTTGTCCATTCCGACCAGGTGAGGCGTGATGATCGAGCCGATCGGTCCGGGATAGACCCAGCCGTAGGCCCAGCCGCCCACGCGACGGTAAACCGGGCACGCATTCAGGCACGCCCCGCAACGGATGCAGAACAGGCCCATTCGCGCCTTGGGATCGGCCAGCACGTTCGTCCGCCCGTTGTCGAGGATGACAATGTGCAACTTCTTCCCCGGCGTGGCGCCGTGGAACAGGTGGGTGTAGGTGGTCAGCTTCTGCCCCGTGCCGCTTCGAGCCAGCAGGTTGAGGAACTGGGGCAGGTACTGGATGCTGGGTATGACCTTCTCGATGCCCATGAGGGCCACGTGGATCGGCGGCGTGGCGGTCGACAGGCCCGCGTTGCCCTCGTTTTCGACGACGACGAAGGAGCCCGTGTCGGCAATACCGAAGTTGCAGCCGGACATACCCATGTCGGCGTTGATGAACTCTTCACGGAGATGCCGTCGAGCAATGTCGGTCAGCGCCTGGTGCTCGGCCGTGTAGGGTTCGTCCAACTTCTCGGAAAACAGCTTTCCCACGTCTTCGGCCGAAAGGTGCAGGGCCGGCGTGACGATGTGGGTGGGTCGCTGCTTGGCCAACTGGACGAGATATTCGCCCAGGTCCGTCTCGACGGCCCGGATGCCCGCCGATTCGAAGGTGTGGTTCAGCTCCATCTCCTCGCTGACCATCGACTTGGCCTTCACCACGGTCTTGACGTTGTTCTCCTGGGCGATGTCCAGCACGATCCGGTTGGCTTCTTCCGCATCCTTGGCCCAGTGAACGACGGCCCCGCGGGCGGTAATGTTTCGCTCGAACTCGACAAGCAGCTTGTCGAGATTGCCGATGGCATAGTCCTTGATCCCGTTGGCCGCAGCACGCCAATCTTGGTAATAAGGGATCTGGCGAAGAAGATCCTGGTTGTGCTTGGTGGATCGTTCGGCGCAGATGCCCATGGACACGCTGCCCTTGGGCTCGAACAGACCCGCATTCTCGGCCTTGAGAAACTCGGCGCCTTCGAGATGAAGCTGGTGGTCGGACATGGCAATCAGTTGTTGGGGGTCAGGGTTCAGGGTTCAGGGCTCTTCCTGAAGCCTGGCGACTATTCCTGGACGAGCAATTCGGAAATGTGTTTGCACTGGATGTGGCGGGTGGCTTTGTCGCGGCGGAGGATGCCGCCCACGTGCATCAGGCAACTGATGTCGATCGAGGTGACCACGTCGGCCCCCGTCTTCACGATGTTCTCCACCTTCGTCTTGCCCATGGCCAACGACGTGCCCGGCATCTTCACGCTGAACGTGCCGCCAAAACCGCAGCACTCTTCAATGTTGGGCAGTTCACGATAGTCGATGTCGCGGATGTTCTGCAGGAGCGTGAGCGGTTGTTCGAAGATCCCCAGCTCGCGCCGCCCGTGGCAGCCGCTGTGCATGGTGACCTTCTCGGGAAAGCGGGCCCCGGTATCAGTCACGCCGAGGATATTGACGAGAAATTCCGTGAGCTCGAAGACACGCTGGCCAATGCCGACAATCCGCTCATCGGGATCGACATGTTCGAAAAACACGCGGCACATGGCCGTGCATGACCCCGACGGAGAAACAATCCACTTGTACGACTCGAAGGCGTCGCAGAACTGGTGAATCACTCCGCGAGCTTCTTCCCAGTATCCGGAGTTGAAGGCGGGCTGCCCGCAGCAGGTCTGCTCTTCCGGGTAGGCCAGCGGCACGCCGTACCTGGTCAGCAGCTTGGCCGTTGCTTCGCCGATTTCCGGGAAGAACTGGTCAATGTAGCAGGGAATGAAGAGAGCAACCGTGTCGCCCGGCTCGTACTTGGGGTAGTCCCAGGTGGGCCGGGGGCTGGCGTTGGGCTGAGTCATCGTGAATTCGCGGTCGTCCTACGGTTCTTTGTATCGGGGCAGGAACAAATGCCGCACATGGTCGCTCTTCGTTCCGCGAAGAAACGCTTGTTCGCGGAGCGAACAACGACATTCGTTGTTGCACCGCCCCTTGGGTGTCAATCCCAATATCCCTTTATACCTCCGCAGGGCCCCTCGTGCCAGCAGCCTTTTGTTAGGAGCAAGAAAACGACGCATCCCGGCGACTGCCACCGGCGGGGGTGATGATTGCTGCCCCCCATGGTAAAATCGGGGTTTCCGCTTTTCCCCTTCCCGCAGAGCGCCCTCCATGACTGAGCCCCGTAAATGGCAGGCCAAAGCCTGGACCCCTACGGCGCTCGTGGTCTCCATCGTGCTCGTCTTCGCCGTCTGTTTCTGGGCGCACGGGCGTTTGGCCGAGTCGGCGCCCTCGGGCGTTTTCGGCGGCGCAGGCCCCAAGCGAATCGTCACCATGGCGCCCAGCGTGACGGAAGTCGTCTTCGCCCTGGGGCTCGGCGATCGCGTCGTCGGGGTAGGCGACTATTGCCGCTTTCCGCCCGAAGTGCTCGACCTACCGAAGGTTGGGGGCGTGCTCAATCCCAACTACGAACGGATCGTCAGCCTCCGCCCCGATGCCGTGGTGCTCCTTGAATCCGCCGGACGGGATCCGTCCGCCTTCCGAAAACTCCGCCTTCCCGTTCTCCAGGTCAACCACCTCAGCGTGGAGGGCATCCTCGCATCCTTCCAGCAAATCGGTGCCGCATGCGGCGCAGAGGCCAAGGCCGAAGCAATCGTAGCCGATCTCCAGCACCGACTCGAGCGCATCGCCGAGAAGACGGCAGGCAGGCCCCGCCCCCGCGTCCTCGTCGCCATCGATCGCACGCTGGGAACCGGTTCCCTCCAGGATGTCTACATCACCGGCCACGACGGCCACATCGACAGGATTGTCGAACTGGCCGGCGGACAAAACGCCTATACCGATCGGCAGGTCCGCTTTCCGGTCGTCTCCCAGGAAGGGATTCTGAAGATTAATCCCGAAATCATCGTCGACCTGGCCTACGGCCTGGCAGGAGAAGATGCCGATCCGGCGGTCCTCCGATCCGACTGGCAATGCCTGGAAGAGGTCGACGCCGTCCGCAACGGTCGCGTCTATCTCATCGGCGACAACTACGCGACCATTCCCGGCCCACGGTTCATTCTGTTTGTCGAGCAGCTCGCGCGTCTGTTCCATCCGGAAGTGGATTGGGTGGATTGGAGCGAATGACCCTTGCCAAGCACGATGCCTGACCCTCAAAGCCCTGTCCTCGAAATCGCCAACTTCTCGTTCCGGATCGGAACCAAGGAGATTCTGCGCGACGTGACCTTCTCCGTTGCCAAGGGGGAATACCTTTCCATCGTCGGACCCAACGGAGCAGGCAAGACAACGCTCCTGAAGTGCATCGACCGAATCCATCGTGGCGGCAGCGGACGGATCGCCGTGTACGGCCGCCCCCTGGAATCCTACCGCCAACGCGAGCTTGCCCGGCATCTCAGCTATGTGCCCCAGGCCGATGGCCGCGTCTTCCCGTTCACCGTCGAACAATTCGTGCTCATGGGGCGCTATCCCCACCTCAACGCCTTTTCGTCCATCGGCCACGAGGACCGCAAAACAGTCCTGGAAGTCATGGAGCGGGCAGCGATCACCCCCTTTGCCCACCGACGCCTCGATACGCTCAGCGGCGGCGAACGGCAGAAGATCTACATCGCCGCCGCCCTGGCCCAGGGCGCCGAGGTGCTCCTCCTCGACGAACCCACCACCTTCCTCGACTATCGTCACCAGGCTGAGATTCGCGATCTCCTGGCCGAGGTCAATCGAAACTCCGGTGTGACGATCGTGGCCGTCACCCACGATGTCAACCGGGCCGCGATGGACAGCCACCGCATTGTCGCCCTCAGTGCCGGTCGGGTCGTTTTCGACGGCGCCCCGGCTGATATCATGCAGGCCGACACCCTTGAGCAAATCTACGAAACCTCGTTTCTTCTCGTCGGACATCCCCAGGGCGACGTGCCCATCATCGCGCCCCAATTGCCAGGGGAGGCCGGGCCATGAGATCCGCCACCCTGCTCCTCGCCCTGGCCCTCCTGGCACTGGTCGTCGTGTGCGGCGCACCGCTCGTCGGCAGCGAGTCGATCCCGCTGGGCGCCCTGTGGGGTGACGCTGAACCGGGCCAGATCAAGATCCTCTGGACCCTCCGCATGCCTCGCGTGGCCGTCGGGTTCCTCGCCGGCGCCGGCCTGGCCCTGGCGGGAATGGCCTTTCAGGCCCTGTTCCGCAACGCCCTGGCCACACCGTTCACCCTTGGCGTTTCCAGCGGGGCGTCCCTCGGCGCTGCCATCTACATTCACCTCGGACTGGCCTTCTCCTTTCTGCGAATCCCCGGCGAATCGTGGTTCGCCTTCACCGGGGCCCTGCTCACGATCGCCGTGGTCTACGGCCTCGCCCGGGCCGCCGCGGGTGCTTCCAACGTGACCATGCTCCTGGCCGGTGTGGCCGTCAGCTTCTTCTTCTCCAGTATGATTCTCTTTCTCCAGTACCTCAGCGATCTGACGCGCACCTTTCGCATGGTTCGCTGGGTCATGGGCGGCCTGGAGAGCATCGTCGGCGTCGACACGATCCTCACGCTTTTCCCGTTCGTCTTCGCGGGCTGCGCCGTCGTCCTCTACTTCCGCCACGAACTGAACCTGATCACCACCGGCGAAGAACTCGCCGTAGCACGTGGGGTGGAAGTCGATCGCGTCAAGCTCGTGGTCTTCGTAGTCGCCTCGATCATGGTGGGGGCAATCGTGTCGGTGTGCGGCCCGATCGGGTTCGTCGGGCTCATGGCGCCCCACATCTGCCGCCTGCTGATCGGACCCGACCACCGCAAACTCGCCCCGGCGACCCTCCTCTTCGGCGGCGCCTTCCTCGTCGCCTGCGACACCCTTGCCCGAACCGTGATCGCCCCCACGGAACTGCCCGTGGGAATTCTGACGGCGCTGCTCGGCGGACCGTTCTTCGTGTGGCTGCTGTTGACGCGCGGCGGCGAAGAATAATGCGAAAGCGGACACCCCGTAGGTTGACTCTCCCGAGTCGACCCGGACACACACAAAGCGACCCACCCTTCACACCCCTTGCTGTACACGGAATCGTGCGTTTGTGGCAGGCAGTAGCAAGCCAGCGATAACTCCCTGGTCGGCTCTGGAGAGCCAACCTACAGGTCGGCTCAGGAGAGCCGATCGACGGTGATTGCAATCCCCGCCAAGGTGAGATGGGGCACGTGGTGAGCGTCGTCGTGAAGGAGTTTCGCCACTACGGGACCGGCGCCGCCGGTGACAAACAAGTCGGGTTCGCTCTGCTCACCGCCAACCATTCGCGAGATCAGTTCCCGCACCGATCCAACGGCGCCCCAGTAGAGTCCCGAGCGCATCGCTGGCTCTGTGGCCTTGCCCAGCGCATCCGGCGGTTCGGCGAGTTCCGACATCTCGATCCTCGGCAACAGGTCCGTGTAGTCGTGGAGCGCCCGCGCTGCCATCTCGATCCCCGGCAGGATGGCGCCCCCTTCGAACTCGCCGGCAGCGGAAATCAGGTCGACCGTGATCGCCGTTCCCAGGTCCGCCACGACAGCGGGCCGGTCGGGCCGACGAATCCGGTTGGCCGCCACAGCCGCCAGTAAACGGTCAATGCCCACCATGTCCGGACGCGGTAGATTCACCTTGAGGGGAAGATCACCCGAAGCCAGCAGCGTGACGGCATCACCGGGCCGATGCTCACCCAGCCATGCCAGCAGTCGCGATGTGGTCGGCCGATTCACGCTGCCAACCCACCAGTGCAGCGTTTCCTCGGAACCGCCGCAATCGGAAACAACCCGGTCCAGCCCCGCACAGTCTCCCGGGAAGCTCCACGCCGCGTCCGGCTCAGCAGTGGCATCGTTTGCCACCGACGAATAGGCCGCAACCTTCACACGGTTGTTCCCCACGTCGACGGCAAGCAATGGTTTGGCAGCAGTTTCGTGCACGGCGCAGTCCGCTCAAGGAGCGTTCGTTTAACCCGCTGCCGCAGGCCATAGTGTGTTGCAGGCCAACAAGTTGTGGGCAGCTTGCTCAAAGGTACTGTGTGATGGGTGGCACGCTCAAAGCGCGAGCGATGGGCGTGATGATTTGGGCTTCCACGCCCATTGCTCGCACTCTGAGCGTGCCACCCATGAATAATCCGAGTTAAGCAGGTCCCTGGATCAGCCGGACCCCCTATGCCAGAATCATACTTGATTCGCTGCTTGACTGCCTACCGGTCCACTGCCCGGCTTCCCTTCGTTATGCCCCCAACAGCCCCGCTTCGCGTCGTTCTTCTCACGCCTCCCGGTCGCGGGGCTGTGGCCACCGTGCGCGTCCAAGGGCCCGGCGCCGCCGAGCGGGTCGATTCGCTGTTTCGCGCCGCTTCCGGACACCCCATCGCCAAATTGTCACCGGATCGGGTGGCTTTCGGCCGCTTCCAACTCGGGGAAGACATCTGCGACGAAGTACTCGTTCACCGCCCTCAGGACAACGTCGTCGAAATTCATTGCCATGGCGGACCTGGCGTGGTCAATCGACTTGTGGAGGCCTTGACCGCCAATGGGGGAGCACAAATCTCTCCGGAAGAATGGCTTCGGTCGAACCACACAAGCCCCATTTCCGCTGCCGCTCAGGGTGCACTCGCCAAGGCAACCACCCTCCGAACTGCCGCAATCCTCCTCGACCAATACCACGGCGCCCTCGATCGAGCCCTGGAGAAAATCCTCGACCAACTCCATCGTGGGAAGGTTTTCCCCGCCACCGAATCCCTCGAGCGCCTCTTGACTGTGGCTCCCTGCGGCTGCCATCTGGTCGAGCCCTGGCGCGTGGTCGTGGCAGGTCGCCCCAACGTGGGCAAGAGCAGCCTCATCAACGCCTTGCTCGGATTCCGGCGAGCAATTGTTCACGACACCCCGGGCACCACCCGCGACCTCCTGACTGCCAGAACTGCCATTGACGGTTGGCCCATTGAATTTTGCGATACGGCCGGCCTTCGTGATGCTGAACACATTCTCGAACAGAAGGGAATTGCCTTGGCCCGGCAGCGAGCGGAATCGGCCTCCCTCGTCCTCCTCGTCTTCGACGCAACCCGCCGGTGGTCCGACGAAGACTCCGACGCCTGTCGGCACTTTCCCGGCGCGATCCCCGTGTTCAACAAGATCGACCTGGTTGAACCGTTCCAGAGCCCCCACCCGCAAGGACACGCGGTCAGTGCCTTGAACGGTCGTGGAGTCGACGAGTTATCGGGCGTCATCACAAGAAGTCTCGTCCCAACCCCTCCTAGAAAAGGGGAGCCCGTTCCTTTCCTTCCGCAGCAACAATCAGTCCTGGAGGAGGGCTTGAGCATAACCCGAAGAGGCGACCTGCCAGAGGCTTGTCGCCGTATCGCGAATCTGATCCGTTGATTCGGGGGGACAGGGTCACGTGGTCCCTGCGTGGCGGAGCGTTCCTGGCGAAAAAAACTCTCCAAACTGTCGAAAATCGTCTGGACTTGCTCAACCGTATCTCGCTAAACTACGCCGCCCAAGGATGGGTGGAGCGCGTGATTTGGACAGGGTCTTTTCTTGGCAGTTGCTCGTTCAAAGCCGCGCCATTTTTAACGCCGCTAACAAAACCTATGGCCGGGGCCCCTCCACACCCGTGAGAGACTCCCCCCCAGTTCTGTTAGGGCCGCTTAGAAGATATCAGCGTCGTTTCAGGAGGGAACACGCAATGTTTACCCGGTCGGTTTCTTCTCGGTTGGCCGCTTTCGTCGCCGCCATCCTGGTTATCCTGCCGCAGGTTGCGGGTGCCGAAGACGAAAGTCCCGTAGCCGAAGGCACTTCGGCCATCATGTCGATCCGCACCATTGAGGACGACGCCCCGGCGAACGAAGCATCTTCGGAAACGCCTCAACCAACGGTTACGCAACCCCAGACGCCCACGTTGGCGGAAACGCCCGCTCAACTCACGCCGGCCCCGGAGACTCCAATCCCGGCGGCCTTGCAGGCAAAAGCCGCCAAGCCAGCCTCCCCAACGCCGGCAAATTCCCCTCTGGCCGAGCCCAACCCAACGCTCCAGATCGTCCAAGAGGAAAAGGAAGCGCCAGCCGAGCCAGCGAAGCCAACCGAGTCCAAGAAGTTGCAGGCAATCCCCGACACGGTCGCCGACGGCAAGGTCGAAATTCAGACGGCCAGTTTCAAGGGAATCACTCCCGGTGAGAGCAAGCTGGCCGCCTTGCAGCAAGCCTGGGGCAGCCCGAAGCAAATGGCCTCCCAGAACGGACAGCCTGTCTACCTCTTCTCCATCGACCCCTTCGACAGCATCGAAGTCACGGTCCAGGACGATGTCGTCGCTTCCATTATCATTCGTCTCCAGCAACCCGTTCCGGCTAATCCCCTCGCCGAGCAATTGAAGCTTTCCGAAATCCGCCCCGTTCTCGTCTCCAATGAGATGGGAGAAATCCTTGGACAGTCCTACCCGGAACGGGGCGTTCTCTTCGCCTTCGAAGCCGCCGGTGAACCAGGCAAGGCAACCATGCGCGTCGTGGACGTGATCCTCGAACCCGTCGGTGCGGAGCCCTTCGTCCTCCGAGCGGAAACCTATCTCGACACCCACCTGGCCGAAAGCGCCAAAGACCTGAAGACTGCGATCCGAATCCAACCGGATCTTGCTCGCGCCCACTGGCTTCAAGCCCGCGTGGCTGCCACGCTTGGCGACACGAAAACGGCACTGGCAAGCAGCGCCCAGGCCATCCGCCTGGAACCGGCGAACCCCCAGTTCCTCGTCACGCGGGCTCAAATCCTCGGACAGGCCGGCAAATTCACCGAGGCCATCCGTGAGGTGGAAGCAGCCGTTGCCAACGCGGAAAAACGCCCCCACATCAAGGCCCGCGCCTTGTGCCTCCTCGGTGATCTGATCAGTTCGGAACCCGAACCCGATCTCGCCAAAGCCCTGGCAGGCCACCAGGCTGCCATTTCCGAAGCGGATCCTCTCGTGGCCAGCCCCCATCCGGCCATTCGCCTGGCTGCCATGGAGGTCATTGTCGACGCCCACCTCGGAGCCGCCCACGACATCGCCTGGGGCGATTGGCCAAACAAGAAAGTGGCCGTCGAAACCTGGCTCGGTCGCGCCTCCGCTTTCGCCGAGGGGATGATCGAAGCTGAAAGTGCAGGACCGGCCCTCCAATTCCGCGTCGCCACACGCGCCCTCGCATCCTGCGTTGGCGCTCGCGGAAAGATCGATCCAACGACCTGGGCCGAACAGGCCGTTGCATCCGGGCAGAAGATGATGGACTCCGCCGACGATCCGCTCCAAAAGAACGGAATCGCCTGGGACCTCGGCCTCGCACTCTACGACGCCGTCCAAATCTACCAAATGCGCAACGAACAGGAACTCGCCCTCCAAAGCGGCCAGACAGCCATCGGGCTCCTCGAACAAGGAAAAAGCGAACGCTCGGCGCCTTCCGACCTGCACTTGCTCGCCCGACTCTATTTCCGGCTCGGAACCATCTATGCCGTCAGCAAGTCCAACCACAAGGAGGCTGTCGTCTGGTTTGACAAAGCCTTGCCGCTCTTCCAACAAGTGGCCAATGACGTGCCCCTCCACGAAGTCGCTCGCCTTGGGGAAACCCTCGTCAGCATGGGCGTCTCCTACTGGGAAATCGACAATCGCGACCGCGGCCTCGAACTCACCGAGACTGGCGTCAAACTGATCGAAGCCGCCGTTGAGGGAGGATTCGTCAATAGATCCGTCCTTGAAGTCCCCTACAACAACCTGGCCACGATCCACCGACAACTCGGCCAGACCGAAAAGGCCGAAAAGTACCTCCGCTTGGCCTCCGAACGCCAGGCTCCCGTCCGCTGACCGTCCACATCCCAGCGAATTCCTAATCGAAACCACTCGCAAGAGCACCGCCCCCTACGGGGGATGCGGTGCTCTTGCCATAAATGGGCGGGTAAGATGTCAAGAGAAAACCGTCTTCGACGAAGAAGACTAAGCCGGATGATTCATGGGTGGCCTGAATCTCGATATTCAACTTCGCAATATTCGGAGATCGTGGTGCTCGCTCGCTTGATTCTCTTGTTTGTGCTCATGCCGATGATCGAGTTCGGCCTGCTTTGGATCATCGCCCAGCACACAAGTTTCCTCTTCACCCTCGCCTTGGTTATCACCACCGGGGTGATCGGCGCCTCGCTCGCCCACCGGCAGGGGATCCAGTGCCTCAGCCGAATCCAACACGAACTGTCCCAAGGTCATTTGCCGGGCGACAGCCTGGTCGACGGGTTAATGATTCTCATTGCCGCCGCCGTACTCATCACACCGGGTGTCCTCACTGATTTCATGGGATTCTGTCTACTAATCCCCCCAATTCGAGTTATACTAAAACGCCTTGTCGTCGCTCGATTCAAGCATCGAATTGTCGTTTCCGGCTTTTCCCCTTCGCCCCAACAAAACACGGAATTCGACGACGTGATCGATGTGGAACACCGCCCCGCCGACTCGTCCGAAACCGAGTGAAGGGCACCGTTCCAGACGGCTTTCTCTCCAACACCCTAAGTATTTTTTAAAAAACGACTTACATCACCGAAAATGTCGCCGAAAAAGCGTCATTCTTGACTCGTCGCCGAACCCACAATCCGGTAGAATACGGACTTGGATTTGTGGGCGCTTTATGCGCTGCCTCCTCGGTTCTCACGGTACTAAATCTGGTGGCAAGCGGCGTCGTTGAAATCCCCTTGATTGGCACCCCTCTGGAGAGTGACCTCTCGCCGTCATTCTCCTCGGCGGCTTCCTTTGCGCTTCCTCAGTTCGTCGCCGGACCGGAGAATCGCCTGGTTGAGGTAGCTGTCGCCGCCGTCCTGAAAGAATCCCCAAGCAAGTATTGTCCCCTCGTTCTTTACGGACCCTCGGGCACGGGCAAAACGCATCTTTCGAGCGGCTTGTTCCGCGCCTGGAAAAGCCAACATCCCCGCCGTCCCGCCGTCTTGGTGACCGCATCGGACTTCGCTCGAGAGTACCGAGACGCCGTTGAAACGAAAACGGAAGACCAGTTCCACGTGCCTTACACTCGAACGCGTCTTCTCGTCATTGAGGATCTGCACGACTTGAGTGGACGCAACGCCGTCCAGCAGGCCCTGATGGTACTCATGGATCGACTGACCGCCAGGCAGACTTGGATCGTGCTCACGTCTCGCACCTCTCCCAGCCGATTGGACAGAGTTCAGGAAGGCCTGCGTGCTCGGCTCATCTCCGGGTTAGCCGTCCAATTGGCCCTGCCCAATGCAGAGACCCGCCTGGCGATCCTTGATCGAGTCGCCGCCTTGCGCGACCTCGAAGTGGACGACGGCGTTCTGGAATGCCTCGCCAACGGGTTGCCCGTTCCCGTCCCCGAACTGGTGGGCACCCTGGTCCAGTTGGAAGGGGAGGCTCGCCTCCAGGCCGCTCCGATCACGCTCGCCACCGCAAAACGGCTCCTGGCGGAACGAAGCTCGTCGCGCCGTCCGAGCCTGCCGCAGATTGCCAAGGCCTCCGCAAAACACTTCGGCGTTCCCGTCTCCGATCTGCGTGGTCCTTCCCGCAGACGAGCCATCGTCGCCGCCCGAAACGTTGCCATGTATCTGGCCAGAAACCTCACGAATAGCAGCCTCGATCGAATCGGAACCTATTTCGGAAAGCGCGACCACACCACCGTCTCCCACGGCTGCCACCAGGTGGAAGAACGCCTGGAAACGGAAATGTCCGTCCGCGACAGCGTAGCTGAACTGCAAGCAAAACTCCTTCTGCGCGATTAGCCCGCCGCCGGGGAAAACATGTTGATAGCCTGTCGATATGCAAACGAAGATACCCACTTGCCAACAGAGCTCCGATCCTCTTGAACAACCCGTCAATCAAGCAACATGCCACCAACAGTCCAGTGACAGCCAATCAACAGTTTTTCCTCCACTCAAACAACAACCAAAACACGGCGAAACACCTGCAATTACAAGGAAAACTCATCGGCGTCACCAACAATCGACAAAATATTGCTCCGGTATCCTGTTACTGCTGTATTTCTAAAAAGAGATAAGAGAACGGGAAGCCTGCACGTGTGTTGACAATCGATGCTCCCCTCAGTTGACAACAACGAGGAATCGATTCGCGAAACAAACGGGGATTTCTGAAGGATGGAAGTGAAGACATGAAGATCGTCTGCGAACGCGAAAAACTTCTCCAGGCTTTCCAGATTGCCGCAGGTGTGGCTTCAACCCGCACCCCCAAGCCGATTCTGGAGAACATCAAGCTCGAAGCCACCTCGGAAACGGCCACCGTTATGGCAACCGACCTGGAAATCGGAATCCGGATCGACGTGGCTGGAATCGAAGTCGAAACTGGCGGAAGCGTCGTCCTGCCGATTAAACGTGTTGGTGGCATCCTGCGAGAGTCGTCGGACGCGAAACTGACGATCGAGAGCGACGGTAGCAAGACGCTCATCCGGGGTGAGCGGAGCGAATTCCAGCTTCCCACAGCCAATCCGGACGAGTTTCCCCCCGTTCCCCCCTTCTCGGAACACGCCTACCACGAAGTGCCAGCCAGGTTGTTTCGCGAAATGGTTCGCCGTACCGTATTCGCCACCGACAGTGAGAGCAGCCACTATGCTCTCGGCGGTGTTCTCATCGAATTGACCGCCGAAGAGATCGTTGCCGTCGGGACGGACGGACGACGCCTGGCAATGCAGGGGGGACCGGCCCAGGCTGTCAACGACCACAAGACCACTGACAGCACGGTCATTCCCAGCAAGGCCGTGAAACTGATCGAACGCGCCATCGGCGACAACGAGGAGAACATCCAACTTGCCGTTCGCGAGAACAGCGTGACCATCAAGAGCCGGCAGACGACGATTTTCTCGCGTTTGGTCGAGGGACGCTATCCCCGGTGGCGCGATGTGTTCCCCAATCGCGCCGACATGGTGAAGATCGAAATGAACGTGGGGCCGTTCCTCACGGCCGTTCGCCAGGCGGCGATTGTGACCAGCGACGACCGCCGGGGCATCGATTTCAATTTCGGCGAGGGGAAACTCGTGCTGATCGGTCACGGCGCCGAAATGGGTGAGTCTCAGGTGGAACTTCCCGTCGGATACGAGGGCGAGAACCTGCCCGTCAAACTCGACCCTCGCTACGTGGCCGATTTTCTCCAGGTCCTCGATCCCGATGGGACCATTACGATCCACGTCCGCGATGCACAAAGCGCCATGGTCTGCGATACAGCCGATCAGTACGCCTACGTGATCATGCCGCTTTTCCGCGAGTGAGGCCATGGCGAAAGGTCCCGAACCGATCAGTGATATCCTGGCCCAGTTGATGGCCCGACGCGGCTTTGCTCGCGTGCGCAGCGCCGAGGCCTTTGACGCGGCCTGGCGCCAGGCCGCCGGGGAGATGTTCTCTCGGTTCACGCGCCCCGGCGCCGTCCGCCGCGGCAAGCTCGAAGTGACCGTGGCCAATTCCACCCTGGTCCAGGAACTGACCTTTCAGAAGTCCCAACTGTTGAAGACTTTGGGCGAACTCCTTCCCGACGAGAAGATCGAGGATCTTCGATTCCGAGTCGGGTCAGTCGCCTGAGCAAGAAGAACAAGATTACCAGAAGAAACACGCGGAATGCGCCCGGGAACCGTTCGCATCCTGCATGACAACCCTATCGAGTGAAGAAGTATGTCCGACGATCAGAATCAGCAGAACCAACCCCCCTCTGACGACCTGTCCCAGTTCCAGAAGGTCAATGGGGACAAGGTGGAAGGCGACTACGGCGCCGATCAACTCGAACACCTGAGCGATCTCGAACACGTTCGGGAACGCCCTAGCATGTACATCGGCGATACGACCATCCGGGGCCTGCACCACCTGGTCTACGAGGTTGTCGACAACTCCATCGACGAAGCCATGGCTGGACATGCCACGGAGGTCAAGGTCAAGATCAACAACGACGGGTCGGTTACGGTCGAAGACAACGGCCGCGGCGTTCCGGTCGAAGAGCATCCGGACCTCGGCTTTTCCACCCTGCAAGGCGTCATGACCGTGCTCAAGTTCGGCGGCAAGTTCAGCAAGGGGGCCTACCAGACGTCCGGCGGTCTGCACGGCGTCGGCGTGACCGTCGTCAACTTCCTCTCCGAGTGGTGCGAAGTGGAAGTCCGCCGCGACGGGCACGTCTACCAGCAGGAGTATGAGCGGGGCGTGCCCACCAGCGAGGTGCAGCGGATCGGCAGCAGCGACCGTGTCGGCACCAAAACCACCTTCAAGCCGGACCCGCAGATCTTCCCGGTCACCAAGTTCACCTACGCGACCCTCCTCAAGCGGCTTCAGGAACTCGCCTTTCTCAACCAGGGCGTCAAGATCGTGTTCTACGACGAACGTTCGGATGAAGGCGAGACGTTCAAGTACGACGACGGAATCCGGGAGTTTGTCCAATATCTCAACCGCGCAAGCGAGCCGGCCCATGCCGAGATCATCTCGATCGAAGGCAAGTTCGACGACATCGGCCTGGAGATCGCTATCCAGTATTCGAGTGAGTTTACCGAAAACGTCCATTCCTACGTCAACAACATCTGCACGATCGAGGGCGGGACCCACGTTTCCGGCTTCCGCGCCGCCCTCACCCGGACGTTGAACAACTACGGCAAAAAAGAGAACCTCTTCAAGCAAATCGTTCCTTCGGGAGACGACTTCCGCGAAGGGCTCACCGCCGTGATCTCCCTCCGGGTGCCCGAGCCCCAGTTCGAAGGGCAGACGAAGACCAAGCTCGGCAACGGCGAGATCGAGGGGATTGTGAATTCTGCGGTCGGCGAGGCCCTCGGCAAGTTCCTCGAAGAGAACCCGAAAACCGCCAAGACGATCGTCCAGAAGGGCTTGCTCGCCGCGGAAGCCCGCGAAAGCGCCCGCAAGGCCCGGCTCCTCGTTCGGGAACGCAAAGGGGCCCTTACTTCGGGCGGCATGCCCGGCAAGCTCCGCGACTGCACGAGCCGCGACGTGGAACGCTGTGAACTCTACCTGGTGGAAGGTGATTCGGCCGGTGGAAGCGCCGAGGGCGGCCGGATGCGTGAATATCAGGCCATCCTCCCCTTGCGCGGCAAGATCATCAACGCCTTCAAAGCGCGGGAAGACAAGGTGCTTCAGAACGAAGAGGTCAAGAGCATGATCTCGGCTGTCGGGGCCGGCTTTGGCGGTGAGATGGACCTCTCCAAACGCCGCTACAACAAGGTCATCATCATGACCGACGCCGACGTGGACGGCTCGCACATTCGCACCCTCCTGCTCACCTTCTTCTATCGCCAGATGTACGACCTGGTCAAACTGGGCCATGTCTTCGTCGCCCAGCCGCCCCTCTTCCGCGTCAAACAGAGAAACAAGACCTACTACGTTCAGACCGAAGAGGAGATGAAGGCCCAACTTCTCGAAATGGGCCTTACAGACTCCGCCTTTGAGCCGGGCGACGGACGGGTTATTCAGGGGCAGGACATGGCCAAGCTCTGCCGCACCCTGGCCTCCCTCGAAGAATCGCTCTACGCTCTCGAACGCCGCGGCATCAGCCTCCGGGCCCACGCCTACCGCCAGGACCCGGAGACCGGACGCCTGCCCGTCTTCCACGTCTTCCTCGGACGGGACGAGCATTGGTTCACCAGCCGTCCCGAACTGGAAGAGTTCCTGGCCCAGAAAGAAAACGCCGCTGGCTCCGAACTCAAACTCAGTGAAGAACCCGAAGCGAAGGATGAGAACGGCGAACCGGCGGAGGGGAACGGCGCTGTGGAAGCGCCTGTCGCCACGGAACTCAGCATCGTCGAGTTCCATGAAGTGCGTTCGATCAACAACCAGTTGGCCGAACTGCGCGAGATGGGATTCGAAATCGACAGCCTGATCGCCCAGGAACGAACCGGCATCGAAGAGCCTCGCTACGTCCTCCGTCGCGGCGAAACCACGACCGGCCTCGACGATCTCCGGGGGCTGCTCACCGCCGTCCGAGCGGCGGGGGAAAAGGGACTTCAGATCACCCGCTTCAAAGGCTTGGGCGAAATGAACGCGGAAGAGCTTCGCGAGACCACCCTCGCCCCCGAGAACCGGACCTTGCTGAAGGTCACCATGGAAGACGCCGGCGCCGCCGACGACCTCTTCCGCATCCTCATGGGCGACAAGGTCGAACCCCGCCGGGAGTTCATCGAGAAACACGCCCTGGAAGCCCGGAATTTGGATGTGTAGAAACGAAGAAAGCGCGAAGGACCCGTTATGATGCGACAAAAACGCTCGCGGCGTGATTTTCTGGTTGCCGGCGCTGCTGCTGTGGCGGCGCCGTATGTGATTCCCTCTTCCGTGCTGGGGCTCGATGGTTCGACTCCGCCCAGCGAAACAGTCCGGGTGGGCATTGCCGGACTGGGTGGCCGGGCACGCTGGATCCTTCTCAACGAGGACCTGCCCGGTGCGAAAATTGCCGCCGTGGCCGATTGCGAAATGCCGCGCTGCGACCAGATGGCGGCGGCCGTGGCCAAGGACCGTCCCGACCTGAAACCCGAATCCTGGAAGAAGTACCCCGACATCCAGCAGATGCTCGACCAGGAAAAGCTGGACGCGGTCTTCGTGGAAACCACGGCGCACGCCCGCGTGTGGTGCATGATGTACGCCCTGGCCGCCGGCTGCGACGTGTATGGCGAGAAGCCGCTGACGCTGACGATCGCCGAGGGCCGGATCATCGCCAACGCCGTGAAAAAGCTCGGCCGCATTCTGCAGACCGGCACCCAGCAGCGTTCCATGCCGATCAACGCCCACTGCAGCAAGCTGGTCCGCGATGGCGCGATCGGCAAGGTCAAGGAAGTGGTTGTCTACAACTTCGAAGGTCCGGCCGTGTGGCAACCCCAACCGGAACAGCCGACTGCAAAGGGACTGAACTGGGATCTGTGGACCAACCAGGTGGAGTTGCGGCCCTACCATCCGCAGATTCATCGCGGTTGGTCCAATTGGGAAGCCTACGACGGCGGCGGGCAGTCGTGGGGTGTGACTGGCTGGGGCACGCATTCGCTGGACCAGGTTCAATGCGCGCTGGGCACCGACGACACTGGGCCGGTCGAGATCTGGCTGGAAGAAAAGGACGCCAAGGGCTGGCCCCGCGTCATCATGCGATACGCCAGCGGGACACTGCTGAAACTGGTCGGCGAACGGCACACGATGGAAGACCTGGGCGCGATCTTCCGCGGCGAGAAGGGGAACATCGAAATCCTTCGCGGCCATGCGCGAGCCAATCCCGACGAATTGCTCAAGGACGCTCCGCCCGATACGCCGGGCGGACCCAAGGAGTCGATCCCGCACATCGCAAACTTCATCCACTGCGTCCGGACCCGCGAGAAACCGGCGGCGGACGCCGAAACGGGTCATCGCGCCACGACCATCTGCCACCTGATCAACATTTGTCGCAAGCTGGGACGCAAGCTGCAATGGGATCCGCAGACTGAAACGTTTGTCGGTGACGACGAAGCCGACCAACTGATTGCCCGCCCGCGCCGCCAGGGCTATGAATTACCCCAGGTCGGATGAAAGCGGGACAATTCCAATTCACTTGGCGTCCGCTACTCCGGAACCTTCGAGGCTGATCGCTGATTGGTTCCGGTCCACGGAGATTCCGTGCTCTCGGAACCACGGGAAGAGGTCTCGCTTCATGGCGATACTCAAGACCGCCACCGTCGTGTGTTCGTCGTACTGCTTCAATTTGTCCGGCGTAGCCAGGCGTCGTTTGGCTTGAAAATACTGCGACACAATCTGGGGATTCTCTTTCCGCAACTGTTCGAAGATCCAATAGGTCTTTCCCCAGTGCATGTTGTTGGCTTCGCCGCGATTTAGTTCGCGCGCGTCTTGAGGCCCTTTGCCGTGCAAGTCGTAGATCTTCATCGTGGGATCGATGCGCGAGGCGCGACGGATTGTCGACTCGATTCGCCGCAACGCTTCCTCTTCGTGCCCCATGTCGATCATCACGAGATTGCCCACATACGTCGCGATCGGCTCGTTCCAGATCTCGGGAAAGGGCAGCACCCATGAATGCACCGATTCATGGGTGATGAACTCGATCATGCTGTCCTCACGCTCCGGAAATCCTCCCCAAAACACGGCCAATCCAAGCGTTCTGCCGGCCGAAAAACCGCCGGCGCCGGTGGCCAGCAAGCCGATTTCCGACGCCATGCCTTCGGACAGGGGAACACCCATCCGCTTCTGGATGACCGGACGGCATCGCATGTAAATGTCGGACATTGATCGGGCGTAGGGCTTCAGGTAATCGCTATAACGCAATGTGATGGAGCCGAGTTGTTCGGCGTATTCCAACTTGCCGATGCCGCGGCCGCGAAAGGGCTTGCCTGAGTCGACTTTCTTTCCCGAAGCAACCTCCACGAGCAGCGGTTGCCACCAGATCGCGTTGATATCGTCCGAAGCGTCCGGATTCTGGCCGGCCAGGCCGCGGGCCCCGACCAGCAGCGTCCCCTTGCCGACATTCCGGCTGGCCAGCAGCGGACGATTCCGAGCGTCGACCACCAGCACGCGCCACTGGTTCGGCTTCTCCAGGGCAAGGCTGTTGCCGCCGCCCTCGATTTCTCCAGTGATCAACTCGGTGGCCGCCTTGAGCGGTTTCTCAGCCGCTGCGGCAAACGAACATCCAAACCTGCCGGCCAGCGCATTCTGGGACTCATCCCTTGCGGATCCCAACAGCACAACGCCGCCGCCCTGATGCAAGAATTGGTTGATGACTTCGAGGTCCTGGGGCACGTACTCCAGATGGGGATCGCAACCGAGCAGAATGAGCAAGTTCGCGTTGGAGAAATCGTAGTTGAACAGCGATCCCCAGCTCATAGCCACGGGTTGGTCCGGCAGATACTGGCGATGGAACCGGCCATCGGCGTAAAACGAGAATTGGTGTCCCAGGTCGGACACGGCATGCACGCGAGGTTTGTCCGCAGACAGTCCGGCGCGGCATTCGGTCAGCAGGATGGCGCATAGCAGAATCGCGCAAAGTCGCAGGACCTTGAAGTCGTTGCGAGAGTGACACATATGAATCATTTCCTCAGGGTCTTCTTCCGGAAACAGATCGACGGCGTTGACCGTCGGTTGGTCCCAAAATGGATGGGACACGTCAGGCAGTAAACCGGCGCCTGTCACGACATTCTGCACTTTCCATCGCTCGTTGTCGACAGCATGGTCGGCCAGGCGAACGGGGGGGATGGTGCAGCTCTTCGTTGCTCAGTGCGGCGCCGTGGTGTTAGAATCTGCGGTAAACCAGCCCCGGACGAATTCCGGACGACCGAAGTTAAAAAAGCAGAGACAGTGCAAGCACCGAGCGGCGCCCTTCTGACAATCTGAAACCGAACAAGGAAGACACCATGTTCAAGGCAAACCAGTGTCAGCTTGCGATGATCCTCCTAATGTCGTTCGTTTCTACTGGGATAGCTCAGGACGCGCCAGTCGGCAAATCGCTTGCATCGATTCGATTTGAAGATGGTCCGGAAAGTTATGCAGGCAAGCCCTATCTCTGGCTTGCCAGGATGCAGATTGATCTGACGATCGATGTCAAACCGGCCGCAGGTCTGATGCTCGACCTGCTGTGGGGATCGAAGAACGATGCCCGCAGGGCGGCACTCGTGGTGAATGGCATGCCGCAAACGCTTGAGGGAGGCGGATACGATGGATTTCGCTGGAAGCGAGTTGCGCTGCCCGATGATATCAAGGGCGATAGATACGAGGTGACGATCAAGCAGTCCGGCGGCAAGGCTGCGTTTATCGCCGAGGTCCGTCTAACGGATCCAGCAGGAACCAGCACCAGCCAGGCAGCAAGCGAAACTGTCCGCAACATGACGCTCAAGACAACGGCTGTCACGGGCCATTCGTCAACCAGTTTCGTTGGCATTGTTGCTTCCGGCGAGGACCTGGCCAGGGAGCTTCCCACAGACCCGCTCGAGCGATCGGCAGAGATTGCGAGTTACACGATAAGCAAGGTTCAGCGTTGGCTGCATGAAGTGGCGCTCAAGAAGATCGAACCGGACACGGGCCTGTATCATCCCGACGGTAATTTCAACTATCAAGACGCGTGGGCTGACTGTTATCCGTTTCTTGTCTGGGCTGCGTGGCTCACAGACCTGGAAGCCCTCAACGGTCCGGTTCGCGGCGCTTTGCACGCCGAGATCAAGCATTGCCCGACGGGGTTCTTCGCCGACGCCAAAAACACGTTTGGCGGCAGCGAGTACGTGAAAGACGGGCTGATCGCTATCGTTGAGGTCACTGGTCGAGATGAATGGTTCGATCGGATGCAGGCCGTGGAGGACGAGATTTGGGCAAATCCTGCAATCGACACGGACTACGGGAAGATTCCTTCGGAGAACCTGGAGATCAACGGCGAACAGATTCAGGCATTAGCCCGCATGTACACGATGACTGGCGAGAAGAAGTATCTCGAATACGCCGAGCGACTTGCCGACTACTACCTGCTTAAGGGCGATTTCGTGCCCACGCGGCTTCGCGATCACGGGTGTGAGATCATCGGCGGACTGGGGCTTTTGCTCGCGGTCGAGTCGGTGCATAACCCCGAAAAGGCGAAGCAGCATCTTCCCCACATGAAGAAGATGTTGGACGAGATTCTCGCGAGGGGGATCAACGAAGACGGCGTCATGTTCAATCGGCTCGACGATTCCAAGAGCGGCTTGAGTGACGGATGGGGTTACAACTATGTCGCCTATCTTTGCTACGACATGGTCATAGGCAAGCCGGTTTATCAATCGCAGATGCAGCGGACTTTGCGCAGCCTCATGAAGCCGCAGTACAAGAATTACAGGTGGGAAGGATCCATCGATGGATCGGCCGATTCGGTCGAAGGCGGGCTCTATATGATGAACCGACTGCCAGTCCCTGAAGGGATTGCCTGGGCGGATCGGGAAGTGGCGGCGAATATCGTGCGTTTCAACGATCCATTGGATACGTGCGGTCTATGGGGCACGATGAAGCTGCAATCCAACGGCGTAAGGACGTGCATCATGCACGCCCTGATGCACACACGCGGGACCGTTGCCCGGCCTTGGAGAAGAGACCTGAAGCTGGGCGCCGTTGATGTTGATGGAGGAATCGCCGTTCTTCTGAAGGCGGACGAGCCCTACGAAGGTAAGATTGTGTTCGACATTCCGCGCCATCGCCACTACATGGGATTCACGAAGGACTGGCCTCGCATGAACACGCTTCCCGAGTGGTTCACCGTGGAAGCCGGCAACGACTATACGATCAAGGGACTGGGGGATGCTCCAGCAACGTACTCCGGAAAGCAGCTCGCCGAAGGTCTGCAAGTAACGCTCAAGCCGGGCGAGGAACTACGGTTTACCGTGACGTCGGTTCGCTAGGTAAATGAACTTGCGTGATTCCTGGAAACGCCGTCGCACTGGACACTGCTTGTCCACACGCCGGGAGCACGTGTCTCTGAGGATTCAGGGATTCTGCGGCGTGTGGCCGAGCAGTGGCACACGATCTCCTGGAATCGTGCAAGGTCATTTAGCGTCTACCGAGCGGCAACTCGGTATCGGGCGTCACTTCCTGTTTCCACTTCTGGATGGCGGCCTTCATTTCCTCGGTGCGTTTGGGGTATTGATCCGCGACGTTGGTTGTTTCCTTGATATCCTTGCGCAAGTCGTACAACTCGACGACATCGCCCTTGGTCTGCATTTTCCAAGGGCCGTCCCGCATCGCGGTGCCTAATTTCGGTTCGTATCCGAAGAATACGCGACGCTCTGGCATGTCGGCTTGATCGAGCAGGTGATCTTTGAAGCTGATCCCGTCCAGCTTACGTTCCTTGGGGATGTCGATGCCCACGATGTCCATGATGGTCGGCAGAAGGTCCATGCCCACCATCAACTCGTCGCTTGTGCTCCCGGCTTCGATCTTGCCGGGCCACCAGGCAATGGCCGGCACACGATGTCCTCCTTCGTAATTGCTGAACTTGCCGCCTCGGAACGGCTTGTTGGACCCACCCGCCCCGATCGCCCCATTGTCGGAAAAGAAGAAGAGAAACGTGTTCTCGGCAAGCCCCTCGCTGCGGACTGTGTCCAGAATCTGGCCGATGCCTTTGTCCATTTCTTCCAACATGATCTTGTACTTGGGGCGAATTCTATTCGGGTCCCACATTTCCTGAGACGTGAGCTTCCTCTTCGGACGGTTCTCCAGCGTGTCGTCAGGCGTTTGGAACGGCAGGTGAACGGCCTCGTGGGCCACATAGAGGAAGAAGGGGGTCTTTTTGTTTTCCCTGATGAAACGCACGGCGTGATCGGTGATCAGATGCGTGGTGTAGCCCTTGATGTCCGTGCGCTGCTGGCCGTTGTACCAGTCGCCGTGATTGTGGTAGTCCGCTGCGCCGTTGAGGTAGCCGACAAACTGGTCAAAACCATGGCAGATTGGATTCTGTCCCGCTTCCACGCCCAAGTGCCATTTGCCGAAGAGTGCGGTCCTGTACCCGTTCTGCTTCATGAGTCGCGGAATGGTCAGCTCGGAGGGGTCCAGTCCGGGCGTGTCCAGGTGTCTCGTAATCACGTCGACGATTCCAACTCGCTGCTGATAGCGGCCGGTGAGCAGTGACGCGCGCGTGGGGCTGCAAACGGAGCTGTTGGAGTGAAAGTCGGTAAAGGTCAGGCCCTCGGAAGCCAGGCGTTCAATCTGCGGAGTCTTGACCCAGCCATCGAACAGGCTGGTGTCCCCATACCCCAGATCGTCGGCCAGGATCACAATGACATTGGGGCGAGACTCGGCCGCCGGACACACGGTGGCCATGAAAAGGAGTGCCAGTCCGGCATATCGTATCGCGCTAAAAGAGCCGTGCATTGTGGAATTCCTATTGCTCTTGGGTCCGGTCGGGTTGCGACCGGTGGTTGCGTATTATTGGCGGACGTTTGTCCCCGGAGGCGAACGGGTGCCCACTGCAAGGCATCGTAGTACTGCAGATGTGCCGAGTCAATTTGATCCAGAACGATCGGAACCGGATCGTCGGCAAGTGCGGCCTGGGCCGGCCATTCCGTTCGCTTGATGGCAGGCACATTGCTACAATAGCCTCCGCTGGTAAGTCCGCAATCCATCGAACCACTTCCGTGGAGACCTGCAATGAACAAAGACAGAACCGGGGTGACGCGCCGTGGATTCTTGAACGTGACGAGTTCGACTGCGTTGGCGGCGTCGCTTGGACTGTCAGCCGGGGCCTCGGCTGGGGAACCGGCAAAAAAGGTGCGAATGGGGATCGTGGGTGGTGGATTTGGAGCGGCCTTCCAATGGCATCTCGATCCGAATTGCGTGGTCGAGGCCGTCAGTGATCTACGGCCGGATCGCAGGAGTCACCTGCAGCGTGTTTATAGTTGCGAGAAGGCCTATGAGTCGCTGGAGAAGTTGGTCCTCGATCCAAACATCGACGCAGTCGCCGTTTTCACAGGTGCTCCGGACCATGCCAGGCATGTCGTGCCTTGGATGGGGCCCGGACCATGAAGTGTATCGTGAGAATGTCTATGACAACCCTTTCCGAAATATGATGGGCTTGTTCAAGACAACCGGCAATAGCATCTGCCGCTGCAACGTGGCATGGCATCTCCATAACGCCGGCGAACGGGCCCAGTGGATCGGAGAATACGCGGCGCTGTACATGCGAAGCGGCAGCGGACAGCCCTTCGTGTTTCAACGCAAGGGAAAACCGGATCAGACAACCCTGGGCGACTACATGGAATTGCTTCCGGAGCCGATGCGCGTACCCACCGGACACGGCAATTCGCACCCGTTCATCACACGGGAATTCACGACGGCCCTCCTCGAGGATCGTGAACCGGCGGTCGACCTGTACGAGGCGCTGGCGATGACGGTGCCAGGCATCGTGGCCAACCAGTCGGCTAGAAAAGGTGGCGTGCAACTGGCCGTGCCCTGTTTCGACCCGGCGTGATGATCGCATTGATTCAGTGAGCGAATCGTGCCCGCGAGACCATTTGCAGGAGAGTTGGCACATGAGGACAATCCAATTGTTGGCACTAACCGTCTGCCTCTTCGTTCCCTGCCTGGAACGATTGGCAACCGGTGCGGAACCAGTCGCTGACTGGACACCGGTGACCGGCAAGTGGAGATTCGATCGGGAGATTGTGCCGATCATTTGCCAGGAAAGCGAGACGGGCTCCGGGTTGATTTTCTCGTCGAGCGGGACCGAGTCGATCCGAGCCTGTCGTGCAGTGGTGAAGGTCTCGCCGGATACTGCCGAGGCGGGACTCTGGTTGGATGCGGATCCGCACGCGGTCAGGGGGCTTCAGATTCTCTTGGGTCGGTGTTCCAACGTGGGTGGGTTCCTTGTCCGGACAGCCCAAGGCAAAACGCTGTGGGAAGATCGGTTTGCGCCGTGGAGCGACTATCATCCCTACGTCTTGGAGGCAGTTGTCGAGGCTGGCAGGCTGCGCGTGCAGATGTTCGAGGGAACGGGAGATGTCCTGATTTCGCAGAGCCCGTGGATCGCTCTCGGTAAGGGGGAGCGTGTGACGGGAGGCTCGATGGGGCTGTTCACAACGCAAGGCCGAGCGAGGTTCCTTGGCGTCCAGCGGAACGTCGAACCTCTTTCCGGGCTGGTGGCAGATCCGCCCAACAAACGTCGGCTTCAGAACAACGAAGAATCGTGGGACCTGCAAGGCGACGGGCGGTGGATGTGGACCACCGCAGAACGCCAGCGTGTGCGGCAATACGCAAAATGTGAACGGAGTTGGGCCGTCTTTCGAGACGTGGCCGGCACGCATCGAACGTGGGAATGCCGAGTGCGAGTCGATCGCGACACCGGGGGAACCGGGATGTTCTTCCTCTATCGAAACGAGGATGACAAGGGCTTCCTGGCCTGGCTTGGGGGGCGATTTGGCGACGGGGCCTTGATGCTGATAGGGTACAAGCCGGCGCCGAAAACGCTTTGGTCAAGTCCGCAAGGACGTTGGCATTGGGACACCGAGTATGTTCTGCGAGCCGAGACTCGCGAGGGGCAAGTCAGAATCCAGCAATTGGCAGCTGACGGCGTCACCGTCATTTCCGACTCGAACTGGGTTGAAATGGACGGTGAGTCTACGAACGAACCGGGATATTTGGGTTTGCACACCTGGAGAGGACCGGCTGAATTCTGGGCGTTCAAAGAAGAGTCGACTGGCGCAGGGGTAACCTCGGAGGAGTCGACTGTCGGCTCTTTAGGTCGATCCTGGCTCACATTGGGAGACGGGGAGTGGAAGTGGGCGGAGCCGGAACAAAAGGGACTCGTCCAGGTCGGTTCGTGCCGTCAAGCCGCGGCGCTCAATATCATGAAAGGACGAGCGCAGGGAACCTCGTCATGCTTTGTTCGCAAATCTCCAGCAGCAAAGGCGGCAGGCGTGGTTTTCCAGGCCGACCGAAGTTTGACCTCCGGGTTCCTGACGCTGATGACTGACGACGGCCCTCGGCTGGAGTCACTTGGCGGGAAGACATTGTGGCAGGCCGACGAGTGGGACGCTGATGCGAATCGCGAGTATCGCCTCGAAGGTGTGGTGATGACGGACCGTGTGGCGATGCGAGTGTACGACGGTAAGGATCCATCGCGCTTGCTATTGGCAAGCCCGGATATTTATGTTCCGGAGTCTAACAACAACCGGGTCGGCTACTCGGGGGTTGTCGCGCGAGGCGCTGCCGAGTTTCGCCGCACAGGCAAAGACTGGTGCCTTGTGGGGGCAGATGAGTAGCGGTGCCCGTTTCGTTCGACGGGCACATGTTCATGGCTCTTCCTGTTGAAAATACTTGAGGAAGACGGTGCTGAGCTGTTCACCGTACTTCTTCCAGTTGGCGGCAGATGGGTAATCCTTCAGCCCGGCAATCCAGTCCGCGTTCAATTCGTGGATACACGCGGGAATTCCGTATCGCGTCTGCAGCCCTCCGGCAAAGGTTGGAGAGATTCCCGTCGAACTCCCTTCCGTAAACCACGAATTCGCTCGCAACACCTCTTCGAAACGCTTCAGCTTGGCCAGATGGTCTTCCCGCCGAGCATCGTCACCCTCTAGTCGGGGAAAATGCAGATTGCCGTAGGCATCATTGTGGAAGTCGATGGCCAGATCGGGACGCTGCCGGCCCGCGATCTTCGCCTCGAGCCATTTCTCGAGTGCGGCGTTTTCCGGTGCCAACGTCGGATCGGCGGGTTGGAGCCAGTCGCGGTTGAGATCCTTGCCGTTCCCATTGAAGCGAGTCCGTCCACGGGCAACCCCATCTTTGTTTGCCATAGGCATCACGTACAGGCAGTAGGTTGCCAGACACTGCTGCGCCTGGGCGTCGCCCCGCAGCAGCCGACGAATCAACCCTTCCAGCACCCAATTGCCGCCAGGTTCCCAGGGGTGAGCGCGGGCGCGAATCAGCACGCGGTGCGGAGCGTCGGGGGATCCGACCCGGATCATCTCCAACTCGCGATCTTCCACCGTGTGCCCGATCGCCGTGATTTCGACCATCGCATCGCCCGCGATTTCAGTTTTCAGTTTCTCCAGGTCGGAAATCGAGTAGGGTTGCAGGCGAGCCACATAGAGCGACGGGCCGCTTATGTGCACCTTCAGCCGCCGATGGTCCGGCTCGACGTATTCCATCTTGACCGCTCGCCACTCTTTCCCGTCATCTGAGACGAAAGTCGTCGCCGGCTCGCGAACCGCCGTGCCGAGTCTGCCATTGTAGATGTTGGCGAAGGGGCCCAGCAGGATCGTCAGATCCGCACCCGGCTCCGCGTCGATCCTGAAGTTCCAGTGCCCGTTGGCCCGATTCGGAGCGCCGCGCTGCTGGTCGTAGACCAGATGGACATGGACCACTCCTTCTGCGTCGACTTCCCACCACAAGGGCGAAGCGTTTTCAAAGCCTGTATTGATGTGCTGCAGAGGATGCGTCGTCTCATCCGCGCCAAGCCGGTTGTCAAACGTGCAAAGCACTGCGGCTGCCAAAACGGCTACTCTTGTCCATCGGTCAAACATGGTTCGGTGTCCCTCTTGATCAAATATCGCTGCCAAGGCCCAGAGCTTCCTCCATGTCGGCAAGACCAAGCCGTTCTATCATTCGCCCCATTCTCTCTTTGGGTTTGGCGTTCTGCCGGTAGTATTCGAGGATCTTGTCGACTAATTCGAGGGCCGCTTCATCGTCGATCCGCTGGGCCAGGATCTCGCCAATTCGAGGGTTCGTGCCCCCATTTCCTCCAACGTACACTCGCCAGCCTTTGGGGGTGCCGACCAGTCCGATATCCTTGAAACTGGTCTCCCCGCACTGGTTCGGGCATCCGCTCACGCCGATCTTCATCTTTCCCGGCAACTGCATGCCGTGGTACTTGTCGTCGAGCATCTTTCCGATGCCGAGGCTATCCAACTGGCCTCGTTTGCAGTAAGTCGTGCCGGGACAGGCCTTGATGCTACGGACACAGATTCCGACGACGCTTCCCGGCTGAATTCCCAACTCCGCCCAGATGGCGTCGACGTCCTTCTCTTCAATGCCGAGCATGGCAATACGGGCGGCACTCGTGATCTTGAGCATGGGCACGTTGTATTTTTCCGCCACGTCGGCAATCTTGCGGAGGATCTCAGGCGTTACCACACCGCAAGGAATGTGAGGAGCAATTCCGTAGGTCTGCCGATCCCGCTGAATCACAACACCTTTTTCGCCGTCGTTTAGCATAGAAGAAGCTCCCAAGGTCGCATTCGTGCTGTCGAAATGGGAATGAGAATCCAGGCCGCGAATGGCACGGCCTGGTGATTATGCCAATCCAGCTTACCAAATTGGGTAGCAGGTTGCATTCCGTTGTTGTGCCAACGAAGATGTCAGTTGCTTGTCGGCGCAGTGCCGCCGGTCCCACCCCCCGATTGTTTCGTCTCCTTTTGCGAGGACACTGCTGACATGAAATCTCTCAGCCGCCGCCGTTTTCTTGAGCAGTCGATGTTAGCTACGGCCGCCGCCGTCGCCGGTCCTGCCGTCGGGTCTGTCATGGCCCAGCAGGAGCAAAGCACCAGTCCCAACGAACGTCTGAGCGTTGCCGTGATCGGCGCTCGCGGCCGTGGCAAGGCCCACGCCAAGATGGCCGCTGCCCGGAAAGACTGTGTCATCAGCTACATCTGCGACTGCGACAAGGCGATCGGGCCCGAGGTGGCCGCCGGGTTCGACAGCAAGCCCAAGTTCGTCGAGGACATGCGGCGGATCTTCGACGACAAGTCGGTCGACGTCGTCACCGTCGCCACGCCCAACCACTGGCACGCACTGGCGGCCATCTGGGCCATGCAGGCCGGCAAGGATGTGTACGTCGAAAAGCCGGTCAGCCATAACGTCTCCGAGGGCCGACGCATGGTCCAGGTCATGGAGAAGTACCAGCGGATCTGCCAGGGCGGAACCCAGCATCGTTCGACCGGCCAGGCCAAGGCCGCCGCCGAATACGTCCGGCAAGGCAAGCTTGGCGAGATCAAGCTGGCCAAGTGCTACATGTACCGCCCGCGAAATCATATGGGCCCGCTGGGAACATACGAGGTGCCCGAGAGCGTCGACTACAACCTCTGGGCCGGCCCCGCCCCTATGGAACTCCCGCTCACGCGACCGCACTTCCACTACGACTGGCACTGGATCTGGAACTACGGAAACGGCGAATTGGGAAACAACAGCGTCCATGTCGTCGACCTGATGCGGAAGATCACCGGCCTGACCGGGCTGGGACGCGGCGTGATGAGCTACGGCGCGCGCCACTTCGACGACGCCGGACAAACGCCGAACACGCAGGTGACCATTCACGACTTCGGTCCGACGACCGTTGTGCAGGAAATCCGCAACCTCAAGAGCGGTCCACCCCCGCAGGACGCCAATATCTTGATCGAAGGAACGGAAGGCTACCTGGTCGCCACGTTCAGTGGCGTGACCGCCTTCGACTCCGACGGAAAAATGATCGAGAAGCTGACCGGCGAGGGCGACAATCACTTCGGCAATTTCATCGAGGCGGTTCATAGTCGCAAGGTCGAAGACCTGAACGCTCCGATCATCGAGGGCCATCAGTCGACGGCGATTGTCCACGTGGCCAATATCTCTCAGCAGTTGGGCCGCTCGGCCTCCAACGGCGAGATCAAGACGCAGCTGGAAGGGCTCGACACCAACGACGACGTGCTCGAGACGTTCGAAGGCATCCAGAAACACCTGGCCGAAAACGACTTCGACCTGGAAAAACGCCGTATCAAGTTCGGGCCACTCACGCTCGGGCCGTGGCTGGCAATCGACGAAGAGACCTTCCCCGACAACCCCGCGGCCAGCGCCATGCTCACCCGCCAGTATCGCGAGCCCTTCGTCGTGCCCACCGCGGACAAGATCTGACACCCGGCACGGGGTGGCCCTGATGATTTTCCGCATTCAGTTTCCCATTTCTGTTAGCACAGCCGGAAAATCGTCAGGGTGGCTCTGCCACAAGAGGTCTTGTTTTCGGCATGCCGGAGGCCAACCAAAAGGAGCGACCCTCCATGCGTTCCACGCCGTCTTTCGAACGCGGGTGACCCTGATGATTCTCCGCATTCGGTCTCCCATTTCTGTTGGTACAGCCGGAAAATCGTCAGGGTGGCTCAGCCACAAGAGGTCTTGTCCTCGGTATTCCAGAGGTCAACCAAAAGGAGCAACCCTCTATGCGTTCCACGCCGTCTTTCGATTCTCTGCTGCGTTTCACCTTAACTCTCTCGTTCGCCGGAATGACGTTTCTTGCTGTCATTCGCGGTGTAGAGGCGGAAGAAACATGCACCGAGAACGCAGGCCCGACGGACGCCTTGGGACTCTTCAAACCGGGCAAACCGCTTGCACTGGAAGCCGGATTCAGCGACCCGCCGCCGATCTCGCGGATCTGGTGCTGGTGGCAGTGTCATGGCAGCGCGTTCACTAAAGAGGAGTTGACCCACCAGCTCGAGCAATTCGCCAACCAGGGGTTCGGCGGCGTTGAGATCAAGGACACCGTCCTGCAACCGCGTGACGAACAAACGGAGTCGATCAAGGACATTCCGTTTATGAGCTCCGAGTGGCTCGATATGTTTGCCCATGCCGAAAGGGAGTGCAAGCGGTTGAACCTTATTCTCCGAAGCCGGTTTGGAAGCGGCTGGAACGCCGGCGGGCCCTGGGTCTCGCCCGAGGATTCTTCGCAGGTCCTGACCAAGGCAGAGCTATCCATAGCGCAGGATACTCACAAGTACACCGGTCCGATTCCAACCAAAGACGAACGTCCCAGTTTGGAGGAACTGCGCCACGGAAACGCGTTTGTCATCGCCGTGCGGAAGGATGGGTCGGAAACGATTGACCTGTCGACAGAAGTGACCGACTCGCGAGAAATCTTGTGGAACGTGCCCGCCGGGCAGTGGGCCCTCTACTCGTTCTTCAGTGCAGCGTCGGGCAAGCAACTCATGAGTGCGAGTCCTTCCGGTGGCGGACTCCACCACGATCACCTTTCGACCGAGGGCACGGACCTGCATCTTCGCAAGTTCGCCCAGAAGTTTGTCGAGAAGCTCGGGCCATTTGATCAAACGGCGTTCGACGGCTTCGGCACCGATAGCTGGGAGATGGGCAATCCCACCTGGACGCCCGGCTTTCGTGACGAGTTTCAGAAGCGTTGCGGCTACGATCCCGCTCCCTACCTGCCAGTGGTCGTCGCGGGCTACGACCTGGGCGAAAAGGGACGTCGGTTCCTTTACGATTTCTGGAACGTGGTGAGTCGACTGATCATCGAGACGCACTACCAGCGGGTGACTGATTGGTGCGAGTCGCGCGAGGTCGCCATTACCGGCGAGGCGGGCGCCGGCCCAAGCCACTGCATCCCAAACAACCTGCTCGAAGGTCTCGGCGCCGTCAGTGTTCCAATGGGGGAGCTCTGGATGGAAGGCCGTGCCTACGTGAAGATCCCTTCCTCGGCCGCACACACCTACGGGCATCGGCTGGTCGCGTTGGAGTCGTTCACGGCGCGCCACGAACCCCATCGCATCACGCCTGCCACCTTGAAACCCCGTGCCGATGAGGCGTTTCTGCTCGGAGGCAACTATCTTGCTCCGGCCGTCGTCGAGTACTCGCCTGCCGCCGCTGGCAAGCCGGGCTGGCTGCATTCCGTCGGGCCGCACCTGAACTACCAGCAAACCTGGTGGTCGATGGGACGCCCCTTTTTCGACTACCTGGGGCGATGCTGTTTCCTGCTTCAGTCGGGTAAGAACGTTGCCGACGTGGCGATCTACAGGACTTTTCGCTCATCGGAGAATTATCGCTGGCAAGCTCCCAGCGAAGACGGCCTGCTCAACTATCGCAAAGACTACGCCTTCGATTTCGTCAGCGACGAGATCCTCCGACGGCACGCCTCGGGAAAGGCCGGACGCATGTCGCTTGCCAGCGGGGCAGACTACTCGCTGCTGTTTGTCTCGGCCAGCTCCGTGCCGACGATGCCCCTGGAGACGCTCGACGCGATTCGGCGACTGCTCGACGAAGGCGTGACCGTCATCTGGGAAGGCGAGTTTCCGGGCAACTCCCCAAGCTTGATCGACTATCCCGCATGTGATCAGAGGATGCGCGAGGTGGCCAGAGAGGTATCGCAGCATCCGCGGCTAGTGAGGGTTCCCAACTTCGACCAGGCCGCGATCGTCGCACAGCTCGAGAAGAACGGAACACCGGCGGCGATCAAGCCGGTTGCCCCTTCTCCGCTCCGCTACGTTCACCGCCGCACGGAGACAGCCGACCTCTTCTTTGTGGTCAACCGCAAAGCGGCCAGCGTCAAAACGGCGTTTGTGTTCAGAGTGAAAGGGCGCACTCCTGAGTTCTGGGACCCGATGACAGGTCAAATCGCCGCCGCTCCGCACGAACACACGCCCGACGGTGTCAAGGTCCAGATGGAGATGACCTCACTCCAGTCGACCTTCGTCGTCTTCCGGGAGAAGCCAACACAGCAAGGAGCAACCGCCGGCTCTCGTCCATGCGTCTCCAGTGTCATCCAAACGCTCAGTGGCCCCTGGAACGTCGCGTTTCCGGCCGATTCAGGAGCGCCCGAACAGATATCCCTCGAAGAACTGCTGCCGCTGCAAACGCATTCGGAGCCTGGTGTGCGCGGATTCAGCGGCATCGCCACTTACACGAAGCAGTTTTCTTGCGACCTGAGTCAAATCGATCCGAGCGAACAAGTCACCCTCGACCTCGGACAGGTGTGCGACCTGTGCCAGGTGACTCTCAACGGCAAGGACCTCGGGATCCGCTGGTTCACGCCGTACCGCTACGAGATCACCGGGGTGTTGAAAGACGGTGAGAACCGGCTCACCGTTCGCGTGGCCAACTCCTGGCACAACCGTATCGTCAGCGACTCGAAGCTCGCTCCGAAGGATCGCGTCACTCGAATCGCCGAGCCAAGCGTCTACGAATCCCCCTACATCAAAAACAAACCCTTGTCCCCTTCCGGCCTCATCGGTCCTGTGAAGCTGCGCGTCGGGAAATAGCTCCTGGTCGCGTTTCTACACGATCTCGGGCAACTCGTATCCCTTCCGTCGCGACCGCGGGTGGCCCTGATGATTTTCCGCATTAGGTCTCCCATCTCTGTTGGCACAGTCGGAAGATCGTCAGGGTGGCTCAGCCACAAGAGGTCCTGTTCCGAGGCGATGAGCGTGAGCGGTTAAACCACCACGCCCATCGCTTCGCTCGGAGCTCTGCGCGTGCCACCCATGCTGAACTCGCCACACCTCTTTATCCAACCACGTCCACTTCCATCCCGAGCATTTTGCCGAGTTGCTGCAGCTCGTCGGCATAGTGCCCGTAGACCCACACCAGGTGATTGCCGTAGTCGGCCTGTTTGCCAGCAAAGTCTTGCGCTTTGCCCTCGATTGGCACGACCCGAGCTTCGACGGAACAGCCGAGGTTGTCGCCGTTCCAGCCTTCCAAAACGCACGGAGCGCCCGCAATCCTATCGCATGGCAAACGCCGGCACAAGAATGTGCTGGCCCCCGCCATGATGGTCTGTTACGCTGGCATCTGTCTGGATGCAATTGTCTGGCAGGAGGGGATGGGTGATGAAGCGACTGCTTGCAGGGGCATGTGCCCTGTGCCTGGTGTTGTTCGACAGTGCGTATGCTGCAGACGTTGCCCCCGCGCAACGCCCCAATATCATCCTCGTCATGGCGGACGATCTCGGCTGGTCCGACATCGGTTGTTACGGTGGCGAACTGGGCACCCCACACATCGACTCGCTGGCCCGAGACGGGCTGCGGTTCACCCAGTTCTACAACAACTCGATATGCGGACCCACGAGGGCCTCCCTGCTTACGGGATTGTATTGCCAACAGGTTGGCCATCGAGGCGACCGTTGGAATGAGCCGAAGGACTTCAGCAAGTGCGTGACGGTTGCTGAACTGCTGCAAGTGGCCGGCTATCGCACGATGATGGTGGGGAAATGGCAGGGGCGAGACCTGGCGGTCGATCGTGGCTTCGACCGCTTCTTCGGTCCCATGTGCCAGGCGAAGATCAGCTACTTCCACGAGGTTGAACAAAACCCGTACCGTTTGGACCGCGATTCTTGGGAGATGCCCCAGGATTTCTATCTGACGGACGCCATCAACGACTTTGCGGTTGAGTTTCTCGAAGAGGCTGTCGGTCGAGACCAACCCTTCTTTCTGTACGTGGCGCACATCGCTCCGCACTGGCCCTTGCACGCCCGTGAAGCAGACATCGCGCCATACCGCCAGCAGTATCGGGAATATGGCTGGGACCAGTGGCGGCAACGACGGTTCCTGAAGCAGCGCGAGTTGGGCATCGTTCCCAGCGCCTGGGAGCTGTCGCCGCGACCCGCGAGCATCCACGAGTGGGAAGCGGACCCGAACAAGGACTGGCAGGCGGAACGTATGGCCGTGTATGCAGCGCAAGTGGAGGCCATTGATCGCGGACTCGGCCAGCTTCTGGAGATCGTTCAGAATTCCGGGAAAGCTGACGACACCCTGGTGATGTTCCTGTCTGACAACGGAGCGGCGCCAGACGGCGGGGTCGCACCCACCAACGGCGGCTTTGGCTTCACGCCCAATGGAGCCAACGATCGCTGGCGAAAGGACGGCGTGCCGATCCGCCCCGGCAGCGGGCCAGACAACCTTCCCGGTCCGCATGATACCTTCGCCGCCTACGGGCTGGCGTGGGCCAACGTGAGCAACGCGCCGCTGCGTGGTACGAAGCTGACCGGCTACGAAGGTGGCATCCGCACGCCCCTGGTCGTTCGCTGGCCGGCCGTCGTTCAGCCTCGCGGCGGCCTTACCGATCAGGTCGGGCATGTAATCGACATCATGGCGACCTGTTTGGATGTGGCGGGAGAAGAGTATCCGGCTGAGTTTCACGGCCGCAGGCCCGTCCCGATGGAAGGAAGAAGCCTGCTGCCGGTCTTTCAGGGGCGTCAGCGAGAGGGGCATCCGATGCTGTGCTGGAGCGTGCCCCAGCATTACGCTATCCGGATGGGACCGTGGAAGGCCGTCCGTCCGAGAAGCGGCGGATCGTGGCAACTCTACGATCTTGAAGCGGACGGCACCGAGACAATCGATTTGGCAGCACGGCAGCCGGAACGGACGAAAGAACTGGCAACACAGTTTGAACAGTGGCGAAAGCGAGTGGGGGGAGAGAAATGAAACGGCATATCACAAATCACCGCTGAACGCGGATCGTTCCCACGTTGTACCATCCGTCCTCTCTTCGACCGGCGATCGCCAGCCTGACCGCCGGTCGGTCTGTTTGCTCTTCCAGGATGCCGATGTCCACGTCGTATTCACCCTCGGACGTATCCGCGGGAATCACGACAGCGCCGTCGTACAGATTGTCGCCTGGCAACATCGCCTGGGGATAGTAATCCAGCATGTGGCACCAGCTTCGACTGAATCCGCCCATGTCGCCCAGGCAGTCGACCCTCCAACCGACGGGGCGCTTCGACAGTCCGTACCCGTTGGTCTTCTCGTCCGTCAGGAGCATGACCAGAGGCGACTTGGAGAATCCGTCGAGGTAGCTGTCCACGAGTGCCTCGCGAGTTTTCTGGCTGAGTCGGGCCGAGCCGGCTCCTTCTCCCCAGGCGCCGACGATGGAAAGATCCACGCTTTCGAGGCCCGGGTGCCCGTCGTACCGATTTCCCAATGCACGGATCATGCCGCCGAAATGTTCGGCATACCGAGGATCTTCCGGATCCGTTCGCCACTTTCGTTCGGGCAGGTTCTTCTCCGGTCCGACCAGGGCCCGGTACCAGTCGGGCACGTCGTTATTCGCTCCCGTGCCGTAAGGAGCGATGCGAAGGAGCAGGGTCTGGCCTCGTGCCGCCGCCGTCTCCAGAACTTTGTCGAGGAGATCCCAGCGATATTCACCTTTGGCCGGCTCGATGAACTTCCAATAGATGCGGAAGTACGCCAACGAGGTCATGGGATAGTCTTCGTTTTCCAGGTTGCCGTCGAATTCCTGATATTCGATGGGATACCCCTCGGTCCACTTTTTGCCCTCGTTCAGCGTGTCTCCGTTGAACCGTTGAAAGGTCATGAACCCGATTCCGGGATTGACCAGCACGTCGTCAATCTCCTTGGGCCGAACAACGACGGTCTCCTGGGACAGCGCGACCAGCGGCCACGCCAAAATCGCAACCAGCAGGACTCGGAATACAATTCGCATCAGAGACACCTTTCTCAGAGTGAAAAGGAGGAGACGTTCGAGAGCTGCGGATTCCCTGAAAAGCTGGGCTAGGGCTGAAGACTGTAGGCTGTAGGTTCCTGATGCGAGCTCGATTGTGATGGAAAGCCGCTTTCGATGCGCGAAAATTCCATATTCTTCCGTCCTTCAGTCTTCGGCCTTCAGCCTTCGGTCTTGTTTCCGACTTCATTCGTTTGCACTTCCACCGCGGATGGGCGCTCTTACTTGACCATCGCCTCGGCAAAGGCTTTTCCGATTTGCGCCATGATCTTGGCGCTACCCAGGTAGTGGTAGCCTCCGTTCGAGCTGCCCTTCATGATCTCTCGATCCTCGGCCGAGAACACGGATTCCAGGTCCTTGTCGAGTTTGGCCTGGTTGGCGTCGGTGATGCCTTGGATCGCGGCATCGACGGAGCCGTAATGCTGCTCCTCCGGGTCGCGTCCGTACTGGTCGTTCGCGTAGACGGCCAACACGTTCTCGCCCTTCTTGAGGTACTGCGTTTCCTGTTCGGTCAGCGGGATGGCGCGGTAATAGGGCTCGTTCTTCCACCAGACATAAGTGTGGATCTTGTGGCCGTTCAAATAGACGTCGAAACCCTGTCGAGCGAGGACGCTGAGGCGATATGCGGCGTAGTCGAGCTTGTCGACGTTGAACGTCGTCCGCATCAAGAGGAACTCGCCCTCGCCCCAGCGGGAGCTGTTCCTAACGGTCTTGCCGCCTCGCTTCCACTCGCCTTTTCCAACCGGGGCAGCGCCCTGAGCCCAGTGGGAATCATCAAAGTCGGGCGCATACCAGTTCTCCAACTCCTCCGGCAGAGTGATCCGGCGAAAGCGGCGATCTGTGTATTCCTGAAGCTGGTCTTGCTTCTGCTCGGCATCGAGTGAAATGAAACGCCAGATCCGGTCTTCTGGTTTTGTGTTGTCGATCGGTTGCCAGTAGCCTTCCCCGGCGGAATCCTCATCGATGAGCCCCTCGGCTGTCATCGCGTGTGCCGTATCGAGGATACGGTTGTATTCGGCCTGTCTCGGCTGGGCCTCGACGATGTCGAAATCCCAGAAGGGCGCCGTCTCGACGGCGACGACGTTCCCTTGGAATTCCGGCATCGACGCCGGCGCCGCCATCGCTCGGCGGAAGGGAATTTGTGCGTCAGGGCCGCCGACGCCCAAGACACCGATCACGAAACGCATGTCCGGCGCGTTAAGATCCTTGCGAACGTCGCGGATGAAGTCGGCCAATAGCTCGCTGTACAGCGCATATCGGTCCGGATCGTCCCGGTTCGGATAGGTCCCGCCATCGACCATGTCGTTCCAGCCCTGGAACCAGACGAAGCCGGCGATCTCGTAGCCTTCCTTCTCGTCGTAGACGGGACAAACACGTTTGACGTCGCGGAGGACGTGCTTGACGTGCTCCATCATGAGGCGGTAATAGCGACCGGTCGCCTCGGCCTTCTCCGCCTTAACCTGTTCGATATCCACACCCCGCTTCGCGAACGAGTCGAGTTGGTCCTGGGAGAATTCATACGGCCCGGCACTGGGCGGGCGAAAATCCGTATTGAGCGATTTGCCGCCCCAGGCGGTCTTGATGATCAGTATCGGCTCGTTGGTGAGCTTGTGTATGTAGATGCCAAACGTGAACTCCGGGCCGATCTGGCCGCCGTCTCTCGTCGGATCCTGGCGAGCCCCATACCCTGCGGTCAGCTTGCCGTACCCTTCGCCGAACGTCTTCCATCCGGTGAAATACGAAATCCAGACATTCTCGCACACGCGCGGCGTGCCGTCCGGATTCCGCATTTCTTCCAGCAAAGGCGCCGTCTTCGGATCCTTGCCGATGTAGTCAAAGGTGTGGACCTGGGCGTGCCCCTCCATGTTCGATTGGCCCGCCAGGATGTAGACCTTGAGCGGCTTGGCGAAGGTGCTGTTTGGACATACACCGCTCAGGGCGATAGCGATTGCGATTAGGCATAGTCTTTTCATGGAACGTCTCCTGCAGGGCGGGCATCAAGGCGCATCTCTTCCTGAAACAGAATCGCCATGCCGCGCAGCTTTCGAAGAACCGCACCGTTGCGCACCGGTGTGGATTCTCCCGGGTCGTTTGCCAGGTCATACAGCGTAAGACTCGGATTCAAATAGAGCTTCCAATGACGCCAGCGTACCGCGGCGAGTGCGCCTTGGCTGCCGTGATAGAAAAATGCATCGTTGTATTCGTCGCGATGGATCAACGGCGCCCATTCGCCGGGCGGATCCCACCGACGCCGGAGCGGAACCAATGCGTTCAGCGATTTCTTCATTCCCGGGGGTGGCACGAAATCGGTTTCCCCTTTCAGCAAGGGGCTGATGTCGCGGCCGTCGATGACGCGACCCTTGGGAACCTTAGTGCCGGCGAACGTAGCGAGCGTCGGATACCAGTCCATGGCGCGCACGACGGCCGACGATTCCGCGCCCGCCTGTAAGCCCAAGCCTGGCCCCCAGGCGATCGCCGGCACGCGAATCCCGCCTTCGTACGTGGAAAGCTTGTAGCCGCGGAGTTTCTGCTGCGGCACGCGTCCGGGGCCGCGGCCGTTGTCGGAGGCGTAGATGACAATCGTGTTGTCGTCGATGCCCAGCCGTTTCAGCGTGTCGAAGATGCGGCCCACATGGTAGTCCAACTCCTGAATCGCGTCGCCATACTTGCCCCAGTTCGAGCTGCCTTTGAATTCCTCGCTCACGCCAAGCGGGTTGTGAAGCATGGTGTGCGGCAGGTAGAGAAAGAACGGACCTTCCTTGTTCTTCTCGATGAACGCGATTGCCTCGTTCGTGTAGAGCTTCGTCAGCTCCGCGGGATCGGCCGGACGCTTGACGACATCGCCGTTCCGCATCAAGGGCACGCCGCCCTTGCCTTCGAAATAGACGACCTCAACCGGATCAAGATTGTGCAGCAGACCGAAGTAGTAATCGAAGCCCTGATTCCGCGGCAGGAACAGCTCGTGAAATCCGAGATGCCATTTGCCGATGCAGGCGGTCGCGTAGCCACCCGCCTTCAGCAATTCGGCAATCGTCAGTTCGTCAGGATGAATGCCGGATCGCGAATCGGCTCGATGCACCCAAATGTGGTTGCCGACTCGACGCGGGTAACATCCCGTCAGCAATCCCGCTCGCGATGGGCTGCAAATCGGAGCCGCAGCGTAGTAGTCCGTAAATCGCGTTCCCTCGCTGGCCATCCGATCGATGCGTGGCGTCTTGACTTCGGTTGCCCCGTAGCAGCCCAAGTCGTAGTAACCTTGATCGTCCACGAAGATGAAGACCAGGTTTGGCTTGGCCTCTGCAGCCATCGCATGCCGCGCAGCGAGAAATGTCGCGAGAACGATGACTCCCAATGCCAAGAGGTGTTGCCGCATAGGAATGCTCCTCCTTCGGTAGCCAACGGGTGGGCGCGTCGGGAGCCACTGCCCCACGCGCCGCAGGCCTTTATGTTAGAGTGCCTTATGGTATTTCATCAAGAACGACGATTCAAAAACCGGCGAAGAAGGTTCGATGCCCCGGCGGCCAGGGTTTGTGCCGGATTCTTGACACGGTTTGTGTCTGAAACGATGCTAAGCCGTTATTCCATGGGAACGAACAAGGACCGAACCAGCAACCTGGAGAGCAAGTCCTATGCAAATGCCAACCGCAACCACCTTGGCCGCGTCTGTCCGGGTTCTTTGGACTGTGTGCATCGTCTCCTCCCTCCTGCCCGCAACCCTGGTGGCGGATGATTCTCAGATCCCGCGGCTCGCCTGGACGCCGCGATCGGATTGGCTCAACGTCAAGGATCTGGGGGCCCTCGGCGACGGCAAGGCGGACGACACGGCTGCGATCCAGAAAGCCCTCGAGACGGTCGAGAGTGGATCGACTCTCTACCTGCCGCCGGGCAACTACCGCATTACCAGGACCGTGCGTCTCACCGGCCCGTTGATCGGTGTCTCCATCGTTGGCCACGGGCGCGACACAACCTTGGTCTGGGACGGCGAGGCGGGCGGCAAGCTGTTCGCCGACGACGGGGTCGCCTATTCGCGCTTTGTGGGCATTCAGTTTGACGGACGGGGGAAAGCCGCGGTCGGGTTTCACCATGACTCGCACAAGCGATTCGAAACGGAGGTGCGGCACCTTCACCTGGCGTTCCGAAACTTCACAGACGCCGCCGTGCTGGCCGAACCACACGACCGCTATGCGCTGGCCGAGACCGAGTTCAACAACTGCCTGTTCGAAGACTGCGGTCGTGGCGTCGTGTTCGTGAGTTTCAACGATTACAACTACACCTTCGATGGATGCGAGTTCCGACGCTGCGACGTGGCGATCGATTGCAGCCATGGCAACTTCTACGCGCGCAACACGCGTTTCGTTGGCAGCCGCGAGGTCGATATTCGTTCTCGCCCGGAACATGCCTGTTCCGTTCGGCGCTGCACCAGTGTGGGTTCGCGAGCGTTTCTGGTGCACCAGAGCAGCGTCTCCCCGATGACGATCCAGAACTGCCATGTGGCCGGCTGGACAAGCCCCGACGGGGCCGTGGTGCTCGCGAGTGCTCCGGTCGTGATGTTCGACTGCGCCTTCTCCGGCGGACCGGCCGGCGAATCGCCTGTGAACGTCAAGACGGGAAACCAGCGGCTGGTGGTCAGCGAAAATCGGGTGACCGGCGCACCGCACGTGATCCGGCCCGGACACCAGGGGCGGGTTTATGTTGTGCCTGCCGGCGAACGCCACGGCTCGCTGACGTCGGCCTCACAGCGTTTTCTGAGATCCACGGCAAGAATTCCCGGGCGGGTCTTCGATGCGAAAATCGACTTTGGCGCCAAGGGCGACGGCCGGTCGGACGACACCGCTGCGATTCAACGGACCATCGACGCCGCTCGCGACAACGGCGCCGGCGCCATCGCCTACCTTCCAACCGGGCGATACAACATCCACGAAACCCTGCAGATCACAGGCGCCAATTTCTACGTGGGTGGAAGCGGTTTCCGCTCCTCGTTGGTCTGGCGCGGGGCCGAAGGCGGGACCATGATCCACGTTCGCGATCCTCAGGACGTGACGCTGGAGAACATTGCGGTCGGAAACCACGATTCGGGGCCGATGAACAACGCCGTTGACATTCTCCAGACAGGAAGCGACCGGCCCAGCCGAATGACCTATGACGGCGTCTTCGCCTACGGCATGTATCGGAAGGAGCCGGACGTCAAGGGCTTTCATTTCCGGGGGCTCACCGAACACGACACGATCGTCACACCTCACGTGCAGGGCAATCTGCGATTTGTCGATAGCGCACGAGCGACCGTGCTGCTCAACTGTTCCTACGAAGGCTCGATCACCGTCGAAGGCCGCGATCCGCGCCGAGGTGGCCTGCTGGGCTCAATGACGCGGCTGGCAACCATCACCACGCACGGGCTGTATCTGCGCGACAACCACGGCATCGTCATGAGCGATTTCTACGTGGAGCAGGCGATGGACGGGATTGTCTTGGAAGGCCAGACCAATCAGCCGCCGGGCCGAGCCACGATCCAGGGCGCCAAGGTCGACTTCACCCACGGAGGCAAAGGGCAGGATGGGACGGTCCTGGACAGCCGCAACTATCACGGCGAGCTGTTTTTCGGCCCCAACCAGTTCTACGCCAGTCTGCCACGCGTCCCGATCCGGCACACCGGTGCGGCCGAACTCGATCTGTTCCTCTGGGCCAACTCGTTTTATCAGACTCACCTGGAAGTCGAGTCCAAGGGAGCATTGCACGTCTACCGCGTTGCGAACCAGGGCGTGGCCATTGACAACCAGGACAAGGTGCTCTCCCACGAGAACCGCGCCGAAGATAATCTCCCCGTCAGCAAACTGGCGCGACTTGTCCCGGCGCTGGACGACCTCCGGCGACTGGGGGAAGCCGATCTGAGACTCAACCACCCAGACGCCAGGTGACCCGGAATACCCGTTTGACCCGTCGCCGACAGGTGGACGACTTATCTCTGAGAGGATTGCGTATGTTCCTGCATCGCCGAGCCGCTTTCGTCGCCTCGTTCACGATGTGCGCTATGTCGACCGTCGCGACGCGCGCCGCGGATGAGGTTCAAGAGTCGGCTCGTGCCATTCCGGTGGTCTGTGAGGTCGATGTGCTCGTTGTCGGAGGCAGCACGGGAGGTGTTGCTGCGGCGACATCGGCGGCCGAGGCCGGCGCCAAGGTGTTCCTTGCCGCCGAGCGTCCCTATTTGGGCGACGACATGACGGCGACGCTGCGCCTGTGGCAGCAGCCAGGCGACCAGTGCGATACGTCGTTGGCTCAGCAGCTTTTCGCCGATCCGGAACAAAAGGACAAGTCCCTTGTCCCGCCCGCGCGTCCCATGCACGTCAAGAAGACGCTCGACGATGCCCTGTTGGCGGCTGGCGTGACGTACCTCTACAGTTGTCTTCCCTGCGACGTGCTGCGTGATGCAGGCGGCCGACCCTGCGGCATCGTGATGGCCAATCGGGCCGGACGCCAGGCGGTCATCGCGAAAGTCATCGTCGACGCAACTACGCGAGCAACCGTCGCACGCATGGCCGGAGCCAGCTTCCGTGCTTTTCCGGCCGGTCTGCAGACGATGAAATATGTGGTGATCGGCGGGCGGATGCACGAGAGCCCGGGCGTGACCGCGCGAATTACGGCGCCGCCCTACCGAGGGCCGTTTCCCAATCCCGCAAAAACCTCCAGCGGCCAGTTCCAGGTCATCGAGTACACGCTGCAAGTTCCCATGGCCGGGGATACCGAAGCCGCCTGGGCGGCCGCCGAACAGCTCGTGCGATCAAAAACCTACGATCCCGAACAGCAGTTCACGGCGGACAGCCTCTACCAGGTTCCGCCCGACTCGATGCACGCTCGCCAAGCCTACGTCGGTCCGTGGCAAGGGGCGCAACAGTTGCCGCTCGACGCCCTGCGTCCCGAAGGTATCTCCAATCTTTACGTGCTCGGCGCCTGCGCCGACGTCCCCCGTCCGGCAGCCGAACACCTCCTGCAACCCGGGGCGTTGATCGTGTTAGGCACCCGTGTGGGCAAGACCGTGGCCGAAGATGCTGCCGGCATGACGGCGCCGACCGGAGTCCATCTGCCGGGCTCGCCGCCAGCGAAGCCGGTCGCCGAGGGCGATGTGTGCGAAGTTCTCGACGGCGTGCGACCGGCGGACCAGTCGGCGACCGTTCCGCAGGATCGCCGTGCATTGCCGGTGCTGGGCCGCTACGACGTGGTGGTGGTCGGCGGCGGGACGAGCGGCGCGCCGGCCGCGATTGCCGCGGCACGGCAGGGCGCGAAGACGCTGGTGATCGAACGAGTCCACGCCCTCGGCGGTCTTGGAACGGTCGGCACAGTCGCCTGCTACTTTCATGGCTATCGCGGTGGATTCACGAGCACCGTGGGGGGCGGCGATAGTTGGGTCATCGAACAGAAGATGGAGTGGTGGCGGTCCGAGTTGCTGAAAGCCGGAGGCGACGTCTGGTTCGGCGCCATCGGTTGCGGCGCCTTTGTCCTTGAAGAGCAGGTTTGCGGCGTGGTCGTGGCAACGCCGCGAGGCCGAGGCGTCGTGTTGGCCAAGGTGGTCGTCGACGCGACCGGAAATGCCGACATCGCGGCCGCAGCGGGAGCCGAATGCCAGTGGACGGATGACCGTGACTTCTCGCTGCTTCCGGCCGGAGTGGCGCCCCGTCAACTGGGCGCCACTGTCGGGGGCGCCGATTTCTGCATCGTGGACGAAACCGACATGGTCGACGTCTGGCACCTTCGGGTCTACGCCAAGGAGAAGCACTCGTGGGTGTTCGACCAAAGCCCGATCATCGACAGTCGCGAACGTCGGCGCATTGTGGGAGAGCACATGCTGTCGTTGCTCGACGAGTTGAACGATCGGACCTATCCCGACACGATTGCCGTGGCCGAGAGCATTTTCGATCACGGGCCAACCGGCGGCTACACGACCGATCCGGTCTTCTGGGCCGGCGCGCACGCCGCCAAACGGGTCGTCAACATCCCCTACCGTGTCTGCCTGCCGAAAGGGCTCGACGGGATCCTCGTGACGGCGCTGGGGATCAGCGCCGAGCACGACGCAATTCCCATGGTCCGCATGCAGCCAGACCTGCAGAACCTGGGCTACGCCGTGGGCGTGGCGGCTGCCATGACGGCGCAGTCCGGGCGACCGACCCGTGAAATCGACCTGCACGCCTTGCAGCAGCACCTGGTCGAGATGGAAAACGTGCCCGAGCGCGTGCTGACCGACCAAGATTCCTATCCGCTTTCGGACGAAGCGGTTGCCGCGGCCGTGCGCGACTTTCCGACTGACCGGCAAAACGCGACCGTGATCCTGGCCGCGCCCAAGCGGGCCCTGCCCCAACTGCAGCAAGCCTTCGACGCCAGCAAGGGCCCGGCGCGCGAGGCCTACGCCCAGATACTCGGCATTCTGGGAGACAATCGCGGAATCGAGAATATGATCGGCACCGTGCGTGTCGCGAAGGACTGGGACAACGGCTGGAACTACCGCCGTTGGAGGCGCGATGCCGACGGGACGTTTCGGGTGATCGATCCCGGCCCGTCGCTCAGCCGACTCGACCGCTTGATCCTCGCACTGGGCAACACAGGCGACCGTCGCGCCGTGCCCGCGATTGTCGAGAAGCTGCGCGGGCTCGACGCCGACTCCGACTTCTCTCACCACCGCGCGGTCGCACTGGCCCTGGAGGCACTGGCCGATCCGGCTGCCGCCGCCCCGCTGGCAGAATTGCTGTCCAAGCCCGGGATGTCGGGCCACGCACACACGTCGATCGAGATTGCCCTGGAGCGCCAAAGCCCCGGTCCGAACCGTAACAACGTCGAGTGTCGCCAAAACTCGCTCCGCGAACTGATGCTCGCTCGAGCCCTCTATCGCTGCGGCGACAACGACCGACTCGGCGAGAACACGCTCCGCGGGTATACGCAAGACCTTCGCGGCCACCTGTCGCGCCATGCGCACGCGCTGTTGACGAAGTCACATCCATCGGGTGTTTTCGATTGAACGCTGCAATCTTTCATGTCCTTTTCATGGATCGGCGATCGCAGCCGATCGCAGGGCCAGGTCGTCGAAACGATAAGGAGTTTCGTGAGCCGCCCAGGCCATGCCTCGCAGCAAGAGCAGTCGGAAATAGGGGTGATCGAAAGTCCAGTTGTTGTGGCCGGGCACGCAACCGAAGACTCGGCCCTTGCCCAGCTCGAAGGTCCAGAACATCGGATGCAAGGACGAGGCCGCCTCGTCCGGATCGGCCTGTTCCCGGCTCCCGGCCAGAATCTGAATGCCGCTGCTGCCGCGCGGCGGCGACGGAGGCCAATAGCTCTCGTCCTCCAGGCGAACGGTCGAGGGCAGGCCGAGGCAGATCGGGTGATCGGCGTCGGCGATTTCCAAAGTGAGCGAGCCATGGCGATAGCGTTGAAAGCCGCCCACTCCCACTGCCGCAGCTACGTCTGCCGAGGGCTCGGGCTTGGTCCACGTGGCACTGTGGATCAACACGATCCCACCGCTGTCGCCACGCAGGCCATGTATAGGAACGTACGCACGGAATTCATCGTGGATCTCCTTGAACGCCGTCGCCCGCGCGAAGCGAAAACGGTTTCGTGAGCCGAAGCGTCCGCTCGGCCTTCGGATACCATCCCTGGGGCGCATGTTGCGACGTGTGCAGGTAGCACTGCACGCGAACCTTGTCGCTGCCGTCGGTGAACGTCAGAAGCCGGCTCATGGGAAGCGATGCCTTCTGCCCGTGATAGCGGGTCAACGCGGCGCAATTGATGAAATGGACGCCCCACTTCTGTTCAATGTGGGATCGACCCCGGAAAACTCGGTACTCTCGCCGATCGGGTCGACCCACTTGCGAAACCACCATTGAGTGGGCTCCCCGGCACGATTGGCGTCGTGATTCCCGACGAGATTGTAGAAATCCTCCCGTCGGTGCTTCTTGGCGGCAGCGAACTGGCGCACCACCTCGCGTCCCTCGTCGTCTTGCGGCGGGCCCTGATTTCCCGACAGGTCACCGCAGTGGATCGCGATATCCCAGTCGAACGGCGGCCCTCCTTCCTTGCTTCCCTGTTCCGACTGGCGGATCGCGTCGGCCAGACTCTCCCGTCCGTGCGTCAGGTCCGTTCCCACGTGGGCATCGCTTATGGCCCAGAGACGAAAGGCTCGCCGGTTCTCATCCGCCCATCCGGACGGCATCCCACCAAGGGAGCCAACGGCCAGGCCCGTCGCCGCGGCAGCCGAGCGTTTAAGAAAAGATCGTCGATCGGGCATGCTACTCCTCAGACTCGGTATCGTCGCTCAGAACGAAGAGCCCGACACCGTTGGGACTGAGCTTCACGCGGATGCCGTTTTCCATGACGCCGAGGTCCTTTTGTCGCCAGACGTCGAAGACCTTCTGGCTTCCGCCTACGCCCAGATCATGCCAGTCAACCGGGATCACCATGTTCTTCTGGCCATTGCGGTTGAAAACCGCGAGGGCGAGAGAACCGTTGGCCAGCTTCTTGGCCATAACGGTTTCCGTCTGATCGTCGTTGCGGATGACCTCCGCAACATGACCCAACTCGTCCTGGTTGATGTTGACAACGTCGGCGTTGGCGAGCAATCCGATAGTAAAATCGTCGATGTTCTCGATGTCACAGGAGAAGAAGAACGGCGCACAGATAATCGACCAGAGTGTGACGTACTGGTAGCGCTGGTTGGTATCCAGGGGGATCTCTTCGGAGGGCTCGCCCATCTTCCAGACATCCTTGATTCGATGGATGTACATGAAGTCCGGATCGTTCCATTGCCCTGGTTTGCTGTACTCCCGCAGGTCTACGGCAATCCGCATTGCCTGTTGGAAATAGTGGTCCACGTGGTGGTTCAGGTCACCGCCGATTCGCCACGATTGAATGCCGATCTTCGGCGCCCAAATCCACGGGTCGTCTTTTCCGTACTGGCAGAGGTTGAAGGAGATGTCGCGATCCTGCGCTCGCAGGTGGCCGGCCATCACATTCCAGAACCGGGCAGGCGTGAAACCAGGATCGGCTCTCTTCATTTGCGCGAGCACTCTCCCGGCGCTGCACTGATCGTACTTGAGAAGGTCGACCCCCCACCGAGCGTACTGAGCCGCATCGAGCTTCTCGTGTTGGTACGACCCGGCAAAGTTCTGGCACGTGGCCGGCCCCGGGCTGCTGTAGATTCCGGCCTTCAAGCCGCGACCGTGGAGGTAGTCCGTCATGGCCTTCATGTCCGGGAATTTGCTATTCGGAAGGATGTTCCCATCGGCATCGCGGACCTTCCCGATCACGCCCTGGTAGTTGAAACTCGCATGCTTCTTGATGAGCTGCGCGTTTCGATTGGCGTGCATCTCAGGGCTGGTCCGCATCCAGCAGTCATCGATCCCGATGTATCGAAAACCCACGTCGGCGAGCCCCCTTTCCACGAAAACGTCAGCCGCTTTACGTATCACCTCGTCCGAGACGTTGATCATGTGCCCGCCCCAGGAGTTCCAACCAGTGGGTGGCGTCAACTCCAGCTTGTCGCCAACGACCAGCTTGAACGACCGCGCGGCTTCGCCGTGCCCATTCCTGGCGGTGATCTTCAGCGTGTAATCACCGTCTTCCGCGGGCGTCGTGCCGGTGATGATCCCCTGCTCCGCATCGAGTTCCAGTCCAGCAGGCAAGTTCTCGACTGCGAACCGGATCGGCCGCTCGCCCTGGCAAGGAATGCGATAGACGAACTTCTTGCCGGGCCGTGCACCATAGACTTTCGGTCCGTTGATACGCGGCTCGACAGGCGGAGCCGGCGTCAGGATTTCCCGGTCGCCGATGGACGCGTCGTACAGAGTCAAATCCGCTGCGTGACAGACGCAGGCCGAATTCATGGCCAATGCGGCAAACAGCACAAAGCAGCCGCATAATAAGTTCGTGGTTTTCATTCTCGTGGCCTTCGCTACGGGAAGATTCGTTGATTGGGCTTTCGGATCCAGTACAATCTCCATTGTATAATCCGGCACCGCAGTCAAGCCAATGGTCCCACAGGATTTTCAGTGGACCGTGGCACATGAGCAGATTTCCTGCGCTCACTCCACGCGGAAGCGACCCCCAAATCAGGATCATAAGAATGAGAATGGCGATTCTGCTGTGTGCATTCCTCTTCTGTGCCGACCTTTCGGCGGCCGAGAATCTGCTATCGAACGCGGATTTCGCCGAAGGCACGGCGGGCTGGTGGTCCGGCGTGTCGGCAAACATGAAAGCGGCCGGGTGCCGGCAGGGAATCGAAGAGAATCGCTGGGTGGCTGCCATTCCCGATAGGTCCACGACCGACTCGACGGGCGTCCTCTTCGGCCACGGCGTGAACTTGCAGTCGGGCAAAACCTACCGGCTCTCCTACACGCTAAGTGTGGAAAAAGCCGGCACGATGCGGCACCTCTACCAGATGTCTCGCCAGCCTTATCGTTCGCTAGGTTTGACCGAGAACATCCCCGTCCAGCCCGGGACGACGGAGATCTCTGCCACCTTTCTGTGCGACCGCCCGGACGACGAGGTGTTTCGCTCGAAGGTGACGCTCTTCGCTCAAGCGGCCCGACGTCAGGGGTACAGCCTCTTCCGCGTTCACGGGTCGTTGGATCGTTCGCTCTGTGAGGGGGCGACCGAAGATATGTTGATCCAGTCCGACAAGCTCGATCGCTGGGATTTTCTCCTGTCCGAACTGAAACGCGAAGGGATCTACTGCCACCTGGTCATCTTCTCCTTCGGCCTCTACGAGCGCAGCTCCGTCTACCGCACCACGTTCGAAGAACGGGACATGCACAAGCTCCATCTGTATCTGGGCGGCGGGTGGGAACGCGAACACTTCCGCTACGGGGCCGAAACCGTGTTGAACCACGTCAATCCCTACACGGGGCTCGCCTGGAAGGATGACCCGGCCATTGCGTTCGTCGAATTCTACAATGAACAGGAACTGGGGCTGGATCGGATGGGAAAGACGCTCGCCGCCTTCCCCGACACCAAGGCCTTCCTCCAACGGGAATGGCGCAAATGGCTGTGCGCACGTTATGGCGACAAGGTGCCGTCGGCACTCGGCGCCGAGCTGAAAGGGATCGCTCTGGACGCCGCTCCACTGCCCCCTCTCTACGATCGCAAGAGCGAGCTGGCCAACGAGTTCGCCCTGTTCCGCATGCACATTTCCACCGAGTGCGCCAAGTGGTGCGAGGACGTCGTTCGCGGCACGGGCTATAACGGGCTGATCACCCAGTACAACGCCTCCAAGAAACTTGCCGAGAGCGCGGCCCGGTGGCAGGTGTCCGAGGTTGTTGACATGCACTCTTACTAGCGCCATCCGATAGGTGGCTGGGGCGGTGTGGGAACCAAGGTCGAGCAGAGCAGTTCCCTGGCGGATGCCGCCGGATACTGGCGCTATGCCAGTTCCACCCGCCTTTCAGGACGCCCCTTTATCGTCAGCGAGTTCAATCACTGTTTCTGGAACCCCTACCAGCATGAAGGAGGACTTGTCTTCGGCGCCTATTCCGCGCTGCAGGGCTCCAGTGCCCTGGAGATTCACTCGGGCCCGGTATCCCTTGACGTGGGCACGCCCAAGGTTGGCAGCTTCACCTGTGCCGCATCGCCCGTGGTGCGCGCCAGTGAGTTCCTTTCCGCATGTCTCTACCGTCGTGGGGATGTGGCGCGAGCCAAGGGCCGTGTCGAGATGATCGTTCCGAAAGAGGCTCTCACCACGGGCGGAACGAGCCTGGGAGCCGTTTCGACGGAGCAGAGCCGCCTGGCCCTGATGACGGGATTCAGCCTGGCATTTCCGTGGGCCGAACGACCGCAGCGTGCGACAGACGGCGGCAAGGCCGAAATGCGGATCCTGCCGACCGGGGTTTCGGCCGTGAATGCCCAGGACTGGTTTGTGGATGTGATTGAAAGCAAAGACGGCGGTTCTTCCTTGCCCGACATGGTCCAACGGATGAAAGGCAAAGGAATCCTGGGTGCGGACAACGTCAGCGATCCGGAGAGAGGCGTCTTTCAGAGCGACACCGGCGAGATCCTCATGCGCTCGCGCGAACACCTCATGCAGGTCAAGTCTCCCCGCACGGAAGCCGTGACGCTGGAATCCGACAAGCGCGAAGTCGTTGGTGTGCTGACCGTCGAACGCTCGAGCGTCCCCGCGTGTGTCGCGGTTTGTTCGGCAACTTCGGACCCCGTCGCAGCTTCCGGTCGCACGGTTCTGATCTACTCGACAGAAATGGTCAATACCGACATGGTCGTGGGGCATGATCGCGAGTTGATGAAGAACACGGGCCGCGGCCCCGCCCTGATGCGGTGCGGCAAGCTCGATGCCACCCTGACCTGCGAGGCCCCGGAATTATTTTCGCTCTATGCGCTCGGTTTCGACGGCGCCCGCCGGGAGAAACTGCCCCTGTCCGTTGTTGACCGTCAACTTCGGATTCAGATCGATACGGCCACACTGGCAGACGGGCCGACGTCCTTTTTCGAGTTGGTGAGAGACTAACCGGGCTGATCGCGCGGCCTATTTTGACACGCCAACGCCAGCCGGCACAAACGCGGCGTGGGGAAGACCGTAGTTGCTCCCCGACTTCCCGTCATGGCCGGGCACCTCGACCACTCCCGCCGGGAACTTCTTCACGTAAACGGTGTCGGTCAGGCCGTTGAACCACGTGGTCGTCAGCGCGGTTTTGCGCCAGCCTTTCGGCGGAACATAGTCGCCGCGGTCATGCACCGAAAGATACACCTCGGCCGGGGCGTCGATCTTGAACGAGAAGCCGGCAGCCGGGCTGCCCGTACTGCCCCGGGAAACGACAACGCACTGCATGGCGGTGAACTCTTCCGGCAAGGCGCTGAAGTTGTATTTCGGCGCCGTGTCTGCCGCCCGACGCGCTTCGCCCGGCTTGAGCACCGCCTGTTGCCGCGTCGTCGCACCGGCCATGGTCCCGTCGTTGGCGATTACGTCACGGTCCATCCCACACAGTTCTTTGAGGTCGCCCAGATACTTTTCATAGACGCCACGCGGATCGATTCCGTGCCGGATGCACAACGTCGCCGCCATGCCGACCACCTCGCCCATCAGGGCGGTGGTCTTCATGACTCGCACCGTCCCGAGCGCTTCGCGCGTCACGCTGATATCGCGCCCGGCCATAAACAGGTTGGGGATGTTGCGCGAGTAAAGGCAACGGTAGGGAACATAGTACGGCCGGACACAGTTGACGAAATCCACCGTCGATATGAAAGCGTCGCCTTCAAAGCCCTTATCGTACTTCGGATTTGGATAATGGACGTCGATCTTCCAGCCGGTCGGCACGATCCCGTCCTCGTACCAGTTGGGCTTGGTTACATCCTCCCGGTTCAGGACGACGTCGCCCAGGAGCCGGCGCGATTCGCGCATTCCGGAGATGAACGCGGCCCAGACGAGATCGTGAGTCGGATAGGCCTTGTCCACGTTCTTGACGCAGTCCCACGCGCCGTACATGGCGCGCAGGTTCCAGTCTCGGATATACTCGCCCTTCGTGATCGGATCGTGGCAGAACCCGCTCTCCCAATACCAGTTCCCAAACTCGTTGACGTAGGTGGCGGTAACGGGCTTGTCGGCGTCGCTTCGCCTTCCGGGGAACGGCTTGTCGCTCAAATCCAGCGCCCACGGACAACGGGGGAATCCGGTCGGTTTCTCGACGTCGACGACGCTCCACTGGTTGCTCCGTCCCATGTGTTCGTTGGCCGAAATCTCGAAATCGGCCCCGGCAAGATAGCCGACACAGGCGTCGCCGGTGCAGTCGGCGAACTGGCGGCCTTTGAACCGGAGTCGCCGACCGCTCGCGACGTCTTCGGCGATCACCGCGGAAATGCGCCCGTCCTCTATCTCCACCTGTTGCATGCGGTGGAGCGGGAAAAAGTCGATGTTGTGCTCGGCCAGGACGATGGCGTTCTTCTTGTCGTCGATGAACGCCTCTTTCGTGTGCATGGGGCGCCCGCCCTTGAACACTTCGCGAGGCACGTCGATTTCGGCCAGCACGTCGCCGAGGGTCTTGGAATAGTTGCTCCGAGCAGTCCCCGAAAGATGCATCCGCACCTCGGAACTGTTGTTGCCGCCCACCATGGGCCTATCCTGAATCAGCGCCACCTTCACTCCCTGCCGCGACGCCACGACCGCCGCACACATGCCGGCCACGCCGCCACCGACCACCACGAGCTCATATCCTCCCGCCTCTTCCGGCTTCTCGGAGTAGCCGTGCCATTTGCGACGGAACCGGGCCAATTCCTCGCCGCCATCCGGTGGCACGAGATTCTGGGCCTTTGTCAGAAACACGCCCGCACACCGACCGGCGAATCCGGCCAGGTCGTGAAGCGCAATCTCGGCGCCCGTCTTGGTGACCTCGATGGTTCCGCCGTCCTGCCAGTGCCACGCTTCACCCTCGTTGCCGAAGGTGCCGACGGACTTTCCGTCAATCATCACGTTGAAGATCCCCGGCGTTCCCTGCGCCCGCTTTGCCGCCGGAGTGTCGGGCTTCTTCCACGGCGCGACCCAATCGCGGGTGCGAACCCACAGCCGGTAGGTTCCCGTCTCGGGAAACTTCACCTTCGCCACGGCATCCTCGACGGGCTTGCCGATGCCGTGGGCGATGAGGAATCCGGAGCCCATGATGTCCATGTACTGCGAATCGAGTCCCCACCCTCCATGGTTCTGAAACTGGCCCGCTTCGAGCAGCAGAGAGGCCGATTCGGACGAGCCCGCCCACGAAAAACGCTGTCCTGCAACCACGCCGCACACAGCCAGCGCGCTTCGCTTCATCATCTCTCGTCGTTTCATGTCAATTCTCCTGAAACCGCTACCTGGGGGACCGATTTTGCGCTGCAGAACACGCCGAGTGGATCTCTATCTGTATGGGAACAGACTACGCCATCACCGACGCCATCGTCAACAATTGTTGCAGTCGCCTCCCATCATCGAAGCCGTCGTCGGCGTGAACCCATTGGAGCCACGCCCTGAACGCGCTACCCACGTGTAGTGCCTCCGAGGGGGATGCTGCTGATTGGCGATCGCTCCCGGTGGACTCTATACTGAGAGGAAACCGTCCCAACTCTGGAGCCCTGCCATGATTCGCGCCACAGTTTCGCTCGTGTTCTTCGCTTCCCTCTGCCTGGTTGCCCGCCCAACCGAGGCGGCCCCGCCAGCTCCTTTTGGAACCGTGCCCACCGAGGCCCACCTCCCCTGGCACGACCTGGAATACTACGGCTTCATCCACTTCACGATCAACACCTTCACCGATCGCGAATGGGGCAACGGTGACGAGTCTCCAGAGCTGTTCAATCCCAGCGAGTGTGATCCCGAACAGTGGGCCCGCGTGGCCGCCGCTTCCGGCATGAAAGGTCTCATCCTCACCGCCAAGCACCACGACGGCTTCTGCCTCTGGCCCAGCAAGTACACAAAGCACTCCGTGAAGAACTCGCCCTGGAAAGACGGCAAGGGCGACCTCGTCCGCGAACTCTCCGATGCCTGCAAGAAACACGGCCTTCTCTTCGGGCTCTACCTCTCCCCCTGGGATCGGAACCACGCCGAGTACGGTCGGCCCGCCTACATCGATTACTACCGGAACCAGTGGCGCGAATTGCTCTCCAACTACGGGCCCGTTTTCGAAACCTGGTACGACGGCGCCAACGGCGGCTCCGGCTACTACGGCGGCGCCAACGAAACCCGCCGCATCGACAACAAGACCTACTACGACTGGGTTCCCACCTGGAAGCTCGTCCGCGAACTGCAACCCGGCTGCATCCGCTTCAGCGACGGCGGCCCCGACATCCGCTGGGTCGGCAACGAAAAGGGACTCGGCTACGATCCCAACTGGTGCACCTTCAACCGCGAAGGACGCGGGCCCGGCATCGCCCCGCGCGAATCCCTCTGGCACGGCGACGAAGGCGGAACCGACTGGGTTCCCGCCGAGGTTGACGTCTCCATCCGCCCGGGTTGGTTCTGGCACGAGTCGCAGAACGACAAGGTCAAGACGCTCGACCATCTCCTCGATATCTACTACGCCAGCGTGGGCCGGGGCTGCAACCTGCTCTTGAACCTGCCGCCCGACCGCCGCGGACTTATCCACGAGATCGACGTGGAACGGCTCGGCCAGCTCGGCGACTACATCAAGAAGACCTTTGCCGACGACCTGGCCAAAGGCAAGCCTGCCAAGGCCGATAACACTCGCGCTGGTTCCGATGACTACGCCGCCGCAAAGCTCACCGACGGCGACCGCAACACCTACTGGGCCGCCGACGACGACGTCCGCCAGGCCTCCCTTGAGATCGATCTCGGCGCCCCCACGACCTTCGACAACGTTCGCATCCAGGAATACATCCCCCTGGGCCAGCGCGTGGCCGACTTCGAGATTGAAGCCCGCGTGGGCGGCCAGTGGCAGAAGATCGCCGAAGGCCACACGATCGGACCGCGGCGAATCCTGCGGACCGACCGCGTCGCGGCCGACGCCCTCCGCGTCAAGCTCACCCGCTGCCTCGCCGCCCCCGTAATCTCCACCATCGAAGTCTACAACTCACCCACCCCATAGTAGCCATCACGCTCCGTCGTGATGAGCCCCCAGTTGGAGTCCACGCTTTAGCGTGTAGAAGACAGCCTAAAGGCTGGACACCAACAGACAGCCAACGTCCCCCAGCCGGGCTCTTGAACCCCAACATCTCACCCGAGACAACCCAACCTGTTAAGCAGAATTTCGTAGCCCGGCTTTTGCCAAAACGAACCCGCCAACCTTCCCGCCAGGAGTCATCCCATGAGCCCCCGCCAGCAAACGCGTCGTCGTTTCCTGCAACACTCGATCCAAGCCGCGGCCGCCGCCGGGGCCGTGCCCTATTTCTACTCCAGCGCCTGCGAAGGGGCCGAGGAAAAGAACGACCGACCCAACATCGCCTCCATCGGCGTTGGCGGGATGGGATCGGGCGACGGGCGTAGCGCGTCCCGCTTCGGCAACATGCTCGCCTGTGCCGACGTGGACCGCAGCCACGCCGAGAGATTCGCCTCCGACAAGCGGTTCCAGGGCCGCTGCGAGGTCTACACCGACTACCGCAAGATCCTCGATCGCAACGACATCGATGTGGTCACCATCGGCACCCCGGATCACTGGCACTCCAAGATCGTCATCGACGCCCTTCGGGCTGGCAAGGACGTGCAATGCCAGAAGCCGCTCACGCTCACCATCGACGAAGGCAAGCAGATCTGTCGCGTCGTCAAAGAGACGGGCAAGATCCTCCACATCGGCACCCAGCAGCGTAGTGGATATCACGCCATGTTCCTCAAGGCCGTTGCGCTCGCCCAGAGCGGACGGCTTGGTAAGAAAGTGACTGCCACGTGCTCCGTCGGCGCCGGCCCCACCGGCGGCCCCTGGGAGCCCACCGAGCCGCCCAAGGAACTCGATTGGGACTTCTGGCTAGGCCAGGCTCCCAAGGTGCCCTATACGAAACAGCGCTGCCACAGCACGTTCCGCTGGTGGCTCGAATACTCCGGCGGCAAGATGACCGACTGGGGCGCCCACCATATCGATATCGGCCAGTGGGGACTCGGCGCCACCGACTCGGGTCCCATCTCCGTGGAAGGCTCCGGAAAACTGCCCACCATGCCCGACGACTTCGACCCCGTCGCCTTCTTCAACGGTGAGGCTCCCCTGCCCAACGCCTACAACACGCCCACCACTTTCAAGCTCGAACTGCACTATGAAAACGGCAACAAGATGATCGTCCAGGATGGTCCTGACAACGGCGTCTGGTTCGAGGGCGAACTGGGCCGCATCTTCGTCAGCCGTGGGAAATTGGTCGGCAAGCCGATCGAGGAATTGACCGACGCCGACAAGGAGTGGCTCGATGCTGAGGTCGTCAAGCTCCACGGCGGCACGCCCCCGGGCGACCACATGGGCCACTTCTTCGACTGCCTCAAGAAGCGCACTTTCACCGTCTCCGACCCCTTCACCCACCACCGCACCATGACCACCTGCCACCTCTGCAACCTTGCCATTCTGCTCAAGCGCAAGCTCCGCTGGGACCCGGCCAAGGAAGACTTCATCGACGATCCCCAGGCCAGCGCCCTCCGCGCCCGCAAGCAACGCGCCCCCTACACCATCGACGCGTAAGAGCCCGTTCTCGCTCTTTGCCTTCCTGTACACTCAAAGCTGGCTACGGTGAACAGAAGTCAACGGAGGGAACAGAGTAGAGAGACTCTGTTCTCTCCGTCTACTCCCACGAGCGATCGTTTCGGATTGGCTTCAGGCAGGATCAACCTGCAAATCCCATCGGCCAATTTCAGGGAATGGAAGTTGACGACCAATCCAAGCGGAGTATTGATCCGTTTCATGTATCTGAGCAATTGAGCTTCTGCATATGCCACTCGTAGATCGATTCAAGCAGTCCAGGCTGGAATTCAATCGTCGCGTCGATTGCGTTAAGAGCGATACTTGAGGCCTGCGAGAACAGCGGGCATACGGCCGATCCTTTGGAAACAGAGAGGACTGAGGAAACGGAGGAATTACCTCTGTTATCTCGGTTAACTCCTGTTCCCGTCAATTTCCCCCCCCGTCTGCATGTGTTGCCAAATCTGCCTGTCATTCACAATGGAATTTGACAGTTTCTCCTGAGTCGCTCCTTACGCCAACAACCACGGCGCCAGCAAACTGACCAGCACGAGAATCAGCGCGCCCCCTAGCCGCGACGAAATCTGCATGAAGGGCATCAACTCCATCCGCTTGGCAGCCGAGAGCACCGCCACGTCCCCCGTGCCGCCCATGTCGGCCATGCCCAGCCCGGAGGTGAGCGCCGATTCCACAAAGTAGAATCCCACGAGCGTGCCGATGTAGCCGGAGGCCACCACGATCGTCAGCACCGTCGTGAAGACGAGAACGAAGAACGCCGGCGAAACGGCCTGGATCACTTCGTGGAGGTTTGTGTAGGCGATCCCGATGCCCACCAGGAGCGCCGCCGTGAAATTCGCGGCCACGAATTTGTACCAGCCGTTGCACGCCTCTTCAATCGACTCGGGAACGATGCCCGAGATCTTTAGCAGGGCCACGAGCAGGATCATCAATGCATAGGAATGAAAGACGGGTATGAAGTACTCGAGGACGCACCCCGCCGCAAAGAACAGGCTGGCGACGACGAGCCCGATCCCCAGGTCTTCAATCGAATAGTCCGTCCGTATCACCTGCTCGGCCGTAAAACCCTTCATGAGCACTCCGTTGCCGGTCCACGCAGGTCGCCACTGGCCCACCTTGTTCAGCAGCCCGGCGAAAACGATCGACAGCACATTGCCCACGGCCAGGGCCGGCACGAATCGTGACAAAGCCATCGTGGCGTCGACGCCCGGAGCGATCGAGCTGACAATCTCCGACATGGGTACCGCTCCGGCGCCCATCCCGCCGCCGATGATCGGAAAGCAGATGTAGAGGAGTGTCTGCTGCCACCCCGTGTGAATCAACGCCCCCAGCAACGACGTGACCACCAGGGCGCACAACATGCCGCCCACCAGCGGAAACACGTACCGCACTCCCGCGCGTGTGAGCAGCTTTGCGTCCATCCCCAGGATCGAGCCCGTGATCAGGGCGGCGATATAGAAGTTCAGAAATCCTCCGCTCTTCATAAACGTCGTCACATTGACCGTCACCGGCTCCGGCAGGACCCGCGTGTAAACCAGCGCTGCCGCCCCGAACACGCACACCAGGGGGGCGCCGCCCAGGTAGTCCTTCACGATCGGCGTGTGGTCCCCCACGAAAGCGAACAGCCCGCCTACGATCATCGTGAAGGCCAACGCCCCGATCATCCCGTCCGGAAGCACGCCCAGGAACATCGACAGCCCCAGAAGTCCCGCGGCGATCGCAAAAACGGCAGGAGGAAGATTCGCAATTCGCATATTCGTATAAAAGAAACCGAAAAGAAGATGAGCTGGAAAAGAACAAGCCGGGCTCTTGGATTCGCCACCTCATATCAGGTAACCCAATCAAAGAGTAACCAATGTAGCCCGGCTTCTACAAAACCGCAAAGAAAAGGCCGCAAACCCTATCACGCCGGAAGAAGGCTCGCCCGGAGACGTCGAGACGCGGGGGGAAAGCCCAGCACGTGCAAACCGCACCCGCTTGAGGTATCGTAGGAGACAGCCCCAGTAGCCATCACGTTCCGCCGTGATGAGCCCCCAGCAGGAGATAGATCATGTCTGAAGCCACCAGGATCACTCGGCGTGATGCCCTCCGTGCCGTCGTCGGCGGGGTGGGCGTTCTGGCCGCGCCGCTGAGCGTCTTTTCCAAAACAGACGACGCCCCACCGCTTCCTACCTCGAAACAAATCCAAGAAATCCTCTGGGACAAGATCCTCGCCGCCTGGTACCCGCGCTGCCTGGACGTCGACCGGGGCGGGTTCCTCGAAAACTTCGCCCATGACTGGTCCCCCAAGCCAACCCGCTCCAAGTGCCTCGTCTTCCAGGGACGCATGACCTGGGTGCCCGCCCATATCGCCCTGCACAGCAAGCGCGACCGGCTCCAACAGCGCGTCTATTGCAGCCACGGGCTGGAGTTCCTGCGCCGCGGGATATGGGATCCCAAGCACGGCGGGTTCCTCGACCAGGTCGCCGCACCGGGCGGCCCCGATCCCAGGGTGGAACCGGTCAAGCAACTGTATTCAACCGCCTTCGGCATCTACGCGGCCGCCGCGGCCTACCAGGCCCTCCAGCGACCCATGGCCTTGAAACTCGCCCAGGATGCCTTCGCCTGGATCGAGCAACACGCCCACGACGACGACTGCGGTGGCTACTACGAACATCTCGCTCGTGACGGCAAACCGCTATCCCTCACCCCGACCGACGAAAACTTCTCCGGCCGCTTCATGGTCATCGGCCGCGTGGGCCACAAGTCGATGAACGCCCACATCCACATCCTCGAAGCCCTCACCGCCCTGGCCCAGGTGTGGACCGACCCGCTCCTCGCGCAACGGCTGGAAGAGACCTTCCTCATCGTTCGCGACAAGATCGTCATGCCCGGCGGCCATCTCAATATGTTCGCCGATCGCGATTTCACACCGGTCGACGAGCAAAGCTCCTTCGGCCACGAACTGGAAATCGCCTACCTCCTGGCCGAGGCCGACGAACTCCTCCACGGCCACGTGAGCGACGAGACGGCCCAGGTGGCCAAACGCCTGGTCGACCATTCTCTGCGGTGGGGCTGGGACGAGAAAGGCGGCGGCTTCTTCTACGAAGGCCCGCCGGCCGACCCTCCCGACAAGCGGGCCAAGTCCTGGTGGGTCCTGCCCGAGGCCATGAACGGTCTGTTGACCGTCGCCAGGCTCCCTTCCGTTACCGAACCGCGCTACCGCGAGTACTTTGCTCGAACCTGGCAGTTCTTCCACGACAAGCAACTCGACCACGACCACGGCGGCTGCTACGGAAATCTGGGTGAAGACGGCCAGCCCGACCCACCCCAGCAAGACAAAGCCAACCGCTGGAAGACCGCCTACCACGTCGTCCGCGGGCTCGTCCATGCGTCCGAAGCGGTCGCGAAGACCTCATAAAGTCGCCTTTCGCGGGTGGCACCGATCATTTTCCGCGACCAGCTTCCCATTAGAATAGACATCCCCGGAAAATGGTCGGTGTTGCGTCAGCAACAGGAGACCTTGTGCTGCTCGCGTTTGTCCTCCGTGTGGTGAATTTCGTTCTTTTCTCCTCTTGTCGCCAAGGCGACACCCACGATCTTCCGAATGAGTTGCCTGGACGGGAAGACGCTTTGCGGAAAATCATCGGTGCTACCCCGTTACCAGACTCCGACACCGAGCACCATCGCCAACGAGAGTACAAGCAACGCAACGTGAGCGCGCCATGAGGGTGCGTCGGTGAAGCGGAAGTAGGCGAGCACACTGGGACGATTCACGTAGAGCCACCAGGGCAACAAGATCGCCATTGCAATGGAGGACGAGACAGCCCGTTGGGCGATTCCCACGTTCACAAGGGGTAGCACAACAAAACTGGCTACGAAGAAATAGTAGCCCAACATGGCCAGCCACCATCCCAGACGCCGACCGGAGAATAGCCCCATCGAGGCCCCGATGGCCGCCAGCGGCGCCATCACGGCCAAGAAGACATAGCGGAGCAAGAACCGCAGAGACACGACCGACCACTGGACTCGGCTGCCCTTCAATATTCCTGCCGATGCCACCAGCAAGCCGAGGAGCAACAAGACAACCGCGATGACGATCGTGCCCACGGGCCGGCGCAGCTTGTCGTCGACGGGACTGCTTTCGAAACTGCTCTCGGGGCTCGCGTATGGATTGGGCGCGGTGTCACTCATGCAGGGGCCTGCACACACTGGAGATTCGACGTCGTGTCACAGGCTTCGTCAGTTCGCGCCGGTGAACAGGACCTGGATGAACTCCGCCGTTTCGCGCCACCGCTCGGCCGCCTTCTCGAAGTCGACTTCCATGGGCCGCACCGTCTTGGGCGTGGCAACACGGACGTCGACCTCGACGTTCGGGTTCAGCGGGATCTGGGCGCTGGCGCCCTTGGCCAACTTGATTTCGACCTCCGGCGAGAGCAGATAATCCACCAACTTCCGGGCGTTTTCCGGGTTGGGCCCGTTCTTGATGACGCCCAGCGTGTTGGGAATGAACAACGTGCCCAGTTCCCCCTCGCCCTGGTCGGGATAGATGATCTCGACGGGCATTCCCTTCTCGATCTCGATGATCGCGTCGTCCGTATCGGTCATCCCGAAGGCGGCGCTGCCCGCTGCCACGGACAGGGCCACCTGCTTGTTCCCGGAGAGAATCTGCACGTCGTTCTTCTTGAGCGAGCGGAAGTAGTCCTTGGCCTTCGACGAGCCGAGCGTCGCGAACAGGCAGGCGGCATGGGTCGCCGTGGTGCCGAAGAGCGGCTTGGCAAGAGCCGTCTTGCCTCGCCACTTGGGGTCGGCCAGGTCGTAGATCGACTTGGGACGGTCCGCTTCGGGAACCAGCGACGTGTTGACGATCAGCACCCGTGCCCGGGCGGCAAAGCCGTACCAGTAGCCCTCCGACGAGCGATACATGGCCGGATAGCTCTCTGCCATGGGAGATTGATACACGTCGAGCAGGCCCTGCCCGCGAAGGCGGAGCATGTGGAGGATCTCGTTGTTCCAGAAGACGTCGCAGCCGGGGTGGTCCCGTTCGGCCAGCAGGGCTTCCGTGAGCCCGACGGTCTTCGTCGATTCCGTGTCGAATTTCGGGCTAACCGTGATTCCGGTCTCGGTCTCAAAATCCGCGAAAATCGGGCCCGAGAAGTCCTCATCCAGGGCCGTGTAGACGACCACGTCCTGCGGACTCCGGCTCCAGCAACCGGACAGGACCAGGCAGGGCAAGATCAGCATCAGGGCAGCAAGTCGTGTCGTCATCGAACCTTGCATCGTTCGTCTCCCACAAAAGAACCCACCGAGAAGCTACGCGCCCCCGCTCAATTCAGCGTAGAATATTTTAGAGGGGCGCATCGTGCCCTGCAATCATGCAAAGAAAGTAGCAGGCACGCTCCGCCGTGCCGTCCGCCAAGCAGAAACAAGAAACAAACATCTCCGGGAACGGCTGACATAACGCCGTGGCGGTGGCATCCCTGCCGCCGTGCCGCTTATTGACCGACGCCAAACAACCGGCGGCAAGGATGCCACCGCTACCAAACAGGCTGAAGCCTGGACTCCAACCACCAGAAGGAGCAACATGACCCGTTCCGAAACCTCTTCCGACGGCCCGCGAAGACTGCCTGCCGCTTGGGGACGACGCCTGCTGCTGGGCGCGGCGGTCCTGTTGCTCTCGTCCAGTGCCGTTGCCCAGGAAGAAGGAACGTACAAGCGTTCCGGGCGGTCGCTGGCGGATCTGATGAAGGTGGACCACACCCCCGGCCATTTCGTGCCGGGCGCAGCGCCGTCGAAGGTCGACGAGGCCAAGGCCGCTCGCGAAGGAATCCGAAAGATCGCCGGGCGCCGTCTGGTGCTCTACACGGACCTGCCGGCGGACCCGCTGATCGACGAACTGCCCGAGGTTTTCGAGCAAGCCTTTCCCTTGTGGTGCGCCTATTTCGGCGTGGAACCGCAGCGGTATCCTGACTGGCACATGATCGGTTTTCTCATGCAGGATGCGGATTCTTTCCGCAGGGCGGGCATGTTGCCGCCGCACCTGCCGCCGTTCACGAACGGCTATTCCGTGAACTACGACTTGTGGCTCTACGAACAACCCACGCCCTACTACCGGCGCCACTTGCTGCTGCACGAGGGAACCCACGGCTTCATGAACACGATCCTTCGTTCGTGCGGCCCGCCCTGGTACATGGAAGGCATCGCGGAACTCTTTGGGACCCACCGCTGGGAGAACCACCGGTTGGCCATGGGGGTGATCCCGAAAACGCGCGACGAAGCCCCCGGCTGGGGACGGGTGCGAATCATCCAGGACGAGGTCGCGGCGGAAAACACGCTGTCGCTTGACGACGTGCTCCGTTTCAGCGGAACCGCCCATCGCCAGAACGAGGCCTACGCCTGGAGTTGGGCGGCCGCAATCCTGCTCGATTCCCACCCGCGCTACCAGGCGCGGTTTCGCACCCTGGGCGCTGCCGTGGAGGCAGCCGACTTCACGCAGCGGTTTCGCCGGCTCATCGGCGAGGATTGGAACACCCTTGCCGCAGAATGGCAGGTGATGGCGACCAATATGGAATACGGCTACGACGTGGCAAAGATGGCGCTCGACATGACGCCGGGATCGCCGCCGGGATCGGACTGGAAAGTCCTCCAGCTCTCGGCCACCGAGGGTTGGCAGAACACGGGCGTTCGCCTCGAAGCCGGGACCCGCTACGCGATCCGCGCCCAGGGACGCTACCAGGTGACCAAGGAGCCGGTGATCTGGTGGTGCGAGCCCGGCGGCGTGACGATTCGCTACTACGACGGCCATCCCCTGGGGATGCTTCTTGCCGCCGTCAGTCCGGAAAACGGAGAAGACGGCGGCAAGTCCTTCGCCCAGCCGACCCCTGTCGGACTGGGCGAAACTCTGGCGCCCGAGTCGTCCGGAACACTCTTTCTGCGAATCAACGAGTCGCCCGCCGAGTTGGACGACAACGAAGGCAGCCTGGACGTGGCGATCCGGAAAGCGTCCTGAGGCGGTCTCAAAAAGTCCCAACCGTCTCGCCACCAGCCATGGTTAAAAAGGCTTTTAACGTTTCCAGGTCGATCATGTTGGCAATGAACCGGGAGCTGCCATCGCAGAAGAGAGCCTGAAAGCCGCCGGGACGGGAGTTGCGCACGCCCTTGAGCAGGTCGTTGGCGTCGATCTCCCAGTCCGCCGGTTTCGTCCATGGCACCGCCGCTTCGTCTTCGGCCTCAACGGCCATGATCGTGTTGGAAAGGCCGTCGCGAACGTCCCTGAACTTCGCACCCTTTTCCCCATTCCAGAGGGTTCCCTCGCCAACCGGGGCGAGATAGGGCGTCAGGCCGGTTGTGGGATCGTTGCCTGGTCGCGCGTACACGGCCGGCATCTGGGCCAGAAGCTCCTTGTTGTGGGGACTGTCCCACGGTTCGTCCAGGTGAAACTGTTCGTACAAGGCGTTCTGTTCCACAAACGGGAGGATTTTAACCCGCCAACTCAGCAGCGGTTTTCCCGAATCGTCCCGAATGGCCTGCCCGGGCAGTTCCTTGTAAACGTCGTGATGGTTGTGCATGGCTAGACCGATCTGCTTCAGGTTGTTCGAGCCCTGCGCCCGGCGGGCCGCTTCGCGGGCAGCCTGAATGGCCGGAAGAAGCAGCGAAACAAGAATGCCCGTGGTGGCTACCTGCATGGACTGATCGCCGCTCTGGGTGATGCTCAACACGGCGCCGTGGCGTTCCGGACGAAGGAGGTTGAACAGGTACTTGTTGAGCCGAACCAGGTACTGGGCCGTGGCCTGCTCGACGGGGTCGTCGCCCCCGCCCATCTCCTTGGTCATTTCCTCCAAGGCCATCTGCTGGCCAAGATCGATGGCCTCGTTGACGATGGTTTCCAGCTTCTCGGCCTTGGCCTCGTCCGGGGCCAATACAATGAGCGACGCCTGGGGCTTGCCCGTCCAGGTCAGTTCGATCTTCGCGGCCTTCACCAGGTCGGGCAACTGCTTGAGGTCTTCCAGCGGCGGCGGCAAGGGGGCCATCATCAACACGGCGCCCAGCATCTCGCGGATGGGCTCGACCACCGCCACGGCCGTCACGTCGCCGGCGGCCCGGGTCTTGCCAATCAGCGTACTGAGCGGGCCGGGCTGGGGATCCTTGGCCTGGGCCACCATCTTCTCGAGCATGGGAGCCATGCCGATCAGGAGCGTGCGATCGTCGGGCATGTAGAGACTCGGCTCCATCGGACTGGCCGCGACCAGGTAGGGCTTACCCTCCAAATCGCCGGCGGTCGTGTCGGCGGCCACCTCGGGCAGCATGTTCTCCAGGGCATGGGGCTTGGAGAAACGAACGACGACGCCCACGAGCGGCGGGCCGCCTGCCACTTCGGCCACCACGAGAATCTCGTCCACGTCGGCGGGATCGAAGCCCAGTTCCTTCTTGCCCGCGGCGGCAAAGATCTCGTGAGGCAGCATCTCCATCTCGGGCGCCTTGAGCACGCGGCTCGGATGGGCGAACACCACCGCCACCGCGTCGGTCGTCACGTAGGACAGATCAGGCCCACCCGAGGCGGCCTTCTCCTGGGCGCTGGCCGGAGCGATCATCCAGGCAGCCACCAGGAGCAATGTCAGTACCAGGTTCCGGCATACGAAACACGCTTTCCCACACGTCATTTTCCCACCTCATTTTCGGGTTTCTTCAGGGAAGTCGATCAGAACGATCCGGACGGACAAGCCACCCACGGGACGCTTATGCCTGTCCCGCATAAGGAGTATAGTCGGGTGCTACTCTCCGGACAATCGTCCTCTAGTGGGAGCAATCGGCTCCGATTCGACCGTTTTTGTCGCGGTTCCGGGAGATGCGACGTCGATCTGGCCGTTCAGGGTTGAAGCGGCGCGCTCCATGGGCAAGAATCAAGGATTCGGAGTAACACCTGCTTTGGGGACTGGGAGAGTGCCATGGCGGCGATTTCCGCGTCGGAGAGTCCGGCTCGGCATCAGCGAATTCTGGTGATCGATGACGAGGCCTACATCGGCCTGGGCTGCGCTCGCGCCCTGCGCCCCCTGGGCTACGAGGTGGACACCTGCCAGGATCCGCACCTGGGATTGGAAACGGCGCTGACGGGCGACTTCGACATCATCCTCCTCGATCTGAAGATGCAGGGCCTGGGCGGGCTCGACATCCTCAAGCACGTGAAGGCGGCTGGCGTGGCCAGCGAAGTGGTCATCATCACGGGCCATTCGACCGTGGAAACGGCCGTCGAGACCATGAAGCAGGGCGCGGCCGACTATCTCAGCAAGCCCTTCACGCCGGACGAGCTGAAACTGCTCGTGAACCGGGTGGGAGAAAAATCGGCCCTGATCCGCGAAAACGCCGCGCTGCGCCGCGAACTGGAAGTGCAGCAGGGGTTCGAAGGAATCCTGGGCGAAAGCCGCGCCATGGAGCGGGTGTTCGGCCTCATCCGCCGCGTGGCCCCCACGGAAGGAACCGTGCTCGTGACCGGCGAGAGCGGCACGGGTAAGGAGATCGTCGTCCGCGCCCTTCATCGCCTCAGCCGCCGCAAGGAACACGCCCTGTTGGCGTGCGATTGCAGCGCACTGGCCCCCACCCTGCTGGAAAGCGAACTGTTCGGCCACGTCAAAGGCTCCTTCTCCGGCGCCATCGCCACCAAGCAGGGATTGTTCGAAGCGGCCAACGGGGGCACCCTCTTTCTGGATGAAGTGGCCAATATCAGCATGGAGACCCAGGGCAAACTCCTCCGGGCCCTGGAAAGCCGGCGGGTTCGGCGAGTCGGCGACACGGTCGAACAGGAAGTCGACATCCGCTTGATCGCCGCCACCAATCGCGATCTGTCCGATATGGTCGGAGAGGGCGATTTCCGCGAGGATCTCTACTACCGCCTCAACGTGGTGCCGATCTTCCTTCCTCCGCTTCGAGATCGTGAAGGCGATATCCCCGCTCTGGCCATGGCGTTTCTCGACCGCTACTGCCGCAAGATCGACATCGAAGCCAAGCGGTTCTCTCCCGAAGCCATGCGGATGATGGAAAGTTACTCCTGGCCCGGCAATGTGCGAGAGCTGCGCAATATCGTGGAACGCCTGGCCATTCTCAGCGACGGGGCCGTGATCGAAGCTCGCCATCTTCCCGACGAGATTCGTCAGACCCCCGTTCTTCCCACGGTGTCGTCAGTTCCCGATACCTGGGAAGAACTCAAGCGGCTCAAGCAGGAGGTTCGCGACGCCGCGGTGGAGCAGCTCGAACGACGTTTTCTTCACAAGATGCTGAGCCGCCACGACGGGAACGTGAGCCACGCGGCCGAGGCCGTGGGAATGCAGCGAACCAACTTCCACGCCCTGATGCGGAAGTACGGCATCAAGGCCGACGGCAGCTAACTCAAAGTGAAATGGACGGGACTTTCGAGCTGCGGAGTCCCCGAAATACAGAGCCAGGGCTGGAGACTGAAGGCTGTAGGCTGTAGATTCCTGAGGCGAGGTCGATTGGCGTGGAAAGCCGATTGCAATGCGCCGAAAGTCCCTGTTTCGCAGTTCTCCAGTTTTCGGTCTCCAGTCTTCAGCCTTGTCTCCGCCGCCATTCGTTTTCACTTGGAGCAGCCAAGTAGTCTTCTCCGTGTCATCCGTGGTGGACGAAATCGCACGGCATTGCGACTGATGAGCATGAGCGGTTCTGCACCGAGATAGCGCTGGTCGCCAGACCGAGCGGAAAGGGGTGGATTAAGACGGTTGACGAAGGATTGGCGACAGCGGGGAACACACTCCGGTTGGTTCAATGACCGATATTAGGACAGACAAAGCCGTGTCAGCAGGCCGTCGCGGCTGTCCATGGCGGAACAAAACACGAACCAAGCGGTCTGGAACAGGAGACAACGATGTCCGGGATAAGCAGCGTCAGCACGGCTGCCGCACAGTACACCTCGGCAAGCATGAGCACCGGTCCCATGCGTGGGTCGATGGATCCGTCTCAAATGGCGGACCGGATGGAACAAGGCCTTGATGCGGCCCTGACCGAGGCCGGCGTGAGCGAAGAAACTCGCACCGCCCTCGAAGCCGACATCCGCGCGGCCATGGAAGAGGACATGGCGGACGGAACTCCCTCGGATCCCGAAGCGATGAAGGAAACGATCGACGGGATCTTCGCGGAGTACGGCCTGGAAGCCGAGGACTACATGCCTCAGGGTCCCCCTCCGGGTGGCGGACCTCCCCCGGAAGGTGGCATGGGAGGAACCGAGTCCAGTTCCACGACTCAAAGCGAGGCGCTCCAGTCGCTGATCGAGACTCTGCAATCGGCCGCCGAAGAGGACGGAGCCGATCTCGGCTCGCTCCTCGACCAGTTCTCACAAGATGCGATGGATATCATGCTCGGAATCGATACGACGGTGTAGCGGTTCCTTGAAAAAGCCGGGCTCCTGAATCTCCACCTCGTGCCGCATGACCTCGCCTATTGAGTAGCAGCGGTAGCCCGGCTGTTGGGAAATCGGAACCGCTTCCAGTCTTATGGCGACCGCCCCCTTCGCCTGACGAACGGTTGAGCCGCTACTCGGAACTCGAAATTCAAAAGCCCGGCTGCGCATGGTAACGCTCCCTGAAAGTGTGCGCCACCGGCAATGGAAGAGTTGAGCAGCCGGGCTGCAATCGAAAGCCCGACGGGGTTAATCCAGCAAGTTCCCGCCGAGAACGTATCCCGTTCCCTGGAACCGGGCAACCAGTTGATCTTGGTCGTCGTAGATGGCCACCTCGCAGGTGGAAAGCTTCCTTGATCGAGCCACTTCCTGCGCCCGAGCGGTCAGCGTGCCTTCTCGCACGGCCTTCAGGCACTGGATGTTCATGTTGATCCCGGTCACCTTTTCGCCCCAACTGTTGCACGCGGCCGCGAAGGCGAAGTCGGCCAGCGTGAACATGGCGCCGCCCTGTACTGTTTGAATGCCGTTGAAGTGGCGGGGGGCCACGGTCATTCGCGCCGTGGCGCTGCCGGGGCCTACTTCCACCAGTTCCATACCGTTCTCCGTGGCGAACCGATCGCCGGTGAAGAACTTTCGAACGCCTTCCAATTGCTCGGCGGTGGGTGTCTTGTTCGACATCGTCACTCTCCGCTATTCGGCCTGTTCCCCAGAAGCACACCGCCGGCCTTCGGCAAAGGCCTTCAGGTTCACCTCGACGTGTTGCGGCTTCACGCTCCGCTTGATGGCCTCCTGCCACGCCTCGTCGGGAAGGTCCAGGCTCGAGGACATGGCGCCCAGCACAACCAGGTTCGCCGCTCGATGGTTGCCCAGCTCGGTCGCCTTCTCCACGGCATCGACGTAGATCAGGCGGGAAAAGGCCGCTCGCAGTCGGGCTTCCACGTCATCCGGATAGACCGCCTGCCCCGACGACACGGTGACCGGCACGATCGCCTGGCTCGACACGACGGCCAGCCCGTCGGCGGCGAGGAACTCGTGTTGGCGCAGGGCCTCCACGCATTCCAAGGCGCCGAGCACACTCGCTTCGCCCCGAGCCACGAGAGGACTGAACACCTCCTGGCCGAACCGAACCTGGGCGATCACCGAGCCGCCCCGCTGGGCCATGCCATGCACTTCATTCGTCTTGACTTCGAACCCCGCGACCATGGCGGCCCGGGCAACGATCTCGCTGGCCAGCAGAATTCCCTGACCTCCAACACCGGCAAGAACCACACTTACGGTGTCCGAGCGGTTTTCCGCCACCCCAGCCGACGCGTCTGCTTGCTCACCGCTCATGATGCCGCCTCCTCTTCCCAATCGATGGCGTCCACCGGACAGATCTGGTTGCACAGCCCGCACCCGGCACAAAGCATGGGATTCACGTGGGGCACGCCATCGCCGCCTTCCAGCGCCGGGCAGCCCAACTTGAGACACACGCCGCACTCGCGGCAGGTCTCTTCGTTCAAACGGCGGGGAGCGCCGAGCCGCTGGCGGACGTCCAGAAGGCACGGCCCACGGGAGATAACGAGCCACGGCTCGTCCGAGAAGATTGCCTCCTTGAGTACGGCCAGCGTCTTCTTCACGTCGTAGGGATCGATCGAGACCACGTTCTTGATGCCGCAGGCTCGGCCGATGCCTTCGATCGACACGCTTGGGGTCTCCTGGCCCATCAGCGTGTGGCCCGTTCCCGGATGGGGCTGGTGACCGGTCATGGCCGTGGTGCGGTTGTCGACGACGATGATCGTCGACGCGCCGCGGTTGTAGGCGATGTCGAGCAGGCCGGTGATGCCGGAATGGAAGAAGGTTGAATCACCCAGGATTCCCACAACCCGCCGCGGTTCGCCCGCCTTGTCCATGCCGTGGGCCATCGACACGCCCGCCCCCATGCAGACGAGCGTGTCCAGGCGGCTCAGCGGCGGCAGCACGCCCAGGCTGTAGCAGCCGATGTCGCCGGTCACGACCACGTCGAATTTGCCCAAAGCGTGGAAGATGCCGCGGTGAGGGCAGCCCGAGCACAGCACGGGCGGCCGGCCCGGCAGATCGTCGGTCTTGACCTCGCGAACCACGGATGGCGGAGACGCAGATTCACCGGCCAACTTCGCCCGGCTCTCCCGCAGCACGTCCGGCGTCAGCTCACCGATCCGCGGAACCACGTCCTTGCCGCGGCAAGCGATCCCCAGGGCACGAACGTGCTCCTCAACGAAATCGTCGAGTTCTTCCACGATCAACAGCTCCTCGACGCCCTCGGCAAACTCGCGGATCAACGCGTCGGGAAAGGGATAGGCCCAACCCAGTTTCAAGACCGAGGCCTCGGGAAACACCTCGCGGACGTATTGATAGGGGATGCCTTCCGTGACGATGCCCAATTTCCGGTCCCGCCACTGGATGCGGTTCACCGGGGTGCGGTTGGCCTCGTCAATCAACTTGGCCAGCCGCTCTTCGGCACGAACTCGCATGGGCCGAGCCCAGAGCGGAATCGCCACGAAGCGGGACGGCTCCTTCTCGAAACCGACAGGTCTCTCCGGCAAGGTGCGCTCGCCCAACTCGACCAGGCTCCGGGAATGACTCACCCGCGTGACCGTGCGGAGGATAACCGGCGTGCGGTATTTCTCCGAGAGATCCAATCCGAGGGCCACGAAGTCCTTGGCCTCTTGCGAGTCGGAAGGCTCCAGGATCGGAATTCGAGCGAAGCGGGCGTAGTGCCGGGTGTCCTGCTCGTTCTGCGAGGAGTGCATACCCGGGTCGTCGGCCACAACGATCACCAGCCCGCCGACAACGCCGGTTCCGGCCAGGGTCATGAGCGGGTCGGCCGCCACGTTGAGGCCCACGTGCTTCATCGTGGCGAGGGCCCGAGCACCGGTGAAGGCGGCGCCGGCGGCCACTTCGAGGGCCACTTTTTCGTTGGGCGACCATTCACAGTAGATGTCGTCCGGGAATCGCACGGCCGCTTCGAGAATTTCGGTCGACGGCGTGCCCGGATAGCCCGAAGCCACGGTCACGCCGGCCTCGTAGGCGCCCCGGGCAATGGCCTCGTTCCCGGAAAGCAGTTCCTTCATGAAAAACGACTCGTATGGGGGGAAGGCGAGAATCGCCCACGCTCATGTTGGTGAACGTCGGCGAGAAAAGAAACAGAATAGTCAGTATAGCCTCTCCTTGCCCCTCTTGGGAGTCGCGAACCGCCAAAGTCCAGCCGGGCTCTTCTCTCATTCGCTCAGAGAGGCAGTGTTGCAGGGAAGACGTCGCCACTTAGCCCGGCTTTTGATTCTGAGCCGCATGTCGATTTCGGGCATTTCAGCGCAGCCCTGTTTGGAATGGCACCGGATAAGCCGGGCTGGCATGGAACGGCTCCTGACGATCCAACCGCGACGGACCGGCTTACGAACCGCCAAAGTCCAGCCGGGCTCTTCTCTCATTCGCTCAGAGAGGCAGTGCTGCCGGGAAGACGTCGCCACTTAGCCCGGCTTTTGATTCTGAGCCGCATGTCGATTTCGGGCATTTCAGCGCAACCTTGCTTGTAATGGCACCGGATAAGCCGGGCTGGCATGGAACGGCTCCTGACGATCCAACCGCGACGGACCGGCTTACGAACCGCCAAAGTCCAGCCGGGCTCTTCTCTCATTCGCTCAGAGAGGCAGTGCTGCCGGGAAGACGTCGCCACTTAGCCCGGCTTTTGATTCTGAGCCGCATGTCGATTTCGGGCATTTCAGCGCAACCTTGCTTGTAATGGCACCGGATAAGCCGGGCTGGCATGGAACGGTTCCTGACGATCCAACGGCGACGGAAAGCCAACCGAAAAAGCCCGGCTTACGAACCGCCAAAGCAAGACTTCCGATTGTAGCGATTGTGCCGGCAATTGCTCTAAGTTGTACCAAATAAAGCTATTGTGCGAAAAACCCAGGCCAAGGTGTCGGCGCCCCCTCGAAAAATCTCCAAAGAATTTTCGATTCGCTAACTGCTTGCCGCACTTGAACTAAGATCGCACGGCAGCCGAAATGTTAAACCTTGCGGTTTGCCGATGCGTATTTTTTTTCGCACACTCACTTGGAGAGGCAGAAGGTCTCTCGCGCGCTGTCATGCGCGCGTTGCTAGCAACTATCCCGTGGAGTCTGTTCTTCACAAGGTGACCCAACGATGAGTCGATACCCCCTTACGCTCCTTGCTGTCCTTGTGGCTGTGTCCAGTCTTCCGGCCCGGGCCCAAACCGTCTGTTGCGACACGCCGACCTATCGGATCGTGTATCAAACGGTCTACGACAAACAGGAGGTGACCACCTATCGGACCGAGTACGAGACGGTCTACGACGAGCAGAAGGTAACCACCTATCGTCCCGTTTGGGAAACGACGATGAAGCAGCGCCGCTACACGGTCTCGCGACCGGTGCAGGAGACCTCCATGCGTGAAGAGTATCGCACGGTGCGGAAACCCGTCTGGGAAACCGTGATGCGCGACGCCAGCTACACGCGAACCCGCTGGGTCGAAGAGACAGCCGAACGGGAAGAGACCGTGGTCGTCAATAAACCCGTTTGGGAAACGGCCGAGAGGCAAGTCTGCCGCACGGTGATGAAACCGGTCCACGAGACCGTCTATCGCAACGAGAGCTACACGACCTACAAGCCGGTGACAACATGCAAGACGCAGTATGTCGACCAGGGGCGCTTCCGCGAGCAGGTCGAGTTGAAGCCGGGGATGCCGAAGAATCGGCTGGTCTGGTCTTCGCCCGAACAGCGTTGGGACCCGATCACCGGCACGTACGTGAACCAACCGGCGGGGCTCTATTGGAACCAGACCCAACGCGGACGCTACGAAGTCAAGAAAGTCTGGCAGCCGAACATCGTCGCTCAACAAGTGCCGGTAACCACCATGGTTCCCCAGGTCGTCACCCGGCAGGTGCCGGTGGACGTTTGCACATACAAACCGGAGCAGGTTTGCACGACGGTTCAGGAGCAGCATTGCCGAATGGTCCAGGAGACGGTGACTCGCAAGGTCCCGTACACCACTCGCAAGCCGGTTTGCGAACGCGTCGAAAAACAGGTGCCCGTGCGAGTGTGCCGCTGGGTGGAGGAACGCCAGGTCCGCAAGGTTCCGGTGACCACCTGTCGCACGGTTTGCGAAGATAAGGTGGAGCAGGTGCCCGTGCGGACGTGTCGCATGGTGGCCTTCGAGCAAACGGTCCGCAAGCCCCGTTGCGTCGAACGCCGCGTGCCGGTGACCTGTACCCGCCTCGTTCCGAGAACGGTCTGCTGCCGGATCCCCCTCGACCCCTGCGGCAACCCGATCGAGACTTGCACGCCCGCCTCCAGCGGCGACCAGACGACCACCGGCAAGGAGCCAACGACCAACGGCGACCAGACGCCCACGCCGGCTCCCAAGGTCGAATCGGCTGATCCGGCCAGCCAGATCCCAGAGCTTCCCAACCTGCAGCGACTCCCCGGCCCGGTTGCCGAGGATTAGGGCGTGTGAAGCGGGGCTTCCTCTCGGAATAGGCAGCAGAACGGCGGCAAACAAGAGTCAACTGAGTGAACAGAGTAGAAAGACTTTGTTCACTCTGGCTACTCCCGCAGGTAATTACTCCAGATTCCCGCCAAGTGGGATGAACCTGGGAATGCCCCTTTTCAGGCAGTGGTTGGTGACCTTGTCTCGACTTCGGTCCTTCTGAAACAGAGAAATCTTCTCTGTTATCTTCGTTGCCTCATGTTCCGGTCAATTTCCAGCCGTCTGCATGTGCTGCCAAAACGGCTTGGCCTTCCCGCTCACTCCCCGATCACGCCGATCTCGGCAGCGGAGGCCCAGGGATTGCCGTTGACCTCGGACAGGGCTCGGATCAGCACGTAGCGGCCTTTGGCGGGCTCACAAACCACGTCCTGGGGCTCCTTGGTCTTCTTGAGCGTTGCCTGGGCCGCCGGCTCACCAAACTGGTCGGGAGAATCGGAAACGAAAAACTCGCATTTCCCGATCGTGCCGTTCCAGCCCGCGTCCTGGCGGGCCATGTAACGGAAGCCGCGAACCGTGCGCTCCTTGCCCAGATCGAGAACCAGTTCGTGGGGAGGCTCGTCAACGTGGCCCTGGAAGTGCGTGTGCCAGACGGTGCGCGGGTCGCCGTCAACGGCGTGCTTCGCGTCGCGGCCGTTGAAGGTCGATTCACTGCTGGCACGAACGAGCTTACACTCCTTGGCGGAAATCAGGCCCGTCGTGGGCCAGGGGCGAACCTTCTTGGCCGCCGCCGGCTTGCGGGTGTCGCCGTACTTGGCCTGCCGGTCCCGTTCGTGGATCGAGCGGTCTTGATAGACGCCTTCCTGGGCCGGCTCGTGGGCCTCCTCGGCGAAGGCGACCATCTTCGCGAGCACCTCCGGATTGTCTTCGGCCACGTCGTGCTCCTCGCCCAGGTCTTTCCGGAGGTCGTAGAGCTGCCAGGGCCGCTTCTCGCCAGGACGAACGGCCTTCCAGGAGCCCATGCGCACGGCGGCCTGGCCGCCCATCTCCCAATAGAGATACTCGTGCGCTTGCTGCGAACGGCCGGCCGCTTCTTCGCCCACGAGTTCCGGCAGGATCGAAAGACCGTCCACGTCGCCCGGAGCCGTGACGCCGCAGATTTCGGCCACCGTGGGCAGCACGTCGGGGAAGTACCAGAGGAAGTCGCTCACCTGTCCCGCCTTGATGCGGCCCGGCCAGCGGACCATCATCGGGATCCGCAGGCCGCCCTCGTAGAGATTGCCCTTGGCGCCCCGGAAAGCGAAGCCCGTGCGGGGATCGACGTTCGGCCCGAAGAACCCTCTCGGATGGTCGGCGTCGCGGAACCGATCCTGGCCGCCGTTGTCGCCGCAGAAGAAGATGATCGTGTTGTCGTCGAGTTTCAGTTCTTTCAGAAGACTAATAACTTCTCCCAGGTTGCGGTCGACCATGGAGACCATGGCCGCGTAGCGTTTGGCATCCTCGGGCCAATCCTTGTCCTTGAACTGCGCCCAGGCAGGATCGCTGTCGGGGATGTCATACATGCCGTGAGGCGGCGTGATCGGCAGGTAGCAGAAGAAGGGCTGGTCTCGATTGGCGCGAATGAACTCGAGCCCCGCGTCCATGATCTTGTAGTGGGAGTAGTTCGTGCCCTCGCGCCCGCCCCGATTGCCTTCCAGCGGCACTTCTTCGCTGTTGCGGACGATGTACTTGGGATAGTAGCTGTGGGCGTGAACCTGGTCGTAGTAGCCGAGGAAGACATCGAAGCCGTGTTCTTCGGGCACGCCCGTCGAGCCGCGGCCTCCGCATCCCCACTTGCCGAACCCGCCGGTGGCATAGCCGGCCCGCTTCAGCATGGAGGCGATCGTTTCCTCGCCGGCCCGCATGGGCGTGCCGCCGTCGTTCTTGCGAACCGAGGTGTGGCCCGCGTGTTTGCCGGTCATCAGGCAGCACCGCGTGGGGGCGCAAACGCAACCGCCCGCCAGGGCCTGCGTGAAACGAATGCCTTCTTCACCGAAGCGGTCGATGTTGGGCGTTTCCAGAAGCGGATTGCCCATGCACGACAGTTCGTAGTAGGCCAACTCGTCGGCCATCATGTAGACCACGTTGGGACATCGCGTGTCAGCAATTGCGTTGCTGTGTGCCCACGCGATGGCGACGAGGCACATGAGGGCGCGAAACAGGACAGAACGCAAGAATCGAGGAAACATGAGAAGTCTCCTTGAGCCGGAGAGATGCGGGGGCGTGGGGACGCAGAACAAACGCCATTAGAACACATCGTTCCGGCGCATGCCAATTGACACGAAAGAGGGGGGGAAGAAATCTCGTGTCAGCCGCGCCTCAACCGTCCTCGTCCTTCAGTCCCAGCCGGGCCAGCCAGCGACCCCCGCCTTTGTTGCCACCCTCGTCTTCCCGAGGACCGTCCGCGCCGCCCTGGGCCTCACGGAGCTGCTCCTCCAACTCGGCTCGCTCCCGTGCGATCTTGGCCCGCTCGACGGAAAGGTCGATTTCCGCCTTGCGCAACTTCTCTTCCCATTGCTGTTGAAGCTGCTTGAGATTCTGCCGCTCTTCCTGGATGATCTCGTCCTGATCGAACATCTCGCCCAGCGCCGCCGCCCCGACCGCAACCGAACCGAGGCTGTTGCTCTGGTTTTCCAGGAGACGTTGGAGCTCCTGAATTTCGGCTTCCTTGTCGGCCACGATCCGGTCCGTGCTCTTGACGACCTGGTTGATCTTGAGGCGTTCCTTTTCTGCCTCGGGATCGTCGTTGTCCTCTTCGCTTTCCAGGGCCGCAAGAATCTTGGCCTTCTGGGCCTCCCAATCCAGCGCACCACCGTCGCCGGCGGAAGTCGAACTGCCGGCGGACTTCTTGGCCTTGTCGAGTTCCTGCTCGAGTTCGGTGACCCGCTCCTTCATCTCGCGGACGTCGTCCATCGCCATCTCGTAGCGGCGTTGGTACTCGGAATCGTCGCCTCCGCCGCTGCTGCCACCCTCGGCAACACGCTCTTCGAGATCCCGCACGCGATCGCGGGCATCGGCCAACTCGGCGGCCATCTCATCTCGCTCGTTTCGCAAAGCCTCGTATTGCTCCGAACCGACCGTGCCGTCCGAACTGGCAGCCGCCTCTTCGAGCTCCTTGTATCGGCGTTGAAGCGATTCGAGCTGGTCGTTCAGATCCGTCTCGCGTTCTCGGAGTTGACCCAACTCCTGTTCCGCTTGTTCGTTCCGGGAGCGAGCCGTTTCCAGCGACGAGGCAAGCTCCTCTTCACGCTGCCGGGTGTCCTCAAGGTCGCGCCGGACCGCGTCGAGTTGGGCTTGCAGATGCTCCTGCTGTTGAGTGAGGACGTCGAACCGGACCTGAATCTCCGATTCCCGCTGCTTGGCCGCCTCGAGTTCTCCCGTGAGTTCGGTCTGGCGGGTGTTTGCGGCCCCGAGCGACTCGCGAAGGCCCGCCTCAATTTCGCGGGCCGCTTCCAGTTGCGAGGAGGATTCCGCAGCCTGCCCGCGGAGGGTTTCCGACTCCTTGGCCAATTCTCCCTGACGCTGACGCGAAGTTTCCAGTTGAGCCTCCCACTCGCCGGCCTGCCCCTTGGTTTGTTCCAATTCGGTGGAGAGTTCCGTCTGGCGGCGGGTTGCTTCCTCAAGCTGCTCGCGAAGCGGAGCCTCGCGCTCGTCGGCGGCGGCGACGACGCGCTCCAACTCGGCCACCTGCGCTCGCAGGGCGTCGAGCTCGGGAAGCAGTTCGTCGTGGCGGGTGCGAAGGGCCTCAAGTTGAGAAACCGCTTCCGCCTCTTTCTGACGTGCTGTTTCGTATTGGCCTGCCAGCTCGGCCTGGTGGCTCCTGGCGGCTTCCAGCTCTTCCGCCTGGCTCTGGCAACGGGAATCGGCGGTCGCAAGCCGCTCCTGAAGGTCGACCACGGCCCGCTCATGTTCGGCAACTTTATGAGTCCGAGTCTTGGCCTCTTCGGTGAGGGCCTCCAACTCCGCCTTCAATGCGTCTCGTTGCTGCTCCACGCCCTTCAGTTGGCGTTCGAGGCGACCCGTCTCTCCGGCATCGCGGCTCTCCAGCTCGGCCCGCTCGCGCTCGATCTCTTTGAGCTGGGAGGCCCGTTGGGCTCGCAACTCTTCGGCGATCTTGCGGCGCTGAATCTCGGTTTGGGTCAGCTTTTCCGCCAGCGCTTTCTGCTGCTCGTCCAGTTCGGCCGTTTGCCCTTCGAGGCGGGCTCGCAGAGCCACCAGACGTTCCTGCTCGGCTTCCAACTCCTGCCGTTGGTGGGAGAACTGCTTCGATTCTTCCTCACGACTTTGCTGGACCTGGTCCAGTTCGGCACGCTGTTGCTCCAACTCGCTACGCCGAGCCTCCAGGTCCTCGCGTTCCGCTTGGAACTGTTGCAGAAGCGACTGGTAGTGCTCGGTTGCCTCACGCCGGCTCGCGTCCCAGCTTTCCGAGCGCGCGGCAAGTTCGGCTTGGCCGGCGGCCAGATCCTCGCTCTGCCGCTGGAGCTCCTCCGTGCGCCGATCGAGTTCCGCTCGGGCACTGGAAACTTCCTGCTCGTTGCTGGCAACCTGCTCCGCGATCGCTTGCAGTTGCTCTCGCAAACGTGCCTGTGCGTCGGCAAGCTCCTCCCGATGGGCGGATAGAAACGCCTCCGCGCGCTGTCGTTGATCCGACAGCCGCTGGGCCAGTTGCTCGCCAGGGGCGGGCTCTTGAGTTGTCGAAGAAGGCGCGTCGTCCATGTTCGCCACAACGGGATGAATCGGGGAGGGCGTTGAACTAAAACCGCGAATCGTTGGTGAACCGCGGCAAGAGACGTCCACCGTAAGGACGTTCCATACCTATCTATAGGTCACACCCAAGGGAGGGTCAAAGTACACTCCGGCCTGTGACGGTTGAATCACCTGAAGCATGGGCGTATACCCCTGGTTGCCGTTTCTCCGAGGTAGTCGGCTCCCCCGCACAGCCTTCCACCCAGTCGGCGGGTGTTGTGTGACAAGCGAGCCTCAATCCGCTAAACTTAGGGGCTGAGCCGTCAATCGACGACCCGAAACGGTTTTTCTTGCGAAAAATCACTCGGCTAACCATCCCGAAATCCCGCACGAACCTTTGGGAAACAGGGATCGTCCATAATCATGGCGCGAGGGGCTCGCGCCATCGTCCGGAGGGCTCGTGTTGTGTCGCGTATTTTGCAACGTCCAACGCTTGTTTTAAACCGCTACTGGCAGCCCATCCGGGTCGCAACGGTAGCCCGGGCGCTGGTGTTGCTTTGGAACGAAACCGCACGAGTCGTTGACCCCAGCGACTATCAGACCTACACCTGGGACGATTGGGCAAGCTTCCACCCACGCGACGACGAGGCCTTCGTGCAGGCCGTCCGAATGCGCCTCCGAGCCCCCGAAGTCATCACCCTGGTCGGCTGCGATCGCGTCCCCCGCACGACCGTCACCTTCAGTCGCCGTAATCTCTTCCGCCGGGATCGTTGGGCCTGCCAGTATTGCGGCAAGAAGCCCAACAGCGATTCCCTGACCATCGATCATGTCATCCCTCGTTCAAGGGGGGGCACGTCGCGATGGGACAACTGCGTGCTGGCATGCGCCGAATGCAATCGCCGTAAAGCAAACCGCACCCCGGCCGAGGCCAACATGCGACTCCGACACACTCCCAAGGCGCCCCGCTGGAGCCCCCTGTTCGCCGTCCAGGACGTGCGGATCGAGAGCTGGTCGAAGTTCATCAGCGAAGTCTACTGGAACGTGGAACTGGAAGACTGAGCGCTGGGGTGGCCTTCGACATTCTGCGGTTCACTGAATCGCCGCAAACCGCAGAACACCGATCCAAAGAGAATCAGCGCTTTCGTCCCAGTTCCGGTAGATCCAGTCGCACTCGCAGACGGCTCACGCGATCTCGCAAATCACCCAGATCGCGGTGGAAAACGCGCGCTTGATCGCACTGGGCCTGCAAAGGCTCAAACAAGCCAACCGCCGGAGCTGCGCCTCGCCACTTGGCCACCAGCAGGCGGATCTCCCGCTTCAGCCCTCGCCGAAGCCCGCCGGTAAACCGCCACAGAAGCAGGGCGGACCACAAAAGAAGCCACAGGGCCGACACGACATAGAAATCCAAGCCCAGTACGGGAACCGAGTGGGGTGAGACCCACGAATCGTAGAAGAAGTTCTTGGCCGGGCGAACAAGCACAAAAACCAGCATCGAGCAGAACAGAAGTTCGTACGTCCAGCGCGTGTACCATCCGGCATGGCGATCGGCGACGCGGTCGACCAGGGCGTCCAGTTCGGCGGTTGCCTGCTCGGCAAATCGCTGGCCGGCTTCGTTCGCTTCCGCCGCCAGGGCATCCGCGGTCCGGGGCGGTCGCTCGATTCCCGCCTCGATCGCGTAACCGTCAAGCACCAGGGTCGCTGCCCGCAGTTCCTCCTCGTTCCAGCAGTCGCCCAGGGCCCGATAAGCACTCTGGTCGGCGCGGCGGCGATTTCGAAGTTTCTGCCAGTTGCGGGCGCCTTCCACGGCCCCCCAAAGGGCAAGTTGGGCCGTCGATCGCACTCGAAACAAGAGGGCCCCCGACACCAGCCCGCCTAGGCCCTGGAAGATCCGAAGCACCAGCGAAAAGGGACTGAAGGCCCATCGCGACGCAACACGCCCCACAAGCCGCATCTCCCAGCCTCGACGTGCTGCGAGCAACTCGGCCTCCATCCGATCCGCCAGTGTCGCCCCGAGCAAGGCCCGCTGCTGCCCAACGGCCTCCACCAGGCGCTGGACCGAAGGCGACCACGCATCCAGCCGCTCCTGGCACCGGGCCAGGGTCTCGTCGATCAGGTCCAACAGGTTGGCCCGCCGAATCCGGCTTGCCGCCGTCCCTGCCAGTTCGCCGGTGAGAAGATCCATCAGCCGGCCAAATTCGCCTCTCGGCGCGAGCCCTTGCTGGGCGTCGGCCAAGGCGGAAAGGGCGTCGATGCGATAGATGTGCCCCGGTTCATAACGCTCGCCAAGCATGGCCCGCCAATCGTTGCGAATGTCCTCATCCGAGTCGGCATGGGTCTGGACGAAGACCAGGCGAGCTCCGGGGGCCGCGGCGGCCAACTCGTCGGCCACGCGCGCCGACCGGTATTTCTGCTGCGTCGCCGTGATCAGCAGAACGTCGCAATGGGGCAGGATCCGGCGAAGCCGCGCGAGATTCGTCTCGGCGATTTCCGATCCCTCGCTCGTGTCCGGGTCGGGGCAATCGATCAGGACCAGGTCGGCCAGCGCCGGAGAATCGTCGTGGACCAGATCCACGCCCTGCGGATCGATTCCCAACAGTTCGGGAGTGAGCTCTTCCCGGCAGATCAGAACCGGACGTTGGGTCGTGGGACGCTGCCGCCCGGAAGCGACCAGGTCTCGTCCGATCAGGGCGTTGACCAGGGCGCTCTTGCCCGTTCCGGTACCGCCCAGGGTCGCCACAACCAGGGGGGCCTCCAGGCGGACCCGCACCGTGCCGGCTCGGTCGATCAACTGGCGGACCAGGGCCCCGCATACCTTCGCCTCGTCACACGAGGGCGCCGTGTCAGCCCATCGCTCGAGGGTCCCTGTGAGCGTGTCGATCTCGGCTAGCAATTCCAGATGTGCCAGTTCGGAACGGGACATGCAAATAGGCCACAATAGAAAGCGGTTGTGCAGATTTTTTAGGAGCCAAACAACGGCCCTGACCCAGCCGGTGGAAGTATAGCAGATTTCGGAGCGGGACGCGGTCGCTGCCAGCAGAACCGTGAAGTCAAGAATAGTAGCCCTCACGCTCCGCCGTGAGGAGCCCCTAGCAGCCCGTTGAAAAACGCGGCGCGAGCCGCGCTGGTAGGCGCCGGGCGCCGCACGGCTGCTGAATTGTCGGGTGATTTGCCATTTCAAGGTCCCGCTCGGCGAGCGGCGACCTACTTGTTCAACGGGCTGCTAGCAGCCCCTTACGCTCCGCCGCAAGGGCCTCTGAGCGTGTAAGACGCCTGCCGAACTACCCCCTCTGCCACACCCCGCCCCCCACTTCGAGACTGCTGCGAGCACTCTGCAATCCTCCCGTGGTCGACGGGGAAATAGGGAAACTACTTCACTTATCAGAGGGGGAATTCGTCTCCTCCTCACCGGTATTATCAGGAATCCACCCAAGGCCGGTCCCCGCCAGGCGAAATACCGCTGGCAGATAAGCCGTCCCCACGAATTCGTCCCCAAACGGGGGGTGCGGGAGGTTTTGTTGGCCTACCACTCTTCCTTTCTCCGAACAAGCCGTTATCCTAATCGCGAGGGAAGTGCCCGACCCATCCTCCCGACCGGGTGAGAAAGGCCGTGGACGGTACACACGTGTAGGACTCCTGGGAGACCACCATGCTCATGATTGCAAATCCACCGGTACTTCTGGCCGGTGCCCCGCCCGAAGGTCTCGACCTCCCCGTAATTGCAGGGATCGTCCTTCTTGGCTTTTTCGCGCTCTTGGCCATCTTCGTCTTCGCCAAGTACGGGTCGATTTGGTTCCAGGCGTTCATGTCGAGCGCCAATGTGAAACTGCTCAGCCTGATCGCCATGAGTTTCCGCCAGGTGGACGCGCGGGTGATCGTCCAGTGCAAAATCATGGCCATGCAGGCCGGAATCGGCAGGGAACGCGACACGGGAATCACCACCCGTCGCCTGGAAGCCCACTATCTGGCCGGCGGAAGCGTGCCGAACGTCATTCGCGCGATCATTGCCGCCCACCGAGCCGGAATCCCCCTCGATTTCGATCAGGCCGCGGCCATCGACCTGGCCGGACGCGACGTACTCGACGCCGTCCAGACCAGCGTCAATCCGAAAGTGATCGACTGCCCCGATACCACCAAGGGCGGCAAGTCCACCCTGAGTGCCATCGCCAAGAACGGCGTGGAACTGAAGGTTCGCGCACGAGTGACCGTGCGAACCAACCTCGAACGCCTGATCGGCGGCGCCACGGAAGACACCATCATCGCCCGAGTCGGCGAAGGCATCATCACCGCCATCGGCTCGGCCGAAAAACACCTGCAGGTCATGGAGAATCCTGACAGCATCTCCCGGGCGGTGCTGCAACGAGGACTCGACGCGCAGACCGCGTTCCAGATCGTGTCGATCGACATTGCCGACATCGACGTGGGCCAGAACATCGGCGCCCGCCTCCAGGCCGATCAGGCCGAGGCCGATACGCGCGTCGCTCGCGCCAAGGCCGAGGAACGCCGAGCCCAGGCCATGGCACGGGAACAGGAAATGAAGGCGGAAGTCGCCAAGAATCGCGCCCTCGTCGTCCTGGCCGAGGCCGACGTGCCGAAGGCCATGTCGGCCGCCTTCCGCGAAGGGAACCTGGAAGGCCGGGCCCCCTCCAGAAACTGAGCGACAACGAGAACTTCGCAAACCCGAAAAACCACACAGCCCGGTTGCCCCATGGCCGCCGGGCTGTTTCTCTTAAGGGAGATGGTCATGAGCGTCGTGGAAACAGCCGTCGAGCGATTCCAGAACGGCCATTCCTGCTCCCAGGCTGTCTTCACCGCCCTGGCCGAGCCCATGGGCCTGGATTACGAGACGGCGCTCAAGGTGGCTTCGGCCTTTGGCGGAGGCATGGGCCGCATGGGAGCGACCTGCGGGGCCGTGACCGGCGCCTTCATGGCCTTCGGGCTGAAATGCGGCGGTGTCGACGACGAAGCCAAAGACGAAACCAACCTCCTGGTCCACCGATTCGTCGAGGCCTTCCAGGCTCGCCATCACACGCTCCAGTGCCGCGACCTCATCCACTGCGACCTGAGCACCGAAGAAGGCCGCGAGCAGGCTCGCCTGAAAGACACCCACAACAACATCTGCGTCGCCCTGGTCCGCCACGCGACAGAGATTGCGGAAGAACTGTTGGCGTAACGCCTCGCGGGCATTCCGTCCAGTCGCTTCAAGCATGGTGCACTCACCTCTCCCGGCGATGCCACCAGCCGTGCGTCCTGCAATGCGGCATGGATAGGCTGTAACTTCAGTCCTCCTTCAGCCTCGGCTGCAAGTTTCTTGAGATGTTTTCAGGACTTTCTCTAAAGTCGTGACAGACCTTTCCGTTAAACAGAGCAGAGTGGGGGAGCGTTCACTTCTGAAAAAAGACATCTGGATGGAACGCACCATACCGGACTTGAAGACGGGGCTGGAAAAGCACCAGAGAGGGGATCTTGCCGGCGCGGAGCGGGTCTACCGCTCGATTCTCGCGGTGCAGCCCGACCACGCGGGCGCGTGGCACCTCCTCGGATTAACCAGTTTCGCAAAAGAACAGTACGAGCAGGCAAAATCGCAAATCGAGCGGGCGCTTGCTCTTTGCGACACGAAGGGCGTTTACTGGAGCAACTACGGGGCCGTCTTGCGCGAACTGGGGCTGATGGCAGAGGCCAAGGAGGCCTGTCAGCGCGCCCTGGCGATCGCGCCGCCGTTTCCCGACGCCCTCTCGAACCTCGCCCTCTGTCTTCGAGACCTGGGCGAGAAGGACCGTGCTTACCACGTGTTTCACGAGGCCCTCACCATCGATCCGGGGCATCGAGACGCCTTGCGGCATCTGGCGGAACTCTGCCGCAAATCAGACCGCGTCGACGAAGCGGTGCGCTGCTGTCAGAACCTGGTGAAGCGCTACCCCAACGATCCGGCCTCCTGGCGAGGATTGGCCGAATCCCACGTCTCCGCAAAACGTCCGACAGAAGCGGTCGAGGCATTCCGCAAAGCGGCGGCCCTCGACCCAGACAACGCGACCGTGCAGGTATCGCTTGGCCATGCCCTGGCCGCTCAGGGCAAGCACGCAGAGGCGAAGGCGGCTTTCGGCCAGGGCGCTCGCCTGCAGCCGGATCGCCCAAGCTGGCGTTTCCGTCACTTGGGAAACATGCCCCACGTATTCCCGGATGCCGACGCCATCGACGACTATTTCCACGAGCTAGAGGAACAACTCGACGGCGCTCGCTTCGATTTCGATTGGCGTCGGTGCCTGGAAGACGGTTTCGCTCCTCCCTTCGGCATCACCCACCAAGGGCGGTGCTGCCGGGCGATCAAGGAGAAGTTCGCCGCCCTCTTCGCGCGCCACTTCCCCCACCAGAGGCCCGTGCCGCGTGAAACTTCGCGTCTGCGCATCGGCTTTTTGGTTGCCCGTGGCCTGGAGAGGGGGTTCCTGCGGAACATGGAACACATTGTGGCCAAGATCGATCCCGAGCGATTCGAGGCGGTGGTGCTCTGCGAGGAAAACGGTGAGGCGGTCTGCCGCAAGCGGATTCCGGCAGAACATGTGCGTTGGGTGTCGTTTCCGGCCGACTTCGAGGCAGCCGTCAAGACGATTACCGAGTCGGCGTGCGACATTCTCTACCACCGTCAGATCGGCACTTCCGCGTGGAACTACTTCCTGCCCTTCGCCCGTTGCGCCCCCGTCCAATGCACCGGATGGGGGAGCCACGGGACGACAGGCCTGGAGGCGATCGACTACTACCTCTCGTCAGACCTGATCGAGATCGAAGGCGCCCAGTCCCACTACACCGAACGGCTTTTTCAGTTCCACGGCACACTTCCCACGTGCCAATCTCGCGTCAAACGCCGGCAGCCTGCCTCCCGAGGCGATTTTGGGTTGCCCGAACAAGGCGCCTTGTACTTCTGTCCCCAGAGAATCGAAAAGATCCACCCTTGTTTCGACGCGCTTGTCCGCGGCGTGTTGGACTCCGACCCGAGCGGCACGGTCGTCATGTTGCAGGGGCGTCATCCGGCGGCCTTGGACGAACTGCGGGCACGCTTCCGTAGGACCCTCGGACCATCCTTGGCCCCACGTGTGACATTCGTCGGCCCGACCCTGCCGGCCGAGGTCTACTACCGCCTGCTGTCGCTGGCCGACGTGGTGCTCGATACGCCCAACTACAGCACCAGCCTGACGGGTTTCGACGCCTGCTCCTATGGAATCCCGATCGTGACCCTGCCCGGCACAAGAAACGTGGAACGCTACGCCCTGGCCCTCTATCGCAAGCTGGGCGTCGACGAACTCGTTGCCGATACGGCGGAAGACTACGTGGCCAAGGCAGTTCGCACCGCACGAGACCCGGACTATCGCAAGGACCTTCGCGAGAGGATCCTCGCGCGGAGTGAAGCCTTATTTGAAGACATGGCGTCCGTGAAGGAACACGAACGCTTTTTTGAGTACGCATGGCAGCGTCGAGAACAGTTGAAGACCGACTAAGCAGTAGCCTCAGGGGGAGTAATCATGCAGCGCGATCGCACGGGGAAGTCGTCTTTTCGGAGTTTGTTTCGGGACCTGTTCGGAACATCGCCGGACCGGCGGCGAGAACTCTCGGGGCGGCGGCTGATTCTCGAGCCGCTGGAGAAGCGGCAATTGCTCGCGGTGCTTACGGTGACGGCTACCGATCCGGACGCGGCCGAGGCCGGCAACGATCCCGGCTCGTTCTCGATCTCGCTTTCCGACACGGACCCGGACGTTTCGTACACCGTCTATTTCAACCTGACGGGCGACTTCGACGACGTGACCACCAGCGGCGATGAATTCGAGGGCGTTAGCGGCACGCTCAAGAAGATCGACTTTAGCGGCGACGGCACGGCCGAGCTCACATTCACGCCGATCAACGACGCGCGGAGCGAAGGCGACCGGTCGATCACGCTCACGCTGACCGAGATGGAGTGCTGCAATTGCTGCTGCATGTGGATCGAGTCGCCCGGTGATCCGTCGTCGGCGAGCATCACGATCGTCGACGACGACCAGTGGATCATCTCGGCCGAGGCCGACGACCAGAACGACGACGCGGTGGAGGGCGACTCGGAGGATTCGGTCGGGTTCGCGATCACCCGCAGCGCCGATCCGGCAATCACCTCCGGCAGCGCCACCGACACGCGCTATGCGATCGCCGTCGACTTCGTCCTCGGCGGCGACGCCGTTCGCGGCACGGACTACGTGGTCATGTCCGGCGAGTCGGTCATCACGTCCAACACGATCTCGATCCTGGAGGACGAAACGGCCGTCGCCCTCTCGATCGTGCCGATCAATGACGCCGTCAAGGAGGCCGACATGCCCGTGACGCTCACGATCACCAGCGCGTCGAGCAGTGGGGTTGAAGATCCCGCCGGTTGCTGTTGCACAAACTGGGGACCCGGCGGCGCCTTCCCGATCGACGAGAACGCGGACACGGGCACGGTGACGATTTTGGATGATGATCATTGGGATATCCAGATCGAAAGAACGTCGACGTCTGAAGGGATTGTCGAACGGACGGGCGAGGCGGAGTTCCAGGTCAGCAGGGTCGACGATGGCACAGGGCGGAGCGGCGACACGAGCTACGGCATCCTGGTCGATCTGGCCATGTCGGGCTCGGCCGATCAGTACAGCGACTACAACCTGGTGGACGACGGCGGATACCTGGCCATCTACGGCGACAAGACCGTCATCGAAGAAGGCGAAACGAGCGTTGTCTTCCAACTCGTGACCGTGAACGATCACATCAAGGAAGGGGACCAGACGGCCGTGCTTACCGTGGAGGAGGGCACGAGCATCAACATGGCCGGCGGCCTGTTCGGGGCGGATGCAGCAAACGGGGAAGCGAGCGTCATGATTCTGGACGACGATCACTGGGTCGTTTCCTTGACCGAGAGCGGTCAACCGGGAGATCCTCGCACGCTGATCGAGGAAGAGGGGACGACCTCGACGGGAATTGTCCTCACCCGCACCCACGAAGTCATGACTCCCACGCGGCCGGGGGACACAACCTATCCAATCGACGCAACGCTCGCTTACGACGGCGAGGCGACAGCGGCCGACTACCAGATGATCGAAACGGTGGTGCAATCCGGTGGGGGCACGGAGGAAGTCACTCGGGACGGAGGCACGACCACCTTCGAAATTCAGGAGGGCCAGACGCAGAAGAGCATCGAAATCAAGGCCGTCGACGATCAGTACATCGAACTCCTCCACGAACTGCTGGAGATCACCCTCACCGACGCGGAATACAGCGTGCAGACCTACCCGCTCGGGACGAGCCAGTTGGTGGAGTTGCAGATCGAGGATAATGACGAGCCGATTCTGGTGCTGGTTTCCTACGAGGATGCCAATTCGTATCGGACGGATCCCGTGTACGTAGGTCAAGAATTTCAGTTCATCTGGAAGAAGAACTCCGAGATCACCGGCAACCAGTGGCAAGACAGGACGCTCAACGGCCTGATCGATGTTCCTGGCGAGTATGGAGACCAATGCTATCCCGTCACTTATGAGCGCACCGATACGGAAGCGAGCCGCTTTCAGGTGATAGCGAAGTGGGTGGGATACGTTGAGGAAGGCTACAGCATGACCGTGAAGGCAACAGGTCCCGACTGCATGGAAGTGCCCGAAAGCAACGTGACGGCGGACGCGGGCTGGATCGTGACCGGAGTGGTCCAGTCTACAGGCGACCCGTTTCCCGACGTGGTCACATACTACTCGAGCTTCACACTTACCTGGACCTTCCAAATCGACGACGAGGCGCCCGCGGAAGGGGAGGCTGCGCGATCTGCGGGCCAGTGCTCCAACGAGATGTATGTGACGTACGATGTGCCCGATCCAAACAAGTTGATCTATCACTCCTCGCTTCACTTGGGAACGGTCGCAGCGGCAGGAGACCTCCAGTTAGCGTGCGTCGTGAACGACGTCTGGAGCGCCTTCGTCGGCAGAAGTGTCCAGCGACGAGACGGGACAACGATGACCTACTACGGCAACCCGCGCTCAACGAATGATTCCGCTGTATTGCTACTACGTGACGCTGACGGCAACTGCAGTTCGTGGCAACACCTGCTTCAGACGGTGTTCTTTGCACAAGGGCTTAACGCTGAAGCTAAGAAATTGAGGGCGGACGACCTTGACGAAGGAATCATGGTCAACAACTACAGTGGATTCAACCAAGATGGAAGCATCACAGAGGGAGCAGTTCTCGCCGTGAGTAGCCTCGGAAACAACAACCTTTCTGACTACTCGCATCTGGCTATCACATCGTCCGGAGAGATCACCACAGGTGATGTTGCCGACGTGAGCGGAATTCCGGGTCAATCGAACACTGATCCAACGTCGATCTTCCGGTTTCACGCTATTGTTCGCATCGGCTACGACCTCGATAATGATGGCGAAATAGACTACCGCTATCTCGATCCGAGCTATGGAGTCGAATATGCAGACTGGATGTGGCAGGGAGGCTACTACTACACAGAAGCAGAGCAAGACGCCTTCGCAATTGCAGACTTCGTTTCTACCGCCCTTGCCGCGATCTACTATATGGGCGGCACCAGCTACTTCCTGCCCTCAACAGGCCTGCCAACGGCAACGATCAACGAGACGATCACTGGGGATCTGGATGGCGACGGGAACCTGGACACCAAGAGTTTCAACAACGTTCTCCTAATGCGAATTGGAGACGAATCCGACATCGTGCTGATTTAGTCGACGACGGTGAGAAGCGTATTGACGCCGCAGAGCGGGACATGAAGGCGCGCCAGTGAACTTGTTCCACTCCGCAGCTTCGCTTTGGATTGGAGGTAGGAAGATCTGACAATGAAAACAACTTCTCATTACGTACTGGTCTGCGCAACGACCTTGTGCTGCCTCATCGGACTTGGAATCATGCCCGGAAGGGCGCCCTGTGCGGAGAATCCCACACCTCCCTGGGAGTTCCCCACGCCGCAGCGCATGCGTGTGGGAATGATCCGCGAGGGGAAGGTGATCGCCCAGGAACTAAAACAGGTGACCAATCCACGGACAGAAGAAGAATGCCCTGCATTCGACTGGTTCGAAGGCAATCTGGCGTCCGATTCGATCTCCCCACTCTGGCTCTACGCCGACTACGAGGCAGGGCGAACCCGCGCGATACGGATACAGCACGGTCTGGGACTTCGAAGATGGCGATGGGCGCACGGTCAGTTCTGGTTCGCCTTCGAGGCCCTGTACGGGCCCATTGGCCCCTATGGATGCTCACTCTGGCGAACCTTGCCATGTTCGGCGGTTCCATTGAACCGTCCTCGCCCGGACCGTGATCTTCTCCGCAATTCCGATTGGAATGAGCAAAACGGAACATTCAGCCGAGCTCTGCCCCTCGAATACAGTGTCTATGACGAGAAGGAGGGCCTCGAGCGGCTTTCCACCCTCGATGCATTGAGGCGGAGTGTCAAGCGCGCAATGAGCTGGGAAAAGAAAATCGGCAGGACGGACTTCTCCCATGTTGTGGACGGCTTCGACATCGTTCCCCACGCCGCCGATTGCTGGACGCTGTTCATGACCGTTGAGCACACCATGCGAATCTGGGATTGCCGGAACGAACGCGTCGAATCCGACGAAGGAGACCAGGTCGTCAACCACTGGCGGCTGAGGAGCGAATTCTGGCTGCCCTGGCGAGGCCAGTTCTTCATCATCCCGCTTTCGGAGGCGACGGTGAAGGCCAGATACTTGGACTATCGATACGTTCTCGTCCGCGATTGCGGCGAGGTCTACCAACTCAGCACCACCCAGCCAGACGGCGAGTGGCACGGCCGGATGACCCTGCAAGACGGCGTTCCCGACACCTATCAGGAAGGCGGGACATGGCACGGCAGCCAACTCCTCGATCCGGTGCACTACCTGGTCGCCCTCCTCTACGTGGAACCCGAACGCGCCGTCTACGGCTTCGGCCCGAACTTCTACGTCCAACTCGACGCGCCCGCCCAGGACTTCGTACGCGTACCCTGCCGCTACGTCACCCGCGGCAACGCCTCCTGGACGGACGACGAAGGCAACACCCACGAGCTAGAGGATCCCTTCCGCACCATCTGGCAGTGCGCCAAGGTGCTGAAGGAAGACGGGGTGCTGGATTGAGGCCGACGACCAGAACGACGACGCGGTGGAGGGCGACTCGGAGGATTCCGCCGGGTTTGCCATCACCCGCAGCGCCGACCCGGCGATCACCTCCGGCAGCGCCACCGACACTCGCTACGCGATCGCCGTCGACTTCGTCCTCGGCGGCGACGCCGTTCGCGGCACGGACTACGTGGTCATGTCCGGCGAGTCGGTCATCACATCCAATACAATCTCGATTCCGGAGGACGAAACGGCCGTCGGTCTCTCGATCAAGCCGATCAACGACGCCGTCAAGGAAGCCGACATGTCCGTGACGCTCACGATCACAGACGCTTCCAGCAGTGGCGTTGAGGATTCCGGTGGCTGCGGCTGTT
>CAXXQT010000010.1:0-345396 GCA_963674575.2 Thermoguttaceae bacterium
GACGAATTCATTGGCGGGCGCATCGTACACTTCGGCCGGCGCGCCTTCCTGTTCGATCTGCCCGTGATTGAGAACGACGATCCGGTCCGCCATGGCGACCGCTTCGGCGTGGTCGTGGGTCACGTGGAGCATGGTCACCTTGAGCCGCTGTTGGAGGTCTTTCAGAAGCCGGCGTGTGTCGCGGCGAAGGTGGGCGTCGAGATGGGCAAGGGGCTCGTCGAGCAGCGACACCTGGGGGCGGCGAATAATGGCTCGGCCCAGGGCGACCCGTTGCTGCTGGCCGCCGGAAAGTTGGTCGGGCCGGCGATCTAGGAGTGCGTCGAGTTCGAGCCAGCGAGCCGTTTCCTCGACCCGGGGCTCGATTTCGCCCTTGGGAATCTTGCGCATTTTGAGGGGGAAGGCAAGATTGGCCCGGACGGTCATGTGGGGATAGAGGGCATAGTCCTGGAAGACCATGGCCACGTTGCGTCGATGGGGCGCCACGCCTTCGAGCGATTGGCCGTCGATCGACACGGTTCCCGAATCGGGCCTTTCGAGGCCGGCAATCAGGCGCAGAACGGTGGTCTTGCCGCATCCGGAAGGCCCGGCCAGGACGGTGAGTTTGCCGTTGGGAAAACTCAGGTTGAGGGGGCCGAGCGTGAAATGACCGTTCGGCCCGACAGGGGAGGCGCGAAAGCGTTTCACGACGTTGGAAAAAAACAACTTCGGCCATACTGCGTTTCTGCGTGCAGATTGTTGGAGTCCACGCTTCAGCGTGTCGAGGACAGCTTGAAGGCTGGACTCCAACGAGCGGCCAGCCGGAACAACGGAAAGAACACGTGACGGGGACAGTCCCATTTTCTCTTCGCTGCGCTTCGAGAAAATCGGGACAGCCCCCAGCCCTACGGCGCGGCCGGAGTTGGAACGACCTGGATACGATTGTCGATGCGGCGCACGCCGGGTTCCATGGCGGCGATCCGTTCAGCCAGTTGGCGGTCGGCGGCCGAGGACACCGTGCCCTGGAGGGTCACCATGTCGCCAAGGACCGTGGCGGCAATGGGCGATCGAGCCCGGGCGCCGAGAGTCTGGGAGATTCGAGGCCCGAGGGTGGAGGCGGTTGCGCGGTTCAGGCCCGCCTGGCCACGGATGCCCGAAGGTCCGAGGTTGGACGAGGGGGCGTAGGGTTGCACGCCGCCGGTTGGGGCTTGCTGGCCTTGCGGGGTCGCGCTCGGGGCTCCGCGGAACCAGCGATCGGGAGAGCTTGGGAGTTCTTCAGCCGGTGCTCCGGGCACTCCCGGTTGAGGCTGGGGGAAACCGGGCTGGGTGGACCACGCCGGCGGCCGATAGCGATCGGGCCGGGCCGGCATGACCAACGGCGGGAACGAGGGCTGCGCCGGTTGGGCCTGCTGGACCGGCGGCGGCACGAGCGGTGGTTGTTGCGTTTGAGGCTGCTGCCGTTGTTGGAGTTGCTTCTGCTGCTCCAGGATTTGCTGCCGCAACGCCGCCATGCGTCGGGCCTGTTCTTCCAGATAACCGGGCACCATGTCGGGTTCCAGGTCGTAGGCCTCGGGAGGCAAGAGCACCGGCGATGACGGTTCCGGGCGAGCCTGGTTGCGGAAAGTCGTCCCGCGCCCCTCGGTGGAGATACCTTTAAAGCTCCCGCTGGGCCCACGTGCCAGACCGCTACGGAAACGACTCTCCCGTGGCTTCAGGGGTCCGCCCAGGGTGCGGTCTCCGAACATGCCGCGATAGGTCTTCTCTTCCGCGCCGGCCGACATCAACAAGGAGAATCCCAGGATCGCGGACAACACGGCGACGAACGTTCCGGTTTGGACTCGCATGGCAGGACCTCGTGAGGGGCGGGCGCGAACGGGGGGCATACAACGGTTATTCTAGCGAAAGGGCCGAGGCGATCCAATGACGACACCCCCTCTAGAGAGCGTATCGGCGGGGAAAGAGGCCAGTGAACAAAAAAAAGGCTGTCGGCCGTTTGAAAAGACGGATCTCCTGGCGAAGAGGAGGAAAAGAGGGAAAGCGGCACTTCGATATTCCTTGTTCGACATTCTGCAGTTCAAAGGAGATGGCAGGCGGTGCTCCATCTCGGGAACCGCAGAATATCCAATAACGAACAAGGGACCGCAGAAGTTTGATAGGGTCTAACAAGGCTCACAGATTCCGCCTTCCGGTAGCAAGTCCTGGAGCGGGCAGCCGTCGCACTTGGGGGTCTTGCGGCAATGGCGGTGGCCCACGCGGACCAGGAGGGCATGGTACTCGTTGAAAAGGGCAACATCCTGCGGTAGGTGGCCTTCAAAAGCATCCTTGATTTCGTAATAGCCGGCGTCAAAATCGATCCAACCGTGACGGGCCAGGACGCGGTGGGTGTACGTGTCGACGACAAACGTCGGGAGTCCGCCCGCGTAAAGGAGGATGGAGTCGGCCGTTTCCGGACCGATGCCGTTGAGCGCAAGTAGTTCTTCGCGAAGGGTGCCGAGGCTGGCCAAGAACATGGCGTCCAGATCGCCGTCGTAGCGTTCAACGACGAAGCGGACGAGGTGGAGCAATCGCTTGGTTTTCAGGCGGTAGTAGCCGGCCGGTCGGATCAATTCCTGGAGTTCTTCCGGGTCGACCGCCGCCAGGGCATGGGGGTCGAGCAGGGCGGCCTCAACGAGATTGCAAATCGCCTTCTCCACATTCTTCCAGGCCGTGTTCTGGACGAGGATCGCGCCGACCATGATCTCGAAGGGCGAATCGCCGGGCCACCAGTCCTGGGGGCCGTAGGCAGCAAGGAGTGTGTCGTAGACGTGACGGAGAGACGAGGGCATCGGAAGATGATATCCTGGTGGCAGGAATTGTCGGAAAGCACGATTTACCATACCAATCGTGAATGTCGGCGCGGAGAGCTGGGCCGCAAATTGCTCAGTCTTCCAGGGCCACTTCTCCAACTCAAGCCGCTTGCCGATTGAGGTCGAAGAGTAGGGCATGAGCGAAACGGAAGCCAGTTACGAATTCGAGGGGCCGGCGGAGGACAGCTACTGGGTGCAGTCAAAGCAGCCACTGACAGCATTGGCTTTTGTGACGCCCCTTCTGATCACTTATGAGCTGGGGGTGCTGCTGCTGGGCCCCCATGCAATTCGGAATGGAGCGGACGTCTGGCTTCGCCAATTTCTGGAGGTGGCGGGATTCGGGCAGTATTTCCTGTTGCCCGTTCTGTGCGTGTGCATTCTCCTCGGTTGGCATCACACGACTCGCCAGCCCTGGGAGATCTCCGGCCACGTGTTGCGGATCATGGCATGTGAGTGCCTGGTGCTTGCGGTGGTGTTGCGTCTCATTCTACACATCCAGTCCTCGTTTTTCGATCCGGCGCTTTTTGCCTCCGATTCGTCGGCGCCGGCCGCGATCTCCATGATGGGGGAAGAGACGCTTCGGCGGTTGGTGGGTTATCTTGGCGCGGGTGTTTATGAAGAGTTGCTGTTTCGGCTGATCCTGTTCTCCTCGATCGCGTGGTTCTTGCGGCGACTGGACATGACATCTGCGGCCAGCCTCGTGACGGCCGCGTTTGCCACGAGTTTGTTTTTCGCCAGCGCGCATTATATCGGGCCCCATGCCGAACCTTTCCAATGGCAGAGCCAATGGTTCTGGTTCACCTTTCTCTTCCGGTCGGTTGCGGGACTGTTTTTCAGCGCGCTTTTTGTGCTTCGTGGGTTTGGCATTGCGGCGGGGACGCACGCGTTCTACGACATTCTTGTCGGGCTTTTCTAATCGAGTTTGCTGGAAGTCGGTTGGTTAGATGGCAATTCTGGAAGGATCATCTTGCACGGCCCAGGGGGACCTGCAAGCAGCAGCAGCCGATGTTCCTCCACGGCCTGCTAGCATCTCCGGAGCAACGTGACGACCTGTTGTCAAGAGAGGTCTTGTCAACTTCTTGGGTAAAACGATTGGGATGGTTCAGGACGTCGACGGCCGGAAATCTGCGTCTCGCTTGCGAATGAACATGCGATTGGCATGCCAAAGGACGAGAGTTTTATGCTGCAAGTTGCTTCCGGAAAACCGCCCTTTGTAATTCCGATGGCGGCGGCTTATAATGCGACTTGTGCGGCAACGAATGCCGCTCTCATCCCCTAATGGAATGTTTGTCTTCGCAGGGAAGGAATCGCAATCGTGCTTACCGTTCGACCGAAGGTAGCTGAACTGGTTTTTCAGCTTTATGGGCGGCCGTTGCATCCTGAGTTGTTTGAAGTTCATTCCCGTCGATCCGTCAAGCGAGGCGACTACGAAGCTCGCGTCGAGATTACCAGCGCCGGACACGTCATCCAGTGGCGCTACGGTGGATTGACGCTCACTGAAGTAGCAACAAGCGCTCACCATCCCTTGCCGAAACGGCGCCGTCTGCTGTCCTATCGGCTCAAGGGGCAACGTACCGACTACGTCGAATGCCGCGGCGGCGTTCGCTATCAAGTTGATTTTCAACTGGAAACTCTGGACCCCGAAATCTTCTGGACCTTCCAGCAGGAACTGGCCTACGACGGCGAACGGAAGGGCATGCTGCACCGATTCGATTCGAGCGGACGCATGGCCCTCGGCGCGCTGAGTTATATCAACACCGAAACACGAAGCCGCAGCTTCCTGGTCCAGGCCTTTCACACGTTTCCCGACGATCACGCAATCGTCAAAAGCCAATCACTGATCGAGCTCCCGTAGAACAACCGGGATTGGATCTATCGAAAGGCCGGAGGTGCTTCCGGTCTTTCGGGCGGTTTTCGGCGGTGCAAGGGCTTCTTCCGAGGCATTCTTGGCCTGTTTCCCTTGGGGAATCCCTCCTGAGGTTGCTTGCTTCGCTCCCTTCCAGGCGGGACAATAGGGAGAAAGGTGGCCGAGACTTGAGTTGTCCGGTATCGGCGCCGTCGTTCCCCGCGGTCCATTTGGGAGTCCGACCAATGCCCTTTGCGCAACAAGTTCCTCCTCCCGTTGTTCCAGGCGACACGATTATCGCGATCGCGATGGGGCTGATCCTTGTTCTGGCGATCAGCTTTGTGATGTGGTGCCTGATTCGAGCCAACGTGGCGCGTGCCTTCGCCCGGATTTTCGCGGTGTTGGCAATCGGCGCGGGCATCGGAACCCTGACCTGGGGAATTTGCGCCCAGGCCGTAGGGACGCCCATTCGAAGCCCCTTTGGATTGGTCCATCTGATTGCCGACCCGGTGGAGGCGATCGGCTGGGGAGCAGGACTGTTGGCCGGTGGAATCACCGCCATGGTGCTCTCGCTGGTGGGCGGCAACAAGCGCCTGCCGCCGCTGTAAGATACTGCTGCCTTTGTTTGCCCACGAGAGACCGCGCGGGAGAGTTGTCGATGCCGTTGGTTCGTTCGCTGACTTGGATTGTCATGGCAGGTCTTGCTTCTGTTTCGTGGGCCGACGAGCCGCCGGCCAAGGTGCTCGCTCGTTTCCACGCTCTGGAGGCGGTGCAGGCCGTCGCCGTCGACGACGCGCATTTCTACGCCATTGCCAACACGCGAATTGGAAAGTATCGGAAAACGGACGGCGAACTCGTCAAGCGTTGGGAAGCGGATGAAGAAACGCCTTTGAAGCACATGAACGCGGGCGTGGTCATCAACGGCAAGCTGTACTGCGCCCATTCCAACTACCCCCATTTCCCGGAAGCCAGCTCCGTGGAAATCTTCGATCCCGAAACGCTGGAGCATGTGAGCAGCCACAGCCTCGGAATCTGTGAGGGGTCGCTTACATGGATCGACTGGCACGACGATGCCTGGTGGGTTGTCTTCGCCCATTACTCGAACAAGGTGAACGACGATCCCTTTGCCAGGCCGCACACCTACACGACGCTGGTCAAGTTCGACCGCCAGTGGCGGCGGATGGCGGGCTGGACGTTTCCGGAAGAGGTCCTGGATCGCTTCGCCCCGCAAAGCTGCTCGGGAGGCGGCTGGGGTCCGGACGGCCGGCTGTACTCGACGGGCCACGATCGCGGCGAGATCTACCAGTTGGAACTTCCAAAAGCCGGTTCAACTCTGGTTCTGAAGAAGATCATCCCCGTGGAAATCGCCGGGCAGGGAATCGCCTGGGACACGAGCCGCCCCGGCGTTCTCTACGGCATCGACCGCGCGAAGAAACAGGTGATTGTCTCTAAGGTTCCCTTCTAAGTGGCGGTGTGGATTGGCATGCTTGAGGGAGGGAAAGGGCAAGCGATTGACGCTTCAAGCTGCCCCTCCCTCTTCACCATTCTGCGGTTCCTTGTTCGATATTCTGCGGTTCACGGCCCCTCTCCCTCACTCGCAAGCTCGCTGGGGACCCAGTAGCGGTGGCATCCTTGCCGCCGGCCGCGTTCCTCCTTCCACTTCATCATTCTGCGGTTCTTCCGCGTGCGCCCCTCCCCGGCCCCTCCCCGACCCCTCCCCGGCCCCTCCCCGGCCCTCCCCCTCGCTCGCTACGCTCGCTGGGGAGGGAGGTCTGTCGACAGGGGCTGGCGTGCGTAATACAATAAAGAAGTTTGTGTTACTTCGTCGCCCACGATCCTGTCCGGTTTCCTGGAAGCTCCGCCATGACGCTGCCTCGTCGATTGGTTCGTTCGATTGCTCCGCTCGTGCTCGTGGCCCTACTAGCCACGTCGCTGCAGGCGCATTTCCAGGTGCTGATCCCCGATCGCAGCGTGTTCTCCCCCGGCGATGGGCGCTCGGTCAACCTGGAGATTCTCTTCACCCATCCGATGGAGAACGGCCCCGTCATGGAGATGGGCCAGCCCAGGCAATTCGGCGTGCTGGCCGACGGCAAGAAGATCGATCTTCTCGACCAGCTTGAGAAGAAGTCCGTCGACGGCAAGACGGCCTACAAGTGCCAGGCCTCGATGAAGCGGCCCGGCGACCATGTGTTCTATCTCGAACCGGCTCCCTACTGGGAACCGGGCGAGAAGAAAATGATCATCCACTACACGAAGGTCGTGGTCGATTTCCTCGGCGCCGAAACCGGCTGGGATTCGCTCGTCGGGCTGCCCGTCGAAATCGAACCGCTCGTCCGCCCCTACGGGCTCTGGACAGGCAACTGCTTCCGTGGAATCGTTCGCCGAAACGGCCAGCCCGTGCCCTTCGCCACGTTGGAGGTCGAATACCTGAATGCCGACCAGGCCGTGACCGCTCCCAACGACGCCTTCGTCACCCAGACGATCAAGGCCGACGCCCAGGGCGTGTTTTGCTACACCATGCCCCGTGCCGGCTGGTGGGGCTTTGCAGCCCTGGTCGACGGAGACGAACCCATGACCGCCCCGACCGGCGAAGAGGTCGACGTGGAACTGGGCGGCCTGATCTGGGTCAAGACGGTCGACATGGGACCAAGGCTGAAGGCTGGAGACTGAAGGCTGGAGACTGTAGTTTTTGAAGCGAGGTCGATTGCCAAGAAGAGCTGATTCCGATGCACCGAGACCCCCTGTTTCTGCAACCCTTCAGCCTTCGGTCTTCAGTCTTCAGCCTTGGCCCCACTTTGAGTGACGTCGCAGTTCAACCGTTCCCATTCCTCCAACCTCTACCCCATTATCATGCACATTGCCGAAGGAGCCTTGAGCGGATCGACCGAGGGCCTGGTGGTGCTCGGCGTGGGCTGGGCGGCCACGGTAGCCGGCACGGCCATCGGTCTGCGCCGCATGGACTACGAACGCGTTCCCCAGGTTGCCCTGCTGAGCGCAACCTTTTTCGTCGTCTCGTTGATCCAGTTTCCGATCGGGGTGACGTCGGTCCACCTGGTGCTGTGCGGGCTGATCGGGCTGGTGCTCGGTTGGGCGGCCTTCCCGGCAATCCTGGTGGCGCTGACCCTGCAAGTTCTCATTGCCGGCGTGGGAGGTCCGACGACGCTCGGAATCAACACGTTCGTCATGGCAACTCCGGCCATCGTCACCTATCTGCTCTTGCGACGCGGGATTCACGCCAAGAGCGAAACGCTCACCTTTTTCGCGGCTTTCTTCGCCGGGGCCTTTGCCTTGATGCTGGGCGCCCTGCTGAACGCGGCGGCCCTGACGCTGGCCGGCAAGGAGTTCTACTTGTTCGCCGGAGCCTCGCTGACAGCACACCTCGTGGCCATGCCCCTGGAGGGGCTGATCACGGCGACCACGGTGGTGTTCCTTCGCAAAGTCCGTCCCGAATTGCTCGAAGCGCCGTTACTGGCGATCCGTTGAGGTTCCTTCCATGCGCCGTCGTTCTTCGATTCGCTTTGTTCTGAAGATTGCCATTTTCTTCGGTGTCGCGTTGGTGCTCACGAGGCCTCGCGCGGATGCCCACAGCATGAACATGTTCGCCTACGTGGAGGGCAGCGAGGTTCATGGCGAGGTGTTTGCAAGGGGCGGGACGCCGTTTATTGGAGCCAAGATCACGGCTTACGGCCCGGACGGAGAAACGCTCGGGGAAACCAAGACCGACGACGAGGGCAACTTCTCGCTGCCCGCCACAAAGCGCTGTGCCTGGCGGGTCGTTGCGAAAACGGACGACGGGCACCAGGCGGAATACACCGTTCCGGCCGAGGAGTTTTCCGCCAGCCTGCCCGCCGCCGAGGCCGCACCCTCGGAACCAGCCGAGCCCACCACGCCGCCTTCCGAAGCCGCGGAGGAACCGGCTTCTCCCCAGGCAGCGTCCGTCGCCCCGCCGGCGACAGCCAACGGGGAAACGGAAGACCTGGCCCGGCAGATTTCGGCCCTCCGTCGGGAACTCCACCAGGTCCGCGAGGATCTGCGCTGGCAGGACATGATCGGTGGCGTGGGCTACATCCTCGGCCTCATGGGACTGAGTTTCTACTTCCTCGGCGTGCGGAAGCGAGACCGCTGCAATGGAAAAGGGAACGTGGATCAGGAATCGTGATCGACGACGCATTCCACGGATGATCCACGACAGCCTCGTTTAACCCGCTGCCGCAGGCGAGGATTGTCAAGCATAACAAACCGGCCTGTAGGCGGTGAACGACCTCGCCAGCGTCCCGAGCGTGCCGATTGTACACGAACGGTCTCCCCATGCATCGCGTCAACGTAGAATCCGGGCCCTTTCTGGATCGTTTTGATCCGCGTAGCCGCATTCTTGCTGCGTTGGCGTTCTCGCTCCTCGTGGCCGTCGCCAATCGTCCGGCAGCGGTCCTGGCGGCACTGGCCGTCGCGACTGGCTGCGCGGCCCTGAGCGGGTTGCCGATTTCCACAATCGCGAGGCGAATGACGCCGGTCAACGTGTTCATGCTGCTCTTGGTGGCGCTCATGCCGTTGGCCTCGGGCGGACGGGAGATTGGCAGCCTGGGCCCGCTCCGTTATGGTGAGGAGGGCCTGCGGTTGGCGTTGACCATCGCCGTGAAGGGCAACGCGATCGTGCTGATGCTCGTGGCCTTGCTCGGTTCGCTCGACGTGACCAACGTGGGCCATGCCCTGAGCCATCTTCATGTGCCCGACAAATTGACCCACCTGCTGCTGTTCACCATTCGTTATCTCGACGTGCTGCGGCGGGAATACGCTCGCCTCCACGGGGCGATGAAGTTGCGAGGCTTCCGACCGAGAGCCAACATGCACACCTATCGAACCTACGCCCACCTGATCGGGATGCTCCTGGTCCGCAGTCTCGATCGCTCGGAACGCGTGGTGGCCGCCATGAAGTGCCGGGGCTTCCGCGGCCATTTCTACCTGCTCGACCATTTTCATTTCTCCCGGCGGGATATTCCCTTCGCTTTGGTCTCGGTCGTCGCAATGACCGCCCTTGCCTGCTTGGAGTGGCTATGAACGACGCGATCGTCAGACTCCAACAGGTCACCTTTCGCTACGGCGAGCGAACCGTGCTCGATCAGTGCGATCTCGATCTGCATCCGGGCGAACGGCTCGGACTGTGCGGCGCCAACGGGTCGGGAAAGACGACCCTGCTCGGCCTCATCGTGGGCCTGCACCGCCCCAAGCAAGGGCAGGTGATCGTCTTGGGCAAGGAGCGACACACGGAAGCCGACTTTCGCGAGGTCCGCGGGCCCGTGGGAATGCTCTTTCAGGACTCCGACGACCAGCTCTTCAGTCCGACCGTGGCCGAGGACGTGGCCTTCGGCCCCTTCAACCTGGGCAAGTCCCGCTCAGAGGTGGAAGCCATCGTTGGGCGCACACTCGCCGGGCTTGGGATGGAAGCCTACGCCGATCGCGTGACCTACAAGCTCTCGGGCGGCGAGAAGCGGCTTGTGGCAATCGCCACCGTCCTGGCCATGGAGCCCGAGGTCCTTCTGCTCGATGAGCCCACGGCGGGGCTCGACGAAGAAGCGACCGAGCGGCTGGCCGAGATCCTCCTCGGCCTGCCCCAGGCCATGCTGCTGGTGTCGCACGATCGGGAGTTTCTCCGCCGCATTTCGACGCGAACCGTGCGACTGGAAGCGGGGCGATTGGCGCTGGTGGAGTGAGGTAGCATGGAGAGGGCACGAATTCGCAAAGGCCTGAGAATTCCACGATCTAGCACGTTTGCCACGGCTTGCCCCTGCCTTCCGACAACATCGAAGAACAGGCCCTATTCTTCTGTCAGTGAGGTTGAAGCGGCGACACTCAACAACAGGTGATGGCATGTGAATCGTGCCGGGGAACATGGGTGCGGCAGGTTATCGCGCTGATGGTTGGTAATTCGATGGGGACGATCTGGAAACCTCGGATGCCGGGTCGAGGGTTGCTGCAACTGTTCGTCGATGAGCGAAAAAGTGCGCTCGGGATTCCCACATGAGAGATACCCGAGCATCGCACCCTCGGCGGAAAACGTGGCGTACCGGCCTGTAAGGAAATTGTCGTTGATCTCCTTCAAGTACGCATGCACGTCTTCCTCGTGAACCAGTATCTTACCTTCGAGTGGCCATACGCTCCGTGGGAAGCTGTACAATACGAAACCGATATCCGGCTGCGGGGAACGCCCCTTCCCTCGCTTTCGTTTCGTTTGCTCCGGGGGCTGATGCTGCACGCAGAACGGCTCGTCTCCGCTCTTACATTGATCGATTCGAATGGCCAGAAGGTGATTCAACGATTCTTCTCTTGCCTCGTCATTGTCTGAAAACGGGACTTCGTTCAGGTCGTCTGCGACCAGCCGATCAAAGCCCTTCCATACGAGTTCGAGCAGCAAAAAGGACTGGTCTTGGCACCAGCGATCCGCGATCTGTTGGAAGGTCGGCGAATCCGGCCAACGGCGTTCCAGGTAGGTGAGCCGCGTCATTTCCGTCTCTTGCGTTGGGGTCGCGTCTTCTGTTGCCAAATCTGCACGTCGGCAGCCACTTCATCCGCATCACGCATTGCTGCCGATCGCGTCCAATAGCGAATTCGGTCAGGCTTGACGACGTAGACGGTGGGAATCGTCTTGCCCCTATGACGAAACTCCGCATAGACTAGAGCAACTCGTTGGTAGAAGATACCGCCTCGCGACTGGTCGCCCGTCTGCATCCAGGCTTGATCCAATTCGAGCAGACGATCGGACAGGTCCGACGAATCGATCCGCTCGACAACAATCTCCTTCTCTCGAGCCCAATCCAGATGGATTGCGGCAAGTCGAACGGGAAGTGGTGAGTCGGGTGAATCCTGATAGACGGTCGCGCAAACTGCCTTGTCGTGGCCGAATCCGGCCTTCAGGACGCGTATGAAGTACTCGCAATAGGCAGCCAAGTGAGGCTCTGATTTCTCCGCTCGCGTGAAGCGACGGAGCCGTTCCGTTGGCTGGCGTCCCGGGGAAGTCTCGTCGCCTTTGAAATCCGGCATTGTGTATTCATACAAATCCTCGACGAGCAACCACTCAGATTCTTTCAAGTCAAACAGACTACGCACACGCGAATCGACATCTTCGAGAGAACGAAGGTCCTTGAGAACTCCTTCTCTTGGTTCGGGCATCGGCACCGCCAGGATCTCGTCGACAAGTGCCTCTGGGCGGTACGAAGCCAACCTGCCACTTGTCAACAACAAGAAATAGACCGCAAAGATGCTATTGTAGCTGAGGCAGGCCATGTGTAACCACGTTTCATACTCGCTAGGCGCATGAACAGAAACATAACTCTGCGAACAGACGATGCCGTTTGTGTCTCCACGGGACTTCGTTATGACAGATTTGACTCGACCGGACTGCAACTGCCATGCTTTCTTCAAGATCAGTTGAGGCAAATCAAACGGCTTCATGGTTGTCGATGAAGCTGCCTCGGTACGGTCGTTGTCGTTGAGAGGCAGGCGGGTCACATCAAGCCTAAGGAATGTGCCGTCTGGAAAATCAGGCTTCTCGAGAATGTGGCGATTCAGCAGCAACGGCTGCCGTTTAAGCCCATTACCCCGAACGATTCCCTTGCGCCGGTCTATGACGCCCTTCTTGTCCAGTTCCTTCAGGCAACGCGTGTCCCCGATCCGGTGAATGAACGCCAAATCTCGGGGTCCCCCCCATGCCAGAGCAGTCCAGACACTCGAATCGGTGGCGGCCTCCTCCGGCCAAATTCGAGATATGTCGTGTGGCTCGATGACAACCGCATAGGAACTGTCGGCCACCTCCGCAGAGCCGGTTTCCTTCACTTGCTTCGGCGCAATGTAGAGCAATGGATCATCATCGGGACTTGTGGGGCGCAAGGTAACGATGCACGGCGGCGAAACGGCGCCTTCAAACAAGGCAAACCGCAGGGTCGAAAGGTTGACGACCTCCTCGACCTTGAATTGCAGGAAGAACTGTTCGCGAAAGCGGTTTGCTGACCCGCTCCGGTTGAACAGCAGCGAACTCGCCGGTTGAATCATGGATACACGCCCCGTCGGCTTCGTGAGCGTGGCCGCTTTGGCGAGGAAGAGAGTCCCCACTTGCTTGTTCGGAATCGGCCATTCGTGCTGCGGCTGTCTCGCCCACTTCGTCGCAGGCGATGTCACAGTCCCTTTTCCCCAAGGCGCGTTGCCGAGAACCAGGTCGTAGACCGGACCGTCTCTTTCAGAACTAATTCCATCCATATCTTCGCGGAAGAAATCGCAATGGAGGAGACGTTCTCCCCGAAGTCGCGGAAACTTCGTTGATCGGAGATAGGTCTTGGGATCGAGTTCATCACACATGGTAAGATACAGACTGAACGACGCGACACGCACGGCATGAGGGTCGATGTCAACGCCGAGCAGGTTCTGCTCGAGGAGCCTCCGAAGCAGCGCCGTGGCCGGCTTCTGACCGGGGTTCGCGTTCTTCCACCGTTGGATGAGCCGCTGGTAGGCTTTTACCAGGAAGATCCCCGATCCGCACGCGGGATCGAGAATCGTCAAGTCCCAGTCGTCACCGTCCCAGGGCAATATCTCGTCTAGCATGAAATCAACGACAAACGCCGGCGTGTAATGCGCTCCTTTGGCGGTAACGAACTCTTCGTAGATGCTGCTGATGAACTCCAGCGGGATCACATCGAACGCGTACTGACGCCAAAACGTTCGCTGCTTGCCGCGTGCTTTGCCGCCAACAAAGCGGGCCAGGGTCTCCAAGTGGCGAGGCTCGACATGAGTCATTTCCTGTTGCCATTCAGCCTCGCGTTCGTTCTCCGATTGGCCCTTGCCCGGAAAAAGATCCCCATTGAACTTGCGGTTGAGCCAGCGGAAGAACCGGTACGCTTCGTCATAGTCCGCAAGGATGGTCTCCAAGGATTCGTGGGGGCCTCTTAGGCAACCTTCTGCTTGAAGACGCGACAAGAGACCGGGATTGATCGCCGCCCGCCCATCGGAGTCTTTGCGATCAAACAGGAACTGGGAGAAGACAACTCGCGCCAGTAAATCGTGAATCCGGTCGTCATCGAGTCCCTGGGCCTTCAGGCGTCTTCGAGCCGACGTCAACTCCCCGAGGAGAACCCGATCGGCACGACCATCGCGACGAAAACGATCCGGGAATCGGCGATAGAAATCGCCCGATGCCAGACGGACCCAGTGCAATGCGTGCGCGGCACGCTCGGACGGGCTGAAGTCGGCCTGCAATTCGAGTCTTGCTCCCTCGATCTCCGCATGCGACGAGAACATGTCGGCAGCCGGCGGCTCACAGCACGTCCATGCCCGAACCTGATGGGGTTCAACCGTGAGGAGAAGCGGCGCGCGAACGAAATTCCACGCCAAGCGATGACAAAGAACGAGCGTGGATTCCGACGTTGCCCGAGGAAACTCACAAACAACCGCCAACGGGGCTTCCGTCTGGCGGGAATGCGGATTCTTGGTCAGAAGACCGACCCGTACATCGCGTCCTCCTTCCCCTAACCTGCGGATTGCCGCCTCGATCTTCTGACGTGCCAATTCTGTGAGCAGGCGCACGCCGCTGCCTGGTGGGGACAGTACCGCCCCCGCGTCTGGCCAACTCATTTTCTTGTGCAGGACAGCAAGCGACATAACTCATTCACTGATATAGCTTTGCGAGCCAGAAAAACCTCGCGAGGCGTGGGTAGTATAGGTATTTGGGAGATTCCATGCCAGAGACATTCAACCAACGACTTGGTTCGATCTCCAGAAGTTACCTGAATCCTAACAGATACTACCAAATACGGAACAAATGTCCATATATTTGCTCCCAATAACTTGGAGTCGTTCGGCAACCTGCGTCCCAAAGGGGCTCCCACCGCTGTGACAGTCAACGCTGCCCCCCGATCGTCAGCATCGCCGACTGTTCTCTCCAGAAATCGCCACCTATCACAGCATATCCACCGGATCGATATCCACGATCCACTGAATGTCGTCCGGAGTCTTCAAATCGGTGATGGCCCGGCGGATGCCGGTGCGGAGGCGGTCGGCGTCGGGGGCCTGGAGTTGGATCTGGTAGCGATACTTGCCGCGAAGTTTGGGAAACGGCGCGGCGGCCGGACCGAGCACTCGGGCCTGGGCCTCCTCTTCATCCAGGGCCACGACGAGGCGCTGGCCGAGGGTCTGGGCGAACTGCTCGGTGGACTTCTCCTGGGGACCGCGAACGACGAACCGGGCCATGGCCGCATAGGGTGGATAGGAAAACATCTGCCGGATCGGAAGTTCGCCGTCGGCAAAGGCCTTGTAGTCGTGGCGGACGGCAGCTTGGATGGCCGGATGGTCGGGATTGAAGGTCTGCACGAGCACGCGGCCGCCCTTCTCACCGCGGCCGGTGCGGCCGGCCACCTGGGTGACCAGGTGGAAGGTCCGCTCGGCCGAACGGAAGTCGGGCAGATGCAGGGCCGTGTCGGCGTTGATCACACCCACAAGGGTCACATTCGGGAAGTCGAGCCCCTTGGCGATCATCTGGGTGCCCAAGAGGATCTGCACGTCGCCCTGCTTGAACAGCGCCAGCGCTCTTTCGTGGGCGCCGCGGGACTGCATCGTGTCGGTGTCCATCCGCAGGCACTTGGCGCCGGGGAAGCGGGCGCGGACTTCCGCTTCGAGCCGCTGTGTGCCCAGGCCGCGATAGCTGATGCCCACAAACTGGCACGAAGGGCAAACGTCGGGCGCTTTGATCTGGTAGTCGCAGTAGTGGCAGAGGGCAATCTCTTCGGTACGGTGATGCGTCAGGGCGATCTCGCATTCGGGGCACTTGACCACTTCGCCGCACGAAGGGCACTGGATGTGGGTGGAGAAGCCGCGGCGGTTCAGAAGCAGAATCACCTGTCCGCCTTCGCGGATCGCTTCGCCGATCGCCTGGTGGAGATTCCGATGGATCGCCCCTCGGCTCGCCTTCGAGCGGAACTCGTTGCGCAGGTCGATCGTTCCCACCGACGGCATGGGACGATCCATGACCCGGCGGGGCATGTCGATCAGCCGATAGTCCCCTTGCTGGGCCCGATGCCAACTCTCGAGCGAAGGCGTGGCCGAGCCGAGCACGAGCGGCACATTCTCCTGGGCAGCCCGGCGGATCGCCACGTCGCGCGCGTGGTAACGAGGGGCCGTCTCCTGCTTGAAGGAGTTCTCGTGCTCCTCATCAAGAATGATCAGGCCCAGGTTGGGCACAGGGGCGAAGATGGCGCTGCGGGCGCCGACGACGACCTGAACCTCGCCGGCGGCAATCCGCTGCCATTCCCAGTGCCGGTCTGCGTCGCTCAGGTGGCTGTGCAGCACGGCCACGTGCTCGAACCGGCGTCGGAAGCGGCGGACCGTTTGCGGCGTGAGACTGATCTCGGGCACGAGGACGATCGCCTGGCGTCCGAAACGAACGACCTCCTGGATCACCTGGATGTAGACTTCCGTCTTTCCGCTGCCGGTCACGCCGTGAATCAGCACGGTCTCGTGACGCCGGTCATTGAGCGAGTGAAGGATCGCATCGAGGGCCTTTTGCTGGTCGTCGTTGAGAACCAGGTCGTCCTGACGCTCGACAACCGGCTCCGCCCGGCGGTTCTGTTTGACCCGTCCCCGACGAGCCACGATAAGGCCCTTGTCGCGGAGCGACTTGATGGGCGCCTGCGTACATTTGGCGGCCCGGGCGAGCTCGATGGGCGCCAGCGGCTCCTGAGCGGCGGCCAGAGTCTGCATGACCGCCTTCTGCTTGGGAGGCAGGCCGAGCTTCTGCCACGTGGCGGCCGCCTCGGGGGCGATGCTCAGAAGGTTCGTTTGCCGGGTGCCGGCCTGGCTGCGGACTCCGGAAGGAACCACCGTTTCCAGGACCTGTCCCAGGGGGCACAGGTAGTGTTCGGCGATCCACTGGGTCAGGACGAGCATGGATGGGGAGAGCAAAGCCCGGGCGTCGACGAGGGAGCGGACCGGCTTCAGTCGGAACTTCCCGGGCGGCTTGGCTTCGACCCGAATACAGTAGCCGTCGACTGGACGATTACTCCGTCCCAGGGGGACTCGCACCCGGCATCCCGGCTGGAGCCCGTCCGCCAGGTGGTCGGGCACAAGGTAGTCGAACTCCCCCGGAGCGCCCCCGGCAAATACCACCGTGGCGACCAGTCGCTCCTGCTGGTCGTCCGCCTCCCACGGCGTCGGCTCCATACCGAAAAGGCTACGTTGTTCATCCATGGAAGTTGTCGGGATTTAGGAAGTGGGATCAGCCCGGCTGCTGCAATTTGCCAATACCAAAGAGCAATTGCCTCCAACCAAGTTACCACCGGCAGCCGGGCTTTTGAATGCACCACAGCCCGCCCCACCCAGCCCGGCTGCTGAAATTTGCCAGTGTCAAAGAGTAATGATCCTCCACCGAGATTACCAGCGGCAGCCGGGCTCTTGAATGAACTCCCGTCTTCTCACCCCCAAAAGCCCGGCTGCCTTCGGGAGGGGTCTCGCGGCATCGCCCCCCCAATGATGTTGGGCAATTCCAGCAGCCGGGCTGAGCCTCCTCACCCTGCCCCCTGAACCCTAACAACTTTGCCCGACCCCTGACAACTCAAACGACAACTCTCCCTGGCCACATGCCGTCAATCCGGCTACCATTAAATGCAATATCCCACGTCCTCTTTTTCCGTGCAACTGAGGGATCCTGCCGTCATGCGTGTCGGGTTATTCGGAGGGACTTTCGATCCCGTACATTACGGTCATCTGCTCCTGGCCGATGTCGCCCGGGAACAGTGCGATCTGGACGAAATCTGGTTCGTCCCTGCTGCTGTACCTCCCCACAAGCAGGATTCGACGCTCGCGGTGGGCGAAGCCCGTGCGGAAATGATCGAACTGGCCGTGGCGGGCAACCAGGGCATGCTCGTGAGCCGCTACGAGTTGGATCAGGGTGGCGTCAGCTACACGGTCGACACCTTGCGCCATTTTGCCGAAGAAACGCCCGATGCGGAGCTGTTCTTTCTCATGGGAGCCGACATGCTTCACGACCTGCCCAACTGGCGCGAGGCCGACGAGGTGTGTCGCCTGGCCATTCCCATCGTGGCAGAACGTCCCGGCAGCGGCCCCCTGGACTACGACTGTCTGAAGCCGATCACCTCGGCCGAGCGAATCGAGACCTTTCGCGAGTACCAGATCGAGATCCCCCAAATCGACCTGAGCAGTACCGACATCCGCCAAAGGGTGGAGGAGGAGCGTTCGATTCGCTATCGCACGCCCCGGGCGGTTCAGAAATACATCGAAGCACACGAACTCTACCGCCCGGAATAATTCACGATGAGCAACTCAGCGACGGTGCGGCAGGGCCGGCCTTCACGGCTCAAGCGCTGGCTTCGCAGGACGGCCTGGGTCGTCTCCGTGACGGCCGTGTTGGGGGCTGTCGTTTCGGTTGCCCTCTCCTATTACGTCCGTGGTCCGAGCGATTTCGGCCCCGGGAGCGGGAGCCTGCTGGCATCGGAACCCGCCTACCGCACGACGTCGGCCGCAGCACCCGTCGAATTGACGGTCATGACGCTCAACGCCGCACACGGTCGGGCGAACGGCTTTCACCAGGCGTTCCAGAGCACGAACCGGGTCACCGAGAACCTCGACCGGATCGTCGAGGCCCTGCAAGCCCGGAGCCCCGACATCGTCACCCTCCAGGAAGCCGACGGTCCCTCGATCTGGAGCGGCAAGTTCGATCACGTGGCCTACGTGGCGGAAGGAGCCGGCCTCGCCCACGCCTTTCGCGGGGAGCACGTGAGCGGGCTGAAACTCTCCTACGGAACAGCCGTCCTTTCCCGCTACCCGCTCGACCAGAGCGCCTCGATCACCTTTGCCGCAACCCCGCCCACATTCCCCAAGGGCTTTGTCATGTCCGAGGTGATCGTGCCTGGCATGGGACCGGTCACCGTGGCGTCGGTTCACCTCGACTTCGCCCGCGAGTCGGTCCGCCAGGACCAGGTGGAGCGGCTTGTCGAGGAACTCGCGCAACGCCCCCGACCAATGATCGTCATGGGCGACTTCAACTGCGACTGGGACGACGAGCCCACTCTTCCCACCGTGGCCGAAAAGCTGGATCTCAAGGCATTCGAGCCCGCCAGCACAACATCCACCTTCCCCTCGAACGGCAAGCGACTGGACTGGATCTTCGTTTCCGACCAGATCGAGTTTCTCGACTATGAGGTGGGCAAGGAAGGCCTGAGCGACCACCGGCCCGTAATCGCCAAGCTGCGAGTTCATCAGGCGAAAGCCGAGTAGGGCGCCGCGCCGTCAAGACCACCCTCCCAGTAGGTTCCGCGCCGCCGCACGGAACGCCGTAGCGGCGCCTCGCTTGCCATCCCAACAGACGTGCCGTGTCCTGAGGAACAATCGGGTACCACCGGTTCTTGAACCGGTGTGGCAAAGCCACCGGAGGTTTCGCGCGGACATCCACTCCAGTGAACCACTACATTTTCCACGGCCGAGCGCCTACCGGTAACCTCTTGGGACTTCGTCCCCCCAGCTCGAGAACCGCAGCCACCCTCGCCGCCCCACCAAGGAGGTAGGCGATCGCCGCGATTAGTGGGAGCCCGCGATCTTCTTTGTCTCTCGGGGGGTGGGACGTTACAATGGACTTGACCCCGCCGCCGGACTGGCTCGCTTCCGGCACGATCTTCCCACCAGAATCCGCGTGCGAGCGTTCTTCCATTCTTACCGTCAAGAGGGATTTGAGCTCATGTCCAATTCGCGTCAAACCACACGTCGTCGTTTCTTGAAGACCGTGGCCGCCGCCGGGGCCGCCAGTGTCATCCTCCCGTCGAGGCAGCGGGCCTTCGGATACATGTCGGCCAACGATCGACCCGTTTTCGCCACGATCGGGCTCCGCAACCAGGGCTGGGCCATCACCTCGAAGACTTTCAAGTTCGCTGACTTCGCGGCCCTGGCCGACGTCGACTCGAAGGTGCTCGCCGACAACGTGAGGCAGACCGAGATCCGGCAGGAGAAGAAGCCCGACTCTTACAAGGACTATCGCAAGGTCCTCGAGCGAAAAGACATCGACGCCGTCATGGTCGCCACCCCCGACCACTGGCACACGAAGATCGTCATCGAGGCCATGCACGCGGGTAAGGACGTTTACTGCGAAAAGCCGCTCACGCTGACCATCGACGAAGGGAAGCTGATCGAGAAGACCGTCAAGGAAACGGGACGGGTCTTCCAGGTCGGAACCATGCAGCGGACCGAGTGCGCGCATCGCTTCCTCCAGGCCGTGGCCTTGGTTCAAGCCGGACGCATCGGCACCGTGAAGAAGGTGACCTGCGGCATCGGCGGCATGTCGGATTCGCCGGTCATCCCCGTCGCGCCCGTTCCGGAAGAGATCGATTGGGAATTCTGGCTCGGCCCGGCGCCGAAGGTCGACTACCGGGCGCTGCCCGAGATGCGAAAGGGCTACGGCGGCGGCGTGCCCCTCTACAGCAACTGCCACTATTCCTTCCGCAACTGGCACGAGTACTCGGGCGGCAAGCTCACGGACTGGGGCGCCCACCACGTGGACATCGCCTGCTGGGCGATCGGCGCCAGCAACACGGGTCCCAGCAAAGTGACGCCGCTGGAATACGCCCTGGCCTGCGAGTACAAGGACGGCTGGCCTGTGGTCGACGATCGCTACAACGTGGCCACCAAGTTCACGCTCCAAGCCGCCATGCCGAACGACGTGGAAATGATCATCACCAGCGCCGGCGACAACGGCATCCTCTTCGAGGGCACGAAGGGGCGGTTCTTCGTCAACCGCGGCAAGATCACCGGAGCGCCCGTGGAAGCCCTCAAGGACGATCCGCTGCCCGAGGACGCGATCGAGAAGGTCTACGGCGGCCCGGTCCCCGAGAACCACAGCGCCAACTTCATCGAGAGCATGAAGAGCCGCAAGCAGCCCATCTCCGACGTGTGGACCCACAACCGGATGCTCGAGATCTGCCACCTGTCGAACATCGCCATGCGTTTGGGCCGGGAGATCAACTGGGATCCGGCCAAGCGGCAGATCACCGGCGACGCCGAGGCCAACTCGTTCCTCTCGCGAGAGAACCGCAAGGGCTACGAAATCGACGTGTGAGTCGGGCCACGCGCCGGTCAGGCAAGGCACTGCCTTGAACTGTTCACGGCCTGATGCATTGTCCGCCGATTCAGCAGGAACTCGCGCGGAGACGCGGGGGCGCAGAGGGAAAGACGGCTCCAGACCTTCTTCCGCGTCGCCGCGACTCTGTGCGAGATCCCTTCGTTGCGAACAAAGGGGATAGGCCCCGTAAGGGAAGCCTATCCCCTTTTTGCTTTGCCGACTACTTCGCCTTCTTCAGCAGCACGTCATCCAGCCCGAACATGTAGGACGGGATGGCCTTCTCGTTCTTGCCGACGATTTCCACGCCGAGAACGTGGTCGCCCTTGGTTAGTTCCACCGTGCCGAGCCCGATGGCGTCGGTGCGGATGACCTGCGGATTGTAGAGGTCGATGGGCTCGCCGATCTTCTTGCCGTCGAGGGAGAGCTGAACGACGCCGTAGTCGCGGGCCTTGGTGAGGATGACGCTCATGTCATAGCGGCCGTCGGCCTTGACGGGAAGGGCCACTTCCAGCTTGTCGCCCGGCTTGGCGCCGGTCCACCAGAGATGGTCGTTTTTCGACCACTTGTCCTTGTAGTGGGTCATCTTCTGGGTGTGGGGATCGCCGGCCGGCTGGCCGAGCACGCGGAAGCCCCCCGCGACGATGGGCGGCTTCACGTAGTAGTCGTGGCGGTCCGCGACGGGCACCGGATCATAGGGATCGACGCCGCCGGGGGCCAGGTACCAGCAGACCGTTGCGGCGTAGAGGGTGCCCTTTTCTTCCGTGCGGTAGTACTTCTCGATGCAGCCCTCGAAGGAGGTTTGGAAGGGAATGCTGTCGGCCACGTGCCAGCGGAGCACCGACTGGTGGCCCCGGTTGCGCGAGTCCATCGTCTGCGAGTGGAAGGGTCGCTGGAAGAGGTTAGGATCGCACCAGGCGTAGCCAAAATAGTCTTCCGAGCCCGTGCCGAACGTGGAGGGGAACTTCTCGCCGTCGACGAAGAATTTCTCGTCGCCTTCGCCCCACCATCCGCCCAGCGGATTCCACACGTGGAGCATGACGCCCATGAATCGGCCTCGGCCTTCCGTCTCAAGCAGCGTCCAGTCGGGCCAGCGGTCTTCTGAAAGGGTGACCGTGTCGCGATGCCACTTGCAGTGGAAATGGCCGAGCCCTTCGAACTTGTCGAGCGACTCGTGAACGACGGTCATCTCCACCTCGCGGACCTTCTTGCCGTCGTTGACCAGTTCGACAAGGGCCTTCTTGCCGAAGGGCATGGCCCAGTTGACGTAGAAGCCGTCGTCGGTCATGCCGGTGACCCAGTTGGTGTAGAGATTCTTGCCCGGGGCGGTGCCGAAGAAGTCGCCCAGGGGGCACCAGACGTCCGGCTTCCCTTCGCCATCGAAGGTGATCTGGATGCACAGCTCCCGCAGGGCCGCCATCTCGTCGTCGCGGTCGCCCAGGGCGATCTTGGCTCGGATCGACGTGATGGTCTGCGGGCCAGTGAGCTCGCACACCTTGGCCGTCGTGGCGCCGGCCACGCGAACCGTGTTTTTCTCGACCTTGGGACCGGCGGGCAGATTCCCGGCCTTGCCGTCAACGCGGCCGGCCACCAGGTCGTTGTACTTCTTCAGGGCGTCCGCATTGGCGGCCGCAAGATCGCTGGAGAAGGTGGGAACCTTGGTTCCGGCAGGGAAGGTCGTGTAGACGAACTGGTAGTAGCGTCCCCAGCCCCGCTCGGCCACGATCTTGCACGACTTCTGGTAGGGGATGGGCAGGTAGAGGTTCTGCCCGCGGCAGCCGTTCTGGACGAGGTCGTAAGAGACGGCCGGGTAGTTGAAGGGGGCCGTGTCGCCGGAGAAGTAGTTCTTGAAGGGCAGATCAACGGCCGGCTTGTCGCTGCCGTCGAGATAGATCTTCACGTGCCCGTCCAGGGCCCGGGCCGACCAGATTCGCCAGATGCAACCGGGGCCTTCCATCTCGGCCATCACTTCCTGGTCGCCTTCCTTGCGGATCATCCCCGTGCCGTCGCCGTTGGCGTCCCATCGGACGTACTTGCCGGTCTCGGCGTCGTACTGGCTGGCCCGATCCCAGCTCGACCACTGCTGGCAGGTTTCGCCCACGGGCGGCAGGGAGGCCGGATGTTTCAGGTCAGTCATGCGACCGACAAGGTCGGGATAGGTGAGCGTTTCGGCGGCGGCGGCGTCGAGCGTGACGCTGGCCCAAAGGGCTAACAGAAGTGGAATGAGAAGACACAGGCGTTGGATCATGGTTTGGCTCCTTTTGGACAGGCTGATTTGCATCTAGTCGCGACGGTCGCAGTCTACTGATCGTCGCAGGCGGAACGTCCAGGAGCAAGTTGCAGGCGGAGAAGAAACGCAATATTGAAGCCATCCTGCAATATTGCGAACGCCGTCGCGGTATGGTACGATTTTGGCGCGGTGTACGGATCGAAATGCAGCTCCTTTTTCGGGAGGGGGTCAGGTGGTGGGTGAGCAAGAGTCTCCTAAGTCGTCGGTTGTTCCACGGTTGCTCGGTATCGTCGCGATTCTGGTAGTCCATTTCTTCACGCTCGTGGTTCTCCTGGTCGTGTTCTGCTCCGTGGTGCCGAAGTACGTGAGTTTCTTCGAGGCGATGAATACGGAGCTACCCGCGATCACCATCCTTGTCGTCAAGGTGTCATACCTGCTTGCCAACTACTGGTATCTGCTTGTTGTGTTCGGCATGCCGGCCGATGCGGTTGCCGTGATCCTCCTGGCCGTGTTCCAGCGCAAGCGAAGCTGGGTCCTTTCCGTGTATTCTCACCTGATTCTCCTTGTCGCGATCCTCGCAATGTTCTGGGTCGCCATTGCTTTGGGCGTGCCCCTTCATGCGATGGCTGGTCCGTAGGGTGGACGTGGGACGCGCCACCCACAACCGGCCGGATTGGCGAGCAGTTCTTCGATCGGTTGTGATGCCGCTACGCGGCATGGGTTCCGTATCTTCGATTCCGTGGGTTCCGCTGCGCTCCACCCACGGCTATTCACGTGATGCCGCTACGCGGCAGGGGCAGGCTGGCAACAGGGGCAAACTGGCGGCGGAGGCCTCGATCGGGTAGACTGGCCGTCGCTGCTTTCTGACGATTCTCGACGTGACTCGTTCAGCTCCCCCCTACACCTTCCTCTTGCATGGCTCGTGCGGCAGCGCGGGACCTACAGAATTGGGGTGCACCATGTTTCGATCTGCAACGCGTGGCGCTGTCGCCATTTCTGGGCTTGTCCTCTTCCTGGCGATGTGTGCGCCGCTAGCCGCCCAGGACTCGGCGGCGATTGCCAAGCAGTTCAAGAGCCCGTCGCGAGACTACGCGTCGGCGCCGCTCTGGACCTGGAACGACCTGCTCACCGAGGAGCAGATCGTTTCCACGATGGAGGACTTGGCAGGGCAAGGGGTGAAGCAGGCCTTCGTGCATCCCCGGCCCGGGCTGATGACGCCTTACCTGAGCAAGGACTGGTTCCGGCTTTGGAAGGTGGCCCTTCGCGAGGCCGAGCGGCTCGACATGAACATCTGGATCTACGACGAGAACTCCTACCCCTCGGGGTTCGCGGGCGGGATCGTTTCAGAAGCCATGCCCGAGGCCCACGGCAAGCGGCTGGACATCAAGCCGGCCACCGAGGCGCCGGCGGCGAGCGAGAACCTGATCGCCGTGTTTCGCGCCGATGGCGAGAAGTACGAAGACGTGACGGCCAAGGTGACCTCGGGCGAAAAGCTGCCCAAGGCCGACTACCTGGTTTGCTCCTACAACCTCTCGCCGGTGGGCGGCTGGTTCGGCGGCAAGTTCTACGTGGACCTGCTCCATCCGGGCGTGACGGAGAAGTTCATCGACGTGACCCTGGAGGCCTACCGCCGCGAGATCGGCGACCAGTTCGGCAAGCGGATGCCCGGCTGGTTCACCGACGAGCCGCACCTGGCGCCGGGCGGCGGGCTGCACTGGACGCCCGGGCTGCCGGAGCTGTTCGAGAAGCGATGGGGGTATAGCCTCATTGAAAACCTGCCGAGTCTCGTGCGGCCGGTGGGTGATTGGAAGAAGGTGCGACACGACTATTACGGCTTGCTGCTCGAACAGTTCATCGAGCGCTGGGCGAAGCCCTGCTACAACTATTGCGAGAAACACGGTATCGAGTTCACGGGCCACTACTGGGAGCACGGCTGGCCAGGCGCGGGGCACGGCGGCGACAACATGGCCATGTACGCCTGGCATCAGCGGCCGGCCATCGACTGCCTGATGAACGACTACCAGGAAGGCCCCCACGCCCAGTTCGGCAATGTGCGGGCCGTGCTGGAACTGGCTAGCGTGGCCAACCAGATGGGCCGCGAGCGGACGCTCTGCGAGGCCTACGGCGCGGGCGGCTGGGACCTGCGTTTTGAAGACATGAAGCGGATCGGCGACTGGCTCTACGTGCTGGGCGTGAACACGCTGGACGAGCACCTTTCGTACATCACGATTCGAGGCGCGCGGAAGCGGGACCATCCGCAGTCGTTTTCCTACCACGAGCCGTGGTGGGATTCGTATCACGTGATGGCCGACTATTTCACGCGGCTTTCGCTGATCATGTCGCAGGGCAAGCAGGTCAACGAGATCCTGGTGCTCGAACCGACCACGACGGCCTGGATGTATCAGGGCGACGGGGCCAAGCTCAACCCGCTCGGCGAGCGATTTCAGAAGCTGGTGACCGATCTGGCCAAGGCGCAGGTGGAGTTCGACCTGGGTTGCGAGGATATTATCGCCCGGCATGGTTCGGTGAAGGGCGACCGGTTCGTGGTCGGCGAGCGGAGCTATCACACGGTCGTGCTGCCGCCGGATATGGAGAACGTGGGCGGGAAGACGCTGGAGTTGTTGAAGGCCTACACCGCCGCGGGCGGGCGGCTGTTGTGTTGCGGCGAGCTGCCGACGCGGGTGGACGGGAGTGAATCGGCGGAGGCAGGCGGGCTTAAAGTTCAGACCGTGGAAACGGACACGTTGGCGAAGGCTCTGCTGGACCTGGGCGATAAGGGTTTTGTGATTACCGATGACGAGCGAAGCAAGGGCATGCTTTTTCACCATCGTCGGCAGGTCGAGGACGGCCAGTTCGTTTTGCTGGTGAACACGAGTATCGACTCGCTGTATGGCGGATGGCTCGAAACGCGTGCCGGTTCGGTTCAGAAGTGGGATCCGAGCACAGGAGACGTGACGCCCTATGACGATTCACCGACTCGCACCGAGGGCGACGTTTCGCGGATCGGGTTCGCACTCCATCCTTGCGGGAGTCTGCTGCTGTTTCTGTCCGACAAGCAGGCCGAACCGGCAAAAGCGAGTTCAGGCATGACTTCCCATGTGATCGCTCCTCACGATTCCTTGGCGATTCGTCGCCTGGACCCCAACGTGCTCACGTTGGATTATGTGGATCTTCAAATAGGGCACGAGAGCCAGAAGAACGTCTACTTCTTCAAGGCGGCCCGAACGATCTTCCAGAAGCACGGGCTGCCGCAGGGCGATCCCTGGAGCCGAGCTGTTCAGTTTGGCGACGAGCTGATTACCAAGACGTTCCCGGCTGACAGCGGATTTACGGCCTCTTACCGGTTCACCATCGAGCAGGCCGTGCCGGAGAAGTTGGAAATTGTCATCGAGCGGCCTGATCTCTACACGATCACGTGCAACGGCCAGCCGGTCGAGGCGGCAGAGGGCAAGTGGTGGCTCGACAAGGCCTTTGGCCGGATTGACCTGAGCAAGGTTGCCAAAGTCGGGGAGAACGTGGTTTCCATCAAGGCCTCGCCGATGACGATCTGGCACGAGTTGGAGCCGGCCTACGTGATCGGCGATTTCAATGTCGAGCCCGTCGAATCCGGATTTGTGGTCAAGCCGGCCAAGCCGCTGAAGATCGGCTCGTGGAAGACGCAGGGCATGCCTTTCTACGGGCATCGTGTGTCGTACCGTCAGCAGTTCGATGTCGTCAAGAGCGGCAGATATGTGCGAGGGTTGCCTGATGTCGGCGAAGGGGATGGCAGGTTTGAAGTGAAATGGCCGCTTTGGTTGACCGAGCCTGGATGGTACGGAAGCGTGGCGGAGGTGGTTGTCAACGGAAAACCGGCCGGCCATATCGCCTTTCAGCCTTGGAGCCTCGACGTGACCGATTTCATTCATCCCGGCAAGAACACGGTCGAAGTCATTGTGACCGGCACCTTGAAGAACACGCTCGGTCCACACCATGCCGGCGAGATGGTCGGTCGGGCCTGGCCGAATGCCTTCGAGCAGGGCCCGGAGACGGGCCCGCCCCCCGGCGAGAAGTACCACACGCTGGATTACGGAATGTTCGAGCCGTTCACGCTGCAGTGGGTTACGAAGCTTCCTCCGCATCCGTAATGGCGACGGTGCGTCGAGACGCACGCTACCCTTGCTGGACAACCGAGAGGCGAACGCAGCCCTGCGGGGTGGGAAGACAATGGACGACAAGTGGGCGTTGCCGGACCGTGAAGGTCGCGATTCGTTGTTCTCTGACTCCGCTTTTCCAAAACGGACTTGGGAGCAGCCTCAATCCGACTCGCCGCAACATTGGCCGGTCAGCGTCTGTATTCTGGGAACGCTTCATATCGTGGCCGGCGTCCTGTGTGTGAGCGTCCTGATGCCTTCCGCGGCCCACCGGGGACCCGGCGCGGATTTCTTTATTGCGGCCTTCGCCTTCGCGGGCGTGGTACTCATGGCAACTGGGGTCGGTCTCATACGAGGCAGTGCCTGGGCATGGTGGGTCAGCACGTTCCTTTACATGTTCACCCTGATGAGAAACGGCGTCGGGTTCTTCATCGTCGGCGTGTGGCCGGAATCGGAATGGGGGCAGAGCATACACGGTGGTGTTGTTGCCGCACGTATTGTGTTCCAGGGCGCCGTCTGCCTGTTCCTCTTCAGGCGGCGCGTCCTCACGCATTTTCGGCTTGAACGCGTGAACCGAGGCCCGATCGCTTTGGGGCTTGCGATCGGTGGACTGGCGTTGGCTGTCGCATGGTGTCTCGTGTTGGGAAGAGTAGCCTTTTCCTAGCCGCGTACATGAGGTAGGGGCGGGGTCCGTGCCAGTTCGGCTGCATCGCGCCGAGTGCGTGATCCGATGCACGTGCTACCAGCTGGAACGGCCTGCTTGACGCACCCTACGCTTACTCGGAACAATCGAGCCCTGCTGCGGGGCTCTTGAGCGAAGCCTCTTGCTCGGCGAAGGCCTTCTCAAGAGCCTCTTGAATCGCCTTGACTTCTTGGCTTGACAGGAGGTGCTCCCTAAGTTCCGCTTCCAGTTGCTTCTTCTGCTCGTCGGACATTGTCTCGTACTGCAAGAGTTTCTGTTCCAACGCCTCCGGCAGCGATATCGGCACTTCGCCGATACGTTCACTGACAGTCGTCTTGGAAACCCCCAGCTCCTCCAGCAGCAGTTCCTTTTCCTCGACCGTCACACCCTCCCAACGCTCGCTGTCAGGGGCCGGTGTGCGCCGCGGTTCGTCCTGCATTTTCTCCGTTTGCTCGGCCCTGATCGAGGAAACGCGATCCGGGGGCTGGCGATTCTTCTGAGGCAGCAGCAGGCACAATACGGGCAGAGCAAGGGCCGCCAGGAGTGCGAGGTAGAGCAGGCGTCTTGTTTGAGTGTTCATTCTCGGCGTTTCCAGGAACAAAGCAGTGTCCGGCACAAAACTCCGGTGGGATTCTACCGGACCCTGAGACATGGCTCAATCGCAGAATGCCTCACTGGCAGGCTTTGCCCAGCTGCAACAACCGGGCAGGAGGACTGGGGATTTGCTCATTCGGAACGCAATCGCGGGGCCGTCCGCTCCGGGGCGCGCTATCTTTTCACGGAGTGCCCGAACGGCACTCGTGGCAGGAGGCCCCCATGAGCGGCAAAACCGGCACAGTTTTTCTGACAGGCAGCCACGTCCGGTGGGCGTCGATGGCGCTGCTGCTATCGGTCGCGACGGCGACTCTGCCGCTTGGGGGCTGTGCGCCGCTGACCCCGTCACTCGGCACGAATACGGTTTGCGGGGCGTTTCAATCGTGGCAAGGCGGGCCTAGAGCGGCAGGCATCACCGACGCCCGAGACGCGGCCTTCTGGGCGGCTCAGCATGAAGGGGCGCAATCGGAGCACTGTGTCGATCTCTACTTTCTGGCGGCCAGGCTGAGCTGCCACGACGCGGCGCATGGGGCGGCCGGCGATTCGGCGGTGGAGGCACGCAACACCTATCGCGAAAGCCTGGCCGGATTGATCCGGACGGCCCAGCAGTTTGGGCGATTCGACCCGGTCCAGGGAATTCGCGTTCAGGAAGGCGGCGAGGTTTCCACGGTTTCGATCGGTTATCGCGGATTCACCTGGGGGCCGAGTGATTTCACGCGGCTTGTGATTGCCGATCGATCCGTTCGCACGCAGTTGGAAACGCAGCACTATCGCGAGGGCATGGGCGTGCCGCTCATTGTCGTTCGAGAGCGGGAAGCGCCGGAACGGTTCCACTCGCCGCGCAGCTACTTCGCGGCCACGGCGAACCTCAAGCGCAGCGAGCCGGACGCAGGGGAATGCGAGCTCGGCTGGACGCTTGAACTGTCCGATCCGTTCGTCGTCAACGGCACCTGCTTCGAGGGGCGGACCGTCCGGCTCGCCGCCGATTATTCGGCCCCCTCTCGCTACGCCCTCGCGCGGGAGAAACGCACCTACCTGGTGAACTTCCTTTGGCCCGACGTCGAGAGCGCCGAGCCGAAACTGATTCTCCTGGGGCCCTATCAGCCGGGCAAGATCCCGGTCGTCTTCGTCCACGGTCTGCTCTCCGATCCGTTGACCTGGGTCGACTTGTACGACACGATCCGAGTGGATCCCGAATTGCAGGACCGCTACCAGTTCTGGGCGTTTCAATACCCGACCGGCGACGCCTTTCTGCGATCGGCCGCCGATCTCCGCAGGGAGCTGGACGCCGTGGTCGCTCGCATCGACCCCGAGGGCGCCGATCCCGCCCTGTCGCAGATGGTCCTCGTGGGGCACAGCATGGGCGGGCTGATTTCGCAGCTCCAGATCACGCGGTCGGAAGACCGGCTCTGGCGGTCCTTTGCCAACCGGCCGCTGGAGAGTCTGCAGGGCCCGTCGCAAGTGCGAGCCCGTTTGCAGGAACTGTTCTTTTTCGATCCCTCGCCTCATATCCGGCGCGTCGTGTACATCGGCGCCCCGCACAACGGCTCCACGATGGCGACCCAATCGATCGGGCGGCTCGGATCCTACCTGGTCCGCATCCCCGGCGCCGACGAGAAGGAATACGCGGCCTTTCTGGACGCCAATCCGGGCGTGATCCACCCGTTCGCATCCAGGCGGATTCCCACGAGCGTCGACATGCTGGAGCCGGACAACCCGATTCTCCGGGGGCTGGCGAGCCTGCCCGTCGCCGAAGGCGTGGCCACCCATTCCATTATCGGAACGGGCGGCTGCCGGCTCTGCTGCGAGCGTTCGGACGGGGTCGTGCCCGTGAGCAGCGCTCGAACGGCCGGTGTCGAAAGCGAGCTGTTCGTCGATGCGAAGCATGAAGACCTCCATCGCCATCCCGAAACGGTTCGCGAAGTCCTGCGGATTCTCCACGTCCATCTGCAATGCCGGGATGGGAAGCAGTCCGCGTTGTGATAATCTGATGATTGCACAACCGCGGACCTTGCCAGTAAGATGACACTAGCATGACGTTCGCTTTATCGAGTTCGAGTTGGCAACTGGGGCGGTACGGTTTCAAATTCCGGAACACAACGCATGGAATCTGACAACACAAGCAGCACACCACGGCTTCTGAAGTTCTATTGCCGGGATTGCGACACGGTCTTTGAAGCCGCTCCCGACGGGACGGGCTACGAGCAAGCGCCCTGCCCGACTTGCGGAGAGATGTGCCTAACCGTCCAGTTCGAACAAGAGGAGATGCGGCGGAACGACGCGGAAGCTGGGTTTGCTTCCTGCCTTAGTTGGTTTCTGGGCGGACCTCTCATTTGGTTTCTCTTGCGTTTCACACGGGGGAAACGTTGCCGTGAAAGACCGAGTTCGTCCGTCAGGAAGACGCAGTTCATGACTGTTGCTCGCTACGAGACTCGCGAGGAAGCGCAAACTGATGCAGAGCTTCTGGCGGAACACGGACTCCGTCCGCGGATCGTTGGCGAGGAAACGGGGCCGGCAAACGTGGAGGGACCGGCTCGGGTCCCACCCATCGAGCTGCAGGTGTCGGAGCAAGTAGCCTTCGCTGCCGGTCAAATGCTCCACGCACTGGATCCGCCCGAGCAAGAAGATCAAACCGAGAGAGACGTGTCGAAAGAAGACGTGGTCTTCCGCTGCGAAGAATGCGGCGCGATGCTCCAGTTCCCCGCCGACCGGCGAGGCAAGGTGGATGTATGCCGCCACTGCGGCGACTATGTGGACGTGCCGAAGTGACGGGGAGCGCGGAGCGGCACGGGGAAATGCACGGCGTTTCAGTCGTAGACCAGGCCGATGGCTGAAACAACGCGGGTTGTTCCTTCGTCAAGTTGCCGGACCCGAAGTCCGATGACCCGCCGCCGGTCAGGGTTCAGCTTGACCGTGGGGAGGTCTGGCTTCGTCACGAGCCAGTCGCTCGTGTAGGAGTCTTCGGGGTCGAGGGCGCCGTCGGGCTTGACTCGCATGAAGGTCACACGCAGCCCGCATACGGCATTGGTTGCGTAGACGTCCAGATCACCCAGAGCGTATCCCTCCTTGGCGACGACGGAATTGGTGCTCGAGGGAGACTGCGAGGCCCGGTCGAAGCAGGGCTTGACGGATCGCACCACGGTCTGGCCCGCATATTCCCCGGTCGAGCACTCCAGCCCGTAGATCAAGCCGCCCTCTTCGACGAATTCCGTGGCTTCTGGCCCTCCGTACCCGCCAACCATCCGGCTCTGATTTTGGCTTCTTGCCGACGGACCTGTCGATCGGCTGGAGGAACGCCCCGGCGAAAAGGCCCGGCCGTTTGAGGGCGGCATGGGGGAAACGCGTCCGGGCGGACGTCCCTGGGGGGCCTCTTGGGGCGATCTTTGGCCGGGACGGTCGTCCAGGCTGGAGGCGATGATCATCCAGAAGCCCACAAGGGCCGCCCCCGAGATGACGGCCATGATCAGAATCCGCACGCGCAACGCGGCGGCCGTTTTCACTTTCCAGCGAGTCAAGATCCTCCGGCCGCGAGCGTCTTGGGTGTAGAAGCTGCCGGGCATGACGAAGACCTGCACGACGTGAACCAAGGCAAACACGGCGCCCGCCACCACCAACGCCATGAGCAGCGAGGCCTTGAAATCGTCCATCCCGCCCTTCATGACGGCGAAGCCGAGAACGGCCAGGAGAGACCCGGCCGAAAGACTGACCTTGACGATATCGAGGATCTCCCAGAGTTTCGACAAGGCCATTTTGCCACCGCCCGCGATCCGATCCATGTGGACGCAGGCGTCGTCGACGATCCCTTCGATCATGCCCACGATCTGTTGCGACAAGTGAGTGCCGCGCATGGCCTTGGCGGCACTGTCGAACATCTTGGCCGCCACATTACCCACGCCCCGCGTCCTGACCGTCTCACGCTCCAGCGACTTGTTCACCCGTTTGCCGTTCACAGTGCCGACGAAGGAAAGGGCAACTCGCTTGTCCGTGCCCTGGTCGTACCAGTCTTCCACGAAGACATCGAGTTGAACCTGGCGATACATGCCGGATTTGCTGCGGGCGATGTGCCGGGCCAGGTTCCCTTCGATCAGGGCAGAAACCTCCGACAGGCCGGGAATCTCGACATCGGACCGAACCGTGATCTGGAGCGACGGCTCGCCTCCGAAGCCGTCCTGCTGGCCCCCGGTGGCGGCCACGGGGATGTCCTCGTCGAAGAGGTCGGAAAACGTGTTGTCAGCAGGCGGGGCATTCGAACCGAGCGGATCTGACGCGGCCGGAACCGGAGCCGGCGCAGGCGGCGCGGCCGGTTGGGCCGGTGAGGGGATGGTGACCACGGCCCCGCAATTCTTGCACTTTGCCCGTCGCCCCGCCCACTGGTCACCGACGCGGAATTTCGCGCCGCAAGAACAACGCACATCGACCGCCATGATCCCGCTCCTGTTGATCCCCAACTGTCAGCAGAAGAACGTGCGTCAAGAGCCCAAAGGTCCCAAGAGGACCTTCGCCCTCCACAGGGATCAGTATGCGCAATCGGGGGGGAGAATGCAAACCCAACGCGGCGTGTTTTCGTCCTGGCGTTGCCGCCCTGCTTCATAGTCCACGGGCTCACGCTGGCCCGCGCAATCTGCGGGTTCCTATTTGCCTGGAGTTTGTTCTGTGTGTGGCCGAAGCGGACCACATCCGCCGGCCGTTCCCGAATCACCATGAACCGCAGAACACCGAACAAGGAATGCCCAATCACGAACTGTTCTATCCCAAACCCTTCGACATTCTGCGGTTCCTTGTTGGATATTCTGCGGTTTCTTCGTGCGTCAAGGGGGCCATGAAGTGGCAGAGTTTCACCTGCTTCAGGGTCCCGTGCGGCGCCCGGGACCTACCGGGTTTGGTATTCCGGCAGGGCGACTCGTTTGCCTTCCTTTGGAACAAAAGGCGCCCAAATCCCAAAGCCCAATTCTCCGCAGATTGCGCAGGCCAGGCTCGCGCCGCGTGGCTACAGGTATTTCGTTGCGCTGCGCGGACTTGCTGCCGCACACCCGGTTGACGAACAAAGCGGCACACGAGGGCAACCGCCACGGCGAGCATTGTTGCGAGCGCCGCATTGCTGGGAACGGCAAGCAGAAGCCTATCCATCTCCCCACCTCCATTCCGACCGCTATTGACAATCGTCGAGCATACGGCGCAATGCGTCGCGTTGGCGCTTGTTGAGACGTCCCTTCTGCACGAGGTTCAATCCGCAAAGGCCCCGGGCCAGCCCCATCAGTTACTCCACCACCGCCGGGGCAAGGCGGACGAAGAACTCTTCCCAGACGCCAGGGGGCACGTTTTCGCTCGGATCGAAGCCGCCCGGGGCGGGCGACAGGCGGACGATCACCATGTTCCACTCGGGGATCACGAAGATCGCGTTGCGTCCGGCGCCGCGAGCGCTGTAGGTGCCTGGCGGCGCCAGGGGCCAGGGCCGAGTGCCGTCGAGCCGCTCGCCGTTGGTCCACCAGTAGAGGCCGTAATGTCCGCCGCCTTTGGGGCCAAACTCCTTCGGCACCTGGTTGCTGCCGGCCTGCTCGACAAAGCGGGGATCGAGGATCGTCTTGCCATCCCACTTGCCCTCGGCAAGATAGAGCAGGCCGTAGCGAGCCAGGTCGCGAGCATTGCAGTAGACACCGCCCTGGTTTCTGCCTTGCTGGTTGATCCCGGGCGTCCCGGCCGGATTGTTCAGGAGCACATCGTCTCGTGTTCCGAGGTCGGACCAGGCAAAGTGCTTCATCCCGATCGGCTCGGCAACGCGTTCCCGAAAGGTCTCTTCCAAGGGCTTGCCGGATATCCTTGTGAGAAGGTAGCCGAGGAGGTGGACCTGGGGATCGTGGTATTTCCAAGAGGTTCCCGGCTCGAACAGGGGCCGGCCGGGCTGGAGATATTGCAGCACGTGTTCAAGGTGTTTTGGGCGATCCGTGGCGTAGAACGTCCAGCCGTCGCCGAGGGCGCCGTCGTAGCCGGCGGTCATGGTGGCCAACTGGTGCAGGGTGACGTGCCGGTATTGGGGGAACTCGTCGTCGAGCGTGGGCAGGTGTTCTGGATCTTCATCGTGCTGCTTCCTCTGGGATCGTCCGTCCCGCCGGCATAGACCGGTCAACATGTGGAGTCGCCACTCACCGTATGGGGCACTCTACCGCAGGACGCAACATGAATGCAAGCAGTGACCCAACTCAGCTGCTTCACCTTGCGATAGACGCATGAGGTTTGTTTACCCCTGCCACATCCACTATAATCGCGGCTCAAACACGGCCGCTCGACCACGAGGATGGGGGCGAGCCGGAACGCGAGCCGCGGCTTGCCGGACCGCCGGCAGCCAAGGGAGATGTGGCCACCGGGGGGCGAGCCCCCCTTCTGGACCATCATGGCGAGGTCTGTTCTGGAACCGCGAGGCGTATGGAATGACGAATCATGTTTGCCGACTTGAGTCGCCCCGTTGTGTTTTCACCTCATCGTCGGGCCGGCGCGTTGATTCCTCAATACCTGTCATCCCAGGACGAGCCGGCGTCCTGGCCGCGAGCCGACATTCCACTCCTGGCGGCGGAATCGATCGTTCCGCTTGTTCCGACCTGATCGTGCTGGTTTTAGCGGGAATTCTCGCCGTTCTCTGGACGCTTCCCCTCGCTGTGGGAGTGTGTCGCCGCCCTAGCTACGGGACGGCTTGCGATTCGGTCCTCCATTTGCATTCCCCTAAACAAAACCTTGGAGATTTGATCGCGCCCCAATCAAACTGGAGATTGGCAGCGGCGCACCGGGAAGGAATCCGAAGAACCTCCTTTTCCTTCGGCACCTCGACGATCGCACCCATGAAGAATCGCCACGCTCTCCGTCAGCCCCGTCGGGCGGTGTTCGGTCATCGGCTCACGGTGGAACCCCTCGAATCCCGCCGACTGCTGTCCGTGTCCGCGTCGACCGTCGATTGGGCCACGCTGGAAGGCTCCCAACTCATCGTGAGCGGCACGGACGGGGAGGACTCGATCGAGGTCGTCTTCGGCGATTCGATCGAATTGACCTTGAACGGCTCGACGCGCACCTTCGATGCGGACGGAATCGACGAGATTACGATTGTCGCCGATGCCGCCGACGTCGTTCTGCTCCACGACACAGCCGGCGACGACGTGATCTACGGCAGCCCGGAAGAAACCCGGCTCGTGGCGGACGGGTTGACGGCAACGGTTACCGGAGCGGGCACGGTGGTCGTCCAGGCCGATGCAGGCGGCGAGGACCAGGCGCACTTGAGCGACTCGGCGGGCGACGATCTGTTCGTCAGCAGCGTGGACGCCTCGACCATGTCGGGCGAGGGGTACTCGATCACGGTGGAATCGGTCGAGTACGTCCACGGCTACGCCCGCTCGGGCGGCAACGACGTGGCCGAGATCTACGGCTCGGAAGCGGACGAACTCTACGTGGGGCGAACCACGTGGAGCCGGCTTTCGGGAGACGGCTATGCCCTGCGCGCGAAGTTTTTTGACAGCGTGGTGGTCTACGGGGGCGGCGGCAGCGATTCGGCCCGACTCTACGATTCGTCGGGTGATGATCTCCTGTCGGCGGATCCGGAATCGGCCACGCTGTCGGGCGAGGGTTTTTCGAACTCGGCCGTGGACTTTGCTTCGGTGACCGCCTATGCGAGCGAAGGCTACGACTGGGCGGACCTGGTCGATTCGGAAGGCGACGACACCCTCTATGCCACGCCTACACAAACCTCGCTCTTCGGCGACGGCTTCATCAATCGGGCCAACGGCTTCGACGTGGTTCAGGCCTACGCCCGGGGTGGTGGGGACGACATTGCCAACATTCACGACTCGGAGGGTGACGACACGTACATCGCGTCGTCCGAATGGGCCAAGCTCTTTGGGGACGACTACTTCCTTCGGGCCAAGTTCTTCGATTCGGTTCACGCCTATGCCGATTCGGGAGGGACGGACACGGCCGAACTGCGTGGCACGGACGGTGACGATACGTTCGAAAGCTATTCGGACCACAGTTGGCTCCGCGGGGATGGATACGAACACCGGGTCGGCGGGTTCGACTACGTGCTGGCCGGGGCAAGTGTGGGCAACGACGAGGCCGTGATCTACGATTCCGACGCCGACGACCGCGTGGTGGTCGAAGAACGTACTGTCACGCTCACCGAGGGCGAGTCGGGCATCGTGCGCGAGGCTCGAGGGTTCAACGTGGTGACGACCAAATTGAGCCAGGAAACCGACACGACCACGGTGGCCGACGATCCGGGCATCGACAGTCGGATCGAGTGGCCCGGCGACGGCGTGGTCGTCTATGCCGCCGATTTCCTGGACGCGGGCGATGCCACCTACGGCATCCAAGCCGCGATCGATTCGTTGCCCGACGAGGGCGGCACGGTCGTCTTGCCGGAGGGGACGTTCACCCTTCGCCAGGGGCTCGTGTTGCCCGACGGGGTGACCTTGAAGGGAAGCGGCGAGAGCACGGTGCTCATCCGCCCGGACCACCTGGAAACGAAACTGACGGCCACGGCGACGACGGGCGACACCTACGTGGACGTGGAATCGACCGAGGGCTTCCAGGTCGGCGACGACATTGCAATCATCGCCTACGGTCAAAGCGAGGTGGCCGTGTGCACGATCGTGAAGATCGAGTCGGGGAGAATCTACCTCGATTCCGCCATCGCGGTTTCCGGCGTCTACGCCCCGGACTCCTCGGCGAGCGTGGTGAACTACATCCCGCTGATTTGCACGGCGAATGAAAGTGCGGAGACCAGCGACATTGTGATCGAGGACCTGGTCCTTGACGGCAACCTGGACGAGTCGTACGAGACCTGGCGAATCAGCGCCCCCTTCGTCCTGTATCTGGAAAACGCCGTGAACAGCGTGATCCGCAACGTGACCGTGCAGAATGCGAACACGGGAGGCATTTACCTCACCGCCGGCCACGACAACCTGATCGAAGACACGACGGTTCAGCAGATTCGCGGCCACGGGATCTTCCTCGACTCCGAGGCCGACACGGTGGTGTCCGGCTGCACGGTCATCGAGGCCGGCTACAAGTCGAGAGGCACCGCCGGGGACGGGATCTTCGTCGTGGGCAGCAGCGATGTCCTTGTCGAGAACTGCCTGGTGGAAGGCTGCCTGCGGCACGGACTGCACCCGGGCGGCGATCTGAACCGGGGCGGCATCTGGATCAACAACATCAGCCGGAACAACGGCGAGAACGGATTCCATTTCTGCTGGGACAACTTCGACATCCTCGTTGCCGGCAACACGCTGGAAAACAATGGACGCTACGGCGTGGGCGGACTGGGACTGGGCGGCGACTTCGGTGACATGTTCAACACGGTTGCCGACAACCTGATCTGCAGCAACGGGCGCGAAGGGATCATGGTTAACGGGGGCAGCGACAACACGATCACCGGCAACACGATCGTCGACAACTCGCAACTGGTGGAGGGCCGCTTCAGCGGCATTCGGCTCGTCGACGCCTCGTACGTGGTGGTGGCCGACAACACGATCGGGACGGAAACCGGCGAGGCAAGCCAGCAGTACGGCGTGGAAGAATCCGGCAGTTCGAACGACAACCTGATTACGGGGAACGACACCAGCGGGAACGTCGAGGGCGGCATCTACGTGACCGGGATCACGACCACGGTGTCGAGCAACACGGGCAGCGTTCAGTCCGAAGAGGAGGACTGATCCTCGACGTAGCGGATGGCCGCTTCGAGCTGCCGATCCTTGAATTCGGGAACGTCCTCGCGAGTCAGCTCCTCGTCGGTGTAGGACAAGGCGACGTCCCGTAGCCTCCGGGCGATCCGGAGGTTGGCCCGCTCTTCGTCGTCCAGGGGAATCTCATAGCCCTCGTCGGGAGACACGCCCCATTCGGAGACTCCCTCGCTGCGATTGATGTTCCGACCGCTGGGACGCCAATAGCTGGCCATGGTCAGCTTGAGAAGGCCCTGGTCGGGATGGAGGTTGAAGATCTCCTGGACAGTCCCCTTCCCGAAGGTGCGTTCACCCACGAGGACGGCCTTGCGGTGGTCCTGGAGGCAGGCGGCGACGATCTCGGCTGCCGAGGCGCTGCCTCCGTCGATGAGGATGGCCACGGGGAAGCCGTTCGCGGTTCCATCGTTCTGAGCATGGTATTCGTTCTGAATGCGCCCGTAGCGGTCCCGCGTGGTCAGGATCAGACCGGCCGGGATCTCTTCGCCCTGGGGCCCCTTGGTTGGCGGACCGTCCGCTTCGACGAACAGATCGCAGACCGCAATGGCGGCGGGAAGCAGGCCTCCCGGATTGCCTCGCATGTCGAGGATGAGCCCCGTCATGCCCTGGCTCTTGAGATCGGTGATTGTCCGACGGACGTCCTCGCCGGTATGGTCTCCAAACGAGTCCAGCCGTACGTAAGCGATTCCCGGATGGTCTTCGAGGAAAAAGTTCCAGGTCCCGTTTGCATTGCGGGTGTCACCCAGAACGGTGTCGATCTGGATCTTGTCGCGGACCAGTTCGACCTCGCGAGTCGTTTCGCGGTCCTTGGGAGAAACCGTCAGCGTGACCGGTTCGCCGGGCAGGCCCCGGAGCAGACCGGCGGCGTCCTCGATCGAGAGGCCTTGGGTGCTCTCGTCATCGATCCGAAGGATTCGGTCGCCGGCAAGAATCCCGGCCTCGCCTGCGGGGGTGCCGAACAAGGGGCTGGCCACCGTGAGGTACTTGGTTTCGGAATCGACGCGGATTTCGATGCCGATGCCGGCGAACTCCCGATCGATCTGTTCGTTGAATTCCTCGAGGACCGCGGGGGGGATGTAGGTGGAGTAGTCGTCGAGCCCCTCGGTCATTCCCGCCATGGCGTCCTGGAACAGCGTGCTTTCATCCACGGGAGTGAGATACCGGGACTGGATATAGCGCATGGCGAAGCCGAGCACGCGATTGGAACGGGAGACATGGGGAGCGCAGAGAACACATACAAGCAACGCCAGAAGAAGAACGCGTGAATTGCGTCGAGGCATTGCCGCACTCCAAAGTGTTCCGTAGACGGAAGACATCGCCCCAGCGGGGTCGGGCCTTCCCCCCGCCTGCCACTCGTTGGGGCAAGTGGGAAACCATACCTTTATCGTACCCAACCTGGCCCGTCCCCCACAAGGCAAGCGGAGATTTCTCAACAGGCAGGGAGAAGCGGGAGAACTGCGAAGTCGCGGGGACTGGTCTTTTCTTGGGTCAGCAAGGCACTTTGGCGAACAGGCGCTGCCCGAAAAGACGGTCCTGTCCCCTTCCGTTCCGCCGCTCGATGGCCCGAAGGGGACAGTCCTATTTTCGCAGCGAAAACGCGTACTGACGGGGCCACGTTTGCCATGCTGCGAAAATCGGGACAGTCCCCCGAAGGTAAGGAATGTGCTAGACTGGCGGCGTTCCCATCCGGAAGCGATGCTCGCTGTCCGGGGGAGGCTCGCCTGCCGAGGCGTCCGTCTCGGCCGTTTCGATGGAGATCCCCATGTCCTACAGCGCCCTTCTTTGCCTGATTTGTCTAAGCGGAGCTGACCGGCCGGCCCCGGAGGTGAACCCCGCCCCCCGGCCCATTCTGCGGGAGGTTGTGGCCGACTGGGATTTTGCGGAGGGGACCTCCGGCTGGATTGCCGAGGCTCGTTGCGAACTTCAGCCCAAGGACGGCAACCTCACCGTCCGCACGACCGGCAAAGATCCCTATATGCACGCGAGGGTTGACGTCGCCGGCGGCCAGATGGCCCTGGAATATCGGGCGCGAAGCGATGCGCCGGGCCCGGGGCAGATCTACTGGATCACGCGCCAGTCGCCGCGGCGGGGGGACGACAAGGCACGCTCCTTCGAGACGATTCCCGACCAGCAGTGGCACGAGTACTCGATCGTCTTCTCGGCTCCCGGCCAGATCACGGATATCCGCCTGGACCCGGCTGACAATGCGGGTGAGGTCGAGATCGACTGGATACGCCTGGTGCGTCTCGGAGAGCATCCGCTCTCGATCGAGAACATCGAGCCGGGCGATCAGGAAGTCCGTTTCACCGTGGAGAACCACGGGAAGGAACCACGGCAGTACACGGTCGACGGGCAAAGGGGAACCATGGCCGCGGGCGCCGAAGAGCAGATCCGCGTTCCCCTGAGGGGCGACCGATTTGCCGAGCCGGTTCAACTGGTGTTGACCACGCCGGACTTGCCTGACGTGGAGCGTTCCCTTTTCGTGGTCCACCCCGATTGCGACGTGGCGTGGCTCGATTTGCCCCTGGCGGGAGGGGCCTTGCAGGTGGCTCCCGACGGCTCGGCAGCTCGAATTCTCCGAGACGGTCAAGTGGTGGCCATGCTCGCTCCGCTGGTTCACTGTGACTACCAGATCCCGAACCTGCAACTGACGTCGAGCCCGCAGAAGCTCCAGTTTGACGGGGACGGAGTTTCCATGAGCGTGGCGACTGAAGGCGACGAGATCCGCATCTCCATTCGGGGTGATCGGCAATGCGAGGGCCCCGTCGTCCGTGTCCTGGGTGGGCTGGAAGAAGGCTTGCTTGCCGGGCTCGAACACCTGAGGAAGGGGGAACGCAGTTCCACCAGGTTGGACGTGGAGACCGACGCTTATCTGCGGTTCGCCCCCAAGCCGCTGGACGTGACGATGCCGTTGATGTCCTTCGTGACCGACCGGGCCGCCGTGTCGCTCACGTGGGACGACATGGCGTTGCAACCGGTCTTCGCCACGCCGAATTTCTTCGATGCGGCCGACGATCACCGTATGGCCCTTCGTGGCAGCAAGATCGACGCTGTCCTGCGTGTGGGAGGAGGCACGTTGAGCGACCAGATCGTGTGGGCGGTCCAGCGTCGGGGGTTGCCCCCCCTTCCGACCGCGCCTCGCGAGCCCAAGGCCCAGTACCTCCTTTGCCAGGAAGCGCTCAACGGCCCCTTGCGCTCTACCGAGGGCTGGGGCCATTGCGTGGAGGATCGCTGGCCTCGGAAATACTACGCCGACATGGTTTCCACCTTGTTTCGTTTGACAGGCCAGGTGCCGCGGCGTCGAGATTTCGAGACCCACGGATCACACATCCCGAACGAGTCGATTTTCTTCCTGACGAACCAGGCCTTCGAATGGAAAGAGAAGAAGTTGGTCCAAATCGACGAGTTGCTCAAGGAGCAGCAGGAAGATGGTTCCTTTCGGTACCGGGGCAAATTTGCCCGGGGGCATTTTGAAGACACGGCGAGCGGGGTCTGCGCTCGTCCGGCCACCAGCCTGCTCGAATACGCCTGGATCACCGGAGACCAGCGGGCCCTGGAGGCCGGGTTACGCACCCTGGAATACATGAAGCGTTTTCGCACACCCCGGGGCGCCCAGGTCTGGGAAATCCCGTTGCACACCCCCGATCAACTCGCGTCGGCTTACCTCGTGTGGGCTTATGTGCGAGGCTACGAACTGACGGGCGAACAGGCCTATCTCGATGAAGCGCGGCGCTGGGCCATCTCGGGAGTGCCTTTCGTGTATCAGTGGGGCAAATATCCGGTGATGGTCTACGGCACGGTTCCCGTGCTGGGCGCCACGAACTGGCGTTCTCCGGTCTGGTTCGGACTTCCCGTTCAATGGGTCGGGCTCGTGTACGCCTATGCCCTTGCGAAACTTGCGCCCTACGACGACACCCTCGATTGGAATCGTCTGGCGTGGGGCATTCTGATTGCCGGAGAGCAGATGCAGTATCCCGATGGCGACTACGCCGGGCTCCTTCCCGACGCCTTTGCCCTGGAAACGCAGCAACGTCGGCCCTGGTCGATCAATCCCTGTCCCCTGGTGAGCCTTCGACTCGTTCTCGAGGGGGAGCTCGACGCGATTGCCGTCGCCGCCGATGGGACGCACCGAGTGGCAGCCCCTTTCCCCGTGGAACTTGACGGCGACCAGGCCATCGTCCAGGGCAGTCCCGGCGTGACCTACCAGGTGATCATCGACGGCCGTCGGATTGTCGGGGTTCATTCCAAGGGACCCGATGTGATCAAGTTGACGGAGTAGCCGAGACGGCAAACCGCAACGCCGTTCCGTCAGCACGTGGATTGTACGGTCCGCAGGGCGGGGAGACTCCCGCGATTCCGTTGAGGAGGATGTCCATTCGTTCCAGCCATACGCGTTGGAAAGGTCGCGCCATGCAGCCACGGCTTCCCCCTTTTCCTGGTTTTCCCGTTCAGCATTTCCGGCGCTTCCCGTGTGAGCCTTCGCCGGAAAACGGCAAGGTTTCACTAACCGACTCGCACCGTGCCAACGTGAGGAAAAACGCGGCATTTTCCTGGCCGTGTCGCTTGCAGACGCGCACTGGCCGTGTATGTTTGCTCGGTCGCTCAGGGCGCCCGGAAACGAGAAGAGAAGATCATGCCAAGAATTCCTGCTGCCATCGCTGTCGTGATGCTTGTGGCCACGTGCATCGGGTTCAATACGGCCCGGTTCCCCGTGGTTCTCGAGATGGCTGCAGTTCCGGAAGGGCTTTCTCAAACCCGAGTGGTTGTCTGTTCGGAATCGTCGACGGAAACGGAAGGCTCTTCCAACAGCAACGAATCGGACACGGATGCCGACGACCGGGACCAGGAATACGGATACGGCGGATACGGCTCCAATTGGTCGACCTCCCAAGAGGATGATTCCGAGACGGACTCCGGAAGCGGCTCCCAGTCCTACGGTGGCTATGACTCGTACGGCAGCGGCTCGACAGCCGACGAGGAAGACGAGGACAACTCCTGGAACAGCAAACCAAACCGGCGCAAGAAAAACCGTTCCCAAGCTAAGACTTCGAATTCCTGGGGAAGCTCGAATTCCTACGACCACGAGGAAGACGACAACGCAAGCAGCGGAAGCGGCTACTCGTGGAGCGATTCGAGTGGCAGGGATGCGGACGACGAAGATTCGGACGCTTCCGGCAACTACAACGGATATGGCTACTCGGGAACGTCGAACTCGGATGAAGACTCGAAGAGCGGCTCTGGCTGGGACGATTCGGAAGACGATGAGTCCGACGCTTCCGGCAACTACAACGGCTACGGCTACTCCGGAACGTCGAACTCGGATAAAGGTTCGAAGAGCGGCTACGGTTGGGACGGTCCGGAAGACGATGATTCCGACGCTTCCGGCAGCTACAACGGATATGGCTACTCCGGAACGTCGAACTCGGATATAGGTTCGAAGAGCGGCTCTGGCTGGGACGATTCGGAAGACGATGAGTCCGACACTTCCGGCAGCTACAACGGATATGGCTACTCCGGAACGTCGAACTCGGATAAAGGTTCGAAGAGCGGCTCTGGCTGGGACGATTCGGAAGACGATGAGTCCGACACCTCCGGCAGCTACAACGGATATGGCTACTCCGGAACGTCGAACTCGGATAAAGGTACGAAGAGCGGCTACGGTTGGGACGATTCGGAAGACGATGAGTCCGGCGTTTCCGCAAACTACGGCGGATACGGCTACTCGGGAGTGTCGGACTCCGATGGAGGCTCGAAGAGCGGCTCTTCCTGGGACAATTCGGGGGACGATCGTTCGGGGGCATCCGGAAACCATAACCAATATGGCTACTCCGACAATTCGGACTCCGGCCAACGAAATGGGTATGGTCAGCAAGAGTCCCGAGATTGGTCTCGGGGAAACTCCTGGGCTACCGATTCGTCCCGGCCCGGACAGGAATCAGTTACTCGCTACGACGAACGGCAAGAGGCTGCTGCCACCGACACCAGCACGTGGTCGGACGGTTCACCAGTTACCGCCTCACCGACCGGCCCCTACGCGTACGGCTCCCAGTCGTACGGGAATTCGGCAGCAGCCTCTGCCAACGTCGTACCCAAGGTGGACAGCCTGGGTCTTGTTCCCGTCTCGGACGACTCGGAAGAGGATGTCGACTCGTGGAACTCGGGAGGGTACGGGCGCACGCCGAGTTCCGGTTCTTATCAAGGAGCGGCGAACAGCGGGCCGGCAAGGCACAACGCGTCCTCCAGTTTTTCGCGAGCCTCCGGGCTCGTGCTGCTCCCGCCGGTCGACTGGTCGGTTCAGGGGCCCAGCCTGCCCCCCCGAAGTGACGGATCTCTTCCCGCTTACCCCTCTACAGGCTCGTTCTGACCAAGGATGTAGGCTGTAGGCGGAAGTTCTTGACGCGAGGTCGAGTGCCAGGGAAAGCCGAGTTTGACGCACCAGAAGTCCCTGTTTTCCAGCCTCCAGTCTCTCTACGACCGGCATGGTCGCTACGACCGCTCGCACCGGCCCATGGTAGCTTCGGTAAGGTTGATCGGTCGGTCTCGTTGTGCCACGCTGGCGGGGCTTATTGTGCCGGACGCCTCCGGAGGTACGATGTAGGTAAGGAGCATCGCCGCTGACTGGCGTGAGTTGTTGGCGAGGCTCCACCTCCGATCGGGGTGGAGTCGCCAGAACTTGACTCAAGTGCAACAACATCCCAGAAGTGGTTACTAAGGGGAGAATCCCATGCGTCGCTTCATGATGGTCGTAGGTCTTGGCCTGGTGATCGGGCTGGTCGGGCAAGAGGTGTTCGCGCAGCGGCAAGGCTCAACGGGAGGCGCGTCAAGCAACCAGGCGTTTTCCGTGGGAAGCAGCACGGGAGGCCAGGGAAGCTCCGGCAACTTTGGCGTGGGGACGGCCGGTCAAACGGACACGAGTGCCCGGTACATGCGAGACAATCGCGACGGGGCGTTTGTGGGGGCCGACTCCACCGACTCCGGTTTTGTGGGCGCCGCCAGCAGCGGCTCCCAGAGTTCCCGAAGCACTCGCCGGGGTGGCGGCGGCAACACTCGTTCCAACGCGAACCGAAATACCAGTCGGGGACGTCAGCAGGACGAGATCCGCATGGTGTTGAAACTCGGCTTCACGACGCCAAAGCGGGTGGCCGTCGCATCGGGTCATGCGCCGGCCACCGTGGCTGCGAGGCTTGCAGGGCGAATGGAGCGTTCTAGTTGGATTCAGAATCGCTCGCCGCTTCAGATATCGATCGACGACCAGGGAACCGCCACCTTGCGAGGCCTGGTTGCGACCGATCACGACCGGGCTCTTGCTGAGCAGATGACGCTTCTCGAGGGAGGGATATGGCGGGTTGAGAACCAGCTGAAGGTTGAGACGTCGCCTGCGGCTGATTCAGTGGAAGTCCCGGCGTTGCTTGATCCCATGCCTGGCGCCGCGAACGAGTGATCCGAGAGCGGACCTCGGCGACGGGCCTCTGCTGCCCGAAGGTGGACGAGACGGGGATGGTGGTGGTTTGCATTCGGCGGCGGGCTTCACGGATGGCGGCCGTGTTGAAGGAAGCCGCATGGACCTTGTTGTCCGATTCGGCTTGCTTGGCCCAGGCCTGCTGGACCTCCTCCGGGACGGGTTTGCCCGGCAACATGTGCTTGGTTTGTTCGCTGACCACGACGGCGCCCAGTTTGGGCTGGAAGCGGACGATCATGCTGATCTTCTTCTGGTATCCCCCGACGCTGTCCCAGGGGACGAAGAAGTGATAGGAGTCGCCCAGTTTCGGATCGAATTTGTGGTGTTTCTCGAACTGGTCAGCCCGGAAGACGTATTTTCGGCTGGGGCGAGGATCGGTCGGCTTTCGCCCGTCTTCGTCGAAGGCGTAGATGACCAGGTCGCCTTCGACCTTGACCGGCATCTCATCTTCGTCGTTGTAGAACATCAGCTTGCCGCCGAATCCGCGTGTGGGCGTTTCGCCTTGCGTGTACTTGATCGTGTCGACCCAAACGGCAACCACGCGACTGGGCGTCTGAGGCTCATCGTCCTCGCTGTCGAAGAACGGGACCGAGAAGGACTTCTTCAGATCCAGTTGGCTGCATCCGCCGGACAGGCAGGTCAACGTGACGAGCAGGACGCACCAGGAGCGAACGGTCATTGTTTGAAACCAGGTTCTCATTGGAACGATTTCCTTGCAAACTCGATTATGTCAATAGCCCGACGTGGAGGGATAGGAGGCGGTCGAAGGGTAGGGCGATCCGGTGGCCGGATAGACGCCGCCCGAGCGCGATCGCGATTCATAGCTTGCCGGGGCCACGTAGCTGGAGCGCCCCGTGCGGGCTGCTGCTGACGGGTCGGGAAGCCCGCTGCCGTTGGTCATGTCCGGCGGGGTCGTCTCGACCGGAGGCGCCACCGGAGTGGAGGGCGTCTCGGGCGGTGTGAGCGGGACGTCGTCCAGAGGCTGGAACTCCTCGCCGTCGGCGGGGGCCTTACCGTCGGGGTAGATCGTCGTCGTCTCGTCGTCACCCCATTCCCCGTCGCGAGGTCGGAGGGCGACATCCTCGTGCAGTTCCAGCACATCGTTGAGGCACCAGTTCATGCGGGCGGCTTCCGCCTGCAGGATTCCCTCGGCGTCTTCCTCGTTCTTCACGATCCGCGGTGTCAGCACGATGAGCAGTTCCGACCGCCTGCTGCTGAATCCGTCGTAGCGGAACAGGTGTCCCAGGACGGGGATGTCCGAGAGCCAGGGCACTCGCCGCTCGACCTGGGTCTTGTTGCTGGTGATCAATCCGCCGAGCACGACGGTCTGTCCGTCGAGGGCGCTGACGGTCGTCTGGGTGGTGATCGTCTCGATTCGGGGGCTGCGAATGGTCACCCCTTCTGAGACCGAGATCGGAATGCCGTCGGCCTCCGGTCCCACTTCCGACTTTTCGGCGTCGATTTCCATCACGACGAGCCCGTCGGGGCTGATGCGAGGGGTGACACCGACGATCAGGCCCACGTCTTCCATGGTGACCTGGTTCGTGATACCGCCGGACTCGTTCGTCGAGGTGCCGGTCACGCGAGGAACGCGCTCACCCACCTGGATGTTGGCACCCTGGTTGTCCATGGTCATGATCTGGGGACGGCTGAGGATGTTGATCCGCCGTTCTTCCTTGAGAGATCGGAGCAACACGCTCACCGATTCGCTCGACGCCGACATGACCAGGCCGCCGTAGCCGAGTTCGTTGTTGATTCTACCCACGGCGAAGTTGGAGAGGCCCTGGGTGCCGACCACGCTCGCATTGGTCAGGGCGTTGGAGGCGCCGCTGTTGCCCAAGCCATTGACGACATCGTTGAACAGGAATCCCGGTTCGTTGGTGGCGGAGGTGATGGTTTCTTCGGTGACCGTCGTCACGCCGGCGGCGGTCGACGTCTGCGTGCTATTGGTGATCGTGCTGATGTCGCCGAGCAGACTCCGGTCGAAGAGGATCGAGTCCTGCAGGCCGAGTTCGATGCCGAATTCCTCGGTGTCGTTCAGTTGCACTTCGGCGATGAGCACCTGGATCATGACCATGTCGTTTCGTTGGTCCAGCTGCTCCACGAGGTCCGCGATTTCGTCGTAGTATTCGGGCGTGGCGCTGACGATCAGCGTGTTGCTGACGGTCTCGGGAACGACGATGACCTCCTGGTCGTAGATTTCAAAGGTGCTGAACAGGCCATCCTGATCCTGGCGGACGTCCCGCTCGTTTTCGAGATACTCGTTGATCGCATTGGCTACATCCTCGGCGGGCGAGTTCTTCAGGCGATACACAACCGTCTTCCTCGCCTTCACCTCGCTCTCATCCAGCCGCAGCAGGATCGCTTCGACGACGGCGAGGTCGCCGACGGCTCCGGAGGCGATGATGCTGTTGGTGCGAACGTCGGTGGCGAATCGAAGGGTAACGAGGGAACTGTCGCCCTCGGTGGCTCCGGTGCGAACCGGTGGATCCGACTGATTGGTTGTTTGGCCGAACAGGGCTTCGAGCATTTCCACCAGTCCGGCGGCGTCGCCGTTGACGATCGTGAAGACCTTCAACTGGGCTTGGGCGGCGGGAAGCTGGTCGAGTTGGTTGATCAAGGCCTCGATGAGCGGCATGCTATCGGTGGGCGCCGAGACGAGGAGGGCATTGGCTCTGGAATCGGCGGTTACCCGAACGTCGGTGAGGATCCCCGAGCTGAGCAGTTTCTGGCCCGCCGAGTCGATGGTCACGAAACGCAGCCCGATCGACTTGTCCTCGGTGTTCTGTTGGTTCCGGCCCTGCTGGCTTCCCTGGCCGGTGATCGCCTCTTGGAGGATGGGCTGGAGATCCTCGGCGAGGGAGTTCTTGAGTTTGAAGACCCGGAGGTCGTTGACGGTTTCAAGGCTAGGCGTGTCGATCTCGGTGACCATGCGCCCCACTTCCAGCATGTCGCGAGGGCTTGCCCGAACGATCAGGGAGTTCGAGCGGTAGTCGGCGAGCACGCGGACGCGAGTACCAAGGGCGGCAAGCTCTTCGCCCTCGCTGTCCTGGAAGAACGTCTCGATCGTTTCCTGGGCGGTGGCCGCCGCGGCATGGCGAAGGCGGAACACCTGGAACTGCGTTTCCGGAGGAACCGGCTGATCCAAATCTGCGACGAGATCGAGCACGGTGGTCACGCTCTCATCCCGGCCGATGAGCAACAAGGCGTTGGGCTTCACCAGGGCCGTGATGCTGACGTCTCCGTGGCGGGTCGAGAAGACCTCGCTGTAGAGGCTGGTCACCAGGGTCGCCAGGGCTTCGCAGTTCACGTGGGTGAGGGGATGGACCACGACTTTCGGCTTGGTCAGAACGGTCATCTGCTGGATGCGATTGATGAGGTCAACCACCTGCTGCACGTCCCGCTTGTCGCCCTTGATGACGAGAACGTCGAGACCCTCCAGTGATTCAATCTGAACAGACCCCACGAGGCCCGTGCCCCCTTCAGCGCCTTCCCCTGCGCCGGGCATTTGAACGGCGGCCGTTACCTCTTCCCGATCGTCCGGCGATCCCGGTTGGGCAACCGGTGCCTGGGCCTGGGCGAGGAGAATATTGGCCGGTCCGATCGTGCTCCGGCGGGGCACGGCCGGGACGTTGCTCGTGTGAATGGCGTGAATCGTTTCGGCCAGATCGCCGGTCGTCATGTTGGTGAGCGACACGAGGCATCGACTCCCATCCTCGGGGCGTCGCGGCGCGTCGAGCGACTCGATCAAGCGTACGCAGGAATCGTAGGATTTTCCGCTGGGGCCTTCCAGCAGCAACCGGTTGCGGCTGGGATCGAGCCAAAGGCCGAGGCTCGGTTGTCCCGCCACGGCGAGCCGATAGGCGGAGGGCGTTCCGGGCGATTGAGGGATCTGGCTCCAGCGAGTTCCCAGGGCCGTGGCGAGAATCGATTCGAGGCGGCCTGCGGTCAGGTGGCGGAGTTGGTATTCCCGTCGAAGGGAAGGGCCAGTGGACGGCACCGGGGCGGGAGCTCCCGATTGGACGGGGGCGAGCTGTGACGGGGTCGGGCCGCCACCGATGGACGATACGGCACGAACCTGAGCCACGATTTGTTGCTGGATCGCCTCCGGGGCCATCACCAGCACCTGATTCGTCCTGCGATCGTGGACAATCCGGACGCCCCCCAGCGAGCCGAACTGTTCATTCAGACTAGCGTCGAGAACCTCGCCTTGCGCGGGTGTACACGGGTAGGCCCTCAAGACGGGAGCATTGGGAGAGGCCGGCGCCCCCGTGAAGGTTGCCTGCTGCATTCCCTGCGAGCCCGAGGGCGTGCCGTAGGCCGGGATCTGCTGGGCCGGCGCGGCCGGACGTCCATACTGCGGCGCCTGGTAGACACCGGGGCTGGCCGAGTAGACCCGACGGCCGTACTCATCCCCCTTCGCATTCACGCACAACACAGGCAACGCCATGAGGAAGGCGGTCGCCACGGTCCACCAACGGACACCAACTACCCTGTCTGAAGCGCTCGTCAGCGGTCTAGTCATTATTCAGATTCCTGGAACCCATACCAACTTGGGGGTAATCACGAAATCTCCGCGCAATCCGAAAAGATCGTGCGATAGGAATAATCGTCAAACTTTCTCCAGACCTTCAGCTCGTTCTCGAAAAATCCCTCTGGGGTTGGGCAAGACTGGAGGCCCATCTGGGGCCCACGCTAGAATGCAGGCCAAGAGAACGCTGCAAAGGTTTATGCACCAATGAGATAGGATGCACTGCCGCGAGAGGAGCCATGATCAGGGCTTAAAGGGCACATCCTGGATGGCTGATGAGCCAGAACGGGCTCGACGCAGGTCTTGAATCGCTAACGGGTGGTGACCATGCAGCCCGCAAGAGCTGTTTGGGTGTTGTGCGGCACACCGACTTGTGGGACACAGTTGATCATCGCGAACCAATCCAGACGGGCGACTACGACGGGATCGCCTGGCGTTCCGTGTCGTCCTCGGACTCTTCTGCCGGTTGGTTGTCCGAAACGGCTGCGGCCTGCTGCTCGTTCTCGGGGGTCTCGCGATCAAATCGCGAACCATCAGCCGCTTGTTCCTCATTCGGGGACTTTTGAGGTTCGGCAGGTTGCTCATCGGACTGCGGCTCGGCTGCCGGCTGGTCGGTTCGATTCTCGGGGGAGGAGTCAACGGCCAACAGGGCCTCGACCGCGTTCTGGCTTCCCTCCCCGGCGATTTCGTCCAACAGCCGATTGAGGCTCGAGGTTTCCTCGCCTTCCGCGGGCGTTTCCTCGCCGTTCTCTCCCTCCGGGTTCGATTCCGAGTTGCCTTCGGATTCCCCGTCTCCTCCCGATGCGCCGGTGGGGCCGAATTGGATTCCGAAGAAGCCCTCGTCATTGAGGATTTCGGCAGACTCCAGGGACACGAAGTCGTCGGGGAGCCAGTTCAGACTCGTCGAGGCAAGCGACACCGTCTGCGGCCCTTCCAGGGGAAGCGACATCCCGGACGAGGAAGTCGTTTGCGCGACCATGGCCTGGATCAGGTTGACCTTCTCGGCGGGCGTCAGGGGGGCCGTTCCGCCGCCGTTATCATTATCGTTGATATTGTCGTTGATGAGATCCGCCAGGCTGTCGACGACGGTCACTTCGACGGTTTGACGGGCGAACTGGCCGACCTCGGTCGCGTCGACCACTTCTCGGGCCACCACGGTCAACTCGAAGGTCTTTTCCAACTCGCTGAGCGACACGTAACTTTCGGGCACTTCCCAACGGATGCGTCCGGTTTCAGCGTCGATCGCAAGTCCGTCGGGAACTTCCCCTTCCAGTTCATAGCGGATGGCGTGGGTGGGAATGTCGGGATCGGTGGCCGCGACGACAAAATCGAGGACCTCGCCTTCAACGACCTCCTGGGCAGCAACGGGATCGAAGACGGGGACTTGCTGGTTTTCGGCCACGTTGATCACGATTACCTGCTCGGCCGCAAGACCGCCCGAATCGGTGACACGGACGCCGAACTCGTAGCTCTGGCCTCCGCTTTCTTCATCGGGGGTCCAGGAGAACAGGCCACTGGTTTCGTCAATCACGGCGCCGTCGGGAACGTCGCCGAAGAGATCGAAGACCAGTTCGTTGGCGGGCAGGTCGTCGTCGGAAGCGACGAATTCGAACTCGATGCTCTCGCCTTCGGTGCCCTCCCATTCGTCAAACACCTCGGTGAAGGCGGGCGTCTGGTTCACCTCGGAGACCGTCACTTGCACCACCTCGCGTGCCGTGGCGCCGGAACTGTTTTCGGCACTGAACACGAGATCGTAAATGCCCGGCCCGTCCGCCTCGGTCGTGTACCAGGTGAAGCGAGCGCTGTTCTCGTCGAGCTGTTCGAGCGAGTAGTTCGCGTCGGCGGACAGAACTCCGTCCCGCAGGGTGATCGTGAGCGTTGAGGTCAGGTCGGCGGGATCGGAAGCCGTTATGATCAGGCTCACCGTTTCGAGTTCGTCGACGGTCTGGTCTCCCTCGACGGTGAAATCCATGGGCGTGAAGATGGTGATCGTGAACGACTGGCGTCCCTCGTTGCCGGCGCCATCGGTCGCCAGGATGACGACCGGCTGCTCGTAGCCCACATCCGACGTAGGAACCCAGGTGATCTCGCCGGTTTCCGCATTGATCGACATCCCGTCGGGAATGGGCATCTGGATTTCGTAGGTGATGCCCTCTCCCTCGTCGTCGCTATCGACGTCGTAGAAGTAGTCCTCGTCCTGGAAAGCGTAGTCGATGGCGTCGCTAGTGATCACCGGGGCCGCGGTGTCGATCGTGAAGTCGAAGGCCTCGGAGAGGTCGCTCACCAACTGCTGGCCCTCGTAGTCGCCGGTCAGATCCAGCGTCTGTTGAACGTGGAGGGTGTAGTCTCCGTCGTCGAAGGCCGCGCCGGTCTGCACCTGGATGGTGGCCACGTAATTGGATGTTCCGTCCCCCGCCGGAATCCGCGTCACCTCCACGTAGGGGACTTCCACCCCGTTGAGATAGACGGACAGCGAGGAGGCGGCCTGAAGGTTGCCGATCTCGAAATAGAGTTCCTTGCCGTCGGAGTTGTCGACGGCGGTCACCCCGTCCTTGACTCCCGTGTCGGCCCCCGACACGAAACCGATGGTCGGTGCGAGGGGTGGGATGGATATGGTCACGATCTGAACGTCGATGATGCTCTCGTCGTAATCCCCGTCGGAATCGGGAACGAGCGAATCGGCGGTCGCGCCCACACGAAAAGCGACCTCGGCCACGCCGATGACCTCGTTGCTCGGCGTGATCGTCACGAGGCCTTCGTCGGTGATCTCGACGGTGATGTCATCGGTGTCGGTCAGCAGTTCCGCCGAGTAGTAGATCGTGTCGCCCTCGACGTCGACCGCTTCCAGTTGGAACGTGTAGGGCTCGTCGACGGTCAAGCGGATGGGATCGATCGCGGTCATGTAGGGGAGGTTGTCTTCCTCGTCGGCCTCGACCGTGACCGCGATGGTCTCCGTGGCCGTATTGCCATCCTCATCCGTCACGGTGATCGTGATGTCGCTACTGCCCTCGTAGTCGTCGGGGGCCGAGATCATCATGACGGCGTTCTGGTCGTCGTAGAAGATCTCCATCGACTCGATCACGATGTCGCCGTCTGCCGGATAGTCATCCGAATCGGTCTCGACCTCCGAGATCGCCTCGCGGACATCGTCACCCGAGGTCAATTTGCCGAAGATCGTGTAATTGAAGTCGAGCCAGCGAGGAAGCGAGAAATCGCCCGAGGGAACGTCGGTAATGAAAAACTGGGAGTCGTTCGTGTCGTCGAGCGACTTTGCCATGGCCAGCAGACCGGACGTGGTGAATTGCAGGTCGGAGCTGTACTCGTCGTTGAAGGTGGTCCCCGTTCCCGAGGTTCCGTCGCCGTCGGCCGAACCGCCCTGGATCATGAAGCCGTCGATGATCCGATGGAAGACCCGATCCTCATACCAACCCGATTCCACGATCTCGATGATGCGGGCTGTCGTTTCGGGGGCGAGGTCCTCGAACAGTTCGAAGACCATTTCGCCGTAACCCTGGACGGTGATCCGGAGACTCCGATGGCCGTTCTCGGCCTCCTGCTTGGGAATCGAGACACTGATGTCCGAGTTGCTGCTCGTGACCGTGTAGGTGAGGGCATCGCCGTCGGTGTCCGAGCCTCCCAGGGCGATCTGCACCGGGGCCCCGGCGCTGATGGTGATCGCGTCGTCCAGGTCGGTCAGGGTGGGCGCCGAAAGGACGCAGCGAGGCTCCAGGAGTTCCAGGCAAGTGGATCGCGGCGAAGTGGTCTTCTTGGAGTTCGTGCGCAGGGGATTACCAGATTTCGGGGCTGTGCTCATATCTGCTCTTCTGCCGTACCTGGGGCCGATTCGGAACCATCATTGCAACGCCGCTCCTCAATCCTGGGACCCCCTCTGTCGGCTTCCCCGAGGAAAGTCCGCAAGATCGGCGGTTCCTGCTGTCCCACCGAAAGACTGACGTATGGCCATACTCCGTCCTATCGGACGAAATTCGACGCCCGATAGTTCCGAGTTTAACTCAACTTGATTCGCAATTGACCTACCGAAACGGGCGTTTCTGACTGTTACGAAAGAATTTCCGGGCAGGTTCTTCCGGTCAGGGCAAATGGGGCATTGGTGGATGATTCGCGATCATCCAGGAAATATGCGACTTAACCCTGTGGCGGGGTAAGCAGCGTTTGGGGCGGGCGGACCGACTGTCCCGATTCTGCCAAAAGAACCGGCCCCGATTCCACCTGGGTGAAATCGGAGCCGTAGAATCACAGGGGCAATGGGAAGGACGCCGCTACTTGGCGGGGCTGATGGTGATTTTGCGGAATTGGATCTCTCCGCCTTCCGACTGCAGGCCGATTCGTCCGCAGCGAACGTCGCAGCCGTAGGCCTCGTTGACCTTCTTGCCGTTCACTTTGAGGACGACCTTATCGCCCTTGACGTTGATATCGTACTCGTTCCATTGGCCCGGCTCCTTCTCGGCGCCTTCGAGCTTCTTGAGGCCGACCAGGTCGCCGCCCAGCTTATGGCCCTTGGTTTCCGACTTGCGATCGGCGGGACCGTCGATCTTGAATCCCTGGAAGCCGTACATGGCGCCGGCGTCGCCGCTCTTGAGTTGGGCTTCCATGCAATTGGGCAGCATCATCTCCTTGCCCGTGATCCGCATCAGAACGCCGCTGTTTCCCGCTTCCTTGCCCGGGGCCCAACGCCACTGAACGACAAGGTGGAAGTCTTGATAGCACTTCTTGGTAGCCAGGAACCCGTGAGGCTCTCCCTTGCAGATCAGGAGGCCGTCTTTGACGCTCCAGACGTCTTCCATTTTCACGTCGTCTTCCACGAGGAAGTAGGTCCAACCGTCCAGCGTCTTGCCGTCGAATAGTTCGACCGGGCCCTTCAACTCGGCCTTCTCCTCGGCTGCGAGGGGGGCAGCGGCCATGACCAGAACGGCCATCAGACAGGGGTACATCAAGATGCTTCGCATGGGGTTCTCCAAATTGTCGGTTAAGGTTGGTGCCGCGAGCCCAGGCGATTGGCTCGCCCGGTGACCTCGGTAAGCGTCAAGGATTGAAGACAGAGAGAGTCACGTTGCGGAACTCGATGGGGCTGCCCTCGGCGGTGAGGCAGATCTTGCCGGCCGTGACGTCGCACGAGGAGGTCTCGTTGACGACCTGCCCGTTGACTTTGAGGGTCACTTTGCCGCCGCGGGCCGTGATCTCGTAGCGATTCCACTGGCCCGCCTCGAGTTCGGCGGGCTGGGTCTTCTTGAGGTTCGTCAACACTCCGAATTGATCGCTGTTGAGCGATTTCATGCGGGCGGCAGGACCCGCGAGACGGTAGCCGTCGAGTCCCCAGAAATCACCTGCATCTCCGGCGTTGATCTGAGCTTCCAGGCTCTTGGGCCAAATCTTGTCTTGGCCCGTCATGCGGATCAGGACGCCGCCTTTTCCGGGCTGGCCCTCGGGCCATCGCCACTGGAGCTTGAGGACGAAGTCCGTAAAGTCTTCCTTCGTCCTCAAATAGCCGCGAGGTGTTCCTTTGCAGGAGACCTTTTCGGGAGTGATCTCCCAGACGTCTCCTTGGGGCACACCCGGCTTCTCACTGAAATGGGTCCAAGTAACGACCTTGGAGGCTTCCGGGCCAAACAGGTCGATCGGTTTTCCGAGGTCCGGTTCGTCGGCCCCGGCAGAAGCCGATGTGAGTGTCACAAGAAGGACGGCCATGGCCAGACAAAATGGCGACCGGCCAAACTCGACTCGATGCTTGTTGCAGCTTCTTCGCACGGTCATTTCGCACGTCTCCTTGGTGGCCTCGGACTCCTTGGGAGGCGGGACAATGGCTGATCGTCCCAATTTAGAATCGCCGCGGGGCCAATGCAACCTTTCTCGTTGAATAGGCAGGCGGACAAAAAGAAACTACCAGTTAGATCCACAATTGGTGATGGATGGCCGGTGAGAGCGGGAAACGAACCAGAGAAGCTGACAGTGTCGGCAAATGGCCCGTGTTTCCCGCTCTCACCGGCCGTCCATCTCCAATTCAACGCTGTCAGTTCGGGAAAATCTGTCCGACACAGTAGGAAAGGGAAAGAAACGTGGAACTGCGGAGCCGCCAAGCCAACTGGCCATGTTCATCGATTTCTGCTCCGCAATTCCACGCTTTTTCCCCTTCCTAGAGGATCTAACTGGTAGTTTCTTTTTGTCCGCCTGCCTTACAATGGCCGGACTATGATCGAGCCCGAGTTTGAAATCCTATGCGAAGCCGGCCCGTGCCTGGTGGTTTGCAAGCCCCCCGGCTTGTTGACGCAAGCGCCGCCGGGAATTGACAGCCTGGAGAGCCGGATCAAGCGGTTCCTGAAGATCCGCGACAGCAAGCCGGGTCGGGTCTATCTCGGGGTCCCTCATCGGCTGGATCGCCCGGCGAGCGGGGCGATGGTGTTTGCCAAGCACGTGCGAGCGGCGCGTCGGATCGCCCAGCAGTTCGAATCGCGTCGCGTGGAGAAGGTCTACTGGGCGTTGGTGGAGGGGAGTGTCGAGGCCGAAGAGGGGACGTGGTGCGACCATCTTCGAAAGATCCCTGACGTGGCTCGCGCGGAGATTGTACCCCCCGACCATGAGGATGCCCGCGAGGCCGTCTTGCACTACCGGAGGCTGCAAAGCCTGGGTTCGCTCACCTGGCTCGAGATCCGACTGGAAACCGGGCGGATGCACCAAATCCGCATCCAGTGTGCCTCGCGGGGCCACCCGCTACTGGGCGACACCCAGTACGGGGCCACCACCGCGTTTGGGCCGCAGCATGAAGATGAGCGACTTCGAGCCATTGCGCTCCATTCCCGCTTGCTGGCCTTCGACCACCCGATGACTCATGTTCCCATGGAGTTTCTGGCATCCCCTCCACCCCTGTGGCAGACGGTGGGGATCGCGCTGCCCAACGGGTGACCTTACCCCCCACCGGTTCCAAGAAGTGGCCCAAGCGGGTAAGATTTCTCGAATAGGTTCCCCGTAAGGACCCGGCCCACCCCCTGAATTTCCCGAGGAGATCGGTTCACCGATGACTTCCCCCGCCAACACGAATCCTTTCGACGCACGCGACACATTCCAGACCTCCTCGGGCCCAGTTGGGATCTACCGGCTCTCGGCCCTTGAGAAGGCGGGACTCACGAAAATCGACGAGCTGCCCTTTTCGATTCGGGTGCTCCTCGAATCGGTGCTGCGAAGCTGCGACGGATTCGCCGTGCGGGAAGAGGATGTCCGCAACTTGGCGGGCTGGGCCACCCACACAGGGGCCCCCGTGGAGATCCCCTTCAAGCCGGCCAGGGTCATCCTCCAGGACTTCACGGGAGTGCCCGCGGTCGTCGATCTTGCCGCCATGCGAAGCGCCATGGAGCGTCTTGGCGGCGATCCGTCCAAGATCAATCCCCTGATCCCTGTCGACCTGGTGATCGATCACTCGATCCAGACCGACCGTTTTGGCACGGCCGACGCCCTCGAAGCGAACGTGACCTACGAGTTTGAACGCAACCGGGAACGCTATGAGTTGCTCCGTTGGGCCCAGGACGCCTTCGACAACTTCCGGGTCGTCCCCCCCTCAGTAGGCATCATTCACCAGGTCAACCTGGAGTATCTGGCCAAGGCGGTCTTCCTTGGCAAGGACTCCCAGGGGTCCGTGGCGTTTCCCGATTCCCTCGTTGGAACGGACAGCCACACCACGATGATCAACGGCCTGGGCGTGCTTGGCTGGGGCGTCGGCGGAATCGAGGCCGAGGCGATGATGCTGGGCCAGCCCCTCTACATGCTCATGCCGGAGGTGATCGGTCTGGAACTGACGGGCCAGTTGCCTGCAGGGACAAATGCCACGGACCTGGTCCTGACGGTCGTCCAATTGCTTCGCAAGGAAGGCGTGGTGGGCAAGTTCGTCGAGTACTTCGGAGCCGGCGTGAACACAATGAAGCTGGCCGACCGGGCCACGTTGGCCAACATGGGGCCCGAATACGGCGCCACCATGGGTTTCTTCCCGATCGACGCCCAGACGATCGAGTACCTCCGGGAAACAGGACGCACGGCCGCCGAGGTGGAACTTGTCGAGCGCTACACGGTGGAGCAGCAATTGTTCCGCACGGATGCCAGCCCCACGCCCAAATACACGAAGGTGCTCCAACTCGATCTGTCGTCGGTCGAACCCAGCCTGGCCGGACCGAAACGCCCCCAGGATCGCATCCCCCTCTCGCAGATGCAGACGGCATTCCAAGACGCCCTGCGTGCTCCGGTGGCCGAACGCGGCTTCGCCCTGACGGAGGAGGAACTCGACGCCAAGGCGGAAGTGAAATGCGACGATTCGACAAGCGAGATCGGTCATGGAGCGGTCGTGATCGCCTCGATCACCAGTTGCACGAACACGAGCAATCCGAGCGTCATGCTGGCCGCGGGGCTCGTAGCTCGCAAGGCGGTTGAGAAGGGCCTTCGGGTGCCCTGCCACGTGAAGACGAGCCTGGGCCCGGGATCTCGCGTGGTCACCGACTACCTGGAGGCCGCGGGCCTGGACAAGGACCTGGATGCGTTGGGGTTCGCCACGGTGGGCTACGGCTGCCTGACCTGCATCGGCAACAGCGGTCCCTTGCCGGACCCCGTCGCCCAGGCGGTCACGGAGGGGAACCTGGTTGCCTCGGCGGTTCTCAGCGGCAACCGCAATTTTGAGGGACGGGTCAACCCGCTGGTCAAGGCAAACTACCTTGCCAGTCCGCCCCTCGTTGTTGCCTACGCCCTGGCCGGCACGACGGACATCGACTTGACCAAAGAGCCATTGGGAACGGGTAGCGACGGACAGCCCGTCTATTTGCAGGACGTCTGGCCGACCAACGAGGAAGTGGATCAGGTTGTCGCGGAAATGGTGAAGGCGGAGATGTTTGCCACGCAGTATGCCAACGTGTTCGCCTCGAATCCCCGCTGGAATGCGATCGAGGTGGCCACGGGCAACCTGTTCGCCTGGGACGAAAAGAGCACCTACATTCAGGAACCGCCGTTCCTGATCGATCTGGCTCCGCAGCCCGGCCCCGTCGAGTCGATTCAGGGAGCCCGGGTTCTGGCGGCGTTGGGCGACTCGGTGACGACCGACCACATTTCACCTGCCGGGGCGATCAAGGCGGACGGACCGGCTGGGAAGTTCCTTCAGGAGCACGGTGTTGCCCCCACGGACTTCAACAGTTTCGGTTCCCGCCGCGGCAACGACCGGGTGATGACGCGGGGCACGTTTGCCAACATCCGCATTCGCAACCAGCTCGCGCCGGGAACAGAGGGCGGGGTGACTCGCCACCTACCGGACGGCCAGGTGACGTCGATCTACGAGGCCGCCGTCCAGTACGCCGACGAGAAGGTTCCCCTCGTGGTGCTCGCGGGGGCCGAGTACGGAACGGGAAGCAGCCGCGACTGGGCCGCCAAGGGAACCTACCTGCTGGGCGTGCGCGTGGTGATTGCCAGCAGTTACGAGCGGATCCACCGGAGTAATCTCGTCGGCATGGGGGTCCTTCCCCTCGAATTCCCCGCCGGTGCCACATGGCAGTCCCTTGGGTTGACGGGCGAGGAACGCTTCGACATCCCTATGGGCGACGACACCCTGAAGCCCGGCGGAACGCTCACGGTAACTGCCACGCGCGAGGACGGCTCGACCATGAGCTTCGAGGCCGGGGTCCGCATCGACACGCCCGTCGAACTGGAGTACTATCGCAACGGCGGCATTCTTCAGACCGTGCTCCGGAAACTGCTGCCCGGATCCTGAGTTAGGTTGCCGTCAGGCGCCTTTGCTGAGGTTCACCGATTTCGGGCCGGCATCGGAGCCGATCGTCTTGAGGAAGTGGGGACGGCGGACGCCATGCTCGCCGTCGCCGACTCGCCAGTAACCACGAAGGAGACGCCGCTGACGCTGTTGGTTGACCAGGGCGATGAGCGAGGAAGACTCCTTCAGCTTTTCCAGGATCAATCCGGTCGTGGGTCGGCTGATCGCGTCGGCCTGGATCTCATAGACCAGGGAGGCTGACACTCCCTGGTCGATCTCTTCGCAAAGGCACAAGAGCCCGGACCGATCGGGTCGCCACGCCAGGGGCCACGTCGGATCGGCAAGCCAGACGCACTGGAAGCAGCGACAGGCGCGGGGACGCTCGGCATAGATCCGACAGCCGCTGGCGGTCAGGTGGGCGCAGGCGACGCCTGCCGGCTTCGCGTCGGGTTGAACCTCGCCGGCCGCGATGGGCAGGTGGACGCAACAGGCGTCGCAGCCGACGCACAGTCGGTCCGCCGGGCCGCGATCTTCGTTGCTGGGAGATGCTTCCTCAGGAGCCTGGGCGAAGACGGGCAGCTGCAGGTTCGGAGTCGAGACGACCTCGGATCGGAAAGGGATTCCCATGGCGGCAATTTGGGTGGGCGGGACCGGGGGACGAATCCTATGGATGGGTAGAACCACTGGACCACCAATTAGGATCGGCCTTTGGAGGGGGCCAGCATTAGACGGGCGCCGCTTGCGCGGCAGCGCAACCGGCAAAATCGTTCCAACCGCCCCCGGGACGGCAGGATGGGCTGCACTTGCGAAGGCCCGAACTTGGAACCGGAGCCCCGCCAATCAGGTGCGGTGCATCAGTTCCTGCCCGAGCATTTCCAGGTCCCGTTCGAAGAAGTGGATGGCTTCAGTGGGGGTGAGATTGAAGATGGCTCGACCTTCCGTATCCCAGTGGCGCCCGTCGAAACGAAATACGGCCGTGGCCTCGCAGGAAGAATCCCCCAGATCACTCTCGACGAATTGCGGATCGGCGGGTCCATCAAGGTGGATTGTCACCGCCACGAAGGCGGACAATTCTCCGGAAGCGCGACTCCTGGCATAAGCCACATCGTCGTCAAAACGGCAGTCGCTCCAACGATCTTCTGCCGCCCGATCCTCCGTCATTCCGAGGATCATGAACTTCGCTTCCAGACGCTCGCGGTACCGGTGGAAGTCGCGGCACGCTTCGGTAAATCGATTTTCCCGCCAACTGGTAAGAAGTGGACGCCAAAGAATAGCGATGGCGCTCAGCCCCAGCAGGGCGGTGGCCAGCATGATCCACCAGTATCCTTGCATCCTTTGCCCCCGTCGATGAGAGACAACCTTGCCTTGCCAATCCATTCTAAGATTTGTCGCGTCTCTTTTGCAAGCAAATCTTGGCAAATCGAAACTCGCATGCCCTCATCCGGAGTTGCTTAATATCCCGCCACTTGGGGCAGGTGACCGTCCGTCAACGGGCAGGGTCTCTACGCACGGCGAGGCTCAGCTGTTCCCTGATGCTCCAGACCGGTGGCCGGGAAGCGGGCGATCCCATGATTTCGCCACCTCTCGTTGACCGGGCCAAAAGGGACCGGTACATTAAAGCCTTGAACCACTTCGGGGGAGCGGTAGCTCGTCTTGGTTGGGCGGTCCGGACGCCTTCGTGACTGTGAACGAAATGGTTTTGACCTACTTCAAACGCTACCGCATGGAGATCGAACTGCACCGTTTGGGGCATGGGTTGTCTCCTGTTCCCAAGGGCTATGTTCTTCTTCCCTGGAACAAGTCGCTCCTGGAACTCCATGCCGAAGTCAAGTACCGCAGTTTTCGACACGAGATCGACGCGAACGTTTTCCCCTGTCTCGGTGAGCTGTCAGGCTGCAGGCGTTTGATGCGAGAAATCACCCGAAAGGGAGGGTTTCTGGATGGGGCGACCTGGCTGGCCGTTACGGACACGCCGGACATCCGTGATCGCGAGTATTGCGGAACCGTTCAAGGAATACGTGATCAATCGGGCGGCGGCGCCATCCAGAACCTGGGGATCGTTCCCGATTTCCGCGACCGGGGTCTCGGATCAAGCCTGTTGATGCGGTCCCTGCACGGGTTTCGGGATTCCGGAGTGGAGCGGGTTTACCTGGAGGTTACGGCCGAGAACCAGGGAGCCATTCGACTCTATGAGCGACTCGGGTTCCGGACCGTGAAAACCGTCTTCAAGGTCGCCGAGGTTTGCTGTTCCTATTGAGATTCTGGGTGAGTCCTCGGCGAAACAACGGGCAGCCGCTGACGGAACGTGTGGGCCCCGTGGAACTCGTGTGGGTGGGCGGCGCTGCCGCCGTGCGGAGAATATGATACATACTCATCAATTCAAGAACGGGCTCGCCTTGCTGGCCGAGCCAATGGACTGGCTTGAATCAGCGGCCTTCACGATCCTCGTGCCGGCAGGCTCTATCCACGAACCGCCGAGTCGATGCGGGTTGTCGGGATTCACCTGTGAAATGGTCCTGCGGGGAGCTGGAGAACGTGACAGCCGCCAGTTTATCAACGACCTGGACTGCCTCGGCGTGGAACGAAACGAGGCTGTGGGAGAAGCCCACACGCGTTTTGGCAGCGCCATGCTGGCCGACAACCTCCCGGAGACGCTTGGGATCTTTCGGGACGTGCTCCGCCACCCGCGACTTCCGACAGAACAACTCGAAGCCGGACGCCAGGTGATGATCCAGGAGTTACGAGCCGTCGAGGACGAGCCGGCTCAGAAGGTGATGCTCCATCTTCGGGAGCGGCACTATCCCGACCCGTGGGGCCGGCCTAGCCAGGGGAACTTCCAGGCGATCGAAGCGGTCTCCCTCGACGACATCCGCGCCTATTTTCAAAGTGCCTACCAGCCCCAGGGCACCATTCTCGGAGTGGCCGGCCAGGTCGACTGGGAGCCCCTCAAGGAAACGGTCGGCGAACTCCTCGGCGACTGGGCTCCCCGCCCGTGCCCTGATATCGTGGAGACGCCTCGGGCGTCGGCCTACACCCATTTGGACTACGACTCCAACCAGACCCACATCGGCATTGCTTACCGAAGTGTTCCCTACCGGAGCGACGACTATTTCCTCGCCTGGGGAGCGGTGGGCGTGTTGTCGGGAGGCATGAGCGCCCGCCTGTTCACGGAGGTTCGCGAGCGCCGGGGCCTCTGCTATAGCGTCTACGCTACCCACCACACCCTTCGTGATCGCGGGAGCGTCTTCTGCTATGCCGGAACGAGCGCCGAGCGGGCCCAGGAAACCCTCGACGTGACCCTGGGCGAGTTGCGCCGGCTGGCAGCCGGCGTGGAAGAACAGGAATTGGATCGGCTGAAGGCGCGAATCAAGAGCGCCCTGATCATGCAGCAGGAGTCGAGTTCTTCGCGGAGCGCCGCCATTGCTCGGGACTGGTTTCATCTGGGGCGAGTTCGCTCTCTCGACGAAATCAATCAGCTCATTGATGAGCTGACTGCGGAACGGATCAACGCCTATCTGCGACAGAATCCGCCCGGCGAATTCACCGTGGTGACGCTCGGCCCGCAGGAACTGGAGGTGCCCCTTGGAGTTTCTTAAGCACGTCTTGCCGAACGGCCTGGAGATCGTGGCCGAGCGCAATCCGAAGGCCTATTCCACGGCGCTCGGTTTCTTCGTCCGAGCCGGGGCCCGGGACGAGACCGATGAGCTCGCCGGGGTGAGCCATTTCCTCGAACACATGATGTTCAAGGGAACGCCCACGCGAACGGCCGACGACGTGAATCGCGAGTTCGACGAGATGGGGGCCGCCTACAACGCCTTCACGAGCGAAGAGCACACGGTCTACTACGCCGCCGTTCTGCCCGAGTACCAGGTGCACGCCTCGGAGCTTCTGGCAGACATCCTCCGCCCGTCGCTTCGTCTCGAGGATTTCGAGATGGAGAAGCAGGTGATTCTCGAAGAGATTCGCATGTACGAGGATCAGCCCCCTTTCGGTGCGGACGAGAAATGCCGGGCATTGTACTTTGGCGAACACCCGCTTGCACGGAGCGTGCTCGGAACGGTCGAGAGTATCAGTGCTTTGCCGGTCGACGCCATGCGCGACTATTTCGATCGTCGATACAGTCCGCAGAATCTGGTGCTGGCGGCCGCCGGCTGCGTCGACTTCGACCGGCTTGTGGCCACCGCCCAATCGATGTGCGGGCACTGGTCGCCCAACGCAGCGCCGAGGAAATCGGTTCCCGCGATCCCCGCCAAGGGATTCCACGTGGAGCCCAAGGCCCTGGCCACCCAGCAGTACGTCATCGGGTTTTCTCCCGGCCCGGGTTGTCTTGACGACGACCGATTCGCCGCCAAGCTGCTGGCCACGGTGATTGGGGACGACACGGGAAGTCGCGTCTACTGGGACCTGATCGACACGGGAATGGCGGAGCAAGCCAGCCTGGGGCACTACGAGTACGACGACGCGGGCGTGTTCATGACCTACCTGAGTTGTGCTCCTGAATTCGCCGCCGAAAATCTGCAGCACCTCCACGATCTGCTGGCCAACGTGGGACAGGACCCGGTTTCGGAAGAAGAGCTTGCCCAGGCGAAGAACAAGGTCAGCTCGCGGGTTGTCCTTGGCAGCGAACGCCCCCAGGGACGCCTGTTCGTGGTCGGCGGCGATTGGGTCCAACGCGGTGAATACCGTAGCGTTCGCGCCGATCTGGACGCCGTGTCGGCAGTCACGGTCGAGCAGGTAGCCGCCGTCGCCGCCAAGTACCCGTTGACGGACGCGACCGTGATGACAATCGGTTCCCTTGCGGAAGTGTCCCGGCCTTCCTGAACGCACCAATCGCCCTTGAATCCCCACGTCCGTTTTGTCCGCAATTTCGGAGAGCCGCATGTCCTGCCCCCTGTGCAAGAAAGGCCACTGTACGAGCCGCTGCAAAGAGGAAGAGAAGCAATCCAAGAAAGGCAAGAAAAAGTCCGGGAAAGGCGAGGGCGGCAAGGGCTCAGAGGCCAAGGATGGGAAGAAGAAAGGAAAAAAGAAGGGAAAGAAAGGCAAGAAGGGCTAACCGACCGTCGAGAGAGCATATCTTGGGGGCGGGGATGAATTGCGAAGCAGGCTTTCGCTCGCCCAAAGGGCCGGGTTTCCGCCGCGATGGGCCACGACAAGCCGTCCGGAGCGAGGTAGCAATTTCAGAAACCCGGCTTTCTTCACACGGCGCCGGGGAGGCTGGAGCCCCCCCGGGACCTTGCCGTCTTCGATCACTCGTCCCCGAATCGAATATTCAGGATCTCAAACCGGGTCGTTCCGGCAGGGACCTCGATTTCAACCTTGTCGCCGACTTTTTTTCCGACCATTCCCTGGGCCAGGGGGCTGGTGATAAGGATCTTGCCGCTCATGTAATCCTCTTCGCCGGCGCCGACGAGAGTGAATTCTTCCTCGTCATCAAGATCGAGATCCTTGACGACCACCGTGCATCCGAAAACGACTTCATCCTTGGGCAGTTTGGACGGATCGATCAGGACCGCTCGTGCGAGTTCATCCCGAAGTTGGTTGATTTTTGCCTGAAGGAAGCCCTGGCTTTCTCTCGCGCCATGGTATTCGGCGTTTTCCTTCAGGTCTCCTTCGGCACGAGCTTCCGCGATGCGTTTCTCGATGATTGGCATCTCTTCATTCTGGAGCCGTTCCAATTCGGCCTTCTTCTTGCTGTAGCCCGTTTGGGTCATCGGGATACGATCCGTCATCATTCTCCTCCTGACAGGCAAAAAAACTGCGGTTGCCATCGTGGATCGGCAACCGCCGGTAGTCTAGCGCCGGGTCTCGGCTCGAGGCGATAGGCCTCGGACAAGTCTCAACCGAGATGATCTCCCCATTGTGCCCAGGATTAAAGAAAAGTAAAGATCAGCCAGCAGCCCCCCTTACCGGGATCACCCTGCGGTCACACCGTATTCCCCCCAGGACACGAGTCTCGAAAATGGTGGTCGAAACACAGGAACCGCGCTGCTTCTCATTTTCCCTGAAATCGTAGCAGAAAAAGCCGTCGAAAAGTTTACAAGCAAGCTAGAATTTTATAGAATCACTCGCCGATGATCTATTATAGGAGGGAATCCCCCATAGACGTCATGTTTTGGGGATGTACGATTCCGTGGGCAGGAAACCGTTGACTGATAGCGTCTATCGATACAGCGCGGCCCCTCTCTGCATCAAGGGATTCCCTGCCCCATCCCTTTGAGGGGGGTCGCGTTTTTTCCCAACTCCCTGGCACAAGTGTCGTTGTTCGCTGGAGCGAACGGGCGACTCTCCGCGAAACGAAGAGCGACTACGTGCCCCGCTCCAAGGCTCCCTTGCGACGCCCGCGATTTCCGCGAAAAAACGAGGGCGCCGCTTTATCCCTTCCCAATCAGACCATCACGAATCGAGCAGGGCCTTGGCCTGGGCAACGACGTTCTCAGCAGTGAGCCCGAAGTGCTCCATCAACTCACTGTAGGGAGCAGAAGCCCCGAAGCTTTGCATGGCCACAATCTTGCCGCAACGTCCTGCGTATTTTTGCCAGCCCATCTCGACACCGGCTTCCACCGCAACGCGGCGCGTCACATCCGGAGGCAGTACCGAGTCCTGGTAGGCTTGATCCTGCTCGTCGAACAGTTCCCAGCACGGCATGCTGACGACGCGCGCCTTCACCCCCTCCGCGGTCAAGGCCTCCTGGGCAGCCAGGCAGATGCTGACCTCGCTCCCCGTGCTTAGCAGGAGCACGTCCGGTGTGCCGTCGCAATCGGCCAACACGTAGGCCCCCTTGGCTGTCCCTGATGCCGACCCGTAGACCGTGCGGTCGAGCGTCGGCAGGTTCTGGCGAGTAAGCACGAGGGCGGAAGGACGGTTCTTTTGCGACACGGCCACGCGATAGGCCTCGGCCACTTCGTTGGCATCGGCGGGACGCAGGACGAGCAGGCCTGGGATGGCGCGGAGGGAAGCCAGGTGTTCGACTGGCTGGTGTGTTGGGCCGTCTTCGCCCACGCCGATCGAATCATGAGTAAAGATATAGAAAACCGGCAGGTTCATCAGGGCGGCCAGCCGCATGGAGGGCCGCAGGTAGTCCGCAAACACAAAGAAGGTTGCCCCGTAGGAACGCAGACCGCTCAAGGCCATGCCGTTGACGATGGCTCCCATGGCGTGCTCGCGAATTCCAAAATGGAAATTTCGCCCGGCGGGGCTGTCGATGCTGAAATCTCCCGCACCCTCGAAGGTGAGGTCCGATTTATTTGACGGCGCCAAATCGGCCGAACCGCCGAGAAGCCAGGGCAGTTCCTTGCCGACCTGGTTGAGCACCTTGCCCGATGACGCACGGCTGGCCATCCCCTTCGCATCAGCAGCGAACTCGGCGATGCCGCGGTCCCACCCTTCGGGCAGTTTGTCATGCACAATGGCATCCACTTCGACAGCCAGCTCGGGATATTTCTCCTGGTATTCGGCGAACCTGGCTTTCCAGGCTTCGTGGAGTTTCTCGCCGCTTGCCCCCACGCCGTCGCGGAAATGCTGAAGCACTTCTTCGGGGACCAGGAATGTTTCATTCTCGGGCCAGCCATAGGCCTGCTTGGTCAGGCGAATTTCTTCGTCGCCCAGTGGAGCCCCGTGGGCGCCGTGCGTGTCCTGGGCGTTCGGCGCCCCCCACGCGATGTGGCTGCGAGCGATAATCAGGGTCGGTTTGTCCGTCGTCTGCTCGAAGAGTTTCAAGGCTTGCCGCATCGCGGCCAGGTCGTTCACATCGTCCACTTCCACGACGTTCCAGCCATAGGCCACGAATCGCGTGCCCACGTCCTCGCTGAAGGCCAGGGCCGTGTCGCCCTCGATGGTGATCTTGTTGTCGTCGTAGATCCAACAGAGGTTCGACAGTTTGAGGTGCCCTGCCAGGGAGGCCGCTTCGGAACTGATGCCCTCCATCATGTCGCCATCGCCGCAGACGGCGTAGACGTTGTAGTCGAAGATTTCGAAGTCCGGCTTGTTGTACCGTCCAGCCAGCCAGCAGGAGGCGATGGCCATGCCCACGCTGCTGGCGATGCCCTGACCCAACGGGCCGGTCGTGATCTCCACGCCGCTCGTGTGCCCGAATTCCGGGTGCCCCGGGCATCGGCTGTTCATCTGGCGGAAATTCTTGAGGTCGTCGAGGGAAACGGCCGGTTCGTCGAGCACCCCGTCCGGGCCCATCTGCTTGACTCCCGCCAAATGGAGGACGGAGTAGAGCAGCATCGATGCATGACCGGCCGAGAGAACGAAGCGGTCGCGCGCTGGCCAGGCCGGATGGCCTGGATCGTAGCGCATCTGCTCGTTGTAAAGCAGGTAAGCGACCGGCGCCAGCGCCATGGGCGTTCCGGGATGGCCGCTGTTGGCAGCCTGAACGCCGTCCATGGAAAGGGTCCGGATCGTGTTGATCGCCAGTTGCTCGATGTTATTGTCAGCCATTTCCGACATTTTTCTCCATTGCGGTTGTCACAAGTCGCGCCGAAGGCCCGTCATTGCCCCGCTTTCGCCACAGGCGCACCAAGCCGCAAGTGTACCCGTTGGGGGGACGAATCGTCAACGAGTGGAGAGCCTCACCTAGCCGATCTGGCTGGACGAGACGGCTTTTCTCATAGAACTTCGTTGCCAACTTGCACTTCCGTAACAAATACCTTTGGATTCACGCCCCAGGTAACCTGAAAGGCAACCGATGGCGGCGGCCCGAAGAATCGACTATCCTGATTCCGGTCGTAGCGCCGACAACCTGCCGGAACAGGGCATCGCCCAGAGGGAGAGCCAGGTGAATCCCATTCGTCGCGCAATCCGTGCCCTCGGGCCCGTCCTGTTGGCCATCTTCGGGGTCCTCATGCTGCCGGGGATCTGCTGAATCGGCCCGGCTTTCCTGCTTGTAGCAGGATTCAGCATCTGTCCGGAGGGAATCTGGGGAGTCGTGCTCGGCGTTCTTTGCATCGTGGCCGCCATTGCCTGGAAAATCGGAGCGACCGTGCGGATGTCGAAGATGCGCGATGAGTAGTGCACCGTTCCACTGCAATTGCAGGCAAGAGGAGAACACCATGACGAGAATTCTTGCCGTCCTCATCCCACTCCTGGCCGTTGCCCCATTTGTCTCCGCCGAAGAGCCGATTCGGGAACGGATCGAATGGAGTGATGTGTGGGTGACCGACGCCGAGAAGGCCGAGTTGCCGCGAGTCCTGCTGATCGGCGACTCGATCACCTGGGGCTACACGGAGGAGCAATACCGAAAGGGTTTGCTGCGATTGATGGAGACCTTCGAGAAATCCGCTCCGAAGGCCAAGCTCATCTGGGCCACCACCACGCCCGTGCGCGAGGCGAACAATACGTCGCAAGTGAGCGAGCGGACGGAGCGCGTCAGGGCCAGGAACAGGATTGCTGCGGCGATCATGCAGAATAGGGGTGTACTGACCAACGATCTGTTCGGCCTCGTGGAGCAACACGCTGACTGGCACTCAAGTGACGGCACCCATTTCAACGCCCAAGGCAAGGGGCCCCAGGCAGCCGCCGTGGCGGAGGCGGTGCTCAAATGCCTGGCCAACGAGACCGGCAACGCTCACTGACATTTTCGAGACTCGCAAAGACAAGGGGGCCTGCCCCAATCCAGTCCAGCCTAGGCGCCCTTATTTCGGCGGGTGCATGGAGGCCCGTTGGAGTGTGGCGTCCTTGCCTGGAAGGCTCGTGTCGCGGTGCGAATGCCGCAGAATCGGTGCCATGTCGAGCCTCAAAACAGGGCGAGAAGGCAAAGCCGGAGAATCTCGCTTGACCCCCGTGCGAAGCGACCTAGAATAGGGTTGAGGGACCTAGTGTTCCGCAATGTTTTTTGGTGTGCTTTTCGACCTTTGTTTGGAGGGCATATATGCAAAAACCGACGGGCATGTATCCGTGAGGATCCTGAACTTCTCAGGTTCCTCAAGCGTGAACCTCTATTTCATGGTCTTCGGCAGGAATCGTTAGCTGCGAGTCATCGAAGCGCGAGCTCTTGCCCCACTGCTGTCATAGTCCGTTCAAGGCATTTCGACTCGGGTTTCACCCTGCGATTACAGTAATTCGGCATCGGTTCGACGTCAGGTCAACTGCGGTGCGAGATACGCCCACAATGGGCATTGCTTGAGTGAGCCAGACAAGAGGTGCGGAGAACGGCAAACTGAATTTGAACACCACGAACATGACCCTCGCCCTCTCGTTGCGGCGAGGGTCATCTCTTTTGGTGCCCTACCGGTTCCGGCGGATCACGACGAACCACGCCCTGGGACCATCCTCGTCGAAATAGCGTTGGTCGGCGTTTGGGTTCGGCTCGAACCGGGCGGGCGTGACGGACTCGATTGTCCAGCCGTCGGCAAACGCTTCTTGCAGTTCAGCTTGGGAGATTCTTCGCGGACCTCCGCCGTCCGGCTCCTCGTCGCTGAAGCACATGAGAAAAACCCTGCCGCCGTCTTTCACGACGTGAGCCAGACCTTCCACGTAGGGGCAGCGATCCTCGCCGGCAAAGACGTGAAACAGCCCGCAGTCGATCACGCTGTCGAACGTCCGCCTCAGCTCTTTCAGCTTGAGCGCGTCCATGGCCAGGAACTCCGCTTGAACACCAAGCTCCTCTGCCTTCCGGCGGGCCAGTTCAAGGGGCTTCTCGACGAAATCGATCCCCAGAACGGTCTGCCCCCTTTGGGCGAAGAAGAGGGCGTTGTCGCCCGTGCCGCAGCCGGGGTCGAGAACATCACCCGTAATCTGATCGGCGTGATCGATGAACGGTTTCTGGGGCCGGCCCAGATCCCAGGGCGGCTGCCCTTCGTAGGCTGCTTGAAAACGCTGGCGCTTGGTGTCGTCGTTCATTTATCGCCCCATCAGATCCACACTTCGTTTCGTCCGATTCTCCACCGGCTGACCGACCGTGATGACCACCGCCCCGTCTTCGAACACAGCCTCGGCATAGTCCGGCACGTCCTTCGGATAGACCGCTCGGACCGATTTCACGTCGGCGGCCTGCCCGTTGATTTTCAAGTTGCCGAAGGTCACGGTGAGGCGAGGAATTTCGTCGACGGGGATCCGTCCTCCGTAGACCTCGACAAAACTGGCTACCTTGGGGGCCAGGACCAGATCCTCGGCCGGGAAACGCAGGGCCCCGATGAAGACGTTTTCGTCTTTCTCGTGCGAATAGAGAAAAGCGCCGACCCAGGTGCAGGGCTTGCCGTCGACGATTTCTTCGTCCATGCGAGCGACCCGATAGGTGTAGGTGCCCTTGGTCCACTCGTAAGACCGGCGGACGCTGACGAAATCGCCTTCGTGTCCGGAACTCTGGCAGAAGCCGCCGATCGAAGGCCGAATTGCGTCCAGGCTTCGCTCGCCCCACATCGACATCAACAGACCGGGACCGATCTTGCGAAGGCGTTGAGCGGACTTCGTATAGCCGTCAGTCTGGGTCTGGATGCCGCCATAGAACGGAACTTTGCTGAGATGGGCGATGCCGACGGGCGCAATGTAGAGGTTTGTCGTGGAGGGCACGTCGTCGCTAATGGTCACGTCGACGCTGTAGCTCTCCAACGGCGTCTCTTCTCCCAGGTCCCACCAGAGATCCACCAGGTGCCACGGCATTCGCTTGTACTCGGGTTCCTCGGCCAGGGCCACGGTGGGGAGCAGAAGAAGGAAGACCAGCCAGATCAAACGCGTTTTCATGGTGTACCTTGTTGGCATCGCAAGACTCTTGGAGGGGAAGAGAAGGCTGAAGGCTGAAGACCGAAGGCTGAAGGGTTGTGACAGCAGAGGCTGTTGGTGCATTGGAGTCGGCTCGTTTTGGCAATCGATGCCGCGTCAAACACAATAGCCAACAGTCTTCGGCCTTGGCACAGCATTCCGGGGAGTCCGCAACTTCTGACAACTCCCTTCTCTTCACGTTGGGTAAAGAACCATTCTCGCAGACGAACCACGGGGGTGGCAAGGAGCACACGGAGGACCCGCAAAGCGACTTCCAACGGCTGCCCAGGTTGGGCCGGATATGGCCCCCATGACAGAAACGCCCCTCTCCGCAGGCAAGCGGAGAGGGGCGAGTTGCTACTGGACGACCTCGGTCACAACGCCGGACCCGACCGTCTTGCCTCCTTCACGGATGGCAAAACGGCTCCCCTTGTAGAGGGCGATGGGCTTCTGGAGTTGGATGTCGAGGGCGACACGGTCGCCCGGCGTGACCATCTCGGCGCCGACGAGGTTCGTTGTGCCGGTCAATCCTCGTACACCCATCCCCGGATCATGGCAATGCCCAGACCGATTCCGCCGACACAGGCGCCCGCGCAAAGGACGTAGGCGAAGTAGGAGACGTGGTGTTCGGCGCAGAACCCGTGAAGGTCGATCGTCCGACCGACAACGCCCAGCATCGCGCCGCCGACAAACAGGCCTGCCACGAGCCACAGCACCTTGGCCTTGCGGAATTGGGCGGCCGCCACGCACTGGAGCACGGTGAAGACCAGCGCAAAGGGAACGCCGAACGTGCCGAGAAACTGGGGCGCCATGGGCCCCGTGCCGTATTTGCCTGGAAATGCGGCGATCATGACTCCGCCGCCAACGACCAGCATCACCCATCCAACAATCGTTGCCATGACATCCCCCCTGATGTTCTACGGCCGCGAGGACTGATCTTGGTTCCTAAACTGAAAATACTATGCTCAGAATAGCCACAAAAAACACAAAAAGGCACGAAAAGTCTGTTGGGCACACTTAAAAGCCCTCGCTTCGTCTTTTCGTGTTTCTTCGTGTTTTTTGTGGCTATTCCCTGCCTTTCGCACAGATTGCGTGCTCAGTTTGAGTTGGATTTAATTACCGAGGTCGCTCTCCGTCGAGGCTATTTCGAGCCGTCTGGTCTCTGTCGCAGCCACTGCGCGATGGCGGCTGCCACATCGCGGCCGAGGGCCCGGGCGGATTCTTTCGTCACCGGTGTTCCCCCGGCGTCGGCATAGGCCGTTTCGAGCGTTGTTGCCAGGTCGATGTCCGGGAGCAGGGCCGCCCAGCGTCCGAAACTCCGGGCTTCCTTCATGTTGTTCCACGACTGGCCCCAGGGGATGTTGTGGCGGGACTCGTACTTGATGGGGCCGGTCTGAACCGACTGAAGGATTTGCGAAAACGCGTCCAGCCGCCGAGCCATTTCCTGGTCGGGACCGCCGACAAAGAAGACCTCCTGGTTGTTGCCGCCGCGAATGTAGGGACAGTGCAGGTCGAGGGCCAGGCGGAGACGCCCCTCGGACCACTCGGGCACGAACTGCTTGAGGGCGGCTACCTCCGGATAGATCGGATCGTTCTCGTAGTCGCGATTGTGGTCGTGGGGACTGCGGTTCTTGCCCTGGTCGCCGTCCTCCACGCCGTCCATATCCATCATCGGCACGCACAGCCACTCCACGTTCTCTCGCAACCAACGTCCGCTGTCCGTATCGTCCATGACCGCGTCGACCAGGCCTTCCAGAACATAGGAGGCCATCATCTCGCAGGAGTGATGACGGCACGTGAGCAGCACCCGGTGGTGCGGCTGGCCATCGACGCATCCAAACCGGATGCGGGGCACAGGCCGCCCTTTCCGGGAGGTGGCGTGGTCTTCCACCCGAAAATCGTCGCGGCCCGCGTAACGCTTCAGGAACTTCTCAAGATCCTCGCGTTGGTAGGGTATGGCCAGGCAGAAGCGGACGGACGTGTCGTTGGGGGCGAAGCGGTAGTCGAACGATTCCGGCGTCACCGATTCGTCATCGAGCCAGTTCCACGATCGGCCTTCGTCGCGGCTCACGGCCGGTCCGCGGACCCCCATCACTTTGCCGTCGGTGAAATGGAAGACCAATCGCCGGCCCTCGGCGCCGCGGACCCGAAAGGACCAGTAGAACCAGAAGCCGGGCGTGTCGCGCGGATCCTGCTTGAGGAAGACGTCGTCGCCTTCGATCCGCTCGACGAGGATGTTGCCGCCGGGAAAGGAAGCGTTGATCTCGACGGGGAGCGAAGCCGATTCGAGCGTGTCCTGGCCGTTCACAACAAGAGTCCTCCCCAGGAAGATAACGCAAAAGACCGCTGCCATGGCGGCCGCGCGGAAGATCCGCGGCAACCGGCGTCTGTCGAGAGCGAAGTTGGGACCAGTGCGGCAATTCAGGTTCATGACAGTCTGGCCTTTCGCAAATGAGGGTGCTTTCCCGCTCAAACTGAAGACGGACGACGCTGGAGACAAGGCGGAAGACTGGAGGCCAAAGGACGGCTGAAGACGGGCTCTCGGTGCATCGAAATCGGCTCTCCTGTCACAAACTCCAGCCTACAGTCTACAGCCTCCATCCTACTTACTGGCTGCGCCAGAAACTCGGCACAAAAAGTACGAGAATCACGAAGAGTTCGAGCCGCCCGAGCATCATGAGCCAGATGAAAAGCAGTTTGGAGGGGACGCTGAATCCGCCGTAGTTCTGCCGCGCGCCCACGACGCCGAGCCCCGGGCCGATGTTGTTAAGCGTGGCGGCCACGCAACTGGCGCTGTCAATCAGCTTGTGATCGACGTCGTGTTCGTAAACGGTCCACGTGCTGTCGGGTTCGACGCCCAGCGTGAACAGCCAACTCGCCATGAAGATGATGATCACGAGCCCGAAGTAGACGAGGATGTTCTTCCGAAGCGACTGGTCTTCGACCGGCTCGCCGGCGATCCGCAAGGGGCGGATGACGCTCGGATGGTAGGCCTGTTCCACTTCGAGCCGCAGGACCTTCACGAAGAGGATGTGGCGAATCACCTTCATGCCGCCCCCGGTGCTGCCGGCGCAACCGCCCACGAACATGACCGTGAGCAGAAGCCCGACCGAGAGAGAGTTCCAGTTCTCGAATTCATCGGTGCAGAACCCCGTCGTCGTCATGAGCGACACGACCTGGAAGAGGGAATAGCGGAAGCCGTGGAAGACGCGAAACGGCTGCGAGTCCTCGTCCCACCCGCCGTCGACCGCCAGGTCGGAAGTGCCGTACTGGTTGAAGTCGCCGTGAACCAGTCCGGCGACCAGGACGATCGCGGTCACGAGTGCGATGATGGCGATGTAGGTTCTCCACTCCAGATCGCCAAAGAGCTTGCCGGGTTGGCGGATGGCCATCCAGTAGAGCAGCATGAAGTTGGTGCCGGCGAGCACCATGAACAGGACGATGGTCATTTCGATCATCGCCCCGTTCACGTTCGGATCGGTGGCGAAGTGGCCCACGCTCGCGTTGTAGGTGCTGAATCCGCCGGTGGCCATGGTGCCGAAGGCGTGGCAGAGGGAGTCGAAGACGGGAATTCTCTGGACCCAGAGCGCAAGGGCGAGGATGCCGTTCAGCCCGCTGTAGATAAGGAACAGGACCCAGGCCGTGTGTTGCATTCGCGCCTGGGGCGTGGAATGGCTGGGCCCGGGCATCTCCGCCCGCATCAGAGCCTTGCCCGCCGACCCCTGCCCGAGGATTGCCACAAAGAGCACGATGATCCCCAGCCCTCCCAGGTAATGCGTGCTCGAACGCCAGAAGAGAATGCAGCGGGGAACCATGTCCGGGTCCTGGAGTTCGCTCAGGACCGTGGCGCCGGTCGTGCTAAATCCCGACTGGGATTCGAACATGGAGTCGACCAGGCTCATAGGAGTTTCCGGAGCGCGCAGCGTCTCGCTGAACCAGAACGGGAGGCCTCCGAGGATCGTGGCCAGGACCCAGCTCAATCCAACCACGGCCATGGCTTCCTTGCGGAACAACTGCCCGTCGGACTTCTTGCCCACATGTCGAAGGATCGCTCCCACGGCCAGGCAGACCGCGATGGCCGCGAGGAGGCCGAAAAATCCCTCCCGTTCGCGTGCCATGGACCAGTCGCCTTCGAGGAAGGCCCAGGGCAGGCTGAAGACCATCGTGCCGCCGATGAGATTCGCGACGAGACCAAGAAGCTTGCAGAGCAGGCGGTGGTTCATGGCTGGGCGTTCAACTCCAGGGAGTGGTTCCGGAACTCCGGCAAACGGCGGAGGCATGTCGCTCCGCCGCCGCGTCGGGGTCTAGCCTGCGGCGCCGATGGGCTGGAAGAGCTTGAGCGCGTCTTCAACCGCCTCGTCGGCCACAAGGAGGAGCACCGTGTCGCCCGGCTTGATGCGATCATCGGCGCCCGGCACCTGGACGAAGCTCTCCTTGATGACGGCCGCGATGAGGCACTGGGAGGGCAGTTCGACCTTGGCCAGAACGTGTTCGGTGATGGGCGTGTCTTTGAGAACCTCCACCTCGAGGATCTCGACGCCGCCGCCCGCCAGCAAGGGATTGCGGAAGACGACCGGCCCCAAGTTCAGGAAGCCGAGGATCTGCTTGGCAACCACTTCCCGAGGGCTGACGGTCTCGTCGATTCCGAGTTTCTCGACCACGTTGGCGTAATCGGGGCGGCTGACGAGGGCGGCCGTCATCTTGGCGCCCAGTTCCTTGGCCTCCACGCAGGCCATGATGTTGTTCTCGTCCTCGCCCGTGCAGGCCACGAACACATCGGCGCTGCCGACCCGTTCCTCTTCCAGGTCGGCGCGGCGTTGGACGTCGCAATTGACGACGGTTGTGTGTTTCAGGTGGGAGGCCAGGAATTCGCAGCGATCGCGATCGGCTTCCATGAGCACGATGGCGAAACGGGGCCCCTCGAGGACCCGAGCCAGGTGATATCCCGTCTCGCCGCCCCCGGCAATCACGATGCCTCGCTTCTGAGGCGGCTCGCTCTCGAATCGCGATTTGACGTTGTCGATGTCTTCCCGGGAACCGATCAACGTGACCCGGTCGCCCACGGCGATGACGTCGTTGGCTTCGGCAATGGAGAGCTTTCCGTCCCGGAGGATCGAGCCGATTCGCACCACGCGGGGAAGGTTCAGGTCCTTCAAGGCGACGCCGACCGCAGAGGTGGACTTGGTAACCGCCAGTTCCTGCATCTCGATGTCGCCGTGGGCGAAGTTCTCCACGACGAGCGATCCCGGTTCGCGGATCTTGCGGACCAGTTCCATGGCCGTCATGTGTTCGAGGCTCAGGAGGCGGTCGATGCGGAAGTGGCGCTGGTAGTCGAAGGTGCTCAGATCGCGAAAGACGGGGGCGTAAACGCGAGCCACCACGCGGTGGGCGCCCATGGCCTTCGCCATGCTGGCCGCGATCAGGTTGCCCTCGTCGCTGCTCGTGAATGCCAGGCAGAGGTCGGCGCCCATGATGCCTGCCTGAAAGAGGACGCTCGATTGGGCTGCCGATCCGGTCACGCCGCGCACATCGAGTTCGTCGTTCACGCGGCGAGCCACGGCCGGGTCGTGATCCACCACCGTCACGCTGTGGCGATTCTTGCAGAGCAGTTCGGCAACCGACGTGCCGACCGTGCCGGCGCCCAAGACTACGATTCTCATGAGAACAGCTACCTTGTGGAATTCAGCAGGCGATCGGATCAGGTACACCACGAGATCGTCAGCAGGACGACGAGAACCATCATCATAAAGCTGACGATCCAAACCCCAATCCGCAAGGCGTGAGACAAGATGGGCCCCATGAGTTCATGGCGCGTTGCGGCGTAGACGAGGCTCACCGCCACGATCAGGGGCAGGGCAAACCAGAAGTCTTTGATACGTGTTGATGCAAGGAGGATATTCACCATGGCTAGACCGTCCCGCTGGAATCTTCCGGTTTTTCTTCTTCGTCTTCCTTCCGATTCTCCGCAAACACGGGCCCGCAGCAGGCGTCGTAGATGGCCAGCACGTTGAGCAGGCCGGCAATCATGGTGTAGGCCGTGGCGATGTCGAAGTAGCGGTGGAGTTTCCTGTGCAGTTCGTTGAGCGTGGGCTGTCCGCTGAGGGCATCCATACGCCGTCCGGGATGAGGATCGCCGACGGGTAGCGGCGGAGCCATGAATCCGCCAAGGAGCGGCTCCTTGCCTTCTGCCGCCCGCTGGGCTTCAAGAAGGGCCGGCATGGCCGGCAGGCCCACGCCGATCTGGCAAAGGAAGGGCAGATGCCGCTGGCCCGGGCGAAACGATGCGTAAACGGCACGCCCCCATCCCAACTCCGAATTGCCTCCCAGGTAGACGCCGTATCCAAACGTGCTGAGAATGCACACAAAGAATACGAGCCCCTTTGCCGTTCGACCTTGGTAGAAGTGGCCCAGTCCAGGCACCAACCACGCCAGCACCCCGGCCAAGAATGGATTCTTCAGATCGACGACGATCTCTTGCTCGGTCTCTAACGTGTTTGGCACTCGCGAGTTCCCTTCGCATTGGGGATGCGGGGTCCGGGCACGATCCTTCCTGGTTATCCCGGTCACGGTTCTGGTTCCGAAGGGCCCGACGCACCATTGTAGGTCCCCCCTTGCCGGTTTGCCAGGGCAGGCCCTCACCGCGTCTGGCGGAAAAGACCCCCATGCGTATAACCGAAGCGCAAGCAGGGATGGAACTTGTGACCACCGGCTGGTGGCAGGACCTCACCGCCCCCGTCACGGCAACGTGCCAAGCACGCGTGTACCAGGCTACTCCGTTGCCTGTTTCTTGCAGTTCAGTTCTGCTATTAGTTCGTCCACTTCCTCCCCTCCTTGGGCCGCTTCCTGAAGAAGTTGCCTTGCCCGGTTTGCGTCCCCCTTCGGCTCCGCGATCAGGAAAGACGCCCGTAAGACCTTTGCGTTAGGGGAGTTAGAGAAAAGCTGGTCCGCCAGGGCCGCCGCCAACCCGTGGGGCATGTCGTTGACGGAAAAACGTCGATTTTGGCCGGAGACTCGGAGAACGAGGTCGCTTTGGCTTGCCTCCACCACAATCACCATCATCTGGCCTACCCGAAGTTCCGACCCGCTCTCCAACTTGGGGATCTGCTGCCGGAGGCTATCCCAGAAGGCCTCCAAATAGGCCCGCAGGGCCTCGACCTGGTCTGCCTCGACTGCCTCCTGCGCGGTTTGAGCCGCCGCGGTGGCCTCACTCAGGTGGCCGGCGACGGCGCCAAGTTTCCTGGCCGCCAAGGCCGACCGCGCCGCTTCAATCGCCCGCTGAAAAGTCTGCTGCCGGACCGGATCGATCGGTTTGGCAGGGGGCGTGGCCGGGACCGCAGGCGGGGGGGCGGGAGAAACGGGGGCGATTTGCACGGGCGGCTGTTTCGGTGGCTCTGCCGGCACGGGAACTGGAGCGGGTTGCTCTTCTGCCGCAGGGATGGGCGGCGACGGAGGACGAGCAGTGGTTGGCGGGGCCATCTCCGGGTTGTCTGTCGCAGGGGGCGAACTCGGAGGAATCGGAGTCACCAGCGTGTCCTGGTCTTCGGCTTTCTCCGTAGGCGACACCGAGTTGGGGGGCTGCTCGGGGCCAGCGGTGACCTGCTCGCCCTGCCAGTGCTTCAGAAGGACCAGCACGATAGCTAGCGCGAGTACGGCCGACAGGCCCGCGAAGAAGCAGATGATCATTTGCCGCAACGAGCTTCCCCGCTCCCGAGGTTGAATTGCCACAATGGGCGGCTCGGTGGGGTCTTCCGGCTCGGAGGTCTCCCCCGAGTTGACCACGGGCGGAGCCTCAATGAACTGGGGGGCTGCCTCCTCGGCGGCCAACTCCTGGAAATCGTCGGCCTCCGGCTCGCTTGCCTCGGGGGGGGAATCGACGAAAACCTCTCCGTCGAGGGAGGAATCTGTAACAACCGCGTGTCCAGAAACGTGGAGAGTATGAGAAGCCGTATCGATGCTCTCGTCGTAGGCCAGCTTGGCAATGGGATCACTCAGGCAGATCTTCGCAGCCTCGACCCGGTCCAGGAGGCGTTGCCAGTCCGCGAGGTGCTTTCCGGGACGGATCTTGCGTATCTTCGCACGGAGCGTGTCCGCGGAGCTTGAGATCAGATCCAGGTCGGCCTCAAACCGTTCCAGGCCAAGCAATTCGTAGTGATCTTCGGGCGCAGGTCCCGGAGGCCGCCCGAGCCATTCGGAGAAGGGATCGAAGGATTCCACCGCAATTCGCACTCCCAACAAGCAACGCGTCGACGTTTTCTGACTGCAACTTCCCCACCGGCCGTGTGGACCGGTGTATCCGGGTTGGGGCTGGGAAAGATTTCCCATCGGCTCTATTATTAGGCAGGCGGACAAAAAGAATCTACCAGTTCGATCCACAAAATGTGAGATGGACGGTCGGTGAAAGTGCAAAACGACATGCAGAAATTCGGCACTCTCAGCGCCAGTTGCGTCGTTTTGCACTTTCACCGACCGTCCATCCGCATTTTCGCCTCATCAGAGGGAAAATCCAACCTCAAGCGGTAGGAAAGAAACAAAGGCATGACCAACCGGAACAACGAGACGACCGACCATTTTCACCCGATGCTGCTCCAGTTGTTCACGCCTTTGTTTCTTTCCTAGAGGGTCGAACTGGTAGATTCTTTTTGTCCGCCTGCCTTACCGCAAACGCTCTTCGTTCCAGACCATTCGATCTCAGGCCAATTGTGGCAAAAAGGGCAAAAAACGTCCCAGAAAGAAACTCGGCCCGGTTCAAGTTCGTCTACAAATCCGGAAGCGTTTTTTCGAATCGACGTCAGCAAGCCCGATTGCTGCAAGGAGAAGGCATTATGAACCGTTTTCGTTTCCTCACCCTCGCCGTCGCCACCGCAACCCTTGTCGGCGGTTTCGCTTTCACCCTAGCCCGTGAGGCCGCCCCCATGCCGGGATCGCGTTCCGACGCTCGGAAAGCCTACGACAATCGCAACTACAAGGACGCCTACGAAATCTACAGCCGCCTGGCGCTCGATCCGGCCACGAAGGAACCCGGCCTGATCGGCGACAATCTGAACATGGCGGTTACATGTCTTCAGCGGCTCAATCGCGTGGCCGAGATCGATCCCTTTCGCGAGGCCGTCATCGAGGCTCAGGCCTCGAACTGGCGGGCCCTGTTCGCGGCCGCCCAGAGTTACGTGAACGTGGACCACCATGGATTCATGATCGCCGGCGAATTCCAGCGGGGTCGGCACCGGGGCGGCGGGGAAGTCGTCAACGCCACCGAGCGGGATCGGGTCCGCGCCATGCAGTTGATGGTCGAGGCCATGCCCATGTCACTTAAGGACGACTCGCGCGGGGAAGTCAGCAACTTCTTGCTCGAGTTCGGCAATATCCTCCTGAATCACCGCGGCTACGGCGAAGCATGGCGGCTTCAATACCTGACCGATCTGAAAACCCTGCCCGACTACGATCCGGGATGGGGATACGGCGGAGGCCCCACGGCGGCGCCCGTCGACGCGGAGGGGAATCCCGTCTACCACCACGTGCCCAAGAGCTTTGAAGCCTCGGAGACGGACGGCCAGCGTTGGCGATGGTGCCTGGAAATGGCGATCGAAATCGATCCGACTCGCAGGAACCAGGTCCGCTACCAGTTTGCCAGTTTCCTCCAGAACCAGTTCGGTGTGCAGACCATGGCCCATTTCGGCTTTCCTTTCGGCCGGATGGAAGTCGACGACACGAAGGAAAACGAAAGCGGCGCCTATGCCCTGCACACGCTGGCCGAGAACGAGACGATTGCCCGGCTTGCCTCGGGCGTGAAACGCTTCACGCTCCCCGACGAATTCAGTTTCGTGAAGATCTACACGGAAATCGCTTCCGACCCCAAGGCGCCTTACGCGGAGAACGCCTGCACGCAACTGGCCCAGCTCTTCGAAAACCGGCGTCAATATCCGAAGGCCGCCACGTTCTGGCGGCGTTGTCTGGCCGAGTACCCCCACGCCCACAGAAACACCCGCAAGAACTGGCAGGACCGGCTTGACCAGATTGTCGACAACTGGGGCCGCTTCGAGTCCGCCCCGACCCAGCCGGCAGGCCAGGGGGCCACGATCGACTACCGGTTCCGCAACGGCAACGAAGTGAAATTCACGGCCAAGCGGATCGACGTTCCCCAGTTGCTCGACGACGTGAAGGCTTATATCAAGTCGCGGCCGAACCAACTCGACGGGAACAAGATCAATATCGGCAATATCGGGTACCGGCTTGTTCACGAGAACGAAATGAAATACGCCCGCGAGGAAGTGGCCTCGTGGACCACTCAGCTCGATCCGAGAGAGGCTCATTTCGACAAGCGGATCACCGTCACCACGCCGCTGACGACACCCGGCGCCTACCTGGTCAGGGCCGGCATGCAGAACGGCAACACGAGCTACGTCGTCCTCTGGGTGGCCGACACGGCCATCGTCAAGAAGCCCCTCGACCAGAAGGTTTACCTGTTCGTGGGCGACGCCGTCACAGGCAAACCTGTTCCGAAGGCGAACGTGGAATTCTTCGGGTTCCGCCAGGAACATCGGCGAGGACGGAATTACGAGTTGCTCATCAAGCAGTTTGCCGAATACGCGGATGCCGACGGCCAGGTGATGCTCAGCGAGAAGGATTTTCCGAAGAACCATCAGTGGTTGATTGTCGCCCGGGGTGAGGGAAACCGGTTTGCGTACCTCGGCTACACCCACGCGTGGTTCGGGCGGCACCACGACCAGGAATACCGGCGCGAACGCGTATTTACGATCACCGATCGACCGGTCTATCGCCCCGGTCAAACCGTCCACTACAAGTTCTGGCTTCGCCACGCCCAGTACGACAAGGCTGACACGTCCGACTTCGCCGGTCAAACGGTGAACGTGGAGATTTTCAACGCCAAGCGGGAGAAAGTGGTCAACCAGGCCGTCAAACTCGACGAATACGGCGGCCTGGAAGGCGAACTGGAACTGCCTGACGACGCCACCCTCGGCGTCTGGCGATTGAACATCGAAAGAAAGGGCGGCGGTACCTTCCGCGTGGAAGAGTACAAAAAGCCCGAATACGAGGTCACCGTTGAAGCCCCCACCGAACCGGTCAAGCTCGGCGAGAAGATCGAAGCGGAGGTCGAGGCCAAATACTATTTCGGGTCCCCCGTCACCAACGCCAAGGTGAAGTACAAGATCACCCGCACCGCCGTCAACAAGCCCTGGTATCCGCCGCGACCCTGGGACTGGTTCTACGGACCGGGCTACTGGTGGTTTGCCTACGACTACGACTGGTATCCTGGGTTTGCCCGGTGGGGCTGCGTCCGCCCGATTCCCTTCTGGTGGCCCCATCGTTCCGCCCCGCCGGAAGTCGTTGCCGAACGGGAGGTCGAAATCGGCCCCGACGGCAAGCTGAAGATCGAGATCGACACCCTCCCTGCCAAGGAGATCCATCCCGACCAGGACCATCAATACACGATCACCGCCGAAGTGGTTGACCAGTCGCGGCGCACGATTGTCGGCACGGGCAACGTGCTCGTGGCCCGTCAGCCCTTCAAGGTCTACGCCTGGGTCGAACGGGGCTACTACCGCGTGGGCGACACGATCGGAGCCCATTTCTCGGCTCGAACCCTCGACAGCCAGCCCGTGGAAGGGGCCGGCGAAGTCCGGCTCCTCAAGATCCGCTACGAGGACGGCGAGCCGGTCGAAACCCCCGTTTTCACCAAGCCCCTTTCGACCAACGCCCAGGGAATAGCCGACCTGCAACTGAAGGCCGCTGCCCCGGGCCAGTATCGACTTTCCTACAAGCTCACCGACAAGAAAGAGCACACCATCGAAGGCGGCTACGTCTTCACGATCCGCGGCACCAGGTTCGAAAGCTCCGACTACCGGTTCAATAACATCGAACTCGTGCCCGACAAGGCCGAGTACAAGCCAGGCGAAAAGGTCCAGTTGATGATCAACACGGATCGCCCGGACAGTACGGTGCTGCTCTTCGTGCGACCGTCCAACGGCGTTTATCTGCCACCCGAGATCGTGCGGCTTAAGGGCAAGAGTACGGTTCACGAAATCACCGTGGCCCAGAAGGACATGCCCAACTTCTTCGTCGAGGCGGTTACCCTCGCCGATGGCCGCTCCCACAGCGAGGTCAAGGAAATCGTCGTCCCGCCCGAAAAGCGGGTCGTCAACGTGGAAGTCCTGCCTTCCGAGACCGAATATCTGCCGGGTCAGAAGGCCACCGTGAAATTGAAACTGACCGATTTTGACGGCAAGCCTTTCCACGGCTCCACGGTCGTGGCCGTCTACGACAAGTCCGTCGAATACATCTCCGGCGGGTCGAACGTCCCCGAGATCCGCGAGTTCTTCTGGAAGTGGCGCCGGCGCCACAACGAGAACACCGAGACCAGCCTGAACAAGTTCTCGGGGAACATCGTTCCCAAGGACAAGCCGGGCATGCAGAATATCGGCGTCTTCGGCGAGACCGTCGCCGACGAGATGGATGGCCTGGAGAGAAACGGGCGAGAGAACATCGCCTTCGGCGCCATGATGGGCGGCAGCGGCGGAATGGCCCCCGGCAGGGCCCTGATGTCGCGCGGCGCCCCGATGGCTAAGTCTGCGCCCATGGCTGCCGCTCCGATGGCCATGGCGGAAGCAGCGGGCCCAGCCGTCGCGATGGATGCCGCCAAGATGCCCATGGAGGCCGAAGGAGGCGGCGAAGCGGCCGCTGCCGAGCCCTCCGTCCGCAGCCAATTCGCCGACACGGCCCTCTGGGTCGGCGCCCTGGCGACCGGCGAAGATGGCACGGCCGAGGTCTCCCTCGACATGCCGGAGAATCTCACCACCTGGCGCATCAAGTGCTGGGCCATGGGCCACGGCACCCGCGTGGGTCAAGGTTCGACCGACGTCGTCACCCGCAAGAACCTCATCCTCCGCATGCAGGCCCCACGGTTCTTCGTCGAGAAGGACGAGGTGGTCCTCTCGGCCAACGTCCATAACTACCTGGAAACGAAGAAATCCGTCCAGGTCAAGCTCCAGCTCGAAGGCAATTGTCTCAAGCCGCTCGATGAGACGACCCGAACCGTCGAAATCGAGCCCGAGGGTGAAGCCCGCGTCGATTGGCGAGTCAAAGTCACCGCCGAAGGCGAGGCAATTATCCGCATGCTGGCACTGACCGACGAAGAGTCGGACGCCATGGAGATGCGGTTCCCGGCCTACGTTCACGGCATGCTCAAGATGGAGGCCGTCAGCGGGGCGATCCGTCCCGACGAGAATGGCGGCGAGTTCACCATCCAGGTGCCCGCCGAGCGCCGTCCCGAACAGACGCGGCTGGAACTCCGCTACTCGCCCACCCTGGCCGGGGCCATGGTCGATGCCTTGCCCTACCTGGTCGAGTACCCTTACGGCTGCACCGAGCAGACTCTCAACCGCTTCCTGCCGACGGTGATTACCCAGAAGATCCTGCTCGACATGGGCCTCAACCTGGAAGAGATCCAGAAGAAGCGGACCAACCTGAACGCCCAGGAGATCGGCGACGATCAAGAGCGGGGCGAGGACTGGAAACGTTACGAGCGCAATCCCGTCTTCGATGAGGACGAAGTCCGCCGGATGGTCAAGGACGGCGTGAACCGCCTGACCGAGATGCAGCTCTCCGATGGCGGTTGGGGCTGGTTCTCCGGCTACGGCGAATACCCGTCGGCCCACACCACGGCCGTTGTTGTCCACGGACTCCAGATCGCCCAGCAGAACGACGTGGCCCTGGTGCCCGGCGTGCTGGAGCGGGGTGTCGAGTGGCTCAAGCGGCATCAGGACGAACAGGTCCGGATGCTCAAGAATGCCCTCAAGGATCCCAAGAAGAAGCCCTGGAGGGACCATGCCAGCAACCTGGACGCCCTCGTCTACATGGTGCTCGTTGATGCGGGCGTCGAGAATCGCGAGATGCTCGACTTCCTCTACCGCGACCGGCCCCACCTGGCCGTCTACAGCCTGGCCACCTTCGGCCTCGCCTTGCACAAGCAGGACGAGCAAGAGAAGCTTGCCATGGTCATGCGGAACATCGAGCAGTACCTCGTCCAGGACGACGAGAACCAGACCGCCTGGCTCAACCTGCCCGGCGGCCACTGGTGGTACTGGTACGGCAGCGAGTACGAGGCCCACGCCTACTACCTGAAGCTGCTGGCCAAGACCGACCCCAAGGGGAAGATCGCCTCGCGGTTGGTGAAGTACCTGCTCAACAACCGCAAGCACGCCACCTACTGGAACTCCACCCGCGATACGGCCCTCTGCATCGAGGCCATGGCGGAATTCATGCGGGCCAGCGGCGAGGCCAAGCCCGACATGACCGTGGAGATCTGGCTCGACGGCGAAATGCAGAAGGCCGTCGAGATCACCTCGGCCAACCTGTTCCAGTTCGACAACAAACTCGTTGTCGAAGGCGCCGCCCTCGCCGACGGTCCCCACAAGATCGAGTTGAAGAAGAAGGGCGCCGGCCCTCTCTACTACAACGCCTACCTGACCAACTTCACGCTCGAAGACCCGATCACCGCCGCCGGGCTGGAGATCAAGGTCCTGCGGAAGTACTACCGCCTCAAGCCCGTCGAGAAGTCAATCAAGGTGGCGGGCTCCCGCGGCCAGGCCGTCGATCAGCGGGTGGAGAAATACGAGCGCGAGCCCCTGGCCGACCTGTCCATGCTCAAGAGCGGCGAACTCGTGGAGATCGAGCTGGAAATCGCCAGCAAGAACGACTACGAGTACGTCATCTTCGAGGACATGAAGGCCGCCGGCTTCGAACCCGTCGACCTCCGCAGCGGCTACACCGGAAACGCCATGGGCGCCTACGTCGAGTTCCGCGACAACCGGGTCGTGTTCTTCGTCAATCGCCTCGCCCGGGGCGAGCACAGCGTGTCCTACCGGATGCGGGCCGAGATCCCCGGCAAGTTCAGCGCCCTGCCCACCAAGGCCTGGGCCATGTACGCCCCGGAACTGAAGGCCAACTCCGACGAGATCAAGTTGCAAATCGAGGATTGACAGGCAAGCATTGCTCCGTAGCGGTGGCATCCTTGCCGCCGAAAAACGTCGCGAATTCGGCGGCAGGGATGCCACCGCTGCGGGCAGTTCACCGAATCGCCATGAACCGCAGAGACGTAGGGTGGGCCAAAGTGAACCACATTCACCGGCTCACTCGAATCACTCGCGTCCCATACCGACGCCGGCTCGCAGCGCCGGCGGGCAAACGGCGGCCCACCATGTTCCGGCCTCCATTTCACCGATCCGCATTGCTCCGGTTCACCGTAGCAATGCGGATCGTTTGGAATGGCCCATCGCTCATGGTGGGCCGACGCTCGCTTCGTGACCGTGTGGGCATTTCGGAAATGGATTCATCTTCGGCTAAACCACGTCGATGAGTTGGTCCGCTCTGGCGCCACCCTACGATTCGATTTCCGCCATGCGGCAAGCCACCGCTACAACGCCGGATAAACGCTCTTCAAATCGAGCTCATCGCCCATCTCCGTTTGCAGCTTGAGCAGCCGGGCAAAGAGCTTCTTCATGATCGGCTTGCTCTCGGGCTTGTCGGCCAGGTCGACCATTTCCTTGGGATCGTCGACCAGGTTGAACAGCCGGGTCTTGGCAATCTTGGGATAGAGGATGAGCTTGTAGCCATCCATGGTCACGGCGCGTTGGGATTCGAGGTAGGCGCCGTAGACGGCGCCGTAGGGAACCACGTCTTCGCCCCGAATCAGCGGCATGAGGCTCTTGAACTCCACGTGGTCCGGCTTTTCCAAACCTGCCAGATCGATCGACGTGGCCATGATGTCCTGGAGATAGACGGGCGTATCGATCTTCTTGCCCTTGGGCACGCCCGGGCCGTTGACCATGAGCGGCACGCGAACGCTGTCGTCGTACATGTTCTGCTTGCCCATCAGCCCATGGTGCCCGCAGGCCAGGCCGTGATCGGCCGTGAAGAAGATGTAGGTGTTGTCGGCCTTGCCGGTGGCCTGAATGGCTTCGAGGATCCGCCCCACCTGGGCGTCCATGTGGGTGATGATCGCGTAGTATTCCTGGCGGTTCACTTTGACGGCGTACGGCGTCCTGGGGAAGGGAGCAAGCCGTTCGTCGCGCAGTTTGCGCCCGGCGCCCATTGCCTCGTTGTAGGGATACTCGGGGAGGAAGTCTTCGGGCAGATCGACCTTGTCCAGCGGATACTTGTCGACGTACTCCTTGGGCGACTGCCGCGGATCGTGAGGCGCGTTGAAGGCCAGGTACATGAAGAAGGGCTTGTCGTGCTCCTTGGCGTGCTTGAGGAACTCGAGGGAATCGTCGCCGAGCACCTCGCTCCAGTGCTTGCCGCCTTTCCAGTAGCCGTCGAACTTGGTGTCCCAGGGGCGCCAGGCGTCGGGCTGGCCCTCGATGGGCCGGTTGTAGCCCGCCTCGGTCTGGTTGGGCATGCCGGGCCGCTCGTGGACCTGGAAGTCGAAGGCCAGGCCCGACTTGGCCTTCACGTGCCACTTGCCGGTCATGTAGGTGGTATAGCCGGCCCGCTTCATGTGCTCCGACCAGAAGCGTCCCGCCTGGCGTTCCTTCTCGACCGTGTTGTCCTTGTAGAACCGGGCGGCCTTCCAGAGGAAGCGACCCGTGTTGAGCATCGTTCGGCTGGCCACGCACACGGCCCCGCTCCACGAGCCCTGGTTGTAGGCGTGGGTGAAGGTGATCCCGCTCTCGACGAGCCGGTCGAGGTTGGGCGTTTCCACGACCGGGTGGCCCATCGCATGAAGCGTTTCGTAGCACTGGTCGTCGGCAAAGATGAAGACGATGTTGGGTTGCTCGGCGCCGCGAAGCGGGGCGACGCAGATCGCGGCCAGAATCACCAGGGCGGAAAAGACATGTCGAGCCATCGGGAGCTTACCTCGGTTCGGGGGGCAATGGACGGGGAGACCTGAGCCCCCATTATGGCCCGCGGCGCGGCAGGATCAAGCAACGGGCGTCTCGATCGCTCGGTTCTCGGGTGAATTGGGGTTCATCCGATTCAAGAATGCGCTCGCCCGACCAGCGCCGAATCGAGCCGAGGCTGATCAGAGAAGAGGCACCGGTACTCTGCCGCGGAGTACCGGTGCCTCTTCTCTGGCTCCCCTTGTTCCCGCAAAGTCTGCGTCGAAACCTGTTTCGATGCAACAGCTTGCACCTGCGCACGTTTCGGTCGGATGAACCTGAATTGAGCCAATCGAGCAGTTCCTGCTCCTCCTTCTCACCGGTCTTCCGACGATCATTGAAGAGACGCCAGTATGCGAAACAGAGGGGAAGATAGCACGCGCCCATGCAGAGGTATTTGAGCCCGAAGATCGCCAGGGCAGCACAGGCGATCGCCCCGAGTCTTGGCAGGAAGCGTGGGATTTTCCGGCGTCTTGCAACGCCGGGGTCCCGCTCGGCGAGCGGTGAGCTGGTTGCTCAACGGGCCGCTAGCGGCATGCTCGCGCGGAGCTAACCCGAGCCTCACGGTCGACTCACCATTTCCTGACGAACGTGCTTTGTTTTAGCAGCTTCTGAGGGCCGTGCGTCGCGAGCACTCAGAAAAGGCGTTTCTCGCAACGGGCGCACAATTCGAGACCGCGAGAGCGGCAGTCAATCAACAGGAGTTCGACGTGTTGAGACCAGACAGGGTTTCCAGGGCCAAGGGTTTCACCCTTGTAGAGTTGTTGGTCGTGGTCGCGATCATTGGCATCCTCATCTCGCTTCTACTGCCCGCCGTCCAGGCGGCGCGAGAGGCGGCGCGGCGTTCCCAGTGCGCCAACAACCTCAAACAAATCGGCATCGGCCTTCACAACTACCACGACACCTTCAAGAAGTTCCCGTACGGCTGGGGAAACCGAGGCACCGGCTGGTCGCTTCACATCCTGCCGTTCATCGAATTGGGGAACATCAGCGACACGATCGACAGCGACATCTTCCTCGGCCTGGGGTCGCGGAACGGCCGCGAGGTTGTGAGCGGCTTCTGAGCCTCGCGATCCCATTTCCCTAAATCAAGAAACGCCGGCCGGACAGGGCTCGGCCGGCGCCGGTCGCTGCACCCTTCAGAACCACAATTCAACGAGTTGCATGATAATGAGAAGTCACAGAATTGCATTCGCCGCCAGCGTCTTTTCGCTTTCTCTGATTCTGCTTGCCGGCTGCGGACAATCAGGCCCCGACTACGGCAGTTTGAACCTTTCCGACGTTTCCGGCACGGTCACCCTTGACGGGAAACCGCTCGCCAAGGCCCTCGTCCTCTTCGAGGCCGACGATCAGACCTTTTCCTGCGGCCTGACGGACGACAGCGGCAACTACAGCCTGATGTTCAACTCGGAACAGTCGGGGATCACCAAGGGACCGAAAACGGTGCGAATCTGGTCGTCTCGCGGCATCCCGGGCGCCTCGGAAGCGGGCAGTGCGGGCGAGGAAGAAGGAGATCCGGACGCCCCGGTCGACAAGGACGAGAAGGTCCCTGTCAAGTACAACGAGCAGTCGGAACTGAAGCGAACCGTCGAAAAAGACACGGAGACCTTCGACTTCGAACTGTAGCGAGCCGGCCGCAGATCGTTAGAACGTGACAATCACGTCGACGCCGCCGGAAACCTGCTCGTCTTTGGTCCCGTCGTTGAAGGGCAGGGTTCCGGGGAGGTAGCGTCCGCCAAACCAATCGTAGCGGATTTCCGGGCGGACAATGAGGTGTTCGATAGGTCGCCAGTTCAAACCTGCGGTGAGGGCGTAGAAGTTGCCGGACAATTCGCCCGGCGCCACGCGTGCCCCGTCGCGATCCTGGAACCACTCGAAGCGAAGACCAGTCGCCAGGCGATCGGTGAGGTCGTATTGCAGGTACTGCACGATGCCCACCCAGAGGGCGTCGCTCCCGGCGGAACCGCTCGTCTGGATCCCCAGGTCGTTGTGAACGATCCAGGCGAGACGCTGGCTGGCTTGAATCTCCAGCGCTAGGCTGTGCATGTAGAGATCGCCCACGCCGTCGCCCAGGCTACCGGCCGAGCAGGAATAGGTGGTCGTCAGGTTCTCCCATCCGGACCAGGTCACGCCGGCAAGATAAGTCGAGGCCCCGCCGTTGTCGGTGAAGCCGGCGTCCCAGCCGTTGGACCAGCCACCGAGAAACGTGAGCGAATCGGTCGCTTCCCAGGTGGCCAGGGCGCCCGTGTGGGTCGCCGGCTCGCCGTAAAAATACGAATACGAGTTGGACGAGAAGAAGTTGGGCGGATCCTCGATGGCCTCCCAGCCGATGGGCGTCAGGAACCGACCCGCCTTCACTCGGAGATCGCCGTAGCCGATCTCGCCGAAGAGCTGCGGCATGGCCGAGCCGTAGTCGTCCGAAGTGTTCCAGTCAGCATCCCAACTTCCATCTTCAAAAGCCTGAAAGTAGGGTGCGTCCGTGCCGAAGGCGTAGTCGACGCGCCCGCCGTAGTCCCAGCCGCATCCGCCCGTGTCGACGGCCTTCTCGGCGAAGCCCCAGACTTGCTGGACCGTCCCGCCAGCGATGCTCTTGGTTCCGATAGGCCCGTTATCGTCAGCTCCCCACGCATTCGCATAGATTCCGGTCGAGACCCAGCCGCCCCAGTCGTAGGCGCCTTGGCCAAAGGCAGGCCCCGCGAAACTTGCAGCAAGCACTACGGCTGTCAGAACAGTTACGATCGATTTGGCCATCAGACTTTCTCCTTCCGACCGGGCTGCAGCGCGAAGCGACACCGCACTGCCTTTGGGTATCGGAAGGGCCCAGGCCAAGATCAAATGCCGGGGCGGCGAGCCGGGGAGAATGGGGCAAGAATCAAGACCTGATGCCTCGTCGTTCCGGCTAACAAAAGTGTTCGTATTGCACGGGAAATGCCGCTATGGGAGTCGGCGTGGAAAGGGGTGGCCCGGATGTTTCTCCCGCAGGTGTCGTTGCCACAAAGTTCGACAGGGCCGGGGAAACGTCCGGGCGGCGAAGCCGCAAGAGGAACTACGTGATCACTCACAACAGTTGCTTCGCAACACCGACGATTTTCCGAATGGACGTCAACGAGTGGGAGGTTCGACTACGGAAAATCATCGCTGCCACCCGGGGCCATGCCGCTATGGGAGTCGGCGTGGAAAGGGGTGGCCCGGATGTTTCTCCCGCAAGTGTCGTTGCCACAAGGTTCGACGGGGGCCGGGGAAACGTCCGGGCGGCGAAGCCGCAAGAGGGCGAATGTGAAGGCTCGCTCCGGTCGCTTCGCAACACCGACGATTTTCGAATGGACGTCAACGAGTGGGAGGTTCGACTACGGAAAATCATCGCTGCCACCCGGAAGTCGATCCCCCACCATCAGCATCTCAACCGCCTCAGGAAGCCATCCGCTGTTCCATGCGTGTTCCCGCCGTGGGCCGTCGTGGTACACGTGGCGAATGCCCAGATCGTCCATCCATTGGTGAGCCCGCTGGTGGTGGTCGCGGAAGTTGCCGTAGCCGAAATGGAAAAGTCGAAGGTCTTTGGCAAACAGGTCCGCCTTCTGACGCAGCAATTCGGAGACCTGGCGCCGGGCGAAATTCTCTTCCGTGCCGAAGATCGGCCCCGAACCGTAACGACCAGGCCGGTCCATCATAAGCGGCGCGTCCCAGGCCACCGCCTTGCCGAAGGTGTCGGGATGACGGAGCAGGAGGCTGAACGCTCCCCAGCCGGACTTGCTGAACCCGAGCAGCAACCGCCCCTTGGCGTCGGCGAGGGTCGGATAGAGCTTGTCGACAAGCGGAACCACCTCGTGAAGCAGATAGCTTTCCTGTCGGATCGCCGGGTCGGTGGGATGGTCGGCGTACCACGGAAGTTGCGAGAACGTGGGGGCCGCGCAAATCAGGCCAAAGCGATCGGCCAGACCCTGGTTCTGCACCTCGCCGAGGCCGTCGCCCCATCGGGTCCCGCGGCCGGCTTCGACAGGCAGGATATAGAGAACGGGATAACGCCGCCCCTTTTCCATATGTCGGGGTAGAAGAACGCGAATTTCAGTCTCGCCCGCCTGGTGCTCGGAACGCAGTGTGTGGACCTGGATAGCGGGTGGATCGTCGGCGACGGTCGTGCCCGTGAGCAGGGCCGTAAGAAGAAATGCCGCGGCGGTTGGAATTCGCATCATGGGGCGGATTCGTTCGTTCTTCAAAAAGCCCGGCTGCGATGGGAACGGCATTGGATAGGGTAGGCGGGATCGAGGGGGAACGGGAAGCAGCCGGGCTGAAGGTGGCTGTGTTGGAATTCGCATGATTGTCGTTCTTGAAAAGCCCGGCTGCGATGGGAGCGGCATTGGGTAGGGTGGCGGGATCGAGGGGGAACGGGAAGCAGCCGGGCTGGGGGGATCGTTGGACTGGTTGTCAGGCGTAGCCTTGGTAGAGGGGGGTGATGACCAGTTCGTTGACGAGGGCTCGTGGGTGCAGCTTGGCGAGGGCGACAACCATGGAGGCAACATCCTCGGGCATGAGCATTTTGGCAAGCTTCTCGGGAGGCGGCGGGACGGGGCGCTCGGCCAGGATGGGCGTGTTGACTTCGCCGGGATAGACGTTGGTGATATGGATGTTGTTGTCCCGCTCTTCGAGGCCGACGGCCGTGCCGAGGGCGGTCATGGCGAATTTCGACGCGCAGTAGGCCGGTCCGGCCAGTTCCGAACAACGCTTCCCGGCAATTGAGGAAACGTTGACGATCAGTCCGCCGCCCTGCTGTCGCATGCTGGGGATGACGCAGTGCATCGTGTTGAAGGCCCCCGTGGCGTTGATCTTCATGAGCCGGTCCCAGTCGGCTGGGTCGAGCACTTCGAAACGGCGACTGGCCGTGTTCACCCCGGCGCTGTTGACGAGGATATCGACGCCGCCCAGGTTCTCGCCAATCCATGCGAACAGGGCTTGGGTGTCGTCACGATCGGAGACATCGCAGGCGCGGACGAGGATGGCCGGTTCGCCTTGAAAGGTGGCCGAGGCCTCGACCAGTTTCTGCTCGTTGCGTCCGGCAATGGCCACGCGGCATCCTTCTTCGGCCAGCGCCAGGGCAATACCGAGTCCGATCCCGCTGCCGCCACCTGTGACCACAACTCGTTTTCCGCGAATCTCCATGTTCGATCTCTCCGCCGTCATTTCTGCAGGGGGGGTTATTGGCCATTTGACAGGCCCGTTTGTCTTTTTTTAGGCGTGGGGGCGGAAAAAATCCAGCAGTCACCCCTTTCGATCGGAAAAAACCGCCTCACATGGACGGGTGACGCAATTCCTCGGCCCGGAGCGGATGTCGCCCCGTTGCCCCAAACGCAAAATCAGAAAATAATGGAGGGCATGGCCCTTGAAAACCACCAACTCGATACCAGTATCGAGATCATCACTCCTGAGAACGTTTCGTTCCGCTATCACGTGGCGGGGCCGTTTCGCCGGCTTCCCGCCTACCTGATCGATTGCGTCCTGCAGATCGTCATCTGGGTCGCCAGCAGTTTGCTGCTGGCGTTCGTCTTCGGCATGGCGGGGCTTCCGTCGCTGGGAATGGGGTTCTCCCTGGCGTTTCTTTTCGTGCTGTCCTGGTTCTACGGGGGGCTGTTCGAAACCTATTGGAACGGTCAGACTCCCGGCAAGCGGCTCATGTCGGTCCGCGTGATCTCGACGGACGGCCAGCCGATCAACGGGCTCCAGGCCGTCCTGCGAAACTTTCTTCGGGCCATCGACGCCCAGCCGTTCTTTCTCTTTCAAGTGGGGCTGTTTTCGTCGATGATGAACGATCGATTCCAACGCCTGGGCGATCTGGCCTCGGGGACGATGGTGATCGTGGAAGAACGCGAGTGGTTTCGCGGGATCATCCGGATCGATGAACCGGAGGTTGCGAGGCTGGCGCAGCGAATTCCGCCGTCGTTCCAGGCAACGCCTTCCTTGGCCAAGGCCCTGGCTGCGTATGTGCAGCGTCGAATGGCGTTTCCCGTGATGCGTCGGATCGAGGTGGCGCGGCACCTGGCGGAACCGTTGATTCGGCGATTCGGTTTGCCCGAAGGGATCAATCCGGACCATCTTCTGTGCGCCGTGTATCAGCGGGCCTTCATCACGGACGCGCCGGTAGACGTGGAGAGACCGGCCAACCCGTTTCAGCATTCGTTGCCAGCCCAGGCGCCCTTGCCCACAACCGGAGGCGACAATCCCTTTGCGGGCCTTCGGGGCATGGAAAGGAGCGAGGTATGAAGGTATCGGAGCTTCTTCAAGCCCGCCGAAAGGACTGGGACGAACTGGAGACGCTGTGCGTCCAGTTCGAAGGGAAGTCCTCGGCGCGTCAGATGCCGGCCACGCTCACCCGCTTCGCGGCCCTCTACCGTTCCCTGTGCGCCGACCTGGCCCTGGCCGAGGCGTACCAGTTTCCGCCGGAAGTCACCCGCTACCTGCACCGGCTTGTGGGCCGGGCACACAACCAGCTTTATCGCAGCCGGGAATTCACCGTATCGACGTGGGCCCGCACGCTTCTGTTCGACGTTCCGCAACGGCTGTTCAACGACGCCTATCTCCGCCTCGCCTTCGTCATCTTCTGGGGAGCCTTCTTCCTGTCGGCCGTGCTCGCCACGAGCCAGCCGGGATTCTCGGAGACCGTCCTCGGGGCAGAGCAGATGCAGATGATGGAGGAAATGTATTCCTCGCCGATCAGTTCGCTCGACTCGGAAGCCCGAGGATTCATGCTGGGATTCTACATCTACAACAATGCGGGGATCGGCCTCCGGTGCTTTGCCTTCGGGCTGGTCTACGGCATCGGCGGAATCCTGGTGACCTTCTACAACGCGGTGACGTTGGGAACGGTCTTCGGCCACATGTCGACCCTCAAGCAGTGGGATAATTTCTCCGAGTTCGTGACGGCCCACGGCCCCTTCGAACTGACGGCAATCGTGCTTTCGGCGGCCGCAGGGATGCGGATGGGGTTCGCGCTGATCAACACGGGTGGCATGCGCCGGATCGCGGCCCTTCAGCGTGCGGCGGTGGAAGCCACGCCGGTTGCCTGCGTCGGCATGCTTCTGTTCATCATGGCGGCGTTGATCGAAGCCTACGTGTCGCCGGCGCCGGTTCCCTACAGCTACAAGGCGGGCGTGGCCGTTCTTTCCGCCGGCCTGCTCATGTTCTACTTCGTCGGACTGGGGATCCCCCGGGAGGAACGCCAGTGAAACTCGACGAAACCCGAATCGTGATCCGCTACCGAACCAAGGCGGACGTGCTGGACTTGGCGTTGAAGATGCTTCGCGTCTACATTGGACCCATCGTGCGGTGGCTGGCAGTCGGGGTGACCCCCTTGTTCCTCCTGAACATGTGGCTTCTTGCCGACTTCCGATTCTATGATTTCGTCTGGGGCTTTCCTTTGAGCTACATGGTGCTCACCACGCTGCTCGTGTTTTTCGAGATGCCCGTGGCAACGGCTCCGCTTACGCTCTTCCTGGGCCAGGCCGTCTTTCTCCCCCGGCCGGACCGCAAGGCCCTGCTGCGCGACCTGCGAGGAAGCATCCCTCAGCTGGTCTGGTACCAGATCGTGCTGCGCCCGTTCTCGCTCTTCAGCCCGTACCTGAACGAAGTCATCCTCCTGGAACGCAATCCGCTACGAGCCAAATCACGAGGCATGAAAAGCACGTCTCTCCGCAGCCGGGAGCTTCACCGGGATGAGGCGAGCGATTTGATCGTGAACGGGTTCATCCATTTCGTCCTTGGGCTCATCCTGTTCGGAACCATCTGGATTACGCTGGCCATGTTCCGGTCGCTGTTTCTGGGCGATTGGGAACTGGTGACGGGCTCCTCGGTGGATCGGCCCATGTACACGACCTATTACCATTTGCTCCTGTGGGCCATCGTCGGCTTCACGACCGTGCTGCGTTTCCTCAGCTATCTCAACCTGCGGGTCCGTCGCGAGGGTTGGGATGTGGAGTTGCAGGTCCGAGCCGAACGGGCTCGGCTAAGCCACCAGATTCTCTAAACGAGGTTCCACCTCAGACCAGACATAACAAGAACTTGACTCATCCACGACAACTTTCGTTGGATAAGTTCACGAAATGCTCCTTAAGACGAAGGCTGGAATGTTCTCCCCGCTCCTGGTTGTCAACGCCTTACTCGCCCAAACGACCGAACCGGACGGATCGGTCGAGGCGGGACGGGATGCGCTCTCCGAGTGGGGGCGGTATCCGTGGTACGACTCGGAGACCGACGGGTTGCAACCCGTCGAGATCGTTGAGCCTAAGGATACGAGCGGGCTCTTCGATTGGCTTGATTTCAATTGGGGCCCATGGAATTTTTCAGGGAACTGGATCTCGTGGCTCTTCTGGGCCGTCATCATCATCGTTCTTGCCGTGCTGACGTGGTTGTTGATCCGGTCCTTCATGAAGCGGAGCAAGAAGGCGGAGGACGTTCTTCCGCCGCCCGGTGAGTCGCCCGAGGAGCAGAAGCGTCGGATCGAAGCGCTCCCCGAACCGGTACGCGAGCGGACCCGCTTGCTCGAAGCCGCCCAGAAATGCTACCTGGACGGAAACTTCAATGAAGCGGTCATCTACCTCTTCAGCCATCAACTGGTCTGCCTCGACAAGAACTACCTGATTCGCCTTGCGCGGGGCAAAACCAATCGCCAGTACCTCCGCGAACTCGGGCCGCGGGAGACACTGAAACGCATCCTCGCCGACACGACCGTCGCCTTTGAAGACGTGTTCTTCGGCGGCCTGTCCCTCGATCGGCAACGATTCGAACGCTGCTGGAACCGGCTCGGCGAGTTCGAGACGTTGGCGACGGGAGGGACGCCATGAGAGTTGTCAGGGTTCAGGGTTCAGGGGGCAGGAGACAGCGGTCAGGGTTCAGGGTTCAGGACTCAGGATTCAGCCCGGCTACTCCACGTCTTGGAAGCAAGAACGCTGGCCGCGCCGGAGAGCCCCCCACCGTAGCCGGGCTTTTCGAGGCACCAGGGTTCAGGGTTCAGGGTTCAGAACTCAGCCCGGCTACTCCACGTCTTGGAAGCAAGAACGCTGGCCGCGCCGGAGAGCCCCCCACCGTAGCCGGGCTTTTCGAGGCACCAGGGTTCAGGGTTCAGGGTTCAGAATTCAGCCCGGCTACTCCACGTCTTGGAAGCAAGAACGCTGGCCGCGCCGGAGAGCCCCCCACCGTAGCCGGGCTTTTCGAGAGGTCAGGGTTCAGGGTTCGGGGTTCAGGGCTGCTGGTTCTGGTTCTTTTCGTGGCAGGATGCGGGGCGCCAGAACTTCAGAGTGAGTATGGCAAGCGGAACGGGCCGGGGGTTCATGCGAGCGTGAACGGAACGGCCGTCTTCGCCGACATGTGCGAGGCGCAGGGCCACACCGTGTTTTCCTGGCCCACGCTCTCGCCGCGAATCCGGGACCGAGCGGACTGCATCGTCTGGTTTCCCGACAGCTACGACCCGCCCGAGCGGGAGGTGCAAGCATGGCTGGAACGCTGGTTGCACGCCAAGCCGGGACGCACGTTGATCTACGTGGGTCGTCACTACGACGCGGAGTCGTGGTACTGGGAAAGCGTGGAATCGGCGCCGATCCCGGTGGAAATGGCCAAGGAAATTGGCCGGCGGCGGAAGGAAGCCCGGCGGAGATTCGGCGATGCCCTCAAGCCCCTGGCGCCCTCGACGGACCACGACTGGTTCGTCTTGGACGGCAGGCATCGGAACCGCAAGGTCACCAACCTCGAAGGAGACCCCAAGTGGCTCGACGGGGTTGACCCGAGCAAGGTTGCCATAGAACTGAACACGCGGATGGAAACGCCGGACGACGCAGAGGTCTTGCTGGCTTCGGAGGGCGATCCCATCGTTTTTCGCGAGGCCCTGTTCGGGAGCCAGTTGATCGTGGTGGCAAACGGTTCGTTTCTTCTCAACGCGCCCCTGGCGAACCACGAAAACCGCCGCCTCGCCGGCAAACTCATCGACGAGATAGGACCGCCCGAGAAGACAATCGCCTTCCTCGAATTCAGCCCGTTGAAACCGAACATATCGGAAAAGGACCCGTCCTTCGGTCCCCGGCTTGGCTTCGAGGTATTTCAGGTCTGGCCGACGAACTGGATCCTTCTCCACGTCTGCCTTCTGGGCATACTGCTCTGTTTCTGGCGCTATCCGATCTTCGGTCGCCCTGTCGAGGCGGAGGCGGAATCAACCTCCGATTTCGGACTGCACATCGACGCCGTTGCCCGGTTGCTGGCACGAACCGGCGACACGGTCTATGCCCATACGCGTTTGCAACACTACCGGCAAACGATCCGTCCGGACGTAGCGTCGAAGGTTTCGGGGGGCGAGACGATTGCTTCCCGTGAAGCGTTTGTCCCTCCACCTCGGCCCTCGCCCCCGCCCGCTCCGCTCGATGGGGAGGAAACGCCGGCCGACGACACCGGATCCGAAGGCGAATCTCCTTCTTGAACACGCGGCCCTTCAACGGGCGTCTTTTGAACATCTCACGAACATCCCTGGTTACTCATCATGTCCGATTCGCCATTTGACCCCTTCGCTCCGTCGCAGCCGGAAACCCCGCCGAGTATCCCGCCTGAAGGCGAGCCGGAATCAGCGCTCGAAGCGGCCCCGGAACCGGTCATCGACAGCGGTCCCCCTTCCCCAACACGATTGCTCTTCGATCGGGTGACCGCCGAGATCGGCAAGATCTTTGTGGGTCAGGACGAACTCGTCCAGGGGACCCTGGTGGCCCTGTTCTCGAACGGGCATGTCCTGATCGAAAGCGTGCCGGGATTGGGCAAGACGCTCTTCGTCCGGACCCTGGGCCGGGTTTTGGGCTGCCAGTTCGGGCGAATCCAGTTCACGGCCGACCTGATGCCCTCGGACATCACCGGGGCGCCGATCTTCGACATGAAAACCCAGGAGTTCCGGTTCCGCCCGGGCCCCGTCTTCACCCAACTGCTGCTCGCCGACGAGATCAACCGCTCGCCGGCCAAGACCCATGCGGCCTTGCTGGAGATCATGCAAGAGTACCGCGTCACGGTGGAGCGAACGAGCCACAAGATCGAACGCCCGTTCCTCGTCATGGCGACCCAGAACCCGATCGAGTCGGAAGGAACCTACAATCTCCCCGAGGCTCAGTTGGACCGGTTCATGTTCAAGTTGCTGGTCGACTATCCGGCGGCCGAGGAAGAAGCCCGGATCCTGGCCATGCACAGCACCCAGGACGATCTGGACGAGCGGCTTGCCGCCTTGGAAACGGTTTCGTCCCCCGAAGAAATCGTGGAGATGACGCAGAAGACGAGCCAGGTTCACGTCGATCCGAAACTGGTCGACTACGTGAACGCCATCGTTCGCCTGACGCGCGAATGGCCCTATTTCCACATGGGCGCGTCGCCTCGTGCGGGTCTTGCCCTGATGCAGGGCGCCCGGACCCTGGCGGCGTTCCGGGGACGCGACTACGCCGTTCCGGACGATGTGGTGGAACTGGCCCTGCCGGCCATGCGCCACCGCGTCATTCTCACGGCCGAGGCGGAGGTCGAGGGACATGACATGGACCAGTTGCTTTCCGAAATGTTGCGTTCGGTCGAGGTGCCCCGACTTTGACTCCCATGACGCTGGCCATCCTGAAGATCCTTGGCCTGGTGACGCCGCTCGCGGTGCTTGCCATGATGGGACGCGTGTACCCGGACCGGCTGCTGGTGCGTCTGGCCCTTGTGCCGGCCGTGTTGACCCTGGGCCTGATCGTTGCGCCGGCCATGCTGGGGATCACGCTGCTCGTCGACGCCGTCCTCCTGGTGGTCGCGCTGATCGATCTGCTCTCGCTTCCGCTACGCCACGATTTTGCCCTCACACGTGAAATAGGCCGGGTCGCGTCGCTGGCCAAGCCGCACCGCGTCCGCCTGTGGCTCGTCAACCGTTCCGCTCGAGCGTGTCGGCTCGATGTGCGCGACGGCGTGGACCCGATCCTGCGCCCCGACCCGCCCGAGTTCCTCGATCTTGAGTTGCCCCCAAGAAGCCGACTGGAACTCGACTATGTGCTCCGGCCCAGTCGGCGCGGGGCCTTCGAGATCGCGGAAACCTATCTCCGCGCGCGGAGCCGTTGGGGACTCTGGCAGAAACTGATCGCCTGCGCCGACCTCTCGCAGGTCAACGTCTATCCCGACATGCAGCAACTGGGTCAGTACGCGATCCTGGCGAGAACGAACCGCCTCAGCCAGCTAGGCGTCCGGCGCACCCGCCGCATCGGCCAGGACCACGACTTCGAGCGGCTTCGCGACTACACGGTGGACGACAACTACAAGCACATCGACTGGCGGGCCACGGCGCGGCGGCGCAGGCTGACCGTCAAGGATTTTCAGGCCACGCGCAGCCAACGGGTGCTCTTCCTGGTCGATTGCGGGCGGATGATGACGAACACCTCCTCGGGCCTCAGTCTCCTGGACCACGCCTTCAACGCCATGCTCATGCTCAGCTGGGTCGCCCTTCGCCAATCCGACAAGGTGGGGCTCTGCTGCTTCTCCGACGAGATCCACGGATTCGTTCCCGCCCACGGGGGCATGGGCCAGATGAACCGCCTGCTCCACGCCTGCTTCAATCGGTTTCCGCAGCGTGTGGAATCGCGCTACGACCAGGCCTTCCGCTACCTGGCGACCCACGCGAGGAAACGATCGCTCGTGGTGCTGATCACGAACGTGATCGACGAGGTGAACGCCAACCAAGTCGAGCGTTACCTGGCCAACCTGGTGGGCCGTCACCTGCCCCTGGGCGTGCTGCTGCGCGACCATCGCCTGTTCGACGCCGTCGACGCGGAAATGCCCGTGGGCGACGGCCTCTGGCGTGCGGCCGCGGCCGCCGACATCCTCACGTGGCGTCACCAGGTCGTCACCGACATGATGGGCAAAGGGGCCATGATGCTCGACGTCTTCCCCGAAGAGATGACGGCCCCCCTGATCAACCGCTATCTGGAAGTGAAGGCGAGGCATTTGTTGTAGGATCGCGTTGCGGGGTTCGCCGTTTTCCAACACAACAAGGAAGTAACCCGGCATACCGTTTCATCTATCGTCGCCATCGCGGGAAGTTGGCATGATGATCTCGCAGATGGCAAATTGGCACTTGGAGCGGGTAGCACCGATGATTTTGCGGAATAGGTTCTCCATCTTCATCGGCGCTTTCGCAAAATCGTCGGTGTTGCGAAGCAACAAGAGGCGTTGTCCCGGGGTGGCGCCGGTGATTCTGCGGAATAAGTCCGCCATGGTGGATCCCGTCTTCTGCCAATGCCCTCTTGTCGCCAAGGCGACACCGACGATTTTCCGGATGAGTCGTTTGGAATGGAAAGCGTTTTGCGGAAAATCATCGGTGCTACCCGCTGACGCAACACCGACCATTTTCCGGGGGATGTTTATTCCAATGGGAAGCTGGTTGCGGAAAATGATCGGTGCTACCCAGGGAATCGGCATCAGCCTGCTTCTCGGAATGATGTAGCCGGCCCGCACGACAATTCAGGTTCATCCGATTCAAGAATGCGCTCGCCCGACCAGCGCCGAATCGAGCCGAGGCTGATCAGAGAAGAGGCACCGGTACTCTGCCGCGGAGTACCGGTGCCTCTTCTCTGGCTCCCCTTGTTCCCGCAAAGTCTGCGTCGAAACCTGTTTCGATGCAACAGCTTGCACCTGCGCACGTTTCGGTCGGATGAACCACAATTCAGTACTCCTCCGAATCAAAGAAGTCGTCCGGAGGGGAAAAGTCGTCCTTGGGAAGCCGCGACTTGTCGACATCGACCGTGATTTGCCGGGCCTGGCGGTCGATGCCGGCCACCGCACCAAGGTCCAACTTCGCGGCAACCGCATCCAGGTCGCTCCCTGGAACAACAAGAAACCACATCTCCCCCTCGGTTATCGAATGGGAGTCCACGTCCTCAGCAGCGCAGCGTTTCTTGATGTGTCGCTCCAGGTCGAAGGGGTTTGCGGCAAATGGTAGCCCTCGAAGAACAACCGTCGCCAATCCGTCTTCTCCAACCTTGCGAATCGCCGGCTCCAGATAGTGTCTCTGCCAGACGTCCTCGGCGTGCTCGCGCATCATGCGTTCCCCCGGGGTCTCGCTGGGATCTTGCACGCGATCCCTCTGACGGGGCGAGGGAGTTCCGCGGTCCGAACCGGCTGCCCGCGGAACGCTGCCGCCGCCACCCGTGTGCCCGCTGTCGGATGCCGGCATCCCCGTGACATCCGCGGGCGGCGCCATCGGGACGGGCTGATTGGGATCGTTCTGTGCGACGTTGTTAGACGACCGCATTTCCTTGATACGGTCTCCCAGGGTGAGCACCATTCCGAGGCCGGCGAGAAACAGGCCGATGCCCTGAAGGAACATGAACAGGGCCGGCTTGTAGTGGCGCCAATTGGCGTAGGCGAAACGCCGCCCGCTCCGCGTCCAGAACAATACGTGGAAGAGGGTGGTACCGCCTTCGCTGCCGGCGATTGCAACGATGCGGTAGCCCATCCCCAGGATCCCGAGGCCGCACAGCATGAGCGGAATGAGCATGCCCACCATGGCCAACATGCCTACCGCGCTTTTGCTGGCGAAGCTCAGCGGCCAGAAAAGGAGCATGAGCGGTCCCAGGACGGCGGCAATCCACCAGATGCCGAGATTGGGAACCCGGAACTGGGTCTTGGCTTTGCGGGGTTTCGGCTTCTTCGGAGTGGCGGGCCCGAGCGGGTCGGCGAGGGGGTCTCCGCCTTCGGCCATTTGCACGAAGGTGTCGTCGAGCAGCGAGTTCGCGGGAGCCGGCGGCGTCTGGGGCGTCTGTGGCGCCTGTGGGGCCTGTGGGCGCGGCACGGCGAACTGGGTCTGACAGGCCTTGCAGCGCAGCGTCCGTCCCGCCAGTTCGTCCTTGACGCGATACTTCTTCTTGCAGCCGGGGCAGGAGAAATCAATCGGCATGGGTTGGTCCCCTCGTGGAATATGGGAGGTACAATACGCTGCTCAGTACTAACGGGAGTATTCAACGAAAGTTGTCATGGATGAGTCAAGTTCTCGCCGTGGCTTGGTCTGAAATGGAACCTGGTCAGAGGCCCTTCAGCACCCATACGATTCCGTACAATACCGCACGAGAGCCAACGTATGTGATGATCACGTTCATCACGTAGTGACATATGCCGATTCCGATTGCTCGAGCGTTGGACGTTGGCAGAATGAACCGGATCAAGACTGCGTCGGCCAGGACGGTCAGGAAGATCCCGACCACGATCGCGGATTCGGGGTCCAGCACCAAATGGACGGGGCTCACCAGAACCGTGCTCACCATCAACAGGAAGCATATCGCAATGATTCTCTTGCCGGAGGCGTCATTCTCTCCGCAGACAGCGCATGCCAGACGCAAGCCCAACGCGGAGATGGCCAACCAGATCCCCGAAACGATCCCGAAGAACACGAGGAACGCACACCATGCGGCGATGCTGACCCTTTTCAACCCCGAGAAGAACTTCTGCCACCCAGCCGAACGCGAACTCGGCGGAGGCCAGTCTTCCGACTTCTCCGCCTCTCCCTCGAACGACCGTTCCGTCTGCCACGGGGGCTCATTGGTTTCAACGAAGTCATCGCCGGCCCCGATCGATTCTTCCCCGGATTCAACTGTTTCTGAACTGGCCAGTTCCTGGTTCCGTTGCCGGTTGGTCGACACCATGCTCACCAGCGACGCCACGAGCATGATGACCACAACGCCGACGCCGATCCCCATCACGGCCCACAGCCAGGTAGGAATGGAATCGTTGCCGCCGCTGCGCCGCGGTGTGAGCGAGGAGGGCGTCCCGGTCATCGGGTCCAGGAGTACGCCCTGCACCGGTTCCATGGACCCGGCGGCCTCCAACGGGCTGAGGCCGGGCCCCTGCGAAAGCGGAACGCGATTGTCGAGCGGTACAAGGTCGTCGAGCGGTTCGAGGCCCGCGGGCAGAGAAGCCGCGGCCGGTGTTGCGACGGCGCCCCGTGAACCGGAAACAACTTTTGCCGTCGCAGCGGGGGGGCCATCGTCCAGGATCTCCAGGCCGTCGATCCCGGCAGGCTGGGGCGAATCCGGTAGCGGTTCGAGCCCCGCCGGCAGGTTGCCGGGAGCGTCGGACAGGAGTTCCAAACCGTCCGGCATGGCCTGCGACGTTTCGGGCAGCAGTTCCAGGCCCTCAGGCATGGCTTGCGGTTTCTCAGGCAGAAGTTCCAGGCCCTCAGGCATGGCTTGCGGTTTCTCGGGCAGAAGCTCCAGGCCTTCCGGCATCAACGCTGCCGCAGGATGCTGCTCGAGCGGTTTCGCTCGGGGAAGAGGCTTGGCCTTCTTGAGGGCCTGTTTTTTCGCCGCCGGCTTGTTGGACGCAGGGGCAGGAGAAGCCGGTTTCTTTGCGACCGGCTTGTTGGAAACCGGGGTCGAAGGGGTCGGTTTCTTTGCCGCCGGCTTCTCCGACGCCAGAGCCGGGCGAGACGGTTTCTTCGCCGCTGGCTTCTCCGGAGCGGGAACCGGGCGAGACGGTTTCGTTTCCTCCCGCAGTTTGGATGGTCGAGCGGGAGCCGCCTTGGGAGTCGTCTTCGGGCCAGAGGAAGAACCGGCCGGGGCCGCCGGCTTTGGCGTCTCCGACTTCGTCGGCTCGTCGGGCGTCTGCTTCGCAGCCTTCTTCGGAGGAGGGGTTGCAAGGGGGGTAAACGGCGATGGCTTCAAGGGAGACGGCTTCGAAGTTTCGACAACGTCCAACTCCTCGGGATCCGGACGCATCCAGTCGTCATCCACCTCGCCGGTCAGATCCCAATCGTCGTCGTCTTCCGTCAGGTCCCAATCGTCCACCTCGGACGTTGGCTTGCCGGCAGGACGTAGTTGTTCTGAAGGCGTGATCGGGCCGGCGGCTTTCCCTCTCGGTTTCCCGGTCGCCGCGAGTTTCTGCCGCTCCAACTCCTCTCGATAGCATTTCCGATGGTAGCAGAAACCGACGGTGTCCTTGACGCGATCCTTGAGAGTCTCGAAGGGCTGATGGCAAATCCGGCAGACGCCCTCGGGGGCATCGCCGGCCCGCTTCTGATAGCAAGCCCGATGGTAAACGGTCCCGTGAACGTCGGCAAAGCGTTCGGAGTCTGCACCAATCAGCTGGCCGCAAAGGGCGCAGGTTTCCGAGGGGCGCTGCTGCCTGGCAGACGCCTTTGGGGAGGGGGCTCGTTCGCCAGACGCGGCCTTCGTCGGGGGCGACGAAGAGGGAAGGGACGGAAGCTGATTGAGGGTGTTGCAGCGGGGGCAACGAGTCGGCATTCCTGCGTAACGATCCTTCGCACGCAGTTCTTTCCCACATCGTTTGCATTGAACGACAACAGACATGCAGAATCCCACCGGCAGAGACGAATCGCACGGAAATCCACCTTTCCCATGATAGCTGGACCTGGGGACTCGGAAAACAGCCGTCCATGTGAAAATAGTTAAAGTTTGCGGGTTGTGCCGGTCGATTCGAATTTGACGACGGGAGAGATTGTACCCACAGCCTCCGTGCGAGGCCGGGTTGCCACGGGCGAGGGAAGGAAGAGAACATGCTGGTTCGCTGGATTCGGCCGCTCCGGTTCCTGGTGCAGGGAATCGCCACGTCCGACACGCCGCGCCAATTGGCCCTGGGATTGGCCTTGGGGATGGCGATCGGGCTGGTTCCCAAGGGGAACCTCACTGCCTTGGTCCTCTCCACGATCCTGATTGCGACCCGGGTCAACCTGGCGACGGGCATGCTTGGGGTGTTCGTGTTCTCCCTGTTAAGCGGATGGACCGACCCGCTGGCCAATCGGCTGGGCCACAGCCTGCTGTCCATCGGGCCCCTTCAGCCCATCTATGCCTATTTGTTCGACCTTCCGCTCGCCGCCTGGACCTCGTTGGACAACACGGTGGTCTTCGGAAGCCTGGTGCTCGGGATCTGGCTCTTCTGGCCGGTGTACCATTTCAGCTACCTTGGCGTGGAAAAGGCCCGGCCCTGGATTGGCGAGCAGTTGCAGCGTTACCGTGTGGCGGATGTGCTGGACCGCTCCGAATTTGCTGCTCGATGGAGGAGCCAATGATCCGTTGGAAGGTCGCCGCACCGCGTCTGCTTCTTGCCGCCTCAATTCTGCTGGTGATTTATGTCGCCTTGAACCCGTTGATCAAATGGGGCGTCGAGTCCTTCGGAGAACAAGTGCTCTCCGTCCGTGTGGACGTGGGAACGCTCGACACCTCACTGGCCAAGACGGAGCTTCGTATCTCCGATTTCGCGGTCGCCGATCCGAAGGACCCCAACGTTGACCTTCTCCGTGCCGACGAGGTCACTCTGTCGCTCGACTCGAACGCCCTGCTGCGTCGGAAATTCGTGGTTCGGGAAGGGCACGTGCGCGGCTTGACGTTCCGTGGCCAGCGGGATGGCGCTGCCGAACCGGTCGACCACTGGCAATGGAACCCGGACGGCGATCGGCTGAAAGAAGAAGCCGACCAGTGGCTCGCCGCCCTGTCGTCAACCCTGGGCGATCAGCTCGAGGCGGAAGTGGAGGCCTTCGAATCGGTGCAAATGGCCAAGGAACTCCTGGAGAGCTGGCCTGAGGAATACCGGCAACTGGAGCAGCGGGTGCAAGACGTGAAGAGCCGGGTGGACAAGCTGCGCTCGCTCTTCGATTCCCGTCCGCAGGACGTTGCCGCCGGCTTGCAGCACTTCCAGAAAACGCTTGCCGAGCTTGAACAGCTTCAGCACGAGATGAAGGGCCTGGCCGAACAGATCGACGCCCTTCCGGAGCGGGTCGAGTCGGATCAAAAGGCCCTTCTTGCGGCCACTCAGCGCGACGTTGAACACCTCGAAGAGCGTTTTGAGTCGCTTCGCCTGGACCAGGAAACGATCACAGGCTACTTCCTCGGTCCCGAGATGGGGCGCCAGGTCGTGACCATCGCGGAATGGGTTCGCTGGATACGATCGCACCTGCCGGAGGAACAGCCGCTCCTGAACCCGCGGCGTCTTCCCGGCACAAACGTTCTCTTCGCCGGGCAGAATCCCACTCCCGATTTCCTGATCCGCTCGCTCCTGATCGACGGACAGACAACCATCGGGGGAGAACCCTACTATTTCGTGGCCTCCGCCGCCGACCTGACGACAACCCCCAAACTCTACGGACGCCCCGCCGAGATCCGAGCCCAGTTGGTGGGCAACCTGACCTTCGAGGTGCACGCCCTGCTGGACCGCACCGGCGAAACGCCCCTGGACCAGATCGTCATCGATTGTCCGAACCTGGCATTGCCGGAAACCTCACTGGGCAGTCGCAACGCCGTGGCCTTGACCCTTCAACCGGGAAACACGCACCTGTGGATCGGCTTGAATCTCTCGGGCGACCAGATCGCGGGCACCATGTTGCTCAAACAATCGGGTGTCGAGATGACGCCGCAAGTTGCCGAACCGTTGGGCGGGCAGCGCCTGGCCGACAACCTGGCGTTGGCGACCAAAGCACTCGACGATATCGAAGTCCAGGTCGACCTCCAGGGCGTCCTGCAGCATCCTCAATGGACGGTTCGCTCGAACCTGGGCGAGAAACTGGTCGACGGCCTGAACCAGGCGGCAAAGGCCGAACTGGAATACCGCAAGAACCAGGCCGCCCAACTCGTCCAGGAGCGGGTCGACCAGGAACTGAACAAGTTCCGCAATCGCCTGGGCGCCGACGAGGAAGTCCTCATGGCTCGGCTCAAGTTGAACGAATCGGAGCTCGACCAGCTTGGCAAGCTCATCGCCCAGCGAGTCCCGTCGGCCGACAAGGTCCTCACCAAGGCCCTCGGCGATCGCATCCGCTTGCGTTTCTGATTTTGCCCGCATGTAGGTCACCGCTCGCCGAGCGGGACCTTGAAATGGCATATCGCCTGGCAATTCAGCAGCCGTGCGGCGCCCGGCGCCGACCATCGCGGCTCGCGCCGCTTCTCTCAACGGGCTGCTGCGCGGTCACTTCCCGTCGTTTCTCCAGTAATCGACGTGGTACGTCGGACCATCGGCGTTCCAGACTTTGCTGACAAGATCAATGTCGCCATCGCCGTCCGCGTCGAAGGCAGCCACGTCGTGCCAGCCCGGGTTGTCTTCCTGGATCACCGTCGGCGTGAACTGGGGTTCTCCAGCGCCCGTATTCATCCAGATCACTCCTCGTTCCTTAAGCCCCTTTGGCTTCATGGGCAGCAGGCCCTTGCTCGTCATGTAGGTGTCTGGATCCTCCTGTTCGCCAGCGAAGATCTCCAGTTTTCCGTCGCCGTCGAAATCCACCACGGCCAGGGAGTGAAATGAACCGGTGCGAGAATCTCCCGGCGGGTCGGGCAAGAGATGCCGCGTCCAACGCGCTCCCTTCCCCTCGTTCTCCACCCAATAGACGTGGGAGAATCCGGTGTCGCAGTCGCTCCAAATGATGTCCCGATCGCCATCCTTATCCAGGTCGGCGAGCCACACCCGCATGCTCGTGCCGTAGGAGGCCCTTTCGACGGGGAGGTGAGGCCACGGATGCTGACGCCACTGGCCGTCCGAACCGGGATTCTCCAGCCAGAGGCCGGGAAGGACGATGTCCACACGCCCATCTTCATTCAGATCGGCCACTCCCTTCGGCGCCACCCCGCCATGATCCTCGCGGCCTTCGAGAATCGTTGTTTTGGAAAGGCCCTTGGCAGGATTGAACCAGTAAAGGGCGTGACCGTCGTAGGTCACCAGGTCGTCGATCTTGTCGCCGTTGATGTCGGCGGCGATCACGTCGTGGCCGCCGCCCTCGTAGGGCACGGCCTCCCAGTTGCCGTCGGCCTGTGCCGACTTGCCCGGATTGCGAAACCACACGCCCCAGAAGGCCACGTCCACATCCCCGTCCAGATCGAGATCCAGGGCTGCGGCGCCGAGCGTTCGCTTCAGCTTGTCCGACATTCCAATCGTGTGGCGAACCCACTGGGCATCGCTTTTCCGTTCGAACCAATAGGCGGTTTGAGGCTCGCGTCGCGAAAGGGCAAAGTCCAGATCGCCGTCGCCGTCGAAATCTCCCACGGCGATCCCGCCCGTTCCCCATTCGGAGCCGGGAAGATCCTCGCACACGGTGAAGTGCTTCCAGCGGACGCACTGCGACGGCTCGTCGGCGCGAAGCGTCGTGGTCAAGAAGACGCTGCCACCGAAGAGGAGCAGCAACACGGCAGCACGAATCACGCGTGACATGACAAACGCCTCCATCACTCGAAAAGTGGCATGAAATGGATCCTGAACCGCCTCGCCGAATCATTCATTTTATGGGTGGCACGCTCTCCAGACGCCAAGGCTCACGGTAAGCAACGGCCATCAGGGCTTCTTGCGCTTCGTCATCGTCGACGATTTGTTCGGCCTTGGAATCCCAGTTCAAGGCGCGTCCCAGGGCGTTGGACACATAACCGAGCAATCCCGGCGTGATCGAGCGCAACCCGATGTCCGGCGGCGCGTTGCACTCGTCGCGTGAGCGGATGCAGTCCAGGAAGTTCCGCATGTGCCCGGGAGAAGTTCCAAGCCGGAACGAACCGGGATCGAAGTCCTTTTTCATCCAACTTGGGTCCGAAGCTTCCAACTTGCCGCGGGTCACGTGGACCCAGCCGTCTTCCCCGATCCACTTGGCGCCAAGCCGGTTGGTGTCCGAAATGGCGCCGGCAATCCCGCCCTCGTACTGGCAGCGGATCTGGTAGTGATGGGGCGTGTTGTAAACGTCCGTTTCGGGAAAGGTCCACCCCACGGCCTCCACCCGCTGCGGCCCGCCGCGGTGCTCGCCGATGCCCCACTGGGCGATGTCGTTGTGGTGTCCGATCCAATCCATCAGCACGCCACCGCCAAAGGCACGATGGCCGCGCCACCAGCGATGATGCCGGGCGCGCATGTAGGGAAGTTGCGGCGCCGGCCCGCACCACAAGTCGTAGTCGAGATGGCCGGGCGGCTCCTGGATCGTCGTGTCCCCCATCGGCTCGGCATAGCCTGACGGCAATCCAACCTCCACCGTCTTGATCTTGCCGAGGTGGCCATTGCGGACCAGTTCGACGGCCTTGCGGAATTCAGCAGCGCTGCGCTGCTGGGAACCGACCTGGAAGATGGCTTTGTTTTCGGCCGCCGCACGGCAGATGGCCTGGCCCTCGGCGAACGTGTGCGCCAGGGGCTTCTCGCAATACACGTCTTTCCCGCCCCGCAGGGCCGCCACGGCCACGAGTGCGTGCCAATGGTCGGGGGTGGCAACCACCACGGCGTCGATGTCGTCGCGCTGGCAGATCTCGCGGTAGTCGGCGGTCACCATCAACGCTTGCGGTCCGCCGCCCGAGGCCTTCTGGTAGGATTCTTCGACCTTCTTCTGGGCCGCCTTTCGTCCGAAACTCGGGCCCTGGCCCCACTGGCGGTCGCGGTAGTGAAGCGAGTCGACATCGCAAAGGGCGACAATCCGCGCGTCCTGCTCGCGAAGCAAGTCGCCGATCAAGTTGAAGCCCCGGGAGCCGAGGCCGACAACGCCCACTTGGAGCCGTTCGCTCGGCGGCGCGGCGCCCTTTCCCAGAGCAGACGCGGGCACGATCGAGGCGACCGTCATCGCCGTCGCGGCGCCCAGAAACTGGCGTCGGCGGATTGGAAGCTGCCGCGTCTTCGTCGATTGATCCGCTCGTTTCATCGCGTCCTCCCGAAGCAAGTGCAAGATCGCCAGCGCCATCGTAGCCGGAGCGCCGGGACGATGCAACTTGAAGACTCCCCGGAAGGACAGGAACAGGAGGTAACCAAGATAGCAGAGGTGATTTCTCCGTTTCCTCGGTCCTCTCTGTTTCGAAAGGACCGGCCAACCATCTGGAGTTCTGGCAAGCCTCAGGAATCACTTATGACGTAATGGGCGCGGCGACTGAAGTCCACAAAGCCAATCCGCCTGGCCTGCTCGAATTGATCTGCGAGTGGTGTTTGCAGATAGAATATCTGCTGCGAGATCACCAAGAGAACGGAATCAGTTTCGCGGTGAAGCCTCATCTGGGCCTGCGATCAACTTCCACTGCCTGAAATTGGCCGATAAAATCTCCTGATTGATCCTACCTGGAACCAATCTGGATTGATTACTCGCGGGAGCAGACCGAGGAAACAGAGTCCTTCTACTCTGTTCCCTCCGTTAACTCCTGTTCCCTAAAGCTCCCCTACATCTCGAAAAGCCGAAGCTATTTCTGAATCATTTCTCACCGAAACAGCCGCTGGCTGAACCAGTAGAGATCGCTCTTCCAGACGGGCCATTCGTGGCCCCCGGAATCGACGCGCCACACGTGAGGCACTTTCATTGAGTCCAGGTCGTTGTGGAAGCCTTCGCTCATTCGCATCAGGCCGTCGCGGTCGCCGCAGGAAAGCCAGAGAAACCTCAACTCCTTGGCGGCTTGGGCCGGATCGGGAATCAGTTCCCCCGCGGGCTTGGTATTCGGAGCCGAGGAGAAACCGCCCACCCAGGCGAAGGTGTCGAGGTTGCCCAGGCCGAAATTGAGGGACTGGCCGCCGCCCATCGACAGACCGGCCAGCGCTCGGTGGGTCCGATCGTTCTGGACGGAGTAGTGCGACTCGACATAGGGGATCACGTCTTCGAGGAGGTCCTTCTCAAAGGCCTCGAAGGCCGGAAACTGCTTGTCCCACGGCGTCTGGATGGTCACATCGGCAGCCGCCCGGCCGTTGGGCATCACCACGATCATTTGAACAGGAGCGGCGCGAACTCGGACAGGTAGTCGCGCCAGTTCAACCAGGTGTGGCCGCCTTCGGTCTCACGATAGACCACGTCGAAGCCGTGCTTCCGCAGCATGGCCACGCTGAGTTGGGACGTCCGCAAGAGGAAGTCGTCCTTGCCGGTGGCAAACCAAACCAGGTCAAGGCCGTCTTTCAGCTTGGCGTCGTCCAGCACGTCTTTTTTCTGTTCTTCCCAGGGAGGGCCGGGACGCGAGAAGCGGCCGCCGCCGTCGATGCCGAACACACCTGAGCTGAAGACACCGACGTAGCCGTAGTCGGCCAGGTTGCCGAAGGCGATCGTCAGAGTCTGGCCTCCACCCATCGACAGTCCCGCAATGGCGCGATCAGCGCGATCGGTGAGCACGCGATAGTGGGACTCGATGTAAGGACGAATGTCGCCGGTGAAGTCCGCTTCGAACTCGTCCCGCCGACGTTCGCGCGAGCCCTCTTGGGGCGGGCCCGAGCGGAAGGGCCCGGTGTGCCCCGCCGGCATCACAACGACCATCGGCTTGGCCTTTCCGGCCGCGATGAGGTTGTCGAGGATGAAGCCGGCCCGGCCGACGGTCGACCACGAATCGTCGCAGTCGAAGGCGCCGTGAAGGAGATAGAAGACGGGGAACTTGCCTTCGCCCGATTCGTAACCGGGCGGCGTGTAGACGTGCATGCGGCGGAACCGCTCAAGCGACTTTGAATAGTAGGTCACTTCCGCCACGGCGCCGCGAGGCACGTCCTTGGTGTCGAAGAGTTCCGAGCCCGGAACCACGACAAGGCTCCACGAGTTGGCGTTCGACTGGCTCGTGATCGGGTTCTTCGGATCCATGACGGAGACGCCGTCGATGTTGAACCGGTAGCGGTAGGCGCCGGCGGGGACGGGACCGACGGTCTGCTCCCAAACGCCCTCGTCGTTCTTGGTCAGGCTGGTGTCGCGTCCCAGGTTGGGAATGTCGCCGGCATCGAGCCGAATCGATTCGGCTTCGGGGGCAAGAACGCGGAAGACAATCTGCCGATCGGCTTTCACTTCCGGGGAGGTGAATTGGGGTGGCCGGGGGCGACCTTCCTGAGCAGAGAGCGAAGAGGAGAAGAGAACAACCGTTGCCAGGACAGCCAACAGGAGGAAACCAGGTCTTGGAAGCAACATCGTGAGCCCACGGGTGAAGCGGATCATCAGGCAAACCCTTTTTGTGGAGGAGGACCAAGAGACGCCTTTGCCGGTGCAGGAACGAGCGTTTGGCGAGATAAGGAGGCATCCCACGCGCGGCGCAGTGTAACGTGCCCGGTGTGGGGTGTCCAGCGACTGGCGAAAGAAAGACGGTTCCTAGTTCCTAGCCCGGCTGCTACCATTGGGTTCCGAAAAGACGGTGTGGCGACGAAAACCGGGGGATTTGCAGCCGGGCTCTTGAAGTCGGAGGGAGTTGGAGCCAAGAGCCGGGCTACCTCCGCACCTCAACAGGTCAGACTGGCCGATATGAAGTGGCCAATTCAAGAGCCCGGCTAGTCTGGTTCAACCGGTCGGCTAATTCGCCCTTGGGTGGGCCTTTTCGTAGATTTCTTTAAGCCCCGCCGTGCTCACGTGGGTGTAGATCTGGGTGGTGACGAGGCTCTTGTGGCCCAGCAGTTCCTGCACGCTGCGAATATCGGCGCCCCGGTCGAGCAGGTGGGTCGCGAAGCTGTGACGGAGGGAGTGGGGGCTCGTTCGCCCGTCCAGGCCGGCTTCCTTGAGATGCTTCTCGAGCATTCGGGCAACACTGCGGGTCGTAATCCGCCGCCCGAACTTGTTGACGAACACGGGCGCTTCGGCGCCGCTGGACTCGCTGGCATGGAGCGTTCGGACACCGAGCCAGGTCTGAATCGCTTCGGTGGCATAGGAGCCGACAGGGGCGAAGCGTTCGCGTTTGCCCTTCCCTCGCACCCGCACGATGCCCGCAGCGAAGTCGAGATCGCCGTCGTTCAGCCCCACGGCCTCGCTCACCCGCAGGCCGGCGGAGTACATGGTTTCCAGAATTGCGCGGTCCCGTTTTCCGGAAACGGTTTTCGCCGAGGGGGCTCGCAGGAGACGCCCAATGTCTTCGGCAGAAAGGAAATGGGGCAGGGAGCGACCCTGACGCGGATTTCGCAAGGCCTTGGCCGGGTTGTTGTCGACCCAGCCCTCGCGCTGACCGAATCGGTAGAAACTGCGGAGGCTTGCCAGGCGTCGGGCGATCGTGGACTTGGCATATTCGGCTTCGTGAAGGGCGCCCACGTAGCCGCGCAGTTCGAAGGACGATACCTCGGACGGGCCCGGACAATAGCCCTCGCGAGCCTCTTCCAAGTAATCGGCCAGGGCCGTCAGATCCTCACGATAGCTCTTGACGGTGAGCTCGGAGGCATTGCGCTCGGTCCGCTGGTAGTTAAGGAAGCGATCGATCTCGTCACGCATGGAATCGAACTCAAACGAAATCGTCCGAGTCGGTGGGGAGCGGGACATCGAATCGGCGCGACGCCGTTTGTTTCTGGCTCTCCTGGCGGATCTTCTGGCTGAGCACCGCCGCATCGTACCAGGTGAAGCTCAGCTCCGGGTTGGAGGCATAACGTCCCAGCGTTCGCAGGGTCTCGGCGCGGCTTGAATCGTCATAAAGAAAGACGTAGCGTTCACCGCCCTTGACCAACGCGAGTACATTGATGTCCTGACTCATCGAGGATGTCTCCAACTATCCGTCAAAAAAATCGTCCTGCGACCGGACGTCCTTTCCGGCTCACGCCACGGGATGTCGCCCTGCGGAACCGTACTGGCACGAAACTTTGCCGCATAATCGTCATGACCGTTACGGTCGAGGCCCTCGCCGCGGCGTGGCTGCCGTACGCTGGTCGGTTCCGATAGTGTTATCGGAATTCAGGCCATCTCCACACCACTCGCGTTTCCCCGGCTCCGCCACGTGCCGAAAACATTTCCCAAATATGCATGCGGCAACAGAAGCGGATGAAATCGTCGCTCCGTTCCAGGTAGGTTTGCCATCCGCCAAAACGCGCGTCGTCGCGGAAGAAGTAGTAACTTGACAGGGCTTCGGTGAATTCCGAGTCGTTCCCGTTGAAAATTTGCGTATGGCGAAGGACCGGCTTGTCCGAAGGACAACAACTCTGAGGCGCCACGCGAGGCGGCGGAGGAACCAGTCCGCTTGGATCGGGCCAGTCCGGCGGAAATCCAAATTCGGGATCCGCGGCGCCCGTCCGTGGGTCTTGCGGATCGGCAACTTCGGCTTCAGCCGTCTTTGCTGTCTCTGCAGGCTGTTGGTAGCTGGTTTCCTCAATCCAAAGTCCGGATTCCGTATCGGCGGGTGCGTCGTTTGAACCGGGAGCCCCGGGCTTGCTGCGCCCAGGCTCTTGTTTCGGAGTCTGCCCGGGGGCCGCGGCCGGCGCGGTGGTCGCCGCATTGAGGATCGAGTAGTCTTGCTTGGGCGTCTGGGTCGCCAACTGGGCTTTGGCGAGGGCAAATTCCGTCTCGTAGACCAGTGGAGCGGGAATGTGTTCTTCGTCAGGGGTTCCCCAGGGCAGACCGTAGCCGGGCGGAATCGGATGGAAGCATGGATTGGCCGCGTACCACTCGACTTGGAGGGCACAACGGGGAGGATAATAAGGTGAGTAGTCTGTAATCGCCCCGATGACGACGGCATCGGCGCCGAGCACCTGGGCCAGACGGCGGGCCTCCGCGGCCGCGTTTTCCGGACCAAATTGAATGCGATGACGGAGAATGGCCTGTTCGACAACTCCCACCGGAATGACTTCGAAACCTGGCACCTGCTGAAGCTCGTTGAAATAGGCTTCGGCAAAGCGGTGTCCATCAACCGTGGCCTCTTCGCTCAGATTGATGAAGGGAACGATGGCGATCGTGGAGAGTTGCGGAAAGGGATTGTGCAGCGTCGGCTGGTGAGCGATTTCCGGAAGAAGCGTGCAGCCGCACGACGCCGGTATCGTCAGAAGCAAAGCCACGAGTATTCGTTGGCGCCATGACAGCACAACACCCTTCGCGTGCCGCGAATGGGTTATTCCCCGCTGAACGGGGGAACGCTCTCGTGTTGGCTGGCAGGCCGTTTTTGGCATGGAGACGAGTTTTTCGGGTAGAAGGCTCCCCCCTTCTAAACCCCCCGACGGAGTGTAATGCGTGGCGCACACCCAGCCGGCTTAATCGGTACGGACGGCATTATCGGCAAGGTTGCCGTAACTTCTCCAAACAAACTCGGGCATTTTCGGAGAATTGCCCGGTTTGCCAAACCAGCAGTGTGGCAGGGCTGGGCGCGGCGGCTCGTTTGCTGTAACTATCGTTTATTAGGTTACTTAGCTTTGAATAAGAGCTACATGACGATGACCGGCGGCAGGGATGCCACCGCTACGACTGTTCACCTGATTTTGAGTCGACGCTATGAAAAATGATTCGCTTTCCCGGAATCCCACGCGCTCCGTACCGATCGGATCGATCACGATCGGATCGGGACACCCAATCGCAGTGCAGAGCATGTGCGCCACCAAGACCTCTGATGTGGAGGCGACGACAGCCCAGGCGGAGGCCTTATCCAAAGCCGGGGCGGCGATCGTTCGCGTGGCGGTCGACAGCCGCCGCGAAGCCGAGGCGCTGAAAGAAATCCGCGACCGGACGGGCGCGAATCTCTCCGTCGACCTTCAGGAGAATTACCGCCTGGCCCTGGACGTGGCCCCCTGGGTCGACAAGATCCGCTACAACCCGGGGCATCTCTACCACCACGAGCGTGAGCGTCCTTGGCAGGACAAGGTCCGCTTCCTTGTCGACGTTGCCACCAGGCATGACTGCGCCATTCGCGTGGGCGTGAATTGCGGATCGGTCGACCCGGCCAAGCGGGAGAAATACGAGCCCGACGACTCGATCGGCCCCATGCTCGAAAGCGCCTTGGATCACTGCGAACTGCTGGATTCAATCGGCTTCACGCGTTACTGCGTCTCGCTCAAGGATTCCGATCCGGCCCAGGTGGTGGAAGTGAATCGGCGCTTCGCGGCCCAGCGTCCGGAGGTTCCCCTGCACCTGGGCGTGACGGAGGCCGGCATGCCGCCCCAGGGCGTGCAGAAAACCCAACTCGCCCTTCACGCCTTGCTCACTGAAGGAATCGGCGATACGATCCGCGTCTCGCTCACCGTCCCCAACGACCGGAAACACGAGGAGATTGAAGCCGGTCAGAAGATCCTTGCCGACGTTGCTGCCGGCCGGGCACCGGAAATCACCGCCCTGGATCCAAGCAAACTGAACATCATCAGTTGCCCCAGTTGTTCCCGGGTGGAAAACGAGGCCTTCGTCGACCTGGCCGCCAAGGTCAAGGAGATGACCGCCTACGCGTCGGATAAGGCAATCACCATTGCCGTAATGGGGTGTCGGGTCAACGGCCCCGGCGAAACCGACGACGCCGACCTGGGGCTTTGGTGCGGACCAAACTACGTCAATCTCAAACGTCGCGGCGAGCGACTCGGCGCCTTCTCCTACGACGAGATCCTGCCCCGCCTCAAGGCGGAACTCGACGCGTTGATCGCCCAGGATTCGTAGCCTCTTTGCGGAAGTTGGTCTAGCCCGTAGCGAATCGATGCAAGCCGTGATACGACCATCGACGAGTGTGACGGCCTGCGAACCGCCAAGAAACGAAGTGGGCCGCACTGGCCTTGCCAACCAGTGTGGCCCACTCCCAAACCGAAGAGGCCAACCAGGCATCACCGATTCTTCGATTCCTTGGCAACCTCGCCTTCCGAACTGAGTTCGAAGTTGATCGTCTGGCTTCCGCCCGTCACTTCCTCCTCCAATTCGGTCCGCACGTTGTACTTCATCGGAAGCTTCTCCGGCGTAGGCGCAACGCCCTCGTCTTCGTTGCCCGAGTCGGCCGTGGTAATCCGCACACGATGCTTGCCGATTATGGCGCCCGGGTCGTCGTCCGTGTAGTAGAGCTTGTATTCACCGCTCTCGTCCGTCCTGCCGTAGGACGGACGCCCCTCTTCCAGCGGTTCGAAGGTCAACACCGCGTTGACCAATGGCGACCCGTCCAGGGTTACGGTTCCCGTCACCCTGCCGACATCGGGGTGATCGCTCGACGACATGCATCCCAAGCAAGCCACGACCGCGATCAACCCGGCGATTCTGCAAAGACTCCGCATAGTCACCCTCCTGATGGTGTTTCGGTAGTAAGACGAAGCAACTGAACGGCGCGCCCTCCACTGCTCTGGAATTCTGGAACAGCGGAGGGCGTAATCTTGTCTCGATCTTCAAACGCCGTGCGCTGGACGGCGTCCTTTCCACAGGGATCAGAAGTTGCTGACCGGGAACCCGTCGTCGCGGCGATTCAAACGCTGCCACACCGTAAACCACGAGTAGTTCGGATCTCCCGGAGTGAAGGCGTCGTACGCGTGCAAGCCGCTGCCGCTCGGATCGGCGTCCAGAATCGACGAAATCGTCTCGCTGATGAACCGCACCGAACCGTCGCACATCGCAAACTGGGCGCCTCCCGGATGCAAGCTCGAATAGCCCTCGCCGCATCCCTTGTCAGCATCCCAAGCGTACACGGCAAGCGGAGAATTGATCACCGTTCGACCGTGGGCCATGTTGTTCCAGATCGCCCGTCCGCCGTGACCTGCCGGGTTCCGGATACCGGGCCATGTCCCTCCCCGGCAGAACTTGCTGTCCCGTTCCCCGATCATGATCGTATTGGTCGTACCGTCGAGGATATCGGCGATCTTCACTTTGCTGTCGAAGAAGTACATGCCCATCGGGTCGCCGCCGGCGTCCTTGCACCGGTCTTGCATCCCGCGGCTGCCCACGTAGTTCGTCAATCCGGGCCGCCAGTTGCCCAGCCCGGCAGCGCTCGTCCCCACGCCCCCGCCGAAGTGCCGATCTGCGTGGGAAACCCCGTCGTTCGGATCGCTCGGACAAATGAAACCCGAAATCTGCGTCGCCAACGTTGTCGCCGGATCCGGAACACTTGGATTCAACCCCGCACACACATCCTCCAACCGATACGTGTTCGGCGCCAACTGATCGTACATGGAGTTCTGTTCCATAAACGGCATCAGGAACACATGCCAACCCCAGCACTCGTGGTTCGTTGCGTCGGCATACAAGGCGGTGCCACGTAAATGGCCCGGAGGAAACTTCTTGTGTACGTCGTGGTAGTTGTGAGCTGCCAAGGCCAACTGCTTCAGGTTGTTTGAGCACTGCGAACGTCTCGCAGCCTCTCGAGCGGACTGCACCGCTGGTAACAACAGGGCGATCAAGATGCCGATGATGGCGATGACCACCAACAGTTCCACAAGCGTGAATCCCCGGTTTCGCTGTCTCATGAGAAACCTCCCACGGGTCTGCGCATCCCCCGGATGCCCTGAATAGGCAGAAGTTTCCAGATCAGATGCTTGACAAGAACGATGACACGTGGGCTTGAGGCAAAACTGCGCTGCTCGGCCGCGAGGGACAAAATAACGCAAGAATCAATTCTTGAAGACCCTGTAACCCGTTCCCCCGCTTTGAGAGACCACTTGCTCGCGCAGGCAGCCTCCAGCCCCCAAAATCCACCCGTAGCATAACGACACTCGAACCTTGTGGCAACCTGGCACGACCAAAAACCTCAGCCGATGGAAAACACCATGCCTCGGGGCTTGCTGAAAGAAACCGGACCAGAGAAAAGGCCCCCGTACCCTGCTTCGAAGGACGGTTCCCTCTTCTCCGAAAGCCGGCCTTCAAACATAACACACCACGAGGAAACAACTTAACGTCACCACAACGTAATGACCCCCTCAACAGCCTAAGTGAAAACGAATGACGGTGGAGGCAAGGCTGAAGACTGAAGGCCTAAGGCTGAAGGACAGCCAAACAAGAGCTTTTGACCCATCCACCCCGCCCATCTTCCTTTCTCCAAATCTTCCTTTCTCCACTCGCTACCTTCCGGTGATCGGTGTGACCCACTCGTCGGTGCGGAAGGGGGAGGCGGGAAGGCCGGCGGAGTTGACCAGGTTCACCTCCGGGTTGTTGGCCCAGGCGTAGCGAACGGCGACCGGGTTTTTCACGTCTTTCGACGACACGATCACGCGATCGCCGTCGATGCGTGCGTCGGCCCATACGAACTTCTGGTCGGAACCGGCGATGGCAAAGCCTTTCACGGGCCCCCCGTCGCTCGTTTTCAGACCGTCGCCAGCGTGGTCGAACTGAACGACCATGGCGTCATCTTCGAAAAGCACGGCCGTGCAGAGAGGTCCGCAGTAGACGCACTCCTCGCCGTAGACGGTTGCCAGGGCCCACAGGGCAAGGCGAAGCCCGACGGCCTGCTTGTTCTTCGGATGAATGTCCTTCTCCTCACCCACGTCGATCGTGATGGCCATGCCCGTATTGGGCACGGCGAGGGTGTTGAGCATGCCTTCGCGGACCATGACCCAGCCGGTGAATTCCGAAGGTTGTTGCTGGGGCTTCATGTAGTTGGGCAACTGGACGAAGAAGAACGGGAAGTCGCCCTGATTAAATCGGGCACGCCAGTCGGCGATCAGGGTTTCGAGCTGCAGCCCGTAACGGGTGGATTGCTCGCCGTTGGAGTTGTGTTCGCCCTGGTACCAGATGGCGCCGCGGATGCCGTAGGGAATCAGGGGCTGGATCATCCCGTTGAAGAGGTTGGCCGGACGATTCTGATTGACCTTCGGATCCATCGGGGCTCGCGGTTTGCGCGGAGCGGGCTTGCCGTCGGCCTTGGCCTTGGCGGCCTTGGCCTTCCAGGCGTCCAGCTGTTTCTCGTATCGGGCCTTGGCGGCCGCCGGATCGTAGGTGTCAATCTGGGTCTGCCAACTCGCGAGCATGGGCTTCAGTTGCGGAATCGCTTCTTGCACCTCCATGCTGGTCCACGCCTCAACCGCCGTGCCGCCCCACGACGAGTTGATCAGGCCCACGGGAACATCCAACTCTTTGCGGAGCGTGCGTCCGAAGAAGTAGCCGGCCGCGGAGAAACCGCCCACGGTGTCGGGAGTGCAGACCGTCCACTCGCCCTGGCAGCGATCGGTGGGTTCGGGCTGCGCCTTGCGGGCTACGGTGAGCATGCGGATCTTGGGCCACTTGGCGGCCGCCTTCTCCTTGTCGAAATCGGCGGATCGCGAGACGGTCATGGCCATGTTGGACTGGCCCGAGCAAAGCCAGACTTCGCCGACGAGCACGTCGCTGATGGTGAGCTTGTTGGCGCCTTCCACCACCATGGTGTGCGGGCCGCCCGCGGCGAGAGGTTCAAGCGAGAGGGACCAGCGCCCGTCCGGTCCGGCCTTCGTCTTGGCAGAGGTGTCGGCAATGGAAACGCGAACCTGTTCGCCCGCGTCCGCCCATCCCCAGACCGCCACCGGCTTGTCCCGCTGCAGGACCATGTGGTCGCTGAACACGCAGGGCAGGGTGACGTCGGCGATTGCCGGAATGGCAAACGCCGCCAGGAGCAGGAAGGAAACGGCGGCAGTCACGTGGCGAGGGCGCATGGCGAACTCCTTGAGGAAGGTACCGGTAGGACTTCGTGCCATAATAGCAGCCCGGAAACGCCGTGCAAGCAAGACAGCGGGGACGCCGGAGAACTGCGAAGTCAAGAATAGTAACCCTCACGCTCCGCCGTGAGGAGCGTCTGAGCGTCAAGAACGCGTGCCGTGCAAACTCTCCCTTGCAGCTACGACGCCCGCTCTGAGCGTGGTGCCCGGACTTTGCCGTTCTCTTGCGGGGCTCGGGAGGAACGCCTTCCCGAGGGAAATCAGGACGCCGGCTTCTCCGTGTGCCGGAGGAGGAATTCGACGATCGAGGTCGGGTCCTTGAGACTGTGCGGATGGTGGCCCACGCCCGGCTTGACGATCACCCGGATCAGGCCGCCCAGTTCGCGGTAGCGCTGCTCGAGAATCCGTGTGTTCTCATCCAGGGGCACGACGTCGTCGGCGTCGCCGCAGACGCTGAGGATCCGCACCTTGTGGTCGGCCAACGGTTTCAGCCGGTCCAGCGGATGAATGTTAGCCCCATCCACGTTGGCCTCCGTCAGCCCGTAGACGGCGAGGCATCCCTTCCAGTCTCCGGGGCTGCCCTTTCCCTTTCCCTTGCCGCCGGGCCAACTGCGAATGTCGCACACGGGCGCGTCAATGTAGATGGCCGAAACACAGTCCGGATTGGCAATCGCCCAGTTCAGGACGATCAGCCCGCCGCGGCTCATGCCTTCCAGCACGGGCTTCTTCGAGAAGCCGTATTCCTCCGTGAGAAGCTTGTAGAAGCGATTCCACCGCTCGACCGCCTTCGGGGCGCCGAACAGGCCGCCCACGTTGACGTAGGCCACGTGGAAGCCCCGTTCCAACAAGGCTCGATCCGTTTGCGGTTCGTGCCCGAAGAAGCGGGCTCGCCAGACCCACGGTTTCCCTTCGGCCGTTTCCTTCGGAACGACCATGTGGCTGGTCGCGCCGTCGAACTGGAAGGTGTAGCGGTCGAAGCCCTGGAAGCTGTCCTTGGAACCGGACAACCAGGGAGCCGCGTCGTCGCCGGCAAGGCACGGAGCCGAGAGCAAAACCCAAACAGAGACGCCGAGGATGACAGCGAACACGAGTTGTTGAAACCGTCCACGCATCATACCGACCTCCTGATGAAAAGCCCTGATGCCATTTGGGTATGCTGAGGATGTTATCGAGAAACGTCTCCTGCCACAGCCCTCCAGCCTACAGTCTCCAGCCTACAGTCTCCAGCCTCCAGTCTCCAGTCTCCAGTCTCCAGCCTCTTCACTTCTCCTTGAGATACTCCGCCCGGGCGATTCCCGCGGCGCCGATATACCCGGCGTCGCCGCCCAGGGAAGCGAAGTCCATCTGGAGTCGCTCGGCAAGGAGGGCGAAGGCACGTTCGTTGATCACTTCGTGGATCTTCCCGATGAAGCGCTTGCCCAGTTCCGAACCGTTTCCCCCGAAGGTCATGGCGCCGCCCAGAAGGACGCCGCTGGGATCGATCGTGTGGATCAGGTTGACCAGGCCGATGCCGAGCCAGTAGGCGGTATCCATGACGATTTCGTCGGCCAGGGCGTCGCCCCGTTCCGCTTCCTCGGCCACAAGCTTGGGCGTGAGCGTGTCGCCGGCCTCGACGCGATCACGGATGGAAGTGGCCAGGCCCGCATCGAGCATCTCCTGGGTGCGGCGGACGACGGCGGTGGCGCTGGAATAGGCTTCCAGGTGGCCTCGCTGTCCGCAGTTGCACCAGCGCGCGTCGGGAGCCGAATTGACGATCGTGTGGCCGCACTCGGCGCCGTGGCTGTTCTCGCCGTCGATGGAGAAACCGCCGACAATGATCCCGCAGCCGATCCCCGTGCCGAGCGTGAGCAGGACCAGGCTGTTCATTTCCTGCCCCGCGCCGACCCAATACTCGCCGTAGGCGGCCGCGGCTCCATCGTTGATGAAGGCCACCGGCTTGCCGCAGTGGTGGGCCAGGCGATCGCGAATCGGAAAATACTCCCACCCCTTGAGGTTGACCGGGAGCACGAGCTTGCCCGCCGGAATGTCCATCGTCCCGGGCGAGCCAAGTCCCACGTAGGCCACCTCGGACTTGTCGACGCCCGCCTCGGCGATGGCGCGGTTCATGCCCTCGGCCATACGTTTACAAGCGGCCTCGCAGCCCTTTTCGACTTCGGTGGGAACGTTCAGCCAGGAGAGCGGACGTCCGAGGTCGTCGACCAGTCCGATCTTGATACTTTGCCCGCCCAAATCAATGCCAACGAAATAGGGGGCCTGGGCTTCGTCCGCCGAGATGAATTGCCGCGATTGACTCATGTCTCGCTTCGTCTTCCAGTAGGACCGGGTGGTTCCGTATTCTGTAATTTCGCCAGTATACCGGCTCCAGTCGGGGGGAGGGAAGGGCTTTTGGTGTTCGCGGGCGAAAAGGCCGCACCGATCCGATGAGCGGCGAAAGGACGGACGCAAGTGGGGTCAATTTACTCAAGTCCAAGCGAGCACACTGGTTACGTGCATGAAGGGCGCCGCAAGGTTTTTTCGGAAATTTGTGGATTTTCCCTGATCTCGATGGCCATTCCTGCCGTATTGCGATTGTCCCGAAATGGGATCCCGGGCACAATGATCCACTACCCCGCATTGGCCCGCTCCCATCCAAAGGCTTCGGACCGCACACGTAACGGACTGCTGTCCACAACGGGAGCCTGCATCCCACCCACAAGGCGCTGGATCGCGCCGGGCGGGGCGCCGGAACGACAAGAAGAAGACGAAACGGATTTCGTACCCCGCAGATTCCGTGACCCAGAAGACGCTTGCGAGGTTCCCGGCACGGAGCTTGGAACCAGGCAGCCGATTTGGGTTGGTGATCCGCACGACCCAAGGTGACATGGAAGTTGCCGATGAGGCTTGCTACTGCCGACGCGCACGACGCCTCCGGCGCCAGCATCTTCTCGCGGCAGGTTCGCGCGCTCTGACGCGTCCTCGCTTTCCTTGGTCATGCGATCCTCGATTTCGCGTGGTGCCGTTTGATCGCAAAGGAGTTGCGAGATGACCGGATTGCACACCGCCCTGTTGGCCCTCGTTCTCACCGGCGCCGGACCCGATGAAGGTCCCGTGCTCCTCGACTTCTCCGCCACCTGGTGCGGGCCCTGCCAGGGGATGGTTCCCGTGATCGATCAAATGATCGCCCGGGGCTATCCGGTCCGCAAGCTCGACTACGACAGGAACCGCGACCTGGCCAAACGCTACGGCGTCACCCAGGTTCCGTGCTTCATCATGACCGTCGGCGGTCGCGAGACGGCCAGAGCCCTCGGGCCCCACTCCATCGGCCAGTTGCAGGAGATGTTCGACAAGGCCCAGAAACTGGTCCCACCCAAACGCCTTCCCGAACCCGGCGGACCACCGATCCACCCGGTTTCGACGCCCAAAAACTTGCCGATCCCCTCGAAGCAGGCCACCGCGGCCCTTAACCTGGAGACACAACCTCTTGAGCCGCTCGAGCGGGTCAAGGACCCCCGCGGGTCCATGCCGCCCTCAACCCCGGCAAGCCGGAACCAACCCACCAGCAACGAGCAACTGATCGCCGCCACCGTCCGGCTCCGCGTGTTCGACTCCCTGGGCCCGAGCATCGGAACCGGAACGATTATCGACGCCCGCGAAGGACGAGCGCTCGTCCTCACGTGCGGGCACATCTTTCGCGACTACCGCGAAGGCGGCAACATCGAAGTCGATCTCTTTGGCTTGGGCGAAAAGCAGACCGTTTCCGGCCGACTCCTCGCATTTGACGATCAACGCGACGTCGGTCTGCTGACCATCCATTGCCCCGGCCCGGTGAAGCCGGCCCGGGTTGCTCCTCGCAATTACGCGGTCGCCGTTGGAACGCCCGTCGTGAATGTCGGCTGCAATCACGGCGAAGACCCGACGGTCCGACGCAGCAAAGTCACCGCCCAGGACAAGTACATGGGGCCGGCCAACACCGAAGTGGGCGGGCTCCCCGTTCAAGGCCGCAGCGGCGGCGGACTCTTCTCCACTGAGGGATACGTCATCGGCGTCTGCAACGCAGCCGATCCGGAATGCAACGAGGGAATCTACGCGGCCTTGGACTCCATCCATCAGGAACTCGAAGAAGCGAACCTGGCGTTTGTCTTCGATGAGAAGGCGGCCTCACCCGTCAAGCAAGCGACCTTGGTCGAGGTGGAAGAGCCCAGCATGCCGAAGTCGATGCCCGAGGCCGATGCCATCCAGCTTCTGACCGAAAGCCGCGACAACCAGGCTGCGGCTCCCCTCCGCAAGGGAGTGGCCAACTCGCTCACCCCCGAGGAGCAACGCCTCGTCGACGAACTCCGGCGACGACGGGCCGAAGGCGCCGAGATCGTCTGCATCGTCCGCACCAAGGAATCTCCTGAGAGCCAGAGCGAAGTCTTTCTGTTCGAGAACGCGTCGCCCCAACTCGTCCAGCAACTCGCCACGGAAGGATTCACGCGGCGCTAAAGTCGCTCTTCGCTCCGGCGAACAACGACACACGCCTCCCCGGTCCCTCGCAACCGTTGCGACCCCTACGTTCCTCTCCACCGCTCCCGCGGCCGAGGCGAGGGCTGAAGACTGAAGTCTGAAGGCTGAAGGACAGCCAAACAGGGGCTTTCGTTGCATCGAAATCGGTTCTCCACACCAATCGACCCCGCATCAGAAACCTACAGCCTCCAGTCTTCATCCTCCAGCCCTCGCCCTGCATTTCAGGGAATCTGCAGCTCAGGGAGGTCCCGTCCTTTTCCCTTTGAGTAACCTATACTTCCCTGAACGATTTCGATCCATTGGGAGCGACGTCCGGGGGACGACCACTCGTGGGACTGATTCTGTGTACCTTGCTGATCGGCGTACTGAACCTCTTTGTGGGTTATGCGGTCGCCGTGCGCCTTGGCTACGGTCCCCCCACGCTGACGGCGCCCTGGTCTCAGTTCGGCTCCGCCCCGGAATCCGCTGACGATGATTTCGAGTCGATGCTCAGCGAGATGATGGGGGCGGACACCGAGGCCATGCTCGATGACGGCGACGAATTCGACATGGATCTCGAACCTCTCGACGAAGCCTACGATGAGGAAGCGGCCGTTCTGGCAACAACCGACGCTCCCGAGATCTGGGATCTCAACGAGAAATACGTTGAAACATCGATTCTCCGCCTCAACATCGCCATGATGAAGAGCGGGGCACGGTCCACCGAGATCGATACCCTGCTCCGTTCCATCCGCGGCAACTCCGACGTGGAGACGATCAAGGACTGCTGGACCAGGCTCAAAGAAGACTGCGAATCCTACCTGGCCGAACAGAGCGAGGCGGCCGAACGGTTCGCGGGCCGGGTCGACGAACTCGGCGAACTCGCCAGCCTGGGCGAGGAAATCGAATTCGCCAATATGAACCAGGCGTCGCAGATCGAAACCACCGTCAGCAACCTGGTCCACATGGACTTCGACACCGACCTGGAAGCTGCCAATGCCCGGCTCCTGGAGGAGATCGCGAACCTTCGCGTGGCCCGGCACCAGCTCCGCGACGATCAGGAAGTGGCCTTCCTCACGATCGCCCGCTTCGAAGATCGCATGGACAAAATCGAGCAGAAGCTCTACCAGGACTCGCTCACCGGCGTGCGGAATCGCATCGGGCTCGAGGTGGCTCTCCACGAATGGTGGAATCAGAAGCGGCACGAGAACCGCTCCATCAGCGCGCTGCTCTTCGATCTCGACGGCTTCGGCCTGTGCAACGAGCAGCAGGGCTGCCTGGTGGGCGACAAGGTCCTTCACCGGATTGCCGAATTCCTTTCGTCCCAGATGGGAAAATCCGACATGGTCGGCCGGTTCTCGGGTCAACGGTTCTTGCTGATGACGGTCGATTCCGGTCCCCGGGCGGCCATCAAGACGGCGGAGCTGATTCGCCAGACCGTCGCCAAGCTCGTTTTCGTCCACGGCAATGCCCGTTTCAGCCTCACGACAAGTGGCGGCGTTACCGAGGTGTCGCCCGAAGACAAGACCTACCTGGACGTGTTCGAACGGCTCGACGCGTGTCTCAAGGCCGCCAAGGAACAAGACGGAAACTGCCTGTTTGGCTGCCAGCGAACCACCCTCGATGCCGCACCGGAACAGGTCGAGGCCCCGAACTTGGGTGCGGAAGAGCAGGAGATCGTCCTTTAGGGGCACAAAGACTATTGCCAGCCCACGCCGTTGGCTTCGCGATCGTCAGCCTCGGCAGAATAGTCCAGGCCAACACCAAATCACCCCCTCCTTGCCCAGGGCAGAACCATGTTTGACGAATCTGATCTCTTCCACCGCGGACTGGCTCTTCAGGAAACGAAGGACTACGACCAGGCGATCCAGGCCTTCACCGAGGCGATCCAGATCAACCCGAAGTACACGGAAGCCTATTACAGTCGGGGCAACTGCCTGGAGGCCAACGGGCGTCACGAGGATGCCATCAAGGACTACAGCGCCGTCCTCGATTACTCGCCCGGCGAAGCGGTCGCCTATTACAACCGGGGTTGCGCTCGCACCAGAATCGAACAATACGAACAGGCCACCGACGACTTCAACCATGCGATTGAAGCCGACCCCAAATACGCCAAGGCCTATTTCAACCGAGGCTACGTCAGTTTCCGACAACGCAACTTCGCCGAGGCGATCGACGACTACACCAGGTCCATCGAGCACGATCCGACCGACGCCGACGCCTACGTGTCTCGCGGACTTGCCAAGGCGCTCGACGGGGATGCCGACGCCGCGGTCGAGGACTACGACAAGGCCATCGAGATCAACCCCGACCACCTCAAGGCCCACGGGAACCGCGGAAACGCCTACGAACAAAAGGGCGACCTCGACCGGGCCATCGAGGAGTATTCCGAGGTCATCCGCGTCGACCCCAACGACGGGAAGGCCTACACGAACCGAGGCCTGGCCCAGTTCAAGCAAGGACGCTACCGGGAGGCCGCCGACGATTACTCCCAGGCCGTTCGCCTCCGCCCCAAGCACGCCAAGTCGTTCTACGGACGCGGGCTGGCCTACTTCCGCTGCCGTGACTTCGACAAGGCCCTGGCCGACTTCGACAGCGCCCTGGCCCTCGACCCGCGCCACGTGGAATGCCTGATCGCCAGGGCCAATTCCCGCTCGATCAAGGGCAATCGCGAGGGCGCCTTGGAGGATCTCAACGCGGCCCTCAAGATCGACGCCAAGAATGCCCAGGCCTGGTACAGCCGCGGCGCGCTCCAGGGCAAACTCGGCGCCGACGATGCGGCCCTCGAAGACTACTCCCAGGCCATCGACCTCAATCCCGAGGATCCCAACTGCTACTGCCATCGCGGCGTGGTCCACACCCGCAAAGGCAATCTGGCCGAGGCCCTCGACGACTACAACAAGGCCATCGAACTCAACCCTCGCTACGTCAATGCCTTGTTCAACCGCGGACTCGTCTACCGCATCATGAACAACCTCGACAAGGCCATCGAGGATTTCACGACCGTCACCGACATCGACCCCAGGTACGTCAAAGCCTATCAGAACCGCGCCGTCGCCTATCAGACCCAGGGCGACACGACCAAGGCCAAGGCCGACATGGCCAAGGTCAAGCAACTCGCGGCCCGCTGAAAGAAGTAGCGGTGGCATCCCTGCCGCCGGTGGCGTTCCTCTTCCCCTTCCTCATTCTGCGGTTCATCTTGCCATTCGTGCGACTTCAGCCGGGCTCCTCTTCCCACCTCAAATCACCTCGCGTCGCCCTTCAACGCTCCATCCTAGCCCGGCTTTTGCATTACCGAACGCCCTGACCATCACAACTCCCTCCCCATTCCGAATATTCCGAAACTACCGCTTCTTCCCGTTGTTCGACGCAGTGAATTTAGCGCTTAGCTGCGTGCGCCGAGTCTTGCTGGACCGAGGTAGTCCCGCGACCTAGGGTTGCTTAGGAGTTTGCCGGCCCGAGCCTGGCCCTCCCTGTCCCGCTTTTGCGGGGCGCGCACGGTGGAGCATCCGAGGTGGTATCGATGTTCGAATCATCGTACCGCTGCCTTTCGTGACATACTCACCGGTTCTGCTCGGCCGGCGCCGACGTTTGACGGTTGCCGAGGGTTGTCTCCTATTCTTCTCTTCTGTGTCGAACTCCGTTACGAGGAAGATCATGAATTCGCTGCCTCACGGCACGCTTTCCGAATCGGTCTGTGTCATCGGCGCCGGGCCCGCAGGCCTCACGGCCGCTTATCAACTGGCCAAGCGAGGCGTGGAAGTCGAAGTCTACGAGGCGAGCGACGAAATCGGCGGGATGTCGAGGTCGCTCCGACTCTGGAACCAGACGGTGGATCTCGGCCCCCATCGTTTCTTCAGCAGTGACGCACGGGTCAACCGACTGTGGCTGGAAGTCGTTGAAAAAGACTACCGGATGGTCGAACGGCTCACGCGAATCTTCTATCGCGGCCGGTTCTTCCGCTACCCCCTGGAGCCGGTCAACGCCTTGCGCAACCTCGGCTTCGGCAAAGCCGCCGCCTGCATGGCAAGCTACCTCCGGGAGCGAATGGCGCCCTCGTGTACGGACGACCAGACGTTTGAATCCTGGGTCGTGCGGCGCTTTGGCAGAACCCTGTTCAACACGTTCTTCAAGTCCTACAGCGAGAAGCTGTGGGGCATCTCCTGCAAGGACCTCGACGCCGACTTCGCGGCTCAACGCATTAAGAAGCTCACCCTGGGCGAAGTGATCAAGAACGCCCTGCGGCTCGGAGGCGGACACCACCGCACCCTGACCGATGAATTCGGCTACCCCACGGGCGGAACCGGCATGGTCTACGAGCGCATGGCGGACTTCGTCAATACGGTCGGCAAGGTCCATCTGCAATGCCCTGTCAAGCGCGTCCTCCACTCGGACCAACGCGTCGGCGGCGTGGAACTGGCCGACGGAACCCGTAAACACTTCGACCACGTCATTTCCACCATGCCGCTCACGCTGCTCGTCCGCGGACTCGACGGCGTTCCCCAACCGGTGAGCCGCGCGGTGAACTCGCTCAAGTTTCGCAACACGATCGTGGCCTATCTGCACGTTGCCGGGGAAGACCTGTTCCCCGATCAGTGGGTCTACGTCCACGAACCGAATCTGCAAGTCGGACGCATCACGAATTTCCGAAACTGGGTGCCCCATCTATACGGACCGTCCGAAAACACGATCGTCGCCATGGAGTACTGGTGCAACGACGAGGACCAGGGATGGCGCGAGTCGGACGAGCGGATCATCGATCGAGCCCGGCAGGAAATTCGCAGCACCGGGCTGCTCGGCGGCGCTGAAATCCTCGACGGAGCCGTCGTCCGTGTTCCCAAGTCCTACCCGGTATACGCCCGCGGATACAAGCGTCATCTGGAAGTCGTGGTCGATTTCCTCCGCAACTTCCAAGGTTTGACCCCGATCGGCCGCTACGGCGCCTTCAAATACAACAATCAGGACCACAGCATCCTGATGGGCCTGCTGGCCGCCGACCAGATACTGACCCGGCAGGAACGCGAATTGTGGGACGTCAACACCGACTACGACTCCTACCAGGAACAGGCGACGATCACCGAGGCCGGACTTGTAACCACCGATGCTTGAACTCAGCAGCACCTCGCCAATGCGAATTGACATGGCCAGGCTCTGTCACACTTGGGGTTTTGGACGGCACTGGCTGCTTGTCAGCCGGCGCCAACACGTTGCATCGAGGCGTATCCCAATTCGTAAACGTGACGGAGCCTGACCGGCATCGGAGATGACTCGCATGTCCACGTCAACCGAATCCGACCACCCGGCCCCCTCGCAACCCGTTCGGCGAGTTCCACGGGAGCAACCCAGCATACTGTTGTTGCTGCTGGGGGTATCGGTCGTCGCTTTCCTGACCGGAAGCCTGGTGACCGAGTTTCGCTGCTTCCCGTACCCGCAGATCCTCAAGTCATCCTACGACGCCGCCCGCGCGTTGCATCGCCAGTTCGCGTTGACCTCTTCGTTGCGAGAGACCGATCTTTGGTTCACGCCGCGTTTCGGACGCCGGGGCGTGGTGCAGCACGACCCCGAGAAGTGCTCCGACGGTTGCACCCTTTACACTTCGGGACACGACAGCGCGGCGTTCCTGATCGACATGGACGGTCGTCTCCTCCATCGTTGGCAAGTTCCTTTCCACTCCTTGTGGAGCCAGCCGCCCCATGTGGAACACCCCGTCCCCGAACGTTTCATCCATTGGCGCCGGGCGCACCTGTTCCCAAACGGCGACTTGATCGCAATGTACGAGTCTGCCGGCGATACTCCCTGGGGCTATGGCCTCGCCAAGGTCGACCGCGATTCCAACGTGCTCTGGAAGATCCCTGCGCACGTCCATCATGACCTCTGCGTGCGGCCCGACAACTCGATCGTCACGCTCGAACACGAATGGCGCGATACCGATCGCATTCCGGTCCCGGGGGCGCCCCACTTGTCGCAGGTCCTTCTGGAAGACTTCGTGCTCGTCATATCACCGGAGGGCGAGGTTCTGCGGCGCGTGTCGCTCCTCGACGCGATCGCCAATTCCGACTACGCGACCTTGCTGACGCCCATTTCCGAAAACGCTTGGGATTTGCTCCACACCAATACGGTCGAGCAAATCACGCCCGAGTTTGCCAGCCATCACGATTTCGCTCGCCCTGGGCAGATCATGGTCTCCTTTCGCTCCCTGAGTGCGCTGGGAATACTCGACCTGGAAAGCGAACGCCTCGTCTGGGCCAGTCGCGGACCGTATCGCGGCCAGCACGATCCGGACGTGTTGCCCAACGGTCGGATCCTGCTCTTCGACAACGTCGGGCACCCGGGTCCTGCCGGGCCGTCGCGGATCCTGGAATTGGACCCGGAAACGGAAGCAATCCATTGGTTCTATGCGGGCACCGCCGAGGATCCGCTGTACAGTTCCGTTCGGTCCGCCCAGCAACTGCTCCCCAACGGGAACATCCTCATCACCGAATCCGACGGCGGACGCATTCTGGAAGTGATGCGCAGCGGCCAGGTCGTCTGGGAATTCCGAAACCCCGCCAGCCTTCCCGACGGCCCGCCGAGCATCGCCATTGTTTGCGGAGCGACCCGTCTGCCCACCGATTACATCGAATTCGAACTGAATCAAGGCGTGCAACAACACCGTCCGTAACGGAGCTCAAACATGTTGGTTACTGCACTACTCGGCTACGTCGGGCCCGGCCCGGGACTCACCATGCTGGGCGCGCTGCTTGGCCTCGTCGCCACGCTCGGAATCGCCCTCTGGGCAATTGCCCTTTGGCCGTATCGCGTCTTCATGCGCAAATGGCGCGAACGACGCCAGACTTCCACGGATTCAGCCCCCCAATGAACGACCCCTTGTTTGCCTGGAGCCTCCTTTCGACGCCCCTCGTGGCCGCCATCGTGGTGGCCCTCCTGGGCGCCTTGACAGGCGGCTTGTCCATGCTGCTCTACGCCAGAATCTCGCCCCAATCGCGGCTCCATGAATTGAGCACGCAGGCGGGAGAGGCGAGGCTCGCCCTCAGCCGATTTGACGGCGGCGATATCCGCGAAGTCCTCACACTGACAAGGCACGCCGTCGGCGTTTCCCTGCGCCAGATGGGTTTGATCCTCGGACCGATGCTGCTGGCCGGAGTGTTTGTCCTCGGAACCGCCTGGCTCGTCGACACCGTCTTCCACCTCGCACGACTTGAATTCGCCCCCTCGTGGGCGCCTTCCTGGCTGGGCAACGGATACGCCGCCTTCTGGATTTCCCTCACCGTCGGCGCCGCGGCCTTAAAGTGGGCCTTGAAAATCAAGTAATCATGTCAGCCAAGACCAACGATTTCGACGCCTTCCGGATCCCGACCACGGAACACCTGCTGTCGAGTTTCCTCCACATGACGCGCGGCTTCTGGCGGCGGGTCGGACAGCTCGAATCGAACTCGATGCGCGAGCGTCTGGAGACGATTCCGATCCACTCCCCGATCTACATCGCCGGACTTCCCCGATCCGGATCGACGATCTTGCTGGAAGTGGTCGCCTCTCACGACGACGTGGCGACCCATCAGTATCGCGATTTCTGGTCGATCTTCACGCCCCTTTGGTCGTCCCAGGCCTTCGGCGGTTTCCTCGCCAGCGATCAACAGGCCGTCGAACGTTCTCACGGCGACCGAATCATGGTCACCCCGGAGAGCCCCGAGGCCATCGAGGAAATGCTGTGGATGGAGTTCTTCCAAGATCTCCACAATCCGTCCGTCAGCAACGTTCTGGGAGCTGAAACGCAGAACGCGGCCTTTGAAGGATTCTACCGGGACCACGTGCGCAAGATGCTCATGCTCCGCAAAGCTTCGCGCTACGCCTCCAAGGCCAACTACAATGCCACGCGCCTGGGCTACCTGCACAAGATGTTCCCCGACGTCCGCTTCGTGCTGCCGTTCCGTGAACCGCGCGACCAGATCGCATCGCTGATCAAACAACACCGCCTGCTGCAAGGCGCCGCCGCAAGCCATCCCCGCTCGCTCAAGTATCTCGACCGCGTGGGACACTTCGAATTCGGAGTCCATCGAATCCCGCTGAACCTGGAGGATCCCGCCGAGACCGAGGAAATTTTCCACCTCTGGGAAAGCGGCGAGGAAGTGCGCGGCTGGGCTCGCTATTGGTCGTACCTGTACGGATTCGTAGCGGACCAGATCCAGCGCAACGCCGAACTGCGCGCGGCCGCCATGGTCGTGGGCTACGAAGACCTGTGCCACGACTCGGAAGCGATGCTCTCCCGTCTCTTCTCGCATTGCGAGCTGGACGACGCCCAACATCTCGTAGACCGCTACGCGCCGACCCTCCAGCCCCCAAGCTATTACCGGCCGACCTTCACCCCGGCGGAAGAACGCCTTATCGAGCAGGAAACCAGCGCCGTCGTCGACCGCCTCGCCCTCCTATCCGCGCCCCCGACCAATCTCCCCTCCCCCACCCCCGTCGAATGCTGACCCGCCCCTTGCCGTACCACAAGGCTCTCTGGAAGCAGCAATACCGTCGCTCTTCCCCTTCGTCCTTCTGCGGTTCCTTGTTCGATATTCTGCCGTTCATGGTGGTGGGCGTCGTGGTTTGGGAGTTGGGATAGTTGGATGGAGGGATGTTGCAGAAGTGGCGGGGAGGCGGGGGAAGGAGAAAGGAAGATTGGGGCGCTCGATTTCACCGACGCAGGCTCAGGCAATCGGCCAACTGTCGTTGGTGTGAGCCCCTGGAGTGGGATCCTCTGGGCGGCCACGGTTCGGCGGCCCATATCGCAACGGCCTTGAGGAGATGACAGACTCCGCCGTTAAACGTTCTAGGGGTGGCCATATCGCGGCACGACTCCCTGAGGCTCATTGACTGCGTCTCAGAAAGGAATGGCCATATCACGCGCAGCCTATAAAACAGATGCAAGCGGCCCAACCCGGGAGGTGGCTTTTCCTCTGCACGCAACGAAACATGCCAGGCAGGGAAGGGGCGGTCGCCCGGAACGCTGCTGCACGAACGGCACTTGTTTTAACACGTGCCACTGCCGGTTGTTCTGACGACAGAACAGATGATCCAGTCACACTCCTGATCAACGAGGTGCGATCCCATGAAACGACAATACATCGTTGGCGATCAAACGATTGAACTGGAAGCCGTCCCGGACATGCTAGGCGTCCGCTTTACGGAGCCCGCATCGTATAGCCACCGCTCGGCGGCAGTTCGACGACCAGAGTTTGGTAACTTCGACGAGCGATTTGAGTTGCCTCAAGAAAAGTTCACCATCTTCAAAGTCGCTTCGAGTCCTCAGGCACCAGAAGCGCGTCTTGAGTCCGCGGTAGCGTCCGTGATCGATGAAGAGTCTGTGGAACGAGTCTCTCCAGTATTTGCCGCAGGTGACGCGTATGCGATGGCGACGGATCGGCTGCTCGTCGGATTCACAAGCGCATCGGTCGCAAAAGCATTCGTCGGAGAATTCGCCGAAGTCGTCCACAAAGAGGGGAACGAATATGTGGTCAGGATTTCGCCGGACGTTGACCCCTTTGATGCAGCCGCCGAACTCTTGGAATACGAGGGGGTCGAATACGCGGAGCCCGACTTTGTGACTTTTGGCAAACACCTTGCGCGCCGTGTCGATCGTGCTACGGCCCCGGCCGAATCTGACCCGCTGGCTTCAGAGCAGTACGCGATCCGCATCACGAAGGCAGAAGAGGCGTGGCAAATACAGCGAGGCAAGCCAAGTATCCGGATTGCCGTGTTGGACGAAGGCGTGGACACTCGGCACGAGGACCTGTCAGGCGCGATCGTCGGCAATTACGACGGAGTCGACGACGATGAATTTCAAGAGCCACAGGACTGGGATGCGCACGGAACTGCATGTTCCGGCCTGGCTGCCGCGATTCATGACAACGAAAAGGGAGTGAAGGGCATCGGCGGTGGCTGTTCGCTTCTCGCCGTAAGAATCGCCTACTCGTCCCACCCGGACGGTAACTGGATTACGAGAAACTCATGGATTAAACGTGCGATCGATTGGTCGTGGCGGAATGGAGCCGACGTGCTTAGCAACAGTTGGGGCGGAGGAAGCCCGTCATCGGCGATCACAAACGCCTTCACGAGGGCACGAACGCAAGGTCGGGGCGGAAAGGGGGCGGTCATCGTGATTGCCGCCGGCAACGGCAACTCGTTGCACGACTTCCCTGGCAATTTGGACGATGTGCTTACGGTTTCGGCAAGCAACGAGTTCGATGAGCCAAAGACACCGAGCAGTCGGGACGGCGAATATTGGTGGGGTTCCAATTTTGGCCCCAAAATCGATGTCGCTGCGCCCGGCGTTCACAATTCCACGACCGACATCTCCGGTAGCAAGGGATACAACCAAACTCCTGGAACTGGTGGGAACTACGTCGATGACTTCAATGGCACGTCGTCGGCGACGCCGATTGTGGCGGGAACGGTTGGGTTAGTGCTTTCGGCGAACCCAAACCTCACGGAGAGCGAGGTCCGCGAGATCATCCGCAATTCCGCGGACAAGGTCGGTCCAATTCCCTATACTGATGGTCGCAATGATCGCATGGGGCACGGACGTTTGAACGTTCTGCGTGCCCTGAAGATGGCGACGCAGACGGACGATCGTGTGATTCCAACTGGCCGGCACACCCCCGTATCCAACGCCGATCTTGATTCCGAGTCGGAGATCACGTTGCTTGCAGAAACGGCCCCGGAAGTTGGGACCGCCAAATCAGACAAGGTGGACACCACCAACGGCATGGAATCGGTTCCCAAGCCCCGAGCTTCCCGTGGCGTTCAAGGCACGACCGAAACCCCACGTGCTCCCGACATTGAGGGGCTGGTCAATATCGCAGTCGCCTCATATGGGCATTTGCCTCCCGCACCGGAGACGGTCCATGGGCCGGACGACCGGCGCCAGATTACGAACACGTCCAGCTACCCTTGGCGCGTGACGTCATCTTTGTTGATCACGGCTCGCGATAATTCTCGATGGATCGGCACCGGATGGTTTATTGGAGCGAATACGTTGGTTACCGCGGGGCATGTGGTCTATATCTTCGACCCAAGCAAACCGGAACGCCATGGCTGGGTGAAGCGGATTGACGTCATGCCAGGACGCAACGGATCGGAATTGCCCTTTGGAATGACAACCGCCGAGGTCTTTCACTCGGTAACGGGTTGGACGGAGAGTGGGCTGGAGGAGTACGATTACGGCGCGATCAAGATTTCATCGAACCTGGGTGATGTCGTGGGAACGTTCGGATTTGGCGTCCTCAGTCGTTCCGAGCTGCTCAACACGACAGGTAATCTGACTGGATACCCAGGCGACAAGCCGCGCGGTACGCTATGGTATGACAGCAACCGCATCGCATCCGTGTCGAATCGGAAAGTCTTCTATGACATTGACACCGCCGGAGGCCAAAGTGGCGCGGCAGTTTACCGGATTCAATCGGGCAAACGAACGGCTTTTGGCGTTCACGCTTATGGCGGCGCTACGAGCAACTCTGCCACTCGGATCACCACTCCGGTCTACCAGAACCTGACCAATTGGAACGAAGACTGAGTATGTCCAACGCGTGGTCTCTGAACATTCGCGTTCTGAGTGCAAGCGCCCAACCGGTGCAAACGGCCGCAGTCACGATCACCGCTTCCCCCGTCCCCGTACCCGACATTGCCGCCCTCACTGGCCCCGATGGTTGGGCCTCGATCGGAGTACCGTGTGCGGGGGATTATGGCGTGATGGTCAATGCCGAAGGGTATGCCATTGTCGTGCAGCAAATAGCCGCAGTCGAAGACGATTCGAGAACGGATGTCATGCTGAACAAGTGAGTTTCTTTCCCGGGGCGACGTTGGGCGGCGGAACCGCTTCGCTGTGCCCCGGGCTGGTATGTTGTGCCTCTTCGAGGCGGAGGGGGATTCCACATCGCCGAGCACGACGACGGGCGGTCGTGGCGCGGGGTTGTGTTGATCGACTTCGGGGAAAATTCGAAATACGAATCTCGAAATACGAACAGATTCGAAGGACGAAATAGGAAATGGGAAACTGGGGGGTGGAAGCGTCGGGCGCCGATCACTTTGTGCACTGACGAACACCGGTAAGCTCTTGGGACTTCGTCGCCCGGGTTCAAGAGCCTCGACCACCCGCTACAACCTCCCTCCCCAGCGAGCTTGCGAGCGAGAGGGAGGGCCGGGGAGGGGCTGGAGCTGCGAGTGGTGTGGCTACTTCGCACGCACTGGGCAGCCCGTTCTTGTTCCTGATGATGGAAAACGACGTGGCGACGCGAGCCCCCTCCCTAACCCTCCCCCTCGCTTCACTGAGGGAATTGTTGCTCCCACCACCATGAACCGCAGAATGACGAAGCCAAAGAACAACACCACCGGCGGCAAGGATGCCACCGCTACTACCAAAGCCTGGCTCTTGTCCCTTCCACCTCCATTCGCGCCGCACCATGCATCAACATCCCATCCTAGCCCGGCTTTTCCGCTGCCGAACGCCCCAACCACACGGCTCCCCGAAATCGTGCCCAGTCATTTAGATCGGGCCGCCCGTTGATTTTTCGCCCCGGTCCGGCCACAATCACGGTTCTGGATTGCGTACCCCCCCCACCCCGTGGGGCATGCTCCCGGGCTCGACCCGTCTCCGGTCGCCTTATGGTCGTTTGCCTGGGATTCCCCGCATGTAAGGGCTGACTCAGAAATAACTTCGCAGAGTTCTTTGGGGAACATCACGGCGGAGCGTGATGGCTACTATGGAATTGCCGAAGTTATTCCGAGGTCATCCCTAAGCGGGAATCAAGCGGCCGACAGCAGCGAAGGAATCGGACGGCTCATGGATCCACTCGTCTATTCGTACGGCGTCGGCGGCGTCGTGTTCTTCGTCGGACTCGTCTACGCGGTGCGACAAGGCTATATCAACTTCACGCCGTCTGGCATCCGCAACCTGCTCGTCTGCCTGGTCGTGATGGGCTTCTTTCTCTCGCTCCAGGGCTACCTGCAGTATGCCCCCATGGAGACGGCTTCGCCCAAGGCCTATACCGGGGGGGCCGAAGAAGTCCTCCAGACCGGCGGCCACGTTCGCGGGGAGCCCATCGACTACGCCATCATGATCGGCTACTTCGTGTTGATCCTCGTCGTCGGCACGTGGTTCGGACGCCGCCAGAAGACGACGAAGGACTTCTTCTTCGGCGGGCAGCGCTTCTCGTGGTGGCTGATCGCCTTCAGCCTCGTGGCCACCACGGTTGGGTCCTACAGCTTCGTCAAATACAGCCTCATGGGCTACAAGTACGGGCTGGCGAGCACGCAAACGTATCTGAACGACTGGCTGTGGTTTCCCCTGCTGGCCTTCGGCTGGCTGCCGATTCTCTACTTCTCGCGAGTCACCTCGATTCCCGAGTACTTCAGCCGCCGTTTCGGACCCGGGGTGCGTTTCTGGGCCACGGTCTACATTCTCATCTACCTGGTGGGCTACGTGGGCGTGAACCTGTTCACCATGGGCAAGGTGCTCAACGGGCTGGTCGGATGGGAGATCTTCTGGGGCGCCGTCGTGGTGGCGCTGATTTCGGTCAGCTACGTCACCGTGGGCGGTCAGACCAGCGTGATCATGACCGACCTGCTCCAGGGCGTGATGCTGCTGATCACGGGGTTGATCATTCTCTTCCTGGGCGCTCATTACCTGGGCGGGGCCGAGGCCTTCTGGAACAACCTGCCTCGCGATTGCCGCCTGGCCTTCAACAACTTCAACCAGCGGGCGGACTTTCCGAGCGTCGGCATTTTCTGGCAGGACGGCATCGCCAATTCGGGAATGCTTTACTTTCTGAACCAGGGAATCGCCATGCGGTTCCTGGCGGCCCGATCGCTTTCGGAAAGCCGCAAGGCCGTCTTCGCCCTGATGGTCGTGCTCATGACAGTCGGCGCGTGCGTGGTGGCCTCGGGAGGCTGGACCGCCCGGGCCCTGGTCCACGCCGGTGTGCTCCCCGACACGATCGATCCGAAGAACGCCTTCTATATCGCCACCGAGTTTCTGAGCCACCCGGGCCTGTTCGGTCTGATCCTGGCCGCCCTGACGGCGGCGCTCATGTCGACGGTCGACACGCTCGTCACGGCCGTGGCCGCCATCGTCGTGAACGACGTCTATTGTCCTTATGTCCGCCCCGGCGCCACGGACCGGCAGATGCTTCGGGCGGCGCGGATTTCGTCCGTTTCGGTCATGGCGGTCGGCATCGCGTTGGTGCCGGTGTTCATGAAATTCGACTCCATCTACGCCGCCCACGGCGCCTTCACCGCGGCCGTCACGCCGCCTCTGGTCGTGGTGCTCCTGCTGAGCGTGTTCTGGCGCAGATTCACTCGGACGGCAGCCATCAGCACCCTGGTCGGCGGCATGATCGCCATCGTGGCCTCGATCCTCTATCCCCAGTTGATCACGCCCTTCGCCCAGGGCGTGCCCATGGGTGACGTGGGCGACGGCCTGCTGGACGGCATGAAGCAATACAAGTTCATGCGAGCTTGCTACGGCATCTGCGTGAGCGGCGCCATTGCCGTGTTCGTCACCTTGTTGACTCGCCCGGAGCCCTTCGAGCGGCAGCGGGGCCTCGTCTGGGGCACGGTCAAGGACGCCCTCACTCTCTACAAGGGCTCACCGGGCGACGAGTCGGCCTTTTGCCGCACAACCGCGAAGCCCCGTCAGGCCGAGACGGAACCCGAGCGGGTCGGCACGGCCCAACTGCCCGTGGCCAACCTGTCGCGCAGCGTGGCCGACGCCCTCGATGCCAAGGAAGGCGACCTGATCTACGTGAGCGATCGCCGCTGGTGGCTCGGCGGCCTCCGTTCCAGCCATGCGGTGGTCGGCGAGATCAACATCGACGGCGACGAGGCGGTCATCGAAATCGGTCCGGGTACCTGGCCCAACGTCGTCAGCCCCCACCGCGCGGATCGGGAGGTTTCGGTGGAACGGCTTTATTGAGGGCAGTTCTGCCCGCAGATGGCGCAGAGAAGACGGCAACCGGCTATAGAAAGGGGCTGCTGGCATGGTGAAGAAACGAAAAACAATAACGAAAGAAAGGAAGGAAGACAGCATGATTCCCGAGACGGTAAGAGAGGCATGGACGAAACGCGAAGGTCCCGTTGTTCTTGCAACCGTGGACAGCGAAGGGCTTCCCAACATCATCTACGCGACCTGCGTGAGCCTCTATGGCGACGAGCGAGTTGTCGTTGCCGACAACTACTTTGACAAGACGCGGGCGAACATCATCGCGGGCAGCAAGGCCGCCGTGCTCTTCATCACCGGTGACGACAAAGCGTATCAACTCAAAGGAACCGTGGAATACCATGCCTCGGGTCCGGTCTTCGACGACATGAAGAGTTGGAATCCCTCGAAGCACCCCGGCCATGCGGCCGCCGCGGTTGTCGTTGAAGAAGTGTTTTCCGGAGCGGAGCGGATTACGGCTTAGAGAAATGACTGAGCAGCAAGAACCGCCAAACGAAGAGCGACTCACGTGCTCTGAGTGCGGCGCCACGTGCCTGGAAAGCGACGCGATTGCGGTCGACAAGGCCCCAATCTGCCGGCGTTGTCTCTTCGGAGACGCGCCGGCCGTCGAGATCCATCCAATCGGGTTCGTTTCCAATACGCAGCAGAGGGACGACAGCGATTTTGGCTTGCGGGACCATTGCCGCACATCTCGAATCGAGCTCTTCCCCGGCCAGAGGCGTTTCATGCACAGGCTCGAAGAGGAAGAGCGTCTCACCATCGTCTACCACCTGCACAAGCCCCGCCCTGTCCGATCACGGTTCAAACGCGGGCTGGACGGAAAGGAAGTCGGCGTTTTCGCTTCGCGGACGCCCGATCGCCTGTCCCCCGTCGGCATTCAGGACGTTCGCCTCGTGAGCATCCAGGGAACCACGCTGATTGTCGAGGGGCTGGATGCCATCGACGGCACACCGGTGCTGGATGTCAAGATGTGCTGGCACCGGCCGTAGCAGGCGAACGCTCATGCTTTTCTGCGACTCTCCCTCCTCGACATTCTGCGGTCCATCGCGCTGACACGGCAGAATGACGGAGGGAAGAGCAGCGCCGCCGGCGACAAGGACGCCACCGCTGCGGACTCACCGCTTGCAATCCCCGTCCGGTGTGGCACAATTGCATGCGCTGACCGGCGGCCAAAGCTGCCGGGGTCGGCGAGGACAAACCGAAGGCCCTGTCAAGGAAACCTCGTTATGCCACTCTGCACCGTCCTGATTTCGTCCCGCGACGTCTCGGTCGGCCTGGTCGCCGGCCTGCTGCTCGCCCTGACAGCATTCACCACAAGAGGCGCCGAGCCGATCATGCAGGACGGTTGGCCCGCCGTGGAGGCTTACGACAAGCTTCCGCCGCTCGAGCGCAACGGCATGCAGGCCCGGCGCGCCCTCGCCCAGAGCGACCGCTTCGTCCGCGGGTGGCTGACGAAGGTCGACCCCAAATCGGGGCTCATCCCGGAGAATCTCACGCGGGGAATCGACCGCTGGAACGGACGCAACAACGGGGCCGACAACTACCCGTTCATGGTCCTCACAACCGCGTTGACCGATCGAGCCCTTTTCAACGGCACGATGCTCGAAATGCTCAAAACGGAGCAACGACTCACCAACCGGGTGGATCGGCTCGGCGACTTCTACAAGTTCTCGACGGGAACGTTCGAGTTCGAAGACGTGGACATGAACCGCCTGATCTTCGACAATTCGGAATACGTCAAGGACGGCCTGATGCCGCTGACGGAATGGCTCGGCCCGTCGCCCTGGTCGGAGCGGATGGCGGGCATCATCGAGGACATCTGGAAACACGCCCCGGTCGAGACGCCGGCCGGCAAGATCCCGTCGACCAACGACGAAGTGAACGGCGAGATGATGCAGCTCACCTCCCGTTACTTCTGGATGACCGGCGACGAGAAGTATCTCAACGACGCCATCCGGATTGCCGACTGGTACCTGCTCGGCGAGCACCATCCGACGCGCAACGCCCACTTGCTGCGACTGCGGGACCACGGGTGCGAACTCGTGTCGGGACTCAGCGAGGTTTACTTCGCCTGCTCCTATCGCAATCGGGAGAAATACCGCGCCTACGAGGAACCGCTCCATGCGATCCTCGACCGCATTCTCGAGGTGGGCGTGAACGAGCACGGCATGATGTACAACACGATCGATCCGATCAGCGGCGACGTGAAGAACAAGCGTCTGTCGGATTGCTGGGGTTACAACTACAACGGTTTCTACACGGTCTACATGGTGGACCGGGTGGATCGCTACCGCGACGCCGTCCGCCACGCGTTGGCGAATCTAAACCGCTATCGTGGCTACGCCTGGGAAGGGCGCAGCCATGACGGCTACGCCGACTCGATCGAGTGCGCCATCAACCTGTACAACCGCGAACCGGTTCCGGAGGCGGCCGACTGGATCGACAGCCAGATGCGGATCATGCTGGCCATGCAGCAGCCCGACGGCATCATCGGCGGCTGGCACGGCGACGGCAACTTCGCCCGAACGGCCGTCATGTATGCCCTTTGGAAACAGCAGGGGGTGACGATTCAGCCGTGGCGTAAGGACGTGCGTCTGGGTGCCGAGCGGACGGAAGACGGCGGGCTCCGCCTCCATCTGGTCGCCGACGAGCCCTGGCTGGGGAAGCTCGTCTTCGATCGTCCCCGGCACAGCGCGTACATGAAGATGCCCGTCGACTACCCCCGAATCAACCAGTTTCCCGAGTGGTTCACGGTGGGCTTGGGCGGGCGATACCGCGTGTCGGTGGCCAAGGTGTTCGACCAGGTGCCCGGGGCAACCGAGACGAGCGAGCAGGACAGCTCGGCCCTCATTGACGGGCTTCCGATGGAACTGGAGCCGGGTCAGGCGGTTCGGGTTGAGGTTGAGAAACTTTGAGGGAATGAGTGGGGAAGGCGCTGCACTGGTTCGCAAGAGCCGGGCTACGGTTGGCGGTCAACCGGCCAAGCGTCGTGGTTTGAAATGGGGGATTCAGGAGCCCGGCTAGGTCGCTGTCGCTTCTCGGGCGCTGCGCTGGTTCGCAAGAGCCGGGCTACGGTTGGCGGTCGATCGGCCAAGCGTCGTGGTTAGAAGTGGGAGATTCAGGAGCCCGGCTAGGTCGCTGTCGCTTCTCGACAGGGACGCAGCGGCGCGCCATACTTGGGTGCAATGTTCCGTGCCTACCGGGTCCTCGTTTGCTTAAAACGTCACACCGCAGGAGATTCCATCTTATGAGCCGTCTTGCCCGCCTCCTCGCCCTCGCGATCTTGTTTGTTCCCCTTGCAACGCTGTCGGTCGCGGAATCGGATCCGCCGGAGGGCTTTCGGGCCATCTTCAACGGCAAGGACCTGACCGGCTGGCACGGGCTCAACCCACACAGTTCCGCCAAACTGAGCGGCGAGAAGTTGGAAGCGAACCTTGCCAAGCAACGGGCCGAGTTCCCCGAGCATTGGCGTGTGGAAGACGGCGCCCTGGTGAACGACGGCCACGGGCCCTACGCCACGAGCGACGAGGAGTTCGGCGACATCGAACTGCGACTCGAATACAAGACGGTTGCGAAGGCCGACAGCGGCATCTACCTGCGTGGCACGCCCCAAGTGCAGATCTGGGACTGGAACCAGGTGTTCGATCCAAAGAGGCCGACTCGAAAGCCGCACCTGGGCTCCGGCGGGCTGTTCAACAACACGCCCGACAAGCCGGGCCGCGATCCGCTCGTGTTGGCCGACAAGCCCTTTGGCGAGTGGAACCAGTTCCGAATCCGCCAGATCGGCGACCGCACGTGGGTGTGGCTGAACGGCAAGCAGGTCGTGGACGACGCGGTCATGGAGAACTACTGGGATCGGTCGAAGCCTCTTCCGGCCAAGGGGCCGATCATGCTCCAGACGCACGGCGGCGAGATTCGCTGGCGCAACATCTTCGTCCGCGAGATCGGGCCCGAGGAACTCCCGGTTCGGATTCAAAAGGACGTGACCTACCTGGAACCGGACCGCGCCGAGAAGGCCGACCTCTACCTGCCGCCGATCTTCGAGCCGGGCAAGAAGTATCCGGGCGTCGTCATTATTCACGGCGGCGGCTGGACCGGAGGCGACAAGGGGGCACGCCGCGAGATCAATATCGGCACCACCCTCGCTTCCCACGGCTACGTCTGCATGTCGATCAACTACGCCCTGGCCAAGGACGGTGCACACACCTTCCCGCAGAACATCCAGGAGTGCAAGCGGGCCGTGCGGTGGCTCCGCAAGAATGCGGAGAAGTTCCAGCTTGACGCGGACCACATCGGCGCCATCGGCGGCTCAGCAGGCGGACACCTGACGGCCCTGCTGGCCGTGAGCGGGCCGGAAGTGGGCCTCGACCCGGACGTGGACGCGGAATTCTCCTGCCGCCTTCAGGCGGCCGTTCCCATGTATCCCCACTGTGCCTCGTCGTGGGAAGGCAAGGTTCCTCCCAAACCCTATTCAAGCCTGCCCATGTTCACCCGGCCGCTCGCCGAAGATCCCGCCCTTTGGGACTCGGCCTCGCCCATCAAGCAACTCTCCAAGGACGATCCGCCCATGCTGATTCTGCACGGGACGGCCGACACAACGACTCCGCTGGAGCAATCCAAACGGCTCTGCGCGGCGGCCAAGGAGATTGGAGTTCCCTGCGAGCTGCTCATCGTGGAAGGGGCCCCTCACAGTTTCCATCTGCAACCGAAGCAGAAGGATCTGCGGCCGGACGTCCTCGGGTTCTTCGATAAGTACCTGAAGTAGGGCTGGCACCAACCTCCACGTCCCCACACGTATCATGGCTTCTGTTGCACAGAAGCCGGGCTAGGGTGGTTCCTTTACCGGTCGGTTTGGCTTGTGTGAAGTGGCGGATGTAAGAGCCCGGCTTCGTTGAAGCCGTGATCTACCACGACCCCGAGAGCAGCAGGTCGTAGGCGAGAAGCTCTTCGTCGGCGTCGACCGTGTCGGTGACTCCGGAGTCGGAGGATCGGGCGTAGACGAGATCGAAGTAGGCGATCGCGTTTTCGTAGGTTCCGGCCGCGTCGGTGAGGACGGCGCCTTGGTACTCGTCGTCTTCCAGCAGCGTGGCCGTGAAGATGTCGTCGCCGCTGGAATCGTAGAGATAGGCCCGATCGGCCGAGGTATCCGTCTGGGAACCGGTGACCATGGTGGAGTCGAAACCGCGGGCGTATTGATAGAAGGAACTGGTGGCGTCGGTGAGCGTGGCGTAGGTCGGATAGGCCCGATAGCGATTGCCGCCTTCCGTGTTGCCCGTCAAGTCGGCCGAATCATCGCCGCCCCGGGTGGCGTAGGCGTAGAGCCGCTCAAAGCCGCTTACGGTTGTGTCCGACCAGGATTCAGCCCGATCGAAGGTAGCGGAGTCCGTGGTGGCGGTCAACTGGTCGTTGCCGGAACTGTCGTAGAGGTAGGCGTAGGTGGTGGCCGTGCTGGTCGATTCGGCGGCGACCGTGTCGAAGCCGCTGGCGTAGATTTGGAAGCTGCGGGCCGATTCGGTGAGGACGCTGTGGTCGGCGTAGCCGTAGAACCGGTCCCGGCCGGATTCGGAGCCGCTGAGGGTCGCCTCATCGCCGTCGCCCAAGGTTGCGTAGGCATAGACGGACTGGAATCCGCTGACGGTCGTCACGGTCTCGTCGGCCGTGTCCACACCCCGGGTGAGAACGACCGAGTCGGGATCGGCATCGAGGCTGTCGACGCCGTCGGAGTCGTAGAGGAAGGCGTAGTCGCGGTCCGTGCCGGGAGCGTCGACGGTGACGGCTTCAAAACCTTCGGCCCGGAACCGGAAGGTCCGGGTAGAGTCGGCGAAGGTGACTCGGTCAGGATAGCTGTAGAGTCGGCAGGCGTCGGCGGAGCCGGTCATGGTCACCTGGTCGGCGCCGCCCGCGGCATCGACGTTGATCGTTTCCACGTTGGTGGCGTGGAAGGCGAAGGCATCGCTCTCCAAGTCCACGGAACCGACGGCCATGGTGACCACTTCGTCGGCGTCGGTGCCGACGATCGTGATCGTGTCAGTGCCTTCGAGGCCGTCGATCGAAATCTCGGTGACCACCGCCGGATCGTAGGTGTAAGTCTCAACACCGTTGGTCGACGCGATTCGCACGACATGGAAGCTGGCGCCGTCGCTGAGCGTGACGAGGATGGTGTCGTTCCCGTCGGTCCCCGAGAGCGTGACGCTTGCGGTTGTCGTTGCGAAGGTCCAGGTCGTTGTGTCGGCGATTCCGGCGTGGCCGTTGCCCGCGAGGTCCTCGAAGGCACCGGTGTCGAGTTGAACGTAGTACTGGGTATCACCCGCCAGCGGCGACGCCAGGGCGACGGTTGCCTGGTTGCCAGCGAAGATCACCTGGTCGCTTTCGACGTCAATCGTTTCCACGATCGAGTCGTCGCTTGATTGCTTAATGACGACACTGCCCGAGCCCAGCTGGACTTCTTCGCTGAATTCGAGCAGCAGGCTTGTGCCGACAGGGACCTCGGTGGCGTCGTTTTCGGGCGAGAGGTTTGTGAGTGAGGGGCTGAGCGTGTCAACGCCCAGCTCGCTGACGGGCGCGTAGTCTTCCATTCCGTTCCCGGCCGCGTCCTTGGCGGCAGCCACGTCGATGGTGACTCCCGCCGCTTCGAGATCCACGTCGAGAACCTCGCAGGTGAGCAGGTAGGTGTCGTTGGCAACATTCGTTTGTCTCCAGTATCCCTTGAGGTAGCTCAGGATTGCCGCAGTGCGTTCGGTGAGATCAGGGCTGAACGTGACCGAGGGGGTCGCGCTGGTGTCCATGGTCTCGCTGAAGACGACCGTCACGGTGAAACTGGTCGTCCCCGTGTCGGCGTCGGTGAGCAGGGAATCGCTGACGCTCACGTCCAGAATGGACGGTTGAATGGCGTCGAGTTGGTGGACGCCGAAATTCACGTCGGTGGTGGTCTGGCCCTCGGTGGCAACGACGGTTTGGGACCCCGGCACGGTAACGCCGAAATCGTCGGAGAAGACGGCGGAAGCGACCCCCGTTGCGAGGCAGACGGTGCGAATTTCGATTTCCTGGGCATAGCCGGAAACGGAAAGGCTCAGCGCGATGGTTTCGTTGTAGCCGCCGTAGCTGCCGGCGGTGATCCAATCGCCGCCATCAAGCCGATACTGGATCGCGTCGACGGTATTGATCGTGATGTCGTTGCCCCTGCCGCGCGGGTTCTGATTGGTCAGGGTCTGGACGCTGCTCGTGCCACTGAACCGGTAGAGTCCCGTTTCGGAATCGTAGCTTCCGGAACCGGTGAGGGAGAGATCCACGTCGAGGACGTCGAAGATGCCGTCGCCGTCCGAGTCCTTCCAGCCGATCATTTCCAGCGAGGTGGGCGACGACGTGTGGTCGGCATAGGCCGTGCTTTGGAGGCTTGATTCGGCCATGAGGCTCGCCACGCGGCTCGACCTGTCCGGGTTGTTGTCGTAGGCGTTCAGGTTCTGCGTGTTGTAGTAGCCCGAGTAGGCAGTGTAAGAATTTGAACCGGAGTATTCGTCGAGGGCGTAGAAGATGTGTCCCGTTTCGTGGGCCAGGACCTGGCCCATGCGGTTGATGCCCCAGCCGTCGTTGTCGTAGGTCATGACCGTGAACGGGCCGCCGATGTAGGCGTAGGCAAAATAGCTGTCGGCGAACCTGCCGTCTGAATCATTGGACGAATCGACCACGAAGACCGTGTAGGCCCAGTCGGCGCCATTGGCCAGACGCTGGGCGTCGTTCCACAGAGCCAGGTCGGTGAAGTAGGAACTGCCGGTGTTGTAGCCCACCGTGTCGAGGAAATCATCGATCCAGTCGCTCTGGTACGAGTAGGAGTGGGTAATCGGCTCATAGCCGGTGTCCACGGGAGAGTCGGCGTAGGTGTAGTCGATGTGGAATTCGAGCAGGTCGGCGGAGGAGGAGCCGGTTGTCGCTTCCAAAGTGTCTTCCCACCATTGAAGCCCCTCCTGGATTTCGGATTTGACGTCGTTGATCTCGGAGGTGGTCCAGTCCTCGGTTTCGGTGTCGATGGAGCCGTCAGATTCGAGGAGGACAACCGTCACCCACACGTCGCCGAGCATGTATTCTGAGCCGTCGTACCATTCTGCGCCGTAGGGCCGTTCGCCGGACACGGCGGTTTCGGTGGATGCCTGGGGGGCGCCGAGCGACTCCGTTTCCGTTGCGGACGCCTTGATCGTGCTGAGCGACTCCATTTCCGAAAGAGCCTCGTCGGGAACGAGGAAGGCATCGGCACGGGTGCCGCCCAAGGTTTCGGACGTTTCCTCGGAGTCGGAAGCGAAGACGAATCCGGAGGCGGAATCCGCATCGGAGTCGGTTCCCGCCGAGGCCGCTGGACTCTCTGCTTCATCGCGGGTGGGGTAGGTTTGCTCCCAGCCGGAGGGGAGGAGCTCGCCCACCACATAGGTTCCGGGATCGAGGTCCGAGAACTCGTAGTTGCCCTCGGAATCCGTGCTCGTGATGGGTTCTCCGCTGTCCCACTGGCCGTCTTGGTCGGTGTCGACATAGACCTCCCAGTCGGCGAGCCCCAATTCGCCGGAGTCCCACGTGCCGTCGGCGTCGGCGTCGTTCCACACGGCGCCGGAGACCGACAAGAGGCAGCGATCTTCGAGCGATTCCATCGTGATGCGAGTTCGCCTGGGTCGTTGACCAGGCGCGGAGGAACGAGGGGAGAAGATTCTGAGAAGCCGTTGCAATTGGAGCATGGTCATCTCCCTGGAAATGGCCGGTGCCGTCCCCTCGAATGAAGGGCCGGCCTGGTTTTGGCTTCGGCAAACATGCCTGACGAGGTCAGACAGTTGCACCTCGAAAAGGGTTCCAGCACGGCCCACACCGCGAAGGGGTGGGGAGTGGTCCTGCCCGTGGTCTGGAGGGTTCGTCAAATGATAGAGAAGTCCATCGGCGGGAAGTGATGAACGAGCACGACGTAAGCAGGCGGTCAGACTAGCGGCGTGGCGTGGCTGCGTCAATAGAACTAAACGGGCATGAGGTATTTCATGCCGGACACCGCCAGGACCAAGGCGTTCTAACTAGGCATCCACTCCTATTGGAGCGTCTTCAGAAGATCTTCAAGGGTCTCGCGAACCTGGGCGAGTTCCTTGGATTTGAATCGCCGCTTGGTTTCGTGGAGAAGGAGAATGCACTTGTGGATCGCGTTGCGTTGGACTTGCCAGACGGGGCAATGGAGCAGTTTGCAGAATCGGGTGACCTGGGCGGTGACGTTGGGGCCCGTTTCGAGAGCGACCAGTTCGCCCAGGCATCCCGCCAGGGACTGGAGCGTCGAGATGGGCACCCGCATTTGGCCCTGGCGTTCCTTCGGGCCCGGCTTCCATCTGCCAAAACGAACGTCGTCGAGATCGGCGGCGCATTGGCGCAGTTGGCGTTGCGTTCGAAGAAGCGATTGAACGCTCTCCGTCCGAGCGATCGCCGAGCGGACTCTTTCGCACAGAACGGTCTTGGACTCCGATTTCAACAGGTACGCCACCACCGGCAACTCAACCGAACGGATCGCCGATTCGAGGGACGGCGATTCGGTGACGACCATCACGGGCAGTCCGGGGAAGGTCTGTTGCACGTGTTCGATCAAATCGGTTCCCTCGCCGTCGGCCAGGTTGATATCGGTGATCAGCAGATCGTAGCTCTGTGCAAGCAGCAGCTTCCGGGCCTGGTCGGCGCTGGTCGTGATGTCGCATTGATGTCCCGCAGCGCGCAGATGCTGAACGATCCCCTCCAACTCGGGGCTCACTTGATCGGCGATCAAGATGCGCGTCGTGGCGACGATCGCATCGTTAGAGACTTCTGCTTGCGAGGATTCGACCATCAGCGGCGAGGACACTTGATGTGGAAAAGGGAATTGGGTGGGACGCGGCGTCGCGTCGGGGCAGGAGAAGGATATCCCGATAGCATCGAGAGTCGAGCCCAATTTCCCAGGCTTGAGACATCTCGACGGATTGGTTCGTCCTGAACGGCAGGGACCGTGAAATCCGGCGTCCGAGAGCGGTGGAGCGGTTCTCCGGGCCCATGGAGCCGTGAGAGGGTCGAAGAATCCCCTGCGTCGAGACAGCGCACTCCACCCTCCCTGCCCATCTTCCAGGAAGTTGCTCTTAGCCGGCCAGACCGCTTGGCCCGGAGCATCTTGTATTCAAAAGCCGCTGCATTGTGACAGGAGGAACCCCGCGGATCGACGCCGTTTTGTCTTCCCAAGGCAGCAAGTCCGACATCCGATCGCTTGGGAGGGTCGCTAATGCCTGCGCGCCGATCGGGGCATTCCGGAAGCGCACCGTTCGTGTTGCGGCGCCTTGGCCGCCGGGACTTTCGCTGTGGCGTCATCCCGTGACAGTTGGCCGATCCGCGTCCTGAACGCTATCGACCCCTCAGCCAAACACGAGCGGACAGCTTCCGGGCCGTATGTCGCCGCGCAATAAAAAAAGGCACAACCAAGAACATCTTTCGCGAAAAGCGGAAAATGCCTTTGGTTGTGCCTTCAATTCAGCGGAGCCGCGCTCCGGCAACTAAGGCCGCCTGCGTCAACACGCAAGCACGTCCCCTCGGGGACCGGATTTCTGATCCGCTCAAGTATACAACACAATTGGGAATCGGCCAGTTGTACAAGAAACGCGCACTATCGTATCTCGCGTTACCACGCCTGTCCTGACGCCAACGACATCGAAAGAAGGTGGTGGCCGCATGGCTCATATGAGTGACGCACCAGCCACGCCGGCGACGTGGTCGCCCCGTTGCCGTCTCGCCTTTCCTAAAAACGCCCGGGGTTAACCACGGACACGCCAGTAACTGCCCTATGCACGCCCAGCCGCCCGGAAGTGGCGACGCCGGGAATTTCTCCTGTCGTCTGCCAGGAAATGCCCTTGTGACGAAGGCGTCGAATCAGGCGTTGTCGCCCGATAAATGCGGGCCGGGGGTGGATGCCCCGTATCTGACGCAGAGCCTTTACTCGCCTTTTCACGTTCGGAGCACGACGCTCCGCGAAATTGCAGAATCCCCCTTGCGTTTTCAAAACGCGTGCTATGGTTGGTGTGAATACCGCTCGCCCGCTGGGGAAGCCACTCCTCACCGGGCGACCTGCCTGCTCCTTTCGGGGCCTCTCCCAGTGACGAAGACGAACGAGGTGCCAACCTCGTTCGTCTCCGTCACGGTGGGCGGCCGGCGAACCACGCAGGCGGCCTTAGTTGCCAGGGTTCGGCCCTGGTGTATTGAAGGCACAACCGGCGGCGCATGCATTCGGGCTGAATGCGCGCCGCCGGTTGTGCCTTTTTTTATTGCGCGGGCCAGCCCGCCCTGCTGCGAGGTTCATCACGCCATGCATCAATGCTCCAAGAATCGTCGTCCGATCGCCTTCCTGGCTCTGCTGATGGTCGCGTGGGCGGCCGGAGACGTCCGAGCCGACAAGAGCCCCTATGAGTGGGCCTTCGTTCGTCTCGATCACTGCCGGAAAAACAAGGTCGAGCAATTGGAGCGTTTCTGCGATCGCGTCCATGGACTTGCGGCCGAGGCCCGCAGCGACGAAGTCCTGCTCCGGTTCTTCGACCTCAACCGGAAGTGCTTCGCCCTCACGCGGTCCGGGGTCGCCCCCGCGGAATTGACACGGAAAACCGCGGAGTTTCGCGAGGCTTTCAACGAGTACTACATCGAGAAATGGCTCGCCTTCTACGACATGCTGTTCATCGATCCGGAAGGCAACGTCTTCTACTCGATCCGCCGCGACGGACATTTCGAGAAGAACCTGTTCGAAGGGGAACTCTCCGGCACGCGTCTGGCTCGGTGCTTGCGCAAGGGCCCCCGGAAGGAGGCGTTCATCGACTTCCACGACTGCCCCGTCTCGGGAGAACCGGCGGCGTTTTTTGTGGAACCGGTGCAACAAGACGGAAAGCACGCGGGGTGGATCGCCATGCAGTGCGCCATCAACAAGGTGAATTCCGTCTTTGCCGGCACGGACAAACTCGGCGAGACGGGAGAGACGTTCCTGGTGAATCACGAAGGCTACATGCTGACCGAATCCAACTTCCAAAGTGAATCCACGGTCCTTCGTCAGAAGCTGAGTCGCGACAACATGGAGGCAAAGTTTCGCGAAAGGGAGGGGCACCGGACGGTGACCGACTATCGCGGATTCAGGGCGTTCACCTCCTTCGGCGTCGTGGAATTCCTGGAAACGCAGTGGCTGGTCGTGGCCAAGGTCGACGAATCCCAGATCACGACGGAACACTACATGCAGCACCGAGACTACTATTGCGAGCGAATCGTCCGACACCTAGCCGAACCTCCCACCGGAGAGATCGGGGCGAAGACGACCGCCGACGATCGGAGGATCGTTCGTGTGGACATGGACGAATTCGTCAAGGCCGATCATGGCGAACTGCTCAAGACCCTCGGGGTCTCGACATGCACGGCGGTGATCGCCACCTATCCCGGCAAGTTCGGCTATTTGGCCCACGTGAGCCCTTTGGACCGCATCTACGGAACGCAAGGGACGAATCTCCTGGGCCACATCATCAAGAAGATCAAGACCTACGACGTCTACAAGTACGAGCGTCGCCGGGTGCGATTCGTGATCATCGCCACCCATTTCGACAGCCTTCCGAAGGCGATCGACAAGCTCGTCGACGAGGGCTTTCTGCTCTCGCAAATCAGCGTTCTTCACCATTCGCAGGCCAAGTGCGCCAACGTCACCTACGATTATTCGGACGATCGCATCACCGTCGAATGGGTCCTCGACCAAGCGTCGCGAACCGGTTTCATCTACCGGGGCGACGATACTCATAATCTCGAAACCGTCGTCAAGAATTCGATGGGCGGGTAAGACGCCCATCCCCGTCCTGACGCTCGCAGAACAACGCAGCCGTCCACGCTCGGTCATCTCGCACGGATGCCGGTGTCGCGGCGACCCGCAGCGCGATGCGGCAGGAAACCCGTACCCGGAAAAGAGGGAAACACTGATGTCCAAGTATTTGAATTTCGGAATCCTCAAGAATCTCAAGGTGTGGATCAAGCTCTCCGCCGGATTCGGCCTGATCCTCGCCCTCACGGTCGCCGTGGGCTATGTGGGCTGGAGCGGCCTGGACGATACGGCCAAGATCGTCGAGAAAGCGGACGGCGCCAACCGGCTCATCAAGCAGTCGTTGAACGCCCGGCTCGAGCAGAAGAACTTCATGGCGGAGAAGGACGACGCCTTTGCAGAGAAGGTCGCCGCAGTGATTGGCGAAATCGATGAAGCCGCCCTCGCGTTGAAAAAGACGATGCAGGGCGCCCGGGACCAAGCCGACGTGGAGGAGGCGCGCCAGGCAGCCGCGGCCTATCACCAGTCCTTCCAGAACTGGGTCAGCATGTCCAAGCAACAGGACCTCCAGTACAAGAACATGCTGACGAAGGCCAACGAGGCGATCGCCCAGAGCGAAGCCCTTCGGAGCGACCAGAAGAGCCAGCTCGACAAAGCGCAGGCCGACGGCGCCGCCTTCGTGACCGACAAGCTCGCCAAGGCCGATTCGGCCAATCGGTTGATCAAGCAAGCCTCCAATGCTCGTCTCGCCCAGAAGAACTACATGGCCGAACTGGAGCAGAAGTACGCCGACGAGGAGGACAAGTCCGTCCGCGACATCGTCAGCCTGTGCGATGAGTTGATCGCCACCATGAAGCAGCAGGTCAACAAGGACCAAGTCAACGCCGCCAAGGCCGCCGGACTGGCCTACGACAAGAACTTCAAGACCTGGGTCGAACTGGCTCAGCAGAAGAACGACCTGGACGCGCAGATGGACAAGAACGCGGCCACGTTCATGAACGAAGTCGTCAAGCTGTCGGAAGACCAAAAGGCCAAGCTGGAAGAGGAAATCAAGGAAGACGAGAAGGGCCCCCAACAATTGGCCGAAAGGGCATGGAAGAGCAAGACGGCCGACGCCGTTCGCATCCGCGCCGCCGATTGCCGCCAATTCCAGCGGGACTACAAGATCAAAGGCGATGCCCGTTTTGCCGAGCAGATGGATCAGGCGGTCGCCGACATCGAGCGAGATGCGCAGCAGCTCGTGAAGCGGTTCGACCAGCCCGTGAACAAGCAGCAGGCGGAGGCGGTGACCCGGGCGGCGCGCCAGTACCAGGCCCGTTTCCGCGAGTGGCTCGCATGCGACGACCAACAGCAAGCCGCCTACGAGAAACTGGTCCGGGACGCCCAGGAATTCGTGACGAATTGCGAAACGCTCCGCGCCGACCAGAAGAAGCAGCTCGCCGCCGCCCAGCAGGAAACGAAGGAACTGACCACCGACAAACTCTGGAAGGCCGATTCGGCGGGGCAGATCCTCGAACTCCTCGCCAACGCCCGGATCGCCCAGAAGAACTTCATGGCCGAGAAGGACCCGAAATTCGCCGAGAGCTTCGAGAGCGACGTGAAGTCGATCCTCACGCTGTGCGACAAGCTGACAACCGCCATGAAGCAACCGAAGAACCGCGAGCAGGTCGCCGCCGCCAAGGCCGGCGTCGAGGCCTATGCCGCCTCCTTCCGCGAATGGGGCGCCCTGCAAACGAAAATGAACAAGGAAAACGCGGACCTGGTCCAGGCCGCCGACCAGTTCGCCGAGATGTGCGACACTTTGCGAGCGGGCCAAAAGGAGAAGATGGAGGCCACCGTTTCCCGAAGCGGAAACATGCTCCTCGTCGGCGTTGCCGTGGCCCTTGTGCTCGGCGCCTTCGTGTCGCTGATCATCACCCGCCTGATCGTGGGCCCGGTGCGCAAGTGCGTGGAGAGCGTGATCGCCCTTTCCAACCAGGACTTCAGCAAGAAGGCCGATGTGGACAGCAAGGACGAACTGGGACGGATGGCCCTGGCCATCAACACGTCGATCGACAACACGAAGCAGGCGTTCGACGACATTCAAGAAGCGGCCGAACGCGAAAAGCAGGCCCAGGCCAAGCAGGCGGAAGAGGATCGCCAGCGCGCCGAGGCCCAACGGAAAGAGGCGGAAGAGAACGATCGCAAAGTCCGCCACATTCTCGAAGTGGCCGGCCAAGTCGCAAACCGGGACTACTCCCAGGAGGTTGAGGTCACGGGCGAGGACGCGCTCGGACAGCTCGGCGACGGCCTTCGGGACTTCTTCCACAACAAACAGAAGCTGGAGGAGGAAGCCGACGAGGCCGCCAGGATCGAGAAGGAACAGGCCGAAACGCTCCGCCGCAAGGTGGATCACCTGCTGGAAGTGGTTGGAGCCGCCGCCGAGGGCGATCTGACCAGGGTTGTGACCGTCGAGGGCGACGAGCCGGTTGACGAACTTGCGGCAGGAATCAAGAAGATGCTCGAAGACCTGGCCGGCGTCATCGGCCAGGTGACGGAGAGTGCCGCCCAGTTCAACGAGGGCTCGCGCGTGATCGCCGAAAGTTCTCAGTCGCTCGCCTCGGGCGCCCAATCGCAAAGCTCCAGCGTTGAGGAGATTTCGGCCGCCATCGAGGAACTGAGCCGATCCGTCGAAGGCGTTAAGGAGAACTCGCGCGAAGCCGACAAGGTCTCGCGCGAAACCAGTTCTCTCGCCGAGCAGGGCGGACTGGCCGTGCGCAAGTCGTCCGAGGCCATGGAGCAAATCCGGAACAGTTCGGAACAGATCGCCGAAATCATCCAGGTGATTTCGGAGATCGCCAGCCAGACCAATCTCCTGGCCCTCAATGCGGCCATTGAGGCGGCCCGGGCCGGCGAGCACGGCATGGGCTTCGCCGTTGTGGCCGACGAGGTTCGCAAGCTCGCCGAGCGAAGCAACCAGGCCGCGGGTGAAATCACCTCGCTGATCAAGGAGTCCAGCAGCCGGGTTGAGGAAGGAAGCCAGCTCAGCCGCGACACGGAAGAATCGTTGCGGCAGATCATCGAGGGCGTGCAGACGACGGCCTCGAAGATCGGCGAGATCGCCGCCGCCACGGTGCAGCAAGCCTCCAACGCCGAAGAGGTTGCGAAGGCCATCCAGGGCGTGTCCCAGGTGACCGAGCAGTCGGCCGCGGGCAGTGAAGAAATGGCCTCCAGCAGCGAGGAACTCGGGGCCCAGGCCACCGCCCTCCGCGACCTGGTAGCCCGATTCCGGACCGACGAGTCCCGGGATCAAATGAACATGGCCGGGACGGGCATCCCAAGCTGATCGCTCGTTCCCTTAGGAAACCTCCTTCCCGACGGGGGCGGTCTCGGTTCGCCGGGGCCGTCCCTGTTTTTTTGCTTTCGTTCGATGGCCGCTGCAAGACCGCAGCCACTTGCTCAACGTGGATGAGGGCTCTCCGAGCCGTGTAAGAACAACGTGACACGCGTTCCACTTGGATGGTCGCCGAGAATGGGGGCAGCGCGTGAGCGGGCGTCGCAATCTGCCGTCTCAACGCGCCGGCCGCTGGCCGTGCGGTTAACCGCGGGCCCATCGGGCCGCGCGACCTGCGGAATATCATCTGCTACCCGCGGCGTCCGCCCCACTTGCTCTTACTCCAAATCCTCTCCGTGTCCTCCGTGCCCTCTGTGGTGTTCTACTTTTCCCTAAAACTCTCTGCCAGATAATCTGTTCCGTTCAGCAAAGAAATACGGTTCATCCGATTCAAGAATGCGCTCGCCCGACCAGCGCCGAATCGAGCCGAGGCTGATCAGAGAAGAGGCACCGGTACTCTGCCGCGGAGTACCGGTGCCTCTTCTCTGGCTCCCCTTGTTCCCGCAAAGTCTGCGTCGAAACCTGTTTCGATGCAACAGCTTGCACCTGCGCACGTTTCGGTCGGATGAACCAGAAATACGACAGCCGAACTGGAAGGGCGAGTAAGATTAAGACTGTGAACGGCAGCAAACCGCCCCCCCCCCAGAGAGCGGGGCAAAATTTCTTCTCTGGACCACGTGACAGGTGCCCCAAAATCCGGCCTAATGGGTTGGTGACACTATGCACACAGCCTCGCAACCGGACCCTCAAGACCTGCTCACCCAAGCGCGAACGGCCCCCGATGCCGTTCTGGGGCAACTTCTGCAATTGTATGGCAACTACCTGCGTTTGCTCGCCTCGGCCCAACTCGACGCGAAGCTTCGGGCTCGGGTCAGCCCCTCGGACATCGTGCAGGAAACGTTTCTGGAAGCCCATCGGGACTTTCCGCAGTTCCGGGGCACCTCGGAGCGGGAATTCCTGGCGTGGCTGCGGCAAATACTGGCACACAACCTGGCCAGGGTTGTCGAGCGGCACGTGCTGACGGAAAAGCGGGCTGTCCATCGCGAGATCTCTCTGGAACGGGTAGGGGCCGGCCTGGAGCATTCGACGGCGCGGCTGGATGCGGTGCTCGCAGACCATGCCGCCTCTCCGAGCGCCTGTGCCAGCCAACGGGAATATGTGGTCCTCCTTGCCGATCAACTGGCCGAAATGCGTCCCGACTATCGCGAGGTCATCGTATTGCGTCACCTGGAAGGTCTGCCGTTCAAGGAAATCGGCGAACGGACGGAACGATCGGCCGGCGCCGCGCGGATGCTCTGGCTGAGGGCCATCAATCAGCTACGCCAGCAACTCGATGCATTGGGAGTGGAGTGAGGCATGGGCGGAGGGGACCAGACATTGCCGATCGACAAGCTGACACCTGAGCAGCAGGAGCGTCTGGCGAATCTCCTGGACGAGTATCTCTCGGCGCGGGAAAACGATTTTCCGCCCGATGTGGACGCCATGTTCGCCGCCCACCCCGATCTTGAAGAGGCCCTGAAGGCGTCGTTGCGCGGACTTGCTTTTCTGGATCGTGCCACCGGCCAGATGGGGGCAAGCGAAAAAGCCCCTCCCGGGGAGCGAAAGACGCCCCCTGCGTCCGAGCGGCAACTGGGCGACTTCCTGCTGCTGCGTGAGCTTGGGCGGGGAGGCATGGGGATCGTTTATGAAGCGCGCCAGGTGTCGCTGGATCGCCGGGTGGCCGTCAAGGTCCTGCCGTTTGCCGCCGTCTTGGACCAGAAGCAGATTGCCCGCTTCGAGAACGAAGCCCGGGCCGCGGCCCAGTTGCATCATCCGAACATCGTTCCCGTCTACTCGGTGGGTTGCGAGCGGGGCGTTCACTACTACGCCATGCAGTATGTGGAAGGCGCCTCCCTCGACCAGGCCCTCGCGGACCTTCGCGGGACGGCCACGTTTTCTTCCCAGGAAACACGTTCGACGAAAGGCGACGCCGATCGCGACAACAAGGCCAGTGAGCCGGAACAGCACTCCACGCTTCGGGCCCTCACGACGGTCGAATCAGGCACGCCGCGGCAGTTCGATCGAGACGTGTGCCGGCTTGGGATCCAGGCGGCCGAGGCGCTGCAGCACGCCCACGATTGCGGGATCGTTCACCGCGACGTGAAGCCCTCGAACCTGCTGCTGGATCATACGGGGAACCTTTGGGTGACCGACTTCGGACTGGCAAGGTTCCAGACCTCCGACGCCGGGCTCACGTTCACGGGCCAGGTTCTCGGCAGTCTCCGCTACATGAGCCCGGAGCAGGCGGCGGGCAAGTCCCACCTGCTCGATCAGCGAAGCGACATCTATTCGCTCGGGATCACCCTCTACGAAGCCCTCACGCTGAAGCCGGCCTTCGACGGCGACGACCGCGCGGATCTCCTTCGACGCATTGCCCAGGAGGAACCTCGCGCTCCTCGCCGGATTCGTGCCTCGATTCCCGTCGATCTGGAAACGATCCTCTTGAAGGCCATCTCCAAATCGGCGGAGCATCGCTACGGAACGGCGCAGGAACTGGCCGACGACCTTCGGCGTTTTCTGGACGGCAGGCCAACCCTTGCCCGGCGTCCGACCCTGGTGGATCGTGCCGGCAAGTGGGCTCGGCGGCACTTGGGCCTGGTTGCAACGGCCGCATGTGTCGTCATGGCGGCGACCGTCGGCCTGGCCGTGAGCACGGCGTTGATTGCCGGCGCCCACGCGCGAACCAAGACGGCTCTCGAACAATCCGAAGCGAATCTCCTCCGCGCCGAACGGCACTACCGCCAGGCGCGAGAGGTTGTCGACCGTTTTGGTGCCCTTGCGGAGCAATTGGGCCGGGTTCCCGGGGCCGAAGGGGTCCGGGCCGCCATGTTGCAGGATACGCTGCGTTACTATCACGCCTTCGCCCAGGATGCCGCCGACGATCCGAGCCTGCAGGCGGATCTGGCTTTCACGCTGTTCAAAACCGGCAAGATCCACGAGCAGATCGGCGACCGGCAGCAGGCGTTGGCCGAATACGAGAAGGCCATTGACGCCTTTGAACAGCTTGGTCGGGGCGACTCGTCCGGCCAGGCGTACGGGGCCGAATTGGCCCTCTGCCGCAACGACCTGGGGCTGCTCCTCGCGGCCGCCGGCAAGGTGGCCGAGGCTCGCGAGGCTCTGCGAGGCGCCCTGGATCTGCAAGCCAATTTGCTCGAGCGGGAGCCAAGCAACGCACGTCTCCGCAACGACATGGCCTTGACTATGAGCAACCTGGGCCTGGTCGAACACCGGGCGGGAAACGCCGTCGAGGCTGAAAGGCGTTTCCAGGATGCTGCACGGATTCAGAAGCGGCTCATTGACGAGTTTCCGGAGAATCTTGGCTACCGCGGCGCCCTGGCGGTGACCTACAACAACCTGTGCTTTGCCTACGCGGGCGCGGATGCGCAAAAGGCGGAAAAGGCCTGCCGAGACTCGCTGACAATCCAGGAGCAACTGGCCGCGCTCGATCCGGATTCGATCGAGATTCTGAGCGACTTGGGGCTCGCCTACAACAACCTTGGAACCATTGAGAGTCATCGCGGGCAAGCCGCCGAGGCCGTCAAGGCCTACCACCAGGCGGTAGAAATCAGGCGTCGCTTGCTCCGCAAAGCCCCGTCCGTGGTTCGGTTCCGATCGGACCTCGCGGTGAGCTGCAACAACCTCGGCAGACTCCATAGCGAGTCAGGAAACCACCAGGAGGCCCAGGGGCCGCTCGACGAGGCCATCGAACTGTTCGAGCAACTGGTGGGAGACTATCCCGAGGAATTGAACCACCGCAGTTGCCTCGGCGGGGCCGAGAACAACCTGGCCATGGCGCAGCAGCGTCTCGGCCACCTGGAGAAAGCGGAAGCGGCTTTTCGCGCCGCCATCGAGCACCAGCGGTTCGCCTGCGAGCGAGCCCCGAACGTGGCCCGCTTTCGCCAGTTCCTCAGCAACCACTATCGGAACCTGGCAGGACTCCTGCGCGAGCAGGGGCGAACTCGCGAAGCCCTGGAAACCTGCCTCGCCCGGAAAGAACTGTGGGCAGACGACGGCGAGCACCTGTTCAACGTGGCGGTTGAACTGGCAGCAACGCGGGGTCTCCAGGAAGACTCGGCTTCCGCCGACGCGCCGTCCGAGTCAGAATGGGTGGGGATTGTAGTCGGCGCGCTTGAGGACGCCGTGGCGGCCGGGTTTCATGACGCGGAACGAATTGCCAGCGAGCCTGATCTGGAACCGATCCGGCAGCGACCAGAATTCCTTGCCCTTCTCGAACGGATTCAAACCGGGATGAAACAGCCGGTGTCAGGAGAGTCAAGACCAAGCATCTCAGAAGCAGCGCAGCAGCAGGCAAAGTCATGACGAGAAAACTCTTCGACTGGATCGGTTTGAGGCGGAGGCAACCTGGCCGGCCCGCTCACCGCACCGCAAAACCGCGGCAGCATCGTCTCGCCTTTGAGGCGATTGAACCGCGCCTGCTCCTGTCGGTCGCCAGCGGCGACGTCAGCGAGGGAGGGATGGTGTCTTTCAGTGGAACGTTTACTTTCGATGGAGAGTGCTGCGGCGTTCTTGCGGGACGAGACATTCTCATTACTACCGCATCAGGAGAAACGACCTTCCTGGAAGGAAATGGTTGGGACTCGCTGCCAGACTTCTCCCGCGACACGAGCGATGCTATTCTGACGCCGCAAGCAGAAACGGTTGTTCCCAACGCGCCGAAGAACATCGGCCTGGATGACGAGGATTTTGCGCCGAAGACTCCGGAAACAGGGACGGTGGACCTGTCGGCTGTGGCCTACGATCGCGTGTTCGCCGAGATCGGCGACGTCAGCGAAGCGCCCGGGTTGGAAGCGGCGATTGCGGCCCAAAGGGAATTTGGCTCGACTGCAGAAACCCACGAGCCTTCCATGTCATCGCAAATCGAGCCTGGGAAGGAGCCGTCTGCCCGCCGAATGCTGACGGGATCTCGCGGGCGACTGGCGGCTTTCGACCTGGCGATCCAGGAACTGAGCGCGACGGAGTGGCACCGCGATGTGACCGATCCGAACGTGCGGGATGCAGCAGCCGAGATGTCGAGTTCTAAGGCGGATCCAGGCCCCGCAGAATCCCCGCGCCCGACGATAGAGGCATTCAGCGAAAACGACAGGGAGGGCGGAACCCCGACACCGTTGGCGCCCGACGCGGCGCCCGCGGTGACCCGCGTGGCTTTCCAACCGCAGTCCAGCTCGACCTCCTCCGGGGCGGAGGAGGCAGGTCCAAAAGAACCGGTGCCGGCGGACGGACCTGCGGGGCAAGCAGCGGCGTCCCATTCCGGCGAGACGAACGCTAACCCGACCCGGGGACTGGCAGTTCAACTTGATCCCCCTCGGGAGAAAAACCCTGTCCATCTCGTTCTGCTTGCCGGAATCAGCCAGGCGATGTTCCGGCGTTACCGGCAACAGACGGCCGACTCGGGTTATGAGCAACTGCCGCCCCGAAAACGCTGAGGAAAGGCCGAATCGATTGGTTGCCCCCCCAGAGTGGAAGTTCACGGCAAGGCGGCATAATCGGTGATCCCGTAACAATTGAGCCGGAACACGGCCTTTGTTAGCAGGGGGTGATATCCTCAGTAGAATACGTTCCGCATGGCGTCGCCCCTGACTATACTGCAAAGGGACCCAGTTCGCAGTTGTTCAGGACTCTCATCATGTTTCGCTCCATCTCCGACGCTTTCGCTTCTCTTTCGCTCGCCAATTCCCGTCGCCCCCCCCTCGGCGGGCGAACGCGGCAACTCGCTCACGAGTGGCTGGAAGCGCGCATGGTTCTCAGCGGGACTGCAGTGGCCGACGCCGATATCCTCGGCAACGCGAACGACACGGCAGAAACCGTCCAGGTTTCCTCAGCCGTCCCTGCCGCCGCGACCGCGCAAGACGCCCAGTCGGGCGAGTGCTTCACCTCGGCGGAAGAGTTGACAGTACCGGGAATGAAAGTGGGTCAAGAACATCTGAGCCCAGGTGAGTGCTTTGCCTCGGCGGAGGAGTTGAAGCAGTATCTGATTGAGGATGCCTTGGACCGCTGGAGCTCTTTGTTCGGCCGGCAGGCCAGCGACATCTCCCTGTGTATCATTGAGCCCCTTCACGAGTATTCCCGGACCGGCGTCCAGGTTGCCGGGGTGGATGAGGCCAATCGCGTGGTGAGTCACGACGGATACGTCTACTCGACTGCCGGCGCGGATTTGACCATTCGCCAGATCGGCGACGATGGGAAGCCGGTCGTGGTTGCCCGGCTTGCCGTCACAGGCAACCTGTTCCTCAGCGGCGATCGCCTGACCGTGATTGGCAGCCGGTACCATACGGATGACCAATTCAATGTGATGGTCTTCGACGTCTCCGATCCCAGCCAGCCCACGCTCCTGGAAGAAACGCATCTCGACGGAACCTGCATCGACGCCCGGGCGGTGGGCGATCGGGTCTATGTCGTCACCCAGAGCGATTTCTTCCTTCCGGAGCCGCTGGTGCTGGGGGAAGCGGACATCAACAGTTACGAGCCGCGGTACTACGAGACCGAGGAGGCGTATCTCGCCAGGATCGAGGACCAGGTTCTCGACCTGGTCCTTCCCGGGGTCACAACCTTCGATGGCGAGGGGCAAACGGTCGATTCCGGTTGGCTGGTCGAGCCTGCCGAAGTCTTGAAACCGCTGTCCAACGCCGAAACCCAACTAAGCCGGGTGGTGGTCTTTGACGTGGGCGACAATCAGCCGGGCCCGCTCGACGCCATGGTTGTCGCGGCCGAGGGCGACGTCGAAATCCAGTTCACTGAGGACAACATGTTTGTCCTGGGCTCGCAGGTCCAGTGCTGGGGCGGTTCGTGCGACGGCGCCGACAACGTTCCGGCCGGTGGCAACAACGAAACCGCCGTTCTCCAGTTCTCGTTGAATGAGAGCGGCGCGTTCCAGCTTGATGCCGCCGGAACCGTTTGGGGCAACCTGCTGGGCGACTGTTCCTTCGGAACTCAAGAGGGCTATCTTCATGTGGTCACCGCCACCAGCGGCAGCGAGATGAGCACGGGTGTGCATGTCCTGAAGCAAAGCGATACGGAATTGGGCCTGGTGGGCCTACTGGAAGGCATCGCGACAGGAGAGTATGTCTACACGGCCCGGACTGCCGGCAGTCAGGTCTATCTGGCCACCACAGACAACGTTGATGGGCTCAGTGGGGAGCCTTTGAACGGCATGACCACGCTGGCGTACTCCGTCGACCTCAGCGACCCAACGACGCCCGCGCTCGCCGGAGGGCTGAACGTCGCCGGGTTCTGCAACTACCTCCAGGCCGTGGACGACGGGTTGGTCCTCGTCCTCGGACGGGAAACCGGCGAAAGATATCCCGAGCTTTCCCTGTTCGACGTTTCCGATCCCGACACCCCTCAACTCGTCGATTCCTACATCCTGGACGCCGGTGAAAGGGGCGGCTTCGGCGGATTCGATTATTCCTCCAACGTCGCGTACTTCCCGGAGCAAGGGATCTTGACGGTCATAGCCGCGGCTCCTGGCGGGGAGACCAACCAATCGACGTGGGTCTTCCGGATCGATCCGTCGGCATCCGGCGGAGAGGGCGAATCGGCGATCACGCACCTCGCCACCATCGACCAGGCCTACGCGGCCCAGCGGACCTTCCTTGCCGGCGACAAGCTCGTCGTCTGTTCGAGATTTGAAGTCAGCGTTTACGACCTCGCCAATCTGGATGTCGCCCTGGGAACCCAGCAGACCGTGACGACTTCCGTCAACGTTGTCGAAGCGTTGGAAAGGACCCAGCAACTGATTGACGGCGAGATCTGGGTCGTCTTGGAGGCGAGCACGACGGGTTACCTCACTTTCGACGCGCTGTTCGATCGGACGGACGAGAGCGACGCCACCATGACGCTCTACGACTGGCAACTCAACGAGCTGGCCGTTTCCGAGAGCGATTACCCGTGGTCCCAAGCCCGGCTCAGCCGGCAGGTGGAGGCGGGCCAGCGGTTCTTCTTGAAGATCTCCGGCACGGTCTCCGAAGTGGACCTCCGGATTCTCAACATTGTGAGCATCGAGGGAGAGGGCACGGATTCGGTCCTTCGCATTAACGCGGGCGCGTTGGACGGCGACGTCGAGTTCGAAATCTACTGGCATCCCGACAGCGGCGTCCCCTGGAAAGACAATGAGACCGTTTTGACGGTGCTCACCCGGCGGCTCAGCCTGGATCTGGGGGGCGTTCACTACGATCTTGGAATGGAAACCCCGAACGTCGTCATCGAGGGCTCCGGGCAGAACGCCTTGACGGTTGACGTGACACAAGTTGGCGAGAACACCTTCTCACGCGGACCGATCGTCGCCGATCTGGGCGACGGCTTTGGCACGATCTCCTGCTCGGGCCCGATCTTTGGGATGACCGGGGACGGAGAGGAGTTCGGTTTCGAGATGACCATCACCGACTTCCAGGACATCACCGTCAACGGGGGCGACGTGGCCAAGCTCCGCGGCTCGGAAGGAAACGACGTGCTGACAATTCACCCCGGCACGGCCACCATGGAGACCCCCAGCGGCTCCGTGTGTGTGAACGACTTCGCCGAGGTCCACGGCTACTCGTCGCCCGGCGAATACGACGTGGCCAAGATCTACGACACTTCCGGCGACGATCGATATGTGGCCACGCCCGACTACGTACGGATGACCGACGAAGACTACTGCGCCCGGGCCAAGGGCTTTCGCTACACCCACGGCTACTCCACGGCCGGCGGAGAGGACACGGCCAAGCTGAAGGACTTCGAGGACGATGTCGTCTGCATTGCCACGGCCCAGTATGTCCGGACCAAGGGAGCAGGCTACAACAACCGGGCGAAGTTCTTCGAGCAGGTCGAAGTTCGCGGCGGCGGGACGGGAGACACGGTCAAGCTCCGCGACGCCGTGTTGACGACAGCCGACGCCACCATTGAAAAGAACGATCTGGAAGCTGCCGTTCTGCTTTCCGGCTTCGAGCATTTCAAGTTGCGAGGCCACTCCACCGACGAGCGTCCCGACGTGGAAAGCATCGATCTTCTTCTGGCCTACTGGCCGGAATAGGACGGCGGGGCGGGGAAGAAGAAACGGCAACCGCAGGGGACACGGAGGCCACCGCGGGTGGCCCCGATGATTTTCCGCATCCGGCCCTCCACCTCAGTTGACAGTGCCGGAAAATCGTCGGGGTGGCGAAGCCACAAGAGGATCTTGGTCTACCGCCACCGACACGCCCCCTGGCCAATTTCCCCCTTCACGCGGGTGGCCGCGATGATTTTCCGCATCCGGTTCTCCACCTCAGTTGACAATGTCGGAAAATCGTCGGGGTGGCTCTGCCACAAGAGGACCTGGGTCCACCGACGCCTCCCTGGCCATTTTTCCCTTTCATGCGGCCATCACGAAGATGTATACTACCGTACACTGCCGCAAAGAACCGGCCCTTTGACAACCCACTTGCTACCGTCCTCACCACAAGGGTAAAAAACAGCCCGTCACCCCTTCCGCCCCAGGCCCCCCACCGATGAGCCAAAAGGGTCAAAATGGTTCAAAAGCGGAAAGTTCAACAAGTTCAAGGAATTCGCCGCCAGCGAACCCCACTCCAGGTCCCGCTCGGCGAGCGGTGACCTACCTGGCGTGACAACGGGGCGGGCTGGTACTACAATCTCCCCCAGACCGAGACAACATCCTCTCAACCTGGGGGAGCCGGCGCCATGACCCGCCATACTCGTCGCGATTTTCTTCGTTCTGCGTGCGCTCACACGGCCGCCCTGACCGGGCTGGCTTCCACAGGTTGGCTTTCGCCAGGTTCCGCCTGGGCCCAGTTGGCCGGGGAGAGGCCGAAGCGGGACAAGGCTGTCGAGGTGCTCAATCCGCGGGGACGGATTCCCGTTTCGATGATCATCGACGACTCGACCTGCCTGGTGAACCTGGCCCATTTCGGCATGCCCCAGTTCGCCCAGACCTGGCCGGACCGGGAAGCCTATCAGAAGCCGTGGAGGAGTTGGCCGCGGGAGATTCCCGACGCCTTCGTGCGCAAGTTCGGCACCTGGTGCGCCGAGCACGGGGTGAAGGGCAAGTACTCGATCGTGCCTTATCCGGCGTGCGTGGGTTGGGTCGACCGCTACATGCCCGGCTGGTCCCAGCAGGAATTGCGTAAGAGCCTGGACCTGGTCCGGGAGTTGATGACGCCGAACTGGGACATCCATCCCGAGATGGTTTCGCACACCCGGGTGATCGACACGAAGACCGGACGCCCCTACGAAGACTCCAGCGAGTACTTCATGGAGAACTGGCGATGGACCGACGGCAAGTCGGTCGACGAGTTGGCCAACTACATGAGCTACGCCCTGCGGATCCTGAAAAACGTGGACTTGCCGTGCGAGGGGATCACCACGCCGGGCGGCTTCGGCAACCGGGTGCTGCCGGAGTTGGCCCAGGCCACGCTGCAGTCGTGCCGGGACGTGTACGGCGCAGAAATTCCCCACTACTTCCGCCATCTCTTCACGGATGACCAGAGCGTGGCCCCGCGCGTGGAATACGCTTCCGGACTCGGGGGCCCCGATCCCAAGTGCGTGGTTTCGATCATCGGGTGCACGGGCGACTGGTTCGGCGGCTGGGACGGTGCGAACCCCGGCAACCCGGACCGCTTTATTACGCAAGACCTGTCCACCGGCCGAATGGTTGACGTGATCGAGCGGGGAGAACCGGCGATCATGGTCTGCCACTGGCCCGGGATCTATTTCAATGGCCAGGAGTATGGATTCCAGGTCTTCCGCGAGGTGGTGACGCGGCTCGAGCGGCGTTACGACCACCTGGCGTGGATGAAACTTGGCGAGATTGCCCGTTACTGGGCCGCCAAGGAACTGACGCAAATCGCCGTTGACGAGAATGGACTCAAGCTGGACGCACCTTTTGCGGCGCCCAATTTCACCGTGCGAGCGTCGTTGGCTCCCAAGGCGAAGCTGTCTCTCGTGGCGGGCGGAACGACCGAAGCATTGCGCAAGGTCGGTCGGCCATCGGATCTCCAGTCCGGGACCTGGTGCCATGAAGAAGACGCCGTTACCGTCTGTTTCAACCTGAAGAAGGGCCAAAACGAGATCCGCCTGGTTAGCGCATAAAGAATCCCGAGGCAGGCGGTGGAAGGCCTCGGGATTCTAAAACAATGGATTGGGGCTGCCGTTCGCGCCGGGGAGTTCCCGGGAACGGTCGGCAAGTATCAGGCGGGAGTTCCTGCTCGAACGCTACGGCACATGGCCACCAGTTCGTCGACGGCCTTGTGAATCTCGTCCTCGGGCCGGGTTTGCTTGACGGCCGCTTCCAGAGTGCCGGCGCAGGGTGTGATCGACGGGAACCCGTAGCTGCCGGCGGCGCCCTTCAACTGATGGGAGGCTCGCTGCAGTCCATCCCAATCTTCCGACTGGAAGCAGTTGAGGATGTTCTCGATGCGATCGGGCATCTCGTCGACGAACATCTCGACGATTTCCGCGAGATCGGGATCTTCGGCCAACGTGGAGAACAGGGCTTGGCTGGTTGCTGTGTTGGATTCCATCGTATCTTCTCCCGACAATTGAGAGGCCCGGGCAGGACCAGCGAGTTTTCTATCGGCAGTCCCGTTTGCGCCTTCAAGAAACGTCGCGTGCCGAACACGGCCGCGTTTTCGTCTTACCAACAGTAACTCACGATTCCGTGAAGAAGACCGCTTTTGCCAAAAACCTGCGAGAGTTTTCCCGAGGGCGTGCCTACAACGCGCACTCTACGGCTCATTCCGGTTCTAACGGTTGCGTCTGTCGGACGTTCCCTACCAGGCTTCTGACACACCGCTGAGCCGATCAAGGAAAAGGCAGACGGCTTCCTCTTTCACCGCCCCGGTCACGGATTCGCCATGGACGGCAACACGGTCCTTTCTCAAGCGGCTACCACACGGCGCCACCCCGCCGCGTTCGCCAAAGCGAGACCCTCCTCGGGACGAAGAGACTCTGCGGGCGAAGTCGCCGTCGCCTTTCACCGACTTCATTCACTCGGCAAAAGGGCAATTGACCTCGGGGAAGTGCGACGCTTCCGGTCCCTCGTGGTCTCTGCTTCCGAGGACACGGGAATCGAAGCTAGCGGCCGCGATCGTCTCGTGCAAACCCTCCATCTACTCGATGCCGTCCTCGACAGTCCGCTCGACCTGGACGCTTCCGTGTTTGAGGTCATCGGCGACGTTCTGTCTTTTGAACGTTCTCTCACAGGAGAAGAGGAAGAACGGCCCGAGGGCATTGCCGGCTTGAAGGAGCCTGCCCACGCAGCCCCTTGCGAACCGGTTAACATGCGACAGGAGTTGCCCTGTTCGGTTCGCGGTTATCACGTTCGCCAGGGCGGACACGACTTTGTTTTACCCGTCGACAAGATCGTGGGGGCCTTGGCGGCCGATGTGGACCAGCTTCCGACCGTCTTCGGTCGGACCGTGGCCCAGTTCTCGGGCGAGATCTGCGACGTCTTTCGTCTGGCAAGCCACTTCGGGCTCATCGCTCGTGGAGGCGGTTCCCCGACCACGTTGATGGTGGTTGGGGTGGAGGGGCTCCACGTGTGTCTGGCCGTCGACGAGGTGGTGGGCCCCGTGGATGCCTCACTCGCCGCCATGCCCTCGGCGTTTCCCGAAGTACGTGGGATGACGGGGGTCGCCGTTCTCCAGTCCGGCGGCCTGGCCCTGGTTCCCGACCTGGCCAACTTGCACGGGATTCCCGACCCGCAAACCCGTTGAAACGGATCCGCGTCGTGGTGGTGGGATCCCGTACGGTTGAGGACTTCGTGAGGGTCTCGTAGTCCGGGGGATTGTGTCCCAGCTATAGTGATTGCGGATTTCTCGCAAGATAGGGAGACGTGGTCATTCCGGTTCGCGTTGCGACTCCTACCTTCGAGCGGTGTCTTCCGGAGAGGATTGGGGCTCAAACGGGCGGATCGACCGTGATAATCGGTACAGAAGGCTAGGTTGGTCCATGGCGTTGGCGAAAATAGGGCGTCTGGTCAAGATTTCAGCCGGGGCCCGTCGATAGGATTCGCTAGATTGGCACTAGATTGCGTATCTGTGCCAGACATCCCAGGATACGGAGCAGGAAGGGATAACGTAAGCCCGACTGTGAACGTCGCGTGGCCTAAACCATAAAAAGCCAGCGACCCTTTCGGCTTTCCCCTGTTCCCATAGAAGTGTTCCACTTGGTTTTCCTTACAAGGAGTTTCTCCCATGAAGCGTCGTGTCCTCCTCCCGGCGATCGCCGTGCTGTTCGCGGTCGTCGCGACGAACGCTGAGGCGGGGCTGTTCAGCCGGATGTCTGGCTGTTGTGCGCCCGCCTGTTGCGAACCCGCCTGTTGTGAGCCGGCCTGTGAGCCCGCTTGCGAACCGGCCTGTGAGCCCGCTTGCTGCGATCCCTGCTGTGCGCCCCGTTGCGGCCTGTTTGCTCGCCTTCGCGCTCGTTTGGCTTGCTGCTGCGAGCCCGCCTGCTGCGAACCGGCTTGCTGTGAGCCCGCTTGCGAACCGGCCTGTGAACCGGCTTGTGAGCCCGCATGCGAACCGGCCTGTGAGCCCGCCTGCTGCGATCCTTGCTGTGCCCCGCGCTGCGGTCTGCTGGCCCGGCTGAAGGCCCGCTGCGCCGCCCGCAAGTGCTGCGCCCCGGCTTGCTGCGAGCCCGCCTGCTGCGAACCGGCTTGCGAACCGGCCTGTGAGCCGGCCTGTGAGCCCGCCTGCTGCGATCCTTGCTGTGCCCCTCGCTGCGGTCTGCTGGCCCGACTGAAGGCCCGCTGCGCCGCTCGCATGTGCTGCTCCTGCTGTGAGCCCGCTTGCTGCGAACCCGCCTGCGAACCGGCTTGTGAGCCCGCCTGCGGTTGCGCCAAGTAGTGATTTGCCGGTCCCTGAAGACCGGATCGCTCCAGAGCGAAATACCACCTGGCCCGTTTGTCTCGCGACAAGCGGGCCGGTTTATTTCTTGGCGACGGCAACCTCGTCCGACAGGCAAACCACTCGGAATCCAACATTGTAGACGCCCTGATAGGGACGATAGGCCAGACGAAAGGCGCTTCGAGCGCGGGCAGGTCGATCGCGCCACGAGCCGCCTCGCACGACCCGCGAGTCCGCGCCGCCTGCATCGTTTCGTCCGTCCCCGTTCTGATAGGGATAGGCGCGCATGGCCGAACGAGTCCATTCCGACACGTTTCCGTGCATATCGAGCAGTCCCCACGGGTTGGCCTGGTAGCGGCCACCCTCTTCCGACAAGAACCCGCCGTCGTGGAATCGCGTGTCTTTTGGAATCCAGTCGTCGTACTTGCTCGGACGGGCGTAGGGTTCCCTTTGCTTTTTGTAGGGGTGGCAGACGAACTCGCTCAGCATCCGGTCGGCGAGATTCGCGGATTGAGAGAAGTCCGCGCCTCTACCGCCGAAGTAGAACGGCGTCTCCGTTCCCGCACGGCACGCATATTCCCATTGGGCCTCCGTGGGGAGAGAGAAACGCTCGCCCGTCAAGCGGCTCAACCAGTCGCAGAAGGCCATCGCCTGCTGCCAGGAAACGCGGACCACGGGCTGCGTCGGCCCGTTCACATAGAAGCCGCGGACCCCAAACTGCATGGCGAAGCGTGATTCCACCCGGCTGTCATGGCTTGGATCGAAGAGTTCGAATTGCTCGTTTGTAACCTCCAGTCGGCCCATCCAGAAGGGATGCTCAATGCGGACGCGGCAGGTGGGCTGCTCGTCTGGAGAACCGTCCCAGGAGCCCATGACAAACTCGCCCGCCGGAATCCGCACCATTTCCATGGTCACGCCCTCGGCCAGGCGGATCGATCGGCTCGGTGATCCAAGGGCCGCTTGGCGGCGCAGCGCCTCCTCGGCGTCGAAGGGCCAGCCCGGACATTCAACGTGGCTCACGGGCAAGACCTTTGCGGGGGCGGGAGGCACGGGCTCGATTTTTTTTCGCGCCGCGGGCCGAGCCTCCGATTCCGGATCGCTGTCCACGTTGGCGTAGAGTTTCAGCAGTTCCCGACGGCGCTTGGCCGGCGGCGCCACCCGCTCGGCCCCGGCGATCTCCGTCCAGGTGCCGTGATAGGGAGCGTTCAGGTCGATCCAGGTGACCAGACGGTCCCAGGCCTCCCGGTCGAGTTCCACGCCGTAGTGGCCTTTCTTCAGCAATTGGACCAGTTGGGTCGTGTCGGCATGGAACTCCATGGGCATGAGCAGGTGGTAGTCGCTCTCCAACCCCGGGCGGCGGACGAAGCGGTGCAGAGCCACGTAGGAGGTTGAAAAATGCCCTGCGTCGTGGGCCCCATAATGGTAGACGCTCGTGTAGTCGGTGATCTGCTCCAACCCCCGGAGGTCGAAGGCCGTCGCGCGATCGGACGCCAACTGCCCGTCGTGGCAACTCACGCAGTGCTTGTCAAGCACGGGCTGGACTTCCCGCTCGAAGCTGAAACCCCGCGCCGGACCGTGCCAGGGCTCGATCTCGGCCGGCTTCCGGTTGCTCGCCAGCGCGTACTGCGCCGGCGGCGTGCTGCTCTGATTTTCGTGGCAGCCGACGCACGAGAGAACCTCGCCCGGCATGCCGGTGAACCAACTCCGCATCAACTGGAGGGCCTTGCCGTCGTGGTCGAGCGGTTGCACGGCGATGGGCGTGTTGGCCGGGATGCGAAACACGGCCGAACCGTCCTTTTCCACGGGCACCGTTCCCACGATCCGCTTGATATCCCACGGCCCCTCCATCCCCACGACGCCCTGGGGACCGCCCATGCCGGGGAACAGGTAGTGGTAGCTGATCAGGCGCAGTTTCTTCACGGTTCCGCGGGGAATCCCCTTCAGGCCGTCGCCGGCGTAGATGTCGGAAAGGTAGACGACGGCGTCCTTGCGGTTCAGATCAACCTTGGGCGGAATAACCGGCGGCGGCGTTGTGGGCCGAAGCGGGAGCGGTTCGAGCAGGGCAAAGCCCGGCATTTCCTTGATGAGCGTCAGGTTCCCGAACACGTCGGCCAGGTAGACTCCCCAAAGCGATTTGGGCGTCGGCTGGCAGGCGGTCAGAAAGTACTTCTCGCTCAGGGGATAGGGGTGGAGGAACTTGGGCCATGAGCCGTCGACGAGTTGATCTTGAATCAACGACGACTCGTAGCGGGGGTCGGTGACCGACCGGACGGGCTTTCGGTCGCCGGGAATCCGCTGGACGGTGCCGCTCGATTCGCGTCTTCCGTGCCCCACGTCGAACAACACCAGCTCACCCATCCGCGGCACACCGTGATGGCCCCCGACGACGCCGACGAACATGCTCGGCTTCCCGGGGATCGGCCGGGCATAGAACAACGAGTTGGGCCAATAGGAGTTGCTCCCGTAGAACTCCATCTGACCCGTGCCGTCCGGGTTCATGCTGAACAACACGCGATCGTGGCTGTGGGGCGTGTCGGTGTATTCCCAGCGAAGGTAGAGAATTCGCCCGCTCTCAAGCATGGTCGGGCACCAGTTGTGCTCCTGGTCGAAGCAGAGCTGGCGAATCGCGCCGTCCGGTTCCAGCCGGTAGAAATTGGCCACGCGGGTGCTGCCGTTCACGCACGGCACGGCCGCCATCGACGCCGTGGAGGAGAACACGATCGCCCCGTCGGGCAGATAGCACGCGTCGTAGTTGTGCACGTCGGGAAGGGGCGGAGTGACCTGGCGGAGTCCCGTTCCATCGATGCCGACCTCATAGACCTGCCAGGTTCCGTTCTCGCTCACCGAGGAGAACAGCATGCGATCGCCGTTGAAATGGAGGTCCACATCGCCGACGAAATGGGGGCCCGAGGGCCGGTAGACGGTTGAAAGCGTTTCTCCCGAGCGAACCGAGGAAAGCACGGAAATCTCATCGTCGAAGCCCTTGGTCGGCAGGACGCAATTGCTTTGCCAGTTCTGGGGCAGGCCCAGTCGGGGACTGCCGACGCTTCGCTTGACGAGCAACAAGCGATCGAAATCGAGTAGCGGATTGCTCAACGCCACGCGTCGCTGCTGGCGGGACGTCTCGAGATAGAGTTGGCAGAAGGCCTCCCACTTCGGCTGTCCTTCGGGCAGGGCGAGCACCTTTTCCAGGTCCGCGGCGATTTGGCGGCTGGCCTTGGCTTGGGAATCGAGCTGGCCGGCGTCGCAGTTCTCCAGCCCGCGGAGATCGCCGATCATCGCAGAGGTGCGCTGCAACATTTCCCTCAGGCGGTCGGGCGACAGGTTCAGCACTTCTTCGCGCGGCGGCTTGTCGCCTTCCGCCAGGACCAGCTTGGCGATCCACGGACTTCGCAGGGCCGCTTCGTGGGCGAGCCGATCCGCCATCAGCAGCTCGTTGGTCGCCGAATCGCCCAGGAAGTCATATTCATCGGCCTGCATGACGCTGACCGAAAGCGATTCCTCGTCAGCGGCCAGGAGTGAAACCTCGGGGATCATGTGGCCAGGGACGTTTGCCGACGCATCGGAAGAGGCCTGCCGCTGGCCGGGGCGTTCCAACTTCCAGCCCTTCGGAAGCGGCACAGGCGATTCCAGTCGGAAGGCACAGATGTGGGGCATACATGAGCCCGGGCACAGCAGTTTGATCGTGTGTTTTCCCTGGGCAAGGGACAGGTTGCATTGATATTCCCAATGGGCCGTGTGGGTCTGCCAACTTCCGGTGACGGATGCGAAGCCGCGATGGACGTTCTTGCCATCCACGTAGATGTCGACGGGTCGGGCGCCGGCGGCCGCATAGAGGGCGACGAAACGGAAGTCGGCCGAGACGGGAATATCGAGATCGTACTCCGACTCGTTGGGCACCGTGCCCGCGTTCCAGATGCAGGCGTACTTGTCGGCGTAGGCCTCTCCGGGCCGGCTTACGCGAATATTGCCACGGTCGTACCAGTCGGCTCGGATGGTGATGGCCGCAACAGCGGGGGGTGTTTTTTCCTTTTCGTCGCCAAAACTCCAGTTTCCCAGGCACGCCAGGAGGACCAATGACGACAGAGCCGATTTGGAGCAAGTTCTTGACCGCGCGAGTCTCATCTTCTTCCTCGAATGAACAAACCGATCGCACCAGGCTCCAGGCCCGGACGGACCTGCTGTTGCACCTCTTCACGAATTCAGATGGATGGGGGACTCTCCGAGAGCGATTGTAATTGCCGACGTCTTGCCAAAGCAAGCGTCAGGAGGCCTGTTTCCCTTGTGCAAGCGTGCCGGGCAGGCTCTAATATTCTGGGGGGGGAGGGTCGGCTTGCGACGCCCGCAAGTTGATTGTGAAACGATTTGAAGCAGAACGTGCGAAGGCAGGCATGTTGAGTCGCCGAAAGTCAGACGGCCTGGCGTTGTTCGCCCAATCGGTCGGGTTGTTGGTGATCCTGTGGTTCTACGTATGCTACCGGGTCCGTCCGGAGTTGCTGTACTATCTGCGGCCTCATGTGTTCCTGTTGGACCGCTCCTTCTTTTTTGAGACAGTGAACCGGCCGGGCGGACTGGTTGATTACCTTTCTGCGTTCCTCAGCCCGTGGTTTGCCTGGGACTGGCTGGGCGCCGCGATCGTTGTCGCCCTGGTGGCTCTGATTTGCGCGGCAACGCGGAGCCTGATTGCGGCCGTTGGGCAGCGTGGCGGCGAGATTGCCTACTGGCTGCCGGTCGTGTTTCTCGTGACGCTCCTTGGCCAGTACTGCCACCCGGTGCCGCTATGTGTCGGCCTGCTCCTTGTCCTGCTTGGGGCGAATCTCTATGTGTGGCAGGGTGGGCTTCCCGTGCTGATTCGCATGGTGGCGTTCGTGGCGGCGTTGGCGGCGTTCTTCTTCCTGGCCGCGGGGATGTGCGTGGTGTTTGCATGCCTGTGTGCCTGTTATGAGGGCTTCGTTCACCGTAACCGGCTGCTGGCAGCCGGTTACTTGCTCTGTGGACTTCTGCTGCCGGTGGCTGCCGGCTGGTGGCCTTTGTGTCTGACCTACGCCGACACGTTGCGGGGCTTGTATCTTTCGGAGGGACAACACTGGCTGGCGATCCCCTCGTCCCCCCCTCTGGCCATGACGGTCTACTCGCTTGTGATCCTGGCCGTGGTGTCGGCGGTCGCACTCGGCGGCTGGCGTCGAAAGCCAACGTCCTCCGAAAAGGTGGACCAGGTTGCTGCGGACGACTCGAACGATGCGGAGCCGGAAGGAAACGTCTCTGCCAGACCATCCAGGATGATCCGTGTCGCCGTGCCGGTGGGGGCCTTGGCGTTGTTGTGTCTTGCCGACGTGTTGACCTTTGACTCAACCAAGCAATGCCTGCTCGAGATTGAGTGTCACTCGCTCCAGCGGCAGTGGGACGAAGTTCTCGCATGGTCGGAGCGGATTCCGGCTTCGGACGAACGCTCTTACGATCCGCGCATCGTGTACTGCGTGAATCGGGCGTTGTATTCCAAGGGGGTTCTGCTGGAGCGGATGTTCGCCTATCCGCAAGTCTTCTTCATGCCTTCGCTCACGCTGATCCACGCCGACATCGACACAACATCGCGGCTCACACCTCGCCAGTGCAGCGAGATCTTCTTCGACCTGGGAGGGATCAACGAGTCGGAGCAAATGGCCTACGAGGCCTTGGAACTGTGTGGCCGGCGCCCGGAGACGTTGAAGCGTCTGGCGCACATCTATGTGATCAAGGGTGAGCCGGAGATCGCTCGGCATTTTCTCCGTCTCCTGGAGCGGAGCCTGCTTCATCACCGTTGGGCACAGGATCTTCTGGACCAGTTGGATACCGATCCGACCCTTTCGAGCGATCCGGTCGTGGCAAGCCGGCGGGAACTGGTCGTGAAGCAGGACTCCATCGGGGACGCGAGAGACGTCGAACTTCTGCTGGAAGGCCTCCTGGAAAGCAATCCCCGCAACCAGATGGCCTTGGAGTATCTGATGGCGCACTACCTGCTCACCCGGCAGGTGGATCGGATTGCGGCGGAGCGGTCGCGATTCGACGCCCTGGACTATCCGGAGTTTCCCCGTCACGTGGAGGAGGCTCTGGCGTGCTACGTGGCGACGACCGGGCTGAAGGAACTGGACCTCGGCTCGCGATCGTTTCACGCGGAGACCTGGCGGCGTTTCAGCAAGTTCGTCGAGTTGCATCAGCAGGCACACGGCAACACGGAGGCGGCGTTTACCTCGCTCTTCCCGGAGTTCCATGACACCTACTTTTTCGCATTTGCTTTCAGCCACAACATCGAATCCCTCAAGGCCGTGAGGGCCGTGGAATGAAGAAGAGCATTTTGCTGGTTAGTGTGACCGTGTTGATACTCGTATCGCTCCTGGCGTGGGGCGGTCTTGCGGGGCGGTTTTCGACGACGCCGTTTGAAGCGGCTCCGCACGTGGACCGGCGACCGGTGATTAGCCCCGACTACTGCGACACGACGATTCCGCCCAATATCGCCCCGCTCAACTTCGTGGTCGACGAGGCGGGCGAAGAATGCGCCGTCCGGCTCAGCGCGGAGCATGGCGACTCGATCACCGTGCGGGCGAAGGGAGGCAGAGTCGCCTTCCCTTCAGGGTCCTGGCGGCGTCTGCTGGCGGAGAACCGTGGCGGAAAGATGACGATCGACGTGTGCGTGCGTACCGAGGAAGGCGGGTGGAAGCGTTTTCAGCCGATGGTCAACACGATTGCCGAGGACGAGATCGATCCGTATGTCTACTACCGGCTCATCCATCCCCTCCACACGGTCTACAGCGACGTGAACGTCTACCAGCGCGACATTCGCAGTTTCAACGAGTTTCCCCTCGCGTTGAACAGGTCGTTTGGAGACGCGTGTGTCAACTGCCATACGCCGGCAGCCAACCATCCTGATCGGATGGTTCTTCAAACCCGTGGTGTGAGGGAGGGGCGCAACTACGGCGGGACGTTCGTGATCCGCGACGGCGAGGCGAGGAAAGTCGATACCCGTCGCCTTGCTCGTCCGGGAGAAACCGACCGCGGGCGGCTTCCCAAGGCGATGGCCGGCTATTCGGCCTGGCATCCCAACGGAGAAATCCTGGTCTTTTCGGCAAACAAGATCCACCAGTTCATGCATGCGGTGGGCGATGTGCGCGACGTGGGCGATACCGAATCGGACCTGGGCCTCTACCATGTGGAGGACGACCGCCTCTCCACCTGCCCTGCCATCTCGGCCCCCGATCGCTTGGAGACCTTTCCCACGTGGTCGCCCGACGGGCACACACTCTACTTCTGCGCGACCGATCCATGGGCTCCGGAGGAGTACGCCCAGGTGCGCTACGACCTGATGCGAATCGGCTACGATCCGGAAAGCGAAACGTGGGGCGAGTTGGAAACGGTTCTTTCTTCCGAGACGACCGGTCTGAGCATCACGGAACCCCGCGTTTCTCCGGACGGCAAGCGAGTGCTCGTGTGCATGTCGGACTACGGGAGTTTTCCCGTCTACCAGAAGTCGAGCGATTTGTACCTGATCGACCTTCCTTCCGGCGAATATCGCCGCCTCGAGATCAACAGCCCTCGAAGCGACTCGTGGCACTGCTGGTCATCGAATGGTCGCTGGATCGCCTTTGCGAGCAAGCGAGACAACGGGCTGTTCGGTCGGATCTACTTCAGCTACGTGGACGAAGCGGGCCAGGCCCACAAGCCGGTGCTGCTGCCGCAGGAAGACCCCACGTTCTACGACCGGTCGATCAGGACCTACAACGCCCCGGAGTTGGCCGTCGCCCCAGCCCCCATCACCAGTCGGGTCCTAGGCCGCACGATTCGCGAATCGAGCGAGCCCGCCACCGAGGACGCCCAGCAGATGCAGATGCATCCGTAGGGTTGGCGGCTTGATTGGCGATGCTTGCGTTGAAACATTGGCCTTAGACACCGACGGTCACTCATTTCGTGGGAAGTTCCGCCCTGATGTGTGCCAAGAATGGGAGTGTTCGCTTCTCGTGGAAATAGGTTATCATGATACCATCAGGGGTCCGGACTGGTCGCTCAGTGAAGGACTTCCTGCGCGATGGCCGAGGCACAAAAAGGCAGCGGAGGAGTAAGGCGGAAAGCAAACCTCCTCAACGAAGCAACTACCACAGCGGCAACAAGCCCCTGCCCCCCCATGCAGGCTAGGCACGAGCATGGTCATGTCGGATTAGCAGGCGAAGTTGACAAAACAGCAATTTCAGCAACTTATGTTAGAGTAATATCTTATGAACACGTTCAAGAAAGTAATTGAATAATCGAACTTGACCAGTCATAGTATTGTCATACACTTGTCATAGGCGAGCCGATGAGTAACAGTGACTTGTGCTTGTCACCCTGTGCGACAGCAAGAAAGGTATGGATATGTCGCCCGGCATTTCAGGATTTTCACTTCATTCTGCCGCGCCTTTCGGCCCGTGCGGAACTGCGGCGGCAAATCATGAAACTGCGTTGGTGGGACCCGGCAGATCCTCTACTTCTGGACATTCCTTGGGAACTGATCCCTGACACGGATTTGGGGGCCATTCTTCTGGAGGAAGGTTACGGAGTCGCATCGGGCCTGAAAGTTGTATTCTATAACTTTGTCGCCCCAACCCCTGATGACAGTGCCATATGGGTTTTAAGTCTAATGCGGCAAAACGAGGTATTTACCCCGACCACGAAGAAGATTCTCCTGGGGCGCCGATCCGTTGTCGTTGAGCGCGCACCCAGATTTGACATTAGAGGTGCTTAGGTTTCAGACCATGAATGCTACTCCTTTTGCAGACCCGAACGACGTACCGGTAGACACGTTGCGGTCGGTGATGAAGCTGACCTCCATCGAACGTGACTTTGTCAAATCCTATCTTGAGTGCAGTGATGATTTGCAGCAAGTAGTGATGTCTATGTTCGCTGTACTCGACAGTGCGGAAGCAACAGAAGAAGAGCGACATCGAGCGCGCACGACAATTGCAGACACATTGTTTCTGAACCCCCACAAGATGCGATACGGAATGGACTTGGTGGATTCAGAAGGCGAAGCGGCAGAGGCAAATACGGCCCTCGCCTCGGAAGTTCGACGCATGGACCAGCAAGAGGCCACTTTCGCGGAGCGTTTGCGCGAGTTGCTGGACCGCAAGCACATTTCTCAAACCGAACTGGCCGAACGTACGGGCTGCTCGCAATCGGCGATTTCTCACATGCTCAACAGGAACTCACGACCCCAGAAAAAGACGATCCTGAAGCTTGCAGCGGCACTGCAAGTCGAGCCGGTCGAATTGTGGCCGGACCTGGAGGTTGCTGAACTTCTGGATTCCGTTGCGAGTTTCCAGCAGGAGCGTCAACTTACGCTAGCCCAAGCGGATTCGTTGCGTGAAGCATCGAGTCGCCCGGCAGCGAAGGTGAAGGCAAAGCGTTTACCGTCTCGACCGCGAAACCGGTAAGGCCAATGTCTTCTCAGCTTTTCGCAGATCCTTTCACGGAAGCAGACCAGGCAGAGATGGCTCGTCTGCACTGTGGCGATGAGCCCTGGGCGCGGGCAGCCACTGCCTGGATCGCTGGTTCTGATGTGCTGGACTCGATTCAGAATCATCGCACTCGCGTCTGGGTCTTCCGTGACAAATCGGATTCAATCGTCGGTTTTGCATCCCTGGGCCCAACCCGTTGGCGATGGCCTCCGCCAGATGGCGGCTACACCCGGCTACTCATCGTGCCTCAGCTTGGATTGGACGAGAGGTTTCGCGGTCATCCGCCTGAGCCTGCATGGCGGTATTCGAATCAAATCATGAGCCATGTTGTTTTTGAGGCACAGGAGTGGGCAGCGGAAATCCGACGAACCAGGCCGGCCAAGAAACATGTTGAGCAGCTCATTCTCCAGGTGCATAAAGAGAACCTTGCCGCACAACGTCTGTATGAGCGTTTCGGTTTTCAGGCAATGCCCGGCTTTGAGAGCGACAACCACATCGTGATGTCGCACAAACTCGCGATTCCCGAAATGCCGAGTTGACTGGATACCGTCATGCTCTCGCTACGCCTTGCCGAGCAGGAAATCGACGGCCCAGCATCCGCGCACGTGCATCCCGGGCTCGCGACAGTGATCGAGGATCGCCGTCGCCTCACACCCTACGTTCTCAAGAACGTCCGCCAAACGAGGCAACTGGTCGAAGGCCGCGTTGTCGTAGATCGACTGGCCGAGAGTAACAACTTCCTGGGTTAGTTGCCGGGAACGAATGCTGACGGGGTGAAACGGGAGCGGTCCGAAAATGTCGCGAAGAAATTGGGCCTGCAACCGATACGCAACCAGAACTTCTTCGTTACCACGGACGTGAGCTTCAACCTCTCCAACATCGCGGCTGACTGCGAAAGCGGCCGTGGCAGCCGCTCGCCAGTGCTTGTGCGGCAAGTGTTGAGTGCGAAGTCTCGCCTCGGTTTCCAGCCAGCCGGCGGAACCGTCAGGAATCTCCGGCAGAGCCTCGCAGGCCGATGCCATTGCCGCCTGAGCCTCGTCGCAGGAAACCAGGCCATCCGAAAATCGCTCGGCCACCTCAACTGCTCTTCGGCTGCGATCGTCGGTCAGCAGGTGCCAGAAATGGCGGCAACAAGCACAAGCAAATAGCCGCAGTTTTCTCTCGCTGGCCTCGTCCCGCAGGAACTTCAGCATCCGCTTGGAATCCGTGCAGGCCCGCCACTCTGCCTCAGTCATCCGTCCATTCGCTTTTCACGAGCCCTGCGTTGCAAGCCCTGTGCCTACGGCGAAAGTTCGCTCCCACTCACTTTCGGCCTGTACCAAAACGTCCGCCAATACGCCTGGTCCAACTCGAAGGGATCCACCGACGCATTGAAATCGTGGTCCACCGGCAACACGCCGTAGCGGATCATCTCGCGAACATAGTCGCGACGCGGCACAAATCGCTCCGGACAGTCGGGGCCGTTGTTGGGGCTCGGATTGATCATGCAGAAGCGGTTGTTCTCCTCCAGGATGTGCTTCCGTCCCCGGGCAACGGCCGCCACGATCGCCTGGTAGCCGGGATCGTTCTTGTCCTTGAACACCACTTCGCCCGACTTCGCCTCGCACACCCCGAGCCCGCCTGCCGACTTCGCCAAGGGGGCCCGGGCCGCCTTCGAGAGTTCCGGGTACGACAGGTTGTAGATCAAGTGGCGATTGAACCGGCCGCCGTCCTCCGACATCGTGTGCGCCACGTAGTTGTTCTTCTGGAACTTCTCCGGCGGGTAGTAGCGAGCATAGAAGTGGGCGGGCAGCTTGTAGGTGCCGACCTTCTTCTCCTTCTCGGTCGGAGCATGGCACCGGTCGCAGCGGTGGGTCATCACCTCCTCCATCGCCTTCGTCTCCGGCCAATCCTTGTCGTTGCGCACATTCACGCTGTGCAAGTAGTACCCGATCGTGCCGTGGCTGTTGACCGCGTACGTCCCTGCGTTGTTTGCCCCCGCGTCCAGCCAGTGGCGGATGATCTTCTGCTCGCTTTCGGGCATTTTGACGCCCTCGTGCCCCTCCTCGATCAGTTTCAGCAGGCGGCTGGAGCCGGTCCCGATCTTATAGGGTTCGAAGTCGCTCTTGCTGTGCTCCGAGTAGGGCAGGATGATCCGGTTGTCGCCGAACATCTCTCGCCACGACATCTGGATGTAGCCGATCGGGTAGAGCGGTCCCCAATGGCCGGAAATGTTGAACCCGCCCTCCTCCCGATCGTGGTTGTGGCACTCCAGACAATGCTTGTCGAGAATCGGCTGCACGTCGCGGAGGAAATCAAAAATCTCCGGCACGCCTTCCACTGGTTTCGGCGTCGCCGGCGTCGTCTGCATCATGCGCACCAGCGCAGCCTGCTCCTTGGCGCCGGGCGCCTCGATTCGCTGCTCGTGGCAGCCGATGCACGTGGTCGATTCGCCGGGCATAACCGACGTGAACGAGTGCATCCGCTTCACGCAATGCCCCTTTTCGTCCATCGCCACGAAGAGGAAACTTCGCACAGGCGGCAGCTTGAAATAGGCGCTGCCGTCTTCCGAAACGGGCACGGTCCCGATCAGTCGCTCCACCGAGAACGTGCCGCCCGCCGACATCTCCGACATGGCCCCGGCATAGTTGATCGGCGCAGGCAGGACCTCGTAGATGAGCAGGTTCTTCACCGTCCCCGGCGGAAGGTCCTTCATCCGTTGGCCCGCGTAAATGTTCGCCAGTGCCAGCGTGCCGTGATCGACCGCGGGTTTCGTCTCGTCTCGGATGACCGGTTCCCGCTTCCGCCGCATCACGGGGCGCGGCTCGCCGATCCAGAATCCCGTCTTGGCCAACTCGTCGGGCAACTGGTAGAGCACCTCCGTCTCTCCCTGCCCGTTCATCAGTTCCATCGTGCTCTGCTTGGCCACCAGAAAGTGGTTCTCGCTGAATGCCCAAGGGTCGCAGTGGATGTTGCCTTTGCTGATGTACTGAACGCCCTTCGGATTGTCGGGGCCGAGCCGTGGATCGATCAGCGTGGTCCGGCCGTAGTGCTCCCGCCGACCATGGCCGGGCGACCACGTGACGACCAGCTTCGGGCTGTTCGGAACCGGCTTGGGAGCCAGAATCACCCCGTGATTAACCTGGTTGCCGTAGAGCACCATCTGCCGCGTCCCGTCGGGATTCATCGACCACAGGTGATGGTACCCCAGGTGGTAGCGGTCCACGTATTCCCAACGCATGTAGGCCACCTGCCCGTTGTCCAGCACCCAAGGCGTGTTGTCCTGCTCCACGTTGGCCGACAACATCCGGATGTTCTTGCCGTCGGCGTCGCACTTGTGGAGGGTTCCCACGTGAGTCATCCAGCACTGCACGTACCGATTGGCACGGGTGGAACAGAAAATGATCTGGCCGTCCGGCAGGTAGGTCGGTTCATAGTCGTCCCAACCGGGCGGCGAAAACGTCTCGTAGTCGTCCATCCCCGGCGAAGTGTCTTCCCCCTGGCCGGTCAACTGGCGGAGACCGCTGCCGTCGATGTTGAGCTCGTACAGGCTGTAATGGCGTTTCCCCTTTGGCAGATACGCAAACACAAGCTTCTTGGCATCATAGTGAATCTGCGGATCACGAATGTTCCCCTCGGGATCCTCAAAGATCGTTCGCACCTGCTTGGTTTTGACATTGTAGATGCACAGCTTTCCGCCCGAGTTCATCGGAAACGTCGTGCGGCGCTGGTCCGTCGAGTAGTACGCGATACTGGCGTACCAATGCCCGTCGATACTCGGCTTCCGAACCGCAAACAGGATCTCCTCCGGCATGCCCGCATCAAGAAACGAATCAAGCATCGAGGCCTTCTCCGTGGCCGGCTTTTGGGGCGCCCCGGCCGGCGAGGCAGAAGCCAGCATCAGGAGCAGGATGAAGGATGCAGGGCGTACATCTCGACGACGCATGATTCGGTCTCCCGCAGGGGGGGCGCACGGCAACGCCACGCAAGTAAGTGAAGTTTCCATAAGGGCTTATGATCGTTCTGGGGACCGGCCATGTCAAGCGCGACCCGGTAGGTCGCCGCTCGCCGAGCGGGACCTCAGGACAGACTGGCTTGGAACGCGGTTCCTCGGGAATCGCGGATTCGTGGTGGTGGGAGCGCTGTTTTCTCGTCGCCGTTTCGCCATGACATCAACCGGTGATTGCCCAGCTCAAGTCGCTGGCGTAAGATGCCCCGGTGTCAAGCAGATCGTGGCACAGGGGGCACATTGCCATGCGGGACGAAGACCTCGCTCGGCTGGTTGAGCGGCCGAACCTGACCAATCTGGACCTCCAGAGTTCGGAGATCACTGACGACGGCCTTGCCCATCTCGCAACGGCGACTTCGCTCGAACGCCTTCACCTGGGGCATACGCAAGTGACGGCTGCGGGACTCCGCCACTTGGTGGGGCTGAAGAATCTCACGGATCTTGACCTGACAGGCTCCCAGGTTGTTCTTGAGGACGCCGTTGAGCATCTGAAGAAGATGACCAGTTTACGTTGGCTCGACCTGCGAATGTTGCGAGGGCGGTCCATCCCCACCTACCTTGACGCGATCGACGAATTGAAGGCAGTGCTTCCCAACGTCAGTTTTCACCATCTTGGTCTGCGACCCCTACCTGGTACCTGCCCGCAGTGTCGAACGTGGGTCAGGAACATCCACGGCCGATGGTTCTGCCGAAACTGACTCCACCGCGACCCCTGCGGAGTATGTCCTCGCCGAACTGTTCGTAGATTAAATGCCCGTCGTTGAGGAATACGGGAAGTCAGTCCGCGAAGCCAGGAAGATCGCCGAGACGGCACGATCTTGCCCGGGTCTCCGGGCCTCAGCGATTGGGAGACGTGGTTATCTTCCGCCGGCCGACAGCCTAGGCCTTTGTCGACCTAGGCAAGAATGGTAATCCAGAGAGTATCCGCAGGTGGCAAGAAAGGAAACCGGCCGGGATGCCTGGTCCCGGCCGGCTGCTGGCCCGTGGTACCTTGCTCGTTATCGATCGAGGCCCCACATGGGTTAACCCGAATTGTGTAATCGATCGGTAGGGGAAAATCAGAATGTTGCCGGATTTTTGAGAAGTCCCTTCGGAATTCAGACCAACCAGACCAATATGGGCCCCCGCTTCTTCTGCATTTTAGCCATTCCAGCCCCCCCCGGGCAGACGGACTGCCGCATCTGATGCAACAGAAGGGCGACCTCACAACCCAGCGGCACGTCAACATGGCCCACCGCTGGGGTTGCACTTGCCCACATGGGGGCGTCCCGCGAAAGAGCAAGTGGCCAATGCACGTGGCTCGTCGTTGCGGTTACGGCAACGGCGTATTGGGCGCTACGGCATCCTTGGGATAGGGGTTGTTCGATCCGAACACGAGCATTTGCTCGCGCGTTTCAATCGTGACGAACGACTCGTTGATCACGCCCTCGCTGCCCCACGGTCGTTGACCATCCAATTCGAGGTACCGAATGAAGAACGGGTAGGCCGCCATTCGTTTGGAGGGACCGTAGTCGTGGCCCTCGCGCGGGAAATGGGCGTTCTGGACCTTGTCCGCGGCCCCGTAGAGACTGTACACGTGCTGAATGTACGGGAACTCCATTTGCGGCACGAACTTGGTCCAGTCTTTACTGTTGGAGAGAAGCAGTTGGGGCCGAGGCGCCGCCATTGCCGCAATTTCGGCGTTGTTGGTCTTGTGGTTGGGCCCCCAATGGATCGGCATTCCGCTTTCGCATTGACAACCCCCGAAGAAATGGGCCGAGACCTGGCAACTTGGCACCGACACTCTCACCCGCTCATCGATTGACGTGAGGATGAAGGTCTGCGATGCGCCGCCAGAATTCCCGGTCATTCCGATCCGCTTGGGATCGACACCGTCGAGCGACGTGAGGAAGTCGAGGGCTCGTATGCTGTTCCAGGTCGTCAGACGAAGCAACTCGGGCGTATCGCGGTGGGACCAGCCCGCCTCTATGGAATCACCGTAGCCGACCATGTCGTAGTGAAAGACAACCGCACCCATCCGGGCCAGCACAGCACAGCGGATCTGTCTGGCGGGGCGAAACCTCCCGCCGTGGCCGTGGGCCGACAGGACGCCGGCATAGGGGGGCTCCATATCCAGGGGGCGATAAAGCGTGCCGGTAACGTAGAACCCCGGCCAGCTCTCAATGGCAACGCTCTCGGCGGAATATCCGTCGTACTCGCGGCGGTTGAAGAACTGGGGCTTCAACGGTTTTTTCTCCGGCAAGGGCGACAGCCTGGCACCCTCCAGAATGCCCTGGCGGATCCTCGCTTTGCGCCGCTCCCAGCCGGCAAGGTCCGAGTAGGAGGCCCTGAACTCGTCCAACTCCTTCTGGGCTTCTTCCGGTGTTTGGGCGTGGCCCTGGCGGAGCCGAGGACCATCTTCAGATTCCGCCGGGCGAGCCGAACCGATGAGCGTCGTGCCCGCGAGGAAAAGACCGCCGGCGCCCTGCAGAAACGCTCGCCTCGTACTGCGTTTCGCATCCTTGATCCCGTTCCGCATCAATCGTCGTGAATCTTGCACTCGGTTTTCGTATTTCATGGCGTATGCTCCTTCCGATCCGGAGTCGAGCGTGGGCAGGATATGTGTCTGTCTGCCGGCATTTCCCACATACATGGATTTGCGGCGTCCGGCGACTATTCTCCTTTGGCGGAAAACCACATGCCACACCTCTCCCTGGGGGGAAGCCGCCATTTTCGGCGTTTGGTGCGTGGGGCTTTCTCAGTTGCCAGTTCGCTTGTGGCTCCGCCCGCCACTGCGGCAACGTTCGGGACACCGCCACATCCGGCAGTTGGGAAGTCAAGCACGCAAAACAGGGCAACGTCGAAGAACGAACAACCGGCACTGTTAGCTTCATAACACACCAGCTATTCGTCTTTACCGACAATACGGATTCGTTGAGGAAGGACGCCGTCCGCGAGCGGTCAAGATTGGTGAAGGAACATATGTCGACGACTTGCTCATGTACAAGTTTGTTCGGGGATCGCGTGTGGATACTTTGGCGCAACAAATGCACGCACCAGCCACCGCTGTGCTGTTTATCGATGACTGACCCCGAAGCCCTGGCGGCAACCGAAATGAACGACGAAGATGTTGGGGTGTGGGCGCAAAATGGGACGCACTCGAAAGGCAACTCAAGGCGAGACGGGGCAGGAACGGCCCAGAACGAAAAGGGCCCCATCGATCCGGGCCCTGGCTGTAACACGCTGCCGTTGAGCGTCTTAGGCGAAGAGAACCAAGACGCGGCGAGTCTTGGCGAAAGTAGGCCCGGGAGGATTCGAACCTCCAACCAACAGATTATGAGTCTGCTGCTCTAACCGTTGAGCTACGGGCCCAGGATTTCGCAAACTATTCTAGCATCTGAACTTGCGCGGCACAATTGGGGGGTTGGCTGTCGCAGTGGGGCTCTCGTGCGGCGAGTTTTCTGGGTGCGGAACACCCCCTGCAATGCAGGGACCACCCTTGTGACTTTCCGCGGAGCAGCCGGATGGCGTACGGGACGGGCTTTCCGGCGATCAGGGCAGGGATGTGAAGAGCGCCTGGCTTCTAGCGAGTCACAACTCCCCGTTGAGTGCCGCTCGGACTCTCGCCCCGAGCAGGGAATCATCGCCAGGATCGACGTGCTGTTCCCTGTCTCCGTCGATCACATAGGACGCGTTCTGCGCTTCGCCACGCTTGACAGTTTGCTTGACCAGCACCACGCCATTGTCCAGCAGGTAGACGCGGGCTCCATGGCGTTGCGCGTTGGCGGGTTCGGTTTCATTGCGTGGCGGAATTTCCTCGTCTGGATTCTCGTCGCTATTCACTTGCTAATCCTCCGTTGGCGAGGGCGCGGTGGCGGGCTCCTGAAATACCATGCAGAAAAAGAATGACTCCCAGAATCTCAGCGAGTAGAAGTGTAGCCGATCTTGTTCAATGTACGCCGGGCGATAGTCAAACACTTGGCGACACGCGGCTAAGGCTTTGCCCGCGTCCGAATCTTCGACAACTACCAGACCGTCCGGCTGTGTTGGAGTCAAGTCGTTTACGCTAACCTTGCTCAATCCCCACGATAGCGAGTACATTTCCGGCACGTCCTCTTCTCGTTCGCATAGCCGGATGTCCTTGCAGTTGTCGTAAGGCATGAATCGCCCGTGGTCCCTGTAGAACAAGCATCGTCCGATCTTGATGACAACTTGCTGAAGCCGATACACATCGGCGTCCAAACGGACGACCCCAGGCGGGAGAATAATGCCACCTCCGGTCGTCTTACTTTCCGTCTTCAGGATGCTCCGCATTATCGCAGGCGTCTGCGGATGCTGCGCTCGCCGTTTCAAGTCATCCAAGATAACATCCGCCATCTGTGGGTTGGAGTTGGCGACCAGTGGGTACAACGCGTGGAAGAAATAGTCTTCATCCGCTTGGTATCGGTTGTTACACGACTTGTGGGTAGGCACAACCCAAAGGTTCAGCCCTGCCCGTAGCGACTTGGGGTAGAACTGCTTTGGCGGTACGTGTTCGCGCGTAATGGGGTCATCGTCCGTTGCGGGTTTGCCGCACAGACAACAGACTTCGGTTGTGTCGCTCATGCTCATCCCTTCGCTAGAGGACTCTTGACGCATAACGGCCACCCAGGAGTTGAGGCTCCGGGTGGCCGTTTGTGTTTGCTGGTCGGACAGGGCTAGCGTACGCGGCAAGTCCGGCCGGTTTTTCTCTCGGACGTGAGACCGAGTTCTGAGTTTTCGGCTGCCCCTGGGTCTGTCGCAAATCGAATATCCCAGGTTCTTTTGTCAGCTTGGCGAGGCATATACACGGCTATCAACCGCCGCAGCTTTACTCGCCTTTGGGCCCAGCAGTTGACCCGCTCACGTGATGACGCTGGCACGCTCCTCTTTCCATCTCTTCCGTTCTGTGGCCTCAATCGGCCATTTCACGCTTCCCGGGCGTCACGTTCGGGTGTCAGTGAAACCTGCGGCAGCACACACAAAAATGCTTTGGATAATGTGGTCCCCCTTTCAAACGTGGATGGGCAGGCTCCCCGGCTTCCAGGCTACCGTTTCGGTTCGGCTGTTTTCGCGCCCACGGGGTATTCCTCCACATCCGGTCCCGCGCACCGCCATGTCATAGCCTGGATACGCTGGAAAGCGCGGGACGAAACTCTAAGAAACGCTTCAAGACGCACCTCCTGGGCTCTTGCCCGGTCGTGGTCTCCGTTCAATCTAACATCTCTTCGCCAGAGGGGAAGAGATATTGAGGTGGTAGACCTCTGGAGTTTACTGCCACAAAAGCGTTTACCCCATTGCACGGCATCAACGTGGTCCGTGTAGCCCTGGGTTACGTGCCCGAAAACCAAGTCTGTGGCGGGATGCTCAGAGCACGCCACAGGGGCAGAAGAGCGGACGGGTAGCCTTGCGATTGTGGCAGTAAAGCCGGTAGTAAACCGTGCTCAAAGGCGGTGAAACACGGGCATTTGCGGTGAAATCCTGCGGCAACTTACGTCGGCTCAAGACGCCGCAACTCACATTGCCAGAATGCTTTACAGACATTGCGTTTTGCGTAACCATTGAGCTACGGGCCCAGAATTTCGCAAGTCATTCTAACATCCGAACTTGCGCGGCACCATTAGGGGGGCAGCTGTCGCAATGCGGCTCTCGTGCGGCGAGTGTTCTAGGTGCGGAACGCCCCCTGCAATGCAGGGACCACCCTTGTGACTTTCCGCGGAGCAGCCGGATGGTGAAAGACAAGAGCGGCGGGCTATTCGGTCGGCTCCTGATTCTCCTTCAGCACGCGTTCGATTTCCTCAAACATGGTGCTTGCCTTGATGGGCTTGGTCACGTAGCCGTCCATGCCGGCATCGAGGCAGCGCTCGCGGTCGCCTTTCATGGCGTGAGCGGTCATGGCGATGATGGGGGTGTGGCGGCCGCTGTTCGCTTCCTTTTCGCGGATCGCGGCCGTGGCGGCAAAGCCGTCCATTTCGGGCATTTGCACATCCATGAGGATCGCGTCGACGGCGCCTTTCTCCCAGGCTTCGAGCGCTTCGCGACCGTTGTTGGCCAGTTCCACTTCGTGCCCCTTCTTCTGGAGCACCCGGAGGGCGAACTTCTGGTTTACCGGGTTGTCTTCGGCGAGAATGAGCTTCAGTGGCTTCACTTCCGCTTCCGCGGCGGTTGCCGGTTGGGCACTGGCTTGGGGCGGTCGATCTTCCACGACCGCCACGCCCACGGCCGCAGCGATGGCGTCGAGCAGGGCCGACTGTTTGACGGGTTTCATCAGGTGGGAGGCCACTCCCAACTCCCGGCACCGTTGGCTGTCGCCCGATCGGGAGGCGGAGGTCAGCAGAATGGTCTTGGTGCCGGCGTGGAGGGGGCTCGCATTGACCTTCTCGATCAAATCAAAGCCGTCCATTTCAGGCATATTGACGTCGGAAATGACCAAGGCCACGGCCTTGCCGGCATTGCGAGCCTGGTCGAGGGCCCGGAGTGCCTCCTGGCCGCTCTCGGCGACAATCGGCTCCATCTGCCAGTTCTTCAGCATCTCTTCCAAGATCCGCCGATTGGTCCGGTTGTCGTCGACCACGAGGATCTTCGTGCCCTTCAAGTCGCCCAGTTTCAGGTTGACCGTGGTTTTCGTTTTGGTTTTTCGGCGTCCGAAGCGGGCGACGAATCGGAAGCGGCTTCCCAGGCCCGGTTCGCTTTCGGCCCAGATCCGTCCGTCCATCAATTCAACAAGTTGAACTGAAATGGCCAGCCCGAGCCCTGTGCCGCCGAATCGACGCGTGGTCGATGTGTCGGCCTGTTCGAAGGGGCGAAAGATCCCTTCAAGCTTATCCGCTTCAATGCCGATGCCGGTGTCTTCCACGGTGAAGCAGAGCTGGGCGTTGTCCTTGTCCAGCGCTTCCAGGGCCACGCGAACCACCACTTCGCCGTGCTCGGTGAACTTGATCGCGTTTCCCACCAGGTTGACGAGGACCTGGCGCAGACGGTGGATGTCGCCGACCAGGGCGTCGGGCACTTCCGAGTCGACCTGGCAGGCCAGCTCCAGTTGCTTGCTGTGGGCACGCACGGCCAGCGTGTTGAGCGTGTCGGCCAGGCCGTTGCGAAGCTCGAAGTCGATGGGGTCGAGTTCAAGCTTGCCGGCCTCGATCTTGGAGAAATCGAGGATGTCGTTCAACAAGGTCAGCAGCGACTCGGCCGACGACTTGACGGTGGTCAGGTATTCGCGTTGTTCGTTGGTCAGTTCCGTATCGAGGGCAAGGTCGGTCATCCCCATGATCCCGTTCATGGGCGTGCGGATTTCATGGCTCATGTTGGCCAGGAAGGCGCTCTTGGAGTGATTGGCCTCTTCGGCAACCAGCCTCGCCCGGGACAATTCCTCCTGGGTTCGTGCGATCATCCCGGACACAAACCAACTCGACGCGTAGATCAGAAAGAGCGAAAGAAGAAGCGCGGCGTCCGTAACGACAAGGTGGACGTTGGCGTCGTGCATGGCCTCCGCCTCCGAGATTCTTGCCGCGAACCTCCACCCGGAGGAAGAGATGGGAGCGTAGAAGAACCAGCTCTTCTCGCCCGTCTCCGGGTCCACGAGCTGATCGACGCCCGATTCTCCCCAGGTCACCCGAGTGGCCAGGGCCGTGAACATGTCGTTCTGCTTCCGCTCGGCGACCTCGTAGATCGAGTCCTGCATGATTCGAGCCGGGTCGGGGTGGTAGACGAACTTCCCTTTCCGCGTGACCACGAAGAAGTCGAGTTCCTCGGCGCGATTCACGCGAATCTTATGGTTGAGCGGCGCCAATGGAATGTCGATGGTCGTGACGCCCCAGAATTCGCCGTTGCGAAAGAGGGGGGCGGAATAGGTGCACATGAGGATGTCGCCGGCGCCCTTGTCGAAGTACGGCTCCGTCCACGAAGGCTTCTTCTCTTCGCGAGGGACGCCGTACCAGGTCCACTCCGGCTGGGTGTAGTCGTAGGAGTCGGCGGCGAGTTCCATTTTCGCGAATCCGTCCCCGTCGCGGCACACGTAGGGCGCGAACAGATCGTGCCCTTGGAACGTGCCCGGTTCGAAGGCCATGGCGGCGCCGTAGATCAGTTCCTTCTGGGAAACGTTCGCCTTCAACTGCGCGTAGATTTGCTCTTCGGTCACTTCGGGACACGTTTCGATGAACGTGGCGGTTGACTCGGCGACCTGGGCCACCTCCTGGAGTTCCGAGTCGAATTCGCTGGCAAACCGGCCGGCCAGTTCCGTCACGTATTTCTCGACCTCCCGCCTCGCCTGCTGCCTCATCTGCACCAAGCTGAAGCCGAAGATGGCCACGTAAATCACCGTGATCGGCAGAACCGTCAACAGCAGAATCTTCCATCGCGTCGATAATCGCATGATCGCACCGCTTGCGCGGCTCCCTGAGTCGCGGGCTATGAGTCGCCGAGAGCCGGCAAGTGCCCTGCATGCAAGCACTTGCGCAATCAGAGACGCTGAATCGGCTCCGAAAGGACTCCCCCCCGAATCTTACGTCATGCCGCACCCTCTCGCCATCCCCTGGCTGCGAAGGAGGAAGACGTTTGTTCGCTCCAGCGAACAACGACTTAGGCGGAACGTGCTTCGACCAGTTTCTCCACGTCGGCGAAGCGATCCTGGTACCAACGCCGCATCCGCAGGGCCTGGGCGCGGAACACGTCGGTGCGGAAGTGGGTGATCCGGTAGCTGGTTGCTTCGCTGGTGATCCAGTAACGCTTGGCCGCCAGGGCCCCCACGCCCAGGTCGTAGTGCGTGTCGCCCCGAGCGTGACCGTCCTCGAGCATCAGGTGGTCGAGCACGACCCCCGGCGAACCGGCTTGGAACTCCGGATCGTAGCCTTTTCGCAGTCCGAAGACGCGTCCGTCCTTGTGGTAGTTGTAGGCGAACGCAACTGGCTTGCCGTCGACGAGCACCAGGTTGATGTCGATCGCCCCCGCTCGCACGGCGGCCTCGTGGGCATCGCGGAGAAAACCTCCCACCTCGGGCGAGCAGAGCGTGTTGCCCGTGGCCGATTCCGACTGCCAGCTCTTGCGGGCAATTTCGATGCACGCGTCGAAGAGATCCCACCGGGGGTCGCCGTCGCCGTAGGCGATTCCTTCCGGGCGGTAGCGCACGTAGGTGACCTGGCCCAGGTCCTCGAGTCGGCGATGGCATCGCCGAACGTTTTCTCGCCACCGGCGGGGACGAGCCTTCCAGTACTCGTCCCAGGTCTCGGGAAGATCCACCACGGAACCTCGCATCCACGGCTGTTTTCGAGGCGAGAATCCCACTTGCGTCATGGCACGCTGAGTCCGCCCATGGTCCGTGCGGTCACAGTCGACCCAGCGAAGGTCCATCACGTCCCAGTCTCGCGGCGTTTCGCGAAGGTGTCGCATGGCCGCCACGAGTGTGGCGGTCGGGTTGGGGCCGACCGGGCCGAAGAACGAGCCCCAGTCCTGCAGCGGATAGGTCAGGAACCGAACCGGACCGACTCGCGTCGGCTCCGTGACCACGACCAGGGGAACGATGCCGATCGTTTCGCCGGCCGACGAAACCACGAGGGCTCGCAACTGCTTGTCGGCTCCGTAGTGCCGCCAGTAGGCTTCCAGCCAATCGAGAGACTGGAAAAAGGTGGCGCTGCGGGTCTTCAGCAGGAGAGATTGCCAGACGAGTCGATAAGAGGCCAACTCTTCGATCGAGCGGATTTCGATGACGTTGGCCATGGCTCACCTGCTTGAGAAGAAACCCGAGAGTTATTGGAAGCGACGCCCCTCCAATTGAGCAACCACCGTTCCGAAGGGGCCGTTGATTCGGCCCGACCCACGACATCTAGCGTAACCCCTTTACAGGAAATCACTTACGTTTTTCAGCGGAAGTACTCAGAAATCTCCCAGAACGCCGCGCCGTTGTGGCCCGGCAACGCTTTCTGGACGTTGTCGCAAAACGGCAACGGGAAAAAAACGGGCCATTTGTGGGACACGCTAGCAAAGAAACGCTGGCCTGGGGCCCCACAGGTTTTCTGCGTCGACCTCGCTATTCACTGGACGATTTCGGCGTCTTCGCGATACGATGAAGCAGTGCTGGCCGGAACCGGTTTGCCGCCTCAGGGGGGGGCTGCTTTCGAACCCGATTAGGCACGCAGACGAAGAGACCTCCCACGGGCGGAACGCGACGGAAGGCGCCTCGTCGGCTTACCTGAACAGAAACAACAAGAGTTGCGGGGATACTGCATGGCGATTGAGCAAGAGACACTCATTGCCCAACTGGAAAACGGATTGGCGGAGGTCGTTTTGGGCAAACGCGATGTGATCCGCCTCTGCGTCGTGGCGTTGCTGGCCGGGGAACATGTGTTGCTGGAAGACGTGCCCGGGGTCGGGAAGACGCTCATCGGAAAGGCCATTGCCCGCACGGTTTCCGGAACCTTTCGGCGAGTCCAGTTCACTCCCGACCTCCTGCCCGCCGACATCACGGGAAGCAGCCATTTCGACTCGAAGCGGAGCGAGTTCGTCTTCACCCAGGGGCCCATTTTTGCGAACGTGGTCCTGGCCGATGAAATCAACCGCACGACACCGCGGACCCAAAGCGCCCTGCTGGAGGCCATGAGCGAGCGGCAGGTCTCGGTGGACGGGACGACCCATCCGCTGCAGCGTCCCTTCATGGTGATCGCCACCCAGAACCCGCTCGAATTCGAAGGCACCTACCCGCTGCCGGAAAGCCAGTTGGACCGCTTCCTGCTCCGCATCTCCGTGGGCTATCCGAACCGCGAGCATGAATTGCAGGTCCTGAGCAACCATCGAGCCGGCGAACCCGTCGAGCGCCTGAAGCCGATCCTCACCAGTAGCCAAGTAGAGGAACTGCAGAACGAGGTCCGCAACGTCCGCGTCGACGACTCCGTCAACGAATACCTCCTCGACGTGGTCCATGCCACACGCCAGTGCGAAGACCTGCAAGTGGGCGTGAGTATCCGGGGAGCCCTTTCCTTCTACCGCGCCTGCCAGGCCCTGGCCCTGATCGACGGGCGCGACTTTGTTGTCCCTGACGACGTCAAGAGACTCGCCGTCCCCGTTCTGTCCCATCGCGTGGTGACCAAGGGCTATCTCCACGGCAGCCAACGAGAAGCCCTGGAAGCTCTGATCGGTCGATTGGTGGAGGAAGTGCCAATACCAAGCTAACAAATCCGAAATACGAATATCGAAATCCGAAACAAATTCGAATGACGGAAACCGGGTTGCGCAGGGGGTTTTGATATTTGAATTTCTGATTTCCTACTTGTTTCGGATTTCGATATTCGTATTTCGGATTTCTTGCCCCGTTTTTTTCTGATTGATTCGCCTCTGTCATGTCCCTAAAGCGCCGCATCTCCATCACCTCGGAAGGCTGGTACTACCTGGTCCTTCTGGGCTTCCTGTTGATCGGGGCCATGCTGCGCGAGATCAACCTGCTGCTGCTTCTTGCCGCCCTGCTGGCTGGTCCTTTGTTCCTGTGCTGGCGATTGGTGGTGCTCACGCTGCGGGGACTGAAGATCCGCCGCAAGATGCCGCGCGGCGTGTGCGCCGGCGACCTGCTGATCGTGAATCTGGAGGTCACCAATTCGCGGCCCAAGACGACGAGTTGGGCCCTCGTGGCGGAGGAGCAGATTGTGCGGGTGAACGGGACCAAGGAGGCGCCGGTCAAACCGGCCGTGTTCTTCTCGCATATTGCGGCCGGGCAGACCCGCCAGCGCGAGTACCGGGGACGTTTGCCGCAGCGGGGCCACTATCGAGTCGGGCCTTTGAAGATCTCCACGCGTTTTCCCTTCGGGCTGTTCCGCGGCACGGTCACGGTCGACCAGGTCGACACGCTCACCGTCTATCCGCGGCTTGGGCGTTTGACGGCGGCCTGGCGTTCGCGACACCGCGAATCCCACGAAGGAACCCAGCGTCGAAAACGGGGCCACGCGCGAATGTCGGGCGATTTCTACGGCGTGCGGGAGTGGCAAAGCGGCGATAGCCGCCGCTGGATCCATTGGCGGAGCAGCGCCAAGCACGACATGCTCGTGGTGCGCCAATTCGAGCAGCAGCGCCATCGCGACGTGGCCGTCCTCCTGGACCTTTGGCAGCCGGCCCGAGCCAAGACCGCCGATCAGGAAAACGTGGAACTGGCGATCAGTTTTGCCGCCACGGTGGTGGCCGACGCCTGCCGGCGCGGCGGGAGCAACCTGTTGCTGGCCGTCGGCAGCGAAACGATCGACCTTGCCGGAGGCGCCGCCTCGCCGCCGGTCATGGAAGAGGTGATGACCCAGTTGGCCCTCGCGGAACCCACGCCCGACGCCAGCCTGGAGAGGCTCGTTGAGGCCGTCATTCCCAAGACAAGTTCCGACGCCGAGATCGTGGTGATCACCCCCCGGCCCGTCACCGGCGAGAGCGCCCAAACCCTGGCCGCCTTGCAGCGTCCCAACGACCGCGCCCCCGCACGGCGCGTCCTCACCGTCAGCACGACCACCGAAAAACTCGACGAGTACTTCCAGCTATAAGCAACCCAAAGCAGAAACGGACGATGAAAGAAAAGACGGAAGACCGAAGGCGGAAGACCGAAGGGTTGCAATGGCAGGGCTCCTTCGTGCATTGGGGTATGCTCGCTCTGCCAATCCACATCGAGCCGAGGTCCACGACCTTCAGCCTTCAGTCTTCAGCCTTCGGTCTTCCGTCTCCAGTCTCCAGTCTCCAGCGTACAGCCTAACCTCCCCCATGTATCTCCAGCGGCTTCTTGCAGTCAACATGGCCACCTTCGCGGCGCTCGGGACGATCCTCCTGGCGTTGGGCGAGCAGAACCCGACCCTTGCGGTGGTGACGGTGCTGGCGGCCATGGCAGCCGTATGGATTACCGATATTCTGGCCGTGTTCCGACTCAATCGCCGGGTGACGAACGTGGCCGTTCTGCTGGCGGTGCTTCGTTCGCTTTGGGAACTGTTCCAGATTCAAGGGGCCGTGCAGGTCATCGCCATCGCCAACCTGCTGGCCTACGTGATGATCATTCTCCTGTTTCAGGAGAAGGACTTTCGCACCTGGTGGCACATCGCCCTGTTGAGCCTGCTTCAGGTGGCGGCCTCTGCCACGTTTTTCCAGGGCATCTGGTTTGCGCCGCTCCTGCTGTTCTATTTCTTCGTGGGCCTGTCCGCGGTGGCTTTGCTGTTTCTTCACCATGAGCGGACCCATTATCACCAGGTGCGTCACCATCCGATTGTGCCCCGCGAAACCCGAACGCTGTCCGAACGCCTCGGCGTCAACTGGAAGCGACTCGGCAAGATCATGCTCGCCACGTTCGTCGTCGGCCCCGTGTCCCTGTTTCTCGATTATGGCGAAAGCGAGGAGAAGAAGCGAAGGCGAAGGCGCGTCCGTCCGAAGGACACCGGCGACAGCCGCTGGCCCTTGATTTACGACGAACCCGAGTTCACGGGCTCGGCCGACAGCCTCGGCGGACGCGCCGGAATCGGCCTGGAGTTCTACCGGCACCTGCTCGGGTTGATTCCCGGAACGCTCGTGGTGGCAATCGTGCTGTTCATGTTCATTCCCCGATTCGGCCGGTTCAACCTGGGCGTGTCTCACATGGGCTGGAACGCCGCACGAGGCTCCGCGGGAAGCCGTTCGACGGGCTTTTCCGATTCCGTCCGACTCGGTGAGCAAGGCCGGCTGACAGAAGATCCCGAAGAGCTCCTGCGGATTCGCTTCATCAGGGCGAATTCGGACGAGGTCTACCCGATGCAGGGGAAGGTCTACCTGCGAGGGGCGGTGCTCGATACTTATGAAGACGGCAATTTTCGGGACTCCCGGAGCCCTGAAAGCTATTCCGAGCAGAGGATCCGGCTCGAAAGGGACGCGCGCCCCGGGCTCGTCCGCCAGCAGGTCTCCATTGGTCCGCTCTCGCGTCGGGAGCTCTTCTGCCTGTGGCCCTTCGTGGGCGTCCAGAGAGACAGGCGAATGTCGGTGGACCCCTCCACCGAGCGGCTCCTTCGCAGGGATCCCCGTCGCGCCGAATCGGAACCGTTTGTCCTCGGCACCTACGCTCTTGTTGAGGGCAGGCAGATTGCCCTTTCGCCGGAGGTCCCACTTTCGCCGACCTCCCAGACACCGGACGTGGGCGCCTTGCTGGTCGTGCCTCACGAAGGCCTCCCGACGTTGACCGGCCTGGCTTCGGAGTGGATTAAGGACTCGCAGCTCAGCGAGAACCAGATTGTTGAGCGGGCGCGCTATCTCGAATCGCAGTTTGCCAACTCCGATCGCTTCTTCTACAGCCTCGACGCACCGGCGCGAGACCCCGAACTCGATCCGATCGAGGATTTCGTCAAGGAAAGGCCGTGGGGCCATTGCGAATACTTCGCCACGGCCCTGGCCCTCATGCTCCGCAGCCAGGGCATCCCAGCCCGCGTGGTCAACGGATTTGTGAGCACGGAGTACATTGCCAAGGAAGGCTACTACCGCGTTCGACAGCGAGACGCGCACTCCTGGGTGGAAGCCTACATCGCGCCGGAACGCCTGCCCGCCGAGCGTCCCTTCGGACGCAGCGACGCCGACTGGAGCCGCGGTGGCTGGTTGCGACTCGACCCGACGCCCTCTCGAAGCGGTGTTGGCTTGACCGCCTTCGTCGGCAACGTGAAAAGCTGGTTCGAGCGGATGCAGGACGCCTGGCGCGAATACGTGATCAACATGAACGGCGCCACCCAGCGGGAGGCCATCTACAACCCGCTCAAGGAGCTGTTCCTTCAACTCAAGGAGAGCCTCATCGACGCTCGCAGTTGGAGCGAGCTTTGGACAGGGCTCACAAAGCTGCCTGGACGGCTGCGGGAACTGCTGGCCGACGCCGGCTGGTTCAGTTGGATCGGGGTGACGCTCCTTGTGGGCGCCCTCGGCCTGGGCTACGGGATCTACCGTCTCGCGCGATTGCTCGTTTATCTTCTGACCCGGCTGTTGCCCAGTGGCCGCGGCCGTGTGAACCGGCGGTCCCAGATTGCCTTCTATCGCCGTCTGGAGACCCTCCTGGCGCGCCGCGGCCTGCATCGGCGACCGGCGCAAACCCATCGCGAGTTCGCCATCGATGCCGGGCGTTACCTGGCCAACGGCGAAAGCAAACAGGCCGAAGCCGCCGCCCTTCTCGTGACCGACGCCTTCTACCGGGTCCGTTTCGGAGGCGAGCATCTGGACAATGTCCGCATGCAGAGAGTAGAACAAGCATTGCACGACTTGGAAAAGACGGCCAGCGGACGAGCTAAGTAGGCAAGTGCCAGGGGCCTTGCCGAAACCACGCGAATGAGGGCGAAACCGTCGCCCCCCAGGAGAACTCATGAAAATCGGATTGACCGGGTACCAGGGATCGGGAAAAAGCACGCTCTTCGAGTGGCTCACGGGCGTTGCGCCCGATCACGCCTTGGCCCATACCGGGCAATCCGCCATGGCGACCATTCCCGAACCTCGCATCGACTCCCTCTGCGAAATCTACCATCCCAAGAAAGTCACCCGTGCCTCCCTCGAACTGGTTGACACCCCCGGCCTGAGCCGCACCCATGAGGGCAACGCCGCCCGATTGGCCCTGATTCGCGAGGCCGGATGCCTGGTGCTCGTGGTGGCCGCCTTTGACGGTTCCGATCCGGCGACCGAACTGAGCCGCTTTGAAGAAGACCTCATGCTGGCCGACATGGACCTGGTGACTCGCCGTCTGGAACGCGTCGAGGAAGCGTTCAAGAAGCCCGTTCCCCGTGCGGAAAAGGAGTCGCTCGTCCACGAACAGGACACGCTCCAGCTGGTTCTGCAGCGCATGGAGGCCGACGACCCCTTGCGCGAAGACGAAATGAACGACGAGCAGCGCAAGGTCACCCGGGCATTCCGGCTTCTCACCGAGAAACCGCGAATGGTCGTCGTCAACACGGCCGACGACGAAGACGATCCCGCGCGATTCGCCAAGTGCGCCCCGGAAGGCGTTCCCGTGTTCCCCGTTCCGGTCGGTTTGGAGATGGAACTCGCCCGGATGACTCCCGAGGAACGGGCCGAATTCGAGGAAGAAATGGGCGTGGGCGGCACCGACAAGGACCATCTCATCCGGACCATGCTCGAAGCCTCCGGACAGATGCTCTTCTTCACGGCGGGCGAAAAGGAAGTCCGCACATGGCTCTTGCCCCGCGGAGGAACCGCGGTCGAGGCGGCGGGTGGTATCCACACGGATCTGGCCCGAGGGTTCATTCGCGCCGAGATCATGACCTGCTCCGACCTCGTCCGACTGGGCAGCGAGCGGGAGGTCAAGGCCAACAATCTCGTCCGCCAGGAGCCCAAGGATTACGTGGTTCAGGACGACGACATCCTCCTGATCCGCTTCAGCGTGTAGCCGACCCTCCGGAGCTGCCAGGCAGTGGAGTGTGCCACCTATGAATGACCAACCCCCCTGTGGGGGACTGTCGTTCTTGCCGCTTTCCGGGTTCCGATCTAGGATGGAATAAAGGTCTGGGCTTCAAAGGGGGGCTGTCCGAGGGCTGAATCTACCCCCAGAAAGCCGTTCCCCGCTCGACTTTGCGCTGACAGACGCCATGACAAACGCCCCGAAAGACCCTCCCGACCAATCCGGTGCCGGCAACGGAGCCCAAGGCCAGGCCCCGCGGCTGGGACTCATGGTGATCGCGGCGTTGTTGATCGTGGCCTGCTTTTTCACGGTCTACTGGTTTCTGCCAGGAGAAGAGACCCCGCCGGCGCCCCTTCTGGGAGAATCGCCGCTGCCAGTCGGGCAAACGGTGGAAATCCCCACGACCGCCGTCGAGGTCCCCAACGAAGATCTCCAGGCCGACGGCGTGGACGAGATCGAGAAGTTGCAGAAACGCTTCCCGAAGAATCCCGCCGCCATGCACGTGGCCGCCATGCTCTACGCGGGCTTGCGCCAAACAGAGAAGGCCGAGGAGATCTGGCGCCGTTCAATCACCCTCGATTCCCGCTATGTCGGGCCTCGGACCGGGCTGGCAAGCGTACTCACGGATCGCGGCGAGGACGACGAGGCGGTCCAGGTCCTTTCGAGAGCCATTGCCGACCGCTGCGCCTCTCCGGAAACCTACTACACGCTCGCCGAAGTCCTTACCAAACTCGGCCGGCTGGACGAAGCGGAGAAGACGCTTCAGGACGGTCTCAAGCTCTTTCCCCAGGTGGCCAAGCTTTGGTTTCTGCTGGGCCAGACCCAGAATCAACGTCAGCAGTTCGAGCAGGCCGAAGCGAGCCTTCTGAAGGCAATCCAGTTCGGCTACGGCTCGCCGACGGTCTACTTCACGCTCAGCAATGCGTGCATTCGCCAGGGCAAGAAGGAGGAGGCCGCCAAGTATCGCAAGCAGTTCAGCGAGATGAAGGAGGCCGGGGCGGAAGCCACCGAGGGCCAGGCTTTCCATGAAAAATACGGCAAGGCGCTCCGCCCGCTCGTGGCGAGTTCGTTCGCTGGCGCGGCCGCCGTCTATGAGAAGGAAAAGGAGCCGGGCGAGGCCGAGCGTCTCTTCCTGAAAAACCTCGCCCTCATTCCGAAGAATCCCGAAGTGCTTCGGGAACTGGCCTCTTTCTACCTGAAGACCGAACGGCCTGCAGACGCGCGAGTGGTTCTCCAACGCCTCGTCGAACTCGATCCGACTGGCGCCATCGACTTGATGAACCTTGCAAGCGTGTCGGCGCAGCTCGGGGACTTTGCCGGTGCCGAGAAGAGCCTTCGCCAGGTGATTGAGCTCAAGCCCGATGCAGCCTTGCCCCGGATCAGTTTGGCTCAGCTTTTCCTCCAGACCGGCGATTTCAAGGAGGCGCGAGCCCAGGCGGAAAGCAGCATCCGAGTCGTTCCGACCGCCCAAGGCTACGGGGTCCTGGCCGCCGCGGCCCAAGCCCTTGGGGATGAAGCAACGGCCCGCAGCGCCACGGAAATGGCCCAGCGACTTTCCGCCGGCGCCCCGCCGCAATCTGTTCCCTGAGTCCGGCGATTTCGTATGCCCCGATCTTCCCGCGTCCCGTCCCGCCGCCCCGTCAGCCTTGCTGCTCCGCTGGCCACCGTTATCTGCGCGGCGGGCGTCCTGCTCTCTCCCGTGTTTGCCAGCGCCGCGCCGCCCGAGCAGCCGCCTTGCCCGATTCGCCTGGTCGACGTGACGGCCGATTCGGGGGTGACCTTCCGTCACACCCACGGCGGCAACGGCCGCCGCTACACGGTTGAGTTCATGGTGGCGGGCATGGCCACCTTCGACTACGACGGCGACGGCCTGATCGACCTCTATTTCCTCAACGGCGCCCCGCTGAAAGGGACGACCACCGACATCGCCCCGCGAAACGCCCTCTATCGGAATAACGGCGATTGGACCTTCACCGACGTGACCGAATCCGCCGGCGTGGGCGATCCTGGCTACGGTCTGGGAGTGGTCGCCGGCGATTACGACAACGACGGCGACGAGGATCTCTACCTGAACAATTTTGGGCCCAACGTGCTCTATCGCAACAACGGCGACGGCACGTTCACCGACGTGACGGACGAGGCCGGCGTGGCCTGCGGCGACCATTTCGGGGCAGGAACCTGTTTTCTCGACATGGACGCCGACGGCGACCTGGACCTCTACGTGGCGAACTACCTCGATTTCACCTACGAGCGTCACGCGATCGTGGCGGCCAAGGCCTATCCCTACCCTCCCGGCCCGCAAGACTATCCGCCCCTGCCCGACACCCTGTATCGCAACAACGGCGACGGCACGTTCACCGACGTGAGCGAGTCGTCGGGCATCCGCGCCGTGGCGGCGACCAGCATGGGCATGATCTGCTTCGACTACGAGGAGGACGGCGACACCGACATCTTCGTGGGAAACGACGCCATGGCCAACTGCCTGTTTCAGAACGACGGCAACGGCCATTTCGAAGAAGCGGCCCTGTTCGCCGGCCTGGCCTGCAACGACCAGGGCACGGTCAATGGAAGCATGGGCACCGACTGCGGCGACTACAATAACGACGGACTTCTCGACCTGTTCATGACCGACTACACGGGCGAACTCCCCGTCCTCTACCGGAATCTCGGTGGCGGACTTTTTGCCGACACCACCAACCAGGCCCGGGCCGGCCGGGTCGCCTTCACGGAAACCACCTGGGGCACCGGCCTCGTGGATTTCGACAACGACGGCGATCGCGACCTGTTCATGGCCTGCGGCCATTTCCTGGAAGACATCCGCCAGATCGACGATCGTGCCTCCTATCGGGCACCAAACCTCCTGCTGATGAACGGCGGCGACGGGACCTTCACCAACGTATCGTCGCGTTGCGGCAACGGACTGGCCGTCGTCCAGTGCAGCAAGGGGGCAGCCTTCGACGATCTGGACAACGACGGTGACGTGGACGCCGTCATCCTCAACGTGAATGCCCTTCCAACCCTGCTGCGGAACGAATCCGACACGAAAAACCACTGGCTCCAGGTCCGGCTTCGCGGCGCCCCGAGCAACCGCGACGGCGTGGGCGCCCAGGTGAAGGTGATGGCCGGCGACTGGAAGCAAGTGGCCGAAGTCCACAGCGGACGCGGGTACCAGAGCCATTTCGGCACGCGTCTCCACTTCGGCCTCGGCCCGCGGGATCGAGTCGACCGCCTCGAAGTCCGCTGGCCCGGCGGCCAGAAAGACGTCTTCACCAACCTCCCCGTCGACCGCCTCACCGTCCTCGAACAGAAAACCCAGTAGGTTCCGGGCGCCGCACGGAACCCTGACAAACAAGACACGCAACCACTTCCTCGATCACGCACCGTCACCCAGCATGGATTCCGATTTGAAGAAGAGCAGAACACCACAGAGGACACGGAGGTCGCAGAGGAAGAACGAGAAATCGGGAAAGTTGATTGGCCGCGCGCTCGGTCTTCGTGCCAGTCTATCCGACTTCTCCGTGACCTCTGTGGTTTGTCGCGGTCTGCCAACCCGACTGCTCCTCCTTTCCGTTCTCCTTACCGCAGCCATCGTCGTCCCAGCGGCAGGCCAAGCCCCGGCCCAGCCGGTGATTCAGCTCACCGATGTGACGGCCCAGTCGGGGATCGCCTTCCGCCACACGGACGGCGGAAGCGGCCACCGTTATATTGTCGAAAGCGTCGTGGCCGGGCTGGCCCTCTTCGACTACGACAACGACGGTTTCATCGACATCTACTTCCTCAACGGGGCGCCCATGCGGGGAACCGTCATCGACAAGGCCCCTCGAAACGCCCTCTATCGCAACAACGGCGACTGGACCTTCACCGACGTGACCGATGCCTCCGGCCTGGGCGATCTCGGCTACGGCCTGGGAGTGACCGTGGGCGACTACGACAACGACGGCGACCAGGACGTGTATCTCGACAATTTCGGGCCCAACGTGCTCTATCGCAACAACGGCGACGGCACCTTCACCGACGTGACCGCCGAAGCCGGCGTGAGGGGCGGCGACAAGGTCGGCGCCGGCACGTGCTTTCTCGATATCGAAGGCGACGGCGACCTGGATCTCTACGCGGCCAGTTACGTCGATTTCACCTACGATACGCACATCGTCCGCATGATCGGCCCCTACCAGTTCCATCCCGGTCCGGCCGACTACCACGGGGTGCCCGACAACCTCTTCCGCAACAACGGCGACGGCGCCTTCACCGACATTTCGGAAGAGTCGGGGATCGCCTCGGTGGCGGGGACGGGCATGGGGATGATCTGTTTCGACTTCGACGACGACGGCGACACGGACATCTTCGTCTGCAACGACGCCCAACCGAACTTCCTTTTCCAGAACGACGGCAAGGGCCATTTCGAAGAGGTTGCCCTTCTGGCCGGCGTGGCCTACGACATCCGCGGCGGCGAGAACTCGAGCATGGGCGTCGACTGCGGCGACTACGACAACGACGGGCGGCTCGACCTGTTCATGACCGACTACTCGTCGGAAATGCCCGTGCTCTATCACAATCTCGGCGACGGCTTCTTCGAAGACGCCACGGCCGTGGCCAAGGTGGGCAGCGGCGCCTTTCCCCACGTGAACTGGGGCAACGGGCTGGTCGACTTCGACGCCGACGGCGATCGCGACCTGTTCATCGCCTGCGGCCACTTCATGGACAACATCCGCTTCATCGACGACCGGACGGACGTCCGCGTTCCCAATATCCTCCTCCGCAACGACGCCAACGGGGCCTTCACCGACGTGACCGCCGACGCCGGCAGCGGCCTGGCGCCGATCGAGGCGAGCAAGGGCGCCGGCTTCGACGATCTGGACAACGACGGCGACATCGACGTGGTGATTCTCAACGCGAACAGCGGACCCACGATCATCCGCAACGACACGCCCCACGACAACCACTGGGTGCAATTCCGCCTTCGCGGCCACCGCTCCAATCGCGACGGCGTGGGCGCCCGGGTCCGGGTCGTCACGGGCGATCTCGCCCAGATCGCCGAGGTCCACAGCGGCCGCAGCTACCAGAGCCACTACGGCACTCAGCTCCATTTCGGACTCGGCGCCGCCGACCATATCGATCGCGTGGAAGTCCGCTGGCCCGGCGGCGGCACAGAAGTCTTCTCGAACGTTCCCGCCGATCGCCTAACACTCCTCGAAGAAGGCACGGGCGAAACTCTCAAGTAACTCCTCTTTCTGAATAAGTAGGTCACCGCTCGCCGAGCGGGACCTTGAAGCAGAGGAAACTCCGCCACTTCACGACCCCTTTGACGCACGAAGGAACCGCAGAATGTCGAAGGGCAGGCGAGAGAACACTTCGTGATTGGACATTCCTTGTTCGGTGTTCTGCGGTTCATGGCGATTCGCCAAACCCAGTAGGTCACCGCTCGCCGAGCGGGACCTTGAAGCAGAGGAAACTCCGCCACTTCACGACCCCTTTGACGCACGAAGGAACCGCAGAATGTCGAAAGGATGGGGAAAAGAACACTTCATGATTGGACATTCCTTGTTCGGTGTTCTGCGGTTCATGGCGATTCGCCAAACCCAGTAGGTCACCGCTCGCCGAGCGGGACCTTGAAGCAGAGGAAACTCCGCCACTTCACGACCCCTTTGACGCACGAAGGAACCGCAGAATGTCGAAGGGCAGGCGAGAGAACACTTCATGATTGGACATTCCTTGTTCGGTGCTCTGCGGTTCATGGCGATTCGCCAAACCCAGTAGGTCACCGCTCGCCGAGCGGGACCTTGAAGCAGAGGAAACTCCGCCGCTTCACGACCCCTTTGACGCACGAAGGAACCGCAGAATATCCAACAAGGAACCGCAGAATGTCGACGAGTTTCAGAAAAAACACTTCGTGATTGAACATTCCTTGTTCAGTTTTCTGCGGTTCATGGCGATTTGCCACCCCCAGTAGGTCACCGCTCGCCGAGCGGGACCCCAGCGTCATCAAGCAACGTACCCGTTTACGAGACGGTTCATCATCACTCGGCTCTCAACACCTCGCTGCCGCAGAACGCGTCCCACTCCGCGGGCAAGTCTGGCTGACTTGATGCCGGCACTCAGCCAATTTACAGTCCGAGCAGGATATGTTCACAGGTGCGAAGATACGGCGGTGGTACGCGGTGGAGGGACAGACGTGACATCAAATGAAGGCAATGGGCGCCGTCTCTCGGATGACGACAGTTAATGGCTTTCCTCGCTCTCTGGCACCGGCCGCCTGAAGCGTGTAGGCTAGTGGCGGACATTCCTCGCGAGTGAATATCTCTTGGCGGTAGGGTACCCTGTGTCGATACGCTCCCTCGAATGCCTCGTTTCCCTCTACTCTCGAGGCATACTGACGCAAAGTGAGTTCCTGAACGGCTTGCTTACTCACATGCACGGACACTCTTTAGAAGACGTGTTATCGGTCATTCCGGAAGAGTGCTTGCCGGACTTCGCCGACTGGATTCTGAAGATGGCGCCGGATGGGCCCCTTTTCTGCATCCCTGAAGTCCCGCCCGAAATCCTGGAAATCGCTCAGAAGAACTGGCGGATCGCGTATGCATGGGCAGTTCCATGGAGAACAGACCAGACCTGACGCGAAACCGGGCTCACGGAACCAAGTCCTCATCGGAAGGAAACAGTGCATCATCGAGGTCGACCAGCCGTTCGCCCGAATCGCGCAGTTGGATGTCCCAGTGGAGCGGGCAGCGCGGCAGGGTCGGACATTCGGTCAAGATTCGCTCTCGCAGGCGCTCGAGATCACTGCGAGTGGGCAACCGCCCGTGGATTGTCACGTTGACAACCTTCACATGGATGGTGGAAATCGACAATCCGGAAAAGGCCGGGTCGGACTTGAACACCCGTTTCAGTTCGGCGCGGACCGTCCTGTCCGTCGCCTGGTCGTCGATGAAGTACTGGATGTCGGGGTTGATTGCCGCCGGAAACGTCAGAACATATCCGACGGGAATGGCAAGCAAGATAACGAAAAGGGCTGCCACCAACGCCTTTATGCCCATCTGTGTGAAGGCCCGAGCCAGCAGGTAGAGCAGCCAGGCAAAGCCGGCCGCAATGATGGCGTAGACAACGCCAGTGGCGAAGCCAAGGAGATAGTTGCCGCGAAGAAACGCGACCACGACAAGCGCGATGCTCCCGACGCCAAAGGCGAGCCACGCCATCCTTGTTGGTGCTTTGGGCAGCATGGGTTTCTGGGGACGGAGTCTCACCGCCCCGATAAGTCGCGGGGGTCAACGCTGATGGAATGACGCTCGCATTCCTCTTGCAGCTTTTCTCGGTCTTGACAAAGCGTTATTGGACGGGTCGCACACAACAACAAAGCACGCATTGAATCCGGCGGAAGCGGTTACCCTTTTTTCTCACGTTTCTGTCCTCTTGCTTCCTCTATCTTCACCTTAAGGTCCTTTAGCTCCTTCTCGCTGAAGAAGCGAGTTAACACGCTGTCTAGGCAGAGAGAAACGTCTAGGTTATCGAAAACGTAGGTAGCAATAGGTGCTCCTCGGATCGGACGTATCGGTTGCGAGTACGCCTCAACAATCAATGCCTCAGCTTGCTCGCGTCTCTCTTCGATAGACAACTCCGTCTTTCGCAAGATGATCGCCTTGGCCTTGAGAAGGAGAAGCTCTCGCCTGTTCCCGTGCCCATTCTTGATCGCATTATCGACAAAGTCGATAACAGGCTGGTTGTTTTCTTCAAACAGACGAGCTTGCAGCGAATTCAACATCCATTGTGACGCCAATGGGGAACCAGGCTGTCTCTCCCATAACATCCTGGCGCCTTCGTATTGCTTCTCCATATCCCCCAATTCGTTGTAGGCTTTGCACAGCAAGGCAAGCTCACCAGTACTCAACTCGTCTAGTTCCTCGCCTGGATTGATTAACTGAATTGCCCTGCGTGCTCGGTCCCGGGCACTCTCTTCTGGATAGAGTAGCCGAAATGCCTGTGCATACCGTGAATTGTCGTCTGGGGCAGGTCTTCTTTGGGCATGCACACTCGAGGGAAGTAACCCAGATGCCACAACGCACACCAGAATCATGATTCTCATGCCACACTCCTTGCAGTCGAGGGCCGCCATGCAATTTCGCCAGTTGAAACGAATGACTCTCGGAGTACACGCAACACCCCCACCATTTCGCTGGCAAGCTTAGCCCGATTCTCTTCCAAACGCAATACAATAATTGCCCTTCTTGCTGCGTGCCTTGTTAAACGGAGTGCTTCGATCGACTGCGAGTCAACTCACCCTCACGAAGTGTTCTTGCCCAAGACTCCGCGTCCTCCGCGATCGCATTGGGGCATGGCCAACTCCGCCCCCGCCGCTTCCCGAATTCACTCAGCACCGGAAACCTCCCCCTTCGCCTGTGACGCCTGTTGTGGAAACAACCAGTCGTAAGTCGGGACGTAGTCGGTATCTCACCGGTGACGGCGTCCCCAACTCCTCTGTGTGCTCCGTGCCCTCAGTGGTTCCTTCTTCCCCTCGCATTTCGCCACAAACCTGAGCCGCGTCGTGCCAGGCAATTCGGTCACCTGCCTGGCCAAAAAAACCCTTGAACTTGCCACCCAATTCGCCACAATCAACTACCGGGAACCATTCGCCCCCATCTCGATCCTTGACAACTTGGCAAGAGCTCCCCCCACGGAAACAGCCGTGGATCGAAAATACGTCTACGAATGCCCCACCAATGAGCCAAAAGGGTCGAAATAAAATAGTGGAAAGTTCGGAAAGTTCAACCCCGCATCTTGCCTGGCCTCACACGCGCTTTGCCCATCCTCAACGTCTCCCCTCTCATTAGCGTCCCTTAGCTTTGATCAGCGGTTCAACCTCCCCTTTCCGCGACCTTCAATTCGAGTAACCCCCATACTCGCGCACCGCCTCGATCATCGCCTTGAAATTCTCGGGCTTCACGCCGCGGTGGATCGTGTTGCTCGACGAGACGATCAGCCCGCCTCCCGCGGCGCCCCCCTCGATGCACTGGCGGACTTCTTCGGCCACCTCGTCGGCCGTGCCCGTGCAGAGGGCGCCGGTGCAGTCCACGTTGCCTTTCAGGCAGACCTTGTCGCCGATCCGCTCCTTCATCCCGGCAATCGTGTAGCCGCCGGCCGGGTCGATCGGGTCGAGGCAGTCGATACCGGACTCGATCCAGTGGTCGAGCACGGCGTCCACGTTGCCGTCGCAATGTTTGATCACGAGGTAGCCCAACTCCTTGTAGCCGCCGATCACCTTCTTGAAGCCCGGGCCGAGGCGATCGAAGTAGGTGGCCGGACGCATCAACAGGCCCGTGGCATTGGCCACGTCGTCGGTGGTGGCCACGATCTGGGTGCCGTACCGTGTTCTGGCAACTTCCGCCAGTTTCAGGTTGTACCCGATGGCCCGATCCAGGAGCGCATCGAAGTGCTCTGGCTCGAGGAGCATGGCCATGAGCGCTCCTTCGTAGCCCAACAGGTCCCGCATGTCGGAGAACCCGTCGCGCAGGTTGAGCACGATGGCCCGCTCGTCGCCAAAGCGATCCAGGGCCCGCTCCAACGTTTCAAACCGGTGCGGGGCCTCCGGATCGGGGAAGGTGAAGTCGGCGTGCTGCGTAACGTCGGCAATCGGGCTGGCCACGACGGCCGGCAGCACGTCGCCCGTCAACTGGCGCCGCATGCCCCACTCGTCGACGAGCGTCACGTCGTCGATTCTTTCCGACCGGTAGTTTGCCCGCACGTTCACCCCATCGAGGTCCAGACGCTCCACCACGTCGATCGCGTCGCCGCTGCCCACGAGGGCCTCACCCACGGTCACGTCGACGAACCATTCGAACACGGGCACCGTATCGGGCACTTCGCGCCGCAGGGCGGCGAGGATTCTCTGCTTTCCGTTCACGAGGCAAACTCTCCGAAGAGTTGATGGCTGACCGGCGCCGTGGCCGGGTAGAGTTCCTGGTAGATCTTGAACCAGCGCTGGTAGTCTTTCGTCCGGGCCTCGTCGGGCTCAAAGGTGGTTCCCGGCCGGTAGACGCGGCGGCAGGCCTGCTGCACGTCGTCGTAGAGTCCCACGCCGAGTCCGGCCAGCATGGCGGCCCCCAGGGGCGTCGCCTCCTCCACGTCCGGCGTCTCGATCGTTTGCCCGACCATGTCGGCCTTGTTCTGCATCCAGAACCGGTTGCGAGTGGCCCCGCCCGCGGCGATGAGCCGCTGGAGTCCGCCGCCCATGGCCTGCTCCATGGCGCTGACGATGTGGAGGAACTGGTAGTTGAGTCCCTCGATGATCGCCCGCAGCAGGTCGCCGCGGGTCGCCCGGGTCGTGAGGCCCACAAAGGCGCCCATGCTCTGGGGATCGACCATGGGGCAGGAGGCGGCCGACATGTGGGGCAGGAACATGACGCCGCGAGCGCCGTGGGGCGCAGCCTCGGCCTCGCGGATCAACTCGTCCCAATCGGCGTCCTTTCCCGCGTCGGCAAAGCCGGCCAACTGGCCGCGATACCACTCGACCATTTCCCCCGCCACGTTGCTGCCCCAGATGGTGTGCATGCCCGGGGCCACGTGGGCTTGCACGGTCATTCCCGCCTGCCGAAGTTCATCCTTCAGGATCGGCCGGTCGGTCGTGATGCTCACGATCTCCCATGTGCCCGTCACGTCGAGAACCGACCCCGGTTGAAACACGCCGACAGGCAGGGCGCCGCAGATGTGGTCGTGGCCGCCGAGCACCACGGGCGTTCCCTCCGGCAGCCCCGTGGCCCGGGCCGCCTCCCCGTGGACCTGCCCCACCACCGTGCCGCCCGGCTGAACCTCCGGCAGCAACCGGCCGTCGATGCCGGAGGCCTGGAGCATTTCGTCCGACCAGGAGAGTGTTTGCTGGTCGAAGAGCATGGTGCACGACGCCATGCTGTGGTCGGTCACCCGCCGCCCGCAGAGCATGAAATTCAAAAAGTCCTCGATGAGCAGCCACTTGTCGGTTCGGGCGAGAATTTCTGGCTCGTGCTCGGCCATCCACAGGATCCGCAAGGCCGAGTTGATCGGCCAGACCGGGTTGCCGCCGATCGAAAAGGTCTTTTCAGCTCCTATTCGTTCCAGCCACCGGGCGTGTTGCGGCCCGGTCCGCGGGTCGTGCCAACTGATGAACGGATAGAGCCACTGGCCATCCTCGTCGATGGGCACACCGTCCATTCCCATGCCGGTGACGGCCACGGCCTTGATCTGGGCAGGATCGTCGAGCCCGGCCACAGCCTCGCGGATTGCCTCGGCCGTGCCGCCCCAGATCTGCTCGGGCTGCCAGACGGTCCATTCCGGATGTTTTTCGCTGGGATGAAATTTCTCCGTGGGCCGGTCGCCTCGGGCCACGACATTTCCATCCAGGTCGTAGACGATCGCCTTCAGACTCGTCGACCCCAGGTCGATCCCCATCAGCAAATCCATCGACACGCTCCCCGATTCGTCTCCCAAAGCGGCCAGTAAACGAGCCCGCATTGTAGCGGGGGACCGTGCAGCGTGGCAACGGTCAGAGTCAGGTGGAGTTGTCAGGGTTCAGGGTTCAGGGGTGGGAAGTGGGGAGCACACAGGAAAGGCAGTTGCTCCCTCCCCAGCGAGCTTGCGAGCGAGGGGGAGGGCCGGGGAGGGGTAATCGCGTTTGCTTGCAGTCTCATTCAGCAGGCCTCAGCCCGGCTGCTGCACCTCCCAGTGAAAGAAACGTAAGTTGCTGCAAAGAGCTGCCCCAGGCAGCCGGGCTTTTCGAGACGCCAGGAATCGTGATTAGCGGTTCAGCGTGGCTGGAGGAGAAATGGGCGGTGCGTTGAATTTGCAGGCCCCAAGTGCTACGATCGTTGTGGGAACCGGGGTATTCTGGTGGGGAGGTGTTTCATGTCGATGAATCCGTACGAGTCGCCGAAGGCCGCGTGCTCCGAGGAGAATTCCTCCCCGCCACGCCGCAACTGGAAAGACTACTCGCCGGAATACAACGGTGCGTTCTTGACCGGTTTGAAGATCCAGGTGGGACTCGCCGTTCTCACGGCCCTCATCTTGGACGGCGGCCAGATCCATCGAGCATTCTGGGTGGCGCTGCTCAGCCAGTGGGCCGTCGTGTGGATCATTCTCTTCCGGCGTCCCATGAGCCCGACCCGGCTCGATCTGGCCATCGTAAGCTACGGAATCCTCCCCCTGTTGATCGTCGTCGCCGGCTTTGGCCCCACACTGATTGATTTCCTCGGAATCAAACCGTAGGCGGCCAGGGAGTCGTTCGAGATTCATACCCACAGCTACTCTTCCACCGGCCACATCCGCACGAACATCACGCCGTGACGCGGCACCTCGACCGAGTAGCGATCACTGACTTCCCCAATGTCCTGCTGCCGCCAGACGTCGCGCAGGCGATACTTGCCCTCGAGGCCGAGTTGCTGCCACGTGGCCGTGATCTCGCGGGACTGCTCCATAAGGTTGAATAGGCCGACGGCCAGGGAGCCGTCTTCCATCGGCTTGGCGAGGATCATCGTCTCGTCGTCCATCACGATGGGCCTGGCCTGCTTGCCGAGGGCGTCCTGGTTGACCTCGATGACTTCCGCATTGCACAGCACGTTCAGGGTGAAATCGTCGAGTTTGGCCATGTCGCCGCTGAAGAAGAGCGGCGCCGCCATGAGCGACCACATCGACATGTAGCTGTACTGCTCGTTGCCGGTGAGCGTCGTCTCTTTGCCGATGCCGTGGCCGCGTGCGGAACCGACCCAGCCGATGAGGATGTAGTCAGGATCGTTCCAGCGGCCGGGGGCGGCGTCTTCCCAGTGGGCCGCGTTGCTCATGCCGATGTAGTAGAAGCCGGGCAGCACGCTTCCGCGATGAAGGCCCAGGTCGCCGGTGGTTCGCCAGCAGTGGCCGCCCACCTCCCCACCCCATTTCCACACGTCGGCCATGCCGTACTGGCACAGATTCATGACGATGTCGCGATCGAGGGTCTTGAGAATCGCCCCCATCTGCTGGTAGGGATACTTCTTTTCGGCCAGATCGTCGTGGCTCTTCTTCATTCGCTCGTTGTAGACCTGCCCGTAGCTGCACCAGTCGTACTTGAGGAAGTCGAATCCCCACCGAGCAAACTGTTCGGCATCCTGCCGCTCGTGCTGATAGCTCCCGGCATAGCCCTGGCAGGTGCGCGGCCCGGGCGAGATGTAGGTTCCGGCCCGCAATCCCTTGGCGTGGATATAGTCGGTCATGGCCCGCATGTCGGGAAAGTTGTCGTTCGACAGGACGTTTCCCTGCTTGTCGCGAATCGCTCCGACCACGCCCGACATGTCGAAATCGCCAAAACGGCCTTTGTTCATTTTGTTGTAGATCTGCGGGTCGATCCGCATCCAGCAGTCGTCGATGTTCACGTAGGTGTAGCCATAGTCGGCCATGCCGGAGGACACCATCACGTCGGCTGCCTCGCGCATCACCTTGCCGGTCACGCGGTGGTAGTGGATGTACCAACTGTTCCAGCCCATGGGAGGTGTGAGGGCGAGCGTGTCGCCCACGGCGACGGTGAACTCCTTCTTCGCCGACCCCGCGTTGTTGCGAGCGGTCAGGGTCACCGCGTAGTTGCCCGCCTTGCTCGGTGCCTGGCCGGTGATGATCCCGGTGTCCGCATCGACGTTCAGCCCTTCGGGAAGGCCGTCAACGCCGAACACCATCGGTCGCTTGCCGGTGCAGGGAATCCGGTAGAGGAACGGATGTCCGGGGCGGACACCGAACAGGCGCGGACCGTTGATTCGCGGTTCGGGACCGGGCTTCGGCGTGAGGATCACCTTCTCTTCCGCCACGACCGGCGCATCCGCCGCCGCGGGTTTGTCGCCGCGGAAGACGAACTCGGCCTCCGCCCAGTTCGCGTTGTCATAGCTGACGCCGTCTCCGGACGAACTGACGGTAAGCAGCAGGTGCTGCACGCCTTCGAGCGGCACGTCCACCTCCTTGGCCGCATCGCCGCCCTTCATCACTCCGCTGTCGAAGAGCTTCTTTCCGTCGCCGTAAACGCGGAAGGAGATCGTGCCTCGCCCTTCCGTCCGATCGTCCACTCCCACGAAGGCCGTGAACTTCCGGGCCTTGCCGTCGAGGGCGACGTGCATGAGCGAATCGGCGTGCGTGCCGACCCCGTGGCTGAACTTGCGCCCGCCGATCGACATGGACTCGCCCACGCAGTTCGTGTCGGCCAGCGGCTGGCCCCAACCGGCGCTCATTTTCGACAGGTCGAGCGAGGACAGAGCAATACGGGAGTCCTGGGCGTTCGCCTGGAAGGCGACAGGCAGAACAAGCGAAATCGCAAGGGCGCGGATCATGGTGACTGTCCTTGAGAAAGGGTGTCTTGGCCGTCGGTAAGCCATGGGAGCGAGAACCTGGCGACCGTCACTCCCTCGCTGTGGTAGTGATTGCCGCCATAGTGCTGGCCTTCGGGAAACATCAGCCGATAGTCGGCCTTGTACACTTCCTTCCCGTCGATCCGGAATGTGAGGAGGTTGCCCTGACGGGTGAACTCAAGGTCGAAAGGCTTGCCCGGCGTGATGAAGTCGCTGGCCTTGCAGAGCGATCGCGTGTTGCCCAGTTGTGCGCCCTCGATGAACAGCATTCCACTGCCGGCGTCGAAGCCGAAGTGATTCTGGCCGAAGGCGAGCGACGCGGCGGTGCCATCGAACTGTTTGATCGCGAGCCGGGCGCGGACCTCGAAATCGCCGGGGCCGAGGGCCCGGTCGGCAACCAGGAGATTACCGGTGCCGCTGCAAAGGAGGGCGTCTTCGTCGGCCGTCCACTTCTTGCCCACCTCCTGCACGGAGCGGGCTTTGCCGCCAGCGACGAACACCGCTTCTTCGGCGGCAATCTCGTGGCCAACCATCAAGAGCAGTACGATGCCGAATGCTGTGGTCCTGATCATGCCGTGCTCCCAAAGAGTCGTCGTTTATTCGGCCGCCCAGATTTCATCCAGAATTCGGACCGTTTCGTTCACGAGCACGTCGCCGCCCTCGGGGCCAACCACGCCGTCGACGATTCGGGCGCTGTAGCCGCCCCCGGCAACGGCTCGCCGCGTGGGCAGGTAGGCCGCACAATCCGACGTGAGTTGGACGACCGCGGTCTGAACGGCCGGACTGCGGGCTTTGATCCGAACACCATAATCGGTGTAAAGCTCAAAAGGACTCGTCGCGATCGCCAGGTCGCCCAGCCGCATCAGGTGCAGTTCGGCTTCGTAGCATGGATGCTCCTGCTGATAGGCGTGACGAGCCATCAGCGTGCGGCTGACTCGCCAGTTGATATAATCCTGGCTGGACAACTGATCGGTCTTGTCCTTGCCGGATTCGAAGACTGCCTGAGCCTCGGCGTAACGCTCGTCCGACACCTGCCACACCGGCAGCGACGCCGTTTCCGTTCGATGATGAAAGACAAGCTCGGCCTGGATGGCACGGCGGCTCTCGGGCATCACGGCCTCGACGGCCTTGACAAGGCGTCTCGCGATCTCCTCACGCGAGATGAGCCCCTCCCGCTTGCGTGCCGCGAGTTCGGCTTGCTTGTTCCAGAGCAGGTGCGGCGACTGGTCGCCGGCGGCGCCGACCAAGGGCAGGACCTGCAATTTGTCGCCATACTTCTCTCGCAGCATCTTTCGCGTGTCGTACCAGAAGTCGGCCGAAAGATACTGCTCGCCTTCCATCTCTTGTGCCGGACAATACACGACGATGGCCACGCCCTCGAGATGCTCGGCGTCGCGCCAGAAGGAGAGCACGTCGATCGAGTGGTCTGATATGCCCTCGATGTGCGAGAAATTCGGATCGTCCGTGTTGCCATACATCTGCGCTGTGCCGTCGGAGTAAACGGCTCGCCGGTTGTGGGCAACGACGGCGTGTCCCAACGCCGTGCTCATGCCACCGGGCTGGCGAGCCTCCCAGGCCTGGATGACGACGGCGGCGATCCGTTCAGCCAGGAAATCGAGATAGGCGGCAGGGCGCATGACGTCGTTTCGCTCGGCGGGAATTCGATAGGCCCAACTTCCCATGAAGTCGTAGGGATGCAGATCCGATTCCTCGGAGTCGGTCAGGGCGGGCGCCGTGTGCGTGTGCGTGGCGGAGACCAGGATCTTCTGAACGTCCAGATCGGAGACCCGCGACGCGACTCGCCGGCGAACGTCTTCCAGGATCTTGCGGCGCATGACGGACAGGTCGCAGGACACGAATACGGATTGCTCGACCGCCCCCGCGTCGTCAGAAGTCTCAATGGCGAGCGCCGTGGCCAGCAGTGGGTCGTGTACTTCGCCACTGATCCGCGTGCGATACTGGCCACCCACAGCGACGGGCGCGTTGGGGGTGATGCTGATCGCGGCCCAACCAAAGCGAAGACGGCCCGTTCTGCCCGGTTCAGCGGATTCGGCAATTGTCGCAAGGCAGACAAGGAGCATGAGCGCCGTCAGGACCCACGCGGCAAACCGAGTCTGGTAGTTCATGAGCATAGCTATTTGTCCTGTTCGGCGCCAACACGAAATCGCTTCCCGTCATGTAGGAATGCAACGGCTGCAAATCCAGGAATCCCGAAAGGCCAATTGCGTCGACACTTCGACCGCGCAACATGCTACCATGCGGGTCATCGGTGTGCCATTGCCGTCGGTCCCACCTTCTGGCATTGCGTGAACGGTCGCACGAAACCTTCGTCCGAACAGAATGAGCCCCCCGCACGCCGTATAGGGAGAGGCCTGGTCAGCCTTCCTTGGCCCGGCGGAGTCGGGCGTCGACGAAGGACTTGACGGTCAGGGCCAGGAGGGCGCCGCAAAGGGCGATCATCAGAACGAGTGAGATGCCGGCGGCGGAGAGTCTCAGGCCTGCCGAGGCGAGTCGCACAATGGGTGCGATGAGCCCCAGCAGGGCCAGGGCGGCGGCGCCGTGCATGGCGTGCATCCGCAGGGAGTCCTTCAGGGCGAGACACCCGAGAAGAAGAATGGGCAGCCCGAAAAAGGCGGGAATCAGAGCCGTCGCACTCCGCGATTCGGTGGCGATGTAGAATCCCACGCCCTGGGCAATGAGAAGCAGACCGATGGTGATGGTGGTTTTCGGCATATTCATGGGCAGTGCTCCGGTGTTGGGCGTCCAACTGGTAGATTTCTTTCTTCCGCCTGCCGTAGGGCAATTCTAGCGAGAGGCGATTACGGGGCAATGCCGTGTTTTCCGGACCGGTTGTAGGGGTTGCAACAATCAAATCGTTCTTTTTTTCGACACGTTGCCAAAACGCGACCTACGCTATGACAGAGTGAACGCCGTGATAACCACGTCCCCAGGTTGGACGTCGGTCGTCGTGCCACCGGAGAGAACTCGCCTGCCCCCTTGAAGAGTCGGCAGGGAGTAGGGGTGGGGCCTCGGCGTTCCCCGTCAAGAACAGGATGAAAAATCGAGTCGGGAGCAGAATCATGAGCACGACGAAGGCCGTTACTTCGATCGACCACGGCATTCTCCTGGAAGCCGGAACCAACGAAGCAGAAGTCCTCGCGTTTCGCGTGTGCGGAGCGCGTTTCGGAGTCAACGTGGCCAAGGTGCGCGAGGTCGTACCACTCGAACGGCTCACCCCGATTCCCCATAGCCATCCAGCGATCGACGGTCTGGCCGAGGTTCGCGAGATGGTCATCCCACTGATCAATCTGCGGAAGTTCCTTTTCGATGACGCAGACCATCGCGCTGCCGACGGCACCGAGAATCTCCTGCTCCTCGAATTCAACAACATCCACACGGCGTTCCGCGTTGAAGAGGTCGAGCGTATCTACCGCGTGTCCTGGAAAGACACCCGTCCCGTACCGCAACTTGGCGAGAACGCCTGCCCGGTGACGAGCGTGCTGCGTCAGAAGGAAGGGCTTCTTCCCATGCTCGACTTCGAGTCGATCTGCGCCATCGTCGGCTTGGGTGGCATGTCGGTCGATCTGGAGAGCATCGACAAAGAACGTTCGAAGGCCCAGGCGGAATTGCCTATCGTCTATGCCGACGATTCGCAACTCGTGCGTGCCATGGTCAAGGACTCGCTCCACGAGGCGGGCTTCACCCATCTGCGTGGATTTCCCGACGGGCAGGATGCCTGGAATTACCTCAGCGATTTGGCCAGCAATTCGACGGACCAGAACATCCACGAGAAGGTGGCGTGCATTGTCACCGACGTCGAAATGCCTCGTATGGACGGCCTCAGCCTGACCAAGAAGATCCGCCAGAATGCCATCCTCGCCGGCGTCCCCGTCGTGGTCTTCTCGTCGATCGCCACGAAGGACAACCAGAAGAAGGGTCTTCAGGTGGGCGCCTCCGCCCAGGTCTCAAAGGCCAAGTACGACGAACTGGTGGAAGCCGTCACGAAACTCGTCGGCACAAGTGCGTGAGCGCTTGGTCAGACCAGGCGATCGGGACGCTCGAAGGCGATCACGATCAGCTGGTCGTCCGATTGGAATGTCGCCATCTCGTGGCCGCGAGGATTGACGAGGATTCCGTCCTTCGTCCTCGCGCCGATGAGAATCGAGGGATTTGCCGGATCTCGCTTCTGGAGCATAGCCGCCCCGAGGTCGGCAAAGCTCTTGCCCACGAAGGGCTCGGGCACGGGCACCAGGTAGATCTCGTTCGTGTCGCCCGAGATCTCCAGCAGGTGACGGTAGACCGTGCTCAGCCCGTGAAAGAGCGCCGACTGGGCGAGCAACATCATCGAGAAATCAGAGGCAGCCACGATCTCTTCGGCCCCGCCGCGCCGGAGATGGTCGATATTCTGCGGATCAACGCCCTCGACGCAGATATGGACGGGGCCGGGGTCATCGCCGTTGCACAGGCTTCGCACGGCCATCGAGATGAGGATGCTCTTGGCGTCGGCGAGATGGCCCTCTTTCGGATCGGCCAGGATGAGGACCGAATAGGCGTCTTGAACGGCGGCCCGCTTCAGGATGATCTCGCTGGCCGGATCACCCTTGACCAGGAATACGTCCTCAAAGGTCGGGTCGTCCTCCTTTTCGGGCAGATCGCCCGCGTCCGCGTGTTCGCTTACGACGACGATGGGCCGCTTGTCCTTGAGGATCGAGGCGTGCAACTCGCGGATAATGGGAACGGCCTTGTCGTTCCAGTTGCAGATAACGATGTGGTTCGTGAGGTTGTACTTGGGCATTCTTCGTCGGCTCCCCAAACGGCTTTCCACCAGGAACGAGGCAATCGTGCCGGTGAACGTCGCCACGACTCCCACGCTCAGCACGAGGACAAGGGCCACGACGATCCTTCCGATCGGCGTGACGGGCTGGGCACTGTCCAGCCCGCTGAAAAAGTAGACCGAGATATTCCAGATCACCTGCGGCATGGTCCGGAAGTCGGGATTCGCTCGTCCCTCCGTGGAGCGCAGGACAACCGCCGCGGTCACCCAGAGGACAAGGAGTACCACGAGAATCCGCACGAAGGCGTGGCGCCAGGCCAGATGCATCCAGCGACTCATGCAGTGCCCCTTCAATAGAACCCGAACTCGTACGCCGCGTCGTAGAGGGCAAGGATGTTCTCGGGCGGAACGCCGGCCTGGATGTTGTGGACGTTGTTGAACACGTATCCGCCACCCGGCTTGAAGGCCTCCACGTTGCGGCGGACGTGGTCGCGAACCTCGTCCGGGCTGGCGGAGGGCAGAACGTGCTGGGCGTCGATGGCGCCTCCCCAGAAGGTGAGGTGGTCACCAAAGCGGGCTTTCAGGTCGCCGGGCTCCATGCCGGCGGCGCTGATCTGGACCGGGTTGAGGATGTCGACCCCGTTGTCCATCAGGTCGGGAATATACTCGGTACAGGCCCCGCAGGTGTGATACCAGATCTTGGCCTCCGTCCGCGAGCGGATGAATTGCACGAGTTGCTTCTGCCGGGGTTTCACCAACTCGCGGTAGATCGCCGGGCGGAAGAGCGGTCCCGTCTGGCCCGCCAGGTCATCGCCCACCATGATCACGTCGACCAGGTCCCCGACTTCATCCAGGAAGACGCGGAACCAGTCCATCCAGAACTTGAGGGTCTGGTCGAGCAGTGCCTCGCAGAATTCGGGCTGGCTGACCATGTCCATGAACCACGTTTCCAGCCCGCGGAGGTACCAGCAGGTCTCATAGACCACGCCGGAGATCCCGCTGACGACGGCGTAGGGCGTGTTCTCGCGAAGATACAACGCACGTTCCCGCAGGCCCTTGAATCGGCCAGGATCGTCGCCTTTGGGAAAGGGGTAATGGCGGATGTCCTTGGTCGTGGCATCGGCTAGCGGATGGTAGCTGATGTCCATGTAGAGGGGCTGATCCGAGGGCATCGACCAGGTGACGCCGAATTCGTCGGTCAGGTCGAACCAGGTTCGCCCCTGGCGTTCGGCCGAGCGAATCCGCCCGTCAAATCCCTCGGCGGCCCCGGCCGCGATGTAACGGGTGTCCACATGGAGTCGCTGCAAGAGGGCTTCGCAAGGCTTGGCCAGTTGCTGCACCGCGTCCATGATGACGAGTTCGTCGGCGATTCCCAGGTGGTCGAGCAGGGCCCGGTAGGCAAACTTGTGGATGCCCGTCTGGTTCCCTCCCAGGTCGATCGGAATGCGATCGGGCTGCTGGTGGTTGAGCGCGGCGAGCACGCGCTCTCGCGATGTCATGGTCTCGTGACCCATAATCTAGCCTCCTCGGTTGGCCCTATTGGAGCAATTCACACGGCGCAACGCAAGCTCCCCGGGGGGGACGCAACGTGAGCCTTACGTCAGGCTGCCAGCCAAAGAGGTGGTTCCAGATCGCTAACGGACCGAGTAGGCCTGCCCGCAGCCACAGGTGTGAGAAGTCTGTGCGCGGGTCAGCGAATCCAGGCGAGTGCGTTGGCCGCAGCAGGGGCAGATCACGGCCTTGCCACTCTGGTTGGCCGTCGTCCACCATTGCATGCCCTTGACGAATCCCGTGGCGAAAAGCAATAGCGACAAGATCGCGGCGGGATGAAACATGGCCCCGGGGGCTGCGGGTTCGACCATCACGAGACCAACGAGGGAATAACCGACACTGCACGAGATTGCCAGCGGCATGCCGTACGACTTCATCCAGTCCGGGGCTTCGAAGATTGCGGCAGCGGGCATGCGTTCCGCCGCCTTGGAGGTGTGGCGGATTGGGTCGTCTGCCGCTGCGTCATGCGCCGTGTTGCTTCTTGCGGATTGTTGCTCGCTGAGAAGTCCACTGCCGTGCGGACTGTCGGTTGCCATCCTTATCCCTCCCGGCAAGTTCCTGCTCTGACTGCCGCCAGTCGAAGCTATCTGCCGCTCCCCTGCGATGTGTTTTTCCGGTCCATTGGAGGCCGGCCCTGCCCAAGAGGGAGCCCCGTCGGCCAGAACGATCAGGCCGACATGCGATGGATGCGATTCACCAGTATAACGGTTGCACTGGTATTCGGCCTAGCGCAACTGGCGACGGGCAGGGTGCCGCCCAGAGGAGCGGCTTCCTCTGTTTCAGAACTCGCTCACTCTCCCCATCTTTCCCAGCTGACTTCATGACAGGTGAGATTGCGCGTCTTGCATCCGGGAAAACGGAGCGGTTTCGGCCGGACCTGCTGGACTTTCGAGAACCGTGCCCGGTTCCGCCCGCTCACGGCGGACATAGGCCAAGGCGACGGGGCAGGCGCACTCCGGAGAGAATCCTACGGAAGTAGTCGCACCGACAGACTTGCCTTCGAACGAGAGGGTCACGGAATTTGTCAATTGGCCTGAGGGGAAGCGGACAAGCGTCAATTGCTTGTTGACGTGGCCCAGTGAATCCAGACGAGCCACTGTTTCCTGGCCGAGGTAGCAGCCTTTGGTGAACGAGATCGCACGGTCATCGCGGCCAACCTCTTGAGGCAGATTGTCGGTCGAAATGTCGGTCCGGTCGAGGGGCCAGCCCCATTGGATTCTTGCGGCCTCGAAGGCCGGTCGAACGCACGTTCGCACCTCTTTGTACTACTAACCTCAAAGATCGTTAAGTTTTTGACAAAGTTATCAGGCAGCGGTGGCGTTAAGTTGTTGGAGCGTAGCGTGTTGTGTTTGGAGTAGGGCGGTGACGATTTGGCGGCCTTTGGTTGTCATGTGGTAACGGCGGCGTTGGGGTGATTTTCGGATAAGACCATGAGCTCGAAGGATACGAAGACGGTAAGAGACCTTCGACGCAATGCGAGCACGTTGGGTCTTGTCGTCGGACTTCGTGGGATACAGGCGGGAAGCCACATCGCGGTTGCAGAATCCTTCGATGGCCAGTTGTCCGTCGCTGATCGCTTCCAGGAGTTTCCGGTCCTGCTCGGACCATGGCCGCAAGGCGCGGTAACGTGTACCGTCTTTTCGCGTCGGACGGCACACCTTGGCGGCCAACTGAGCAACCGGCGTGGATGTATCGAGCGACGCCAGCGCTTCGGCATAACGGTCGTTGGACTGCTGAGACACCTCGGCGCGGCGATGCATATCGGCCACGCCCCTGCGCATGGGACGCCACGATTTTGGGCCGTTCGGGTCGTTTTCGGTCGAACGGTACGATTGAAAGGCGTGGGGGTTGTTGATCGTCGTTTCGATTCGCAGAAGAGAACCGCCTTTATCGTATACCTTGATGGAGTTGCCGAAAGCCTGATGTTTCACGCGAACGCCTTCCGGTCGATCCTTGTAGTCGCTGATCACCTCACCCTGATAACGGCGGTCCGGACGTTTGCCCAAGAACCGCAAGACGTCACGGCTATCGAAGGTGGCAATGGCTCCGCGGGTAAGTTGTGGATAGAACTTTGCCAAGGCTTCCGAGGACGTGAAGGCAATGTCTGTGGCCCACTCCGTCTGGAAAGCCGACCAGTAGTACGACATTCCCTGGGAACGGAACATTCGCCCGTGCGCGGGATTCAGTCTTCTTGCCACGGCATCGAGCACCTTTGGCCAGTTGGTCTTGTGCATCCGGTCCATGATCGTTTGAGCCTTGGCGAAATCCTCGATCCACGGAAAGCCGTTCTTGTACCGCTCGTACGGCAGGCCGGATTCATCCATCCGTCGCGAAAGCCACTCTCGACCGTTGAGACAGACCTGGATGGGAAACGGAAACCAAGTCTGAATTCGGGCCGACATGAAGCCGAATCGAGGGTCGATCCAATAGTGGTAGAGAAACTTGCACTTGCGCGTGCGAGATATCAACTCGAGTTTCTTCTTGTCGCGGTTGCGGTAGATGTCATAAGTCTGGCAGGGTTCGACGCAAGTCAACACGCAGATCAGCCCGTCTTGCACGTCGTCATTCATAGCGATCTCGCGGGCGATTTCGTCCTTGCGATCTTTGGGCGACGCAAGATACTCCACCGGTCGCCCCGTTTCTTGAGCCGCCGCCAGCGAGGCGTCGATCAATCGTGCCGTCATGGCCTGGGCATGGTCGCCGAAGTTCTTCAACAGAACCCCCGCACGACTGAGATAACCCATCATACCCTCCACAAAGGTGAGCATCCGCAAGGTGCCACGAAGAACAATCCGGTCCCAACCGCTCAATTCTCCCGTGACGTGTTCCGCATGTTGTGGTACAAGAGCGTTCATGGCGTTCCTCTTTTGGGTAAACGTTTTCGGTTACAAAAACATTTACCTCACAAAAGGCGGAACGCCTTTTTCAATCACTTTGGTTGCGGCCGAGCGTCAGCGAGGCCGCGCTGGGGATCAAGCTCGCCATGTGGCGTGCACGCCCCTGGGGGACCACGATCAGAAAGCCGGCGGGGCCGGTGATCTCAACCCGGCATGTTTTCACGGGCGTTCCGTCCAGGACCGCGGTCGTATGGTCGCCGGGATTCTGCGGCGCGGAGATTCCCAACTGCCGCAGGGCCTGATCTGCCTCACTTCCGCCCACATACCACAGGGCGGTCTGGATCGACCGATCGGCCACCTGCACGTCCTCGCGAACAATGTACTTCGCAAGGTGGTCCACGATCACGTCGCCTCGCGGCGCGGCCGTCACAAGAGAAGTCGAATCTTCGTCGGCCAAGACCATCCCGTGAGCCACGATGTGGCCCTTCGAGTCCGTCAGGAACGTCTCGCGTCCCTCGCCGGGCTTGAGGTCGTCGAGACGGTTCGTGGCGAGGGAATTGAAGAACCGGTCCCGGTCGCTGCCTCGCAACTCGATATGAGACCAGTACGGCAATTCCAGTCCTCCGGCACGATCGCGGATCGTCTCGTAATCGTTCTGCCACCAAATTGGATTCATCGGATTCTACCCCATTTGCCCCATCGTTGCCGAGCACGTGGCTCACTTCCATTATTGCGGGCACCTGGCACCGGGTAGCCGGAACTGGCGGAAGAGTCCTGTCCGGCCCCGCCCCGGAAGTGTCCCGCTACAATACACGCGAAACAAGACACTTTGGAAGATCGGCCCCGAGCGGCAAACCGTTCTCAAGGCAGGAGTTGGGGAAACCTGCGTATGCCGATCGTACCGGTCGAGACGGCAGGCGGCAGGGAGGCGATCGGGCCAGACGCTCCGCACCGGTTCACCGCCTTGGCGCGTCGTCCTAGGATTCCCTGGCGGCGAGGGGTCTTCCTTCGCACATTTTGTGGATCGAACTGGTAGATTCTCTTTGTCCGTCTGCTTGATGTACCATTCCGCCGGACTCTCCGGCAGACACAATCCCTGATGGAAGCGATAACAAGATCGAATCGAGGAGCCTTGCATGGAATTGAAACTGACCGAAAAGGCAGCTGACGAAGTGAAGCGAATCATCCGCGAGAAGAATCTGCCCGACACGGCCGCCCTCCGCGTCGCCGTGGCCGCGGGGGGCTGCAGCGGATTTGAATACCGTCTTGAATTCGACGATGCCCCCGACGATCAAGCCGATCTGGTAACGGAACTGCACGGCGTTCGCGTTGCAGTCGATCCCAGAAGCGCCGAGATTCTCGGCGCCACGGAAATCGATTTCAAGGAGGACCTCATGAGCCGAAGCTTCGTGTTCAACAATCCTCTGGCCGTCCGCACCTGCGGATGTGGCAATTCCTTCCAGGCTTGAGCTGACCGCCAGAACTGTTACTCGCGTCACGAGGAACCGGAGTGGAAATGGACTTATCCCTCCGGCTCCTCCTTTAGCAGATCCTCAATTCGAGCCTGCAAGAGCTTCTGCCCTCCGGCCCCCTGCCAGTCCAGTTCACCGAACCACCAGGCCCGCACGCGGCCCTGCTTGTCGATCAGGTAGGTGGCCGGCCACATGGAGTTGCCCCAGGCATCCCAGTTCTTCTTTTCCCCGTCGATCACGATGGGGTACTCGAGCCCTTTCTCCTTCGCCGCACGACGAACGCTCTCCACGTCTTGCTCGCGCTGCGTTTCCGGAGTGTGGACCCCGAGCACGACCAGCCCTCGCCGGCTGTATGTCTCGTGCCACTGCTTGTACCACGGGAAGTTGCGTTGGCAGTTGATGCAGCCGAAGGCGTAGAAGTGCAACGCCACCACCTTGCCGCGTAACGAATCAGAGGACAGGGGCGCCGAGTTGATCCACTCCGACGCACCGTGGAGCTTCGGCGCCGTGAACGTCACTTGGCCCAGTTCGGACAGATCGACCCGGCGTCCCAGAAGCTCGATCCACTTCTGCTTCTGCGTCTCGGATAGCTCCTTGAGGATGCCGCGCTGCAAATCCGCCTGGAGATGTCCCACTTTCTTCTCCGCCTGCTTCCGATCCTGACCATCGGCAACCTGTTTGCCCAATTCGGCGGCGGCCTCGTTTGCCAACGTAATCCTCTCCCGGATCGCCTGACGCCGGTCCTCGGAAAGTCGCAACCGTACCGGAAGGTCGTCACCCATAAACGCTTTCGTGCCCAGCGTCCACAACTCGATCTGGTTCAGACGGTTTTGCTGATCGCGGTTCAGGATCTCCGCCATGCGTGCCCTGGCGGTTGCAGTCATTTCCTGCATCCGCCGCTCCATGGAGGCGGCTCCCTGGTTCCGCATGGACCAAAGCCCGGGATCGAGTTCTGCGTTCAGGGCGGCGATTGCCTCACGCTGCTGAGGGCTGGCTCGGAGTTCGGCAAGGACCACGGGATCGCGGATGAGGAAGACGTAGGGGTGGGGCGTCGAGGTGACGGGCAGTTCTCCGCGCGGGTTCTGCTGGCCGGGAGCGGATTCGAGAAGGACGGTCATCAGGAGCAGCGGCAAGGCAACGCAACGGAGAGTTCTCATCAGGCGAGTCTCGCAGGTGGAGGGGCGGAATGGCAGCAATTCCGTTTCCTCAGATTCTACGGTCCTCCTGATGAGAAAGGGGCAGCCGGGCATTCGGGAGCCCTGAAACGGGAAGTCCAGGGAGAAGCCTTGTGGAGGACACTTCCGCACACCCGGCGCGACAGTCACCTCGCCGCAAGCGATCTGACCATGAAGAGCAGTAGAATTGACCCGAACGCACACAGCACCAAGATCAGGCTGGCAATCGAACGTCGGCGTTCGCTGACACGTATGTACCACGTCCCCACAGTCAACCCAACTACTAGCGTGGGCACGAACACGATGAGCACGCCGCCGGCCTGCCGACCGATCATCTGGCACAGGCGATCCAGAATGGGTGGCATCTGCAGACGCACATGCACCAAGTAGCACAGCCAGACTACGAAGAACCACTGGCTTGCAAGAAAGCCAAGGATCGCGGCGGGAACGAGACTCCCCCTCCGAGCCGCGTGCTCGTTGCTGGGGTCCATCTGCCCCGTGGCTGGGCTCCTATAAGGGTTCTCGTCCATCGCCTTACTCGGATACGTGGTAGGAAGAGCTCGATGTCCATTGTAACATCCCCAGGCGATCTTGGGTCATTTTGTCGCCGTCACAATCGAACTCATGTCCTCCGTCTTGACAGCCAGTTGAGAATTCGTGAAGCCCACCGCTTGCAGGTCTTCGGATAGTTCTTCAAACGAAAAGGTCCCGCCCGTGTCCGTATTGACGATCATGTTGATCGCGAACAGTGCCCCAGAGGTCGGATGGGTATGATCCTCGTCCATGACCACGTCCCGGATGGCGATCGTTCCGCCGGGCGCGAGCGCCGCGTAGATCTTCCGGAACAGTTCGCGGTTCTGCTGCCGGCCGTGCTGATGGACGATGGCGCTGACCCACGCCAAATCGGCGCCGCCCGGCAGTTCGTCTCGGTAGAAATCGCCCGCGGCAAATGTCACGCGGTCATGGAATTCGCTCCGGCCGATCCGCTCCCGGGCTTGCTGGACTGCGTCCGGCAGGTCGAACAGCGTCGCCCGGCTATCGGGCGCGGCCCGCAACAGGGCCATGGTCCATGTACCCGATGCACCGCCCACGTCCAGCAAGTGCGAAAACGGAGGCGGGCCCCAGGCCGCAATCACGTCGTCGCATATCGGCCCGGACACGGAGTGCATGGCGGCCACGAAGGACTCGCGGTCGCCCACAAGGCCCCGGATGCTGACTTGCCGCGGAAAAGGGACGCCGGCCTTGGCCGTCCAGGCCAGCTGGCTCCAGTTGCGAAGGATGTTCATTCGGTGCCGCAGCATGGGCAGAACGGTTGCCTCACCGTCTTCAGTCAGGAAGGCCGCGAGTGGCTCGGGTGTGCTGTAGACGCCGTTCTCCTTGTCGAGCAGATCAAGGGAAACGGCCGCATCGAGCAGGGCCTCCGTGCAGCGGAGGTCGCCGTCAACCAAACGGGTCACTTCCTCGGCCGTGCCAGGCTTCCCGGCCAGCAAGCTGAACAAGTCCAACTCTGCGGCCGCGCCGATGACGCACGCGGCCATGAAGGACTCCGACATCTGGAGAATCTGCCTGCGATCTGGGTACTGCTTGGCCATGGAAACGTCCGTTCGGAGGGGTTCTGGGGATTATCCGAATTTGCCAGGGAAAGGAATCGCAGCAGGGCTGGAAGTGGTCGAAACTCGTGCCCTGGCCTGCGTTTCCGCTGCCGGTAGCTATCCCACACCTTTTCTGCCCTGTCAAGAAAACCGGCAGGAAAGTACCGTCACGGCAACCTACAATAGAGATATTAGGAATTCCTGGTACTCTGCGTGAGGTGTCTTCGTGCGCAATTCCATTGCTTGTCTGGCTGTGCTGGTCGTGTTGTGCGGTGCCGTAACGGCATCGGCGCAATTCCAGGAGGGGGGCGCGGATGCGGCCCTGCTGGGAGACTCGCGGGTCCAACGCTGGCGAGCCGGAGTCACCGTCAAGGCCGCTGGAGGCCCGTGCCACGGTATCGTGGTGACCATTCCCGTGCCCGTCGATTGGCCCGAACAGAAGGTGGTGATCAGCGACGAGGACGTTACGCCGCAAGCCCGCGTCAACCAGGGCAAGAACGCCAAGGCTGTTCCGCAAATGGTCATCAATATCCGCACGCTTCCCTCAGGCCAGGAAGCCCGAGCGATCCTGACGTACGAAGTCACGCGCAGCACCCAGGTGCCGCCCTCGAATCCCGAAGACTACCACATTCCGGAAGACAAGGACGTTCCTCGCGATCTGCGGATCTACCTGGCGCCGAGCCTGCCCCATATCAACAGCCGCGAAAGGCGGATCCGCCAATTGGGCGATACGCTTGGAACCGATGCAGCCTCTGACTGGGAGCGAGTGGAGGCGATCTTCGACTACGTTCGCGATAAGATCGAATTCACGAAGAAGTCGCGAATGAAGGGTGGCATCGAGGCCCTTGAAGACAAGACGGGCAACCACGAAGACATGTGTTTTGCCTTCATTGCCATCTGTCGTGCCGCTGGAATTCCCGCCCGGACCGTCTGGGTACAGAACCACTGCTATCCCGAATTCTACCTAGTGGACAAGGAAGGCGTGGGACGGTGGTTCCCGTGCCAGGTGGCGGGGCCCCGCGAGTTCGGAGGAATTTCCGACACGCGACCGATTTTCCAGAAGGGCGATTTATTCCGCGATCCTCGCGATCGCCGCAAGACTTATCCGCTCTTGCCGGAAACGATGGTGGGCAAGGGAGGCACGCCGCGAAAGAAGTTCATTCGAGAGATGCTGCCCGACTAGCCCGGATTATTCATGGACGGCACGTCCCATCGCTTCGCTCTGAGCGTGCCACCCACCCACTGCCTGCTGCCCTTGAGTCCAGACAATGCCTAAGATGCGTGTTTCACTTCCGGCGATTGCCGTTTTGCTGGCAATGTCCCTGGTCGCTCCGGTCCAGGCCCAATTCAGCCACGCCCAGCTCGAGGGAGAATCGCTCGGCGAGCAGGCGACCCAACGCTGGAAGATGGGCTTTGTTTTCTCGGCGCCGTCCGGCCCCTGTCGGAATATTGTGGCCACCCAAACCGTGCCCATGGACTGGCCCGAGCAGAAGGTGACGATCGTTGCCAAGGACATTTCCCCCGGCGTCGACGTGGAGTATCGCGACGTCGCCCAGTCGGCCCGACAGATGGTCGTCAAGATGTCGCGTTTGCCGGCCGGGACCGAAGCCCGGGCGGTCATCACCTTCGACATTCGGAGAGCCTACCTGTTGGAGCCGAAGAATCCCGAGCGATTCACGCTGCCCTCGCGGACGAGGATCCCGTCCTCGCTGCGCCGCTATCTTCTGCCAAGCCCCTATATCGAGAGCTCCGATCGCACGATCCGTGACCAGGCGACCAAGATCGTTCCGAAAGACGCCTCGCCCTGGAAGCAGGCCGAAGCGATTTACGACTGGGTCCGCGACAACATCGAGTTTCACGACAATCAGGGGGCCGACCCGGTCGATACGCTAACGACGCTCAAGGTGCAGCTCGGCGACTGCGACGAGATGAGCTGCCTGTTCATCGCCCTTTGCCGAGCGGCCGGCATTCCAGCCCGGTTGGTCCAGGTGCCGGGCCACGTCTATGCCGAGTTCTGCCTGCTCGATGCTGACGGGGAAGAACGCTGGTTTCCGTGCCAGCTTGCGGGCACGCGGGCCTTCGGCTCCATGCCCGAGCATCGCCCCGTGCTTCAGAAAGGTGACAATCTCAACTCGCCGCACACGGGTCGCAAGAAGTATCTCATTCTGCCCCACCGTGTGACGGCCGGCAGCGGCGTTCCCCGCGTGCAGATCGTGCCGCCGGAGAAGATCCAGTAGCCGCTGATAAGCCGCGCTCTTGAATCGACCACCTCTCACCGGGTAACCTGATTTGTTGAGGTGCTAACGTAGCCCGGCCTCTGCGAGACAGCGACGGACTCCCTGCCACGCCATTCGCGAATGGGTCGTTGTTGACAAGCGGAGGGGAAATCTACGCCATCGCCAAGAGCCCGGCTGCTACTGGCAAGTTTGATCGAACGCAGAAGTCCTCGCAACTGGCAAGGGAAAGCAGCCGGGCTAGCGAGTGAATAAGCCGGGCTAGGAAGTGAACAAGCCAGTTGCCAAAGTCCGCCAGGAGCGACCAGAAACCATGTCACGCCAATCGATCCCCGCTGGAGAATTCGCCGTACGCCCCCATCACCTCTGGGCCGAGCGGTGGCTGCTGCTCACCGCGGGCGACTTTTCCGCCGGCCGCTACAACACGATGACGGTCGGCTGGGGCAGCCTGGGCACCATGTGGAACAAGCCGTTCGTCCAGATCGTCGTTCGCCCGGGACGCTATACCCACGAGTTCACCGACGAGTTCGACACGTTCACCCTCAGCGTGCTGCCCGAGACGCACCGCAAGGCCCTGCAGCTGCTCGGCACAAAGTCGGGGCGCGACGGCGACAAGATTGCCGAAGCCGGTTTGACGCCGATCGCCTCCTCCGCCGTGGCGGCTCCCGCCTTCGACGAGGCCGAGCTGATTCTCGAGTGTCGCAAGCTCTACGTGCAAAAGATGGACCCGGCTGGTTTTCTGGATCCGGAGATCGGCTCGAATTATCCGGCCAAGGACTACCACACGATCTACTTCGGCGAGATCCTGGCGGTTGAGGGCACGGGAGCATACCGGCAATCGTAAGGGCTCGATGGGAAAGCCGGGATCTTGAATCGACCACCTCATACCAGGCAACCTGACCTGTTGAGGTGCTACGGTAGCCCGGCTTCTGCGAAGAAGAGCCAGATTCCCTGCCACGCCCTTGGCGAAACGGGTCGCGGTTGACAAGCGGAAGAGAAATCTCTGGCATCGCCAAGAGCCCGGCTGCTACTGGTGAATTTGATCAAACGTGGAAGTCCGCGCAGCTTGCAAGGGTGAGCAGCCGGGCTAGTAGGGCCGTTCGGCAAATGTCATGTCTGGAGATCCCATGAAAAGAAGCCTGATTGTTACCTTGGCCTTGTCGCTCCTGGCCTTCGCCGCAGTTCGCCCCACAGCCATTGCGGAAGAGGTCGTTGTCAATCTCGATACGTCGCAGGTTCCCGAACTGGCGGACTGGGGCCAGCAGGGGCGCGACATCATGGTCCGCTGGCATCCGCGGATCGCCAACCTGCTCGCCTCGAAGGACTTTGTTCCGCCCGGCAGGGCGTCGCTTGTTCTCGAAAAATCAGAGAAGGGGCTGGCCGGCGCGTCGGGCGGACGGATCGTGGTGGCCTCCCATTGGATCGAAAAGCACCCCGAAGACATCGGGCTGCTCGTGCACGAGCTCACCCACATCATCCAGAGCTACCCGAGCCCGCACCCCGGTTGGGTAACCGAGGGAATCGCCGACTACATCCGATGGGCGATCTACGAGGGCAAGCCCCAGGACTGGTTCCCTCGCTCGCGCAAAGAGCAGGGCTATCGCGACAGCTACCGGGTGACGGCCGGCTTCTTCCTCTGGCTTGAATCCGACCACGCCCCCGGCATCGTTCGCCGCCTGAACGCAGCCATGCGTGCCCGCGCTTACGACGATGCAATTTTCGAAAAGGCATCCGGCAAGACGCTCGACCAACTTTGGAAAGAGTATCAGGCGGCTCGATAGGTACTGCGCAAGCGTCCGAGGCAAGATCCACTACTCGTCGGGATATCGGGCACGGAGCGTTTCCAGTTCCTGGTAGGTGATCGGGATCATGCTGCAGTGTTTGCTGCCCCGGGGCGTGCTCACGGCGATCTTCGAGAAGGTCTTGAAATCGATTGTTTCCCAGGCTTCCATCGCGCTGTTGAAAGGATCCCCGTAGAGGTACCACTTGGGCTGGTTCACCAGTTGGATCGTTTCCGGGCCCTCAGTGGGCTTGGTCTCGTCCGAGAAAACAACCTTGCCGTAGCCGTCCTTGGCGAAGGAGTCTATCGCGGGGTCGAGGCTAGTCGAAACGGATAACCGGTTGCCCATCCTGTCGTCCACGTCGCCGGGCTTGTGGAACCCGTAGTACTTCCCGTTGTGCTTGACGATGGTCAGGTCGATGTCGTGGATGCCGATGTCGTAATACACCGCGGAGTCGCTGGGCTTGATGTTCTTCCAGTCTCTCGTTTTCAGGTAGTGCAGGGCGTGATGATCGTTGTCCATTGACGCCCAGAACACGTAGAAGACCTTCTCCTTGTTGCAGTAGAAGAACTCCGGCGCCCAGCACTTCTGCTTTTCCTTGCCCACCACCTGGATGGGGCCGCCGGTCCAGTGGATCAGGTCATCGGACTGCCAATGCCCGATGGTGGTGCCCGACCAGCCGGTGGTATGCACCAGGTGAAACTTCCCGTTGACCCGGTTGATGAAAGGATCACGAACAAAGGGCGGCGACCACACGGGCTTGCCGCGGTTCAGCGCCCGCCAGTTCCTCGCATCGTAGCTGTAGGCATAAAACAGCTTCTGCTCCGGCCCGAAATACACCATCAGGTAGGCGCAGGCCGGTTCGAACACGTCCACCGGGCGGATGCTTCCGTCGGTCTCGAAGCGCATCGGCGAGACGCAGACCTCGCGGTTGTAGCCGTTGCCATCGGGGATGTGAAAACGGTGGAACGCCACAAACCACTGATCCTTGCCGGGCACCTGCACCACGGAATGATGCCCGGCCGCCTTGATCACGCCTTTCTGCTTCAAGATCGGATTGTTCCTGGCCGGCGTGAAGGGGCCCAGCGGCGACGGGCCGGTTGCGTAGTTCACGCAGTACCGCGGATCACGCGTATCGTGCGACGACCACATCAGGTAGTACACGCCCTTCCGCTTGATCACGAACGTGCCTTCGTTGTAGCCCTCGGGCGTGATGCGTGTCACCTGGCTCGGATCGAACGAGATCATGTCGTCGTTCAGCTCCACCACGTTGCAGTTGCCCTGTCCGAAGTACAGGTAGGCCGAACCGTCATCGTCGACGAACACCATCGGATCGATGACCTGGCACGCGTACTGCCCACGTCCGATAAGCGGCTTGCCAAGGGGGTCCTTGAAAGGACCGGTGGGCTTGTCGCCCACGGCCACGCCAATCTGCTGCTCCGCCGAATAGTAGAAGTAATACTTGCCGTTCTTGGTGGCGATGCAGGGAGCCCAGGCTCGGTCCTTCGCCCACTTAAGGTCCCGCTCGAAATCGAGGATGATCCCCTCGTTCTCCCAATGCACCAGGTCCTTCGAAGACCAGCAACTGAAACGGGAGGCTCCCCAGTCTTCGACGCCGTCGGTGGTCGGGTAGATGTAATAGGTGCCGCCGAAACAGGTAATGTGCGGATCGGCGTGAAGTGCGGGCAAGGCGGGCGCCGGAGCGGACACTTCCTCACCAAATGCCGCGGAGAGCACCTGCCCCAAGAGAAACACGACGCCTGCGGCGGAGTAGAAGGTGATGCGATTCATGATTCGGTACCCGAAGTTAACGGACTGGCTGCCCTACTCGATCGTGAAAACGACTTGCTCATACCGCGTCAGCTTGTATTACCCTTTCAGGGTTGCCTTTGTTTTGGATTGGTGTCCCAGGGCGGCGCTGCGCTCTGCCCTGGGCTGACATATTGCTGCCCCTTCGGGGCGACGGGCTTCGCAGGAGGTGGGGCGTCTCTGTCTTCTTTCCTCCTGCTTCCCGCCTGTGCTGATCAGCGGTTTGAAAAATCCTTGATGTACAGTTTCCGGAACTGGACGGGGTCACCGTGATGCTGGAGCCCGACCGCCCCGGTGGGCGGCAGGTCGGGCAGGTGGGCGGCGTCGATGACCTTCTCGCCGTTGAGAACGACAGTCATATCTTCAACCCGAATGGTGATTTCGAAAACGTTCCACTCGCCTAAGGGCCGGTCGGCCTTGCGGATGGGGATGCAGGCCCGGCGGATTTCCTGGGGCAGGCTGCGATTGGTGCGGTAGCCGTTTATCTCTCCGGAACCGAGTTCCTGGCTCCAGATGTTCGCCTGGCAATTGAGAATGCCTCGCATGAGGATGCCGCTATCGCCAGCGTCCATCCGCAGCCGGGTGACGCGTTTGCGGGGATTGTCTTCCTCCACGAGGAAGTCGCCGTTGAAGAGCACGATCGGCTGGGGCTTCAGTTCCGGCTCGGCGGGCAGACGCCACTCCACGTAGAGGGTGAAGTCGCCGAAGCTGTCTTTTGTCCAAAGGGTATTGTCGCCGAAGCGTTTGGCTTCCGCTTTGCCGTCGTAGTCAACGACACCGTCTTTCGCCGTCCAGTGCCCTTCGTGCCAGGGCTTCACATCCCACGCGGCCAGTGAATCGCCGTCGACGAGCGGTTTGAAACCTTGCTGTGTGAGTTCCTCCGTGGTGCGAACTCCGGCCAACTCCGCCTCTGCCCCAACCGCCATTGAACCGGAAGCGGCTACTAGAGTGACCGCGGTCAACAAACCGCTGATGAACGCTAATGAACGCTGATTAGGACAGCAGAACCATCGGATATGTCGATTGATTGCTATACGCATCGTCAACTCCTGTCTCTTCAAAGAACTGCGGTGTCATCCTCTTTCTTCTCTCACTTGCGTCCATCTCAAGGTGCGTCAAGACGCACCCTTTGTTGCTGAAATTAACGGATTGGATGCCCTACTCGATCGTGAAAACGATTCGCTCATATCGCGTCAGCGGCGGCGTACCCGTGTCGGTAACTTCCGCGATAATGTGGATGGTCTTCCCGGACTCGTCAGGAACAACGAAACTGGCTTCCTTGGATGCGCTACCGTCGATGGAGAAAGGTGACTTGGCGCTGTCCGCCTCGTCGTAGCGCCACCACTTCAGGAGAAGGTCGTCGCCGTCCGGATCGCTTGATCCCACGGCGTTGAGTTTCAACCGCTCGCCCGCTTTGACGGTTCGATCCAGTCCGCCTGCCACTCGGGCAATCGGCGGATGGTTCGCCTTCTCATACTGGTCCGCCACGCACCAGTCGGCCCGAGCGGCCCAGTCGTTCTGAAAGGGAATCGCCCAACGCCATAGCGGGCGGTAGTACGCATGCATTTGTCGATCGCCTTCCGGGCTCTTCAACGCACGGAGTTTTCTTCCGGGCGTGGAACTGCCGTACCAGCGTCCTTCGGGATAGGTGAAACCGAATCCTGAGATTGGGTCGAGCCACACATTGTTGCGTCGCCACACGTACCGTCCGCCCCAACCGCCCCAGTCCGGGTGATCGAGGTTGCGAAGGCCGGTAGGAATCGCATGCATGAACGAGGGCGAGTCGCCCTCGGAACGAAAGTCGCCGTCGTCCTTGGCCTGGTACAGCGAACAAAGCGGGCCGTGGTTCTCGAGGATGTTGGCCTTCATCCAAGGCCCTGTGAAATACGATCTCTCCGGTTCGGGGACGATCCGCAGCGTTTCGTAGGCGATGGCGTCGAACTGATCCGAGATGATCGTGAGGATCTTGTGCTTCTCCCAATGGGGACGGATGTACTTCTGATACGTGTCGTCCTGCTCCCAAATGAGGAAGAGTCGAATCTTCCTGGCCACCTCCTCGACCCTGTCTGGGTGAAGTTCCTCGATCGTCTTGAGCGCTCGGGCAATCGTGTTCGGCCCTCCCCAGGCCTGGAGCCAGATCGGCCGGTCGTCCGTTTCGTCCAGCAACACCTTGACGATCAGTTCGGAACCGGCCGTCACTTTCTCCATCTCGCCCTCGGCGTCCACATTCCCGAGCACATTCCGCTCGCGGAGATACTGCGCTGTCGGATAGCGGGGATCATGCTTGACGAGGTTGGGATAGACCTTCTCGTACGCATCCAGATACGGTTCGACCCAATCATCGCCGGCCCAACGATACCCGCGCCAGTGGTACTGCGAACTCGACGTGACGATCCCCTCGATATCCCACTCATTGGCATACAGCAGGAACCGCATCACGGAACATTGATCGTCGATCTCGCCGTCGGTCGTCGCAATAACGCGAGGGCGAGAATGGGTCTTCCTCGCGGCCCCTTCCGCCAGTCCCTCAGCCCGGACTGTTGATGTCAGGCAGGCAATGAGCACACCAAAGCCAAAGCACGGGGCAACGGATTTCCAAAACATGGGATCGCTCCGATTCTGGATTCGACTTCCCGACGGTTTCGCCAAGTCGGCCCGCCTTCGAGTCGTTTCATTATATGGGCAGACCCGGCGGATTTCTCCCCGATTGTCGCCGCAACGGGCGTCGTCAGAATGATAACATCCGCTGCCCAACCAGGTAGCCCTAAAGTGGACCAGAACGCTCACTCCCCCATCATTTCAGTCTTTTCGACTAGCACGGCATCCCCCCGTTCGATGCGATAATCGTAGACAATCGCAATCTCTGTCCCATGAATAATAGCGATATGGAAGCGATCGGCTGGATCGGTTTCAGACTGCCGAACGTCAATTCTGACGATCCTGGGTGTTCTCTTCGCTCCTTCGTACTGTCCACGCAACTCTTCACGAGAAAGAACTACTGCTTTTCGGTCGCCCACCTGCTGAAGGTCGCTTGAAACATAGTCTGACGTTTCGATGTAGATCACGTCCGTCGAAGTGTCTCGCGAGAAGAAGTCCTTCAAGCAGTCGCGAACCAGTGGCCTTGCGATGGCGTTCAATTCCGAGGTTGAAATCCGGTCTCCTGACTGTTTGTCGGGAGGTTGGCTCGCAGGACCGCAGCCAACGAGGAAGAGCACGGCGAGGGTGGATGCCAGTCGGTACATATGTTAATTGTGATTGAGGTTAGCGTTCCGTTTCGGATAGGCTGGAGGGTTACGTTCGACTCTGCTTCTCGTGGGCGTTCATCGCGGGGCTCCCTGGGAGGTGAAGCACGTATTCTTGAGCGGTTTGAAAAGCATGGACGTGTGTTGTGGCTGGTAAGCAAAACCAACGAAGCCGCTGGCCCCGGCCTGCCGTGCCAGCATGATCTGAACGGCCAGCTCGGCGCTCGTTTCCATCGTTCCGGCCCCACTGGCGATGCCGATCCCTTGCACGATCGGGAAACCCTCGGGCACGGCCTGGCGATGGATGGCCGCCCGGGCGGCGAACAACTCCGGATCGAGGGTGTAGTTCATGGGGCAGACGAAATCGAGCCAGCCCTCGCGGCACCAGCGGGCCCAGTCCTGCCCGTTGTTCTCCCGGCAGTCGGGCCAGTCGCGAAACACGGCGGCGCTGATCTTCACCTTGGGATTCACCTGGCGGATGCGGGTGGAGATCCGCTCGACGAGGGCGGAGATCCGGCTGCAACGAAACTCCACCCACTCCCCGTGACGGGGTCCGTCCACGCAGTCCTGGGGCCAGTGGGCAACGGGTTTGCCGGTCTCGGTTTCAAACCGCTTGCGGCATTTCTCGCAGAAGCAGCCCGAGCTGCTCGGGTAGCGGATGAAGTCGTATTGGATTCCGTCGACGTCGTAGTTGGAGACGATCTCGACCATGGGCCGCTCCATGGCCTCGAAGTTGATTTCCTGGGACGGGCAGAACCAGTCGATGGGCTGGCCATCGGGTCCTTCCTGGAGCCGGCCCGCGGCGCGAAGGGCGGCGAGCGTCTTGGGCGAAGTCCGGCCTTCCACCACACAGTTGTTCACATAAGGGTGAATCTCGATCCCGTTGGAACGGGCGTGGCGAACCGCCTCGGCCAGCCAGTCGCCGTCGGGGGCGAGCGGGTCCTGGATGTCCGGCTGCACCTTGGAGGCATAGAAGGCGGCCGTCCCCCCGGCGATCCGCAAGACGGCCATGTTGATGCCAAGGCTCTTCAACTCCGGCATGACTCGCTCGGGGTGTCGATCGGGGCGAACGTGAAGCCAGACCCCGCGAACTTCCCGCTCGGGAGCCTGGGCATAGACCGTATCGATGCGGATCGTGTCTCCCAAGATGGTGTTGGCAAACCGGGCGCTAACGGAGCGTTCGATCTTGCCGTTCACACCGTGCGGTGTTCCTACGTGGATGTCGAAGTGGCGCAGCGTGATGCCGACCAGCGACCGCTCCTCTTGATTCGATTTGACTTCGGCTCCATTGCAGGCCAACTGGATGTCAACCGTTCCCGGAGAGGCCACAATGGCGTGAAACACGGCATCGGACCCCGCGGCCACCAGGGCCCGGTCCGGAGAGACGTACAACAGGGGCCCCGTGATCAGGGCGGAAATGCGGTCTCCGGCGGATACGTCGGGGCGCAACCAGGCGAGGAAGCCCTTCAGCAACTTGGCTTCGGCGCCGCGAGGCGCCGAGGTCCCCCCGCCGGATATCGCCAGGGCCAGCCCTGTGCTGATGATCTTGCCTTTTCCGAGGTTTCCCGCCACCGCCACGGGCTGGCCGGCTTCGTTCTTGATCAGGACAGTACCGAGCTTGCCAACCCGCTCAACAATATGGTCCCTATAGCGAGCTTGGAAATCGGCGATTCCTTCCACGGCCGGATGGCCGGCGACCATGTGCATCGAACGGCTGCCGTAGATGCGTTGCACTCCGACGCCAACCTGGCCCAGGGTGTGGTGATGCCAGGTCTGCAGCACGCTCCCGCCGGCCTCCACGTAGGCCTCCAGGTGCTTCCGCCAGTTCTTATCAACCCGTCCCGGATTGTGCATGTCGGAAAGATAGACGACGTCGTAGCCGCAAAGCGTGACGGGTGTCAGGTTGGTGATCCGCTGCACATCGTATCCCGCTGCGCGAAGTCCCTTGGCCAGTCCGTCCACGCCGGCGCCCTGCCCGCCGGCCGCTTGCTGGTCGAAGAGGGCGATCTTCATGTCGCCAACAGGATCCGCCGAATGAGCGATTCCAGTGCCAATAAGGATGATCCCCAGGGCCAACGGCGCCAGCCATTTCTGTTGCCGAAATAAAGTCGGACGATTCATCGCGGATTCCCCCTTCACACCAATCAGTCCTGTAGGGTGCGTCTTGACGCACCAAGTGCATTGCACGTGCCTCAAGGTGCGTCAAGACGCACCCTACGTTGCTCTTCTTCCCTCTTCTCTTGTTCCTCGGTAGTTTGTTTGCTCACCATGTCATGCCATTCCATCCAGATCAGCACCGCCAGCGCCCCCAGAATAATTCCGCCGCCAAGCCACTGCAGACCCGACATCTTCAGCCCCCAGAGCGGCCCTTCGACCATGATCGCCAGCACGGGCGAGGCCAGCATGAACATCCGCAGCTTCCACACGTCCATGCGGCGCAGGGCCACGTAGTAGAGCGGAAGCGACAGCGCCACCAGCAGCCCGAGCACGACCAGGCCCGTCACGGCCGTGCGTGATGCCAGCATCTCGCCTGTCCGGGAGAAGTCCCCCATCGCAATTCCAAGGCCGATGAACCCTAGGGTGCTGAACGAGTGGTTGTAGAGAGCAACGGGTTCCTCTTCCATGACGAGCAGGATGCGGCGGATGATAAAGGCGTTGACCGAAAAAGCGAAAGCGGCCACGATCGTCAAGGCATCGCCAACGATGTGCCCGCCCCAATCGAACTTCTGGACTTCCATCAAAAGACAGAGTCCCACGAACATGACGGGAATCAAGGCCAGTTGCTTCCGCCCGATTCGCTCCAGCCCCAAGGCAGAACCGATGAGCACGACGAAAACGACGTCGAAGCGGATCAGCATGTTCACATTCGTGGCGGTGGTCCAGCGGACCGCATTGAACCAGGAGAGGTTGATGATGATCGCGACGGCTCCCATGATCAGCAGCGCCCGGCCCTGCCCTCGTGTCCGAAAGCTCCTCCAGCCAGCCCCAAAGAGCACGATCCAGGCGGCGAGCACGGGCAGCGAAACGGCCCGCGACAAGGCTCCAACCAGGCAGGCGGGCCAGCCTTCAATGTTGACCATCCAGCGCAGCAGGAGCGTGACGGCGACCCAGGGAACGACAGCGAGTGAAGCATAGAAGGCGGATTTCATCGTTGGCTTTCAGGCCCCTTTCCCTACCTTCAAGCGATTCCCAGGCTGATGTGTTTCGTTTCCAGATAGGCGTCGATCCCTTCGGTGCCGAGTTCGCGGCCCCAGCCGCTTTCTTTCAGGCCTCCGAAAGGACACTGGCTGGTGGCCGGGACCGTTTCGTTGATTCCGATCGTTCCCGCTTCGAGCCCCTCGGCCAGGCGCCACGAGCGAGAGAGATCGCCGGTGAAGGCGTAGGCCGCGAGCCCGTAGGGCGTGGCGTTGGCCTTCCGGATCACTTCCTGTTCGTCGTCGAAAATGCAGACGGGCACGACCGGTGCGAAGGTCTCTTCGCACATGCAGCGGGCGTCCTCGGGAACGTTGCCGAGAATCGTCGCCTCCAGAAAGTAGCCGGGGGCACCCTCCCATCGGCGTCCGCCGCACAAGATCTCGGCGCCGCGAGCAACGGCATCGTCGATGTGGGCCAGGGCGCCCTCCAACGCCGCCTGATCGATCAGGGGTCCGATCTCCACGCCCTCTTCCAGGCCCGGCCCAATCTTCAAAGCCCTTGCTCCCTCGATCAGGCCCGCGATAAATCGCTCGGCCACGCCGCGCTGCACGTAAACCCGATTTGCGGCAATGCACGACTGGCCCGTGTTGCGGAACTTGGCGATCAACGTGCCCTGAACGGCTTTTTCCACATCGGCATCGTCGAAAACGATCACCGGCGCGTGGCCGCCCATCTCGAGGGAGAGCTTTGTCACGGTCTCGGCGGCGCCGCGAATCAAGTGCTTCCCTACGACCGTCGAACCCGTGAAGCTGATCTTCCGGCATAACGGATTGCCCAGCATCTCCGCCCCGATCTGGCTGGAACTGCCCACGACGAGTTGGAAGATGCCTGGCGGCAGCTTCACCTCGTCGATTGCCTCGGCGAGCATCACCGCGCTGAGCGGGGTGGCGCTCGCCGGCTTGAGCACCACGGGGCAACCGGCCGCCAGGGCGGGAGCGACCTTGCGAACCGCCAGGACGAGCGGGAAGTTCCACGGCGCGATCGCCCCGACCACGCCAATCGGCGAACGGATGACCAGGTGCCGCTTGGCCGCAGCCTGTTGGGGCACGACGCGGCCATAGATCCGCGAGGCCTCGCCCGCAAACCAGCGGAAATGATCGATCGTCATAGCCACCTCGCCGCGGCTCTGGGGCAGGGGCTTGCCATTCTCGAGGGTGATCGTCTTCGCGATCTCCTCGCTCCGCTGCTCCAGGATGTCGGCAATTGCCGCCAGGCAGCGGCCTCGCTCACGACCGGGCGTCTCACGCCATTCGGGCCAAGCGGCCGCGGCGTCGCGGATGGCCTGGCCCACGGTCTCGCGAGGCACCGTGCCCACCCGGGCGAAGACTTCGGTCGTGGCCGGATTGGTCACCGGAAACGGGTCCTGGGGCTCGATCCATTGGCCGTTCAGATACAATCGATGAATGCCGTCAGCTTGCGACATGGCATCTTGCTCCTCGTGATTTGGAGAAGTGTTGGAGTCCAGGCTTCAGCCTGCAGATCTTGGCCGAGACGGCAAAGGTCGCTAACGCTTCCTGGCCCCTCCCTAACCCTCCCCCTCACTCGCTGCGCTCGTTGGGGAGGGGATTACTGTTGTGGCGTGTCATTCCAGGCGGCTTGAAACATCTCTTCGCCCATGACCGTGTAGGGATTGCGGAAACTGTCCTGGTAGACGGCCTTCGCCGCAGTCACGCAATGGGCGCCCGCCAGGGCGGCGTCGGCAATCTGGCGACTGTTGCGGATCGCCGCCGCGATGATCTCGGCCGGGTAGTCGAAGTTCTCCAGCATGACGGCCACCTCGGGGATCAACGATCCGGCCGGGTCGCCGTGCTGCTCCTTCCAGGCGATGAAGGGACTGACGAACGCCGCTCCCGCCCGCGCCGCCTGCCAGGCCTGCGAAACCGAGAAGATCAACGTGGCGTTCACGCGAACGCCCTGGTGGCTCAACTCGCGAATCGCCTTGAAACCTTGCTCGCTCACGCCGACTTTGATCACGAAGTTGGGCGAGATCTTCGACAACTCCAGGCCCTGGTCGACAATCTTCTCCCAGTCGGTCAGGTTCGGATCGACCTCAACGCTCACCGGCTTGTCCGTGCCGGCAAACAGCTCGGCAATCTCCTCGATCACGGTCCGGAAAGGCTTTCCCGAATCCTTCACGTGGCGGGGATTGGTCGTGAGGCCGTCTACGTCCCAGACATCGAGAGCGTGGCGAATCTCGTCCGTCTTGGCACTATCCAGAAACATCTTCATGATTCAAACTGCCTTTGCAGAAACAGGTTGTTAGGTCGTTAACTCATTCACCGACGCATCCAGAAACTCCTTGTGTTTGTCGCCCACCCAGTACCGGGCCCCAGCCAGGCACCAGATGAAGTGAAGCTCCTCTTCCTGGCTGAAGACGGGATGGTAGTTGAGCAAGGGGATTGTGGCGGCGTCCATGGTGCCCATGCTGTGAACAAAGGTCTTGGATTTCTCTTCCGCGTAGACTTCGATTGATCCGCGGCCCTGGGTGAACAGGTAGATCTCTTCCTGGTCGGTATGGTTGTGGGGCGGCCAGGCCCGGGTGTGGGGCTCGTAGATTGTGTAGCCGGCCATCAACTTGTCGGCCCCCTCGCTCACGTCGAACATGAGAAAGACATCCTTGCCGTCGAGGTGGCGGATCCTCGCTTCGTTGGTGCGGATCTTGTTCCAGGCGGAATAGTACACAGGATGGCGGTTCTCCGCCGGCGCCCGGCAGACAACCAGCGATTGAACCTCGCCCGTCGGGTTCTGAATCCGATAGGGCGTGGCCAGAGGAACATAGAGTGTGTCGTAATAGGCCATGGGCAGGACCTGGCCGTCAATCTCCACGGTCAGCGGCTCCGTGGCCATGCTGAACAGCAGAGCCTCTTCCGTCCGGTGAAACAGTTCCTCCGACGACACCCCGGGCGCGATCCGGTAGACGCCATAGGTAAGCAGGTCCAGATTCGAATTGGCTGGGCTGGACTTCTGGTGATACTCAAACTGCCACGCGTCGGCCCGAAGCAGATCAGCGGCTTGCGGCTCTGACATCGAAAAGACCTCCTGGGAATAAATCCGAAATACGAATCTCGAAACCTGAAACAAATTCAAATGTTTCAATTGCTAATGGCGGAAACCTCCTTCGCAATCCGCACGGGTTGTGTTACGAGGTTTTCTATTTTCCTATTTCGAGCTTCGAATTTGTTTCGGATTTCGACATTCGTATTTCGGATTTTGTTCTTGTGCGTTGATTGACAAGTGTTGTTTCATCCTCAGGGTATGTCTTGGCAAAACCGAGGTAGGCGGCGCCAAGGGCTCCCGCGAAGTTCCCGAGGGAACTGTTTTCCAGCGTGGTGATCCCTTGGATCTGGGGAAGGGTGAACTTGCGGAAGGTGCGTTCCATTCTCTGGCGCACGAGTTCACTGCAACCGGGAACTTCTCCCGCCAGCACGATCATTTCGGGCGAGAACAGGTTGGCCAGGTTGGCCGTGACCATTCCCAGGTGCGTGCCGAGCAGTTCCAGCCGATCCTGCAACAATTCGTCACCGGCCTCGGCAGCGGCGACGATATCGCCGAGGGCCAGGTCGGTTCCCTTGCCGAGAAGGACCTGGCGTTTGGCGGCTCCCTGGCGGGAGCGAAGAAGCCGCAGTGTTTCTTCGGCAAAGCCCTTGGCCGAGATCAGGTCGGTCATAGCCTGGGGCCCATCGCCCGAGGGGAAGACCGTGTAGCCCACCTCGCCCGCAAAGGCACCGGCGCCGGCGTAGAGTTTTCCGTCGATGACGATTCCCAGTCCTACGCCCGAGCGGACTGCGAGGCAAAGGAAGTTGCGCCGTCCCTGGCCGGCGCCGCGGAGAAGTTCGCCATAGGCCACTGCCCGAATGTTATCTTCCACGAAGACGGGAACGTCGAAGGCGGCACGAAACGGTTCGAGCAACGGAACATCCTCGAAGTCGGGAAGCAGGCCGTAGTGGAGAATGCGGCCTTCATGGCAGTCGACCTGTCCCGGTGCGGCCACTCCGACGGACAACAAGGGGCGGTCCGCTTGCTCGGCCAGCTTCTGCGCCAGGTCGAAGATCTTCTGCAGAACTTTCTTGCGGGTCACGCGAGAACGAAACGGAACCTCTTCCTGGCAAAGTGCATTGCCGGCGAAATCGCACAGCACGGCCCGCGCACGTAGGGCCTCAAAATCCAGCCCCAGGAAGCAGCCGTATTTGGGGTTTAACTGAAGCGGGACCGGCGTTCGCCCCCTTCCCGATGGCGAGGCTTCGCCCTCTACCAGGAGTTCTTCCTTGAGGAAGTCGCCCACATAGGTGCCCACCATGGCCGCGTTGATATTCAGACGCCGGGCCAGATCGAAACGCGAACAGGGGCCGTTGCGGAACAGCTCGTTCAGGATGCGGTTTTTTTTGGCGGCAAGCTTTGTTTCGCGTGGCTGAGGATGCATGGCAGGAACCTGGAGATCATGAGCAACGGCTATTTAATATGATATCAAAAATAATCTTGTCAAGAGCCCTCCGGGAAGGGGCGAGCGGCGAAGAGAGTTGTGGACGAATTTTCCGAGTCGTCCACGGATCAGGAGGGGGCCCCGGTGGCTTCCTGGCGTACCGCGGGGGGAATCGTGAAGCAGAAAGTCGAGCCTTGTCCGGCCCCTCCCGACTCGATCCAGATTTGGCCGCCGTGAACCTCGACGATGCGCTTGACGAGGGCCAGGCCGATCCCCGTGCCTTCCGAGCAGGTGTCCAGTTGATCGAACAGGCCGAAGACTTTTTCCTGAAACTGGGGCTCGATTCCGACCCCGTTGTCGGCCACGAAGACCACAACCTCTCCCGCCTGATGGCGGGCGCCGATTTCGATGCGAGGATTCGGCTGGTCTCCCATGTATTTCGCGGCGTTGTCGATAAGATTCTGCATGACTTCGAGAAGGCGGACTCGCTCCCCGTACACCACTGGAAGGTTTGCCTGGACCTGAACGTCAACACGTTTTCCCGTGAGAGGCCCGTGAAGAAGCGAGATCGCTTCGGCGGCCAACTCCCCCAAGGCAATGTCTTCCGAGGGCGCCGCCAATCGGCCAATTCGTGAGAGTTCCAGCAGGTCGTCGAGCAGCTCTCCCATCTTGCCGGCCGCGTTGGAGATTCGACCCAAATCGCTCTTCACCGACTCTGCCGCCATCTCGTGCAGGTCTTCCGCGAGCAGGCCGATATAGCCCTTGATCGTGATCAAGGGGCTCTTCAGATCGTGCGATACCGTATAAGTGAAACGCTCTAGCTCTGCATTCTGCGTCTCCAGCCTTGCAATCAGTTCCTCCCATTCTCGCGTGGCCTCTCGGCGGGCCGTGATGTCAAGTCCGACAGCCCAGGTGGCCCAACCGGCTATCGGACACGAGGAGGAGAGATTGGACCAGAGCACCGTGCGCGGCTCGCCGGTCTTGCTGGTGAGCGTGAATTCCAGGTTCCGAAAATCGCCTTCTTCCTTGCGAATGGTGCTCAGGACCCACTTGCGGTAGTTCTCGTCCGGATAGAGCATCTCGACGGCGTGCGGGTTGCCCAGGACTTCCTCGGCCGTGTAGCCCGTTACCCGCTCGCACTCGCGGTTCCAGACGATCACGTTCTGCTGCTCGTCGAAGGCGTCGACCATGACGGGCATGGTTTGCAGCACCGTGCGCAGTCGCTCCTCTCCTTCCCGAAGAGCGTCCTCGGTTTGCTTGCGCTCGGTGATATCCATCACGACGCCGATCAGCCGAGTCACTTGGCCATCCCCGTCCCGGTCCGCGTCGCCGATCACGGCAACCCAACGCACCAGCCCGTCCGGACGAAGGACCCGAAATTCGATGCGATGTTCCTTGCCCTCCTCGATGCACGCCCGCACGTTCTCCTGCCAACGATCGAGATCGTCGGGATGGACCTGCTGAGCCACTTCCTCGTAGCTGCCGGTAAAGGTGGCGCGATTCAGGCCCCACATGGCCAGAACTTCGTCCGACCAGTACACGCGATCCGCGTTCAGGTTCCATTCCCAGGTGCCCACTCCCGACAGACGTTGAGCAAGGCGATAGCGTTCTTCCGTTTCCTGCAGGGCGTTTTCGGCTCGTTTTCGTTCGGTGATGTCCTGCACGGTTCCCCGCATGGCCACCAAATCGCCGCCGGCGTCATAGATGCCCTGGAAGGTCGAAGCGTAGTAACCCACACTGCCGTCCGGGAAGAGGAATCGCTGCTCATAGGCGCCCAGCTCGCGACTCCTCATGGCCCTCTCGATCAATTCTTGATCGCGGTGGTGATCTTCCGGCCATGGAGAGAGAGCTTGAATCGAATCGATTTGGGGAACGAATTCCTTCGAGTCGAGCCCGAAGATCCGGTAGACCTCGTCGGACCACTCGACGTCGCCCGTGCGAACGTCCCAGTACCAGTTGCCGAGACGAGCCATCCGTTGCGATTCTCGCAACCGACTTTCACTCTCTTGAAGCGCCCGCAAGGTCTGGTGACGCTCCGTCACGTCTTCCATGATCTCGAGGTGACGGCCCGGCGTTTCGCCGGGCTCCCACGTGGAAGACACCGTGAGTTTCACCCAAACGACGGAGCCGTCCTTGTGAAGGCATCGTTTTTCCGACGAGAATTCGCGAACCTCACCGGAAAGCAAGCGATCTAATTTGGCCTGCTCCTGGTCCAGGTCGTCCTGATGGGTGAGTTCCTGAAAGGTGAACCGCTCCATCTCCGCAAGGGAGTAGCCGAGAATCGCACCGTATCGCCGGTTCACTCGGACGAAGGCCCCGGTGCGAGAATCAATCAGCGCAGCGCCCACGGCCGTCTGGTCAAAAATCGCCCGGACTATCCCCTCGCCCATTTCCACCGACGATCTCGCGTCGCTCATCATGGCACCTCCTGGTGGGTGGAGCATACCGCAAGAACGTCGTGTCGGGCCAGCCCCCCCGATTAGCTTGCCGTCGGGGCGGGCGTCGGTGTCGTGGCGCCTGGGGGCGGCTCGACGGCCGCTTCGGATCCGTCGTGGTAAAGGGCTGGCTCATCAACCCCGTCGCCGTCGAAATCGCCGGCCACCGGCTTGTCGTCCGGGCCGCCGAACTGGAAGACGCGATCGGTCACGTCGAGCCGGCGATTCCCGTTCGTGTCGAGATGCCACTCGCCGTCGCGATAGATCCCGAGGTCGTCGATGCCGTCGCCGTTGAAGTCGCCCACCACCGGCAGGTCGTGCTCACCGCCGAAGCCCTCGATGAAATCATCGGCCGCAGTCCAGCGTCCGTCGCCATCGGTATCAAGATACCAGGTGCCGGCTCGGTACAGCCCGATGTTGGCCACACCGTCGCCGTTCCAGTCCCCTGAAATAGCCCGGTCACCCGAACTGCCGTACTGGAACACGTGATCGATCACGTCGGACCGGATCACTCCGTCCGCCGCCTGCTTCATCAGACGTCGCGCCGTGGCAGCGTAGCGTTGTTCCGGCGGGACGTTCTTCATAGCGTCTTCGGACCGGTTCGCCACGTCGGGCAACCCCGGCTCGTGGCGAATGGCCAGATCGTCCCGTTGCCACGCCGGACCAAAGATGCCAATGTCCGTTTTCCCGTCCCCGTCCCAGTCGCCGGCTACCGGTTGGTCGCCCACCGTGCCCAGGCGGGCCCAGAGGTCGCCGTCATCCCAATAGCCGTTTCCGTTGAGATCGAAGAACCACACTCCATCGCGGAAAACGGCGATCTCATCCACGCCATCGCCGTTGAAGTCGCCGACAACGGGGAAACCACCTTCCACTCCGAACACGGCCTGGCCCATCTCGTTGCCTTCCGAATCGGCAAAGGTCCAACGTCCGGCGTCCACCGAGCTTCCCGTCCACGTGAGCGGATCGAAGAACACTGCTTGCGCCGCAAGCAAATCCTCCTCCGTCGCTTCGCCGCCGTCTTCTCGAGGTTTTCCGGCATTGATCACGCTGAGGTGCCAGGTGTAACGGGGGACGAGCCCCGCGCCGCCGTACATCGTGGTGCTCTTCCAGTGGGTCGCCCCGGGGGAATAGAGCACAGCCGCGGGCGCCGCCGGATCGCCGCCCCTCGCCGAAGGAGCCGGGAGCGGATCGGTCCGCGAAGGCGGATCGATCGGCGGAATGTACGGGTTCGTTTCCGTAACGCGAACCTCGCTGAAGTTGTAGGAGGTGGCACTCTCGCCCAGGGCCAGGGGAATCCGCACAATGGCGTCGTTTTCCGGATCGATTGCCAGTTGGCTCAGGATAAGCTGGTCCAGTTCCTCGTGGGGATTGACGGCCATGCCGCCATTCGTACCCGGCGTGTCGATGCCGTCGGTGTAGTCGTCCGGATGGACCTCGATCACCGTGTATGTGCCCGGGTAGAGATTCGTGAACTCGTAGTAGCCGTTCGCGTCGGTCGTGGTCGTGATCTCGTTGCCGTCGTCGTCCAGCAGGGGCGCTCCGCTACCATCGCCGAGTTGCAGCACGACTCCCTCGATCGGCGCGTCGTCCGAGGTGAACGTGCCGTCGCGGTAGTCGCTCGCGTCGGTGAACTCCTCACCCTCGGCAAGGCGGATGACGTCCCCGTCCTGGAAGACATAGCCCGAGATGCTCGCCGGGACGGCCTCGCAGAAGTTGTATTCGACGGCGTCGACTCCCGCGCCGAGCGTCACTTCGGTGATGATATCCTCGCCAGCGGTACCGCCTTCGGACCCCTCGTGAGTCTCGCCCTGGAGGTAGCCGTCGGGCTGGATTTCCTCGACGCCGTAAACGCCCGGTTCCAGGTCGCTGAACAGGTATTCGCCGTTGGAGTCCGTCGTGGTCGAGGCGATGCGGCTCCCGGAGGAATCGAGGAGGTAGATGGTAACGCCTTCCAGGAGCGGCTCGTTGTCGTCGAGTTCGCAGTCGCCGTCGAGTTCGCCGTGGACGACGCCGGCGATGCTGGCCGGGGGCAGTTCGCCGAAGTTGTAGTTCTTGCCGTTGAGGCCCACGTCCAGGACCGCTCCGGTGATCTTGTCGCCCGGATTGGTCGCCGTCCCTCCGGCCGTGCCCGCCGCATCGAGGCCGTCATAGTACCCGTCGGGCTGTGCTTCCGACACCCCGTAGGTTGCATTCGGCTCCAGGTTGTCGAACTCGTAGAATCCGGACGAATTTGTCACCGCGGTGGAGCCGGTCGCGTTGCCGTCGGCATCGAGCAGGCTGACCGTCACTCCGGCGATTGCACTTTCGCCGCTGTCGCGGACGCCGTCGTTGTCGAGATCCTCATACACATATCCCGACAGGCTCACCGGCTCCAATTCGTAGAAGTTGTAGCTCGTGGCCGTGGTCCCGCTGATCAGGGTGATTTCGGTAATCGTATCCGGATCTTCGAGCGTGCCGCCGGCACTGCCCACTTCGTCGCTTCCGTCGTAGTAGTCGTCGGGCTGGGTCTCGGTGACCGTGTAGGTGCCCGGCTTCAGGTTCGTGAATTCGTAGCGTCCCGCAGCGTTGGTCGTGGTCGAGTCGACGAGCGTTCCCGAACTATTGAAGAGTTCGACGGTCACGCCTTCGAGCAATGTTTCGCCCGTGTCGTAAGCCCCGTCCCCGTCCGTGTCGACGCTGACTCGTCCGCTGAGGCTGCTGGGGATGATCTCGCAGAAGTTGTACTCGACGGCATCGGTGCCGCCCGCAAGAGCAATGTCGATGATGGAGTCGGGAGCCAACAGCGAGCCGCCCTCGCTGCCCACGCTTTCGCTGCCATCGAAGTAGCCATCCGGCTGAACCTCTTCCACGCCGTAGGTGCCAGGCGTCAGATCGGTGAACTCGTACTCACCGTTGGCGTCGGTCACGGTGCTCGCGACCTGGTTGCCCGATTCATCAAGCAGGTAGATCGTGACTCCTTCGAGCAGCGGCTCGCCCGCATCATACTGGCAGTCGCCGTCCAGATCAGCCGAGACCAGCCCGCGGATCGTGCTTGGCGGAATCTCGCAGAAGTTGTATTCCACGGCCTCGGTTCCGGAGATCAGCACGATATCGGCGATCACATCGTTTTCATCGTTGGTGCCGCCTTCGCTGCCGATGTGGTCGGCGCCGTCCAGGTAGCCGTCCGGCTGGATCTCCTCGACGCCGTAGGTACCGGGTTCCAGGCCGGTGAACGAGTATTCTCCATCCCCGTTGGTGGTCGTGCTATCGATCCGGTTTCCGCTGCTGTCGAGCAGGTAGATGGTCACGCCTTCGAGGTACGGTTCCCCCTCATCGTGCTCGCAGTCGCCGTCCAGGTCGGCGCCTACGCGCCCGCGGATGCTCGCGGGAATGATTTCGCAGAAGTCATACCCCGTGGCGGCGGTGCCGCTCACGAGGGTGATGTCGATGATCGAATCGGGCGAGAGCCTCGTGCCGCCAGCGGTTCCCACGGTATCGCCGCCATCGTAGTAGTCGTCCGGCTGCACTTCCTCGACCGAGTAGACTCCCGGGGCCAGGCCGTCGAACTGGTAACGCCCGTCCGAGTCGGTCGTGGTCGTGTCGAGCAGGGTCCCCGACGCGTCGCGCAGGTAGACCGTCACTCCCGCCAGCGGAATGTCGCCCGTGCTTCGGAATACATCTCCGTCAGCGTCAGCCACGACCTGCCCGGAGATGGAACTCGGCACGAGTTCGCCGAAGTCGTAGTTTTCGCCCTCGGTGCCGCTGAGCAGTTGGATGCCGGTAATCGAGTCGCCGGGATTCTGGGCCGTGCCGCCCGCCGTTCCCGCGGCGTCGAGACCGTCGAGATAGCCGCTGGGGGTCGTTTCCTCGACACGCCACTGGCCCGGTCGCAGGTTCGTGAAGGACCACGAACCGTCCGAGGCGGTTGTCGTGGTGAGAGTCTCGGCCACGGTGCCGTCCGACGCGATGCGGATCGCGCGAACCGTCACGCTTCCGATTCCCGTCTCTGTCGAATCGTACGTGCCATCGTTGTCGGCGTCGTGGTAGACATGGCCGCTCAACTGGGCGGGGGCCGCTTCGGCAAAGTCATTGTCCACGCTGTCTTCGCCGCCGAGCAGTTCGATGCCGGTAATCGTGTCTTCATCGAGGACGGACCCGCGAGTCGATCCGCTTACCGTGCCGGCGGTGGCGCCCACGCTGTAGTATCCGCTGGGCTGGGTTTCGACAACGCGATAGGTTCCCGGCAGCAGGTCGTCGAAGGAATAGTCGCCGTTGGCGTCGGTAACGGTTGTTTCGCCCGTATCCGCATACTGGCCGCCCACCAGTTGCTGCAACGAGAGGGTCACGCCCTGGATTCCCGACTCGCCGCTGTCCTGCGAGTTGTCCAGATCGATGTCGTCATAAACGGTGCCGCTGATCGAGATCGGTAGCGGGGTCTGCTCCAATTCAACGATGGCCCCCGCCGTCTGGTCTTCCTGGGACTCTTCGCCCGAGCCACCGTAGTTGTCGGGCGGCAGATTCAACCCCGAGGCGGTAAGCTTGGCATCGTAGGCGTCCCAGAAAATATCGCTGCCCGTCTGGTCGTAGTAGTGGGGAGCCGAAAAGGTGGCGATGAGCTGCGAGCCTTCAAACTCGGCGCCTTCGGCGACGGGGTTGTCCGTGAGGTAACCCTTCTCGTCCACATCGACGGAGAAACGCAGGGTCTCTCCGGCGTCGAAACCGCTGAAGGTGAAGGTCAGGGTCGTTCCACCGTCGTCGAGGTCGACGCCCACGACGGTGAAGCCCGTGCTTTCGAGGACCTGGAGGGCCACGGCACCGGAAACACCAAGGCCGCCCGTCTCCGGGTCGAAGAACGTGTCGACGGCGTCGAGGCCGTCGCCGGCCTTGTCGGTTTCGATCGTCAGTTCGACCAGTTCCGTATTGTCGGCTCCGCCTTCCCAGGTGATCTCGAACACGTCTCCGGAACTATCGGCGCCGATGCCGTCCTCCAGGTAGACGGCACCGATCTGGATCGGGCTGACCGAGAGAAGCCAGCGCTGTTCGATCTGCTCGAAGCGGCAGATGCGTCCCGTGCGGGAGCCGCCGGAAACCTGGCTGGATTGTCCCGGGGCACGCCGTGCATGCCGCCACGCGTAGAAGTCTTGAAGCAAACCCACGGACTACCTCCATGCAGTCGATCTGGCAAACTTGTGCCAAGTGAAGTCGCGATTCCAGGGTTCTGGCCCGGGGGGGGGTGGAACTCGCAAGACCTCACGTTGTTCTGCCCTCAAGTTGTGGTTCAACAGTCTCTCACGGTGCGATCGTCCAGAAGCGAACGGTTGTGTCGTAACTTCCCGAAATCAAACGCTGGCCGGCCGGGTCGAATGCGAGGGTCGTCACGGATCCGGTATGCCCGACCAGTTGAAGGACTTCGCTGCCTGACGCGGTATCCCAAAGGCGAATCGTGTTGTAGCTTCCACCGCTCACAAGCTGGTTGGGGGAGCAATAGGTCAGGGCCTTGATCTTGCCCGGGCGCGAGGGCAAGGTCCCCGCAAGGCTTCCGCTTCTCATGTCCCACAACGAGATCCGGTCGCCGACTCCGCCGGATGCCAGTTGGCCTCCGTCGCCGCGAAAGGCCAGGGCCTCCACCGTGCGTCCGTCTCCGGGAAGGTCGCGCGCGGTACCGAGCCCGTCGAGGGACAGGAGTCGGATTCTCCCTCCCGTGCCGGATGCGGCCAGAAGTTGCCCGTCCGGCGTAAAGGCAATTGCCCGCACGTCCCGGTCGGCAGCTTCCACGGTCTGGAGCACCTCGCCAGTGGCCACGTCAAACAGGCGGAGATTGCGTTCAAACCCGCCTGCGGCCAGGGTGCGCCCGTCGGGGGAGAACTCGACCGTCATCAGCGCAGCGGGGCACCGGGGCAACTCGCCGGTTCGCTGACCGGTCTCCGGATCCCAAAGGAGAATCTGCCGGTCCTGGCCTGCGGTGGCCAGAACGCGTCCCGCAGGACTGAAAGTGCAGGCTCGAATCCAATCGAGATGCCCCTCCAAGCGGTGGAGGAGCGAACCGGTCCGGGCGTCCCAGATCCGCACGAGGTGATCGTCGCCTGCCGTGGCTAGGAAGCGTCCGGAAGGATCGAGAGCCAACTCGGAAATGACCGGTTTCGTAATCCGTCCTGGTGTTTCATTAAGGGCCAAAGTCCTTGCCGGACCAACCTGGGCGACAGTCTGCCCCTGGGCTTCCCAGGCGAAACAGAGCGAGGCGGCAAGTATTGCCCCCTTCCATAGACGGGTATTGAACATGCTGCCCACCTCTCACTTCTGCGGCGCAGTTTTCATTTCTGTGGGGCGGAATGGACTTGCCGGACTGTGCGTTAAGTGCTTTTAGATAAGGACTTAAGGCTTGCTCGGGATCTCGTGAAAGGCCCGAAATGCCCCGGCGCAGTTTTTCCGCTAATGCCAGTTGTTCCTGTTTATCGGCCGATGCGTCCAGAAACACGAACGACTTTTCAGGAATTACTCAACGTCGGACTTGAACGCTCCGCACCGGTTCCGTGGCGCTGGCATAGCGAACAGGAGGAAGGGCCACGGGACCCGCCACCGGCGTGGTCGGCATCGGGGCATCAACCGCGGCATCTACGTTCGGAAGAGGATGAATCAAGTTCACTGTCTTGATCCGATCGCTTGTGACCGGGCCCGGATCAATCCATTGCCCGTGCTGATCCAACTGCATCGTGCCGAGGTCGAAGTCGAGGTTCATTCGCTGAACTTCATAGTTCACCCAGATCGACAGGAAGTTATTCTGGGCACTCAAGAGAGATTGGAGAGCTTCCTGGACGTCACGAGCCGTGGTGGCCCCCACGCTGCTGCCCTTGGCCGGCGGCTCGGTGAGTTGCAATCGGGTCATGTCCGTACGGACGATGGCGACGAAGACAGCCGCTCGGCGTACTTCGAAATCGATCTGGCTCAAGCGAATCGTCCGGATCGCATCTCGCAAGCTTTGCTGGACCAGGTCCTCGAAGATATAGTACTCCCGCCGGGTTCGTTGATAGTTGATCAACGCCCGCCGATAGGTGTTTCGTTCCTGAAGACGTGTGAGAGGCGCGTCGAATTCGAGGCCTACGTTCAACGTTCCGGTCGTGTTGTTCACGTGTGGGCTGCCGAAGAGGTTGCTCGAAAGCGGATCGACCCGACCCTCGACCACCACATCCAGATCGCTCTTGAGGTCGTTTGCGGCGACCTCGATCAGGCGCCACTGGTCAACCACGGCGGCCCGGGCATTCATCCAGTCGCGACGATTCACCCGAGCAATGTCGAAGGCCTCCTCGGCACTCAGTTCGATCGGAATCAATGTCACCGTGTCGAGCCGGGCACGGGCCTCGATCAGCGAAAGCTCCAGCAGTTCGTCGTAGAGTTCGGTGAACACGTCGACGAGGAGCAAACGGGCCTCGCCGCTCATCACAGCGGAATTCTGGGCGTCGGTCTGGCGAATGCTCTCAATCGACTGGATCTGCGTGAAGGTCGCTGTTAGCTTCGTTTTCAGCTTCTCGAAGTCGGCCTGCAGCGCTTCCAGGCGGGCACGGAGAGCGACGGTGCTGAAGATGTTCTTGTCGATCTGCCCGGACTGGGCTTCCGGACGAGCCGCCAGCATCTCGAGGTTGGCAAACCGATCGGGAAGGGCTGCCTCGAAATTCCGGATGTCCTGGTCCACCATCTTCACGAGTTCCAGGCAGTGCTCGCGTGCGGGCCCGAGCTCGTTATACCACTGGACCTTGAGGGCCGGATGCGTGGCGTCGTCGCGGAACAACTGAAGCAGTTCGTTCATCACGTCCTGGGTTTCAGTCAACTGCGGATCGATCAGATCGAAGCGGTGAAGCAGGGGGTCTTCGATCCGCACCTTGAGGTCGGGAGGAAGCCCGAGCGAGACCTTGAAGTTGTCGAGTCGCTCCTCGTAGTCGGCCCGCTCGGAGAGCAGATCGCTTTGCGAGTCGTAGAGCGACTGCCGAATCAGTTCGACCTGGGACTTGGGCTTCACCCGGTTTGCTTCGAACAGGGCTTCCATTTGATAGAGGCTGTCCTGGTTGCCGGCAACGTTGGCTTCGAGGTTGCGGATACGCACCTGGCGTTCCAGCAGGCTCAGGAATCCGCCCGCGCTGGAACTGAATCCGCCGGAAACGGAAGGCAGCCCGACCCCGGAGGCGCTGGGCCCCTGAACGCCGGAACGTCCGGCAATGACGGCGTTGTAGAAGCCGCGTCGATAACGCTCCATCTGCCGGATATTGGCCAACAGATCGCGTTCGGACTGCGTGAGGTCTTCCAACACGACCGCCCGACCCGCGGCTCGCAGCAAGGGCTGAACAAACGAGAACGTGAGCGGCGTGGTCACGCTGTAGGAATTGGGGCCCCCCAGTTCCCACACGACCGAGTTGGCCACTCCGACGAGCAGGTCAGCGCCCGTTGCGAATCGCTTGCTCACCGAGATGGCCGCATCATTGTCAAACGCGCTGTCCGAGTTGGCAACTCCACTCAAGGGCCCCGTCGTGCTGAAGAACGAATCGTTGCCGCCGAAGAACTGGGTGTCGAACTGGAAACGCTCGTAGGTCACGTCCAACGCCGAAAGATACAGATCCTCCAACTCGGTTTGATAGTCTGGGGAGTGAAGCAAGGCAATCTGAACCGCCGCTCGCCGATCCAGAACGAGCACCCCGTCCTCGTTCACAGGAAGGTAGGCCCTCCAGCACGGATTGTCCCTGTAGGGAGTTGTGCCGTGGTCATCCCAGTGCTTGTAGCCTCTCATGCCGTCCACGCAGCGCATCAATTGATGCGAGGTGGGATCGTCCACCGGCATGGGCGGGCAGTCGGGATTGTCCGGATCGTAGAATCGCGATTTCGGATTCGCGTTGATCGTGAAGTTGTCCATGGGCCAGCGGGGATCGCACGACCCCGACTCGACCAGACATTCGACCTCCCGATCTGCTCGAAGCCGATATTGGCTTCGGGAACAGCCAAGCATCCCTGTCGCCAGCAACACAAGGGCGACGGATACCACAAGGAAAGACCGGGCGCAGGGATAACTTCTCTCACCGGACTTGAGCATGGGCGTACATCCTCAGACGGCGCAGCCGTCAGGGCGGAATCTGGGTCATGTCGCGAGTCGGAACGATTCTCAGGGGACGCAGACCGCCCCCATGAGAGCGGGTTTGATCGGCATTCTGTTCGCAGGCCCCACTCCCGATCGGGCGGGTGTTCCGATCGTGAGCGATTTGCGGGATGGCCACGAACTCGAACTCCGATCGCCACGGCGACCGATTCGACACGCGGGGGGGCTGATTGGTCCGATTTCTCGGGCCGCAACGGTTGCACCCCTCTACCCTATGGTTTTCGGTGGCCCGGATTCTCCTTCTTTAAGCATTGTGCGGGGGAGTCCGAAAGAAACGATTTGCCGAATCGTCGCAAGTACCAAGGAATAAAACAGTTAGCAAAAATGGCTTTGCCCTGGAGAAGCTTGACATTGGTTCCGACCCGAAATAGGATCGAGATTACGGGATTCCGGGGTAAATCTCGCTTTTCTTTGCAGAAATCGCACAACTTCAGAAGTGATTTAGGACGCGATGAGCATTTGGAACAAAATTCTGCTGGTGTGCATCGGGATCACAGCTATCGTGCTGTTCGTACTGAGCGCGTGCGTTTTGCAAGCCCATCGTGTTTGGCGCGAGTCCTACAACAAACACAAGGAAGTGATTGCCCAGACTCAACAGGAAGCCGAGAAGATCCTCAACGGAGACAAAGACGCCGGCGAAGAGGGATTGCGCCAAGTTGACCTCAAACTCTACAAAGTGCTCATCGGCCGAGGTCGTGTTTGGGACAACAACATCCCCTTGAACGTGGAAAAAGGGCCTGATCCCGAAGCCGATCCCACGAAAGGTCCCGTTCCCGAACGTGTTCTCGTGACCCTACAGACGGCACAGCCTAACGCGATTGAAGCGGACTGCGTCGTCTATGCCTTTGAATATCGTGCGCCGGCAGAAGGTGAAGAGCCAACCCTCCCAAGCGATAGCGGAGCCTACCTCGGCCAGTTCACCGTGAAACAGGTCTCCGGAAACCAGATCGTCGTCCGCCCCAGCGTCCGCCTTTCCGACTCCGAGTTCGCTCGTGTCCAGAAGAGCCAGCAGAACCAGATCCCGTGGCGTTTGTGCGAATTGATGCCTTCCGATACCCACGAGATTCTTGCGGAATTGACCGACGAGCAGAAAAAACTCCTCTTCGCCACCAAGGAAACCTTCGCCGAGGAGGGCGAGGAACCCTCGGAAGAAGACGAAAAATACGTCACGGTCGCCGACTATCTTTACGACGGGAAAATCATCACCAAAGAACAGGCCAAGTCCGAAAACCTGCACGGCCTGGTCGTGATGGTTGACGAAGCAGGCAAGCCGATCAAGGACGAAAACGGTTTGTACAAGGAAGTCCAGGATGGCAAAGGCTTGTTCATCCGTACCCTGCGTGACTACGAGGCCTTCTTCGACGAAGGTCACCGCATCCGTGCGACCCTCATCGATCGACTTCGGGTCGCCGAGCGCGATCGTCAGTTCCTCGACGCGGCAAGAGATGAAAGCCTCGCGCAAATTCAGGCCAGCGAAATTGAACGCGACGATCTCAAGAAGGAAGTGGCCAAGGTGACCCGGCAGCGGGATTTCGTCCTTGCCCACGAAGCCAAACTGGACGCCGCGATCGCCTCGATGAAGAGAGTGATCACCAACCTGATCGCCAGCAACGAGGCAACCGTCGCCGAGACCGCCGCCATCCAGAAGGAAGTGGCTCAAGCAATCAACGCTCGCACCGCCAGCGTCGTTCAGAACTCTCGCCAGGGCACCGCCCCGTAGGAAACTGGGCAATCTACGGGCTCTGCGACGACCACGTGATCTGTCCCCGAATCCCTCTGGGTCGATCGCGGGGTTCCTGCTAGAATCGCGTCCCTTGAAGTAGGGCCCCGGTACGTCGACCCAACGCGCCGCGGTCCTCCCCCCCTGCGCTGCGAAAGGATCGCATAGCCCAGGTTGAGTCCTCAAGGAAGAGGAACTTCAGGAGATCCGTAGCCTTTCAAGGAGGGAATTCAGGCAATGACGGCTCGCTTCTCGCTCAACGCAATTCTGGTTCTGCTGATCGGTCTCTTGTCGGGCTCGGCCTTTGGCCAGCAGTACTACCCGCAGCAGCAACAGCAACCTGCCCAGCGGTATCCTCAGGCCGCCGGCCCCCAGCGACCCGTCTATCAGCAGCCCGCCCAGCGGACGGCGCAACCGGTTGCCCAGCCCCAGCAGACCTACCCTCGGCGTCCCGCCCAGACCGTGCCGGCCAATGCCGGGGCGGTCATCTCTCGAAACACGCCCACCCTCCAGCGTCGGAACCCCGCCCTGGTGAACAAGGCCTTCACGCCGTTGACACCCGCCCAGCAGGCCGAACTGGATGCGGTCTTGAAACGCTGGGAGGAAGCCAGTCGGAAACAGAAACGCATTACGATCGAATTCAACCGCTTTGAGTTCAAACCCGCCTTCGCCCCTGCCAACAAACCGAAGGATCCCGTGCGAATCAATCAGGGCAAGGCCGACTTTGAAGCCTCCGGAAAATGGATGTGGAAAGTCGACCGAGAATGGGTCGATGGCAAGTCGGTCGAAAGTCCGGTGACAGAGCATATGGTCTGCGATGGCCAAGCTCTCTATGAGTTCAACGAAAATGACAAGTCCGTTACCAAGCACGTCATGTCCGACGAGATGAAAAACGAGAACATGGTCCGCGCCATGTTGCCCTTCCTGTTCTCGACCGACATGAGCAAGTTGAAGAATCGATACTTCCTTTCCTTACTTCCGCAATCCGATCCCAACGCGGTCTGCATTCAGGCAGAGCCTCGCTATCAGAACGAAGCGGCCAATTTTAGCCGTGCGAGGATGATACTCGACCTGAAGAAAATGGAACCTACCGGAATGCAGATCATTCTGCCGAACGGTAGCGATTATTTCAGCTACCAGTTCATCAAGGTCGACATCAATCCAAGGAACCCGACCGAATTGTTCAGCGATCCCTTCAAGGCCAAGATTCCCGATGGGTGGACGGTCCAAGTGGATCAGTTGTCGAATACGGAGATGACCAATCGTCCGCCCGCCGGGCCCACTCGCTGATTTCACCGGTGTGCGTCGGCCAGGCCGGGTTTCTGAATCGACCCTTCTCATCCTGCGGGTGGCACGCTCTGAGCGTGCCCCCCATGAATGACCCCGGCCAGGAACCTTCTGGACACCGATTCTCGCGGGAATGACTGTCGCCTTGCAGTCTCGATTGCTTCCAAGAAGCCCCGTCCCACGGCGAATAGCCTTGCGGAGGGAGTCTCTTTATGGACTTTCCCCCTTCGAGGGGGAGCCGTAGCTCGTCTGATTGACGGAATTTTGCTGTCGGCCCTATAATTCAGGCGTACTTTCGAGATTGTTGCGAGGCCGTCTCATGGCTGGGATGGGTGAAGGAATCGACCTGCGAGAGAGGGGGATCAGCCCCTGGAACGCCCAGGGCGCCGAGTGGTGGCTTGGCGTGATCGGGTGCGCCCTGGCCATTGCCATGCTGCTGCCCGCAGCCTCTCCGGCCCAGGATGAGGGCGATCCGCAATCGTCCCCCCCTGCGACAGAAGAATCCGCCGCCGGGGCCGCGGAAGGCGAGGATCGCCCCGAGGCAGGACAGCCACCGATTGCGTGGCGTATGCGTCTGAATCTGCCCATCACCGAGAAGACCTACAAGCAGGTGCAGCGATTCGCCGTGGCCGCCATCGATCGAGCCGCCAAGGCGCAGCAGAAGCCCGTGCTGATCTTCGAATTCTACGTGGCCCCCGGGCAGAGCGAGTTCGGACGCGGCAGCGAGTTCGGCGCCAGCTACCAACTGGCCGAGTATCTTTCCGGAGAAAGACTCGCTTCGGCGACCACGGTGGCCTTTCTGCCCACGTCGATTCAAGGACACGCCGTGCTGGTCGCCATGGCCTGCGACGAGATCGTGATGGCCCCGGAGGCCGAAATCGGCAATGCCGGCGTCGACGAAGACAGCATCAGCAACACGATCCGCTACACCTACGAAGACATTGCGAAACGCAAACGCCGGATTCCCGCCGGCGCCGCCCTTGCTCTGGTCGATCCCGCCCTCGAACTGCTGCGTGTCGAGACCGAATACGGCACCGAGTACGTCACACGGCAGCAGCTTGCCGAGCTCAAGGCGAAGAAGCACGCGATCAAAGGTTCCGAAGAGGTCCTGATCCGCGCCGGCGAACCGGGGCGTTTTACGGGACGTGAGGCTCGACGTCACGGGTTCATTTCCTATTTGGGTGAGGACCTTCGCGCTGTGGCCCGGGCAATGAACGTCCGTCCGGAATCGATCCGCGAAGACCCCCAACTCGGCGACCATTGGGTTGCGGCACGCGTCGATCTGACGGGCCGGCTCACCGCGGAAACGGTTGCCCAGGCGCGGCGAATGATCGAAGAGGCGATCCAGAAGCATCACGCGAACTTCATCTGCCTCTACCTGGACACTGAGGGCGGCGCTCCGACCGAGAGTGCGGGGCTGGCGGTCTTCCTGGCCAGCGCTTTGGACCCGGCCGAGGTGCGGACCGTGGCCTACGTGCCCAAGCAGGCGGGAGCCGACGCGGCCTTGATCGCCCTGGCCTGCGATCAGCTCGTCTTGGCCCCCAAGGCCGTGCTGGGAGGGGAGTGGGAGCCGCCTCTGGATGAGGAGGAGGTGCGCCAACTCCGGCAGACGGTGAAGGAGTCCATCGCCTCGGGCAAATCCCGATCCTGGTCGATCCCTGCCGCCATGGTTGATCCCGACTTGGAGGTGTTTGCCTACGAGCGGCTGGACGACGCCAAATACGTCGAATACTTCTGCGAAGAGGAGGCTCAAGAACAAACGGTTCCGGAGGCCTGGAAGAAAGGTGAGCGGATCACATCGCCCGGCGTTCCCCTTCTGCTCAAGGGGACCGATGCGACGGAGCTTTGGCTCGCCGACCACGAGGCCGAGGATTTTGAGCAGTTCAAGCGGCAGTACGGATTGGAGAACGACCCGAGACTGATGGAACCCGGTTGGGCCGACGTGCTCGTAGCCGCCCTGGCCTCGGGACCGGTTGCCATGTTCCTGCTGATGATCGGTTTCGCGGCCCTCTACGTGGAGTTGCAGGCCCCCGGAATCGGGATGGGGGGCTTCTGTGCGGCCGTTTGCTTCATCCTGTTCTTCTGGAGCCGCTTCCTGGGGGGGACCGTCGGCTGGCTTGAGATAATCCTGTTTCTGGGCGGCATTTCCTTCCTGCTGATCGAGATCTTTGTCCTGCCCGGCTTCGGGATCTTTGGACTGGGCGGTGGCCTGATGGTGATCGCCTCGATCGTGCTGGCCTGCCAGTCCTTCAGGTGGCCCACCACGACCGAGGAGCTCGAACAGTTTAAGGGTTCGCTGCTCATTTTGACGGGAGCGGGAATCGGCAGTATCTTTGCGATCATGACGATTCACCGCTGGCTCCCCACGCTTTCACCTGCGGGAGAAGCCGAACAGGCCCTTGAGCACGAGGCGCTGGTTCACTATGACGACCTGCTTGGCTCGCGCGGCGTGACGACGACCAAGCTCATGCCGAGCGGTAAGGCAAGGTTTGAAGACCGAATGGTCGACGTCATTACGGACTGCGAAACCGTGGAACGCGGCTGTGAGGTGGAAGTCGTCGAAGTACGAGGAAATCGGGTGTTTGTCCGCCCGGTTGCCTAGATGGAGAACATGACACGAAGCGTTTGACCACGGCAGGGCGAGCGGTCGAGGCCGTCTCGCCAATCGGACTGAACGGAGCGTCGTTTGATGGTTGATCCCTGGATCTGGGCCCTGATGCTTATCGCGGTGGCGGCCGGTTTCGCCGTCCTTGAGCTGTTCATACCTTCGGGCGGAATCCTGGCCTTCCTTTCCATTGCCTCGCTTATCGGCGCGGTGATTTTCGCCTTCAAGTCGGGCCCCATCGTGGGACTCATCTTCGTGGCGATCGTGATGGTTGGGACCCCCACCGCCCTTATCCTGGCGGTGAAATGGTGGCCCCACACTCCTATCGGCCGCCGCATCATGCTCCGCGCCGGTGGCGACGAGGAAGTTCTGCCTGATAATGACTTCCAACGCGGCTTGAGAGAATTGATCGGGAGAACGGGCGAAGCGCGCAGCAAAATGCTGCCCAGTGGGGCAATTCTCATCGACGGGCGGACCATTGACGCCTACACGGAGGGGGTTCCCATCGAGGCCGGTCAGCGAGTGATCGTCCTTGATGTGCATGGCACCAATGTCCTGGTCCGCGCGTTGGAAGACGATGAAGTCCCCCCCTCAGAAGACCAGGAAGGCCTGTCGCAACCGATCGATTTCATCGCTCCCGACCCATTCAACGACTCGACTGCTTGACAAGAGTTCCTCCCACCAGTAAACCCAGGGCAATATGCGACTCTAACCCAGAGGTTCGACTCATGCCATTGTTTGCTCAGCAGCCTGATCCAAGTCTCCCCACGCTTCTCATAATCGGCGGTTTCATCATTGCGGGGATCATCGCTATCGTGATTCTGGCCGTGTTTGCCCGCTTCTTTCGCCTATGGATCCAGTCCAAGACGACCAGCGCCGGGATCACCATGTGGGATCTGGTGGGAATGTACTTTCGGAAGGTGAATCCCGCGGTAATTGTCCGCAGCAAGATCATGGCGGTCCAGGCCGGGATTGGCGAAGACATGATCCGGAGCAAGGCCCTGGAGGCCCACTATCTGGCTGGTGGAAATGTGCCCCTCGTCATTCGAGCCATCATCGCCGCCAGGAAGGCTCGCATGGATGAGCTCGATTTCAAGTTGGCCACCGCCATCGATCTGGCCGGGCGAAACGTGCTTGAGGCCGTGCAGACGAGCGTTTATCCGAAAGTGATCGACTGCCCGAACCCGAAAATGGGACGAATGACCCTCGACGGGGTGGCCCAGGACGGGATCCAGTTGAAGGTGAAGGCGCGGGTCACCGTCCGAGCGAACCTGCTGCAGTTGATCGGTGGTGCGACGGAAGAGACGATCATCGCCCGCGTGGGGGAAGGCATCGTTTCGGCGATCGGGTCGGCGAAGACCCACGGTGAGGTTCTCGAGAACCCGGACCGGATTTCGAAGACGGTGCTTGCCCGGCGTCTGGACTCGCAGACGGCGTTCGAGATCGTTTCGATCGATATTGCCGACATCGACGTGGGCGAGAACATCGGTGCCCGCCTGCAGGCTGACCAGGCCGAGGCCGACATGCGAGTGGCTCGTGCCAATGCCGAAGGACGCCGTGCCATGGCGGTTGCCGCCGAGCAGGAAAACGTGGCGAGCATCGAGGAAAACCGGGCCAAGGTCGTCCAGGCGGAGGCGGAGGTTCCCAAGGCGATCGCCCAGGCCTTCCACGAAGGCATGTTGGGCATCATGGACTACTACAAGTTGCGAAACATCCAGGCCGACACGGAAATGCGAACGGCCATCGCCAAGCCCGAGCGGCCCTCCGAGCGACAACAACGACGAGGAGGTTCGGCGGCATGATCTTGCCCCTTCCACTTGCCGCGGGCGACGGCTGGGTCGGGGTCGTCGTCTTCCTGGTGATCATGATCATCAGTGCGGTCAGCCAGATGGCGGGCAACAAGAAGCCCGCTCCCCGTCCGCCTGCGCCGCGACCGCGACCTCCCGTCCGCCCGCCGCAGGGCGGTGCGGGAGGACAAGGGCAGGTGGCCCAGGAACTGGAGGATTTCCTTCGTCGCGCCGCAGGTGGACGTCCGGGCTCGGCTCGTCCCCAAGGGCAACCTCCCCGACAACAGCCCCCGCGACCGCCAGCCCGCCAACCTCAGACAGCTCGACCGCAACCGGCAAGGCCTGGTGCTCGACCGGTTGTTGCGCGGCCGGTGGTCGCCGAGCCGGTCGACGAGCTTGAGGTGATCGAGAGCGTCGATGAACACGTCGGCCATTCGGTAGGGAGCTTGCAGGCCCAATTGGCTCGCCGCGAAGAGCAGGAAGAGAGTCGCCGGGCATTCGACCACGCGATGGGGGAACTCGATTCCAGCGAGGGCCAGAAACGCCGCTCGGAATCGCTCACTTCGGACGAATCGCCCCACGACGATCATGGCGAGCCGTTTCCGTCCTCGGCGGCGGCCGGTTTCGCGGCCATGCTGGGGTCCCCCACCAGTTTGCGCCAGGCGATCCTGCTCAGCGAAATCATCCAGCGCCCCGAGCATCGCTGGACCTGATTCACCAACGAATCGCTCAGAAACTGCTTCGGCATTTCGAGCTATTCGGAGGACTGTGGCGAACAGGAGTCAACGGAGTGAACAGAGTAGAAAGACTCTGTTCTCTCTGTCTACTCCCGGGAGCGACTATTTCAGATCCGCTTCAGGTGGGACTGGCCTGGAAATCCGATCGGCTAGTTTCAGGTGGTAGATGTCTATCAGCAATCCAAGTGGAGTATTGTCCCGTTTTATATAGCCAAGCAGTCAAGTTTCTCCAAGCACCACTCTCAGGTCGATTCAAGCAGTGCAGGCCCCTTCCTTGTGGATGTCGATCGCCGCGCCGGATGCGCCATGACTGAATCCAGAGACTTGCGAGAACAGCGGATGCATTGCCGATACCTCTGAAGCAGAGAGGACCGAGGAAGCAGAGTAATCACTCTGTTGTCTCGGTTGCCTCCTGTTCCTGTCACTTTCAGGGCGGCTGCTTATTAAGTTCATTTGTCGTTCATGGCGAAATCTGGAAGTTGTTTCTGATTCCTCTCAGGGAGGGTCCTATATAATGACGTTTGCCAAGGCGGAACCCGGCAGGACACGTATCGGCTGGATTGGAACGGGCGTGATGGGCTCCAGCATGTGCGGCCATCTGCTCGACGCCGGTTTCTCGGCGACGGTGTTTAACCGAACGAAGGCCAAGGCCGCCGCTCTTCTGGAGAAGGGAGCCGTGTGGGTCGACTCGCCCCAGGCGGTTGCAGAGAGTTCGGACGTCGTCTTCACGATCGTGGGCTATCCTGCGGACGTTCGCCACGTTGTTCTGGGTGAGGACGGTGTTCTGGCCGGTCTTCGCTCGGGCGGAATCTTCGTTGACATGACGACAAGCGAACCTTCGCTGGCCGTGGAGATCGCCGAAGTGGCAACCAACAAGGGCGTGGCCACCATCGATGCCCCTGTTTCGGGCGGCGACGTGGGCGCCCGCGAGGCCAGGCTTTCGATCATGATCGGAGGCGATCGGCAAGCGGTCGATGCGATTGAGCCCTGCTTCGGCGCCATGGGAAAGACGATCGTGTATCAGGGCGGACCCGGCGCGGGGCAGCACACCAAGATGGTCAACCAGACGCTGATCGCCACGAACATGATCGGCGTGTGCGAGGCCCTGCTTTACGGTTACACCGCGGGTCTCGACCTGGAGACCGTGATGCAATCGGTGGCTTCCGGCGCTGCCGGAAGCTGGTCTCTTTCGAATCTCGGGCCGCGGATCATCGCCGGCAATTTCGACCCCGGCTTCTTCGTCGAGCACTTCATCAAGGACATGGGAATCGCCCTGGCCGAATCGAAACGCATGGGGCTTTCCCTTCCAGGCCTCGCCCTGGCCCACCAACTCTACCTGGCCGTCGCTGCTCAGGGCCACGCCCGGGACGGCACCCACGCATTGCAGCTTGCGCTGGCGTCGCTTTCGGGGATCGATTGGCAGAACCGTGCGGGAAACGATTAGGCGGCGTGTCTAGTCCATCCAGCGGAAGGTCCGCAGCGCCACGTACCAGATTGCCAAGACCAGCATGACCATCGTGCCCAAGAGAAACAGGATGGCGGTTGCCACACGGCTGCGAACGCCAAACCACACGAGGTATCCCTCGAGGACTGGGCCCAGGCAGTAGCAGACGTTGGCAACGAAAGCGCAACCAGCAATCTCGACGGGGGAAGTGGCGGCCCCGAAAACGAGAATCAGGGTCGGAAAGAGACCGATGCCGTTGTAAATCAGGCGGAGTTTCTCCCACGTGACCATGACGCGTCCGATCTCCTCGAACGTTGACCGCGATCGGAATTCGTCGGCATGCTCAGGCCCTGCCGATCTGTCGGGAGAACGATAGGGGTTCGACTCCGCATCGGGGAGGCTATTCGGCATTGAGGGGAGTCTCCTTTTCCGTGAAATCTCGCCCCAATTCGGCTTGGCACATCGGCGAGAAGAAGGCAGCCTGAAGGCTGGACACCAACACGGTCAGAACCAGATGCCCATGCCGACCACGTAGGCGTTCAGTTGGGTGCGGTCGATGTCGAGGTACTCGTAGCCGGTGTAGAGCTCGACCCGGTTGAGCATCACGCCGCCGGTCAGTCGGAAGCGGAACTGTTCGGCCCGGCCCAGGTTGCCCCAATCGATTGAGGAGGAAACCACCCACGGCTTGGCCGGGAAAAAGTCGGCGCCGTAGGTGAAGTTGAACCCAAAGTTGGTGTCGACCGGGTCGTCGAGCCAGTTGAAGCCGAGGCCCGAATAGAATTGAGCCCGCTCGCTCTGGGCGAAGCGGTAGATCACGTTGCAGTCGCCCAACCACAATTCGTCTTCCAGCGGCCCGGAAGCGGGTTCGCGAAGCCAGTCCATCTGGGTGTCGAGGCCAAACCGGGAAGTGGTGTGCAACTGGAGACGGCCGCCGATTCGGCTCATGTCGCCCGGCTGTTCGGCCCACTCGCCCGTGAAGCGTCCGGAGAAGGTTTTGCTGCTCCTCCAATTCCAGGCGCAATAGGGGGCGTGTTCCGTGATCGATTCGTCTTCCAGGGCCCCGCAGTCGCACACGACCTGGGAGAAGGAAATGCTGCCTTCGCTGATGCCGTCGTAGGGAAACGAAGCGAACCGAGCTTCCTGTTCGTGGGTGTCGCCAAGAACAGCCGCCGGTCCCCAGAAGGGCGAGGCGACAACGGCCCCAGTTACCATCACTCCGGCCAAGGCGAGCCCGAACCAGCAGGAATCCTCATCCAGTTCGGGCCCATAATAATCGCTACTGCGGTGCTTTTTCGGCTTTTCGGGCCTGCTCGGCTCAGGGGGAGCCGGTGCCCCTCCGCCTGATGCTTCGCTGCGGACGTCCTCGCGAATCGCAGAAAAGAAGCCATCGGCGGACGCTTGCGGCGGGAAGGCGACCGCAAACCAAGCGGCCAAGGCTAGATAGAGAAAAATCCTTGACGGGAAACGCGATGCGATCATTCCTTTGATCCCCCCGTACCACCAACCTTGAGCTGGATCCGCTGCAAGACGCTTCGGCAGCCCCCTTGTTCCCTTCGTTCGACCACGGCATTCTCCCACGTCCACCATTTTGGGCTACTTGCGGACAATACCGGGGTCGGTATCCGGCGTCAACGCCACCTAAGTCCAGCTCTCCTGCCAGTGGAATTCAGGGGGGCTAGCTAAAGGAGCGAATGTCTATGGGTTGGAACGGTTTTTTGCGATTTGCGGTCTTGTCCGGACCGATGAACCCGTCAGGTCGGAATCGGCGAGCCCCAGTCTTGTACGTTTGGTTCGCCTAAAGAGGTCGGGATGGACTACTGACTTTGGAGCTAGCGACGCATGCGAATCATGCAAATCACCTCGGGACTGACGGTCAATGGCGCGACGAACCACAGCCTTCTCGTAGGACGCGAGTTGGCGGCTCGGGGGCACGACGTGGTGTTTCTCTGCCGACCCGATTCGTGGATCGGGCAGGAGGCCGCTTCCGAGGGATTCGACGTGCTAACATCGGACATGCACCGTTGGCCCGCCGACGAGCTGCGGCGGATCTCGACCTACATTCAGCATCGGGGCGTCGACCTGGTTCACACGCACATGAGCCGGGCCCATTTCTTTGGGGTCTTGCTGCGCTGGATGTCGGGAGTGCCCTCTGTGGCGACGGCCCACAATTGCCGTGTTCAGTTCCACTGGATGTTCAACGACCTGGTGATCGCCGTCTCGGACAAGACTCGGCGATTTCAGGAGAGCTACAACCTGGTGTCGCCTCACAAGATCGTGACGATTCACGGTTTTGTTGACGAAGGCGAGGTTTGTGATTTGTCCGACGAGCAGCGTCGGCAGTTGCGGGCGTCCTTTGGCGTGGAGGACGGGGACGTGCTCTTCGGCAACCTTGGACCGGTGTCTCCCCGCAAGGGCCAACTCCACTTGATTCGAGCTTTGCCCCATCTGTTGCAGCGTGCTCCCAACGCCAAGGTGTTGCTGGCCGGCGACGTGGACTGCCAGGAATACGCTGCCCTTGTCAGGAAAGAAGCCGAAACGCTGGGGGTCGCGTCGCGCATTGTGTGGACGGACGGAGCGGACGATGTGTCCCACGTTTTGTCTGCCTTCGATGTGAGCGTCCTGGCCTCGGTGGAAGAGAACTTCCCCACGGTGCTTCTGGAGGCAATGGCGGCCTCGCTTCCCGTGGTGGCGACCGACGTGGGTGGTGTCGCGGAGTGCGTTGCCCAGGGGGAGACTGGGGTGCTCGTGCCGCCCGCGGATCCTGCCGCTCTGGGCGAGGCCCTTGCGTCGCTCGCTGTTTCCCCGGAAAGTCGAACGACGATGGGCCAGGCGGGCAGGATGCGCCTGCTTCGGTCCTTCTCCGCACGCAGCCAGATTCAGGGCATTGAAAAGGCCCTGGCTTCTGTGGTCAGACAGCGCAGCCACGCTCGCGCGGCGTAAGCAGCGGTGGCATCCGCGTGGGTAGGTCACCGCTCGCCGAGCGGGACCCTGAACCGGCAATCCGTCTCCTGATACAGCCGATGGGGACGCCTCTTGTTGCCAAGGCGACACCGAGCATCTTCCGAACGCGGTCTATCCAATGGAAGACGCTCTGTGGAAAAATGCTCGCTGCCGCCCGCGTGTGGCGATTCAGCCCCCTCCCCGGCCCTCCCCCTCGCTCGCAAGCTCGCTGGGGAGGGAGATTTTGATGTTGTCACTCGGTTGCAAGATGCCCTGGTGAGGGAGAGTCCGCTGACCCTTTTTTCGGGCAGGATACAATCTTGTCGGCGAGGGTGGTACACTCGACGTGACGATCGGGGCTGAACGGCTCGTCGCCCCGCCGCGTATTCCTGCCGGATTTCCCCCCTCTGCGCGAGAGATGCTGCCATGCGATCTTCCCTCCTGTTCGTTCTGCCGATCCTTCTGCTGTGCGTTTCGCCGAGCCTCGGCCTTGCCGAAGAGGGCGACTCGTTCCCTTTCGTCATCTCTTACGACGCTCCCGACAACGCGACGAATGTTTCCGGCTGGCTGCCGAAGCCGGCAGGCAAAGACGGGTTCGTCCGATCCGTGGAAGGGCGGATGGCGACCGGCGACGGCCCAATCCGTTTTTGGGCGACCAATCTCTGCTTCGACGCGTGCTTTCCGAGCCACGAGGATGCGGAGCGGGTGGCGGCGCGTCTCGCTCGCTTCGGGATCAATTGCGTTCGCATGCACCACATGGACAACCGGTCGATCTGGGGCAAGAGCGAGAACAAGACGATCATCGATCCGGAGCGGCTCGACAAGCTCGACTACCTGATCTACCAGCTCAAGGAGCACGGGGTTTACACGAACTTGAACTTGCACGTTTCCCGCACTCTGGGCGACAAGGAAGGCTTTCCCCATGCGGACTTGCGTCCCAAGTACGACAAGGGAATCGGCAACTTCGAACCGGGCATGATCGCGCTGCAGAAGAAGTACGCCCGGGACCTGCTCACCCACGTGAATCCCTATACGAAGACGGCCTACTGCGAGGAGCCGGCCGTGGCTATGGTCGAAATCAGCAACGAGGACGCTCTTTTTACGACCTGGAACCGCGGCGATCTGGACGACCTGCCCGAGCCCTACGCCACGACCTATCGCAAGCTCTGGAACGACTGGCTTGTGCGAAAGTACGGCAACACCGAGAAGCTCAAGAAGGCGTGGAACGCGGAAGCCAAACCTCTGGGCGAGGAGTGCCTGGCCGACCCGCGGTTTGAGCAGCCCCTGGGCAAGGCCTGGGTGGTGCAGACCGACGCGCAGTCGAAGGTGGAGAGTTCCGTGAGCGATGCCGGGCCGGACGGCGCCAGGGCTCTTCGCATCGAAGTCAAGGAAATGGGCAAGGTCTCGTACATCCCTCAGTTCTGGCACGGTCGCGTTGCCGTTCGGAAAGACGAGCCCTACACGCTGAGCGGACTGGTTCGCGCGAGCGATGCCAGCGCCATGGGCGTGAATTGCATGATGAACCACGAGCCCTGGCAGCGGGTCGGGTTGTCGTCCCATATCCAGACCGGTCCGGATTGGACGCCCTTCCGAGTGACTTTCGTCGCCCAGGCGGACGACGACAACGTGCGGGTCAGTTTCAGTTCGCTCCAGCCTGGCGTGTACGAACTGGCCAACGTTTCCCTGCGTCCCGGCGGGATCGTGGGGCTCGAGCCGGGGCAGGGCCTCGAAGACGCGAGCGTGCCCGTGGTAACCCGGGGGAGCATCAACCTCACGCAAGCGGCTCGGAACGACTTCGTGGATTTCATGTGGGATACCGAACGCGACTACTGGCACGGTATGTACCGGTTCCTCAAGGACGAGTTGAAGGTCAAGTCGCTGGTTTCAGGGACCCAGATGAGCTACGGCCCGACGACGATCCAGGCGGGGCTGGACTACATCGACGTCCACTCCTACTTTCATCACCCGACGTTCCCCGGCAAGCCGTGGGATTCGAAGAACTGGTACGTGCGCAACCTGGCCCTGGTCAATTCGCCGGACGGCGGCACGCTCAGCCGGCTTGCCCTGCGACGTGTGGCCGGGATGGCTTATACGGTGAGCGAATACAATCATCCGGCTCCCAACACCTACACGGCCGAGGGATTTCCGATGATCGCCGCCTTCGGGCGTTTTCAGAAGTGGGACGGCATCTTTTCGTTCACCTACTCGCATAGCACCGACTTCGAGCCGCAAAGGATCAGCGGCTACTTCGACATCAAGGGCGACCCGGCCAAACTGGCCCACCAGATCGCGTCGGCGGCTCTCTTCCTGCGGGGCGACGCCGAGGAGGCCCGGAAAACAGTGGAGGCGGGCATGTCGGCCAAGGTCGAACGAGACCTGCTCCACGAGACGATGAGCGCCCGGAGCCTTACGGGCGATCGGCGGGGTCTTTCGCCGACGCTCAGCATGGAGCACGCGGTGGCCTTGGATCTGCAGTCGGATACGTCTTGCGAGGACGAAGATGCGGTGGCCGAGTTGAAGCAGGTTGCCTCGGACACGGGCCAACTCCGTTGGGACTTCACCGATGCGGAAGGCGGGTTCTTCGTGGCCGACACGGCGCGGACCAAGGTGTTCACCGGCTTCGTGCGAGGGCGGACCTTCGCCCTGGGCGACGTGCAATTGAAGATCGGCAAGACGATGCACGACTGGGCCACGATCACCATGACGGCGATTGACGGAGCCGACCTCCACTCGCCAGGGCGGATTCTGCTGGCGGCGACGGGCGACATTCGGAACACGGACGCGGAGCTTGAGGATCTGGGGGACAACCGCATTACGTTGAGCAACAAGTGGGGCAAGGCCCCGATTCTCTGCGAGGGCGTTGCGGCCACGCTGACGCTGCCGGTCGACTCGAAGAAGACGCGATTCTACGCTCTCGACGAATCGGGCAACCGCAAGACGCCGATCGACGTGCAGACCCGCGCCGGGGGAACTGTTCTCGAGATCGGTCCGGAACATGGGACGATCTGGTACGAGGTTGAGATTCTGCCGTGATCTTTGGTTACGGCCGAGGGCGGCGAGCCAGAGCAGCGTTGGCGGTAGTCGCCGAAAAGGCGGCAGGAAATAGTGGACATCGCGGCTTGACCCGTCATTGAACGCCCAGGGACGCTCGTTGGTTGCGGGAGTAAAACTAGGGACAGTGGGTGTTAAAATGGGTCGCGATTCAGGGTGAACTTTCCGAACTTCCCCAAAATCGCCCGCATGAATCCTGACCCTTTTAGCTCACAGGTGGGGTGGTTTGGACCAGAAGACGCCGAGGTTTCGCGACCAACCGGGGGGTGGGAATTGGCAGGCAGGTTTTCAAAGAGCGGGAAAGGGGCGCACCGGACGACGCCGTATTCTGACATAATGATCAACTGTTTTCACCCCTTTTCTTGGCCACCCCCCGGGAGGCGGTAAATCGCTTGAAGAAACCGCTGACAAGCGTTTAGGGAGGTTGCGGGGCGAGTGATCGGGCTCGCCCTCATCATTTCGCGGCTGCTTGTTCGATGCTCGCCAGTTCAGGGGGCCGCAGGGTGTCCGGGGTCGGGCAGGTAGCAGACGGTCTTTCCGATGGGCGTGCCTTCGGGGACGGGATTGCCGAACAGGTCCAGGACGCCGGCGGGGAGACGGTATTCTTCGTGTTGCGCTTCGGGGGCCAGAATCGCCACCCGGCGCGAGCCATCGTCGGCTTCAAACCGATAGGACCAAACGCCCTCGGCCAGCTTCACCTGCTCCGTGAAATGGCAGTCCTCGATCTGCCGGGCCAGGGCCGCGATGGCGGCGCCCTGGCAGTGGAGGAATCCTTCGCCGGTGGTGATGGCTCGCCACGCGCCGCCTCCGTCGAAATAGGAGTGGCCGTGCATCGTGTAGAGAAAGGCCTTGGCAACGCCTTGAACTCGAAGGGAGGCGAGGAAACGCACCTGCCGGTCGCCGGCGGTGAACGGATCGCTGTCAGCTGGCGGGTTGGGCAGGGTGTGGTGATACATGTCGGCCCGAGCCATCATGCGAGCGTTTTGGCCTTCGGTCATCCAAACGGGGGCGGGCATTGGGCCTTTCGCCTTTTCAGCCACGTAGCCGACTGCCCGCGAATAGCCCTTCTGCACTTCATCCTCGGGCATCAGGTTCAACTGGCCCGCGTAGTGGTGATAGGCGATGGCGTCGAGCGTTTTGAGGCCCCCGGCATCGACGACGCCTTTCGTCCACTCGTCGCCGCTGAAAGAGCTTCCACCGCCCCCGGTGGTCGTGTTGATGCCCAACACGATCGCGTCCGGGTCGATGGCCTTCACGTTTGTGTACGCGGTTTTCATCAAGGCAGCAAAGTCCTTTCGCGCGGTTGGCGAACGGACGTAGCCTTCTCGCCCGCTGCCCTGGGTCTTGTCGTAGCCGACGCCCCACCAGGCGGTGATCCACGGTTCGTTCCACACGTCCCAGGCATGGATGACGCCCTTGTATCGCCGGGCCACGGTGCGGACGTAGCCGGCGTAGTCGTCGAGGTTGCGCGGCTGGTAGAAGCGGTCGAAATAGCCGCTCACGTCGTAGCCCGGATGGTGCGAAGCCCAGGGCGGAGCGGTTCCCAACTCGCCCAGGATCATCACGTGGTGTTTGCGATAACGCTGGATCGGCTCGTCGTGGAACTGCCACTTGCCCTTTTCCGGTTCCAGGTGGAACCAGCCGATGTAGTCGAGCCCGGCGTCGTGGAGGCGAGTCCAGTTGACGCCGATGGCCTTGAGCATAATACAGTGGCGGGTCGTCGAGTTGGTATGGACGCCAAAGGCGGAATGGGGCGCGTCCTTGCCCCAATACTTGGGCCGGGGCAGCCGGTAGACGAGCATTTCGTTGAAGGGACTGATCCGGTTGCCATCGTTGTCCTCGGCCCAGGCCTCCACACGGTGTGGACCGAAGGGCTTGTCGAAATCCGCCATGAAGTTGTCGAAGCATCCGTCGACGAGCTTTCCCTCGATACTGGCGCTCGGTAGGTCGCGCGACTCGCCGTAGGCATTGAAGACCTTGGCCCGAAGCCGCGCGCCTTGGGTCGATTCGGTGCTCGTGACGCAGTAGTCCAGCCGAGCCGGTTCGTCGTGGAACTGGATTCGGGCGGCGGAAGCGTCGCTCACCGGGACCTGGAGGGCCACTTCACAGGGCATCTGCGGAGCGTAGGGCGTCGGCTGGCCGGTAGCCTCATCGATCGGGGCTACTTGCATGGCGTCGAGATGGAAGTCGCAAGCCCCCGGTGTTTCGAATCGGAGGGCGTACCAGTCGGCCAGCAGGCGGGGGCGAAACTGGAACGTGGCCCGCTGCCACTGGTCGGTGAGCGACACGGTGTGGGAGGCGATGGTCCGGCGGTCGCAAATGACTCGAATCGTGACGGAGCCGCTTCCCTTGAGCGACACGGCCGCGAAGTGATCTCCGAAGGCATTCGCAACGGCGAACGGGGCCGTGTAGAACTCGGTGCGTTTCCGTCCGCGGACATGAAGGGAAGGAAAGCCGGTCGGACCGGGAACATCACGGTCGGGTTCGAGGACGACCTCGTCGCCATCGGAGCAGTCTCGGTTCAAGGACCAACCCATCTGCATGCCGAGAGGGAACCGGCTCAGTCGGAGCAGATTCTTGCAGTCACTCCTTTCGGCCTGGCTCTTCATCTCGGCGATCAGTTCGTCGCGACTGAAGAAGGTGAGCTCGATGGCGCCCAGGTCGAAGCTGCCTGTTCCGTGCGAAGCGAGGTAGAGGCCGATGGGAGAGTCGATCTTACCCAAGCGGAATTCGTGGCGAAATGATCTCCAATCGCCTTTCAAAGGCGTTTGCACATCCCAGTGCCATTGGTAGGGAGGGCCCAGGTCGCGGATGCCGATCTGAAGGGAGCGATCGTCGAGCGATCGGGCCGTCAGCTCCAGTCGCACGTAGGTTTCTCCTTCAATTCGCGGCAGGGGGTGCTGCAGTTGGGTCCAGCCTTCCTCGACCTTGGACGTGGCCACGCGGGTGTAGGGGCGAGCTTCCTCTTCGCCAGGCTGGTAGTCGACCCAGACGCGAGCCCACGAGGTGTTGTCTTGCCAGCCGGAAGGGAGCACGCCGGCGATGCGGTCCGGCGCGGGAGTCGAGAGCGCCTTGCCCGGTCCGAAGGTCGTGTCGATCACCACCTGGCCGCTGCAGTGGGCCGCCAGTGACAATGCGAGAATGGCCGCAGTTGCAGTACAAGAGAATCTCGGGAGAGAGGTGTTCATGGCGGCTCCAGTATTCGCAGGGCAGGGCGGGCGTTTTGAGGCGGGGACGGTGAGCTTACCATTCTCGATCTCGACTGTAGCCCCCTGTCGAGTCCATGTCCACTGTCTTGCATCCTGCTTTTGGGGGTGGGATACTAGGTAGGTTGGAACGGGGCACTGGTTCGCAAAGCGAACACGAATATAGGGAAACCACGATGGCCAAATCCATACGTTGTAGCGTCAGCCTCTACTCGGCGCTGTTTTTCGCCTCGCTCCTGTCCTTCTCGGGCTCTCTTGCCGCACAGGAGACGGACTATCTCAGCGACCGGGCGTCGGGGATCGTGCTGGAGATCAAGCAGGGCTGGGGCGACTTCGGCTACGATGTGGCCACGGCCCGGGCCGGCGGTCAGGGGGCCCCGCTTCAGATCGGCGAGCAGAAGTTCGACCGCGGCCTGGGGCACCACGCCAATGGCGAGATCGTCATCCCGCTGCACGGACGCTATACGCGATTTCGCGCCCAGGTCGGTATTCAGTGGCAGGGCGGTAAGAAGGGAAGCGTCGTGTTTCGTGTTTCTGTTGACGGCGAGGTGAAATTCGAAACGGGTCCCATGTCGGACAGCGATCCGGCCCGTACGGTCGACATTCCCCTGGCGGGTGCGCAGGAACTGCGCCTGACGGCCAGTGATTCCGGCGACGGCATCGGCTGCGACATGGCCGACTGGGCCGAGGCGAGGCTCGATCGCGATGGGCGAGTGCCGCTGTTTGGAGAAAGCCGTGTTTGTCTTAACGGAGAACCGGCGCCGGTGCGAAGTCGGGCGGCGGGCGGATTCTCGCTGATTGCTGCCGAAGCGAGCCCCCAGGTCGCCGTCATGGAAGAGGCCAATGCCTGGACGGTTTGTGTGGACGAAAAAGAAAACGTCGAATGGACGATTCCCGTCAAGTGTTCCGCGGGCCCCATGCAGTTCATGGCCGACGTGAGTCTGCCCCGATTGGGGTCGGCCGAGGTTGAATTGGCCCTGGCCGGCAAGCGGACCACGCAAACCGTTCGTCATGGCGACCGCGTGACACTCGCCATTGACCCGGTCAGCCTGTCGGACGATAGCAACCTCGTCTTGACCACGCGGGGCGCGGGAGAGGAAGCGGCCGTTCGCTGGTCCAATCTGCGGTATGTTTTTGAGGACAACGAGTTTCCCATTGCGCTGATCTGTCCGCCCGCGGACGAATCGATTCCGCCTCGCGAGCTGCCTGCCATGCGGGCTTCGATCGAAACGGAATTAGTCGAGTGGGACTGGCGGATGCAGGACGGCATCGGCACCCAGCGCGAGCCTCGAACCTGGCAACAGGCCATCGCCCTGACCCTCGATCGCGGCGATCAACTCATTCAAGCCCTTCCTTCCCCAGCGAAGCGAGGGGGAGGGCCAGGGAGGGGGCAGAATCTTCAGCAGCCTTCCATCGAAAACCTGGCGGCCCAATGGCAATCCCTCCGAGCCGATTTCGACAAGCTCGCAGCCGACAACGGCACAACCGATGCCGCTTGGGAGCAACTCTGGCTGCAAACCCATCAGCTTCGCCGTCAGATCGCGTTGGCCAATCCGCTTGCCAACGTCGGTCCGCTGGTGTTCGTCAAGCAGGCGCCCAGCGGGTTCAGCCATCAACTGACTCAGTACGCCGGCCATCGTGCGCGGCCGGGCGGCGGGATCTATGTGCTGGACGCACCGGGCCAGTCCATGCGGGTTCGGCGGCTGGATCACGGCTTGCCCGAGGGTAGCCCGATGCATCTGGACGTTTCCTGGGACGGGCAGCGGATCCTGTTCGCCCATTGCGAAACGGATCCCAACGCCACCCAGTGGCAGGCCAACATGGGCCAGTTCTATCACCTTTACGAACTGTCGGCCGACGGCTCGGATCTGCGTCAGTTGACGGAAGGGGAGGTGGACGATTTTGCCCCCCGCTATCTGCCCGACGGCAAGATCCTCTTCATCTCCACGCGACGGGGCGGATTCCACCGTTGCGGACGCGGCCCTTGCCGGGTCTATACGATGGCGACGGCCGACGGCGACGGCTCCAACATCCGCGTGATCTCCTTTCATGAGACCCACGAGTGGGACCCGGCGGTGCTCAACGATGGACGGGTCATCTACACCCGTTGGGATTACGTGGATCGGCACGCGGTGCACTATCAGCAATTGTGGTCGGTGCGACCGGACGGCAGCGATGTGCGGATCTTCTACGGCAACAACACGCTTAACCCGGTCGGCGTGTGGGAAGCTCGCCCCGTTCCCGGTTCGAACAAGGTGATGGCCACGGCCGCGGCCCACCATGCGATGACGGCCGGCTCGATCATCCTGCTGGATGTGACCAAGGGCGTCGACGGGCTGGAACCGATCACGCGACTCACGCCCGACGCCCTGTTCCCGGAGAGCGAAGCCCGGGTGGAACGTTGGTTCAACGCCACGGGCGTGACCGAGCCGCCGGAGATGCCCGTGGAGGAGAAGCGATGGCCCAACCATTGCTACCGCACGCCCTGTCCGCTCTCGGAGGACTTCTTCCTGGCCGCTTACAGCTTCGATCCGCTGGTGGGCGAGCCTTTTGCCAACCGGCCCAACATGTTCGGGATCTACCTGGTGGATCGCTTTGGCAACAAGGAACTGCTCTATCGCGATGCGGCCATTGGCAGCTTGTGGGCCATGCCGCTGGCGCCGCGGAAGCGTGCACCGGCGCTGCCCTCCATGTTGACGGACGATGCGACCGGCGAGGGGACGTTCCTCTTGCGCGACGTCTACGCGAGCTGGCCCGTGCTTTCCGAATCGGACGGCGCCGTGAAGGCCCTGCGGATCGTCCAGGTTCTGCCCAAGACGACTCCCCATTCCAACACGCCGCGTGTAGGCCTGGCCAATGCCTCGCCCGGCAAGCAGGTGCTTGGCACGGCGCCGGTGGAGGCGGACGGCTCGGCTTTCTTCCACGCCCCGGCGGGCATACCCTTGGCGTTTCAGGCCCTGGATGAGCGAGGCATGGCCATTCAGACCATGCGGAGCATCACCTACCTGCAGCCGGGCGAACAGACCAGTTGCGTGGGCTGTCACGAGCACCGTACGACCGCCCCGGGCGTCCACGCAGGGGCCCTGGCGGCGTTTCGGGAACCGTCGTCGATCAAGCCGGGCCCCGACGGTTCGCGTCCCTTCAGCTATCCGATTCTCGTTCAGCCGGTTCTCGACAAGCACTGCGTTTCGTGCCACGGCGGCGAGAAGACCGAGGGCGGCATCGACTTGACGGGCGCGCCCGATGGCCAGTTTTCGCGCTCCTACAACGCCCTGGTGCGGTTGGTTCCCTTCTCCCAATGGCAGGGCACGCCCCAGGCCAACCACGAGCCGCTCACCCATCCCAACCAGTTTGGCGCCCGGGCAAGCAGTCTCATGAAGCTGCTGGAGGACGGGCACGAGAACGTGAAACTCTCCGCGGAAGACTACGAGCGGCTGATCACGTGGATGGACGCCAACGCGCTTTTCTACGGCACGTTCGATCCGGCAGACCAGGCTCGGCAGCAGCGGGGCGAGCGGATCGCAGGGCCGGCGTTGGAGTGAGAAGTTGGGGACCCGCAAGCGTTCTTTTTGGCCCGTCCTATCCGGTTTTCCGTTTCACCTATCACCGCTGCCCACTTTGAAGACGCATCTGATAGAACCGTCACGATGGCTCTGCTGGGGGGACGACGGCTGGATTCTAGGTCCATGGCACAAAGCGCGTCTCCGTCGGATTCCGTGTTTCTCTTGTCGTGGTATACCAACCTTGTACCCACAAAGGAGCAGAACCCATGCAGATCGAGCTTCCCCCTGAACTTGAACCCTTCGTCGAACAGGAATTCGCGACGGGACGCTATGCGACGCGCGAAGAGGTTCTTGTCCAAGCGCTTCGCTGGCTTCGCGAGGAGCGGCAGGAGGCGATCTCGGGAATCAGGCAGGGCCTTGATGATGTCGCTGCGGGACGGACGCAGTCGCTCGCCGAGGAATATGATGAACTTCGTGCTGATTGACTTGGTCTCACAACGTGATGCCGTTCGTGCTTTTCTTGACGGTGTTGATGTGGCTGCGCGGGTTGAGTGGTTGCGATCTTGGGGAGAACTACACACGATCACGGAACGCCCGCCGTTCCCGGCATCTTTTGTATTTGAATCTCGCCTCGGCTTGCGAGCAGGCTTCTTTTTTGATGAAGCCGGCGACTTTGTACTACTAACCTCAAAGATCGTTAAGTTTTTGACAAAGTTATCAGGCAGCGGTGGCGTTAAGTTGTTGGAGCGTAGCGTGTTGTGTTTGGAGTAGGGCGGTGACGATTTGGCGGCCTTTGGTTGTCATGTGGTAACGGCGGCGTTGGGGTGATTTTCGGATAAGACCATGAGCTCGAAGGATACGAAGACGGTAAGAGACCTTCGACGCAATGCGAGCACGTTGGGTCTTGTCGTCGGACTTCGTGGGATACAGGCGGGAAGCCACATCGCGGTTGCAGAATCCTTCGATGGCCAGTTGTCCGTCGCTGATCGCTTCCAGGAGTTTCCGGTCCTGCTCGGACCATGGCCGCAAGGCGCGGTAACGTGTACCGTCTTTTCGCGTCGGACGGCACACCTTGGCGGCCAACTGAGCAACCGGCGTGGATGTATCGAGCGACGCCAGCGCTTCGGCATAACGGTCGTTGGACTGCTGAGACACCTCGGCGCGGCGATGCATATCGGCCACGCCCCTGCGCATGGGACGCCACGATTTTGGGCCGTTCGGGTCGTTTTCGGTCGAACGGTACGATTGAAAGGCGTGGGGGTTGTTGATCGTCGTTTCGATTCGCAGAAGAGAACCGCCTTTATCGTATACCTTGATGGAGTTGCCGAAAGCCTGATGTTTCACGCGAACGCCTTCCGGTCGATCCTTGTAGTCGCTGATCACCTCACCCTGATAACGGCGGTCCGGACGTTTGCCCAAGAACCGCAAGACGTCACGGCTATCGAAGGTGGCAATGGCTCCGCGGGTAAGTTGTGGATAGAACTTTGCCAAGGCTTCCGAGGACGTGAAGGCAATGTCTGTGGCCCACTCCGTCTGGAAAGCCGACCAGTAGTACGACATTCCCTGGGAACGGAACATTCGCCCGTGCGCGGGATTCAGTCTTCTTGCCACGGCATCGAGCACCTTTGGCCAGTTGGTCTTGTGCATCCGGTCCATGATCGTTTGAGCCTTGGCGAAATCCTCGATCCACGGAAAGCCGTTCTTGTACCGCTCGTACGGCAGGCCGGATTCATCCATCCGTCGCGAAAGCCACTCTCGACCGTTGAGACAGACCTGGATGGGAAACGGAAACCAAGTCTGAATTCGGGCCGACATGAAGCCGAATCGAGGGTCGATCCAATAGTGGTAGAGAAACTTGCACTTGCGCGTGCGAGATATCAACTCGAGTTTCTTCTTGTCGCGGTTGCGGTAGATGTCATAAGTCTGGCAGGGTTCGACGCAAGTCAACACGCAGATCAGCCCGTCTTGCACGTCGTCATTCATAGCGATCTCGCGGGCGATTTCGTCCTTGCGATCTTTGGGCGACGCAAGATACTCCACCGGTCGCCCCGTTTCTTGAGCCGCCGCCAGCGAGGCGTCGATCAATCGTGCCGTCATGGCCTGGGCATGGTCGCCGAAGTTCTTCAACAGAACCCCCGCACGACTGAGATAACCCATCATACCCTCCACAAAGGTGAGCATCCGCAAGGTGCCACGAAGAACAATCCGGTCCCAACCGCTCAATTCTCCCGTGACGTGTTCCGCATGTTGTGGTACAAGAGCGTTCATGGCGTTCCTCTTTTGGGTAAACGTTTTCGGTTACAAAAACATTTACCTCACAAAAGGCGGAACGCCTTTTTCAATCACTTTGGTTGCGGCCGAGCGTCAGCGAGGCCGCGCTGGGTTTGTTGGCGATAATTGCACATTCCGGTAGACTACCCGTTGACGTTCTACCTCCCGTTCCAGAAATCGACCGATGAACAACACTACCTGCCCGCTGGGCCGCGAATGTGCGGTCTGCACGTGTCAGGCAGAGACTGTCCATGAAGTTCGCCGGACGAAAGAAGGGGGCGATGACGCGACACGGCTTCAAGAAGTCGTGCCACCTGCGCAGTCGAACGAGCTGGCGTCTAGTTGGACCGGCATGACAGCCGCGACGATTGAGATCGTTTCCACAGCCCGTGCCACAGGGCGATTGCCATGAGCACGAACCCCGCCAGCGTCCAGACGACGAAATTCACCACAACCGGAACGAGGACAAGCGGGGCGCCGGCCAGTGGGGAGGCGACAAGGGCGAAGACGAACAAGACGGCGAGCAACATCTTCACGCGAGGAAGTTCGCGTTCGTCCACGGGCGCTTCGTGCCCGGTCAGCGGTTCACGACGGGGCTGCAAATAGAGTCCCAGGATGGTGACGGCGTAGATGGCAAGGGTCAGCAGTTGGACGGAGGTGGAGGGGAGTCCGTCCGGGCGCAGATAGGGGTAGGTGATGCCGTAGAGCATGGCCAGGTAAGCGCACACGCCGATGAATCCGCGCCGCCCAAAGACAACAACTGAATGCTCGTCCTCGGCGGACGCCTTCCCCCGAGCCCACCTTGCGAGCACGTAGAGGCCGGCGACGGCGAATGCCAGGTTCGCCGCCAGGTTGAGTGGGCCGCCGGAATTCATGGCCATGACCGAGCCGAAGCAGAAAATCGTGTAAATCTGAAGGAAGCGGGCGGAGCGGCTCTTGCCCGTGAGCCACGCCAGATCGGGGAACAGCCGGCGCAAGGATGGGTAGATCAGACAGGCGATGGCCAAGGGCAGAATGAAGGAGATGAGGGGATGAAAGAAGAACACCATGCTGATTTCGGAGAACCCGAAGGGCCCAATGTTGCCCAAGGCCAGGTGGCCGTCGCCGCCATAGCCGTGCCAGATCACCTTGGTGATCCAGCCTTCGTAGAGCCCATACAAGACGCCCCACAGGTAGAGCGAGGAGAGTGACGTTCTGCCGGTGTAGACGGCGAGGGATGTGAAGAAGAAAAAATGGGCAAAGTAGAGCCAGAACGTGACGAGCAATGTCCACGGACTCCAGAGCCCCGGGCCGACCGAGGCGCCGGACAGGACTTCGGCACAGATGAGGACAATCAGGCCGACAAGCAGCCGCGACGGGACGACTCGCGGGGGCGCGTGTGTCGCTGGTTCCTGCTGGTCCGGTGGGGTCTCGTCCGATGAGATGTGCTTGGCGCGCGGAATCATGGCGGTTTCTGTCGGAGAGGAGGGTGGAGGAGAGATGGCCGAGGTGTCGAAAGACTTCTGTGCCTAAGTTGTTGTTCGTTCGGCCTGAGCCAATATTGGGCAACTCCTAAGGATTTTGAACGATTCCTTGAAAGGAACCGATGCAGGCGGCTTCTGCCGTCTTCCCGCTCCAGGATGGCCGGCGGGTGGACACCGCACGGTTGTCGGCATACGATTTCGTGTTGAAACTCCCGGGGCGACACGATAGCAAGTGTCGTTGCTCGCTCCGCGAACAAGCGCCTCTTCGCTCCAGCGAAGAGCAACTGAATGCGACGATCGAGAGACGGCACTTGTGGAACACACCCAGCAACTCCTGATAGGGCTCACGTGGATCACCGTGGTGGGGATCGGTGTGCAATGGGTTGCCTGGGCGACACGGTTGCCGTCGATCCTGCTATTGCTGGCGGCCGGATTCGTCCTGGGGCCGGGCACAGGCGTTCTCGATCCGGACGCGATCTTCGGCGATCTGCTGTTGCCGGCCGTTTCGATCTCGGTGGCCCTGATCTTGTTTGAGGGAGCCCTGGGGCTGCGGCTTCGCGAGTTGAAGGATTCCCTGAGGCCGATCGTCGGCCTGGTCACGATCGGGGCGGGGGTTACCTGGCTACTGGCGGCGTATGGGGCGCGTTTCTTCCTTGGCTTCGACACGTCCCTGGCTTTGCTGCTGGGGGCGATTCTGGTCGTGACCGGTCCTACCGTGATTGGACCGATTCTCCTTCAGGTTCGTCCCACCGGTCCTGTAGGACGGATCAGCAAGTGGGAAGGGATTGTGATCGATCCGGTAGGAGCGGTCCTGGCGGTTCTCGTTTTCGAAGCCCTGCATGCCATGCGGGTGGCCGGAATGGAAGAGGCGGCTTGGGGGGCGATCGGGGATTTCGCATGGACGGTCGGCGCGGGCGTCGGATTAAGCGTTGTGGTAAGCGTGCCGTTGATCTGGCTGATGCGGCGATTCCTGATCCCCGACTTCCTCGAAAGCCCGGTTCTGGTGGCGGTTGTGGTGGCCGTGTTCACCTTGTCGAATGTGCTGCAACCCGAGTCGGGTCTGCTGACGGTGACGGTTCTGGGCGTGATCCTGGCCAATCAGAAGTGGGTTGAGATCCATCGCCTCATCGAGTTCAAGGAGAATCTGCGGGTTCTGTTGATTTCCAGCTTGTTCATCATCCTGGCGGCGCGATTGAAGGTTGGCGACGTGTTGGCCCTGGGCTGGGCGAGCATCGCGTTTGTCGCCTTTCTGATCGTGGTTGTGCGCCCGGCGGCCGTGTGGATGTCGACGTTTGGCTGCGGGCTGAAGTGGCAGGAAAAGGCGTTTCTGGCGTGGCTGGCGCCACGGGGAATCGTGGCGGCGGCCGTCGCCTCGGTTTTTGCCCTGCACGGCGACGGAGTGGGCAGCGAACTGGTGGCCGCCACCTTCGCCGTGATCATCGGCACAGTCACCGTCTACGGCCTGACGATCAGCCTGCTTGCGCAGCGGCTGGGCCTGGCAACGCCGAATCCTCAAGGGCTCGTCATCCTCAGTGCCCACCCAGGCGCCCGGGCGATCGGCCTGAAAGTGAAGGAGGCGGGATTCCGCGTTCTCATGGTCGACAGCAACGCCGACAATGTGCGCGTGGCGAGAATGGAAGGGCTCTCCACCTGGCTCGGCAGCATCCTCTCCGATCAGGCGATCAACGAAATGGACCTGGGCGGTATCGGGCGGTTTCTGGCCCTCACGCCGAACCGGGAGGTCAATTCGCTGGCGGGCCACCATTTCAGCGAGGTTTTCGGACGCAATTCGGTTTTCCTGTTGCCGTCGCCGCCCGCCAAGGGGATTCGAGCTGAAACCGATCCGAAGTTCGTCCATGGCCGGATCGCTTTTGGTCCGGAGATCACCTTCGACTACTTGCAGAACCGCTTCGCCCAGGGGGCGGAGGTCAAAAAGACCAAGTTGAGCGAGGAGTTCGATTTCGAGGATTTCGTTGCCCACTACCAAGGAACGGCCATTCCGCTGTTCCTCGTCAGCGAGACGGGAAGATTCACCGTGTTCACGGCCGTCGACCCGCCCCAACCGAAGGTCGGGCAGACGGTGATCGCGCTGGTGGACCCGAACGGCGAGCCTGCCGACGCCGATCGGGACGCGTCCTGAGACGGAATGTCTAGACAAATTGCGGAAAACGGTTCGGCTGGCTAAGATCGTCAGGATGACGATTGCCGTTGCCGACAACACGACGCTGCTGCTGGAAATGCGGCACATTTGCAAGACCTTTCCGGGAGTTCGAGCCCTCGACGACGTTTCGCTCCAATTGAACCAGGGCGAGGTGCTGGCGCTGGTCGGGGAAAACGGGGCGGGGAAGAGCACGCTGATCAAGGTCCTCGGTGGGGCCCATGTTCCCGATGCGGGGGAGATTCTCCTGAATGGCCGCACCGCGGGTCTGTCCAACCCGACCGCCGCGCAGCGGGCCGGCGTGTCGATCATCTACCAGGAATTCAACCTGATCCCGGACCTGACCGTTCGCGAGAACATTTTCTTAGGGCGGGAACGCACTCGCTGGGGCATGATCCGTGCCGACGCCGAAGAACAGGAAGCCCTGCGACTTTTCGAACGAATCGGCCTGAACCTGCATCCGGAAACTCGGTGCCGCGACCTGACCGTGGCCCAGCAGCAGAAGGTTGAAATCGCCAAGGCCCTCTCCCTGAACGCGCGAATCGTGGTGATGGACGAGCCCACCGCCGCCCTGGCCACCAAGGAAGTGGAGCAACTGTTTGCCATCATCGAGGAATTGAAGGCTCACGGGATCGGCATCATCTACATCAGCCACCGGCTGGAGGAGATCTTTGAGGTCGCCGACTGGGTGATGGTGCTGCGAGACGGCAAGTGCGTGGGCTGCGACGAGATCGCCAAGACCTCGCGCAAGACGCTGATCGAAACGATGGTGGGACGGCCGATCGAGTCGGAGTTTCCCAAGCACGCGGCCTCGCCCGGCGCCGAGCGGCTTCGCGTGGAAGGGTTGTGCCGCGGCGAAGCCGTGCGGGACGTGAGTTTCTCTGCCCTTAGCGGCGAAATCCTCGGCCTGGCTGGGCTGGCCGGCGCCGGTCGCACGGAAACCATGCGCCTCGTTTTCGGCGCCGATCGTCTCGAAGCGGGCCGGATCTATGTTGACGGCGAACCGGTGCGAATCCGCAATCCGCGAGACGCCATCCGCCGGCGCATTTGCCTGTTGACCGAGGATCGCAAAGGCCAGGGCCTGATTCTCACGCACTCGATCCGGGAAAACTTCGGCCTGCCGAACCTCGACCGCTTCATGCGCGGCCCCTTCGTGGACGAGCGGAAGGAGCGGTCCGAACTGGCCGAGTACACGAAGAGCCTCAAGATCAAACTCGCGGGGCCGGACCAGCCCGCCGCAGACCTTTCCGGGGGCAACCAGCAGAAGGTCGTGCTGGCCAAGTGGCTGGCCCGGCATACGGACATCCTCGTATTCGACGAGCCCACACGGGGAATCGACGTGGGCGCCAAGTACGAGATCTACCTGCTCATGAACCGGCTCGTGGAGGAAGGCAAGGCGGTGATCATGATCAGCAGCGAGCTGCCCGAGATCCTGGGAATGAGCGATCGCATCCTGGTGATGCACGAGGGACAGGTCAAAGGCGAGATCACGGATGTGGCCGGCACGACCCAGGAAGACATTCTTGCCATGGCGATTGCTCAGCCGCAGGGCTGAGAGGAGAGAATACGGTGTTGCGAAGACTGCTCGGCGACTACGGCATGATTCTTGTGTTGCTGGCGCTGTGCGTGCTGTTCAGCGTTCTCACGCTGAAAGAACAGATGCCCGAAGGTCCCCTTGCGGCGAAGGAACTTGCCGAGCGGGTTGAGAACCAGTTTGAGAAGGCGGACGGCATCCTTGCGGTCGGAGCGGTCAATACGGATTCGGCGGCGCTTGCCCAACGGGTGGGACAGCAGTTGGAAGAGGCGGGCTATGCCAACGCCCGCGTCGTCGTGGGCGAACCGCGAGATCTGCGTCTGGCCCTCGACGAGATGAAAAGCAAGGAAGAGAAACTCGCCGCCGTCGTCACGAGCGGCGACGTGGTCAAGTGGCGGGTGATTGAACGGATCCCGCAGCGCTATGAGACGGCGCCGGGATTCCAAATCCTCACCCCGCAAACGCGTCTCTGGCCCGATTTTCTCAAGCGAACCAATCTCCTGGCCATCGTGGATCGGATCGTGGTGATCGCCGTGATCGCCATCGGGGTGACCATGGTCATTATTACCGGGGGAATCGATCTTTCGGTCGGCAGCCTGCTCGCCTTTTCGGCTGTGCTCAGCACCTACGTCATGAAACGCATGGGCGGACTGGAAGCGCCGCCGTGGGTGGTGCTGGTCGGATTCCTCGCAGGCATAGCGGGCTCCGGCGCCATCGGGGCAATCGGCGGTGTCCTGGTGACGCGATTCAAGGTGGTGTCGTTCATCACGACCCTGGCAATCATGATGATGGCACGCGGATCTGCCTTCATGATCACTGGGGGCTTTTCTATTTACCAGGTTCCCAAGGCGCTGCCATGGCTCGGACAGGGAAGCACCGCGGGAATTCCCAACACGGTCATCTTGCTGGTCGTGTTGTATTCTGCGGCCCACGTGTTCATGTCGCGGACACGCATGGGACGCTACATCTATGCGGTTGGCGGCAATGAAGAGGCTGCCCGTCTTTCGGGCGTGCCCGTGGCGTGGGTGATGGTCTTCGTCTATACCATCAGCGCCTTGGCAGCGGGGCTGGGAGGCTGCATCCAGGCCTCGCAACTCAACACGGGAACGCCCAATATGGGCAACATGTACGAACTCTACGTGATCGCTGCCGTGGTGGTCGGGGGATCGAGCCTGTCGGGAGGTTCGGGGAAGATCCTGGGCACCCTGATCGGCGCCTTCATTATTTCCGTCATCCAGAACGGTATGAATCTTCTGGGAATCGAAAGCTACACCCAGAGTGTCGTGCTGGGCGGCGTGATCCTGGTTGCTGTGCTATTGGACAAAACGCGCGGCAGGGGAATCGCCCGCTTCCTCGGCGACCCGACCGGACCGCGAAAATCCGTCGAAGAAAGGTAAACGTCATGAACCACAAATCGATCAAGCTTTGGGCTGCATCGCTCTGCCTACTCGCTGTCTTTTTCACTTCTTGTTCCAAGCAGGATGCTCAATCAACCAGTCCCTCGACATCGAGCCCCGCGCCCGAGACGAAGGGCAAGATCGGCATGACCTGCATGGATCTGACGAACCCCTTCTTCAAGCTGATCGCCAACATCATGGAGGAAGAGGCGGCCAAACACGGCTACCAACTGGTGGCCCTCAGCGGCGACCTGGACCCGGCCAAGCAGAACAACCAGTTGGCCGACTTCGTTGCCCAGGACTACGACGCGATCTTCCTGAACCCGGTCGACTCGAAGTCGGCGGGCGAGGGCGTCAAGAAGGCCCACACCGCGGGAGTGCCTGTCTTCACCTTCGACGTGCAGGTGACCGACGAAGAGGCCAAGGACATGATCGTTTCCCACATCGGCAGCGACAACTTCCAGGGCGGCCAGCTTGCCGGCGAGAGCATGATGAAAGCCACCGGAAACCAGGGGAAGATCGCGGTCATCACCTATCCCGAAGCCACCTCGGCCATCCTCCGCCGCGACGGATTCATGGACTACCTCAAGACCCACGACGGCAAGCTGGAAGTCGTCACGGAACTGTCGGGAAAGGGAAATCGCAACGACGGCTACGCGGTGGCGACGGACATTCTCCAGGCCCATCCGGACATTGTAGGGATCTTCGCGATCAACGACCCTTCCGCACTGGGAGCCTGCTCGGCCGTGAAGAAGGCCGGCAAGGCCGACCAGATCACGATTGTCGGCTTCGACGCTTCGCCGGCGGGCAAACAGGCCGTCTTCGGCAAGGAACTTTTCGACTCGCCCCAGCAGTTCCCTCGCAAGATGGCCAAGGGAACCGTGGACGCCTTCCTCGCGTACCTGGACGGGGAAGACGTGGAGAAGAAGACCTTCATCCCCTGCGAGCACTACTACTACGAGGATTCCGTCAACGACGAGAGTCGCGAGGCGGAGCAGTGGTAGAGGCCATCGTTGTCTGAGTGGGAGCGTAAACAGAATTGGCCGCGTCTTCAAGGCGAGGAAGACGCGGCCAACTTGTTTCTTGCGGGACTGGCGGCTAGGCGATATCCAGCCACGTCCCTTCCTTGGCGCTCTTGAGGACCGTCTCGCAGACCAGTTGGGTTCGCATGGCGGTTCGCATATTAGGCTGGAAGGCGGGGCCGCCTTCGAGGCTGGTGAGGAAGTCGGCGAAGCCGTTGATGAACGTGTGCTCGTAGCCGATCGTCGTGCCGGGCACCCAGTAGCGGTCCATGTAGGGGTGCTCGAAGTTGGTCACGTGGATCCGCTGCCAGCCGGTCAGGTGGTCTTCGATCTTCTTGTCCGAGTCGGGATCGGCATAGCGGAAGAACTGGAGAATGTGCGGATCTTCCAGGTCGAAGAACAGTCCGCCTCGCTCGCCGTTCATCTCCATGGTGCTGTAGTTCTTACGGCCGCGGGCGTAGCGGGTGCTCTCGAAGGTGCCCACGGAGCCGTTCGCGAACTGGGCGAGGAACATGCAGGCGTCGTCGATGTCGACCTTTTCGACCTTGCCCGTGTCGGCGTGCTTGCGCTCCTTGATGAAGGTTTCCGTGTGGGCGACGACCCGCTGGATGGGGCCGTTGATCCATTCGGCCGTGTCGATCGAGTGGGCAAGGAGGTCGCCGGTCACGCCGCTGCCGGCCACCTTGCTGTCCAGCCGCCAGAGGGCCATGCCGCCTTGGGGCACGTCCTGGCCGATCGTGTAGTCCTGGTTGTAGGTGGCCCGATAGTGGAAGGGCTTGCCCACGCGGCCTTCGTCGACGAGCTGCTTGAAGAGGCTGATGGCCGGGACGCGGCGGTAATTGAAGGAGACCATGTTGGCCACGCCGGCCTTCTCGACGGCGTCGACCATTTCCTGGGCCTCGGCCATGTTCATGGCCATGGGCTTCTCGCAGACGACGATCTTGCCGGCCTCGGCCGCGGCGATCACGCAGTCCTTGTGCATGAAGTTGGGCGTGCAGACGTCGACTACGTCGATGTCGTCGCGCTCGACGAGCTTCCGCCAGTCGGTTTCGATCGACTCGTAGCCCCACTTGGCCTGGAAGTCCTTGAGCTTGGCCATGTCCTCCTCGCGCCCGTAGCAGCCCTTGAGAACCGGCTGGTGCTCGTGGGGGAAGAAGTGGTTGACCTGCAGCCAGGCGTTCGAGTGTGTGCGGCCCATGAAACCGCAACCGAGCACGGCGATACGTAGTTCTTTGGACATGGTGTCTCCTTTGGGATGGTTAATCGTCTGGTTTGTTGAAGGTTGTACGAAGTGGTTGGCAAAGCGGAAAGCTGAGAGCGGAAAGCGGTGTGGGATTTGGGCTAGTGATTGGAACGAGTTTTCTTGATGGAGGTGACGATGATTTTCAGGAGTTCTTCCGCTTCTTCGTGGAGGTCTTGAAGGAGGTGATTTGGGACGATGCTCGATTCGACGAGCAGTTCGAGCCAGAGCATGGTTTCGTCGAGTTCCTGTTCCACAATACCGAGTTTGGCGACGAATTCGGCATTCGACCTTGCTCGCGACGCTTCGCGGAAATTGGCGGCCACGCTTGTGCCAGACCGAAGAACCTGCCTTCCTATGACCTGCGCGGTCATGTCCTTCGGAAGACTGCTCACAAGCCGAACAACTCGGAGGGCAAACTGCTTCGTCCGATCCCGAAGCCCCTCCATACGAACCATTTCAACCTCCCGGCTTTCCGCTCTCCGCTTTCCGCTTTGGAGTATTCGTCATTACTCTTGCCACCCGTGGGCGTCCCGCACAGCGAGCATCGCCGCGAGGATGTCGTTCCAGGTTTGCGGGTTCATCATCACGTCGTTGGGGAACATGCAGCCGTCCCAGCAGAGGTGGCGAATGCTCTTGGTCAACTCGCCGTCTTTCCGGAGCCAGAAGCCGGCGGCGTGGGTGATGTCGAGCTTGCCGTTGGGGTCGGTGGCCTGGCAGTGGCGGCCCGTCTTGTCGTGGGAGCCGGAGCCGTGGACCGTGCCGTCGTTCTGAGCGATGTGCAGGTCATTCGTCCAGGGGCGAAGGGCGTCGGTCAACTGGGTGTAGGCCGCGTCGAAGGCTGCCCGGTCGGCGAAGTCGAAATCTTCGGCGACAATCGCATCCTCGGGGGCGTTGTAGCCCATCAGATAGAGGAGCGTGTGGGCCATGTCGGCCTGGAAACCGAGTGTTTTCGGGCGATCGACCATTTCAAGCAGTTGCAGCATCCGCTTCCAACTGTGCATGCCGCCCCAGCAGATCTCGCCTTCGGCCGCCAGGGTCTCGCCGTACTGGTCGGCGATGTCGCAGGCCTGGCGGAAGGTGTCGGCAATGATCTTCTGGTTGCCATCGGGATCCGCCAGCCAGGGTTCGACGCCGCCGCCCGTGTCAATGCGGATATTGCCGTTGGGGCGGACACCGAGTTGCCGCAGTTTCTGCCCCACGTGGCAGCCCTTGCGGACCTGGTCAAGGAACTTGCCTCGCTCTTCCTCGTCGCCCATGGCGGAACCGCCGCCGGTGGGCGGCCAGATGGGGGCCACGACGGTGCCGATCGCGAGGTTGCGTGCCTGGGCCTTATCGGCCAGTTCCTTGATCACGCTGTCGTCCTTGACGGCCGCATCGATATCGATGTGGGGCAGGTAGAGGAAGAGGTCGAATCCGTCGAACTTCACCCCGTCGACTTCAGCGGCCGCGGTGAGATCGAGCATCGTGTCCAGGTCGATGGGCGGTTCGCCTCCATCGCCCTTGCCGACGACACCGGGCCACGCCGCGTTGTGAAGCTTGGGATAGTTGTTCACATGCTCGCTCATAGATTCTCTCCGTATCTTCTGAAATGAGTTCGTCGATTCTTCTAGTTCGCCTGCTTTCAAAGCCGCAGGGCAAATCAACGCGCCGCCACTCGTTCGTCGCTTGCCGGCGCCACCGGCTCCAGCGGCGCCAAATCGTTCAGTCCCTTGGGGTCGGCCGTGAAGGTAACTGTTTGGATCTTCCACTGGCCGCGAAACATCCGTGGGTGCAACACGAACAGGAGCGGTTGCTTTTCGTAGTGGATTACGCCGTAGAGTTGATGGAGTCGCGGAGAAACCCGGCGGACGGCGATGATCTCGTGCCCGTCGGACTTGCCCAATCTGGTTGCGGTCGCGGCCAGCTGCTGCTTGAGCTTGGTCGAGGCGTCGCCGGTCCACTCAAGGGCCTCGATGGCCGTGCCGATATCGGTACGCTCGACCGCTTCGAGAAACCGCTCGACCTGGTCCAGGTAGGGCAACTGGTCGCGCGGGACGGGGGTATCGCGATAGGCTTCGGCGGCATGGGCCGATGCGGTCACCGCCCACGCCAGCAGCGCAATGATGACCACGACAGGTCCAAACGCCGCCCGGTTCGATAGGTTTCTCATGAGTCGATCCCCTTCCTGATTCCACCGTTGGATTTGCGTCCCCGAGGGGGCGAACAACACTCGACCATTGGCCGAGATTCGAGGCTGCTACATTTCCGAGTAGGCATCGCGAGCCCAGTCGACGAAGCTTCGAATCACCGAGTTCTCGTCCGTTTCCCGACGTTGTTCAAGAAATCGTGCCAGATCCGACGCCGTTACAAACGGGAACGCGGAACTCCGGTCGACAATCTGGTATTCACCTTCCGGAGATAAGCGGTAAATCTGGATGCCTTCCTCCCCATAACGCCATAGCTCCGGTACTCCCAACTTTGCAAATACCGGCAGCCGAGGCAGGCATGAATTGGTCACATCGACTTCGATGACAAGATCGGGGGGCGGGTCTACGCCGGGACGATACTCATCCTTTCCTCTGACTTCAGCTTCCCTTTGGATGTAGTATGAGCCGTCCGGCTGGAGTCCGCTCTGATGGGGAGCGGAAGCCAACGTTGTGGAACCGGTTGTCTGGATCGGAATCTCCAACGCGAAGGCCATTGTTTCGACCATTCGACGCAGCAACCCAGTAACCCATTCGTGACTTCGACCTGGCGTCATCATCTCTAGGGTCCACCCGTCGTAAGTGTGTCGCAGGTAGCTCTCCGGAATTGCCTCAATGAGTTTCCGATAGGCGTTCGCGTCGACCCCGTAGAGGATTCGTCGAATCTCCAGGTCGCCATGGTCGTAGGTGTGGCGCAGACGGCAGTGCCCGACGGCCTCCAGGATGTGCTGGTAGGCCGTCGGCGACACGCCGTGGATCACGACACACTCAAGATCGTGGAGCGCCGGGTCTGCCATCGGTCAACCGAGTGCTTATTGCTTGCGGTGGTCGCCGACGCTGGGCGTCGACGGGTGGACGTTCGGGCCGAAGTAGCGGAGCGCGACGAGGGGCTCATAGCCCGTGTTCTCGATCTCGATCCCGGCGGCAGCCGCCTCGGCCGTGATGAAGACCTCGTCGTAGGGCTCTTCGCCGAAATGGATCATCACGGGCGTCTGCAGTTCGAGCTTGCCCATGCGGCCGCCGCCCTGAACCGTGATCCAGCCGCTGGCGCCCGGATCCCGAAGGGTCATCTTGGCCCCGGGCTGAATCGTCAGCTCCTTGGCGCTGACGAGCTGCTCGCCGTCAAACCCGCCGTAGTCGATCCAGCGATCCGTGTAGCCGTCGCCCGAGGCGGCCTCGTCGACGATGGGCTCCACGTAGTTGCTTTGCTTGAAGTGAGGATCGACGTTCTTGTCCCAATCAAGCTGCTCGATGATGTAGTCCAGGTCCTGGTGCTTGTCTTCAGGAACGTCCTTGACGAGCAGATCCCAGGGAACCTCGCGTCCTTCGACGATCGACTGGAACATGCCGAAGACGTCGCTGCCCCACTGGGGTTCGTAGGTGCACAGGGAGCCGGGGGCGTGGAGCACGCCGGCGGGAATCATCCAGCCCGTGCCCGGCTTGAGGCGATAAGCCTTGGAGAGATCGAGGATCCCGTTGTCGCCCTTGTTCCAGTTCTCCAGGCAACGGCGGACGTCTTCCTTCGTGGTGCCCGGCTCCAGGCCCATGAAGGTGTAGTCGAAGTGGTTCTCGGCCGCATTCAATTGGGGCGGGAAGTAGTAGCACTCGGGCTTGCCCTGCTGGCCCGTGTTGGCGGCGTGTTCGGCCTGCTGGTGCATGTGGTGGGGAATGGGACCCATGTTGTCGAAGAACTTCGAGTAGACGGGCCACCGCTGGTATTCGTTCCACATCGCTTCGCCCACAAGCTTGCCCTGGCCTTCGGCCACGGCGTCGCGAAGCAGAAACCGCTCGCCTTCAAACACACAGTAGCTCAGGCCCTCATCGTCGGCCCGATTGTCGTTCATGGCCTCGGTCGTGCTGGCAAACCAGCGTTCGTCGATGCCGCCGCGGTGAACGCCCAGGGCGTACCAGTCGGTGGGGGCCAGTTTGATCCGCTTGCCCGGATGGAGGAAGCTGCGCGGGACCCAGTTCGGGGTGAGCCGGAGGATGCCATCGCCGGCGTCCATGGCGCGCTGGAGAATCTGGCCGACGTTGTCTTTCGAAACGATCTTGGAAGCACACATGTTTCACTGACTCCTCAGGCTCTGGGGGCGCGCTCGTGTCGCAAAACGAGCGTCGGCTCCCATGGATCAAAACTTGACTTCGCACGCGTCGGCCGGGCGTCAGGTTGACGTGGGGCAACTGGGCCGCATAACCGGCAGCAACGCGAATTCCTCTATTATCGGTCGACTTTACCGTCTGTCGGGCCGATTTCTTGCCACATGCGTCTGAATCCCGTCGCGTTGTGGCCTTTCTGCCGCAATTCAAGCTGCTCGAAGGGGGCGCATACCGCCACTCCGGAGCCCCTGTTTTACGGTGTTCCAAGGCCGAAGGCAAGTAATACGCGGGACATCGATGCAGGCCTCTCAACTCGCTTGGCGGCCACGCGCCGAGGCACGCCAGATCTCCCAATGCCTGAAACCATGGTCCTACGGTATCCGCTGGTTCGGACGGGGAACGACCTTCGTGAGCGTAGGGCATTTAAGAACAATAGAGAAAGCGGGCCTCTGTTGCCCCCGGCTGGAAAACCGCCCCCGACCCCGATACATTGAGCAGCTCCTGCTTGCCTGTTTACCGGAACCTATAGGAGTCCCCCTAATGCCCAAGCAAACCTGGACCCTCATCGGCACGCCCCAGGGAGTCTATACGCAGTCGCTTACGGTCACCGACACTGATGTCGCAGGAGCAAGCGGGGCATTTTCCGTCGCGAAACGCCGACTGCGGGGCGGTCCTTCCGATGGCGTCGAAGTGGTCGACGTGGACAACGGGACCATGCGATTCTCGATCCTCCCCACTCGGGGTATGGGACTGTGGAAGGCCTATTGCGGTGAAATCGAGCTTGGCTGGAACTCACCCGTCCAGGGGCCTGTGAACCCGGCCCTGGTCCCCCTCTGGGAGCCGAGTGGCGTGGGGTGGCTCAGCGGGTTCGACGAATTGATCGTCCGTTGCGGGTTGGAGTCGAACGGGGCCCCCGAGTTCAATGAGAACGGCACACTTCGCTACCCGCTCCACGGCAAGATCGCCAACACGCCGGCCCACAAGGTCGAGTTGACGGTCGATACGGACTCGGGCGAGATCAGCGTGACCGGCATCGTTCACGAGGCCCGGCTGTTCTTCAACAAGCTCCAACTGGCCACGACCTACACGACGAAAATCGGTCAGCCGGGCTTCACCGTAAGTGATACGGTGACGAACCTCTGGGCCGAACCGAGCGAAATGGAATTGCTCTACCACATCAACGTGGGAGTGCCGTTTCTTGGGCCCGGCGCCAAGGCGATCATTCCCATTGCCAAGATGGCTCCTCGTGACGCGGAGGCCGCCAAGACGGTGGGGCAGTGGGACGTTTACGGTCCAGAGAGCCCCGGCACGCCGGAGGCCGCGTTCTACTTCGATCTGGCTGCCGACGCCGATGGCAATACGAAGACCTTGCTCAAGGGGGCGAGCGGGGCCCAGGGCGTTTCTCTGGCCTTCAACAAGCGGCAACTGCCGTGTTTTACCCTCTGGAAGAATCCGCAGGCCGCCACGGATGGCTACGTGACGGGCTTTGAGCCGGCGGTGAATTTTCCGAACGCCAGGTCGTTTGAGGAGAAGAAGGGACGCGTGGTCACGCTTGGGCCGGGCGAGTCGCGCGTGTTCGAGATCGAACTGACGGCCCACGGCGACGCGGCAAGCGTCGAGGCCGCAGAGAAAGAGGTGGCCTCGGTCCAGGCCGAAACCAAGGCGGAGATTCTCGCGCAGCCGAACCCGGAGTGGTCGTAGGTGCGACGACAGACGGCCAAGAGCAACTGGCGCAGCCAGGACCGGCGAGAGCGAGGCGGTTCGGTCCTGGCGGGAACCGGCAGAAGTTCCCGGAAGTAGAGAACGCTACCGCTCGCGGAAGGTGATTCGACCCTTCGTCAGATCGTAGGGAGACAGTTCAACACGAACCTTGTCGCCCGGCACGATACGAATGAAGTGCTTCCGCATCCGGCCAGCCACGTGAGCGATCACGTTGTGGCCGTTTTCCAACTCGACACGGAAGCGGGTATTGGCCAACGCCTCCGTCACGACCCCTGCGACTTCAAAACCTTTTTCTTTACCCATTCGTTAAACTCGTACTTCTGTCCTCTGTGGCGCCCGTGAAACCAGGGTACCGGAAATGTCAGCAATTCGTTTGTAGGCCGGTCGGCAGGGAACTTTCCCGTGTTCTACGGGAGAGACTGCGTGGGAGTAGTGATGGCTACCGCGAGAAGGCAAGAGTCGGCTGCCGGCCGCCCGAGCCATCCCCCCATCTTAGCAGTTCTGAAGCGCCAGTCCATAGGAGGCGGAGACGTTCCAGGAGATTGGCCCAAACGAAGAAAAGGACCTGCCCCTGGGAGGAACAGGCCCTTTTTGTTGTGTGCAGACAGTGCCGAAGAGAGGATTTGAACCTCCACGGGGTTAACCCCCACCAGGTCCTGAACCTGGCGCGTCTGCCGATTCCGCCACTTCGGCTTTCCTTTGTTTTTAGAACACGAGGGCCGGTTTTACAAGCCCCCCGTCCCGCGAGTTTTCCTCGCAGCGGCCGTCCAGCCCGGCAGAACTCCCCCGACGCGCGGGGCAGGCTGAAGCCTGGACTCCAACGGTCCGTGGCGCTGGCATCTTTGCCGGCGAGGGCACTCATCTTCACCTTCGTCATTCTGCTGTTCCTTGTTCGATATTCTGCGGTTCTCCGTCGTGTGCCGGGGTCTGGAGGTTGGAATGCATTCCGGCGGCAAGGATGCCACCGCTACGATTGCCGGAATGGGTCAGGTTCGGTAGCCTTGGAATGTGAACTTCGCGGCAATGCTGCGTGTCTCCCCAGTCCACCCTCCGGCCGCGTGCCCCATTCCGTCAGATGACTGAATAGATACAAGAAATGTTGCCATGGCCAACCTCGCCTCAATCCATCCCGAAAAGGCCCGAGACTTTGCTGTGGAGGTGGTCCGCACACTCCGCCAGGAGGGATTCGAGGCCTATTGGGCGGGCGGTTGTGTTCGAGACCAACTTCTGAGCCGGCCTCCCAAGGACTACGACGTGGCAACGGACGCGCGACCGCACGAAGTTCGCAAGCTGTTCGGGTTCCGTCGCACCCTGGCCGTGGGGGCCAGTTTCGGGGTCATCACGGTTCTGGGCCCAAAGGGGGCCGGCCAGATCGAAGTGGCCACCTTCCGGGAAGACGCCGGCTATAGCGATGGCCGCCATCCAGACGAGGTTCGCTTCAGCACGGCGAAGGAAGACGCCTCCCGACGCGATTTCACGATCAACGGCCTGTTCTACGATCCGATCGAAGGCCGGGTGATCGACTACGTGGGGGGCCAGTTGGACCTCGACCAGGGAATCGTTCGAGCCATCGGCAACCCGCAAGAGCGCTTCACGGAAGACAAGCTGCGGATGCTTCGAGCCGTGCGTTTCACGGCCACCTTCGGCTTTCAACTCGATCCGCAAACTCTTGGGGCGATCGAGCAGATGGCCAAGGAGATCCAGGTTGTTAGCCCGGAGCGGATTTCGGCCGAGATGCGTCAGATCTTGACCGACACACGACGGCGGCCCGGAATGGAGCTTCTGATCGACTCCGGACTGGCCACAGCGGTTCTTCCGGAGGTGAGCGCAGCGTTGAAGGGGGATGGGGAACTTCGGCAACAAACGCTCGACGTTCTCGGGCGGCTCGGTCAACCCGGCTTTCCGCTCGCGATGGCCGTTGCGATCTCCTCGGCGCTCACCGACATCCAGGCACAGGACCTGGGAATCGAATGGCGGCTAGCGAACAAGGAAATCGACCGAATCGTCTGGCTTCTGAAGCACCACGGCTCGCTCGACGGGGCGCATCAGCGTCGTTGGTCGGGCGTTCAGCGAATCCTCGTGGCCGAGGGGGCCGCGGATCTGCTAAACTGGATGGAGGCCGAACGTTTGGTGAGCGGCGCCGGCATGGACGACGTGGCCTGGTGCCGGGAGCAACTCGGCCGGCCGCGTCAGGAGATCGACCCGCCGCCGCTCCTGACCGGCGGCGACCTGATCGCGCACGGAGTTCCCCGGGGGCCGGTCTATCGGGAGTTGCTGGATCAGGTCCGCGATGCCCAGCTTGATTGCCAGATTGACACTCCCGAAGCGGCCCTTGAGTTGGTCGATCGAATCCTCAACCGAGAGTGAGCCAGGGGGGCTCTCCCACAGGTTCATTCCATCCCGTTAGCAGCAAGCCCAAGCAGAGAATTATGGACAAGAAGGCCAAGAAGAGAATCCAAACACTCAACCAGCGGATCCAGAAACTGCGTCAGCAACTGGCCGGGGCCCGGCAGCAGGCGGATGAGCCCGGCGAACTCGAGGCCCTGGAAAAGCAGATTGCCGAGGCCGAGGCCGAAATCGTCAAGTTGAAAGAGTCGTAAGCCGGAGTTGCGTGTCGAACTTGCCGAGAATTATCCCACGGTTTCGTAGAGCACCATCACGAACAGGTCGGATGGAGCGAAGCTGCTCTTTCCCAGGCCGCCGGCGGATTCACGTTTCGCGCTCTGAGGTGCGATGTTGCCGGTCACGGAAATCACCTTGGCCCCGCTGCGGCTGAGCCAGTCGTTGATTTCCTTTTCCAGTGAATCGACTTCGTTCTCAACGCCCTTGAACAGTTTCACTTGTTGCATTGAGCTGGCTCCTGACGAGTGTTTCTAGGATTGTTGAACGTCTTCGGCGGTCACCTGGCAAGGACTTGCTTTCGACAACGTCACCGGCCCTCGGCGGTGTTTCGGGCCGGGGCGGGTTTCTCCGTGGCCTGGAGAGCGGCCAGTTGCATTTCGATCTGGCGGGCTGCCTGCTCCTCGCCGTGCTTGCGGAATCGCTGAATGGCCCGCTCGTACATCTCCACGCAGTAGTCGCAGGGACGGCTTCCTCGCTTGGTCGGAATCCGCGACAGGAACTGGCGGTAGAAATTCAATAGTTCAGGCCCCGATCCCTCGACTTCGTCGCACAGCGATTCCAGCCGATCGAGCAGTTTGGGCACGAAGCGACCTTCGTCGGCGAAGAGCATCGCCGAGGCCGCAAGCCCGCGGATCGCATCCTGCGATTTTCCTTCCTCGACCAAGTAGTCGGTATACCGCAATCTGGCCTCGCAGGACAGGTCGGGGCGGCCCGCACGCTCGTAGAGCGTTACGAGCTGCGAGTAGAGTTGGGCTCGCTTCTTCGGCATGTCTTGAAAGGCGATCAGGTCGTCGAAGACTTCCCAGGTGAAGTCGGGAAAAGCGGCAAACGTGACGAACAGGCTGTTGACGATCCCGGTCATCATCTTCGTGTGGCTCTTGGGCACAAGACCCTCGCGTGAGACCGCGGCGATCGCACGCCAGGCCGTCTCGTTCCACGGGCAGAGCCGCAGCAACTGATCGAAGAAGGCGAGCTGGTCGCCCACTTCCATCTGGAAATGTTCGCGCAGCATGGGATAGGCGGCCATGATCAGGTCGGCCTGACGCTTGGCCAGCGGATTGACGCCCACGGTGTGCAATCGCAGTTCGAGTTGCCGATCGGTGATCCTCCCTCCCGCCTTGGGGTCTTTCAGATGGCCCACGTAGTAGCGATCGCCCCGGTAGCGGCCGTGGGACTCCAGGGAAAATCCAATTCCGGACTTGTTAACGCTTTTCAACTCCACCCACATGACCCAGGCATGGTTGCCACCGAAGCGATTCTCGCCTCCCACGTACGCGGCTGGCACACCAAGGCTCTTGCCTACACGCGAGGCAAAATCGGCCTGCATGGCGCACACACCGCCAAAGGTCAGCAGGTTGGGCAACGTGTAGGGTTTGCCCTCCAACTTCACCACGGCTCCGCTCGTCGAGAGCATCTCGCCGTCGTAGGGCACCTTGCTGTAGCACTTACCGATCATCGTGCGCTCGGGCAGAAATCGCTGCAGGGCCCACTCGCGTTCCACCAGCGGTGTCTTGTGATTCACGACATGGATCAGAAATTCCCAGGGCAGGAATTGTCCCCGTCCCTGCATGAATCGCTCGGTCTGGATGATGTACTTGTAGTTGTCGATGGCTCCCACGAGGTTTTCCGGCATGGTGCTGCGGGTGCGCCGCTGATGGCCTGAATAGTCGTAAACCCCGCTTGGCTTGTCCCAGGTAACTGCCACGGCAATGGCCAGGTTGCCATACTGGGCCAGCCGATCGGGTGAAAGCTTCCACATCTCGCGGAACAGCCCCAGGGCCGCCGCCACGTCGTCGTGCTCCGGGTCGATGGCCGTGTAGAGTTCTTCCCGAATATCAACTTGCTTGTCGAGCCACGCTTCGATTGCCTCGTTGTCCTCGCCCCAGGCGGCGCCGATCACTTCCGCCTGGGCCATGGCGAATCGCTCGGCAAAGATCTTGCGGAGGGTCGTGTATTCCGCTGGATGAAACAGTTTCCGTTTCTCGAACAGTCCCAGAATCGTTTCGTTGCCGTGTTCTTCCGGGGCCTGAACGACCTCTGCGGGTTCTTCGGGAGCCGGCTTCTCCTCGACCATTACGGGCGCGGCAGGCGCCTCGACCTTCGGAGGCGCGACCACCTTCACGTTGAGCGTAACCTGCCCGCTCTGGCCGCCCTCGCCGGTTTCGACAGCCTCGACGACGATCTGAAACGCTTTGCCGACATCGGTTTCGGCAGGCGTCCATTCGAAACGACCGCTATCGGGATCGATTGCCGCCCCTCCCGGAGCACCGGGGCCGAGTTGGTAGCGGAGCGGGGAAGGCGGGTCGTCGGGATCGGTGGCTGAAATCTCCACGGCCAGAGGCTGGCCCGGTTGAGCCTCGCGATCAGCAAGGGGCGGAAAGGCCGGCGGGCGGGGGACCTCGGTCACCATGACCGCGAACCGGGTTTCTGCCTGGGTCTCAGGGGCGCCGTCGAGGGTTACGGCAACAACCACCGGGTACTGCCCCGGGCCCTGCGTTTCCGCAGGGCGCCATTTGAACCGCCCCAGGGGGTCGATGCTCGCCCCGTTCGGTGCGTTGGTTAACCGGAAGACGAGTTGGCCTTTCGCTTCAGGCGGCGCCGAGGCTCGAATGTCAACGAGAAGGGTCTCCAGTTCGGCGACTTCCTGATCGGAGACGGGCTCAACAACAACGGCGGGTGTCGCAAGCTCGGGTGTCTTCTGAAGGAAGACCACCAGAAGCCCCGCGACGGCGAGAAACCCGATCGCGAGAACCGGCGCCAACAGGGCCAATGGAGAACGGCGACGTTTTTTCTTTCGCCGGGAATATCCGCCGGCGCCGGCAGAATCCTTCGGCTTGATATTGAATTCGGGAGGGCCCCCGCCTGCCTGCGACATTTCCAACCTCGCCTAAAAATACGTCCAACAATGGACCGATGCCCCCCCGCCTCTCCCCATTATCCCTGATTTTCGCAACGGGGCCCTCTCAAATGGCGGGCATGGCGACTGCCATTATATCGGGTGTCGTCGATCGAGAAACATGTCGTCACATCGATGACAGCATGCCGTCCGATCGATGACACTTTGTGAGAACTCCAAGCCGTGTCATAACCCGAAGATACGTACAAACCACGTTCTCGCAACGCTTTACAACGAGCCTGGACGCATTGGCATACAAGATGCATGATTGAGACTAGCAACGGTCTTCGACCAAGGAGGCCTGCGATGCCCAGCCACCAACCAGCTTAGCAAGGAGATGAGCCATGAGAACGTTGATTCTCACCGCCGCCATCCTGATTGCCGGTTCCGCCTTGGCCAGCCAGGCGGCGGCAGCCAGTCCTCACCACCACACCAGCCCTGCTCTCGCAGCCCATGGAGCGAGCGTGACGTTTGTCGGGCACCATGGCCATTATCGGCACCACGGTCGTCCGTGCTACGCTCCGCCGCGAGTTTACTACTATCCGAGCCCCTACTATCGCTACAGCTACCGTCCTCCGGCGGTGATCGTCCAACCGCCGATCGTCGTTCCCTATCGACCCTACCCCCACGGATACAGCTACTACCGGGGCGGAGTGAGTGTGAACACGGGCCGTGTCGGAGTCTCGATCGCCTTCTGAGTCGTCGAAGTCGCGTCACAAGACCGGGAGTTCGCCGGGGCTGGAACGAGAAGAGGCTCTCGACGCTACGGAGAACTCCCTCCAGGTCTTGGACAAGTGGGAGCGGAAAGCACCTCGCGCTGGAGCAACAGCCCTTCTGACTTCGACATTCCTTGTTCGATGTTCTGCGGTTCAGATGAGTTGGCAAACAGGTGGCTGGTCCGCAGGGGCCAGAGAATATCGAATATCGAACAAGGAACCGCAGAAGGGTGTTCCGCGGTACCCCGTACTGGCTGACAGCCCTACCGCCCAGTCTCCGTCGCCCGAAGGCATCTCCAGCCGTGCCTGGCAGCCGTCTTGCGGTGGTGCTATGCTGGCACCGTGGTGTGCCTCTCCCGGCACACGCAGTTCCGGCTGAGGCGATGAGACCAATGACCGTGGAGATTGAGGGGCCAACATTCCAGTGCACGAGTGACGATGGTGTGTGCCTTCGGGGGCGACGCTGGGAAACGAAGGAGCCGGCCAGGGCGATCGCGGTTGTGGTCCACGGCATCGTGGAGCACTCGGGGCGCTACGCCGAATTGGCCGAATCGCTCAACCGTGCGGGGATTGCGGTTTGGGCGGCGGATACTCGTGGACACGGGCGTTCCGACGGAGACCGCATCTGGGTCGAGCATTTCGACCGATACGCCAAGGATCTAGCCCTAGTGACGAAGGCGGCTCAGGACTCCCATCCCGGCCTTCCCACATTTCTCCTCGGCCACAGCATGGGAACGTTGATCGTGCTCCGCTCTGTGCCTCTCCTGCCAGAGGCGCCTTCGGGCGTGATTCTCAGTGCCCCGCCGATCGAGGTCGCCGCCACGCTCTTCCCGTGGATGAAGAAGTTGGCGGCCTTTGGAGGCCGCTGGTTTCCTCGGCTGCGACTGGTGCGAATGGGCAGTTCCAGGCTCTCCCGCGATCCGAAAGTGGTTCGCCAGTTTCGTGCCGATCCACTCGTGTTCCACGATCGGATTCCCACCCGGACCGGCGCCGAGGTTCTTCGTGTTTCGGAGGTGGTCCGCGAGCAGGCTTCGCAGTTCACATGCCCCTTGCTGATCTTACAGGGCACAGAAGACGTGGTCGTTTCGCCGGAAGCGACCGAGGCCTTCCATCAGGCCGCCGGATCAGCCGACAAGACTCTGCATCTCCTTCCCGGCGTGTATCATGATCTGCCCCGGGAGCCGGAAAAGGCCGAGATCGCGGCCGAGATTGCTGCGTGGATCGGGGCGAGGTGTTGAACGTGAGCGGTCCGCGTTGACCCTCCAATCAGAAACGGGCCGACTACCGCCCAGAACAGAGCAGCCGCCGGCCCGCCGGGGGGGGCACAGGTTGTTTTCAGAAACGAGGGCTACTGGGACGAGTAGACCCGAGTGCTCTCTTCCTTGGTGATCGGCGTATTGAGATCGTCGGTGGTCAACTGGACCTTCATCCGGAAGTCGCCGGTTTGCACTCCTTCGACGCGGACTCGATAGGTGACATCGGCCTTCGGGGCCAGACGAGGCAAAGGCTTGAATGCAACGACGTTGCTCTGGACGGTCTGAACTTGCGGCGTGGGGCCCTCGGCGGCCACGGCGCGGAGCCCCGGCGGCAAGCCGGCCGCAAGCTGCACGTTGGTCGCTTCCTTTGAACCCTGGTTAACCACGCGAATCTCGTAGAGCGTCTGGCCGCCCACTTCGATCGGGTCCTGCAAGTCGGCCACTTCGAAGTACATGGCAGCAATGCCTTCCACGTGGACGGCCTGCTCGACCTCGGCCTTGGCGCCGCTGTCGTCGGCCGAAACGAGACGGATCTTGTGGTCGCCCGCCTCGATCGGCATGAGCGTGACCTGTACCGGGGGCGGCCCGTCCTGAACGGGAATCTCTTCCACCATCCAGTGGACGGTCCGCGTTGCTTCCTCGTAGTAGGCCTGATTGGTTCCGCTGACGAATTTCATCCCCGCGGGCACTTCCACGGCCAGTTCGACCTGCTTGGCGGGAGCCGTGCCGGGATTGCGCACCTTGAAGTTGTAGACCGCTTCGCATTCCAGGAAGCGTTTCGTCGGGCCGTCGACCGCCACTTCCAATTCGGGGGCGATGACTTGAACGGGGCGCTGATTCTCGGTTCGCAGATTCGGTTCGCCGCGGGCGGTGATCACATTGACCAGGGGGCCTGGATGGACGGCTTCGAGAACGAGCGTCAATTCGCGGGATTCGTTGGGAGCCAGATCGCCCACTTCGTATTCCAGCTCGGCGCCCGCCGCGTGGCGGAATCCGGGCGGGACGTGTTCTTCAAGCACAACGTTCTCGGCGATTCCCGTTCCGGGGTTCGACACGGTGATCTTCAGGCTCAACTCTTCGCCCTTGAGCACCTTGTCCAAAGCCTCGGTCTCAATGGCCAGCAAGGGTCGTGTTGCCCGAGTGCGAACGGAAGCTTCCGTGGTGAAGTGAACGGTCGCCACGCTGCCAACGTCGCCCTCATCGGTCGGCATCAACTCCATTTCGACGCTCACATCCTGATTGGGCTTCAGGGTGCCCACCTTCCAGAGCAGACCGCCACTGGCGCTTTGCGAGGCCTGAGGAGTCGTGCCCTCAAGCCGGGTCCCTTCGGGGATCTCATCACGAATCTCGACGTTCGTGGCTGCCACCGCTCCCACGTTTCGCACGTGGATCTCGAAGATGGCCGGACGCCCCACCTGGATCTCCGCGGGGGCGATCTTCTCGATCAGCAACTGGGGCGACTGGGCCCCCTCGAGATTCTTGGAACCCGGACGCCCCGTTCCGGCCATGGACTGGGGGCCGGTCAAGGCGGGTTGAATCGGCGACTGAGCGAATGTGGCAGGCGTGCGTTCCTGCAATGTGGGCTGCGCGTCGGGAATGTTGATCGGCCCCGGTTCGGCGGAGCCCATGCCCACCGGCATCGACTGGCCCGCCAGAGACGGCGACTCAAACGAAGGCATGGTCGGCATTGTGGGAGCCGTGGGCACGGTCGGCTGCTGGGGGTCGCTTGTCGGCATCATCGGCTGCCCGGCAGGAGCAGCGAGGGTCGGCGACATGCCGCTTGGCGTGGGCCCCGCCTGCATCTGGCTCGCAACCGAACCGAAATTGGGGGCAACGGGGGCCGCCCCGGGTGCCTCGGGAGTCGAGAGCGGTGCAGCCATGCCGGTGTCGGTGGCTGCCGTGAGGGAGAATTCTGGAGATGCCGGCGCCAGGGTCGGCACGCCCGCGGTGGGCGTGGCCTGCGGGGACGTATTCCGGTTGGTTGTCGTTGTCCGGGCCGAATCCGCACGGAGCGGATTGCCGGCGACCAATTGGCTTCCAGCAGAAGCACTGCCGTTTCTCAGTGGCGTCGAACCGGACGTGCCGTTTGGGGCAGCGCTGCGTTGTGCCTGGGCAATGGCGATCAACCCGAAGGCAATGACGGTACCCAGCGCGAACATGCGAAGGAGAATGGGTTTCATCGATCGAGTTCCCCTGACGGACTGACGGGCCGTCCATCCCAATGTTGAGAATCCAAGAACTGAGGGCAGAATTCTAGCGAGGCTCCGCCCTAGACCGAGCCCGAGTCGCCAAAACTCGACTCAAACGCGTCAACATCTCGGCCTTCCCAAACCTGTCCGCATCATGCGAAGAAGGAGAAGACCAAGACCCTAGCCCATCCTGGCGCGCAAAACCCGCCGATGGGAGTTGGCCCTAAGTACCAGAATCCAATGTTTGACGGAAGACCAGTTGACAGGATTCTTGGGTCGAGGGACGGAGAAGTCGTCCCGCGGAGGGGGGCGAGTTGAATAGGTCTCATTCGACAGACCGCTAGCCAGCCTGATCGCCGTTGACAAACGTGTCGCTTGACGCGCCGGCGTCTGCCGTCAGAGGACGGCGTCCTTGGAATCCACCGTCAATTTCGTGCCAGTGAAGGACCTCGGATTCCCCCAGTTTCCAGCAGAGGTAGACATCCCGACCATCAAGCCGCGAGGGAAAATCGACAATGCCGTCGGTGGCACTTTTCGGCTCGATTCCCAACTCACGAAGTTCGTCCACATATTCGCGGAGTCGCTGGGAATCCTCGTCGAAAGAGGCTTCGATGGCAGCCAACTCCTGCCAGTACGGGTCTTGCTCGTTCCGCTCTCGATGCCTCAGCAAGTAGCTCACGCGCTGCCGACGCTCCGTGACTTCCTGCGACAAATGAACGAGATCCGCGACAATTGCTCGAACCAGCGGCAGGGCAGCATTAGCTTCTTCGATGGTGAATGTTTTCATGCCTCTGTCCCGGCAACAGCCAAATACCCAGCTTGACAGGTCTTGTTATCCCGCACATTCCAGATGCCACATGACGCAAAACCGCTGCCTAAAAACCCTACTAATTGGGGCCCTCGTGAACAGGCTCGGCAATCTGCTTCGACAAGGCCACCGCCGTCGGATTCAAAGTCGCTTTTCCCCAAGCGATCTCCAAAGGAATTCGAGAGAAGTCCACAAGGCAACCGTCACGACTGTAACAACTCAGGTCGTGAGTCGAGCCCATGAAAATGCAATCCACGGGGCAGTTCTCGGTGCACATTCCACAGAACATGCATTTTGTGTAATCGATGACGTAACTGGTGACCCGAAACCCCTTACGACCCTCGACCTTTTCCTTGCCAATGTAGATACAGTCCACCGGGCAATCGCGGGCGCAGCGATCGCATGCAATACAGGTAGTCAGGTCGTAGCGATGAAACCCCCTATATCGTGGGGCCACCTCAAGGGGCAACTCCGGATATTCGTATTTCTCGGTAAACGTCTTGCGATCTGGATCGTAGGTGCGGATCCAATAGCGAAGAGTCACCCACAATGCCTCAATTACCGTGGTTACCGCGACAAGGATATCGCGACACCATCCGATAAATCCTCCCCGAGCGTGAGAGCGACCAACCGACATGGATTCCTCAAATCAAGTCACGATGACAACGTAGTAACGGGAACAAGAGTTCCAAACGGTCACGACGGGATGAGCGTCTTGGAAGTGCAGCCCCTACAACCTGATTATAGAAGTTCGGTGCGGGAAGTCATAGGGTAACCCGCGTTTTGTGGACGGGACGTAATCTCCAAGGGCCCATCGTCGGATGGCATTACCCCCCTAACACCTGCCGTTTGGGGCCACGAAGGCGCCACGTGTTGCGGGGCCAGCGATAGACCCGTTGAGGCTTGCGTCGCTTGTCAACCAAATCACGTGTTTAGAAGGCCCGAAAGGAAGAGTCCTGGCCCACGAAACCCACCCAAGCGACGTAACTATTTTCGAAATAAGGGTTTACAAGACCCCACTTCGGAGCAGGGGCCGGCAGCATCAGCGACCAGCAGCAACAGCCGACCGTTTTAGTTTGCCCATCTGGCAAAATCCGTACCGAGATTGCCGATAATTTCCCGAACAACAGGACTTTCCTTGACTTAGTACTTATGGCGTCGTATGCTGAAACAAAGGCGGTCCCGGTACGTACGCCCGTGCAGAGTCCTTTTCGGAGGGCCTGCCGCCTGGGCAAGGAACGATAGGATGTTGGTACTATCCCGAAAGAAGAACGAGAGTATTGTCATCGCGGATGACATAACGATCGTCGTCGTCGAGATTCGAGGAGACAAGGTTCGCCTCGGGGTGGAAGCCCCGAAGGAAGTGCCGGTGCATCGTCGAGAGGTCTTCGACGCGATTCGTCGCAACGAAGCAGCCGCCAACGAAGGGAAGGCGGATGCAGCGAAGACCAATAAGGACTCTTAGCGCCCCGAACAGAACCACCGAACAGGGACCACCATTGCGATGGGGGTCTGTGGATTCGATTGGGGGTTCATGGCACCGCCTGGAATCTTGAGGATGTTCGTGCGTAAGCACATCTCCAAGCGTGCTCTTTGCGCCCTGGGAGCCTCGGTTTCATGCTGCGCCGCTACCCATAACAAGGGCCGCTTTCCGCACCGCCCTTGAGTGATCTCCGTACGACCCAGGTTCGGATTCCCCCCTTTCCGGCAACGGATCGTCCCCTTTTCTGCCGATGAAGTCGGTAGCTGGCTGCGTGGCCCCCCTTTCCATCCGGAGCGAGGGGGCTTAGAATTCATGGTTTGCAACACTCGGCCCCGTCGTCTAGCCAGGTTAGGACACAGGCCTTTCAAGCCTGCAGCACGGGTTCAAATCCCGTCGGGGTCATTTTTTCGCTCTCTTATTTCCGCCTAACGCTGTGCGTTCCAAGCGGGGATGAGAGCGTGTGCGTTGCAACGGGAAGAAGCGGACCTTGATCACAGGAAGCCGTTCTTCCTTTTTTTATGCGCCCCCTTGGGAGGACTCCAGGCCAATGACTCCCCCCTACGATGCCCTGCTTCTCCTTTCCTTTGGGGGACCCGAGGGCCCCGACGATGTGCTCCCGTTCTTGGAAAACGTCTTGCGCGGCAAGAATGTACCACGAGAACGACTCCTTGAGGTCGCTGAGCACTACCACCTCTTCGGAGGCGTCAGCCCCATCAACGCGCAGAACCGGGCCTTGCTCGCCGCGCTCCTCACTGAACTCCATTCCCACGGGATCGACTTACCTGTCTATTGGGGAAACCGGAACTGGCACCCCATGTTGACCGACACGATCGGCCAGATGGCCGAAGACGGCGTCCGCCGAGCCCTCGCATTTGTCACCTCAGCCTTTGCTTCCTACTCCGGCTGCCGCCAGTACCTGGAGGATATCGAGCGAGCCAGGGCCGACGTGGGCCCGGCGGCCCCGATCGTCGAGAAGCTGCGTCTTTTCCACAATCACCCCGGATTCATCGAGCCGACCGCCCAACGGGTTGCTCAAGCAATTGCTTCCGTGGGCGAATCGGCGGCACAAGCCAAGGCAAGGCTCGTTTTTTCGGCTCACAGCCTGCCGCAGGTCATGGCGGATGCCTGCGATTACGTCGCCCAACTTCGCGATGCCTGCGCCCTGGTGGCGGAACGAGTCGGCCGAGAAGAATGGGACCTGGTCTACCAGAGCCGAAGCGGCCCGCCTTCCCAGCCATGGCTGGAGCCCGATGTGTGCGATCACCTGAACAGCCTACACAAGGCGGGCTACACAGACGTCGTGCTGGTCCCGATCGGATTCCTCTCGGAGCACATGGAAGTGATCTACGACCTGGACGTGGAAGCGACCGAACTTTGCCAGCAGCTTGGCATGAACCTGGTCCGCTCGTCCGTAGTCGGCTGCCACCCACGTTTCGTTGCCATGATCCGAGAACTGGTCGAGGAGCGGCTTTCCGAATCCGCCGAACGCTTGTGGCTGGGGGACCTGGGGCCTTCCCCTGATTCCTGCCCTCCCGACTGCTGCCGCTGGCAATCCCGGCGACCTACATGAAGCCCTGAAGCACGTCCGGCGGAGCAGGCCCATAGCTGAAGGGCTCCATCGAACAGGTTGCCCTGCCCTGACTCAGGCCACGCATGGCGTTCGCAAAGCCGAACAGGTTGGCCAGCGGAGCCTCGGCGTCGATGACCGTATTGCGGCCGCGGGAATGGGTCCGCGTGATCACCGCCCTTCGCTGCTGAAGATCGCTGACGAAATCGCCCAGATGCTCCTCGGGAGTCGTCACCTCCAGACGCATGATCGGTTCGAGCAGGACGATTCCGGCCTCGGCCAGCGCTTTGCGAAACGCATCCGCCGCAGCCATCCGGAACGCCATTTCGTTGCTTTCGGTCTCATGAACCTCGCCGCCGAGAACGGTGATTTTCACGTTCATCAGCGGGAAGCCGAGCATTCCGCCGCCTTCCCCTTCCCCCGTGAGGACCTCGACGGCAGCCGTCAGGAATTCGCCGGGCAGTGAGTCGCCGCACCTGCTGAGAACGGACACCGGCGTTTCACCTTCCTGGAATGGCTCCATGCGGATCTTCAATTCCGCGAAGAGCCGCTGCCCGCCGACCGTCCGGTGGCACTGGCCTGTCACCTCCACGGCCCGTTCGATCGTTTCTCGATAGCTGACGCGAGGATTGTGAACCCGCACGTTGAGCTTGTGCTCTCGCAGCAACTGGTGCGTGATAAACTCCAGGTGCAGTTCTCCCATGCCGCTAATCAGCGTCTGCCCGGTATCCTCGCTCTCCTTGGCCCGGAACGTCGGGTCCTGGCGTCGCATCATGTCCAACACGGCCGACAGTTTCTTGCGATCCTCCGAACTCTCGGGCTCGATAGCCATGGAAATGACGGTTTCCGGAAACACGATCGACTCGAGCAGGACAGGCGCCTTCGCATCACAGAGCGTATCCCCGGTGATGCTGTGCCGCAGCCCGATGATCCCCACGATGTCGCCGGCCTCCGCCGTTGCAATCTGCTCCCGTCGCCCTGCTTGAAGGCGCCAGATCTGCGGCACGTTCTCTTTCTCGTTCTTCCCTGCATTGAGCACCCGGCTGTTGGCCTTCAAGGTGCCGGAATAGATGCGGACGTAGTGGAGGTCGCCGTGCTTGTCCGCCTGGATCTTGAACAGCAGCCCAGAGAAGGGCTCTTTGGGATCCGCCTTGCGGTGGAGTGTCTTTTCCGGGTCCTTGAGATCCGTTCCTTCAACGGGCGGAATATCCTTGGGACTGGGAAGCCAATAGGTAACCGCATCCAGCAAGGGCTGAATGCCGATCCCATCGAGCGCCGACCCGCACAGCACGGGGACCACCATGTCGTGGATCGCGGCCTCGCGCATAACCTGGCGAATCGTCTCCGGAGGAATGGGCTCCTCCGCCATCAACAGTTCGATCAAATCATCGCTGAACATCGACAATTCATCGAGGAGATTGGTGCGCCACATTTCGGCGTCCTCGACCATGTCGCCGGGAATCTCACCGGCCACGATCTCCGTACCGTCCTTGTCGCCGGGGAAGGTGAGCATCTTCATTTCGATCAGGTCGATGATCCCGCGAAAGGCGCCGTCCACGTGGGGTGGACCGCTTCCGACGGGAAGGCTGACCGGCACCGGCTTGCATTCCAGGCGTTTCTTGATCTCGTCGAGCGTTGCGTAGTAATCGGCCCCTTCCCGGTCCATCTTATTGATGAAGGCCAGACGGGGCACGTGGTATTTGTCGGCTTGGCGCCAGACGGTTTCACTTTGCGCCTCAACGCCTTCACGCGCGCTGAAGACGACCACCGCCCCGTCGAGGACACGCAAGCTCCGCTCTACCTCGGCCGTGAAGTCCACGTGTCCGGGCGTGTCGATCAGGTTGAGCGTCTTGCCGTTCCAGGGAAAAGTGACACAGGCAGAGACGATCGTGATGCCTCGCTCCTGCTCTTCCGCAAGGTAATCGGTTACGGTGGTTCCGTCGTCGACGCGTCCGATCCGGTGGCTCGCGTGGGAGTAGAAGAGCATCCGCTCAGTGACGGTCGTTTTTCCGGCATCGATATGGGCGATGACCCCGATGTTGCGAAGTTGATCCAGTTGCCGAGCCATGACCGTTATCCCGCTTCATTCCTGAACTTACCGAACTCGCCAACCGCGCAAAAGAAACGCCGCGCTCCTCGGGGACCGGCGCGGCGAACGTGTTCCGAGTCGTCAACAGGACTCCTGTTCGTGGGACTCGTGTCCCGCAGTCGGTGCCTCCCGTCAGCGTCTTCAGACCAACTTACCAGGCGAAGTGGGCAAAGGCCTTGTTCGCCTCGGCCATGCGATGAACGTTCTCACGACGAGTCATGGCGGCCCCTTCACGCTTGTAGGCGGCGACCAGTTCGTCGGCCAGTTTCAAATGGGTCGGGCGACCCTTCTTCTCCCGCAAGGCCATCAGCACCCAGCGGATCGCCAGCGACTGCTGCCGGACCCGATTCACCTGCATCGGCACCTGGTACGAGGCACCGCCGACTCGCTTCGAGCGAACCTCGATGTTCGGCTTCACGTTTTCCAACGCCTGCGTGAACACGTCGATCGCTTCCGTATCCGAAATACGCTTCTTGATCTCGTCCAGGGCGTCGTAGAAGACGCGCTGGGCCGTGCTCTTCTTGCCGTCCCACATCAGGCAATTGATAAACTTGCTGGCCAAAAGGGAATTGTGGACCGGATCCCCTTTGAGTTGCTTTCTGCTCGCTGTAATTCGACCCATCGACTGGACTTCCAATATTGAAGAGGACTATTTCTTCTTGGCACCGTATCGGCTACGCGCCTGCTTGCGATTCTCCACCCCCAGGGCATCCAGCGTTCCGCGGACCACCTGGTAGCGTACGCCGGGAAGATCGCGGACACGTCCGCCGCGAACCAGCACAATGGAGTGCTCCTGCAGGCTGTGCCCCTCGCCGGGAATGTAGACCGTCACTTCTTTCCCGTTCGAGAGCCGCACACGCGTGATCTTTCGCAGCGCGGAATTCGGCTTCTTCGGGGTCATTGTCTTGACTTGCAGGCACACACCCCGCTTCTGAGGGCAGCGGTCCAGGACCGGGGCCTTGCTCATTTTCCGCTTTGAGGTGCGGCGTTTCCGCACAAGTTGGTTGATTGTGGGCATGTGTCAGCTCGTATCTGTAAACGTCATCCCCCCCGCCTTGGCGGGGGAACGGCCAAGAGAAGACGCCACTGGCCTTCTCGTTCTATTTCAATAAGCCCGGCAACGTGATCGGAATCACTCAGCCTATCGCAACCACAGCCGGTGTCAAGTCATGCCATCGGTTGCGGACGGGCAACGACTCAATATTTCGGTACCATTTCGTGAAATCCTTGCCGATCCCACAACTTTTGCGGCTAGAGCCCCTCGGAGTCGCCGGAATTCGGGAGCTCATCCTCATCAGAAGAGCCTCCGGACTCGTCCAACACCTGGCCCGACTCGGGAGCCGTCATTCCCTCCGCAGAAGGCTCGACGCCTGGTTCAGCGATCGGTTGTTGTTCAGCCGGACCGGTCTCCACGGCCGCCACGGGACCGGAAACGTCGCCAAGGAGGCGATCCAATTCGCTCGGCTCGGAGGAAGGAGCCGGCTGGATTTCGCCCATTCCAACAAGCCCGCCGCCGTCTTCCAACAGGGGGAAGACGGGGTCTGCCGAAACGGTCTTCTCCTGGCCGATCTGGCTCATGGCCGACGGTCGCAGGCGAACCTCCGATTCCTGGTACCAGCGGAATCCGGTCCCCGCCGGGACGAGATGTCCGAGAATCACGTTCTCCTTCAAGCCGACCAGGTTGTCGATCTTTCCGGCCAGGGCGGCCTCGGTCAGAACCTTGGTCGTTTCCTGAAAACTCGCCGCCGACAGGAAACTCCAACTCTGGACCGCCGCCTTGGTGATTCCCAGCAGTTGCGTCGACGCGGTGGCATAAGAGGGCTTGCAGCTCTTGGCCGGCACGCCGCCGTCCGCTTCGAACTGGGCGTTCTGCTGCTCGAAGATCTCCTGGGGAACGATATCCCCTTCCTGAAACTTGGTGTCGCCCGGGTCATCGATCTTCACACACCCGACGAGTTCCTCGTTCTTCGAACGGAACTCGAACTTGTCGATCACGCTTCCCTCGAGGAGTCCCGTGTCGCCGCCCGACTCGATTCGCACCTTCCGCAACATCTGGGCCACGATAATCTCGATGTGCTTGTCGTTGATATCGACCCGCTGGCTGCGGTAGACGTTCTGGATTTCCCGAACCAGGTATTGCTGGAGGGCCTCTTCACCGGAAATCCGCAGGATATCGTGCGGCACGAGGGGCCCGTCCACGAGGGCTTCGCCGGCACGGACGAAGTCTCCCGTGTGGACTCGCAGGTGCTTACCGTGGGAAACGAGATGTTCCCGCTCGATCCCGGTTTCGCTGCGGACCACGATCGTTCGCTTGCCGCGCCGCTTTTCGCCGAGGATTTCGACTCGCCCGTCGATTTCGGCGATGACAGCGGGATCCTTCGGTTTGCGGGCCTCGAAGATCTCCGTGACACGGGGCAGACCGCCCGTGATGTCCTGCGTACCCGAAACTTCACGCGGCGTCTTGGCGAGCAGGGTACCCGGCGTGATTTGCTTGCCTTCCTCGACTTCGATGTGCGCCTTTTCCGGCATGTAGTAGAAATCGAGAATCTTGCCGTCCGTATCCTCGAGCACAACCTGTGGGTGGAGATCGCCCTTGTGTTCCATGATCAGACGGCGAACGGTACCGCTCACGTCCTTCTCCAGACGCACGGTTTCGCCTTCGATGATGTCCTCGAAGCGAACCCTACCGCCCACTTCCGCCAGGATCGGGATTGCGTGCGGGTCCCATTGGCATATGACGCCGCCTGCGGGGACTTCCTGGTTTTCTTCAACGGTCAGGTAGGCCCCCGCGGGGATGTCGAACTTCTCCATCTCGCGGCCTCGCTCGTCGACGATCGCGACTTCGCCGTTTCGTGCGAGCACGACCTGCTGTCCCTCGTCGTTGCGGACCGCTTTCAAGCGGGCGAATTTCACGATGCCCGCCCTTTTCGAGCGAATTTCGCTCTCTTCGACGGCGCGAGCGGCCGTTCCACCGATGTGGAACGTACGCATCGTCAACTGCGTTCCTGGTTCACCGATACTCTGGGCCGCGATAATCCCGACGGCCATGCCTTCCTCGACCTCATGGCCCATGGAAAGGTCCATGCCGTAACACGAGGTGCAGATGCCCAGTGGGGCATCGCAGGTCATGGGGCTTCGCACCTGGATCTTCTCGAGCCCCAATTCCTCGATGCGGCGCGCGATATCCGAGGTGATTAGCTGGTTTTCCCGAACGATCACTTCGTCGGTGATGGGATTGACGATGTTCGTACGACTCACGCGTCCACGAATCGAGTCGGCGAGGCTGACCTCCACCTTCTCACCTCGGTAGATCACGCCCTTGGTGATTCCCTGGGTGGTTCCGCAGTCCTGGCCCGTGATCACCACATTCTGGGCCACGTCCGCCAGTTTTCGCGTTAGGTATCCCGAGTCCGCCGTCTTGAGGGCCGTATCGGCTAGACCTTTCCGGGCTCCGTGGGTCGAACTGAAGTATTCCAGCACGCTCAACCCTTCCCGGAAGTTCGCCTTAATCGGCGTCTCGATGATCTTTCCGGACGGCTTGGCCATGAGACCTCGCATTCCGGAAAGCTGACGAATCTGCTCGACGCCACCACGAGCACCGGAGTGGGCCATCAGGTAGATCGGGTTGATGTAGCCGGCCCAACGTTCGTCGTTCTCCAACTCGCGCATCATCTCCGTGGTAATCTGTTCGCGGGCGTGGGTCCAGGCGTCGAGGACCTGGTTGTAGCGTTCGCCCTCGGTGATGATACCGCGTTGGTAAAGCTTCAGAATCCTCAGCACGGTCTTCTCGGCCGCGCCGATGATCTTCGACTTGTTGGGCGGCGTAATCAGGTCGTCCGTGGCGAAGGACAAGCCGCTCCGCGTGCTTTCGCGGAAACCGAGTTTGTTCATGTTGTCGAGCAGGTCGATGGTTCGGCTTCGCCCGAGGATTTCATGGCAGTCGGAGATGACGGTTGCCAGGGCCCCACTCCGCATGGCGTGGTTGTAGAACGGCATTCCGTTGGGGAGCATCTCGTTGAAAATCACCCGGCCGACCGTCGTTTCGAGAATCCCGCCGTCCTGAAAATCCGGATCATCCTTGACCCTCCGTCCCGGAAGCATGCGGACCTTGATCAGGGCGTGCGTGTCGACCTGGCCGAGCGAGTAGGCCAACTGGACCTCGTCCGCCGACGCGAAGATCATCCCCTCGCCTTTCCGATCCCTCACGGAAGCCGTCATGTAGTAACTTCCCATCACCACGTCCTGCGACGGACTGATGATCGGCGCCCCGTTGGCCGGGCTGAAAATGTTGTTCGTGGCCATCAACAGGGTGTGGGCTTCCACCTGGGCCTCGATCGACAGCGGGAGATGGACGGCCATCTGGTCGCCGTCGAAGTCCGCATTGAAGCCCTTGCAAACGAGCGGGTGGAGCTTGATCGCATTTCCTTCCACAAGGGTCGGCTCAAACCCCTGGATACCCATGCGGTGCAGCGTGGGAGCACGATTGAGAAGCACGGGATGGTTCCGGATCACCTCTTCCAGAATATCCCAGACCTCCTCGTCCTTCCGTTCGAGCATCTTCTTCGCGCTCTTGATCGTGTCGGCGTGCTGGAGTTCTTTCAGACGCCGAATGATGAACGGTTGGTAGAGTTCCAGGGCGATCTTCTTCGGCAGGCCGCACTGGTGAAGGCGGAGATTCGGGCCAACCACGATCACGCTTCGAGCCGAGTAGTCGACGCGTTTTCCGAGCAGGTTCTCGCGGAACCGACCCTGCTTGCCCTTGATCATGTCGGTCAACGACTTCAGGGGGCGGTTGCTGGAACCGAGGACCGGACGCTTGCAGCGGTTGTTGTCGAACAGGGCGTCGACGGACTGCTGCAGCATGCGTTTTTCGTTCTTGATGATGACTTCCGGCGCGTTCAGGTCGACCAGCTTCTTGAGCCGGTTGTTCCGGTTGATGATGCGCCGGTAGAGGTCGTTGAGGTCGCTGGTGGCGAAGTTGCCGGAATCGAGCAGCACGAGGGGGCGCAAATCGGGAGGGATGACCGGAATCACGTCCAGGACCATCCATTCGGGGCGATTGTCGCTGTCGCGGATCGACTCAACGATCTTCAGACGATTGATCAGGTCCTTCTTTTTCTGCTTCGAATTCGTCTCGTTCAGTTCCCGGCGCAGATCGCGTGAGAGCTGGACCAGGTCGAGTTCCATGAGCAGTTTCCGGATGGCCTCCGCCCCCATGTCGGCCTGGAACGCTCCCTCAGGATAGTCCATCCGCGCCTTGCGGTATTCCTCTTCCGTCAAAAGCTGCTGGGCTTTCAGCGGAGTGTCGCCGGGATCAGTGACCACGTAGTCCTGGAAGTAGATCACCTTCTCCAGGCTCGTGGTCTTCATGCTCAAAAGGGTGCCCAGGCGGCTGGGCATGGCCTTGAAGAACCAGATGTGAACGATCGGAGCGGCCAGTTCGATGTGGCCCATTCTCTTGCGTCGGACGCGGCTGTGGGTGATCTTGACGCCGCAACGGTCGCAGATCATACCCTTGTATTTCATGCCGCGATATTTGCCGCAAGCACATTCCCAGTCTTTTTCCGGACCGAAAATCCGCTCGCAGAACAGACCGTCCTTTTCGGGACGATAGGTTCGGTAATTGATCGTCTCCGGCTTCTTCACCTCACCGAACGACCAACTGCGGATGTCGTGAGGCCGGGCCAGACTAATCTTGACCGAAGCATAATCGTTGACGCGTTCGTACGAGCTATCGCCAATACTCACCGTGGCACTCCTTTTTCGGAGGAAACCGATTGCGGACGCTTCTTCTTCGTTCGGGGGACGCCGGCAACTTCCTCTGCCGAGCCCCGCGGGGCCGGAAGCCGGCTCCAGCAGTCGACTTCCGTGGATTTTCCCGGTTCCGGGCGGAACCTTACACGCGACCCTTTTCCAACTGCATGTTCAGACCCAGGCCGCGGATTTCGTTGGTCAACACATCGAAGCTCGCCGGGGTGCCCGCCTCCAGCGTGTTCTCTCCCTTGACCATCGACTCGTAGATCTTCGTTCGCCCTTCCACGTCGTCGCTCTTGACCGTGAGCAACTCCTGCAGGATGTAGGCGGCGCCGTAGGCTTCCAGGGCCCACACTTCCATTTCCCCGAATCGCTGACCGCCGAATCGGGCCTTTCCACCCAGGGGCTGCTGGGTGATCAACGAGTAGGGCCCCGTGCTTCGGGCATGGACCTTGTCGTCGACGAGGTGGTGGAGTTTGAGCATGTAGATGTAGCCGACCGTCGTCTCCTGTTCCATAGGCACGCCGGTCCGCCCGTCCATGAGACGCACTTTGCCGTGGCGGGGCAGTCCGGCCTGTTCGAGGCAGTCGTTGATCTCCTCCTCGTCGGCCCCGTTGAACACCGGCGTAATCGCCTGAAAACCCAACTTGGCTCCCGCCCAACCCAGGTGCGTTTCCAGGATCTGGCCCACGTTCATACGGCTCGGAACGCCGAGCGGATTCAACAAGATCTGGACCGGCGTTCCGTCCGGCAGGAAGGGCATGTCTTCCATGGGGAGAATCTTCGAGATCACCCCCTTGTTACCGTGGCGTCCGGCCATCTTGTCGCCCACCGAGATCACTCGCTTCGCGGCAATGTAGACCTTGACCATCTGCAGGACACCGCTGCGGAGTTCGTCGCCGCGCTTCATCGAATTCAAAGCGCGATCGCGCGTGTCGATGGCCGCCTCGACGGCAGGCCAGGCCTCCTTGTAGATCTTCTCGACCTCTTCCAACCGCTGGGGGCTGCGAATATCCAGATTGTCAAGACGGAAACGTTGGGCTTGCTCGGCCACGTACCGGTGTTCCTGGCCTTCCACCAGGGGCTGCCCGTCCTCATCCGTCAGTTTCTTCTTGAGGACGCCTTCGATCTGCTCAACCAGTTGTCCGAAGGTTTCCGCGATCGTCGCGTTGCCTTCGTTTTCCGTTTTCTTGAGCGAATCCTCAAAGGCCTTTCGCTCGTCCTCGGACAAGCTCATCCGGCGCGAGAACTTCTGGGTGTCGATCACGATCCCCTCGATGCCGGAGGGCACGTCGAGAGAGTCGTTCTTCACGTCCTCGCCGGCACGGCCGAAGATCGCGTGCAGGAGTTTCTCCTCCGGCGTCAGTTCCGTCTTCGATTTCGGCGAGACCTTTCCCACGAGAATGTCGCCCGGGCGGACGTAGGTCCCGATGCGAACGATACCGGTCTCGTCCAGGTTCCGGAGCGCCTTCTCGCTCACGTTCGGAATATCCCGCGTGAATTCCTCCCGCCCCAGTTTCGTCTCGCGAATCTCGACATCGAATTCCTCGATGTGGATCGACGTGTAGGTGTCGTTCATCACCAGCTCTTCGCTGATGATGATGGCATCCTCGAAGTTGAAGCCGTCCCAGGCCATGAACGCGGCGAGCACATTCCGCCCCAGGGCGAGTTCCCCGTGGAAAGTGGCGGCGCCGTCGGCAATCACGTCGCCCTTCTCAATCTTCTGCCCCATCGACACGATCGGTTTCTGGTTCTGGCACGTCCGTTCGTTGAGCCCGACGAATTTCCGCAGGGGATACACATCGTTGCCGATCTCGATCCGGCTGCCGTCGACGTAGGTGACGGTTCCCTTGTTCCTCGCACGGATCAACATGCTGGAATTGTGTGCGGCGTCCACCTCCATCCCGGTGCCGACCAGGGGCGGCTCCGTGATCAGCAGCGGGACGGCCTGCCGTTGCATGTTCGATCCCATCAAGGCGCGGTTCGCATCGTCGTGCTCCAGGAACGGGATCAACCCCGCGGAAACACCAACCATCTGGCTCGGCGCCACGTCGACGTACTCGACCTTCTCCGCCGGGATCAGCGAAAAATCGCCCCAGTGACGAGCGATGATCGTATCGCCGACCAACTTGTCGCCGTCGATGGGCGTATCCGCCGGCGCCAGGAAGGCCTCGTGTTCCTCGTCCGCCCGGAGCCACGCGATCTCATCGATCAGCTTGCCTTTCTTGACCTTCCGATAGGGCGTCACCAGGAAGCCGTAGTCATCCACGCTCGCATAGATCGCAAGGCTGGAGATGAGACCGATGTTCGTGCCTTCCGGCGTCTCAATCGGACAGATGCGTCCGTAGTGAGAGATATGCACGTCCCGGACCTCGAATCCGGCCCGCTTCCGATTCAAACCGCCCGGGCCCAGTGCCGAGAGACGACGCTCGTGGGTGAGCATCGAGAGCGGGTTGGTCTGGTCCACCACCTGGGACAGCTCTCCACGACCGAAGAAGTATTCGATGGCCGCCGAAATGCTCTTGGGGTTCACCAGGCTCCGAGGCGTCATGTCCTGAACGTCCTTCAGGCTCATCCGCTCCTGCACGGTCCGTCGCAGTTTCAAAAAGCCCTTCCGCAACTCGTCGCAGGCGAGTTCGTCGATCGTTCGCAAACGGCGGTTGCCCAGGTGGTCAATGTCGTCGATCTCGGCCTCGCCGGACTCGCCGCGCAGGGCCAACAGGTAGCGCATCGCCGCCACGAGATCTTCCGCACGGAGCGTCATCTCGTCTTCGGGCACACTCAATCCGAACTTCCGGTTGATTCGGAAGCGGCCAACCCGCCCGAGCCGATAGCGATTCGTGTCGTAGAACTTCTCGTGGAACAGGGCCCTCGCCTTCTCCAGTTGGGGCGGGTTACCCGGGCGCAATCGCTGGTAGATGCGAAGGAGGGCTTCCTCGTGGCTTCCGGTCGTGTCATCAGCGAGGGCGTTCAGAAGCAACGGGTTCCGTTGATCCTCCATCACCTCGACCTTCTTCAGCCCGGAGGTGCAGATCGTCTCCGCGATGTTCTTCGTGATCTTCTGGCCGCATTCAATGATCACCTCACCGGCGCGCTCGCTCTCGGCAGGGTAGATCATGTCGGTGACGGCCACCTTCCCCTCGATTTTGGCAACGCTCCTGCCGTCGACGACCTTCTCCTCGGTCGTTTCATAGAACGCCTTGAGGATTGCGGCGTCCTCGCTGAACGAGGGGTCCATGGCTCGCAGGAGCGTCATGGCCGAGAATTTGCCGCTCTGGTCGATGCGAACGGTAAGACTTTCCTTTCGCGTGACGTTCAGTTCGATCCAGCTTCCGCGTTCGGGGATGACGCGGCAGCTGTGGAGACGCCGCTCGCCGGCTTCCACCTCGCACACGAAGTCCACACCGGGACTGCGGTGCAACTGGCTCACCACGACGCGTTCGGCGCCGTTGATGATGAATTCGCCGCCTCCGAGCATGATCGGGATATCGCCAAGATAGACCTCTTCCTCGATCGGCTCTTCCTTCGTCAGACGCAGCCAGACCTTGAAAGGCCGGCCGTACGTCAGACGCAACTGCCGGCACTCGTCCGGCTCGTAGCGAGGCTTGCCGAGTTCGTAACCGATGTACTCCAAGCGCAAGGACTTGTCGTAACTCTCGATCGGGAAGATCTCGCGGAGGACGCTTTCCAACCCCTGATCATTGCGCTTCTTCCAAGGCGTTTCGAACTGGAGGAAGTCGGCGTAGCTCTTGGTCTGAATCGTCGTCAGATCCGGAGTCTCATAAGGGGTCTGATGGCTTCCAAAATGACGCTTTTCCTGGGGGTGAAGACGCCGTTCTGCGGTGGTAGCCATAGAAGAGTACCCTCCTGATCAATCACATAAGAAAATGGGGTGGGAGAGGCGCCGGCGGCGCGCACCTTCTCCCCCGCCAAGAATCCGCCGCATTTCGGCGGTATTTCCGGAATTGCACGGAACCCCTCCAGGAACCGACATCCCCTGCTGCGAATGATCGTCTTGCAGCATGGCGTGTCGGATTCCAGGATGGGTTCTCGGCCGTTTCAAATCGCTAGCGCACCGCACCGGGTCCCCTCGATGATGGTGCTGCCTTGGGGAAAAATCGAACGGAAACGCGTCCGCACTATTTGATCGAAACTGTGGCGCCGGCTTCCTCCAGCTCGCCCTTCAGTTTCTCGGCATCTTCCTTCGAGATACCTTCCTTCACTTTCGAAGGAACGCCCTCGACGAGATCCTTGGCTTCCTTGAGTCCGAGGCCCGTGGCGGCGCGGACGACCTTGATCACACCGATCTTCTTGTCGCCGAAGCCTTCCAGGACCACGTCGAACTCGGTCTGCTCGGCCGGGGCTTCTCCGCCGCCCCCGTCGCCAGCGCCTGGCGCCATCATGACGGCTCCGCCGGCGGCTGCCTTGATGCCGTGCTCGTCTTCGAGGTAATCGCTCAGCTCTTTGGCTTCTTTCAGCGTCAGGCCGGCGATCTTGTCGCCCAGTTCTTTGGACATCGCGGAGAATTCGCGGGTTTCAACGTCGGTCGACATATTGATTGATCCTTTCTTCTCAACTTCTGCGTCGCCTGCGACACGCTCGGTGTTCCTGTGAGCGACGCGAAATAATTTATGGGAATCTGTTTCGTGGTTGCGGAAGTCCGTTTCACGCGGCCAGCTCGAGGCCGGCCCATGCTCCGTAATGGGTTGGAGACGCTATTCGTCGCCGTCGGCCTCTTCGGCCTTCTGCTTGATCTGGCTTGCCAGGGCGCCGCCCGGTCCGATCAGTTGGGCGGCCAGTTGGGCCCCCGGTCCCAGAATCTGTCCGACCAGGAGGCTGAGCTGCTCGTCGCGGCTCGGCCATTTGCTGACCGCTTTCACGTCCTCGGGGCTGAGTTTCTCACCGTCCATGATTCCGCCCCGAGGTTCAAACGCCTCGAAGCGTTTGTCACCGGCAAGACGGACCACTTCCTTGGCCAGGGAAACGACATCTTCCGCTCCCCAGCACACGGCGTTCGTTCCGCCCACGTCCTCGAAGAGGCCATCCAACGGAGTCCCTTCCGTGGCCCGCGCTGCCAGGCTATTCTTGACAACCAGCACCTCAATGCCCTTCTCAGCCAGTTCGGCACGGAGGGTGTTATTGGCATTGGCGTCGAGCCCGATCATGTTCACCAGAAGTGCGTCGCCAACTCCATCCAATTGATTGCGGAGGTGGTCGGCCACCAGGTTCTTGACGTACTTACTCATATCGCACGCTTTGCCCTATTCAGGGATGTTCGGGTGTTGCTTGTCTTGCCGCCGCACGATCAGGAAGAACAAACCCTCATGCTCGTGGACGGAAACCAATCCTGCCTCGCGAATCCTGCGATCACATCGCCACGCGTATGCCGGGAGCCATGGTCGCACTGATCGCGATTCCCCGCATGTATTGGCCGCGAACGGCAGCCGGCTTCAAGTTCTGGATGAAATCGATGAAGCTCTGAATGTTCTCGACAAGCTTCTCGCCCTCGAAACTGAGTTTGCCGACCATCGCGTGGACGTTGCCACCCGAATCGTTGCGGAACTCAACCTTACCGGCCTTGTACTCCTTCACCGTCTTGCCGACATCGGGAGTGACCGTTCCGGCGCGAGGGGACGGCATCAAGCCGCGAGGTCCGAGAATCCGTCCCAGGGGGCCGACGATTCCCATCATGTCGGGGGCCGCGATGCACGCATCGAAGTCGGTCCACCCGCCTTTGATTTTTTCGGCCAATTCCGGACCGCCGACTTCGTCGGCGCCCGCTTCTTCGGCCTCCGCGATCTTGTCGCCCTTGGCGAACACGACCACGCGTAATGACTTTCCGATCCCGTTAGGCAGGACGACCGAACCACGCACGATCTGGTCGGCCTGCTTGGGATCGATTCCCAGCCGAATGGCCACTTCCACCGTTTGGTCGAACTTCGTGTTGTCGAAAGACTTCAACAACGCGACCGCATCGGCGAGCGGCAACGGCTCGGCACCCGGCACTTTTTCGGCCAGGGCCCGCATTCGCTTCGACTTTCTTACCATGTTACTCCGTCGATCCTAGTTGCGGATTCCAGTACAAACACTTCCGACAGACCGGCGGGGCGTTCTTGGGCCCCAAGCAGCGGCGGAAGCAAATCCTCCCGAAACGCGCGAGCCGCTGCGAGCAGCCGCTCCGCGTCGCGGTGTATCAGTCGACGACATCCAATCCCATGCTCCGCGCGGTGCCGGCAATCAGGCGCCGCGCGTGCTCGATGTCTCGCGCGTTCAGATCGTTCATCTTCCTGTTGACGATCTCGTCGAGTTGAGCCGTGGTTACGGTCCCAACTTTCTCGCGCGGCACGTTTCCCGATCCCTTCGCAATTCCAGCGGCCTGCTTCAGCAGGTCCACTGCGGCGGGACTTTTTGTCTCCAATTCGAACGACCGGTCGTTATAAACCCGAACCACGACCGGGATCCGGAGCCCCATTTGCTCCTTGGTCCGATCGTTGAACTGCTGCACAAACTGGCCGAGGTTGATTCCGAACCGCCCCAAGGCGGTACCAACCGGGGGAGCCGGCGTGGCCTGCCCGCCGGGAACCTGAAACTTCACTGTGCCTTGGAGTTGCTTCGCCATAGTTTAGACGCTTTCGATTTGCCAGTATTCCAACTCGACCGGCGTGCTCCGGCCGAAAATATTGATCATCACTTCCACCTTACCGCTTGTCTCGTCGATCTTGGAGACCTCTCCCTCAAAATTCTCGAAGGTTCCTTCATTGATCTTCACCTGGTCTCCCAGGCGGAACCCGATCTTCAGCTTGGGCACCTCGTCCTGCTTCTCTTCCCGTTTGGCCAGGATCCGCTGCACTTCGTGGGGAAGCATCGGCGTGGGCGTCCCCGCCGCACCCGTGAAGTCGCCGATCCCCGGCGTTTCGCGAACCAGAAACCAGGTGTCCTCGTTGATCTCCATATTGACGACAATGTATCCCGGATAGAGCTTCCGCTTCGTAACCCGTTTCTTCCCCGCCTTGAACTCCGTGACCTTCTCCGTCGGGACGATCACATCGCCGAAGCAATCCTCCAGTCCCGCGATTTTTACCCGCCGGATCAAGCCATCCCGGATCGAATCCTCTCGGTTACTCTGCACCTTGAGGATGTACCAGTCCATCTTCCGTTCTTCGGCGTCCTCCTCAGCCGGGGCATCCGAAACGCCTTCCTGCTCTTCTGCAACTTCGTCCGCGGGCTCGTCGACCGCGTCTGCTGCGGGAGGCTCTTCGTCGTTCGCCTCCACCACTTCCGCCTCGGCGGCTGCCGGCAATTCCGCTTCCTCGGAACTCGCATCTACCGGGGTGTCCGCGACGGCTTCTTCGGCAGCCACGGCCGGGTTCTCCTCGACGGCTTCCGCATCCTGTGGCAGAGTCGGCTCATCGATCGGCTTGCTCGATTCGTCAGTCACAGTCGACTTCCCTTTTCATTGACATGGCGCCCTCAGTCCCAGTTCCCGGACGGAGCGAGGCCATTTTTCTGCTTCGGCGTCTTAGCCTCCGAACAGGCGGCTCAACCATCCTTCGATCACACTTTCACCGTCCATGACGCCGACCGTCATGAAGAACTGGCTCCAGAAGAAGTCGAAGAAGAACAACAGCGTGGCCAGCACAAACACGGTCACCAAAACGACCAACGAACTGCGATACAGTTCAGCGCGCGTGGGCCACGAGACCTTGTTCATCTCGGCCTCGACGGCAATGAGGAAATCAGCGAAGGCAGGCAAATTAACAAGCCGATAGGCAATCCACATAAGGAGCACCACCAGGACGCTGGGCACCAACATGCGAGAGAAGTTTCCCGCCGTGATCATGGAGCTGTAGAGCTGGTATCCGCCGGCCAGGATGGCCACGGCAATCGAGGCAAATGTCACCTGGCGCGCAATTCGCCCCTGGGTTCGCTTATACAGGCCGACCCGAAACAGCTCTTGGAAGAACGCGTTCACCGGCGTACTCTTTGGTTCCTGCTCGACCCCGCCTTCCCAGAGGAGGCGTCACGAGCCATTAGCCCAAGTTTTGCCCGCTCCACTCTTAAGCCTCGAGGACGGGCCACGGAGGGCGACCGCCCCGAAGGGGAGCCTGGCGGAAATCGGTTTCACCTCAAGCAGGGGCGGAGGGATTCGAACTCTCGACCGCTGGTTTTGGAGACCAGTGCTCTACCAATTGAGCTACACCCCTGTGCTTCTCGCAAATATTTCCTGACCGCTTCCACTCGAACGCACCTCTCAACGAGAGAACCGCCCCGCCAAGAGCCCATTCCAACAGGCCCCTCGCGACCGCGGAGCGTGCTCGCCGGTTCCGCGCTTCCAATCACGAAACCGGCGACGCATCCCTTCGCTGAACATTCGAGTTTCCTCGGGCGGGACCAGAAGCCCAAGCCCCACACCGACGAAACAACGGATCACTACTCGAGAATCTTGGTCACAACGCCGGAACCGACCGTGCGGCCACCTTCACGAATGGCGAAACGCACGTTCTCATCCATGGCGATGGGCGAGATCAACTCGACCGACAGCTTGACATTATCGCCAGGCATGCACATTTCGGCGTCACCGAGAAGATTCAGCGACCCGGTCACGTCCGTCGTCCGGAAATAAAACTGGGGACGATAGCCATTGAAGAACGGAGTATGGCGGCCACCCTCCTCCTTCGACAGGACGTAAACCTCGGCCTCGAACTTCGTGTGCGGCGTGATCGACCCCGGCTTGGCCAACACCTGGCCGCGCTCGATCTCGTCGCGCTTGATACCACGAAGAAGGCAACCCACGTTGTCGCCGGCCATGCCGTGATCGAGCGTCTTGTTGAACATTTCAACGCCCGTGCACACGACCTTGCGGCTTTCCTTCTTGATACCGACGATCTCGACCTCTTCGCCAGTCTTGACGACGCCGCGTTCGATACGCCCGGTAGCGACCGTACCACGACCCTCGATGGAGAACACGTCTTCGATCGCCATCAGGAAGGGCCGATCGGCTTCACGGGCCGGTTCGGGAATGTACGCGTCGATCGCATCCATCAGCTCGCCGATGCACTTCGTGGCTTCGGGATCCGCCGGGCTGTTGTAGGCGGGCAGAGCCGAACCGCGAACCACCGGAAGATCGTCGCCGGGAAAGTCGTAGCTGCTGAGCAGCTCGCGAACTTCCAACTCGACCAGCTCAAGCAATTCCTCGTCGTCGACAAGGTCGCACTTGTTCAGGAACACGACCAGAGCCGGCACGTTCACCTGACGGGCGAGAAGCACGTGCTCGCGAGTCTGGGGCATGGGGCCGTCGGCGGCGGACACAACCAGGATCGCTCCGTCCATCTGAGCGGCACCGGTAATCATGTTCTTGATGAAGTCGGCGTGCCCGGGGCAATCGATATGGGCATAGTGGCGATTTTCCGTCTCGTACTCGACGTGAGCCACGGCGATGGTCACGGTCTTCGTGGAGTCACGAACCGTGCCGCCCTTCGCGATATCCGCGTAGGACTTGAAGTGAGCCAGACCTTTTTCCTGCTGGACCGCCAAAATGGCCCCGGTCAACGTCGTCTTTCCGTGGTCGATGTGACCAATGGTACCCACGTTGACGTGGGGTTTCGTGCGTTCAAATACGTCCTTGGCCATTCTAGACTTATCTCCCTGCGTTCAAAAAGCGGGTAACCTTGAACTACCTTGGATCGACCATTCGGTTGGACTATCCGACAAAAGAGCTGCTGATGGGACTCGGACCCATGACCTCGTCCTTACCAAGGACGCGCTCTACCAACTGAGCTACAGCAGCCGTCGAGTCTTCGTACCTGACGCTCTCGTCACTGGAGAACCAGAAGCCTTTTTGCCGACATCGTCTCCACGGCCAAACACCGCCGCAGCACACAAGGCGTCAAAACAACTCGACTCCCGGCATTCAAGCGACCAGCGCCGCCAAGCACGCAACACGAACCTCGATGCCAATCCACATTTCAGAGCGGGTGAAGGGAATCGAACCCTCGTCTTCAGCTTGGAAGGCTGTGGCTCTACCATTGAGCTACACCCGCTTCTTTCCGCCACACAAAGACGCACCTAGGCGTCACGGGCGAGCCACTGGGCGACTGCCACTCGAACATCGCCATGAGATAGCCTACCGATTCTCACAACTCAAGCCGAGGGGGGGCCCAACATACGAACGGCTGAATCGCGGACTATCCGTCGATTGCAATCGTCAACACCTCGAAAAAGAAAACGGGAATTTGCTGTATCGAAAATGGGGGGTGCAGGATTCGAACCTGCGAAGGCACTGCCATCAGATTTACAGTCTGACCCCTTTGACCGCTCGGGAAACCCCCCAAGACCATCTTCCATACACTAAAAACAGCACACCTGCGTTCCGGGCTCGACTTTGGCGCTCCCCTCAAAAAGACCCCGAAAAGCTCGGGAAGTTCGAGGATTTCTTGGCAGGAGCTAGCGGAGGGACTTGAACCCACAACCTGCTGATTACAAATCAGCTGCTCTGCCAATTGAGCTACGCTAGCCGCTGGGCCCGTCACGCGAACCATTTAATATACCCAACCGCCTCCAGTGTGCAAGACGGATGCCAAACAAAAACAACCTGATTTCTCCAGCGGAAAACGCCACAGCGAGCAGACACGAAAAACCGCCCCTTGGCACCACCCAAAAGTACGAGAACACCGTCGCGGAGGCTCTCTTTTCCATATGCCAAGGCAGAATCAGACCTGGAAATCCGGCTGAAAAGCGAAAGACCGGGAAGAAACGGGCTCCCCGGCCATCTCACTTCAACAGCCAAGCAGACGCTCCGCCCACTCGCGAGGGCATAGCCCACATCGCCAGGTCCGCGCGGACTCGTCCTATTGTCGTCCGGGCAGCCTAGTCCACTCCAGGAATCTCGATCTTTTCTTCCTGGGCCGCCTTACGGAGCTTGTTCAGCGCCCGGGCCTCAATCTGCCGGACCCGTTCCTTGGTCACCCCCATCGCCGCGCCAACTTCCTTGAGAGTCTGCGGTTCTTCACCGCGAGCCAAGCCAAAGCGGCTAATGATGATCTGCTGCTCCCGTTCATCCAGGCGATCCAGAATCCGAACCACCTGAGATTCCCGCTGAAGTTGGGATGACTCTTGCTGGTACTGGTCGCTACGAAGGTCTTCGGCCGCGCCGAACATCTCCGAGTTGCTCGTGCGAAATCGATCCCGGTGACGAAGCTCGTCCGGAATCGTCCGAGCGTAGTTCTTCATGATTGCCCAGCTGGCGTAGGTACTGAACTTGTTTCCCCTCGCGAAATCGAATTTCTCCACGGCCCGAATCAAAGACATGTTCCCGTCGCTGACGAGTTCGAAGAAATTCTCCGCCTGCCCAACATGGCGTTTTGCAATAGAGACCACCAGGCGGAGATTTGCAGAAATGATCTCGTTCTTTGTGGCAACGGCCTGGTCGTAAAGCCGCTCGATCCGGTCCATCAAGGCGCTCTTCGGTCGGGCAGGATCGAGAGTCTCTCTCAATCGGGAAGCGCGGTACTTCAGATAGTTCATTTTCCGGAAGAGATGCCCTTCCTGCTCGCGAGTCAGAAGGGGCACTTCATAGAGGCTTGCGAGATAAGGCGGCAGACCACTCGGAAGACGGCTCTTTTTGACGGGTTCCTCGTTGCGAGGCATGGGGCCGCAAACCTCGCGTTCCTGCTTCTCCGTGCGAATCAGCCGAAACCCGTCGTTGGGAATGAAATCCAACGGGAGATCCATGACTCGCTTCGCTCGCATCTCCCCAATAATCCGGTAAATACTGGTCTTCGTGCGACAGAAAGACTTCGCGAGCGACTCGACGGCTTCGCCTCGACGATACTTGCGGTAGATCTTCTGCTTCGTCCCCTCCCGCAAGGGGCCAGCATTTTCGGGAAAGATCGCGACCTCGGGATTGTCTCGATCAAACTGCTTCAAGGTGTAACGGATCGTCTCAACGCTTCGCCCCATCTTTCGAGCCAAACGCTTGGTAACGTCCGCAGGACAACCACCCTTCTCCGCCAGACGTCTGGCGAAATCGACGATCTTCTCCCGTTCGTCCACGGTGAGCTGACTGAACTGGGCCCCCCGGCGAATCCGATCGGCATTGTGCCTCACGAACCGATCTACGGAACTCTCAAGAAAGCCCACCCGTTTACGTCCGTCAAAAACAAACCGCCGGCTCACAAGCCCCTGCTGGCGCCAGCGGGAAATCGTCTTGGTCGAAACCTGAAATCGCCGACTCAAGTCGTCGACGGTCAAGACCGGTTCGGGAACCTCTTCCACAGGGAGGTCCGCCGAGTCTGATACATCTTCCACGAACAGCCGAAGATCATGCACCGCCTCCTCCCCGCGCATGCGCACCTCGGGATAAGCCTCCGGACGGTAGGTCGTCACGCGGTAGCAGACATATTCGTACGTGTAGATGCGATTATTCTCGATTTCCAGCAAGAGACGTTCCGCGCGGTCCACCTGCTCCAGCTTCTTCTCTCGCGGAGCAAAACGCACCTGCTGGTCCCGCAATTCTCGAATGGCGGGATGAATGTAGCTGCTGTGCATGGTCTCGTCCTTTCCAGGCTGGAGCCCTCTTCGGTTGACCCCAAGAGGCCCGCTCTCTCGCCCTGGTTCCGGTGCCCCGCTGATGCCTGACGGCTACCTGGCCCGATCGTCTCACGTGGGTCGCATTCTAACTTCCTCGGCATATTTTTGACAAGTCTTCCTTGCAAAAATACCGCGTTTCTTCCCCGACTCCAAATCCGCCTCGCCCGAATGCTACCGAAAATCGCCTATTCCTTTACGTAGAAACCACGCCCACAGGTCTGGATCGCCTCTCTTTTCCCCCAAAAACAGGCCACCTACGGAGTACACACGCCCCCTCGCAGCGAGGATTATACCGTGCTAACCACGACAATTGCAAGAACCAGGATCTTCCCGTCAACATTCCCAACCCGACAGGTCGATCCAGGAAAAGGTTCCTCTATCGGCCCCAAAGGACTGATCACGGCAACCCTCGCCCCCCACCTGGGCGAGAAACTCGTTCTACTCATGCCTCGAATCGGACTCGGCCATGCGACTTTCTAACTCGACCCTCGTTGCACTTGCAGGCTGGTTTCTTGCGACCTTACCCGCCCTGGCCAACGACACCGCTCCGCAAAAAGTTTCCCTTGCTTCCAGTCGGTCAGAGGGTTCCCTCGATCGAATCGATGCCTCGCTGGAAGTGTCGGGCAAGCTCAAGGTGCTGGACAAAGAGAATGAGTTAAAGGAACTCAAACTGGCCGTCCTGGCAAACCTCGGGTACGACGAACGTTCCCTGCTCGTGTCGATTTCGCCCAAGGCCCCCATGCGGTCCGTCCGCAACTACGACACGGCAACGGCAGCCATCGAGGTGGAAGGGGAGGAGGTGCAATCGGAGCTCCGCGACGATCGCCGCCTCATCGCCGTCAGCGCGGAAGAGGGAAAGGCCGTCCTTTACAGTCCCGCCAGTCCCCTGGCCGCCGACGAGTTGGATCTGATTGACCTACCGGCAAACACGCTGATTTTGGATCGTTTGCTACCCGCGTACCGGGTGGGCATCGGCGATTCCTGGGAGCATTCCGATGAACTCGTTGCGATCCTTCTGGGGTTGGACGCTGTCAGCTCCAGTGACGTCGAAAGCAAGCTCGCCTCGGTCAAGAACTCTGTCGCCCTGGTGGAAATGTCGGGAAGTGCCGAGGGGGCAATTCACGGGGTGTCGACCGAAATCCAGATGCGAGGAAAATATCAGTTCGACCTGAATGCCGAGCGAATAACCTGGTTTGGGCTGCTGCTTCAGGAGAAGCGTTCCGTGGGGCATGTCGGCCCGGGACTCAACGTCGTTGCACGGCTTCAGATGAAGATCGACTCGTGCGAGGGAGCCCCCCGCCTGACCGACGCTGCCCTCAATGGGCTGTCGCTCGATCCGGTAGCGGAGAACATGTGGCTCAGCTACGAGTCCGTGGCCGGCGAGTGGCAGTTGCTGAACGATCGACGCTGGTTCGTCACGACCGACGAAGCGAAGGCGGCCGTGCTCCGCATGATCGACGACGGGGAATTCGTGGCCCAGTGCAACGTGTCTTCCTTGCCGCGGGTTGAGGTCGACAAACTGCCCACCCTGGCGAAATTTCAGAAAGGCATCCAGGCCGGACTGGGCGAGTCGTTCGGCCAATTCCTGTCGGCCAAGCAGGAGACGAACGATCTGGGCTATCGCGTCTTTCGCGTTGTGGTGGACGGCACGGCGTCGGAACTGCCGATCCAGTGGATCTACTATCTTGTGGCAGACCAGACCGGTCGGCAGGTGGCCATGGTTTTCGTCGTCGAAAACGAGCTGGCAGAGCGTCTGGCCGGCGCCGACGAGCAGTTAGCCGCGGGCGTCCATTTCATCGATCAGGAAACCGCCTCGCGTCCCACGCTGGCTCCCAAGTGAGGCAAGACCCCGCCGCCCCTCGCGGTCATCACTTCGTGGCCGCATATTTCTCGGCAAACTCGAGAACCCAGAGATCGATCACCTCCGCGAACGACTCCAGGTCCACCTCGGTCAGTCGCTGATAGTGATTGCGGGCGAAGATCTCCCGGTTGCGAACGGTTGCCTTGGCGGCAACGTCGAGCACGTAGTAGTCGGAAATGGGGCGGATGAGGATCTCCATGCGGCTGAAGAAGTTGTCCCGTCGGCCACGGGACCGCACCCCCACGTCATCGCGACTCACCGCCGCTCCCCAGCCACGATCGGTGACAACCGGCTCGAATTGAAACCCGGGGAAGTGGTTCGGCAGACGGCGAAGGCAACGTTCGATGTGCTCGGAAAGCTCGAGCCGGTACTGAGAATGAAGGCTTCGAAGTTCCTTCTCCGAGAGTGCTTTTGCCGCTTCTGCCCGAGCGCGCTCATCCCCAGCTCGATGTCCGCGTTCGATCGCCTTGGCCAGTCGCTTATCAAAATCCGTCATGGTGTCGGTTGGGTTGGTATCGCCTCGGCGGTGTCGCAGGTTCAAGCGTCACCATTCTGTGGTTCGTCGGGGCTGGTCGCATCGTCCGGATTGGGGGATGGCGTGTTCCCGTCGACCTGTCCGCCGTCCGTCGGAGCGGGGGGCTTGGAAGCATCCTCGACAGGCGGAGCCACTTCGGTCGTTGCCTTCGGCTCGTCCGCAGGCGATTCCGGCGTAGCCGGTTTAGGATGTCCCCCCTTCCGTTTCTTCGGTTTCTTGGAAGGTTCCGGCTCCGCCTGGGTGGTCCCGAAGAACTGGGCCAGATCACTGAAGCTGCGCATCGGCTCCTGGCCCTTCTTCATCTCTTCGGTGATGGGTGTGACAGGCTTGGGACGGGACTTCGGCTTGTAGGCGGGCGCATCCGAACCTCGCCCCCGACCGCGTCCCCCATCCCGACCGCGTCCACGTCCGCCTCGTGCGCCGTCGCCGCCCTGGGAACGTCTGCCTCGCTGCTCCTGAGGTTTTCTTCCTTGGCGGGCCCCTTCGGGACGTCCGCCGCGGCGTTCTGACGACTCCCCCCTTCGTGAGCTCGTCCGCACCGTTCCTGGAGGAATCATGGTCAGCGAGACTCGCCGCCGCTCTTTGTCCACATCAAGAACCCAAACCTTCACGATGTCGCCCACGGCAGCAACTTCGTGGGGATCTCGAACGAACTTGTCAGCAAGCTGGCTGACATGGACCAGGCCGCTGTCGTGCATTCCGATGTCGACAAAAAACGCCGAAATCAACCACGTTCAGCACGGTTCCATTCAGTTCCAGGCCCGCCGTCAAGTCTTCCAGCTTGAGAACGCCATGCCGGAAAATCGGAGGTGGCAGGGTCTTCGCGCGGATCCCGCCCTGGTCGAACCAGCTGGGCGAGGATGTCTTTCAGGAGCAATTCGCCGACTTCCAACTCCTTCGCCAGGGCTGCGGCATCCACGGCAGCCACTACCTTTTCCGAGATGGCTTTGAGCTGCTCCCGACTGCGCAGGTCATCGACCTGACAGCCCAACCGGTCCAGCACGCGAAGCGCAACGTCGTAACTCTCCGGATGGATCCAGGAACCATCCAAGGGATTGTCGCCCTTGGTGATCTTCAGGAACCCTGCCGATTGCACGAATGCGGCGTCGCCAAAGCCGGTGACGCTTCGAAGTTGCTCGCGATTGCGGAACGGACCGTTCTGCATTCGGTGCTCATACACACGCCGGGCCGTCAATTGATTCAACCCCGACACGTATCGCAATAAGGCTGGACTGGCCGTGTTGACGTCCACGCCCACGAAGTTCACGCAGGAGCTGACCACGTCATCGAGCGACTCGCGCAGGTGCTTGGCCTTCACGTCATGCTGGTAGAGCCCCACGCCGATATTCGCGGGGTCGATCTTGACCAGTTCGCTCAGCGGGTCCTGAAGGCGGCGCCCGATGGAGACGGCCCCGCGAACAGTCGCGTCGTACTCGGGAAACTCCTCGCGTCCGATGGAACTGGTCGAATAGACGCTCGCGCCGGCCTCATTCACGATCACATATACCCAGTCACTTCCCGCCGGCGCCTTGTTCAGGATCTCACCGAAGAAATCCTCCGCATCACGGCATGCCGTACCGTTGCCGATCGCCACGACCGTCAACTTGAAGCGCTCCATCAGTTCCAGAACGGTGCGTTCCGAGGCGGCCTTCCGTTCGGGATTACCGATCAGATAGATCAGCGATTGGGCGAGAACATTGCCGAACTGATCCAAGGCCACCAGCTTGCACCCGCTTTTGAAACCCGGGTCCACTGCCAGGACGCGCCGGCCGTGAACCGATGGCTGGAGAAGAAGGTTTCGCAGATTCTTGGCGAACACGTCGACGGCGTGTCCTTCCGCGCGCTCCGTCAGTTCGCGTCGAGTCTCGCGTTCCAGGCTTGGCAGAATCAGCCGCGTCAGGGCATCCCTCGCGCAACCCTTCATGAAATCCAGGTGGGGGTGGTCCGCCGGCACCGCCGCGTCGTCGACGACCTTCGTCATCGCTTCCTGATCGCAGTCAATTTTCACGCGAAGCACCTTGCCTCGCTCACCCCGATTGATGGCCAACACGCGATGGGGCGGAATCTTGCGGAGATCCTCGGCGTAGTCGAAGTAGTCGCTAAAGGCCTTCTGCTTCTTCTCTTCTGCTTTCTGTTTCTTCTGCCGTTTCCGTTCCAACTTGCGTTCCGCATTCGAACGCTTGCCCCCCCTCCGCTTCGAGGCGGGGCGGCTTGGGGCCGGCGCCGGAGTTGGAACTGGAGCAGCTTGCGCCGTTTCCTTAGCCCCCTCCGAACCCTGGGCCTTGGCCGGCTCGGCCTGACCTTCGGCGGGAACTGGCTTCGCATCCGCCTGCTCGACGGCAGGTTGCTCGACGGCAGGTTGCTCGACGGCAGGTTGCTCGACGGCAGGTTGCTCGACGGCAGGTTGCTCGGGGATTGCTTGCTCCCCATCGACAACCTCTGGAGCCACCGGAGGAGCCTCGGACGGTACGGCAGGATCCGGGGCTTCTTCAGCAGACGGCGTGTCCGGGGCGGAAGAATGAGCTTCCTCGTCCTCCGGAACCTCGGAACCACCGCCCATCCCCGAACCGGCCTGCTCTTCTTCGGTCCCAGGCGTCGCGTTGTCTGATGCGGGGGCTCCCTCGGGTTCAGAGACGGGGGCGTCAGTGGAAGGAGCCGAGTCGCTCGGTTCCGGACTGCTCGATGCCGTTTCCGTAATCGGTTCTGTTGCAGGAGTCGATTCGGGCTTTTCTTCGGCGGACGGAGTTTTCGGCGTGTGGGCCACGGGCGTCGGGTCTTCCGAAGTCGCAACCTTCTCTTCCGCTGCCGGCTGCGGTGGCGCCGACCGGGAGGCGTCTTCCGAAGGAGTCGGAGGTTCGGAAGACGACGTCGGTTTCACCGGTTTGGACGCAGGGGCCGATTCTGCGGGACTCTTGTCTTCACTACCCACGCGATTCGAAATGATCCGGCCCGTCCGTTGCACGATATCGCGAAGGCTCTGACGCAACTCCACGTTTTCGCTGATCCGCTCCGCCAGGATGTGCCCTGCGCCGAGCAGTGCTTCCGCAGCCGTCGGAACACCGCGATCGGGATTCACGAAATCGGCGGCTCGCTGATCAAGGTCGGCGCAGTTCGGGCTGCATCCGATGATCTCGTCGGCAAGCAGCTCCAAGCCGCGGCTACGCGCGAGCTGCGCCAAAGTTTGCTTCTTCGGCTTGTAGGGCAGGTAGAGATCTTCAAGCCGCTTCGCAGTGTTCGCGGACCGAATTCGCTTTTCCAGCTCTTCGGTCAACTTTCCTTGCGACTCGATCGAGCGAAGGATTGTCTGCTTGCGTTCGGAAAGCAGACGCATCTTCGCGAGACGATCCTGGATTTGGCGGATCTTCTCTTCATCAAGTCCGCCGGTTTGGTCCTTGCGGTAGCGGGTGATGAAGGGAACGGTATTGCCTTCATCAAGCAGTTCCAGGACGGCTTGCACCTGCCCGAGTTGAATTCCCAGGCCGCGTGAAAGATGGCGAATGTTAATGGTTACGGGATCGCCCATAACAGTGGACAGGCGTCCGCTCAAGGCCGACGCGCGCTCGAAAAGGAAGGGAGTGAAAGACAGAGTCCTCGCACTCTATGGCACCTGCGCAGGCTTGTCAAGGTTCTGTGTCGGCCATGCAAGACAATCCTCATCCGATTCAGGCATTACGCGCGCCTTCGTTCAACCGATCGCAAATTCGACGGTCTCCAAAGGGATGCCCGACCTTCCCGCTTTCCGCAAATTGCCAAATCGGCCCTTAGAATCGTGCCACCGTCGATTCTGGGAAAAAAACGCATTTCCGGACAAATTCGTCAAAACGTCATCAACCTCGCTGCCGATACATGACGCAGCAAGGGAGGCGTTTTGTTGCGCGAGCCCCCTCCAGGGCTGCGCCTTCGCCTATCCAGGAAGGCCGCAGTTCTGGCACGAATCAAGGACGAGCCATGAGTTCCATCCCCCTGCGAATCTACTACGGCCCCCAAAGCGACGACACCGTCACCATCGCCTCGGAAGAGGCGACTCGAGAATCGGTTACTCTTCCCCTCGGCGAGATCCTCCCGCTTCTGGCGGATGCAGTTCAATCCCAAAGGACGTGGCTTCGGGATTTCGATAACGATGAGATCACCATCTCCATGGATCTCTATCAAGTCCTTCTGGCCTACCAGTTCTATCACCGTCCCATCGCCTGACCGTTACCACACGGTCCATGAGAAGCCGACTCGCTCGAGCAAAACGTCGCCCCAGGGATTGGACTTGGTTCACGCGATTGACGGAAGAGCCCCAGGGCAGGCTGCCCGGTCGTACCGATATGCTACGCAACGAGGGCCAGGACCCAGTTGGCGTAACCAATTACAGAAAAGCAACTTAAGCCGCAGCGATTGAAGAAAGCCATTCTGGGAGAGACTGCCTTTCCCACGGCGAGAAGGCACTATTTCATGGCCAGGATAGCCTGCTCCCGAGTCTCGTAGGGGGTCCACAGCGTGTCATAGAGTCGGGTTGAAACCAGAGCCTCTCGACACAGGAGGGGATGCAGCACAACCCCATTCGCCCTCCCCGATCCTGCACCCGTTTCCACGCCCGGACCAGGAGCCCGATGAATCGTGAGCCAATGAATCGGGTATTCGAGAGGTCCACCAGGACCGCCGGACGATCCCCTCCAGCGGCCGCTGAAAGTAGAATTTCCCCCAGTTGATCCAAGGCCGCATCGTCAAGAGAGTCGTAACTCACATCGAGTTCGATGACCGTAACGCCTTCTTGTTCAATGGCTCGAATCATAACGAGACAAGTCTAGTCCCGTTCGGGGTCTCAGACAAGAACCTCCAGGGGGGGCATCGCCGCCAGGGACAACACGGCCGAAATGACCGTTCCCAGTGCCAGTTCCCCTTGTCAGAAACCTACCCTTTCAATAAGCCATTATAGAGATAGCGGCCTGCTCGCAGACGCCCCCTTTGCCCCCCCCTCTGGCGTGAGTCGCAGCTTGTGTCGAAAGCCCTTGTTTTGCTGTCCTTCAGTCTTCAGCCTACAGCCTACAGCCTTCAGCCTTGTTCCGTGGCTGCCTGACCCATGACATCGCCTTCCGGCCCAAATCCATCACGTGATCCTGCCGAGGTTGAGTCCCCGAAGTCGGAGACGAGCAATTCGGTCGGAGATGCTGCGTCGGTTCCGCGCAAGCGTTACGTGGCTGACCTCATCGAAACGATCCGCAGTTCGGCCGATCGCCTTGCAGAGGACCAAACCAGTCGTGGGGACCTGAAGATCCTCAGCCGCACGCTCCGGGAGCTTCGCTACGCCTTCAAGGTCTTCGGCCCTTACCGGCATGCCCATAAGGTAGCCGTGTTCGGCTCAGCCCGCACCCCAGATACCAACCCCAGCTATCAACAGGCCCAGGCGTTCGGTCAAGCCATGGCGGATGCCGGATGGCTGGTCGTCACAGGCGCGGGTGGGGGCATCATGGAGGCCGGACACCAAGGCGCCGGGCGGGAACACTCGATGGGGCTCAATATCATGCTGCCCTTCGAGCAATCGGCGAACCCGGTCGTGGCCGGCGACCCCAAACTGGTCCACATGAAGTACTTCTTCACCCGAAAGCTGGTGTTTGTCAAGGAAAGCAATGCAATATGCCTGCTTCCGGGCGGGTTCGGCACCCTCGACGAAGGCCTCGAAGTGCTCACCCTGCTCCAAACGGGCAAACGGGATATGGTCCCCGTCGTCTTCCTGGATGCCCCCGGTGGCAGCTACTGGAAGGCCTTCATGGAATTCGTCAGAACCCACCTCCTCGAAACCGGAATGATCGAAGCGCAGGATCTTTCCCTCTTCAAGCTCACCGACCAGGTCGACGAAGCCGTTGAAGAGATTCAGAAGTTCTTTCGTGTCTACCACAGCATGCGTTATGTCCGCGAGAAACTGGTCCTCCGCCTGAACACGCCCCCGAACGAAGGCGCCCTGCAACGCATCCATGACGAATTCTCGGACATCCTGCTCAAGGGCGGCTTCCTCGTCCGCGGCCCCCTCAGCGAGGAGCGAGACGAACCTGATTTGGCTGATTTGCCACGGCTCGTGTTCCATTTCAACCGACGCGATCAGGGACGCCTTCGGCAACTGATCGATTGGTTGAACGAGAACCTCCCAAAATCCCTCGACGGCGCCATCCGTGACTGAGCGTCTGGGGCAACAGCCTTGCATCCTGTACAATCGACCAACCGAAAGTCCCGCCCTCTCGTTATTCTCGCAGCCTTCCAGGACGGTTCCCATGAGCGACCTCTTTGACCAGGCGGCCCTCCTCGACCGGGTCGACCACGACATGGAATTCCTCGCCGAAACGATCGAGATGCTTGAGGAAGACGGGCCCGACCTGCTCGGCCAGATCCGAGAAGCCATCGCGAGCAGGGATGCCGAGGCCTTGGGCGTCGCCGCCCACACCTACAAGGGGATGGTCGCCAATTTCTGCGCCGAGTCAACCGTCGCGGCTGCCCTTCGCCTGGAAACCCTGGGCAAAAGCGGCAACCTGGCTGACGCCCCCGAAGCCCTGGCCGCCCTGGAAGGATTGGCCCAGAAGCTCGCCCCTGCACTCCGGGCACTGCTGCAGGACGAAACCCCATGAAGGTCCTTATCGCCGAAGACGATCGTATCTCGCGCCGCATGTTGCAGCGTCAATTGGAGAAGTGGGGGCACGAGGTTGTTGCCGCCGTCGACGGGAGCGATGCCTGGGAAAAATTCCAGGCCGACGACTTCTCCATCGTCGTGAGCGACTGGATGATGCCCGAGGTCGACGGGATCGAACTTGTCCGCCGAATTCGCGAGTCCGAAACCGCCGGCTACGTGTTCGTGATCCTCCTGACGGCCCGGTCCAAGACGGAGGACATCATCGTCGGCATGGAAGCCGGGGCCGACGATTTCCTCAGCAAACCCTTCGACCAGGACGAATTGCGTGTGCGTCTGCGGGCGGGCGAGCGAATTATCCACCTGGAACGCAGCCTCGCCCAACGCAACGCCGAACTGGAGCAAGCGAACCAGCGGATGAGCCGCGATCTCGAGGCGGCCGCCCGGGTCCAACAATCGCTGCTTCCCGCCACGATGCCCGATATCGGACAGACGCATTTCGCCTGGAATTACCGCCCTTGCGACGAACTGGCTGGCGACTTCCTGAACGTCTTTCCTCTCGGTAACAAGCACGTCGGCATGTACGTGGCCGACGTGAGCGGGCATGGCGTGGCCGCATCGCTCCTCTCGGTATCCATTAGTCGTGTCATGACCCCCCACGCTTCTGCGTCTTCGCTTCTGCTCAAGGCGGATCTCCAGGGCGGGCACGACGTGGCCTCGCCCGCCGAGGTGATTGCCGAGCTCAACCGCCGCTTTCCCATGGAAGAATGCGGGGATCGCTACTTCACAATCGTTTACGGGCTGTTCGACCTGGAGTCCGGCCAGCTTCGTTACGCCTCGGCCGGCCACCCGCCGGTCGTCGTCCTCCGCCCCAATCAACGCCCCGAGGCCCTGGAAGTCGCCAGCCTCGCTGTCGGTTGGGTTCCCGAGGTGGACTATGACGAACATACCGTCCAACTCGCTCCCGGCGACCGGATCTTCCTCTATACAGATGGCATCCCGGAAGCCATGGATCCCGAAATGGAGCAATTCGGCGAGTCGCGGATGCTCGCGTCTATTGAAGAAACCCGTTCAATCCCCCTGGCCGACAGCGTTACCTCTCTCGTTCGGGCCGTCGAAACCTGGTGCAGCCACACGGGTCCCAAGGACGACGTGTCGCTCTTGGCCATGCAAATGCGGTGATGTAGAGTCCCTGTTCTGACGTCCTTCAGTCTTAGGCCTTCAGTCTTCAGCCTCGGATCGGCACTACGTATCCTCGGCTGACGCCATCACCAGTTCCCCCTTGAAAATTCCCTTCAATCCCCGGAGTTGGGCCGCAATATCCTGGAGTCGTTGCGCCGCCCCACGAAGAACGATCACCTCCAGGCAGAGATCGTGACTCAGGTGGGCGTGCAGCACGGATACGATGAGGTCCGTGTTGTCGTGCTGGAGGTCCATCAACCGGTCGCGCAATTGGGGCCGATGATGATCATAGACAAGGGTCAGGGTCCCCGCCACTTCCTGGGCCCCCGTTTCCCAGGCCTGGCGAGTCAGTTTGTCGCGAATCAGTTGCCGGACGGCCTCGCTCCGAGTGGCAAACTTCTCTTCCTTGCAGTAGCGGTCGAACTGATCCAGGAGTTCGTCCTCGACCGACACGGAAAAACGTACGATTTCGCTCACGATTGCGGCTCCTGTCCCAGCAAGGCTCTGCCTCGGACTGGGCTGACAAAAAAGAAGTCCCCTGGCCAAACCATGTTCCCCCGCTTCGCCAAACCAGTCAATGGGGGAGGCCGTGCGCGTGGTTGGCCAGAACCTCGCACGTGCGTCCAAAATGTCCCCCTCCCTCCCCCCACCTTCTCCCGGACTTGCAGTGAACTCGGTCGGGGAGTAGATTCGTGGAGGTTAAAGGTCGGCAAATCCTCTTCCGGAGCGCACTTGTGGCCGATTACGAAATGCTTGACGTCTGCGAGGTCGACGGCGTGACCGTCATTCGATTCCGCGCCCGAGAAGTCGACGAGACGAAACTCCAATGCCTGACCCAGGAATTGGGGAAGGTCACCGGGTCCCGGGAAGACCAGCGTTTCGTGCTCGACCTGGAGGCGGTCGCTTTTCTGACGAGCACCGGAATAGGAGCCTTGATTGCCCTGAAGAAGAAGATCGAGGCCGCCGCGGGCATCCTGAAGCTGTGCGGCCTCCAGTCGGAAATCCGTACCCTGTTCACCATCACCCAGGTCGACCGCCTCTTCGATATCGAGGACAACGCGGACGTCGCCGTCAAAAGCTTCTAGTGCCGAGACCTTTGCGTTTGCCGCCAGAAGCTCTTAGAGCCATCTACGGCGTCACGTCCCCCGCGGCTCGCGTGAACAGCGAAACAAACGCTTCGGCTTCCATCGTCTCTGAATGGAAGCGGACGGAACCATCCCCGTAGAGAAAATTCGCGCCACCCGGATGGAAGCTGTAGATCTCATTCCGGTTGCTGCAATTAAAAAGTTGCGATCCATGGCACACTTCATGGATCCAGAATTCGGCATCCGAGTCGGCCCACTCGGCCCCTGAGATCGGTTCTTTGGGGGTTGCCTCCGGATCACCGCGCCGCCCATGTTCCAGGTATTTCCGGGGACGACCCGAGCATTCGAATAACATGAACGTGTTCGACATCCCGTCCCGCACGGCCGCCGATCGCGAAGGCCCTGCCCAGTAAGGCTGAAACAGGTTGTACCAACTCCGCCGATCCCTGATCACACCGGCGGCAACCAGCGGCCCGCTCACGGAAGCGTCGATATGTTCACACGTCGCGTAGTCTGTTGCGTAATACTGGCGATTCCTGCACACACGATTGCTCGGCGCCGTGGGGCACAGAAAAGTCTCGATGTCATTCTGCCGTGCCGAACGATTCTTGACGGAACTCCAGTTCGAGTTCCAGTCGTATTGATCGTAGATCGCCTGCTGTTCCACGTAGGGTAGCAGGAAGGCAAGCAGGTTGTGGTCCGGGTCCTCTGTTTTGGGCATTGGGAAGACTCGGTGGACTGCTTCGTAATTCAGAATTCCCAGCCCAATTTGCTTCAGGTGGTTCTGGCACTGCATCCTGCGAGCCGCCTCGCGAACCGCCTGGACTGCGGGAAGCAGAAGGGCGATCAAGATTCCAATGATCACAAGGACCACAAGCAACTCGACCAGCGTAAACCCTGCCGAGTTCGTCACGATCTTCCGAGGCTGCCTTGTTGTGCCGGATCCGCCGCGAGGATTCGTCATGCAAACCATCAGGCTTTCCCCTATGAGAAGCCACGACCGGTCTTAGAACGACGCCATGGGCAATTCTAGGGGATTCAACGCCTCGCAAAAAGGACCCACCCGATACTAGCCCCAAAAAAGACCCCACAGAGTGCAATTGTGGAAACCACTTTCGAGTAACCGGGCCGTTGCTGCAGGACGTGCGGAAACTACCAGTCCTGGGGTGGATGAAGAAGGGAGGCAACCGCGCCGACCAGTTCATTGAGACCCTGGCCCGTCACCGCGGAAATCAAGAACACCTGGCTCTCCGTGGCTGCGGTCAGTTTCTCGCGGACCTCCTCCCCCTGGGGAAGGTCTGCCTTGGTCACCACGATCACTTCCGGACGCGCCCCCAACTCCGGATCGAATGCCTCCAATTCCTGGCGAATCGCCTGGTAGTTTTGGATTGGATCGGTTCCGTCGGTCGGGTCCGGTTCCACAAGATGTACGAGGATCCCTGCCCTCTGAACGTGGCGGAGAAACTCGTGACCCAGGCCCACTCCTGCGTGCGCCCCCTCGATCAGGCCAGGCACGTCGGCCATGATGAACGAACGATCGAAATCAACCTGGACCCGGCCGAGGTTCGGATGCTTGGTCGTAAAGGGATAGGGTGCGATTTCCGGCCTGGCACGGGAGAGGCGGCTGAGCAGCGTGCTCTTGCCCGCATTTGGCTTGCCGATCAACCCCACGTCGGCGATGATTTTCAGCTCCAGCCGAATGAACCGGGCTTCGGCTTCTCCCCCGGCGGTGAATTGGCGGGGCGTGCGGTTGGTCGAGGATTTGAAGCGGACATTCCCCTTGCCCCCTTTGCCGCCGTGCGCAATCACAACCTGGTCGCCCTCCTCCTTCAGGTCCTTGATCGCAAATCTCCGTTCCGCGTCAAGAACGACGGTCCCGGGGGGCACGTTAATCCAAAGGTCCTCTGCCGAGGCACCGTGACGTTGAGCCCCCTCGCCAGGCCGACCATTCTTGGCTTTCCAATGCTTTCGCTGAGCCAATGCCGCCAGACTGTTCACGCCGTTGCGTGCACGAAGGATCACGCTTCCGCCATTGCCGCCGTCCCCACCATCCGGGCCACCTCGCGGGACGAATTTCTCCCGTCGGAAGCTGACGCAGCCGTCACCCCCTTTTCCTGATTCGACCCGGATTTCCACTTCATCGACGAACAATGGTCACTCGTCCTGATCGCGAAACCGCCAAAACAAAAGGGAATGACCCCCGGAGAGCCATTCCCTCGTAATCATGGTTTTTCGGGCGGAACAATCAACTGATTCAGTTGACCGACTCCAACACATTCACTCGCCGCCCATCACGATCGAATTGGACCGTGCCGTCGACGACCGCGAAGATCGTGTAGTCATTGCCCATGCCCACTCCCTTGCCGGGGTGGTACTTCGTGCCGACCTGGCGAACGATGATGCTGCCGGCCTGAACCTGCTGGCCGCCATATCGCTTCACGCCCCGTCGCTGCGCGTTCGAGTCACGACCGTTTCGGCTGGAACCTTGTCCCTTTTTATGTGCCATTTCAATCTCCTCACTATGTGCTCAAATGGGGCGTGTCGGGGATTGGTCGCACCGGGACAATCCACTCGTGTCCGCCACGTGGCGAGGGGCCGCAAGACTCGCCGCCACCCCAATTTGGGGGCAGGGGTCTAAGAGGAAAGGACTTCGCCACGACCGTCGCGAAGCCCTCAGCAGCCCAACTCTAGGTTTCGGCCTCGAATACTCCCTACCAGAAGGGAGTCCCGTCATTTTTTCAGGGAAACCTATTTTTTAGCGGTAGACCCACTCGTAGTCAACCTGTCCGGGGATCCCGTAACGAATTTCGTTCTCATTCTCGTCATACTCGTCGCCCGGTCGCCAGAAATTCAATTTCAACGTCTTCCGGACAAACTGTCGACCTTTGGCCAGCGGGTCCTGGCCGGGACGATAGCCCTCCGGATGATCCTGCCACCGGTAAGCGTTGGTCAGTCCCTTCACGAAGACCGAGAAGAAATCGGTCCGCGGATCAATGTTATCCCATGTTGCGACGCCCCAGCGGGTTTCACCGACTTCCAGCGGTTTCTTGCCCATCGTGACCGTCGTGTAGAGCTTCTGACCCGGGCGTTCTCGCGTCACGATCGGTCCCAACGCCAGGGGCACAACCCGTTCCGGGTATTCCCGATTGACCTCGGCATCATCCACCTTCAACGTGAATTCGGGGACGAAACGAACCGGCTTCTGGGTCGGTTCCACCTTGTAGGTTTGGTCCTGCTGCTTGACGGGGGTAAGAGCTTCCCCGGGATTGGTAACGGAATAGAGCAGGTACCAGACCAGTTCCCGCTTCATGTGGCCGTCGGCCTGGGGAATGTCGACCCAGATCATCCGAACCGGTTTGAAGCTGAACTGCAAATACCAGATGTCACGGCGAAAACGGATGTCCTTCGCAAAATCAAAACTCGCGTCGGCTGCCGCCAACTCCATGATGTTATCGACGCTGAATGTTTCCGATGCCTGAACGTCGGGCGGAATGGTAATCATAACGCCTGCCGCCAAACGTCGCGGAGCAAGGGAACCTTGCGATGCAGGCTCTGCCTGGCCGAACGAAGGGCCAACCAAGGTCACCGCCAAGATCACCGCCGAGAGACCGGGCCAGGAAATATGCATAGGGGCAGCCATTCTCATAAATAAGACTCGCCTGGGAAAAGACACGACCCGTCGAACGTAATTTAGTATAGTTAGGCAAAACCGCGACCGTCAAGAAATTCCACCCCCCAGCCAGGCGGGTTCTCCGCAAATCCCTCCCGTCCTCTCTCCGCGTGCCCCAATAACCCGCATATCCAGTACAACTCGCACAAGACAGGACGTCAAGGAAAGAGATTCCGGAAAGGTCCGCATTTCCGCCAAGACCCGCACCGGATAAATGCGATAACTGGCATAGATAAGAAGGATGGGTGCCTTCTAGAAAAAGGCGTGAGGTTGCTGGCAGGT